>NZ_JBCMXJ010000001.1:0-155316 GCF_050475945.1 Paenibacillus solani
TCACCATTTCGATACTTTCTCACCCACGTTTTAAGTTGTGTGCAACTTCGTATTCCCATTTTGTCTGCTATGGCTTGATAACTCGTCGATCCCTCCAGGTAGCATTGAACTGCTCTTAATTTGAACTCCTCCGTATACGATTGAAAAACTTGTCCCTTTTTAGCCATAAAAATATCCCCTCCAAGTTCGCTCGATTCTCATGATAACATGAGGCTTTTTTCGAGTGTCTACTTTGAGGGGATAATACCATCCCAACTGTTGGGGACAGGCTTCTTTTTCCTCTGTAAGAACAGCAACTTTTCATTACTTCCTATTAATATCATGTAGAAAAACCTACCTATTTGTGATAGACTCATTTAAAACCTATTCGCTGATTACAGGTACCCGGCTGCTTTGCCGGAAGACCGCGCTAAAGCGTAACAATTTCATTATAGATCTGGGGGGAAATCGACATCATGACAACCAAAAAAATGCGTTCAGACATGATCAAAAAAGGCTTCGACCGTGCGCCGCACCGCAGCCTTCTGCGTGCAGCAGGTGTTAAAGAAGAGGATTTCGGCAAACCTTTCATCGCCGTGTGCAACTCTTACATCGATATCGTTCCAGGCCATGTGCATCTTCAAGAATTCGGTAAAATCGTAAAGGAAGCCATTCGTGAAGCCGGTGGCGTTCCATTCGAATTCAATACCATTGGCGTTGATGATGGTATCGCTATGGGACATATCGGTATGCGCTATTCGCTGCCGAGCCGCGAGATCATTGCGGATTCCCTGGAAACCGTTGTATCCGCTCACTGGTTTGACGGCATGGTCTGCATCCCGAACTGTGACAAAATTACACCAGGCATGCTAATGGGTGCTCTGCGCGTTAACATTCCAACAGTATTTGTCAGTGGCGGCCCGATGAAAGCCGGTGTGGACAGCAAAGGCCGCAAATTGTCTCTGACTTCCGTATTTGAAGGCGTTGGCGCTCACCAAGTCGGCAAGATCAATGATGATGAGCTCCTGGAATTGGAACAATACGGTTGTCCTACCTGCGGATCCTGCTCCGGCATGTTCACCGCCAACTCCATGAACTGTCTCGCCGAGGCGCTGGGTCTGGCTCTGCCGGGCAATGGTACGATTCTTGCCATCGCCGAAGAGCGTAAAGAATTCGTTAAACAATCCGCGAAACAATTGATGGAACTCGTAAAAATGGACCTCAAGCCGCGCGATATCGTGACTGTTGAAGCGATTGACAACGCGTTTGCGCTGGATATGGCTATGGGCGGCTCCACGAACACGGTTCTTCATACACTCGCATTGGCTCAGGAAGCCGGTCTTGAGTACCCGCTGGAGCGGATCAATGAAGTCGCTGATCGTGTGCCTCACATTTCCAAGCTGGCTCCTGCTTCGGATTACTTTATCGAAGATGTGCATTTGGCAGGCGGCGTAAGTGCCGTTCTGCACGAGCTTCTCAAGAAGCCAGGTGCCCTGCACGGAGATCGCATCACCGTAACAGGTAAGACATTGGCCGAGAATGTAGAGGGCTGTGAAATCCAGGATCAAAACGTCATTCATCCGATTGACTCGCCATACTCCGAACGCGGAGGGCTCGCGGTTCTATACGGCAACCTGGCTCCTGAAGGCTCCATCATTAAAGTCGGCGCCGTTGATCCATCGGTTGGCGGATATCATAAAGGACCTGCCATTTGCTTTGACTCCCAGGACGAGGCGCTTAGCGGTATTGCCAACGGCAAAGTCAAGGAAGGCCATGTGGTGGTCATTCGTTATGAAGGACCTAAGGGCGGACCGGGTATGCCTGAGATGTTGGCGCCGACTTCACAGATCGCAGGTATGGGTCTCGGGGCCAAAGTCGGTCTTATTACGGACGGACGCTTCTCTGGCGCTTCCCGCGGCATCAGTATCGGCCATATTTCGCCGGAAGCTGCTGAAGGCGGACCGATCGCCTTCGTTGAAGACGGAGATATCATCGAGCTGGACTTGAACAAACGGACTATTCAATTGCTGGACGTTTCCGATGAGGAAATGGCTGTACGCCGCAGCAAATGGGTTGAGTTCGAACCGAAGGTGAAGACAGGTTACCTCGCTCGCTATTCTAAGCTTGTTACGAATGCCAGCTCAGGCGGCGTATTGAAGATCTAACAGAACACAAGAAAAAGGGTAACCCCGCAGGTTTGTATAAACCTGCGGGGTTACCCTTTTATATACCCGATTGCCTCTTTACCTAAGATATAATCCATATATTATAGCCATAACTATTCACTTCAAAGGAACTAACCTTGTGATGCACTGGCGACGGCTAAATCGCCGACATGCTCTTCCTGGACTTCCTGCGGCTCCTCTTTTGGTGGCTGGATCTTTGTATTCTTCTCTGCATATCGTCCGATTAACACATCCACTGGCATAAGCAGCATTTTTGGCTCCATGATCTCGCTGCCTTCCTTTAGACGTGCCTGACCTTTTGGATGAATGACACTGAGAAGAAGTTTAAGATACAGTCTGGACGAGCTTGCAAACAATCCGCGTCGTAAATCCATGACATGAAATCCAAATTGCTCGGGACCTCGTGAAATCATGGTTACTGCATACAAGCCTTGAATGTTCTGGAATTCGGGTCGATCAAGCACCATATTGGCCAGAGTTGGCAGATCCTTCTGTACTGCACGGATCATTTTGATGGCAAGCTGCATTTCCGAACGGGAACGGCTGCCGATCTCAAACAATTTCTTATTATCAAAATGGAGTTCCAGTACGGGGTCTCCCTTTTCAAGCCGGCTGCCATCTTCCATAACCACCGTTTTACCGGTGTACGCTCGTTTCCGGAAATGCAGCATCGGATCTTCAGGCGAAACCGTTTCAAGCCCAAATACCGCATGAAAGCCTTTTTCCCACAAAAGCCACAGCGAGACGGCCATTTGCTTGAATGGTGACAGCTTCTTCGCTTTCGCTTTGGTTTCCTTCGCCATCATATCGTCGATTCGGATACTCTTCATCCCCTTCTCCTCCGCGACTTTGAGAACACGTTCCAATGCAATTAACATTTGCTCAGGGGCGTCAGGATTCGCTCCCACCGTTGTCCCGCAATCATGAAGGAGCATAACCTCTCCGCCATTCAACTTAGCAAGCATTCGCTGAGTCAGCTTATCGGCGCCGATTTTGCTCCGCCAATCATTAAACATGGAAGACCACAAAATGATCCGACATCCGGTATTCTTGGCAAAATCGAATAAATTTACGATTCCCCATGGCGGTCGGTAATAATGAGAACGCTCGCCGGTGATCGAATAAATAATTTCATCCGTTCGTTTCACTTGCTTCCGGACGGTTACCGGTCTCATAAGCCAGTTGCTCTTATGAATATAATTGTGAATTCCAATTAAATGACCTTCACTATGGATCCGCTTCACGATATCGGGATGCTTCTCCGCATGGGAACCAACCAGAAAAAATGTCGCCTTCATATTATACTGTTTCAAAAGGTCCAATAATCTTGGTGTATACACAGGATCAGGACCATCATCGAAGGTTAAAGCAAATTCGTTTATGCCAGTTCCCCTGCGAAACACTCGGAAACCAAATATCCGGGTCAGGATACCGGGAATAAATGCATAAAAAGATGAAAGGTAAAACAACCATAGCAGTAATGTTTGCATGCTAACTCCCCGCTTTTTATTTCTATTTTTCACATGAACACACTATTATTATTTTAGCATAGCCCTTTAAGAAATAGGCTTTTTTTTCTCAAATCGTGTACAATGGTAACTATTAATACATATAAAGGAGCCGATAACCCCTATGCTTCCCTTGTATAAAAAATATTGGAGAACCGCTTTCGATATAGGTTTAATCATACTTACAGTTTACCTGGTTATGTTCATGTTCAGTAAACTATATCAAATTGCGGCTCCGGTGTTTTTATCCTTCCTGGTCTTCCTGATTATCGAGCCTTTCTCCAAATTCCTGAATCGGAGAGGACTTCCGAAGCCATTTGCCGCCGCTATCTCCGTTCTGCTCTTCCTGCTCGTCATTCTGGGCATCCTGTTTGGTGCTGGAGCACTCATCGTCTCACAGTTTATGAATTTACAGGATAATTTGCCAGCCTACACCCAAACGATTCAAAAGCATTTTTCCGAAGGCGTCATATACCTACAGACGAAACTTGACGCACTTCCACCGGATCTGGCGGAACGAATGAATGGTTATTTCCGGGATATTACCGCATTTGCCCAGGGAGCAGCCGAGTCCTTTTTTCATTATGTGATTGGATTTATGGGTTCGTTCTCCTCGTTTATTGCGAATTTCGGTGTGGCGATTATTCTTGCCTTCTTCCTGAGTATCGAGATCGGCAGCTGGCGGAGAATTGCCAAGGATAAGACGCCGAAAACCCTCAAGACAGCGTTTATTTTTCTGAAGGAGAATGTTTTCAAAGCGATTGGCTCTTATCTGAAAGCTCAGATGAAACTGGTGAGCATTACCTTTGTCATTGTATACATAGGACTCTTGATAGTAGGTACCGGGAATTCCTTGTCTATAGCTCTTATCTGTGCTGTTTTTGACATCTTGCCATTGCTGGGTGTTCCCGTTATTTTTATTCCGTGGATTACCTATTTGTTTATCGTAGGCAATACTGGCCTGGCTGTTGGATTAATCGTTCTACTGGCCGTCGTTGTTATTTCAAGGCAGCTGCTCGAACCCAAAATCACAGGGAATTCGATTGGCGTATCATCCGCTTTTCTAATGCTGTCCTTCATGATGATCTCGCTTTCTATATTTGGAGTTGCCGGTTTGATTCTGGCTCCCATCTTGCTAATTCTCATTAAGGAATTGCTTATGCAAGGATATCTGAAACAATGGATCCGTCTGCCGAGTGAAGAATTCGATGTTTCTCCTTTGGATATGTCGCGTTCTTACGCTGAGCCGGAGTCAGATTCAACAGAAGCCAAGAAATCAAATAGCTGACCAAATATTTCGGCTGCCTGATGACTGCTGTCAGGACTCCGATTCTCTACCAAGACAGCTGCGGCATAACGCGGCTTCTCGACTGGGCCGTATCCGATAAACCACTGGTTATTTCGGGCACGGCCTTTGTTTTGCACTTGTGCTGTGCCTGATTTGCCTGCAAGCGACCACCTACGATTTTTCAGAGACGAACTGCCTGTCCCATCTAGGACTACCTGTTCCATCCACTCAAGCAGGATTGAGGAGGTTTCCCGGGAAATACTGCTGCCTGTTGCAAACTCTATAAGTGGGGCAGTATCTTGAAGCAATTGGCCGTTGGCATATCGAACCTGCTTCACAATTCGGGGTTTAGTTTTCACCCCACCATGAAGCAGCGTGACAATGGCATTAGCAGCTTGCAGGGGGGATATGGCAACATCTCTTTGACCAATGCCTGTCTGCACTCTTACACCAGCATCTGAGGCATCCACGGAGCCGGAGAACACGGTCCCTTTCTCTTCATGATCCAATGGAGCGAATGAACTAAGGCCCAGAAACTGATGGGATCTCCAACCTACGGTTTGTCCAAAACCTAGCGCTGAGGCTGTATTTGATAATTGCCCAGCGGATAATCTTTCCGCAAGCGTTGCAAATACGACATTGCATGATTCCGCGAAGCCTTCACGAAGGCTTACCGTTCCATGTCCTCCCTTTTTCCAGCATGACAACCCGAACTTGCCGTATTCACCATCACAATGAAAGTGTTCCTCTGAGGTACTTAATCCATTCTCCAGAATGGCTGCGGCAGTGACCAGCTTGAAGATGGAGCCTGGCGTTACTGCTTTCAGCCCTCGGTTTTCCCACTGCCCCTCACTCGGAACGATATGTTCCGGGTTATAGAATGGTCTGGAGACCATCGCCACAATGTCTGCATTGCGGGTATCCAGTACCACAACAGCTCCTTCTTTCATGCCTGCTCTCTCCGTCAATTCCTCAATCCCTGTTTGGATATCGATATCAATGGTGGTAGTTACACGCAGCGGATAATAGGGATTGTCAGGAGCCTGCACCACGGGCTTGATATCTTGAATCACTTCGTTGGTGCCGTCAACTGGAAAATAGACAACCGTTGGTCCTTCTCCCCGTATTAACGAATCCATCGTTTTCTCCAAACCGCTGGTCCCGGTAACCTCCGCACTATCATGAATAAACAGGCTTTCCTTGCGCTGACCTGATACAAAACCAAGCCACTGCATCCCTGATTGGCGATCCCCATACCGCTGTTCATAAGGGAGAACCCTCAACTTGGGAAGGTCAAGCTGTCGAATCTTCTCGATTTGATCTTTAGTCAAAGAACGAGGGATGCGTGAATTCTCACCATGCCACAGTATCGGCTCCTTTATTCTCCCCCAGCTCTGCATTAAATCATCCACATTCGTCCCCAAAATGCGCGCAAGCTCGGCTAACTGATGATGGGAGTTGGTCAGCTCCTTCTCACCTGCCGGAAACAATACCGCTGCCCAGATCAGATTGCCTGTGAGCGGCTTTCCATTCCGGTCCGTAAAATGCCCCCGACCCGAATCCAGTATAATGCCCCGCTCGCGCTGAATCAGCGAGGCTTCTACCATCGTATGCCTGCTTCCGGGTAGCCGCTGGTGTTTCATCACAAGCTGGACCCAAGCCAAACGAAGCATTAGAATGGCAATCAACACCGTCAAGATCAACCATCCATATGTAATTCGCCTATTGCGGATCAGCCTCATGTTTGGGTCCTCCTAATTCATCATTGATTCATTATTATTTCCATTTGCAGGATAAATCAATCCATTTATAATCGCCGAGAGGCATAGAAAAAAAGCTGCTCCATCCGTCTTGGTTAACGGATGGAGCAGCTTTGGACTTCTACAATGTAAAGCGGGATAAAGTCTCTTTAAGCTCGTTTGACACATTCTCCAGCTGTGTAGACAGATTCACCAGCTGACTGCTAACGCTTTGCTGCTCAGTCGAGAGCGATGCCACTTCTTCAGAAGTTGCCGAGGATTCTTCGGCCACTGCACTCACATTACTCATCGCTTCCGAAAGCACAGTTTGAGATTCATTCAATTCGTCAATGGAATTCGTTACCGAATCCAACCGTTCGATATATTCCACCATCTGCTGCTGCACAGATACGAAGATATCATTCGTTTCCTTAACGGCATCCATCTGACCTTTAAACAGAGGATTGGCATCCAGTAATACCTGAACAGTCTCGTTCATTTCGGTCATAATCCGATCTGTAATCTGGCTCACCATATCGATGGATTGTCTGGATTGATCCGCCAATTGGCGGATTTCATCTGCAACGACCATAAACCCTTTACCTGCTGCTCCTGCACGAGCCGCTTCGATCGTTGCATTCAATGACAAGATGTTAGTTTGCTTCGTAATGTTCTGAAGCACATCCAACACTTTGACAACCGATGAGGTTGTTTCCTTCAAGCCATCTACCTTGTGCATCATGGATCGAGTCATATCCTCGGTCTGATGCGTCTTGTCCAACAAATCACTCAAATGTTTGGTACCAAGCTCACTCGAGCTTTCAACGTGACGGGCAGCTTTGCCCATTTCTTCGTTAGCTGTAACAACCATCTGCATCTGTTTCGAAATATTGTTGGTCAAATCACTGCCTCGCTCGGCTTCAACTGCCAAGCTGCTGGCTCCGTTCGCAATTTCCTCGGTAGCGATCGCGATTTCCTTCGCAGAAATCGCCGTCTTCTTCGAGGCGTCACTTAATTCTGCAGCCGTTTTGAGCACCTCTTGTGCCGTATTACTCGTCTGCTGAACGAGGCCTGTAATCTGTTCCATCATATCGTTAAAGCTTGCGGACAGCTGACCGATTTCGTCTTGACTCTTATGGTTTGTGCGAACATTCAAGTTGCCCTTTGCGCCTTCCTTCATCAGCAGGTTCAGTTTACCTAACGGACGGGCAATCATTCTAACCATCCAAATACCAATCAGAATAGCAATAATCACATCGACGATAGCTACGATAAGCGTGATGGTCAGAATACTCGTCGCATCCTTTGTAAGCTCACTCGTCGGAACGGAGCCTACAAGTTTCCAGTCGTTGATGCTTTGCGTATTATAAACAGCCAGAACATGTCTTCCCTGCTCATCCTTCGTTCTTACGTCATCCGTTTTGGTCTCCGCCGGGAAATCCTTCACGAAAGTCCATCCAGATTCTGCACCCACAATGGAGGATTCGCTTGAAGAAACTACCGTCCCTTCCGGACTGATCAATTGCAACTGGCCATTCTCACCCAGGTTGATTCCCTGCAGCTGTGTATCTAATACGGAAGCGTTAAGTTCAAATATAACCGTATACTTTGAAGTCATATCATTGATAGATCCCAAAGACCGGGCAATCGAGAAGAATGGAGCACCGTTGTTCTGAACGGTTGGCAGCCACATCACTTTCTTCTCGCCATCCTTCAATTCTGCATACCAGCTTTGCTCAAGGAAAGTCCTCGAGGATTCCGAAGCTTGTCCAGCAGATAAAACCTTCTCTCCCTTAGACGGGATCAAGTAGATGGCTCTAATGGACGAATCGGATGTAATCTGATTGGAAAGTTTGTCCCGAATACTGCGTTCAACCGTAAACGCATCATACTCGCTTAAGCCTTTGCTCGTGTACTGATTCAATAACTTTTGCAGCTCGATATCATAGAAAACTTGCCTGCTGGCACTTTCATACTTTTCCAGGATAATATCGATTTTCTCAGAGGTCTGGATAATCGTCTGCTGGTTGCCATTCGCAGCATTTTTCTCAATGGTGCTCTTCGCTTTATCATAAGAAAGATAACCCAATACGATCACAAAAAATACGATAGTGGATAAAAAGATCAAAAACAGACGGATTCCAACAGATTTTGCGGGATTTACGGGCATCCGGCTGATAGCCGTACCCATGTTAGAAACAAACGATTTAGCATTATGTATCCCTGTTGATGCCGAAGGAATCTTTTTCTCCTTGTTTCCTCCGTGCTTTCTGTCCTTTTTCGGCTTCTTATCATGCTGCTCGACTCCTGACATTAGCTGTTCACCTACCACAATCATAATATTAATACGCCGGACTAATTTCCCAAAACGTATTCCCTACTCTTTATTTCGACAAAACAAGGGCTTTTCCTTTGGCTTTTCGCAAAAAAAATAATTCGTTAACCCTAAATTTCTCAAAATAAAAAGAATTCAGGTCATACTGCGGACCTGAATTCTCAATTGTGTAGTTATTTAGAACTATGATCTTATGACCCTTTATGTTTCCGCATCATATCAAAGTTACGAAGCGGCTGATCCACCTTCATGCGAATAAGCTGTAAAGGATGCCGCGCTGCATCCAGCTCTTGGCCATTCTCATCCTGAATGGAACCAACTTTCTGTTTAAAGAAAGTCCCTTCAGGTCCGAAAAATTCAATTTCATCCCCTGGCTTGAAATGATTTCGCTGCTGAATAACAGCTATTCCTGAGTTCTCATCGTATTCCATTACCAATCCAGCAAAATCATATGGAACTGCTTTCTCTTCCGGCTCATAGATGTGATCCTCATGATCCGGCGTGTCATAGAAAAAGCCGGTATTCAGTGGCCGGTTGGCTGCTTTATTAATTTCCTCGATCCATTCGGGTTTTAGCACATAATGTTCAGGATCTGCCATATAGGAATCAATCGCCTGTCTGTACACATTAACCACTGTGGCTACATAATGGATCGATTTCATCCGGCCTTCAATTTTGAAACTGTCGATGCCAACCTCGATCAAATCGGGAATATGCTCAAGCATACAGAGATCCTTAGACCCCATCGTAAATTGATTATCTTCCTGTTGGAACAACGGAATCTGCGTAACACCCGGTTTGAAGGGCGATGGAGCCGGCAGGGACTGTTCCATCAATTGCTGCTCTTCAGAGACCCAATTACCTTGCTCTTCTCTTCCATCCTCAAACAAGTCATACTTCCAGCGGCAGGACTGGCAGCATCCGCCGCGATTGGAGTCACGATCCGTAAAATGATTGGACAATACGCAGCGACCAGAGAACGAGGAGCACATCGCACCATGGATAAAGGCTTCGATCTCGATATCAACATGCTCTTTAATCGTAGCGATCTCTTCCAAACTCGTTTCCCGCCCCAATACAACCCGTGGCAGCCCTTCGTCCTTCCAGAATTTCACGGCCTGCCAATTGAGTGTGGATTGCTGCGTGCTCAGATGCACTTCAAGCTTGGGAGCAGCACGTTTGGCCACCTCAATAATAGCCGGATCTGCAGCGATGATCGCCGCAATGCCTGCTTCTTCCAAACTCCGCAGATAGGATTCGATTCCCTCAACATCTTCATTATGCGCGTAAATGTTAGTTGCAACAAAGACTTTGGCTCCGTACTTCTTGGCGAATTCGACGCCTTCTTTCATTTCTTCGAAGCTAAAATTATCCGCATTTGAACGAAGGCCATATTTCTGGCCCCCGATATATACTGCATCGGCCCCATAGTGCACCGCAAATTTTAATTTTTCCAAATTTCCAGCCGGGGCGAGCAATTCCGGCTTGTCCAGGCGATAGCGTTTGCCTTTGTACTTTGGCTGTGCCATTGCTTCCATGCTGTCCACTCCTTAATAAACTTGTTCCTTGTAGAAAAATCCAAACGACAATTCACGTTCGGGATCCTGAATTGCCCGGATTCCGTCCAACCATTCTTCCTGAAATGCATATGCAGAGGCATCAGCATGATATAAATCAATCGCTTGACGGTAAGTCCGTATCACAAGCTCATTGTAATGACGAGGCTTCAAAAGCGTCTCGATTTTAAAGCTGTCAATGCCTGCCGCCATCAATAAATGCAAGTCCTCCAACATGCAAATATCCTCCGAACTCATAATATGAGTCCCGTTAATATCCTCATAGATCGGATACTTCTCTTCTTGGCGTTCATTCTCAATGAGAAACAGGCCGCGTTCCTTGCCAAGACTGCCTTCAGTCAAAGGTCTGCCTTGTTGCTGCATATAGCTGTTCACCAAACGGCGTTTCGAATGATAAATATTAGTCATCCCATGGACCTGCACCTGTGCTTCTAATTGAAGCTGCGGTTTCATCTCCGTTACTTCATCCATATTCAACTCACGCGCAAGAATAACCCGGGAGGCGCCTTTGCTTCCCCAGTAATTCGCTGTTGAATAGTTGGTAGCAGTCATTTCTGCATTCCAATGAAGTTTGATTTGCGGAGCCAGCTCTTTTACGGTAGTAAGCACGGAAGGGTCATTAAACTCGACCGCGTCCACTCCGATATCTCCTAATGCTTTCACATAAGCAGGTAGTTCGGGCAGCACATCATTGGTCATCAAGTTATTTAAGCTTACGTACACTTTGCTATCCCGCATATGGGCAAGGTTTACGATTTGGGTAATCTCATCCACTGTCAGATTGCCGGGCAATCTCATGCCGAACCGATCCTCTCCCACAAGCAGTGCATCGGCTCCTGCTGCGAGGAAAGCCGCGGCATCGGACACTGAGCCGGCTGCCGCCAATAATTCTGGTTTGATACTCATATCTAAAATCCTCCCTACCTAGGGGTAGTTCAACAAAACTCTTCCGATTAGGAGCTAGTGGAGTCTTGCTTAACTCGTATTATTATTGTTGTGCCATCTTCTTGCTGATCTCGATGTTCTTCAAATGCTCTTTATACGTCTTGGCAAACAGATGCTCTTGCGTACCGTCTTTCTTCGTTACATAAAATAAATAGTCGGATTTCTCCGGATTCAGTGCAGCCTGAATGGACGCCAGACTTGGACTTGAGATGGGACCCGGTGGCAGCCCCTTCTGGCGATAGGTGTTATACGGACTCTCCACCTCCAAGTCGGAATAAAGCAATCGTTCTTTCGGCTTATCCAGGAGATATTGAACGGTCGCATCGATCTCCAGCCGCATATTTTCCTCTAATCGGTTATAAATAACGCCAGCTACAAGTGCACGTTCTTTGTCTGCAACCACTTCCCTCTCAACCAATGAAGCGATTGTCATCAGTTCATGCAAACTCACCCCGCGAGCCTTCAATTGGCTCTGCCAATCCGGTATTTCATCTAAACGTTTCTCAGTCTCCTTCAGCATTGTTTCTACAATGCGCTCTGCCGTGAGGTCCTTCTTCGGCAAATCATAGGTTGCAGGGAACAGGTATCCTTCCAGGCGATGTCTAAGTTCCGCCCCTTTTGGGATTTCATCGACAATCGGCACATCCGAGCCCTTGTACTGGTCGACTGCTTTCAAAAAATCCTTCTCATCTATTCCACTCTCACGAGCGATAGTTTCAGCCATTTGGAGGACCGTATATCCTTCGGGAATTGTAAAACGGACCATCTCCTCGGGTTTCACGTCTCCGTTGTTCATTTTAGTCAACAGTTCTTGAATGGAAGTTCCCGGTACGGCCTCATAGGTTCCCGCCATCAGACGGTTGCCCTCATTGGTAACCTTTAAATAACCTTTAAGTATAAGGGCATTCTTAATCAATCCCTTTTCCTCAAGCAGATCGGCGATAGAGGACGTACTCATGCCGGATTCTACCGTGAATTCGATAGGGGTTTCCGAGCTCTGAACAGGCTGTAGTCCATTCCAAACATAAAACACAGCCCCGCCCGCAACAAGGATTAGAACCAATACTGCTATTGCCAGTTTCTTCAATCTACTCATCCCTTCACACCAAAAGGGGCGGACAGCGCCGCCCCTTCCTGAACTTTCATTTGAAAATCAAGCATGTGCTCGCATATCAGATGATTTAATCCTCATCTTCTTCGGGAAAAGTCAGTTCATCGTATAACTCGGATACATTCTCCCATTCCTCATCATCATCAATGGTTGCCAGTTGCAATCCGCCATCCGCTTCCTTGACGATACGGAGAACCTCGTATTCCTCATCGGTACGATCAGGTTGAACGAGAATGGCATAGCCTTGACCATCCACTTCAAATTCGGCGGCAATATCATAAACCTCGATATGGCCTTTATCGTCCTCAAGCTCAACACTCTCACCGAATGCTTCCTTAAGTGCTTGGGTCCATACGATATTTTCAACCGAAAAATCAGACATCATTCGTCTCTCCCGTCCAGCTCTTCCACGAGCGTATTGAAGGTTTCTTCAACAATGGCCCATTCTTCATCGTCTTCTATCATAAACAGTTTCAGATCGTCGCCATCTTCTTCATAACGGAAAGCGTAAACCTCATCGGTCTCTTCGTCAGCCGACTCTCTTGGTACAACCATCATGTATCTGGCATCCGAGTTGTCCACCTCGAATTTCATGATGACTTCAAATTCTTCCTCGTTGCCTTCATCATCGGGAATATAGATAATTTCCGGTTCTTCTTCCATACCAATATGCTCATTAGCCATAGTAATCACCCTCACCTTTACCTTTTAGAATCCAAGTAGTTTTGTAAAATCAAGCTTGCTGCCATTTTATCTACAACCTGTTTTCGCTTCTTTCGGCTGACATCGGCTTCAAGCAATGCCCTCTCAGCGGATACTGTTGATAGCCGTTCATCCCAAAGGTGAACGGGTAAGGATAGGGACTCACGCAAAGTACTTGCGAATTCCATGCAGATTTCGCCCCGAGGACCAATCGTACCGTTCATATTCTTGGGCAAGCCCACCACGATCTCGCCAACCTCGTTCTCTTTGACGAGTAATGCAATTCTGTCGAGCTCAGCTCCATCACGACGACGTTCAATCACTTCAAGCCCTTGAGCTGTCCATCCGAACACGTCGCTTACGGCAACACCGATTCTGCGGTCCCCGTAATCCAATCCCATGATCTTCTTCATCCCTGTGTACTCCTAACGATGACTGGCTAAGTAGAACCGGACCAGTTCTTCAATCAATTCATCTCGCTCTTTCTTCCGGATCAAACTTCTGGCATTATTGTGCCGAGGTATATAAGCGGGATCCCCGGACAAAAGATACCCTACGATTTGGTTAATCGGATTGTACTCCTTCTCTACCAGCGAATCATATACCGAAAGTAGAATGTCCTGGGCGGAAGCCTCCTTCTCATCACCTTTTACATTGAACTTGACTGTCTTATCCATGGAGTCCATGTGTGACACACCTCGCTTCTTCAAAGAACATGTTTTCCATGCTTCGTCGAAATAAATATTTACCAGCTTGATCTAGTTATATCATAACATAATCCTGAGTCTCTACGGAAATCCAAAGCGAAATATTTAGAGGGTGTTCCAAAAAATTCAGGATTGAGCACAGCCGCGGCTTGCCGTTACTGCGCTCCAACCCCAAAAAATGTTACACACCCCGGGCTACAATATCCTCAGCTTGCTGAAGTGCTTGTGCAAGCTTGGATGCATCTTTACCGCCGGCTTGTGCCATATCCGGACGGCCTCCGCCGCCTCCACCGCAAATCGAAGCTACTTCTTTGACGAGCTTGCCTGCATGATAGCCCTGCTTCACAAGATCCTGAGGAACCGCAACAACGAAATTCACCTTGTCTCCCGCTTTCGAGCCGAGCACCAGTATAGTCTCAGGAAGTTTGCCCTTCAGTTCGTCAGCGATACCACGGAGTCCGTCCATGCTGCCAGCTTGTACTTCGGCTGCAAGCAGTGATATGCTGCCCACTTGCTTCACTTTATCGGTCAGCTGGCTTGCTTCAATGGCTCCCAGCTTGCCTTGCAGAGATTCGTTCTCGCGTGCAAGATCCTTCACCTGTTGATTCAGGCCCTCGATCCGCTTCGGAACATCAGCAAGATTACTCTTCAAAAGTCCGGCAGCTGATTTCAGCAGATCCAGCTGCTCCTCTAAATGCTCATAAGCATAACGGCCGGTTACAGCTTCAATCCGGCGTACGCCCGAACCGATTCCGCTCTCGCCAAGCAGCTTAAAGATCCCGATCTGCGAGGTATTGCCTACATGGCATCCACCGCAGAGCTCGATGCTGTAATCCCCGACTTGAACTACACGAACGATATCGCCATATTTCTCTCCGAACAGTGCCATGGCGCCCATCTCTTTAGCTTCATCAATCGGCTTGCGTTCAATGACTACCGGAATACTCTTCCATACTTGTTCATTCACCCGGCGCTCAATATCAGCAAGCTCCTCTGGCGTAATGCTGCCGAAATGGGAGAAGTCAAAGCGCAGACGCTGCGGTTCAACAAGGGAACCAGCCTGATTGACGTGTTCGCCGAGCACTTCCTTCAGCGCTTTGTGCAAAAGATGTGTAGCTGTATGGTTCTTGACAATGTCATTTCGCATCGCCGAATCTACCTGTGCCTTGACTGTATCGCCCACTTTAAGCTCACCAAGCTCTACGGTTACCAAATGTACATGCTGTCCATGAGGAGCCTTGAACAGACCTTCGACTCTGGCGCGAACCGATCCTCCTTCGAGCGTTCCCTGGTCACTGACCTGTCCGCCGCTTTCGGCATAGAACGGGGTCACATCCAGAATAACCTGGCAGGTTTCACCCTCGCGGACGCTGTCCGCAAAGCTGTCGCCGGAAATGATGGCGAGCACTTTAGCCTCTCTAACGGTGTCATTATATCCAACAAATTCACTTTTAACCGTATAATCAGAAAGAACGCCGCCCTGAACCTTCATGCTCTCTGTTTCATGGCGGGCTGCACGCGCACGGTCACGCTGTTCCTTCATCGCGACATCAAAGCCTTCGCGGTCAACAGTAAGTCCATGCTCAGATGCATAATCCTCCGTCAAATCAAACGGGAATCCGTACGTATCATACAATTTGAACGCGTCACTGCCACTGATTACGGATTTTCCCTGTTTCTTCGCTTCAGCACTGACTTCAGCCAAGATGTTAAGCCCGTCGGAGAGCGTTTTGTGGAACTGTTCTTCTTCCGTTGCAATGACCTTCTCGATAAAGGCACGTTTTTCAACCACTTCCGGGTAGTAGACTCCCATAATATCGGCTACCGTTCCGGTCAAGGTATACATGAACGGCTTGTCCAGACCAAGCACTTTACCATAACGAACCGCACGGCGGAGCAATCGACGAATGACATAGCCGCGACCTTCGTTGGAAGGCAGCACGCCATCGCCTACTGCGAATGCAACTGTCCGGATATGGTCTGCAATGACTTTGAGCGCAATATCATATTCCGTCTTTTCATTGTATTTTACGCCAGCAAGCTCTGCTGTCTTCTGAATAATCGGCTGGAACAGGTCGGTGTCGAAATTGGATGCCACGTTTTGCAGAATGGAAGCAAACCGTTCCAGACCCGCACCCGTATCGATGTTCTTATTAGGGAGCGGTGTGTAGCTGCCGTCCTTATTGTGGTTGAACTGGGAGAACACGAGGTTCCACACTTCAAGCCAGCGTTCATTCTCGCCGCCAGGGAACATTTCGGATTCCGGAGCCTCTGTGTCGTATCCTTCACCGCGGTCATAGAAGATCTCGGTACAAGGTCCGCAAGGGCCTTCGCCGATATCCCAGAAGTTATCCTGCAGCTTAATGATGCGTTCCTCTGGAAGACCAATTTTTTCGTTCCACAGTTTATAAGCCTCTTCATCCTCCGGATATACGGTAACAGACAATTTCTCAGGATCGAAGCCGATCCATTTTTTGTCGGTCAGGAACTCCCAAGCCCAAGTGATTACTTCTTCTTTGAAGTAGTCCCCGATGGAAAAATTACCGAGCATCTCAAAGAACGTATGATGCCGGCGGGTCTTGCCGACATTCTCAATATCATTGGTACGAATACATTTCTGTGAGTTAGCGATTCTTGGATTTTCAGGTTTTACGCGTCCGTCAAAATAAGGCTTGAGCGGGGCCATACCTGCATTAATCCAGAGCAGGGACGGATCATTATGCGGTACAAGTGATGCACTTGGTTCAATCTTGTGCCCTTTCTCAGCAAAAAATTCAAGCCATTTGGAACGAATTTCACTTGCTTTCATCTCAACACTTCCTTCGGTCATATTAGTAGGGATACGATCCTTTATCCGAACACAAAAACGCCCCTGAAATGATTCAGGGACGATGTTCTCGCGGTACCACCCTGGTTATCGCCCGTTTCGTTCCACCAGTCTGCTGATTTGCAACTGGTTGGCACATATGACGATCGCCTTGTAACAGCTTGATAACGGGAGCCATCCGGTGAGTTTGGATCACACTCAAAAATTAGCATTCAGCTTGGGACGCTTCCAGGTTCTCGCAGCCAGACGGATCTCCTCCGTCAGAAACCTGTTCTCTGGGCAAGGTACACATAGCCTACTCGATTTTCTCATCGTTTTGTACTGCTATACAATTGATTATTTCAAGTATATATAGGGCGAAACTATCTGTCAATGTATGACCAAGGGCAGACATCTGCCGCAATTCTCAGCCGGATTTTCTCCGCACATAATAAGCAAAGAAATGCTGCAGCAGTACTTTTAATACAGCGAAGACGGGAACCGCCAAAATCAAACCCACTGTCCCTGCCAACTGCCCTCCCACAAGCAGTGCAAAAATGATAAGAAGCGGATGCATATGCAGCTTTTTGCCCACTACTTGTGGTGAGATGATGTTGCTTTCGAGCGTCTGACAGATCATATTGACCACCCCAACCAGCAGCACCATTTTCCAGGAAATCGTTGATGCCATCACAAGTGCAGGAGCCGCGCCGAGAAAAGGGCCCAAATACGGAATGATGTTAAACACGGCCACGATGCTTGCAAGCAGCAGCGCATAGGGCATGCCCACGATCATATATCCAACATAGGCCAGGACACCGATTATGAAGCAAACCAGGAACTGTCCACGGACATAATTCCCAAGAGCCGTATCGATATCCTTCAGCAGCGTCACGATCGATTTTCGACGGCTCCTCGGCAAATAAGAAACAGCGGTTCGTTGAAAGACTTCAAAGTCCTTTAATATGTAGAAGATCAGGAAGGGGATAATCAGTACATTAAACAGGATATTGATGGTATTGCCGATATTGTCCATGAAGTCAGAGATTCCTCCGGCCAGCCTTGACTCCATTTGATAAAACCAGCTGTTCACCCCGGTCCTTACACCTGGAGGCAGCAGTCTGCTGTCCAGATTCGTCATCAGGCTTTGGGCATTCATGGTTAGTTCGGGCAAATGCTCGTTAAGCTCCTCCAACTGCCGGATCAGCATCGGTATCATATTTATCAGAAGTACGGTAAGCGAAGTCAGGAATACTGCATATATTAACAGCACTGCAATACTCCGGGGAACTTTGCGATCGGAGAGCATGCATACAACCGGATTCAACACATAGGATATGATCATGGCAATCAGAAACGGGGCCAGAACAGCTTTGATAAAACGGTAGACGTCCATAAACAGCGGCCGCAGCAGCCAAACAAAGTATAGGGTGATCAATCCAAGCAGCAACCACACCAGCAATCGAAACCACTTGTTTTCGGTCAGCTGTTCCACAAGATCCCCTCCTTTTATACAAAGCTACCCTGTAGTATATGTACAAGCTTCCAGAAATAATCAAAATCCCTCCTGAAATCCTGAAAAACAAAAAAACCTCCTTGCTGGGCAGCCGTATGGCTGCTCAGCAAGAAGGCTTCTTCTGTTAAGTTATGTACGCGCTTATCAAGAAGACGCGTGCATTTGAGGAAAATCTGGCTGCATTTCTTCAGGGGAGAACAAATCGTCCAGCGAGCTGAGCGTGCCGTCCTCTTCTACCTGGTAGACCGACATTTTCTCTCCGTTTATGGTCAATTCGATAAAGCAACCCCAGCAATAAAACTGGTGCGAGCCGATTTTTCCAATATCTTTGGAACTACAATTTGGACATTTCATCCTACCTCACCCTATCCGTTCACAGAATTAATGGCTTTTTCCAGACGATGTTCGCTCATCGACGGTACCATTACCGCATTCTCGCCGATAGCCATTTCCGCTGTGCAAGGCAGCCATTTGCGGCCTTCAATCAAATCCGAGACAAATCCATCGGATATTTCGAGCCCTAGTATTGTATTGCCCTGTTCCTGCTCAAAATAAACATCTGATATACGTCCGAGCAGAATACCGTCCTCTGTCAGGACTTGCATCTCTTTCAGTTTGCGCTTGCCCAATAGATAAGTAAGCGTAATATCATTGGCGTCCATCTTACGGACAGCCTCTTGGCTCCGAATCATCACGGCATCTTCTCCATACGCAGCGATATCTTCCCATGAGACGCTTTTCACATATGAGGAAAACAAAGACTTACCGTCCAATTCCAACCCGGTAATCAACCAATTCTCATCTAGTATAAAATCGTGGATTTTGCCGATTTCCTTACCGTTCTCCACGTCGAATACAGCTAGTCCGATCATTTCTTGAAGTTTCATGTTGCAGTGGACACCTCCTCATCCTCCATGGTTTGAAATCAACCGCAGGTCAAAATACTGTTAGGCCTGACGGATCATTTGCAAGGATGAAATGGATGAACGCATACCCCCTATTCCGCAGAAGGAGAAATCCCTAACATCTATTTACGTAACCGATTAAGGATGGTTGCAATTTTTTGGGCAGTGTACTCCATTTCTTGAGTAGTATTACCCAAACCGAAACTAAAACGAATCGCAGAGCGCAAAACAGGATCGGAAAGTTTCATAGCTTGTAGAACATGGGAGATTTCCAGAGATCCCGAAGTACAAGCCGAGCCGCTTGCCGCGGCAATTCCTTCCATATCGAGGTTCATCAGCATCGTCTCCGTATTGGCACCTGGGAAGCTGATATTAAGGATGTGAGGTAGGTAATGTTCCGAATTTCCATTAAAAACAAATGATTCTTCGCCAATCTCTTGACGAAGCCCTTGAAGCAGCGTGGATCTCAGCTCACGATAATGCTGGATGCGTGCCTCCATATTTTGCAAGGTCCATTCTACTGCCACAGAGAAACCAACGATGCCTGCCATATTTTCTGTACCTGCTCGTCGTTTCTTTTCCTGAAGACCGCCGATCAATCGCGGAGACAGACTAATCCCTCGGCGTACCACTAAAGCACCGACGCCTTGCGGCCCATTGATCTTGTGGGAAGAGAAACTCCACATGTCCACAGGGAGATCGCGGCACTTAATCGTCTCCGAACCCAAGGCTTGAACAGCATCCGTGTGGAACACGATCCCGTGGCTGCGGCAAAGCTCTCCAATTTCAGCAATGGGCTGAACAGTTCCAACTTCATTGTTACCATACATAATGGTCACAAGCACCGTGTTATCCTGAATAGCATTCTCAATGTCATTCACGGAGACTCGACCTGTATGATCCACCGGCACGTATGTCACTGTGCAGCCCCGCCGCTCAAGCTCGTGGCAAGTATGCAGAACGGCATGATGCTCAACCGCTGAAGTAATCACATGCTTGCCTTCCATGCCCAGCGACTCGAGCAGTCCCAGAATCGCCAAATTATCGCTTTCGGTGCCGCCGGCGGTAAATACCAGCTCGTCCGATTCGCATCCTAAAAGGGACGCCATTCGATCACGCGCCCCATTCACAATCTTCTTCGCTTCCCGACCAAAAGCATGTACGCTGGAAGCATTGCCATATTGGCTTGTCATCACATTCATCATCCGCTTGACAACCTCCGGATGGACCGGAGTCGAGGCGGCATGGTCCAAATACACTGTGCTCATGTCCGTACCATCCTTAAATGTAGAACATCTTGTTTGTAGTTTTGTTGAGATTCATCAATGTTCATTCACCTAGTTTTTTTTATTTTTTTAATCTATAAACATGTATAAGCAACGTTCTCATTCACGGCTATTCGCCGAGTTTGTGATTTTTTATGTGATTTTTTTATCTCTTTTCAATGGAGAGTTATGGCTCAATCATATTCATCATTAAGCATATATGAAGCACTCTTTCATAGCAACACTTCATCAGTTACATTAATGTAACAGAAATTATGTCGTCTATCTTAATCCATTGCCATTCTCCTTCAGTAATGGATAGTTTGATCTCACGTCTAAACGTGTGGATCAGTACGACCATACCCGTTAACTCTGTATCTTCATATTCATCATATAACCTTACAGTAACGGCACGGTGCTCATGGAAAGACTCTGCCAACGCTTGTTCAATCAATTCTATTTCCTGCGGATCTAGCGTTGGCCGATCCTTCCTCCCTTCTTCCAGCCGTTTACGAATTATTGCTTCCTTGTGCTCTGGCAACATCATACGACTGGATTCCCATAGCCCGTTGCCTTCCAGCTTTTTGCGAGTAGTCAATTAAAATACCCTCCTCTTATCTGCGATATCTAACCCCAGATACGTGTAAGACTTCTGCTCAATCTCGGTATCAACCAGCCCCCAAAGCATGGATAGATTGTGGTGGTATCCCCTACATAAAAATTCAACCTCCACGCCAAGATGAGTCTTCTTTTGTTCGTAAACTTTCAATTCTAGATCACGCATGTTTTTGCGCACCTGAGTCAAATCGGCTAACGCTGCTTTTTGTAATCGATTGATTAGGACGTTGGATATCACAGGCATTATTAAGGTCGCAGTGGACAGGATGCTTCGATCATTCTCCACGACATCAAGCAAGAGAGGTAACAAGATATAATCCTTCACAAGTTTTAATTCTTCTGTCTTCAGTCCAACACCCAATGACTCTCACCTCGAATAATAAGAACGTTTGTTTGTATTTTAACATCCCAGAACAAAAAAAGAACCCCACCAGCCTATGCCAGTAGGGTCCTCGCTCTGAACCTATTCAGAATCTTCTTTGTATTCAATAAGATCTTCGATGTCTTTGATTCCTAATGCCACCATAACCTTCTCAAGGTTATCCGGAGCCCAATGCTTTGCTTTGTTCTTCTTCATATCATCAATTGTATTCCAACGTATCCCCGTCATCTCGCTCAGTTGCCGCGAATTCAAACCCTTTTCTTCCATAATCTTGTCTAACTTCAACAACAACATCTTTACCACCTCATACCTAGTATAACCAGAAGAGATAAAAAATTCAACGTTTTTCGTTGATATTCAACGTTTTTCGTTGTATAATAGATATATAAGGAGGTGAGAAAAAGGATGAGAAAAACAAGGAAAGAAGAACAACGAGATGAAAGAATCGCAAAACTTCTCCTAATGGCGGCAACCATTGGATTAGTTGGTTCAATCATCAACCTCATCACCGCTCTGGTCGACTAATCAGAAACCCAGAAGGGGCCCCGAAAGGGGCTTCCCGAAGGGTTGGTGAAATATAAGACGTTGTTCTTCTCTCCTTAATTATATCACAAAGGAGCTGATGGTATGAATATTACCAAGATGTACAAAGCTACAATGGTGTTAAGCACGACATCAATTATAATCAGCTTGGTTACGTTAAGCATCCTTATTGCAAAGTGGTGAACTCCGTATTAGGGACCCAAGAAAAAGACCCACCCGGCTTTGTTGCCTGAAGGGTCTTTTTTGAAACATCCACTGTATAAATTGTTGATTATTCGTCCATAATAAAGCCTAGTTCATACAAAATCGTTGCAAATACCTTAAAAAGGGTATATATTTAATGTAGCGAAAGCCCTGTCTTCTCCGAACGCTTAAGTTCCACTTAGGCCAATTATGTAGGAGAGACGGGGCTCTTTCTTTTTACATACTCAGGCGAAATTCTGTGTTCACTTGGAATGAATAGCCAGTGCCTATAAGGATGATTCCATCTATCTTGGATATCTGTGTAGCCGGTTGATACTCCGATATTAAAGTTAGGATATATCTCTCGGATCCTATTATTTATGTGTTTGTAGACTTTTTCTTTTGCTACCGTCCTCTTCCCTCTTCTTTTCTCGCCCTCAGGAATAATCTTATGCAGGTTGTTCAACCTAAAATACATCGATCCGAGCACGACATCCATAAACTGAAGCAAAACATGATTGTGTGATTTCACTTCAGTAATGTCCTCTTTTTTGATTTTTATTTTTGCTTCCACAAACTCTTTAGTGGACTGGATTTTTTCAATATAATCCTTGAACTCTGATGCGTCTTTAGGCGATACAGGTAACTCGTCAAAATAAATACGCAACGAAAGATCATCTCTTCCTGTAGGATTCGAATACCTTAATCCAAAAGCATGCTTAAAAAATTGATAATAAAGCATTTGATATTCTTTGGCCTTCTGTTCCACTGACAAATTTATGGGTTCATGTAAGTTCTGAGTAAACATAATTCTGATTTTAACTATATCTTCTTTTATCAGATCAAACAGAGTATCCATCATTGCAATATATTTATCTACATATGGCAATGTAACCTTTTGCCATTTAATTTCTCCATTTATATTAAGCTCTAGTTTTTTCTTTTCGAGTATTTCAGTAACGCGTTGATAATCTTGTGAACGTACAAGTGCACCGCCGTAAAAATTTCCAAATGAAGGCCCTTCATCATTTGATTCATCCATATATATAATATATTGCAACTAAGTTCCTCCTAATCTCTCAACATCATCACACGTTTTATATTATACCTTAAAGCTGGTAGTTTATAACAAACAAAAAAAAGAACCCCGCCAGCCTAAAGCCAGCGAGGTTCCTCTACCGATGCCATCGGATTGCACCACGGTGCTACCGTTGATATTAAGACAATTATAAACTATATGGAATATGTTGTGAATGCATCATTGAAATGCTGTAAGCACCTAATCCATAGGCCCTTTGCATTTATCGTGTGTTAAAATGTCTACATAAGGAGGGTCTCATGAGAAAACTATACATAATACTAGGGCTTATTATATCTGTTTTGGTTGCCTGTTCCCCTTTTCCAACATCAACAACAGCAGCAAGCCAACCAATCCCAGAGAGACATACTTCTGGCTCATTGCAAGTCTTTTACCTAGACGTTGGCCAGGGTGATTCCACATTAATACGAACTCCTAAGGGACAACATATCCTGATCGACGGCGGAGACAATCACAAAGGCGATGTAGTGGTTGGTTATCTTAAGCAGCTTGGCGTTAAGAGCTTGGATGCAATCATTGCCACTCACCCAGACGCCGACCATATTGGCGGGTTGGATACGGTGATCGATGCCATACCGGTTAAGTCTGTTTATGCCCCACGAGTATCACACACCACAAATACATATAAGGATTTTTTGCTTGCAGTTAAAAACAGCGGGTTAAAGATAAAAACTGCTAAGGCTGGACTTATACTCCCTCTTGACGGGATCACAGCAGAGTTCGTCGCTCCTGTTGCCGAGTATGGAAAAGATCTGAACGCTTGGAGCGCTGTGCTGCGCGTACAACACGGCAACACATCTTTCTTGTTCACTGGCGACGCCGAATCTAAGAGCGAAGCCGACATGTTGAAAAATCCGAAACTATTGAAAGCCGACGTCCTTAAGGTGGGACATCACGGATCGGATACATCAACATCACAAAAATTTCTTGATGCAGTTAATCCTAAGTATGCCGTGATCAGCGCGGGTAAGGATAATAAATATGGCCACCCAAAGGCTGCCATTATTAATCGTCTGAAAAGAGCAAAAGTAACTGTATACAGGACTGACACTCAGGGTACGATCACTGCTATAAGCGATGGAAAAAATATAAAATTTGAGACTGTGAGGTAATCAAAATGATAAAGGGAGTTATTGACCGATTTGAAAACGATATCGCAGTAGTCGAAGTCGAGGATGGTCATACACTGGATTACCCCAAGCATCTCCTACCAATAGATGCGGAAGTTGGGGATGTGGTAAATATTGACGGTAACCGTTTTACTGTCGACAAAGAGGAGACTAAAAAGCGAAGAATTGAAATTGGTAACCTCATGGATGAGCTTTTCGAAGATTAAAAGAAAAAAGGCCCTGCCAGCACATAGCCGGTAGGGTCTTTTGAGTTACTTAGCAAAAATCACTGCTAGCACCATCGCTGCAACAGATAATACAATCGAAACAGTCAGGGCTATAACTGTATTGCGAGTAGTTCTAGACTCATCTTTGACTTGGTTAAAATCTGATTTCAAATCAGTTTTAAGCTCAGTAATTGCGCTAATTATTCGTTCCTCTCGCTCTTTAGACTCCTGTCTAAAGCGACGATCTTGTTCCAGTAATTCCTGTCTATAGCGATTTTCTCTTTCTTGAGAATCCTTGTGGTATCTTTCCTCACGCTCTCTCGAATCTCTCTCGATTCGTTCAATAAACATTCTTGTTGATTCATCCATAGATTCACCATCAACTTTCTGTTCCGGGGATTGTTTGGATGGAGACGTTTCAGTTTTTGTTTGCATTATAATATCCAGCTTATCGATAAAATCATCGAAAAGATTATCCTTGGATTGCCGTTGTTGATGCTCTTTATTGCTTAAACCAATGGGTACGTTATCAAACAACTGTCTGGGATTAGTCCTCATCCAATTCACCAATCCCCAATTCTCTTCCGATTTTCGTCACTTCTCGAATGATTGTCTCAAATGCCTGTTTATCTCCTTCGGTAACAGAATCCTCATCTTGATAAAGAGAGGTGATTATTCCTGATATAATTGCGATTAAATAACACCCTCCAGGCATATCAACATAGACATCAAAGCTATTTCCGTCAGTTCGAATTAACTTCATTTCGTTGATATTCTCTTGCTGTGTTTTAATATTGCTGATGGCATTAGGTGAAGTAGTAACAAATCTGTAGTAATTAAGAAACGCATGTCTGAAACAAGAACTCAGGCTCATGTATTTTATTCTATGCTTGGTTTCAAGTTTAGCTATAACTTCACCTGAACTGGACAAAACGAATTCGATCGCTAATCCGATTGGCTTGCCGAAGGTAGTGTCGAAAACTTCGGCCAGATCTTGATCGACCTGGATCTTATCCCCATTAATAATTCGATCAATTATTTTCCATATTAAATCAAAATTATACCGATCTTCATCTATTACTGAATCAAGTAGTTCCAAAGACGATTTCATATTTTCACTTATTTCAGTCACCAGGAGTCACCTACCACATTTTACTAGTACCTTGATTATAACAGAACCCTCATTCAAATCCAGAATTATTTATCATACACAACTATCTGTTTGTTTTTTTCTTTGTACCACCATCTCGTTTGCTAAACGCTAGCTCAAACAAACCAGTTGCAGACAGACCAGCCAAACCTCCAGCCCACAATCTCAACGTCAAATCAAAATCAGTAAACGGATAGGCCGCAGCGCCTACCAGAATACCGATTACAAGTCCTATCAGTGGCACGATATTTTTGGGCATGTTTACAGTTTTCTTTACTAACTGAACCAGAGCCAACACAAAAACGGCCAACACCGAAGCGAAGGCCAATACATTCGTTAGAATTTCGTTATTCATTTTTATACATCCCCTCTCTTAACAATCATGCCACCACGCTGCAGAACAGTGAGTAATCGGTAGAAGTCATAGCTCCCTCCGCTCGGTGAACTGATAAGCCCTGCGGCCATTACTTCATTCACAGCGGTTTTTGCCCATGAAGGGACCTCCATGTAATGTAACTTCTCTAGCTCTGCAATACGGGCTGATTGTTTTTTGATCGTTGAGCCTTGTTCTTGAAGCCCTTTCTTTAGGACGTTTTTACTGTTCTCCAAGCTGGCTACCTTACGTCCCAACGCTTCGAATGCTGCTTTTTCTGATGCGTTCATGCTCTCATCCCTCTCGATTGTTTTTCCATCTACATCATCCCGGAATTTATCCATGTCAATGACCGGGCAAGCCTTCCAGCTGTACCCTGGGTATTCGCTATGTCCTTTTATCTGTTGAGCCGAAGGAATTTCCTTCCGAAGCTGCCGGACAAGCTCCAACGCTGCCTTATACTGCTCTGGCGTTGGCTGCTGGGTACGGAAGTCTCCGACCATACAAATACCTAAAGCATGCTTATTGCTGTTACCCACGTGATACGTGACCTTTTCAGGGTCCCAACACTTATACACGGTACCATCACGCTGGACCACAAAAGCATAGGCAATACCTGGCCATCCATTGGTATTCACGTGGTAATTCGCAAAAGCTTCAGGAGACCCCGAGAAAGTCAGAGAATGGTGAATAGCCAACGATCGGATATCGTTAAGTTTTCGGGTACTATACCGCTTTGTCTTGTGTATCGGGAGCTTCCCCCGAAGATCCACTATCTTCATCACGCTTTACCTCCTCTCCAGCTTTGTCCTCCAAGGCAGATATCGCTTTAACCAAAGCAGTAGGAACCTTGAACCCCATCTTTCCGTAGTTTTCAACAATGCTCAGTGCTTCATTTACAATGTAGAAAAAAACAACAGCGTCCCGGAGATAATGCATTTCCCCTAAGACGCCGTCTATAAGATGGGCTACCGTGACCAGTAGGAAAATCCCTACCTTTTTCGCGATCCCAATATATCCTTTCATCGACCTTAATTCTCCGCGCATCCAAGCTGCGCCCATACCAGTCACAAAGTCAATGATTGCAAGCCCTAATAATGCGTTCATCATTCCTGTCCACCCCCCGAAGAAGTAGCCGGTTATGGCTCCAAAGAATGCTGCAACTCCCCCGTAGATCTTTTCATCCATGGCCATCCCATACCTCTCTATTTTTTCTCTTTTTCAGTTTTATCTTTTTCGGACTTTTCAGATGCTTGCAATTTAGCGAGAGCCTCGCCGATACCATGATCAACTGCTTGTAAGATTTCGATTTCTCGACCTGGATAGGCATCGAGCATGATGTTCACCACAGCTGAGATCTCCTCGACAGGTACCGATAAATCGAGTTGCAGTTCCACCTTTGTTACCTTAGCCATATCGCACCTCCCTTCAGGCAAAATAAAAGAGCCCGGGGATACCGGACTCTCAATGATGATTATTTAATTGCCGCAAGGGCTTCCTCGATATTTTTAATATCAGCTTCAGTGTTTTTGATAATTTCTTTCAATTTATTAAGCTCTCGCTCTCTTTTAACTATCTCTTCTTGGTTGTATGGTTCACTATTAGATAATAATGATTCAACTTCTTTTAATTGTGTCTCTCTTAAAGAAGCAGTTTGATAATCTCCAGATTCCTTTGATTGCTGAATAGTAACTGTATAAACCTCTTTTTGTTTCTCCAAATATTCTCTGTATTCTTTGTCAGCATCCTTTAATCTTTGGATATTATTCTCTATTTCTGTTACAGCTTGTACAGATGGCGTCAGGATATTATTCTTCAAAGTAGCGAGACTACTCTCTAATGATTGCTTAGATAATCCTTTGTATTTATTGTTTTTTGATATAGTTGGCTCAAATGAGCTTTGATTATCGGCACTTTCAGAAGTTACAGTAATCGTTTTCCCTGTTACTCTTATATCCGCCCCTAATGCAACGGAAATACCACGAACCGGTACATTAGCCTTACCATCTATAATCGCTCCCTTATCCGTCAACTTCTCCCTGTTTACAATAACGGTGTACTCTCCAGTCACTTTCTTTCCGATTAGCGATTTCACGGAATCCGCAAAAGCCCCAGTTGTAGTCGCTAATAAGAATCCAATCAATACACCACCAACGATGTATGCAATCTTTTTCAAAGATAACTCCCCCTAAATTTCCACAATAAGTACCTATCCTACCATTAGCTGACGAAAATATGAAGGTTACACCTTAGGGATCATTTCAATGATTATTTAATTGCGGCGAGTGCGGCTTCTACCTGAGATAGTTCATTCGAATACTTTTCAATATCTGCGTCATACAACTCAAGTTGCTTTTCTAACGTTGATATACGCTGTTCGTCCGCCTCGTTCGTTTTTGCAGCTTCTAAGTTCTTTGCTATGGTTTCTCGCTCTGCTTTTGTTGGATTTAGAATTTTATCGTTAAGCATAGTAATTGTTTTTTCCAAATCATCCTTCGTTCTACCTATATACTCATTATCTCCTGTTGCTGGTTTGGACGGCTCAGTGCTTTCTATGGCAGCTTGTCCTTCGCTTATGACCGTAATTGTCTTTCCACTCACTTTTATATCAGCCCCCAATGCATCGGAGATAGCGCGAACAGGAACGTTAGCTTTGCCATCGATGATAGCGCCCTTCTCCAAAAGTTTCTCTCCGTTAACGATAACAGTGTACTCACCGGTTACTTTCTTTCCGATAAGCGATTTTACTGTATCTGCGAATGCACTCGTTGATGTCGCTAGAACAAAACCGATCAGAACCCCGCCAATTACGTATGCTGACTTTTTCATAGTTTCTCAGTACCTCCGTGATGGTTAGTTTTTCCTATGATACCACTACGCTGACGAGGTTGTGAAGGTTCTGTCTCCCCAGTTCTGGTTTTGTGTGTTTCCGTGATTGTGCGACGGCAGGTATACAGTATGCGTGTGTGACAGGTCAGCTTTCCTTCTAATTTCGTCGCGTAATGAGTTCAGTTCCGCGCGAAGGCCGGTAACCTCTCCTATTCCTAACGAAATCCCCGTAACGGCCCCACTCGTAAAATGAACTGGTCCTTGCAAATAGATAATTCCCCCGTTTGCACCAAGACGCAGACTACGGTTACCCATTACGTGTAATTCGCCCGGATTCGCATAAATTAACCCTAACGACAACCCCGACGAGTCATAGTACGTATGTCCGGAGATTCCCGCAACCTGATTCGTTCCTAGCGTTACTCTCCGCGTACTGTATGCGTCGTAAAAAACAAAGCCGTAAGGATCTAACTCGATTCTCTCACCGTAAAGTGCCGTTTTTATGGATGCACCGATTATGGTACTACCGTTAATTGTCCCGCCTTCAATGGTAGAAGCTCTAATGTTGCCCCTAAACTCCCCACTCTGTGCAACCATGTGTCCGTATTGACTAACTGTAAAGACTCCATTTCCAATGTTGATCGAAGAGCCCACGATGGCTCCATTCATGAAATTGGATGAATAGATATTGGCTGAGTTTGCAGTCAATCGGTTGGCTACTACATTCCCCTGCATATCCACCCTGAACGGTGCACTGTTGAAGTTTGCGTGACCCGCAGCAATGCCATTGGTATTGATCTGGGTTATGTTGTTGCCACTGCCGATCAACATGGAGACGAAGCTTCCGAGCTGGCCAATTATCGTTTCGGCCAAAATCCCTCGGGCCGTAATTGCCGCCCGAACCGTTCGCCACCCGTCAGTGGAGATCCCAAGACCTTTCGAAGTAATTCGTACCTGCTCCAAAGGATTTGTCTTCTCTTGAGCCAAAATACCGCCCTCTGGTGGGTAGATCAGTTCCGTCTTAGAGTTATCAATATCGATGATGGCCTGCCGCGCAAATGACTCAAAAACTTCCGTCCGGATCCGACCGCCCGAAAGCAAATTCTCCATCACCTTTCGGGATTTCTCCAAGTCTGCGAGCAGATCAATGTCATCTTTCAACGCAAAGTTGGCCAATGTCACCTTGGAATGTTGGTCAATGGAATACGGATATTCCGTCAACTCCACGATCCGCATAGCAATCCGGTTCATTTCCATCTTCGGATCATAAGCAGCCGCAGCATCCCCAAGGTCTGGTGCGCGTTCTTCTCGGTCGATCTTATGTAGATCTGCTGCTGTTATCGTGATCTCAAGCTCCGGCATTTCCTTCTTCCGCAGCTCTTCCCGGGTGGATTTTAAAAGCTCTACAGGATCTTCAATATCCTGTTGGATGTTTTCCCCATCAAAATAAGGCACCGAATTGCTTCCCCAATAATTGACGTAGGGGGAAAGCAGGTAGTTAACCATCACCTTCCCGTTCTGAATGGCGCCCGGTACCGACTGCAGGAGGCTTCGTTCTTCCGCCGTCAGGTTATCTGCAGACATCCCAACCCAAGTCCGGCCATCTTTCATGTGGGCATACATCCGGGTCACAAGGTTTGTGCTATCGTCTTTAAACGAATCGGAAATGATGTTCTTCTTCGTCCGGTACTCGTATCGTTCCGTTTGAGAACCAATCTTCTTGTGAATATGAATAACAAAGTTATCCGGACGGATCTCCGCCTTGAATGTGTTAATTACCTGATTCAGCGCAGCGAGTGCAGTCGTCCGGCCGAAGTCTTTAATATCCCACATATCAAATGTATCGTGAATTTGGAACGTAAAGCGGTTGCCGGTCCAGGCGCTGATTTTATTTAGCAGCGTCGAGATGTGAATCCCATAAGCTTCATCAATGTATTCGTCATATGGTACCTTGTAATCATTCATCTTGAACATCACATGAGTGCAGGTGATTTGTGCCGTCAGCTTCTTCTTATCTCGCTGCCGCTGCCTGGTATTGATCACATAATATTGCCCGCGTTCATCCCGGACGTGGCCCTTGATCTGGATCTTTTCAAGATAGTCCTCGCTGGTCATAGGCACTAAAAAAGACAGCTCATAATCGCTATTGAGCCGTCTTCGTCGTTCAATGTTGTATGCATCAATCAGCGTGCCAGTACGCCACAGCCCCTTGTCATAGACCTGCAATGTTGGATTAGGCAATGTATCGCCTCCCTAATATAAAAACTTGTCTCTATGCGTAATGCGGAAGAGGACGGTCCGCCCGGTGGCTGGATCAGTCCAGGTAAGGTTGTTCGTTCCCAAATTCAAGTCAAAGAAATCACCCTTGTATAGATGAGAGACATTCAATCCATTCTGCGTGATTTTGAATTTCTCGCTATCAATCACAATGATGTCGCCGGGAACGAAGGGTCCTGTAAATTCAATCTCATCGACATGGTACCGGCTAGCTTTACCCTGCAGGGATGAAATACCGTGCATGATGGCTCTCTGCATGCGCTCCCTGATAAAATCGGATTTCATGCCGCTGTCCGCATCCATTTGGGCAGCAAAGGAGATTTCACGAATAAAGTCAGCTGTCACTCCACCTTCTCCATTCATGGTGGCCTGACCAGTCATCTCGACAACAGATGCAGCTTCAACCCCTGCGCACCCACTAAGGACGGCTCGACCGAACACAAACATTGTTATTGGACGATTAAACGGCAGCCTATTGAATGGTCCTCCGAACATGCGTCCCTCCTATCCGGTCAAAAATCAACCCTTGTATTCCTTCCCAGTAATAACCTTAAATTCTGCCGCGGAGATCACGCCGAACTGAACGTATAGCCGGAGCTGAACGTCAGATACCCATTTCTTCTCATAATAATAAGACAATCTTTCGAAATCACTGTTGAACATTCAATTCGCCTCCTGTTCCATTGGCTAATAGCTTCAATTCCAATGCTGCCAGCATCTGCCCGAGCACTTGGTTTTGCATATAGAGGTCTAGTATGGAAATGTCCTTTTTGACCAGCTCAGCGCCGATCACGTTATTTTGCTGTTTGAGATCTAGCGTGGAGAGGTCCTGTTTGACTTGTTCCGATCCCAGCGCCGACGATACCTGCCGAAGTTCCTCGGTACTTTTCCTCGCATGCTCAACGCCAGACTCGACCACCGATATGTCCGCCTGTTGTTGCGCAGTTTGCTCTTTAATCTCCGCAACTTTCTCCGCAAGCAACTCCAACTCGGTCGGCTCTTGTTCTGGTTGTCGCGTGATCTCCTCGATTTCTTCGGGTGTTAACCCTTCGATCCATAACGTCGGTTGCGCCGGAGCACCATAAATAGGCGGCTCCCCACGCTCATCCTCCGGTTGAGCTTGCCATTCGTTATACGTGTCACGATATTCCGATTCCGTAGCCTGCAGCTCGTCTTGATACGTTTCCCATGCGTCAAGGTCAAATCGTGGCCGCCAGAACAGACCGAGAGTAACCGGCACGCCAACGATGTATCCGATAATCTCCGGTTCGGGCATCTCCTCCAGTTGTTCCTCGGTATCCTCGTCTCTGTCTACGTCCGGTTCGGCGGGCGGCTGTGGCTCAACATTGGCATAAAAAGGGACGACACCCGAAAAGGCATCGTCTACAAGCGTATCCTCTATATAGAGGCCGTCTGTATTTATTTTAGGAACGGCTTTCATGTGATACCTCCTTTATCTAGCTAGAAATGAACCACTAAACGTGACTGATAGCCACGAGGATGTTCCCACTACTGCTGTTAGAATCACGGCACCATCTGGTTCAATACGAACACTAATAGGCTGTGCACTGCTCGCCATCCCATCGGTTGTCACCCCAGCAATGTATTCTCGCTTTCTAGGCCTGAACCCATCTACAAGCTTAAAAATTGTAGTGCCCTGTGGGATTGGCCCTGAACTAGGTCCAACAATTGCAAATGACAGCCAAACGCGGCCATTACTGTCTTTATAGTACCCGTTGTTATTTACTGATGTGTCGTTAAATGTAATCCCATTAAGCAATGTAGGCATAATCAATCCTGGCGCATCCTTCTCCGCCTTCTTATTCATCAGGACGGATACAGCGGTCGCATTCTGCTGCACGGCGTCGGTCAACTCTTGGAGCATGGCCTTTTCGTTAGCTGCATATGATCCGGTGAATGGAGCAGCCGGAGATGTGTCCAGCATCATGTACGTGATTGAATCTGAAGCCGATGCGTCATATTGTGCAGGAGCTTTCCGTGCTTTATATGTCCCGTACGCGTACTGATCGGATATAAACTCCCACCCGTAATCAACTTGACTATTTCGATACATAAACAACGGCTTAGACAGTTTGTATTTCAATGTAGTCCCTGCTAATGCCGTGTCGTTGAAACGATAGTAACCATTTCCAAATATCGGCTTAACGTTCTCACGCAACACAATCCCCGTTCCAACTTCGATCTGGTTGTCGCCTTCGTTAAACGTTAGTATCCCCTCGGAAACGATAGGCTCGACCGTTGGCGTGGCGAGTTGGTATACGAGTTGGTACGGCGTCCAGTTAGGGGCTACAGTTGTCGGGAAAGATGCTTGTCCGCCTGTGTAAGAAGCCGAAACCCCATCTCTCCGATACGCAAAAAACTTACGCCCGGAATCATTGTAGACGCCGTCACCGTTTGGATTAGTGTCTGGATTATACATTTTCCATCCCATAAAATACGCCTTAATCTCGTCGGCTGTCGGCGTGTAGTTGTCGCCCCATCCGCTGTCTGTATTGGCTATTGAAATATAACAACGCTTTGCGTTTCCTGAATCAATTGCACTACTGTCGGGGCTGTTGGTAATCTGATTCGATTGGAGTATTTTGCCGTCATATTTTATGACTGTTTCAGAATACGGTCCAGATGTGTTACTGGGTAAATCAAAGAAAGTCTGTTTCCATCCGACCCCCTTACCGCCAATACCAACATAGTTAAAGTTGTCGGTTATCGTGGCTTTCTTCCACCACACCAGCTTGAAATACTGCCCGTCCTTTTCGAACACTTCGTCAGCATTCGTACCTGTCAGCGGATCGGAGTATAAGTCCGTTTGCAGCGCAAGCATGGAGTCCTCGCGTGGTTTAAACGGTTTGGCTTTGGTGCCGAGAGTAAGCATTAAATTCTTGAACGTATATGAGTCTTTTCCTATAGCGCCTCCGTCCAAGTATGAAGAAATAAATATGCGGACAGTACCACTGTTTCCGGTAGTAAACATCGTTGACTTCGTTGTGTTATCGACCAGTGCGGTAACTCTAGCCATGTCAATAACAGAAAATGTCGCTCCATCCGTTTGTTCGGCGCTTATCGTATACTTGGCATTAGGCGTTAATGTGATATCGTAGTGCATGGATACGGGCGTGGAGCCATTTGGGGGAGTAAGTCGTGCCGTATATGGTTCCAGTATCGTCCACTGTGTATTTACGTAGTTAGAAGCCCACTCGTAAAACGGCGGCAACAAATTCTCCCCGTACCGGATCGCATATGGATTTCGTACAGGCTGGACGCTATCGACATAAGGATACTTGGCGGATACCTGGGCCTCCGAAAGAGATTGCAAGCTATCGTAATCAGACTGCGAAATCTCATGTAAAGCTATATTTCTAACGTCAAAATTAGCTTTTGCTAAGACTGTCCCAGCGTAACAAGTCCCGACGATAATACTATATTCGGTATCTGCGGTCATCGTAAATCTATGGGCGACCCTCTGCCATACTCCTAATTTAGTTTTATCCACGGCAACCGCTCCCACCGCCGGAAGACCTGATCCGCCTAGTTTAATTAGTCCCGCACCGGATATACTGTTTATTTTTACATCTGCTACCACCGCGTAATATTTACCTGCAGTAGCTTTAAAGGGAGTCGTCCCCCCGGCCTGATTAAATACGAGATATGCCTCTCCCGAATCTTTGACATCCACATTTATAACCTCAGTATTGCTGCCTGTGGAGCCTAAACCTACGCTTATTGTTGCTGATGCGGTATCATTAACGGTTCTGTTTGTTTGTCGTCCAGCTAAATTAACCAACGTCCGTCCTTTTATTCCACTCAACTTAAATGGTGCGCTACGCTCCGCATTCACAACATGCATTCCTGGCGCAAGCACTACGTCTTTATGCTGCTCGGTGTCCAGGCGGTCCCTCGTCGCGGTCAATCCGTCAGACAGTTCACTAATATTCCCGATCGCGGCGTCGTGGTCGTATGCGGTAAAATAACGGGCAACCTTCGTTCCGACTGCCCAGCTCTGCGCACTACCTTGAAATCCTCGCGTTACGCCCGTGAGCTCATCTCCGCTCTTTCCGGTATACAAGATCGTTTCAGCTGCTTCGTCCGTGCCAATCGTAAGCAAGTTGGGGCCATCTAATAGCATGGATCCATCAGCGACTAAAATCGTGTCCTGAGTTGCGTCGATCGCAGTGGCCAACTCAGTCCCTGGGCTATTTACCTGCGCCGGATACATTGTCTTCATCATCAGCCCTCCTTTATGCCAGTGTGCATACGATTTGCCCAGTCAGCATCTTGTAAATGTCATTTAACAGAATGCTTCGTGGCGTTTCCAGAGCACCAAAGTAAAGCAGATTCCCACCAGTGGCAGCATCCCGAATGCCCATGTGGGTTATTTGTCCCCAATCTGCTGTTGCAGTTGGCATTACAATGTCAGCACTGTTTTTGATAGTCCGTTTTTGGACGGTGACTTGCTGCCCAGTTGACGGGTGATAAACTTGATAGTTTTCACTTGTCGGAGCACCAAAGGCGATCTCTTGCCTAACATACCCACCGCCAGATACCTCCTGGCCCGTGTCAGCTGCCGTGGGATTACTGGTATACAGTGCAAGGAAAACCTTCGCTGGCCGGGTATAAGCTGTATTGCGGAACACTTGATTCAGCAATACCCCGGCTAAATAATTGGACATGTTCATCAATCATTCATCCTTCCATGAGATATTCATTTCGTATTTTGAAGTTCTGCAACGTGGTCGTTCCCACATTAGTTAGCACAATAACGGGACTTGCCCGCTCATCACCAAGGGACTGTACGGATACCACTTGCGGTGACCGTGTGATATTCAATTCTGTGATCTTCTCGTTACTTTCGGGAAATGGATCATACATCTTGAGTGGAATATCGATCACCCGGTTCCCCGTTGAATCGTCCCAACTCATTGTGCCGCGGTACTGAGCAAAATAGTGTTTGCCAGGGCGGTCTGAAAACACCAGATCCAACACGCCGCGTCTGGTGTTAAATTGGCGCATAAGCAGGGAAACGGTTGTGTCATAATCTCCGGTAATAAAAAAGCCCAGGCCAACTGGCCGGGCTCCATACGTACTTCCGAAATCAATTTCTCCATCCCGCTCAGCGATCTGAACGGTATTCTCTGTTGCCTCAGGCAAACCGGGTATGTTCCGGTAAACCAGTATTGCGCCCGTTCTTGAAATCCACTCTTTCTCTCCATTCACAGACACGTCCATCTACTTTCCACCTCCCATCGTTGTTAAACGGCGTGCAGTCCGTTCACGCTGAGAATAAAGTATTTCTGCATCCGTCGAGTCTTGGACTTCAACCCGATCAATCGACATATCAATTTGATTGATGGTTTGCATCACAGTAGGCTCTGATTTACTTGCCATTGGCGCTGCCACTTGCCCACTGACCAACTTCCAAAGCGTCTTTTGTTGCTCCGGATTAAAGTACATCTCGCCAGCATGAGCAATGACCGGTACCGCCTCACCCGGACTTCCCTGTACGACTCCTCCATCTTTGAAAGCTTGCAGCTTACCAGTATCTTTTCCGATCCCATACAATTGCCGGAGTTCCTCATTCCGTGCTGATAGCCTGGCCATCTCTGCCGTATCCTTTCGAGCTTTGGCCTCTGACCAGGCATCCTTGTTCGAATTGTACTCCTGCAGGTCTCGTTCTTCCTTGCTTAATCCCTGGACAGGCGAAGAGCCTGGAGAGCTTGGAACGCTAGGATTGGACACCTGGGAGATCTGTGATAGTTTCGCATTATATGCTGAAACAAATTGGTCCAGATCGCTTAAGATTTGTTGATTGGCCGTCTCATTGGCGCCGATCCTGAAATCCTTGATTGCATTCTCGATAAATTGGACATCGTCTTTGTGATTTTCAAAGGCATCCTTTAACACATTGTAACGGGCCTCTGTATCCCGTCTCTCTTCGTCAAATGCCTTTTCTTTTTCATTCTTTTCATCCACGAGTTTCTGCTTCTCGTCCTCCAAGTCCCGTTTGCGAAGCTCACGGCTGCGCTCGAGCTGCATACGTTCGATTTCTGCAGTGATATCGGCCAACGCTTTTTTACCTTCAGGTGATACGGCAGTGCTCAGTTCTTCCCTGCGGGCCAACTTCTTGGCGAGCTGGGTCTCATAGTCCTCGTCGACGTTCAGCTCTTGCTCTTTGGCGATCAAGTCGTCAATGGCTTTGATTTTTTCGTTCTGAGCATCCACAAAAGCCTTCTTGCGTTTCTCAATGGAATCCAATTCAGACTTAAGAGATTCATCCAGCTTCTTTTTCTGAGCAGTGTAGAAATCGTCTGTCACTTTCTTCATATCCTGAATCAATGCTTTGCGGGCTTTGTAAACTTCCTCATCAGCACGTTTATACTCATCAGAGTCTTTATGGTATCTGTCGCGAACCCGAGTCCATGCCGCCAACTTCATCTCAGTGATCTCGTTCTCCATTTTGCCGGCCTCTTCCATCCTGCGTTCTTCCTTCGCGATCCATTCCTCTGATTCGGCAAACTGTGCTCGCAGCAGTTCCTTTCGGGCACGGTACAGCTCTTCATCAGCTTTCTTGTATTCTTCGCTGTCCTTGTGGTACCGATCCCGAACACGGGTCCAGGCATCAATTTTCATTTGTGCGATTTGCGAATCTTTTTTATAAGAGTCCTGCATGCGGCGTTCCTCTTTGTTGATCCATTCAGATGAGGCAGCATACTGCGCTTTATTTAGCTCTTCACGAGCTCGACTCAGTTCCTCATCAGCCGCTTTATAAAACTCGCTGTCCTTCTTATAACGATCGCGAACCTTCGTCCACATATCTACTTTCATTTGAGCGATCTGAGTTTCGCTTTTATACGACTCTTCCATCTTGCGCTCTTGACGGTCAATCCACGTCGAGGAAGCCTCATAATTGGACTTGGCACTATCCTCTTGCAGACGTTTCATTTGCAGGTTAAGTTCACGTTGATCCGCAATGGTTTCCTTGAGATGCTGCTTGTGATTCGCCTGAATCTTCTTCAACGCCTTTAACTGTTGCTCGGCGGTCTGGTCATAATAATCAGCGTTATAACGGGCCGTCGCCATTGCAGCGTCATAAGCAGCCTGACGTTGTTCCTTGGCAAGTTCAGCAGCAGACTTGCCCTTTTTCTCTTTCTTTTTCTTTTTCTTCTTTTTCTTATCATCATCTTCTTCCCCATCGCCGTAATCCGGCGGTTTATAAGTAAAAGCATCTAAGTTTCCGGTAGTCAGATTTTCCAGCATCCGGTCAGCATCCAGCTCTGCGGCCGCGAATGAGTTTTGTATTTCTCCCATCTGAGCAGCTGCCGCATTTGCTTGGGCTTCTATGCCGGCGGTAACGAAGCCTCCAATCATCCCTCCAACTCGTGCCAACGATCCCTTACCTTTGGTCATACCAAGGTCAAGCGCTTTACCAGAAATCGAACTCATCACTCTTGCAAGAGCCTGATAGTTTTTGATCTGGGCTTCTACAGCTTCCTTTTGAGCTTTAGTGGTTTCCTTGAGGTTGGTAATTTGAGCTTTAGCGGATTCGACCGAAGCAGTAATCAAGTTTTTTTCAACTGTGATCTGATCTTCAATATAACCTATGTTTTCAATCCGCAGCCTACCTTCCTCGTCCATGTGCGCTTGCAAACCGGGATACTGTTTTTTAAGCAAATTCGTAACTGCTACAAGCTCTTGCTTCTGAGATTCATCTAACTTTTGAGCAGAATCAAGCTCTTTGTATCGCTTCAGTGTTTTTTCCATTTCAAGTACTTGCTTGTTCTTAGCAGCAACATCTTGCAACTCCGCTTTGGCCATATCGATCAATGCAGGCGTCGACTTTTCAACCTCTTCCCTCATTTTTTTGAGAGCAGTACCAGCCTCTTCCGCATTACTGAAATCCATCTCTTTCAGCTGCTTGTTGAGTTTTTCAAACTCATCGACCGTTTTTTTGACTTCCAACGGGGCGAAGCCGGTACCATGCTCAATGTAGGATCCATGCTTGCTTCGCATCCCTTCCAGCGTTTCTTCAAGCTCCTTACGCCTCTCAAGGATCTCATTCAGTGCTTCAATATCGCCCTGAAGCTTTTTGACATCCTCGGCCGTCCGGTTAGCAGGTGACTCAGATAGTTTTTGATTGAGTTGCTCCTGATTTGCTGCAAACTTCATAACGGATTCGGATGCCGCATCTGCTGCAAGCTTGTACGCACCGACACCCGCTGCAGCCACTGACAAGATTGTCACCATCCAACCAATTGGCCCCATAGCAATGTTCATTGCTCGCAGTGCTGCCGTAACAGCTGCGATGCTAACGGTCAAAGTCCCTAAAACCGCAATCAATCCAAGCACGGCAATGCTTCCCGCGGCCAAGCCAGCAATTACTTCTTTATTTGCTTCAGCCCACTCAACAAAATCCTTGATCATGGGCGTGAGTGTCTGCATAATCTCTTCGAGAACAGGAAGGAAAGCTTCTCCTAATTCCACACGTGCCATTTCCATGGTCTGGTTAAATGTCGCTTGAGTTCCGGTATAGCCCGTCATGGCAGAATCAGCATTCCCTGCAAACATTGCGGACTCTGCCATGATGCCGTTATATGCAGCTTGGAGCTTCTGGGCTTCGGTCAACTTAGCTGCCTTTTTGCCAATGGACTTCGCGTAACGCTCCTGCATAACAGATAGATTGGTTGTAATACCCGCAGCATCTGTCAGATTAGAGTTACCTGCCTTGATTCCTCGCGCTACTTGTTGGATTGCTTCTTCCCAACTCAGATGTGCTTCCCTGTTATAGACAGCTGCATCTGCTGTTGCAATCATGATTTCTCTCGTCTGTTCCAAGGTTAGTCCGGCAGAGAGATAGGTTTTTACCGTATCATTCATAACCGTCTTGCTGAGCCCCCAACGATCCGAGAGTTCTTCTGCAAGACCAATCGTTTTTTCGGAGTCCATGTGCAGAGATTTAGAAACTTCGGAAAGCCCTTGATAAGAATCTGCAAGTTCTCGCGCTTCCTTTGCCAGAGTAGTAAAGGTTTGAATGAGCTGCCTCATCGCCATGCCAGATCCGAGAGCCGTTAACCCCGAAGCTAGACCATCAATTCCCTTTTTGGTGTTTTGGACCTCTGAATTGGCTTGTTTCAGTTCCTGCTCGAGCTTATCAATATGCTTGGCATCTAAACCAATCATCCGGAGCTGTTCTCGTACCTTCCGTAATTGTTCCTCGAGCAACTCCGGATTCGTATTCCGAATTGATTTATTGATCATATCGATCTGGCCTGAGCTCAAACCGATGTCTTTCAAGGCGTTGTCCAAGACTTCAAAACCGTTCCCAGCTCTCTGTGCTTGGTCTTCCAGCTCCCATATTTTCTGGGCCGTTTGATCAGACGATTGTGTGAGCTTTAAAAGTGCAGCCTCAGTATTCAGGATTTGCTCTTGCAGCTTGGACTTCCTAGCATCGTTGAAAGTATTATCATAGGATTCCTTCAGATCACTAAGCTTTTTACGTTGGAGTTCAATCTTCGCATTCACATTGTCGAGAACTGACGTGAGCTGGGCGATTTTATCTTTGGAAGCCCCGATCTTATCAAATGCTGTATCCATGCTTTTGATATCACTCGCCGTTTTCTTCCCTTGATCACCAAGCCCTGAGATTTCTTGTTTAACAGCTTTGATTTCCGCTTTAAAACCTTGCGCTTCAGCAGTCATCCGAGCACGCAATTCCCCGATCTCCACAGTCATGTCCTTACCCTCCTCCCTTCCGTGCTAATAGAGCTTGATACTGTTCCTCTGCCGATTTTGGCGGCTCCGCAGGTGGCTTTGGCAGCTTGCTAGTTATCCGTGTAATGATCGTTTCCCGTGCCTTCTTATCCATAAGGTGTGGGAACGACACAACATCTATCTCCATCAGCAACTGTTCAGCTCTTACCTGGTCATGCAGCATCAGCATCTGAGGGAGGTCTACAAAGTAGTACTCGTTTTCGATCTCATGTTGGGTCTTGCCCAGTACCGCACAACAACGTAAGACAAAGTCATCATAGGTAATTACATGCCGGCCCGATCCATCCGTTTGACGATCGACTGAATGAACTGCTGCGCTACCGGAGGAATCAGGCCGTTCAAGTTTTTTAAAGCTTCGTTCATATCGTTCTTCTCCCAAGTGAGTCGCAAAAACTCTGTGCATTCACTGAATGAAGCATGTTCGTCGAGATATTCAATCGGAATATCACTCAAGATTGAAGTCAGCTCGTAGATTTCATCTATAGAAACGTCCGCGGCCGCTACAATGAAGACCGCTCGATCATTTTCAGGAGTCAGTAAAAGTTTAACGAGATAATCGCCAATCGACCCGATATGGTCGGTCAGCTTCTTCAATCGACTTCGGGTTAGTTTGGGTACCGTGACCCGTTTATTTCCAAGTACCACATAATCCTTTTTACCAAGGTTAAACATCCTTGATCATTCCTCTCGTAGGAAATAAGAAAAAAGGAGAAGGCCCTATAGCCCTCTCCTTGCAGTAAAAAATATTATGCCTTTGCGGTGATATCTCCCCAGGTATAGATCAAACCCCGAGGAGTTGCTTTAAGATCCGGATACGCCGTTGCGTTAATCGTAAATTTCTGGTTGTCATCCAGTTGAAAGTTTGCATTGGCGTCGAACTTCACACCACAGGATTCGAGATAGATAAAGCGTGAAGGGTCTGTGATGCCTTGAGGTTGAATCATAGCCCTCTTGCGCGGCAACTCTCTGCCTGCCAAACCTGTCACCTGGTACTTCACCTTGTCCGGATCCGTTCCATCTGTAACCTTGGTTGCGTTGGCGTTAAACTTCACTACATTCTCAAAATCAGTATCAGGGGTATCAAATTCAACCTTACCTACTGTTCCCGTTGTAAATGACTTTACTGGGGCCGTTCCGGTCTGATCCGTCGTAGGTTCGAAATAGGTGGTTTCAGTGAAAAACCGGATGCCGCCTTGGGTCAGATCGAATACAACTGAATCTGGATTAGGATCACCATTTTCGTCTACGCCCCATGTAAAAATACCAGGACCTGCATAAATTTTATCTACATTACTCATGATTATTGTTCCTCCTTCGTATAAAACATGAAATTAACGGAATACATCGGCCTGTCCTTATCATCCAAACCTAAGTAAATCGGCTGCTGCATAGCCGTGCTTGAAAATACATGCGTGCTGCCAGCAATATAGTTGCAACGCCGATGTAAATGCTTGACTATCCGTTTGGCGAGGGCTTCCGTTGCGGCCATGTTCGCCGGCAACGCCTTGTACGATTTCCCCTTCACGATCACCTGAAATGTAGGCTTCTCCGTCGGCACGTACGCATGCGGCGCATACCCCCCTGTATCGAAAACAAACAGACATGGAAGCTTCACTTCCAGCAGATCGGCCGGGATGAAGTTGGGGTCCGGATAAACAGTGAGCCCAGCAGCTGTCAGGTATGCAATCAAATCACTTGCGAACATATTATTCTCCTTCCAGAACACTCTTCAGTTCCTGGAGAATGAGATCTTCATTCATCTTCAGGGCGTTCTCCAAAAACTTCTTCCCAGGCATGTACCCGCCGTGTGATGGCTTGCTCCGCGTTTTCTCTCCTGGCATCATCTGGACGATTGCACCGCTTTTGGTCTTTCGGAAGCCTTCGTGCTGAACTACAGCATATCCATCTACTTCTGGACTGGTCCCAATATCAATGTACATGCCAGCAATTGCTTTTTTGACCTCTCCCACCGTAAGAGCCGCTTCCAAATCGCCCTCATCGATCGGCGCAAGACGTTTAGCATCTGCTATGACTTTAAGGGCAAGACGGGTGAGTGTCTCTTCCAAACGCCGATCCAAGTCGTTCTCCAACCTCGTTAATCGGTCGACCATTGCGTCAATTCCCTCGAGGCTAAAGCTAAATAATTGATGATCAGCCATAGACGATCACTTTCTTCACATCGTCAGTACCTAGATGCTTGCGAACCTCATAATGAGCAACATCGCAACGGACCTCCAGATCAAGGGCGTTCTTATACATGAAATAATCATCGAAGCCGATAGGGATTGCCCCTTCGATGTGAATCTCATAGGCTACCTGGATTTCCTCGCCGCGGGCATTCTTTATCAGCTGCTGTTCCTCAACCACTTTAGCCGCTCGTTCCGTCTCTGTTGGTGGTAATGGGCGGCCCCAATCGTCCTTTTCGGAATGGAAATGACGAACGGTTGCCGGGTATCCAAAGAGACTCATACCAATGCACCGCCATACTGCCGCTGTGCCGCTTCTGCGGCTCCCTCCTCGGCCAACTCATCAGCAGTAAGACCAAGCAAAGAACGAACGTCAGGGGCCACGTCAGGACGTTCCCCGTCCTTGTAGCTGATCGTTTCGCCGTTATCCGATACCGTTTTAACGTTATGTTTCTGATACTTCAGTGCTGGATCGATACCTTGCAGCTCCCACACCGTTTGAAGCGCAACGATCGAAATGTCCATTGGGCTAATGTTGGGATACCAACGGGCCAGATTCCTCTCAGCCTGGACGACGGCCACGGCTTGTTTCTTATCCGGGGCTCGGTCCCAAGCTTCCGTATCCAGCATATTGGCACTGATCCAGGCACCAACCTCTTGTGGGTCCATACTAATCACCTACTTCTTCTCGGCTGCTTCAATTTCTTTGACGAGAGTCTCCGCACCCTTTTCATAAGAATCCTCGATGCCAAGCTCAAACGCTTTTTCCTGAAGTTCCTTGAGTTCAGCCTCTTTTTCGGCGATGCCTTCCTTCAGCTTGGCTTCACCAAGTCGACCGGCGTTTGGCACACCCAACACCTTCGCCCGCTCGCGGAGCTCCTGCAGCTCGGTGTCTGAATCATCCTGCAGCGCTTCGATTTCTTTCCCAACCCCTGCACTGATAATTGACTTACCAACGGAATCATCGACCTTGCGAATAATATCGTTTGGCTGCTTCCAGTCACCATCGTACTTCACGACACCTGTCAGTTTTAGATCCACTTACTTCACCCTTTCAGTTTTGGATAAAAAGAAAGGAGCCCTCATAAGAGCTCCTAAAGAACCTTCGCAGATACAACCGAATCCGCCCAAGCAAAAGCTGGGAAGTTCAGTGCGACTCCTGCTGTCCGGAGACGGATCGGGTTCTTTGTGACATCTCGGAATACATAGAGACCCATGTCGCCCGTTTGCTCGGCATCAATCTCAGCCATCATTTCTTCCGTTGTCTTAGCCCAAAGGTAGTTACCCAGCGGCCCCTCGGGCAAAAGTACAAAACGATCTTCTGGCAACATGCGCACTGTCGTAAAGGACAGTTTTCCGCCAGTCAGAGCCCGGTCTTCGGTACGGGCTTGGGTATCGTAGGCAATCAAAGCAGGGAACTCAAGTTCTTCGAACACCGCATTAAGCTGTGCTTTTGTTAGTTGCGGCGGCAGTGCGTTCCCGCTAGGGTTTCCATGATAATGCTGACGAATAGAAAGGTTACGACGAAGGAACGTAATGATCTTCTGACTGGTCATAGCACGCTGAAGACGGATGCCTCTCGCCCTCCACAAATCCACCCACAATTGGATGTCATCAAGTGGTGTAGAGTTCACAATATCGCTCCACAAATCGGTGCCAGTAAGGACCGGCAATTGATCAGCAGTGTAGCCGAAATCTACATTAACCTTAACGTTGCCTTCGGTATAAACCACCTTACCGCTCCAAATGCTTGTCATGGCGATCCACTCTCGACGAGCCCGGATGGCATCGACGGCATATTGTGCGTCATTCAATTGTCGGTTGCGCAACTGGTTACGCTCTTCATTCCGCAGGCCATAACTCTGAGACGCTTGAAGTGCCAAGCGGACCAGCTTCTCATCCATATAGCGACCGCGTTGAATTTTTGGAATCTCTACCCGGGAGCCTTTCAAACCTTCCCGGGAACCGTATTCTACCTCGGTACCAAGCTCGGCGATCTGTGCCATAACTGGGAGTCGTGGCGACTCTTCTTGAATGACATCGACCGTCAACTCCGCCGTTTCCCGTGGTGGGAACAACAAGGGGTGGAGATATTCATTGGATACTTCGAGGTTTCGGGAGTAGACGAGAAGGTCTTCCCCCGTCAATGCTTCATCCAATGTCAAATCAATGGTATCGTCACCTGCGAAGGTCTGCAGATCCAGTTTGTGACGCAATTTATATTGCTTTTTCATATATTGTTCAATCCTTTCCATGATTTGAATTAAGCAAAGACAATGTGCGGCATTTTCTGGCGCAACGTATCGTCTACAGTGACGGGGATCCGTTCGGTGATAAATTTACCGACTTCATACCCGCCGACAACATGGTCGCCATCTTTGACGTTGACTGTGTGCTTCAGGATGACTGTTGGATTTTGACTTCCATCTGAACCAGCTTCGTTGTAAGGTACAAACTTGCCCGATGCGGTGAGTTTCGCCATCGGCATGCCTTTCTTGATGATTTTGTCGCCTTTGGCATCCGCAGTAACGGCTGCCGAATCAATAGTGATACCGTTGGTCACTTCCCGGATCACCTCAAAGGATGCCAGGATTTCATACTCATCCTGGACAGTTACACGTTGTGTTGGTTGCAGTCTCATTGATACATTCCCTCCTTATTTCTTCGCCCACGGATCATTCACGGCTTGTCCGCCGATCGCCCCGCGGCTTTTTGCTAAATTGATGATTTCTTCTTGCCGTTTCTTCTTGTCGTTTGGAGTCCCACCACCGATGTCAGCACCGATCCGGCCGCCCCCCTGCTTCGATTTGAGCAGATGCGGCTTCTTCTTGGCTAAAGTTTCGAGCGCTTCCTTCACGCCTTCCAGTTCGCCCTTGTCGTTCTCTTTCACCTGGGACAGATCGGCAAGTGCGTGAGCGTCTTCCCAGTCGGCAAATTCGAGTTCGTTCGCTAACACCTTTACCTCGGCAGTAAGCAAACGCTTGAAAATCTTGTCGTTCTGCTCCTTCTCGCGTTCCTTGATTCGCTCATCAACCAGACTGTCAATGTCAGCAGGGTTAAGTTTCTCCTTGTCCTTGTCCTTGTCGCTGCCTTTGTCCTTCTTCAGGGCGGCCTGCATCGCTTCCACGGAATCGTAACCGAGTTCTTTGGCCAGAGATTTCTGAGCGGCCTTCTCAGCCCGAGATAGTCGGGACTGAACAGCCGCATCTAGCTCAGCTTGAGTAAACGTCTTTCCAGGATTACTACCGCCCTCTGCATTTGCAGCTGATCCCCCTTCACCACCGTTACCACCCTCGCCACCAGCTGCGCCACCTTCAGCGAAAAGTTGTAGGTCCAATGCCAACGGGAATCGTTTTGCGATATATTTGCTCATTCTTCATCCTCCTAATTTAAGTCCGGGTGGACTGCCTACCGCAGCTTTTATAACGTCATCACGGTGTTTTGGACAAAAGAAAAAGCCGCTCATTGTAAGCGACTGTTTAATCCTTGGTATTAGCATTCACCTTCCGATACAACGCCTGCAGTTCAGAATACTTCTTTGTACCTCGTACCTTCTGGCTGGCAAACTGCCGCAGATTCGGTGTATCATTCGGAAGCACAGCCTTGTACCGCATCCATTGTTTCCTGGTCTCATTCTTCCGAGCCTTGTCCCGCTGGATCTCATTGTACCTTCGGATGTTTGCCTCAGTCCGATTGTCTGTAAACGGCCGGTTTGAAATAGCGACCATACGTTCAACTTCGTCTGCAGACTGATATTCCTCGATCCAAGCACTCAGTGAATGAACGCAATGTGCATGGTATGGCGGCCGAATCTCAAGCTTCGGGAATCGTTGATCGGTTCCGCTAATGCTATACACCCGCCCCTGATACTTTGCACAATACTCACAGGTTATCCCCACGTAATTCACATAGACCAGATCTAGGCCGTTTTGAACGATCGTGTTCTCGGCTCCGGTAACGTGTGCCTTGCGAAGGTTGTACTGAACAACCCCGTTCATATACTTATCCGCCGGAATCCGGGAGCCGTTCTTGGCTACAATCCCGGTGATCCCTTGTTCCGTCATGTGGGCAACAGCTTCTTTCGTGGCTTGTCGCCGACTAACGCCCTCCGTAAGCATACGCTCCGTCGCTGTTCGAACGACTTCCTCTATCCGTCTTTTGGCATCTTGGGACATATTGTCGGTCGCCTCAAGGATTCGTAAAAAGGTGTCGTCCATGATCGCTTGAACAGCTTGCTGATGAATGATGGGTTCCAGTACAGTATTCACTTGATTGTCCGCCATCCCCTGAGCCATCATGCTGCTGGATGCTTCCAGGGAGCCAGCCTTATATGCCTCGGCCAACAATTCAGACATGCTTTGAGCAGATCCATCGGTTAGTTCGGCAAGGATCTCGTCAACCTGCTGCAGAAGTTTCTCTTTGCGCCGCCGACTGTAACTACCTTCCTCTAGCGATTGGATGAGTTCGATTAACCGCTCGCCTGCCAGAGTGTAAAGTGCAATTAGCTTTTCAGCGTCCGCCATCAGCTACCACCCAGATTCACCCGCGGGGGTTGCGTATAGGTTGGGTTCATTGAGTCAGCCGTTTGCTCATCCTGAATCTTCTGAATCTCGGCCAAGATCGCCTCCTCAGACCAGTCCGGATGCATACGACGCACCGTCGTCTCCAGCGATTGCACACCGCCTGCATACTTCTCGATTTCTTCCGTATCTTTCTCACTATCTGCTTTTGGTAGCAGCTCCCCCCACTCGACTACAGGGTCTTTGATTTTAAGATTCTTATCACCAATCGCATTCTCCAGCAGCATACACTTCCGGATAGCATCCTTGATTGCAGCGTCAAACTTGTCCTTGATCGCCTCAGCCTTAATCACCGATTGGATCCAGAGGTAAAGGAGGGCAACACCAGAATCGCCTTTGCCGTCTTCCAATCCGGCTGCCTGCGGCGAAGTTTTGCTGATGGCCAGCATGTACTTGATTAGGCGAGTTACGTGCTCGAAACTCTGCTGGGTCTTGGCGTCCCATGTAATATACATAGGAATAGCGCCGTTGTTCTCATTGTAGCTGACAACTTCGAGGTCGGCATTCCGGACGAAACGACCACCGTAATTTTTATAGTTGTCATTGGCGACTGTATCCCATAACCCTTTAGGTATCGCCATCTTCGGCTTTCCATGTTTATCAAAGACGATGCTGTCGCGTGTGATGGTCCAATTGATTTCTTCCTGCAAACCATCAATGTTCCGAAGCGCGGATCGGCCACGAGGACTCATGAGCGTTTCGTCATTGGTGACCATACCGCAAAGCAGCTCGTTTACGCCTGGAAGCTCAACATCCTCTGGGATATCAAGCTCGTTATCGACAGCATATTGAGCGATATCGATCTCATCACCGACATTGTCGCCTTCCATCTTAAAAACCAGTTGCTTGATGGTCAGACCGTCTGCCTCCAATCGCTGCCGTTCAACACGGAGGAATCGGTCTTTGCGGTTTTGTTCGCCCCACTCTTCTATCCAAACGATATCAGCCCCCTCACCGTCCTCATGTGGTAGATATTGATCTCCCAGCAGCCACTCGAACCATACCACCCCGGCCCCGCTCCGACGAGCCCTGTAAGCAACCCTGCCGTCAACCTGATGCTGGGTTATAGCCGACCAAACCTTCTCATTTGGCTTGCTTGCCGTTACGACTGAAGATACGAACTCCAACTCCGGGCCTTCCTCTGTATCAGCAGATATGTTCCCTAGAGCCCGGTTCAGGAGATCCGCTGGCACCTCAGCGACAAGGCTACTGAAGTTAGCTACGATGTATTGGCGGTCCGAACTGAACACTTTTTCGACTTGCTTCCATGATCGAATACCATTACGACGGCGAACGATCCGAGTTTCTTTTACGACCGCCGATGCACGAGGAAAGATCGCCGCATGTTCCCCCTCGTAAAGCAGGCGATAATATGTCATCATGCCGATTTCTTGGTCGTATGGGGGCGGTGGGAAAGTCTTCTTGCTATAAATGATTGTCAGGTTCATCACCTTCTTTCTACCAGCCTGCCGGCCGTTGATTAGTGTAATGGAGTGCCTTATCAGTTACGAATGACAGGACCACAGCATCCGCACGGTCCGGAGAATCAAGCCCACGTTTTTTCATGTCTTCCTTACGTTCAAGAGCAAGCTTCCCTTTGCTGGTCATCCTATATTTCCGCTGCGTCAGTTGAGTAATTAGCCGCTCATCATTCGGCAGCTCAACACTGATAGGTTCACCCTGCATATGCTTTGAAAAGCATTCTTGCAAAACATCCCGAACAATAGCCCAAGCCTCTGTTCCACGATTCTCGTAATGTTCGACTTCATCGTCAGTGGGTTTACTCCCATTGTTGACTGGGATTACCCGCCAGCCATACATCCCTTCCTCTGCGATTACCTCATTCAGCCTGTCTGTAACGCCGCCACCAACCCCGCTATCATCGACTTTGATCTCGACAAACTCCAATTGTGGAAAGGTGTTAAGCATGCCCCTCCCAATATTCAATACCTGACCTGCAGTCACCATAGTGTCCTGCTTGTTGTACCGTTTGAGATCAAATACTTTCATACCGATTCTCGGGGCAATAACCGTTTCATCGTCACCAAAGCGCGCGACGTCTACACCCAGATGGAGAGTGTCGCCGATCGGATCGATAACCGCTCCTGCAGCCAGCTCGACAAGCTCCAGGGGGATAAATGCATCTGCTTCTGCTTTTGGAAATTCTCCATACACGCGGACACGGACAACATCACTATCAGCACCGTACTTGTCAATCAGCATCTGAATGTTCTCTTTGCTGGCACGCTTACTGCTGCGGCTATCCACCTTGTGAGAACGGAAGCGACTACGGTCTCGATTGTGAGAATCATAAAAAACCCCACTCGTACGAGTCGGGTTTCCGCACATTAATAATTTGTTTTCTGCGCCGGACAGGGTACCGAGGATGGCTTCCATAATGGGATCGGACACACCTGATGCTTCATCCACAACGAAAAGCATGTAATCCTCGTGAAAACCCTGCATGTTCTCGGGTTTGTTGGCCGTCCTGGCGGTGGCAAACCACCGCTGTTCATGTCCGATCATGTAAACCTTGGTCTTGGTCCACTTTAGGAGATTCTTAACCATGGAGTTTTCCAGCCACTTGGATACCTCAGCCCAAAGAACATCATGCAGCTGCTGCTTGGTTGGCGCAGTGCATACTACTTTGGGATTTGGGCGGCAGCATAGAAACCAGATAACCAATGCAGCTTCAAGACCTGTTTTCCCGACACCCTGACCAGATCGGACACTGGTCCTTGGGTGGTGGGCAACATCCAGCATGACTTCACGCTGCCAATCGTCTGGATCAAAACCCATCATATCCTCTGCGAATGCGACCGGGTCATCCCAATATAGATCGAGCAAATCAGAGACGACATTATACGGTTTACTCATTGGCTAACACCTCTGCCCGCTTCGCTTTACGCCGCTCTGCAATCTCCTTCAAGGCATCTGTCCAACTTTGTGTTGCACCAGCAGCACCTTGTTGCTTGTTCAATTCGATCTGCAGGAGAGCAGTGCGGATCTGTTTCTCATCATCAATCAGGCGGTTCTTCAGTTCGACCGCTTTGAGTTTTTGAGCCTGGACCCGTGTCAGAGCATCTTCGATTTTAAGAATGTCGTCAATGGCCCGATACTCCGTCTCTTCAATTTGAGATTCAACCATATCAGTTCGGGTAACGGGTACCGACCTGGTGACACCTGACTTCTCATCATGGACGGTCATAACATCTTTGATCGCTTTGAGTTCATTAAGAACTCGCCGTTGCTTCTCGGTCAGGCCATTCATGAGCTTGCCGATGCGCTGAAGCATGCGACGTTCCCGGATGGTCAGAAGCTTGATAGCCTCATCGGCCTGCTGGACTGGGTCCGTATCAACCTGATCAATCAGTTCCTGCTCGTCTTCTTCAAGGGCATCGAGCCATATCGTTTCATACTCACCTGTGGTGACAGCCTTCTTATTTCCATGTGGCCCTCCGGGGCCGCCCTTATTGCCAACAGCTCGTTTATTGCCTTCGGGAGCTCCGCTACTATTGCCAACAGCGTTCTTATTCCCTCTGGGAGCACCACGTTTCTTTTGTTGTACAACATTCGAATCAGTTTGTTGTACAACATTCACATTCCATTTGTCCCTTTGCTTCCAGACTGCAATCTTCTTTTCATCCACGCCAAGTTGTTCAGCAATCTGACGATTCGTTATATTTCCTCCGTGCTTTTGCCATATCTCAAGGGCACGATCACGGTTAGGATCGCGTGCTCTAGCCATGCTACACCATCACCACCCCCATATATAATTGTTTACTCGAATAGCCGATAATGAAGATAAGTCGTAGGAGGTATCGTTATGATTATTAATCAAGTACTATTAATCGAAGATTATCTACACTCAATTAAAAAGAAGAAACCAGAACATATTAAATTTGCTAAATCACGCCTACAAATTTTAAAGGAACACACAAAAAAACGAGGCAAAGAATTGGATGAAGATTTAAAAGATATCCGAATTCTCTATCAAGCTCAATTAGCTAGTGCGCCAACAATGGCAAATTATCTAACAATAGCAGCTATCATAATTTCATTAATTATTGGTATGTTCAGTTTAAACTCTTCATTGGGGCAAGAAATAAGGCTGTTTTTCTCAATTGTTGCACCTCTCATCCTTTTATCACTCGTCATGCTTGTCTTAAGCAACTTCCTTATCAATAAAAAATCTGTTGTTTATACAATCATCATACAATTGATTGATGAAGTGTTAGAGAATTAATCAAAGTAAGTTCATAGCTCATCCTTTTGTAGCTCAATATCTATTTCAATCAGCTTTTTTAGGTCGTCCACCGTCTTGATCTCGATACGACCATCTTGAAAGTCTTTGACCCACTTGGCTATTCCAGCCTTGACGATCTTCCTGTATTGTTCCTTGCTCTCGAGGATACCTTCCATGACTTCAAGCTCATGCTGCAGAAGCAAATCTTTATTCTCAGGTGTTCCCATTGTCGTTCCCCTCGGCTTTCCGTTATGATGGAATGCGAGATAGCGGATGTCTGCAAAATGCCACGCGTGGCGGGCCGCTATCTCAGCCGGGGGATACCCTGGTCAGTTAGGAGGACGTTACCGCGTCCTCCTTTTTATTATGTTGTGGTAACAGCACGATGGATCAGAACTGGTTCGATACCTGTTGCCTCCTGATACCTCCGTTTAATTACATCGCAGAACTTTGGATCAATCTCCATGGTGCGACAAGGCCGATCAAGTTGATCACAAGTCATTAACGTGGATCCGCTGCCGCCGAAGAAATCCACCACAGTGTCACCTGGACGACTACTGTTCTTGATCGGTATTGCCAGCAGTTCCAGCGGCTTCTGTGTCGGATGAACGTATTTTCCGACATCTCCGCGAGATACCTCCCAGACCGTAGACGGCTCGGGTTCTTCCAAGGGTAGACCAGCTCGCCATACCGTTGTCTGCCGACGATCACCGTACCAAGCTGGGGCCTTCCCTTTTATATGAGCGTAAAACACCGGCTCATGCTGCCAACGATACTGTGACCAGCCAAACGAAGCCGCGTTCTTCACCCATACGCATTGACTCCGGATGACAATGCCTGCTGCGTTCATGGCGTCCTCGAACTGGCGCTGGTAAGAAGATGGATGAAAGACGTATATCGCCGCCGTCGGCGCCATATGCTCGGCATACCTCTCGAATACGGAATGCAAAAAGCCCGCAAATTCCTCTGCGGGCATGTCGTCGTTCATTATGCTACTGCGACCGTCGGCTCCGAGGCGCTCGGAATCACTCTCTACGGCCACATTATATGGCGGGTCTGTAACCACAAGTGCAGCCAGCTCACCGTCCATTAAGCAACTTACATCCTCAATGCTGGTAGAATCACCACACATCAACCGGTGAGGGCCCAGCTGCCAAACATCACCGCGATGGGTCTCCGGCTCTTTGATATCATCCAATGCCTTCCCTACGTCGAAATCGTCCTCAACCACCGGAGGATCCACGTCCGGTACATCCGGTAACGATGCGATCAGGTCTCCGATTTCTTCCTGGTCGAAGCCCGACAATTCCAAGTCCGATCCGGATTCCTGTAGCTCCAAGAGCAGCATGGCCAGCGCTTCCTCATCCCAGCGTCCAGACACCTTGTTCAACGCAATGTTCAAAAGCCTTTCCTGCTGATCATCTAGATCGACAACGCTGACAGCCAACTCCGTATGTCCTTGTTCAAAGACCATGATCTTATATCGCTGATGCCCGCCGACCATGTTGCCAGTACGCTCATTCCAAACAATAGGTTCAACGTACCCGAAAGTTGCTATAGATTGTTTAAGCTTCTCATATTCTGGATCTCCCGGCTGCAGGTCCACTCGTGGGTTGTAAGCTGCTGCGTTGATTTGATCGACCGATATAAATCTGATGTCCATTGTTAACCTCCATAATAGAAGAAACCACTCTTAAGAGTGGTTTCTTGGATATAGATTTTCTTTATAATAGCCATAGTCCTTTATAGATTCTTCTAGATCAGGAGTTAGATGAGGAAGCGCCTCTAATGCCTGCCTTACTTGCTTCTCTGATGGAAAAATAAAGTTCTCCCTGTCCCTGAGCAATAATAGATTTTTTGTTGCCTCGGGCTTAAAATAACCATCAACAATAGGAATTAAACGATCAAATAATTGCGTAAGATTGAAATTATAAAATTCTTTAATAGCTTCTGATACATCTTCACTGGCTCCATTATTATTCACGATTTTTTCGATTTTACGTACGATATCATGCTGAGTATCTTCTGATATTCCCTCCCACGTTAAACCTTCAGACATTATCTTGATAGATGAGATATACACGGGATCAGTGTAATCCTTCAATGTCTCTAGTGTGGCTTGTGCTTCCTTCACTGCTTCCTTTAGTTCAATTTCAATTCCTGCACCTTTAAATTTTTGAAGTTTGTCGAGGTGAAGAAAAGCAGCGGATAAAGTACCTGCTGCTAGCGCCACTCCCATTTCAGCAGCCTTACCTACGATTCCGAAATACAGAGTGGGACCCAAAATCAACAGTAGAGAAATAATTAATATCAGTGAATTGTTCTTTTTTTTATCTGTTCTCAAATCCCCTACCCCCAGCACATGATTGTTGCATATAATTTCAATAGTTTCCTATGTATCTCCTCACTTTGGAGTGATATTGATTTCTAAATATAGATGCTCGAAAAAAGAAGCATATGCCTACGCTATGCATTCCTTTGCTGTTTCCCAGCTTATTCCTATATTCATCAACTATGAATTGGTTTTCCTTAAAGAGTCTTAGATACCGCCATTTGAGAACAGAAGAAAAAGCATTACATTTACCCTCCAGTCCAATGCTTTATTCCCCACCCTATTAAGGCCCCTATAAGTGCTGATAACACCATCCTGCCTATTTCAAGCAATCCCTTATTTCTTTTTCTTATTAGATCACTCTTCAGAATGGCTATCTTTATTTCTAATGTTGAAAGGAGATCGTTCTGTAATTCATTTATAAATGCCGAATAATCTCTATTTCCAATATTGTAAGCATTGATTTTCTTTAGATAATCCTTGTGTTTTTCATATTCTTTATGTACAAATATAACAACTTGACGGTCAATCCAAATTACTTCACTAATTTTAATTCTAGTGTTTGAGATGTCTTCTATTAATCGAAGTACCTCAAGCTTTAGGGAGTCATTCAATACTCTATAGGAATTTTCTACGAGCGCACTACTTTTCGGCAATTTTTGCGCTGTATTATTTATGTCCTTGTGGACTGGATCTTTAATTCTGAATGATATAGCATCAAGCGCCTTCAACATAACTGCTTTGTCCATAATTCGTTTCCTCTCAATTGTGTTAGGAGTAAATTCGACATCCGGGAAGTTTTCCCTTCTCCAAAATTAAGAACTTCTATTTGAGTTGAGTTGGTTTCTAATATGAACGCACGACAAATAGGAGCATACGCCAACGCTATGCCCCTTCTCTGCTGTTTTCCCGACTCGTTCCTCTATTCCATTCACAATCAATTGTCCACGCCTTAAAACGGCTTGGATTTCGCATCCGAGAGCAAAAGAAAAAGCACCATGTTAAGGTGCCTGTAGTAGTCTTAATGCCTGCTCTTTTGTAGCATATATTTCTTGAATGAAAACATCTATACTTTCCTCTTTGGTTAAGTTAATCAAAGTTTCACCGCCTAAAGACTCTAACTCCCCTGAGAGGACGTCCCCCAACTCTGGAGTCTCCATTTCAAGGACTTCAATAACGGAATATTCATCTGAGGGAGTTTTAACTGCAAGAAACTGTTTATGAGGGTTGATCATTGTTACAATCCCCTTTATGAGAATCATCCCCTTGACATAACATCTCGAAAATCGCCTTACTTTTCGCTGAAGTATTCTTTCATTCTCTTTACATCTTCTTCCGTTCGGCTTTTTAAAAACTCATTAGCCGATACCCAGACTTCTGGATTCTTTTCAATTTCAAATTCTACAGATAAATTCAACCTGCTTTGCCTTGTCTTTTTTTGTGCTTCGTCTTCTGCTTTATTAAGGAGTTGGTATCTTCCCCAGACATCATCACTTACACCCATTTTTACTTTTTGATTGAAGATTGTAATGTACAATTCCTCTAATTCGATGATTAGGGCTTTATTTCTGTTGTCTTTAATTGAACGAAGGATTCCATCTAGCGTTTCTTTCATATCTCACATCGCCTCCTAGTGTCCATAATTCGACAACAGGGAGGATTTCCCTCTTGTTGTAAAAGAAAAGCACCTGTAAGAGGTGCTTCCATACTCATAGAATTAATTTTGTGTTTTCGACTGAAACGACCGCCGCTGAGCGATAAATAGCATTGATGTTGTCGCCAAACGTGAAACAGTCAACTGAAAGAATAAACCCCATGACCCCTACTGCTGGATTAGTGGTTGATAGACGTGAACCATTTTCTTCACTAGCACCATCGATTGATCCGCTATATACTTCTTCCAAATAGAACTCCTTTTCAGGGTCAGAAGAAATATTTCTGTAACCATGGAGCACGGTGTCTGCTTTTACAATAAATGTTGCGCCATCTGCAAATCTAATTCTAACCATGCGATCCCCTCCCTCACATATCATATTCGAAACTGGGAGGGTTTTACAAGGTTCACACAAGGTCTCCTACTGCAGAACTGCTTCGTGCCGGTCCATTCACCCCACACGCATCGCTTACACTTATCCGGCTGTTTCGGCTTATATCGTGGTCGCTTCAGCTTATTACGTTTTCCGGCCATGTCGTCGTTCCTCCCGATTTCTTGGCGAGCTGCCCGCTGTCACTTTAACCAACCATTCAATCCATTTCATGTAACATCACGCTCCTTCGAGGAAATAAAAATAAGCCGCTCCAGGAAGGAACGACTTCGGATTATATATTCAGTTCTTATCTGCAAAGAGAGCCATTAGAGCATTGCGACCGTACCGGCCGCAGCAAAAACGCTTCGCTCTTTGCTTTAAAAGCATCTGTACTTTGCAACTAGATACGAATGACAAGACCATTTTAACGAGCCGCCGAAAATGAAGTCAAAATTCACAGCTGCAGTTACTAACGATCTGCTGTATCAATTCTCTCTTACTCTCCATTTTGCTCACTCTTTTACACTTGAGCAGTAAAGCAACTGAAGGAGCATAGCCAGGGACCTTCTCAGGGGTCCCCCTTTGCTCGACTGCCTCCCGGTTGGCCCGTCAGTTGCTTTACTCCAAAAACAGAAAAAGCGAAAAGAGGTACGCCCCGGTTTCAACGCCGCATTCATGCAGCCGTGCGTGTCATTCTCGCCTTTTTCTATGCTCCCATAGTAACACGGTAAAATCATCAGGTGGTCTTCAAGATTTCCCGGATGGTCCCACTTTTTCGTCAAAATTCTCGGCATATCTCTTCGAAGAACCCCAACAATTTTAACGTGTTGGCCATACTTTCGATACCATCGTCGATTCGCCGATCTACCGTGCTTCCTGCAACGCCTCGCTTCATAAACAAGATAGTTTCTTTTCGGCTATATCCTTGAAGAAATCGGATATCGATCGCTTGTTTAGCTTCCTCATCTAAGATCTGTCCATGAGCTCTCCGGATCATAGATGAGTAAACCTTGTATCGGCCATAGACCCATTTCTGTTTTTCCGTAAGGATCACAGCATTCGCCGTCTTATCTGCGTAGAGGTCTTCCAGATCGATCCGGCGAGCTGCTTCTCCGTCAATTGCCACCTGAGCCAACTCTTTCTGATATTTTTCGAAGTCGCTCATGAATAGCTGCATAGATTTGAAATTACTGAGGTAGAATTCCGTCGTCTGGATCTCATCCTCAGATGCTTTAGCGAAAAGTTCCCCTTGCCTCCATGCCATCGCCATTCCCCTCAATCCCCTTTATGTTATAATCATTGAGAGGAATATATTACCGATTGACCCCCGGCCCGGCCAAGGATTAGGGGGTCTTATTCATTTTCTGACCTTTCGATATCACTTTCCCCAAATTTCTTCATAACAACTAGAGCAGACCTTCATTTTGTTGCCATTCACTTGGTTTCTCATGACACACACCGCTTCTTTTTCTTTGCAGAGCTCACAAATTGGTTTTGTCTGATCCACGTTCTTCCTCCTTCGGCATTGGATTTGCTTCTAACCATTTATAAATGAGTTTTAATGCTATCTCAGGTCCATTCCCTTCATTTCTCCAAGACATATATTCTGTCGCTTCTTGAACAACTTTTAAGAGACTGTTGTGTCGTTCCTCAAGCTTATCTGCCCGTTCTTTTTCTGTCTCAACTTGTCCGATAAGCCATTCGAAATCCTCACTTGCATCAGCAACGTCTTGCAAAACAATGCCTTCCTTAGTGATCGATCCATAAAACGTTTCTCCCGGTGCTTCAGCAATTGCTTTAATTTCTTGTAAACGATCTTCATTCGTTTGCCAGTCTCTACTCATCCCATCACCTCGTCCCAACACCTATCGCATAATGGCGGTTCAATAGGTTTCCCCATACAGCCACACTCTCGACCGTTACAACAGTATTCCGGCTCATAATCTATAGGTTTATCGCATTTCATACAGTTTTCTTGTTGGTTATTCATATCTACCCCTCCAATACCTCGTATTCGATATCCCACTCGCCTTCTTCCCATTTCCTTAAGGGGAATGTATCGACGGTGAAATACCCATCCTGACAAAGGTTTGCTTCTCGCTTTTTGATGACATCCAAGTAAAACCCGCATTCTTCGTCCGACCATTTGACTATGGCTCTTTCATCCCATTCGAATGTTAAACCGCCACCCAGTTCCTGCGTCCCAGTAATTAGAACCGTAGCATTCTCGTATATTTCCTTGCTGTTACGATCAGTCTGTCCGGTATATTGACCAACTGTTTCGGGATCGACTTCAAATACTCCATGTGTGCTATATATCTCTGCTCTTTTGATTCCATCATCGTCCCATATGAATGCGCCGAACCCGAACACCAACTCGCCGTTATCCAGTCTCTTTCCGCGGAACTTGTACTCTATCATGCCAGCATCCCATCCCAATTCCATAGCCCTTGCTGCCCCTTTGCAGGAATCGGCTCTCTCAGCTGCTGAACGTTTGACATCTGCCATCCATATCGGCCAGGTGTAAAGTCACCAAACTCATATTCTGACGGATAGATATAAGAACCATTTTCGAGTACATATCCATCTGTCCAAGTATCTACTGACTGCAAGCAGTCTTTCATATTCGCTATTGCTACAACGGATCCAGTTGGCAGGTTATCCTCGGTATATCCATGCTGTGCTAATGTGGACCGGATCGGCTCTGCGCGGCACGCTTCCCGATCGATCTTCTTTCCAGCATGGATCGCAAGATCGCCGCGGTGTTTTGTGGACCAGCTGCGTGTCTCAAATTGCTTTTCGCCAAGAGCGATCAACGTCGCCCAGGGTTGAATAATGGTTATGGCTTTCATAATCTGGTATCTCCCCTTACTGTTGATTAATATTTTGTTACGAATAAGGAATTTTAGGGAGCGATGAGATATATACATATCTTGATTCCATTTTTAGGAGGTTTTAGAATGAAAAAGTACATAATTTCATTTTTGTCCGCTGCATTAGTGTCGGCTGCATTCTCGGCTGTTTCCTTTGCCGATAGCTCAACCGTTCCCACCCGGCTTGAGAGTTTAGCTGACTTAACTCAATCGATAGGAGCAAGTTCAGGCTGGCAAACCAAGAACAATATTCGGGCAAGAGTATATACTGATGCCACTAGCTATGGGCCAGGTTCAAAAAACATCAATGTAACCATTGATAAATCCACTGTGGGTGCAGCTGATTATCAAATTTATGTTTGGAGTCAAACTAGCTCTGGATCAACTATTAGTGATATATACGGAACGATAGGGACTTCCTCAATCACTCATTCGATACCAATTAGTAGATTGCTACCTGTTAATTCGCAAGGTACATTCACCGTAATGTTAAAAGTATTTCAGTATGGTAATCCGGACGGATGGTTAGGTGATTGGGAAACATCTTCCTTTTCTGTTGTAAGAACTAATTAATTTCATTAGAGTCCTTGTTATGCAATTGACAAGGACTCTAATTTATATGATCATCCGCTTACACTCCTTGGCAGTATATCGAATAAGTCCATTTGACCAAGTACTGGCTTAACATGATCCTCCCAAACGGCATAGTCACCCCGTGGGTTGTCAGCCCTAACAAATAGTGCTTGTCTGACTCCACACCCATTTCCCGACAACCATTTTGATACTCGTCGAATCTTTGTTCCTGCATCCCACCCCGATCTGGCGTACCCCTTTAGCTGATCAACTGTCAGGATGTAATCTTCTTGTTCATTTGGCGGCAACATGATTTTACTTCGATCCATTCAGTTATCCTCCTTAATGCACCATTGCCGGAATCTGTTCTTCTTCCGGAGCTACCCATACAGGATCCCAACTCATTTCAAAGGTGATTCCAGCGTCAGCTTGAGCTGCAGCCAGCAGAATGACATTGCCCATAGCCTCGGCAGCATCCGGAGGCACTGCGTTTCCGATGTACTCGCGAGCCTTGGCGTCTGAACATCCCTCAAGTTGAAATGGTCGTCCGTCCGGAAGGTACTGCGGAAAGCTTTGTATCATTGCCAATTCATAGGTTGTCAGTGGTCGATGCCATGTACCATCCAAAGAAATAATCGTCCAGATACCTCGTTCATTATCAGGTGGGATACGTGGGTCAGCGACGGCTACAGCTGCTGCATGCACATCGGCGCTACCAATCACGGTTTTGGACGGTTGCGTCCAATCCAGAACACCCATGGTATCAGCACGCGGAGCGCTTTTGATCCGTGGATCTGCGATGAGTTGTGCCCCATTTTGTACGTCGGTCGATCCGGTTACTGTCCCGGCTGGTCCGTCTGCCGACTGCATTCGGAACTGATCAGTGTAACGCCCTGGTCTATCCGGTACCCGTGGATCGGACACGCTGCCAGCTGCCTGCATGATGCGGTTGGCAGAGCGAACTGTCTTGGCCGTGGCATCCCAATCCTGAACACCGTAGCTGTCCGGATGCAGTTTGGTATTCACTCGCGGATCAGCAACCGCAATTGCTCCTGAACCAAAGCGTGTGCCCGTTACGCAGGGTGCTGGTTCATCCGCTCGAACGATCCGGTACACTCCTGGATGTCGCCCTTCCCGTTCCTTTAGGTTGGGGTCAGATATGCAGGCAGCGCCTTGATTTGGTCCGGCAGCTCCGGTAATGCATGTCGCCGGATCATCAGCAATCTGCACCCGAAACAAATTCGTTTTTCCTTCCCCATTAATCTGCAGACGTGGATCGGATACAGCCGTGACGCCGTTACTTCGACCAGGTCCCGCAGTACTGGTGACTGCTCTGCATGGCTTGTCCCAATCGGCCACCTCATAAGCGCCGCTGCGAGGTTGATGTACAACGCGGAGGTTTTCCCAATCGATCTTGTTGAGATCCCGCCAGTCACCACCTGCAGGGATAAGGGCAAGCCGCATCCATGTCTTCCATTGGAGCTTTGGTAATCGGTGCAATGGACCGCCTGCCACTGTGTCGCCCGGCTCTGGGAGGTTTTCCAGCACGCTTCCGATGGACCGCAGCAGCTTCTTTTCTGGATAATAGATCACATTCGGTATTTGCGATTCGTGCCGAGCCTTGATCAGGAAACGGACACGATTTTGACCAAGACCGCCAATCTCTCCGAGGTTGTGATCTGCGCGAATACTCACGGCATATCCGTACTTAATCAGAAGCTTCTTGATCTGACGGAGCAGCGGTTTTCCACGGGATGTAATCCGTGGCACATTCTCCAGCTGAATGACAGCTGGTAACTTCCCACCGTACTCAAGGCAAGCTTGCAGCGTGATTTCTAGCCCGTGCACAGTCAGATAATTGAGCGCTTGGTACTTCTCTGATGCAGCTTTACTTGCTGGGAGCAGACCACTCAGCCCTTTGCATGGTGGGCTGAGAAACAGAAAGAATGGAACCTGCTGCTTGAACGCCTGCCAAATATCCCAAGGTGTGACTTCTTGCCATTCAGGTGGTGGTTCATGACCGTGCCAGGCGACATATTGCCAGCGCTTGAAGAGGTCCATCTGAACAGCTGTTTGCTCCCCAGTGATCAAATCATGATTACGACAAGCTACTGGATCACTATCGATCGCACAAAGGACCTTGAACTTGTAAACCTTTCCGCCATACTCCACCTGGGAGCGCATTGCGCCAGCGGTTGCTCCTCCTACTCCTGAAAAGAGGAAAGCGGCGGCTTTGTATTCGATATTTTCTATTGCCTGCAAAGCCGTCACTCCTTCCCCTTCGCCTTGGATCGAAACTTGATTGGCTCCTTATGCGATGCCGGGATGGGTTTTCCAACAATCTGTGCCAATTCATCTGGACTAAGCTTATAGTTCAGGACTTCACTCGGGGGTGACCCCTTTAGTTCATTTTCACGATTAGGTACCGATGTTTTCATGCTGTATCCCCTCCAATAAGAACTAACGTTCCGTTAAAACCATGTATTTAGGTACCCCGGTCTGCATCGACCGGGGGTGTGATACTGCAATTATTAAGCGGCTCCGCCGTCCTTCATCATCTTGGTGACCATTTCCTTATATTTCTTCCACTTCGGCTGAATTTGGCTGGAAGGAATGCCCGCAATCTTTGAAATCTCAACCCACGTCTTGCCCTCTTTCAGACGTTTTTCCAAAAACATAGGGAAATCCAGTGGGATATCTTCGAAGGAAGGACGTTCTTTCAAAATGAACTGCTCAAGGTCTTCCTTGCTAATTTCACCCGACTCAGACTCGACTTCCTCTCCGTCTTCTGATCCAGTAGCACCGTTCTGATCGCCTCCCTCAAAGTTCATTTCGCGAGGTTCATCTTTATCCGATGAGGTCGAACCGTCCTTTTGTCCTTCTTCCGGTGAATCAGATTTATCAGCCTCTATTTTCTTTGGTTCTTGTTGTTGAATATTGCCTGCCGATTCAATTTTCCCTTCACGCCACTCATCCCACTTCGCCGCTAATGGAGCGACACGCTTCCGATATATATCAATATCCTCGACAATTTTCCCGCTTGAGATATTCAGCTCGGAAGCTAACTTCATATATGATTCTCCGTCATTCTTCCGACGTAGGAGATCTTCAAAGTTATAATCCAGATCCTCGTAAGAAGGTGCTAGACCACTCAAAATGAACTCGTCTACTATGTCTCGATCTGCTTGAACTGGTTTTTCTTCAATCTTAGGTTCTTCCTTCGGAAGACCTAAATCCGCCTCAAGCTGCTCCCCTTCGGGTTTTACCTCTGACACAACACCTTGCGGATCAACACGGTATTCACGGATTGGTTTATTTGTCTGGGCGTTCACTTGAATGCTGTATGATACGATTAGGGAATCTAAAGAAGCATCGACTTTCTGGTCAATCATATTAGAGAGTGAATCCATAGCTCCTTGTAGCTCACTGATTGTAGTAGCAAGAACGATCTCGACCTCTCCTTTAGGTTTCAAATTAACTTTTTTCACTGTTGGTTTGAATTCCATGTATCCCATATCTTAAGCAGCTCCTTTAATGAATTTTTGATGATAGGTCCAGCAGAGAGCAATAGCATCTGATGGATCAAATAGCCGTTCTTTTATATCCCCAGTTTTGTACTTCCCTTTTGGATCATCTCTTTTGTACAAAACAGGAACCGCAATTTCGTCATAATCCAAATCAAATAGCATCTGCATTTCAGTCGCGACTGTCTCTTTATCCGCATTGCCCTTTCCAGTTTGCATTTTAAGCTCAGACGGTCGCACTTCTGCGATCTTCACACCAAGATGTAAGGCTGCCAACGTAACCATGGAATAAGCTCCTACCAAGGCAAGCACACTATTGGCATTTTTGAAATGAACTGGCCTTTCTAGAACGAGCACATGGGGCCCTTCCTGCTTAATCATTCGATATGTTTCCTGATAAATTGCATCAAGTACGTTTGGCATTCTTATTTTGCTGTAATCCTGGAGACCGAAATCTAGGGGCTTTCCGCGTTCCATGGTTGCCCAGCCCGCGTAATTTGTTCCGTGATCTATACCCATAAGCTTCATTTCTAACTTCCCCTTCCTTCCGTGCTATACCAAGTAGTACAAAGACTTCTCCGATTAAACGTCCTTTATCGTCATAGATGATGTCATAAGGTGTGTCCTGAAAATACGGGTCGATTCGAGCTTCACTGCGCAAGCCTCTCGCCTCCGATCTCGATTGCTAGTTGAAATTCTTTGACGCCCTCATCAATTTCAGAAAGCTCCATTCCAGTGAACTCCATAAGCAGCTCTTGCTGATCAGGCACCCGCCCCGTCCGGACGAAACGGTGCTTCATGTATTCGAACACGCTCCACTTGCTCCATGGACTCCTCATCTCCCTTTCTCCCTTCACGCCCATCGGCGCTTATCCATATTGACCTTCTTCTGCTGTGACGGCTGTGGTTCGAAGGTATTGGCTTGTGTCCGTTCATAATTGACGAATTTATTAAAGTTCTTCAGGAATACCAATTCCACGGTACCGACCGGTCCGTTCCGCTGTTTAGCAATGATGATCTCGATGAGGTTCTTCTTCTCGCTCTCCTGATTGTAATAATCGTCTCGATATAGGAAGGCGACGATATCTGCGTCCTGCTCTATCGATCCAGATTCACGAAGATCACTCATCATCGGACGTTTGTCCTGCCGCTGTTCAACGCCCCGGCTAAGCTGGGACAGAGCGATAACTGGAACTTCGAGTTCCCGTGCAATTTGCTTCAGCGTGCGCGAAATCTGTGAAACTTCTTCTTGGCGATTAGCCCCGCGGCGACCGTTCCCTTGTATCAGCTGCAGATAGTCAATGAGGATCATCCCGAGACCCTTTTCCTTCTTGAGCCGGCGACACTTGGCACGGATCTCGTTCACCGTAATGCCTGGCGTGTCATCAATGTGAATGTCTGCGCCAGACAACAACCCTACAGCCGAGGACATCTTCTCCCAATCATCATCTTCGAATCGCCCCGATCGCATGCGGCTTGCGTCAATCTGTCCTTCAGCACAAATCATCCTCTGAACGAGCTGCCCTGCCGACATTTCTAAACTGAAGACAGCTACCGTCTCCTTGGCGTGTATCCCAACGTTTTGGGCGATGTTGAGTGCGAAGGCCGTCTTCCCGACAGAGGGCCGTGCTGCTACGATGATCAGATCGTTTTTCTGGAAACCCGCAGTCATGCGATCCAGGTCCGCAAAACCCGATGGTGTGCCCGTAACTCCTCGGTTGATATCCTTCGTTTTGTACCGTTCCTCGGCTTCGTCCCATACCTGCATTAGAACATCACTCATGGTCACGAATTCCCGTGCCGCTACAGTCTGATCTGACAGTTTTGATACCGCCGTTTCGGCCATGGCGATGAACCCTTTGACATCCTGTTCCTCTCCAGCATTACGTAGTAAATTGAATGCCACGTCCACAGCTTGTCGGCGAAGGAACATCTCCTGAACCCGCCCGGCGTAGTAGGAAACGTTAGCCGACGTAGGCACCGATGCCGCAATTCTTGAGAGATAACTGACCCCACCGACCTTTTCAAGCTCCTCACTATCCTGTAGCTGCGCGGTTAACGAAAGAATATCAATCGGCTGTTCTTCAGTGCGTAATTGCCGCATAGCACGAAAAATCCGAGCGTGATCCTGCTCATAAAATTCGCCACCTTGGAGAATTTCCTCCGCTTGGTCATAGGCAGCTTCGTCGAGCAGAATAGAGCCGAGCACCGCTTGTTCGACCTCAATATCAAATGGCCTCTCAATGCCCATGGCTTCCAGTAACTCTGTGTGATCAAACACCAGTCTCACCTCTCAGTAGTTGGCGACCTCGTTCCCAATAGCCGTCAGGCGGCGTGCTATCATTGCCCCATGAATCCAGACGGGAGAAGTATTCCGCAGTCTCAGTTCTCATTCGGTTCCTTTCGATCTGCTCACCGAGTCTTCCACGAATGTGTGGTATTCCCGGCGTTACCGTCTCCGTCTTGATATGCTGATGAATGTTGTGCCACGCCATATCAGCCGAGAAGTCCTTTAGGTACTGCTCGTGATCTTCCTTGATTTTTTCAACAGCTGCGTCGAAGAACGGATAGTGTTTTTTTATATGCCTATACAGCTCTGCCACTTCAATGAGTTCCACGCTCTCTCTCCTCCCTGATAAAACGTTCAAGTTCGTCTATCTCTTGCTGTTGCTTGCTTTTCCGTTTTGGCGATTCTGGATTTGCAGCCGGTACCCTAGTCTTTGCCTGAACCCGTTCGAGATAGGAAAGTAAGTCGTCCCAGCAGCCGAATATCACAGTTTTGCAGTAAGAAAACATCCTGATCTTATCTGCTGGCCGCCTTCTGGTAGCCTTCTTTCTAGCGATAGCAAGATCGATGAAAAAGTATACGAGATCCAGCGGCATGGCCTCGTTCGCAACCTCACGTACATGTTCCCAATCGCTTGGAACAGGATTAAGCACCCCATTCTTCTGCATGTAATATTTTTCGATTTGGAGAACACGCTGTTCGATTGTCGGTTTATCAAGGTCTATTTGGCCTGTGGAGACGGCACCCACAGCGGACGTCAGCACCCCGGACCTTGAACTCAACTCTTTTTGATCGTCTTCGCCTAATCCATTAATCCATCTATCTATCAAGTTCTTTATAATATCTTTTAGATCAGACATTTCTGTCCGATCACTCTCTGAAAATTGCTGATGATCGGACATATTTGTCTGTTCACTACCTTCATGATCAGACAGTTTTGTCTTATCACTTTCCATTTGATCGGACATTTCTGTCTGTTCATTTTCATGTGATCGGACAATTTTGTCCGTCCATTTCTTTGAATTTCTAACTGCGAGAATCAAACCTCTTGGAGCCCTGGTCACTCGTATGTATTCATGCTGCTCTAAGTTGTCCAGCCAGCGGCTCACTGTCTTGTCGTTAACCCCAAATCTCTCACCGATCTCTGACAGCTTCATAGGCTTGTTCCCAAGGACGATGCCCCAGACTGTTCCTTCTTCCTCTTTCTCCGCTGTCGTGGAGCTTACGCACCAAAGGAAAAGCCATATCGCGCTGCCTATTTTCTTGTAGTGTTCTGGCTCCAGTAATCCGGAGTAAATCGGAAAAGGGTAACTACCGGGCATATGCTCATCCCCTGACTAACTACAATTGATTTGACCTAAAACTGCTTTTATATAGCACGTTCTCTCATGATTCTTTCTTTCCAACCCTTATCCCCAAGGCATCGACCTGGCGTAATCTCAAAGTGTCTGCGTCCAAGTACGTAAGAGACGAAATTGCCTGACGATCGTTCGTAATACATCCCATTTAAGGCTGGTTCTTTGGGCTTATCTTCATGATCTCCGAAGAGATCTAACTGTACGGGTTCATTCACGCTTTATGCCCCCTGTCATCTCGTAGGAATACGTTCGGGTACTTAACTCGTACAACTGTCCAGCCAGGATACCCTCTAGCAAAGTAAGCAATGGTTTCCCGTTGAAATGCTGCCTTATCGGTATCAAACAATTTCCAAATCCGTTCACCCATCATGCTGCGAAGAATCGGTTGTCCTGCAAGATCCTCCATAACGATCACCTACCTGCTACAAACACTTGCTTGCCCGTCATGGCCATAATCTCACGCTTGAAAAGTGCTTCATCTGAATTGTTGTCTGATAGGTGAAGCAAATGAATCTCTTGTACCCGTCGCATGTCATTCGCTTTGATGAACTCCTTCACGTTCTCAAGAGAGAAATGTGATCGGAGCAATCTATGTTTCATCACCGCCGGCACACGACCAGCGGCAATATTTTGATTGAGTATCTGAATTGAATAATTGCATTCGATCATGATGTGAGTGAGTCCAGAAAAGCGATGCTTGATGAAATAGGTGTCAGTTGCGAAAAGCAGCTTGTCTCCCGCTGAATTGGCTAGGAGGAAACCCAACGGCTCCGCTGCATCGTGCTGTGTATCAAACGGCAAAATGGACCAAGTACCAATGGTAATAGGTTGCAAAGCTTGCAGGAGTCTCACACGATGGCCATCGATGCGCAATGCATCAGCGGTGCCTGCGCTGGTGTAAATGTCTACCCCTGTGCGGATCAGATCCTTGACAGCCACCGTATGGTCACCGTGCTCGTGACTTACAAGGCAACCAGCCAAGGACGATACCTGAAAGGCCAGGCCTCGTTGAATGTCCTTGTAACGAAGCCCTGCATCCAACAACAGGGGCGTTTTACCATCCGTAATCCGATAGGCGTTACCCGCGCTGCTGGAGCCAAGGGAAGTAATTTCGATCACCATTTATCAGGGCTTACAGCGCCCTCAGTTCCCGGATCACTGAAGTCCATTTCCCGTTGTTCTTCCTCTTGTGGTTGTTCCTGTGGATTCTCGCTTTCATCCGTCGGTTGTCCTGTTGGTGGAGTGATGTCAATCGGCTCCGAGTTAGCGTGTTCTGCGATCTCACGTTGAACTTCGTTATACGATTCGTCCGTGGCTTCTACGTATGACATTTCAACCAAAGCATTACCGAAGTCTTTAGGAATCTTCTTCACTACGTTGTTCCGCATCTTACGTATAATCATGGATTCACGACTCTGTGGCTCAGTCCATGCAGGGCTGATATATTGTTGTAGTTCAGGGTCATCCAATGCTGCCATTCCCGCACTCTTCGCTTTGTTAAGGATTTCTGATTTCTTCTTTGCGATCTGTTTGCGTTGTTCGGGGGTTGCTTTGTATCTATCAGCACAAATACCGAATGTCTCATTCATCATGTTGTTATTCATATGTGCAACAAGATTACGGACAACATCTTCCTTTTCAGCGATGTGAAATTCAATAGTTCCGTCTTTCTTCATGATGGGATACACAACTCTCACCACATCACCCTTGCCCTTTGGCCGCCACGTTGGCGGCACAACATCGAATCCGGTGTATTCTGGATAAGTGAAATCATCGCCTTCTCGTACAAGCCAGAACTGACCCACTTTCTTCACGTCACGTCCGTAGCGAGCGAGGATGGCATCATTGCCATCGCCCTCGATTCCCATCTCGACTTGCTTCTTCCAAATAGTAACGTCCTTGCCATCAACCTTCTTTTTGACTGAGACATTCCGAGTTTGAAAGTATACCTCTCGGGGGCTAGCCGCGGCATTGAGTTTAAGGGAAGCGACCTGAAGCAAGATCTGAGTAATATTGCTTTTGTCGAGATCTGCGTCATTCCAGCCGATGCCTTTGGAATCCAAAGCATTGTTAATTGCTGAAATCGCATTTATCACACATGATTTTGCATATTCGTCCATATTTACGCCATTCCCGATGAGTTGACGTTCGATCATCGGAAAGTAGTTGTCATTGACCTTGGAAAGAGTTGTTGAAAAGTCGCTCAATTAGATCGCCTCCTGGATGTCGTTGTGCTCCAAACGGAGCTTTTTGTCGTTCTCAGATACCACCAAGCGAATCACTTGTGCATCTGTATCGATCAATTGTGTTACCGCTTCGGCATTGTCTACAAAGATAGGGGCTGAGAATCCGTAATGTTCACCTAGCGTGTTGATGATGTCCAACCCTACATTGATCCGTGCGGCGTTATTCAACCCGCCCTCATATGGCACGCCGTTGTACATTGTTTTACAGACATCCTTCAGACCACCGTTGACTTGTTCTTCAAAGAGACGGAACCGTGCATACTTGAATTTCCTATTGATTTTGGATTCCAGCATGCTGACCTTTGTGCGAGTGAACTCCTCCGTGAGGTACAGTTCATGCTCAAGTTGTTCGTATTCAGCAGCAAGTTTGCGCTCCTGTTCGGCCAGCTCAGTGATGCGTTTTTCGGTCGTTACTACTGTGGTCAGTTTGGCTTTGTCTGCCTCCAGCTCGTCCACTTGACTGCGGAACAATCTGATTTCCGATTGTACTTTGGAAATCGCATCGGAAGCAGCGAAGTTAAGCTGCTCTATTTCTTCACGCACTGCGTTAGCTTCTTGCTTTTTCGCCTGATATTCCGGATCCTCGCCCGGATCAGCAACCTGGGTTGACAGTCTTTGCAAGGTTGCTTCCGCCTCAGATATCTCTTTTTGTTTGACAGTCAACTGCTTTTCAAGATTGTTTAAGCTTTCTTCCTGATCGAACATGGAGTGTTTCAGCTTTCTGGCTTCTTCAGCAGCAGCTTTGCCATCTGACGAAATCCGCTCGAGGCGTCTTGACTTGTTCAGGTTAAAGTCTTCCAACGCTTTCTCATGAGCTGCCTGCACTTGATCTGCAGGAAGGGCTTGACCGCAAGAAGGACAGTTTCCGTCATGTTGATGTTCACCCGAGAAAGCCAACTCATTGGCCGAATGCCACTCTTCCCGCAGGCGGGCCGCTTGATTCTCAGCTCGAGTGACCTGCCGTTTATACTGCTCAATCTCACGCTGACCAGCGGCAATTTGCGATTTTAATCCAGATGCTTCGCCGCCAAGTTGAAACATCCGCTCCCGATGATCATTTACCGCCTGCATTCCGCCTGCCTGCACTCGTTGTTTAATATCTATCAGTTCAGCACTTATCTCACGCAGTCGAAGCTCCTTAGCCGATAGCTCTCCACCGGATTGGATTCGTTGAAGCTCTGCGACTTTGGCATCTATCCGCCCACGAAGAGTGTCGATGTCCTCCTGCAGCAGCTCTCCATCTAGGTCGGATACATCAGGCATACTGCGACGGGCTTCGTCAATCCGAACCGGAATCTTCTCCAGTTCCTTGTTGATCTCAGTGCGGCGAGCTGCAATCACCTTGCGATGATCCTCAAGACTGCGATCACCCAGAATGTCAGCCAACGGTGCCAATTGCTTATTACCTGCTATGATCTCGGCATCCGTCATCTCCCCGCACACTTCTAGGAGCACCTTGCGGCGAGCATCTGGCTTCAACACATCATTAAAATACGAAGGGCTTGTCAGCAATTTGAAGATATCCTCACTAATCAACCCATCGACTTCTGCTTTATATTGACCTTGTTTCACTGGCACACCGTCCACATAATAATCCGTAGTGTGCCCGCTGAAATCAGAAGTTGCTTGCCCACGCTTACGCGTCCATTTCTCAGCAAATACTTTCTTAAAGGAACGGCGACGGCGGTCAACCATCAACACTGCTTCAACCTCGTGTTGGAGACCATGCTCAGCTACTAGTCCCAGTTCGTCCAGACCTTTGATTTCAAAGTCCGTCCGATTCTGGCTGTCCTTGCCGAACAACGCCCATACAAAGCCATCAAACAGCGTTGTCTTGCCTGTAGCGTTGTCACCGAATACGGAAACACTATCGCTACCAGTGTCTAGCACAAATTCCCGCATTCCCTTGAAATTGCGAAGAATCAACGATACAAGAACAATCTTCTTCAAGCGATTCCCTCCTTAATGGAATAATCCAATTCGACATCTTTAATGGTCTGTTTAGGTGAATCAGAAATTCTTTTGTTTTCAAAGTGTTGCTGGATCGCATATTCGATCTCAGCCAACTGCTCATCGTTACAATGAATCTCTATTGTGCCGCTTTTACCCCTTACCGACAGGATCGTCGGCGTATACATCCTCTGGGGCTGCACCACGATTTCTATGCGTTCGCCAGTAATATCAAGCGACATCGCTGCTCCCATTCCTGGATCACTCCCTCTTGAATGATTTGCCCCCATCTGCTAATATGGGGGCATCAAAAATTTAATTTTTGGCACCAGATATGACCCGTTGCTGCGGGTCATTTTCTGTTTTCACAGTCTCCGCTGGTCCATCTTCCACAAACTCCTGCCACTCTACGATCACTGGGCAATTTTCCACACTCACAATGATCTGCTCGTTCTCATCGATCACCCAAAACTCTGAAATATTGTCATCACCCACTTGCTTGATTTCAATTACTTCTCGTTTGTTCACTTCTGTCCCGACCTCAAATATTCGAGTAGGGTTACTAACAACGGTCAGTTTCTGAATCACCTGCATAGCCGTTTCCTCCCTTCATATGTACTTTTCAAGATGGGCCGGGGGTTGGCGCCACCTTGGATGCGTCAGCCGCATCTCTCGACGCCAGACAGGAGAATAGGTTAGAATACTGTCCGACGCCGGGAGACAAAGCCGAAGCTCTGTCATTGGTACCCGAGTTCTGTTTCGATTTGGTCCATTGCTGCGGCCATGTCAGCCACAGGTAAGGTTTTAAGGAAATAGACTGAGTTACTCCAATTCAGGTATGCATTTTGCCGCTGGCGCTCTAATTCGCGCAGCTGATCAGGATCGTTTTGGTCCTGTTCTGCGAAAATCAGAAGTGAGGCTGAACTTGCTCGTAATGCTTGTACGCTGGCTATGTATGCAGCTGCTGCAGGTGATTGTGGGGTCGTCATAGTTCAACCCCCTTGCGCTTCTGACGTTCGACGATTAAAATAGACACCAAGAGACTCTTAAGACGTGTTCTCAACCGAGACTGCCCTGGCCGGCGGTCTTTTTTCATTTCCAATTCTTTTTCTGCAAATTTGATCATGTTGTTTAAATAGCCGATTCCATTAACCAAGTTGTTCGGGTGAATCATTTTATCCGGATTGCGAACGATGACCTGCAGATTATGTTCAGCTCTTTTTCCCGCCTGTAGTGCTTGTTTTGCTAAGACCTCTCTGTTCAAATCCATCAACCTCCTACTAATGTCATCATGTTTTGCAAAATTGAGAGACCGTCCATTCCGTATAGAAATGCAACGAGCACCTCTTTGGCCCCGGTAGCGTCCATCCATTTCATCATGGTGGGCATGTCCGGGATTTTATGATCGTTCTCGTACTTTGATATACAAGCCTGGGTCCGGTGCAGTTTCTCTGCCATCTGTTCCTGAGTAAGTCCTGCCCGTTCCCGGCAGGCTTGCATGATTGCTCCAAACTTCAATTCCTTGTTCACCTCCCCCAAATATTCCATTTTGGAATGGGAAAGTGAGGTGCATTTTTGTAATATGAAATTAAGAGTTCTACCTCACTCCAATCCCCTACCCGCTGGCGCTGGATCCGCTCCGGCGGGTTTCTACTATCCTTTTCAAGCTAGCAGTCGCTTCCTTCAAAACTCTTTTTCTTTCAAGCTTCGATAGACTCTCAGAGTTCAAAGCGTAGTGCGGAAGTGACAGATCCAATGCGACCTCAACATCTATGTTTTTCAACAGGCTTCTTGTTACCGTGGCTGACACACAACCTGATCGGGATGACTGGCGAATCCAGCGAAATCGTATCCTATGCCACCCGCCCTTTCCTTTTGACCTTCGATTTTTCCCCGGAGTTGTCCCTGATCCAATCGGTATGTTCGTCAATCCAGATCATAAGAGAGTGAGTCGGTACTCTTGGATGACCGAATTCTCGGATCACTGGGAAATCTTCACGATTTAAGAGTTCGGAAGCCTTGGTCGCTCCGATATCTAATAAGTCCATAAGCTGTGACTTTGTGAGAAGTGGCGGCAGGCTTGATTTCAAGGTATGCCTTTCCAGTGCCTGGTCCACAGCAATGTTTATAGCATCTTGTAATTGGGTGTAGTCGAACTGTACTTGTAAAAAACTTGATTCCATATAGGACTCTCCTTCCTACTCGACTTTTAAGAGGACATAACGACTGCGGCTTGGCTCATGACTGATAAAGTTCATAACCCAACCTTCATTCAATAGCTGATTAACTTCTTCTGGATCACGCGTTTCGCGAATCTCTTTGATGTTTTGTAAGCTCTGTTCCAATGATGTCCCTCCTTTCATGTTGATCCTCTTTTAAACTACATCTGTATTTGTAGAAGCTGCTTCGTCAATGTAACACTCGTGAGACAGTTGGTCTAAAAAAAATAAGTCTTCAAACGACTTTGCCGGAAACTTCTTTAGAATTTTTGCCATTACATCTTGACCCATTGAGAATCTATTATCTTCTGGCGGCAGCTTAGCCCGCCATAGTGAGGAACGGGATGTTCCTATAAAATCCGCGAATTCCTGATCGGTCATTTCTCTTTCCTTCTGCAATTTTTCAAGCTCCCCAGGTTTGGGAACGATCCTCATATTTTCACCTCTTTTCGTGTTTCACGCTTGTTACAAACCCAATATAACATGATTGTAACACGTATGCAACAATAAATTTCATTATTGATACATTTATTTTGTTTCAAGAATGAAACATTCTGTTAAACTGTAAGTGGGTGATAAACTTATGAATCTTAAGGAATTCGGGGTTTACTTTGCAAAACTCCGGGAGGAAAGTGGCTATAGAAGCCAAAGAGAACTGGCTGATGTGTCAGGCGTGAGCCATTCTACTATAAACAGAATAGAATCTGGTGCCCACAAAGTTTCACCTGACAACCTCAAAATTCTGGCATCACATCTGAAAGGTGTAGACTACTACGATCTTATGAGAGCTGTTGGTTATATCGGTTCAGATCTTCTGAAGAAACCAGAATACAATCTGTCATTCTTCGGAGGCCCTGAAAATTACACTGAGGATGAAATTGAAGAGATGGAAGCAGCGCTTGAACGTTACAGAGCGATGAAGCGTAGAGCTGCTGAACAGGCAGAAAAGGACCAGAAAAAATAGCATCTACCCCAGCCGATGGGGAATAACTTAATTTGCTAAAACTGTTCAATCTGTGGCAGCTCTTTCATAATCAGTTTGCGGTAGAAAGATCAACATAGTGGGTAAAATCCCAACCCGTTATAAATGTCGTTCCCCATTAATCTTGCACGCTAACGGTCAGTATATAAAAAGATAAAAGCCACTCTTGGCTTTTTATTTTTAAGTCAAACCGAACATAGGTTCTCAAAAGGAGGGTGTACGTTGATTAGATTAGGTGTCATTAAAGGTTCTGAGCGAAGTAGCTATTCAGAACCATTGATTATAGTTACTGAGATATCTCTAAAGGACGCAATCGTAGATAAATCTATATGTGAACGATCCAAAAAGGAAGAAAAAGAGATTCAGACTAAATAACATATGACATTTACATAAACAGCTATGAGGTGTTTCACATGAATTTCTCCTTGTATCGCCAAACCATTCTTGAACAATGGATAAATGACCATTATCAAGCTGATGGGATATATTCTCCTGTCGATCTAGACGCAAGCCGTATCGCTGCTCTATTCGGGGTTGATCTTAGATACGATATCTGTAAATCATTCTCTGACAATGTCGAAGGTGTCATTATCTTAGACAAGCGAAAATCTAATGTTTCTTCACGCATGATCTTTTTTCATGAATTATGTCATGTGTTGCGTCATTACGGTGATCAAAGACAAATGCCCGAAATGTTTAAGGAAGGCCAGGAAGCAGAAGCTAACATTTTCCTTCTATATGCTTCAATGCCAATCTATTTAATAGAAAGACTATCTTTACCTACTAATCAAAATGAAGCAATAAACTATTTATCGTTAGTTTTCCAAGTGCCAATGAAACATGCGAAACAGAGGCTGGATCAAATTCACCGAAGATTGTACGACGGGGGACTATTGCATTCCTACACAGAAAATAACAACGCAAGATCCGATCCCCCGATAGATTCTGCTGCTAATAATATTGAGACAGCCATATATGCATACTACGATTCATCCTGGGAATGTACTGATCCTTCTCAATTCGTAGTTCAGGTAGACCAACATACGTTATTAAATCAAGAAGAATTCACCTTTTCCTTAGATGGCCCCTTCGATCGAATTGAAGATAATCAATTAGAAACATTTATAGATAGTAAGCCTATACAGTTTAATGATTTGGATTACACGTTGGACGGACGTATCAGCTTGAGACTCAGCCACCTCGCCAGTAGATACTATAACTCTGCCTATAGGTTTGTTATTCAAAAAAGGGACATTGAAGAACTTCTGAGATTTCATGGTGACGAGTTTTAAGGAGGTCGATCAAAATGGCAAGTTATACAAAGATTCCTGCCAACAACAAGCAAGGTTATAAATGGATTTGTACATTAGAGGGTCCTCCAGACCCAGTTACAGGAAAACGAAAGCAAATCCCTCGCCGTGGAGACACGAAAAAGGAAGCCTATGCACGTGCACAAAAAGTTTTAGATGATTTGAAAAATCATGGAATAGATGAAAAGAAAGTCCGGAAAATGACATTCGAGGATGTTGCCGAAGATTGGTTAAAGACTTATTCAAAACGTAAAGTTAAGCGAAGAACTGTTAGACAAAGAGGTGTCCAAATCAAAGTCCTCAATAGGTATCTAGCGAAGAAAAACATCTCTCAAATTACACATAGAGAATACCAACATATCTTTAATCACCTTGACGATGAAGGATATGAAAAAAACACCATGGACGGTATTCATAATACAGGTAACATGATTTTTAAATACGCTGTTCTTAATAAATTGAGAATGGATAATCCGGCGATCGACACTATCGTTCCCGAAAAGACGCTTAGCGTAGAGGAAATTGAGAATGCCGTTATCGAAGAGAAGTATCTCTCACGAAAAGAATTGTCCGAATTCCTTAAGGCTGCTATTGATCATGGCAAGCCCCAAGACAAGGAGATCTTTTATCTACTAGCCTTTAGCGGGATGAGATCTGGGGAACTATGTTCATTGAATGAGAACACTGATTTAGATTTCGATAGAAACAGTATCAGGATCACCAAAACAATGGACAGTGATAATATGCGGAAATATCTGCTTACGCCTCCTAAAACGACGGGATCCATACGAACAGTCTCAGTGGACCCCATGGTAATGGAGATGCTGCATAAGCACATTAATCGAATGAAGGTACTGATGAAGGAGCACAAATTGTTGTTTCCGGATTATCACGATAAGGGTTTCCTCTTTCGTAATAATGACGGATACCCATTAAATGCCCAAGCAATTCGTGATCGGATGTATGCTATTTTGAAATTTACAGATATACAAAAAAAAGCGACTCCTCATATATTTAGACATACCCACGTTAGCATGTTAGCTGAAGCAGGTGTCGATCTAAAAACAATTATGGACCGTGTCGGTCACGACAATGAAAAAACCACCCTACAGATTTATACACATGTGACAGAGAAAATGAGACAAGATGCGGATCAAAAGATTCAAAAACACTTCGCAGACATCCTCAAAATTAATCATGAACCCGAATGATCTGCAGAGAATGTGATTTTTATGTGATTTTTTAAGGGATAGCGATTGGCATAAAAGCCCGCTATCCCTTTATTTAATCAGCTTTATCGATCAACTAATGTAACAACAACTTAAATGTAGAACATATATCTGACAGGATGTACAAGAGTATAGTTCATTCTACAACAACCCTTTCAGAATCAAGATTTTAACGCCTTCTAACATAGTACAACCTACAAGGCAAAACAACAACCTACAAGCTTTTTTGAGGGTAAAGTGTGGGTTCTAAAAAAAAAGAAAATTTCTACATTAAAAGGACTCCTGCTCTTAACAGCGGAGTCCTTTTCCTTCACTTTTTAATTTGCCGAAACAATCTCATCAATCTTAATCCAATGCCAATCACCTTCGCCAATGGACAATTTGATCTCCCGTTTGAACGCGTGGATCAATACAACAATACCTTTTAACTCAATATCTTCATATTCATCAAACAACCTAACTGTTATGGTACGGTGCTCATGAAAAGATTCAACCAACGCTTGTTCAATCAATTCCATTTGCTGCGGATCTAGCGTTGGCCGATCTTTCCTCCCTTCTTCCAGCCGTTTACGAATTATTGCTTCCTTGTGCTCTGGAAGCATCATACGACTGGATTCCCATAGCCCGTTGCCTTCCAGCTTTTTGCGAGTAGTCATTTATGATTCCCTCCTCTTATCTGCGATATCTAATCCCAGATACGTGTAAGACTTCTGCTCAATCTCGGTATCAACCAGCCCCCAAAGCATGGATAGATTGTGGTGGTATCCCCTAAATAAAAATTCAACCTCCACGCCAAGATGTGTCTTTTTTTGTTCGTACACTTTCAATCCTAGATCACGCATGTTTTTGCGCACCTGAGTCAAATCGGCTAACGCTGCTTTTTGTAATCGATTGACTAAGACATTGGTTATCGCGGGCATTTTTAAGGCAGCCGTGGACAGGATGCTTCGATCGTTTTCCACGACATCAAGCAAAAGAGGTAACAAGATATAATCCTTAACTAATTTTAATTCTTCGGTCTTCAGTCCAACACCCAATGGCTCTCACCTCAAATAATAAGAACGTTTGTTTGTATTATATGAGAACACAGGTTCTTTTATCAATGTAAAAAAAGCCGCCGGGTGCTATGCCTCGGTGGCTTCTTCATTTACGTATTCAATTAATTCAGTAACGCTAGTTAATTCGAGCGCCTTATATACCTTATCTAAATTATCAGGGGACCATGCTTTTGATTTGTTTTTGACCATATCCAATATTGTAGGATAGCGGATTCCGGTCAATTCAGATAATTGATTCGCGTTCATTCTCTTTTCAAATAGTATTTTGTCCAGTTTAAGCTTGAACATTTCGATCACCTCATCTTTATTATATACGATATTCGTTAAAAGTAAACGATAATAGAAATATTTATACGAATATCGTTGACAATTATACGAATATCGTATATAATTAAATCATAAGGAGGTGAGACAAATGGATAAAGTGTTAACGGAAGCTTTTGAAAAGCTCCAAAAACGAGAACACCTCCTTAGAGTGACCCGAGACCAGATGGGACTGGGACGGATCACCAAGGAGGAATTCAAAAATCGTGAGGAACAGATACTTGGACGGTATGCCCTCACAGATGCAGAACAGCGGGCGTATGACCTGCACCACCGCATGACGCAGCATAAGCGTCGCGGATAAGTTTCAGGGAGAGGGGCCGAGATCAGGCCCCTCTTTTTTTACGCCGCTGTACCTGTTTCAGATTAAAGGAATCATATTCAAATATCAACTGGTCGAGTTGTTCCGAAGTGAGATAGACCAGAGGCACTAAAACATTGTCCTGTACGGCGTAGTCGAGATACTGGATTTTCTTAGACACCAGATTTCCCTCCTTACTCAGGATCTGTTTTCATTATTATAAAACAACTAGTTGTATAAATAAACTTCTAAACGAAAAAAGGACCTTGTTGGCTTAGGCTGACAGGGTCCTCAATGTATCTTTAATTAGTCGTGATCGTGGCCGTCTTGGTTTTATTATTCCAAGAGACTTTATCCCCTCTAGCTTCTGCTACTGCTCTTAAAGGCACATACACAGTACCATCAATAAGCTTGCCGTCTTTTATCTGTTTGCCATATGCAATTACATTGGCTTTATCGCTCATAGGCTTATCCTCCCTTTTTGATAATCCTTTTTTAAGTTCATCCATTCGGAAGTATTGACCAGGGCAAGCTGTCGACGCCAGTTCCTTGTGACCGACGATCTTTGCCGAAGGGTATTTTCCCAATAACCATGCATTTAACGCAATACCCGCTGCAAGCTGTGCGTCGGTCATCTGCTGCTGTGTAAAATCGCCTTGGTACCCGATATGGAGTGAATCGTGGTTGTGACCTTCTACGCCTGCCCCATAATGGAAGCCTCGGCCTTCATAGATCGTTCCGTCAAATCCAACCCACCAGTTATAACCGATCCCGTTCCAACCTTTAGAGTTTTTATGAAAGTCGTGGACCTCATGGATCCCCCACGTCTTATGAGCCATATGGTGCTGTACTAAATAAGCAACCTTGGAAGGCGGCGGATCTAAGGCATACCTAAATTTAAGTCCAGGATTTACGATGTTAAGCTTTGTCATTGAGCCTCACCATCCTTTCTCGATTCAGCCCTTTTAATCTTTTTGTCCAACTCTGACTTAACCCACTCAATAATGGCATTGAGTACCGGCAGCGGCAGAAAGTCACCCCAGCCGGCCCGAATTGAGTTAGCGGTCATACTTTGTACCACATGATACAGTGTGCCGAATGCTAGGGCACCAAAAAATGCGCCAGGCAACGACAGGACCACATCCAGTAGATGGCCGCCCGCTGGCAGCAACAGAATAAAAAACGTCCTAATAATCCCATCCAAACCGTACCGACTGGCGTATGTGAAATCCTTCTTTGCGGCTCTTACTCCGCTAATCCAATCCATGATAATGAAGAACAGCAGAGTTACCATGATAGCGGCCACAGCGTCCCCCTCACCGTACAGGTAATCAAAAGCCGGTACCAATGCGGCACCGGCTGCAATTATAAAAGATTTAACCTTATCCATTTGCTTCAATCCTCTCGAATAATATAGCCCCCGGACCACCAGAGGCATAAAAAATACGCCTTGCGGCGCTCGTCATGTTCATGCATAATTCTATTTCCAACCTGCATAATATTTTAGCCCTCCTTAAACCCTAAATGCTTCCCAGTACACTATTCTATTAGTTTCAAAAAATGGTAATCTAAAACTAGAGTCATTAACATAGGCCGTCCCACCTGCATTATCCCCAGTAAATTCTAGAACTTTAAAAATAAATGCGGTTGCATTATTCCCTGGTGCAGCTGTCACTAAATTGTAACCAGATCCACTAGAATCTGGGGAAGCATTTTTAGTAATTGTATTGTAATCTGATGTAGGAGAGTTTTCTGCTCCAAGAACACGAATAATAATCCTATTAGGCCTAAATCCCAATCCAGTAATAGTTAATGAACTATACCCCGTTACATTCTGCCCATTAACGGTCAGAAACATCATTGGTGAAGCTGCACTGGTCGCCATCCCAGCTGCATAAAGTGGCCCTTCTTTCAACGTCCCTTTTACCCCGAAGATATCAACCCCCTGCCGAATATTCGGCGGGATTAAATCCGGATCACCAAGTACAGTAATCGCGCTTGTATATCGCCCTGCTGCTTTTGTTTGATCTGTTGTTCCTGGTGTAACAATGCCACCAGCGCCTCTGTCTGGGATGGTGCCTGTTAATCCATTCGCTGTTACACTACTAAACGTCTTTCCTGCAATTACATCAGAAGCAGTTGCGTTTCCCGTTGCCTTTATTACAGCAGCAATCTTAGGAATGAGCTGCGACCATGTTTCACTTGTGGATGCCGGTACACCAATGGCAACAAGCGCGGCAACCACTTCCGCTTTCCGCTCATTGCCAGCTTGAAAAGCCTGTCCTACAGCTTTCTCTGTAGCAGCTACGTTCTCACGCGTACCATTTGTTGCATTGGAGAGCTGCACGATACCCGGCTCAGTTAATGTAGCAGGCGGGATATTGATGTTATCTACCACATTTCGCAAATCGTTTAATTCTTGGCCTATGCCATTCATGTCTGCCGGTTGGACAGTATCCCCCGCTTGCCAATCAGTTTTAGCCATTATCGAATAACCTCCTTAACTTCGATTGTTTGTAATATGAGCGTGTCTGACGATACCGGCAAGTAAACAGGATTTGAAGATATGAGTTTTCCCGATTCATCTGTCAAATCGATTTGTGTGACCAGAGAAATGCTACTTGCAGGAACGATATAGTTAAGGGCCAACATAGAGCCGGATACCTGTTTAACGTCAAACTGTGTAATTTCAAAATCTTCATTAATGACCACCTTGCTGACTTTGGCATTAATGTATTCGGCTACTCCATTCAAAAATTGGGATGAGATCATTTCAATAACACCTCCGTACCTAACGTAGAGAATGGCTTCTCCCCAAGCTTCCATCCATCCAGCTTGTAGTTCCATGTGATGGTCCGCTTAGCAATTCGTTCCTTGAGGTCGATGGCATCGCTTAAGGAAGTATTTTGCTGGTAGACCATGTTAGCGGGCTTAATGGTTTGTATGGTGTGTTGGACTTCGCGAAATACGTTGGCATTCTCAATATTGGTTGTTACGTATAGAATGAAGTTTTCCACGTCCACCGACACAACGGTCATACCCAGGCCGACCAGCTGGTCAAGCTGCTCCTGAAGCCATCGAACAGTGAAAGGCGGTTTAGTCTGGTACCGGTTCATAATTCTTTGGCGCCTAAAGTCTAAAGATTCGGTTGTGGGATCAGCCTGTATACCCAACATCATTTCTCTTCGCTTAATCGCCTGTATGCTTGACCGCATGACAAACTGGTCGTCGAATAGCTGCTGAACAGCCGTTTCCAGTTGATCCAGCTCGATATCTTCGGTTTGAGCCAGCTCCCTAAATTCAAGAAATTCTTGATAATACTCCGGGAGATACGGCAAAATGCGATCAGACATGTAGCGTCACCGTCCCTATATCCGGGATTTCCTCTTCCCCCAAGATAATATTCTCAGCTGCACCATTTAAAGTTGTCTTAGCAATATCCACTACCCCCGGTACCGTCAAGATGCCCGCTTCGATTAGGGCCACCCGGATAATCATTTGATCTTGAAAGGCCCAAGTCTTTCGAAGACCTAGCAAATAATCCTTGATAACATCCTCGATCGGCCCTTGAACTTGGCCTGGACTCGTGCCTGATTCAAGCGTAATGGTTGTTTCGACATCAATAAGAGAGGTGGATACCCCTGTAATTGTCACGGTGTGCCCAATAGGTGCGGTACCATATCCCAGCCCACTATTTACATTGGGGTCAACTGCCGTCTGGACTTGCGAGATCAGCAGAGAGGACGGCGGTCTCCAATCCGCACCGATGATCGTGCATTTGACGGTCCCCCCTCCCTTCCAGGTCGGGTAAACCTTGGTGGCTCCAACGCCCGAAATAGCATTAACCCGCTGTTTATAGTCCGCGACATTACCACCAAAAGGCGGTTCATTAACGGCTGCAAAGAACCGTTCACGCAACTGGTCATCCGGTTCCTCATCTGCACCAGGAACAAGAATTTCCTCAAGCACTGCCCGAGACAGTCCGTTAATATAATCAACAGGCAGCATAGCACCGAATTTCTGATTGCCGACCACGCCCGCCGTTTCGCATTCCAGCAAAAATACACCTGTTCGAATTTTGGAGATCACAACATAATTGATATCTTCTATGGCAAACCGGCTGCCGAGGGGAATGTCAAACAATTGATTGGAAGCATTGTAGAATCTACCTTCGCACTTCGCTTTCGTGGCAGGCTCCCGGTTAACGCCAAACTCTGCTGTTCTGCGGGCCAAGTCCTCGCCAGTAGCTGTATCTGCATAGGACAAGGCATAGTTAAAATCCAGTTCCATATACACCTGTGCCAGCTCTACGGCTGCCGGAGCCAAGGCATCATAAATAATGCTGCCTTCCCGCTTGTCGATCCCTTCGGGTACCCGGTCCAACATTCGCTCCAATATAGCCTCATATGTCTGATGCTCATACATGCTTACACCTCCTGTTCCTCTTGGTATGACCCAAAGTCGGTTTCAACGGTAAACCTAACCTGAACGGTGTCCAGTTGATAGTTAAAGCTAAACCCCGTCACGGCAGATATCCGATCATCCTGTGTTAAGGCTTCACTTACCCACCGCTCAACCTCTGATTCAAATACAACCCTTCCCCTAACCGCGCTTAAATCCATCTCATTACCGTAATTGCCGGAGTAAATGAGATGGTCAAAACGCCGGGTGGAGAGGATCTTAAACACCGTCTGTTTAACGGCTTCGATCCCATCCACTTTGTGGCTGCTTACCCTGCCATTGTTAAAATCAAATCGATAGGTTCGGCCTGGTAATTGGACCGGCTCTAACTCCTCGTCTGTCATTTCTACATCGCTCTGGGGTATCACTCGCTCACCACCTTATCAATGACCACAAATTGTTGTCCACCCTGTACCCGGACTAGAATCACCGTGTCACCCACCAATAAACCCTTCCGTATAACAACGGGCTTCGCCGGGAGGGCGGGCTCGGTTTTCTTTGTGCTTGATCCAGTGCCGGTGTCATCCGAGTATTCGTGGGTATGGTGAAGATCAATCTCGTAGCGTGTCAAGGATTCCGGGACAATTAAAAAAGCCTCTGAGAGTGTTAACCTTTGATCCAGGCTAATCTCCAAGGGGCTTAATGATTCTACCGTGCCTATTCGTATGGCTACCGGATTGCTAGAGCCTAGCGCATCCATTGCCGCTTTTTTAATGATATCCAGCATGTTACACCATCCTTAAATCCAGGGTCATGGTATGCGACGTTCCCTCGACGCTGTGTGTACATTCATCCACCAAAAACAACTTATTAATCCCAAAGCGCTGAATCTGAATATTAACGTACATCCCAGCACGAAGCCTTAAATCTCCAATCGCATCGATCCGCATCTTACGAGTTTCTCGATTTTTGGCAGTAATTAAACGCGTTAACAGATCATTGATTTGAGCCTTGTTCATGTCCTCGTCAACGCTTTGATACAGCTGCAGCAGTCCCCATTTTTTGATTCGGCCGCTGTCTTTGACAATAAAGGTTTCTCGCTTCCCAGACTTTTCATTGTCTTTATAGAGAACGATTTGATTATACGTATCTTCATCAATCGATTTAGAATAGTTGAAGTTCGTCATCAAACTCCCCTCACCAATGACAAAACCGTATGTCATAGCCGATACGTTTTGCAATGTGAGTTGGCCAAAATCATCATAAAGGACAAAATTAGTACCACTCTTGATTAACGTAGAATCCAAAGCAGAACAGATCATATCGAACAACGTCTGATCGTCTTGAAGAAAATTTGGAATTTTGTATTTGGTGTCTACAAGTTTACCCGTCTTCAGGTTAAAATCCTTGGCGATCCGCTGTACAACCTGCGTAGCTGTTACCTGGTTGAGTACATACGTATGACTGGCGTTTAAGTAACGCAGCTGATCATACGCCGTAATCTTGGCTTCACCGTTTAAAGACATTTCGAATTTAAAGATATACCCCATAAACACCTTGTTCGTGCCATCGGTAAATTGAACGATATCCCCATTCTGATATTTGAACTTTTTATCCTGGTAGATGCCGCTGTCCACCAAGGTAAACTCCAAAGAGGAAGCCTTTCCGATCCGGGCCGTGTTGTAACGCAAATTTTTTACGATGTCGGAGACATCCCACACATTCCCGTCCTTGTTATCGATCACTATTTTCATGTCTGATCACCCCGGCAACTTAATCACGGTGCCCACCTTGAGTTTCTTGGCTTGGGCTTCCGTGATATTGTTCAATTTCATGATTTCCTTGTATCGGCTGCCATCCCCCAGATTCGCTTTAGCTATTGACCATAAACTGTCGCCGCTTTTGACTTTGACTGTTTTGGGCTTTGCGCGTTCGTCGGGGCGCTTCGGTTTTGATGCAGCTGCCTGTTTCTTACCGGAGGATGCGGCCTTTGCAAATACCACCTTCTTGGCCGAGTAAAACACGTACTCTTTAACCGACAAGGTATAATCGAAATCACCAGGAGTCCCGCCGACTTCCTTATAATCAAACTGCTCAATGGATACCGGAATATTTATCTTTAATCCCTGACTGATGAAAATAAACCGGATGGGCTTCTTTTTGGTCATCCAGTCCTCAATATGCCGGATGTAATCCGCCGGAGCGTCAAAGCCTTTGGATTGTATCGCGTTCTCCATGTCCGCCGGAAACACACCACTGAATGTAATTTCTTTGAGCTTGGGCGCTTCGATTGTATGGATCTGTCCTAGACCTGCAACATTATGTTCCTCGCCTTGCCCTTCGCCCTTAATCTCGATTTCTTCCGGGAGGACCGGGATCTGGAACACAACCTCTCGGTTATTAAAGCTTAGCTCGATGCTATAGTCAGCCATCACTCATACACCCCTTTGGCGCTGGATGCTATTTCATCCTCTAACCGAGTCGTGAGCTTGGTGACGATGGAATCCAGATCACCGCTGTTGTTGATGTTACCCGTCTTGATAGAGATGGTAGGTTTCAGTGTGTTAAAGTACTGTATGTTCTTCATCTCGGCCAGTTCGCGCATGATCTTCAGATCATCACTAGAGATATCTACCTTTCCTTTAACCTTGTCTACCTGTTTGACCTTTTTTATCTCATCCGGGTAACTGGTTTCACTAGGTATGATGGGTACACCTGTGCCTGGGTCCATTAAACCTGTCAAATATTTACCTGCGTTTAGCTCTTCCAGCTGTTTTTCTAATTCCTTTTCTTTTTGGGCCCTCTTTTCGGCCCTGCCTTTCATCATTTCCTGAAGCTTGGCCTCTCGTTCTTCTGCCTTACCAGTTGCTTTTGCTTCAGCAGCAGCTATTTTAGCTTCACCGGCTTGGCGTGCTGCTTCTGCTTCAATTTGGGCAGACGCTGAAAGGACGACTCCATCTACAAAGTCAATCGATACAAAATTTAATTTGTTGAGTTTTTCAATCAAACCATTTATTTTATCAACGGCTCCATTTACCATTTGATCTAACGCTTTCAAAGACTCTACTTTGGCATCGTGAAAAGCGTTTGCTATTCCGACCCCTACCTTTGTAAAGAAAACGGGGACCTGATCAAAGAAATTTAAAACGGAATTCCAACCTCTGATAAAATTCTCGACAAACTCATCATTTGTGTTCCACAGGTTTATAAACCACTTCACTAGCAACACGATCACGCCTATGAGGGCTGCAACTGCCATTATGATTAGGCCTACTGGGTTTGCCGCCATAGCGATGTTCACACCTATTTGCGCTAATCTCCAAGCCGCTACTGCTGCGACAATCCCCCACAAAACCGCTTCAATGGTTGGCCAATTTTCAACAGTGAAGTTATATATGCGTACCACCATTTTCACTACATCACTTAGCCATTTAAAGATGGCTGAAAAAGCTTTAATAAATCCTTTCTCGACATCCGGTAGTAAATCTTGTGCAATCTCGGCCATTTGAAGTTTGAAATCTAAGAATAAATATCCAACTTTTTCTTGAATACCCCCCCATAGATTTTGCAACCTAACAAGTTTTCCTTCAGGCGTATTAGCCATCGACTCAGACAAGCCCTGAAGATTTTCATCGATCATTTCGATCACCAGTGCAGCTCGCTCAGCTTCTGTACCAAATTTGAGCACTTTTTGTTGCGCTTCATCGAAAATCGCGTCAATCTTAAAGCCGTTACGTGACAAGGCATTGATATCACCCATCATAACTTTACCCATCAAGTTTGCGGTTTGGGTAAGCTGGTCAGCACTAACATTCACTCCGTACGTCTCTGTCGCCAAGTCATACATGGAGCGAGTCATATCTTTTAAAACTTGCGGATCATAAACATATTCCGCAAGCTGAGATAACCCCGTTATTCCTGCACCTGCGTTGATCGCTGTTTTCCCGGTCGCTTCTAGTTCTTTGGCATAGTTTTTGACTAGGTCAATTCCATCTTGTGTCATTCCGTTGATATTACTCATGATAGATTGTAATCTTTGTTCTGCTGTGATTTGATCAGTTGCTGCTTGAGACGATTGACCTAAAAAGCCTTTGACAGCAGATATCCCCATATAAGCGCCAGCAAAAGCCATGAGCTTGCTTGTCATACCACTTAAAAGCCCCGAAGTACTACTCATACTTTGATTAAGTTCTTCTATTTTATTTCTCGCTGTTGTATATGCCCGTTTAAAAGCAGACCCAAGCGAAGTTACTTTAACAGCAGTGCCCGCGGCCAAACTACGAACAACACCAAATATGCTGTTAAATCTTGTTTGTTGTTGAATGACTTGTTCTATGGCGTCGCCCATTTTGCTTATCTCGTTTTCAGCGTTTTGGACTCCCTGCAAATCTGGCGATCCCTTCATCAGTTGATCGAGTTGTTCTTGTTGATGTACTGCTTCTTCAACTTGAGAAGTCATTTTCCTGTAACCATCCTCGACCACAGCTAATTCGTTTACATTTGCCATTTCGCTGATGACGCTATTCAAATGTTCTTGTTCTTGGGCTGTATTCATAATGGTATCCGTCAATTGGTTAAGGATCGTCTCTGTCTGAGTAATGCTCTGTTGAGCAGTAACCATCATACTTTCCATCGAGGTATCCTGGCCCGCAGCTTTTTGCAGTTCATTCATGGTGGATAGCATCATATCCATTGAACTAACTATACTTTTGATCGGACCAGACATGGAGTCGAACAGTTGCAATGTGGAGGATACCGTTGCCATATTCGCCCTCCTTTCTGATTTCTGAGAAAAATAAAAACGCCTTCGTAATGAAGGCGTTAAGTGCTATTTCACATTTTCAAATATTTTAATGGCTTGCTCATTCTTAGTCTCTAATACAAAAAGCCCTTTTCTAGGCATATCTTTCATTTGTTTAAAAGTCGATATTGCATTATCGATATCTTTTTTAGAAGCATACTCATAAATCGCAACTTTTTTCTTATCAACGTAAAAAATGACACCATCTTTAGCATTGATCATTTGAAGTGCTGGCTTCTCCCCTGGGTCTACCTCAATCCCTTCATCCTGATAAGCCTTAATGAATTTATCTAAAGTCAAATCTTGTTTTTCTTCTTTAGATGAGCACCCAACAACAGCAATCAGCATAATAAGAGAAATAAGTAATGCGAATGTTTTTTTCACGACAATCCCCCTGAATAGGTCATATTTCCCAACAAGTTTACCAAATCCAGGAGGCTAGGTCTACCGCTTTTTGCCTTTTGATTTCTTGGCTTGCTCCCTCTCCTTATCCACCTTTGTTGAGATCATGGCGTATATCACACCTCTCTCATTGATTGACATAGCCATAAGATCATGCGGCAGGATGTGCAATTCATGGAGGGCGAAATAGGCGTAAACCGCATCGCCGTCACCCTCCTTGATTAGTTTTTTACGTCTTCAACAACCCTATTGATATCTTGATCATAGCCATTCATAGCTTGCACTCGCTCTGTCAATGCACCGAACTCACCGGGCAGCAGCATTTTACGAAGCAGTATCTCAGCCCCAACAGCACCATAGGATTTCTGCAATTCGGCGTCCTTCAGGTCCGGGAATACTACACAATTCGTCGCCAACTTCGCCACATATTCGTTCGCGTCAAACTCCGGAGTGTATACCCCACCTTTACCCTTCACTTTTTTCATGGCGGCCTTGCGGATCTCGGTATTTTTTTCTTCCGTGATACTGCGCAGCTTCCATGCTACCGGCTTACCTTCCTTGTCCTTAAAACGATCGGATACCACGAAATCCTCCGTTACTTCCATTGCAGCATTTTCAGCAAAAAACATCGAAAAATCAGACATTTATATTCTCCCTCTCTTAAGTAGATTTTAGATTAGTTACCAAGTACAGGCGCCACAAAACTCTGTCCCAGATCCACATCATCAAACGTGAAGTCCAGGTCCTCGGTTAAAGCTTCGGACTCCGTATCTAGCGATGCCATAACAACACTGTCAAGATTGCAACCCTTCATGGTTACGGTCTGAGTGCCAATGGACGAAGATGGGTCTTCGTTGGTGATCGTAATGTCAAAATAGACATCCTTGCCTGTTTTAATATAGTCGTACATCATCTGACGGAATAGAGAAGTAACATAATAAATCGTCATACTCCCCGAACCGGTCCACCCTGTAGCTTTGTGTTGCACACCACGACGCCCCAGCGTCTTTATTTCCGCTTTTTGTTTATCTACTGTTGCCTCAAGGGTTTGGATATAGAAAAGTTCTTCATTCCGGCCGTTAATTGTTGCAAAAGCCCGGCCTTCCTGCCCTGAAATGGTATCTATCGCTTTCAAAAATCCTGCCATGATTTAACCTCCCTTAGCGGACCAATACCCGCATATAGATTTTTTCAACAGCATCCACCGGCTGGATTCGCGCATCTACAAAAATGCTATCTGACGTCTTGCCTGGCGATACGGTGATATCAGTCTGAGCATCAAAGTTTTGCACGGCTCCAAGCTCTACCAGCGTATCGATGTAGGTGACAATTTCCTTCCGGAATAGAGCTCTGCCGTCTTGGTTATTGTCCACCTTGCCGATGTAATACAGTTCAAAGATTCGTTTGAGATCATTCGCCAAGCTATCCAGCACCCGCAATACACGGTTTTTGGACCGCTCTTTGCCCTTGGTCGGCGTAAAGGATGTAAAAGTATTGATATCCTGTTCGACAATAGCCTTCCCATTGGATGCGGTGAACAGGAATTCCCCTGCTACCAATGCTGCCTCAATCTCGCTGTTTGTATAGCGTTTATCTACGTCCACCGCATCGTCATAAGCCGCATAGGTTAAGGATTCGTTTGCGGCAGCTCCTGCCGTTGCTCCCGTAACCCAAGCGACAGCCTTCACTTTATCCAAAACGGTACCATCTGAAAGCACCACGCCGTTTTTAACACTAATCACGCCTTCATAATCCGCATTCGGGTAATCGGACATCACCGCCTGGACCTTCTTCCCTTCGTTGTCCCGCATCCGCCGAATCGCAGCAGCATAAACCGGTTTAAGAGTGGCGTCTGAACTTAGAAGTCCAATGGTGTTAAATTCATAGCCTTCTACGGTACTCAAGTATGCCGTATGGTCTGAATTGGTCACGGTGCCGTCCGAACCACCAGTCAGACTAAGTCCGGCTGTTACATCCGGCGCCCCGGTGCCTGTAAAGTTAACCCAATCATTCGGGACGAGTTCTTCAATTTCGGACACGATTTGAGTATCCACAACATCACCTTCCAGCAGGGTCACAACATCATATTTTGCCGGGTCATCAATGTTGGATTGAACGATAACCTTGAGATCGTTCCCGCGAATGCCTCCAAAGTTTGCGGTTACCGTCAAGTCTGTGTTAGTCGCTGTGGCGGCTGTGCCCTCGTTTAGACGATAGATCAACACCTTACTTGCCCGCTTCAGAGCTTCCCGCAAAGGAAGCAGTTCAGGGGCCGTGATGTCGTAACCGAGTACGCCCTTCGTATCAGCACCTGCATCCACTGTGATCATCTTCTTTGCTGGTCCCCATGATAGCGGCAATGCCAGCGATGCCACGCCACGTTCTCCAAGGGTTCCTAACGTCTGCTGTGTGGTTTCAATGTTGATCCACACACCCGGTCTAATTTTGTTCTGCGCTTTCCAAGTTCCTCCGGCCATGATTACACCTCTCTCCTTTTGAATGATTCAATGACTTCGACGGCTTCATCTAGCGTATATGTCTTGTCAGCTTCCAACAGTCCCATCAGGACGTCTTTCTCTGATGTGGTAAACCGTTTAGCATTTACCAGCTGCTCCTTCGTGTAACGCGGTACTGGTAGCGGCTGCGCTTTTTTCTCTTTGTTACTCATTTCAGGCGTCCCTCCTGTTCCATTTGTTTCATCTTGATCCCCGGCTCCTTGGCTCGCATGACGTGGTAGTTGTAGTCCACATAAAAATGCATGACGTCATCGATCACCTCAAAGTTCATGCCGGTTCCTTTAAACTTCAGTCCATCTATTTCAATCCATTCCAGCACGTCAAACAAACGATCTGCAACAACGATAAAATCATCATTTGTCGCTGAAAAGAAATGAACGTTGAACTGATGCCCTCTTGCATACCGTCGGCCTTGGAGTCTGCCGTGATCGACATTTAAGAGAAGCACAATAAAGCAGGGCTCTTTCAAGCCCTGCCTGTTCTTACCGTATACAGGCCATCCAAACGTCTGATCCAGTTTGAATGTAACCGCATCTGTAACTTGATCTGCATTCATGGCATCACCTTTTTGGCGCACGGCCATTCATAATTTGTTTAAGTAGCTCTCCCTGTCTGCGTTCCAAGTAGACCGGTAACTCCTTTTCAAGCTGCTTCATGGAGATAGCCATCATGAACCGACCTTCCACCCAATCGGTTTTTTCTCGGTTTCGATGGCCGTTTTCAACATAAGAGGCATATTCGGTATTATTGAATATCTCAACAACAAATGAATCGCCTTGCCTCTCTATACTACCTACTCGCCAATTCCTTCGGAGTTCCCCTGAATCCACTGGTGTACGCTTCTTGATCTTCCCTTCTCCACGGTAAGCCATTTCCAAGAGGAATTCATGAATGAAGCGTTCAATAACCCTTTCGTCTAAAGCCTTCTTGAATGCCTTTGCCATCTTGTCCATCTCAGCAAAGTCAAACTTCCCCCATTTTGCCATTAGGCTCGCTCTTTCCGGGTTAGGTTGACCTCCTGGTGGGTGGAATATGGCGGAAATGGCTCACCAGCAATAAAGTTATAGGTTCGGCCTTGACGAGTGATTGCAAGTTCATCCCCTTGAAGGATCACGATTTCCGGCGCAATGAACAACTTGGCATCATACTCAATTTGATTTTCGGCTTCCGTCTGCTTGTTACGAGCAAGCCCGGTTTGAGAGAGGCGGCAACGTTCATCAGGGTACACCACGTCTGGTCTTTGGACCGTTTTACCAGATGGAAGTTTGACATCAACTAACCGCTGAACAGTGACCTTATCGGTGTAGGTCTTTTCCATGATCTTTCGATATCGGCGTACATTACTCATAATTTACCACCTCAGTTTGCGGTACCGGATCAGGTCTGATGAATAAGCCTGTACCGCTGCCATACCCGATCCCCCACCAGCAGATGACTTCACCGAGGTATCCCCGATCTTCAGATCAATCTCGGTCATCAGAATATCATCCAATTCAGGTAAATGAGACTGATCCGATTTGAAGGCAGCCATAGCGATATTGGCCCAGGTAAACTTTAATGCAGTAGGAATTTCGTCTACAGTATCAAGGCCAAGGTAATTCATGATGTGTAAACCTGATTCATCGATGTAGGATTTGACCAAACTATCCAAGGAATCAGGGAGCTTGTAGCGCTGCTTGATCACCTCTGCCACAGCTTCATTCAACATGGCCGGCACCTACTTATCGTCTTTTTTGCCCTTCTTACCGTCGGTTTCATCTACTCCCACACGTTTAAAGCCCTTGGATTCCAGCGCCTTTGCTTTCGCCTCAGACTCCACCTGCTTAACCACGTTCAACATTTTCAAAGTAATCATTTCCTTGCTCATGAGATTAGCCTCCTGTCGTAACGCGGAATGCCGCGGTTTTGTTGTCCGGAATGATCACGTCATGATACTTGCGATAATCCAGTTTCCACGCATCAGCCTTCTGGTTCTCGTCTGGCGTAAAGATTCGGACCTTATCAGTTTTGCTGATCCCAATTGGGGCGTTACGCGGCGATACGATCCAGTTTACGTCTTTGGCGCCCGTTGCTGGCACAATGCCACCTTGCTCCTGCCCCGAAGTTTCCCCGTCATTGAATACATATTCCGTTTTCATACGACTGGAGGATACAGGAATCAACGGAATACCATCCAGCATCTTGATTTGGAGATTGATGCCACCCTGTGCAAATTGTCCGACATCGATCCGTTTTTGTAGCGAGGTGTTTCCGGTCAGGACTCCGTATGCCGGGTAGGCAATTGAAATCACCAATTGACTCAGATCCACTCCCATATCCGCCAAGTCGAAAATATCTTTATACAATTCCTTCAAAATCGTGCTTTCAGCCAACGCATATTCCCTGCTCTTTCCGGCTGCAGCGGCTTTAGCCGCAATGAAGCTGTACCGATAAGAATCGATCTCCGGGATCACCTCCACGCGTTGAAATTCGCTCATGACATTGGCGGCAGAAGCACCGAAGTTCGTTTCATCCACGTCCATTGCGTCTAACTGGAACGTACGTCCACGGTCCTGTGTCAACTTGTGGGTTTGGTATTTGTACGTAACGGATCCCTGTACAAAGCCCGAATCGCGATTATAATCGGCCAAACCCTGCACGGCAATTTCAGGGATCTTGATCTCATCGCCGCCGTTATAGATGACCTGACCCGCGTTACTCTCCATCCATCCGGACGTCGCTTGCTGCGTGATTTGCTTATCCAATTCGGTCTGAAATAGCTTTGCATACTCTAAAGTGTTAATAGGCATTTACACTCATCTCCTTGTTATCGTTATTATCGTTGTGAAAAAATACTAGATATTTCGGCAGCAACGGGATCGCCTTCACCGCTGCCCCTCCCGCCTTCAGCTGGCTTAGCTCCCTTGAAAGTCGGTCCGGTGTTCTCCTGTTTCTCGGCAAACAAAAAAGCCTTCGACTCCCGAAGACTCTTCACTTGATCCTCAAGCCCAGCCTTGATGCTGCCGTCCTCTCCGATCTCGATTTTCGTTTTATCCAACTGTGAAATGGCATAGTCTGCATCGTGTACGTCAGAACCTAATGCCAACTTCAATGCCGTATTGAGCTGCAATTCTCTTACATCTGCCGCATACTTATCGGCTGCCTCTTTATTGGATTCTTGGAGCTTGCTGATCTGTTCTTTAAGCGCTTCGTTATCCCCAGCATCCTTTTTTAAATCGGCCAGTTGCTTATCACGTTCACTCAGGTCACCTTCAAGCTTCTTCTTTGCCTCGTTCACTTCGTTGAATTTGTCTTTCGGGATCCATGCGCCGTCCGAGACAAGGGCAATCTTATGTTTATCACCCGCCTTTGCAATGACTTGGTTATAAAGCTCCTCACCAAGCAGTTCCTTCAAATCCATTATCAACACTCTCCCATTCGGTTTTTATGGCGCAACCCCGCCATGGGCAGCCGTGATGCTCCGGCCAACGAGCAAAGGGCTGTGACAGTCTCATTCACAGCCCGGTTATGGTGTAACCTCTTGATACTCAGCTTCAAAACTCTTCTTGTCCATTCGTCTCAGGACTCCTGCTGCGTCTTTAACAAGGTAATCCCCTTGATAAGCTTCGATGACGTCAAAGTTGCTGCGGATGATGCGCAATTTCACACCATACGTTCCAAAATCAACTGAAATAGGCATGCCTACAAAGGCAATGATTTCATTGATATGGGCTTGGTCCAACCCCTGAAACTGAATCGCCTGCACCGAGATACGCTTCTCATAAATTTTAGTTCCCATCAGGACGCCTCCTAGACATGTTTTTGATCATAAAAAAGCACCCTCGTGATTCAAGAGTGCCTGATATACTCTTTCTTCCAATCTTCATACTTCATTTCCGATGCCACATAAATTCTCTTACCGGTATGGTCCTTGGCGATCCGTTTGCCCGGGTTAACTTCGTCATCAAAATAGGCCGTTACCGTTGTGCGGCAGCGGGCATGAAATGGTGGATAGTTGACGCTCACTTCGCGCTCACTCAACTTGAACACCTTGCCGTCCATGTCTTGGCATATCGGGCTTGTACGACTATCCAGCGTAGCCAAAACCTCATACCGCTGTACGACGCCGCTATTCTTATACCCGTCAGCTGTTGCCTCGTTTATGATGTGGGCGCTCTCCGTCTGGACCAGCCTTTCAGCGGTTGAAGTCGCTACACCCATCTTCTTTGCCAACTGCTCACTGACCTTTTTGGCACTGTCTCCACGAATGAAGGACTGTGACAGGGTTGTCCGCAACTCCCGAAGCAGCTTATCACGGTCACTCCAGATCCGGGAGCTGTAGTTCTTGCCGTACCATGGCCGACCGATAACCTCCTGTACGGCTTCCTTATCAGCACGAGCAAATGAGGCGAGGATCCCGTTTCCGCCCTTGTTGATCTCGAAGAGGGTGCGGTGATAAGTATCCTCGTAAATATCGCCCAATAGCTTCCCTGTGCCCGTCTGCTGGCTTGCGGCCAACATTTCGACCTGTTGCCTCACTTGAAGCTGTAACGCCTCCAGACGGGTAACGCGGGTCCGATAATAGACGTTATCGAGTTCCTTGGTCCACTGGCCGTCTGTGTTGTTCTTGGCCTTCTTCCTGAACTCACTAAGGGTCATCTTAAACTCTGCCAGTTCGCCAGCTGTTAGAAGCCGCTTTGCTTCAACCATACTGACCTGATTATTCACAGCGAACCTAGCATAAAAGGATTCCAGATCCCGTTGAATGGACTTTTCAGCTAGAACATACTGCCTCCTGAGACCAGCTGCATATCGATCCGATTTCTCAAATTGCCGTTCGGCAACCTGTTCAGCCCGTTTACGCCAATAATCCCGCGGCTTCATGATGACTCATCTTCCAGTCCATCGTACTGGCCTTTGTTGAATCGCTCCTGATCAGCTGCCTCTTCTTCTTCAATCTGTTTGGTTTCATCATCCGTATTCGTAACCCACGGGTGATTAGCGCGGATAGTCTTGTTCGAGATGATCCCCACGCTGTCTTTAGCACTGGTTATTATTTCACTTTCGTTAATCGCCATGTCTCGATTGAAAATGAACGTAACCGTTGTCTCTGAATAGTCTTTCTTCGTGGTGTTGTAAATGTGCGTATCAATAAACCAAAGAAGTCGGCTGAGGCTGGCCTGGAACTCTGATTCTATATCATTCGCGTCTAAATCCAGGTCAGCATATAAATGTTTCAACGCCACGCCAGAAGGGCTATTTCCGAAGCGTTCCGACTGCGTGTCTACGCCCCGGCCAAACTCATAAATATCTTTGCGCGTCTGCTCGATGTGCATCTTGTGGGCTTCGGTGTCCAACTCTAGGGCGATTGTCTTTACATCGCCTTCTCCGCGGACAAAGATAACTCGATACTGAGAGACGTTTTTCCGAAATGAAGCTGCATCCGTACCGTCGTAATCCTTCACCACGTATGTGCTATTCGGCAGGTCTTCAAGGTTATTAGAGTTATCAGATCGGTTCCGATCGTAGTCATCGACCATCTTTTGAATGATATCAATGATTGGCTGCTCCTCGTCATTGTACTTAAAGCAGATAAACGGAACTTGCTCCCAGCTCATCGGATTTTCGACAGCTTCACCTTCTGGAGATTTACTTACAGCTGCAAAATGTCCTTTGGACTCCAGGAATCGGAATTCCCCACCGTCGGCAGCCTCGTAGAGCCTTACTCCGGTTGTGTCCCAAAACTCAGCTTTCCGGATAATCTTTTTCTGCTTAGCCTCATACATCGTCACCTCATACACCCTAATGACTGCATCGAGCTCCGTATGGGCGGCATCTCTCCAGAGCGGTATGACTTCATGAGGTGGAATACGCATAAACGATAGTTCGCCTTGCACGTTATAGTAGACTTGGAGCCAAGCCTTCCCGCAGTTGATAGCGTCCTTCCCCGTGTTCTTCAGCATTCGCTTAAAGTCTTCGTCAAAGTAATCATCCAGCAGATCCTGATATGTCTTGTCTTCCGTTTTCGGAATGAACGGACGAGACAATAAATAGCCGGTCTTCTGATCGACCAGCTTTCTCACAAAACCATGCGGAATACGGTTGTCTGCTAGATTTTTAACTTCAGATAGCTTTCCGTGGGCATCAATGACCTGGCGAGTACGCTCCAGAATTTTGTTTTTGACTCTGTAATACTTCTGGCCGAGTAGCATCAGCTTCCGCTCATCCGACTTTTCCCAATCCTTGATTTCTTCCCGAAGGATCTCATCGATGGTCATTGGTGCATTCAATTCGATATTCTGCAAAATCTCCTGTAAGGTATTCACAGTTCCCCTCCTCTCTTATTCGAACGACACACCACTCGGCTTCCGGATCTGCTCCATGGCGTACCGCAGTGCATCGATCGTATGGTTAAAATCATCAATCGGTTTATTCAGGAACTTCCCGGCTTTGTTCTGTTCCCAGACATAGCTTGAAAGCTCGATGCTCACGTTAGGGCAGTGGAACTTATGGACAATGATCTCGTACTGCTGCAGGTACTGAATGCCGACCTTGACGCTGTCGCTGCCTTTTTCCGCAGCACGGATCCGGCTTATGCCCAGCCCGCGGATCTCGTCGATTGACTTTGGCTCCGAGGAATCGGCGATAATTCGCTCCTTGGCATACCCCTTCGACTTGATCATGGTCGCGATGTCATCGTTCATCATGCCGTGTTCATAATGCTCGTCGAAGATATACAGCTTCTTCTCTTCCTTGTTCACCAGTGCAGCCACAAGAGCCGTCGGGTCATTGGTGTAACCGAAGTCCAGGGCGAACACTGCGCGGTACCCTGGAAGCTTAGCGATCGCTCGATAATCAAATTCCTCTTCTCGCCAATCTTCAAATATTGCACCCTCGGCAATTCCCCAATCCCCGTCACCCTCAACCCTGTGACGCTTCGGCTTATGCTTCTTCATCCAGGCGAACCGTTCACGGTCGTCATCACCCAGGAACTCGTTACAGCGGTAAGTTGTCGTCATGGCTAACGTGTGTGGATCCGGGTTATCGAAGAAGCGGGACTTCAACCAGTGCTTTTCGTTCCAGGGGTTAAATGTCAGCGTCAGCTGCTTGAAGTACCCTTCCGGCATCTCACCCCGTATGGACATATCCACCTTGTCGAAATCATCTTCATTCATGATTTGATAGGCTTCTTCAAACCACGCCCAACACAAATAGCCGGTGTCCACCGTGATAGAGGTGATCGACATCGGATCATCGAGGCCCCGGAACAAAATCTTCTGACCGGTGGGCTTGTATATAGCCTCTAGCGGGCTCTTCTTGAAATTCCATAGATGAGCTACCCCAAGCCGGTTAACGGCCCATTTGAGCTGTGCCCATGTGCTGTCCTTATGAGTATTGAACGTCTTCCGGAGGACCAGCGTATTCGCCAGCGGCATCTTCATCATGTTGTACGGGATCCAAAGTGCATTCGTTACGCTCTTCTTGGATCCTCGGCCGCCCTTAACGACCCGGTAACGACCTTTGTAGCGCCAGAACTCGGCATAACCTTTTCCGACGGTCTGCTGTAAGCTGATTTCTCTACTCATGCAGATCATCCTTAAACACAACGACTTCCGGATTCGTTTCGTTGTTGATTTTCTCGACCTCACCTTTCAGCCTGGCGATCCGTAGCTCCTGTTCTTCGGTCGCTAGATCCGTCTTCAGGAGTTCGTCATATTGCTTGATCAGGCTTTGAAGCGTACCCATGGCCCGGCTCTGGGCCTGGAGGAATGTGGCCTGCTTATCCCAAGCCTGCTGAACTTCCCAGCGCTCGCCCCAAACGTTGCCGCCTTTCTCCTCGATCTTGGTCGTCGTGACGTCGTCCCGATCCTTAACGTACATAATCTGCTGCGCTCGGATGATGGCCGTATACTGGATCATGATGTTATCCCACATGATGTCCAGCGGCTGCCTCGTTTGTAGCTGCTCCATGATCTCCAGAGATTCAGCCGGCAGATACTTCTGGAAGAAACCATGTGTAACGGCCTTATCATTGCCTGGAGGACCGCCTGGGCCGCCGCGGTTCCCAACAGCATTCTTATTTCCCTTAGGCGCGCCGCCTTTATTTGTGTGCACCCTTTTCGGTTTGTGTGCACCCTTTTCGCGAGACCAGCCATGCCTTTGCTTCCAGCTTTTGACGGTGTTAATCGAGACCCCGTATTTATCAGCAATCTCTTGATATTTCATGCCTAGCAGATAATCCTGCTCAGCCAATATTCTTGCTTCCGCCATTTACACGATCACCACCCCCGGCGTTGTGTTGGTTTTGTAATAAAGAAAAAAGCACCCGTTAAGGTGCTCTGTTATTTATCGTGTCTAGCAACTGCCGCATTCGCCCAGAATACCGACTGTTCCAGATTCGTCATAGCAAGCGACTTCTCACGGCTGCCTGGAGCCAGTTCATCGATCAGATAGGCAAGCTCTTTGGCTTTCTTCCGGATCGCCTGATAGACCTCCGGTTGTCCTGGTGTCGGGGCGTGATAACTGAAATTGTTCTCAATTTGTTGGTTCATGTCGAACATTCCTCTCAGGATAATAATAAAAAGGCCGCCTCGATCCGAGACGGCAAAAAGGGGAGATGATAAAGGTTTTGAATAATCCGAACGGCAGGATTTGAACCCACACTACTTACGCCCAAGGCAAGCGTGCTACCCAGCTACACTACATCCGGAAATGATGGCACCGGCATCAGGAATTGAACCTGGATCCTCTGCTCTCTGTTATGACAGGGGCCCCGCAGCGCTCTACCATTGAGCTATACCGGTGAAAATAAAAAGAGGCGGTAACCTCAAGGAAATCCATCAACTACCGCCTCCTTACATGAAGGGCACAATATCATATTAACACGGAGTATTTGGCCTTGTGGTTAACCCGTTATATATGGTTTGTCGCCCTTTTGTAACTTGTTTGTCTTCTTGCCCTAGGAAGCCAATCTGCAGAACTCCTCTATGGCTTTTTGCTGCCATTTGTAGAACGTTTGCCTTACGATATTTAGCTCTCTTGCGGCTTCGCCCGGATCAACTCCATCCACGAATCTCATCCGAAGTAGTTTCGCATAGTTCGGTTTAAATTCCTCCAATGCATCCAATACTGCATCGATCCGATTTACTTCTTCCTGTAGGTCCTGAAGCCTTGCCAAGCGCTCCATAATCTCCTCGATCCCATTCCGAATATCGTACCCTCTTGCCTCGATCACCTTTTGAATCTTTCGCCGCAAATCTTGAAGTAGCTCCGTGTCTTCCGGATCCATCCCCCGCGCAGGTACGGCTTGCTGCTGGGCTTTAACACCGGCAGGGTAACCCGATATGTAAGCGTGGGCTACGTTCTCCAGTTTCTGTTCTCGCGCTGAGAGGTACATGTATGACGGTAGGCCTCGCAACTTCCGGTGCAGCTCCTGCAGCTGGTCATCCTCATTCAACCGGGATACGGTGATTCCGGCACCCACGCTATACGTCGATAGTGCCTGTATGCGGGCTTTCTTTTGACGGTATTGGGAAAGCTGCTCTATCACCTGTTGTTCTATTTTCATGATGCCTTCATCCTTTCTATTCTAGCTTTAACGGCTTCCATCAAGGCATCTTGCCCTGCAGCTTTACGCTCCAATGCTGCCACGGCGTCCTCATCCATTGTCCCCTCGGCTACCAAGTGGGCGACCACAATATTATGCCTCACTCCTTGACGGTGAACTCTTGCATTAGTCTGCTGGTATTCTTCCAGGCTCCAAATCTGATCAAACCAGACAACCGTCCGACAACTCGATTCCTGAAGATTCAGGCCGTGACCAGCTGACTTCGGATGCAAAAGCAACAGTGGGATTTCGTCATTATTCCAAGCTCGGATATCTTCATTCCCGTCTTTGCCTTTCCGCAGGATCCGCGCTTGTGGGAATCGCTCTTGGATCCGCGATAGGCTATGCTTAAAATAGTAGGGCACCATAACCGGCTTTCCGTTGGCAGCCTCGATCACATCCTCCAAGGCATCCAGCTTGGCATCGTGGATCAGCTTCACACCCTTTTCCTCATCGTACACAGCACCGCTGGCCATCTGCAGCAGCTTATTCGACAGGACTGCGGCCGTTTGCGCTACCACATCAGCGTCAAGGAATGGCAGAAGCAACTCCTTCTCCAGTTTCTTGTACTGCTCCCGGGCTTTCTGGCTCAAAGGAATTTGAATCGTCCGATCGATCCGTTCAGGCAGCTCCAGCCAATCCTCGGCTTTCATACTGACGGCGATATCCGATATAGCCTCATATACCCGTTCCTCTGCTTCCTGCTTGGCTTTCCATTCGTAGACCACATGGCCGCTACGGCTGCCTGGTGTAAAATAACGATCGCGATAACCGGTTATCGTCTTACCAAGTCGTTCCCCCTGATCGATCAGATACATCGGCGCCCATAGATCCATAAGGCTGTTCGGTGCCGGCGTACCCGTCAGGCCGATCACACGCTTCATCATTGGCCGGACCCTGCGAAGGGCCTTGAAGCGTTTTGCTTGTGGGTTCTTGAAGCTGGATAGCTCATCGATCACCACCGTATCAAACGGCCACTGGCTGCCGTACTCGCTGACAAGCCACTCTACATTCTCCCGGTTGATCACGTAGATGTCCGCCTCTGCTTTCAAGGCTTTGCGTCGAACCGCGGCGCTCCCCAAAACCTTACTGATCCGGAGATGTCTCAGGTGGTCCCACTTCTCAATCTCTCGGGCCCAAGTGTCATCTGCAACCCGCAGCGGTGCGATAACTAAAACACGGCTAGCATCGAAATAATCGTTCAGCAATAAGTCCATAGCGGTCAAAGTGCTAACGGTTTTCCCTAATCCCATGTCAAGCAGCAAGGCTAAGAATGGGGTATTCAGGATCCGCTTGGTGGCATACTCCTGATATTGATGCGGTTTATACTTCATTTGGCGCTCACCTCGTCTATAAACCGGTCAATGTCCTCATTCGAATCAATTTTATAATGTCTGTGGCCCATGCTAAGCAGCTTTCTTTTCCAACGCTCCTGTAAGGGCTCCAGTTGCTTACCCGGTGCTTTCATCTCGACATATATCGTTTGACCGTTAGGAAGAAGGACAATCCGGTCCGGTACTCCTCGATTTCCTGGGCTTACCCACTTTGGCGCTTGCCCGCCGATCTTTTTGACTTCACGGACCAAGCGGCGTTCCAGTGTAGACTCTCTCATATTTGCTCCTTTCAACAGGTTGCCAAATTGCCCCCTACACGCACGTACTGCGTTTTTACGCGTTTAAGTTATATTTCCGTATCCCTATATGGGTTAATTAATATTTTTACTTAAATAGTAGATTTTACGGCAACAACGGAAACAGCAAGCCTTAGCCCCTTGGTACGCTTGCGATTGACTCGATTGCCGTAAAATCAAATTCTCGTCAACCTAAGGAAACATTGGCAACCTTTCACGGCAACAACGACAACGCCTCGGCAACCCTTTACGGCAACCTTTCAAAAACACGTTGGACTCCATAACCTGGGACGCGGGCCTTACCTTTTCTTTCGACCCAACCTGGTATGCGGCGGAGTATGTCCATGATGTCCTTTCCATCCCAGGGCTTCATATCTCCGCGCTTTTTACCAAGGCACTCCGTCCAAATCTGGGCCGCACAAACACGTTCACACATGTCATCGGTAGGGCGCCCCATCTCATCCTCTAAAGGCATATCAAGCCACTCTTGGATAATGCCTTCTCGCGGATCCATCTCCATATGCGCAGCTTGTTGTCGTTCCGCCTCCATGCGGGCTTCGCTGTCAAGCTCCAAGGTTTCCCCCGCCTTAAACCAGCTCAATACCTCAGCCCATATTTGGCTCACTTCTTCCTCGGTCAATTCCTCCCAGTGACTCTTTACAGCTCGATCGGGGAATATCTCGATGGGCCAAAAGCGCCGGTTCCCGGTCGCATCCCGAAGAAAATCACGGGTATTCGTTGTCCCGAAAAATACACACTTCCGTGGGAACTCAGATACCTGGCGATCATAAGCCACCCGGTAACGGTCCTCGGTCTTGGATAAGAACGCCTTAACCTCTTCAACCTCGGTCTTTTTCATGGCCGACAGCTCGCCGATCTCAAAGATCCAGCCACTCTGCAGGTGTTCCCCGGCTTCCTTATTCTCAAATGTCCGTAAGGAATCGGAGAACCATTCACGTCCTAGCTTCGCCAGTAGAGAGCTCTTCCCGGCACCCTGAGGCCCCACAAGAACTAGCATCTGGTCAAACTTACACCCTGGTCGGTATAGCCTTGCAACGGCTGCCAGCAGCATCTTCCGAGTCGCCTGCTTGGTGTAATGGATGTCTGAGGCGCCCAGGTAATCAATAAATATGCGTTCTGCCCGCGGCTGGCCGTCCCATTCGGTGCTCTCGACATAGGACTTGATCGGATGAAACGTATTCCGGTGGACCACCTCAGTAAAGGCGTTTTGGATCGTCTTAGCCGAATTAATACCGTGTACCTTGGCAAACCAATGCTGAAGCCGTTTATCATCGGCACCCAACCATGGCTCATAGGAGCGTCCCAGACGTTCCTGTCCACGCCACGGCAGCGATCGCCGGATAACTTCGGTGTTACCGAAAGCGTCATAAGCAAGCGTCTCCTGCCATAAACCATAGGTTAAGATCAGTTCGACATTCCCGGCTGTCGGCAGCAGCTCACCGCTTTTATGGTGCCTCTCAAGCTTTTCAGTCCAGCTGTCATCCTCCGGATCGTCAGGGCCGCTGTCCTCATCATCGAACGCGGCAGCCATCTCTGCGAAATCTGCTTGTTTCTCTGCAGCCGCCAAACGTTTAACCTCCGGCCGCTGGATCGCCCATTGCTCCATAGCCATATGACTTGGCTTCTTCGCATCCGGAGTGTGCTCTTTCACCCGTTCGTCCAGATGACCGAATTTATGAACTCGTACAAGGTCAAAAAGATTATAAGTGCGTCCGTCTGCGATCGGATCGCTGTCTTGATGTGAGAATGCAAGATCCTGATCCGGATAGACTTCCAGGCCATTACCGCTGGAGCCCTTGGTGTATGTGTACCGATCCGGCATCGATCCCTTTTCATAAACATCCGATAAAAAGGTTTCGATCCCTTCTTCAATAGAGAAGGCCCTACAGAAGAGGCCGATCGTTCCGAACTTCTCCCGGGGATCCTGCGCCCTCTTGGCTGCCAGCTGAGCAGGAGATTTATCTTCTGGGTGCCGCGGCCAAGCCATAACATCATGCCAATCGGCGTATTCATCGAGGATCCGATCCACATCAAGTGGCTCCCCCTCGAAGACTTCCATGACCGGGACTGCGTCCTTGCTGCAGCTCGGCAGGTACATAAGTCGGTGGACGTCAAACGTGGTCTTGTCGAAATACTCCATGCCGATATGCTCCGACAGTTTGCGGCTAACGGCTGCATATTCATCCGGGCTCATGTTCCGATCCACCGGGATGATCAGACGGTATTTCGGTTTCTCTGGCCGATGGCTGTGGGTAGAATAGATAACGTAAGCCGACCCACCTAGAACAAGCTCAGCTGAGAACAGAAAATCATCGTCTCCTCGATCGACATCCAAGGTAATTAAGCTCCGACTATCGACATTCTCTTTCTTACGCCGCCCCGTCCGGACAAGCCCGCCAACAAAAGCGGGCCCATCCTTCAATTTACCGCGGGCATTGTTGTTCATCTTGTCATACTGGGCCATCGTCTCTGCCGTCCGCCGGACCTTCCGCAGCCGGTCCACGAACTCATCCCAGGTCAAATATTCAGTTTTCCAGTTCGTATCAGCCCGGTGCTTGCCGAAGCTAATGTCCAGTTCCTGCATGATGCCACCTCAATTACGTTCTATTTCAATAACCGGTAATTCCGTCAGTAGTTCCTTTTGATACGAGGGCAAGTCATAGAGCTCGATGTAACCCCGATCCTTGCCCCATAAATTGATATGATGTGTAATGATAAGTACAGGGGATCCTGTAGATGTATCCAAGCTCATATTCCATTGCCGATTCTTCAGCGATCGGATGAGCCGGCGAAGCATCTCATAGTTAAGGATGATAGAGCTTCCGTCCAATTTAAGGACAACCGGATCCCCTTTCACATCCTGGAGCATTTCAGATTCAGCTGCCAGCACTGCAGTACTGCGATGATGTGACACCGGATACTCCGGGTCAGGAGCATTTTTTAACTTACGGATCCGAGCATCGATGTCACGTCTCTGAGCCTGTAGGTGTTTATTCGCCCGTTGCTTAGCTGCTTTACTTAGAGCCTTTTCTTCTGCCGTCAGAGTCCTCATGGTCGTGCACTTCCTGGAAGGTGGATAACCGCATAATGAGTTACACCTGATATCATTTCAGCGCTATCACTGTTCAGCCAAAGCAATGTCCCCGTTTCATCAACGTCCAAGAAAGCAGTCACTGGACGTATTCCAGTGAGCACGAGGCAAGTTACATTCAGCTCTGGCGGATTCTCGGGATCGTACTTTATCCACTCAATCATTCCTCTCCCTCCTTTTGGTAAAGGGATGCCAGAGCTTCGTTAACGATATCTTCAGCAGTCATGTAATGTTCCGAACTTAAATGTACTTGTGCTTGTTCTAACGCTTCCTGGAGCTTATCAGCACGTTCTTTCTCTGTTGCGTATTGTTGGAGCCAGTAGGGAAGCGCATCAGGAGCATTTATGAAGAACCTAAACAGTTTTTCTGCTTCAACGTTACCTCCAACCCAATCCCAGAATGACATTTCGCCGCCAAACACCAACTTCTGGTTTGCGTCCTCAATCCATTCCATTGTGTCGGTTTCTACCCATTGCCATGGTGTAGGCGGCAAACCTTGGCATCCGTTCATATCCTTTTGCCAGTCTCTCTTACCATAAGCAGATACAAAGTCTGGATTGTATCCTTTGAAATACTTGTCTCTACTCATTCAACTACCTCCAATTCCTCAGGACTTTTCTCCACGATTTCCACTTCTACTGGCCCGCAATAATAACCGCCGCATCCTGGGCATAAAGGTTCTTCAATCTCATCGTCAGGTTTCTGTTCAAGCGCAAAGCGCTGTTTACAGTCGTCACACTCAAAAGCTTCCCACTTCATAATGCTTTCCTCCTCGGTGGTGGATCTGGCAAGATCACGTAGACCTCGCCGATCAGCTCACCACCATCGTCATATATCAAATCCCAAGGGATATCCTGAAAATACGGATCTTGTTCAAACATGATCGTCCACCAATCAACCTATGCTAAGGCTGCCTTTCTTTCTTATTGGCCGCCCAAGTTCATATTTGAGGTAAATCTCTTGAATTTTCCTCATTCTATTCCAGATTGCCTGATGGCTTACGCCTGCCATTTTACCAATCTGCCTATAGTTAAATCCTTTCATTACCAGCTCCACCACTTCACGATCACGAGGCTTGATTGAACTAAGAAACTCTTCAACAAATACCAATGAATTATCATCCTCGGATATTACTAAGAAATGAGAGTTTGATTTTTCATCCTCCGTACCTGACATATAGTTAGTTTGAGGTCTATCGATTTCATAAATATTTAATGATGCCAGATACTCCATTGCTGTCTGAACGTAAGAAACGGGCTTCCCAAGCAATTTTGCAATTTTCTCCAAGGGTTCTATCTCTAAACCTTCGCGATATATTTTGTTAGCTAATGTAACGGCATGGGCTGGAAATCTAATCCGAGTCCCCCGCCGAGCTAGAAAAATTTGTAGATATCCTGCTACAGTGGCAAATGCGAAAGTGGAGAAAGCAAAGCCTTTCTTTGGTTCAAACCTCTCAAAAGCTTTCAAGAGGCCAATTTGAGCTTCTGCAACAAGATCTTCATAATCAATAGCGGGGTCTAGGACTTGCCTATGATATCTCCCAGCCAGCTTGTGAACCATACCATTATGCTTTTCAATATCCTCATTAGTGAGAGTAAGTTCCATTAAACTCAATCCTTCTTATAAAAGTCCGTCTCGAATGCTTCAGCCCGAAGCGGAAGCCCCGGCGCCCATTCGATCGGCTGCCCCATAATTTCAGTTATCTCGTTTAAGGAATCCCTGCCATTGTCGTAAGGCTCATCGACAATGACCTCATCGTGGACATGCATCCGAGTCTCAAAGCCTGCAGCATCCAAGCGAAGCATGCTCACGGCCAGACAGTCCCGGCTGATGGCCTGCACAATGTTCTCGACAAGCTTCGGCCCGTAGGTGTCAATCTTGCCCCATGTCTTCTTTGTCTGGTCCACGCCGTCATAGACAAGTGCCGGCTTGTCAAACTTCCCATCAACGATCCGGGGATTTACATAAGATAACCGCCGCCCGGATGGTAACCGGATAAACAGATAGCCGCCTTCGCAGTAGAACGTTAAACCGTACTGCAGCTTGACCGTTCTTCGCTCTTGGACGGCTGTCATGGCTGCCCTGTCCACATCCCACCAAAGCTTTGTTATCTTCGGGTTAGCTGCACGCCAAGTCTTAACCAGTGGTGGCAGCTCGTCCGGAGAGAGTCCCATTTTCAGGGCCCCCATCTGCTCCAAAGCTCCAACTGCACCGCCGTAACCCAGCGCAAGCTCCGAGATCTTCCCTTTCTGCCGTAAGTCCTTGGTGATATCATCAAGACTCAGATTGAACATCTGCGCCGCCGAAGCTTCATAAATCTTGCCATGGGTCTTGAATACCTCCAGTCGCCACGTCTCATCCGCCAGCCAGGCTATCACCCGTGCCTCGATCGCTGAGAAGTCTGAAACGATGAACCGACATCCCGGCGAAGGAATGAATGCCGTGCGGATCAGCTGAGACAGGACAAATGGCGGAGCACCAAACAGCATTTCCAACAGTTCATAATCCCCGGAAAGCAGGAGATCCCTTGCAAGTTCCAAGTCCGGCAGTTTGTTCTGTGGAAGGTTTTGCACCTGCACCAACCTTCCCGCCCAGCGCCCCGTCCGATTTGCTCCGTAGAATTGCAGTAGCCCCCTAACCCGACCATCCTGGCAGCGTGCGCGCTGCATGGCTTCAAACTTCTTCACGGATGTTTTGGAAAGCTGCTGCCGAAGCTTTAGCATTGCTTTTACTTTTTTGCTCTTCACCTCTTTGATCAGACCAGGAATAGTGTCTTTAGTTAAACCATCGATCTGGATCCCTTCCTCTTCCTCCACCCAAACCTTTAGTTGTGCAACACTATTGGGGTTGTCCAGTCCAGTTAGCTCCCTTGCCTCCTGAACTGTTCGAATCTTAAAGGCTTCATCACATTCAATGGCCCGAGCATCTAGTTCCGGATGAAGCAGTATCCCGTTATCATTGATCTTCTGATCCAAAGCCCAGAGCTTATGTTCAAATTCAGATATTTCGTATTTCTCGATCATCTTACGAACGGCCCGTTCTGCCTCCACGTCCTGCCGGTTATACTCCTTGTACTGCTGCCACTTCTCCGGATCATGGTACGGAAGGTTTCGTGTTCGTCCACCGTTTACCTTGGTCGGCTTGCATGGCGTTGAAAAGTATTTAATCAGCGCCTTACCAGCACTGTCTTTCTGTTCATTCACTTTCAGGACCTTAGCTACTCCGGCCAGATCTCCAGGTAACCCCAAGGTAAGGGCATGAACACTTGAGCAGCGCCATTGTTCCGGCTGTATCGATACACCCAGATGCTTCGCCAGCGCAGTTCGTTCAAAGTTTGCATTGAACGCCGCCTTGATGATGCCCGGATTAGTGAGAGCGGCTAGGACTTCGTCAGGCAGTTCCTCAAAATCCGTAAAGTCGATGACGGTTACCGGCTCGTCATCCCAAGCGTAAGCGAACAAGAGAATTTCGAAGTCCGGAGCCTCGACGTAGGGATAAACGCCTGATTTTTTAATGTCCACACTGCTGTATGTTTCAAGGTCGATCTGCAATAGAGTCATATCACTTTCTCCCATTTGAATTTTGGAGTTATGAAAAGGGGCCTGATACCAAGCCCCTCCAAAGAAGTAAAATTAGTTCAAGTAATCGTCATCGTCACTGATGTCTACAATGTCGTCGAAGTCCTCACTTGCAAAGTCATCATTCAGGCTGCTTCGTCCGCCCAGGAAGTCCCCATCTTGCACTTTGACGAGGTTGTTCAGCCCCGCAGCAACACCACGGTTTCCTTTTGCGTCAAACGGATAGAAGTTTAGACTTACTTTGGCATAGCAACCGGAGTACACTTCGGTCGTGTCCGTGATCTCTTGAAATTTGGTTTTACCGTTGCTGTCCTTACCGATCGGCTTAGCGATTCCAGGCTTGTTCTTACTAGAGGCATTCAAGAAGTAATGACCAGCATACGCTTCATCATCTGGCCGTTCCTCGTCACCGTCACGCAGCGGTGTCTTGCAGTTTGCTGGGATCTTGCCGCCCCATTTACTTTTTCCAAGCTCCTTAGCAGCGTCAACGGCTGCCTTGATCTTGCGAAGCGTATCCTTATCAGACTTCGGAATCAGGATCGCCGTGCTGTATTTCTCATCCCCACCATCAATGGATTGTGGTTCAAAAACGTGAGTATAAGAGAGACGTACTGTTCCCGTGATTACTTTTGTTGATTGATTGTCGATTGCCATTTGTTCATTTCCCCTTTTATTTGAATTAGTTCTTCCAACTGACCAAGCACCAGAAGTCATTCTGTCTACGTGGTAATCAGCTATATCACCCATGACTACACCTCAAATTCCTCTCCAGCAAAGTCCTGATCCACACTGTTAAGCTCCGACCGGTTGTCCGTCTCCGGCACCAGTGCCGGTTTACCTGAAGGCTTCACTATCAGACCCTTTAGCAAAGAAGCAAGCTCCTTTTTGCCGATCTTCTTCTCCAGATCTCCAATACCAAGCAGCTCCTGCGGCTTGAGATACTTATCTTCTTCAAGCTCAGCAGATTCCAAGACCTTACGAGCGGCAGCCTTATCGGTAATAACCCGATTGCTTCGACCCTCCACAAGTTTCCACGATGGGATTATTGCACCAGATTTGGCTTGGTCGAAGGCGTATTCCTCAACGTCCTTGGCCCAGACTTTCAATTGCTCAGCTACGAACAGAACTGAACCAATCTCATCCATGGATAGAAGAGCCGGATCTTGAAACTCATACGCCAGGGCCTTCATATTCTCATCAGCCCGAGCACGGCAGTTCCCTTTCACTTTGCACCATCGGCAATGGCCGCCAGGTTTAAATTCACCTTCACCAGCGTCTGCCAGGGCAGCTGCAGGGTTAACAACAACCTCCGCCCATTCGATCAGCTCTCCAAGTGGGAGTGTATCAGTACTGACGCTATCGAGGCGTGGCTGGACGATCGTCATGCTGACCTCGTTAATCGAATAAAGATAATTCCAGTTCGACCAGGCGCCCAGGCCATACAACCGAAGCTGAGGGTTACCGATCGCGCTGACCGACACACCCTTGCCGTACTTTAGATCAATGACATCAAGCATCCAGTCCGAGATGATTACAACGTCTCCGGTCCCGTAACCATCTGGGACCCATTCTGAGAAATCCACACGCTCTTCGAAAAGTATCACGGCATCTTTTGATCGAGCCTTGGCAGCCATGAAGCGTTCTTCTACCACATCGACATAGGCAGCCACAGCGTCTTCCATTTCTGGTCCGTAATAAGAATTGGTTTTCTTGAAATCTGCGATTGCCTTATCAAGCCGTTTACGTTCAGCCGCATTACAAGGCGTTAGCCTGCGCCGAAGGATCAACTCGGACAGCTCATGCGCCGCCGTGCCCTCATCGGCGTATTCAGAAATTTTATCTGGAATGTGTTCCTGGAGCCGGGCACTCGGTGGACAGTTAATCCACCGATCCGCGCCCGAAGCTCCGAGCAAGGCATGAGCCCTTTCGGCATGTGCTGGCTGCGTCATAGCGCCTCCAATTCAGCCATAAACGCTGCGCGACTCTCCTCTGGGACATCCGAGATCGACGCGCTTTCAAACTTGCCCAGCAGTCTCTTGATTTCCGGCTTCTTCTTCGGATCTTTGCCAACTTCCTGAGCCTTAGCACGAAGCTCAACGACAGTTGGAATTTCCTCATCTTCATTCGATTGGGTATCCGTAGCTCCCTCATCTGTTGCAGAATCTTGGTCTGCTTCAACCTTCTTTTCTTCTTTTTTAGTTTCGTGAGCCTTCCGCTGACGTGGCTTAACTTCTTCCTTAACAGGTGCAGCCGGAGCTGCAGTACCACCGAATGCGGCTGACAGTGTAGCAAATTCTTCTATAGCTTGAGCGGCGTTATCGCCGTTGATCGTGATTTGTACTGGCATGTATAAGTCCTCCTGATTAATGATTTATTAATTGCTAGTGCTGTTGACCGTAGTAATCAACAACCGATTTAATGCAACCTGTGCAGATCAATTTTGATTGAAAAGGCTTTAATTTTTCAGGTTCAATCTCCCCACAGATAAAGCAGCCAGGCGCATATTTATTGATGATGATCTTGTCATCCTCAATATAAAACTCGACTGGATCCCCTTCTGCGATTCCAAACGTACGGCGCAGCTCTTTAGGGATCACAACGCGCCCCAGATCATCGATACGACGAACAATTCCAGTTGCTTTCATATTGCATCTCCTCCCGGCCAGTGATAAACTGACCTTAACTAATTGTGATGTGCAGTTTGACGGCTCCTACCCCGTTCAAGCTGCATTTTTCTTTTTCATCCTTGATGCCAAGCTGATATATTGCTTGCGGTAAATCTCGCGAAGCTCTTTTGACTTGGTCATCTCGATCAGCTGCTGCAGATTCCCACAAGTCCAGACCCTTAACCTCTTGTTCACCTTCCTGTTTCACCTCCTTTCAAGATCTTCCAGCCTGATTCCAGTGTGTTCTTCCAGATAGACTGGTTCTTTGCCTTTCATAAACATCGTGTGTCCAATCCTTTTTTCTAGCTCAACATATTTCCGGTACAGATTTGGATTCTGGATGGCTCCATGTCGCAAGTCGTTCAGGCTGCCCATGATACAAAACACACAGCTCAGTCTTTCGTTATTCTCGTAGGCCCAGAATGGTTTTTGCCCTGCGTTTGCGATCACCTGGAACACTTGCTCCGTTGTTAAATCAAAAATCGGCATCCAATCATAAACGTCTCTGTGTCCACAACTTTCTGAAACGTTGTAGCGAAAAGATTGTTTCTTAGCCCGAGCGCTTGATTCTTCCGCTCTGATGCCCATACAATTGACCGCTATCTTGCCTCCACGAGCTTTTAGATCGTTCCGGATAAATTTAAAGATTGGCCCTCGTTTTAAATCACTCGTACACTGCCTACAGGAAGAAGAAGGCCATTTCCCTCGTTCCTCAACCATACCGAGCAATGTCTTTTCGCTACCGTCTCGTTTTGATGCTTTTACAACATTTACTTGATGAGCTGTATTTTCAATGATGTGGTTATGAACGCCGACCCATTCAACCTCTCCAAGATCGGAATGCACCACACAGAGCTGGTTAGTGGGTAAGACTTCTTTCAGTAAGGCATACATAGCTTGTGAATCCTTGCCACCCGAATGCGAGACGTAAAAGATTGCACCATCATCAATCAACTGCTGAATCTTGCTCTCCATCATTCACTAGTTCCAGCAATAATCGTTATGGCCCCGATCTTCTCCACCAAGCATTTCCCTGAACAAACCAGTTCATGGCCGATCTTTGTTACTTTTTGTCCGAAGTAGATCTCCTTGCCACATGTCTCGTTAGCGCAATAGTCGATAACTTCATCTTCCGCTTCCAAGTTTAGAACCTTACTCATTTTGAGACCTCCATCTCAAGTATTTGATCCTGTTTAGGGATCAAGCTTGCCTCGTACTCAAGTAGCCATTCTTTTTTGATTTTCCAGTGGATCCCTTGTTTGTATGCCTTCAACTTCCCCTGCTTAATCCGGTTAATGACTGTATACTTACTAACATTTAAGTACTGACCGGCGACTACAACGTTGATAGTGGGGCCTAATTCCAATCTGTGTAGGTGTGAGTTTTCTGTCTCAGGTCTCATCTGAATTCACCTCTTTATGTTTCTAATCATCTACATCCACTTTTCATGCCGAGCATTTCAGCTATTTTGGGTTTTTGTTTTCTTCCTTCACGTGTTCCTTTAAAAATCTCGGAAACATACGTCGGGGACACTCCCAGTTCCTTTGCCACATCGACCATTCTAATTTTTTTCTGAAGCATGATCTTTCGTGCCTCTGCTCCAAATTCAGTGTAATAAGTCACTTTTCAAGCTCACCTCCTAAAGTTTGTAAAAAACTGAGCTAAGTTATTGACAACCAACCGAAAATATTCTACTATCGGAAAGAAGGCATAACTAAATAAACATCGTTGGGGAACGATTTTACAAATGGGTCACTTGACCTTCGGTTTTTTGTTGCCTTTTTTGCCAATAACTAAGCTGTTGAAACCATAATAACCGAATATTTAGATTCGGTCAACACTATAAAACTAATATTTAGATTTTTTAATCTATTGGGGGGAGTCAAAGAAAGTGGGAATAGTCGAAAATATAAAGTTTCTTTGTAATCAACATTCTGTATCTATCCCTAAATTGGGAACGGAATTGGGTTTTGGGAACGGAGCAATTTACAACTGGGACAAAAGCTCTCCTTCTATAGATAAAGTTCAAAAGATAGCAGATTACTTTGGTGAGACTACCGATTTTATAATTTTTGGATTCGACAAGGAGTTAGAACGATTAATAAGAGAATTATCAGAAGTCAACAATGGAAAACTCTATTTTCCAGAAGAAGTGGCTAAAAGAATAACAGACAAAATCGAACCATTAAAAAAAGAGTATTACGATGTTCCTTTGGATTTAGAACCACTTGAGTTAATAGGCCTTCTTGGCAATTTTCCTTTATCGACAGATTTCAAAAAAGAGTTACTTAATATTCTTAATGAGGTGAAGGCATCCATAACGCCTATTAAAAATAATGAAGTCGAAACAATTGCAGCCCATCACGACGGTGACGATTGGACTGAAGAGGAATTGGAAGATATAGAGCAATTCAAGGAATTCATTAGAATGCGGAGAGAAAAACGCAACAAGGGGTGACGGCTGCATGCTATATGAGGAGCTTCAAGCAGAGGCAGAATCTTATGGGGTTGATGTTTTTGAGATGGTCTTTCGTGGGAATTTGAAGGGGATGTACAAAGATAACTCAATTGCAATACGTATAGATCTCAAGGATCAGGCAGAAAAAGCATGTATCTTAGCTGAAGAACTTGGTCATTTTCATACTACTGTAGGGAACATCCTTGACCAAAGAGATATCCGCAAAAGAAAACAGGAGCTTCGTGCCAGGCAATGGGCCTATGAAAGGATTATCCCCTTGTCCGCAATTGTACAAGCCTACGAGGCTAAAGTTAAGGGCAGATATGAAATAGCAGAGTATCTTAATGTAACAGAAGAGTTTTTACAAGCATCTATTGATCGATATCGGGATAGGTTCGGCATCTTAGTGAGTACCGAAAACTACATAATACTCCTGGACCATCTCCATGTTATTAGAGTCTCAGCATAAGACTTTGCGCTTTCCGGCCGCAAGGCCGTTTCAATATACCCAAAAACAGAACAAACGTTCCTAAGAAAGGAGGGGCACGCAAAGTGTCTAAGAAGAAAAAAGACGCCAGCTTACCAAAAAACGTCCGAGAAAAAGATGGAAAGTATACTTACCGGTATCGGGTCCCAACCACTAAAGTTGTAGATGGTAAAGAGAAAAAAACAACCAAACAAATGGAGTCTCCTCGGTTTGGGACTGTTCAAGAAGCTGTTGATTTTGGAATACTCATCCAAGCTCGAAAAATACAGAAAACGCTGAAGTACGAAACAACCTTGACGGTAAATGCCTGGAGTAAAGTGTGGTTGAGGGAATACACCATCGAGAGAGAGCCAAGAAAAAAAACTATTAAAAATAGGGTGTTTGCCTTAAACGTTATTCTCGAAAAATTTGGGGCTTTCATGCTTCGGAATGTCACTATGAGCGAATACCAAGATTTTTTGTACAAGCTCAAGGAAGATGGGAGGAAAAGAAATACTATTATCACCGTTAATTCTGTTGCCAGTCTGATGTTCGCCCACGCAAAGCGCACTAACCTGATCACAGAGGATCCTACCGTAGGCGCAGTTATTCCAAAGGAAAAGCAGGTTCCTCGGAAAATAGGAGAAAAAAAACAGGTCCTTCCCAAATTCCTAGAGAAGAACCAGTTAAAACGATTCCTAGAGGTAGCCCGTTTTATGCTTACTCCGAATTTATGGGCTTTATTCCTGGTGTTAGCTTATACTGGACTTCGTATAAGCGAAGCAGCGGGGTTACAGTGGGAGGACATCGATCCTAACAACCGTACAATCGATATTAATAAGCAACTTGAAGGAGACAACGTTCGTAACTATTCATTCGGTCCACCCAAGAATGATCAAAGTGAGCGAATTGTAAGTTACGGGGATACAGTCGCAAAGACATTGGAGACTTTGCGCATCTGGCAACGAACGGAGAAATTGTCATCGAAAGATTTCAATCCGAATGACAACTTTGTTTTCTGGAGTACTGAGTTCCCAGGATATCCGATCCCAATCACCACCATACCAAAAATAATGCGTCGTGTATTAAAGGAAGCTGATCTACCGACCAGCCTCACACCTCATAGCCTTAGACATACCCATGTCTCTTTACTTGCGTCCAATCCTAGAGTTAGCCTTCCGGAGATCCAAGCGCGAATTGGGCATAAAGGAAACTCCAGAACTACAGAACTCATCTACTTGCACGTCACCCAAAATCGACAGTTAAAAATTGCAGACGATTTTGAATGGGCTATCAACAATTAAGATACGTGGTTGTTTGTGGGTAACTTGTGGGTAACGATTACCCTCAACAAAGCTCAATCCCTTTGAATACTCGGGATTTCTAATCCCTGTCAAATATAGAACATATAGTTGTCTGCAGCAGACTGTTCATGGAAGTTGATCAAATAGTCCAGCGTCGTGGAATCAAGCACTTCAGCAATGCTATCACGGATACGGAGCCACAGATCCCGCTTCGCCGGGTCGTCTTCCTCGGTGAAATCAACAGGTGATATCGGTCCTTCCAATACACGGATCACATCGCCTGCCGTAATGGACGCAGGGTCCCGGGATAGGATATAACCCCCATACGCACCGCGGATACTTTTAACCAGACCTGCATTCCGCAGAGGCGCGATCAGCTGCTCAAGATAGTGTTCAGACAGTTGGTTCTTCTCGGCAATGCTCTTGAGCGAGGTCGGACCTTCGCCAAATTTGGCAGCCAGCTCCATCATAATTGTTAATCCGTATCTTCCTTTTGTTGATATTTTCAAAGGTGACACCTCTTTCGGTAATTTGTATATTGTGTCCATCCGTTACATAAAGATTTGTAGGTGGCGGGTAGTGTTAATACGGCATAAAACGCGGGTTATACACCTCGTCCTGCACTTATCACCGTATTCCGATCATTACCCTCTGCTTATGGTAACATATCCTGAACCTCAATGGGTAATAATCAAGGCGGAAAGCCAAAAAAATGTTCACCCTGAGTGGACAAAATGAAACGTGTGAACCTTGTCCCGATATGTTAAAATACGACCATGGGCATAATTCAAAATGAAAATGGTGATGACGATGTCAAAAGCAAATCATAACACTCGTATCGTTGTCGGCATGTCGGGAGGAGTCGACTCCTCCGTTACAGCACTCCTGCTTAAACAGCAGGGCTACGAAGTGATCGGCATCTTTATGAAAAACTGGGATGATACCGATGAGCTTGGCTACTGTACAGCTGAAGCGGACGCTGAAGACGTGCGCCGCGTGTGCGAGCAGCTCGACATTCCCTACTATACCGTCAATTTCGAGAAGGAATACTTTGATAAAGTATTCTCCTATTTCCTCGATGAATATAAAGCCGGAAGAACGCCGAACCCCGATGTCATGTGCAACCGCGAGATCAAATTCGGCGAATTTTTGAACAAGGCCCTGGACTTGGGAGCCGACTACGTGGCTACTGGCCATTACGCCCGCGTTATTGAGGAAGATGGACAGTACCAGCTGCTGCGTGGTGTGGATAACAACAAAGATCAAACCTACTTCCTCAATGCTTTGAATCAAGAGCAGCTATCCAAAGCCATGTTCCCGATCGGACATCTGCCGAAACCGGAAGTTCGCCGAATCGCTGAGGAAGCCGGACTGTATACGGCCAAGAAAAAAGACAGCACTGGTGTTTGCTTCATCGGCGAGCGAAATTTCAAAGAATTTCTTGGACAATACCTCCCCGCCCAATCCGGCGATATGGTGGACATTGTCTCCGGTGAAGTGAAAGGCCGCCATGACGGCTTGATGTACTACACGCTCGGACAGCGCCAAGGTCTCGGAATTGGCGGCTCAGGCTCCGGAGAGCCTTGGTTTGTTGCCGACAAGGATTTAACTAACAATATTCTGTACGTTGTTCAAGGCGATCATCCGAGTTTGTATTCAACTGGACTCATTGCCTCCGGAATCAACTGGATCGCAGGACAAGACGCTATGCCCAAAGACGCCTACACCTGCACCGCGAAATTCCGCTACCGTCAGCCCGACCAGGAAGTAACGATAACTCCGCGTGAAGATGGAACCGTTCATGTTGCTTTTGCGAAACCGCAGAAAGCAATCACCCCTGGACAAGCCGTCGTCTTCTACCTAGGGGACGAATGCCTTGGCGGAGGAACAATCGAAACAGCGGATAAAATTCCTTATTAATCTGCTAAACGAAACGAGAAGAGCACACACTTAACACGGAAGTTCCGTAAAGTGTGTGCTCTTTTTTCACATGCTAGAGTAAAACATATTCCACCGTTACTCCCCGCTTCAGGCTGGCAGGGACGTCTACTAAACGCTGATTCGAGCTGCCTCGAAAAGGCAGCGAAACATCCTTTCGTTCTTCCTCGAATTTGCCGTCGACGATGACATCGCACAGTTCTGCCAATTCGCGCAACCTCGGCTGCCTCATCAGTGCTTCAAAGGTAAACCCCGTGTAGGCCCATATATTTTTCGCGGGACAGAGGTTCCTGAGCTTGCGTACAAATGCCGTGCATTCCTCCGGAGAGAAGAACGGGTCTCCTCCGCATAAGGTCAAGCCATCCAGCAAAGGGTTGTTGATGATATCCTGAAGTATCGCCGCAGACATTTCCTCGGTAAAGAGCTCCCCCGCTTCGAAATCCCAGGAAGCCTCATTAAAACAGCCAGCGCAGGCGTGGCGACAGCCGCTCACGAATAGAACTGCCCGAAGCCCTTGGCCTTCATTGATGCTTTCAGGGATATATCCGCACACATTCACAGATGCTTCACCCGATCTCTGACCTCAGCCTGCTTGGCCGAATTGAAGCGCTCCGTATAATTGCCCGTTAAGTATCCCGTCACCCTCCGCAGCCGCTGGAAGTTCCCAGCCGTCTCCAAGGCACCGCATCCTGGGCATACACTGCCGATAATGCCTTCGTAATTGCATGCCGGACACCGGTCAACGGGATGGTTTACAGAGAAATAACCGATGTTCTGCTGCAAGGCAAACTGCACGATGTCCCGAAATGCAGTGGTATTCTGTCTTGCATTGCCGTCCAGCTCCACATAAGATATCGCCCCTGCATTGCACAGCTCATGGAAAGGAGCCTCTGCTTGAATTTTGCGGTATGCGGGCATGGAATAGTAAACGGGAATATGAAAAGAATTTGTGTAATACTCGCGATCTGTCACACCTTCAATCACCCCGAAGGTATGACGGTCCAGCTTCGTGAATTTCCCCGACAACCCTTCCGCTGGCGTGGCAAATAATGAGATGTTAAGGTCGTATCGTTCACTGGCTTCATTGCAAAATTGTCGCATATGCGAAATGATCTCGATTCCCAGGCTGCGGCTGTTCTCGTCCTCCCCGTGATGCAGTCCGGTTAAAGCTTTCAGACATTCACCCAGACCGATAAATCCTAGCGCCAGCGTACCGTGCTTGATCAGCCCGCGTACCTTGTCTTCGGGGGCCAGGGCTTCACCGCCTTCCCATACGCCTTCCCGCATCATGAAATCGGATGCTTTGGCTGGTTGATCAGCCTGCAGCTCATAGCGATGAATCAAACCCTCAACCGCAATGGTCATATAATGGTCCAGCTGCTCGTAGAAGCGGCTCAGGTCCGGCAAATTCCTTTGGCCTTGGATGATACCATACTCGATGCCAAGACGAACCAGATTGATCGTATTAAAGGACAGGTTGCCTTTTCCGCTTAGGCGGTTCCGCCCAAACCGATCTGAAATTGTCCGGGTTCTGCAGCCCATGGTGGCAATAATCGTGTTCGGATCGTCCGGATTATAGTAGACCAGATTAAACGATGCATCCACATTGACAAAATTCGGGTAGAGTCTGCGGCTGGAGCACTCAACGGCTTTCAGGAACAGATCGTAATTGGGCTCTCCTTCCGCCTGGTTAACCCCTTGCTTGCATTGAAAAATATGCTGTGGGAATATCGGCGTCTCTCCTCCTCCAAGCCCCTTCATTGTTGCATCCAGCAGAGCATGGGATACCATCCGTCCCTCGGTTGATGTGCACATGCCATAGTTCAGTGAAGTGAAAGGAATCTGCCCTCCGGCCCGGCTGCTCATCGTATTGAGATTATGGATCAGGGATTCCGCAGCTTGCTTCACTTCGTTTACCGTTTCGTTATAGGCGTACTGATATATATGCGGATATACTTCCTTCAGCTGCCCATTGTCTATGTATAATTCGTCATCGGTAAGAACTCGTACATTAGGCTTGTCCTCCCCCTGGCCGAAGTAGGCTAACCCTTTGCGAAAATGACGCCGAAATGATTTGCCGACATACGGGGCCAGATCCCAATCGATTTTATTGCCGGACACACCGCCGAATTGGCTGTTCTGTTGAGATTGAAAAATGATGGCCACGAGCGCCATAGCCGTCATGATACTTTGGGGCGGTCTTACAGACCCGTTACCTGTGTTAAATCCTTTGGCCAGCAAACGATCGAATGGGATGAATATGCAGTTCGTAGTTCCCAGCGCATATTGATCCAGGTCATGTACGTACACGTACCCATCCTTTACCGATTTCATGAGCTCGGCTGGCAGGATGAATTTACTTGCCATCCACTTGGCGTATTCTGAACCGATCCGGCTCATTTTGCCACTGAAAGATTCTCCATTCAAGTTCGCATTCTCCCGCAGCAGGTCCAAATTTGATACGCCGATCACATCTCTGCTGATCTTATATAGCTCTCCTCGCCTCATCCGCTCCAAGTCACGAGACTCCCTGTAATGTTGATAAGCAGCCGCCACCTCGGGATAACCGGTACTTTGCAAATGCTCGACAACGATATCCTGTATCTCCTCAACACTAACCTGCTCCATACCCTCGGTTGCATGAGCAACCTCATCTCCAATTTGCGAGGCAGCCTCCTGACGGGAAACACCCTCAACCGCAATAAAAGCTTTATCCACAGCCTCCACAATCCGGCTTATCTCAAAACTCACCAGGCATCCGTCTCTTTTCATAACTTTCATGAATTCGATCCTCTCCTCTTATCAAATTCTAATTACTATATATAGTTACATTTCACAAATTTACATCTATATATAGTAATCTGCTGTGAGGAAAATCATAACAAGATTTTAGACTCCTCAGAAATAGACATATAATAGCCGAATTAAAAGAGAATGATACGATACAGAGCGCGCTTGTGGAGCATCTTTGTCTCTATGAAAAAAACGCCCACTACGATCCATCGATCATAGTGGGCACCTGATTGTTTGGTAAGTCCATTTAGAATTAATTCTCTACAGGCGGCATCGGAGTTGGTGTCGGCTTTGCGTAGCCGGTGCTGTATTTCTCGTCAATCGCAGCTCGGATATCCGGTAATTTCATGCCCTCACTGCTCATTTTGGCCGATTCCACAGCAATGTCCAAGCACACCCCACAGCGAGTTCCATGATCATCCCATACCACGGTGCCGCCTTCCTGGATCTCATCAATAAAGCAATTTAGGTTGCTTTCATGACCCGCGCTGTCCCCGCAGCCGCAGTAACAAGGAATATATTTAAGGACATCACTCACCTGGGCAGACAGGGCGTAAATGGTTTGGAGTTCGCTGGTCTGGCTCTTCAAAAAGGCAGGCAGCTTATCAATTGAGGCTGTGGCCTCCCGGATATCTCCATTGGACAGCTGCGTCTGATGTCCGTGTTCATGTGCTGCCTCGGTTGCCTGTCCATTTGAGACCCGCTCTTGAGCGCTTTTTCCCGAACAGCCGCTCAGCATAAGACCGACGGACAGCAGCAGGATGGCAAACGGTTGCTTCCCTGTTTTCATCTTTCGTTTCCTCCACTTAACTAAATTTGCGGTCATACATCCCTCGTTACTGAACTGCCCTAATCTTCACGTCGCAAACGCTGATTGTGTGCGATCTTGGCCTCGTTCCCCTGCTCCGTCGCCTGATAAAACACCCGGCGGGAGAGCTCCTTCGGCAAATATTCCTGTTTCACATAATGGCCCGGATAATCGTGCGGATACTTATAGCCGACATGTCCGAGCTTCACCGCCCCCGAATAATGCGCATCACGCAGATGAAGTGGAACCTCCGCTGATTTCACTTCATCCATCGCCGCCATCGCCCGGGATATCGCTTCCACGACCGCGTTGGATTTCGGACTTTCTACCGCGAACAAAATCGCTTGTACGACGTTCAGCTTCGCTTCCGGCCAGCCGTTGTTCCGGTATGCATCAAGCGCGCTGACTGCCTGAACCATCGCCTGCGGGTTGGCAAGTCCGATATCCTCGCTGCTTGCGGCGATGAGCCGCCGAATGAACACCATCGGGTCCATCCCGAGTTTTTCGACGGCATACAGGAACCAGAACACTGCCGCATCGCTGGAACCTCGAATGCTCTTATGGAAGGCAGACAGCACGTCATATTGCGTGGATTCGTCCGCCTTGACGAGCGGCTTGCGGATCGATTCCTCAGCCACTTCGAGTGTAATATGAACCGCGCCGCTTTCATCCGGTGGTGTGGTCATGGCCGCTAATTCAAGGGCATTCAGAGCGCGGCGGATATCACCGTTCGCCATGGTTGCAATATGCTCCAGTGCTTCGTGATCCGCTTTCAAGTTCATATAACCCAGTCCCTTGTCTGAGTCGGTCAATGCACGCTGCATGGCGATTAGTGAATGTTCCTTGGTCAGCGGCTGTAATTGAAATAACGTCGACCGGCTCATCAAGGCCCCATTCACATAATGGAAGGGATTCTCCGTTGTAGCTCCGATAAAGATGATCGTCCCATTCTCTACCGCAGGCAGCAGCGCGTCTTGTCTTGAGCTATTAAAGCGGTGTACCTCATCCAGAAACAGGATCGTTTTGGTGCCGTACAGACTGCGGTTGCTCTGGGCCTGCTCAATGACCTCACGAACGTCCTTAACCGAGGCTTCCACTGCATTTAGTCGAACGAAGTACCCCTTCGTTTGCTGTGAGATAATATGTGCAAGCGTCGTTTTGCCGCATCCAGGCGGCCCGTACAACAGAATAGAGGAGACCTGATCCGCTTCAATCGCTCGCCGAAGCAGCTTTCCCGGTCCGATAATATGTTCTTGTCCTATATATTCATCCAGCGAGGAAGGCCGCATCCGGTCGGCCAGCAGCCTTGAATCCCGGTCGGCTTCCCGCCCGTAACTGAATAAGTCCATATTGCTACACTTCCTTGTCTGATATCTTAAATAAGCCGTTACAATCCAATCCACTCTCTATCATATCATATTCGATTTCTCAGCGCCTGCAAGGGCTCTATTCTCTGCTTGGTTTATTATGATAGCCAACTTTTTATCATCCTGGAGCGTTAAAAGTATAAGGAATTTTAGAGCATCGTTACTTTAGGAGAGTGACTATGATAACTCGCAAGAAGTCCAGACGTAAATTATGTAACGGGGCTGTCCATATGGGAATCAGTTTACTTACACTCTTTACCTATGTTAATCAACACAAACTTTTTAAAGATATTTATGGGCCAGATTACCTCCTCGATGAAGAGAAACTACCGGCTTACCTTCTGTATGCCATGCTTATCCTGCAGTTCCTGCTCGGCCTGTACGCCTTCATACGTTCATCTATCATTCTCTATGAGTATAAGCAGGGAATCCGAAATGAGGAAGACGATGAGGTGTTGTTATAACTCGTATCATTTAACCACTACATCACGAAGGAAGGTTATTAAATTGAAACGGAAATCTAAGCGGAAAATGACCCTTTACGTCATCTTGGCAGCTGCATTTTCCATACTCGCCGTATGGACCTTGATCCGATTCATCGAAAATCTGGGCTCCTCTTACCAAATGCTTGGTTAATCCCCCACAACAGAAAGTCCCGCAGGGGCAAACACATGCTGTCATGTGAACCACTGCGGGATTATCCATTCTTCCTATTTATATATAAAGAAATCATAAGCTACTACGCAATTGCACTTACTCCGCAGGCCAACCGCTTCCTGTGATCTCTGAGTTCTCCGCTTTGATGTAAGCAGGTCGCTCTTCACCATGCAGCAGCCACAGCTCATGCAGTGCCCGTGTACAGCCGACGTACATGAGTTTGGCATCCCAAGCTTTCTCCGCATAGTGTTCCGTATCTGCATCCGCGACAATCACTGCATCGAATTCGAGGCCTTTGGACAAATAGACCGGCAGAACCGAATATCCGCCCTGGTATGTCCCTTCACTGCCGTCAATCAGGTTCAGATCTGGCCAAATTTCACGCAGTTCTCCGTGCAGCTCCTCCGCCTCGCGCAGGGTCCTCGTTAGAATTGAAACCGTACGATAATCCTTTGCCATCAGAGACTCCATCGCCCGCTTTAAATCCTTCACCCTTGATTCGCTGGAGCCGTAAGGGATCAGACGCACCGCATCCCCGCTCCGGAATACCGGAACTGCAAGCAGATCGCTGTTAACACCCTTTTCCAGAATACCGTTGGCAAATTCAATGATTTCCATAGTAGACCGATAGCTTCGCGTTAGGGCAAAATAAGCGGTCTCCCCTTCTTGGAACAAGGAGCTCATTTCCTCCCACGCATGAACGCCTCGATAGGCATGAATACCCTGTGACAGATCACCAAGAATGGTAAAGGAGTGACCTCTAACGAACAAATCCAGCACCGCAACTTGAAACGGGGAGAAATCCTGTGCCTCATCAATGACGATATGGTCAAACCGCTGCTCGCCCGTAATATCATTAAGCAGGCAGTGGAAATACAGCAGTGCAGGCAGATCCTCTTCCCGAACGATATTTTTCTTCAGATCCTTTTGTGTGGCGTGGAGCACATCAGCCGGAATTTCTGCAGACAGCTCCTCTACCCAAGCCCCGGCTGCTTTGGATGCTCCAAACAGCTGTTTATACAGGGCGAGCGGCTCGAATTTTGGCCAACGGTTACCGTACGCTTTTTCCCGCTGGGCCGCTTTCTTCTTCCGTTCCTTCATCACAGCCCCTGCTGAGACTTTCTTCAGCTCCATTTCAATCCATCGATGAAGCCGGGCAAGCAGCCGCTCCCTCCGTTTGGCAAGCGGATACGGCTTGTATTCCTGTTCGAACCACTCGGCTATCGTTTCCCGCTTGAGGACTGCCCCGTCCCAAGGCATAAAATCCTCATCCGGAAGGGCATTGCCTTCCATGCGTTCAACGAAACGGCGGACAAGCCTCATCAGATGTAAGGAGCCTTTATATCGTCCGCTAACATTATCGTCAATATCCGGTGTTCCCTGACCTGGTTCCGTCTCAAACCATCGGTGAAGTGTCTCGGCATGATCTCCCCGGTACAGCTCGATGCCAAGCAGCTCCGCTGCCCAATCACTAAACGTTCGCTGCTGGATATCGCCAACTCCTAGCTCTGGCAGCACATCGGATATGTAATCCAGAAACATCAGGTTCGGTGCAAAAATAATCATTTTCTCCGCATGAACCTGCTCCTTGTACTGATACAGCAAATAGGCCAGCCGATGAAGCGCTACAGTTGTTTTCCCGCTTCCCGCAACTCCCTGGATGATCAGCGCCGTATTCTTCGCTGCCCGAATAATTTTATCCTGCTCCGCCTGAATCGTTGAGACAATATCCCGCAGGCGGTTATCCTTGTTCTCCCCGAGTCGGTATACCAGAAACTCGTCGGATACGGCAGGTCCGCCGCTTTCGCGATTGTATGTGTCCGATACCCGCTCCAGGATTTGCTTGCGGATCACGACGTTACGTTTTAAGTACACGAGCCCTTCAATAATTCCTTCGGGTGCTTCGAATGATGCAGGATCGGTACCACCCGTAAACGAATAAAATAGGCTCGCGACCGGAGCCCGCCAATCAATCACCATCGGGTGATCCCCAGCGTCTTCCTTATCGAAGCCGATTTTTCCAATGTAGAGCGGTTTCTTCGCTCCCGTTCCATTTTCCTGAAAATCCAGCCTTCCGAAGTAAGGCTCCGGCAAACTTTTGGCAAGGGCTTGGCGTTTCTCTTCCCGCCCTGCTTCTAGCACCTGCTCCGTAAAATCATGACCCGTATAAACTGGAATCCCGCGCAAACGTTCAAGCTGACGGTCAATTTCAACGATAACCTCGTTTAATCTTAACTCTTCTTCTTGATAGGCACTTTGAAAAGATTCTGACAATTTCAGTTACCTCCTAAGAAACATATTTTTTCGCATCGAAAGTCTGGCTTTAGGACCGTGACACAAAAAGGATATTCATTGTAGCACAACCGGCAAGGATATACTAGCTTAGTTCTGTTACAAGGAATTTGTCATCCTAAATTTCTATCTTTCACTTCAGAAGGGAGTAAAAAACGCAGCATCCCATTCATCATGAGACACTGCGTTGAATAACACTTCTAAATGTTGCAGAAGGTTTTGTAAGTCCTGCCTAGTTTTATTGTCTATCGATCACACTGATAAGTATGGCTGGATGCCTCCTTACAATGTGACGCCACCTTTTTCGAGCAGTTCTTTCACCGCCACACTGACCATAATCAGGCCGGCCACAGGCGGAACGAACGCATTGCTTGCCGGCGGCTGCTTCGCTTTCCGGATTTCCGGAGCATTCTCAGGCACGATCTTCTCTGTAACATCTTGGCGGGGTTTCATCGGCTCTTCCAGAGAGAACACGACCTTGACCCCTTTCTTGATGCCGTCTTTGCGCAGTTTGGTGCGCACGACACGGGCAATCGGATCCATCGAGGTTTTGGAAATGTCGGCCACCTGAAACTTTGTCGGATCCATTTTGTTGGCCGCTCCCATGCTGGAGATGATGGGAATTTTGCGCCGGAAGCATTCCTTAATCAGATGCACTTTGTAAATAATCGTATCCGATGCATCAAGGACATAGTCCAGCTCGTACTTAAACAATTCTTCATACGTTTCTTCGGTATAAAACATGTTCAGGGCAATCGCATCGCATTCCGGATTGATCAATTTGACACGTTCAACCATCAGGTCTGCTTTCTTCTGACCTACCGTTGTCGTTAAAGCGTGGATCTGCCGATTGATATTCGTGATATCCACCACGTCTTTGTCAATCAGAATGATACGACCTACTCCCGAGCGGGCGAGGGCTTCCACCGCAATGCCACCTACGCCGCCGATACCCAGCACGGCTACTGTGCTGTTCTTCAACACATCAAGTCCTTCAGGACCAATCGCTAGTTCTGTTCGAGAGAATTGGTGCAGCATAATTCAAGCAACCTCCTTTATCAAGAGCAAGAGACTTATTTCTCGTCGCCCGGCTTCTTGGCGAGTTTGATATGCAGCTGCTCCAGCTGTCCGCCATCTACCTGGGAAGGAGCGTCCATTAACAGATCCGTAGCGCTTGCTGTTTTCGGGAACGCAATCGTTTCACGCAAGTTGGTGCGGCCCGCAAGCAGCATCACCAAACGGTCCAAGCCGAAAGCGATTCCGCCGTGCGGAGGCGTTCCGTATTCGAAGGCGTCCATGAGATAACCGAACTTGTCATGCGCCACTTCAGGAGACAGGCCGAGTGCTGCAAACATTTTCTCTTGAATATCGCGTTTGTAAATCCGCATGGAGCCGCCGCCCACTTCATATCCGTTCAGCACAATGTCATAGGCTTGAGCGCGCACGGCAAGCGGGTCAGTATCCATCAATTCCAAATCCTCATCTCTTGGACGTGTGAACGGATGGTGCTCGGCCACATAACGCTTGGCTTCTTCGTCATAGCTGAGCAGCGGGAAGTCCAGCACCCATGCAAATTTGTATTCGTTATCGTTGATCAGACCTAGCTGGCGTCCGATTTTCAAACGAAGTGCGCCCAGTACATCGGCAACCACTTTTTTGTTGTCCGCAGAGAACAGCAGCAAGTCACCGTCTTCGGCACCTGTACGTTCTCTAACTGCTTCAATTTCCTGCTCGCTGAAGAATTTTACGATAGGTCCCTTGAATTCGCCTTCTTTCACTTGAATCCAAGCAAGACCTTTCGCTCCGTAGCGTGCTGCATATGGTCCCAAATCGTCAATTTCCTTACGTGTCCAAGTGCCGCAGCCTTTAGCATTCAAGCACTTTACTTCGCCGCCCTTTTCGATGACGGAAGAGAATACTTTGACACCGCTGCTCGCTACGATATCGTTCATCTCGATCAGCTCCATGCCGAAACGGAGATCCGGCTTATCCGATCCGTATTTGCCCATAGCATCCGCGTAACTGATCCGCTGGAACGGTGTTGCAAGCTCAACGCCAATCGTTTCCTTGAACAGCTTCACCATCAGCTGCTCCATCATGTTCAGCAGGTCGTCGCGTTCCATGAAAGACGTCTCAATGTCGACCTGGGTAAACTCAGGCTGACGGTCAGCCCGCAGATCTTCGTCACGGAAGCAGCGAGCGATCTGGTAGTAACGTTCAAGTCCGCTCACCATAAGAAGCTGCTTGTAGATTTGCGGAGATTGCGGAAGCGCAAAGAATTCGCCTGCGTGTACACGGCTAGGTACAAGATAATCGCGCGCACCTTCCGGGGAGCTCTTGGTCAGAATCGGCGTTTCCACATCTACAAAACCCTCGTCATCGAGGAAGTCACGGAAAATTTTCGATGCTTTAGAACGCAGCATCAAGGTTTTTTGCATTTCTGGACGACGCAGGTCCAAATATCGATATTTCAAACGAAGCTGCTCATCCACTTCGACACCGTCTTCGATAAAGAACGGAGGTGTTTTCGCTGCATTCAGCACTTCGATGCTCGTCGCTTGAACTTCAATCTCACCAGTTGGCAGATTCGGGTTGAATGTTTCAGGGTCGCGCTTGACGATTTTACCCGTTACGGCTATTACGAATTCGCTTCGAACTCTATCAGCAACAGCTAATGCTTCGCCAGAGAAATCCGGGTTAAATACGATTTGCATGATGCCGCTGCGATCACGAAGATCGATGAACAGCACGCCGCCCAAATCGCGGCGGGTTTGTACCCATCCATTCAATGTTACAGTTTCTCCAATATTCGCGGTTGTCAGATGACCGCAATGATGCGTCCTTTTCATCGGTTATCATTCCCCTTTAATATAATTAAGCCGCTTAATGCGACGCTTTAACTAATTCCTGAACCAGGCTATCCAATTTCACCGTGTGCTGCTCGCCGGTCTCCATCGATTTCAGCGCTATTTCGCCGCGCTCCAGTTCGTCATCACCCAGGATGGCGGTATAACGAGCATGCAGGCGGTCTGCGGATTTCATCTGGGCCTTCATTTTCCGGCCGAGATAATCACGCTCCGCCGCCACGCCATGACTCCGCAGCTCGTAGATCAATCTAGTCAATTCTTTCTCTGCTGCTTCGCCCAGCGCCACCAGATACACATCCAGCGGCTTCGCTGAAGTCAGGTTGATGCTTTGGTGTTCCAGAATCAGTTGGATACGCTCCAGACCAATTCCGAATCCGATCCCAGGCTGATCCGGTCCGCCAATCTGATCGACCAGTCCATTGAACCGTCCTCCTCCGCCTACCGTATCAATCGCGCCAATGCCTTGCGCTTTAAATTCAAATGCGGTATGGGTGTAATAGTCTAATCCCCGAACCAGCCTCGGATTGATTTCATACTCAATGCCCATGGCATCAAGATACTCTTTGACTTTCTCGAAATGCGTGCTGCACTCCTCATCCAGGCTGTCCAGGATGGAAGGCGCATTTACGAACTTCTCTTGATCCTTCTTGCAATCCAGCACTCTAAGCGGGTTACGTTCCATACGCGACTGGCAATCCGAGCAAAGGCTGTCCCTCATCGGTTCGAGAAAGGCAAGCAATGTACTCCGGTATGTTGCACGTACTTCTGGTGTTCCTACAGAGTTAATTTCAGCTTTTACCCCACTCAGCCCAAGCTCCTTGTAGAAGCTGTATCCAAGCGCAATGACCTCGGCGTCTATAGCCGGATCCGCAGTTCCGAATACCTCGACACCGAACTGATGGAACTGGCGGTAACGACCTGCCTGCGGCCGTTCATAACGGAACATGGGACCCATATAGAACAGCTTCGTTACATCAGGCTCTCCGTACAGCTTGTTTTGCACGTAAGCCCGTACAACACCTGCCGTCCCCTCAGGACGAAGCGTCATGCTGCGATCTCCTTTGTCCTTAAAGGTATACATTTCCTTCTCTACGATGTCGGTCGTTTCGCCGACCCCGCGTTCGAACAATTCGGTCTGTTCAAAAATCGGTGTGCGAATCTCACGGTAGTTATATCTGCGGCACAGATCTCGTGCCTTTTCCTCGATAAACTGCCATTTCTCGACGGCTCCTGGCAGGATGTCCTGCGTGCCTGTCGGTTTCTCGAATTTCTCGTTAGCCATCTTCATCCCTCCACGTTCTAAGACATCTTCACCTTGCTGTGTTTAAAATGATTATGGAAAAACTCCTGAGAGTCGTTTCACAAGAAGCTGAAAAACCAAAAAATCTCCCGCCCTGCTGTCCTAAGACAAACAGGGACGAGAGATGTCAAATTATCACCCGTGGTACCACCCACATTCCGGCGTTGACACACCAAATCGTACGTCAATCATCCGCTTCATCCGTTTAACGCCCGGCCGCGCAGTTCGGCTACTGTCTATCCCACCATTTACCGGTGCTTGCTTCGCCGTCTGTTCTCGGGGAGGTCATTCGTCCACTCATCAAGCGAATCCTTACAGCCAAGGGATTCTTCTCTGGTCTTGTGGGGATGGAGTACTTGTTCCCGTCTTCAAATCTGATATTATCCACTAGGATATCCAAAACATTATAATTTTAGATTCTAAAGAACTACTGCACTAAAGTCAAGAAACTTTGTAGAAATTACTCGGAAAAAGAAAAAAACCTACAATCACGATTGTAGGTCCAAAACATATATTATATAAAAAAGGGGGTCATGCTGTTATTATAAACAGGAAATATTAAAGAAAGATTGAACAAACATTACAGTTATATTACAAGCGAGAAAACGCTTTTATTATAGACATTATAAAGGACTGCTCCTCATTGGAGCAGTCCCTTCGTATGTTGAGAGAACACCCACCTGAAGCTTCCTCTTCATCTATCATCTATTAAAAAAATTCATTCACAGAGACGATGGATTTAATCCAAGCGCTCCACATATCCATTATTGGCTCGGAGATCATGCACGATCTGCTCGTAGTCCTCATCTCTCACCTTTACGGTCAGGGTGTAATTCAGGTCATCATAGTCTCCGTCGGCAACATCGGCTTCACGCCATCCATCACGATGTGCGACGTTGTCGTCTGGGCGATCCGAGTCTACATCAAGGCTTGTATCTCTGGCACCTACGATAACTCCCGGGGCTCCTACAACTCCTCCTGGAGCTCCCATGCCATTAACTCCTGATGTTGCACCACCTGTGCCTGAATTACTCCAAGGCACCAGCGGGACAAGGATATGTCCTCCGTTTCGTACAGAATCCTGCAGTTCTCCTACCTCCAGTTGTTCAGTGTTGTAGGTTAGCAGTTTTGTCCTTGCGCCTTCCGCCTCATCTTCTGTTCTGAAATAAGCTTGAATTTGTCTAGACATGTCCATTCCTCCTATTCTTCAACTCATTTGTTTGAAAGAGCTAGTACTAACATGGACAACCCATAACGCAACGTTGTGTTACAGAGCCTTCAACAGCTCGCGGACGAACGCAGGTTCATCTTTCGGAGTACGGGAAGTGATAAAGTTACGATCAACGACCACTTCCTCATCCTTGAAGGTGGCGCCTGCATTTACCATATCATCCTGAAGTGGAGGATATGAGGTGATCGTACGCCCTTTTAGCAGATTGGCACTTGCAAGAATTTGCGGCCCGTGACATATAGCAGCAACCGGTTTGCCTGCCTTATCGGCTGATGTTACGAACTGCAAAATATGGGAATCCAGACGCAGGTTTTCCGGTGAAGAACCGCCTGGTATAACCACCGCATCATAGTCGTTTATATCGATATCGGCAATCGCTTTATCCGTTGTGTAGGAAGCTTTGCCCTGCTTGCCTTTTACCTCTTGTCCTTGTTTTAATCCAATAATATCAGCCTGATGCCCTGCTTCCTTCACGGCATCATAAGGAGTCTTCATTTCGGAATCTTCAAATTGATTAGCTAGTAGAAATGCTACCTTGCTCATAGTGGCATGTCTCCTTTCGTGATTGTCCTCGAGTTGTTATTACCCGGTAATCCCTCTTTTATAACAGTGGCCTTTAGGAACAGCTGCAGGGATTACCCCCAGAACAGACAAAAGAGCCCGAAGATCTCAGGCTCTTTGTGCGGCTTATGCTGTTACCTTTTTAAGCGAGACAGGAAAAGCGAGTTAGGTTCTCGGCAGCTGTTTCCGCGTATTTCCCTTAATGCAGACAAACTGCGCGGAATCCTCAAAGACACTTACCATACGCTCTATGCTAGCCGTTTCCTTTATATCCCCGGATCCGACCATCGCTGGTAAACTGCTCCATAGCGAGCTTTTGGGGGATTGACGCATTACGGACACTCCCTTGCTTCATGTGAGTACAAACGATCAAAACCAAGCAGTAATTACTCACACAGGATGCCCCATTATCTCAGTATGATGCATGTTGTCGATTCCTCGTTCAAGCGTTTATGATCTACTGTCTATTATGAGTGTTACCGGCCCCCAATTGGTTAACGATACATCCATCATGGCGCCAAACACACCCGTTTCAACCTGCAGCCCTTTAGCCAATAGCTCGCGGTTAAACAACTCATACAGGGCATTCGCTTCATCAGGCTTTGCAGCAGCCATAAAGTTTGGCCGTTTTCCTTTGCGGGTGTCTCCATAAAGAGTGAATTGGGATACCGACAGAACGGCTCCGCCTACATCCTGGACACTGAAATTCATCTTTCCTTCCTCATCCTCGAAGATCCTTAACCCCGCCACCTTCTCAGCCAGGTACTTGGCATCCTTCTCTTCGTCTTCATGTGTTACGCCCACCAGCACCATCAATCCTGCTTCAATCTTGCCGACAATTTCATTATCGACCGAAACCTGCGCGCTCTTGCATCTTTGAATAACCACTCTCATTGGGTTTAACTCCTTTAATATAAAAAGATAAAACGGCCTGTTTCCCGCAGGATAACAGACCGCATTCATAACATCTTGGAAGGACCTGCAATAAGTCCCGCAGCAGAGATTCAAACGAACCTCCCTTATCTACTATCACTGCATGATCCGGTGAACGGTATATACGTCCTTCACCCGCTTGATGCGTTCTACTACAGATTGGAGGTGATCCGTATTGCGAATTAAGATTGTCATGTGGATCATCGCCATTTTGTTCTTGTCGGATCGACCGGTTACAGCCGATATATTGGTCTTGCTCTCCGAAACGGCCTGTAGGACTTCGTTTAATAGCCCGTTACGATCGTGACCTGTTACCTCAATATCGACACTGTAGTTAGCCTCGATGGCAGATTCCCATTCAACCTCAATAACACGTGCTGCATCCTCACCTTCATCCGAAGTCGGCAAATTCGCGCAGTCGGAGCGATGCACCGATACGCCGCGACCACGGGTCACGTACCCGACAATATCATCACCAGGTACAGGGTTACAGCATCTTGCAAAACGAACAAGAAGATTATCAATCCCTTTTACGCGAACTCCGTTGGTCGGACGGCTGCGTTTCTCCGCTGGCTTGATCTCTTTCATCTCGGAAGTCAATTCAAGCTGATTCGCTTCTTCCTGCTCTTTACGGAGTTTCTCGGTTACTTTGGTGCAGATTTGCGCAGCAGTGATTCCGCCAAAGCCAACCGCGGATAACATATCCTCGATATCATTGAATGCGAATTTCTTGGCTGCTTCCATTAATTTATCATCGGTTGTCCACTCGGAAACGTCCAGTCCGAGACGCTTGATTTCGCGCTCCAGCATCTCGCGGCCCTTCTCCACATTTTCTTCCCGCTTCTCTTTCTTGAACCATTGCTTGATTTTACTGCGGGCATGTGAAGACTGGGCAATCTTCAACCAATCCTGACTTGGACCGTATGAATGTTTTGATGTTAATATTTCCACAATATCGCCAGTCTTGAGCTGATGGTCCAGCGGAACAATTCTGCCGTTGACCTTGGCACCAATCGTGCGGTTTCCAACTTCAGTATGAATTCGGTAAGCAAAATCGAGCGGAACAGAACCCGAAGGAAGCTCAATCACTTCACCTTTAGGTGTAAATACAAATACTAAATCCGAAAAAAAGTCCATCTTCAGCGATTCTACAAATTCTGAGGCATCTTTCGTTTCATGCTGAAGTTCCAATATTTCTCGGAAAAACGTCATTTTGTTGTCGAAGCTGCCGCCGTTCCCGGCCGAGCCTTCTTTATATGACCAGTGAGCAGCAATACCGAATTCAGCCGTTCGGTGCATCTCCCAGGTCCGAATCTGTACTTCAGTCGGCTCACCGTTCGGTCCAACCACTGTCGTATGAAGGGACTGGTACATATTCGTTTTCGGCATCGCGATATAATCTTTGAAACGGCCAGGCATCGGCTTCCACAGGGTGTGGATGATGCCCAGCGTAGCATAACAATCCTTGATATTGTCGACAATAATGCGGATTGCAAGAAGATCGTATATTTCATTAAATTGCTTGTTCTTGACTGTCATCTTTTTAAACACACTGTAAATATGCTTAGGCCTTCCCGACAAGTCGGCTTGAATCCCCATCTCGTCAAGTTTCTCGCGAATACAGACGATGACATTATCGATATACTGCTCCCTTTCAGCCCGCTTCTTGTGCATCAGATTCGCAATACGATAGTACTGCTGCGGGTTCAAGTAACGAAGCGCAATGTCCTCCATTTCCCATTTGATAGCGGAAATACCTAGGCGGTGTGCAATAGGACAGAATATCTCCAGCGTTTCATAGGAAATACGGCGCTGACTTTCTTCCGACTGGTACTTCAATGTGCGCATATTATGGAGTCGGTCCGCCAGCTTAATCACGATCACACGGATATCCCGGGCCATCGCGATAAACATTTTCCGATAATTTTCGTTTTGTTGTTCTTCTTTGGACCGGAATTGTATTCGTTCCAATTTCGTTAGACCATCCACCAGCATGGCGCAGGTATCCCCGAAGCGATCACGTATTTCGTCAAGTGACACGGTAGTGTCCTCTACGACATCATGAAGCAATGCAGCAATAATGGACAACGTGTCCATCTGCATGTTCACTACGATCTCTGCAACCGCAAGTGGATGAAGGATATAAGGTTCTCCCGATTTCCGCACTTGTCCATGGTGGGCTTGCTCCGCAAATTCGTACGCTTCCTGAATACGAAGAAGATCGGGTTCTTTTATATAGGCGCTGGCCTTTTCGAGTAATCGCTCTATGCCCATTTGGAGTCCTTCTCTTCCCTTTCTATATAAAATGGAACCCGCCCTTGTCAAAACGTGCAGGTTCCCTCACGAATGTTTTCCTATCATTATGACGCTTGTGACGTTATACGTCAACACATGACCATTCTTACACTAATAGTATGCCCGCTAACAGCCCAGAGACATTAAAACTTGGCACAAATTGTATATTTCGACGGACTGTTAAAATTATAGTTGAAAAAACGAACATTTGTATTTAATCTATTAAAGATCGTACGCGAACGGTCCTATATATAAAGTCCTTAGAGGAGTGAATTGGTTTGCAACGTGAAATTCAAGTTGATGAAAAACTACCGTGGGGCCCCGGGTTCCTGCTGAGCCTGCAGCATTTGTTCGCCATGTTCGGAAGCACGGTGCTTGTACCCAATATGTTCGGTGTGGATCCTGGCATGATCCTGCTAATGAACGGTATTGGCACACTGCTTTACATTCTATTATGTAAAGGCAAGATTCCTGCATATCTCGGTTCAAGCTTTGCCTTTATAGCGCCGGTTCTGATCGTGCTGGCCGAAGATCCGGATGCCAATTATAGTAAGGCTCTGGGGGCTTTTATCGTAACAGGCGTCATCTTCTGTGTGGTTGGTCTCATTGTTAAGTATGCAGGTACCAAATGGATCGATTTCGTATTCCCTCCTGCGGTGATGGGTGCCATTATTGCCATGATCGGACTAGAACTGGTACCCGTTGCGGCAGGCATGGCAGGATTTTTGCCGGAAGAAGGACAATCTATTGATCCAAAAATCATTACCATCTCACTCGTAACGCTAGGTGTCACGGTATTAGGGTCCGTCCTGTTCCGCGGCTTTGCCAAAATCATTCACATCCTGATCGGGATCGCTGTCGGTTATGCTCTCTCCTTCGCTCTCGGCGTGGTAGACACTGAGAAAATCGCCAATGCGAAGTTTCTATCGGCTCCGGAGCTGACAACCCCTGTTTTCGATAGCGGAGCGATTTGGACTATCATTCCGGTTGCAATCGTCGTTATCGTCGAGCATATCGGTCACTTGCTCGTCACAAGCAATATTGTGGGCAAAGACCTATCTAAAGATCCAGGACTACACCGCTCCCTGCTTGGTAACGGTATCTCCACCATTCTGTCCGGATTTGTAGGCTCCACGCCGAATACTACGTATGGCGAGAACATCGGTGTCATGGCGCTTACGAAGGTGTATTCCGTGTTTGTTATCGGAGGCGCGGCTGTCATTGCGATAGTCCTTTCCTTCTCGGGCACATTCTCCGCAGTCGTTGCTAATATTCCCGTACCGGTAATGGGCGGTGTGTCTCTCTTACTGTTCGGGGTAATCGCAGCTTCCGGTCTTCGGATCTTTGTTGAGCAGAAGGTGGACTTCTCCAAGGCAAGCAACATGATTTTGGCTACGTTGGTACTTGTAACCGGAATCAGCGGTGTTACTTTGAAATTTGGTACCGTTGAGCTGAAGGGAATGGCCCTCGCTACCATCGTAGGTGTACTGATGGCTCTTCTCTTTAAAGTTTTTGAACTTACCGGTCTTTCCAATGAAAAGAACGATGAACCACTGGTCGAGAAAACCCCGGATTGATGTTAATCCAAACAACCTATGACTAATCGAAGAACGCCCTGAGCAGGCAGCTCAGGGCGTTCTATTATTTCCCGGGAAAATCAATATGTTGTTTACTCGTACTGCATGAGCGTGAATACATCGATTCCATCCAGCTTGGAACGCCCATTTAAGTCTGCAAGCTCAATCATGAAAGCTGCTCCAACCACGTTGCCGCCCAATTGACGGATAAGATTAACAGAAGTCGCAATCGTCCCGCCTGTTGCAAGAAGATCATCTGCAATCAGAACATTTTGCCCCTTCTCGATCGCGTCCGTATGCATCGCCAAGCGGTCTTTTCCATATTCGAGATCATATCCCACTTCAATCGTTTCATACGGGAGCTTACCGCTTTTACGAATAGGCGCAAATCCTACCCCAAGGGCGTAAGCCAGCGGTGCACCCACGACAAATCCACGCGCTTCGGGACCAGCTATCACATCAATTTTGAGATCGGATACCAAGGTCTTCAGTTCCTCGATGGCTTTGCGATACACCTCACCATTCTTCAGCAGCGTGGTGATATCTTTGAAGCTGATCCCCTCCTGCGGAAAATCGGGAATGACACGAATATATTCTTTAAAATCCAAAATAATCTCCTCCTGTATAGTTGGGGCTAAGATACGCCTTTTGTTCGAGACATCAACCACTCGGTTAATTGTTCCGTACCAGCATGCAGTAAATGCTGCTCCATATCGGCTAAATCATTTAGTTCTCTGAAATGACGGGAAGCGTCCAGCGGTTTCTTCTCCGGATTCGATATAAACGTAATGATTCCATCGGCACGCTGAATGAATGCCAGCTCTTCAAACACATCAAGCACTTTGAACAGCATGCGTGAAGACAACGAGGTCTGCTTCTGCAAACGGGTTATTACCTCGTTCTCAGACATGGGAGTGTTAGTCAATCGAGCGAGTGAAACATACAGCTTTTTAAACTGTTCCCGGTTAGGAATTTGCAGTCGTTCGCGAAGGTTCCGTGTCGGATGCAGCATAAATATATTGGGAACGGAATGAAAGGCTGACATCAAGGCTTCCAATTGCTCAGCCGTCTCCGGTACGTCGAGTACGAACAAAACGGAAATGTCTTGTTGACTGCTCTTTGCTGCTTCATTATCCGGCAAGATGCCAGCATTCCTATCATATACCCAAAGGCACATATCATACAATTGACTTTTTATGTCCGGATGTGAATCTTTTGCGTATATCACAGCTGTTCGGGCAGCCGGACAACGCAGATGGGGCTCCAGATCCGCTACCCACCTCCGGATCTCCTGAACCGGCTCTTTGATTCCGCGGTAATCAAACACCTGTTGATAGGGGGCAGAAATGTCCTGAATCATGAGCTGCGCTTTACGACTCCCGTTCCACTCATTAACAGAAAGCTCTCCCAGAACATCTACCGCCGTGCCTGCAGGCAAAATATCAGCCAGATGTCCGCACCCAAACGATATCGCATCGATAACCTCCCGCTTCTGCTGCAAGCGAAGCTTTAGATGCTTCCCCTCTTTGCCGATTTTGCGCACGTCCTTAATGACAGCATTCCGGAAGATAATCTTTGGCACGGCATTCTCCATGCCGAACGGGCTCAATTGCTCAATCTGATCAATAATCGATAACGATACATCTGAAATACTGGCTTCCAAATCGGCTTCACAGATGGCAATCAAATGTTCTTCTTTAAGTGCTTTCTCAGCATAGCGAATAAGTCCACACTCAAAATCTTCTAGATGATCCCGATGGAGGCTCATGCCCGCTGCTGAGGGATGACCGCCAAAGTGTTCCATGGACTCTTTGCAGGAGAGCAAAGCCGCATAAATATCAAATCCGGGAATCGACCGGGCCGAGCCTTTGCAATTTCCGCTCTCAGGATCTATTCCGAGGATCACGACGGGTCTATAGAATCGCTCCAGTATTTTGGAAGCCACGATGCCGACCACACCGACATTCCAGCCTTCACCAGCCAGAACAATGACAGGCGGGATTTCCTGTCCCCTCCATCGATTTTGAACCATCCCAAGCGCTTCCTGAACGATCGTTTCAACGACTTGCTGCCGCTCCTTGTTCAGTCCGTCCAATTCCCATGCAAGGCGCTCTGCTTCTTCCCTGTGTTCTGTTGTAAGAAGTGTAACGGCGCGGCCAGCATGATCCAGCCGCCCACTGGCGTTAATCCTCGGTGCCATGGAGAATGCTACATTAACGGCAGTGACCTGTTCCACATGGATTCCTGACACCTCGAGCAAGCATCGAATGCCCTCATAACGGGTATTTCGCATCGACTCGATGCCGTGCTTCACAAGCACCCGGTTCTCTCCCGTGAGCGGCATCAAGTCTGCGATGGTTCCAATCGAAACAATCTGAAGCCATTCTTCTGGCGGTTCTTCTACGAGCGCCTGTGCCAACTTGTAAGCGACGCCTACACCTGCCAATCCTTTAAAGGGATACGGACAAGTGGGGATTTTGGGGTTGATCAGCGCATAGGCCTCTGGCAGCACCTCAGGCGGCTCGTGGTGATCCGTAACGATGACGTCAATGCCAAGGCTGTTGGCATATGCTATTTGTTCAACTGCGCTAATCCCCGTATCTACGGTGATCACCAGACTGACCCCTTGTTGATGGGCCCAATCCAGCGCGTGATTATGTAGACCATAACCTTCATTGGATCGGTGAGGGATATATATGTCATAAGATGCACCCAAATAACGCATCAGATGAATCATTAACGATGTACTGGAAACACCGTCCGCATCGTAATCCCCATAGATCAGAATATGCTCCCGATCCTCTAGCGCTTTCCGGATCCGCGGCACAGCCTCTTGCATCCCTTGCATGAGATAAGGGTCATGCGTCAATTCAAGCGTTCCATATAGAAACTCGCGTCCATCCTCGGCTGATTGTATCCCCCGTGATGCCATAAGTGAAGCCACAATGGGCGGCAAAGATAGTTCCTCGGCCAGCTGTCCGGTGATTGATGATTCTGCCGAGCGTATTCTCCATTTATATTTGGAATACAGCACAGGGATTCACCTTCCTTTTCCTGCCTATTACCTGCTGTCATTACATTTTGACTGGTTTACATTTACTGCCGGAGCGTAGGTACATCGTTATCCAGCAAATCGTAGTTTGATTTATACGGGTAACCCGGTTCATAGGGGACAACCGTCACCTTGGCATCTGCAACCTGATTAAAACGATGAATCAACAATTTTCGGATTCGATCGGCAATTTCTTGAGCCTCCAATACGGAAGTACGAGGATTCACAGTGACTTTTACTTCCAGGTTCAACTGACGGAGCTGTCCGTATTCCTGAGCTTTCAATTCCTCAACCGTAATTACACCATGCACCCGTTGTATCGTATCCATAAATTCAGCTTCATGCTCATGCTGCTTCTTCTCTTCGGCGACCGTTCCATACACCGCATGAAGGATTAAGATATACCCCTTTCGAATCACAAGACATGCAACAATGAGAGCCGCAATTGGATCCATATAGAGCAGTGGCGGCCAATCCCAATAAGGACCTCCCATAGATAATGAGACACCGATCAACACCGTAAGCGAACAATATAAAGCAAATCGATGATCCGCGGACAAAGCCTCATACCGGGGGTCGTTGTTTCGTTTTATATGCCAGATTTGGTACTGAAACACCGCTTCATTGACCGCAAGCGAAATGAAAACTGCTACCAGTGCGGATTTGGTAGGCGCTACCACATTACCTGAGGCCATGTTCTGTATCGCAGACACTGCAATCTGAATGCCGCCCATTAGAAATAAAACGGCAAACAATATCGAGATTATCGGTTCTGCCGTCTCTGACGCGCCTCGCTTGTCTCGAATGAAAGTTTTATTGCCAGTATTACCCAGACTTGGCAGCCGATCCACCAACAAAGTTACCGCATTTGCTGCCGAATGCAGAGCATCCCCTATGAGAGCCTTACTGCCTGATAAGTAACCCACGCCCCCTTTACATAACGCTAGTGCAAAATCAGTTACAATGCCTGTCCAGAGAACAGACTCCGTATGATTCAATCGTTCATTGTTCACTTGAGGCCCCCCTCAATGTCACTATCGAACCTGCATCGTATCATGCTGCCTAACTTTAGAAAGCCGCGTCGCCTGGACGCGGCTTTCTTCTTGTATAGGATCTGTCCGATTTCTAAACTGCAGCGGTGACTGCGATTAATTTAAATCTCAATCTTGTCCTTGTTCGGCTTTGGTGCATTCGGTTTATTGTTGGTATTGCGACCTTTAAGTAGGAGCCACAATGGACTCGCGATAAAGATCGAAGAATATGCACCAATGACCAGCCCGATACAAATTGCGAGCGAGAACATTTGAATCGATTCCCCGCCAAGCAGTAACAGGAACAGCGCTGCAATAAATACAGATAGTGCCGTATAAATCGAACGGCCAATTGTCTGGGATAAACTTTTGTTGACCAGATCCTTCAGATCAGAGAATTTCTTGATCTTAGCGAACCTTAAGTTCTCCCGAATTCGGTCAAAGATAACTATGGTATCGTTAATCGAATATCCGATAACCGTCAGAACAGCGATAATAAAGGTCAGGTCAACTTCCAGATCCAGGATGGAGAATACGCTGACCACAACGAACGCATCATGCAGGAGAGCTATCGTCGCTGCGATCGCAAACCGCCATTCAAAACGGATGCTGACATAAATAATAATCCCGATACAGGAAATTAACACGGCATATATCGCGTTTCTTCCCAGCTCTTTTGCCATCTCAGGATCAACCGTATTGACCTCAAATGTTGCCGTATCATCCAGCTTCTCAATGCCGGAACGGAGCTTTAAATCCTGTTCCTCTGTTAGCACATCGCTGAATCTGATGTTCACTCGGTCAATACCGGGAGTAATCCCCGCATGCTCATCGATTCCTGCGTCTTTTAATACCGTATTGATTTGTTCACTTGTCAGTGTTTTGGAAAGTGAAATATCCACGTTCGATCCAGACTGGAAATCAACGCCGTAGTTAAGTCCGCGAGTCAATAGAAATACCAGGCCCAATATCGTGATGGCAATAGAGAAAATATAGAAAATTTTGCTTTTGCCTACGTAATCAAAGTTCTTAAAGCTCACGAATGTCACGCTCCTTTACGCCATATTGGCTCGGTTTACGGGCCCAACCAATATTCACAAGTTGATTGAGCAAGAAACGGGAGAAATAAACGTTCGTGGCAATACTCAAGATGATCTCCAAGATCAATACAAGCGCAAAACCTTTAACCGCGCCAGTACCGAATCCGAACATAACAGCGGCAACGAGTATCGTCGTCAAGTTGGAGTCCATAATGGCTCGCAAGGATGATTTACCGCCTGATTTCACCGCTGATGGAACGCTCTTGCCTGTCTTGATCTCTTCCCGAATGCGTTCATAAGTGATGATGTTGGCATCAACAGCCATACCAATACCCAATATAAGCGCCGCAATACCTGGAAGTGTCAGCGTAAAGTCAGCCCATACGAATATTAGAATTAGCAGCCAAGTGTGCAATATAAGTGCAAAGCTTGCCAGCAAGCCTGGTACGCGATATCGAATAATCATAAACAATAGGATCGCAACGGATGCGATTAGACCTGCTTCTACCGTTTTCGTCAGAGATTTCATACCAAGCGTAGCGCCTACGCTCTGTGAGTATTTCTCTACCAATTTCAACGGCAAGGCACCGAGATTAATCGTATCCCGGATCTGCTTCGCTTCATCAAGCGAATAGCTACCCGTAATTTGTGCGCTGCCGTCCGTCAGCACGCCTTGTACCGTTGGAGCTGACAGCAGTTGATCATCCATGAAGATTGCCAGCTGTTGACCGAGAAGACGCTTTGTAATTTCAGCAAACTTCGTTTTGTCCTTCACTTTAATATCTATCATAGGCCGGCGAAGCTCGTCGTACGCTACAGAAGCTCCATTCTCGACAAAATCATCGCCGCGGAGCTCGATTTTACAAAACTCCTCGCCTTCTTTACAACCGTCATTGCTTCGGAACGTGAGGTTCGCAGGTTCTTTCATCGTTTTGCGAACTTCAGCCTCATCCGTCACGCCTGCTACTTTCAAGCGAATCCGGTTCGTACCTTCCGGTGTAACTTCAGGTTCTGATGTTCCCATCGCATCTGCCCGCTTTTGCAAGCTTTTTGCGGTTTCCTGAAGTGCTTCTTTCGTCACTTGCTGTCCTTCCATTATAGGTGAGGCTTCATAAAGGATTTCAAATCCACCCTTAAGATCCAAACCTAGACGAACGTCTTTCAGCAAGCCTGGAGTTGTAACGGCCATTATAATAGTGATCACGAGCACGGTTCCTACGAAACTGATAATTCTTTTCATGCCGTCCCTTGTTCCCCCTTTTTACTCAATATTCCTATTATAGCGATGTCATAAAATCCAGTCAATTTATCAAAATTTGTCGGTCTTATGAAAAATCTCTTCTTCCGCAAGGCAAAAGGGACCTCTTCGATTTATTCGAAAGAAGATCCCTTATATGCTGATATTGTCATATAGTTCATCAGAGCCGTTGCTTTCAGTGATAGAATGTCATTGACCAGTTTGTGGAGAGAGGGGACGCCTTCCTTCTCATACTTGCTGCTGACACAGTTCCAAATATCGTCACTTGTTACATGTTCGTACCCGATTAATTTCATCTCCTCCACTTTGCTCAAGCATACCATTTCGATGGTGTTCATCAATTCTTCTTCACTCATTTGCTCGAGTTCCATGCTTGTGGCCTCCTCTACTTGGCTCCCTGTTGTCCTAAAAAGAAACATTCGACGTCCTGCTTCTCTTTCCTTCTATTCCTAACACGTCCACAAAAAAAAGTAAAGTCATCAGATGGGACAGGTAGGGCATATCCATAAGAGAAGCCATGTCGTGTCAAGCGCATTCAGTCTTAACCAGGGAGTGGGATGGAGAGTGAACAAGCAATCATTTATCAAAGGAACGCTGATCTTACTTGCAGCCGGCATATTAAACCGCCTACTCGGTTTTATTCCGCGAATCGCCCTGCCCCGGATTATCGGACCGGAGGGTGTTGGAATTTACCAACTGGGATACCCGTTTTTTATCGTTCTTGTGACTATCATTACCGGAGGAATTCCGCTTGCTATCGCCAAAATGGTCGCAGAAGCTGAGGGGGCCGGAAAACCTGATGCATCCAAGAAAATATTGCAGGTCAGCCTGTTACTTACAGTAACGGCAGGAGCCCTTTTTACAGGACTGAGCCTATTGCTCGCCCCCTGGGTAACCAAGGTCCTGTTGCCGGACGAGCGTGTCTACCAAACCTTTATCAGCATGACGCCCATGATCATCATTATTGCCGTTTCTTCTGTCTACCGGGGATATTTTCAAGGGAAACAAAATATGATCCCTTCTGCCAGTTCTTCCGTTATCGAAACAATTGTCCGAATTGTATGCATGCTCTGGTTCGCACATCTCTTAATGCCTAAAGGAATCGCATACGGAGCTGCAGGAGCGATGCTTGGGACGGCCGTAGGAGAATTGATTGGTATGATAACGCTCTTGCTGCAATATTCGGGTGAGGGAAATAAAGGAGGTAAGCTTTCACCTAAACAACAACCTGTGAAGTCGGACAATTCCAAGGAAGAACCAACCACCTCGAACAAAAGCATTCTGAAACGCTTATTCGGCATAGCCTTGCCTGTTACCGGGGGCAGGATGGTAGGTTCCTTCTCCTATCTGCTGGAGACTATTCTGACCAATCGGAGCCTGGCCCTTGCGGGCATAGCAACATCCGTAGCCACCGCCCAGTACGGAGCGCTGCAGGGTATGATTATCCCTCTCCTGCTCCTGCCCGGAGCATTGACAGTTTCTCTGGCCATATCTCTTGTACCTTCACTCTCGGAAGCAGCCGCACGCAAGGACAGGACTACCATTCACAAAAGAATGAACCAGTCCCTTAGGCTAGCCCTTGTTTCCGGTGCTCCGTTCGCCATTATTATGTTTGTTTTGGCCGAGCCGCTTTGCCTGCTGCTCTACGATAATGCAGAAATTAGCAGTATGCTCAAAATCATGGCACCTTTTGCTCTGTTTTTATACGTACAGTCGCCGCTTCAAGCCGCTTTGCAAGCACTTGACCGCCCAGGCCGGGCTTTATTAAATACGCTATTTGGAGCCATCATCAAAATGAGTCTCATCGTTTATCTGGCATCAAATCCTGCCTTTGGCATAAAAGGAGCCGTTATCGCTATCATCGTCAACAGCATTACGGTGACATTGCTACATGGATTCAGCTTGTCCAAACTCATCGGCTTCCGCTTTCCTCTGCTGGAATATGTCAAAATCGCTGCGGTAATGATCATTATGGGAGCTTGTGTCCTATATGGGTACAAACATTTTCCATTCTCATCCATACCGTGGCTCCAATTTTGGATTTCCATCGCAGCCGGCATCTTGATCTATTTCATCATGATCTTCATGACAAAGCTCGTATCGGCCCGGGATTTAGAGCGTGTTCCTGTCGTCGGCTCCTGGTTCAATCGATTTAACCGCCATTAATCTCTGTCTTTACGGTCAATGTAAATACGTCCTTTGTGGTCGATCGAACATAAGAAGATATCCTTAAAATCCTTCGCCCCGTAATTTTGAATCTCGTTTTTAAGCCAGAAACGGGTTTTCTCAATGAGTTCAAGATTCTCATCCTGTACCTTTCCATCCAAAATAAGCGGAATGGGCAGTCCTTCGTACGTAATTTTATCGTAAGGAATATCAACAACCGTAGAATTTCCTTTTTCGGACTTCGATTGATATGAACCACCCGAAGATTGTTTGGAACTTGGAGCATTGGAAGAGCTTGAAGAACTAGTCGAATGCTCGGAATCATGGTCCCCTTCCTTTGGAATCACGGTGAGCTGGCCGGATGTTTCGAGAATGGCAAATTCCACGTCTGCCAAACTGTCGATGTCTTTACCCCGAAGCTGCTGCATCAAATCATCCAGATTGTAACGAAGCTTCGCCATCTCTTTACGGTGCAGCTTGCCCCGGGACACCAATACGCTTGGCTTTCCGTCTGCAAACTGTCGAATATTTCGATTTTTTAAACCGATGTAAGCAAGCCCTACCTGAATGGCAACCAAAATAGCGATAGGAGCAAGCCCCTCTAAAATAGGTTTTTTCACATCCTCAAGGACAAATACGGCGATCTCTGCAATCATGATGGATATGACCAAATCGAAGACGGACAGCTTCCCGATTTCCCGTTTGCCCATGATTCTCATGGTAACAAAGATGACCACATACATCAGAATGGTCCGCAGAATCAGAATAGTCATATGAGACATAAACAATCCCTCCCTAGCTTGCCTGACATTCTCATGTACAGCTATTCTGGCCCGCTGCTCCTCTTCCCATTCGATTACATTTAATTAATTAATGGTAATCCTGCAAAGTTCACTGCAAAATGTTCCGCTTGTACTATATGCACAGGCTTGGCCATACAATTTAATAATCAAGATTCGTTAAGGAGGATGATTTATGGAACCGATCCGACAAGCATTCACTTTCAGGATCACCAATCCAATTCTTTCAGGACTTTTGTATTCTTTCTTTTGGATGTTTCTCGGCGCATTGGTGTTGTCCCTGCTTCTATGGGGCAGCGGGCTGGCAGAGGATGATTTATCGTTCTATACGTTTCTTGTACATGCCGTCTCAGCCTTTTTCGGTGGCTGTGTAAGCGGGAAACGCGCCGGAAACAAGGGCTGGTATTACGGCTGCCTCACCGGCCTGATATATGGCATTACGCTGCTCGTTATTGGTTTTCTTGCCTTGGACAGCTCCTTGGCTCTTGGGGATATGACTCTCATGGCTACGGTTTTCGGAGCTGGGGCCATTGGGGGAATGTTCGGGGTTAACTTAAAAAAATAATCTTTAGGGGAATGCTCCCTCTCATGCTAAACACAAAGGCTGACTCCCTTAGGGAATCAGCCTTTGTGTTCGCGATTACATTCCATATGTAGGTGAAACGTAATTATGCATCTGCATTTACGCTGTGGCTTATAGAATTGCGGTCGAATGTCAACTTCGTTACGTCGTTAACTTTCAGAACCACGATGTCGTCGGTAATCTCTACGATCGTGCCGTGAAGACCTCCAATGGTAACCACTTTGTCGCCCTTTGTCAAAGCGCTAAGCATGGCGTTTCTGGTCTTCTGTTTCTTCTGCTGTGGACGGATAAGCAGAAAATAAAAGATAACAAACATCAGAACGAAAGGCAGAATCAATCCCAAAATGCCGCCTCCGCCTTGACCTGTGCCAGCTGCTAAATCAAATGAAGTTCCAAACATATCTTTCCCCCCTTTCACAATCTTATCATGATGGTTACAACTTTGTTTTAGAACCCTTTTTCATTATCATGAAGGCCGTACTTATCAAAAAACTCATCGCGGAAATCAAGCAGACGGTCTTCCATAATACTTTGGCGCACATTCCGCATCAAATTTAACAAGAAATGAAGATTATGGTATGTTGTCAATCGAAGGCCAAATGTTTCGTCACTCTTGATCAAATGGCGCAGGTACGCGCGTGAGTAGTTACGGCAGGTATAGCAGTCACATTCCGGATCCAGCGGTCCATAATCCCTGGCGTATTGAGCATTTCGAACGACAAGACGGCCCTGACTTGTCATCGTCGTCCCGTTGCGGGCAATCCGCGTCGGAAGCACGCAATCGAACATATCCACACCACGAATCGAGCCTTCAATCAAAGCATCGGGTGATCCGACTCCCATCAAATAGCGAGGCTTGTTGTTCGGCAGCAAGGGCACCGTGTAATCCAGCACTTCATACATAAGCTGCTTCGATTCTCCCACACTAAGTCCACCAATAGCATAACCCGGGAAATCCATGGAAGTCAAATCACGAGCGCTCTGACGGCGTAAATCTTCATGCATACCGCCCTGCACGATGGCAAACAAGGCTTGATCTTCCGGTCTAGCGTGACTCTTAAGGCAGCGTTCAGCCCAGCGAGAGGTTCGCTCGGTGGATTGTTTGACGTATTCATACTCCGCCGGATAAGGCGGACATTCATCAAATGCCATCATAATATCGGACCCGAGGGCGTTTTGGATCTCCATCGCAACTTCAGGGGAAATAAACAGTTTATCGCCGTTCAGATGGGAACGGAAATGTACGCCTTCCTCCGATATTTTTCTCATTTCTGCCAAGCTGAACACCTGAAAGCCGCCGCTGTCAGTCAAGATTGGACGGTCCCAGTTCATGAATTTATGCAGTCCGCCCGCTTCCTTGACGATGTCATGTCCCGGACGAAGGAACAGATGATACGTGTTGCTCAATATAATCTGGGCATCCATCGCTTTAAGTTCTTCCGGGCTCATGGTTTTTACAGTGGCCAAAGTTCCTACAGGCATAAATGTCGGCGTTTCGATTACGCCATGAGGTGTATGCACTCTACCGAGCCTCGCACCCGATTGTTTGCATGTTTTAATATGTTCATAAGTAACAGCTGCTGCCATTGTGATATCCAACCCCCGAGGTTTAGTAGATAAACATCGCGTCGCCAAAGCTGAAGAATCTGTACTCCTTCTCAACAGCTTCCGCGTACGCCTTCATAATGTGTTCACGTCCAGCCAGCGCACTGACTAACATAACCAGCGTGGACTTTGGTAAATGGAAATTCGTGATCAGTGCATCTACCACGGTAAACTTATATCCGGGATATATAAAGATGCCTGTCCAACCGCTGCTCTCACGCAGAGGCTCGCCATTTCGCTCCGACCCAACCGTCTCCAGCGTTCTGCAGGAAGTAGTTCCTACGGCGATCACCCGACCCCCACGCCGCTTGGTTTCATTCAGCAGCTCTGCCGTCTCTTGAGAAAGAGAGTAATACTCTTCATGCATGACATGGTCCTCAACCTGGTCCACAGACATCGGACGGAAAGTTCCCAGTCCCACATGCAGGGTTATAAAGGCAATGTCCACTCCCTTGGCACGGATCTGTTCCAGGAGAGTCTCCGTAAAGTGAAGACCTGCCGTCGGCGCTGCTGCAGATCCTTCATGCTTCGCATATACGGTCTGATAGCGATCACGATCATCCAGCTTTTCCTTAATGTATGGCGGAAGGGGCATCTGGCCGAGCTCATCCAAGATTTCTTGAAAAATCCCTTTATACGAGAAGGACAAGGTCCGAGCGCCCATTTCTCCTTCTTCCTCAATGACCGCTTTTAGCTTCCCATCTCCAAAGGAAATTACATTTCCTTTCTTTAACTTCTTGCCGGGCTTCACAAGTGCTTCCCAGCGGTCCTGTCCTATACTCTTCAGCAATAGAACCTCTGCCTTAGCACCGGTATCTTCCTTCTCACCGAATAATCGAGCTGGAATGACTTTCGTATCATTCAATACGAGCGTATCTCCCGGATTCAAGCAGTCTATGATATCTGCAAACGTCTGATGGCTTAAGTGTCCGTTCTCTTTGTTAAGCGTGAGAAGTCTTGAAGAACTTCGATCCAGCAGTGGCGTCTGCGCAATTAATCGTTCAGGTAATTCAAAATCATACAAATCCACATTCATATCGGTCAGTCCTTCGTTATAATCGTGTCGCGGTAATAGTGTTGGAGTATCTGCTTGTAATCATACCCTTCGTCTGCCATCCCTTTGGCACCCCATTGTGACATGCCCAGTCCATGGCCGAAACCTCTGCCGGTAAATTTAAAACCGGGTGAGTTTTCAACGACACGAGCTTTCCCCGTTCCATTCATCACAACGGTACCGGAACCTTTAACGCTCCCATTTCCGCTGCCTGAGATGACGGATACCGTTTGTCCGCTTGTAACCGTTGATACCGCACCATTCGCGCTCAATACAGTATAACTTCCGGTCGATTCAATATCAAACAATGTACTCGGAAGACCGTTAAAAGCAGAGCGGAACATATCGGGATATTTTACGTCAAGCCCTTGGCCGTTGGCTTTAACGGTTAGCACACGTCCAGACGGACCACGCTCCGTAACATCCAGCGTAGTTATGGAAGCGGGCAGGCTATTCGTGGTTTTCCCTTTGAGGGATGCCAGCAATTGTTCCGAAGTATAGGGCCCGCGAACCCAGTCATAGCTGTTGGATTCCGCCACTTTCTCAAGGACAACAGCCGTATCTCCCGGATTCATTTTGCCTACGGGCTCAACATTCGATTGGATCAGCGGCAGTGGGCGTACGTTGGTATCCTTCGCTGTTACCGTCATATAAGGAAGCCCAGCCGATGTTTTGTTGCCGGTTTCTTTCACATTGTCCTCACGCACATAACCTGTATTGCCATTCGACAGAAGCACATGATACCAGGATTTAAGCGCTGCCTGAGATGAAGAATCCCCAGGGCTCTCCACCGCAGCAAACAGATCGTTGCGGTTCCCCCACACCTCTGTGGAGTCCGCCGTCATCCCTCCGCTGTTGGAAGCAAACACGGTTTCCACGATTTGGCCATTTTTCGTGACCACTTCGCCCTCGGTTGCATCCACTGCCTGAATAATGCTCGGATACTCATAGGCTGTCCCATAGTAGGCCTGACTTAGTGTGGTATCCACAACATGAGCTACTTCGAACTTATTACCTTGGAACAATGCATAACTGCGTGCTGCTACGGCCTGAGCCTTCAAAGCTTCGGCTCCCCATGATGCCGACATCTCCGCTCCGACGACGGAGTAAAGATACTCCTGAAACGGCAGTTCATTAATAAGATACAGTTGACCATTCTTCTGACCGATTTCCAGAACACCCCGATAGGTTCGATCAGAACGTTCCTTAACATTCGTTGCAGCACCGTTTCTCCCTTCAATCCGCAGGATGGATTGATCACCTGACAGCATATAATGCGCTGCACTCTGAGGATTGGCCAGGTTCAAACTTACATCGTTTCTTAGGATTAAACCCGGTGTATTCGTACTCAATTCAATCAGAGCACCGGATACCTGGGCTGCTTCGCTCTTGAGGACAGCCAAATCAGCTGTGTTCGCAGCTTCGCCTACCCACACCTCATAAGCGTTAGTCCCACCATTCGGCACTATGACAGTGAATGCGTCCAAGCCAGCATCTGCATACGACTTCCGCACAGTTTCCGCCTCAACCTCAGATCCGTACGATCCGGCTGATAGATGAAGCCCTCCTTTTACGGAAGGAGTTTGACCATTCAGATAAGCAGCTGCTGTTTTCGATGCCCTGGCAGCAGCATCCCTAGCCGCTTTCTCAGAACCGTATATACCGACATAAAGTTTATACACCTTGCCGTCTGCAAACAGCATCGGCTTGTCACTCGTCGCTTGCAGTTTATTAGCTGCATCGGAAGCCGTTTTCCAATCTGTGGTCTCCAGAACCTTGACACGGAATGAATCCACGCTCATGCGGGCCTGCTGGTTTGCAGGAATGCTCACAAGTGATTGCTGCGCACCCGGGGCAGATATCGACACTGCCAACTCCTCCCCGGATTTTAGCGTAACTGCATTGGTTGTTGATTTATACTGGCTGCCCAAGTCCAAAAACATCGCAACTCGAATGCTATCTAATGCAGGAGCAGCCGCATGCACGGTCGGTGCACTCCATAAGCTACCGGCGATCGCCAACGACAGAAGCCCCTTGGTCGTCCAGCAGAATAATGATTTTGTCCAGTTTCTGTCCATTTTACGTCGTTCCTCCTACGGGTTTAAAAGTATGAATGGGTAATCATAACGAACTATCGACGGTCCTCCGGAAAAGGAATGCCCAGATGCTGATAGGCTGTTGGCGTTACAACCCGTCCTCTCGGTGTACGTTGCAAGAAACCGATTTGTAGAAGATAGGGCTCATAAACATCTTCAATCGTCTGACTTTCTTCTCCAATGGTTGCAGCTATCGTATCAAGTCCCACGGGACCTCCGCGGAAGCTGCTTATCATGGCGTTCAACATTTTGTGATCAATAAAATCCAGACCCATCGGATCGATTTGCAGCATCTTCAGCGCTTCCTGAGCGATGGTAGGCGTGATCATACCATCGCCTCGTACCTGGGCATAATCACGCACCCGTTTTAAGAGACGATTGGCAATACGAGGAGTCCCCCGTGATCTTAGAGCAATTTCTTCTGCAGCCTCTCCCAAAATTTCGATCCCCAACAGATCGGCATTGCGTGACACAATGTAACTCAGCTCGTCCACCGTATAAAATTCCAGACGGCTTACGACACCAAAACGATCCCTCAGCGGCGCTGAGAGCAAGCCAGCCCGTGTAGTGGCACCAATTAAAGTAAACGGCGGCAGATCCAGACGAACCGAGCGTGCGCTCGGCCCTTTGCCGATCATTATATCCAGCGCAAAATCCTCCATCGCCGGATACATCACTTCCTCAACCGTTCGATGCAGTCGATGGATCTCGTCTATAAACAGGACGTCTCCTTCCTGCAGATTGGTCAGAAGCGCCGCTAAATCTCCCGGACGTTCGATTGCCGGACCGGACGTCGTCCTCAAATTAACGCCAAGCTCATTGGCGATAATATTGGCCAGCGTCGTTTTGCCGAGTCCCGGAGGACCGTAAAGCAACACGTGATCGAGCGCCTCACTGCGCATTTTTGCTGCTTCTATATATACCTTAAGATTTTCCTTAACTTGATTCTGTCCTATATATTCAGCCAAATAACGTGGACGCAGGCTAAGCTCGACCGCCTGTTCATCCATCATCAGGTTAGCAGAAATAATTCGATCGTCCATCTATAAATCTCCTCTCTGCAGCGTCCTCTAGCCGACAAACAGCTGCTGCAGTGCCCGTTTCATCAGTACATCGACGGATTCACCGCTTGCCGTCGAATTCTTAATCTTAAGCCACACCTTATCCAGCTCACTGTCCGTATAACCAAGTGCCTTCAATCCTTCACGTGCCTCGGACCACGCTGAGCCGCCATCCTCCGCTTCAGGTTCCTGAACAGCAAAAAGCCCTGTCATCATCGCTGCATCGCCAAATCCCTCCAGCTTATCCTTAAGGTCCAGGATCATGCGCTGCGCTGTCTTTTTACCGATGCCCGGAAGCTTAATCAAGAAGGATACATTCTCCTGATAAATTGCAGAAACCACATGCTCTGGTGATCCTCCGCCCAATATGCCTAAAGCTACTCGCGGACCGATTCCCGAAACTTCAATCAGTTTGCGAAACAATTTCTGCTCTTCCCGCGTTGGAAAACCAAACAGCAGGATAGCATCCTCACGAACATGATGATGGGTAAACACCGTAATGGTTCCCTCAGTTTTGGCAAAGGCATACGGATTCGGGCAGAATACCCGATATCCTACCCCTTGAACATCCAGTACAATATATTCACTCTCTAAGTGGACAACCTGTCCCCGTAAAAAATCGATCATTTTCGCAATACCTCATTTAACTTGGAATTAAGTGTATAGGAATGTGCGTGGCAGATTGCCACGGCCAGTGCATCCGCCACATCGTCAGGTTTGGGAATGCTCTGCAGCTTCAAGAACATCCTGACCATTTCCTGTACCTGCTTCTTCTCCGCCTTACCATAGCCGACAATGGCTTGCTTCACCTGCATTGGCGTGTATTCCGCAATAGGAAGCCCCTGCTGGACTGCTGCAAGGATAAGAACTCCTCTCGCCTGAGAAACGGACATTGCCGTGGTCACGTTGCGATTAAAGAATAATTTCTCGAAAGCGACAGCGTCAGGTTTATACTTATCAATAAGCTGCGTCATACCTTCATACACATGATGAAGCCTCTCTTCATCCGGCGTATGTGCTTCCGTCTGGATACACCCATACTGCACCGGTGTGACTTTACTTCCAATCTTATCTATAAACCCGAATCCCACAATCGCGATGCCCGGGTCGATTCCTAAAATGCGCAAACCAATCTCTCCTCTGATGAAGCGAACATATGTATCGTTCTCTCATTATAACAAAAGATCGACCTTAAATGAGGAAAAACTTTGATCCTTTACGGACAGTTGTATATCCCTTACCTTGAGCCACCTTAAGTAACTTGTACGAGCACAAAAAAACTGCCCGAATGATTCCGGGCAGCTCTACTCCTGTCTCCAATGTTTTTATGGATTGGGGTTCATGACATTTTCAGCCATATCTCGTGCATAGTCACTAAAAGTTGATAAAACACTGTTAAATTCGTCCATATCCTGGACACGAATGCCTTCCTCAAGCTGTTTGAGTACATCTTTAGGCAATGAGGACTCCATCGAACCAATATCCAGTTGGAAAAATGTCTTCATCACTTTCTCTTCTTCCGGCGGGCCATCAAATAGTGTTAAGTTACCATTGGCATCCATGCTGATATAGGCTTGTCTCTTACAAGTCGGCGAAAGGTCAGAAACATTTTGCTCTAGCCAGACCTCACCTTTTTTATCCAAGCGACCCTGCCATAAAGGATTTTTATTCATCATTTCATAAATACCATCCGCAGTAAGCTTACCTAAATCCTGCTCTTCAATGCCACATACGTAAGTGATCCGGACATGAACACGTTTCTTTCCTCTTGAGGCATTCAGCTTCTGCATGAATGCTCTTTGATCCTGCATTCGCTCTTTTTGTTTATGATCCTCGATTTGCAAATAATGCATCGTCTCTAAAGCCAAAGGTGTTTCATCGGATGCGGCTGTGAGCAGCTTCTTGGTCTGCTCTTTAATATTCTGAACGGACCACAACGAGGCGCACACAATCAATACAATAGCACAAGACCAAATCGCACGTCTCCAGCGTCTCCAACGTTTTCTGAACAGTTTCTTAAAGAAATGAAAAACACTCAAGGCAATCCCCTTCTATTCAATGTTTTTCATATTGTGACCGAGACACTGCCAAATTATTCAGCCATTTGATTTTGAGAGATGACATCCACTCCAGATTGAATCAATAAAAAAAGACTGCTTTCAAATGAATGAAAGCAGTCTTTCGTGAATCGGGATGACACGATTTGAACATGCGACCCCCTGGTCCCAAACCAGGTGCTCTACCAAGCTGAGCTACATCCCGTTAATAAATGCCGGTGAAGGGACTCGAACCCCCACGGTTTCCCTCACGATTTTGAGTCGCGCGCGTCTGCCAATTCCGCCACACCGGCACAGTAAAATTACATTTATAAACAAGTATACATTTTTAAAAAAATGGCACGCCCTGAGAGATTCGAACTCCCGGCCTTTTGATTCGTAGTCAAACGCTCTATCCAGCTGAGCTAAGGGCGCATAATGGAGCGGACGACGGGAATCGAACCCGCGACCCTCGCCTTGGCAAGGCGATGCTCTACCGCTGAGCCACGTCCGCAAAACAATACATATACCGTTTTTAAAATCTATTGGTAAAGATGGTGAGCCATGAAGGACTCGAACCTTCGACACCCTGATTAAAAGTCAGGTGCTCTACCAACTGAGCTAATGGCTCTTACTTAAATAATAAGAATGGCGGAACTGACGGGATTCGAACCCGCGATCTCCTGCGTGACAGGCAGGCATGTTAGGCCTCTACACCACAGTTCCACGAGGCATTATCGCCTGAGCGATAGTAATTGGTTGCGGGGGCAGGATTTGAACCTACGACCTTCGGGTTATGAGCCCGACGAGCTACCGAACTGCTCCACCCCGCGTCATTAAAAGGGTTGCTTGTATGGGGTCCCCTAAAAGTAATCGGAATTTTGTGCGAAGCATGAGCTTCACTTTTTGGGGATGAATTATGGTGGAGGCTAACGGGATCGAACCGCTGACCCTCTGCTTGTAAGGCAGATGCTCTCCCAGCTGAGCTAAGCCTCCATATCTGGTTTAAAGATAAAATAAGTGGTGACCCGTAGGGGGTACTCTCACTTCGTTCGAGACTGTGAAGCCTACGCTTACGAAGTTATCCTCCGACGAACCGACGGGATTCTCATCCCCTGATGCAAGTAATAATAGTGGTGACCCGTAGGGGATTCGAACCCCTGTTACCTCCGTGAAAGGGAGGTGTCTTAACCCCTTGACCAACGGGCCGTATATAAAGTCCTTGCTGGCGGAGAGAGAGGGATTCGA
>NZ_JBCMXJ010000002.1:0-35319 GCF_050475945.1 Paenibacillus solani
CAGTAGCCAATGGCCATCCTGAAGCTGCAGGTAACCCGAGCAGCTGCCTGCAGATCCGGAAGACGCACCAGGATGCTAGGGTGCCGGCTACTGTTGATATAGCTGGTGGCCATCCTGGGGCTGCAGGTAACCCGAGCAGCTGCGCGGATCCGGAAGACGCACCAGGATGCTAGGGTGCCGGCAGCTGCCGATAGAGCCGGTGGCCGTCCCGGGGCCGCAGATAACCCGAGCAGCTGCGCGGATCCGGAAGACACACCAGGATGCTAGGGTGCCGGCAGCTGCCGATAGAGCCGGTGGCCGTCCCGGGGCTGCAGGTAACCCGAGCAGCTGCGCGGATCCGGAAGACGCACCAGGATGCTAGGGTGCCGGCTGCTGCAGAATAGCCGAATGGCTGCTCTGCGAATGTCCTTAAAGTTTTATAGGAGGTAATGTAATTGGCATTTGAACTTACAGACAAACTCTATTATCAAAATTTAACGTTCTATTATGCAAAAAAAAATGATGAAGGGGATAGGATTTATCAAACTAAAGATGAACTTCATCGACAAACAATTGTTACTGCACCAGCAGATTATGATGGGGCGCTCATTGGAATGATTGATGAGTCGTTAAGAGAGAGTGATGATGACGATTTGATTAGATACTTTGATTCTATAACTGGAATGGAAGAAATATAGTGGTTTATTTTGGGAGAACTTTTGCTAAGTTGAAAGTTTTCTTTTTTTTTTGCTTTTATATTACCTGCTATGATCGATGTCACCCGACCAGTGTCCTGCGCAGGGAATCTGGACGAGGACGAGGGATGATGGCCGCCCTGAGCAGATACCAATGGCCTGAGAATGGCCATGTCCTGGAGAGTCCGGTCGTGATAACTACACAGGGAGTCCGGACGAGGACGCGAGGATGATGGCCATCCTCAGCAGATGCTAATGGCCCTAAGAATGGCCGTATCCTGGAGAGTCCAGTTGTGTCTGCTGGGGAGGGAATCCGAACGAAGACTCGGAAAATGGTAGGAAAACGGTAAGCTTTGACTAATTCTAAGCGCTAAATAAATGGAGTGTGTATTATGAAAGTCAGAATACACACTCAAACCCTCAAATGTGTGTATTTATAATGACTGATTACACAACAAAAAGGCACGGGATTGATTATATTACACAATAAAATAAAATAGTTGTGTAATTTGGGGCTGTGTGTTATGATGATGTTGTGTAATAAACAACAAACATTGTGTAATGGAGGTATTATAATGGGTAAAAAGGAAATACCAACACATGTAGTTTCTATGGATACAGGTAACGGTGGTAATAAAATTATTTCGGATACAGTGAAACGTAAATATTATGAAGCGGTAATTGGTCGATATGAAGCACCACCTGAACAATCACGTATGAATAAAAAGAAAAGCGCCACAGCATACCAAGTTGAGTCGGATCCGCAACAATGGCTGGTAGGGTATGATGCTATTGAAGAATATAAGCTCACACCTATTCCGATTCACGCAAGAGATAGCTTGCAGCGCTATTCACAAAAAATGTTTTCTTACTATGCCAAAATCGGTTTAGCTCAAGCTGTTGAAAATGCTCCGGATATGGTCCCTATATTGCTTATTACATCCACACCTGCTTACGACTACCACAATCCAGATGTAAGGAAGCAATTAAATGAGGTTCTCTTTGACCTACATAAGGTACATATCAACGATGAAAGAAAAGTAATCAACGTAGTTCAATATGAGCCAATGAGTGAAACAGAAGCTATTCTTTATGATCTTTACTTTGATGACAATGGAAACGTAGCAGATGAAAATATTGAGAATGAGGATATATTAGTGATTAACTGCGGTTTTGGAACCACTGATCTAAGCAGATACGATGAAATGAGCTACATTAAGCTTAAAAAGGAAACACTAAAAACATCCTTTAGGGACGTATATCAGCGGTGTGCAGATTGGTTATCAACGACCTTAAAGCGACAAATCGATGTTCAAGAGGTTGCTCGTCAGTTAGAGTCACAAAAAGAAGAGAAAATAAAAATATTCGAGTTTGTAAAAGAGCCAGTTGCCGGTTTTAACGATACTTACAGAAGTGCTGTAGAAGGTGTATTTGCGGATTTGATAGCAGAAATGAATGGTATCATTGACGATCCAGACCTATTTAACAGAATAGTTTGTGTTGGAGGACCTATTGAAGAATGGGGCCCAATGTTTAAAGAGTGGAATACTCGTCGAGTCCAAATACCAGAAGATCCACAGTTTGCAACGGCACGAGGTATGTACAAATACGGGAAATTTTATGTAATACCTAATTTACAGTCACAAGTGGCTGCTACAAAGGACTGATAGATATTGAAACGCATTCAGTTGCTTGCTAATGATGCCATTGTAAAATGGTGGGATGATAAGGCCAAAGATCCTAAGCGTCAAGAAAAACTCCGTGATGCTACTGAGATTGGTTTACAGATCCAAGAGGGGAAGCTTATCACAATAGATCCGGAAAAGAAAAAGCTGTATGATGCTATAGAAACTTTGATTGAGTCCGGCCTGCTGAATAGCGGAAATTTGGTACCATCACTCCCGAACCAGAAAGATTTACAGGCAGCAGTTGAACCTGATAATCAAGTCAAAAAGGATTCCAAAAAACCGAATTTTGAAAGAATAGGTAAGTTAAGAAAACAAATTGAGTAGCATCCCTTTAAGGGGTGCTTTTTTTATTTTAAATGATAAAAAACCCTACTTTAAATTATATCGGAAGAAAATTTGATAGGAAATATTAAGGGAGTCAGAAGGGCTATTAAGGTTTGTTGAAGTGGCAGAATTTATTGAAACTAATACATTTGAACTAATATATTTTATTGAAATCAATAAATTATTATTGATTAAAGTAGGAAGGATGTGGCAATATAGTCTCATAGAATTATAAATTAAATAATTTTTTGAATTAAATTATTTCCAAAGTCCTTACTCGTTCTGGAGGCTTACTTCTATGTTCATTGTAAAAGTGTTAATAGTCTTGGTTTACATAGCCTTACTTATTAAGCTTGTAAAGCTTGTTGGTGGTAAGGGGTCTCTTAGAGATAAAGACTTTTTGATTTTACTAGGAGCATTTTTATTATTGTTATTTATTCTGCTATATAATCTCCCACAGATTATATAAGGCAAGAAAATTTCAAATAGAGAGAGGGGAAGACATGCAAAACAGTGGTCCAGTTAACAAAAGAACATTCAGGCCAAAAAGAATAGGTGACGTAACAACTGTGACAATTCCGCAGATATACATAGATTATGTGACGAAGAAAGAAAAGGAAGTTTCGGAGGAGTTGGTTTCATTTGTGAATGCTGCCTTATCTCAGAGAGAATATGTTCATTTAGTAATGACAGGAATTGCTTATATTCATACTCGCCAGAACCTAACTGAACTTATTCAAGACTTTCAGGGGAAATTGAATGAAGTTGCACATATAGGAGAAAAACAGAAGGCGTAACACGCCTTCTAGGGTCTTCGCTTTGACATTGTTTTTAATAAAGATAGTAGGTGTGTCTGATCGCTCGAAGATAATTGTCTAAACATTTCGAGCATTAACATTTCGTCAGGCGTGGGTTCAAACTCACTCGCATCAAAGAAAATATCCCATACTTCTATACCTATACCTTCAGCCCAGCGTTCTAATGCGTTTAGAGTGGGGCGCGTTTTGTTTGTTTCCCATAGTGATAAGGTGGCCCTGGATATTTTAGTGAGTTCATGAACCTTGTCTAAGGTGAGATTTCTACTTTTTCGAATTGTCCGGATCCGTTTCCCAATATCCAAAGGAGCTCCTCCTAAATTAATCAATCTTTATACCTATATTCGCAAAAAAATGAAGATGATAACATATCTATTTCTGCTATTTATTGAAAAGAATAAATAATTATTTTAAAGTTTATTCTTTTTAGTAAAAAATCGATTTTTATGTTTGGTTTAGGAGGGGGCTTTCAGCGTGATTTGTATGATTTGTGAATCAAATTGCATAGAAGAAACAGAATCGCAATTCAAGTGTGAGAAGTGTGATTTACATTACGAACAAGCTGTATTCTCTATTCCAACTGATGACTTATCTGACGTATTCGAATCAGCTAAAAATAAAACCTTAAGAACAAAGGAGAAAATAATGAACAATATACAGTTGACTGAATTGAATGTATACTCGGTGCCTTTAGAGTGGGTCTATCTACGTTATGGTAAGTTGAAAAGGCTGATGAAAACTAATAAGGATTTAGAATTGGTAAATGAAGCACAAATCATAGAAAAATTCTTAGAGGAGAAAGGAAATAATAAGATTTTAGAAGCGTACTCGGACGTTGAACAAATCGAAATGGATATACCAAGAGTCTTAAGAAAACAATACGTTCCTATTGTGGAAGAACGTTTAGAGGAACACTACATACGTATGAATACACGCAGATGGTTGGAGAATGAAATAAAAGAAAAATCGGTAGATCTAGGGGTGGAAATGCCAAAAGTAACAGCAAGTTATTCGTATACAAGTGGATTTTCGGGTGGATCTCCATCGTCCTCTACAGAAACGGCTGTAGTAACTGCTTATAACCGACTAGATAAACTAAAAGCAGACCTTCATGAGTTAGATGAAGCTATGTATCTGGTGAACAAGGTGCTACAAGAACTTAAACCGGATGAATATAATCTGGTAAAAGCTCTGTATTTCTGCAGAGAGAGAAGGTACGACAATGTTGTTATGAAAGAGTTGATTTGGGGCAGACAGAAATATTACGACATCAAGAAGCAGACTTTAATGAAAATAGCATATAAACTGAATATCATATAATTTAATCATACTTTTTGCATACTATTATGGTACTAAGATCTAACTTACTGATTGTTTTTTTGTGTTACTCTAAGTTCATAGGGAATTTTAAGTCGCTCAGATGGGGGCGGCTTTTTTTATTATAAAAATGAGGTGAAAAGCGTTGCGTATATTGACTTATGATGTTGAAAATAAGGATTTGAGTATGCCACACATCGAAATTCAAAGTTGTGAATCGATTAATGATTTAATACAGAACTATATGATATTTAATCCTAGTGTGGTAGTAGTTAGCGATAATGCAGCTTCTGAAGTTTTGGAAAAGTTTAGAAGCCTGAAATTTCAGATGAATATCGCAGTCATAACCCAAAATAATGACACTCGGAACATCAGATCGTGGATATCAGAGGGCGCAGCTCATGTTTGGTCTGAGTTGAATTGGATGGATGAACTGAGTGAAGAGTTCTCACAGGTTAAACCTCTATTTTCTGATGAACCAGTTAAGGAAGTGAGCCCCCTTGTTGATACGTTCAATAGCCCCTCACTAGTTTCTTATGTGATCGGGGTTGGTGGTATTTATGAAGGTGCAGGTACGACTCATACTTCTATAATGATTGCTAACTACCTCTCCAGAGCAACAAAAACACCCGTTGCCATATGGGAGGCTGGACATAAACCATGTTTTCATTTCTTGGATTACTTAAAGAATGGGCAATTTCATCAAAGTCGTCCACGATTTGAATTGAAAAACGTCACCTTTTTTAAAGAAACAACATCTTATCAGCAGCTCCGTTCAGTAGCTAATGATTTTAGATTCGTTGTTTTAGACTTAGGTTGCCTGGATCAACATAAAGAGAACACTGAGTTATTCTTAGATTCTGATATACCGATTCTTGTTGGCTCTGGTAGTGAATGGCGAATGAAGGAGATAATGCAGTTTTGTCAATTACATAATAAAGTCGCGCAGGATCGGTGGCGTATAACTATGCCTTTAGCAAGAGACGAAGCAGTAGAGGAAATGGGAGAGGCATTAAGGGGAAGACCTGTGTTTAATATCCCATTTCATAGTGATCCATTTGATGTTCAAGACGATACTGATCAAGTGTTAGAAGGGGTTTTATCACCGATTTTACCGAAAAGAAAGAGAAGAAGATTCATGAACTTTCTTTAATTGGGAAGCTACCCATTTATGTTGGAAGGAGGTGATTACGAATATGAGAATGCGGTGGAAATATATTTATAAATAAATTTGAAAGCTCTATAACGTTAGACCATAAAGAAGGGAGGTTTGTATACAGATGAACAAGAAAGGTCATGTAGCTCTTGCGGTGGCAAGTGGGACTCTGGTTGTCTTTGCTTTACCAAGCCTAAGCTCTATCAGTAATATTATGCCGGCAGTTCTTTTAATAGCTGGGGCAGCTGTTGGAGGGTTAGTTCCGGATCTGGATCATAAGACCGGCACAATAAGTCAACTAATTCAGTTCTCTGCAGCGCGGCGAAAATTATTAAAGACACTCTCTTTATTTTCACTTTTAGTAGGTGTGTTTTTAATAGCGTGTGGGAAGTGGTTTGACGGTCCAGTAGATCGATCAATAGAGTGGTTGATTTCAAGTGCGCCTTTATGGATCGGCACAGGGATCATTTGTGGTCTGGCGGCAAAGTTAAGGGTCCTGATACTCAGTGGAGTAGGTATTTTATTACTCCTCGCGTACGGAATATATGACTGGCATTGGGTAGCCGCAGTAGCAGGCTGCTCTTTTTTAATTGTACCTATCGTTAAGCATCGGGGAATCATTCATACACCTGAGTTTGCAGCATTGCTTACTTATGGTCTATATTTATTTGCTACTCAGCTACCAGACATGTTACAGGGGCTCATACATGGTTTTATCGTTGGCTGGTGGGCTCATTTGCTTGGGGATTGTTTCGGTAGGGAAGGGATCCAGTCCCTCATTATTCCAAAAGTTAAGATTGCACTAAAATTGTTTGTTAATGGTGGAAGTACTGAACGCTGGATAACTCGATTTTGTTGGAGTGCCAGCTTTTTTTTATGGATTGTTCTGTTCATATCACGCTCCAATATTTTTACTCAGGTTTCATTATTCCAATGATTGAATACGAAAGGTGAGAATCAATGAAAAAACATTTTACCACGTTCATGATGCTGATCATGAGCTTATTTTTGCTTCCTATTTCTGTGTTTGCATCAGCAGAAAATCCGATTGATAAAATGGGCGAAAAAATGAAATTTAATTGGTCCATATTGGACGGTGCTGATTTTATCTTTTCTCCAGTAAGTATTTTGATTTCAATAATTGTTATTGGCGCTTTACTGTTTACAATCATCAGGGTCTTTATTCGGGTTATGAAAATATCCTCCGGTAAAGCATCGATTAAAGATAAATGGTTCTGGATAGAAGTGGGGGTTATTTTCCTGATTCTATTCTTTTTCTTCTCTGGCGCGTTCTTCAAGTTTTTGTCCGGTATTTACGATTGGACGAACAATCAGGACATTACAGGTACGAAATAAAAGAATTAGTCAGTGCGCTTCCTTGTAAAGAAAGCGCACTGATCTGATTTAAGGATGTGAACCAGTTGAATGATTATTATGACTTGAAAATAAAGAATATCTGTGCAAATTGTGAAGACCAGCCAGGGAGTGTTGTAAATCCGTCTGGAAAATATCTTTCTGACATAAAAAAAATCTATACAGTTGATGATGGAGTAGTAGAAAGTTTTGACTGGTTCCTTTTATTTCTTGGAACGATTGGGACTATATTATGCACGGCTTGTTTTATATGGTGGATCCTTAAGATTACCACCTTCATATTTCATGTAAGTAGGGGGGCCGAAACGATTCGCAATCGTCAATTTTGGATACGAATGGGCGGTGCTTTTTTATTACTCATCATTTTCATGTCAGGCTCTTTAATTGTTTTTGTTTCAGAAATATATAATCTTATTGCTTACTGGGGGGCGCAATGATCAACCGAATAAGTAAGTGGTTCATAGGATGTTTAGCTGCCTTAGTTTTGTTTGTAAGCCTTTCTTCCACAATGGGAACTGTAGAGGCAGTATCAAGTGGAGTAGTTGAGATAGCAGCCTCGGAAATAGACCAAGGACAACAATATAACGAAGATGGAGAGGTGGTCGAGGAAGGAGAAGAGGACGGCAGTAAAGGTGGGTGGTTAATGCCCGACTTTGTATATGACCTACTGCAGAAAATTGATGAGCTATTGCAGACGTTTAAGGATTTGATGTCCGGAAAGCTTATCAAAGACGCTATAGAGGGATTCATTGTAATGTCCATCGATGAAGCCATGTCTCCATTATATGACGCGTTTGCAAAGGGGTATTTATTTACTCCGCACATAGCTGAAATGGACAGTGTTCATAAGGGATGGTCGATCTTTATGATCCTGGGGATGGCTAGCTTGTTCCTGGCTCTATTATGGCTGACGGCCAGGGTGATTTCTGGTAAGAAGGAATTGAAAAGTCTAATAAAGGTGTTTTTAGTGTGCTTTATCGTCACCTATTTCAGTTTAACGATTCTGAATATTCTGAATGTAGGGGTGAACTGGTTCTCGCAGGAGATGATCCAGGGAATTCTAGGTACAAAAAACATACAATATCAGGGTTTAGATGGTCAGCAAGTTCTCAAAGCGTTAATTGTTGGTGTCGATGGAATAACAGATCCGACATACGCAGGACAGACATTGGGACAAGTAGTGGTAGAGACTCCAGGGGGAGTGTTTACCCTTATCATGTATAGTTTGTTGAATGTACTTCCTTTGTATTTGATTGTTTTGGTTAAGCAGCTGCTCTTGATAGCGCTGGCTATATTCGTATGTGTTTGGATCTCTTATACTGCTTTTACAGGAAAATATGAAGCCATGATGGGATTCTTTAATTTATATACTCGAAGTGTTCTTGTCGGCTTGTTTTGTAGCTTACACTGGTCTGTGTTTGTTCAACAACAAACTCAATGGTCCAAAGGGGAAGGCTTCTTATCAGCGCTTGGTATACCACCGATATTTATGGCTATAGTTTCTGGATTAGCATTGATCGTATTTTTCTATTTCTTTTGGATGAAGGCTGTTTTTAAAGCCATGACCAAACCACTAACCCTAGACGGAGCAACTGCGATTGAGAAGATGGGCGAGTGGGGCATGAAAGGATCCTCAGCACTATCCAATCTTGGGAAACGTATGGGATCTGAAGGTATGCAAAAGAAAGCTATGGATTGGTCTAAATCAAGTGAGAATTTAAAAGAGTCAGGGGAACGATTACGAAACCAACGTAGTGTCTCTCTACAAACTATGGCTTCTTCGCTGACTGGCGGGGCTTCAGAAGCACTACAAGGTGTTCAATATACAGCACCGGAAAAATGGATTGAAGACTCTGGAAACGTGATTGCAACAGAGGTGTTTGAAGTAGAACTTGGATCATCGGAGATAAAATCATCCGGATTAAATATTTATGATACTTTATCAGATAAGGGCTTCGAGATGGGGAAATTACTACATGTGCCGGTCGAAGAAAGAGCTGGTATGTCAGAACAACTGAAACTCCTTAATGAAGAGTACGAGGATGATGTCATGTGGAATGAAGAGACCGGCTATCTCTTCTTAAAGGGAGAAACACCTGCGATGGTCGATAAACTTAAAGAGGAGGGCTTCGACACATCGAATATAACTGACGGTGTAGGTAGAGATGATTTAGTAGTGGATATGGATTCAAGAAAGACTATAGCTATCCATGATAATAAAAAATCTCAGAAAGCCTTAAAAACCGTTGAGGAAGAACTATCTGTTTATACAGAGACAAAACTAGATCCTGCTCTTGCCCAGAAAGCGTATACCCAAATAACGAATAGAGACGAATATACATGGTCTCAAGATTTGTTATTGGAGAATGGAAAATTGCTGATTCCTAATGATCATATGGATGAAATTAATGAGGTGCTGGAGGGAATGTTATCGGAATTGAAAGAAAAGCCTAGAATAGATTTCCCAAGACACTCTCAGTTTGCAAACGACATGGTTAACGAATGGAGACAGTCAGGGCAAGTATCTTGGGCAGATAAGATAGAAATTGCACCAGATCAATCGCATATTTATATTCCAGAGGAATATAAGAAAGATTTCGAAGCTCAATTTGAAGCATATAGGAAGGGTAGAATTCCTTTCTGGCAAGCAAAAAACGGAAAAGTATATGTCATTAAGGATGGAGTGCCTGTAGATCATGGGCAACCTCCTATCAATGGTATGGATATGGGCAGCTTCGAGAAATTTAAAGCAGATATGTTACACGAACATAGCAAAAGAAATTCTGCTACCGGCAAAAAAGAGTAAAGGGGGGATGAGTCTTGTTGGATGATATTCACGAAAAGGAAGAACGATTATTAAAGGCAACTATGATGGGAGACATCAGGGAAGATGTAGAGTTTATCGGACTGAATTTACGTGACATTATTTGGATCATCGGGAACACGTTAATGATTGGTGCGTTATTCTCTTATATTTTACCATTTGCGGTTTGGGGAAAAATTGTTTGGATCCTAATAGTGTTTTTATTCAACGTGATTAGTAGGTTCCGGAAATGGCCTTATAGACGTAAACGGTATATTCGGGATTTTCGAACAAAACGTGAGGGATCTGGTGAAGACTTTAAGCAGTTACTCAATATTGAAGAAGATAGCTGGTTATACCGTAGTGGTAAAGTAGTCCATATTGTCTCAGAAATCAGTTCTCCACCTTGGCAGACCGCTATTTATGGACAGAAAAAGAGGAGAATTTCAGCATTTGAGAATTTTCTGCGTGGAATAGTCAGAGAAGGTTTCACAGCATCTATCACGTCTGAAAAGATTCCTGATTTTAGATTGGATTATTGGAAGCGCAAGCGTCAAGAGCCTGCGGCTTCTAAAGGTATTCATAAACTGAGATTAGATAGGATAGCTTTATGGGAGCATCTAGCGGAAAACGGGGAAGCTCTTAAGAGTGAATACCATTTAACTCTTAGCATTGATGAGCATCGAGTAAATCTTAGAGAGCAGGAACAGGAAACCGAAGATATGAAGCCAGCTGATATAAAAAAGTTAAGGTTTATGGCTGGTATTCGTGAAAAATATGAAAGAGTCATCGGGAATTTCCATGCTAGTGGGAATGATACAACGTTAATGTCTGGTTATTCTGTGCCTGAACTGATGGCTCGTTGGTGGGATCGCCGGTCTTGGGAGGATTGGAAGATGAATGATGGTAAATGGGATGATCCCGATATTGTTGAAAATGAAATAACGAGTAAGGATGAAACCGATGAAGAGGTTTCTACTCCGGACAAAAAGTTGGTCTTATTTGCTGAAGATTCAGATAGCGAGTCGGTTGAAGAGAATAGCACCGAAGATGATGCGATTCAGACGGCCTTACAAGCCGTAACAACTGAAAAGACATCTAAGCAATCTACAAAGCAAAAACGGGCTAAAAAAGGCAAAATATTAGCTCTCATGGCCAAGTTAATAGAACGATGCAAGGCAGTAGGGCCTTGGATAATGAAGGTTGTGAAAAAAGCATCTGATGTGCTCCCTGGGAAATTAAGTAGCTTGTATGAAAAAATAAAAATCAGAAGGAAACCACAGTCAAAAGCAAAAGATGTATCAGAGAATGATTCGAAGATTGAAGAGATAGGTGGATTAGAGGTATCGGAAACAGTCTTAGAGTTAGATGTTCCACCTAATGCTAAAACTGTCGAATTGCATGATAAAGTTCTAATCATAACCGCACCTGCAGCAACCGGAAAAACGTTCCTATCTGCCAACGTTGCTACAATAGCTGGAGAATCGGGAGTTCAAGTAACGTTAATTGATTTAGCAAAGGATCGGGGAACACTGACCGTATTGAACCCTGTTCTACAGTCTTATGATATGGCTGGATGGGAGAAGTGGGAATCCAGGCATGTTTCAAACTTACAAATCATTTGTCCAGAGCAATATCCATCCATACAAGAGGTTAAGCAAATAATTGAAAGACATCGTACCGATGGTGTTGTCTTAGTGGATTTGCCTTGGAACTATCCTTCCAGAGATGAATTGATCTTTGATTATGAAGCTATTGGAGTGGTAGACTGCGATTACCATCACTGGTTACAATGGGAAAACTTTGTTGATGATTGGCACGGAAAGCTATGGTTAAACAAATGTGATACTGAAATGAAAAAGCGTATGTCGCAGTTAATTAAAGACAAATATAGCTTAACTTTTGAACATGAATTTCCACATTTTAATGCCGCAAATAAATATTTGTTTCAGGGAAGACCTATTGCGTTGGATGCACATGCTAGGTCTTCTTTTTGTGTTCAGGAAATGGAGGGGAATCAATGCTCGCCAATGCCAAACGGATAATAAAAAAATGGGAAAAGCGTGACCGGCACATCATTGTAAATGCAATTGATGGGAAGGATTCGCAAAATGGGCACTTTGTAAGGGTCTTAGTTATTAAACGGTATACACCGGTAATTCTTGCCGGTTACCTAAACGCACTCGATGATGTTGTTAAAAGGGAAGGTGCTACGCTACGAAAGACTATCCGTTATGCCTCCAGTGATTTGAAATTTGGATGGTCAATGAAAAATAAGCTCAAGCGACTAAAACAAAACATAGATTCAGCTACTGAATTGGATCCAGCCAGACCAGAAGAACTCGCAGCCCGAGACACGATACTTGCTCTCAGAGATTCTCAGACATCAGATGATCGGAAATTAGTTGAGATACAAACGTTTTTAACAATCTCTGCTCCTAAGCTTCACCAATTGGAAGCAGCTGAATCTAGTCTGAAGACATGGTTTGATAATATGAGTGGTGAACTTGATGAATTAAAACGTGAACAAGTTGAAGCTATGCGTCAAACTTCACCAGCTCATGATCCTTATACGGTTGCTAGTGAGTTCTTTAATAAGGAACACTATGGCCAAGTTACGATGGACTCAGTGGCAGCTAGAACGTATCCAATGACGAGTGGAACCTTCTCTGAAACGGATGGTATATATTTCGGACGTAGAACTGAAGATGGGGGATTCTGTTTTATTAATCTTTGCGATCCAGATGATCCTAGAGCACAAAATTTAATGGTACTTGGGAAGACGGGTCAAGGAAAAAGCTTTTTTTTGAAAGCTTTAGTCGTATCTTTATTGGATGAGGGTGTTCACGTTTTTGTCTTTGACCTGGACGGGGAATGGTATGACCTTTGTATGGAGGTCGGGGGAACTTATATCGACCATACCACAGATGAAGGTAGATATTTTGAGCCACTCACGATTATGCCGGCAATAAAGGAAATTGACAGAGAATGTGTGAAATATAATCGGCAGCGATATTCAAGGGCCATGAACAATGGTGTAAGAACTACTTCTCTGCTCGCTGGTGGCTTGAATAGTCAGGAAGTATATGAGGTTGGGGAAGCAATTAAAAGGGTCTATAAGAAGGCTGGGATCTACAAGGATCAGAGGGAGACCTGGAACAATCCTACGGGGCCTAGACCAACCATTCATGGAATGTTCGCTGAGATTCAGGAAGCTGCTGCAACTAATCTGGATGCTAAAAGTGTATTTGATAAGATCAAAATTTACTTCATTGGAATTTATAATGATCTATTTAAAGTGGAGGAGCCTTTAAGTTTTGAGAACAAGGCTCCTTTAATCGTTTATCGGGTTGGATCCGGAGAGGAAGATGAGAACAGAAAAGACGAGTCTACAAAACAGGCACAGATTAAAATGTCTATGTCTTTTGATGTTGTTGATGCTTCAATCCATTTACTAAGAATTGAGGGTGCTTATTTTTCGGCAGTATTAGTTGATGAAGGGCAAAGACAGCTAAAAAACGTTGAACTGAGAGATTACATTTTCAAATGGTTTACAGCGATACGGAAGCAAAATGGCATGATGATTCTGGCTCTAAATGCACCATCAGTACTGTTAGAAACTGCTAAAGGAGTAGGCATGTATGAAAATACAAATATACGTGTTTACTTCTATTTGGAACAATCGGCTGTCCGCGAATTGTCTTCTAAAGTGGATCTACCAGAAGAGATTGAAGAACGAATATCAGGTAATGAGGATACTAACTGCTACATATTGGAGTATCACAAGAAATATGATGAGCTGATCATGCACGTACCTGAAAGAGAAGCAAAACTTTATAAAACACGTGGCTTGAAAGAGACGGGATAGGAGTGGAGGTATGAGTGCAGATCCTCAGCTGACAGGCAAGAAGAAACCTTTAGCAAGGTTGCTTTTATCCCTTTCCCCTGCTCTGCTTACTATTCTAGGTATACTACTACTGCTTGTACTGTTTATTTTGATCCTCTTCTTGCCGTTTTTATTATTTGCTGATCCAGAGCAGCTAAGGAATCCGGATCCATCTTATGGATACGACTGGACGGTTCCTGATCAATTGGATGTTGACGGCACCGCATATGCGTGGCCGGTGCCGTCTATTGATCGAATCACTTCTACTTTTGGTTTTCGAGACTTGTTCAATACCGTAAAGATGCACAAGGGCATTGATATAGCTGCAGGTCCTGGGAAGACCGGTGGCCAGCCAATCTATGCGATGGCAGCTGGAACTGTGTTGGTCGCCGGTCCTGTCGGCGGATATGGACAAGCTATTTATATCGATCATGGTGGGGGCCTTGTTTCGATTTATGGACACCTTGAAGCAAAAATGGATGTCACTCCGGGAAGTCAGGTGGAAAAGGGGCAGAAAATCGGATTTATTGGAGTTGGGAAGGTTGGCACATCAACGGGGGAACACTTGCATTTTCAAGTTGAGCTAAACGGAAATCCTGTAAATCCTTTAAATTATGTCCAGCCACCAGGAAGCTCGGGACCAGGATCAGGGAACGGGGTGAATCAATCTGGTGAGTTGGTTTATCGGCCGTTGAATATTGAATATGTCTTAGCTTATCTAAATAAGAAAAATTCTGCCCTGGCTGACCGCAGTATTCTTGAGATGATTGATCGTGCAGGAAAAGACAAGAACGTGGATCCTCATCTTTTGATTGCAATTACTGGTCAAGAACAAAGCTTTGTTCCTCGAAATAATAATCATGCATCATTGATAGTCAAAAATCCGTGGAATGTTTTTGGGTGTTGGTGTAAAGGAAAAGGCGCTACTTTAACCACGGAGCAGTCGGCAAGAATTGCTGCGGATACGATTGTTAAATTATCGCAAGATCGTCCTCCTGGTTATAATTCGATTCAATGGCTGTCCTCGCTAGAGAATCCGCGAGGGTTTTACGCCGAACATCAGGGCTGGTGGAGAGGAGTTAGTAAGTTTTATAATATTTTACTTTCAGGAGGTATGTAGCCTTGGGATTAATCGCAGTTATTATCGGTATTATTTTATGGATATCACACAAAAGAGGAGAGAATGGCTTCAAAATTCCGTCCTGGTTGTTCAAAGGGCTCGGGATTTTTTTACTTTTTGTCCTATTTAAAAATATAAAGGACGTTTATGTATTCTTGTCCACTGAATCTAGCTCTTGGTGGCCGTTGGTAAAAGAAAATGCGTCCAATTTCTCAGCTTATCTACGGGATCTAATAAGGACTTTGACAGGAGGCTAGTGTAATGGATGAGACAAAAAAAGAGTCATTTTCCATGTATGTAACCCGAATAACAGGGATTGCTGCACTGATCAGTCTTGCTGGTATATTTTTAGGTCTCCCTATACAGATTGAAGAGATAGCGCGTATGGTACTCAAATATGCCGCAATCACTTGGGTTGTCACTGTAGCTATACCAGAATTAATAAAATATATGTGGACTCATAGGCAAAGATTAAAAAATAGAACAGGCAATATAATTCATAAAGGCAAATCTGTTGTTGAAGCTTCTACTGTACCGGTGGTAGGTGCGATTGTCGATGGGGTCAAAAACGTAGTGTCAGAATCAACAAAGGGCAGCAATAGTTTCAAAAACTCCGGTATGGCCCTACCAGCAACGTTAACTACATTGCCAGTGAATCCACGGCCATTACCCACTAAGTCACTTACAGAAGAAACAGCCGGCAACATCATTATGAATGCAATTCAGCTTGCTGGATTACGAATGGAGGAGCCTCCCGAGATACTCGGGATCGATTCAGGCCCTACCTTACAGAAAGTCTCATTTCGACTTTCTAATAAGCTTCAGTTAACTGATCTGGTCAAAAAAAGAGAAGATTTGGCAAATCACATTGGTCATCACCGAGGTTTTTCAGTTGAAGCTAGCGATCATGCTAGTGCAGCTGCCTTTGTTGTCCCTCATGAAAAGAGAGCATTCGTTTATATGCGGGATGTTGTCCAGGATTTGATTGCCTATGGTTTGAATGCAGAATTACCTATTCTTTTAGGGAAAGACATGCAGGGCAAGACCATGATACTCGATCTTGCAAAATTACCCCATCTGTTAGTTGCTGGAACCACAGGATCTGGTAAATCCGTTTGTATAAACACGTTTTTAACATCATTGATGTCACTTCGAACGCCCGAAGAAGTCAAGTTTTTATTAATCGATCCGAAAATGGTTGAATTTCACATGTATAACGGCATGCCACACTTAATGTGCCCACCTGTGATTGATCCAAAACGAGCAAGTATAGCTTTAGGGAAACTTGTTGTTGAAATGGAAAACCGATATGAGAAGATGTCCAAAGCCGGCGTAAGGAACATTAAACAATACAATCGCAACCATCCCAACTCTAAAATGGCTTATCTTGTAGCCGTAATTGATGAGTATGCAGATCTAACTATGGTTGCAGGAGAAGATGTAGAAGATGCGGTTGCAAGACTCGGACAAATGGGCAGAGCAGCAGGGATTCATATTATTATGGGAACCCAACGTCCAAGTGTGAACGTTGTAACGGGTACAATTAAGGCTAATTTGCCATCTCGTATCGCTTTTCAACTCGTAAGTAATCACGATTTCCGAACGGTAATGGACAACGGAAATCATGATTTATTGGGCGGTGGTGATGGTGTAGTTATGCTGAATGGTGGAAATCAAATCAGATTTCAATCTGCAGCTATCAGTGCAGATGATGATGAAATGAATGAATTTATTGAACATCTAAAAAAGTATTGGCAACAAGAGAGGAAATTCACTCCCAAACCGGTCACGAACCCTGTTACACAAAGTAATCATGAAGACGTATCTGACAACCAGGATGATGATAGTCCTCAAAGCTTTGAAGAAAGTGAGGGACAATTGTCTTTAAGGGTTGAAGTGCCTCAACCTATCACTCTGGATCCAGATGAAGAAATGAAGGATTCAACTGATATTTCTTCACGAAACGATGATTGGGATTTTAATGAATCAGGCAATGAAGATGAACCCGATGAATACAAGCGCTTTGTGGATGTTATCAAGAAACAAGGTGGATTTAATATGGCCATCATAGATAAACATTACCCAATGGACTTATCGCGAGCTTCCAGGCATGTCGAGCGAATGGTGCGCGAAGGTCTGTTAAGTGGCGAGTTTGATCATAATCTCAGAATGAAACCATGGATCGGTGATAGGGACAAACAAGATGATGTGGATCGTACACTGAATGATATGAAGGTCTATATATGCAGGACTCGTAGCACAAGATCCGGTGAGATAAGGGAAGTCTTGCGCATGCGTAAGGAAACAGTTTTAAATAATATGAAGTTACTGGTAGAAGAAGGTTTTCTTAATCCTCCATTGAGCTCCAGAAGTGGATACACCATTGCTTGGGATGAGGATCAGATCCAGGAGTATCTGGAGAACTCAGAAAATGTATAAGTAAGAGAATTAAAGGATTGATTCATAAGATACCTGCCAACTGCCCATCATCCTGGTACGTCTTCCGGATCTGCAGGCAGCTGCTCAGGTTACCTGCAGCCCCAGGATGGCCATCGGTTACATCGGCAGCAGCCGGCATCCTACCTTCCTGGTACGTCTTCCGGATCCGCAAGGCAGCTGCTCGGGTTACCTGCAGCCCCAGGATGGCCACCAGCTCTATCGGCAGCAGCCGGCACACCCATTCCTGGTACGTCCTCCGGATCCGCAGGCAGCTGCTCCGGTGACCTGCAGCAACCAGGACGGCCATCGGTTACATCGGCAGCAGCCGGCACCCTAACATCCTGGTGCATCTTCCGGATCTGCAGGCAGCTGCTCCGGTGACCTGCAGCAACCAGGACGGCCACCGACTATATCGGCAGCAGCCGGCACACCCATTCCTGGTACGTCCTCCGGATCCGCAGGCAGCTGCTCCGGTGACCTGCAGCAACCAGGACGGCCATCGGTTACATCGGCAGCAGCCGGCACCCTAGCATCCTGGTACGTCTTCCGGATCTGCAGGCAGCTGCTCCGGTGACCTGCAGCCCCAGGATGGCCACCGGCTATATCGGCAGCAGCCGGCATCCTACCTTCCTGGTACGTCTTCCGGATCCGCAAGGCAGCTGCTCGGGTTACCTGCAGCCCAGGACGGCCATCGGCTACATGCTCATTTCTACAACGAATCTGTTCAGTAGTATCTTGATTATCACAAGATTTTTATCATACTTTTTCAGTACACATTTAGAACGTTGTGAATGATTTTTTATGCTATTCTTATAACATCGAATAATAAATAAACGAACCGCCTCATGAATGTATGGGGCGGTTTTCTTTTTGAAGAAAGTAGGTGAGCCTGTGAAGGAATACTCCTTGAAAGAAATTTCAGAATCTCTTGGGATCGCTGACAGGACACTTAGGAGATGGTCACTGCTGCTTGAACGGAATGGGTATCCATTTCAGATGAATAAGACAACAAGAGTATATACGGATACTGAATATTATCTCTTTAGCAATATAAAGAGGTCGATTAATGGGGTGTCAGTTTATGAGGCAATAACTATGGCCATTCAAAATCAGCAGCCGATACCGGAGGAAAACCCGAATATTCACGAAAAAATTAATGAATTTGATCAGTATATCAATAGATTGGAGGAAGAGATTTTTTGGAATGGCCATAAGAATACCATTGAAAACCTGATGAGGGAATGGGCAAAAGTAAAAAAATCATTAGGTCAAAGCTCTAAGGAATCATTGATTGATGGGAGTGAACAAAGTTGATCGAATTCATATCTGGTGATGAAAATGAAGCAAAAGGCAGAGTAAACGGCAAGCCGTTCTACCTGTTTGTTGAAACGTCTGATTGTGTGAACGTCATCGGCGGCAGCTTCAGTGAATGTGAGACTAACAATGTTATTGAAGCATGGAAAAGGAAGTATGTAGATGCCTAATCAGCAGCTACGCTGGCGGTTTTGTGGATTTTAAAGATGGCGTTTGGATACAGTCTATTTAATAACAACGGGGTTAAGAGGTGTGAACATGAGCATTGATATAGAAACTAAATTTATTTCCTTTTCGAATCTTGCAGGTGGGGATGCCGTACAAGGGTTGCTACGTGTTGTAGAGCCATTATCCAAAAAGAATAGTATAGCTGTTGTAGAACTACCTTGTATGGGCTTGCCACGTCTGAGTTATGCACTCGGACAGGACGATATCATTTTGAAGTTGGAGAAAGACAGATCTGTAGATCAATTATTAATTGATTACGAGCGGAAATCACTCAAGCCCATGGGAGATTATACTTTAAAAACAGGTGCGGTCGATTATCTTCTTGTGCATCCCAGATCATTGCCAGAAGCGCCAGTTATCCGGAAATTGGAGTCAAATTCACCGCTCATTCAGTTACCTATATATCTTCGACAACAGCTTAAAGGTAAGTATGATTATGTATTTATGCTTACTCAAGGGCGCTTGATTCATCCAATGACTCTCTTTTCGATTCGTACTGCGGATGCAGCGATATTGTACAGTAATGAACCAGCCGATTTTATCCAGAACTTTACTCATGAAAAGAAGCTACATGAAATCTTTGGAGTAGAAAATAATCGGATGTTTCTATTTGCTCGGGACCATAACATCAAATCGGATGCCAAGACAGTTTATTCAAAAGACATTTCCAAAATGATCAAAGTAATTGATACGCTAAGTTGCCAGTCGCTGGACATTTTTGAGAGTGAAGATGTCCAAAACCGAAAGGACGAGTCAATCGGAATAATTGATCCTTTAGATTATCTTGATTACCACATTCAATTGAGCACAGTGAGGAGGGACTTTTCCAAAGACGATCAGCAGCAACTAGACAATCTACAGTCTTATGTACGGGCACAACTTACAAAAAATCATCTCGATGAATATGTTAAATCGCTTACTAATGAGCAGATAAGACAAAAGGTCAAATACTATATCGCGGACATTATAAGAGAACAATCAGAATATTCAGTTACCCTGCCTATTAACGAGGTAATCGAATGGGTTCAAAAGGAAATAACAGAGCTGGGTGTTATCCAGGAAATTTTAGATGATCCTTCGATCAGTTCCATTGAAGTAAACGGTCCTGATCGTGTCATTGTTGAGAAAGATGGACAAGACATCCACCTGAAAGATATACGTTTCCGCGACAATCAACACCTTCTTCAAACGATTAACAAAATATTATTGCCAATTGGTAAACCGATCTCAAGTACGGAACCTATTGTTGATGCAAACTATCGAGGATTCAGAATTTGCGTTATAGCAGATAATAAGGAGTTTCAGGGTATTAGTTCGGGATCTCCCTTAATTTCGATTCGAAAGTTTCCTCCAAGGGTGTATACCAATGAAGAGTGTGTACGTTACGGAAATATTTCACAAGAAATTGTGAGTTTTTTAGAATTTTCAGTTCCTACGGGTGCAAATATTATCGTTGTAGGCCCCACAAATAGCGGTAAAACAACGCAATTGATTCGGTTGCCTCTCTTTGTAGATCCAATAACTCGGATTATATCAATTGAGGATAGCGAAGAAATGATGCTGGCAAGTAAAGAGCAATATTTAAACTACCCTAATCTACCGTCACTGTTGGTAAAACAAACAGAAGATGAATCCAAAAGTTATGGTATCGATAAGCTAATAAAAGCATGCTTGCGACTCAGACCAGAAGTATTATGTATCGGGGAAATTCGAGATGAGCAAGCAGCTAGGCAGAGTCTCGTGGGTATGAATACCGGTCATACGGTTTGGTTGACGATCCATGCTAACAGTGCCAGTGAAGGTGCGGTTAGATTTTTGCAATTGAACGGAAACAATGCAGCAGCCGCCAGCCAAATAGCAAGCTCTATCGATCTGATTCTGTTTCAGAAGAAGATGCCAAATGGGGTCAGAGTTGTTACCGAAATCAGTGAGTTGTTATCTTTCAAGGGTACAGAGGTACCCGTGCTTAATACTATTTTTAAATATGACTACGCTTCAGGACAACACAAACGAGTTGGGAATGTGGTGTCAGAAGCTTGGATCGATAAAATGAGAATGAAAGGCACTCCAGAGAGTGTTATTGATTTCTGGAAAGGAAAGGGGGTTGCTCTTCTGGCATGATTCCAAATTTATTATACCTTTTATCGGGGCTCCTACTCTCTTGGGGGCTCTTTGATTTTTTCTTCAAGAGATCTAGTTCCCAAGTGAAATCTGACCGTTTACGAGGGATGTTTGGATTTGAGGAAGTGAGTAAGGATGCGCTAGCAGTGGGAGTATCACTAAAACTGAGACATTATCTGCTGGTTATCGCTCTGGGAGTCGCTGCAGGGTCAATTATCGGTTACTACACAAAAAATATTTTGTTTGTCGGTATTGGGTTTGCAGTAGGGTTCATTATACCTCGGATGATCATCGGGTCCATTAAGTATAACCGTAGAAAAGGGGTGCTGATTAATTTACCTGGGAATCTTCGTTTGTTAGTCTCCAAGCTTCGAGACTGTAAATCAATTCAGAAGTCACTTGAGATGGCATTGCCTATTATGTCAGGGGCTACCAAGCCCATTTTTGAGCGCTTATATCAGTCGCTTTTGCTAGATGTTCCACTGGAACAAGCGTTAGCGAGAATGAAGAAGGAAGTTCGTTTCCGGAAATTTGACGATCTATGCGAAAAAATAATGATGGGTCACAAAGACGGATTCCACACTCGGTCAGTGGAAGTCATCAGAAAGAATATTGAGGAAATTACCTCGGACGCGCAATTACTGGTTGAGGTTGATATCAAGAATAGGCAGGAAAGACTTAAGCCTTATCTTACCTATTTCTTATGTTTCGCAATAGTAATGATGTGCGGCTATATGGAGTCTCAGTTAATTGATATGTTATCTGCCCAATTATCAGTGAGCACTATTATAGGAAAGATTTTCATTAGTACGATGATTCTTACTGCTTGTCTAGGTTTTTGGAAGAAAGAGAAATTCCTTCGGCTCAATCTGGATGAATTGTGAGAGGGGTGATGTGATCGAATTAAGTAAAGGGGTAGGTGATTTTATTGTCATCCGTGCTGATATTTCTAGCTGTTTTGTTATTTGTTAGTTGTATATTGCAGTTTGCTTTACCAGGCTTTGAACGGCAGAGAAGAGCAGCTCAAATGGCCAGAAGCCTGAATTTAACACAGGCCGAAGAGCTTAGGAGAGGACAGAATCCATTTGTCCGCCGTTTCAGTGAACTCATATCCAGGGGTAAATGGTTAGACAGTATTCTGGGTGCAAGCAGAAGAGAAATATATAACAGACTTGGCTTTGAAAAGAAATATGAAGTTTATATCGCCCAAGTATTAGTCAACGCCCTAATGATGGCGGGTTTACCCTTAGCAGCTGGGCTACTTTTGGAGGAAAACATCTTTTTACTGTTGACTCCAGCAGTGTTTTTTCTCTTTGGATGGTATGGATTGAGACAGATAACTGTCTGGTATAACAAAAGACAAAATGAATTGATCGAGGATCTGCCCAACCTCATTAGCAAGATGATTACTGCTTTGGAGGTAGGAAAACCATTAACAGTCATTTTTGAGGAAGTTAGTGAACGCTGCAGTCCGTTGCTTGCTGAAATGTTGCGGAGACTTATTGCAGACACAAATATTATGCCGATAAAGGATGCATTGCTGGGATTTGCGGACACAATCAATATTGATGTTATTCATGATTTTGTATCAGTTATAAACGTGATGCTGGATAAAGGATTTCGTGAAGCAGAGGATGATTTACAGGCGATCCAAAAGGATCTTAGTAGGTTAAGTAAATTATCTCTTGAGCTTAGAACTCAAGGAGATCCTAAGAAAATGAATATATTTAATATTTTGATGATCGGGCATACCTTGATTTTTATTGGCTTAATGGGAATGAAATTATTCGGTGCACTGAGCCAACTTTAAAAAAATTAATTATTTGGAGGAATAAGAATGAAGAAAAATTTGGTGATTATGAGAGAAAAATATGATCAAACGTGTTTACAAGTTCATAGTAAGATAAACGCATTTATATTGAATCAAAGGGGTGGCGCTGATGGTGGGACCCCAGGATGGGTTTTCGGTTTGTGTATCGCTGTGTTGCTGTTGATTGGCGTCTATGTAATATTTAAAGAAAAATTGCCAGGATTCATTGATAGTATTTTCAACAAGTTCACTAACCTGGATTAATGAAGTCATGAAGAGACTTCATTTTTTTATGCGCAGCGAGCGAGGAGATGCCTTTATAGGGCTTCTCTTTGCTTTCTTATTCGGGGCGATTATTGCACTGGTGGTTGTATCTCTCGTTCAACACAGCACAATTAAGGAAAATTTAAAGACAGCAGCTAATGAAACGCTTCAGATCATGAAGGTTGAGAATGGGGCCGATGCGAAAACAAAACAGCGTTTTGATGAGCTGCTTAGGGATATGAACATGAATCCAAACAAGGTGTCTTTTTCTGCTACCCCTAAAACCACTCAAAGAGGGGATAAAGTCGAGATTACAGCGGTTCAGGAATTAAAAGTATTGGGCTTGAAAGCCATTGGTATTGATTACAGTGTTCCTGTTCGTGTTCATGTGTCTGGGCTGGCCCATAAATATATTCGTGAAGGCGGCTAAGACACATGATTAAAAGTATTGGTACTATATTTTTTGGACTCATTGTAGTTGCGTTGCTTGCTGATTGGTTTGTTGTGAACTATGTCCATGAAACTACGGGGAGAGCGATAGAACATTCACTAGATGCTGGCATAATTGAATCCGGTATTGTGTTGGATGCACAAGCCGGTGTTGTTCAATTAAAGCCAGATACGTTAAAGGCAGCTGTAAAGAAAAATTTTATCGATAGCCTTAATTTATCTGGTTCAATGGAAAACAAAGTGATGAAAAAAAGTGAGATGTCCTTGGAAATGGAATATGACGGAAACGATGTTCCTTGGATTGAGGTTCTATTTCACACTAACGTTACCTTCGCAATCCCAGGGATTACTCATGATGTAACCGTGAATCGAAAAATCGCTTATGAAAGCATATACAAATAGAGGGGGACAGAGATTTGAAGAAGTTGTGGAATCGATACACCAGAGTACTGCTTATGCTTATTGTTGCATTAGCTTTGGCAGGAACGGCTGTTAAACTAAATCAGAACGCCATTTCTAATCAGGTGGAAACAGAGCGAATCATTGTAGTGAAAGAAGACATTGAGCCATACATGGAGATAACAAAGGAAAACCTCGAATTTAAAACTGTTGTAAAAAGTGAAATTCCCGAAGGGGCTATTCGGAATCAAGAGGAAATTAAATTTGGAGATGCATTCGCATCTCAATATGGATTTTTGAAAGGTGCTCCATTACAGAGTACATATATTACAACAGCTGCTAAATCAAAATTCGGCACAGCAGTAAGTCTGGATAATGGAATGCTTCAAATCGGGGTAAAGGTGGATCTAACTACCTCAACAGGGGGAGAAGTCCGACCAGGGCTCCTCGTGAATGCTTTTGCCTATGTCCAAGATGAGGAGAGTGGTGGATACCGATCGATAACCGATAAGCTGCTTGAGGAGCTGAAAGTAGTCAAAACACTTAACTCTGAGGGTACTTCTCCTGATGCAGAGTCAGGGGGGAGCTTGATACCTTCAGTTGTTGTACTGGAAGTAACACCCGAACAGGGAGAAAAACTGATGTCATTTCAAGAATCAGGCAAGGTATATCTATTACCTGCAGGGTTGGCGAAATAAGTTGGATGGTTTGTACAATGCAACATTAATCCGGAACAATAACAAAACGATGCTCTAAGAATAAGAGCGAGAGCCTAGGAAGATAACACCCTTCTTAGGCTCTTTTTCTATGAAAGGAAGGAACGAAATTGAAGTATAAGACACAGATATCAAAGTTTTTACTCTTTCTTCTGATAGGATCTTCATTTTTCGAATTTTTTGGATCAACACCTGTCTATTCTGCTGGGTTTCATACCTGGGAGAGATATCAAGCTGTTCCAGGGAAGGAGTATAGGCTAAAGTATGTGATAGATTTGGGTTTGGATTTTGGTTGGAGAACCGTCTACCCAAGTGTAGACGTTAATAAAGATACCGGCGTAATAACATTAACTGGATCCCCTTATCAAAATGAAGTTGGTAGTGGATATTACGGTACAGGATATACCAATGAAGTGATACAAAGATGGACACAACGACAAAGCTGCTCAGATTGGGAAGGATGTTACGAAGAAGTCTATGGTGCTTCCCGGTATCGTTCAGAGCAAGTAGATGTGTATAAAAAGGGGAATTCAACGGGACAATTTGTCACATCGGGTGACGCATATACCTATCCTAATGATAGAATGCATACTGACGGTTTTTGGTATGTATATTTAGGCCAAAATAGTCCTCCATCACTAACAATTTCCACAACGGGAAATAAAACTATTAATCTTAAACCTGGCAGCAATACATTTACAATATCGGGTAAGGTGACGGACCCGGACAATAATAGGGTGATGATATCTGCAAGTATAGATGGCAAAACTAAAAACGTTGAAGTAGCTAACACAGTAACAGCTAAAGATTGGTCATTAAACTGGGAAACGAATGAGTTAAGTGCAGGTTCTTATAAATCAATTATTATAAGTGTCAGTGACGGTATTCAAACTCTACGATATAACTATAATGGCACGTTAATAGTAGACAAGACACCTCTTTATTACTGGGATAAATATAGCGTAAAAGACAAGAAAGAATTTAAATTGGAATATGGAAAACAAGATATTCTTTATCATCGCGAAATATGGGCATACACCAATTATAATTTTGATAAGGAAACAGGACGGTGGGAACTACTTGGGGGAACATTGGTACTACCAGGGATGTACACCATGCATTATATTGAACGCGGGGGAGTATTAAACACCCTCAATTATCTTGGTGTTTTATTTAACCCAGATACACGAGAAAATGAATACGCTTGGCAGTATTCACGTAATGAAGTTAAAGAAGTCTCAACGGGAGAAAAAATAAAGGATTCGCTGCTGGTTGAAAATATTATTGATTTGGATGGTACGTATCCCGACAATGGATTGCATACCGATGGGTATTGGTATGTTAAAAAAGCAACAAACAATCGTGTTCCTATTCTTACTATAAATCGTGAAGATAAGATTATTAACGCGAATACCACTGAGGATCTAAAAATAACCGGGACAGTAAAAGATTCAGATAACGATAATGTACGTGTATCGGCAACGGTGGCTGGAATCACAAAAACCACGACTGTTTCGGCTTCATCTACAGCAAAAAATTGGACTCTGCAATGGAAAAAAAATGAACTCTCTGAAGGAATTTATTCGGACGTTTCTGTTATAGCTGACGATAGTAAAGGTGGCGTTGTAACATCTCCGTACAATAAAACAATTCTTGTCGATAAAACAGGACCTTCTGCTCCTGGTATTACAACTAATACAGCGGAATGGACTGACAAAGACGTACAAGTCACAATCATTAATGGAAGTGATAATCTATCCGGAATTAGCAAAACTGAATACCGTATAGGTAATGGTCCATGGCAGATCTATACAGTGCCTATTATTATTTCTACCGAAGGAGTAACAAGTGTAGTAGCTCGATCCATCGATGGGGCAGGTAATAATGGGGCTGAGGCATCTGGAGAAACGAAAATTGTAAAAAGTCCACCAACTTCGCCGCTAATTACAGTACAAACAGGAGGGTGGACACCAGGACCGGTAGCCTTTAATGTTTCCGGAAGTACGGGCTATGGAAACTTTGATTATGAATACAAAATCAATGATGGTGACTACCAGCAAGGAAGCACTGGTCAGGTGACAGAAGAAGGTATAACCCAATTAACTGCCAAAGCAGTTAATGTATTTGGCCAGGAAAGTGCAGAAGCAACTTCCACTATCACTATAGATCAAACAGCTCCTGTTATTGAAGTTACTCCTAACGGACATGACTGGTCTACAGATACGATCCACGCCAAAGTGAATGTTTCCGATGCGCTGTCAGGAGTGAAAGCTAACAGCGTTTATTATAAGGTAACCAATTCAACAGCTGCTCCAAGTGATTGGGAGGTCCTCAATGATTCAGAGATTGAGATCACGGACGAAGGAAAATGGTACGTCCATGTAAAAGCTATGGATAATGCTGGAAATACATCAGAGTATACATCCGAGCCATTCAAGATTCAATTTGTCCCGACTGCACCAGTTAATGTGAAGAGTAGTAACGTCCAGAATAACGAGGTTACGGTTTCCTGGGATCTTCCTACGGGCTCAGTTTATACCGATGGGTATGAATATGAAGTAACCAACACTGTAACAGGAGCTACATACCAAGTAATTTATCCAGAAAACTTCATCATAGATCGAGGTGTCTCTGGTGGCCAAGAGTATGAGTATATCGTCAAGGTTAAGAACCATGTCGGTTATGATACAGCAGCCGGCATTAAGGTATTGACGAAACCTGACGCACCGGAAGAACTTCAGGTCATGAAGATTGATAGAGATTACAGCAGCGCACTACTTGTGATATCACCCGTAATTGGGGCGGACTATTATCGAGTAGTTGTACGGGATAATAACTCGGGCGATGTAATATCCGATGAAAATGTCCTTGGTGAGTCGTATACCATCAATGGCTTGCAGGCAGGAACCATAAACAGTATTACAGTCTCGGGAGTCAATCTGCAAGGAGAAGGTCCAGCAAGCAGCGTAAGCTATCTGTCGTTACCGGACACTCCAGGTGGTTTCTCTGAAGTAAGGATTGAAGAGACGAGCATTGAACTGCAGTGGAATACAGTAACCTCGGCAGTCTATTTGAATTTAGATCGTGACAAGAACTCAATTTATCAAGGACTGGATTCCCTATTCAAAGATACAGGACTTGAATCCGGAACAGAGTACGATTACAGATTGGAAGCCGTGAACGACACGGGTGAAGGTGAGTACGCTTATCTAAACAATCTATTAACGTTACCCGCAAGACCAACCGGTTTGAAAGCGACAGCTTCAGAAAACAGCATGAGCCTTGAATGGAATCCGGTTCAAGGTGTGGATGGGTATTTGTTGGAATCTAAGATAGGTGTTTCAGCATCGGTGTACGGTACGCAATATACAATCGATGGACTTCAGCCTGGAACGGAGTATGAATTTACTATTACACCAAAAAATCGAAGTGGATACGGAAAATCCGCAACAATATCGGGTTACACGTTACCGAATAAACCTACCGGTATCCGTATAACAAATATTGAGGAGACCAGCGCCGATATTGAGTTTGATCCTGTTAAGGGTGCAGATAAGTATTTGGTGCAGATCGCTGGAACGGAATATGAGGTGTCCAGCCCAAGCCTGAACGTAAACGGTCTTAGCGGAAGTCAATTGTATGACTTTACGGTATGGGCCGGTAATAGTAGTGGTTATGGAGCTGCTGCAGCTGCGGACTTAATGACTAAACCGCATGCACCTTCGAACCTGACGGTTTCTGCGTTGAGCGCAGACAGTATAACGCTGGGATGGGATGCGGATAGTACGGCCATTGGGTATCGAGCCATGATTTCCGGATCTGATGAAGAGAAGGATTTACAGGACCATCAAGCTACATTTAAAGGATTGGCTCCAGGTACAGCTTATGTAATGGAGGTATGGACAGAGAACCGATCTGGGGAGAGTCTGCCGGCCAAAATGAAGGTAACGACCAAGACGGTGCCGGTGGATTTGGATGGAGTCACCATCAAAGTTGAACACGATCAGGTTATCATCGATTTTAATCCGGTGGAACATGCAAAGGATCATGTACTACTAGATGAAAATGGAACAGAAATTTGGAGAGGTACTGAAGGACCGATTGTACTTTCACCAATCACGCCAGGAAAAGAGTATGATTATAGTCTCGTGGCTGAAAACGAACAGGGTGTATCCTCAGACCCGAGTGAAATATCCTTCATAGGGATACCAGGGGCGCCAGAAGGGATCATCATCAAAGTACTGCAGGAAACAAGCGTCACCTTTGATTTGTCCCAAGCGGACAAGACAGGAGCCGAATCCATTTTGGTGTACCGAGATGGCAAAAAGATTGAAGAAGTTTCGGCTGCAGATAAAACGTATACAGATAAAAACCTTAGACCAGACACAAAGTACAGTTACGAATTTAGAGCTGCTAATGAATCAGGCGTAAGTAAAGAAGCTGTCCAAATTAATGCTCACACGAAGAGAAAGGAGATACCAACAAATGGAGCCGAAAATGAGACTGGTGGTAACGATTCCTCGGGTTCAGAAACAGGAATAAAGCCAGGTCTAGATACGGATTCAAATACTGGTAAAGAGAAAAATGAAGAGAATAAAAAACCAGATGGTAATCATAATTCCGGTCACGAAAACAACAATTCTTCTTTCGATGACATCGATCGAAGTTTTGCAAAGAACGAAATTATGGATTTAGCAAGTCGAGGTATTGTGAAAGGGACAGGCGTTAATAAATTTGAACCTGAACGTCCGATTACGAGAATGGAATTTGTATCTATGATCGTAAGAGCATTAGGAATTGAAGGATCCGGTCAAAAACCAATCACTTTTACAGATATCAACTTAAACAAGTGGTATGCAGCAGAATTTAGGGCAGCATGGGACAATGAAGTAGCTCATGGCTTTAATGCTAGGGAGTTTCGTCCAACTGCTCTAATCAATCGTGAACAAGCATCAAAAATGCTCGGCAATGTATTACAGGCAAAAAGCGATGGGGGCAATACTCCATTTATCGATGGTGCTAACATTGCAGTGTGGGCAAGAAGCGAAGTAGTTGGACTGACTGAGAAGAATCTCGTTACCGGTTATCCCGATGGATCTTTCCGTCCTAAAGCGAACCTTACACGAGCAGAGAGCGCTGCGTTAATTTACAGAACAATTATGTCTGTCGATAATAGTAATACTGAATAATCCCTTTTGATCGACTCTTTTAGAGTCGATCATTTCCTTTTAGCAGCCTGAAATATAGTCTATCTTTATTTCCTGTAGACGTTTTGATTGTTGCTCTAATGTATTTTGAATGGAGTAATTAAGTCATACTTTTTTATAACTATAATGGAACTATATTATTCCAAATTCATGGTATGATTCTACTATTGAATCAGTAGCAAGCAAAATGATAACCGCTGGTAATTTGTGGTTGACATCAAAAGGTGATTAACTTATTATAAGAATATAACCTTTATGGTTATAAAATATCTATAAAAGTTATCCACTTCGTTCAAAAAAAGAATAGGGAGTTGGTAATATGAAAAGAAAGATGGCATTTTTATTGATGAGTGTGCTCATGTTGTTAAGTATATCTGCTGTGCCTGTGTCTGCTGCACAGGCAAAAGTAACTGTCAAAGTCGATGGCAAAACAGTTAAGTTTCCTGATGCGCAGCCGTATACGGAAGGGAGTCGTGTAATGATTCCGGTTCGATTCGTGTCCGAGTCGTTAGGGGCTAAGGTGAAATACAACAAAACTACTTCCGGATCAAGAGTGAAACGTATTGTTAATATTCAGCTTGATGGAAAGAAAATTGAAATGGAAGTTAATAGCGATGCTGTTTTAGTAGACAGTAAGATTGTGAAACTCGATGTGCCTGCTCGTATGCAGCAGGATAGAGTTTTTGTCCCTATCCGTTTTGTATCCGAAGCGTTGGGCGCTGATGTTAAATGGAATCAAAGTCAGAAGTTGGTGACGATCACTACTAAGAAAGATAGTACGAAACCTACTCAGCCTGAAAAGCCATCAGCTGGCAAATACGGTGACTTCACTTTCCAACAAAGTATGACTGATCTCGCTAAGTCTTTGTTTGTGAACAACATGGTTGTTAAGAATGGAAAGCTTACTTTCACTGTACCACAAGGCTCCACTGCTGATATGTGGACGAAGGATATGAAAAAGACTGTCTTAACTCCAGGTAAGACATATACCTTCGCTCTAGGGAAAGATCAAGGAATGATTTCATTCAATCTTGTCTACCCAGGGAAGAGTGCCCAGGAGGGCTATGGTGTATTTTTGGATGCTAAGATGAATGATGATCTGGCTATTAAATTTGGTGGTGTCACAGGGGATGCAATCGTGGCAGGTGATGATAACGGGGCAACTACATTGACCAATGTAATCAATGCTGCTAAAAAACTTAAATAATACGAGCAATGAACTCAGGTCCTGCATTTAATGCAGGGCCTTTTTGTTGCAAAAAGGAGAACGGGTATGAATAAACTAAGCAAAACATTGACTGCATTTTTAATGCTGTTTCCACTGGTTTGTACCACTATGTATGCCGACTTTACATCTGCGACACCACCCATGATCAAGAAGCAGGTATCGGGGCTTTCTTATGGCTCGGAAGGGCAAAGATTATACGGTCTTATTCCTGCATTGAATGATACTGTATCTCGACCTTGGCAATTAGATAAATGGACCGGTAAGTTTCACTTTGAAGATGGATCCACCGTGCAAGTGGGCAATTACGATGTTTTTAACGTTAAGAAGGATCCTAACGACCCCAAATTTGATAGGGAAAATGGTTTTGGTCTTGTTCACAGGAGCAAAGAAGGTTTAGGGGATCTGTTTGATGCCATTACGAGCGATTTGAAAGTATCCTCAACTCAAAAGTCGTTTTATAAAGAGGCGTTCACCTCGTCCTATTCTGACTTTGATAGTAGTCACCCATATGCATACACGCTTGAGAACAATATTGATTTATTACGTACATCGGGTGTTGTTCAGCGTATGGGTATTCAGTTTGATCGAAATGAAAGTATCGATAATTCTGATCGGACAGCTCATTTTAATGTCTCTCCATGGCCTCAACTTAAAGTTACACAAGGTAAAGCAATTTCAGTCAATTTCTCGGCATATGGGTATACCGAACGAAATATAAGATTAGTGGCTACCAAGAAGGGGGCATTTCCAGATTTATCGAAGGTAGTCAGCCTAACGGATGGAAAGCTCATCCGTACATCAGATCCCATTTATAATGATTCCTTAACGATTAATGCTAAAAATCTTGTAAAGGTTCTTGGAAAAGAAGTTGATATTGTAATAGATGATGGTTACGGTCGGACAGCTATTCAATCGCTCACATTGCCGGAAGAAGAACAGAACATGGATTACATTCCAACCAGTTTGACGCTTACTGAAGGAGGGCAATTGTGGGTGCAGTTTAAGTATGAAGGAGAAGATATTGTATCCTCAGATTACATTAATCAACGAGGAATGCCGATGACAGCTGCGGTGAAAGTAACCGGCCCTGTATCAGCCGAATTTAGTCTTCCATCCATGTACAAAAACTTCCCCACTACAATTAAGAATGGTCAAGAGTTCAGATACATGTTAGGTAAAATCCAGGTGGATAAGAGTCCTGGAAAGTACACAATTAATGTTACAACTACTATCAATAACCCAAATCATCAGGATCGGGCTCTTGAGCTGCCATCAGAAGTTTATAAAAATAATGAGATCAAGGATACTTGGGTGATAGAAAATAAGGATCTTTCTGTAGACTTGATTGCACAATCCATTACTGCAGCACCTAGTTCAATTCAAGTGGGTGGCTCATCTGCGATTACCGCAAAGGTGAAAAATAACGGTGCATTAACTCAAAGTGCGGTTATGATACGCTTTTTTGATAATCAAAATGTTATTTATGAAGTAAGAAAAACATTGCCGGCAAATCAGGTGACAACGGTAGGGCCGTTTACTTGGACAGGTACTAGCCCAGGTGTCCATAACATCAGTGTCCACGTGGATCCGGATAAGGAAAAGCCTGATAAAGACCGGACTAACAATATCGCTACTACTGGTTGTAGAGTAAATGCCCCTTCGGGCGGTAGTGGTGGTAATGGTGGTAATGGTGGAGGTCCTGGAAGTGGAGATTGCCAGGAAAAAGCTGTTGGAAATTGGACAGTTACCTACCCACTAATAACGGGCTATCATACCAAGACAAGGGAGGTTTCCTGGACCGACGCTAACGGTAAATCACACAGTAGCACTGAGACTTATACGGACTACAGCGATCCGATCTGGGAGACTAGAGATGTAACTTATCAGGAAAACCTTTCAATTGTATCTAAAGTTGATACGAAACAAGGTATTTCAACCAATCTGAATAATCCAAAAGAGTCTGATCGGGAAAGCCGAGGATCCTGGGAGATCATTCCGTATGCAGGCAAGACGGGTACAGACCCCAATACAATTACACGTGCAGGTTATGGCTTTGAAATTAAAGTCGATACCAAGTACACCACGGATTGGGAAACCAAAGTACCTAAAGGTCTCGAAAACACAGCCAAACCAATAGGTGGAACATACCATGGTCCAGAAACTGTTTCAGCTGCTATTTATGATACGAAGGGGAGATTGGTCAAAACGGTGGCATTAGAAAAGACCGGTGGTGGAAAGGATAGTGCTACTTGGGAGCTTCCCGAGGTTACGGTTAAATCAGATTCAGGTAAGACATATAAAGATCGTAAATTCTACACATCGGTGGATTCTCCAGACGGAAATTACACAGTGAGAATTACAACCGGTCCTGCCGGTGCCCGAGGCATCAGTGTTTGTAGTGTAAAAACAATTGAGATATTTGGAAGTATGTATGATGATGTTCAAAACCTGCGTGATGTAAGATAAATTTCCCCAATAGCGCCTGCAGCTTATAGCAGGCGCTATTAATTTTAGGAGGAAGAGAGATCAATACCTTATTGATTGTCCTGCTCGTAGTGCTCTGTATCTGGTTCTCTTACACAGATATTAGGTGGAGAATCATTCCCAATCGGATAACCCATCCCTTAATTATAGCGCTGTTGTTCATTAGGGTTTTTGAACCTGCTTACTTTCTTGGGTTAATCCCTGCCTTAATACTTGTAGTCTGTTTTTTTGTAAGGCCCAACAGTATAGGGGCTGGAGATATAAAATTCTTAGCTGTTATCGGCCTATGTTATGGGATTCAAGGAACTCTACTGGTCACCCTTATCACCTGTGCCTTAGTACTGGTTTTCTCGTATTTAAGGAAGATATGCAGGTTTAAGAAGTTAGATATGATTCCTCTGGCTCCGTTTTTGAGTATCGGGGTGTTGCTTTCACTAGCAGTGCATTTATTGTTGTGAAGGGGTTTATTTTAGGGGAGTTTCCTTGATGTAGAGGATACTCTTCCTGTAATTGATGCGTAAGTTATGACTTTCTCTAGCATGATTGATTAATGGGGGCTAATAATTGAAAGATCATGATTTAAAGGAGTTTTCGAGACAATTCGAGGGAATGGGATTTGGCTTCATCGAATTGGAATACCAAAAAGAAGGATTTATTCAATTCAGCGGTATAGATGCCACAAGGGGAGATAAGGTTACTTTGCAGATATACTTATCCGATATGCGGGTTCTGGTTTCTTATTTTAGTTGGAATGGAATGCGATATTTAGATCCCTCGTTTGTTTGCATTGGTTACATTAAGTCGGACACTTTAAGAGACTTAAAGGTATGTTAATAAAATAATTGTGACACACTATACCAGGGGTTCGGTTTCTGAACAGGAGAAATAAATATTGTAGAGATACTAAGCCGGCTATATGCCGGCTTATTTTTTTTAGAAACAAAGACTCCCAATCGGGGAATGAGGCTCCAGGATCGGGGCTAACATCGGTTACATCGACTGCAGCCCCAGGATGGCCATGGCTCTATCAGCAGCAGCCGGCACCCTAACATCCTGGTACGTCTTCCGTATCCACTAGGCAGCTGCTCAGGTTACCTGCAGCCCCAGGATGGCCATCGGTTACATCGGCAGCAGCCGGCATCCTAACATCCTGGTACGTCTTCCGGATCCGCGCAGCTGCTCGGGTTACCTGCAGCCCCAGGATGGCCACCAGCTATATCAGCAGCAGCCGGCACACACCTTCCTGGTACGTCCTCCGGATCCGCGCAGCTGCTCGGGTTACCTGCAGCCCCAGGATGGCCACCAGCTATATCAACAGTAGCCGGCCCCCTAGCATCCTGGTGCGTCTTCCGGATCTGCAGGCAGCTGCTCGGGTTACCTGCAGCCCCAGGATGGCCACCGGCTCTATCAGCAGCAGCCGGCATCCTAACATCCTGGTACGTCTTCCGGATCCGCGCAGCTGCTCGGGCTACCTGCAGCCCCGGGACGGCCACCGGCTCTAT
>NZ_JBCMXJ010000003.1:0-22070 GCF_050475945.1 Paenibacillus solani
ATCCACTAGGCAGCTGCTCAGGTTACCTGCAGCCCCAGGATGGCCATCGGTTACATCGGCAGCAGCCGGCATCCTAACATCCTGGTACGTCTTCCGGATCCGCGCAGCTGCTCGGGTTACCTGCAGCCCCAGGATGGCCACCGGCTCTATCAGCAGCAGCCGGCATCCTAACATCCTGGTACGTCTTCCGGATCCGCGCAGCTGCTCGGGCTACCTGCAGCCCCGGGACGGCCACCGGCTCTATCGGCAGCAGCCGGCACCCTAACATCCTGGTACGTCCTCCGGATCCGCGCAGCTGCTCGGGTTACCTGCAGCCCCAGGATGGCCACCAGCTATATCAACAGTAGCCGGCCCCCTAGCATCCTGGTGCGTCTTCCGGATCTGCAGGTAGCTGCTCGGGTTACCTGCAGCCCAGGACGGCCATCGGTTACATCGACTGCTGCCGGCACCCTAACATCCTGGTACGTCTTCCGGATCTGCAGGCAGCTGCTCGGGTTACCCGCAGCCCCAGGATGGCCACCGGCTCTATCAGCAGCAGCCGGCCCCCTAACATCCTGGAGTTTCGAAAACATCGATTATAAAAGAAGTGAAAACTCTTTACAATATAACTTATATAGTTATAATATAACTTAATCAGTTATTTAAATTGAACGAGGGGGATAAATACGTGAATAGGATTAGCCTTACCGATCAACTCAGAAAGCTGCAGGAGAAAATAGCGGCTGAGTTTAGTCAGGATCTTACAGGTGAACGCATATCTGAATCCTTCAATAATTGGAAAAATGAATATCGGAGCCTATCTAAAGATATCAAAGGATATCTCTCTTACATCAGGGACTTGGAAGACGCCATCAAAGAAGATGAAGCTGAGATACGGTTGATGGAACGGCAAGTAAGAGAAGGTATGCAAAGCAGCCTCAGAACTAAAGAAGCATTGAAAAAAAGAAAGTATGCCGTGCTTTTAACAAGTGAGGTTATTCCGCGGTATAAAGGTGAAATAGCTTACCGGAAGCGAGAGATTGAGATAACTGAACTTATTCTGGCCGGTCATTCCCGGTCTGAAGCTATAAAAATGACGATTGTCGAAGAGGAACTGGAACCCACATTATTTTAGGGAGTTGGAGAAATGCCTGAATGGATACAGTATCAATGCGAAGGATGCTGCCGAGAGTTTGCTGTTAAAGAGTCGCCTGGAAATGAACTAGAAGAACCAGCTTGTCCAGAGTGCATACAGACAAACGTTGTGATCAAGGAGGGATAAGAGGTGCCTTACCAATGTATGAATACAGGCATAAAACTCAATGTTAGAGCTGATAAGCGAGCCCAGCGCCGTTCTGCTGCTAGGGTTGCTGTCGGTGAACGTTGGGAATTTGTTCGGGGAATGTACGGCAATGTATACGAGATTGTAGATCATGAGTGTTATCGCTGGTATCGGCAAGATAGGGCAGTAGATGGTCAAGGTGATGTGTTTGAAGGGTACCTTCCATTCATATGTGACTATTGCAATCAGATTGTTGACACTATCGACCATGTTGAATATAAGGCAAATTACTGGTATTACACAAAGCCTAAACTCCCAAATGCTAAGTGGAGACAGAATACTGTACAAGTAAAATTCAGCCGTTGTGAAGCATGCAAACATGGCCCTCTGCCCTTTCCACGAGAAATGATCGGGTACCACATGACTGAGCTTTACCAGGACGCAAAATTGATTTATACGCAAGAACGGCGCTTTTAGAGAGGATATCTACGGCTTGGCCTAATACAAAGGAGTTGTAAAAAAGTGAATCCAGAAAATGTCCAGTTTGCGAAAACAAGAATTTGAAAATATACGAACAGATAGCTATTGGTCGCAATGATGGGTTTTTAGAAGTAACTTGTTGGAATTACTTTTGTAAATGTGGATGGTCTGGAGAATTGGAAACACATTGATCGATGCCGGCTATTTTAAAAGCAGGATGTAAAGGTATTAATGCGTGAATAGAAGGTTCTAGGAGGAAAGAAAATGACAGATAGAAACTATACGCTACAAAATGGAAATGAGTTAATTGTAACGGAACAAAACACCTTATTTGTTTGTGTAGCTAATGAGGGAATCGCATTTACGACATATCCCGATATGGTTTTTGGTGAAGTGTTAAAGCTAGTAGATACGCTGAATGCCGAAATTAAGGATCTTAGAACCAAACATGAACGGCTGTCATTAGAATATGTTGAAAACCTTCTGTTATTGAAAGAGAACGAATCAGAAAGTGTCATTATTGCTGAAGAGTTACTTAGACTCAAAAATTTGGATTATGAATCCTTTACTATATTAGAGCAAGAATTAAGTGGTTTAGTGTTGGTTGATTAGTAACGGAGGTATTATATTAGTAGGTTTCGCGTATACTATTAGCAAAACCGTCAATAAAAACTGCTATAAACAGGCCATTTCCTTTAGGGAGGTGGCCTGTTTTATTTATATGGATACCATCATATACCTGTGTTATCGGATATATAGCTATGCTACCCTGATATTTAGGAGGGATAAAGGTTGGTTATGATACATCCAATGTTACTAGTAGACGCTCCTAATCCCTTTGAGTCAGATGCTCATATTGCTGAATTAAAGATCGATGGGATCAGGGGAATCCTGGAGATAAACGACAAAGTTAGATTATATACACGTCATCAAAATGATGTGAGTTTTAGATATCAGGAAATCACTCAAGCAGCTGCTCAAGCAACTAGTAAAGGTACGGTACTAGATGGAGAATTTGTTGTGTGTGATACCTCGACCGGAAAACCAGACTTTGAGGCAACTATGGCCAGATTTTTATCAAACCCTAAGCCTGGAGCGAATCGAACACCAGGACTAACCTTTGTCGCTTTTGACATTCTACAGCACAAGAGTAAGGACCTAACTAAGCTTAATTTGATGCAGCGTAAGGAGATTTTAGATGAGGTTGTCACAGAAAATGAAGTGATCAAGAAAATAAGGTATATGGAGCATGGATTCATACCCTTGTTTGATCTCTGTAAGCAGCAGCAGCTGGAAGGTATCGTTATTAAGCGTAGAGATAGCCGATATTACCAAGGTAAACGGCCAGATAATCTTTGGCAGCGTGTAGTGGTTTATCAGCGCGAGGAGTGTGTCATACTTGGTTACTCCAAACGGAAAATCGCTTGGCTGATTGGGGTAGAACAAGATGGCGTAATAATATCTGCAGGGATGCTGAAATATGGCATTACACCATCAGTGCGCAAAGAGGTATTTCCCAAATTGAAAAAGATGACCAACAGAGAAACAATAGATTTTGCTTATGTGGATCCATCAATTAAAATAGATGTTCGGTTTCGACACTGGACCAAACAAAACAAAATGAGACTCGCAGTATTAGAGCGAGTACATCAATAAGAGGACAAATTTATGTCTTCTTTTTTTGTGGTTTTTTTCTGATCTTCCGTCCATTATCTTGAGCTGTTTTTATAATAGCCTTGACCAATTCCTTCGCTTCTTGATCATTAATCTTCATATTAAATCCCTCCCATGGTCTTAGTATGGACACATGAAAAAACTGGCATACCTCTGCCCTCCTCACTCATACATATAATTAAGTCTGCAACACAACAACAGTGTTACGGCGGTACTCCATAAAAAGGTGAGGGTTATATGCCAGGGGAGAGAAAGGAACGAAGTGATAAAAAAAGACCGGTTGCTCCTTACATCAGGGCAGCTGCTTATGAGCAAATAGCCAGGATAACTTATGTCTGTGATCTGCCCTTAAAAACGGTCGGTGAAATGTTGGCCAGAGAAGGACTGAAATCAAAAGAACTCCTGGATGTCATTAAAGTGAATTTCCGGAGAGATTTTATTGTGGATGATTATCAGTATTGTATAGGACACGCAGATAATAAACCATTCCGGATGAACATCAAGGGGGAGAAGTGCCGGCTGGCAATGCGATTCTTTGGTTTTGAGCATGAAAGGTTTGCGGCTCTTGCCTATGCTCTGGATTGTTCAGTTCAAATGGCCATAGGATATGTGATTGAAACAGCATTGGAGAAAAAAAATGTTATGCTCTCAATTTTAAGCAAAGGTATCATTCGGGATCTAGATCCGAGAAGAAAAGAGCAGCTGCGCCGTATTTGCCGGTATCTGGATCAACACAGTCCGGAAGCCTACATAACGCTTCCGATGGTGATGGAGCACGTAATTGCTGGGAGCATATCGAATCAGAAAAAAATAAAAATGACAATAGATGCCTGGGGGGAGTGATCCATGTTTTCAATGATTGTATATTGGATACGTTATTATAGAAGGGAAGGGATTAGTATGTGTGGCAGATTTACTTTGACAAGCGAAGTATCTGATGTGATAGAAACGTTTGATGTGAGCAAGGTCGATTATGAATACCAACCACGTTACAACATAGCACCATCTCAGACAATTGCCGTTATTAAGGAACACAGTGGAAGACGTATACTAGAAGGTTATAGATGGGGCCTTGTCCCTTTCTGGGCCAAAGATATCAAGATAGGTTATAAGATGATTAATGCCCGTGCTGAGACTATTCAATCCAAGCCGGCCTTTAGGCATCTGATCTCCAGGAATCGTATCATTATTCCTAGTGATGGCTTCTATGAATGGAAACGAGAAGGTAAGGATAAAAAGCAGCCCTATCGATTTCAGATCAAATCAAAGGGCGTGTATGGCTTTGCTGGCTTGTATGATGAATGGACGGATCCGGACGGAGAGAAACTGCGCAGCTGCACCATCATTACTACGCAGCCGAATGATCTGGTGGCAAATGTCCACGATAGGATGCCAGTTATATTGGACAATAAAGCTATAGATATCTGGTTGGATCCGGAAGTCGAAGATAAGGAAAAGCTTCAAAAATTATTAACTCCTTTCCCTGCAGCCAGCATGCTGTCCTATCCAGTTTCTGCAGCTGTAGGAAACGTCAAGAACACTGGTTCTGAATTAATAGATGAGATCCCTTTAAACTCGAAATAAGACTCACTCCCATGCGAAAGCTTGGGGTGAGTCTTATTTAATTTAGTGAGAATCCGATAGGGTTTAAAGAGCGTCGGCCTCCTTTTTATTCCTTTATAGAATCAGCTCCAGGTCCAGGTATAAACTCTAGGAGTTCAGCAATGCTGCTAACTTCAAGAAAAGTTGCTAACTTATCTAACGTTTCTAAATCCACTCGCTTTGCCGTACCATGATACAATCCTGAAACCGTGTTTATTGCAAGCCCTGTGCCTGCAGCAACATGCGCTACCTTTAGTCGTTTTTTACCCATAATCGTACTGATATGATTAACTATCACGATCAACACCTCCTAATATTAATTTTACATTAGGTAATATAAATTATCAACTAGTTAATAAATTCGATTGACTAGTTAAATGATTTGTATTATATTCATATCAGGAAGTTGATATAAAATAATAACAAGATAATATTTGGAGGGGTCATAATGTCTCACGGTAAAGAAAGACTTACGCAAAAGCAAAGGATAAACTTCGTAAATGAGAATATCGCAGAGATGGGAATGATAATAGGCTATCTAATTGCGGAAGGAGCATTTCCTCAGTCTGATTTAGATATTTCTACAACAGATATCAGTCAAGCTATTATAATATGGGCGAAGGAATTTGAAGATAAGTATGAGGGGCCCGATTTTGATTATAGAAAGGGATATCCTGAGATTGGAAATCCTCAAACGTATATTGAAGCGATTGATAATTTCACCGATTTAAAATTAAAAGAAGCAGGCTGGATTACTGAAGAATATATCTTACAAAAAGGCCGTTTTTGGAATGATACGATCCCGCCAGTCATTGAGGTTTAATACGCATAGAGACGTCCCAGATATGTCTAGGGACGTTTTTATATTGCGGATTATTTCGATTTTATAAGATATTAATCAAAACAATCAATATGTTAATTAAAAATGTTGACTTAGTGATACAAAAGGTCTATATTTATATCAGGAAGTTGATATAAAACATTAACTAATTGGTTGGAGGAATTGAAATGAATCACATTCAAAAAACGTACATGTTGGCTAAAGCACATTTTGAGGCAATAGATGAGCAAGTAGCGTCAGTTGATATAATGTATATTGCTGACAAAGGGATCGTTAACGCTGATGGTAGCATCCCAAGAGCGAGCTGGGCTATTGATGACGATGCTACTTGCGAGTTGGCAATGGCTGAGTGCACTAAAATCGCCACCGAATCCGGACTCTGGGATGAGCACTGCAGAGCGAGAAAGCTTTTAAGAGAAGCGGAAACAGAGCTCATAAAGTTTGGCCTTAGTTTCCTGCCAAGAAAAGATCAGGAGGTCTTAGAAAGGGCTGTTGAGAACGATCTAACATGTCGAACAAAAGTGCTTGACTTGGCCTTTCGTTTGGACACAAAGACAGTAAAAGCTTAAAACCAAACAAAGTACCTCCCGATCCGAGGACCGGGAGGTAGAAGTCAAAGCGCTACTCTTATTTGTTCAATGTACAATGTATTGGTTATGAAACGAAATAGATTCCTTCTTTCAAGGATGACCACTATAGTATAATTAATTCAACTCCACAATATGAATAGGGAACGTGAATAGGAGGAGACTATGTCCAAGAAAAAGATTCTAAAAAGAAGTGAAAGAACATATCCAGGTTTGGATCCTACCATATCGCTTGATTACCCCAAAGTAGACATAGAAAAATTGCGGAAGAAGTACCCAATACGCAACAATATTCGAAAAGCAAGTAATGAAATACAAGTAAGAAAATCTGATGATCAGGATAAAGAGGTTAACGACCATTTAATGGACATAGCGGTATTCGGAGCTCCTTTAGGAGTTTTCAAAAAGAAAATGTAATTAATAGACTAAATGGATATTGAATTTGAGTTCATTGGAAAGTGATTACGACTGTGATCGATCGAGGAAGACCAGGAGAGCGTCCTCGATTTATTATTCTACCAACTAGTCGTCTTCTCTATATAGAAGATGACAAAACGTGATATAATGGAAGAAGGGAACCTGCATTCAACCGTTCGGTAAGGACAGAAAAACTTGTCATCTTCTATAAATGAGGGATTAATACATGTCGGAAATGTTTGAGGTTTATCTTCAGAATCTTGATCGTAAAGGATTAGCCACTTCCACAATTAATAATTACAAGGCAACTTGGAGCACGTTTAAGAAGTGGATACTTCGGACTGATCCGGATCTGCAGGATGCCGGTCAGGCCACACAAAAAGATATCGCAGACTTTAAGCGATACATGATGGAGCATGGAGGGAAGGGAGGAGGACCAGCAAAGCCAAGCACGATGCAACTAACCTTCGTGCATTTAAATGCGATCTTTCTATATTTTGCCGAGCAGAAGCTTATTCCGGATAATCCGGTTGGGCCAGTAAAAAAACCACCAGCACCTCGCCGGACACCGAAATGGCTTGGCCGAAACGAACAGAACGCATTTCTTAGAGAGATACGCAAAAGTGGATCAACAAGGGATTACGCCTTAACGATGATGATGCTTCGAGCAGGGCTCCGAGTACATGAAGCATGTGATCTCTTCAAAAGTGAACTTCAAATAGGTCCACGCAGCGGAAGCGCGTATATTCGAGGTAAAGGATATAAGGACCGAGAGGTTCCGCTAAATGCTGAAGTACGGTCTGCATTAGAAAGTTACCTCAAAGACTATCCTTCAGATAGCCCTTATGTTTTCACCTCGCAGCGCTCAAGCAAATTGTCCGTTCGCGCAGTCCAGCATATGGTCGAAAAATATCGGGACCGAACAAAGATTGATAATTTATCCTGTCACGGACTTAGACATACTTTCGGGCACGACCTTGTGGCTGCCGGTAACGATCTGCAGAAAGTGGCCATGCTGATGGGGCACTATAAAGAGGACGGTACGCCGAATATCGAAATGACCATGATCTATACAACTCCTGGTACCGAGGATCTGGAGGCAGCTGTGGAGTCGATCAGTTGGACTTAAACTTAGCAAAATTAAATTAATGGAAGTTCATGCTTAACTCCGCAGAATGGGGAATGAATAAAATGACACATATTGATACAGTAGTTTTGGTAATCGCCATTGTAATTTTAGGAGTTTTGATAGGGGCTCTGTTTGCCTTAAGAAAAACGAGTGATACAGAGAAAGTCAGTCAGGCATTAATCTACTTTCTCTTTCCTGTGGCCTTTTGTTTAACTGGAGCAGTTATACTGATTGGAATTTTTAATTGAAATTTCTGGATGATTGAGGATGGCAAATTTCAGTTACTGCAGTGAAGTCGATCAGCTGGCCACATTGATGGGGCACTTTAATGCACTAGGAGAAATAGAATGAGTTGAGGGAAAAGTGAACTGGTTAGTCGTGGGAATGAAAAGAAATGACTTGATGAACATAAATTAATATTGGAGGTATACATGGAAAAATTTCAACATCTTCAAGAACAGGACGGCACTCTGCATTTAAGTCCATGGAATCAGATCCGAAAAAATCTGAGGTATGCTTTATCAACGAATGCTCCTATTGTGAGAGCTTATGTGAATATCGTGGCTCTATTATTAGGCGTATTAATAGGTTTACTAGGTGCTAGTTTATATAATTATATTTTTTAGGATTTGAAATCGTTAATAGAGAATGGAGTGGTACTTATGGGTTGGAAAGATTTTTTCTTCCGTGGAATAAAAAAAGAGCAGAGTATAGTTGAAACGAAAAAAAGTTTACTACAAGAAATTGAATCAGTTATCGAAAAAATTAGAAAGGATTATTATACAAATGATTCCATACAAATTGAACTAAATGATGAGCTTCCAATTAATCAGGGAGAAGCCAACTTTGATAACTATCCATATAAAGTTGTTATTGGAGTCAAAGGGTGCAGTGAAAAGCAGGATCTCTTAGATTCGGAGTGGATCACTTTGAAAAACACAATTGTTCATGAATTAACACATATAAAGAATAGGGTCCAGATGAACAAAGACACCCATGAAAAAATAACGGCTAGGATACATTCGCTACCATACTTTGCTATGCAATTAATTGATGAGTATAGTGCGTATAAAGCAGCAGATGATAGATTTAAGCAAGTTAAATTGATGTCGGATGAAATTGATGTACAGAATGCACTTAGAGCTTTTTGGTTTGCCAAGAATGTTGCAAGATTGAGAGCAGAGACGAGGTATTCATATTACTACAATAATATCACTGCGGTTATAGTACATAGCTTAAGAAACAAGAATTTTCCATCCATTCCTGAAACGTATGCGGGGTACAATAATATGTGTAGAGATTTAATGGGTATTCTTTCTAAGTATAATTCCAAAATGCCATTAAATTACGATGAATATGAACGAGCAGGGAAAGAATTGTGGGTAGCTTTATTGAAAATGGTTCCCATAGAATACCAACAAGATTTCAGAAAAAATGTTGGAGTAAAGTGGGTGTGAAAACTGAGAAAATGTGATATTAGATAATGCCATGATCATAATCTATACGTCTCCTGGTGCTTAAGATCTGGAGGCTGCGGTGGAGTCTATCAACTGGACTTAATCAAACTGAGGAGAGTGGAGGAATATGCTAGAAATTATTCAATTGGGTGAATGTCCCGAAGCCTTAAAAACAGCATTGAAATCCTACTAGAGCAACAACCTAATGCTGAAATACTCTCGGTACAAAAATGGGCGAGTACGCCGTATAAAGATAAGACGATTATTGATACTTCTTTTAAGGTTTAATATGCTCGGGACAACAGACGGCATAAAGCCCGTACAATGAATTGGCTATCTAGAGGAATTAGATACTTGCAAACATAGCAAGATTTATTAAAGAAGCCCACGAAAAAGGTAGAGTCGCAATGATGGGCGTGGGCTCTATTATGGTATTTCTTATTAGATCATTTTTGAAGCGCACGTTTCAAAAAAAGGAAGGGAATTATGAAGGAATTAAAATTTATAACTATAAGCGATATTGTCGAAGAATTACATAAAGTATTTGATCTATTCAACAAAGCCTATTTTAACGAAATGTTGCCTCCTACTGCTATAACTATTCAATCGAATGGAAACAGGAAGCTATCTATGGGATGGTGCACAACCAAACCAGTTTGGGGAAACGAAGATGGATCAATCCAAATGTACGAAATTAACTTATCGGCTGAGTTTATGAACCAAGACTTTTTTGAAACGATGGATACAATGCTGCATGAAATGGTCCACCTATTTCACATGGTTACAGGTGTCCAGGATACCTCTAGAGAAGGGGTATATCATAACAAGCGATTTAGAGATAAAGTTTTGGAGCTTGGGTTTGAATATAATGAGCCAAAGCCTCATCCCCAATATGGTTGGACATTTGCCCGATTAGGAGCTAAAGCTAAAGAGAAAATCGGCAGAATGCCAATTAATAGAGAGGTCTTTGTTCTTGCTCGTTATGGTTATGCTTACTTTAAAGCTATTACTGAAGGCCGTAAGCCACAATCAATAAAAGGATCGACAGAAGCAAGTTCAGATCAAAAAGACGGAAGTATAGAGGGGTCTAAACCATCTGCACAGAAATGGGTGTGCCCTAATTGTAATGTCATCGTTAGATCCCATAAAAAAGAACTAAATATTATATGTGGTGACTGTAACCAACAATATGTGAAGGATTAGAATAAGTGGAGTTGATCAGTTAGGCGTAGATGATAGAGATCAATGAATCTAGAGGTGAATGATATGAATAACGCTAGATCAAAAGAACATATTCTAACAAAAATCGAAGAGGAAAGATTACATAATATAAATATCTTAAAGAAAATATTTGAGGAGCGGTATTTGGAGGAAGACCGCATTAATTTGATATTTAAGGGTATTAAAGAAGCTCTGAATAAGAAGAAAGATAATTTTATAGCGAGGATATGTATAAGTAGTTATTTTTCAAACGGCGGTCTTTCTGGCCCATGGCCATTGCGCACGTGGGACTTCGTTTTTGATGAAGAAATAAAGGACTATTATACAAAAAGATGGTTTTTGAACAAACGAATATATAACAAGAAAAAAACAGGGTATGAGGTTCTAGAATACCACCAAGATTTGGTGAGATTTAACCGAAGTGTAGACGATGTATTAGAGCGAATTATTACAGATTCTAGTTCGGTAAAACAAGTATTAAATGAACTTCAAAAAAATTCGTTTACAGCAAAGGTAATCAAGATGGATGAATGGGTATATGCCATTTCGGTATCATTATAGTTACTGATAGCTGGTGAATTAGGGGATATTAAAAATGACAGCCGGCACACCCCCATATTGGGCCTCCGGATCCCCACGTAGCTGCTCGGATTGCCTGCAGCTCCAGGATGGCCACCGGCTCTATCAGCAGCAGCCGGCACCCTAACATCCTGGTACGTCTTCCGTATCCACTAGGCAGCTGCTCAGGTTACCTGCAGCTCCAGGATGGCCACCGGCTCTATTAGCAGCAGCCGGCACCCTAACATCCTGGCACGTCTTCCGTATCCACTAGGCAGCTGCTCGGGTTACCTGCAGCCCCAGGATGCCATCGGTTACATCACGTATTCGTTACACAAATCCTAAAGCTTATGATTGGTAATTTATGAAGTTGATAAAGTAAAGAGTTAAATGAATAGGTGGAGTCGAAATGGTATTATTCTTTCTAGCTTTATTCCTTCTAGGTTTCTTTTTGTTCGCAGCTGCTGTTGTTGTATCTTGGGAAAGGTATAAAAAAGCAATTCTCCGGACTTCTAATGAGCTTTCTAAATCAATTTTTAGACCTGGTTGGCCAGGGGGTCTATTAATATTTATTTCTGTTGTTTTAGTAAGTATAGTGAAGTGATTGAAAGAATTTCATTGTGGTGACTGAGGAATCAGAAATTGGAGACCTGCAGTATAGTCGATGTGTAGTCAGTGGAAACTTCATAACTCACCGGTGTTACAGAAAATATTTCGCCGGCATGAGATACAACGAGCAGTTGCGATCGCCCTTGGCCATATCAAGGCAGTGCGCAACTGCTCTTCTTTTTCTTATTGATCGGTCCGATTCCTCTTGGAGTTATTGTTAGGGCCGGTTACATCCACTAGCCATTCTTGAAGTACGTCCGGAATTTCATTCAAGTGGGCATGGCAAAACAACAACTTTACAAATAACTAATAAAGTTATATAATAACCAATAAGGATATTAAATCTGAGTAGGAGGGAAATGAGGATACATATGTCAACACAAGGAGATGCAGTGAGAATCAGAAAGAATAAGAAGCCAAAGGTAAACATCATGTACAAAAATTTTAAGATATATGAAGAAACGGACATAACAACTGGCGATCCAATCTTTGCGGTTTATACAAAAGAAGAATGGGGATATGGAAAAGGGTATCGTAGCTCAGAATGGGATGCAACTTGCCTAGAGGAAGCAAAACAGTTCATCGATTCCTATTAGGTATTATCTCATTGCCTTAGCTAGTTATTAAGAATAAAATCAACTGGCCTTCATTTAAAGAGATGGAGGCCAGGAGGGAGTGCTTCTAATGTATGAACTTAATGCACGTTCTCTTCTAAGAGCATTTATTCGGAGGCTTATGAAAGTCGGGGAATTTAAGACTGCGCAAGGTAAAGCTAATTTATACGCCGGTAAGACTCAATTAGCAATACAACTACGAACAGTCTCCAGTAAAAGACCGATTGTTCTGAAATACAAGATTATTCGGGCAGCAATACAGCAAACCTACGCTCACCGTACCATTACGCGTAAGGACCTTGAGGATTATACCAAAGGGGCTAATAGTGCTTTGCTCGGTATTTTGATTGAAATATTCAGAGATTCTGCAAGGATTCACCGGACTGTCACTGGTTTGATTCGACTCACTTTAAAAGGGATTCGTTATTTTTTTGCTGGAGTCGATAGAGTAAAGCGCGATCTGGAAATAGCAGCTGCCAATGGAGCTAAGTTCGTTCTTATGAGCTATGTCCATATAAGAAAACGAAACGCCTGGAAGAAGCACGTCCTCCGCTTGGGATTAAAAATTATGCTGGACAGCGGAGCCTTTACAGTATGGGAGGCTGCAAAGGCAGGGAAAGATTCGATGGAAAAGATCGATATAGATGAGTACATCTTATTCATTAAGACACACCAGGACGTTATACATTCATATGTAAATCTCGATGTGATTGGTAACCCAGTGTCTAGTAAGAAGAACGCAAAATATATGAAAGATCAAGGGCTTAAACCCATCGAAGTATGGCATGCAGGAAGTAGCATTTATGAACTAGCATCTTTAGTCAGGGAAGATCAAGCTATCATTGCGATTGGTGGAACCGTGGGTATGTCTGAGAAAAGGCGAGCTCGAATTTTTCGCTGGGTATTTAAACTTTTTCCGGATCAGAATTTTCATTTCCTCGGAGGAAGTAGTAAATTGCTTTATTCTTTTCCTTGGTTCTCAGCTGATTCTACTGGCTGGATCGTTGGCCGAAAATATGGAGCGATAATAGATCGAGATGGACAGCGAAAAGCACCTCATATGAATCCCCTTGATGCTCTGGCATATAATTGCAAATATTTCTCTAGTCTAGAAGCAGCGTGAGAATGAAAACATCTGATAACAATCACAGGTATATAGTATGAGGGCCATTGTTAATAAACAAATGGCCCTTTATTTTTAATTACTACATCTAATCTGACCGATTACTCGCTCCAAGCTGCAGGAGTGATCGGCTTAATTAGCCTCTTTCAATGTGTATCTGCGCAGGAAAGAATCTTAATAGCTCATCCAATACTCTAAGTTATTCGGTTTGGGTGGCGATTTCTCAAGAACTTCATTTTTAATGATTTCGATCCCCTCAGTGGCAGACTTGTCTGGCCATACTATGTATCCATGCTCCTCCAGATACCGAAGCCCTTTCAGAAGATCTGACATCCTCAGTCCGGTCATGATTTCTAGCCGATTGAAATTAGGCATACGGCTCTTATGGACTGGACTTGGATAGTTGATTAGGATTCGGAGTAATTTACGTTCACGATCTGGCAGCATGTTAGACACCTCCTATAAATTATCACAACATTATACCATGATTTTAATGATTCGTTCCCCTATTGTTCGGTTGTATTACACAACCACATGTGATAAGTTTGAATCAACAACAATGAGCGGACGAGAAACCAACAAGCCGGATAAACCGGATGAGGGTAAAGGAGACGGGATCATGAAAGCATTTAACGAATTGAACGCACACAACTCGACAATCATTGAGTGGGAAGGTAAGGAACTGAGAACGACACAGAATCCACATCCTACTGATGACGGGAAAATGTACACCGCTAATGCTGTAGACGCTGATAATAATGAGTATGTATTGGTTTGGTCGATCATTGATCCTGATATTACAGACGAGTCCTCTATCTGTGATTGGGACAATCCTGAAGGTGTGATGCTGGTAAAGTAAAACCGCCTCTTGAGTATGTAGGTGCTGCGTGGATTGCCGAACATATTAATACTACGCAGCAAAATGTAACCAAAACGGCTAAGGCTATGTTAAAACCTTCTTACAGAGGTAAAGAAACACGATTCTCACGGCCTGATGCTGTAATCAAGGGGCGACAAGGGGAACTAACACCATTATGGCTTGCGAGTCGGTTTAAGGATGGTAAGGAAGTATAAGCGCGGATCTTAAAAGCATAAAAAACATTTATTATAATGAATACCCTACCAGTTATAATCGGTGGGGTATTCGTCATAATTGCTGGCGATTCTCTACAGCACTATTTTACACCGGTTATAATGGTCACTTCTGGCTACCATCTTCCTTCAGGATCCGATGAGTACAAAGTTTTGTTGTTTTTTTCGTTCTTTACTCCAGTCGATGGTTAAAGCATCAAAATGGTGTACGGCCTTTTCTATTACCCTTCTAACTTTGTCCGGATGGGGTAAGCCATCGATCCATCCTTGATTAAATACAAAGAACTCATCCAATCTTTCATTCTTATTAGAAGGAAATAACAGCAACCTTGTAATACGCCCATTGGAGATCCCGAGTTCCGATGGGTTCTCCATTACTTCCACTGTTAATAAATAGCCATCTATTTCCGCGCTATATCGATTTGCCTTACCATTACTGTTTTTTTTCACGAACATATTATTCATTCCCTTCACTAAAGCTAGGCCAAGAGCCTGGTAGATCGTGGTTTGCTTTCTTCTCTTGAGATATATCCCTTTTGTTCAAGCTTGATTAGAAACCTCGACACAGTAGAAGTTGAGGTTACATTAATGAGTGTTCCTATTTCTTTTATTGTCGGCGGATAATGGTTCTTCTTCATAAATGATTGAATGGCCTCCAAGGTATCCTGTTCACGTTTGGTTAGGGTTGTTTTTATCATTATAAGGATCCTCCTTAACGCGTTTGATAGCACTGTTATAGTGATCTTCTGAAATTTCAAAACCGGTAAATAATCGGCCATTAGAACAGTAGCCTCATAAACCGGACCACATCCTACAAAAAAGTCCACGAAATGTTCTCCAGGCTGACTACTTTGTACAATCATAGGGACGATGAGTTCAACTGGCTATTCTGTAGGATGAATCATTTTATTTCCAGATAATTTAGGTGTTTTCCACACATCTATTCTCTATAGTCCATGTTGTAAATAATACACAATTCCAATTAATAAGAACGCTTGTTCCTATTATATACGAACATATGTCTTGTTAACAACGCGAAACTATTTTCTGTTCAGGTAATGGGGATTTAGCTGACTGATAAAAAATAACTTTAAAAGTTAAGAATTAACTTTACAAATATCATATAACGTTATATTATAACTTTAATAGTTATTTTTGTGAGGTGACAATTATTGATTGAAAAAGTTTTATGTACTTATTGTGGAAGGGAATCAGAGGCTAAGATTCGTGAGATCGGGGCTCATGAAATTCCTGAAGATTGCGAGAGTTGTGAAGCTGAAGTCTTATGTTATGAGAACGATGAAGAACCTGATGAATTAGGAAATAAACGAATGTGAGAAGGGTGGGCTACAAATGAATGTACGCATACAAGCAATCACTTTATTAGAGCGTGTTGCTCTTGTGAGTGTTAAGGGAGAAACAGAGCCTATATTACTCCGATTCGAAAAGCTAAAGGCAAAAGAAGATGGCACGGCATTCTTTAACTGCAGTGTTCGCCATAAAGTGGATGAAATCGGTACGGAAGCACCAACTTTAAAACGTAAGATCTATGTAAGCGAAATCTTAGCTATTCAATTCCTGGATACTGAAAGGCAGCAGCGCTTACGTATGCTGAACACCTTTGCGGTTATGGTTAATCTAGATGGTTTTACAGAAGATCGAAAAGCAGCTTTTTTAGAGAATTTCAGTCATATGTACGAGGAACGTGATGAGCTCTTAAAAGATAATGTTACAGAATTTAAATTATAACTGGAGGGCTTACGATGCTACAGCAAAAGAATATGATTCAATTGGATTTGGATGAGATTGCATGTGAGTTAAACATGACTGGATTTAGAGATGTGGAGAAGTTACCTTTCTTATCAGATCAAAATCATATGTACTTTATGGGATACGATGAAGACTGTAACCCTGTACAGATTCGAGTCAACACAACAAATCTCACTGTGTATGCGCGTTCACATACTGATGAATCTTATATTGAATGTAATGATTTAGAATACAGGCCAGTTTAACCCTATCTTGAACTACTATGTCGTTGTCCTCCGCAAGCTAGAATTAAAAGCAAGCGGAGGATAAGATACTAAGAACGAATAGAAACAGAAAGTAGGTAAAACCATGGCATTTATGATCGCTCAGAGAGCATTCATCAAGGTTCATTTGATCACGATGATAGAGAAGCATCAAGGATATGGATATCGTATGCTGGAAAGCATGAAGGAGGATTTTGCAGATTTAGGGTACGTTCCTCCGGTGAGTGAAATCTATCGAGCTCTACATGATCTTGTCCAGGAGGGTGTGCTATACAGGACCAAACAATTGAAAGGAAACGATCCAACCACGGATTTCCAAGAGATCGTAATCTACCAATTTACGGATGCGGGATATGAAAAAGCAGAGTTATATAAAAAACAAGTCAAAATTGACTTGGATCGCTGCATTGCAATTCTGAAAAAGGCTGTTCGCGACAATTATTAGACTTAAGCGAACTTCCAGACTATTCCTATAATTCTGGAGTATGTTATAATTAATTCAATCTTAACCAACTCCCGAGTATAAACCGGATGTTACGGGTATATACTTTTTACCAAGCTTTGCTTGGAGGTGAGGGGGCATGGAAGAGAAGAAGGAGGAAGAAAATATGATTACAAAAAACAGTAATACTCAAAAAACTACTACTATCAGCAATTCCGATGTGATGAAGCTTGCAAAAAAAGGTGCTAATAAATATAGAAAAACCTTGGATAAGTTGGCTAAGAATTAATGTACGTAAGGCTAACTCCCGAACAAATCATTCAGATTCATGATGCTGAAATAGCAGAGTCCAATGGACTAGCAGGCATTAAGGAGCCAGGATATCTAGACTTTATCTCTGAAAAACCTTTTAGTGTTATCTTTGGAGAGGAGCAGTATCCTGGCTTATTTTTAAAAGCAGCCGTTTTTATGTCCAGCCTCATCACATCACATTGTTTTTATGATTGTAATAAGAGAACAGCAGTACTTTCTACATATGTTTTTTTAGGCGCTAATGGCTACGAGCTTGATGCCGACGATGATGACCTATTTAAAACCGCGATTAAGGTGGCTAATCATCAACTTACTGTTGAACAATTGGCATCTTGGCTTGAAAAAAACTCAATTAAACGCTGATTTATCATATACGATGCCGGGACACTTGTTGTCTCGGCATTTATATTTTCTGCTGGAGCCCCCGTTTGACCCCATCATCATGGTGCATCTTCCGGATCCCCACGCAGCTGCTCGGGTTACCTGCAGCAACGAGGACGGCCATCGGTTATATCGGCAGCAACCGGCACCCTAGCATCCTGATGCGTCCTCCGGATATGCAGACAACTGCTCGGATTGCCTGCAGCAACCAGGATGGCCACCGGCTACATCGGTAGCAGCCGGCCACACCTTCCTGGTACGTCCTCCGGATCCCGCACAGCTGCTCGGGTTACCTGCAGCCCCAGGATGGCCACCGGCTATATTGGCAGCAGCCGGCACCCTAGCATCCTGGTGCGTCCTCCGGATATGCAGACAACTGCTCGGATTGCCTGCAGCAACCAGGATGGCCACCGGCTACATCGGTAGCAGCCGGCACACACCTTCCTGGTACGTCCTCTGGATCCCACACAACTGCACGGTTTACCTGCAGCCCCAGGATGGCCACCGGCTATATTGGCAGCAGCCGGCACCCTAGCATCCTGGTGCGTCCTCCGGATATGCAGGCAGCTGCACGGTTTACCTGCAACAGCCCCAGGACGGCCATCGGTATGCAGCACAAAAAGCCGATGGGCTTATAACCCTTTCGGCCCTCGCTAGTCTCTTAGCATTTTATAATGCGCACTACTTAATTTCCCTTAAAAACTATTCGTTCTATTAAGCATCTCCACAATTTGGCTTTATGAAATTTCTGCAACTCCAATTCTCCAAATTATAAGTCAATAGTAAATCTTTCAGCTCTGGTTCTATCATTTCCAGATTTCACTCTTCCTAAACATATATAGATCAAAATTAAACCATTTCATTCTCGTCATACTCAATTGTTATCCAGTCTCCTGGTGATGAGTTTGTAACTACGGAAATTCCCAAAATGAGATCAGTCGATAGCTGCTTGATTTTATTATTGTAGATATTGGAAATGGTGAGTGGTCTAGCGGTAATCCCAATCTCGGCTAGACGTTCAATAAGAATTTTTTGTTTTTTTATATCGGCTTTAGCCATGACCATTTGCAATTGAAATTTGACCCTCATAATACACCTCGTTTTATGTATTTTCTAGCTTTATGACATACATTCGTAGTGCGATGACAACTTCATTTAATGTGTCTCTATAAACTCTATGACTTCCTCTGGGCTATGAAGATAATCCACTTCCAAACAAATCATCAGAGCGTAAATCCCCACTTTATACTCCAGTTCAGTAACTCGTTGAATTTCATAACGTTTATCTTCACCGGCAGCTACTCCACCGATTGTATAGCATTCATCTATAGGTAGTCGCTGAATAGTCAGTTTCTGCACTTTGTTAAGTAACATCCTATCATCCCCCATACAACTTAATATTCATTGAAGGTCATTAATCCGCCAGACTCCTAGTAACGAATATTTCTCTACCAAATAATGCAGGTAAAGGTAATAGGATTGGCCAGATTTTTTATAGTCCCATCTATCATTTATCAGTGTTGTCAAAAGATCGATCTGACCACGTACGAAATGAGATCGTTGCTGGTATTCCATATCAGTAGTAGATTTTTCGATTCTTATAAATTCATTTATGAGCTTCGTCAATGCTTCACGAATAGCTTCCGGAGCAATTGTAAGTTTAGGAAAGTCTATTTTTATGCACTCCCTTATTCAATATGTTAAATGAGCCCTTCTTGCCTTAGCCGTTCCTCATAACCATATTCAATGAGATGTTTTTGAGTTAACCCGATACACCTATCATTAATTTGTTCGACTCTAGTCACGCTGTCAGGATCGAATGCATTTTTCTTCAGTTCCGCGAGTTGTTCGCGTTTAAGATGCATATATTGCAGTTGCTTAATCTCAACTTCAAAATGCAACTCAGCAATTTTGTCTTTATTTACTTCGAAATTATCGAATAGGGATTCACGCTCATTTTTCGTTGCTGTAATCTCTTCCCACTTCGACTCCATTTTTTGCTTTATATCCATAACAAAACACTCTCCTCATAGTACGCTTATATTCAAAATGTTACTTTCATGTGTTTCGAATATTGGATGTTAAAAACCTCTGGATGTATTATCTTAAATATATCACAACTTATATGGTTATCAAATAACTTTAAAAGATATTTTTTGTAAAAAATCCTTTACATGTATAGTGTCTATGTGTTACATTTTAATCAAGCGATAAACATCCAATATCCGAAGCATACTTGAAAGGGAGACGTAGACAATGGAAACTATTTATGAGGTTGTAAGAGTAAAACAAGAAGTTAAAAAAACTGAGCTACCATTGATAAAAATCCAGAGTCCGAGTGATGCTGTTGCATTGATTAATGATTACATACTGGAAGAAGATCGAGAAATTTTGCTGGTGGTTGTGCTCAATACTAAAAATTGCGTTACAGCAGTTCATAGATGCCATATGGGAACTTTAAACGCGTCATTGGCATCACCAAGAGATGTTTATAAAACAGCACTTAATAATAATGCTGCTGCACTCATACTTGCTCACAATCATCCGAGTGGTGAAGTAAAACCATCCCAGGAGGATATAAAACTTACTAATCTTATGGTAGAAGCTGGCCAGCTCTTTCAGATCGAGGTTTTGGATCATATCATTGTAGGCTGGCAGGAAGGATATTATTCTTTTAAGGAAAATGCTTTAATCTAATAATATTGCCACCAGCTATAATTAGCTGGTGGCAAGAACAATTGTTTAGTCATTGATTAAGGTGCTTACGGATGTTTGATAAAATATAGTAAAAGTGAGGAATGAATATGGCTGTTCAATTTATGGATTATTCTCATCAGAACATGTTCCGAATGATACGTTCTCAACTTCCAGACGCAGTGAGAAAGAACAAGGATATTTCGATTGTTGCTTTTATAATGTCGGGCAACGAGACTATGAGAGTGCTAATAAATCCTTATTTGAATTGGGATGATGGAACGTTATTGTATGAAAAAATGATCGAGGATGCACCTGAAGAAGATAAAGAAGCCCTTAAAGTCGTGGCCGAGTTATATAGTGACCAAGAATATGTGTCACTTAATAGTTTAGTGGATTTGAAGGATAGTGATTTATTTGATCTCTTTTTAGCAACATTGCGTTTAAAGAGATATGGATTTGAAAATGATTATGTCCAAGCTGATAATACGATGAAATTAAAGTGATTTTGGGGAGGTCATATGCCAAAACAAATAGCTGTAATTCTTGTACAAAATGATTGGGATGAATTTAAAAAAATAGTTCCTGCTAAATTAAGACACCAGGCGATTGAAGCTTACTTACTACAAAGCTATAAACTTCCTGATGATTTAAGTAATCTTACTAAGAAAAGAATACCTGGATCCACTAGAGAAAATTTGCGATTGAGCGATGAAGCAATTTCTATTATTGATGGGTATGTTGAGATTATTAATGCTGAAGAGGATAAGAGCACCAATCGTTCTGTAATCATTAGGGATGTTATTAAGGGGTTTATTAAAGAAAATAGTAATCAAATCCTTAATACTTCCGTGCGCGAAAAGAAGCATGCTACTTATTATTTTGAACGAGGTACAAAGGATCTCCTTGATCAATTTATAGGACACGGAGATAGAAGTTCTGCTATTGAATACTTTATTCTGAGTAAAGAGATGAATTATAGCTCCTTGTGTAAGTCTACTCTTTTGAATAATTCCCCCCTTGAATCGGAGCCTATTCGCATAATTTTAAATTATGAAGCTGCTGAGGTAATTGAGGGTGTTGTTACATCACTAGACAATAAAGTATCCAGAACTGCAGTTATGCGTGAGGTAGTAAGTCAGTTAATACAGCACCTTTCGGGAAAGCCATTTACGGAATTGCTTTTCAACAATAAATTAAAAAATGTAATTGATCAATACTCTGAGATAGTTGGTAGTAGTAAGGTGGAGGAAGTAGTTTCAGAGTATGTACATCAGCATAAATCGAAAAGTTCAAAATAGAGGAAAACAAAGGAACGGTATAACCGGTCCTTTGTTTTTTTCAGGAGCAACTCCATAGGCCAGCCAGCAATCAACTGGTAGCCATTCTCGTGCTGCAGGTAACCCGAGCAGCTTCCTAGCGGATCCGGATGACGCACCAGGATGCTAGGGTGCCGGCTGCTGCCGATAGAGCCGATGGCCGTCCTAGGGCTGCAGGTAACCCGAGCAGCTGCCTGCGGATCCGGAGGACGTACCAGGATGTT
>NZ_JBCMXJ010000004.1:0-62873 GCF_050475945.1 Paenibacillus solani
GAGTAGGACGTCGCCAAGCGAAAAACCACTGTCGATGTAATCGATGGTGGTTTTTATTTTTTTATATATCCAAAATGGATGATCGATTTGGCATTATTTATTCAAGAATCAAGCTCGCAGGCAAGGAATTAGTTGCTTGCTGTTATATAACATATTCGATAAAGTGACGTAAACAGATGAAGATTTTGTTACCGAAAGCGCATCTAAAATCAGTATAATACAATTAGGCATTATTGGGTAAGTGATTACCGATTTACGCAGGCTATAGGAATGAAGGCCTGATTGGAAGGTTCTCCATTAACCAATCAACTATGAATACTCATCTGGAGACCGGTTATTGTGGGGGAAGGAGGACAATAATATGTTGCGTAAACGTGGACTGCAAGTGGCAGGATTAATATGTGCGGGTACGATACTGTTGACCGGAACCGGATGTGGAGCATCCACAGAACCCACCTGGAAATCCTTTGATGGTGCAGCGAATGTAAAGTCATTTCCTGTTCCGAAGGAAGCAAACAAAACGGAGCAGACCACAGGCAATAGTGAATTGGACTATGTACGCTATGCGCTTCCAGGTTTGAAGGAAGGGGACAGCATTCCAGAGGCTTATCTGGAAGAGATTGAGTCCTGGGGATGGGAGCAGAAGGAAACAGATGAAGACAGTTCATCGTTAGTATTTGAAAAAGGTAAAAGCATCGTCCACCTCACGGTGCATGACGATTTTCTTATAATCACGGTTCCCTCGCAGCTTAGAAAGCAAGTCATTCAAGGATTGGAAAGCAATAAAACGAATAAATAAAGACCTCTTCCCGGCTTCGGATGGAGGTCTTTATTTCATATAAAAGGGTAAATCAAAATTATGTAATGATTTGTGCAAGACCTCTCCCCGACGCTATTGCTTGTAGTAGGAGATGTCCTGGTCATTCATTTTCAACATTCCATCTTTACGCTGTCCACTCAGACGCAGCAAGGCGTAACCCCGAGGGAGCAGAAGCCACAGATGCCAGATGAGAAGAGCAACCGTAAAAGAGAGCGGAGACCAGAAAGCCATGATCACGCATAGGACAATCCCTATCCAGCAGGTATAGAACTGGACCAGTATGAACACACGCCGACTGACATGTTGTTCCGGGTTATAGCCAAGCCAGGGTGGCTTGAGACGGAAGCGCCAACGTTTCCGATAGCTTGATCCCTGCAAGAGGAGCACGGTATGTCCTACGACATATTGGATCCACAACACAATCGGGAAGGCAATCAGCATATCCAGCAGGATATATGGTGATACCCAGAATGCTCCTGCAGCGCCAGCCAGCCAAGGCAGACTTAAGTAGAGGAACAACAAGCTTTTAGGAATCTGGATTTTTTTAACGAGTCGATAATGATAAAAGGTGGCTTGACCGTGTGGATCTGCCATTGGGCTATGCCGTCCCCCTTTAAGAAGATGATGATGTTCGATAGATAAGAAGATGAAGTCTTTTATGTATTTTATCGGTTAAAATCATATTTTTATTAAGTTAAAAATAGGTACAGACACAAGGCCACCAAGGGGGGCATATAAATAAGGCGTAGAAAGATATATCCTATGAAAAGGTTTAAAATAATAGAAACTGTGTCATACTAATAGTAAAAGGACCAAGGTGGGATGGTTATGGAAGAGTTGACCGAACACGTGTGTATCATATGCGATCAGTCGAAAACAGAGGGTATCCTCATTGTATCGCAATTCGTATGCGAGGATTGTGAATCGGAAATCGTTCATACCAATGCAGAGGATGCCAAATATCATTTTTTTATCCATCAATTAAAACAAATTGCGATGCCGAAAAATGCATAGACGTGATACCCGTACAATGGGCCTGATCGAAGGCCTTTTTTGTTTGGGTGGGGATTATAGAGGAATCGGGGCATAGGCGTACGTTTCAAATTGCGTTAAAATAGGTTAGAGAATGTAATCCGAAGGGATATGTCGATGACTACACATAGAGAGTGTGCGCCGCTTGCAGAAGCCATGGCATTATATCGGGAACGCGGAGCATCATCATTTCACGTACCTGGACATAAGAATGGCAAAGCATATGAGACCGACCATTACTTGGCTGGTATGCTACAAGAGGCCATGCGTATAGATGTGACGGAAATAACCGGAACGGATGATTTATTTCATCCTGAAGGCGTTATCCAGGAAGCACAGGTGCTCGCTGCAGATTGCTTTGGCGCCGAAGAAAGCTTCTTTCTGGTAGGGGGGAGCACCACCGGCAATCTGGCATTGATTCTAACGGTATGCCGTGAACCTGGCGATCTTATACTGGTGCAGCGGAATGTACATAAGTCTGTATTGAACGGATTGATGCTGGCAGGAGCAAGGGCGGTATTTCTTCAGCCTGAGCTGGACAGGCCTAGCGGTCTTGCCATCGCTCCATCCGCAGCTACAGTGGCAGCTGCATTGGCGGCTTACCCGGAGGCCAAGGGTGTTTTGGTTACGATGCCGAATTATTACGGAATGGGGAGCGACTTGAGGCCGCTGGCGGAAGCTTGTCATGAACGCGGAGTTCCGCTTCTGGTTGATGAAGCTCATGGAGCCCATTATGGGCAGCATCCTCAGCTGCCGAAGAACGCTTTGTCATGCGGTGCCGATGGTGTGGTTCAATCCACACATAAAATGTTAGCCGCTATGACGATGGGAGCCATGCTGCATGTACAGGGCGGGCTGCTCGACCGGAGCCTGCTGCGTCAGCGGCTGGCGATGGTGCAGAGCTCCAGCCCTTCTTACCCGCTCATGGCTTCGCTGGATCTGGCGCGGCGCCTGCTGCACACGCAAGGCGCAGGCGCCTTCACGGCAGGCCTGGCCTCCGTGGAGACCTTCCGGCGCGGCCTCGCGAAGCTGCCGCGCTTCGGGCTGCTGCAGCCGCTGCAGCCCGGGGGCCACGCCGCGGACACGGCCGCCGCGGCGTATACCCGCCAGGATCCGTTCAAGGCGGTCATATATGACCGCACCGGGTCCCTGAGCGGGTATGCACTTCAGCGCGCACTAGAGGCGTGCGGCTGTGTGCCGGAGATGAGCGACGAGCAGCGCGTCGTCTTAGTATTTTCGCTGGGGTCGACGCAGGCAGATGCGAATCACCTCCTATGGGCTCTTGTGCATATTGTAGAGCAGGAGGAGGAAACACATGAGTCGGAGACCGACTCGGACCTTGCAGCGGAGCGGGTGAAATTACGGATCCGGGAACTGCGTGATCTGGGAGATTTCATGAGCTATGAGCCGCCGTTTATCCAAGCGAATGACAGCATTGTTTCTGGAAATAGCGATCACACCTTGTTAGATGAATCCGATATGAGTTCAAATGTTTCCACGTGGAACAATTTAACCGAGGAGGCTCCATACTCCGCGCCTATACCGTTTTCATTGAAGCCGATTAACAGAGGGATGATTGAGTCCATTCCGTTAGAGGGCAGTGCGGGGCGCAAGGCAGCAGAGACAGTTACCCCTTATCCGCCAGGGATTCCGATTCTATATCCCGGTGAAATCATAACGAAGGTTATGGAACAGAGGCTGCTGGCTTTAAGAGATGAAGGAGCTAAATGCCAGGGTATCACCGACCCCAAGCTGCAAACCATTGTCGTTTACAAGCAAACGTAAGAGATAAGTATTCGCTACTACGTGGGACGTATAGGGGATGGAAAATTTTGAACCCAAGATCGATCAATGAATGAAGATAGAAAGCAGGATATACTATGACGAAACGCAGACCACTATTCATTACTCTTGAAGGAGGGGACGGATCCGGGAAAACAACGATGATGGGCAGAGTCGCTGCCTTTATGCAGAATCATTCGATCCCGTACCTCATCACCCGCGAGCCAGGCGGGATCGAGATCGCCGAGAAGATCCGTTCCATCATTCTTGATCCGGCGCATACTGCAATGGATCCCCGGACAGAAGCACTATTATATGCAGCTGCTCGTCGTCAGCATCTTGCAGAGAAGGTGGAGCCGGCCTTGAAGCAGGGTTTAACCGTACTATGCGACCGTTTTGTGGATAGCAGCCTGGTTTATCAGGGGTATGCACGGGGACTGGGCATGGATGAGGTATGGAGTATCAATCAGTTCGCGATCGATACACGGATGCCCGATTTAACACTATTGTTTGATATCGAGCCTGAGATCGGCTTGTCCCGGATCGCGGCGAATGCAGAGCGGGAGCTGAATCGCCTGGATATGGAGGCTTTGGCATTTCACGAAAAGGTTAGGGAAGGTTATCTGTTGGTAGCGGAGCGTAATCCGGAACGTATCCGCAAGCTGGATGCCTCCAAAACGCCTGCACAAGTGGAAAGAGAATTGATTCGCTACTTAGAAGAGGCAATTTTAAAGGATTTTTGATGATGTTTGTCAAATAAGTAGAGTTAAGGGCAGACAATGCCCCAAAAAAACAAGGAGGGTTTACCATGAAACTGATTGTTGCGATTGTACAGGATAAAGATAGCAACCGTCTCTCCGCCGCATTGGTCAAAGCGAACTTCCGGGCAACAAAACTTGCAAGTACTGGCGGATTTCTGAAGGCGGGGAATACCACCTTTATGATTGGGGTAGACGATTCACAGGTTGAAAGTGTACTTAGTGTCATTCGCACAAGCTGTAAGGTTCGTGAGCAGCTGGTCACTCCGGTAACCCCGATGAGCGGTACGACGGATTCTTATCTGCCTCTTCCTGTTGAAGTACAGGTCGGCGGCGCTACGGTATTTGTGCTCCCAGTAGAGCGGTTTGAACATTTCTAAGTCCATATTGAGATCTGCGACAGATATGTAACGGATGTTTTTATTGGGATATGTGACGGCTGTGCTCTCCTCTCATTCCAAGTCTTCCGAATCCATACTGTATCATAATAAAAATAGTTTACCGTAGACCGTAGGCACTTGGTAATTGGACTTGAATTGACGGATAATGTAGATGGAACTAAATAACTGTAGAATTGTTCGTTGATTTGTCAATGAATTGCTTGACAAGAAAACAATTTCAGGGTACGTTCACGAGAGGCACAGGTTTGTTCAATATGAACGTACCCGGGTGCCTCCGTTTTATTAGATGGAAAGAATAACGCAAGAGGCGGGGGATTTAGGTGAAGATTAATCCGGGCTTTCGACCCGTAAAAAGTGAGCTTACGGTGTCGGAAAGCGGCGCCAGACCGATTCAGCAGCGCTCGTTCTCCGATATGATGCAGCAGCAAGGCGAACGTGCGACCCATGAGGAGCTGAGTCGTCAAATGCGTGAAATTGCGATGCAAGGGGATCGCTTGGCCAAAGCGATGACCGTTCGTGAGCTCAAAGCGTATAAATTGATGGTTCGCCGTTTTTTGGAGGAAACCGTTCGCCGTGGCGTCAAGATGAAAGAAACACGCGGCTGGGACCGTCGGGGACGCGGTAAGCGATTTAACGTCATCGATGAGGTTGATTCTGCGCTGCTGGCGATGGCCGATGATCTCTTGGATACGGAGCAGGGAAGAATTGACCTGCTGAACAAGGTTGGGGAAATTCGCGGCATGCTGATCAATCTTGTATTCTAATTCGATTCTTCGAATTCTTCTGATAGAGGCAAATGAAGGATGGGTAGAAAGTGAGGACTTATGTCTTTTAATGATATCGTAGGTCAAGAGACTGCGAAGCAACTGCTGCAAAATGCCTTGCGTCGTAATGCGGTCAGTCATGCCTATCTGTTTAGCGGCCCCCATGGTGCCGGACAGATGCAGACGGCGCTTACGTTTGCCAAGGCATTGTTTTGTACAGAGCTTGAAGATGATGCTTGCGGGCATTGTTTGGAATGCCGCAAAGTAGATCACGGCAATCATCCCGATCTAACCCTGATCGAGCCGGATGGAGCCAGCATTAAGATTGATCAGATTCGGGATCTTCAGCGGGTATTCTCCTATCGTTCGGAGAACCGGAACCCTAAAGTCTACATTATGGACCAGGCCGAGAAGATGACCACACAGGCAGCCAACAGTCTATTGAAATTTCTAGAGGAGCCACAGGTACCAGCTGTTGCTATCTTGATTGCCGAGAACGGACAGGCCCTTCTGCCGACCATTCTGTCCAGATCTCAACAAGTCCCGTTCCGAGCATTGAACCCCCAGATGATGGAGAAGGTTCTGATCGATGAGGGTTATGCTACCGCTCTTGTACGCTGTGCGGTTCATCTGGCTTCCGGACTTGATGAGTGTAGGAAAATATTGAATGAGAATTGGTTTGCAGAAATTAGAAACGTAGTGTTACAATTAGGGAAGGAGTCTTTGAACCGCAGCGGCTCAGCAATCATCACCGCGAGTCAAAAAGTGTTCAAAACTGAACTCTCTGAGCATCTGGACATCCTGTTCAGTGTGTTTCATTTATGGTTTAAGGACATGATCCATGTCCAGTATGGAAGGAAAGAGTCTCTCGTTTTCATAGATCAGGCAGAGTATATCTCTGGCCATGCATCAGCCCGCAGCACAGCACAGTGGGTGTCATACATGGATTTGGCCGCAGAGTGTCAGAAGAAGTTACGCTATAATGTCAATGGACAGCTCAGTTTAGAGCAGTTATTGATGGGTTTGGGCGGTAACACTCCGGCGTGAGCACACCCCCCAGGCCCTTAGAATGGCCATTATGTACAGGCACAAGGGGGTTTATTTTTGTACAGTGTAGTAGGTGTCCGTTTTAAGAAAGCGGGCAAAATATATTACTTTGATCCGCTCGATCTGCCCGTGGAGAAGGAGCAATCCGTCATTGTGGAAACGGCGAGAGGCATCGAGTATGGTCAAGTTGTGATAGGAAAGAAGGAGGTAGGTGAATCCGACGTTGTCCTTCCGCTTAAGAAGGTCATCCGTATTGCTGGTGATTCTGACGCCCGCGTGGTGGAAGAGAACAAGCAAGCGGCTAGGGAAGCATTCACTACCTGTTTAAATAAAATTCGGGATCACGAATTGAAAATGAAGCTGGTTGACGTGGAGTTTACGTTTGACCGCAATAAGATCATTTTCTACTTCACGGCCGAAGGCCGCGTCGATTTCCGTGAACTGGTCAAGGATCTGGCCAGTATATTCCGAACAAGAATCGAGCTTCGTCAGATTGGAGTTCGTGATGAAGCCAAAATGCTCGGCGGTCTTGGACCCTGTGGACGCGTACTGTGCTGCTCCTCATGGCTTGGTGATTTTGAGCCGGTATCGATCAAGATGGCAAAGGATCAAAGCCTATCGCTCAATCCGACCAAAATTTCCGGACTATGCGGAAGATTGATGTGCTGCCTGAAGTTTGAGCATGATAATTATGAAAGCGTGAAAGAAGAGCTTCCATCCGCTGGAAAAATGGTCGTCACTTCGCTGGGAGAAGGCAAAGTAGTTGGACTGAATGCGGATAAGCGGACAGTTCATGTTCAGCTGTTCGAAATTGGTAAGGTTAAGGAACTTCCAATGGACGACGTTGTCATTAAATAGTCCAATAGAATGTTTATTTTCGGGGTGTAGACTTGGAGAAGAAAAACATTTTTGTGCTCATTCAAGAGTTGGAAACACAGATGGGACATATACACAGTGAACTGGGTGGACTCAAGCTGGTCATCAAGGAACTGCTGGAAGAGAACCATCACCTCAGTCTTGAAAATGAACAGCTCCGGAAAATATTAAAGAAGGAAGTCCATCCGGCAGACGTGGAAAACCCAGTGGCTTTACAACCTCAGCTTCATGCGAAGGATGAGAAACATGAAGATGTGGTCGGCGAGGGTTATGATAACCTGGCTCGTCTGTATCATGAAGGCTTCCATATTTGCAATGTCTATTACGGGCATTTGAGAACGGAAGGGGATTGCCTGTTCTGTTTATCTTTTTTGAATAAATAAGAAGCCGTAGGAGAAACTGCCTACGGTTTTTTTCTAGAATGGAAAGGTCATACTGTAAGAATCGGAGAAATGCCAATTCATCCGGCTGCTTGTCATGTAATATGAAGAGCAGTCTTATATGTATTTAGATCATAGAGAGCAGATTTGAAATTATAGAGGTGAAGGATTGAAACGATGAAAGGGAAAGACGTGTTATTGCAGCCATCGGAGCGGATTGATGATCTGCTCACCCATGAGCTTGGGATTATCCAGAGCGAGGAGGTATTCAGCTTTTCCATGGACGCAGTCCTGCTTGCCAGATTTGCGAGTATCCCGCGCAGGGGCCGCATTTTGGATATGTGTACAGGCAACGGGGTGGTGCCCATCCTGTTGTCGACACGAACAAGCGCGCCCATTGACGGCATTGAGATTCAGCCGAGACTTGCGGATATGGCCAGGCGGAGCGTAGCGATGAATGATCTTCAGGAGCAGATTACGATCCATGAAGGCGATCTGCGGGAGTTATATAAGGAAAAGGGACATGGGGCATATGACCTGATAACGGTTAATCCTCCTTATATGCCGATGAATGGTAGCGACTTGAAGCTGAATGAACATCAAGCGATAGCTAGACATGAAATCCACTGTACACTTGAGGAAGTGATCGAGTCCTGTGCAAGGCTGCTTCGTCAAGGCGGCAAGATGAGCATGGTTCACAAGCCGCTGCGCCTGGCGGAAATTATCACCTTGATGAGCAAATACCGGATTGAGCCGAAGGTCATTCGATTTGTCCATCCGCGCGTAAATATGGAAGCCAACATGGTCCTGATCGAAGGCATACGGGACGGAAAGCCAGAAGTAAGGCTGAGACCACCGCTGATTGTGTATGATGAGCAAGGAAATTACGGACCGGATTTTATGGAAATCTACTACGGAACACATGAGGATGAGATGAAAGAATGAAGAATCTTGTGCAACAGAGTTATGCCGAGCGAGGGGAAGGATATCCGGGTTCCCTGTATTTAGTAGGGACGCCGATCGGTAATTTAGAAGATATGACGTACCGCGCCGTCCGTATCCTCCAGGAATGCGATATTATCGCAGCAGAGGATACGAGACAGACCCGTAAGCTGCTGACCCATTTTGAGATTCCGGCCAAGCCGTTGTTTAGTTACCATGAGCATAATAAGGCAGCGAGCGGTCCGGAGATCATACGTTATATAATAGAAGGAAAAAATGTGGCACTCGTCAGTGATGCCGGTTTGCCGGCGATTTCGGACCCTGGCAGTGATCTTGTTTCCCTGGCGATTGAAGCGGGTATATCTGTGATCCCAATCCCCGGAGCCAATGCCGCACTTTCGGCCTTAATCGTTTCGGGTCTGCCGACCGAACGTTTTACGTTCATCGGTTTTTTGCCGCGGGAGCGTAAGGAAATGGTGGAACAGCTGCAGGCGCTGCAATCGGCGCAGGGAACGTTATTATTGTATGAGTCCCCGCATCGGGTGAAGAAGACACTGGAGATTATGCAAGAGGTTCTTGGAAATCGGAAGGTAACCTTGGCACGGGAGCTAACGAAGCGCTTTGAAGAATTTCTCCGTGGAAACATATCGGAATGCTTGGAATGGCTCGCGGAGCATGCACCGCTGGGAGAGTACTGTATCGTTGTTGAACCCGGGAGTGCAGAAGAGGAATTGAAAGAGAAAAATGCCTGGTGGCAGGAGCTTTCGCTCGAAGCCCATGTGGAGCATTATGAGCAGGAAGGGCTAAACCGCAAAGAGGCCATGAAAAAAACCGCAGGTGATCGCGGGGTGTCGAAGCGGGATATATATAATGCACTCTTGGCAGACTCATAATCCATCCAGCTGCAGGGAGAAGAACAAAAAAAGACCTTCCTGCGGCCGGGTTCATAGCCGAGGAAGGCATCAAGGAGATATGAAAAAGGTTAGAATTAACAAAATGTAATAATGCTATTATATACTAAAAATCTTAATTTGTCACAGGTGTAGGGATTTCCGAGATACATTCGTGGCAAACAATTTTGCCTTTGAAGTAAGTGACATTCTCAGCGTTACCACAGAAGATGCAGGCAGGCTCATATTTCTTAAGCATGATGCGTTCGCCGTCTACATAAATCTCCAATGCATCTTTCTCACCAATACCCAGTGTACGGCGCAATTCGATCGGAATGACGACCCGTCCAAGCTCATCGACTTTCCTTACAATTCCTGTTGATTTCATCATAACTTATAAATGCCCCTCTCGCCATAATTTAAAAAAGTCATAATTCGACATAGTTCTAGTTTTTATGTTACTTATAGTACCAACGATTCCCAAAACAGTCAACCTATTTTTTTGAAAAATCGGAACCTATTTACGAAAGTATAGTGAACAAAACCCTTGTATAGCAACAAAACTACCAAAATTAGCCCAAAAATTGCTGCAATTTTCTAATTGTCGATTTGGAAAGCGTGATTTTACCTTATTCGACACTGTTCGACATTATGCGTCAAAAGTAGTGTTTATCTGTTATTTCCGCAATTCATGATAAGGAGATGAGAAATGATGTATTCACCTATAACAGAAGAAAAAGTGTTTAAGGATCCTATTCATAATTACATTCATGTCCAAGACGATGTCATATGGCGGTTAATCAACACGCCCGAATTTCAACGCCTTCGCCGGATTAGGCAGCTTGGGACCTCCTTTCTGACTTTTCATGGTGCTGAACATAGCCGATTCTCTCATTCTTTAGGGGTCTATGAAATTACGAGAAGAATCATCTCTCAATTCGAACGGAAGGGATACTCGGATTGGCCCGCCGAAGAAAGACAAGTGGCACTCTGTGCAGCCCTGCTTCATGACTTGGGTCATGGACCCTTTTCCCACTCTATAGAGGAAGCATTCCATATGAATCACGAGGATTGGACATGCCGGATCCTGCTTGGCGATACTTGTGTCAATAAGGTGCTGCAAGAACTCGGAGCCGACTTTCCTGAGAAAGTAGCCTCCGTGATCAACAAAACCTACGATAAACCGATTGTCATGAACCTGGTCACGAGTCCACTCGATGCCGATCGGATGGATTATTTGTTAAGGGACGCGTATTATACGGGAGTCAATTACGGAACCATAGATATTGACCGGATTTTGCGGATGCTGCGGCCCCACCGGGATCGGATTGTCGTGAAGGAATCCGGCATGCACGCGGTAGAGGATTATCTGATGTCACGCTATCAGATGTACTGGCAGGTATATTTTCACCCTGTCACCCGTAGCTCTGAGATCATCCTGCGTCAAATCTTTCGCCGTGCGAAGGAATTGCATGACCAAGGGTATGCTTTTCAGTTTATGGTGGAGCCTATATCTGCTTTGTTTGCCAATTGTCTCAGCGTGCAACAATACCTGCGTCTGGATGAAGCCCTGATCCAAACAGCATTTCTGCAATGGACGGAGGAAGAAGACAAGCTTCTCAGCGAACTTTGCGGCCGTTTCATGCATCGGAGACTCTACAAATATGTAGAAATCGACAATATGGATCTGGATACCATCGACGGAATACGCCAAACGTTCCGTGAGGCGGGACTGCATCCGGAATATGATCTGGAGATTGATTTTCCAACCGATCTTCCTTATGATAAAGTTCATTCTGATCTGCCACTTTACGAGCAGCAGATACTGCTCCTGGACCGGCATGATAATTTGAGAGAAATCTCGGAGGTTTCCGAGATTGTACGCTCGATCAGCGGTATCCATAAAGGAAGATATCATCTGTATTATCCGGAAGAGAAAATAACCCCCGTACTGGGCGTTATGCCGAAAAAGATAGCAAGTCTCTTTTCGCAGCACGACTGAAAAACTAAACATCGTTAGAAAGCCTCGTATACGTATAATACAAGCAAGTGCGGAAAAACCGAATTCACAGGAAACGACAGGAAAGGAGAGTGTGAAACATTATGTTGTTCGACACACACACTCATATGGATGCTCCCCAATTCGACGAAGACCGGGAAATGGCGATCAAGCGGGCGCTTGAAGCCGGCGTGACCCGGATGATCAATATCGGATTTAACCGGGAAACGATTCCGAGCACGATGAAGCTGGCAGAGACTTATGATTTTATTTATGCGGCTGTGGGCTGGCATCCCGTAGATGCAATCACCATGCAGGATGAGGATCTGGACTGGATCGCATCCTTATGCAGCCATGAGAAGGTGGTGGCAATCGGGGAGATTGGTCTTGATTATCATTGGGATACATCTCCGAAGGATGTCCAGCACCTTGTTTTTCGGCGTCAAATCGGACTTGCCCGGGAGCTGAACATGCCGATCGTCATTCACAACCGGGATGCGCATGAAGATATCGTTAAGATTTTGCGGGAGGAAAAGGCATCCGACGTCGGAGGTGTCATGCATTCTTTCTCCGGCAGCTGGGAAACGGCGAAAATGTGCCTCGATATGGGATTTCATATTTCGTTTGGCGGGCCGATTACCTTCAAGAATGCGAAGCAGCCTAAAGAAGTTTTGGCGAAGGTTCCACTGGACCGTTTATTGATTGAGACGGACTCACCGTATTTGACACCTCACCCATTTCGCGGGAAGCGAAATGAGACCGCCTATGTGAAATTGGTGGCAGAGATGGCAGCCGAAATTAAAGGCTTGTCCTATGAGGAATTGGCCCGGATTACCACCCAAAATGCGCTGGAACGATTTGGCATTTAACGAAAAAGGGAGCAAAAGCGATGAAAAGAGGAGCTTTCGCGACTAATTAAAGTTTTTTAATCAGAAAAGACGTCAATATTACAATATTTTAACCATTTACATGAGAAAATGTGGTTGATTGTTGCTTTACAACCTGCATGTAAACAGGATATCATCTTTTCAGTGATAAGAAGCTGCGATGTGCAGATCACAGCCGATTATTTCATGAACCATCTCGCTTAATCTCCGAATGTGTGGAGAACGGGGGAACCGATACTGCCGTGTATGCTGTTCTTTGATGCACGGAGCTGTATTTGATTCTTTTTCGGGTCTTTGGGGTGAATGTGAAGGATTTCGCCATGAGCGGTATCCGGAGCTAGGGCGTCTCTCTTACGTCCGAACCCGACAGCTAACTCCGTAAGCGAAATAAGAGGGGAAATCTCGTGCATACCATTTCCATGATTCTAAACATCAGGAAGCCACGTCAGAGCCTCTAGTACTCTTTCAAGGCTTTCTTTTATTTTTGAATAATGGCAAGGGAATCATCATACGCTTGGTAAACAAGGGTGGTGATGGATGAACGGGAAGATGGGGACTGACGCAGGGCGTATAGATAGATAGCAGGGCGCCTTGTGAGAACAATTGCTATAGTCACGTCAAATGCATTCATGCGTTACTGAAGGCGGCGGGACTATGAAGGAGGATGGAATAGTGGGCATTTTTCAACCTGAAGAAACCCATGAATCGCAATCATCCAGCATGTCTTACGCATTGAGATGGAAGCATGACAATTTGCGTCAATTGATGTTGCTCGGGGCTATGGGAGCCATTACGGTATCACTTCTCATATCGCTGGTTGTCCATGATCAGTCAGGCAAGGAAGTTCAGCTTGTTGTTGATGGTCGTGTCACTACGGTAGAAACACGCGGATCCTTGTTGCAGGAATTGCTGGATGAACAAGCGATCACGCTGAGTCCTCAGGATCAGATTTCGATGCCTTTAAACGGCGCGATCCAGGACGGAGACCGAATTATTATTAAACGAGCAATTCCAATCAACGTAACAGTAGGCAGCACAACCCAAACCATATTTACATCCCAGGAAACAGTGGATCACGTACTGAAAGAGGCTGGTATTGCGGTCCAGGGTGAAGATATAGTACAACCGTCGCAGAGCACGGAGCTGACCAGCAATATGAATATCAATGTCGTTCGCGTCACGAAACAAAACGTTAAGGAGACAGAGAACCGGGAATTCCGTGTGATCAAGACTGCCGACCCTTCGCTTGAAAGAGGGGATAACCGCGTCATTCAGCGGGGCGAGCCTGGTTTGATGGTGAACCATTATGAGAAGGTCTACCACAACGGCAAGCTTGTTGCCAAGACGAAGGTCTCTCAACAAGTCGAGCGCAGAACGAAGGATAAGATCATTGCTGTAGGTACCAAGAAAGTGGAGAAGCCTGTAGTTGTGCAGGCAGCAGCCACTCCAGTGAAAGCAACTCCAGCTAAGCTGTCTGATACGAAAAAAGTAACGGCAGCCAAGGCTGTAGAGAACAATGTTGCTTCCCGTGCAGGCGTTGATTTTAAATACACTAAAGTATTGAAGAACGTATCAATGACGGCATACTCTGCTGAACAAAAAGGTATCGGCACACGCACCGCATCCGGAACGCGAGTAACGGAAGGGCGTACGATCGCCGTAGACCCGAACATCATCCCGATCGGATGGTGGGTATATATCGAAGGCATTGGCTTCCGTCGTGCTGAAGATACAGGTGGTGCCATTAAAGGACATAAAATTGATGTCTATTATGATTCATTGAAATCGGCCATGAATTTCGGCCGGAAGAGCGGCCGCACTGTATATGTGATCGGTCCGGTTAAACCTGAATTAAATTAATCGCATGAAAACCAATTTACAATGACATTCTAATGCTATACTATTTAGCTTATAATATATGATGATGAAGAAGAGGGAATATTTCCTCTTCTTTTGTTTTGTAAAGAACGAAGCATATCAGGCGAAGCAGAGCCCTTAATTAGCTGTACAAGCCTGGATCCTTGAGAAGGAAGAGAATACGGATGATTAAAGAAGTAATCGTTGTGGAAGGCAGAGACGACACAGTGGCCATTAAACGGGCCGTTGACGCGGATACGATCGAAACCGGCGGCTCTGCGATTAACAAGTCTATTCTTAAACGTATTGCGCTGGCACAGGAGCGCAGAGGCGTTATTATATTGACCGATCCGGATCATGCCGGGGAGCGGATCCGCAAAATTGTGGACCAGCGTGTACCCGGCTGCAAGCACGCCTTCATTCCGGAAGCGGATGCTACCCGTAAAGGCGATATCGGGGTGGAGAATGCCTCTCCGGAAGCGATAAGGCGTGCATTGGAGCGGGTACATACCTCTTTTGAGGGAAGAGAGAGCCTGATTAGCCTGGATGACTTACTGGAAGCTGGCTTATCGGCCCATCCGGATGCAGCCGCAAGACGTATGACGATGGGGAATATACTGGGCATCGGCTACTGCAACAGCAAGCAGTTTCATAAACGACTGGCCATGTTTCAAATATCGCGAGAAGAATTTCTGGCCGCGCTGACGCAGCTGGAAGAAGGGGGCACAGGCCAATGAGCCGAACTGAAGATATTTCAACGCCGAGAAGAACGAAGGAGATCATTGCACGTCATGGATTCTCCTTCAAGAAGAGTCTTGGACAGAACTTTCTGATCGATCAGAACATTCTGTCCAAGATCGTGGAAGCGGCAGGCTTGGATAAAGATAAGGGAGCGCTTGAAATCGGGCCGGGCATCGGGGCATTGACGGAGAAGCTGGCACAGACAGCGGGAGTCGTCAGAGCGGTCGAAATTGATCAACGTTTGATTCCGATTCTGGAGGAAGTGCTGGAACCTTATGAGAATGTGAAGGTCCATCACGGGGATGTTCTCAAGGTAGATCTTCATGAATTATTCCACCGGGAGTTTGCGGGTGTATCGAAGGTAAGCGTTGTGGCTAATCTGCCCTACTACGTGACAACACCAATTCTCATGAAATTGCTGGAGGAAAAGCTGCCCCTGGAGAATATCGTAGTGATGATCCAGAAGGAAGTAGCAGAGCGGATGGCGGCAGCCCCTGGGAGCAAGGATTATGGAAGTCTTAGCATTGCTGTTCAATATTACAGTGAGCCCAAGCTGGTCTGTATCGTGCCGCATACGGTGTTTATTCCACAGCCGAATGTAGCATCGGCCGTTATACGTCTAGCTGTTCGAGAAGAGCCGCCGGTTCGTGTGGAAGACGAGGGATTCTTCTTTGAGGTAGTACAGGCTTCTTTTGCCCAGCGGCGGAAGACGATTGCGAACAATTTGAAGGGCCGCTTCTTTCCAGGAGAGGGCCGGGAGCGGCTCGAGCAGCTGCTGCAAGAAGCGGGCATTGAGCCCTCACGGCGTGGAGAGACGCTTAGCATCGAAGAATACGCCAGGCTCAGCAATGTGCTGTACCACGCAAATATTCGCTAATATGGCTTGAATCCGGCTGTTAGAACGAAGCTTACGGCCGCGATGGGCTTTAACGCTTATAAATCATTAATTCGCAAGAACCAATAATGACAGTGGCCCATACCATAGGGTAGGGGTGATGTTGTAATGAACTTGGGAGACTTGGTCGTCCGTAAATCATACGGCGGCGATGTAACGTTCCGGGTAGAAGGCATGCGGCAAAATAATAATATCGTCATCAAAGGGACGGAATTCCGGTTGCTGGCCGACGCTCCCGTTGATGATCTGGTGACGGTTCCGCATCCCACCTTAAGCGAACGAACAAAGCAGGCGCAGATCAAAGCCAATGAGTCGCTGGACCGTCTGCAAAAGCATAGACAGGAGCAGAGCGAACGCCAATGGGCTAATCTTAGAGGGATTGACGGCGGTCAGCATGCGGATAAAGGATATTTCGATGTGCCAGGTAAGGTGCTGCATTTGGATGGGGATCCCCAATATCTGAAGAAGAGTTTGGCCTTGTACAGCCAGCTTCGGGTCCCCGCGGAAGGTCATTATATTAATGAGTCGACAATGGCCGATTCGTTATATCGTCTTCTTCCGCGGGTAAGACCTGATATCGTTGTGATCACAGGCCATGACGGCGTACTCAAGAGACGGCAGCCTTACGATTTATTAAGTCTGGACAGCTATAAGAATTCGCATAACTTCGTCACAGCGATTCAGGTAGCACGCCAGTATGAGCGCAATCTGGACTCCCTCGTGATTGTGGCAGGAGCATGCCAATCGCATTTTGAAGCGCTGCTGCAGGCAGGAGCTAATTTTGCCAGCTCACCCGGGCGAATTCTTATCCATGCGCTGGATCCCGTGTATGTGGCTGCGAAGGCGGCCTATACGTCGGTCCGCGACACGGTGAATATGCACGACGTTGTGCATCATACGATTAGCGGAAGCCAAGGCGTAGGCGGGATCGAGACGAGAGGCAGCTATCGCATTGGCCTGCCGAAGCTGCAGGATCTGTCTACCTTAAAGGTGACCCCTTCAGTCAGTTAGATTCTCTTTAACTCCTGCAAGGATATTCCAAAGTCCGCTGTAAGTGCTGTTAGCTATTAAAGGTGAATATAACAACAGGAAAACCCCACAGGCTGGGGTTTTTTGTTATGCTCATTGATTTTGTAAAAAAGTTGTCAAAAAAATATACATAAAATGTGTCAATTTAGCGCATATTAAAGCAAATGAAGGCGAGAATTACCGGGTCAAAAAAAAACGTTGACAACATATTTTTATTGCTGATATAATTAATGTTTTTGAATTGACAACGCACTGAATCTACGATATAATGGACAAGGAAAGAGGTGGTCGTCGACAATGGCTAAAAACGCGCTGTTGGAAATCAAACGCAGTCTCGATGCCCATTTAGGGCAAAAAATTACGCTTCGGGCTAACGGTGGCCGCCGGAAGACCGTCGAGCGTACTGGTGTTTTGGAAGAAACGTACCCTTCTGTTTTCATTGTGAAGTTGGATCAGGACCAACAAACGTTTAAACGTGTGTCTTACAGTTATGCCGATATTTTGACCGAAACAGTGGAAATTATGGTCACCGGTGACGACAATGAGATGCGTATCACCTATATCAAGTCATAACGTCATGAGAGAGCAGTCTCCACTTCCAGAGGAGGCTGTTTTTTGTTGCCATCCTTTCGCGGGGATGATAAGGGAGGGTCGGATGCATACTAAGGCTGCACCCGCCTTCCGGGTGAGGGGTTAAAGAGCATACGGGGATTGCTTTAAGCTCTTTACGACGCCGGGTGCTGTTCATTGCCATACTCAATACATTTTTCAAGGAGGCGGAAATGAATGAGCAGGAGAAGACGAAGCATTATGTCTGATCAATTAAAGACCGAGCTGGCTAAGGAATTGGGCTTCTATGACACCGTGGAGAAGGAAGGCTGGGGAGGCATCAAGGCCAAGGATGCAGGCAACATGGTAAAACGGGCAATCGAGCTTGCCGAGCGAGCAGCCCGCAAATCCGATCTGTAAGAGCATGATGGAGAAGCAGGGTCTTCCGATACACGGAAGGCCCTGTTTATATAGCTGGCAATCAAGGAGTTCTCTTCTCAAACAGTCTCATGACTTCAAAGCTTGATTTTGTTAATATAAAGGCATTAGATGTTTTTTCTCGAATATGTTAAGTTCAAGCATATGGGAAAAGCTAAGGATAGGTGAAACGATCTTGAAAATATACGAAAAAGCACCGGCCAAGATCAATTTGATGCTGGATGTGCTCCATAAACGTCCTGATGGCTTCCATGAGGTTGAAATGGTCATGACGATGATCGATCTTGCTGATCGGCTCGAAATGTCAGAACAGAAGCGGGACACCATCATCATTACCTCACAGGCAGGATACATACCGCTGGACGAGAAGAACCTGGCCTTTCAAGCCGCAAAATTAATAAAAGAGCGCTACGATGTGAAGAATGGGGTACATATACATCTGGACAAAAAGATTCCCGTTGCCGCGGGACTTGCAGGAGGAAGCAGTGACGCTGCGGCAACTCTGCGAGGCTTGAATCGTCTCTGGGGCCTGGGCATCCCTCAGGAGGAGCTGCTTGCGCTCGGCGCAGAGCTCGGCTCAGATGTGCCTTTCTGCGTGAGCGGCGGCACGGCGCTGGCTACAGGACGCGGCGAGGTGCTCACGCCCATCCCGAACCCTCCGCAATGCTGGGTGATTGTGGCGAAGCCGCCCATCAATGTGTCAACAGCGGAAGTATACGGCCGCTTGCGGAGTGAGCAGATTCAGCACCACCCATCATCTCAGCGCATGGTGGAGGCGCTTCAGCAAGGGAGCTTTCAGCAGATGTGCCAATCGCTCGGCAATGTGCTGGAGGAAGTAACCCTGAAGCTGCACCCGGAAGTCCAGCAGCTGAAGGACGGGATGCTGAAGTTAGGGGCTGACGGCGCTCTTATGTCGGGCAGTGGTCCTACGGTCTTTGGTCTGGTTTCCAAGGAATCCAAAGTAGCCCGGATATACAATGGCCTGCGGGGATTTTGCAAGGAAGTGTATGCCGTTCGCCTGTTGACCTAGATTTAGAGAACAAATCTCAATAATGTTTGTATAAATACGTACAAAGATGTTATATTTGATGTATAATATTCGGATTTAGCGAGGAACCCTAGTGAAAAAATTAAAACGAAGCGAACGATTGGTCGATATGACCCAATACTTATTATCCAAACCGCATACGCTGATACCTCTAACAACGTTCGCTGACCGATATGGAGCAGCCAAGTCATCCATCAGTGAGGATTTGGCGATCATCAAGGACGTGTTCGAGAGCGAGGGGCTCGGAGAGCTTCAGACGCTGGCCGGCGCAGCAGGTGGAGTAAGATATATCCCTAAACTGCGCACAGACCATGCCCTGCGTTTTGCGGAGGAGCTGTGTGAGCAATTACAGCAATCCGACCGGATTCTGCCTGGAGGCTATTTGTATATGTCTGACCTGCTTGGTCAGCCGTCGCTGATGAATGAAGCAGGGAAGATTATTGCAACAGCGTTCTCTGACCGCGAGATCGATGTGGTGATGACGGTGGAAACGAAGGGAATTCCGTTAGCCTACGCTACGGCAGCCCAATTGAACCTGCCTGTCGTATTAGTTCGTCGGGACCATCAAGTGACGGAAGGATCGGCCGTAAGCATCAATTATGTCTCAGGCTCGCATAAGAGCATCCATACCATGTCTTTATCTCGCAGAGCACTTAAGGAACGCTCCCGCGTGCTGATCGTGGATGATTTCATGAAGGCAGGAGGAACCATCCAGGGAATGGTCGATTTGCTGGGTGAATTTAATGCCGAAGTCGCAGGTGTGGGTGTGCTGGTAGAATCAGGAGCAGTGGAAACAGAAGAAAGACTTCTGGAGGACTATATTTCACTTGCGATCTTAAGTGATGTAGACTCCAAAACGAAGAGCATTACGGTAAATCCCGGAAACTACTTCGAAAAATAAGATTGCGATATTTGTCGATATTGTAGCGGTTTCCTTCGAATTAGCCCGAAGTCTGTCGAAAATATCACATTCTAAAAAAAATTCCTGATTTTAGGATATTTTATAGTATAAAAAGAAGGATTTTAGGTTTGCTATGTGGAATTATACACCAAGTCTCTGATGGAAAAAGGTGGTGAACACATATGCAAATTACGGATGTCAGACTCCGCCGTGTTAACTCTGAGGGGAGAATGAAGGCAATCGCATCCATTACCATCGATAATGAGTTTGTCGTTCACGACATTCGCGTCATCGACGGTAACAATGGAATGTTTGTTGCAATGCCGAGCAAACGCACTCCTGATGGAGAATTCCGCGACATTGCCCATCCCATTTCTTCCGGTACCCGCGAGAAGATTCAATCGGCTGTATTGGCTGAGTATGAGCGAGCGGCTACAGAAGAAGAAGTGATTGAAGAAGGCGCTTAAGTTTTACAATTGGGGTTCAAGGAAAAGAGAGCCATGTCTATGGCTCTCTTTTCTTTTTTTGTAGAATGATATATATTCAGTAGTGAGTTCAAGAGGAGGAGGCATGGCCCTTGAAAAGATATGCTATTGTGCTCGCCGCTGGGCAGGGCAAACGTATGAAATCCAAACTTTATAAAGTGCTGCATCCTGTTTGTGGCAAGCCGATGGTTGGACACGTACTGCAAACGGTGCAGCAGGTAAACTGTGAACGCAGCGTTGTGGTCGTAGGACACGGGGCAGAAAAGGTCCGTGCCTATCTACAAGACGCAGCTGAATATGTTCTGCAAGAGCAGCAGCTCGGAACAGGTCATGCTGTAAAGCAGGCCAAGGAACTTCTGGGTGCCGAGGAAGGATCCACCATTGTCATCTGCGGCGATACTCCGCTCGTGACGTCCGAAACACTGGAGAATCTTCTGAAACTTCATGAAAGCAGCCGTGCGGCCGCTACCGTACTGACCGCGCATATGGATAACCCGAAGGGTTACGGCCGGGTCATTCGCGGCGAAGATGGAAGCGTGCTGCGGATTGTTGAGCAGAAGGATTGCAGTCCGGAAGAGGACGCAGTTACTGAAATTAATACCGGTACCTATTGTTTTGACAATAAAAAGCTATTTGCGGCATTAGACAGCGTGACCAATCAGAACGCGCAGCAGGAATATTATCTGACCGATTGCATCGGGATTCTGAAACAAGCCGGCGAGACCGTGCTTGCTTATCAGACAGATGACTATGCGGAATCGATTGGCGTGAATGATCGTCATGCCCTATCGGAAGCAGAAGGCTTTATGAGAGATCGCATCAACCGCATGCACATGTTGAACGGTGTTACCATCATCGATCCAGCTTCAACGTACATCGGTGCTGATGTTACCATTGGCTCAGATACCATACTGTATCCGGGGACCGTTTTGAAAGGTAATACGGTGATCGGTGAAGATTGCGTGATCGGACCGGGCTCCGATATCGAAGATTCCGTTATCGCGGATGGTGCTAGCGTCAAACATTCGGTGCTAAGCAGCGCTGAAGTCGGTTCTCGTACCACGGTAGGGCCTTTTGCTTATCTTCGTCCAGGCGCCAAACTGGGTGAGGACGTGAAGGTAGGCGATTTCGTCGAAGTGAAGAATGCCACCATTGATAATGGATCCAAGGTATCTCATCTCAGCTATGTGGGGGATGCCAAGGTCGGCAAGAATGTTAATATCGGCTGTGGTGCGATAACAGTCAACTATGATGGATATAATAAGTATGTTACCGAAATTGAAGATGATGCCTTTATCGGCAGTAATGTAAATTTGATTGCCCCAGTGAAGGTAGGCAAGGGCGCATTCGTCGTTGCCGGCTCTACCATAACGCATTCGATTTCGGATAATGATCTGGCCATTGCCAGACAGCGTCAAGAGAACAAGCCAGGGTACGCAGAAAAAATGCGGGCACGCGCCATTGCTAAGAAGAACAATAAATCATAATCATTCCTGCTTCTGTTATAAGAGTGAAGCGGTGATCGGATAGCCTAATTCAACGAACCAGCACGGAGGGTTTTTATTCTATGACTTATCTTGATTCGAAATTAAAAATATTCACGTGTAATTCCAATCCTAAACTTGCCCATCAAATCGCTGATTATATCGGTATTCCGATGGGGGAATCACATACAACCAGCTTTAGCGACGGCGAGATTCAAGTAAAGCTCTCCGAGAGCGTACGGGGCTGTCATGTTTATATTGTGCAGTCTACTTGTTTGCCGGTAAATGATAATCTCATGGAGCTGCTGGTTATGGTGGATGCGCTTAAGCGGGCATCGGCGAAGAGCATCAACGTGGTTATTCCTTACTACGGATATGCCCGTCAGGATCGCAAAGCGCGTTCGCGGGATCCGATCACCGCTAAACTGGTTGCAAACCTGATCGAAAAAGCAGGCGCCCATCGTGTTATTACGATGGACTTGCATGCGATGCAGATTCAGGGCTTCTTCGACATTCCGGTGGACCATCTGCTCGGCGTGCCGATCCTTGCCCAGTATTTCCGTTCGAAACAAATCGAGAATCCTGTCGTTGTTTCTCCGGATCACGGCGGGGTGGTACGCGCCAGAAAGCTTGCTGATTTCCTGAATGCGCCGCTTGCCATTATTGATAAGCGCCGCCCTGAGCCGAATGTCAGCGAAGTGATGAACATTATCGGGAATATCGAAGGCAAGACGGCTATTCTGATTGATGACATCATTGATACGGCAGGCACGATTGTGCTGGGTGCCAATGCCTTGATGGAAGGTGGAGTCAAGGAAGTCTATGCATGCTGTACCCACCCGGTTCTTTCCGGTCCGGCACATGAACGTCTGGAGAACTCTCCGCTCAAGGAAGTTGTCGTAACAGACACTATTCCGATTACCCATCCGAACCCAAGCAGCAAGCTGACCGTGCTGTCGGTTGCTCCGTTAATGGGCGAAGCCATTATCCGGGTTCACGAGGAATTGTCGATCAGCAAACTGTTTGAGATAGAATAATAAACCGTGTAAAGGCAGGGTTACATCTCCTTCATAAGAGATGTAACCCTTGTCGGCTATGGAGAGGATGCAGGTCATCCATCCAGCTGTGTAGCATAGTCGGGAAGAAAACGTTTTCATGATTAGGGCCTGCTTGGAATCGGCCTATCCTGTCAGTACCCGGGTCTCGATATGAAAGTAAATGTGCCTCGGTTGTAAAGCGTACCCTCAAGCTCGACAAAATAGGCATCAACTGCTGTAATGAGTCCAATGTCTATATGAGAGCCGAGTTCATAGACTTGAACAGGGATGCCATGCTTCATGTGGTACTGAAAATGGCTGTGATGCGTTAACTTTCGTTCATTCGTATTCAATGCCGATTTCACCTTCTTAGAGGGCATACGCCAATGGGTTTTGTTCATATTGTACTCAGAAATGGACAAAGAAGAAAGTATAAATCGTGAAAGGAATCAACCTGTGATGAAATGGATCGTCGGACTGGGCAACCCCGGACCAAATTATGAGAAGACTAGGCACAATGTCGGTTTCATGGCGCTGGATGCTTTGGCAGAACGTCACGGCATGAAGTTTAATCAGAATAAATGCAAGTCGGTCATCGCCGAGGGCATGATCTCGGGTCATAAAACGGTTTTGATTAAACCGATGACGTATATGAACCTATCAGGCGAAGCAGTTCGCGCCTACATGGATTATTACAAAGTGAGTTTAGAAGATATGATTGTGGTTTATGATGATTTGGACACCGCCGTTGGCAAAATTCGTTTGCGATATCAGGGCAGCGCCGGAGGGCACAATGGTATCAAATCGATCATTCAGCATACAGGCACGCAGAGCTTTAACCGTGTCCGTATGGGCATATCGAGGCCAGAGCCGGGTTATGCCATTGTGGACTATGTGCTGGGAACCTTCCCGAAGAAAGAGCGGGAACTACTGCAGAATATGGTGGAAGAAACGTGTGATGCTTTGGAATTCAGTCTGGATCATACCTTTGAGCAGACAATGGCCAAGTTTAACAAGTAGAGTAGGGTGTCAGATTCAAGGGATTTCGAAGATGGCCCAGCCCTCGGTTACGAAGGGGACCTGCGTCTTAAACAAGGAAAACTCGGGCATACTGAAGGTATATACGACCTTCAGGAGGCATATGATGGCGATAACTTATGTTTGCAGACACTGTCGAGCGTTTCAGGGCCGCATTGATTCCCATGACATATCCGATGCTCGTCTCGGTTTCGATTCCTTGACCGCTGAGGAACGCAGGGATATAATAGCGTATGATTTTAACGGAGAGGTCATGGTTCGGGTAACCTGCGACCATTGCCGAGAAGCGCTGGAAGCTCATCCGGAACTCAGTCTTTTGGCAAATCCCTTACAATAAGCGTATAATGGAATACAAGATGTTTTTTGGTAGAAGACATACAGCGGCAGTCCCTGTCGCTGCTCTAGCCTTGGCAGTTTTGCTCAAGGCTTCTTTTCGATTATGATTTTTTGGCAATTGTCCAAAATCCCATGAGAAATAGAGTTTAAGAAATTCATTTCTTTTGCATAAGAGAGGTGCCCCCTTTTGTTACAAGCACTTATTGATGTATTTTCGAAAGATTCGGATTTCAAATCCATAACGGCTGGCGTTCAAGCCGGCATGAGGGAGCAATTGATCTCCGGTCTTTCCGGATCGTCCAGACAAATCTTAATGGCTGCACTCCACCAAGACCAACAGCGCCCACTGCTTGTAGTCACCCATAATATGTTCTCAGCCCAGAAGATTGCGGATGATTTGCAGGAAGCGCTCTCACCCGAACAAGTGTTATTATACCCGGCGAACGAACTGGTGGCGGCCGAGTCCGCAGTTTCAAGCCCCGAGACGCTCGCGCAGCGGATAGATGTACTCGTCCAATGTGCAAGAGGCTTTCGGGGTGTTGTCGTTGCGCCTTTTTCGGGTGTGCGTCGTCTTCTTCCTGCTCCGGAAGTGATGGCTGATGCCCGCATTGTGCTCCATGACGGCGGGACTCTCCAGCTTGATTCTTTCCTGAACCAAATGATTGGGATGGGTTATGAACGGGTGGAGCGCGTGGAGAGTCGCGGGGAGATGAGTGTCCGCGGTGGTATTATTGACTTTTATCCCATGACAACAACTATGGCGTACCGCGTCGAGCTGTTTGATGAAGATATTGACTCGATCCGTACCTTCGACCCGGTAGATCAGCGTTCCGTTGATAAGGTGCGCGAAGTTACGATTACACCTTGCAAGGAAATTATTGCGGATTCAGAGCGGCTTAACCGTACAGCAGATACGGTCGCCAGACAGCTGGAAGCGCAGCTCGAGCGCATGAGTGACCGCCAGGCCAAGCTTCGCCTCCGGGAAGAAATACACCGGGAAGTGGAAATGCTGCGTGAGCGGATCTATTTCCCTGAGATCTATAAATATATTTCTCTGTTATATCCGGAGAAGACATGTCTGTATGATTACATGCCGAAGGACACCATTCTTATTATGGATGAGCCTGCCCGTCTGCTGGAAACAGCCAAGCAGCTTGAACGGGATGAAGCCGAATGGAATTTGCATCTTATGCAGAATGGCAAGTCGCTGCCCGATCTTCCATTATCGCTGGAAACCGAGGAGCTGATCTATCAGCATCCTTATCAGAGCCTCTTGATTTCTATTTTCTTGCGTCAGGTGCCGAGAATGCAGCCGCAGAATATCGTCAACCTGGTGACACGCGGTATGCAGGATTTCCATGGCCAGATGAATGTGCTTAAGGCCGAAATGGAGCGCTGGAAGAAATCGGGTGTTCAGGTCATGATGCTGGCGGGCGATGCCGAGCGGATGGAACGTATGCGGCGGGTATTGCTGGATTATGGAATCGAAGAACCGCTTATGTATGAGGGACATCTTCAGAATGGCTTTGAGATGCCTTCGGTCCACACGGTCATTATCACCGAGAACGAGATGTTCTCCTCGAAGCAGCGCAAAACGCGGAAAACGACCCGAAATATGGATAATGCAGAGCGCATAAAGAGCTACACCGAGCTCAAAGTGGGCGATTATGTGGTGCATCAAAACCACGGGATCGGGAAATATATGGGTATCGGAACGCTTGAAATCAATGGAATCCACAAGGATTACATGCATATTTTGTACGCCGGCAGCGATAAGCTGTCCGTTCCGATTGAGCAGATCGATCTGATCCAGAAATATGTCGGTTCTGAAGACAAGGAGCCCAAGGTTTATAAGCTGGGCGGGAACGAATGGACCCGGGTCAAGAACAAGGTTCGTTCTTCCGTTCAGGATATCGCTGACGATCTGATTAAATTGTATGCTGAGCGTCAGTCCGCACCGGGGTACGGGTTTGAGAAGGATACGTCGGAGCAGCAGGAATTTGAGGACATGTTCCCTTATGACGAGACACCCGATCAGCTTCGTGCAATTACCGAAATCAAGAAAGATATGGAACAGAACCGTCCGATGGACCGGTTGTTGTGCGGTGATGTAGGTTACGGTAAAACGGAAGTGGCGGTTCGTGCTGCATTCAAGGCTGCGATTGAAGGAAAGCAGGTTGCAGTTCTGGTGCCGACAACGATCTTGGCCCAGCAACACTATGAGACATTCCGCGAGCGATTCGCCAATTACCCGATTAATATTCAGGTGCTGAGCCGTTTCCGCGGTCGTAAGGAGCAGAATGAGACGATCAAGAAGGTTAAACAGGGCACGGTCGATATATTAATCGGGACCCATCGCCTGCTGTCCCAGGATATTGTGTTCAAGGATCTGGGACTCCTGATCGTGGATGAAGAGCAGCGGTTCGGCGTTACGCACAAGGAGAAACTGAAGAAGCTGAAAACCAATGTGGACGTACTCACGCTGACGGCAACGCCGATTCCGCGTACCCTGCATATGTCGATGCTCGGTGTCCGGGACTTGTCCGTCATTGAGACGCCGCCGGAGAACCGCTTTCCGGTGCAGACGTATGTCGTGGAGCACAGCCAGACTTTGGTGCGGGAAGCGATCGAGCGGGAACTGGCTAGGGGCGGACAGGTTTACTATCTCTACAACCGGGTCCAGGGCATTCAGGAAATGGCGGCACAAATATCCATGCTGGTGCCCGATGCCCGGGTGGGTGTTGGCCACGGCCAAATGTCCGAGACCGAGCTCGAGAAGACCATTCTCGACTTCCTGGACGGCGAGTACGACGTATTGGTAAGTACGAGCATTATTGAAACGGGTGTCGATATCCCGAATGTAAACACGCTGATTGTGCATGATGCTGACAAAATGGGTCTCTCCCAGCTGTACCAGCTGCGCGGGCGCGTGGGGCGTTCCAACCGGATCGCTTATGCTTATTTCACGTACCAGCGTGACAAGGTACTGACTGAAGTGGCCGAGAAGCGGCTGCAGTCTATTAAAGAATTTACGGAGCTTGGCTCCGGTTTCAAGATTGCGATGCGAGACCTGTCGATTCGCGGAGCCGGTAACTTGCTTGGAGCCGAGCAGCATGGCTTTATTGCTTCCGTCGGTTTCGACCTCTATTCGCAGATGTTGGCAGAGGAAATCCAGAAACGCAAAGTCAGCATGCTGGGAGAGCCGTCCCTGCCTTCGAAGGATTGGAACACATCCATTGACCTTGGCATCGACGCCTATTTGCCATCGGATTATATCTATGACAGCATTCAAAAAATCGAAATTTATAAAAAAGTGGCTGTCGTTTCGTCGATTGATGAATCGGCTGAGCTTGAAGATGAGCTGCTTGACCGCTTTGGTGAGCTGCCATTTGCGGTAAGTAACCTGCTCGCCGTATCCCGCTTGAAGGTTTACGGCCGTATGTATGGGATCGATTCGATCACCCAGCGAGGGGATGACGTCCTGCTGCAGTTCTATGAAGGGCAGGATAAGGCGGTTAACACGGCAGGACTTGCGCAGATTGGAAATCTCTTTGAAAGACGTGTACAATTTGAAAAAGGGCCCAATATGGTCATACGGATCAAGGGTAAAGGGCTCAGCGATCAACAATTATTAGAATTGTTGGAGCAATTCCTGGAGGCTGCACGAGAGCCATTCAACCTGAAGGGAGAACTACAAAATGCCGTCAAGAAATAACAAGGCATGGAAGACATTTATTGTATCGATTACAGCGGTACTATCCATGTCGATGATCGCCGCGTGCGGAAACGACAAGGCTAAAGAAAAAGTAGAAGATAACAGTAAAGTCATCGTCAAATATAAGGGTGGCGAAATGACCGAGAAGGAATTTGACCTGGAGCAGCGTGTGGTCAAGGTCATGTCCCCGGAATATGCCCAATTTTTGGAAATGGATGAGTTTAAGGAGTATTTGGCGAAGCAAGGGGTAGCCTACGAATACCTCTACGGCAAAGCGGATGATAAATCCAAGCAAGCGGCCGAGAAGCAAGCCGATGATCTGTTGAAGCAATATAAAAACGGAATGGGCGAAGAGCAGTTCAAGTCCGTGCTCGCATCACAGAAATTGGAAGAGCAGGATTTGAGAAACTATATGCTGCGCGTATTTACCGTCATGGAGCAAGAGAAGAGCCAGGTCTCCGAAGAGGATATCAAGAAGGAATTTGAGGCGAACAAGAAGGATTACACCAATATTAGTGTTCGTCATGTCCTGATTGGCTTCAAAGATCCGGAAGGTAAGGAAAGAGCAGAAGGCGAGGCACTCAAAATTGCCAAGGAAGTTCAAGCCAAGCTCAATAAGGGGGAAGACTTCGCCAAGGTAGCGAAGGAATATTCCGAGGATCCGGGCTCCAAGGACAAGGGCGGCCTGTATGAGAACAAGCCAGCCGGTACCTGGGTGCCCCAATTCAAGGAAAAAGCGCTGACCCTGGAGCTGAACAAAATCAGCGATCCGGTTGAGACCGATTACGGCTATCATGTGATGAAGGTCGAGAAGCGTGAGGAAGTGACATACGACAAGCTTCCGGCCGATCAGAAAGAGGGCATTCGGAACGAGCTGGCTTCGGCGAAGATCGATAACTTTATGCAGAATGAGCTCAATGGCCTGATTGAGAGCATGAACCTGCCGAAGAATGAGAAGACGGACAAGCCAGCTGAAGGTACAGGCACCGACAAGAAAGACGGGGCAACCGATAAACCAGCAGAAGGCCAGAAGACACCGGATACTGGCAAGGAAGATACAGGTAAATAGGTAGAAGGTCAAATATCTCAGCCTGATTAGTGCTTTTTTGGTGTCATGAATCATGCAGAGTCACTTGTTGATGTCTTGACCTAAGGATGGGATTTTATAGAATCCATAACGTGTGAATGAGCGCGTTATGGATTTTTTCTCCCCGAAAGAGGGCATGGAGGGCTTATCAAGCCTTACCTGAGGCGATATTTATTTTTGGATTTCGCAACCAACCGAGGGTAGATGATGTATAAGGAATTGGGAATGGATGAATACTATGGTCAGACATTAACTCTTAAATACCTGGGGACATCCTCTTCTCGAATGGAACAGTAGTTGAAAAATCTTCTTATGAAAGTGGGGCAACAAGTGACATGAAAGCTACTGGTATCGTCCGCCGTATTGATGACCTCGGGCGCGTGGTCATTCCAAAGGAAATTAGACGCACATTGCGGATTCGCGAAGGCGACCCGCTCGAAATTTTCGTTGACCGGGATGGAGAAGTCATTCTGAAGAAATATTCGCCAATTGGTGAATTGGGCGATTTTGCGAAGGAATATGCAGAATCCCTTTATGAGAGCACAGGTCACATCACGATTATATCGGACCGTGATACATTTATCGCCGTAGCAGGCGGCTCCAAGAAAGAGTACTTGGACAAGCCGATCGGCAATCTTCTGGAGAACTGCATGGAGAATCGCAAAACGGTGCTTGAAAGCAACAGCGGCACTTATGAGATCGGCAAAGACAACCCGGAAGCCTTGTCTGCTTTCGTGGCTGCACCTATCGTTGCAGGAGGAGACCCGATCGGCTGTGTTGTACTGCTGAACAAGGACGAATCCGTAAACATGGGTGAGATGGAAGTGAAAATGTCTGAAACCGCCGCGGGCTTCCTCGGCAAGCAAATGGAACAGTAAGACGAGGATACGCTCCTTGGATGAAAGACTCCCGCTGAACGTTGATCCAAAAGGGTCAATCGACAGCAGGGAGTTTTTATTGTCCAGCTTTTTTGTGCCGCGCTTCCACCCTTGGTTATAATGGAGGTACACATGACAGCATTGCAAGAAAATGTTGGTCTGTAATCCGGTAGTGTGACTAGGGGACAGGAAGCGAAATGAAACCAGATCAAACAGGAGCAAGGATGCTGCAGGGAGCATTTATTCTCGGTGCGGCTGCAGTGCTGTCCAAGCTGATTGGCACATTGCAAAAGATACCGCTGCAAAATATGGGCGGAGATGCGGTATTCGGCATTTATAACACGGTTTATCCGTTCTACATGATGATCATTACGGTTGCAGCCATCGGCTTTCCTGCAGCCGTCTCCAAATATGTGGCCGAGTATGAGACGGAAGGGCGTACCGAGGACGCGCATCGGCTGCTGCGTTTATCTTCCGTCGTGTTGGTGTTGTTCGGGGTGATTCTGGGTTTACTGATGTATGCTTGTGCTCCATGGATAGGGCAGTGGATCGGAAGCAGCCAGGTGGTTCCCGCTCTCCGTGCAGGTGCGCTGGCACTGGCCTTCGTTCCTTGGATGTCCGTGCTGCGTGGTTATTTTCAGGGGCTTCATGAGATGATGCCGACTGCCATGTCTCAGGTTACCGAACAGACCGTTCGCGTCGGGGTCATGATTGCCCTGCTGCTCTATATGGTTCATACCGGTGCGGATGCCGATATGATTGCAGCGGGGGCTCTGCTCGGATCTGCCGCCGGCGGTGCAGCCGGGCTGATGGTGATGATGCTGTATTGGCGTGGTCATGTCCGCTCATATCGGGGAGAAGCACGGCGAGAGACACAGCAAGGAAGCACGTCGCCTGCGTTAGAGGATTCGGAAATGCAGGCAGGTGTGGGCAAGGAGAGGGCGGGCGTTCTCATCCGCCGTCTGTTTGCCTATGGTATCCCGGTCTGTCTTAGCTTGCTCGCCGTTCCACTTATCGGGCTGGTGGATACTTTCACCGTGCCCCGTTTGCTGGCCTCCAGCGGGCTCGGGGAAGACTTGGCAATGGCTCAGTTTGGAATCTATAACCGCGGGCTGCCGCTGGTTCAGCTGGTTACCATGCTGGCGGCTTCCCTGTCGGTTCTGTTCATCCCGGCCCTGGCTGAAGCCAAGTTCCGGGGAGAGCTAAACCGGGCCCAAGGCCAGACCCGGATGGCGCTTCGCTGGTTCTGGCTGATCGGGATGACAGCATCAGTCGGCTTGGCCGTGCTGGCCGAGCCGATCAATATTATGCTGTACGAAGATACCGCAGGGACGGTGACGATGCGAGTGATCGCATTCACGGCTGCCGGGGGCACATTGAGTACGATTACGGCTGCGCTGCTGCAAGGCATGGGCATCGTGAGAGCCCCGGCATTTCATCTGCTCGCTGCGGCGGGACTGAAGCTGCTGCTCAATCTGCTGCTGGTGCCGCTGCTAGGTATTACCGGGGCCGCGATCGCCGGCGTGGCTGCCCATTTGGCGGCCGCAGCGCTCAACCTCTTGCTGCTCTCGCGCCGTGCGGGAGCAAGGCTTGATGGCGGCGGCATGCTCGCACGGACGTTGCTGGTTCTCGCCGCGGTGGGGCTCGCCGCCTGGGGTGCCAGTAAGGCAATCAGCGGCATGCTGGTGGTCATTGGCTTCGCCCCCGGGCGCCTTGCCTACGCCGCCATGAGCCTTGGCGGCGTTGCGGCCGGTGGACTGGCCTTTCTCATCGGCGCAGCGCTCACGAGGCTCCTCACGGAAGAGGAGCTTGCGCAGCTGCCGAAGCTGGGCAGACCGATATCTGCCTTCTTGCGGTTTATGCGTGTGCTGCGCTAGGCAGGGCAGACGTGTGATGTTTGATCTTCTGTGATATAGTAGTGTACGATAATGACGTCGACAAGGCGGATGAAGAGCGAAAGGAAGTAGTGTTATGAGTGCATCCATTACGGTGGTCGGCCTGGGTTCGGGCAATCCGGATCGATTGACGATAGGTATCCTAAAAACCATGCAGCGTGCATCGAAGGTATATGTCCGCACATTATCCCATCCGGTTATCGCTGCGCTCAACGAACTTGAGGTACATCCGGACTCGTTTGACCATTTGTATGAAGCGCATGACACCTTTCCTGAGGTGTACGAATCCATTGCTTCCGCATTAATCAATCTGGCCAAAGCCGGTGATGAAGGTCAAGAGCTGGTCTATGCGGTACCGGGACATCCGATGGTAGCAGAAGCCACAGTCCGTTTGTTGCGGGAACGCTGCCCTGAGCAGAATGTGACGCTTACGGTGCTCGGCGGCGAGAGCTTTTTGGACGAGGCATTCGTCCGTCTTGGTTTCGATCCCATTGAGGGCTTTCAGCTTCTTGATGCTGCTGAGCTCAGAGCAAGTCTTGTTCAGCCGCAGCTGCATACCTTGATTGGCCAGGTGTATGATATGTTTACCGCTTCTGAAGTGAAGCTGGCGCTGATGGAGCTGTATCCGGATGATTATCCGGTCATTGTCGGCCATGCTCTGGGCGTTGAAGGCGAGGAAGTCATCGAGCACGTGCCATTGTATGAGCTGGATCGTATCGAAGGATATGGAAACCTATCCCTTGTCTACGTGCCCCGGAGTGATGACAGCAAGCTTCGGCAGCGAACCTTTGCCAGGCTGCATGAGATTGTCGGCATTCTTCGCAGTCCTGAGGGATGCCCATGGGATCGTGAGCAGACCCATGAGTCTATCCGCAAAAATCTGATCGAAGAAACCTATGAGGTGCTCGAGACGATTGATGAGGATGACCCTGAGCATATGCAGGAAGAACTCGGAGATCTGCTGCTGCAGATCATGCTTCATTCCCAGATGGAAGAGGAACTGGGCACGTTTACAGTGTATGATGTGATTCAGGCTCTGAATGACAAGCTGATCTACCGCCACCCGCATGTGTTTGGCGAGAGCCATGCCGAGGATGCAGAGTCCGCCCTGCAGAATTGGGAACAGATGAAGGCTGAGGAGAAACGCCGCAAGGGGCTCTCCCCGGAGAAAGCCTCGGCACTGGAAGGCATACCGCGGGATCTTCCCGCATTGATGAAGGCGTACAAACTCCAGAAGAAAGCATCCAAGGTCGGGTTCGATTGGGATCATATCGAGGGTGTATTCCAGAAGATTGAAGAAGAACTCGGCGAACTGCGGCAGGCAGTAGCGGAGGGGCAATCGGAGCGGGATACGGCATTGGAGCTGGGAGACCTGTTGTTCGCCGTCTCGAATGCGGCAAGATTTATCGGAGCGGACCCGGAAGAAGCACTTTCGAGAACCAATCGGAAGTTTGTTGCTCGCTTCAGCTACATAGAGCAGCAGCTTGCTGCTCAGGGTAAAACTTTGCAAGAGAGCACGCTGGATGAAATGGAAGCTCTTTGGCAGGCGGCCAAGTCAGGAATGGCAACCAGTGGCAGCAGCGACGCGTAAAAGCAGCATAAGGCGTGAAAATTAAAAAAAATAGCGAATCACGGCAGGAATTCTGCAAGGCATCCAGAATAATCATGTATGGTGAAACCTTGCCAGAGGCAAGGCGGTATAACCGAATAACCGAAATTTAATATTTTTCTGATAATTGGGAGGATTTAATTCATGAACAAAACAGATCTGATCAACAACATTTCCAGCAAAAGCGGATTGACAAAAAAAGATGTAGAGAACGTATTGAACGGCTTCCTTGGTGAAATCACCGACGCGTTGGCTAATGGCGATAAAGTTCAATTGATCGGTTTCGGCACATTTGAAACTCGCAAGCGCGCTGGACGCACAGGCCGCAACCCGCAAACTGGCAACACAATCGAAATTCCAGAATCCAACGTACCTGCATTCAAGGCAGGGAACAAACTTAAAGAAGCTGTAAAATAATGCGTGTCGATAAATTCCTGAAAGTATCGAGGTTAATCAAGCGGCGCACCGTAGCGAAAGATGTATCGGATCAAGGCCGGGTACTGATCAATGGCCGTGAGGCGAAACCGAGCAGCACGGTTAAATTGGGCGATGAGATCACCGTTCAGTTTGGCCAGAAGCTGGTGACCGTCCGGGTCGAGCGTCTTACCGAGACAACCCGTAAAGAGGAGGCAACCAGCCTCTATACCTTGGTCAAGGAAGAACCGATCGTAAAGGATCGCGGATTGGACTGGTAGTCAGTCTGATCCCCTCCGTGGAACGTCCCTCACACCATATGGTGCGGGGGGCGTTTCTATTTTCCTTAAGATGTGTATATAGAATAGGGTGTTTCAAGCCCGTCCCTTTCGGTAAGTCCTTTCCGGCAGCGCAGCGATCTTTCATGAAGCGTGACTCTTCTTCCAGTTCTAAAGACAGGCACCTTCCCATAAGCTATTGTTAAAAGGAGGGGTACATGCCATGATCGACCAAGGGAAGGGCAAGTTTCATGACCTGAAGATGCAGAACCGAAAGCTGCTGGACATTACGGGCGTCCAGAATGTAGAGAGCTTTGACAGTGAGGAGTTTCTGCTCCAAACGGAACTGGGTCATCTCACAATTCGAGGCCAGAATTTACATATTAAGAATCTCAGCCTGGAAGAGGGGCTTTTATCGATTGAAGGTCAGGTGCATTCGCTGATATATCTGAACCCCGGTTCGCAGGCCAAGAACAAGAGTCTGCTGGGCAAGCTGTTTAAATGAACCCCAGCGTACAGTGGATCACGCTGCTCTGGATGCTCTTCTCCGGAGCGGCGATGGGCGTCGCCTTTGACAGCTACCGGGTGCTGGCAGGGCAGCTCCGATTCCCGTCATGGTCCAAGCATGCCCTTGATTTCTTTTATTGGATTGCGGCAGCCTTCTTCATTTTTCGCATGCTGTATGAGACCAACAATGGACAGCTTCGTTTTTATGTGTTTGTTGGGCTATTTATAGGGGTTTGGATCTATTTTTTATTATGGAGTGTCATAACCCAGCGTTTTGTGGTAATGTTAATTCAGGTGACAAAAGGCTTGCTGTCCTTTTTGTACAAGCTGTTCCGTATGTTGCTGTGGAATCCGATTATAGGAATCCTGATGTTGTGTTTAGGATTACTAAGGTTTCTATGGAGGTTTCTCCTGTCGCTGTTGCGTTTAATACTTAAATGCCTCATGCCTTTTTGGCGGCTATTGAAATGGATGCTGAGACCCATCACATCCAGAATCAGGCTGCCTGCATGGTACAAGCAATTTGCGGACAAGGTTATTAAGGCGTGGAAACGCTGGTTTTAGGAGGTATGGTCATGGGAAGATTTGCTGATCCGTCGAAGCAGGCTCCCCAACAAACCAAGACAAAGAACAAAGGCGCCCGCCGGCGTAAAAGAATGTTTGTGGCGATGATGGCGCTGTTTTTGATCTGGGCAGGTTCGACGCTTTGGTCCCAGAATGACCGCATCCGTAATCAGAATGAAGCGCTGACTCAGAAGAAAGAGGATTATAAGTCCGTAGAACAATCGCTGACGCAGATTACCCATGAAGTGGAGCGATTGAAGGACCCTGAATATATTGGGCAGATTGCCCGCAAGAAGTTTGGACTGTATCTGCCAAACGAGACGCCGATCATTCAGCCTCAGAATTCGGGCGAAGCGCCCTAATCGGGCATGACAGACGTCTGTTGACCTTGTTTAGGTCATTATCGTATAATCAAATCACCGCAGCGCGATATTAAATCGGACTGTATATTTTTAAGGGAGGATCATTTTATTCTATGGCAATTGAAGTGGGCACCAAGTTAGAGGGCAAGGTGACAGGCATAACGCATTTTGGAGCATTTGTGGATCTGTCAGGAGGTGTCACGGGTCTCGTTCACATCTCGGAAATCGCCGACAACTACGTTAAGGATGTCAATGATCATTTGAAGATCAACGATGTCGTTACCGTGAAGGTCATTAATGTCGATAAGGATGGCAAGATCGGTCTTTCCATTAAGCAGGCTGTCGACAAGCCGGCTTCTGAAAGTCGTCCACCCCGCGCACCGAGACCGGAACGCAGTGGAGGCGGCGGAGAACGATTCGGAGGTGGCGGTGGAGGAGGATTCAACCGTGAACGCGGTGGACGCCCGTTTAAGCCTGCGGCCAACAAGCCTTCATTTGAGGATAAAATGTCACGCTTCCTGAAAGATAGTGAAGAACGAATCTCTTCGCTTAAGAAGAATACGGAAGGCAAACGCGGTGGACGCGGAGCCAAACGTATGTAATTCGATAAAATATAAACTGACCGCAGAGGGAAATTACCTTCTGCGGTTTTTTTGTCGTTGTATCCAAGGGTCCGACAGGTTCCTACGCAATTTACGCCCCCCTCATGTGGAATGGGAGCGGGGTGTCCGCCTCAATTCGGGAAATGACATGCCGGAAACTCTAAAGCTTGATGGGTGTGAACACCGCTGGGCGCAGGGAGCGAGCGTCCTTTTCCCGAACCTTCGCAAGGCACGTTGATTTTGTCGGAAATTTCTTTGGGGCTTGTCCGGTGTTCTGACAAACTTTCCTGAATGGGGGTTTTATAATGGGACCAACAAATTCGTGAAGAGTGGGGTGCCAGCGCAATGGATAAAAGAAATTTGGTGATGTTTCCGGGTACTGAGGCAGTTAAAGGAGGAGCGGGCTCGATACGTGCCCGGGTAACAGAGCGTTTAGGCAAGCTGCCATTCCTCCAGCGTCCCATTGACTTTCTGGCGGCTAAGAAGTGGATGATCTTACTGACCTTCATGGGGTTTCTGCTGGGACGAGCTATGATTCTGGGAGAGCTCTCTCCGTTTGCAGCAGCTTATTTCGCAGTCATTGCCTTTATGCGCCGCGATGTTCTGCTGCCGGTAGGTGTCGCGATCATGGCAGGAAGTTTATTTGCGTCTTCGCCAGTGGCATGGATGGTACCATGCGAGATTCTGATCATTTATTTTATGCTGCGAGGATTAGAGACTTATGACCGAGCTGAATTGTCCTATGCACCTTTGATGGTATTTGTCTCCAGCTTTTTTGTGAATTTGTTCAGCGTTCTCATCGGTCCGAGTATTACCTGGTATTCCATGATGATGCTTACCTTAAACGCCGTGCTTAGTTTTGTCCTGACGCTGGTCTTTATCCAGGCCATTCCCGTGCTGACGCTTCGCAAAAAAAAGTATACGCTCCGCAATGAAGAGATTCTATGTATTATCATCCTGCTGGCATCCGTGATGACAGGCGCGGTTGGCTGGACCGTCCAATCCCTGTCGATCGAGCATATTCTATCCCGGTATTTAATTCTGGTGTTTGCCTTGGTCGGGGGTGCTCCGCTGGGGGCCTCAGTTGGCGTAGTGACGGGATTGATTCTCAGTCTGGCTAATATTTCGGCTTTCTCCCAGATGAGTCTGCTCGCGTTTTCAGGGATGCTCGCCGGTATGCTGAAGGAAGGGAAGAAGGGCGGGGTTTCACTAGGGATGCTGCTGGGTGCTACCATTCTCTCCATCTATTTCAGTAATCCCGGTGAAGTGATGATCTCCACATGGGAAACTTGTGCGGCCATCGTGCTGTTCCTCATCACACCGAAGCAAGTGATGCAGGCAGTAGGCAAATATGTGCCGGGCACGCAGGACCATACCCGTTCACAGCATGAATATGCTAAGCGGGTGCGGGATCTTACAGCGGATCGGGTGACTCAGTTCTCACGAGTCTTCCGTCAGCTCTCCCAAAGCTTTGGACAAACATCAGGGGTCATGCAACCTCCGGGCAAGCAGACAGAAGAGATGAATCATTTTATGAATGCCGTAGCGGAAGGAAGCTGTGCAGCATGTTATAAACGCAATCAGTGCTGGGATATGAAGTTCTACCAGACTTATAAATATATGACCGACATGATGACCTCCATCGAAGAGAATCCCGAGATGGATACGGAGGAGCTGCCGCCGGAATGGAGCCGGATTTGCGTTAAGAAGGAAGAGGTGCTTGGTATTTTGAAGCAGCAGTATCATCTCTACCAACATGATATGCAGTGGAAACGGCAAATATACGATAGTCGTCACCTGGTCGCGGAACAATTGTCAGGAGTCTCGCAGGTTATGGAGGACTTGGCCCGAGAGATTAAACGGGAAAGCCAAACAATGCATATACAGGAGGAACAGATCCGGGAGGCACTGCAACAGCTGGGATTATCGATCCAAGGCATCGATATCATCAGTTTGGATTCCGGGCAGGTTGAGATTGAGATTGTTCATGCCTACACAAGAGGCTATGACGAATGCAGAAAGATTATTGGTCCGCTGCTGTCTGACATTCTCGGGGAGCACATTGCTGTAATGGAAGAGACCATCACCCACCCAAGGGACGGACTGGCCACTGTGCGCTTCGGTTCAGCCAAAACATTTGAAATTATGACGGGGGTCGCTGGCGCGGCTAAAGGCGGGGATATATTGTCTGGGGACAGCTTTAGTACGGTTGAATTGGGTAACGGGACATTTGCGGTAGCACTTAGTGATGGCATGGGGAATGGAGAAAGGGCAAGGCTTGAGAGCAGCTCGGCTTTGAATATATTAGAGCAGCTGCTTCAATCAGGCATGGATGAGAAGCTAGCCATTAAATCGGTTAACTCGATTCTGATGCTGCGTTCGCCGGATGAAGTCTATGCTACCGTCGACATGGCGTTAATTGATCAATATACGGCGCAGACAACCTTTATGAAGATTGGCTCGACTCCCAGCTTTATAAAGCGGGGGCAAGAGGTGATTCCGGTCTCGGCCAGCAATCTGCCGATCGGCATCATTCAGGATATTGAAGTGGACCTGGTGTCCATACAGCTGCAAGCCGGCGATGTTCTCATTATGATGACAGATGGCATTTATGATGCTCCTGGATATGCGGTGAATAAGGAGCTGTGGATGAAGCGAATGATTCAAGAAGTGAACAGCGAGGATCCGCAGGAAATTGCCGATTGCTTGCTTGAGAAGGTCATTCGCTATCAACAGAATCAAATCCATGATGATATGACGGTGGTGGTAGGTCGCGTCGATCATTTCCATCCGCAGTGGTCCAATGTCCATGTTCCCGGCTTTGCCCGTATGGAGCGGCCGCGGACGGTTAGCTGATCTTGTAGATTGACTATAAGCGATTGCCCGGGAAATGGAGGAACCCGGTGTTCATAAATCTTTTCCGTGCATTCTTCCTATTTATCGTTTGAACTCTCTTGAAGGTGGAAATGATAGAGATAGAAGTCAAATCGATAGGATAGATGAGACGGGAGGTATGAGTAGGATGAAGCAGATTTTGCTCATTACGGATGGATGTTCAAATGTTGGGACCAGCCCGGTGCTGGCTGCTGCGCACGCACTCCAGGAAGGCATTGTAGTTAACGTGGTAGGGGTTCTTGATTATGGGACGATCGGTGAGCTTGGGGGACTGGAGATTAAGGAAATAGCCAAAGCGGGAGGAGGCATCCACCGGATCGTAGGCACACCGCAGCTGGCGCAGACGATACAGATGATGACTCGAAAAACGGTGGTTCAGACGATCCAGCAAGCGGTAAATAAAGAGATACATCAGATTTTAGGAGGAGGGTCGCTGGAGGAGCTTCCGCCGGACAAGCGTTCACAAGTCGTTGAAGTGGTAGATGAGCTGGCTGAAACGTCGGCGCTTCAAGTTGCACTGCTTATTGATGCAAGTGCAAGCATGAAGCCCAAGCTGGCTGCCGTTGAGGAAGCGATTCGCGACCTGATGCTGAGTTTGAAAGCGCGCGTAGGCTCAAGCCAACTGTCTGTATTCCATTTTCCTGGAAAACATAGCGGCGAAACTGTTGTGAACGATGTAAACTGGACCTCTGATCTGGACGGAGTCCGGAGCATGTTCAGCAGATTGCAGATGAAGGGCGCAACACCGACCGGGCCTGCTTTGTTAAAGGTGATTGAATTTTACCGATATGGTACACTAGAGGGTAATCAATCATGGCGGGATCATTCCGGCCCAGAGGAAGGGATGCTCGGTGACTACGTTGTCTAACCCGGGTTATCCGCCAGGAACCGTAATTACGGGCAAATGGCGGAACAGCCGATACATCGTGGAACGCATGCTCGGTAAGGGAGCTAACGGCAAGGTGTATCTGGTCCACCGGGCAGGAGTACGTGAGCGTTATGCTTTAAAGGTAGGCCATGACGCTCTGGATCTTCAATCCGAAATTAATGTGCTGAACGCGTTGAAGGAACAGATGCCTGATCCTTACCTTGTGGAGGCGGACGATCATCATGATGGCAGCGGCGAGGTTTCCTTCTATGTCATGCGTTACATTGAGGGAAGTCCGATGCATCGCTTTATTCGAAAGCGCGGTATCGAATGGATCGGTCTGGTAGGTCTGAAGCTGTTGGAGAAACTGGCAGTTCTGCATGCTTCCGGTTATGCATTCGGAGACCTGAAGCCGGATAACGTAATGGTTTCAGCTTATGGAAGAGTCGAGCTAATCGATTATGGAGGCGTCAGCGCCTTCGGTCGTAGTGTGAAGCAGTTTACGGAGTGGTATGATCGGGGATACTGGAATGCCGGGAGCCGAACCGGCGATGCATCCTATGATTTGTTCTCGTTTGCCGTGATGTGTATCGGCCTGCTGGATGAGAAATCGCTAAGGGAGGCATCAAGTCAGCTACCACAGACCCGCAGTGTTGCAGATCTGCAGCTGATACTGCGAAGAAACCCCGTGTTTAAACCCTATGCGATATGGTTAAACACAGCATTATCCGGGGAGTTCGCGGATTCACGGGAAGCGTTGAACGAGTGGAGAAGGCGAATATATGAGGGCTCAAGCCGGAGCTTGCACCGTATGCCCGGACATACTCCGCGTTGGCTGAAAAATGCATTTGCTTTGTCACTAGTCATTATGGCTTGCGCCATTTATTTCTTCTTCCGCTCATGATATTGTTACTTTGTCTTGGGGAGTTCATAAAGGTGCGAGTTCAAAAAGGTCGGTTTTCAGCACCGAAGCTTATGCTCCCGATGTGCGTTTTTTCAAAACGCTTCAGTTGGATGAAACTAGGGACGTCAGGAATGGAGCGTACGCTTGGGTACGTGAGCACCTGAAATGTTTCCGCAGGAAACATACTTCGAAAGCATCTGCTTAGGCCCGGCTGAATTCAAGATTCGATGCCGAGTGGCTTCCTGATTCACTTCGTGTTAGATATAGAATTTATGAGTTATCAGTGGAACTGATAAAATTCTATATCGCAAGAAAACCTACCTATGCAGCGCGGTCGCTCATCCTTGAAGTAGCCTCGATAGGGGTTTTCTTATCAAAAGCGGGCTGTTTGAACAACCTCTAAAGGGGACCTGGAAGTGAAACAGAATTATTTACGGACATTCGTTAATCAGGTGGAACGTACAGCTGCAGAATTCGAACTGTGGTCAGAGGGCGATGGCATCGTGGTTGCCGTTTCAGGCGGACCCGATTCCGTCGCACTTCTGCATGTGCTGCATGAAATATCTCTGCACCGTACGTCGCTCCGATTAATCTGTGCCCATGTGCATCATGGTTTTCGGTCCGAATCGGATGAAGAAGCAGTGATGGTGCGGGAGCTTGCCGAGTCGCTTTCGCTTCCGATCGAAACGGCGTTCGTTGATATTCCTGCATATATGGAGGAAAGCGGAAAAGGGGGCCAGGAGGCTGCAAGAGAGAAGCGGTATGAATTTTTGCTGCAGACCGCGCAGAAATACGGGGCCCGCTCCGTAGCTCTAGCCCATCATGCGGATGATCAAGCCGAGACCGTGTTGATGCGTTTGCTGCGCGGAAGCGGTTTGTCAGGACTCTCCGGCATGAAAATGAAACGCACAGAAAAAAATGTGGAACTTATCCGCCCGTTCCTTCGTATGTACAAGGCGGATATCGTGGAACTGTGCCGCGTATGCGAATTCCCGTATGTCGTGGATCACAGTAATCTGCAGACGAAGTATCACCGTAATGCGATTCGCCTTGAAGTATTGCCATTTCTCGAGCGGTACAATGGGCAGTTCTCCTCCTCCCTCAATCACCTGGCCGAAATCGTCCAGCAGGAGGATGATTTTGTGGAGCTTGAAGCTGCGAAGCAATTTCGGAGTATGGTGCAGGAGAACGATGGGAGGCTCGCTTTTGACGCGCCTTCCTTTTTGAGCTTACATGTCGCTTTACAACGGCGTTTGATTAAACTAATATTAAATTACCTGCCCTCAGATCAGGAAAATGCCGATTTTGTCAAGATTGAATCGGTGCGCCAAGGCATTCTTAGCGACCAGCGAAGTAACTGGCGGCGGGATCTGGGAGACGGCATTACCTGTGTTCGCGAGTATGGAGTGATCCAGTTTTGGCCTAAGCCTCCAGAAGAACAGGGACAGTACATATACACGCTTGACTCTCCTGATGTTTCGGAGCAGTATATTAAGGAAATCGGAAAAATGCTCAAACTATCGTTAAGGATAGACAGCCAAAGCCGGAGCGGTTTCGGACCATCGGCCTTTGCAGCGGAATTTGATGCAGATGAGCTGCGGTTTCCTTTAACTGTGCGTAACAGACAGCCGGGAGACAAGATGAAGATCATGGGATTAAACGGAAGCAAAAAGGTGAAAGATATTCTCATTGATGAGAAAATCCCTCCATCTGTCCGCGCCCGGATTCCTATTGTTTGTGACGGTTCCGGCATCATTGTATGGATTCCAGGTGTACGACGTTCCGTTCATGCCGCTTGCGGGCGGCACACATCGCGAATTCTCCGAATGGAGTTATCGGATGCTTAAGGCAAGTGTAAAACGAAGAATGGCCCGTTTCACGCTTTCATAGTATAAACGTAGGAGGTCCACTTAAGTTGCAGAATGACATTCAGGAAATACTCATCAGTGAAGAAGAGATTCACGCAAAAATTAAGGAACTCGGTTCCAAACTTAGCGCCGAATATGCGGGACGCAATCCCCTCGTAATTTGCGTTCTTAAAGGTGCGTTTATTTTTATGGCCGACTTGGTTAAATCCATAACAGTACCTCTTGAGTTGGATTTTATGGCAGTATCCAGCTATGGAGCGTCCACCAAATCCTCCGGCGTAGTCAAGATCATTAAAGATCTGGACGCCTCCGTTGAGGGAAGGGATGTTCTCATCGTGGAGGATATTATCGACAGCGGTCTTACGCTGAGCCATTTGATTGAGCTTCTAAAGAGCCGAAAGGCAAAATCGGTGTGCGTTGTTACCCTGTTTGACAAACCGGCACGCCGCACGGTGGATTTGCAGGCTGATTATACCGGATTCGTACTTCCTGACGCTTTTGTTGTCGGATACGGACTTGATTATGCCGAGCATTACCGGAACCTCCCTTACATCGGGATTTTGAAGCCGGAAATCTACAGCAGTTAAACGCAAAAGCGGGCTGCTGCCACAGCTTGGGGGCCCTTTGTTGAGATGGCCAGACAGGCTGTGGTAAAATATCTTATGTGTCTTGAGAGGAGGTAGGGGATGAGTCGGTTCATCCGGAATTCTGGTTTTTATTTGATTCTATTTTTAGTCGTGGTGGGTATAGTCCAATTCGTCACCAATGGTGGCGAGCAAGCCGAAGCCCCTAGTTATAATGAACTGCGGCAGGAAGTCAAAGCTAACAACATAGAGGAAATGACGGTACAATTTGACGGTTACGCTTATCTGGTGACCGGTAAGTATAGGGAGATTCCCGCAGAGAAGAAATCGGAGAATTTCTCGACCTATATTCCTGCTACTGATGCAGCCATGCAAGAGCTGACTGCTGCCAGTGATAGCAACAATGTCAAGCTGACCATGAAGCCAATGGAAGGCCAAAGCATATGGCTGACATTGCTTTCATCCTTTATTCCGCTCATCATTATGTTTGTTCTGTTCTTCTTCCTGTTCAATCAGGCTCAGGGCGGCGGCGGCAAAGTAATGAACTTTGGCAAGAGCAAAGCCCGCTTATATAATGAAGAGAAGAAGCGGATTACATTTGAAGATGTGGCCGGAGCAGACGAAGAGAAGCAGGAGCTTGTTGAGGTTGTTGACTTCTTGAAAGATCCGCGCAAGTTCAACACGGTTGGCGCGCGCATTCCGAAGGGCGTATTGCTTGTGGGTCCTCCGGGAACCGGTAAAACGCTCCTGGCACGTGCTGTTGCAGGCGAAGCGGGAGTTCCGTTCTTCAGTATTTCCGGTTCCGACTTTGTTGAGATGTTTGTCGGTGTCGGTGCTTCTCGCGTACGTGACTTGTTTGAGAACGCGAAGAAGAATGCTCCATGTATCATCTTTATTGATGAGATTGATGCTGTCGGTCGTCAGCGTGGCGCCGGTCTCGGCGGCGGACATGACGAGCGTGAGCAAACGCTTAACCAATTGCTGGTTGAGATGGACGGTTTCGGAGCAAACGAAGGTATTATCATCGTTGCTGCAACGAACCGACCTGATATCTTGGACCCGGCGCTTCTTCGTCCGGGACGTTTTGACCGTCAGATTACCGTGGATCGCCCGGATGTGAAGGGCCGTGAAGCTGTACTGAAGGTTCATGCTCGCAACAAACCATTGACGAAGGATGTTAAACTCGACATCATCGCCAAACGTACAACCGGTTTTACGGGTGCCGATCTGGAGAACCTCTTGAACGAGGCAGCTCTACTGGCGGCCCGTCGTAACCGTAAAGATATTTCCATGAAAGAAGTCGATGAGGCGATTGACCGCGTCATCGTGGGTACAGAGAAGCGCAGCCGCGTAATCAGTGACCGCGAGAAACGAATCGTCGCTTATCATGAAGCAGGACACACCATTGTAGGTTACTTCCTTGAGCATGCGGATACGGTGCATAAGGTAACGATTATCCCTCGTGGCCGTGCTGGTGGATATGTTATTATGATGCCGAAGGAAGATCGGATGCTCGTGACGAAGCAGGAACTGCTTGATCGCGTAACCGGTTTGCTTGGCGGGCGTGTTGCTGAGGAGCTGTTCATTGGTGAAATCGGAACCGGAGCCTACAGTGACTTCCAGCAAGCAACAGGCATTATCCGCAGCATGGTTGTTGAATACGGTATGAGTGAGAAGCTTGGACCGATGCAGTTCGGTACATCTCAAGGACAAGTGTTCCTTGGACGCGATATTGGACACGAGCAGAACTACAGTGATCAAATCGCTTATGAGATCGACCAGGAAATGCAGCGTTTCATTAACGCTTGCTATGAGAAATGTAAAGATATCCTGACCAAGCACTCCAAAGAGGTTCATCTGATTGCCAATACGCTCCTGGAGATGGAAACACTGGAGCTTGAGCAAATCAAGAATCTCATTGAGACCGGATCAGCAGAAGGCAACGGCAGCAGTGGTGAAGGTGAAGGCGAAGGTTCTTCCGAGAACGGTGAGCCAATCATCGACAACATTGGTGATGTAAAAGTTCGTATCCAGGGGAAAGACGAAGGCGGACAGCCGGCTCCGACGGATGAAATTCCGAACAACCCGATGGGTCCGAATGATCCCGAGCCGGAGAGCAAGGATTCCGAACGCAAGGATCCTCCAGGCGGATCGGACGGCGGTAACAGCAGTTTAACCTGATAATCGCCGATAAAACATCGAATACCGAATGAAATCAAAGAACCGGAGAACGATAATTCGTTTTCCGGTTCTTTTTGTGCTTTCCGTCACATTGACAGGGAGCAGAATGAACGTGTACATTAGTTGTTAAATAAGGATGCGCTTCCTTTCACAAAGATGGAAGCCGTTCTAAAAGTCATATCATCTTCAAGCGGCTAACTGCCAGATTACAACATCATATGGTCGTCTATTGGCATATAGGCAGGCTGCATCATCGTATAAACATCCATTGGCCTACAGCCAGGCTGTATTATCATATGGTCATTTTATTGGCTAGCCGGACTACATAAAGGGAGAGGGTCTGTCATGGAAGCTTTGGCACTGGAGCGTAAGGCAGAGCAGAATCGCGAACTGCGAGAGCGGTTAATGGAACTGAAGAAGGAACGCAATGCTATTATTTTGGCTCATTATTATCAACGGGACGAAATACAAGAGGTCGCGGATTTTCGGGGTGATTCCTTCTTGCTCGCACAGAAGGCAGCACAAACCGACGCGGAAGTCATCGTATTTTGCGGCGTTCATTTTATGGGAGAGAGCGCGAAAATCCTGGCACCGAACAAGACGGTTCTGATTCCGGATGAGCGGGCTGGCTGCCCTATGGCTGATATGGTGAACGTCGACGGACTGCGGAAGTTGAAAGCTCAGCATCCCAATGCGAAAGTGGTCACGTATATTAATTCATCTGCCGAGATCAAAGCCGAAACAGATATCTGCTGTACTTCTTCCAATGCGGTGAAAGTGATTCAATCGGTGGATTCAGACGAAATTATATGGGTTCCTGACAAAAACCTGGGACACTATGTTCAGCAGCATACCGACAAGAAGTTGATTATCTGGGAAGGGTACTGCAATACGCATGACATGCTGACGGTTAAGGATGTTGTGGAGATGAGAGCCAAATATCCGCACGCGGAATTTGTAGTGCATCCCGAATGTCGACCGGAAGTCGTTGAGATGGGCGATTTCGTAGGCAGCACAACCGCTATTCTGGAATATTGCAAAAATTCAAGGGCCAAAGAATTTATCGTAGGCACGGAGGACGGCACTGGCTATCAGCTTCGTTTGGACAGTCCGGATAAGTCATTCCATTTCGCTACAAAATTCCTGGTATGTCCGAATATGAAAGTAAATAATCTCAAAAAGCTGGTGAAGGCGCTGGAAACGATGAAGCCGCAAATTTATGTGCCGCCTGTCGTTGCCGAAAAGGCCAGAATTTCATTAGAGCGCATGTTACAGGTGAAGTAGCATGCGCTACTCTTTCGTGAAAAGACAGGTGAGGCATCTTGATACCGCAGTATCTCATTGATTTCGATTTAAACGATCTGCCGATAGTCCAGACCGATGTTATCGTAATCGGTTCGGGCATAGCAGGTTTGTATACGGCAATCATGGCAAGTGCGACTCAGAATGTGCTGCTGATTACGAAGAAATCGCTCCTTGAGAGCAATACGCGTTATGCTCAAGGTGGAATTGCAGCTGTTACAGCTGAGGATGACTCCCCGGCTTACCACCGCCAGGATACCCTGCTGGCGGGGGCAGGCTTATGCTCATCCGCTGCGGTCGATGTGCTTGTTAACGAGGGCCCGCTCGGGGTACAGGAGCTGATACGTTTAGGGACCATGTTCGATGTGGAGAATGGCGAGCTCGCATTGACTAAAGAAGGCGCGCACAGCCACCGGCGCATTCTCCATGCCAATGGGGATGCGACCGGGTATGAAATTGTGCGCGCCCTTTCCAATCAGGTTGAAATGCTTCACAATATAGAGGTATGGGATGATCATTTTGTTATTGATCTGATTACCGAGCAAGGCGAATGCCATGGGGCCATTGTCCAAATGCCGGATGGTCAGCGAGTGTTTGTACGCGGCCTGGCGACGATCATGTGTGCTGGAGGAGCAGGACAATTGTACCGGTATACAACGAATCCGGAGGTTGCGACTGCGGACGGGGTTGCGATGGCTTATCGGGCAGGCGCAGAGATTCGAGACATGGAATTTATTCAATTTCATCCGACGGCGCTAAGTTATCCCGGCGCGCCCCGTTTTCTGATATCAGAGGCTGTTCGCGGCGAAGGCGCTGTTCTGCGCAATATTAAGGGAGAACGGTTTATGCCGAAATATCATGAATTGCTGGAATTAGCACCGCGTGATATCGTAGCCCGGGCCATTGTCAGTGAGATGGAAGTAACGGGATCAACCTTTGTTTATCTCGATGTCACCCATGAGCCGCCGGAGCTGGTCAAGCATCGATTCCCAACGATTTATGAAACATGCATGCAGTATGGACTTGATTTGACTTCAGATTGGATTCCCGTATCTCCAGCTGCACATTATATGATGGGCGGTATTAAAACCAATTTGTACGGCGAAAGCAGCGTAAAGCGATTATTTGCTTGTGGAGAGGTTTCGTCCACGGGCGTGCATGGGGCCAACCGACTGGCAAGTAATTCGCTGTCAGAGGCCATCGTTTACGGCAGTCGTATCGTCGATCGGATTAATAAACTGCCGAAGCTATCCGAGAACTCTATTCAAGTGTCATTTCATGCTGGACGAAAAGAAACTCCATCGCAAGCGATGGTGGAGAAACGTTTAAAGCTTCAAAAAGTAATGGTACGGTATGCAGGCCTAAGGCGGAATCGGGACACTCTATTAAGAGCAGAGGAAGAGCTTGCGCGTCAGCTGCCTTTGTTCCAAACGGTGCTCACCAAGCGTGAGGAATACGAGTTTGCCAACATGCTTACGGCTTCCCTGCTCGTGGTTCAGGGAGCGCTGGGTCGTGAAGAAAGCAGGGGCGCCCACTATCGTGAGGATTTTCCGGAACGAGATGACCGTATATGGCAGAAGCATATTGTACATACTCGGGATCAAAGAATGATGGAGGAAAGATGCGATGATGTTTAATGGATACAATGATGGCCTTCTGCAAAGCATACGCGCCTGGTTACAAGAGGATGTGGGATCCGGCGATGTGACAACGCTAACCACCATTAAGCCAGGTCATGAATCCAAGGCGATCATCCATGCCAAGGAGGAAGGAATCATAGCGGGTATGCCGGTGGCAGAGCTGGTATTCCAAACCGTAGATCCATCGCTGAAGTTTACGGCCTTCGTTCAGGATGGGGAAGCCGTGAAGAAGGGAACGATTCTGGCTGAGGTTGAGGGAAGCACCCACCATATTTTAACGGGCGAGCGGCTTGCTCTGAATCTGCTACAGCGCCTGTCGGGCATCGCGACGAGAACGCGCTCTTTTGTAAATATGCTGGAGGGATTACCGACGAGGCTGGTAGATACCCGCAAGACGACACCAGGACACCGGATGCTTGAGAAATATGCCGTTCGGGTTGGCGGCGGTGCGAATCACCGCTTCGGTCTGTATGATGCCGTCATGATCAAGGATAATCACATTAAAGGTGCAGGGGGCATCATGCAAGCGGTTAGCAGTGCAAGAGCCCAAATTCCGCATACCATGACAATCGAAGTGGAAACGGAGAGCTTGAATCAGGTGGAGGAAGCTTTGGCTGCTGGCGCTGATATCATTATGCTGGACAATATGAGTCATGACCTGATGGCGGAGTCTGTGCGAAGAATCAAGGCGAAGGCTCCTCATGTTCGAGTCGAAGCTTCGGGAAATGTGACTTTGGAGACCGTGCGTGGAATAGCAGAGACCGGGGTGGATGTCATATCGGTTGGACGCCTGACTTATTCATTCCATAGTCTTGATATCAGTTTGGATCTGAATGCGAAGAAAGGAGGGGCAGAGAATTGATTCTCGTAGTGGATGTAGGGAATACCAATATTGTGCTGGGCGTGTATCAGGGCAAGAAGCTGCTGCATGATTTTCGGATTAGTACTTCACGTCAGTCTACCGTGGACGAATACGGTGTATTGATTCACAATTTGTTTCAGATGTCCAATATATTGGTAAGCCAAATAGAAGGAGTCATAGTCTCTTCTGTAGTTCCTCCGCTTGTGCGAGTTGTAGAGGAGATGTGCAATAAATATATAGGCAAGGCGCCTCTGATTGTGGGACCGGGAATCAAGACCGGCCTGAATCTGCGTTATGAGAATCCGCGCGAGGTGGGGGCTGACCGGATCGTGAATGCAGTAGCAGCCGTCGAGCAGTACGGGGGGCCGCTGATTGTAGTGGATTTCGGTACGGCGACGACGTTTGATTGCATTGATGCAGCAGGCAACTATCTAGGCGGCGTGATTGTGCCGGGCATTGGCATTGCTACGGAGGCTCTTGTACAGCGTGCTTCCAAGCTTCCACGAGTAGAGCTCGAAAAGCCGAAGAAAGTGATTGGGCGTAATACCGTTCATGCTATGCAGGCCGGGATCGTGTTCGGGTATGCGGGACAGGTTGATGGCCTAGTCAAGCGTATAAAAGCCGAGATGGGAACGGACAATGTTAAGGTTATCGCAACAGGGGGAATGGCTGAGCTGATTGCCAGTGAAACCGAGTCCATTGAGGAGATTTCTCCCCTTCTGACATTGGAAGGCTTGCGTATAATTTATGAGCGTAACTAAAACCGATAACAAACCGTTATAAATATTACAACTAGAAAGACAAGGAGGCCTTTAGATGGGTAATCAAAAAGACCGTATGCTGCGGGGAACCGCGTTAAACGGAAAGGTGCGGGCATTTGCCGTTCGGACAACCGATCTGGTCGAAGAGCTTCGCCGAAGACATGATACGTTCCCTGTAGTCACAGCGGCCCTAGGCCGAACCGTGTCTGCCGCAGCGATGATGGGAGCGATGCTGAAGGGAGACGAGCGTCTTAGCATCCAGGTGCGCGGCGATGGACCGATCGGTCTGATTGCAGCAGAGAGCAATGCCAAAGGCGAGGTCCGGGGTTATGTCAAAAATCCGCATGTGGAAATGACGAACATTCGCCCAGGGAAAATGGATGTGGCCGCGGCTGTAGGAACTACCGGCCAGATTGATGTCATCAAGGATCTTGGGTTGAAAGAGCCTTACCGTGGCAGTGTACCGATCATTTCGGGTGAGCTGGCCGAGGATTTCACGTATTATTTTGCTGTCTCCGAACAGACAAACTCAGCAGTAAGCCTGGGAGTGCTCGTATCGCCTGATTATTCGGTAGCGAATGCGGGAGGCTTTATTATTCAGCTGCTTCCTGGCGTTACGGATGAGGAAATTACGGATATTGAGCTCGCGCTTAGCAAAATCCCCCCGATAACGGAGATGCTGGAAGAAGGATTGGAGCTTGAAGACATTCTGAAGCGAGTGCTTCCGGATGTGACTATCATGGAAGAATCGGAAGTGTATTTCAGCTGTGACTGCTCCCATGAGCGCGTGGAACGTGCTTTGATCAGCTTAGGACAGGATGAGCTTCAGCAGATGATTGAAGAGGATGGACAGGCAGAGGTTTCATGCCATTTTTGCAATGAGAAGTATCATTTCGATGAAGAACAGCTAAAATCCGTGCTAGAGCGCGCCAAATCTTAACGTTGGGATGAGCGACCGTGATGACGAGACAAGAGAAGGGATTGCGGGCGACCGTCATTGTCTTGGCAGCATGCGTATTATGTATGGGCGGCTGGATTATATTTTCTGAAGGGGGATCTCAAGAGCCTTCCCCTCCCTTGCAAGATGGCACCCAGACAGTCGCATCCATCCAGGACAGGGCGATCACCGAAGATGAGTGGGTTGATGAGCTTAAGAAGCGCTATGGCAACGAAATGCTGATGACGATGTTGAATCGGCAGGCAGTTGCGCTGGAGGCCAGAGCGAAAGATATCGATATTACGATGAGTGAAGTCGATGAGGAGCTCGAAGTCATGAGCCGCAGCTATGGTTCCAAGGAACGCTTCTTATCAGAGATGGAAGACCAGCTTGGCATTACGGAGAGTGAATTAAAGACTGAGACAATATATCGGCTGTTGCTGGAGAAAATTGCAACCTCCGACGTACACATTGAAGAACAGCAGATTGATGCTTATCTAGAACAATATCCTGATCAATTCCGCCCCAAAAAACAGCTGAATCTGTCCATGATCGAAGTTCCGTCCGAATCCGAGGCGGATCAAGTCATGGATCGGCTGGAGAATGGGGAGAATTTCGCCGATCTCGCGACCGAATTATCCATGGATGAATATACTCGTGAAGATGGCGGGAAGATCGGCCTAATAGAAGAGGATGACCCTTTTGTGCCGCCCGCGGTGCTTGATGCAGCCTTAACGCTTGAACCGGGAGATATTGCAGGGCCTATCTCGCTCACAGACGCCTATGCCATTGTCTATGTGCAGGATATTATCCAGCCCCAAGCTCTTAGTGAGGAAGGCATCCGTGAAGCGGTTCGCAGGCAATTGGCTTTAGAACAGTCCGTGTCCTTGTCGGAGCTGGAGCGCCAGCTCCGTGAAAAATATGCGGCACGTATCATAGACCATAAGGAAGGCTTACTGCGGCAGAGTAACATCTCGCTGCAGGAGCCTTTTTTGTTGGAAGGGTATCTTGCGTATTCCGGTACCAAAGTCACAGGAAAATTCAACTAGAAATGTAGATTTTCGAGTTATGGGATATTGACAATGGTCCAGAACGTTTGTTAAGATGAAGTTACAAAAACCTACCTATTTACTCGGATATTAAGGGAGCCAAGATCATCAAGCGTTTTAGACTGAATCTGGCTTTATATTATCAATCATCCAGATATACGTACATTCGATCAATCGATAACAAAATGAATAACAACATGGTGTATGAGCTAACATATCTAACTTTTATATTTATGAGGAGGGCTTCTTTATGGCAAAGGTCGTAAATAATGTGACAGAACTTATCGGTGGTACTCCACTCGTCCGCTTGAACCGGATCGTTCCTGAGGATAGCGCAGAAATCTATCTGAAATTGGAATACCAGAACCCGGGTGCAAGCGTTAAAGACCGGATCGCGATCAGCATTGTGGAAGAAGCAGAGAAGGATGGACGTTTGAAGCCCGGCGGCACCATAGTTGAAGCAACAAGTGGAAATACGGGTATTGGACTGGCTATGGTAGCAGCTGCCAAAGGCTATAAAGCGGTTATCGTTATGCCTGAAACGATGAGCTTGGAGCGCCGCAACCTGCTGCGTGCCTATGGCGCGGAACTGGTACTGACACCGGGATCGGAAGGAATGAACGGTGCGGTTAAGAAGGCGGAAGAGATTGTTAAGGAAAACTCCGGATTCTTCATGGCCGAGCAGTTCAAGAACCAGGCCAACGTGAAGATTCACCGTGAAACGACAGGTCCGGAAATTGTTGAAGCTATCGAATCGATTGGCGGTTCCCTGGATGCGTTCGTGGCCGGAATCGGAACGGGCGGTACGATTACAGGTGCCGGAGAAGTGCTGAAAGAGAAGTACCCGGATATTAAGATTATCGCCGTTGAGCCGGCTGCATCGCCAATTCTGGCCGGTGGTAAACCGGGACCACACAAAATTCAGGGTATTGGTGCAAACTTTATCCCCGAAATTTTGAATCAAGAAGTCTATAATGAAATCGTTCATGTAGAGAATGATGATGCCTTTGAAACATCCCGCCGCGTGGCGAAGGAAGAAGGCGTTCTTGGCGGCATCTCCTCTGGTGCAGCTGTATATGCTGCATTGAAGGTTGCCAAAGAGCTGGGCAAAGGCAAGCGTGTAGTAGCTATTATTCCAAGTAACGGGGAACGTTACCTGAGTACTCCGCTCTATAACTTCGAATAAGTTATTTTGGTCATATGCTGTGCGTGTTCGTTCTTCCATTGGATGAGCAATTGAGATTCAAGGAAGATGCCCTCAATGCGTTCTTATCGCATTGAGGGCTTTTTTTGCGTATAATTTCTGAAGAAAACGCTTAAATAAGAGCCCCAAGTCAGATGCTGAAAATTATTGTTGAACGAGCTCCTATTTAGGGTTTTCAAGAGAGACGGATTACAGTATACTGACAGGCAACAGTAAGGCTTTTGAAGACTAAGGGGAGGAACGGCATGGAGAGAAGAGTGGAGCTGGCCCAGTGGCAGGCTTGGGCTAAGGAGGGCTGGTCCGTCGTTCCCTATCTGGTTCAATATAAAGGAGTAACACGAGGATTACCCCTGTCATGGAGGCATGCATGGAAAGCGGCATCGCCTTATGCCTTTGTGCTGGAGAGCGGCAAAGGCGGACGCTATACGTATCTGGGATTACAACCTGTTTCCATATTGCAGGGAAAGGGAGAACATGGCGAGATTATCCAGGTGTCTGACGGTCTGCGAACAGAGGTCACGGGAGAGCCGCTGCTTCTGTTAGAGCAATGGATGAAGCGCTGGAAGACTCCCCGTGTACCGGGCTGGCCGGACTTTCGCGGTGGATGCGCTGGTTTCCTGAGTTATGACGTGATCCGATCGATTGAACGGCTCCCCGTTATAGCCAAGGATGACCCGGGGTTTCTGGATTATCTGTGGATGCGCATGGAAGAGATTTGGATCTATGATCATACGGATGATAGTGTATACTGCTCTGTTCATGTCCCTCTGCCTTGGGCATCGACATCTTGTTCGGGGGGAGATAAAGCGCTCGATACTTCAGCAGACGCTTCTAACACATCGGTGCTTACAGAAGAACAAGAGAGGTTGTTAATAAGCTTATACGAGGACGCTTGTAAGAGGGCTGAATCGATGATGACTCAGTGGAACCACCTGTTCGGAACACCCGGCGTGCAAGACTCGGCAGCCAGAGAAGAGCATGTATGGCAGGAACGCTGGAAGAAAGCGCAGGAGCTGTCAGGTCCTAATGTAGAAGGATGGGATCTCCTCGAAGCTGATTTTTCACAAGAAGCGTTCGAGCAGGCGGTGCTGTCGATTCAAGAATATATTCGGCAAGGTGACGTATTTCAGGTCAATCTGTCGTTAAGACGACATCTGCGGCTGCATGCGGACCCAGCCGATATCTATGAGTGGATGCGTATTCTGAATCCGTCCCCGTATATGGGATATTTGTCTTCGCCGGGCTTCAGCTTAGCCAGCGGATCGCCGGAACTCTTGGTCAAGCTGGATGGCGATGTCGTGTCTGCCCGGCCGATTGCTGGAACCCGCCGCCGGGGCAGCAACACGATAGAGGATGAGGCGATGGAAGCAGAACTGCTAGGCAGTGAGAAAGAGCGGGCCGAGCATATTATGCTGGTTGATCTGGAGCGTAATGACATTGGCCGCATTGCCGCATACGGAACCGTGCATGTTCCCGAACTGATGACGGTTGAGAGATACTCTCATGTGATGCATCTGGTGTCGCAAGTGGAAGGTCGGATTGCAGAGGGCAATAATGCATATGACGTCATTGCGGCAACCTTCCCTGGCGGCACCATTACAGGCGCACCCAAAATCCGGACCATGGAGATCATCGAGGAATTGGAGCCTGTAACGCGAGGCCCCTACACGGGATCCATGGGCTGGATCGATTATAATGGTGATATGGAGCTTAATATCATTATTCGTACCCTGGCAGTGAAGGATGGCATTGGCTATATCCAGACAGGTGCAGGGATTGTCATTGATTCCGATCCGTATCGGGAATACAGGGAGTGCCATAACAAGGCTAAGGCTTTAATCGCGGCACTCATGTGCAGTGAAGAGGAAGCAGCGGTTGCTGCTAATATAGGGGGGAAATAACATGATACTTGTTATCGATAATTATGATTCGTTTACGTATAACCTGGTTCAATATTTGGGAGAGCTCGGCGAGGAAGTCAAGGTGTACCGCAACGATGAAATTGATATCGCTGGTATCGAGGCGCTGGCCCCGGACCATATCCTGATATCGCCGGGTCCGTGCACGCCGGATGATGCAGGCATCACGCTGGATGTCATTTCGCATTTCAAAGGTATCATTCCCATCTTCGGTGTCTGCCTTGGCCATCAGGCCATCGGGCAAGCTTTTGGCGGCCAAGTGGTTCGTGCAGAGCGTCTTATGCACGGGAAAACATCGGCCATCCAGCACATGGGCAGCTCGGTGTTTGAAGACCTGCCGAATCCGTTCACTGCAACGCGCTATCACTCGCTAATCGTGGAGAAGGAAACCCTGCCGGACGAGCTGGAGATCACAGCTTGGACAGCTGAGGGAGAAATCATGGGTCTGCGGCACAAAGAGTATGCCGTAGAAGGAGTACAGTTCCATCCGGAATCCATCATTACAGACCATGGCCATCAGATGCTGCGCAACTTCCTGAAGCGCACGGCTGGCGCCAAGGCATGAGATATATTGGCATGAACGGCAGCGTTGTTGAAGCTGCCGACGCCTTCATACCTGTCATGGATCACGGTCTTCTGTACGGCATGGGGTTGTTCGAAACTTTCCGGACGTATCAGGGGAAACCGTATTTAGTAGAACGACATTTGTACCGCCTGATGGACAGCTGTAGAACACTCGGAATCCCCTACCACGCTGATCCCTTAAGGATATCCCGCTGGATATCGGAGCTAATGGAGGCCAATGGCCTCCGGGATGCCTATATCAGGTATACCGTCACGGCTGGAGAAGGGATCCTCGGTTTGCCTGCTGGCGATTATTCAAAACCTACGGAGATTCTATTCGCCAAAGAGCTGCCAGCTGTTAATCCAGCGCTTTACGAGAATGGCAGAGCTCTGCGGCGGTTGTCTCTTCCGAGGAACACTCCAGAATCGCCGGTCCGTATGAAATCTCTGCATTATATGAACAATATATTAGCAAAGCGTGAATTGTCCGGGTATGACAGCCGATCGAGCGAGCCGGAAGAAGGCCTGATGCTAACGGCTGCAGGGGAAGTGGCCGAGGGGATCGTAAGCAATGTCTTTTTTGTCAAAGCGGGCCGCTTATTTACACCCGAAGTGGGCATCGGCATTTTGCCGGGTATTACCCGGTCGGTGGTGCTGGAATTAGCTGCGGATCTTGGTATAGAAGCCGAGGAAGGTCGTTATAGCTGGGATGTATTAACTGAAGCGGATGAAATATTTACGACGGGTTCGGTGCAAGAAATTGTTCCGATTACGACGTTGATTGGAACAGAAGGTCAGACGTTAAGAATTGGACAAGGGATCGCTGGTCCATTAACGCGGTTATTGCTGAGTGCGTATAGAAGGAAAGCAGGGTTAGGTCATGAAAACAACGATTTATGAAGGTGAATATCATCTTAGCAAGGATGCAGCGCTGAAGCTGGGTCAATCCACGCTCATTATGGGCATATTGAATGTGACGCCGGACTCTTTTTCCGATGGAGGCCGTTATAACGATATCGATCGCGCTGTGGAGCATGCGCTGCATCTTATCGAAGAGGGCGCCGATATCATTGATATCGGTGGGGAATCCACACGGCCAGGGCATGAACCGGTTGGAGCTCAAGAGGAGCTTGCCCGCGTCATTCCGGTGATTGAAGCGATTCACCAGCGTGCGCCTCATATTCCGCTGTCCATTGACACGTATAAAGCGGAAGTAGCGCGTCAAGCAATTGGAGCAGGGGCCCACATCATTAATGATATCTGGAGGTTAACGGGTGATCCTGATATGCCTAAGACAGCTGCGGAGCTGGGATGTCCCGTTATTTTGATGCACAATCGCCATGATCGGAACTATACCAATCTTATGGAGGATATAAAGCGCGACTTGATGGAGAGCGTTGAGATTGCGCGGGCTGCAGGCGTCCAGAATCACCATATTTGGCTTGATCCGGGTATCGGGTTTGCCAAGGATTATGACGAGAATATGAAAGTGATGGCCTCCCTCGATCAGCTTGTAGGGCTTGGGTTCCCGGTACTGCTGGCTACTTCCCGCAAAAGGTTCATCCAGACCGCGCTTGGCGCTCCCGCCCAAGATGTGCTGGAAGGAACAGCGGCCACGGTGGCTTATGGTATTGCCCAAGGCTGCCAGATCGTTCGTGTCCATGACGTAAAGCATATGAAACGGACTGCACTGATGTGCGATGCGATGACTTACGCTTCAACAGAGCTTGAGCGCGTATCCATTTTTCGTAAATAAGGGATAGAAGGGCGGAGAACGTAATGGATAAAATGATACTGAGCCGCATGGAATATTACGGCTATCATGGCGTCTTTGAAGAAGAGCGCAAGCTGGGTCAACGATTCTACGTGGATCTCGAACTCGAGATGGACTTGAGCAAAGCCGCGAAGACAGATGACCTGACATTAACGGTAAATTATGCCGAAATTCACGAGCTGTTGCTCGATATTATGCGAACAGAGTCGTTTCGCCTGATTGAAGCGTTAGCGGAACATATTGCATCCAAGGTATTGGACACTTATACTATTATCGATGCTTTAACGGTCCGATTAACGAAGCCGCACCCGCCTTTTGACATTCATTTTGAAGGTGTGACCATCGAGCTGCACCGGACCAGGAAGTGAGAAGATCATGAATTCACATGTTACCTCTGAGTGCTCAGAGGCTTATATTGCTTTAGGGGCTAATTTGGGAGACCGGGAGGTTAACCTGATGGAGGCTCTGGAACGGTTGGATGAAGTGCCCGGCATTAATGTAGAGCGCGTATCCAACTTGTATGAGACTGATCCTGTCGGTTATGTTGATCAACCAATGTTTCTTAATATGGCCGCAGCTTTATCGACTTCGCTGAGTCCGCATGAGCTGCTTGCCGAAATGCAGCGCATTGAGAAGGAGCTTGGACGGGTTCGTCATATTCATTGGGGACCAAGAACGGTGGACCTCGATCTGCTATGGATGGAAGGACGTCGTTTGGATACGCCGGATCTCATCCTTCCTCATCCCCGCATGCAGGAGCGGGCTTTTGTTCTCAGACCGCTTGCCGATATCGTATTTGAGTCTGAGCCTTCGGGTCTATACCATGTGGTGAAGACAGCACTTGAGAACCTGGAAGGAAAGGAAGGAATACAGCTTTGGAAAACAAGCAACTGGCGCAGCGTATCCGCGCTTTCCGAAAGTTAAAAGGATTGACCCAGCAAGAACTGGCGGAGCGCACGGGCATTTCATTGGCCGTGCTAGGTGCCGTTGAACGCGGAAATCGGCGTCCTGAGGAGCAGGTATTGATCCGGATCGCAGACGTTCTAGGTATTACATTGCAGGAGCTTAAGGAACGGAGCTAGATAATCTGCATAGGTAACTATTGCAGCAAGGTAATTTTTTATCCATATTAAACACTGCCATTAAGGTACGGAACATGCTTCTGAATACGACCTGTAAGAAGTATGTAGTATGGGTTAGCTGGACGTTGATTCAATGGATGGGTAAGATGCCTTGATTTGAAATTTAGGGATCCTTGCATGAGATATGGGATCTTTCGACTATAAATATTTTATTATAAGGGAGTGATACATGAAGTGGATATATTAAAAATCGGGAACATTGAGATGAAGAACCAGGTGGTTCTGGCGCCTATGGCTGGCGTATGCAACCCGGCGTTCCGATTGATCGCGAAGGAGTTCGGTACCGGATTGGTCTGCGCTGAAATGGTCAGCGGCAAGGCGATTGTTCACGGCAACAAGCGCACGCAGGAGATGCTGTTTGTCGACGAGCGGGAGAAGCCGCTGAGCCTGCAAATTTTTGGCGGCGATCGTGCATCCCTGGTGGAAGCGGCTAAAGTCGTCGATCAGCAGACCAATGCCGATATTATCGACATTAACATGGGCTGTCCTGCACCGAAGGTGACAAAGATGGATGCGGGTGCCCGTTGGCTTCTGGATTCGAATAAAATCTATGAAATGGTTGCAGCGGTGGTGGATGCCGTAGACAAGCCGGTAACAGTAAAGATGCGTACAGGCTGGGATAGCGATCACATCTATGCTGTCGAAAATGCGATGGCTGTCGAACGTGCAGGCGGCCAGGCCGTTAGTGTTCACGGACGCACACGTGAGCAGCTGTATACCGGACACGCGGATTGGGACATCATTCGCCAAGTGAAGGAAGCGGTCTCGATTCCGGTTATCGGAAACGGGGATGTGGTGACGCCTGAGGATGCGCGCCGGATGCTCGATACGACAGGGTGTGATGGAGTTATGATCGGCCGTGGGGCACTCGGGAATCCTTGGATGCTGTATCGTACCGTGGAATATCTCAAAACAGGTCAGCTGCTGTCAGATCCGGCTCCCCAAGAGAAAATCCGAATTGCCATCCTGCATATGGACCGCTTGATTGCATTGCGAGGCGAAGCCGTAGCTGTACGGGAAATGCGCAAGCATTTAGCCTGGTATTTGAAAGGACTGAAAGGCTCTGCCCGCGTCAAGGATATCATTATGGAAGAAACGAAACGCGATGAATTGGTGAGCCTTCTGAATAACTTTGTCAACAATCTGGAGACCCCAGAAGAATCGGCTAATAGTGTATATCCTCAAACCGCTGTGGCAACAGGATAACACCGGGTGCAGGCTGTTAATGGGTGCGTGTATGCGACATCCGTGACAGCCTTTACGCGCATTGACTTTTTGAAATGGTTCCCATATAATCTTTCAGTATAAATTCAAGAAATTAAGCTGGCATCAGAGGGGAGTTCTGATCCCTAAGAATTCGCATATAGTATGTTGATACCATGGATTAAATTATTTACATGACAGGAGAATCGGTTAATGAGCGATAAAGAAGTCATTCTTACACAGGACGGTCTGAAGAAACTGGAGGACGAACTTGAGAATCTGAAGTCTGTGAAACGCCGCGAAGTGGCGGAGCGGATTAAAGTTGCCATTGGTTATGGTGATATTAGCGAGAACTCCGAATATGAAGACGCCAAGAACGAGCAAGCCTTTATCGAAGGCCGGATTATTACGCTGGAGAAAATGCTCCGCAATGCGCGTATTATCAATAACGATGATATCAATACCGATGTGGTCGGTGTCGGTAACACGGTGATCGTAGAGGATTTGGAATTCGGCGACACGATGGAATATACCATTGTAGGTACAGCTGAATCGGATCCGCTCAACAACAAAATCTCGAACGAGAGCCCTGTTGGAAAAGCGATCATTGGCAAGCAAAAAGGATCGGTTGTAGATGTTAACGTTCCTGCGGGCGTTATTCAATATAAAATTGTAGATATTAAGAAGTAAGTCGGAATGTGGTACAGAAAGCTTCCTTCGGGGGGCTTTTTTAAATAGGCAAGGCTGAGTTAGGGCTTAATGGGCTAGGATATGTCAGATGTGATGGCTGTCCTGCTGTTAAGTCCTAGCCGCCTGTGTACAAGTGATCCTAGAGTCGACCGGGTGATGTAGCTGGTGATGGCTTCGGTGCTGTTCATGGGGATGAGGGTGGAAGCGAAATGAAGGAGATGATTGACGATGACGGAAGAAATGAACAATCAGGAACAAGAACAGGAGTTAAGTGAGCTTTTGCAAATCCGCCGCAACAAATTGGACGAGCTTCGCAAGCTGGGTATCGATCCGTTTGGCGGAAAATATGAAAGAGAAGACCACGCAGGTAAAATTCTGGAGCAATATGATGGGCTGTCCAAGGAAAAGCTCGAAGAGAAACAGGTCGAAGTTAACCTGGCTGGCCGAATCATGGCTAAACGAGGCATGGGTAAGGCTTCTTTTGCTCATATTCAGGACCTGAGCGGCCGGATTCAGATCTATGTAAGGCAGGATTCCATTGCAGAAGCGCAGTATGAAGCATTCAGCATCCTTGATCTTGGAGACATCATCGGGGTTAAAGGGGTCTTATTCAAGACCAAAACCGGTGAAACAACCGTAAAAGTGAAGGAGCTGGAAGTTCTTTCGAAGTCGCTGTATCCGCTCCCTGAGAAATTCCACGGGTTGAAGGATGTGGAACTCCGTTATCGTCAGCGTTATGTCGATCTGATTATCAATCCTGATGTTCAGAAGACCTTCATCACCCGTTCGCGTATTATCCAGTCCATGCGCCGTTATTTGGATTCCCATGGCTATCTTGAAGTGGAAACGCCGACCTTGCATTCGATTGCAGGAGGTGCAGCGGCCCGTCCGTTTATTACGCATCATAATGCGCTTGATATGGAGCTGTACATGCGGATCGCGATTGAGCTTCATCTGAAGCGCTTGATCGTAGGCGGTTTGGAGAAGGTGTATGAGATTGGCCGCGTATACCGGAATGAAGGGATCTCGACCCGTCATAATCCGGAGTTTACGATGATTGAGTTATATGAAGCCTATGCTGACTATAAAGATATTATGGCACTGACCGAAAATATGATTTCTCATATTGCGCAAGAGGTGCTGGGAACGCAAGTAATTTCCTATCAAGGACATGAAGTGGATCTGACGCCGCAATGGCGCCGTGTATCCATGGTTGATGCTGTAAAAGAAGTGGTTGGTGTTGACTTTGGAGTGGAAATGTCCAACGAAGAAGCACATCGCCTTGCAAAAGAACACAAAGTTCCGGTGGAGCCGCACATGACCTTCGGGCACATCCTGAACGCGTTCTTCGAGCAATTCGTTGAAGAGACACTGATCCAGCCGACCTTCGTTACCGGTCACCCGGTGGAGATTTCTCCACTTGCCAAGAAGAATGATGTAGATCCGCGGTTTACGGATCGCTTCGAGCTGTTCATTGTGGCGCGTGAGCACGCGAACGCATTCTCCGAGCTTAATGATCCGATCGATCAGCGCCAGCGCTTTGAAGCACAGATGAAGGAAAAAGAGCAAGGTAATGACGAAGCACATGAAATGGATGAGGATTTCCTGCGTGCGCTGGAATATGGTATGCCGCCTACAGGTGGTCTCGGAATCGGCATTGATCGATTGATCATGCTGCTTACAAACGCCCCGTCCATCCGTGATGTGCTGCTGTTCCCACATATGCGGAATAAGGAATAGAATATGCATCAGGCTTAAATTGTTGAAGAGGCAGTCGGCTATAGGTTTCTATAGAAGGCTGCCTTTTTGCTTCTATGTTAAACTTGGTTTCTTTATAGTAGGCTTGTATGGAAGCCTTGCTCCAAGACAGTCGAAACACAGGGATATTAGGTACTCTAAAGCGAATCAATAAATGTATTATTTTGCTAACTAATTAATTTTCAAAAATGGGTTGCATAATATCAAATGCCATGGTATATTATATTTCCGGCCAAGAAATACGGTCGAAACAAACGCATGAGACAACAAGCTGAAATGAATTTTTAAAAAAATAAATTCAAAAAAAGCTTGCAATGATCGAGCGGATGTGATAAGATATAAGAGTTGCTAACGAGATAAACTGTTGGCGATAAACGAAGAAGTTGATCTTTGAAAACTGAACAACGAGTGAGTAAAATGGACCGCTTAGGCGGGACGTTG
>NZ_JBCMXJ010000005.1:0-1130866 GCF_050475945.1 Paenibacillus solani
GCGCGCGCCGATTGAGTACCGATACGCGCTGGCTGCTTAGTCTTTTTCATCTGTCTACTTGACAGGGGTATGACCAGTATCGGGGCTTTTTTATATGGCATGTTATGTAAGCTGCATCGTTGTGATACAAGTATTGTTATCTTTAAAAGTAGCGATTTCAGATTCTGCTGTTTTTCCATCATACATAATTTTCACTTGATATTTCCCATCGCGCGGTAACCAGAGATCAATAAATCCATTATCAAAAGAAGTAATCGTTTCGTCCATGACTACAGTACCTTCTTCATCCTGAATAAACACATCGAAGTTTTTTGCTGCCAATTCTCCTTGGCACCCCGTTAAGCTGTGGATTGCACATTCATGTGTGCTTTCAATAAACGGTGCAATGGAAACAAAGAACTCATCCTTTGGAAGGTCATAAGAAGTCTTGTTCCCCTTATCCGTCACAATGAGTTCATGTGATGTAATGGACGCACTGACATCCTCAAAAGTACCAACACTATACGCATGGACTTTTTCTTTAATGTCCTGTGGCTCCGCTTCATTCGATGCACTATTATTGTTATTACAAGCTACTGACACCAGACTCAGTAATAAAGCCGAAACTATGAGCAAACCCTTTTTCATACATTATTCCACTCCTGTTTTCTTGTCATATTGAAAGGTCAAACATTTAGATTGTATCACATATCCATTTAAGTCATTGGTGCTCAACGTCACATCCATCTCTCACTCTAACGCTCAAAACAAACGAACTAGCATCAAAAAAATAAGAAGCCGCGGATTTCCGCGACTTCTTATGCGTATATGATCTTGTCGTCTTACATGCCGGAATATGAAATGCTATTGTTTGGTGATCAGTTGACCTACAAAAGCTTGAGCATGTAACGGGGCTGTCAAGTATTTTGGAGCTTTAGCTACGAACGCCTGAAAATGGCTGCTTGCATTGTGAGCTCCTACTGCTTCTTGGTCTTCCCACTGTTCGACCATCAGATATGTGTTTTCCTGATCCATATCCTTCATGAGCTTATATGATACATTCCCTGCTTCGGCGCGGGATGACTCAATAAGTTCTTGTACCGTCTCCAGAAATTCTGCTTCTACATCAGGGTTAATTTTCATTTCTGCATGAATAATAATCATAGTCATATCCTCACTTCCACTCCGCAATACGATCAATAGGCAGACGAGTGGTTCTACGTGCCTCTTTAGCAGCTTTACCTACAGATATAAGCATAACCGGGACATAACGTTCCTTCTCCAGACCAAATGCTTCTGCAATTCTGGATTTGTCATATCCGCCAATCGGGTTTGTATCATATCCATGAGCACGAGCAGAAAGCATAAGTTGCATGGATACCAGACCACTGTCAATCAGAATCATTTCGCGAAAAGCTTGTGCTGGCATACGTCCAAAAAGATCCGTATAGTTCGCCATGATTTGCTCTTTAATCTCTTGCGGTAAGAACCCTCTCTCCACAGCAGAACTCATGATTTCATCCGCATTATCAAATGCATTCATATCACCGAAAACAGCGATGACTGCAGAAGAAGTAGTAACTTGCGTTTTGTTGCCTGGTGCAAGCTCCTCAAGCGTCGATTTACCTTCTGGGCTATCAATGACAAGAAATCTCCAAGGCTGAAGATTAACAGATGATGGTGCCAATGTCGCTTCTTCCAATATTTCAGTCATTTCCTCACGGCTGATTTTGACTGCGGGATCATACACACGCACAGAGCGCCGAGAAGTAATAATATCTTTATAATCATTGTTTAAGGATGTTACAGTCATAGTATTCTCTCCTATTCTCTATTATGGATGGGTCTTGCTTGTATCTTTCATTCTGCGGATCTGGCTGTTCAGCTTCTGAAGAGCTTGAATCAACCCAAGTCTTTCAGACTCTGTAAGGTCTGTCTGCAGTTCCTCCAGGAAACGATCTTTCTCTGCTTTAAACAGCGCTACCTTCTCTTTGCCTTCTTCCGTAAGCTGAACTAACGTAATCCGGTTGTCGCTCTCACACCTGGTTCGCTGAAGGATTCCTTCCGCTTCCAATTGCTGAACATGACGAGTTACCGCCGCTGGATCAATAGAAACTGCTTTCTGCAGATCTGATTGGCTAATTTGGCCCCCCGTCAGTTTGCACAGGAGTTCGAGTCGATTGGGACTAACACCAGCACAGCGTTCAAACCGGGTCGCAATATGCTTGTTCAAATGCAATAGCAAATACAGTAGGTCGTCTGTATGACATGTAGAGATGATAAAGACCTCCTTCCATTAATTGACCCGTCAATAGTTGATGGGTCAATGATAAAACTTTATGTAACGAAAATCAAGTCTCTTGCATTAATTTCCAGAAAGTTATATAGAGAGACAGGAAACAGGTCGCGAGAAACGAGTCTATAAATGAATCTTTTCTATACTAACCGAGCTTTTTGGAGATTATGTATAAAATGAACACTGACAAGAAAGAGGGACCCTATCCACATCGATGGGGTCCCTCTTCTTATTCCTACGGTTTCGCTGTTCCGTTAATCTTCTCGAAGAACGGGGCCAGCATTGGGAGGAGTTGCTCAAAGTGCTGCTGTTCTTCTTTGGTCAACTTATCCATATGTTTAATTCCTTTTTCATCGGTCATCTTCAGCTTTAATTGCACCATCTGCTTGAATAGGTCCATAAATTCCTCGAATTCCTCTTCTGTGAGCTTGCTCTTTGCTGCTTGAATCATTTCCTCCATCTCGTTATAGTCTTCCTGCGAACCGCCGTGCTGTTCTATCGTTTTTACTGAACCGAATATTGCATCCGCCAGATAGGAAGAAGCAAATACAGCTGACGGAATCAGGATTACTGCAGCTATAATACCTGCGATCACGCGTTTTTTCATTGGGGATCTACCTCTCTTTTTGTTCACATAGTGTTGGTGGGACTGACTTACACGCCCATGTAAATCGGGTGGGCAATGCATCGAATCAGCCACCTGGCGCAGCTCTTCACGTAACTCCTTGTCAATGGACATACGCGTCACCTCCCGACATTTCGTATCGTTTCCGAAGTTCTTTGAGTGCCAGATGATGTCTGGATTTCACGGTGCCGACGGGGATCTGCAGAATGTCTGCGATTTCTTCCAGAGCGTAATCGTGAAAATAACGCAGGATGACGACCACGCGTAGTTTGTACGACAGCTGGCGGACAAGGTTAAACAGCTCAAGCTGCATTTCAGACTGCAGGACAGCTTTATCCGTCCAGTCGAACTGTGCACAAGTCAATTGGCGATTTCGTTCAAAGATACGAATTCGTCGCCAGGCCTTTCTTTTCCAATCCTGGACAAGCCGCACCGTAATCCCGTGCAACCAAAATCGAAATGGCCGGTTATGGTCGTACTTGTCAAACGAGCGCCACATATGCATGTAAACTTCATTTACGATATCTTCAACATCCTGTTTGTTGTAGACGAGAAAAGCAACCGTCCGATAGACGTCTTGGTGAGTCGCCTGATAGACAAGCTGAAAGGCTGACTCGTCGCCTGACGCCGCTTTTTCAATCCACTGAATTAAATCTTTATCATTCATGGGGGCCCCTCCTGAACGTGTTACAACTCTTAATTCGCTCTCGAGGAAAAAAAGGTTCAGTAAAAGAATATAATTTTTTAAAAAGCCGCGATTTTCGCGACTTTAAGAGACTACCCAATGCGAGCACACTTCTGCCACAAACGACATTACAGGCAATCCTTGAATTTGTCGATTATATCCAAAACTCCTTGATATACACAATTTCCAGATGTTACATTTAGATAGTGTAGTAGCGTCACTACTAAAAATAGAGAGAAGGATGCCAAAATGGGAATGTACGGATATTACTTTGCTCTGGATGACAAACTGGTGCAGCAAATCGATGCAGGCGATATTGAATTGAAAAGTTTAAATATAAAAGATTATCCCGGACTAGATATTGATAGATCCTGGGAGGCGATTCACTACTTGCTATGTGGAGATATAGCCGATGGTGAGCCCCCACTCAGCTATGTCGTTCCAATAACGTCAAAGCGAGGCATCGAATTTGGCTCATTCGGGGCGTTCTCCTTACGTGCCGATCAAGTTGCAGAAGCGCACCAAAAGATTTCTGAGATGGATGAAGAGCAGCTCCGATTGCGATACGATTTCCCGACCATGATCAAAGAAGAGGTATATCCTCTTGAACCTGGCATGGTTTCAGTCGAGGATGAGGACGAGTTCTTTGCCTTCATATTGCAGCATTTTAATGAAATCCAACGTTTCTACAGCCAAACTGCGTCCGAGGGTAAGGGTCTGATCTTCTACATTTTCTGATTCCAATTATATCGCAAGTGGTAACAAATACCATTACACAGGCTCAAGAGATTCCTCCTCTAACTTCTTATGCTCGCAAATCATCCGATTTTTTGTCTAGCTTTTCGTTTTCTTCCGCTCTAGTTTGGTTATGTTGCGCACATGAGTATACAAGGTTATTTTTAAAAGGAACGCTATTGTATACATCCAAATAAATTTGAGCTTTTTGTAAGAAGTAAACTGAACCTACCTGTTTAAAATAACTCATGGCAGAATGAATGGATAAGACAAAATCGGTGCGTGGGAGTTGAACGGTGGGATTTCTCCGTCATTATAAAAATGCATGCTGACCCGAGTTCGGGGCAGCATGCACATTCTTGTTTTATTCACTGATGACAAGGTATTGCTTAATTTACATTTAGACGAATCTGTTCTTAAAATGCTGGCACACCTAATCTATGTGCGCATCTCCGAAGGTCAACTGTTTCTGTTATTTCTCCACTTGCAAGCGCAATATAACCTGTTGTTATAAGAAGCAGGGTCGTTTTTCAAGAATCAATGAGTCCAAGATGAGCCCCATGCTCCCCGTCATTTAGCATTTCAACTCATTCAATCGGTTACATCTACCACGTCAGGAGTAGCACTCCGAATGGGTCGGCGGAAAATTTCCGTACAAGCGACACCTGCTAGCGCGATTCCACCACCGATAACATGATAAGCATGAACAGGTTCGCCCAACAAGACGATTGCAATGATTGCGGTTAGGACCGGTAACAGATTCATAAAAACGGAACAACGATTCGGTCCAAGAATATGTACGCCACGGACCCATAGAAAAGGAAGAACGACTGAAGCCAAACCTCCAGCATAGGCGATGAGCGGCAACGTTTCGGTGTTTAAAGCACGCATCGGCGCAGGTGTCGCAAGAAAAGCCGGGAACATGATAACCATCGCGCTGATCGCTTGCATATAGGTAGATTGCCAGCCAGCGACTGGCAAATTCCAACGTTTGAGTAACACACCATATAGCGCATAGACGATGGCTGCAATAAACATTAACGGATCGCCTAAATGAACACCATTTCGTATCAGCGAAACAGGATCACCTCCACTGACTAAGTAGACGAGGCCAACAAGCGATAGGATACCACCTCCAATCATACCGACGGTAGGAGTGTCTTTAAGCATCATGGCACTCAACGCTACAGTAAGAAGCGGCGTCATTGAAGTAAACACTGCGATATTAGTTGCCGTGGTTGTTTCCGCTGCCCAATAGGATAGGCTTTGGAAAAAGCACATCGATAAAAAACCAAGAATAGCAAATTTTCCTATATGCGGCCATATCACTTTACGATTTCGCCATGCAGGCACGGCTACGAATGTGCTCATTAGGAGTACCGCCAACACCAAACGATAGAAGGTGATAGCTTCTGGTCCGATCGTGTGTGCGGACATACGGGAAACGATAACATTTCCTGACCAAAGCACGATAGCAAAAAAGGGATAAAGAAACGTGAGTTTATGCGGTTTGTTTGAATTCATATATTTCCCTCCTATAAACATGATATCATCTGATGTTTAACGATAAAAAGGTAATATGCTTGGCGAGTTCTCCTAAGCTTAAATTCGAAGACAAATATTCTGCTGAAAGTAGAAAAATATAGGTACTCTTTCTCCAGAATTTGTATCACTATTCTTTTAAACAGCATATCATCTGATGTTTAACGTCGTTTTTTTTGCTACTAGAGTTCATTTCATTGTAACAGTATTTTGATCACCTCCTTTCGTTTATAATTGTTGCTGTAAATTTATAACTCAGCAAGGGTCCCATTCAGAATGTCTAATGTCCATTTTACTGCTTGATCGGGATCTCCTTGTTTGATCGCCTCATACACTTGTTCATGATAATAACTTAGCGGATTATGGGAGCGGTAATTTTGATTCAATTTGTCCATGGCATCGGATAAAACCTGGGAGAAAGTACGAAACATATCAATAATCACTGCATTTTTGCTTGCCATTGCAATGGCCATGTGAAAATCAATATCTGATTTTGCGTATAGGTCATGATCATCCTGCTCCAGCGCCATTTTTCTCGTATCCAAATGTTCGCGCATGTTAGCTAAATCCGTCTCATCGCGGCGCAGGGCAGCCAATCTGGAGTTTTCTAATTCAATCATTTTTCTTGCTTCGAATACCTCAATAAGTTCAGCGCGATGCAGACGGTTAATGAGCGGTTCCTGGATGATAGGAGAGGACTTCAGATATGTACCAAACCCCTGCTTCTTATCTAACAGGCCAGCATGAACCAACACTCGAATGGCTTCCCGAATAGTGGATCGACCTACGCCAAACAATTGCATCAGTTCAGGTTCCGGAGGAAGCAGGTCCCCAGGTTGAAGTTTCTCCGTTGAGATTTTATTTTGGAGTTGGATGACAACATCGTCAACGAGCTTATGGTGTTGAACCGGCTTTACCGACCCTTTTGATAACATCTGATCATCTCCTTTTTAGTATGGTAGCATTGTGTTTAATGTGAGGCAAGAGCAAATTATTATCGCTCCCATCCTTTTCACCATTAAATTTATGGGCTTGTGCGTAATAAAAACATCCCGCTAAGCGCGGGATGTTCTTCGATCAATATTGAGGATTTCATGTAAGATTTTTTTGTGGCGTACGCACTAATGAACCCGATCGACCTCATGACCGATAGGTCGACGAATGCCAGAACCATTACGAAACATCAACTTGACGTCAGGATCACTAAGCGAAAACTTGTTGCAAATGGATACTTTTTGAAGAAACGGCAGTCCCAGTTTCCCCCGAAACGTTTACAGATAATAGCCGGGTAACGTATCAGACGTCACCAGCAGATCCACTCGCTCGTCTCCAAGGAAACATAGTCGATATATTTAATCTCTTGCAAATAGAGTTGATCCCAGAGCCTGTTCACAAGAAGTGACGAGTCACATTCATACGTGTATACAATGCGATTCCCAAAGGGATCTGTGGTTTCTGACAGCTTTCATGAGATGCGACGGATTTCAAGCTATTATATGAGAAAATAATTAGTATTTATTGAAGCGAGCATTACGCTTGCGGAGCTACAAATCGGAATAAATAGGATTGTTCGTACGCAAACTGCAATTGATCTACTACTCGGTTATACCACTTATTTCCATGAGACAGATCAACAAAGCCTGCTGGAAGCATGCGACGAACGCTCACCTGAAACCCTGCCTGCATGAACGCTTGGGAGATGGTATCCAGTGTGTGATCCTGCATCGGGATAACCGCATTGCTATTAATGCGCTCTCGTATCACGGGTAAACTGGGATTGCTTGTGTAATCGGCAAAGGTTGCATAATAGACTCCTCCAGGTTTGAGACAGGTTTTGATTTTCAACGCATGTTCATCCAGATTCGGAATCAAGTACAACACAGCAAGACTGAAGGCAAAATCAAACCGATTCACAAACTGCTCAGGCTGCCCGGTAGCATGGAATTCAAGCGGCAATCCTCCCTTGCGTTGGTTCGCAATATCAATGGATTGCCGTGCAAGATCTGTTCCAATGCCTTCCTTGAAAGGACGCAACTCATATAGAAGTCTTAAAAAACCACCCTGGTTACAGCCAAAATCAAGGACGCTGCATTCTTCCAAATTCTCTTCCGGTATGAAACCGAGTACTCTCTTCCAGTGTGGAATATGATCATCCTCCATCCCCTGCTCCCCTTCACCAGGATGTTGCCACCACACCTCATATAGCGTTTGTTCGTTCAAAATGAAAACCTCCTTCATTTAAAATACATAGGTAGAGTCTATTGCGCTTTAGCCGAACCCCCTCGACTTGATAAAGCAATACATCCCGCCACAATAATCACACCACCGATTACAGTCAACATGTCCGGAATCTCTTGCCAAAATATAAAGCCAAACAATCCATTCAGTACAAGACCGAAATAACTGACAACTTGAACCACAATGGCACTCTCATGCGTGAACGCGCGAGTAAGGAACACTTGGCCGAGCAGCGAAACCACACCAATGGCCAGCAGGTATGCAGATTGAATAAGGTCTGGAATGACAAATTGCTGCCACATAAAGGGCAACGCCACCAGCGCCGATGTTGCCACAAAATAAAATACAATTTCATAGGATGGATGTATTCTGCTTAAATAACGAATGGAAATCCCGGCAGCTGCCGAAAAGATAGCACCCAATATCCCTACCAAAGCATATATTGAATAACTGGTATACTCATGGGGCTTAATCAGAAGCACTGCTCCCAGGAAAATAAAGGGCAGTATGCTTAGAGTTCTTCGGGAAATCTTCTCTTTTAAGAAAATAACGGATAGAACGATCACAAATACGGGAGACATCTGTGCGAGTATACTTGCATCCGTCAATGGGATTCTGGACAAGGTGAAAAAATAGGCTAGCATATACAATCCGCCCAGCACACCTCTTAATGCCAGCATGGGGATTCCTGTTCTAGAAAAAGAAATCTGTCTGGAACGCATCAACACAAGGATCAGAATGGTTCCGATCAGTCCACGGAAGAATGCAATCTCCGCTGGTGGAATCGTTCCACTAACCTCCTTCACGAGAACGTTCATCACGCTAAATACCAATGATGAGAACAAAGCTAACCATACACCATTTTTCATGAGAACCTCTTTCATCGTAGATTATATAAAAATCAACTATTAATCCAGATCATATACCGCTGATAACAGGCACTTCGTATACTCATGCCGTTCAGGCTCACCGATCAGCTCACTTGCAAACTCATCTACGATTTCCCCATCCTTCATGACGATAATTCGATTGCTCATCTGATGAACGGCTGCAATATCATGAGAAATGAACAAGAATGACATCTCCAGATCTGTCTGCAATTGTTTTAACAGCTGGAGAATATGAGCTTGCACTGTAACATCCAGGCTGGAAGTGGGTTCATCACAGATGAGCAGCTGTGGTCTGAGACTGATGCCTCTTGCAATCGCTACTCGCTGACGTTGACCTCCACTAAGTTCATGGGGGTAACGATCCAGATGTTCTGGTCCGAGTCCCACCATATCCAGCAGCTTTGCTGCTGTTTCACGTCTGGCATGGCTGACATCCGCAAGGAATGATGGTTTGACTTCCGGAAAATTATCCAAAGGTTCCAGCACGGATCGCCAGACAGGTAATCGATCATTCAAGGAAGCATTACTGTCCTGAAATACAACTTGAATGTGCTGTCTCATATTTCTGAGCAAGCTCTTTTTGGCTTGTACAAGTGATGTCCCGTCCAGACATATATCTCCACGATCCGGCTCTTCCAAAGCAAGCAGTAAACGTGAAAGCGAGCTTTTGCCACTGCCGCTCTCGCCTACAAGCCCCAGGCATTCCCCTTTCTGTATGGTAAAGGAGACCTGACGGACCGCATGAACGGCTTCCTTCCCTTGTCCATATGTCTTAACCAGATTAGTAACATTCAGCAATGGTTCCATTATCCACTACCTCCACATTTCAGTTTCTTGTATATGGAGACCATGCTTGCGAGTGATTCGAGGACAAGCCCGCAACAGCGCTTGCGTATACGGATGCTGGGGGTCATCCCGAATCTGATCGCGGCTTCCCGTTTCCACAAGACAGCCATTTTGCATCACTGCGATCCGATGTGAACGCTTGATGACCTGCCTCAAATCATGGGAGATCAAGAGAATTGCGCAGCTGACTTCACGCTGCAGATCCTCCATCAAGTCCATAATGGCTCTTCCTGTGATGACATCCAGCGCGGTGATCGGTTCATCTGCAATCAGCAGAGCCGGCTTCAGCATTAATGCGGCGGCAAGCGCAATCCGCTGCAATTGCCCTCCACTCAACTGATAAGGATAACTCCGAAACGAGTGTTCTGCTGGGAGTTTCACGCGATGCAGCCAGTCCATGACCATTTCTTTCGCTTCCTTACGCGTGACCTGAGCATGTGTACGAATGACTTCCACCAGCTGATGGCCCACTTTCATGAAAGGTGTGAAGCTGCCTCGATAATCCTGAAATACGCATCCAATGGCTTTACCGCGCAGCGATTTTACGTATCGGGCCGGTGCTTCTAATAGATCTGTCCCCTGAAAAAAAATCTGTCCATGGGTAACAGTGAGAGGTCTCGCTAAGTGGCCAGCTACGGCACTCGCTGTAATGCTTTTACCACTTCCGCTTTCTCCAACGATGGCCAGTGTTTCTCCAATATGAATATCGAATGAAATGTCTTCCGTGATGCGGTGAATGCTTCCTTTATCCAAGACACTTATCGCCAGCTGATCTACCTTAAGGACGAGATGTCCTTTCTGTAATTCCTTCAATACTAGACCCTCCCATCCGCGCCTAACTTCATTAACGATTGCGTACGTCCAGGTGATCCCGAATGCCATCACTGATCAGATTGCAACTAAACACTACGATTAGAATACACATGCCCGGATAAATCATCAGTTGTGGCGCAGCCTGAAAATATGAGCGCCCCTCATTCAGCATCGCTCCCCATTCTGGAACAGGAGGCTGTACGCCTAGACCAAGAAATGAAAGCATGGATATTAGCAGAATAAATCGGCCCACCTCAAGCGCAGCCATGACAGCGAGTGGAGACAGGACATGTCTTACTAAGTGACGATATAGAATGGTCCACATCCCACTACCTGCTACAACAGCTGCTCTGACATAATCCTTCTCCTTCTCCAGAAGGATAATACTTCGTACCAATCTTGCATAAGTAATCCACTTTACACACGCAACGGCCAACATGACATGCAGAAGACCGGGTCCAAGGAAACCGGCAACAGCAACAGCGAGCAAAAACTCGGGCACTGCCCCTATGCCATCTATGAATCTCATCAGCAGAGTGTCCAGGCGTCCACCCCAATATCCGGATAACATACCGATAGGTACACCAATCAGGATGACGGTCAGTAGCACAAGAAAGGTCGTACTCATCGTGGTGCGCGTCCCCTCAATAATGCGAGATAATATGCATCTGCCCAGATGGTCTGTACCTAGTGGAAACTGAGCATTGGCTGGAAGTAAACGATCTGACATACGAACCTGCAATGGATCGTTGGGCATGATCCAGGGTCCAGTGAGAGCGACGAGAATAAAAAGCAGAATGATGCCTGCGCCCATCCATACCAGTGGATTGGATCGTAGTCGTCGACTTTCGTAAGGGCTTATACCCTGAAGTAGAAATATTCTTTTCACGCTCGGCGCCCCCCTTTGGGACGAATTCTGGGATCGAGCAATCTGTAGCTAAGGTCCACAAGTATATTGGCCGTTACAACAAATACACCTGTAAGAAGAACGTAACCCTGAATAACCGGATAATTTCTTTGGGTAATTGCCTCCATGACCATGCTTCCTAGTCCCGGCCATGCAAAAAGAGTCTCTGTTACAACAGAGCCCGCCAGCAGTGCACTCAGACTCATTCCAAATATCGTTATGACCGGAAGCAAGGCAGCTCGAAGGGCATGTTTTACAACGATCCTCCATTCGGCTATTCCCCTAGCCCGAGCGGCACGAACATATTCTTGAGATAACGCATCAAGTATTCCGGACCGGAGTAACCGAATGTACTCGGGGGCCATGACAAACCCCAGCGTAATCGATGGGAGGATGAGATGTCTAACGTCACCGCTTCCCATTGTCGGCAGCCAGTTCAACTTGAAAGAAAAGGCATAAACTAACAACAATCCAAGCCAGAAGCTTGGGATGGAAGCGCCGATCAGCGCGAATAAACGGCTAAAATGATCGGGCCATTTTCCTTTATATTTTGCAGCTACTACACCAAGCGGAATGGATACAAGCAAGAGCACGATAATAGCACCTGCAGTCAGGGAGACGGTAGCAGGAAGTCGATCCATCATCAGGTCCCAAACGTCCCGGTTGTTGACCAAAGACTTTCCCAGATCGAGTTGCACGACACTCCAGAGCCAGAGGCCATACTGTTGCACCAACGGCAGATTTAACCCAAGTTGTTCCCTCATCTGTTCCTGATCCAATTGGGAGACCGCTCCCTCACTGGCCTTTAATATCGTGAACACCGGGTCACCCGGTGCCATCTTCATCAGTAGGAACGTAGTCATACTTAGCATCAAAAGTACAAAAATCAGCTGAAACATTCGTGAAAACAACTGCCTATACATATCACTTCACATCCAGTGTATGCGTTATAATGTAAAACTCCTCTGCTCCAGGTTTCCAACCGGTTACCCGATTGTTCACACCTACCAGGATGTTAGGATTGATAATATAAGAGTGAGGCACATCCTTGTTGATCACGGTCACCGCCTGTTGTGTGAGTTGATTTCGTTTCTCTGTGTCACCTGTCACATTCAGTTCCTTCAAAATGGGCTCAAGTCCCTTCACTTCAATGTTGGCAGGATTATATGAACCTCCCGGAACATATGCGGAATTCAGGAATGAACCCCCGTCCCCCCTTGGTGAAGTTAAATAACTGGCCGTAGAGATGTCCCAATCCGTGTGATCTGCGATATAAACATCCGGATATTCCACGGAAACAATCTCAATCTTTATGCCTGCTTTAGCCGCTTCCGACTGAACCACCTGAGGTATCAGAGGCAGTTCAGGATTAACTCCGGTAAATGCAATAAGCTTCAAGGTCAGCGGCTGCCCTTCCTTCTGTAACATGCCATCTGAACCCTTGCTATACCCGGCATTTTCCAATAACTGTGATGCGCCAACTTCATCCAGTTTTTGATACCCTTCTTTATTGCCAAAAGGAAGTGCAGCATTAAACGGCCCATTGGCTGGTGATGCATGGCCGAGCATAATATCCTGAACAATTGAATCCCGATCAATAAGTTTATCGAGCGCTTGACGAACACGAAAGTCGCTGACTTTTGGACTGACCGGGTTATAGGTGAAATAGTGTGTTCTCAAGCCCGTAACAGAGCTAACACCCAGTTCGCTGTCTGTCTCAATGGAGGCAAGCATCTCTGGAGCTAAGTGAAATACAATGTCCGCTTGCTTGGACTGGAAGGCGAGTGTTCTGACATTGGCATCTGCGTTAAACTTGAATGTAACCTCGTTTAGCTTGGCCTTTCCATCCCAGTAATCGTCGAAACGTATAAGGTGGATTTCACTGCCTGATGTGAAGCTGGTGACCCTGAACGGACCGGTCCCTACTGGGGCGCTGTTGAATGCCACTTTGCCCATACTGTCCTCCGCAGCTACACTGATAATGCTGGTGGTCGGATGTACAAGTTCTGTTGGGAATGCAGGGTAAGGTTCTCTTGTAGTTATCTGAAGCTTCTGTCCACTTGCCTCGATCGAATCAATTTTCAGTGCAGCTGCAAGTGCTTTGCTGTCCGTAATTCCTCTCTCGAACGATGCTTTTACAGCTTCAGCATCGAGTAGGGTGCCATCCTGGAATTTGATACCTTCCCGAATGGTGAAGATCCAAGTCCGGTCGTCCTTGGCTTCCCAGTCAGATGCCAGCCAAGGAGAAACCTCCATATTCTCATCAAGACGCAGCAATGTTTCTGTTATACCCGCGCGCAAAGCGATCCACGTATTGTGCGGGTCGAGCGTATCATTGGGAAGACTATGTATGATCGTGAGATGTTTGGATGCAGATGAACTGGAATTGTTTTTCTCACTGGATGAACTGGAAGAAGCACTCCCCCCATTGTCTTGAGTACAGCCGGGCAGAATAATGGACAGGCATAACATCCATATAAAACCTAAGAAGACAGTTCTGCGCTGAGATCGAATCCATACACTCATGACTTGAAAACATCCTCTCTATCCTTTAAGTTTATTGTTTGCATTTCCCTGATAATCACTTCTGCTTCATCCAATGTGCTGTCATTAATGAGATCAGGAAGGAATGCTTCAGTTCCTTGTTCCTCCATAAATTTTCCTAATTGTTTTTCAAAGGTTAGGATAAACGTCTTGGCTTGGAGCATTGGAAGGTAAAGTGCTTGCCCGACAAGGTATAACAGCTTTAATTTTCTGTAATCTTCATAAGGAACACGAGGAATAACCCATCTCCCCTCTTGATCTCGACTCACCTGTTGGTAGGGTACAGCTGCGAATGGACGGTATTGACCCTGTTCGTCAGGAGTAGAGAATGGATCAATGAGGAGAGATGCATACCTAACATATAACAAGTACTCTTGGTGAATATCCTCAAACTGAACAAATCCCTCGATGTCTAATCTGGAGAGCGTTTGCTCCTGAACGGGATAGTTGTCATCATTCATAAATTTCAGCAAATTCACCGGATCCGCTCCAAACTTCACAAGAACACTGGAGATTTCCTTCCACAGTCGCACCATGCTGCGGATGGCATCTGGTGTAATGGGTCCTTCCGGGTATAACTTATACATATACTTGGTGGAGCGAGTGAGACTGAAAATCTCTTGTAAAGAAAATGAATTCAGAAAAAACGGTGGATGGACATAGGTCGTAATACTTCTGCTTTCTGCCTCGATTGGATGAGATGTCCGTTCGGCTGTAATGCCGAGGCTCGACATAAAATCCTGAAGTATAAACAACATGCTGCTGTTTGCCTGGCTGGAACCGATGTATATCTTCCTTTTCAGGCCTTTGATAATGGATTTTAGGAGAGTAGATGAATCTGGGGGGAATTTTGTTGCTGCATAGTATGTGGAGAAGCTAATCACCTCTACATGATCGCGGGACTGGCCAAGGCTTTCCTTTACTAGAATATTGGAGCCTATTCCTGGTGATATCAGAATGATTCGTTTAATCTGAATCCGCTGATCCAGTTTCAATTCATGAATGATCTCAACGTAACTGTGGCTGGGAACACATAGAACGATGGTTTGCAATCATCTTCTATGGAGTCGAATCCTGCATAAAATTTGTCCAATCGCGCTGTCGCTGAAAGATGCTTGCCGCGCTCAACCAGTACTTCCGTACATAGCTGGAATGAATATTGATCAAGCTCTTGTTGCAGTCGCTCCGCATGAATTCCTAGGCGGTTGGTCAGACCCAGACGGCGACACCAACCTTTAGACAGATCTACGGCAACATGAATACCCGCTGGCCCTGCACCCACAATCAATACATTGCCAAGAGGGGGAGTTTCGTGCAGCTTGTTCACCCTCTTCACCTTCCTTATACTATGCTGTGCTTCGGTTCGATAATCATTGTTTCATAGAAGCCTTCTCCTGCTGAAATGGCGGTCCTTCGCCAGTCATCGGACAGGTCTTCTTCAAGCGGATAATTAAAAAGCGTTTTCAGTCCGTTTCCATACCTCATCATGATGCGCGTGCCAGGTTGAATCTTCTCTTTCAAATCATTTAGAACATCCAATTTGTTACGAACAAGAGAGGCAATAACAACATGCGTAGCTTCATTCACAAAAGATATTTCCTTAAGTGGCTTTCCAGTAAATATAATTCTGCTGCCAAGTCCCCAAGTTTCTGCTACTTTTCTTCCCTGTTCCACGGCTTCCGGATCAATATCCAAGCATACAATAGTTGCATGGGTCTCATGAGCGATGGTTAGTGCCGAGAGAGGAAATGCGCCTGAACCGACAAAAAGAACTTTGGATCGATGCCCAATATGGAAATCACGCAGCTCGTTTCTAACGGATCTGGATAGTATTTCGATGTACTCACTTACATTCAAGCGTTGCTCAATGGCGAGGCCGGATTGATACTTTTCCATATCACATAGCGCTTGTACAGATGTTTCACGCAGTTGCTCAACATACAATTGGATTTCCTCCTGACTCCCCCACTCAAGCCACTGCTTGTCATTTTCTTCAATCGTCATAAATTGACACAGCGCATCCAGCTTCATTTGTAAGAGATCGAAACACTCCTCGTGCTCCTTCGCCTAGGCACTTAATTGTTTAATTTTGTATTCAAGTGATCTCAAGGAAAGTAAGAAGGCATATTTGCTTTTCATTTCATTCCCTCCGTTCTGGACTAGACACATAATCAATCCTATTGTCGCTGCAGTATAAACAGAGGTGTATAGAAAGCGCTACCAATTTAACGTGTTTACATTATACATAAAAAGGTATTTTTACCATATAGCTCAATATGGCTATAAAAGTAAAAAAAGCCCGCAATTTGTGCGGGCTTTTAAGCGTTTATCATCTGATTTAATTGTTATTTATCGATTTTCGGCGTCTTGATCATGAAGGCAAATATACTAATAAGTGCCGTAAAAAGAATCAGTACGTTGAATCCGTTCTGGATTCCGAAGGATTTGGAGATCTGACCAATTAAGACTCCAACAACGGCACCTCCGAGACCCGAAGCAACGTAGATCAAGCCTTGCAAGGAGCCTGTTTTTTCTGTCAGTTTGGAAGCAATACCTTGCGCAGTTGGAAACAAGACGGACATCGCCAATCCGAACACCATGATAAGATAGCTGAAATCTTTCATGAAGATGCGTCCCGCAATCAAAGAGACAAGGGCGAAAAGCGAGAATAATACCAATGTGCGGCGCTCTCCTAGTTTGTAAATGATGAATCCTCCGGCAAACCGACCGATTGTGAACAAGAAAGCGAAGCTTGCAATGATATAACTTGCGGTCGCGGCCTTGTGTGCGGCATCCATTCCTGCAATGTCAAGCGACGTGTAGAGAATCGGGAAGAAATTCAAGAACCCGGCCTCCGCGGCGACATAGAACAAGATGAATAGAATGACCAGGATAATCTGGCTATTCTGGAAGAGCTGTAGCACAGATTTAACCGTAACATCATTTTGTCCATTTACTGCAGAGGTTTGAGACTGTTTGAAAGAGATTAAAGCGAATAAGATGATGGCAATAATGACGGCAACGCCTATATAGAATGCTCGCCAGGTGACGTTGTGCTCAAAAATCATATTGATAATCAGCGGAGTCACGATCATACCGACCCCGAACAACGCATTCGCCAAATTAAAGACTACCCCTGCGCGTTCCTTGAAGAATGCTGGAATCAGGGTGGCAACAGACACGGTCATGGAACCGATCCCGAGACCGACGATGAGATAGAATCCCAGGAAGAATGTCACGGTAAACGCCATGCTGGTTCCGAATAAGCCGATCATCATGAGTACGGTCCCGGCCATCATGACAATTTTGATCCCTTTGCGGTCGGCGAGTATCCCCGCCACCAAGCTTGCCAGAAGGAATCCGATTTGGAAGATGGATACCATGAGGCCGACCTGACTTATATCAAGCTGTATATCGTATTGTACCTTCTCTAATATGATCCCTTTTGTATTCTGAATCCCGCCGAGCACGAACATCGTGGCAAAAATCAAGAAAAAGATAATGGGTCGCTGTAATTTTTGCATGATTAGTGAGCTCCTTTTTCTCGGAGATTTTGAATAGCTTCAAACAGATCGTCGGTTGCCCAGCCGTAGCAGTAATACAACAGATCGTCGGCTGCGCTCCGTTCGCCGGCATGGATCGCTTCTAGTAAATTTTCCGGCGTGAGGTTCCACATTTGGATACCGCTAAATATGCGAGTATCCGGCGCGGATTTCTCACGAACAATATTGTTCTGATCCGCAACGAACTCAATCGGGAAACCTTCCGCTTTGAACGTCTTGTAAGAAAGGTCATATGGAAGATCAAAGAATTTCTTAAATGCATGGAATGCTGCTTCCTCTTCCTCCGGTGTATCCGTGAGTTTATGGATCAATCCTTGTACGTCAGCTCCTCCTCCAAGCTTGTGATAAGGGAAGTGCTTCAGTGCAGGAGATAGTTTCGTCAGGCTGGCATAATCTTGTCCGAGCAACCAGCCGTAGGCAGGCGGCCACAGGTCGAGCCAGATTGTAAACTCTTCATTGATCTTTCGTACCCGCGTGATGAGATGCTCCACGAATTCCGAGACACTGTCTTGACGGAATTGGATCCAGGCCTGAATAAGTTCATTAGCGTTCGCATAGTCGACGGCCGCATCGAATTGTTTCGCTTTGAACATCATACTCCATGTGTTAATTGCTTCTTTAATGGCATGAACGTCTAGGTGCCGCGCCTGCATCTTTGCTTGGCAATGCGGACAGAAGCAGGTCAGCAGTTGCTTGGGATTGATCTCCTCTCCCGCCCAATCCGGATAGCGAATGCGGTCAATCATGTAGGAAGTGAATCCATAACGTTGATTTAGATCCACGAAGGCTTTTTCCCAGAAACCGATTACATCCGGCGCATTCGGACAGAGCCAGTGCGGAATGACTTGTCCCGTATAATCCGTGACCAAATTGTTCTGGAGCTTGCTTCCCTCAAAGTGGCCGTTCAGAATATTCAACCATGGAATGATTTCAAAGTCTTCTCCTTGCATCGCGTTCTTGATGATCATAAGCGGATCCTGCTCAGGAGAGAGAGTAGGTTCCCGGCGTTGATCCAGGCCTGATTCTGCATAAGAAGGCAAAATGGCATGCATTGTGCCTGTCCCGAAGACGACTTCATGGACGGGGTTACGCGGTAACTTCCCAACAGGGACCGGATTGCGCTCAAAAATGGTGTTTACCTCAGGAAAGATGTATTGAACGTCTTTCAGCTTCTTAATGTAAGAAATAATCTGCGACATGCCTTCATCAATAATGTCATGCGGGTGAAGTTGAATGCCTGACATAAGCTCCACGCTCCTTTAGTTTTGATTCATTATTTGCTGGGTTATTCTGGGTTATTACAATTGCTTGTCTTTCAAGAATTGTAGGGTTGGATAGGATTGATTTAGTCCTAAAATCGCTATGCCTTGTAAAGCCGAGTGATGCTGAAGCTTGGAAATTTCTATCGATACGTCCGTGACCTCTGTCGTGTGAAGCTTTACTTTGCTGATGATGTGATCCAGTGATAAAGACTTGGTCACTCCGCCCATAAGTAAAATTTTTTCCGGGTTAATGAGGGCTATCATATTGAGAATCCCCATTGAAAGATGATCCTCGAACTTGTCTACAAGATACTTTGCCTGAAGATCGCCTTGCTTGGCTTGCTGGAATACCTCTTTTGCAGACATCTTTCTCTTGTATAGCTTAAAGGCAGCGTCCTCAATCCCCGAACCGGAGCATGACATTTCCAAATGCCCCTTTTCTGAAGGCGCATACATCTGATCGCGATGAACAACCATATAACCGATTTCGCCTGCGGCATTATGCGACCCGCGAATGACTTTACCGTCAATCATCATGGCCGAACCGAGTCCGGTACCAATTCCAATCAGCACGGCTGAATTCAAATCCTTGAAGGCTCCGGAATACATTTCACCGACGAGCGCGGCGCGTACGTCATTCTCGATAGTAACTGGTACTTGAAAAACTTCTCTAAAATATTGTCCCAACTGAATGTTCTTCCATTCGGGCAAGTTAGGGGAGCCTTCGAGAACTACGCCCGTAGCCTGATCCACGATGCCGGGAGTTGCGATGCTAATAAACGAAAGCCGTTCGATCGGGTGCCCTGATTGTTGAATGAAATGTTTCAAATCGGCAGTCATTCGATCCAGGAATTCATTGCTTGTCTGCAGATCATAAGTCGGAACCATCTGCTGAAAGAAACACTCACCCGCTAAGTTAAACATGCCCAGATGAATCGTCGTTCCGCCTAAATCTATGGCAATGCCATAAGTCGCATTTTTCGAAAAATGCAAGTTCGTTCCACGTTTGCTTGCATCGGCATCATCCTTTTCATCATAGATGAGGTTCTCATCGATCAATTCTTTGACGATCTCTGATATTGTTGCCTTTGTAATACCGGAATGCTTTGCTATTTCAGAGCGTGGTAAAGGTCCCAGGTCTTTGATGATATTCAAGACGATTTCTTTGTTCATCTTGCGTATCGTGCTTGGTAAATTCACTTTCATTAGAGTTAGTCACCTTACTTTCTTACAATAATTAAAATTCATTTAAGTTTATATTATAAACTTAAATGAGATAAAAACAAGAAAATAGAATTCTTTTTTATATAAAACCGAATGATTGTCTCGAATTAAGTTTATAATACATCCTTAATGTAAGCGGAGTCAACCGTAATATTATCCAATTTCAGAATGTTGCGTAGGCTCTCCCACCACGAAACTTATTATGCAACCCGTTAAACAAAAAAGAACCGTTCCCAGGTTACCCTAGAATACGGTTCTCTTCCATCATGCTTAACACTCTGCCGATATTGATCAATATTAGGCAATCAGTTGCTTATATATTCTCCTGCTTTAACGCATCAATAATATTTTCTTTTTTTACTTTCCTGCTGGAAAAAACAATCGCACAAACGACAATAACAAATGCCGCGACGACAACAGAGAGCATACTCATCCAGGGAACGATGAATCCATAGCTAAATTTGTTCGCAAATGCCCTATAGATTAGAGTCATCAGGGCGAAACTGACGGGAAGCCCGAACAGCAGCGATTTGACTCCATAAAAGATACTTTCATAGTTCATCATTTTGGCAAAGCCTTTTGGCGTCATGCCAACGGATTTCAACATCGCAAATTCTCTTTTTCGAAGGGATAGGCCCGTCGAGATCGTATTAAAAATGTTTGCTATGGAAATTGCAGAGATTAATATGATAAACCCGTAAGAGAAGACGGATATCATTAAAATCTGTTGCTCTTCGTTTTTTCTGGATTGATAAACATTATAGACATTCAGATTTGTCTCATACATCTCTTCGATTTGCTGCTGTGTTCTCATCGGTTCCGCACTTTTCAAATAAAGGTATGTCTGAACGTTAGCTAGCTCCTCATCGTCCGCCAGTCGATCCATGACGCGTTCCGACACGATCATAGTTAACCCACCTAAGCCTGCCGGGCTCATCCCCATCGGAGCTTGATCTGTCAACGCGGCAACGGTTACTTTGTTTACCTCCGTTGCTTCCGTATTTTCGATATAGCTATTCGTTAATTCGATACTTTGCCCAACATTTAAATACATAGCCTTCGTCTGAACATACTTCCCCGTGTCCATATCTTGATATTTGGTTGTATCTATCACAATCACGGCAGGATGATCCGGATCTGTAAGCTGTTCGTAATTTGCACCAACCGCTTTGGCATAGACTTGCAGACTCAAATCATTTAATGCATGAAGCTTAATCTCGTAACGGTACTTTCCGTCTTGCAGCAAACTTTTATCCTTCTTAACCAGCTCTTGCAATTCATCGGCGATGGATGCCTCATCGACCCAGGCGTTCTTATACAACTCTTGTACCAGGTTATATTCCGTTACACCATTCAGAGATACAATTGACTGCAACAACGGGTTGTCTATTTTCTTTCCATCGCTGTACGACAGTTGAATATCATAATTGACTCCTTCCCGTGACAGTTCCAGGGATTGCTTCATGTTGTTGGTAAAGAACGATACTGTCAAAAACAGAACAATGCTGATCACGAGCGAAAATACAATGGCATGATAGCGCCGTTTGTTCCTTTTTAAGTTTTTCAATCCGATTTCTGCTTCAATGCCGAATAGCTTTCGAATGAGCTTCGGTGTTTTCACCGCTTTGGCCGTAAGCTTTACGTCGGTTGATTGACGAATCGCATCCATAGCGGAAACCTTAGACGCTTTGATCGCCGGGAGATACGCCGAAATGAAAATCGTAACCATCGAAACCACACAGGCAATGAATAGCGATAACGGCGTGACGATCACCATCAGCTTTTCATTGGTCCATAATGCTCCTTGTATCATGGTGTTCATGAACCAAAATGTGATCCCAATCCCGGCAAGACCGCATAGGATGCCAATGGGAATGCTGATCAAGCCAATGATGACAGCTTCAAAAAGCACGGAATTTCGTTTCTGTCTTTTTGTCGCCCCTGCGCTCGCAAGCATTCCTAAATGGCGGGAACGATCCGAGACGGATATTGCAAAAGCATTATAGATGAGCGAGATCGAACCGATCATGATGATCGCCATCAAGATCGCCGATATTGAGTACATCATGCTTTGTGAAGCACCGCTTTTGGATAAACCGTAATAATGCAGCAAATCGTTATTATATTGGACCGTTTCGATATCGTTACTCTTTGCCAAATTTTCCGCATGAGCGAACAAGGACGAATTGATTTTCTGCAAGACTACGGCCGCATTGACTCGATCGTTTGCCCCGATGATGTTTTCATCGACATAACTAATAATCGTATAACCTGGTGCCCAAGCCGTTTCCCATACGGGACGCTTGATGAAGCCTACTACCGTGTAATCCCTTGTCTTGATATGCTGCAACGTTTCGGTCAATTTGCCGTCTTCCCTACGCAGCGGTTCGGTCTGATCCAAGGGATGATCGCCCCCTTGCTCGAATCGTTCGCCGATACGAAGGGATAGACGATCGCCGATTTCGTACTTCACTTTGGCGTTCGTTGCAATGGGCTCGGAGATAACGACTTCCTTGTCTGTTTGCGGAAGACGCCCCTTGCTTAGTTCTACCTGAAATTTCGCGAAACCTTGTGCATCATATTCCTTGATGAACAAGTATGGTTTATTCGGATTTTGTCCTCCTTCTAATGGGGCATACCCAAGATCTCTTGTGATCGCAACGGTTTTGGTTGCCTCATCGCCATGTATCGCTGCAAGCTGTTCTTTTGTTACATCTTGATATTCGACATGCCACTCCCCTGAATCCCCGATGGTTTGTCGGATCATTAAATCCGAGAATGAAAATGCAAGCGTAGCGACAGCGGTCACCATGGCAACCGAAATGATGACGCCAATGATGGTGACGAGCGTACGCCTCTTGTTTTGCTTTAAATTCCGGATGGTAAGTTTGTAGACAATATTCACCGACGGATCACCTCGTCTTTGGCGATCTTCCCGTCTTCAATTGAAATAATCCTGTTGGCCTGTAAAGCGATTCGTTCGTCGTGCGTGATGACAACCAGCGTCTGACGATATGTTTTATTCAACATTTTCAACAAATCGATGATCTCGCTGCTATTTCTACTATCCAAATTCCCGGTCGGCTCGTCTGCCAGCATGATGGCAGGGTTACTGATGATCGCTCTGCCGATCGAAACCCTCTGCTGCTGTCCCCCGGATAACTGATTAGGTAAATGGTTTAAACGATGCTCTAAATTCAACGACTTTACGAGTCCATCAAATTGCTTCTTGTCTTCCTGTTGGTTGTCCAGCAAGAGCGGCAGCGTCATGTTCTCTTTCACCGTTAAGGTGGGAATCAGATTGAAAAACTGATAGATCAGTCCGATTTGTCGCCGCCGGAAGATCGCCAGACGCGTTTCGTCCAATGCATAGATGTCCGTATTCTCTACGAGAACTTTGCCGCTTGATGGTCGATCCACGCCGCCCAGCAGATGAAGAAGGGTTGATTTTCCCGATCCGGACGGGCCGATAATCGCTACAAATTCACCTTTTTGAACCGAAAATGAAACATCGTCAAGCGCCTTTACCGCCGATTCACCAGTGCCGTATATTTTAGAAAGATGCTCGATTTTTAAAATTTCCATGGCCATATCTCCCTCCCCTCATGCTCAATTCCAGCTATATATCATCTCTTTATATCCAACATCCCACAGGGTTATATTTCCCTCAATGGTTATCGTAAGCTCATTGGCCTGAGGGAGATAAATGGAGCTCATATCCGGCTCATGGCGTCCGGCTTCTACGGATACAGTCAGGAACTCATGTCCATCGGCGGTAACCCTCATGCAGCCTCGGGAATCCTCTTGATCGGGAATTCCATAATTCAAGAAGAGGTATACCTCCTTCTTATTGCCTAACGTGTACGTATACGTTTCCTTACCTTGGGCGCTATACACATTATATTGTGGTTCCACGTCTTGACCGCCAATCTTAAAACTAGAAGGTTTGGTTCCTGTTGAAGGATTCCCAGTACTATCCCTTAAATCGTTTATCGCTACAAAGGGGCCCATTTCTTCAGTGAACACTTGGTCAACCACCCCGAAGATCCCCCACACGCCGAGCATCAAGACAACGCTGGAAATACCTGTAGCAACAATATTTCTCCAGAAGTTTTTCGTGCGAAATCCAAGTTTGTAGGCTCCGAATCCGATGGCTGCGCCCAATGAGTTCTGTATGACGTCGTTCATGTCGAAGCTGCCAAGGAAAGTTAGTGCCTGAATCGTCTCCAGCACCAGAATGGACAGGATGAACAAAGTTATGAAGCGGACAAAGCTAGTCTGGTATAGCATCGGAATCAAAATGCCAAAAGGGATAAAGGCTGCGACGTTCCCGAAGCCCACAAAGTCCATCAATGTTGGATGTAAAAGATCGGACAGACCTGGCAGTCTAAAAAAATCGTTTGGTAAAAAAATAAAAGTGTAGCCGCTGATTTGATCTACCTTATCTACTCTGCCGAAAGCGAAAAACAAAAAATAAAGAATAAACAGGGTGTAGAATATCGTGATGGCAAAAATAATCTTACGCTGCTGCTTCAATTGCATTGTCTTACCTCCATCGTTCTTCTGATGAATATCATTTTATCTGTCTAATATGACTTTCCAGTGACGATGGAGGTGACAATTCAGTCACTTAAGGAGCAACTCTAAATCACGTGCTTATAAAATTTAATCCGAAACTGTGTACCCTTCCCGCTGTCGCTCGTCACATCGATCACACCGTTCTGGCTAGAAATGATGCTATGAGCCATCGCAAGCCCTATGCCGATGCTCCCTTCGCTAGCGTTCTTTCCTTTGTAAAAACGTTTGAAGATATAAGGCAAATCTTCTTTGGAAATGCCTTTTCCGTTGTCGGCAATGATGATTTCCGTAAATAACGCGTTTTCGGAAAATGTGATGGTGATCGTTCCGCCTTCAGGTGTATGCTCCACGCCGTTCTTCAAAATATTGATGACCGCTTCAGCAGTCCAATTGAAATCACCGACAAAAGTGACGTTGTCATCGCCGTCGATGGTAACCGTCTGTCCCTTAATATCCATCGGAATCATAACCGGCTCTAATGCCTTTTGGATAAGGTTTTTCATGGGGATTGGATCTTTTTTGAATTGGATGGTCTTCGCATCCATTTTCGATAGCTTTAATAAAGAGGAAACAAGCCAATCGATCCGTTCGAGCTGGATGCGAATATGATGGGTGAACTCCGTTCTTTTGGCCGAAGGCAGGTCAGGGGCGCTTAACAAATCCGCCATCACTGTCATGGAGGTGAGCGGCGTTTTGAGCTGATGTGAAATATCGGAGATAGCATCCGTCAATTGAAGTTTGTCCCGCTGCAATAGCGACCGATGCTCCGATAACATGCGCGTCACTTTGTAAATATCATTTTTTAAGATGCTCAGCTCGCCTTCCTGGTTATCGCGAAAGTCAAGAGAAAGAGAATCATTGCCGTTGCTAATTTCCTTCAAGTACACAGTTAGCTTTTCAAGCTCGCGGTATCTCCATCTCGTATATATCATGCTGCTGCCAATGAGCATAATCGATAGCAAGAAAACGAGCGCCGCGGCGACAGAAGATATCATAAAAGCTGCAGCAATCGCCGCTAGGCTGATTGAACCCATGACGAGCAAAAACATCTTAATTTCTCGATTGCGCAGCATCTAATCACCAACCTTATATCCAAGGCCACGTACGGTTTTGATCAAAGTCGGATTCCCTGGATCATCCTCCAACTTTTCCCTCAGCCTTTTGATATATACCGTTAATGTATTATCGTTCACGAAATCGCCGGCCACATCCCAAATCTGCTCTAAAAGCTGAGTTCTTGAAAGCACTTGTCCAATATGGTTGCCAAAGATCAAAAGCAATCGATACTCCAAAGCAGTTAGCGAAATCTCTGCACTGTCTTTAAAGACTTTACCTTCTAGCGTGTTTATACGGATATTGTCGATATCGATAATGTTCTTGGCCTGGGACGGCTTTTGGTATCTACGCAAGACGGACTTGATCCGCGACAGAAGTTCGCGAACTCGAAATGGTTTGGTAATATAATCATCGGCTCCCATATCCAGCCCCATCACGACATTGACCTCATCGTCGATCACCGTTAAGAAGATAACCGGAATGTCTCGCCGCTCCTTCACCATTTTGCATAATTCATAGCCGCTTCCGTCAGGAAGCTGTAAATCAAACAGGCATAAAGCGAACAGATCGATGTCCTCGGCGAGCACCTTTTTAGCAGATTCGACATCATGGCAAATAACGGTCGAATAGTGCTCTTGCTGCAGCGAATATTCTAGACCGGATGCAATCGTTTTATCATCTTCGACCAACAAGATTTTCATATCCAAACAGATCATCCTAACGTTATGATTGAATTTATGACCCCATCTTAATTCTGATAGTTTACCAACTCAATAGGAAAAATAAAACCCTCCTCTCCCCAATGACCCTCTGGAACCCAGGCAAATTGTTAATGGAGGCCATTAGAAGCATATGCGAACCCAACCCTGCACTTAAATGCTCAGTAGCTGATTGTCGGACATCACATGCAAGATGCATGCGGCACTTGCTGAATCTCACAAACTGTGATATTTTAATTTCCAAGTAAACAATATGGAGTGTGAAACCGGATCTATGGATTACCCTGATCGCATCAAGCCAATCATTTATGAACAGCTGCTTCACTTCTCTCATTTGCATGAACAGCGAATGGAGCTGGAACTTAAAGAAATCAAAGAGATGATCCAGCTTCATCAACTGAAAAGCGTACCTGGAAATTTATCGACCATCCATGTCTTGGATTGCATCGGCCAACATGAACCGATCAATCATTCCGCGATTGCCGAAAAATTAAAATTGTCGAAGGCGAGCATTACAAAGATCAGCAAGAAGCTGCTTTCGCTTGACCTTATTCATCGGACTCAGCTTAATGACAATCGCAAAGAGGTCTATTTTCGTCTAACGACACAAGGAAAGCAGCTGTTCCAATTGCATCGGACTATGCACGAAGCAGAGGAACAGCGCTTTATGCGATTTTTGGACGATTACTCCGAAAGCGAGCTGCAGACGATTTTAAAGTTTTTTCAAGGGATGGCCCGGTATATAAGCGAGAGATAAACAAATTTTTTTGGTATTATTGTTTACAAGTAAACTAAATATATAAGGAGGAATCAGATTGAATATTCCCCAAACGATAAGAGAACGCAGAACCATCCGGAAATTCAACACAACGCCGGTAGCGCCCGAACTGGTCGTATCCTTGTTGAACGATGCGGTTAACCTGTACGAAGACAAAGGCACCTGCCGCTGGCGCTGTCTTTATGCCGGCACGCCGGAATCGCGTCATAGATTGGTTGAGAGCATGATGACCAAGATGAAGGAAAACCGATTCGTTAAGCTCATGCCCTCTAAAATGATTGATTTTTTCATTAAACGAGTAACTGAAATTCCCGCTCACCTGATCTTCATCGCGGAATCCGCCTCCGATCGGCGGCAGAGCGACGAAAATTACGCTGCAGTCTGTAGTGTAATGCAAAATTTTCAACTGCTTGGCTGGGAATGCGGATTGGGCGCGCTGTGGGACACGGACCCCATGTTTCAAAACGAGTCATTTCTTACGGAAATCGGTTTGCAGGAAGGTGAAAGGTTTGCCGGGATTTTGCACATTGGATATTACGATAAAGCTCCGAGAGCCCGAAGAAGAACGCCGGCGGAGCAGAAATGGACCGCAATCGGCGAAGGCGGAAAAGCGGATGTGCTTCAGTCGGCACGTGTTCGGGTTTCAACGCAAAGCATTCTGGAAGTACTGAATGACGCTGTCTGGGCCCCGAACGACGGACTAAGAGAACCGTGGCGCTTTATCTATGTGTCGGGCAGCGAAGCGGCCGGAAAGCTCTTGGATTCTTATGGGAATACATCATCGTCTTTTCTCTTGATTGTAGCAGAGCATGAAGAGGACCCCCACAAGCAGGAGGAGGATTATGCAGCGATATGCTGTTTGATCCAGAACGTACAACTATTAGTTAAATCTAGACCGTGGTACGCACGCCGATCGATACCGGAATGGATTTATGACCTGGATCAGTGCAAGGTGTTCGGCATTCAGCCGGAGGAGCGGATTGTAGCGGTACTGGAGCTCGGAGAAAACGATCGATCGTTGCAATCGGAATCGTCTCCTCCCCCGCTCCTTAACATCACGCATCTATGACGAAAGTGTCCACTTCCACTTCGTTCAAGCAATGCTATGTTTTCATAATGACCTATTATCTTCTTCTGAAGCGAGAACCTCCCTTGCGGCTTTAATGAAAGATATCATGATGGGGGAAAGCCACTTGTCTTTATGCCATAACATCTGTGTATATACGTGCAAGTCAGGAATTTGCCATGGAAGAGCAACAAGCTCGCCCCGTTTAACTTCGGCTTCCGCTACGATTTCAGGAAGAAAAGCAATACCAATTTCCGAAATTGCACATTGTTTAATGGCTTCGGCACTTTGAAACTCTAAATAAGTAATCGTATCTATGCCCTCTCTTTCAAATCCCCGATCAAACATGGTTCGATATGGACAACCCTTTTCATTGGTCAGGAACACTTCTCCGTGAAAGTCTTCCAGCTGTAGTTCAGTTCGTTTCGCGAGTGAATGGTTTGGGGAGGCGAATAAGCGGAAAGTTTCCTCCACCATCGGCTCCACTGCAAGTCCGCTTGAGCGAATGGGTTCGTCGAGCATAAAGACGGCATCCGCGGCTCCCTCAAAGAGCGCTTGCTTCAGTTCTTGATTGGGAACAGAGCGGAAGATGAGACGCACTCCTGGACAGAGAGATCGAAATCGTTGAAAGACAGCTGGAAGCCGATAGGCGCAAATAACCTCATTAGCACTTATCGTTAGAGTGCCGCTAAGATTTTCATTGTCATGAACGACGCTGCGAGCTTCGTCTAATTTGTCTAGAACACTGTGGATCTCAGTTAAAAAGCGTTTACCCGCAGTTGTAAGAACGAGCTGCTTGCCCAAACGGTCAAAGAGGCGAACACCAAGCTCATCCTCCAATGCTTTTATTTGCATCGTGACGTTGGAGGGGACATAGTTCAGTACTTCCGCTGCCCGACTGAAATTTAAAGTTGATGCAACCGTGCGGAACGTAATCAATTGGCGCAACTCCATCATACGATCCCCCTTTTACTATCAAAAAAATTGAATATAACTTTGAATATCATTCACTTTTATTGAGACTAACACAGATCTATACTAGCAACAAGAAATACATTTTCTTAATGTATGGTTTCATTTTGAAGGGAGAGACAACATCATGGATTATGAGATTTTTGATTTGGGTGACGTAACATTACAATCAGGAGTGACGTTACCGAGCGCTTTTCTTGCGTATAAAACGTATGGAAAATTGAATGAAAAGAAAGATAATGTCATTGTCTATCCAACGGCTTTTGGGGATCAGCATATTCAGAATGAATGGTTGATTGGAAACGGCATGGCACTGGATCCGCAACAATATTTCATTATCGTTCCAAATCTGCTGGGCAACGGATTATCTTCGTCTCCCAGTAACACGCCTCCCCCATTCGACCGAGCAAATTTCCCGCAAGTAACCATTTATGACAACGTTCAATTCCAGCATCGGCTGGTGACCGAAAAATTCGGCATTCGAAAGATCGCTCTTGTTGTTGGATGGTCCATGGGAGGCGTTCAAGCGTTCCAATGGGGGGCAAGCTATCCAGACATGGTGGAACGAATTGCACCTTTCGCCGGAGTTGCCAAGACGTGGCCCCAAACGTATATGGTCCTGGAAGGAATGAGAGCTCCGCTCATGGCTGCTGTCCGCTTCGATACAAGTAAACTAAATCAGTTGACTTCTGAAGACATGCGCGCCGTTGGCCATGTCTATGCAGGATGGGGCGTATCTTCCGCGTTTTACAGAGAGGAACTTTACCGGGATATGGGATTTGATTCATTGGCAGATTTTATGTCTGGGGTCTGGGAAGATAGCTTTATGAATATGGATCCGCACAATGTCCTAGCGATGTTATGGACTGGCCAAAATGCAGATATTAGTGCGAACCCCACCTATAATGGAGATTTTGATAAGGCGCTAGGAAGCATTAAAGCACTTGCCTGCGTCATGCCAGGAAGCACAGATCTCTTCTGCCCGGCGGATGATAACGAATACGAGGCTAAACTTATGCCAAACGCTATTTATAATCCGATCGAGTCGATCTGGGGTCATTTTGCCGGCCGCGGAATCAACAGTGTCGATAATCAATTTATTGATGATAACCTAAAACGCTTGTTGGCGCTAAATACGAACACTTAGATCATCATGAACACGGTTATCCCGTCCGATCATATTATGAGGTCACCAGGACTTTCTGGTTGACCTCCTTTTTAATTGTCAAACACTCTATTTTGATATACCATTTCTTTCAAGAAAATAATCCTCATTGGAATTTTTTATCACAACATCAAAATTTCGATGGTATGGATGCATAAATAAGTCATATTGAATTCTTCGCTGTTTATGAGAATTTCTCAAATTATCAATATCTTTTCCTCTTTCAGTGACATCGCGTATACTTCTTCTCATCAGTTCGGTTTCCTCATCCGTATACAAATAAATTTTCAGATCATATAGATTGGGGTCTGTAAAAGCAACTGTCATGCCCTCTACAATACTTATCTTGTTCTCAGCTGAAAGCAACATACTCTTTGTATAGTTCGTGCCTACTGTATATAAATCCAAACCCTCTCTTATCATATGAATGTCTCTCTCCAAGGCGAGTACATTGTGAGCAGCAGGATGACAGGCAGTCATTTTCTCTTGATGCATTTCACCATGTGATTCATAGTTAATTAAAGTGTACTTCCTAAGATGTGAACCGATAATATAAGGATCTGTATTGATATAGTTCACATGATCATGTCCCAAAAGTTTTAACAGATTATGAGCCAAAGTTGTCTTTCCGGACGCCCCATGACCCGAAATCCCAATGATAAATCTGTTCTCTTCCCCTCTAATCGATTTCGCTATCTGATGCAATATATGGTCCATATTAACCCCCATTTGCTTTATTGGTTTATTTCACTATCTTTCGTTCTATGTAATTTGTAATCATATTTTATACCATTCTGTTAAGCTAATTTGTCACAGCAATTATAATATAACGGATCCAGCTGATATTCTATATGCAAAACAACCTTCAACACCACTGACTAAATAGCGCTAAAGGTCCTCGGTTTCCACTTAAACAATAAGTGCCGCTATTCGGTACTATTGTCAAGCATCTATGTGGAAGCAACCGGTATATAATTGAGGATATTAATCGCGGTTGCCGACCTTAAACTCTGGTCACCTCTTGACCTCATAACGAAGTCTCATGAAACCGCTCGTTTCATATAATTTTGTAGCTAAGCACGCATGCCAAATACGTATTCCCGTCTGCTCGAAACTTTTGATTCGGTACTCAACATTCCGCTTCTCCATCCCCAGACCGAGACAAAAACCATCCTGCCGCCCATTACTCCTTGTGAGAACAAATGATAGCTTTATATTAATGCCTGATTTACCGTATAGTATACTTAGGCACCATCCAACAAAAGCATGTTCAGTCAAAAAATACATACTCTCTGGGTTCAGACACGCAGCAGCATAAACATAGCAAGAACAGAAAGGAGTTTAGAATGGTGAAGCTGATCTACCAATTAGAGAATGTGAATAAAACGTATAAAAAAGGAAAGGTTGTTGCCAATCAAAACATAAGCTTCGACGTTCAACAAGGGGAAATTCTCGGTTTGCTTGGTCCGAATGGAGCTGGAAAATCCACCTTGATTAAACAAATGGTAGGGCATCTTGCTCCCACTTCAGGTACAGTGTGCTATAAAGGAACCAGTGTACAGACTCAAACAAAGCGAGTGGCTCAGGAAGTGGCTTACTACTCACAAGAGCCCCACGCCCTCACCAGTTTAAAAACCTGGGAAGCTTTGTATTTTACAGGAAGATTGCGGGGATTGACGAAAGAGTACGCCGTAAAACAAACAGAGGAATTGTTGGAACGCTTTGGAATGCAGGATCTCCGTCATAAGCTGCTGAAGAATGTTTCCGGCGGACAGAAACGTTTAATTGGGATCGGTACTTGCTTGATCGGCTTCTCCCCTGTCATGATTCTGGATGAACCAACCAATGAACTGGACCCCAAAAAGAGAAGGCTAGTATGGGATCTGATACAAGAACGCAATCGCCAAGGAGTAACCATAATTCTGGTGACGCACAACGTGCTGGAAGCTGAACAGGTTGTGGACAGAGTAGCCGTAGTGAATCACGGCAAGCTATTGGCCATCGATCATGTAAGTGTCTTAAAACAAAGGGTCGATCAGCGAATGAAGCTCGAAATTACGACATCCTTAGGGGAAAGCGATTATGTTTGCCAAAGCTTAAGCTCGCTGGGACAGTGGACCAAAACGGGAGAAAACCGAGTCCGGGCACTGATCGAGAAGCAAAACGCCAGTTATGCGATTGACGTCCTGACCAAGCAGCATTTACCAATTGAAGAATATTCCTTAGTCCCGCCGAATCTTGAAGATGTCTATTTTCACATTGATGATGAACAAGATAAGCCTGCCAAAGCGGAGGTGGTCTAAACATGGGAGAAATAAAACCAGCCATGCAAAATCAAGACCTTCAGCTTCAAGATTCAGTCTTTCTCCAAGGGCAGGAGCAGCAGAGCATAATCCAACGCAGAATTACAGAATGGTTGATCCTAGCCCGCATTCAATTCACAATCATCCGCGAGGCATGGGTTTGGATTTTCATCATGGCATGCATGTTTCCGCTAACAACGCTGTTATTTCTCAAATTCTTTACAGTTGACCCAACGCCGGCTGTTATGACACGTATTATTACGGGGAACATGCTCTTTGGCTTAATCGTCATGGGACTCAATTCCATGGCTCAAGAGATATCTTGGCAGAAGCATCAAGGTCACTTCACATACTATTCATCCCTGCCGATAGCCAAGGTCAACTTCATCTTTGCCAATCTGCTGCGCGGCTTGATCATGAGTGTACCGTCTTTTGTTATTTTAGCGATGATTGGCCAACTAGCTTACGGCATTCAATTCCACTATAGCTGGGGACTTGTCCCTGTACTGCTGCTCACCGTTTTCAGCGTGGTTGGCGTAGGTGTACTGATCGGCTTCTGGTCTCCTAGCCATCAATTGACCAACATGCTCGTTCAGGCATTGATGATGTTCGTCTCGTTTTTGACGCCAGTTATGGTGGATATGAATCAATTGCCTACAATCCTGCAGTGGTTCTCTTATATCTTTCCTACCACCTACGCTGCAGATGCCATGCGCGAGGTGTTGATTTCGGGCTGGTCCTCGTCTGTCGCCTGGAACACGCTTGTACTCTTACTTTTCTCACTGATTTCCATCGTCTTGATTTTAAAAAAGGTAGACTGGCGTGTTGAATAGTAAGAAGAATGCTATCTCAATACCTCGATAAGTCATTTAGAATAATTAAAAGGACTAACCAGAATACATGTCTGTTGCTAAGAATAAAAAAAGGTTGGTCTTCATCACATTGAAGATCAACCTTCCTTTATTATTTAGATATCAACTCAAACTTACATAACAATTTGAGGTTGTATTCCTTCATGTTAACAGTACCTTGATTATTTAAAAATCAGGTTCCAAGCCCATGTTAGGAATCTGTCTCCAATAATCGTTAACCTTGTCCACCTTCCATACTCCGTCTGCAAAAATGACATGCAATTCCCGATCAAAAACATAATGCAGTTCGCCCGTTAATATATTCCCAGGAATAAAGGATTGTATAAATGTCGCCTTTGTTTCGCTTGTGTAGTTCACGGTTGTTGTATTCATATCAAATTTCATATCTTTATAGCTCAGCCCTTCCTTTTGGATAATTTGCTGAATAAGGCGATCTGTAAAAAAAGGTTTGAAGTAAGTGCGAACCTGCTTCACTTTCGAGAGATCAGATGCCTCATTCAATTTCTCCGATAACCGTGCGACACGCGCCTCGCTTAGTCGTTGGTTAGTAGGTACTTGATACTTCGGCTCCATCAACTTAACGACTACTTGCTTGCCATCCAGAATAACCGTGGCTTCTTTGACTTTTTGGTCCCATTTCACATCTGCCCCCATGGTTTGGCTGACGAACCTTAATGGTACATAGGTAGTGTTATGAATGAGCTCAACCGGTGTATCGAAATCAACGCGATCCTGGTTCACTAAGGCCCTACTAAATTGGACTGCGAGAGTGATTACATTCTCGCCTTTGATCAATTGAGCTGTTTTTTGAGATTGGTTCCATTTTACATCGATACCCATGTTCTCCGATACCGACCGTATAGGGATCAACACCCGATTGTTCTTTAGAACACCATTCTCGATCACACCAGTCTCCGCTGCGTGTGAAGGCACGACGTTTGCAAGAAAAAAGATCATGGCCGCCGATATACTAAACAGTAACTTTTTCAAATTCATTTCTCCTCCTAACAGCACCAATATTTTCTGGATCTCTACCTTTAAACGTCTAATCATTGAATAAAGTTACAGATGAATAAGAAAAGTCACCGATCATCATGTAAGTGATCACTCTCCCCGCATTGTAAGCCAGCACAGATTTTAGAGGAGAGCTTTTGGTTTGGTTAAGGTCATATTCTTACACCCCGTTTACCATCTACCAATGTCTAGCTTCTGATGTTCACTTGGAATATTTTAGGTAGATTTGTTCATTAAACAATGATACATTATTGGGGATCTATGCCGGGCAGATTATTCTCCTTCTATCTCTATTAGTAGAATAGTGCGCAAGCTTGGATATACGATTATGCTTTGAATTGTTTAATATTTGGGGGAGATCGCTCATATGGACAAGGGTTCTGCTTTCAGTACAAACATTATCGGCGCTGGCGAGGTTGGCAGCGCAGTCTCGGTCGATATGGTCAAAAATGATGTTCATAAAACAAACAGCTATTATTGGGATACATTCGGTAATGACTTCTTGGGGGCAATTGTACTACCTTTTTACGGATCGTTTATTTCAGAAGAAAAATGCCAGCTTTTTGGCGATGTCTCTGGGAAAAAGATGCTGGAAATCGGCTGTGGTAACGGTCAATCCTTACAATATCATGGGGAACGCCAAGCATCCGAACTCTGGGCTGTAGATATATCGGAACAACAAATAGAGAAGGCAGCGAAGCATTTGAAGGTGTGCGGACTTTCTGCAAAATTAATCTGTTCTCCCATGGAGGAAGAATGCGGCATTCCCACCGATTATTTTGACTTTGTGTATTCAATTTATGCCATCGGCTGGACCACCGACCTCGAAGGTACTTTTCGCCGGATCGCTTCTTACCTTAAACAAGACGGTGTTTTCATATTCAGTTGGTCTCACCCTATACATAAATGTGTGGTTATGGAAAATGATATGCTTGCCTTCAAGAAATGTTATTTCGATGAATCTTGGTATTCTGTTTCTCTTGAGAAAGGTGAGCTAGCATTAGCTGATCGCAAACTGTCTACCTATGTAAATGCTTTGGCCAAGGCGGGATTTGTCATTGAGGAAATGATTGAGGAATCTGATGAAGACATTATGCAATCGAGGAATGATAACAGCGATTTTGCCAAAAAAGCAAAGATGCTACCAGTTACTTTTGTAGTCAAAGCTAGGAAACTGTAGTTGCCCCCTTCCCATTGTATTGGCTACATGTATACCAGGTAAGTTGTTGGCTTCATCTCAAGACAATGACTTACCTCAGTAAAAATAAAAACGCCATCCATTTGGCGACTTCTTATGGGTGTTTATTATCCCTTGTTATCCCTCGTCTTAATATTGTTCCATTGATTTATAACTTATATCTGAGTATTATATAATCATTCACTTATATAATGGGTAAGGAGGAAACGATATGGAGCAGATTCAAGAAATGGCGGATAAGCTGAAGCTATTAAGCGACGGTACTCGGCTGACGATCTTAGCATTGCTGAGAGAGCGGGAGTTTTGTGTGTGTGAGCTCGTTGATATCCTTGAGATTTCTCAACCGGGCGTAAGCCAGCATTTACGGAAATTGAAATCTTATGGCCTTGTAAAGGAAGATAAACGCGGCCAATGGGTGTATTACTCATTGAATGTTGATGATCAACCCTATATTAAGTCCGTACTCGAATATACGCCTAATTCGAAAGCCATCTTGACTGCATTGAACAAGGAAGAAATAACTTCGGATTGTAAATAAGTTATTTTTCTCGTCCCATATATAAGTGAATAATTATATACTAATTTATGTTAATCCACATTGCACGGTTCGGAGGTCGACATGGTAACAATTGTTTTAGCATGTATTATTTTTGTACTCACCTTAACTCTAGTCATCTGGCAACCCAAAAATCTATCGATTGGATGGTCAGCATGCGGAGGTGCCATCCTTGCGTTGCTCGTAGGAGTTGTTCATATACAAGATGTATGGGATGTTACCCTAATAGTCTGGAATGCCACCTTAGCTTTCATCGCAATCATCATTATTTCACTAATTCTAGATAAGATTGGATTGTTTGAATGGGCTGCTTTACATGTGGCACGAGCTGCTCATGGAAACGGCATCCGTTTGTTTGTTTACGTTAGTATTCTGGGCGCTATTGTATCCGCCTTTTTTGCCAATGATGGTGCGGCACTTATTTTGACACCGATTGTGTTGGCTATGGTAAGGGCACTTCACTTCGATGAGAACAAGGTGTTCCCTTTTATAATCGCGAGTGGTTTTATAGCAGATACTACTTCTCTTCCGCTCGTTATAAGCAACTTGGTCAATATCGTGTCCGCTGATTTCTTTGGGATCGGATTCACGGAATACGCTAGTCGTATGATCATACCGAATCTGTTTTCTCTGATTATCAGCGTCTTGATACTGTACTTCTTTTTCCGAGTAAGCATTCCGCGTCAATTTGAAGATAAGCGCCTGAAGCATCCTGCCGATGCAATCAAGGACCCCGTAATGTTCCGTATTTCCTGGTATGTTCTAACGGTACTGTTGTTAGGATACTTTATTAGCGGATTCCTACATATTCCTGTATCCATCATAGTCGGCTTCGTTGCTATTTTATTTCTTCTCATTGCTAACAGAAGTCGTGCTGTTCCAACTGAAGAGGTGCTCAAAGGAGCGCCTTGGTCGATTGTCTTTTTCTCCATTGGCATGTATGTCGTGGTATATGGCCTTCGAAATGCGGGGCTTACAGACTTGCTCGCCCAGGTCATCCAATCTGTTGCAGATCAAGGAATGTTTGTGGCCACACTGGGCATGGGCTTCATTGCTGCGATCCTATCATCCATCATGAACAATTTGCCTACCGTTATGATTGATGCACTCGCCATCGATGCCACCCGAACCTCTGAAGCGATCCGAGAGGCGTTAATTTATGCCAATGTCATTGGTTCAGATCTGGGACCTAAAATAACGCCTATCGGCTCATTGGCAACCTTGCTTTGGCTCCATGTACTTTCAACCAAAGGAGTCAGAATTTCTTGGGGCAGATACTTTATAACGGGAATCATTCTCACGATTCCTACGTTATTTATTACTTTGCTCGGGCTGTATCTATGGTTATCTGTACTATAGTTCGCAAGCAATACTAAGAACAAGCCGGTAATTTCAATCACTCGGCTTGTTCTTTTTCTTATCCATCCGATATGAGCTGCTGACAATTAGATAGTTCAAGCAGGATATGGAGAAAACTGACTAGAATAATTATCATAACTATTAGAAATTTGGATCGAATCTTATGAGAGCAGGTGAGCTATGAGTAACAAAATTAGTGAATTTATTACATGGGCTAATGAAAACGGTTGGGCTATAACCATAGATCGGGATCGCAATATAAATTTAGGTGGTGCCTTTATATCAAGATATAAAGAAATTCCTAATGAATATTTAGGTTTTCTAAGTGCGGTAAAACAATGCGTCACTCCTAATGAGAAAACTTGGTTTCTTTGTGAGGATGAATACAATAATCGTTCAGACGATGCGTTTAAATGGAACGAAATTGAATCACTCAGTTTAGAAGCAGCAACGGAAGACGATATATGGAGATCAGAAATAACAGCGTGGTGGGATAATTACCTGCCAATCGTAATGTCAGTTGATGGTGGGTATTCCTTCTATGCAATCGATTTAAACAATGATAAAGGTGCTATTGTACGTGGATATGAACCAGAATTTGAAGAAGTTGAAAAAGTAGCGAATCATCTCGAAGACTTTCTGGTTTGGATTATGACAAACTCAATAGAGTTCCAGTGAAATTAGAGATGGTACTGTATTTTCCGGTTTGGATACCTTAGGCTGAATCACGAACAGTGAAAGTACCTTTTACCGGATTACCTCGTACCAGCCTAATAATTCTTTAAAATTATTTCAAAAGAGCACTTATCCTAACTGTCGTTTAAATGCTTTACCAGCGAAGAAGTATGCGATGACCATGATGCCGACGCACCAGGCAAGCGCGATCCAGATATCCTTATCAACAGTCCCATTATACAGGAGCGCACGAATTGTATTCACAATGGAAGTCACGGGCTGGTTCTCAGCGAACAAACGCACAATTTGAGGCATAGTCTCGGTGGGAACAAAAGCCGAACTGATAAACGGCAGAAAGATCAGCGGATACGAGTAGGCGGTCGCCCCTTCCATAGACTTCGCTGTCAATCCGGGAATGATCGCCAGCCATGTCAGCGCCAGTGTAAACAGCCCGAGTATCCCGGCTGCCGCGAGCCAATCCAGAATATTAGCGTCGGAACGGAAGCCCATTAATAGCGCTACGAGTATGACCACCACGACAGTAAGAGCATTGGAAACAAGCGAGGTTAAGACGTGAGCCCACAATACCGAAGAGCGTTTGATAGGCATGGTAATGAAACGCGCCATCAGGCCGCTTTTTACATCCGTAAACAATCGTAGTGAAGTATAAGCGACACCGGATGCGATAGCCATCAGCAAGATCCCCGGTAATAAATAATTGACATAATTGTCCGTCCCTGTCTTTATTGCACCGCCAAATACGTAGACAAACAGCAGCAGCATCATAATCGGCGTAATTGCCACCGTGATAATTGTATCCGGACTCCGCATAATGTTGCGCATTAAACGCCCTAAAAGCACCCCTGTTTTGTTCTTCATTTACATCTCCTCCTTCTTGCCGATGATCGCGAGGAATATTTCCTCCAATGTCGGCTGCTTCTCGATGTACTCTACTTTCGCTGGCGGGAACATCGCTTTGAGTTCGGTAAGAGTACCGATCGTGATTATGGTCCCGCCATGCAAGATGGCGATACGGTCCGCCAATTGTTCCGCTTCATCCAGATACTGCGTCGTCAACAAGATGGTCGTGCCGCCGTCGGCAAGCTCTTTGACGGTATTCCAGACCTCAATCCGCGCTTCCGGGTCAAGTCCTGTTGTCGGTTCATCGAGAAAAATGACGGCTGGACTGCCGATCAGACTCATGGCGATGTCAAGCCGGCGCTTCATCCCTCCGGAATACTGGTCCGCCCGGCGGCCTGCCGCCTCGGTCAGGCTGAATCTTGCAAGCAGATTATCCGCAACTTGAACGGGGTCGGAAACTCCGCGCAACTTGGCAATCATTATGAGGTTTTCTCGCCCTGTAAGCATACCGTCAAGAGCTGCGAACTGCCCTGTCAAGCTGATGCTTTGACGAACATGATCTGCTTGACGCTGGACGTCATAGCCACAAATACCTACGTCGCCCCCATCGGACTTCATCAGCGTCGAGAGAATGTTAACCGTCGTCGTCTTGCCCGCCCCATTTGAGCCCAGCAGTGCGAATATTTCACCACGCCGCACTTCAAAATCCACTCCCTTAAGGACTTCCTTGTCTTTAAAGTTTTTTCTCAACCCTTTTACTGAAATCACTGCATTGCTCATTCCTCTTCCTCCTTATAAAGTGTGTTGCAAGGCCGCTTGAGAGATCCCGAAATTACGGTCGACTGCCCACCTCTATTTAGTCTGACTGATAATCTGTATGACTTAGTACTGAGCTAAAAATATAACTGAGTAGCGAAGGCGGCAATTCATATTTGAAACCTGCTAATCAGTCGATTTGATCTATTGAATTTATTTTTTACCCAATCGGTTCATGATGCTCTGATTCAAATCTTCACGATACTTGGCGACATAGGTTTTAGCGTTTGCAACTAGTTCATCGGCGAAGGACGCCACGTCATCCCCGGTGATTTCCAGCACTTGTCTGCCATCCGCTGCACCGACTTCGAACAGCTCGATTAATTCATACTGAATGTGCAGCATATCCATCCCGTTGCCTGTTGTGAAATTCCACATGTAGTTTTGAATTTTCTTAAATACGAACTGGTACTCCTCTGGCAGGGCATCAACCCGTGCCATCATCATTTTGTACTCTTTTTTATCACCAATCAATTTTTTGAACATTTCCATCATATCATTTCTCCTCCTTTGATCATAAAGCTTAACAACACACTCCCAAATCATAGTGCGGGATATCTTATGACGTTAGATTGACTTCAAGACGTTGATTTTGGATGATACAAAATCCCATTTTTCCCAAAACAATTTAAGCTCTTGGCGGCCAGCCTCGTTAAGCGAGTAGAATTTACGGGGCGGACCCATATCGGACGGTTTCTTTTCGATGCTCACCAGCTTTTTCTTTTCCAATCGCACAAGGATGGTGTAAACCGTCCCTTCCACGACTTCGGTAAACCCAAGTTCGTTCAATCGGCGGGTAATCTCGTAGCCATATGTTTCATGTCGGCTAATGATTTCCATTACGCAACCTTCCAGCGAACCCTTTAGCATTTCGGTTAAATTTTCCATGTTCAGAACCTCCTTTATTTCGTCCCTCCTCTAATTAGTCTAACTTATATTCAGTATGACATAGTACCAAGGGAAATTTTTACTCAATAGCTTTTGGGGATTCAAAAGCTATTGAGTAATACTTATTACGAGTATATCGTAACACTGAGTAGTGATGAAGTCAACTGCTTTTTCGATTCATTTTGTTTGACCATAAAGATCCCGGAAACGCCGGCCTAACAGCTCATATCCCTCGGCTCCTGGATGCAGGCCGTCCGTCAGAAAGGCTTCATCCTCCGGTCCAAGCCAGTTCAGGCCATCCTGATAGTATAATCGGCGATCGCCCCGCTCCCTGAGCATCTCCACCGTCTCGCGGATCGCTTGGCGCATCATGGGCAGGGTGAAGCCCAGCGGATTGAGCTCCGTTTCGCGGACGGTGCCATAAATCGGGGAGATGACAAGCAGCGGAGTCTCCCTGTGTTTGTCGCGTATGGTCTCCAGCAGTCCAATCAGCTGCGGCTTGAACATGCGAGGGCTTAAGGTGCCTGCGCCATAGATGTTTACGCCCGCACATATGGAGATGAACTCGGCCGGCAGGTCGCGTATCAGCCGCCCGATCATCGGTTCCATGTGGCAGTTGCCGGAGAAGCCGAGATTGGTCAAACTGAAGCCGCAGGCTTCGGCGACAATGGCAGGCCAAGCGCGAGAGGGGCCGGAAGCCCCGACACACTGGGTAATTGAGCTGCCGTAAGTAATCCAGCGGGGCCGGGTGTCCGGCAGCGGGACTCCGACAGCTTGGGTGCCAATCCGCAGGCCGGTGACGGTCATTCCTATGTTTTGCGGAAGCCAAATCTCCACATCCTTAATTTCGGCGGGAAGTCCGGTAAACAAGGCTTCTGTGGCTCCGACGGACAGGTGAATTCTCTGGAGCAGTTCTCCTTCTGCGACACAATCCATAACGGCAGCATCCGCAAGCGATGTGAAGGATACTGCCACCTCTGCGGAATCCGTGCGCAGCCGCAGGCGAACACCGGCACAAATCTCGGCCTTGCCATCGATGCCCGCAGGCGGATACAGCTTGTAATCCATGTAAGGAATACGCCAAGGCTTTATTCCCTCCTCCCGATGCTGGAGCGACACGGAGCCGTGAAACCACTCATCCGTTAAAGGAAGCTGCTTCACGGTGCATCCCCTTCCTTCTGCTTCTCAGCCGGTGTGAAATCCTCTCCCAGCCATACATCCTGCTCCAGCAGCCGCTCCTGAAGCTCAGCTACAGAAATGCCGCGCGAGCCGGAGCCATCCCGCAGCGCCAATGCAGCCGCCGTGCCTGAGGCCTGGCCCATGGAGAAGCAGTTCGGCATCACCCGCAGGGAGCCTTGCACCGCACGATCGGAAGAGACGCTGCGTCCGGCCACCCAAAGGTTGTCGATGCCAACAGGCAGCATAATCCGATACGGTACGCCGTGGGAAACCCCCGGCGGCAAGTGGTTGAAGGTCATGTCGCTCTTGCTGTTAGCGAGATGAATATCGATATAATATGCATTCCGGGCAATGTCATCCGGGAAGGAGCGCGCAGCAAGAAAATCATCCACTGTCAGGATATAATCCCCTTCGATACGCCGCGTCTCCCGGATGCCGAGCTGCTCCCCGCTCACCACCATATGGGCGTGTTCAAATCCCGGCACATAGCGGCGGAAGAACTGCAGCTGGCGTTCCGCCGTACGGCGTCCTTCAATTGCCCCGCGCGTCAGATCCTCCGCAAGGGTGCCGTCCACGCCGAATACATGGCCGAAGTTAACCCCTACCAAATAGTCGCTGACCCAAGCCAAGCCGGAGATCGACTTTCTCCCCTCCGGCAGTGCACCATCGGCAATCGCCAGTTCTACCGTCTTATGCAGTTGACCTGTATCCCCGCTCTCTTCCAGGAAACGCTTAAACTTCGGACGGTCCACATTCGCAAGCAGATAACACATGCTGCCGGGCTGAAGTTCGCCCTCGTCCCCGCCCTTTTGAAAAGGAACTCCCGCCAGAGCGGCAATATCTCCATCTCCCGAGCAGTCGATAATATACCGGCAAGGGATGAACGAACGTCCTGTTTTGTTGACAACAATGACACCTTCAATCTTCCGGTGATCCTCAGACAGCACTACATCGTAAACAAAGGTATGATACAGCGGCGTAACGCCGTTTTCCAGAATGGCATCGTCATAAACCCGCTTCAACACCTCGGGATCGATTGGCACCCAATCCAGTAGCTCTTGATATTCCTCACGGTACTGGGGTTTGCATGCCTGTTTCATCCGTTCCATCAGCTGAAGTCCGAGACCGCGGATAATCGGCTTCCGCTTATCCGTAAAGGGACAGAAGGCCGGGACAAGCGCAACAGTACCCATGCCGCCAAGGAATCCTCTCTGCTCCACCAGCATCGTTCGCGCTCCCCCTTGCGCAGCGGCAATAGCCGCGGCGATACCGGAAGCTCCTCCGCCGATTACCAGCACATCCACCTCATCGGCAACCGGAATGTTGACCGATGGCAGCGTCATATGTCCGTTCATAGAGATCTCCCCATTTCTGTATAACTGTATGATGTCATCATTGCTTATTTGACCGTGCCTTTCAGACAAAGATGCAGCAGCTCATCTACGTGCGCAGTAGCCAGGCATTCTACGGTATCGGCGGCGCCGTAGTAGATTTTGACTTCACCGGACTCTTCCAGAATCATGCCCCCTGGAAAAATAACATCATTCCGGAAGCCCCCTTCGGTCTCATAAGCAGCTTCCGGCGCCAGCAGCGGCGTCCCCGCCCTGCCGATGATCTGGCTGGGATCTTCAAGATCCAGCAGCATAATACCGGAAGTGTAACGCTTCTGCCAACTGTCCTCCCAGCCATTCTTGCCTCGGCTGCGGTCAATGTCCACCGCATGGAACAGGGTCAGCCAGCCTTTATCCGTTTTGACAGGCGGAGCGCCCGGCCCTACCTTGTCATTGGCATAGGCTACATCTTCCACCGCCAGCAGCAGCTTGGAGTTGCCCCAGTATTTCAGGTCAGGCGAGTCGCTCATCCACATGTCAAAGCGGTCTGTGCCGCCCCGGCTGTATACAGGCATCGGACGTTCGAGCCGAACATACTTGCCTCCGATCCGCTCCGGGAACAATACCATGTTGCGATTGTCCGGCAGAGACAGGCTCAGCACCTTAAAGGAAACGAAATCCTCGGTCACGGCGATGCCGCCGCGCAGCCCGTGCTTGGTATCGACCGCAAAGCACATATAACATTGTTCGCCAATTACCGTTAGACGCGGATCATACACACGGATGACCTCTTCATCATGCCAGGACCAGCACGGTGTCGGCTGTACATCCCAGGCTATGCCGTCATCACTGAAGGCCAGCCCGAGATTGGTCGTATGATGAGGGGCGACAAGGCCCTGATGTTCATCGCCGTAGTCATTGCGAAATACCATCACATATTTGCCTTTAAACTTGGCAACCCCGGCGTTAAAGACCATCGCCGGACCGTAAGGCACATCACCCGGCGACAAAATCGGGTTGGCGGCATGCCGGGTCATAACCGGGCTGGAAAACAAAGGTCCTATTGTAGAATCTCTCATTTGCATCATGCTCCTTGTAGAGGTTGTTCAAAAAGGCCACTTTTGATCACGAAGTGAATCAGGAAGTAACTCGGCATCGAATCTTGCATTCAGCCAGGCCTTCCGGTGCTCACGTACCCCAAACGTACGCTCCGCTCCTGAAGTCCCTAGCTTTATCCAACCTTCTCGGTGCTGAAAACCGGCCTTTTCGAAATCGCACTTGTATATGGAATTGAATTTAACCTTTGACTGAACCTGCTGTCACCTGAATAAATGACTTGTTTGCCACAATATAAGCGAGCAGCATTGGCAGGATAGACAGACATGCTCCCGCCATCATCAAGTGGATCTGCATCGCCGCAGAGGAGCCGTAACGGAGGTTCGCCAGACCGACGGTGAGTGTCTGCAGCTGCGGATTCGTCATCGTGAACACCAACGGCAGAATGTATTCGTTCCAGGCATGGCGGAAGGCAAACAGTCCGGCCACGCCCAGCCCCGGCGTCAAGAGCGGCAGAATAATCCGGAAGAAGGTTCGGGCGAACCCGGAACCGTCCACCATTGCCGCTTCATCCAGCTCGCGGGGAATCGCTTTGAAGAAACCCAGCAGCATAAAAAATGTACTGGAATGAGCGCTGATCAGAATCAGAATAACTCCCCACAGCGTGGTATTCAGGTTCAGCGCGACCATCAAATCAAATTGCGGGCGCATCACAATAGCACCGACGGATATAAACATCATCGAAGCCTGAGTTGTCACATACAGAGATTTGCCGGGAAAATTGCGCCGATCCACCACATAAGCCGCCATCGCAGCTACCAGCAGAGTGCCTGCCGTAACCATAATGCTGACAAAAGCACTGTTCCAGGTATAACGGGCAAAATTGGCCTGCTTCCAGGCTTCCGCATAGTTGACAAACTGCAGCTTGGCTGGCAGCAGACTACCGCCAGTCATCATTTCGGCTCCGGTCTTAAGAGAACCCGACAATGTCATCAACAAAGGAAATAATGTCAGGATCGCCGTTATCAATAGAAACAGCCACATGACCGTATGACCCATAATTCTGCCTGCGCGACCGGTTAACGGGGATTTTGTTTTACCGCGTCTGTCCGGCTGTTGGGTTTGAGGTAACACCTGTTCTTTCATACGCTGATCCTCCTGCACGCCTGCAGCAGTTCATTCTAAACCGATCTGCGGCGTTGTCATCAAATCTTAAAGTCATACATAACCGCTAATACATTTTGTTCATTTTACGGCTCAATAAGAAATACAAGCCTGTGATAACCCCGACAATAACAGCGGTTGCGAAGCCTACCGCGCTGCCATATCCAAGCTGCTGCTCTACAGGCGAACCCGTGGATACCGGGAACAACAGTTTATATAGATAGAGATACATGACCTCGGTTTTGCCGATCGGTCCACCCTCCGTGATAAGCATAATGCTCTCATACCCTTTCAGGGATGCGATAATGGCGAGCATAATGACCAACTGGGCAACTGGTGCCAGCATCGGGAGCGTAATGTTCCAGAACCGTCTTCCGGCGTTCGCCCCGTCAATGGCCGCGCTCTCGTACAAATCCTGCGGAATACTTTGCAGTCCGGCCAGAAACAGCAGCATATAATTGCCGACAGCGCCCCATACGGCCACAAGAATGATCGTAAGCATCGCAAGCTTCGGACCTAGCCAGTCAATTGGCTGGGAGACCAGGTGCAGCTTCATCAAAACCGTGTTCACCATCCCGTTGTAGGAATTGAAGATCGTATAGAACACAACGGATATGACTGCGGTACTGATGATCGTTGGCATAAAATAGATCCCGCGCAGCAGATTTCCGCCGCGCAGCTTGCCATTCAGGATGACGGCCAACAGCAGGGACAAGGGCAGCGTCAGCAGCAACTTGCCTCCGGCATAGATAAAGGTGTTGCCCACCGATTCCCAGAACAGCGCGTCTCGCATCAGCCGATGGAAATTGTCCAGGCCAACGAACAGCGGCTGGCCGTATCCGGCATATTCGTAGAACATATAGCGCAGCATCCAAAACAAAGGGTAGATTCCCAGGGCCGCCGTCAAAATAATGCTTGGGGCCAGAAACAGAGAGTTCTCCCCCAGTCGTTTCCATTTAAAACTCACGATTCGTTCCTCCTTCGGGGAAAGAAAAGGGGCATCCGCCAAAAAGTGCGCGGCAGCCCCATCCTTGGCCAGTTATTCTCCCTGCGGTTTGGTTGGATCAAAGGCAGGGTTCGGCGTTGCAGCGGCCTCGCCTTTCTCCACCGCTTTGGACAATGCGGCGTTATACCTGGTGTTCAAATCTTCTGTAATCGCTTTCGTGTCTCCACCGTCGAGAATGTATTTGAAGAAAGCGTCCGCATAGTTGGAACCCTCCGGCGTGATATTTGGCGACACAGGCCAGAGCGAGTCGTGTTCTCCAACCAGGAAGCCTTCCATGCCGCCGATCTCAGGCTCTTTGGCCTGTTCCACAATACTTGGCACAATGGCGATACCGAAGCCTTTTTCATGATAGGTCTTCAGAATCTCGTCACCGTACATATACTGCATGAATTTCCAAGCGGCTTCCTTATTGGCCGATTGGGCGCTGATGCCGAGCCATGTTCCGGCAGACACGATTTCGGAAGTCCCTTTAATCTGTCCGTCCAATGTTGGGGCCAGGGCACCGCCCCAGTTGATTTCAGTCGGGAATTGATCCATGTACACACCCGGCTCCGTCGAGAAGGACAGATACATACCGATCTTGCCTGCGGCAAATTGGGCACGCAGCGGGTCGATGTCCAGCGCTTCTGCACCAGGCAGAATGCTGCCGTCAGCATACATTTGCTTGAAATATTCGATGACCTGCGCGTAAGGCTCAAAATCGAATTGTCCTGTTTTCAGATCAAAGCCAAGTCCCTGATGACCGCTCAAGGAAAGAATCTCCCGGATGGAACGGTCAAATGCCTGCTTCGGATTTTTGAAGTTCAGCGCGAAGCCATAGATGCCTTCAGCTTTGCCAACTTCGGTAATTTTCTTGGCATCGTCCACCATTTCCTGAAGCGATACCGGGGGATTCTCGATGCCGGCTTTCGCAAAGAGATCCTTGTTATAGACCAAACGCAAGGTGAGACCGGTATTGGCGAGTGTGTACACCTTGCCATCAAAACGGTTGACCTCATCAATCAGCAGGCTGCCGAATTTCGTATTCATATCATCGGTAAGATACTCGTCAATTGGCGCGAGATAACCTTTTTTGACAAATCCGGACGTATTGGCGCTCTTTAGCCGCAGCACATCCGGTGCCTGGTTGCTGGAAAATGCAATGTCGACGCTTTGTGTGTAATTCTCAGACATCACCGTCAATTCCACCTGAATATTATCCTCATTTGTTTCGTTGAACTTGTTAATCAATTCCTTGATATACTCTTGATCGTGACGGTCGTCGGTCCAATATTTAAGCTGTACGGGTTGGCCCGTCTCCGCTGTGGGAGTTTCCGTGCTGCCCTCGGACTTTCCATTCGTTGAACCTCCATTCGCATTGTTGTTATCATTCCCGCCGCAGCCTGCGATGCCGACGGCCAGAACGAGGCTCAAGCCGAGGCCTAACCATTTTTTTCGCATACATTCTCCCCCTTTGATTGACTCTTATATTGTGAACTCGTTGTTATTATAGACCCTCGTATTCAGAAGAGGAGTGCGGCAAATTCACTCTCCAGGGACAGAAATCTATGGTCTGTGCAGCATGTACCTTACGTCTCCGGTCGGTCCATATGATAGCCTGCCCTGAACTCCGAAGGCGTCTGCCCCGTGATTTTCTTGAACATTTCACTGAAATATCTGCGTTCCTCATACCCGACAGCCGCAGCCACCTCCTGCACCTGCGCCCCCTCCACAAGCAGCTGCCTCGCTTTTTGGATACGTTCCGAGGTCATATACTGTGTGACGGTCATCCCGGTCACCTGCTTAAACAAGCTGGAAAAATAGCTGGCACTGAGATGCACGTGGGCCGCGCAATCGCCGACGGTAATATCCTCGGACAAACGGCGCTTGATATAGTCAATGGCTTTATAAATAACCTTCTGCCCTTCGGATAAGCTGTTCCGGCGCACCAGTTCGGCTCCCTCCGTGCACAAGACAAGCAGTTGACGCTGCAAAGAGGCTAGCGGTACCCCTGTCGTCCCTTGCCCTACCCTGAATCTCTGGATCAGCGGTTGTATGTCCGAATATGGAACCATTTCATAAAAGGTGCGGATTGCTGAAGCGGCCAGCTCATCGTACAAGCTGAGGAGATAATCTGGATTCTGCCGGGAGATCAGCTTCTGCAGCGTTTCCGAAATTGTGGACAAAATAGTGTTCGTCCGGTCCACGTTCCCGGAACGAAGGGCCAGCAGCAACTCGTCCTTATATTCCAGCGCCAGCGGCTCCTGACTTCCGCTCTGATGAATGTCGTTATACATAATAGCCGCATTGCCTTCGGTAAACAGATGGTGGGAGAGCGCGCGATGAGCCTGACGATAGGAATCCGGCAGCTCGCTGATCTCCTCCACTCTGCCGCCGACACCGACCGAAACCGTGAACTTGGTATAGCGTTCAATATTCCGGCAGCACTGCTCGGCAATTTCGATCGGACTGGACGGTCCTGTATCGTTCAGTACGGCCAGGTATCGGTCATGGCGGGCGCGAAAAACAACGCTGCAAGCATATTCGGCAAGTGTGTCCTGCATAACGTTCAACAACGAGAACCGGATCAGCTCCATCTCCCGGATGGACTGCTCGGCAACCTGCTCCCGAAAACGGTCAATTTCAATCAGCATCACTACGAACCCCCGCGGCTCCAGCTCGATATTCAGAAAACCCCACCGTCCCGAGGCCTCTTCCCATGAAGTGCGGTGGCTAACAAGCAGCGCAAAATATTCCTGCCGCAGCACCGGCATGCTCTCACGCAGCTTGTTCTCCAATTCCCTCAGGCTTAGCAGCTTGGACCTCTCTTCCATAATCTCCGCTTTGGCTCGCAGCACTGCCGACATAATATCCTCTTCCGAGAAGGGTTTCACCACGAAATCAAATGCCCCCAGCTGCACCGCCTGCTGCGCATATTCAAAGTCCGCATAGCCGCTGATCAGAATAACCTTGCAGCTGCGGTTCTCTTCCAGAACTGCGCGCAGCATACTCAGCCCGTCCATTCTCGGCATTCTTATATCGGTAATGATCAGATCCGGCTGTAATTCGTTGATCAGCTTAAGCCCATCTTCCCCATTGCTCGATACACCCGCGACCTGAATGCCCTGTTCTTCCCAGTTCATCGCGGTCAGCCCGTCTACCACGCTTTTGATATCATCAATAATGCAAAGACGGATCCCCTCAGGATTGCTCATCCCAATGCCCCCCTTTCCTTGGTAAAGAAATCCGTATTTCTGTTCCGCGCTCCGGCGCACTGTCCACATGCAACTTCGCATCATCCCCATAATAGAGCTGGAGCCGCCGGATCATATTGGACACGGCATATCCTTTCTTCGATTCCAGCCAAAAGAGCGCGCGCACTTGGGTCTGGTCCATGCCGTTGCCGTTATCGCGCACGGAAATTGTCCAGCGCTCCCTGTCACTGGCAACGTCGATCTCGATCCGACCGCCGTCCTTCAGGTCGCGAAAACCGTGCAAAATGCTGTTCTCAACCAGCGGCTGCAGCATGATGCGCGGAATCGAAAGCGCGGACAATTCCGGTTCGCGTACATGGATTTCATAAGAGAATAAGCCTTCATAGCAGTTTGACTGCAGCTCCATATACTGGCGCACATGCTCCAGCTCTTTGGACAATGTCGTAATTTCCCGGCCATTGTTCAGCCCAAGTTGGAACAGACGGGAGAGCGACATAACCATCTGCTGTGACGTCTCGATCTGCTTTAATTTCAGCTTCCAGTAGATGGTGTTCAACGTGTTGTACAGAAAATGCGGGTCCATCTGCGCCGACAGCGCTTTGATCTCCGCAGACCGCTTATGGGTCTGCGCTTCCGTGACCTCATCGATCAACACCACAATCTGCTCCAGCATCCGGTTGAACCGAAAGCCCACCTGTCCCAGCTCATCTCCGCTGCTGCTCTCAAATCGGGCGGTCAGATCGTTATGCTCCACCCGCTTCATCACCTTCAGCAGTCCTTGCAGCGGCTTTAACAAATGGCGAGAAAACGCGCCAGAGATCAGCATGGTAACCACGAAAGCAGCCAAAGCTACCCCGGCGATCAGCCATTTAACATACACCAAGTCCTGAAGAACATCGGCCTGAGACCGAATGGTGGTCATCGTCCAATCCGCAATACCAAGATGGGCATAATTAAGCAAATAGGTTTTACCATTCAGTTCAAAGGATTGTCTGCCCTCAGGACGGTTCATGACGCCGCTTAAGTTACCCGCATCAACCGCCTGCCGAACCAGCGGCTCCTTCACAGGGTAGACCGCCTCGCCCTCAGCGTTCAGCAGGAAGCTGGACGCTCCTTCGCCGCTGTCTCCCTGCACCAGCTTTCGGAAGCCGTCCTCCCGGATATTCACGACAATATAAACATCATTTACAGGGTTGTCAAAAATCGGCACCAGAATCAGCGAAATAACGCGTTCTCTGCCGGAGAAGAGCATGTCCTCATGCCCCTCCACCCAAAGGTTCTTTTTCTCCTGTTCGATGCGCTCATACAGGAAGGTATCCTCGAATGCGGTAAGTCGGTTGCGATTCGCAGACGAGGGATAAAACTCGCCAATTGGCGTGGATACATAGATTGACTGGATTAGCGGCTCAGCGATCCGCGCCTGTGAGAAAACGTTATCAAGATCGTTCAAATGTGTAAAATACCTGCCGGCTTCGCCGGAGGCGGCATCCCTTAGCATATCGTAGAAAGGCTGGCTGACCATGAACGTCATCATAATCAGCATCAGTTTATTCAGCTTCTCATCCACAATTTGCGCCGAGCGGACGACCGTGTCCTGCGTGAGCTTCAGCGCATTTTTCTCCAGGGTAGCGGCCGAGATGTAATAAGATAACCCGCCGGTCATCAGAACAGAGAGCACAATGATGGCCAGAAATGCGACTTTGAGTTTGTTGCGGAATGATTGCCTGCGGAAATAATCCAAGCTTTTCACGCCTTCCGTTAAAATCTGTGTCCTTCGATTATGTCACCGCAGTCCCCTGTTCGACAATGTTAAAAAACGAAGCTGGCCCCAAAAGCCGTTTTATGGGCTTTTGGGGCAGCTCCTTCGCAGGATTCCATTTACGTTGGCCGATATATGACTCGATTCATATTGGACGAATACGGGCCTGCATCATGCGGTAACCGTTAATTCGGGTCGGGAACCAGAACCAGAGCTTCATCAAAAGCTACGCCGGCCGAGGTTGTCCGAAATCCTATCTTCCCTTCCGTCAATTCCGTTACAGGATTGGTCCATTCCACTTTCAATTCTCCATCCACATAACATTTCATGGTGTTCCCTTGGATGGCAGCCTTAATCGTATACCATTGCTTCTCCATCGCCGTGAACGGAGTACTGGATACAAGCGTCATGTTGTTATCTACGGATTTGTACAACTCCAGCTTTTTAGCTGCTGAATTGATTCGATACATATAAAAATTCTCTGCGTCCTGTACTCTGAAGAGAATGCCTGCATTGGCATTACTAATGGGCATCTTCACTTTGGCTTCATACGTATAGTCCTTCCATGCATCACCGGCGGTAATGAGTGCAGCAGCTGAACTATGCTGAATCAAAGCATTGGTGTCGTCTGCTGCAACGCTCCAGGAACCTGAAGTCGGCGTCCATCCAGTCGTATCTCCATCTTCAAAATCGTCGCTGAATTGGATGAACGTAGGGTCCGGATTAACGGGAGATTCATTCACATCCGTGACCTGGATCGTAAACATCTTCTCGTAGTACATTCCCCCTGAGTCTATGCTCTTCACCCGGATACTGTAGCTGTCCTGCACTTCGTAATCAGGCGTCACAGCAAGAAACAATGCATTGTCCGATATGGTGAAGCTTTTGTTGTCCGTGTCCCCGGCTCCTGCTGTCAGCATGTAAGCAAATGTCTCCCCCTCATCAGGGTCGATGGTGGAGAATGTTCCGACCATACCTCCTGCCGTTGTGTTTTCAACTACGCTGCTGTTGGAGAGCACAATATCCTCAGGCGCTTTATTGATTGAGGAAACAAAGGCATCGTCAAAATGGACGCCCGCCGAGGTTGTCCGGAATCCGATTCCCCCTGCTGTCAATTCTGTTGCAGGATTAGTCCATTCCATTAGTAATTCTCCATCCACATAACAGGAAATCGTGTTACCTTGTACAACCGCCTTAACCTTATACCACTGCTTCTCTCTGGCTGTGAACGGTGTGTTGGCTACAGACGTCAATTGTCCGTTTACAGATTTGAATAACTCCAGCTGTTTAGCTGCTGAATTGATTCGATACATATAAAAATTCGCTGCATCCTGTACTCTGAAGAGAATACCTGCATTGGCATTGGTAATTGGCATTCTCACTCTGGCTTCATAAGCATAGTCCGTCCATGAGCCACCGGCATTCGCGGTAATCAGCGATGTAGTCGTCTGGTTCCCGCTGGATAACACTTTATTTGTGCCGTCTGTCGGTACTGTCCAGCCGCCAGAAACCGGTGTCCATCCCGCCGTATTTCCGTCTTCAAAATTGTCGCTGAACAGCGGTGGCTTGGAATTGGCGAAGACGATACCATTTACATTACTGTTAGCGGTGGCATTCAGGTCGTTCAAGTTGGTTGCGAGCTTGCCTTCAACATACACATCCGTGAACGTGACACCGTTAACCATTCCACCTTTTGTGGCATTCCCGGAAAGCCTGGATTTCTGAGATCCCGTCTCACGAACATTGATGTTCTTGAATGTAACATTGCTGACATCGCCGGAAGTACTGGTTGAAACCCCGAACCAATAATTCCCGAATTGATTGATACCGACTCGTTCGATATCGATATTCTCAAATGTAATATTCTGGGCGTATCCTTCCTCCGGAAGAGTATTCAATTGGTAACCATGGTCAATGAGCAGTGCTCGGGCGCTCTGATACACATATGAATTTCGGATGGTTACGCCAATCTGCGGCTGAGCTACCCCCATGCCAATCTTGAAAGCCGCACATCGGGTCCAAGCAAGAACGTCGTCAAAGACCACATTTTCCAAATGTTCAAGCTCTCCCGGCCATCCTTTGGACATGCCCGTCTGCAGCCAGGTTTTAGTAGAAAATGTGTCATCATCCGATATCCCGATCGCGTGCTGGACCAGCACGTCCTGACTTTCGTTTATATCGATAACGTCATTCTCGATTTTGTATAAATCCTGGAATCCCTTCAGATTTTTTATGGTCACATTGTCGGAACGAACAACCATAAACGACCAGAAGCCGCCATCCCGCAATATTAAACCATCAAAATTAAAATTCGTGGTTGCGATCGGAACCAGCAGGTTATTCAGGAATCCTTCATTTTTATTCGGTGCCGGCATCTTCCGCTCGCGCATCGCTATGCCTTTACCATCAATAGTTCCTCGTCCCCGTATCGTAATATTGCTGGAATCTGTCGCCGTACGAATAAAATACGTTCCATCCGCATTACGTGAATCCTTGCGAAAATCATTCGTGTAGTCCTCACCCTTGCCTGTGCCGACAATCACGGCACCTCCGGCGAGGTAAAAGGTCACATTGCTCTTTAAAGTCAGGTTCCCGCTTTTATAGACACCTGCCGGAACAAACACAACACCGCCGCCGGCTTGATTAGCATCATCGATAGCCTGCTGGATACCATCTGATGCCATCCATGTCCCCGTGTTATCCACGTTGTATGGCGACTCTGTCACATTATAAATCCCGGCACCTGTGGACGGGGGAATATCTGTCTCCAAGGGATCTGCTGCGATGACAATTTTCTTTTTCCAGTCGTTGATTTTTACGATCACATAAGTGGAGGAAGAAAGCGTAAATGTCAGCTTGTTTCCATTGACCGTACCTGCGATGTTTTTGGCCTGCGGACTGATGGAGTAAGATGTAATCGGCTCATTCACAGTAACTTCGATCTTGACCGTACCGGAAAAAGAAAATTGAGCGTAATCATAGTCAGCCAGATAACTGATAACAGGAACCGCTTCGTTATCCGCTTTTAATGAAAACACACTGGATGCGGTATAGATGGATGGCATCGGGTAGTTCTGTATCGTGGCTGGACTACTTGCGGCCTGTGTCAACGATGCCGGATCAATGGCATCTATCATATCCGCCGAATAAACAGAATGGCTCTCCATCTCGGTCGCATTCGCAGCTCGGGGTAAAACTCCGGTGATTATAATGGCAAGCACGACCAACAGACTCACTGCTTTTCTTGTCATGGTAAGAATTAATACCTCCTCAACATTATTCGTCTTCCCACCGATAATAAGGCAGCGCAGCTCCGTTCGCCCAACCGTATTCTTGTTTATGGCGCTATGAATGCGCTACCATTTTTTCGAACGATCAAGCCCTCCCTCCGTTAAAACTTTTCACTGTCAAATCGGATTATAATGCCTGTCTAAAAAGAAAGGAGTGGGGCAGGCCCACTCTCCAGGGATACATTTCAACTGTTCTCCTTACACGCGGGAAATGTGAAATCAGCAATATGTTAAAGAAGAGAAACTGAAAATTATGTATGTACTCTTTTATAGACACTTTTTCATAGCGCCTGAAGCGAGTCTGTAAATATGCCAAGAAGGCTTACTCCCTCTTCAACATGTGGAATAAGCCTTCTATATGCTTTGTCACCATTTAGATTACTGTTTGCTCGACATAACACTATCAAGAAACTTATCTGCATCACAATTAAATTTCCATGATACGCCGAACTTGTCCACCAGCAGTCCAAAGCACGAAGACCAAGGCATGTTGGATAAAGGCATTATTACATTGCCATCAACAGACAATTTGTGAAAATATTCATTCAGTATCTCTTTCGTAATTATTTATATCAAATGGTAGAAAGATATTCCTAACGGGTCCCATTTAACATTAAATTGTTGGCGGGACCCTTGGTTTCTCCATGAGATTAATAATTATAGAATTGTTTTGATGATCCAATCCATGCTTTTGTATATTCATTTTCATGGTATTGTCTGTTTTCAAACGCCTGAACAGCCGCATTGGCAACGTCTATATCTTGAGCGCTTGTTCCTCCACTTACACCGATGCCACCTACAACTTTACCTTGATCCATGAGAGGAATTCCTCCACCTAATATTACCAGCCTGCCTTGATTAGTCGTGTTGATTCCGTAAGTCGCTCCTCCGGGAAGCGCTGTTTGAGCTAAATTCGCTGTCGGCATTTGCATAGCTACACTGGTCCATGCTTTTCCTTGAGCAATGTCTATACCAGCAATTCTGGCATGGTCCATTCTATAGAAAGCAATCAGGTTTCCCCCTTCATCAACAATTGCAATATCTGAGCTTAGACCTAATTGTCTGGCACGCTCTTCGGCAATTTCTAATAACTTCTTAGCAGTAGCTAAAGTAAGTTTATACATTAAAACTTCTCCTTTACTTCACAAGTTATTATTAGAATATGGTCAAATGTCCTTAGTGGTGAATCCAAGACCTCCCCTTTATATAGCTTCCATTAGTACAGAAACAGCCCTGCATCCTATTTAAGGACGGAGGGCTTGGCCTTCTCGTGCGGCTGAAATCTCAGCAAAATTTCGATCTTTGTTCCTTGGTGAAGCTCACTTTCCACATGGATTTCCCCATCATGAGCCTTCACGATATCGTGCGCGATGGCCATGCCAAGGCCGGATCCTTTATGCAGCTCTCCTGTGTTCGTTCCGCGATAATAACGGTCGAAAATCCGTTCCAGCTCTTCTTTCTTGATCCCTTTACCATGGTCCTCGACAACGATCCGAACGAAATCCCCTTCTTTCTTGACACTGACTTCAACAACCACATTCTCATCGTTATGGACGATCGCGTTGTAGATTAGATTGGCGACCGCACGGCGAATCAAGATGTCGTCGACCTCAACGAGGATCACGTCATCACTATACCGGTATTCGATATTCCGGTTGCCGTACCGGGCATCATTCAACGTATCTATGACAACGTTACGGACGATGCTGACGATATTTACGCTTTTCAGATCCAGTGTCAGTCCCTTGTTTCTTAAACGGGTGGAAAGGTTCAAATCCTCGATTACGTCTTTCAAATAAAGCGATTTCCGTTCAATGATTTCCGCGTAATCCCGCATTTCCTCAACCGTAAAATCATAATCCTTGTCTCGCATCATTTCGGCGTACCCCTGAATCGAAGCAAGCGGCGTTTTAATATCATGCGATATGTTCGCGATCCACTCCTCTTTCATCCGGTCCAGCTTTTTCCGTACCAATTCGCTTGCCCGCAGTTCCTCTGTCAGCACGTTGACGTTGTAAAATACGTCCTTATAGAGGCCCTTCGATTCGTAGCGCACCCGGTAGTTTTTATCGGCCAACTGTTTAATCCCGTCAATGAGCGAGGAAAGCGGCTTGGTTAACCTTTTGCTGAACAAATAAGCGATGCAGAGCGCGATGAAGCCGTCGACGCAAAGCAGAGTGAGGATTCCGATTTGAAGAAACCGACCAACCTTTCGGATATCATAGGTGAGAATATTCCGCTCCAGATTAGGGTTTTGAAAACCCAGCAAATAGCTGTAGCGTTCCCCGCTTCCTAGCTTTTCCCCAATAAAAACGATTGACATCAGTTCTTCTTCCAGATACTTGTAGGTCTGAACGATATCCAGTGGCGTATATTTGGTTTTAGCTTCAGACGGCACACGATATCCATAAACCTCTTTGCCGTTTTCGTCCAGAATTTGAACCCAGGCATGATTTCGCTCCAGTATTTCCTTCCCTTGACTGGTAATGGCGATCCCCGGCTCGGATAGAACGATTTCTTTACTGAATGAACGGGTAATAGCTTCGGCTGAAGCTTCTTCTTGTTGGAACGGGTACTGGGGAGATACACTTTGGTATATAAAAAAAACCGTTACCACTAAAATGTTTATAAAAATAACAACGACAACAATTAGAACGACGGATGCCAAGTATCTGCCGGTCAGCCGCCATTTCATCGCTTCTGTTCCCCTAAGACAAGCTTATATCCCAGTCCCTTTACGGTCACCAGATATTGCGGGTTTGAAGGATCCTCCTCAATCTTTTCCCTCAGCCTCCGAATATGTACCATAACGGTGTTATCATAACCGAAGGATTCCTCCCCCCAAACCTGATCGTACAGGCTTTCCTTGCTTATAATCCTGTTCGGATGCTTTAGCAAATAGCTGATAAGGCCAATCTCTTTCGGTTTGAGCTCGATGATTTGGCCGTTCTTCTTCAGTTCGAATTTGTGTTCGTCAAGCTCGAAAGGCCCAGCTTTCACGGTGTGATCGTCCTTGTTCTCCTCCGGGGCAGCCTCCGTTCTTCTGAAACGGGCTTTGATTCGATAAGCCACTTCCTTCGGACTGAACGGCTTGGTGATATAATCGTCGCCCCCGATGGCAAATCCGAGTATCTTATCGATTTCTTCGTTTTTGGCTGATAAAAAGAATATCGGCACGTTTGAAACGCTGCGAATTTGTTTGCATACGTCATACCCCTCGCCATCTGGAAGCATAATGTCCAGTATGACGAGATCAGGCTGCTTGTCCTGAAACCGAATCCAGCCTTCTTCGGCGGAAGAAGCGGTATATACATGCCCGAAACCTTCCTTAACCAGCACGGTTTTCAGAAGCTTTACGATATCCTCTTCATCGTCCACGATCAATATTTTTTGATTTAGCGGCAATCGGTTCAACCTCCTTTCTGCAAGCAGGGAAAAAGACTGGCAGCCAGAAACTGCCAAGTCTTTAGTAATTATCTTCCCCGCTCTTCCATTACTATAACCATATATTGAAAAGGACGCACTGCTCAGAAACTCAATAATTCTTATTCTTCAGCAAAAAACTTCGCCATCGGGTTGGCCGTCTTTTTGCCGGATGCTATTTTGCCTGATTTGTCTAGTACGTAGTATTGATAAAAGTCGCCGCTAAAACCGAGCGATTGCAGCATCTGCTCCGCAAACGGCTCGACCGCATTTTCGCTCAAGGCGTCACCGTCCCAGAAAAAATGCAGCAGCAGGCGATTTTGATTGTAAGGATGCTTAATAACGTATGCGCCGGAAGTCGCTTTTTGGTTCATCTTGCTTTTCCAGTCGAAGCTGATTGCCTTCGATTTTTGTATGATGCCGGGTTTAAGCGCCTGAATGAGTCCGTTTGTTTTGGAACTGCCAATGGCGATGATGTTGCTAGTTCCGAGATTCTTTTTCAGCTTTTTCTTGAGCGTCTGTCGATCGGATATCACCTCGTATGGAATACCCATGATCCCTAGAGTCCCTTCAAGCTGTGTCAAGATTGTCTGCTGCTGCTTTTTCGCTAGGCTGCCAGCCTGATCACTCACCACGATCGTCAGCGGTTCGCCTTTCAGTGCCTTATCCATGATACGGCTCATCGTTTCCGCCGGAAGATTCGAAACTTGGGTTAGGGACGAATGGTACATGTCTTTGAACTGCTCATGCCAATATGCAGTCGTTTCCACCTCGGACAACTGATATTCGGGTTTCAGGACAAAATGCGGATCGTGCAGGATCTTGTCCATTTCCTTTCGCGCTTCTTCTCCTAGCGTATCCTGGATTGTTTGCAAAAGCCCACTGATCGTCGCGTTTTTGTACTCGTACCGTTTGAAATATTCTTTCATGAACATGTCGAATTTCTCTTCGCCCACTGTTCGGTACAGCTGGTAGATCGCCTGACGTCCTTTATTGTAAAAGGTTGGACTCTCCAAGTCTCTCACTTCCGTATTGGTTGCGGCAATCGGCTTGTCAACCGAAGACATATCATCGATTTGGATCGATTTAAACCCGTTCAGGTCGTCACCTTGTTTATCAGCGAAATAAACCTTTGAAAAATCGGCAAATCCTTCATCCAAAAACGATTCTGTCTCCGAGTTGTTGCCGATCAAGGCATGGAACCATTGGTGGGCGATTTCATGCACGAACACATAATCATGCGCAGGATCGCTAACCCGCGCGATTTGTCCCATTTGAATGACTCGGGCAAACTCGACCGCCACACCCTCTACGTACGACTCTGCGATTCGGAACTCAGGATAAGGGTATTTCCCGTATTTCTCACTAAAAAACGAAATGGCCGCAAAAGCCGTATCAATGTACTCGTCAACGAGTTTTTTCTTGTCTGGCATATTGTCAAAATAATAATATTCAACCGTCAGTCCATCACGGGTAACGCGCTCAACCTTATAATTCGGGCTGGCAAAAAAGACGAGCTCCCGGGTGTTATCGGCAACGGTGGTTACGATTTTGCGGCCTGCCTCCTTCGGATCGGTCTGCGTCGTTATGTTCCCAGGCATCAGCATCTGATAGGCTTCCGGCACGTTAAAATGCACTTCGAAATCCGATGAATCATAATAATCGGTCTCGAACGACTGGCTGTAAGGTGTTTTGTCCCAGGCATGTTTGTTCTCGTCGTAGACTGACATGACCGGGAACCAATGCGCCCCGTTGATGATGTCTTTGTAATAAGACAGGCGCTGCATGCCATACGGGATCTTCACTTCAAAACCGATTTCGACTGTGACTGTTTCGCCAGGTTTTAGTTCCTGCTGCAGTTTAACGGTCAAAGCCTGATTGCTGTTCGTAAAGAGCAAGGGTTGTCCGTCAGCCGCCGCACTTTGAATGTCGATGCCACCCAGATAGTCCTCCGGCTTTTTTTCGGGATTTTCCTTCCGGATCTCCTCATTGTTTCGCTTAAACATGGAAGTTTGAGTCGCTTTGGACCGGTTGGCGTCGGCAAACGTATGAAAGACGATTTCCCTCAGCGTATCGTTGGACGTATTACGGTAAGTGACGGTCTCGCTTCCTTGGATGCGCATATTCTTCTCATCTAGCCTTGCATTGATCAGGTATTGAACCTGAGCATGAGCTTGCGTCATTTCTATGAATTCAGCGGATACGGTGGTGGCTGGTTTTGCAAGCGCTTGGCCAGCAGCGATAACCGGACAGGCCATAAGCGTAATAGCCAGCGAGTAAGCCAGCGTTTTTTGTGATACTGATTTGAAGTTTATTCGATACATTGGATTCTCTCCCTCATACACATGTTTAGTTGACTACATTCGGGTTTCCATATAATAGTTATTGCTCGGAACCCTCGAGCTTTTGTTTTGCTTGCTCGGGCATTTCGCCGACCTGTACTTCCTGGTAGGAGCTGACGTCATTCCCCTTCACATAGACTCGAAGGTATGCGTCCTTACGCAGTTCCTTATTTGCTGTAAAAGTCAGGCTTTTTTCCTCACCTTTTGAATTAAAGCCCTCCAGGGTGTATTCGTAAGAAACATACTTCTCTCCACTATCCGACTTATTTTCCATTCTCTTTCCGTCTTGGTTAATCTGCACGTAATATTGGTTTGCACCGATACGGTTCAAATTCACGTTTTGGATGAATACAACAAATCCAACCAGAACGATCACTACAACCGCTAAAGTGATAATCGCCTTTTTCATTACAGTTCGACTCCTTATTTTGTATTGGTAACGATCTTGCAGTACGCATGTACAGTCAATAAATAATAGATCAGATAGATGCAGACATAGACACCCATGCAGCTCACGACGGGAACGACCAGATTGGTCATCATCAGCTTCGACAATGCCGTCAGAGCGACAGCACAGTGGCCGATGCCGAAGGCAAGCGGCAGGGCAAAAATGAACAGCACCTGTTTAGCGACGGATTTGCGGATTTCCCGTTTTTTAACGCCGATTTTATGCAAAATCACATAACGGGCTTTGTCACTGCCGGCTTCCGTTAGCTGCTTGAAGTAAATGATGCTGCCCGTTGCTGCCAGGAACACGAGGCCGAGGAATCCACCCATAAACATCAAGAGGCCAGAAGATTCCATTCCCTGTGAATATACGCTGTAAAAGCTCGAAAGCCCGGCTTTCTCCGGTAAAATCTCTTCCAGCTGCTTTGTCAGCTCTTTCGCCTTGTCCTGATGCGTGATGCTGTAAGCTTCGGCAGCCATGGACTTGACATTCGACTTAAGATCCTCAAACATGTCATCGCTGACGACAATGGTGGAGTAGACCGTTCCAAGATTCAGCACATTGTATTTTTTTAATGTTTTGAATTGGAGGCTTTCATTGATCCCTTCACCCTTAAGCTTGATCGTCGAACCGACATACTCTGGCGAAAATCCTTCCAGATAGGCAGGTTCGAGCGCTGCGGCCTCGCTGCCTTCAAGGCTTATGGTGTCGTCCCGCCCCTGCAGCTTGGCCAACCGGTTAAAATCTCTGCTTGATATGACGGTAAACGACTGCTCATCTGATCCTTGAGCATGATTTAGGCCGGAGGTGTCCGCATCTACCTCAAGGAGAGGAATGGACTCATGGTACAGCACTTTATGCCCCGCAGCCTGCTCGATCGCCTTATCAACTTTTTCTGTGACCGTACTGTCCACCCCGATAAACATATAGCTGTTCGGATTCGCAACTGCCGCGTTCGTCCGGGTGTTGTAATACGTGCTGTACGCCGTTCCAACTGCTGTCAGCGTCGTTGCGCTTAGCACAGCGATGATGGTGAGCGTCCGCGCGTTGCCTTTCATCCGATACAGCAGCTGGGAAGTCCCGATCAGGTTCAGGCCACGCCAGTAGCTCGTTTTGTGTCTGCGGGCCAGCTTCAGCAGTGTAACGGTCAAGGTATTAAACAGTAGGTATGTGCCCAGAATGACTGAGATCAAAATAACGAGCGGCGTGAGCATATACCCGATGGTCGCCCATGCCTTGGACGTAAGCATATTTTGCAGCGCAAGCCAGTAGCCGAACCCGATGAGCGCTATGGATAATAACGCAATGATCAGGGAAGACTTGGGCTCTTTCTCACGCTCTTGATCTGCCCTGAACAGCTCAATCAACTTGAAACGGTAAATCAAGCGATAGCCTTGGACCGACGTGATCAGCGAAATGATCATGAACACCAGGAACGTATTCAAGATCGCAGCCGGGGAAATGGAGAAGTTCGCCACGACGGCGTAACCCATCACCTTCATCAGAATCATCACAAAAAACCGGCTAAGCACCGCTCCAAGCGCGATTCCCACGATCAGGGCCAGAATGCCCATCAGGAAATTTTCATAAAACATCATCCGTCCGATCTGTTTTTTACGGACGCCAAGCAGCGAGTACAGCCCCACCTCTTTTTTGCGCTTGCGTGTGAAAAACGAATTCGAATACCAGATGAACACCGCCACGAAAACGATCAGCACGACCGCCGCCCCGCTGAAAGCCGAGCTAATCTTCTGCGATCCTTCCGATGCGGATGCGATGGTGCTGTCGTATTTCAAGGACACAAACGTAAAATATATGACAATGCTGAATATCATGGAGGCGAAATAAAGAAAATAATTCGTGAAGTTCTTTCGGATGTTCTTCCCGGCGATCTTAAATAGCGTCATGATGACCACCTCCGAGCGTCGCCAAAACTTCAATAATCTGTCCAAAAAAGTCTTGCCTTGTCATGCCTTCTTTATGGAGCTCTTTGAACAGCCGGCCGTCGTTGATAAAAATGACCCGCTTGCAGTAGCTAGCCGCGTAGGCGTCGTGAGTAACCATCAGGATGGTCGCTTGATTGTGCTGATTTAGCTTGCTCAAGCTTTCCAGAAGACCGGTCGCCGATTTCGAATCGAGCGCACCGGTAGGTTCGTCCGCCAAAATCAGGCTCGGATTCGACACGATTGCCCGTGACGCCGCTGCACGCTGTTTTTGACCACCCGAAATATGGTACGGGTACTTATCGAGAATCTCGCGAATGCCAAACGTATCGGCGATTTCCTCAACCCGCTTTTCGATCTCAGCCACAGGAACTTTGGAAAGGGCCAGCGGAAGCAGGATGTTTTCCTTGACCGTCAACGTATCTAGCAGATTGTAGTCTTGAAAAATAAATCCAAGCTTATTGCGGCGGAAATCGGACAGCTTTTCCTCGTTCATGGCAACGATGTTTTGTCCATCAATTGTGATCTCGCCGGTGCTCGGCGTATCAATCGTCGAGAAGATGTTCAGGAGCGTTGATTTCCCAGCACCGGATGGGCCCATAATGCCGACATACTCCCCTTCTTCAATGCTCAGGTTGATGTTTTGGAGCGCCGTATATAGATTTCCTTTTGTGCCAAAGGTTTTGTTTACGTTTATTGCTTGCAGTATGGTTTTCATGGTGTCTCTCCTTAATCCTTGGGTTTCATGAATGTAAATCCAATCTTAAAGGCCGAATCTTACACCGTCTTAATCCCAACCTTACAACAACCTTAAATTTATACAAAAAACCCTCAGAGAGCCTTTGCGGCAACCTGAGGGCTATGAAATCAATGCTATCCAAACTATAAGAAAAGTTATGTAATCTATGTAGGTAGTAGCAAGAGCTATAAACAGAAGCCATGGGTCACAGCGTGAAAAACAACGCTGCTCCCATGGCTTTCATTAGGAATTGTAATTTATTGTGCATCATAACGCGACAGCGTTTTTGTGGAATTCTCTACTGTTGCCGGATGCCCGGTGTTTACGGCTTCGGCGGCAAAACTACGGCTCCATTCACCTTGCCGTCAAGGCCAAGAATTTCAATTTCATCAAGGAAGACCCAGACGTCGACCGGAAATTCGACCTTAACGTAGCGGGCATACACTTTATCGGCTCCCGCTTTCCCCGGCACGCCGTCTACTGATCCACTCCATCTCAGGAATTCGGCCGAAGCGTCACCTTGTGCCTGCGGCGGAGAAACGGTTGCCAGTTTGCTCCACGTTTGACCGTTAGTTGAAACGGAATAAGTAACGTACTGAGGGAAATAGATGCCGGGACCTTGATCCTGAAGAAAATGAGCCCTAATTGATCCGATCGATTTGTTGCGGCCCATATCCAATGTGATGGTGCGGCTTCGTTCCTCTGGATAGGCGCTTCCCGCATGACCCTGCCACTGCTCGTTGCTGAAATCCGTTCCGCCGAATAGGCCGTTCGTCAGTTCATTTCCTGAATCGGGATAGCTGCTGTTAGGCGGTCGTGAAATGGTATAGCTTAGACCTTGAGCCAGATTACTAAAGCCCCAGTCGTCAGACCAAGTTTCCATGAGAATTTTGGCGTAAGTATCAATTACCGTTGCTGCCGGTGCCGAAATCAACCCTTGCGCTTGCACGGCCGGATCATGAATGTGTGCGAGGAAATCCTGCAAATATGTTACGGCGTCCTTCGGCTTATTTTGCCCTAGAAGCAGCTTAATGTTCTGCAAACGATACAACAACTCATTGCCAAAAACTGAATTGATTTCATTCGCCGTGATATAACTCTGTACAAGCTCCTCCATCGACTCCATCGTCGGGCTGCTGTCAATCTTGTACGTTCCGTTCACGAACTGGTACAGCCAGTCATACATTAGACGGAGGTCGGGATCCTTGCTTACCCCTAAATTATAAATGGCATTATTGCCTTGGTAATAAGCTCTAAATCCATTCTGCATCAAGCCAGTTTCAACACCGCTGTTCAAATAATCGATATAGCGGTTCCGGAATACACTGTCCGTCAGCATCCGATCATCAAACTCAAGCTCGTTTGACATCCCATATTGCTTAGCCAGGTTCGCGGCATCTTCCAAGCGGTCGGAATCCGTTCCGCCGAAGAAATAGTTAGGCTGAAGCGCCACAGCGTCAAACCCTACTTCTTTCCACATAAAGCTTTTATAAGCCAAAGAGTGAGGAATCCAGAAAAATTTCAAGTTCATGTCATGGACTTTGCTGCTTACAGCTTTGATCAAATCCGGACCTGTATCGCTTGTGCTAATTTGTTCTTCCAGCCAGTACATCCCGACAAGCTCCAGATTGGAATAGTTCGCCTCCTGCCACCTTTGACGGACCTGATCCAGCCACCACTGCATCACTTTTATCCGGTTTTCGAGCGCTTTCTCTTTGCCGACAACCGAGTCGTTAAAGCTTTCGGATACCCCGTCACCGTCAACGTCGCCAAAGTCATTTACGTATTCCCCCGGGTTCGGAATCATGAGCACAACCTTCATTTTATGATCAGGCTGGTTCAGCTTGGCTCCGACTTCCACTGTAGCCTCATTCAACTGCTGCATATCCCCCGCGGCTGCGAAGGTTTTATCCAAATACCAGTTCCAGTCCTCCAGGATCGTTTGTCCGACACCGAAGTCACGGCCGGCATGCGAAGCCAGTCCGAGATATAATATCCCGTCAAAAAGCCAGTCGACAGGCTCGCCATCTTGATTTACATAACTGATGTTAGGGATGATCCGTTCCTTGTTCCAATCACCTAAACCATTTGCATATTGTCCGTTATACAGCAAATTCAGATTTCGAATACCCGCGGTAGCTTCACTCGGCTCCAAAAAATGAGGCTGCTCGGCTGAAACCTTTACGGCCTCTTTTGCCTTGCCGTCTGTACCCATAATTTCGATTTCGTCAATGTAGCTCCATTGCGAAGGATGCATGGTAAAGGTTACTTTAACATAACGGGCATAAGCTAGCTTGCCGCCTGTATTCCCGCTCTTGATTCCATCCCGGCTGCCGTCCCATTCAAAGGTCTCCTGTCTTGGCGGTCCCTCCCCCCAGAGCAGCTGGGTGGCGTTATGGGATAACAGTCCCCAATGTTCTTTATCGTCGGAGACATACATCGATACCGTCAAAGGTACGAGGATCGAGTTGGTAGGATAGTCTTGAAAGAAATGAGCTGTGATCTTTCCGATTGACTTTTCCTCACCGAGATCAAAGACGACTTCCCGCGTTTTTCCACGCACATGCCCTACCCATGCCGGATCATTCATATCCAATGTGCCGTATTTTCCGTCCGTGAGCTTGTATCCGTCATCGGGATGCGAAGCTTCCGGAGCTTCAGACCATTCATAAGGGAGGTCGGCTGCAAGATTGCGGAATTGCGCCTCCTTCACAGGCGAAGATGTCGCCTGGTCTGCATCTCCCGCCTGCGCACTAACCGGAACAGGCGATTTTGCCTGCACCGTAGAAATCGGTGCAAGCAGCAATACAGCTGCGAACAGGGCGGATCCCCATTTCCTATTCGAAATCATCTGGGTCAACTCCTTTTTTATTCTCGAGTGTAGAACTACCTAAATCTTTAACCACTTTGTGATGAATACCTAAATGAATCCCCCCTTTCACATATTCGGCACACGCTTAACTTGTAATCGCTTTCATAAACCATGAAATCTCATTCCCCACTCCCTTCTTTGTCGCGAACTTGTGCGGCGTCCGGGGTACGCACTTCCCAACCCCCGACGCCGCGGATGTCCGCCATGGTTACTGCACGGCAAGTAATTCTGTTCTATTTTGTCTTTGCCGCATAGTTCCGCAGACTTCAACAATTAAACGCCCGCTTCTTCCTTCTCATACATCTCGGTCAGCTTGATGCTTCTGCCTTGCTGCAAACGGGATCGTTCGGAAGCGAAGGCAATTAAATGGCTTTGCAAGGAAGCTGTAGCCGATGTAAGGCCTTGAGACGGGTTACGGTCGAACTTATGTACATTTTTGAGGAAGGAGCTCACCATGCGCTCATCGCCTCCGCCGTGGCCGTCTCCCTGCACGCTGCATTTAATTTCAATCTCTTCACCCGTCGTATAGCGGTACAGCGTAAATGAGCCCTTATCCATGTCGCCAATGATCTCTCCTTGCGTGCCCATAATCTGCACACGGCGAGTACCGCTCTGGGTTAATCCCGACATAATAAAATTAGCGTTGGCGCCGCTGGCAAATTCCATATTGACGACCTGATGATCGACAACATTGTTATCGCAGCGATAGACGCAGCGGCCGAACGGTCCTTCCTTAAGCGCCCGGATAATGCCTTCCTGTGATAAATCGTGCGTCATATAGCGCGCCCAATGATCAGCAGGTTGCTCCAAATACATTTTAATTGCAGAAAAAGCACATTCCCTCTCCACTTCACAACCATCAATGCAGCGGTCGGCAGCACCCTCCGGCGCGTTCTCGGCTTTAAAATGAAGCAATGAGCCAAAGGAGCTGACCGCTGTGCACGGCTCATCCATCAGCCAGGAGATGAGATCCAGGTCATGGCAGGATTTGGCCAGAATCATCGGGCTTGTTTCCTCGGAATTGCGCCAATTGCCGCGAACGTAGCTATGAACCATATGGTGATAGCCTACGTTCTCTGTCAGCTGAATGGTGCCAATTGCCCCGAGCTCCCCATCCTCGATGCATTTCTTGATACCCGACCAGAACGGGGAATATCGAAGCACATGCGTAACCACCAGCAAACGCTTAAGCTTAAGGGAAGCTTGCTCCAATTCTATGCATTCCCGAACATTCGGCGACATCGGTTTCTCCAGCATGACATGGTAGCCAAGCTCCAGCGCTTTCAAAGTCGGTATATAATGCATACGATCCAGCGTGCAGATAATCATCACGTCGGCCATTTTTCCCTGCTCGAATACTTGTTCCCAAGAATCATAAACATGCTCTTCAGCGATTTGATGAATCTCTGCAAAACGTTGTCTGCGTTCATCATCCGGCTCGGCTACTGCAACAAACTTCAGCTCATTCGGAAATTTCTCCGCATATGGTCCATAGATGTATCTACCTCTACTGCCTGCGCCTAATAGTACAGCCGTTAATGTTCTCAATGTTAGTCCCCCTTGCATGTACAATTGCATCCTAATTTCATTGTAAGGGGTGACTCCGTGCATCAAAATAGATCATTGCTTACATTCCATATACATTTATTGACCTTGGTGCATGGTTTCGGTGCGAAGCGTTCGAAAATCCTGCGGCGTCATATCATTTTGCTTCTTAAAGAAGCGGATAAAGGCAAGCGCTGAATTATAGCCGAGCTTGGCCGCAATTTCATTGACCTTCATGGATGTATTGAGCAGCATGTCTTTTGCAATGACATTACGGTAATCATTTACGTATTTAGAGAGCCCAATTCCTGTGATCTGTTTGTAAAGCCTTGATAGATAGGATGGATTCAAGCTGACATAATCCCCAATAGCAGTTAGGGATATATCATCCGCAATGTGCTCCTCTATATAACGATGCACCTTATTGACGACCTCCATCGGAAGCTCGGTCCCTCTAATCGCATTCCATTCAAAAAAGCAGTCCGCAATTTGCCAATAGTATGGAATGAGATCTGTCCACGAAGCAGTCTCCTCTTGGCGGAACAGTTTATCCAAATTAATCTGAGTATTCATATACTCTCGCATATCTTTATTTTTGTGCAAATGCGCCAGAAATACGGCAGATAGAAAATGGTACAACTCAACCTTGCGCTCATAGGGGCTATCCGGATCGTTCCAGATGTCTGTCAATTCAACAAATAGATGATGAAACTGCTCGCGGTGATTATTTTCAAGACAGCTCATAAGCAGCTGTACGCGAGCGTGAAAAAAGCTGTCATGATAGCCTTTCGCCTTCTCTTTTTCAACGGACTTCTGAAGATCTTGATCTGTCATGATGACCTCATGGAACAAGCCATGACCTTGCATAAGGCCGTATTTCATTGTATGAAAACGATCCGACAGCCGATTCCATGGGACTGCCTCGCTGCCAATAAGAAAAGATATGGAGAGGCTCAGCAACTTTTTGCAGGTCGCCTGGATCGTCTCCAAATTCCCGCTCACATAGCGGTATGCTCTGGTCCATTCCATCGTACCGGTATCCGCCGTTAACTCCGGTCCGGCTTTAGGTTGAAAGATCCATACCATTTTGTTCATATCAAAGACGACGGAGAAGCAGCGTACATGGGCTGATAAATACTCATCGCTGATATTCTGAATAGCGTAAGCGAGCAAAGCCTTGTCCGGCGCCGTGAACATTTCTTTCCATGCATCAATCCGGCAAATCAGCAAATAGACAGGCAGCAATGCGTCGAGCGGTATGTCCATTTCCGCAAAAGCGTCCCCAAGCTGCGGCTCCGTCATCGTCTTGCCTTGAAGCAAGCCCCAAATATACTCCTTCTGCAAGGAAGGCATCGCTTTCCTCATTTTGGACTGGGCCCGCAAGATCATTTGCGCCTGACCCTGTTCCACTTCAATTTCATCTATCGCCCGTTCAACGGTATGTATGATCTTCTCATCGCTTTCCACTTTCAGCAAATAATCAAAGGCACCAAATGTAAGGGCGTTCTTCGCATAGTGAAAATCGTTGAACCCTGTCAATAAAATAACTTTGCACGCCGGCCACTGTGATTTGATTTCCTGCAGCAGCTCAATGCCTTCTATACCAGACATCTTAATGTCCGAAATCACAATATCCACCCGATGATGGGACAGCACCTCAAGCGCCTCTTCGCCGGAATAGGCCTTCATGACTTCAAGCTCCAAATGCTCCGTCTTCTCGAACAATTCCAGAAGACCATCTACAATGATCGGCAGATCATCCACGATTAAAAGCCTGTACATGGCGATTCCTCCTTAGTTCAAACTCAGTTTAATAATAGCTTGAAGCCCGCCAAGCTCAGAACGTGATACGGTAATCCCATACTCTTCTCCATAACGAAGCCGAATTCTGCGATGAACATTTAGGAGGCCGGTTGTCTCCTCCATCAGGTTAGTTGAATAACGAAGCCTCTTGTCAAGCGCTTCAATCTCCTCGTCCGTCATGAACTCGCCGTTATCTTCTACGTAAATGTAAAAAGCATCATTTCGCAGCTTGCTGTGCACCCATAGCTCGCCCGTGCCGCGCATATTACCGAGGGCGTACTTGTAAGCATTTTCAATAATAGGCTGCAAGATCAATCGGGGGACTTTAATCGGCTGGGCTTCGACTTCAAACAACACTTGGATGCGATCCCCGTAACAGATCGACTGCATCTCCACATACGTGCGGGAATGCTCAAGCTCCATCTCCAGCGGAATGTCGTCATCATGATGACGGGTAATGAACTGAAAATATTGCCCGATGTATAAGCAGAACTGGTAGGCTTTTTCCTTCTGGCTATCGGATTTAATCAAACGGCAAAGGACGAAGAAGCAATTATATAAAAAATGAGGATTAATTTGCGATTGCAATCGTTTCAGCTCCGAACGCTGATTGCGAATTTGCTGCTCATAATTTTCCTCAATCAGTGTCTTCAAAGATTTCACAGTATCGTTAAAAGCCTGGTATAAATAGCCGAACTCATCCTTCCTGCGGTCGATCAAGATCGGCTCCAGCTCGTTTTGCTGCATGCGGCGGAAAGAACGCACCAGCTTGATCAACGGACGGTATATCAGCCGGATTAAAAAATAAGTAAAGAATAAAAATATAAAAACAGCAAGCGCGCAAGCCCACCAAAACAATGCTTTATATACCTGCAGCGAACCGAGAATCATCTCTTCGGGTATGCTCGTTACCATGTATGAATTCCAGAGACTGGAATACTTGAATACGGTTAGATATCGTTTATTTTTATAATGGATGGTATCATAGCCTTCATCCACTTTCCCTGTCTGTTTTTCAAGAGCCAGCTGCTTCATCAATTCATGTAATTCAAGATCGGAACCGCTATCGATTTCCCAGCCGCGCTCCAGATTAAATAATACAGATTGGCCTCCCCTGTTATTGCCGATTTGCGCTAATGTTTCTTTCATTTTGCCGGTTGAGAGCTCTACGCCTACCACATAGAGCGGGTCTTTTTTGCTTGCAGGGTACTGCATCGTAATAAACAGCCGGTCCTTCCAATAAATAAAGGGCTCCGTATAAAGCTTCTTGTCTGACTGCATCGCTTCATATTCTTCCGAATTCAGCCTGGTTTCAAAGCTGTTGCTCAGCACGGTGCGCTCAATAAGCGGAATGTACGCCTTCGCCTCGCGAATAAACGGACTGGAATTTTTCATCAAATCCAGGCGGTGCTGAATATCCAATATTTTATACGACCGGTCATAGGAGTTCATCTGTTCGCCTGTCGCCGCCACCTCCATTAAATCCCTGTCCATGACGTAGTTAGGTAAATATCGGCTGATCCGCTCTACTTCCTGATCCAGAGAATCTAAATAAAACCGCGTCGTATTCAAAATCGAATCGGATATTTCACTCCGGATATGATTGGCTCCTTGCTCATTGATCATCCAGGTAATCGCCATAAGCGGCAGTAAGGCCGCCAAAAAGGCAGCCATGATCTTTTTGAATATAGAGGAATCCTGTAACAAGAATATACTTTTCATCGTTTGTTCTCCTGTGCCTGAGATCTACGACCTTCCTGTCTATTCTTTTACACTTCCCATCACAATGCCTTTGATGAAAAACCGCTGCAAGAATGGATAGACAATAAGAATAGGGAAAGCCGCAACGAAGATTTGTGCTGCTCTGCTTGTACGGTCAGACAGCTGGAGCATGAGTTCCACATTTTCTGATTTTAGAAATCGGAAGTCCATCTTAATAATAACGGTTTGCAAGAAGGTTTGCAGTGGATAATTTTCCGGATGATTCATATAAAGCATGCCATCGAACCAGCTATTCCAATGCCCGACCATCGTAAACAGCCCCGTTGTTGCCAGTGCGGGCAACGATAGCGGAACATATATTTTCCAAAGTGTTAAAAAATGTCCGGCTCCGTCTATCCGTGAAGCATCCTCAAGCTCTCTGGGCAAATTGCGGTAAAAGTTCAATAGCAGAATGACGTTGAACACGTTAATCGCCATCGGAAACACTAGCGCTCCGAGAGAATCAATAAGTCCCAAGCTTTTAATTGTTAAATAGGTAGGGATTAATCCGCCACTGAATAAAATCGTAAACACGAAGATCCAGGCATAAACGGTTCTTAAACGAAACGTATTGCTGTCTTTGGATAAAGGATACGCCGTAATAATCGTTAACAGCATGCTTAATGCCGTCCCGACAACAACCCGTTGAAAAGAAATGCCAAAAGCTCTTAAATATTCAGGCTTGCCGAACACGTTATCATAAGCTGCCGTTGTAAATTCTACAGGCCACAGCCCCACCTTGCCGGCTGCCGCAGCTGAACCCGAGCTAAAGGAAATTGCCAAAATATGAATAATAGGCATTAAGCATAAAAACGATATAAAGGCTAGAAAAATTAGATTGCATACGAGAAAAGCTCTTCTTCCGAATGACGGTTTAATGACCACGATCTGTCTCCTTTCTGAATCACCGACTTTTTCGCTATTAGAAAATGCGGTAATTCGCTAGTCGGTATGCGAGTACGTAGGATACGGAAATGAAAATAAAGGATACGACGGATTTCAATAAACCGACAGCTGTGGCAAATCCGAACTGAGCTTGCTGGATCCCCATGCGGTAGACAAAAGTATCAATGATATCAGCACTTTCATAAACCGGTGCACTGTACAGGTTAAATATTTGATCAAATCCGGCATTCAGCACATTGCCGATATTAAGCGTAAGCATAAGGATAATGATCGGCATCATGCCCGGCAGCGTCACGTGAAGCGTTTGTTTCCAGCGGCCTGCGCCATCGATTTGAGCGGCTTCATAAAGCGTAGGATTGATTCCTGTTAGCGCCGCCAAATAAACTATGGTGCCAAATCCAAATTCTTTCCATACATCGGAGATAACCATGACATAAGGAAACCAGTTATTATCGCCAAGAAAGAAAATCGGCTTCATGCCGAACCATCCAAGCAGTTGGTTCAATATGCCGGAGGAAGGAGATAAAATGTCGACCAAAATACCGCTCAGCAGCACCCAGGATAAGAAATGGGGCAGATAGACCAGGGTTTGGAACGTTCTTTTCATCCACTCTCTACGTAATTCATTAAGCAAAATAGCAATGGTGATCGGCACGAACAAACCGGCAAGGATTTTCATTACGGCAATATAGACCGTGTTAAAAAAGATACGACCGATATCCGGATAATCCATTAACAGCTGGAAGTTCCTCCATCCGATAAATGGAGAGCCGAACAACCCTTTATTCGGTACATATTTTTGAAAAGCCATCATGATTCCTGACATCGGAATGTAACTAAAAATAACAATAAAAGCTAAACCTGGCAGCAGCATCAAATGAAGCGGCCATTCCTTCTTCCATATGCGCGTCAGTTTCATATCTTCACCTCGCTGATTCACTTTTCATGCTGTGCATTCCTTGCTCAAGAACCTGATTGTTCTTGAAAAAAGGAGGGATTGCATAGAATCAATCCCTCCCACCGCCACAGATTCTATTGAAGCGATTTATACCACTCGTTCACTTCTTTCGTGATTTCATCGCCGCCAAGCTTCTTCCACTCTTCAACGAATTTATCGAACTCGTCTACGGATACTTGGTTCATCATGATCTTGATGAATATCTCATCACGTTTCTTCGTCAAGATTTCTTGACGATCTGCCATCGTCGGAGTAGGCGCGCCGTAGAACTTGTTTTGCAGGTATTCTTTATTTTGCAGGATTTTAGGGTTATGCGATACCGCACCGTTCGGACCCGAAATCAGGTACTCCCACCACATGGTGATATCGCTGCCGTCAACATATTTCATTGCACGCTCATAACGCGTTTTTTGGTCTTTTGTTTCCAAAATGCTAGCATCTTTTGTTTCGATCGCTTTCGGCAAGATCTCCCCATTATTATCGATTTGTCTACCTACACGAAGCGGGTTAAGCAACCAGTAGTTAGCTCCTTTTTCTACCCCATCTTTACCGTATTCGTAAACCTTTTGTTCTTCTGTTGGATTAGACTGCGTTAAAACGATGTATTGGTTCAGCAATTTGATAACGCCTTCCGGATGCTTGGCTTGTTTGGAGATTACATAGTACTCGTCAACGCCAAGGCCGATTTGATTCAAAGTAGGCTTATTATCGATTGAAGGGATCGGGAACGCTCCCCATTCTTGAACAACCTTGCCGTCTTTCACAGCGCCCTGCACAAGCTGCGCCGGTGTCCAGGAAGCGCCGAATACCATGCCGATGCTGCCGTCATAGATGAGCTCAGCGGCTTTTTCCGTATCTTTAACGGCAAACTCAGGATCGATCAACCCTTTTTTGAACATGTCTTGCAGCGCTCCAAGAGCCTGCTTCATCTCGGGCTGAATATCACTGTTCATCAAACCGCCGTTCCCGTCCTCCATCCAGATATTTTCATAAGCATGGTAGCCGTTCAAGAACGCTCTCAGACCGGTAACGCCTGTCTCTGTGCTAAATGGATTCTTGCTAACCGCAATACCGTAAGCTTGTTTTGTACCACCAGGATTTTTCGCTTTGAACGCTTCGGCAATTTCAATGAGATCATCCATCGTTTTAGGCTCAGGCAGGTTCAGTTCTTTCAGCCAGTCCGTACGAACGAACAAGTACTGATAGTTGAACGGGTTATATGAGCTTGGAATACCCATCATTTTTCCGTCGATCATCGCTGTTTTCATTTGCAGGCCGCCGTCAACGGTCAGAAACTTTTTGGTCTCTTCCGTAGCATGCTGATCATAAACCTCTGTCAGATCCATAATCATATCCGCTTCAGTTAGCTCTTTAAGCTGTGCTGCGTTGACAAGCATGAAATCCGGAATATCATTGGATGCAATCGCGATTTTCACTTTTTCCTTAAATTGACTTACATCGGCAATCCATTTATTAGTAATTTTGACACCGATATCTTTTTCATAAGCATCATAAACGGAGTTTTTGTCAAAGCTCTCCCCTTCGTCAAATTTCAAGTAAGGATCGCTTGGCGAAACCGTTGAGACCTCAATGACATCATTGCTGTTTCCTGTGTCTGTTGTTTCAATTGGTTCCTTGGAATTTCCAGATGGTTGGTTTGGCTCAGACGACGTTTTGAACCCGCAGCCCGTAATCGCCAATGCAAGCGTCAAGGAGATCATGACAAGTGCCTTTTTGCTCTTCAAATTTTACCCCTCCGGTACATTTCGTTATAGTTTTCGCTGCAAATGATACTGCAGTATTTCATATTTCAAGTATAAAAAGAAGCCCCACGCTGTTCTATATACTAGTCTTTACTTTCGTATACACCTCTTGACACCAGGCAAAAATACATAATTCCCATGATTGACGTATACAACGATGGCATTTACTTTTCATTTAGAAACACCTCAATATGTATGTATGAAAGTAAATAACAGTATCTGGTTGAATGCATCCCATGTCTATATACTTAGCATAGAAATTCATTATTGTCTGGAGGTGTTGGATCATAATGAAACTTCATATTGCCTATGACCATCCCATTGCTATCAATGCTTTCGAATGGACCCCTGCCACTTATCGGCAGCCGCCTCATGTGCACGCGAGTCTGGAGATCGGCCTCTGTTTAACAGGCAAAGGCTATTTTTTCTTTGGGAACAAACAATATGCAGCTAAACCTGGCGACTTATTTCTGGTCAATAGTGAAGAACGGCATATTGCCCAATCTGACCCCGACGACCCGAGCCACTATCTCTTTATTAACTTTGATCCCGCGCTGCTGCTAGCTGAGGAGCCTGGGCTGCTGCTGCCATTCTCCTATCGCTCCAATCATTTTTGCAATCATATCATTGGCGATTCCCCCCTCGCCAAACAGCTCACTCCTTGGGTACTGGCTATAGCGGAAGAACTGCGAGAGAAGTCCCCGGGGTATTTGGTCATGGCCAAAAGCGCGCTCATTCAGCTGTGCGGCCGTCTTCTTCGACATTACAACGGTTTGCTATCCGATGATGAGCGTCATCATATGGTGCATTCCGTTCTCCAGGTGCAATCGCTTGCCGCTTTGGTCGAGCATCGTTACAATGAGCCGGTTAGCTTAGGGGAATTAGCTGATGAACTTGGTTTAAGCATCTCGCGCGTGAGCCGAGCGTTTCTGGAAACGACGGGTTACCGTTTCTCGGAATATGTCTCCTTACTTCGTATCCAGGCTGCCAAGCGGGAATTGGCAGGAACGGACAAAGTTGTTGCTGATATTGCATTCGAATGCGGCTTTCAAAGCTTGCCGACCTTTTACCGCGTCTTTAAAGAGACTGTCGGCATGTCTCCGATCCGTTATCGGCAATCGATGGGAGTTATGGAATGAACAAAAAATGAGAATAACGCTTTCCTAATTTGAGAAGCCATTGCCGGCATGGCTGGTTATAATCAAGGCATACATTGATTTCATGTATTTCAGGAGGGCAACCGTTATGACGAAATGGATTGGAATGAGGGAATTAGTTCGGGATGAAATAAAACAGCGCGGAGAAGAAGGCTGTAATGTAGAAGGGATGTCCGAACGTCTGGAAGCGGCCGGCACAGACGAAGCAAAGCTAATGGAAGTATACCAGGCTTTAATGGCTCTTGAACCACGTGTGGATTTCAAGTATATCGAGCCGTCGGAATTGGAAGCCATTCGCGCCGAACGTCCGGATGGACCGAGATTACTGTCCGGAAACTGGGATGAACTTAAATGGCAGGATAAATTTCATGGTGCATGGCTCGGCCGTTCGGCTGGTTGTGCGCTCGGAAAACCTCTCGAAGCTCCTTCCTTCATGCAAGGTACCGGCGAAAGTCCCGGCTGGCACAATGTGAAGTTGTGGTTCGAAGGCGCGGGGCAATGGCCGATTCGTCACTACACACCAGGCGAATCAACTGCAGAAGCCGAGTACGGTATCGAGATAGCAAGATGGAGCAGCTTGGCCAGCTGCCGGGAAAACATTCGCTTTATGGAAACAGACGATGATATTCGTTATACCGTTCTTGGACTGCTCATGCTTGAGGAGCGCGGGCTTGATTTCAACTCCTGGGATGTGGGCAAGCTGTGGCATCGTCATTTGACATTCGGGCAGGTATTCACGGCTGAAGCACAGTCCTATCTTAATTTCGCTCGCGTCACTTCACATATTAGCGGCGATCGGCCAGACGACTGGGAGAAACATATCCATTGGGGTCGTTCTTATTTGAATCCCTACCGCGAATGGATCGGCGCCCAAATTCGTGTCGACGGCTATGCATACGGTGCTGCCGGCCAGCCCCAGCTTGCAGCTGAGCTTGCTTGGCGGGATGCTTCCTTCTCCCATGTTAAGAATGGTATTTACGGTGCCATGTTCTGCTCAGCTATGATTGCCGCCGCATTCATTGAAAGTGATGTAAAGCGAATTGTTGAGATCGGATTGAGTGAAATTCCGAAACACAGCCGCCTTGCAGAAGATATCGCATTAGCGGTCAACATAGCTGAGGAAACGAAAGACCAATTAGAACTGGTCAGTAAAATATGGGAAGCATTTAAGCACTATCACCCTGTTCATACCAACAATAATGCTGCATTATGCGCGGCTGCGCTCATTCATTCCGGCGGGGATTTTGAGAAAGGCATTACGACAGCCGTACTTGGTGGCTGGGACACCGATTGCAATGGCGCCACCGTCGGTTCCATTCTTGGCGCATCGCTTGGAGCGTCGTCACTTCCTGAGAAGTGGATCTCGCCGCTAAACGATACGTTGTATGCCGATGTCAGCGGCTTCCACCCCATTGCCATCTCCGAATGCGCTCAAAGAAGTTATAGAGTCTTCCGGAAATTGCAGCATTAAAATGATTTAGGATCGAGTAGGAGGAGGCTGCTAGCCCCCTCCTCTCTGTGTTAAGCTTTGCGTCTGCCATCGTGTACGGCATCGTTAAACCAAAAAAATCCGCGGAAATCCACGGATTTTAATACATAATAAATTATTTATTGAAAGTAACCTTCTCCAGACCGCCTTCAAGAATGATCGATGTGTCACGCGGCTTCGTTTCCGCGATTTTGCGTCCTTCTCTGAAGGAATACAGCACACCAGCTTGTTTGCGAATGGCTTCATATTCGTTCTCTGCTTCAAGAACGATAAAGTTCGCAGGTTTGCCCTCTTCTATGCCGTACTTATCCTCGATATGCAGCGTTCTTGCACTATTCTTCGTAATGAGATCAATCGAATTCACGATTTGGTCGTAGCCGAGCAGCTGTGATGCATGGATACCCATGTGCAGTACTTGAAGCATATTCCCCGTTCCTAGCGGATACCATGGATCAAAGATGTCGTCATGACCGAAACACACATTAAGACCGGCTTCCTGAAGCTCTTTAACGCGCGTCAGCCCTCTTCTCTTCGGATAGGTATCAAAGCGTCCCTGCAGATGGATGTTAACCAATGGATTGGAGACAAAATTCAGGTCAGCCATCTTCAGCAATCTAAACAATTTGTAAGTATAAGCATCGTTATAAGATCCCATCGCTGTTGTGTGGCTTGCCGTTGTCCGGGAGCCTAGCCCGCGTTCGTAAGCTTCTTTGGCGACAACTTCGACGAAACGGGATTGCTCGTCATCGATTTCATCGCAGTGGATGTCGATGAGACGATCGTATTTTTCCGCCAGGTCAAACGCGACCTTCATCGAATCAACGCCATACTCTCTCGTAAATTCGAAGTGAGGAATACCACCAACGACATCAACGCCCATTTTCAAGGACTCTTCCAGCAATTCTGCACCGTTCGGGTAAGAGTGAATGCCTTCCTGTGGAAAAGCGACGAGTTGAATATCAACATAAGGCGCCATTTCTTGCTTCACTTCAAGCATTGCTTTTACAGCAGTCAAGGTTGGATCCGTAACGTCCACATGTGTACGTACATGCTGGATACCCTGTGCGATCTGCCATTTCAATGCTGTTTTGGAACGTGTTTTGACGTCGTCATGTGTCAGAAATGCCTTGCGTTCTGACCAGCGCTGAATACCTTCGAATAGCGTACCGCTCAAATTCCATTCCGGCTCACCCGCTGTTAACGTTGTATCCAGATGAATATGTGGCTCAATAAATGGCGGCAGTACCAGAGATCCGCTTACATCAATGACTTCCTCATTCGCAGTTGCTTCCAGTGACTGCGTAATTTGCTCGAACTTCCCGTCTTTCACGACGATATTCCATAAACCTTCTTTACCCCGCAATTTTGCGTTCTGTATAATCATTGTTTTTCCCCTTTTCTGTGGATTCTTTGGCGGCAGGAACAATAAGCATCAAGACGATGTAGGTCACTGCCGTACCGATGAGTGCGTTCAATGGCGTGATTCCCGGTGCCAGTTGAGCGAAAGCAACGCCGATAGCCCAAGCGGCCATCGCTATCCAGTTTACATTCTTAAATGTCATTTCGGCAAACGGTTTGTAGTTTCTGCGCTTCACGAAGAAGTAATCCGCGATGATTATGGCACCAATGGACGGGATCGCTGCGCCGAGTACATTCAGGAAACCGACGAAATTGTTGTACATCCACATAGCGAATACGGTACCCACGATGCCGTTTACGATGACAAAGAACTTTTTCGAAATTTTAGTAATGTTGGCGAAACCCAGCCCAGAAGCGTAAAGTGCGTTATCGTTGGTCGTCCAGATGTTCAGTCCCAGAACGATGATTGCAGGGACGATCAACCCTTGAAGGAACATAACCTCTGAAATATCGGACAGATTATATGCCATTGCGCCGACTGCACCGAACAGGAACATGAGTGAGTTCCCAAGAAAGAATGAAATGACGGTTGCGGTAACTGCCTGCTTGGACGTCTGAGCGAACCGGGCAAAATCGGGTGTCAGCGTTCCACCACTAATGAAGGACCCAATACAAATGGTCAATGCCGCTGCCGCGGTGAGTGACTGAGTCGGCGTGTAATCTAGCAAACCTTGCAGGCCATCCAGTGTATTAACTCCTTTAAATACAGAGTAACCGCCGAGAATGGCAATGGCCGGAACTGCTACATAGCCCAGTATAACTAGCGACTTCATGCCGAAGATGGCCGATGCTGTCATGGCGAGACCAAACAAGAAAATCAGCAGGTACACGTTCCACCCCATCGCTTTCGCAACCGGTACTGCGAACATGGCTACACCGACACCAAACCAACCGACTTGTGTGAAGCCGAGTAGGAATGAAGGCAAGTAAGACCCTTTATTACCAAATGAATATTTCGCCAGCAAATGGGTGGATAGGCCTGTTTTCGCCGCGATATGTGCGAGTGCCCCCGTATAGATGCCGAGTACCAAATTACCTCCAAGCACAATTCCCATAAACTCCATGAACGTCAAGCTTACTCCAAGCGTCCCTCCTGCCAACATGCTTGCCGAGAAGAAAGTGAACGCCAACATGACGGAGAACGTCTTCCCAAAATGATTTCTCTGCGTTTTCGGTACCGCTTGCCACGAAAACTCCTTATCTTGTTTGCTCATCAGAATACCTCCAGTTAAAGTGTCCTGATACCAAAAAAGCAGAAAAAAGAGGCTACTCGTCAAGTCTCAAACTGACAAGTAGCCTCTTCTTTGCATCATAACCCGCGCGAAGACGCAGAACATTCCCTGACGGGATATGCCCTGAGTTACGCGTGATTATAAAAATCCGCTGCCCTTGCCAGCCTCTCTGGACTGATTTAAAGGTACCAGTATTCAATTACATTCTATTATTTTGGAAAAACCCTTGATTGTCAATGTCAGTATTATCCAACGGTTAATTCTTTACTTCAACAATCCCCGCTTTTTTAGGTTTTAAACCCTCAAAACTTTCTCAACAAACCGTATGTTGCAGGCTTTATGAACACAAAACTTGATGTCACGGTCTGACCGCAGCAGAATTAGGCACCTTTATCTGAATAGATTAATATCCTGAACTAGTTGATTTCTAAAGGAGTGTGTTGATGGATAAAAAAACAACTTACGATTACATTATCGTAGGCACAGGTCCAGCTGGGGCTGTACTCGCAGAGACACTAACTGATGACTTACAAACTTCCGTGCTTGTTTTGGAATCGGGCGGTAATCATGACAAAGACAAACCAATCAAGGATTCATCCATGGCACTTGAACTTGAGGAAAGTTTCTTTCCGAATTACTTTTGGCAGGGAGAAGGGATACCCCAGGAAGGACTTGATGGACGCGTTTTTGAATGGACAACAGGGCGGTTGTCAGGGGGCGGCTCTTCTATAAACGGTGAACAATATGTACGACCAACAGCTGCTGTGCTGGAAAAGTGGGAACGACTGCTTGGACCTCAGTGGTCACCTGATAAAGCCACAAGACGATTCAAAGCTCTGGAGAATTATAATGGTGAAACCACAGATCCCGCTGCTCGCGGGTATCATGGAAGAATTAACATCAGGCAAGCACCGGACACGCCAACTCCGATGGCTAACAAGCTGACAACTGCGATCGAGCGTGCAACAGGTTATCCTGCCATTCTTGACTATAATGATCCAAATACGCCCCTTGGACCGTTCACTCGTTGGCAACTATACCAACAGCCCGATGGCCGCAGGGAAAGCTCTTCCACAGCCTTCCTGTCTTTGGATATTATGACACCAACAGGTCGCGGAGTTCACAACCGAAAATTAACTGTTAAATTTCGGACTACGGTTCTCCGTATTCTATTCTCTGGCAAGCGTGCCATAGGTGTTGAATATTTGAAGGATGGCAAGTGTTTCCGTGCGTATTCGAGCAAAAAAGTTATCATATCGGCTGGAATCAACAGTCCTCAGTTATTGATGCTGTCCGGAATTGGATCCGCAAAAATCTTGAAAAAGTCGGGAATCCCGGTCATCTTTGATAATCCAAATGTTGGGCAAAGATTAAAGAACCATACTTTAAATACCGCTGTATTTGCTACCAATTCTAGAGACCATCCCCTCCCTGACTTGGATCCGAACGCTCTCTATACAGGAGGAGCTTTCCTGCCAGATCCATCGGGTATTCATGATCAAAGGGCGGTTCAACTTGTTGGCATTGGATCGGAAGAACATTTGACGTTGGCGATTCTATACTTGCAGCCGAAGAGTAAGGGATCCATCCGTATTCAGAGCAAAGACCCACTGAACATCGTACTCGCAGACGAAGGGTTTCTCTCTGATGAGGATGACATGGAAGCGATAAAAAGAATTTATCGAACGTATATCAAAGACATTGCGCTGGAGTTAAGAAAAATTGATCCTTCTTATCAACTCGTATCACCTTCAATTGACATCATCGACGATGAGAACAGACTTGAAGAATTTATTAAAGAAAATTTCGACCACAATCACCATCAGCAGGGCTTTCTGCGTATGGCTCCTTTATCAAAAGGAGGAGTCGTTGACCGTAAAGGGAATGTGCATGGAGTTAAAGATCTGATTGTTGCAGATGCATCCATCGTACCTTTTACAGTGGATGGAAACACCTCTTCTGCTGCATATCTTATTGGGTACACCATAGCGAAGCAACTTTGTAAGCGCAAGAGACGACCACGATCCGAAGCAGGAGAAGAATGAGTACTGCAGGGGCTACCCTAGTCCCTGCAACCAAATGAACACCAGAAAGAACCTGTTATTATGACTAATACATATAGGATACCAAAACCTGTCATCTAGCAGACTTGAAACGTAAAGCAGTATAAATTAAACTGCATCCAACATAAACAATCATTCCGATTATGGTCTGTAACATTCCAGATTCCGGTTGATGAGTGAAATGATTAACAACCATCATTAACGATATGATTACAAGTGCATCTATCATTAATCGGCTATAGTTTATCTTTTTCATTGAAGGGAACATAATAAGTAAGTTGCAACCCACTGCAATGATCTCCAAAATAAGTATTGCTATGCTTGCCCCCCTGTAATTTAGCCCAGGTATCGCTACAAGATAGTAATGAGCGATAAGTGAAACGCTGATACCCGTAAGCAAACCAATAAAAGGTACTCTTTTAGACTCTTGGACCCACAGTATGCTTGTGCTCATTTCCCGTATACCGACAAGCAATGGAATGATAAATAGAAATTGAATGGGTTTTGCAGCCTCCATTGTGCCAAACAGAATTAATGAAATTTCTGCGTTATAGACGTAAAGAAAGAGACTCGCTATCCAGCCCCATACCCAGCTTATCTTGAGTGCTACTCTGGTACGCAGGTGAAAACGCTCATAGTTTCTAGCCTGCCAGTCTGATACCATCCTCATGGTTAATGTATGTGAAAGCGCGGCAGTAACCAGGGTGGGCATATAGGCCACAAGTGCAGCCATACCTGTCAGGACCCCAAACATTGCCGTTGCTTCTGAGGATGAATAACCGGCAACTTGAAGCCGGCTAGGAATGATTATAGCGTCGAGCACATCAGAGAGAGGTATGAGCAATCTGGTTATGGAAATCAGGAAAGAACTGCGTAGGAACCATCTTAGTTCTTTTTGATAATTAATATTTATATTACGAATTGAGGATTTGTCACTTCGTCGATTCACATATAAATAATATGAAATTAATAATAAAAATGCTGATATCGCTCCAAAAGTTGTACTTACCATGCTGTTACCTGCTGCAATTGCTGGACCTATAGGCAAGAAAAGAGTAACGATAACCAGCATGAATGTCACTCGAACTGCTTGCTCAACAATTTCGGAGACAGCAATAACATTATATAATTCGATACCCTGTAAATAACCGCGAAGCAGAGTTAACATGGGGACGGTGAAGAAGGCTGGCGCAAGAAAGTGAATAAAATAACGTAGCTGCTCGTTGCCAAGAAACCTTGCAATGGCTTCGGAATAATAAAATGTGACCGCTGTTGCACATCCCCCAATGATGATCAAATAAACTGTAAAAATTTTAAACCAAACCCAGCCGTGTGGGGGATGCTTTGCAGTAAACAGCGCTAACGCAGTCGGTAATCCGCCAGTCAGCAACATTAAACCGAGTCCATAATATGAGTAAGCAATCTGAAACAGCCCGATTCCTTCCGCACCAATAAGTCTTGTGAGTGAAACCCTGCCGATCAAGCCGATAGCTTTAACTACCACAATCGCACATATTCGAAAAATCGTTTCTTTGATGAAAGAAGAGCTCATTCTTCTCCTCCACTACATAAGACTTGTCCGTACCATCTTATGATTGTGGGGACTGCGTTATGAATGGAGCCCTATAACTTTATGAACCAAACCGCACTAGTCATTGATGTGAATCAAAATATATTGGGTATGCTTATCCCAGCCCAAATCAAAAGGTGCTTGATAACGATCAGCACTATGCGAATTAACCAGAGGGTAACCATTATCATCGAATCCTGTTACTACAGAAAAATGGTCTACATCATTGTTCATAACGTGAGCAATTAAATCACCTGGTAACAGTTTTGAAAAAGCGGTTTCCGGATGTTTGCTTGTTGGTTTTGTAAGCTCAGAGAAACTTCCTGTCGCAATTACTTTCCCGTAATCGGAATGAACAATAAAGTTCTTGAAAGCATCCGTCTGAACCCAAGTTCGGCTCCCGCCTCCACCATAGCGATAACGCCATGGCCCCCTCATCTTTAGCCCTCCTCCTTCTTCCTGATCACCAATGACCTGGGAAGCAAAGTTCGTGCAATCTCCACCTTTGACATTATAATTCAAGTATTTGAAGTTATATCGTCCATTATTGCCTGCACCCCAAGCCGTGCCTGCGTATTTATTAGCATAGTCAACAGCTTTCTTCCTTTTGTATTTTTTACTATCCTTCACGATTTCATTGTGTCGTGGGAAAGACACTTTCCCACCCGGAGTCCCATCAATTTGTTTAGGATTTTCTTCTATGGGATCAAGATACCACTCTTTGAACACAGTCCAATTCCCGTTCTTTTTTTTCAACGTAACAGCATGCCAAGTGCCAATACCAAAAGATTGCGGAGGCAGTACTTGATCTACATATATGTAGCTTAATTTTTGGGAATGAGCTAACGTCACTTTCGCAGTATCCCCTTCAACTTGGATTCGGGTAACACGGATTTTACTTTGTGAATCCGTAAAATGAATACCTCTATAATCTGCCCATGTATTTAGATAAGTCTTTCTTTTTTCCTCAACTCGGTAGGCATTCCGACTTGAACTGTGGGCCTGATCGTAATACTTCGTCATGTTTGCAGTTTTATTCACTAAAAAATTTGAACGAACAGCAAATAACTCATTCATATACTTTTTTATCTCGTCCTCTGAATGATTTATGTTTGTAAACTGCGAGCTTCCGAAGAGCAGAGCTAATGTTGTGTATATACTAAAATAAAGAGCTTTTGCCATGTTTATAACCCCCGATTATCCCAACTTCGTATTTGTCATTTTAATAACCGCGTGTAAACGACTAGTCTCTTTTCATGTTCGCGCTTTTCTCTGTTATATTTCCCAGTACAAGTTATTAAATTTAATCGTTCCATATCGGTATCACCGAATATTTTGTCGACAGGCGCTTCTGCCGTAAGGTACGATTCTACAGCCAAGACCTTGAAGACAAGGTAATTCCCCTCATCGTCCGATAACACCACAGGTTGACCAGGTTTTAATTTTTTTAATGGGTAAAAAACAGCTGGTCCCGTGTAATTATCTACATGGCCTGCTATTATGGCACTTCCAATTTGTCCAGGCAGTACCCCTTCAGTAAGCACACCACCAACCTTGCTAGAAACCGGGGCTTCCATCTGCCCATTTTCCAATAGTCCTACGGGCTCAACAGGAGCCTTTATTCCAACCGATGGAATCCACACTTGAGTTGGAATTATAGATACAGATTTTTTTTCTGATACACTTTGTTCTTTTGCTTTTTGTTCTTTGCCAATTTGTTCTTTTGTTTCATTGGGATTTTCTTTAGGAGAAATGATTTCACTTTGTTGCAATGGGGGCTGCTCTATATTTTTCATTTCCGGAGATCGCGACGTATGACGTTGACAACCTGAGAACAACAGCATTGAAAGGGTAAGCAATACAATTAACATCAATTTTCGATTAACATTCATCAGTCTCATCCTTTTTAAAATGAAAAGAGGAAAAGTAATTTTCCTCTTTTCGATTTTAATTTACTCGCTCACGCCGCCATAACCTGTTTTCGGCAATGCTTTTGGTGTAATGCTCTTGGTGTGTATTTTGTTTCCTTTGCTTTTAGTACGCATTTTGTGTTCTTTAGCTTTGTGTTTGTGTTCTTTAGCATGCAATTTGTGTTCCTTAGCTTGGTGTTCTTTAACATGCATTTGATGCTCGTGTTTTTCTACTGGTGCTGCAGATGCAGTCATAGCTGAAGCCGCAAAAAACAAACATGTTGACAAAGCGAATACTGTTGCCTTTTTCATGTAAATCCCTCCTTTGTTTTTCCCCGGTTTCATTATCTACATTGTCGTTTCAAGTTATTGATGGTAATTTTGACCTCTGCAAAGGACCACCACAAAAGTTGCTTATAACATCATGATTTGAACGATAAAAAAGCCGCCATATAGGCGGCTGGAACTGGCACACTTATTCCATAATATTGTCTGGCTCAGCAACCTGCTCAATTTTTCTCTCTACATGCTTCTCGCTTCCCAGATAATATTTTTCTATTGGATATAATCGGTCATCAAGATTATATACAAGCGGAATGCCCGTAGGCAGGTTCAAATCAATGATTTCTGTTGGACTCAGATTGTCCAGAAACATAATTAATGATCGCAAACTATTGCCGTGTGCAGCGATAATCACATTTTTACCAGACATGATTTGTGGTGCAATTTCCCTATCCCAATAATCCTTTACTCGAACAATGGTTTCCTGCAGGCTTTCCGATAACGGGATAAGCTTCTCATCCATATTGCGATATTTAAGATCATGCTTTGGATAGCGTTCATCGTCCTTTGTCAAAGCAGGAGGCAGTACATCATAACTTCTGCGCCATAATCTAACCTGCTCTTCTCCATATAACTCAGCTGTGGTTTGTTTGCTTAAACCTTGAAGCGCACCATAATGACGCTCATTCAGCTGCCAAGTTTTATATACCGGGATCCACAGCAAATCCATTTCTTCAAGCACATAGTCCAATGTTTTGATCGCTCGCTTCAAATATGAGGTATACGCTATATCAAAGACGAACTGTTCTTCCTGAAGCAAGCTGCCAGCATGCTGAGCCTCTTGAATGCCTTTATCCGTTAAGTCTACATCCGTCCAGCCTGTAAATAAATTTGCTTTGTTCCACTCACTTTCTCCATGTCTAATCAAAACCAGCTTAAACATATCTCCCGTCCCTTCCTGATGAATTCGATTGTAACCCAGCGAACGCAATGATAGCGTGAAGCCTGGCTTAGCATGGTTGTATATTGCGTGCGGGAATAATGTCATCTCGATAATTCCATAAATAGGTTTCCCCTTGCTCACTGATTAATGCGGAAACATGCCTGCAAAGTCCCCTCCCTTATTATATAAACATGAATCCATTTAGAAATTCGATCCCAGGAAAGAAAGGTATTGTCTGAATTGAAACTTTTGCTAGGATGATGTAATCTTTCATTTATGTCAATAAATGCAATAACTGCAACATAGCAATCCAAAAGAAAATATTATATTCATCATATGTTAGCATAAGCATTAAACATTAATTTTTACAGTTAGAAAGGAGTAGGCAATGGCAAATAGGGCTGTCGGAAATATGGACCAATGAACTCAATCCATTATTTCCTTTGATATTCAAGAGAAGAACGGGAAGTCTTATATTACTTTACGTCATATGAACTGGAAAGAAGTAACGCCATTTTATCGTTCATGTAACTACAACTGGGCTATTTTACTTTATAGTCTCAAATCCTATTGTGAAGATGGCGAAGGTATCCCCTATCATAAGCGTAAATTTTAATAATTTAAGTTATACTGATCGCTTTACTGAGGGGAATGAAAACTTAATAAACCGCCTTTTCACCAAGGCGGTTTTCTTATGCTCAAATATCAACAATAGACTTTAACATAGCCATTTCATAAAAATTTCGAGTAAATCAGGCCAACATGCACTTTTGACAATAACGATATAATATCTGGGCTATCAACTTGATTAAAGTCTGTTCTTATTATGTATACTTAACCCTTTTGTTTACTAATCATTTCTTTCTCACGAATACGTATACCATAAGTGGCACTGGAGCAAAATTCCGATCCTAATTTATCGACCAGATGTTTTACGAATTCTGCTGAACCTGCGTATTCCGTAGGTATGGTTATGGCCTTTCTAGAATCTCGAAGAATGATGCTCCCACCCCAGAGGGCACTATGTTGTATTGCCTTTATATCGCTCAGTTTCAACCGTTTCTTTCGAAACCACTTATAGGAGACTATTTCCTGTTCACTAACAACGAACTTCGAACAAAGTAATGAAACTACCCATAACGCAAGGCATATAGTTAAGAGTCCTATAAAAGCAGCCAATTCCAAGTCTTGATCAGCATAAAAAAGAATGGTGGTTCCTATTGCGAAAACTACCAGGAGAATGACCATTACAAACCGAATAAACCATGATTGTCTCAATACCATGTCACCTGTTTGTTTCTTTTAGCTTCTTTAAACATATTTTGCAAATTATATGCCACCATTTTATTGATGATTGATTTGCGAGAGAAACTCATGCTTATCACCTTTTCACAATTTTTATAAAAATAGAATACTTATTTTATTTATCGGTTTTATTGTGTTAATTTTTACCTTTTAGAGATATTATGCGAAATTTTTAAAGACGCAGGGAAATGTCCCCTGCGCCTGGATTAATCATACATTTATGTTACGATCCAACTGAATTTTTTCACCTATAAACTTTCTGCAGCTTCCATCAGTTTCTCTTTAGTCATCGAAGGCGAATCCGTTCCAATCCGATAAATAATCGCTCGCCCATCTTTTTCGGTCATCCATCTGATTTCTTGGTAGAAATTGTTGTCGTTATAGATATAGGAATCGTTACTATAATAATGCGCAGCTTGCCCCTTTAGAGCTATTTCTTCATTTTTTGTCGACGGTGGAGTTACCAATTGTACCTTGATCGAGGAATCAAGGGCGGCTTCCATAACCAAGTACAACGTTTCCTGTTCTGCGTTTCGGTATGTCGTGGTGTAAGACAACATTGGTAATGAACTCGGCGCTTGCGTCAAACGCCATACCATGTCTTTTCCACTCGCTTCACTCTCATCCTTCATTTCCTTCTTCAGTGTTGCCACGTCCGTATCAGAGCCCCAAAAATCGCCAAAAGGTGACAGCTCCATTCCTCCTGCAAATCGATACGATCCAAGCAAGGAATCCGGAGGTAGAACATTGAATTGGTGAGCCATTGCCTTGCTCCAGTTATCCAGATCCTCGTTCACTTCCGGCTGAGAAACAGGAATGAACGGTATGTTCGCGACTTTATCCAAATCCGTTAAATAGACAACGGCGGTCTCTCCGGGCTTCAACTGTGCTTTCACCTCTTTTCGAGCTTCACGAATGCTTTCGATCTGGGTTTTACTTAACTTGAACTCCTCAGACTTTACGGCGGACATCGTCATATTACCTTTCGTCTCCTCATACAGTAAGGTTCGACCCGCATAAGCAAAGCCACTTACGACAGCGATCAATAAGATGAGCATTATCGCTTTAGACCATTTCCCTCTTCTTCTCATCGGTTGTACTCCCTTCTTCTCCAGCATCTGCTCCCTGCAGGCGTTCATTACACGCAAATCTATAGTAGGAGGACACACCATATTTTTAGCGTTATGTTTAAACTCTTCTTTCAATTGTTCTTCAATAGACATAGCCGTCCCGCTCCTTTCTGTGGTCCCGCTGACTATACATAGAGCGCAGTCGCTTCAGGGCATGATGGTGCCTGGATTTAACGGTACCTAACGGAATCTTTAACAATTGGGCGATTTCTTCAAGTGAGCAATCCTCATAGTATCTGAGGACGATAACCTCTCTGAGCTTCAAAGGCAGATCTTCTAGCATCGGAAGTAGCTCAAGACGGTCGCTAAGATGAGAGGCGCGATCTTCCATATGGGGTGGTTGAAAAGACATCCCTTTCATTCTTTCCATAATGCGAATTCTGCGCCAGCTCCTTCGCTTCCAGTTTCGAACTTGCCGAATAATCAAGCCATTGAACCAAGAACTGAATTTCTGCTCCTGCTGATAATTGTTCAGACTCTTGAATAATTCGATGTATACTTCACTCATAATATCCGGGACATCGTGCTTGTTGGGAGCAAGGTAATAGATCAAACCGTATGCCTGATCACGCGTTAGATGATAGACTGCCTGGAATGCTTCTTCATCTCCCTGGCTCATCCGGATAAGCCAAGATTTTACATCCATTTCATTCATAAGGCCGGCCTCCATTTAAGACTTACATATGTTATTGGCCCGATAGCCCAATAAGGTTCAATAAAAATGATAAAAAATAGATATACGTTATAAATCTTCTTTTTATTGTAACGGTAACCTTGAGAATATTCTTCTTCAAGAACCTAAAAAACGCAGCCTTTTGGCTGCGTTTCGTGTTATTTTGCTATACTCTTGGGTTACGGACTTCCCATTTTACTAATATAGTTAGGAAATTCCCTTGATTTTTGTCAGATCCCCGCTGCAAAGCATCTCAAGATTATCAAAAATTTTACGAGCAGGCCAATCCCACCATTTCATGGTGAGGAGATGAGCGATGAGTTCGTCATCAAATCTTTTCTTAATGATTTTGGAGGGATTCCCACCTGCAATATGGTATGGTGGAACATCTTTTACAACAACTGTATTAGCCGCAATGATTGCTCCATCACCAATATGCACACCGGGCATGACGGTGACATTTTGACCGATCCAAACATCATTACCAACTACAGTGTCACCTTTAAGAGGTAAGTCATCCAATGTTGGAGTCGATTTCTCCCAACCATTGCCCATAATGTTAAATGGGTAGGTAGTGACGCTGTTCATTCTATGGTTAGCACCGTTCATTACAAATTCAATGCCCTTTGCTATTGCACAGAACTTACCGATAATCAGCTTATCTCCAATAAATTCGTAATGATGTGTCACATGCTCTTCGAACTTTTCTGGGCCATTAATGTCGTCATAATAGGTGTAGTCACCAACCATAATGTTTGGGCGTGTTACAACGTTTTTGATATAGCATATACTTCTAATTGCCTCGTTTGGGTAGATCGCATTAGGATCAGGTCCATATTGCATATGATAAATCCCTCCTTCATGTCGTATATAATTTCAACTACTATGATACAATGAAAAACTTCAATACTGTCGTTATCATAATATTTCGATGTACCCATCTGTTCCATGCACGCGAATCCGCTGCCCGTCTTTGATCCGTTTGGTGGCATGATCTACGCCTACAACAGCAGGCAAACCATATTCGCGGGCGATGACGGCGCCATGAGTCATCAGTCCACCGACTTCGGTAACTAACCCTTTTATGGATACAAACAATGGTGTCCAGCTAGGATCAGTAAATGCCGTGACTAAAATATCCCCGTTCTCCAATTCAGCATCCTCCATGCTTAAAATGACGCGTGCCCGTCCTTCGATCACTCCAGATGAAACAGGCAGTCCTACAATCGCATCGTCAGGGAGATGGTCTCGTTTGTACTTACCTGAAATGATTTCACCGTCAGATGTCATGACTCGTGGTGGCGTTAGTTTTTCATATAATCTGTACTCGGCTTTTCGCTGGCTTATGATCTGTCTGCTCGCATTCGCTCGCAACTCGACCATGCTACCCGGCTCATCCCGTTCATTTGAACGTACGACTTCGCGAAGTTCTTCAAAAGTGAAATAGTATATATCTTCTTTCTCTTGAATAACCCCTGCTTGCACGAGTCGCTCAGCTTCTCTTAATAATGCCAGTTTATATATAAAGTAGCGATGAACCATGCCGTACTTAGGATATTCCCTGTATCCGCTGAAGTTTCGGATGAGATCAATCATTCGTTTGGTTTCTATGGCTTTATGTTCGCCGTCCGGCAATTGCTTTAATCGGCTTAGCAATTCTTGTTCTTTTGCTAGTGCGGCGCTCTGACCTTGCTCAAATTTTAGATGACTGGCATTAGGCGGGGTGTTTTTGATGTTGCCAAGAATTAATGGGACCAGTGTAATGGGTTGTTCACTCCACCGAGTTCTGGTGATATCGATCTCCCCGGCACATCGCATGCCGTAATTGTTGAGGTAATCATTGATCGCGTCCCGGGTCTCCAGTCCACCTTCCAGCTTAACCAGCTCATCCAAGAACTGATCATCTTCTACTTGTTCCAAATATTCAATGACTTCCGGATATGGACGAATTACATCTGCGACATCCAGCAGCGCCAGGCCCATTTCCGAAGTAATATTACCAGGGACTGATTGAGAAAGCGTATCTGCTGCGTTCTTTTCACCCAACCACTTGTACATATTTTCATTGATCCATATTGAAGCATTCATAGCAGCCATAATCACGGCAGAACTCTGTGGGTCAAATAATATTTTCTTGAGCTGCTGTATATCTTCCAGAATAAAATCGAGTAAATCTTCTCCTGTTTTTCTCTGGATATGTTGTTTTAACTCTTCGATCGATGTTTGACTACGCTTGATCAACTTAGATACGATGGTCAACTCGGTTTCAATCTGTGTTTGAATACCAAGAGATGCTACTCTTTTGCTGCTATGGTTAGGCTGCGCCTCTTCCGGTCCAACAGTTTCTAATTGTAGAAAATCTCCTCGGTCGATTATGGTCATAAGCGCGTCTTTAGTGAGCGGATCGGACTGTCCCAAAGTATTTAATATCGCCTCTCTGCTGACTGGTGAGATCAGCTTAGGTGTAACATCCACAAACAATCTTCCCCCAGCAGTGCGCATAGGCGCCGGAGTTGTAAGGAGAAAGAAGGACAATCCCAATGGTTTGATCGGATCGGTCATCATTTGTTGGTGACCCACAGATAAATAGACGCGATTCTCTTGATCACTCTCTTCAGGGATCGGATATAAAGTCGTGATCGGCCGACTCTGGACAATATAAAATGAATTATCAGACAAACACCATTCGATATCCTGCGGCTGGCCAAAATGAGCTTCGATTTGTCTGCCAATGCTAGCCAATTCAATAATTTGCTGATCCGTCAGCGCTTGGGTCTTTTGCTGGTCGGGATCAAGCTCGCGGGTCTCTGTACCGCCTTCTGCGCGCGCATCTATAGCTATTTTTTTGGCTGCTATTCGTTTATCGATAATCCTCTCTTCCTGGACTGTATAGCCATCAGCAGATACCAAGCCAGAGACCAGCGCTTCTCCCAGACCATAACTGGCATCAATGGATAGCAGCTTTCGATTAGAGGAGATCGGATCAGCGGTAAACATGATTCCAGACGCTTGGGGAAAGACCATCCTTTGCACGATTACAGAAATATAAACTTGACTATGATCAAATCCATTTTGCATACGGTAGATGACTGCACGTTCCGTAAATAGGGAAGCCCAGCATTTGCTGATATGGCTCAGAATACCTTCTGTACCGATAATATTTAGATAGCTGTCTTGTTGACCAGCAAAAGAAGCATGCGGCAAATCTTCAGCTGTTGCACTCGAACGTACGGCATAAGCATGCTCTTCACCATACCGTGAGAGATAATGAGTTACAGCTTGCACTACATCAGGAGGTATTTCCGATTCTAAAATGAGCTGTCGAATTCTTCTGCTGACTTCAGTAATTTGCTCCCGATCTTCTGCTTTTAGCTTAGTTAATTGACTCAGCAACACATGATGCATTTCGTTTTGTTCGATGGCTTTTTGATATCCAACCGTAGTAACACAAAATCCTTCGGGCACCTGTATTCCTTCGATATGTGATAACTCGCCCAGATTTATTCCTTTTCCGCCAACGAGCAAAAGCTGAGTCTTATCCGTTTCCTGAAAACCCAAAACCAAGGAATTCACTAAGCATCTCTCCCAACCATTCAATTTGCGAAAAAACATTTGACAAGAGATTGATCCACGTGTTATCCTTAATATATAAGATGAAATAATTATGCCTAAATGTTAGAGTCGATTCGCTTTCTGATTGTATCATTGACTCTGTACATAAGCAATAACAAAGAATCTGATGACTTTGCACAGGTTCTTTTTTTGTTGGACTTTTTTCTGATATAGAGATAGAAAAAAGCGCGTACCACAGTCGGCACGCACCTATGAAATCTAAATGTCTTTTATTTATGTATAGACGACTCCGTATATTTTTTAAAATTGTCCAGAATCGCTTGCCATCCGGCTCGCTGCATTTCAATTTCGTTGCTGTCTTCTGCATCGAACGATTCGACGACACGTGTGTCATTATCTTGACTGAAAAACTCGATTTTTACTTTTCTGCCGTCAGGAATCGTGTACGATATTCTTTCGTTCTTAGTCACTTCGTCGTAGACTCCGGTAAAATCAAACCCAAAACTCCCGTCTTTCGCTTCCATTCTCGAGACAAATGTTCCACCAACCTTTAAATCATTCTCCGCATATGGGGTGTGCCAATCTTCCGAAGCAGCATTCCACCCTGTAATATGCTTCGGCTCCGTCCAATATTCCCACACCTTCTCAATAGGGGAATGAACAACGGTTTCCACTGTAATCGTTGATGCCATAATACAGCCTCCTTTAAATTTGGTACGATTGATATTACTTTAATATAAAATACAAAGAACAATTTGCCTGCTTACATTTTACCAGAAAATTGCATCTGTGATTTGTTTTTCGATTGCTATTATATATAAAAAAGCCTTTCATAGCCACCCCTAAGGATGATTATGAAAAGCGTATCTGCTATGCAACTTCTATCTTAAAACTTTTCAGGAAACTGTAATAAGGCTTGATCACATTGCCAATATCCTGCTGGTTTTGCAGCAGCCGATCCAATACATCCTGTTGATCCGCACGATTAGAAATGGCGCTGACAATGTAGCTTCTGGTCCAGATCGTATGATCAATCCACACTTTTTGCATATCGGTCTTTAGCTGTATCATCTTGGAAGTTAGGCAATTGGGATCCTTCTTCCCTGCCTTTGCCTGTACAGAAGCAACGGGCAAGAGGCTAAGAACGAGCACCAGGAGTAACGCTAATAACCTTTTGCTTTTCATATTTATCTGCTCCTCTGTATGTTCGAAATGATCTGACTGTCTTATTATGAATAAGGATGCCAGTTTTATACAGGGAGTGTACGTTAATTCTTAAGTCAGATCCTAATGTTAAGACTTAAAACGAGAGGCCGCTGCTTGGTATACGCTTTTCGGTCTAAGTCCTATAATTTTATCTTGAGGCTCACCATCATGATATACAATTACAGTCGGCATCGACATGATCCCAAACTCAGCTGCAAGCTCCGGTGATAGGTCACAATCAACCTGAAGGACTTCCAGATACTCCTCTTCATTTCTCAGCTCTTCAAGAATAGGCTTAAGCACTCTGCAAGGCGGGCACCAGCTCGCACCAAACTCAACTAAAGTGATGGACTTTTCATTAATAGCACTTTGAAAACTTTCTTGATCAATCATAGGTAAACTCATCAGTATGACTCCCCTTCAATTGTATTTTGTTCATCCAGAATGGACTGGATGCGTTCCTCTAAATTAGACTTGATGTTATTTAGCAACTGAATTTGTGTCTCAATTTCATCAAGCTTTTGGCGATAAATAGGAAGCACCTCTCGGCAGAAAGCTTCTTTGTTTTTTAAAACACACTGTAAAAAGCCAGCAATTTGTTCTGTCGATAATCCAAGATTAAGGTACAATTTGATACTCTTAACCTGCTCTTCCGCAAAAGGAGAATATTCGCGATAACCGTTCTCACTTCTTACCGGTGTAATTAATCCTTGCTGTTCGTAATATCGGAGAGATCGAATGCTGACACCGGTGCGGAGGGATAATTCCCCGATTTTCATACTTTAGCACCTCCTTGATGAACGATTCGTTATCATTGTAAACCCTGACACTAGTGTTAGAGTCAAGTGATTTTTAAAGAATGTAACTTGGTATTAAACTTTCCTGCTTGCAAGTAAGTAAAAAAGAGCCGTGATAGGCTCTCTTTTAGTTATTTTAGCTTTTAAGGACACGTACTGCATTCAAAACAGCTAGCAGTGTCACACCCACGTCAGAGAATACCGCCTCCCACATGGTTGCAATCCCAAATGCACCAAGGATCAGGAAAATCGCTTTTACTCCCAATGCAAAGATAATATTTTGCCATACAATTTTTCTAGTGCGCTGTGCAATATGAATTGCAGAGGAAATCTTGGATGGTTCATCAGTCATAATCACGATATCTGCTGCTTCAATGGCTGCATCGGAGCCAAGCCCACCCATGGCAATCCCGACATCCGCTCTCGCCAACACTGGTGTATCGTTGATCCCATCACCGACGAAAGCGATTTTCTCTTTCGGGTTCTTTACACGATCCAGTTTTTCAATTTCTTCTACTTTATGCTGTGGGAGCAGTTCAGCATGAACCTCATCCAGTCCAAGCTGACGTCCAACCGCTTCTCCAACCGTCTTCGAATCCCCTGTAAGCATGACCGTTTTCTTAATGCCCAGTTCTTTCAAGGATCGAATAGCTTGCGCCGAGTCCTCTTTTACTTCATCGGAAATAACAATGTAGCCTGCATATTCTCTATCAATACTAATGTGAACGACCGTCCCCAAATCTTCTGGCTGCTCAAATCTGATTTTTTCTCTGTTCATTAATTTAGCATTACCGGCCAGCACTTCCCTACCGCTTACCCTTACCTGAATGCCGTGACCCGATATCTCATTGTAGTCTTGGAGCTCTTGCTCCTGTATATCTTGGCCATATGCTGTTCTTATGGACTCGGCAATGGGATGGGTCGAGTGCATTTCGGCGTAGGCTGCAAACTTGAGCAATTCCTCTTTTGTCATGGTTCCCTTTGGCTGAATACGGGTCACGGTAAATGCACCTTTTGTAAGTGTTCCCGTCTTATCAAAAACAACATATTTGACATCGTTCAGTGCCTCAAGATAATTACTGCCTTTCACCAATACACCCTTCTTTGAGGCAGCTCCAATACCTCCGAAAAATCCAAGCGGTATCGAAACAACTAAGGCACAAGGACATGAAATGACGAGGAAGATGAGTGCTCGATATACCCATTCAGAAAATGTAGCTCCATTAATAACCAATGGTGGAATTACAGCAAGAAGCACTGCAACGATAACGACTACCGGAGTATAGTAACGTGCAAACTTTGTGATGAAATTCTCTGTCGGAGCTTTCTTATTGCTTGCATTCTGAACCAAATCGAGAATTTTAGAAACTGTTGATTCACCAAACTCTTTAGCAACCTCGATGGTCAACACACCGTTTTTGTTAATGAATCCACTTAATACATCATTGCCGGGCTCCACTTCTCTCGGAACGGATTCCCCGGTTAATGCTGATGTATCCATTGCGGATATACCTTCAATAACCTTACCATCAAGCGGTACTCGTTCACCAGGTCTGACGATGATAAAGTCGCCAACTTTCACTTCCTCTGGAGAAACACGCTTGGTATCATTCCCTACCTTCAAGTTCGCATAATCCGGTCGAATATCCATCAAGGCGCTGATTGACTTCCTAGAACGATTCACCGCAATGCCTTGGAACATCTCCCCTACTTGATAGAACAACATAACAGCTACACCCTCGGGGTATTGTTGAATTGCAAAGGCGCCAAGAGTGGCAATAGTCATAAGGAAGTTTTCATCGAATACTTGTCCACGAACGATATTTTTCACAGCCCGCAGGACGATATCTCCCCCGACAATGATGTAAGCCACAGCGAAAATTGCGAATTCTGTATAGCCTGAGAATGTGGTAAAGAAACCTATTGCGGTTAAGACAGTACCGATCAGTAATCGAATAACCAACCGTTTAATATTTTGATTCCCATGATCATGAGAATGGCTATGCCCATGATCGTGTTGATCCTCTTCCGATTTCATGGTGCCAGCTCCGGCATTTCCTTTTTCGATCACACGAATATGGGGTTCCAGAATGTTTACTTTCTCCTTGGCTTTAGTTACGGCACTTTCCTCGTGCCCCGCCTCTGTTTCCAAGGTTAGCGTTTTCGTTACGAAATTGACAGAGCAGGTTGTAATTCCATCAATTTTCTTTACGCCATTCTCAATCTTCATTGCACAATTCGCACAATCTAATCCTTCCAGGATCAATTCTTTTTTTGCTTTTGATGTAGTTTGAGCATTCATTCCTTATTCTCCTTCCCATCAACAATACCGTAAACACTTGAACACTTATTCATATATTAATTAAACCCATTATATTCAAATGAAAAGTCAGATGTCAATGATTTCGCATATTCTTAACAAATAAAACGAGAAAAATGCTCACTGACATAAAAAAAAACACCCGCAGTTTGCCTGCCGGTGCTTTTATACTTTTATCCATGCATGGTATGTTCTAAGGTTTGTGTGAAGATTTGCTCGATATGTGTATCATCCAAAGAATAAAAAACTGTCTTGCCTACTTTACGACGTTTCACAATCCTCATATTGCGCAGATACCGCAGTTGATGCGAGATCGCGGACTGCCCCATCTCAAGTAGTACAGAAAGATCATGGACACATAGTTCTTTCTGTAATAGAGCATTGATTAATTTAATACGAGTTGGATCACTGAAAGCTTTAAACCAGTCTGCCACTTTAATAGCTGCCTGCTCATCGATCATGCTTGATCTAACTTGCTGCAAATCAGCATCAGTACCAAAGCATGATCCATCACAATCTTCAACCAAGGGATTTTTATGCTCCATTTATGTTCCACCATCCTATTTGCCATTACTACTTATTGTATAGCAAAGGCAAGAAAAACGGAAGGATTACGATTAAGAAACCCTAATTGGTGAAAATATACATATTCATAGTCTCGTTATCGTTATCTATTATATTAACATATAATAAGCTCGCATACTTTGTTCCACTTTTCATCCAATAGTCAACGTATTTGGAGTCTTTGGACTTCCATCTGAGCTCTGCTCACTTCATATCGCTTTCACTTTTCCCTTGGTAACTTCAAGCCCATATCTTCCATAACTACCTTGGCCTGTTACAGGAGTTTTGTAATCAACAGCATTACTAGGGGATACATACGCATATTCTGTTGCTGCGAAAGCAGATGAAATACTAATCAAACTCATAACCAAATTTTGATTTGGGTGTTAATCGCCATTTGGCTCGATTAAGTCCCGCAAGAGTTCAGCTTCGAGCATGACCTATTAATCCTTAAGCACTTCCTTTACTTTTCAGATGTCAGCATAAGATTATATATTTTGCGAGTTGTATTTACGTTTCTCACCGTTATTTTGCGATAAATATTGGATCCGATAATTTTTGACATGCCGCTTCTAGTAACATTTTGCTTGTCAACCGACCATATTATTGCTCCTGAAACGTATATCACCGTATCAATATCTGGTTTGATGACCAAGCTGTCCAGCGCGGATTCATTATTGATTTCGTCCCATAAAAAAATCACATCGCATTTCATTTTAGCATCGTTTGTCCACGTCTCTGGAAGCACGGACATGATTGTCTTCATATCATCAAAATTTAGAACCAGTACTTTGATTTGTAATCCAAAGTTCTCTTGAATAGATAATTCCAGAATGCGGGATATTTCTGCTTTTGTTCCTGTATTGCATGTGAAAACAATATTGCCTGAATTGATATATGTAACGACATTGTTCATACCGGCCTGCTCGAAAGACTTTTTTAGATGCTTCATATCAATTTTATTATTTCCGCCTACATTGATCCCGCGGAGTAATGCGACATAGACCATAGTTACCTCCTAAATGATATTGTTTGATACTTTGGTGTATCTCCCCTCCCTTAATTATTCACGCGAAATGGGAGATTTCCTTTTAATTAAGTGTGCGATTCTAACTAAAAATGTTCCTAAACTATTCATTTTGTACGTAGAAATTTTCGCTTATGATATCATGGTATCGGTGTGAGCTCATATACAAAGGAGAATATATCTTTGATAACTCGAGAAAAACTGGAACAAAATCAGATTTGGATTTATGTATCTACTTTGGTCGCAGCTGCCGCACTTGGCTTATTATATCCGGCACTGATGTCAAATTTAGATCATCAAATACTCATTTCAGTCATTATAGGTGTTTTAATGTTTGGCATGTTTACTCAGATCCCCTTTACGTCCATAAAAGAATCCCTTGGAAATCGGCGATTTATCTTTGCTATACTAACGGCAAATTATATCGCGGTACCCATTATCGTCTGGTTATTATCTCAGTTATTGCCTCAGCAATCACCTGTATTACTGGGCGTCTATCTTGTTTTACTGACACCCTGCATTGACTATGTTATCGTATTTACTCATCTGGGCCGGGGAAATGAAAAGGCAATGCTTCTATCAACGCCTATCCTTTTTGTGACACAAATGCTTCTATTGCCTGCTTATCTGTGGATGTTTATGGGCAATAAGGCATCTGACATTGTTAATCCTGGTCCCTTCGTTGAAGCTTTTCTTACCATTATAGTATTACCGCTTCTATTGGCAGTCGTTTTACAACTGTTCTCTAGAAAAAAACGAAACGGTGCTCAGCGACTACTGGATGTGTCTGCCTGGATTCCTGTCCCATTGATGGCTCTCACACTTTTTATAATTGTATCTTCACAAATCAGCAAGCTATCCGTCTACTGGGATACCATCATCTTAGTTGTTCCTATCTATATAGCTTTCATGTTCATCATGCCGTTTATTTCTCGCCTTATTGTCAAGTGGTTTGGACTGGATATTAGGTCGGGAAGAGCTGTCATTTTTAGTGCAGGAACTCGTAATTCTCTTGTAGTTCTACCGCTTGCCCTAGCTTTGCCCGAGAATTGGAGTACGCTGGTAGCAGCAATTATCGTTACACAAACGATTGTTGAGCTCGTGGGAGAGTTGATCTATATTCACGTCATACCAAATGTGATTCTAAGAGACACCGCTTTTGGTGAAAATTCTGATAAAAACTAAAATACACCTTCTGCTCTGACAATGCCTGCCATTGAGTCATTCTTTTCGCATCTATAGACCGAGAAAATTTATCTAGTTCACCCGCAAACTTTCCCGGATGTGGAACGGGCCACTCATGAATATGTCTTATTCTACAACAATGAGCGTTTTCAGAAAAAACTAAACGACCGCTCCCCGGTTGAGTTCCGAGAAGCGGTCGCAGCTTAAGATGTCTTTTTATTCGTGTCTACTTGACAGGGGTATGACCAATTATGCGGCTTTAATATATTCTTGTTATTCAGGTTAAGCTTTGCCTTTGTATTGAACTGGTATCCATATCTCCCCAGTTTCATAACCTGCACGCCCGTAATACATTTCGAAACTTGGGCCTTCAACCTGTTCGTACTCAGATGTCGGAAACCACTCCGAATATATTCGCTCCCATAGTTTTTGCAATTCACAATGCGGTTCCGGGAATATAGCCCATGTCAATGCTGGGACAGCTAGTTTTGTGAATCTCTCCGGGATTTCAAGTCCTTTAGGTAGATGATAACATATCATGTACTTAAAAGATTCTCCTCCTTGATCATATAATGCAGCGTGCAATACAGTATTACTAAAGCGTCCGAGTAATTCGTTCATTAGGACAACACTGCCATCATGATCACATTGTTTGCGGAATTCAGGCACTTCAGAGAAAGCTATTTTCCTATCCGAATTTATTAGTCCATAAACACCAAACATCTCAAACTCACTTTTCTGTTCAACCCGGTAATTCATTTCGATATCTCCTTTAATTGAAATATGAAAGGACATACGAGGATAGGCTTTTAGGGAAACACCTTTATCGCGCGCAGATATCGGCATGATCCCATGAAGAATCTTAAACGCCCGTGCGAAAGCCTCTGGCGAATCATATCCATACTTCATAGCAACATCAATAACCTTTATATCTGTTGTCTGCAGTTCAAATGCTGCCAGTGTCAACCGTCGACGTCGAATGTACTCAGATAATGTTACTCCCGTAATAAACGGAAACATTCGTTGAAAGTGATAAGTCGAACAACAGGCTCTCTGAGCTATTTCATCGTATGAGATATGGTCAGCCAGGTTTGCTTCTATATACTCCATGGCGCTATTCATTCTGTCCAGCCAATCCATCGTCCACCCTCCCTTTAAGATAAATGTTATTCCAGATATGAAATGAATACCGTGCATTATGTGCACGAAAAAGTCAGATCCAAACCGATATTACCAAACTGTTCGCCAGCCGTCATCCGGCGGAATGCTTCCGCGGTCTCATTCAGCGGATAAATCCGGTCGATCAGAGGCCGAATGGCATGCTCTTCCATGAACCTTAGCATATCTCCAAACTCCTCACGGCTTCCCATCGATGTCCCGATCCAGGAAAGCTGTGGATAAAATAAAGCCCTCAACGAAACCTCTACCGAGTCACCAGAACTGGCTCCAAAGCTGACAATCCGCCCATTTGGCTTGATCACATCCAAATATTTAGAGAATGTAGCTGGTCCAATGCTATCCAGGATCACATCCACCTTCTCCCCTTTCAGATCTTCATTCCAATTCCCACTGCTGGACAAAGCTCTATGCACAGAAAAGCGGCGCGATTCTTCAAGCTTGGTTTCGTTACGGGAAGTGACGCTGACGACAGCGCCTACAGCTTGAGCCATGAGCATGGCATAGGTAGCAACCCCCCCTCCTATACCCGGGATAAGCACATGTTCCCCAGCCTGGAGCTTCCCTCTTGTGAACAGCGCACGATAGGCTGTTAATGCGGATAATGGCAGTACTCCGGCTTCCTCCCAGCTCAGGTATTCCGGTTTGCTGAAGACATTCTTCGCTGGAATTACGACGGTTTCTGCAAATGTACCGTTCGTAGGTCCGCCAAGGATCTGCGGTACATACGGTACCTCCTCAGTTTTATTCCAACCGATCGTCGGAAGGATGATGACGTCTGAGCCGACAGCCCATCCATCCACTCCTTCACCCACAGCATCAATGATGCCTGCACCGTCAGAACCCAGAATGAGCGGCGGATCCAATGAACTTCGACCCTTCATGATAAATAGATCACGGTGATTTAGTCCGGCCGTCTTCAAACGGACCCTGATCTCACCGGGTCCTGGTTCTTCCATATTCATTTCACCTACCCGAAGTCCGTCAAGCCCGCTGCGACCATGATGAATGGCTGCTTTCAATTGAATTCCTCCCATTCTCTTGAACTTTAAGCTCTTTTGTTCATTGTATAGCGGGCGTGGGTGCATGTAAATTTCGCCACAAAAAAATAACCTTCTGATAAATAATCAGAAGGCGTAACAACTTCAATAGGTAAGATAATTAGAAATTGTGCAGATGTGGTTCCACGGTGTTGTGCTGAAGACTACTGAAGCCGTTTGTTCGCTACGTGTTGATCTCCTTCTTCTATTTCGTTAAATAAGGTTGTTTCTTGATTAGGCAAGTTGGGGGTTGCAGCTTCACTTCCATCCTCTGTAACGTTGAAGTATTTGGATAAGAGGCTTTCCAATTGCGAGACGGTTACCGGTTTGGCCGAATCCTGAAGTTCATAACCAAGTTGGCCGTTTGGTTCAATCGTCGCAGTCTTAACATCACTTATTTTCGATATCCCTTGCAACCGCAGCTTCATCTCCAGAGCATCCACGGTTAATCTCAGTTTTTTTAAATTACGCTCCTCTAATTGCCCACCTTCAATAACAATAATGGCAGGCCCTTTAATCCACTTCTCAAAGCGATTCCAACGAACCTGCAAAATCTCAACAAATATTAAGACTGATATAAAAGCGATTGCGGCAACGCCAGTAAGGAGTATACTTTCTTCAGCGATGGGCTGAACAATGATGGTACCAATGGAAATCATGGTAATCGTTGTCGGAATGGTCATCTGCGATATGGATTTTCTCCCGGCTATACGAAGCAACATCATCCCGAATGTAATTAATACAAGTGATTTCCAAATCTCGTCCCAATATTGACTCATAAGAACATATGTCCTTTCTTTTCAAGTACCCTTTACTCTGTACACTTTATACAGCATTTATTCGTTAAAATCTGCCGACTGTAAAGCAAATGAATCAGATGTGCACCGAGCAGGCGTTACAAGTTCCGCCATATTGACATCGCTGTTCCCCACCGTCATTTCTCATTTAGACCATTAATGTCAGTTATATGTATAGCAAAAGCATAAGAAGTAAACCCTGCCTCCCAATCTGAATTAACTAAAATATGATAAATACCCGGTTCCTTCGGTAGCTGCACGCGATTATGAAGGACCACTAATTCCACAGACTGCTCCGCTCCATTGCCCAATTCAACAACGTTGAAAACCGTCATTCTATCGGGTTCCATTCCAGCTGGATAAGTTATAACAATATCGGATCCAGGCTTCACGCGGACCGGCGGATACTGAGCTTCAGATAACCACTTCCCGATCGGTTGGGTCACATCCAAGCATCCATTCCAGCAAGAGCTTCCCTGGAGCAGTGGAATCTCCTGCAACCATACGGTACCATCCTTATACTTATTCTTATAAGCAATGGATGGAATAGGTGCCTCAACGATGTCATCGTATTCTAAACTTTGCTGCTTTATCGTGATTAATTCTTTGTTCTCATCGTAATCAACCTCGGCATACATTTTTTCACCAACAAGGCGAGGTGGGACGTAGACATTTCCGTTGTAGTTTATTACAGGAAACCTGAAAGACTTACCATTAATCACAAATTTACTTGAAGTCACAAAATCGATCGAGGTGCTAGCACCGTAAGCGATCAAGCCCATCACCACCAACACACCGAACATTATCAATGCCAATACATATTTTCGCAAAAGCCCAATAAGCCCCCCTTCCTTAATCACTCATACCTATAATCAGATATTTGCATTCCTCGCGGCAGCCGTACTTCAAAAAAAGTCCGAATCAAGCTGCTCTCAGCCTTAATCGTCCCATTATGCTGCGTCACGATATTTTTCGCGATAAATAAGCCGAGGCCAGTGCTGCCCTCCTGATGAATCCGGGATTTATCACCGGTATAAAACATATCAAATAGATGCGGCAGCTCGTTCTGATCGATGGGGTTGCCATAGTTGATCACCTGAACTACGGCATCTTCTCCGTCGAGAAAAGCATGAATATCTACAAACTTACCATCGTTGCCGTACCGAGTGGCATTGGTCAACAAATTCTCAAACACCCGAGCCAGCAAGTCACCATCGGCTGAAATAATCAGATTCGGAGTAACGTGCAGCCTTGCTTCCAGCTTATTTTTCTCAAAAAGAGGAAGTAATTCTTCGCCTAACTGTGTAAGTAACTCACTTAAATCGATCGGTCGTTTCTCGACAGGAAGCATACCATAATTCAATCTCGTGATTTCAAACAATTCATCAATCAATTTCTCCAGCCGACGCGACTTTGCATAAGCAATGCCCGTATAATGCCGAACCTGTTCATGAGTCAATAACTCGTCCCTAAGAATAAAGTCCAGGTAACCGATAACCGAAGTCAGCGGTGTACGCAAATCATGGGCCAAATTCAATATCAGGTGATCTTTGCTGCTCTCGGCAAAATCTCCTCTGGCCACTGCTTGCTTCAGCTTCTCCCTGGTCAAATTGATATCTGCCGCAATATCTCCAAACTCGTCCCGTGAGGCAACCGAAACCCGCTTATCGAAATCGCCGCTGGCGAGATGGCGAATCCCCAAGGAAATCTCATTGAAATAAGCAACATAAGGCTTTGTTAACAAGAAGAAGAACAAAACCGCCAACGGAATAAAAAATATCAGAAAAAAATTAATATCACCAACCGCCCTTATGAACAAGCGAACATAAGCTAGCGGATCCTCGAATTTGACCTGTGTACGGTAATAATATTGCAATATTTTATATAGTGCGAACATGAGGATTCCGGATATGAGCATGCTTAATCCGAAGAGCACGATCATTTTGGAACGGAAGCTCCGTATCAAATTAGCCATTAAACGTATAGCCTACCCCCCATACCGTTTTGATCAGCTTGTTTTTGTTCGTATCGTCATGTAGTTTTTTCCGTAATGTCCGGATATGTACCATAACGGTGTTGCTTGTTTCATAGTAGGCCTCACCCCATACATGTTGAAAAATATTTTCTGTACTAAATACCTTCTTCGGGTAACTTGCCAGTAAATACAGAATGTCAAACTCTTTAGGCGTCAGCTCGATCGTTTCGCCGTACAGGGTCACCATACGTTGATCAGGATGTATGACCACCCCTCCTGATTCAAGTGCGGGTTGGCCGGAACTTGCCTGACTCATCTGCATATAACGGCGGAGGTGGGCATTCACGCGGGCGATCAGCTCCATTGGGTTGAAGGGCTTTATCATATAATCATCAGCACCTCTCACCAGCCCAGTAACTTTATCTAAGTCGGACGTTTTAGCACTTAAGAAAATGATCGGCATCTGACTCTCTCCCCGAATTTGTTGGATAACTTCATAACCATCAAGTTTGGGCATCATAATATCTAATATTGCCAGATCAACGGAATGCGTCTGAACTGCTTGTACCGCTTGTTGTCCGTCCCCCGCTTTAAGTACATAATAACCTTCCTTTTTCAAATGGAGCTCGATCAAATCCGCTATTTCCGCCTCATCGTCCGCAATAAGTATTGTAATTCGTTTCATCATATCCATCCTCTACCTAGGTCCTTATTTCATATTTATTGTGAAACTTAAGGTTAATCGAAGGAGGGTTGTTAATCATTCCCTAAAGCTGGTTAGCACCTCTTGACTGTTAGCTTACATGGAATATATTAAAAATTCTTTTAGATTCCTTAAAGAGTTATTAAAAATAACAAACCAGCTAAATCAAAATATAAATTCATCTCTCGTCATGATTGTTAAGATTGGAATGAAAACAGCCGACCCTTAGGCCGGCTGTTACTGTCATATAATAAGAGCTATGGTTGTACTCCCTCGAATTCTCCGTACCCTTCAGGTGCGGGAATCGCTTTTTCAGCAGCACGGCTGACCGTCTCCCACTGCTTCCAAATGTTAATACGTTCTTTGTAAGTGTTAATCGCTACATCAAATACCATACTGCCGAGAATCAGACGTAAAGGCGGGTCATCACTTTCTATCAACTTTAAGAGTGCTTGAGCTGCTAATTGGGGATCGCTGTCTACAGAACCTTCCGAATATTGTTTAGTCATTTCTTCCCGAAGAGGTCCATAAGCTTCGATGGGTTGACTTAAGCTCATCGTTGTATACATATCCGTCCAGTATCCCCCAGGTTCGACCATGGTAAGTTTTACTCCAAAGGAAGCAGCCTCTTTAGCTAATGCCTCACTTAATCCTTCCAATGCAAATTTAATTATTAACAATGATATCCAATCTCCCGAAATGTTCGACCGCTGCTTTCACTACTGTAAAAACCGATTCCCTACTCCTAACATCAAGCTCCATAGGCAGTAGTGAGTCAGGATATTTCTCTTTTAACGTATCCAAAGTGCTAATGGTCCTGGCCGCTGCTACAACCCGATCACCTGCCTCCAAGGCAGCACGGGTGAAGGTATATCCCAGCCCCTTGCTTGCACCGGTAATGAACCAAATACGATTATGTTTTGTCAATGCCATCCTCTCCCTCAGACAAATAAAAAAACACAGACATGGGTTGCCTGTGCTTAGAATAATCGGATATATATGTCTCTATACGCCCAAATAAGTAACCATAAAGAAATAAACCAACTCCTGAACGGCTGGAGAAAGGTTGGGATCACTTAAACTCCTGTAGGGGCACATGGACAGACTATTCCCGATTACTCTGCATACAGGCAGAATAAAAAAGATAAGAAACCAGTAATTGAATTGGTTTTCTTTATCGGGAAGAATCAATCACACGTAACCCTCCATTCGCTTTAGATAAGTGGATTGTAGCATTAGAGGAATAATATGTAAATAAACCCGGCTCTATCTTTGATATAAATATAGTTGCAGCTTCTTTACTGGTTTGTTTGTTGTTTCTGCGAGCGCACAGCCAGCAATAAAGCAATAGCGATGAGTACAAACGCAGCAAATGCCAGCATCGGTATGGTCAACCAGCCGAACCAATTCAAGTAGTCATTCAAGCAGGACACCGGTCCGCATGCTGCACTATCTGATGCTTGGGGAAGTTTTTGAATGATACTGTGATAAGTAGATATACCTCCACCAATAATGACAAGGGGTAGGATGTACGGGACAATGTCCGTCTTTTCACGATATGCTGCAATTCCCAATACTATAACTAATGGGTACATGAAGATCCTTTGGTACCAACATAAGACGCATGGCGTAAAATGCCAAACCTCGCTAAGAAACAAACTTCCGCTAGTTGCCACAGCAGAAACAGTCCATGCAAAAAACAACCAAATTCCCGTTTTATTCATCTTTCAATCTTCCTCCCTTCTATCTTTGTCTAACCACTGTAAGAGATATAATCACTATTAATCTGGTTTTCTCTCATTTTCTCTTAGATGTCTATATATGAAAATGGCTCTTTCGGGCTATGTTGGATCAGTTCATTTACTTGGACTATTCAAGAGTTACGTGAAAGCTTGGATCCCTTGTGCGAAAATGTTTATAACATAAAAACAACCCTGAAAAATATCCTCAGGGTTGTTATCTTTTAATAGCATGTATTATGCATGTCGCTGATCTGATTAATCGCTATCCGTTCTTTTGACCTGGTCCTCGTCATATTTAAATGGATAGCTTTGACTTCCAAGCAGCATTCTTCGCCCTTGAAACTCATCATACAGATTGATTCGAATTGCGCCTCCACTTGTGATATTACTGAAGTTGCTATTCAGGTTAATGGAATATGACTTATTGTTGCCGATTGTCAAATCGGTTCCGAGTGTTAATGTTTTCTCTGTGGACTGTCCGGTTGGATCAATCAGCTCCATGATGAGTTTATGGTCATAAGATCCTGTCTCGTAGTCTCCGTTCCGAGAGAGATTATAGTGAAAAATTGTATTAAGCATATCTTTCCCTGCGCTAAGTGTACCTTCTCCTCTTGTTATGGTGAGATGGTACGGAAACAAATCCACATTTTGCAGATTCGTTGCTGGCTCTATAATTCTAGGGCTAAGTGCTAAACCTACGGTATTAATGGATCCTGTTGATTCTTCACCTATATCTGTCATCTTTCCGTTAGATACTCCTTCCCCGACATACAATACAAGCTGTGAAGGACTCACACTCTTTGGAATTTTGCTCCAAACGGTTACCAGGTTTTTTCCTTTTGGACTTGTTTTATCCGATGATTGGCTGATCTCAGCCTCAAATATTTCGTTTTCTGGTGTTTTATAGTATACAACAAGCTGCGCCTGCTTGGATTGGCGTGATTCCTGACTCGTCATCTCCAATTCCGTATAAATTAAGTTAGAACTATGATCTTGATAAACGGTCGTCAGGCGTTCGCGTACCTCCGCTTTCTTACCGGACGTATGGATTAGATAAGACTCACCGGCAGCTACCTGTTTCATAACAGTGTTGAGCGAATTGGTATTCAGCGACAGGAATTTGTGATTTTCCTCGCCTGAAGTTTCCTGAAGATCGACCTTGAATTGATTGTATGAATAGGAATACGGTACATTGGCAAGTACATACAGCTCCAAGGTTTCATTCGGTGCCAGAGTTGATTGATCATTAGGTATGACTATTTGAGCCGTACTGCTGAGATCACGCATTCCTGCCTTAACTGTTGCTTTGAGTTCAGGCAGCTGTACAGTCGATGATTTGGTATTGCGAATAGTGATTTGGGCTACTATTTGATCAACATCTCCAAGCGGCAACCGCTGATATGAGCTTAGTTTGACACCGAATGTGCCATATACATTCTCGATGATGTTTTCTATACCCAGATGACTTTTACTTTCCGGAACATAAGGGATTTTATAGTGGGCTGTAGGGAAGCTGATCTTCCCCTCCATAGCAGGCTCTGTCAATTGCAATTGCAGTTTATTCTGTTTCATATGCAAAGGCACATCAGCATTGAGATCAATGAGCTTCTCTTCCAGCGGCTTCAATGTAACATTATCAAATGCTTTCGTATTTACCGGGATGTTGTAGCCTTCATCCGTGAGGATAGAAACTTCAAATGCCGGCAGCTTCAATGATTTATCACCAAGGTTTTTAACGCGGAATTGAAGGTTCCATTTACCGATATCGTTCTCACCAGCTACGGAAGCATATTTCAGCTGCGTCTCCATAGTTTGATGGTTCACCGATAATTTTTGGATGGCATAGTCCGCCGCAGGCACATCAGCGGTAATGGCCGGAAGTTTGAAGGTTCTTACAGGCAGCATCATGTTCAAAGCTTCATCTTTCTGTGTGAATTGCATCGTCATATCCTCTGTTTTAAGTTGGGACGGTACCTCTGCCAGATAATAAATCGTTCGTTTCTGTCCTGGCTGGATCTTGAAGCTTCCCCCTGTCTCATCCTCTGGCATAAGATCGAATACTGAGCCGCCGGCTGACTTCAGTTGCACTTTATATCCGGGATCACTCAGTACCTTCTTGCCTCCGTTTGCAAATTGAATCCCCACTCTCAAATATACTTTTTCATTATGCTTCATTCGTTTCACACTCTCTGCCTTGACCGTAACTGGCTGCTGTTTCATAATCAGCTTTGCGCTTTTGCCCTTAGCTACAGCAATATCTGTGGCAGCCGCCGGAAGCTTGAACGTTTGCACTGGAAGATGTATCTTCAAGGCTTCGTCTTCCTGCGCCAGCTGCAGTGTCATGCCATTCGTCTTTATCGTGGAAGGGATCTCCGACCAATAGGAGATGACGCTGCTTTCCTGAGGCTGAAGCTTGTAGCCAGTGCTGGCTGAATCGGTAATAAGCTCAAATACCGAGCCACCGGCCGACTTCAGATATGCTTTATACCCGGGGTCACTTAGTGCCTTGGTTCCTCCATTCGTGAGCCTGAGTCCTAATTTTATATATACTTTTCCATTGATGGTATACCTCTGCAATGTATCCGCCTTGGCCGTAACCGGAAGATGATTCATCGTGATCTTCTTGCTCTTGCCTATCGGAACTACCGAAGAGTAATCGGCCGGAACTGTGATCTGCCCCAGTTTTTTCTGATAATTCGCGCTGTCAAAATCCCATCCGAACAGGGAAACCTTGGTCCCGTTTACCTTAGTTGATTTTCCAACGTTCACATAATACGTCACGGAGAGGCTGCTGTTCGCCGGCACCGTTCGTTTAACAGCGTCACTCGTAACTTTCTTGCCTGTTCCCGTTGCCCCGCTTGGCGTAGAGACTTGGGAAAAATAATCGATAAGATCTACTCTACTGCCACTGCTGTTACTATAACGAAGCGTATAGACGAGAATATTCCCGTCTGGCTGAGTGAAAATTTCCATTCCCGTAAGCCTCACACTGACGTTCTGCTTCAATATAACCGAGCCCAGTTTATCTAGTGCCAGGCTGGACGCGACTGCAGCTGCTGATTTAGAAACAGAGTAGCCTGTTGCGGATGCCCCATACGCATCAAGGACAAACCCATGACTTAACATCGCTGCACTAAGCATGATGACCGCGCATGTCTTTTTTGGTCCGTGCATAATGTACCTCCTGTATAAAAAGAAAATCAAAAAGCCTATTCTCCGTTGTCCCTCTTCTGTATAATTAGGAAGCAGCGCACAAATGTGGGCTGCTTCCTGGATGATCTTCCTATTCGTTTAAATAGGTGGTGACCCGGTTCTGGATCAGCTTCGCCACTTCTTCTGCCGTTTTCTGTCCGCTGAAGTACGCCAGAGACTCTTCACCGGCAATTGATATCACTTTACTGTCTAGATCCACGTATTGATCCGCGGACTGAACAATTTGTTTAAACACGTTGAATTGTTCGTCAGATACTTTGGCCGGCTGCCCATTCGGAAGTTTATAATCGCCGTTCCCCACTTTTTCCTGAAGGTCATTGATCAGCTTTTCATTCACGGATTTAAGCATCGAGAACCCTTCTCTTTCCTGCAGTAATTGTGCTTCTTCAGACAATAGGAAGGAAATAAACTTCCAAGCTTCTTCTTGTGCTGGCGATTTGGCATGGATAGCGAACCCGGATGATGTAAAAACCCTCGCGCCTTTTTGACCTGCGGTTTCTCCAGCTCTGGGTAACAGCATGATCTTTGGATGATCAAATAGCATATAAGGGCCTTCGATAAAATTAAGCGGTGACATAATCGGGGTGGAACTGAACAATTGATTGCCCGGCTTTGCTTCATCGGATGTAATGATCTTGTCATCATTCATTTTCATGGCTTGCTGGAGCAAATCCACAAATTCTGGAGAGTCGAACGTTGCCTCTTTGGCTGTAGTATCAACAAATGCAGCGTAGTTTTCATAAAGCATCTCCTGAAAGAGGTATTCCGGCGGGTAGGACGCTAATGCATAAATCTCATCGGTACCGCTCTCCTTTGCCTTTTGGATAACTTCCTTTGAAACCTTCTCGAACTCCTTCCAATCCCAGGTTTTATCATCGAACGCCACATTGGCGTTACCCAGCATGTCCCCATTACTAACCAATACTCTCAAGGAGTATCCCAAAGGGATGGTATACACCCCGTCATTCAGTTTCAGACCGTCCAAAATATTCATTTGCAAATCGTCTTTATGGAGTGTCTGGTCTTGCTCCAGCAAATCATTCATATTGAGTAGGAAACCTTTGCTCACATATTCTTTAACAGGCAAGCCGCCAACTTCAATGATATCCATCCCTTTGCCCGATAACATGGCTGTATTCGTTGCAGTACGATACTTCTCGAATTCCCCAGGTCCCCATTGTTCACCCATGCTTTTATATGCATGGATCTGCAGGTCAATATCCGGGTATTTCTCTTCGAACTTTTTTTCCAGCGTTTGATAGAACGGAGTCGACTCTGTCAGTGACAGGGTAAGCACCGTTTTTCCCTCTTTCGTTGCGGACTTATCCACGTTCCCGCTTTCTCCTGAGCCGCAAGCGGTTAAACTCGCGATTAAAGCGCCCATAGAAATAAGTAGAAGCCATTTTTTCATCGTTTGATTTCCTCCTGTTCTGTTCTGATTACAATGCCGCCTCACTATTCCAAGCGAACCCGGTTACCATCCTGCAGAGGCTCGCTGCTTTTCAGAATGATCTTATCTTGTTCATAGATGCTATCCGTTTGGATCATCGTTTCTTTGTCATTCCGCTCGCTGAACTTGATGTTGACTTTTCGGGCGACAAAAACATTACCGAGTGCACCTGGCTGCTCTTCGACTACAAAAACATACATGCCTTCCCGGTCCTGATGAATAGCTTCATTAGAAACAAGCAGCCCTTGATCGAGAGAGCTTTTCTCGATGTTAATCCGAGCCTGCTCACCTCCCTTCAGCTTGGCGTTGATGAGTTTAATACGAATCATCTTTTGAGGGACGGTTACCGTCTCCGCTCCTTCGGTTGCCCCCTCAATCATCGGCTCCGCATTGGTGATTTCTTCAATGATGCCTTCAATGATACTTGCTTGCTGCTCTTTATCTGTGTGTACCTCTACTTCGATCCGCTCTCCAACGGATAACCCCATGCTGGACAAGCGCTTTGCATCCGCACCAACGTCCAACCTATAGCCTTGACTGCTATTTGAAACAATGATATCCGGCTCGCCCGCAGATGCCAGTCCTTCTACCGCATTCAGCTTCGTAATAATACCGTCGAAGGGAGCGGTAAGCACCTGATCGTTTGCCAACCGTTCTTTCATCTCGTTGATCTTGCGTTCCTGCGTTGCAATATCAAGTTTCCCTTTTTCAATTTCACGTTTTGCACTGCGCAGCTTAAGCTCATCTTCTTCAATGGATGATTGAATAAACTGATCTTGAAGATTTTGCTGCTCGATTCTTTGCTTATCCAGATTTGTTACTTCAAGTTCGATTTCTTGTCTTGCCGCTACGTTGTCATAAGCGATAAGCTTCTGTCCCTTCTTCACACGTTCACCTTCTTTTATGTGAATCTGCTGAACCTTCCAGTCGTTTGAACTGGATAGCTTAGCTTCGGCGATCGGCTGAAGTATTCCGCTTCCCTCGATCGATAGCGCAATGCCTCCCTGTTTCGGCTGTTCCGTGGTCACCTTGGGCAAGGTCAACGACTGCAGCGTGTTACTGAACAAGGTAAACAGCAGCAACACCCCCATAAAACCCATGAACACCAATTGAAGGATTCGCTTTCGTCTTTGGTCAGCTAACCCTTTTCCTAGCTCCATATCCTTTCTTCTCCTCCTAAAAACCGCCCTGAAAAGTTACCCCTTAACACCTGACAATTGAATACCCTCTATGAAATACGATTCGGCGTACAAAAATAACATCAACATTGGGGCCATATAGAGCATCGATGCAGCAAAGGCAATCCCTCGCTCGCTATCTGTGATCCTGGATAAAAAGACGGACAACGGCTGCTTGAACGGGTCGTCCAAAAAGATAAGCGGTTGTTCCACCATGTTCCAATAATCAACGAACAGCAATATTACAAGTGCCGCCAGTCCCGGCTTGATCATCGGAACAATCATCGTTATGAAGATCCGCAAATGTCCGGCGCCGTCTATTTTGGCAGCTTCAATGTAGGCGTAGGGAATGTCCAGCATGAATTGTCTTAGCATAAACACGCCAAACGCTGCGAATATGCCAGGAACAATGATGGCGCCCGTACTATTCAGCATGCCAAGCTTATCGACCATAATATAGTTGGGTACCAGCGTGACTTGGAATGGCATAAGCATCGTCATGACATACACAAGAAACATCGAATCCCGGCCACGGAATTTCAACTTGGAGAATGCATAAGCAGCCAGTGCTGCCACGATAGTCTGACCCACAATGATCGGCACCACCATGAACACGGAGTTCCAGAACATCGTCAGATACTTCGGGTTGTCGATGAATACCTTCTCATACTGTGCGAAAGACACCTTGTCCGGAATCAGTTTCAGATTTGCAAAAGAACCGTCTCTACCTGGAATCGCTTCTTTCATTTGACCGATGAGACCGTAATTGATCTGAATCTCCTGTTCTGTCATCAATGAATTAGTGAATGTAATCACAATAGGCGATATCAAGATGATGGCGATAACACCCAAGACGAATGTTAATACACTTTTTTTCAATATGTGGACGACTCGCACGGAACTTCGCTCCACCTCCTTCTATTCCATGTACTGCCGATGTCGGCGCTCAATTGCAAACAGCACCAGGACAAGCAACAGAATACAGACAAACATTAAGGATGCTGCAGCGGTCAGCTTCTGAATGTCGAGTGAAATGAACATATTATTCATATAGTGCTGCATCATATAAATGCTGTCATGGGGATAATCCCCTGCGATCAGATACGTTTCCCGGAACACTTTGAATGAGTTGATAATGGACATAATCACAACAAAGAACATGGAAGAAGTCAGATAGACCAGCGTAACACTTCGGAATTGCCTTACACGACCAGCTCCCTCAATCCGGGCCGTTTCGTAGTAATCCTTCGGAATTTGCTGTAGTCCTGCCAAGAATAAGATAACGTTGTAACCGATGTTCTTCCATAGATACACCATAATCACGACCAAACGTGCCGATTCCGTCTTCATCCAGTCCACGCGCCCATATCCAAAGCTGTTCAGCCAAGCGTTCAGGGAGCCGTTCCAGTCAAATAGCATTTGCCAGATCATGATAATGGAGGCAACGGGCACAACAAGCGGCATGACATACGCGGTTCGAAGCCATTTTTGAAAATATGTATTTTTATGGAGCAGCATCGCTAACCCGAGTGACAGCATAACCATAAGCGGAACACTGACCGCGCTAAAAAATAACGTGTTAGATGCTGCCTTGCGGAATGAAGCACTCCCAAGCAGCTCCATGTAATTATCGAGACCCGCAAAATGGCCGTCTACCGATTGGCTCATAAAGGAATAGTACACACCCATGGCAAATGGAATAAGGTAAAAGAGTGCAAATCCGATACCGCTTGGCACGAGAAAGAATATGGCCGCCGAAGCATCCTTACGGAGCCATTTGTTCATGATATTCTTGATCCATCCTTTCACAATTTAGTTCGTTCTCATTTTCTGATCCATGTCACTTCCCCCTGATGCATTAAGATTAGATAAGAATGCTTAAGAAAAAAGTGGGTAAATATTAAAAATATCTAAAATATCGCCCAGATAAACGTAAAAAAAGCCGCATTTCTGCGGCTTTCAATGTCTAATCTTTTTTACTACTAACTCGTTGTTGCAGGACGGGACATTTTGTTTCTAAGCAGAAGGTAGGATTCCCACCCATACGATGTATTGAATACCCAATTCTGATATAAACAATCCGCCTGCTGCTGCGCCAATGGTTGTTCCTATATTGCAAGATGATAAAAATAGACCATTCGCGAAATCAGGAGCTTCGGGTGCTGATGACTTAATCCAGTATTGATTCACATACCCTCCTGCTATTTTTGGGAATCAAGAATGAACATCGATGCATCTTGCCCCATGAATAGCTTAGTCCCGTTATAAAAGGTTTTGGATTGAATATGCCTATACCCTATTTCCTTCATCATGTCAGTAAGCTTGACTCGATCAAATCCGTTATGAACCATATCGGTTACTATATTCTCATTTTTATTAAAATCAATGATCAGTAAATGCCCTCCATCATTCAGGACATGGTACAGCCTGGATAACACCAATTCAATATCTTGAATATGGAGCAGCACCTGAGCCATGAATATATAGTCAGCATGTACACCAGTTAGATCTTCCTTTTCCATGTCGAAGCATAATGTATCAGCATTCTGAATATGCAGTTCAGAAATTTTACTCTCTATTTGCTGAATCATCTTTGGGGAAGTATCCAGAAACAGCATCGAATCAAAATCATCTATCAAGTTTATTCCGACTAGGCCTGTACCACACCCGAAATCAATGGCTTTCTTACTCTTGGCATCAACGATATATTCACGTAGGGCATCAGAAGCTGCCTGTGCAGTTTGAATTCTTTCTGACGTGTCATAGGTATTAGCGATCATTTCAAACTTATCTGTATTTCCCATTAGGTTCCACCTCTCTAATTTGCTTTAGAATACATGGAATGACATTCTATCAAAGTAGCAGCCTATAGTCCACATTCTTATTAGTGCTTTTGGAAGAGTAAAACTCTGTATGAATGGAGCGTTACCGTATAACGATGAAATAGAAGATAGCTGCTAAGACAAAACGGTATAGAGCAAACCATTCCAATCGAAGCCGCTTAATTAGCTTAATAAACGTAGCTACCGCAATCAATGCCACAAGAAAAGATGTTATGAATCCAATTACCATCAGAATGAGATCATCGGCATTCAGTAAATTGCGGCTGTCGTATAAATCCAACAAACTTGCTCCAAACATAACAGGCACAGAAATCAGGAAGGTAAAATCTGCGGCGGCTCTTTGGCTAGTACCAAGCAGCAAGCCAGCAGAAATGGTTGTTCCCGATCTTGAAAATCCCGGCCATAACGCCAAACATTGAAACAGACCAATCCCGAAAGCTTGTTTGTAATTGATCCCATCCATCGTATCCGCGATTATTGTTCTCTTACTCCTCGCTGCCAGGATCATCAATACCCCTCCTGCAACTAGCCCGATCAAGACAGGGGCCGGACCGAATAAGCGGCTCTTTATCGTGTCCTTTAAGATGAGGTATACAATTAAAGCTGGCAGCATCGCCAGGATCATATGAATGACATTTAACCCTTTACTTTGGGCAAAATCCATTCTAATCAGATTAGTCCCAATCTCCATATATCTTTTCCAATATAGGATCAGAACAGCCATCACGGCTCCCAATTGAATCACAATTTTAAAAGTTATGGCAGCGTCTCCTTCAAAATTGAGTAAATTGCCCGCCAAAATCAGATGCCCGGTTGATGATACCGGTATAAATTCAGTTAAACCTTCTATGATGCCAAGGATTATTGCTTTCACTATATCCATCATCAGTCCATTTCCCCCATCGGAATTAAACTCTGTTGCCATATTCAGTATAAGGGGGACATCCATAAGTTTCCCATCGATGTACATAACATTATTTCGATCGGAATGACATATTTGTCACATTGGTATTTGTATCTGTTTTTTACTTCAAGGCGGCTGGCTGGTAGAATAGACCCTATAACAAACATAATTGAAATGGGGCTTTATGTGATGTCGTCCAGTGTAATTGATATACTGCAGCTTGAATATCAACGTTTTTCTGCAAAGGAAAAAGAAATTGCTGATTACGTCATGCGAAATCGATCATCCATTAACAATATCAATATTAAAGAATTAGCTGCACATACGAATACATCTACATCGACGATCACTCGATTTTGCAAAAAGGCGGGCTGTGATACGTTTGTCGAATTTAAAATCCGCCTGAATCGTGAGGTGCAAAAACCTCGTAATGATGCAAACTTTTTTATGAAGACCCAACATCTATATAACGATATCGTCAATGCTACGGCCGAGATGCTAGATACCGAAAGAATTGAAGAAGTCGTTAACCTCATTAAAGTATCCCGCAGAATCTACATTTACGGGCTGGGAAGTTCAGGGCTATCCGCCACGGAGTTTAAATACAGGCTCTCCCGGATGAATATCGTCGTAGATGCGATAACGGATGCACATATGATGATGATGAGCGCTTCCCTTCTGGGGAACCATGATCTTGTCATTGGGATATCTAATTCGGGGCTTACCACAGAGGTGAGTCACGCTATGGAGGAAGCCAGAAAAAGAGGCGCCACCACGATTGGAATCACAAATTTTGACCATACCCCCCTATCTGAAGTTTCGAATATTTGCCTATTTACACCAGATATTGGGCGATCGGGAGATGTAAATTTCATCAATAGCCAACTCGCTATCATTTATATCCTGGACATTATGTCCCTCCTCCTGCTTGAAGATGAGAAATTGTTAGGAGCACGGCAGCAAACCCTCAAGGCATTGTACCCGGAAGAATGACAAAACAGCCAACTTGATCAAGTTGGCTGTTTCGTCTTTTAATGATTTATATTTATTTTTCTGAAGTTGCCGGATTTAACTTCGATATCTCTGACACAAAACGTTCCGTTATTTGCTGCGGACGAGTTATTGCTCCACCAACAACAACGCAATACACGCCTGCTTTAAGGCAAGCTGCCGCCATTTCCGGTGTCATCACATTACCCTCTGCAACGACCGGTGTCTTTACACTCGACACGATCTCTTTCAGTATGGCAAAATCCTGAGCATAGATCTTCTGCCCTGCCGTCTCCTCTGTATAACCAACAAGTGTGGAGGATATCAAATCGAAACCGAGTTGTTCCGCATAAACGGCTTCCTCTGTTGTCGAGATATCTGCCATCAAATAGAGATGAGGGTATTTGTTACGAATCTCGCTAACGAACTCTTTCAATGTCTTGCCGTCAGGTCTTTCGCGCAGCGTAGCATCAAAGGCGACAATCTCTGCCCCTGTCTCGGCAAGCTCATCAATTTCGCGCATCGTCGGCGTGATAAATACTGGGTTGGTTCCGTAGTTTCTTTTTACAATCCCTATCACGGGTAAATTAACCTGGGTTTTAATTTCTTTAATATCCTGTGCCGAGTTTGCTCGAATCCCAATGGCTCCGCCTTCTGCAGCGGCAACCGCCATTCTGCTCATGATATACGGACTGTGCAGCGGTTCATGCTCCAAAGCTTGGCATGATACAACAAGACCGCCTTTTAAGCCTAATTTATCTATATCCATCATTACAATTACTCCGTTTCCAAATATTCTTCAATTTCATTCTTGATTACCGTTACCTGCGGTCCGTAAATCACTTGTACACCATTCCCGACAAAAACAACTGCTTTCGCCCCTGTTTCCGTAAATGCATCCTTCTGCACCTTATCCTTATCAACAACGGAGACCCGAAGCCGTGTAGCGCAGCAGTCCAAATCTGTAATATTGTCCTTTCCTCCCAGAGCGTTCAGAATAGCAATCGATCTGGCATTTCCTGTTTGCACAGATGCGCTGCTATCTTCTTTCGAACCTGCTTCTTGATCAGAAACGGCTTCTTCCTCACGTCCGGACGTCTTCAGATTCATCTTGACGATCAAGATTCTGAATGTGAAGTAATACAACAAGAACCATACTACGCCGATGATCGGCACGAATATCCAGTTCGTTTTATCATTACCCTGCAATATTCCGAACAAGATAAAGTCGATGAGTCCACCGGAGAATGTCTGGCCGATGGTAATTTCAAAGATGTGTGACAACATGAACGCCAGTCCGTCAAATACGGCGTGGATGACATACAAGATTGGAGCTACAAACAAGAAGGAGAATTCCAAAGGCTCCGTAATTCCCGTTAAGAATGAAGTCAGAGCGGCAGACAGCATAAGCCCGCCAACCACTTTTTTACGTTCCGGTTTAGCTGTATGGTAGATAGCCAGTGCTGCACCCATGAGACCAAACATCATCGTGATAAAACGACCTGACATAAATCTTGATGTTCCGGAGAAGAATTTCTCGGTTGTTGGATCCCCTAGTTGTGCGAAAAAGATATTCTGTGTTCCTTCGTAAACTTTACCGCCAACTTCCATAATGCCGCCGATTCCAGTTTGCCAAAAAGGAAGATAGAAAATGTGATGCAGTCCAAGTGGTCCAAGCATCCGTAACAAGAACCCATATATGAAAGTACCAATATAACCTGTTTTGTCGACCAGATTTCCAAGCCCTGATATTCCGAGCTGGACTGTTGGCCAGATCAAGAATAGAGCGATTCCAATGAAAATGGCGGCAAAGGATGAAACAATCGGAATAAATCTTGAACCGCCGAAAAATCCGAGGAACTGAGGAAGCTCAATTTTGTTGTACCGATTATGCAGCCACGCTGTAACTAATCCGACAACGATACCTCCAAGTACGCCTGTCTGTAACGTTTGAATTCCTAATACCATGCCTTGTCCCGCACCTGCGAGATTATCTACGGCAAGCTGTCCGGTATTGACCAGCATGGCATTGATGGACGCATTCATGACTAGGTAGGACAAACCCGCAGCCAATCCCGCCGTTCCTTTATCCGCTCTTGCCATCCCCACTGCAACGCCAATGGCAAAGATCAAAGCCAAATTATCAAATACAATGCTTCCGGCGCTGCTCATGACGGTGAAGACTTGCTGCAGCCATTCTATTTGCAGAAATGGATACGTTTTGATCGTATTCGCATTCGATAGTGCTCCGCCGATCCCTAACAATAAACCCGCAGCCGGAAGCACGGCAATCGGAAGCATGAAGGACTTACCAAACTTCTGCGCCTTCTCAAAATAACGTTTCACTTAGGCGACCACCTTCCAATAATCATTTTCACAACAATATTAATCATGAAAATGGTTTTCGTCAAGACAAAATTTAAATCGCTTTCCTCTCGTATTAGAAACTTACGATCCTTTGTGTTGAATATTCCCTTTTTGTCTCTCCTCTATGCGATGCTGTAGCTTTGTTTAAGGCTGCTACCTCGGATGGCTTTATTACCTTCTATACTCAAGTTTCTAATGACTTGATTAAAGTTCAGGAAATGGTTAAGGATTTCTTCGAATATCAAACCAATTTACTCGAAAAACTATTATCTGAAGCTATTCAAAATAAAGAATTACCGGAAGAAACACCCATCAAACAAACAGCATGCGAATCCTAATGAGATTGATTTGAACAAGCTCAACATCCTTTGGGGAGATAAAGATTTGGAGTATTCTGTTCCAGATGAATGGAGCCACAAACCAATCACTCACTTACCGTTAGGACATCAATTTCCTTTTTCTCACCTGGAAATAATTGCACAATGGATTCGAAAATGGATTCAATAAAAACTGGACCTTAGTCGAGGTTTGCTACCAGCCGAAGACGGTTTTCGAATCCCGGAGCTCATCGTACAATAAAGGGAAGACTTATGGAGGAGCGATTGATCATGGACTATGAACAAAAAATACAGAGGGAAGTTGCCGATTGGGAACAAGCCATGTTCAAACCACCGGGATGGCTGGAAAAAACTTCGAAAAGCATCGGCAATCGAATCAATCATTGGATTCCCCCGAAGGTGCACAGTATCATTACGACCACTATTCGATCAATCGTGCGTACGGCATTGTTCGGTGCGGAGTATATGCCTAGTCGGCAGGTGGAGCGTACTCTGGAACTAGAGGCTGCGGATCTAGAAGCGAAGGAATTATTTGCCCTGTACCAAAAAATTGCGGTTGCCGAAGGGGCTGGAACTGGAGCTGGAGGCATCATGCTTAGCATGGTGGACTTTCCCGCTTTAATTGCGATCAAGATGAAATATTTATTTGAGCTGGCGCATGTTTACGGTTATGACACCAAACACTTCTCCGAGCGTGTATTCATTCTTAAGGTATTTCAGATGACTTTCTCTGGGCCGGAAAACCGTGCACGGCTGCTCGATTCTATCAAGCGTTGGCATGTTGAGAAGGAACAATGGTCTTCTGAAGCGGAGTACTCCAAGAATATGGACTGGGAGACCTTTCAGATCGAGTATCGCGACGCCATGGACTTTCGGAAAATGCTGCAGATGGTGCCAGGCATCGGTGCCATCGCAGGCGCATGGGCAAATTACTCCATTCTTGAGGAGCTGCGTGAATTCGCCATGAATGCTTACCGCCTGCGCAGATTGCACGATGATCTCGGGTTTATGGATTAATTATAGAGGGATGAAGTGCTCCCTTGCATGGTCTGCATCATGGCATAATAATATGCTTTTTCGATAATGGGTGTATGTTCGGGATTTAACCATAGGTCTGCCCCCGGCAAGAGCAATATAGCGGAGCTTTCAAGGGTGATCTCTTCTATCGTTGTATCAGGCAGGATGGTCATTCCGCCCTTGGTTGTTATGGGAGATTTGGCAGCTGCCACCGTTTTAACGGGAATACGCGTCTCTTTACTTAAAATATTGACCTGAGTTGAGCTCTGCAATGACATATCCAAGCTCCCAATCGGCCATCGAATCCAGCACATAAACATAAGCGTATTTCATCTATTCATCCTTAATGATTTAGGACATCATCGTTATCTATCCGAATTATAATCCGATTTTGCGTGTTGTTCTCCCTCCTACATCTGAAAATACAGGTCTAATGTAGACATCAGTATGTCGGTGTTCCTCAGGATTGCCTTTCCTTCTATCGATTTCAAATAAAATTTGTTGCAATTCTAGATTGTTCAGCTCCAGATTATGGGATATGATAGATGTACTACTTATCAGAGGTGTAATACATATGAAAAAGACTTTAGCCCTACTCATCATGTTGGCATTACTTATTCTGCCATCGCAGGCCTTGGCCGCACCCCAAGTCAAAATGTCTACTTCCGAGGTAAACAAAATCTACTTCGAAGAGTACAATGTCAGGCTGAAACAGGTGAAGAGCAACATAAGCAAAATTAAAGCTCCAGCGTGCCAAAACGTGGCCTCTCTCTCGAGCCAGTACAAGCAATTAACGACGAATTACAATAAACTCAAAAAATCCAAGGCCGATAAAACCGCTTTAAGCCAAGCCAAGGCAGCACTTGATAAGTCCAAGAAGAGCCTTAGTGAAGCAAAGAAGGCCTGCAGTATCAAGACTGCTGAGCTAAAAAAGGCTGCCAATAACGACTTAAAAGAGATCACCCAATTAAAAACTTCAACCGTCAAAGCGCTGATTAATGAGTACAATAAAGGTACCATTACTTCGAATCAGTTCAATGAGCGCATGCTGAATCTCGCAAAGCATGTAGATGATTATTTCTCGGCTATTCTGGAAGGGCTTAAGTAGATCTATAGCAGTTTACTATCTTTCTATTTCGCGAGCATATACTTAAACAATCTCATTTGATCTCCGTGGAAGCCTTGTCCTCAGATTGGGACAAGGCTTCCATCGTTCAATAACAAAAAGCCGCGATTCCCTTCGCGACTTCTGCCCCTTATTATCCTAGTAATCCACGTTTAGTACAGCATTTATATTACGGCTGCTATGATCTTACGATTTTAATACTCTCCTTTTATTACAAAGAACGAGCCCCGAATGGTTCCAGCTAATTTAGATTTCTGTCTGGCAAACTTAAACTTCCCTTCCAGCTCCTCGGGTACCTCCATCCCTTCCGAAAGCTTAAAACCCACGGCCCGCTTCTTGGGATCATCAACCGTATACATGACATTGAGTCCGAGACCATCCTCATAAAAAACATAGGAAAATTGAATATTTTCCACTTGAAAACGGGATGTTTCTAATGGTTTGGCCGCAAACGCAAGATCACGTTCTTCTTTCAAAATGCGGTTAACATAATCAAGGGTTTCTTGGCTCTCGCTGGCGGGTAGAACTGTAAATTCATGCTTATATTTGTTCATAAAGTAACGGGCTTCATTCGCTCGTAAACCAGCAAGTGCTTCTGCTACAGGCGATGACTCTAAACCAACCGTAGATACATTCTTAAAGTCAACGATATAGGACATATTCATTCATTCCTCCTAAAAGTTTTGCGAGTTTTACTTCTTAGTCGTACTTCGAGCAAAACACGCCTTGGTCGTATTCATTAATTCATTATTTTTTTACGACAGGAATCCACAATTCACCAATGACCAAGCCATTTTGGTGATCCATTTCAACGGTTGCATTCGGCCCACCAACATACGCGAAACTTGTGGCTTCCGGCAAAACTTGACCAAAGGCAATGCCAGTCAGCTTGTTACTCAACTCTTCGGCAGACTGCCCTTCCCCTTTCACAACGAGATATTCCCCCTTAGGAAATTGAATGACTCTGGTAGCTTCCGGTAACGATGCCTGAGACATGACACCAGCATAAAACATCATCTTGTTATTCACCGCTTCGTTCACTGCGAAAATGTAGTCATTGTCGGCCACACTTTTTAAAGTGTCAAGCGTTCCATCCTCTTTGACGGCCGACCAAAAGTCTGCCTTCTCCTTGTTAATTCCAGCATAGTCTGTGTAGTGGCTCTTAAGCTCAGTACCAATTCCTAATACGATAAAGCTGTCTTTTTCTTCAAGGGTATATTCTGCCATTTTCAAAACCTTCCTTTGTTTTAAATTTACCAAATGATTTGTCTTTACACTTGATAGGTTTATAATATCCTTAAATCATGTCAAATAATGATACTGTTTAGGGGGCTCCAATGAAAAAAGTTGAACGGATAAACGTCATCATGCGGTATATCAACAACCGCGCCCACTTTACCATTTCTGAAATCATGCGAGAATTTAACATCTCTCGTTCGACAGCTATTCGGGATATCCGGGAAATCGAAGCTATGGGGATGCCGCTAGTCGCAGAAGTCGGGCGGGATGGAGGTTATTTTGTCATGAACAACTCCGTTCTGCCTACGGTCCGCTTTACTGACACTGAAATTAAAGCTTTGTTCATTGCCTTTATGGCAACAAGAAATCAACAGCTCCCTTATTTAAAGAGTCGGCATTCTTTAGCTGAAAAATTACTTGGCCTCATTTCAAAAAACCAGCAAGATGACCTGGTACTATTAAATCAAATATTACTTTTCGAAGGGACCAATCCCAATAACCCCGACTTGCTTGATCTGTCGGATCTGCCCCATCCGCTGTTAGAGAAACTCATCCAAATCATACTGCTGGACAGCTATTTATTAGTTTCCATTCAAGAAGAGAAGGAAATAAAGTCGTATCCCATTTATCTTCTGCACCTATATCGTGAAAAAAGCTTATGGTTAATTGAAGGCTTTGACTTAGAGGAAGAAAAGAGACGGATTATTTCTGTCGATAATCTTACCCAGGTAGAACGATTCCAGACGAAAAAAAATGTAAGCAAGAAAAAGATCTTAGAGCAGTTAAGCAAACAGGAAGAAGCCACTAACCTTGTCCTTGAGCTTGGACCTAAGGCGATTGCCCAGTTCAAGAAGTACCATCCTTTAAAGTTTTCAATTGCATATACCAATCCTTACCAAACCACTGCCATCCTTAAGACCTTTATCCATGTTGATCAAGCAGAAGAATTAAACGAAATCACCAATTGGCTGCTTTTTCTAGGTAACGATATTACGGTCAGGGAGATGCCGGATGCGGTCATAGATGCTTTACAGAAGAGATTAAACCTATTCTGCCCATAAAATGGCCAATGGAACCCATTTGCTTGCTGAATACTTAAAAATGCCGTGATTTCACAATTCATTCTTCCACGTGCAAAATATAGGGTTTTATCGTCAAACGTGTAACAAGGATGTATCCACATAAAAAAAGAGCCCGGTACATGACCCGACTCAAATAAACAAGAAAAACTAATCTATATGTAACCTACAAGATTCTTAACAAATGAAAGCGAAATTTATGAGAACTACGGTTTCGCTACGGATACGAGAAGCTCGTTCCCGCCTGAGATAACCGTCAGCTCAGACGGCAAATCCAGGTCCTTCACAAACAGTGTATCTCCGACTTCCATCGCGCTGATATCCAGCTCTACGGAAGATGGCAGGTACTTCGGCAATGCTTCAACTTCCACAAAAGGGTCCTGAATATGCACAACGCCGCCCGTTTTTGTACCAACAGGGGTGCCAATAAACTTCACTGCAAGTTTCGTACGAATGATTTCGCCCGTTTGAACAAGCTGAAAATCGACATGCAAAGGAGCTCCAGTCACAGGGTTCCGCTGAAGGTCTTCCAGCAATACCGTCAGAGATTTGTCGCCATCCATCTTCAGTTCGATGAAACCGGACTCCCCTTTTTTAAGCCATTTCTCAAACTCTATGGTGGAAATGTGTATGATCTCGTTGTCTACGTTCTTTCCAAATACAACCCCGGGCAAACGCCCCTTCTGACGCAAATTACGCAGTCCGGAAGAATTCAATCTCGGACGTCTTTCTGTATGAATGCATGCAGCCATGCTCTACCTCTCCTTTATATGAGTGATCTTAGCGCTGTAACAGCGGCCCTAGAACCTCCCCTGCCAGGGGACAAATAGAGAAACATAGCATCACGACCCTCCAAATCCTGTCAGATAGTTAGCAATACATTAAATGTAAAAAACCCGGAAATACAGACGAAGGCACCCCACTCAAAAAGAGTGGAATGCCCATGGGTTTCATACATCATATCATAGATTCGTAACCTTGTCGAAGTTACTGCCGTGTTGCTTCATTTTGTAACAACATCCTCAAGTCTGTTTCACAGTGAACTTACAACCAAAGCATCGCAAGTTTCAGAAATTGTATGGAGCCTATTATTTCAATAATTCCAACTTTCATCGGCCGTATGACTTTTCCGGCATATAGGGCATGAAATAAAGAACATTGTACAGGATAATGAGAACCATCATGCGGTCCCATCCTCCGCCAAGCAGATAAGCAGCTGCACCTCCTAACGAAAATATGAGAATTGCACATAAATCGTTAAATACTGCCCGCTCCTTTTTCCTCCTAACGTTCCATATGTTGACCATGAGAAGCAAGAGCAGAAGGGTCCGAATAAGGCAAGCTGCGGCAATGTCAGCAGCGGTGGAATCAAACTTAGAACAGCGATCGCCCCATAAATTGTCCCCCACTTGATCATGCGGGCGATCAGCACGCTTCTTAAATGACTGTAGAAACGGATAGGATGCCCAATAAAGAAATAACCATGCTACAAATGAGAATACGTGCATCCCATTCGGCTTACCGGATAACATACCGATCACGAATGGAATGCTGACCATCGCCCAGCCGCCATGTTCATGGGGAATGACCATCCCCTGCTTCTTCACAACTCATGCCCCCTCTCTACGGGTTACCTATCTACCCGCCGATATAGGACATGTTTATTTTATTGCGCCGTTTCGCCGTCTGCTCCGTTCTTTCATCAGAGTAACGATCTGCTCTCTTCTCCCATACGCCGCGAATCGCAGCCAGAATCTGTTCGTCTGTCGCCCCGCCGCGAACAAGTTCACGTACATCATATCCCTGTGAAGCGAACAGACAAGTATACATTTTTCCATCCGAAGATAATCGGGCTCGTGTACATGATGAACAGAATGATTCCGATACGGAAGTAATAAAGCCGACCTCAGCTCCATTGTCTTTATATCGATAGCGCTTAGCCACTTCTCCATAATAATGCTGCTCAAGCGGCTCCAATTCATAAGAAGAGGCCAGTCGTTCATAAATCTCCTTCTTCGTGACAACATGCTCGAAACTCCAGCCGTTGTCATTGCCAACATCCATAAACTCGATAAAACACAGCATAATTCCCTGTTCCTTGAAATAAGCCGCCATGGGCAATATTTCCTGATCATTCAAACCTTTTTGCACGACCATGTTGACTTTGACTTGAAAACCTACATCACGAGCATGCTTGATATTTCCCAAAATATGATCCGGTTTAATCCCACGGCCGTTGATACGGGCAAACAATTCCGGGTCGAGTGCATCAAGGCTAATGTTGAGTCGGCGTAAACCTTGATCATACAGCGGCTGGGCATACTGCTTTAATAAAAGACCATTAGTCGTCAGTCCGATGTCTTCGATTCCCTCAACCTCAGTAAGCATACCTACGAGCACCGGCAGGTCTCTTCGCAATAGCGGTTCGCCGCCAGTTAAACGGATCTTCTTTACTCCAAGTGATGCGAACAGCCGTGCTACTCGGCTGATCTCCTCAAAAGACAGCAGCTCCTGTTTCGGGAGGAATGGGAAGTCATCGCCGAATATTTCCTTCGGCATGCAATAGGTGCAGCGGAAATTGCAGCGATCGGTCACGGATATGCGCAAATCGCGGATCGGCCGTTGCAGCTGATCCCGCATGGGTATGGTTGTCATATATCCTCTTCCTCTCTTGTCATGCTATTCCGGCGTATTCATATTCCGAAACACCAAGTCTGTATTCACGGTTAATTCGTTTGCTTGAATCCATGTTGTCTTAACTTGCTTCAGTAATCTCATCACGCTGTATTGACCAAGTTCCAGCGATTGGCGAATCGTAGATTTAATTCGTTGATCAAAGATGGCAACCAGAGGATGGTACATACCGTCTGCTTGTACAGCAATCACATCTTCGTCTGCACAATATTTCACAAGTGTTTCCATCACTTCAGGATGCATATAAGGCATATCACAGGGTAATACGGCATACCGCAATGCGGGGTAGAACGTCATCGCTGAATAGATACCGGCAAGTGGTCCACATCCGCAAAAGGGTTCAACATCCGTCACCACGTTCGTTTCTGGATGATAACACTCCCGGTGTTCCTCACGCGCTACAATGATAACTTGCGAACTTATGCCTATAAGCGCATTGACCGCAATCTCGTAATAAGCCATGCCGTCCGCCTGGGCGAAAGCTTTGGGGGAACCGTAGCGACTGGACAGTCCACCTGCCAGAACGATTCCAAGCGTATCCATCATCCACCACTCACCGGTGGGATAAGTGCCACGATATCACCGGAATGTATAACATCTTCCTGGCTGGCGTACTCCTCGTTCACAGCAACAAATACCGTCTTGTTTCGAAACGCCGGGTAGGTCTCTTCTACCCAATCAAGAAGATCTTGCACCTTCCAGTTCTCTCGATCGATTGTCTCTTCGGCCTTTCCGGCAGCATCACGCAGGCCTGCAAAATAATAAACCTGAATCATACCATCGTTCCTCCCTGATTAGGCTTCTTCTTCTGATCTCCTATCCATTCCTCGCCATCTTCCCATATTTCCTTCTTCCATATCGGAACCATTTCTTTAATCCGTTCAATCGCATATTCATTAGCTTCATACGCTGCTTTGCGGTGCGGCGATGATACCGCAATGACAACGGCGATATCCGAAATATGCAGTTCACCGATCCGGTGGGCAATCGCTACGCGTGCACCCGGCCATTTCTCTTCAATCTCAAGACCTACCTGAGCAAGCTTCTTCTCAGCCATCGGCACATATGCCTCGTAAGCCAGATACAAGGTCCTGACTCCATGCGTCCATTCACGGACATGACCTGTAAACGTGGTCACCGCTCCTGCTCCTGGGTGCAGAACATAATCAATGTAATCCTGGACATTAATGGTCTCCGTTACAATTGCATATGGTTTCATCTAGTGATCACCTTCTATATAATCTAGCATCCATTGATTGATCAAAAGCTCCTGCACATGATTCTGGGGCATCGTCTCTCCCCACAATGGAACATCTACTCTATTATAAACGATCCCAAGCCCAATGTACGATAAAAAAGAGACTTGCATAGCTGACTTCACCCGAACAGCTTATGATACAGGCTTCAAGCAGCATTAACATCACGCAGCCCATGGATAATAAGCCTGCCGGTATTAAATAGCATCATGCGGTATCCTTCTACGTAAAACTCTACAAAATAAGGCGTTCGCTTGCACGTGGAACCGAGTCTCCCAGCAAGCTGCACCGCATCATCCATGCTAAGACTGCGGCCATGGTGAGCTAAGATCTGAACCGCATCTCGTCCGCATAAGACCGCGTATTTCATGTGTTCATGCTTAATAAGTGACGGAAATGTAGGATGGTTTCGGCATGTTTCACAAGCTCTTTCTTTTCCTATTGTGTACTGCGCTGCGGATTTCGCCAATATATTTTAAAGGAATGCTATCTCGATGGGCTTTCTTCTATGTTAAGGGAGGAAGATAAGTATATGCCGATACGTCCGCCAATCTTGCGGAGGGGCGACACCATTGGAATCGTTACCTTGGGCAGCCCGCTCGCTGCAAGTATCATTGATGCCCGAATCGAATTTTTGAGAGCGTTAGACTTCAATATTGTATTAGGAGAATATGTATATGCACAGAATGGATTTCTTGCTGGCACAGACGAACAGCGAGCATCCGATTTGATGAGGATGTTTCAAGACGATCAGGTAAAAATGATACTACCCACCCGAGGCGGTACAGGAGTGGCTGGAATTCTACCCTATCTGGATTATCGTGTGATCCGAAACAATCCAAAAATCGTTACAGGCTACAGCGATATAACCGTGCTATTAAACGTACTGCATCAATATGTGGATTTAATAACATTTCATAGCCTGCTGCTTATTGATTTCAAATCCCAAACGCCCGATTATAATTTTGATCAGTTTTTTTCCGCGACTTCAGTATATTCATTATCCCGGACCATCTTGAACCCGCCAGGGATGCCGCTGATAAGCCGTATTCCCGGCAACGTTACAGGGCAGCTTGTAGGCGGTAATCTGACATCGTTTGTCGATACGCTCGGAACGCCATTCGAAATCGATACACGCGGTAAGATTCTGCTTCTTGAAGAAACACATGAACCGACTAATACAGTGTACAGGTACTTGAATGATTTGAAGCTTGCCGGGAAATTTCGTGATTGTATCGGAATTATTATGGGAGAATGCACAGGCTGCTTGGCGGCTTATGGCAAATCCTATGAGGATGTAATTGCCGAATTTCTATTACCTCTTGGCAAGCCGATGATCACAAACCTTGCCAGTGGACATGGTATCTATAAAGCCGCTTTGCCGATTGGCGCGACCGTGAATCTTGATTCGATCAACACCAGAATAACGATAATTGAACCTACCGTCAGCGTTAGCCAATCGATATGATGAACTTCTTATGCTTGCTCGATTCGGCACATAAATACGCATTTGACTAATCGAACCCGTCAACTTCATGCGATCTTTTTTTTATGTAATGCGACCAACATAAAAAAACTGCACCTCCAACTGTTAGATGTGTCTAACAATTGGGGTGCAGTTCATATCCTGCGGCTTTTTATGCTGTATGCTATTCTCTTTGTCTCGTAAGAAGCAGCATAATAAACGAAATAATAATCATCGCTCCCGTCCAAGCCCAAGCCATCGTCATATTCCCCGCATCAACTGCAACGAATATCGCTGTAGGGATGGTCTGGGTTTTACCCGGAATATTTCCTGCAATCATTAACGTCGCTCCAAATTCACCCAGACCACGGGCAAACCCTAGAATATAGGCTGAAACTAACGAACGATATGTCAAGGGAAGCGTTATGTGCCTGAAAACCTGCCATTCATTAGCGCCGGTTGAACGAGCAGCTTCCTCCAGTCTTCGATCAACTGAAGAGAATCCTACCTTCATCGTTTGGTACACGAGCGGGAAGGCCACCACAATCGAGGCGATCACTGCAGCCCACCACGAGAAAATGATCGGAGCGGCAAAGAGCCATTCCACCCATTGTCCAAACCAGCTTTTTCGCCCCAACAAAACTAACAGTATAAAACCCACCACGGTTGGGGGAAGTACTAGCGGCAGCATAAATGCTGTCTCAAGTAAGGTTTTTCCTTTAAAGGATTTTTGAGACATCCACCAAGCAGCAGCCACACCAAGCAGGACAACGATTAGACTCGATAACACGGACACCTGCAGTGACAGTTTGATCGGAATCCAAAATTCGTTCCAGTTCATAGGGCCTCTATTAATGTATAACGGAGAATCCGTATTTCACAAACACGTCCAGCGCTTCTTGTGTCTGCAGATAAGCGTAGAAATCTTCCGCCTCTTTACTATGCTTCGTTGCCTTTACAATCCCTATTGGATATTCAACCGGCGTATAGGTGGTGGGATCCACGGCGAACGCAACTTTTACTTTATCCGAGGTTAATGCGTCTGTTTTATAGACAAAGCCGATATCTGCATTTCCTGTTTCTACATATTGAAGCACTTGTCTTACATCTTTAGCTTGTACCATCTTGGATTGGAGCGAATCCCAAAGCTTCGCACTAGTAAGCGCTTCTTTAGCATAGCCCCCCGCGGGTACACTTTCAGGAATGCCAATCGCAATATTCCTCACATCAGACTTGGACAAATCGTCAACCCCTGTAACAGATACTTGCCCATCTGTAGAAACAACAGCTACCACTTCATTGCTTAGTACGTTTTTTTGTTGGTCTGCATCTATAAGTTGTTTCTCTACGAGTGCATTCATATTCTTGGTTGCAGCAGAAAGGAACAAGTCCGCCGGCGCCCCCTGCTCAATCTGCTGCTGCAATGCTCCTGACGCGCCGAAGTTAAAATTCAATTTAATATTTGGATTTTTCGTTTCATAAGCCAGCTGAATTTCCTTGAGTGCATCTGTCATACTTGCTGCAGCAGATACAATCAACTCCACCTTTTCAGCCGTTTCCGGGCTTTGTTTCTCCACGCTTGAAGCTTGTGAACCAGTATTGTCGTTCGCTGCAGTACCGCAGCCTGCTGTGATTAGCAGCATGGCCAACACAAGAGTTAATAGCGCACTAATCTTTGTCTTTTTAAACATGGTTTCTCCTCCGAAGTTATATCTAGTTATAATTGAACATAAACATTATACTTATATGAAGTTGAGATTGTAAACTAAATATATTTGTTTATATCTATTTATAATCAAACATGTCTATTCTCCGCACTCATTCGCGGAATGATTAGCAGCCCGCCTGCCTTCTTCTAGTTATGATATAATTAGCCATAGATAGATGTAAACCAACTTATATAGCTAACTGGGAGGATCATGATATGTCCAGCGACATGTCTTATACAACTGAAGAAATCGCCAAACTATTAAAAATATCAAAGCTCACCGTGTATGATCTCATCAAAAAAGGAGAGCTGGCCTCCTATCGGGTCGGTAAGCAAATGCGTGTGGACGCCGCTGACCTGGAGGCTTACAAACAACGCACGAGAATGGTTCCGGTGCTTGGCCAGTCGATTCAGACTCATTCTCCTGCACCAGCACAACCTCTGGCTTCAGACAATGTGAACCGTCCAATCGTAATAACCGGGCATGACATTAGTTTAGATATCTTGGCTAAGCATATGGAGAAGGCCATCCCCTCCATTCGCCCTTTGCGTTCGTTTGTTGGTAGTCTCGATAGCTTAATATCCATGTATCGAGGCGAGGCAGATATCGTTAGCACCCACCTCTTGGATGGTGATACCGGAGAATACAACCTGCCGTATATACGAAGGCTGCTTGTCGGATCTTCATATGTGGTCGTTAATCTGCTATCCAGACATGCAGGACTTTATGTCCAGCCGGGCAACCCTTTCGCTCTGAAGCAGTGGTCCGATTTAAGCCGCCCAGGACTGCGATTTGCCAATCGGGAGAAAGGATCAGGTGCCAGAGTACTGCTTGACGAACAGATCCGCCTTCACGGAATCAAGCCAGAACAACTCTCCGGTTATGACAATATTCAGACTAATCATCTCGGTGTGGCGATGAAAGTCGCTTCCGGTGAAGCCGATGTCGGCGTAGGCATAGAAAAAGCCGCCTCGATCGTCGGGCAAGTTGATTTTATTCCTTTGATTCAGGAGCGTTATGATCTTGTGCTGCTTAAAACAACCTGGTCCCAGACTTGGATTCCTACCCTTTTGCAAATTCTGCAATCGGACACCTTCAAGAAGGAATTGCAGTCGATTCCAGGGTTTGATTTGTCCCGCACAGGGGAAATCTTATTTGAGACATGAACAAGCCATAATCAAAGTTTGCTTTTACCCTGATACAATAATAAATGCATCGAACCTGTTAAGTTCGATGCATTTATTTGTACACCTTTTAGATATGATTGCTATTTATTAATAGCTCCAGACCAAGAAATAGAAGCAGACCGCTAACACTTGCATAAGCACTGAGGAGATATCGCTTGGAGTTCTTTTCAAAACGTCTTTCAGCAACGGATCGGAAAGCGTGCAGTATAGCCAGTACAAGAATAATGTCATGATAAGCCGATAATCTCCATTTCATCACAAATCTCATGTAAAAAATGGCGATTAGGGAAATAGCTACAATGATGAGCTCCCCAATTAGATGAAATCGATTGATATGCTTATACAACGGACTATCTGAATTGTCAGATACCCTCAGCTTTTTTTTGATCCATAGGTACCCGACAATGACTACAATCGCATACAAAACGATACCGATGAGCAACATTTGTAAAGTCACCCCTCTATTTGATTAGCGCCCGTATTATTTAAAATATAAGCTCTCCAGGGTGTTTACAATTGTGCTTAATAGCTTATATTAAGGCCTTATCCAGTTACAGTATTCACGATTTTCAGAACAGCGTTCCTCGTTAACTTGCTTCCCCCCGCAGAAATGACCTTGACCGTAGCATGAGCTAACGCTAATGGAATCTTGCAGAATTTTAATGCCGGTCCATTCTTCAAGTCTGCAATATAAGAGTCGGCGATTTGTAAATTGCGACGGGTGTACTGCTGCATCTCTTTAAATCCCCATCCATCCGGGAAGAAGTCAACGCCACGCTTAATATCTTCATCTCTGTTACGGAGGATATTTACCGCTTGGAGCCCTCTTCCGAAAGCAATCGCCTTGATTGAGTCAGATTGCGTTCCATCATGCCAGAACCAAAGCTCTGATAACATTTCTCCAACCATTCCAGCAACGCTATAGGTATATCCGTCCAAATCCTCTTCCGTATGAATATTCCACCCGTTCTTCACCCATTCAGCCATATGCAATGACATCTTTGCAGTATAACGATATACAATTGAGGCTGCAGAAGACGGACAAAGAAGTGCCCAGTCATCCAGTTGCATAGAAACCGCTGGTAGTACCGTCCGATACGGTGATAGAATTTTATGTGTTTGTGGTGCTTCATTAATATCTTGTGATTCGAATATTTCGGAAATGCCAAGAAGCAGTTCCACCTTCAATTCGTCACTGAGATCATTATGGTCCTCGATTTCATCTATTGCACGCATACATAGGTAGGCAGATGCAACGGCCTCTTTTATTCCTACATCCAGATAACTAATCGGTATATAGAAAGTACGGCTTGTGTCCTTCAACATGGTCATTGCTTCATTCAGGGCGATGTTATTAATGACGATTCCCTCCAAGTAGTAGCTCAGCATTATATTATTTAACCCAATGATAACACAAATTGATAGGGTCAATCCAAACCAATCACCGCTATCGATTGACACGCCAAAAAAGCCGTGGATTTCCGACTTCAATCCGATATATGTGTATGAATGCTGTCGTTGATACCTCCTTTAATCATCACATACTAATCAGTTTAAAAGTGAATTATAAAAGAACAAATACCGGGCACGCAGAGCATGCCCGGTGTTTGTCTTATTCAGCTTCCGCTGACGTTTATTTCACCAGCCACAGGGCCGGAACATTTGGTGGCTCCCATCCCGTTAATGAAGTATGCGGCTGACGGCATATATAAGTTTTCCCGCCATATGTGACCTCGTCATTCGCTTTATAACTCACATTGGGAGCCCATGCCTGTGGGCCACCCGGAGACGCATCTGTTGTTACACTTATCGTCGTGCCGGGTGAGATATTGCCTGCCGCATCCTTCGCTTTTATCGTGAATTGGTAGGTCGTATTGGCTGACAGGCCGCTGATCACAGCCGTTGTCCCGCTCACATCAGCATTATTGGTCCCATAAGTTATTGTATATCCTGTAACGCCAACATTATCTGTAGATGCCGTCCAGCTTAAAGTTACACTGCTCGCCGATTTATTCGTTACTTGGACATTGCTTGGAGCTGTAGGGGCTACCTGATCCCCTCCACCCACCGCAGATGTGGTGACAGTTACGGAATTGCTGGCAGCCGACTGGTTACCTGCGGCATCCCTGGCTTTTACGGTAAACACATAGGATGTTGAAGGACTCAAACCGGTAATCAATGCACTAGTACCCGTTGCGTTCACTGCTTGAGAACCAAAGTATACGGTATAACCTGTCACCCCGACATTATCAGTAGAAGCATTCCAACTTAAATTCACGCTGTTCGAGGTTACGGCATTCGCGACGACATTCGTTGGTGCTGTTGGAGGCTGCGTATCTGGTGTCGATGGTGTCAAGTTATCTAGATATGCACGATGACTATTTGAGAATTCAAAATTGTTAAATTTGTCCCAGTTGATCGACCAGGTCATGACTCCGCGGAAGCTCGGATATCCATTCGTACTGCCTCGTGTTTTGTAGCTTGGTAATTGTACCCCTTTTATCAGCGCATCCAGCGCTTTCTGCACTTCAGCTACCGAGGTAAAGCCTCCCCCTGCATTCGTGTTGGCCGGTAAGCCCAGCACTACTTGATCTGGCCGAAGAGCCGGGAATTGATAATTCGGATTTTTAGCTACCGGAAAACCCGTTAGCAGCATATCTGCCATGGCTACATGGAAATCGGCATTACCCATCGTATGATATTGATCGTCAAGTCCGGTGATCGGTCCCGAATTGTAATTCTGTACCTGAATCCAATCCAGGATATCGCGTGTCGCATAGATGACGGGTAAATAAGACCCGGCACGATTGTCACAACTGATGCAGCTGCCGCCGTAGAAGCTATAACCCAACTGCACGAAGAAAGTTTCCGGCGCCATCGTTAAATAAAATTTCTCGGTACCAAAATGATTATTAATTGTTCGCAGTGCGGAAATCAGATTGACGATGACAGGAGTTGTAGGATTCCGGAAATCACTGTCGCCTGCATTAAGGAACAGGGAATGACCTTCAAAATCAACATCCAATCCATCAAATCCATAAGTTTCAATAATGGAAGTTACGGAGCTAACAAATTGATCCCTCGCCGCCGTTGTAGGAAGCTGTACTTGCCCGTTCGCCCCTCCTATGGAAATGAGGACCTTCTTGCCTTGACTTTGCAGATAAGCCACATCGGCTTTAAATTCAGCAACCGTATAATTATAAGGCGTAAATCCAATCACCCCGCTGCTTACACCCGAAGTAGGTTCTGCAAAAGACACATTGATGACATCAAACTTCGGTGACACATCACGCAGCTTAATAAACCCGGAACCATTGTCAAAGTTGTGCCAATAACCGACCATTGTTTTGCTTGCTACTGCAGCACGAGCCGGAGTTGTAAACAAATGAACTTGAAATAACGACAAAATCAGGACAGTAATCAGAATCATCACAATCGGCTTGCGTAACGCTTTACCATTCATAGCCATTCTTCATTTACCTCCTTCGTATTACGCCTTATGATGGCGTTTACATAAATTCCAAAGTCTGATGAGATTCGTCCCCTCCTTTATGTGTTGGATTGTGCAGGACGGCAATAGTTATTACTTGACGCTCTCCTACTCTTCCATTATCAGGATAATAGGTTGACCACATAAGGGATAATATCGAACAATCAGGGAGAATATTTGTTAATGTAAATAGAACGGTTTGATTGTCAAAACAGCCGGACACTAAAACACCCCCGTGATTCAATTTCACAAGGGTGTAATGGCTTCTAATTTTTATAAATTTCATAGATTCCAAGACGATACTTATTTTGGGATATAGACTTTATATATATTCAGCCTATTCAATTAAAGGAATCTCAACTTGAAAAGCCTTTTCTAGCAGCCCAACAGGCACGAGTAAGTTTCCTTGCTCTCCGAGGAAAGAGGGTAAAGCATCTGGTAACAGGACTCCGTTCAGAAGAACCTCCTCTCCCCAATGCTTCAACTCTAACACAGTATCCCCTTTTGAAAACACGACCCGAGAGTTTGATGCATCCCATGAAATTTCAGCTTCAATCCTTTCGGCAAGTTCCCTGGCGGGAAGACGGCTTTCATTAAAAGGTTTAAGGTCTTCTATTGTATGGATATCCTTCAACTTTGCCCCCGGTATCTTATATTCGACGCGGTAGGACTTGTCTTCTGGCTGCAGCAGGAATAAGATGATGCCGAATCGTGGCTGTTCGTAGGGTTTTAAAGCCGTTAGGATATGAAACATTTGCTCCAGATCATTTTTTTGCAGGGCCCGTTCTAGTTGAAATATTAAATCGAATTGCAAGTTTGACTGGGTGTAAGATGGGATCGTTCCTTCGACTACTTTCATCTGGTCCTTTATTTCTGCACAACAAGTGAAATCTATAAAAGGCTGACTCTTGAGATCGCTGTCAATGTTCAATAAACGGTGTTCCACATCTTCTTTGACTTGATAAACCCATAATGTTTCTGCATAATCATCCCGATATCCGGTGGGCGTATCCTTGCTTGGATAAACACTGAATTCCAGGTTGCTCGAGCTTTTGGGGTGCACTCGTGCACTGATAGGTTCAATATTATCCCATAAATAGGTGACTTTTTTGATAACCATCGGCTCGTTATATGTTTGTTCGAGATAATGTCTCACTTTGGATGAATAAACTGTTTTTTGAATCATGCCGTATTGAAATTCCAGCACGCCTATAACAAGCACCAGCAGAAACAAACTAATCGATCCTACAACGATTCTCCCAAGAAGCCTTCCTCTTCTCATCTTGGCCGCCATCTCCCTTCAAAAATGTAGACGCGACAAATATTAAATAAGTTTCATATCTTACCAGTTGAGTCTATTGATGGACTACAAAAAGCCGCAGTGTACCGGCGGTAATACCGATACATTGCGGCAACAGAGATCTTCGTTTAGTGGTTCAGCTCATCGGCCGAAAGACCGTACATGCCCGGCACCGGAACATCTAGCAACCGTAAATACACCCCGAGCTGTGCCCGGTGGTGAATCATATGACTCAATCCGAAGGTACGCAGTGCCATTGCCCTCGGTTGGCGCAGGATGATATGGTCCCCGTTTCGCAAGGTCCATTCCTCGCCCAGTGTTTTCTCATCGCAATCGGCTAACAGCTGTTCCATCTTGACGAAGTTCACATCGAATTCTTTCAGAACATCTTCACGACATGTCAAAGCTTCCCGCCGGGACGGTACGGCCGATAGATCGAGTACCGGATATTGGAGGATCGCCATTTGCCAGTTCAGCAGGTTAATTAGATGAGTGGCTAACCCGCCCAATGTCATCGATTTTACATGCGGCTTCCACGTCATATGCTCCTCGGGTAAACATTCCAGTATACGTCGCGTCGCGGCAAGCTCCTGCATGGCATCCCCGATGATTAGTTGTTTCTGCATAAAGACCTCCTACTTTTTTTATGGATTTCCCATTTCAAAGACAGAATCGTTCCATGCCAGTTTGATGGTTCGTACCTTACAATAACTGAGGTGTCATTATTTGAACTTCCGTATACATAGCCTTATGAATCCACAAAATTCTCTCCAGCCTGGACAAGCGATCTCTGAGATTGGTGTTATGCGGGTCTGTCTCAAGCTGAGCCAACATGGAGAAAAATTGAGGAACTTCCCATACGCTTCTTAAAGCCGTGCTTAAACAGAATCCATAGCGAACAAGCCGCTCGTCCCCCTGCCAGCCTGCTGCCCGCAGCCCTTCCAAATATGATCGATAAAGTACGGTTTGGAATTCCTCATACTGATCAGGCTGAATAATTCCCAGACTCATATTTACGCCATACAACTTGCCTAAATCCTCCCCGACACCAGAAATACTCATAAACTGCCAATCGATCAATGCAAGCTGTGCAGGGTGATGATGATCTGTCACAAGAAGCATATTCATTTGACTCAAATCTTGATGTGCCAATACACGAGGCAATTGCTGAAGGGATTCCAGCATACAATCAAGTTCCGCAATTAGATTTTGATACCAAGACCATAACATTTGCAAATGATCGTTAGAGATTCTTTCGGCATATTCAGCAACATCAGGCGCGTAGGTTCGACTGGCTGTCGTCCATGATGTAAGCCATGCCTCGCATAACCAATCATAGCAGGGCAATATCTTGTCTCCGGTTAGATAAACACCATTAAACCGTCCTATTTGTTCTGCGATAAAAGAAAACTGCTCTAATGTATCTGCATATTTGCCCTTAATATGCTCCATCCATATCCAAGTTGTAGCGTCTGTTAGCTCTTCTACACCAAAACATCTTGTAACCTTGATATCATTCGGCAGATCATTCAAAATACCCGACTCGAATACATGCGCTTCGCGCCGCCAATAATTGTGATGTGTGGCAGAATTCTTCTCTTCGCTGTCCGGTTTAATCACCTTAACGATCATACTCCATGTTTTTTCTTCGCGGTTCTGGATTCTTGCGGACCCATGTATACGATAAATGCCGGATGTCGTGAAGTTTGGTGTTTTATATCCGATATCGTCGCAGCACACATTCAATAACTCTATATCTTCTTCCTCAAGACATTTTTGGACACAGGCAAGGATATGTTCAATCTTCCCTTCAAAATCCATCGCTGTATTGTTAGTTATCGTTACGCTGGCCACCGCTCGTTTCACCTCCTCTTATATATCAAATTCCTGATGGGTCGCGGGCTCGTCCAACTCGTAGATGCCGCTACATCCCTAGCGATAGTCAGACATACTGACTTGGGAGTAGTGCGATAGCCTCCCGAAGAATCAGGGTATACCGCACTACTGAGTGTTTCTCACTCTAAATCAAGCCTGACTTCTGTCTCTTCTCTGCTGAAACTCTGGCGCTAGTGCTAACAAGAACTTGATATTCCTTCTTAGCGCTGCTTATGTTATCCACCATTAATGATTCCATATAATAGGGAATTCTTCTCGCGAAAAGATAGTAATCGCTCCAGCGCTTTTGCTTCGCCTCATTAATGATCTCAGAGAATTTGGACACGGTGACTCCCTTATGCCTGCAAGAATGCAGCATTTTGTTATCTCCCAGGAAGATGGCAATATGTGCTACCCTCTCGATCCCCTTCTTTTTGCAACGCATGCGATTCGTAAAGAATAATAAATCGCCTCGTTTCAGTTGATCTTTTTCTACTTTTTCGCCAAGCAAACATTGTTCTCGTGATGTTCGCGGAAAAACAATACGAAACCGACCATGTAAAAACTGAACAAATGAGCTACAGTCAAATTCATCAGTCTGAAATGGCTTTGCTCCCCAACGGTAGGGTGTAGATAAATACTTATAGCCTTCTTTTATGATTTTTTCACCGCTAGCTTTGATGGTTAATTGGGGCTTCTGTTTGACTTGAAGATTCATGTATTCACTCTCCCACAATAAAGCCAGAGATCAGGCTTCATCATATTAATCATCCGCAGTTATAACACCTTCCTGTTTAAGAACTCGCAATATCTCTTTCGCTCTGTACTAGTACATATGCTTTTTGATAGTGAATTGTCCTTGAAGCTGAATAGCCTTTCTTTCAGCCAGATGATTTAGATAGTATGTCAATTATTTTCTACATTTCTTCTTTATTTCCTGCCGTTACCAAGTCCTCCCTTGGAGAAACTATCGATTGAGTTCCTTGGCTGCATTCGTTTTCCATGGACTCACATACTCGACGCGGTATACTGAATCTTGAACCCCATAGGCAGCCCATATATCCATAAGGGATGACTTACTAAAAATAAGAAAAGACATTCCCGATTGCATTATGATCAAGTATCCCTCACAGATTATGCAAAAAATGACTGTAATGTCATTCATCAAAGGGATTTAGACATAAGTCATGATCGACCGATCTTCTGATTGATGCATAGGTTGCCATTACTTTTTCAGGTGATACGGAACGGTTGTGACAATGACATCTTTGCGATACAACAAATAAGCACGAAGCATAAAGCTGGTTTGGTTATGAAGTAGATTTTGCCAGCTTTTTTTAGGGATAAATTGCGGAATGACTACTGTTACTTGATATTGAGACTCCGTCGCTTTGCGCTCTACCGTATCAATAAACTTGCTTAATGGATGAATGATACTCCGGTAAGGCGAATGCAATGTCACAAGCCGCACATCGGGGCGCCATTTTTTCCACTTTTCTTCAAACCGAGATAATTCCTCCCGTTCAAATGGAATGTATACCGCAATAATTTGATCTGCCGATAACGACTTCGCATAATTTAAGGAATGCTCGACGACATGTGTAATACCGGATACCGGCACAATAACAACATTACCTTTAATCTCGATGGAAGGTTCACAAGTTGTAATCCTCAATTGTTCACCAACAGCATCATAGTGCTTCTTAATGGAATAGAACAGATACACCATAAAAGGTAAAAATATAAAGAATGGCCAAACCTGCATAAATTTCGTCATGAAGAACATCAAAAACACCGTCAGACTAATCAAAGCACCCGTTGTATTAATCACTAGTTTAGGGACCCAGCCTGCCGGTTTCTCACGAATCCATTTGATCATCATGCCCGTCTGTGAAAGTGTAAAAGGTATAAATACGCCAACCGCATATAACGGAATGAGATGCTCCGTTTGTCCGTGAAATGCAATGATCAGCAAGATGGATAATAGACCGAGAATTAAGATGCCATTCGAATACCCGAGCCGATCTCCCCGCACCGTGAACATTCTGGGAATGAACTTATCCTTAGCAAGATTGACAGCAAGCAGTGGAAACGCTGAATAACCCGTATTCGCTGCAAGAATCAAGATCAGAGCTGTAGTACCTTGAATAAAGAAATACATTATATTACGTCCAAAGGTTTGATTGGCGATCTGGGATACAACAGTTTCTTGTGCCGAAGGCGATATCCCTAAATAATAGGCAAGGAATACAATACCAGAGAATAACACGGCAAGCAGAATTCCCATCGCCATTAACGTTCTGGCTGCGTTTTTGGGAGCAGGATCTTTAAAGTTCGGGATTGCGTTAGATATAGCCTCAACACCTGTGAGAGCTGAACTTCCTGAAGCGAATGCTCTTAAGAGTAAGAACAAACTAATACCTGCCACCGGTGTCCCAATTGGAGCATGCAGTTCCGGAGAAACATGCCCTGTGAGAATATTATATATCCCTACCAGAATCAGCAGGAGTAACGCGAACACGAATAGATAAACCGGATAAGCCAAAACGGTCGCAGACTCGGTAACCCCTCTTAAATTCAAAATAGTAAGCAAGATGACAAACGTAACCGCGATCGCCACTTTATGTTCATGCAGGGCCGGGAAAGCTGAAGTTAATGCGTCCGTACCTGCTGAAACACTGACAGCCACGGTTAAAATATAATCCACAAGCAAAGAGCCTCCGGCAATGAGCCCAGGAAGGACACCCAGATTTTGCTTGGATACGACATATGCTCCTCCACCCTGCGGATAGGCGTAAATGATCTGACGGTAAGAAAGCACCAGCGCCGTTAATAGAACCAATACTCCAATTCCAATCGGTATGGAATACCAGAGAGCCGCTCCACTGATTGTGATCAGAACAAGCAGGATTTGTTCCGGACCATAAGCAACGGAAGATAAAGCGTCGGAGGACAGGATAGCTAACGCCTTTTTCTTGTTAAGCTTTTGTTCTCCCAATTCGTTAGATTTCAGTGGACGACCAATTAATAATCTTTTTAATGCTGCCATCGTTAGCTCACCGCCAGTGTATAAAATATAAGTCGATGTGTACTAAGAGCGTCCTGCCCGCAATTTAGACACAACAAAAAAGCCACAGGAAAGCTGGACTTTCCCGTGACTTTAATAAACAAAGCTCACGACAATTTCCTCTTTCTTAACGCTTACGAGGTTAGCTGACGGATTCGGGATAGAAAGTATCCCTACACTTGCAGTAATAGCTAGTGATTCACCCCTGAGATGAAAGTGACCTTCATCTTATTGGTTCCCCCGCTTCTGGTTTCAGAATTAAGCGATCTAGGAATATTCAATTTATATACGGTCTTGTAATCCCATTCATGATTACGAATGAATCTTACTCCTATCTGGCACTTGCTGTAAAGAACCATAGAAGCACATATGAGTTTAAAAATGTTAAAAATAAGTTCATGATACCGATTACAAATGGTGTACTCGATTATTATCATGCATTATCGTGAATTCACTCGCATTTTCATTTTATGGTGAACTCCAGTGCATTTTCTTTAGCTTCCTCTACAGATCCGAATGATTGCCGGTATTCTGAATACAACCTCATTACCATAGATTGAGGAGCATCCAGCATATTGCTGCCAAATATATACTGAATTCCGTCTTTAGTTCCGCTTCCTGACACGCTAGATGATTTGAACATCCGCCCATCATCCGTTGTTGATACAATTTCATACGGATTTAACAATTCGCTTATTGAAATCCTTGTTTGAAAGTCATTTTTCTTGCCCGGATCGAAAACGAACGTTGCTTTTGTCATAAGCGGAGAAATCTCAACCCTGGATAACAGTACCTGATGACCGCCAAGCATGATGACTTCATCAGGTTTATAGGTTTCTGTCTTCATTGATGAGAATTTTGAATCCAAGTCGAACTCTATTCTCATTCTCTCAGAGTAATTCATCTCCGACCGGACGGTCCCCGTCTTCGGATCGGACATTTTTCCGGGCTCTACGGATGCAATTTGAAAGTCGGCTTCAATATGACCCGGTAATGGATTGTTTCGATCAAGCTCTAATGTTGCTCGTCCATGCCAGATTTGATTATCCGCAGAGCTCCCTATTTTTGATGTGTTTCCTAGATAACGGCCTGTTTGTACATCTGTCATGCGAACACTATTCACGTTGTAGATTTCCTGACTGGAATCCGTCGTGGCCGTATATAGCAATATTAACTTGTTCTCGTCAGCCGTTACGGCATTAATCTTAATCTGGTAAGGTCCTGATTTGGCTGATTTGTTGACCATCTGAATGTAATCGTTTCTTATCGCCGACTCTAATGTGCTTCCGTCGATATCATGTAGAGCCAACTGCTTAAAGTCATTTAGCGCTCCCCAATCCAAGGTCTGTTCTTTAGCTGTCTGAACTGTCTGTGATGTGATGGATTCCCTAATCGGATTGAACAATAATAGACCAGCAGCCATGATCATGGTGAGTGTTACTGAAGCTATTTTTATAGAAAAGGCTCGTGATTTCCGACTATTCCTTCCCATCGCTAATCCACGCTGAATGGCATATGTAGCATCGATTGTCTGCAACTGCTGCTTCTGCTGCTGTCGGATCATGGCCGCCTCAGTATACATCGCTTGCTCTTCAGGACTAGTCATCTTGCCATACCCCCCGATTAATCATTAATTTTCGTAATTGCTCCAGCCCCTTGTGCTGCCATGTCTTTACCGTACCCTCTGGCTTGCGGAGGATTGCAGCGATTTCCGAAAGTGTCATGTCATTATAGTATTTCAGCAGCAGCACATGTCGGTATTTGGGCTTCACCTTCTGTAACACAGACCACATAGCAAGTTTGTCATCATTGATTTCTTCAATAACAGGTTCATTTATTGCTTTCTCCAGCTCAGCATCTGGAAGCGGGACAGCCCGCTTTCGGCGTCTCTGTTCGTCAATGCAAACATAGATTAGGATGCGAATGATCCAAGATTTGAATGCCCTCTTATCTTTTAATGATGCATGCTTAATCCATGCTCGGCATGTCATCTCTTGCACTGCTTCAAGGGCATCATGTCGATTGCGCAAGTAACTATAGGCAATATTCATCAAAGTATCCCGGTGTTCCATAATGGATTGAAAGAAATCGGTTTCGTCATCCGATTCTGCGAGCAATACCCTTTTCATCTCGGCTTTGGAGGCCATGCTCTCCTCTCCTTTTCTCGTCTCTCTATTGCTGTTCTGTGGTTTAAGACGGATTAATAGAACAAACAGTTTTTTTATTTTTTTAAATAAGAAAAACCCGCTTTACAGCGGGTATGGTTCGTTTCAACCTGGCAGACCTAAGCTGCTTTTTATTTAGTTACTTGAGTGGGAACTCTATATCTTGATATGCTCAAGCTCTCCAATTTTCACGAATACGCTCTGCGTCCTTCACCATTCTGTCAATCAACTCCGACACAGTCGGGATATCATGGATCATCCCCGTTACTTGACCGGCCCAGCCCAAGCCTTCGTCTTTCAGATCTTTGTAAATCCAGCGCTTGTTAGCTTCACCGCTGATATAGTCTTTTAAAGACTCATACGTTGGTGACGTGCGCTCCACTGCCAGAATTTCATCAGCATATTCATTACGTAATACCCTCGCGGGAGCATGAATCGAACGTTTAATGACAACTGTATCACTTTCCGAACTCTCCAATAATGCTTGTTTATAAGAAGCGGCGGCATGTACGCATTCCTGCGTAGCAATGAACCGCGTCCCCATCACGATTCCTTCGGCACCGAGGGCTTGGCAAGCCATCCAGCCCCGACCATCGCCGATTCCGCCAGAGGCGACAACGGGAATGGAAACGGCGTCGACGACCTGAGGTACAAGCACCATAGTTCCAACATCGTCTCGTCCTATATGTCCTCCACCTTCTTGTCCTACAACGATTATGGCAGACGCGCCGAGCTGTTCCGCTTTCTGTGCCTGTCTTCTTGAAGAAACAAGTACCAGTGTAGGGATACCTGTAGGTTTCAGCTTCTCTAATATCTCGGCCGGATTTCCGCCAGTAATTGTCACCGCGGACACTTGCTCGTCAATAGCGACCTGCACACGGTCCATATAAGAAGCACCATGCATGCCTATTGCAAAGTTCACCCCAAACGGCTTGTCTGTCAATTGCCTTACCCGTTCAATTTCTTCACGAAGTGCATCCGCATAAGGAAGGCTCAGGGCTGTAATCTGTCCCAATCCTCCGGCATTCGAAACGGCAGCGGCTAGGTCTGAATATCCTAAATATGCGAGTCCGCCTTGTAAGATAGGATACTGAATATTCAATAATTCGGAGATTCGGGTATTCCATTTCATCGAGCGCGCCTCCACTATAAGATCATTTATATTCCGGATATCTTTAGTAAGAGTGGGATCAAAGCAATTAGGATGGCAATTCCCAATACTTGATAATCAATTCTGCGAAGCTCCAGTTGATTAAAGCGGATTCTTCCTCTGCCATTACCGTAAGCACGTGCATCTATGGCGTAAGTCAGTTGTTCAGCACGCTGAATCGTCGTAAACAGTAAGGGAATTAGAATTGGAATGTAAGACATGACACGTTTAGGTAGCGATAAACTTGGTACATCAAAGCCTCTAGCCTTCTGCGCGAGAAGGATTCGATCCAGCTCCTGCTGGATGGTCGGGATAAACCGGATGGCTATGACAATCATTAACGAAAACTGCTCCACGGGTACGTTAAGCTTGGATAGCGGCGACAGTAATTTTTCAAGTCCATGAGCTAGTGTTAGAGGCTTAGTTGTTAAAGTTAATACGGATGCCAGCAAGACGAGTAATACAATCCGCCACACGAATCGAATCCCATTATACAGCCCTTCCCGGGTTAACTCGATGAAAGACCAAGACCAAATGACCGTTCCTTTGGTGAAGATCACATGATATACAAAAGTAAATGATAGAATAAATAAAATAGGCCTGATTCCTCTCCAAACCAAGTGAGCGGGAATCTTCGATAAGATCAATAAGCCAGCAACAAATACGGTAGCGAATACATAACTTAGAAGCGAATCTAACAACAGAAAGCTCAGCAGTATGACAAATATGCCTATAAGCTTCGTCCGTGGATCCAACTTGTGAAATAAGGAATGCGTCTCTACGTATTGACCTATTAATACGGTATTAGCCATTTAAGACAACGCTCCTTGTTTTCCATATGGGCATGATCGCACGCATGATATCTTCTTCTCTACAGCTATGTACTTCAATCTTCTTCCCAGATAACTCTTCAAATAGATTGAGCAGCTGAACCGGCTCAGGAAGTGACAATCCAGCTTCCTCTACTACGTGTGGCAGCTCCAGGAACAAAACAGCTGGATCATATTGTCCCAGCAGATGGCCTTTATGAAACAGAAGGATTTCATCGGAATACTCCGCGACATCTTCCATCTGGTGTGATACGAATATTAGAGTGCGACCCGGTTGTTGCTGCTGCCAATTCTTTAGCAGCTGTAACATTGCCGTACGACTGATCGGATCAAGACCCGCTGTTGGCTCATCCACGATCAGCATTTTGGGCTCCGTCATTAAGACAGAGGCGATGGCGACTCGGCGCTTCTGGCCTCCACTCAATTGAAAGGGCGCCATGGAAAGGATCTCCTCTGATAAACCGACTAGTGGCAATATCGTCTGAATTCTCTCCAAAATCTGTTGATCCGAGCACCCTTGGTGCTTCATAGCAAAGGCAAGCTCCTTATGAACCGTTGTTTCGAATAATTGATGCTCAGGATATTGAAACACGTAGCCGATGTCCGGGATGACCTTGAGCTGACCCTTGGTATCGCGCTGAACAGGCTGTTGATCAATCGTATATGCTCCTTCAATGTGAGATACCAGACCCTTTAATACCTTCACAAAGCTGGTTTTTCCTGCACCGGTTTGTCCTATAACTGATATCCATTTTCCCTCTTCGATGATGCAACTAACTTGGTGCAAAGCCTCTTGATCAGAATAATGAACACTAACTTGGCTTAGTTGATAGACCATTGTGAGCGGATCATCTCCTTCCAATCGGCTTTGAGCGTGGTCTCTTGGCCAAGTTTTTGATGAAGCCGCACGGCAAATGGTGATTGCAGCTGATAGTCTTCAGCAGGCATCGTTTCAAAAAAACGCAGTGGATCGCCATCATATTTGAGACTACCCTGATGAATAAGAAGCATACGCTTGGCAGCCAGGGCTTCTTCCATATGATGAGTGATATGAACAACGGTCATGCCCTGCTGATGCAGCTCATGCATGATGGATATGATTTGCCTTCTCCCCAGTGGGTCTAGCATGGATGTAGCCTCATCGAAAATAATCATTTGAGGGCGCATCGCAATGATGGCTGCAATGGCTACGCGCTGTTTTTGCCCGCCGGATAACTCGTGAGGTACAGCCTCTAAATGCCCCTCCATATGAACAGCACGCAATGCGTGCTGAAGGCGATCCAGCATCTCTTCTCTTGGTACGCGAATATTTTCCAAACCAAATAATACCTCATCCATAACAGTGGTCGTAATGAATTGATCCTCCGGATTCTGGAACACCAGACCGATTTGTTCATGAATGGTCCTCAAATCTGCCGGAATGGATGTATCCATGTCATTAAACTGTACGCTGCCCTGCTTCGGAAGTACCAGTCCATCCATCAGCCTCGCTATAGTAGATTTCCCGCTCCCGTTTGCCCCCACAATCGCTACGAACTCACCGGGTTTGATGGTGAAGCTGATGTCTTCCAAGACAGGCTGACCCTTTTTATAATAAAAATGAACTTGATCGAATGTAAGCATCTAGTTACTTCCCTTCTGTCGGTACCATGTTGTGAAGAATTCGTCGATATGATGTTCAGAAAAGGAAGGCCGGGGCTTCTCCCATCTCGTTATTTTCGAACCATTCACGCCAAAGATTTCACCAGTTAAGCTTGAATCTCGCTGTCCAAGTAAAGCAGAGACGAAGCGGGCGATATCCTCAGCTTCACCTACCTGCCAGAATGCAGGAAATGGCTCATGACGACGGGCATATTTCTCTCTCAGATGTTCAATGACAGGCCTCGTCATATCCGTTAAGGCTGCCGGTGAAATAGCATTGACCCTGATGTGATACTTCTTTAGTTCAGCTGCAAGCGTCCATAGGATGCCGAGTATTCCCGCTTTGGCTGCGCTATAATTCACCTGCCCGATCGAACCGGTTAAACCCGCGGTAGAAGTCATCAGAATGATGTCGCCTCCATTCATAGTCATATGGGGCAGAACTCGCGAAATCGTATAAAAGGCACCATTCATATGAACATCAATCACGGATTGCCATTCTTCATCGGTCATGCGAAGACAAGTTTGATCACGTAAATTACCGGCAGTATGGATCAAGACATCGATTTGCCCGTACCCAGCCACAGCGGTGTCGATTAAGGCAGTAACTTGCCTCGGATCTGCAATATTGGCACAACAGCCGAGCGCATCGCCGCCCGCATCATCAATCTCCTGTAGGACCTCGTTGATTAGTGATTGGTTTGTCCCGTTCACGACGACTCGATATCCGCTCTGTGCAAGAAACACAGCGATGCTGCGACCAATTCCCCTTGTCGATCCTGTTATGATTGCTACTTTATTCATAACAGCCCCTCTTTCAATGTTAAAGTGCCTGATGCAATCAATTCTCCATCCTCTCCCGTAACCGTCACACAAATATCTCCGTTTGTTTCTGTAAAATCAAAAACCACATCTGAATCAACGTATAGTGGATTTATGAATTTCAATGCATACGCTGTGATCCATTGCTGAGGGTGTTCGCTGATATAAAGGGATTGAGCTAAGCCCATCATATACATGCCATGCACGATAGGCCGTTTGAAGCCTGAATTTGCTGCTGCTTCAGCATTCAAATGTATAGCTGAATCATCTTTAGAAACGTAAGCATATTGCCGGATCGCTTCCGCCGTTATACGTCTCTTCAATGCTCATTACCTACCCGAATTAACACCGTCTCAGCGGTGACAACAGACTCGCCGTCGCAGGTACAAGTAAGCGTATGGGTGAACAATGTAAGCCCCCCTTGTCTTCCTGCTTTTCTTTCTACTTTTGATAAGGCTAGCTCACAATCTAAAACCATACCTTCCCTGATCGGTGTTACGTATGAGAAATTTTGTGAACCGTGAATGTATGGTTTATAGGGTTCCAACCAGGGAATATCAAATTCTTGCCAGAAAATAATAGGCATCGTGGCTGGAGCTATAAGATCACCATCTATCCTCTGCAAGGGAGCTTCGATACACTGTGAATACTGAGTAATCCACTGCGCCGTAATATACAATCGCTGCTGCACTTGACTCATTTCACAGCCTCAACAAGAGTAGCAATCCCCATGCCTCCGCCGATGCCGAGCGTCGCAAGACCTCTTGTATAAGGATTATATAGCATTTCAGAACATAACCGCGTCATTAATATAGCCCCTGATGCACCATAAGGATGTCCAATAGCCAAAGCACCGCCCCCCGGATTAACCTTATCCTCGGGAATTTGCAACTCCCTCAAGGAAGCTAACACTTGCGAAGCAAAAGCTTCATTAAATTCCACCAAATCAAGATCATCTACACTGAGCTGCTGACGATGAAGCACTTTTCGCACGGCTGGAACTGGACCTATCCCCAGTATATTAGGATCTACACCGGACGCTTGAGCATCGATGATTCGCAGAATTGGCTTGAGCTTATATTCTTCACATTTTTCACGAGACATGATGAGTACTAGTGCGGCTCCGTCATTGAGCGGGCAAGCATTGCCAGCCGTAACCGTCCCCTGTTCGAGAAAAATGGGCGGCAGCTTCCGCAGCTTAACGAGACTGGTATCAGCTCTGGGACACTCATCAGTTGTAATCCACTCACCCTGAACTTGAAGAGGTATAACCTCCTGCTGATATCGGCCCGTTCGCTGCGCCTGCACTGCTTTTTGATGGCTTTTAAGTGCATACTGATCTTGCTCTTCTCTAGTAATATGGTACTTAGTAGCGACATTCTCCGCGGCAATACCCATATCGGGATCGCCATAGGAGCCAGGAGTAAAGGGAGCTCGTGAATAGAGCTGCGGCATTCCCATCAGTGTCTCAGGCTTAGCCATTCTCCATGGCGCACGGCTTGTGCTCTCTACACCACCTGCTAAATAAATCTCACCTGCTCCGCTTTGAATCAATCTGGCCGCTATATTAATAGCTTCGAGTCCCGAACCGCATTGCCGATCGATCGTTACGCCTGGGACATTGACTGGCAGCCCTGCTTCAAGCGCTGCTACTCTTGCTATATTTCCACCGGGACCAACGACATTGCCAATGATCACATCATCAATGCTCTCCTGGGGCAATCTCGTTTCAGCCATAATATGTCGTATAAGCGGTGCTAATAGTGACTCCGGTTCAACCCGGCTCAATACACCGCCCATTCTGCCAATCGGGGTGCGTTTAGCCATAACGATTACAGCTTCTGTCATGTGATCACTCTCTTTACATAATCGGCCATAGCATGGCGCGCTATCTTGCCGCTGCTGGTATATATAAATTCATCCACCGTGATGAGCCGCTTGGGTGCTTTGTAACTTGCTGTATGTTGACTGCAATAATGCTTCATATTTTCAATGGATAATCGCTGTTGTCCTGTCCATTTTACGAGTGCCGTTATCTGATCTCCCCAGTATGGGTCTGGGACCCCTAGCACCATGACTTCATGAATTTCCGGAAGTTGCAGCAAGATCGATTCTACTTCCTCCGGGAATACATTAAGCCCTCCGGTCACCATCATATTCTTGGCGCGACCTGCTAGATACAAATAGCCGTCCGCATCCCTGTATACAATATCTCCAAGGACTAACCAACCGTCTTGAATCGTTTTACTCGTTTCTTCGGGTAATCCATAATATCCAAGGAACATCATCTCACTTCGTATGTAGAGCTGACCAGCAGCACCTTCAGGAACTTCCTCTCCGTTTGCGTCTCGGATGGAGACCTCTACACCTGGAAAAGGTTTACCTAGTGAATTCAGTTTACTTTCATCGTGAATATTCAAATAACTGATGTAACTTGCTTCAGAGGAGCCGTAATATTCATAGATTTTAGCCCCGCTAAATACTTCCTTGCTCCTCTGCTTTGATGCTTCAGTCCATTTCCCGCCAGAACTCATAATCGATTGAATCTTCAACTTTCCGGGAATAGCCAACTGCAGCATGGCCTCAATCATGGTAGGTACAACAAACAAGGTTGCGTGTGGGAAGCTCTGGCAGAGCTCAAGAACTTCGCCAGCATTAAATTGGTGTACAACATGAAAGGTTGCTCCACTGGTTAAGCTCTGCATCAATGCGAATAATGACAAGGAATGAACAAGTGGCCCCGGTGCAATCATATGTTTCATGTCATCGAGTTCAAATGCAGCTCCTGTCGCCTCAAAGCTTTTGATCCATGATCCATGCGTACGCATAAACCCTTTTGGCTTACCTGTTGTTCCCGATGTGAAACCAATAAACAACAATTCGTTCGTTTCACCCATATCAGCTTCCGCACTCAAAGCCTCGAGCCAGCGTTCGTAGGAACCTTCACCTTGATCACCCAATGTTATAATTACGGACTCCGCAGTGGGAAAGACTAGATCCTTGACGAATCTAGTCTCTGTAAAGATCATTCTCGGCTGGCATTCTTGAATAACCGAATGTATCTGTGTACTGCTCCATTTCGGGTCCAGAGGCACGGGAACACATCCCGCATAAATAGCACCGAGAAAAACTTCGACGAATTCAATGCGATTGGCAGATAGAATAGCAATCTTATCCTGGATAATTCCTTCAAGTTGAAGTCCCTTGGCGATTCGCCTCATACGCTGTACGAGTGCCGAATAGGTTCGGCGCTCATTACCATGGGATAATGCCACTTTGTTCGGATACTCACTAGCATAACTTAGCAAGGGTTGTACAATATTCATCTCAACACATCCATCTAAAAATTTATGTAATGAACCGTTTTGAGAAGGTCGATTTATGTACGATTTACTTTATCGTCAATCGGGCTGAGTGTTTTTAATTGAACCGCTACGATCGATGCAACCACCGCTTTTAACAAATCCCCCGGCAAGAAGGCTGTTGCACCCACAAGACCTGCCCAGATGGATGTTCCTGTAATAAGAGCCATTACTGGAGCACCGATTAAACTAATCAGCAATACACCGAACACAAAGTTGATCACAATCAATTTCCACAAACTTAACTTCGACCAAATCTTCTCCGTTACATAACCGATACACAACACGGCCAGAGGCCAGCTCAAAAAGTATCCAACTGTCGGCGACACAAATACGGATGGCCCTCCTCGTCCACCGGATAACAACGGCAAACCAATGGCTACCAGAATGATAAATAATAACAAACTGATGAAACCCGTCTTCCTGCCCAGGAAACACCCTGCCAACATTACGCCGAGTGTCTGCAATGTAATCGGTACGGGAATAAATCCAAGCGGAATGGGCGGAATCAATCCCATTACAGCAATTAACGCGGCAAATAATGCGGCAAATACAATCTCTTTAGTCTTCATGGTTTCCTCCGATACGTGTTACGATTTAGAATATACTAGAGTCGACTTCTAGGTATGGATAAATGATATACTGATCTTTTTCTATTGTAAACCAAAATTTTCGTTATTTCGGTTGACAATAGAAAGTAAACAAGAAAAAAGCCGCGATTTCCGCGACTTTGCATGTGCACTTTAACCAAAATAGACCCTATCCGAATGATTCAAGCTCTTCATATAAAGGAAATTGAGACGTTATCTCACGTACAGCTCCCTTTATCTGGTCTTTAATGGTCGAACTGTTGGAATTCTTAAAGGCAAGTCCAATAAGCTGACCAATCTCTTTCATTTCCTTGGGTCCTAGTCCTCTTGATGTCATAGCTGGAGTCCCGAAGCGAATACCACTCGTTACTAACGGGCTTGCTGTTTCATAAGGAATTGTGTTTTTATTAGCCGTAATCCCCACTTCATCAAGGATAGTTTGAGCTTCTTTGCCTGTTAGTCCAATCGTGCGTAAATCAACCAAAATAAGATGATTATCCGTTCCTCCCGATACAACGGTTAACCCTTCATTCACTAGTGAATCTGCCAATACGCTGGCATTTGCGATAACCTTCTCCATATACGTCTTGAATTCCGGCTGCAATGCTTCGCCCAGCGCAACTGCTTTAGCTGCGATGATATGCATAAGCGGGCCGCCTTGTGTCCCAGGAAATATCGCTTTGTCAATGGCTTGTGCCCATGGCTTACGGGTCATGATAAGACCTCCCCTTGGTCCTCGCAGCGTTTTATGTGTTGTTGTCGTAACAAAATGGGCGTGAGGCAGCGGGTTAGGATGCAAGCCTGCCGCGACAATGCCTGCAATATGTGCCATGTCTACGAAGAAAAGCGCTCTGACCTCAGCCGCAATTTGGGCGAATTTCTCAAACTCGAGCGTTCGTGGGTAAGCGCTGCCGCCCGCCACGATCATACGCGGAAGATGCTTATGGGCAAGCTTTCTCACTTGGTCAAAGTCAATGCGTCCGGTTTGTTCTTCCACGCCATAAGAAACAAAATTATAGAATCTTCCGGAAAAATTTACCGGACTCCCATGAGTAAGGTGGCCCCCATGGGATAAATCCATGCCCAAAATCGTGTCACCATGCTTCACAGAAGCAAAATAAACCGCCATATTCGCCTGTGCACCGGAGTGAGGCTGCACATTGACATGCTCTGCACCATAAAGCGCTTTTACGCGTTGAATGGCAACCTCCTCAATCCTATCGACATACTCACATCCGCCATAATATCTTTTCCCTGGATACCCTTCAGCGTATTTATTGGTGAGTACCGTTCCCACGGCTTCCATGACAGCCTGGCTAACAAAATTCTCCGATGCAATCAGCTCTATTGTATCCCTTTGCCGTGTAAGCTCTTGTCGAATCGCTTGGGCCACGGCCTTGTCTTGTTGATCCAAATGTTTCACGATCATCTTCCTTTCGCTCTATTGTCATGCTAGTATATCAATCAATGGAGTGCTATTTAACATCCAATGATCTGCATAGCATGCAATCCATAATTCATGCAGAAACACTGGTGATGAATGTAATGCTCAAAGTTAACCGAGATGACAAACGCCCCATCTGGCAGCAGCTTCTGGACCAAGCAATCTATAATATTACGACCGGAAAATGGCCACCTGGAGAATTGCTGCTCCCATCCCGTGAACTTGCTTTATTGATTGGCGTTTCCCGTTCAACCATACAAATTGTTTATGAGGAGTTATTCAGCCGAGGGTATACCGTAACCTCTCGCCGCGGCGGGACAAGAGTTAGCGAATGGACCTATGTTCCTCGTCCTTCTGAGGAAGTTCCGTCACAAGGACCCATCCCCCCTGAATTGCCTATATTAAACGATTCAATCGGCCATTTACATCGTTGGTTCGGAGACAAGAATAATCGAAAGATCGATATCGATTTCAGCCCTCATGTGCCTTATTTAGACGAACATTTTAAGAAAAATTGGAGGCACTCATTTTTACAGGCTTCTACAGAAACGGATCTGGACAGCTGGGCTTACGGCGATGCATATGGATACCTGCCGCTGCGGGAGCAGATTAAACGTTATCTGTCACTTGAACGAGGGGTACATGTGGATACCGATCAGATCATGTTAACCTCCGGCGCACAACATAGCATCGATCTAATCGCTCAAGCCCTGTTACAAGAAGGGGATACGGTTTCGGTCGAAGATCCCGGCTTCCCGGCTTCCTGGATCGCCATGAAGTATCGACGTATGCAAGTTGTACCGGTTCCGGTCGACGAATATGGATTATGCGTAGACGAAGTTCACCCTCAATCCAAACTTGTGTTTGTTACACCATCGCACCAGTGTGCCGTGGGCGTCATTATGTCAGAACCACGCAGACAACAATTGCTGCATTTGGCTGAAGGACATCGGTTCTGGATTGTTGAGGATGATTATGACAGTGAATTTCGATATCGCGGTGACCCGCTTCCAACCTTGTTCAGTAAGTCACCTCAGAATACGTTATATATGATGAGTTTTTCTAAAATGGTTGCTCCAGGTATTCGATTATCAGCCATCATTGGTCCTAAAGAGGCGATTCGTCAGCTTGCAAGAGTCCATGAATTAACCTATCGACATCTACCGATCATGGAGCAAATAACACTGACTCATTTTATCGAACATGGCCACTTCATGCGCCATATGAGACGAGTTCGAAATGTGTATCGACGCAGACACGAAGCCATGACGAAGGCGATCATCAAAACAGGACTTAGTGAACACTTTACGTTAAGCGGTGTAGAAACGGGGCTTCACATGCTTCTTGAGGCCAACCCATCGTTTGATGAACAAGCCGTGACAAACATCGCGCTCGAACAAGGAATCCGTGTTTATCCACTCAGTCAATATTGCTTGGAATGTGATCGAAAAGGATGGGTTTTGGGTTTTGCCCAAGTTGACGAAGATGCAATTGATGTAGGCATTCATCGACTGGCGGAGATGCTTGGATAAACCAGCCTTCACCGCCAGTTTTTTTTCTATTAGCGTCTTCTTGCATTTCCGCCGTCCCCCTCTTCAGCAGCTCAGTTATCTGCATTCATTTTACAACTTCTATTGTTTAGGTTCGGCTTGCTGAACTCCAATCGTTCTGAATTGCTTCTTTTGAAATTTCCCATGGATAAGTAAATGTGCTGCCAAACCCGCGACAAGCCCCCAAAATGCACCTCCGACACCAAGCAAGTTCACATTCGCAGCTGTTGCCAAGAACGTAATTAATGCGGTCTCACGTCCCTTCGGATCCGCTAAAGCTCCCGCAAGACTTCCGCCGATGGTGCCAAGCAGTGCCAAGCCCGCTAGCGTAGCGATAAAAGTTGCTGGAAGAATCAAAAATAGAGAGGCCAGTGTCACGCCAAAAATGCCAACAACGATATAGAAAATACCGCAGGCTATGCCTGCTATATACCGTTTGGTCGAATCCGCATGTGCGTCTTTTCCTGTACATATCGCTGCCGTGATAGCTGCGACATTAAAAGCGTGTGACCCGAATGGAGCGGCTAGGAGCGAACCCAATCCCGTTATGGTCAAAATGGGATTTGCACTCGTCTTGAAGCCGTCATTTCGCAGTACAAGCATTCCAGGCATGTATTGACCCGTTAAGGTTATGATAAACAGCGGTAATGCAACGCCTAGTAAAGCATGAAACGAAAACTCCGGGACGATAAATACCGGTGATGCAATCGCCAATTGGATTGAACTGAAATCCACTTTTCCCATACTAATCAAATAAATCAGTCCAATGGCGAGGATGCCAACAATCGCATAGCGGGAGGTAAACCTTCTTAACACGACATAAGCGATAAACAGTACAATGACTAGCAGTGGATCAACTTGTGCTCCTCCAAAGGCAGATATGCCAAACTGCAGTAAAATACCTGCCAGCAATCCCGATGCGATGCCCGGTGGGATAAACTGTACAAAGCGTTCAAACATCCCGGATATTCCCAGGATGATAAATCCTATAGCAGAGACTATGTATGCACCTATAGCTTCGGGATAAGGGGTTACCGCTAAAGACGATACTAGAAAAGCGACGCCTGGTGTTGACCAAGCTGTAATAATGGGCTCTCGGTAGCGATAACTTAGCCATATTCCGGTGATCCCCACACCAATGGAGATCGACCATATCCATGAAGCGGTCATTTCAGGACTCAAACCAGCAACTTTAGCTGCCTGAAACACAAGAATAAAGGTACCTCCGTAGTTAACAATGACCGATATTAGAGCGGCAATGGTCGGAGATATTATATCTTTGCCGCGCAGCGATGAGTTGATTGTATTCATAAGCATTTTCCTGCCTTTCTCTTAATCTACCTGGCGTACATTCTCGTTCCAGTAATAGTTGTCCGGCAAGTAACGCTGGCCAAATATGCTTGTTCCTACGCGGATGATGGTAGCTCCTTCTTCGATGGCCACCTTGAAATCACCGGACATGCCCATCGAGAGGATGTCCATTTCTACACGAGGAAGGTTTTTCTCCATTACTTGTGTTTGAATTAATCTTAATAAGCGGAAGCAATGCCGCGTCTCATCGTTAGTAGCATTCAATTTGCCAATTGTCATTAAGCCTTTCACGTTTAACGTTTCCAAGTGGGCTAATTGTTCCACCAGCTCCACTGCCGTTTCTGGAGCAGCACCAAACTTACTCTCTTCGTAAGACGTGTTGATTTGTACCAAAACATCCATGGTCTTGTTCTCTTTGAGGAGCTGTTGGTGCAGCGCCTGCCCCAGTTTTAAACGATCCAGCGAATGAATGAGCGTAACATATTTAACAACTTCCTTTACCTTATTCGTCTGCAAATGCCCGATAAAATGCCACTCTACCCCATTGTCCAGCTGTATAAGTGGGAATTTATCCCGAAGCTCTTGTGCTTTGTTCTCTCCTAATAAGGTTTCGCCCGCTTGGATTGCCATTTGTATTTTCTCAGGCGGTACGGTTTTGGTTGCAAGCAGCAATTTGACGTCCTCTATTTTGCGACCAGAGGCTTGGCAAGCCAACTCCATCTGCTGTCTTACCGTTTTGAGATTTTCTTCAACGAGATTGCCCATGACTTCACCCTCTCTCCTCCAAGTTTGTCTTTAATAACGTAGAGCTTATCGCACATTGGATTGCTGTTGAAGATCCATAATTTTATTTTTGACAAGTCCATAATTGCAACAAAGCCTTCTGATCAGTAATAGCCTGCTACCATAGAGCTCGCGGAGAATAACTTATATGCATAAAAAAAAGCCGCATAAAATGCGGCCTTCAAATCCATTTATTTAAGATTAACACCTTACATATTTGCGTTTAAAACCTAGTCTTCCTTTGTCTACTTCTTTTTGAATATTGTTATAAGCGTTCAAAGTACTGCTCTTCTTCTCGCCCCGATTCATTTCGACTGGCCCCACGGCTTTTGCTATTTCAACTGCCTTGTCATGTAGCGGTAAAAAAGAAATTCCTACGGTATATACAAAATTATTCATTGATGATTTCGTTCGTTCGGGAGATTGGTGGATCGTTTCTTTCACCTGCTCAAGCATACTGGCAATCTTGTTTGTTTCAAATTCAGTATCCTTGCGATTTCCCAAAAGCCAACAGTAACAGCTCCACCCTGCCGACATTCTGTATTCTTCACCGCTTGCAATCCATTGATCGGCCACTGCTTGAGCAATATCTGCTTCTGCTAAAGTCACGGCAACCACATAATCTGACAGCATATAAAAATACGCTCCATCGATCCATCGATCAAAATCTGCCTTTGTCATGATTTGTGGGTCCGCAATAACGCCGGCAAAATACATAGCATCATAGTTCCCGGTAGCGTACAATTGCTCGGCTAAGGGTTGGTTTTTCTTGATTTGCTTTGCGAGTGGCTTCATAGCACCTGTGGCTACTCCAAAAAGCGGCTCATGTGCGCCATTGCTTATGTATATCTTTTTTGTTCGTTCTTTTCCGAGTGCTTCCAATTCGTGCATTACTGTTTCAAAATCCATCGCTTCGCACACTTCCTTCCTCAATATTCATCCCCGTTTTATTGTAACCATCCAGCTTATATCCTATATTCCAAATGTCATTAATACTAATTATACTTTAGCAGTATAGGGATTCAAAAGGAATCTTGTCAATTTGGGAAAGTAAGGACTTTCATCACATTAGATATTTGCAACTATTGCCTACGTGAGGCGTCTATGGAGTAAGGGGGGATTTTCTATGCGTAAGTTGGTTGTAATTATGGCATTCGGCCTTGTTTTGTTAGGCTGTGAGAGCAAATCGAATTTGCCTGAAGTGAAGGCTCCTTCCGTACACATGGATGCGACAGTCGCTCATTTAACTGATACAATCGGCAATCCGGATAAAGTATCTATCTCAGTCAAACTTCCTCAAGAAAAAGTGTTATCTGCCGCGAAAGATTACCACCCCACGACTGGAAAATGGTTTGATGCTAAGAACGGATATAACCTCATCGTGAGCTCTACGGCGGAAGAAGTGGAAGCCGGAAGCAGGGTCGGTGCGTCTATAGAAAAGATCCCAGCTGAACGATCTGCACGTTTTCAAATTACAAGTCGTGACACTGAAGGAGAGCGAGTCCAGCTGATAACAGAGTACACGGCAGATATTAATAATTCAATTGATGGACGCCTTGATTTCTCATACAAGATCCCAGAACACCCGAATACAAACTATTTTCTTAGTATTGAAATTCTCTCTCCTCAGGGTGATGTCGAGGACACCATGATCTCCCGTATCTTTGTGCCGTCGAATGAACTCAACGCTCGCTTGACTGTTAAAGAACCTCTTCAAAGTTCAAATCAAACCGAGCTAACTCTTTACAATGCAGGTCCAACAGATCTGTATTTTGGCTATGGGTATTCTATCTATCAGAAAGTTACCGAAGGATGGAAACTTTTGCCCGATGACAGCGCCGTTCCTTCGATTGCGTTCCAGTTAAAACCCGGTGAATCACATGAGGAGGGGGTTAGCTTCCCCCAAAAGCTTGAGCCAGGAGTATATCGGATCGTAAAACAGATCGAAGGATACATGACCGACGTATCAGCACGATTAGCTGCAGAATTTGAGATTAAAGATACAGATGGATCTTAAGCCATAGCCACTATTTATTTAGTTTTTCTTTCAAATTTATACAGTGTTTTTTTTGATTTGTCACGATAAAACAAGAAGGACTGCCGGTAAATCCCTCCGACAGTCTTCTCTTCTAGCGGTATACTCCTCTTCCTATTCGCTGGACAACTCCTTGAGCGATTTGACTTTACCATGAGGGTGCTGTTCTTGCTTTCGCGACTTCCAGGCAGCTTCTTTCCTTCTCTTCTGGTGAGCCATGCAGAGGTCCTCCTTTGGTAATTAGGATGCATACCATTCCCTTATCTTGTCATACCATGGTTCCGATCATACAAGAAACAAAGTGTTAATTATAATGCCTCTCCCTTTTCCTCATACCAGCGAAGAATTTTCCACGCTCCGTTAACTCTTTTCCAAACTTCGAGTGAAATGGCGCGCATCATTTTAGAATCATTCAAGTGGGTAACCTCATATGAGACTGCAGCCTGATCCTCTGATTGGGTAACGATAGATAATCCCGAAAAAATGAACTTTATATTCTTCCCTTTGTAATAGTGAGCGGCATCTGCGTTGCCTTTTTTGATTTGTTCAGCATTATAGATCTCGATCTTTCCCGTTGAGGGCATATAGAGAAAACCCTGAAATTCGTCTGAATATAAAGAATTCATCTCTTTGTAATCACCGTTAGCAAAATCATTATGCAATTGCTCTAGCCGGTATATTTGAGATGAGAGTTCCGATTCAATACTCAAGATATGAACCTCCTAAAGTGCAATCTATACATTCATAATAGGCGAGCCAATTTGGGTGGGTATGTTCTCTCTTTGATCTAGGGCATATGGCTGATTATAGCACACAAGGTATTTTATTAATTTGTGATTACCAAGATGATAGTTCTGTCCTTTTCCAGCTGTTTTGAGCAACACAAACATATACATATTGGTCGTCCCAAGCCATCTGTCCTTGGCTGCAAGCAGCACTGGAGGAAGCGGGAGTATACTTGTTGCGGATACGCAGCTTGTCACCGTCTATATCGAGTTTAGTATCTGGATCATTTGTGCCTATCCCGACATTTCCGTCACTTCGCTGCACGGTTAACGGGGAATCGAGCACTTCACCCTCATCACTGTAACGGATGAACTGCAGGTCGGCGCCTGTATTTTTCCCTGATTCCTGCGAGCTATCTGCCCGAATCGCCCATCTTGGTGTCGTCTCATTATCTTCACCGGATACACTGAACTGAATGTCCCGATTAGTCTCACTTTCACCCGCTACCCGTAAGATTCCACTCATTACATTGAAGTTGGACGAATGAGTACGTATCTCGCTAATGTCCGTATCGAAAGGAATCTCAAAACGGGTGAATAACTGATTGGCATATTGACCTGTCGGCGACATCGTCGTCTCGAAAGAAATATGCTTATGATCATGCTGCTCTGGATTATTAGCCTTATCATGGGAAATAATTGCGGTCTTGTCCTTACCTTTCTCGTCCATCCAGACGATCGCAGGCTTGGCCCTTTCAGCTGTCCATTGCAGCCGGATCAAATCGGATTGATGACCTTCCTGCTCAATCCATTTCTTGTCGGTGGATAAATGCAGTCGTTCATTATGTGGAATGCGAATATCGTCGCCGTTTTTCTCGCTCTGCCCAAGTGTTACCTCCGGCTCTGAATTCCGATCTGTGCAGCCCATCCCCATCAAGCATAAGCCTCCAAATACAACTAACATTATCTTTAATATTTTCACGGATTATCCCTCCATTTAACGTTAAGATCACGCCTTAACTGATGTTGATTAACAAAAAATTCTTTGTCTGATCGTATTATATACAGCACTCGGCGTATACCCATTTCAGCAAATTTCCCGGAAAAATGATTCTTTTCGTCTATAAACTCTTAAAACGTTTTTTCCGATTAATTTGATCACTTCAATTAGGCCTTTAGTAACCTAACATAAACTATTAATGTCATTTATAGGTAAAAGGCAACTTTGTCCTTTTCAAGAGGTCAAAGTTGCCTTTCATTTATATTGGGATACTAATGCCATAAAACTGTAGAAGGTATCCACGCTGTATTTAATAGTTCGATGTTATATTTGGTATATATTTCCTCTCACTATTTTCGAAAGGATGCTTTTAATTATGACTAAAACCCTATTCAGTATATTGGTAATCAGCTTTAAGGTTTAACCATTTTATATAAGAAAAATTGAAACACAGTTTGGAAGAATAAGAAAATCAGAACGCTACACATGGAAACAAGAATGTAGTGATAGATAAAATGTATTTTATAAAAGAAAATGCTGACTATTGCACCTCCACCAACACCCAGCAACAAATAAGCCACTAAAATGGTAAGAATCCCTCTAATCCCTTTCAACCCAAACTTTTTATAAATAAAGCGATCAATCATCGGGGATAAGATGACACCTAATATGATAAATATGATAAAGATGGGCGCAAAATTGATCGCAAATAGACTGCTAAAAGAAGAATAGTCCGTGCCCGGCAGCCTTTCGGCCAGTGGTGTGTAAATTTTCCAAGAGCTATATAAGGTGTATGCAATGGCTGAAACAATAGCTGCGAATATTTTAACAAAAACGATGATATATCCATTATTCGTCATTTCAACCCCTCGCTTTCTGTTGCTATGTTGGTATCTTATATACTTATAAACTTCCCTATATTTACATAAACGGATTTCTTTTGATTTTAGTTGCACTCCATGATTACAATTTTGATTATCGGATCAATTGAATACAAAAAAGCCGCCTATGAAGGCGACTTTGTATACTCTTAATGTTTTTATTATCCATCAGCAACTTATTATCGATGGTAACACCGTGTAAGACCCTATAAGTCCTTTCTGGTAAACAGATGGATAGTTAAGAAGTATGAAGCAATGAATAACAGTAAAACGCCTGCTGGAATAAGAAGCCATGTTTGAGCGCTGACAACATGTTCGTTCATCATGTTTATAAGCTTGGCAGCGGGCTGGGCCAGAGTAATTAAGGTAACCAAGAATACTGCGTTGATAATGCCAGCTCCTTTTTTGCTCAGTGTGTAAAATAGCGGCATATAGACTGCAATGAGAACAAGCACGATTCCGACTGAGATCAAGATAACCCATAATGAATAGTCCGGTTTGTCAAACTGTGGAAATGCAACTTTTGCGAGCCAGTGAATCCCGTAAGAGGCTACTACAGCCAAGATGGTATACAGGATAGCTGTTATGTATTTAGCTTGCACGATCTGTTTACGGCTAATCGGTAGTGTGATCAGAAATTGATGGTTATGGTTTTTGATATCGATCATTGTTGTGAGAATAATGGCCCCAAAAGCAGTATAAATACCTACAAAGTATATAGACATTTCAACATTTGGTATGAAAGTGAAGCTAAAAACAGCCAGGTAGAGAAGAATTGTCCATAGTGAGCTTTTCAAAGCGATAAAGTCCTTACGAAGTAAATTAAGCATGAATATGACCTCCCTTGGCAGTAAAATACATGATATCTTCTAGGGAAGGCTGGTCCAAGACAGCATAACGGCCAAACAGCTGTTCAGCCTCCTCCTTATCATCCGATAAGCCTTCAAAACCGACCGGTGTCTCACGGATGCCGATAAATGTACTCCGTATATCCTGATCGAGCAGCTGCCGGTCTCCTTTAACGATGACGTATTTTTCAAACACCTCTTCTTTCGCTTCATGAAATACGAGTTTCCCACGATTTAAGAAGGTGATGTAGTCAGCGATGCGGTCCAAATCCGTCGTAATATGCGTCGAGAATATAATGGTATTTCTCTCGTCTTGCATCACATCTGTTAGCAGGTCAAGCAACTCCCTTCTAAAGATGGGATCGAGTCCAGAGGTCGGCTCATCCATGATTAATAGCTCCGCCTCATGGGATAATGCAAGAGCAAGTGATAGCTTGATTTTCATGCCTTTAGACAGATCTTGAACCTTCTTCTTAGGGGATAACTCGAATTGATCAAGATAGCTATGAAATCTCTTATTGTCCCAATTCTTGTAGAAAGGTGAAATCATCTTCATTGTGTCGCGAATCGTAAGATGTTCATAATAGAAGCAATCATCTGAGACGATGCCGACACGTTGCTTAATGTCGATCTCATGTTTAGGCATCTCGCAGCCCAGAATCTTTACACTTCCCGAGTCGGGACGGACGATGCCAAGCATCATCTTAATCAAGGTGCTTTTGCCTACGCCATTCGGTCCAATAAGACCTGTAATATAACCTTGTTTCACATCCAAAGACACATCCTCTACTTTAAATAACGGATATGCCTTCGTTAAATTCCGTATTTCGATTGCATTCATAGCGTTATTCCTCCTCAAACAATAAAGTCAGGTGGTCGATTACATCCTGCTTGGTCATTCGCAATTCCTTACTCTCACTAATAATGTCCATCATCTTCTCTTCCAAGCGTTTCATGCGCTGCTCACGTATAAACTCCTTATTTGCCCCGGACACGAAACAACCCTTTCCAACAACCGAGTCAATAAGCTTCTCTTTCTCGAGTTCTTCATAGGCACGCTTCGTCGTAATGACGCTTACCTGTAAATCCTTGGCTAGCTGGCGAATGGAAGGCAGACTATCTCCTGCAACCATTTCACCGCTCAAGATGCTTTGTCTGATCTGATTCATAATTTGTATATAGATAGGATCGCTCGACGCGTTGGATAATATGATGTTGATGTCCTTCACCCCACTATCATCATTCAGTGCATACCGTATATATATAATATATACACTTAACCAGCAGTTCGTCAATTATGTATTTTCTATACATGCAAAAAAAGCCGCGGTATCGCGGCTTAACACACCTTCTATCGTAGTCGGTTTATTCCCGATCATTTAGCAATACGGACCAGTCCGGGTCTTTATATCGTTTATCCACCACTTCTCTTACGAGAGTAAGTTCCTCTGGAATCTGTTCCAGACCCTGAACCCGGAATTCAATAGGTTGCTGCATGTAGCGATCCCCCATGCTGAGTAACCCCTCTCTCCAATTATCTGGCAGCGTGTTTAAGAATGAAATCCCACCCCTCATGCTTATTTCATACGGTCTGCCTGCTGGATCATATGCATACCACACTTCATATGTGGCTTCGTTTTCCAATTCACCGTAGAGGGTGATAACCGTTTCATATGTTCTGTTGTTACTTAGCGATGCTTCAAGCGAAGTTCCAACCAGCTCCAATCTATCTTTCAATATCTCAAAAGTTCTAGGCACCGTCAGCTCTGAAGGTTTAAACGAAATCCTACTTCCGTCCTTTTCTGCCACCGAATATCCATCTAGGACAAAACGGTACGGCTCATGTTCAGGCAGATACTTAAAGGTATAGCTCCAACGCATCTTCCCTTTACCTATCACTTGATGCTCTGATGTCATCAGGCTATCACTGTAACCTGATTTTCTCGGGTTTACCGAATGAATTTCTTCTCCTTCCGGTGTTTCGAAATGAAAGCTCAGCTTCTGCTTTTCCCATAAGTCACCAGGGGATCTTGCCATAGCCGTATCATCCAGTTCAGTCTCCAATTCGAAACGTACGCCTTGTACCATTCTCGTCAGCCTTTTTAATGTGATGCTCATGCCATGCGGCGATGTATAGCTGCCAGACAGTTTTTCTATTTGTGTCTGCCTATTGGCTTCTTTCATATCCATATCGAAACTAAAATCCCAATTCCCCGCTATTAAAGGTTCTTTCTGATATCCAAGCGTTCTAATATTTCCTTCTATCGTGATCTTGTCGGTTTGCAGTGGTTCACTAAAGAAAGCAACCATATAATAAAAATCATTCGTGAGCCCCATATCGTACATGCTGCCTACTACATTACCATGATCATCTTTGATCGTAATATTGTTTGGATCAACAAAGACCAACTTGTTACGATCATGCTCCCCTTTTTTATTAAAAAGTTGAAGAGCCATCGTCACTCGTGTAGGGTCCGCAACAGCTTCGTTTATCTCCAACTTGTAGCCTGCATCCTTCACTTTAATATGAGGATCATATACCAGCCCCAATTCCTGTGCTCGCAGAAGTCCGATATCTGAGTAGTGGTCCTTAGCGAATAAAGACCTGACCATTTGGGCAAATGTCGGCACTGTAAAGAATGAAACTGTACCCAGGAGAACAAAGAGCGCCATTATTGCCGTAGCCCATCTCCAACGTTTAAGGGGATATCTCTTTTTGGCATTTGGCTCGGGTAGTGACGAAAGTGCGTTGTCCACCGCGTGCTGTACGGTATCTGGGATAGCCATGTTTTGTGATTTCGTCTTTAAGAATTGTTTAAGATCACGGTCAACTCGTTCATGATGATCCATATTTGGCGTCTCCTTCCCCCAGGGCGAGCTTGGACAATTGCTGTCTGGCCCTGTATAAACGTGATTTTACGGTCCCTTCTGAAATTCCCAGCACTTTGGCTATATCCTTGACAGATAAATCCTCTAAATAATATAGCGTTACAATCGGCTGAAGCTGTTCATCCAGCTCATCAATAACTTCAAACAGCTCGATTTGTTCATATTCGCTGGTATATGTTGTGTTTCTCATATCATAAGGGACGGGATGCACACGCTTCTTTTTTCTAATCATCCGATTACACTCGTTGATCAATATTCGTATAATCCAAGTTTTAAAATAAACAGGCTCTTTCAATGTATGTATATTAGAAAAGGCTTTGGCTATGGTCTCCTGCATCGCATCAGCACAATCAGCCTCATTTTTAACGATAGACCTAGCTACAATAAATAAATTCCGCTCAACAGCTCGAATCAAACACACAAAAGCTTCCTTATCTCCTTGTTTGGCAAGCTGTGCTTTAACTGATATATTCACACATGGACCCCCTTTCCTCTCAAAGCTATTTATAAATTAGATCATCTAAGAACCGGTTTGGTTCACAATAAAATTAAAAAAGCTTAATTCTCTTAACCAACAAAACAAACCCAGCGATAACTTCCACTGGGTTTGAACGCAAAACGATCAAGACTTTAATTTTCGAGCAATCTAATCAGTTTTTTCAATAAAACAGGCTCTTCATCTCGGAATTGCTCGAACCTGAGTCTTATCCTCTCAAACACTTCCTTGTCTTCACGAATTTCATGCCGAATGTACTGATCCCTCAGCTTCATCGCTCTTTTGGTTATATCCTTGTAACCCTCCACAAGCTCTTCATCGTAGGGGATCATCCCCTCTTCGACCAAGTATTCGATCCGCTCACTCATCATTCTCTTGTGCTCCCAGAGTACATGAAGATGTCTTACATCATTTCGCTCACCGAGCCTTGGATCATTGCTCTCTACCGCATCAAAGTACATTTGCAAATAGCTGTAAACATTAATTCCGAAAGCTTCCCTATTGTCAAAATTGTAATTGATCCGGTTTAAATGAGTCTCCCCGTTAAGGTAATCGCGCAGCTGGTCGATCGCGGCCATCTTATCAAAAGAATAATAAACATGGGGTTCGTACTTGTAAAAATACGTATGATGATCGGCCGTGGGGTTACCCTTCAGAAGTTGTCTCATCGATTGGACCGCATCCTGGAACTCCTGAAATGTGATCTGTAAATTACGATAAACTCCGGTATGGTCAAACATGGAGGCATAAAAGACCTGTTCCTCCCAGTCGAAACCATGTAACAAAAGATGATGTGGAAACGATTCTCTCTGATAGGAGGCCGCTGGCGACAGCTTGGATTCGTCCAGAAACACGACACAGTAATATCCGCTGCGGATCTGATCCGCAAAGAATTGTGGCCAGGCGTCTAATGCCAAATTTTCCAGAATCGTATAATTGACGGAACAGGTAAGGAGAAAGGGGTTGTTGAAATTCAGTTCATTAGGTTTACCACGAAAAAAATCAATATAGTACTGCCTGCCGTCCTCTAGAAAATCCTTTTTGCAAGATAACTGGATAAAATTGCTGTAATACCAAGGAATCGTTTTTTCATGGGCACTGGTGATCGAAAGTGTATAAGCCCAGCGCAAGAACCCTTTAAGCGGTGGATTCTGGATCGGAAGCTGAACAGCATTCATCGGATTGTCCTCCTTCTGACAAGTGATTCGAAAACCCATTTAACTGCTCGCGCTGCTGTACCCCTTTACAGCCTGATTCCAGAGCAGGCGAACAGCTACAAAGAGCAGAAGCGAAGCCGTCAAAGCGAGTCCCCCATAGAGCCAGTTAAGCTGCCCGAGCAGAAACATAGGTCCGAAATTGGTAATGAGGAACAGCGGAATAATAAAGGTCCCGATTCGGCGGACCCAGGCCGGGTATATCGCCATGGGGAAGTTGTTGGCGTCCCAGACGGAATGGGCAATCTCTAACACAGAGCCCGTCTGAACAAACCAGAATGAAAGCAGTGCCGGGATGATCATCAGGCAGTAGGTGATGATAACCCCGATGAATAATAGCAAACCAAACCCAGCAAGCTGCAAGAACGTTAGCGGAATATCCATCGCATGCCATCCAATGCCGATCATGACGAACCCAACCAGAATATCAGGAATGGGCAGTGCAAGATCAACGTAACGCAAGGAAGCCATAAACTGGAGGGAAACCGGCTTCGTCAGCATTAAATCAAGTGAACCGTCCTTAATATATTCCGGAATTTTCATGAAATTTGTAAAAAACACGCCCACATAAATTCCGGTCATTACGGTATGCATACCAATAAATAGTAACAGTCCTTCGGGCGGTATGCCGTCTACATGAAGATCGGTGCGGAACACAACGAGAACATATAGCAGCTTGGCGAGCAGGTAGACGGATTCCACAATCAGGCTCATCATAAAATTACCGCGAAACTCCATCTGGGCGATGAGGCAGTTTTTGATGAATATGCCGTACAGACGCATGTATTTCCGCGTGATTTTTAATATATGTATTGTCCGCTACCCCCCTACTGCCGAATATTTCTTCATGGAAACATGCCATGCAAGACGGGATAGCAAGAAGAACAGCACAATCCATCCGCACTGAATAAGCAGCCCTTGATACATCGCGGCTGCTTCCGTTTTGCCGCTGAGGACATTAACCGGAAAATAGATCGTATATGGGAACGGTGTGTACTGGAGCGCCTCTACCACAGAGTCTCCGAAAATCTCGAGTGGAAACATCCCTCCGCTCAGAATGTTGACGAGCAAACTTGAAATAACGAAAAAATACGAGATTTCATGCAGATAAAACGCACTCGCACAGATACAGTAAGCGATCAGAAAATTTAGCAGCAGTGCCCCCCATAGTGTGATCGCAAACAAGATCAGCCGTATGGTCTGGACCTCGAGCACGCCTCCGGTAGAAGCGAACCAAATGATCCCGACGAGCAGCATAACTGTGATTCCGTAATAGATCACCTTCTGGCCGAAAAAGGAAAGCAGCCGATAACCGAAGTAGCTAATCGGTTTGATCAAATATTTGTTAAGTCCGCCGTTCTTGATATCATCGGCAATCTGATGCTCGAACTGAGTCGCGATAAGCTTAGACACCAGCCCTGCCAATATCGTATACATAATAATTTGACCATACGAATACGAGAACAGCGCATCCTGACCGGAATGCTGGTACACCGCAGTCCAGATGAAATACTGGACCAGAATGGGAAACGCCGCCCCGATCAGACCGAGAAAGAAGTGAACCCGGTATTCCATCGAATGCTGAATGCCCATCGAAAAAACAGCCATATACAATTTACGTCTATTCATCCGACAGATTCCTTGCGATAGAGCATCGAAATGCTTTCCTCGATCGGTACGTCCTCGATCGTCCAGTCAAGGATGGGAAACGAATCGAGTACTGCACGCGACACTTCCTTTAGACGGTGCTTCGGCAACTCCAGGACAGCATTGTATTCGTCGCCGCTGACGATTTTACCGAATTTGGTCAACCGCTGCTCAGCAACCGGCTCGGAGAAATGCAGTCTAATAATTTTCTGCTCGTTAAAGAGATCATTGATTTTGTGAAGCTCTCCATCATACAGCAGATTTCCCTCGTTAATGATGATCGTACGCTTGCACAGATCCTCTACATCCTTCATGTAGTGGCTCGTCAGCAGGATCGTAGCGCCGAACTGCTCATTATAGTATTTTAGAAACTCTCTGACCTTCTTCTGAGAAGGGAAATCAAGGCCAATCGTTGGCTCATCGAGATAAAGCAGCCGGGGGCGATGGATCAGGGCGGCGATCAGCTCCATTTTCATCCTTTCACCCAGGGACAGTCGACGCACCTGTACATCTAGCAGCTCCTCCACCTCAAGCATTTCAGAGAGTTCAGCAAGACTCCTTCGGTAAACATCATCCTCCACATCGTAAATACATTTATTCAAATAGATCGACTCACTGGCGGGAAGGTCCCACCAAAGCTGGTTTTTCTGACCCATAACAATCGAGAAAAGCCGTTTAAACTCGTTCTTTCGCTCCCACGGGACATAGCCGAGCACATTTGCCTCCCCGCTAGTGGGATACAGAATGCCAGACAGCATTTTGAGCGTAGTGGTCTTACCCGCTCCGTTGGGACCGAGAAATCCGACGCACTCACCAGGGCCAATGTCGAAGGAAACGGATTTAACCGCTTCCTTCACCAACGCCTTGCGAACAAATAAATTTTTCAGCGAATTCTTAAGCCCCGCCCCTTTCCGGTAATACACGAACGATTTGTGCAGCTCCCGTACACGGATAAAGTCCATTCCCGTCCTCCTGAAGGTTCGCCTGTTTTGCCTGTTTGGCCGGCATAAAGTCTAAACGCTTAAATTCCATTATTGTAAAGCAGCACGCATTTCGAGCATATCGGCATCAGGCCGCAGGCCAAAACTTCGCGTTGTTTTCGAAGATCCTCCCCATGGAAAATATCCGCCACACTATCTTCGTGCAAATTACCGACACTGAATTCCGGGAAGAACTTGCACGGATTCACTTTGCCATCCGGCATCACGTCCATCCGGTTAGAGATTGAGAAACACTGCGTCCGGTTCATGGCCGGCTTCTCGCTGCCCCGGATAAATCCCTCCACTTCCTCAGGCTCCAGTGCAGGCTGATAGCGGATGCGCACATTCCACACGCGGGAATTAACTCGTTTAAGCTCTTCGATTAGCGTATCGTAATTGTCCGGTGAGATATGGAACGTAAAGGAGTGCCAGCTGTTCTTGTGACCGTCAGCAAAGCGGGAGGCAAGATGCGGAAAATGGGCATCGAAATAGGTGTCCATTTTCTCCGCTGTATCGGAAGGGATATACCAAGGGAAGCAGAAGTAGACGGAATCTACGCCCATCTCTTCGAAAAACTCCATAAAACTGTATAACTGACCAACCATTTGGTCGTTTACCGTCAGAGCGACAGACACCTTGCCTTTATACAGACCCTGCTTCTGCAAATCGAGCAGCAGCTGTATGGCATGAATCACTTTTTTGAACGTGCCTTTGCCCCGGATTGCGTCATTCTCCTTCTCGAAGCCTTCCAGGCTGACCAGCATGACCAAATTTTCTGACATCTTCAGAATGGAATCCAGCTTCTGCTCAATGAGAATAGCGTTTGTGCAAATGGTCGTATATCGGTCTTCCTTGGCAAGCAGCTCGGCCAACTCATCGAACTTGGAGTAGAATAGAGGCTCCCCGCCCCATAGGAACACACGCGATTTACGTTCCCTCGTCTCCGCCAACAGCTTCTCCACGACGGGAATCTCAATTTCATCATTCTTCACTTCTCTGGCAAAGCCATGATGGAAGCCATCCGGATTCCATTCGAAGCAATGCTTGCAGCGCAGATTGCAGCCGTTATTGAGCTTGATGCCGATCTCGTAAGGTACAGGGGCTGCATAGGTCGGGTCTTCCCGGCGTTTCCTTCCTGTTTCAGCGAGTGGAACTAAAGTTCTCTTCATATTACGGAATGTCTGTGGGTCAAACGTAACTGCTGTTTTCGGCTGCATAGGTATTCCTCCCAAAATGGTTGATTTTTGACCGCTGCTCAAGCAGACGTCTGCATATCTCCTCCAGAAGATGTTCTGAACAATTCCGTGCTTTCCATTCCGCAAACCGGATACCCAGACCGCGGGTTTCCCAATAGGTTGAATTATGAAGCTCATGATCTCCGAACGGCTCCAACATGACAAAAGGAATTCCGTACGACAGTGAGTCGTTCAGAGTCGCTCCCCCCGGCTTGCTGATAATCGCGGCACAGTTCCTTATCACGTTAGTAAAAGCGGCGTAATCCCGTAGCGGGTATTCCTGAAGAGCCCCGCCTTCACGAACATAACGTGCCATAGGAGGGAAAGTATGATGTCCCTGCGTATCCCGGTTCCATGGATCCCAAGAAGCCACTGTTCCGAAGTAGCGTGTAACGCCGTCATCTTCCTCTACCTCAGTAGGATCATACACAATCACATCAAGGCAGTAACCAAGCTGATTAAGCTCTGAGATAGTTCCCGCATAGGTCCCGATCCCCCAGCCACCACCATGGATCAGCAATCGCCCTGATCGCTGCTCGTAAGGTAAAGGCTCCGTTTCATCCGAGGCAATGTAGCTGCTAGGAGACAACTCAGAGGGATCGTATAACCAGACGTTTTCGTAGTTAGGATACAACTGCTTATGTACCTTGAAGGACGGTGTATCCCACGCATCCAGCCGAATCAGACGAATGTCCAAAGGTTCCATAACAATTGTCTTGTAGCGTTCCAGAATCGGCAGCCAGAAACCAGTAAACACTGCAAAGCTGGTGACTTCGGCTTCCTTCCAAACGTCCAGCAGCTTCAGAACTGCCTCCTCATTCAGTGAGTTGTCGATGGGCTTGGCTAGCTTATGCCCCATACGGGCAACAGAAAAATCAGCATGAAATGCTCTTTTGGTGGATCGGATTTTGTTCCGGACTTCTTCGTGATACAAGTTCTCCAGCACATGAACGTCCGTCTGGATTCCTCTATCATGTAGGTACATATGCAGATGCATGGCGGGAATGTATGCACCGAGCGAATTGCCCGACGCCAGCAAGGCAACCTTGGATGAATTCATGCGTACCTCCCCTGTTCCAGGTTTAGTTGTACACTTTAACGAACATATCGGCGAGCACCTGCCTCAGGCTTTCGACCAGCTGATTGCGATGTTCATCGTCACGGCCAAGTACCGATACATACAGTCTGCCCTTCGGCATGCCTCGGTTGATCTGTAACCCCTCGGACACGAGGCGGCGGTTTATAATCTCATTTACCATTACAGTATTGGATGAGAGAGGAACGATTCCGTAATTCCCCATGGCTGTCACTAAAAGCCCGGAATTACCCAGTACCTGCAGCAGCTTCCCGATCGTGAATCCTTCCGGAAGACCAAGGGACAAAAAGGTAAGCAAGCCTGTCTGCCCGTATGGTTCCCAGTGCTTATCGAGATACGAGTTAATCAGGCCCATAGACTTGCGGGCGTTAATCTCCACGATGGGTACGACTTCACCATCCATGAGTATCATCGAGTCGAAGCAAACGAAACCGTGGTAGCCATCCTCCACCAGAAGCCGGAGGGCTTTGTCTATTACGTTGAAATAGCCGGCATCCTCCAGCAGTCGGATCAAATCTTCATCTGCTTTGATCGACCCGCTATAATTTTGCTGGTGATTCATCATCCGCTGAACGGAGATAAACTCTGTCTTACCATCCTCTTGAATAAACCAATGTGAACTGAAGTCGGTTTCTTTATGCAGCAGCGGCTCCAGTAAGAATTGAGAGCGCAATCCTCCAGACTCCTGAGCACGCAGGTGCTTAGCTATAATTCGCTGCATGGTTTCGCTCTCAATTAGCAGGTTCCCCTTCCCGGAAACTCCGAAGGGATCTTTCAACAAATACGGCCCCTGCTTTAGAAGTATATTACCAGTTGCCTCTATTTCTGCTGCGCTGTTTGCCTCCGTGCCGTAGCTTTTCTCGCCAATTTTAGCCAGGAGCTGATTGGAGTACAACTTGGAGTTAACGCGTACAACTGTTTCAAAGTTCGGCAAAGGTCCAAACGGTTCGGTGGTGTGCAAGTAAGCCAGCGTATCAGCCGTAATCGCGTAAGGAGACAGAATATGCGTGGCGTGGGTGGTTGCAGCTTCATCCGTTGATTGCGCTTGCTGTATTTCTCCGGTGGCGTTCATAAGTGAGATAAAACCCGGCAAGACCGCGTTCTCAAGATAATTCGAACCGGCCGTTTGCAGCACCCTGTTTTCTGATGTGAAATTCTGAGCTCGATCGGCCGCAAGCATGAACATGCACTGCTTAAAAACATCCGGTCCAGGCAGAGGCATCTTATCATCGTTTAAATCATAGAGATAGCGCGTATGAAAGGAAAAGTTGAGTCCATTTAGGTATTCGTATAACGCCGGATCGATTCTGCAGCGACTATAGAGTACATCCTGAGGTCTACAAAATGGAAAAAGCAGCTCGTCCATACACAGTACAATTGCCTCTCGCTCCTTATCAGGCATAGCGGGCAGGCGGGTCAGATTCGAATCTCTCCAACGGGTTTCAGGGTCAAAGGTACCCATAATGATTTTTGGAATCACATCGGTTTCACTGCTTGACATCTTCGTATAATGGCTGCGCCTGTGGCTGGCAGCTTTTCAGAAAAGTAATAAAAGCGTCGATCGACCGGAGATGTTCGTAATCGAATTGATCATAATCAATGACTACGTTTAACTGATCTTCTACCTTGAGCATAAACTGGATCATTTGTAGGGAATCGAGACCTATATCGTTGTTTAGATCCGTTTGGGGGGATAGGGATTGGCGGAGTTCTGGCTGATCATCTTTGATAGAGCACAAAATATCTACGATTTTATCGAACATGACTACACTCCTTTAGGGCTAATGTGTATGGGGAACCGAATCCTTACATACCTAATCCAATCAACTAGAAGCGTACTTCAGTGCTTCCCCCTTCCTTTTCCTGAGTTACTATTATTATCTTTATTATGTTAAAAACTGTCAACTGTTAATAGAGAATGGCTAAAAGTCTTATAGCAAAAAAACGCGCCCCCCCTTCTTTAGGAGAAACCTAGTTCATTGCTTGAAGGTCATTGTTATCTACCTCTACTCTTTCAATCAATGGGATGCCATTATGATCATTCACTTTCATTACAAAATTGGAAGGCAGCTCTTGAATGCATAAGCGAATATCCTCGCGTAAAAACTCCGGTCTCTCATCGTCGTAGAACTTTTCGGCTGCCGCTGACTGTGAAATCCGGGCAACGATTTGATCGGCCAATATCCGATCGGAACTTTGGAGAATCTCCGCCATATACTGCGCGCATGCCAAGTCGTCATCCCCTGTAGGATGCGAGGCGATTAAGTTAATGGTCATGTTCTCCTCTTTTAATAAACTCCTCTTAATATACGCTGCTGTTGTTCTAGCATTAGAGAAACCAGTAACAAAAACGTGTTTGGCATTCAACGAATTTATGGTTGCCCTCACTCCATTCGTTGTTTTCTGGATCAGGATTTTTCCATTAAGATCCGAGGCTTGTAAACGTGCAGGTGAATTGTCGATTTCGAACCCGGGTATGGGCAGCCCCTTTATTTCGCCTGCTAATACATACTGAGGGAATCGTTTTTTAATACGCAAAGCCTCGTCTACAGTGCCTGCAAGCATGATCCCTTGTGCCCCGTTCATAAAAGCATAATGTGCGACGGTAAAAGCTCGTATTACGTCTATGACAACATTAATGTTTGATGCTTCCAGCGAATGGTCGTGTCCTTGAATAATTTGTATCGCCCTCATGTCATTTCCCCTCTCAATCAGCATCCTTGATGTCAATTCATTACAGTATATTGAGCCGACCGTAAGGAAGTGCCCATAAATAACCGAATAGATATTCGCGATGTGGTGATAATTAGGAAGCATGATAAAATGAGCAATTTTCTTTTTTAACGAACTTCCAGGCCAAGGAGCGAAATCATGGAAAAGACCAAAAAACGAAAACTGAACATCAGTTTTATAAGCGATATCGAACTGCCAACCGATTCTGATGAAAAGAATGAAAGCGAAGCTGCCGAAAGCTCACATTCTTCTGGCCGTTCAAAAGGTAAAATCTCAGAATTTATTGCACTCGCGACAATTCCCATCGTGCTTGTGTTCGGAAACTCCATGCTAGTTCCGGGACTCCCTGAAATGCAAAGGGAACTTGGTATCAGTAAATTTCAAAGCAGCCTCATCATCTCCATCTTTTCACTGGCAGCGGGCTTATTTATACCAATCATCGGGTATTTATCCGATCGATATGGTCGTAAAATCATTATCATTCCGGCCTTGATCATATATGGAGCTGCTGGTATCCTGGCTGGTTTTGGTGCGATATGGGATTCCTATGCGGTGATCATTACCGCCAGGGCGATTCAGGGGCTGGCAGCTGCTGGAACTGCACCGATTGCGATGGCACTCGTAGGGGATTTATATGATGGCGGAACAGAGAGCAAGGCATTGGGTCTTATCGAAGCGTCTAACGGCGCAGGTAAGGTACTCAGCCCGATCATTGGTTCCCTGCTCATGTTGATCGTGTGGTATGCCTCTTTTTTCGCGTTTCCCGTGTTCTGCGCGTTATCACTGTTAGCCGTCATTTTTATGATCAAAGAATCAAGTCATAATTCAAGGCAGGAATTAGGGAAATATCTCGCAAAAATTCGGGGCATATTCAAAGAAAAAGGACGCTGGCTCATAACGGCTTTTTTTGCCGGTTCACTAGGGCTTTTTATCTTGTTTGGCGTACTTTTTTATTTATCCAACATTCTTGAAGACAAACCTTACCAGATCGACGGAGTTAGAAAAGGCCTGGTCCTCGCTATTCCTCTATTGGGACTAGTGATTACTTCATACACTACAGGAAGCTTAATCAAGAAGAACGGCAAGCTGATGCGCTGGTTAATGAATATCGGGCTGCTCGCCATGACCGTTTCACTGGCGCTGACTCTCCTCTTTTTTAAGAACATTTATGTATTCATCGGACTGCTGACAGTCAGCAGCATCGGAACCGGAATGCTTCTTCCCTGTTTAAATACGATCATCACTGGCGCCGTTGAAAAAAGCGAGCGTGGTATGATCACTTCACTTTACAATAGCTTGCGATTTTTAGGAGTTGCTGCAGGTCCTCCTTTATTCGGCTGGATGATGGATCTGTCGGATTACGTCGTGTTTATCACGGTTTCGTCTCTATCCTTGATCACGTTAGGGTTGGTATTCTTTTTGATTAAGCCTCCTCGGCAGATTGGGTAATGACAGTCCAAATGGCAGATAGCATAAAATGGGCACCTGTCATTAGGAAAGCGCATATGATACCAATGTCACTTGGATGAAACGACTAAATCAAAAAGGAATTGAGGAGATCCAAAATGAACAATTCCCTGCGAACATTTTGGCCCGTGGAGATATGTGATCCGAGCGGGCTGCGCGAAAATCCCGAACACGGTAAGAAAAACTACGAAACCTTCGGGGTCATGGAACGCGGGATGACGATGATCATTGACAAAGGCCTTGGAAGAAACATGTTTTCGGATGTGATCGAAACAGCTTCCGATTACATCGATTGTCTCAAATTCGGTTTTGGAACGGCTCCGCTTTATCAAACGGAGATATTGCTCTATAAGATCAATCTAGCCAAACAATATGGAATCACCGTAATGCCCGGTGGGACCTTGCTTGAGACGGCCGTACAGCAGGACGTGGTCTCCTCATTTTTCAACACGATATCCCGTCTCGGTTTTAATTCCATAGAAGTATCCGACGGCACGATTGAGATGTCCCGCAAGAAACGAACGGAGCTGATCCGGGAAGGCAAACAACGAGGATTTCGAGTCTTTACAGAGTATGGCAAGAAACAATCCGGTTCCCTCATCGACGCTGATAAGCTTGCATATACGATGGATGCTGATTTGGAAGCTGGTGCCGAGTTTATCACGGTTGAAGCTCGCGAATCAGGAATCGGCATTGGTATTTTCGATAAGGATGGCGAATGTCGGGAGGAAATGATTGATAATATTATCGAAACTGTGCCGGATGCAAGTAAGCTGCTTTGGGAAGCACCTCTTAAACAGCAGCAAGCGATGCTTCTGCGCAAATTTGGATCCAACGTGCATTTGGGTAATATCCAGCCTACAGAAGTTCTTGCCCTTGAAACGATGCGCCGGGGACTTCGTCAAGATACGTTTGAACTTGGAGTGAAGGAACCATCGGCTGATGATTTTTGTTACATTATTTAGCCCCTGTCTGCAACAAGAGTATAACGAACAGAGTCCACTCTTACACATATCTTAATGAAATCCCTTTCGGCTCACCTTTTGCCGGCATTCTGACAAGGCGTTATGCCCAGAATGCCGGCATTATCTTTTTAACCTTACCGGTATCCCCTTCATATGACTAGCATACATTTAAAAAAGCAGGACTAGCTCATCACTCCATTTCAACGAAGGATGATATTGTGTGAACATACAGAAAATACGCCATCTAAGAAATACATATTCCTATGGCCTTATTTTCAGGAGGTTCTTCCTCATTACTGCTGGCTCCATACTACAAGCTTTTGCCATGTCCGTATTCTTGTTTCCTCACGCCATTCCCTCCGGGGGAGGTGCCGGAATCGCAGTCATTCTCAACCACGCATTCAGTATTCCCATCAGTATCGGGCTGTGGTTAGCCAATTTTGTTTTCCTAGTCTGTACAGTCTCTTATCTTGGCAGCGTTAGTGCCTTCGGGACCATATTTGTAATAACAGTTACTTCCGTGTCCGTTAATTTCTTCGAGGTGTTTGTAGAACCTCCGTTTGGAAACGTATGGATCGATCTTCTATTCGGCTCTGTCCTTCTTGGAAGCGGCGTCGCCATCCTCATCAGGCAGCGGGTGTCCAACGGAGGAATAGGATATGTAGCTCTGGCGATTTACAAATACAAAAGAATCAACCCAGGCACCTCTTTATTCTGGATGAATGGTATTATATTCGCCTTTACCGCCTATGTAATCGATTGGAAAATTATCATTCTTGCCGTAATATGCCAATGGCTATCGACCCGGATGATAAACTGGATTCACCAGTTCCCTTCGCCCAAATCGACCTATAAACCCGCTTGGCGCAAAAAGTGAACGTAGACATTTCCTTTATTTTAATCTATGGTTTCCAGAACAACTGTCTTTCCGAAGTCATCACTTAATAGGATTTCTATTAATCTAGACGCTGTATATTCTGGCGATTGCAGCTTCCCTTCCTCTGATAGCTTGATAAATTCATTAACATACGGAAAATGTTCCAAACTTACGGATCGAATGTCAGATTGTAGTTTGGTATCTATCATGCCGGGATAAACAGCAGCAATTTTCGCAGGAAAATCAACAAGTTCTTGTTCTAGGGCCATACTTTTTGTAAATGAGTCAAGACCCGCTTTAGCAGTACTGTAGCAGCTTTGCGATGGCAGCAAATATTTAGCTGAGGCAGAGGAGATATTCAGGATTCTCTTGTCCGCATTCATATGTTTCGTCCATTTTAGATAATTGGAGCTAATAACCATCGGAGCTACTAAGTTCAAGTGAATATTGTCTATGATTTGCTCAGTTTCTATAAGCTCAATGGGACTGACTGGATTCAACATCGCGGCATTATTGATCAAATAGATGGCGTCATCATTGGAATTCAGGTGAACCTTATGAAAAATATCACCAAAGAGCTGGTCAATCCCGCTCAAGTTAAGTAAATCATAGCTAATATAATCAAGTGTAGCGTTCTTCTCCTTCGCTTGATCCACCAGCCCTTGGTTAACTGACCGAGATATGCATAACAAATGATGGTTCTCATCCATCAATTGTGCAGCCAACGATTCACCGATCCCTCTTGACGTACCTGTAATTATAAAATACTTCATCTATCAAACTCCTCTACGTCTCTGGATATCAGCCTTTGGTTTCAAGAGGCCTATTGAGAAGCTGTTTCACTTTCAGGCCAAATAGGACACAACAAGTCAAGACGGCACAGAAATCTGCGATCGGTTCTGCAAGAATGACAGCATCGGTTTTCGAAGTAAAGAACATAGGAAGTAAATACACCAACGGGATCAGCAATATAATCTTACGCAACACAGCAATGAATATCGAAACTTTAGCTTGACCAAGCGCAATAAATACTTGTTGAAACGCTAATTGCAAACCATAAATGCAGGTCCCTAAAAAGAATACTTTCATTAGCTTCGCAGTTAGTGCAATCAACTCAGGATTGTTCGTGAAAATCATAATAGGCAGCTCCGGCAAAAAAATAGCTATGCTCCACATCGCTAGTCCGAATACACCACAAAAAATGCTGCAAAACACTATGGTTGATTTCACTCGTTTTAGATCACCAGATCCGTAATTGTATCCGATAATAGGCTGTGCTCCTTGTGCAAAACTCGTCAACAACAATGTGAATATTTGCATAAGGCTGCTCATAATTCCCATGGCTCCTATGTACAGATCTCCACCATATCTGGCAAGTGATGTGTTAAATACAATTTGGACAAGGCTTTCTGTCGATTGCATGATAAACGGGGAGAGCCCTAATGCGAGCACACTACCTGCTATTTTAGTACGCAAGCCCATGTGTCTTATTCGAAGGCGCAGATTCGATTTTTTCGAGATTAAAAACCTTAATACCCAAGCTGCCGAGAATGTCTGCGAGATGACAGTTGCCAGCGCTGCCCCTTGAACTCCCATCTTCAGACCAAAGATAAAAATAGGATCAAGAATGATGTTAATAGCTGCACCTACGCATATCGTAAACATGGCAGTTTTCGCAAAACCTTGAGCAGCTATAAATTGATTCAAGCCGAGCGAGATTAATACGGGCCCCGTTCCGATCAAACAAATGGTGAGATAATCATTGGCATAGGGTAATGTGTCAGGACTTGCTCCGAATAAAGTTAGAATCTGACTCTTAAAGAACAACAAAGCTATCGTCAATCCCAAGGACGCGATCAACAACATTGAAAAGCAGCTTCCCAATAATTCCTCGGCCTTATCGTGTTTTCCCTCCCCCATCTTAATCGAAGCTAACGGAGCTCCCCCAAATCCGATAAGTGCAGAGAATGATCCGATCATCATAATGATCGGAAATACAATCCCAATGCTGGTCAAAGCAATTGTACCGGTGCCCGGCATCCTGCCGATAAACATTCGATCGACCACATTGTAAAGCGCATTAATTAACTGAGCTACAACGGCCGGTGCTGCGAGTGAGAGAATGAGCTTGGGGATTTTTTCATTAGCAAATCGGTTATTCATCATAACGTTCATTCCATTAACTCCTTATGAAACAGTTATTAAGTGAATAGTCGGAGTATGGATATACTTAAGTCATTTCCTCTGATTATATCCTCTATCATTATAGCATAATATTTATGATGAAATCGGGCTAACACAATATGATTTTGTATCATTAAACCCTTCTATTTTTGATTTTAAAGGACTTTAAACACCGCGTTAATGATCCTATACAATAATTGAATATAAATCCCGTACAAAGGAAGTTAGAAGGTCATTAGAGAGATGGTTTTGATGGTGGTTTTCAAATTAAATTGCTAATTTACATTGGTAAATTTATAAAAGCCGCCAATATGGCGACTTTCACACCTTCAACTTATATTTCCTCAAACATCGCATCCGCGACAAGAAACGATATGCCATCGTACACATAACGCAGCCTTACCGCGACCGGGAATTCGCCTTGCCATACTTGAACCGGCATGGACGCATACAGGGTGTTTCCTTCCACTGAGAAGTTAACAATACTGCCAAGAGCCGGCTCACCCTGCCAAATGCCAGCCTCCTCTTCATTATATTTGAAGGTTCGTGTCTCATCATCCAGCTTAATTCGAACGATGCGTTTCCCCGCTTCCGTTTTGACATCAGCCTGTATCTTGGACTCTGCCGTGAGCACCGGATCAGCAGCTTTCACTTCAGTGAAATCACTCCTAAGCAGCCTAAGCACAGACTCATGTACACCGGTACCATAACCGGTTGTCAAAATGATAGCCAACACATCCTGCTCATTATCCAGGGCGGTCAATAAACCGGCTTCCGGATAATAGGAGTCGTTGTTCACATTGCTCCAATCTTGAAAGATTCGTTCCTTATCTTTATATTGAACGCGGATTGAGCGAATCATGCCCTCATTCGGTGATAGAGTTCCCGTTATCTTCAGGCCCATCTTCGGATCTTCTTTTAAAGTTACCGTTCGTCCCTTTACTGCTTCAGACTCATATTCATCTAACGGAGTGCCCGTTTCGTCCGTATTCACCAGCTCGATAAGTGAAATTTTGTGAGTATTATTACGAATCGTAACGTCTATCGTCTCCTGATAAACCATAGGAATTGAATCTCGCAGCTGCAGTCGGAGTCCATACACGGTTTGCCCCTCTTCTGTACGGACCTCTTGTACGTAAACTTCGTATACCCATGGACTGGATACGTCAAAGCGTTCGAGGGGCTCCTTAACCTCAGGAGTCTCCCAAATGTCCGGGGTTGGTCCGCCCCAGATGCCTAATTCCCGATTCATGAACGCAAGAGCCAGCTTCACGATGGTGTCATCATTACCCTGAAGTCCCTCACGATCGAAGCTCCACCACTCAAAGCCGCCTCCGCCTCCTGGCTCAAAGCTCGATTCATAAGAGCCTCCCCCCTGCGTAGTCGGACTTGGGTCAGCCGGATTGTGGTTAGGAGCTTCCTTGATTCCGAACCATATCCCTGCGCCCAGTATAAGCAGCAAAGCAGGGATAAAGACCATAGCTGTACGACGAAAGCGATGCCGAGAACGTTTCCCTTCTATAACCTTAATCCGTTGTTCTACACGTTCCATCAAATCTGCATGAAATTGCTGCTTCTTAAAAGGGCGTATTGCCAATCTGCGATTCCAATCAGGTCTCCAATCACTCATCGTCCTTCACTCCCTTCCATTCAGCGGCTACTTTCTTTTTAGCTCTGTGAATTCTGGATTTAACTGTCCCTGTCGATAGTCCTGTAATGGTCGATATTTCCTTCATAGACAGCTGATAATGGACACTTAATACGAGCGGGTCACGAAATTTACCAGGCAGCTGCAGAACCTGATGCCACAATTCATCAGCGATTTCCTGCTCAAAGTATTCTGACTCCGCAGACGGCGAAGATGGTCCCCGATTTATCCGGTTCAGCCCATCGTCAGATGTTCTATCGCCAACCAGCACGACTCTTCGCATAAACGTCCGTTTCAGATAGGATAGTGCAGTATTTCGCGTGATTTTGAGCAGCCATGTCTTGACTGAGGACTCACCTCGAAACGAAACAAAATGTTGATAGGCTTTTATAAACACATCTTGTGCGACATCATCTGCTGTATGTGTATTTTTAGTGATGACATAAGCATAACTCCACACGTCTTCGCCATAGGTTTCCATAAGCATTCGAATATCCGGTAGGTCCTTTTCCGCGGCATGCAGAATCTGCATCTCTCTCAAGTCCTTCTCCTCCCCCTTTAATCAAACTGACTCCATGAGCAAGGTGAAAGTTCCCAACCCAAGATAATAAATATCAAAGACTGCTCAGAAGATAAATTGAAAATGTGTAGGACAAGTACATACACTATAATTAATGTCATTAATAACACTAACAATAGCAGCATCAATGCGCTTTTAACGAAATTTATATTAACGTAGAAAAGTGAAATGTAATGATTGGATCATCTAATGCCAGAAAATTATTTCTTGGGTAATCGCAAAAATCACACACTTTCGACAGATGATTCGACTCCCACCAATCCGACTTCCTTCTGCACCGGCTCATACGCTACAACTGTGGCTGTAAATCTCCCCCTCCCTACCTAGCCGTTCCATACATAAAATACGCCAAATGAGGGATACTCTCTTTACTAACCAAAAATATATCCCTACATATGGAGATTAGAATCCATGGCTACGATAAAAAAGCTGTCTCTGATTGATGTTTACTTTATTATGCTGTTATCTTTAGGGATCACCAATCATGTTACGCTTATCCCACTAATCCTTCAGACTTCAGGCAGGGATGCATGGATGGGCACCCTGCTGACCATGATTCTTCATCTAGGCTGGGTTTATATTTTATATTTCATAATGAAGAGAACCGGTCAACAATCCATCGTCACCTGGTTTAAAGATCATTTTGGTCCTATCGTTGGTTGGATTTTTATTATTATAACCACGCTCTATTTTTTTTGGATGACCATGGTGATTCTAAGAGAAACCACAACATGGATCGGAGTCACCTATCTGCCCCAAACACCAAAAATAGTCGTCACCCTGTCGATAATGCTGCTCTGCTTGTATGTGGCGAATAACGGTCTTCGCTCTATCGCCATTATATCCGGCATATTGCTGCCGATTGTATGGGTGCTGGGTCACTTAGTGGCAATATCAAATCTCGAATACAAGGATTACTCCTTGTTGACTCCGTTGTTTGTGGATGGATATACCCCTTTGTTCAATAGCATGATCGTGGCAGGCGGAGGATTTATGGAGATGATTCTGCTGATCTTCCTTCAGCATCACATGAAACGAACCATGCATTACCTTCACATCGTAATATTAGCTATATTGCTGGGTGGATTAACGCTGGGACCTTTAATGGGCGCAATTGCCAGTTTCGGTCCTGTTCCGGCAATGGAATCCCGCTATCCGGCATATGAACAATGGATGCTTGTGACACTTACGAAATATATAAGCCATGTAGACTTCCTTGCTTTATATCAATGGATCTCTGGAGCACTTATCCGAATTTCGTTATTTTTGTTCATCATTGCTGAGGGTATTTCTATGAAATCGTCCAAACGTCGCTTTTGGTCCATTTTGGCCACAAGCGTAATACTATGTTTCGTCCCTCTCATTCCCATAATCGATAGACAACTTGAGTTATTTGTACTGGGTGCATACTCGCTTGAAATTCTCGGTTTTCTATCCGTACTTACAGTATGTATTGCCTTTGCAGTTATATTTAAGACTAAAGCAAAAGGTGGATAGCAAATGCGCAACCACAAACCTCGAATTCAGTTCCGATCAAATATGAAACCAAACGAATCAGATATGGAACGTACTTCCTCTTCGAAACTGTTGGACGAGGAATCTCTGCGTTCCAAGTTTTCTTCTTCTGCCGATGTTGTTTTCAAATCCTTCCCGGAAACTCAGGACTCTCTCCCGGTACGAATGCTGTATAGCGAAGGAATGATTGATTCCAGAGTTATGACTCAATATGTGCTGCCTGATCTGATGGATAAATTACAGCGTTTCCATAATTGGGAGTCCCTGGATAGAGATTTGGAAAACTCGATGCAATGGAGCAAAATCGAGCAGCTCGATGACATTGAAAAGCTCTTGTTCTCTGGACGGGTGATTCTATATCCTCCTTCTGTAAGCAGCTGTTATTCCATTGATATCGCAGACCTTCCTAATCGACAACCCGAAGAGTCCAACACGGAGGTTTCAATCAAAGGAGCGAAAGATGCTTTTACGGAGAATCTGAATACAAATGTGGCACTTGTGCGAAAAAGACTGTGTACAGCCTCACTTCACAATGAGAAATGGACGATCGGAGTTCGCAGCCAAACGAGAGTAGCGCTGTTGTATATATCGGATATCATAAATCCGCACTTCATTGACGAGGCTAAACGACGATTAGAAGGGATCAAAGTCGATGCACTAGTAACCAGCGGTCAACTGGAGGAGGCACTTTCAGATTCTTCGCTCTCCTTGTTTCCGCTTATCGATTATATCGGGAGACCGGATTTTGTCGTTGAGAATTTGCTCCGTGGCCGTTTTGTCATCTTAGTGGATGGTTCGCCAATGGCCTTGATTGGACCTTGCAATTTGCTGGAGCTGTTAAAAACCCCCGAAGATTCCTATTTTCCTTACCATTTCGTCATCTTCGAGCGACTCCTGAGAATACTGGGCCTCCTGCTTGCCATTATGCTTCCAGGATTCTGGGTTGCCTTAACATGCTATAACATGGATCAGCTTCCCTTTTTGCTCCTTGCAACTGTCACCGTCTCCCGATTCGGGCTTCCGCTATCCGCTCCCATAGAGATCCTGTTGATGCTGGGCATGTTTGAATTATTCAGAGAGGCTGGCATCCGGCTGCCCAAAGCTGTCGGTCAAACTCTTGCGGTCTTAGGCGGTTTGATTATCGGTGATGCAGCCATCCGTGCGGGCCTGACGTCACCAACCATGCTGGTAGTTTCAGCCACAACTGCAGTTGCAACCTTCACCTTGGTCAATCAGACACTAAGCGGAACTGTCAGCATTATTCGTCTATATGTGTTGCTGTGGTCTTCCTTGCTTGGCATGCTCGGCTTCTTTATCGGATTATTCAGTATCATTGCATACCTCTCCGTATTGGAATCCTTCGGGCTTCCGTATCTTGCTCCTCTATCACCACTGACTTTCAAGGATCTAATGAGTTCTCTCTTGAAAAAACCGTGGGCTTTCAACAAAGAAAGACCCGAAATGCTTAAAACGATAGATAACACATCTGAAGAGAAGGAACCTGTATGAGATGAGAAGCTGCATCAGCATCATAAAATTCATGTGGTTAATGATAGTACTCAATATGCTCACGGGCTGCTGGGACATCAAAGAAGTGCAAGACATAAACTACATCACAGCGATTGGCATTGACCAAGAGGATGGTAAATTTGTCGTTTACACGCAGATGATGGACTTTTCATCTGTAGCCAAAAGCGAATCGGGAAAGACGGACAAGCCCGCCCAAGTATGGACGTCCAAAACCAGTGGCAAAACGTTCGATATGGCAGTAAACTCAATGTATAATTCGGCGCAGGTACGCACAAGCTGGAGCCACGTCTCTTGCATTCTCATTAGTAATAACGTATTGAAATCGAATGTTCTAACCAAACTGGATACCATCGGTCGCTATCAGGAAATTCGGATGACACCATGGGTATATGGAACAGAAGAATCAATCGAACAATTATTTAATGTTCCCGCATTCTTTAATCTCTCTCCATTAAATACGTTGGCTCATGAACCTGCCGAGGAGTACAAGCAGAGATCCTATGTTCTTCCGCTTCGATATTTCGACTTCATGTCCTTGATGACAGAACCAGCAAGTACGGTGCTCCTCCCTAGTCTATCGGTCGATAACAAGACTTGGAGTCTAAATCAAAAAGAAAATCCGAAGCTGACTATTAACGGAGTATTCGCAATATCTAATGGAGTATCCAAAGGCTTATTCACCAATGACAAACTCACAGGTTTACGCTGGTTAGAAACCAGCACAAAACGATCACCGCTACCAATCACAAGTAAGAACGGTGAGTATGCTGGAGTCGTGGTATTAACCAAACCTAAAGTTCGTAAGAAATTAGACATAGTCAACGGAATACCCAAATACCGGGTGCATGTAAAGTTGCACGGTAATGTAGTAGAAGCTCTTAATAACCTAAACAAAACTCAACTAGAAAAGCTGGTTGCATCCGAGGTTCGTGATGAAATCCTGGCTACGTTTAAAAATGGAGTAGCTATAGATACGGACCTGTACAGCTTGGAGCATGTGTTGTTTAAGAAGGACACCCGTCTTTGGAAAAAAATCAATAAGTCGTCAGCCCAGCCGATTGATCCAGATTCGCTGGAAACCGTCCATGTAGAGGTTCATCTGGATCATGCAGGCATGAAATTGCTGCACCATCACAATGGCTCGCTTAATCCTGCAAACCAATACGAAACTGACCCCTGACACTCTGCGACTTAATAAGAATATCAACGATACAGGCAGCCCTTTCTTATCACTAAGAACGGCTGCCTGTTTGTTGCGGATTATTCCTTAATGTATATATGTTAAAGATCTTAATCGTCGTCGTTGTTCAAGTGAACCACCATGCCTGTTTTATCGTCGGATTTTTTGAATCTGGCATGTGTCAAGCACTCGGGGTCAGCTTCTTCAATTCCCAGTAAATCATGTGCATATTGCTCCAAGCCCTTCTCAAGTATACGCTGTGCGGTATATTCCCAATAGGATTGGTCAACGGGTATATCCTTAGGAGGCCAGAATAGTCCGTCCGTTAAGAGAATTACATGCTTTAATCGTGATTTGTTAATATTTCCATATTCTAGAAATCGAACAGCTTGGGGCTCACCGTTCAGTACTCCATAACCTTCATCCGTGTTACTCTTAAAACGATTTTCCCTGATCGTGTCAATAACTGTCTCGTGCAGGTCTTTTTGACTTGATAATCCCTGACTCACACCTTCCTCCCATTTTGCGATAGCCGAGGATTCTAAATGAGCGACTTGTCTCCAGGTTAACGGGCGCACTGCTCCATCTTGGTATACGGCAATAATCATGCAGTCGCCGGTCTGTATAAATTCCAATCGATCCTCATGAAGACGTACAAGAGCCATGGCCGTACCCCAGAGCCCGTCTTTCTTCTCCATATCGATATTGGCTTTCAGCATTAGTTCTCTTAGCTTTTGGTTCGCTTCCGCAGCATGCTCTATAAGTTGTTCAGCTCGTTCCAGAGATTCGAAGTAATTCTTCACCGCTTGAGCCGCAATGAAACCTCCAGTTTCCTTCTTGTCGCTGAGGTAGGGGACAATGGATGAAACTCCATCTAACACGCCATACAAAGCGGCTCGTTCGTTTATGATAAGTGCGTCTTCATTTAAGAAATGGATTCCCCTAAGCGTGAATTGCTCAATGATTACCATTATGATCCTCCTGTCGTGGATACAATTTTATTACGAGATAGGCTATTTGCTCCTCGCAGCCCTCCAAAACACTAGACATGTTATTAGCAGCGCAAGCAGAAAACTACTGATTGCCGGGACGACAAGCTGCAGCACATATCCCAGTCCTTCCCCTTCAACCACGGATACCCATGCAATAAGCATAACTACAACATACACAGCGGCCATTAGACACCAGAAAGGGAAGCATGAATAAGTAGAATGCTGTCTTCCATGATGCGGTACGAATAAATGACGGTGAATCCACCAAGCGATAAGTACCAAGCCCACTAGACTGCTGCCATGCTGGCATATTTTATATACCGGAATTTGAAGAGAATCAATGTATATGACTTGGCTCAAAAGAGAAATCCAATTAACGATCCATGCTCCCTTATGCGTAAACTGATCCCACAGCAGATGCGTACCTACACCTGTCATTCCCAGCAAGAACACGGTTAACCAACCGATTGGAGTGGCCGGCAGCTTCCCGTTCCGATTCCACCGGTAAGGGAACCAAGAAGGTAAATAGACATATAGCACCGGTCGAACCACTATCTCGAATATAATATACAACAATACAACCAAGGGAAGATTAAACGTCAGAATCCCTAGTCCCTCATGACTCCAAACGGCTGAAGCACGAAATCGCAGGAAATACTCAAAATCGGGGGCCATGCACCCGATGATGAGAGCGGATACCGGCAAAGTCTTCTTCTTCCACCAAGGCATCGTGATTACGGGGTGAGCGAATGTAAACGGCATGTTATCTCCTAACTGAGGTATAATATGATATCTAGCCATCCATATTTTACTATTCTATCATTTAAGAACGCCATAGGGATAACTTCGCCAACTAAAAAAGGGACAGGCATCAGCCTGTCCTTTCATGTCCTTCTATTACAGCAGTTCGCGCGCGAGCAGGCGGTAGACCTCCAGCCGTTTCTCTTGCGAATGCGGTATGCTGCATATCATTGCCTCGTGGAATCCATAATGTGCTTGCTCTTCTTGTAAACGTGACGCAATATCTTTAACCGCGCCGACAAGATGAATCTTGCGTCCTTCCTGAATAGCCATCCGGTCGATCTCAGTAAGTGATACAGCCTGTGCTTCTTCTGGTGTCAGCACCTGCGTAATGCGGCCCTTACTCATCATCAACCGAAATATATCCTGCGGAAGCGCCTCATACTCGGCCTCTTCCTTCGTTTCGGCTGTCGTCACCATATAGGATACGTTAATTTCCGGCTTCTCCATGAATTTGGATGACTTGAAGTTATTACGATATTGATCCAATATATCATTGCTCATCGCACCATTAAAGAATTGCGCAAAGGAATAGCCGACACCCATCTGAGCCGCTTGCTGCGCACTGTTGCCGCTGGACCCAAGCAGCCATACTTCAGGCAGGGCGACACCCGTTGGAGCAGCAGCGTTCTTGGCATACAGTTCATCATCCGGTATCTCATCGCACAGAAGCTGCATGGTAACTGCAAGCTTATCATACATGTTATGAAGCATAAGCTGCCGACCTTCCGACAATGCATACATGGCGCTTGTATCACCGCCGGGTGCTCGGCCTACGCCGAAATCAATCCTACCAGGAGTATAAGCACTTAATGTCTTAAACACTTCCGCCAGTTTAAGAGGAGAATAATGCATCATCATGACGCCTCCGGTGCCGATACGAATTCGCTGAGTTCTTGCGGCAAGCCGTGCAGCTGTCACTTCAGGGGCGGAGCTGGCAAACGTATGACCACCATGATGCTCGGCCATCCACATTCTGCTATAACCCAATTCATCTGCGAGAATCGCCAGCTCTTCGGCTTTATGCAAGGCACCTTCCGCCGTGTTACCGCTTGTTACAGGTGCCTGATCCAATACGCTTAATCTCATGCAATTCCATCCCTTCTTCGGTCAGATGACCATTCTCTTGCTGACCCATTCCTCTAAAGCAACTATTTTGTCCTTAAATGGTTCACTGCGCATTTCTTCTGATAACGAAGCAATAGTCTCTCGCTTCAATACCTCTTTCCAGGAGGATTCAGCCTCTTCCATCAAATCGGTTAGCAGGCAGCAGCTCTCCTCTCTCTCCAATTCCAGCATGTCCTTGAGGATACCGTGGGATGAGTACAGGGATTGCTGTCCTTCCACTGCGAGATACACATCATATACACGGATATGCTCAGCCTTCTGTTTTAACCTGAACCCGCCCTTCATACCGGGAACTGATGTAATTAGGTTGGCAGTTACCAATTTCCTCAACAATTTTTGAAAATAAGTTGCCGATGTTCCGAGCTGCTGGCTTATGGCTTCACCAGGCAGCACTGCTTTACCCGGAAGCATATTCAGCAGCAGCAGAGCATACACCGACTGCTCCACGCCGGTTTTCATGTGCACGACTAACACCTCAATAATAGAGAGACATAAGGAATCCCAAATCAATTTCATTCGATTCTCTAAAAGTGGATAATGATTATCCACGTTATATCTTATTTTAAACAGTAAACACTTCAATAGCAAACCCAACCACCAGCGTCAGGTAGTCGTAATTGGGAAACACCGAGATTTGGTCATGCTCCTCTTAATCCCTTATACTGGATAAGAAACTATCTTTTTCGAGAGGAGACCATATCCAATGCATGCGAACGAATCTCTGAAAAATAAGTTGTTTACGAAGGAATTTACACATAATCCATACCCTGTTTACGAGAAACTAAGGCAAAGCGAGCCCATTCTCAACCTGCAATTTCCGGATGGACGATTCGGCTGGCTTATAAGTAACTACGACCATGCCGCAGCTGCTCTTAAGGATAGTCGTTTTATTAAAAATGTCGCAAAAGCATTCGGTGAGGAACACACCAGTGTATTCAGTACCAACATGCTGTTCTCCGATCCTCCCGATCATAAACGGCTTCGCGGTTTAGTACAGAAGGGCTTTACACCGCAGAGGATTGCGGATATGCGGGATCATATCCAGGAAATTGCAGACAGTCTTCTAGACGCTGTCTCATCCAAGGACACCATCAACCTTATTGACGAGTATGCCTTCAAGCTGCCCATTATCGTCATTAGTGAAATTCTTGGTGTACCGACTGAGGACCAGGATATGTTCCGAGTATGGTCCAACTCCATCATCGGCGCTTCTAATCGGGTAATGGATGAGCAAGTTGGCCGCCATATGAATGAGTTTATAGCTTATTTGAAGAATTGGTTTGCCAAGGTTCGCGAGAATCCCGGCGACGATATGATCAGTCAACTGGTCATTGCCGAGGATCAAGGTGATCGATTATCCGAGCAAGAACTATACGGCGTTGTGACATTAATGATCATCGCTGGTCATGAAACGACCGTGAATCTGATTGGAAATGGTGTAATCACACTCTTGGAGCATCCGGATCAGCGCAAGCTATTGCAGGAGCAGCCCGAACTCATTCACAGTGCTATCGAGGAAATGCTTCGATATAATGGACCCGTGGAATTCAGCACGTCCCGCTGGGCAGCTGAAGATATGGAATTCCACGGCGTTCACATGAAAAGAGGGGACCTGGTGGTCATAGCCTTGAATTCTGCCAATCGGGATGCCGCTCAATTCGAGAATCCGGAAATATTCGATATCTCTCGAGAGAAGAGCCAACATTTAGCCTTCGGCAAAGGGATTCATCTCTGCCTTGGGGCACCGCTCGCCAGGCTGGAGGGTGAAATCGCAATCAACACCTTACTCAGGCGTTATCCGCATTTCGAGCTTCAGTCGGATATCGATCAGCTTGAATGGCGACCTGGTATGATTGTGCGGGGCGTAAAGGAAATCCCCCTGCACCTTCATCCGAAAAGCACGACTTAGGAACTCTTTTCCTTAACCTTAATTCCATATTCCTTTACCCTTACATCATATATTTGAGGCGGATCCATTCGTTGGATCCGCCTTTATCTTTTCCCAAGCTATCGTTTCCACTTACAAAAATCATCTGTTGTTAACATAATATTTAATATGTTTACACTTTAAATAGCCGTTATGGTTATGGAAAGAATGGGCAAGCTAAACACTATAACTATGAAAAGGAATGAAGTGTATGGAGCAAGAAAAAACAGCGGATTATGCCATGCAGCGTGCGAGATTCTCAGCTCGTAATCTGGGATCCGGCGTTTTATTCGGTTTGGGACTGGTCGGTTTTATCGACGAGGCGGTGTTTCACCAATTGCTGCACTGGCATCATTTCTATGACAAAGCCACAAGCGATATCGGTCTTGTCTCCGATGGCTTATTTCATGCTTTCAGTTGGTTCGCAACCATCGGCTCATCTTTTATGCTTGCTGATGTGCACCGCAGGCATGCGTTTTGGCCAAAGCGGTGGATCGGTGGGGTTCTACTAGGAGGCGGTATATTCCAAATGTACGACGGCATTATCCAGCATAAATGGATGCGATTGCATCAAATTCGTTATAACGTGGATATCCGTCCCTATGATTGGATCTGGAATGTGATCGCTGCAATCATGATTATCGTTGGCATTATTCTCATAGTCCGCACTCAAACACGCGTATCTATGACAAAAGGCAGTAAGTCATAATGAGTAAACAGATGATGAGTTTCGTGTCAGTGATGCCTAATTATTCGGTGGATTGGCTCCTTATCGATTGGATCGGAGTTCTATTCATTTTTGTGATGATCTTTATCTATATAGCAGCTGCTTTAATATCCAATCGTAATTATCGAACATGGCCAACCCATCGTTATATTTGCTGGTTAGCAGGAGCAGCATGTATTGGTTTGTCTCTATCAGGACCATTAGCACGACTAGCTCACACGAATTTCACCGCACATATGGTAGGACATTTGCTGCTTGGGATGCTGGGCCCGCTGCTTATTGCGTTCTCGGCTCCTATGACCCTGCTGCTCAGGACGCTTCCTGTGCCTGTCTCCAGACGAATCACGAATGGGCTGAAGAACCAGGCGATCCGTACTCTCATGCATCCAGCGACAGCATCAGTATTGAATATCGGAGGCTTATGGGTCCTGTATACAACCGGGTTATATATGTTAATGCATCACAACCCTTCATTGCATATATTGATTCATATTCATATATTTGCAGCCGGGTATTTCTTTACCGTATCACTAATCTACGTAGATGTGACCCCCCACCGATACAGTTATCGGGTTCGGGCCGTTATCCTGATCATTGCCATAGCCGGACATGGGATACTATCCAAACATATCTACGTCCAACCGCCACAAGGCGTGCCTGCTGAACAAGGAAGACTCGGCAGCATGCTAATGTATTATGGAGGCGATGCCATCGATTTAATTCTGGTATTTTGGCTCTGCATGCAATGGTATAAGTCGGCTCGTCCACTGACATTCGTAACAACTATTCACAACAGAGACTAATGACCATTAACCGGATTATGCTTGGTGTTATCACGGATTTCCTCTGGCAAATGGTTGGAAATGCTCGGTACATTCCGCGGTTTATACTCGATGAGCTCCGACGAATATATGGAAACGGTCATTCTTCCCCCACTCCCGAAAGCCCGGATAAGAACAGGTTGGTTATAAATATTCTCAAATACAAAATCAGGCCCGCCCCAGCTCACGGTAGCATCTCGTCCTGGCAATACATAAGGCACATTTCGACTATGGGAATACCGCTTCACAATCTTAAGCCCCGCCCGATCGATCGCATTATACAATGTAGAAGATACCTGACAGATCCCTCCGCCGACACCCTCAGACAACTCACCTCTCACAATCACACCTGCGCGTTTATAACCTCTGTCCACCGTTCTCATGCCAACCACTTGATTAAACGAAAATGTTTCTCCCGGGAATACAACAGCACTGTCAATGGCTTTGGCGGCTAATGCAATATTGTGCGAACGATTGCTATTATTCGAATTAAAATAGGTGACATAGTAACCGATTGGTTTCACTCGAAGGGAGGCAAGAAGCTCCGTATCCACTTTTGGATAAATAGGATAACTAGGCACTTCGATGGATCTTGCGCCAGTACCGTACCAATACGAATAGTATTGCTCCATTAGCTTACGTCGATCTAGACGGCTTCCATTCTGTCCTGAAACAATCTGATTATTGCTGCCAATTTTAGCGTTCTGGGCTTCCCGGTAAGTTTTCCGCTCAATTGCGTCCACCCACTGATCATATTTCTCCATATCCAGCAACGGAAAAACCACAAGTGCATGCTCGCTTCGATTGACGCTTCCCATGACCTTCCCGTCTTGCGTAATCGTTAAATCATGATTCTCTGGTTCATTCCCTTGCAGGAACAGAAGCGATAGTGCTATAACTGACATCCATTTCAAGCTGGCTCACCTGCTTATCTCTGTGTTTATCCTACTTTAATCTACTCGAATGCTTCGATGCAGCTGTTCTTCTCTTAAGGTATTATGATTGCAAAGACCTTAATTCATTCAAATCTGATCATTCACAAGAAAAAAGAAGCCCCGGCGTCAAGATGGCGCGGACTTCTACTTAAAACCATGAATCAGACTTACCGATTACATCGTGATATTCGACTTTGTATTACGGCTGCGAGGCACAACAAGGAACAGGAAGGAACACACAGCAAGCCATTCAGCAACCCCGATAACCGTCCCCATCGGCGCAGCAGTAGTTCCATCTCCAAGCCCTACAAGAGGACTTGCCGCTGCTCCAAGCAATAAGGGCAGCAATCCCAGAAGTGCAGACGCACTGCCTGAAGTATGTGCTGCTTGCTTCTGCATCGCCAAGGACGTCGTTGTTGCACTAACCATACCGACAGCAGAAACTATAAGGAATAACATCGGTGCAATCAGCATTAATCCGCCCCCAAGCCAAGTAATGGCGAACAGCGAGGTTCCGCCAAATACAGCAATGAGGAGACCGGCCTTCAGCAGCTGGGTTTCACCAGTGCGTGAGGCAAGTCTTCCTGTAATTTGCGAAAAGAGTACGATACCAATGCCGTTCACAGCAAAGAACAGACTGTACATCTGAGGAGAGACACCATAAATATCCTGTAATACGAATGGCGAACCCGAGATATACGCGAACATACCGGCTGATACGAATGCTTGGGAGAGTGCATAACCTATGAATACGCGATCTCGAACCAGCGTACCGAAAGTACGAAAGGTTTGCTGAATGCCTCCGCTGGCTCTCTTCTCCCGGTTTAGAGTTTCAGGGAGACCAAACCATACCGCGAGCAGCATAAGCAGTCCGATCACAAACAGAACAACAAACACGCCTCGCCAAGATACGAAGTTCAGAATAAAAGCGCCAAATACGGGCGCGATAATCGGAGCTAAACCATTGATCAGCATGAGCAATGTGAAGAACTTGGTCAATTCCGTACCGGTGTATAAATCCCGAACAACTGCCCTGGAAATGACAATGCCCGCTGCCCCGCTCGCTCCCTGAATAAACCGGAGCGTAATCAGAATCCATATGCTGGGTGCAAATGCACAGAGCAAAGAAGTGATCGAATAGATCATTAAGGATATAATAAGAGGTCCCTTTCTTCCTCGAATATCGCTCAGTGGTCCTGCTACAAGCTGACCCAGTGCAAGACCCAACAAGAAAGCGGTCAAACTTAACTGAGCGAGTGACGCTGTCGAGCCCAAACTTTCGGAAAGCTTGGGAAGTGCAGGTAAATACATATCAACCGATAGTGGGCCAAAAGCCGATAGCGAGCCAAGAATCAAGGCAAATCGCATTCTTTTACTACGTGTTAACACTAAGGTTGAGCCTGCTTCATTAGTGGAAATCGACATACAATTTGCTACTTCCTTTCCTTTTGCAACACAAAGATGCATGATATATGATAGGAGCACCCCTGCCCGGACTGCTCAATAACTATCCTATCATAGGATAAAAACGATGATAGTGCCATCCGAAATTTCTATGCAAGTGGAAATCGCAAGGTAAATGTCGTCCCGATACCAAGCTCGCTTTTGACGGATATTTTCCCCTCATGGTCCTCCACGATTTTCTGACACAATGAGAGTCCAAGCCCCGTTCCTTCTTCTTTAGTTGTATAAAATGGATCGAAAATTTTGGATAAGTCTTCAGCAGGAATCCCTTTTCCGGTATCCGATACTTGTACTACTGCCATATGTCCCTCCATGCTTAAGGTGATTTGAACTGTGCCCGTAGATTCCATGGCTTGGAAGGAATTACGTATGAGATTGATTAGGACCTGAATGATTTTGTCGCGATCCATAATAATATCCACCGGTATATCACTTAATTCAATTTTAAACAAGTGACCATATGAAGCAGCCTCCGATTTGCATAAGGAATAGACGCTTACCACACAATCCGTTAAGGATTCCTTCTTCATATTGCTGGCATGGGGTTTGGAGAAATGCAAAAACTCTGCTGTCAACTCACCCACCCTTGTAATTTCCCCCATAATAACCTCATACCACGGCTTAATGTTATAGCCCTGACTCTTTGAAAGCTGAATGAAACCTTTAATGGATGTAAGAGGATTTCGTATCTCATGGGCCATGCCGGCAGCCAATTCCCCCACCATTTTCATTTTCTCCGTGCGGAGCACTTCTTCCTGACCCTTCATCCAGGAATTTCGGCGCATCTGAAAGATCCGTTCTTCTGCGGTAGTGATCATCTCTTGATATGTTGTCGCTTCCTGTGGATAGCATGTAATGCTGTAAGTTACCTGTATACCAATATGATCAAAATTAAACTTGCTGCTGTCAATCTCCACATCCACCGGCAGCAATACGGCGAAGCGATCTCCTGCGTACCTGGATGCAGCCAGCATATCCTTCAGGAATAACTCGCGCAAGGCACGAGAAAAGCTGATGAGAATTTCATTGGCGGTCGTAATATTCATCGCGTTTAATGACTTGAAATTGTTGATATCCAGCAATACCAGCTGAAAGGGTTGGTTCGCTTCAATGAGTTGCTGCATTTTATGCAAATAGCCATCATAATTCAGCAAACCCGTTAAAGGGTCATGAAAAGTTAGATAATCATTTTGTTTATATAGCTTCTTCTTCTCGGATTCAAGAAAGCTCACAAAGTAAAATGAGATTACAATCACAAGAGTTGATAAGAAATCAAAAGCAATGACCATAATTTGATACTTGTTAAACGGCATGTAAGTTAAGCGGATAAGAGAATACTGAAGGATGATAAGGAGACAGAGTGGCAGCATTTCCCTGAACCGCTTTTTCTTATGTATGAGATTAATAATCAGAAAGTAATACAACAAAATACACCAATTCAATTGGCTGACATAGTGAAATACACCAAGTAAAAAAATCTGAACATAGCGTAGCCACTCATACTTTCGATCATAGATGACGGACAAACCTAATAGAATCGCGCTGACCAGCAAGGTCAAAACCGATGTATGGTATCCCAGAATCATCGACGAAATCGTGATGAATAGCAATATCAAGGGCACAAATAGGAGCTTAAGCACGATAAATGGCACATAAATCACTCCTGAACGCGAAGTACTAGCGCATAATGTTGAAATTCGGAGGCAAGTTTCACCAAATATGGTACACCATATGCAAGCGTCTGAACAGCAGGAAAACAAGACTTCGGGTAAAATAATGGTATTTTTTCCCGATTATCTTGTTATTCCTGTAAGTAAGAAGCTCATATCCAGTTAGAACTCTTCGAAACGTATCGATAGAAACTGCTTCTTTATGGGATGGTAGGCAACAGTCGCATAAACACCGAACTCTTGTGATCCCTTCTTCAGCCATAATTTGAATTTTTCCTCTGCCAATACGCTGGTCCTATTCGCTAGCGCTTGGGAGAGGTTGGATAAATATCAGACAAAATACACACACTGTGACAGACTATCCAGGAAATCTGAGGTGAATGACTCGTGAGGATCAAGCAGAAGTTACAGTCCATCTTTCTAGTTAGCGATGAGCAATCGGCCCCCCCTCCAACCCCTCAAGAGAATCAACAGGAGGAGAATTTAATAGGAGGAGAACCGGTCACGCTGCAGCATATTCTGGATCAATTCGATGATTCGGCTGACTTCATTCACAAAACGTATCAGAGTGAACATCTGGATCTTCTATATTTCAGTCATTTAGTGAATGAGGACCGACTGGAACGTGATGTTCTCCCCCCTTTGTTAAATGCGGAGTCGCCGGTCGACGTTCTATCTGAACAATCAAAATATGTTCGAGTAACGAATGCAAAGAAATGCGTGGAAGGCATTCTAAGCGGCATGGCAGCTATCTTTTATCAAGAACAAGCATACCTGATCGATGTCATATTTCCGGTATCCCGGACGGTGGCTGAATCCGAAACAGAGTCCATTATCGTTGGCCCGCACGAGGCTTTTACCGAACAGGCTTACACCAATCTGTCATTAATCAGAAAAAGAGTTCAGAGCTCTCATCTCAAAGTCATTCAACTATCCGTAGGCGAGGTGACCAAATCGAGAGTCTATGTTCTTTACATAGAGGACATCGCTAACGAAAAATATATACAAGAAGTCATTAATCGCATCAATCATATTGAGATTGATGCCATTCATGATACCAATATGCTGATTCAATGTATCGACGATGATCCCTATTCAATTTTTGCTCAGTATCTCACAACAGAACGTCCGGATACAATAGCATCCAAGCTTGTCTCGGGTCGAATTGTAGGCATTATGGATGGGAGTCCCACAGCCTTCAGCGCACCGGTCAGCTTTTTTGAATTCTTCTCATCTTCCGATGATTACTACCAGAGGTGGAGCATCGGTACGGCAACATTATTCTTGAGATTTGCGGCTCTGATCATAACCGTGACTTTGACAGCCCTTTACGTCGCGGTAACGTCCTTTCATTATGAGATGGTTCCACAGAATTTGCTCCTGACACTTACGCAGTCGAGAAGCAAGGTGCCTTTTCCCCCGATTATTGAAGCTCTGCTGATGGAGACAACCATCGAGTTGCTGCGAGAGGCGGGGGCACGGCTGCCAACCAAGATCGGTCAGACCATTGGTATCGTTGGTGGTATAGTCATCGGACAAGCGGCAGTACAAGCTGGACTAACCAGTAATATCCTGATTATTTCCGTAGCTTCATCCGCTATCGCTTCATTTGTCATTCCCAATTATGTCATGAGCGCCGCATTTCGCCTGTTCCGATTTGGGCTTATTATTATGGCGGGCTTATGGGGTAACCTGGGATTAGCCATAGGTTTGGCATATATTGTAATACATTTGAGCGGATTAACGAGCCTTGGCTCCTCATATCTGACACCGGTTGCCCCTTTTGAGCCCTATGATTGGAGGGATGTATTCCTGAGACTCCCATTTTCCCAACTCAAAAAGCGGCCAACTCAAGCCAAAACTAAAAATAAGGTCAGACTAAAAATGAAAAGGTGAGGAACATTGAACGAAAAACTATCCCAATTTCACACCGCGATCCTCATCTACATGATTCAAACGGGTGTCTATGTTTTCAGCTTTACGCAGACCGAAGCCAAATATTTTGGTACGAATGGCTGGCTTATCATGATTCCCGTATCCATTCTGGTGTGCCTGAACATCTATGAGATTTATTGGGTATACCGACTCGGAAATGGGCAATCAATCTTCGAAATATTGGAGAAAAGCATACCGAAGTTTATTTTGACCCCATTCTATCTGGCGTTCAGTACGGTCTGGGCGCTGATCGGTTGTCTCGTTGCGAAACAATATGTGCTGATTTTCCAGATGTTTGCATTTCCCACAACTAATCCGATGATATTCAAAATTGCCATAGATATTCTCGCTTTTATGCTTCTGACGAAGGGGTTATATAACATCTCCAAAGCATCGACCGTCTTCTTTTGGTGTACTATCTGGCTGAGTTTTCTCCTTCTTTACTTTATTGGAGATATCCGACTCGTGAGATTAACACCTTATCTTTTTAAGGAAAGCACCAACATGGTTGAAGGCTTTTTTCAAATTTATATGGCCTATTTAGGGTATGAGCTCTGCTTGCTCTTGTTCCCCTATACCGATAAGAAGACTCGATTATTCAAAGCAGTCCTCTATGGACACCTATTGCGTTCAGTCTCCTATGTGATTCTGGGCTTCGTCTCGTTTGGCGTCATTGGAGCTGACATGCTGAAGGTCATGATGTTCCCGTCATTAGATTTGCTGGCTTATATCAAGCTTCCATTTATAGAACGAATCGAGAATCTCTTTTACGGTTTTTTCTTGTTTACGACTCTCATTACCCTTGTGCTTTACTTCTGGGCAGCCGGTGAAAATACCCAGAGAATCTTTCCGAAGATTAAAATGAATGTCCAGTATTTTTTTATCGTTCTGACAGCCTTGCTCATATCCTACATTCCAACCGTATTGGATACCATTCGGGAATGGGTGATGATCCTGAGTTATATCCAGATCGGTTTTGCCTATATAGTTCCCTTGATCTTAATTCTGCTGCTGCTGTGGCAGCGGCGAAAAAAGGCAGTGTGAGATCTTTATGTTAAGAAAAAGTATATGCTTACTCTTTCTATTATGCCTCATTCCTATATCAGGTTGTGGCGATCAACGGATCCTCGAAAAACTGGGGTTCATCCAAACAGTCAGTTACGATCTCCGTCCGGATAATAAGCTAGCCGTTTCGTTTTCGATCCCCCAGGCAGATCCGGAAACATCGGCTAAACGGGAAGTGCTGTCGGCAATAGCTGCAACCAGTAAAGAAGCGACAATGCTGATCTCACGTGAAACAGGCATGATGGTGGTGAGCGGACAGCTGCGCAACGTATTATTCAGTCAAGATATGGCTGCAATTGGTCTCCATGGGCATCTGGATACATTGTATCGAGATCCTTCCATCTCATCTCAGGTAAAAATCAGTATAGTTGAAGGCAGCGCAGGCGAACTTTTGAGTGAAGACTATAAGCAGCATCCGCGTACAGGTCGTTATATCGATTTGCTGCTTAAGAAGGAAGCTATGGGACAGACCATTCCGAGGGTAACATTGTTTACCTTTGCCAGAGACTATTTCGATCATGGTACAGATCCCGTGGCACCCATCCTAAAGCAGCATGAAAACAAATACATTAAGACAAATGGAATTGCGTTGTTTAAAGATGATCGTTATGTAGCTAAGATTGAACCTGAGAACGCATTGATCTTCGCCTTTCTGAAGGACAGCTTCAGAGAAGGTCAGATCAGTCTTGACTTGGCAGAGACCAATGGCGAGAAAGAAGTCGTTATGTTCAGTTCGTTAATCAGTTCACGTAAAGTCAAAGTCATACATGATGCTGAAGGCGCTAAAAAAGTAACATTTCACGTGAAAATTAGTGGATCCGTTCTGGAATACATTGGTGAAGCCAGATTAAGCAATGACCGGGAGCGACATGAGCTGGAGCGGCGGATCAGTAAGAAAATTTCCGAAAAAGCCGATGCCATGATCTCACTAATGAAACAGCATCAGGTAGATAATCTGGGAATCGGTAGGTACGTCCGCAATTCGATCGGTTATGAGCAGTGGAAAAAGATAAATTGGCGCGAGGAGCTGCAGAAACTGCCGGTGGAATGCTCATTTGACGTGAAGATCAAAGATTATGGTAAGTTTCGATAGAATGACCAATCGGATTCGCTTTACGCATAAAAACCATGAACCCCTATGAGGAGTTCATGGTTTTAGCGTCGTTCAGTCGTTTCTTAACAGAGCATGTGAGCATGCCGTCTGGAGATCTCTCCAGCAGCGATTAACTTCTGTATCCTCCATGGCTGCAGACAGTCCTAGCAGCGGAAAAACATGCTGGCCGCAGAATAGTGCGGCTTGGGCTGCTGCTAGACTTGTCGCCGTCACGCCTGCTTCGGTAGCCTCCGACAGCCTGCCTTCCTGCAAGAGTTCCTTCCACGAGTCCTCTACCGTTTCATAAAAAATCGAAAGTGCTTGCTCAAGTGCAGCCTTGCATTCGCTCAACTTATCGAACACCAAAGCCGAACGGTTCCGCTGCCGCGCAAGCGACTCGGCTGCCTCAAGAAAATGATCCGCAATTCCGGCTCCAACAGCGGCAAATGATACCTGCGCAAAGGGTAGAAAGGGATACTGGTAGATTGCTTCTTCCTCATATGCTATGGATTCAGTAAGAGAGAACGTCATCTCAGTCGGGACGAATGCTTCAACAGCCGATATAGTATGGCTTGCTGTTGCCCGAAGTCCAAAGGCATTCCAATCCTCCACGATCTCCACCTGATCCGGATGCAGAATGAAGGAACGAATCTCGGACTCGACACGAGTCGATGAGGTTTCATCACTTCCAGCATCATGATCCGTACAACCCGAATCAATGACAGCATTGGCTGTAAAGGTCGTTGCATAAGTTGATCCACTGCAGTATTTCCAGCTCCCGTTAACGATATAGCCACCGTCCACCTTCCTTGCCGTACCTGTCGGCATACCGCTGCCCGCGATCACAGCTTCGCGATGTGCAAATACGCGCCGGCTGATCTCGTTAGACATGTACGCAGCAAAAAAACCTCCGCCTGCACCTATCGTAACCAACCATCCTAAATTACCATCGATTCTGGCGCTTTCCTGAAAGATACGCGCGGCCTCAGTAAGCGACGTCATTCTTCCCTCAAGCTCATCGGGAACAAATAGGTGAAACAATCGATGATCATAAATCGTCCTCAGCATTTCTGGAGATACTCGTCTATGCTTGTCCATCTCAAGCGCTTGTTCTCTAATGGTCTGTATTTCCTCTATTGAAAAAAACATATCCCCACCGCTTTCTGTTTATATTCTCTGTGTTGTTATGATTGTCCCAAGGTACAACGGGCTTCTTTACTCTTCGGGATCTGCTTCATCCAGCCGGCTCAACATCTTCACCAATGAATCCATCATGGAGCCACGTTGTTCTATATGAGTCTTGTATGTAATCATTAACCTATCGATATGGGCTTGTATATCACTCCCTGTTGATCCGGTTTCTGTCGTGCAAACAGGATGATTAAGTCCGGCAACATCCATCTGACCTAATTGTTCCATGATTCCTTGCTCTGAAAGATGAATCTCCATCATCTCTTCAAGCAGCATCTTCACCTTCACGCTCTTGGCTAATCGCTGTTCGTTGCTCCACTGCTCCTCGAGTGTTGAAGCATCAACAAGAGAAATACTGTAATTTCGCATTGCATCCAGATCACCGGTATAGGTTAATGCTCCTAGTTGGATCAAGCAGCGAACCCGATATTCGATAAAAGAATCGGAAACAGCTAATTCACTATGGCCAATTACCTCGCCTACAATGCGAGCTGACTTCTTGAAGAATCCGTTTCTGGCTTCAATGCGATATGCTGCCTTCAATATTTCATTATCATAATAAGACTCAGGAACCGTAACTAATACGTCACGTTGCAGAACCCGAAAGGTCCCGTCTTCGTTCAGGAGTCGCTGCCAATCTTCACGGTAACTAGCCTGTTCTTGCCTTGTTAACCTAACATACTCGGTGGTGTCCAGCACGTTCTTTAGTGAATCCGGCCCAATCTCAAATGTACCTCTATATGAAACATTCGGATTTTGATTGTGAAGAATACTTGCCGCATTCACCAGCATAACGTTAGGATGATCCGGTATTAGAGATAACAGCCTGCGCAGCCCTAACTGTTCCGAAGCAGCATTCCCTGCCCATATAACACAAGGCCATTCCATCAACTGACGCGGCCATGTCAACCAATCCACAGCCGACTCCAGCAGCATTGACTTTTTCTCATCCGCATCTGAAACGCTATACCGCGCTTGAAACCAATCCTTCCGGGCAGCTAATGAACGGGAGAAGTCTAAGTCTTGGTCCTTCACAAGCGGTCCTACCATTAGGTCATCGCTAAGCGTGACTACCATCTCACCGGGTATTGATCGCAGCATAATTCGTAACGATCCTGCCGTCGAATCATCAAATGCTATATGAACCCTTGATACTTGTCCCCGATGGATCGGAGATTCATGCAGGTATGACTCATTTCCCATTGCCCATTCTTTATCGAACGCCCTAAGGAACAGTTCGACTTCTTGGTGCTTGCCAGTCGCAAGGAGCTTAGCCGATTCTGTATTCAAGAGACCTTTCAGCTTTAGAAGCTTTTCATAGAAATGGTTTATAACAGTGCTGCGGCCCTTACGATATTCCTCACTTGTCATTTGTGTACGAAGCGGGATAGCAGGATCATACATGCTCTGTCCCTTCCATCCCGAATATGCAAATGAACGGGCAACCCCGATGGCGCCAATTGCATCCAGACGATCAGCATCCTGTACGATCTGACCTTCCAAAGTGCGCATCGGCTGCCCTGAACCGCCTGAGAATGACATTGTATGGATGATCTCCAGCACAAGCTCCTGGTCTGTAGCTTCGACTCCGGTCTGCATTAGCCACTTCTGAACCCGTTTGTAACCCGCTTCCTTCGACTCATTCAGTTTCTCATCAGCGATGTCATGGAGATACGCAGACAATACACACAGGTATGAATTAGCACCTTCAAGATATGCCAGAATCCTGGCGAGGCGTGTAACACGCTCAATATGCCACCAATCATGGCCGCTGGAATCTTCTCCATGAACGGCGCGTGCAAAATGTTGGGCTTGTTGAATGATATAACTTTGAGTCGAGTTCATCAGATTTTATTTCCCCTTCCCAAATTCATGTCTAAGCTATATTATTTCCGATATATCTCGGTACCGCAACAAATAAGACGACTGAAAACAATATGGTATAAATGATGAACTGGTCTAAATTCCACAAAAAAGAGCCGGACCTTTACAGCATTCTGCATGGATACGACTCCTTGTATGGATATCTTGTACGGGTGCGCCTATACTTTTTTATCCACAATATGCTTGTTTTCTTTGAGCTCCTTCATGTCTTCACGCAGCAACCGCATCTCTTGGAGCATAGCATCCATTCTAATGATGACTTTGGATGAATTGATTGCGTAACGAATGACGATGATGGCAACGATTATACTGATTACTGTCATGAACAATCCGATTATTTCCATATTAATATGTAACCTCCAAATCTATTTCTGAATGAATCCCTTGAGCAAGCCTTGCATCATCGCAAAGATCAGTTCAGAATCCTGAAGCTCGTTATCTCTGATTTGACGCAGGCAATCTTTCACACTCATCCTAATGACGTCAATGTTCTCGTAACCTTCCAACTGTTGTTCCGCTTGGCTGATTACCTCATCTGTGTAATAAACATGAGCGATCTCATTACATCTCCAGGATGCCGGGTATAACTTCCCAAGATAATGAAGTTTACCGCAGCTGCAGCCTGTTTCCTCCAGCATCTCGCGACGGGCTGCTGATTCCAAGTCTTCTCCATGGTCTACGCCCCCTCCAGGGAGCTGAATGACGTAGTCATCCACAGGAGCGCGGTACTGGCGGATCAACAACAACTGATCATTCTGCTTGGCCAGTACCACAACCGACACTTCATTCTCCTTGGTATAATACACTTTACCTGATGCTTCCTCATAAATCGATATACCATTATGGTGTGTCAACAATTTCGTATCTCTCATGATAGACGCCTGCTCCTTCTCAACCTTACATTAACAACATTTGTATTAGATTTCGAAATCTTCCCGCAGAACCGAGAACAAATAAGAGTCATGAAAAGCGCCTTTGAACCACAGATGCTGCCGGAGATGTCCTTCCTGCTTCATGCCAATCTTACGCATAACATTTGCTGATCCGACGTTGCCTGGGCGGCAAGTAGCATAGATGCGGTTTACCCCCAGCTCCTTAAAGCCGAAACGACACATGACGAGGGCAGCTTCCGAAGCGTAACCCTGTCCCCAATAAGCGGAATTCAAGCAATACCCAAGCTCTGCATTCGTCTTCAAGCGGTGAAGCCCTACGCCCCCGATTAAGCGGCCGCTATCTTTGAGGACAAGCGCCAGCTCATAGCTGTTGCGAGGGTCCTGCTCCTTCATTCGGCGTATTTCTTCTAAGTAATTTACAGTCTCCTCTTCTGTGTTCGGCCCCCACATTGTAAACTCCGTAACGATGGGATCCGCTGCATAAGCATGGACACTTGCAAAGTCCCCCTCTTCGAATTCACGGATTATCAGCCTTGTTGACTCCAGCTGCATCTGCCATCTCCCCTTCATGATTATGTCTCTACTTATAGCCCATTACGAAAATTTTCCCAATTATACCACAACAATAAAGGATCGATTGGAACAAAAAATGAAGCCTGAGTGTTTTACCACTCAAGCTTCATCAAGCGCTTTGTATCAGGATATTCCCTTTAATTTCTCCTTATTGTGATGCGCACCGAATCTATGAACATGGCGGGAAAGCATACCGTGTTTCGGAGAGCATAGAAAACTGACAACAAATACAATTCCGGTAGCAAATGCCATAGATCCAGAGATGGAGGTGTCCAGCCATACGGCAATGTAGTAGCCCATGAATGCGGACATCACACCGAAAGCGCCACTGAGTACCAGCATGATGGAGAGCTTATCTGTCCACAAATATGCGGCAGCAGCAGGTGTTATAAGCATGGCTACCACCATAATCGCACCGACAGCATCAAATGATGCAACCGTTGTGATGGAGACCAGTGACATAAATACATAGTGCAAGAGTACGACTGGAATGCCGATACTGGCCGCAAGGGCTGGATCAAAGGAGGTTATTTTCCATTCCTTATAGAAAGCCAGAATCACAATGAGAACGACGAGTAGAACGGCTGCCAGCATGAATGTAGCCTTTGGCACTTCACCCAATAGCGGAACATGCATGACATCCCAAGGTACAAACGTAATCTCACCCATGAGGGCGTGCTTGGTATCCAAATGCGCATTACCTACCTGGGTAGCGATCAGGATGACGCCGATGGCAAACAAGGTAGTGAACACCACGCCGATCGATGCATCCTGCTGAACGCCGCGGGAATGAAACCATTGAACAAGAACCGCTGTCAGCAGTCCTGCGATAATGGCGCCGATTAGCATATGCGGCCCGCTTAATTCTCTAGTGACTAGATAGGCTGTAACAATGCCCAGCAGCACAGTGTGGCTGATGGCATCAGCCATCATCGCCATTCTTCGCAGAATCAGGAACACGCCGACGATGCCGCAAGACAAACCAACGAGAGAGGCGGTGAGTAATATCCATCCTGTATAAGTCATTGATTGCTCCCCCTCCCAGGCAAACGAGGGCTTAGAACCGAAGGATTCGGATTAGCAGCTTCCAAATGTTCTTTTTTCTGCGAGCGAAGCAGCATTGCTTGGGTTAACAAGCCTTTCTCCACACCGAAGACCAAAGATATCGTGAACAATACGGAGGACGCCACCACGATGAATGGTCCTGTAGGCCATCCCTTACCCATGGTACTGACCAACGTGCCGACAAAACCCGATCCACCTCCGAAAATCGCCGACAGGATGACCATCATCCTGAAGGATTGCGTCCAATACCTTGCGCTCACAGCAGGTATGATCAGCATAGCCGCCATAAGTATGACACCGACCGCCTGGATACCAATCACGATAACGAGCACAAGGACTCCCATGTATAAGCTATTCATCAGTCGACTATTCAAACCTAACCCTTTGGCAAAATCGGGATCGAAGAGAAACAGCTTCCACTCCTTGAAACCAATGAAGACGACCAGCATTACCAGAACAGCCAGAATTAACATCGTAACCACATCCTTGCGGACCATGGATGCAGCCTGACCGAAAATAAAGTTATCGAGTCCACTCTGATTTCCGCCCGCTGTTCGATTGACGATCGTAAGCAGCATGATGCCTAATCCAAAAAACACAGATAAGATCATGCCCATGGCGGTATCCTCCTTAATGCGGCTGGTGGAGCGAATCCACTGGATCATCCACGCGCCGATCAGAGCGCTAACAGCTGCTCCAAGGATCATGACGAGCAAGTTCTTGCTCCCGGTCAGCGCAAAAGCAACTACGACACCAGGCAGCGCTGCGTGAGACAGCGCATCACTCATCAAGCTTTGCCGTTTCCAATAAGCGAGACATCCAATCATCCCAGCAGCCATTCCCAGTATTAACGTGCTTAACAGCACCCATTGCGTATTCGGTGATAATAAGGAATTCAGCATGATTACGCCTCCTTCATCCAGCGAAGCGAACCACCGTATGCGCGGTACACCTGCTCTTTCGTGAAGACATCTTTCGTCTTCCCGTGTGCAATGACCGTGCGGTTCAGGAGCAGCACATGGTCAAAATAGTCCTCTACGGTTTGCAGATCATGATGGACCACCATGACGGTTTTGCCCGCCATCTTCAAATCGTTGAGCGTAGTCATAATTGCCCGTTCGGTTGCGGCGTCCACCCCGGCCAGCGGCTCATCCATGAAATATAGATCAGCATCCTGGACGAGCGCCCTCGCGAGGAATACACGCTGCTGCTGACCGCCTGAAAGCTGACTGATCTGACGATCGGCATAGTCTGCCATGCCCATTTGGTCAAGCGAAGCCATCGCTTTTTCCTTGTGATGCTTGTTTGGCCGTTTAAACCAACCCACCTGACCATATAGACCCATCATGACAACATCCAGGGCATCGGTCGGAAAATCCCAATCTACGGACCCCCTCTGCGGAACATAGCCGACCCGGGTTTTCATACGGCTTAAGGTTGAGCCGAAGAATGAAACATCTCCGGACAATTTGGGATGGAGCTCCAGCATGACCTTTAACAGTGTGGATTTACCGGCGCCGTTTGGTCCTACGATGCTGGTCAGGGAGCCTTGCTCCACTTCAAAAGTGACATCGTGCAGAACTTTGTTTTTACGATAAGAGGCATTTAGATCTTTAACTTGAAGTACGGACATTTTATTCGTCACCTCCGCTTAAAGCATGATAAATCGTTTCGACATTATGACGATACATTCCAATATACGTCCCTTCTGTTGTGCCTTCCTCACCCATGGCATCCGAGAAGAGCTCCCCTCCAAGCTTTAAGTCCAGCCCTTTCTTAGACGCACCTTCAATAACGGCATTGATCGAAGCAGGATTCACACTGCTCTCAACGAAGACGGCAGGGACCTTGTGCCGAAGCAGAATATCAATCGTTTCATTAATATCCGAGAGTCCGATTTCAGCCTCTGTGCTCAGCCCCTGCAGACCAACGACTTCCAGACCGTGCATGCGGCCGAAATATCCGAACGCATCATGCGCAGTTACCATAACTCGCTGCTCTTCAGGAATCTGGCTCAACTTATCCTTGGCCTCCGCCTTCAATTCATCTAATTGGGCAAAATATTGCTGCTTGTTCTTCTCGAAATAATCAGCATCCTCCGGGTACAGTGACTTCAGCTTCTCTACAGCAGAATCCAATGATAATTTCCATAGATCAATGTCAAACCACACATGCGGATCAGTGGCCTGCGCGTCATCCTGAAGCAGCTGATCCTTCGGGATCGCATCGGCAATGGCTAACACAGGCTTGTTCTTGCCGATCTGTTCGAAGATTTCCGTCATGTTGCCTTCCAATAATAGACCGCTATAGAAGATGACATCCCCGCTATCCAATTTCTTAATATCGCCTTGCGTAGCATTATATAAGTGCGGATCAACACCTGGTCCCATCAAGCTCAGCACCTCTACCCTATCTCCGCCGATCACGGAGATAGGCTCGGCAATCTGACCAATCGTGGTGACTACACGAATCTTATCTCCCGCCTGCTTTCCTGCTGCACCCTGCTGCTCGGCTTCACCCGAAGCACAGGCTGATAATACCAGCAGCAAACTAAGCATGGCTGCTCCGATGAGTTTCCTGCTTCTTATAATCCTCCGATGTTTCATTTCTCTTCCTCCTCCACTCTACCTCAATTAGGTTTGCTTTTTGCTTATGTACAATTGAAAATATCATCCTGCGCATAACCAATAAAATTGCCTTTGTGCAACTTTAATTGCCATGTACAAAAAATAATCCATATTCAGAATTTTGTCAACATGTCTTTTGGTTTTTCAAATCTCATTCAATAGATTTTTCCTCCATATTTCCTTGTCTATATTGGGTTTATGTGAATATAAAAGAATTTATTTTTCCCTAACGAAAGTTATTTATCTATACGCAAATAAATTTACGATTTCATCTTCTCCTTACTTAGAACACAAAAAAGACGACTTCCCTGTGAGAGAAATCGTCTTACTTTCATATGTTCAGCTATCGCTAATACTCTACATGCTTATCCAAAAAATCGAATATGGGCGAATTTGGTTTTGATCCGATCAAATTTTTTCTTAGTTGAACCGCGATGATCCGGCAATAATTCCACTTGTGCCATAGTACCGATAGTCTCTACCACTTGGTCAATTGATAGATGATCGGTGTCGATATGATGTTGGAACACTTCGCTCGTGAGTCCGTGAATACAGCGGTCAATCTGATGTGCAGCCCATGAATTAGAGCTTTCTCCTCGGCTGCGCAGACGTCTGAGTAGCACTTCCTTGGAGGCGCATAACGTAAAATGCTGTATAACCACACCATCACGTCTTAATTTCCCCACGATTTCATCGAAATAATCCACGTTCGTGATGGTCATCGGTGCCAGGATCAATTGATCGGATTCCTGGTCCAAATACTTAAACATGGAGTAATTGAACTCCCTCCACATCGGATAATGCTGAAAATCATCACGCTTTGCATCCAGCGGCACATTATCCCGAATGAAGTAACCTGCATTCTCTGGATCATATACGTAGGAGTTCGGTATTCTTCGCTGAAGCTCAAACGCTGCCTGGGTCTTACCGGAACCGAACGCGCCGTTAATCCATATAACCATCTCTGTCCCCTTTCGTTTGTTAACAGATCAAACTTATGTATACAGGGTGATAGGGAATCTAATCCTTTCGAAGAAAGTCAGGCATCCGGGTCAAGGTTTTGCCATGATCACGGACGAAACCGAATTGCTCGTATAAACCATGGGCATCGCGTGTAGCCAATATACCGAACAGATTACGATAATCATTGTGTGTGGTAATCGTTTCGATCAGTTTCTTGCCAACTCCTTGTGACCGATAAGCTTCATCCACGAATACATCACATAACCAATAGACAGTTGCACCGTCAGACACGACACGAGCAAAGCCGATCTGCCGGTTATCGTAATATGCGCCAAAGCAAATGGAACCCTCAAGGGATTTCTTAATGAGACCATCAGATCGCTTGTTAGCCCAATAGCTTTGTCGCAAAAAACGGATAATTGCGTCCATATCCAACAGCGAAGGGTCGCTGCTGATGAGTATGCGATTTATATCCATGTCCGCCACCACTTCCACTATTCCTTTTTTCCGCTACCAAATGCAATGACATAGTTATCCGGATCTTTAATCGCAAAATCCTTCCATACTCCCCAGTCAGCTTCTGTTAATTGGGGTTCTTGTACCACTTCAGCACCTCGTGAGATGAGTTCCTCGTACCATTCATCCAACTCTTGGTGTGTATCCACGTAAGCGTATGTATCCCATGGCGTAACTTGGCCCTTGCCTGGGGGATTGGGCTTAATATCACTGCTCGATGCAGCTTGCATCAGCTTGAATCCGAGCGCAAAATCATCCCGGACTGCCCATACGTCATTCACTTCGCAACCCAGCACTTCTTCATAAAATTGTTTGGAACGGGTAAGATCAGATACCAAACGAACTTGAACTGAGAATTGAATCCTGCTCATCACATCATCTCCGTCTATTTTTTTTACTTCATATTACAACCAATCAATTCACATAACAAGAACTTTTCAAGCACAAGATTTTCAAATATCAGAGATGTTGGAAAATAATACTAGTCACACTCAACATATTGGCCCGAGTCATGTGGACATCGGTTCAAGGGATCCGTTTATGCGATAGGTGTTCCATTAGGGAGGTCGAATTCCGGCTTCAGGAGCACAACATCCCCCTGTTCCGGAACACCGCCGAGTACGAGAACTTCGGATAGGTAGCCGGCAATCCGTCTGGGAGGAAAGTTGACGATGGCCGTTACTTGGCTTCCCACAAGAGATCTGGCATCATAACGTTTCGTGATCTGAGCGCTTGTCCGCTTGATTCCAAGGGGTCCAAAATCTATCTTCATCTTGATGGCCGGTACGCGAGCTTCCGGAAATGGTTCTGCTTCCACTACCGTTCCGATTCGAATATCCAGTTTGCTAAAGTCTTCAATGGTTGCCATTGTATATCTCCTTTACAGATAGGTCGTCACATTAAACATATAATTCGAGTAACGAACCAAGTTTATGACTCATCATATCAACCGAGACGACGTGTGAGCAAGAGTCAAAATGGCTTAGTCCGTTTTATACTGACATTTTTAAACCGTGATAATCCTCACATATCTACTTCCTAAATCTTCCTGATATGTTATCATTGCTATGAATGTAACCTTACAGAAGACGCTGTAAAGACAGCTTCTCTATAAGGTATGCAAGTCATTTAGAAGCTTTAATACATATCGACAAGGGAGAGAATCATTGTATGATCAAGAATGAAACGCAGCGGCCGACCCGTGCAGTTATCATCGGAGCTGGAGCAGTCGGAACAACAACAGCCTATACCTTATTTTTGCGTGAGAGAGTATCAGAACTCGTATTAATCGACACCAACCATGATAAAGCTTTGGGCGAAGCTCTGGATATGAATCATGGACTCCCCTTTGCCGGAGGTGTCAAGCTCTGGGCTGGAGATTACAGCGATTGCAAGGATGCCGATATCATTGTCATTGCCGCAGGCTCCAACCAAAGACCCGGTGAAACGCGAATTGATTTATTGAAACGGAATACAGCTATTTTCGAAGACATTATTCAAAACATTGTAAAGTATAACGATCATGGCATTATTCTTGTCGCAACGAACCCGGTGGATATTTTATCCTATGTCACTTTGAAGAAAAGCGGATTCCCTGTCAATCGGGTTATCGGATCAGGTACACTGCTGGATAGCGCTCGTTTCCGATATTTGATCGGTCAGAACAAAGGCATTAATCCTCGCAGCATCCACGCCCATATCATTGGGGAGCACGGCGATTCTGAGCTGCCGTTATGGAGTGTTGCCAACATCGCGGGAATCGGGATCGATCTTACAGATGACGAGCGAACGGATATTTTTGACCGCACAAAAAATGCAGCCTATGAGATTATTAACGCCAAAGGCGCGACTTCCTATGCTATTGCGTTAGCCCTAGATCGTATCATCGCTTCCATCCTGCTGAATGAAAGCTCTGTGCTGAATGTATCAACGTTGTTAACAGACTACCATGGTGTGTCTGACGTATACTTGGGCGTGCCTTGTGTGGTTGATCGTACAGGAGTCCGGGAAGTTCTTAATCTTGAGCTGAACGATGAGGAATTGACGCGTTTCCACGCATCGGCTAATAAGCTCAAGGAGCAAATCGCAAGCATATTTGAATAATACAAACAAGGCTTTCCGGGTAAACACCTTGGGAAGCCTTGTTTATTGAGTAAGCATTGTTATGACGATGATAATGCGAGAATATCAGTTCACGGCAAAAATAGAAACTGCACTATATATCAGAAGTAAACCCATAACCAGATTAAACGGGCGCTCATACCGAGATAACAAATTCTTGAACAACGAACCGAACAACGCCCAGGTCATATTGGCGCATATGCCAATGATCGTGAGCCCTAGAGAGTAGAACAACAACTGTATAGGCGATGTGGAAAGCGGCATCACGAAGGAAGATATGGCTGTAATCCCGTATAATATCACTTTTGGATTCATGAATTGAAAAATAAAACCGAAGGTAAAAGTACATAATCCAGCATTGCTACTTTCTGCATCTTGTGGCTTGCTTCGCATAATCTTTATGGCAAGATAGATCATATACAGGCATCCGAGTATATTCATCATAAAATTAATCCTGGGTATGAAAGGATTAAGTACAAGGTTGAAATAACTCCACAGCAACATGATGACCATACAACCGGCTGCCACGCCTCCGATAAAGCGCATCGTTTTTCTTACACCTTGGCTTCGTGCATTGGTCATCGAAATAATATTATTGGGTCCTGGCGTAAAGGAAGAGACGATGGCATAAGTCAACAACGGAATGATAAACACGATATGACCCCCTTCAATTATATATGTTATAGTGTATTGAAATGTACGCCAAAGCGCACGTACGTTGTAATTATACATTATGTACGCTATAACGTACAATATACAAATAGGAAGTGAATTCTATTGAAGCCCATTAACGAAATATTAGCGGATAATCTGAAGAAGCTGCGGGAGCAAAGAAAACTTAGCTTGGATAAAGTCGCGGAAATGACTGGCATCAGCAAGACCATGCTGGGACAGATTGAACGTGGAGAATCAAGTCCCTCCATAACGACCGTATGGAAGATCGCGAACGGTTTGAAGGTTTCTTTTACTTCACTGATCCAAGAACCTCATTCTGATACCGTCGTTGTTTCTCGTGAAGAAGTACAAGCATTAATTGAGGATAATGGGAAGGTAAGAATCTATCCTTATTTCCCATTCGAGGACGGGCGGCGTTTCGAGATGTACACATTAGAGATGGAGCATAACGGTTATATTAGCGCAGAGTCGCATATCCAGGGGACCGAGGAGTTTATTACCGTCTTTGAAGGAGAGGTCACCATTTGTATCGATAACGAGGAATATTGGTTAAATGAGGGGAAATCCATTCGATTTAAAGCGGATAAGCCTCATAGTTACCGCAATACGGGTGAATCCATGAATCGATTAAGTATGGTGATTCATTATTCCAATTAAGGAATGAGGTATGTAAATATGAGAAGCAGCACCCTATTCATAAAGGGTGCTGCTTCGTACTCTCATGCAACATAATTAACGACGCAGTGAATTCGTGCTGACTACGCCATATCGGGACAGCAGCTTACGTCCCAGCAGCCCAACCGCACGATCCGTTAGGAATCCCATTAACCCCAAGCAGATCAATCCGATAAAGATCCAATCGGTACGAAAGAACAAGCGGGAATTCCAAATCAGGTACCCTACCCCTTCATTGGATGCGATCATCTCCGCTCCGATAATAGCCATAAACGAGGTTCCCATGGCAAGCCGGATACCAGTAAAGATGTAGGGCACGGTTGCCGGGATCATGACATGGATGACGATCTGCCACTCTGATGCCCCCATACTGCGAGCGGAACGGACCTTATCCTCTTCCACGGACAAGATGCCAGTCAATGTGTTTAGCACTACAATGAAGAAGGTCGCATAAAGAATCAGCATAATCTTTGACGTTTCTCCGATGCCGAACCAAACCAGAAACAGAGTAATGAACGCAATGGGCGGAATGAATCTGATGAAATTAAGGAACGGTTCGGCAAAAGACCGGATGGGCCCTACCTTTCCGATGACGATCCCAACCGGAATCGCGATCAAGCTTCCTAGCGTCCAGCCGAGCAACACCCGGTATGAACTGATCCCTATGTATTGGAGCAGCGTACCGTCCATCAACAATTCGTAACCGCCCCTAGCGGTATAGATGGGTCCTGGAAGGATTTCCGGACCATAGGCAAGCGATAAGATTTGCCAGAGGCCAAACCCGGAGATCCATAACAGCAAGTGAAGCGACCATTTTTTAAGTGGAATATTCAATGGTCTTCCCTCCTTTCTACTCACCAAAATGGGATTGGATTACGTTATACAGTGCATGAAAGCTTGGATCGGCCAGATCCCGCGGATAAGCAAGCGGCACCTCATAAATATCCGTAATCTTCGAGGAGGGTCCCGCTGACATAATGCCAATGCGCCCTCCGAGCAGAAGCGCCTCCTGAATATCGTGCGTGACGAAGATGATCGTCTTATCTGTATTCTGCCAAATGCGTACTAACTCCCGCTGCATCGTTCTTCTCGTCATAGCATCAAGTGCGCCAAACGGTTCATCCATGAGCAGAATTGCTGGATCGTTCGATAACACTCGCGCCAGCTGTACCCGTTGTTTCATGCCACCTGACAGCTCGCGAGGATATTTGCTTTCATGTCCCGCTAGGCCTACAAGCGCTATATATTGGTCGGAGATTTCCTTTCTCTGTGCGGCAGGTACGCGTTTCATCCGGAGACCAAACTCAACGTTCTCCCTCACGGTTAGCCATGGAAACAAGGAAGAGTCTGCCTGCTGAAAGACGACGGCGCGGTCCTGACCGGGCCGCTCCACCTCCTTCTCTCCCACTTTGACCTGACCCGATGTTTTGGACACGAAACCAGCAATCATACTAAGCAGTGTCGACTTTCCGCAACCACTCGGGCCCAGCAGAACAAAGAACTCCCCGCCCTTCACAACCAGGTTGACGTCCTGAATAATATAATGCAAATCACCCGCTGCAGCGTGCTGTGCATAGCTTTTATCCAGCCTTTCAATATGGATTTCATTCTGTCTTGATGCTGCTCTCATGACCACCCTCTCCTTATTTCAGGTTTATTACGCGATCAGGAAAAGCCTCCCGTACCAAATCGAGGTTCAATTTGTCGTTCAATTCGAAGTCTTTCTCGATAATGCCGTTTGCGACCATATACTCCTTCTGCCCTTGCAAGCCAGCGTAGGCTTGCTCCGTAAAACCGAGGTTCCATGGATTCTTCGGCAAATCCTTCAAAGTCGCCTCTCTTGGCTGCTTCACTTCTTCATACATCAAGTCAGCCGTCTCCTCGGGATGGGTCTGTGCATAAGCAGACGCTTCATCCAGTGCTTTCAAAAGGTTTACAAAACCTTTCGGATTACTGCTGATAGCATCATCCGAAGCGATCAACCCCGTGCCAAGACGAACAGGCGTCTTGGACATATCCGATAACTCTTTGGCTTCCGACAGTGCGCCAAACTTCTCGTTCAGCACAGCGCCGTATACCCATGCTGCATCGATTTCACCTTTTTTGAGCGCCACGTAAGCTTCATCGAAACCACCCTGTCCGATGAGCTCCACATCCGACAGTGCAACCCCATACTCGGCTAGATAAACATCCCATAAATAAGGAATGAAAGTCCCTCTGGAGAAACTCAGCTTCTTGCCTTTAAGATCCGCGGCACTTCCGATTTCTTTACGGACGAACAGCTTCCATTCGCTGGCACTTAAATCCGTTGCAGTTCCCGATGAAGCGAAGATGGTGTAGTCGCCTTTACTGACGGCATTCAGAAGTGGAAAGTCTGCACCAAAGGCAACGTCTACCTGCTTGATAAATAACGAATTAACGCCTTCAGCCGGCGTAGCAAAATTCACAAGCTCGGCATCAATCCCATGCTTGTCGAAGAACCCTTTACTCTTCGCCACGCGAAAAACGGTGTTCGTAGAAATATCGGCTATTTTCAGCTTAAGTTTGCCCTCTTTATCCTTACCAGTAGCAGTACCGCATCCGCTGATTACACTGATTGCAAGAATAGAACTTAGTATAAAGGCTATCCATTGCGTCCTTCGCTGTTTGCTCATTGTGATCTACCCTCTTTCTGGGCAGTTTCATCACTTCTGGCTACGCATAGAGCTCCCTCGCCATAAGAGATCGTACCCTCCACTTCCACGGCGGTTATGGCACCCCGAGGGGCAGCACCGGGAAGACGGAAGTCAGCAACATCAATTGGAGTTATTTCCGTTTCCACAGGCAATTCAAGCTGAGGTACCCATTCATAAGGAACCCGATACGCACGATAAACCATGTTGGAGTTACGAATGTTCTTGTAAGGTGAGATATATTCCCATACCAGCTCGAATTCTCGCGTAATCTCGAAAATCCTGCCGTCAGCCCCTTCCGTGATTAAGGTGTTACCGTTTGGCAAGCGCTGAGCCGAGCTGATGTAAGGGCTGTAGAAGCGGTAAGAGTCAAGCGGCGCTTGAAATCCCGCTTCCGTCGGTGTGTATTGCCATTCAATCTCCAACGTAACCGGATTAATCTCCAGGATACGGGAATGGTCGCGTCGCGCTATTTTCAGCCCATCCGCTGATTCCGGGTTTGGACGCCCATAACCACCCCAGCCTCCATTGTCAAAGATCAGAATATTTCCTTCCCCTGGCAAACCCTGCGGAATCAGATGAGCATGGTGCTGTCCAATAATCCAGCCGATATGCTTCGTTTCTTCTGTAGAGTAGTCAGGTCCCAGCTTCCAGACGATTTTGCCCGTTCTTTTGTCGGTTATGGCTATAATGTTGCTTTCTCGTGCATCCCAGATAATATTATCAGGATGGAATCGTTCATCCCCCGCATCATAGAACTTATTAGGTCCGAGTACCGAGGCCGAATTGATGTGCATCCAGTCCCCGGCATGCGCACCGAATCCCCGAGTGTTCGGGTCGCGAGATATCGCCAGCTTGGCATCTTCATCGAAGCCCAGCTCCTCAAAATGATCACTAACAGCCCATTCCCAGATGACGTTACCCTCCCAATCGACTTCGATAATCGTGTCATCCAGCAGTTCAATATCGGATATCTCGGAACGATTTACATTTTTATGAGCGAGAATCAACGTATTGCCGGAATCCACTTTTGGCTCCTGCCCGGGAACATAATAGCCAACGGGGTTGCCTTCCCGCTGATAATCATGATGTTGACGAGCCATCCATTGAGCCGGGTGACCCGGATCCTCTATGTACTCATACCGATCGAATTTCCAAACAATATTGCCGTCCCAATCCACCTGGACCAGATTGGTCTCATCCTGGAACCCGTATTTCGGATCGCGTTCGGATGTACTGCCAAGAACATAACCTCCAGGAAACAGCTTGTTCGGGAATCCTCGCAATCCTTTCCATAAGCGGACCTCTCGGCCATTCATATCAATCAAGAGCGCCCCTGTTTCCGCAGCTTGATAAATCGTGTAGCCGCTCCAAGCTTTCTGCGGATTGTAAACCGTCGTACCTGTTGGATAAATCGTTGGATGTCCCATATTTCCCTACTCCCTCTCCAATTATTTTTTTAGTAAGAAATATATTTATTCGAGCGTTTGGCTCTGTCTTTATTAGCCGTCTGGACGTTTGTGTTCCATGTTCCTGTAGAGGATTGGGATTGGTCAAGTACAGCTTCCGCGAACCCATCCAGATGTTCATTCAGCCGCTCAAATAAACAGATTAATTCTCTAAGCTCCTCTTGTGAAAAAGAACCAAATAAAAGATCGATCATGTACCCGCCAATATGTTCGTTGCGCTCCAACATCTCTCTTCCTGTATCCGTAATGTCCAGGACGATCGCTCTCCGGTCGTTCTTGCTTCGCCTTCTAACCGCAAATCCGGCAGCCTCCAGTTTGTCACATACAGCTGTTACCGCTCCGGATGTGAAATCGAGCTGGTTCGCAAGTTCGCCAAGTCTTTGCGCTCCCGTGCGATGAATCGTGTTTAAGATCAGCAAGCCGGGCAGTGATATGCTTTCGACCGAAATTTTGTCACGCTCTCTAACAAATCTGCGTACAACTCTGCGAAAATGCCAATCCGCTTCCTCCAGTAAAGCCCAGTTTCTCTCTTCCATGTCGCTCCTCTCTCATGGTCTTCGTCCTTGTCTGTCAGTCCATTTCCATTCATGGCAACCCACGAATAAACGTAAAAGACCCCCGTCTACTCCTCCGTTGTCAAAACGAAATTGGAGTAAACAGGAGCCTTTGGTGGACCAATCGGCTGACCTATAGTTTAAAGTTAAGATAATGAAAGTTCATTAAATGAATGACTGATTGATGGCTTGTGGCTAGATTAAACCAATTAATACCACCTGTCAAGTAGGAATTATCTTTTTCAGATACAGAACCTGATTGTCTAATGTGGATGGCGTCTAATTTGGAAGCGAAAATATTTATTTGTTGAAAGCTAGAATACTCCGGTGAGTACTAACCTCTCCACACCACAACTAACAGTACAATAATTCCGAGCCAAATCAGCCAGCTTACTGGGTGACCGAAATTTAATCCCCAGCCGACTCCGAACCTTTTCTCGACGATAAGGTTTGGATCCTTGCGATTGAAATAAATCATACCTAATAGCCATTTATCATCATCATGGACAGGTCTGACATTGGATCGATCGGCAGATCGCTCTAATCTGCTTCCGCCCTGACCAGCCCAGAACGATAAGGCGAAGGCGTATAGCATGATAAAGGCTATTATGATTAGGATAATGGGGATAACGAAATTGATGTTAAGCAGAGATATCATGTTTAGTTGCACGATGGAAATCAGGATAACTATTAAGAAGCTTGCTGTAATCATAAAACATGACCAAGCACGGCGGAAAGTTACGTCTTGTCTGATGGAACGGCTCGGATCAGTGGGTTGAACCTGCTGCTTTACTCTGCGAATACTCCAATTCTCAAATAGGAACACAAGTGTTATGAACACTTGAATTATCGTAGGCATAAACACAGAACTATTAGATTTAGCTGCATAGCGGTCTACGTTCCAACTGCTGTTGTAATGGATCGGAATCTGATCAGGAATCTGATCGTAGTTGCGTAACACAGTTACAATACTAACAACCATAATTAAAGCATGAATAAGGAACCAATAACTAGACAAGCCAATGTTTCTTTTTCGAAAAGCAGTGTCCACTGCCATGATCGATGGTTCAGGAGCAATAGGAAGCATAGGTAGTAAACTTTTCATTTTGAAATGATAGCTAATGTTTGTGACTAGGGAGATTACGACCATGGCGAGTGAATAAGTGACAATGATCCAACTTTGTTGCTTGGAATGTTCATCACCGTATATTAGGCAGATGATACAAACAATGAATAGGATGGTATGCAAGGTACCACTAATCCTAGCATATGACTTCCGCATCTGGCGCAGAGGTTCACTGTGGAATTGTACAGCGCTGACGGTGACCCCAAAACTAATCGTCTCTCTAGTTAAATAAGGCATGCTTACCATGAATACAATGGTAGGTACAAATACAAAGATCATAACTATAACAGGCATTATCGTCATATCATTCGCTTCCTCTTATACATTAGTATGTATTCGAAAACTCTATAACCCTTAAAGCATAGGCGATTCATCACTATGCCTTTTTGCGTATGATTATCCTATTACTTAGGATAGGTAATCCACTTGAACATATATTTAATTATAATCGATTTTAGTGACTATAAGGGTTAAATTAACAATTTAACCAGATCTTTTTGCTACGCAGAGCTACTCATCTGACAATTGAATTATGGCAAGTACATCTGTTTGAAATTCTGTGTAGGTAAAAGGATCCCAATTTTTTTTCGATGCTTAGCCACGAAACGATAGTCAGGATTTCGGATGAAGGGTGGGATAACCAGCAGCATAATTGGGCGAAATGCTCGCCTCGTATCTGCAATGGCGCGGATTAAGTCCGTCCATGCTTAAAAAATCCGAGATCATTCTCGAACAGCTTGGGTACCAACCGTATCGGGTTTAGCAAAAAATCAATAAATTCCTGTTTTCTTCGATGTTTGCTTTATGACGTTTGTACCATCCTCAGCAAAATCAGCAATCCGGACCTGCGCTTCGACAGAATTGTTGTGAAGGGGCGAGATTATCTATCGATCCTCCGTATCAACCATATAACCAGACCCTATTCCATCGTGTAAAAAAAAAAAGGCAGCTGCTATCACGCAGCTGCCTTTTTTATTTAGCTGAAATGGAAGTTTTGCTGTCCTTCCAAGCCAGATCAGGTCGCGTTAAGGAATATACGGCACAGACTAACGACACCAAGACGATCCCCCCGCCTACCCAAGCGGTGCTGACCACCGTGCCCCCCTGCTCTAATACGAGACCACCGATGGCGGAGCCTAGGGCAATTCCGATTTGCAGGGCGGAGTTGTTGAAGCTCTGCTGAATATCGGACGAGCCCGGATCCACTTGAATCAGATAGTTCTGTAGTGGAGGAGCCAGACTCCAGCTCAATGCACCCCACAACATCATCACGACTAAAAATACACCAATGGAGAATGTGGATAATGGCAGCAGGAACAGTACCAGCATGAATGAAGTAATGATGATCAGGATGCTTTTATGCGATCCAATCTTGTCAGCAAGCGTACCTCCGAATGCCCCGCCGCCGACCGCGGATAAGCCGAACAGGAAGTAACAAATGCTGATCCAATAAGGACTGAGTCCAAGTTCTGATTCTAGAAAAGGCGTAAAATACGCATAAATCGTGTAATGTCCTGCAAGCATGAACAAGGTGGCCAGATGTGCACCCGCTATTTTTGATTTACCCAGCGCCTTGATTTGAACAGATAACGGCGTAACATTCTCAGGCTTGATACGATCCAGGAACATATAGATCAAGATCATGGAGCCGATCGATAGAATACCGATGCCAAGGAATAATACCCGCCACCCGAAAGCTTCGCTGATCAAAATGCCAAGCGGCACGCCAAGCACCAATGACGAGCTGATCCCCATATAGATTACACCAAGTGCCTTTGCCCGGTGGGCAGGCTCAACCACTTTGGCAGTCATCGTTAGTGATAATACAATGATAAGTGCTGTACTCATCGCGGTTAGTATTCTGGCCACCATAAGCAGCGGAAAATTCGGGCTAATAAAAGCCAGTACGTTGCCAATGAAAAAGATAAACAAAGATATCATGTAGAGTCGTTTTCTTTCCACTTTCGCCGTAAGCGCAAGGAGAACCGGACCAGATATCGCGAAGACCAGAGCGAAGACCGTAATCAGCTGTCCTGCTGTACCAAGTGAAATATGCAAATCATTCGCTATGAGCGGCAGTATTCCACCTACAATGAGTTCAACCAGCCCGACGCATATCGTCGAGATTGCTAGAATAATTACTTTCAGATTCATCTGGAATGGCATCCCCTTTCATCGTTGTTTAATAGCCTATGGCCAACCAAAAAAATAAAATCCTGACTACAAAAAATGAGAAACATTTTCTGTAGTCAGGATTTTACGGTTCCTGGTAGAGACCCTCAGACCATATTAATGAGGTTATACATTTAAAAAAACAAACTTTATTCATGTAAGCAACAACCGTTGACTAATTTATCACATTCATTATGAAAGATCAACCGTCTTTACCCGAATAAAATCCCCTATTCGCTTTGCAGCTGCCTCTAAATCCGATTCTTCCTGTACGAGCGCAATCCGCACATAACCTTCTCCTTCGGAGCCAAAAGCATCTCCGGGTATTACCGCGACGCCTGTATCAAGCAGCAGATCCCGAGCGAATCGACGCGAGTTCCATGCTGCATCATGAAAAGCTTCTGGCAGCCGAGCCCATAGAAACATGGTGGCCCCCGGTTTAGGGACGACCCATCCTGCTTCGGCAAGCGAAGCTATGAGTAGATCACGTCGCTGCTCATACAGTGAAGCAACGCTCCGTTCTTCGCCGGTAGTTGACATGGCTTGTCGCAAAGCATGAACGGCTGCTTTCTGAATGGGCTTGAAGATACCAAAATCGATGTTACTCTTGAAATCCCGCAGCGCCCCCACTACAGCTGCATTTCCGGCCAGAAAACCGATACGGCAACCCGCCATATTAAAGCTTTTGGAGAAAGAGTGAAATTCAACCGCGATGTCAATGGCATCTGGTATTTGTAGAACACTCATCGGTCTATAGCCGTCAAATCCCATTTCGGAATATGCAAGGTCATGCACTATGAGTACATCCCATTTTTTAGCCAAGTGGATCAATTTTTCAAAAAAGACAGCATCGGCCTTCACGGCAATCGGGTTACCCGGGAAGCTAAGCAGAATGAACGTTGCTTTTGCCCAAATCTCATCCGGAATAAGATCAAGCTGGGGTACAAATCCGTGCTCTTCCCTAAGCGGAAGATACCAAGGCGTAACGCCGGCAATAGCAAGTGCACCGGTATATATCGGATACCCCGGATTCGGCACAATCGCAATATCACCTGGATTGCATATCGCTTGGGTCAGATGGGATAATCCGTCCTGAGAACCCATCAGGGACAGTATTTCGTTATCCGGATTGACTTGTACACCGAATCGGTATTTCATCCAAGCCGCTGATTGTTCTCGAAATTCAACGCTTCCTGTAGTTCCCGGATATGTATAGTTATCCTCCTTCAGCGCTTCCTGACTAAGCACCTCACGGATATCTAGGGCAGGTCCCCGGTCAGGGCTGCCGATACTCAAATCAATGATCGACCTTCCTGCTGCAAGAGCCTCTTGCTTCCACTCGTTTACCTCGGCAAATATGGAAGATCCGAGGTGCGCTAATTTATCTGCACGCCATGAAGACTTCTTAGTTGGGTTCATCCAGTTATCCACCTACTCCATTCTTTTTCTCATCATTATAGCATGAAGACTGAACAATCTAGTGATAATTGACAATTGAGGCTTGACTTGAAAGGCCTTTCATAGCGTAAGATCAGATCATAAATAGAGATATCAGGAGAAGAGACTACCATGACTAGAACGAGAGAAACCCTCTTTATAATCGCTTTTACCTTTGCAGCTTTTGTACTCGGAACCACGGAATATGTTATTGTCGGACTGTTAAAAGACATTAGTATGAGCCTCAGCATTTCGCTGGCAGCCGCAGGCGTCCTTGTGTCAAGCTTTGCCATTGCGTATGCAGTCGGCACACCATTCGCCGTAACATTACTAGGCCGTATACCGCGACATGTGACCATATTCGGTGCTTACACCGCGGTATTGCTATTCAATTTCTTGACCATTTTTGCAGCCTCATATCCTGTCATGTTATGCATCCGTATCATAACCGCGATGCTATGTGGGTTAACCTTATCCTTGGCCATTGCCGCCACCAGCGAGCACATGAGTCCCTCACGCAGAGCCGGGGCAGTTGCCTGGATTATCGGTGGTTTTTCGATTGCCAATGTGCTGGGCGTACCCGTTGGAACTCAAATCGGCCAAATGGCAGGATGGGAGACAGCATTCACCGTGACTTCACTCGTTGGCATCATCCCGCTTGTTCTGATGCTTGCCGTCATGCCGAAGAGCAATACCATCAGCGTAAGCTCGATGAAAGACCAGTTTGCCTTGTTCAAGAACAAGCGAATTCGCCTGGCTTTCTTCATTCCGGTTCTGGGCGTAGGCTCCGTGTTTATTGTGTATACGTACATCACCCCCTTGTTAGAGAATGTTATGGGGATTTCTCAGCAATGGATCAGCACCGTATTGTTAGCCTATGGTGTTTTCACCATCTTAAGTAATTGGCTCGGTGCCAAAGTGGCGCAGGGTAACTCGAGAGTGAAGTTAAAAGTAATCTTCATCATCCAGGCGACGATCATGGTCATCCTGGCGCTTACTCTATCGCTCACCTGGATCGCCTTAATAACCTTGATGCTGGTTGCCTGTTTCTCTTTTGCGCTCAGCACCGCTGTTCAGCTCTACCTTATTGATCTTGCGGATGAATCATCTCCAGGTTCGAAAGATTTCGCTTCTACACTCATGCCGGTTGCTTCCAACTTGGGTATTGCTCTCGGTTCTCTACTGGGCAGTGTTGTCGTAGATCGTATAGGACTTCAATATCTGCCATGGGCAGCAGTTGCTTTTGCAATCGGAGCATTTGCCGTTACTTCACGTTGCCATCAACTGGATCAAGAGCAGCTTGATCTCACACTGCTGGCATCCGCTAAAGCTTCTTAAGAACGCTGATCCCAGATCCTTCCTGTTTCATGAGAAGCGTTCTCTTCATCATAAAAGGCTGCCGAGTGGCAGCCTTTTATTGTACAAGATTGTTCTATTATGTTATTTCCCGTGTTAGGCAGCCATTTCCCGGCACACTTTTGCACATCGAAGACATGCTTCCGCACACTCCTGACAGTGCTTCATATCATGCTTCTTGCACTCATTCCCGCAAGCTTCACATACTTCCGCACAGATTCTGCATATTTCTCGGGCATACTTGCTGTTCGTGGACATGGCCTGAGCCGCAAAACCGCAAATATCTGCACATTGCCGATCCAGCCGGATACATTCTTTCATCATAGCAACGTCTTCTTCTTCCAGACATGCAGTGTAACAATGATTACACGCTACCATACAGCGCAAACATTCCTCGATACATTGTTTAAATTGTTCATGTGACATTCAGCATTCTCCCTTCAAGTATCTTACAAGGTTAATTTCCTCCAGACGAGGTTATATGTCATTAACCAGAACTTGTGAAGATCTTATGAGGAATACTTACATTCCACAATTTACCGTGATGAGTTTGGCGTTGACGCTATCCTAAGAAGATGACAGCTCCTTCTGATGTATCGAGTTCCACACCATAAAACAAGAGACCTCATCTCTCATGGCAGCGACTCGGCTATAACCGGATCGTCCTGCTTGAGAGAGAAGTCTCTTGTCATCTTCTTAGCGGTTTTTTTCAGGCATTTGGGTAAACAGCAAGTTAACCGGCAGATTGCTGCCCGGTGCTGCTGTAAGCATGATCTCAACCTTCTGTTCAAAATCTCCTGTACGATACAGAACCGCTTGTTCGCCCGGAGATACTTGTCCAAGAGAATAGATCGGCACAATCGTTCCGTTCATCATGGCATATCCCGAGTATTTGCCGCCCCGCGGATTGAAGGAGATCAAGGTGTCAGGCGCAACGCGATCCAGTGTAATTTTATACAAAACACCGAAGTTGCCGGTATTGTGCGTGATGTCTCCCACCATAGGATCCGTGCCTTCCAGGTTAGGATCGTCCTGGTTATCACCTAGAATGAGACGCTCCGAGTCAGCTCCTACCAGCTCAGAATATTGAATAACACGCGTTGAATTAGGATAGGTTCCGCGGTTATGAACACCATCCCGATTCAGGATTGGCAGAGTATTCAGCACTTTCAATGGATCCGATTTCTCGTCAATCATCACAACATCGAACTGAATCGGCAAGTTGCTATACATATCGGCGTACAGAGAAATAACATGTCCCTGCTTCATTCTAACATCGCTCAATTCCGTCATAACCAGCTTTTGTTCCCCTGGCTTAAGCGTGATCGATGCTTTCTTCGAATCATCCTGCATGGACTCGAAGTAGTTTAACACTGATTTCTTGCCCGCTGCCGTGGCGATTGGCGATGGACCTGCGAAGCCCAAGTAGTCTTGTCTAAGTGTTACTGGGGTGCTGTTCTTATTCGTAGCAATGACGTACATCTTCACATTTTTGTTCAGATTGTTTACATGGTGGATCATGAAGCGCATGTCGCCAGATGCTGTTTCCCGGTATACGATACCCTCGGTATTCACGGTTTCCGGGCTATTACTGCGAATCAATGTGCTTGGCTCATCATAGAAATCATAATTGATTTTTTTACGCGATGTAACATTGCCTATGAACGAGAACTTTTCTCCTTCAGGGATGAAGAGCATATTGAAATCTTCTTCTTCATACAAGGTCTCTTGTGTAATATTGACCGTTACTTCATAAGTCGAGCTCAGCCCCTGCTTGTCCGTAGCGGTCAGTGTGATGGTATGAACGCCCGGCGTGAAGAATGCGTACTTGTTGTTCTCCCACTTGTAAACCAAATCCTCAGGCTTGTCCTGATCATCATAACTTTGATTCGTATAAGTAATCAGCTCACCCATTTTATATTCGGACTTGTCCGTCTCGAAGAGGGCTGTAGGCGGCTGGTTTGGCATGATGACATTGATCGTTTGGCTATAAGGATCACTCCATGCCCCGGTTGAATCTTGTACCGAGTACGTGACTATGTATTGACCTGGCGATTCGAAGATTTCCTCGCGGCCTTCCCAGCGTTCATCGATAATGGCACCTTGTGCATTTTCCACTTGAGGTGTGTAAATTACGGTAGTTTCACCAGCAAAGATTTCTTTAGGTCCTACCGTAAACTTGGCGATCGGCTTGGTCTCCAGATTCATGATGACACGCTTTCCCACATTATCCACTTTATATTGGATGTCCAGTGCCTGGGTAATCGCTGTCAGCGGAACCATGAACGTGCTGTTCGTCTGGTATGAAGTCCCTTTCATTTCTTTGGTTACGCCATTCACGGTATATTTACTGCTGTCCGTTTTGAAGCGAAGTTCGTTGCTTCCTTTTGTAATGACGGTTTCTTTTGTCTTCTTATCATAAGTGACCTTGAAGCCTACACGGTCCACGAGGGCACGAATAGGAACGTAGGATACACCTTTTTTGACCTGCATTGGCTGTGGTGCATTATAGGTAACACCGTCTTGAACCATCTTCGTACTGTTAAAATAAAGGATAAGTTCCTTGCCCGTTCCGGTTTGCTGACTAGGCTGTCCATCTTGATCATCCGTCGTGACTTCGCCCGTAACTTGTTCTGGAACCTCGGTTGCTTCTTCTATAGGTACTTCCGTTACTTCCTCAGCAGGAACCTCGGTTGTTGCTGCATCAGTTGGAACGCTAGCCTTTTCGGTATCTGTAACATCCGTTGTCTTTGGAACAGATGCCGATTCCTTGGTTTTTGGATTGGATGATGTTGCCGTGTCTTGCTGCTCATATACTTCTTGCGTGACTGCCGGTTGCTTGTTGCCTGCGGGGTTTGTATCCGCGCTCGCCGGATAAGCTGCAGCTAATTGGGCAACAACCAAAACGGTTAGCAATGATAGTCTTCTCAGTTTCATTCCATAACTCCTTCTAATCCATTTTGATATATTTATTTAGGTCATACTATTAGACGTAAATTTTGGTAAAAAAGTTTCTCTATTCTATGAATTATATTTCAATCATATAGAACACTGCGGAAAACAACGATTAAACCCGTTACAGCTGCTTGGCCGAGTGCGGGATATATAAAGCTAGTTATGGCGTATTGTGTTTATGCAGGACGTAAAGCTGCCATGATCCTTATTTTACCGTATACAGATGATTATTGTTTGTTGCCAACCGCGATCCAGCGCCCGTCCACATCCTCAAAGACAAATTCATGATTGCTATAATCTGTAGTAGATAATGGCCTTACAATCTTCACTTCCAAATCTATTAACTCTTGCTCGATTTCAAGTTGATTATGGGTTATAAAATAAGCATCGTAGCCATAGCCGTAACGAATTCGATTCGGAACGACCTCAACCTCTGTCTTGGTTAATACGATCTCAATCGAATCCCTATACAGACACACATGAGGTTCAGCAGCATCCCAATAATTCACAGCACGGAACCCGATTCGCTCATAAAATTGACTTGTTTTGTTGAAGTCAGAGGTGGGAAATATTTGCAGGCAATGAGAAAAACCCTTATTCATCATTCTATCTCCTATATGATTCAAAATTTACGGCCATTCATTTCTAAGTATACGTCTTTATCAACCTACTTGGAATCAAATGCCCTAACCGTTTCTCAGTCCGCCAGATGCGCCTTCAGTTCGTGTTCTCATTCTTGGCTGTCACAGCTGTTCCGAACCCGTGCAGGACCGCCAAGAAAAATGGATACAACCCGAGTGCTGCCAGCGCAATGAGTCCTGTTACCGGATTCGGTTTATCCGCCGGGTTCGTGATTGGAATCCAAGAAGCGAGAATTCGGATCAGGATCAAAAAGTAGGGTATCCATAAAACAAGTGAAAAGAAAGATGCTTTACGTCCACCCAGCCAATGCCTGATCAGCTTTGGAAATCCGAAGCATGAGAATAGAACTCCACAGATGAAGAAGCCCAAGGTTAGAGCATTCACCAATTCCAGACCCCATCCTGTCACTCGACTTATGCGATAAACATTGACCATGAGCTCGATGCAGGCAACAGGAAACAGCGCGTATAAAATACTCGACATATTTAAGCGAATGAAGAAGTTCATCTCTCCCCTCCTCCCCATCAACACATCTAATTGAAGCTTACTCTCGGTAATATGCTGAATATCCCTGTTCTTATTAGACCAATTCCTTAATCAAATACAGATTCAAATCGTCATCTGCGCATACCATGCTGCCAGGCACTACAGGCTTATGGTGATACATGAGTCCGTTGCCGTCAGGAATGTAACCGCGTCGTACATATACTCTTTGAGCTGCACCATAGTCTTTGTATAATCCCACTCCAATGCCTATGCGTGGTAATCGCTCACGAACGATATTCTCGAATTCCTCGATAATCCTGTTAGCAATCCCGTTCCTTTGATATTCCGGAAACACATTCAGGTCATTGATTTCGGGGATGTTCTGATCTTTGAAGTAAGGATAATCCGATTCGAATTTCAAGTGGGACACACCGGTCAGCTTCTCTTGAACAAAAGCCAATAGCGTGATACGAGTTCCTATTTGATTCTCATACTCACATCGATCATAATACGCTTCGGGCCGAGGTATGTTGTGCTGTTCGAACGCTTCCTGCCAAATGACTTTATACTCTGGTTGATCCAGAACTTTCAATGTAATGTCCATTCGTATACCTCGCTTTGATTATAGTATGAAATGGCGATTATAACTTCGTAATGAATAGGGTTCATCGATTGAGAATTCGAATACGAATAATTCACAACACAAACCAAGCTCCTTATTTCTGCGCTGATATAAGCAAGAACATGGGGCGATGACACTCTTCCTCCCATTCAGGATGTGCTGCCAACTGTTCATCCGAAGGGCCCCAATCCTCGACATGAGTGATGGTAAAACCAGCCTTGATCATCATGTTCAGATAGGAGCCCAGCGTTCGATGCTGCTTAATCACGCCTTCAGCAAGCCAATTCGTCGTTCGCGCTCCCTCTTCTTGGTAGTGATCCACAGGCCAGGTACGATGCCCGCTCGGATGCTTAATCCATTCAGGATCGCTGGACGCCGTATAAATTGGATGCTCAACCGAGCATACCAGGCTTCCCCCCGGCTTAAGAGAACTGTACACTTCCTGTATCAGGCACTGCAAGTTTTTAATATAATGAAATGCAAGCGAACTGTACACCAAGTCATACGATTCTGATTCTAATGCCAGTGTCTCCATGTCCGCTCGAATATAGCGGATGTGCGAATCCTCCGTTTTGGCCTGAGCTCGTGCCAGCATGTTCTCAGACACGTCAACCCCCATGACCTGGTTCGCGCCGTGTTCTCTCGCCCAGCGGCTAAACCAGCCGAAACCGCATCCCAAATCTAGGACATCAGCTTCCCTCAGATCTGGCAGCATTGATTGAAGTGTTGCCCATTCGGGAGCCCCATCAAGCCCATGTACTGAACGGCTTAGTTGACTGTACCCCTGGAAAAATTCAGCATTGTCATATATATTTTGCGTCATAAAAACTCTCCCTCTCTGCCTTAATATACCTCCTCTAACTTACCTCTTACATCAGAACTTCTCAAGCTTATAATGCCTTCTGTCTTGATGCCAAGGCTTCGCTCTGCAGGTTTAGCTCCCACTGGACTGAACAATACGCTCCACCGCTTCTTGCAAAGTGATGGTAAGCTCCGTACCGTCGTTCATTCTCTTAAGTCGCACCACTCCAGCTGCCGCTTCATCTTCGCCGATCAGGATGGCATATGGAATGCCTTCAGTTGAAACTGAGGCAAGTAATTTTTTCAATTTGCGCTGGTTGCTTGCCAGTCTTGTACGTATTCCCCGGTTTCTGAGCTCTGCTGCTGTCAGCAAGCCTTCAGGGATGGTCTCCCCGATCGGGATGATCACAGCAAGCGGTTTACTTAACTCAAACGGCCGGTTTCGGATCATTTCCATAATGGATTCCATGCCAAACGAAAGCCCAACTGTTGGATAAATAATATCATCACGTCCCACGAGCTGCCCAATGATCGCATCATATCTTCCGCCTCCGCCCAAGCTTGATCGAAATCCGCTTGTAGCATCAAAGATTTCATAGACGGTTCCCGTATAGAAAGACAAGCCTCGAGAAAGAAACGGATCAAATACACAGATGTTCTGCAATCCCACACGCCGGATCATTTCCTCCAGTACTCGTACTTCTTGTACACCTTGCTCCTGTTCAAAACAATATTTTCTAGAAATCTCTTCGTACGTTGGCTCGCTCAGATCAACAAAGTCCAGAACTTGTTGACAAACATCCGGGGCGAGCGCCTTATTCGCAAGCTCTTGCCCTACCCCTTCCCTGCCGATCTTATCCAGTTTATCGAGTGTCAGCATTACGGATGGTTTCATATCAGCCGGTACACCTATTTTCCCCAACACTTCACCCAGAAAGCTTCGATTATTCCATCTGAGTATAATGGGTACATCAAGTCTTTGGAAAACCTCGGCTGCAAGCTGCATCAGTTCTACCTCCGCTTCTGGACCCGCCACCCCGACTACATCTACATCGCATTGTAAGAACTCTCGCAACCTACCGCGTTTTACTGGCCCATCCCGGAATACCTTCCCCATCTCGTATCGCCTAAACGGCTGAGAGAGGCTAGGATTAAGTGCAACCACCTTGGCAAAAGGGATCGTCAGATCATATCTCAGCCCCAAACGTCGTGAACCCTGATCCGTCAACTGATACATTTCCTTCAGGATCTCTTCGCCACCTGCATATTTGGAAGTCAATAATTCCGATTCATTCAGAATGGTTGACTCCATTTCCGTATAATCATAACATTCAAATACTTTGCGGAGGGTAGACTGCACCTTTCTTCGAACGGCCTGTTCCTGTCCAACATAATCATAAGTTCCTTTAACATTCTGCATCGTAAATCATCCTTTCTTCTTAGAAAATAAAAAACGCGCCGGACCTCTTGGTCCCGCGCGCTTTTATATGCGGCAGGGAGGCCAACGCGAACAGCGTTAGCCCGCCCTGTAGATTTACAGGAGTGCTAACGCTGCTTGTGATGATGAAGTTGATTAAGTTTGATGTTTATCATGATATAATCCCCTTCACTTTCAGCAAATGATTTACGGGAATTATACCGGAATCACTCTCTATTGACAAGTGTTATCAAATCAAGGGTTATTAAGCCCTACCCTGTTTAAATGGCACGCGACCAATGGCGATGCGCGGCAATCGCTTCTATGAAGGCTTGTCCAAACGGTTTGAGATCCTCACCCTCAGCTGCAATCACGATCCCATCACCACTTGCGGAAGGCAGCAAGTTTACCCCTTCGGCTATGGCAGCAATCGGTTTGAAATGCTGATATGCTTCCTTAATGAAGTCTAAAACCTTCTGCTCGGTCAGAAGCTCCGATACGCTTAGGGCACCGCCTGCAACCAGCACCGCGTCGAAGAGTACAGAGTCCGCGCCAAGTAGGGAATGCTGCACTTCCAATTCTCCACCGCTTCTGCCTTGAATGAGGCCAAGCTTCGCGCTGACTACTTCGGTGATGACCCCGGCTTGCTGCAGCTGAGTTAGCACGAACGGTAATTCGTCCGTGAATCCATTGCCTGCCAGCACGGCCACTTTACGGGTTAACGGCAGCTTTACGGTATTCATCATGCTAAGTGCCGGAGAGGATTCGCTGGAAGCGGAACCGCGTGTTTGCGGAGGGATGGTGCCAAGGCCATCCGAAATCCGTGTCGCCAGATCACTGTCGACATTCGCGAACATATCGACAACCTGCTGGCGGATTTCTTTTCGCTGCACTTTACCGAGCTCAAAATGGAACGCAGAAACGATATGCTGCTTCTCAACCTCGGACATGCTGTTCCAGAACAGAGCCGCCTGGCTGTAATGATCCTTGAAGCTGTCACTACGGGCCCGTATCTTACGGCCTTCCACCTTCTCGGAATAATGTTCATAGCCGCCTTGCTCAGGTGGAACAGGCTTTGGAGTATTGCCAGCAATGCCGTTCTTATGGTAGCTGACAGGCCCCTTATTAATGGTCATACGGTGCATCCCATCCCGCTGGTTGTTATGAATGGGGGCAACCGGACGGTTGATCGGAATTTCGTGGAAATTCGGTCCGCCCAGCCGGGACAGCTGCGTATCGGTATAAGAGAACAGACGTCCTTGCAGCAGAGGATCATTGGTGAAATCAATCCCCGGTACGACATGTCCGGGATGGAATGCAATTTGTTCCGTCTCGGCGAAGAAATTTTCCGTGTTGCGGTTGAGTGTCATTTTGCCGATAATTTTCACCGGGATGATCTCTTCCGGCCAGATCTTGGTTGGATCAAGAATATCAAAGTCAAAACTGAACTCTTCTTCTTCCGGGATCATCTGTACGCCAAACTCAAACTCAGGATAATTCCCTGATTCGATGGCATCCCATAAATCCCGGCGGTTAAAGTCGGGGTCCTTCCCAGCCAGCTTCTGCGTTTCATCCCATACAAGCGAATGCGTACCGAGCACCGGCTTCCAATGGAATTTCACGAAATGCGCCTTACCTTCCTCATTCACAAATCGGAAAGTATGCACGCCGAAGCCTTCCATCATTCGAAAGCTTCGAGGAAGTGAACGGTCCGACATTGCCCACATAATCATATGTGCGCTTTCTGTATTGTTAACAACGAAATCCCATAATGTATCGTGAGCGGTTTGGGCTTGCGGAATCTCATTGTGAGGTTCGGGCTTTACGGCATGGATGAAATCAGGAAATTTCATGGCATCCTGAATAAAAAAGACTGGCATGTTATTGCCTACGAGATCATAATTGCCTTCTTCGGTATAAAATTTGGTTGCAAAACCGCGGACGTCACGAACGGTGTCGGCAGATCCTCTGGACCCTGCCACTGTGGAGAATCGGACAAATACCGGCGTAACTACGGAAGGGTCCTGCAGAAATTTGGCTTTCGTATAATCCTTCATTGATTCGTATAACTGAAAATAGCCATGTGCACCAAAGCCGCGGGCATGTACGACGCGTTCAGGGATTCGTTCATGGTCGAAATGCGTCATTTTCTCTCTAAAATGAAAATCCTCCATTAAGGTCGGACCGCGTTCGCCAACCTTTAATGAATGTTCATCCTCAGAGACGTTCAATCCCTGATTGGTTGTCAGATTCTTACCGTCATTGTCTACCGTAAATTGCTCCAGCTGTTGGTCCTTGCTTGTCTTGATCTGTTTGTTGTTAACATTCGGATTCGAATTGTCCATTTGTCGGGAACCTCCTGGTATGTAGTAGATAACTAACTGACGAGTGTTTCTCATGGCAACAGATCCGCTTGGCGAACCCGAGAGTTAATTACCCTGCAAAATGGAATACGAATCCAGATTTAGAATTCCTTCACGAAATGCTCATCAAACCAGACTCTCGTTATGATGATACGAACACTTAATTCCTTTGCTCCTTGTCACCTTCTCTATATGAACACTCTAATATATGATATATAGTATATTTTATATAAAGCTTACTTCTAACAAGCTGACAACAACGAAAGATGTGGTGATCGAATGAGTAACCCGGCAAATAGCCTGGATGTAAACCTGTATCTCGATCGGATCGGATACACGGGCCCCATCGTTAACAGCGCATATATGCTTGCCAGATTGCAAGAACAGCATGTGCATACCGTGCCGTACGAGAATCTCGACATTCTTAATCAAGTTCCCTTATCTCTGGACATACCCGATTTGTACGATAAAATTGTAAACCGTCATCGCGGTGGTTATTGCTTTGAGCTCAATGCGCTGTTTGGCTGGCTGCTTGCGGAATTAGGTTATACGGTCACACACTACTTCGGACGCTTCTGGAGGGATGAAACTCATACTCCAGCTAAGCGCCGTCACCATATACTTCAGGTGGATATCGACGGCCAGCGATTTATTACCGATGTTGGCGTTGGTGGAGCGGGGCCCAGACAGCCACTGGAGCTGGTTGATGGTCTGGAACAAACCCAAGGGGATGAAACCTACCGTTTCACTCATACCGAAGCGTATGGCTGGATGCTGGAGGAATGGAAAAAAGAGGCTTGGGATCCCGTTTTCTCATTTACAGAGGAACCAAACCTCCCCCAAGATTTCATCACCACCTCCTATTGGTGTGAGCATGCTCCCGATTCGCCATTCAATAAAACAGCACGGATCTCCATCCGCACGGCAGAAGGTAGAAATACAGTGGATGACAGAGAGTTCAGAATATTTAAAACAGACGATGTGTACACCTTTGTACCAGGGAATGAACAGGAATATGCCGCGGCGCTTTCTGCTTACTTCGGGATTATCGTCACATCGTAATACAACATACAAACCCAAAAACCAGGCTTCCTATACAGGAAGCCCGGTTTGTTTTCATCCTAGTATTCTATTTTATTCTCTGCAGCACTCCATGCTTGAAATGGCAGAAAATAATCATCAATTTGAAGCTGCTTCATGGAGATGGAGCGCTGATCCATCGGCTTTGCGATTTCATCGTATATGAATTGATCATCAAATCCGACTTTTGCAGCATCCTTTTTCGTGCTTGCATAATAAACCGCATCAGGTCTGGACCAGTAGATCGCACCCAGACACATCGGGCAAGGTTCACAGCTGGTATAAATGATGCAGCCAGTTAATTGGAAATCGTTAAGATGTTGGCATGCTTCTCTTATGGCCAGGATCTCAGCGTGAGCTGAAGGATCATTTAATACGGTAACCTGATTCCTCCCCCTTCCGATCACTTGCCCATCCTTTACTACAACGGCTCCAAAAGGCCCGCCCTCCACGTTTTGAACGTTCCGATGGGCTTCTGCGATCGCTTGCTGCATCCATTGCTCATGTTGATGTTTGCTCACTATGTACAGCTCCCTCCTATTGTTCTTTCCGCTCCCGGTGCGCCTATTCACTACTCTTTAACTTCTATGGGCACGGCTCGCTTCTATCATAGCATAACTCCTGACATTCCCTGCATAATTCAGTTGTATTTATATCGGTAAAAGGGATTGACGAATTGTATACATATGTATACAATAATCAGTATCGGTATACAGATGTATACATACCAAGAACTAGGAGGCTGATGATATTGCGAGAAGAGAGAGGAAATTCGAATAGATCTGATCAGGAACGTTTTGAGCAACGCGAGCGGGAGCAGCACCGCCATGGCGGGAGACATGGAAGACGCCGTGAGTCAGGTTATGGTGGCAGAGAAGGTACAAAGATGGCTCAAACGTTTCGCAGGGGCCGCGCACTGTCGTTTTTGGACCAACTTATTGTGAAACGGGATACCTTGAAGAAACAAGTCAATGACCCGGATTTTCAAGCCATAAGAGAAGTGGTTAGCGGCGAACTTAAAGCGGTGGATCAGATCATACAGGAGTACATTCAGGCTTTTGAGTTGTATGATACAAAGCTGTCAGATGATGACCAATAATGGTTATCGACCTGGCCCTGGGAACGAACAAATAACTCGTCAACGATAGGACTTGGAGTGTGATTATTTTTGATTAAACAGTTTTTTTCGTATTATCGACCCTATAAGGGTTTATTTATTCTAGACTTCACCTGCGCGGTGATTGCCGGTCTTCTGGAACTGGCTTTCCCGCTGGCCGTCAGCAAATTTATTGATGATTTGCTGCCAAGCCAGGATTGGCCGCTCATTCTGATTGCCTGCCTGGTACTGCTCTTCATCTATGCATTGAATACAGCCCTGCAATATGTCGTGACTTACTGGGGGCATATGCTGGGGATCAATATCGAGACCGACATGCGGGAGAACATGTTCGCCCATATTCAGAAGTTATCCTTCCGCTTCTTTGATAACAACAAAACCGGTCATCTCATGGGCCGCATTACGAATGATCTGAATGATGTCGGAGAAGTTGCCCACCACGGACCCGAAGACGTATTTATCGCCGTGATGACACTGCTTGGTTCGTTTTCATTAATGGCGTACATCAATCTTGAGCTTGCGCTGATGACCTTCATCATCGTGCCGTTAATGGCATGGCTGATCATTAAGTTCGGCGGCAAAATGACCTCGACCTATCGGCAGCTGTTCCGTAATGTCGGTAATTTTAACGCCCGGATCGAAGACAATGTGGGTGGTATCCGTGTTGTTCAATCGTTCGCTAATGAAGAGCATGAGAAAGCTCTTTTTCAGGAAGAGAATAAACAATTTCGGGCCACTAAGCTTATGGCGTATAAAACGATGGCCAAAAGCATCTCCGTCAGCTACATGCTGATGCGCTTAATTACGGTATTTGTCATGATCAGCGGTGCTTGGTTCTTCCTGCAAGGCAAGATCGAGATCGGGGAATTCATGGCCTTCCTACTGCTATCCAACATTTTCTTCCGTCCGATCGAGAAGATCAACGCAGTTATTGAGAGTTATCCAAAAGGGATTGCCGGCTTCAAGCGCTACCTGGAGATTATGGATACCGACCCGGAGATTGCCGACGTACCTGATGCCGTTTCCCTATCCTCAGTACGGGGAGATATCCGCTTTGACGGGGTTACTTTCGGTTATGAACCATCCCGGACCATATTGAATAACATCCAACTTTCGATCCGTGCAGGGGAAACGGTCGCATTCGTCGGTCCATCCGGCGCGGGCAAGACAACCATCTGCAGCCTTCTTCCCCGCTTCTATGATGTGGATCAGGGCAGGATTACGGTGGATGGGATCGATATCCGAAATATTAAATTGCAGAACCTCCGCAAGCATATCGGAATCGTTCAGCAGGATGTATTCTTGTTCTCCGGGACGATCCGCGACAACATTGCCTATGGCGACTTGCATGCAACGGACGATCAAATTTGGGAGGCCGCACGGCGCGCATCCCTAGATGATCTGATCCGCAGTCTGCCTGAAGGTATGGAGACGGTGATCGGGGAACGCGGAGTCAAGCTGTCAGGCGGACAGAAACAGCGTTTGTCCATTGCGAGAATGTTCCTTAAAAATCCGCCGATTCTTATCCTGGACGAGGCCACTTCGGCATTGGATACGGAGACGGAAGCACAGATTCAGAAGTCCCTGGCTGAGCTTTCTGTCGGCAGAACAACACTTGTGATCGCTCACCGATTGACCACGATCCAGAACGCGGACCGCATTATTGTCATCCATCCCGATGGCATAGCCGAGCAAGGCACGCATCAGGAATTGATTCATTCCGGCGGCGCGTACAGCAGACTTCATCAAGTTCATTAATGATTGCATATGCATTCGATGGTTGCGGATGCGCTCAACTGCAACATTCCCGTTATCCTCTTTATAAAAGGATGGCTCCCTGCCTTGGGAGCCATCCTTTTTTGTCGAGATCGTATTGAGTTAAAACTGAGTGCTCGGTATTTATGCCGTTACCACTAAATTTATTGTCCATGGATAATAAAGTTGTTACGAGGAAACATTAGTGGCGTACTGCAATTACATTCATACAGGAGGACCTCTATGTATTATCTTTACAGTGCCGGTTTGCTCTTCGGGGGATTATCGATCATTAACCTTGTTTTCTCCTATCAAGCCAAACACATTCAACATCTGTTCTGGCCTACACTGCAGTTTCAGTTGGTTATGCTTCCTCTGTTTCTAATCGCCAACATGTGTATCGGTTACGGAATTCGCTATGGTTTTAAAGCTACCGATCAATTAGGGTTCACTCTGATTTTCTCCAAATGTCTGGAAATTCTGATATCGTTAGGGGTGGCTTATGTGTTCCTGAAGGAAGTCCCTACATGGAAGAACTGGGCAGGGATCGGCATCATTGCACTGGGCATTTTCCTCGTGAAACAGAAGTGAATGCAACATGATCTAAATGTGCCTGCTATAACATTCATGAACCTCTCTCGTAGAGCAGAATCTGTCTATTACCTTCTTTTCCTCATCCAGCCTTGCTCAAAGGCATAGCGAGTGAGCTGGACCCGGTTCTCCAAATGCAGCTTTTGTAAAATGTTTTTCAGATGGTTCTTCACGGTATTCTCCGATATGCACAAGTCGACTGAAATATCGCGATTGGACATCCCCTCGGCTACAAGTTCCAATATTTCTATTTCCCTTGCGGTTAAGGGACTGTCATTGGGATCGGGCTTTTCATACTGGGAGAATTCTTTCAGAATGCGAAAAGCCAACTCCCTGCTCATCGGTGCTTCATCCACGGCAATGGCTTTCAGGTACTCATGCCACGACTCGGGATTAAGGTTCTTCAACAGATACCCCTGAGCGCCGCGTTTCAACGCGTCAAACAGATGGGCGATGTCGTCGGACACCGTAACCATCACAATCTTAACGTAAGGAAACTTGTCTTTTACCAGCTTTGTTGCTTCCAAGCCGTCCATGTCGGGCATCTGAATGTCCATCAGGATGATATCAGGCATCCAAATTTCGGTCAGTCTCAGTGCTTCCTCCCCGCTCTTTCCTTCGGCCACAATCTCAAATGTTGGATCACTACTCAATATCGTGCGGATACCTTCACGTGCAAGATCGCTGTCATCGATGATTAATACGCGAAATGGCTGTTGTATCATGTTGCATTCTCCTTCTGTATGCTGACCATCGTTTTGTCATACTGTCTTTCCATCTTAAATGTCCATCCCATTGTCTTGGCTCGATCCTTCATGATGTTGATTCCATAACGATTGCCGCTTGGCTGTTTATCAATGTCAAAGCCTTTGCCGTCATCGCTCACCGTACACAGCCAGCCTGTCGATGTCTCGGAAGCTGTAATGTATACATGATTTGCTTCGGCATGCTTATGGATATTTAATAAGGATTCCCGGATCGAAGCCAGCAGCTCCGCCTTTTCTTTGGCAGACAGCATCGTGTCGGGAATATCCCATTGTATGGTGAAATGGAGGTTCGTCTCCTGCTTGATTTCCTCAATCAAGCTGTTCATGCTTTGCATCCAGGGGATAGCTAGCGGATCAGCGGGATACCGGAGATTGGCAATCGCCTCTCTTACGTAGACATGCGTGCGGTGGACGCTTTTCTTAATTTCCTGATATGGAACTTCGCCCATCGCTCCCTCCCTCTCCAGCCGGTCAATTTGTGCACTCAACAAGAACAAGGATTGGGCAATACCGTCATGAAGCTCTCGGCCCATCTTCTCCCGTTCCTGCATGGCTGCCTGCAGCGCCCTGGATTGATTCAGCTCCTCCTGATTTCGTTCAATCAGCGAGAACAACTGAGTGAGGAACAGGATAGATACCAGAAAAACGATGACAGGTGCGAGCCAATTACCGAGGTCCATAGATATATAGGGAAGCAAAAATTCATGACGGACATATTCCCAAAGACCAATCGTTAAGGTTGGAATAATCAGAATCAACCATTTCATTTGTTTATAGGACATACGCTGCCTCCTGAATGTTTATAATGAAGATGAGCAGCAAGCTCCTCTTCCATCATAGTATCATGAGTGATCCCTACATTCTAATGAAGTTTTCCTGTTTACGATATGACTCTAAAGAGCTACAGATTATGTTATTATTTGTCTTATCTGCAATAAACTATTTACAAGTCGAGTGCATATCGCTTATATAGAGTTTAAGTTATCATTTTTTTCCACTTCCGATGAAGGGGGCTGCAGTTATGAAGACGCAAAAAATTGCAGTGATCATAGTACACGGATTGGGAATACAGAAGAAAGACTACGCAGATAAATTTATGAAAAAATTGAGAGAAACCTTCTCTCAAATCTCAGGAATTCCTGATCAAGAACTGGCCATGGAAGCCGTACATTGGGCCGATGTATTCGCGTTACGCGAGGAAGAGATCATCAGGGGCAGCATATTACCACACCGTTTACGTTATCGACGACTTCGGCAATATGTGATTCACCATCTGGCGGATGCTGTGGCTTATCAGCCTGTTGAATCGGAAGATCAGAACTACGAGGCCGTGCATCGAACCATTAGCGAGGCGCTGCATAGACTTTCCATGTCAGCAGGCCCCTCTGCTCCGCTATGCGTCATCTCGCACAGTTTGGGATCCGTGATCGCCAGTAATTTTTTCTACGATTTGCAATTCTCCTCCCGTGGCCATCGCCTGGTCATTGATCCGACTTCCCCGCTAGAACGGGGAGAACTCCTCACAATGTTCTACACACTCGGAACGACCTTGCCACTGTGGAGCATGCGTTATCGTGATTTCGATAAACCGATAGAGGTTCCTGCTGAACAATTAAAGCAATATCATGCCCAGCTTCTAGGCGAATGGGTCAATTTCTACGATCAAGATGATATCCTTGCTTATCCGCTAAAAAGCATTAATGAAGCATATGATCGCACGGTGCTCCAAGATATACCGGTTAATGTGGGCAACTGGTTGACCAGCTGGAACCCGCTGTCCCATAGTGGTTACTTCTACAGTCAATCGATTCTTGACTACATCGCCTCAAATTTGGAAATCACCTGGCGCGCAACTAATCCATATAAATAACAACAATGCCGCCAAGACGCTACTTCCTGGCGGCATTGCTATCAAATTGCTGATCTCACACTAAAAGACCAGCCCTTCAGGAGGGACTGGTCTTCAAAACCTTTGGGTTATGGATCATTGTGACTCGCTTATGTCTCAGATACTATTTTCAAAAATTGATTCATCATCTCAGGAGTAAGGATTGAGTTCTCCTGCCCATTTGCCGCCGCTCCTTGATCGGCTGATTGGGTTGCTGCATGGGATTGGCCAGCACTTGCTAAAATATTGGACCGTGCCTTCCCACCAAGGACATCAATATGACCATGGTTGGCAAGCATAATCATGAGAGCCACACTTCCAAGTCCTACCGACCAAATATTCATGATGTTCTTCTTGTTCATCTGCGCTGCTCCTTTCATCACTTGTGGTGACATACATAGTATAAGGCGGGAACCTTAGCGAGAGATGAAACCGATATAAAAATCATTTAAGCAATCAAAAAAACAACCACCTCCATCTTGTAAATAACCTTGAGATGAGGTGGTTGTCACAGGAAATATCATTAATTCAAATGACTAGGATGTATGCTCAATAGTTGTTGCCGATTTCTCATCCGTCATGTTATGAACCTTGCCTGGCCAAAACGCCCACTTGCCGAGCAATGTAGTAATTGCCGGTACCAGGAATGGTCTCACGATGAATGTATCAAGCATAACGCCGATGGCTGTGATAATACCAAATTGTACTAATACCTGGATCGGTAGCGATGCCAGTACAGCAAATGTGCCGGCTAAGATTAACCCAGCGGATGTGATGACAGAACTGGTCTCGCCAACACCCTCCCGTATGGCCTGCTTCAGCGGCATTTGTTTTCGCTTTTGCCAGATGCTTGAGATCATAAATATGTTGTAATCTTCGCCTAAGGCAACCAGGAATACGAAGGAATATAGCGGTATGGCCCCTTGAATCGCATCTGCTCCCAGGCCATAGTGAATGATGATCCAGCCAAGGCCTAATGCCGAGAAGTATGACAAGATAACGGTAGCGATCAGATAGACAGTGGCTACAATAGATCTCAAATAGATTAACAGCAGAAACGCAATTAACCCGATCACCACAGGAATGATAATTTTGGCGTCATGTTCACCAGCAACCTCTGTGTCATACTGGGTAGCCGTTTGCCCGCTGATCCACACGGCCTCAGCCGGGTTGCTTATTCCTGCCTCTTGAAGGGAAGCTTCTGAGATTTCCCTAAGATCAGGAATATGCTGCATCGCTTCCATGGAATAAGGATTCATGGAGAGCTCAATCTCATAACCGATAATATTGCTGTTCTCGGCCCCATTCTGAGGCTCGGATACCTGATCCACATATGTTTGAGCTTTCAGGCGCTCTTCAAGATCCAAGGATTTCCCCCCACTGTCCACCATTAACCGGACAGGTGCAAGCTCTCCTTCCGAGAACTGCTCTCCGATGATTGTAAATCCTTCTCGTGAAGGAACATCCTCAGGAAAAGAAGAGAGCAGATCGTAGGTAAACTTGATTTGGGATGAGAATGTCGCAAGACCACCCAGCAAGACTAACGCGACCAATACAACCGTCCATGGTTTGGTGGTTACGATACGGCCGATCCAGCTTTCCTTCTCCTTGTGAGGAGCGGGTACAGGCTTGCCTTTTTTCCGTGCTCGTTCCGCTTGCATTTCCGGTGTGCGCGGAATGAAAGGATAGAAAGAACCTCTGCCGAATATAGCTAACAATGCCGGCACCAATGTCAGACTGGCAATAAACATAATCAGAATCGATAAACTGAATGGCACCGCAAAGCGTTGATATGCTCCGTACTGCGCCAATAGCAGGGCGAACAACGATAACACGACCGTAAAGCCGCTCATTGCAATGGCGCCAGAAGAGCCCGTGATTGCTTGAAACAAGGCTTTACGTTTATCAGGCTCATGCCATAGCAGCTGTCGGAATCTCGAGATAATGAATAAGCAATAATCCGTTCCGGCTCCAAACAGCAGCACGGTCATAATGGCGATGGATTGAGAGTCCACCGTGATGATACCTTGATCAGCCATGAAACCGAGAATCGGACTTGTTACCATATAGGCAAAACCGACTCCTACCAGCGGGATTAACGCCAGGATTGGAGAGCGGTAAATCAAGAGCAGCAATATCAATACTAGCAGCACGGTGGCTATCATGAGCGAAACATCCGCATCCGCAAACAAACCGGTGGCATCGATTGATATTCCGACAGGTCCCGTTACACGGGCACTGATTTCTTCACCACTTTTGACAGCCGTCTGGAATGGGTTGCTGCCCAGTATTTGTTCGGACCGCTGCTCAAGCTCTGCAATTCCTTCCTTGAGCTCATCCGTTTCCTGATCTTCATCAAAGAAAACCGGCAGCACGATTGTACTTTGATCCTCCGATAACTGGGCACTTAATGCTTGCGGAGGCAGCTGATGGAAAGGAACAACGAATGTCTGATATGGAAGAGGATTTGACTCAAGATTTGCTGTCAATTCCTGCAGCTTGATCAAGTCACCTTCCTTAAGTCCATTTTCTTTGTGCCATACGATAAGGGCCGGTACACCACCATTGCTAGGGAATTCTTTATCGGCCACGGCTTCTGCTATAACGGATGGAACATCTTCCTTCAAGTTGGCCGCATTATTATCCTCTTTATCGCCAACAGCTGGCCATAGCAGATTCAATGCCAGCGCAAGGAGCACCCATACACAGAGCGTAACCCACTTGCTTCGCTTTCCCGCAACCCATCTGCCATAATCCGGTCCTGATTCGTGCATTTGTAGATCCTCTCCATTCCATGCATGATTTGTGTGTAATCCTAATTCTTCCTGAAAAAAAGCGAAAGATATCAACGCAAAATTAATTATATATACCGGTAGGTTAATTTTCAATATTTATTTTGAAAAAGAACCCGGCATGTCTTACACTATAGACAGGAGGTCATCATGACAAAAATACGTAACCCCCGCAATCCTGGACGTCCCAAAGCAGCAGCTGATCAGGCACCGATCCAGGAAACCATCCTATGGACTGCCTCCATGCTATTCATGGAGAACGGCTACGAATCCGTGTCCCTGCAACATATCGCGAAGGCTTGCCAAGTGACCAAGGCTTCTATATACTACCATTTCACAAGTAAACCTGAGCTGTTTAAAATAGCGGTCACCACGATTTTAAATAAAGCGTATGCATCCACTCGTCGGTTTCTGGAAGAAGCCGAAACCCTTGAAGCCGGATTAATCAAGGTGGCGGAAGCAAAGATTGCACGCCCCCATGCCGAGATGGAAACCATGATGCGAGAAGCGGAGCCTTTTTTATCCCAAGAACAAATGGCCGCGATTCGTGAGGCCGAACAGCGAATCCATGAAGTCCTTGCTGAATATATCAGTCAAGCGATGCAATCCGGCGAACTACGGGCAGGTAATGCCATGTTAATGGCCCAAGCCTTCTCGGCCATGCTCATGCTGGGTAATCGCGAAGATACACGAAGCGGATATGACAGTGCCCGTGACATGGGAGCCGAAATCGTCGATCTATTCCTGCATGGAGCTTTGAAGCTTCCAAGATGACATGGGGTTCCTTACCCTTGAATGACACACCTGAATCGGGATATCTTTTAATGCTTTGGAGATCGAGTCCATAGTACAACTAAAGAACGGGGATCCAGACAGGATCCCCGTTTTTCTCGTTAGACTTAAATTTCGTTCCAGAATGCGACGTCCTCTAGCGGCAATCTTACCGTCGGCCGGCCTGGAGCAGCTGCCTTTCCGATCGCAATTAACATCACGCTGCGATAGTGGGAAGGTACTTTAAATTCCTCTATGAATTGAACCTTATTATATCCGCCCATCGGTACGGTATCATAACCTCTTGCCCGTGCGCTCAGCATCAGCTGCATGGAGATTAACCCTGCGTCCACGTCTACGATGCTTTCTTTCACGGATGAGTCCATATTCGCATAAATATGTTCTGCTGTATAGATAAAACGCTGTTTCACTTCTTCGGTCATATATCCCGCTTCTTCGGCCATGGAATAGATTTTCTCGCCCTTCTCATACCACTTCATATCTCCTAATACGGCAATGACAGCAGATGCCTGAAGAACTTGCTCCTGATTGTTAGCAATCGGGTGAAGCTTCTTTAAGCGTTCAGCGTCATCAATTACAAAAAAGCGCCATGGCTGCAAATTACTCGAAGATGGTGCCAATATGGCGTCCTTGAGAATCTCTTCCATCTCTTCTCTTGAAATTTTTACGGACGGGTCGTATTGTCGAACAGAGTGCCGTTCACGAATCACGGTTTGAAAATCGGGTTTAGTTATGGTAGACATGGTAATCCCTCCAAGTTTATATTGTGCAATTTAATGCACAGTTCAGCACGTAATTAACTGTGTTGTTTAATGCACAGTATAATGCAGCCTTAATTTCATTGTCAACATTAAAATTGATTGCTTAATTCGCCATATCAGCAATGGTGCGGGATCCCAGAATTTGCAGCGTGCTCTCCTCAATTTCAGCTAATATCTCGTGAAAAGACTCCTTGATCCCCTCTGCAAAATCATGTCTTCCTGTCGCATCCATCATGCTGCTGCTGATCGAGTCATGAACCTGAAGAACCGAATATACTTCAGCCAGTGTGATATCGCTGGCACTCTTGTTCAGACGGTATCCGCCGTCTCGTCCTTCACGCGATACAATAATGCCTGCTTGGGCAAGCGTCTTCATTATACGTCTGATGAGTGTAGATTCTGAATGCATGTATGAAGCGATATCACTGCTTGAGCATTTGCCAGCGTGTCTCTCAAGCGCCACTAGGGCTTGCACTGCCAAGCTGAAGGTTTTATATGTAGACGGACAGGTCATTGTCGTTTTCTTGGAAGCCTCTCTGTTGATGCTCATATTCCTATCCCCTTTGTGAGAATGGGCTTGCCTTGGTTGCCATTCATGGTCCGGCATGCTTTTCATTATTGTAGCCCAAACCTAAGGTACCATCAAGCAGAACAAGGACCATATCTTAAATGGTCCTCTGCTCCTTTTCTTGTGCTTATGCTTGCGATTCATACAGATGGGCTTCGCGGTAGTTGATGTCCATTCTCAGGTGGCTGGCCTGCGCTCGATCAATCTCTCCTTCTTCAAACATGCTCTGAATTTGGTTTCGCTCCGCCTGAATCGCTTTGAGCTCGAGCTCCATGCTTTCACTGGTGAATTCCCGTTTCCTCCGGCTCCACACACGATCATTCAAGAGCTCATGCTCCATCGCACGATAGTCTGCAATCACGGCTCGCAAGATCGCTGGTTTTTCTACGTTTTCCATCGCTTGAATCTTATGGATAGCTGCCTGAATAGCCTCTTGCTTTAATACTTTATACTCCTCCCATTGGGGGTGATCTGGAGACATGGGTATCTCGTTAATCTCAGAAGACTTGTTCGTGAGGCGCTTTAACTGTCTCCATAAGCTTCGTATTAACAACTTGAACTTATATCGGCTGGTCAGCAGCATTTCGACTTTATTTAGTGAAACCAGGAACCCCTCCACCATCCTAGAAGATCCCCTGCGTTCTTTAAGCCATGTTTCGGCCACATGCCGTTCGGCATCCAGTCCGATTTGTCTGATGGCAATTGTGGATGACCAGAATTCACGCATGTCGCTTTTATTCATGATTTGGGCCTGCTGAATTCGCTTGGAATAGGTATAGATCAGCTGCATGGCTTCATCTTTGTTCTCATCCGACATTTCTTCACGTATGGCGCAAAGGCCTGCTTTCAGCATTTGAACCCGGGCATTTCGTTCATCATGCTTGGCGTCAACCACATCATCATGACTCTCACGCGTTAAGATCGGCAGCAGGATGCTGGCGATCATCAGTGTTAAGAGAATCACTCCAGCGCATATAAAGAGCATCAGGTTCCGCTCCGGAAAAGGGCTGTTATCCGACAGAGTAAGGGGTATCGAAAATGCCGCAGCGAGCGTTAAAGCACCTCGGACACCTGATAGGGCAGTCAGCAGAGAAGATTTAAATTGACGATTCGTCGAGGCCCATACCCATACAAACCGCAGTAAAATGAGTACAGCCGTGATTAGTAAGACATAGCCGATGACCTGCCCATTATTGTACGCGGGGTCACTCCAGATTTCATTCACGACATCGGGTATTTCATGACCTAATAAAATAAAGACCAGTCCGTTTAACGTGAACAGAATAACAGACCATGTGCTATCGGATACGACCCGCAATTTAATAGATGCCGACCGCATCCGGTCTCTCTCAACGGCATGAGTGACACCGGCAGCTACAACTGCCAAAATGCCGGATACATGAAACTCCTCGGCTACGAGATATATGATAAAAGGCGTCAAGATGATGATCAGCATATGAAGCGTCACATCTTCCATACCAAAACGGCGGAGGAGCATGCGGAACCATATCACAAGAAATCCTAATAAAGCTCCGATAACGATGCCTCCAACTGCAATGACAACGAAGCTGCCTATGGCTTTTGTCAAGGAGAAATAGCCTGTCACTGTAGCCGCAATCGCGAAATTAAAAGCGACAAGACCCGAAGCATCGTTCATGAGGGCTTCACCCTCAAGCAAACGCATAATCTTTCCAGGAAGCTTCACTCTGCCGGACAAAGAGCCTACCGCCACGGCATCTGTTGGTGACAGTATCGCAGCCAGTGCGAAAGCAGCCGATAATGGAATCGCCGGAATGAGCCAGTGAATGAAAGGCCCTGCAATGAGGACGGTAGCAAATACCAGACCAAGCGCAAGCAGCAGAATGTAGGATCTGAGCTTCCATAACTCGTCACGTGGAGTTAGCTTCCCGTCATTAAACAGTAGCGGCGCAATAAACAGGACCAGGAACAATTCAGGATTCAACTCCACATGATGGAATCCGCGGACATACGCGGCACCAATCCCGAGCGCAATCTGTATCAGCGGAACCGGGATAAAGGGAATGAATCGATGAATGATATTCGATATTCCGATAAGGACCAAGAAAATAAGCACCATAATAAATAGTTCCACAATCCGCCTGCCCCTTTTCTCAAAGATGTAGATCACATGCTCTGTCATGGATTCATTTAGAATATGTAGAATAATGCAGGTTTATTTACTTCCTGGAAAAATATCAGAAATCATACTTATGCATCTTAATAGATATACCTCATAATTATCATTCTAATCACCCATTCTTGGGAATTCGGATATAGAAGCAGCTTCCGCCATTGTCCCCACCGCTCTCGGCCCATACCTGACCGTCATGTTTGGATACGAGCTGTTTCACGATAGCAAGTCCCATGCCGCTGCCTCCGCTTAACCGGTTCCTTGATTTATCACCCCGGTACAGTCTCTCGAATATATACGGCAAATCAGAAGAGGAGATACCTCTTCCTGAGTCTTTGATCCTGATAAGCGCATTTGTCCCTTCGTCTAAGAGCTCCGCATGTACTTCCCCACCCTCTGGCGTATGAAGCAGCGCGTTACTTAGCACATTGATTAATACTTGTAGCATCCTGTCAGCATCAATGTTGGCTATAATCGATACACCGCTGCTGCTATATTGCAGATCCACTTGTTTCTCATGATACATCGCGATTGATAGATTGATGGCCCTCTCTAAGATCTGTCCCAAATCTTGATCCGTTCGGGATAACTGGAACTCAGGAGATTCCATATCATGAAGATCTTCAAGTTCGGTCACAAGTTGAATCAACCGGTCGATTTCTTCAAGACAAGTTCGAAATCGCTGAGCGGTTGGCTCCCATACCCCATCCTCAAGTGCGCGGGTGTGACTCTTTAAAGTGGTAAGCGGCGTGCGCAGTTCATGAGCGATATCTTGTGTCATGTTGCGTCGCAGCTGTTCCTGTTTCTGCAGCTGCACAGCCAGCTCATTCAGCGAAGACCCCAGCCCTTCAATTTCGTCATAACCCCTCGTGTTGACACGGATATCCAGATCCCCCTGCGTCATTTTCTCTGCTGCTTTCTTCATCTGCACCAAAGGAGCGGATATCTTTTTGGCTACATATATTCCGATAATGCAAGCAACAGCAATAGCTAGCAGACATGTCAAAATAATGGACTGCATTAGTGCCTGCTCCAAGTGAAAGTTCAGCTGTTCCATTCCATGCTGCCCGGCAGATTGCTGCTGAAACATGGTGATATGATAATGATTGGTTATGATGTTGATGACGGTAAAGACAATCAGAATCCCTGCCGTGATGCTAACGATAATGGCAGCCAGCTTAAGGTCTAGCCGATGCTTCACGCTCCGTCACCCCCAAAGCGGTATCCGAATCCGTAGACGGTAATAATAAACTTGGGCGCTTTAGGATCCACTTCAATCTTCTGCCTCAAATTCTTGATATGCTGATCAATAATGCGATTGTCGCCAATAAAATCATAGCCTAGTACCCGCTCGACCAGTTCTTCACGAGAAAAATTCCGCTGAGGGTACTTGGCCAGCAGAAGCAGAAGTTTATATTCACTTGGCGTCAAATTCACGATCTGTCCATGGCAAGTAACTTCATGTTTTAACGAATGAATAACAAGCGCGCCTTGCTGATATGTAATCACGTCGGCCAGCAGCTGATGATCATCCCCTCTTCTCATAACGGCTTTCACTCTCGCCACAACTTCCCGAGGGTCAAACGGCTTCACGATGTAGTCATCAGCACCGCTGGTCAATCCATCAATCCTGCTGCTCTGTGCCACTTTGGCGGTCAGCATAATGATCGGTACCGAGCTGAACGTTCGTATGTCCCGGCACACCTGTTCACCATCCAAATCCGGCAGCATGAGATCCAGAATAACCAAATCCACCGTACGGTGCCGCAAAGTGTCTAACGCTTCAGAGCCGCTCCCCGCCTCCAGTGTCAGATAATTTTCTTTGTTCATATAGGATACAAGAACTTCCCGAATATTGGGCTCATCATCCACGATTAGTATGGTCTTCATTCAGGTCCTCCTTATCGCATTCTTCATTGACATACACCCACTTTAACATAGGGTTTAATTGTAACTAAAACTTGTGAAGAATCTGTGAGGACATGCCGAAAAAGGCCCCTCTAAATATCATGGGCCTGCAGAACTGAACAGCCACCGTAATTCCAATATCCCTGCACATTATCACAAAGGCATCCCTCCTAATTGAAAGGAAAAGCCGAAGGATATGCTCCTGCGGCCAGGTCACTTCTTATTTTTTTACCATATATTTGCGAATATCAAATGCCACTGCAGCTACAATAATAAGCCCTTTAATGATCAATTGCCAATACGGACTGACCCCGATAAAAGTTAAACCGTAGTTGATCACACCGAATATGAGTACACCGGCCATGACACCGGGAACGGTACCGATGCCTCCTGCAGTGGATACACCACCTACCACACACGCGGCAATTGCATCAAGTTCATACATGTTGCCGTAGTTGTTCGTCGCGCCCCCAGTTCTGGCAGCTTCCAGCACACCAGCGATGCCGTACAATGCACCCGAGATGGCGTAGATCGCTATGAGGTTTCGGGCGACATTAATACCCGAGACATGAGCAGCTTGCACATTCCCGCCGATAGCATACATATTTTTACCGAGCCGAGTCTTATTAAAGATGACCCAACAGATGAATGCAACAAAGATAGCAATGATGACGATGTATGGAAGTGAGTAGCCGCCGCCGAAATCGATATAGCCGCTCCCCCACACGGTAAAATCAGGTCTTAAACCGCCAATCGGCTGGGATTGATTCGGCTCCATATCAAAATAGATTGAATTGACGCCGTAGATCCCGACCATCGTTCCGAGCGTCGCAATAAAGGGCGGCACATGGAGCTTTGCGACGATAAAACCATTGATTAAGCCAACGATAAGCCCTGCTAATACCCCGATTATCATCGGCATCATAACCCATACCTCAGGCAAATCCGGGAAGAAGCGGTTCGCGTATACCTCCGTTTGCAGCATCGAGGCCGATACAACCGCAGTTAATCCAACGACGCGTCCGGCGGAAAGATCCACCCCTCCCGTAATCAGAATGAATGCCGCGCCAAGCGCGATAATTAATCTTGTAGAAGATTGCTGCAGTATATCCCGCAAAGTGGAGAAGGCCAGAAAATTGGGGTCTGCTACGGCAATCCCAATGACGAGTAATATCAATACTACGAATATGGCGCGCTGCGCTAAATAATCTTTAACCTTTACGATGGATGGTGTATTCATCGATTTCCCCTCCTGGATCAACTGATCGCTGCTGGGCAGCTAGCCGCATGATTTCCTCTTCATTTGCTTGATTCCTGTCAAGAATTCCGGTCATTCGCCCTTCACTCATCACCATGATTCGGTCGGACATTCCGAGCAGCTCTGGCATTTCGGAGGAAATCATTATGATGCTCTTCCCTTGCTTGGCTAACTGCATGATAATGGAATAAATCTCGAACTTGGCCCCGACATCAATTCCACGTGTCGGCTCATCCAGAAGCAGGATATCAGGCTCCGTAAGCAGCCACCTTGCCAGCAATACCTTCTGCTGGTTGCCGCCAGACAAATTTCTAATCTGGGTATTTACTGATGGCGTCTTGGTTCTCAACTTCTCCACATTCTTTCGAGCATCCTCGATGCCTCTGCGTTCATTCAGCAGAAACGCGAAGTTCTGATACCTCCGAAGATTGGCAATGACCGTATTCTCATAGACAGAGAGTACCGGGAATATGCCGGTGACTCTACGCTCCTCCGTCAGTAGTGCCATGTTGTTTTTCTTCGCATCGGAAGGCGACTTGATTTTCACCGGTTTTCCGTTAATTGATATGGTTCCAGAGGCCACCGGACGTAACCCGAAGATAGCCTCAACCAATTCCGTTCGCTGAGCGCCAACAAGCCCGCCAATGCCCAGAATCTCGCCCTTTTTCAACTCGAAGGATACGTTCTGAAACGATTTTGGGTTGGTGGAACTCAATTGGCGAACCTGCATCCAAATATCGCCCGGAATGTTCGTCCGTTCAGGATACCGCTCCGTCAATTCCCGCCCCACCATACGGGTTATGATCAAATCGGTCGTCAATTCTCCTGCCTGCCAGGTTCCCACGTATTTGCCATCACGCATGATGGTTACATCATCGGATATTCGTAAAATTTCTTCCATTTTGTGCGAAATATAGACGATCGACACACCTTGTGATCGCAGCCTGTTCATGATGCTGAACAGATGCTCCACCTCATTGCCCGTCAGAGATGAGGTCGGTTCGTCCATCACAATCACCTTGGAGTGATAGGAGACCGCTTTGACAATCTCAAGCGATTGAATCTTAGATACAGACAGAGCTCCCGTTCTGGCGCGAGGATCAATATCAATATCGAGCTCGTGGAACAGGCGGAGCGTGTTCTCTGCCATCCTCTTCTCGTTCACGAATTTCAAAGGCCAAAAACCCATCATAGGGAATCTTCCAAGCCAGATATTCTCCATCACACTGCGGTGCGGTACGGGGTGAAGCTCCTGATGAATCATGGATATTCCGTGATCTAATGCATTCTTGGAGCTGTTGATCGTTACATTGCTCCCGTTTAGGTAAATGTCGCCCTCATCAGGCTTATATATCCCGAATAAACATTTCATCAGTGTAGATTTGCCTGCCCCATTCTCGCCCATGAGCGCATGCACCGTTCCAGGTCTTACCTTGAATGTTACGTTGTCCAACGCCTGAACACCTGGAAATGACTTCGATATATTCCTCATCTCCAATACGTACGGTTCTGCCAATTTGGATTCCTCCTTCGCTTTCCGGTCCAACAAAAGCCAATATAAAGGGACAACGGTATGAATAGCCGCTGCCCCTTCATATAACCAAGACATTATTTCGCGTCGGCGATATTGTCCTTCGTTATTTTTTTGTAAGCGATCCACACATATTTGCCATCGGTAATATCAAAGCCGGTATTATCCTTGTTTGGCGTTTCCCCTTTGGATAGCGCCGCAGCAATCGCTACGGAAGCTTTGCCTTGACTCTTGGCATCATTAAGCACGGTTCCAAGAAGCGTGCCGTCTTCAAGCGCCTGAATAGCAGGGGCTGTTGCATCAACACCTACGACCGGCATATATTTGTCACCGCTGTAGTAGCCTGCTGCCTTCAATGCCTCAATGGCTCCAAGCGCCATATCGTCATTGTTGGCGAGAACCGCTTCAATCTTATCGCCATGAGATGCGAGGAAGGTCTGCATCTTCTCCTGACCTTTCACGCGATCCCACATCGCGGTATCCACGGCGAGAGCTTCCACTTCAATGCCGGCATCTTGAATGGCCTGGACAGAAAATTTGGTTCGCAGTTCCGCATCCTGATGGCCCGGCTCGCCCTGCAGCAGCACGTACTGAAGCTTGCCATCCCCGTTTTTATCCGCCTTCGGATTAGCCTTCCAATAATCGACGATGAGCTGACCCGAGATCGTCCCGGATTCCTCTGCTTTCGCTCCCACGTAGTACACCTTATCCCATTTGTTCATATCTTCAGCCATCGGTTCCCGGTTCAAGAAGACAACCGGCATATTTGCCGTCTTGGCCTTATCGATAATGACGCCGGCGGCCGTGCGATCCACAGGATTGATGATCATAGAGCTGTATTTTTTCGAAATAAACAGATCGATTTTCTCATTCTGTGTAGGCTGAGCATTTTGGCTATCCACGATATCCAGCTTGGCCAAGCCATTTGCCGCGTCAGACATCGCATTTCGAACACCTGTCATAAAGGTATCGTCGAATTTGTAAATCGCAACGCCAACTTGAGGCGTACTGCCACCCGCTGCTTCACTTCCCTTGCTGTCACCACCGGTTGAACTGCTGCTCCCGTTACTGCATGCCGCCGTGGTCAGCATCATGCTTGCCATAAGGACAAACAACCATTTTTTCTTCACCTGGGTTGACCTCCCTGTTTCATTCGGTATTCAGTGATCGGTACGGCAGACCATGGCCGCATCACACTGTCTACGGTTATTATGCCGCAATGGTTAGAACATTCGAATTCAAAATCCTCATGCTTTCTATCAAAATCCTCATCACTTTAGCTTTTGAGAAAAGTCATTTCACAAAGGGAAATAATACCTTCTGATTATCCATCCAGAACATGTTATCAGCATCAATCACCTTGGTTTCGAGTACGATCGGTTCATCATACCTGGAACCATCCAATACTTTCACGGCCTGTTCTACTCCCAGATAGCCCGTGCTGAACCCGTTCTGTACCACCAGCTTGTGAATGACACCATCTTGTAGAAGCTGCAGCTGCTCCAGATCGCTGCCGAACGTGACAATCTTGATCTTTCCCTGCTCTTTACGCCTAGCGACCTCCTTGGCGGCTCCTAATGATGCCTGAATATCAAGTGCCAATATCCCATCGATAGAGCTGCCTTCCAGCAATTGTTTAGCTGCCTGCCAGCATGCATCCTCACGTTTACCGCATGCGGCACCGTCCGCTATTTCAATTCGACCGATCTCTGACCATGCCCGTTTGGCTCCCTCTTCACGGGCGATTAAGTCGGGGTCCTCCCTGTCGGAACGCAGGATGGCAACTGTACCCCGACCTTTAATCAAGTCGGCCAGCTGCTCGCCCGCTTTATGTCCGGCAGCTTCATTATTGATCGCAATAGCGGATAAGATGCCTGTGGTCATTCGTTCATCATTCAATGCAATCACGGGGGTACCCGCTGCCGCTGCCTTATCGCCTAATTCCTGAAGCACAGCCTCCGACGCCGGGTCGATCAAGATCGCGGAGGTGCCCTTCTCCAACATCTTCAATGCGGCCTGCAGCTGCTCCGCCTCATCGTCGCTAGGCTCCAGGAAAACATAATCGAGCGCCAATCCGTATTCCTTGGCGGCCGCCTCGGCGCCTAAACGGATCGCATCCCCCTGTTCTTCGGCGTGTACGGGAGCCACAAGGGCAATATGTTGAAGCTCGGGCTCCACATCCGGGTCCTTATCGGTTGAACACGATGTTAAGAGGATCAGGACTGCGACAAGCACAGCGATACAGCCCATAGGACCAATCGGTAACTGTTTCGGCCGAAAAGTTCTAATCATGCTCGCGTTCCTCCTCGTCCATATCTTGAATGAGCGGAATCCGTATGCGAACGGTAGTGCCCTCCTCCTGCTCGCTCACGAATTCCAGCCCGTACCGTTTACCGTAATACAGACGAATCCGGTCATGAACATTTCGAACGGCCACGCCGGAACCGGCCGTATTGATAAATTGAGCCGGGTTATGAGGCGTCTCTTTAGCATCCAGGATTCCTTCAACCATCTCGGGCGTCATCCCAACCCCGTTATCCGTAACCGTCATTTCCAACAATTCGCCGTTTACAGCTGCTCCAATGTGAATATGACCCTGATCCACTATATACTCGATGCCGTGTACAATGGCATTCTCGATTAAGGGCTGAAGCACCAGCTTGAGGGTATAACAAGATAGCGCGGCTTCATCCGCTTCGATCGCAAAATCGAATTTCTGTTTATATCTCATCTGTTGTATGGTCAAATAATGCCGTGCGTGCTCCAGCTCTTCCCGAACGCTTATCGTCGTCTTCCCTTTACTCAAGCTCAAGCGAAACAGCTTAGACAAGGAAGTAATCATCGTAATGACCTCCTCCTTTTTGCTCATTCCTGCCATACGAACAACCGAATTCAGGGTGTTGTACAAAAAATGTGGGTTGATCTGGGCCTGCAAGGCTTCCAGCTCGTATTTACGTTTCGATTCCTGCTCCTTCATAATCTGTTTCATGAGCTGCCTGATCTTATTCAGCATCAGATTGAAACGACTGGACAGCTGCACTACTTCCAGAGGTCCCTGCAACGGGAGCTCCACGTCGAAATCACCCCGTTCCACGGCTTTCATCGTTCTGCCCATGCGGCGGATGGGCCGGGTGAGCATGGCCGAAAGAATCAGGGATACCGCGATGGCCAGTACCAGGACAATGGCAACCACCCGGACCAAATAACGGTTGACCTCTTCTCTTGTGGTCATGATCTCATCCAAATAGGATACGCCAACGATTTTCCAGCCTATGTTGACGACCGATTTGACTGTATTAAGCCGCTTGACCCCATCCGATTCATCGATGTAACTCTCCGAGGAGGTTAGCGCCCGCTCAACGCTCTCATTTCGAAGTCCCATGTAGATTAATTGCTGCTGTGGATGGTACACGATATTTCCCGCTCCTTCGTCGATGATGTACGCATATCCGCGCTTCCCCAAACTGATGCGGCTGCTGAGCTCGTCGATCTTTTTGAAGTTGATATCCACCAGCAGAATGACGTACATCGGCTCCCCGTCATGAACGACCATAATGCCTTTGCTCATCGTGACGACCCATTTAAATGTTTGGTCGTATAAATTCTGAACATGGGGCAGGGAGAAACTCAGATGGTCGGAGACTCTCATGGCCGAGTGAAACCAGCTCTGTTCCGTTACCTTGGCGCTGGGCTTGACCGGAATAGCCGGATGGTTCCTCAGCATTTGGCCCTGTTCATTAAATAAAGCGATCGAGACGATATCATCACGGCTGCGCATGATGGTATCCAGCTGTTTCGTAATTTCCTCATCGTTCCACTGCCCGTCTGCCAGCATATTTTCCTCAATTGCCCGATACAACTGCGCCATCCCGTCCACATAATCCTCAAGATTATAGCTTACCTGATCCACGATTTGCTGGGCATTCAGGAAGACGCTTTGCTCTGCTGATCGAGAGAATTTATTGAAAAGAAGAATGGCAACCACGATCACAATGAATAGAATAAAGATCGAGAAGGACCACATAATGATGGATTGAATGCTATGTGCGCGAAATCGCAGAGCCCATCGGTGAATGATCGGCTTGATCGAGTATCGCTTCGTATAGGTGATTTTCACCGATGCTTTACCCCCTCGCTTGCGACCGGTATTCCTTAGGTGAAACGCCGACCTGCTTCTTGAAGCAGAAGCTGAAATAATTCGGATCGGCGTATCCGACACGCTCAGCGATTTCGAAAGCCTTCAAATCGGTAGATCGCAAAAGCTCTTTGGCCGTTTCCATTCGTAGAAGTAACAAATAATGAACGTAGGTCATTTTCAACTCTCTTTTAAACACGCCGCTAAAATAGCCAGTACTGATATGAAGCTGCATGCACACCTTCTGTAGGGAAATATCCGGGTCACCGTAGTGCTCCCGTGTATATTGGAGTGCCTTCTCCACAATATCTTTGTAGGCATGCTGCCTCGAGCTGGAGATATGCTTGCGAATGGTCAGACTAATGTCCTGAAGCCAAATTTCAGCCTCCTGTAAAGTAGAAAACTTGAAGATCGCAGCATGCAGCTGAAATCCCGCACCGAATAATTCCTCCATCTCGATCCCGGATGCTTTCGCTGTCCGAAGAACAGCTGTTACCACTTCAAGAACATAGACCTGAACTTCTTGAATGGTGTAGGAAGCACCATTTAGCTCATCAAATATGTTCGAGATAGCATCGTTTAATTCTTCTGCTGTTCCAAGCTTGAGATTCCGGATCAGAGCCTGCTCCTTCAGTTCATCCAGCTGTAGCCCTTCCTTCCTCGGACTTTCCACGTCATCGATAAAGATGACTTTTTCAGCGCCGAGAATGAGGCGGTAGTCGAGCGCCAGCAGCGCGTCCTGATAGGACTGCTTGAGATTAGACAGCGTCCGGACCTTTGAGCCCACCCCAATCGTAACCGACAGCTTCAAATAGTGAAGAATACTTTTTAATAAACGGTCTAACATTACTTGCAGGTTACTAAACCATGCTTCATCGTCGCAGCCATCATTCGTCATCAAAAGAACAATACTGTCTTGATATATGAATGCGCTTCCAAAATACTGGAGATCCACAACCTCTTTCGCGATGTTCAACATGGCGTGGAGCATCAAATCCAAATCACCCGAATGTCGTAGTGAGCTTGAAGACGTCTTCTCCTTATCCTGGGCTGCCGGGTATAAAGCCATTACCGCCGTCAAGTAGCAGCCTCCATTCAATAGTAGTCCATAGTTTCGAGTTTTTTCTTCAATGATGGACCAGGGCATTTTGCGAGTGAGCAGCGACGCAAGAAACGATTCCCGAAGCAAGGGCAGGCTTGTGCGATAATGTTCCTTTAGCAGACGAACGTCTTCACGCTCCGCCACTTCCATATCGATCTTGTCTTTGATTTTCCGCAACAGCTCCATGAAATGCTCAGCTGAGAATGGCTTAAGCAGATACTCATCCACGCTGAGCGTAATCGCTTGGCGGGCGTAATCAAATTCATCATATCCGGTTAAGATTACAATTTTACATAGGGGTTGATGCTCCCTAAGCCATGAAGCCAACTGCAGCCCATCCTGGAAAGGCATGCTGATATCGGTAATGACAACATCGGGCTCCAATCGTTCAGCAAGCTCCATGGCCTCTCTTCCATTCTCGGCCGTTCCCTCGATCATAAATCCGCATGCTTCCCATTGAATTTCCAGTGCAAGCCCCTCTCTCACATCCGCTTCATCATCCACTAACAGCACTTTATACAAAGCGACCCCTCCTGCTTTTTTTCTTGTTCAATAGCTAACTAAAGAATCTATTGTGATCTTACCTCGCCACTTCAAATTTTGGAAAGAAGCACTTTTACGTTAAGAAGCCGATTAAAAAAAGAACGAATGCACGGCTCTTTCAAAACAGAGGAATATCTGTTCTTGGAGTCGTGATTCGTTCTGAAGTCGGATGTGTTTCTTCTCCTTATGCCTGAACAGGTATGGAGACAGGTTTTGCTGGGGTGCTCAATCTCTTAATGCTCAGATAGTAGGCAATTCCTAGCGGGATCACGGCTCCCAGCCAAGCAAGCGGGTTGGCCAGGCTCGCTCCGAGAAATCCGATTCTAGCGGTCAGGAAGATGGCAGCCAGTACCCTCATGATTAATTCCATAATGCCGGCAACGGTTGGGATCAAGCTCTGTCCCAGCCCCTGCAGCGTGAAGCGGTAAATGAACAGCAGCGACAGAAGCAAGTAAGTGCTGCCGTTCGAATAGAAATACAGGCGGCTTAGAGAGAGCAATTCCTCCTGTCCTTGGCCGACGAAGAGGCTGACAGCTAGCGGACCCGCGAATATGACCAACAATCCAATGACGATGCTGAACGATCCTGATACCCAAATACATTGTTTAACTCCGAGTTTGATCCGATCCATTCGCTTGGCTCCGAAGTTCTGGGCTGTGAACGTCGCCATCGTGATGCCAAAAGAACTCATCGGCTGCGTAGCGAGCATATCAATCTTCTGGGCCGCAGTATAGGCGGCTACGGCTGTAGCCCCGAGACCATTCAGGGTAATCTGCAGAATAATGGCACCAATCGCAATGATGGAAGCCTGGAAGCCCATTGGAAAGCCAACCCACATATGCTGGCGAATAAATTTCCAGTCGATGGACCAATCAGCATTCTTAAACTGCAAGAGGGGTACCTTTTTGTGAATGTAGATCAAACAGAGAAGGCAAGAGAACAACTGTGATATGACCGTTGCCAATCCCGCTCCGGCTACCCCCATTTTAAATACGAGAATAAATAATAAATCAAGCACGATGTTCAGAATGCTCGCCACAATCAGGAAGAGCAGCGGCGTCCGGCTATCGCCAAGTGCTCTTAGCAAGTTCGCCAGTAAGTTGAACAAGACGGCTGCGCCAACACCCCAGTTAATGACGATTAAATACGAATAAGCATCATCCAAGATTTCTGCCGGTGTGTTCATCATGACGAGGACAGGCCTCGTAAATATTACACTCACAATGGTGAGGAAAATTGTGAATACCAGGCTAATCCACATGCTTGTGCCTACGCTTTTTCGAACACCGGCAATATCCTTCGCGCCGAAGCGCTGGGCTGTAATAATGGACAAACCAGCTGTCAGACCTTGGGCAAAACCAATAACAAAAAACAAAATACTGCCCGTCGAACCGACGGCTGCAAGGGCGTTCACGCCTATAGTGCGACCTACGATTAGCGTGTCAGCCATATTGTAAAATTGCTGAAAAATATTCCCGATCAAAAGCGGGATCGTAAACATGATGATCAGCTTGATCGGATTACCTTGTGTCATGTCTCTCATGTAAATTCTCCTATATCGTCAACGTTTTCTATATTTAACCATAGCCAGTCTATAACTGGCATTTAAAGTTCTGTCTTTATGTACAGATACAGAATCTCCATCGTTTGTTTTCTTGTGTATCTTATCATGAACAGCTGCAAAATTCCCCACTTTTATTTTCAGCACGGTAACATGGTAGCGAATCATAAAAAAAGGCCCGCCGATGTATCCGGCTGACCTTATTTATGGCTTCGATCTAAGCAACTGCGCTGCCGCGTTTACGCTTCTTCAACAGTGAGCTTATCCAACGCCAGCTTCGCGCGCAAACGAGCTTCTTCAATGCTGTCGGCAGTGGACAGAGCGACGGCTACGCGTCTTCCGACCTTCGTTACCGGCTTTCCAAAAATACGCAGCTGCGTATTCGGAACAGCCAGCGCTTGTTCCGCTCCGGTAATCGTGTAATTCTCCAGCTCATGCGCTGCTTTCAACGGACGGCTGGCACCTGGCGTGATCAATTCGATCTCTGGAATTGGAAATCCTAGAATAGCACGGACATGAAGAGCGAATTCGGATAAATTTTGCGTAACTAGCGTTACCAACCCTGTATCATGCGGGCGGGGTGACACTTCACTAAAATATACTTTATCCTCAGTCAGAAACAGTTCAACCCCGAACAAGCCATACCCTCCAAGCTCGTCGGTAATCGTTTTTGCAATCCGTTTAGCTTCCTGGATCTGCGCTTCCGACATATCATGGGGCTGCCAGGATTCGATATAGTCTCCACCCTCTTGAATATGTCCGATAGGCGCACAGAAGCTCGTACCATTAATTGAGCGTACGGTTAACAGCGTAATCTCTGACTGGAACGTAATGAATTCCTCAATGATCACTCTTCCGTTCTGAACGCGCCCGCCTTCCATCGCAAGATTCCAGCAGGATTCGATATCCGCTGCTGAGCGGCATACGCTCTGACCTTTGCCGGAAGAGCTCATCAAAGGTTTAATAACACACGGATAACCCATTTCCTCAACAGCCTGTTTAAACTCCTCATACGTATCGGCAAACTGATAGCCCGCAGTCGGCAGTTCCAATTTCTCTGAGGCAAGCCGGCGAATCCCTTCACGATCCATCGTCAGCTTCGCTGCTCTGGCGGTAGGAATAACCCGATATCCCTCTTCCTCCAGCTCCACGAGTTCTGATGTAGCCAGCGCCTCGATCTCGGGTACGATCAGATCGGGCTTTTCCTGCTCAATAATTTCACGCAGCTTGGCTCCATCCAGCATATCGATGACATGGCTTTGATCGGCAACATGCATGGCAGGCGCATCGGCATAACGATCAACGGCCACAGTTTCAACACCCAGTCTTTGGGCCTCAATCACGACTTCCTTCCCTAGTTCTCCAGATCCTAGCAGCAGTATTTTTTTCGCTTTCAACATCGTGTTCATAACCCCTTTTCATAGTTTCAAAAGACGAATAAAAGCATGGAAATCATAAAGAGGCAAGGGAAATAATCTTCCCTTACCTCTGCCCAGGCGTACGGCCGTTGTCATCGATGTGCTCCCTCATGGTTCCCCATGTTACGCCAGTTACACATAAACCTATATATTATAAAAGAATCATACTTAATCTTTTCTTTAAATGCAATATCATTACACACACCACACACCGAAATTCAAGCTTCTGATTTCAATAGTTCAATCGCATCCCGCAGCGAGTTGGACAGCCACTTTTTGGGATGAACCGCCATTTGAATGTCTAGTCGAATGTCAGGGTGGGTAAAGGGAAGAATCGCCAGCTCACCCCGCTTGATTTCCTCCTCTGCAACCATCCTCGGCAATAGAGAAATGCCTGTTCCGGACATCACATATCTTTTGATTGCCTCGGGGTTGCCTAGTTCGAGCCCTATTCGCAGAGGAACTCCGCTCGCACGAAGCACCTTTTCCAGCATCAAACGGTAATTACAGCTATCCTCGGTCATAATCCATTCAACATCAGTCAGATGCTCCAGCTCTATGACGGGCTTTGCAAGCAGCGGATGATCCGGACGGGCAATCAACAGTAGAGGTTCTTCGCGGATTGAGATCCAATTCAAGGAGGAGTCTTGAGGTTTATTATCCAAAATAAGACCCAGATCGTACTCGCCCTCTCGCACCTTATGCACAATACGATCTTCCCGATCCGGTTGCAAGCGAATCGTAAGATCCTCGTGCTTTTCTCTTAGATGATGGATGACCGAGGGGAGAAAATAAGCAGCCAGTGAGTCTATCGCGCCTATTGATAATGTACCTCCACTTTGCTTCGTCAGCTTTTCCTTCGATTGCTGGTACAGATCCAGAATTTGAATCGCATACTTAAGCAGCTCTTCTCCGGACTTCGTCAGGCGCAGGCCTCGCCCATATCGTTCAAACAGCTTGACACCGTATTCCATCTCCAGCTTCTGAACCTGGGTGGTAACGCTGGATTGTGCATAACCCAACTCCTCAGCAGCTTTGGTAAAGCTTTGGCGGGCAGCTACTTCCCTGAACGTGTGCAGGTAATTGAGATCCATCGCCCTCCCCCTTATCAATTATTTTGATAATCATTATCTATTATTATAGATAACGTTGATTATCGAATCCATGATAAAGTAATCTCACACCTCAAGAATGGAGGAAGGATCATGATGAATCAGCAGGATTTGCAGGGGATTTATGTTCCGGTGATCACGCCTTTTTTAGAAGATGGCGAATTAGATTTTCTGTCTTATCATCGTTATTTGAAAAGTTTACTGACACATGATATTCAAGGCTTGGTCATCAATGGGACGACCGCAGAAGCTCCAACGGTAGCATGGGAAGAAGTCGTTCAGATTGTAAAGGAAACGAGGAAAGGTCTGGACGAACGGCAATTGCCGCTCATCATAGGTACGGGTACGAACGATACGGTCTCCAGCATCAAACGGACGGAGCTGGCAGGTCAGATCGGGGCAGATGCAGTTATGGTAGTCACACCCTATTACAGCCGCCCTTCGATTGAAGGCATCCTTCAACATTTTCAAAAAGTAGCCGAGGTAGGGGTACCGGTTATTATGTATGAAGTTCCTTCGCGTACGGGAATCCGCTTACCTGTCGATGCCATCAGAAGGATCATGGACATCCCCGGTGTCATCGGAATGAAGGACAGCACTTCAGGTACCGAGCTTATAAGAAGCTTAGCACCCTATGATACCAAGCCAATACTCTGTGGAGATGATATCCACTTTCATGAAATGCTCTGTCATGGAGCAACCGGTGGAATATTGGCGTCAGCCAATGTGAATACCGAGGTTTACATTCAAGTTTATCAATTAGCGCTTCATAGAGATTATACACGTGCCCTGAAGCTGTTTGAAATTTTGAAACCCTATATTTATAAGCTGTTCGAAGAATCAAACCCTGCGCCGCTCAAATGGCTCCTATCCAGGCAAGGTCTTATCTCATCGGACACCCTTCGTCTACCAATGGGTCCCATCACGGATGAACTTAAGCTGTCTTTTGATAAACTCCTTCACGAACAGCATGATCCGATCCATTAATAAACATCACTTCGAAAGGGGGAAACAAGCTGATAACCAATATAATAAAAGACTTCCCTAAACAAGAAAGGGACTTTGCTTCTTAGACTCCGGTACGCGCTTTCGCTTGCCGGGGACGGGTTCGCATGGAGCTTCATATCTTCTGCCATCATCATGGCCCTCTTCATATGCAGCGGGTCACTCACGATAAGATACGAAGATAAGCCTGCCTTCTCACCGATCTCTTTAGCATAATAAAGATTCTGCTCGGTGATTGTCGACTTGGTCTCTATCAGGATGTCACTCTCAGGAACACCATGGGCGATGGCATATTGGTGGGCTACTTGAGATTCGGCAGGCTCCTCTTGCGATCCCCGTCCCCCTGTAAAAATCAGCTTATTCACAAGCTCCTGCTCATACAGCCATATGGCATGATCTATGCGTCCCTGAAATACAGGCGAAGGTCTCTCGTCCCACACGGCTGCGCCGAGCACGATCGCTGCATCTGACGGCAAACTCACCGTTCGCTGTGCATAATTCCAAATGGTGCATCCAACATACAAAGTATATATCAGAACGATACCAATCAGTGTCAGCAAGGCTCGAATGAAGAAGCGCTTTCTGTTAACTCGTATCTCTCTAGCCGGGTTATCCCGTATCATGCTGCACCTCCACTATCTACTCTTCGTATGAGATTGCTCCCATTCTATCACGCTTGAGTTCCTTGTTCATCGACAGCACAACAAGAAGCCTGATATTCCGCTAAGAATATCAGGCTCCCTGCCCGGCCTTGCAGTGTAACATCGGTCTGATGGATCAAGCCATCGATCCCATAGCTGCCTCAAGGCTGGCCGCAGATTGAAACAACTGTGCTAAGCCATTCGCCATTCCGACGCTAGCATAGCGTAGAAATATTCATCCCACCAGCTATTCCCGTGAGGGATACACTCTTTAAAATAGCCTTCTCGCCTCATGCCGAGCTTCTCCATCACCCGGTACGACGGTGTATTCTCAGGCTGGCATGTGGCAATAAGCCGGTGTATACCCAAAGTCTCGAATCCATATTGAAGCAAGGCCCTCGCTGCTTCCGTAGCATACCCCTTACCATGATAGGCGGAATTGAATATCCAACCGATCTCATACGTATGTTCTCCGAACCACGGGAAGAATACGATATGACCAATTACTCGCTGTTCATTAGGAAGCACGACCGCATAATTGCGGACTTGATCACCCTGATTGTCCTTCAGGAATTGCTTCACCGTTTCTTCTGTATAAACCTGATCCGGCATGTAATGCATTACCAAAGGATCCGATGTATATTGAAGAACATCCTGCCAATCCCCCGGTACAAACTCACGAATGATCAATCTTTTTGTTTCGATACGCATTTGCCTTAACTCCTTTTTTGTTGTATTCAAGTGTCCTCTTCAACCCGCACACTTAATACAGTGGCAAATGCGATTCGCCGTGTATACAGATATGTATCTGTTTGGATAACGCCGGTTCACCCTCTTTCATGAGACGCTCTATTCTGTATATTCGATCCGAATCAAGAAACTCCTTTAACCTGTGATCATCTTATTTTAAAGGCAAAGAAGACAAGCAATTTCTCTAAATGAGACTGTCGCTTGCCTTCTTTATTATATGTGGGCTCCCTAACTTTATAGGGGTCACGGATTTTTATCCCTGCGCTGCCACATGTGTCATTTCAATCAATCCAGAAGGCGGCACCTCAAGAACATGGGCACCCTGCTTCATGGTTACAATCTCATCTTTTACCGTCAAGCCATAGCAATTCCTCACGATCATTCGCAGATTGCTGGCAGCTTCTGTCCAGTTTACGATCAGACGATCTTGAGACGTGCCGTTAACCAACCAATAACTTCCACTTACTGTGCGATCCATCGAGGCCACGAAGTTCTCGCCATACACTGCCGCCAGCCAATCGTTGTCGTGATAGGCATATACGATCGGATACATCATCTCAGGGGACATGGGACGAAGCGTACCCTCCAGCAAAAGTGAACGATGCTCTTTCCAAAAAGCCAGCCAATAGGCAGCAACCTGCTGATGTGTTTCCGGGATTTCATCCAGCCGTACCGATATTTGGGGCACGGAGAACAGCGAGTGGATAAACTGCAGAGCTACATTCTCATCTAGGTCTCCCTTATTCCACATCATCATGTCGGAATGAACGGCTGTGTTCCCGCTAAGCAAGCGAATATCCAGCGAGCCGATCCGGTTTTGATTGTGATGGTTTGGACAGTCCGCGACCCGGAACATATTACCGTATTTACGCATCAAGGGACCGATATAGTTTTGACGGAACTCAATCATGACATTAGGCTTAATCGCTCGCAAGCGGGCCATGACATCAGTAAGCAGACGGTCTACTGCCTCAGGTACAGAATCATAATCTCTTCCTTCTCCGCCCGAAAATCTCATATCCTCGGATAACAGGAAGGAGTCGACAAAATCCAATTTGAACCCGTCAATTCCCCAAACGTTCAAGGCCTGCTCATACGTATGAATCAGATATTCTCTCACCTCTGGAAAACGAGGATCAAGAACCGCTGTATCCTTCCCGCCATATGTATTGATGTACTTCCCTTCAAATCTCTTCCACGCTTGAGAATGTACACCTACAAAAGGCACCGAGTACCACAACATAAATTTCATGCCCAGTTGATGAACACGGTCAACGAATTGCTTCATATCCGTTATCCGCTCAGGGCTAACCTGCCAATCACCGCAAAACGCATATCCACGCTCATCGTTTGCTGTTTGCCAACCATCATCTACGATGACCGTTTCACAGCCGAGCTCTTTCGCAAGCAAACACTGGCGCTCAATCTCATCCGGATCGACTTGCTGGTGAAAGCTGTACCATGTGGAATACATCGGCTGATATGCTGCCTCTGGAACATGGGATGGCGTATATCCCGGCAAGCCTTCCCACCATCCGCTGACCTCCCTTAAACTCTCCGCATAGAACATATTCCGTGTATCAACACGCATGATAACCTCATAGTCTGTCATCTGTGGACTTGCTTCCGTAAAGAGCTTGATCCACACTTCAAACTGGGCTGATTCTTCGTGGATGCCTACACGAAACTGCATTGGACGAAGTGCGTCAGACAATGCAACGGTCAAGCGGTTAGCTCCAGCCGAGTTATAAAGACTGAAGACCGGAGCAGAGAAAGTCGCTTTGCTTGCTGAAGGCTCACTGAAATCAATCCGAAGCCCTTTATCCCGGTTAGCGGTAGGATCCCAGTATCCATGAATATCCACAGCCGGGTGTTTCCAGGACAGAGTAACCGGATCTGGATAGTGTGCTTTATTTGCATGCTTCGAGAATCTTATATAATCCACGCCCTGATCTGAATATAGATGCTCTACCTTGTATTGGAATTTCCCCTCTCCGCCTGTTACGGAAATGATACGACCACCTGCTGAAAAATCCATTTGTTTACATCCTCCATTCCGATTTCTCTAGTTATCCTTTTACTGCCGAACTTACGGTTAACGCGTTCTCGACCTGTTCAGAGAACAACAGATATACGAGGATGGTCGGTACGGTGGACAAGACCATTACAGCGCCCATAGCCCCCCAATCGGAGCTGAACTGCGTCTGGAAATAGAGCAGACCGAGCGGCAGTGTTTTTAGAGCATTATCACTGATCATCACAAGTGCGACCAAGAATTCATTCCAGGCGAACAAGAATACGAAGATGCTCACCGAGGCAATGGCCGGTACGACAAGCGGTACCATAATGCTGAAGAAGGTCCGATACACGTTGGCACCGTCAATCGCAGCCGACTCTTCGATTTCTTTTGGCAAGGACCGGAAGAAGGCATAGAAGATAATACATGCAAATGAAAGCTGAAATGCTGCATAAGGAACGATGACCGCAAGATAGCTGTTTTGCAAATGCATGGAGCGCACGATCATTAACAGCGGAATCAGAATAATTTGCATCGGAATGAACATGCCTGCGGTCATGTATATTCGCGCCGCGTTGGACAGTCCCCATTTCATCCGGGCTGAAGCGTAGGAGAACATCAAGCCAAGCAGTACTGTTAAAACTACCGTTCCGATGGATACGATGAAACTGTTTTTGAAATACATAATTAAATCGAATGATTGGAAGGCGTTAACATAGTTTTCAACGCGCCACTCTTTCGGAATGCCGAATACATTCGTCGAGAAAATTTCCTCGTTGTTTTTAAAAGAATAGAACAGCAGCCATACCAACGGGTACAGACTGACCAATACGTACAACAGGAGCGAACCGTATTTTAAGGTTCCGTTCGTAAGTCGTTTAATCATTGTGTCATCCTTCCCATCTAATAGCTGATTTTTTCCCGGGCTACGAATTTGTTAATCAGGATCGTGAACAACAAGCATTCAATAACCAAAATGGCTGCTGCCGCTGAACCATATCCATATTCGTTAGACCGGAATGCGGCTTTGTACATCATAAATGTGAAGGTGTACGAGATATTGCCTGGTCCGCCATTCGTCATGACAAACATGTTTTGGAAGGCGTTCAGACCCCCGGTAATTGCAATAATTAAGCCGAATTTATAAGTTTCACTCAAAAGGGGTATCGTTATTTTGCGATGAGTGTGCCAGAACGAAGAGCCATCAATTAATGCAGCTTCATACAGATGCTCAGGTATCGATTTAATGGCTGTATAGATCAGCACAAGCAGGATACCCATGTTCTGCCACGCGTTTGTGAAGGCAATGGCCCAAATAGACGTATGCTCCCCGCTCAGCCAGGCCTGCTGATAATCCATGCCGAGGGCTGCGAATATACTGTTAAGCAGTCCCCCCTCCGGATTATAAATAGCAATCCACAGCTGTGATACCACGACGCCGGAGAGTACAACCGGAATAAAGAAGGTGGTCTTAAACCATTTCCGGCCGCGTACAGCCTTGCTGCTCAGCACAATAGCCAGAATCGTTCCAAGCCCGATTTGATAAACGACTAGTACGAACGCAAAGATCAGACCGTTTTTCAGAGAAACCCAGAAATCAGGATCATCAAAGAGCCTGAGATAATTATCAAATCCGATAAATACGGGAGTGCTCAAGCCGTCCCAATCAAAGAAGCTTTTCTGGAAGGTTTGCAAGATAGGTATAAACACAATGATCGTAAAAAAGAGTAGTGTGGGTACGGTAAATACCAGCAGAGCCACTTTATTTTTCCATTTTTCTGACATGGGACCTCCTTAGTCAAAGAGGTTATTCTTTGTCAGAATAACCTCCCTGTCACCGTACCTATTATTTTCGTGCCAGTTCAAGAGATTTGTTCATGGTGTCGATAAATGCATTGGTGTCGTAATCCAGCATCAGCTTTTGAACATTATCTTCAATCGCTGTTTTGAATTTGGCATTAACCAATCCCCAAGGGAAGGTAGTCATCGTTTTGAAATTTGCAGAATCCTGCTTATACTTTTCTTGGAGCGGGGAAATTCCATTTAACGGTTCAGGGTTTTCCTTCAGGATCGGGTTAGGGTCGCCCAAATGAATAACGCGCTGCTTCGCAAATTCGATCGAGAACAATGCGGCATATTTAGCTGCAACCTCAGCATTTTTGGAGTTCTTCGACACAGAGAAGCCCTGGTTAAAGCCGCCACCGCTGACGTTCCACTGTACCTGATCCACTTTATCAGCATCCGCAAGTGGCGTGTACAAAATGTCGGCCTTGTCTCCCATCGCTTTCGCAATGTCACTCATTGCCCATGCACCGTTCAGCACCATTGCCGCTTTTCCGGAGGTAAACTGGGCCAATGCATCATCCCAAGTCGTGTTGAACGCGTTCTTGGACAGCATTCCTGCTTTGGACAATTCGGCAATCTTCTCAGCTCCTTGACGATATGCCTCATCGGAGAAGGTTCCTTCACCGCCATCAAGCTTTGTCAGACCAGCTGGTTCAGAGCCAACAACAGCCATATCATACAGCTGCACGCCTGGCCATTTTTCTTTGGCGAACAAGGCCAGCGGGGTAATTCCCTTGGCACTGAATCCTTTTACAGCTTCGAGGAACTCATCATAGTTAGCAGGAACCTTAATGCCGTTTTGCTCGAACAACTCCTTGTTGTAATAGATCAAGGATGACCATTGTCCAACGTTTGGTACTGCGTAAATATGACCGTCTTCATGACGGAGCATTGCTTTTGAGGTTTCATTCAGCTGATCTTCGATTTTATTGTCTTCCACTGCCTTATCCATCGTATAGAGATTGTCCGAATTTTTGAGAGCTTCGATCAGTCCCGAGGATGCGAAGAAAATGTCAGGCAAAGTGCCGCCGGCAGCATACGTTTTAATCTTCTGCTCATCGTCCTGTGCAGCAACCTCGAATTCCACATCCACTTCAGGCATGATCTTTTTCATTTCTTCTTTGGCTGCATCGTATACAGCCGTATTTTCTCCGCTGTATTGTGCATAGAACTTCAATTTCACTTGTTGATTTCCACTCGAAGCTTCTCCAGCGGAACCGTTTGTGCCGTCATCTTTCGCGCCGCATGCAGAAAGCGCTAACATCGCGGTGGCCAATAGAATCGGCAAAAATATTCTTCTCTTCTTCATTGCCTTTTGTTCCCCCTTATTTCTCTTGATGGGTTCATTCTACCTAATATCGGGCTAGTGCCGTGAGGGACAAAACGGAACACATTTGTATATTTCGACCTACTTTTTATGCAGTACCTCATACTCACTTGGCGGTAATCCAGTATATTTCTTAAAGCTTTTACTAAAATGAGACGGATCGCCGTACCCAACCATCTCTGAGATTTCGGATAATTTCAAATTATGCCCAGCTAGCAAAAGCTCCTTTGCTCTCTGCATGCGGACATCCGTGATATAGTCACTGACGCCTATGCCAAGCTCCTGCTTGAATATCCTTCTTAAGTATCTGGACTGGATATACAGGCTTTGGGAGACCTCCTCAACTTTTAACTGGCTGTCCTGGTAATGGTTCTGGATATATTCGCATGCGGCCGCTAGTATTTTTGCTGATTTAGAATGTTTTACGCTCTTTGAATACTGCATAGCTGTCGTGTATAGATTCGTAATCCATTCAAAAGCCTCTTTTAACGTAGGTTGATTGGTGATTTCCTGAAACGGCGAGAACTCCGGAGTGAATATTTCCTCAACGGTTTTGCCAATCTCATAGATGTAGGTAAGACATAACGAAACAAGCCCGGCAAGGATCATATGAATATAATCTCCGGACAGTTGCCGATCACGAATATAATGCTCAATGGCCGCAAGTTGTTTACGAATTTCTTCTTCATCATGAAGGCGGAGTGAAATCAGCAGATTCTCATTCATCTCACTCGGGTAGAATCCAACATTCGATGTGCGTGTTGCCGTATCCCGATAATGAACGACGTTTGCTTCTTCTGTTGATATTCGGTTTTTAAGTGCGATGACAGACTCCATGTAAGACTTGCGAATCGATGAAATTCCTTGTCCTGCATTTCCGATTCCGATTGATACACTAAAGCCGAAACGATCGCGAATCAGCATAAACAATTGATTGTATCCTTTTAAACTGAACTGTTCATAGTCTTCGTCAGCGGCAAACTGGAGCAGTGATACGATTCGATTCTCCGGTCCGTTGAAAATAAACTGATGACCCTCCAGCTGCACCAAATCCATCAGCAAGTTGGATATAATATATTTCTTGAAACGGATATCGTTTAACTGCTCCCATTCATGTAATAAATCATCGATTTCAACCGATATGACCTGGAACACGGCGGGATACTCAGCAAAATCAAACTTAGTCATCTGGTGCAGGATATATTCGTCATCATCCCGGTATTCACCGCTGATAAGGAGATTCAGGAAGCTTTCCCGCCATAATTGACGTTCCTCCTGTTCCTGGTGTTGTCCGATTATGGTCTTTTGCAAATTGTTTTTCACCTGATGTAGAGCCGATAGCAGCTCCTCCTCATCAAAAGGCTTCAGGATATAATCCTCAATCCCGATTTTGATCGCTTTGCGTGCGTACTCAAACTCACTGTGACCGGTGACTAATATGACGACCATATCCGGGTTGAACTCCTTCAGCTTCTGCGCTAAATCCATCCCGTTCATGTAAGGCATATTAATATCGATCAGAGCGAGATGCGGCTTCTCTTTCTGTACAAGCTCCCAGGCTTCCATGCCGTTCTTCGCTTCCCCGCAGTATTCAAAGCCCTCCGCTTCCCAATCCACCACACCACGTAGGTACTTGCGAAAAACCGCTTCATCGTCTGCGATCACAACTTTATACATCTTGTAAATCTCCTCTCGTTGTTAGCGGGATGACAACAATGACCTCGCTGCCTTCACCCGGTTCGCTGTGAATGCGGGTTCCATACCGTTCCCCGTAATACAGCTTTATTCGTTCGTCCACACTGCTAAGTCCAAAAGAACCGCGTTCCTCGCTTCGCTTGCGGTGCATCTGCTTCAGCAAATTCGGTGAGAAGCCGATACCGTCATCCTTGACAATCAGCTCCAGAACATCGTCTTTCTTCACACCTTCAATCTGTATATGACCGAAGCTTCCCTTCTCTTTGAGACCGTGATAAATCGAGTTCTCTACAAGAGGCTGAAGTGTCAACTTGGGTATCGCATAATCCATCATGTCATCCTGAATCTTAATCTGGAAATCGAATAGATCGGAATAGCGTGTACGCTGTATCGATAAATAGCTGTTCACATTTCTGATCTCCTCGCGAATGGTAATGATCTCCTGTCCATTGCTGAGCGCAACCCGGTAATAATCGGCCAGAGATTTCGTTGCCTTGCCTGCCGTTTCGCTCTCACCGGATTTACATAACACATAAATCAAGTCCAAGGTGTTGTAGAAAAAATGGGGTTTGATCTGATTTTGGATGAGTGCCAATTCATACTCTCGCTTCTTCTTCTGCTCATCCTTTACTTTGACAAGCAGATCATTAATCCGGCCCAGCATAACGTTTAGGCCTGAACCGAGAATTCCAATCTCATCATTCGTCCTTACATCGATCGGCTGATCAATATTCTCCTCCCGGATTCGCTTCATTTGTTTACTCAGCTGCATGATCGGATTCCCGATAGATCGCGACAGCATGATGGCTCCAAGAACAGCTAGTATCAAACAGATGCCTCCGATCATGAGAATGATCTGAGATACCTGCCTCGTGTCCCGAGTCAGTTCCCGGACCGAAATCTCATTGATAAGCTTCCAGTTCATCTTGCTAAAGCCCACGGAGGATAATAAGATGTTATGGCCATCTGGTCCCGGTATTTCTTCCATCATGGACTCCTGACTCATCACATCTACCCTGCTCATTTCTTCCATCGGCTGCAGCATTTCGCTTTTATTCTGGGATGAGATAATGGTTCCTTGCTCATCGATGATATAGTAACCGTTCGGCTGCAGCGGCCCGATGCTTCGGTATACGGAGGATAATGTCTCTTCCTTGATATTGACGAGCAAGATCCCGAGCGGTTCAAGCGTCTCGGTGTCCAGTATTTTTTTGCCAATGGTTAGAATAGGCTCTTCGGTATGAGTCACCCAGTAATCCCGATTTTCCATCGGAAACCATATAGGTTTACCGTTACTCTTGTTCACATCTCGGTATATCTCACTCCGCAGACCCTTCTCGGTACCGTACTGCATGTTGGAGTTCGTACTGTATACGTTTTCAGCCCTGTCAATGAAAAGAGCGGATTCTACCTCCGGAAAGATCATCTTCGCAAAATCCAGTCTGTTCTCGATCGCTCTAAGAAGCTCATAGTCGACAGGATCACTATTCAGCTGATCCCCCTTTTGCTTCAGCTTCAGCTTCTCTTCCTTGTTCAGCTCCAGCATCGAGACATTTGCAAAACTTTCCGCATTGGACAATATCGTATCGATCCTAGTGGTGATCAAACGGGACTCATCCTGAACATTCTTCTTCGTTTTATTTATGGATGAAGCCGTATTGATCTGATAGGAGAATATCCCCAAGGTCAGTAATGGTATAAAGACCAGCGGGAGGTATATCGCAATAATCTTCGTTTGAATCCGCTGGTTTCGAAACCAATGAACAATTCGTGTTCTCATGGTATCTTCTGTCCCCTCTATGTCAATTACATCGATAAGTATACCTCATAATTCGACTTTGTTTTACAAAACCTGCACGGGCCTATGTATATAGAACCCTCTCTATAAATTGTTCTATTGAACAATTTCGATCGGCTGTGCAACATTCGTAAACTTTCTCCGTCTATGGTTATATAACAGCCAGTACATTTTTCCAGCGCGACTTGACTTGGCTGTATCCTGCTTCACAGGATAATCGATAATTGGAGGAATCTACCATGAACAACATCTACAAAGTACTGGCAACCACTGCAATTCTCGCTATGGCAGCTCTGCCGGCAGCAGCACATGCACAGGCCGTCCCTCCCGCTTCTATACATGCAGGACAAGGGAATTTCGTAAACCAGGAGAAGAAAGTGGTACCTGGAACTATGGGATACATAACAGACTACGTTAATGACGAAACAGGCAAATGGATTACTGTGACTGGCCGCGGCCTGGGAACAGCCGATCAATCAGAAATAAAGCTCTCTATATCCAAAAATACGAAGATCGTTGACGCCACAGGCAAAAAAGTCCAATTGCAGACTATCGTGGACCAGAACAAAGCGGTTAAAGCGTTCTATAGTCCAAAATTGACGAAGAGCCTTCCCGCTCAAGGGTCTGCACTGACTATCATCGTTCAGGAGCAAGACTTCTCTGCTATTGATGGAACGATTACCGAGGTAAACGACAAAGCAATCCTTGTCGAGGGTACGAATTTGTATCGCGATGGCGAAGAAACCATTCTGTTGCATCTGGATCCAAAAGCGAAAATCATCGCTCCTGATGGTAGCACGCTGCAAGCCAGTGATCTTAAGACTGGTATGAGCATCCGTTCCTTCTATGGACCTGCGGTTGCATTGAGCTTGCCGCCTCAATCCACCACCAACTATATTCAAATTCAAGCTGAAGCGGAAGCACCTGTACAAGAAGAGCCGGCTGGAACGAATGGTATTATTACAGCTACGTCCGATAACAATATCACCTTGATCGGTCAGGCACTTGAAACAGGCGGTGTTAATTATGTAATTCTAACCGTCGATAAAGAAACAGAAATCGTGGACGCGAATGGTAAAGCGTTGACGGCTAAAGCTTTGAAGGAAGGTCTTCGTATAGAAGCCCATTACAGCCAAGTCATGACGATGATTTATCCTGCCCGCACGCATGCGGACAAGATTGTGGTTTCGGAAGTTTCGGCTCCCAAGATTGAAGGCACCATCGCAGCTTCAGATCGCACGTCGAAAGACCAGCTCTACATTAATGTAGGTTCCGACCAATCTACGGACAATGATATCATCCTCAACATTACGGAAGATACACAAGTGATTACGGCTCTTGGTATAGAATCAGAACTGAAACCAGGTACAAAAATCGTGGCTTACCACTCCCTAATGATGACGAAATCTATTCCAGCCATCACCTCAGCCGAAGTAATTCTGGTTCAAGCTGACGAATAGACTGCTACCCCTGTTGGCAGAATTAGAATCCATCGTGTAACAGCAAAAACCATCGTACTCAGCAATGCTGGGTACGATGGTTTTTTAATGAATCAAATTGTATATGGTTATTCTTCGAATTCAACGTTGTGATACACCTGCTGAACATCCTCAAGATCCTCAAGTGCATCTATCAGCTTCTCAAATTGCGCCTGTCCATCTTCCGGAAGGGAAACAAAATTCTGTGCCAGCATCGTAAGCTCGGCTACGGTGAAGTCAGAGATGCCAGCAGCTTTGAACGCCTCTTGAACCGCGTGGAACTGATCTGGTTCAGCGTATACAATCACTGCTTCATCCTCTTCAAGGATATCACGGACATCCAGATCGGCCTCAAGCAAGAGATCCATAACTTCCTCGGCTGTCTTGCCTTCCACGCCAATTACTGCCGTTTGATCAAACATATAAGATACCGATCCGCTGACACCCATATTACCGCCGTTCTTGTTAAAAGCAGAACGAACAGCCGGCGCCGTACGATTCACATTGTTGGTTAATGCGTCCACAATGATCATGGAACCATTCGGACCGAACCCTTCATATCGCAGCTCTTCATAATTCTCATCACCGCTGCCTTTGGCTTTATCCAAGGCGCGGTCAATAATAGCTTTAGGCACATTATACGTTTTAGCACGTTCAAGAACGACCTTTAGGGCGCGGTTGGATTCAGGATCCGGTTCGCCTTTTTTGGCGGCAACATAAATTTCCACACCGAATTTCGCATAGACGCGACTTGTATTAGCATCCTTGGATGCTTTCTTTTCTTTAATATTATTCCATTTACGACCCATATATTTCGCTCACTTTCATTGTTGAATCTGTAACTGGTATTCGATAAATACCCTTGTCCATTATATCTCTATTAAGTCCTGTGAACAAGGTTAAGAGCGCAGATCCGGAAAATAGAAACATGCCCGTAATAATCAATCAGACTCGAAGGTACTTCAAGCGCATGAACCGATGCGGGAAGTGCCTTTTTGGCGAGCGATATATAGGAACCACAAAATTAATGTTGATTATTTATAGACAAAATATTATTATGTCTATGTATTAACAAACGAAATGCGCATTCGATTGTTTTTTATAATGTCCGGCCTGAAATATGCGGGCCACGAAAGGAGTGTCATTCATTATGCTTAACAACCCGTATGTCCGAACGGTTGTGTTCTCACGCGTACTCTTGAACCTCGGCATTTGGGTTCGCAACTTCGCCATTCTGTTATACGTTACGGACATGACAGACAACAATCCAGTGTATGTATCTCTCATATCCGTAGCCGAATTCGCCCCTATTTTCTTGTTTGCCTTCATCGGCGGTACTTTCGCGGACCGCTGGCGTCCTAAACGTACCATGGTCTGTTCGGATGTTTTGTCTGCGTTATCGGTATTTTTCGTGCTGATCGCCGTTCATAATGGGTCGTGGCAGGCATTGCTGGTACTCACGTTCTTCTCTGCCACCGTGTCACAATTCTCCCAGCCCTCGGCGATGAAGCTGTTCAAACAGCATGTGCCCGCTGAACAGCTTCAGTCCGTAATGGCTATGTTTCAATCCATGGTTGCCTTCTTTACGGTTATCGGCCCGATCGCAGGCGCATTTGTATACCAAAAGTACGGCATAGAAATATCGCTGATCGCCACAGGCACGCTATTCCTGGGCTCTGGCTTGATTCTGGCTTTGCTGCCTCGTGATATGCTGGAAGAGGCACAATCCAAGCGACAGAACCTGCAGCAAGAACTTATCGAAGGCCTTCGTTATGTATGGAGTAATCAAACGCTCCGAACACTAGGTGCGGCCTTCGCCGCCGCTGGCTTGGCATCGGGACTTATTCAGCCGCTCGCGATATTTGTGACGATGGAGAATCTCGGTCAGGATAAGTCATTCTTGCAATGGCTGTTAACCGTCAATGGGGTGGCGATGCTAGTTGGAGGCGGGTTCGTCATGGCATTTGCCAAGAAAATCCGCCCTCAAACCTTGCTAGCTCTTGGCCTGACCGTTAGTGCTGTCGGAAACCTCGGAATCGGCTGGTCAACAAGCATCATGTTTACGCTGCTGCTTCTAGTGCTTAACGGATTCTTTTACCCCACCATCCACATTGGAATCAACACCCTGATCCTAAACAATACGGAAGGGCCATATATTGGTCGGGTAGGCGGCGCCCTCACCCCGATCTTTATGGGCATGATGGTGCTGGGCATGTCGCTGGGCGGATTGCTCAAAAACCAGCTGTCCCTGTTCTTCGTCTATGCAGCAAGCGCACTCTTGCTCCTCATAGGTTCAGCACTGCTGATCCCATTGTTTAAAAAGAAAACGAGCACCACCGGCGTATTGGAGCAATGAGTAGCAAAAAAGAGCCGCCTCCCAATTTCAAGAGGCGGCTCTTTGGTTTGAAGTATGGGGCGAGACAGAAAAGAGGTGAGATGAACATAACAACCCGGAGCCCTTCTAGAAGAAGAGCTCCGGGTTGTTAATAACTAAGTATAATTACGCGTGAAATTGTTGACCATCCAATACTTCCTTTACAATGCCTGCCCGAATCACAAAATCACCAAAATGTTCGCCCTTCTGACGCTCTTGGGCATATTGCTTAAGGATTGGACGCAGCGAATCAAGAATCTCCGCCTCGCCAATGTTCTCCTTGAAGAGCTTATTCAAGCGATGTCCGGAGAAACCGCCGCCCAAGTACATATTGTATTTCCCTGGCGCTTTACCGATAAATGCGATCTCAGCCAGCATCGGTCTGGCGCAGCCATTCGGGCATCCTGTCATACGAATAACGATATCCTCTTCGATAAGGCCATTTTCCTCCAGTATCGGATCAATTTTGTCCAATAGGGTTGGGAGATAGCGTTCGGATTCAGCCATTGCTAAACCGCAGGTTGGCAAGGATACGCACGCCATAGCATTTCTTCTTAATGCAGAATAATGATGGCCATCCGTAAGTCCATAACGATTGATAAGTTCTTCAATCTTTTTCTTCTTGTGACTGCTGACGTTGGCAATGACCAAATTCTGATTTGCTGTTAAACGAAAGTCTCCGTTATGAATGTTGGCAATCTCTCGAAGACCTGTCATCAAGAGGTAATCGGCCTGGTCCTTAACGCGACCGTTCTGAATGAACAGGGTAAAGTGCCATTTGCCGTTGCTGCCTTTTACCCATCCATAACGATCTCCATTATGGTCGAAATGATAAGCTCTTGCCTCCTCCAGCTTCCATCCCAGACGATTACTGAGCTCATTAACAAACCAGTCGATCCCACGGTCATCAATCGTATATTTGAAACGAGCATGCTTGCGCACCGCGCGGTCTCCATAATCCCGCTGGATCATGACCGTCTTCTCGGCCAAATCAATGATCTGTTCCGGTTTGCAGAAACCGATAACTTTTGCCACTTGTGGGTAGGTTAATGGGTCACCATGCGTCATTCCCATACCGCCACCAACCGAAACGTTGAAGCCAATCAATTTCCCGTCTTCCACGATAGCAATGAAGCCAAGGTCTTGCGAGTACACATCAACATCATTGGAAGGCGGAACGGCCATACCAATCTTGAATTTCCGCGGCAGATATACCGGACCGTAGATTGGTTCCTGTTCTGCTCCATCCGCAAGGCTGTCTACAACTTTCTCGCCATCAAGCCAGATCTCATGATATGCACGTGAACGTGGGTCAAGATGATTGCTGACTTTGCGGGCCCACTCATACACCTCGGAGTGAATTTCGGATTGATAAGGGTTTGGATTACACATCACGTTACGATTGACGTCACCACAAGCAGCCAGTGTACTAAGCATTGATTCATTGACTTCTTGGATTGTGCTCTTCATATTCCACTTCAGCACACCGTGCAGCTGGAAAGATTGTCGCGTTGTTAACCGAATCGTCCCGTTCGCATATTTCTGGGCAACGCGATCCATCATCAGCCACTGCTCGGGTGTTACAACTCCGCCGGCAGCACGAACCCGCAGCATGAACTGATAAGCGGGCTCCAGCTTTTGCTTATGTCGTTCGTTACGCAAATCCCGGTCATCCTGCATGTAACTTCCATGGAACTTCATCAGCCGGTTATCATCTTCCGGAATGGATCCCGTTATACGATCCTCTAAAGTTTCTACAAGGCTACCGCGCAAATAGTTGCTGCGACGCTTTATATCTTCCACATCACTGTGGGGTGCACTATTTGGCGATAACAGATTATTATCAGACATGTTTCTTATCTCCTCTCGCAATCACGGTATGCACCTCAATATACATCCCGTTGATAACGTTTCTGCTGCTGCATGAGCGCCAGATATTCCGTTGCTTCTTCAGGACTCATACCGCCTTCTTGTTCAAGTATAGTGCCAAGGGCGGAATGCACATCATGAGCCATCTTCTTCTCATCGCCGCAGACGTATACGCATGCTCCTTCTTGCAACCACTGATACAGCTCCTTGCTCTTCTCCAGCATCCGGTGCTGTACATATACTTTCTTGTCCGTATCCCGTGAGAAGGCCACATCCATGCGTGTCAGCACCCCATCCTTTAACCAGCGCTGCCATTCAATCTGGTATAAGAAGTCGGTCGCGAAATGCTGATCTCCGTAGAACAGCCAAGACTTTCCTTCTGCGCCCGTTTCTTCCCGCTCCCCAAGGAAGGCCCGGAATGGAGCAACGCCTGTACCAGGTCCGATCATAATAATCGGCGTGTCCGGATTCTCAGGCAGCTTAAAATTCGGATTGTGCTGGATATAAACAGGAAGCGAGTCTCCGGCTTCCAGTCGTTCTGCCATTTGGACCGAACACACTCCATATCGTTGTCGGCCATGAGCTTCATAACGAACACTCCGAACGGTAATGTGGACTTCATCCGGGAATGCTTTCGAGCTGCTGGCAATAGAATACAGGCGAGCTGGGATCTTGCGTAATATGGATACAAAATCGCTTGCAGGCAAGTGTTGAAGTCCATAATCCTGAACCAGATCAAGCAAATCCCGCTCGTCGATATAAGTTCTCAGTTCTTGTTCATGACCAGGCTCAAGCAGTTTGCTCAGCCCCTCATTTCCTGAGAGTTTGGCCGCTTGCTCAATTAGAGGTTTCGTAAGAACCGTAATTTCATAATGGCGCAGTAAGGCGTCCCGAAGCGTTCTTGCTTCCCCGTTCTTAACTACGACCACCTCATCTGCATTCCAGTTCATGATTGAGATAAGGTCATCTACCAGCTGAGGATGATTCTCCGGGTAGATTCCAATGCTGTCTCCCGGTTCATATTGTAAATTCGATCCTTCAAGAGAAATTTCCAAATGGCGCGTCTCTCGGTCGGATCCTCTTCCATTCAAATTCAAATTCTCCAGGATCTCGGCTTGAAACGGATTGCTTCTCGAATATTCCGACTCCGTATCCTCGCTCAAGGCTGTAGCACTCACACTGATTGTTTGGTTAGACCCGGCGCCAGCCTCATTCAACGACGACAATACTTGGTTCATCCATTCTGCGGCAGACTCATCGAAATCCACGTCACAATCCACTCTAGCCGTCAAGCGTTTGCCGCCTAATTCCTCTAGTCGCTTGTCAAAATCTTTACCCGTCTGACAGAAGAATTCATAAGAAGTATCTCCCAGCGCCAATACCGAATATTGCAGCTGCTCTACTTGAGGTGCACGCTTGCTATGGAGGAATTCGTAGAACGGAATCGCATTATCTGGCGGCTCGCCCTCTCCGTGCGTGCTTACAATAATAAGAAGATTCTGCAGCTTCTTCAGATTATTCGGTTTAAAATCGCTCATTGAAGACAAAGTGACCGTAAGTCCTGTCTCTTCAAGTTTCTTAGACAATTTCTTTGATAATCCGTGCCCATTGCCTGTCTGCGATCCGTATAAGATCGTAACTTCTTTAGGTTCGGCTGCTACCTTTGTCGGCACCGCTCCCGCAGTGTTTTGCTGTGGTACAGCTGCAATGGCTGCACTCGCAGCCGTTGTCTGCAGCGCAGCGATAAAACCGCTGAGCCAGGTCGCTTGCGATTCCGTCAAAGTCGGCAGCAAGCGGTTTAGCAATTCCACCTGTTCCTGATTAAAAGGACTGTTCGTTACTTGGAGTTCCAAACTATATCCACCTCTCAAAAGCGCCCATGATTAATTCCTACTATTACGATACAATTAATTTATTTCTCCTCTGAACCTATCACAGCTTGATGGAAGGGTCAATTCCAATCTTCTTATAGCATTTATCAGTTTTATTGATAAATTGACGAATCGTGTTTAACTAGATGTGGAGAACGGCCCTCAATATAGAATATCGATATGGGGAAATGGTCATCATAAACATGATAAGGAGGGATAACGGATGCTAGATCAGAATTGTAATTTTACACCGCTTAAACACAAATTGAAGGAACAGCTCACGGACATTACAGGACATTTAACAAAGGTGATCGTTCATTTAGACGATAACAGTTCTTGTCTGCTGGGCGAACTCCACATGGTAAGAACAAAATTTATGGAAGCTGAATCCATATCCTCTACGTATTATCTCAATTGTTTTCTCTTTCCCTTCACAAGCAAATATCAGGAAATCGCCAGATCCATATATCATCTCGCTCAAAAAAAGCGGGGCGCACTCATCGTCATTCAACGGGAAGATCAGCTGGACTCGTTAATGACGCCAGGTATCCCTTTATCCGCCGAAATTACAAGTCCCCTGCTTGAATCCATATTCGTTCCCGGCAGTCCCCTGCACGACGGAGCCGTGCTTGTACGTAAAGATATGATTATTTCTGCCGCAAACGTGCTGCCCTTAACATCCAAAACCTATGGTGACCGGAAGCTTGGTACGCGTCATCGTGCAGCTATTGGACTATCTGAAATGTGCGATGCCTTGGTACTCGTTGTTTCAGAAGAGACCGGAAAAACTTCCTTCTGCCTAAAAGGAACACTATACCCTCTTTCCATCAGCAGTCCATAGTGCCTGAAGTTGGATTCAGACACTGCCTGCTTTAGAGGGACCCACCAAGCCATAACATAACAGACCAAACAAAAAGAACCACAGATTCCTGTGGCTCTTTCTATCGTCCATTACAAGATGGACATTATGCGAATGTATACGTCCAGAAGCGCTCTGTTCCGAAGCGCTGCTCAACTTCCTTGGCTTTCATCTGTTTCTTACCCATCAACTCGGCTGCTTGGAACTGAGAGCGATGAGCTTGAATGGAGTTCAACTTCTGCACCATAAACATGGACACATCTTGGTAAACATCCGGTTTGCCAAGCTCCTGCTCGCAGTTGTTCGAGAACGCCAAGCATTGAACCAACGGTCTATCCTCTGCTGGCATCTTCTGAATGGTACGAACGACAGCTGCGCCTGTGGCATCATGGTCAGGATGAACGCTGTATCCTGGATAGAAAGTGAAAACCAATGACGGTTTTACTTCCTCAATTAATGATGCAATTACGCTATCCAGTCTTTCTTGATCCTCAAATTCAATCGTTTTATCATGAAAACCAAGCAATCTTAAATCCTGTATGCCGATAGCTTTACAGGATTCTTCCAATTCTGCCTTACGAATGGTCGGCAGTGTAATACGGTTCGCAAACGGAGGGATACCCATGTTGCGCCCCATTTCTCCAAGTGTTAAACAAGCATAGGTAACATGCGCGCCTTCAACAATATATTTAGCCAACGTGCCGGATAAACCAAATGCTTCGTCATCCGGATGCGGCAATATGACCAGTATGTTTTGCTCCATAGTCTCGTCTCCTTCCCCTTATTAAAAAGGCTTCCGGCTCAGCTGTAAAGCAACGACCAGCTTGCCCTGATTGTCATGACCCGCCATGATCAGACGGTCCGTATCGGCCTGTTCAAAATGGGTGAGCCCTTCCGTGTACACCCAGCCATGATTCATCTTCAAGCCAACCCGATAAGGTCCATTACCGGATATGGCACCATGGCTGTAACGAATGATGGCATTCGTTATAAAGTTAGCTGCAGGATGCTTGGTGCTGTCATAATGTGCTGCATAGGCACCTGTCGTCATCTCAAGATGAATATATAAATCCTGATCCTTCAATTTATCAATCATTTGCTGTACTTCTGTTTGATTAATAAGCTCCATAGTTCCCTCCAATATAAAGAATCTCAACACTATAAGAAGTTGATATGATAATTCTATCATATTTAATGGATCAGGACGAAATCGCATATACCATTAATAATACTACAACTTAACTTGCTGAAAAAAGGGATGCATATTCCGGCTGGGCTGCATAGGCACTGAGCTCATGTTCAGAGATCACCGTGTAACCTTCCCTGCGCAGAAGTGCTGTTGTTACGCCCGAGCCGGCTATCTTCTTATTGTCAAATTCACCGTTGTATATCTTTGAACTGCCACAAGATGGACTGTCCTCTTTCAATACGATCAATAAGGCTCCAAGCTCCCGTGCCGTTCTGAGCGCCTGCTGCGCACCTTCTATATACCTCTCAGTCACGTCTCTTCCCGACAATTCAACCACTCTGGCATGCCCAGATAGAACATCATCCCCTGTCCCACCAACAATTTCGGCAGGCTCACGCGGAATTGAGAATCCACCAAGGAGCTCAGGGCATACGGTTACAGCCTTCTGGGCTTTTACAAGCTGTTCGATATTCTTGTCCAAGCAGTCTGAACCATTATAACGAACCTTCAAACCGGATAAACAAGCACTTACAACAATCAAAGATGCCACCTCATATCTATTTGTTCTTACAAAGGAACTGCCCAGGCCATTTGTGCTCATATCAGCAACTTGATCTATCAAAAATATCAATTATATGCACCATCGGCATGGCTCCAGTCACCTTCACACGAAGAACAATTGTTCGCGCTTATACTATCATATCCCTCAAATAAATGGAATCTTTTTCTTGTCGGTCAAGATTATATTATCAGAAAAAAAGCCGCGCTGGTATGCGCGGCTTTCGTCTCTTTTTATAGATCCGGAATATGAATCTCCACTTCTCTCTTGCTTTGCGAAGAACGGAGGATTCCATCCAAAATCGCTTGATTGCGAAGCACCTCTTCACCCGGAATGGGAGCGGGCTTACCTTCACGAACTGCGCGGACGAAATCCTTGATTTTCTCCTCAAATACGTTGAGCTGATGGTTCATCAGCGGAATAGGACTCTCCGTGTGATGTCCTTGTATATCGTGGAACAAAGAGATGGATCCTACCTGCCCATCCCATACACCGCTCCAAGGTCCCGAACCTGCCGGCGTAATTTTCAAGCCTGCATCGGTCCCGAGGAACATCGTCGCACCTAAGGTATCCATATGCATAGCCCAGGATGTTTTGAAGTTCAAGACAAGATCCCCTTCGAACCGAACGATGGCTACGCCGAAATCCTCCACATTAAATGATGCGTGTTCCGCATGATATTTGGGATTCGTTCCAAAATAGTTCGAAGTGTAGGCCGATACCGTTAGAGGTTTAGGATACCCTAGGGCACTAAGCGCCATATCCAGAGAATAACATCCGATATCCGCCATAGCTCCGGCCCCGGAAATTTCTTGTCGGATAAATGTACCGCCCGGCATGCCTCGGCGACGCCCGCCACCGGTTTCAACATAATAGACTTTTCCGAGCTCACCGTTCTGAACAAAATCTCTAATGATTCCCATATTGGGGTCATAACGTGGCTGGAAGCCAACATTCAGCATGTTCCCGGTCTTCTTTGAGAGCTTAACCATCTCGATCGCTTCATCTAAAGTGACCGACATCGGTTTCTCAAGCATGACGTGTTTACCCGCCGACAGTGCATCAATGGTTGTTCTATAGTGAGCGACATTTGGCGTACAGATGCTGACGCCATCCAGGTCGAGATCCAACAATCTGCGATGATCATCGAACCCGATCGCTCCCTGCAAACCCCAACGCTCAATAAATTGATCGGCTCTACCAGGTAAAATATCAGCCACGGCGACGATCTGTACATCTTCAATCTTTTTGTAATATTTAGCGTGCTCCCCCGCAATGCCGCCGCTTCCAATGATTCCAATTCGTATGATTTTGCCCATGGCTGATACTCCCCCTACACTTTCACATTCTTTGCACGATAGGTTGATGGTGTATACCCATATCGTTTACGAAATACAGTATGCAGATAACTGCCGCTTGAGAATCCCTCATGCATGGCGATTTTATCGATCGGCCATGTGGTCTCGATCAGTTTCCGGCAGACCGCTTCAAGTCGCACATGCTCAAGGATTTCACTGAACGAATGCCCGTCCGCCTGTTCCTTGAATATACGCTGCAGCTGCCTTGAGCTGATATGCAGCTTCTCAGCGACGTCATCCAGCACGATCTCACCCGATGAGTTCGCATAAATATATTCCAGTGCCAGTTGATAACGGTAAGCCTTCATATCTCTTGAGGGTAATTCAGCCTCCGTTGGCTCGGACTCATATGCGCGTACTGCACGCAGTAATATCTGGATAATGCACTGCTTGATCGTGGTGTACAGACCCGGATACCTCTCCTGGGAAGCTTGATAAGCCTCATGAAAATAAGGCATCGCACGATGGATATCCATCGTTGGCTTCAGAGGCATCCCCCGCAGCTTCTCCATGCAATCATCAGCTTCTGCAATTTCCCATGGGTCCGACATCGGCCTTACCTGATTCGTATCATTAGCTACCTCTTCAAGCGGAATAATGTCCACATGCAGACATAATTCATCCATCGCTTCCGTTTGATCAGCCTCCTGATAATGAAGCACATTCGGACCCGTGAGATAGAACATGCCTTCACGCAGGGCATAAGGCTGCTCGTCCATAATAACCGTTCCTTTGCCGCGTGGTATGAAATGGAATTCATACTCTGCATGTTTATGGAAGGACACAATCTTTCCTGGCGGGAAGGTCGTGAGATGGAACCGTAGAACCCGGATCTCATAGCGTCCCCAATACACCTTCAAATCGAGTCGTTCCAAAGCATCCTGCCGATCTTTCATTCGTTCATACGAAAAATGATTATTCATATGGCAGTATCATCCCTAATTCTTATCCCTGCAATTCATCCAATCGAACGGCGCGATGCTCCTTAGCCGAACGGTTGGACGCCTCCATCAGTTTGGTTAACTCAACCGCATAAGCGATATTCTCTTCTGCCAATGTACCTTGTTGAATATGTGTCACCCATTGTTCAAATGCACTTGCACGGTTTGCAGGAACCGGCAGTTCCACCCACTTGTTCGAATACTCTTCTTTCTTCGTTGTACGAATCAGAAGCTTGTCGTCCGGTGTTCCGTACAGAATCGTTCCATCCGTTCCATGAATCTCAATAGTAAACGGCGAGAAGCTGTTCACAAAACCGGCCTCTACCACGCCCACAGCACCTGAAGCCGTGGAGAGAGTAGCTACCGCGTTGTCTTCAACCTCTTTACCTGTAATGTATCCAAAATTGGCATGAACATCGACCGCTTCTTCACCGAGGAACAGGCGTGTCAAATACATTGGATGACATCCCAGGTCAATCAATGCTCCTCCTCGACATTCCTCCAAGCTGTAAAAATGTTCAGGCAGCCAGCCGGCAGTTGCGCCATTATGAGATAAACGTACCCGGACAAGCGTTACAGTGCCCAGTAATCCTTCTTCCAATACCTTGCGAATTGCCAATGTATAGCCGTCGTTCAGACGCGGCAGCGAAACCGTTAATTTCACCTGATTCTCATCCACAGCACGGATGATGTCATTGACCTCTTGCAGGGTAGCAGCGATTACTTTTTCCGTGAAAATATGTTTGCCTGCCGCCGCAGCTTTCAGCATCACTTCTCTATGCATCGATGTAGGAGCATCTACGATTACACCATCGATCTCGTCGCTTTTCAGCATTTCATCCAAAGATTCATAAAAAGTCACACCCTGCTTCTCAGCGGCTTCTCTTCCGCGCTCGGGATTCTCATCCCATACCGCTACGATTTGAGTATCCGGATGCTCCTGCGCTTGTTTCGTATAATCCCATGCATGCACATGCCAATAACTAATTTTACCGATTCTAATCATTCTGGTCACCTCAGTATCTAATATTAAGACATCATGCAATTAATCTATCACACGAATCGCCTGATTCACAGTGTAAGATTGCGACAACCAAGTTAGATATTACGACATCGGGATCCATATAAAAAACTCCGCCAGAAGGCGGAGCAGTAAACTCGTTATGTAGGGTGCTCATACTACATAAAATCAAAAGCACTTCAAAGAAAATACGTCCCATGCTATGCCATATTCATCCGCATTTTTCAGTAATGATGCCGAGACTCATTAGCATAAACTTCCCTGTTAAGCACCTCATATGGCACCGGATTCACATCAGCCCACTCTCTTGAAGGACGGTAATTTTGCTGAATATCCATCAATCTTGTCAGAACTGATCGCGCCGAATCCTTATGTGTATTCATGGCTGCTTTTCGCTTCATCTCTTGCAGAATGGAAGGACTCGTCATTAAAGTCAATAATTGATGCTGTAGTTCTCCTGCCATTGCTTGGCGTGCCACCCCAATGCCAACCAGATAATCTGCGTTATCCTGTTCTTGGCCAGGCAAAGGTTTAACCAGCAACATAGGGCACTTCATCGTAAGCGCCTCGGAAATCGTAAGTCCTCCCGGCTTGGTCACCATCAAATCGGCCATCGCCATCAATTCATGCATGCGGTCCACATAGCCCATGACTTTAATTTGTGGATGATCGGCAAAATCCTCCAGCAGCGTTTGATATAGCTTCATATTGCGACCGCATACCACCATAAAACGTACATGTTGCGGGTATCTCCTTGATTTCATTAGCTCGATAATTTCTTTATCGATCATTCCTTCCCCGCCGCCCATAATCAGGACTACCTTCTCCGATGTTTTCAAGCCATAATACGCTCGAAGCTGGTCCTGATCCACCGGTTGACTATAAAGCGGATGGACAGGAATACCGGTCATGGATATTTTGGCGCTCGGTACGCCTTTGCGCTCCAACGCTGACTTCACCCTGTCGGAACCTACCATATAATAATCCGTATGCGAATGAATCCAGTAACTGTGATCTGTATGATCCGTCATCACGGTAACTGTTGGTACATCTGTGTACCCCATCGCCTTCAGCAGGGACATCCCCGCCGCTGCCGGAGGAAATGTGCTGACCACGATAGCTGGCTTTTCCGCCTCCAGCATCGTTCCCAGTTTATGCAGACTAAAGGTGCTGGAACGTTTCAGCATATGGATCAGCGCGTTTTCTTCACGAGTTTTTTGAAAAAGATATCCGTAAACAGATGGGAAATGCTTCATCCACTGCACAAAGAAAAACTGTCCGGCCACATGCAGCCTGGGATGGGTTAATTCCATGTAATCAATAACTTTAACGCGCAGATGAGGGTAGTTTCTTTTTGCGGATTCCATAATGGCCTTTGATGCCTGGTTATGACCCTCTCCCAGACTTCCGGTTAATACGATGATTTTTTGCTCATTCATGGATCTCATGGATATTACTCCTTATCTAACGTTATATGATAATTGCAATCAGAGGGGGATACCCGAAGATCCGCTCTTCGAGCTCCCTCAATCATTCATTCTTACCTGCCGTAACGTCAATTGAATCCTCTTGTCCTTGCACGCTTTGGACTTCCGAACGTTTTTTCTTACGGTTCTTTACGTAGCGTACGGTTAGCCAGATACCCCCAATCAGAGCACCGACTGACAAAAGAATAATGGTTAACACACTGTCCACCATATTCTCAGCTGTACGGCCATACACGTAGAACAACACACCTACAGTATAGAACTTCACAGCACGTCCGAGAGCTGCATAACTGAGAAGCTTCCATAGGGGATAACTCATGCAACCGGATAGAATGGTAAAAATTTTGAAGGGAATTGGCGTGAATGCACCGACTAGAATAGCGGCTTCCCCATGCTTGGTGAATAAGGCGGTTGCAGAATCATACCATTTTCGCTTCATGATCTTGTTTAGGACCAGGCCCCCGGAAGCCTTGCCAATTCCATATCCGATCGGCGTACCGATTAAGCATCCGACAAAACCGATTGAGGCGAGCCAGATCGCACGATCCGGACTCAAAGCACTCAAAGAAAGCTGTGAGAACAATGCCGGAATTGGAAAAATAATCGCATCGATCATAGCATGAATGAATAATCCGATATCGCCTAAATTACGTAGAAAATCCATCCAGGCTTTTCTCCTCTGCTTGGCTGCCAATCAGGCAGCAAGTATATTGCGTGACCTCGTTGGTCAAACTCAAGTTCGAATTCATTCGTTCCATTCCCTCTCTCGTACCATGTTAATGTAAGGATATCATGTTTGAAAAAGGATGCCTTCCGTCTTCAGACGAAATTGAACCTAGACTTAGGTCTAGATACTAATAGTAGATCTAATATAGTAGATATAGTATAAACGAGTTGTATGATCAAAAAGTTGGGTTTATAACCTGCAGGATCAAATAAAAAACAGTTTAGCCAAAACACGCGGCCAAACTGTTAAACTCTTTCATCTTTTTAACTATTCAAATTGGCAAATCCCTGGGACTTCCCGGATCGAGTTCACGACATAATCAGCTTGCGACAAATCCTGATTGCCCGAGTTCGGGTTTACGAAGCCGATGCATTTCATTCCGGCTGCCTTTGCTGCTGCGACGCCATGCCGGGCATCCTCCAGCACCATGCAGTGCTCCGGTTTCACACCCAACAACTCAGCAGCCTTAAGGTATACATCCGGGGCCGGTTTTCCTCTTTCCACCTCTTCACCGCTCACCACGCATTCGAACTGATCCAGAAGATTGAACTTGCGCAATACGGCCGTAATAAATACGGGCGGCGATGATGATGCTATGGCAGCTGGGATCTGACGCGCTTTCAGTTCCGCTAGAAGTTCGTGTATGCCGTCAATCGGCTCCATTTCCCTACCCGTGAGAATTTCTATTTTATTGGACAATTGATACTCAATAATTTCGGCAACGGATTGGCTAAGCTGATATTCATTTTTAATGACGGCCCACATCTCGGGATTGGTCATGCCTACATACTTCTCCAGATCTTCATGAGTGATGGCTGACCCAAAGTCTTTCATCACCTGAATATCCACTTCAAAATGCAGCGGTTCACTGTCAATAATGACGCCATCCATATCAAAGATAAATGCCTGTATCATGCTTTATTCTCTCCTATTCTGAAATATAATGCTAACGCCATATGATATCTAACACCGTTCCGAGCACACCGGACTTATGACCTCTAAGCACATCGGGATTGAATACTTCCACGAACCCGCACTGTCTGCAGGATACGAAGAGATAATGGTGATAATCGATATCGAAAATTTTGCTTAAACCTGTGCGCACGATGTACTGTACAAAATGCATGTACCGTCTCTCCTACGTCATCCCCTGCTGGTCATTCCGATGAAATTATATCACGCAGCTCTCCGAGCGTATGAATCTCATACTTGGGCTTGATGGATGTCGGATTTGACTTGCGCTGCGGGTTATACCAGCAAGTATCAATCCCGTAACGAATGCCTCCTAGTATATCTGAAGTTAATGAGTCACCAACAATGAGAACATCCATCTTCTCAGGAGAATCCAGTTTATCAAACGCATAATCAAAGATGCCTTCGTGAGGCTTTTGAGACCCGGCATCCTCTGATACAATAATACATTCAAAGGAATCACATAGCGGCGACACGCTGATTCGATTAAATTGCACTTCCTTGATTCCATTTGTGATGATGGCCATTCTTTGTCCGCGTTCGGCCAGTTGCCTGCAGATCTCTTCTGCTCCTTCCGTCAGAAAGGAGCCTTGTCCTAGATACTTTATGTAGGCATTGCTAAAAGCTTCAGCATCCAAATCGCATTGAATGTCGTGTTCGGCGAGCAGGCGTTCAAACCTGGCCGTACGCAATTCGCTCTGAGTAACGCTCCCCTGCTCAAATTCGTTCCACAGCTTCTGGTTAATGCTTCGGTAACTGTCTACGATAGCATCTGTGCATTCCTGATCAATCTCGCCAAATACACCGGATAACGCGAATGCCTCCGCTTTGGCATAGTCGTATAACGTATCGTCTGCATCAAATAATATGACCTTATATCGCAATGCTGTGCCTCCTTACATGCTGCTTACCTTTAACAATTCGCCCTATTAGAGTTGTTAGTCTCCATGCTGCCTTATGTCCACTTTGCGAAGTTTATAGTGATGATGTCGCTCCTGATCCAGTTCAATCTCACCCACATACTCAAACCCGTTTTTTTGAATGACTCTATTGGAAGCGTGATTATGAAGAGCAGCGACAGCATTAAGCTCGCGCTCCCTTGTATATTGAAACAAGTAACGGATTAACGCTTGTACAGCTTGAGTTGTATATCCTTTATTGTAATACCGGTTGGAAATTCCGTACATGATCTCTCGGTTGGGAAGGGGCATTTCTTCTTTGGGTCCTGTATTGCACCATCCGATACACTCGCCGGTTTCCTTTAACACGATAGCCAACCGCAGGCGCAGCTGCCCAACATCCCCGCCATCTTGAGCGGCTTTCAAGAACTGCCGATTCTCCACCATTTCATAGTTAATTAGCCATTCCTGCCGCTGTTCTCTGGACACGTCCCAACCGGGCAGAAACGTCCGGATCTCCGGTTCATGTGTGATCTGGTAGATCGCATCAAGGTCTTCCATCATATACTCTCTGAGCAGGATGTCCTCACATTCAATGATAAAGGGTTTATCTTGGCAATCATTAGTAGGCTTGTTATACAAAATCGTCCTCCTGCATCTATTCGTTTAATTACTTAGGCTCCCGGTAACGAGCGCGATCAACTGATCGGGCCGCGTATAAATATCATCGGGTTTAACGCCGAAATGTGCATTCTGAACCGTATCAAACCAATGCGCCCCAATGGTCAATACCTGGGCTGATTTGCCTGCTGTTATATCCGCATCGCTGTCACCGACAAAGACTACCTCTTCCGTGCTCAATTTCAGGGTCTCAAGCGCTTTGAATATCCCTTCAGGGTCGGGCTTGGATCGCTTGACCTCATCTCCCGCGATCGTAGCGACAAAATAACCCGTCAATTTAAGATTTTGCAGACAAATATCCAGGCATCTTCTACTTTTGCCAGTAATAATTACCATGGGTATTCGTAAGGCAGATAACTTCAATATAAGAGCTTGGATCGCTTCTGACAATTGAACATGTTCATGCAAATCCTTCTCGAAGACTTCGTAATAATATTCGATGGCTTCATCTACGTGTGCTGGGTTCGAAATATGATTCGTAATAATTTCTTCCTCCGTCGGACCGAAGGTCTGCACGATCTCTGCATCTGTCAGCAGCTTTCCTTCATATTTCAAGAATACCGCTCGGAAGGCATTAAACGAGACTGGCAGCGTATCGGCTAAAGTACCATCAAAATCAAACAACACCGCTTGCACGATCCTCATACCTAGTTCCCCCTTTCACCCTAATAGCAGATGAAATTCATACATATTCATCTTAAACCAAATTCAGTCTCATCTGAATAGTAATCATTTTTCGATGACCATCTATAGTTGTAATACGCACATCAAAAGGCTCAAAACCAAGCTTATGATAAAAAACAAGCCCTCTTGAATTCGTGTTATGACAGCTAAGATGAATTTGTTTCATCCTATATTTGTCCCTGGCAATGGCTATCATGGTCTGCATCAGCTTCTGAGCTGCTCCTCGTCCTCTGTGTGATGGAGCAACGATAACATTGCCAAGCCACAGAGTCCCATCCGTCTCTTTATAAAAATTCGCATAACCGATCACCTGCCCCGTGGTTTCCTCTATCAAAACCGTAGGCTCATAACGATTCTCGAGCAAACTCAGGATTTGCTCGGGCGTCAAAGGAAACTCCGATCTGGGACTTATATACAGCAGCTCTTCTGGCGTTTGGGGAAAGTTGCAAATCGCTAGTAGATCTTTGTCCATCAGCGGCCTATAGGTGTACATATCGCTGCCTCCTTTTTACTTCGACACACGGGCAATATACATACCTCTTCCAATCAAGCCTTGTGGATCATGCTCCACATCCAGTCCCGCCTCTTGGAATGCCTTGATCATCTCCTCCACGGTGAAGAGCCCCAAGCGATGCTCCTCTGTGTTATGCTCAATTCCATGCTCGCTGCCAAACAAATATTCGAATTTCATAATCGAGATATTGCCTTCGCGATCCGAATGACTCATCCTGCTCATATGGATGCCTTGACGCTCAACCGTGATTGTATCGACTCTTCCAACAGTCCATACATCCGGAGTAAACCATGGCTCAACCAAAATGACTCCATCCTCGTTCAGATGTGTCTTGAACTGTATAAGGGTTTTCACCAGCAGATCCAGCGTCCTCACATAACCGATAGAGCTGAATAGACACATAACTACATCATATTTCCTTTCCAAGTGAAATTGGGTCATATCAGCAACTGAATAATGATCCTCAGGATGTTTCGAGTTTGCAATCAAGATGAATTCGGGATTTAGATCAATTCCATCCACATCATAATATGGCTTTAGGAAAACAGCATGCTCTGCTGTTCCGCAGGCAACGTCGAGTATGGCCCCACACTCTTTTCCCTGATTCACGAGATAATCACGAACCTGCCGTGCTTCCTGCTCATAATCCTTAGAGCTATAGATGACATCATAATATTTGGAAGATAAATCGAACATAATATAACCTCTTTCTACTAGAATTGACCCGGTTTAGAGAGCATAATCCAAGCTTAGCTCATCCGGCATAGTCTTTTCCATGATTATACATCTGCTGTCAAACGGGACCCTTTCGTAACGCAAATATCGAGGCGATTTCGCTGAATGCCTTAATCCCTTACGTTCTTACATCTATACCAATATGTATAAATCTCTTTATATTGCAGACCATCATACAGACGGTTAGCTGGAACATTATGTTGTACCACTTGTAGATAACTGCTTGAAGCTCCTTTCGCTTTGGCCCATTGAAGAATATGAAGCATCAGCTGTTTGCCGAATCCCCGATTTCTTGAGGATGGCAATACAGCAATATCATAGAGTCCCAGGATTCCCTCTTCTATTGAACCTATTCCGCATGCTACCGGTTTGGATTGATCATAAAGCGTAAAGAAACCATATGGTATAACGGATTGACTTAATAGCTTTCTAGTTATCGCTAGATTCTTATCTGGGAGCCCCGTTATTTCACCCAAGATTGTTAGCCAACGCTCGTCTAAATGCTCTTGAATCAGGATTTCATCATGTGTTGGAATGGCGATATCATTCAGATCATCCAATACTTTTACGCTGGATGGCTCAAGCAATGAATAACCCAAACCATCTAAAGCAGAGTCCAAACCGGGCGGATTAAACGGAGTGATTTTGAAAATAACATCAAGTCCGGCTTGAGCATAGTATTTCTCACATTGAAGAATCTGTGCATGCAGGTCCATCGATTGCTCTGAGTACAGTGCGTTAATCGAGTTAGCTCTCTTCGTATACCCATCAGCAAATCGTAACAACCAGCCATGATGGACCACGGTTTGAAGTGCTGGCCAAGCATTTAGCGTCAATTCTTCGATCCGTTTGTGCATGTATATCACTCCCGTTAATATGTTGGGAATAAATATACATTATAATAGATTTTTATTCAAAACTTATTTCACACATATTTTTTGCATGTTTAATTCTTGAGAATCACAATCCCCAAGCATATCCAGCAAAAAATATGATCGTGGTTTTACCACTCGGAGCTCATCCCATTAGAGCAACTGGAGGGATCAATCTTCAGGATCTCCGCCTTCTATCCGTTATCCTGGATATATTTTGTTTTCTCTGACTAGTGGTCCCCCCCCTTATCTTTCCTTAACTCGTTTCGGATGTCCCACAATGCAATCAAGATCGCCCTTAAATATACGATTACCAATACAAAACCAATGCACAAAATAAATGCGATCGACTCCAATGTTTCTCCCTCCTTCCATCGCGTTGGGAGGCCTAAAACAATCCGGCCTAAATGTAATCCCGCTCACCCTCGGCATTTTTCCGTATCCTCAGCTGATCAAACAACCGACCTTCATCGTCGATAGCACGAATCTCCAAACGATCCTCCGTTACAATGACCTGCAGAAAATGAGGCACCGCCAAAGACTGCGATGTATGCCATTCTCGCTTAGGGAGAAGCCAGTTCGGCATGGCACCAGCACCGCCCGCAACGATGTAGACGATCCCGTTGTCATAATCCACTTTTCCTTTGGTTAGCGGGTGACTACGTTCGTACACAATGGTGTGCGAGTTGAGAACCAGATCTACCCCATATTTCTCCAACAGCGGGCATAGCTGACGTAAATCCTCAACCTGATAACCACCTGAAACATAAGGCGGGTAGTGAAAGAATACAATTTTCCATCTTGAAACGCTGCTCGATAATTCGTGCACCAAGAAATCATACTGCGCATTCCCCGGACTCATCTCGCCTGAGCTGTGGGGATAATCTTCTTTTCTAATGAAATCCGTACTGTCCAAGCAGATGAAATGAACATCCCCATAATGAAAGGCATAAAAATTCTTCGGTTCCGGAAATGCAAAGAGATCATAATACCAGGAAGCGTTGTCCTCGTGATTCCCCAAACAGCTATAAAAGGGTGTATCCACGAGAAAATCACGGCCAGGATCGAAAAAGTACTTATTCCAATCTTCCTCATTCTTTCCATCATTGACGACATCTCCTACAAACAAAGCGATATCGGGCCGATACTGCTTCATCAAGCTGAAAATTCTCTGATTGATACGACCGTCAGTTGAATCGAACCCGCTATAACCTCCAGTTTCACTGGTCACCGTAAAAGAGAATGGCTTACCTTGTCCTGCTGCCGTCTTGAATATATAAAAATCCGACTCAATCTCATCCGATTCATGCTGGGAGTAGACCTTGTAATAATAAGTGGTTCCAGGCTCGAGGCCCTCCACGGTGATTTGGTGTATCCGTGTTGGAGACTCTTCAGCAAAAGTACCGAATAGGTCTACAGGCTGCTTGTAGTTCCCTTGATGTCCGCTATGTATTCTCTCGGCATGCAAGACGTCCACCCTGGAAGTTGCTGGGTAAGTTGTTTCCCACATTACGGTCATGGTGTGTCCGGTCGGGTTTTGCAGGTACGGCCCTTTCACAATGGAAAGCATGTTACAGCCTCCTTCGAATTTGTTATTCGGAAAATGATGATTGCCTGACTTCGCTACCTCTCTAATTATAACTATCTTTTCAGCTGAAAAGTTACTCTTAACCATCAGCATCCTGACGTTGATGAGTCTCATGCTAATGGCATGCAATGGGAGTAGTGAGCCCGCTTCGTTCAGCAAGATACGGCTGGCACCACCATTCAGTCAACCGCCCGTACAATTTCGACTGAGGAGCTGCCCTTCTACGCCGGTGACCGTATCTTTATGCTTATTCCCGGCAATTCCATATCGAAGCAAGCCGCGAAAGTCATGATGCAGTCCCCGTTATGGGGCAACTTGCCGGCTGTCCGAAACGGACTCGTTCATGTGTTGGAGGCAGAACGCTGGAACAACGGGCCCATACGCTGGTAAAGCTTCTGAACCTGCTGCCTGAACTACTATGGTCCTCTTCCAGTACCACCTTATAGTTTCTCAATAATACACAGAAGAATAGGAAAGCCATTCATCCTATCCGTTAATATAATCCGTTCCGCCACAACTTTATCCGCCAGCAGGTAGCGAGTAATCGATAGTATACTTTAGGCTTATGAATAGCAATGTTCACAACGTAATGTTGCTTCAAATCGGAACGATAGGAGGAAACAATAGAATGGCTAGAATCCGGATCGGCATGTTCTTCAGCGTATTTGTCGCCATGGTCGGATTAATGATCATCGCTCCCGTTATGCCGCCCTTGATCAGAGAATTGGGATTAAGCGAGACGCATTCCGGCTTAATCATATCCCTAGGTTCCATCGCAATGGCCGTCATGGGACCGGTATGGGGAGATTTAAGTGATTCCAAGGGCAGGAAGCCTGTCATTGTATTTGGTTTTATTGGCATGTTCGTTAGTTATATGTTATTCACTGCGGTTATGTACCTGGGTCTTCATGATAGGATCTCCGGTGTGCTGCTTATTCTTCTGCTCATTGTTACGCGGGCTATGGTGGGTTTCTTTATTCCGGCGGTTCCCTCTTCGGCTCAGGCGTATATCGCCGATGTGACCGACGAGAAAGGCCGCTCCGCCGGAATGGCACTGCTTGGCGCGGCTAACGGGTTAGGCTTAGTATTGGGTCCTGCTATTGCCGGCGGGTTTGCGCTCATCAGCCTGATCGCCCCGCTGTATGCTGGTGCCCTTCTGCCGGTAATCGCTGTGGTTGCTGTTCTTTACCTTGTCCCTGCCACAAAACCGGTCATTCAGCAGAAGGCCCCCCGTGTGAATCCGTTCCAAAAAGGAGTTCGTCTTTATTTATTTGCGGGCCTGGCCACCATGCTGGGCATCATTACGGTACAAGTCATCGGCGGGTTTTATTATCAGGATCAGCTTGGCCTGGCGACCCAGGAAACAGCCCGTATGATCTCCCTTAGTTTAATGATCAGCGGAGTCGCCATGATTGTCACGCAGGGCCTGCAGATGAAGAAACTCAAATGGTCTCCAAAAGCGATGATTCTGATCGGCGCTGTTCTGCTTATGGTCAGTATGCTGCTGCTGCTCATCACCGGAAGCTTGATAAGCTACTTCATCGCATTCTTCTTATTCGGTGTAGGCACCGGACAGATGATGCCTGGATTTATGGCAGGTGCTTCGCTTGCGGTTAACCGCGAGCAGCAAGGCGGTGTAGCCGGTCTGGTGTCTGCTGTTCAAGGCATTGCTGCCATGATCTCCCCGATTCTCAGCACGACCCTCTATCGAGTGGACAAACATATCCCGTTTGCGCTGATCGGGATCATTGTCCTTCTGATGGCATTGGTTGTGCTTGGAACACGGGATCAAAACTCTGCGAAGTCCTGGCAGCACAACATATAAGCCGTATAATTAACATATCGATTTGTCGTTATCATGGATCATTGAGGCTTGATTCGACGACTTAAACGAAATAAGGCGTCCCCAAACGGGGATGCCTTATTTCGATCACAAGAAAGTTAAACGAATTCGTGTAAATCTCCGTATCAGTAGTATTTCTTAACTTTAGAAGGGCTGACACCATAAGTTTGGCGAAATGCCTGCGAGAATGCACTCACATTGCCATAACCTACGGCCAAGGCTGCCTCGGTCACGTTAGCCTCCCCGTTATGCAATAATTCCATCGCCCGCTCCATCCTGATCTTCCGGATGAACCCATATACGGTTGTTCCGTAACATAGCTTGAAGCCCAGCTTAAGTTTATAATCATTCAGCCCAATTTCTTTGGCAAGCTCCAGCAACGAAGGCGGTGAAGCATATCTCGACTCCAGAATCCCATGAGCGAGGTTTAGCTTGCGTACATCCGCCGCTGATAGCCCTTCAGGTAAGGATTCATGACCGAACAGCTGCTGGATCATTCGATCCAGCAGTTCATAAGCTGTACCTTCAACAAGCAGCATGGACCGCATGGGCTGACAGACATCATGAATCAATCTCTTAACCAGTTCTTGTTCAAGGGAGCTGGAAGACAAGTGGATTTTTTGAAATTCGGAAACGTCCAGCAGCTTCCTGAAATGATTCTCTTCACGCCCTGCAGCCTGTGCCACCGCAAAATTAAACAGGGAGACAGGGACTCCGAGCGAGAATGACTGATGCCGCTCTTGGTTCGGCAGCGTAAAGCGAACGTCAATATCCTCCATCAACAGCAAGGCGCTTGTCCCACGGTCCAAGGTGCGATCCTTTCCGCCAATATGGATATGCCGTTCTCCGCTAAAATTGAACTGAATTTCGACCATGGGCTCTTTCGATTGAAACCGGTTCGTAAACCGGCGATGATATTGATAATCCGAATAGCATATCTGTAGGCCGCTAAAGGTCCGCAAACGGTAGAAGCCACCTTCTCCCGCAGATGGAGCGAGCATATAGGCATTGCTGCCGGACTTTTGAATATTTAAAGTGGCAAAATAAGCATCATAGATCATCTGCAATGATTCCGAGCAGCGTGAAGCTGCTGAAAAATCCGGCTGCATGCCGGGCACCCCCCACCTTGGATTACAATGTTGATTTCATCATGAATTGCATAAATCACATACCTTTTTCTACTATTAATACAGCTCGGTTGACCTGCATGCACAGATCACATACCGCCCATAGATTTGCGCTCCCTGATAACACCATTCACGTCCGATATAAGGATGTACATAGCGCGATATGCAATCCTGACACTTTGCCCGCTGTCCCGGAGGGTCGCTCGTATACCACCAACCAGCGGGATAAGGACATAGACCTTTGCAGTCGTCGATCACCGACTTTGGGGTGCAAATGACATAATCAGACGGACATGAAGCATCTGCACCACAGCCCGAGCAGTATTGTCCATGCGGAGGCCGACAAGGACCGGCAGCAAACGAGATTTTGACGATATCGTTTTCATCGGGCCTGACTAATACTTTGGCAAGCGTCTCCGCCGTTTTTTGCGCAAATTTATTCAAGAGAGACTTCCGATTCATCTTTCGCGTAACCCTGCTGATCAATACTTGTGTCTCTTCGTCATTGTTCTCCGGCTTTCGCCACATACACTCACCCCATCTTATGAAACCCTTGATGCTATCGCATATGCTTCAAGCTGTTCCCGGCTGTTCACCAATCCCTTATGCCTGATGACGCCGTTCATATCCACCGCATAGGCATAGGGGGTGACCTGTACATCCAGATGATTCGCAAACTCTGAACTTACGATCAGCACCTCATCATCATACGCTATTTTTCGGATATAATCAGATGCAACATCTACAGACGAGAATAACAAAAGAATCGGTTTCACATTATTGTTACGGGCAATTCGCTGAAAATCCGGCAGAATATCGGCGCATTCCTTACATGTGGGCGATCCAAACAGCAAGATGGAAGGTGTGCCAATCAACTCGCTCGTGGACCACTCAGCTCCTTGCAAGGTCCTCGTTGTGGCCCTGGATATTTTTTTGCCAACCGGAATACCGGACTGATTCACGCCTCTCGCAGTCCCCATCACCATAATCCCCAACTGGCGGAACAGGACCAAATTCAGAATGATCAAAGGTACGACCAGAATCCACAGCATGGTATATGAGATCCAGAAGAACGTGTTCATCGCGGCCTCCTTACAACCTTTTTATTTTGGAAACATGAGGTGCGGCAACCTCGCGGTATACCCGGATCGCATATAGCGCATCCGGAACTCCTACAATGATTAACAGGGTTACCAGCAGCAGCATTCCTTCTAGCATCAGGCCAGTTATTGTGAAAGAGTGACTATGCACAAACCAGACAGGATGGCTATAGAGCAACCCCATGAGACCCATCAGCAGGTTAAGCACAATCAATGGAAAGCCAAGCTTGGAGTTGATCTGAGGTCCGAGACAGCCGCAGTCTACTCTTCCTTTTTTTCGAATGAAATAAGCAACGCCCAATCCCTGAACGAAATAAAGTAAAGAGATGCCAAGGAAGCTAAGCCGTGATGGATAACAATATACCATGGTCACAGACAGGACTTGCAGCAGGATGAGCAGAACATGCAGACGGCCACTTCCAGGGAATAGATCCGGATCACCGAATACACGGCTCCAACCAAAACTCACAACCGACAACAGTATGGGAAGAGTCACGGATATCGCTAGCAGTTCATGCATGTGCTTGTATGCTCCTCTCTCTTCAGTAGAAGATAATCCAGATGATGGAACCGATAAGCAGCAGCTTGGAGGCAGCTTGTCGCACCGCGGTTAGCAAGGTGAGGTTACGTACCCTTAGTTCAAGCATACGGAACACGATGGATCGGGTCAGCGGGAGACTAAACACGGTACCGCGAACGATCCCAAATATGGCTCCAGCCAGCGGACTAAGCCACCATGGAGCAGCGAATAAGGAAACCAGAATATAGGCATGAAAGAGAACACCCACCTGCAGGGTGATGAAACCCAAACCTAGAATCAAGCCCCATAATGCCGCGGAGCGGTACCCCGCGTGCTTGATCCATTCGGAGGGAACAATGAAATTGCCGGATGGAAGAATGCCCGTCTTATGAATGAACTCCAAGCACAAGAGTATGGCCAATAGCACAACCAAAATATAGTTATGAAATAAATCAACAGAGGCTAATTTCAGCAAAAAATTTATAAATCCAATCGCCAGTCCCGTCACTGCGCCGCCCAGGGCACAAGATAAAATATACACCAGCGCATACTTGGATCTATTGACCTTCGTGCTCTCCAGACTGCCTAACACATTCAGGCCGCAGGTGGTGTCCACACTGGCCACTGCGGCACAGACAGAAAATATAAAGAGCAGCATCGGCAGCAAGTTATGCCACCTCCCCATCATCCTTAGAATTGAAATGAACCCTTCACTTCTTCATCTTATGAGTCACAGCCTGTCGATTATTTGCACAATATTTAAGAAGCGTGGCTTAAGACGATTAGGAACCATAAGTAACTTTATTTAGAATAAAAAAACGTCCACGGACTTTCTCCGTAGACGCTTCTAAAGTAAGACGACTTGACCCTGTGGCTCCAATTGTCTTCTTTCCGATATCGAAAACCTCCTCTTCAGCGAGGAACGAGTGTGAATTAACATCAACGGTACGAGTTGCTCGGTTCTGCGATCGATACGGCTTTTACCCTCTGGGTGCATAACAGTCAATAAAATGCGCAGGTAGGAAGTAGTCAGCTTCTGAAACAGGCCCGATTTCATGGCTCGATGTTCAAAACCGAGTCCGTGCGTTAATCCGCGATGCAGCAGCGTAATCCCCACCAAGGCGTTGACTTTGCTGAATTCGGACTGGCTTTCATAAGCACGGCTAATCTGCTGCATGGACTTTCTTCCGAGTCTCGCTATTTTCAATGCCGCGCGATCCGCTCCCTCCGATCGAATGAGCTTCAATATGGTCTCATTATCCAAATGAAGCTCGCCTACCAAATCTCCATTCTGAATGACCGTTGCATCCTCGCAAATGATAGATTCCCCCCGGTGCTTCTTGATGATGACCGTGCATATGCCAAAGCGCGAAATATGGACGCTTCGAAACCTCGATAAGAAGCTAAAGAGGCGTTCCCATATCATCCAGGTACTTTGCATTATAGTTTTCAATAGCTTTTGCAGCAGATAAACTCCCCCGCTCATAATTTAGTAAATTCTCTATACCACCATTTTCCTATCTAATCCTATCATAGAGGAGTCACGTATGGTATTACACAGTCCCAAGTATAGGATCGGGCTCGGTCCTGAGACTGATATGCGTATTGAGCGATCTTCTGTCGGTCCGCTTTATCTGCCTAGGGTTCTATTTTCTTTTTTTTGCAATATAAGAAAGTAAGCGCTTCAAAAACCAGGTACAATATTTCCTTCACCAACAAGCTATGCTGCCCGCCGGTAAAGTCGATTCAAATTACACCAAATTGATAAGGATGTGATAACATGATGCTCTTACAAATACGAAGGTATGTCCTTGTGTTATTGGCAGTAGTGTTACTTCTTCCTGGAATCTGTATTCGAATTCCAATATCCCATGCTCAGGCTGGGACGTTCATCACCTTGGATTCTCATCAGAATGGACAAGCGATTCAACCCGGAGTTGCCGAGTTATTCGGTACTTATTCCGGCGTATATGATCTCCAACTGATCGTAAACGGTAAGTTCATTGCTGATGTTCTGATGGATGATCCGAATGGCGATGATATAGGGTCATGGTCGTACAAGCTGGACACTAGTCAACTTGACGGTACCATTGAACTGGTTCTGAAGGGTAATGATACGGTTTCGCGTTATGGTATTTGGTCTCCTTGGACCCACCTCAACATCGATAATCCCGCCGCTCATATTCCCGAAGTACAAATTACAAGTTCATCCGGACCTTCCCAGCAGCTGAACAAGCTTGACATCAACATATCAGTCGAAGGTAAAAATCCGATATCACTAGTTGAGCTCCGCGTTAGCGGCGGTGATTGGCTCCAGGTCCCCCCCGCCAAGAACGGGTATCATTACAAATTTAAGTTGCCTCATGCTCGTCAGCCCGTTTACAGTTTAGAAGGCAGAGCTACCGATACATTTGGCAATACGGGCTATAGCTTAACGTACTATGCCAAAGTCGGTTCCCATCCCCGTGAGAACAGCAGCAATCCTGCGTCAGTAACAGAGAATGTCTATCAAGATCAAATACTTTCTCCGGCTCCTGCTGGCTTAATGGAGGGTGACGATGCTTCCTGGGAGAACAAAACTGAAGCGCCAATAGGCAGAATCTTTAGCTCTCCCCCGCTGCCGGATCAGGATCGCGCAATCTGGATTTGGGAAAATGCATCCTATCCTCTAATACTGAATCCTAATTCACGGGAAGTCCTTTCTTCCATGGCGAAGGATACAACAACCTTCCAGCAGCGCCCTATAACAACGTTGTATTTGGCCGTAGGACAATATAACCGAGCTACTATGCTGGAAGACTATCGGTATGAAGTTCAACAATTCATCGAATGGGCTCACGAGGAGGGCTTTCAGGTTCAAGCCTTAATAGCCGGAGGCACCTCCCCTCCCTATTTCGGAGCTTATCAGCGCTATCATACCCAAGCGGTAAAGGAGTTTGAGCAAATCTTAAATTACAACTTGGCTTCCGGTACATCTGCTCGCTTTGATGGTGTAAATGTGGATACCGAACCTTATATACTTCCGGATTTCAAAACAGCAAAGCCTTCTGTGCAAATTCAATACCTGGATATGCTGCAGCTTCTCATGGAGCGCAAAGAAGCATCGGGACTCCGTTTGTCTGTTGGCGCAGCTATTCCAAGATGGTATGACACTTCGCCAGATGCCAGTGATATCTCCTGGAATGGAGAGACCAAATGGCTGTCTGAGCATATTCAGGACACTGCCGATTATATCTCGATTATGGATTACCGTGATCAGGCGGAAGGAAGTGTAGGTATTATCGCACAAGCACTGAATGAACTGGCCTACGCCAATAAGATTGGCAAGCCGAAGTCGGTTGTAATCGGCGTTGAGACAAAAGACATCGCAGATGGCGGGGATCCGGAAACTATCAGCTTCCATGAAGAAGGGCGAACCTATATGGAGGAAGAGTTAATCAAGGTATACCAAGCATTCCAGAATGATTCGGCATTTGGCGGCATTGCGCTCCATCATTATTCATCGATTCTTGATTTTCCTAGCGAGTGGGGACCTGGAGGCTACACTTGGCAGCCGCCTGCCGACCACGAACCGCCAAGTACAGTTCAGGGGGCAATGGCAGCAGCATTTGATTTCCAGCGGATTCAAATCACGTATGATATGGCAATGGATAATACAGCCGTGAATTCGTATCGTATCTATCGTGGAACCGAAGCCGATTTTCATATCGGACCCAATACTTACGCAGGTACTTCAAAAGGACTTTCTTACAAAGACAGCGGGCTGCTGCCGGACACCACATATTATTATAAAATCACTGCCGTCGATATCAGCGGCAATGAAGGGGCACCCAGTATGGCTGTATCGGCAACGACGGAGCCATCGAGCATGAAGCCGATGGTTATTGAAGAGATGAGCATCGTGTACTCCTCTGGCATTGCAACCGTAACCGTGAAAATGGTCGACATGGTAACAAGAGAGCCTGTTACTGCCAAAATCAACGGGCGTTTCACTCATATGGCAGGTAAGTATGTTAATGCTGCGACAAACGCGGAGGGTCTGTTCCAAGCACAATCCGAGACAATCCCAGCGCTCCGTGGTGAGATCGGCTTCCTGCCGCGTCGTATCATGGCAGACTCCTATTATTGGGCTAGTGCCTACGACCAGCTTCCATATCCGACTGTAATATGGGAGCCATAAGACGCACAATGCTGCGGAATTTCTAATACAGCAAGAATAAACCCAGGCCGTGTCCTGGGTTTATTTATTTTTTCGATAGCATCGGTCCACCAATTGTCTCGTCTCACCTGAACCTTTTATTTGGTATTGTTGATGTTGACGGTCGAATAGATTCCATTCTCGTAGATTAAGCAATTCAGCTGCATGCCATATGCACAACCACCATCAATACCAATCTTGTCATCCTGGAACCATACATCTGCCGAATCATGGAGTTCAATGGCTCTGGTATGTCCAAACACTACCGGTTTGTCTAAATCTAGCCGGGCATCATGGAATTCCTTTTTAATATACATGAAGTCATAATCGGGTTGTGTACGCCATTCTGCATAGCTCGGATTTATACCGGCATGCACGTAAATATGATGCGGATCCTCATGATATAGCGGTAGGGCCTCCAGGAACTCAATATGATCTATGAAGTTTTGTTGAATATGTATTCTTGCTTGATTAAGTAACTCTTGATCAACATCCGTGCCAATAAAATCGCAATAGCTTTGGAGCGTCTGCAGTCCTCCGTGCTCCAAGAACTTAGCCTGAACAGCAGCATCATCCGTCCGAATCAAATCGACCAGCCGCTGATCATGATTGCCTCGAAGAGCAATAACATGATGATCAATCACCAATTTTTTCACTTGTTCCACCGTCTCTTTACTCATAGGCCCACGGTCCACATAATCGCCAAGCAGTACCAAGGTGTCACGATCAGGACGATAATCCACCTTCTCCAGCAGTTTCAGAAACGGGTCATAACAGCCATGAATATCACTTATCATAAGAATTCTTTTCAAAAAGATCATCTCCATCACTGTGATATAAAGGTATTTATCAAAATATTTATCTTGATGAAGGCCAGAATTCCAAATATGGGCGGATTGAATGGTCGTCCCATATCTGCGCTTCAATATAGCGCTCCGGTCCTAGATCTCCATGTTTGTTCCAATCCTGCGGCCAACCATATTCATTCACCAGCCCAAGGATTTCATCCTTTAAGTAGATCTTTCCTCTGTATGGCTTGTCGTCTTTATAACGCATGGTAGGAAATAAATCGCCATACGTAAAACTCATGATCTCAGGGTCAACATCATCCAGCAGAATCTTAATTTCCTCCCCATTCGGGTACCAGCGTTTAATCCACTCACAGGGACCAAGAGTCATATAATGCGGATGTTCCTTCGTTGGTCTGCCGCCCTTCGCTATGAATTGCTCTCTTGCTAGCAGTTCTACTTTCCGCCGGATGGACACATAATCATCAGCTCGTTGACTTGCATACCAATCTGTATTATGTTTCAGTCTTTGTTGTATTTGCTGCGCTTCATTCACAGGGAGAGCTGACAAATTCCGAAAGGGACCCGTTGTTGCATCATAATAATGATATAAAAACAATGCCATGCTACCCTCTTTTCACCGGACTTTTTTCACATCGAATAACTGTCGATTTTCTTCTTTTCCCTGTCTATGTAGTCATATACTTTGTGTATCTCTTCCTCGTAATTATTCTGAATTTCAAAATAAGCCACACCCGATGCCAGACACTTCTCTCGGAATACCTCATGCTCAAGTATAAAATCAGCGGCAGTACTCTCTTCGGGGTACATACGTGTTTCGATAACGTTTCGATGGTGAATGATGTTGGAATGGAAATGCTGCTGTATGTATGAGGTTGAGAACCCTAAGAAAACGGCAATAATCTGCTCTTTGTAAGGCGACTCCATTGTCCTCAAGATGATGAGGCAGTATGTAACAGCCCTCGATGATAAGGTTTTGCTTATTCTCGATGTTCGTCATCATGATCCCCTTAAGAATCGGCCATAATTTTTCTCCGATATCCTCAGTTGAATCCATCGGCGTAAAGCCACAGTTCATATCGGCTCGATACAGCCCCATTTTCAGATGATCGATCGACAGATATGGAACATGATATTTCTCAAGCAATCGTTGAGCCATATAAGTCTTGCCCGTGGAGCTATTCCCGCTGATTAACATGATCATGAACAATCCTCCCGTATCAGCAAAGCCATGTGATCGTCGTTACGTTTGCTACTCAAAGTACCTTTTATAGTTATCCAATAATTCTACAGGACTTACCTCATCTTCATCATTAAAGGTATCCTGATCCGATTCAACCTGATAGACGCGGGCACTTACCTGGAGATCAATTACGCTCTGAAGCAATCTCATGAGACTATGATTGAAGTCATACTCAAGAACATTATGGTCTCCGTCTTCGTGAACAGATCTATAGCCGTCACCGTCGCTTAAGATCGAAAGAGATCCATGTGGGATGACTACGAAGATCTTCGTAATTTCAAGATCCGTAAGATCCTGAAGATATTTACTTGTCTCAGCATTTGATTCTTGTATATTCCAAAATTGCTCGACTGACATTTCCTCACTAGAATCCTCATCAAAAAGTTTGATTGTTCCTCCTAGTTCTTGAACAGCGGTGATTATATTATTTACGACCTCACATTCATCATTATCGTGGGAGTTAAACGTAATAATGGTCTGCTCATTCAAAAATCTATTGGTAAGTTCCGCGATCCCAAGTCCTGTATACTTTCTCAACACGGGTATGAATTTGATAGGACTATCAACACGACATAGTTTCATATGTATTATTGAAATCTTGATCACCTCGTAAAGTTAATGCTTGACCCCAAAACTCACAAATAGAGAACTCCATTATACGATTGTTGCACAATAACCATTTTCTTTACCTTTTATAACAGCCTGCATGTACCCTTCGAAATAGAAAGGAATATGATCCTCAGCACCATTTAATATTCTTCCTCTTACTTTATCAAAAGCCAATATGGAGATAGAAAAATCCGGTTCACCCGTAACAAATACAGGTTGATTTCTCTCTTCACTCCAATAATATTTCCCGCCATGTTGTCTTCTTGCGATTTCCATGATGTAACACCCCACCATAGAAGAAACCGAGTTTACATGGTCCTCTTCAAGTTCATAATCACACAACTCGTCTAAAATATCCTCAACAACCTGTAAGCTTTCAATGCTAAAATCAAGGTTTCCTCTATCTGAAAAGTTATTCTGAAAGCTCTCAGCTGTCGATATGATATCTTGTTCTAATTCGCTTCTCATAAATTCCTCCCCATTAAACAATACATCTTCGTTTTATGTTACATATACGTTTCTGAATACCATAAGCTAATAAAAAAAATGATTTCAAACAAGAACAACATCATAAACAATAGGATGACAATAACTAAAATGATTTTCATCACTTGCTTAAAAATATTTTTCAATCGGATCGTGTTCATATTTTGGCCCTCATCATTCATTGTTATAAGAAGTATACAGTATCTATCCTATAAGAATGAATATTTTCCATAACTATTCAGAAAAAAAAGAAATAAAAAGCTCCGCTGCATGATCCGCAGCAGAGCCTTCCTCTCATAACTCCACTAGTGAAATCTCCGATTCATTCGCACTTGAGTGCTATGGATTTTTATTCATCTCCCTCTCCTTCTCGTTCCTGCTATCCTTGACCGCCTTATCACGCTCTTCCCAGGTTTCAGCCAAAAGAACGACTGCCCCTTCCTGCCGGAAGACAATCGCCTTGTAATACTTAAAAAGAGAAGAACCCTTTTGTTACAATATACCATACCAGAATATTCTGTAATCAAAATCCGGGATCATACCAATGGCTTCGGCAATTCGAATAGACCCTGTATTTTCCGGAGAGCAGTCCCAATAAGGTTGAATCCCTGTTTGATTACATTCTTTCACGTAGGCTGTGGCTGCTTGCACGCCATAATTCCTTTTTCTATATCCTTCTATAGTTTCAATGTCGATCGCATGGGTTTGACCTGCAACAAAAGCTGAGAAACATAAGCTCACTAGAGTATTATTTTCTTCGATATAATACCCGAATCCTTGCTGTAAGAAAGCATCCACGGAATCCCAAAAATGAAGAAGCTTCTTCTCCAAAAATGAATGGTTGCCCAATCGTCTTGATTCCAGCAGATCTCTATCGATTCTATGAATCCCAGGAGGATGAGGTATATCAGGTTTTTTGGCTAGTAGATTGCTTTCTGAACAAAATACATGTTGAATATCGCTTAGAACATTGCGGTTATTAAATATGGTATGGATCGCGCTATCCCATGTATCCAAATCCGCACCAATCTCCACCACGCTGATATTTTGCTTCTTTAGTACAGGTTCAATGTGGGTAATCATATAGTCGTTCAAACCTGTTAGAAAGCCTTCACTCTGCGGATCGCCAATCATCTGAAACCCTTGTTGACCTTGAATCCAAATCAAGGCTGCGGTTGGTTCGGTTTCTCGATCTACATAGATGCGTCCCGGACTGTTCCCCTGAACCACTGCTCTGACCTCGATATTCCTGCACTGTTCAGCAATGTAACGTATTCTGTAATACTCCTCTTTCTTTAGTTCTAATATCATAGCTTAGCTCCAATTCTAATCATATGTCATATGTACTCCGTCAAATCATCCCATAGAATAACAAATTGTCCTTGTTGAATATGTGAAAGTCACACTACTACATGAATCTCAAAGGTGCCCTCCTTAAAAAATACGGAATCCTCCTCTGGAAATGATCATGATTTCGGTTCAGCATGAGAATCCGATCTCCATCCTGGATCATGCATAAGGTCCATATTTTATAGTTAATGTTATTCATAGAATCCTCTGTTTTCCTAGAATAGGTTCTAATTTCATGATCCCCAGTTCAACCGATGTCTCGATATAGCCAATAATTTGTACCATCGTAAAAAGACGCAGGTCTTCGTTTATTGTTTCCTTATCGTATTCCATATCACCTAATACATAGGGTATGAATGCATCAACGTCTTCACGCTTGACCTCTTCCAAATCTACGATGTCAGGGACATGACTAAGCAATCTTTTCAGCTCATCTGCACATCCATAATGCTCCAACAATTTACCGTTTAATGATCGAAAATCCTGATGAGATACATCATATAAATGCGGGTCAGCTTCCATTCTGTTTCTTAACCAGGGAAGATTGAACCCTCTTAACCAAATATCGTCAGCAATTAAATGGGTGTAATAACCCAATACATAGGGGCTAGTCCTCTCCGATTGATATGTAACTAAGAATTCCTGATATTCAATATATCTTGTATAGTCCTGTACTTCACCTTTGAAAAAATGGGATTCGTTTTTAGTCGAGACGGCATCCGGAGCAACACTCCCCACTAAGAATGATGTTCGATCTTCGATCGACAGATTCTCTGCAATTCGATTGGCTATGATCGCGTGCATGATTCTTGAACCCATGGTTTCCATCCCCCTTTCGATTGTTGAGAAACCTCCATACGATACATATTACTGGATGTTAGCGCTTTCTAAGGGATATGCAGATTTCTTGAATTTTTGCATTCTATGTTTAATGCGTATCGATTTGTTCAGATGCAAGAAGATATGTCTTGTTGCTGGCATCAATATTAATCCTGCTATCGTTTTATTCCCCCAATAATCAAGTAACCACAGAGCTTCATCTTTAACAGCATTTTGCTCTTTAAGCTCATTGATTCTGTTGGCTTCGACTTTCTGCTTAAAATCACCTGGGGATAAACAACTCACGATTTCACGAGTTTTACGTCCAACTTCCATGCGATATTCCATAAGAGCTTGAATATCCAGTTTCGCACTTAAATCAGCAATCTCGGCTTCTGTCATTTCATTTCCAGAATGCGCATAATAGGTTTGAAGTTTCTTGCCCCATCCTCCCAAGTGCCAAACTTGCTGGTCGTGATGGACCAGTACATTCATGGTCATATCTTCGATTCGTGTGATATGCCACATATGCCAAGCTATCGAGTTTTTCGTATCCGGGGCCGATACAGGATAGTTCCGCCACGTTTCTTCTCTCAGATTCGTCACTAATTCATCTTCCAACGTAGCAATGGGTGAATGACTCATCTCAGATGCATGCAGCAAACTATGCTGCTTCAGGAACAAATCCACAGCCGCCTGATGTTCAGCTGGTTTCAAAATGATGTTTGTCAGTTTCTTATGATTCGCATTCCATTGCTTTCTCTGACTTAAATCCATATAGAACCTTCCTATTCTACCACTTCGTTTTATATACTCCTGCTTCACCTAAGAAATCATCCCGGGTCAGTCCTTCTTCCCCTAACAACATACGATAATTCGTGATCGTACCATCATGGGAAATGATGATGAGACGCTTCTGCCTTTCTTGGCACCAACTTAATAATTGCAAGGCATATGTCTCAAAAAGCTTTTCATCTATTCGATTGATTCCTTCACGCCAGCAGTCCAAACCGAGGTCGAGGATTTCTATGCCATGATAATGTGCAGCTAGCTCATCTTTTGAGTAAATCTGGTCACACATCAATGCTGGAAGCTCTGGAAGCAGCGGGAACATTCTCGGACCAACAAGAGGAGAAATCATAAAATCATTGGAATTCGTCAGGATGTGCGCTGTTTCTATCGTTCGTTTAGTCGGGCTTGCCAGGATCAATTCATCATTAGTCCAATCAAATTGTTCACGAAGCTTCCTCACCTGCATTTTTCCTAATTCCGTAAGGCCTGGATGTAAGGTATGTAAACGATTTGGATAGTCTTTGAGATGTTCACCATGTCCATGGCGAATGAATATAATTTCCATGAAGTCACCTCATTCATATGTATGATGGTCACGAACTGCCTACCTACTTTAAAATATGGCTTCTTGGCTAAGGGGATATTCGAACGATTACCTTCCATAATTATACATAGAGCTACCAGACTGTGGAAGCCATTCAGTATAATTATCAGGGCTAGTCATTATTCTTCGAATCTAATTCCAATATCCATTTCACAGCTTCATTTACATCCTCAGCGATAAAGTCCGGGTAAGCTTCTAACCAATCACCAACATATTCGTTATTTCTATATTGATCAAGATCCCTCTGACCAGATCCTGTTTTCACAAGAACTTTAATACACCCTGCTTCTTGTGCTGCAACCATATCCGTCCATCGATCTCCAACAACAACACATCTCTTCAAATCCAGATCATTCTCTTCAGCTGCTTTTAAGAGCATTCCTGATGATGGTTTTCGGCAATAACATCCCTCACCATGCTTATGAGGACAAAGATACACCTTATCAAAGCCAAATGATCGTAATTCTGCCTCAAAGTCTTCACGCTTTGCTTCTCCATCTGCAATTGTTGGCTGGTTCGTAAAAGAATAAATTCGTATACCTGATGTTTTCAATGAATCTATCGAATCCTTTACCAATGGAAAAAGTTTAAAATCACCTGGTAGGATGACATGATCAATTCCGCCGATTGTCCCATCCCGATCAAGAAATACGGCTTGGATTGATAATAATTTCAATATGTATTCTCCTTTATTTCATATTACTAACCTGATTGTAATAAAGATTCCTTTCAGCTAAAAATCCCCTTTAAGTCTACTCCTCTCGCCCTCTGGATAGAGTGTCACTTAAAGGGGATCTCGCTATAATAGACTTTATCATTGTACTACCAAGTCTATGCCCAATACGGAGTCAATTTTAAGTAGTCAATGTTGAGTTCGTGATGTTATGTAACTGTACTTGTGTAGCGTTAGCATTAACTATTTGAATCGTAGTAGGAAAAACCACACCGCCAACGATCAGAAGGGTCCCTCCATCGTTTCCTGTAAATGGATCAGAAGGAACGGCTGTTCATAGCGAGCTGGTTATATGTCAAGTCGAACTTTTTGACTATTTAGCTGGATGCCGAATTCGTCTACTAATTAGCGTGCCTAACGTACCAGTCTGGAAATCAAAGAATTCTTCCTTAAAAAAAACCTTGAATGGCATTTCGCCAATCAAGGTTAGGTAAAATCAATCTTTATATTTTTCAGGCAAATATTCTATGTTCATAATGGTTTTAATAAGACTTCTTAAATCATTTTGATAAGAAGCCAGTTCTTCCCGATTTTCACAACCGGTAAGTTCGTATATTTGCTTCTCAGAACAACTGTTTAATACAAACTCAATACAATTTTCATAAACCATCAATTCGCCCTCTGATATTCTTAGATCAAACAAAGTGACACTTGCTATTTCCTCTTGTTTTAACAACTCCATTTTACCACCTCACATATTCGGAGAATATCTTTTTAAATTCCTGAAGTTCATTTTCTGAAGGTCTCCTCCATCTTCCATCTTGAATCCGCATATTAGTATTTTTACTTGGATTTTTAAATGAAGTTACAACTTGGCTTCCATTAGGTTCAATAATATGAATTCTTCCATTTTCCCCCTTAATAACCCACCTACCATCTTCTTGTTTTAAAATATCTGCTTGTCTAGCTTTTTGCACATCATTTATTGCAGAACCAACTGGCCTTCCCTCTTTACTTCGTAGTACGGCATGTTCACTCCTCTCAAGTTTACCCGTCACCTTATTCTTCTGAATCTGAGCTATAGCCTTTTCAAGCTGCTTCTTTATAGGGTTCGTCATGGTCACAGGAGGTAGTTTTGGACTTGTTACTCTGTTCGGTAACTTATAACCTCCTCCGCCTCTAATAGCTGCATTAGCACTGTAACCAGATAAGCTTCCACCGCTTCCTCTAACACAATTGTGTGTCCAAATTTTTAAATTCGAAACAAAGTAGGTATGATAGTCACCCACACTGAAATTATATACCGGAATCTTTTCCTGTTTAATTTCAATGTGATCTAAAACATATTCAGTACCTTCATCAGTAACGAAAACATCACCTTCATACAAGTCTCTTGACTCTACCCACCCTTTTCCTACTACCCAGAATGGATGCTCAGCTGTCGTTACTATCGTGACCCCACCTACATAAAGATGGTAAGTTTCTTCAGTTATCCGATTGAAGGTTTCTTCCACTGGTTTATAAGCTACATCTCCAGTCTCATCGCTCTTCGCTAATACATAGTCTCCGACATTGATCTCTTCAATAGCTTTCAAACCATCTATGGTTTCAATCATCGTACCGGCAGCAAAACAAAGAAACGCGCATGTTTTGGCTGTAGCCGGGCTGTTTCCACTTGGATCTACATAAATCAGTGGATTATTCTCCACATAGGTATACAGATTCTGACTTAACGGATTCTCTAACTTCCCTTCATACGTATCCTCATTCATAAAGCGTCCAACACTTGGATCATACCATCTAGCTCTTAGATATTGCAGCTTGCTCGCTTCATCCCAATATTCACCTGAATATCTGAAAGGATTATGCACCCTTTCCTCCTGTGAGATTATATTCCCCCACAGATCATAGGAATATCGATTAAGAACTTGGCCTGACTCGTCTTGAAGCTCCGTGATATCCCCGTGACCATTAGATAACACATAAGCTCTTGAGCCATCAGCATAATCAATGGCTTCAAGTGCATTCCCTCTGATATAAGTTGCTTTATGAATAGGTTGACCATTCACCACATTTGCTTCCGCTATGATCTGATCACCATCATAATAATATCGACTCTTTACTCCATTCTCAACACGTTCGACGAGAAGTCCGTCACCGTTATATACATACTGAACGGCCTTATTTCCACTGACTACTTCCTTCAAACGATCCTGATCGTCATAAGTGTTATTTATTGTATCGGTTTCAATCAATTTATCCGAACTCATAGTTAGTCGATTACCTAACTTATCGTAAGTATATATCTCTCGAAACACACTGGATTCTGCTATACGGTTTAGGGCATCATAGGCAAATGTATCTTCTACATTATTTTGAAAACGTTTGTTAATATTATTGTTGGCATCGTACTGATACTGGTAACGATTTACAAGTTGCTGTCCACGCACCTGCTCTTTCTCCGTCAATTTTGTACCATGGTAACGATATTTCGTTGTCAAGAGCCCATTCATTGTAGATTGATTGAACAAGCCGTTAGCATAATATGAATACTTGAATTCATCTATTCCAACTTTAGTCCCCATAGACGTCAGTTGATTCATAGCATCATATTTAAAAAATCTCTTGGCACCGAAAGGACCCAACGCTTCGGATTTATTGCCATTTGCATCATACTTGAGTCGTAGTTCCTGTCCATCTGGATACTGAGTTCGAGTCAACAGCCCTTGTATTGGATCATACTCATATAAAGTGGTACCTGTTTGATCTGACATAGAGACTCTTTTACCAGTTGCATCGTAGTTGAAAGCTGTCGTTTCGTCTGCACTTACTCGCTGTACTAAACGATCACGATTATCATAACGATAACTAAGCGATTTCCCGTTACGATCCGTTTTTCGTATCAAGTTGCCGTTACCATCATAATACAGTTTCTCTTGTTGGCCTTTCTTGTCTCGCTTTAGAATTACTCGATTGAGTTCATCATATGTTTTATACGTTTTCACACCGTTTGGATCTGTTACAGTAATTAAATTGCCATTGGTATCATAGTCATAGTTAGTTGTGTTACTTAATGCATCTCGTACAAATTTCAACTGTCCTAGTGGTGTGTATCCATATTGCGTTATGTTTCCTTTAGCATCGGTTTTCCTTAGAACTTGTCCACCGATCGCATCAAAACTTTGCTGAACCATTAATTTTCCGGTTTGATCCTGGGGCGACTGTTCCTCTGATTTAAGCACTTGACCGTAGATATCAAGATATTCTCTTTGAATATATCCTTCTGCATCTCGAACAGAACGAACCCGATTCACATCATCGTATTGGGTTGTTGCTTGTGTTGCATCTGCAAATACAGTAAGAATCTGGCGACTCCATCTATCATAGCTGTTTTGAGTACGTTGACCAAGCGCATCCTCATTCCATATCGCTCGCCCATGTGCATCATAACCAGTCCGGGATTTAACATATAACCCCTTATCCGTAAGGATTCCTTCTTCTATTTCCCAACCAAGTGAGCTCCAACGTGTTTTCGTTTTCTGTCCAAGTTCATCCGTTACTATTAATGTATTGTTGATGTCATCATATTGTGCTACCAGCCTAGTAAGATCTGGATACGTAACGCCCACGACTCGTCCAAGAGCATCATACTGGTAGGTTGTGTTCTGCTGGCGTGCATCAGTAAATGAAGTTACTTTACCAGTAGCTTTATCATAGGTTGATAAGACGGCGGTTTCCGAAACATTACCATCAGCGTCCGTCACTGACATACTTTGTCTGGTTGGATAAGCATAGCTGTACACTGAATTGTATTCTGTAATTACGGTGTTTCTCTTACCGCTCTGTATTTCTGTCTCACTTATCATGTTTCCATACGTATCATAGCCAAACTGGGAGTGTTTTAAGATTTGTCCTGTCGCATGATCTTGGCGTACGATCAGCTCCGTAATATCTCCCTGTGCATTTCTGCTATACGTTGTGTGCAGATCCACTCCCGTGGCTACACGCTCTGTTGATTGAATCAACCAGTGACGGGCATTGTCATAAGTATATCTGGATGTGGCTCCTCGTTCATTCGTTTCCTGTACCACATTTCCGTAATCATCATATTGGATCGTTCGTGTTAGCGTATCGTTATTACGGTTATTTGTGTCTGTTATATTCGTTGGTACCGGAACAGCATAACTACGGCTTCCAACCTTTTTAGTATAGTTATAACTAGTCTTCTTCTCCATTCCTTCTGCACTTGTTATAATCTGATCCAAATAATACTGCGGATTAATATTTTGATCGATATGCTTTTTGGTATATTGATATCTGCTCGATGTAAGCCCATCGTCAAGAACTGTTGAAAATGTGTGATTTTGACCATATGAACTTCCTAAATCACCTGAGTAAAAATACCCTATTCGATTGAAATCTTCTTTGCTTCCGTTTTGATATTGAACCTGATCCTTTCGTGCTAAAATACGGTAACTTTCATTCTGGGAGCTATCACCAATATAGCGTTTAATAGGCTGATCTTCATACGAATATTGTGTAATTGCACCTGTCGGATGCAAAACGGAAGTCAACAACGCATAAGGATTTGAAATAGCTCGTTCAGGGCTTTCAGTGAACAAATTAAAACGTGCAGGTGCAACTTTGTAAGTATAGGTTGTTCTTCTTCCCAGCTCATCTGTTATTCCGCTTAATAACTCGGCACCATTTTGTGTTTGTTTTTCATAAGTGATGACTTTTTGTCCCTGTCTTATCGTTACGTTACTTGTTGTATAGTCGAGTTCTATCGTGTTACCTATTGCATCTTTTACCTGGGATAGCAACTTCCGACCGTATTGCGGATTCTGGGTGTAAAAGAATTGAGTATTGTTATTGTATGGATCCGATACTTGGATAATACGACCATCCGATGTAAAGTATTGACGCGTTTGACCGTCATCCGTATATAATTTATATTTTGATGTTTCATTACCAACCACCACAGTGGTATCCGTTGTTAAACTCACTCCTTCCCAATCATAGCCTTTCAGTTTGGTTCCTTCGACTTCATAGGACCCACCTTCTGTAAGGTATACATATTGTTTGCCTTCCTTGGTTTTCACAGATGGCAACTTCCATGACCAACCTTTGCCTATCGGATACAATTGTTCCTCATACTTAGGCAGCGTCTGATTATGGTATGTAACCCCGGTACCAATCCCTGCCACATAAGCTTGTACAGAAGCACTTGGTTGAGAAGCTACATAGTAACTATATTGATCATCATACATAAGGAATTCATTGGGAGAAGTATTAATTAGATTTCTGAGTTCCTCAGCTTGTGACCAATAATCATAAGTTATCGATGTTAGGGTAGTGTGACTACTTGCACCTTCCGTGATGATTGTCTCTACCCAAGGCTGTGCCGATACATTGTAAGCATAGCGGTATTGGTATGAAGGCCCTGTTGAAATCCATGGTCCATAACGCCGATCGGACGTCTGAGCTGGTTTAATAACTATGCCCGTAAATTTCTGTCCCCATTGCCGTGTATCATATCCGGGTTTAGTCACCGTTCCGGAATAATTCGCTTGGAAACTCTTTGTACAAACATAATTGGGTGTACCCGGTGATAGGCACGCTTTTATTGTAGTCGTCGATGTACGGTTTAATGTTCCGCTGAAACCACCACTATTGTAAGTTATAGTACTTGGGCAATCAGTTCCAGGACCGGTTTGAACCCATTGACCCGAAGAATTGTATTTTCCAGGTATATTATTGGTGCAGCTTGACGTTTCAGTTCTTGATTGCGTCGGCACATAGGATCCTGATACAACATAGGAATCTCCGTCTCTGGTGAGTGTTCCGCTGAATCCTTGCTGACTGTAATAAATAGATCCCGGGAAACTATTTGTTCCACTATATCTATGCTCCGATACCGTTCTTCTTTCTTCCGGGGTGGTATAGGTAATGCGCTGGCTAGCTACCTGCCTTGCTTCATTTTCAGTATTATAGATTCCCTTAGTCCTGTCATATGTATTCATAATGGCAGTTTCATAATCTACAATGCCATCCCCGTTTCGATCCTCCTGTATCCATTCATTTTCTGTATAATTAACTTCGTATTTCGTGATAAGCTGCCTTCTTAAAGCAGTAAACTGCACATAATAACGATACAAATTATAATCATAGGTAGTATAACCATAGTCCATATCATAAAATTGAGAGTTGCCAGAATCGTATTTTCTTGTCAGGGCAAAAGACAATCCATTCCGACCAGGTAATGTGATATCTGTTTGTTCGATGGATAGGTTTCCTGAAAGACTGGAAATAGCTTCACCGCTTGATCCAATAGAATACGGGGCTTCATTAAATGAAGAAACATTATATACAGGTGCCTTTTCTAAGATTGGATTTTGCTCCCCACTTCCCTTGGCAGCATTTGTTGCCATCCTCATATTTTCTACGTTTTCTTGTTCAACATCCAACTCTGAAGCGCTTTCTTTTTCTGGTTCTACATCAGATTCCAGTGCGTCGGTAGACTGCTCTTCCTTATTTTCCGAATTAAGTTCGCTTGAATTATCTTCTTCTTTAGGACCGCTTTCCTTCTCTGGCCCATAAACCTCTTCTGTGACGGTAAAAGAATCATAATATCGTACTATGCTGGAATCTTCCTGTTCAACGAATGTAATGTCAGTTAAACCATAGACCGCTGATGTAACAGTGTTTTCAGATAAACTATTTATTCTTTCTAACCCATATACCGCTGAAGAAACTGTCGGTGTTACGGTTGTAGATAAATTGATCTCCTCAGGAAATAGGCTGCTTAGAGCCTCCTCAAAAGTCATATTATTTATTCGAGCTTTATACAGTGCTGAGACTATATGATTTAAAGGATATCCTTCATCCAAATAGCTCTGTATCCAGGAAGGAGAAACAGAGAATTGTTCGGATATTTTTTGAATCTGATTCTCTGAATCTGAAACTACATCGGAAGCTAACGCTTTGGGGTAAAATGCGAGCATTTCAAATAACAAGATCACAATAAGTAATCCGGATAAAATTCTATTCCCTTGAGATTTTTTCTTCACCAAAAAAATCCTTCCCCATTCTAATATTATTTTGGATTCTTATTTTATTAAGGATGAGCTATCGTTTTAATAAGATTACCGTTCCTATCATACTCGAAGCTTTTGATAGTTTTACCGGAACCATTGACGATAGATATTAGTCGTTGATTCTCATCATAGATGTATCTATAAGTTCCTGATGTCTTTACAGCCAAAATACTAGGTTCAGAAGTATTGTCCGATAAATCCACTGCAATAACCGAGAATGTGTGCAAGGTATTATCTTTCAATCCTGTTGCTTTATAAGTAGTTGATGTTGTAGAACCTAATAGCGAACCATCCTTATAGATTTTATACAACTTTATTCCGACATTATCAGTAGAGGGCGACCACGAGAACGCAACCGAATTAGAATCAACTGAAGTAACGGTTAGAGCCCCTGGTTTTGTAGGCGGGACATTATCAGGGGTAAAGGATACTGTATTGCTAGTCCAAGATAAGGTTCCTCCCCCATCGACAGCCTTTACAGAAAAATTATAAACAATTCCACCTTGCAGACCTCTCACTTCATATCCTGGAATATTCGAATCAGTAGACCCTATCTCTATACCGTCATTATAAATTTTATATTGACGTACCCCTAGGTTGTCTGTTGAGGGATTCCATATAAGGTTAGCAGAGGTTGAAGTTGAACTTCTTACAACTAACCCCGTTGGAGCACTAGGGGGAATTGTGTCTTCGCCTTCCACATCATATGTAATAGTAATAGTTAACTGAGTTACGGAAGGTACTATTTCTAAACCGTTATATGTATCACCTGGTACATCACCAACCCCAGCACCCGAGATGTATTTTACTTGAGGATACCTTTCTCGTAACGAGCTACCTAGTATTCTAAATGATTTCCATCCGGCAGTTATTGGATAGGTATCTACTTGAATCAATTTTTTATCAGCGTCCGAAACATAGACCCCAATATCACCACCAGCTGGGTGGGATGGCCAAGAACTATTATGACCACCCGTTACAACTCTAAAGCTTACAACTTCCACGTCAAGAATTATTTGATGAATATGACTCACAGGCATATTTTTATTCATTAAGGAATGTAAACCTGTAGAAAATTCTCTTGCATAATTTTTCATAACCCCCGTAGTAGGATCAATTAATATAGGATATTCAAGTTCTGAATCATCCAAACGAAGTGTGATAATACTTCCTTTCTTTGAAGGTGATATATCTACCTTTAGTGGTTCATACCTCAGTTCCTCACTCGAAGCATCTTTCACCCACATTGGAGGTATCGTGAACTCTACATCTCCATTACTGTCAATAAAATCGATAGATCCATCATCATTCTGTTTTGTAGTTACATTATGAACACCAATTTGAAATTGAAATTTCTTAGGGCTATTCTTATCCTTTAGAAGGATAAACATTTTTACTCCTGCAGGATTTACCGTATAAGATACATCCGTATTTTCCCACATATTTTCATATACAATTGTATTATCAACAACCTTGCCAGTTACTGAATTAGCGCCTATGGCCTGATAGGATACTGATGCATTCTCATAACTAATTTTAATTGGTTTTTTGCTGTTTTTATTTAACTTAGTTTTGTAAGCGTTCTCTGTTACACCTAAATCAAAACCTGCTTCCGACTGATCTTTTAAAATGTCAGTATTGATTTCATTCCATTTGCCACCCGCTCTGTAATGCTGAGGTATGTTAGAGATAACAGTGGTGTATGTATTGTCAGTATTTTCAAATGTTTTACTAAATTGATTCCTCTTCGCCGAAATCTCCTTGCTATTTTTTTTATTGTTTTTTATTTTTTCAGGTGGAGGACTATACTCTGCTACAAATTCCTCAATAGATTTCTTTTTAGAACTTGCTTCTACCACATTACTCATCACAAAGCAGGCCACTATAAAAAAGACCCCAGTAATTATGGGAATAAACATTTTATTAAGGACCTGAGTATTATTCGTGTATTTATTCATTTTCGACTCCTTGTTCTTGTCTTTTTTAAACATGTCGTTCTTAGTGTTACAGAGTGCTCTGATCTACTAATTCTTATCAAAATATTGCCATTTGAACACCTCACTCCATCATTTATGAATAATGAAAACAGATGTAAAAACCATCAATGTTGTAAAATATACCCTTTTTCTGTCTTGCTTTAAAATATAATAAATATCGAGTCGGAAGCTGTCAGATTGTGATGTCGAATAATCTTTATTTATAGAAAGATAAGGTGCTTTTATGTACACAATACTTAATGCGCACTTGACAAAAACCAACACAGATTATGTTTATAAGTACATCTAGTAGCGTCCAAGGAACACCGTCCCTCAGACACAACAAAAAAGGCCAGAAGCGATCTTCCCGCTCTGGCCCTTACACCCCCTCAATCCTCTTACGATCCATTCAAAAACTCACTCATTTGCTAGACTTACGACATTCACACTTACGTTAAGGTTCAAACCCCTTCTGACTTACAAACAACTGCTCCTTCGGAAATACCTTGCTGAAACAATCGTAGACCACTTCATATGCAGCCGGATCATACCACTTCTCCTCACCGAGTTCCTCGTACAGCCCCTGAATAGGCAGTCGCTTCGTCCGTTTACCACCGCTGCCGTCCCCCATGAAATAATCGTCAATGCAAACACGATGAACGAGCGGTCTCAGTAGATGAGGAAATTGCTCCGTACTTGGAAGCACTGGGGCAATGGCGACCTGAGTGGGAATGCCTGCGTCTCTCAGCAGCTCAAGCGTTTTCAGTCTGGCCTGGATTGGCGGGGCTGACGGCGTAAAATGCTTGCGTATATCCTCACGATCCGTTTCGACCGTTATGCTCACCCGCACGCGCTCCCCTAACTGCTGCAGCAGATCGATATCCCGGCGGACCAGCGGACTGCGTGTCTGTACCAGCAGAAAATCCGGCGATTCGCTAACCATGACTTCCAGTAGAGTGCGAGTCACTTCTTCCTTGGCCTCAGTCGGTTGGTACGGATCGGTGCTGGATGACATGAATATCGTGACAGGTCCTTTGCTCTTGGCACGCTGCAGCTCTTTTCGCAAGATGGCTGCAGACTCGAGCTTCACATCAACCCAGCTGCCCCATTCCTGTTTCCGAAATAACGATACCGGCATTTGCCGGACATAACAATAAGAACAAGCGAAGGTACAGCCCGTATACGGATTTAAGGTATGACTGTATCCATTCAAGAATCCTGTTCCTTTATTGAGCAGGGTCTTCGGCGTTTTATAGAGCACCTCATGTTTCACCTTGAACACCCCATTTCTACACTTTCTTCTATTATACTATTCCCCTCCCCACATCCATAACGAATGAATGAGCACCCTTATGCCCCCTTACTTAGCATCATGAAAAATAATCCCGAGACTGTATCTTGTCCCCGACGTAATCGTGCTGACGCCATGCCGGAGTGTGGTCCGATAATACCCACGCGTCCCCTCAACAGGACGTTGACTGGTCGGAAAGATCAGCCCCGCTCCCTGTTCCAAGGTAATCACATGTCCTCGGCTTTGTGCTCGCGGCCGCTGCTCCATGAGCAGAAACTCTCCTCCAGTGAAATCGACTTCCTTCTCATTCAGCACAAATAACACTTGAAACGGGAAGAACTCATCTCCGTACAAATCCTGATGCAAGCAATTATAACCGCCCTCTTCATATTTCAAAATTAACGGCGTTGAACGCTCCTGCCCTTGCGCATGGCACATCTCCAGATACTCATCCAAGCTCACCGGGTACCTCTCCTCATGCCCAAGCTGGGTCAACCAGCGGTTAGCCGTCAGCGCAAGCTCGGGATAGAAGCCCTCGCGAAGCTGCTGCAGCACTTCCGGCAGCGGTGCTTGATAATACTTGTATTCTCCCCGTCCGAACCGGTACCTCTCCATATTGATCGTGCTCCGAAACCGTTCCTCATCCGAATAGCTGTTCATCATGTCTGTGCATTCTTCAGGCAGAAGCAGCTTTGGAAGTACAGCAAATCCCTGTTCATCCAAAGCTGCTTGTAACGCTTGCCAATCCAGCTCCTCTATACGCTTCGGTAACGGTTTAGACATACTCCATTGTCTCCCTCAATGAGACGTGCTCTCGCTCAAGATCAAGCAGCCGGGTCTTCATGTCCAGTCCCCCGCGATAACCCGTCAAGGCACCACTTTTGCCAATTACCCGGTGACATGGCACAGTAATAAGCAGGGGATTGGCCCCGATAGCCGCTCCTACCGCTCGAACAGCCGCCGGTTTTCCGATCTGGTTGGCGATGTCTGAATACGTGAGAGTTTCTCCATAAGGGATCTGGCAAAGAGCATTCCATACCGCATTTTGAAAAGCGGTCCCCTTATAATCCATAGCCATCTCAAATCGTGCACGCTTTCTTTGAAAATACTCCTGAAGCTCAGCAACATAAGGTTGCAGTTTTGCATCATCCTGCACTAGTTCACTACCTGGATATTTTGCCTTAACCCAATCCGCCAGCTCATCAAACGGCTTATCCTGTGAACCGACGTAACATAATCCTTGCTCTGAAGCTGCTATATACACATTCCAATGATCATGATGCAGTCGAGTCCAGCTTATGATCGAATGATTATTTTTCATGGTCGTGTACCTCCGCACTCGTATTTTTTGAATATTGTCCTCGATAATTAAGGGGGGTCAACCCCGTCTTCTTCTTGAATAACGTGATAAAATAAGCCGGATTCTCCAGGCCCACCCTTGAGCCGATATCAGAGATCGACAGGCTGGAATGCTTAAGGAGCTCCTTGGCCTGATCGATTCGGAAATTCTGAATGTATTCCATTGGCGTTACCCCGGTGACGCGCTTGAATATCCGGTGCAAATGGTAAGGACTGCCGTGACTCACATCCGCCAATACCTTGAGCGTCAAATGATCTGTATAATGTTGGTTGATATACTCCATGACAAGTTCAATCCATTCATGGTCCGGCAGACGCTCGCCCGTCGGCTTGCACCTTTTGCATGGCCGGAAGTGCTCCGCTTTCGCTTCATCGGCCGACTGAAACACACGTACATTTTCAAACCGCGGAGGTCTGGATTTACAGGATGGTCTGCAGAAAATCCGGGTAGTCTGCACCGCATAGAAAAACTTGCCGTCACTTTCTTTGTCATTATGGATAATGGCCTTCCACTGGTCTTCGGTTGGCTGAATGCGTTCTGCCACGTTTCCTCACCTCCGCTAACATTATAACCACAGGATCGTCTTGTTGTACGCTTTTTGGAATAGAAGAGCAAGATAACAAAATGATAGCATTCATAGTTATGGTACAACTAGTATAGAAGAGATTAGGAACCGAAAGGAGACGCTGACCATGCAGGAACCCAACCAGACTCATTGTAACAATCACTACACCAAACATGACCAGCTTCCCTCTGACAGCTGGCAGGACCATATCCATACAATAAAGCTGTTTGTTCCGCAGGAATTCAGCTTTACGCAGAACCTCCATTATCTGCAAAGATCGCCAAACGAATGTCTGTACCATATTCGAAATAACAGCATCTACCGTGCTATCCCGCTTGGGGAGGACATAGTTGTGATTGAAGTCAGCGAAGCTCCTGAAGAGCAAGCCATCATGGTTCGTTTTCTGGGAAACACCGCACCAACCGATCCAGCTAGACGTTCGGAAGCAGCGGCTTATGTTCGGGACTGGTTCGATTTGAATACGGATCTCGTCCCGTTCTATATGATGGCTGAGACAGATCCACTGCTCAGTCAAGCTGTCCAGTCCTTCTACGGACTTCGTAACATGGGCATTCCCGACCTGTTCGAAGCCCTGTGCTGGGGAATTCTCGGACAGCAAATTAACCTGGCTTATGCTTACACATTAAAGAGACGTTTCGTTGAAGCCTTCGGCCACAGCGTAGAGTGTGAAAATGAAGTTTTTTGGTTATTTCCGAAGCCTGAAGACATTGCTCGATTGCAAGTTGAAGACCTGGCTGGTCTGAGAATGACCTTGAAAAAATGTGAGTATCTCATCGGAGTTGCGAAGCTGATGGCAGATGGGGAATTAACGAAAGAGCAGCTGCTTGCAGCAGGCAGCTTGAAACAAGCGGAGAAACAATTGGTCAGCATCCGTGGCATCGGCCCGTGGACAGCTAACTATGTGCTGATGCGCTGCTTGCGCATGCCAAATGCTTTTCCCATCGACGATGTTGGGCTGCATAATGCCATCAAACACCTCATGGGCTTGGAAGCAAAACCGACCAAGAAGGAGATATTAGAGTTGTCAGCCGCCTGGGCGAATTGGGAGTCCTACGCGACCTTCTATCTGTGGAGGTATCTCTATTAATAGTCAATAAGAGGAGGTCTCCTGATCTGCATGGCAGATTGCTAGGGGATCTCCTCTTACTCATTATTTTTTCAGTTAAATGTCACTATTCAATAAAATACAGCTTGCCGTCAACCTCAACCGAAATAGCTTCTTGTGCGAGATCGTCCTTGAGCTTCTTCGCGTAGTCCACCACTTGATTGAGCGAATTCTTATCCAGTTTCTCGGCAAAAGCGTAAACAATCGTCACTTTTTCCTTGATTAAAGTTTTGCTATTGTCCACCCATGCTCCTTCTCCAGGAATGGCAGTCGCACCTCCAAACCAAGCGGACAGCTGCTTCAGCGTCTGATCTACAAATTTCTGATGAGCCGTATCCGTAATCGGGATATCTCCCTTCACGGTCGAAGGCACATAAATCTTTACGACATGATCCAAGTGAAACTGATTGTTCAGAGCACTCTGTGTGATCGCTGATGCCGATGGATTTCCTTCCGCACTATAGGACTGCTGAACCGGAATTAAAATAAACAGTAACAGTACGGTCGCAGCGAATGCGATAAGCCAACCTTTTCTCTTCATTCCCATTTCTCCTCTATGTATGTTCTAGTTCCTCCATAATCAAGCAATCAATAAAGCATATACATCAGCCTTCTCGATATCCTCGTGTAGCAAGAACTAGACCATATTATATACCGGACTATATCTGTCAGCTATGGGACAAATGAAGTATATTGGTTGGAGTAATATAAAAATACATATTAAACCGATAAGTAAAGTAATTGTATCGACTCACCGCGATTGAAAACTTCTATTTTATGGTCCCAATCCAGGTTAAATCTCTCACCGTCCGATGATCCATGCTGCCATTCAGAATCGCCTGAACATCTTGCAGCATATCTTGCAGCGGCACCCGCTCACCCGGCAATCCTGTATAAGCCTCGGCAACAAAAAAAGGCTGCGTTAGATACGCCTCAAGCCGTTCTCCTCGCTCGTAAACTTCTGTTTCCGACGCCGGAATGGCCTCCATTCCACGTACCTGAACCAGGGAACGGAGCTCGCGATAACGGCGCAGCAGCTTCTGGCCCCGCTGCTGGGTGGATAGGTGGTTCTGCTCCAGATGAACACCTTCCAGGACGGATGATGTGGAGTATAACGGGTTCACAGCCGGGAACATTTGCCTTGCCGCAAGGTCGGCATCGAAATACCAGAGCGTCTCCAGTGGCCCGTAAGGCAAATCTTCGTCAACAACGGCGCCTTTAAGATCCACCAGAAAAGTTGTAACCTGCGTCAAACCTTCCACTTGGAAACGTTCCTGAAGATCGTAGATTTTGCCCGTCAAGACATGCTCCCGGTCCGCAGCAAATACGATCTCGCGACTGGCACTCGTATCTGCCACAATTGAATAGGCTTCTTCGATTGAATAGACAATCCGTTCAGCATCATCCAGCAGCTCCTGCAACCCGGGATATTCACCTTCAGGCTTCAGAATGATCGTCAGATAACCTTCCTGCTTGAAGTGATGAAACAATTCGCTAAGCAGCACCAGCTGTCCCATGCCGGGACGGGCAACCAGCCCGACTGTGCCGCCTTTTGCCAGAGGAGCAAACAGATCAAGCGGCTTGATACCTGTCTCGATCATGTCCACTCGCTCGCCGCGCAGAATTAATTCATCAAGGCTGCATTTAGCCAAGGATGCCAGAGCTGCTATTGTTCGGACTTCTGCACGTCCCACAGGGATCTTCCCGGTGCACAGATTAGAAACCGTGGCTGGCCGTAATCCAACAGATTTGGCAGCACTGGTCAGGTTCGGAACCCTTTGCCGTAAAAGTGATACATTAAGCTTCAAATGATCCACATGCTTACACCCTTTTAATAGTAGATTAATGGTTGCTTGTAATTTCGCTCATAAAAGTATCGGCCGTTTGGATAAACATATCCGCATCCGGTTCAAAAATATTGTGATCATGCTGCTCGAATTCTACGATTTGAGCCTGAGGCAGCACAGTCTTGTAATGTTCCACTGCTTCTAATGATAACCCGGAATGGGGTTTGGCGCCACGGATCACCAGCACGGGACAAGTCAAATGAGCCAATTCATCCCACAGCTTTACCTTCTCTGACTCCTTCTGCAGCGCGTGTAACGTCTGTAGTTTCATCCGATCAAAGAGCGCTTTTCCTCTCCAAGGCGGAAGCGAAGCTAAGAACTCCACCCACCCCTCTGGTAGCTTGGTATGAACCGCTGGATAGTCCCCGATGATCAGTCCTTGAATGCGCTTAAAATTCTGTACGGCGTAGCCTAGTTGATAGGACACTCCCCGGGAGTAACCCATGAGAACGAATGAATGGAGTCCAAGATGCCGGATGACAGCATCGATGTCGTTAATATGATCGTCCAACGTATATCCCGAAGCAGGAACATCACTTTGGCCCCGGCCGCGAAGTGTAATGACAACCATATGCCTTGGCGACAGTTTTTCCATAATACTAATATAATCTTCAAATGACTCGGATAGCCCCGGAATAATGACCAGCGGAACCTGTTCGTTCCGGAGTTCTCGATGCATCTCCGTGACATGAATAAGAACCCCATTGTTATTAACCATCGTTTCATACAATTTCATCGGTATGTCCTCCTTAATATAATAGGAATGAATATATCTTTAAGATCAATTCTCTCAGCCGGGATATCCCTTCTCCCCTATCTCATCGCGTCAAAAGGTAAATATGCATGAACGCCCTTTACCATATTCACGATCTGAGTTACCCGCAGGTCAACAACCAAGGTGGCATAAGCATACGCCTCCGTTCTTGAAATTGAGTAAATCTCGGTCATCAGATCCAGCATCCCGCTTAATGCTATCCACATCGCTTCATTCAGGTCCTCATGCAATCCCATCGTAATCCAGCCCGTGTTTGTTTTAGCTCTTGGCATTGTTAATGGCATATCATCACGGACATGGAAGGTGAGACTCACCTTCTCCATGGGACATTCTAGCGCGGGTCCGCTAACTTCACCATCTCCCTGTGCCGCGTGACCATCTCCTGTCGAGAACAGCCCGCCATCAACAGGAATCGGCAGGTACAACGTACTACCAGCGGTAAGCTCTTTACAATCGAGATTGCCTCCAGAAGGACGCGGTACAAATGTCGAGTGCTGACCTTTTTCCGTAGGAGGCATGCCCATTATCCCCATAAACGGTTTCAGGCCAACACTGTATTTGAAATTTCCGAACTGACTCCGGGCGATCATCGCTCTTGTATCCAATTCAAAATCCAATAAGACTTCCTCGCTGTCGACCATACCGAGCTTCTCGTTCCAATAGCTAGGAAAGCCCCCGGCAGAAGTCCACCCCCATGATCCTGGAAGGATCTCGTTGATCTGGACTTCCAATGTATCCCCGGGTTTCGCCCCATGAATATGTACGGGACCCATTAATGCATGGCCAAACTCCCTCTCCTGCCGCTCTGTCTTCCGCTCTGTAAACTTCGTTCTCGGCCGCCCTGGGGCCGCTCGCTTCTTAAGTCCCCAACCCGCATCCAACGTTTGATATATAACCGTATCTCCTGGCTGAATACATAGGGCAGGCTCCAACTCCCTGCTGAAAAATCCATGCAGCGTGTGAATATCCGGCTTTAACATATGTACCTTGGACATCTGATCTCCTCCTTTGCTCACAAAATGAATGTAGTATACAACCGAACACTTCTATGATGTTACTTTATAAAGTAATTAATATTACTTCATAAGTCAATCACAAATTACTTTGAAAAGTAAATTATATTACTCTCTGAATATAAAAAAGCAGCCCTAGTTATACCAGAACTGCTCTTCTTCTGCGAATTAAGATAAAGACAACCTCGAGCTTTCAAGCGTTTGTAGTGAACTCGCTGATCATGTCATCCAATAACCGACTGACTGCATTCTCTGAAACGGCTGGAGTGTGATAACCAACGGATAAGGTAAGTGTGTTTTGATAAGTGCTGGCCCCCACACTAAAAAATGGAGAGTACATAATAGGCGCCGTCATATAGCTCTCTTCCACTTCGAAATCTCCAAAATGAATGGATGACTCCGAAATTACGCCTAGATTAGTCAACAAGGGCAATGCCATTTGTGTCTGCTTGGCCATCTCCACCTGAGTTCCCAACATCGCCTTTGCCGATGACAGCGGCATAGAGGCCATTTTTTCCAATCCGACTGCAGAGGAAATTCCAGGTTTATTCTCTTTGATCATATCCATAGCTCGTTTCGCCTTATGCAATGTCATATCTAACGGCTCTTTTTCATCCATCTCAATGACGGGCACTTCTATGGCAGACAAATTACACAGGGTGCCCGTGGTTCGGTTCGGTAAATAACGTCTCAGATTGACCGTAATGCCAATCGCCTTACCAATGGTGCGTGGCTCCATATAGATAGCCTGTTTAGCGATGGAACGAAAATATGCAGCGAGTAATCCGTCATTAACGGTTGCACCGTTAGCTTTAGTAATGCTGATCAGCCGCATCATCTGCTCCCTACCCAGTGTCCGGGTTGTGATTGCCGGAGTGAGATTATCAAGTGTGGAAGGAATAGACCAGAGCGAAGCCGTTACTGGCTCCTGAAGAGGAAACGTAGAGATATCGGCAATTCCTGCTGCTTCGAATAGCGGTCCTTGATCCCGAAAGCCCGCTTCCTCTCCAAGCAGTTCATTCTCGATCCAGTCGTATGGCTCCTTCTGGTGCAAGCGAGTGTACAAGGAAGCTATCAAATGGGTATATTCCTTCAATCCGGCTGCATCCGAACATAAATGCGAGATCTTGATACATAGTACATCACGTTCAGACCTGAATAAAGTAGCCTGAACCATCGGCCCTGTTATCCAGTCCATAGGCTCAGCAAGATGTGCTTCCAACCAAAGTGCTTCTTCTTCTCTAGTACAGGTTTTAATTTTTAAAATTGAATCTTCAATCTCGCCAGTGAATTTCTCCCAATACGGAACCTCGTCCTCCACAAAACGGCAGCTTAGAATCGGATACTTCTTAATGGTCAGACGCACAGCCTGCATGAACAAGTCTGTATCAAGCTGATCGGATAATTTCATTACAATGCCAATCTGCTGTACTGCCGAAAACACTCCCAACAAATAGTTCATACGATCTTGCGGTGTAACTGAATAAGAATGGACGTTAGTATGCTCCGTCATTATGTTCATCCTCCTACAATGAATATTCATTTCAAATCAATAAATTAAACTGCAAATTATAATAACGTCTATTAATATAATAGATATATTTATTTTTGTCTATAAATTTAATAGAATCAACTAAAAAAAGAAGATGCACATTTATTGCGCATCTTCTTCCGTCTATTCTAATGGAATAGTCACTCCGTTTTTTCCTGAAAAATGTCAATTATTCTTCATTCTGTTTCTAATAGACAATATGTTCTGGATAATCCCATAAATCAACAGGACATTAAACAAATAAAATAGCAATTGAATTTGAATGTCCGTGATTAACCAAGGATTGGTATATAAAGAGTCGGACATATGATTCGGGTAATGCTTAATAATAAATCTAAATGGAAAACCATATTCAATACGTGCTACGTCTCCACCCTCGATGATTACTTTTCCAGGAGTGAGTAAAATCGTTAGCAGAGCTAACCACGCTGAGAGATTAAATATCCTCCTCCTAATAATTCTCATTCGTTCTCCTCCTTTAGCGAGTTGAATTTAGAAACTTCAAACAGAGCTAATCCCATTTTTCCAACAACTACATATTATGTTTATTTCTAAGCTGCGTAAACACCCAGTGTAGATTCAATCAAATCTTAACAACAAAAAAACCGCGTTTTATGCGGTTCTTCGTAAGATTCTATCCATCCTGACGAAGAGCCGCGTAAGCTGAGAGCTTGCGCGGCTCTTCCAACCTTACGAGGTTGGGGACTGTTTCATAACTTCCTCAATCCATTGTATCATTTCCGCTTCGGTAGCATCTTCGCTTGACACCTGACTATTCCACAAATAATCCAATCCGTCTTTTGTGAAAGTTCCATTCGAACCGTCAGAAATATCTTTTACATAGGTATGACTTGTGACGACACCTTCCGAAGGAAAAACGGAATATTTAAAGTGATGCTGCACCTCATTTACGAAATCCAACTCAATCTGTTGCGCTTTTTTGTTCGCTGGAATAATTTCATAACCGAATTCTTGCCCGGATGTAACCGAACTTAAAGCGTTATACCCCTCGTTCACATGGTAGCGGCAGCGTGCGCAGGTTCCTCAGTACTATTTCGATATCTTTCCTCAGCGTTTACCCACCTTTTTAAACTTTGTTATGTCACTTAGTAAAGTTGTATGGAGGAATACATGAGCAGTATCTAGATGACATAAATCATGTTGCTTTTCTGTTGTGAATTTTTCATATGTTGAAATAATGTAATAAATGGCGATGTAGGCTCAGTCTCATCTTCACAACAAAAAAACCGCGTTTTTACGCGGTTTTTAAAAGGATCTATCCATTCTGACGATGATATGGTGCCTGCTGATTACACGATGTGAAACTCACATTCTCTAAGCCGGAATCCCGTTCATTACGATAGAACCCCCACAAATCACGGGCACACTCAAAATACGCTTCGTACCAAGCCACCATCAATTCGGAGCGCCGAACCGTTGATTGCGGAGGATTTGGGACAGCTAAGATAGGTGACAAAATCGGCGATCTCTTCCGGACGAATCAACCGCTGAATAATGGACGTCGACCGATTTTCCTTCATAAAACGCTGCTCGGCTTCTTCAATGGTGAGGTTCTCATTGGGATAGAGGGTATCCAGCATCGTTTCAACGCCTTCGGTGAGCGTGGACCCAGGCATGACGGTATTTACCGTTACACGGGTACCTGTCGTAAGCTCCGCCAGGCTCCGGGAGAGGGAGAGCTGCATTGTCTTGGTTGCGCTGTAATGCGCCATCTCCTGGGACGGCATGACAGCCGCTTCACTCGCGATAAAAATAACTCGTCCTTCATTGCGATTGATCATATTCTTCAAATAGTGCCGGGTTAACCGAACACCGCTCATAATATTGGTCTCAAAGAACTTGAACCAATCCGCATCTGAAATATCGAAAAATTCAGCAGGCTCAAAGATCCCCAAATTATTGATGAGTATATCAACAACCGGAGCAGCTTCCCTGACTTGATGACAGCCCTCCTCCGTTCCGAGATCAGCCACAACGGAGCGCAGCTCGGCATCCGGATGTACGGCATGAATGTCATGAATCGTCTGTTTAACTTTATCCTCATGTCTTCCATTAATAATAACGGAAGCCCCCTCTGCAGCAAGCGACATGGCAATCGCTTTACCGATGCCAGACGTCGAGCCTGTGACCAATGCAACTTTGCCCTTAAGATCCAGATTCATTTCGCTCTCTCCCTCCAATTTATGTAGGAATGGACTCTCCTGAATCCATCGTTACTGTCCGAGGTTCAGGAGAGCCGCAATATTCATTAATCTTCTATTCTTGTATGAACACAGACTTCTTTAGAAATCAAAGTTATCCGGGTCCGGTCCTACTCTGTGATTTTGATTCAAGCTATCGATACGCTGCATATCCTCATCGGACAATTCAAAATCAAAGATGGATGCATTTTCGATAATGCGATGTTCCTTGGTCGATTTCGGAATCGTGACCACACCGTTCTGCAGATCCCAACGAAGAATGACCTGGGCGATGGATTTATGATATTTGTCTGCAATTTGCTGAAGATCCTCCTGATTCAGCAGCTCTCCCTGCATTAATGGAGACCAAGCCTCAAGCTGAATTTCGTTCTCCCTGCAGTACGCCTGCAATTCTTTTTGCGTTAGACGTGGATGATATTCCACCTGGTTTACCATCGGTTTGATTTCTGCTTCCTTCATCAGCTTCTCCAGATGATGAATTTGGAAGTTGCTCATGCCAATGGCTTTTACGCGCCCTTCCTTGTATAACGTTTCTAACGCCTTCCACGCCTCTATATATTTTCCTTCAACTGGCCAGTGAATAAGGTACAAGTCCAAATATTCCAGACCCAGCTTTCGAAGGCTTTCCTCGTATGCCTTCAAAGTCGATTCATAACCCAGATCGGCATTCCAAACTTTGGAGGTTACAAACAATTCTTCCCGCTTGATACCTGCAGCTGCCAAACCTTCGCGGATGCCTTGTCCAACTCCTTCTTCATTACCGTAGATGGCAGCCGTGTCGATGCTGCGGTAGCCATGCTTAATGGCTGTACGAACGGCATTTACCAGCTCCGGTCCTTCCTCTACTTTAAATACGCCTAGTCCAAACCAAGGCATGTTGACGCCATTATATAAAGTGGTTGTATCTTGTAAGTGTTTTGCTGTCATGTTGATAAACCTCCATATTTTTTCTAGTTGGTAAAAAAGTTCAGCCTAGTTACAGTATTTCCGATGACACGTTGAAACATCACCCCCCTTTATCATAAAAATAAATATTTAAGCTGCCTGCAAAGCCTGCTGATCAGAGTTTTCCGAATCTTTTCGTTCCAGCTTCAGGCTCCAACCCGTGAGCAGGACCGCACCGAGTACCATCAGGGCTCCGATCCATGCTGTATGAATCAACCCCAATGAATTTGTGATCAAACCTCCGAGAGAAGCGCCTATGGCGATGCCGGCATTGAATGCGGCTATATTAAGAGCAGACGCCATATTCACGGCCCCTGGTGCAAAACGCTCGGCCAGCATCACGACATAAACCTGTAATCCAGGCACATTCATGAACGCTAGAAAACCCATAAGAATAATCGTGATTAGTCCCGCGACTTTAAACGGCACTGTAAAAGTGAGCACCGACAGTACTAGCGCCTGGGCGATAAACATATAGAGCAGAGCTCTCAGAGGCCTGCGATTGGCCGCCTTCCCGCCGATCACATTGCCAACAGCAATTGCAATCCCGTATACAAGCAGGATGAGTGTCACCGTATTTTCCTTGAAGCCTGTTATATCCTGCAGTAATGGGGATAAATAAGTGAAGACAACAAAGGTTCCGCCATATCCAAGAGCTGTGATCAGAAGCATAAGCAGCAGTCTGCCATTCGTGATCAATTTAGCTTGGTCACGTAATGAGGTTCGTTCTCCTTTAGGAAGGTCCGAAGGGACAAGGATACTGTTCGCAATGAGTGCAATAATACCCACCACAACAATAGCGACAAAAGCCAGCCTCCAGCCCCATTGTTGACCTATAAATGTTCCAAGGGGAACACCGGTGACCGTAGCTACCGTAAGACCCGTAAACATGAAGGAAATCGCCGATGCCCTGCGGTTCTCTGGGACCACGCTTGCGGCAATGATTGAGCCGATCGACATGAACACACCATGAGAGAAGGCTGAAAGGATGCGAGCGGCAAGCAATATGCCAATGGAAGCTGCACCCGCTGCCAGGCTGTTACCGATAATAAAAATGATCATAATCCAAAGCAGCAGCGTCTTCCTGGACATCCTGGATGTTAGCGATGTAAGAATCGGTGCGCCGAAAGTAACGCCAAGTGCGTACATCGAAACTGTTAACCCGGCGGTTGTTACGGATATGTTCATATCATTGGCAATCAACGGCAGCAGCCCTACACTGATAAATTCTGTTGTGCCGATGGCGAAGGCACTGACGGCAAGCGCTATAAGCGCAAGCAAACTTCTTCTTTTATCTATAAGCATGATGTTCCTATATTCCCCCTATCCTATTCTCTTGCTTGTGTATTGTAAAAATATTGTGTATGGCGTTATCCTCTCGGCAAATGCTATTATGATTCATATCATCACTTGTGTGAAGAACGTACTTTTTTGTAATGTAGGCACCTTGGGGTACCCTAGGTACTTTTCAGTGCCTATTAGAAATAGGAGGCTGAATATGCAAACGAAGAAATACAACATCGCCGTTGAAGCGACATTGGAAGTCATCGGGGGCAAGTGGAAATGCGTCATACTATGTCACCTGACTCATGGCCGTAAACGCACTAGCGAGCTGAAACGCCTCATGCCGAATATTACGCAAAAAATGCTCACACAGCAGCTGCGAGAGCTAGAGGAAGATGGTGTGATTAATCGCATTATTCATAATCAAGTACCGCCTAAAGTCGAATATGAGCTCAGCGAGTATGGCAGGAGTTTAAGCGAAATTCTGGATATGCTCTGTACATGGGGCGAAAAACATATTACGAAAGTTTACGGAGACAAATTCAGTGTGCTTGAGGACAGCATCCTGAATGATAAACTGAAGGTCTCGGACGAGCCCACATCCACAGAGACACGCTAAACCTGATTAATAAACAATCCTGATACAACAAAAAGGGCAAGGTCTGGATCACGGACCTTGCCCTTTTCATATTCTCTCTATTGCATCTTCAAAGAAAGTAAATTATAAGAAACTGAGACGAATCGTGAATGGGATACTGATCCCGGAAATAGCGTTTCTGTAAATGATAGTCCTTACAGATCACGAGACCGCTGTTTAATTCGCGTTTTCCTTCTCTTTTTGGCTGACGATCATTTCCGTCACTTCCTCGGCCTGAGCCAGGACAGCTATAGGATCAAACGGCCAGAATCGTTTGGCATCGAGATAAAACACGCGATCCTGTTTGACGGCATCAATCGAAGTCCATACTTTGTCCTTCTTATCCATCTCCGCTCCTTTGGACTCATCAAAGAAGATGTAATCGCCAGCATAATCATTCAGAACTTCCAAGGATACCTCTTTGAAGGTCTCACCAGGGGCAATCAGTTCTTTCTGGATTCGTTCTGGAGGCGTAAGCTTGAGCTCCTTGTATATCGCCAATCCTCCCCGATAAATGCCATCTCCATACAGATAGAAGGTTTTGCCGAATGCGCCAAAGATAGAAAAGGTTTCTCCCTCTTCAATAACGCCGTTCACTCTCGTGCGTAGCCCTTCTATTTTCTCATCAAAATCAGCGAGCCACTTCTTCGCTTCTTCTTCTTTGCCAAGAATAGCACCCAATCCCTCGACTTCTTCGTGCACACTTCGATAGGTTTCATAAGGAAGAATGATCGTAGGAGCGATTTTTGACAGCTTTTCGAATACTTCCGGATCGGAGTTAGCGCTAATTATCAGGTCGGGGTTAAGTTGCAAAATTTTCTCTGTCGCGTTTTCCCCTGTGCTCTCTATTCCTGCAATTATATCCTGGATGTGGACATTCTCAAGGTCTTTCGCTGTTGCACCTATCGGCTTCTCTCCTAGTAACAATAAGGTAGGTAAATAGGCATCGACTACAATCCGTTGTGGCTCGGCGGGATACTCGATGGCACCATGAATCGTATCAACCTTTCTAGTCGTGGCTACTGAGGCTTCAATCTGGAGCTTGTCCGTGCCTGTAGCTGTTTCACGTGAAGTACCAGCGCTGTTGGTGGTATTACCATTCCCGCCACATGCGGAAATCAAGAATGAGCATACGATGAGCATCGAGAGAGCTGCTCGAAATTTATACGTGAACATATTTTCATACTCCTCATAAAATTTATGCTTGGATCAAGCACCGAATTGAGCCCGATGCAATCGGCTATATATACCATGCGCTGCGAGCAGATCTTCATGGACACCTTGTTCGGCGATGCCTTTGTCTGCAACCACCACAATGCGGTCTGCATTCTTGATCGTAGCAAGTCGGTGTGCAATCACCAGCGTCGTACGTCCCTCCGACAGTTCGGCCAGCGCTTGCTGAATCGCTGCTTCGGTCTCCGCATCCAATGCAGACGTTGCTTCATCCAGAATAAGAATCGGCGGGTTCTTGAGGAACATCCGAGCTATCGACAGGCGCTGCTTCTGTCCACCGGACAGCTTAACGCCTCTCTCGCCAATTAAGGTGTCCAGCCCATCCGGAAGCGAAGCAACCAGATCTTCAAGCTGGGCACGTCCCACCGCTTTCATAATGTCGCTGTCTTCAGCATCCAATCTGCCATAGGCAATATTTTCACGGATGCTGCCATCAAACAGGAATACATCCTGCTGCACGATGCCGATATGGGAACGAAGGGATTGCAGCGTCATGTCCCGGATATCGATCCCGTCAATCGTAATCCGACCAGCAACTGTATCATAGAAACGCGGCAGCAGAGAGCACAGCGTGGTCTTGCCTGCCCCGGACGGACCTACAAGCGCAACGGTTTCACCAGCTCGTATGGACAAATTGACATCCTGCAGTACTTGATCTTTATTCTCATAACCGAAGGATACACCGTGAAAGCGAATATCTCCCTGCAGATGGTTAACGGGCTTCGCATTAGGCGAATCCGCAACATCCGGTTCGCTCTCAAGCAGCTCCAAATAACGCTTAAATCCGGCGATTCCTTTCGGATACATCTCAATAACCGCATTGATCTGTTTGATCGGACCGAGGAACACATTGGACAGCATGACAAAAGCGATAAATTCCCCGTTGGTCATCCGCCCCTCAATCACGAACCAAGTACCGCACACCAGCACGAACAGGGAGATGAATTTCATCAGGATAAAGCTGATCGAAGAATTCCACGCCATGATGCGATAAGCAATCAGCTTCGTTACGCGGAAGCGGTTGTTGTTCTCGGCAAAACGTGCCATTTCATGCTCCTCATTCGAGAAGGCTTGTACCACACGAATACCGCTGACGTTGTTCTCCACCCGTGCGTTGTAATCGGCAATATCGGAGAACATGCGCTTAAACGCAGCCGACATTTTCCCACTGAAATACAGCGATAAATAGATCATCAAAGGAACAATCACAAACGTCATCACGGCAAGCTGCCAGTTGATCCCGAGCATGATGCCCAAGGCTCCGGCAAGCGTCATGACAGCAATGAACAGATCTTCCGGTCCATGGTGGGCAATTTCCCCGATATCCATCAGGTCATTCGTCATCCGCGAGACTAAATGTCCCGTCTTGTTGTTGTCAAAAAAACGGAAGGATTGCTTTTGAACCCGATCAAACAATTTTTTGCGCATATCCGTCTCAATGTTGATACCGAGTTTATGCCCCCAATAGGTGACAACATAATGTAGGAAAGAACTGACAACATAAATGCCGAGAAGACCCAGACAAGCGTATAAGATCCACTTCCAGTTGCCGCTCGGCAGCAAGTCATCAATCACGCGGTTGACAGCAACCGGAAATATTAATTCAAGTAAAGCCGCAAAGATAGCGCAGCAAAAATCCAGGATGAACAACCCTTTATAAGGCTTGTAATAAGAAAAAAATCGACGCAGCATAAGGTCCTCCTTAATCCGATATTCCGTTATAGAAATGAGCAAGTCCTTCCTTTTAATAATCGCCCATATTTAGATCCGTCACGAACTTATCCTTATTAAGCTCTCGACCTGGATAACAGGTACAGAAAATAGGGAGCACCGATCACCGCAACCACGACCCCCGTCGGAATCTCAGAAGGCTGAATGAGCCAACGTCCAAGGGTATCTGCTGTGATAACCAGCAGTGCACCGACCAGCGCCGTTACCGGCAGCAGCATCTGATGCTTCGCACCGACCAACCGTCTGGACAGGTGGGGTGCGATAAGTCCGACAAATCCAATGCCGCCGCTTACCGCGACGCAGGAGGCCGCCAAGCCAACCGCCGCTGCCAGCAGTTTCAGCTGCTCCCTGGTGACGTGAGCACCGAGTCCGGTTGCCATCGGTTCTCCAAGATTGAGAACGTTCATCACCTGCGCTTTATACATGACGAAGGGCAGAAGCACAAGAATCCATGGGAGCAAAGCCAATACAAACTTCCAGCTCGAACCCCAGATGCTGCCCGCTAACCATGTGGCAACAAACTGATATTTTTCAGGACTCAAGCGCAGCGTTAGCACGATCATAGCCGCACTGATGCCAGCCGCAACGGCAATCCCCGTTAATAGCAGCCCCGTCGGCTTAAAGCCTTCATTCTTCTTATAGGCCAGCACGCATATTAATGCAGCGGTTAAGCTCGCCCCAATCAATGCAAGCACCGGCAGTAGATAGACAGGGGCCGCCGTCGTACTTGGGAAAAATGAAATGAACAGCATCACCATCAAGCCTGCTCCTGCATTAATCCCCAAGATTCCCGGATCCGCCAGCTCATTACGGGATATTCCCTGCATTACACATCCCGATATCGCTAACCCGGCCCCAATAAGCAGCGAGATAACGATCCGCGGCAAGCGAAATTCGAACAGCACCAGCTCCTGCTTATCCGTCCCGCTCCCAAACAGTGTTTTTATGACCTCAAGCGGCGATAAACGAATGACGCCCGTGTTCATACTGATCAGAAATATCAAAACGATCAGTGCAGCCAGCATAGACAGGATGATGATTTTGCGTTTTTTGTCTTTTCGCCCATGCATGGTGTTTGTGACGGTCTCCATTTTACAGTTCCCTCCTTTCTTTGCGTGCCAGGTAGAGGAAGAAGGGCACCCCGATCAACGCGATGATAGAGCCCACCGGTGTCTCGTATGGAGGGTTCACCATCCGTGCTGCCAGGTCGGCAATGACGACCAGTAAGCTCCCAAGAACCGCCGAGCAAGGAATGATGAGGCGATAATCCACACCGACCAGCTTCCGGGTGACGTGCGGAATCATGAGACCGACAAAGCCTACCGCACCGACAACCGAGACGGCAGCCCCTGCCAGCACCAGCACAATCACCGTTCCGGCCAGCTTGACGAGTCCCGTCCGCTGCCCGAGCCCGCGGGCGATCTCATCGCCAAGGCTTAGCATGGTAATAGAGCGTGACAATCCAATAGCTCCTAATATAGCAACGACGATCCATGGCAGCATAATCTTCAGATGGAACCATTTAATCCCCGCGGTTCCGCCGGCATACCAGAATGCCATGTCCTGTCCGACCTGAAAATACAATGCAATGCCCTCGCTAAGCGCACTTAACAAAGCACTAAGGGCAGCACCCGCAAGAACGAGGCGTACCGGTGTTAGCCCCCCTTTTGCCATGGAACTGACCCCATAGACGAGGACCACACCTAATCCTGCTCCAAGGAATGAGAACAGAATCAGATACATATAAGGCAGTCCTGGAAAAAACGAAAAACAGAGGGCAATGGCAAAACCAGCTCCCGCATTTAAACCAAGCAAACCTGAATCAGCGAGCGGATTGCGGGTCATCCCCTGCATGATCGCACCCGATACGGCAAAGCAGGCGCCTACCATTGCCCCACCGAGAACCCTCGGCAAGCGCAGTTCCTTTATGATCTGATGCTCCGTCACATCAGGATTAAAGAAGAACACCGCCTCCCATACATTTCGCAGATCAATCTCAGCCGCTCCGAGCGAGATCGATAAAGCTATGCCAAGCACCAGCGCTGCCACGCCTCCCGTAAGAATCAGGGTCGCAGCCCATGGTCGCCCCTTGAGTTTAACGTGGGTCTTGGAATCTGTAAGACTTGGATTGGACATGTTTGATGACATCATTTTCCCCTCAATACTATGATATTGATTCTCATTATCATTTGTAACTATAAAATAAAGCTCTTCCTTCGTCCATGGACATATTCAAGTTCTTATCTGAAAAAAGTCCATGCCCAAGATTTTTTTCCAAAAAAAGTGATACTTCTTTGGACTCAATAAAAAGCTCCGCTCCTATGGATTGTGCCATTGACATAGAAACCTATATTCCATTACAATAAATGCAAATTGTATGAGGCGATGGAGTTCGCCATAACCGCTTTCATAGCTAATGACTCCTACCAGAGGTTGTTTCCCTGGTAGGAGTCTGTTTGTGTATAGAGAGGGTAGCGGCGAATTTACAGAAACGGGTGAGTTTACATGATGAAGAAAAGGTTTGAACAGATCAACCAGTGGTCTTACGCAATGCTATCTGGATACTTGATCAAATGGATATTTCTCGGGAGCTTGGCAGGGCTGTTGATCGGAAGCGCTTCCGCCTTTTTTCTGTATAGCCTGGATTATGTAACTTCCCTTCGTGTGGACAACCCATGGCTTCTCCTCCTCCTACCGATAGGAGGTGCATTCGTCAGCTTCCTGTACTACAAATATGGCAAGAGCAGTACCAAAGGAAATAATCTGATTATCGAGCAGATCCATGGCGGAAACGAGTCTATTCCCTTCCGTATGGCTCCATTGGTTCTGATCGGAACACTGATTACGCATCTGTTTGGAGGCTCCGCAGGACGGGAAGGCACCGCAGTCCAGATGGGGGGCAGTTTATCGGAGGGGCTAGGTAAGCTTCTTCGGGTCAAGCCGCTGGATCGAAAAATACTGCTTATATGCGGGATCAGCGGTGGTTTCGGCTCCATCTTCGGTACGCCGCTTGCAGGAACGCTGTTTGGTCTAGAAGTGCTTGCCATCGGATTGATTTCACACCAGGCATTGCTCCCGGCATTCGTGGCCAGCGTGGTCGGAAACATAACCGCAACTTCTTTATGGGGTGTTACTCATTTGCATTATCCGATCGGAGAAATTCCTGCGCTGAGCTTGATCGTGTTACTAAAGGTCATTCTAGTCTCCATTCTCTTTGGCCTGACAAGCAGACTTTTCAGTGAGTTGACCCATGCCCTGAAGCGTTGGTACAGCTATTTCTTCGCAAATCCAATGATAAAGAGCGCTGTAGGCGGCGTCATCATCATTGGACTGGTTTATTTGCTCGGTACACGAGACTATCTGGGTCTCGGCATTCCCCTGATTGAAGAATCCTTCGCTGGCGATGTGTCGCCATTTGCTTTTCTGGGAAAAATTATATTCACTTCGCTCACGCTTGGAGCAGGGTTCCAGGGCGGTGAGGTAACCCCGCTGTTTGCCATAGGGTCGACACTGGGCAACGCTTTATCAGGATGGGTCGGATTGTATGCGCCTTTCCTGGCTGCCTTGGGATTTATCGCTGTTTTTTGCGGAGCAACGAACACCCCGATTGCTTGCTTTATCATGGGAATTGAACTGTTCGGAGGGGAAGGCGCTGTATATATGTTTATGGCCTGTGTTATCAGCTATTTGTTCTCGGGACATACCGGCATCTACACCTCGCAGGAGATCGGCACTTCCAAACATCCATGGCTCTTGTTCCCTCAGGGTACTACACTTGCAGGAGCGAAGGCTGTAACTAAAAAGAAGCCCAAACAAAAGACGTCCGAGTAATCGGACGTCTTTTACTTGGTGTAACAGCGTTAACAGGAATGTTTCGTACACGGAGCGTTTCAGAAGCATCTATTTGTTACTAAGCAGTCACTACACCGTTGACTTACGCAGAAACTGACGAGAACACACCGTCAGGGTCAGCACAATCGGAATGATCCATAGTGTCAGATCAAATGCAGTTTGCTTAGTAAACCATATAAAGATCGTTCCCCACCATTCATACCGCATCGCGATTAAGCTCAAGCCGGAGATAATAATCATTACAGCGGCTAGCATGATAAAAGTTCTGAGCCCTCTGAATCTTAAGAAAAACGCACCAATACCAAAGCCTAACATAGCAAACATCATGAGCAATATGAGATTCACAACAAATTGGACGAGCCATGATCCATCATTGAGATATGGTAGATGGAAGAAATGGACCGTATCCCCCCATGCCCCACTCCATACCTCAACGTAGGAGAGCACCACCAGCGCAGCCGAGCTAAATATACTGATCAATAGAATAAAGACAAAAGTCCCCAGGAAAAAGTCCATTCTCCGTATGCTAAACCCCATAGAAAAAGGAAACAACTGCACTGCTGTGACCAATGAGGTAACAAACATAAATATATAGATCGCCCCTAGACCACCTGTGTATAATGTCTCCCCGTCAATCAGCACGCTGATCAGCAGATTAACCAAGAAGTTGAAGGAAATGATGATCCAAGGCAAATAGAACCAACTTAGTTTATGCCTTAGATGAATCTTCATAACACTGGATATTCCTCTCATCAGCGGTTCGCCACCTTTCCGTTTCTCGTTAAATGAACAATTAATTGTTGCAGGGATACAGGCGCCGTTTCCAAGCCAGCTTGTTTAGCTTCTTGTTTCACAGCAGTTTCTGAGGTTCCCATCACCGTCGCCGAAACCGTCGACCCCAACATTTCCCGATGGATGACTTCCCGGCCTTGTATGAAGGACTCAACCTCAGATTGTTGTCCGATTACGGTATAAGTGCGTCCACGCAGTTCATCTGTATCCGTGTCCAGCAATATTTTTCCGCCATCTATTACGATGATATGCTCCAGCAGTCTGCTAACCTCATCAATCAGATGAGTGGACAGAATAATGGTACGCGGATGATTGGTGTAATCCTCGATCAATTGATCATAGAACAGCTCTCTGGCTACTGCATCCAATCCGAGATATGGCTCATCAAAAACCGTGATGGGCGCGCGGCTGGCAAGCCCGACGATGATACCTACTGAAGACAGCATACCCCGGGATAATTTTTTTACAAGCCGCTTCATTGGCAATCGAAATACATCGATCAGTTCCTTGGCATATACCGTATCCCAGTTCGGATAAACGTCGGCTGCCGTTTCCATGACATCCCTAACCGTATATAAATCCGGATACTTCTGGCCTTCCTTAATAAAACATACCTGTTGAATGACGCTACTGTTTTCATAAGGATGCTCTCCGAATACTCGGATCTCTCCTTGCGTTGCGAATAGCTGTGCTGTAATCATGTTCATGATGGTTGTTTTACCGGCTCCATTTCTCCCCAGTAAACCATAAATCTTATTTGCTTCGATTTTGAAGCTCACATTATCGACGGCTGTTGTATCCTTGTACACCTTACTCAGATTCTTGACTTCGATCACGGTTTGGCTCATCAGTCTTGCTCCCCTCTGCGGATCATTTCCGATAATTGATCTTTGGTAATGCCCAGCTTAGCTGCTTCCTTAACCATGGAAACAACATACTGTTCATAGAACTCCGTCTTCCGCTTCTCCATCAGCTGTTCACGAGCTCCTGAAGCTACAAACATGCCAATCCCCCGTTTCTTATACAGAATTCCTTGATCTACCAAAAGATTGACACCCTTGGCAGCTGTAGCTGGATTGATCTGGTAAAAGGCCGCAAACTGATTTGTTGATGGAACCTGTGTCTCTTCAGGCAGTCGTGCTTCTATGATGTCGTCTTCAATTTTGTCCGCAATTTGCATGAATATTGGCCTGCTATCATCAATCTGAAATGCCATTTACCTCACCACTTTCAATTATGACCTTATTTGCATAACTGGTTAGTTACTCATGTAATTAACCATACAAGAGGCTAAGTGTATTGTCAATGGTTTACCGACACTTTTTAACAAAAATAAACGAGAACCCAGACTTTTGAACTAAATAAATAGTCCTGATCATCCGATAAAAAATAGGCGCAGCAACTGCGCGGCTCAATACAGACACAGATGAGAAAAGGAGCTTAAGAGGAAACATGAGAAGAATCATTGCAATCGTATTACTAGCTATGCTGATGGTAATCACACCACTGTATGCTGCATCACCGCCCAAGAATCTAGCTTACGTCGACAAGAACAGCCACTCCTATATTTCGGTTGGGGTTCTCAAAACCTATGATGGAGTGAATGTCGTTTATACCCCTGCCGAGAAGAAGCTAGATATTACACGCGAAGATACAGCGCTTACGCTCTATTTGGGTAGTCGAAAAGCATATATTAACGGCAAGCAGGTTCAAGCCAACGCAGCTCCGTTCTCAGAGAATGGCTCGACATACGTTCCGGTGCAATTTGTCAGCCAACACCTTGGATTAACATTATCTTGGGGCAAGAACAGATCTACCTTGAAAATCACGGATGGCAGTGTGGCTAATACCCTGCCTGTTATATCGGGAACCATGATATCCAGCCAATCCAAACCCGTAACTACAGCTAGGAAAACCTTCAAAGTAGGGTCGCGCTCGTTCAGCGCGCAGGTTGTTACCGTTTCACTTCTTCACCCGAAAGTGGAGCTTGATGTTGTCCTTGCAGGCAATAAAGCTGGAAAAGTTGAGGATTTGCGCAGTATAGCGAAGCGCAGTAATGCACTCGTGGCTATTAACGGTACATACTTTGATGCTTATACTTCTGGTTCATATAAGGCTCCGTACGGATATTTAGTCAGTAAGGGGAACATCTTTCACAAAGCCTCAGGCGATAATCGGACCATCTTTACTTACGACAGCAACAATCTGGCTTCTATGATGCCAGGACTTGATTTCAAATCCGTCTACGAAGCCGGACATATGGAAGGAGCTCTTCAAGCCGGTCCTCGTCTGCTGACAGATGGCAAAGTGACGCTAGACGTCAAGAAGGAAGGATTCAAGGATCCAAAAATTCTGACAGGCGGCGGAGCACGAAGCGCGCTTGGCATCACGAAGGATCATAAGCTGATTCTGTTAACGACAGGCGGGGCAACCATTCCCCAACTGGCAGAAATCATGAAGCAAGCTGGCGCATATCAAGCGATGAATCTGGATGGCGGTGCCTCCAGCGGTTTGTATTATAACGGGTCTTACCTGACTACGCCTGGCCGGCAAATCAGTAATGCAATTGTCGTCAAATATAAATGATCTACCCAAACCTTCTCTGGCTGTCTGGAACTTTCTCTTCCGGACCTGCCTAGAGGAGGTTTTTTCTATTGCAAAAATAGGGACAATTTTTGGAACAAAACACATCAGGGAATAAAGGAACTGTTTCAGGGAGAAGCACCGTTGTGTAAGTATAAGGAAAACTGTTTATTAGCAGCAATAGTAGAGCTGAGGACAGATCAATCTATTATAACGACAAGGAGAGCGATTTCATGTTTGAATTTCACGGCTGGGCTACGATCCGGCAGAATCCTGCTGAATCGGATCAGGAGCAGCTCGACATCATCATTCAGAAAATCCAGCTTAAGATTACCGAGTTTGCCTGGGGCAGCGGGTTGCTTTCCTTGAATGCGGCTAACGGCTCCTATTATCTTCATGTCGGAGGCTTTACGAATCGCAGGGAAAAAGAGGCTGACGAGATTGTAGAATTGTACCAATGGATTGGAGAGATTGCTCCGGGTTCATACGGTCTTCTGTACACCAGGGATGATGAGAATATGGAAGGTTTCGATAACGAATTCCGTGTTCAAGTGTTGTCCCGCGGCCAATTACAGGACCAACGCGACCCGTTCCTCTCCCCTTGCATCCCGGTGATCGAAGATCAAGCTGTTTCGAGAAAGCCTGAACGAATGTAACCAGATAAATAAATCCCGCAATCCTGCCCTACCATGTCCTCATGGAAAGCGGATTGCGGGATTTTTATGATTCTCAAATAAGTAAAGGAATTGTGATTACAGGATACTGCTTAAATTCTAATAGCACGCACTACGAGTGTTCGATTAATTGGTCAATCGTGGTCTGTATGATGATCCTAAGCCCATTCAACATCATTTCATGGGACAATGTCGGCAAGGAAGGCTTCTCTACAGCCATCTCGGTTGAAGCCGGAAAATGCACGAAGCCGCCAATCGTCTTATGCTGCCGCATCCGGATTTCGTTTAAAACGGCGTACATCGTATTGTTACAGATATAAGTTCCTGCTGTGTTGGACACCGTTGCCGGAATCCCCACTTCCTTGAGTCGAGTCACCATGGAGCGGATCGGCAGCGTGGAGAATAATCCATCAGGACCATTGGGATCAATGAGTTCATCCTGCGGTTTGGCTCCCCGATTATCCGTAATTTTGACTTCCGGAGGTATATCCTTAATGTTAACAGCAATTCGTTCAGGTGTGATAGCTGTTCGGCCACCCGCAACGCCACAAGCAATGACGGCATCAGGTTGGTATAGATTCATCTCCTTCAAGAGAATATCAGCGCACTCGTCGTAATGAACGGGAAGTAGAATCGTTTTAATTTCTGCATCAGCAAAAGAAATAGAGCTAATCTCCTCGATGAGCCTTTCCGTAGGATTAACTGAATCTCCTCCAAAGGGTTCAAACCCCGAAATCAATATTTTCTTCATTCAATCAGGCTCCTGTTCTTGTGATTATTGAGCTTATCTTGTCTTGTATAAAAACCGCAAAAATCTGCGTACTCTCCCTGTGAGCACGATGCTTGGTTCGGCATGCTTGGACAGCGGCCATCTTGTAGACCATACTCGTTTAGAAAAAAGCTTGTACACTCATGCCTTCCGCTTCAAGTCTGGCTCTTAAGGTACGAGCAAATAAAGATGCATTTGCCCCGTCTCCATGAATGCAGATCGTGTCTGCTTGGATCGGTATCATCTTTCCCGTCAGTGTAACAACCGTACGTTCTTTGACCATCCTGACCACCTGTGCGATCGAATCTTCAAGCTCGGTGATGATGGCATTCGGCTTATTTCTTGGCGTGAGGGAACCGTCTTCCTGATATGTACGATCCGCAAACACTTCACTTGCCGTGCGAAGTCCTGCAGCCTCCCCTGCCTTGATCAGCTCACTGCCTGCCAATCCATACAGGATAAGCGTCGGATCAAGACGGTTAATTGCAGATGCAATCGCATCCGCAAGAGGCCTGGAGGCTGCTGCCATATTATAAAGAGCACCGTGAGGCTTCACATGCTGAAGCCCGGAGCCCTCTTGTATCGCAAAAGCCATTAGCGCGCCGACCTGGTAAGTTACCATATCATAAGCTTCTTCGGGCGTAATATCCATCCTTCTTCTTCCGAAACCTGCCAGATCCGGCAAACCGGGATGTGCTCCGATCGCGATCCCCTTCTCGATTGCCTGGCGAACGGTTGCTCGCATGACGGCCGGATCACCTGCATGATAACCGCAGGCAATGTTTGCAGAGGTAATGCTGTGAAGGAGCTCCATATCATTACCTAACGAGTAGGCACCGTAACTTTCCCCCATATCACAGTTCAGGTCTACATGAATCATGCTGACTCACCACTCCTTCAGTTTCCTTTTGATCATCGCTTCTATGAGTCGAACTTCTCGAATGCGGGCCCTGCTTAGCTGCTCTGCTTCTGGCAAGGATATTTCCTTGAAACGGATCCTACCTCCCGCTGGCAGCTGGGCAAGCAGTGGAACATCGACAGAAGCAATCTGTGCGATCTTCGGGTAGCCTCCTAGCGTCTGCCGATCCGCCATGAGAATGATCAGCTGGCCATCAGCTGGTACCTGAACCGTGCCGAGGGCTACCGGCTCAGATATGTATTCGTTGGAGTGACTTACTCGAAGCGTAGGGCCAGACAATCGATAACCCATGCGATCCGATTGCGGAGTTACAGTGAAGCATTCATCGAACAAAGCCTGCTGACTCAACTCGGCAAAGTCATCATATTGGCGTCCTTTAAGCACACGTATCTCGGTCTCCCGATTGGAGTCAGTATACCCGCCTGCTGAAACAGACCATCTCACGGTGAAAAAACTGCCATATTCAACAAGAAATCGTCCCGGAGCATCTAGCGAGATCTTGGAAGGGTGAACAGACAGCGTATCTCCTTTCTTCAGAGCTCTCCCCTCATAACCTCCGATGCCAGCCCTTAGATATGTACTGTAACTGTTCATCATGATTGGAACATCAAATCCGCCCGACACGGCAAGATATGCACGGCAGCCAGAAACCGGCTGTTGAAAGCTCAAGCAGCTGCCAGCCTTAATCAACACGGGGCGCCACATCGGAACCCTCTCTCCGTCAATGGTTGGCGTCAGATCTCCACCTGTTATCGAAATCCACAAGGAACGCTGGAATTCCACGACGAATCCCGACCATGTAATTTCCAGAGTACCCTGTTCATCTTCATTACCGACCAGCCGATTGGCAATGAGGCAAGCAAAGCTGTCCATGGCCCCCGCCGGGCTAATTCCGTGTTTACCATAACCATATCGCCCAGTATCTTGGAGGGTAACAAGCAGTCCCGGCTTGATGACGGTTATACTCATACAATCACTTCCCTCAGATGTTCATACTCCTCCGCTGCAATTGGCCGAAACCGGATATACTGCCCACTGTTCAACAACGTCGGCGACTGAGCTTCCGGCTGAAACAAAGCAAGCGGTGTTCGCCCGATGATCTGCCAACCGCCAGGTGTCTCAATCGGATAAATGCCGGTTTGCATACCCGCGATTCCTACGGAACCCGCTGGAATACGCAAGCGCGGCGTCTTCTTCCGCGGTGTTGCGATCTTCTCCGAAACCCCTCCGACATAGGGGAAACCTGGCGCGAATCCGATCGCATAAATGAGGTAATCCTGTCCGCAATGAAGCCGAATAACCTCTTCAGGTAAAAGTCCATTCGTCTGCGCTACTTCGTCCAGATCCGGACCATAATCGCCTCCATAACAAACGGGTATCTCAACAATCTCTTTATCCGCGCCGCCATTCTCTGCTGCTGCATCGGTATCGATCAGCTGCTCCAGCATGTTACAAACATAAGCATACACCGTGTCGTAGCCATCAGGCTTTATGATCTTACGAGGATCATAGTACACCGCAATGCTGGTAAATGAAGGAATACTCTCGACCCAGCCTAGAAACGGCATTTGTTCCAGCGCCTTTACGGCCGCTGTGACTTGCCGATGAACCTCCTCGCTGACGATATCTGGGAATTGAATGAGAACCGCTGCATCTCCGAGAGGATAGAATGAATAAGACTTACTCATATGGCATTCTCCGTTCTGTTATTCCAAACCTGATATCCACGAAAATTTCAAAGATTACTCCTATGATAGCAGAGAAACAGGCATTCCTTGAATAGGTAGCTCGTAATTTGCTGTGTAAAAAATCGCTTATCCTGTATGGAAAAACTCCTGCCTTGCTGCTTTTTTTACTGCATAATATGAGGACAGGATTGGCAAAATACAGAAGTCGTATTTGATAAGGGAGGTGCCAATATGAGCAAAGAAAACCGTAATAGCAATGAACCAACCAAAGCAGAAGTACAAACGACTAAATTAAACAAAATGCCGCTTCCAGGTGATTTTGACGTCGAGTTCTCGGCTGAAGAAGCAGCTGAAGTGTTTGAACAACAGCCTAACGAGGGTCATAATTCCGAGAACCAACAATAATACATGTCGAAGACCTCCGTGTGCATCATGATTGATGATGCCCGGAGGTCTTTTATTATCATTCTAAATATTTCAAGTATCCTATGCCTCGCCCAATGATCTGATGGTTAGCTGATCGTCGCATTCCATGCTTCCAGCTTCTCCTCGATAAATCGAATCCATTTACCGTCGGAATCGGCCAAGACAGGAGTCCATGACAATGACTCGGCTGGAGCCAAATTTCTCATTTGATCATCTACATAAATGATGTTGCTTCCTGAAGCCAGTTTGGATGCAATGATATGATAAAATTGAAGATCCGGCTTACAGCGCCCCGCCTCACTTGAAATCGTGACACTGGTGAGATAAGGCTGAATTGGCGCAAGCAGCACTTCCAACCATTCTGATCTGTGATTACTGAGTAGATGGATGTCAGCTTGCTCACTCCATTTTGGAATCAAATCGAAGGCTCGCATAGTTTTGAGATTATTGAACAATTGCTTTTTCAGTTCTAATGGTTCTATCGGACAGTATCTTGCTAGCCAAAGCCAGAAGTCCTCTTCGCCTATTTGTCCGGTCCATAGCGGCTTGCGTATTTCTGCGGCAAACAGGCGTTTCAACTCTTCATAAGTGATTTCGCTGACACGTGCAGTTTCATCCCAGAATCCAGGTGAGAAGTTTGTGATTAATACACCGGCAACATCAAGGACCAATTGTATATTCTTCATGTTCCATCTCCATGAATATTAGATTTTAGACCGCCTCACATTCTGGGTATTTTCCGCAAACTACCTAAGTTTTCTCTGTCATTCCTATTTTTTGACCTGGTATCGCCCTGTTCTGATCTCAAGTATGTACTCTTCAGGATGAGGCATTCCGGACTGAAGAGCATCCTGTACCGCCTGCTCTATGGGGTAAGGCACCCGAATGAATTGAATATTCAGCGGAGCTGGAATTTCGCTATCATAGGTCCCTTCCAGAATGACATAAGAAGCTTCAGGCAATTCAAGGGGATTCCCGACGCTGCCGGTATTAAACAGAGTTCTTCCCTCCAGATGCTCTTGAAATGCATTGTGAATATCCGCATAACCGGCGACATCTGCTATTCTAGGACTTGTGCATAGAGGAGAACTATCAAACAGGGTAGCCCGTTTCTCCTGGTCATCCCAAGGCTGAATCCGCTCATACACGCTGCGAGGCGAAGCATGAAATAATCGGATCCATTTGCCGCTCATCATAAATTCTATCGTGAAGGGAAGACTCGCAAGATACTGAAGCCTCTCGCTTCCCAATCTATTCTGATGCCATAACAGAGTTGGGTCGTCGGTTTCCTTGCCGATAAAGTCATCCCAGTTCCCCCTGATAACCTGCTGGCATTGGGCTCTCACCATATCAACCGCAATATCTCCATGCGGGCCTTTGCCAATCAAGTCACCAAGGCAGTATATCGCATTGATTTCACGCTGCTGGATATCCTTCAGAACGGCCTCTAATGCAGGGATGTTTCCGTGTATATCAGCAATCAAAGCAATTCTCGTCATGACCCCGCCTCCTCTGTTGATTAATTTGGATTGCATTATATATATTACAAGATATTAGTTCTTTCAATTCAATCTGCCAGTCCACATTTCTTTTTCCATACAATATTAACTTATTATGAGAAGGGTTTGAAGCATGCAAAGAAAAAGCACCCAACAGGATGCTTAATGATGTATCTAACTTTTCTCCTTTTTCGCATACTTAAAAGGCAAAACGGATTTCATAAGAGGCTTGGCAGCAGCCTCCCCATTCGTAAACACATCTGATCTTAACCGGAAAACGCCATATTGCTTTCAAGTCCAAAAACTGCTTGCCTAAAGTTCTTATCTGCATGCTGTTGAACGAAAAGATCAAAGAGGGCCGCAACAGCTGCCTCTCAGCAGCCTGTCACAACCCCCAAACCCGCTTACGATGCGGCAACAGTACTAATATTTAGCGTGCAAATAAAACCAATTAACGGTTCCTTCGTTGCCTTCAAATTGGGCTTGTACAACTACAGGATTAGCGTAAGGATTTGAATACGTTGCAGAGCAGCAATAAAGATCGGGACCATAAATCACTGCGCTTCCGCTGGAGTCAAGTGTAACGGTGACGTCAGAACCATAGACAGGTTCACGTTGTCCCGAAGGTCCTTTGTACATCAAAGTGACAGTTACTTCGGTATTCGGTTGTCCCGTAACAGACACTTCGTAGGCATATTTATAGTGATTCACCGAGCCATATCTCGTCTCTTGTGATTCCGCAGTATATGCGGCAGAAGCCGAGCTGGAGAAAGCTAGCATCGCAATGAGGACTAATAAAACTACTCTTTTCATTATTTTCACCTCCTCTCTGCGAAAGAATCGTAAAGAAATCAGCACACTATTTGATGAAATAAATGGTAAATCATATATATTATATAAAAAATGACGGAAATAAGAAACGAATATTTCATTTAGCATTCCATCCTATTGGGTCAGGCACGAAACGCCGCATCGTGCGCATGCGCCTTCCTGTTAGAGTTCCTCGATTTAGAAAGCGAGACTTTAATAAATGAAGAATTAATATGGGAGATTAATCCCTGTGCGCAAGGCATATGTGGGGCATGCTTGGATGGCTGTCGGCCACATGTTAGAATGAAATGGATATCTGAAATGGAGGAATACTACATATGGACCATTTTGACAAAAATCTGGAGAAATACGCAGAGCTGGTCGTCAAAGTAGGCGTTAATATTCAGCCTGGCCAAGTGCTGCTTGTCAATGCACCAATCGAAACAATAGAATTAACACGCCACATCGTAGCCAAAGCTTATGATGCAGGCGCCAAATACGTTCAGGTCGACTGGGACGATGAGAAGATCACTCGCATTCGCTATGAAAGAGCAGCCGATGATTCTTTCGGATATTATCCGCAATGGCAGGCGGATGCCATGCAGCAGCTTGCTGAAGCAGGAGGAGCCCTGCTGCGGATCAAGGTTCCGGACCCCGAGCTGTTCCGCGGAATTGATTCCAACAAAGTATCCACCGCGGTTAAAGCTGCTGCTGTGGCTAACGAGAAATACCAGGGATACGTGCGAAACAATAAAATCAGCTGGTCACTCATTAAGGCTCCTACCCGCGCCTGGGCTGATAAAGTATTTGCGGATCTTCCCGAAGAAGAACGTATTCCAGCTATGTGGGAAGCAGTATTCCAGATGAACCGTGTTGGCAGCGATGATCCGGTTGCGGCATGGCGGGAGCATATCTCCCGATTGAAAGAGCGCCAGCATCATATGAATGGCAAACGTTACAAGAGCTTTCACTATCGTGCGCCGGGAACCGATCTGCGCATCCAAATGCCTGAGGGTTACCTCTGGCTCGGAGGCGGTGACGAGAATGAGGCTGGTGTGTATTTTGTAGCGAATATGCCGACAGAGGAAATCTATACGATGCCTCACCGTACAGGCGTGAACGGAACGGTTACCAGCACGCTTCCGCTTAATCTGAACGGTCGTCTTGTTGAAGGGATTAAGCTTACCTTTAAGGACGGCAAAGTAGTTGAATATGAAGCAGAATCCGGCCGGGAGCACCTCACAACACTGCTGGAGACCGACGAGGGAGCATCTTATCTTGGTGAAATGGCGCTCGTTCCGCATGACTCGCCTATCTCCCAGCTGAATCGCGTCTTCTATAACACAGGTATCGATGAGAACGCATCCTGCCACTTCGCACTGGGCAGTGCCTATCCCGTCAACATCGAAGGCGGCACGAAGATGAGCAAGGAAGAGCTGCTCGCACACGGTGCCAATGTAAGTCTGACTCATGTCGATTTCATGATCGGATCAGCAGAACTGGACATTGACGGCGAGCTGGAAGACGGGACATTTGAACCTGTATTTCGTGGCGGCCGCTGGGTATAAATGCAATCTAGAGAATAAATCGAACATCCTTCATACCAGTCAATCACAATGAGAGAACTGAACCAAAAGAGGCTGACACTAAAGCATCCGCTCTAGTATCAGCCTCTTATTTGAATTCATTTACTGTTTCTGCTGCTCCTCATTCTCCAACATGCGAAGAATCATCATCACCGCTTCCGCGCGGGTCGCCGATTCCCGAGGAGCAAAGCGATTACCCGAACGGCCATTCACGATACCAGCCTCGGCCGCTGCCGCAATTTCCTTCTCTGCCCAAGCCGGAATATCCTGTTGATCTTGGAATCCCGTTTTGGTTCCTTGTGGTACAAGACCTAGGAAACGCGTGATCAGTGCTGCCATCTCTGCCCGATTGACCGATTGATTCGGCCGGAATGAATCGTCTTCATAACCCTTCACCAAGCCTTCGGACACTGCCCATTGGATCGCTTCAAGTGCCCAGGAGCCGATAAGAGAGCTGTCCTTGAAGCTCAACTTCCCAGAATTCCCCTGACCGTTCAGTGCGTTGGCCATCATCACCATAAACTCAGCACGAGTTACCTGACGGTCCGGTTTAAAGGACTGATCTGGATAACCATCCACAATCCCCAGTTCAACTGCTTGTTCTATCGCTGAGGATGCCCAGTGCCCAGCTGTATCTGTGAACAGCAGCGGCTTTGGTTGTTCCTCTACAGCTTTCGCCTTGCGATGAATGTTCAACTGATATGTGCGGGTAGTACCGTTCTCTGCCCGAACTACAAGTTTTAACAGGTTATCCCCTTCCATTAATTTGATAACCTGATCCTTCTTCAGAGGTTGTTCTCCAAGAATCACTGCTGCTTTGTTATGAGCTGCTTCAACACGGAGCTGCACGGATTCAGTTTCGGTATCCAGACGATAATCGGTTATGTTTTCGTTGAATGCAGGCGTAAGTACAGCTGCTGTGCCACCGATCATGACTTCAAGCTGCTTTAATCTGGAGTCACCAGACAATACAGGACCTGTTGGTGGAGAATCTGGTCTTGATATCGGCGGGGAAGGATTCTCTGGTAAAGTAGGATTCCCCGGCGATGGAACAACCGCAGCGTCATACGATCTGATCGCAGCTTGCAGGGCGTTAATCGCCTCTTTTACATCCATAGCAGTTACATCTTCTCGTTCAGTTAATGCACGTGCACTTTCAATAGCAGCTCGGAGACGGGACCGAGCATCAGCAGGATACTGCCCAGGAGAAGATCCTTCACTTGTTTCATCAAGTCTTCGCTGTGCTGAATCGATCCATCTATTCAATTCACTCTTATCCACTGCCGCCGCTTTTGTTGTGACTGAGCCATGCAGCCCGGCACTCTCTCCAGCGGCATTATAAGCTTTTACCGTAAAATGATATTGAGTATCCGGCTTAAGTCCGGAAGCGGTATAGGAATATACATCGTTAGTGACGCTAACGATCGGTTCGGTAAGACCCTTCAGATAAACGCGGTATTCTTCCACTCCATCATCCGCCGTTGCCTCTGGCCAGCTCATGGTTACACTGTCTTCCATGATATCCGTAAAATCAAGTTCGCCAGATCCCCATACTGGAGCACCTGGGATTTCTACAGATTCAGTGATTACTGTTAAAACATCACTTCGATCGGATTCCGTCCCTTGAGCATCCAAAGCGCTTACTTGGAATTCATACAGCGTATCCGGCGTGAGCTCTGTTGCTTCATACACGCTATCCGTAACTGTAGCTACGCGTTGACCGTCTTGATACACATTATAAGTAATGGGCTGCTGGTCCTGACTTGTTACAGGGTCCCACCCCAATTGGACCGTCGACGATGTCACATCAAGCACCTTCAGATTCGTGGGAGCAGCCAGATTCCCTTCATTTGTAGTGAATGTCCACACATCTGATCGAACGTTGCCTCCGAATTTGTCCTTGGCAAGCACAAACCAGGAATATGTTCCGTTCGATTGTAGATCGGTCCATGTCTGTGCAACCTCAGCACCGCTCGCTACGGTTTGCGATGCACCGATGGACTCGCCCCGCAGATGATTCACTTGGATCGAATCGGTTGCTACGCGTTTTAATTTAGGTTCCAAATCCAGATTCATCGTAAATTCATCCACACCCGGTTTCTCATAATAATTATACTTATCCAGGTAAGGAGAATACGTATTTACATAAATCTCCTTGCTGTCTTGATTAAAATGGAGCAATCTCAAATACCCGCTGCCGCCTTCGGCATGTCCTTGATAGTCTGCAAGCATTTGATATACGGTCCGATCTATTATGCCATCCCCGTCATCATCCAGCTCATTTTTAAGCAAGCTCGCACCTGTATAGTGTCCGCTCAGGACAGCAACCACATTTGGATTCGGCACAACTACTTCTTTGTATAACCTGTTTCCTACACCAGAGCGGGAACCGTTCGCGAGCATATAATCATGGAAATTGAGGAAAGCCATATGATTTGGATACTGCTTAAGGACTTCATTCATCCACTCGATATCCTCGTCCTCAATCCCCCATCCCATATACAACATGATGAAGTCATTGCCTTCAACATTGATCAGGTCATAATGCCCTCGGTTATCCTTGTAGGAACCACCGTAATACGGCTGATTCTTATATCGGTCTTCTCCGAAATACTGACTGTAGGTGGTGTAATCCCAATCATAGCTCCCCACATCGTGATTACCGGCAAGCACGCCATTTGGCAGATTGGCATCCTCCAGCATTTTCATGTAATTACTGGCCCGATTCCATTGATACTGCGCAGTAGGATCGTTCACAAGGTCACCGGTATGGAATAAATATTTGATGTTCATTTTCTCAATAGAATCAACAATCCAGTCGAATTGCTTCTGTTGAATATGCGGATACAGTTCTGTGAGAAATTGAGTATCCGATACCCAGACAAAGGTGTAATCATAATCCTCACGGGAGACGATCTCATCTTGTACAATGACATCAACTTTGTTGTTCTGTACGTAGTCTCCTGCAGCCAATTCGCCCCGAAGTGTAAAATCCGCCTCGGATTGGGCTACCGACTTGGTTATTTCCTTCCACTTGTTCTCATTGTGGTTCCAGGCATACATCGTTACTTTTCGCCCCGGAACCGTATGACCTTCCCATGCAACCTCGATACTGTCGCCCGGCTGGACAGAATGCTCCAGCTCTACTTCAAACCGGATATAAGGGAACTGAGACGTTGAATCCACAGTCACATACTGATCATTAGATTCGGATATCGTCTTCAATTCCTCTGCGGTCAGCAAGGTTTCACCAGCAGGGAACCGATCTTTAGGAGGTTCTTCATCCGAGGCGTTCTTGGACAGTTTCACGCGATCGCCACTTAAGGGATGATACGTATAAGCCTGATGGAAGGAAACCTCAAGCTCGTCATCCGTAGGATCACTGACTTGAACCCTCAGCTCAGGAGACAGCCCGGCACTGGTCGCCTTATCTGCTGGTGATACCAATTCAGGGGCATTCGGCTGCTCCTGTGCTGTCTGAAACTTAATCGTGCGTTCTGATTGATTGCCACTCTTGTCTTCTGCACGGATTTCGAGTTTATGCTCACCTGGATCAAGTTTAGATGATGATGTTTCATACGGTATCTGGATCGTGCGGCCATCAAGCAGAACCTTTACTTTGTCTACGCCGGACACCATGTCTTCGACAGACACATCAATCATGAAACTTCCCTTGTAGCTTTTTCCCTCTTCAACGGATGCAGTGATACTCGGACCATTGTTGTCTACCCGGACCGTAGCATGGGCTTCAGGCTGACCTTTTACATTCAGCTCAATCCGGTGCTCACCGTCCGAAACCGCCTGGGTATCCCATGTATGGGATAACGCTGTTAATTGATTGGCAGGAATTTCGAAGTTGAATGTCACATATGGCAGAAAACGTCCGTCATCGCCGAGGTCATAAATAACAGTGGGGTCACTATGTAGCGGATCTCTTATCTCCGACCCATCCCCTAAGAGCAGGCGTACATTCCGGACATTAAAATCATCCAGGTTCCCCGTTGGCTTATCATCTTCAAAATAGGTTTTGTCGTTATCGCCTGCCCGAAGAGTAATTTCGTTCACACCATTTGTCAGCCACTCTGGCTCAATCGGAGCCACGATGGTTTGATACCCATCAATGTTAGGATCGGTCTGAAACAGAACGTGCTTGCCGATGGTAACCGTGTTGATTCCGTCGTCAATGCCATCCCCTTCAAACATAAAGTAAGCACTGTGTTCCATAACAGGTGTTCCTTGAACGGGTTGTCCATCGATTTGAAGCTCAAGATCTGCAGGACCTGCTCCATCTGCAGCGCCACGGATATAGGTGGTTCCGCTGACTGTTTGCTGATCGTCAACATTCAGGCTAGCTGGAGCACCGTTGCCTGTAAGATCGACTTCGTATGTGGGGCTATTTACTTCTTTAAAGGTGTTGGACGCTGTGAAGAAGTACTCCAGCTTTTTCTTGCCTAGAAGCTCCAGATAAGAAATCGTATGGCGGAAGCCTTCCTTCCCTTCCTGTAGCTGTACAACTTGGTAAGTGCTCTGTCCATCGACTCGATAGTTTAACGCAAGTGAAGTCACCATACGCTCATCGTGCGCATCTGCGATGATCTCCAGATCATCTCCAGGCTCCACATTTGTAGTAGTTGTCAGGTTGGTTACGGTCGGTTCCTTATCAACGTTGATCTTTACCGGTTGGGTGGGCACCTCGGAATGTACTAGAGAGCCGGGTGTTGCAAAATGCTCTTTAAACGAGATCGTCTGCATTTTAAGACTTCCATCTTCCGGGTACTTGTAGAAGATTCCTTGGTCTTCAGCGTTCTGTACTTCCCCGTCATTGTAGAATGCAGATACAACCAGGCGTCCGGTGTTCGTCACAACGACGACCTCCCGCATGCGTGAATTGGACATGCCGCCTGAGAAGATCTTTACGATCTCTGTGTCTTCTTGCAAGTTGGTTCCGTAATTTTGATTAAAATCGGCAACTGTGGAATTCTTGTTCTGACTGTTAATAATCCAGAACACCAGCGTGCCTTGAGAGGGGATCGTCACTTGGTCGGGCACATGCGCCCATAGCGTATCACTCTCCAAGTAACGGTAGCGAATCTTGTAATTACTGAAATCAATGTCTTTGTCCGTATTGTTATAGACTTCGATAAACTCATAACCATCTGCGGTGCCTACATTCGTAGAATCAGGCACAAGCTCGGTAATCAGGAGTTCAGGCATACTATTCACTACATTGGATGGTTGTGCTGAGGCTTGTCCGGCTCCTAGGGTAAACGAGGCCGACAAGATAATACAGAGGATAAGGAAACAGGATAAACATCGATTAAGGACAATCTTAAACATGGATAACCTCCTAGAAATGATGTTGTGGAACAATCAATTCAGTTTCCCAATTCTCCAGGTCTCCATGGGATTTCCAAATTATTATTTAATAAAGCGCTTACATTACATTATCCCTCACGATCTTATTTTAGGTTTATCCCCAGAGGGATGTATTCAGCTGTTCACCTCCCAAGATCCATAATTACATATTCCAGCCGTTTTTGAAACCACTTTATGTAAAATCTGATAAATGATACATAAGTCCCGCTATCCATCTACGAACTAGTTATTTAGGTTTAAATGGATAATATAACTTCTTCACTATACTATTAGCATCTTCATATAACATAGGATCTATATACCTTTTCTGAAAGATGTATATGTAAAAGAGTCTTCCTGCCTATCCCTGTCTCTTATGTGTCTGAGTGACCACCATTCTCAATTCTTGTTACAGATGATGTGTGAAAGCTAAAATTAAACAAAAAAAGACCCTGCGAATATATCGCAGGATCCTTATGCGTGGGAAGCGATTTAACATTCATTATGCAGCGATTTTCCAATTGCTAGGGTGCTTTACCAGAAAAGAATCGAAGAAACCTCGCTCTTCTTCTCCTTTTACGAGTGTTCATGGTGAATCAACTGCCTTTCGGAATGACATCAAGTTCTTCCGTCCGTCGATTGACAATACCACTTCCCACTTATTCTATATATACCCGGTTCTTCTATTTACGAAACACTTCTGTCCTCATAATTTTCTGATAAATCCGTCTCTGGTATATTTCCTAGGCTCGATTAATCTGTTTAACAATAAGACTGGCCGTCTTCTCCCCGTTCGCTATGCAATCCGGGATCCCAACACCATAATAAGAGCAGCCCGCTAAAATTACATTAGGATATAAGTCCTCCATTTTGCGTTCCAATGATTCTACAACTTGTCTGTGCTTCAAATGATAATTCGGCATATTATCATGCCATTTGGTAACTTCACATGAAACAGGCTCTGCTGAAATGCCTAGACTAAGTCTGATATCGTCCATTCCGACCCGTTTCAATTCCTCATCAGTTAATTGGATCAATTCCTCATAATGCGGACTGGAGCTCTTGTAGAACAACCGCATTAATAAACGCCGATTCTCCGATGTGTGCTCCCACTTGCGGCTTGTCCACGTGCAGGCATCGCACTTCACCCCGCTATCCTGGGACGCAATAAACCCCGTTCCATTATAGGTAAGCTTATCATCCGAAATATCATAAGCAAGATACACGCTGATAAGTGATTTGGTATACAGCTGATCAAAATCCTCGTTTAGCCGGGGATCCTGCAACAGTTCTTTTGCAGCAGATCCAAGCGTGCTTATTACTACATAATCCGCTTCAAGCACTTCCCCATTAGACAGGTCCAGTCGATAACCATGAGTTTTTCTCTCCAGCTTCTTGGCAGCGGTGCCCTTGTAAATCTTCGCACCTCTTTGAACCGCCGAGTGTTCCAATGCGTCAATTAGTTCCGAGACGCCTTGTTTGAAAGAGATAAACTTCTTGTTTCCCGAGCCCAGATACTTCTCCTTATTCGCTGCCAGGCCTCCCATAATACTGCCGTACGTATCCTTGTATTCGAGCAAATAAGGGAATGTGGAAGCAATCATTAGATCATGCAGGGCTCCGGAGTAGACGCCTGAAATAACGGGAGCAATCTGCTTCTGTACAATTTCTTCACCTAGAAATGCTTCCAGGAATTCTCCGAGAGAATCATGCTTGGTAAAGGACTCATTCGGTGTGTAATAGTCCTTGAGTGCCTCAACCTTCCCCTCTGCCGACACCAGTTCGCTCTCGGCCAGAGATTGCAGGCTTAGCGGGATGCCAAACACACTTTCATCGGGAATTTTCTTCAAGCCCTCATTCGTATAGATGAACGAGGTACCCGTAGCATTATATACAACCTGATCCGACAAATTAAGCTCCTCCAGAAGAGGAGCCACATTCGTTTTTCGGGATACGATCGAATCCGCACCGGTCTCCATTATAAATTCACCGTCGCGAACGGTCCGAATTTTGCCTCCAAGCGTTTCGTTTGCTTCGATTAATACCAATTCTATATCCTGCTGCTGATCCTTTAGCTCATTTTGCAGATAGTGCAGGGTCGAAAGTCCAGTGATTCCTCCGCCTATAACTACGATAGTTGTCACTTCATATACACCTCGATTATGTAGGTTCATCACGTTTCGCTCAACTACTATTACCATTCTCTCCAATTGTTAATTATATCATAGTCACTTTGAAATCATAGAACGCCAATCCCTCAAAATTGTGACAGCTGCACAGGATTGAGACCACGAATTTCATATCCACCCGTTATGAAGCAACAAAAAAACTCCACGAGATAACTCGCAGAGTTTTTTCTTAGGTGGGAAGCGGTTAAATCCATTCTAATGCAATCATTACATTGCTTAAGTTGTACTTTGGGAATAAATCAGGCTAGGCCTTCCTTATTCCTCATCATGTTGTCCATGGGTATCAAATCCTTTCGGTCAGTCCGACAATACGTCTTGTTTCCGTCTGGTGTTGATGTGTTTCCACTTCCCACTTAGGATATATATACCCGGTGTCGCCGTGATGAAACAAAGAACACATAAATTTTCTTCAAGTCATCGCAGACGCTTATTGATCTTCAGTCAATACTTCAAGCAGACCTGCCGGCAGCTCGTATTTGCGGTTATTGATTTGAATGCTCTTCAGTTCTTCCAGTAAGGAATCATTACTGTCGGAATCCTTAATGGCTTGTACCTCATGATGCAGCTGCTCCATCTGACGATCCAGCGCATTCGCTGTGTCCGCCGCTTTCTTAAGCTCTCCCAGCAGAGCCTCTGGTACCGATTTATTATATTTGTAAAAAATCTTATGCTCCAAACTCGCCCAAAAATCCATGGCAATGGTCCGAATTTGTACTTCTACGCATACCTTCTCCACCCGATCTGAGAAAAAAACAGGAACTTGAACTAACAGATGCAAACTCTGGTATCCGTTTGGTTTCGGATTCTTAATATAATCCTTAACATCGAGAACCGTTAGATCGCTTTGCTTCTGCAGCATATCACTGATTTTGTAGATGTCGGTAATAAAAGAACAAGTAATTCGAAGTCCCGCAATGTCCTTAATGTTATGCTCAATGGAAGAGAGTGATATGTCTCCTCCTTTGCGAATCAGCTTCTTCATAATGCTTTCGGGCGATTTCAGACGGGATTTCGTATGTTCGATCGGCGTATAATCATGAAGAGCTTGAAACTCCTCTTTTAATATTTCGATTTTGGTTTCAATCTCGTCTAGAGCGAATTTGTATTTCATCATAAATCGGGTAATTTCATTCCGAATGATTTTGAGCTGCTCGATCTGCATAGAATTCATGGAATACTTCCTTTCAATTGTGTGATTCTTTAAACACTATCTCTATAAAGTTTAGATGATAACGAGGCATGCCTGCAACTTTAGTACGATAACGTGAAAAAACACGCCACAATCACAAAGCAGCAGCGTCTTCATCATATGCTGGCACAGAGCCAAGTGATTCACCTTATAGCCTATCTCTGTGCCGCCGGTACCCCCGCCTACCTCTGCGCAGCCATTTGCGGATAGGCGATGCCCAGCAGGATGACAACGACGCCTATCCATTGCAGTACGGTTACCTGCTCACTCAGCACCATCACGGAAGCGATAACCGCGACGGGTAGTTCCCCTGCTCCGAGGATGGTTGCCAGCCCCGTGCTGATTTTGGGAGCACCGAGAGCAAACAGCAGCACAGGCAGTACAACGCCGAATAATCCTAAGATAAGACCATACATCCATAATCCATTGTCGAATATAGAGACCTCTGTGTACACTTTTGGCGTGAGCAGAATCGTCAACAGGATAAGACCACCTGTCGAGGTATAGAAGCTCCGTGTTATCGGTGACATCTGAGTCTCAACCCGGCCGCTGAAGAAAACGAACAGAGCCATCATCAGCGCTGCAGCCAGTCCCAGTAAAGTCCCTACCCAGTTCAGTTGGATCTCACCCGCACCCATAATACCTCCTGCCATCAACGTCCCAAAGAATAGGATGACAACCGAGATGATCGTCGGTTTATCCGGCCACTGCCGGTTCACGATCGCTTCAATCACGACACCAATCCAGGTGAATTGAAATAGAAGAACGACGGCAATCGATGCCGGTATGCTCTGCAAGGCGAGATAATAGGTGACGCCTGTCAGACAGGTACACAATCCAACCCCGGTAAGGCGCAAGAATTGTTTACCTGTAACTTTTTGCCTGCCAAACAGAAGCATAAGAACGAGCAGGATTAACCACCCTGAGGTAAATTGACTGATCATGACCTCTTGAAATACAAAGCCATTCTGATACGCAAGCTTGACTACGGTCGATAGAATGCCAAAACAGCAGGCACCCAAAAAAACAAACAGCGAATTTTTCAACAAATGAAACAACTGAACTCCTCCTAACACAACAAAAGCCCCATTTTTCACTGTTTTGGAATCCAGAAAACAGTAAAAAGTGGGGCTGCCTCAGTTTGATATCGAATTATGATCAATCTTAAGATAAAATCTCTACATTGTAAATACTAAATTGTAGATAGCATCCTCTACGGGAGTTCCTAATTGTTGACCTGCATTATTTGGACAGCGCTGCATACATTTCTTTCAGCTTGGCAACAACATCGATCTCAAGCTCCTTTATTTCTTGTATCAGGGATATCGCCTTTGTTGCCTGAGCTTTCGATTTGGGGTCACCGCCCTCCGGGAAAGGAAACATCTGATGCAGAACACTGAACCTTTTGCACATTTCTGTATATAACACACGCGTTTGTTCAAATTTCGGCGCAAGATCCGGCCATTCCCCAATCTCACTCGGCCAAACAGACGTCAGTTCCTTGAAGAATTCAGCACCGTAATACCTTGCATCTCGTAATACTTCAATGTTATAGGCATGGCCATTCGGTTCAATTCCATTTCCCTGCAGCGCTTCAATCCAGGCATCATAAGCGGCTACCCCCTTCACTGCATTCGGCACGGCGCCCTCTCTTCCTTCATAATGCTCAATGGCCGTTTCCAGCGCACGCTGCACCTGCTGCCCGAGTGTTACATCCATGGGGCTCTCAATGGCCAAGACAAACAAATCTTCCATGACGCTTCTGCCGAGATTTTCGTACGCCAGCGTATCCACTCGTCCGCATACCTCTCCATAAAGGGTTCTGGTTTCATCGTCGTAGCCATACAGTAATCCAAACTCCGGGAAGAAAATATCCCAGGCCAGCACCGGATATCCCCGGTCAAGTGAAGCGTGAATTAGATCGAGTGCCCTTGGCAGCTCCTGATGAATGCTGCGTTTGTTCATGGCTCCCTTATCCAAGGCGGTTGAATCCAGAAGATTGGCATTGGGACCGATGCCGTCTGACATACCATCTACATATTTGCAGGTGAATCCGAGATTATGAAGCCCGCGTGATAATACCTCGCCGAAATAGAAAGCGGTCGGTCCGGCAATATGAACATCGTTTGGTATAATATTGATGCGGAAAGCGTGCCCTGTAAGCCCCATCACCATCGACAGCGACAAGCTCCGATCTGTAAACTGCAGCATCTTGTAAGTGGCATCCGCAGCGGAAGTCCATGTTCTGCTTTCTCTCCGTGACTCTTCATAAGGAAGTATCTTCTTTTTCATAATTCCCAAATCCCTTCTCGTCTTAATATAGGAGTCAACGGTGACGCGAATTTTCTCCTGGACCACCTTCTTGCGTGATCTAGATATAATCTGATACACATTGGCCGAGGAGAGTTGAAACAGTTCCGCAATTTCTTGTGGAGACAGCTGATCGAAAAAATGGGATTCGAAAACAAGCCGTTCACGGGGATTCAGGCACTTTATGATATCCGTTAATACGCGCAGCGTTTCCTGTTGAACAATTCGTTCCTCCGGTGCGTTGATATCTGCCACAGCTTCACATGCAGAATGGTTGAGTCTGCCGAGAATGCTGTCCAGGTTGTTCCATTTGCCCAAGTCTGCTCCCGGATCATCAAGCCTGGCGATGCCTTCAAGCTCGGTAAAGGTCTGTTCTCTTCTGGCTGAGTTCCCTTTAAGCCGGGTGTATGCATGATTCCGAACGATTCGATGGACCCAAGGCAGGAACCGTTGAACATCGACCAGCTTGCCCAAGTGCATAAATGCCCGCATAAGCGCTTCCTGCACAATGTCCTCTGCCAGATAGGACTCACGCGTGATCGTTCTGGCATAACCATATACCTTCGACCGATGACGCCGTACGAGCTCACCGAAAGCCTCGCGCTCCCCTCCCTGCGCATATTTCACCAAATCACGATCTTCCATCTCATCCCACTGAAACTTCTTGACTGTCTGCTCCAATTGTTCAAACCCTCTTTCGCGTCGTTGACTACTTATATGACTCGAGAAGTTTATCATTTCTGACATTTTCATCGAAAAATATTATACCTTTTATTAATCAGGAGTGAACAAAAAGAACGTTTCAAGATGACCTTTAATCTCAGTCACATTGAAACGTTCTTTAGCCTGCCATACTATTTTAGATTATTTCGGCCGCCTGAGGAGCTTCCTGGCGAAAATGTCCCACTTCGGGACGCGCCAGACCCAGATGCTCTCTCAGCGTTGTGCCGCTGTACTCGGTACGGAACAATCCTCGCTCCTGCAGTACAGGGATCACCAAATTCACGAAATCGTCCAGATCACCCGGCAATACAGGCGGCATAATGTTAAACCCATCGCAAGCATAATCTTCAAACCACTCCTGCATCAAATCAGCTAATTGCGAAGCTGTACCCACAAACTGCATATGGCCCCGTGAGGACAAGATCTTTCTGCCTAACTCCAGAATGGACAGATTGTCCTGATACGCCATATCCATGTATAACTGAACCCTGCTCTTCATGCCGTTGGAAGCCGCAACAGGATCCGGTATGTTTCTTGGCAGCGGCTGATCCAGCGGATAACCGGTCAGATCGTAATTCAAAAATCCGGACAGAACGGTAATGGCCGAGGCTGGAGGGATTAACTCCTGCAGCTCGTGGAACTTGCGCCATGCCTCCTCCTCTGTAGCTCCAATGACAGGCGAGAGCCCCGGCATAATTTTTAGACTGCTGCTCTCCCTGCCATAGCTTGGCAGCTTTGAGTGAACACTTGCGTAGAAATCCTGCGCTGCCTTCTTGGACTGCTGTGCTGTGAAGATGACTTCGCCATACTGTGCTGCAAAGTCCTGTCCTGGTCCGGAAGAGCCAGCCTGAATGAGCACGGGATAGCCTTGTGGAGGCCTGGGGACATTCAGAGGACCTTTAGTGGAATACCATTTCCCGGTATAATCTACCGGGCGCACCTTGGACCCATCCGCATATCTGCCCGATTCCCGATCGAGCACCAATGCATCATCTTCCCAGCTGTCCCACAAACGGGTTACCACTTCAACAAACTCACGTGCCATTTCATAGCGAAGGCCATGCTCGGGATGCTTCGGCTTCCCGTAATTATGAGCTTCAAGATCCAATTGGGACGTCACGATATTCCAGCCGGCTCTCCCCCCGCTGATGAAGTCGAGGGAAGCGAATTTCCGCGCCACATTATACGGCTCATTGTATGTGGTGGAGACTGTTGCGGTCAGACCCAGTTTGTCCGTAACAGTTGAAAGTGCTGATAGCAGCGTTAAGGGGTCCAGCATGCCGGAAGCGGAATTCTCGACATGAGTCACATACAGCAAGTCGGCCAAAAACATCATGTCGAACTTTCCCCGCTCCGCGGTAGCGGCAAGCTGCTGGTACAATTCGATGCCAAACATCCCCTCCACGTCGGAATCAGGATGGCGCCATCCTGCATGATGATGACCGGTATAATAAATGAAAGCACCCAAGTGCATCTGTTGATCTCTGCGATTCTTCGTTACCATGGCTATAACACTCCTTCTCATCCCATTGACTAAGCTCTGAGTTCCCTCCGGTTAGCCCTTATAAGTCTCTCTCCAGTTCAATAACCTGGTTTCAAGCAGACGCACACTGGAATCGGACAACTTGCCTATCATTGCAAAAATGATAATGCCTACAAAAACGATATCGGTCTGCGAATAGGCTCTGGCATCTTGAATCATATAGCCGACGCCAGCGCTGGTCCCCATCATCTCCGCAACGACCAGAACAAGCCAGGAAACGCCGAGTGACAAACGGATGCCAAGCAGTATATTCGGCAAAGCGGAAGGGAGGATCAACCGGGTCAGCAGCTGCAGCTTGGAATATTGGAAGATCCTCGAAACTTCATACAGCTTCGCATCCACGCTTCGAATGCCAAGAAATGTGTTCACATAGACTGGAAAGAACGCACCGAGAGAAATCATCAATATCTTCGAGAACTCCCCGATGCCAAACCACAAAATAAACAGCGGGATCAACGACAAAAGCGGCACGGTGCGAAGCATCTGGATCGACGGATCCAGGGTGCGCTCTGCCATGCTGCCAAGTCCGGTAAACAACCCTAGAGCAAGACCCGTCAAACCACCTAAGATAAAGCCTGAGAGCGCCCGCAGGATGCTGACCTGAAAATGCCCCCACAACTCACCGCTAGCTCCCAAATTTACGAATTGCTTGGCAATCATAAGCGGAGTGGGCAGCAGGGTCTGTGAGATCCACCCCAATCCACCAGCCATTTGCCATAGCGCTGCAATAGCCACTGGTACAAGCCAGGCATGCAGTGACCAAGGGATGAAGCTCAGCCACCCCTGCTCTGCGGTTCCACGAATGGCTGCTTGTTGATTCTTCAATGTTTGTCAGCCCCCTTATAGCTGTCCTGCCAGCTCAGCAGCCTGTGCTCAAACCATTTCACAATTGAATCCGAGAATTTGCCGAGAAGTGCGAATACGATAATTCCGACAAATACAACCGTCGTCCAAGAGAAAGAGCGGGCATCGTTGATTAGATAGCCAATCCCGGAGCTTGCTCCCATCAGCTCTGCTACGACCAGACCAAGCCATGCAACCCCAATCGACAGGCGAATTCCGAGAAATATATTGGGCAGAGAAGCTGGAATGATCAGCCTGCAGATCAGGTCCCAGCGGCTGAATTGCAGAACATGGGCAACATCAAACAACCTGTTGTCCACGGACCGGATGCCGAGGAATGTGTTTACATAGAGCGGGAAAAATGAGCCTTTTGCGATTAAAAGTATTTTCGACGTTTCCCCAAAACCGAACCACAAAATAAACAACGGCGCAATCGCCAGATGGGGAAGGGTTCGCAGCATTTGCAGCGAGGGATCGACGAGCCGTTCTGCTTTGTAGGAGAATCCCACCCATATACCCGCAGCCAAACCCAGACTGCCGCCAAGCAGGAATCCAAGCAAGGCACGCCAGGACGATACCCCCAAATGGCTGATCAATTCGCCAGTGCTCACCAACAGAACGAATTCGTTCCAAATCTCCAGCGGAGTCGGAAGCAGGATCGGATTGAGCAAACCAAATACGCCGGCAATCTGCCACGTCAATACGAACAGGAGCGGAATAAGCCAGCCGATGAGTACATTTGTCAGCTTCAACAGCCGCTTGCGATCAAGTTGCTTCTTTAGAGGCTGGGCAGGTTTGGCCGGTACAATCACCGCCCCATCGCTGATCCTTTCTTGAAGCATTCCAGCTCCCCTCCTTTTAAATTTGTTGTTTGATGTTTTATTTGGATGCTGCCTCAATATATTGATTGTCAAATACCTCTTGAACCTTAATCTTTTTGCGGATCGTTTTCTGCTCGAATTGGAAATCGGCTGTTTTCTGCTGTTCGGCAATAATTTCATCCGATACCGGGATGTTAATGGACCTGGATCGATTAAAAGTCGCTTGGATCACTTCTTGGGGAATGCCGCGTTCATCGGCATAACGCTTAAGGGCTTCCGCTTCGTTGTCCTTCTCCCATGCCAGCGTACGGTTCAACACTTTTAGATACAGCGTAACCAGATCTGGATATTGTTCCGCGAATTCCTTGCGTACAATCTGGAACGATGGGGACAGAACGCCGAGCTGCTCGCCATCTACCAGCACTTTGCCTTTGCCTGGAAGGGTGTTCAGTGTAATATAAGGGTCCCAGATTGCCCAGGCATCAATGCTCCCTGAATCAAAGGCTGGCTGAGCTTCATCAGGCTGAAGCTGGATGATCTCAATATCAGACACCTTGATCCCCTGATCCACTAAGCCCCGGTAGAGAAAGTTGAAAGCATTGCTTCCCTTGGTTACTGCAACCTTTTTCCCCTTCAGATCACTCAGCGTTTGTGCTGTACTGTCCGGCGGTACGATGATAGCTACATTCTTCTGTCCGTGCAGGCTCTGTGATATAACCTTAAACTTAATATCCGCAGCTTGTGCGGCAATAATCGGCATATTGCCAAGCCCTGCGAAATCCAGCCGATTGGAGGCCATCGCTTCGGTCATCGGGGGACCGCTCTGGAATTCCGCCCACTCGACTTTGACTCCCAGCTTGCCAAATTCCTCTTCGAACCACTTCTCTTCACGCGCCTTACCGAACAATCCGCCGCTTCCTTGAACTCCAAGTCTGACCGTTACATCTTGATATTTACCATCCGGCCCTTTCTCTGCGGCTTTAATATTGGACTGGCCAGCGTTGCCGCATCCTGCTGCCAGAATGGCTATGACTAGAAACAGGATGATGGTTATTTTGGTATGAATAAATCTCATAATGAAACTCCCCCCTGGTTATCTATCTTTCATCTGGCCGGATGGCCGATTATGGATCTTGTATTTCGAATTTAAATACCCGCACCTGTATCGAACTCCGGTTCTTCCACTTTCTCAAACTCGCGCAGAACCTTGGTCCGCAGTTCCTGAAAGGATGAACTGGTCCGTTTGCGGGGAAATGGCAGATCGATGGGTTGGATGGAACGGATGTGACCAGGTCTGGGATTCATAATGACGACACGCTCGCCAAGGAATACAGCCTCATCCAGATCGTGGGTAACAAAGAGCATCGTTGTACGGTTATTTTGCCAAATATCCAGAAGCACCTCCTGCATGTGGGAGCGCGTGAACGCGTCCAGGGCGCCAAATGGCTCATCCAGCAGCAGCACGTCAGGATTCCGCAGCAGAGCACGGGCGATTGCTACTCTCTGAGCCATTCCACCCGACAACTCCCGTGGATATGCCTTCTCGAAGCCTTCTAGCCGGACAAGTGCAATAAATTCCTCCACCTTCTTGCGAACGTCTTTGTGCTTGAGCGACAGATTGCCTGCAATATTTTTCTCCACCGTCAGCCATGGGAACAAGCGCGGCTCTTGAAAAATAAATCCTTTCTCAATGCTGGGGCCCGATATAGGTTTGTCGTTCAGTAAGACGCTGCCCTCGTATGATGTATCCAGCCCGGCAACAATTTTTAGCAAGGTGCTCTTGCCGCAGCCACTCGGACCAATCAAGGTGATGAATTCTCCCTTTCGAACCCGCAAATCGATTCCTTTGAGTGCAGTAACTTTTCCAGCCGGGGTTTGAAAGACTCGGTTTACCTGTTCAATGATTAACGTGTCCGCTGACATATCCATACACCCTCCAGTCCATAAATTTATTATTCCTACATGTTTACTTGGTTAAAAGGCATAAAAAAAGAGATATTACGCATGTCTAAGTACCTCGAATGAGATGTACTTAAATCTTGGCGTTATATCTCCAGTTTACTGGTCGATTAACTCGGTATTAAAATGGTATGAGGCTATATTACAACTGTCGTGTAAGGCTGTCAACCCTTTTTTCTCCAATCTATCCACCATTCAGAACCTACTTATCCTCGTGAGCCCCATGGACAAATAACTCCCAAAAATGCGACAATATACTCTGTATGTCATGACCAAACGCGATAGAATATGAATATGCTATTCATTGATGCTGTATGGCACCACCTAATAAGAAGGGAACGAAATCATGGCTCAATTGTTTTTTAAGTATGGTTCTATGAACAGTGGTAAATCCATTGAAATTTTGAAAGTTGCTCATAACTATGAGGAGCAGAACAAACCGGTCCTTCTCTTTACGTCCGCTATCGATGACCGGGATGCTGTCGGCTACATTTCTTCTCGAATCGGACTGCGCCGCGAAGCGATACCGGTGTCGGAAACAACCGATATCTACGGGATCGTAAAAGAGCATAAACCTAAACCCTACTGTGTACTGGTGGATGAATGCCAATTTCTGTCCAAGCATAGCATTCTTCAGCTGGTCCGTATTGTAGACGAACTTGATGTGCCTGTAATGGGCTTCGGCTTGAAGAACGATTTCCGCAACGAGCTGTTCGAAGGCAGTCGCTGGATGCTGACTTATGCCGATAAAATCGAAGAAATGAAGACGATCTGCTGGTTCTGCGAGCGAAAAGCCATCATGAATCTTCGCGTCATCGACGGCAAACCCGTGTATGACGGTGAGCAGATTCTAATCGGCGGGAATGATACCTACTTCCCCGTCTGCCGCAAATGCCATACCCATCCTCCTTTAGCATAGATCGATTACCAAGCCAAGCTATCCTCACCCTTAGGAAAGGAGCAGGAAGAACCATGCCTATTGTCAGACCATTATTGACCGATACGGACTTTCAAGAAGTAATGGAGCAGCAGATCCGCATACGCATCTTCAAGGATAACCATCTGGTTGATTCGGGAAGTCTGGTTATCCGATTTACGGACGAGACCATCATTACCCAATCCAGTGTTAGCTCATTAGGTTACCATAAGCGGGATGAATGTGAATTTTTTGAAGTACGGAAGTAGTTGTCGGATTGCCTGGATGCCATCTTGTTTCCCATCTCTTTAATAGAACTATCGATACTCTCCCCAGGCAATCCGTACCTCTCCCACGCATAAAAAACAGCGGTCTTCTGCAGACATAGCTGCAAAAAACCGCCACTAACTCATGATCATCCTAAATTTCTAGTGTATGTCGGACTTCGCCATGCTTCCGCCGAGCACATCGGCAACATTCTGAATCGAAATAAATGCACTCTTGTCAATCTCCTGCACAACGGTTTTTAGCTTCGCAATCTCAAGCCTCGTAACGACGCAATAAATCATCTGTGTCTCCTCTTGCGAATACCCGCCCTTGGCATAGATCATTGTCGTGCTTCTGCCCAGACGCTGCATGATGGCGCTGGAGATCTCTTCATATTCATTGGATATAATCGTAACGGATTTGGATTCGTCCAAGCCCTCTACCACAATATCCATTACTTTTGCCGCTATGTAATAAGAGAAGATCGAATACATGGCCGAATCCGCACCGAATACAAATCCTGCCGTGATAAAAATAAATATGTTGATAAACATAATGATCTGTCCGACCGGAATCCGCAGCTTTTTGGACAATAAAATCGCTACGATCTCCGTCCCGTCCAGTGCTCCCCCATAACGGATAACCAAACCCACACCAAGACCTAATACCAGTCCGCCGAACAAAACTGCCAGAATCTTCTCGTTCGTAAACGGTTCGAAATGATGCAGAAAGGATGTCGCAACGGATAATACGATAATCCCATATAAGGTAGAGAAAGCAAAAGTCTTACCGATCTGTTTATAACCGATGAACAGAAACGGCAAGTTAATCAGGAACAGGAATATTCCCAGATTAATGGGTGTAATTGCCGATAGAACAATGGAAATACCCGTGATGCCACCGTCGATAATTTCATTAGGCACCAGGAATATTTCAAGCGCCACGGCCATCATGATAGCACCCACTGTAATAAAGATGAGTCGCTTAACAATTTCGCCGATTGTCAATTTCTTGTGATTTTTGACCATGCCATTCTCCTTTTTTATCATGTTTCATGCAAATAATGCCTGTCGAAGAACAATTGTATTAAAAAAAGGAACAGCATGTCAACTTAGGAAGCTCTTCACCTTCATATCAACTGTCATTTCCATTACTAGCTTGCCGTTTATGATATCGAATCCATTTATGCTATAATATACTTCATCCGCAATCGACCAGAAATATACATAATTTCACCAAATGCAGGAAAGGATTTACTCATCATGTTGGAATGGCTACAGAACTTATGGACCCATTTGAAAGAAATTAATATGGATCAAGTACAGGGCTGGCTAGAGCAGTATTCACAGCTTGGGCCCATCCCGGGCATACTGCTTCCATTTATTGAGGCGTTTCTTCCCATCCTGCCCCTCATCGTGCTGGTGATGGGAAATTCCGCAGCCTATGGATTATGGTGGGGATTCTTCCTGTCCTGGATCGGGGTTTGCCTGGGATCCATTTCGGTGTTTTGGATTGTTCGCAAGCTGGGAGGCAACCTGGGCATGTATATTCAAAAGAAAATGCCAGGATCACAGCGTTTCTTCCACTGGATTGAAGAAAAGGGCTTCACGCCGATCTTTATCCTGTACTGCTTTCCCTTTACACCTTCCTCGCTGATCAATATCGCATCAGGTATCAGCACGGTCTCGGCAACAACCTTCACGATTGCCGTTATGGCAGGTAAGTCCGTTATGATCTTTATGGTTGCTTTCATCGGACATGACTGGCAAGCTTTTATTCACCAGCCTTGGCGGATCCTCATCGCAGCCTTTGTACTCTGGCTGCTGTGGTTGGCCGGCAAGAAGATGGAGAACCGCTATCACCACGAGGAACACACTGACATTGTTGTGATAAGCAATAAGAAGAAGAAGCGTTAAGCTGCAGCATAACAAAACCCGCTCATCCGATAAGCAGGACAAGCGGGTTTTGTTATGTTTAGTTGATGTATCAGAATTCTTCTACAAATACATTACAGGTCATCCCTTCTTGGAACCATCAGCGTTTGAGGACTCGCGCATCCGCTCCCGTTCGCGCTTGAGTGCAGGCTTCAAGTCATCGTGAACACTTTTCTCCCACATGGACACGCCTGATCGATAGGCCGCCCGCCCGTTCAAGTGACCCGCGACCGGACCTGTAATAAATACGAAGATAATCCCTAACAGCAGCTTTGCACTGACATGTTCCAGATAGAAGGTGAAATATAGAAATGCGCCTGCAAGAATCAGGAGTACCCCCAGCGTAGCACTTTTCGTAGCTGCGTGCGATCTCATGTACACATCCGGCAGACGAATCAGGCCAAATGCGCTAAGAGCACCAAGTAAAGCCCCAAGCAGCACCATCAGTGCAATCAGGAACTCACCGATCTGACTCATCGTCTGTACGTTCAATGACATCACCCCTCTCAATATATCTCGCGAGCGCTGTAGTACCGATGAACGTTAGAATTCCGATCAGCAGAATAATATCGAAATAAACCGTAGTCCTAAACAGCATACACAAGACAGCAATCATGGATAGCAGAATAATACCGATCGTATCCAGCGACATGATTCTGTCATTCATGGAAGGCCCTTTGATGAGTCGGTACAGACAGCCGAGAATCGCAAGCGACAGGATCACTAATGAGGCAATCAGCATGCTCTGAATCATGTGCGGGTCACCTCCTTGATCGCCTTCTCGAAGGTGTTGCGTATCTGATTCGACAGCTCATCCACGTCTTCGATATCCATCGCATGAATGTATAAAGTTTGACCATCATGCGAAACCTCCAGTGTCAGCGTACCTGGTGTCAAGCAGATAAGGCACGACAACACTGTAATTTCCCAGTCGGATTTCAACTCGGTATTGTACGCGAAGATGCCGGGTTGAACATTGAGCTTGGGTCTTAGAATCTGACGGATGACCGTGATGCTGGATTTAAGCAGCTCACTCAGAAATAACAGCAGAAGCAGCAGTATAGACCACAGCTTGCGCAAATAGAAGTCATTCGGCCAGAACCGTCTTAACAAATAGATCAACAGAATTCCAATCAGATACCCGACAATAAACTGCTGAGGCGACCAGTCACTGTTCAGGAACATCCAGACAACGGCAATCATGATATTTAACAGGATTTGTTGGCCCATACCACTACTCCTTTAATACAGCTTGAATATATAGTGATGGATCAGATAATACGGCACCAGCCTGAGATGTATAGGAATAAACCCATTCGGAACCGACCCCCAGGACGAAAACTATCACCGTTAACCCGATCGCTGCGACATATGCCGTCCGCGGGATGATAACGGTCTGTGATTCTGTATGTGCTGGTGATTCTCCCCAGAATGCTCCCATAAACACTTTAATTAGAGAGTACAGCACCGCAAGGCTTGAAGCCAGTGCAAGCCCCGTTAGCCAGTAATGGCCCTCGCTCACTCCGCCGCGTACAATGAATACTTTACCAAGGAAACCGCTAAGAGGCGGAATGCCGACCAGAGCCAGTGTAACGATGAAGAACATCCATCCGATCAAAGGATGGCGCTTCATTAGGCCTCCCATCTCACTCAGCTTGTTCGCGCCAGCAGTGGCAATGATGATCCCGCCCAATATAAAGAGCAGCGCCTTGGAGATCATGTCATGCATCAGATAGAACACAGCCCCGTTCAAAGAGTCCGCGTTTGCTACGGCTACTCCAAATGCGATGAAACCGACGCTGATGATGATGTTATAATTCAGAATTCGACCAAGGTCCTTGTACGCTACTGCACCCAAACTTCCGAGAATCATGGTTGCCGCAGCCATCCATCCAATGACAGCGTGGATTCCGCCGGTGTCATGATAGAAGATCAACGTAAAGGTGCGGATAATCGCATACAATCCAACCTTCGTAAGCAGCGCTCCGAACAAAGCCGTAACCGCTGCCGGTGGGGCACTGTAAGAGCCGGGCAGCCAGAAGAACAGGAACAGCCCAGCCTTCAAGGCAAATACGATCAGGAACAAGAGTCCGATAACCGATAATACTCCATTCTGATCGACCTCGGCCACGCGCAGGGACAGATGCGCCATATTCAATGTTCCAACCGTGCCATATAAGTAAGCTACCGCGGCGACAAACAAGGTGGACGAAATAATATTAATTAGCATGTACTTCAAGGTTTCTCTAAGCTGTCGCTTGGTGCCACCCAGCACGATCAGTGCATAGGACGAGATGAGCATAACCTCAAAGCAGACGAACAGGTTAAACAGATCTCCTGTCAAGAACGAACCCAGAACACCAGCCAGCAAAAATTGAAAAAACGGATAGAAGTAGTGCTTCTCTCTCTCCTCTCCAATGCTCCGGAAAGCATAGAACAGGCAGCCTGTTGCTACGATTAGCGTCGTGAGCACAAGCAGTGCCGCGAGCATATCCGCAACGAACACAATCCCATACGGCGGCAGCCATCCTCCCATATGAAGCGTCTGAATGCCTTGATGGTCAACTTGATTGACAATAAATAGCGCAACGAGCAGGTTTGCGATGAGACTAAACGCACTGATCCAGCGCTGAGCGCGGACGTATTTGGAGCAGAATACAAGAATAACAGCAGTAACCAGCGGAATGAGAAGCGGGAGAACAATTACGTTATTCATCGTACTTCCCCCTTAACTCCTCCATGTTGTCCGTACCCAAACGTTGATAGGCTTTATACGCCAGAACGAAAAAGAACGATGTAACGCCAAAGCTGATAACGATGGATGTCAAGATCAACGCCTGTGGAACCGGATCAACGTAGGACGAAGCCTCTTCTCCTAGCAGCGGAGCAGCCCCGGTCTTCAACCTCGACATCGTGAGCAGGAGCAGATGGACACCATGGGTTAACAGGGAAGTGCCGAGAATGATCCGCAGTAAGCTTTTGGATAAAATCTGATAGATCCCTACCGCAAATATGATTCCGATGGCAAGTGACATATAAAGTTCCATGATCAGTTATCCCTCCCTATCGATTGAATGATGGTCATCGTCACACCAACGACGGCTAAATAGACGCCGAGGTCAAAGATCACCGCGGTCGCAAGCTCGGTTTCGCCAAGCAGCGGCAGGTTGAAGTAACCGAAGGAATGACTTAAGAACGGCGCACCAAATACGAAAGAGCCGATTCCAGTAAGCAGTGCGATGGCAAGTCCTGTCGCCGTAACCTTTCGGAACTCGAGCGGAACGATTTTGCGGGTCATATCCATCCCGAAGGACATCGATAACAGAACCAGCGCGGCAGAAGTCATCAGACCTCCAATAAATCCTCCGCCAGGCGCATTGTGTCCCGAATTGAACAGGAACCAAGAGAAGGTTACGACGATAAAGATGACCACCTTGGAGATGGTTCGCAGAATGACATCATTACTGTCGGGTAGATACGCCCCTTGGTAACGCTCTCCCTTACCCAAAATCCCTTCCCCCATATCGACTTTAATCAAAGCATATATTCCCAGGGATGCAATGCCGAGCACCGTTATTTCAAGCAAAGTATCAAATCCACGGAAATCTACCAAAATGACATTGACGATATTTTTCCCGCCTGCCAAGTTATAGCTCTCTTTAATGAAGTAATCGGCGATAGAGTCGAAACTTCTGCCGCTGCTTGCAGCCAGTGCAATCAAAGTAACGACAGCACCGACGCCAACCGATATGATCAGATTCCTCCACTTCAAACTCATTGGCACCCTCTCCCGCTTCAGCTTCGGCAGATGGTAGAAGCAGAGCAGGAACAGCATGACCGATACCGTCTCAACAACCATCTGGGTCAGTGCCAAATCCGGAGCCCGGAACAGAACAAAGAACAAGGTAACCATATAGCCTGCAGCACCGGTTAGAATAATGGCCATCAGTCGTGTACGAACGAATGGAAGCGCGATGACCGGAATGACAAGACCCAGAATAGCAACTGCTTCATAGAAGGACATCGGTGCGTAAGAGGTCATATCAAATCCGATCTGATCCACCAGCAGCAGACCACCGCCTAGTACGGCGATAAAAAACACAAAAATGTAAATGACGTAATGACGAAGCGAACCTGTCATGTAAGTTGAAGTCAGCGATTCCCCGCCTCTTTCAAGAAAACGCAGTCCACTGTCATACACATTGTTTAGTGTCCATCGCTTCGTTAGTGCTGAATTCAATATTCTAGTTCTACCGTGAAGCTTATACAGTACCGTTCCAAGGATAATGATTCCGATTGTCATAAATATTTCAGTCGTCCAGCCGTGCCACATCTCGATGTTCACCTGGAACCGATCCTCTGCACCGAGCAGTCCTGGATGAATGGCGGCCATCGCCGGTTCAATCAGGGTTTGGGATAAGAGATTTGGTAACAGACCGAATACGACAGCCAGCGATGCCAGAATAACCGGGGGAATCAGCATGCCAAGCGGTGCTTCGTGCGGTTTCTTCTCCAACTTTTCAGGCTGGAAGCGTCCCGTGAAGGTTTTGAAGACCAGGATCATGCTGTACAAAAATGTAAATACGCTGGCGAGCCAAGCTACGACAGGTATCAGCACACCCCATGTTTCCGCATTCCAGAAATTCATATGAGACGCTTGCAGGACCGCCGTAAAGAACATTTCTTTACTGAGGAAGCCGTTGAACGGAGGCAACCCCGCCATGGAAAAAGCCCCTATCACCGCCACGGTGAACGTGATCGGCATAAGCGACATCAGTCCGCCAAGCTTTCGAAGATCCCGGGTGCCTGTCTCGTGGTCTACAATACCGACAACCATGAACAACGCGCCTTTGAAGATCGCATGGTTGATCAAATGGAAGATGGCAGCAGTCGTTGCTTTCGTATAGAGCAGCGTATCCACGCCGCCTCCATAATAAGCTGCAGCTGAGCCAAGGCCGAGCAAACTCATAATCAGTCCCAATTGGCTGATGGTCGAGAATGCCAGTAGTGCTTTCAAATCCGTCTGCTTGATCGCACGGATCGATGCATAGGTAAGTGTCGTCAATCCCGTGATCGCAATGATCCAGAACCAGGAAGCCTGTCCCGCAAATACCGGGCTAAAACGGGCAACGAGATAAATCCCTGCCTTGACCATTGTTGCCGAATGTAGATAAGCACTAACCGGCGTTGGTGCTTCCATGGCATCCGGCAGCCAGATATGAAATGGAAACTGCGCGGATTTAGTGAAAGCTCCGAGTAAAATCAGTATCATGGCTGGAATAAACAACCCATGTTCGGCAATAGTCCCGACATTAGCTGCAATCTCTCTTACACTGAATGTACCTGTCATGATATACAGCAGGATAAAGCCTGCGAACATGGCGAGTCCGCCAAACACCGTAATGAGCATGGATTTCAGAGCTCCGTATTTGGAGCGGTCACGATGATACCAGAACGCGATCAGCAGGAATGACGAGATGCTGGTCAACTCCCAAAATCCGTACAGCACCATCAGGTTATCGGATAAGACAACACCAAGCATGGCGCCCATGAACAGGAGCAAATACACATAGAATCTGTGAACGGCTTCCTTGTTTTTATCCATATAGAAGATGGAATACAGAACGACAAGCGAACCAATACCGGATATTAATAGTGCAAAAATCATACTCAATCCGTCTAAAAGAACAGTAAAATGAATGCCTGCGCTTGGTATCCATTCCAGAACCGCCCGAACCTCTTCACCTCTCTGAACGGCAGGAAGAAGACCCACAAAATACGCAAACAGAACAACCGGTACCGGCAATATCACCCATCCGGTATGGACGCGGCCGATGAGCTTGTAAGTCAACATAATCAATAACGCTACAATAAAAGGTGCCATAACGGCGATGTGCAGCAAAGACAAAGTCTACTCCTCCTTCTATAGTCCGATTTTTTCCTTCTTACCTAGTATTTCCCCTTTTTATAAGGCATAAGTCCAAAAAAACACAAAAAGAGCCCGCTGTTGGCAGGCTCCTCCAGGTAAAACCATATGGTATTTTTTCGAATCACACTGAAAAACAGTATATCTTGAGATTAAAGCTTTGTCAAAGGGTATGTCGGAATAAAAAAGAGACCATCCGGAAATCACTGTTACAAAGGAGTGGTATCCATTATGATCAAAAAAGTGATCGTATGCGCTTTCACATTTATTGTTATCCTAGCTGCGGCAATTGCGGCAACCATCCTTTCGCATCCCGATGGACAGCAGGAAACCTACTCAACCAGAATAAATCAATGGCAGGATGATCCACAGGCCGGACCTCTACCTTTCTCACCAAGAGAATATGTAAGAATCATACGATGGTCACCAGGCACCACATTACCAAACGAACGTTGATGCTATATACGAGTCGAGCCGAATTACCCATGCAACTGTATCTCTGAATTCTCTTCCTTTTGTTTTTTCCTTCGAGTTACCCGCAGAGTGACCAATATAGCGACCAATACGACAACCGCTCCCCCCGCATAATAACCATAACGGTTGATAAGAACACCAATATGGTCTACGACCTGATCTCCCACATACATCCCCAAAGAAAAATAGCCGAGAGTCCATACAAACGCAGCAGAGTACGAGTATAATGCAAACCTTCCATAAGGCATGCCTTTCATGCCGACGGCATAAGGCGTAACATTGCGAAGAATGGGCATAAACGCGCTGATGCAAATGGCATAATTGCCGTATTGCTGTGTCAGCCGTTCGGACACAGCAAGAAACTGGCGGATCTTTGACTTGTCCCCTACACGTTGTAACAACTTAGTAGCTGTGAAACGACTCAGCAAAAAACCTACCGTCGATCCCGAGCATACCCCGAGAAATGTCATCGTAAAGGACGGAAGCATTGAAAGTATGCCAGAGGACGCCAGAGCACCGCCGGTCATAGCCACGACTTCATTAGGCACTGGAAGACCGACCAATCCAAGGCATAACACGAGAAATAATGCATAGTGCCCAATCTGTTCAATGAAATCGAGAAGCGTATCCACTCCCCTGGCCCCCTCAATCGAGCTGGAATATATGTTATAGCTTATATGACAAGAAAGTCTTATCAAACATCCTGCAGACGAGGATATGTACTGGACTTTAGGCCAGGGTCATTCCAAGCTATACATTAAGATTTTTAAATGCGGTTATGAACGATTCGGGGTCATCCTTCAATGTATAAGAATATACGCCTTGCTGGGTGTGCAAGTATAATAAACCTACGCCATCCCCCATGGGTCGATAAGACAAGTCAAACACCTGCTTAATCGGAAAATGACGATGCTTTGTAACGATTCGGTCCTCATACAAAATCATTTCCCGAGCTTGCTCCTCCATCCGTTGGTCAGGTCCATCCACCGTCCGGATGATTTTGTAATAAGGCTGTACAGCTACCCGATTCATAAAGTCCCTCCTTAGTGTTCGTATTTACTTGGAAGAACCCTCCTTCTTCTTTTTGCTGCGGTTTTTGATTCGTTCCAGCAATTCGAGCGCCCCAATAAACAGGACAAAAACAATAAAAAGCGCAATCGCCCGACCAGGCGTGATTAAATCTAAATATGATGCGATGATGCCGGTAATACCCACGATAACAATACCCAGAATGGATAGTTTCCAACCTGTAAACATATGCCTGCTCCTATACTCCATGTAATTGTCATTCAAGACACACACGAAAATGTATCATATAATCCCCTACGCGTTCAAGTTATATCAAAACCCACATATTCGATTGTCAACACGCATCATATTTGCCATAATTTATATTGGTGATCCATAAATCAGCCTTTGGTATACCAAAGACCGACAAGACAGGAGGTACATAAAATAAACTCACCAAGCTGGATAAAAATTTTGCTAGTCATAGTGCTCCTTAGTTTCATTATTGCTTTTTGTAACTTCATCTGGAAGTCGTTACGTAAAATTAGAGGCCGACAGCTGCCTGGAAGTCGTAAACATTCACCACACGTTACACCTGAATTGCCTCCGATCATCAAAGCGGACAGTCCGGCAAGTGAACTTGCCAGCAGATTGGAAGCCGCGCTGCCTGCAACCTATCAGGATATGCTGAAACAACGTGTATTCAGCGAGCATCCCGACTTGACCGAACAAGAATATGATTGGAGATGGCAAGAGCTGAAAAGGTTCTTTATCCTGTGTGCCATACTGGATCAGGTGCCGATGTTCAGCAAAGAGGTCGATGAAATATGGCATGAGATGTTGATGTATACATACGAATATCAGCAGTTCTCGGAACGGTATCTCGGCCGTATGCTCCATCATGCTCCCAATACCGGCAACGAACAAACTCTCTTACCCACCCAGCGCGCATGGTTTGATACCATCTATGTAGAATTGTTCGGCTGGCATGAATATAGCGCAAAACTCTGGGGATCTTTCTTTCGCGTTCCGCTGCCACGTGAAGAGCTGGAGGTCATTACTTCCTCCCATTTCAACGTGAATCATGGACAGAAGCGCTTTAATACTTGGACCTATGAGAAACTTACGGCGGCACGTACTGCTATTGATGCGGTCATCCGGAATCTTCAGGAGAGGGTTCAAAGCGCACAAGCGGAAGCTCCCCGTCAAGAGAAAAGAGTCAGCTTCCAAAATAGTGATGTGCTTCTAGCAGCCGCCGTCTATTTTGCCTGGTACTCACCGGATCAATTTAGAGAGCATATGATTCCAGATGAACAGGAGCTTCAGAATCACCATAGCAGCTCCTCATGCACTTATTCTTCCGCTTGTGGATCCGGGGGCCCGGACCCAGGTGACAGTTCTTCATGCAGTGGCGACTCTTCATGCAGCAGCGGGTCCTCATGCAGCAGTGGTTCTTCCTGCAGCAGTTGTGGCAGTGGCTGCAGCAGTTAATCTAGATTGACAAATATAGCTGTTCGCAATTATTGTATGGCTAATCGAGCAGGAGCCTGAGATCATCTCACGCCCCTGCTCATTAGATTTATGGGTATACTGCACGCTATCCATTCAATTCCCAGGCATATACAAACAAAGAAGCGCCTGAGACCATCCTGTATGGTCCAGACACTTCTATAGGGGTAAATCTCGAATTAAATTCATCATATTAACTGTTGGATGACGACAGCACCATACCGGTACGGGTTTGCGGTCCGACCTTACGCACAGAGACTTGATTTCGTTCAGCCCAGCGCTTAAGACTCCGGATTCCTTCACAATTCTTGTCATCAAATTTAAAGCAGCAGTACATCGGATTCAAATTCTTGTCCTTGAGACTGATATGGAAAGTAGCTTTATGGCATCCGGAAACCTTAATCTCCCGGATCTGATCCGCCTGAATCTCTACGCCGTTAATCTTAATCGTCTTCGAATCTCCCTGAACTTCCACTTCCCGTTTCACCAATCGGGCATACCCTTCAATAGCCAGCGCTGCAACAACAACGACATTGACAACCATCTGCATATAGAAGAATACAGGATAGGAATATTGCGTCACCGTTGCTACCTGGAACAGGATAACACTAATGACAAGAGAGAATAAAATAACGTCTTTCATTCTTGTAGAATAGTGGATTGCGTATTTCATCATAATCAGCTCCGTTCTTTCGGTAAGGGTTTTCATTTGACTCTTACCTTATTATAACACCATTGTACATAATTTTGACACATATAATTCACACTTTCGTCAAAAAATGATTTGCTTCGTTCATCATCCTATGCTTATCCTTATCTCTAAACAAAAAAGGGTTATCCTAAACGGATAACCCCCATCACTCTATCTGTGAGTATTCTATTTTGTAAGAACCGTTTTGGGGACTTGACGAGTTCCACGATATTCGAGATAGGCAACAATGACTGTGACCCAAACAAATCCTTGAATCTTCACGCTCAACACTCTGCATCTATAGATAACTTGCCTTACAAACACAAAAAAAGGTTATCTTAGGTCGGTTAAACCCTAAGATAACCTTTAGTAATAATCATCAGATCGTGAGTTTACAGGATGCCATCCTTACATCCTAAGTCAAAGCTCAGCCCATCTGCTGACAACAGCATATTTGTTTCCACATTATCTTGAAACTCGTGGAAATCCATTCTGGTATTGTGTTGGGATTGCAGTCTCCTTATGAAGTACGGTCGCCGCCTCCAATGCCCAGTATGGATTACGGAGCATGCCTCTTCCTACAGCGACGAGATCTGCCTCCTCGTTTCCGATCACTGCATTCGCTAGTGATGGTTCATCCAGACGCCCAACGGCAATAACCGGAACTTGCAGCGCTTCTTTTAATTTTCTTGCCAGTGGAACTTGATAGGCGGCATGCGTGCCCGGTCTTCCTGCTGCTGCGATCGGTCCTTCACCGCCTGCACTGACATGGAACATATCAACACCAGCAGCCTGGTATTCCTTGGAGAACGCGATGCTTTCCTCGATGCCATAACCGCCAGCTACGTATTCTTGTGCAGATATCCGCATGATTAATGGCATATCGGCAGGCATTTCACGTTTAGCTGCTTGAATGACTTCTTTACCAAACTTGGTTAAATCCTGTCCATATTCATCCGTTCTCTGGTTGGTGAGGGGAGAATGAAATTGATGGATCAGGTACCCGTGAGCTCCATGTATTTCAATCGCATCAAATCCAGCCTTGACCGCACGTCGCACTGCCATTTGAAATTTCTCCACCATCTGCTTAACTTCTTCTGTTGTAAGTGCTCTTGGTGTTTTGGAATTCTCATCAAATGGAATCGCGGATGGAGCCACAGGTGTTTCAGCATCCTCCGCTTTGCGTCCAGCATGCCCGATCTGGATCGCTGCCTTCGAGCCATGCTGGTGAATTGCATCCACAATGCGTGACAAAGCCGGGATATGATCATCTGACCATAAACCGAGATCATAATCGGAGATGCGACCATCCGGCTCAACATCTGTCATTTCTACAATAATGAGACCCGTTCCGCCGATTGCTCGGCTTGTATAGTGCAGATAATGCCAATCGGTTGCAATACCGTCTTTGTTCGTTACGGAATACTGACACATCGGTGGCATAACAACCCGATTCTTCAGCTCCAGAGATTTCAAGCGGTATGGGGTAAATAAATGTTCCATCGTAACACACTCCCTCAACTAAACGATATCAACTCATTCTCAAATAAATAAATGCATGCACATGCATTTAAAATAACAAAATGATAACCATTCGTCAAGAATGGTTATCGAAATCCAGCTAATTCTGGATCTGCTTTAATACATTTTCTAACCCATGTTTCATTTTTGGCGATGCGAAATGCTGCTCCAATACTTCCTGAACTGTGCTTTTGGCCCGTTGCAGCTTCTCCTCACCAATGGAAGTCAGAGACGTATAAATGCCTCTTCTGTCATTCTCGCATATCGCTCTTTGCATTGCGCCGCAGCCTTTAGCTTCAAAGCGGCTGACCAGCCTCGACATCGCGCTTTGGCTCAGTCCTACCATCGTTTGGAGCTGCTGAAGCCGCAGCTGCTGACCGGGAGCCTCGGACAGAAATAATAGAACATAAAACTCATTTAACGATAGATCGTGTTTCTGCTGGAGTGCTTGTTCCAGCTCGCTTGTAATCATCGCCTGAATCTGCGTCAAAGATAACCAGTTCGTTATCAAATTATGCGTGTGATCGGCTGACATCATGTCTCCACCTGTTCCGGTAAATTCCCGCACGATGAAACATTTCGCCATCTGACGGGTCACTATTAGTTATTAATAATAACAAGCCCCTGTTTCCGCCGTCAAACCTCACTCTGCCAAAACACCAGAAAAACTATCAATTCAATTAATTCCTATATACCCAAAAACTCGCCAGCCTTATGACTTCATACATTATCTATTGTGTGGCAGGCTTTAAGATGTCCTACTCGGCATCAGGCTCATATGTTCGTATTCAATTCCTTATTCAACAAACCCAGCATGCGAAGGCCGTGCTGTATTCCATCTTGATCAACATCCCGTGTAACGTGTCTGGCCGCCTGTTTCACGATTTCGGGTGCATTGCCCATAGCTACCCCATGGCCCACGTAAGCGAGCATTTCCAGATCATTGAGATAATCACCAAAGGCAATCGTATCCTCCAAATTGAATTCAAGCAACTGTACCAGTTGTTTGATGCCGCCAGCTTTGGAGCCGCCGGCAGGCAGCACATCAATTCCGAAAGGCCCCCAACGTACGAAATCGAGCTGCCCTGCGAATCTATTGATGTAAGCCGCCTCTTCTTCCTCCGTACAGAATAAAATAGCCTGGTAAATATCTCTGCCCACATAATATTCGGGATCATATTCCGGAATCGTTAGCTTTAATTCTCCCCAGCTGGAATCAATATGAACATGCTCGGTTACGTTCATCTTCATCGCTTCGCTGCCTGCATATATGATGGGATGGTCAAGCTGTACGGCTTGCTCCGTCAGCTGCTGCAAGGCGTCTTGCGCTATCGGATTCCCGTATACCGGTTTTCCTTGATAAACAACATACTGACCGTTTAAGCATACGTATGATTCGATGCCAAGCTCCTCGCGCAGCTCTGCAAAATGATAAGGAGCGCGCCCAGTCGCTATCGCAACGATATGGCCTGCTTCCTGCAATTCGTGAATGGACTCCTTCGTTGTTGCCGGTACTTTTTTGTCATGATCCAATAATGTCCCGTCTATATCAAAAAATATTAATTTCTTCATCCAGGAAATCTCTCCACTTCTATATAGTTATGCCTGCACAGGCATTATACAGGATGAAAAGCATTTCAGAGCAAGACTTTTTCCAAGTGGCAGCAAGAACAAGCCGCAATTCTCATTCACCAGGATAGCTCATTAACCATGTGTGGCATTGATTCTCTTGTACAATAAATACAAAAAAGCCCGCGCTGACAGGCGGACTTCTTCAAGTCTTATTTTGCTTCCGAACGAACCTCATCCAGCATTTTATCATTAAATCCGAACATCCAAGTCAGAACAAACGTAATGGCCATCGCTGTAATGTTACACAGAATGTAAAGCGGGAGCTGATTATTCAAGTATAAGAGCGTTCCCGGAATAACGGTGATTGCCATACCGGTGGCCTTGAGTTGGAAGATGGAAGCCATGAAACCACCGATACCGCCGCCGATCAAGGCAATAACAAAAGGTCTTACATAACGAAGGTTTACCCCGAAGATTGCCGGTTCCGAAATTCCCAGCATAGCCGAGAAAGCGGATGGCAGGGATAAAGCCTTAAGTTTCTTGTTTCTAGTCTTGAGTCCGACAGCCAGACAAGCAGCACCTTGAGCTGCCATGGCACTTGTCACAATCGCATTAAACGGATTGCTGCCCGTCTGTTCAAGCAGTTGTATTTCCAGGAAGTTGAAAATATGATGCACTCCAGTGACAACAATAATCTGGTTAAAGAAGCCGATCACGAGACCCGCGATGCCGAACGGCAGTGCCAGCAGGTACGTTGTTACGTTCATCACGACCTCTTCCAAAGAGTGGAAGACAGGCCCAATCGCAAACAGACCGAGAAGAATCATGACTAGCAAGGTTAAGAATGGCGTAACAATCAGATCAATGGCCTCAGGTATCCGTTTTCTTAAGAATCTTTCGAATTTAGCACCGAGCAGCCCGATGAAAAAGGCTGGAAGTACGGATCCCTGATAGCCGACAACCGGAATAAAGTCGAAAATCATGAGCGGCTCAGCCGAGCCGTTGGCCACGGCATACGCGTTAGGCAGAGCCGGGTTAACTAACATCAGCCCCAGCACGATACCAAGCACAGGACTACCCCCGAATACCCTGAATGCGGACCATGCCACCAAAGCAGGCAGGAAGGCAAAAGCAGTATCCGTCAGAATTTGAGTAAAGAGCAGGAAATTGGCCGATATATCATCCGGGACCAAGCCGAACCATGCGAGGACGGTTTCTTGTGTCAGCAATCCCCTTAATCCCATGAACAAGCCCGTGGCGACCAGCACCGGAATAATTGGGACAAATACGTCACCAAACGTACGAATCGCGCGCTGGAACGGATTCCCCGCTTTTTTCGCCTCGGATTTCAGCTCTTCCTTGCTTGTGCTCTCCAGTCCGAGTGATTCGACCGCTTCAAAAATCTGATTAACGGTTCCTGTTCCGAATATGATCTGGTATTGACCGGAGTTGAAGAAGGCTCCTTTGACCTTATCGATATTCTCAACCTTCTTCTGGTCGATCTTCTTCTGATCGTTAACCATAATTCTAAGTCTTGTGGCACAGTGGGCAAACGAAGCGATGTTCTCTCTTCCACCAATGGCATCAACTACCTGCTTAGCGATTTCCCGATTATCCGCTGCCATCTTCATTCAATCCCTTCTTTATCATATACAGCTTGGCAAAGATCCCATTTCGCGACCTTCAAGCCGGTACTGCCGTTCTTAGCAAAAAAACGAATATTGCGGCTGTCCTGATTGGGAAAGATACGGCTTGTGAATACCTCTTCGCCATCATTGATAAACAGCTCTGCTGATGATACATCCACAAAGAGATGGATTTTGATCGAATTCCTCTGTTCTTGCAGCAAGCAAGATCGTGTCGTTCCGTAGTTACTGACAATGGTCTCTCCTGACGAAGAGCGATCCAGCATAATCTTTTGTTTCAGCGTGTCATACCAGATGACCGTGCGCTCCGATTCGCCTGCTCGAAATTCAATGCCTACGACGTCTGCCTCGATATCATGAAATTCACATATCATCTCGAAGACTTCCCCATGAATCCCATCGTAACTTTTCGCTTCACTGTGAAGCTTATCCGCTGCCTCCACTGCATTTTCACGCAGCATCTCCAGCTCAGGAACCGGCTGCTGTATCAGCTTACCCTCCCGGAAAATAAGGACACGCGGGAGAGTTAGACAATGCGCCCAGCCATGGGAGTCCGTTGGATACTCGATCTCCGGCAAGCCCATCCACCCTACCATAATGCGTCTGCCCTTCTCATCCAGCATTGTTTGCGGTGCATAGAAATCAAAACCTCTATCCAGCTCGTGAAATGCTCCGTGCTCAAACATCAGCGTATCTCTCTCAAGCGGTCTGCCCAAGATGTAACCGGATTGGTATATGTTCTGAAACTGGTCATCCTGCGGACTCAATCCTTGCGGCGAGAACAACAGCACTCCCTGGCCATCCAGCTCAAAATAATCGGGGCATTCCCACATATAGCCGAAATGGTTGAGACCGGTTTGTATCTCCCCTTTATATGTCCAGGTCAGCAAATCGGGCGATTCATACACTAGTGCTGTTCCAGTCTGATCCACCCTTTGGGCCCCGATAACGAAGCGATACTTATCCTCGTCCTTCCATACTTTCGGGTCACGAAAGTGCTCGGTATATCCGTCGGGGACATGATCAATCAATGGCTTATCGAGCTTCGTAATGGTACCACCCCGGTCCATCACCGCCATGCATTGATATGAATGCCGATTCCACTCTTCATCCCAGCTATTTCCGGTATACATCAGATGCAGCCTGTCGTCTTTCACAATTCCACTTCCCGAATAGGCACCATACGCATCATGCGGGTGTCCTGGCTCAATAGCAATGCCGTTGTTTTGCCAGTGCACGAGGTCCTTCGAAGAAGTGTGATACCAATATTTCAAGCCGTGAAACGTACCAAGAGGAAACCATTGATAGAACAAGTGATATTCCCCGTTATAATAAGAAAATCCGTTAGGATCATTCAGCAGCCCCATAATAGGCTGGATATGAAACCTCTGCCTCCATTCACTTTGACTCACTTGGGCCTTCAAGGAAGCAATCTCTTCGGGAGAAGCCTGATCCAGGCGTCGGTATTTCCATTCTCTGTCCATATCTCTTCTCCTTATAAATGGGCTTCTCAAACATCCAACATTTCTTGAAAAACAATGATGAGAAACAGCAGTATTCAAGTTTTGTTGGAACCGGTTCCAATTAACGTTAAAAATAATGAACTCAGTTCCAACGCTAAGCAAATCAATCATTGGAACCGGTTCCGCTTTTTCAGTATAAAATAGCTACTTTAGATTGTCAACGCTTTCGCGCTGAATAATTTCGCAGTTCATCACTGTCAGCAAATCCACTGGATCATCGTTAACCAGCTTTATCATATGTTGTGCAGCAAGGTGGCCTGCTTGTGAATACCCATATTTAACCGTTGTCAGCCCCGGATGAATCACCTCGGTTACATCGTATCCGCCAAATCCTGTAACTGAGAGGGTGCCGGGGATTTGAATGCCTTTTATGTGTGCTGCTTTCATCACTCCCAGTGCAATGTTATCAGTGGCACAGACGACAGCAGTCGGCAAAGTATGATCATGCTCAAAAATGGCCAAAGCAGTCTGAACGCCATCTGACATCTTAAACCCACTCTCATAGAAATGCGCATCAGCGTCTTCATACTCGCTTAACGCCTTCAAGAACCCTTCCTTCCGCTGCACTCCGACAGCGACGTCTTTTTCCGTCACGCCGATATAGGCGATATGGCGATGACCTTTGGACATGACATATCGACCCATGTCATAACCTGCGGCAAAGTCGTTATAAATCATGCTGTGGACATCCTTGTGCTCTTGTCCGAGCAGGATGACGGGAATGTTAATCTCTTCGATTGCGGTAAGATGTGCTTCCGTTACTTGTGTGGCGAACAGGATAATACCCGATATTTTCTGTCTGGCGAGATCATACAGTGCCTCGATCTCCCTGGATAAATCCTGGCTTGCGTTGATGATCAGAAGCTGATACCCTTGCTTCCTTAATTCTTCATCCATACCGGCCACAGTCTGGGATGCTGAAAAAGAATCCAAACGCGGCACAATGGTGCCAATCATGCTGTTCTTCTTCGCCTTCAAGCTCTGTGCAAAAGAATTAGGAATATACCCTGTTTCTTGAATGACCAACTCAATCTTCTGTCGTGTTGCCCGACTGACGGATCCTCCGTTTAGGAAGCGGGAAACTGTGCTTTTGGCAACACCAGCTTTGTGAGCAATATCAGTTATCGTAATATTCATTTGAAATCCCTCTGCTTATTATTCGGATGATATCCGGAATGGACGGCTCGCTGCTGCACCCATAACAGATCTGCCATAAGCCGGTCATATTTCAAGGATATAAAGCGGTGCATTAATCTCTCTCCTTCATGTTCTCTTCTTTCTAAATATACCATGACGTTCGGCTTGCGTGAAATTCGGACTCCAAGCAATTTCATAGAAAAAGGCATCACCTTGGCTTTCCCCTATCGGGATACACCAAAGGTAATGCCTTTTTTAGATTAATCGAAATTACACTTAAACTTACAGGGTCCGCTCTGCTGATTCAACCGTATGCTTTAGCAGCGTGGCAATCGTAACAGGACCGACGCCGGCAGGGACCGGGGTAATGGCGGAAGCTACCTTGGCGCAGGCCTCATAATCGCAGTCGCCGATATTTCCTTTATTATAACCGGCATCCAATACGACAGCGCCCGGCTTGATCCAATCTCCTTGAATAAAATTAGGCTTACCTACGGCCGCAACCACGATATCCGCCTGAGACACAATCTCCCCAAGGTTCTTCGTTCTCGAATGGCAGATGGTCACGGTAGCATTACGGTTGAGCAGCATCATAGAGACCGGCTTACCCAGAATCGGGCTGCGTCCAACCACCACGGCATGTTTGCCTTCAATAGGAAGGCTGTAATAATCCATAATCGCGATAATAGCAGCAGGCGTGCACGATGGATATTCGGCAAAACCAAACGCATTTTGCGAGAAACCGAGCGTGGTTACGCCGTCCACGTCTTTCGCGATGTCGATGGAATCAAAAGCTGCTCTTTCATCGATCTGATGCGGCACAGGGTGCTGAAGCAGAATACCGTGGACATTCGGATCCTCATTCAACTCTTGAATTGTGGATATGAGCTCCTCGGTCGTTGTCGATGTTTCCAGCGTCACTTTCCTGGATATAATGCCAAGCCGCTCACAGGCATTTCCTTTCATACGGACATAAGTTGCCGAAGCAGGGTCATCGCCTACCAGAATCGTCGCCAGACAAGGGGTCACCCCTTGCTGCTTCAATTCCTGTACCTTCACCGCCAGCTTTTCCTTAATATCATCGGATACTTTTTTTCCATCCAAAATTACGGGTTCCATACTCATACTAATCATCCGCTCCTTCGCCATTGTAGTAAAAAAACATAAAGAGGCAAGGCGACTCGAACGTCTCCTTACCTCTTGCCCAGGCGTACGGCATATGATCCTATGTGCTCCCTCTTGGTACCCCAAGCTACGCCAGTAACACATAGATAACTTTTTATTAATATACCACGACTTTGGACTTCGCGCTACCGAATTTACTCGGGATCTATATGACTGTCACTCGCCAAGCTTACCGATTAATCTCTGGGGTAATTCACTTCCATGATATCCATAAAAGGAACTTTTGTTATTACGCCATCCTGTTTCATGTGTACTTTCCCTGTACGGGAATCCATTTGGTCGATTTGCCCACGAACCGTCTCTTCCCATCCCCACACCGTCAGTACAATTACGGATTCCTCCTGAAACGCCTCAGTGAGTTGATTGCCAAGCTCCTCAAGTACGAATTCATCTCTGGTAGGTCTCTTAGGAACCTTTGCTTTTGCCATTACATTGTCCTCCTGATTTATGCTGTTCGTGCTTCAGTTTTACATTCTCAATGAAAAATTAGTTTTTCATCCATTCATGAATTATGAATCTACTACCTATTATACATGAAATTCGATTCAGAATACTTAGGTGATCCTATTCAATCAGTACTAAAAAGCCAACCCGTTTAGACGAGTTGGCTTCTCAGTATTATTACTGCATTCCATAATCGGATTGAACAGATGAGCAGCCTTACAGCGATAGCTCTTCGATGTCCATCCATGGCAGCGGATTGTTAAACATTGACCAGTCCAGCTGCATTTCCCGGTCGGTCAACAAACACTCATCCAGCTCCTGCTCGATTTGTTCCTGTTCCATCCCAATCCCAATCATCACGAGTTCGGTCATCCGATCTCCCCAGACGTCATCCCATTTTCTCCGAACATCAGGCTCACTTCGTAACAGCTCCTGCTGCTCCTGCTCGGTTAAAGCCGCAACCCAGTATCCTGCAGGCCCGAACTGAATCGAGGGCCCCGCCTGGCTTACACTTGCCGCAACATCCTGGCGCACGGCCAGCCAAGCGATCCCTTTCGCACGTACGACTTCTTCCGGCCATAAACCCATGAAAGCTGCCAGCCGCTCCGGATGGAACGGTCTTCTTCTCCGATAGACAAAAGAGCTGATGCCGTATTCATCCGTTTCCGGCACGTGCTCCTCCTTCTGAAGTTCCTGAATCCAGCCGGGAGACTGACTGGCTTTTTCAAAATCGAATAAGCCGGTATTCAGAATTTCCGCTGGTGCCACTTGCCCCTTCACGGTGCGTATGATTTTGGCACTTGGCTGAAGTTTTCGCAGTATACCCTCTACCTTGGCCAATTCGTCTTCGCTTACCAGATCGCATTTATTTAACAGCAGCACATCACAAGTCTCTACCTGGTCGATTAACAAATCCACCACTTCCCGCGTATCTTCGTCACCCAGCGCTTCCTTCCGATCAAGCAAGCTTTGCCCCGAAGAGAAGTCTTTCCAGAATCGGTTCGCGTCCACCACCGTCACCATGCAATCCAGCCGGGCGAGATCGGACAGCTGTACGCCGGACACCTCATCCGGGTAAACAAAGGTCTGCGCAACGGGCACAGGTTCGCTGATTCCCGTCGATTCGATCAGTATGTAATCAAAACGGTTCTCTTGAGCCAGCTTCTGAACTTCCTGCACCAAATCTTCCCGGAGCGTGCAGCAGATGCAGCCATTGGACATTTCGACTAGCTTCTCATCCGTTCGGGACAAGCTTCCTTCACCTCTAACTAAATCCGCATCGATGTTCACTTCGCTCATGTCGTTAACGATGACCGCTACCTTCAATCCTACCCGATTATGAAGCACATGATTCAGGACCGTCGTTTTGCCTGAACCGAGGTAACCGCTAAGGACAGTAACCGGAATTCTATTGTTGTTATTCATCAAATGAACTACCTCCATTCCTTAATCGTAATTATTACGATTAACATGATATGATGATATAACTCCACCATTAAATTGTCAATCCATCACGCATAAAAACATTTCTTTAAACAAAACAGACCTCCGCCATGTGATTATGAGACGGTCTTTCAACCGTCAGTCAGATTGCTGAACGTCTTCATATCCGGCAGCCTCGGACTTCCAAACTCGCTGAACACCTCCAAAGCAGCAATAATTACATTAAATGAAGGAAGCTCAAACCAGCTGAGTTGAACCTATTGGATCGTTTTTTTAGATTCTTCAGATTTCAGCATCATCTCACTCGAAAACCCCCCTTAAAATTTAAGGGGGGTTCCATATTTGCATTGCTCTAAGTTATCTTATAGCCAATCTTGCTGTCACTGGGATCCCGCCGAATAAACGACAGGCTTCCTTGTTAAATAAACCTCGGAATGTATAAATCCGCTAATTACAGCCGGATGAATTTTGGTCGCTCCCGTTGCTCATGTATTCGCATGCACGTTCGAGAAATTACAGCTTTTGGGCGACTGCTTGCTCTGCTGCCTGTCCCCCGTCTTTATTCTCAGGTAACTCGCCATCTTTCCAGACGACTTGTTCGCCGTAATCTTTTCCCCAATCGTACATCAATTTCAAAATCGGCATCAAACTCTCCCCGTAAGGCGTAAGCGAATATTCGACCCGAGGGGGAACCTCAGGGTAAACCACGCGATGAACAAGCTGATCTTCCTCTAATTCACGAAGCTGATTGGTCAGCATTTTTTGCGTGATGTGGGGAATCATTCGGTTCAGTTCACCGAAGCGTTTCACGCCCTCCAAACCTAGATGCCAGAGGATGATCAGTTTCCATTTGCCTCCGATGACCGCCAGGGTTAACTCCTTATGGCAGTTTATTTCCTTCAGATTAATTCGCTGCTTGACCTCGTTTGCCATAATGTATCACCCCTTCTTCCCTATAGTATACAATGGTTACAGGGATATCATCAAAGCGGCAAACTTATCATCTCCGGCTATTCTTATTCCAAATTAGCATGAAGGCTGAACATTTGGTCTGAGCGAAGCTGGCTTTTCTCCATCAATCTCAGGATAACCGCATCAAGCACGATCAGCATGCTTTGCTCAAATAATGAAGCCATTGGTTGAACGGTGACGAGGATATCCTGATTCTGCTCCTTCGTTGTTCCCGGAAGCTGGACGATGGCATCCGAAAGCTTACCGATACTCGATTCAGGTTTCACGGTTACAACCGCAACGGTGGACCCGATCTCTTTGGCTCTCCGGGCCATAGATACCAATCCTTGCGTTTCGCCGGAGCCTGAACCGATTAGAAGCAAATCACGCGCTCCGATGGCCGGTGTTACCGTATCACCGACGATATGAACCTTAAATCCCATCTGCATTAACCGCATGGCAAAAGCCCGGATCATAAGAGCGGATCTGCCTCCCCCTGCCAAAAAAACGGCATCGGATTGCATGATTCGTTCAATCAATTCCTCGATCTGGCCCGCATCCACCTGCTGTACGGATTCCGATAACTCTTTGGCAATAACGGATGCATGTTGAAAGATGTTATGACTCATAGTGACTTATGCCTGCTTCACAAGCTCATTCATTTGAGCCGCTGTGGCCTTCTTGTCGGTTTGGCTTGTAATTCCTCCGCCGACGATCACAAGATCGGGATTGGCCTGAATCACCTCAGGGAGTGTCTCCATTTTGATTCCGCCCGCAACGGCAGTTTTGGCTTGTTTAACGACACGTTTGATCGCCGCCAATTCCTCAAATGAATTTTTGCCTTCCGCCTGGTGGTCGTAGCCGGAATGAACGCAGATATAATCCACGCCGAAAGCATCAATCTCCCGCGCCCTGGCTTCAATGTCCTTGACATTGATCATATCCACCATCACTTGCTTTCCTTGTTTGAGGGCTTCCGCCACTGCGCCTTTGATCGTGGAATCATCGGATACGCCAAGCACCGTGATGATATCCGCACCGGCTTCGGATGCCTTCATCACTTCATAACCGCCGGCATCCATAATTTTAAGGTCGGCCAGCACGCGCAAATGCGGGAACGCCTCTTTAATCGCTTTGACGGCATGAAGCCCTTCGTTAATGACAACCGGCGTGCCGATCTCCACGATATCGATAAACTCCGCTACCTCTGCCACGACTTCTTTTGCTTCCGGAATATTCACCAAATCCAATGCCAATTGAAGTTCCATATTATCAATCTCTCCTTATGAGTGTATTTGTTAATAACTACACGCTCATTGTAGAGTAGACAGTTTACTTTACGGAAGTACGTACTTATAAGTGAGATACTTACGTAGAAGTAAGTAATACGGAGGGACAAGGGTTCTTGGGTTTTTGTTTATTTGCAAATCTTTTGTCTCGATCGTGGTAAAAAACAATTAAGCCTGTTTTTTCACTTCAGGAGCGCTGAAAGCTATGGTTTAATATAGATGTCAGGCCGGACAAAATGATCGGAAAGGAGGCTGAACGAGTTGATTCAGAATATGGAGGTGGCATCCGTTTAAGCGGGTGTCACGTTAAGAGGAGTCCTGTATCAGGGCTCCTCTTCATTTCGGTTCCGACAGAACAGGAGGAGTAATAATGCCTTTTTTACGTCAACCATCTGTTATCATCATCACTGGCGTAATGGCTGCAGGGAAGTCTACCGTTGCGCAGCTGCTAGCCGAGAAGTTTGAACGCGGAGTCCATTTAAGAGGGGATTCTTTTCGAAGAATGATTGTTAAGGGCAGGGAAGAAATGCTTCCGGATGCTTCCACTGAAGCTGAACGACAGCTCTCATTACGGTATCACTTATCAGCTGCCACTGCCAGAGGCTATGCGGAAGCCGGTTTTGACGTTGTCTGGCAGGATGTCATTCTTGGCCCCTCCCTGCTAGAGATAACCCAAATGCTTAATGATCTCCCCGTCTTTGTCGTAGTGCTAAACCCTTCCGAAACTGCCATCAGCACACGCGAGCAGACTCGTAACAAAAATGGCTATGGGGTTTGGACCATCCAGGAGTTAAATCGGCGATTAAACGACGAAACGCCGAGAATCGGCTTGTGGCTGGATACCTCCGATTTATCTCCTGAAGAGACGGTAGAAGAAATCTGGAAGGGAATTTGGGATGAGGGGAGAATCCGGCAGTCTCAACAATGAGATAGATCATGAGCGCCTCTATAAAAATAAGAAAACTCGGCTGATTCATTGAATCGGGTCTATAGTACCCTTCATTTTCATTGTAGATCCCCGTTAATAACATAACTCCTCGTTTAGGGAATCATTTATTTCATTCCTAGAGCTAAACATACAAGAGAAAGCCCTTTGGCAGGTGCTGCCAAAGGGCTCATAACATTGTATTTATTTGCGGTTATTCATCCAGTTGATGAAATTGTTTACTACGATATCGATGAAACCGATGGTCGGTTCATGAATCAGTTTCCCGGACTCATCCATTTTCTCGTGTACTGCACCAATATATACTTCATTGTTTGGAAGCAGAGGCGAAGAAATACCGATAGAAAACAGGATATCCCGCAAATGCTCTTGAGCGCGGACCGTTCCCAGCTGCCCCATCGATGCCCCCATAATCCAGGAAGGTTTGCCGTTCATGACCTTATCTACACGGGACAACCAATCCAGTGCGTTCTTGAGCACCCCAGGGATGGAGTAATTATATTCTGGAGTGATCCACAATACCGCATCAGCCGCAGCAATCTGCTCCTTGAATTCCCGAACAGAAGCAGGCGGGTCCAGCTCAATATCTTCATCGTAAAACGGAAGCTCATGAAGCCCCAAGATTTCAAACGTAATCTGATCCGAGTAACGCTGCTTTAAATATTTTGCCAGTTTCATATTGTACGATTCTTTTCTTATACTTCCTACTACGATTGCAACTTTCATGATACCCTCCATTTTCTATGCCTTCTAAGCATATACCATTCAGATTTTAGCAACTATTTTTAGACTATCACCATTTTTTACCAAAGTCAAAACACCCTTTGTCCTGTTCATTATGACTGAGTTCACCTCCTTCCCTCAAGGGACATTCGGCAGATTCAGCCTGGCTGCGATGTCTATGGGGAAGCTTGTTATTTTCATTCGAATTCTGTATCCATACATTTTAAAGATCAGACCTTCATCGTCATCCGCAATAATCAACCGCCGATCCAGAGAGGAACGAATTTGATCCACATAACTCTCATCTGACACACCATAAGTAATCTCCATGGAAGGTGCCAGCGCATACATCGAGATAGGAATCCATTTGCGTTTTGTCGAGACTACAACAGCATGGGCGGTTCCCCCAATGACAAAAGCGAATTCCTCCGACTCCTTGGCAATCGATAATCCAAGTAACTGCTTCATCCATAATCTTGCGGCTACCGGATCCTCCACAGGCAATCCCACCTCCCGCAAGTATAGAATGCCATAGGTACCAAACGGAGCCAGCACCCCTTTTCTCAGATCATCATGCGCGATAAACTCAAGCAAATGCCCATCGCCATCCCTAAAGTAAACATTTACGCCAGAATCGAAGCGATCGACCGCTTCGCCATTCGGCCATTTCAGCAGCGGTATCTGCTCAGATAGCTTCCGGATTGCTGATTCGAACTTAGAACTCGCCACTTCAAACGCGAGATGGACAGGCGCTATCGGTTCATACGCTTCTTCAAACGTCAGCGTGAAATCAGGAGTAGGCTGAAACACGATCTCAACCTCGCTTTCCCTTGCAACCGGGAAATGAAGCACGCCATGGTAGAACTGCTTCACACCCTGAATGGAGACGGTTTTTAATGTTAATCCGGCAAAATGGGTAATCATGAGGCTTCGACCTTCTCTCCACTGCTGATCTTCCTGACCAGCTCCATAAAGATGGAAAGTGCCTCTTTGGCCCGATAATCCAGTACGATCACGCCTTCGGCAGCTTCGGTTTCATATATCAAACGCTGCGAACCGCCGATAGAGATCCATTCCGGACTGTTAATGCCGTGTAAATTGCGTACGGTAGCCTGCATCTGCTGCAATGAACTGACCCCGACCGCGCCTCCGGCCGAGCTTACCGATAGAACCGGCTTACCCGAGAAATGCAGCTTTCCCATATGATCCAGAGCGTTCTTCAGCACACCACTCATCCCTCCGTGATACTCCGGTGTAGTCAAAACTATGCCATCCGCCTCCAGCATCAAGCGCTGCAGCTCTCGCACCCCATCATGGGAATTGAATATATCGTCTGGGGAGTAGAACGGGAGCGGCGTTTCATACAGATTGAACAGCTTCACTTCCACGAATAACCGATTCATTTGAGCTTCCAGAGCTTTGGCCAGCATGGTACTCGTTGCATCCTTGCGGTTGCTGCCCGCGATAATCACGATCTTCATCGTATAACCTCCCTTGTTCGTAAACGATTGTTTTGTTAAGTACATTGTAGAGGAGGCAAGCGATCTAAATCGTCATTATTTCGAGTGATTTTACAAGCAAAAAGCTCTCATGCCTTTGGCTGAGAGCTTCTACAACTTTAGTCTTACAAATGATCGTTATGTACCTAACTTTCTAAACAATACCATGCTTGAGCGCGTAGATGGCCGCCTGGGTCCGGTCTGCAACCCCCAGCTTATCCAGCAGATGGCTGACATGAGTTTTAACCGTCTTTTCTGTAATGTAGAGCGCTTCGCTAATTTCCCGATTATTCATGCCTGAGGCAATCAGCTGAAGTACTTCTTGCTCGCGGCGGGTAAGCTTATCTAACAGCAGAGTCTCATCGTGATGGCCAAGCTCTGTGGCTTCATCTGCTCCCTCTGTTGTGGTAACATGAGTCATCAGCAGCCCGGCTGCATCCGGATGAAGCTCAACCTGCCCTTGATGCACACGTCTTATAGCCGCAACCAGATCTTCAGGCTCAATATCCTTCAGTAGATATCCTCTAGCACCTGCGCGAATGGCTGGCAGAACATGGTCATTATCTATGAAAGAGGTCAGCACGATGACTTTCATGTGAGGCTGCTCTTTTGCTAGCCTTGCTGTTGTTTCGATTCCATTGAGAAGAGGCATATTCAGATCCATCAACACAACATCTGGATTCAAAAGCTGGGCTCTCTCCAACGTTTCCTTACCGTTCGCCGCTTCGCCAATCATTTCAATATCTGGCTGGGTAGCTAGAAAAACTTGCAGCCCTCTGCGTACCATGGCGTGATCGTCAGTGATTAACAATCTTATCATCAGTAATCCCCCTCCTTATCAGATGATCTCGCCTCCAAGGGGATCATTACTTCTACAATTGTACCTTCTCTGTAAACACTGTACAGACGAAATTGCCCTCCAATGGATTCTGCCCGCTCCCGCATGCTCGACAATCCAATAGAATGTCTCGTCAGCTCATTCAGTCGTTGTTTGGTAATCCCGCGTCCATGATCCTCAATCCGCAGTTCAACATGATCATCTTGTATGATCAGTATCAGCAACACATCCTTCGTAGCTGCATGTTTGCTTACATTATTCAATGCTTCTTGACCTATTCGCCATAAAGTTTCTTCCACGCTCCTCGGCAGCTCCTGAATACCGCTGACATGAGACCGCACCATAAGTTTCAAGCGTTCACCGTATTGCTTCAGGCCAGTGATCAGCCCTTCTTCAAGTCCCGGTGGCCGAAGCTGCATGATCATTTCTCGCATTTCCTTGAGAGCACTTTGTGATAATGACTGGATGTCATGGAGGGTATCCTGCAGCAAACTGTTCTGCCCGTGCGACTGCGTACCAAGCATACCTCCGACTCCTTTGGACATCATTCCAAGCGAGAACAAGGTTTGACTTACGGAATCATGCAGGTCTCGGGCGAGGCGGTTCCGTTCATCCATCCTGGCAAGCTCCCGTCGATTCTCTTCCAAACGAATACGCTGAAATGACATGCCGATTTGTTCAGCCAGAGCCACGATTACCTCAGAATCTCCGTGATTCGAGCTCCCATACGTATCATATCCGACCATTAGCAGTTCATATGAAAAGTCCCCTGCCCCTGCAAGCGGAACAGCGATTACTTGCTTGATCGGGGATATCCAACCCTCTTCAACTAATTGTTCCGAAAGCCGCTGTGCATCTTCGTCATGGATTGTATCCACCTTGTGCCTGCCAATACCCGGGCGCGCTGAACTCATTCCAGCAATCGTAAATTGAGCATGCGGCAGGGTGGTTTGGCCACCAGTATATAACGCACGCAGTTTCATTTCATTACCGGTGAGCTCCAGCAAAGCAGCAACTGGCCAATCAAAATAGCGTCCCATCAGACTCATGACTTGCTTCGTTAATTCAGACCGATTCACTGCCTGAGAGGCATAGGCACCAAGAGCGCTGCTATACTCCCCAAGCCGGGTGAACAAGTCGGCACGACGCTGCTCGGCAGCATATAGCCGCATGCGCTCCATCGCGGTGCCGATTTGATAAGCTACGGATTCCAGCAGTTCCAGCTCCTCTTTCGAAAAATGCAGCTTTCCCGGCGCTGCCACATTCAATACACCAAACCTGCGATTGCCGGATCTGATCGGAACGGTTGCATGGTGAGTAATTCCTTCCGTATCGCCCCATTGATACCGAACCGCGTTATCCAAACGTTTGCAATTCAGAATGTTCACGGCATTTTTCAGACGACCATCATCATAGCGCTCCAAGCACCAGCAGCTGCCGCAGCGCATGGGCTCGTTATCCCCCCGGCTCAGGCCTGGAGGCAAATTTCGGCTGGCTACGAATTCATGCGTTCTCTGCTCTTCCACCAGAAACATCCAACCTGTCGTAAGCCCCGTCAACTCCAGCAGCTTGCCAATAACTACATCCAGCATAGGAGTTAAGTCATTGGATTCGTTCAATGTTTCCGCAATGGTCTTCAATGTGATTAATTCCTGGATATGCGGATCATATTCGGCCATACACACTTGCTCCTTCTTTGTATTGCATTCTGAAGTAACTATAATATATAATCCTGTCACACACCAACCATTCCTTATCGAGCCCACATTCGCCTCTGGAAGATCATTCATCCCATGAATTATGGTAAAGAACAATTAATATTGTTTTATCTCTTGCAAATTTCCACCTACATATGGCTTAATATAGAAGTCGGGGCCGACGAAATGAGCTGAAAGGAGGCTGATTGCAATGATTCAGATCCGTGAGGTGGTATTCGCGTAAAGCGAATATCCGTTAAATGGGAGCCCGCTGCGGGCTCCCTATATCTATTTTTAATACCAACGAATTTTAAAAATCCAAAAACCAAAACCAATATCACGAAAGGAGGAGGGCAAGCATGATCAATGCAATTGTTTTGAAACTCAGCGATAGCTTAAATATGTTTACAGAAAGAGGAGGGCATCGATGGGCCATTACAAGAACGGAAGAGAAGTGCTTCCCCCCGAGCTGCTGCAGCAAATTCAACAGTATATAGACGGAGAATTACTCTACATACCGAAACAAAGCGAGCAAAGAGCCGGCTGGGGAGAGTTAAGCGGTTCCAGACAACGCATCGAAAGTCGTAATAAAGAAATGTATCGCGCTTACTGCAAAGGACGGTCTATTGAGGAATTGGAACGGACCTACTTCTTATCTGGAGAAAGCGTACGCAAGATCATAAGTAAACTTACTCGCGTAGGGACCTAAGTCGATGAGACGAGGCGGTCTTCACACGGATTAACATAGGACTGTCCCCTTGGGGTGCAGTCCTTTTCATATTGCTCTATCCACTATCGTCTACAGTAAGAGTATGGTTCTTTCTGGGCAGCACTGGGCGTTTGACCATCCATCTCACGACATAGAACATGCCCGGCTGCATAGTAATCCGCAGTCGGGCATCATAATACTCTATTGATCTTCACGCTTCTCCCCAGCTACATCCCATCGATGGCGAAATTTCTCCAGCCTAGGATGCAAGTACTGCGGCTCAGACAACAGGATCAGCCTCAGCTTAACAATCCATTCCTCAAATGAAGAATACGATGAAAAAGAATTAGCCACCTCTGGTGTCAGTAGAAGAAAATGGGGACCTTTATATTTCTCCGCCAGATGATGGAGCGCGGTATCGATCGGCGTGTATTTTTTTCGTTTCGACTCAAAAGATTCAATCACAACCGACCGTGCAGCATGCTCTAAGGTCCATTCTTTAAGCTGTTTCTCCCGTTTGTAATAGGGGCTCACCGCCCCCTTGAACATCCGCCTTGCCGTCTCTTCATGCAGCGGATACAAGACCAGCTTTTCAAAAGACCTCTCCTCTTTGATAGTTACAGCCTGTTGCAATTCCTCTTGAATCTGCTCAAACAGATCATAAAATATCAAGGTTCCCTTGGTAGTCGGTTTCGGGGGCTCGTAGCCGTAAGGTACGTACTCCAAATTGCGTGGCATGATGAAACTTCACCTCTCCTTACTCGGATGACTGCAATGAAAGCTTTGGGGGTACTCGATGCTTGGTAGCTTGTTCATAGCCATAGGCTAACTTTATCAGCACGGGCTCACTATGCGCCGTCCCGACAAATGTTATTCCTTGAGGACCTTTTGTGTTATATCCTCCCGGAGCAATGACGCCATGCTCGGCATAACCTCCAGGAACGGTAATTGACGGATATCCCGCCCGGGCAGCCAGATCCGGTCCATCTTCATTACCCAGAAACAGCAAAGCATCCAACTGATATTCCCTCAGCACATGGTCGATGCCTTTGGCGCCTGCCATCTCTTTATTTTTTCGCATGCTCTCAAGATACTCTTCTTCGGTCAGCGAGCCGCTCGTTTCCTCAGCCCATAGCAGCGTACCTTGCCCATACTTCAGGGCAATGTCGGCATGCGCTTCATTAAAAGCAATGACATCAGTCAATGAATGAACCGGCAGCGACGGGTCAATATTCGCCAAATAGTCGTTAACATATTTCTTGAACTCATAGCGAAGAACATTGGCATCCCAGCGGGTGTCCTGGCAGGGCAGCTCTATCGGATCGATAATCGCAGCCCCCTGTTCACGCAGAACCTCAATCGCGGACTCTATAATATGTAGTCTATCCCGATCCAGGTGCTTATAGTAGTATCGTGGAATCCCGATTCGAGCTTTCTTTAAATAACTGGAATCCAAAAACTCTGTGTAATCCTTGATCTTATACTGTGAATCTATCTTGGTCGCATCATCCGAATCATCAGTTCCCACAATTGCGCTAAGCAAAATGGCGGCATCCTCCACCGTTCGAGTCATAGGGCCTGCTGTATCCTGTGTACGTGTAATGGGGATGATGCCAGACCGGCTCACCAGTCCGATAGTCGGTTTAATGCCAACCAGACTGTTTTGACTGGCAGGACTGATAATCGAACCCGATGTTTCGGTCCCGATTGCCCCCGCGGCCAAATTTGCTGCCACCGAAGCACCAGAGCCCGAGCTCGAACCTCCAATGAACATTTCACCTGGACCATAGGGATTTAATGTGAGTCCATGTCTGGATGTGTAACCCGCCCACATGGTTGGTGACATGAAATTTGCCCACTCGGTCATGTTGTTCTTGCCCAATATAACAGCACCCGCGTTGCGCAGCTTCGCAGCTACAAAGGAATCTTTAGCAGCATACGAATCGGCAAGAGCGATGGAGCCTGCGCTTGTATGCATTCGATCCCCGGTATCGATGTTGTCTTTCAACAAAATTGGAATACCATGGAGCCAGCCTCTTGCTCCGTGGTCACTGCGCTCTCGATCCAGCTCCTCGGCAATCTGCAGTGCATCCGGGTTCACCTCAATGATCGAACGAAGAAAACCGTCATATAACGTTATTCGCTCCAAATACAATTGGACCAGTTCAGTGGAAGTCATCCACCCTTCCTCCATTGCTTGCTGCATATCTTTAATGGTTGCTTCTACAATCCATGTTTTTTTATCCGTAATCATATAGACCCTCCAGTGTTCGTTATCTTGTAAGAGTTAGTCATATATTAGAGTCTTGTTAAAGTTTCATATTTTAGCCTCCAGACCGCACTATTCTTTCACTACTAATTCGAGTTGCAGGAGCAGAACTCCTCTAGTTGCGCGGAAGAGAAGGAATTCAAATTAGGCTTCAAAAGCAAGAAACGGATCAAGAATGTCATCTTGATCCGCTTCTTCAGCTCCTTCATGAGGTTTTATTTTAACTGATGATCGTAATCACTGGCGCAGATATGGTGGGCTGTGTCGTTATCGAAGACGCTGCATTGGTGAAACTTGCAATCTCTAACAGAACCGGTGTACCCACTAGAACATCTGTCGTATCAAGAACCAAGCTCTCTGTTGTTAAAGTGGATAAGGCAAGCTGTTGAAGCATGCCGTTAATATACACATTATAATATTCAGTACCTGTTAATGCTGGAAATGCCGTCACGGCTGCTTCAGTATCATCGACAAAACTCGTTGCCGGCATCGTAATTGAGTCCGCTCCAATCATTGCCTCGGTGATCAGCGCAAAATAACGGGTTACGATAGGCGTTACTGTTGTGGTGATCGTTCCGCCTGTAGCCACGGGGACCGATGCAACAGCAGTAATAATTGGTTTGATAACTGGCATATCATCCCTCCTCTTCTTAGATATGATAAAAATATGGCAGTGCCACAATATAATTAAATGATAGTTATTGAATTTTTGATTCTGGTATTCTCCCAATTATTTAATTTTATTTAGTGAACACCCATGAATTAGACGATAAATCCTTGAATTAAGGACAAATACCCACTCCGCTTCTACTCATCTAACATAAACTAAGCACATACATTCAGACCGGGCGGTGATAAGACTGAAAACTCCCATAATGAAACGGAAACAATATCCAATACTAAAAGCAATTCGACATCATAAACATAGGAGCTTTAAGAAACACAAATGCAAACATGTCATGTCAACAGACAAAACTAAACGTAGATACAGATGCAAATGGAAATACTATTCCAAAAATAATTCTAACTCCCGATGCCCTCACTTAACCAACCCTTCACCTGTTAAGTGTAGACGTCTAATGGGGAGCTGTGCTGTGAGGTTTCTAGGTGCACGCGGACCCCGAGGGGCTCGGGGCACTCCGGGAAGGGATGGGCTTCCAGGCATCCCTGGGCCGGTAGGCCCTCAAGGGACTCAAGGTGCTCCGGGAAGGGATGGGCTTCCAGGCATCCCTGGGCCGGTGGGCCCTCAAGGGCCTCAAGGTGCTCCGGGAACGGATGGGCTTCAAGGCATCCCTGGGCCGGTGGGACCCCGAGGCCCTCAAGGCGCTCCGGGAACGGATGGGTCTCGAGGTATCCCTGGGCCGGCGGGCCCCCGAGGCCCTCAAGGACCTCCGGGAACGGATGGGTCTCGAGGCATCCCTGGGCCGGTGGGTCCTCGAGGCCCTCAAGGCGCTCCGGGAACGGATGGGCCCCCAGGCGTTCCTGGGCCAGTGGGTCCCCAAGGGCCCCAAGGCGCTCCAGGCATCCCCGGGCCGGTGGGCCCCCAAGGGCCTCAAGGTATACCTGGTAGCGCAATTGTACCGGAGGTTAGAGTCCTCCCGACCACGCTTCGTTATTTTTACCAATTGAGGACCGAGGTTAGCCTGGATGTTCCCTTTATTATCACAGCTGAGCAATTTACAGATGATAACGGCAATCATTCGTTCCAGAGTTTAGAAGTCGGTTCGGACAGCTCCTCCACGCTTTATATCAATGGCATGATTCAGGAAGGCCGCATTTACACGCTTACTTCCGAAACGCTGACCTTGTATTCTCCAGGTGATATGCTCCAGTTGGGGACACCGATTTTGCTCGAAGTACTGTATCTCACCGTTCAGGTTGTGACCTGAACTTGGCCGCAAGTGCACAAAGAACCCACTGCAGCTCATGCTGCGGGGTTCTTTGCGATTCTCAATATGTTTATTTTCTTCAAGATGAGACTGGCATACAGTGCTCGCTCGCCTTATTATTGTACCTGCCGCTGCTTGATAATTGACTTGTAATGCACGAAGGCAGCCTCCCATGCTTCTGTGCACTCAGGCTCAAACCAGGCAAGTGGAAATGACCGCTTAACAAGCTCCACTCCCTCATTCCGATTACGCAAGATGCCATTCGCTACGAATTGAACCAGCATATTACCGATAGCGCTGGCTTCAACCGGCCCGGCCCACACCGCTTTACCCATAGCATTCGCCGTATAACGGCATAATAACTCGTTCTGAATGCCGCCGCCTACCATATGGAGCCCCTCATAATGCCGCCCTGTAAGATCCTCCAACCGTTCAAGCACTTCTCGGTATCTTAGTGCCAAGCTTTGCAGAATGCACTGTACATATTCCCCGGTGCTCTGAGGAATAGGCTGCCCTGTCTCGCTGCAGTATTCCCGAATTTCAGCCAGCATGTCGGAAGGATTCATGAAACGCAGGTCATCCGGATAAATGAAGCTGCGGAAAGGTCCTGCCTCCCGCGCCAGTTCGATCAGCTCCGCATAAGAATACGTCAGCCCCTCATTCTCCCACTGCCGCTTACACTCTTGAAGAATCCACAGACCCATAATATTCTTGAGCAGTTGATAGGTTTGATAGGCTCCGCCCTCATTGGAAAAGTCTTCCTCCAGCACCTCTCTATGGACAAGCGGCTTTGAAAGCTCTGTTCCGAGAAGTGACCAAGTTCCGCAGACGAGATAGGCAAAATTCGATGAATTCGCCGGCACAGCAACGACGGCTGATTCTGTATCATGCGACGCTACGGTAATAGCCTCAATCGCCGGTACCCCCAGCTCTTGGGCTACCGAATCTTGCAATTTTCCAATCATCGTTCCCGGCTGTACAGGATCCATAAACAGGGATGCAGGAAGTCCGAGCTCTGCCATCAACTTCTCATTCCATTTGCCTTCAGTAATATGATATAGCTGAGTTGTGGTGGCCATGGTAAACTCACATGTCTGTACTCCAGTAAGAAAATAGTTTAGAAGATCTGGAGTGAGCAAAATTTTATCCGCAATCTTCAACATGGGTGACTTGGATTTGAGCATCGCCTGGAGCTGGAAGATCGTGTTGAACGGCATGAATTGCAGACCGCTCTCCTGAAATAAACGTTCTCTACCAACCTGCTTCCAGGTGTGCTCCATCATACCTTCTGTCCGCAGGTCCCGGTAATGGTAAGGCACCCCGATGAGTACCCCGTTACCGTCAATAAGCCCATAATCGACGCCCCATGAATCAATCCCGTAGCTGACTGGCTCATAGCCGGCCTGGAACGCTTTGCGGATGCCTTGCTTAACTTCCTGAAGCAGCATAGGGAAGTTCCAGTGCAAATGTTCTCCAAGCTGAACAGGTGTATTGTTAAAACGGTGAATTTCCGTAATCTTCAGCATGCCGGGCGAGTCATGATCAGTGAAGGTGATTTCCCCCAGCAATGCCCGGCCGCTGCTGGCCCCTAAATCAAACGCAAGCACTGCAGATGATCTGCTCATAAGTCGCTTCCTTTCTTACCTGTACTAAAACAACTCTAGAAGAAACAACCCGATCGTAATCCTGTATTATTTCATCTTCTGTAAGAGTTGAATTCGATAATCCTCGCTCTCCAGTGCAGCGATATCATCCACTTCCTGGTCCGTCAACGGCACCGGTGTGCCGGCAGCCTTGGCACTCAGATAAATCTTGGCACTCTCTTCAACCACCTGGGTTCTGTAATACGCTTCGCGTAGATTCCGTCCTGTTGTGACCAGTCCATGATTACCAAGCAGAATGGAACTGGCCGTTGTCACTTTCTCAGCGACAGCATTTGCCAGCAAATCTGTCGTAGGAATAATGTAAGGAATGTATGCCGTACGTCCGACTAACGCCGCCTGATCGGGAAACATCACCGGCAGGTTCTTTTCCACCAGCGTAAAGGCAATGCAATGAGACGGATGCGTATGCACCATAGCCCCGATATCTGGGTTGCTGCGGTACCCATACAGATGCATAAGCACTTCAGAGGAAGGCCGCAGTCCCACATCGGTTATATCGCCCGTAGGAATATCGACTTCAATCCACTGCTCCGGTTCGATCTCCTCCAGCGCGAAGCCGCTCGGAGACAAGTACATCTTGTCTCCTGCTCTGGCGCTGATATTCCCTCCCGGTCCTACGACGAGACCACTGTCGACGATTTTTTTGGCATATTTGCACAGCTCATTCCTGGTTTCTGCATTCAGCATGGTGTTCTCTCCTCCCTGTTGAGCTTACTTATATAAAGGCCCGAAATTCTGACAAGCACGGAAATCCGCGCTTTCCGGGTCGGATGTTCCGAACATCCCCCATGCCCGGGGACGAAACACCTGTTCACCAGACACATTATGCATGTTTACCGGAATTCGCAGCACGGAAGCCAGGGTGATCAGGTCCGCACCAATATGACCAAAACTGATAACGCCGTGGTTCGCTCCCCATTGGTTCATCACTTCATAAACACTTGTGAATGCCCCCTGTCCTGTAAGGTTCGGAACGAACCAGGTTGTCGGCCAGGTTGGATCGGTACGCTTATCGAGCGTATCATGTACTTCCTCTGGTAGATCAACGGAATAGCCTTCCGCTATTTGCAGCACAGGACCTAAACCCTTCACCAGGTTTAAACGGAACATCGTCATCGGCATGCCGCCGCGTGTCAGGTAATCCGTGGAGAAGCCGCCGCCCCGGAAATATTCAACGGAGGCAGGACGCCACTGGGTGGCCTTGAGCGTACGCTCGACTTCTTCATCCGTGATTTCCCAGAACGGCTTTATGGCCGGCTTTCCGTTTATCTCCTGCTCTCCTGTTCCGTCTAGTGCCGCTGAACCGGAATTGATCAAATGCAGAATGCCGCCCGCTGCCTGGCCTTCAAGCTTATAACCAGTCACTCGCTCAACCGAAGCCGGACTCCAATAGGTTCTTACGTCTGCAAAAATCTGTGCCGTATTGGTTAACAAATATCCAAACAGCATGCTTACACCATTCAGGCTGTCATTCTCAGTAGCGACGATATATGGCGACCGTTTGCCGTTCCAATCGAAGGAGGAGTTGAGCATCGTCTCCAGAAAGTCACCATTCGGCGAGTGATCCGTCCACTGACGCTGACCCTGAAATCCGGAAGCGATAGCACTGTGGCCTTGAGCTTCCTCTTCGAAGCCAAGCTCTTTCAGACGCGGATTGCCGATCATCAAATCGCGCGTAATCAGCGTCATTTTGACAACGGTTTCCCACTCCAGATCCTTGCGCTCCCGGCTGTTCTGGAGATGATCCGGGTTGTTATCCTTCCCTTCCGCACAGTTCTCCTTCACCCAAGCCAGTGCCTTCTCATACTCTTCAGGATCGTAGATGCCTTCCTCTAAACGACGTGTAAACTCACTCATATCGACATACTCGTTCCGCATGCCCAAGTATTCTTGAAAGAAGCTGTCATCTACGATCGATCCGGCGATGCCCATTGATACAGAGCCCATGGACAAATACGATTGTCCGCGCATATAAGCCGCAGCCAAACCACTCCGCGCAAAACGCAGCAGCTTCTGTTGTACATCATCTGGTATATGGGTGTCCCCTTCATCTTGAACGTCTTCCCCATAGATCCCGAATGCAGGCAGTCCTTTCTGAGCATGTGCAGACAACACAGCAGCCAGATACACCGCACCAGGGCGCCCTGTTCCATTAAAGCCCCATACCGCTTTTGGTCGCGAAGGATCTGCATCCATTGTTTCGGTTCCATAACACCAGCAAGGTGTAACGGTTATAGTGAGACCCACCTCGGCATTTTTAAATTTTTTGGCGGCTGCAGCCGCTTCTGCTGCTCCACCGATGCAAGTATCCGCAATCACGCATTCTACAGGATCTCCATTCGGGTATTTAAGCTCTTTCGATAAGAGTTCAGCAACAGCCTTGGCCAGATTCATGGTCTGATCCTCGAGCGATTCTCGAACTCCTCTTCGTCTTCCATCTATCGTAGGGCGAATACCAATAGTCGGAAATCCATCCCGCCATCTGTAATCGTTTTCAAATGTCATAAAATCCGCGCCTCCTCTAAGGAATATGTCAACATTGTAAGTTTTTTCGCCATGATGGATAACCCACTATTTTGTTCGATCACCTCACAATTTCAGCAAGACAGTGAACTTTATCCTTATCGAGGTGTAAACGATTCCAACACGGAGGGCAATTATGCATTATAATAAGAAGAGATGCTGCTTGCAGGAGGGACAGACCGTGCCAAAGATCGAAATCACACATAGCAAAAGCGATCACTTCCGCTTCATCAAAGAGCCTCAATTACTCTTTGCCGGGCAAGTCTTAGATGAAGAATTCTTCTATGGTCCACCCCAGATTCACGATTATTGCGAAATTATCTATGTAGTAGAAGGACGCGGAGAATTCAATATCGCTGGAAAGAATTATGAGCTCCATAAAGGCGATGTTGCCATATACAATCCCGGTATTCCCCATGAAGAGAAATCCATCACGGACGGACCATTCAAGGTCATCTACTGCGGCGTAGATTCGCTTCACATTGAAGGAGTTCCCCAGGGCATGCTGCTGCCGGCTGCTGTCGAGCCCGTCATATCCTGTGAGAAGTATGCTTACAAAGTTGAGAGCTATCTATCTGAGATCCTTCGTGAATGCGATTCTCAGGTGCTGGGATACGAAACCTTGAGCACCAACCTGCTAATGTCATTGATTACCGTCATCTACCGCATAGTAGATGTTAAGCACCAGTTTAAGTCCTTGAAGGGCAAGAATGAAATCGCGCTGCGCACCAAACACTTTATCGACGCGAACTATACCCAGAGCATCAGTCTCAAAGATATCGCCGATACCATGTATGTCAGTCAGCACTATCTCTCCCATCTATTCAAAAAAGAAGTCGGAGATTCTCCCTTCAATTATTTGATATCCCGCCGAATAGAAGAGGCCAAACGGCTTCTGGCAGATTCCAGCAAGCCGATCCATGAGATTGCTTCTCAAGTGGGCTACGGCAATGATAAGTACTTCTCCATGCTGTTTAAGAAAATGACTGGCCAAACGCCAAGCTCATTCCGGGAACAGCGTAAAACAATTCTGAAATAAGAGATTATCCATGGTTATCCATCCTAAAAAAGCAGGCAGCCACTATTTCATGGCTGCCTGCTTGTATTTTTAAACGTTTCTCTTGTTCATCCCCATCGTCAAAAGTAGGGAGCATGCTTGATTTTAACGGGACCGACCATTTCGATCTTGCTCTGGCATCCCAGACGGTATCCCTCGTCCAACTCTTCCGGATCAAGGCGGCGTTCTTCAGCCAGATTGGGCTCGGATAAATACTCGATTCCCTCAACCACCAGGCATCGACAGCGGGCGCAAGTTCCTCTTTTGCAAAATGAGTTCCAGTCTACTTCATTCCGCTCGGCCAGATCAAGCACCGTGATCCCCAAGACGGGCGCTACGCTCCGCTGAACCTCACGGCCCGAAAGCTCAATCAGCAAATCCGGTACCGCCTCGACCATTTCTGCCGCTGCTGGAGTATGCTGCTTCTCTACGCTATCCCCACTCTTATTATTCTTCCAGAATTTAAACACCCTAATCCCCCTATGCATGTAACCATCAGGCTATGTATGAATTCCTGTATTTATTATACTTGAAAGTTTAATAAATCAACACGTTTACTCTTATCGATTCTATGACACTTGGAATTGGAACCCTATGAAAATTTTGTTATACTAACGTATGCTAGATTCTAATGACTTGAAAATAATACCACTCTATTAAATATGGGTTGGGAGGAAAACAAAGCATGCTGTACAAAAGAATCGGAAAAACGGTTGTCGCCTCAGCTCTTGCCTTATCCTTGCTTGGAGTTGCGTATGACCCTGGTCAGACATATGCCGAGCCGGCCATATCGGTAAAGCTGGATAATGTGCCGCTGACATTTGATGCCGCTCCACGCATAGACAAAGGGGTTACCTATGTCCCGTTTCGAACGGTCGGGGAAGCACTAGGCATTGATATCAAATGGAACAACAAGACACAAACCGTAAAGGCCACAGGTAGTGTGCAAGGACAATCCACTGAGGTTCTGCTCCAAGTGGGAAGCACTACGGCAACGGTTAACGGAGCAAAGGTTACACTCGCCGCTCCGCCGGTCCAGCGGGATGGCCGCGTGCTGATTCCGCTCAGTTCCTTCAGCAGCCAATTCGGTGTTGATGTTGGCTGGAATCAGGCAACTCGTACGGTCTCCCTTGTGTCTCCAAAGCGCGAGATGCATCTTAGAGCCTTCTATGCCGTGAGAGCATATCAAGAACTGGATCTGGTGAAATCCCTGAACTCCGTTGCATTTGGATGGAGCCGTATTGATCGTAATGGTCAGTTTACGCTTGAAGGGGATGAATACCGCCTGCCTGCTTCGGATGGGGATGTTACTCCGCAATCCATTGTAGCGGATGCAGCCAATCAAAGCATTAAACCTTACCTTATGGTCTATGCCTTGGATGGAAACGGTGAGCTGACCAAGGTTTTGAGCGACAGCAGTCTGCGACAAAAATCCATTGAAGGCATTACAACAGCAGTTGCTGAGAATGGATTTGGCGGGGTCGTACTAGATTATGAAGGACTCGGTTTTAAATTGGACGCTGTAGAACAACAGAAACTGTTAAACAATTATGCCAAACAATTGAGAGCTGCATTGCCGAATGACATCGCCCTGTCCTTAGCGGTGCCGCCGCTGAACAGCGCCTATAAAGGCTATGATTACAAGACGCTTGCAACCATCGCCGACGATCTTATTCTTATGGCGTATCAATATAACCCAGTGGGCACCAAAGAGCAGGTTCCTGAACCGAATAGTTTGGTTGACAAAGCAATACAACTGGCGCTTGAGGCGGGTGTACCTAAACAGAAGCTTCTGCTTGGCATCAATTTAAACAGCGAAACAGGCAGTTCCGTGAACGATAAGCTCGGTTTGGCCAAGCGCTATGATCTGAAGGGTGCTGCTTTCTGGCGTCTTGGATTGTTCCGTCTCTATAACAATGGAATGGACGCTGCCGTGAATGCTTCGGTTGTTAAGGAATAACAGGCCGGATAACCCGTAAAGTTTATGATTTAAAAAAGAAAGCCTGACAAGAGATATCTCTTGATCAGGCTTTCTTGTTATGTATCGATACCTAAACTACCAATTAGCTTGCACTTCCTACCAGCTTCGCATAGTTTTCTTGATTCAATACACGACGTGCTGTAACATAACGAGGCTCATAATAGGAATCGCTAAGTTCGCTGATTCTTACTCCCTTGCTGCTGGAAGCATGTGCGAATTGCCCATTGCCAATGTAAACGCCTGCATGAGAAATACCGCTACCGCTCGTATTGAAGAACACCAAGTCTCCAACCCGCAGATCTTCACGATCTACATGGACTCCCGCTTGAGCTTGTCCTTGGGATGTACGCGGAAGATCAACGTCGAAATTTCTAAACATGTAGAGAATAAAACCGGAGCAATCAAATCCGCTAGTGGTTGTTCCGCCCCACTTATACGGAGTTCCTACCAATTGCTTCACTTGATGCTGAAAGTTCGGTTGTTGATCAGCAAACGCTGTCACGGCACCTGAAGAAAAAATAATTGCAGACCCGAGCAATGTGATGGCAAACTTCTTCAAAATATATTCTCTCCTTCGATGCCTACGGAGTTAGCTAAGGGTTCGGTTGAAGGTTCCCTATACTCTCTACGGTACAAGAATAATTCACCCAAGACGGTTCCCCCGTTTTCACAAACGAAATTCGGCAAAATTCATTAACATTTTGTAACCTTCTCTTAATATAGTATACAAGCAAGGATGCTGTCAATAATAACCTAGCAATCTATCATATTATGTTTGCGGCTGTCGTAAATATCCATATTTTCTGACTGACTTGCACCTTTTTACGAGTCTGTATTCATGACAATTATGTAACTCTGAGTGTTTTTGCGCCGTGACTTTTTGCACATCCAGCAACTTTTCATTAAGTAATACGTCTATATGGTCAGATACGTAATCTGAAGAGGTGATAATCATTTGAATCAAATAACGATGGCCGAAGCGTTAGCTGTCCGGGCAGCCATTAACCGTCTCATGAATCAATTGATATCGGAGCGAATGAATAACAGCAGCACGATTATTGAAAAAGGAGAAACTGCTGAGTATCCATCGCGCAGCGTGGATGTCATTACGGAAGAACTCGAAGCCGTCGCCGCTGATTACAGAAAACTGGATCTGCTGATGGCCATTTCCAATACAACGCAAACCATTCCGTGGAATGGCACGGATATTACAATTATGGAAGCCATCGAGATGGCCAAGCAAATACGCAGTGATATCGGTCAGCTTGCCCATCTTGGCGCTCGTAAGAAGCTGGAGCGTCAAAGCAGCCGCGGAAGCGGGGATGGTGCCGTAACGCTCTTCAACGTTGCTTTATACGATCCTGAAGCTTATCAAATGCAGGCACGGAAGAAGGAGCGGGAAGTTACAAAGCTCTCTGCGTTAATCGAACATGCTAATCATTCAGCGATGATTACGTTTGACGCATCAAAATATATGGACTAGCGACTGCCGCCGGCTCCAAGCAGGCAACTCGCCTTACTTTGCGTGTTTGGAGCCGGCGGTTACCGCTGGCGGGCGGGAAAGTGCAGGCAACCGCTTATTGTTTGTCGGATACAAACAAACCGATAGGAAACCATCAAATCGACTACAATGAAAAACGGATGACGACTTACGGTTCACGCTTATCACATGTTACATGTAACGGACTTCGCTTACGCAAATATGATCGCTCCGTTTCCCGCTCTCTCCATTACCAGCACAAAGCCGCCCTCTATGGGCGGCTTTTTTGTAACTTTCCAGATGAATAATAAAAACGTACAAATGTCTTTCCATAACCTTCTCTGTACGTTATCTATTGAAACAAGGCAGCGGCCCCTACCAGACCCACATCGTCCCGCAGTTCCGCAGGTACGAGCTCATAGGTGCCTAAATAGGATGGCATGACCAGCTTGTCTGTCATTTCCTTTAGCTGCGGGAAGAGCAAATCACCTGCTCTGCTGACACCCCCGCCAATGACAATACGATCCGGGTTGAAGCTGTGAATGACGTTAACTAATCCAAGCGCCATGTAATAAATGGCACGGTCGATGACCTCCACTGCGACAGGATCGTTAAGACGCTTTGCTTCAAATACATGCTTAGCGCTTACGCCGGGTTCTTCAGCAGCCAGCTCAGACATGATACTGGACTGTGTGAGCATCCGCTCGGATGCTGTAAGACCAATCGCTGTACCTGAAGCAAACACTTCCCAGCAGCCATGGCTGCCGCAGTTGCAACGCGGACCGCTCGGATCTATAATATGATGCCCAAGCTCACCAGCAAAGGAATTGCTGCCGAGGAACAACTTGCCATCCAGAACAATGCCTGAACCGATCCCTGTGCTGAACGTCACGTATACCATGTTGGTTGAGCCCCTGCCTGCACCTCTGACATACTCTCCCCAGGCCGCTGCATTAGCGTCATTCAGAACCTGGACCTCGGTATGCAGATCACGTTCCATCCAAGCTTTGAGAGGAACATGAGACCACTCAGGCAGGTTCGTTCCGTGAATGACGATGCCTTCACGGCTGTTAACCGTTCCTGGTGAAGCCATACCAATCCCTCGCAGCAGGCGACCGTCAGATACACTGCGGATCATGGACGTAATTCGGTCAACTACTTCTTCCGCAGTCCTTGCACCTGCAGTCTCCATCTGCTCTCGGTTCAGCAGCTGTCCCTCCGAATCAAAGAGCGCTGCTGCGATCTTCGTTCCCCCAAGGTCAACGCCAACCACAAATTCTTGTTGTTTATTCAATACGGTTTGCAATTAATGTTCACCTGTTTCCGATAGGTTTGCTACTTCTATTGATGTATACTGTCTGCCAGTGATCGCAGCTCAACCGGATCGATTGGCTTCAGTCCTGACCGACCATAGCGAACGGCGGAGCCAAAATGCACTTCGCTCACACCCGTTTGGTTTATAAAATCATGAATAATTTCCCATTTGAGTCCATTGCCGGCCAATATTTTCAGCCCGCTGCCTGCAGATTGTTCCACAAGCTCCCGGATTCTCGGAATGGCCTGCGGCGCAGGCTGCGGTCCGCCTGATGTCAAAATGCGGGTGACAGCCGGATACTTCTGCAATGTGCGCAGTCCTTCGAACTGATCCTCCAACTCATCAAAAGCCCGGTGGAATGTCACTTGCATATCGCCAGTCCATTCCAGCATTTTAGCCAGCGATACCTCGTCAATCTTTCCTTCCGGTGTCAGCATTCCCAGCACAACACCAGCCGCTCCGGCCTCGCAAATCGCCTTGATCTCGGCAATCATCGTGACAATGTCATGAGAGCTATACACAAAGGATCTGCTGTGAGGTCTTACCATGACATGAACCGGAATTGATACGGCTTTTACTACCTCTTTAACCAGGCCGATCCCTGGTGTAAGCCCACCTTCGGTTATTGCGGTGATCAATTCCAGACGGTCTGCGCCATTCTTCTCTGCCGTGATGGCATCATCCACGCAGGTTGCGATAATTTCTAGCAGCATCATCGTCACTCCTTACTGGTATGGTTCTTTTAAGCATGGTGAAACTGCTTCTCCACATAATCCGCCAGCAATCGGGCGCCATATCCGGTAGCCCCGGCTGCAGAGTGAGGAAACTCACGCTTATATTGCACCGTGCCTGCCATATCGATATGCACCCATTTCATCGAATCCGCTACAAAATTACGAATGAACAGTGCTGCCGTAATGGCCCCTGCCAGTGTTGAGGTACCAACATTCCTCAAATCTGCGTAATCACTTTTGAGCTCCGACTCGTACTCGTCTATCAGCGGCATAGGCCATAATCGCTCGCCATTACGCTCGCCAATTTCAACCAGATCGGACGTTATTTGTTGGTCACCCCAGATACCCGCAATTTCCAAGCCAAGCGCGGCACCGACATTGCCTGTCAGCGTAGCGATATCAATCACCTTATCTGCGCCCAGTTTGGCTGCGTGTAGAAGGGCATCCGCAATGATCAATCGTCCTTCACCGTCCGTATTTGCTACCTGAACACTAAGACCGTTCGGATAATGAATAACGGATGAAGGAAGTATGGCATCGGGTCCCGACAAATTATCAGCGACGGCGATTAATGCCGTAACGCGAACCTTCGCCTTTTGGGACACCAGAATATCCATAGCACCAATGACGGCTGCAGCGCCCCCCATATCCATGCGGGCATCGCTGATGTCTCTGCCAATCTTCACGTTCATGCCGCCCATATCAAAGGTTACGCCTTTGCCGATGAGGACAATATGAGGGCCCTCGTTATCGGAATCTATACCATTATAAGATAACTCGATCATGGCAGGCTCGTATTTGCTGCCTGCACCCACAGCGAGCAATCCGCTCATCTGACGATCGACAAGCTCTTGTCCACGGTACACATGAAGCTGAACGGGCGCCTTCTTGAAACGTTCCTCAACAACCGCAACGAACGCTTCCGGATTTAATGTTTCTGGCGACTCATTCACCAAATCTCTAGTGAGCTTTGTCCCTTTGATCCGCTTCTTCGCAGATTCCATAATGGTTTCCATGGCTTCACGGGATAGCCCCTGCCAATCGTCCTGTCGAAAATTTAAGGATACGGTTTGCACATTGGCCGTAACCCCTCGATGCTTATTGAATTGATAGAGACCATACATCCAGCCCTCAACCCAAGCCTGAAACTCATCCGCAACGGAAAGGGAGGATGCTCCAGGAGCAGCTGCAGTGCGGATCAGCACAGCGCTCGATTTATTCTCCTTAAGCAGCGTTCTTGCCGCTGCTGCACTTGTTCTGCGAACTTGCTCAGACGTCAAGTTTGATTGTTGTCCCATACCGGCAATGAGATCGTCGGTTTCGTCATTCGTTCTGCCATAAAACCATGTCAACACCTGGCTTTTCTTCCGGGAGTCCTTTAAGCGGAATGGTGTCTCTTCACCCTCGTATACCGCATAAATCGAAGTTTCCATCGAATGAGCTTCATCGATTGTTATTTTCATTTCGAGCGCTTCCCTTCTTCATCAGACCATCCAAGAGCCTGTTAAGCTTTTTTCATGATCTCTTCGTCATATAAATGGCAAGCTACCTGATGTCCCGGCTCAACCTCGCGGAATACAGGTGTAATCTGCTTGCATACTTCCATGCAGGAAGGACAACGAGTATGGAAACGGCAGCCTGTAGGCGGATTCACCGGACTTGGCAGATCCCCTTTCAGAATGATCCGCTCCTTCTTCTGCTTCGGATCCGGTACGGGCACCGAAGACAGAAGCGCCTGTGTATATGGATGCAGCGGGCGTTCATAGAGCGTATCTTTATCAGCCGTCTCTACCAATGCGCCCAAATACATAACGCCGATCCGGTCGCTGATATGCTCAACGACACTGAGGTCGTGAGAAATGAACAGATAGGTTAACCCGTACTCTTCCTGAAGATCCTGTAGCAGATTCAGCACCTGAGATTGGATAGACACATCCAGAGCCGATACAGGCTCGTCGGCAACAATCAGATCCGGACGTACGGACAGAGCTCTTGCGATCCCGATCCGCTGTCGCTGCCCGCCGCTGAATTCATGAGCATAACGTTCAGCGTGAAAGCTGTTTAAGCCTACCGTTTCCAGCAGCTCGCAAGCCAGCTTGTCCCGCTCCTTGGTACTCAGCTTGGTATGAATAAGCAGCGGCTCGGCTACTAGCTCTTTAACCTTCATCCTCGGATTCAGAGAAGCATAAGGATCCTGGAAGACCATCTGCATATTTTTACGCAGCGGACGCATCTGATTCTCATTGTATCCGCTGATGTCGGTCCCGTTAAAAAGAACCTCGCCACTGTTGGGTGTCAACAGACGGGTCACCAAACGACCGGTCGTCGATTTACCACAGCCGCTTTCGCCAACCAGGCTGAAGGTTTCACCCTTATGGATCGCAAAGGAGATTCCGTCCACGGCGCGAAGCTGCTTGGTCGTACCGAAGAAACCTTTTTTTATCGTGAATGATTTCTGCAAATTCTTTACTTCTAATAAAGGCGTTTCGTTCATGCCGTTTCTCCTCCCTTCGAGTGACCTTCTTGTGTCAGCCAGCAGCGGCTCTTTCGCTGCTCATCATTTGCTACCGGAAGAAGGTCCGGCTCTTGGGATAAGCATTGCTCCATCACATACGGACACCGTGGAGCGAATTTACAACCTTTTGGCATATTCCGCAAATCCGGCACATTACCTGGGATGGACTCCAAACGGTGTACCTTTTGTCTAAGCTTCGGCACCGAACTGATAAGTCCCTTCGTATACGGATGCTGAGGATTCTCAAATAACTCTTCCACCGTCGCCTCTTCTACAACACGGCCAGCATACATAACGACCACTCGGTCACACATTTCAGCTACGACCCCAAGGTCATGCGTAATAAGCAGCATACCCATCTCCTGCTCGGTCTTCAGACGATTCATCAAGTCCAAGATTTGAGCCTGAATTGTAACGTCCAGGGCGGTTGTGGGCTCATCGGCGATCAGCAGCTTCGGATTGCAGGACATCGCCATTGCGATCATAACCCGCTGCCGCATTCCCCCTGACAATTGATGCGGATAGTCATCCACGACCTCATCCGCTCTCGGAATGCCTACGAGCTTAAGAGAGTCGATGGCATGCTGACGCGCTTTCTTCCGGCTGTAACCCAAATGAAGCATAATCGACTCTTCCAGCTGTTTGCCGATGCGAAGAACCGGATTCAGCGAGGTCATCGGCTCCTGGAAGATCATAGCCAGCTCGTTTCCGCGATAGCGGCGCATTTCTTTTTCCGATAATTGCACAAGATCCTTGCCCTCAAAGCTTACCGAGCCTCCGGAAATTCTGCCGGGCGTATCTTTAAGCAGCCTCATGATGGACAGGGAGGTCACGCTTTTGCCGCAACCGGATTCACCCACGAGCCCAAGCACTTCGCCTTTATTGATGTGAAAGTCGACTCCTGCTACGGCAAGCACTGATGATCCATCGCGTTTGAATTCGGTTTTAAGACCTTTTACTTCAAGCAATGTTTGCGTCACGATCTATCCCCCCTACTAGTTTTTCGTTTTCGGATCCAGGGCATCGTTCAGTCCGTCACCGATCAAGTTGAATGCAAGCACGGTCAGGAATATCAATAAGCCCGGGTAGTACACGATATGAGGTGCAATACTCAAGTAATCGCGTCCCATACTAAGCATCGCGCCCCAATCCGGTTCAGTAGCCTTAGCTCCAAGTCCGAGGAAGCTTAAGGATGAAGCCGCCAGAATAGCGCCGCCGATTCTCATGGACACGTTGACAATAATGCTCGGGATCGTCTCAGGAAAAATATGCTTCCATATAATACGGTTATGTTTGGCACCCATCGATCTCGCAGCTTCTACATATAAAGACTCCTTGGAAGAGAGCGTCACACTTCGAATGATTCTGGCAAAGGACGGTGTGCCGAAGACGGCCACCGCGATGACCACATTGGATAAGCCAGGCCCCAAGATCGCCACGATACCGATGGCAAGCAGCAGATCTGGGAACGAGAACATCACGTCACTGCCGCGCATGATGAGACGATCGATCCATCCGCCATAGTACCCGCTGATCAGGCCAAGAATTGTTCCAAGAACTGCAGAGATAAATACTGCGCTTAGGCTGACCGCCATCGTCAATCTGGTTCCGTCAATCAAACGGCTCAGAATGTCACGGCCATACTCGTCCGTACCTGCCCAATGGGCTGCCGACGGGCCTTGCATCATCGCATCATAATTCGGCTCATTTGGCGGATATGGAACGATATGCGGACCAATCACCGCGAGCACTAACAATAATAGAATAAATCCGCTAGATATAACGGCAAGCTTTTGCTTCATAAATTTGGACATAAACGCTCTAAATTTGCCCGTCGTCGGACTCTTTGCAAGCGTATCCTCCGGTACGGAGGAATGGACCGTCACTGTTGAATTATCGCTCATGGCTTCCCCCTCCTATTTCGATGCATACCGGATTTTTGGATTCAGTACACCGTACAGTAAATCGACAATCAGGTTAATCAGAATAAATTCGGTTGCGAACAGAAGCAGCAGCGCTTGAATAACGGTATAATCACGGAAGCCAATCGAATCTATCAAGAGACGTCCCATACCGGGAATACTGAATACGGTCTCGACCATAACCGAACCGCCCAGCAAGAAGCCGAACTGCAGCCCAGCAACGGTTACCACCTGGATCAAGGAGTTGCGGAGTGCGTGCCTTCCAACTACGACAAATTCTCGCAAACCCTTTGCGCGTCCTGTCCGGACATAATCCTCACGCATGGTCTCCAGCATCGAAGTACGGGAATATCTGGCCAGCATGGACATTATCCCGGCTCCCAATGTAAAGGAGGGAAGGATATAGGATTGCCAAGTATCGACGCCGCCTGTCGGGAACCACCCCAGCTCGACGGAGAAAATTTGAATAAGTACAAGTCCCAGCCAGAAGCCCGGCAGGGAAATACCGGATATCGCAGTCAACATTCCGATATAGTCTGGCCATTTACCGCGATTAACGGCAGATATGATACCAATGACAAGACCAATAACCAGAGCCCAGCCAAGACTTGTAAAAGTCAGTATAATGGTGGGGAGGAATCGGCTTGCGAGCATGTCCGTCACCGGCAGACCGGAAGTAACGGATACACCCAAGTCACCCTTTAATAGATCACCCATGTAGTTCACGTACTGCTGCCATAACGGCAAGTTCAAGCCCAGCTGCTCTCGAATCCCGTTGATCTCCTCAAGGGTGGCATCCTTACCTGCAACTAATCGCGCCGGATCCCCAGGAATCAGGTGAATAAACATAAATACAAGGATGGATACAACAAACAACAGCGGGATAACACCCAGCAGCCTCTGAATTGCATATCTTCCCAAAGGATGTGCCTCCTTTCAACATGCCAGCTTAATAAAATAAGACGGGCCGCTTCCTTAATGATTCAAGAGGCGGCCCACCACAAGGTATACGTTTAGCAAGCTCTTCGCTGCCTGATTATTTCACTTCTGCGTCGATCACGCTGATCGATCCATCCGGCAATGCCTTAACGCCTTCCAGATAAGCACGTTTGCCCGTGATTACCTGATCTACACCCAGGAATGCCCATGGTGCATCTTCCCAGATTTGTTTTTGGATATTGGCATAGATTGCGTTAGCATCTTCAGCTTTCACGGATGCGTTGGCATCCTTGATCCATTGGTCTACATTGTCGTTCTTGTAATAAGCTGTGTTAGCACCAGCTGGCGGGAAGAACTCGCTGCTGAACAGACCTTTTGTTGCGCCGTCAGCATCGCCTGATGATGGGGACCAGCTTACATACCACATTTGAATTTTTGCATTATCCGGCGTAGCCGAGTTGATCTGGTCGGACAATGTTGCACCTTCCATCGATTTCACATCGACTTTGATTCCGACAAGAGCCAGCTGCTGTGCAAAGAACTGCATGCCTTTAATCGTTTCGGAATCGTTCTCGCCCCACAGTTCAGCTTCAAATCCGTCCGGATAACCAGCCTCTGCCAGAAGCGATTTGGCTTTCTCTACATCATAATCGTAACCGGATTGCTCAGAATAGTATTGTGTCATGGAGGACATAGATGAAGTCAGTTTCGAACCCAATCCGGATTTAACAACTTTAATGTAAGCATCTTTATCGATTGCATAGTTGATCGCTTGGCGAACTTTCAGATCGTCATATGGCTTCTTCATTGTATTGAGCGTGACATAACGAACGATGGTGGAATCGATCTTGTCGATGACGATATTAGAATCGCCTTCCACATCAGATACTTGCTCGGTTGGCATAGGATAGATGAAATCCGCTTCGCCTGTTTTCAGCATCGCAATACGGGAACCGTTCTCAGGTACCGGTTTAAATGTAATGCTGTCTACCTTAGGCAGTCCTTCCTGCCAATAATCTTCGTTCTTCACTACGACCAGACGGTCGCCTTGAACCCACTCTTTGAACTTGTAAGCTCCTGTACCCACAGGATCTTTCGTGATATCCTTACTTTCCTTAAGCGCCTTAGGACTGATCATCAGGGCCATGGCCGCTTTATTCAAGAAAGCGTTATATGGTTGGCTAAGGGTGAACACAACCGTGTGCTCATCCGGAGCTTGAACATCGGCAACGGTCGCGAAGCTTTTACGCATCCGCAGGTTATTTTCTTCGTTCATGATGCGTTCCATATTGATTTTTACGGCTTCAGCATTGAAATCTGTTCCGTCATGAAACTTAACGTTCTTGCGTAGATTGAATGTGTACGTCAGTCCATCATCACTGATCGAGTAATCTTCAGCCAATACTGGAACAAGTTCCATCTTATCGTTGAAGCCCATCAAACCTTCGTACATCGTGCGAGCACCGGAAATGGAATGTGTATCGCCCGCATTGTGAGGATCCAGTGTAATGAAGTTTGCGTTGATCGCAATGACAATATCTTTATTATTCTTCGTTACCGGCTTGGATTCCCCGCCGCCTTCACTTGCACCTTTGCCACCTCCGCTGTTTCCGCAGCCTGCAGCAACAATCGTAAATGCGAGCAGCAGCATGAGCAGTGACCATGTTCTACCTTTGAATCTCATGGTTGATTTTCCCCCTTTGATGTGTAAGTATCTATAGATTCACTCTTTCGCCTCGGCAATCTGCCTCCAGCCTTGAGTTCCTCACGGGCTTAAGCATTCCATTCGTAAACGGCTTTTCGTTCTCCAACGAGCGTACCGCCATCATTCAAGATTTCATTAGGGACAAGCTCATACAATCGGTCAATCGTCGCTTGATCGCTGTAACCCAGTCGCTCCAGAATAGAGGCAATGATGCATGGCCATACCTGTTCCGAGCCATCGGAGACTTTAAGCGAGATTGCCAGGCGTTCTTTCCGAAGACCGATACCATATACCCCTTTCGCACCGCCCTTGGCAACCAGGTTGTGGTCACGAAGCAAGGCAGAGCATACAAACTTCGTATCTGCAATGATATCCGGATACTCATTCATCAGCTTGGCCATTCGGGCAGCTGCATCTGCAGTCTCTGCATCATTGATCAAATCTGGGCAAGCCAGCTTGAGGAAAGAATAACCGATGCGGTCCAGAGGAAGCGCGAAGATAGGAAGTCCGCAGCCATCAATGCCTTGCGGGATCGAGGATACCGGCACTTCAGCGAAATATGCCAGCGTCTCGATAATCTCTTTCTGGACCGGATGCTCCGGCTTGTAATATGTGTCCTCATCCCAGCCCATATACTTGCAGAGGGCAATCAAGCCGCTATGCTTACCAGAGCAATTGTGGAAGATTCGACGCTTCTCCTCATGGTCCCGGTGTCGTTCTGCTTTGGCATCCTCATTCAGTGGGTAAGTTGCGCAGCAATGAAGCGCTTCTTCCCGAATGCCGGTCTTTCTCAAAATAGACTCCAGTGCGTCAATGTGGAAACGTTCACCGCGGTGGGAAGCTGCAAACAATGCCGTTTCTTCCCCGGTAAGTCCGTACACTTCGTCAATGCGGCGCTTCATAACCGGGATTGCCTGGAACGGTTTAGCCGCTGATCGCAGGAAAGTCATGTGATGCGGATCACCCGCAGAATAAATTACCTGTCCCTTGTCATCTACAACGCTGATCGCTCCGTAGTGGATGTTCTCCAGTACATTTCCGCGATATTCCTCTACTAATGGTACAAATCCCATGATGATGATCCTCCGATCTCCTGATGAATTTAATTCAATTGAAAATATAGGTCCTGAGCTACTAGTCCCGATCCGATAACAACGCCATGCTCATGAAGCTTGGAGCGGACAATCGTAAAGGAATCATGCAGCGGTTCCCATATGTACTGCGAATAGCATAAATTCGTAATCTCTTCATATACTTCAGGAAACTTGTCCAGAATCTCGCCGCTTAGAATGACGCTGTCCGGATTGTACATGCTGACGACGTTATTAATCGTAATCGCCATATAGGCAAGAGCTCTGTCGATTAAATAGTTCGCCCATCGCGTTCCAGCCTGTCTCTCTGCAAACAATTCTTCAATCGAATGAATTGGTTTGATCTTGCTGGCTTCTGACAACAGTGACGGTATATTAATATATGTTTGAAGGCATCCTGCTTTGCCGCAGTCACACATCATACCTTCAGGGTCTACGGTCGTATGTCCGATTTCCCCGGCACTGTTGGTTACTCCTCGGTAAATCTCCCCATCCAAGATGAGCGCGGAACCAACGCCGTTACCGAAGCCGAGCAAAACGGTCCGGTTGGATCCGTATGCCGAGCCCTTCAACTGCTCTGCCAACGCCTTTACCTTCAGCTCATTATCTACGACCGTTTGAAGACCTGTTAATTCCTTAAGTCTCTCGGATAAACGTACATTCTTCCAGCCAAGCTGTACCGAGAATTTAACAATACCTGCGTCAACATCGATAATTCCTGGCAGACCTACACCAATTCCCACGACCCGTCTGCGATCAATATCGCAATCCAAGATGAGCGCTTCGATGGTGTCTGCTATCCGAGCAATCGTGACCTCCGCCGTATCATTCGAAGCTCTGGGACAACTGCCGCTGCATAACACATTTCCTTGTACATCGATAAATCCAATATTGACTTGATGACGATCCAGCTCAATGCCGATCGAGATCACCGCTGTATCCAGCAGCTCGATGAGAGAAGATTTCCTTCCACGACCTGTGGAAGCTTGTTCTTCTTTTTCGTGTACGTAACCCTCTTCCGTCAGCTCGGATACGATGCGACTGACTGTGGTTGGACTCATTCCCGTCTGTTTGGCAATAGCTGCTCTTGAAATCGGCTGTTCATTCTTGATGATTTGAAATACTGTGAGTCTGTTCTGCCGCTTCATAAAGTCTTGATCATGCTTTTTCATGAAAGACATCCCCTAATTAATTTCACCAGTAGATTAAATAGATCATTTTACCAATTTAAAAGATCTACAATCATCAAAAAACAGTGATTTTTATCATTTTTATGAATTTTATTCTCCAGTGATATTAATAATAAAACGCGTATTATAAAAGTGTCAATATATATGACACATTTAAATATTATTTTTTTATCTATGGAAATGTAAGCATTTCAATTTTTTGCGAAAGAAATTCTATCTCCTACATGAAAACAAATGACCTCGCAACGTGCACAACATGACATGAACTTGACATGGTATCTCCTAAAATGTAGATAACAACGCTATTGCAAACAACAATTAAGCCACCCCGGAAAAGAATAAATGGAACATTCTTCATCCAGGATGGCTTGAAATGGTAGATATAATTAAACCACCCGAGAAATGAATTCAAGGTTGCCCTTGCTCATCCCGGATGGCTTATGTATTTAGAAATATTTTATGTGCATGAACACTTCTGCTTGATGCTCTCTTAATTCGACTATTTATCTTAGCTTCTATATATGTGATCACATAATCTAATCTTTTAGTCTTTTAACTTTAAGTAATCTATCTTCTCTCATTTCTCAAATCTTTTGATCTTTTCAATCTTTTATCTTTAGTATTTTAGATCATTCTCTCCAGCGGAGGTTTGAGGATAGCCGATCCTTTGGAAGTCCGTTTCTACCTTGCCTGTTTCCATTCGAGAAACGGACGGACAACAGAGCGGATAGACTCAAACCGGAGCGTCCGATAGACTCAAACCGGAGCGCCAGAGCTCCCTACTTATTTTTGTAATATTCTACCGCTTTATCAAAGTAATGCTTCTGGTCTTCCGGCAGATCCTCAAAATAAAAAATGGCTGCAACAGGGCAAGCAGCTTCGCAAGCACCGCAGGAAATACATATATCGGTATCGATGTAGAACTGGTCATCCCCTTCTTCTATGCAATCAACAGGGCATACATCCACGCATTCTCCCGCTTTCTCTTCAATACAAGCTGAACCAATAACATACATCCGCAATTCCACCTTCCTAATTATAATCGTGCTTCCTACTTTCCAAACTTCCCATTCGTGAAGGTATGCTTCACAGATCATGTGGATTTCTATACTTTTTATACTATAATATATAATAATTATGTGGTTAATCTTCCCAGTTGTCAACAAACCGTGTTATGACAGGTTCCAAAAATCCGCCATTCCGGTTGACTTATGGTAGGTAAAGACATAAGATGAGACATATTGCTTTTTAAACTTTTTTGTTATAAATGAGAGATTCATCGAGAATCAAGGCGGTGATTATAGTGAATCAAGAAGTTGCATATTCCACCCGCGAATATATCATGCAAATGTTAAAAATAAATGGTGAGCTCAGCACAAAGTCCATTACCGAAGCACTTGGCATTACAGGAATGGCCGTACGGCGTCATCTCGAAAGCTTGAAGAATGAGGGCTACATCACATACCGAACCGTGAAGCAGCCGATGGGAAGACCTGTATCTTTATATCGTCTTACCGATTCCGCGGAGGACTTTTTCCCTAAGAATTATCATGCGCTCGCGCTCGATCTGCTTAATGAGCTGCAAGAAGAGGCTGGCGATGAGATGATTTCACTGCTGTTTGATAAGCGAAAGGATACTTTGTTGAACAAGTACACGCCGACGGTCAAAGCGGAGGCCCTCGAGGATCGGGTGGCTGCCCTTGCCCAGATTCAGAACGATAACGGCTATATGGTAGATTACCAAAAAGTCACTGAAGAGGAGTATCTCCTCGAAGAGCTGAACTGTCCCATATCCCAGGTAGCCAACCGGTATCAGCATGCCTGTCGCTGTGAGCTAGACCTGTTTCAATCCCTGCTGGAGGCAGATGTGGAACGTACCGAGTGCCTTGCCAAGGGCGGTAAAAAGTGCGTGTATCGCATTCGAAAACAAACCGAAGCCTAGCAAACATAATATCTGTTATTGCCACTTCAGGCTCCTTCCATACAGGGAAGGGGCCTTTTTAATTGCTGTTCTTAATCTATTCTATTCTCTGAATCAGCAGACATGTCCACTTAATGGAATGATTCTAACACAAGCAGTCGATCATCCTGATCGGAGGGCACTCCCCGGCCATCGGTATTGTTCGTAATGACATAAATTCGCCCGTTATGGATTTTGACATCTCTTAATCTGCCCTCACCCTCAATTACCACCTTAAGCGAGTCATTCTCCGGCTGATATTCATACAGCTTCTGACCGCGAAGGGTTGCAACGTACAAGTGATCCTCATCATCAAAAGCGATCCCGGAAGGCGCAATAGCCGTTTCACTGCTGTGGTAAATTGGTGATTTCATGCCCTCTTGCTGTTCATCTCCAATAATTTCGGGCCATCCGTAATTACTGCCTGCTCTGATCTCATTTATTTCGTCATGTCCTCCCGGCGTACCGGATGGTCCATGCTCAGAACTGTACAATTCCCCCTTCGAATTCCAGGCCAGGCCCTGAGAGTTCCGATGCCCTAATGTAAAGACATAGGAGCCTGCGTTCGGATTATCCGCCGGAACTTTTCCATCCAGCGTCAATCGTAATATTTTGCCTGCCAGACTCTCCTGGTTTTGCGCAAGTTCTCCTTCACCCGAATCTCCTGTCGTTACGTAGAGCATCTCGTCAGGACCGATCGATATTCTCCCTCCATTATGCACATTAGAGCCGGGAATACGCTCCAGAAGGACATTAGACTCTCTCCATTGACTCCCCTCCTGCTTCAGAAGAATCAACCGGTTCATTAGCTTTTTACCTTGCTCATAGGTATGGTAGGCAAAGGCATTTCCGGAATCCTGAAAATCAGAAGCTAACGCAAAGCCCAGGAATCCCCCTTCCCCTATCTGTGCTACCGGCTTGTTGGTATGAACCGACTGTCTGGTCATTACACCGTTCTTGATCTGAACGATATTCCCTTCCCGCTCGCTGATATAAACCGTATCACCGTCAAAATCGATAGACCAGGGTGTTCTCAACTGCTCTGCAACCACTCGGTAGGCTCGATCGGTTTTCTTCTCCTGAATTTCTTCCTGCCTCCCTTCTTCCTTAGAAGAGGGAGACCCTGTACAGGCAACAAGAAACAGCAAAGCCGCGATTACGACTGCTCCAAACTTCTTTTGTTTCATAATCCAGCACCTCCGGGTAATTTTTATAGCTCCGGTGTCATGATCTGGATGCCTTGCTTCATACACTCCAATGAATTCAACACAATATCCACATCGCTATACGTTTCAATTTGGCTGCCTGCTATATAACAGGTCTCATGTCCTCGTCCCGTAATAATGATCCGATCATGGTCACCTGCCAATTCCACTGCCCGTTGAATGGCTTCTTTACGATTCAGGATAACCTCCCAATTGCCGGCCTCATGCGAGATTAATCCACCCAGCATCTCCGCCATAATCTGCTCCGGATCCTCCGAGAACGGATTGTCTGTTGTGAATAACACATAATCCGAGTATGAAGCAGCAATATCCGCCATAATCGGTCGTTTCAATCGATCCCTCTCGCCTCGGCACCCCATCACGCATATCATTTTGCCACTGGTAATTTCCTTGGCGGATTGCAATGTAGCCTTGAGTCCATCGGGATTATGAGCATAATCTACAACCACGCGAAAGCTTCGTCCTGTTTCTATTTCTTGAAACCGGCCTTCAACCCCTGAAAATTGTTCAAGACTTCTGCGGATTTCTTCAAGCGATATCCCTTCCAGCAGGCAAGTGGTCACCGCGGCAAGGGCGTTATACACATTATGAGCACCATGCATCTTCATACTGATTTTGCCGTGCCCCCATGGCGTTTCAACATGAAACTCGCAGCCTTCGGGTATTATTTGAATATGCGTTGCCTGAACATCAGCCATATTATGAATGCCATAGGTGACGATCTGTGCGGATGTGCGTTTCGCATAATAGGACGATGCTTCATCATCAGCATTCAAAACTGCCTTCTTAAGCATGTCAGACTCGCTGTTGCCCAGCTGGGTAAACAACAGCTCTTTCGTGTTGCGGTAACTCTCCATATTCGGATGGAAGTCCAAATGATCATGTGATAAATTCGTAAAAACAACGGTCTGAAAATCACACCCCCGAACCCTCCCCATATCCAATCCATGCGAAGACACTTCCAACACGGCATAGGAGCCGCCCTGTTCGACCATGGTATGTACATAACGCTGCAGCTGGATCGTATCCGGCGTCGTATTCAGCGTCTTCACAACATGATCTCCGATCTTCATGTACAATGTACCGATCATGCCCGTTTTGCAATGAGCATCGTTAAGGATCTTTTCAATCATATGGGTTGTGGTTGTCTTGCCATTCGTTCCGGTAATTCCGATCAGTTTCAAACGCTGTGTAGGACTATCATAAAAAACGTTTGCGAGAATCGGCAATATTCTTCGGGTATCCGGTACCACAATAAGGGTAATGCCTCCTGGCAGCAACGGCAGCTCCCGCTCAGCGACGATGGCAACCGCGCCGTTTCGTATTGCATTCTCGGCATAGTCATGGCCGTCCACGTGAAAGCCCGGAACACAGACAAACAGGCCGCCGGGCCTTATCTCTCGTGAATCTGTATCTAGGTTCGTGATATCAACAGAAGTGCTGCCCGTTATCGTCTTAAGTATCAGCCGCTCCGTCAGTGATTTCAGATTCATATCGCCATCCTCGTCTCGTGATGTTATCTTAATGCCAGGGCATATGTGATATATAAGATGTAGAATGGACGACTAAGTACGGTTTTAACCAGCTTTTCTAATTATCCTAACCAAGCAGCACTATTCTGAATCAAGTAAGGGGTGACGGGAATGAAGAACCATGGTACTCTCATTGTAAGCGATTACAAATTCGTGAAGATTATTATAGCTTTCCCGTATCTTTATCTTATCCGTCTATCTTTGCTTTGCCTCTATCCATCACCTGGATGAAAGGAGATTGATCCATGGGACCGTTCACCGACGATTTGCTGCTTAATAAAGTCGTATTAATTACAGGAGGTGCAACAGGACTTGGGCGAGCCATGGGTGAGAAATTCGCACAGCTCGGCGCCAAGCTCGCCATCTGCGGACGCCGTGAGGAAGTTCTGCGTCAGGCTGCCGAAGAGTTAAGTCAACAGGGCTTCGAGGTATGGTACAGGAGCTGCGATGTTCGGGATCCTGCGCAGATCGCTGCTCTCGTTGAAGCGGCAGAGCTTCATTATGGAGGCATTGACGTGCTAGTCAACAATGCCGCCGGGAATTTTATCAGCCCAACGGAGCGTCTCTCTCCTCGAGCTGTAGATGCGGTGCTGAACATCGTTCTGCATGGCACCTTTTACGCTACCCTGGAGGTCGGCAAGCGCTGGATAGAGCAAGGCAAAAGCGGGACGATGCTTAACATCGTCACAACTTATGCTTCAACAGGCTCTGGCTACGTGGTTCCTTCTGCAGCTGCCAAAGCAGGCGTCATCGCGCTGACACGTTCCCTTGCGGTTGAATGGGCCGCTTACGGTATCCGACAGGTAGCAATCGCTCCAGGTCCGTTTCCGACCGAAGGCGCCTGGTCCAGACTATCGCCCACGCCTGACCTGGAGCAAAAGATGATCGACCGCATCCCCCTTCGCCGTGTAGGGGACGCAGAGGAGCTAGCCCATCTTGCCGCGTATCTCATTTCCGATTATGCCGGTTATATTAATGGCGATGTCATTACGATTGATGGGGGTGAATGGCTCCAGGGAGCGGGGCAATTCAACGACTTGGCGGAAGTGACTCATGAGCAGTGGGACCATCTGGCTGAACTGACGCGAAAGGGCAAATAATCTCCCTTGCAAGAATAGATATGTAAACGAGTAGCCAGCTACTGATGGATTCCCCTTCCCCACTCCTTGCTTTCACATAGGAGTGGGTTTTATTTTGAGTTTAAAGGAATTTCATCTATTAGTTCGGAACCCACTACTACAACCATTCTATAGCGGAAACTTTCTTCCAACCGTCAAGACCAATCTTATTTAAAATATCTTCTTTTTTCAGAGAACCCTGATAGGAATCGTAAGAACCGTTATATTCAAATTGCTTTATATAGTTGTTTCCTTCGCTGTCCGTTACGTACATAAAATACTCCGATCTTGGGTTGGCTCCTTCGTATGAATATTGGAGGACATAAATACGATCAATCTTATCAGGGTAAGGTAAAGCAGCCTGAATGCTCTGAATGCCATCTTTTTTCCAATCGTAAGCCTGTTTCAATAAATGAGGGTCGCCTACGCCTACCACATTGATCAGTTCCGGTTGAACTTTTGTTGAATCAGTTCTGTAAAGAGAGATATTAATGGTGGTTGGATTTTGATTGTGTGTCTCCTGGTTTTTGTTGTCTCCCGCTTTTGAACAGGCGGGCATAAATGAAACGATGAGCAAAACCATTATAAATAGCATTCTTATTTTCATAGATTCCCCCTTGATGATTGTACCGCAAAATTCTCCGCCGCTCCTTCCCTAATTAACAAATATAGTTTTTTACTTTTTTGGCAACAAATCAAACGAATCTTGCGTTTGGGAGGGACTTATGCTTTTGGATCTGGGAAAATTAAAATCGTCGTGAATGGGAACAATATTGCGACCGATGTTGCTCCAAAGAATGTAAATGGCCGAGTTCTCGTACCGATCAGCACGATCTCTAAGGCACTTGGGGCTAATGTCTCATGGGATTCCAAAACGCAGACAGTCTCCATCCAACAGGGAACTTCTAATCCAAAAACAACCGATGTTTGGAGTCAATCCCTCAATGATACGTCTGCTGAAGAGTGGGCTGCAGTCAAGAGAACGATTGACCTGTTTATTATAGGGTATGATGGCCAGGATGAAGAATTGGTTAAGAGCCTTGTCGTTGAAGGTAATGCCCCAAGCCGTGAGCATATCGTTACTGCTCCCGCTTGGGGCTATTTATTAATAGAATATCATTCGTTAATTCTCAAAGGAATCTACCAGCAAGGCATATACAATGCCAGGACCGTGAACGCCAATCGTAAGATCGTTCTCGATATCAGCGGAGCGGCTTGGTCCTGAGATAAAATGAATGCCTGCGGGAAGCTGCTCACGCCCGGCCTGATCGAACTGCACCAATATCTCGCCCAGTCGGGTAACCATTCGGTCAACGGGGATGACAGCCATTAGCACGGTCGGCAGCAGACTGACGGATCTGCCTTTATTCGGGGCAGATTTCACCACTATTGAACCGGTATAAGCCGCCGCATAATCGGCCATGACAATACCAAAGTCTGCTCTGGCAGCTACAGCCCTCCAATCGGTGTCTGCTTCATCATTCCAGGAGCGTACCTGTGCTCCCGGCAAACTCTCTTCGAGCCCTAGGTGGTCCAGCGCCTCTTCCTGCTGACGGAGAATTGTAGCCGCACTCATCTCCAGCGATTTGTCCCTAATGAACCGGCTGACCTCATCTCGATTGCTCAGCCTGACTACATGGCCGCCAGCTGCTTCAAAGTTGGCATTAAACTGCGTAATCCTCTGCTCCAGCGGCCATTCGAACTCCTTCCAAAAGTCGGGTGCACCGCGGAAGGGGTGCTCCGGAGCAGTGCGTACCCGGTCTCTCCCCAGCTTGGCCGCAATACCGTCCATGAATTGCTCTTGTTTCAGACGTGACTGTTCTTCAAGGCGGTTAAGCCAACTGCGATCCGTTTCGCTAGTCATGGGACTTCTCCCCCTTTTGGACTTCTGCTCCCGATAGACGCTCCTTCAATCGCGCTGTGATTTCAGGGTCCATTGGTCCAGATGTGCTCTGAATTTCCTGCGCAACTTCCGGCCAACGATCACGGAAGGATTGCTCTGGCAAACTTGGTGTTACCCTGTAGGAATTCCATCCCTTTAATGGGCCGATGCGCGTCCTTATTTCCCCGCCTCGTACGACTAATTTCTGTCCCCACTTTCCAAGCTTTATCGCACTGCGATAGCGTTTGGCATTCCCCATGACCGCTGAGAAGCCCTTCATCCCCATCGCTTCCAGCTTGTCACCGCGCCCGGACTCAATCTTTCGGCGGCGCAGGGATACCAGCATATCATGCAAGGGAATCTTCACGGGGCATGCTTCATAACAGGCGCCGCACAAGCTGGAGGCGTTAGCGATATCGTCCCATTCCGCTACGTTCTTGTTCAAGGCTGGCGTTAATACAGCACCGATCGGTCCGCTATACGTACCGCCATAGGCATGCCCGCCAATATGACGATAAACGGGACATGCATTCAGACATGCACCACAACGAATACAGTTCAGCAGTTCCTGAAATTCAGGATCGCCGAGCTGCAGAGAACGTCCATTATCGATGATAATAATATGCATTTCGTCAGGTCCATCTGCATCCGCTTCTCTCTTCGGCCCACTAATGCCGGACATATAAACAGTCAGCTTCTGACCAGTCGCCGACCGCGGCAGCAAGGTCGCCATTACTTCGAGATCTGCCCATGACGGAATGATCCGCTCCATGCCCATCAGGGTAATCTGAGTCTTGGGCACGGTCGTGACCATGCGGGCATTGCCCTCATTCTCGAACAATACCATGGAGCCTGTCTCGGCAATTGCAAAATTACACCCCGTCATGCCAATATCCGCCTCAAGGAATTTTTCGCGCAGCTTCATGCGGACAAAACCTGCCAGAATCGTTGTATCGGGAGGCAGCGTCTCGCCTGCCTCTGCAGATAACAACTCCGCGATCTGATAACGGTTCTTGTGAATGGCGGGAATAATGATGTGAGAAGGCGTTTCATCTGCAAGCTGGATAATATATTCGCCGAGATCCGTTTCCACTGCTTCCACACCGATGGAATCCAGGGCTTTGTTCAGATGCAGCTCCTCGGAGACCATGGATTTCGATTTCACGACGGACTTCGCCGACTTATGTTCCGCGATCTGGAGCGAAATCGCCACCGCTTCCTCCGCTGTCTCAGCAAAATGGACATGGGCTCCGTTCGCCCTGGCCTGTTCAGCAAACTCATTCAAATAGTAATCCAAATGAGCAATGGTATGGAGCCGGATCTGGCGTCCACGCTCTCTCCAAACATCCCAGTTGCCATGTTCTTCGGACGCAAGCTTTTTGCCAAGCCGCAGCCGCTCTGTCGTAAACTTCACCGCATTCCGCAGAAAATCATTGTTAAGGGCTTGACCTGCACGTTCCTTAACCGTCTTGGCTTTCAATTCAGATGAGCTCATGTGCACACACCCCCTCATACAAAAGCTCGGCAAGATGCATGACCTTAACCCTCTCCCCCCGATGACGAAGATTGCCGGCAATGTTCATGAGGCAGGCCATGTCAAGACCGACCAGCACAGAGGCTTCAGTTTCCAACACATGATCACTTTTCTCCGTTACCATGGCACCTGAAATATCCGCCATTTTTACGGCAAACGTTCCACCGAACCCGCAGCAATCCTCAGCAAAAGGCAATGGAACAAGCTCCAGACCCTTCACATATTGCATCAGCTTTAATGGCTGCTCCTTTACGCCAAGCAGTCGACTTCCGTGGCAGGAAGGATGATAGGTAACCTTTTGCGGATAAAAGGCTCCTACATCAGTTACACCCAGAACATCAACCAAAAATTGTGTGAACTCGTAGCACTTGGATTGAAGCGCTTTCGCTTTTTTGAAATATGTTGGATCATCTTTAAATAAATCCGGATAATGATGAATCATATACGTACAGGAGCCCGAAGGAGCCACAACAAAATCACTATCTTCAAAAGCATCCAAAATGGTTTTGGCACTGATCCGCGCCTCATCCCAATACCCGCTGTTGTAGGCCGGCTGGCCGCAGCAAGTCTGAATTTCCGGGAATTCCAAATGCACGCCGTACCTTCCCAGGAGTCTTGCCATCGCTTCAGCTACACGCGGGAACAAGGCATCGCTGAGACAAGTAACAAATAATGAAATCTTCATCAAGTTCACCTCGCCATCATCAGGATAATGACCGATACCGATGGATCCGCCGAAACAAGGAATCCCCCCGATTCGTGGGGGGATTCCATATCGGTATCATATCGTAGTGTTTCTATATTCTAAACAGACTCGATCGGAATGCCCAAAGCTCGATATGGAGCCGCTTCCGCCTCCGTCAAACGCTGATCCGTAATGATCAAATTCACTTGAGATAGATCGGCAACCTGCGCAAAAGCTTGCATGCCGAATTTGCTGGCATCGGCGAGCAGAATGGTCTCATCGGCCATGCCGATCATTTGATGCTTGATTCTTGCTTGAAGCTCATTGGATTCACTAAGACCCCGTTCAAAGTGCACACCCTTGCAAGACAGAAAAGCTTTATCCACGTAATAAGCATCAAGTGAGCGTTCCGCGAGCGGACCGACAAAGGAGAGAGAGCGATGAGCCAGAATACCACCTGTCGATATGACCTGCACCCGTTCCTTGGTACTAAGCTCAGCAGCCACCTTTATTGAATTGGTGAGTACGGTAATCGGAATGTCCGGAATAATCTTCGCCATATACCAAGCTGTTGAACTTGCATCCAGCAGAATGCGATCATTCGTCTGAATTCGCTTGACCGCTTCCTCCGCAATCTGCTGCTTCTCACGGGCATTCGTGATTTCCCGCTCCGCATACGGTATTTCCGGCTGCGAACGCTGAATCTCCGCTTGATCCTTCACGCTAACCGCTCCTCCGTGGGAACGACGCAGACGCCCAGCATGCTCCAGCCTGTCGAGGTCACGGCGAATCGTTTCCTCCGTCACACCGCACAGCTGGCTCAGCTCGGAGACACGAATACTTCCTCTTTCGTTGACCAACTGTACTATTTTTTCATATCGTTCTGCTACCAGCATCATACCGCCCATCCTTACTATATATTCTCTCTATTCTCTGCTTTCGCTGAACGAGCGAACCGCAAGCTCGCCCAGGTAGGCTTCTTTCTTGCATTCGAGTTCACTTTACCTAGTAGTTTCATTATGAATGCCGAAACCTACCCGATGCAAGCATGAATGAGCAATCGGAAGAATTTCTTCTACCCTATTGATCAGCGAGTAAACGCAGCAGGTACTCCGCCGTCAATCGTCAGCATACAGCCGGTCGTCTTCGAGGATCTGGATGAAGCAAAATAGGCAATGCCTTCGGCAATATCCTGCGGGTAGATGTTGACAAGCAGCGTAGTGCGTTTACGATAGTGTTCTTCCAGCTGCTCCGGTTCAATGCCATACGCTGCTGCCCGTTCGTTTCTCCAGTTCGAATTCCAGATCGCGGAGCCTTGCAGAATGGCATCAGGCAAAATAGTGTTAACTCTGATCCCATACTCTCCGCCTTCTGCAGCAATGCAGCGGGCCAGATGGGCTTCCAAAGCTTTTGCCGAACTGTATGCTGTGACATTCTTTCCGGCATATACAGAATTTTTCGACCCTACGAATACCATGCTTCCGCCAAGTCCTTGCACCTTCATCATTGAGAAGGCTTCTCGGGCCACTAAGAAATAACCGGTTCCGAGCACATTCATATTCAGGTTCCATTCCTTTAAAGACGTCTCGTCAAAAGGACTGGATGTCGCAAGCCCAGCGTTATTAACAATCACATCAACACCGCCATAAGTAATGGAAGTTTCATGATAAGCGCGCTGAACGGCATTTTCGTCGGTTACATCCATTTTAACGGCGAATGCCCGGTTCTCTCCGTACTTTGCATTGATTTCCTCAGCTACCTGCTGTGCCCCTTCCAGGTTCAGATCGGCAAGAATAACATGGGCTCCTTCTGCCACCAATCTACGGGCTGTTGCACTGCCGATTCCGCCTGCTCCCCCGGTAATGAAGGCAATCTGGCGGGAAAACTCCGTTTCGGCCGGTGCCAGACTCAATTTATATAACTCAAGTGGCCAATACTCTACGTTGTAGGATTCATTCTCGCTCAGAGAGACGAAATCACCCAGAGCAGTTGCACCGCGCATCACAGCGATCGCTCTATGATACAGTGCACCGCTGACTTGTGACATCGCCCAGCTCTTCCCGGTGTTAATCATACCGATTCCGGGAATGAGAATGACACGAGGCGCTGCTTCAAACATGACATCTCCTTCATGGTGGTTACGTTCAAAATAAGCGATATACTGCTCTTTATATTTGGCTATGCCTTCAATAAGCTTTGTCTTTAGACCTTCAACATCGTCAGCATCGGGTGTCCAGTCGATAAAGAGAGGAACGACCTTGGTATGAACCAAATGATCGGGGCAAGCTGCGCCGACCTGGGAGAGCCTTGGCGATTCCTTACCACCGACAAAATCAAGTACATCCTTCTGATCATCAAAGGACAGAATCATCTTCTTCACATCACTGACTGCGCCGCGGATGACAGGCATCACTTTAGAAGCCAAACTGCGGCGTACATCTGATGCAAGCGGTGCATGCTTCGGGCCACCGAACAGCTTCTCATCGCTTACTCTTGCCTCAATGTAGGCTTCCGCTTCACTAATGACTCGAATGGTTTGTGCATAACAATCTTCAGATGTATCTCCCCAGGTTACGAGTCCGTGCTTTTCCATGAGAACAAGCTCTGCTTTTGGATTTGCCAGAACCCCTTCGGCTATCATCTTAGACAGCGTAAATCCGGGACGGACATACGGAACCCATACGAAACGGTCGCCAAAGATTTCCTGAGCTATTGCTTTGCCGTTATGAGCGCAGCACAAGCTGATAATGGCATCCGGATGTGTATGGTCCACGTGTTTAAAAGGTAAAAAAGCATGAAGCAGCGTCTCGATGGATGCACGCGGGTCCTTAGCATCTACCATACAGTGGCCCAGATAAGCCACCATTTCCTCATCCGACATCGAATCTCTATCAAACAATGGCCGAATATCCTCCATACGCAGGCCCGTGAAATTGCCAGATTTCATGGTTGCAAGATCAGAGCCACTGCCCTTCACATACATTACCTCTACGTCGTTGCCGCGAAAATCCTGTATCTTTGTTTTGCTAGATGTGTTGCCACCGCCCCAGTTGCACACTCGCCGATCGGCACCAATCAAATTTGACCGATAAACGAGCTCATCCAATGTACTCTTAGCCTGCTGTGCCTTTGACTTTTCCCATAAGCTCTGAACCATGCAGCTTCCCCTCCGATTGAACAGACGAAATTTTTGTTTATGTTTGTTTATTATGATATCATGTCCGTTTATATTTGAGTAGACTGTAACAAAAATAAAAACAAAAGAATGTCGATCTATTTGCGTTTTTCATATGTGTTATTCACACAAAAACCAACTAAAACAGGCATGCCGGCCTGCCTTCGTATATACGACGCTCGCATAATGACACACATATAATTCTCAGCCCACATCCTCCTGCTATCCCACGCCTTCAGAATCACGACCTGAGGAGTAAGCTTCACCCATATTGTTCCGGGTTAAAATACTACTGTACTGTACACTTAGAGACTCGACGACAGGAGGGATAAGCATGTACAAAGATCTTGAAGGAAACACTGCTATCGTAACGGGAGCTTCTTCCGGCATCGGACGAGCTATAGCGCTAAGATTTGGGCAAGAGAAGATGAATGTCATCATCAACTACCTGGGCAACGAGCAAGAAGTACAACAGATGGTCAGCGAAATTGAATCCTATGGAGGTAAAGCTGTAGGGGTATATGGGGATGTCACCAGTGAAGAGGATGTGAGAAAGCTGGTGGCTGTTGCCCATGACCAGTTTGGATCCCTCGACATCATGGTTAACAACGCAGGGATTGAGAACGAAGTCCCTTCCGAGAATTTGTCGTTAAAGGACTGGAGAAAGGTGCTGGATGTGAACCTGACGGGCACCTTTTTGGGCTGCCGTGAAGCGATCGACTATATGATCGAGCATCAGATCAAGGGAAGAATTATTAACATATCAAGCGTTCATGAAACCATTCCATGGCCGCATTTCCTTCATTATGCCGCGAGTAAGGGCGGGGTCAAAATGATGACCGAAACGCTGGCGCTGGAATTTGCTCCGAAAGGGATCCGTGTCAACAACCTCGGCCCAGGGGCCATCGATACCCCGATTAACGCTGCCAAGTTCTCTGATCCTGAAGCGAAGAAAGGCGTTGAATCTCTTATTCCCCTCGGATATATCGGACGTCCGGAAGAGATCGCCGCTGCCGCAGCCTGGCTCGCTTCTTCCGAATCCAGTTACGTGACGGGAATTACCCTATTTGCTGACGGAGGCATGACCAAATACCCGTCCTTCCAGGGAGGACACGGATAAACTTCCATAACACCATTGCTACATGACAGGAGGAATGCACACATGAATGAAACTTGGTGGAAGGAAGCGGCCGTTTACGAGATATATCCAGTCAGCTTTAAGGACAGCAACGGAGATGGGAAGGGTGATCTTCAAGGGATTATTTCCAAGCTGGATTATTTGAAAAACCTCGGAATTGATGTCATCTGGATCTGTCCGATTTACGATTCCCCCGGTAAGGATAACGGATATGATATCAGCGATTTTTATGCGATCAACCCCGAATTTGGCACCATGAGTGATTTTGATGAACTCTTGAAACAGGCTCATGCCAGGGGCCTCAAGATCATGATGGATCTGGTGCTTAACCATACATCCGATCAGCATCCATGGTTTAAGGAATCCCGATCTTCTATCGATAACCCGAGGCGGGACTACTATATTTGGAAGAAAGGGGTTAACGGATTGTTCCCTAACAACTGGGAGTCTTACTTCAGTGGATCGGTGTGGGAACTTGATGAGAATACCGATGAGTACTATATGCATCTGTATTCTAAATTTCAGCCCGACTTGAATTGGAACAACGATGAGATGGTGCACGAATTATACAAAATGATCAGCTGGTGGCTGCAAAAAGGTGTTGATGGTTTTCGACTAGACGCCATCGCTCATATTGTTAAGGCAGAGGGCCTGCCAAATGCGGATAATCCTCAGCATCTTCCCGTTGTGCGTGCTTACCAGTTGTTCTCCAATCTCGAAAAGGTCCACTGGATGCTGAAGAAACTCAATGAGGAAGTTTGGATGGATTACAACATTATGACGGTGGGTGAAACTTCCGGATTGGGTCCCGAGCAGGCATTGGAGTACGTAGGGGATGCTCGCCATGAACTCAACATGGTATTCCAGTTCGAGCATATGAACCTGGATTGTGCCTCACCAGGCACAGGCAAGTGGGTACCCCGAGCGTGGACACTGCTTGAACTCAAAAAAATAATAAGCAACTGGCAAACAACCCTTCACAAGAAAGGGTGGAATGCCAACTATTTAGGAAACCACGATCAACCAAGACCCGTATCCCGCTTCGGCAATGATCAACAGTATCGTGTTGAATCAGCCAAAATGTTAGCCACCTTCATGCTAACCTTGGAGGGTACCCCTTATATTTACCAGGGTGAGGAAATCGGTATGACCAACGTGACTTTTGAAACAATCGGGGATTACCGTGATGTCGAGACCTTGAACTATTATGAGTATTCTCATCTTCATGGCAAACCAATGGATGAAACCATGGCGGCGATTCGTGCCAAGAGCCGGGACAATGCCCGCACCCCGATGCAATGGGATGCCAGTCCTCAGGCCGGTTTCACTACAGGTGATCCTTGGATTAAAGTGAATCCCAATTATTCAGAAGTGAACGTTGCGGCCGCGATGAGTGACCCGAATTCCATTTTTAATTACTATCGCCGTCTCCTTGCTCTGCGCAAGACCCACAAAGTAATGGTGTATGGCGAGTATAAATTGCTATTTCCGCTGGATCCAGAGCTTTATGTGTATACGCGCACGCTGGACGAGAGTAAGGATCAGATCATCGTGATCCTTAACTTTTTTGGAGAGAGACCGGTATTTGAATGGCCCGAAGATCTTCGCGATTTGTCCAGAGAGCTATTGATTTCCAATTACAGTCCGAATCTGGATGAAGAAGCAGATAAGATTCAGCTGCAGCCTTATGAGGCAAGAGTATACCGACTTTATTAAATGTTAGTCTGAAGCGAACCTAATCATGGGCACCTCAGCATTACAAAAAAACGGCCTCTCATACCCTGTCAACAGGATGAGAGGCCGTTTTTTGTAATGCAAAATGATCCTACAGATGATCTCTATGTTACGAAGGGTCTTCCCCTGTTGCTGCGATTTGATCTGCTTTCGCAATCCCCTCCATCAGTGCATCGCGAAATGCAATCTCATCGTCGTTAACATACCCCATAAATACGATTTCTGAAATGTCCTGATGATTGAAAAAGATATTGGAGTCTGCGGTAAGATTGCCATGCGGGTAAAAGCATGCAACGTAATCCCAACGCTTGAGCGTTTTGGAATCATTCTGCATTCGCCCATATATCATCAGAGTCTGGTTCCAATCCTTGAACTTAACAACAGATCCGATAGGCAGCAGCTTCTGTTCTGTGTTATCATGCTGTTCCATGTTCATCAACCCTTCAATATTTTTTTGCCGATCCCATATACAATCGAGACGATGAGCGGTATACCCACCAGATAAGATAAGCATATCACGGTCTTCTCAGCAGCCGCATATTCCGTGCTCAACAGATTAGGAATGACTGTTCCTAACACCCCTACGATTCCAATGACCATCATTATGTATTTGAATTTGCGCTGTTTATCGTTCATTGGCGCCTGTGCCTCCTTCTTACTTAACAGTTACAGAACCGCCTAAGCCGAACAAGCTGATTCCTGGCCCAAGGGGAATGTGGAAGCTTAATCCGTTTTTACCTACTTCAGCTGATCCGCCAACCACGCCCAGTGATGCAGAACCGCCGATATTCAACGATTTATCGGTAAAAGGCAAAGGTATCTTGAACCCGCCTTCATATTTGGTAATTGTGGCTTCAGCGCCCAAGTTTAAGGTACCATCCTTCACGGATGCTTCCACTCCAGCATGCATCAGGCTGACTGAACCCTCGGTATAATCGTTGTCAAATCCAGCTTCAACAATTGAACCGCCGACCTCTACTCCTTCTTGCAGGTTGGCACTCACTTTACCGTTTATGGCATTTGCAAACAGGCCATTTTCTTCATTTCGAACGACGCTAGCATCAACCTCATAGCCTTCAATTAATTTATCCGCCAATGTTTTGGAGTCCCCGGCTGATCCCTTCAACGTTTTGGCTCCCGTGGCGGCATTTCCACCATTCCCAGCGCCGCCAGCAGTCCCAGCCAGAACGGCTGCACCTGCAGCTGCACCGCCCACAACGGCTCCATTCACCTGTTCATCTGTTGTACGGAATTTGACCGAAATTTGACTCAATTCCGTAGAGATCGATTGCAAGCATTCAACAAACTTAAGCATTGTTGATCTCGCCTGCTGGTATTCTCCGTAGAATCGCTCCCGTGTCATACCTTGCCACTGACTTTCCAATTCATGAATGCTTCGTTGAAGCTGCTGCACCATATCGCTGCTGAGTTGTCCCGACTGGGCAAATTGCGAGGAGACCTGCTCCAGCTGCTCAGGTGTAACTAAAATACGATTAGACATAAATATGGACGCCCCTTCTGTCACGCTGCCATTACTCCATCAGGCAGTCTATACATTTTTCCAATTCGCTTCATTAGACTATTAACCGATTTATCAAGCGAATAACCACATTTTTCAATTCTAGTAGGTAATAAGGAAAGCGACAATCAAGCGAAGGGTTCATTTCCATGTGTTCGGAACTAGTAAAATAGAACTGGCCTAGATCATAAAATAAAGTCAAAAAAAGACGGTACGGAACGCTTTCCGCACAGTCTTTTCTTCATAAGATATGAACTTCTGCTGTTGATATATGCTCTCTATCGCTTTAGATAAACAAAAACGGAATGAGGAACAATAACGCGATGGCACTCCAAGCAAACACATTGGCTCCATAGCCATACCCTCCATAAGGACCATAGCCATAAGGCCCGAATGCAGAGGTTTGGACTCCACTTTTAGTCGATTTCACAGATTTTTTTCCCTTTTTCCCCTTAGTGGACAATGTATATGCTGTTGGGTTCCCAAATTCAAGCTCAAGCCCATGGTCGTGAACACCGCGAATTGTCCCCACGACTTCTCTTCCATCATGCATGACTGCACAAACGGTTTTACCGATATACCCTCTACAGCCTTCTGCCGAAATTGGTATTGGTTGCACTTTTTCATCTCCTCCCCAGCGTTTGTGTATTATATTCTTGCTGAGGTCAAGAGGGCAGAGATAGATGTCCGCGTCAGCAAATTTCCGCTCTTTTACCTGCCTACATCACTAGCCTTCCTTAAAGCTCTAACCATCAGATCTTCGTCAATCGCGCCTTGAAACCGCTCAGAGATTATACCATCAGGGGAAATGACATACGTGGTCGGGTAGGCCACCACCTCGTAACGGTGAGTACTATCTCCGTTCTGATCGTACAGGACAGGGAAGGTTAACCCGTTCTTCTCAATAAAAGAGTCGACTTCACTCATGCTCTTCTCCAAATGCATCATGTTAACAGCCAGTATAATGACTTCTTCTTTCTGGTGTTTAATGTAAAAGTCCTGCATATAAGGCATTTCAACCTTGCAAGGAGGACACCAGGATGCCCAGAAGTTAAGAAACACCGTTTGTCCTCGATAGTCGGACAGCTTAACCTCCTGCCCCTTCTGATTCATCAGTGTAAAATCCGGGGCACGTAGGCCGGGCTTCAAACCTTCCGCTGTGACTTCCTTGCTTCCCTCTTGCATCGAAGGCGAGGCAGCTTCACGCTTATTGGTCGTGCCAACAGTGAAATCATAGATAACCCATACCATAAGGGCTGACATAACAACCCATACCGCTCCGTTACTTCCTAAACCCAAAGTTAGGAATTTAGTCAATGAAGATTGGAAGAGGAGCCAGCTGAATATGAACAGCACGCCAAACAATATGGTATACAATAAGGAAGACGTTAGGTCTGCCCCGTCTCTCCATAACCATAGAAACAGATACCCTGCGAATCCGCTCGCATATACCGCCAAGATAGCTGACTTCAATAGCAAGGCGGAATCTTCCCGATGCTTCCTCCAGCGAAGAGCCGCATAGATAAGAGCAAGAATCGTCCCTAGCCATATGCCTTTAGCTCCGCCTGTCATATAAATAAGCGCAGCCGGATGCTGAAGAGTCCGGATCGGGTCGAATACCAGCATTCCGAATTTCCAAGAGACAAAACCGATAATCAGTACAGATAAATAGGTATCCTGAATCCATTCTCGCTGTGGCATCTGGCGTAAGCGAATGCGTAAAGCGGCAAACCCAGCCGCAGCGCATATTAGAAAAAGCACGATATCTGCTCGGATCATCAAAGGACCGATTGGAATTATACTCAAATGTGACCTCCTATGGTGCGGCATAGCCTATACATTACCCACCGGGGTATATCAATATCATAGTAGATTGGCATTCGAATGTAAACTTGCCGCAATTCCCTAAAAGGGCGATCGATCAAATCTGGTCGAAGGAATTCCACAACAAAGCGATTTCGGTATGCGTTTTACCGCCAATTACGATCTCCTTCCGCTTCAATTCCTTACCACCCATGTATCGATAGAATTGTTCTGCCTTATTGCCCTCCAGTACCCATACCAATAAAGAGCGATATCCTCTGTCAGACAGAAACTCCTTCATCCTGGCAAACAGCTGCTTCCCCCAGCCCTGACCCTGTATCTCTTCCAATAAATAAATCGCATAAAGTTCGCCTTCATGGGGGATCCTCTGCTCCCGCTCCGTGCCATAACACATGAATCCGTATATCCCGCCGGCCTCATCTGCTATGACCAATAATTGCTCGTCTGCCGACATATTGGCAAGCTTCCAGCGCCAGCCTTCGATTCGGTCAGCAGCAGACAGCTTTTGTAAGTAGTTGTCATCCACTATTCCGGCATATGTTGTCTTCCAGCTATTCACATGAACATTTGCGATGCCTTCAGCATCCAGTGTATTTGCTATTCTAATCTGCATGTATTCTCTCTTCTCCTCGTCTCTCATTTCCTTTGTTATATTCTTGGACATGTTCTGTTTTCCTTCTTTAATTATCCAAGCCGTACCGGACAATGTGATACGTACATGATATACTTCTACACAATGAATATTTATTCCGATGTTTGGAGGTAAACTCATGTCATCGAACAACCATACTGACAAGTCGTCAGCACCGGTCAAAATCGTGAAACCCAAGCTTCCGAAACAGCTAGAATCTGTGATCCTCTCAGATGCAGTTCTTGATGATGAATCCTCATTCGTACAATCCGCTTGCCAAGACGAGACGGTATCCTATATTTCGGCAGACAAGGTTCAATTCGACCAAATGACATTCCATAATGTTACATTCCAGCACGTAACACTGGAGCATGCCGAGCTTACGGATCTCGTGTTTAACCATTGCGATTTGTCCAACGTAAATCTGAGCGAAGCCATCATGTACCGAGTCCAATTTAATCATTGCAAAATTCTGGGGCTCGATTTGACGGCGGCAACGATTCGGAATGTCGTATTCCATCAATGCACGGGTGACTATGCTACGTTTCGGTTTGCTAACATGAAACAGGTATCCTTCCAATCCACCTCGCTCGTGAAATCGGACTTTTATCATTCCGAGTTACATAAGGTTGAATTTCTGGATTGCCAGATCGACCAATCGCAGTTCTCCGGCACGAAGCTGGCGGGAATCGATCTGAGCCGAACGGACTTCCATAATATCGGCGCCACCCTGGAAGATCTTCAAGGCTGCATCATTTCACCACATCAAGCGATTCCGTTAACCAAAATCTTCGGACTCGTCGTAAAAGAATAGTGAAGAGCTTTGTCCCTGATTCCTACATTCCTACATTTTGAATGGATGATTGAATGGATGATGAACTCAGTCAAATGCATCATAAAAAAATCGGCTTCCCCGTTGATCCAATGGACCCTTCGAGATAAGCCGATTTTATTGTATGAAGTATTATTGATCCAGCGTATATTTCGGTAAACCGAGTGGCAATTGCGCCGGGATATCACAAGTGCTAACCATCTCATATCTTTTGCCTTCATCGGAGGCATCATGGAACCCCCACATGGCTTCCAGCACATGATAAGCAAGCTCGCCGCTCGCACGATGCGCTCGTCCGCTGCGAATAGCATAAGCCATATCCGCCGGGCCGATTCCTCTCGTATTCTCATTATATCCCGGAAGCAATGGTGCCTCCGTCCAATCTTCTTCACCTATCCGCCGATACTTAACCGGTCCGCCAAAACCGTTGGGATCCGGAACAAGCATCGTACCTTCAGTGCCATAGATCTCAATATGTGGCAGCGTACTGCCTCCGAATATATCAAAACTCGTGATCAACGTACCGATTGCACCGTTATGGAACTCCATTAAACCTGCCACGTGTGTCGGAATGTCTACCTGAATGTTCTGACCATGTTTCTTCTCACTGGTAATCGTCCGCTCCGTAAGAGCCATTCCGGTCATGCCGCTAATACTTCGTATCGGTCCCAGTAATTGAACCAGCGCCGTTAAATAATAAGGTCCCATGTCAAACATCGGTCCACCGCCCGCGGCGTAATAAAATTCCGGATCAGGATGCCAGTGCTCATGTCCGCGGCTCATCATGAAAGCGGTCGCTGCGACTGGCCTTCCGATGCGTCCGTCTTCCATCAGCTTCAGGGCTGTTTGGATGCCGGCTCCAAGGAAGGTCTCGGGAGCGCAGCCTACTCTGAGTCCCTTGGAGGCTGCCAAGTCCAATACCGCCTTGCCTTCTTCACGGGTTACACCCAGCGGTTTCTCCACATACACATGCTTGCCAGCTTCCAAAGCATCCATCATAATTTGTGCGTGCAGAGCAGGTATGGTCAAATTAATAACCAGCTCAATCTCGGGGTCTGCCAGCAGTTCCTCGGTAGTGTACACATGAGGAATGTGGTACTTGGTAGCCTGTTCCTCAGCACGGGTGCGATCAATATCCGCACAGGCCGTCAGCTCCAGGATGTCAAACTTTTGGCAGTTTTCCATATAAATGCCGCTGATTTTTCCGCAGCCGATTATGCCAACCTTTACCTTTTTCATCATCCAAGTCTCCTTCTTATTGGCTGTCTCCCATGCCTGTGTAACCTTGGCCTTTCGTAAACAAATCCATGTCTGAACCGGCATACAATGATTTGCCTTCAGCCGCCCAGATGAGCCCTCTCCGCATCATTTCCTTCACCTGCGGCATATCAACGATATCTGCATGGTGGCCGAGTGAATTGTAATACACCCGTCCATATCCCCAGCGCTTTGTCCAGGCGATCGGCATGTCGACGGCTTTGTTCAGCAGATGAGGTCCTGCTGCCACCGGGAAGCGGGTGGTCGCCAGCACTTCAACCGCCGGGTCTACATGCAGATAATACTGCTCGGAGACTACGGTGAAGTCCTCCATACCAGCTACCAGCGGGCTGGAGCTTGATTTAATCTCGACACGGTACTCCACTCCATCGTTACCTGGATGCGCGACCCAGTTTCCTCCCGTCATGAACTGCCAATCTACATTTTGGCGGAACGAATCACACATTCCGCCGTGACAGCCGGCCAATCCGGTCCCCTTCTGAACGGCAAGCGATACGTTCTCCACTTGCTCCTGAGATATATTTCCCATTGTCCATACCGGCACGATCAAATCCAATGCCTGCAGCTTCTTTGCGTCATTAAAGGCATCCAGTGTGTCGGACACCTCGACCTCGTATTGTTCATGACGAAGCAAGTCTGCGAAAATGCCGGCAACCTGCTCCGGCTCGTGTCCGTCCCAGCCGCCCCATACGATTAAAGCCTTTTTCATATCTAGCACTCCTTTTTTTATGTGACCAGCCATATGTGGCCGAATGGCATGCTTACATTTCCGACAATTGCACCCAACGTCGTTCCGCTATGGATTTATCCACGGCTTCCAAAACAGCCTGACATTTCACGCCATCTGCAAAATTGGGAACGGGCTGTCTCCCCTCCGATATGGCGTTTGCCAGCTCCAGAATTTCGTGCGTAAAGGTATGTTCAAAACCAATGGTATGTCCTGGCGGCCACCATGCCTCCATGTAATCATGAACGGGATCCGTTGCGAGCACGCGGCGGAAGCCCTGAACATCTTCATCGTCGGAGGTGAAATAAACTTCAAGTTCATTCATCCGTTCGAAATCGAATTTGACACTACCCAGGCTGCCATTGATCTCGAATGAATTAGTGCTGCGGTGACCTGCAGCAAAGCGCGTCGCCTCGAAGCTACCCAGTGCGCCGTTCTGGAAGCGGGTCAGGAACAACGTAGCGTCATCTACTGTCACTTTCCCCATGGGGCCGCCTTCGCTTCCTTTGGCGCTTAATCCCGTCATCTCACTGGCAAGCGGACGCTCTTTGATGAAGGTTTCGCTCATTCCGATGACCTCTTTCATATCGCCGACCAAATAATGTGCAAGATCAATCAGATGGGCGCCCAAATCTCCATGCGATCCAGAGCCAGCCACTTCTTTCTGTAACCGCCATACTAATGGAAACTGGGGGTCCATGATCCAATCCTGCAGAAACCAGGCACGAAAATGATAAATCTGACCCAATCTGCCGCTGTCCACCAGCTTCTTGGCCAATCTTACTGCTGGAGAGAATCTATAGTTAAACCCGACCATGTGGGTGACTCCCGCTTCTTCGGCAGCATGCAGCATCTCCCTGGCGTCCGCCAAGGTCAGGGCAAGCGGCTTCTCACAGAAGATATGCTTTCCTGCCTTCGCTGCGCTCAAGGCTATCTCCTTATGAGCATCGCTTGGAGCATTGATATCAATCAGATCAATGTCCTTCCGATTCACAAGCTCTCTCCAATCAGTAACGCTTTCATGCCAGCCCAGCTGATCTGCTGCTTCTTGCACAGCCCCTGCATTGCGGCCGCAGATGGCCACCATTTCGGGCTTCAGCGCATCCGGGAAAAACATCGGCAAGCTTCGGTAGGCATTACTGTGAGCTTTACCCATAAATTTATATCCGATCATGCCAACACGTAACTGTTTCATCCTTCATTCCTCCTTCAATAAGGGTTCATTGATTTCGATGAAGCGAAGATGCACGGACGACCAGACGGGTAGGAAGCTGACGATGAAGCACAGCTTCTGTCCTGTCATCATTCTGGGAATCTGCAGGTTCGAGCAGATGAAGTACATGCTCTGCTGCGAGACGTCCCAGCTCGTAGAAGGGAACTCGCACGCTTGTAAGTGGCGGGGTACACAGTTCGGCAGCCTCCGAGTCGTCATAACCGACGAAAGCAGGCATACGTTCCTCTGTAACACCCAGCTCGCGCAATCCTTGTTGAAGTCCGATCGCCATGCGATCATTGGCAGCAAATACCGCCTCAATTCCGTCAATCTTCAACGCCAATTGTTCAGCTGCGGCATAACCGCTCTTCCGGCTGAAGTTGCCTTCAAACAATAAGGATTCATCTGGAATGATGCCAGCTTCATTCAGCGCCTTGATGTACCCCTTCATTCGGTCACGACTGTTGGAATATTGGGGCGGCCCATTGAGGAAAGCAATCTTCCGAAATCCTTGCTCCGTCAAATGGTGAACCGCCTGATAACTGCCGTCTACATGATCTGCATCCATGACATGGAATGACTCACCTTCGAAGTATTGATTAATCAGGCAGTAAGGATGATCTGCTTCACTCAGCTTCAGAATGGCTTGTCGTTCGCTTCCATCATCACGCGCCCCGAGGATAATGCAAGCGTCCACTTTCTGTGTACGAAACAGATTCACATAATCCATCGAGCCATCCGGCTGGCGAAACAGCATTAATAGATCATACTGACTCTCCAAGGCCTTACTTCCAATTCCGCTTAATATCTCGGAAAAATAATAGGCAGAGAAGATGCGGGCTTTCGGTAAATAAGGCATCACGACTCCAAGGTTGCCGCTTCGGCGGCGGGCAAAACTGCGGGCAAGCGCACTCGGGGTATATCCAAGCCGGTCGGCTGCTTCCAGCACCCTCCGCTTGGTCTCCTCCTTGATCGGACCAACCCCGTTCAGAACACGGGATACCGTGGCTTCTGAAACGCCGGCAAGCGAAGCTACCTCTTTACGACTAGCGATAAAAATCAATCCTTTTCTGATTTATGTACGCGCGTACATTTTCTCATGGAGTCTCGCTATTGTCAATGGATATCTGATCAGTGTTACCAACCAAGCTCTATCAAATCTATCGAATCACCACGCTACATATCTTGTAATGGATACCCCATGGATGCGTCATCTCCATTTTCATGTATAATAGTAAAATTGAAATGAATATACAAGGAAAGAAGAGGCTCTCATGAGTATTTTCATCACGATGTTATTTCTGGGCGGGCTTCTCGGTTTTGTAGGGGCCGGCGGATCCGGCTTTATTATCGCACTTCTGGTGACCGTATTTCACGTTCCTGTCCATACTGCTCTTGGCACGTCCATCGCAGCCATGGTATTCACCATGATCTCCGGCTCCATCAGCCATATCAGGGAGAAGAATACCATTTTATCAACCGGACTAGCCGTTGGATTATTCGGAGCTATCGGTTCATATGCAGGCAGCTTTGCCGCCCGGCTTATGCCGGAGGATCGGCTGGTATGGTGTACGGCAATGATGCTGTTTCTATCCGGCTTACTCATCATGCTGAGGACCCGTATGAAGCTCACGCCAAAGCCCATGCTAACCTCCATTCGTTCCTCCCGGTTCTGGATGATGGCCCTAATCTCCGGCTTAATCACCGGCGGAATGTCTGGTGTGTTTGGCATCGGTTCGACTCCGTTCATTCAGCTTGCCTTAATGGTTCTGTTCAACCTGCCAATCACATTGGCAGTAGGCACAACGATGATGGTGATCATGCCAATCGCCCTCTTTGGCGGTCTCGGTTATTTTCAAGCAGGATATATTGACGGATTGCTCCTTCTGCAAGTCGTTGCAGGCACGATGATCGGTTCCTACATCGGAGCCAAATTCACCAACAAAGCACCCCGCACACTATTGCGGTTCTCCATGATCCTCATGCCGATTCTCGGCGGGACCATTATGCTCCTCCGCTAACGGCTCCTAATTATCACAATAAGAGCGTACGCAGTCCTTCTTATCACCGGCGGGCGCTCTTTTTTGATTTGTCTCCTCCCCCATAACCGTGTCATAAAATTGTTCTTGCACCATCGTACTCGGTATGCAATAATCATCAACAGACACTTATTAAACGGATTTAATAAGTAAGAAAAAGAGGTGATGACTACGCGCAAGGAAGCTATACCTACGCCTCAGTCCATGAAATTTGCCGTGCGGCGGGCCATCCGCTCTTCCCTGCTAGAACGTGGGAGCGGAACCAAGGCGGAGCTTAGTGAACAACTCGGAATCAGTTTTCCTACCGTAAGCAAAGTGCTGGAACAGATGACGGAGGAAGGTGAAGTCCACCTGCTCGGATTGGATGAGTCCAGTGGCGGAAGGAGGGCAAACCGTTATGCCTTTAATCCGGATTATATGCTCGGTCTGGCCGTTTATTATGAGAAGGAACAGAGCGTATACACTCTCTTTAATTGGAACGGCGATTTGATTGAGAGGACCATTGAAGACGGCATTCTCCATGCTGGACCGGAAGCGCTGTCCTTCCAGCTTGAAAACTGGATTCGCCGATATCCGAAAATCCGTTCAATCGCCGTCGGTATGCCGGCTTCGGTGCGGGATGGAATTATTTTCCACGTACCGTCTTACAGCGCTTTCCAGGACTTCAACCTCCAATCCTATTTGGAAGAGATGTACTCTATTCCTGTGATCGTGGAAAATGACATGAACGCAGCCGTCCTCGGCTACCAGAATCTTAGCCAGTCGGAGGAAGCCTCCCTTGTATACGTGTACCTTGGACATAATGGACCAGGCGCGGGGCTGCTGATCAACGGTAATGTCGTTCGGGGGCGATCTTTCTTCACGGGAGAGATCGGCTATCTGCCGATGGGTAGTGACAGCAACCTTCATTGTGTATTGGACCGCAGAGACTCTGTAATGAGCAGTCTGATCGAGCCGGATGAAGAGCAAATCGATGCGTTGAGCCGCTTAAGCGCCACCTTCACTGCGATTTTAAATCCCGACGCTATTCTGTGGTGTGAGCATAACCTGCTGCCCTCCACCCTGCGTGCCATTAAAGACCGGGCTTCCACCTACATACCCCAGACGCATCTGCCTGAAATGCTGCTTCGTCATTGGGAACATGATTATATAGCCGGCCTGCAGCGGCTTGCGATGGATATGATGATATCCGATACAAGCACACTAATAAATTCAACAACAACGAATGGGGAATAACCGTGAATTCAGACCTGCAAACGACAACCAAGCCTAAGTTCAGCAAAGACTACACCCTGCACTTGGCAACGATTTTTCTTGGATTTATCATTTTTGGAATATCGGAAAATATTAAGGGACCAGCGATCCCGAGAATTCAGTTCGATTTCAATCTGGATGAGATGCAGATTGGAACCTTGCTTTCACTGAATGCACTCGGATACTTGATCGCTTGCTCTTTTACCGCTCTGTTAACTCGCAAGATTGGAATCAAGTGGGTTTCCATGTTGGCCTTCGGTTCGATGGCTGTCTCGGGCATTTTTATATTTCTGTCACACAGCTATCCCTTGTTTACGGCGTCCTATTTCTTCATGTACATCGGAAATGGAATGCTCGAGATCGGACTCGCCATACTGGCCGCACGTATCTTCGTGAGAAACACAGGCACCATGATGAACCTGTCCCATTTCTTCTACGGAATCAGCTCTACCGTGGCACCGATGATCGCATCCGGTCTCATGACCGTAACCGTGTTTCAGTACACGCTGGATTGGCGGGGGATGTATCTGGCTATGCTGATGTTATCCGTACTGCCAATGATCCCGGCACTCATGAGCAAGTTTCCGGGTGATGACTTAACGGAAACGGAGCGGACTCCGCTCAAGTTATTGGTCAAAGATCGCGCGCTGTGGCTTGTCGTCCTGATTCTGTCCTTTGGTGTCGTGTCGGAGATGGCCGTTGGCGGCTGGCTCGTCAACTTTCTTGAAAAATCGTACAAGTGGGAGCCTGCCGCTGCAGCCGGGATGCTGTCAGCCTTCTTCCTCTGCTTCTCGGCGGCCCGCCTGCTGCTGGGCCCAATCACGGACCGGATCGGCTTCACACTATCTATTATCATCCTGTCCGCGTTGACAAGCTTGTGCACCTTTATCGCCATTTTCGGCGGCGAGTCCTATGCTTTCCTGTTCGCTGCGGCAGGCATTGGAATTGCGCCGATCTATCCGACCGTCATGGCTCTGATCGCCAAAAGATATCCCAAAGAGAGTGACACTGCAATTACGTTCATCGTCACCATGATGGGAATCGGCAGCGTCATCGGCAACTACGCGATCGGAGCGATCACGAACGGATTCAAGCAAATGTACGGCAGTGGAACGGAGCTTGGTCTGCTGCGCGGGCTGCAGGCAGGTTATGGCTTCATCGGACTATGCGCCCTGCTCTGTTCATTCTTTGGCATTCTTCTATACCGATATTTGAAAGTGCGCAAGCAATTGATCTGATCATTCGAACGTTAAAGAAGGAGTCCTCTTATGCGAGAAGAGGACTCCTTTTAACATTCTCAGCAGATGGCTTGCTTCATGTACAGAAGTCAGATTCACCTTGCCTGTATGCATTTTTCCGAAACATATTCACGAAACGGAGCTGTCAGCTGTCTCCCCTGCCGGGGGTGTTACCGCATTTTTTTGCAGCTTCAAGATCATAAATGACAATCCGGCCGATATGGCAATACATACAGAGCCCGCAATGTATACCATACGAATACCAAGCGTATCCGCTATTAAACCAATAACAGCAATGGATAAACTCGTTATGGTAGATAGCAAAATATCACGTGATGCATATACCTTCGGCAGCATCTGATGATCCACAGCTGATTGGAACGCCGTTTGCTGGGCGACATCCCTCAGCTGATAAGCCGGGCCCATTGCAATACATAGAATCAAGGCCACCACAGGGACACTGTTCAAGCCATACCATAAGGTCAGCAGACTGAATACCGCAGAACCAGCGGCCATACAAGCAATCAAGTTTTTCTGGATGAACGAAGATATCAGCAGCGTCAGCAAGCCGCCTGCAATAGCGCCGATATAATAACTGGCATTAATGAATCCCCACCATGCCTCACCTTGATGCAGCACTTCTTTTACATATACCAGCGTAATCGCCCCTACCCAGATAGTTCCGGCAACACCTTCAATCATATCCATCATCGTAATCCATCTTAAGGTAGGAATTCTCCAGAGGTATAACCAGCCTTCCCGAATGACATCCCAGCTTGGTTTCTCTTGCCCACCGCCAGCCAGCTCCTTCTCCTTCATAGAACGCACGGCAATCCATAGGCAGATCACGGACAGCCAGACCAATAAACAGCTCATGATTAGAGTGGGCATATGTCCAAATCTTATGACAACAAAGCCCGTAAACGTGTATCCTGCGATCTGCAAGGATTGACTAGTCACAGATAATGAGCTGTTGGCCTTCACCAAGCGGTCTGATGCAACTATTCTTGGAACCATGGACTGAATTAGCGGATTTCCCCATCCTTCCGTAAAAGCTATCAATAAAATGAAGATACACAATATGTAAACCTGAGAAGATATGTATGGAAATAGAATGACAAGCATCGTTAGCAATAGAACTTTCATCACTTGAAGCCGCACCAGAAGTTTGGAGAAACCGGACTTTTCCATAACAAGTGGAGCCGTAAAGCCAGCCGCGAACCGTGCAACGGCATTGAATAGCGGGAACAGCGCAGCAATGAATGCCGATCCGGATTCTTGATACATAAAGGTTGTCAGTACCATAATATAGACTACGCCTGCCAGCGAGATGCTGGAGTGCGCGATCCAGTAATATAAAAAGCTTCTTCTTTTCATGTCCACACCCTGTCCCCTCCCGCAAGCAATTCATTTTATTAGTCATACCATGGTTGTATATTTCTGTAAAGAGGCGTGGCAGTCACATATCGCAAAAAGCCTGCCCCTCAGGAATGATCCAGAAGAGGCAGACTTGGCAATAAAACGCTATACAGAATGAACGGCCGCTAACCAGCGGTCTTCTCCAGGATACGGACAGTGCTTATCTTTGAGCTTGGCGGAGATCTGTACGATACAGCCGCACATGGTACAAAAGGAGGGAAAAGGCATGCCCGATATCAAAGAAATCGCGAAGCTTGCGGGCGTGTCGGTATCCACGGTACCCCGGTTACTCAATGAGCATCCTTATGTCAGCGAGGAAAAGCGAGCGCGGGTCCTTGCGACGATGAACTGCTTCCGTCTTTTCTCTGATACTATCATGATCCGGCAGCTAATTCAAAAGAGTGCTTCATTCGAAATTACAACGCTAAGAAAATCAAATATAAAAAGTCTAATTCCTCACTTATAGCACTGAGAAAATTAGACAGATTGGGCTAAAATCAGGACTTCACCTCAAGCCTGTTCCCGAGACGGGCGGAGGCGTCTTCGGCCTGCTCCATATTCGCCCAAAACAGCTTCAACTCATTTCGGAGTCGGTGCAGCTCCTCCATCGTTATGCCCAAATCCGCATAGCTGCTGAAGGTTGGAACGATCTCGCGGTACAGGTTAAAACGCGATGGCCGATACATCTTCTCCGGACCGTCCCATTCCGCCGGAGATTTCTTGGCAGGAATACTCAGCGTCTCCTTGCGGATATGCAGCTGGGCCGATGCCGAGCTAAGAAAATCGACCAACAGCCCCGCTGCTTCCTTCTGCTTCGATTGCCGGTTGATCGCAAGGCCAGTCACGAGCAGTAACGTTTTCGCGCTGTTTTCATAAGGCAGCGGAGCAAGGTCATAGGCGAAATCGGCATGCTTCAGCATTTTTAATCCATAGTACGTCGTCATAACCATGGCCGTCTTCTGTTGTATAAACAGTTTTTCAGCGTCCCCGTCCGATTCGGAGAGAAAAGAGGCCGACAGCCCCTGTCGGTAGATAATATCCCGGAACATGCCTAAGCTTTCCCACAGCTTCGGATCGTCATAACGATATTCGCCGTGCTCTTGTGCGAACCGAAAGTGCTTCTGCAGCAGTAGGATGGGAAACCGGTTCGTCGAGGCGATATGGGCGTAGAAGCCGAATAGATGATGGTCTTTCTGGATTTGGACCGCTGTCTCCGCCAGCTGCTTCCATGACCAGCTGCTATCGGGTTCAGGTATACCCCACTTCCTGAATAAGGTTTTGTTATAACATAGCACAACCGGCGAAAAAGTGAGCGGCCGGGCGTACAGTTTGCCTTCATGCGCAAAATAATTCCGCAGAAACGAATACGCTTCCGGATCCGGTTCCTGCGGAACGAATCGGTCCAGTTCGCCATGCTCCAGCATTTCGCGGAAATTCCACGTATTTAGAGAGAGCACATCCAGCCATCCGTTATCCAGATACCCCGAGATTACTTCAGGATAGTTCGTGTAAGGCAGCGCGATTGTATCCACCAAGATGTGAGGATATTGCTGATGAAACTGCTTAAGCAATCCTTTCAAATCCATCTCATCATCCAAAGAAGGATAGCATCCGAGCTTCAGCGATACCCTCGGCACAGGAGCAGGATCGTTGATCCTGTTGCCCACGCGCGGCTCTTTCGTTATCAATCCTTCCTCCACAAGCAGTTCAAGTCCCTTGCGGACAGACTTTTTACTAAGCATGTACTGCTCTGCCAACGCCAGCTCAGAGGGCAGATAATCCCCAGGTGGGCGGACCGAGGTGAGAATGTCGCGGCGAAGTGTGCTCACCATCTCATCCAAACGCTTCTGAAATGTGACTCGATCAGGTTTGTTGCTCATCTTCAATACTCCCCGTTCACCAAAATAGGCAATGTTCATGTAGGGATAGTATACCATATCAAGGATTTTTCACACATTATTTATACCACATATAACCCAGTTTATTCTCTATTTAAGGACATTGACAGTATACTTGATAGCATTTATCATTTTTGTATACCTCATAGGAACCACGATGCATAAAGAATTAGTCTGTAATGAATTGTTAAGAAAGGAGGTTGTACCTCGCCAGTCGGCAGGCATTTTGCTAAAGAAAAACATCCAATCTCACTGGAGGTGTATCACGTTGAGAAAAAAATACGGCCTTGCTATCATGATCTTCATGCTGTTCTTCAGCCAGTTTGCCCCATATCAAGCATCAGCTTCAGGCGGATTACTTGAGTTAGAAAGAGTGCCTAATGCTCTCAAACCTGGATCCAAGATTAAAATCCGCGTTAACGCCTCACAAGTACAGGATTTATATGGTTTGCAATTCCGTCTGAATTACAATTCCAGCCTACTTCGATATGAAGAAATGAAGATTTCGAATCGCTACATCAACTATCAATCCGGTTCGCAGAACGAAGAGGGACAAATTACAGCCGCATTGATCCGCAAGGACAGCAAGGATACGTCCTATAAGAAAAAGCTTCAAGTAGCTGAAGTGACATTTACAGCCTTAAAATCGGGCCCAGCCACTCTTCAATTGGACAACTTGAAAGCGGTTACAACGGAGAACTATTTAAATGGACATGAAAAGAATGATCTCCGGATTCTGCCGCTCGAGATAACGAAGGAGCTGTCTTTCCAAATCTCCCCGAGTCCAGGTAAGAAGTCCAGTCCTTCAATCAATTCGTCTGTACCGAGTCAGGTAAGTGCATTTAATGGGAATATCGAGGCGGGATTAACCTTTTCCTTAGCAGTAAATTCTTCATCTTTCAACCGGGAGGGATTTCTTTGTACACCTGCTTTCGCAATTTGAAGAAAAGTCTCGCTTCCCTGCTGTCCATAACGCTGGCAGCTTCGTTGTTTCTATCCATGTCCCCCGCTGCTTCGGCTTCAGAGCTTGCGCTCGCGGGTGATATAGCTGCTTCCGAATCCGTCAACATGCCGCTGACGAATCCTGGATTTGAGGATAGCGCTCCGGGAGCAACCATTCCGGGCTGGAGCAGCATGTTTGCCGTGAAGGAGGGCGATTATACTTATACCGTTTCCACGGAGAACAGCCATAGCGGCAATCAGAGCCTGAAAATCACCGATACATCGCAAACGAATTCCGTCGCCCTCATGAGCGGCAAGCTTTATGTTACGAGTGGTGTCACGTATACCGTGACCGCCTCGGTGTATATGGAGGACAGCGGCACGGCAAGCTTGAACCTCCGCTATTTTGATGCGTCCGATAAATCCATTGCTGAAAAGCCTCTTCATAACGAGACCTCAAAGGGCTTCCCTGTGAAGCAGTGGACCTCGGCGTCTACAAGTCTGGTTGCACCGGCGAATGCGGCGTATGCCAGAATTATTTTATACACGACCGCTTACAGCCGGGCGACCGCTTATTATGACGACATCACGATGTCCTACGAACAACCGATCCAGGTTCCAGGGAAGCTGAATTTGTCGGCTCCTCCTACGGCGGAGCAAGGGGATACCATCAGCACCATGCTGAGTTTGACGGAAGGCATGGATATTTCAAGCGTTACCGCCTCCATTCATTACGATCCGTCCATGCTTGAGATCGCCAAGGTGGAGCCTGCCGGTGCGTTTGGCGATGAAGGGGCCACCTTCTCGTCGGAATTAGAGAACGGTATTATCCATCTGGAGGGAAGCTTGCTGGAGGAAATCGATGGAGACAGCGATGTCGCCAAAATTACATTCAACGTCATAGAGGATAGCGGAAGCACATGGCTTATGCTAGCCAAGGGAGCGCAGCTTAACGGCACCCAGTCCGTTTTCGAAAATATTGTGAAGCTGATTTCAATCGGACAGAATACGGGCCAGCCGGGAGCAAGTCTCGACGACATCAAGTTCGGCGAGCCAGAGTTCAGAACGCTGCCAATTTCTGATGTTGTCGGTTTGATGGACGGCGAAGCCGGCATTGAGGACGGCAAGAACATCATGTATACGACTGTAAAAGGCATTCCACCAATGTTCCACGTCGTTGATCTTGACGACTATCGGGTCATCCGCAGTCTGCCGCTTGAAGGCGGCGGCGAAGTATGGAATCATGAGATCGCGCCAGACGGCACGGTGTACATCACATCGGCCGGACAACTGTGGGCTTACTCCCCCGTTGCCAAGGAAGTCAAGAAAGTATATACGCATCCGACCGAGAGCGTGTTCTGGTGTCTTGCCATCGATGAGGCAGGTGCTGTCTATATCGGCGCAGGGCCAGGAGGACGGGTATTGAAGTATGATCCGGCCACCAAGGAGAGCCGCGATTACGGCATTATGGTCGATGGTGCAGGGCAGCAGTACGTGCGTTCCATTGATTACAGCAACGGGTATATTTATGCTGGGACATCCCACAGCAAGGTGTATAAAGTAAATGTCGAGACCGGGGTAAAGGTTGAGATTGCTTCCTCCCTGAACGAAACCGGTTATGTGTATGATCTCAGCATTGTCGATGACAAGTTCCTTATCATCCGTTACGATACACCGCAGAAGCGCTACATTTACGATATTGAAGCCGGGGAGTGGCTCGATGTCGTGATCGAGAAGAGCTCGTCAGGTCTTCATCTGCCGAAAGAATCTTTAAACGGAAAGATCTACCTTCCAGCCGACAAAAAAATCAAAACCTTTGATACCGTGACATATGAAGTAGGCGATTCCGGAATGGAATACGAAACAGCGTTCAGGGGCGCGAATTGGGTGCAGGTCGATGATCCAGATTTGCCGGGCACGAGTCTTGTCACGATGAATTTCAGCGGCATCATCGTGTTCTTCAATCCGCAGACGAAAACCGTGAAACGATATGAAAATATTTTACCATCTTCAGCAACCATCACTCACAAATTCGTCAACGGGCCAGACGGCAAAATTTATGTCACCGGCATGCAGGCTTCCAAGGCGGCAGCATACGATATCGCATCCAATACCGCTAAGACCTTCAGCATGGGGCAGGCCGGCGCAGTCGAGACTCACGGCAACCGGATGTACTTCGGCGTATACCCTGGCGGGGACATCTACGAATACGATCTGGATCAACCGGATGGAACCGGCAATCCGAAGAAGCTGGTCACCTTGGGCAACGGTCAGGATCGAATCGGTGCAAGCGTCCTTGCTGGCGAAAAAATCTACTTCGGTTCCGTCTCGACCTACGGCGAGCTTGGTGGAGCCATTACCGTTTTTGATCCGACCGCAGCGGATCCTTCCACCGCTTACCGCGTGTTCCGCAACGTCGTGCAGGATCAGAGCGTCGTTTCCCTTGCCTACAGAGACGGGAAGCTGTACGGATCCACTAGCATCAACGGCGGCATGGCCGTTGATCCGAAAACCACGGAAGCCAAACTGTTCGTATGGGATACGGTTAAAGAAGAGAAGATCATGGAAGCATCCCTGGACATTCCCGGTCTCTCCAACCCGCCTGCGATCGGCGGCCTGACCTTCGGTCCGGATGGACTGCTGTGGGGCGGTGTGAACGGTTATGTATTTGCGCTCGAGCCAAATACGTTTCAAGTCATCAAATACTTTCACATCAATCCTGCCGACAGCGGGACCGCCCTGCGCTGGGGCAACTATGATCTGGTGTGGAGCAAGGAAGGCATTCTCATTGCCAACCTGACGAAGAAGCTGTATGCGATCGACCCGGCTACGTTCGAATTCATCGAACTGGCTGATACCGAATCATTCACGCTCGGACCGGACGGCCATATATACTACGCCCCGTCCTTCAATCGAACCCAAATGTATCGGATCACGATGAATTTGGCGGAAGAACCGGAGACCCCAGGGAACGACCGAATTAGCTTCGATCTTGCGGCACCTGCGGAAGCCAAAACCGGTGAAACATTCGAGGTCACCGTTAAGGCTGCGGATGCCGATCTTTTGTACAGCGTACATTCGCTGATCAGCTACGATGCTTCCAAATTGGAATTGGTCGACGTTACGCAGGCGGGCCAGTTTGCAGGTGACGGCACGTACATGAACATCGCCTCGGAGCCTGGCAAAGCGGTTGTTACATCCAGTCTGACTGGAGACCGCAGCGTTACCGGTGACACGGATGTGTTCACGCTCAGCTTCAAGGCATTGAATCTGGTCGGGAATGCCTCCATTACGTTTGCAGCAGGCTCCTCCTGGACACTCGCAAATGCGGACGAGACAGGGAAGCTTCATTATATCAACGAAGATATCGTAAAGCATGTGAGCATTGTCAAAGTAGTGGCGGAGGATGTCAACAATGACGGCACCGTTGACCTGCTGGATGTGATGATGGTCGCTAAATTCGTGGGCACCATCGTAAACGAGGATACCCGCGACTTGGACATCAACGGTGACGGTCTTATCGATATCGCCGACCTGGGGCTGGTCATACTCAAACTCCATTCTGTCGCATAACCGACTTAAGCCGCCCATGCCATCGTCCAATGGCGGGGCGGTCTTTTCTCTCTTGAAAAAACACTTGATCTGGTATGCTTTTCATATTTTACTTACGTGTATCTGTAAACCAAATGGAGTGCTCATTCGGCCAATGACAGTATGCTTATCTCGTGCCTAACTTCTCATGTAATGGAAAAATATATGCAACCTCGCTCTTGTCTTCCACGTTGTCTTAAACAAAGGAGCTGATGGAAGATGGAGACGTTCGGAAGAGGCTGCCTCTATATTATTATCGGGTCGGTTGTCCTTTTGCTGCTGGCGATGCTCCGCAAATGACTGCCAATATGAAAGAAAAGGCCTCCCAAAAGTTGATAAACTAATGGAAGACCTTCTCTAATTTAACAACATGACTAATGACTCAATCCGCTCCTCGCGTTATTTGGTAGAGGTATAACATGAATCCGTCAAGCTATCTTTTTTAAAGATAATACGTTGTTACATAAAAAACTGACCGAAAGCCGATCTTCCGATCCAGCCCCAGCCAGTACTCCCTATCGCGTCGCCCGGTTTAAGAATTCCCGAGTCCGCTCCATTTTCGGTTGGTTAAATATTTGATCCGGTGTTCCCGATTCGACGACTAGTCCGTTATCCATGAAGATAATCCGGTCTGCCACTTCCTTGGCAAAACTCATCTCATGCGTCACAATCACCATCGTCATATGCTCCTCAGCCAGCTGTTTGATGACCGCTAACACTTCACCTGTCAATTCCGGGTCCAGTGCTGATGTCGGTTCATCAAAGAGCATAATATCCGGATTCATCATGAGTGCTCTCGCGATGGCAACACGCTGCTTCTGTCCACCTGATAGATTGCCTGGATATACATCTGCTTTGTCCGACAATCCTACCTTCTGCAATAGTGAAGCAGCATTTACCCTAACTTCTTCCTTGGTTTGTTTCTTTACATATTTAGGAGCCAGTCCGAGATTTTCTTGCACCGTAAGATGAGGAAACAGATTAAAATGCTGAAACACCATGCCCATCCGGGATGTAATCGCCTTAATCTGTGCTTGGCTTGAATAGATCCCATCCTTCACGAGATACTGATCCTGCACCTTGATTGATCCCCCATTGACCTCCTCCAAATGCACCAGACTGCGGAGCATGGTGCTCTTGCCCGAACCGGAAGGCCCAATAACGGCAATCACTTCATTCTTCTGAATTTCAAAGCTGACGTCCTTCAGCACATCCAATGAGCCAAAAGACTTTTTCATCTGCGTTACTTCAATAATGGCCATCACACGACAGTCCTTTTACTCATATTTAAATCGACGTTCCAAGAATTTAAAGAATACTGTTAACACAAGTGTCATCAGCAAATAAATAACCCCGGCAATCACGAACGGCATGATCGTAAAGTCACGATTGACCGCCGTATAGGCGAAATGAAGCAGCTCGGGTACAGCCACAGCGTACAACAGTGCCGTATCCTTTACCAGTGTAATAGATTCGTTAGAAACAGCCGGCAGTGCTACGCGGAACATTTGCGGTAATATGACCTTGGTCGTGGTCTGAAATCGATTCAGCCCCAGTACCTTGGAAGCTTCGTACTGCCCTTTGTCAATTGCCAGTAATCCTCCACGGAATATCTCAGCAAAATAAGCAGCGTAGTTTAATACAAATGCCAAACAAGCAGCGACAAAACGATCCAATACAAGATACTCCCCGATGATCGGTAATACCGGCAATCCGAAACAGAAGAACAGCATTTGCAGCAGCAGCGGAGTCCCGCGAAACACATAAATATAGGCATTAGCGAACCAAGCCAGCGGCTTAATGGCACTTCTGACCATTAGCGTGAATACAAAGCCGAGCGGGATCGAGGCCAGAATGGCGATGAAGAATAACAGGATCGTCGTCTGTGCACCTTCCAGCATCGGCTTGCCGATTTGAATGATATAATCCATACTCATTATACTTAACTCCTATTAGAAGAGCTTCATAAAGGATCGGAACTCTTCCTATTTTCTTCGTAATTCCAAGGATGGGAACAGAAAACCGGATCCTTTGATAAAGTCCGGTTTCTTAGAGAATTTATGAGAGGATCGATTAACATCCTCGGTGAACATCCTATTTCAGTACTTTATCCTCGCCGAACCATTTCTCGGAAATCTTGGCTGCAGTACCATCGGCGTTCATATCATCCAGAGCCTTCTGCAGACTGTTCAACAGGTCCTCATTCCCTTTTTTAACTCCGATTCCGTATTGTTCAGGAGCCAAGTGTTCGTCAAGGATTCTATAAGTGCCTTCTTCCTTGGACATGTAATATTTCAATACAACTTCGTCAATGACTACGGCATCCACACGCCCATTCTTTAAATCGCCCAAAGCCAGTACATTATCCGGAAACTCGTTAATTTTCTTGATTTGATCATGAATTTCATTTGTGCTTAGAGCATCCGCCGCCGAAGATAAGGCCTGCAAGCCGACTTCTTTCCCAGCCAAATCGCTGAGGGAGCTAATATCGGAATCCGCCAGTACCGTCACAACCTGACTGTTCTCAAGATAAGGCTTTGTAAAGAGCACCTTCTCTTTGCGCTCGTCAGTGATCGTATATCCATTCCATATCAAGTCAATGCGCCCACTGCTGAGCTCAGATTCTTTCGCTTTCCAGTCGATGGGCTGAAACTTGATTTCCTTGCCCATTTTTTCAGCAGCTGCGCGTGCATAATCGATATCAAACCCTACAAGATCATTGTTCTCATCCCGGAATCCCATAGGCGCGAACTTGTCGTCAATTCCGACCACCAGTTCATTTCCCCCGCTTGCGGATTTTGAGCATCCAACTACGGTCAATAAGAGCATAACCCCCGCTAATACTAATGCTATCTTTCTCACCAAAAAAGCCCCCTTGTTGTCATAAACGCAGTGATATTCAGGATTTCTAGCAATCCAGTAATATACAAAACTGCTTTTACACTTTACTACGTTATCAGGACTCCATGATAGCATATTAGCGAAAAAGAGTCGATAGTTTCATAGAATGACGGCTTCTTCACTAGTTTTGAAAATTATGTATGTTTGACTAGTATTAAGGATACTTTATAGATGATTCAGATTTCCGGGTAAAACAAAGAACGCAAAAACTAACACCAAGCAAGAGAGGCGGTAAATAACAATGGCAACATTCTTGAAATTAATACAGCGCTCGGCGGTTCTCGCCATCGCTGTCGTCATGAGTTTTGCTGTACCTTCCACGGTTTCTGCAGAACCGCACGGACAGCCAGGGGATTCCACAGTAGTCCCGTCGGCCAAGAACGAACACAGACCACAAAAATTCGGTCATATGTTTATGGACCTATCTAAATTCCTTAAGCTGGAACCTCAGGTTCTCAAGGATAAACTCAAGACGTCAACCCTGGCAGACATCGCCAAGGAGCAAGGCATTGCACGCGAAGCTATGAAAGCTAAACTCATTGAGCTGTTGAAGGCCCGGGTTTCCTCGCATCCGCAAAAGTTGGGAGAAACTATGGATTACTCGGCTGTGGCGGACAAACTGCTTGACGCCAAGGGTGGCTGGCATCAACATAAAAGCCCTTATCGGCATGGAAGACTGATCTCAGATCGAGAAGAACTGGCGAAGCTTTTAAAAACAACACCGGAAGAACTCAAACAATCGCTGCATTCCGGAAAATCACTGGCCCAAATCGCGAAAGAACGTGATGTGCCTGTCCAGGCTGTCATTGATCAGCAAGTCCAGGCACTCACTAAGAGACTTGATCGAAAGCTCACCGAAGGCAAGATTACAAAGGAAGAATACGCTGAACGCAAGTCCCGCATTGCACCATTCGTCAGCGATGTCGTGAATGGCAAACTCAAACCGATGAAGCATACCCGATAACATTTCTGTTTCTAAGTGGGTATTTATTGTAAGAAGACATAACAAGAGCCGCTCCACGGTTATGATTAACCGAGATAGAGCGGCTCTTATTTATCATCTGTTTTATTCGTGCATTTACGGAACATATTGCTGGATAATCTTCACTACCTTGCCATCTTCAATCGTGAGATGGAATGGGAACCATTTCATATCCACGATATCGTCTTTTTTATAAATATTAATAAATTTGTTCAAATCCACTAATTGGTTCCAGGAAATCTGAGCATCCTCATACCGACCAGTATGGTCGTATAATTGAAGCAGTACTTCTGCGTCATCGGCTACCGGTAGTTCAATCTGCTCTTCCGTATCGTTTACGATATAATAACCGTCAGGAGCTTCCGTCATTTCCGGATCCTGTTCACGTTCACGGAATACCCGATTCGCTTCCTCTCCTTCATACCACTCGATCGGATCCACTTCCAGATAGACCTTGCCGTCTCTGATCTCAAGTTTATTTATGTAAGCAGCTTCTTGATTCGAAGCATCCGGAACCGGCTCATATTGGTTGCTAGAGGCCACGCCAACAGTTGTCATCATGAGGAGTACAAGCAGCATCATCGATCCCAATTTCCAAGCCGACTTCTTCATCTTCTAATCGCTCCTTCTAATTCTTGACGTAATGTCGATTAATCCAATACCATCTGCGCCCGATTCAATATTCATTGATCAATATTAACCCAATTCCTGGGACTTGAAACGCTTTGGCAGATCAGTATCTTCATTATAAGAACATTCGCTGGAAAAAGGATGTCATTTCGTCGTAAATTCATTACAATGCTTCAATCTTTCCATCTTCGTAAACAAGCCCTTCAAGCCACATTCGAATGTTACGAGTCGACAAACGTCCCAGAGGGATAAGGCTGACAACTAAGCACAACAAAACAAGCCCGACCCGCTGAGTTCCTCAGTCATAGTCAGACTTGTTTATATGAGAAAATAATTATTGAGTAAATGCTTCAGTCAGAACAGGAACGATCTGCGATTTACGGGAAACAATGCCTTTAAGAAGAGCCTTATTATCAGATAAGGATACATTATACGCCTTCTCAACCGCTTTGGACTCTTTACCAAGTGCAAGAGCGATAGAATCGTTGTTAAGAATATCAGTCACAACCAATACGAACAAATCAAGATTCTTCTCCGCGATAATCGCCTGAATAGCATCTTCAAGTTCGGCTTGACGGGACAGTACATCATTCGTATCGACTGCATTGACCTGAGCAATTTCAACCTTGGCTCCACCCATTTGGAATTCCTTGGCATCCAGGGAAATCAATTGCGCGATGGATTTATCACTCAGATCTGCACCAGCCTTAAGCATGTCCAGTCCATAGCTCTCTGCATCCACGCCTGCAATCTCAGCCAGCTCACGTGCAGCTGCTACATCTTCCTCTGTGCAAGTCGGGGATTTGAACAACAGTGAGTCTGAAATGATCGCGGAGAGCATCAGACCAGCGATCTCTTTACGAACGGAGACGCCTTTCTCCTTGTAGATCTTGTTCAGAATAGTAGCTGTGCAGCCAACAGGCTCGGCACGGTAGTATAGCGGCTGGCTTGTTTCGAAGTTCGCGATGCGGTGATGGTCGATAACCTCAATCACGCGAACTTGATCAATATCGCTCGCACTTTGCTGACGTTCGTTATGGTCCACGAGAATAACTTCTTGTGCTTCGTTCGCTACCGTCTCGACGAAACGCGGCGCCTCCACCTTGAAGAAATCGAGCGCATATTGCGTTTCGCCATTAACGTCACCAAGCCGTACAGGCTCGGCGGAAAGCCCGAGTTGATTCTTCAAATCAGCATAAGCAATAGCAGAACAGATCGTGTCCGTATCCGGATTTTTGTGTCCAAAAATTAATGTTTTAGCCATACATGGTACCCCTCTCGCAACATGAATTTCATCGTTTATTCCAATAAACGGATGATTCCTATCTGATTATAGCGTTTTATATCATTAAATTCTACTTATTCCAATTTCTTTACAGAGATTATTTTACTGCCGATTTAGACCAGTACAATCTCCGGCTCGGGAACAAATCCATAGTGGGTATTAATCGACTCGGAGATCAAATTTATCAAGTACAGAATATCAGCAGCCTTGGCATTCTTCTGGTTCAGTATCATATTTCCGTGATGAGGGGAAATAATGGCGCCACCATATTCCGTTCCTTTCATATTCAGCTGATCTACGAGCGAGCCTACTGCAACACCATAATCATAATTATTCTTAAATACCGAACCACAGGACGGGAAATCGAAATGGCGTTTACTCGTCCGATACTTAATGATATCCAGCATCGCCTGTGGTGTCTCAATCCCTTTTCCGGCCAGCGCATGAACCTCTCCCAGGAAGAATGAGAAGAATGATGGCAATGAGGATGGATGGCTGCCGCGAGCTTTCCAATCCTTAAGCAGTACGGAGGTCATATCGATCTGTTCTTCCGAGCTTACCGGAATGTTGAGATCAGCGCCTACGATAATCCATGGGTTCATCTGAAAAATCGATTGTTTGTAAGCAAATAAACAGTCCGCTGCCGCGAGTGACTGCACCTTCAAGCTCGGGTCTGTTGTATCAATATAATAAACGACATCCAATATATCGCATATCTGACGGGCGTTATATTTGGCATTCATATAGATGCCCGCTCCTAAACAGCCCGGCAGCAAAAAAGTAAAATCCAGCAAGTCCGTCCCGCCCATTAAACCCATCAGGGAGAGCATAGACATGGGGGTTCCGGAGGAAACATACCATTTTCCATTGGACACCTGAAGCTCTACTAAGTTTTTGAGCGATATAAATACCAGATCATGTTTCGGTTCATCTGGAAAAAGGATATTAGAACCCATTCCGAAAATATACCAAGGGATCCCGCGTTTATTGCAATCCTGAAGCAGGTCCGCCAGGTCAGAGGAGGATTCAGGCATGGCGAGATAGTTGGCCATACCTCCAATTCCGTAAGTTGAAAAAGCCGCCAACTCTACATTGCGTTTGCACAGTCGGTCGATAGCAGATGTATGTAAAGTCATCGTAGACATGTCACTCCCTATTCTTCACATTCAACACAGCAAAAACCTTACCCATGTAGGGATGTTACATCATTATGATGCAACTTCTTATGTGGTGTCAATTGGGGGAGAATCTCCTGGGAGAACAGCAAAAAACCTTGGTGTACAGCCGGCAGGCCGTACCCAAGGATTTATCACTTCAGTTCGTTCCATTTATTACAAAATTATTCAAGGAAGTCCTTGAGACGCTTACTGCGGCTCGGATGACGCAATTTACGGAGTGCTTTCGCCTCGATCTGCCGGATGCGTTCACGAGTAACACCAAACACCTGCCCCACTTCTTCCAGCGTACGGGTACGTCCATCCTCAAGTCCAAAGCGTAAACGAAGTACGTTCTCTTCACGCTCAGTGAGTGTATCCAGCACTTCTTCCAGCTGCTCCTTCAGCAGCTCAAACGCCGCAGCATCTGCAGGTGCCAAGGCATCCTGATCCTCGATGAAATCTCCCAGATTAGAGTCACTTTCTTCACCAACCGGCGTTTCCAAGGATACAGGTTCTTGAGATACTTTCTGAATCTCCCGCACTTTCTCCGGGCTAATGTCCATCTCTTTGCCGATTTCTTCCGGTGTCGGTTCGCGTCCAAGCTCTTGAAGCAGTTGTCTTGATACACGTACCAGTTTGTTAATGGTTTCTACCATATGCACTGGAATCCGGATCGTTCTTGCTTGGTCTGCAATAGAGCGGGTAATAGCCTGACGGATCCACCAAGTGGCATACGTACTAAATTTAAAGCCTTTGGAGTAGTCGAATTTCTCCACAGCCTTGATCAAGCCCATATTGCCTTCCTGGATCAAATCAAGGAATTGCATTCCCCGACCGGCATAGCGCCTTGCTATACTTACAACGAGACGAAGATTCGCTTCCGCCAAACGGCGTTTCGCTTCTTCATCTCCCTCCTCTATTCGTTTGGATAGTTCCACTTCTTCATCGGCAGATAGAAGGGGAACACGACCGATTTCTTTTAAATACATACGAACTGGATCACTAATCTTGATGCCTGGCGGTAGTGTGAGATCGTCGTGAACAGAAAAATCCTCTGTCGGAGAATTTGCCGTTTTCTCTGTATCCGCAACCTCTCGTTCCAATGCAAAATCCGCGCTCTGACGGTTCTCCATTCTATGCCCCCCTGTTGACAATCCCAAATTTTCATGCTATTCTAGCATTAGGTTATTATGACTTAAGCCAATAGTTATTTATCCTTCATTTTAGCACGTTTTTTACTTTATATCAACTTCTAATATATTCTAGTCTATTCACCCGATCTCAGCTGAGATCGGGTTTTTTACTCACTCTACATTTTTTGATGTTAAGAATGAATTGTGAATTGATGGAACCAGTGAGAATTTGTCCTCATTCATAATTACGTTTATTTCATCTCTTCTAGTACTTGTTTTGTCTTCTGATTCAACCGCTCTACATTCGGTGCTTTCACTGGCTCATCGTTCAACTGATATTTCTGCTTAAGTACAAGCGTGGTCCTTACTCGATCGTCCAGCATTTCCTCCGAGATTACGCCTTTCTCAACCGCGTCGGTCAATGCCTGAATGACGGCTATCTCCATATCGTATTCATGTCCGATCAGTACGATATTACTCCCCGCCAGGATGGATTTCACGGAAGCTTCGCCAACATCCGTATTACCGGAAACAGCACCCATCGTCATATCATCCGTGATAACAACACCCTTAAATCCCATCTCTTCTCTTAATAGATCGTTGATTACCGGTTTTGAATAGGAGGATGGAGTATCCGGATCGATGCTTTTCATCAACAGGTGGGCAACCATTACCACATCGGCACCCTCATCGATCGCTTGCTTGAATGGAACCAACTCCATCTTGTGCAGCCGTTTCAGATCATGTTCAACAACAGGAAGCCCAAGATGAGAATCGACCGAAGTATCTCCATGGCCGGGAAAATGCTTCACGACAGGAACAACTCCACTCTCCTGAATTCCTTTCATGGAGGCGATACCCTGTTCGCTTACGACATCTGCGCTCGAACCGAAGGACCGATCGCCGATAACCGGATTGTTTGGATTGCTATTAATATCGAGCACCGGAGCAAATACCATATTGAGTCCGAGTCCCGATACTTTCTCTGCGATAAGACCGCCAACACGCTTGGTCAGTTCTCGATTCTGTTGGCTGCCTACCTTACCGCTGGACGGCAGTTTGACGTACTCCTCTGGAAAACGGGTAACCCGTCCACCCTCTTCATCAATGCTTAGCCATAGCGGCACAGGATTCACTGCATTGGCTTGTTTGAGCTCATTAAACAGCTTCACGGATTGCTGTGTGCTCGTGATATTGTCTTTGAAAAAGATAAAGCCGCCTACTTGATAATCCTTGATCAATTTAAGCGATGTCTCATCCATCTTCGTACCTTCAAGTCCGACCAGAACCAACTGACCGATCTTCTCCTTCACAGTCATACCGGACATCAGCTCAGTAACTGCAGCTTCCGTTTTGCTATTGCTCGGCAAATTCCCGTTCTCGACTTCCCCGGCGCTGCCAGGAAGAGGTTGGGTCTTATCCGGTTCTTCTTGCGGCGGCTCCTGCTCCTGTTGTTTCTGCCCTTGCGACGATGGAGCAGCTTCTTGACCATTATCTCCGGAAATGCCCCTTCCGGATCCGTCCTTGCAACCTGCCAGGGCAAGCAGCAAGACGGCTGCCAGTATCGATATCCATATCCACTGGAGTCTACGCCCCAATTGGGTCACCTTCCTTCTATCTCACCCTAAATATATTCGTTCTCCTATCACCAGAGTCCTTCCATGACAAGCATGAAATTAATTCCAGTCCAAGCTCCTGATCAGATGAGAACAGCCGCAACCGATGCGGCTGTTGGCCATCTATTTGAGCAGACCAAGCTTTCGCGCCTGCTCCTCTGTTAAGATGAACTGCTCCGTATCCCACACTTCATCCTCATCAGTTCTGCCAAACATCAGCATAATATCATCCCAGATATTCTTTTGCATGGCCTCGGCTTGCGTAATGATTACCTTCATCTTTACCTCCACCCTTTCCTGGAACATTCTTTATTACATATTCAACCACATTGCTGTTACAGAATCGGGGGCACGGTAAAAGCCTGCAGATATTATCTGCAGGCTTATCTAAAATATTACTAAGAAAAAGCGGAATGATTTCTAATCCACGACATGGCGATCGTGCCTTCTCCTGCATGGATGCCCGCAACCGGAATAAAGGTCATAATTTCGGTCTTCAGCCATGGATGCTCGCCTCGGATCTCCTTCTGAATCTCCTCAGCCTCTTCAACATTGTTCGCGTGCATAATGCACACCTTCTTAATTTTCTGTAGATCCGTTTTCATAAGCTCGAGCATCTTCTGCTTGGCCTTCTTGAACGTTCGAATCTTCTCTTCCACAATAACTTTACCTTCATCAAAACGCAGCAAAAGATGTATGCGCAGCAAATTGCTCAGAATCAGCTGGGTTCCGGACACTCGGCCGCTGCTGTGAAGACGGTGAAGGCTTGCCGGAATGAGATAGAACGACATATTTTGTACCATGGACTGAATTTTATCTTTGATTACCTGAACAGTATCCCCTTGACGATACCACTGAATACCGGACATGATCATTTCACGCACCGGAAACGCCCCGGCTTGGGAATCAATGCCAACGACGGATACCTCCGCAATCTCTGCCGCCTGTATGGATGAATTCAATGTGCCACTAAGCTCGGACGAACAATGAATCGCAATGATATCATCGTATTTCTCTTTCAGAGCTTCATACAAATCGATAAATTCACCGATCGGTGGCTGTGAGCTGCTGACGTTTAGTTCATCTTTCATTCTTTCATAGAAGGTTTCCGCGGAAATATCGATTCCTTCCCTGTAAGCCTCCTGTCCAAGAATCAACCTCAATGGTACAACATAAATATGATTGTCCTTGGCAAATTCAGGATCAATGGTACTCGTGCTGTCGGTCACCCATGCAATGGATCTCATTATCGTGTTCACGTCTCGCTTTCGTGTAGTAAAAAGTAGGAAAGGAAGCGATTTAAGCCGCTAAAATCATCATATCTTACCCTTGCACGGCATTGCAATTGAAAGGCATGCGATTTCATATCCTACAAGGCATTTGCCACACAAAAGCCTTATTTTCTTACCGAGTTATATCCTTTTTCTCCAAAAGGCTCGAGCTTTTCGATCCAAAACGCTTCCCGCTTGCTGATAACATCCTTCAGATCATAATACGGATCTTCCTTCGGTTCGATCTTCTCCAGAATCTCAAAGACAAACGCATCTTCCCCATACTCTTTCCATTCCTGCTGCAGCGTCTTATTGTAACTAGTTCCCATCTGCAGCTCAAACCGCTTGCCGTTTATAGTTTTCAGGTTATTCGTCCCGGCAACCCATATTTTCCCGTTCTTTGTATTACGAATCTGATAAACACCAGCTTCTATCTTGATTTCCTTATATATTTGATTCAGTTCCTGTCTGCGACTCATGGTATGATCCTCCCTATCTTGGCATTTTAATGCTTATGTCGTTAACCAGTACTGGCTTCCATCATCCTTACGATCCAAAAAACCATATTCAATCAAATATCGGCGAATCGTAACATAATCGGGGTTTTCCCTGCCGATCATGTCATTAACCTCCTGCTCCGAATAGATGACTCCAGGCTCCAATCGAGCAGCAATTTCACGGAGTACAACGTACTTCTGTTTCTCTTTGAGCTTAAACGTCTTAAGTGGTCCATCGGTTCCTTCTGGAAACACTTTGGCCAATATCGTCTGTCTCTCTTCCTCCGTAACATTGTAACGCTCATCTATCATCTTAGCTTGCATAGGTATTTCAACGAATGCCGGTGCATGATTATCCTTATCCTTCAGCAGTTCCATCAAAGTCAGCAGGACCTTGGACTGTCTTTCCTTCTCCTTCAAGGCAAACCGGTGATTACGTATCGTCGATGCGCTGCCTATACCGAGCACTTCCTGTACCTCCTTATCATTCTTTCCTTGATAAAAGAGCTGCAGCAACCGGTTCTGATGTTCAGTAAGTCCAGTCAACTTCTTATCAAGACTGGACAGATACTGAAATACCGAACCATGCTCTCGGCGGATGTGAACATTCATATATCGTTCCGATTCATACAATACCTCTTGATCCGGGTAGATGATCCCTTTCTCCAACGTCTTGCCGCACAGAAGACATACCCATACGGGACCTTCGTCAATGTATCCATGTTTAAGTTCATCTATAGACGCATTCCAGAAACGATCGTTAAGATCCAAAATAAACACCACATTTCTACTTTATTTATAGACATATTATAATTTCGTCTATAATAATTGTCAACCGAACGAATAACCCCCTATCACAAATAAAACCATACCCGATAGAAGAGAGCTAAAAATGAGGCCCACATCCATGTAGATATGATTTTCGAATACTAAAGTACAACGTTTGTATCAAACTGTTTATAATAATGCTTCCTCACTACTGTCCAACCTGCTAGAATAGGAGATGCTGCTGTCAAATTTAGGAGGTATCATCATGGGTTTCATACATCGGTCGGCAAACGAAATCCGTTCTTGGCCGCGTAACATCAAGCTATTTTTTCTGGCTAACGTGCTGTATCAGTTCGGTACCGGCATGTTTAGCGTTCTCTATAATCTGTACATACAAAGCCTGGGATATAATGACTCCATGAATGGAACAGTGGTCAGTATTCAATCCCTGGCTACCGCGTTGATGTTTATTCCAATCGGTCTGATCGGAGACCGTGGCAGTCGCAAGCGGATACTGATCCTTGGTGCGCTGCTAAGCGGCGCAGGACTGATTGCTCGTTCATTTTTGGAGAGCGAATTCAGCCTTCTGGGCCTTGCGATTTACATTGGTCTGTTTGCATCTTTTTTTCAGGTATTGGCCATCCCGTTTCTGGCGGAAAATACGGCAAAATCGGCTCGCATGCGCATCTTTAGCATTCACGCCTCGCTTGTCCTGGCTTCCCAAGTGTTAGGCAGCATGGGAGGCGGATTCCTGGCCGATGCCTTGCAGGCAATAGGCATGGATAAGGTTAGCAGCTTGAAAACCGCACTATTCATTGGCGGTCTGACAACCTTTACCGCGTTCTTGCCGCTCCTGTTCACGATGGAACGAAAGCCCGGGGATACTGGGTCACTTGATGGAGAGTGTCCTGCCGAAGCACCCGTGCAATCCCGAGATGTTGTAAACACCTCTGCTGCAAGGGATTTCAAAATCATCGGACAATTTGCGCTCGCCCAATTGTTAATTGGACTGGGCTCAGGACTCGTCGTGCCTTATTTGAACTTGTATTTCACTAACCGTTTCTCGGTTTCATTATCAGCGGTTGGGATCTTAATATCACTTGGACAAGTCATGACGATCGTATCCATGATGATCGGACCTTCTCTTGTGAACCGGGTTGGGGCTGTCAGAGCCGTAGTCCTCTTTCAAGTCTTGTCCCTGCCCTTCCTACTGTTAACCGGCTTCACGAATGTGCTCCTCATAGCATCTGTTGGATTTCTGTTCCGCCAAGCTTTGATGAATGCCGCCAATCCGATTCAGTCCTCGATTCTGATCGATCGTGTGCCGGATCACCGCAGGGGCATCGCAAATTCGGTTACACAAACAGCCTTTATGCTGGGCTGGGCCACCATGGGGCCGGTCCAATCCAGATTGGTAACGACATATGGGAGCTACTGGGGATATGCAATCACCTTTTGTATTACCGGGACGCTATATGTCTTGTCTTCGTTTCTATACTATCGCATGTTCCGTGAACGCAAGGGCCGCAGCATCTCTTCGGATGTCTCCTCTACTCTCTAATCTCAACCCGCAGGGGTTTGACATGAGGCGGAACACCATCTTCCCCTACTTCAATCATCCGGGCCTGAAAGGTTCCCTTATACCGAAAGACAGGCCCGAATACTGGATTGCTCACCTGAACGGATATCCGGTATTTCTGAGACACATCATCATACCATTCACATACGTCAGCCGTTCCGGTAAACCATGGAGGGACTCTAAATCCCAACAGCCCTTCATAGAATCTCTGCTCTCCCGACTGAATGCGAATTCCTCCGTTATCACCCGCAGTGATCCTTAGGTCGACAGCCAAATGCTGTTTGTTCCCTAAGTAATCCACGACACGACTGCGCTGTTCACTATATATCATCGTGGCATCAAAGCGTCGCTGAATACCAGGGAAGTTAAAGGTGCGGCACCACGTGACGGTTTCCCTCCCCCATTCATCCCGATAAGCATAGTTCTCAATCTGAAATGGAACTGTTTCTCCCCGATTCGGAAACATAATATGCCTTATCGTCCCTATATATAGCGGTAGAGCAGCCCATTGGGCACACCAGATCTCTTCCATAATACCTTCGCCGATCGAAGCGATATGGTTTTTACTGCCGAACCCGAACCGCTCCTGAATTTTGGGATGAAGCTGCTTAAACCCTGCTCCCAGCGCTCGCTCATAGATCGATGTCATCGTTCGTCACTCCTTTGCGGGATTTAAGCCTGGAAGCAGGTTTTCGCACACATCGAAAAGCACTCGGAAGCTCTTCAGCCGACAGCGAGGCGATGAAGCACAATCCGATCATGGGTAGACTCAGTGTTATCGGATTGAACGGAGCTTTCATAAGCTCGGGCTCTATCATCCAAGCTCCAAGCATCAGGACCATGAGCAAGATGATCAGCAGTCTGTACCACAACCGACTCTTATGGAAAAACAGTGTCAATAATCCTGCGCCAATCTCGCTTAAACCAAGTAATGTGAGGGTCAGACTTTCCTGACCCACTGCCAAACCCGATTGCCGGAGAAGATCAAGCTCACCCGCTTCCGGAAACAGCAGCTTGGGAACCAGCCCCTCGTAGCACCAGAGTATGACCAGAAGTAATACGCTCAAAGCATGGATGAATGCCTTCCGAATGGTAGCTGAAGGCCGTATATCCTTCTCCACCCACAAACGCAGCACATCAAAACTCCAAGCCGTCGCTGCGCCGAACAGAGGGCGAAACAGTAGCCGGTCAAACCAGGCGCCCAGCATACCGAACCGTGTTCTGTAATCATACCGGGTACAGAAGGTAACGGTGCCTTCCCCTCTATCCGTGTACTTCCAATAGCCGCTCCCCTCTTTTATAAGAGAAATGCGCTGATCCGAGCTGAATCGCAGCGTAGACAGGCGGTTTCCCGATCCCCGATGTTCAACCGTCTTCGCAGCACCTACTCCTGTCACTTCCAGTCCAAACCCGATGCGGGTTTTATATAAAAAGCGCTGGATATCTGAATCTGACCTCGGCAAATAATGAATCTCCGAAAAGCGTAAATCCCACTGTGTATGTTGCTCTGGTATTTGCGTTAACGACCACAATGTATCCATATCCGTCTTTATATCGAGTTCTATATATATCGGACTTCTCTTCATGGGTGTTCAACTCCTATCAGAATGTCCTCTTCTTTTCTGCTGGACATTCCTGCTATTTACAAGTCATTTTACAACCATGCCGAATACACCGTCAGACCTCAATTTTGTAGAACACACAAAAAAGAGGTACTACATTTTGTAGTACCCCTCCGCATCTTACCTATGTCAACTCGGGCAGAATCATTATTTTAAACCTTATCCATCGTTTCCTTTCACAATCCCTTTGCGACGAACCTTTTCCACGGCCTCCTTGCCGCTCTTGGCCCCGAGCTTTTTCAAGATTTTATTAATTTGATTCTTTAGTGTGCTCTCGGTTTTGTACAATTTCTTCTCCATTTGGGCATGAGTATATCCTTCTTCCAACAGATCAAACACTTCACGTTCCGCGGGTGTCAAGTTCCGCAGCTGCTCTTCACGCTTGAGGCGGGCGAATTCCTTAAGCAGCACATCCATGGACCCGGGATGAAGAACAGCTTGGCGAATAGCTGTCGGCAGTTCCTTAAATCTTGACTTTTCAATATAATTAACAGCCCCAGCCGTGAAAGATTGCGTAATGACCCGCTCATCATCGAGCGAAGTCAGCATGATGACCTTGGCATGTGGCTTTCGCTCCATAATCTCGGCAGCCGTGTAGATGCCGTCAAGCCTGCCTGAGGTCAACTGAATATCCATCAGTACGATATCAAACGACAGGATTAACGCCATGTCCACTGCTTTCTCCGGCGATTCAGCCGCACCAACCACGATCATATCTTCCTGCGAATTCAGATAATAGGTCATCGATTTAATCCAATCCGGGTCATCTTCTACCAGCAGGATCTGTATGCGATTCATAACTCATCCCTCCCGGTCAAACGAATGATTTTGCTGCGAGGAAAATATAACGTAATCTCCGTTCCGACCGATTCGCTGCTTTCAAGTCCTACAGAGCCTCCGCTTCGCGACATGACATTATACACATAGGACAGGCCTAGCCCGAAGTTAAACCGCTGATGACCTTTGGTGCTGAAAAAGGGCTCAAACACATGAGCCTGCTGCTCCCTTGGAATGCCCATTCCGTTATCCTTGATCGAAATGGCTGCTCCTTTGCGATTGGTCGTAACCGTAATGGTAATCAGACCTCCCCCAGGCATCGCCTCAACGCTGTTTGATATGAGATTGCTCATCGCTTCCTGTACGTGGACGGCATCGATGAGCAGCCACGGACGCTCACGGCTTATCACCTTCAATTCGATACCATGTCTGCTTAACAGCTCCTGCTCACGAAGCATAAGCTCAGCCAGCATCTCATCTATGCGGACTGGCGCCTCCTCAAGCTTAAACACCTTCATCTGCCGCTGCATCCGTTCAACCATGGCCAGAAGATGCTCCGAGGAATGGGCAATGACCTCCAGCTGTTCCAAAGCGTTATCGTTATCCGGAGGAAGCATCCGCCTTACATTTTCAGTGCTCAGCGCAATCTTTCCTATTTCGTTCTTAATGGTATGATTCAGCATTGATGTACCGGAGCTGACAGCCTGCATCGTGCGATCCAGCGGGTCGCGCTCAAACCGGAGACGAACACCGAGAACGCCATATACAAAAGTACAGATTAACGCAACACTCATCGAATACACGATAAATAGGGACACATACCGAAAAGAATCATAACCAGGCGCGATTAAGTTTCCCACATTGATCAACAGCATCACACCAAGCAAGGTAGGCACCATGATCCAGGTCGTGATCCACATATTTTTGCGTTTCTGAGGGTTCATCTCTTCTGATAATCCGCGAATAAGCAAGGCACACGCAGCCACATAATAGGGGCCTGTCCATATGAATAACAATCCGTAATGAATTCCATGATCCGCAGACAACAGAACCTGAACCAGCATCACGAACACCGGCAATAACAAGCCTGTTTTGAAATGACGCATCCGCTTGGGATTACGAGGCTTCCGGGTGTACACCAGGCAAAATATCAACACGCCGTACGGAGTCAAGCTATGGTTCAGAAACTGAATCCAAGGCTCATATCGGACTGCAATAAAGCCGTCAGGTACAAGCCAATCCGTCAATCCGCCAATTCCGGCACTCCATAGAAAAAAAGCGGCCCAACGGTTCACCTCGCTTCGAGGCTGACTCACTAACAGTACGGCCGCTGCACACCAAAGGGCAGCCACATAATACATCATGATCCATCGTCCCATTCTCTTCCCGTATATAAACTCATCCTACCACAATTGCAGCAGCAGGGGGACCACCCCTTTTGCGCCCTCCTCTCTTCTTCTCAATACGTGACTCAGCCAACAGATACTGATTTACCCCCTGTTTTTACATTGCGAAAACATTCAGTTTACATTCAGCCACGTTTAAGAAAGATATCAGGAACGATTGATAGCATAGATTTTGTAAGCAAACAAGCATACGCATGACAGAGAGAAACGAGGTGGAATTATGACAACCCCATTAAAATATCGGAACGAGCTGAAGTTCTTTGTGAATGTTCATCAGTATCAAATCATCCGGGCGCGACTGAGTAATCTGGTAACCCACGATGACCATGCTGGCCCTGGCGGGGAATATCACATTCGCAGCTTGTACTTTGACGATATCAACAACAAAGCTTTATACGAGAAGTTAGCGGGTGTCCGGGACAGGGTGAAATACCGCATGCGGATTTATAACGTTGCCGACACCACCATCCATTTTGAGAAGAAAATCAAATACCGGGATTATATCGCGAAGCTGAAGGAGCCGCTCACAAGGGAGATGGCGGATCAGATCATGGCTGGTCAATATGAATGCCTTTATCAGCCGGATAAACCTCTGATGATGGAGCTGTATCACGAAATGAAACACAAGCTGCTGCGCCCTAAAGTCATTGTCGATTATGTCCGCGAGCCGTATGTCTGCCCTAACGGAAATGTACGGATTACGTTTGACAAGGAGCTTCGAACCGGCCTGCACTCGACAGAGCTGTTCAGTCGAGATCTAAAACCCATTCGGGCAATAGATGAGAATCTGATCATACTCGAAGTCAAATATGACGAGTACATTCCGGATTACATCAAAATTGCGCTGCAGCTGGAAGGGCTGAATCGGCAATCCGCATCCAAGTATGTGATGTGCCGCAAATTTCTGAAATATAACACTTGGGAGGATCAATAATTCATGAACACAAACGCTGCAACAAGCAATACCAATACTACCAATTTCTCAGACATCATCAAGAAGTCCGTTTTGGAAAACTTCGTATCCGATATCAGCATCGCCCAGATTCTGATCACGTTAGCCGTCGCTTTTGCTATCGGTCTATTCATTTACTTACTCTATAAAAGAGTCTTTAGCGGAGTGCTGTATTCCAAGAGCTTTAATGTTTCTCTGATCGGGATGACCATGATAACTGCGGTAGTTATCATTGCCATTAATTCGAATCTCGTGCTCTCGCTCGGTATGGTCGGCGCTCTCTCCATCGTTCGTTTCCGTACACCGATCAAAGACCCTACCGATCTGATCTTCCTGTTCTGGTCCGCGGTTGCGGGAATTGTAACCGGAGCCGGATTCTACACACTCGCTGTCATCGGTTCCATCGTCGTCGGTCTGATCTTGTTCTTCTTCATTAAGAAGGCTTCGGTTGATACACCTTATTTGCTAGTTGTTAATTGTGACAACGAAGAAAGTGAGCAGGCTGTTACAGGTCACATCCACCAAGCCGTTAAGCGCTACAATCTGAAGCAAAAAACCGTCACTCCGGGCAGCATTGAGTTGACACTTGAAGTCCGTCTGCGTGATGCCGAAGGCCAGTTCGTGAACAAGCTGTCTGAGCTGCCAGGTGTTTATAATGCGGTGCTGATCAGTTACAGTGGCGACTATGTATCTTAAGTCAGGCGGTGGTCAGAGATGACGAAGAATAGAACAACAACACTGTTGTCCCTTGTACTGGCCATAGTTCTTCTGCTCTCGGGTTGTCAGGGGAGTCCCCTGGCCACAGGCACAGTTGGCAGTACGGAGAATGAAACGCTGCAAGAGCAAATCGATTCAACGGTTTTTCCAAAGGATAAGGTTATTGATGTTAAAATCACGATCGACGAAGCCGATTTCCAGGATATGCTGGACAACGCCAGCGCTGAAGAATATAAAGAAGCGTCAGTCAATTATAACGGTATGCAGTTTGATCATGTCGGCATTCGCACCAAAGGCAATTTAAGCCTGCGAAGCGTGGTTAATTCCGACTCCGACCGATACAGTTTCAAGATATCATTTGATGAATATCTCAATCAGACTTTAAACGGGATCAGCAAAATCAATCTGAACAACAACTACAGCGATGCTTCGTATATGAGAGAGTTCCTGACTTATGAGCTTGCAGAATCCGTAGGACTGCCGACACCCGGCTTTTCCTACGTCAACGTCTATGTTAATGATGAATTGTGGGGTTTCTATCTTGCAATCGAACAGATTGGTCACTCCTATCTGGAGCGTCATTTCGATAATGCATATGGGGCTTTATACAAGGCAGAGATGACAGGCACAGGCAGTGATTTAACATGGCTTGGCAATGACCCCGATTCCTATACTGGTCTTGTCATGAAATCGAAATCCTCCAATGACAATGTATTAATCGACATGCTGGATGAACTTAATAACGGCAGCGATTATGAGAAGGTGCTGGATGTCGATAACGTACTCAAGTACGTTGCCTTGAACGTCGTCGCTTCCAATATGGACAGTTATCTGGGGATGAATAAACAGAACTATTACCTGTATGAGAACAATGGCATTTTCTCCGTGCTTCCCTGGGACTATAACATGGCCTTCGGAGGATTTGGCGGCTCGGGCATTCTCATAGACGAGCCAACCCAAGGAGCTCTGGCGGAACGGCCTCTGATCGCCAAGCTGCTCGAAGTTGACGAATACAAGGAACGCTATCACGCCATTATCAAGCAGATGCTGGAGGGCTACATGCAGCAGGACGCATTTAATGCACGAGTGGCACAATTAAAAGAATTAATATCTGAGGATGTTAAGCAAGACCCAAGGCCCTTCTATTCCTATGAGGAGTACGAGAAGTCCATCCCGACATTAACCTCATTCGCTCAAACGTCAACGAACAACATTCAGCAGCAGTTGGATGGAATGATTCCCTCCTCAGGTGACGGAAGCGGCAGTGGCGGAGGCATGGGTCCAGGCGGAGGTGGCGGGGGTATGAGGCCGAGCCGTGGGGACGCAACCATGACGCAGAGCGGCGCTACGGGTGGCATACCAGGAGATTTCGGCGATTTGCAACCGAGTGGTACTGGAGCCATGCAGCCTGACGGCAATAAGGGCACGACTCCTGATTCCAATGATGCTGCTCAGGACAACACTGCTGACACGAACGCAAGCAAGACATCAAGCAATGCGTCTGGCAACATGTCCCCGAATAATGCAGGCACAGTACCTAGTCGTACGGGCAACACGTCAAGCATGAAATCTGAAGGTACCGTGGCCGCTGGCAATATTCAACCACCAGCATCGCCAGAATCGGCTGTCGCATCGGACACAGATAGTCCTACTGCCAGCACTAAAACCGATGCTGTTTCCGGGGCAAATACGGAACCAACATCAATGACAGAGGATCAGTCTGCAGATCAAACGCAAGCTCCAACCCAGCCTCCTTCCAATGGCAATCAAACGGATCTACCGCAAAATCCGGGGCAGAATGGTCAAGGCCAGATGCCTGATTTCCCTCAAGGACAGATGGGAAATGGATTTGGCGGCGAGTTTGGCGGCCAAATGCCGGGAGGACGCGGAATGGGCCGACCTGGTGATGGACCAAGCGGGGCTGCCGAGCAACAAGGCAGCACCCGGGAAGCTATCTATGCCGGAGTATCCATTGTGCTGCTGCTTCTCTCCTGTCTCTTTGTGACTGTGTTTAAACGAAAACGACTGTGATGAGAGGCTATCTCCAACGACTGTAAGAATTAAGCAAGGGGCCATCCCAAGGTATCGACCTTGAGGATGGCCCCTTACTGTATTACGGCAAATTCAGCGTATTCCAACTGTATTACAGCCCTGCTACGAAGCCGAACATCTTATTCAACGCCGGTGCTGCAATAAAGATCGTACCCAGAGACATTAAGATCCACGTCGATTTTCTAGATAATTTCTCCTGCATCTTCGATCGATACCATCCGCTAAATTGCAGGCGATTCCGATAAAGTACCGCAAACCACAACACGTTCCCTATGAATAAGAAAAAGTAATACAGCCCTTCCCATGGAATCCATTGCTTCAGTATTTGATGTTCGATGTTACTCAAAATCATCACAAATATCATCATGATGATATTCATTCGAATCATTTCCAGAATGGATGAGGCCAGTTTAGCCATAAGCACACTCCTTACTGCTTGTATTGGTTAGGATTAATCTATTTTTCCATTATACAGCAATAAAGAGGTCGTGCTATGCAAAAAAGGCAATATGGTAAATGAATCACCATACCGCCTGCTTTATTTTTAACATGAATTAATGAATCCAGCTCAGTATTATCAACAGACAGTTAGGCCAATTAATTGGACTGCAGCTCTGCTTGTGTATCGTGTACCACTTGTTTTCTTACAAAGTGGGCATCCAATTTTCTACTGGCCCATAAGGATAAAATAATAAAAGCAAGAACTCCAAGCAGTTTATAGGGTTCCGCGATAAAGTCGGACAGGTTGGCACCAATGTAAGAAACGCAGAATATCATAATGCCCTTGCCCAAACTTACAGCCAAGAGATAAGAAAGCAGGTTCATTCTCGCCAGCCCGGCAGCGATATTGACGGCGACAAACGGGCCGACAGGAAGTATGCCGAGCAAGAAGACGTAACTGAATCCATTCCGCTGAATCCAACGCATGCCGCGCTGGACTTTGGGTTTATTCGCCCAGCGTTCGATCAGTGCCGAACCGGATATTTTACGGACCAGAAGAAATGTCGTCAAACATCCTGCCACCATACCGATCCAGGAATAGAGAAACCCTGCCCAAAGCCCATACACCGCCGCATTTACACCTACGATCACCATCGTGGGCATCGGAGGTATGAAGGATTTCAAGAAGGTTAGCAGTATGCCTGGCAGTGGTCCTAAAGCTCTAAACTGTTCTAAAAACCATTCCAGATTACTCTCGGTAAAATAGGACATGATGTCCAAGTAGCCATTCAATGACTTCACCCATTTCTACGTTTGTATTGCCGATGAACCTGATTGAAGCACTCCATTCAGTTGAGCCAGATGGTGCTTGTCATGCCAGATGAAATCACGCATAAATTGCTCCACTTCGAAAGGATGCCCATCTCCATCCGTATATTGCTGGTTATATGCCGTTTCAGACAAGGCTTCAATTGCCCTAACCAGCCTCTCTCTTGCTATAATTGTCTGATCTACCAGAGCTTCGGTCGACAACGTCTTGGCATAACGCCTCGCCTCATCATTAAATTGATCATAATCCAGATGTTTTACGGTAAGCGATGTACCTGATGAAATTTTCGCGATAGCCTCTTCGTAAAAATATTCATCCCAGCGCATGATATGATATACGACATCACGTACTGTCCATTTTCCTGCGGAAATCGGACAGTCCCAATACGCCTCATCCTGCTCTGCAAATTCTCTAACCTTGCCCATCCACTCGGAATACTCGTTCAACAGCTGCAATTTTTCACTCATGACACCGCTCCTTATCCATATCAAGATTTGATATATAGATATCCAGTTGATCCTCCGACCAGGATGACATGTTCAGCAGTTCTTCATAAGGATCACCCGGAATATTCAACAGCTCTGCAAAGGCAGGCTCGGTCTTAAAACCCGACCTCTTCAGCTCGATAATTCTTTGTTTTGCAGCTTCATCCAGCCGACTCAGTAGCTTGTATTCAATCATCATATGCCGGTAACCGTTCTGCTTAAGAGAAGGCACGGGCTGAGCAAATATTTCAAAGTCCCAGTCTTTATACTGAAACCGTACAACCATCCGTTCTATCTTGTTTACAATCCGGGATGCACAGGTGAGCTCAGGAATTAACCTGCTGTAGCGAGCTTTGATTTCCCTTTCAAACCTGGCAAAGTCCCACACACAGCATATAATATCAAGATCACTCCCAGCAATATCGATGCCGATCGGTATGGTTCCAACCAGTATGGGATTGTAGGATTTCAAATGATCCAATATTTCAAGCTCATCGATCACCAATGCCGCATCCCGCTGTTTGGCAGAGCCGCGGCGCAAGTATTCTATATTGCGAAAAAGGATGTCTTCCTGCATCGATCACTGCCCCCTGCCTAACTCCTAAGATCTAGCCTACTGGCGCTCCGTCCACGTTGTCCGTACATAAGCCAGCTTCATACCTATCGCCTCCATGTTTCGGTGACTCTGAGATAGGAAGGCACACTGCGAGACAACGAGATTACACCCTTCAAGTTTTGCTTCCTCTATTCTCTTACGAAGCAACTCCTGATGCAAGCCCTGTCTTCGATACTCAGGAAGTGTCGCCGCAAATGTAAGTGAGGCCGTAGAATGATTCACATGCATTACGCCTGCTGCTGCTGGCTGTCCCTTGATATAGGCCATATAGAATTTCCAGCCCGGACGCGAGTATAATACTCGATTGTTCGATGCAACAGAGGGAATCCCCTGGTCAGGCAATCCTGTTCCACGGCAATGTACTTTAGCATAATCTTCAAAGTCATCATTGTCTATTGTTTTGATCACAATTCCGGTATCTGGTACTTCCTTCAGCTCTTGTGGATGTATGTACATGGAATTATGAAACCCGGATTGGTAGAAGCCTCGCTTTGCTAGCTCCGCTAGCAGTTCTTGATTTACCATGCCGGGAACAAGCTCGAACTGGAAGCAGCGGTTTCTGGATTTATAGAAATCGAGGATAGCATCCAGATGGCTCACATCCTCCACCCGGATCCCTTTTACCGTGTTAAAAGAAGGCCACGGCATGGTCTTGCTGTATAGGCACAAGGCATGGCCAAAATACGCCATCTCCACACCCTCCGGATTTCCGGGCCGGTCGATGATTCCTTTCATACGATCATACATGTAATCCGTTTCCGACTGCTGGATACGAACCATAAGTTCCTCAGATGGAAGCTGCATCAAGTAGTCCCCCTTTGCTCATCGTAGTGCCAGTAAATGAATAAATGAGCCCGAAAACTCGCTTTTCGATCTTCGGGCTCATGAATAGATTTGAGTTATGAATTTATTTCGCTTGGTCCGGGAGATCACAAGAGCCGTCGGTACACATGCCTCCGTTTTCTCCAGAGTCATTCATCATAACCAGCGGATTCGCTTCACGATAAGCCTTATCCAAAGCGTCCGTGAAAACCTCAAGCGGTTGTGCGCCGGAAACGGCATATTTACCCCCCAGCACAAAGAATGGCACTCCTCGGATTCCTAGCTTGGATGCAGCTGCTTCATCTGCGCGCACCTCGGATTGGAAGGCATCACTTTGGAGCGTAGCCGCGGCTTGTTCACGGTCCAGACCTACCTCTGCTGCCAGATCGGAGAGCAAATTTTTGTCTTCAAGATTTCCACCCTCTGTAAAATATGCGTGGAATAACCGCTCCGTCATCTCTTTCATTTTACCATGCTGAGCTGCAAAATGGACAAGACGGTGAGCATCAAATGAATTGGCCGGGATGATACGATCCATATGATAGGTCAGCCCCACACCAGCTGCTTGCTGGGTCACGTTCGCATTGGCTGCCTTGGCCTGTTCCAGGCTCATGCCGTATTTGGTTGCCAATAACTCATCCATACTGACACCCGGCTTGTACGAAGCGTTGGGATCAAGCTCAAAGCTACGGTACACCACTTCAACCTGGTCTCTATAAGGGAATTGCTCCAATGCTGATTCAAAACGGCGTTTACCAATATAACAGAACGGACACATAAAATCCGACCATATTTCAACTTTCATTCTATTCGCCTCCTAGCGAGCTTATTAAACACTTACTTATTGTAACCTGCTTGCAGTATGACATCAACAACATATCAATATCATCAAGATAATAGGGATTCATCGGCTTTCCAAAATATGATGTAACTAACCGCTTAAGTTTGTATCCGATTCTCCTGAATTCTGGCCAAGATCCACTCTGTCACAACCGCGCAGCCAAGATTCCCCTCTATAGAACCATTCAACACCACATCCGCATACCATCGGGTAGGTTCTACGAATTCATCATGCCGGTATCGAACGAGCTGTAAATATTCCTGAAGGACTTCCTGCTCGCTATGACCCTTTTCCGTAAATCGCCGGTTACGGCGAATCATTCTTTCGTCCGCTGGACAATCGATGAACACTTTCAACTGCAAAAGCTTCCGCAGCTGCTCGAATTGGTATAAAAGAAATCCCTCGATGATGACCACATCATGCTCGCCGCTATGTACGGCTTTGCCCACATCCTCAATCAGCCGTTGTATATGGACCGCATCCGGATGATTGAAATCCTCAAAAAGTTGATTCGTGAAGGGCGCCTTAGCTATAGGTCTCTCGGGTTTGTAATAACGATCCATATGAAAGATCTCTACCCGGTACATGCTTAACTTCTGCTTGAGCTGAAGGCTTAGCGTCGTTTTGCCGCTTCCGGAGCCTCCGCCAATCCCGATCGTTAAAGTCTGATTATATTCCATAATCCGTTAACCTTCCCCCGCATAGGTCAAATAGCAGCTTTTCTCCTACAGATGATTACCATGTAATTCATATTTCAAATTATACATTCGATTGTCAGCCAGCTTAGTGATTCTTATCCATTTATAAAAAAACAGACAGCGTAAAGCCGCCTGTCATTTATACTTCTTCCAATCCATCTCGCTATGTTCCAGCAAATATTCAAAGTCGTTATCGCGACGCTTCTGCTCGGCCTTGCGCTGAGCTTCCCGCTCCTGTCTCTCTTTCTCAAGCCGCTCGGTTTCGCTTGCTTTCAAGGTTTCGGTTGTCGCCTTCAATTTTGCCAAAACTTGCGGGTCCAGCATATCCTTTAACGTTGCGGGTTTCTCCGCAGCTTCTTTACGTGGCAAGGGGGCTGTCCGATTCTTTTTTGCCATTAGACTCACCTCGATTTCCACATCATTATAACACTTAATATGCACACTGGCATCTGGTTCTGCTTCAGAAATAACACAAAAAAGAGAGCCATTCGGCTCTCCTTCTCGTTATGAATAATTACTAAAGGGCGATCGATGGGACTTGAACCCACGAATGCCGGAGCCACAATCCGGTGCGTTAACCCCTTCGCCACGACCGCCATGGCAATGGACAAGATGATCATGCCCGAGTTACTAATTTACCAAATGATCTGCCGTTTAGCAAATTGTAATTCCTTACATGGATTCATTGATTTCAACAGCAGGAAAATACTATACTTATTGGAACTCATTTTTGTAATTGCGAAACCAATCCACGAAGTATCAAGATGATTAAAACTGGAGGTAGAGCCACCATGATCTATCACATTGACTATGTCTCAGATGGACTGCAGGTTAAGGGTTATCTAGGACTGCCCCCACAGTTATCCCACTCGCAAGGCCGGGTGCTGATCGAAGAAGTAAACGATGTCCAAGGTGTAAGGATAACCGAAACCCTGGCTTGCTCCCTGAATATGTACCAAAATTCAAATCAAGAATCTTTAAGTACAACAGCAATTAAACTGCCTCTGGTCATATATTGCCGCGGCGGCATCGGACGTGTTGGAGCAGTCCGGTTAAAATGGATCGAGGAGTTCGCAGCGCAAGGATACGCTGTATTTGCCCCTGCCTATCGCGGGAATGAAGGCAGCGAGGGCCGTGATGAATTCGGAGGTGCCGATACGATGGATGTGATTAACGCCATCGATTGGCTATCTCACCTCTCCTGGATCGATAACAGCAAAATCCATCTGTTGGGATTCTCCCGTGGTGCTATCAACGCTGCCGTAGCAGCCGCCGTATCGCCTCATGTATCCAAGATGATCCTCTGGAGCGGTGTGTCGGATCTGGCCCAAACGTATGAAGAGCGCATCGATCTGCGCAGAATGATGAAACGCGTCATTGGCGGTACACCTGCCAAGGTACCTGAACAGTATATGCTCCGATCCCCCATCCATTACGCGGATCGTATCCAGTGCCCAGTTCTGCTCGTCCATGGAACGCTGGACGAGCAGGTTCTGGTTGAACATAGTTATCGCATGCTTGAGAAACTGCGGGAACATGGACATCAGCCGGATGCCCATCTGTATGAAGGACTTCAGCATCATTTCCCGCCGCCGCAGCATGCTGCGGCGATCAACAGGATGTTTGATTGGTTGAAGAGAGTATGAATAGTAGAAGCTCTATTTCCCTGCGGTTTATTTTACTAACCCCATATTCCTAACAATCTCTTCTAGACATGTCCTGTGAAATATCAATCCAGTATTTACACTTCCCGTCGGCTATGGAACTTAGCTCGCCATGGCTGCATTCAATGATGCGACGGGAAGCCAGGTTGGATTCATCGCAGGTTAAGAGCACCCGGCTTATATTCATTTCATGGGCTTTCTTAATCAACCCGGCCAGCATCTGCTTGCCGTAGCCCTTCCCTCGCTCAGAAGGCCTGATGACATATCCGATATGCCCTCCTAACTCCAGCAGCTTCTCGTTTAAACGGTGTCTGAGCTTGCCGTAACCCACAGGCTTGTCGTTATGGTACAGCCAATAAATCGTCTGGGGAACATACTCATCAGGCAAGTTGATGCTTCGCGCTATTTCATAATTCCGTTGAACCTTGGACGAGAATTCTTCCATGTTAATGCTGTTTAAGCTGTTAACAAAGCCATTTCCACCATCGCCAATTTCCTGAACCATAAGCAGAAGACTCTCATCCTCTGTCTCCAGCAGTTCCCTTAAGATTAACATTATGCCCTACTCCTCCACTTGAAAAATCGAATCCACAATGACAGGCAGCTGATCCCGCAAGGATACCGCTCCGAATACGGATCTGGCATGAATCCCTTGATCTCCGAACACCTCTAGCATCAAGTCCGAAAAGCCATTCAACACCTTATGGTGTTCTTCGAAATCTGCAGTTGCGTTAACGAAACCTTGAATCTTAACAACCCGCTTCACTTTATCAAGCGATCCAAGGCCTTCTTTTAATACAGCTAAGACTTCAATTCCGGTGAGGCGAGCGAATTCGTAACCTTGCTCTGTCGTGTACTGGTCGCCTAGCTTACCCTTTGGCTGTCCTGAGGGACCCTTGCCTGAAACATACATTAACCCATCAACGATGACATAGTTAGCGTATTTGGCGGCTGGCGAGCTGGCTTCCGGCAAGCTGATGCCCAGCAGCTTCAAGCGTTCCTCCGCATGATTAGCCATATCCACACACCTCTCTCTTGAAAAATATCCCAAAAAAAGATTTTTATTATTGTATCACGGAATATCGGCTTTACAAGTAAAAAAGACGAACCCCACTCTGCGGGGGTTCGTCTTGTGTTCAATAGGAGGAATGTTATATCCCAAAGGAATAAGACGCATAACGTTCTGCGTTGTAGATGGACTGCCATACGTCTGTTGTCTCGGCACCCGGGTACCAATAGGCATATCCTGCAATTTGATATCGGGCCGCCATCAGATGTTTCCATGACAGTGAGCGGGCATCCTCGGTCCATATACGATGCTGAACCCCATTATTTCTATAGGCTGCTTCATACTGTCCCACATCGGCATTCCATGATAAGGAGGCCTGCTTCAGACGAATACGATGTCCTTGTTCGACCAGAGTAATGTCCTGTGAGGACACCGAAGACGCGATCCGCCAATCCCTGGTGTAGAGCGGATAGGCGATAATGCTTTTCTTAGCCGGAACTTGAGTCAACAGCTTGACCAGAGCAGATTCGCTCCATGGCAGGGAGGATACGGAGCCAGCAATTGGTGATCCGCCCCAATGCTGGTCATAACTCATGAGCACCATGTAGTCCACTTGCTTGCCAAGCGACGCATAATCGAAGGCAGCCGTCCAATCTGTATTCAAGTCGGGAGAGACATCGATGGATAACTTGGCCCCAAGCCGCTTTAATTCGATAGACAATTGCGTGATAAAGGTCGTCAAATTCTGCCGATCAGAAGGCATAACATTCTCAAAGTCGATATTAATCCCGTCCAACCGATATTGGGCCACATTCGCAGCAATACGATCAATGACGGACTTCCTAATTTGTGCACTGCTCAAAACCTGGTGAGTTCCTTCATCATTACCGCGGTTCCCCACCATCGCCCATACCTGACGACCATTATTATGCGCCCAATTCAACAGTTCGATGTCCGTGTTGTCGGACACCTTTCCGTTAGACTCCATGTAAAACCAGCGGGGTACAAGCACATTCAACCCGGCTCGTTTGGCATAGGAGATATATTGTTCCGCCGTGGCATCGTACAACCAGCCCATATGAATATTCACTGGAGTCTGACTGTCGATTCTGGACTTCACACTCCCCGTTTGAAGAACTCGGTCCAATAGCGCTGCAGTCTCTTCGCGAGTGATCGCGTCCTGTGGTCTGAATTGCCCTTTGCTTCCTTGCAGCCAGCCCGTATTAGTCGCTTGGCTAACAGCATTCCAGGCCCACTGGGCAATAGAAGCAGAATCTGTATAGATGGCGGCTGTATTTGTGGAATTTACTCCGCTCTGCTTCATGGCACGAATTACGATTACAGCGGCCTCTTGACGAGTTATCGGATCATTCGGGTAGAAGCGGTATCCATTCCCTTCAACGATAGACAAATTAAGGGCTGCATGAATCCAACCATAATACCATGCCGACTTCGATACATCCCGAAAGGCCGACAGATCATTCTGAACAGGCTCCATCTTGAGCATTCTGACAACCATCGTGACAAACTCGGCGCGAGTAACGTGATTTCGCGGCAAAAAAGCCCCTGTGCCGTCACCGCTTACGATACCCCGCTTAGCCAGACGATTAATCGCCTCTTTGGCAAAGCTAGCTGAAATATCATGAAAAGCAGTGGAACCAGGAGCTTGCGCCGCTGATGTCGGAGCAGGGCTTAACAGCACTGTAAATGACAACAGCAAACAAAGTGACAGGATATATTTCTTCAAAGGGACGCCTCGATTCTATCATCTGATACTCTCAGCATATCAGATGAAGATAGAATCAGGCATTATTCATTTCTTGGTAATATTAGCTGGCTGTGAGTGGTTTAGCAGGATAATATGACAGCGCCAATTCCAGAGACGACAAGTGAGTCCCGACTTATACGCTTGATATGCTCCTCCCCAAGAAGAACCTTCCAATCGCCCAGCTGGGGTAAAACGAGAGAAGACTCTTTGCGAGCCGCATAATACAGTACATATATATGATTCTCTGTGTCACCACCTGCATGATTGCGAAGAGTGAAGGCAACGGCATGCTCAGGACAGGGTTCAAACTGTAGATGCTCACGAATCAATGCAGCATCTTTCATTCGAAAAGCCGGATGCTCCTTGCGAAGCTGAACAAGCCGCTGAATATACCTCACTCCATCCTGATGCTGTGATGCCATATCCCAATCAAGTCGATTGATTTCATCACTGGAGTTATAACTGTTCTCTACTCCATTCTTAGATCGGTAATATTCTTGGCCGGCATGCAAGAAAGGGATACCTTGACTGGTCAGAATCATGGCTGATGACAGCCGATGCATAGCGCGGCGTACGGTGTCAGTATCCCCTTCCGTGGACAGCATAATTTTGTCCCATAGGGTATGGTTATCGTGACACTCCACATAATTTACACACTGATCCGGCTCAGATGCAAATGACTTGATGTCTTTGGAATACGAAATGCCACCCACGACACCTTGCTTCACCTTGTCTTGGTAGCCAACACCTCCACTTACAAAGCCTTTGTAGTCGAATTGGAAGATGTCCCCCTTAACAGCATCCCGGAATCCATCGTTAAAATGCGCGATCCGCGGCATCAAAGCCGCTTGCTGCTGATTCGCCCGCTTCTTCTCTTCCAGCTCGGTATTCATAACCCAGCCCTCGCCGATTGTAATGATCGATGGGTCAATCTCATCCAAACGTGACCGGATTTCATTCATTGTTTCAACATCCAGCAACCCCATCAAGTCGAAGCGAAAACCGTCAATCCGGTACTCCTTCACCCAATGCAGGACGGACTCCACAATGAACTTTCGCATCATCGGCCGTTCGGAGGCTGTATCATTACCACATCCCGATCCGTTGGAAAATTTGCGATCCTTGTTATAGCGAAGATAATATCCAGGGACCAGCTTAGTGAAATTAATTAAATATCCGTCATAGACATGGTTGTACACCACATCCATAATGACGCGAAGCCCATGATCATGGAAAGTTTGAATCATATGCTTCAGTTCGCGAATCCGCACCTCGGGTACGTATGGATCTGTAGCGTAAGAACCTTCCGGGGCATTGTAATTTTTAGGATCATACCCCCAATTGTACTGAGGCACATGAAGCATGGTTTCATCCACGCTTTCTGTTGAGAAATCATAGATCGGGAGCAGCTCCACATGCGTAACTCCCAGCTCAACAATATGATCGAGTCCTGTTCGAATTCCTCCTGGCCCGCGTGTGCCTGTCTCTGTAAGACCTTTAAACTTGCCCTTATGCTCCACCCCGCTGTTCGAATGGATGGTATAATCCCGAACATGCAATTCATAGATAATGGCATCCACCGGACTATGTAGTGGCGGTTTGTCTTCGGTCCACCGCTTAGGATTAGTTGTCGCCATATCTACAATGCAAGCTCGGTCCCCGTTGACGCCAACGGCAACTGCATAGGGATCAATGGCTTCGTTCCTCTGGTCCCCGATAAGAACCTGGTAGGTATAATACATACCCTGGAGATCTTCTGCGATGGTCAGCAGCCAGGTCCCCTTCACATCCCGAGTCATCGCGTATCGACGGGCTTCTGCTGTCTGCCAATCCGTATACAATAGAACATAGGCCTCGCTGGCTGTTGGCGCCCACAGACGGAACGTAGATTCTTGAGAACGATAGGTTAATCCCAAATCGGTTCCCTCATAGTAAAATAGCTCGTCAAATTCTTTATCAAACACGGAGACTCCGCCGGTTACGGCGAGATCCCCATAGTGAATAACAGCATCGCTTTCTTTTTGTACGGACAAGATGTCACACCCCTTATGTAGACTTCCGTTCTTGTTGTAAACGTTCAACCTCTTCTTGCGTAATGGTACGGTTTCCATAACGAGCTTCCTCATAAAGCTCAATCAAGGAGGGCGATATTCTACCACTCTGACCGTCCCATTCCATAAGATCGCTTTTCGTTTCCCTCGGCGTTAGGGCTACCTTCCAATGATAGCCTTCCCTGATACTTCGTGAAAGTATCATCCGATACATATGGCGAATTTTCTCATTGAGCTGCTGAGGTCCTTCTCCTGACCGTAACTTTCCACCGATTCGCATACCCGATAACAACCGTCTCAAACGCTTGGAGGCCGGATCATGTTCAATCTTCTCCACCTCATCTTCATATCCAAGAGAGGAGTGAGCATGCTGCCTGTTCATTAACCTGTTCATCCATGCAGTGAATCTCCTGTATAACTGGGGCAGGACTTTACCTAACCTATACAAACCATAGATGATACCGATTCCAATCCCAATGAAAACGGCATAGAGCAGAATTTGCTCCGTTACTTTCAACCATGGGCTTGGCTGCTTGATTTCTTCATCCAAGAAAGGGATTTCCGGCTGAGGTTCCGGTTCTGAAGGCGATTCAGGAACCTGCTCCGTTCCCGTACCCATTATGCCAATGATCCATGATATAATCCCTCTGACCAAATCAAAGACCCATTGCTGAAGCTGCGGAAGGAAAGCAACAATTCCGATCAGAAGCAGTAATATGATTACAAACCAGCGATTGTAACGCAACACACGCCGTTCCAAAATGGGCTGGTCATTGCCCGGCAGGGTTTCCTCAAGCACGGATTGGCGATTGACAATCAGTAGAGTCGTAATTAGCGCCGCTGCCCCAATCCAGGTAAGTAGCGCCATTCCATCCTGAAAGGAAGCCAGATAACGTAATACAAAGCTGCTGAGCCCATACAAGATCAAGCCTACCAGGAAATAAATTCCCGGGAACATCTTATTCCAGTCCACTTGCTCCATGCGGCTCCCTCGATAACTGGCTATAAACAATACAGGAATGAGATAAACGAGCGCCCGATCTACACCTGCAAAGACGATGGATACCACAATAGCCATCAGGCACGCCCATAATAACGCCTTGAACTGACGATCGAACTTGAACCATACCGAACCTAGATAACCTACTAGGTACCCGCCTAATACCACTGCAGGCCAGATCCATCGGTACGTTTCGGGCAGCAAGTAAAATGCCGGAATAAAAAGTACAGGAAAATAGAGTAAGCATTCAACGAATCCCTGGAAGAAGACTTTTATAAATCCTCTGGAACCTTGACCACTCATGCCGACACCTCCTTCGATGGAGAAGGTACATTTTCAAGAGGAACGACCTGGATCGTATGGCCAAACTCCCGAAATCGCTGAAATACTTCTTCCAACCTGGGGCTGACGTATGTGCTCAATATGAGAATATCAGTTGCCTCTGTATGCCGGGAAAGTTCTTGCACCATATAATCATGGAATGATAGCCTGCGTGTCAGCTCAAGCTGAGCAAGCATTTCCAATATGAGCTGCTGCTGCGTCATGCCGCCTGCAACCGGGACAAACGCCTCTAGACTCGTCTCCTCACCTAGCGTACCGTTCGTCCCCATCCCGATTTCCATCCCTTGCGTCAACAAATGTGCCGAAATACCGGCTGCCAGCCGGATACCAAACTCGATTGGCTCGGGGCGAGTCGCTTTGTTCCACATCTGCTCGTGGTCCTCGATATTCAGATAGATCAAGAGTCGGCTGTCAGCTGTCGTATCCCGTCTGTGGACCTGTAAGCTGCCAGTCCGTGCCGTTGCTTTCCATTGTATATCCTTTAACGGATCTCCGTCCCGATATTCACGTACACCCGATATTAGGAAAGGATCCTCCAATATCCATCGTCGAACCAGCATCTCACCCATCCACGTTTGGACCGGCAGGTCCATCTCCGTTACATCCATGGGCATAGGATATACGATAATACCACCTGTCATCGTTTTGCTCTGTACAATGGAGACTATTCCGACCAGATCACCCGCGGTCATCGTAACGGAACCCAGCTTATACAGACCTCTTCGCTGAGCGGTAATCCGATGTCTGCGATGAATTTTGGTCCATGGCAGCAGACTGAAAAAGCTTTTGTGGTTCTGATTGAATTGGCCTTCACTAATATCCAGGTTAAGTTGATTATCAAATGCCAGGCCTGAGCGGAATTGAGACTCCACCCTGAGCCAAGGCACTGGCAATGCTTTACGGTTCTCGATGATCTCAATCAACTCCACGGAATCTCCTTCGTAACAGGTAGACACCTTGAAGGAGCGGGTGTAGTTCAGCTTTTTCAATGCCTGGTTAAAAATCTTGGCCTGCACTACGACCGCCACAGCGGCGATTAACAATATCCAGTAGGCTCCCATGCGATTTCGCCCCCTACGACATGATGCCTTCTTCGGTCGGTACGGCAACCTGCTGCAGCAGCCGCTCAATGACCTCCTCGGATGCGGCAGCACCGCCACGGCTATGTAGCGTCCCCTTAAGCTTTATGCGATGTGCCCAAGCCGGCACAGCCAAATCCTTCACGTCATCAGGCGTTACAAACTCCCTGCCCTTCAGAACAGCCTGAACCTGCACGGCTTTCAGCAAAGCTTGGCAGCCCCTTGGACTCACGCCGGAAAGTACAGCTTCATCGCGTCTGGATTGCTCAGCTAACGCAACGATATAGGCAAGTATTTCGTCACTCACATGGACTTTGCTGACGATATGCCTGGCTTCTACGATGCTGTCAGACGTAGCGATTGCCGTAAGAGTTTCCAAAGGCTGAGCATCTTTGAATCTTTTCAGAATATTTACGCTTTCCTCTGAAGAAGGATATCCCATATTGAGTTTAAATAGAAAACGGTCCAGCTGTGCTTCTGGCAGCGGAAACGTTCCTTGCTGCTCAAGCGGGTTCTGTGTGGCAATGACAAGAAACGGTTCTTTCAGTTGATGGGTGACCCCGTCAATACTAATCTGGCGTTCCTCCATACACTCCAGCAGACTGGATTGTGTACGCGGGGTCGCTCTGTTAATCTCATCGGCCAGAAGTATGTTGGTAAACAGTGGTCCGGGACGGAATTCAAAAGCCCCGGACTGTTGATTATAGAAATAAATACCGCTCAAGTCTGACGGCAGTAAATCTGGTGTGAACTGTACTCTCTTAAACGTGCAATCAATGGATTTTGAAATGGACTTGGCCAGCAAAGTCTTGCCTGTCCCGGGCACATCCTCCAAGAGTACATGACCGGAAGTAACCATGGCGATAAACAGACGGTCAATCAGCTGTTCTTTACCGACCATTACTTTGGAAACGTTTGCTCGAATGTCGTCAGCAAGACGGCGAACACCATGATAATCTATAGTAATAGTAACCCACTCCTTATATATAGTTTTCGCTTCACAATAAAATTCGTCACGACACTCCAATATTCCTGTTCAATTGACCCAAAATCCGATCAAATATCCGTGCTTTCCCGCATATTGCTTGTGACACACCAAGAAGCTGTCCGCCAGACAGCTTCGAGTTACATGGATATATTTATGACTGAACATGGTTCAATCCTCAGACTTCGTCTCTTCCGGCTCTGTGAATGTCACACCTTTAGCGAGCAATATTTTCATCAGCACCTGATCTGCTTCGTCACGACGATCCACACGGATGTCGATATAATGCTTAATCTCAGGAGGACGAGCATAAAACGGATCGAGAGAGTCCGACCATTTCTTGTAATCCGGGTGCCCCCGGAAGCCGATTAAGCGGTCTTTAATGCCGCTCCAACGAGCGAGAAATATATACTCGTCCCGGTTCTCTACGCACTTGTGAAGCTCGTGGTCTATATAACCTTTTTTCGATAGCAGTACACTTGAGGCCTCGCGGAAGGCACTCTCAAACTCACTTGCCAGCCCAGGTTTGATATAAAGTATCGCTGATTCCAGTATCATATCGCTTCCCCCTCTTCGATATCCATCCCATCAACGTTCAGATCAGGGTAAACTTCATATAGACAGCATACAGGACTATTTCTTAGTACCCAAGATGCTGTGGTAAACTAATAGGTGCAGTCAAGTATATGCTGATATAATAAGAAGAATGAATATACGAATGAGGATGAGACAACTATGGCATTCGGCATCTCGAAGCAAGAATTGCAGCAATGGAAGTTGAAGGTGAAGCAAGGAGACATCGCTTTTTTGACTCATTACTGGTATGACAAACGGTTTCCACAGTTTAACACGGTGACCAAAGTAGGCTGCTCTGATATTCAGCGTCTACAGGATTGGTGCGTATCCAACGGCCTTAACCCGGACTATATTCATTACCGCCTGCCTTACCCGCATTTTGATCTGATCGGTCCCAAGCAAACCGAGTTACTGCATAAATACAAGCTTACAGACCATATCGCAAGATTCGGTCTAAAATAAAACAGAAGAACCGCCTGATCTCACGGTCATGAAGCATCGTTGCCGTGTCTGATCAGGCGGTTTATTTATTGATCCGTTCCGTTATTCATTTTCTTAAGAGCTTTATGAATCCAGATGGCTGCCACCGAGCCGTCCCCCATCGCCACCGTAGACAATTCGGAATGGACACCCAGATCACCTACGGCCCATAGTAACTCGACATTCGTCATTTTGGACCGGGGATCGGTTTTAACATGCCGGTTGTGCTCAAGCTCCGCCCCCAGCTGCTCAGCCAACTCAGAATATATCGTGTTTCCGCCAAAGGATATAAATCCCCGCTCTGCTGCCATTATACTGCCATCCTCCAGTACGACGGCCGATAGGATACCTTCTTCCTCACAGCGAATCTCGGACACCTTCTTCTCAACATAGGGAATCTCGAGCTTCACTAATTGAGACAGATATTCAGAAGATACAGACTTCCCTTCATGATTGATATAGATTAAATCCCTGGTTCGTTCCGATAACAAAACGGCCATGCTGGCTCCGGAATCCCCAGAACCTATAACAATGGTCTTTCGATCCTGGATTTCATATCCATCACAATCGGGGCACACAAAGATGGAAGTCCCGAGGGCAGACATGAGTCCGGGAAGCTTGGGAAAGCGGTCCATCAAGCCTGTTGCCAGCAGCAAGGTTCTCGATTTGTATTGCTTTCCGTCTGTACCGGTTAACACAAAATGCTGTGCTTGGTCTCGCTCTGCCATCCGGATATCATCATCTGCAAACGTTACGCCAACCGCTTCCGCTTGCTTACGTCCTAACTTCCTTAGCTCATCACCGGATACTCCGTCCGGCCAACCTAGTATGTTGCGGTAGTTCTTGCAGAGGGAAGAGCGTCCCCCGCCACGGTCAATGACCAGAATATCATGGACAGAATACCGGCCCAATTGTAATGCTGCTTGCAGACCGGCAATTCCTCCGCCAACGATAATGCAATCCTTCACTTCTTTGTCCATCATATATCCACTTTCACTCATTTCTATATAGTATTAAGGTTTGATACTCTAGGAGCCAGCAAAAACGGTAAGAAAACGTACACCCTAATACTTAACCAATCTGCAAGGATTTACTCCTGCACAACAAATAGACCTTGGATAGGATGCCAAGGTCTTAGCTAAATCACACTTTACAGAAACAACTGTCCGGCTAATGCTCCGATGAGAACCACAAGCCACGGGGGGCATTTCCAGAACATCAGCATTCCGAACAGCCCCGCCCCGATTACAAATTCTAACGGACTACGGATGGAGGATGTCCATATGGGGTGATATAATGCTGCCAGCAAAATCCCAACCACAGCAGCATTCATCCCTATCAACACGCCTTGTAGCTTGGGATTGCTGCGCAAGCTGTTCCAGAAGGGCATGGTCCCTGCGATCAATAGAAACCCTGGCAAAAATATGGCCAGTGTAGCTATGATTCCCCCGGGAACTCCTGAAATCAATACACCAAGGTAAGCGGCAAAAGTAAACAAGGGCCCAGGCACGGCCTGGGTCGCTCCATAACCAGTTAGGAAATCCTCTTTAGACATCCAGCCGTTGAGAAGGATCTCATTTTCCAAGAGCGGGAGAACGACATGTCCGCCTCCAAATACAAGCGATCCCGCACGGTAGAAGCTGTCAACAATCCCTATCCATTCAATATGAGTCATCCCATTAAGGATTGGGAGACCTATCAATAACAAAACAAACAGACCTAAACAACGAAGACCAGCTCTCCGACTCATTGGCATTCGGATCACAGAGGCGTTTTCTTTGTTTACCTGCTGCTTAAACAACCACACCCCCGCTATACCTGCAAGAGCAATTACGGCCACTTGAGTGATGGGACTCTGCCACAGAAGGACAATAGCCATCGCAATTAGCGCGATAGCTGCCCGCACGGGTCCAGAGGCCAGCTTGCCGGCCATGCCCAGTACCGCCTGTGCCACGATAGCCACAGCAACAATCTTGAGTCCTTGAATCCACCCTGCCGAACCAGGGTCAAATGTTTGCATCACGTAAGCGAACAGCATCAGCATGAGCACAGACGGTAAAGTAAAGCCGAGCCAGGCGAGCAGACCGCCCCACAGCCCTGCTCTCATAATCCCAACACCAATGCCCACTTGGCTGCTTGCAGGACCCGGCAAGAACTGAGCTAGTGCCACCAGATCCGCATAACTCTTCTCATCCAACCACTGTTTACGCCGTACATAAGTCTGATGAAAATATCCAAGATGAGCGACTGGCCCTCCAAACGAAGTAAGCCCCAGCTGCAGAGCTGTCCACCAGGTTTCGTTCAATGCACGCCACTTGCCAGTTGGCAGCGTATTCCCCATTTGGGTTTGTGCTTGATCTATCTCTGTTTGCGAATTCAATATCATCGCTCCCTGTAAGCTTGATAAATGAAAGAACATCATCCATTGTGTCTGCTACCATGTATAGCGCATGATCAAATTTCAGATTATATGAAGACTGTTGTCCAATCTACCGCTTTATGTAAACAGAGTGTAAAATTTTGCGCATTTGGATGTGGATCTAAGGGAAACAGGAGCTGTCCATAAAAAAACGAACCGTGGACTTGTGTGTCCATGGTTCGTTCCTAGGTTATTGCGCAAGAATAATATTTGTTGGTGATTACCAATCTAAGTTAACCTTTTTGCTTCTCATCGTTTGGTACTGAGATATAGCCTGGCTTCGCTGCCATAAAACCGGTAATGAACAATACAACGACAGCGCCTGACAACAACGTCAGCGGGATTCTCCATGCTCCCGTGGCATCATGCAAGTAACCGATAAGCAGCGGGCCGACAGCAGCCAATAAATACCCCAATGACTGCGCCATACCGGATAACGCAGCGGCTTCTTGAGCGGTTTTGGTACGCAAGGTGAAGAACATCAAACATAAACTGAAATTCGCACCACCCGAAATACCAACCAGCATCACCCATAAGAGGTTCAATGAGGACATTCCCGTTAACAAGCCGCCATAACCAATCAACATACATAATGCCGAAATGGTCACCAGCAGCCGCTGGTTAGGGTTCCGCCCCGCCAGCACAGGTATGATGAAGGAAAACGGCAGACTGACAAATTGAAGAATGGAGAGCATCCAGCCTGCAGCACTATAATCGATGCCCTGGCTCCGCAGAATCTCAGGCAGCCAGGAAATGTTCACATAGAACGTAAACGATTGAAGCCCCATAAACAAAGTAATATACCAAGCAAGTGGTGATTTAAACACACTTTGCTGTTTGGTCACAGCAGAGCTCACTTCAACGGTTCTTCCCGAACGACCACGCCGGATAATCCATACCGCGCTCGCCACCACAGATAACGATGCCCATAAGATAAGCGAGCCCTGCCATCCAAGCCCTGCTTGGGTAGCCAGCGGAATACTTAAACCGGACGCAATCGCTGCAAGCAGGTTCATCGAGGCAGAGTATGTGCCTGTCATTAATCCGATATGTCTCGGAAAATCTCGTTTGACCAGACTCGGGAGCAGCACATTACCTACCGCTATAGCCATGCCGAGGAATGCGGTACCTAGCAACAGTGTATATGGCGAGGATATCGAGCGAATGCCAATACCAACCGTCAAAACGACCATGCTCAGCAGCAGGGTTGTTTCCAGTCCCCACTTCTTGGCCATGGTCGGTGCCAGCGGTGATAATAAAGCGAATGCTAATAACGGCAGTGTGGTCAACATCCCGGCTAAAGTGCTCGAGATGCCCGTATCTTCACGAATGATCCCGATCAGCGGGCCCACCGAAGTAATCGCTGCTCTCAGATTAATGGCAATAAGAATGATACCTGCAAAGGTCAGCCATGTACGCCCTGCTGAATGTGAATCTTGAACTAAAGAATTTCTTGATGTCATGACATGGACTCCTTACTGTAAACCAATATGCAAAAACAGACTTATCCGAGTTTATCATAAAGCTGACTTTAAGGCTATAGCCTACGGACTGTCTACGCATCATATGTTACCCGTCCCAGATCGTTCGAAAACCTGGAAACTGCAGAGCATACCGCCCTATACAACAGGGCTCCAATCATACACGGATAATTTTTGAACGGCACGAATTAATTTTTCATACCGTTGTAGTATTTCCTCGGATGCTGATTGACGGAACTGCTCAAAAATCCCCATGCACCGCAGCATGCCATTATCACTTTTGATCCTTATCGAAAACTCCAGAGAGTCCAGAATATAGGATAAACCGCGATCATATTGTTTTGAATTCAAATAGTAAATTCCTAACTCAGCTAGAAGGCGTGTATATCGGCCCCTTGTCACATGCTCGCTAACTTTACCAAGCTGGTTTTTCTGTGATCTATACTGCAGGTGCTCCTTAAAGCGCTCCAAAATAGGATCGACACGGAGTTGGTAACGATTGGCTGCAATCATAATATTGCATATAGCCACGAAAATCTCATCTTCTTTTGATTCGATGTAGTCTACATACTTACTTAAAGCATCTGGCTTCCCTCTCAATAGGTCATACAGATATCGGTTAGCTTCTGCCCATTCCCTAAACTGCTCAATAATTATATTTTCATCTTCCGTAGGATTTTTAATAAAGTCTGGGTTTTCATATAACCCAACATAGTACAAAGCTTGTTCATAATCCCTATATTCAGCATAATGAGTTGACCTAGCTAAATAGGAGTAAAGTATATAGAATATGTGTGGATCCCTGCCTTGATATCCACTTTGTGGATTCTCATAACCTGCCTTAGCCTTTGTCCCCATCCTCACTGCTAAATAATCCACTTTATCCCACTGTGTTAGTGAGCCATAAATATTGATTAAATTTTGATATGCATCGAGTTGGTAGCTTTCATTCAACCTTTCAATGTATGGCTCGAATAATACCACGGCTTGCCAATTCGTCTCTTGATTATCGCTTAAGCTATGTATGAAAAGACGATAATGACAGAGGGCTAACCTCTCAGAGTGTTGGAACTTCTCACTCTCAGCCACACATTCATACAGAATTGCCGCAGCTTTGTATCTTTCCTCGTTATAGAAGGTTTCAGCTAAATCGAATAACATCGGTGCATAAGTCATATTCTCCATCGTCATCCGCGCAGCTATATGAAGACAATCCAGGTTATTTAATACAGCACATCGTTCAAGAAAAGCTCCTAAACGCCGCCAATCAGGGGTTGTATGAAATATACATTCGTAAATATATCGATCATAAAAATGCCCAGCTGTCAGACCCATGCTCTCAGTAATTCGATCAATTTGATTCACTGACATAGGTCGATTTCCATTCAGAATACTGCTTAACGATCCACTATTAATACTGGATAATCTCGCAAACTGATTAATCGTCATATTATTTTCTTCCATAAATTTTATGATCTCGTGGCGAATCGTTGCTGTCCTTTTCACATAACAACCCCCCAGAAAAAGCCCTTATTAGTATTGAACCTACACTTGAGGGCTCCAAGCATACACGGATAATTTTTGGACTTCACGAATTAATTTTTCGTACCGTTGCAGTATTCCCTCGGATGCTGAATGACGGAACTGCTCAAATATCCCCATACACCGCAGCATCCCATTATCGCTTTTAATTCTTATGGAATACTCAAGAGAGTCCAGGATATAGGATAATCCACGATCGTAATGTTTTGAGTTCAAATAGTATATTCCTAACTCTGATAAGAGGCGAGTGTATTGGCCCCTAGTCACATGCTCGCTGATCGTGCTGATTTGATTTTTCTGAGGTCTATAATGCAGATACTCTTTAAAGCGATCCAATATAGGATCAACATAAAGTTGATAACGATTAGCGGCAATCATAATGCTGCATATTGCCAAAAAAATCTCATCTTCTCTTGATGCGACATAGTCCACATATTTATTTAGAGCATCTAGCTGACCACTCATTAGGCCAAATAGATATCGATTAGCTTCTGCCCATTCCCTAAACTGTTCAATAATTTTGCATTCATTTTTCGTAGGTTTATTTATCCAGTCTGGTTTTTCATATAACCCTACATAGTACAAAGCTTGTTCATAATCCCTGCATTCATAATAATTAGCTGCTCTTATTAAATAGGAGTAAAGGACATAGAATATGCGTGGATGTCTGCCTTGATATCCACTGTTTGGATTCTCATATCCTGCCATAGCCTTAGATCCCATTATCACTGCTAAAGAAGCCGCTTTATCCCATTGTGTTAGTGAAACATAAATATTGATTAATTTTTGATATGCATCGAGTTGGTAGCTTTCATTCAACCTTTCAATGTAGGGCTCGAATAATACCACCGCTTGCCAATTGGTCTCTTGATTATCACTTAAGCTATGTATGAAAAGACGATAATGACAGAGGGCTAACCTTTCGGAATGTTGAAACTTCTCAGACTCAGCCACACATTCATACAATATTGCCGCAGCCTTATATTTTTCTTCGTTGTAAAAGGATTCAGCTAAATCGAATAGCATCGGGGCATACGTAATATTCTCCATCGTCATACGCGCGGCTGCTTGAAGACAATCCAGTTTATTTAATACAGCACATCGTTCAAGAAAGGCTCCTAAACGCCTCCAGTCGGGGGTTGTATGAAATATACATTCGTAAATGTAACGATCATAGAAATGCCCAGCTGTTAGTCCCATGCTCTCAGTAATTCGATCAATCTGATTCACCGACATGGGACGATTTCCATTCAGAATACTGCTTAACGATCCACTATTAATACTGGATAATCTCGCAAACTGATTAATCGTCATATCATGATCTTTCATAAATTGCATGATCTCTTGTCGAATCGTTGCTGTCGTTATCACATAACAACCCCCCAGACAAGCCAATAATTAGCGTTTCCCTTCTACTTGAGGGCTCCAAGCATACACGGATAATTTTTGAACTTCACGAATTAACTTTTCATACCTTTTTAGTATTTCCTCGGATGATGAATGACGGAATTGCTCAAATATCCCCATACATCGCAGCATCCCATTATCACTTTTGATTCTTATGGAATATTCGAGACTATCAAGTATATAAGATAAACCGCTGTCATACTGTTTTGAATTTAAATAGTATATTCCCAATTCTGATAAGAGGCGATTATAACGACTGATTGTAATGTGCTCGCTGATCTTACCCAGTTGGCTTTTCTGCTGTTTATAGGTTTGATACTTAGAAAACTGCTCCAAAATATGATCTATGTTGAAGTGATGACGATTCGCTGCCACCACTACATTACATAAGGCCACAAAGATTTCATCTTTTCTCGTTTTTATATAATTCACATATTCCTCAACAGCCTCTGAATATCCAGACATCATCCGATATAGGTACCTATTCGCGATTGCCCAATCTTTAAACTGAGAAATTATTATTTGTTCCTGGTCGGAAGGAGCGATTATCCAATCCGGATATTCGTATAATGATATAAATTCTAATTCTTCTTCAAAGTTTCCAGCTTCTCTACAGACATTAGCTTGAATTAGATAAGAATAAAGTATATAAAAAATCACCGTTTTTTCTTGGCCATCGTGCAAGATCGTAACCCTTTTATTATTCTTATAATGTAATCTAGCTATATGACCCAGTTTTCTAGCAAGGACTTTCACAGTATTCCACTGCAGGAGAGATAAATTTATATTAATTAGCCTTCTATAAGCTTCTAGTTGAGAAAATTCATCTAACTTATCAATATAAGGCTCAAAAGTTATTGCAAGCCTTAAATTTTTTTCTGCATCATCACCTAGCTCCATAATAAAGATGCGATAATGGCACAATCCAAGTCTTTCGGAATGCTGATACTTTTCACTCTCAGCCACACACTCATAAAGTATAGCGGCTGCCTTATATTTTTCCTCATTAAAAAAAACCTCAGCCATTTCAAACAGCAACGACGCATAATTAATATTCTCCATCACCATCCCTGCTGCTCTATGCAAACTCTTTAATTTATCCAGTTCCGCACATCGCTCAAGGAAAGATCCAAGCCTCCGCCAGTTCGGAATGGTATTAAAAATACATTCGTATATGTAAAGTTCATAGAAATATCCCTCTTCCAGTTGCATCCCTTCCGTGATGCGTTCTAACTGGTTCATGGAAATGGGGCGATTCCCATTTAGAATACTACTGAGTGTGCCGCTGTTAATACCCGTTACCCTTGCAAATTGATTAATCGTCATACGCTGATCCTGTAGAAATTTATTGATCTCTCCGCGAATCGTGGTTGTCGTTTCCAAACAACAACACCCCCAGGTTGAACCATATATTAGTAATTATATGCTATTATTTTGTATAACTGTGGTCAATAGGAAATACACTCTTTATAATAGAAATATCTTATAATTTTTTTAAATATTCACAAAAAAAAGATGACTTTAAGATACTGTATCTTAAAGTCATCTTTTTATTTTATTGAGCATCAAAGTCAGGAATATTCTTAAAGTTCTCCACCATCACCATGATGACTAAGGATTGTTATTGACGGAGGATTACTATTTTTATCCTTAGGTATTAATACAGGATTCGTAGTTATCCAAACAATATTACAAATAACTAACAGATAAGCCAATTTTCTTTTCATTTAATCTATACACCTCACTGACTAAATTATTGAATTTTTCTTCTGTTTCAGGTGTGGAAGCAGATCGGTATTGCTCAAACAATCCTATACACCGTAGCATACCTTTACTACTATTGATTATAACTGAATTAGATAAGCTTTCCAATAAATAATGTAAACCTCTATCTATGTCTCTTTTATTTAAATAATATATTCCCATTTCTGCTAACAGACGAGTAAACCTATCTAATGTTACTTGTTTATTAATCTTAACCATATGATTCTTCTGCTCTCTATAGACCAAATAATCCTTAAAACGATCAAGAATTTGATCCACATCTAGATCGTATCGATTTGCAACAATCATAATTTGACACAACGCAGGAAATATTTCATCTTCTCTTGTTGAAACATATTCTACATAATCACCAAGAACTTCAACTTGTCCGGCCATAAGTTGATATAAGTAACGATTCGCGATTCCCCACTCTTTAAACTGCGTAATAATTTTAAGCTCCTCTACACTTGGTTCGCTTACAAAATTAGGATCAGAATATAAAGACACATAGTGTAGAGCATCTTCATAGTCTCCATTTTCACAATAAAACTTTGCTTTGATAAGATATGAATAGAGAATATAGAAGACAAGTGAGTGCTTAGGATGATCTACCTCATAATTTAAGAAGTTCCTTTGCTTGTACTGAATCATGGATCTATTTCCCATTTTTTCTGCTAACTCATTCATTTTGTTCAAACGATGGAGAGATGAATTTACATTGATTAATTTCACAAGCGCTTCCAACTGATACATCTCATCCAACCGATCCACGAAAGGTTCGAAATAAACAGCTGCTTGTAAGTTAGCTTCCTGATCATCCGAAAGCTCAAGCGTAAATAACCGATACTGACACAGGGCCAAACGCTCCGAGTGCTGAAATCTTTCGCTTTCAGCCACGCTCTTATAGAGGAGTACAGCCGCCTCACGCTTTCCTTCTTTGAAAAAATGTTCAGCCGTATCGAATAACAAAGGCGCATAGGAAGTGTTATCCATGGTCAATCGGACACACTGGTCCAGACAATCCAGCTTCCCCAGCTCGGCGCAACGGTGAAGAAATGGCCCTAAGCGACGCCAATCCGGCGTAGCATGAAAAATACATTCATTTATGTATAAATCGTAAAAATAACCCTCTTCCAAACTCATGGCCTCTGTGATTCGATCTAATTGGTGCATGGAAATCGGCCGATTCCCATTGAGAATATTGCTCAGCGTGCCGCTGTTAACCTCAGAAATCTCGGCAAACCGATTAATTGTTAATTCGTTTTTATGTAAAAAGCCTTCAATTTGTTCTCGAATCGTGGCAGTCATCACCAAGCTAACACCACCTTAGTATATAAACCAAATATTAGTATATTTTTCTATATCCTATCATATTGATTAATATTCCAGCGGTCAATAGTTATTTCCGGCATCTATCCAAATAATAATTTAAAAAGAATGATATCTCATTTTACATACTTCTATATCTAACTATGAATCAAACAAAAAACGTTCCGTAATTCTCGGAACGCTTTTTGTGTTAAACTTCATCGACAGTCCTATTCCTCGCTAGAGGATAAAGAGACGTCATCTGGAACAAGAGTTATCCCAAAACCAGACGATCATCGGACAGCTTGTGACCGCTGATCTGCTCAAATTCCCCGAGCAGCTGCTCTACCGTCAACGATTTCTTGCGTTCTTCGTTGACATCCAGAATGATGCGTCCTTTATCCATCATAATGAGGCGGTTGCCAAGACGGATTGCCTGCTCCATATTGTGCGTGACCATGAGCGTTGTCAGCTTCATATCACGGACGATTTCTTCGGTGATGCGAGTGATCAAATCAGCACGTGCAGGATCCAAGGCAGCGGTATGCTCATCCAGCAAGAGGATTTGCGGCTGCGTAAAGGTAGCCATCAACAGGCTTAACGCTTGACGCTCTCCGCCTGAGAGCATCCCAACTTTCGCCCGCAAACGACTCTCAAGTCCAATGCCGAGCCTCTCTAAGTGCTTCCGAAAGGTAGCACGCTTGGCGGCTGTAACGCCAATACTGAAGCCCCGGGACTGGCCGCGGCGGTATGCCATTGCCAGATTCTCCTCAATGGTCATATGCGGTGCCGTACCCGCCATCGGGTCCTGGAATACCCGTCCGATCCAGCGGCTGCGTTTGAACTCAGGCAAATGTCCGATGGACGTACCATCAATGCGAACTTCTCCGGCATCCGGCTTCATTACGCCGGAAATAATATTCATCAGCGTGGATTTACCTGCTCCGTTACTACCAATAACCGTTACAAAATCCCCCGGCTTCAAATGAAGATTAACGTCCATTAGGGCGATCTTCTCATCCACCGTTCCCGGATTAAACAGCTTGGACACATGATTCATCTCCAGCATTAGAGCGCACCTCCCTTGGTCTTCCCTTGTGTAGCCAACAGCTCTGTGGAGCGCTTTCGTGCCTGTGAACGTTGTTTCATCGCCCGGTTGATGGTTGGAACGACCAGTGCGATGATGACGATAACTGCCGTGATTAATTTCAAATCTGAAGCTTCTAACCAAGGAATCTCATAGGCAGCAGCTACAACGATCCGGTAGATTACGGAACCGCAGATAACAGCCAGCGTCGTCCGGAAGACCGAACCCGTTCCGAGCACTGCTTCACCGATAATAACCGATGCCAGACCAATCACAATCATACCGATTCCTGAGCTAATGTCGGCAAAGCTGGATTGCTGGGCAACCACGGACCCGGATAAAGCTACCAGTCCATTGGAGATGCTGAGGCCCAGAATCGTTGTTGTGTCGGTATTGGCACCAAAGCTGCGAATCATCCGCTTGTTATCTCCGGTTGCTCGGAGTGCGAGACCAAGATCCGTGCGGAAGAATGCATCCAGCAGCAGCTTTCCGATAACTACGATCACGAGCATGATATAGATCGGATCAATCGAACCGAATATAATCTTTTCCTGACTGAGTGAAATATTAGGCTTGCCCATGATTCTCATATTAATGGACCACAGGGCGATCATCATAATAATACCGGACAGCAGGCCGTTAATTTTGCCTTTCGTATGAAGTAAACCTGTACATACTCCCGCAAGCATACCTCCGCCGAATGAAGCCAGCGTTGCAAGCCAAGGGTTCACTCCGCTCGTTATCAGAACGGCTGAAATCGCTGCGCCTGTTGTAAAACTTCCATCCACCGTTAGATCCGGGAAATCCAGAATCCGAAACGTTATATACACGCCAAGTGCCATCAACGCATACAATAGGCCCAGCTCAATCGGACCATCCAATTTCATTATGAAATCCAGCATGTCATGACCCTCCTTATAGAATTAAGCAAGGCGCGGGCAGTCATGTCCGCGCCTTACAGTTACTCGATGATGTTGTTGTCCGGGTCTTTGACTTCCTGTTTCATGGCGTCCGTTACTTCAATACCATAGTCAGCCGCAACCTTCGCATTCAATATCAAATCAAGCTTATCCGGCTTTGTAACCTCCATATCAGCCGGGTTCTTACCATCCTTCAGGATCTCTACCGCCATTTGACCAACCTGGTAGCCATGGTCATAGTATTTAAATCCGACGGTTGCAAATGCCCCCTTCTCCACTGTATCGCGGTCACTGGAGAAGAACGGAATTTTATTCTTTTGTGCTGTCTGGATAATGGTATCAACGCCGCTGACCACAACGTTATCCAACGTTATGTAATAGGCATCTACCTTTCCTACTAGTGATTCAGCTGCTTGTTTAATTTCGGAAGTATTGGTAACAGCAGCCTTAACCAGCTCAATGCCATGCTCAGCAAGCGCCTCTTCAGCTGTCTTAGCCATGACAACCGCATTTGCTTCCCCTTCATTAATTACAAGACCAACCTTCTTCACATTCGGAAATTGGGCACTGACAAAGTCCATCAACTGTTTGGCTGCTTCAGGATTCGTATCCGATGCTCCGGTCACATTGCCGCCCGGCTTCTGCAGGTCGCTTACAAGCTTCGCATCAAGCGGATCCGTAACAGCTGCAAACAAGACAGGCTTCTCTTTCACATTATCAGCAACAGCCTGTGCGGATGGTGTTGCAATCGCTATCACCAGATCCGATTTAGTATCCTTTAACTTCTGACCAATTGACAAGTTATTTGCCTGGTCGCCTTGAGCATTGTTGTAATCGATCTTCAGTGTTCCTTCATCCTCTGAGATACCGGCGTCTTTCAATGCTGCCAGTATGCCTTCCCGTGTTGCATCCAGGGATGGATGTTCTACGATCTGTGAAATAGCAATGCTATACGTTTTCTTCTCGGCATCGCCACCGCCAGCGGTCTTGGTCCCTTCGCCTCCCGGCTTGTCTCCACAACCGACTGCTGTCACGAGCAGTGCGGAGAGCGTCAGTGATAACCACATTTTTCTCTTCATCAATGTTACCCCTCTCTTTGTTCACCAAATTCATAACTCAATTTTCTACATAAAGCGACAACGCTTCCCCGCTTTCATAGACGAAAGCATTAAAGTCAAAAAATAGGTTGTTCCTATTGAACAACGGTCTATTATGAACATTTTATATGTACCCAATTGTATTCGTCAATCAAGATTTTATAGTGAAAGTGCTTCTTATAAAGAACTTCGCCTTTTTCACAGATGTCTTCACAAAAAACGACCCATATTATAGAAGATAAAGTTAATTATCCATTAAATAGATATTCTATAGTTGTCGTTTTTAGGCAAACCTGCCACGTTATACGTTTGACAGGACAAGGCGGAATGTACAAGACCAACGTCTGTCCATCCCACCTTTAAAAGCTGTGTTCGATCCCAAGAGCCATCTCGGCGGTCTTAACTCACCTGAATAACTGCTCTTTGTTAACATTTAACACAGGCAAGTGTTAAAAAAGTCATTGCAACATAGCTTGTGAAATTTGACACAGGTTATCTCGATGAGTATAATTTATCATTACTTACTCAAATTTGAGTACTTTAATATAAATATTATATGCAGAGGAGTACACAGGAAATGAAGAACTTTCTTACTTTATTGAAGAATGGATCTGTCATTGGCGGTATCGTCATGATCATTTTTTATCAGATCGCATTCATTGCTATTTTCATGTCTGGCTATTCCGCCATCCCAAGAAATATGGACCAGCTATCCATTGCCATTGTGAATGAGAATGCTAAAGCCGGAGAGCAAATTGCCAAGCAGCTTCAGGAACAACTGCCATTTAAGATGGTAACAAATCTTCCACTGGACCAGGCCAAAGAAGATTTGAATAACCGTGATATTCATATGGTTCTGCATATTCCGGCAGACTTTGGTGAAAAGCTATCTAAACAAGGTGAGCATCCCCAATTGGATTTTATGATTAACCAATCCAATCCGGCGATGGTAACCAGCACAATGGACCAGATTTCTACGCAAATTACAAATAGCCTGAATCAGCAGTTTGCTGTTCAGGGTGCTGAAGGAATTATGCTGAAGCTGAATATGCCCGCAGATCAAGCCAAGGCACTTGCAGCTGATATTCCTACCAAAGTAACGCCAAATGTCGTTTATTCTAACCCGGTACCTGCAGGAATGCATAATCAGATGGCACCCTTCTTCCTGACGATGGTTTCCTATGTAGGTGCCATGATTTTCTCCATGATGATTGTGGGAGGAATGAATACGGTCAAAGGAAAAATGGGACTATGGCCCGCTTTTTGGTCCGCACAAGGTGTGAATGCTGTTGTCTCATTGCTAGGACCGCTCATCGGGCTGACGATTTATTTCCTGGTGCAAGGTGGTTATGGAGCCGAGACCTTCGTGAAGATGTGGCTGCTCCATTCTCTGGAACTGTTTGCAGCTATTGAGTTCATGTCGATCTTTAGTATTCTGTTAAAAGATAAAGCGATCTTTGCTAATCTCACTTTAATGCTCATTCAGACCATTTCGAGTGGTGCCGTGCTTACTTACGGTATGATGGACGGATTCTTTAAGTTCTTTAGTCATATTTCTATTATGTTTTATACCGTTCAAACCGAGTTCAGCATCCTCTTTGGTGGTGGCAAAATCGGCGAACATCTCACAGGACTGATTATTATGGCCGTTGTGTCTACCGTTCTTGTCGCATTATCCTTTAAATTTATGTCTCCTGAGGCAGATAAACAAAAATCAGCAATTTCTGCTGCATCTTAAAGCATTTTAAGATAAAATATACGTATGTTCTAAAGAGCCTGCTGCTTCCTCCTGGGAAGTAGCTGGCTCTTCGTATGTTCGAAAAAGGGAGGTCTTTGCCGATGTCGCTTCGCGTATTTATTTTGGGGAATCTGTGCGAGGGAAACCATCATCCTTACGATATCAAAAAAATGCTGAAAAGCGATAACCTGGAGGATGTCCAAAAATTAAATGACGGACGTTTATATTACAACTTTGAAGTGCTGCTGAAACAAGGATATATCGAGAAGATTGAGGTCACTCGGGAAGAGAATCGACCTGAGAAAACAACCTATGGTATAACGGATGCGGGACGAAAAGTACTTGAGGAGGAAATTTACGCCGCCTTTAAGAACTTTAAAGATGTAAAGTCCCTTTATTCTTCGACCGTATTTCTGAAGCATGCTGATCCAGTCAAGCTGGCTTTTCTGATTGAGGAGGCTATCCAAAAACTTCAAGCGGCAAAGAAGAGAATTGTCGAGGATTGGAATTTGCTAAAGCACAGAACGCCTATTAACGTTCATTTAATTCAGGAGCATTCCTTAAGCTATATGGAGCTTGAAATCTCTTGGCTAAAAAAGCTGCTGGCATACGTACGGGGAGAGCTGACCGAACTATAAACCCACATTACAAAAGAACCAGGCTACATACCAATCCTTCGAATCTTGTGATAACGAGACACGAAGGATTGTTTATTCCCTATTCAATCTTCAATACGAGCTACTGCGAGATTCTCAATTGATGGCAAACTTTCTATACATTTAAGTTGACTATGTGGATTGAATTCAATACAATTCTATAAGGTATGGAAGTGGCTGAATATAAGAAAAGAACAGGTGATGAAATCATGTCAGAACAACAGAAGTATCAGATTCTTCTCTATTATAAATTTGTTCAAATTCCGGACCCCGAAATGTTCAAGAACGAACATCTTCAATACTGTAAAGACCTGGGTCTCAAAGGACGCATCCTTGTTGCCTCTGAAGGTATTAATGGTACGGTATCCGGTACGATTGAACAAACTGAACAATATATGCGGGATATGCACGCGAACCCGCTGTTCGCGGATATGGTCTTTAAGATTGATCCATCCGAAGGACATGCATTCAAAAAAATGTTCGTCCGTCACCGCGAAGAGCTCGTTACTTTCCGTGTGGAAGATGAACTCGATCCCAACGTGATCAGCGGAACCCGCTTATCCCCTCAGGAATTTTATGAAACCTTGCAGCGTGACGATGTGATCGTGATCGATGGCCGAAACGATTATGAATACGATATCGGACATTTCCGCAATGCGATACGCCCAGAAGTACAATCCTTCCGGGAGTTTCCGGAATGGATTCGCGAGAATCTGAGTGAGCACAAGGACAAAACGATCCTGACTTACTGCACAGGGGGCATTCGCTGTGAGAAACTGACCGGCTTTATGCTCAAGGAAGGTTTCAATGACGTTGCCCAGCTTGAAGGCGGGATTGTCACCTACGGAAAAGATCCTGAAGTGCAAGGACGTCTGTTCGATGGAAAATGTTATGTATTTGATGAGCGTATTTCCGTGCCAATCAATCAGACAGACGAGGATGTTATCGTGGGCAAATGCCACCACTGCGGCAAGCCGGAAGACCGGTATATCAACTGCGATAACGACGCTTGCCACCTGCAGCATGTATGCTGTGAAGAGTGTGAGGAGCTTCACAATAGCTGCTGCTCCGCGGAGTGCGAAGAGATTGTCTCTGCAAGCCACAACGCTTCTTAAGAACTGCACCTATTTCGTCTTGAACAAACGAAAGGGCAAGATGCGAACCATTCGCATCTTGCCCTTTTTTATATAGTAGGATCACGTCATGAGACGCATTAATCATCTTGGAAAACTGACAACTCTTCCTCAATGGCTGCTTTGATCTTCTCAACGCATTCCTCTGTCGTAGCCGCGAACACACGCTTGCCATTTACCAATGCATAAGGCCGAAGCTTGCATAGCCCGCAAAGATTCATGCAATCTGCCCGCAGGACAGCGATTTCGGGATATATGTCCTCAAGATGCTCAAGTTCCAAAGCACTCATCAAGTTACTGTCGCATATTTCCACAACGACAATTCCCATCCCCATCTCAATCACCACAATTCTATTTGACAATTCGTTCATTCATTATGATGAAAACGACCGGTTTTGTCAAATAATCGATCTATGTAAGTGAGATTAATGGATGAGGGATTCTGCCCCATCGATATAAATTTCAGTGCCGGTAATATGGGAGGCATCATCCGATGCTAGAAAGGACACCAGCTGGGCTACCTGTGCCGGTTGTCCCGGACCATCCGCCAAAGGCTGGTCGCCTTCCGGGTACTCAATCGGGATTGTCACCTCTTCAAGCTCCGGCTTCGCAATCGTGCTCTCATCGATATTAGTCGCGATAGCACCGGGACAAATCGCATTCACCCGAATTTTGTATCGAGCCAGCTCTAGAGCGGCCATCTTCATAAAAGCAACCTGCCCTGCCTTCGTCGTGCTGTACGCCGAGAATCCGAACCCGGTAAACACCCGGTTACCATTAATGGAACTGGTTATTATAATGCTGCCGCCTTTATCTTTTAAATAAGGAATCGCGTACTTCACCGTTGCAAACGTTCCTCTTAGGTTCGTATTGATGGTAGCATCCCATTCGTCCAGCTCCGTAATCTCGATCGGAGCCTTGGTGCCATTGATTCCCGCGTTGGCAAACACGATATCAATCTTGCCCCACTGCTCGGCTGCTTGACTGAAGCAATCCTTCAACGACTCTGCCTTGGAGATATCGCAGTTGCCTGTCAGCGCTTCGCCTCCGCCTTGTTCAATGGTTCTTCTAACTTCTTCCACACGTTCATGATCGATATCAATCAATAGCAGCTTAGCACCTTGTTCCGCCATAAGAAGGGCTGCGGCCCGGCCGATTCCGGAACCAGCACCGGTTACGATGGCTACTTTTCCATCCAAACGTTGATTTGTTGACATTGCCACAACCTCCCTGTCTTAAGTAATCATGATATTACATACCCTTACGAGTCCTTCTCTGAATCGTATTGGAACAAACTGCCTAAACTCCTATCAAGTCATGGAAGCAGCTCTCTACACATCCCCTCCGGTATCTGAACTTACAAAAAACTAAAAAAATCGTTCCCTCGCTTCAAGGCAACCATATTGCCAAGCATCTGTGGGAACGATTCTCCATATTTAAATTACGCAGTTATAAGATTATCACCAAGGACTAAACTTGAAATACCGCAGGCTTTACACATACCGGCTTGGATTGAGTGACTGTATAACCTGTGAATGTCAGCTTGCCATCTTCCGGACTCACGCTAAATAGGACAAGATTATTTCCGTCTCTGTTGGCAACAACAAGGAACTTGCCGCCTGGCATCAACGTAAAATGGCGCGGATGACCGCCTTCTGTTGAGATATACTGAATAGGGTTTAACCGGCCGTTATCTTCATTCACAGAGAATACGACGATGCTATCGTGACCACGGTTAGAACCGTATACCGTTTTTCCATCTTCCGATACGGCAATTTCAGCACAATAACTTTCTCCTTCAAAATCAGGCGGTAAAGTCGATACCGTATCCACTACCTCCAAACGACCTTCATCCTGGATATAACGAAGCACGGTTACGCTGGAGTTTAGCTCATTGATCACATAAGCGTAAGCCCCACTGGGGTGAAACGCCAAGTGGCGTGGTCCCGCACCCGCTTCAAGCTGTGTAAAGCCATGAAAGTTTAACTTCTGGGCAGCTTCATCTACCGTGTAAGCAAGAATCTTATCCAGGCCCAAATCTTGTACGAACACATACTTTCCATCCGGACTATAGAATGCCGAATGCGCTCTTGGCTGCTGATCTTCCCCAACAGGTACGAGATCAGCATGTTTCTTCTCATCCAGCAGTTCACCTGCTTGTCCATCCTTAACGATCGAATGAAGCCCTACCAAACCTCCATGATAACTCGAAACAATCAAGTGCTTACTCGCCTCATCACGTTGGATGTGGCAAGTAGAACTGCTTACGCTGCGAACACGGCTCTGCTCGGTTAGCTTACCAGCAACAGGGTCAATGTCAAAGCTGATAATCTCGCCTGCCTTTCCTCCTTGCTCCGATATTTCGCCAATGGCGTATAAACGCTGGGATTTCGGATCCACGTTTACAAACGTCGGATTTTTAATGCCAGATACTTTATCAAGCAATTTCATTTCGCCGTTATTTTCGTTAAATTCATACACGCATACACCGCTTTCATCACGTTCCGAATAGGCGCCTGTAAACAGCAATGTACGCTGGGAAGGATTCGTCGTCATACTCATATTCTCCTCTCATAAATCCGTAATCCAATGATATATGTAAGATGGTTACCACCATCCATGTTAACTTTAACCCTCATGAAAATCAAATTCTTGAGGGATGTTGCCTGTTTTTCTTTTGTCCTATCGGGTATGTATTCTATATACTCAATTGAAGGAGGTATTCCCATGACACAACCAAGTGGCGAGGAAGTACGCAATCACCAAAATTCGGAGAACAATTCAAAGGAACAACAAGACAAGGTGAATAAACATCAGGATGTGGAGCCTCAGGCTGAGAATTGGAATCCTCGGGATCTTCCAGATCCAAACGATAAACAATCCAAATCATAAATTCAGTTATATGAAAGAAGGCCGCATGGATATAACCCATGCGGCCTTCTTATTTAAACATATCTCTGCGCTGATCTTAACCTTCCAGCAGCAGGGACTCTGGATCTTCCAGAAGCTCTTTCACAGTTACCAGGAAGCGAACGGCTTCAGATCCGTCAACGATCCGGTGGTCATAAGACAAAGCGATGTACATCATCGGGCGATTCTCCATACGCTCAGCATCAATCGCTACCGGGCGAAGCTGGATCTTATGCATGCCGAGAATACCCACCTGCGGTGTATTCAAGATCGGTGTGGACAGCAAGGAGCCAAAGACGCCACCATTCGTAATTGTAAAGGTACCTCCTTGCAGCTCTGACAATGACAGAGCATTATCACGAGCTTTAGCAGCAAGAGCACCGATTTCTTTCTCAATCTCAGCAAAGCCAAGACGATCTGCATCACGAACGACAGGAACGACAAGTCCTTCTTTCGCTGAAACAGCGATTCCAATATCATAGAACTTCTTCACAACAATATCGTCGCCATCGATTTCAGCGTTGAGGTGAGGGAATCTCTTTAATGCCCCTACAACGGCTTTGGTGAAGAATGACATAAATCCAAGACCAACATCATGCTTCTCCTGGAATGCTTGTTTACGACGCTTGCGCACATCCAGAATCGCTGTCATATCCACTTCATTGAATGTTGTCAGCATAGCAGCCGTGTGCTGAGCTTCAACCAAACGATTCGCAATCGTTTGACGACGGCGGGACATCCGGGTGCGCTCTACCGGTTTGCCGTATTCAGCAGCCGGTGCAGGTGCGGAAGCCGCTGCTGCAGGCTTGCTTGCAGCAGGTTGCTTGGCTTCATTGTGATTCTTCACATCATCATGGTAAATCCGACCGATCGGGTCGCGACCCTGTACCTGGTCCAGATCAATCCCGCGTTCACGAGCCAGTTTGCGTGCGGATGGCGATGCGGTCAGACCGGATCCTTCCTCACTCTGGGATGGTGCCGGAGCTTGCGGCTTCGGTGCTTCCGCAGCCGGTGCCGGGGCAGCCTCCGCTTGAGCGGATGCAGGAGCTTCAGCTGCCTTCGGTGCCGGTGCTTTAGCAACACCTTCCTGTGGAGAAATTTGACCGATCACTTCACCGATCGTTACATTTTCACCTTCTTGACGAAGGATTTTTTCCACAACGCCTTCAGACTCTGCGCTAATTTCCAGATTAACCTTATCCGTTTCTAACTCGAGCAGCACATCACCGATGTTAACGCTATCCCCTTCTTTAACATGCCATTTGAATATCGTTCCTTCGGTGATGGATTCGCCCATAGCTGGTACAGTAATTTCGCTCACAGCCGCTACCTCCCCAATGAGATCTGTTGATTTATAGTTTTACGATTAAGGGCAAAAGAAATGATGGTCTGTTGCTCATAGGCATGAACATCCTGATAACCGCTAGCAGGGCTTGAGCGCTCAGGACGTCCGCTGTAACGGACCTCTGTGCCTTTAGGTGCAATTTCACGAATTCTTGGTTCCATATAGCTCCAGCTGCCCATGTTCTGAGGTTCTTCCTGAACCCAGAGAATCTCTTTGAGGTTCGGGAATTTCTGCATTACACGGGAAATTTCTTCTTTAGGGAAAGGATACAGCTGCTCCACCCGAAGAATATGCAGCCAGGATTGATCAGGGTCATCCTGCTTAGCCAACGCTTCTTCCAAATCGATGGCAATTTTACCCGAGCACAGAACAAGACGCTCCACCTTCTTCGGTGATTTGCCAAGGCCCGGCTGTTCCATCACTTTCTGGAAGCCTCCCTCGCTAAATGCATTCACCGGTGATGCTACCCGCGGATTACGGATCAAGCTCTTCGGAGCCATAATGACCAGTGGACGAGCATCTTCGGTTTCCGTAGAAGCGGCCTGCTTACGCAGCAGGTGGAAATACTGGGCTGCAGAAGTCAGATTCGCCACGGTCCAGTTATCTTCTCCGCTGAGCTGGAGGAAGCGTTCCAATCTTGCACTGGAGTGCTCCGGTCCGTTTCCTTCATAGCCGTGAGGAAGCAGCATAACCATGCTGGACTTCTGTCTCCACTTCGAACGACCCGCTGAGATGAACTGATCAATGATAACCTGAGCACAGTTGACAAAGTCGCCGTACTGCGCTTCCCAGATAACCAAGGTTTCAGGTGAATACACATTGTAGCCATATTCAAAGCCAACAACAGCAGCTTCCGTCAACGGGCTGTTATGGATTGCGAACGAAGCTTTCGCTTGAGGCAATCGGTGCAGCGGACAGAAGGTATCTCCATTAACCGAATCATGGAGCACGAGGTTACGATGCGCAAATGTAGCACGCTCGGCATCCTGACCAGTAATCCGGATTGGTTTGCCGTCAGCAAGGATCGTAGCGAAAGCCAGAGTCTCTGCATGACCCCAATCGACCTTTTCGCCCTCGTCAAGCGAGTTGCTGCGACGCTCAAGAATACGTTTAAGCTTCGGATATACAGTAAAGCCGTCCGGCCACTGCAGAAGCTCGCGATTGATTCCGCGCAGCACCTCGGCAGATACGTTCGTAGCTACTTCCGTTTTCGGCTTGCTGTCAGCCGGGCTCAGTCCGAGCAATATCTGATCAACAGGATCCTTCGCTTTTACGCTCTCGTAACAATTCTTCAGAACGTCAACAATATCATTTTTCAAACCATCCACTTGCTCTTGGGTCAGATAACCACCATCTACCAGTTTCTTCATATAAATAGTACTTACGGTAGGATGATTCTTCACCTTTTGGTAAATCAGCGGCTGGGTTGTTTCCGGATCATCCGTCTCATTGTGGCCGTATTTACGATAGCCGACAAGGTCAATGAGAATACTCTTCTTAAACTTGTTGCGATAATCACTGGCAAGACGGGCTGCAGCGATACATGCTTCCGGATCATCCGCGTTCACATGAATGATTGGAATTTCATATCCTTTTGCCAAGTCACTTGCATAATGAGTAGATCTGGAATCCTTGCCTTCGGTCGTAAATCCGATGCGGTTATTCACGATAATGTGAATCGATCCGCCCGTACGGAACGCTGGCAATTTATTGAAGTTCAGGGTTTCCGGTACAATCCCTTCGCCAGGGAAAGCGGAATCACCATGAATCTGTATGCTCAGAGCTTTGCTCACATCCTGCTTCGGATACCCCGCTTTACTGCGATCCTCCTGAGCAGCACGTGCAAATCCTTCCACCACAGGATTGACGTATTCCAAATGGCTCGGGTTATTCGCAAGTGTAATTCGGATCTCGCGCGCTTCATCATTCTTCAAATAACGATCCGCACCCAGATGGTACTTCACATCACCCGTCCAGCCATAGTTTATGCCCATAGAGCCTTCGGATGGCACCAGATGTTTATTCGGCGAATGCATAAACTCCGAGAAAATTTTGCTGTAATCCTTGCCCAACACATGAGCCAGGACATTCAAACGGCCCCGGTGAGCCATGCCCACCAGAATCGAGTTAACATCCGCTTCGGCCATTTCCCGCACAATCTGATCAAGCAGCGGTACTAGCGCTTCATTGCCCTCTACGGAGAAGCGTTTGGCTCCTACGAAGGTACGATGAAGAAATTCCTCGAATTGTTCAGCTTCAAGCAGCTTCTTCAGAAGCCCTCTGCGCTCGGCCACACTCATCTCGGCCAAATAATGTCCAGACTCGGCCTGCTGGTTAAGCCATTTGCGTTCTTCTTCATCGTGCACATGGCTAAATTCATAGGCAATGGTGCCTGTATATAGTTGTAACAGCCGCTGGATTGCCTCAAAGCCGTTCTTGACATCGTCAGGAGCCTCCTCCCAGACGATCTCTGCAGGCAGTGCTGCCAAATCCGCTTGGCTGAGTTGGTAGCTTTCTGGTTGAAGCAGACTTGTGTCAGCTTCATTTCCAATCCCAATCGGATCGATGTCGGCGGCCAGATGACCGTATGTTCTTATGTTCCACACCAGTTTGCCGGCAGCTACCCCTTTTTTCAATAATTGCGGGTCATAGCTTACACCTTGTCCCTGCGAATCCGCTTTCTTTTCATTGTTTTCCAAAGATGGAGGCGGTCCCCAGCTGGCGAACAGCTCATGGTATCCCGGTTCCACGGATTGCGGGTCTTGCAAAAACTTCTCATACTGATCTTGAATGTAGCCCAAGTTTGGACCGTAGTACTTCTGCCAGGGTCCCTCTGTCATTCTGTCAAGGGTCTTCATCGCTGACTCCCTCCGTCAGATTATTTTGATTGTTCAAGGACGGAATTTCTAATTTTACATGAATTAAATGTTTTCTTACAATTACATTATAATACACTTGGCCTTAATACCGAAAATACCCTTTATATATAATATTGATCTCAGAAACAGATGAATTTGCGTCAAATTTTTGACGATTTGTTCGATTGCCAACCAGTAAACTGTATAAATTCCATTTAAAGTTATATATCGCCTGTTATATCCCCACTCAGCAAGTCCATCTGCCTTAATGGCTCCGGTCCGCTATCCATTCCCATGAGCTTAAGTAGCTGTTTCGCATTGTCGGAAGCATCACCACCCGAGTTGTTGTTAAAAATAACCCAACACTGCTTCGAGTGTTCCAGCAACTGCTCGATCCGTTCCTTCCATTGCTCCAATTCCTCCAAACTGTAACGGTACAAATACCGTACCTCTCGCCAATTGGGCTGACCGCTGGAATGCCACCCTTCAGTATTTCGCCCATGCATGCGGATCATCACGGCATCGGTCCCCGAAGTTTCAAGGACGGCCGGCACGGAGCCAATCCCTGCTTGAGGTTCGTCAGCTATACTGTGAATCCAGCCCTCACTACGCATAAGTTCCATGGTCTTCTCACGGAATTCAGGAGTATACCAGCTCTGATGGCGAAATTCCAGGGCGATTGGCACATCCTTCATCCACTCTCGTGTGCGCTTCAGAATGTCCACATGCTTGCGCTCGCATCCGAACCATGGCGGATATTGAAATAACACGGTTCTTAATTTGCCCGCACTCCGCAGCTCCTCAATAGATACAAGCATGTGATCAAACATCGCCTTGACGCTTGAATATCGTTCCTTGTCCTTTCCCCGTGCATGACCCGTCATCCCCTGGTAAGCTTTTACGATAAAACCGAAATGATTCGGAACCACGGAGGCCCACTTCTTCATCTGTTCGGGTGAAGGAATAGCATAGAAAGAGTTATCCATCTCCACAATGGCGAAGTGCCTGCTGTACATTGCCAGCTTATCGGACGCTTTTGTGCCCTCATCATACAATTTGTCGTGGTCTCCCCACCCCGATACACCTACTTGAATCTGTTGTTCGAGCTGTTCCTTCTTTGACATAACAATCCTCTCATCAACAAGATTTTTCATGCTTGGAACTTCTATTCATTAACCTCATTCGATCATTTTTAAAAGCAAGCATCATGTGGGTTATTCTACCAGGATAGCTATTACTTCTGATCGAAAAAGACATGCTTCGCTTCCAAGCTGCCGTCCTGGATGTAGATTCTCCCATATGAATACTGCGGCTGTCGCCTTTTGTCCGTAGCAGAGCCGGGGTTAAACAGCAGCACCCCTTCTACCCATTCTTTGAAGGGTATATGAGAGTGGCCGAACAAGATACAATCGACTTCCACATCGCTAAATGCCTTCCTTGCACGTATCGGCGTTGTCCGACCCTGTCCGTCGTGTCCATGCACGATGCCGATTCGCTTTCCTTCGATATCCAGCAGCTTTTTGTAACCGAGCCGTTCCACGATTCGATCGTCATCCACATTCCCCGCCACCCCGTCCACCGGAGCATATTGGCTAAGCTGCTCATAGAGTTCCCAGTTGGACCAGTCACCCGCATGAAGAATCAGCTCTGACTGCCTTAAATCGGCAAGCAGCGCTGCAGGAAGCGCCTTCGCTTTTCTTGGCATATGAGTATCTGACAACACGGTAATGCGATAAGGATGATCTATCATGTTTCGCCCCCTTTTTTAGACATATCAGACTTACAGACAAATCCTCTCTATCGTATCAAAGATGTGAACACAATCAAAGCCGCGGGAGTGGGCTCGCGCGGCTTTGATAACTAATTCTTATTTTTTTCATTCTTGGTTTTAGTTTGCCATGCTGCTGAATACAATGTACAAGAGTAGATGTACAAGCATCCTTATTCACGTCAGTGTTACGAGAGGTGAAATAGAAATAATGAGTATTTTTTTAAGCTACATGATCTTGGGCCTTTCCCTGTCTGCCCCTGTAGGTCCAGTCAATGCTGCACAGCTGGATAAAGGGATAAAAAAAGGGTTCTGGCATGCCTGGTTGTTCGGCATCGGTGCCGTGTTGGCGGACATCTTGTATATGGTTCTCGTCTATCTGGGGGTCGTTCATTTCCTGAACACACCGTTTATGCAAACTTTTCTATGGTTATTTGGAGCCTTTGTTCTTATCTATTCGGGAATGGAAAGTATTCTGAACGCCAACAAAGTAACCATCAGCCAAGCAAGTAATGAAGATACGTTATGGAGAAGCATGTTTTCCGGGTTCCTTTTGTCTGTATCCAATCCCATGACCATTCTGTTCTGGCTCGGCATTTACGGTTCGATCCTCGTAAAAACAGCTGCTGACAACAGTTCTGGACAATTGTTTCTCTACAGTGTGGCTGTCATCTCAGGAGTCGTCATCTGGGATTTGTTCATGGCTTCGCTCGGCAGCATATTTCGCCGCTATTTAAGTAATAAAGCCCTCTCCCTGATCTCCATACTTTCTGGATTTTCCTTGATCATCTTTGGTGTTTATTTCGGAATTCGGGCGATAACCCTCTTGTATCCGCTCTTGTCCTAACGCGCAGGCTTGGGACGAAGCTTAGGCTTGTCCAGCTTGGCTGCATTGCCTTGCTCGGATTTTTTCCATACTGAGCGCATGCACAACACAACAATACTGATTAATCCAATAAAGCCAAGACTGATCCATAGCCCTGGACGACTAGTGGCATGGAGTGCGGTGCCGCTGACGGCTGCAGCGATCAATAGCATTCCGATATATCTTTTGATCTTGCCCCATATTGTAAGTTCCATTAACCGACCTGCCGATACCAGGATAAAAAACCAGTTATACAGCAGCATCAGCCCTGCAGCCGTCGTTAAATACTCATAAATCTTGCCTGGCATAAGCAAAGATAACACAATGGACAAGATCAATCCGGCGGCTGTCAGAGAAAGTGCATATAAGGGAGTCTTCCGTTTAAACATTTTCCGTGAAAACAGACGAGGCGCATCCCGATCCTCCGATAACGTAACCAGCATTGTAGTCACGGCATACAGCGAGGCAACCATGGTTGAGAAACCGCCAATAATCAATACTGCATTGAAGATATGGGGTATAAATGGCAGCTTATAGGAGCTAAGCGCCACCACAAAGGGGCTCTTGGACTTTGAGAATTGATTCCACGCTACCATCATCACCGCCATACCAATCGAGAGAACGTATACGAAAGATAACAGCAGTATCATCACTTTCCCCGACTTAGGCGCTTCCTTAGGATTCTTCAGCCGCACGGCCATGACCCCCATGACCTCAATTCCGCCGAACGCATAAAAGGCAAAAATCAAAGAGGACCAAGCGCCCATTCCGCCCGCTGGAAAAAAAGAGTTTATGCTGTTTGGCACATGCGGTTTTGTACCGCCTTTAAGCAACCCCATCCATGCAGCGGCTGCAATAACGAGAAACATGACAATGGCCGCGACCTTGATTACAGCCAGTACATTCTCCAGCCGATCAAATCCCTTGTTCCCAATCCATATTACAAACAGCCCCAGTACGGCATAACCTGACGCAAAGATCCACATCGGGATACCGGGAAACCAAAAACGGGAAAAAATCGCGAGTGCTGTCATCTGACTTCCCATAATCAGCACTTCGGAGCACCAGTACATCCACCCTGTAGAAAAACCGGCCCATCGGCCATAGGCTTGCTTAGCGTAGGTTCGGAAGGAGCCCTTCTGCGGATCTTCCGCCGTCATTCTTGCCAGCACATCAAACACAAAGTAAGTGGCTGTTGCTGCCAATATAATAGAAAGAAGAAAAGCTGGTCCTCCCATTCGAATTCCAAGCGCCGATCCGAGAAAATAACCCGTACCTATTGTGGACGCCACTCCCAGCAGTGATAACTGCCACCATCGTAAATCCCCTGCTTTTGTACCCGCCCCTTTACTCATGATCCGATCCTCCACATCTATGATTGTGCCTTTACAGCCTCTAGCTATTATGTAGAGATCCTTCATGCTTTATGTACACAGAACGACGACGATCCATTTTTTTCTAATTATTCTCACTCCACAATGTGAAATAAAGCGCAAATAGACCTTTACTTGTGTTTTCTCGCATATTTTGGCTGACCCCCGAGAACGATAAACAAAAGAGAGCAGGAGGGGCACAGGATGGCAGGATCACGAAATATTCCTATGAATCAGTTATTTATGATTATGATGCTGACGGCCGGTTTGACCAACCATGTCATGATCATTCCTGTTCTTGTGGAGAAGTCTGGACGGGATTCATGGATTACGATTATTCTGTCTGCTTTTTTATTCCTGCCCATGATTGTACTCACATATGGAATTATTCATAAGATGGGAAATCGCACGATTACACAGGCACTGGAGGAAAGCAGCGGCAAATGGGCACGGCTATTGATCGTTAGCATGTCCGGCCTTTATTTCTTCATGTTTGCCTTTTATACCTTGAAGGAAGTCATTGATTGGACCAAGTCCACCTATATGATCCAGACTCCTGTCATCGCTACCACCTTGCTGCTGATCATATTATGTTATATCACAGTGAACCACGGCATGAAGACGATTGGCATATCTGCCGGTATCCTGCTCCCTATAGTCGTTTTACTTGGCATTTTTGTATCCCTGGCGAATCAAAGAAACAAAAATTACAGTTATCTGCTGCCTGTTCTTGAGGATGGGTTCCTTCCTGTTCTGAGCGGGCTTCCCGTTATGTTTGGAGGGCTGTCCCAATGCGTATTCTTACTGTTTCTTCGCCCACACCTGCAGAAAAAGCCTCGTTTTGCCGTGGTCCTGCTCATGCATGCTGCCTTCATATTTCTGACTTTCGGGCCCACGATTGGCGGCTTAACCGAATTTGGACCTGATGAAATGCAGCTGCAGCGATATCCAGCCTATGAGCAATGGCGACTCGTAAAAATGGGGAAATTTGTGGAGCATGTCGATTTTTTATCCATCTTTCAGTGGCTTAGTGGAGCCTATATTTCGATATCTGTTTCCATCTATTTACTCAAAGAGAACCTGTTTCCCACAACAAAGCAAAAGGCAGGCGTACTGGCCGTATCTACATTACTTGTCATATTGTGTGTTTCTCCCATCAGCAATCTCAAAATGTATTATGCGATAGCAGATTACTTTCTCCCCTTATCCGCTGTTTATATTACAATGTTAAGCCTATTGATGTTCCTCCTAATCCGCAAAACACCGAAAGAGCACCATTCCAGCTCTATGAAAGGAGAAACTGAGCCATGAACATGACGGAGCAGCAGCTTCAAGAGCGTTATGCGAAATCTGATGACATCCGCATCTCGACCTACCCTGGCAAGGAGAGTACAAGCATGCCCTGGGTTATACTCATATACAGTCCGAAGATGTGCGATTCCGATCTGATGTCAGAAGTCTTTGTGCCTGCACTCCTTAAAGAGTGGCAGCTCGCATGCATGCAAGAGCATCCAACCCGTCCGACCAGACTTGTTTACGAGCTCACCTTGGAAGCATCTGATGCCAACGCAGAGTCAGTTGATGAGATTGTATACGGTGGGTATGTCGCTCTTTATTTCCCGCAGTTCGATTTATTATATTCCTATAACACCTGCAAAAATACCGGCCGTTCACCTGAAGAAAGCGCCTCCGAAATATCCATCAAAGGACCTCGGGATGGCTTTGTCGAAGATCTGGATGTCAATGTGGGACTCATACGCAAACGGCTCAAATCTCCAAACCTTGTTTATTCCTCTTACAAGCTCGGCGACAAAAGTAAAACCTCGGTTGGCATCATGTATTTAAAAGACAAAGTGATTGCCGAAGCCGTTGAAGTCGTTATCGATAAACTGAATCAGTACACCGGCGATCCTCCCGTCGGCATTGGGGAACTGGTTGAGATCCTAACGCCTTATCGATTTACCATCCTTCCGATGTTTGATTACACAGGCAGAACCGACCTAGCTTACGATTCATTAACTCGCGGCAGATTGCTCATCCTGATGCAGGGATGTCCCGTCGTGTTGATTGCACCGGCCAGTTTCATGCAGCTTCTGTTTGCCGCAGAAGACCCTCAGATGCCTTTTTATTTCGTATTTCCTTGGAGGGTACTCAGGCTGATCGGTTTCCTTATATCCATCCTGCTCCCGGGGTTTTACATTACGCTTGTATCATTTCATCAAGATCAGATTCCTTTCCCGCTGCTGGCGACCGTTGCCAATACCCGGTTAGGAATGCCTATACCTACCGGGATCGAGATGCTGGTCATCCTGTTTTTGCTTACTCTGCTGCGGGAAGCCGGGATGCAGATGCCTTCTCCCATTGCTTCCACGATCACGGTTGTATCTGGTATCATTATTGGCGATGCTGCGATTCGTGGTGGCTTTTTCTCACCGACGATGACGGTCATCGGCGCACTTTCCTTTGTAGCCGGTTCTACTCATTCTAATCAGGATTTTGTAGTAACCCAAACCATGCTGCGGTTTTTTGTTCTCGCCTTATCCTCGATATTCGGTCTGTTCGGTTTTTTCATTGCCATCTTCATGATGGTTCAATATGCTGCTAACCATAAGCCTTATGGCCAGCCGTTTCTCGCTCCGTTTTCTCCGTTTTCCTTGTCCAGAATCATTCGCAATCTCATGCGGTATCCTGGAAAAAGAAAAAAAGGCGGCGCATTATGAAACGAATCCTGATAACGGTATGGATCATATCCCTCTTGCTCACCGGCTGCTGGGACAACAAAGAAGTGCAGGATATCAACTATATTACGGCGCTCGGTGTCGATTACAAGGATAGACAATACATCGTGTACGTTCAAATGCTGGATTTTGCTACGGTTGCCAAGCAACAGGACAGCAAGCAGACGAATCAAGCACCGATCTGGATAGGCCGTGGAAAAGGGTCTACGCTGGCTGGTGCTCTGATCGATCTATATACAACGAATCAGCAGCGAATTTCATGGGGACATGTTACCGCGTTAGTCTTATCTGAAACAGTGCTTGATCCAGAGCGTTTATCCCAGGTATTTGACCTGACGAATCGTTCGCAGGAAATACGGTATACCAAATGGATATATGGCACTAAGGACAATATGGAGGATTTGTTCTCCGTATCACCGTTTTTCCAATTGTCCCCTCTTCATTCCCTGCTTCATGAACCCAAAGAAAGCTATGCCCAGTTCTCGTTCATACGCCCGATCCAGTTCGTGAATTTCATTCGGCAGTATCGAGAAAAAGCCGCCACTGTCGTATTGCCCTCTCTTCATATAACAAAACAAAACTGGTCAGAGAACTTAAAGCAGCACCCGATCCTTGAAGTTAACGGCGGGTTCCTTATTAAGAACAAGAGTCTTATGGGATGGATGAGCCGGTCAGACTTGTTAGGTCTTCGCTGGTTAGCCACACAGACAACCCGTGCTTCTATCATCGTGCAATCCGACGATGGTGTGACCGGAAGCATACGTCTGGAAAATCCGCAGTCCTCGATTGATGTTATTCGCAAAGGTGAGGAGGTTTCATATCAAATTCACCTCAGAGCGACTGGCACGGTACAGAGCATGTATAGTCAAGTCAGCATCCAGGAAATGAAACAGCTTACCGAAAAGACACTCCAGAAAGAAATGTTTAATACGTTTTTGAAAGCCGCTTCCCTAAATGCGGACCCTTATGGGCTATCTCTTCAACTGTATCGAACCCATCCAAAGCTATGGAGAAAACTGGCGGAACAAAAAGAAGAGATTAACGACGAAACACCGCTTAAGCTTAACATCGACGTGAACCTCAGGTATTGGGGGCAGCGCAAAAATTTAAACCGATAAAAGCTTTATAAATTCAAAAAAGAAACCCGGTACTTTAAGAAAAGTACCGGGTTTCTTCTATTTAAAAGGCAGCTGTTTTAGGACTACATCATCTTTTTAATTTCATCCTTAATGGATTCCGCAGCCGGTCCGAATACGACCTGAACCGCACCCTGACCCAGACGCATGACTCCAGAAGCGCCCAGCTTTTTCAACTCGGAATCTTTAACAGCCTTCTCATCCTTAACTACGAGACGCAGACGTGTAATACAAGCATCGATAGGGATAGATTCTATGTTGAAGATCCTTTTTATAGGCCATGTGGTTCTCCAAAGTTCAGCAGATTCATTCTCAATCTAAACTTAGTGCAAATCACCTAAACCCATTACTTAAAACTTAGGATAATTATCAAATGTTTTTATAATAAGTATCCTCTCAAACTTTAAACTATTTATAAATTTTCCATCAACCACTCCTTTAAGTCAGATTGAGGTAGCCCTTTATTATTCTCCCATTCTATTAAATCTTGTATAGAGCCGTTTGAAAAATGAATTATCGCAGGCGTTTGAGAAAACTCATACTGTTCCTTGAAATAATTCCATTTTTCAGGATTTTCTTCTCGAAACTTTTTAACATTTAAATACCATATATCCTCAAATTTATGGTTATTTATCAATTTGATGAATTGTGGTTCAAATAATTGACAATCACCACAATCTGGTCTTCCAATATATACTATAAAATCTTCTTTATCAGATACCTTATTTTCAAAATTTGAGATGGTTAATGAATTCAAATGATGATAAATTTCTGGTACTTCTACATTACTATCTTGTATTTCGAAATCTTTAATTTGAATATACTGTTTAATAGAAATAATAATTACTGTTATACACAAACCTAAAAGAATTCCAAAAATTATATTCTTATTATTTGTTTTCATTTAATCACTCCTTAAAAATTAAATTTGCTTTTTCATCAAACTCTTCTTTGTTGAATACTGAAATAAATCGAAATTTTTCTTCTCCTGATTTATAAAAAATAACTGTAGGCGTTCCCTGAATCTCAAAATCTTGTATCAGTAGATTTTTATGATCATCACTGTTTATATCTACAGCGAAAATATCTTTTCCAGACTCTTCGATAAAGTTGTTTAAAATGGGCTTAATTTGCTTACAAGACGGACAATTTTTTTGATAAAAATAAGCAATAAATGTTTCGTTTTCCTGAATCATCTTTTCTATCTCAGTCGAAGGAACTTGCTTATAAAGAGCTAGTTCACTATTTAATAAGTTATTAATAGAGTAATAAGCTATTAATAATATGATTACTGTTGCAATACAAAAGGTAATAGTTTTTTTCAAACTGTCTCACCCTTTCCTATATTAGCTGAAGAAAATGTTTTTAAGTCTCCATTACTTAATATATATTTTTTTTGACACATGGTAGATAAATTTATATCATGAGTAATAAATATAATAGTACTCTTTGCATTTAGAAGATAATTAATAACTTTATCTTTTCGCTCTATATCTAATCCGTTTGTTATTTCATCGAGAATTAAAATTTCTGGAGTAAACAAAGTATATCGTACAACATTTAATAATTGCTGCTGTCCTGTAGATAGCTGAACCCCTTTGGAACCAATGACTGTGTTATATTTTTCTGGTAAGGAATTTACAACGTTATCAAAACCAATTTTTTCAGAAATTTCTTCAATTCTCTCTAAATTTATACCCTCCCTCTTTAAAGTAATATTATTTAGAAGAGTGTCGTTGAATATCTGGGGATTAGGTGGGACATATAATATTTTTTTTCTTATTGATTCTTGTGTAATATCTATAGTATTTTTATAATTAATAAATATATCTCCCTGATTTGGCTTGTAATAATTTGCTATAATTTTTGCTAATGTAGATTTACCAGAACCGCTACTACCTATTAAAGCAATCTTCTCTCCGGCATTTATTTTTAAATTAATCTTATCTAAAACATGTGAATTGACATTATAGGAAAATGTGACATTTTTAAGCTCTATTGAATGTATTGTTTCTGATAAGTTTAATTTATCATCATCTAAACAGATACTAGAACACGCTATATCAGAATAACGTAAAGTAGCAACTTTTCCTTGCTCCAATGATGCTTGTAAATTAGCTAAGTTAATGAAGGGTTTAAACATATTAGAAGCTAAAGTATTAAACATTAATAATAATCCAGAAGCTAAATTATCATTAATAACTAGATATGATCCTAAAGAAAATAAACAAATATTGAATATACTCACAATCAGGTTCTTTCCTAAATTTTGGTAACTATCAAATGAAGAAAATCTTTCTTTTGTTGAGAGAAATTGTTCAACTCTATTTATAAGCTCTGTTTTTTTATCTCTTGTGATATTATAATTCTTTATACTTTCTATATTATTAACTGTTTCAATCAATTTAATGTTTAGTTCTTCTTCTTTTTCATACAGATTAAAACTTAAACGTGCATAATGTTCTTTTGAAAAGTAATAAAGAAGGAAAAAAATAATAATAGGTATTATTGCTAATAAGGTTAAAAAAACATTCAACCTCATTAAAATGAAGGTAGTAACTAAAATAGTTATAATCTCCAAAGGTAAAGTTTGGATCAAGAAAATATATCTGCTTCTTATGTCACTTATTTTGTTAAAGCGACTTATAAGTTCACCACTACTAAACTGTTCTATGAAATTAAAATCTTGTCTAAAATATTTTTGGGCAAGATTTTCTAAAAGAAATTTATCCATATATTTATTTGTTTTAATTCTTATTTTTGCATTAATTGCATTTATTATAAACTGCAAAAGTACTAAACCTAAATATAAGATGGTTATACTTCCTATTATACCAATAAATTTATTTGGTATAATCAAATCAAAATACATAGAAAACATTCTTGCTAAGTATATAGAAATTAAATAAGCAACTATGGAAAGTATCCACGAACTAACAAAGTATCTTTTTACTTTTAGTATAGAAGTAGTAAATATTTTTCGTATTTTCTCAGAAGAATTCAACTCTAATTTCTTTGGATCAGTTAATTCTTTTATCTCTAATATAATTGGATTCCACTGCTTCAAAAATTTTTCAATTGAAATAATACTGACTTTCGACTTAGATGGATCCCCGATATAGATTTTTCTTTTCGTAACTTTAAAAATGGTAACAAAATGATACTCTCTTCCCTTAACCTGTGTTATGCAGGGGTAGGTAATTTCTTGAAGAGCTTCTCTTGAACATTCACATTTTGCAACTGTTGATTCTATACCTAAAGCTTCAAACCCCTTTTTTATACCTAAAAAGCTAGTACCATTTTTAGTTGTAGAACAAATTATTTTTAATTGTGATAAAGTGATATCGATTCCCCAAATATTTTTTAATATCATTGATACCGTAGCTGGTCCACAATCATATTCTTCTAACTGTTTAGTGAAGTTCATTTTTTTCATAATAGACTCCTATATTCAGGCTCAATAAAAAATCAGTTCTTGGCAGTTTCTTGACAGTCTGTCCGATATCCAGTGACGTTTGTATTCAATTAGAATGTTAGCTTTACAGTGATCGGGATCTCGCGTAAAATAATGACGGCGTTAAAAACTTTATCGCGATTTCTTTTCTCCAAATTGCGAATTGTCTTGAGAATGCTTCAGGCGGTGAGATACTTCATTGGTTCCTTGCTTGCACCAACGTTCATTTTCACAGTTGAACAACACTAACTCTGAATAAATAACCATACCAATTTGTGTGCTTTTTTTTTCATTCCTACGTGTTTTCTAAAAAGATGAAGATGTTTTTATATTATTCACTCATGATAGATTCTACTTATTGCAACCGATGATTTGCTTGTAGAATAGTCATTGTTCTAAATCCATTTCAACCTAAATATTTCTCTAAACTTTTTTCTAGTAAGCTGTAATCTTTCTTATAATTCCCAAACCCAATATTTTCAAGCTTGCTTAAAATGCTAAATGATTTTTCATATTCTCTTATATTAAAAAATAGTTTAGATAGTAAATAATCTAAGTGAAACCCATTAGAATTTAAACTTCCATATTCTACTTCTGTATGCTCATTTTTATATTTTATAATCTTCTCAATAAAACTTATTTGATTATATTCTGTAATAATTAGATTTATAGTAATCTCCCAAAATAACACATCTGATAAACCTACTTCGGTTGCTTTTAAGTTTTCAAAAATCGAGTTAGCTTTTTCAATATTTCCTTGACTAAGGTAGTACTCTATTAAATCACTTAAAGCTCTGATTTTATACTCTTCAAATTCATCTAAATTCTCACCTAGTCTTATTGCTTTAAGCAAACTTTCTTCGTATAAATCATTATCAATTAATCCTTTTCCATCTCTGCTATATAAATAGAACCATCTAGAATTTTCAGGTTCTTCTTCTATAACAGACGCTAGCAAGGTAATGTTTCTTTGTTGTTTATTTTTTTCTAAGATAACAGATTCCGTATAACCATCATGATGTAAAATAACATTATCAAATGCTATAAAATCGCAAGGTTTACCACTTTCTACATATTTTGGTTCTTCGTGTATTTTTCCATAATACTTAATTTTCACAGTATTAGGAATTATTCTTCTAACAGTTTGAACTACATGCCTTCCTTCAATATTTATAATGGCAGGACAACAAACGATATCAAGATTTAACAAATTTATTTCCTGTAAATTGCTTTTTAAATTAGCAATTGAACCTTTTTCAATAATTTCATCTGCGTCAATAAAGAAAATCCATTCTTTCTTAGAGCTTGAAAGACCATGGTTTCTTATTTCAGAAAAATTTTCAGCCCACTTCTTCTTTAATATTCTAATTCTACTAAAATATTTTTGATTCATAATAATTTCTAATGTTTTATCTGTTGAACCAGTATCAATAACAATTACTTCATCATTAAAGCCTATTTCATCCATTATTGCATCTAAACACCTTTTTATACATCTTTCTTCATCTTTGCATAATACGATAATAGAAATACCTATATTCCTAGTTTTATATCCCCTTATTTTTTCAACTTTCCCCTTTAAATCTCTTGAATATAATTTAATGTGTTCTGATATTTTTTTTGTCATAATAACTCTCCTTATCTTTATTCACAGGAAACATTTTTCTTATATCTGTCCTCTTTAATATATAATCGAGGTTAGTTTCATAATAATCTGCTAATTTTGTTAATAAATGCACTGGAATATCTCTTTCTAATCTTTCGTATTTCGAATATAAGGATTGATCACAATATAAAAAAGCAGCTACTTCCTTTTGAGTCAATTCTTTTTCTTCCCTCAAATCTTGTAGTCTTATTTTTTTCATCATCATTATTTCCTCCTTACATTTTCCCTCCTCATAAAAAATATAATAAAATTCTTCTTGTTTTTTCTCTTTTAGGACAAATTGTCCTAAAAAACAAAAATCAGTTACTAGATTGTTATACTTTGTTTGTCTTTGTAAGTAGAATCGTATTTTTTTAAAAAAGATAAGGAGGAGGAAAATAAATGGCACAATTAAAAACATTCTTATCCGAAGAAGAAATTCAAGAGTATTCATCTGAAGGAAAAGGATTCTCTAAAGCGGAATGCCTTTATTATTTAGGATTATGTAGTTCTGGGTATGATAGTGGGACATGTAGCTTCATTTTTGAGCAATGTGGATTTAATGGTGGTGGTAATCCACCGTGTTCGACATGTACATGTCGCTAAAATGGTTTAGTTAGGTAAAAAAATTCTACTTACAAAGCAAAAAACACTCCAATTTTACTTCATTGTAAGATTGGAGTGTTTATTTTTTAACTCCTTACTATAACTGATGGGTGTCTACAAGCTTAATTATCAATACTTCCAAATAAGAATAATTATAGAGCTGGATAGTGTGTTGCCACTCAGTTCTCCGGTCGGAAACGATTTTATTTTTTTGCCAAAGGTGATGGCGAGAATAGAAATTAAATTGAGTGTTAGGTCAATGACTACCGCTATTCATTGTCTATGGGTATCAGAAACAAAAGTTAATCGGCCTTACTCCGATGGAATTCGGGAGCAAGGCCACTTAAAATTATTATTATACCGTCTACTTGACGGGGCAGTTTACTTTTAAACAGGCCCTTACATCCTTTATAACATTTTCTTGATATCATCCTTAATCGATTCAGCCTGCGGTCCAAATACAACCTGTACAGCACCTTGACCGAGACGCATTACACCTGAAGCTCCAAGCTTCTTAAGTTCAGCGTCTTTAACAGCCTTCTCATCCTTAACTACGAGACGCAGACGTGTGATACAAGCATCAATGCTCGTAATGTTCTCAGGTCCGCCGATATTTGCAAGGACTTTAGCCGCTTTTGATTCTCCGGAGATAGCAGCAGCGGGATTTCCGACAGACGCATCATCTACCACCTCGTCTTCATCATCTTCACGACCTGGAGTCTTCAGGTTAAACTTTACGATAATGATCCGGAAAAGGAAGTAATACAGCACCCCGAAAGCCAGCCCAACAGGTATGAGCAGCCATGCATTGGTGGACAGCTTCAGATATAAGAGATAGTCGATCATACCTGCCGAGAAGGCGAAGCCCAAGTGTACATCCAGCAAGTACATGATTAAACCTGATAGACCTACCAAAATCGCATGCACAATGTATAGTACAGGAGCGAGGAACATAAACGCAAATTCTAATGGCTCTGTAATACCGGTCAAGAACGAAGCAAATGCGGATCCAAAAACTAGTGAGCCGACGAATTTACGCTTAGAGGGCTTCGCCGTATGAACGAAAGCCAGTGCTGCTGCAGGCATGGCAAACATCATAATTGGGAAGAATCCTGACATAAATATGCCTGCCGTTGGATCTCCAGCGAAAAAGCGGGACAAGTCACCTTGGACAACTTCACCAGCAGCGTTTGTGAATTCTCCGATTTGGAACCATGCAATTGAGTTCAAGACATGGTGCAGCCCTAGCGGAACCAGGAGACGGTTTGCGGTACCAAATAAAAACGCGCCAGTACCACCTAGGCTTACAATCCAGTTGCCGAAATCAGCAATAACGAGTTGAACCGGGTACCAAACCATACCGATCAGAACCGCTAAAACCATCGTAGTAGCAGCCGTAATGATTGGTACGAACCGTTTACCAGCAAAAAAACCGAGCCAGTCTGGCAGTTTAATTTTGTGATATTTATTATACAGATACGCAGACCATACACCTACCAATATACCACCGAGCACGCCCATATTCAGCTTTACATCATCTGCAATAAAAGGCATTTGCAGCGGTACTTGCTCTAGGATTTTGGAGAGCACCAAATAACCAATCAAAGCAGATAAAGCGGCAACGGCATCACCTGCGAAACCGATTGCAACACCGATAGCAAATATCAATGGAAGGTTTCCGAATATAACCCCTGCTCCAGTAATCATAAATGGAGTTACATATTGATTCAAGAACTCACCGACTACACCCAAAGGAATACCTTTCTGATAGTCGATCATACCAAGACCTTGCAATATACCTGCCGCAGGCAGTGTAGCCACAGGTAGCATGAGGGACTTACCAAGCTTTTGTAATTTTGCCAGCATGTCAATCATCCTTTCAATTTCAATAATTTAGCATATAACTGAAAACGTTTACATAATGCACCGAATGAATAACCTATTTTTTCCAGTATATTCAGTATAAATACCTATCTAAAAATACCCCCTCCTTGATATGGGAAGTTTATTTAACATTTCAAGGCGGCATATCTCTAGCTGTCATAACCCTTCGGCAGTCAACAAAAAAAGCCAAGAAGAACGGTGACTAAACAAAAATAGTCCGTTGCTTCTTGGCTCATGCCCATGCTAATGGTAACACGCCTTAAAACGTATTCATTTGATGTTGATATCTTAATCCACATCTTCTTGTTTTGTCAATGACCAATATTTATTGCTACTAACTATTTTAATTCAATGGTCAGGACGGTATCTTGTCCTGCTACGACATCACCTGTCTGACTGTCTACATTGGATGCCAGCTCATCCGCATTGGTTACGATGATCGGTGTAATGGTTGGATAACCTGCAGCTTGAATAGCAGCCATGTCGAATTCGATGAGCGTCTGACCCGACTTCACCTGATCGCCTGCTTGCACATGGCTTGTAAAACCTTCACCTTTCAAACCTACGGTGTTAATGCCGATATGGAACAAATACTGCAGACCTGTTGCTGGATCCTCCAGCATTACGGCGTGCTTGGATTTGATAACATGGGCAACCGTACCGTCAAAAGGCGCTATCAATTTGCCCTCTGAAGGCTCAATGGCAATCCCTTTACCCATATGTCCGCCGGCAAACGCCTCATCTGGGACTTGTGCTAAAGGTACGGCTTTCCCCGTTACTGGAGCTGTGACTTGAGTAGCAGTTGCTGTTTTTTTCTTTTTCCAACGATCAAACATGTTATGATTCCTCCCTAGGTTGTTGATTCTTTTGCTGTAGTCGGCCTGTGAATAAACGATATAGATGCATTGCGAGAAAGCAAACCTCCGCTTCGAGAACCTTCTTGCCCAGCTCTTGCTCCATCATTGCGGAGAGTCGGGTGGCCAGATCGTATTCATAAGGAAACTTGGTGCGGATTTGCTCCGCAAACGGATTGTCCACATGGATCTCTTGGTTCAAGATTCGATCTACCGAAAATCTCAAATGCATAAGAAGACGAACATAATCCATGCTTCCGCGATCGAAGGAGATCTTCCGCTCCTCTTCAATATATTTAACCAATTTTCCGACCACATTCGATGCTTTTACCAAATGGCCTACAGGCACATGGCTAACAGCCGAGTACACATGATAGGTCAGGAAACCGATCTCGTCCTCAGGAACCTCAATATGGAAAGCATGACTGATAAGCTCTGCTGCCCTGACGGCGATATCATATTCCTTCGGAAAGCTGATCCGGGTCTCTTCAAGGAAAGGATTAATGATATCCATACCTTTACGAATCCTGTATATCGTAAATTGGATATGGCTGGGCAGGGCCAAATACACTTTATCATTTAGAGTGCCGGGAAATTCCTGTCCGATCAGGTTAAGGATCTGATCTGTAATCTCCAAGACCTGCGGATCAAATTCTTCAAGGAGATGGTGTGCCTGGCTCCATTGATCCTGATCCTCCAGTCTGAACAGCTTCTCAATCCGCTTATCATCTGAAGCAATAGTACCGCCTGATTTTGCGCCAAAGCCGATTCCTTTGCCCAGAATGACATACTCTGATCCCTTCTTGCCACCAGTCACCATCACGACATTGTTACCGATAACGCGTACAACTGTAAACAACTCGATCCCGCCCATTATCTTCCCCCTTTCCTTTAAGTTTAATCAATGAACCGCCGAAGGATTCAATAGCCAGGAGTGTTTCTTGCTAAAAAAATAAAAGCCAAGAAAAGACCCCTTATGAAAGTGTCTCTTCTTGGCTCATGCCCTGTTAAGGTAACACGCCGTCTTTTGTTCAAACTATGATTCCATCATAAAACAATTCTCTAACATTCGTCAACATCTGACATGGCCAAAACGCACCCTTCTATAAGGATCTGGCCTCTAATTCTAACCCTGATTTTGACGCTGCCGACCTATACCGAAATCCATTTCTGAAGTATACGAATCACTTCATCAATATGGATAGGCTTATGAAGAGAATCATTTGCTTCGCTGGTAAGAAGCTGTTCATTATTACTATTCTTATTCGATGTCATGACAATAATGGGCAGCTCTGACCATTCAGGATTCTCACGAATCCGTTTCAATGTTTCTACTCCATCCATTTCCGGCATGAGCATATCGAGCAATACTGCATCCATATTCGAATGCTTGTTGAGCAGCTCCAAACACTCGAATCCATTATGTGCTGTGTGTACGTTCATCTGGAGCTTCTCAAGTGCATTGGTTAAACGATACACATTTCGAATATCATCGTCTACGATCAAGACCGTTTTGTGTGCCAATCGCTTGATTTCATCCGCCCCATATTCCTCCATTGGAGTATCATTCAAGCTGGATGTACTCGCAGTAGCAGCCACTTCCGGCAGCATAAAGAGATTGTCGGTTTGGCTATCCTCCGTAAGCAAAGGCAGATATAAGACAAACTTGCTGCCTACCCCTTCCTTACTCTCCACGGTTATATAACCGCCTAGCAGCTTAGCCAGATGCAGCGAGATGGATAAGCCAAGCCCCGTCCCGCCAAATCTTCTGGCTGTCGTTTCTTCCCCTTGCTGGAACGCCTCGAAGATCGCCATTAAATGTTCTTCCGAAATTCCAATTCCTGTATCTTCAACGGAAAAAGCAATGACTTCACCATTTATCATAAAATCTGCAGATACAATGGAATCCATCTTCTGCACCTGTAATGTAACGCTACCTCTCTCGGTAAATTTAATCGCATTTGAGAGCAAGTTGCGCAAAATTTGATGGAGCCGCATCCCATCACTGTATATCATATCAGGGAGGCCGTCCGCCATTTCAATCTTAAAATTCAGATGTTTAGATTCAGCGCTCTTCGCAAAGTATCCTTCCATTAATTCAGGAATTTCTGTCAAATTAACGAGGCTCATGTCAATTTGCAGCTTTCCTGCTTCTACCTTGGACAGGTCCAGAATATCATTAATCAGATTCAATAATTCACTGCCCGAATTATGAATCACAGAGGCATATTGCTGCTCTTCTTCAGAGAGGTTACCTTGTTTGTTCTCAGCCAATATCTGAGAAAGTATGAGCATGCTGTTGAGCGGAGTCCGCAGCTCATGTGACATATTCGCCAGAAATTGAGATTTATACTTAGAGCTTTTCTCCAGCTCCTTAGCGTATTTCTCCAGCTCTTTGGCTGCTATTAATGCGGCTTCCTTCTGGGCGCCTAGTCGCTCGTTTAACATATGCATCTCAACGGTGTGGGTTTGAAGTTCTTCTGTTTGTGTCTGCAATTCTTCGGTTTGACTTTGCAGCTCTTCATTCAAAGATTGGGACTCATGGTATAATTGCTGAATTTCCATTTTACTCTGAATTGAATTTAAGGTTACACCTAGCTGTTGATTAAGCTGCTCCAGCAATTGTATTTCCAGCTCGTCAAATGGCTGAAATTTAGCCAATTCTATCACACCAAGAACTTGTCCTTCAAACATGACAGGTGCAAGCAGGAGCGTACTCGGCTCAGCATCACCCAGCCCCGATTCGATCCGTACATAATTGGGAGGAATATCATCTACAATAATCATTCTCTGTTCCAGCATGCACTGCCCCACCAAACCTTCGCCTGGCAGAAAACGATCTCTGACCTTGTTCCATGGCTCTCCATCCGGATCGGCAAAGGCTGCTGCCTTTACCAGTCCTATACCTTCGTGATTAATAAATACGGCTCCATAAGGCAGTTTCAAGATCACAGCCAGCTTATGAATGAAGAATTGGACGGCAGTCTCCACGCGATCAGATGATTGGAGGAGTGTGGACATTAATGACACATGATCTTTGGCCCAGTTCTGTCTACCGACTTGGGCCAACAGTTCGTTGGTCGTATCCGCCAATTGGCCGACTTCATCGTTTGACCGAACACGTATCCGTTGTGACATATTGCCACCCTTGGCAATATCGGAGATGATATGGGTCACCATGGAAATCGGTTTTACAATACTTTTGGATATGAGCAAAGCCGCGCATATCGTAATTATTAACGCACCTGCCCATAGCAGGTACATCGTATACAATAAACGGGTGTTGTTATCCTTCATTACCTCAATTCTGTGCGTGGTCAGCTCGCGTTCCTTGCTTCTAAACGAGAGGAACAGCTCGTTAATGGAGTTCATGGTTTGCTTTCCTGGATCGTTAATAAAGAAATGCAATGCTTCTTCATCCTGCCCAAGCTGTTTCAATTGTACTGCAGGCTGGCCGGCAACCGTAATCCAATCCTTGATATTCTCTTTAATATTCTCAAGATGATTGGCTTGCTCCGCATTATCACTGACAAGCTGATACAACTTGTTGTACTTGATCTGCCAAGCCGACAAGGCTTCATTAAAGGGCTCTAGATAGCTGTCATCGCCTGTGATGACAAATCCTCTTTGGCCCGTTTCCATTTTTAGCAAATCTTTCTCGATCTCATGCGTGAGATTATGTACTTCCATGTCATGAACCTCTATAAAATCCGCCTCTTCCTGCAATGAAGAGATATGGAGCGATACAATCCAGAGAAAAACTCCGAAACACAATAGTATTAATAAATATCCGATAACAATCTTGCTGCGAATGTTGAATTTCAGGTTGTTAGACAAACGGCTAACCTCCCTTATCATCTGTCAAAATTAGTCTGCTCATATTCTCATAGTAATTGTTATGAAAATGGTTTACAAGCAAAACCATTATCCATTCCATCAATGATACTTTAGTCTTAGGCAGTCAGATTTATATATTTATTTGCATATATTGTATTAAACAAATTGTATTCCCGCAGCCTGACAAGATAAGAGCCTAAAGATATAGAAATTGGAGGTGGCCTCAAGATGACAACCTTAAAAATAAAGTCGGCGTTACTGCATTGACAAAGCATTTATCCAATCCAAGAAAGCAGGCTGAGGGTAAAGCCAGTCATGGAGCTGCAGCTGTGTCATCACAGGAGCTTCCCCTTCTGCAAGGGATGTATATGTCAGAAATCCATCTCGGACGGGGAGAAGGCCTCTCTCCTCATGGCCATCCGGACTGCGACGAATTATGCTATGTCATTCAGGGCGAAATCAGTTATTCCTTAATTGATCCGGGAGATCAACGAGTCCGTCTAATTCTGGCCGAATCCGGCCAAGTATTACATGCACCCGCAGGCTGGTGCCATTGGCTGACCTCATTAACTCCCGATACGATTCTGCTCATAATCTATGGTGCTCAGCATCCGCATCAAATGGATATTGGGCCGGCATGGTCATACTCACTTCAGGAGGCAAAGATTCCACAACAAAAGGTTTCATCCAAGCAATCTCATTCCTTCGGCAACCATAACCTTCCCCCGCAGCATAAAGAGTGGATGTCCACAGTCTCTGAGCCTTCTCATCCGGAACCGCCATGGCTTAATACGATGCACCAGAACAATAAAACCACACGCGGCCAATGATGGGCCGCGTGTGGTTTACGAGGTACCTAAGAGACTTTCATATGTAATGGATCAGTCAATATAAAATCGTTGTTCGGGGCGAATTTGTTTCTTAAGCAAATGCAAGTCTGCCTCCAGCTTCGCAACGGTTTCTTCAATCTCCTCCGGATTCAATGCCGGACGTTCAGCCTCCGGCTTGATCCCCGCCTTGAGATCGCGTATGGTGATCTGCTGCTCCTGCCATTTATCCATAAGATCAGATATGGTCGCATAGAACCGCTCATAATCTTGAATAACTTCATCCAAAAAGGAATCCACTTCCTCCTGGTCATAACCTCTTAGTTTATTCGAAAAATCCTTCTCATGGATAGACAAAGCGTCCAGTTGAATGCCTAGCTGCCGAAATAGCTTTTTCTGTTTATCCAAACGGCGTTTCATGTGTTCATCCATTTTGATTTACCTCCAAATATTAGCACAATCCTACTTTTTGAGCTTTCTCTCTATCTTTGTTTATATCATATTCAGCACGATGAATAAAATACTCGGGGGCTTTTTTGGAGAATGTTCCAAAAACAGCAGGCTGCTTTCGCCATGATTCATGTGATTGTTACCAAACCTTTTCGGGTATTGATTTACATACAAATATTATTACAGTGCAACCAGACTGGAGAGGAGCGACTATAGATTATGACTTCCATTACAAAAGAACAATACAGTGAACTACGAAGACGGTTGCTCGGCGACCAAGAACGATTGGAGAAGCAGTTGGACTCCCGCGATGAAACAATTAGGGATGCTTCCCTGAGGGAATCCACGGGGGAACTGAGCGCTGCTGATAACCACCCTGGAGACGTAGGAACCGAAGTTTTCGAACGTGAACGGGATATGGCAATTGAAGAAACACTGTCTGAAGAACTGGATGAAATTAACTCTGCTTTACAGCGAATGGACGAGGGTCAATACGGGATTTGTATTATATGCGGACGAGAAATTCCGTATGAACGTTTAGAAGCTTTACCATATACCGCCTATTGTGTTGAAGATACACCCCGAAAGGATATAAGTGACGATCGGCCGGTTGAAGAAAGCGTAATGACTCCGCCTCCGTCAGGAGCAGGAATTAACCGTCAAAGAAATGATGGTAAATTCGATGACGCAGACGCATGGGAAGCCGTAGAAGACTACGGCACGTCTACTTCGCCCGGCATGTCTGTTGACCCTGGACAAGACGACTATAAGAAGGGTGTATAAACCTTGATTTTTTACAGAAATCTAAACGAAAGCTGGTACCTGTTTAGGTACCAGCTTTTATTAATATTGACAAATTTCTTCGTAACCTCAACATTCCGTGCATTCACCGAAACCATGCTTGTACTCTATCAAGAAATACCCATAATAGAGTTGATTTTCTTACCCGATCTCTACTCGAGACGAGGATCTTGCTGATTGCAGACACGCTTCGATTGCCCTTATATTGCAGATGGCATCTTCCGGGCCATAAGGCAGCGGAGTACCATCCATCACAGCGGCCGCCATGGCATCCGCTTGCAGTGCGAAATGATTATATATTCCCACCTTCTCCTCGCGAGTGCCCTTTGCCGTATGAATGAAGATCTGGGCCATATCCTCCATCCGCTCCCAGCCGAAAGCTGAAGGAAGCTCGATTCTGCCATCGGTTCCCGCGATTTCTAATGAACACCGGGAGTAAGTCCACATGCCGCATTCAAATGTAAGTCCCAACCCATTCCCAAACTCCATCATTCCATGCACCATCATATCTACTCCATCATGATCTTCCGAGAAGAAAGCATGGGCTGTTACAGCCTTTGGCTCCTGTCCGTAAATCATGCGCGCAGCTGAAATAGGATAGCACCCCACATCATAGATAGAACCTCCGCCCATATTTTTACTGTAGCGGACATTCCCCTTATCCTCCGCATTGTTGAAGGTGAAAGATCCATGAATTCCTCGAAGCTGACCAATCTCACCACTCTCGATAATTTCTCGAACACGGGCATGCTTGGGATGATAGCGGTACATAAAAGCTTCTGCAAATAGCACATTATGTGTTTTGGCTGCTTCCGCCATTTCCCTTACATCTGCTTCCGTCAAGGCTGCTGGTTTCTCACACAAAACGTGCTTTCCAGCTTCTGCAGCTTTGATGGTCCAAGGCTTATGAAGATGATTCGGCAGCGGAATATACACAGCATCAATCGTAGGGTCGCGCAAAAGCTCGTCATAAGATCCGTAATATTTTCCGATATGATATCGTTCTGCGAGCTCGCATGCCTTTTCCGCATTCCTGCTTGCAACTGCACCGATCTCACAGCGTTCCGATTTCAATAAGCCTGGGATCATCGAATTTCTTGCAATACGGGCCGTACTCATAATTCCAAAGCGCAGTTTTTTGCTCACGAGGTCATTCCTCCTTTGGCTGCTTCCACTCTGTAAGTATCCTAAAAGTTATCATTAACCGCTTTGTGAAGAATCCCCAAGCACCGGTCCAAATCCGTCTTCACCTGTTTCTTATAAAGCTTGGCCTTCTCTGCACCTTCATCTGTAAAATGATAAAGAACGATTTCCTGAAAATCCACCCGGGGGTCATTCCCCTTCAACTGCTTGGTGCGGTATAGAACACCTTCCTGAACCAATTCATGCAGTGCCCGATAAATCTCGCTCTGTGGTGGTGAATACCCGTAGCTCTTGAACTCTTGTCGCAGTTCCTCCAGCATCTGATATCCGTAGCCTCGTTGTTGTTCAACCTTGGTGATAAGATATACTTTAATAAAAGCGCGCTGAGCAATCATAAATGCCACGGTACGCCTCCCCCTTCATGCGACTAATGAAAATCCATAATATCCCTCATTATAACTCGCAGTTTCCCAGTTTGCACAATAGGGTTCATTCTACTCTTTTAAACCAGTAAGAAGGTAATTGAAACGTTGGGAGCCATGGTGTATAGCTGGAATGATGCGAGAACGTTATTCATGGTTTCCTGTTGTGAATTTTTCATATGTTGTCTTTTAATAATGATTAAATATTCATCTATTGTCATTTGGATGTTTGGGTTTTGCCACTCGCGAAGGTTTATGCTCAACAAAAAAACCACCCTTGGTGGGTGGCTTTGTAGGCTATATGCCAGCCGATGTGCCTGTATTGGTTGATGGCTGCGATTTGCCGCCGATTCGCCGTCTATGATGAGGCTGCCTTGGGCCCGCAATTCCGACCAGCCACTTTCCGAACGGCAGCTTAGCAAGCAGGCGTGTAAGACTATAAGCCACAGCTGCGCTAATGAGCCAGGAGGCAAAGATTCGAACAACCGACGGCATGTGAATCAGCAAAGTTTCATCCGCCACATAGCTTATACGCAGCGTCAACAGATGCATCAGATAAGCTCCATATGAATACATCCCAATGGAGGTTAGAAGCCCATTCACTCGCCCGCCAGCATAACGACAGATCCAACCCGCCACATCGTACATAACCAAAATGGAGCTGATCAGAAAGATAGCCATCGAAGGTTTCAAGAGTGACAGGCTATAGAACGTAATTACGCCATTTTGAGCTGAACGAATCTCATTCACAGCTTGAATAAGCATATATCCAAACATAAACACGAACACGATCCATATGCCGGGCCGGGCCTTCTGCAGCCATTTACTCCAGGAGTCATGGTATAACCCGGCTGCAGCTCCGAGCGCAAAATAAAAGAAATAATATAAAACATTCCGATCCGCATAGGTTGTAAACAGATCGCTCCATACCGATATATTCAGGCTGCCCATCCATTGGCCGATATCATTAATAATTCCCATTAAACCCACGTACATCAATCCGGATAAAATCAAGATCGCTAACTGTGTTCTCCAATTCCAGCGTTCTTTTATTCCCAAAATAGCGGATCGAAACAGCGGGTACAACAAATAGAATTGAAACAACATAATAATATACCAAAAATGCGAGCTCGATTTCCCTGTTAACCATACTTCCCCAAGGTATTTCCAATCATCAAGCCGAACAGGATTAAATATATGATTAAATAATAGCGTAATTAAGCTCCATACAGCAAACGGGACATAAATATCACCGAAACGCCTCTTTATAAATTTGCCGTAATGCAATGAACCCTTATCATTATAAAACAGCACCATGCCGGTAATAAAAACAAAGACGGGAACAGCAAATTTTGTTGCCATTAGAAGTACTGCCATCCACAATCCATCACCTGCCGTCATTCCCGGTGCTACTGAGTAATGCGCTATGGAGTGCTGCAAAACTACGGCCAGAAAAGCTAATCCTCGCAGTCGCTCAATTTCCGGTATTCTCTCTTTGGACATACCGCTCTCCTCTCATCTTAGCTTGGTTCAGTAATCTCGTGCGCACGATGCGTGGTTCGGGGCATGCTAGGATGGCTGGTCGGCCATATACTCATTGTAATAGACTTGGCCCACCATCAGTTAATCCAAATTATAACGGACGATCCTTGAAATCATCAGTGGCATCCTATGTACGCACTTTAAGTGTCTATTGATGAACTTTGATCAAAAATTTGGAGGAAAATCGGCTTAGAAGCACCGTTCTTTCTCTAGCAGAAAGCTTCTTCTTCTGATAAACACTTTCATTGCTCATTAAAAAACCGGTTCCTTACCGGAACCGGTCTAAGTTTCTTACAGCAGATAAGTTCCGCCCGGTGGCAGTGTATCTTCTCGATCTTGAGAAACCACCCCGTTTCGTTCCCCGTATCTGTCATCATAATCGCGGAATATATCGTAAATGCCTGTATTTTCTTGATCGGCGTCTACCATCACCAAGATTCGGCCCTGATCTATATAGGACTCATATTCCTTTGCCTCATCCTCCGGAATACCAAGACCAATGAACCCCCCGACCAATCCACCGGTTCCTGCACCGACTGCTGCGCCTGCAAGCGTTGCTGCAATCGGACCTGCTGCTAGAATCGGGCCAATGCCAGGAACGGCCAAAGCTCCCAAGCCTGCCAGCAAACCTGCTGTTCCTCCTAGTATGCCGCCGGTTGCTGCACCTGCAGCCACACCTTCGGGTGCCATAGTCCCTGTCTGCTCCGCGATCGCCTCGGCTTCACGTTTATCTTTTGCTATGATCGAAATGGCATCATTCGGAATACCATGCCGCTGAAGCTGCTCAATTGCCTTGGCTGCTTCCTGTTCGGAACGAAATACTCCAACCATTTTCTTTTCCATGATAAACCCTCCTAATCGGTGGTCTTTCTCTTTAACATTACCCGACCGAAGGTTATTTTAAACGTGTCCAAGATGATATCAAGATTTCGGCTTGGTCCGACGGGTCGCTGTTGCTTCCAGGGGATCTTCTGGCCAGTAATGCTTCGGATACCTGCCCTTTAAGTCTTTTTTTACCTCAAAATATCCATTGCGCCAGAAGCTTTGCAGATCCGATGTGACTTGAACAGGTCTTTGTGCGGGTGACAACAGATGAATAGTAAGCGCGACTTTTCCGCAGCAAATACGCGGGGTATCCTGCTGCCCGAACATCTCTTGCAGGCGAACCGCCAGATATGGTTGGTCCGGGTCACTGTAGTTAATCGGAATCATGGATCCGCTCGGTACCCTGATATGGGTGGGTGCTTCCTTTTGAAGCTGCTGCTTTTGTTCCCAACTGAGCATATGTTCCAAGAGAGTTCCGGGCGCAAGGCGCCTAATATCATGACGATTCCGCATTCCATCCACATAAGGAAGGAGCCATTCCTCCGCTTGCTCCAGCAAGCCGTCATCCGAAACGTCAAACCACTTGCCCTGGGGATCATGGCGATGCATAAAGGCCATCCGCTCTCTAAGCTGAAGCGCGGCCTTGCTCCACTGAAGCAGCCCAAGCCCCTCCTGCCTAATTCCTTGCAGCAACGCCTGCCCAACTTCCTCACCGGACGGATTCGGATAAGCTTGTTCCTTCATCACGATAGCTCCGAGCATCAGCTTCAATCTTGCTCTGATGCTGCCTGAGGCTGCATCCCATACAACTTCCTTATACTGCTCCATCTCACCGTGATAATACTTATCAAGCCATGTTTCATTCAGTTCCGCTGCAAGCTGAATAACTCCGTCTGCACCTTTGTCATCAACGGCTGCCGCCACTATAAATGGAACGCGGCTCAGAGGCTGCGCAGAAGCTAGTCTCACGCCCCGGCCACTGCGCATGAGAAATCCACTCCCTCCTCTGTTCTTGGCAATCCGGTCCGGATAAGCGAAGGAGAGCAGTAATCCGCAGAGATCCAGCTTTCCGCTCGTAGTATATGTTATATTCAGCCCAGCATGGAGCTTCTTGATCTCTAACTTCATTCTCTGCAGCACACTCTCTTTAGCCGAATCTCCTTCAACAGCTTGGTGACCCTGCTGCTCATACATAAGCAGCCGCTCGACACGTGTGCGCAGGTCCTGATCTCCCACCGCAAGACCTCTCCCCAGAATATCACGTTCCTGAAGCAATACGGCAATCCGAATTGCTAATGACGCCTCACCTATTTCTTCAGCCTTCAGAAGCATATGAGCCAGCCGAGGATGAAGTCCAAGAAGCGCCATCTCTCGTCCATGCTGCGTGATTTGCCTCGACTCGTCCATAGCGGATAACTGCATCAACAATGCTTGACCCTGCATATAAGCTGAACGGGGAGGCACATCAAGCCAAGCAAGCTCCTCTGGATCACGTGTCCCCCATACAGCCAATTCCAAAGCAAGAGGCGCCAGATCGGACTCCTTAATCGCCGGAATGGTGCTCTCCGGTAAGTGACGATGCTCTTCCTCACTCCACATGCGATAGCATGTTCCGGTTGACAGCCGTCCTGCTCTTCCCCTTCTCTGATCTGCCGATGCCCTAGAACAGCGTCTTGTGATTAATTGCGGCAAACCCGTTCTCGGCGAGAACACCTCAGTACGCATATAACCACTATCTACGACCGTTCTGATCCCATCAATTGTAATGCTGCTTTCAGCAATACTAGTTGCCAGAACAATTTTGCGTCTGCCGTTTGGATCAGATCGTATGGCTTCATCCTGGCGCTCCGCAGGAAGTGCACTGTATAACTCGCGGATCACAACATCGTAGCTAATTCCCTTTTTCATCAATTCATTGGCGGTCCGCCTGATTTCTCGAGCACCCGGTAAGAATACAAGAATATCGCCTTGTTGTTCAAAGAGTGCACGCTGGATAGTGTTTGCAGCACCTTTATGTAGTTCGTCCAGAGAAATGGAGTGCAAATAATGAGTAGACACGGGAAAAGCGCGCCCTTCACTAAGGATAACCGGCGCATCGCTCAGAAGCTTCGCAACTGGCTCTGCCTCCAGGGTAGCGGACATAACCAGCAGCCTTAAATCTTCCCGAAGTACCGTTTGCGATTCCAGTGCAAGGGCGAGACCGATATCGGCCTGCAAATTCCGTTCATGAAATTCATCAAAAATAATCATGCCGATGCCGGTTAATTCAGGATCATCCTGCAACATGCGTGTCATGACGCCTTCCGTCACGACCTCGATCCGAGTGTTCTTACCAATCTTGCTGTCCATCCGAACCCGATAGCCGACGGTTTCCCCCACCGCTTCGTCCAAGGTAGAAGCCATGTAGCTTGCAGCTGTGCGGGCAGCAAGTCTTCGGGGCTCCAGCATGATGATCCGCTTGCCTTCAAGCCAAGGTTCGTTAAGAAGCGCAAGGGGGACCTGTGTTGTCTTGCCTGCTCCCGGTTCAGCGATCAGAACAGCGTTATTTCTTTGGGATAAAGTTAATTTCAGTTGTGGAATTACACGGTGAATCGGTAGCTCAGTCATGAATACATCTCCGTTATGCTATCAATTATCAATGCTATAGTTCCTTAATTATATTAAAGTGCCAATTGACGTCAAGGGCGAAAGCATAGTTCACAAGCTGGAAAGAATCGAACCATATACGCTACAATAAGAAGAACAATCTCGCAGTTACATTATGACAACTAGTCGGAAGGTGAAATGTATGGAGCAGCAAACCACATTTCGCGGTCGCTTTGCCCCGACGCCATCAGGCAAAATGCATATTGGCAACGCGTTAACCGCTTTACTCGGATGGCTGCAAATGAGAAGTTTGAATGGAATATATGTACTCCGCATTGAAGACATTGACGTTCAACGTTCTCGCCAGGAGCTGGCCACTCAGATCATGAGAGATTTGGAGTGGCTTGGCTTGGACTGGGATGAGGGTCCTGGCTCTGGGGGTCCGAGTAGACCTTATCATCAGGCCGCACGTCTCTCGTTATATGAACGGGAAATAGAGAAGCTTAAGGAATCGGAGGCTCTGTATCCCTGCTACTGCAGCCGGGCTGATATTGCAGCGGCTGCCCGCGCTCCACATGGTATTGCCTCAGAAGGTTTGCGCTACCCGGGAACTTGCAGGGATCTGACCGAGGAAGAAGCTGCCCTCAGAGAGCTGCGTAAGACACCTTCGCTGCGTATGAAGGTGCCTCAAGCCAGTATCTCGTTTATTGATGGCATCTCCGGAGAACAGAACTGTCAGCTTTCTGATGGAGGAGATTTTGTTGTACGCAGAGCCGATGGCATCATTTCATATCAGCTTGCCGTAGTCGTGGATGACGCATTAATGGGCATCACTCATGTATTACGAGGGTCCGATCTTTTGGATTCCACTCCTCGTCAGCTTCTCTTATATCAAGCGTTAGGCTATCAGCCTCCTCAGTTTGCACACACGCCGCTGATGGTAGACGCAGAAGGCAGAAGGCTTGCTAAGAGAAGCCGCGGGCTAAGTATATCGTTTCTTCGCGGTCAGGGGGTCATGCCGCAGCATATTGTCGGCTGGCTGGCTTGGACAGCAGGACTTATTGATCGAATGGAGCCAGTGACTCCTGCAGAATTAATTCCTCGCTTTGACTTATCGAAGGTACCTTCTTCTCCAATAAGAATGACCGAGGCTCTCACAAGCCAGCTATTTAAATATTGATGACTGTTCACTCAAATGAAGAAAAATGAGGGTACTTTCGAATCCCATCGATGTATTTCAAATCAAACAGACAGCGCCAGTCTTTCATTCTCACATGAGAAGAAAGACTGGCGCTGTCCGTTATTCCTCAGGGGCTAATCGTTCCCTGACCTTAGTCTCATACTGTGTGAACGCGCTGCTGCCGCTAAGTCCCCGCTGTTCCAGCAGCATTTGCAGCCTTAGCTGCTTCTCGCTGAGCTTGCGTCTGATCTCCTCGTGCTTACCAACATTGCTGGCAGCAGAGAGCAAGTCATGAAGCTGGACGCATTCTTTGCGAAGTGTAACTTCTTCAGGTACATAACCTGCATTTTTCATGATACGATAGGACATTCTCATATCCTCGGGTATATGTGAGAGATCATCGATCGATAGCTTCTTGCCGGCCAGAGGCAAATCATCCAGCTCGCCATTGCGTATCGCTTCTTCAATCTTCTGTTCAGCCAATCTGGAAAACATACTCATGATACCCCAGCCTCCTGTGTCCTTCTTAATTCTAATATAAAGGGGCATCGTTAAAATGCCAACCTCAAGTGGCCGGTTCTTCATGGTAATCCTGTGGCTTCATAGCAATTTATAAAAGTGATTCTGCCCCATCAATGAAAATTTGCGCCCCGGTAATATGCTTCGACTGGTCGGAAGCGAGAAAAGCTACCAAATCCGCAACCTCCTCAGGCGTTCCTGGTCCGTCAGACAGCGGCTGGCTGCCCTCCGGATATTCCACAGGTATTGCAATTTCCTCGAGATCTCCCTGTTTCTTCGTGCTTTGATCAATATTGGTGGATATCGCTCCCGGACAGATTACGTTGACTCTGATCTTGAATTGGGCGAGCTCCAGTGCAGCCATCTTCGCGAAAGCCACCTGCCCTGCCTTCGTTGTGCTGTAAGCGCTCATCCCGAAATTCGAGAAAGTTCTGGTGCCATTTACCGAGCTGGTAATGATGATGCTCCCTTGTCCCCGTTTTTTAAGGTGAGGAAGCGCAAACTTGACGGTTAAAAAGGTACCATTCAGGTTCACATTCAGCGTTTTATTCCAGTCCTCCAGTTTCATATCATCAATCGGTGCCAACACGCCGTTGATTCCTGCGTTCGCAAAAACAATATCGATGCCACCAAAAATCTCTACCGTTTCCAGGATCGCTTTCTCGACCCGTGCCGGATCTGTTGTATCTACATCAAAAGCTCTGGCAGAACCATCTCGAATGGAATTGATTTCCGCTTCTACTTCATTCGTACGGTCATCCAAGAGATCGAATAAGGCGACATTCGCGCCTTCCTTAGCCAGCTGAACAGCGGCTGCCTTCCCGATGCCTGACCCAGCTCCCGTAATGACAGCCGTTTTTCCATAAAAACGTCCATGTGCTCCGTTCATGTTCATATCCAACTCACTCCTTCTTATCATAATCCGATATATACCTTCATCTGTCACAAGATTACCCAAAAGGAGCTGTTTTATAATCAACAATCTAATTATTTTCTAATTGCAGATACAAAAAAAGCCGGGCCGAAGGCCCAGCCGCATTGAAGATAAGCACAATGCACTGCTTAAAGCTACCACATAATCTCAAGAAAAGAGGCATCATCTTCCAACCCGCCTGTATGACGGGCATTCATTAATACTTGCACTTGTTCATCAGGGACCGGATCTTTCATGGAGTCCAGATCAAGGAGCCCATCACTATATAACTGAAGCCGATAATCGATATCGGAGTCCAGTTTACAGGAGAATACATGAGGGCTGCCCCCAATCGGTCCTTGCCTTGAGGACCATCGTTCTGCCGTGCGAAACCGGTCGCCGAGCAGCGAGGTGATCTCCTTGTGCTGACGCCATAATCGCACTCTGGAATCGCCCTGCCAGGCCAGCCATATTCTCCCCTTTCGTCGAAATCCTGATGGCAGCTCTATACGTCCGCATATATACATAGCTTCGCTGCCCTTACGCTGCTTCTCCTCCAGAACTTCACGTAGGAGCTGCGGCGTTTCCGAACTCAACGAAAGAGCATCCACTTTTCTCTCTGCTTCATGAGTCAATTCCATCAGCCTTCGTTCAAGTGATGTGGAAGTAAACTCTACGTTTGTCTCCAGCCAGTTCATTAACCCCTGACCCAGCAAACGCGAGGCCACATCGCCGCGGTAACTCAATCCGACTCCATCGCACAATACAAAATGGCACACATCTTCATTTACCCTTAGGGCAAGGTAATCTTGACCCCTCTCGGAGAGCATGACTGACTCAGCTGCTCTGCCATAGGCATAACGACATGTGAAAGAATCTGTAATCCTTGTAAGCGGTTCTTCCCCGGTCTGTTTGCTTTCGTAATAATAGGAGGCAGCTTGCGCCTCTCTCCTGCCAATTCCCAAAGACGCTATGCTTCTAGCATATGATCGTTTCATCCTGACCTCTTACCTTACCGGAGTAGCCGCTGACATTTGAAACCCAATGGACACCAGTTCCGAGCATGTGCCTGGCAGCATCATTAAGGCCCCGGGACTCAGTTGATAGTCCGCTTCAACCAGCATTTCACGATAGCTTTCTGGCAGAACCGAGGACATCATCTTCAGCTTCCGAGCATGCTCATCTTCTAGCGAAGAATCAGGTAATATTCCCTTCCAACGACGCGGCTCCGATATCGGTTGGCTCATCAAATGATCCGATATAAAAATATTCTCCACAAGGACGTTGCCGTCCGGTACGCTCATGCTCATGATTCGGCGGGCAATCGGCTCCGGATCATCTCCTGTTGCCACGCCATCCGTCATATGACATACAAGCGGTGCAGGGCAATCCTGCATATTTGGTATCTCCGATTGCAGAATTTTCTCGGCCTGCAGGAACGCTTTAGCCGAATCAGAGAATCGCTTAGGCGTTAGATCAGGAAGTGAACCGATCGCAGCTATTTCATCTATCCCTTTGATACCGTTTAATAAATCATAGACATCATCGCTATAAGCGAGTATCGCAATCCGATACCTGGGGGTCAATCGATTCCCCTTGGTAGATCGGAAAACCATTTGTCTTATCGCCAAAGACAGTGCCTCGTATACAACATCGATCCGCCTGCGATTCTCCATCAGCATATTCATGGAAGCGCTGATATCGATCAGGTATATAATAAGCGCTGGCGTGCGCTGTGATGCTTGAATGGTATAGTTCATCGTGAGTAACATTCACCCCTGCATTCTCGTTATCTTTACTTTGTTACAGTTTTGGTATCCAGTGGTTGTTGTCACTTATGAAGTGCTGCAGGTTGTTGCGGCGACTGCTCATTTTACCAACGGTTTTGTAATAGGCCTGATCCTTGTTGTACAACGCAATAAATTCGCGTGCTGCATTCGTAGCTCGGTCTTTGTTCCCGGCCACCTGGGAATTATATGCTTTGTTATATAAGGCAACCAGTTCAATTACGTTCTGAGAGCGCTGCTGTTGAATCTTCGCCGCGCGCGCTTCCTCGGCTGCCTTCGCTTTCTCCTTCGCCTTGCGCTCTGCTTCCGCTTTGGCGGCTGCAACTCTGGCAGCTTCCGCTTCCTGAGCCGCGCGCTTCTTCTTCTCTTCTTGCTGAGCTAAGTAGGCTTCGTACTTTGCCTGATTATCATATTTCTCTTGCAAAGCCTGCTTTTTCTTCTTCTCTTCAAGGGATGCAAGATAAGCATCATATTTGGCCTGTTTCTCATATTTGGCTTGGAGCTCCGCTTTTTCCTGTTCCTTTCGTGCCAACTCCGCTTCTTCAGCCTTCTTGGCTGCTTCCGCCTGCAAGCGTTCTTCTTCGGCTTTCTTGGCCTCCGCTTCTTTCCTCGCAGCCTCTTCCTGCTGTTTGCGTTGCGCTTCCTCGATTCTGCGCGCTTCCTGTGCCTGTTCTTCCGCTAAGCGCTGGGCATCCAACTGGCGACTCTCGGCTTTTTCAGCCAAGATCTGATTCACAGTAATGGCGGACCCTGCCAATATCATGATAGCGGCAGCAGCCGACAACATAAATTTACGGGATAACAGCAATGCTTTAATACCTTTGCTCGAAGAGTCTTCATCTGGACGCAGCTGCTCCTCCAATCCCTGTATTGCGGCCGCAAGCTCAACCTCAAGCGGGCTGTCCTTTTTGACAAAATGATACGCAGAACGAAATATTTCCAGCGCACCTGAAAGATTACCTGCCTTCTCCAGGTCACGTGCTTGATGAAATAAGCGTCCAACCACATTATCATTAACTTCTCTGGAGGCAGGCTCCAATCCAAATGCTCTAATCATCTCTGCTTTCGCTTCTTCTGCCTGCTTCCCATGGCTATGCTTGGATTCGTCAGCCTGAGGCTCGGAACTGTTAATGGCTGGAACTTCTTCAACCACCACTTCTTCCTCACTTAAGGAAGAAAGTGCAATCAGCCACTCACCAAAAGTGGGACAACTGCTCAGATCCTGACTATCCCAAGCTCGGCCGAATAAATCCGAAATCTTTGCATCCCATTTCTGGCCCAAAGACTTCTTCAACAGAAAATAACGCTCGCACGGAGTCTGCATTTCATGCTGATCGAAATAACTTTCTCCCCAAGCTCGATTAACGATAGCTGGATCGCTCCATCCCAGCATTTCGGCAATAATGACGGCACCGGCAAACCGGTCGGCATATGCGCTCCATAATCCGCTATGGACCGTTCGATGGGCTGCATAGCCTGGCGAACCGGCGAGAAGAACATCCGGCCGATCCATTTTGGGGCTGTACATCTGCTCCACATCGACAAGCTCCACAGCAGCCGCGCCTTCCGGCAGCTTCACTTCCGAAAAAAACGGAAGCATGACATTGGGCGCAGACAGATCACAATGCGCTAATCCGCGCTGCTCCATGCTTGAGCCGATGGCTGCCAATGCTTTGGCAAGCATCAGGCTTTCAGAACGCCCCAGATTACGCTGATCACTAATTACATCGAACCAAGTACAACCATGAATCCATGGCATGATGACCGCGTATAGTAAATCCGGATATTCCGCTATCAGATCTCCGTTTCTTTCGGGAGTGAGCACCTCACGACTGCTTACCTGCAAACCCGGTATTTCGCGATAATTCCCCATATGCTCAGATTGATAAACCATTGCCGGAATTCTAAATTTAGGAAAAAACACTTTGAGTGCCTTAGCTTCATGCAGCTGCCCATCCACAGGAATCAGCTGATAGACGATCCCTTGCCTTCCTGCCTGGGCATAGGCAACGCCTGGTGCTGCGGGATGCTGTCCTACTGTATAAGACTTTCCATTAATAACGATCCCATCGCCCGGGTTTGGCTGAAATGTCATGAACATCACCCTTCCTTAACTCCGTTACCTAACTCCAAAACTCATTCATATCAAATCATACGCTACTCATCTAAAATTGCAAGAAAACCGGGTTGTCTCACACCCGGTTTACTATGACTATTAAACTATTATAAAGCGATCTTGAAACCGTAAGTAGCTATTAACGGGATTCGTCAGCCATACGGAATTTCTGAGCGATCGCTTTCAGCTCATTACTAATGCTGTCAAGCGTTTGAACGAAGGAGTTCATCAAGCGGCTTGCTTCCTGGAATTCCTGGAAAAAGCGCTGCTTTGTCATACCATCCCATTGACCTTCCATTCCGTTGATCGATTGAGTCAGACTGTTTACGATTTGCTGACTTTGATCACCGCTTTGCTTAAATTGATTTGCGACTTGCTCAACTTGTTCCGGCGTAATTAAAATACGTCCTGCCATTTATGTAACCTCCTCGAAATCGTTTTCTGGTGACACTTGAAATCTTAGCCTAAGCGCTTTCCTTAATCAAAATGTCCTCAGACCTAATTTCCAGTTACCCAATACGTCCCAATTTGAAACATTTTCCATACCCTTAATCCCATTTTCAGGTAGGGAATTAGTTGGCAATTTCAAATGAAGACGGGTCTGTAAAGGTCCAACTCTGCCCGGCTAACGCGGCTTGTTTGGCTGAATCCCCATTGTCTCCACTAGTCATACCCACGGCAGCGGCTGCCGAGCTCGGGTTGGATATCACGGTAGAGTTATTACCGTATTCTGGCAATATCGCTCGACTATCCATTCCAGAGGCTGCAAACAGTGCTGTCGGTGATACAGTGCTTATCATAGCGTGTTCCAAAATCGTATGGTACTGATGATCCGTTTCTTGAAATTGATCGGCTTTGCTTTGAAGATGCTTGCCCAATTGAGCAAGAAGAGCTCCCAGATGCTCTCCCAAACTCCGGGCGGACTGCCATTCATCAATAACCGCCGCTTTCAGAGACGTCTCCCAAACGAGTGAATTCATCGCTTGATCGAGCGTTCTCGTTATCGCTAAATATTCTTCGCTACTGTGCTGCAGCTGACGGCTTAACGTCCGGAGAGACTCCGGCTCGACAGAAATACGCATTGGTCCTCACCTTTCATACAGGCTCTGTTACTGTTTCAGCCACATGAGAAGCATATGCCGAAACTGCTCTTTGGTCGCTGGTGCTGCTGTTAACCAGTCCTGGTCTCCCTCCAGGCTCATACGCAGCAGCCAGTTCATGGACTCGTTCACTATAAATGCTGCATTTTGACTTTCCCAGCTGGTTCCGTTCCAAATCGACAGCTGGAGTTCCCCCGAAGATACCTTGTTTTTCATACATTTTGCTAACGCGATTGAACCTTCCGCATCATCTGTTAACCTGGCCAGGCGATCACTGATATCCCCGCTATTCTGTTGGGAAGCTGAAGTGTAAATATCTCCAAACTCCTTCCGGCTTAGCAATAAAGCCGGTATGTCCCCCCAGTTGTGCTCGCTAAGAGCAAGATCTTCAACGAGCTGATCACAGGTTTCTTCAATCGTACCAAGTTCATTAAGCAGATAACGCCGGTTGCCTTCGCCGCTTCTGCGCACTTGGATAACCCGTTCATCGGTTACATGCAAATATCCTTCAAACGCAGTATCCTGATTCTCATACTTCAACCAGCACGCACGCTCCGCCAGTCCAGCAATAGCTACTCTTGAGAAGACTTCGGGTGGAATCGACAATTCCCCGCCATCCTCTTGAATCAAATATTGCTTGCTTAGGAGTGATTGCTTGGCTTTCTCCCATTCAACTGCGATTTCTTCAGTTAAATAACCGGCGAAAGGATCTTCCACACCAAGTAATCGGTCCGATCCGATAATTCCAGCCAAGAAGAAAAATTCCTTGTCATCTAGTGTGATCGTCTCTTGTTTGGAAGCATGAATTGTCAACATTATGAGCCACCTCCCCTCAAACTACAACATGCCATCGGTCGCGAATTTCTGTGACCCATTTCTGGGCATTCCACTCATCGTCAAACGGAACTGCGCCTTTTATTCTGGAAAATTTACGTTTCACGTAGTACCCTTGTCCCGGAGGAAGGATTTTTAGGCATCCTGGACTATTGGAAGATTCAGAAAAAGGAATCCTGAAGAACGATAAATCATTGGAGTCCAAAGTTCCAAATAAAAATCCGTTCTGTGCCGCCTTGATATCTGTAAACCAGTCGACGCCAAATGTCGGGAAATCTGCCGGTACACCGGCAACAACCACATGTACCCCGCGGTCCCTTCCTTGTCTGACAATCGCTGATAGCTGATCCTTAACCGTAAAATCCGTAAGCTGCTTGCTTAAAACATCGGCATCATCAATCATAAGCAGGATTGCCGGTTCCTGATTATCCTTCGTACGAACCTGAACCCGTTCATAAAGGGTCGAAATCAGCGGTGCCAAATCCTCCTCATTCTCGGCATGTCCGCGAACGTGAGGGAGATGGTTCATCCGACTTAGACCGCTGCTCCCATAACGCGTGTCTACCGTGTAAATCTCCAGCTGATCAGTCGAATTGTGGTAGGCAAGCGATAACATCCAGCTTAGGAGGAATGAAGTTTTACCGCCTTCCATTGGACTCGCCACAATGAAGTGCGGCCCATCATCCAGATGAATGGAAAAAGGCGACAGATCATCCGTCATCACGCCAACAGGGACCTCATAGTTCGCTCTGTCTGAATCATTGGATTGGGGCTTAGATACCTCCAACAATACGTGAAGCGGTATTCTATCTGGCAGTGATTCGATACTAGGGGCTGTTATACCGTGCCAAGCTTCATGATGAGCGCGAATCTTTTCGCGAAGTGAAGCTGAACGGTCCCCCTCCTCCAGCCCTGGAGCAGGCAATGCTGTCTGGAATTCAAGCGGAGGAACCTGCCCCTTCACCAGTCCTCTTCCCGGAGGAAGCTGACTCGGCGCTTTAGAAGGACGTCCAACAGCATAATAATAATCTGCCGGATCAGCAAGCTCAAACGTAACAGCCTGTGAGATATTGCTTCGTACCTTCTCGAACATATCCGAAATCCGATTCGCCGTAATGATAAACGTTATTCCCAGACTGCCGCCTTCACGGAGCAGATATTCCAGAATTTCGTTCTCATCCGGATAAGTATTGCGGAAGTTAAGATAACCGTCAATAATGACAACGTATTGGGGCACAGGTTCGCTGCTACCACGTCTGTAGGAAGCAACCGTCTTAACTCCAGCTTCAGCGATCATGTCCTTGCGGATTGCCGCTGTTTTGGTCAGAAAGCGGAACAAGCGCTTGATTCGATCCTCTTCCTCTGCATTCATGACGCCCCCGATATGGGGCAGCCCGGCAAAGTCACGCATCATTCGTCCCATGTCCACAATGTAGCCATGCCATAGATCCGGATTATACCGGTTAACCAACGACATCAGCATAGTTTGAATAAAAGTGGTCTTGCCAAGTCCAGGCATTCCATACACGGCCCAGTGCCCTTGTTCCAAATTAAGCATCAGCGGCCTTTGACACTGATTAGGCAGATCATCCACCATTCCCACATAGGAAATCAATGTTGACTCGAAGGAGCCTGGAATCCCCTGCTCGCGATCAGGCTGTACACTGTCCAGATCCAGCATCTCCGGAAGAGGCGGGAGCCATGGACCTTGAAGTCTCTCTATCCCTTGCTGCTTTGCTGTCTCGGCTAAATGATCTATAAACACCTGCAGCTGCTTGGGCACTTCAAGATGCGCCCCTAATGAAGGAGTAGATGCAAGCAGTGGCTCCGTCTTCCCGTTGATTCGCAGCTCGCGAACAACGACTGCCCCAGGGGTATCCTTCTCTTCGATGTATGGTGCACCGCTCCAGGCAAACTGCATCTCCTCAAACACTTCATCACTGCCTACCTGGAAGTAGCCTCTACCTGGCTTGTTAATCCAGGCAGCATTCGGAATCTTCAACATGTCACGGCTATCGCCTTCGCTTTGTACCCGCAGACAGATTCGAAAGCGAGAGTTACTCCAAATCTTATCATCGACAACTCCTGCCGGCTTCTGCGTTGCTAGAATCAAATGGACGCCTAGCGTCCTTCCGATGGCTGCAATGCTGATCAATTCATCCATGAATTCCGGCTGGTCTTTCTTCAACTGAGCAAATTCATCAATAATAATGACCAAATGAGGAAGCGGTTCTCCGTGCCGGTTACGCAGGAGTTTGTAATACTCATCGATATGCTGAAGATTCCCGGCATCGTTAAGTATTTTCTGGCGTCTTACAAGCTCCGCTTTCAGTGATACCTTGGCCCGCTCGATCAGATTATTATCCAGATTGGTTATAGTACCTACGACGTGCGGCAAGTTTACGAATGTATTGGACATGCCGCCGCCCTTGTAGTCAATAAGCATAAATGCCAGGTCATGAGGGTGAAATTCGGATGCCAGCGAGGCAACAATCGATTGAATGACCTCACTTTTCCCGGAACCCGTTGTTCCCGCAATCAACCCGTGAGGCCCATGACCCTGACGTTCTATTTTATCATGAAGATTCAAATTAATCTTTTTACCACCTGCACGAACGCCCATGGGTACGGGTAATGATTCCGGATACCGATTTTGCTGCCAGCGTCTGTATACATCTAAATCATCAATTCTTTGAACATCCATCATTTCGAAGAGTGCCAACACACTCGGAATATCGGATGCGGAGGAACGCTTCAGCCGGATGGGGGCCATATACCGTGCCAACGCTTCAATCTGATCCCTGCTAATATGATGGGATTGGAGGGATTGCTTGGAGATAGTACCATCTGGCTTCTTAATCGTGTACGCTGCCTGTTCACGCTCCACCTCGATGATAAGCTGACAATGCATCGGCAAGCTTTCCTTGCGGTCTGACAAAATGATCGTGACAGCATCGGTCGCTTCGGCATCCTCCAGCAGGAGAGGCAGCAGCGGCTCTTCCTCGATTAATTGAGCAGCAGATAGAATCACGACATAAGCAGGCGTTTCAATTGTTTTCTTCCCATGCTCGGAGCGATTGTTTTTACGCCGGTATAAATGGGTAAATATTTCATCTGCAAGCTGATGAGCATGGCTCCTGCGATCAGCAAGATAACGGCTGGAACGATCATCATCCCATACATGGGGAAGCCAGCGAAGCCATTGCCACTCGCCTGCTTCCTTCTCTTCATAGAATGCAGCAATCTTTACTTCGTCAGGAGAATGTCTAACCGTTGTCTGTGCCATCATGACACGCAGCATGTTCAGCACATTCTCTCTCCCGCCTACTATGCCAATCACTTTGGATTCGAATAGAGGCAAAGCGATCGAAGCGTCTTCCACAGTCTGAAATTCGGAAGATAACAGTTCGGCTGCCTCAATCAGAGGGTCCTTGTCGTATCCGTCCGCACGGGGAGGCTTTACATTGATGTGGAAGGGGACTTGCCCATGTCCCACGGAGATTTCCAGAAAATCCTTATCTTCGGGAGAACGTTCCCACAGATTGCTGCTCCGATTCTTTACGATGTTGTAGCACACATTCGGATCACCATGGATGTCAAACAGGATGTGGACCTGATCTTCCTGTCGCTCCTTCAGCTCTTCACGATGCAAATCCAGCTGCGCCCTATACTTCTCATTTCGTTCGGCCATTTTCTTCTCATAGGTCTTCTTGTTGCTCAGATACATGAAGAAAGGCAATGTATAGGATGTCAGCATCATAAAGATGGAGAGAATGAAAAAATTGTTGCCCCTCCCCATTTTTCCGCTCATGCTCATATAGATATAAAAACCAATCGTCACTGCCGTCATAATCACCGGAATAATGATGGCAATCATTGAAAACGACGGTTTGCTCGGCTCGGTTGGAGGTCTCAGAATCTCCATTTCTTCATTCGGCAAAGCCGGTCTTATTCGTGGAGAACGTTGATATAACACGTTCATATATACTTCCTCCTAATCCAGGGCATCTGAAAAGTAGTATTATGTATATTGCTGTTTCAGTTAAAACCAATGGGTTACTTACCCAATTTTAACTTTCTTGAAACAACAATCTTCTGCCATAGACAGGAGCCTCTTCTGTTGTCGTTGAGAATGCACGCTGCAAACGAATATAGGAACCTTCTCTTAGTCCGGCCTCAACAAGGCTTGACTGATCATTTACGGTAAACCACAAACCTTCCGGAAATTTTGCTTCTAATATATATTGAACACCTTCCCCAGAAGGCTCACGAAAAAGACGCAGTCCAAGCAGCTCATTCAGCCGTTCAACAGAGCATTCATCGGGTACGTCGATATCAAACCAATCATCTTCATTCCGTCCGCTGATCACGGTGAGTATCATCTGGCAACCGCCTTTCCCCAAATGTAATGTCTTATCTGTTTATTCCATATGCAATGCCTAAACACCTATTTCAATAGTTGCAAAAAATAGTTACATTATTGTAATAATATCACCCTAGGGACAGTTCTGTCAATTTGTGTCATATTTCCTATTTCCTATTTTCAAGTCATATTCATTGATTCGGAAGAACCATTTATGTGTTAATTATAGGGGAAATCCTCATTGATCGCGGGTAAAATACCAGTGTTCACAAAAATGTCACGCTCATAAAAAGTATGCTGATTAATTCTATGAATTTAAGGTTATTTTAAGATTGGCAATTTATAATGCAAATATCATGAAAAATCTTTCGTGAGGTGATTGATATGAAAACTCTAATTATGTTCCAAAACAAGCCGGTCCCCGTTTACTTTACAACGGACAGCAAACAGCCGGTGCAAAAGGTACTGAAACTGCTAACCAGTGCGCTTGATAATAAAATTCAAACAGGCAAAAAGGCGCTGCAAAAATGCCTCAACTCCCTCATCAGCATTGAAATCGAGGGATCCGAGGCCATTCTTCACAGCAAAAGCGAAAACGATTCTCTTGCGCTATCTCTCTTTTAATAGAGGGGTAGCCCTTTTTTTGATTCAAGACTTTATTGTAATCCATAATGGCGCTCTTCGGCCAGCTGCGCTCTTTGAATTCGAATCTGAAACAACTTCACTAGATTTCTCCGCGTCGTAATCTCCTGGCAATCGTATAACTTCTTTAATATGAACCGATCGATAGACATACCGTACATCCCTCCATTTCCTCACTCGGGAAAAATGTCCTTATGTTCTGATAACTTCTATTAACCGTGCTTTTTCAGGATTAAACGAGACCGCCTTCCTTATACAAAGGTTCCCATGATTCGACCCCTTTTTTTATTTTTAATTATTCTTTAGTCAGTACCTTGCATTGATCAGTATTAAATGATATCTTAGTTATCGTGATAGCTACTGAATATTAATTACTACTTGATGATACCACATAATGATGGACCTACGAAGGGAGGCGCACTACCGCATGAATGTCAATATTCAATTTAAAAAAGGGGTTCTGGAACTATGCGTATTGGTGTTAATCCATCGCAAGGACCAATATGGCTACGAGCTGGCTCAAGCGGTATCCCGCCACATCGAGGTAGCCGAAGGTGCTTTGTACCCCCTCCTTCGCCGGCTTGTTAATGAAGGTTACTGCACCACCTACCTTCAGGAATCGAATGAAGGCCCGCCTCGTAAATATTACAAGCTGACTGACAGCGGCGTAACTTATATGAGATCTATGGTAAAGGAATGGCAAACTTTTGTGAGCAACGTAACCAATCTGATTGAGGAAGGGGATTTGTATGAATAAGAAACAGTTTATTGCTATTTTGGAATCACGTCTGTCGGTGCTTCCCCTGGAGGAAAGCCGAGAATTCATAGAGGAAGTCGAGACCCATTTTGAAATTGGCATCCAGAATGGGCGTACCGAGCAGGAAATTGCCCGGGAACTGGGTGATCCTTTTGAAATGGCCAAGGAAGCATTAGGTGATCGGTATGTGGATATGGAAACACCTTCGCACTCAGCCGTGAACAAGACGTCAGCCTTTGGCAAATATGCGATTGCAACGGGATTGTTCTTCTGTGCCTTGGTTGCTATTCCTTTTCTTGCTGCACTATGGTCAGGCGGTGTCGCCATTGCATTGGGATCCTTGGTTACGATCCTTAGCCCTGTGCTTGTACTGCTTGATTATTTGGTTAACGGGACGTTTTATCCAGCCAAACTGTTCCTGTCCATCTCCTTGATCGGAATCGGGATTTTCCTCGGGTATGCCACACGATCCGTTCTGGTTGGATTAGTATCATTAACATCGAAATACTCCAAATGGAATTCTCGTATGGCGAAAGGTCGTGAAGCGTAGTGAAACGGAAATGGTTATTCAGTTTGGCTATTGCACTTATATTCATAGGAATTATCGGCATGGCAGCAAACAAATTCAAATTCGGAGAAGATCTTATCAGCTACCAGAACAGATGGGGCCTCCAAGATGCGGACAGCCTGAAAAAAATCAAAATAATCAGTGATGCGAAAATGAACTTCGCCTTTGAAGACAGCAACGATTCTGAAGGTTATATTGCTATCGATGGTACACTTCAACCAAAGCAGGTCGAGGTTCTACAAGCTTTTAGTCCATCAGGAAGTGAAATCAATTTAGATCTGACACTGCCTGATTCAATCCAGTTTATGAGCGTGGGCTTTCGTTCCCCGAAGGGCAAAGTTACCATCGCCCTCCCTTCCGGGACAAAGCTAGACGAACTCGAGTTATCCACGTTATCTGACAACATCCAGGTTAGCGGAGCATCCTCCAAGTCGGTTTCCATCTCCGCTAAGTCAGGAAACATTACTATGAACGACATACGAGCCGAGCATTTAAATGCTGAAACATATTCGGGTAATATTCGTGGATCTGATATCAAAGCCTCTTCCCGGCTGATCAACTTATCCGGTAATGTTGTAATGAAAGATTTGGAAGGACCTTCGGACATTGAGGTCACTTCCGGCAATGTGAATGTAGGCCTGCTGGGCGTCTCTTCCGTTAATATTCTGAACAGATCCGGCGACGTGAAAGTTCAGCCCGACCCGTCATTCCGAGGTTTCTATGACCTTAAGTCATGGACCGGATCCATATCGGCGCCCGAGTCGTTGAAAGAAACAACCGATACCATTCAAGTGCAAGCATACTCCGGTGATATCCGTATCGTGCAGGCTAACGCGGTTGACAAACGATAGAAATGAAATATACTATAATTTATAAAGTAAACTACACAACAAGGGGAGTTCTCATACATGTCTAATGTACTATTCATCAAAGCAAACAACAGAGCAATCGAGCAATCGGTAAGCGTGAAGATGTATCATGAATTTTTGGAATCTTTCAAGGCAGCTCATCCAGAAGATCAAATCACGGAGCTGGATCTCTTCGCCGAGAACCTTCCTTATTATGACAGCACAGCTATCAATGGCATGTTCAAAGCAGCCAAAGGATTCGAAGCTACTCCTGAAGAACAAGCGGCTGCTGCTAATGTCACTAAATATATAGACCAGTTCCTTGCTGCAGATAAGATCGTGTTCGCTTTTCCATTGTGGAACATGACCGTACCTGCTGTCCTGCATACGTATATCGACTACCTGAACCAAGCAGGAAGAACATTTAAATATACACCGGAAGGCGTTGTTGGCCTTGTAACCGGCAAAAAAGTGGTTATCTTGAATGCACGCGGCGGTAACTACTCCGAGGGACCAATGGCTGCTGCAGAGATGGCCGTCAACTTCGTAATGGGCAATCTCCGTCAATGGGGTGTACAGGATATCGAGACGTTGATCATTGAAGGCCATAACCAATTGCCGCATGAAGCAGATTCGATTATTTCGCAGGGCCTTGAGCTTGTTAAAAAGGCTGCTGCCGGCTTCTAAACAGCAATTCTTATATAAGACTTAGATCATTATAGATAAGCCACCTCCACTGTTTAGACAAGGGGGGTGGCTTTTTACTTGTAAAGCTGTCGCTCCTTCAACGTCCATCCTTTTGTATTGTGAACTACCTGTCCTTTTTTTCGGATTCTTCCTGTACGCTTCACTTTGCGGGACCTGGATTTATCCGTATATTTGCTGTAGGATTATTAGTGCTTATAGTTAGCTAATATTATGACACAAGCATTGACACAATGCTGACCTTAAGGAGGTTCACCATGCTCGACGTCTTAATTATTGGTGCTGGCCCATGCGGCCTCTCTGCTGCCATTGAGTGCAGCCGTCAAGGCCTCAGCAGCGAGATCATCGATAAACATAACGTAGTTCATTCCATCTATCTCTATCCGACACATATGCAATTTTTCAGCACGGCGGAAATGCTTGAAATCGGAGATGTTCCTTTTACGATTTCTAACGATAAACCATTTCGGCATGAAGCGCTGGCCTACTATCGTAAAGTTGCCCAGCATTTTAATCTCAAGATATCCCCATATGAAGAGGCTCTCGCGATTACCAAGCAGCCAGATGGCAGTTTTCAAGTGAAAACGCAGCGCCGCGGCGGGGTAGAATCCATTCGACAAGCCAAGCATGTCATTATTGCTACCGGATATTTTGACCATCCGAATTATATTGGCATTCCCGGAGAAGACTTGGAGAAAGTCACTCATTATTTCCGCGAAGCCCATCCCTATGCCGGCATGAAAACTGCGATCATCGGCGGCAGTAATTCCGCAGTAGACGCAGCGATGGAGCTGATCCGTGTGGGTGCGGAGGTTACGATGGTATACCGGGGCGAAGAAGTTTCGCAGAACATTAAGCCTTGGGTGCGACCACTATTCGATAGTCTGGTGCAGAAGGGTCAAATTCAGCTGCATCTGAACTCACGTGTCGTGCAAATCACAGAGTCGGCCATCACTGTTCTTTCGAATCAAGGTCAGGAATCGATCATCGAGAATGATTTTGTACTGGCGTTAACCGGATTCCGTCCAGATCGTAAACTGCTTGCCTCCTCCGGTGTAGAACTAAATGAAGATATGGAGAAACCGCTTTTTAATCCGGACACGATGGAAACCAACGTACCTGGACTCTATGTAGCCGGTGTTATTGCATCCGGTCGTAATGCCAATGAAGTATTCATAGAGACAGGCAGGCTCCATGGTCGTCTGATTGCTCAGCATTTGGCCTCAAATAGCTGATACACAACATTTCTCAATCCTTTCGATTGATAGATGCTGTCTTCTCGCGATATCAGAGAGGCTTGCGGCCCCCAGTTTCTTGCTTTCTGATATCTAAAACATAAGGAGTGTTCCCATGGACATAACTTCACTCATCCTACTGGCGATGGCAGGTCTTGGCATTATCAGCAGCAACACCGCTGTCACGGTCGCCATGCTGGTCTTGCTGTTCATTCGTGTGACCGGATTTCAGCAAGCATTCCCCTGGCTGGAGAAATACGGACTGACAGTCGGCATCATTATTCTCACGATTGGCGTAATGTCGCCGCTGGCCAGCGGCAAAATGAGCCTTCAATCGATCGGCGAATCCTTCCTCAACTGGAAGTCGCTCCTCGCAATCGCCGTTGGCATGCTTGTCGCTTATCTTGGCGGCCGGGGAGCCACACTGATGGGCAGCAATCCCACGGTGGTTGCTGGTCTTCTCGTCGGTACTGTGCTTGGAGTAGCCTTATTCCGAGGCGTCCCTGTAGGCCCGCTTATCGCTGCTGGTCTGCTGTCCTTGATTATTGGCAAATCGTGAAGAACAGTTGCAACCTTCTAGAGAAAAAACATTACGACCGTTCCCCGGTGGAATACCGGGAAACGATCGTAACATATTCTCTTTATTCTTTATACTTCACAGGTGTATAACCAATTTTTCAGTTCGCATGTCGTTTTTTTCTGTACTCGTCCAAACGTCTTACTGGCATTATTCATTGAGGATAAACAGTTCCTCCACTGGAATGCCGAATATCTTGGCAAGTTTTAGTGCCAATAGCGTACTAGGGATAAACTTTCCGTTTTCAATCGTATTAATTGTTTTTCTTGTCACGCCAACCCTTTCGGCCAGCTGCTCCTGGGTCAGTTGGAGCCGGGCCCGATTCATTTTGATCGTGTTCTCTAATCTTTCCTCGCTCATCGTCTTCACCCTGGCATTATTCTTTTTCAAAGCTCATGTAGGCAATCATTGAAGCAACTACTCCTATAAATAAGACCGCATGCAAAATAAAACTCGTCGGAGCTTCGATCCAGAAGCTTAGGGGAAACAAAACAGCCATCGAACCCATCAGCACCCAAAATCCAACCGCATAACTTCGGGTCCGGATCAATCGTGTATATTCATCATTTAACGCTTTAGCCATCTCCCGATTTTTGCGAAGAGACCATGATCCCAGCTGTATTCTGATCAAAAAATACACCCAAATAACGCTTCCTGTTACAGAAACCCAGGTCATCCAACTACCAGATAACGACATATAGTTATTCCCAGAAATTAAATAAGAAATCAGATACGGAACTTGCCAGATAATAAATCCCACGATAATGCCAATTAAAAATCTTTTACGCTGCAATTCAATTTTTGAAATTCCCGTTACCAACATTATCTTCCCCCTTAACATGTAACCTTTACTACTCATTATATAACCCTAAGGTTACATCTTGTCAAGAATATTTTTCCAGGACAATGCCTTATATTATCAATTACATGAATGCACTGGATTTCAATGTCTTTGATAATAACAATAATCTTCATCCTGGTTCGTGAACGTATTAGGAGGTTTATTTGTTCTATATATGAGTGTATTATCGGATGGCATATTACTATATATAGTCTATTTTATGGTATGATAGCTATCGTGTTTTAGCGGCTCTTCTATAATCCCTTGTAAAATATGATCCACCAGGAGGTAACGCTTTGTCTTCAACGAATACAGAAACGACCGCAGCCCCGCTAAGACAGATGCCTCTGCTGCTCTTCAGGCAATTACGACCGAAGCAGTGGACGAAGAACCTGTTAATCTTTGCAGCTCCTTTATTTTCATTTGAAACCGTAGGCCCCAGATCACTGTTCGAAACCATCATCGGTTTCTTCCTGTTGTCCTTCGTTTCCGGCTGCGTATACATTGTGAACGATTATGCCGACCGCGAAGCGGACCGCAACCATCCGGTGAAGAAACACCGTCCTATGGCTTCTGGAGCGCTGCCGCCACAGCTTGCGATTGTGTTTGGCGCACTGCTACTCATGGTTTCTTTAGCTGTGTCTTATGTACTGAATCCGCTGTTTACCGGCTTATTACTGCTTTATTTTGCCATGAATGTTGCCTACTCCTTCCGGCTGAAGCATGTTGTCATTATCGACATTATGATTATCGCGGCAGGGTTTGTACTGCGCGCTATCGCAGGTGGACTGGTTATTCATGTCCCGTTCACACCATGGTTCCTGCTCTGCACCATGCTGCTCTCCCTCTTCCTCGCGATCGGTAAGAGACGACACGAGCTATATCTGCTTCAGCATGACAAGGGCTCCCATCGCAAAGTGCTGGATCAATATTCTTTTGATTTGTTGGACCAGATGAGCAGCATCGTAACCACAGCAACCATCATCAGTTACTCGCTGTTTACCTTTACGTCCGGACGAACCGTACACCTGATGTGGACCATACCGCTAGTGATTTACGGGATGTTCCGTTATCTTTATCTGATACATATCGAGAAAAAAGGCGGCGCACCTGACCGGGTACTTCTGGAAGACACACATATCCTAGTCACCGTAATCCTTTATGTAATTAGCGTCATTGGGATATTGATTTATTTTGAATAATACTGAATGGTTAAACGAGGGAAATCTTATGAAGCAGAAATTCGCAATCTTTGACATCGACAAAACGATTATACACACGGACTCCATGTTTCAATTCCTGAAGTACGGTATCCGAAAAAAACCGGCCAGTTCGCCGGTCATTCTGAATGTCGTGCTGCGTTCCCTCCTATACAAACTGAGGCTCATGGAAGCCGAAAAGGCGAAAAGTGTTTATTTTCATGCCATGCGTCACCTGGAGGATAGCGACCTGAAGCATTTTTACGAAATGGAATTAAAACCAGCGATTTATCGCAATGCGATGAAGGAAATGCAGGATAAGAAAAGCAAAGGCTATCATGTACTGCTCGTAACGGCATCCCCTGACGCATATATGAGATACTTTGCAGAGCTGCCTTATGTCGACAAGGTGATCGCTACGAAACTATCTGTACAGAACGGACGCTTTACGTCTATGATCGAAGGGAATAATTGTAAGGGAGAGGAAAAAGTACATCGGATTCAGCAATATTTAAGTGAACAGCAGCTAACCATAGACTATGAATCTTCCTGTGCTTATTCCGATTCTTTATCCGATCTGCCGATGCTGGGACTTGTCAAACACAAATTTTTGATCAATCACAAATCCGCTCATGGATGCGAGGGATTAAGATGGAACAGATAAAAGCAAAAAGCACACCTCGACATCTGGGCAAGCTGTTCATGATCATGTCGGCTTTTTTGACGGCTACCGGCCAGCTGTTCTGGAAATGGGGACATTCCAATCTGCTATACATGGGAATCGGTTTTATCTGTTACGGTCTTGGAGCCATTCTCATGATCAAATCATTTTCCCTGGAGAAGCTGTCCGTCGCCTATCCTCTCATGTGCATAAGCTATATCGTCGCTCTGTTCTATGGCGATTGGTTTCTTGATGAACCGCTAACCCTGCAAAAGCTGGTTGCCGTAGCGCTGCTTGGAATCGGGGTGACTTTAACTTCCTATGAAAAATGACGGGTTTCTATACATACTTCTGCTCCTGATGACTTTACTGGGCTCCTTGGGCAGCGTATTCTTCAAGGGCTATACCGCGCGTAAACAAATCAAGCTGCTGCTGATCGGTTTTCTTAGTTACGGTCTGGGGGCCTTGCTGAACATTTACCTGCTCGGGGAACTTCCCTACACATTAGTAATGCCGGCCAACGCACTCACGTTCTTGTGGGCGCTATTGTTTGCCAAACTGGTATTCAAGGAAACCATCGGGATTCAAAAAATTGCCGGTGTGGCCTTCATCATCTCCGGATTGCTTCTTCTCATCTGGTAAGATGAGCCGGCTAAGTGTTGGTCGGTACATATCAAGGAAAGACGGTGGGACGAAAACATGACTTTTTTCTATTATTTATTTCGAAATAAAAAAGATAACTACACGGCGATCGGCTTAAGTGTATGTTTGGCCATATGGTATATTTTCATGAATCTTCCATTCGTGAATTATATTAAGGATCATGCTGCTGAGTTGATGCCGCACAGCCCGTTCTACGGAGCGCCTTTTACACTCAACCTGTTTAACTTCGATCCTTCTATGGAATATGGTCCAGAGAACATCTCGATCATTCATCCTTTTATCAATTTCCTGACCAGTCCGTTGGTGACGATGATCGGAGGCTCTAACCTCCCCTATCTGCTGATTCAGTCCATCTTGAATGCCTTCAGCGCTGCACTGGTCTATTACATTATCAGGAGATGCGGCGCCGGCTGGACGCTGTCCTTTGTGACAGCTGCTTTCTTCGGTATTAGCTCCTATTCGCTGTTCACGACACTCATTCCAGATTCATATGCTTATGCGCAGTTTATGATTATCCTCTCAGCTGCATATCTGCATTATTGCCGTGTGGAGAAGCGCTTTGCCGTCATCCCGAATGCCTTCCTGGCTCTGTTTAACTTCGGTATTACTTCTACGAATGTTGCGACGTTCGCGGGATCGCTGCTGATCAGCCAATTCGACAGACGGCAAAAGGGTACATTTAAACGTTTCATGATCATCATGCTCGTTTTTCTGGGGATGGCGGCGATCGTTACCCTGCTCCAGCACTTGCTGTTCTCCGGTAAATCATGGATCGGAAATATATTCTCAAGCGTGCAGAACGGTGCACTCAGCTATGTTACTCCTTTTTCATTCGAGCATCATTCACGAGTCTTCTACATGCTGTTTGTGAGCCCCGTCCTGTCGCCTGAGCTAGCCATGATCGATCCAGGAATCGCTGCCTTCGTAACGAACTTGGCCAAGCCGTATCCAATTTATGTTCATATCGTCGGGCTCGGAATGCTTATACTTGCGATTCTATCTTTCATAAAGGGAATCCGGTCGCGAGATACCTGGGCGTTCAGCATCTACATTCTGTTTGCCATACTGCTGCATATCATCGTGGGGTTTGGTTTGGCTACTTATGCGTATGATCTTTACTTGTACGCAGGGCATTATCTGTTCGCCATATTTGTGCTTGCCGCGATGTTTATCGCGAGCACAAAGCACCTCCGGATTCAGCAGGCTTTAACCGGCATTATGACTCTGTTCCTCCTTACCACCTTGGTGAACAACATCATCTTGCACGGACAGATACTGGATTATATTCAGATGACCTATGACACGGTATTCAAGAATATCCAGAAATAATCTCTTGAAACATGAATAGACCCGTCCACAATAAACTAGGCCTCCAGGGCCTATCTATTGTGAACGGGTCTTCTCGTCGTTTATGGAATTTAAGCAGAATATTTATCAATTCTCCAGATGCTGAACGTTGTACAGTCTGGCATAACTCCCATCACGATCCATGAGCTCGCTATGTGTTCCCTGCTCGGTAATCCTGCCGTTCTCAAGCACAACGATTTGATCGGCATGTGTAATGGTGGAGAGACGATGAGCTACAATCAGTGTCGTTCGGTTGCTTGACAAGGACTGCAGGGCCTGCTGAATCAAATGCTCGGATTCCAAATCCAGAGCCGAGGTGGCCTCGTCCAGTACCAGGATGTCCGGATCTTTCAGAAAGACACGTGCGATCGCCAGCCTCTGCTTCTGCCCTCCTGATAACTTGACACCCCGTTCTCCCACTTCCGTATCATAGCCTTGTGGCAGCTGGGTGATGAAATCATGGGCATTAGCAGCTTTGGCAGCCGCGATAATCGCATCGTCATCTGCATCCGGGTTACCAAACAGAATATTCTCTCGGACCGTACCGCTGAACAGGAAGTTGTCCTGAAGCACCATACCAATCGATCCGCGTAAACTGTCCAGGGTCAAGTCCCTAACATCGTAGCCACCCATCTTCACGGCTCCCTGCTGTACGTCATAGAACCGCGGGATCAGCCCAATTAACGACGATTTGCCGCCGCCGCTCATGCCAACGAACGCTACCGTCTGGCCTTGCTGAATGGTCAGGTTAATGTCCTCAAGCACCCAGCCTGCCTCATCATTATATTTGAAGTATACATGTTCGAATTCGATCTGTCCTGCCGTCTTGAGTGTCTTGGCATTTGGACGGTTCACAATGTCATAAGGCTCGTCCAAGAGCTCCTTGACCCGCTCCAGCGAGGCTGAGGCCTGCGTCAGAACCGTAGAAGAGTTGATCAAGCGGCGCAGAGGCGCATACAAGCGGTCGAGATAACCAAAGAACGCAACAAATGTACCCAATGTCAGATCTCCTTGAATGACTCGGTAGCCCCCATAACCGATAACCAGAATCGGAGCAATATCGGTCAGCGTATTGATAATGGAGAACGTAAGTGCATTCCAGCGCGTTGCGGCCATTGCTTTATTCAGAAAATTGCCGTTGATTCCTTCGAATTTCTTCTGGTCGTACCGCTCCAGAGTAAAGCTTCGAATGACCGAGATGCCTTGAATCCGCTCATGCAGGTACGCCTGAATGCCTGCGAGCGCTTGCGATCGGTCTTTAGTCAAACGCTTAAGCCGCTTATACAGCAGATTGACTGCAAGTCCATACAACGGAAGAACCGAGATAGCAACCAGTGTCAGCACCGGATTCATAAAGAACATAACGATCAGTACAAACAGCAGAGTAAACATATCCAGCCATATGTTCATCATGCCAACTTCCACCAGGTTTTTGGATTGCTCCACGTCATTGATAAAACGGGATATCGCCTCTCCGACCTTCGTGTTCTGATAATAGCGAAGAGATAGACGCTGAAGATGGGCATAAAGCCGATTTCGCATATCAAATAAGATCCTGCTGGTAATGAACTGGGCAAAATACTGCCGCAAAAATTCCACCGGTCCGCGCACGACAATAAATAACACAAGTGTCCCCGCCAGAATCCACATCAAATCCTGAATTTTCTGTTCTACGGAAATCTGCTGGTTGATCAACAGATCGTCCACGACATATTTCATGATCATCGGCAGCAAGAGCGGAATTGCAAATTTAATCATGCCGATGATGAGTGTTAGAACGATCCACTTCATATAGGGCTTAACAAAAGGATAATAGATTTTCCATGACTTCAAAGGTGATAACAGCCCCTTTCTTAAGTAATATCCGCTTGGTTGTTAAATGCAGAGCAGTTGACATTTATGAACTTCAATGCTTTATTAGTTCTAATCTTATAAATTGTATCATGTCTTGCAGGAGGATTTAGTCATGACCCGAGTTTTCGTGACGGAGGCCGTTATGCTCGCCATATATGGTCAGTTGTTAATACCAACCAAATCCGTCGAATATATTATCCCATACACTACCATTCTGGAATTATATGAACTGCATACAACTGAGGAACACCTCATGAATAGCAGTGCCGATGATGAGCATGTCAAGACCAGAATCGGCGAATTGATTTCCTATTTTGAAGAGCCTTTGAACCGAAAGAAAATCGAACGCGCCTTGCAGTCTCCCTGGGCCAAGAGCCCTTTCATTCCCGTGAGTGAAACTACTCGGGTATCGGTCATGAACACCCTTGATACCGCGCCATATGGGGAATCCTTTGACCCTGTGGAAACCGAGCTCCTGCTAGCATCCCAAAGAGCGGAGGCACCCATACTGACAGATCAATACGAATTGATCCAACGCATCGTGGAAGGAGCGCTGCCTGTTCAGGTATTTGATATTGATGACTTTGATTTCGCGCTGGAATTCCCCGTTTCGAAGCAACCTTGATAGTCAGAATACTGCTCCATACTCAAAAGGAGTCCCTCCCCGGTTGAATGGGGCTGGGACTCCTCATTATAACCGAAAAAAATTCCCCCTGCGGGGAATTTAAGTCGCAATAATGCCGCATGAATATGCTTTTAGCACTTCTTTTTTACCTTATCCAGCAAACGAATGGTAATCGCATCCATCGCGGGCAGCGCTGAAAAGTCAAAATATTTAAGTGATACTTCCGTATTGGGGGACAAATGAATTGCACTGTGCAGACCGGTTGCTTCGTAGACCCCGATCACATAATACACCTCATCCCCGCCAAGATGCTTCTTCATATATTCCGGACCTGATACCAGATCCAAGAGTCGCATATCATCCGCTGTCAGACCGCTCTCTTCCCACAATTCTCTGGACGCTGTGTCTTCAAGAGCCTCACCGGGCCTCAGGTTTCCGAGCAGAATTCCCCATTCGTCCCTGTTCTGCCGTTTCAGGAGCAGAATCTCTCCATTCTCGTTCAGCACCAGCACTGCCGCCTTCACACGGACCACCGAACGTTTGCCGATGTATTGGCGAATATCACGGTGATATACGCTCACCTTGGGAGCCTCCTTTCCCTAGATGACGCTGCAGTCTCACTTCATGTTAATTTACTGCGCCCTCTTCTTCATAAATATACAAAATATCATCCAAGGATTCCTCATATTTCACACGGAGTGTATACCCCTTCAAATACCATAGATCCTGCTCTTCCATAAAAAATGTTAGCTCATCGGATCGCTCTGTCAATCCAGCTTCTCTTGGTTCCTCCACCGAAATACCTAGCGAGAAACCGGGATGAAGCCCCCCGCCGGAGCTATATCGTGGAAAGAAGCGCACGAACGTGCCTGCTTGAAGATCAAGCTCCCTCTTATACCAACTTGCTGCCTGGTCACTGACTTGAATTTGCATGCTGTCGTACTCCTTCCTTGGATATCTTATAATTGGGCCCCTGTCTTCTTAGAGACTGGAGATCTTAGGGACGGTATCATCCAGTGAGTTGTAATATTATCATAACGCATACATATGCTCGGTTACAAATCATTTTGATAAATAAATAGTGACATAAAGTGCTATCCAAATAGGCTTTTGCAAGTATCATCGAGCGAAACGAAAAAATAAGTTTGACACATTCCAGTTCATGGTGATAAAATTCAGTCCATAACGAGATCAGATTGAATAAAATGTAAATTTAAAAAGAAAGGGTGAGTGACATGTTGAAACTGTTTGCAATGGATCAAGATCATCTGGATCATAAGTTCTTACAATTTAATATGGATCGACTCCCCACAGATGCTGTGTCATCGTCATCCAGCCTCGTTCATACTTCTGCAATGATGCAACGATAAGAACGAAGCTGTTAACTGCTGCACGGAACTCATGGGAGGTCATGATCACCGTGCGTAATGATAAGTTCAAGATTAATGAAGCATATCTTCCGTCGCCGGATGATGTGCTTTTTTTGGTTTTGTAGATGATTACGATGCCATAACGACATACGAAAGGAAGGGATAATGTGTTTGCCGTACTAAAAAATTTAGGCTGGTTCTTCAAACAAGAGAAAAAACGTTATTTAATCGGTCTAGCGCTGCTCATCTTCTGCGGACTGGTTGAGCTGGTTCCGCCGCTGCTGCTCGGAAATGCTATTGACGATATCGTAAGCAGTTCCATAACCTGGGCCTCCCTCATCAAATATTTGCTCATGATCCTAGGTATCGTTGCGGTTGTATACTGTGCTACTTACATATGGATGCATCGTTTGTTTGGGGGCGCAAACCTTGTAGAACGCTTGCTTCGTACCCGGTACATGAATCATCTGCTGCGGATGCTTCCGCCGTTCTTTGAACGTAACCGTACCGGCGATTTAATGGCCAAGGCCACCAATGACCTTCGCTCCGTAGCAGCGACTGCCGGCTTCGGCATGCTTGTCATGACGGACTCTACCATATACCTGATCGTCGTTCTGTTCGCCATGGGATTCATTGTCAGCTGGAAGCTGACACTCGCGGCTATTCTACCTATGCCGATCATTGCCATTGGCATGGTCATCTACGGAAGAGCCATTCATAAGCGCTACACGCTGGCGCAGGATGCTTTCGGTGACATGAACGACCAGGTTTTGGAATCTGTTGCCGGCGTTCGTGTCGTACGTGCCTATGTCCAGGAGCGCGCGGATCAACAGCGTTTCCAGGACATTACGGACGATGTATATCGCAAAAATCTTGCGGTTGCCAAGGTTGACGCCTTTTTCGAACCTACCATTAATTTTTCTATAGGTCTCAGCTATGTTATCGGTTTATCCTATGGGGTGTACCTGGTCTTCCAAAATCAGATCACACTCGGAGATCTCGTTTCGTTCAATATGTATCTCGGGATGATGATTTGGCCGATGTTCGCGATCGGCGAATTGATCAACATTATGCAGCGCGGAAACGCCTCCTTGGATCGGGTCAACGAAACCTTAATGACCCCGCCGGATGTTACCGACGCCGCAAACCCAGTTGAAGTAAAGATACCGGAAACCATTCAGTTTAAGGATGTTACCTTCCGCTACCCGACCTCGACAATTAATAACTTGACGAATATTAACTTTACACTAGAAAAAGGCCAGACACTCGGCGTCGTAGGCCGCACAGGGAGCGGTAAATCGACGCTGCTGAAGCAGCTTCTGCATGAGTACCCTACCGGAACCGGCGACATCCTCATATCGGGTGTACCGATGGAATCTTTGGCGACCGACCAGCTCCACAGCTGGATTGGCTATGTCCCGCAAGAGCAGATTCTATTCTCCAAGACGGTGCGCCAGAACATCCAGTTCGGCAAAAAGAATGCCAGTGACGAACTCATCATGGAGGCTATCACTACCGCCGCGTTTGACCGCGATCTGGTTACCCTCTCCGACGGTCTTGACACCATTGTCGGCGAGAAAGGCGTAGCCTTGTCCGGTGGACAAAAACAAAGAGTCTCTCTGGCCCGAGCATTTATCGGCGATCCTGAAATCTTGATCCTGGACGATTCCTTGTCCGCAGTGGACGCACGAACGGAAGCCAGAATCATTGATAATATCCGGAGCAAACGTGCTGGCAAGACGACCCTGATCTCAACACATCGTCTCTCTGCCGTCCAGCATGCCGACCTGATCGTTGTGCTGGAAGACGGTAGAATTACGGAGCACGGAACCCATGAAGAACTGCTGGAGCTCGGCGGCTGGTACCGTGAGCAATTCGAACGCCAGCAGGTAGAAAACAATTTGACCTCGGAGGAGGTGTCTTAATTGACTCCCAGTGACACGACCATATCGAATGAATCCGGAATAGCCAAACGGCTGTTTCGATATGCCTTAACGGCAAAAGGTACCTTCATCACTGCCTTGATTCTACTCGCTATCGGAGTAGCGGCAGAGCTCGCCGGCCCCTTCATCGCAAAAACGATGATTGACGAGCATATTCTGGGCATCGAGCGCCCTTATTACCAAACGTCGCATGCTCAAGGTGCCGCATCCTATAACGGGACTTATTATAAACGTCAGGATCGCTTCCAGGAAGGTGAGACGAAGGGACAGGAAGTACGCCTCGTTCAGGCAGGCCGCAGCTTTTATTTCATTGATGAGCCGGTAGCCCGAACTGAAGGCAACCGCTCCTTTAAAGACGGTATTATTACCATTTCTTACGGTTCGGAAGAAATACAATATCCAGCTGTCAAGTTAACCAAGGACCAGCTGTTTCAATTTTATAAACCAGAGCTTCCCAGCATCTACAAGCTGGTCGGACTATTCCTGATCTGTCTGCTGATCTCCATGATAACGGTGTTCGGCAGGACTTACTGGCTGCAATCCGCAGCCAATCGGGTCATCCAGAAGCTGCGTACCGATGTATATGCCCATATTCAGCGGCTGCCCGTCAACTTCTTTGATAATCTACCTGCAGGCAAAGTGGTTTCCCGGGTAACTAATGATACCGAAGCAGTGAAAGACTTGTTCGTTGCAGTATTATCCAACTTCAGTTCTGGCGCCGTGTATATCACGGGTGTTTATGTCGCCTTGTTCCTGCTGGATGTGAGACTTGGCCTGATCAGTTTGTTTGTCATCCCTATGCTGGTTGTATGGACCATCCTGTACCGTAAATTTGCTACCAAATACAATACGGTTATCCGCTCCCGACTGAGCGAGATTAACGCCATTATTAATGAATCCATTCAGGGAATGGCCATTATTCGTGTATTCCGCCGCCAAAAAGCGACCCAGGAAGAGTTCGAGGCGTTGAACGCGGACTATATGGCTCATCAGAACAAAATGCTTAATCTGAACTCCTTCACCACACACAACCTGGTGACTGTGCTGCGTAACATTTCCTTTGTGGTCGTGCTTTGGTACTTCGGGTCGGCCTCATTGAACGGGGCGGGCATCGTCTCAATCGGCGTACTCTACGCCTTCGTTGATCTCCTTGGCCGCATGTTCCAGCCGATAACCGGCATGGTTAACCAGCTTGCCGCCCTCGATACCTCCATCGTCTCCGCCAAACGGGTATTTGAGCTGATGGATGAAACAGGCGAAAAAGTAACGGACGGCAGCATGCCGCGTTATTTAGGAAATGTGGAGTTTCAGGATGTATCGTTCGCTTACAAGAAGGACTATGTACTTAAGAACATTTCATTTGAAGCAAAACAGGGGCAAACCGTGGCGCTTGTTGGACATACCGGCTCTGGAAAGAGCTCTATCATCAATCTGCTGTTCCGCTTCTATGACCCACAGAAGGGCACGATTACCATTGATGGGGTGCCTGTGACCGATATTCCTAAGCAGTGGCTCCGTAAGCATATGGGAATCGTCCTGCAAGACCCGTACCTCTTCACCGGTACGATTGCTTCGAATGTCAGTCTGGGTGACCCGAGTATTACACGGGAACAAGTGGAGCAGGCACTTCGCGACGTGGGTGCCGATAGACTGCTCGCTCATCTTCCACAAGGCTTTGATGAGCCGGTACTGGAAAAGGGCAGCACACTGTCAGCTGGTCAGCGCCAGCTAATCTCTTTTGCCCGGGCTTTGGCGTTCAACCCGGCCATCCTGATCCTTGATGAAGCCACCGCGAACATCGATACGGAAACAGAAGCATTGATCCAAGAAGCGCTGGAGGTTCTGAAGCGTGGACGTACGACATTCATCATTGCCCACCGCTTATCTACGATTCGCAGCGCCGACCAGATTTTGGTCCTTCATCGCGGAGAAATTGTAGAACAAGGATCCCATGATGAATTGATGGCCTTGGGCGGAAGATACTTTAAAATGTATCAGCTTCAGCAAGGCAGTACGGCGTCGATTTCAGAGAATAAGGAAACCGTGATGGCCGCTGCCAACAGTAACATGGCCGGTGGTCAGAGGTAAACTGAGAACTCCATGCTTCTATGGAGACATTAATAAAAGGCTGCCCCAAATGTAGATCTGATTTTTTTGACGAGACACCTCATTAGATGATAGATTCACAAAAAACAAATAAATGGTGGTACCAGAGATCAATTCTGTGCCACCATTTCTTTATTTTGGTCAAACGCCGCCTTCTCAAAGAAATTGTGAGGGCGCTTTCTTTGTGTTAGCTGTTTATAATGGTTCGTACGCGGAGCGTCTTGCACGCAAAAAGAAGCTGTCCCTGAGATTCTGGTGATCTGTTGGGACAGCCTTTCATTGGAGATTCTATCTTCAATTCAGCGATCACATTGGCAGCTTACTTCGTAAACTCTATGATACCCGCTGCTTGGACATTCACTTTTGTATATTTGGATGGCACGAGGACGTCATCGGAAGCTGACGAGATGACTTGTGGATAATTCATGTCCGGATCGGGCTGAAGAACTTTGTAATAAATCACAGCTTCGCTGTCACTAACATAGTCCACCGAAGTGATTTTGATGCCATACCCGGGATGCGCTAACTCATGTTTGGTTACCGTTACTTTGTTCTGAGCCTCATCTACTCTCGAGATGCTAACACTCACATTTGGATCCATCTTACCTGGCTCCTTGGGTATGTTGTTCTGCTGATGCTGCTCAATGAATCGAACCGATCGGTACGCAAGTTCTGCTGCCTCCAAGCGTGTCAAACTCTTTGCAGGATAAAACTTATCTTGTGCATCGAGCTTTGCTATTTTGGTTAACAGCAGAAATTGAACAGCCCCCCGGCTCTCCTCTTTCATCTGTTCCTCGTCAGCCACATGCAGATACATCATAATCAGTGGATAATTGCCCGTCTTCTGAATCGCTTCCGAGAGCAGAACCGCGAATCCTTCACGCGTTATGGGTTCATTCCATTTCATATCAGCGGATACGGATAATCCGTTCTGAACCGCAATATTGACAGCGTCAGCATACCAGGCATGCTTCGGCACACTCTCAAAGGAGCGCCCTGTAAAGTTCGGCTGTACCTTAAGGTCCGCAAGGTTTACAATCATCTGTATCGCTTGTGCGGTCGTTATTGTCTCAGCCGGAGCAAATCGGTCTGCGCTAATACCTTGGATAATTCCTTTGGCTTGCAGCTCTTTCACCATCGAAATAGAGTTCTCCTCTTGGATATCGGTGAAGGCAGAGGCGCCGCTGGCACCGAGCAAGGAAGATGCGACAAGCACTGCCGTCAACCATTTCGTCGTTTTCTTCATATTTACACCTCCTATGATCTCAGACGCAGAGGTGCTGGAATATGTTTCATTTCAGCGCTCATTCCTGCTATACACTTTTCTCGCCGTCCAAGCCCAGCTTCACGTACATTTCCCGGGAATAACCCTGCAGCTTCTGCTCAAGAGCCTGGGCCTGATCTTTGAATGCGGTTAACTCCCGAATCATCCGGGAACGCCCCGCCGGACTGAATGTTTCATGAATCCGCTCTTTAAAATAATCATGGACAATATAGTTTCGCTGCTTCCAGACTTCCTTTAATTGAAGCGTTTCTTCTTCGGAGAACGGAAAATAATGCTGTATCTCATGTACCAGTTGGCCCAGAGAGCTGCTTAATTTCCGCTGATATAGTTGGGTGAAATCTTCTTCTGAAGGCACATTTCCTTGGGAAAGCTTGATCAGCATCAACAAATTTGCAAGCTGCTGTTCAAGGGCCTGTGAATAATACACCGCTAATCCGAAATAGGCAAACAGCTCTTTGGAGTGGTCACTGTCCAACAGTCGAGATTGTTTCATGGTATCCTCCTCTAGTATTGGCTGTCTTTACCGTTTCTATTTGTGTATATCCTTATGGTAAAGGAAGATCCCCTCTACTTCAACCTACTTTTCGAATCAGCGCTGCCGCGTCTTTGCGGCAGACCGTCCAGAGATAAATCGCAAGTAAAATGAAGCTGTATAGGTATGAATATAATATCGTAACGAAGGTGCTGTTCGCAGGTCGATCTTCTATATGCATGAACAAATCGATCATGGTAGAGACAGGGGGCAGCACATAGATAATAAACCCAATATTAGAAGGGATTTTCTGCTGGAGAGTCTGTCCCGCTAAGGAAATTACCATGAGGATGATCAGCATACCTGCGGCTCTGCCCTGGTTCTCTATAAAACCGAATTGAAAAAAAGCCGAGAGAGAAATACCGAGCAAAGCTAAGGCCACATGTCCCAAAAAACCGAGCGCAAACTCCGATAACGAAATCGGCTTATCAAACATCCCAAACATCACTGGAAAGAGTACCGCAAACAAACTAAAAACAATAGATAATAGAGCAGCGGTGAAAAACTGGGCGGCATAATATCGGATGGGCCCTCCGCTATGAATAATCAGAAGCATCGACTGCCGTCCTTGATCGTGATTGAAAAAGTTCAGGCCAAGCCATGCTGAGCCGATAAACAGAAGAGCGGATGTTACCGCATAACTGCTCATGATCGGATTGGGCCGATAAGAATAGATCAGCATAACCGAGATGATTATAAAAGCGATGGGAGCAAAATATCGATAGGACCTTGTATAACTGACCAGCAGATAACGAATCATTGATATCATTACGCCTCTCCTCCCGCTATCTCCGGTCCCGTCGAGTCCGCAGCGCTTGTCATCTCTCGGTCCCAGGGCTCAAGCCGAATCATGGACCCTCCTGACTGTAAAATCTTCAGTACAATCTCGTCTGCGGCCTGTCTCACAACGACCATGGATGCAGGAGTACCCCGTGATATCCAATAGAGAAAATCCCTGTTGTTCTCCAACTCTATCATCGTGTCCGGATGCACACCAATGAACTCCAGTTTCATTCTGGCGAGCACCGGTTCGTTTTCCAGCATTCCATCCCGCTGGATTCGTCCCAGTCGGAGTCTTGTCTCCCGGTCAGCTAACGATGTTATGAGCAAGGGCTCATGCACAGACATCGTTATGGCAGTGCCTTGTCTTTTGACTTCACGCAATATGCCGATCATCTCCATCTGTGATGACTCATCCAACCCTGAAAGAGGCTCATCCAGAACCAGAAGATCAGGCTGACGCAGCAAAGCTTGCATGATATTTACCTTTTGCAGCATTCCTTTAGAGCATAGTGACATCAATATGTCCTGAAGTTGAAATAGATTCAGCATTGCCTGGATTCGCTTCCTGGCTTCCTGCTTGTCCATTCCCTGAATGCGCGCTATATAGCCCAGATATTCAGAAGGGCGAAATCGGAGTGCAGGAAATCGTTCGGGTACATATCCTACTCGTAAAGGGGCTACTGATTCGATTCGGGAACCTTCCGAGGGAAAGGCAAGCCCCGCAATCATATGCAGCAAGGTGCTTTTCCCCGCCCCGTTGCTTCCCGTAATCGCAACACACTCACCTCGGGCGATGCTCCAATCGATGTTATGTAAGACAACAATTTTACCAAAGCGCTTAAGCACTCCTTTTAATTCCAGCAGCTCTTGCAACCAGATCAACTCCCGTTAACATCTTACACCTGATTCGATAACATACTTGCTCCCCGCTATCTCGACCAATTCATATCTTCATCTCAAACGATATCCTATATTAAATAATTGAGGCAAATACAGATAAGTTCTACTCCTTGTCGCCCATTTCGCTGAGGTATTTTTCAAATACAATGGTTCCGGCACCCACCATACCCGCATGCTCGCCTAATTCCGAAGGTTGAAGCACCATTTGATTATGGAAGCTGGAGAGGCTTCTCTTATACGCTGTTTCTTTTACATGCTCGAAGAAATCCGGATACTGGTTAGCCAGACTGCCTCCAATGATGATCGTTTCAGGTGTCAGTAAATTCATAATATTCGCGAGGGCGATGCCCACGTATTGTGCCGAATTAATTAGACACTGAACAACATTAGGATCTCCATCGTGTGCAGCAGGGATCAAATCGGACATATTTAGACCGTGTTGATCATTTACTAATGAAGATTCATGAGAGCAGTGAGTCCCCAGTCGCTTCTCATTCACACTGTTGATGATCGCCATACCCGATGCCATCGCATCCAGACAGCCGTGATTGCCGCAGTAGCAGCGGGGCCCGTCCATATCAATGGTACAATGACCGATCTCACCCGCTCCAAAGGGAGAAACTCGATATAGCTTCTGATCAAGGATCAATCCGCTTCCGATACTCATATCTGCATTCACGTATAACATACTGTTAAAATGTCTGCCGTTACCATACCACTGCTCACCTAGCGCCATTGCGTTAGCATCCTTCTCCATATAGGTCGGAAGCTCCGTATTCTCCTCGATCAGCCCCTTCAATCGTACCTGATGCAAACCCGGAATATTCGGAGGTGACAGAATTTTGCCTTGTATCGGATCAAGTGGTCCTGGCGCTGCGATGCCAATGCCAATAATCCGGGATTTCAGTTCAGACTGATCTAATACCGCTTGTATGGTCGATATAATGACATTAACTACACTGCCTCGGTTAGCGTTATCTTCAAAATCTCTTCGTTCTTCCATGATCATGTTTCCTTGCAAATTCATAACACCCGCACGCACGAATGTTGGGTCAACATGAACTCCAATTGTGTAAATATCGTCAGGATTCAGGGATATAAGTTTAGGCTTTCTTCCGCGGTATGCATCAACATCATACCCGGCATCCATGATCCAGCCTTCTTGCATAAGTTCTTCCACCAGATTGTTGACAGCCGTAAAGGTTAAATCCATCTTGGCCGCAATTTCTGCCTTGGTTAAGCTACCGTAATCCCGAAGCAACGAGATCACGCCGATCCGATTCATGTTACGGACATGTCGATTATTCTTGCCTACTGAATTATTCATTTCATTACCTCATTCTCTTTAACCATCTTTCTTCTCTACCCAGTCTATTCTAGGGGAAATCTTCGGGTTAGTAAATTAAGGGCATCAAAAAGCCTGATTTCCCCTATGGAAATCAGGCTGCGTTGTCTTCGTGCAGGGAACTTTGTATTATATGTGCTTAAGCATTTCGCGACAAGCCTCGGCGCATTGACGACACGCTTCCGCACATTGTTTGCAATGATCGTGGTCATGTTTCTCGCACTCCTCGGCGCAAGCATCGCATGCCTTGATGCACAGCTCACAAATTTCCTTAAGGAATGGACTTTTTCTTGACATGGCTTGGGCTGCAAATGCACAAATATCAGCACACTCTCTGTCGAGTGTTATGCAATCTCGAAGCATGGCCAGCTCGTATTCTTTCAGACAGGATACATAGCAAACATTACAAGCGTTCATACATTGGAGACATGCTTCGATACATTCTTTGTATTTGAGTTCATTTAACATTTCAATATCCTCCTTGTATTTATTAACGCTATGCCTCTGTATTAAACTGTGGAGGATCGTCTGAAACAAGCAGCCGCTAGAAAGCGAAGTGGAATCATAGCCCAATTAAACCCCACCCGAGGTTTAAGCTTCCGAATGCTTCCCCTCCAGCTTCTCGAGCTGCTCTTTAAGCAGCGACTTCTGAAAGTGCTCTCCGATTAACACCACGACATCCGGAACTTGGCCTTGGGGGTTGATTTTCATAAAGTCAGATTCCCGAAATGCGTACTGAAACAGAAACCGACTGTTCGTATCGCTAAAGGTGAGAATGCCTTTGGCTCGATAAACATCCCTTGGCAGCCCAGCTATAAACTGTTCAAACTCCACGCTGTCTATAGGATTGCTAAAATAATAAGTGTAAGACATAACGTGATCATGCGTTTCGTGAGCATGTCCATGAGTAGGATTGTCGTCCGTTAGCTCATGATCATGTCCGCTTTCTTCACCATGATGATGCACGTCCCTATGATGCCCCTGTGTCTCCTTCTTGAGCAATTCATCCATATTCAAGTCACATCGAACCGCAGGTACGATTGGCGCATGCGGATTCCATCGCTTCAAGCATTCCATAACCGTTTCCTTTTCGAGATCGGTGACCTGGTCCATTTTATTCAACACGAGGAAGGAAGCTGCACGAATCTGCTCCTGCATCAAACGGTATGACTTTCCCTTCTGCTCGTTATTCAAATGTAGCAGATGCGCTGCATCCACCACTGTAATCAACTGGTTGACTTGAATGCGCATATATAACGATGCTTCTGCCACGGCATCGAGTATTTCCATTGGATTTGCGATTCCCGTTGCCTCAATGATGATCACATCCGGGTGCTCACGATCCACCAGCATTGCAATTTCAGATGATAAATCTGATCGAATGGTACAACAAATACAGCCGCTCAGCATCTCTGCTGTCGGCACTTTCTCATCGCCAACCAATCCTTCGATATTGACCTCGCCAATCTCATTCATAACAATGGCAGGTCTCAATCCCTGGTGCTTAAAGTGAGCAATTAGACGGCTTAGTAATGTCGTTTTCCCACTACCGAGAAAACCTGATAAAATATATAGAGGCGTTACGTGCTCCACGTTTCCTACTCCTTTGCGTACATCGTTGATTATGCTAGCGAGTTTACTATATTTCATCCATTCACTGCAAGCACCAACTAAAATCTAAAACAGGAGTTGCAATAATATGAATACAGCACAAACCCATAAACTTCAATCCTCCGCTTCCGTGAACTGTATGGTAATAACCGTCTCGGATACGCGAAATCAGGAAACGGATAAGAGTGGTAAATTGATGATCCGTTTGCTTGAAGAAGCCGGACATGCCGTGACGGCTTATCAGATTGTACAAGATGATTTTGAAGCCATTCGTGAGATCATCGTAGCCGCAGTAAGCAACGCAGAAATTGATATCATCCTCTTAACCGGCGGCACAGGCATATCGAGCCGAGATACCACCTATGAGGCCGTCTCTTCCCTGCTGGACAAAGAGCTACCTGGCTTTGGTGAGATTTTCCGCTACCTGAGCTTTGCCGAGGATATCGGAACTGCAGCCATATTGAGCCGGGCGATCGGCGGCACGCTTAGATCTACCGCCATCTTCTCGATGCCAGGTTCTACCGGAGCGGTAAGCCTGGCCATGAACCGTATTCTGCTGCCTGAGCTAAGGCATATTAAATATGAGCTGGACAAGCATAAACCTCAGCAATGAACACACAGAAGGATTCGACAACATAAAAGGCCGGATGCTTAAATGCATCCGGCCTCGGTTTCACGCTAACTGCTTGCACGCCCTTGATGTTTGGCAAGCAGAGAAGGCGCTATTTTCTTAACCTGTTCATAATAGTTATCTGTCTTATCGCCAGTCGAAGTATACACGATGGACGTTTCGTTATTGCTGATAATCAAATTGTGCCCACCTGCCGCATTAGCATCCCCCTCGGTGACGCCGAATATTTCGGTCATCCCCTTTTCTCTGGCTGCTTGGTTCTGGTAGATGTACACGGTAATAAATTGACTGGCATCGTAGTTAATCCTATATTGATAGGTAATATTACCGATGTCATCCTCCACATACGTCTCATTAGTGAGCGGCATTTTTGCCTTGCTGAAGGATGCCTGAAGATCCTCAAGAAATCTCCCGTTCAGGCCCCGGCCTGAAATCCGGGCCTCCCGCGAACCTTCTTCATAAGCCTTCATATTATATAGGCGCGCTTCATCCTTGGCAACCTGCTTGGAACAACCGACTGATATGGCAAACATGCAGCATAATATTACTACACCTACGATTCTGCGGTACATCATGTTCACTCATCCCTTCTTAAGCGTCAAACGCAACCTAACATTAGGATGCCGCGAATGAGGAACATTATTCGAGATTTCATTCATTTATTACAGAGTAATAACGCTTCTTCCAACCGCTCCACCTTGCAGAATTGTTTTCAGCACTTCGGGCAGATCCGTTAGCCCATATTCTGTAATTCCTTCTCGCAGGACGGATGCAGGATTCCAATTGTCGGCAAGCTTGGACCAGATCTCCCGGCGATAGGACATAGGGCAGTATACCGAATCGATTCCCAGCAAACTAATACCCCTGAGAATAAACGGAAATACCGTTGATTCAAATGCTCCACCGCCTGTCATACCCGAAACGGCAACGCTTCCACCATATTTTACGCACTTCAGGATGGAGCTCAATTGATTTCCCCCGACTGGATCTACTACTGCAGCCCATCTCTCCCCTGATATGGCACCCTTGGAGACTTCTTCAACGACCTCTTCTCTGGATATCACTTCATGAGCCCCCAGTTTCAATAGCCAGTCCCTTTGACTCGCTTTACCCGTAGAAGCTGTTACCTGGTAGCCTAACTGACTGAGTATGGATATGGCAAAGCTTCCTACACCTCCGGTTGCGCCTGTGACAAGTACTGGCCCCTGTCCCTGCTCTAATCCGTTTCGTAGTAAACCATCGATCGATAAGGCAGCAGTAAAGCCAGCAGTTCCTATGGCCATCGCATCACGCAAAGACAAGCCTTGGGGTAAAGGGACAAGCCATTCTGCCTTAACCCGTGCATACTGACTGAATCCCCCTTCATGAGATACGCCTAATTCATAGCCAGTACACAGAACGGAATCGCCTTCCTTGTAATCGGGGTGATCAGAATTCACAACTGTTCCTGCCAGATCAATGCCTGGAATGAACGGGTACCGGCGGACGATTTTCCCTTCCGGTATACTGGCCAGCCCGTCTTTATAGTTAACCCCGCTGTATAACACCCGTACAATAACGTCACCTTCTGGCAGCTGCTTCAAACTCAGATTCTCCACGCTGCCCCGCGCCCCCTGCTCATCTCTTCGCAGTACATAGGCCTGAAATTCGGTTTCGTTGTTCACACGGATCACTCCTTTGGTTAGTTGAGATACTGGATACCAAGCTGGATTTGAAATATGAATGTCGAAGCTTCCTAAATGTCCTCGGAATATGGCGACTTGTGCGCTTTCCCGAGAAATGATCTCCCGTCAGTATTCCGTCAGATGCCCATGTCATAGGTTCAAGAATGATTCAGTCTCAATCTTACAGGTACAAAAAGACGCTCCTTCACATGCCCTTCAGCAGGATACGGGAAACGTCTGTTTCATCAAATATACTATATCACTTAATCTTCATGCTGTTCCATAAACTCTGCCATCATCTGATGTTTCACTTCCCAGACCTGTTCGCTTAAGTTCACACGGTAAATCTCCGGATTCAACTTACGCAAATACTCCGGCCAGAACTGCTCCAGCTGCGTATTATGATAGCTTCGGATCTCTTCAAGCTCCGGCAGGTCATACATCAGTTCACCCTCTACGAATATAGGTTCGAGCATACGAACTGCTTCAAAATTCTTCACATTCTTACGCATGTACGGATGCAGCGGATTAAACAGCTTTAACTTTCCGCTATCCGGCGGCATCTCTTCATCCGGGAAGCAAATATAATCCGCAATCGCTTTGCCGCTCCCCTTGGAGATGATGCGATATACTTCTTTTTTGCCTGGTGTAGACACTTTTTCAGGATTGCCCGAGATTTTGATGGTCGGTATCATCTTGCCATCAACCTCGCGCTCCACCAGCTTATAGACGCCTCCTAGAGCAGGCTGATCGGCAGCCGTGATCAATTGGGTTCCGACACCCCAAGTATCCACCTTGGCACCCTGTGCCTTGAGATCCAGTATCGTTCCTTCATCCAGATCATTTGAGGCAACGATGCCGACATAATCAAGTCCGGCCTCATCCAGCATCTTGCGGGCTTGAATGGACAAGTAAGCCAAATCTCCACTGTCCAAACGGATCGCGTTCATCCGCTTTCCCTGAGCTTCCAGCTTCTTCGCCGTTACAATGGCATGAGGAATTCCACTCTTCAACGTATCGAAGGTATCCACCAACAGTGTTACTTGATCCGGCATGACCTCAGCAAATATATCAAACGCTTCCTGCTCGCTCCTAAATGTCTGTACCCAGGAGTGTGCATGCGTACCTTTAGTTGGAATGCCGAATTTCTCACCGGCAAGCATATTTGATGTGGCATGGAAGCCGGCCAGATATGCTGCACGCGCCCCCCAGACGGCCGCATCCGCTTCCTGAGCACGCCTTGTGCCAAACTCAAGCAGCGTGTCGCCGCTGGCAACCTGGCGGATACGGGAGGCTTTCGTAGCAATCAAGGTCTGGAAGTTCATAAAGTTTAAGAGCGCGGTTTCGACCAGCTGTGTTTCAAAAATCGTGCCTTCAACGCGAATGAGCGGTTCATTCGGGAAGACGAGCGCTCCCTCTTTCATCGAATGAATATTTCCTTGGAAACGGAAATGACGAAGCTCCTCTAGAAACTCTGGTTTGTACTTCTCTTCCTGTTTGGCCAGATACGCGATATCGTCATCCGAGAAACGCAAAGACTGTATATAATGCACAATTCGTTCGAGACCGGCAAATACGGCATATCCGTTACCGAAAGGCAGCTTGCGGAAGTATGCTTCAAATACCGCTCGCGTACGATGCGAGCCGTTAATCCAGTGTGCGTACATCATGTTGATCTGATATTTATCCGTATGTAATGCCAATCCTGCTGTCTGCATCATGATCATCCTCCATGTTACCCGATAATCTTAAGCTTTACGGGTGGTTCAAGCAGTCTATTGAGTTTGAACTTCTTCGCTTCGCACAACTTTTGCTCCGAGGCTGCCTTCAAAATGGCTTAGAGCCCACTTATGTCCTTCAGGATTAAAGCTTGCGACCGCAGCTTCGTAAACTGTGATCTGGTATCCGTAATTATAAGCATCCACAGCGGTATGCAGGACGCAGATATCAGTACACACTCCCACGAGGGCGATTTCTGTAATTCCGCGTTCCCGCAGCTTTTGATTCAAATTCGTCCCGCAAAAAGCACTGTACCTCGTTTTATCCATCCAGTAAATGCTGTCCTTGCGATCTTCATATACCTGTTGGAGCTCACCATATAATTCCCTTCCCTGAGTCCCACGAAGATTATGCGGGGGGAATAGCTTGGTTTCCGGGTGGTAGGTATCCTCACGCTCATGCAAATCAACGGCCATGACGACAAAATCACCACGATCATGGTATTCCTTGGTCAGCTTGGCGATGGTTCCCTGAATATTGATTGCAGGCTCCCCTACCGGAAGATTACCATCCACGAAATCATTCGTGAAATCTATCACGATTAAAGCTTTCATCTGACACACTCCTCTTGAACATGATTAATGTGATCGATAGAATACAAAGGATTTCCTCCCGTGCTACGTATAGATGGATAGCAGCGGGGCATGATCCGTAAAGCGATACAATTGTGCTGGCCGCTGGGAGTATTGATTCGAGCTAAGCGGCTTTCCGTCCTCATCCCGGGCCTCTTCCAGAATTCCCTGCCTGCTTCGGGTAGATGTGATCTTTCGGATAAAATTAGGCTCATTAAACTCAGGCACAACCGTTTGAATGACCTGATACAGCTCACTCAATGTGAAGTGTTCGGGCAGGAACTGTCTGGCAATCGTCGTCTGCAGCATCTGCATTTGAATCTTGCGGTACGCATCCATAATAATTACCCGATGGTCAAAAGCGAGCTCCAGCTTCTCCAACGCTTCTCCAACTGTAAACAAACCAACTTCTTCTGCATCGTCAGCAGCTTGCCGGTGCTCAAGCATCCACTCCTCAACCAACGCGTAGAACGCGTGGCTGATGATCCATCCGCGGGGATCGCGTCCAGGCGCGCTGTATACGCCCAAATACTCCAGATGACCGCCATCGACACCGGTCTCTTCTTTCAATTCGCGCTTGGCTGCATCGTAGATCGACTCGCTCTCACGGCAAAATCCGCCAGGAAGCGCCCACATGCCGGCACAGGGCCATGATCTGCGCCTGATCAGCATCACCTTAAGCTCACGTATAGGCAGTGTCTTGGTGAAGGTCTTCCGCTCCCGCTTCGTCAAGGTAAACATCACAATGTCAGCGGGTACACCGTCCGGCGTTCTATATTTCTTGGTGCTATTCATAGGCATCTGTTCATGATCTGTCATTTCCATCACCATAACTATTATTTTGATAATTTCATTATGACATATTTACTGATGATGTCAAGGATTTCCTGATCGGTATACGCACTTCTATATTTACTATGCCCTATATATACCCATTTACGTGCATCCTTTTTGTATGAACAGAAAAGGTGCGGAAGCATTCCGCACCTTGTTTCTTCTACCCGCAGCTGCTTGGCGGCGTATCTTTTCCTGTTTCTACGTTCACTTTTTCCGAAACGGTGTCATGAATCACGGAAACGACCAGCTGAAGCAGATAATTAATGTCGCTTTGACTTTGCTGGAATTCCATTACAAGCGGAATACCGTCGATTTCCTCTTGCAGCTCTTCAATCTCGCGTTCAATTTTGGCAACCATGTCCTTGTTCTGGAACGTTTCAAAAGCCACAATCTCTTTTTGCTTTTTCTTAATCGTTTTGATCAAGCCTTGGACCCGTTCATGATTCTGGATCTTCTCTTCAGCCTGCTTAAACATCTGAACTTCTTCACTCGTGGATATTAAATCGGCCAGCTCACCGGCTTTAGCTAAAATATCTTCACGTATAACCAAATCGCGGCTATTGTATGTTGCCATACCGTGTGTGTTTGTACGAACATGATCTTGTTCCAAGGTTCATCGCTCCAATTCTTCATCATCTATATGGATATACGCAGCATGAACGTTTTGCCTGACCGCCACTGCTGCAGCAAATGCTGTTTTGTCTACCCCATTATACCGCATCTGAGGCAGTAACCGCGTTCTGAATCATATCCCCTTTGATATACCAGGTTTTCGTATCCGTAATCCGCACGTTCACGAAGCTGCCTACGAGGTCCGTCGAGCCTTCAAAATGCACCAGCTTATTCGTGCGCGTACGCCCCGACAGCATAGTGTCATTATTCTTGCTGACTCCTTCTACAAGGACCTCAACCGTAGCCCCCAGCAATCTGTCGTTACTCTTGCGGCTGTATTCATTAATGGCTGCATTCAAGCGCTGAAGGCGTTCACTCTTGACCTCCATCGGTACATTATCCTCCATCACAGCTGCCGGCGTTCCTTCGCGCGGAGAGTAAATGAATGTATACGCGGAGTCATAGCCTACTTCCCGAACCAGGGACAGCGTCTCTTCAAACTGTTCATCTGTTTCCCCCGGAAATCCAACAATAATGTCCGTGGTAAACGCGACATTCGGAATCGCCTTCTTAATTTTATGAGCAAGTTCCAAATACGACTCACGCGTATATTTGCGGCTCATTTTCTTAAGCACCTGTGAGCTTCCCGACTGCACCGGCAGATGAATATGCTCAACAAGGTTCCCACCCTTCGCCAGAACTTCGATCAGATGATCATCAAAGTCTCTTGGATGGGATGTGGTAAACCGAACCCGTGGAATATCAATCTTGTGAATATCATCCATCAAATCGCCGAAACGATATTGTATATCTTCAAAATCTTTACCGTAGGCATTCACGTTTTGTCCAAGCAGCGTTATTTCCTTATATCCCTGACGGGCTAATTCACGCACCTCAGCAATGACATCCTCGGGACGCCGGCTGCGTTCCTTCCCGCGGGTATAAGGAACAATGCAATATGTACAGAATTTGTCACAGCCGTACATAATGTTCACCCAGCCGCGGAGGCCTTCCCGTTTTTTCGGGAGATTCTCAACAATGTCGCCCTCTTTGGACCACACTTCAACCACCATTTCCTTGCTAAAGAGTGCTTCCTGAATAAGATGAGGCAGACGATGCACATTGTGCGTGCCAAAGATCAGATCAACGAATCCATGTTTCTGAAGAATTCGATTAACAACCGACTCTTCCTGGGACATACAGCCGCACACCCCAAGCAGCATATCCGGCTTCTCGGTCTTCAAGTGCTTCAGATGGCCGAGCTCGCCAAACACTTTATCCTCCGCATTCTCACGAATCGCACAAGTATTGAGCAAAATAATATCCGCCTGCTTGCGATCCTCCGTTGCCCGGTAACCCATCTGCTCCAGCAATCCCTTAATAGTCTCAGAATCGTGCTCATTCATCTGACAACCGTACGTATATACAATATAATGCTTGCCAGCCCCGATGCTGCGGAACTCTTCAGTCAGTTCGGTATCGTACAGGACTTCAACACTCTGTTTGCCGCGTTGTTTTTCCTGTCTATGATTAGGCTCCGAAAGAATATTGATCTCCCGGCCATTAATACGTATTCTCTTCCCGTGTTCATCTTCTGAGAGAACTTTGGCTCCTGAAAAATCAAAATACTTGGAGTAGTCCTTATTTTCTTTTGACATGCTGGGTCACTCCTTAAGAATCCGCTAAATCTTTGGTATACATGGTCATTCTTCTTAAATAGGCACTGCTTTTAATTATATCATGATCTCAAAAGCGAAGCTACCACTCTGAAGGTAATAAGAATTGAAACGATCTTCATCGTTCGCTCAGCCTGACATGCGCTCTTATTAGATTAAAAAAAGAGCCTGGAATCGATATGATTCGATTCAGACTCTTTCTCTCGGTGCATGATTGCATTCTATGAATGCGCAGCACCTACAGTATGTTTTTGATGATATGCTTAGGCTATAGACTAATCAATAATTTCAGCAGTGTCTCCATTTTTCGCGCCTGCAGCGTTTGCTTCATCGGTATCGATATGCATGTCGAGCGCAAAATTATCAGATACGCGAGCAATTACATTCTCAAGTACTAGCCCGCGTTCGCCACCAAGACGCACTTTCAGCAGATCCTTGTCTTTAATGCCCCATTTCTCAGCATCCGACGTATGAAAATGAATATGACGAGCGGCTACAATTACACCTTGGTCAATCGTCACTTCGCCTGCCGGTCCTTTAATGGTGATTCCCGGAGTTCCCTCAATATTTCCCGATTCGCGCACAGGTGCCTTCACACCGATGGCAAATGAATCGGTACGCGAAATTTCAAGCTGGGTTGCAGAACGCGCAGGCCCCAAAATTCTTACTTTATCAAATTGACCCTTGGTACCAATGACCGCAACCGTTTCGTTAGCCGCGTATTGTCCTGGCTGGGACAAAGGCTTAAACTCTGTAAGCTGATATCCAGGGCCGAACAAAGCCTCAATATGCTCCTGGGATAAATGAATATGGCGGGCTGATACACCCACAGGTACAGTTTTACTCATCTGTCTCACTCCTTGTTTTCTCTATATGCTGTACATGCCACCATCTATTATACTCTATTACCCAAAAATAAAAAGGCACACCCACTGATTCTGGCGGCCTTCTTCCGATTTCCTGCTAATTGCAACAGGATTGTCATAGTTCTTGTCAAAAACAGGATCTTGTCAAGAGACGGGTATTCCCAAACTTTTCTATCCTTGCGAATTCAATGAGGGCAAATTCCGTTCCAAAAATTGCAGCGCATATTCAGATATCCAGCCTTGAACCATCGATTCAGGATAATGCTTCAGCAGCAGCTCCTGAAAATACGGATAGCGGCCTGGATGCTCAAGTCCGGAAACCCACTGATCAATTCCGTCGAAATCGGAGCCGAACATGATATGCTTCTCGCCGCCCAGCTCACATATTTTCTCGATATGCGGCAGCAGGTCCTCCGGCTTCACCTGCTCGGTTCCGCTGCGAATAAACCAGGGCACAAACGTAATCCCGATCATCCCGTCTATCGCGATTAACGCCCGAATCTGCTCATCACTTAAGTTGCGGGGATGCTTGCAGATGGAGTATGCGTTGGAGTGCGAGGCTATAATAGGCCGCTTCGTAAGCTCGGTCAATTCCCAAAAGCCGGCTTGGGACAGGTGGGATACATCCAGAATGATGCCGGTTGAATTACACTCTTCTATCAACCGACGCCCTCGTTCGGTGAAACCGCCGTTTCGTTGTTCCAAAACTCCATCAGCTGCCCAATTGGCATAATTCCAGGTAATGCCCATAAAGCGTACGCCTAAATCATAGCAAAGCCTCACATAGTGCAAGCTGCCCTCCAGCCCGTCCACACCTTCCAATGACAAGGCGCCATATCGTCCCTGTTGTCCCCCTCTGATCTCTTGCACTTGTTCCCGCCAGAGCAGGGGCTTTAAATAACCCCGATTCACGATACGGCTGCGATATGCCTCGATCTGTGCCAACACCCGTTCAAAGGAGGCTCTGCCATATTTCTCGCTTAAAAAGATAGCAAATATTTGAAGAGCAATATCTCCTTCCTCCAGACGCTGCATCGTGACATCCATATGCGGGTCATCTACGAAGGAGGCTTTAGGCTCTTCCCACATTTTACTTAAAGCATCACAATGAAAATCTACCGTGCGCATAAAGCTGCACATCTCCCTTCTGCATGTTCACAGCAAAAAACCTGTTTACACGTCAGGGAGTAAACAGGTTCATAGCCCACCATCCGAAAACTCATCTAGGTTCTACGATTAACTTTATCGCCGTCCGGTCTTCGCCATCAATCACAATATCCGTAAAAGCAGGGATACATATCAAATCCACCCCGCTCGGTGCTACAAATCCCCGGGCAATGGCTACGGCTTTGATGGCCTGGTTCAGTGCTCCTGCCCCAATGGCTTGCAGTTCCGCTCCGCCCCGCTCCCGAAGAACTCCAGCGAGCGCCCCTGCAACTGAATTAGGATTGGATTTTGCTGAAACTTTTAATACTTCCATGGTAAGTACCTCCCCTGGGAATGTTGAGTGATGGTTTGCTTCCGCTTACTAGATGTTATTCATGAGGGGAAAAAAGATTCCTGCTATTTTCCATCTGTTCCTAATTTAATTAAACGAATTTCTATATTTTTAATCCATTCGCCATTCATCTTCGTACATTCTGATCTTTTGGATCTTCCGGGCTTTACCCGTCTCTTCATCCATATCCACGCATACAGCATGGAGCTGCCACTTACCTTCATCTACCTGAAAGCGGGCAGGAAGCTGCGTCTTGAACTTGTACAACACGGCATCGCGCTGCATACCAAGCACACCTTCCTTAGAGCCCACCATACCGGTATCTGTAATATAGGCTGTTCCTCCCGGAAGAATGGTATCATCATTGCTTTGCACATGAGTATGCGTTCCAACCACCATGGAGACCCGACCTTCCAAATGCCATCCCATCGCTATTTTTTCCGAAGTTGCTTCAGCATGGAAATCCACCAGGATACATTTATTCTTCTGACGCAGCTCTTCCACAATCTCATCAGCTGCCCGGAATGGACAATCGATCGCTGGCAGGAATGTTCTTCCTTGTAAATTGACGATGGCTAACTGCTTTCCATTCGCCTTTACGACCGTGTAGCCGCGTCCCGGTGTACCTGGGGGAAAATTAGCCGGACGAATCATACGAGATTCATCATCGATAAATTCAAAAATGTCCTTGTTATCCCAGGTATGGTTGCCCAAGGTGATACCATGGATGCCCCAATTGAAGAATTCGTTGGCAATAGCTGAGGTGATGCCTCGTCCTGATGCTGCGTTCTCCCCATTAGCAATAATGATGTGGGGTTGATATTTGGATTTCAGCTCTGCAAGGGAAGCTTTAAGCGCTTTGCGTCCTGTGCTGCCAACAATATCTCCGATGAATAATACCTTCAAGACCATCTACTCCTTCAGGGACGCCTGTCTTCACTCCCGGCAGAAATCGTTCCCTATGATTTGATATCTAAAACACGGCTGACTCAAAGATAAAAAGTGGCCGGATTGCGGCCACTTTTTAAGGTCCAAACTCTATTTTGCGTAATCCACCGCACGGGTCTCCCGGATGACGGTGACTTTGATATGACCTGGATAGTCCAGTTCATTCTCAATGGTTTTGGTAATGTCGCGAGCCAAGCGGAATGCTTCGGCGTCGTCGATTTTTTCAGGTTGAACCATGACACGAACCTCACGTCCTGCTTGAATGGCATAAGATTTCTCAACACCTTCAAAGGATTCGGAGATCTCTTCGAGTTTCTCAAGACGACGGATATACGTCTCAAGCGTTTCTCTGCGTGCTCCCGGTCTGGCTGCAGACAATGCGTCGGCAGCGCCAACCAGCATGGCAATAACGGAAGTTGCTTCAGTATCACCGTGATGTGAGGCAATGCTGTTGATAACCACCGGATGTTCCTTATACTTTTTCGCCAGTTCCACGCCGATTTCAACGTGCGATCCTTCCACTTCATGATCCAGCGCTTTACCGATGTCATGCAACAGTCCTGCTCGTTTCGCAAGCACGATGTCTTCGCCCAATTCGCCAGCCATCAGACCAGTCAGATAGGCCACTTCCATGGAATGCTTCAACACATTTTGTCCATAGCTTGTACGGAACTTCAGTCGACCCAAAATTTTGATCAAATCTGGATGCAAACCGTGTACGCCAACCTCGAATGTGGCTTGTTCCCCATATTCGCGAATGCGTTCGTCCACTTCCTTGCGGGATTTCTCCACCATCTCTTCGATGCGAGCCGGGTGAATCCGTCCGTCCGCCACGAGCTTTTCCAAAGCCGTACGGGCAATCTCACGGCGAATCGGATCAAATCCGGAGAGAATGACAGCTTCCGGCGTATCATCGATAATAAGATCAATCCCTGTAAGGGTCTCAAGCGCACGAATATTCCGGCCTTCACGTCCAATAATCCGGCCTTTCATTTCTTCATTCGGCAAGGTGACAACAGAAACCGTGGTCTCAGCTACGTGATCAGCCGCACAGCGCTGAATCGCCAGCGTAATGATCTCGCGTGATTTCTTATCTGCTTCTTCCTTCGCCTGCTGCTCAATTTCTTTAATCATTTGAGCTGTCTCATGACGAACTTCCTGTTCAACATTACTAAGAATGATGCCGCGGGCATCCTCCATCGTAAGGTTGGAGATGCGTTCCAGTTCTGTCGTTTGCTTCTTGTAAATCGTGTCAATTTGCTGCTGGGTTTCCTCTATTCGTTTCTCTTTGTTCGCCACTTGTTCTTCTTTACGTTCCAAAGATTCTATTTTTTTATCCAGCGACTCTTCCTTTTGCAACAATCTGCGCTCCTGCCGTTGAATTTCATTCCGGCGCTCGCGAGTGTCTTTTTCAGCTTCGGCTCTAATTTTATGAACTTCATCTTTTGCTTCGAGAACCGTTTCTTTTTTCAATGCTTCTGCTTCCTTCTTCGCACTTTCAACAATCTGCAAAGCGGCATGCTCGGCACTGGAAATTTTAGCTTCTGCAAGGGATTTGCGAATAAAATAACCGAACCCAAAGAATATAGCGGCTACAACGAGAACGATTACGATCCACCAAATGGAATCCATCTGATCACCTCCTCGTTGGTTCCTCCAAGGCATTCCTTGGGAAATGTTCAATTGTCAGGTTACTCATTCATACATAAAATTTTCCGGCAGTGGAAACTGCCGTCCAAACTGCGCACGCCACGAAGCTCGTACGCAAATCCCGCCTCAGCCAGCGGAATACATTTCACTATGAATTGGCGTTTTAAGAATCTTTCACAAAGTAGTCACTTTTTTGGAAGGAAAAAGGTTTCTAATTTATGATAAAAAGATTCATATTTATTTTAGTATTTATAAAAAGATATTGTCAAGGGAAAGCGATGGGTAAACATCAGTTTCATCTTACGAAACCACTTCTTTTTGTAAAATCCCTTCTCTCATTACTGATTTATTCAAAATCTTCCATTTCTGCATCCCACTCGAACTCACCTTGATCCTCTTTAATCAAAATGTTGAGTGTTTGACGCACCTGCTCGCCCCCAAAGCCCCGGCGCATGAGATATGCTCCCGTTTTTCGTTTACGTTCCAGTAGTTCTCCAGAAGTTTGCTGCCATTTCTTTCGTCCTATCGTCAATGCACTTGCCAATTCCTCATCACGGCTAACCCCGTCTAATGCATGAGATATGAGTTCCGGGCTTATGCCTTTCTGCCTTAGCTCCTGCTTGACCCACAGCCGCCCCTTCTTATGGCTTGTCATTCGCTGCTCTGCCCACATCTTAGCATATAAAGCATCATCAACGAGCTTGTCTCTTACAAGACGTTCCAATGCGTTCTCTATACTGCTCGGCCCAAAACCTTTTTGCAGCAGACGCTGTTCGATTTCCCGAGCCGTTCTCGGCTTCCGGGCGAGATGATTCAATGCTTCCACATAAGCCCGTTGTCGCTCATCCGCTACGATAATTTCTTGCAATTCATCCTTTCGGAACACATTTCCCTTCAGCATCCGGTACTTGAGCATAACATCTTCATGAACGGTCATTAGGTAGGGTCCAAATGCGATTTGATAACGATGCCGGGGCTTTTTCAGCATTTCAACGGAAGTTATAACCAGATCCTCATCATCCGGAAAATGCCCGATACCCGAAGCGTCTTCCAGCTCCGACTTGTCTTTATTCTCCTCCATAAGACGCTCCTTTCACCATTCTCGTATTTCTAAACCAGATTTCATACCAGAGGTTTGAAATAAATGCAAAGAAGACCGTCAGGCGTTACAAAACACCGGACGGTCGTATCACTGAAACTCTTAACCAGCGACGATTACTCTACTTTGAATAATTCTTGCTCTTCCAGTTCTTCTTGTTCCTTCTCTTTGTCGGAAGGCTCAGGAACAGCCGTCGTCAGATTACTCGCTTCACGGATTTTGTTCTCAATCACACTTGCAATCTCCGGGTTCTCTTTCAAGAACTGCTTCGCATTCTCACGCCCTTGGCCGAGACGATCACCAGAATAAGAATACCATGCCCCGCTCTTGTCTACGATATCCAGTTCTGTTCCGATATCAATCAGGCTTCCCTCTTTGGAGATGCCCGCACCATACATGATATCCACCTCAGCCTGCTTGAAAGGTGGAGCTACCTTGTTCTTAACAACCTTGATCCGTGTGCGGTTACCCACCACATCATTACCCATCTTAATGCTCTCAATGCGGCGTACGTCCAAACGAACAGTGGAGTAGAACTTCAAGGCACGTCCGCCCGGTGTCGTCTCAGGATTACCGAACATAACGCCAACCTTCTCACGAAGCTGGTTAATAAAGATGGCAATCGTTTTCGATTTATTGATAGCGCCCGACAACTTGCGCAGCGCTTGAGACATCAAGCGAGCTTGCAGACCCACGTGAGAGTCACCCATATCGCCTTCAATTTCAGCTTTCGGTACAAGCGCAGCTACGGAGTCAATAACGATGATATCGACAGCTCCACTGCGTACCAGAGCTTCCGCAATTTCAAGCGCTTGCTCGCCCGTATCCGGCTGGGAAAGCAGCAGCTCATCGATGTTAACGCCCAGTTTGCTTGCATACGATGGATCCAAAGCATGCTCCGCATCGATAAACGCAGCTTGTCCACCAGCCTTCTGTACCTCGGCGATAGCATGAAGAGCTACTGTTGTTTTACCGGAAGATTCCGGGCCATACACTTCAATAATACGGCCTCTAGGCAAGCCCCCGGTTCCTAAAGCTATATCCAATGCCAACGATCCGCTTGGCACAATCTCTACCTGCATATGGGTCGATTCACCCAGTTTCATAATCGAACCTTTACCGAACTGTTTCTCTATTTGACGAAGCGCCATTTCCAGCGCAGCACGACGATCTGACATTGCTCCACAACCCTTCACTGTTGATAGTTATATCATACCTTGTTTTGACACGTTTGCCAAGCTTTTTTTCGAACATACATTCGTTTTTTTTATTCCATACCCCTTCCTCTATATTCCCTATCATCTATGTATAAAGAACAAGAACCGTGGCAGCATCATACGATAAGCCACGGTTCTTCCGTACTTTTCATTATACTTGGAGCTGTCCAACATTACAAGAATCAGCAGCAAGCAAGGTGTAAATTATTTACTTTTTCTAATGAACATGATCTGGTGATTTGCCGAGTATCAATCTTGTTTTGAAGCGACGAGTCGCTGCCAAAGCCGGTATAGAAGTGCCTTGGTTGCACGGAGCCGAATCGTTTCCCGGTTGCCTTGAAGATTCAACTCATGCACTTCGGTTTCCTTACCCCGCTCTGACAAACCAATATAAACTAGACCTACAGGCTTGCGTTCGGCATAACCCGGACCTGCCACCCCGGTAACTGATAAACCAAAGTCACTATCCGTCACCAAGCGAACATGCTCGGCAAGCGCCTGGGCAACTTCAGCACTCACGGCTCCAGGTGCATCGTCTCCCTCAAGGAGCGCATGCGGGATATGTACAAGCTTCTCCTTGATCTGGTTGGTGTAACATATAACACCGCCGAGAAACATCGTCGCACTCCCAGGTACGGACGTAACAGTCTCCGCCACAAGGCCTCCTGTGCAGCTCTCAGCAGCGCTAAGCGTCCAACCTCGATCCGCCATCATGTCGACGATGACCTTCTCGATCGGCACATCCTCACTGGCGTACATATATTCAGAGCCTCTTGCCTGGATCCGAGCTTCTAATTCATTCAGCCGCTCCATTGCATCAGCCTCACTTGCCGCCTTCGTGGAGATGCGAACGGTAACTTCGCCATCCTTGGCATACAGCGCAATCGTCGGATCCGTCTGGGCTGTAATCAGATCTTCCAACCGCTGATCCAGTGCTGACTCGCCAATACCCGCAAATTTGAGCATCTTTGAATAGATGGGGAGCTCGTTCGTGAGCACATGCTGCATAAGCCAAGGCTTGGCCTCCTGTTCGAACATCGGGATCAGTTCTTTCGGGGGTCCTGGCAAAACAATATAATGGGTACCTTCATGTGAGATTGCATTACCTACAGCCAGACCTGTTTCATTGGGAAGAGGAGTCCCTCCTTCGATAGCCAGAGCCTGACGCCGATTATTCTCGGTCATTACGGCTCCTCGTTCATGGAAGAAACGCTCAATTGCATCCATCGCCAACCGGTCAATATGCAATGACCGATTTAAGAATGCTGCCAGGGCATCCTTCGTCAGATCGTCCTGTGTCGGACCAAGCCCACCCGACAAGAGTATGATATCAGCTCTACTGCTGGATAGCCGCAAGGCCTCTTTAAGCCTCTCCAGATTGTCTCCGACGACGGTTTGATAGTATACGTCGATCCCCATTGACGCAAGTTGTCTGGATAAATACTGTGCGTTGGTATTCACAATCTGTCCGAGCAGAAGTTCTGTTCCAACCGCAATAATTTCTGCTTTCATATTCCGTATTCCTCCTGTAGCTTCTGTCTCAACACATGATATTTACCTTCATTAATCACTTACTCATAATCACTTACCCACCCTACGGAAGAAAAAAGCAATAGGATAGCTCCTATTGCAATTATGCCCCAGTACCTTTAAGGAGGTGCCTGTTCTGGACAAAATATTCGATTCCTGAATAGATCGTAATGATGGCGGCAGCCCAAATTGCAATGACGTCAAACGGAATCCCCAGAAAAACAAACGGGAAATTGTTGATCAGAAGGGCAACAATTGCCACGATTTGAATCACCGTCTTGATTTTTCCTGATTGACCTGCTGCAACAACGGAACCTTCCAAAAGTGCGATCTGCCTCAATCCAGTAACAGCAAATTCTCTGCTAATAATCACGACAGCAATCCAGGATTCGCATTTCCCCATTTCTACGAGCGATATGAGTATGGCCGCCACCAGCAGTTTATCCGCAAGCGGATCCAGAAGTTTCCCCAGATTCGTGACCATATTGTTCTTGCGGGCCAAATACCCGTCAATCCCATCGGTGCTCGCTGCTAATATAAATATCAATGCCGCAATCAATTGATTATAGGGCAGGACAAAATCGTTCCACTCCAAGGGGGCAGGATAGAAATCAAAATCCACCAGCAGGAAAATCATCATGACAGGGATCAAGCAAATGCGGGCCAGCGTGATGCGGTTGGGTAAATTCATGCAGCAACCTCCCTTGCGACGGGTTGTCTTGAAATCTCGGCGAACCTCGCAGTGGTAATCCTTCTGTACTTCATCTGGGTTGCTCTTCCCGAGAGCCTTAAGGGTTTGAAGCTTGAATCACTATCTGTCATATTCATCCCCCAGTAATCTATGTATACGTTAATACTTATATATCGTTTTTTAGTATAATATTTCAGCTGATGCGCTGTCAAAATTACAATGCCCCGCTCCTTCCTAAGGACATCCCTGCATTAGAAAGGAAAGGCTTTTATTTGAAATTTGTGAATTGCAAATCCACCGTTAGATCTGCTTTGCGAAGCATCTGCATGACCTGTTGAAGATCATCTTTATTTTTTCCGGTTACCCGAATTTGGTCTCCTTGAATCTGGCTCTTGACCTTCAACTTGGAATCACGAATCAAAATATTGATCTTTTTGGCGTTTTCCTGATCGATCCCCTGTTTTAAAGTCAAACGCTGACGCACAGTACCTAAGGAAGCCGGTTCGATTTTTCCGTAATCAACATTCTTGAGCGATAAGCCCCGTTTTACCATTTTGGTTTGCAAAATATCAATAACAGCATTGAGTTTATACTCGTCATCGGAGGCGATGACCAATGCCTCCTTGTCAAGCTTCAAACTGCTCTTGCTCCCCTTGAAGTCAAAACGGTTCTCGATCTCCCGCTCCGCTTGGTTAACCGCATTGTTAAGTTCCTGCATATCCATTTTGGATACGATATCAAATGAATTTTCTGAAGCCATGGTGAATCCTTCCTTTCATAAACGATATGATTTCTATTATAGGAAAAACCTTGAGACAAGTCTAATCTTGCATGATCAATGCCCCTATATGGCGAAAGAGACTTCGTTATTCACCACCAGTCTGGCGAAAACGAAGCCTGCTCCATCAATGTTCAGCCTTCTCATTCTGTACCGGACGACGGAACATACTCAGTATGCCTAGTAGAATATGTGCCAGCCCAAAGCCTAAGATGCCATATCCCCAGTCGTTTGGTATTAAATAATATCCCAAAAGGCTGACGATCATACCTAATCCGAATACAATCCAGTTCACCGTCACCGCGTATCGCCTCTTTCAGGAAGTGAAATAACAGCATGCAGCCGCATGCTGTTATGATGACCTGGGTAGCAGGCAATTATTCTGTATCCGAAGTACCTGCTGAGCCTTCTCCCGGCTCCAGCACAATACGTGATGTAGATTTCCCATCTGTTACGGTCTGACCGCCTACTGTGATGGTCGTTGCAGCGGAATTCCCCGATTTCACGAATAGTCCCTGTCTGTCCATGTCAAAACTCAGAGACTGACCGTTCTCGAGCATTTGGAAAGCCAGCTTCTCTCCGGAAGTATTGTTGCCGCGGTATACCTCAACCCAGCTCTTACCTTCACTCGTGGCCACGATCTCCACCTTCACGGAAGTGCCGGTTACCTTAAAGACAGTGTTCTTGCCCTCCGTTCTGTCCTGGGTCACCGTAGTTTCCCCAGGTACAGTGTCTTCCGGCTCATCCACTTCCGTTCCCTCTGTTCCATCCGTACCTTCACCCGTAGTATCTTCGTTAGCTGAATCGTCCGGTGTGTTCTCACCGCCCTGTGCTCCATCACCTGGCGTATTTGTATCCGGTGTCTGCGGTTTCTGGGCTTGATCGGTCTGTGTCTGATCATTGCTGCCAGTTGGAGGTGTATCCTTCGGCTCGTTAGAGTTGATAGCCACCAAATAAATAACAACGACGATCAGTATCGGAAACGTCCACATCAGAAGCGTAGGCAGCCATTTCATATTCCGTTCAGCTGTAGGTCTGCTGGCGCGCTTTTGGATAACCGGCTCCATAGTCGCCTCTGGCTCTGTTTTAGGGACATCCTGTTTATGCCCTTCAAGCAGTTCATCCGAGTCCATCCCCACCGCTTCCGCATAGGTTTTGATGAATGCCCGCACGTAAAAACTGCCGGGAAGTACTTTGTAATCCCCTGCCTCGATGGCTTCCAAGTATCGCTTGCGTATTTTTGTCACTTCCTGCACGTCATCAAGGCTCATCCCTTTTTGCAGACGTGCCTCCCTTAATTGCTGTCCCAGTTCGGACATGCCATCACCTCCTACTTTAGAAATTCGTGGTCAAATCAAAAACAAATATTATAAATCGTCACTATAAGAACCCGTGAACGTATCATAAACGATTTCCTCTTCCGGATTGTTTCGCAATTCGATTATAATGTCGAAATCATCATAGGAATATTCGGATTCGCGAACGAATATATCAGGATGTTCGATCACTTTAGTACTGTCCATTTTCATAATATCCTGAAGCAGCTGATAGTGGCGCTCATTGGAGCGAATCGTGCTGACAATTCCGTCTATAATGAAAATGTTGTTTGAGTTCATCTCATCCTCAGAGAGTTGACTGCGAATGGTTTGCCGAAGGAGCGTTGAGGAAACGAAGGTCCATCGCTTCATCGCGCAGACACTGCCGGCGATAATGGACTCCGTTTTGCCGACACGAGGCATCCCGCGTAGGCCGATAACCTGATTGCCTTCCCTTTTGAACAATTCACCCAAAAAATCAACAAGTAAACCGAGCTCGTCACGAGTAAAACGAAATGTTTTACGATCATCCGAGTCCCGGTCAATATATCGTCCATGTCGGACAGCCAATATATCTACCAATTTAGGGGGTCTCAAGGCTGTAACCGTAATATTCTTCATCTTGTTTAGCGTTTTGCCCATCAGAATTATTTTCTCTTCATCATCCGTTTCAAGCAGCATTCCGCGGGTTCGACCTTCTACGCCGTTAATCGTCAATATATTCACTTCAAGCATACCGAGCACAGAAGCAATATCACCTAAAAGGCCAGGCCGATTCTTATGTATCTTGTATTCCATGTACCATTGATTCGATTCCACAAAGACACCTCTTTGTTACTTCTTTTCCATCAATATTCGACAAATTCCAGCCAAAAAGGCACACAAAACAGGTCAAATTAAAAATGGGTCACGTTAATGATATATAAAATAAAAATGAAAGGCAAGTATTAACGGTAACATGAAAATTACATTCTTTTTCCTTGACAAAAAGCCCCCTGTAAGCAGGGGGCTTTTTGCATTGAATTAGGCGTGGTTCTTGGCCAATTTCACCATGAGACGTGCGATCACACGGCGTTCTTCCTCGTTACCCACATCCCATATTTCTTTCAGAGCCCGGTTTGACGAGTTTTGCGGATCTACCTTCTCATCAAGGAAATCACCAATCTCATAAGCAAGCTGGGAAATCGTGTCTTCACTCATACCTGCCTTCTCAGCTTGAACGACGCGCTCCCCCAGAAATTTTTTCCAGGAGTCAAAGTTTTTGATTACGGATGACATAAGTTAAATCCTCCTTTTGCTTGTGGCAATTCAGATTTAAATAACAATAGTAATATGTCCCCGCAGCCAAAACTTATGAGTGGTGAATAACACCACGAATAATCATCAAGTCACCCAGCCGCCATTAGGGCTGATTACTTGACCTGTGATGTAACCTGACTCAGGCAGTGCCAGAAAATACACCAGAGATGAAATCTCGTCAGGCTGAGCCAGTCTGCCGACAGGAATTTCTTCCTCCAGCATGCGAATTTCATCCTGTTCCAGATGTCCCAACATGGACGTATCCACTGCCCCTGGAGCAACGGCGTTAACGGTTACGCCTGAAGGTGCAAGCTCCTTGGCCAGCGCCTTGGTAAAAGCATTGACGCCGCCTTTGCTTGTCGAATACAGCACCTCGCAAGAGGCGCCCGATAATCCCCAGATAGAAGATACATTAATGATTCTGCCAAAGCGATTGGAGACCATCCGTCCCATGAACGCCTGGGAACACAGAAACATCCCCCTCAGATTAATAGACATGAGCGTGTCCCACTGTTCCTCTGTCACATCTGACAAAAGCCCATAGTGGGATACCCCTGCGTTATTCACAAGGATATCCGGCTCCATATCATGACTTTGAAGTTTCTCTTTCATCCGCATGATTTGCTCTTTGTCCCGAAGGTCGGCAGACACAGTCAACACCTTGGCCCCATATGCCATGCAGCGCCGTGCAACTTCGTTGGCCGCTTCATGTGAATTCATATAGTGGATTACGACATTCATGCGAACTGAGGCGAAACGCTCCGCCACGGCTGCTCCAATCCCTCTGCTGGCACCTGTGATCAGTACCGTCATATCTCCGATCGGTTTCAAATCTCTCCCCATGTCTTGCTTCATTATGGACTCACAACGATCGATACAGCCAGTTGATCCCAATCAATATGCTCCTGCAAACGTCGGTTCACATCGTCCAAAGTGATGGATTCATAAAGCGGCAGAACCTTAAAGAAGTCGGCCCCCCGGAATTGATAACGTGTAAATTCATGGGCAATGTTCTCCGGAGAATTGAGCATACGCAAATAACCGCCCATTTTCTTTTTGCGGGCACGCTCGAAGTCCGTTGCCTGGAAGCCAGCTGACTTCAACTTATCTACTTCGGTGCGGATGCGTTCAAGCAGCTGATCGGGGTCCTTCGTATCGCCCCCCACGGCAGAGAATGCATACTGCGGCGAGCTATTATATTCATGACCGAAACTGTCAGAGATCAGATCCTCGTCATACAGCTTCTGGTATAGTTCTGTACTGGAGCCAAACAACAGGTCCATCATCAGCTTTGTTGTTAAATCGCGACGCAGCTGGTCCTCCGGATTTAAGCCAACCTGCTTCTCCTTGAATCCGAACAGACATTTCGGGAGCGAGACAGCCAGGCGGCTTTCTTTCCGCTTCTCGTTGACTTCCAGCGGCTCCTGATCGAATAGCCGTTCAATCGAGCCTTGCTTGTCATACGACTTCGCTGCTTGATTCGATCGAATCACGCTCATCGTTTCCTGAGGGTCTACCCCCCCGACCACAAACAGCAGCATGTTACTCGGATGATAGAACGCATTGTAGCATGTATACAGATCTTCCTTCGTAATGGTCCCGATGGACTCCACTGTGCCGGCAATATCGATATGCACTGGATGTACCTTGTACATCGCTTCGATTAAACCAAAATACACGCGCCAATCCGGATTGTCTTGATACATGTTGATTTCCTGTCCAATGATACCTTTTTCCTTCTCCACGTTTTGGTCTGTAAAGTAGGGGTTCTGAACGAAATCGATCAGTGTCTCCAAGTTCTCATGAATGTTCTCCGTTGCAGAGAATAGATACACTGTCTGATCAAAGCTTGTAAAGGCATTCGCAGAAGCACCATTAGATGCAAACTTGGCAAAAATGTCGCCTTCCGGCTCCTCAAACATTTTGTGTTCAAGAAAATGCGCAATACCGTCCGGTACCCGGATCTCGGACTCCCCTTCGACCTTGAAGTGGTTATCCACCGAGCCGTATTTGGTTGCAAAGGTCGCATAGGTTTTCTGGAAGCCGGGTTTAGGCAGCACATACACATGCAGACCATTATCCATTACTTCGTAATACAGCGTTTCCTGCAGGTTGTCATAATGAATGCTCTCCACTGGCTATTCCTCCTTTTGACCTTTCAGGAAATAGATTGTATCCAGTGAAAATGCTGAAGCTGCCTGCTTCACATCATCCACTGTAATGTTCTCAACCTGGTTTAGCAGTTCATCAGGCGAGCGTTCACGTCCAGACAGCGTCCGGTTGAAATCATAGGCGATCATCTCAAAGGCAGAATCCTGCATTTCTCTGATCACATTGCGGATCATCGCTTTCGTCTGGGACATCTCGATATCCGTTATGGCACCTTTCGCCATATCATCAAGCTGCTGACGAATAATTTCGACGGCCTTCTCGAAATTCTGAACTTCGATCCCCGACTGGATCGTCGCAATGCCTTTATGACCGTCATAGCGGGAAGATGCGTAATACGCCAGACTTTCCTTCTCCCTCACGTTAACGAACAGCTTCGAATGCGGATATCCGCCCAAAATACCATTATAGAGAAGCGCCGAGGCGTACTCATCATCTCCGTAAGTAATTGTACTTCTAAGACCCATATTGAGCTTACCCTGGTTGATGTCCAGTTTCTCAACAACCGTCTGTGTCTCGTTAGATGCAACTCGGGTGGAAGAAGGAACATAATCCTTACCACCTGTTCTATTCAGTTTAAAATGCTCCTCTACAAGCTTCTTCACTTCATCCAAACTTGTATCGCCAACCACGTATAAATCCAGTACGGATTCATTGAGCCACTTCTGATAGGACTCATATAAGCCTTCCGGTGTGATTCCATCAAGATCCTTCCGTTCTCCTAACGGATGCAATCGATACGGCTCGTTCTTGCACATGACCTCAATACAGCGCTCAGCTGCATAACGAATCTTGTCATTGACGATGGATTCCAGCTTCTTGCGGACTGTGTCACGCTCGGTCTGCACATAAGATTTGCGAAACACTCCATCTTCCAGAGCAGGCTGCGTGAAAGCTTCGCCCAGAAAGGCAAAGGAAGAACGAAGCAAGCTTTCTGAACTTTTAACAAAAGAATCATTGATCGTGTCCATGCGGAAATGCACGATCTGGTAATCGCCGCGCTTATACACATCAAATCCAAACCCGGCCCCGTACAGCTGCTCCAGGCGCTCGCGAAAAGCCCTTGTTTCCGGATAGGAAATGGTGCCTCGCCGTAGTACAAAAGGCGTAAGTGCCGTTGGAGTCACGGTTTCTTCAGCTAACGGACTTCCCGCGTAAAGCGAGATCGCAAATGTCTTGAATCGGTTCGTGGGTAATACATGAATTCGTATTCCCCCGGCTGTTCCGTGTTCAAATTCCGTTTTTGTCAAGGTCCAAATCCCCTTACATCATGGATTGTCGTTGCCATAGATTTACTTCATTGTTAAGTTTCATTCTAACCCATTGCAAAGTGAAGAAGCAACCGAAGACAGGCCCCGGTTGCTCTGAGGATGGATGCGGCTTACATGCAAAATATATGTTGACCGATGGTCTTCACTTGAGGGCGAGTCCATATCCAAGGGGAGGTGGCCGTTTTCGGATTGAAATAGTACAGACAGCCCCCTGTCGGATCCCAGCCGCTCAGCGCCTGCTGTACTGCTTTCTTCGCCTGCTCGTTCGGTTCAAGCCATATTTGACCGTCGGCTACCGCGGTAAAGGCTCTCGGTTCAAATATAACCCCATGCGGAGTATTCGGGAAGTTTGGAGATTTGACGCGGTTCAGAATTACCGCCGCTACGGCTACCTGTCCTTCGAAAGGTTCCCCACGAGATTCACCATACACAGCATTCGCCATAATTCTCAGATCATTTTCCGAGAGCCCCATGTTATTGGAAGAGCCTAAGTTGTTGTTATTACTATTATCCGTTGAAGCGCCGCCGTTTCCTGTACCAGCTGTTTGTCCTCCTTCATGAAGCTTGGGAGCGGTCGGACGGAAGTCCTTCGTTGCATTATACAGTTTAAGCTTAACCTTCGGTCCAACGACACCATCGACTTCCATGCCAAACTCCGATTGGAACCATTTAACGGACCCTTGCGTCTTGGAACCAAATACACTGTCAATTTTCCCGTAATAAAACCCCAGATATTTCAGACGGCCTTGCAGCTCATATACATCTTCACCTGTAGAGCCGAATTGAATAACCTGCTGACTGAAGGTGGGCAAAGCTTCCTGAGGATTCGAATAGGGATCTGCTGTTACTTCTCCCGGAACCAAAACAACAGCAGATAAGAGAACTGCGATACTTATCGTAATCCAGATTTTTGAGTTTTTCATCTGCGCTCTACCTTTCTCTTGTGATTTACCATGTCTCACTGCTGTTAGTATGACAAGACTGCCAATTTCCTATGCACCCGCCTCCATTAACCAGGCGGGAGAACAAATGTCACCATGACAAAAAGGAGCCGCTTCTCCGAAGAGAAACGACTCACGATTATCTGTATAGCCAGGTAAAACTTAACAGCATGCCGGATTATCACTTTTAACTGATTCGATTCTGCTGCTGTTGATATTGCTCCATCGACATCAACACTTCACGCGGCTTGCTGCCCTCATAAGGACCAATAACTCCGCGAGCCTCCATGGAATCAATCAGACGGGCTGCACGTGTATAACCGACACGCATTCTGCGCTGCAGCAGAGATACCGACGCCTGCTTAGCTTCCAGGACAATGGTTACCGCCTGCTCATACAGCTCATCCAATTGTTCATCATCCGAATTCGCTGATTCCTCAACCTCCGGCACCAACGACTCATCATATTCAGCCTGACCTTGATCGCGGACGAAATCCACGATATTCTCAACCTCCTGATCACTCATGAAGGCTCCTTGCACCCGAATCGGCTTGGACGAGCCCATCGGCATAAACAGCATATCCCCGCGACCGAGCAGCTTCTCGGCTCCCGCCATATCCAGGATCGTTCGGGAATCAACCTGAGAGGACACACCAAAAGCAATACGCGACGGGATATTCGCTTTAATAACGCCGGTAATGACATCGACCGACGGACGCTGTGTCGCAATGATGAGATGGATCCCGGCAGCACGCGCCATTTGGGCCAATCGCGTAATCGCGTCTTCAACATCATTGGCTGCTACCATCATCAAGTCTGCCAGCTCATCCACGATGACAACGATATATGGCAATACCGCGGGCAAATTATCCTTCATCAGATTGTTGTAGCCTTCAATATTTCGTGTCCCCGATTTGGAGAACAGCTCATACCGCTTCTCCATCTCAACCACGATTTTTTTCAGTGCGAGCGATGCCCGTTTCGGGTCGGTTACAACCGGCGCCATTAGATGGGGAATCCCATTGTAAACATTAAGCTCGACCATCTTCGGATCGACCATCAGGAATTTGACTTCATCCGGCTTCGCTTTATACAGAATGCTGGTAATGATGCCGTTGATACATACGGATTTACCAGAGCCCGTTGCACCAGCTACAAGTAAATGGGGCATCCGGGCCAGATTGCCGACGATCGTCTGACCTGAAATGTCGCGGCCGAAGGCAATCGACAGTTTGGATTCCGCGTCCTGAAACGTCGGTGTTTCCATAACCTCTCTCATGGTCACGAGCGATACTTCATTATTTGGGACCTCAATCCCGATCGCTGACTTACCTGGGATCGGGGCTTCCATCCGAATATCCTTGGCTGCAAGCGCAAGCGCGATGTCATCGGTCAGATTAACGATCCGACTGACCTTGACGCCAATGTCCGGCTGGATTTCATAGCGAGTTACAGACGGGCCTCTCACTACCTCCAGAACTTTAGCCCGGACGCCGAAGCTTTCAAGCGTTGCTTCCAGCTTGCGGGCGGTCTGCATATAATCGTTCTGATCGCCGCCCTTACCGCCATTATTCGGTTTGGATAGCAGCCGGAACGGCGGCAGCTTGTACGGCTTGGGCGGTGGAGTGGGAGGTACTGCAGCCGTCATAATCTCCAGCCCGTCGTTACCCGTCATGGCGGTTTCACTTGCTGTCTCGGGATCACCTACAGAATCAGCAGCTATGTTAGCATGCGCGTCTTCCTGTACTGCAGGTATCGTTGCTTCCGGTTCGTCGTACTCCTCATCCAGCTGCCCTTCTTGTTTTACTTGCTCGAAGAAATCGCGGATAATCGGTGAAGATGGTACTGCATCCGCTGTAGAGATGGCAGCATCGTTTTCCCTCTCCGGCTGATCCTGACGGCTGAACAGGACAACTTCACCCTTCTCATGCGCATCCAAACCGTTACCAGCTGTAAATACAGGTGCACCCTCGTCCATTGCATCCTCGACCGCTTGTGCGCCCTCGTCCTGCTTGTTGCCCTTAAAACCAAACAATTGAAAGAATTGCGGAGTTTTGCGGCGCGGCAGCTTTATGTCTTCCATATCATCCAGATCATCTTCCTCATCCAAATCCACAGGCAATGGTATGCGCTGTTCCTTTGCATTTAATTTGGCTGCGGCTCTGGATTTGGTTTGCTGGCTGTTCATTTTTTTCTGCATCCGCTCCCCGGCCTTCACAACCCTTACCCGGAACATCCGCATCAAATCAACGTAGGACAGATTGGTAATCAGCATAAAGCTGATAAACAGCATGACGATCATAATCAGCTTAGCCCCTATGCTGCCGAACAGCATGAACAAAAGGGCAAACTGCAGGGCTCCGACATAACCGCCGCTAATATCTCTGCCCATCACAGGATGACGACCATCGTCCTCTGCTCCATGCAACAGTTCACCCTGCAAATCACTATGTATTTGGCTCAGCGCATTGGATGCGCTCAATTGTCCGATCGGGGCCAGCTTAGACTCCAGACCTGAGATACTGCTCATTAAAGTGAGTGATAATACCAAGAGAAGAACACCGGTACGTCTGCTGTTCCATCGCTTGGGCCATTTCCGGTGAATCATCACCATTAACCCGTAATAAATACCAATTAGGGGGATGATAAAATAATACTTGCCCAGCAGAAATCCCGACATCTTGGACAGGGAACGCCCCACCGGTGCTTCTCCGGATAACGCGATGACCGAGAGTGTCATCAACACAATTCCATAAATTTCATATTTCAGTACAGCTGCAAAGGCTGCCTTCTTCTTTTTCTTCCGTTTTGCCAAAAGTGTCACCCCCGAATCCATATTATAGCATAATATTCGGTGGCGTACCTATGTTCTGTTTTCAGCCTTAAGCCTCATCTTTCATGGTCGGAATATAGCGAATAATGGCCCCTGGAGCATACCTAGGATTCAAATAATCCTGGAGCATACAATCCAGTAAGCGGACAATTTTCGCCTGATCCTCTGCAAGAGGCTCAACCTCCATTAAGATTCCCTCCACCCGGACCTCCTTGGACAACACGGCTGCCTGTTCACCTAAATGCACCCCTGTATAATCCAATGGCATTACGCTGTACCAGGTCATTGTGTGATACCTCCAGGATGGATCGTTTTGCGTTCAGCAATCATGCTGTTCAAGCGGCTTAATGCCTGTCCGATTCCACCTACTTCATTCATCAGGCCGTATTTTACGGCGTCCGAACCCGAGACCGCTGTACCAATATCTCTGTTCAGTTCTCCCGTCTTAAACATCAGATCCTTAAACATTTCCTCCGTTATTTCCGAATGGCTCGTGACGAAACGTACGACGCGCTCCTGCATTTTCTCCATATATTCAAACGTCTGTGGTACGCCAATGACCAAGCCGCTCATCCGAATCGGATGAATTGTCATCGTTGCGCTCTCAGCAATGAAGGAATGGTCTGCAGCAACCGCGATGGGTACACCGATACTGTGTCCTCCTCCAATAACGACTGTTACGGTAGGTTTGCTGAGAGATGCAATCATCTCGGCAATAGCAAGTCCAGCCTCCACATCACCACCTACGGTGTTCAGAATGATCAGCAGCCCTTCAATTCGCGGATTTTGCTCCGCTGCCACCAGCTGTGGGATCATATGCTCATATTTAGTTGTCTTGTTTTGGGGTGGAAGCACAATATGGCCTTCGATCTGACCGATGATGGTCATGCAAAATACATTGGATTCTCCACCGTTTGGGAGGCCTGTTTGCCCTAACTGCTGAATGGTCTCCGTCACGGCCGCTTGCTTGCCACCCTCGTTAGGAATGATGGATGGAGCTTCTGTCTCGCCACTCCATCCTGCTTTTTTGGTGCCGGTATTCACTTGATCGTTATCCATCACAAATCCCTGCCTTTACATTAATGTCTTGCTGCAACTATCGTATAGCTGTTCATTAGTATGGCAAATGAAGGTACTCCTTTATGCTTCGAGCATCCACAACATCTCTTTGCTGGTCATGCCCAAACCAAAGAATCCCTTCTCTGAGAGGGGTCACTTCAACTGTTTGCGCAGGTTTTAGGTAGGTGATTCACCTGAAAAACCATATAAAAAGCCCCTTTTTCGCGGAAACCGTCCAATTATTACCTGCGAAAAAGGGGCGACTGTGTGCCTGATTTATTAGATTGTCCTGATTAGACTTCCATAATGATCGGCAAGATCATAGGTCTGCGGCGAGTTTGTTCATACAAGAAGCGTCCCAAAGCGTCTTTTACGCTCGTTTTTAGTGACGCCCACTCATTTACGTTCTCACTCATCAGCTTCTGAAGTGTGCTGGAAACGATACGGTTCGCTTCATCCAGAAGACCTTCGGATTCCCGAACGTATACGAATCCACGCGAAATAATATCAGGGCCGGAAACGATAGAGCCGTTTTGCTTGCTCAAGGTAACAACTACGACCAGAATACCATCCTGGGACAGAAGTTTGCGGTCACGCAGCACAATGTTGCCTACGTCGCCCACACCAAGTCCGTCAATCAGAACGTTACCCGCAGTTACTTTACCAGCTTTACGAGCTGAACCGCCTTGAATTTCTACAATTTCACCGATGTCGGTAATAAAAATGTTGTCCGGTTCTACACCGACGGACTCTGCGAGGAGTGCGTGACGACGCTGCATCCGGTATTCACCATGGACAGGAATGAAAAATTGCGGTTTCATCAGATTCAGCATCAGTTTGAGTTCTTCCTGACTGCCGTGACCTGAAACATGGACACCTGAATTAGATCCGCTGTAAATGACATCTGCTCCCAGACGGAACAGCTCATCAATGGTACGGCCAACATATTTTTCGTTTCCTGGAACAGGTGTAGCGGCGATAATAACCGTATCTCCTGGTAAAATATCCACCTTGCGGTGAGTAGAACGCGCCATTCGTGTTAGCGCTGACATAGGTTCTCCCTGACTGCCTGTACATAGAACAACTACGCGATCCGCGGCCATTTTGTTAACTTCTTCAGGTTCGATCAACATTCCGTCTGGAATGTGAAGATATCCCAGCTCAGAGGCAATCGATACAACGTTTACCATGCTTCTTCCGATAACCGTAATCTTGCGTCCGGTGGATTCGGCAGCATTAACGACCTGCTGAATTCGATGCACATTGGATGCAAACGTTGCTACAACTACACGCTGCTCCGCCTTGCGGAAAATATCTTCCAATACGATGCCCACATTTTTCTCAGAAGGCGTAAAGCCTGGTCTCTCTGCATTTGTACTATCAGACAGTAGAGCCAATACCCCTTTGCTTCCGATCTCAGCCATACGCTGCAGATCTGCATATTGGTCATTTACCGGAGTGTGATCAAACTTAAAGTCTCCTGTGTGAACTACATTACCTTCCGGTGTTTCGATACAGATACCAACGGAATCCGGAATACTGTGATTCGTTTTGAAGAAGGTCGCCTTTAATGTGTTTCCAAGCTGTACTTCCGAATCCGCATTGATCAAAATCCGTTTTGTTTCGCCGAGGAGATTCGCTTCTCTAAGCTTGTTCTCCACTAATCCGAGCGTCAATTTCGTTCCATACACAGGAACATTCAGATGCTTAAGCACGTACGGGAGGCCACCAATATGGTCCTCGTGACCGTGAGTCAGTAGAATCCCTCTCACTTTGTCACGATTTTCCGTTAAATAGCTAATATCAGGAATAACAATATCAATCCCAAGCATATCTTCTTCTGGGAACTTCAATCCCGCATCCACGACGACGATGTCGTTGGCATATTGGATGACATACATATTCTTCCCGATCTCACCGACGCCGCCCAAGGCAAAAATCGATAGTTTATCGTTGCTTATTTTCTTAGACAAATGTATCTAACCCTCCTATAGTTTTGGACGTCGTACCATTGTTATATTAAATTTCAAAAAAATACCGCACCCAGTCACTTGAACTCATTATACATGATGAAAAAGTGAAAACACAAGTCAGCCACCTTCGTGTGTCATAGGATGCCCCGAAACAGAAAGGTTTAAAACGCAGAAAAGCCATCACCCTCTTGGAAGGCAATGGCTTGTGATTGGTTATCGACTAGCTTTATAAAGAAGACAAGATATTACGGATAAAAGCTACCTCGCTCTCACTTGGCGAAACGAGTGGCAGACGAACACCACCCATCTGATAGCCCCGCTCATTAAGTGCAAACTTGACCGCAGCGGGGTTCGGAAGCGGGTCAGGACATTCAAAGAGCCCTTTAAACAGCGGGAACAAGGATTGATGAATCTTGGCAGCTTCTGTTACTTTACCATCCACATAAGCCCCAATCATCTCCTTCATCTGAGCGCCAGCGATATGGCTGGCCACGCTTACGATACCGTAGGCACCAACTGCAAGCGCAGGCAATGCAGCGGAATCATCGCCGGAATATACAGTAAACCCTTCCGTAGCACCTGCGACGATGGCGGTAACCTGGTCGATCGAAGCACATTCCTTGGTCGCAACGATATTCGGAATTTGAGCTAGACGCAGAGTGGTAGCTGTACTTAAGCTGATGACCGTACGTCCAGGCACATTATACAGCATGACTGGCAGCGAGGTTGCTTCTGCAATTGTCTTAAAATGTTGGTACAGACCTTCCTGGTTCGGTTTGTTATAGTAAGGAGCCACGAGCAAAATACCGTCGACCCCGCAGTTCTCTGCCTTTTTCGTCAAATCTGCTGAATGTGCAGTATCGTTGCTTCCGGTGCCAGCAATAATTTTGCTTCGTCCCGCCGCCTGCTTTACCGCAAACTTAAACAACTCGAGCTTCTCTGCTTCGCTTAGTGTAGGTGATTCGCCGGTTGTTCCAGCGATGACCAGTGAATCCGATTTCTGCTCCACGATCAGGTACTCAATCAGTTTCGCGGTCTCGTCCCAATTAATCCCACCATTCGGCTCAAAAGGGGTTACCATAGCTGTAATCAATCTTCCGAAATCCACAATGATTCCTCCTTAAGCCCTCCAGAAATGAAGAGCTTCTTTCGTAAGTAATCTTATAAATAAATATTATGTTTCATAAGAAACGTTGATCATATAAATATAGCTGGAGCAATAGGGGTTATCTGTGAAGTTCAAACGTGTGATGCAAAGCTCTTAGGGCTTGCGCCATATCTTCCTTCTTCACCAAAACCCAAATCGTTGTGTTCGAATCTGCCGATTGCAGGATCGGAATATCATGCTCACTCAATGATTCTACTATTTTGGCCATGATGCCCGGAACTCCATTGATGCCGCCGCCGATCACCGATACCTTAGCGCATCCAGACAAGCTTTTCGGTTTCAAATCCAAGCCTTGCAGCACCTCGATTGCCTTCTCCGAATCACTGTCAAATACCGTATAAAGCACCCCGGTTGAGGTTACATTAATAAAATCAACGCTGATGGAATGTTCGGCCATCGATTTAAACACCTTCAGTTGGAGACCCTCCGTGCGGTCACATTCCACTGAGATTTGCGTAATATTGCTTACATATGCAACTCCCGTCACAAAGCGGTCCACGATTCCGGAATAGGAGTCTCGAAAGCCCTCAGGCTGGGTAACCAAAGTTCCCTCATTATCCGAAAAGGTTGACCGCACTCTGACCGGAATTTGGGACTGCATAGCAATCTCAACTGCTCTAGGATGAATAACTTTAGCACCTTGGTGAGCCATATTGCAGATTTCCGTGTAGCTTACGTTAACAAGCGGCTTAGCGTCTTCTACAATCCGTGGATCTGCAGTGAGAATTCCGTTGACATCCGTATAGATATCAACCATCTCCGCACGAAGCGCAGCGCCTAGTGCAGTCGCCGACGTATCGCTTCCGCCCCTGCCCAGTGTCGTAAAATCACCGCTATCGGTTTGCCCCTGGAAACCAGTGACAATCACGACTTGGTGAGATTCCAGCTCATTTAGAACCCGTTCAGGCTTGACATCCTTAATGCGCGCATTTCCGAAGTGATTATCTGTAAGAAATCCGGCTTGTGCTCCAGTCAGTACGGTTGCAGTGATTCCCTCATGCTGAAGCAAGCTGCACAGTGTCGTAGCTGAGATAATCTCACCGCAGCAGAGCAGCAAATCTCGCTCCCGGTCTGGTAAGGCATTACCATTATGCTCGATCCAGTCCAAGAGAGTATCTGTAGCGTAAGGCTCGCCGCGGCGTCCTATCGCTGATACTACCACAACCAATTGATATTGGTTGGCCAGCTCACGCTGGATATGCCCGATGACATGATTTCTTGCTTGCGGTGTAGACAATGATGTGCCGCCGAATTTTTGAACTAAGATGCGCATATAATATTCCTCCGTTTAAATATGCCCGGGAAATGTAAAGGGGCAAGACCGACTGAAACGGCCGGCTATTCAGCCTGGCCGTTTACGTATGATCACAATGATGATTCAGCGATTCATATAGCGTAACACCGACACCGGATTACGCTTATGCCATTATTTAAACGTCTTCCAGCGTAAACCGGGCGCATTCGACAAAAATCGCTCAGAGTATGCCGTTATTCTCTATATTGATGGGTTTGCTTCACTTAGGCATTAAGTTGCATATTCCACGATCATCGGTTGCAATTGTTTACCCTCCAGAGCCGCGTAACACGCCTCCGGGATCAGGTTCATTTTGGCCACCAGCGAGTTTGGTTTCTGCTGCGGATTATCCTGTCCGTACGGAACAAAGTAGATGTTCTTCGTGACCAGCAGCTTGGCGATATTGGCCGCATTTAATCCCAGGCCATCATTCGTTGAAATCGCCAAAACGAGCGGTCTGCAGTTTCTCATCTGTGCTTTGGCCGCCATTAAAACAGGACTGTCTGTCATCGCATTGGCCAGTTTGCTAGTCGTATTGCCCGTGCAAGGTGCAATTACGAGAACGTCCAAAAGCTTGGATGGACCTAGCGGCTCCGCCTCCACAATTGTAGAAATAATATCATTCCCGGTTATATCTTTCAACTGTGACTGCCAATTTGCCGACGTACCGAATCGAGTATCCGTAGTCATGATGGTGCTCGATACGATCGGTATCACATTCGCTCCCCCATCCTTGAAACGCTGGATCTGCGGCATCACTTCTTCAAGTGTGCAGTGTGATCCTGTCAAGGCATACCCCACGGTAATTCCATTCCAATTCATCTACGCATCCCCCCGCATCTTGATTTCTTCAGAAATCAGCTCCACCAGCGTGTTGGCCATAATGATGCCTGCTGTTTTTGGAGCCACGATTCCGGGTAGTCCGGGTGCGAGCATGGCTTTGATTCCCCGTTTCTCGGCATAGCGAAAATCGCATCCGCCAGGTGCGGAGGCGAGATCGATAATGACAGCCTCCCGAGGCATTTTTGAGATGATTTGTGCTGTGACTATCATAGTTGGAATCGTGTTAAAAAGCAAGTCAATATCCGTCACATAGGACCCCAAATCCCTTATCATGAAGGGCTTCCAGCCCATCTCTTCCGCCCTTGCATAATGCTCTGATCTGCGTACTCCCATCCTGATTTTGGCACCCAATCCTTGCAGGCTGCGCGCCATGGTGAATCCTGTACGGCCCATACCGAGGACCATGCTGGTTGATCCGTGGATGGTAAAATCGGTATTTTGGATTGCCATCATCAGAGCCCCTTCCGCTGTCGGAATGGAATTATAGATGGCGACATCGTCCCTCTCCAAAATCTCAACCAGCTTGATCTTATATTTGTCACATAGCGAGCGCAAATAAGGTTTCGCCATACCAGTATAGATCACACCATGCCCGGGCATCGCTGCGATATGCTCCTCCTGTAGTCTAAGCGCCCCTTCAGAGAAGAGCGCGCTGACACGGCCTTCATCATCACATCCCACAACAGGCAGAATTAGAGCATCAGCCCCCGATAAAAGCTCTGGCGTGAGCGGCTCCCTTGTCACTCCCTGAAAAGAATCCTGCAATTTCTCAAACCCGGCGATCATGACAGAGGCATCCATCTCAGCACATTTGCGAATGACTTCAATTTGCCTTGCGTCTCCTCCAACAAAGACGGTCCGGACTCCAGTCAGCATGGAAGGCCTCGCTCCTTTCTTCAAACCAATGTATAGACCATCTTATGCCGCCGCCTATGGGGAGGTGAAGGTATTTCCCTTAAACTACCGCCTTAACGCATAAAAAGAAGCGCTCTATGAGCACAAATGGATTCAAACTATTTGTTTACAACTGAGCATCGACATACAAAAAAGCACCGTTCCGGCTAAAGCCGAAGCGGTGCTTGATGATAATGGTTATTGCCATATTCCCGTTTAAAGCCAACTGACAAAAGGGATCATTTCCCAGTATGACCAAACCCGCCTGATCCGCGTACCGTATCAGACAATTCGTCCACCTCTGTAAATTCTACAGCAGGTACCGTTTTGAACACCATTTGAGCAATTCGCTCATTGCGCTCGATAGTAAAAGCTTCTTGTCCCAAATTCACGAGCAGCACTTTCACTTCCCCGCGATAATCAGCATCGATTGTACCTGGGGAATTCAAGCAGGTGATACCATGCTTGAAAGCCAATCCGCTCCGAGGGCGGATTTGCGCTTCTAATTCTGCCGGCATGGCAATTGCAAAACCGGTCGGAATTAATTGACGTTCGCCCGGACTCAGAACGACCGGTTCGGTCACAGCTGCATGCAGGTCAAATCCTGCAGCGAGTTCGGACATTTTCACCGGAAGTTTAACATCCTCATTACCTGGTAATCTATTGATTTGAACGTAGTGCAACAAACTCATTCCTCCCAAGCCCATCAAGTGCTTTATCTGAAGTTCCTACCATTGCCAGCGCATAAGGTGTACCAAACATACGATCAAGAACGGCATTCACGTCCTTCATGCTGACTTGTTCAACACGCTCAATAATTTCATCCAGGCTGAAATGACGACCCAGCATCAATTCGTTCTTACCCAAGCGGTTCATCCGGCTGCCTGTGCTCTCCAGACTTAAAATAAGACTTCCCTTCAACTGTTCCTTCCCTTTGCGCAGCTCATCTTCCGTCATGCCGTTCTGAGCCAAATCTTGCAGCATTTCCGTGGTCAGCTGAAGCACGTCTTTGGTCTGCTTGGGCGCCGTTCCCGCATAGATGGTAAACATGCCACTATCCGCATGAGAACTGTGATACGAATATACTGAATAGGCCAAACCGCGTTTTTCTCGTATTTCCTGAAACAAACGGGAGCTCATACCGCCGCCAACCGCATTGTTTAGCAGTGCCATCGCATATTGGAGCTCATCCCCGATGGAGCAGCCAGGAAACGACATGCAGATATGATTCTGCTCTGTTTTTTTCTTGCGGAACTGAACACCGTCCAAAAAGGTTGGCACAGCCAGCGACTCGGAGCTTCCTTGATTGGCAAAGCCACCAAAATGCTTCTCCAAAAGCTCAATAACTTCATCATTAATGTTGCCGGCAAGGGCAATCACCGTGTTCTCAATAGTATAATGTTTACGCATGTAAGCTTTCAATGCCTGCGAATCCATGGATTCCAGCCGTTCTTTCGTACCGAGAATCGGATAGGCCAAAGGATGATCCCCATACACCGATAAAGACATCAAGTCATGAACCAAATCATCCGGGGTATCCTCATACATGGCAATTTCCTCTAGAATGACATTCTTCTCCTTCGCCAGTTCTGCTTCATCCAGCTTCGAGTTGAAAAACATGTCAGACAGTACATCGACTGCAATCGGAAAATGCTCATCCAGCACCTTGGCGTAATAGCATGTATACTCCTTGGACGTAAAGGCGTTTACATTGCCTCCAATTGCATCAAATTCTTCAGCAATGCCACGAGCATCAAAACGTTCCGTCCCTTTGAACATCATATGCTCTATAAAATGCGTAATCCCGTTAATATCCGCGGATTCGTTGCGAGAACCGGTCTTCACCCATATCCCGAATGATACCGAACGGCTTGTCGGGATCTGCTCCATAACCACTCTCAGGCCGTTAGATAATAGTATTTTTTTCACGAGAGGCCCCCCTAACTGTTCCATCCAGGCTGACTGAGCTGATCAACAGCCTCATGCCATCCATTCATTCTATCAAACTTTACCAAGCGGCTCAACTTCCCTGTGGCATGATTCGCTCCGATGAAAGCGTCTGACTGACTGTTCCAATCTGAAGGCCTTTGGCACGTATCCCATCGATCATTCCCTTTAGCGCTTGCGACGACGAATCTGTGGGATGCATCAAAATCAAGAAACCCGGCTCTACCTTTGTGGATATCTTTTGAATGACCGCTTCCGGCGCAGGATGTTTCCAATCCACCGTATCAAGCGTCCACAACACCGTCTTTAAACCCCTTGCATGAGCGATGGACACAGTTTGCTGATTAAAATCACCGGAAGGCGGGGCAAACCACTTGTTCTCCACACCCAGGCTTTCTTTGAGCAAATCCTGCGTCTTCTTTATCTCCATCTCTGCCCGCTCTCTGCTGAGGCGGCTCATGTTCGGGTGCGTGTAAGCATGATTCTCGATCTCATGGCCCCTTTTCATAATTTCAGCAGCCAACTCCGGGTTTTTCTTCAACCAGCTTCCATCCAGGAAAAAGGTAGTCTTGATGTTTTCTGCATCCAGTGTATTCAGCATGGGCACCAAAAACTCATTTCCCCAAGCCACATTAATCATTAATGAGACCATCGGCTTGTTCGGATTTCCGCGATAAATCGGTTGCTCCCCCAAATCATCGAGCGTTACTTTGGCCGGAATTTGCCGATACACGTAGGGTATGGCATCCCCGGCTTTTCTTTTTTTCGATGATGCCGCTTTGTATGTAGCTTCAATATCGATCTCAAGCCCGTTGTAACCGGGGATGGCTTTCCATACCGAATCCACTCTGGCATCGATCGGCTCGATACGCGATTTTGCTGCCTCGGTTTCAATCTGACTCAATAAATTCAGATCTATTGCTGATTCTGAGCCGTTAACCAAGTGCGTCTCAGGCTTATTCTCCAGACCCGTTATGTATCCCCAAGCGCCGCTGAACACAGCAGCAGCCGACACCATTGCGGCACCGGTCAGCAGTACAGCCATCTTTTTTCCATCCATCGGCCTATCCACCTTTCCTCGAGAAGCTTTGTCCCATTCTATGAGGGAAGAGGCGGAAATATGTGATGAAAAAAGAGCCAGAATGATAGGTTCTGCCTCTTTTCCTTCTATCTATATGCTGTTAAACCTGAAAGCTCGACTTAAGATCCGCTTTTGGCGCCTTCCGCAGTCAGAACAGCTTTGCGAGAAAGATTAATCCGTCCTTGCTGGTCGATTTCAGTAACTTTCACGGTAATAACATCACCGATCGCTACCACATCCTCGACCTTCGCTACGCGCTCTGTGGACAGCTGGGAGATATGAACAAGCCCGTCCTTGTTAGGCAGAATCTCAACAAATGCACCGAATTTCTCAATCCGTTTCACCGTACCTGTATAGATCTCGCCAACCGCTACTTCACGCACGATACCCTCGATAATCGAAAGAGCTTTCTTATTCATCTCATCGTTGGAAGATGCGATAAATACGCGGCCGTCTTGTTCGATATCAATCTTCACGCCGGTTTCTTCGATGATTTTGTTGATGATCTTGCCGCCGGCCCCGATAACATCACGAATTTTATCCGGATTGATCTGCATCGTAATAATTTTAGGCGCATATTGCGACAAGGTTTCTCTTGGCTTTTGAATAGCTTCTGCCATTTTTCCAAGAATGTGCATGCGTCCTTCTTTTGCCTGCTGCAGTGCTTCCTGGAGGATTGCACGGTCGATGCCGTCGATCTTGATATCCATTTGGATAGCTGTGACCCCTTCAGGCGTACCTGCAACTTTAAAGTCCATATCACCTAGATGGTCTTCCATACCTTGAATATCCGTCAGGATGGAAACATGCTCTCCGTCTTTAATCAAGCCCATCGCAACGCCGGCCACAGGTGCTTTGATCGGCACCCCTGCATCCATCATAGCGAGTGTGCTTGCGCAAATACTTGCTTGAGAAGTCGAACCGTTCGATTCGATAACTTCGGATACGAGACGAATGGTGTACGGGAATTCCACTTCATTCGGGATAACCTTGGACAATGCACGCTCACCTAGTGCACCGTGTCCGATTTCACGACGTCCTGGTGCGCGAAGCGGGCGAGCTTCCCCTACGCTGAACGGAGGGAAGTTATAGTGGTGCATAAAGCGCTTGGTTTCTTCCAGATCGATGCCATCCAGAATCTGGACATCACCAAGAGCACCTAAAGTACATACGCTAAGAGCCTGGGTTTGTCCACGTGTAAACAGACCGGAACCATGCGTTCTAGGCAGCAGGCTTGTATCGCAATCGATAGGACGGATCTCGGACAGGCCACGGCCATCCGGGCGAACCTTGTCATGCGTAATTAAACGTCGAACTTCTTCCTTCACGATATCATGAAGAACTTCTTTAACATCCTTCAACAGCTCAGGTGTCTCAAGATACTTCTCTTCGAACACGGTGTAAGCTTCGTCATTGATCGCATCAATCGCATCCTGACGAGCATGCTTCTCCTCAATCCGGACCGCTTCAACAAGACGAGCTTCTGCAAATTCGCGAACTTCGCGATTCACAATTTCATTGACAGCGTGAAGCTTGACTTCCATCTTCTCTTTACCGCAAGCAGCTACGAGTTCTTCGATCTTGGCCACGACTTTCTTAATTTCTTCATGTCCAAACATAATCGCTTCCAGCATAACTTCCTCTGGAACTTCGTTAGCTTCGGCTTCAACCATCATGATCGCATCTTTAGTTCCAGCTACGACCAGATAAATATCGCTTGCTTCCTGCTGTGCAATATTCGGGTTCACGACAAAGTTGCCGTCCACACGGCCAACCGCAACTCCGCCGATCGGACCGTTAAAAGGCACATCGGAGATGCTCAACGCAGCAGAAGTACCAATCATCGCTGCGATTTCCGGCTCACAATCCTGATCTACGCTCATCACCAGATTCAGAACCTGTACGTCATTACGGAATCCTTCCGGAAACAGCGGACGAATCGGACGGTCAGTCAGACGACTTGCAAGAATCGCTTTCTCGCTTGGTCTGCCTTCACGCTTGATGAATCCACCGGGAATTTTTCCGACTGCATACAAACGCTCCTCATAGTTAACCGTCAATGGAAAAAAATCCAGGTCCTTCGGTTCACTGGAAGCTGTCACTGTACACAGGACTGCTGTTTCGCCGTAACGAACCATAACAGCCGCATTTGCCTGCTTCGCAAGGCGCCCTGTTTCAAATACGAGGGGTCTTCCGCCAAGCTCCATTTCAACACGTGTTTCCATGCAATCCCTCCTCATGGGGAACAATTTTTTGATAAATCACTATTTCAGCCTACTCTGCAAAGCACTGTCCGCATTTCTTAATCAGAGCTATCCAAGCGGTCCAACATCTACGAACCTATGTATAGGAACAATCCGAACCGTCTAAGTATATTCTCCGTATAAATTGCCCCTGGTTATACCCTCAAGCGAATTTATGCCAAACTTAACTTACATCCTTCAAGCATAAAAGAATCTATATGAAGATAACCCCACAAAGCGAAGTTTAGCCTATGAAGCGGACGCAGTACTTTGTGGGGTAAATCGACAACATAAATTGTACAATACTGAGAAAAGAGCCCGGCTGTCCGCTGTCGTTCCAAGAAGGACAGTGGACAACCAGGCTGTTTTCGGCACATCTTATAGATGATTAGCGACGCAATCCAAGCTTCTCGATCAAAGCACTGTAACGTTTAACATCCTTGTTTTTCAAGTATGCAAGCAACTTACGGCGTTGGCCGACCATTTTCAACAATCCACGACGGGAATGATGATCCTTCTTGTGCGAACGCAAGTGGTCAGTCAAGTTCGTAATATTTTCCGTTAGGATAGCGATTTGCACCTCTGGAGATCCTGTATCGGACTCATGAGTTTTGTGCTCGTCAATCAGTTGTTGTTTACGTTCTTGAGTCAATGCCATCCTGTTCACCTCCCTCATTATAATCGCCATTGGCCCAGGTACCGACGGTGAGATCGAGCATCCAAGCCAAGGTTAAAATTGCCCGTCTTCCGGGCAACCTCTAAGAGTATAGCATACTTTACCTGAAAAAGAAAATCAGTTTGCCAACAAATTGTCCTAAAATTTTGATTCGCTGGCGTTCAATATTTTACGTGCTTCATCCGCATCGCGCTGAATCCATTCCACCAGTTCTTGAACCGATTCAAATTTATGCTCTTTACGGATATAATGGACCAAATCCACCGTCATGATCTGGTTGTACAGATCCCCATCATAATCAAACAGATGTACTTCGAAGATCGGCTTCGTGATCCCTTCATGAAACGTAGGTTTTACGCCAACATTCATCACACCAGGAATCCAGTTGTCATGATGTTCCATGCGTGCACGGACAGCATACACACCTAAGGCAGGGACCACATAAGGGTCCGTCAATTCCAGGTTAGCCGTTGGAAAACCAATCTTTCTTCCTCGCTTCTCCCCATGGATGACACTGCCGCGGATATGATAATTTCGTCCGAACCAACGGTTAGCATCAGATAACTTGCCAGTCTTTAGCGCAATCCGAATGGCTGAACTCCCTACCTTCTCGCCATCAACCAAGAATGGCGGGACTGTAACGACAGACATCTTACCATCGCCAAGCTTCTGAAGTTCGGCCGCATCGCCTGCTCCCTTATGTCCAAAGCGGAAATCAAAGCCGACCACAGCCGTTTGCAGATTCAGCGGAAACAGCATCTCTTCAACAAATGTGTCCGGACTGATTTGGGAGAACTCCTTATTAAACTCGACAACGTACAATATATCGATGCCCATCTCCTCAAGCAATCTTTGCTTGTCTGGCTGAGGTGTCAGATATCCTTCGTAATTTCCTTTACCGATTACATCTTTCGGATGAGGATAAAAGGTAATAAGTGCAGCGGGCACTCCTTTCTCCCGAGCGATATTGATCGCTGTCGTAAGCACGCTGGCATGTCCCTGATGAAGACCGTCGAATTGACCGATGGCAGCGACCTTCGGCTCGGCAGCTTCTTTTGCGATTTCAGCAGATACAGGATAAGACAAAGAAACAATCCTCATGATCTCTCACCTCCACTCACTAAATCCGGTCTTGCTTAGGAAAATACTTTCACAGGAATGATAGCTCCCGTCTCTTCTTGCTGCTTATAAATCCCTAGAAAATTCCCATTTATATCGTACAAGCGAATAGGCTCCAAGCTGTTAACAGCTGGTTCTACCGCTCTTGCAGACAAGCGTTGTCCCTGCAAGGCCGCGTCCTTCTTCTCTTCGGAAACGGTATGCCTTGGCAGGTATTGAATGGATTGGTCCACCGGTATAAGCCGGGAGTGCAGGCTTTCATCCTTCATAAACTGCTCAATTTGTTCCAGCGTCAAGCACTGTTCTTCCGTAATTCCTGCCGATACCGTCCGCACCAGCTTAACCATAACAGATGGAAGGTCAAGCTTTCTGCCAATATCCACACAGAGCGTACGAATATATGTACCCTTCGAACACAGAACACGGAAAGAAATATCCGTATAGCCATCCCCGGGATGGAAATCCGTCATTTCGATTTCGTGGATCGTTACTTCACGGCTTTTGCGTTCTACCGTCTTTCCTTCTCTGGCAAGCTCATATAATCGTTTGCCGTTGACTTTTACAGCAGAAAACATAGGGGGAACTTGGGATATCCGGCCTGTAAAAGATTGCAATGCTGCAAGCGCTTCGCTCTCAGTCACATTTACTTCATCTGCAGTTTCGATCACGTTACCGGTTATATCCTCGGTATCCGTAGCATAACCGAGCCGCAGAACTGCATAATACTCTTTAGGCAGTTCTTGCAGATACTCTACTACTCTTGTGGCTCTTCCCAGACATAACGGGAGTACCCCTGTAACTTCCGGATCTAGCGTTCCCGTATGTCCAATCCGTTTCAGACGAACAATGCCCCGTACCTTGGCAACCACATCATGCGATGTCCAGCCTGCCGGTTTGTGCACAGCCAAGATGCCTTCTAATTGCGTCATAACTTCAATTTCACCTGCTCTACTACTCTCGGAATGATATCTTGAAGCGAGCCCTCGATGCTGCAACCTGCTGCCCGGACATGACCGCCTCCGCCAAAAGTCTGAGCCAATGACGCAACATCTACCCTTCCAGCAGAACGCATACTAGCCTTGACCATACCCGATTTCAGCGATTTAAACAGAATCCCTACTTCCACGCCCTGAATATTTCGTGGATAATTTACAATCCCTTCGAGATCCTCGCTAACGGCGCCGCATGACTCCATCTGTTCCGGTGTTACGTATACCCAGGCGATCTTACCATCTTCCGACAGAGTCAAGGTATTTAAAGCCTCAACCAAAATCTTCGTCTGCGAGAGTGTCATCTCTTCAAGTAGAGTTTCGGCAATTTCCGGCCCGTTTACACCATAAGATAAAAGATCAGAAGCGATCCGCATCACCTTGGGCGATGTATTGGAATAACGAAACCCGCCGGTATCCGTTAACAGCCCTGTATAAATAGCAGTGGCAATCTCCGAGTCCCAGTTCACTTCGAACAAATTCAGCAAATCATAAAGAATCTCTGCTGTTGCTGCCGCCTCCGGTACAACCAGGTTAACAGCTCCATAACCATCATTCGTCGGATGATGATCAATATTAACGATGCTTGCATCATCTGCAAATAGCTGACTTGTATACCCCACTCTTGCAAAATCCGCACAATCAACACAAATAACATGCGAGAATTTTCTATCCGGCTGCTGCTGTTCAGACAGATTTAGAATGTCCTCAGCATGCCAAAGCATTTTCATGCGTTTCGGGATAGATCCTTCATTTATCATCGTAAATTTCTTGCCCAGACATGAGAGAAGCCAGCCCACCGCAAGGGTGGAACTGACTGCATCTCCGTCGGGCTGAACATGCGACACAACCAAATAATCATCGTGCTCCAGCAGGAATGACTTTACCTGCTGCAGCTCTTGTTCATAGGTCTGCATTCGCCCTCTCCTTTATAAGAAAACGTATAACATCGAAACTCCATAAAACGGATAGCGATCAGGGAATTCTTAAACGAAATCCCTTACTTCTCTTCTTGATCCACAATCTCGGTCAGCAGCTTTTCAATACGGCTTCCGTAAGCAATGGAATCATCGAATTTGAAGATCAACTCGGGTACATGGCGGAGACGAATCCGCTTGCCGAGTTCGGAACGGAGAAAGCCGCTTGCTTTCTCCAGCCCCTTCAAGGAAGCTGCCTTCTGCTCATCGTCGCCGAGAACACTCAGGTATATCTTCGCTTGAGACAAGTCATTGGTTACATCAACGCCAGTCACCGTAATAAAACCGATTCTTGGATCTTTTAACTCCGTTTGGATCAGTTGGCTGAGCTCTTTTTTAATCTGCTCGCCTACGCGCCCAGTTCTAATTTTTGCCATGGTCTGATCACCTCATTCGTTAGCGCTCTACTGTCTCCATGATGAAGGCTTCGATTACGTCTCCTTCTTTCACGTCGCTATAGCTCGCCAAGGTAATACCACACTCGTACCCCTGTGCCACTTCTTTAGCGTCATCCTTAAAACGCTTGAGGGAGTCGATCTTGCCTTCATGAACGACAATGCCGTCACGGATCAAGCGAACTTCTGCGTTACGCGTAATTTTACCGGATGTCACCATACATCCTGCAATCGTACCTACTTTGCTCACTTTAAAGGTGTTGCGGACTTCCGCATGACCGATCACGACTTCTTTATATTCCGGATCGAGCATCCCCTTCATAGCTTGCTCAATTTCCTCGATTACATTATAGATTACACGGTGCAGACGAATATCAACCTTTTCCTGATCGGCAGTTTGTTTCGCTTGAACGTCCGGACGAACGTTAAATCCGATAACAATCGCGTTGGAGGCAGCTGCTAGGATAATATCGGATTCCGTGATCGCACCGGCGCCGCTGTGGATAATCTTGACGCGAACGCCTTCCACTTCGATTTTGTTCAAGGAACCTTTCAGTGCTTCAACAGAGCCCTGAACGTCACCTTTGATGATCACGTTAAGATCCTTGATCTCACCGTCTTTAATGTGTTGGAACAGATCATCCAGCGTCACGCGGGTATTCGTGTTCAATTCGGATTGACGATGAGTAATTGCACGCTTATCAGCGATGTTACGCGCTTTACGCTCATCCTCAAACACCATGAACGGATCGCCGGCACCCGGAACTTCAGTCAAACCGGTAATTTCAACCGGCGTTGAAGGACCTGCTTCTTTTAAACGACGGCCTTTATCGTTCACCATCGCACGAATACGGCCGAAGCAATTGCCTGCTACGAAGGCGTCGCCTACTTTCAGCGTACCATGCTGAACGAGAATACGTGCTACCGGGCCTCTGCCTTTATCCAGCTCGGCTTCAATAACGGTACCGCGTGCGCGCTTGTCAGGATTTGCTTTGTATTCATTCACTTCTGCTACCAGAAGGATCATTTCAAGCAGGTCTTCCAGACCCATCCGCTGTTTCGCCGAAACGTTAACGAAGATGGTGTCTCCGCCCCATTCCTCAGGCACTAATTCATATTCAGTCAATTCTTGTTTCACTTTATCCGGATTGGCTTCCGGCTTATCGATTTTGTTCACGGCAACGATAATCGGCAATCCCGCTGCTTTCGCATGGTTAATAGCTTCCACAGTCTGAGGCATTACACCGTCATCAGCAGCAACTACAATGATTGTCATATCCGTTACTTGTGCACCACGGGCACGCATAGCTGTAAATGCTTCGTGACCCGGAGTATCCAGGAACGTAATCTTCTTGTTGTTGATCTCAACTTGATACGCACCGATATGCTGCGTGATACCGCCTGCTTCACCACTTGATACATTCGCGGAACGGATCGCATCAAGCAGCGTGGTTTTCCCGTGATCGACGTGACCCATAATGGTAACGACCGGTGGACGTTCTTTCAGATCTTCCGGCGCATCGTTTTCTTCTACGGTTTCAAAACGATCTTCCTCCACCGGAATTTTCACTTCGACTTCTACACCAAATTCGCCAGCGAGCAGCAGAATCGTATCGATATCAAGCTCCTGGTTAATGGTGGCCATCACGCCGAGGAAAATCAGCTTCTTGATGACTTCGGAAGCGTCCTTATGAAGCAGCTTCGCCGTTTCACCGACGGTCATGTTGCCACGGACGATAATTTTCTTCGGCGTGTTGTCGATTTTCTCACGAGGCGGCTGCTGATTATGTTGATTCCGTCCACGGTTGTTCTTCCCACCGCGATTGTTGCCACGGAACCCTTGACGATTGTCATCAAAACGCTTGGAGTCTGAACGATTGTTGTTATTATTTCTGGAACCGCGGTTTTGATTGTTCCCGCTATTGTTATTGGAGCTGGAAAATCCACCACCGGTTCCACCCTGCCTGTTCTGAGGACGTGCTCCGCCTTGGTTGTTACTTCCCTGCGGACGCGACCCTCCCTGATTATTCCCTTGCGGACGTGCTCCGCCTTGATTATTGCCTTGCGGACGTGCGCCTCCTTGACTCCCGCCCTGTGGACGTGAGCCGGTCTGCGTGCTGCCGCCCGGTCTGGATGATTGGCTGCGATTGTTCTGCTGGCTTCCTTGTGCGGAGCCGGATTGGTTTCTCCGGCTGTCCTGTCCACTGTTCGGACGCTGGGAGCCTGTACTGTTCTGCGTGTTTTGGTTCGTTCTACTATTCATACCTACCTGCTTTTCCTGTTGTTTTTTGGGCTGGCTTTGACTTTGTTGGCCTGATCCTCGTTGTCCTGAATTATGCGAACCGTCCTGCCCGTTACGGTTGCCTTCTGCATCCACATTTGTGGAATTGCCTGCTGTTTTTGCATTGGATACGGATGCCGCTGCTGCACTTGAACTCGATGGCTTACGGGAAGCGTCTCCACCATCCCGCTTAGCTGCTGCATTCGATTTGATATCCTTAAAAAACTGTTCCACCTTGGATACTGTATCGTTCTCCATTACGCTCATATGATTGTTGACCGGAATGTTCAAACGTTTGAGTATCGTGATGATTTCTTTGCTGCTCATGTTCAACGATTTAGCATATTCGTATACTCGAAGTTTATTGTCTTTGTTTTCCTGTTTACTCAATATACTCCACCTCCGACATTGTCTCCATTTTCTTGGAGATCATTTCTGCGAATCCTTGATCCGTAACTGCCAGCACAACTCGTTCGGGTTTACCTACACTTGTGCCCAGACTTTCCCGGTCAAATCCGATTACCAGAGGGATATTATAAGAACCGCATTTATCGCGGAACTTTTTTGTAGTATTATCTGAGGCGTCACCCGCCAGAATAACCAATTTTGCTTCAGAAGACCGGATGGCTTTGAGCACGATCTCATCTCCGGTAACCACCTTACCTGCCCTCATGGCCAGACCGAGTTGAGAAAGCGCCCTATTCATCATCGGCAGCACTCTCTTTTGCAGCCAGGAATTCATCTTCTACCTTGATAAAATCCTGCGCCAACTGTTCATAGATCTCAGGCTTCACATGTTGTTTCAACGCTCGATCTAGTGCTTTATTTTTGTGTGCCAGCTTGAAGCAGGAAACTTTGCCGCATAAATAAGCTCCCCGTCCCGATTTTTTACCGGTAAGATCGATCAGGACAGCATCCTCTGGAGTTCTTACAATTCGGATAAGCTCTTTCTTGGGCATCATTTCCTGACAAGCTACACATTTACGAAGCGGTATCTTTCTCTGCTTCAAGACGACAACCCCCCGTCATTGGAATTAATCGACAGAGACGGAATCCTGATGCATTTCGCCTGATTGGGATTTCGGTCTGCCAAATTCCTGCTCCGCCTGACTTTCACTCTTGATATCGATCTTCCAGCCGGTCAGCTTCGCCGCGAGACGAGCATTCTGGCCTTTGATTCCAATCGCAAGCGAGAGCTGATAATCCGGAACAATTACACGTGCCATCTTCTCATCCTCAAATACTTGAACTTCGAGAACTTTGGATGGACTCAGTGCATTGGCCACGTATTCTTCGACCTGCTCAGAATAGCGGACAATGTCAATTTTTTCCCCGCGAAGCTCATTTACGATAGTCTGTACGCGCATACCTTTTGGTCCTACGCAAGAGCCTACCGGATCAACTTCGTCGTTGCGGGAATAAACCGCGATTTTAGAACGGAATCCAGCTTCGCGCGCGACCGAGCGAATTTCAACGACCCCGTCAAAAATTTCTGGCACTTCCAGCTCAAACAGGCGTTTCAAGAGGCCGGGATGCGTACGGGACAGCATAATTTGTGGCCCTTTGGTCGTGTTCTCTACCTTGGTGATATACGCTTTAATCCGGTCGCCATGCTTGAACTTCTCGTTAGGCATAAGCTCAGTGAGAGGCAGTGCTGCTTCGATCTTGCCAAGGTCGATATAAATGTTACGCATATCTTGACGCTGCAGCGTCCCTGTTACGATATCATCTTCCTTGTCAATAAAAGCGCTGTAGATCAGGCCGCGTTCGGCTTCTCTAATGCGCTGGGTAACAACCTGCTTTGCCGTTTGCGCTGCAATTCGTCCGAAATCACGCGGTGTAACCTCGATTTCCGCGATATCTTCAATCTGAAAATGCGGATTGATTTCACGGGCGGCATGCAATGAAATTTCGGTCCGCGGATCCAGAACTTCTTCCACGATCAGCTTGCGTGCGAAAACCTTGATAACGCCCGTGTTGCGGTTCATATCGACCCTTACATTTTGCGCCGTGTTAAAATTGCGTTTGTAACTTGAAATCAGTGCCGCTTCAATAGCTTCAAACAGCACATCCTTGCTGATGCCTTTCTCTCTTTCCAACTCATTCATCGCTTCAATAAAATCCATACTCATTGAAAATCGGTTCCCCCTTTCAAAACTTCCGTTTAAAAAATGATGGCCAATCTGGCGCTGGCTACTTTTGTATATGGAATGATGTACTGCTTCTTGACGGTTTGAATGACTAGCTCCTCGTTATCAAAGGATTCCAGCTTGCCTTCAAACTCTTTCAGTCCGTTAATCGGCTCATATACCGTAACAAATACGTTCTTGCCGACCGACTTGGCCACATCCTCTTTCTTCTTCAGAGGACGTTCCGCGCCAGGAGAAGAGACTTCAAGAAAATAAGCTGTCGGAATCGGATCATTCTCGTCCAGCTTTTGGCTCAGGTATTCACTGATTAAACCGCAATCGTCGATGTCGATGCCGCCGTCCTTATCAACAAACACGCGCAAGAACCAATTACTTCCTTCCTTAACGTATTCCACATCTACCAGTTCAAAGCCGTGTTCGTCCAAATACGGCTGCACCATTTCTTCCACAGTCGTTTTAATCTTTGATGTGCTCAAAGAACATAACCTCCAAGTTCATTTCCTATATACCAAAGAGTAAAGAGTGGGTTGCCCCACTCTTTACACAACGGTTTTATCTCCATGATTACCAAAAAAATTATAACATAGTCTGGTAATAGTGACAAGTACGACTCCTTGACTGTCAAGGCGTCACGGCAAGCTAGAGTAAGCTAGAAAAAGTTAGAATCAGAACAATGACAGCTGATTGCTCTCAGGCAGACCGCGGAAGCATCCCATTTGAGTCAGCAGCTCTACGGCGGTTTTACTTGCTTTTGACTTCTGCTGGAAATCCTCTATGGATAAGAACTCCCCATAATCGCGTGCGGCAGCAATGTTCCGGGCGGCATTATCGCCAATCCCTTGAAGAGCTGAGAATGGAGGAATGAGTGAATCTCCTTCCACCTTAAATCTAAGAGCATCCGATTGATAAAGATCGATGTTCTTGAATGTAAAGCCCCTTGCTGTCATCTCCAGCGCCATCTCCAGAATCGGCAGCATCCCTTTTTCCTTGGGGCTGGCCCCGAATCCCAGCTGTTCGATCTCTTCGATCCGGCGATAAATGGCCTCATAGCCCTGACAGCATAATTCGATATCGAAGTCCTCAGCTCGGACCGAAAAATACGTCGCATAGTATTCGATCGGATGGTACAGCTTAAAATAAGCCGTGCGTACCGCTGAAATAACATATGCAGCAGCATGGGCTTTCGGAAACATGTACTGAATTTTGAGACAGGAATCAATGTACCACTGCGGTACCTTGCATTTCTTCATCTCGTCGATCCATTCCTGGGACAAGCCCCGTCCTTTACGCACGCTTTCCGTAATTTTAAATGCGAGGCTCGCCTCCATGCCTGCTTTGTATATCAGGAACAGCATGATGTCATCACGACAACCAATAACGGTTTTGATGTTGCATGTGCCATTCTTGATAAGCTCCTGGGCGTTGCCTAGCCAAACGCCGGTTCCGTGCGACAATCCTGAGATTTGAAGTAAGTCCGCAAAGCTCGACGGCTGCGATTCCACAAGCATCTGGCGAACGAACTTGGTACCCATCTCCGGTACGCCGAAGGTAGCCACCGGAGAGCGTATTTGCTCCGGCGTTACACCCAATGCTTCGGTTGAATTGAACATGCTCATCACTTTTGGATCATTCATCGGAATGGTCGTTGGATCCACTCCGGTTAAATCCTGAAGCATCCTCATCATCGTCGGATCATCATGCCCGAGTATATCGAGCTTGAGCAGATTCGCTTCGAAGGCATGATAATCGAAATGCGTCGTTTTCCACTCGGCGTTCACATCATCGGCAGGATACTGCACAGGTGTAACTTCTTCCACTTCGATATAGTCTGGAACTACAACTATACCGCCGGGATGCTGACCAGTGCTGCGTTTGACGCCGGTACAACCTGACGCCAGGCGGTTCAATTCCGCTCCCCGCCAGCGCTTGTTGTTGTGCTCCTCATATTTCTTGGCAAAGCCGAAAGCCGTTTTCTCCGCCACGGTACCGATAGTACCCGCCCGGAAGACGTTCTTCTCGCCAAACATCTCCTTGGTGAAATTATGGGCATGCGGTTGATATTCGCCAGAGAAGTTCAAGTCGATATCGGGAACCTTATCCCCTTTGAAACCTAGGAAGGTTTCGAACGGAATATCCTGTCCCTCGCCCTTCATCTTGTTTCCGCATTCCGGACAATCCTTGTCAGGCAAGTCGAATCCGCTCGGTATGCTGCCGTCAAGGAACCATTCACTGTGCTTGCAGTCGCTGTTCGTGCATATATAATGCGCAGGCAGCGGGTTAACCTCGGAAATGCCGAGGAATGTGGCAACAACCGAGGAGCCTACGGACCCCCGGGAACCGACCAGATATCCATCCCGGTTTGACTTCTTCACCAATTTCTCGGAAATCAGATAGTTCGCTGAGAATCCGTATTTAATAATCGGTTCGAGCTCTTTTTCCAGCCGGGCAACAACGACTTCAGGAAGATTCTCGCCATAGATTGACTTGGCCGTCTCATAGCAGGTATTTCGAATCTCTTCATCTGCGCCTTCCAGAATCGGTGTGAACAGCTTATCTGGAAAGAGCTCCAGTTCTTCAAAGCGGTCAGCCAATTCGCTTGTATTTGTTACCACGACTTCATAACATTTTTCCGGTCCCAAAAATTCAAACTCTTCGAGCATTTCATCCGTAGTCCGAAAATGCGCGTCCGGCTTGCGCATATCCTTGAGCGGACTGAAACCGGTAATACCATGAATAGTAATGTCACGGAACAGCTTGTCCCGCGGTTCCAGATAATGCACATTTCCTGTAGCAATGACCGGCTTGTTCAGCTTTTCGCCGATACGTACAACTTTGGAAATTGCAGTTTTAATTTCTTCCGGACTTCCTACCAACCCTTTGTCCACCAGATGCATGTACATCGTTAACGGCTGAATTTCCAATACATCATAGAAGTCGGCAATTTCCTCCGCTTCTTCTTCTGTTTTGTTCAGCACCGTTTCGAAGAACTCTCCCTTTTCACAGCCGGAAAGCACCAGCAGTCCATCCCTCATCTCTTGGAGCTTGGATTTAGGGATACACGGCACCCGCTTGAAATACTCGGTATGCGACATGGAGACCAGCTTGTACAGATTCTTCTTGCCTGTCATATTCAATGCATAAATACCACAATGAAAAGGGCGGGTATTAGACAGATCAGTCCCTACATAATCGTTGAGACGATCAAGCATTTTGACGCCTTTTGTTTTTTCTACGTCATTTAAAAGTCCGGTCAAGATTCCAGCCAGTGCAATCGTGTCATCGATCGCCCGGTGATGGCTCTCGAGCAAAACTTTATATTTATCAGCCAATGTGTTCAGGCGGTGATTCTTCATCCCTGGGTGAACCAGTCTGGCCAGCTCCAGTGTATCCAGGGACGGATTGGCAAGCGTATCCATTCCGGCATTTTTGAGTGAAGCCTGAATGAACCCCATATCGAATCGGGCGTTGTGAGCCACAAGCACGCCATCTCCCACGAATTCAACAAACTCCTTCAACACTGGTTCCAGTTCAGGAGCATCCTTAACCATATCGTCATTAATATTGGTCAACTGCTGAATGTGGTACGGTATGCGTTCGTGCGGATTGACAAAAGTCGCGTATCGGCCAATCTCCTTGCCTTCGTGCATCTTAACGGCAGCAAGCTCGATGATCTTGTTTGCCGTAATAGACAAACCGGTGGTTTCAATATCGAATACCACGTAAGTTGCGCTGTTCAGTTCAATCGGCTGGGCTTGTTCCACGATATTTACAGCGTCATTTACGACATTCGCCTCAATACCATACATCATTTTAATGCCATGCTTCTTCGCATTCTTCGCTGCATCCGGATAACACTGGACACCGCCATGATCACTCACCGCAATCGCTTTATGTCCCCAGGCTGCAGCTGTCTTGACATAACGGTCAATCGGCGTGACGGCATCCATCGTGCTCATCGTCGTATGCAAATGGAATTCCACCCGCTTCTCCGCCGCATTATCCTTGCGGGATTTTGGCGAAGGAACTTCGACGAGATCCGAAGGGATCATGACCAGCTCGGGCACCTGCATAAACCGGTCATATTCAACCCGACCGCGTGCCTTTACCCATTTTCCGTTCTCAAGAAGGCTCAGGACCTTCAAGTCATCTTTCGTTTTGCCAAACATTTTCATTTGCAACGAATCGCCGAAATCAGTCAGGTTGAACGTAAACAACGTGCTACCGTTGCGCAGTTCCTTGCGATCTAATCCGAAGATGGTTCCCTGTATCGTAATTTTCTTCTCTTCATCCTGAATCTCCTGGATCGGAACCGGCTGATCCTTGATGTCATACCCAACCTGCAGGCGAACATCGCCTTCTTCCTCATCCTCTGCTTCCAATTCAGCTTCCATACTGCTCATAAGCTGCTCAATGACCTTAAGCTCTTCTTCTCGCTTCTTCTGCTCGAACTCCTCATAAGCTGCCTGTCCGTTATCCCCAACCTGCATCTTAACGCGGAGTGTGAGATCAAAATATTGACCGAAGAAACGGGTGATGGCCTCATCGATCTGCTTCTTACGAGCGAGCTCAAGTGACATGGCATCTGACATGGAGAGAAGGACTTGTCCGTCTTGCACCTCGTGCTTGGCTCTTGCCATCCATCCGTTAACCGAAGGGATTTCGCGATGAGCCCATTCCAGGAACAGTCCCCAATATTCCTGCACGATATCAGCTTCGGAAACGCCGCTTCCATATCGGAATACGAACTTGATCTTTGCGATATGTCCCATTTTTTCCTGAATTCTCAGACAAAATGTGCGGTATACCTCTGCCGGAACCAAGGTTTCCTTAAGCAAGGTTATTCTCCAATCCTTACTGGCCCTGCTCGTCTCTACCCTTTCAATCACACCATCCAAAAAATAGGGTTCCACCAGATTGGCCGGAACTTCTCCCTGCTTGATCAGCAGTTCAAATCGCTTCCTTTTATCTTCTGTTGTGCCCATGGTTCCCTCCCCCTGCATTGCATAAAGCGATAATACAAACTTCTAAGCGACATACATCTAGTGAAGACAAACCTGCATTAAGCAGATATAAAATAGAATAAAGCTTCCATAGCGGCAGCACTCATTCGTCCTGCCCCAAAGGAAGAGCGTCCGCAATACTGCCACCTGGAAGCTTGCTCCAGATGTTAGAGTTCCAGATCCAATGCGAAGCTTGGTAACTTCTTAGCACTTGATCCGAATATCATTATATCATGTTACTAGTAGGCTCTGGCGAACAAAACGGTATGTTTTGCTTCTGCTTCGCATACAAGACATTTGGTTTTCTTCTCAGCAGGTTCAAATGGAATGTTTCTGCTCGTAGCACCGGTTTCTTGCTTCACCGCATCCTCACAAGCTTCCGAACCGCACCAGCCCGCCAAAGTAAAGCCGCGCTTCTCCACCATGCTGTCCTTCATTTCATCCAGTGTCTCCACGGAATAGAAATGATCTTCACGGAACTGCTTCGCACGATCGAACATCTCCTGGTGCACCTGCTCCAGCATATTCTGGACTTCTTGAGTCAGGTTGGCTTGTTCTACGACTTTCTTCTCGCCTGTAATCCGGGAGACAAGGACGCAGACGCCATTCTCCATGTCACGCGGGCCAATCTCAAGACGTACCGGCACTCCACGCATTTCATATTCATTAAACTTCCAGCCAGGACGCACATCCGGATTATCATCTACACGCACACGAATGCCAGCAGATTTCAATTCACGGAACAGCTCATCCGTACGGCCCACTACCGCATCTCGTGTCTTCGGAGGACCGATCGGGATCATGATGACTTGTGTCGGTGCGACTTTAGGAGGCAGCACCAGACCACGATCATCTCCATGAACCATAATCAGAGAGCCAATGAGACGCGTGCTGACACCCCATGATGTTGTATGAGCATATTCAAGCGTATTTTCACGATTCAAATATTGAATCTCGAATGCTTGCGAGAAGTTGGTGCCCATATAATGCGAAGTACCTGCTTGTACAGCGCGTCCGTCTTTCATCATCGCTTCGATTGAGAATGTATCCACAGCACCCGCAAATTTCTCCGAAGGTGTCTTTTGTCCCTTAATAACCGGAATTGCAAGATAATCCTCTACAAATTGCTGATAAATATCAAGCATTTGCATCGTTTCTGCTCTTGCCTCCGTTTCCGTTTCATGAGCGGTATGACCCTCCTGCCACAGAAACTCACTGGTGCGGAGGAACGGCAGTGTACGCTTTTCCCAGCGAACCACATTGGCCCACTGATTAATCTTCACGGGCAGGTCGCGATAGGATTGAATCCATTTGGAATACATATGCCCAAACATCGTCTCCGAAGTAGGACGAATAGCCAGACGCTCTTCAAGCTTCTCACCTGCTGCTTCAGTTACCCATGGCAGCTCGGGATTGAAACCTTCTACATGCTCCTTCTCCTTCTGGAAAAAGCTCTCGGGAATAAACAACGGGAAATAGGCATTCCGGTGTCCCGTTTCCTTGAATCGTCGATCCAGCTCCTGTTGGATATGCTCCCAAATCTCATAACCATCTGGTTTAAAGACGATACAGCCTCTAACCGGAGAATAATCCATCAGATCTGCTTTTTTGATAACATCAATATACCACCGTGAAAAATCTTCTCCTTGCGGCGTGATCTCTGTCACGAATTGTTTATCCTTTGACTCTTTAGACATATAAATCCTGTTCCTCCCATTGATCAAAACATATGTCCGCAGCTCCTAATTGTGAGTGCTGAACAAACGTTATGGCGATATGTGTGAGCAAGGCCAAGACAATAGCCTGCTCTGAATTAGAGCAATTTACAGTATCTGATGCAATAAAAAAGGTACGGCTCCGTTATGGCTGGCACACCGAGCCGTACCTCAAGGCTATCCGGTTATCAACCGTAGAATATCGTTATAGGTGACGGCAATCATTAACAGGAACAGCATCGCGAACCCGATAAAGTGAACCATACCTTCCCTGTTCGGATCAACAGGCTTGCCTCTTAAAGCCTCGATCCCTAAGAACACCAGACGACTTCCATCCAATGCCGGTATTGGAAGCAGATTAAATATGCCAAGATATAGACTGAGAATCGCAGCCCACTTGGTGAGCTGTGCAATTCCTTGCTTGGCAATCTGCCCCGTAACCTCAAAGGTTCGTACAGGACCGCCTAAATCATCCATGGAAAACTTCTGGATCAATTGTCTGAATCCCTGGAAGATGATATTCGTTGTATCTACCATTGCTGTACCGGAGCCGGTAATCGTCTCCCCAAACCCTGCTGGGCGAGTAGGAAGCTCTGGGATGATTCCCACCTTGCCGCCTTCTTCTCCCTCCATCGTCCGAGGAGTCAATGTAAGATCGAAAGATTCATCACCCCGACGAACCTTCCATTCCATCGGCTTGTCCTTGGAAGCGGAGATCAATTCAATCATCTTCTGATAATCAGCACCGATCGCGTTCCCATTAATACTCTCGATGATGTCGCCCTCTTTCAGATTGGCTTCATCTGCAGGCATGCCCTTCGTAATCTCGCCAATCTGAACGTAGGTTGGATTTTCTACCGGGATGCCTACCATCTGGATGTTAAGTGCAAAGAGCACAAATGCCAGAATAAAGTTCATAACTGGACCGGCAAATATCGCAAGCGCTCTTTGGCCAACCGTCTTACTGCCGAACTGACGATCTCTTGGCGCGATTTGCGTCTCAACACCTTTGGCCACCGTATGTGCTTGGGGATGAATTTCATACTGCTGAAATTCACCATCCACATCAAGCCTAACTGACAATCGATCGATCATATCGATAAACTGGACTTCACCGCGGATCACATTCTTGCGGTTATCAAGTTGATCTAAATAAATCTTCTTTACTTGGTTCTCAGCATTTAATCGAACCGCAATCGTTTGACCAGGCTGGATCTCGACAAGTTCCGGATCCTCCCCCGCCATACGTGCATATCCGCCGAATGGCAGAAGACGAAGCGTAAATTGCGTTTCATTGCGTTTATATGAGAACAGCTTTGGACCAAATCCAATCGCGAATTCGCGGACCAAAATCCCGGCACGACGGGCAAAGTAATAATGACCCCATTCATGCACGGTCACAATCACAAAAAACATAAGCACCGTTAAAAAAACGATCCGAACCATTTCCAATTATTTACATCCCCCTTTTCTCTCAGAAACGCAGTATGTCCCTATAGATTATCATTATTCTCCTGTTGTCCACAAGAGAATCACTAGCTATCTGATTTTTTAAGGGAGATTTCAAAAAACGGCTTCAGGCTATAGCCGAGAAGCTAATTGGCGCGCTAACCGGTCATTCTCTTCAATCGTTTCCAGTTCGGGCTCAGGTATAAGCTGGTGCTGCTGCACCACTTCCTCGATGATTTCTTCGATACGCAGAAAAGAGATCTCGCCCCGAAGAAACCGTGCTACTGCAATCTCATTCGCAGCATTGAATACCGTCGGAACTGTCCCACCCATCTTACCACATTCATAAGCAAGCCTTAAACAAGGAAATCGTTCAAGATCCATTTCCCGGAAATTCAGCTGGCCCGCTTCTGCTAAAGACAGCCTTTTGGCAGGTGAAGACCATCGCTCCGGATAAGTCAGCGCATATTGAATCGGAACCCGCATGTCCGGATTGCCAAGCTGCGCAATAATACTCGAATCACGGAATTCGACAAAGGAATGAATGATGCTTTCCGGATGGAGAAGGACGGATATCTGCTCGTACGGGATATTGTACAACCAGTGAGCTTCCATCACTTCAAGCCCTTTATTAACCATCGTCGCGGAATCAATCGTAATTTTCGCTCCCATGGACCAGTTTGGATGTTTCAGCGCATCCTCCACCGTAACATTAACGAGCTGATCACGGGTGTAATCCCGGAATGATCCGCCGGAAGCCGTCAACGTGATCCGTTCAATATCTTCATGCCGTTCTCCGTTTAAACATTGAAAAATAGCGGAATGCTCACTGTCAATCGGCAAGAGCTTTACCCCGTTTGCCGCTGCCCGAGCCGTCACAAGGTGACCAGCAGTAACAAGCGTTTCCTTGTTGGCAAGCCCAATTGTCTTGCCCTCTTCAATGGCAGCAAGTGTAGATGAGAGGCCCATGCTGCCAACAACGGCGGTAACCACTAACTCCGCATCTGTCGCTGCGGCAATCTCTATGAGCCCTTCCTGCCCATGGAACACTTTGGTGCCAGCGGGAAGTTCATGGCGGATGCTGTCAGCAAGCTCTTTCGTGGCAACAGATACTTTGCGTGGTGCAAATTCCGTAATCTGCTGAAGTAATAATTCTTTATTGCTTCCCGCAGCAAGCCCCTCAATCTGAAATTGATCCCGGTGTTTTCTCACAACGTCCAAGGTCTGAGTACCAATAGAACCTGTGGAGCCGAGTACACTGATTTTCTTCATGCACATCGTTCCTTTCGTTAATAAGGCAGGAGACCCAATATATGTACAAATGGAAATACGACGATCCAGCTGTCACACCGGTCCAATATTCCACCATGTCCAGGCAATAGCTTACCCGAATCCTTAATGCCATAGACCCGCTTATAAGCGGACTGCACCAAATCCCCAAGTTGGCCAATAACGGCACAGGAAAACCCGATAAGAACCGCCTGACCAGCCGTCAGGAATCCATCTGAGAAGAATGCAAAGAGCAGCGCTGTTACTACGGCGATCAAAACGCCTCCGAGCGCCCCTTCAACCGTTTTATTCGGGCTAATGGAGGGCCATAATTTATGACGTCCCATTGAGCGACCGACAAAATACGCTCCAGCATCACTTGCCCAGATCGAAACCAGAAGCAAAAAAGTCCAGAATACGCCATGACCGTCAGGCGCATGTCTTGATTCCGCTATGAACGAAAATCCGATGCCGATATAAGCCGAAGCCAAAAACAGTAGAGAAACCCGCTTGATATCGATCGTATTCTTCGTAATCACCGTTACGAGCATGAATAAGAGCAATAATAGCCACAGAACATGCCCCCACGGCATATTAAAATTCAATTGAAGTGGCCCCCAAGGGAAAACAAAAAGAATTACCCCTACATAACCAATCCATGCTGTTCCACCAAATGGTGCCGTATTTGTCATGCGTACAAATTCATAGTAACCGATTAGCGCCATCGCCAGAATAAGAAGATGGTACCATAGACCGCCAATGAAACATAATCCTAAAAAGACCGCTCCCGCTATAATTCCGGTAATCAATCGCTGTTTCAAAACGTTCCATCCTCCATCGGCTACGACAAACCACCGTAGCGCCTAGTTCTTTGTTGATAATTTGCTATCGCCTCAACCAAATGGTCTTTGGTGAACTCGGGCCAATAGACATCTGTAAACCATAGCTCACTATATGCCAGCTGCCATAACATAAAGTTGCTCAAGCGCAGCTCGCCGCTGGTGCGAATCAATAAATCCGGATCCGGTAACTCGCCTGTGAGGAGCCGCTGGCTAATTAGTTCCTCTGTGATATCTTCTGGACGAAGAATCCCATCACGTACTTCTTGCCCCAGCGTCTTAACACTTTCGGTGATCTCTTTACGGCTGCCGTAATTGAGCGCAAAATTCAGAATGAGACCGTTATTACCGGCTGTCTTCGCAACTGCTTCTTCCATGGCAGACAGAGTATGGGAAGGAAGGTCTTCCGGATGCCCCATCATGCGGACCTGGACATTCTTCTCGATCAGCTCCTCCAACTCAATGGCCAAAAACTCTTGGGGAAGTTTCATCAGGAAATCGACCTCATCCTTCGGCCGCGTCCAGTTTTCAGTAGAAAAAGCATACATCGTCAACACTTTGATTCCCAAGTCATTGGCCGCTATGGCCGTCCTTTTGACAGCTTTCATACCATTCTGATGTCCAACGATCCGCGGCATACCACGCCGTTTTGCCCAGCGTCCGTTACCATCCATAATGATGGCAACATGCTCGGGGATGTTGTCCGGAGAGAGCTGATGCGTCTGCTGACTGTTCTCCTGATTCAACCACGATCGAACCCGTTTGATCATTCCATTTCCTCCAGGCATCTTTCTGCAAAAAAAGAGACAAACCCCACCATTGACAGGAGGGGCCATAAGTCTCTTATACTTCCATAATCTCTTTTTCTTTGGCAACGAGGACTTTGTCGACTTCTGCGATAAACTTATCCGTCGTTTTTTGGATATCATCCTGATGTCTCCGGGACTCGTCCTCGGAAATATCTGTTTTCTCCAATTTTTTAATGTCATCGTTGGCATCACGACGAATGTTGCGGATGGCCACTTTCGCTTCTTCGCCGAATTTTTTCGTCATTTTAACCAGATCAGTTCTGCGTTCTTCCGTAAGTGCAGGTACAACGAGACGAATCTGATTGCCATCATTCGCCGGAGTTAATCCGATATCCGATTTCATGATTGCTTTCTCAATGTCGGCTAAGGACGACTTGTCCCAAGGCTGGATCATAAGCGTTCTGGAATCCGGCGTACTAATGTTAGCCAGCTGATTCAGTGGAGTGGGTGCTCCGTAATATTCAACTGTAATCCGGTCAAGAAGCGCTGGAGCTGCCCGCCCTGCACGCAAAGTTGCCAAGTCACGTTTCAAAGCTAAGATCGCTTTTTCCATGCGTTCTTCTGCATTCTTTTTCACCGATTGCGGCATTAGTCTACACTCCCTTTGACGATGGTTCCGATTTTTTCACCCAAAACGACGCGCTTGATATTACCTTGCTCCGTAATAGCGAAGACGATGAGCGGGATGTTGTTGTCCATACATAACGATGAAGCTGTAGAGTCCATTACCCCAAGGTTTTTGTTCAATACGTCTAGATACGTCAGCTGCTCGTACTTCTCGGCAGTTTCATCCTTAAATGGATCAGCAGAGTACACACCGTCCACTTTATTCTTCGCCATAAGAATCACTTCTGCTTCGATTTCCGCCGCGCGAAGCGCTGCAGTCGTATCAGTGGAGAAGTATGGGTTCCCTGTTCCTGCTGCAAAAATAACGACACGGCCTTTTTCCAAATGCCGAATAGCTCTCCGGCGGATATAAGGCTCGGCAATTTGCTGCATTGAGATAGAGGTTTGTACCCGAGTCGGCACATCAATCTGCTCCAAAGCATCCTGAAGGGCCAAAGAGTTCATCACCGTTGCGAGCATACCCATATAGTCTGCTGTCGCACGGTCGATTCCGTTCGCGCTGCCAGCAATGCCGCGCCAGATATTTCCCCCGCCACATACGATGGCGACTTCAACACCAAGCTCGACAACTTCACGAACCTGCTCAGCGATCGAAGAGATCGTCTCAGCATCAATACCATATCCATTCTGCCCTGAAAGGGATTCCCCACTGACTTTCAATATCACTCGTTTATATACAGGCTGTTCCAAATGATAACCCTCCACTTTAAGACGGCGCCTACGTATTCGACGCCCGTTTGAAAAACGACAGACAGACACACCGGCACTGCTTGACGGTTTATAAAAATCGGGTAAAAACATCCGTCTCAAGTAGAAACTACTACTCGTCTAGTCAAGACTAAGGTCTATTCTTTCTTGTGAGATAAGGGTAGCCTTTACACCGAATTTATAACAATCTTATCTCGTTTTTGTTTATTTATCTCTTAAAAAAGAAGGAACACGGGTGTGTTCCACTCTTTTCTATAACTTATATTAGCCTTTATGGCTTATTTATTCACCTGGGACATAACTTCTTCAACGAAGTTGTCTTGTTTTTTCTCCAAGCCTTCGCCAAGTTCAAAGCGAGCAAAACGACGAATGGAGATGTTTTCACCAATCGTGCTGATTTTTTCGTTAAGAAGCGTGTTGATTGTTTTGTCCGGATCTTTGATAAAGGATTGCTCAAGCAAGCAATACTCTTCATAGTACTTGTTGATACGGCCTTCAACCATTTTCTCAACGATTTTCTCAGGCTTGCCTTCATTCAAAGCTTGGTTTTTCAAGATTTCTTTTTCTTTCTCAAGCTCTTCCGTTGGCACTTCTTCACGACGAACATATTTAGGGTTTGCTGCAGCGATGTGCATAGCGATGTCGCGAGCAAACTCTTTAAATTGATCCGTTTTGCCTACGAAGTCGGTTTCACAGTTGATTTCCACGAGAACGCCGATTCTTCCGCCAGCATGAATGTAGGATTCTACAACGCCTTCAGTTGCGATACGTCCAGCTTTGTTAGCTGCTGCAGACAAGCCTTTCTCGCGAAGAACTGCGATTGCTTTTTCGATATCACCATTTGTTTCATCAAGCGCTTTTTTACAATCCAGCATGCCCGCGCCTGTTCTTTCGCGAAGTTCTTTTACCGCACTAGCTGATACTGCCATTAGAATTCCCTCCAAATTGGTAAGTTGATGTTTGCGTTCTGCTTATGATACCGGTCATTTTCATGCACCATTCTCAAAACACAGTCCGCTATAAGTATCTCTTGCATGCCAGAAGAATGTTAATTTCATATGTTATCCGTCCTGACATCTTAAAAAAAGGGCAGTGAGAGGTTATCCACCTACCAACCACCCTTTTCATTAAATTCATTCTTTATACGTTTTAATCCCGATTAAGCTGTTGTCTCTTCACCTTGGTGAGCTTCAACAACGGCATCAGCCATTTTACCAGTCAACAACTTGACAGCGCGGATCGCGTCATCGTTACCTGGGATTACATAGTCGATTTCATCAGGATCACAGTTCGTATCAACGATACCAACGATTGGGATACCCAATTTGCGAGCTTCCGCTACAGCGATACGCTCTTTGCGAGGATCGATAACGAACAATGCGCTAGGAAGACCCTTCATGTTCTTGATTCCGCCCAGGAACTTCTCAAGACGATCTTTCTCTTTGCGGAGAAGGATAACTTCTTTCTTAGGCAGCACTTGGAATGTGCCATCTTCTTCCCAAGCTTCGAGTTGCTTCAAACGATTGATACGCTTTTGGATCGTTTCGAAGTTGGTCAATGTTCCGCCGAGCCAACGTTGGTTGATGTAGAACATACCGCAACGTTCTGCTTCTTCTTTCACGGAATCTTGAGCTTGTTTTTTCGTGCCGACGAACAGGATTGTACCGTTCTCACCAGCTACGTTTTTCACAAAGTTGAAAGCTTCTTCAACTTTCTTGACCGTTTTTTGCAGGTCGATAATGTAGATACCGTTTCTTTCAGTGAAGATAAATTTATCCATTTTTGGGTTCCAGCGACGAGTCTGGTGACCGAAGTGTACACCAGCTTCCAAAAGCTGTTTCATGGAAATTACTGCCATCTTCACGCACCTCCTAAGTTTGGTTTTTGTGTGTCCCTCCGCCAAGATCATTTTCCATTAAGACTCTCATTCCTGAAAGCACCCTCAATGAAATCACTCTGGCGTGTGTTTTAACACCGTCAATTACTATAACATAACCAAGGTCAGGTTGCAATGTCTTTTATGTACATAACCGGAGCTTCCAGCATATTAATTTCTGAGTTGATCCACAAAGAAAAACCACTCTCAACCAAGTGTGCTAGCTGGAGGGTTTTGCTGTGATTTTGGCTATAATCGAATTGTAGCTTTCACCTGCTGTAAACGAATATGTGCCGCTCTGAATGGTTCTGTTGATCTTTTTTTCGGTGGCTTTATTAATAAATGCCTGTTTATCCTCTATTACGCCTGCCGTCAAGAGACTGTTAGCTACATCGCTGAGATTGTTACCTGCAGGAATTCTAACTTGTATAGACGCCTTGACTTTCGCTGGAGTTTTCGGTTCCACTGGCTTATTTACTTGTGGAGATTCTTGCTTGTCCGCATCTGCTCCAGGCTGTTTCGGCTGCTGCGGTATTGCTGGCTTCTCTGAATTAGGCTTCAATGAAGAATCTTTATCGGCTGACTCACTGCCATCATTATCAGCAAGCTTCTTCTCTTCCCACTGCTCCTCTGTCAACAGTTCATCCGAACCTTCAACAACTTGTAGATCCAATGCCTCCGCAGCAGCTGTCAGTTCTTCCTTCGTTAAAGACTGCGTTACCGAAGCCGTTGTGCCTTGACCGACCCACATCAGCTGGAGCAACACTGCACCTATTACAAGACCGGTGCCGACGCCCATCATAAATGTACGGTTCTTGATCACACGGATTCCTCCTGTTTGGCCAACTGGATGATAAGCTGAACTTCGCCCCGTTGAAAGCCCGTGTTCTTGGCAATCACATCAATAGATTTCCCTTGTTCATATAGATCGAACAGCTCCGCGTATCTGGATTTGATGGAAGGAACCGGAGGAGGCATATCTTCAACCTCTGAAGTGGCAGCAGCTAACCCTTCAGACGACGTAGCGGGCTTGGTAAGCTGGTCTTCTGCTATACGCAGCCGGGTGTCGGATTCGGACAGTTTCTGTTCCGCCACAAGCATGCGTTGACGCAATTCGCTAACCTGCTCTTGTTGCGCTTGTTGTTTAGCCGTAAGTTCTTGCTTCATTTGACTAACCAGCTCAACAAGCTGCTCATTCTCATTCTGAACTTCCGCCATATAAGCCTCAAGTGTGCTCTCCACTTCTTTTACCACCCGTTCACTGGACACGGTCTCTTCGCGGCGTTTCGGCAGCATCAGAGCATATAATACTGCCGCTATACCGAGCAGCACGATATATATCCAAGGTTTCAAATCTATTACCCCTTTGTGCCTTAAATTGTCTAGAGTGAAACATCAAAATTCTTGCCTTTATACGGGTGCTCCGCCGGATGCTCCATCATTTCGTCCGATTTCGCTTCTCCCCCGTCTTGTTGTTTACCAGAGGATTGGCGGCTTCCATCATCACGTACGGCCGTTTCTGCCGTCTCACTTACTTCCGAGCTGCGCTGAGCATCCGCCCGGCTGTTCTTAAGTTGCTCACCTGCAAGCAGTGCCTGATCGTTCATCGGACGTTGCTGAAATTCATTATGCACCTTCCCCGCTTCATGGGTTCTGGGTACCGCAATTTGCATTTCTACCGATTTCATACTCAATGGAATCACCTCATGAGATAGGATCGTTTCCACACACATACGATATCTCTTTTATCCTACAATAGCGGTACCATGGTGATATCTCCCTCATGATAGTAAAAAGAAACCCGTTGTGTGGGGTCCTTAATATACCGGGTATACCGCCCGATGACGATTTTGGCACCTCCATAAATCGTCTTTACTACATTCACTCTTGCCTTACCGGTATCCTCGAGCATCTTTTCTATCTCCAGCATTCGGTCTTTGAGATCAGATTGTTCCGCCATGTTGGATTTTTTGGTGGCATTCAATTTCACTCGGAGCGCCAGCTTATCCGTCGACAATTGACCTGAGGAAGCCAGCTGATTCAAGAGATAAAGCGCTTTATCCGTTTTATCCATACTTTCTATAGAAAGCTTCAACTGGGCTCTTAAATCCGCCAGTTCATTCCGCAGCTCGGGAAGTACACCAACCTCTAATACAGTGGCTGTTGACATGCTGTTACCGATCGTGCGCGCAACCACTTTCTCTCCAGCCTGCAGAATACCGCCAACTACAAGTCCCTTCGTTCCGTTGCACTCGATATTTTGAGCAGCTCGGATATTGGAATGCATGATGCTCTGTGAGACAAATACACTAGCACCAGCAATCACATTCCCATCTTGGATGAATGAGCTTTTGACATCCTGGCCAGCCTGAACATGGCCCTTGTTATAACCGATAATACCACCGGATATATCGATTGAGCCTCCAGCATCCAGCTCCGCTCCTTCAACAAAGCCCGTTACACGGATATCGCCAGCCGCTTTAATTCGGAATCCGGTAAGCACATTGCCACGTATGACCACTGTGCCAACAAAGTCGATGTTGCCTATACTATAATCAACATCACCATTAATCTCGTAAACCGGAAAAACATTGATCTTTCCTTTTTCGGTTTTGGTAAGAAGTCCGTCCAGCGCAGCATACATGGCGCTGTTCTCGGCATTGACAACAACGTTTTTCCCAACCTTGAAATGAGCTTCCTTCCCAGGCTTGCTCGGAATCTCTTCTCCTGTCACTGCCGTTCCGGGAACTCCCTTGGTGGGCGGAATACGGGTCGCGATTAATTGCCCCTTCTTTACGTTATTTAAACGAATGACTTCCTTATAATCGACTTTGCCATCTTCAATCTCTAGTGGCTTTAGATTTGCTTCATTTCCAAAATCAACGGTAAATTGAATTTTTCCGTTATGCCCGTGCACAGGTTCCGTTCCCATTGCTATTGGCGTCTTGCTATACTGATATTCTTCCGCATGCTCTGCAATTCGCTGCAGTATATCATGCTGAAGACCATAGCGTACCTGATGACTTCTTAAGAATTGTTCAAGGGCCTCGACGGTGCACGCAAAATCCTTCTCCCAATTGGTGAACTGTATATAGGCGACAACCTTGTCATCCGATAGCGTAACGCTAAAGTATTGATCCAATGCATAATCTACAGACAATCCAGGAACCCCCTTCATAAATGGCAAGCGTCAGTCGTTTTGCATTAGCAAATCCCGATCTTTATCGAGCGCGCCCCGAAGTCTCAAAATCGCCTTAGAGTGAAGCTGAGATATTCGTGAAGGTGATAGCGACATCACTTCAGCAATTTCGCTGAGTGACAAATCCTCATAATATAGCAAGGAAACAACGGTCCGCTCTTTCGGAGTTAATTTACCGATTCCCTTCATCAGGGCTTCTCTCAGAAAAAATTCATGGACCTTATGATCGGGATTCTTCGCCTTCTCATCAATTAAAAGCGACATTCGGGTCTCAGACTCCTCCTCGCGAATCGGATCTTCCAGCGATGTCAATGTCATGACCGCTACTTCCTGCAGCATATGCCGGAACTCCTTCTCGGTCACGTCAAGATAATCGCTCATCTCGGAATCACTGACGCTGCGTAAATATTTCTGTTCCAACTTCTGATATGCAGTTTCTATCTTCTTCGCCTTCTCACGGACAGAACGTGGCACCCAATCCCCTTGACGCAACGAATCCAGAATAGCTCCTCGAACGCGCCAAGATGCATAAGTTTCAAATTGCAGCCCTCGTTTGTAGTCAAACTTCTCGATGGCGTCAATCAAACCCATTACCCCATTGCTGGCCAAATCTCCCTTAGAAACGTTCTTCGGAAGACCGATGGCCAATCGGCTTGAAACATAGTCTACGATGTGCAAATGATATTCGATTAGTTTCTTCTTCGCTTCATGGTCTCCATCTTCCTTCCACGCACTCCATAATTCCCCATGGTTCAGCACAGAAGCTTTACGTTCGTCCAATTGCCTTCACCCTCCTTATTCTTCCGTAAGGTGACGAACGGCCTTGGCCAGTTCTTCAGGATCTTTCGTTGAGACCAGCTTAGGTGGATTCAGCGGTACAAATTCTCCGCCTTCTTTACGGCTGGATTCGGATTGAATCAAATCCATCAACTCCCGATCCTCATCAGGCGTAGATAAATCAAGAACAGTTCCTCGTTCGTGAGCATTCTGCATCTCTTCATCATCTGATCCATCGACCCGCGGTCCCGTTATGGCTGCTAGCACCCAATTCAACAGGAACGCTAGAAGAAACCAGATCGCACATGCAAGAAGTGCCCGGTACATACTGGTCATCCACAGATTGTTACGGATGGAAAAAATAAATGTGAACACAAACCCGACTATTCCAGCTATCAGATTAAAACGGAGTTTTCCCTTCATGGCTACAATTCCTTTATGCCCTTTTGTACACTGCGTATTGTAAACTTACCCGTTGTGCAGTCGAGCTCAACGGTCCTACCATAATTTCCTCCAGTATCCTCGCCAATCAGCTTGATGCCCATCTGTTCGAGCCCTTCCTTGCAAGACTCAACATTGCGGGGACCAATTCTCATCGAGTCACCGGAACCAGCGAAAGCGAACATCTGAGCTCCGCCGGCCATTTTGGCTACCATGCGTGCCTGAGAGGCTCCCAGCTCTCTCATCTTGTTTAATAATATAGGAAGAGCTGTGTCAGCGTATTTTGCCAGATTCAGTTGTCCTTCTCTAGCAATTGCTGAAGATGGGAGCATCACATGCGCCATTCCGCCAATCTTCGTTACCGGATCATACAGCGTCAATCCAACACAGGAGCCAAGACCGGTAGTACGCAATATACCACTTGGACCTGCGACGTTCAGGTCCGCCATTGCTACCTTCGTGATGCTCCGTTCTTCAATCATGCTCTAAGGATACTCCCAATGCTTCGAAAATTTGAGCAAAAGTTTGTGGGTCGGGTATCAGGAAAAACTGTCCTTCTACCTCGTTCTGCCCTTCCAGGAACGTCGTGTTGATTAAGAGGGCATCGTCTCCCATTTCTCCAAACTGCAGCAACCCGTAACTGAGGATCGCACCCGCCATATCCATCGCCAATGCCGGTACCGTCGGCGTCATCGATAGATTGGTGAAATCGGCTAGCGAGGATAGGTATGACCCCGCCAGAATATTCCCGATCTCTCCCAAAGCGGACTGTTCCATATCCGAGAACTGCTCTTCCTCCGACACTTCAATGCCCGCCAGATTCTGCAACAGATTCTTGCCGGCTTCCGGACTCATGATAAAAAAGAGGTTGCTGGGAGCATCGCCTTCAACCCGTAAAAATATGGCAATAACGAGCTGCTCGCTCCCTCCAACGCTTTCAGCGATCTGTTCAAAAGGCAATAGCTGAACTTTGGGAACAGCCATATCGATAGGCTTGTTAAGCAAGCGGGATAGTGCGGTTGCTGCATTGCCCGCTCCAATGTTCCCTACTTCCTTCAGAACATCCATCTTAATTTCTTTGCCGTGTTTAAACAGTTCCACTGTCTATTCCTCAAGGCCTTCCAGCTGAATAATCTCACTCTTGTTCAATACTTCTGATAGATTCAGCATGACGAGAAGGCGTTCCTCTCCTACCTTCGCAACACCACGAAGATATTTCGCTTTGATTCCGCCGACAACCTCAGGTGGAGATTCAATGTTGTCCGTATTCAGATCAATGACATCACTCGCGGAATCAACAATAAAGCCAACTTGCATTTCATTTACGGCCACGATAATAATACGTGTTTGATCTGTTGCATCGATCTCATCAAGTCCAAAACGGCCGCGCAGATTAATGACCGGAATCACGACACCGCGCAGATTAATAACCCCTTTGACGAAAGCAAATGTTTTGGGAACACGCGTTATCGGCATCATTCGCTCAATGGTCTGAACCTTCTCTACCTCGATGCCGTATTCTTCCTCGCCAAGTTTAAAGACAATAACCTTGATTTCTTCTCCCATGAATAAGTCCTCCTTCAGATTGTGCTGCCTGCATGCCAGTTAAATTCCGTTATTTGATAAATGCATTTGCATCGATGATGAGGGCAACTTGTCCATCTCCCAAGATGGTCGCTCCGGATATCCCCTGGATGGCCGGAAGATATTTGCCAAGATTCTTGATAACAATTTCACTCTGACCGATGAAATCATCGATGGTTAGTGCTGCTAAGCGGTCTCCCTTACGGATTACCACAATCTCGGTTTCCTCTTCGGCTTCTTCATCAAAATCCGGGACATCAAAGAATCGGCTTAGCGAGACGATCGGTATGAGCGATTCCCGGAACTGAACCATGCGGCTGCCATGCACATGCTTGACTTGCCCGCGTTTGATGATACCCGTCTCAACAATGGAAGACAGCGGAATTGCATATTTCTCGGATCCCATCCGAATAAGCATCGCCGCAATGATCGAGAGCGTTAGTGGAAGCTGAACGGAAAAATTAGTGCCTTTACCCGGCGTTGAGTAAATCGTAACATTGCCGCCCAAGGCAACAATCTTGGATTTAACCACATCAAGTCCTACGCCGCGTCCCGAAACATCTGAAATTTTCTCAGCGGTACTAAATCCTGGTGCGAACAGCAGTTGATTGACCTCATCGTCGGTCATGGATGCACCTTCTGCTTCAGTGACAACGCCTTTTCCGATCGCATTCTTCAGGATTTTTTCACGGTAGATGCCGCGTCCATCATCTTCGATCTCAATGAAAACATTGTTACCGCTGTGAAATGCACGCAGATGCACAGTACCGGTTTCCGGTTTACCGGCCGCGATTCGTTCAGCAATGGATTCAACACCATGGTCAGCCGAATTTCGCAGTAAGTGGACCAGAGGGTCGCCGATTTCATCGATAACCGTACGATCGAGCTCCGTCTCAGCTCCGGTAATAATCAAATCAATTTTCTTGTCCAATGTTTTGGCAAGATCCCGAACCATCCTTGGGAAACGGTTAAATACTGTATCAACCGGAACCATGCGGAGTTTAAGAACGATATTCTGCAAATCGCTGCTTACCCGGCTCATATGCTCCACAGTATCTGTCAGTTCCTGATTATTGGACTCACTGGCCAGCTGTTCAAGCCGTACCCGGTCAATCAACAGTTCGCTAAACAGATTCATTAGCACATCTAACCGCTCGATATCCACGCGGATCGTTCTGGAAGGGTTGCCTCCTCCTGTATTGCGTGGAGCAGATGCCTTCGATTCCTTGGCAGTATTCGTCTTAACGGTAGTTTCCGATGAAGATACAGGTGCAGATTCCGCCGCTGAATCGTTCGATTTCACAACTTCAGCTGTTGCCGCGCTCTCCTGTACCATCTGCTGTAAGGATTCATGGTCAAGAGCTACAACGCTAGTAGTTTCAATCTCGGAGATGGACTTGATTTGATTGTCAATGTCCTCAGTTTCTCTCTGCGTTATGTAATACAACGAAAATACGCGATCGAATTCACCTTGTTCAATCTCTTGAACATCAGGGTAGGTCTTCACGATTTCTCCAGACCTTTCCAGCGCCTCGAATACCATGTAGGCCCGAACCGCCTTCAGTTGGCAATCCTCTCGCAATGTAACTTGTATATATAGAACCTGATGCCCTTCTGAAATGGACTGATCCAGGACAGAAAACTGGAACTCATCCAGTTCAATACCCTGAACGGATACAGCTGGGCTCGCGCCATCAGCGGCTCCCTCACTTGTCGGAGCACCCTCGCCACGCACAATGGACTGTAAAGATGCCACGATGGAGGATACATCCGATTTGCCGTCTCCGCCTTCGGTAATATCCTGCACCATCGATTCAAGAGCGTCCAAGCTTTTGAAGAGTGTGTCAAAGATATAATCCTGCATCTTTAACTTTTCGTTCCGGACAAGATCGAGTACATTTTCCATTTGGTGGGTTAGTGAAGCCAAATCCTCGTATCCCATCGTAGCTGCCATCCCTTTCAGCGTGTGAGCTGATCGAAAGATGATTTGTACGATCCCGATATCGTCCGGGTTGCTTTCTAATTGAAGCATGTTTTCATTTAATGATTGCAGATGATCATTTGACTCATCAATAAACATTGTCAAATATTGATTCATGTCCATTGAGAGACACCTCCTCTTCAAGTTCACTTTCCGTTGTTTACAGCTTGAACCAATCTTGGTGCGATATCATGAAGTGGCAGAATATAGCTCACACACCCGAGCTCTACAGCAGATCTTGGCATACCGTAGACAACGCAAGTTTGTTCGCTCTCCGCATAAGTTGACGTCACGCCGGCATCGTAGAGCTTTTTCATCATTCTCGCCCCATCGCTTCCCATGCCGGTCATTAGCACGGCATGGCGGTTAATCTCAGTCAGGGGAAGCAGGGATTCGAACAACACATCAACAGATGGGCGGTGACCATTTCGGATCTCATCCTGACTTATTTTAATCTGGTAATCACCACCGTCAGAGCGATATAGTCTCATGTGACTTCCACCTGGCGCGATGTACGCTTTTCCTCGTTCCAATATCATATCTTGCTCCGCTTCCATGACCTCAAGCTCACTAAATGAATTCAAACGTTGTGCAAGAGATTTGGTAAAGCTTGGCGGCATATGCTGAACGATGACGATCGGAGCACAAAAGTCACCGGGTATTTGCTCCAGAAAAACTTTTAACGCTCTTGGACCACCGGTTGAACACCCAACTGCAACGACATCTGTCAAATCCAAAGAAGTCTGAGATTTGGTCTCACGCGGCGGTCGATTTTCATTCTTCGGCGGAGCAACAGGTTTAGGATGCACGGCAGGTATAGGCTCTGCACGCTTGCTCTTGAATTCAGAAGGCATCGTCCCTTTTGCTCGAGCTGGCTTCTCACCAGCACTTTGCATTTTAGGCAACGGATGGAAATCCAAACGTTTACTGCGCTGTTCAGTTCCTTGATTTGCCGACCTCGTTTCCTTCACCTGCAGCTTTTTGTCCAGCGTTTTGTCAGAAAGCTTTGGCGAAAGAGGAACCGTTTTGTCTACACTCCGGCGTCTTTGCTCTTCTTCTTCCCACAACGCCCTCCGCTGTTTAGCCTGCATCGCCGCATTCAGTTGCTTTAATAGTTCTGAACGCACCTGCTCAATATCTAGTGCATTAGAAATGGAAGGCTTTCGAATAAAATCAAATGCTCCAGCTTCAAGGGCTAGAATGGTTTCTCTCATCCCTTGTTCATTAATGCCTGACAACATAATGACCGGTCGAGGGCCTGCGGACATGATTAGCTTCAAAGCATCCAGCCCGTTCATCTTCGGCATTTCTACATCCAGTGTAATGACATCAGGGTCTAGCTCCATCACTTTCTCAACAGCCTCGAGTCCGTTATTTGCTGTTCCGACAACCTGAAAAGACGGGTCCCGCTCAATGAAGTCGGAAAAGATTTTCCGCATAAATGCAGAATCGTCCACGACAAGCACACGAAAAGGCTTCATAGATGTCCACCTCTGTTTCCATTAATCCAAACAAAGAATCATTTTGTACGTTTGAGCCATCGATGCATAAATCCTTTGATTCCCTTCGGAGTTTCGGACTCCGTGGCAGCAGGAACGGCCATGTATCGTAGTGCAATCCTCCTAATATCGCTGGATGCGTTGCATCGTGGATAAGCTGCAGTAAAGGGAATCTGCCTCTTAACGGCTTGGACAACATGCGTATCATCAGCAATCGAACCAAGCAGCTGGATGTCCAAATCGAGGAAACGCTGTGCTGTCAGTATTATTTTATTGGCTGCTTCCCGAGCCTCCTGCTCATCTCCAGCACGGTTAACCACCAGGCTGAATGGTACTTGGTTGTCCATACCATGCACTACTTTGATTAAAGCATAGGCATCGGTGATGGAGGTCGGTTCTGGCGTCGTGACAACCAGGCATTGATCAGCAGAAACGATGAATTTCATATTTTCCTTGGATAAACCAGCTCCTGTATCGAAGATGATATAATCCATCTCGGAAGCAATGCGTTCGATTTCAGTTATGAAATAATCCATCTCGGCTTCAGACAAAGACATCATGTCGGCTAGACCCGACCCGCCAGCAATAAAAGGTAGCTTGTCGGGTCCATACTGAATCACCTCTTCAATACGCTTCTCACCGCGAATAAGATGATACAAACTATATTGGGAGCTTACGCCCATAAGAACATCGATGTTCGCCATCCCGATATCTGCATCAAACACCAAAACCTTTTTCCCCATCGCTTGCATAGTCAGGGCAAAGTTCAATGTGAAATTGGATTTACCGACTCCGCCCTTTCCACTGCTGACTGTTATGATTTTAGCGGTTCTATTGGACTTTGCTATCGGACTGCCTACCGGCTGTGCCGAGACGAGCTGACGAAGCGATTGGGCTTGATCCGTCATGTGCGAATCGCTCCCAACAGCAGATGGCTTAACCGCTTCGCATCAGCCAACAGCAGATCGTCGGGTACATTTTGACCATTGGTCATATAGGACAGGCGCAGATTATGGGCATCCAGCAGATTAAACAAGGACCCGTAACTCCCTGTTTCATCCATCTTCGTGAAAATAACCTTATCCAGCACATACTTGTTGAAATGATCCGCTATTTCGATCATATCGCTGCTCTTCGAAGTCAGACTAAGGACAAGATAGGTTTCACTTTGATCGGAATGAGAGAATAGGCTCTGGAGTTCGGAAACAAGCAGTTCATTTCGGTAATTCCGGCCTGCCGTATCCATCAAAATCAGATCGCACTCCTGCAGCTTCTGAAGGGCACGCTGCATATCACCTGGTGATTGAACAACCTCCATCGGAATATTGAGAATTGAGGCGTAGGTGCGCAACTGTTCGACGGCAGAGATCCGATACGTATCCGAAGTAATGAAACCCACTTTGCGCTGGTTTCGGAACAGCTGCTCCGCTGCGATTTTTGCGATTGTAGTTGTCTTGCCAACCCCGGTTGGCCCGGCAACGTACACGATCCGTGTCTCAGGCTGAACGCCGTCCCCGATACGGTCTGCTAGAAATTTCTCAGCCTGCTGATAGACCACATCAAACAGCTCCGTCTCACTCATCTGCATCTGACTGGCATTCCAAGCCTCTTCAGCAGTTGTGATCCACTCTTCCGTCAGCTTGGCCGACAGATCTTGATTCAAGAGCAGATCACGGATATGCTGCAGCGGTTCCGGAATAGGCATCGCCTGGAGATTTTGCCTTGACAATCTCGCAATCCATTCTTTCATTTCTTTCAGTTCTGCCAAAACTTTCTCTTCGGATTCACTGATTCCCAGTCTAGAAGCTAATGGCTCTTCTTGTCTTTCGCCCGATGACTGCATCGAGGCGGGAGAAGCAGCTGACTCTGGAAGATCCATGTTTCGCTCTAATGCTGTGGTAGCTGCAGTCTGCAAAGCCTGGTTATCTGCCCGTTGTTCCCTGGTCATTTGTTCAGAAGCGGCAACCTGACTAAGAATCGTGGCAAATCGATTATAGTCCTCATCTTGCTGTGCTCCGGATATGTTATCCGCATTACTTACCTGGGGCTTGGAGCTCGGTGAAGCCAGCTTCGCTTGTTCCGCCGTTCGCTGGTATGCCTTGGGTACCGCACCTGATGGAACGGACGGAATAATGTTTGGTCTGGCTGAAGCAGAGCCTTTGGCTTTCTCCGCTTGCTCTACCGCTGCGATCACCTCGATCTTCTTCCGGGTAAACATGCCGAGAAAACCGCCCACTTTGGTTTCTTTTGTGCTTAGTATGACGGCATCCGTACCAAGATCGGTACGGATATGCTGCATTGCCTCAGGCATCGTGTCGACGATATACCTTTTCACTCTCATAAGTTCACCACTCCGACACTTTGAATTTCGACGTTAGGCTCGAGTTCGCTGTAAGACAATACTGGTATATCCTGCATGCTTCGTTCAATGACTTGCCGCAAGTACATCCGTATGGCGGGCGAGGTAAGAAGGATCGGCTGCTGCCCCATCTGGATAATCCGGTTCACCTGCTCACTGAGCTTCTGGAACACGCTCTGCGTCGACACAGGGTCCATCGCAAGGTAGCTTCCCTGATCGCTCTGCTGCACGCTTTCGGCGATCTTCTTCTCAAGCTGTGGTCCAACCGTAATCACCCGCATCGCCTCTCCGTCTTGGGCATATTGCTGAGTAATCTGCCTTGAGAGGGCCTGTCTTACATATTCGGTAAGAACATCGGGATCCTTCGAGTAATGTCCGTAATCGGCAAGGGTTTCGAGAATCGTTACCATATCCCGAATCGAGATTTTCTCACGAAGGAGCTTAGCTAGTACTTTCTGCACTTCCCCAATCGTCAGAACGGAAGGAATGAGTTCGTCGACAAGAACAGGATAGGTCTCTCGAATGTTGTCGACCAAAGCTTTGGTCTCCTGGCGACCAATCAGTTCGTGAGCATGTCGCTTGATTAATTCAGTTAAATGTGTAGCAACAACGGATGGAGGATCTACTACGGTATAACCGGCAAGATCCGCTCGTTCTTTCGTAGCTTCATCTATCCACAGAGCCGGGAGTCCGAATGCCGGTTCGGACGTTTCAATTCCGGTTACGGTATCGTCCTCATACCCGGGACTCATGGCGAGATAGTGATTTAATAATAATTCACCACCGCCGACAACATTCCCTTTAATTTTTATGACATATTCATTCGGTTTTAGTTGAATATTGTCGCGAATTCGAATAACCGGTACTACAAGTCCTAGTTCAAGTGCGCACTGTCTCCGAATCATGATGATCCGATCCAGCAAATCTCCACCCTGCTGTGCATCTGCGAGCGGAATCAACCCATATCCGAATTCGAATTCGATCGGGTCAACTTGGAGCAAGTTGATCACGCTCTCTGGACTCCGGACTTCTTCGATCTCTTGCTCCTCCTCCAGCTGCTCAACTTCCACTTGTTTGCGATCCAGGTTGTTCTGCATCGTCCTTGCCGCAATGAATAATATGAGCGCAATCGGAGCGGTCGTAATCAGATGAATCGGTGTGAAGAGTCCCAACAGCAGAACCGTTCCTGCAACAATATACAAGAGGTGCGGGTAGGAGAAGAGCTGCCCCGTCAGATCTTCGGCAAGATTTCCATCCGAAGAGGCTCTTGTAACTATAAGACCGGCGGCTGTGGAAATCAGAAGAGCCGGAATTTGGCTGACCAATCCATCCCCGATTGTGAGAATCGAGTATGTGCCCATCGCGTCTCCGAATGACATACCATGAATCGAGATCCCGATGATGAATCCGCCAATCAGATTAATCAGCATGATAACAATCGTCGCGATTGCATCACCTTTAACGAATTTGCTCGCACCATCCATGGCGCCGTAAAAATCAGCTTCCCGCTCGATTTTGCTTCTGCGTTCCCTGGCTTGCTGTTCATTGATCAGGCCTGCGTTCAAATCCGCATCGATACTCATCTGCTTACCTGGCATCGCATCGAGCGTAAATCTTGCCGCAACTTCGGCTACGCGCTCAGAACCTTTGGTTATGACAATGAACTGTACAACAACAAGGATCAAAAAGACGATAAATCCAATCGCTATTTCGCCATTGGCTATCCATTTACCGAACGTTGCGACAACTTCACCCGCATTCGCTTCCGACAGGATCAGCTTCGTTGTCGAAATATTGAGCGCAACACGGTACAGCGTCGTGATGAGCAATAACGAAGGGAAGATCGAGAAGTCCAATGCTTCCTTCGTATTCATGGCCACCAACAAAATAATAAGCGCCAGCGAGATATTGATAATTAGCAGTACATCGAGCAGCCATATCGGGATCGGAAGAATCATCATGAGTACGATGCCAATTACACCCGCAAGGACAGAAAGATCTTTTATTTTCACTGCACTGACGCCTCCGGTCCCTAGTTATTTCACTTTACCTTTAAGTTTATATACATAGGCCAGCACTTCCGCTACGGCCTGGAACAGGTCTCCCGGAATCGAATCCCCGATTTCCGACCGTTGGTACAATGCGCGTGCCAGCGGCTTGTTTTCCATCGTAATAATTCCATGGTCCTTCGCTATTTCTTTAATCCGCAAAGCCATAAAATCTTGGCCTTTCGCAATGATTTGCGGAGCGTCCATCATAGCCCCGTCATACTTGATCGCTACTGCAAAGTGGGTCGGGTTTGTGATGATGACATCAGCATTCGGAACTTCCTGCATCATCCGCTGAACTGCCATTCGACGCTGGCGTTCCCTGATCTTTCCTTTGATCAGTGGATCGCCCTCCATTTTTTTATACTCATCTTTAATATCTTGCTTGGACATGCGTATGTTTTTTTCGTAATCGTATCTTTGGTACATATAATCAAGAATAGCTAGAATAATCAGCCCGATGGCTATTTTGAATCCCAGTGACATCGTAATGTCGGCCACGAAGTGAAAGATCGTGTCTGGGCCCATCGTTGACAAGGAAGATAACCCTTCCCTTGCAGCCCATAAAGTACTGTAAGCAAGGTAACCAATAATAGTCAGCTTAATGACCGATTTCAAAAACTCGACCAATGAACGCATCGAGAAAATATTTTTGAATCCTTTGATTGGATCTATTTTGCTGAATTTCATTTTCAATGTTTCGCCCGTCAACATAAATCCGACCTGCAAATAATTAGCGATTAATGCGACGATAAATACCGAAATAAATAAGGGAGCCACTATAAGCATAATTTGAATCCCGTACTCCCCGAAGAGGTTCATAACATTGTCCTTCGTAACATTCATAGAGAGCTGATTAATGTAAATATCGCTGAATAATCGAACAATGCGATCCCGCATGTACCCACCGAAAATTAACAAACAGAAGAAAGCGGCTAGCAAGACCGATGCACCCGATACCTCCATGCTCTTGGCAACTTGGCCTTTCTTACGTGTATCTTGGCGCTTCTTCGGTGTGGCTTTCTCCGTCTTTTCGCCAGCGAACAACTGTAAGTCGACCGGATACCGGTATGACATCCACTTCACCTCCATCTCCTTAAGTCGGCCCGTCGCCAAGAACACCGAGCAGCTGCCGGAGCGCTTCAAACATTTTGGCAAACAGATGATCGAATAACGATACCAGCATAGGCATGAGCAGCATCAACAAGACGAGTCCAACCATGATTTTAAGGATAATCCCGATTACAAACACGTTGAACTGGGGAGCTGTTCTTGCCAGAAAGCCTAGCCCTACATCAGTCAGGAACAGAGCTGCCACTAGCGGTGCTGCCATTTGCAGTGCCAACACAAAAGAGTGTGAGAACGTCCGAACGAGAAAATCCGTTACATTGCCATCATGAATCTTGGAAAACACATCTCCGGTAATCGGTATCCATTCATAGCTGTACATAATGGCATCCAGCAGATAGTGGTGACCATTCATGCTCAGAAAGACCAGCAAGGAAAGATAGAACTTAAAATTACCGATTAAAGGAGTAGAACTACCTGTGAACGGGTCGATGACATTGGCCATACTGAATCCGATCTGTATGTCAATCAATGCTCCTGCTGTCTGAACAACAGCCATAATAAGATAAGCCGTGAATCCAAGGAGGAGCCCTACCAATACTTCCTGGACGATTAATATCGCGTAAGACAAGTCCTGCGGAACCACTTCACCAAGCCCGGTTGATAAGTAAACGATCAGGGCGATAATAGCCGAAAGGGCTATTTTGAATGAGGATGGTATGCCGCGTGAAGCGAATACTGGCGATATTACAAAAAAAGATGTTATTCGACAAAAAATAAGCATGAAAACAGGTAAACTTTGCTGTAACCATTCCATGGACACTCAGCCTATCCAATATATTTGTAGAGATTGTCCAAAATACCCTCGGTGAACTCCACTAATGTCGTTAATATCCAAGGACCAAACAACAGTAATGCTACGAGAACCATAACAATTTTCGGCACGAATGCCAGTGTCTGCTCCTGGATCTGTGTCGTTGCTTGAAAAATACTGACTAAAAGTCCTACAGCCAGTGCGAGTACAAGCATCGGTGCGCTCACCTTGAGCACAGTATAGACCGCTTGCCCTGCCAGGCCGATAATAAATTCAGCGCTCACGGCTTAGTCCCCCTGTATTCGAATTACTTGCCGCTTATGCTACGGGTTAAAGCTCATCAGCATCGACTTCACTACCAGATACCAGCCGTCTACCAGAACAAAAAGCAAAATTTTGAATGGCAGTGAGATCATAACCGGTGGCAGCATCATCATCCCCATCGCCATGAGCACGCTGGCAACCACGATGTCGATGACCAGAAACGGAATGAATATCATAAAACCCATCTGAAAACCGGTCTTCAATTCACTGATGGCAAATGCAGGTACCATAACCGTTAATGGGATATCCTTATACGATTCGGCTTTCTCTGCTCCTGTGTAGTTCATAAACAGCAATAGATCTTTCTCACGAGTGTGAGAAAACATGAATTTCTTCATGGGATCTTGAGCCTTATCCAGCGCTTCCGCTTGGGTAATCTCTCCCTTGAGATAGGGCTGTAACGCGACTTCATTGATCGATGACAGTGTAGGAGCCATCACAAACAAAGTAAGGAAGAGTGCCAGGCCAATCAACACTTGATTTGGCGGTGTTTGCTGTGTGCCGAGAGAAGTACGGACAAAGCCAAGCACGATCACAATCCGTGTAAAACTTGTCATCAGCACCAGAATTGCAGGCGCAATGCTAAGAACGGTAATTAGGAGTATCAAGGACAAGGAACTTGTCCCCGGGGCGTCTCCCTCATTGCCGATTTGAATATCAATGTTCGGAATCGGATCCGCAAAGGCCGAGTGGGAGAACAGAAATCCGAACATCAGGAACATAATGATAGCGCACGAGATTTTTTTATTCATGAATCCTTATGATCCTCCCGCAGCAATTCTTCGACCTTCTCTTTCCGGTTCGGCACGCTGCGCAGCTTGGATTCGAACACTTCATGGAAAGAAGATGTATCTTCCAACTCAATCTCTTCCGATGGTGGTTCTTTACGGAGTTTTGCCGCCAATTTTTTCATGAATGGCGGCATTGCCCCACTATGGATTCCTGACTCCTGTTCGAATGCGGCTTGGATAAGCGCAACTTCAGCCGGATCCGAAATTTTGTCCACCAACCGGACGTCTTCACCAACACCAATCACATAGATGCTCCCCCCGATTTCGACAATCTGAAGGGATTTATTAGGGCCCATCCCAACCGCACCCAAGGTGCGAATAGAGCGGCCCTGCATCCAGCTCTGATTCTTTCTGCTGAGAAAGCGAATCAGGAGCACGATCAACGCAACGATGATGGCAAGTACGACAAAGACATAGAATAACTGTAAATAATACCCGGTAGTACTTCCTGAACGTAATCCATCAGAGGCTGCCATCATCATAATGATTCTATATTCCTAGTGTCTTATTGATAGCTTCAATAACTCTGTCGGATTGGAACGGTTTAACGATAAAGTCCTTCGCTCCAGCTTGGATGGCGTCGATAACCATCGCTTGCTGTCCCATAGCGGAACACATGATTACTTTTGCGTTTGCATCCACTTTTTTGATTTCTTTCAATGCAGCAATCCCATCCATTTCCGGCATGGTGATATCCATTGTAATAAGATCAGGGCGAAGCTCTTTAAATTTTTCGATTGCTTGTGCGCCGTCCTGCGCTTCCCCTACAACTTCAAATCCGTTCTTGACCAGAATGTCACGGATCATCATTCTCATAAAAGCAGCATCGTCCACAATCAGAATTCGGTTAGCCATTGATAAAAATCCTCCCTAAAATGTATGTGCTATTGTAATTTTTGTATCCGGTCCCATTGGCTCACGATATCTGTCACGCGTACACCAAAGTTCTCATCGATGACAACGACCTCTCCTTTGGCAATCAGCTTGTGATTGACAAGGATATCTACAGGCTCTCCGGCCAGTTTGTCCAACTCGATGATCGAACCTTGAGACATTTCCAAGATATCCTTAATTTGCTTCTGGGTCCTCCCTAATTCTACGGTGACTTTAAGGGGAATGTCCATCAGTAAGTTCAGATTGTTTTCATCCACCTGGTTGTATGGCGCAGATTGCAGATTAGCGAACTGCACGGGTTGAACATTAACATTGCGATTAGGCATGCCGCCATATTGCTGTGGCTGCGCCTGATATGGTGCTTGATAAGGCGTCTGCGGCTGGCCATACGGCATTTGAGGGACAGGTTCTCCATATCCTTGCATAGGCTGACCTTGGCCTTGTCCGTTATCATATCCGTGGCCCGTCTCATTCCCCATCACAGGGTTGTTAGGGGCTTGAACGGGCTCTTCCACATGACTCGGTGCTTCGACAGCTGGTGCCGCTTCCTGCTTGGCTGGCTCCGGCTCATCCGTACCGTTAATCAGCATGTGAACCATATCCTTCGAAAACTTGACAGGCAGCAGCTGCATAATCGTTGAATCGATAAGATCACCGATAATGAGTCGGAATGATATCTTGATTAATGTTTCATCCTGCGGGAGGTTATTAACTCCTTCTCCGCTCTCCATGTTCAAAATATCAATGCCCGGAGGCGATATATTGACAAATCGGTTAAAGATCGTGGACATGCTCGTCGCCGAAGATCCCATCATCTGGTTCATAGCTTCCTGAACAGCGCTGATATGAATTTCGTTCAATTCCTCTTCTGCTGGATTGCCTTCTCCGCCTAACATCAAATCTGCAATCACTTGGGCATCCCTTGTTTTAATGACGAGCGAATTAATCCCTTCAAATCCGTCCACATAGGTAACATGTACCGCTACATGCGGTTTCGGAAATTCTTCCTCAAACTTGCTTCGCGTAATGATCGACACTTTAGGTGTCGTAATATCTACTTTTTTGCCCAGTAAGGTAGACAGAGCGGTTGCAGCACTGCCAAACGTAATGTTACCGATCTCGCCGAGTGCATCCTGCTCAAGAGGTGTTAGTACATCATCGACTGTCGCCGCCGAAGGAATTGATGCTGGTGATGCCATTTCCGACTGTTTTAGCAAAGCGTCGATTTCTTCCTGGGATAAATAATCTTTACTCGTCAAATTCTTCAACTCCTTCGATGACTATTTCATCGATTTGTACAGCAACCCGGTCTTTTATCGTTCCGGGACTGCCAATAAACTTCAATTTATCTCCAACCTTAATGGAAAGACCGTCATGCATCGGTTTGTTTAATGAAATGACGTCACCGATGTTCAGGCCTAAGAATTCGGACACGGTTAGCTGTGACACACCGAGCTCGGCAACGATTGGAAGCTTGGCTTTGCTGACACGCTGTTTGAGAGCCTCGACCTCTTCCGGAACGCTAGCTTTTTTCTCCGAAATAAACCACTGGTGCGCGGACAGCTTGGACATAATCGGCTCAAGCACAACATGAGGAATACAAAGATTGATCATACCCGTGTTATCACCGATTTTGGTGCTAAGGGATATTAGCGCAATGGTCTCGTTCGGGGAAACGATCTGCATAAATTGCGGATTGGTTTCCAAGGCTTCAAGACGCGGAGAAATATCCAGCACCGTTTTCCATGCTTCCTGCAAGCTATCAAATGCCCTGCTGAATATTCGCTCCATGATAATCGTTTCGATCTCGGTCATCGAGTTGATGGAAGAAGGAGCAATTCCGGTCCCCCCCAATAAACGATCCAACATCGCGTAGGCGATGTTCGGATGAACCTCAAGCACCATCCTGCCAACTAGAGGTTCCGCCTCGAAGATATTAAGAACGGTCATTTTGGGTATAGAACGAATAAATTCATCATATGGAAGCTGCTCAACCTGCACAACATTGATTTGCACAAAAGTACGCAATTGTGCAGAGAAATATGTTGTTAAGTAGCGTGCAAAATTTTCATGAATTCGGGTTAAGCTCCGAATATGATCTTTGGAGAACCGAAGCGCCCTTTTAAAATCATAGGAGCGAATTTTTTTCTGCGTTTCCTCTTTTTTCAGTTCTTCAGCATCCATTTCCCCTGAAGAGAGAGCGGCCAACAAGGCATCGATCTCATTCTGCGATAATACATCAACCATCTACTCACCCCCTTACAGGTCATCCAACGAACAGTTTAGATTTCTGCGATCAAAATATCCGTAATATCAATTTGAATTAATTGTCCAGACGTTAACGACTTATTGATCAAATTCTGCAGTTTGGCAATAAACTGTTCGCGCCCTTTGGAGTCATTAAGCAATTCGGGTTTGGTATCAGCCAAAGTCTTGATAATAATCGGCCGGATCTTGATCTCTTTGATCTTGTCGAATTCTTCCTTCGCTTTTTTATCGTTCAACTGAAACGCGAAGGCCATAGAAGCAATATGGTAAGGATCAGCAAGATTCGTCTTGATACCGGTTATTTCTGATGACATTGAAACAATTTCGTTGGCGGATAATTTGGCTGCTGCTGCCGTGGCCTGATTCTTGCTATTATCGCCTAGAAACTTGTCCGATAGCAGGACGATGGCCACAACAATTAGCGTAATCGATAATAGAATTGTAATTAACCAGGGTAACATCTTTTTCATGAAGGTTCCTCCCATTGCTGCACTTTAATGGTGGCTTGATGAATGCCTACCTCGTGATGATACGCCTTAATGGAAGAAATGACTTCATTTGCACTTTCTAGCACAATCATTCGTTTTCCATTAATCAAAGTAATATAGGTATCAGGAGTCTCCTCAACCAATTCGATTAACAGCGCATTAAGCCACAACTGCGAGCCATTTAACCTCGTTACCGATATCATGGATAGCCTCCTTGTATAATTAGGGAGGAGATGTCCCCCTCCCTATCCATCCTTATCGTTTCAGATTGACAACTTCTTGCAGCACTTCGTCCGAAGTTGTGATAATCCGCGAGTTAGCCTGGAATCCGCGCTGAGCAACAATCATTTCTGAAAATTCGCTAGTCAGGTCAACGTTTGACATTTCGAGCTGACCTGCAATGATCGCACCCGTACCTGCTGCAGCATCATTTGCTTCAAACATAACGGCATCCAGATCGCCATCAGGGACAGCATTCAATGTCACACGGTACATATTGCCGCCTATTTTCTCAAGACCCTCCGGATTCGGGATTTTGGCCACACCGATAATCGCTCCCTCTTCGGTCGTTCCGTCACTCATCTTCTGAATAATGGCTCCATTCTGGGCGATAGTAAACGCCGTTACGTCATCATCCAACTGGATCGGATCACCGTTTGAATCGAGAACGAGCATTCCATCAGATGTAACCAGATTGCGGGCCACGTCGATGTGGAAATCGCCTGCACGGGTCAAAAAGGCTACCTCTTGATCCTCGCTCAGCTTCACCAAGAAGAAGCCGTCTCCGTCAATTCTCAGATCTGTAGGATTATTCGTAGTCATCGCGCTGCCTGGCGTGTGTAATGTATCAATCGAGCCGATGGATACACCAAGACCGATCTGCTTGGCATTCACACCACCAGATGGATCGTCAGTGCCGGGAGTAACTCCGGACATCGTCTGGCTAAGGATATCTTTGAACATCACGCGCCCTGACTTAAACCCGATCGTATTAACGTTGGCAATGTTATTACCAATGACGTCAAGTTTGGTTTGGAAACCTCTCATCCCGGAAATACCAGAATACATAGATCTTAACATCCATATTCCTCCTTCAATTTTGGACCGCTTCTGTCGATCAGCGGCCGCCTGGCTTCCTCACGGGCCAGCCAGATGCTATGAAATAATGACTGCACTATCGATTTGCGTGAATACGTTATCCTTCATTGCTGTTCCGTCCATCGCTGTAACTACGGTTCGATTCGGAATATTCACAATCAAAGCCATATTTTCCAACAAAATAAGCGATTCCTTGCTCCCCTTCGCTGCTGCTTTATCCACAGCATTCTGGATCTGCGTGAGCTGGTCAGCCTTTAACTCAATTCCCCGCTGTTCCAGCCTCTTCGCCGCATGATTGCTGATTTTGAGGAGATTTTCATTTAAAATTTCCTGAAACTTCCCATGGGATGGATTGGATTGAGCCTGCACTGATTTTCGTTCATTATGAAATGCGGCAGGGTGTATTTTCCCTGGGTATAAATGTCCAATCATCATGCGATCGCTCATGATTCGGTTCCCCCAAGCCCATCCTCCGCTTGACCTGGATCTTCGGTTTCTGTATCAGTTCCGGTTTCAGGAACTGTCACATCCGGATTGCTTGTTACAGGATTGGTTGGATTCGGATTCACTGCATCTGGATCTTCACCATTTCCAGTCACTTCTGGGTTTGGATCACTTGTTGGTTCAGCTGGATTCGGATAAGGAGCTTCAGTATCCTTCTCATTTACAGCGTTCTCGATCTTAATAATCTCATCGAGAGCTACCTCACTGCCGCCAACCTGAGCATAATGAATGCCTTCACGCACAATGATGGAATCAACAATACCGCTCTTCATGATCGTTCCCGATCCATCCTCCGGTGTGAACATCCAACTGATCTGCTTTCCGATCAAACTCGAGGCCGCGCCTAGGGATTGGCTCATGGCGGTTAATTGAGTATTGATATTCATCAACTGCTCCAGGGAAGTAAACTGTGCCATCTGGGCAATAAATTCCCGGTCCTGCATCGGTTGAAGTGGATCCTGGTTTCGCAGTTGTGTAATCAATATGCTCAAGAACTGATCCTTCCCGAGTTCTTGACCGTTACCGCTTTTGTTACTAACGTTCCCTTTAGAATAATTAGGCCACATATTACTCGTAGATACCGGATTTGTTGCCATCCATTCCTCACCTCCTCACGGTTAAGCTTTAGCAGTAAATGTTCCTGCTTGTACTTGCTCGTCATCCATTTGATGTTCTTCAATCCAATCGTTCAACTCTTCAGTCAAGTTTGCAGCAAGTATGGCATCCTCGGAAGGTCGATCTTTCTCCTTAGAACGCTGCTGCTGTGACTGTTGTTGTCCAGAACCCGGCTGACGACCACCATCCTGATACAGGTTAGCATTTGATGCCTGGCTGCTCTGCGTGACTTCAATTCTCTCTACCTGAAGTCCCTGTGCATGCAACGCGCTTCGTAGATGTGCCATCTGCTGGTCGATCATTTCTTTAGCATCCGTTGACCTTGTCATAAACTGTGCGATCAACTGACCATTCTGCATCGTAAGCTTGATGTCGACTTGACCCAAATGCTCCGGATTCAGCGAGATTCTCGCTTCGGTGAATCCCGTTTGTTTCACAATTTCCATCTTATTAATAATGAACGTAGTCATTTCATTGGAAAAGTTCTCAACCGGTACGGGCGGGGCAGCAGGTTTTACTGTTACTTGCGTTCCTGAACGCAGGGCAAGCTGACCGGCAGTAACGGTTCCTTGTCCCAGCAATGCATCCGCTTCATTCATACCAGACTCCGGTGTGGCATTATCAATGCTAGTAGCTGCTAACGACATCCCTTTGGCATTAGTCGATGCTGTTGTTTCCGATGAAGTCTTTTGATTTGCAGCATCAGCTGTAACTGTAGGTTGAGTCACTTCCGGCTGTTGGCGGTTTAAGATATTGCTGAATGTACCATCAGCTTTCCCTTCTCCCGTCGCTGCACCTTTCCCAAGCAGACTGTGGAAAGATTGAACAAGCTGTTTGACAGCAGCCTCCGTATTGGGATCTACCTGTGTGGACTTCGATAGCACAGAAGCCAGTTGACTAATTGTATCCTGCACAGCAAATCGGATGGTTTCTGAACTTGAAGCTAGCATCGGCATCTCATTTTCGAGCATGTCCCCTTGAGGTTGTGGGGCAGCTCCGCTTAACAGAATGTTAGCTTGCGTCAGCCAACTTTGAATCTCTTGTAACAAGGCTGGATCCTCAATCAGTGCCTGGTCCATGGTATCAAGCTCCTGCAATAAACCTTGGAGCAGTTCCATCAAGCCATCGAGCGACTCATCGGTTTCCGTCGATTGCTGCCCAAGCATGGATACCAGCTTTGTGGCAACTTCCGTTGGAGTGGTTGCAGCGTTGCTCTCGCCACTGTTCATCTGGTAAGCCAAAGCTGAATCGAAAGTAGCTCCAGCTGTCGTTTGACCAGCAGCACTTGTCTTCCCGCTTGCTGAAGAGCTGCTCACAGTAGAAGTCATGGTTTGTACAGTCATTGTCATCGTCTCATTTCACCTCCTTTCCTCGAGGGTGGAGATTCATTTCCAGAGCTTATTTAGAGCCCATCAGGCGATTCAATATCTTCGCTGCCAGCTCCGCGTCTTTAGAGGACATCGCATTCAAAATGCGTGAGCGTGTACCGTCATCCACCGTATTGAGAATCGTCATGGTCTTGGCAGGACTAATCTTATAAGTTTGCATCAGCAGATCGGCGGCATTACTCGGAGTCATTCCCGCAAAGGTCTGGGTCAACTGATTTTTATCCAAGTTATTGGATGTTTTCTTCTCGTTTTCAGCTACTTCATTCTTCTTAAGTCTGGATTGCAACGCCGCTATCGCCATATCTTCGGAAGTTTTAGCATCCTTCAGCTTCATCGTAACGTCTGCTGCCACCTTTGGATCCATCTTCTGAAGGATGGCCACCCGGTTGCCGCTCTTCATCTGGCTAAGCATAAGCACCATTTCTTCCTGCGTAAGATTCTGCATGATAGGCGCTGCTTTGCTTGGACTCATATCTGCATAGAGCTTGGACAATTCACGAATCTGCTTGGTGTATGCATCTTCCTCTTCCGTCTCATTGCTTTGGGCTGTACTTTGCATCGACTCAATTTGAGTTTCCAGTTCTTTTACTTTCTTTGCCTGGGTTGCTTTTTGCTCAGTTACTTCATTTAAAGTTTCTTCACTTTCAGCGAGCTGCTTCTTAAGCTCAACAATTGTAGCCTCTGCACTTTCTTCCTGCTGCTTAGCTTCCTTCAGCTTCTGCTCTTCCGGTGTAAGCACTGGATCCGGAACCCAATTCTTGACGACTGGGATTTTATTGGCCATATCAATCAGTCCATCACGAACATCGGCTCTAAAAAACACAGCAAGGGCTCCGAGCAAAACAATTGTGAATATTGCAGGTATTAATATAAGTAATACTCGTTCAAATCCTCCGCCGGATTCTTCCTTCTCTAGCGGCGTTTCTTTTCTTGCCACATTCATTCCTCCTTCGCGGTCATAACCCACCGGGTGTCAATGTTTCCTAACCTAAGCGGGCATTGATCGCAAAACGTACCGTCGCCATTTCGTCCAGCTCGTTTTGTTCCCGAAGGAGACTTTCATGCCGGAACTTTTCTTGGGATTTATCTCTTGCTTTGAGCCAAACCTTTTCATCTAGCATTTTGTCGGACAACACTTTTTTCTTCTTCGTCACATTGACATGAGCGAGCCGTATATCATCCCTTTTTCGCTCAATGCATTCTTCCAGATGTTCTGCGTATACCTGAATATTGCGGATCTCAGAAATCGGGGCACATCTTGATGCAGCTTCCTGCTGAGCGTGATACATTTGGTCCCTCATCTCGTACAGCTCATTCAGACTTTTCTCTTCAGCTTGCAGCTGCCCAATCGCGCTTGAGAGCATCCATTCGGCTTGCGTTTTTTCATTGCTCTTCAGGTCTACAATTTTCTGGAATGCATATTGAAATTTCATTTTTCAAAGTCAGCTCCTTGAAAACTCGGAAATCAAACGTTTCTGGACCTCATCCAATGTGGTCTTCTCATTCACCTTTTGCTTCGTAAAATCCCATATCCGCCCGATATATTCTATCGATTCATCAATATCAGCATTGGAGCCCTCTTGATAAGCGCCTATATTAATCAAGTCTTCTGAATCCTTGTAAATGGCCATCAGTCGTTTCACATTCTCGGAAGCATCAATTTGATCCTCTGGTGAAATATCCTTCATGACCCGACTTATGCTGGCCAGTACATCAATCGCTGGAAAATGACCCTTGTTCGCAATATTCCGATTCAAAACGATATGGCCATCCAGAATCCCCCTGACCGCATCGGCGATCGGTTCATTCATGTCATCTCCATCAACCAACACGGTGTAAAATGCAGTAATCGAGCCAGTCGGGCCAGTCCCTGCACGCTCCAACAGTTTGGGAAGACTAGCAAATACCGACGGAGTATATCCGCGCATGGCCGGCGGTTCCCCCACAGCAAGCCCAACTTCACGCTGAGCCATTGCATACCGGGTAACCGAATCCATCATCAGCATCACATTCAAACCGCGATCCCGAAAATACTCGGCGATAGTCGTGGCGATCAATGCTCCCTTAATACGGATAAGAGCGGGTTGATCCGAAGTAGCAACAATCACAACAGACCGTTTCAGCCCTTCAGGACCCAAGTCTCGCTCTATGAAGTCCAACACTTCGCGCCCACGTTCCCCGATCAATGCAATCACATTGACATCCGCTGAAGTATTTCGGGCAATCATCCCCATCAAGGTACTTTTACCAACACCCGATCCGGCAAATATGCCAACCCGCTGGCCTTTACCGATGGAGAGCAAACCATCAATCGCTCGGACGCCGATACTGATTGGCTCCTGGACACGCGGCCGATTGAGCGGGTTTTGCGGGATGTTGTGGGTGGAGTAATGTGGCATTCGTGCAGGAATGATCGATCCATCAAGTGGTTGTCCCAATCCGTCCAACACTTTGCCAAGCAGCTCCGACCCCACCTGTACGCTAAGCGGTTTGCCAGTCCCGACGACATCGCAGCCTGGGCCGATAGAGTGAAGCTCACCAAGCGGCATCAGCAGCACCTTATTGTCTCTGAAACCTACAACCTCTGCTTTGAGCGGCGCCGATTGCTTCGTAGGATAGATGTAGCACACATCGCCTATACTGGCATCCGGCCCCTCCGATTCGACCATCAGTCCAATAACCTGTGTCACTTTACCATTGATGCGAACCGGGTCTATATGTTTCAGATAATCCAAATACCGTGCGCTATTCAGCTTCTTCATCATGACTTCTCCGCTCCTCGTCATCCAGGGCGTACCGCACCAGTTCTTTCTTGATCTCCGATAGCTGTGTATCGATACGGGCGTCTACACTTCCGAATGATGACCGGATAACACAGCCGCGATCCTTCACTGTAGAATCCGGCAGAATTTGAAGCTCTGCCTGTGAATCGATCGATAATCCAAGCTCTTCTCGGGCCGCATTTACAAATTCAAACTGTTCAGGTGCTACACAGAGTGAGATAATTCCCTTTTCCCTTTTGCGGGAAAGATTCTTCCGAATCAGCTCCAGCGTAAACTCTGGCTCTATAGCAAGCTGGTGATCCAATATTTTCTCAGCTATATTGCAGCTTAGCTCTACCAAGAATGGTTCTGCTTCTTGTATCAGATCTTCCTTGGTTTGATGAGCCAGTTGAAGCAACTCGCTAGCTTGGTGCGTCGCTTGCTCCATCAATTCCTTCATCTCAAGCTCTGCCTTAGCTGAACCTTCAGCGTATCCCTGACTGTAACCCTCCATCTTGAGCGTTTCTGCCAGGTCCTCGTCCTGAAGCCTTTGTTCTGTCCACCATGCTTCAATCTGTTGTTTAGCTTCTGTCAGCAGACGTTCAGCCTCTTCCGAAGCCTCTCGAATTTGTCTTTCAGCGAATTCCTGTGCATCCTTTAAAATTTCAGCCTTTAGGCGTTCTGCTTCAGCCACTGTCTGGATGGCAGCCGGCTCGGCAGGCGGTGGAATGTATTCCTCCTCCATCTCCTCGGTCGGTGAAGCATAACGTCGTGCAAGATCCAACTCTTTCAACACATCCATTGATTTATAGTGGGACGATTTGATCAAGTTAGACAATGATGTCATCTCCTCCGCCACGTGCGATAATGACCTCGCCCGCTTCTTCGAGTCTTCGGATCGTGCTCACAATCCGAGTTTGAGCTTCCTCCACATCACGCAGCCGCACCGGGCCCATATACTCCATTTCCTCACGGAAGGTTTCAGCCATACGCTTGGACATATTTCGGAAAATAACATCCCGTACTTCTTCGCTTGCCACTTTGAGCGCAAGCTGCAAATCGGCATTCTCGACATCGCGGATAATCCGCTGAATCGAACGATTGTCCACATTGACGATATCTTCGAATACGAACATCCGCTTCTTGATTTCTTCGGCGAGTTCCGGATCTTGGATCTCAAGCGAGTCAAGAATCGTGCGTTCCGTTCCGCGGTCAACGCCGTTCAAAATTTGAACGATGGATTCAATGCCTCCGGCACTGGTGTAATCCTGCGTAACCGTCGCCGACAGTTTCTGTTCGAGCACGCGTTCCACCTGAGCGATGACTTCCGGTGATGTACTGTCCATTACTGCGACCCTGCGAGCCACTTCGGCCTGCTTCTCTTGCGGAAGCGACGATAGAATCGCGGATGCCTGCTCATATTGGAGATACGATAAGACGAGTGCAATGGTTTGTGCATTCTCATTCTGGATAAAGTTCAGAATTTGGCTTGGGTCCGCTTTGCGAGCAAAGTCAAATGGCCTTACTTGAAGCGTTGCAGTCAGCCTATTGATCACTTCCATCGCTTTTTGCTGTCCAAGTGCCTTTTCCAGAATTTCTTTAGCGTAATTGATGCCACCTTGCGAGATGTACTCTTGGGCCAGGCAAATCTGATGGAACTCCTGAATAATGCTATCTTTTTCTTCGCTATCTACTTTGCGAACATTCGCAATCTCCAGCGTTAATTGTTCAATCTCTTCATCTCGGAGATGTTTAAATATTTGAGCAGACACTTCAGGGCCAAGCGTAATGAGCAGTATAGCCGCTTTCTGACGTCCGCTTAACATTTGGTTGTTTCCCTTAGCCACGCTTCCACCTCTATTCCTCAGCTAGCCATGTGCGAAGTAAATTCACGAATTCATCTGGCTTTTTCTTCGCCAAGGTTTCGAGTTGTTTACGAACCTGGCTTTCATTGGTCACACTCTCGAGATTAATCGATGGGAATTCTGTCACAGGCGGAAGCTGAATATCATCTTCATACTCTTCCTCCTGCTGTCTGCGTTTGCGGATGAAGAAAAAGGCTCCCCCGGCAATCAATGCCAATGCTGCTATCCCAATCCCCCATAAAACGGGCTGTGAAAATACAGTTTTAGGCTTTTCTTCCGTATCAACATTAAATACTTGCGAAATTACCGAAACTTTTTTGGACAAATCAGCGTCTGTATAAGTAGTATCAGAATCCGAAAGCGACGCTCTGACGATGTTCACCAGAATGTTCTGTATAGCCGTTCTTGTAGCATCATCTATAGTTTGTTGTCCAGCGGGTGGTTCAACCGAGACATTAATGGTTAAATCTTTAACAGTATATGGACTTGCGATTATATCCCTCGTGATTCGGTTTACCTCGTAGTTGACTGTTTTGGATAGTTCTTCCGAATTAGTCTCGCCACTTCCAGAATCGCTTGGATATCCCGGAACGGCCTCTTGGCCTACACCGGCAACTCCACCGGAAGGACTGCCTGTTCCTGAATAGTTCTTCTGGATTTCCTGAACACTGAGCTCGATCCCCTTCATTTCTTCCTCATCTACAGGGGTCACGATATTTTCCTTGCTTTGCATCTGATCGAAGTTCAGTTTGGAGACAACGAGAACATTGACTTTATTGGAACCCATGTATTGCGAGAGGAATTGCTGTACATTTTGTCTAACTTCGTTGTCAAACTTTTTTTGAAGGGCGAAGTTTTCTTCAACCTTGCCAAGTAGTCCGCCTTGACCGCCCTTGGCCGTTGCAATTAACTCGACTTCGTCATTGGTAATCGTAATATTCTCAATAGGCAAATTGGGAATTGCAGTCTTCACGAGGTTATAGTAACCATCGATGACCTCTTGATTAGGACGATAGCCTGGTTTAAATTGCACAACTACGGAAGCAGTAGCTTTATCTTCGTTTCCGTTTTTTGCAAACACACTTTCTTTGGGAAGGTTTAATAGAACCGTTGCATCTTGAACACCCTGCATCTTTTCGAGCAGTCGTTCAACTTCCCCATTGAGTGCATTTACATATTTCACTTCGAATTCTTTATCAGTCATTCCGATAGCAGAAGCATTCTGCTCAAAGGTCTCGAACCCAATTGTACCGTTCTGTACAAGCCCTTGAGAGCCCACGTCGATCTGAACCCTTGCTGCGTTCGTGCTCGGCACCAGGATGCTTCTTCCATCATCGCTTAATTTATATGGAATACCTTGGGTCTCCAAGTGGTTAATGATCCCTGCAGCGTCGCTAGAGTTCAAATCTCTAAATGCTACATCATATTTCGTCTTAGAGAATTGCATCGTTAATACGATCAACGCAATCAGAACGAATGCTACAGTAGCGATTAACATAATCTTTTGCTTATTGCTGAACTGGTTCCAATATTGGGTAATTTTTTCCCGGTATTGGATCATTCTCTCGTTCACATTGTCACCCCATCCGAAACTTTGCTAGAAACAATTAGATTTGCGTGCGCATGATCTCTTGATAGGCTTCTACCACTTTGTTTCGGACCTGTGTTGTGAGTTGAATACTCAACAGAGCCTGTTGGGCGGATATCATCGCCTGATCTACGTTTACTTGTCCAATCATTAACTTGTCGTTCATCACATGAGCATTCTGTTCCTGTGAAGCAACAGAGTTTAATGCATCACTCAAGTAAGAACCAAAATCGCGGATCGATTCGGAAGGAGTCGCTCCATTCTTCACTTGCTCCTGAACTTGAAGTGGCTGTATGCCCTGGACGCTGAACATAGCATTTTGAATCATAAATCTTCCCTCCTAAATAGTACCCGCTATGTAATTTTTCTATTATCTTCCAATCTCCAAAGCCTTCATGATCATGGCTTTTGAAGCGTTGATCGCTGTAACGTTAGCTTCATAAGAACGGGTAGCTGCAAGCATATCTACCATTTCCTTGGTTATATCTACGTTAGGCATAAGAACATAACCTTCCGTGTTTGCATCAGGATGTGTAGGGTTATACACCTGTTTTAACGGAGCCTGATCTTCCCGTATCTCTGCCACCTTTACACCTCGCCCTGCAGTCTGACCGTTCATCTGGGCTCTGAGCAGTCCTTCAAATGATTCCTGCTGCGGTTGAAATACAACTGTCTTGCGGCGATAAGGAACAGCCTGACCGTTCTCAATCCGAGCACGGGTAGTTTCTGCATTGGCGATATTGGAAGAGATGACATCCATTCGAAGCCGCTGTGCAGTAAGGGCTGATGCATTAATACTGAAGCTATTGCTAATATTCACTATTTTTATCTCCCTTCAACAGCTGTACGCATCATTCGAATCTGCTCGTTTACAGCTTGTATGTATGAGTTATAACGAAGCTGATTCTCTGCTAGAAGCGACATCTCCCTGTCTGCATCCACATTATTGTCGTTGTTATTCATGGAACTACTGCCATCCTTCATAACCGAAGCCTCAGGAATCTTCCCCGTTGGACCAATAACAAAATGTCTAGGATCCGTTCTTCTTCCCCGAAGCGAAAGCTGAGCCCCATCCATTTCTTTTTTCAGAAGACTCTCAAAGGATACCTCTGATCTCTTAAAATGAGGAGTATCCACGTTGGCGATATTGTTTGCAATCACGTTGTTTCTGAGATTTGCAGCATCCAAACCGCTTTGAAGCCGTTGAAAAGAACTGTTATTCAACAGATTCACTAGCTCATTCCTCCTGACTAGACTATGCAAGAAAAGATATTCCACTCTTCCTAGCAAAATCCTCTTTTTTCGACAAATGATATAATCCGTACGTACTAACCTAGGTCTTAAGTAGAAAAAGACAACATGATGTCACATAAACTAAGTTTCTTAAAGTTTGGGACTTTTTACAATAAGAAAAAAGCCCTATCTTTTGCCAAAAAGAAGGGCTTTATATCCATTTTTATTCGGTTTTTTTCTATATTATTGCAAATCATACCACTAATTCTGTAAAATTTACTTGGTTTCATCCAATGTATAGGTCCTGATGCGACCCATGGCACACTAGTAATTTGCGAAACCCTGCCCGATTTTTCCCAAGATGTGAAACTAATTCGACAATATGCTCCCGGAAATCGATCGCACCTCTCGACAATTATCTTCTTTCACCTACCGTGCGGATAGACCTATACGCCTGTTATGTGAGAGATTACAGAATATATTGACTCAGGTCCCGATCCTGGGCAATGCCTGAGAGCTTCTCCTTCACATACTGGGGCGTAATCACCATACGGTCCAATGTTAGTTCCGGCGCCTCAAAGGATAGGTCTTCGAGCAGCTTCTCTAGTATCGTATGGAGTCTTCGTGCACCGATATTTTCTGTATTCTGATTAACCGACGCCGCGATCTGGGCAATCTCGCGAATAGCCTCTGGCGAAAATTCTACCTCGAGATCTTCTGTACGCAGCAGATTGACGTACTGCTTGGTAAGCGCATTTTGGGGCTCGGTTAGAATGGATACAAAATCATCCAGCGACAAGCTGCTTAGTTCTACCCGAATTGGAAAGCGGCCCTGGAGCTCAGGAATCAAATCTGACGGCTTCGCAATATGAAAAGCACCTGCGGCAATAAACAAGACAAAGTCTGTTTTGACAGGTCCATATTTCGTCATAATCGTGGAACCTTCCACAATTGGCAATATATCACGCTGTACGCCTTCCCTGGATACATCCGGCCCCGATTGGCGACCTTGGCTGGCAACCTTATCGATCTCATCAATAAAAATAATGCCGGATTGCTCAGCACGAGAAATGGACTCCTGAATCACATCGTCCATATCAATTAGCTTGCCCGCTTCCTCTTGGATGAGTACTTTTCTCGCTTCCTTGACGGACAACTTACGACGCTTCGTTCGTTTTGGCATCAAGTTGCCAAACATCTCCTGCATGTTCATGCCCATCTGATCATTGCCCTGTCCGGCAAACATATCAAACATGTTCGGAGCGGCATCCTCAACATCAATCTCGATCATGTCGTCTTCAAGCTTGCCTGCTAGCAAATTAAAACGCACCTGTCTCCGTTTCTCTTTGAGACTTGCATCCTTCTCGCCCGCATCTTCATCATCTTCTCGACTAGAATCATTGTTGGCGCCGCCAAACAGCATTTCAAAAGGATTACGCTGGCTCTTCTGTCCTTTGGCTGAAGGTGCCAACAACTGAACGATCCGCTCGTTCGCCATTTCCTCAGCCTTGTCCTTCACCTTCTCCGTACGCTCCAGCTTCACCATCCGAATAGCGGTCTCCACCAGGTCGCGCACCATGGACTCTACATCACGTCCCACATAACCAACCTCGGTAAACTTCGTCGCTTCCACCTTCACAAAAGGAGCATGCACCAGCTTGGCAAGCCTTCTCGCAATCTCCGTCTTACCGACACCGGTAGGACCAATCATCAAAATATTCTTGGGTACGATTTCATCCCGCTCGTCATCCGTCAGCAAACTCCGGCGATAGCGGTTCCGAAGAGCTACCGCTACGGACTTCTTAGCTTCCTTCTGGCCTACAATGTATTTATCCAGCTCGGATACGATTTGTCTAGGCGTCATCGATTCTTTACTCATCGCGAATACCTCCAACTCTGATATGGCTTATATTGCCGCAGGGCATTCTTACAGTTCTTCTACAATAATATTGCTATTCGTATAAACACAAACCTCAGAAGCAATCTGAAGCGCTTCTCTGGCTATGTCCTTCGCTTCCATATGCCCAGCATGACGCTTCAGCGCACGACCTGCTGACAAGGCAAAATTGCCGCCTGAACCAATGGCCAGCACATCATCATCCGGCTCAATAATTTCGCCTCCGCCGGAAATCAGCAGCATACCTGTCTTATCCATTACAATCATCAAGGCTTCAAGCTTGCGCAACACTCGATCTTGACGCCAATCCTTTGCCAGTTCGACAGCAGCCCGCTGCAAATTGCCATGATGCTCCTCCAGCTTGCCTTCGAATTTCTCAAATAACGTAATTGCATCCGCCACAGAACCGGCAAAACCGGCGACAACTTGTCCCCGGTAAAGACGGCGCACTTTCTTGGCGGTCTGCTTCATGACTACACTCTCACCGAATGTGACCTGTCCATCACCGGCAATGGCTGCTTGGCCATTATGCCGAACTGCACATATCGTAGTGGCATGAAAAGTCATTTCCATGATGCAAGACCTCCCTGAGAAAATAAGTTTAGATTGTATTCAGTTCATTGTCGCTTACAAACACTCTCACTTTATCAAGAGCACGGTTTGCGAGCGCTTCGTTCTTCTCCTTTTTGTTGCGAATCCTTTTCTCCAGGCTTGGCAGAAGACCAAAGTTCGCATTCATCGGCTGGAAGTTTTCAGGATCAGCATGGGTTATGTAATAAGCCATGCTTCCGATGGTTGACTCTTGAGGGAAGACGACGCCCTCCTGTCCAAGAGCTGCCCGCGCCGCATTGATGCCGGCTATCAGTCCAGAGGCCGCGGATTCCACATAACCCTCCACGCCGGTCATTTGCCCTGCTAGGTATAGATTAGGCCGGGTTTTCACTTGATAGGTCTGTTCCAGCAATCTCGGTGAATTAACAAACGTATTGCGGTGCATGACGCCATAACGTACAATTTCAGCGTTCTCAAGACCGGGAATCATAGAAATGATCCGTTTTTGCTCGCCCCACTTCAAATGAGTCTGGAAACCGACAAGGTTATAAAGTGTTCCCGCTGCGTTATCTTGACGAAGCTGCACGACTGCATGAGGCAGCTTGCCTGTATGCGGGTTCACTAGTCCTACGGGCTTCATTGGGCCAAACAATGCTGTTTGCTTGCCACGCTGCATCATAATCTCGATCGGCATGCAGCCTTCGAAATAAATCTCTTTTTCGAATTCTTTTAATTCCGCGACTTCTGCATGGATAAGCGCATCATAGAAGGCGTCAAACTCTTCTTCCGTCATAGGGCAATTCAGATATGCCGCTTCACCCTTATCATACCGCGAGGCAAGATAGACCTTGCTCATATCGATGGAGTCCTTTTCCACGATCGGTGCAGCTGCATCATAAAAATAGAAATAATCCTCGCCCATTAGCTCACGGATTTGTGCAGATAATGCGGGAGAAGTCAGCGGACCTGTGGCAATGACAACAATCCCTTCTTCAGGTATATGCTGGATTTCTTCATTTACAACCTCAATTAACGGATGTTGATGCAGTGTTTCCGTAATCTCTCCAGAAAAACCGTCACGGTCAACGGCCAGAGCCCCGCCCGCCGGAACGGCATTGCGGTCTGCAGCTCCGATGACAAGCGAATTCAACATCCGCATCTCTTCCTTCAGTACACCAACGGCATTAGTCAAGCCGTTCGCCCGGAGCGAATTACTGCACACAAGCTCTGCGAACTTGTCCGTATGATGCGCCGGTGTTTTTACAACCGGTCGCATCTCATATAGTGTAACGGGTACGCCGTGGCTCGCAATCTGCCAGGCAGCTTCACTGCCCGCAAGACCTGCCCCGATAACCGTAACCCGCTGTGATTGTGATTCAGTCAATGTCTTTACCCCCTGTATGCCTTACAAATCTGCTGTTTCGTCTTGTTCCTCGACCATCTCGGAATAATCACAAGAAGTACATTGGAGCTTGACACCTTGCTTGCTTTTTTTCTCTACCATTAAACTGCTGCAGTTCGGACACGGCTTCGTTGACGGTTTATCCCATGATACAAAGTCACATTCCGGATAACGATCACACCCAAAGAAGACGCGCCCCTTCTTACTGCGGCGTTCCACGACATGCCCTTCCTTGCATTTCGGGCAAGCCACACCAATATCTTTTATGATCGGCTTTGTATTTCGGCACTCTGGGAATCCTGAACAAGCAAGGAACTTGCCGAAACGCCCCAGTTTATAAACCAAGTGCTTGCCACATTTTTCGCAGATCTCATCGGAAACCTCATCTTCGATTTCAATTTCCTTCATTTCCTCTTCTGCTACTTCAAGGCGCTTTTCGAAAGATTCATAGAACTCTGCCAATACTTTGACCCAATCCTCAGAGCCTTCCTCCACATGGTCCAAATCTTCTTCCATGTTTGCCGTAAATTCAACGTTGAGAATCTCGGGGAAAAACTGCTCCATCTGTTCGATGACAAGCTCACCTAGCTCGGTTGGCATAAACTTCTTCTCTTCAATGGCAACATAGCCTCTCTTCTGGATCGTCTCCAGCGTAGGTGCATACGTACTTGGGCGCCCGATTCCGAGTTCTTCCAGAGTCCGGACAAGACGCGCTTCCGTATAACGCGGAGGCGGCTGCGTAAAGTGCTGCTTCGGCTCGATCTCCTTCTTCTCCAGGATGTCACCTGTATGAAGCTCTGGCAGGTACTTGTCTTCCTCTGTCGTTCCATCATCGTTGCCTTCGACGTAGACTTTCATGAATCCCGGAAAACGAACCTTCGAACCTGTCGCCCGGAAAACGGTCTTACCCGCTGTGATATCCACGGAAAGCGTATCCAGTACAGCAGAAGCCATCTGGCTCGCCACAAAACGTTCCCAAACCAGTTTGTACAGGCGAAGCTGGTCACGGCTCATAAACGGCTTCACTGACTCAGGATCTCTCAATACGGATGTTGGGCGAATCGCTTCATGCGCATCCTGCGCATTGGCCGCTTTTTTCGAATATTGTCTTGGACTCTCCGGCACGAACGGATCTCCGTACTTCTCGGTAATGTAATCTTTTGCTTCCTCTTGCGCTGTACCGGAAATCCGGGTGGAATCGGTACGCATATACGTAATCAAACCTACAGTGCCTTCCTTGCCAAGCTCGACACCCTCGTATAATTGCTGTGCGACCGACATGGTCTTGGCAGCTCGGAAACCAAGCTTACGTGCAGCTTCCTGCTGCAAGGAACTTGTCGTGAATGGCGGCGACGGGTGCCGCTGACGTTCACGTTCCTTGACCTCGCCAACCTGAAAGGAAGCATCCTTGATCGCTTCGAGGATTTCATTGACTTCCTCTTCATTCGTCAGTTCCTTCTTCGCGCCATTCAACTGAGTGAACTTAGCTTCAAATGCAGAACCGTTAACGGCCAGCTTGGCTGTGATGGTCCAATATTCTTCTGGTATAAAAGCGCTGATCTCGTTCTCGCGATCGAGAATGATCTTCACAGCTACCGATTGAACACGACCAGCGGAGAGACCCTTTTTCACTTTCTTCCATAATAGTGGACTAATCTTGTAACCAACCAAACGGTCCAGGATGCGTCTGGCTTGCTGCGCATTTACGAGATCCATGTTGATTTTGCGCGGCGTCTTGAAAGCATCCTTCACCGCGGTTTTCGTTATTTCATTAAATACAACCCGCAGGCTTTGAGTATCATCAAGCTCCAGCGCGTGCGCAAGATGCCATGCAATAGCTTCCCCTTCGCGATCGGGGTCAGCTGCGAGGTACACTTTTTTCACCTTTTTGCTAGCATCCTTAAGTTCCTTTAAGACAGAACCTTTTCCGCGGATCGTAATGTATTTCGGATTGAAGTCATTTTCCACCTCAACCCCGATCTGGCTCTTCGGCAAATCGCGAACATGACCCATCGAAGCCTTCACGATATACTTGCTGCCGAGATATTTGCCAATCGTTTTCGCCTTGGCAGGCGACTCTACGATGACGAGTGAATCCGCCACAGGTTCATCCTCCTCTCCAACATTCAAACTTTCCCATTATATGATCTTATATATAGCACCGGGTAATTGGGTAATCTGCTTTTTTATGATTAAAGATAACAGAACTGAATGCAAATGTCCAAAATCCCATTGGGTACGCTCGATCATCTCATCAAGCGAACTGTGCCCCTGTTCGAGCATATGGTATATTTGCCGTTCATCATTTGTCAACCCGGCAATATAATCAGGATGCTCTTGACGAAGACCCCGCCGCTCCTTATTGTATGTATCCGAAGCCCTCTTTGGCAACCATGAATCATATTCTTCTATTATATCCCTTGCTTCTGTTACCATCTTGGCGCCTTGCTTAATTAAATCAAGAGTCCCTCTGCTCTTTGGGGAAGTAATAGGCCCCGGCACAGAAAACACATCCCTCCCAGCCTCCAAGGCTAGATCCGCCGTGATTAACGAGCCGCTGCGGGCGTCTGCTTCAACCACTACAGTGCCCAGCGTGAGTCCTGCAATGATCCGGTTTCTCTGCGGAAAGAAACCAGGCAGCGCATTTGTGCCAGGCGGATACTCCGATATAATCAGCCCTTTAGCAGCGATTTCTTCATATAGAGAACGGTTCTCCGGTGGATATATGATATCAATGCCAGCTCCAAGTACCGCCACGGTCTTCCCGCCGCTTCGCAAAGCAGTCTCGTGAACCACGCTATCAATGCCTTTGGCCATTCCGCTAACGACTGCAAGCCCCGACCGTGCCAGCTCTTCCGATAGCATGGCAGCTATTTTCCTTCCATAAGCTGTTGGCACCCTTGTGCCAACCATAGCAATTCCCGGCAGCTCCATCATCTGGATGTCACCAATGCAGTACAACACCCAAGGAGCTTGGGGCGCTGATCTTAATGTATCAGGATAAACTTTATCAAGGGCTGTTATAATACGGACTTTCGCACGGCTTGTCAATTTCCAGTTACCTTCTGATTCCTCAAGGCGCCTGTATTCTTCCTCATTCGACAGTTCGACACTTTTCTTCTCAACAAGTAAAGGAAAGCTCCTCGTCAACTTATTTGCTCTTTCGACAGATAAGCCAAGAGCCCTCCAATCATTCATATCATACGACAGCAGGCCTTCATGCAGCCCACCGGTCGTCATAATCCGGTTGATTGTCTTCCATCCAATACCTTCACTTTCGTGCAACGCAATCAGCAGTATATTGTCTATCTTCATAAGGTGGCCTCCTTAAAATATAAAATCAACAACAAAAAAGCAACCTTTTATCCCCTTGAATGGAAATAAAAGGTTGCTTACCTTAAGTTATATTCATGGATTAAGCCTGTTATCGCACTACAATGAAAACCTTAGTGAGTCGTACAAGACTCCAGAAGGCCTTTCTCTTCAAGCACGCTTACGAGGGTTGATCCCATTTCAGCTGGCGTAGGAGCTACTTTGATGCCACAGGCTTCAAGTACGGAAATTTTTTCCTTGGCCGTACCTTTACCACCTGAAATAATGGCACCCGCATGGCCCATGCGTTTTCCTGGAGGTGCAGTTGCACCACCAATGAAGCCCACGACCGGCTTGGTCATGTTCGCTTTGATCCACTCCGCCGCTTCTTCTTCAGCTGTACCGCCGATTTCACCAATCATGATGACCGCTTTGGTATTCGGATCTTCATTAAACAGTTTTAAGACATCGATAAACTCAGTCCCTTTTACCGGGTCCCCGCCGATTCCCACAGCTGAGGATTGGCCGATGCCGCGGGCTGTCAACTGGTGAACAGCCTCATAAGTCAAGGTGCCGCTTCGGGATACAACGCCGACATGTCCTGGCGTGTGAATATAGCCCGGCATAATGCCGATTTTACATTCACCCGGCGTGATAACACCTGGGCAGTTAGGACCGATCAGACGAGTTTTCTTGCCTTCCATATAACGGGATACTTTTACCATATCCAGCACCGGGATGCCTTCCGTGATGCAAATAACCAGTTCCATTTCAGCATCAATAGCTTCCAGAATGGAATCAGCTGCAAAAGCAGGCGGCACATAAATAACGCTTGCCGTTGCACCTGTTTTGGCTTTCGCTTCCTCAACGGTATTGTAAACCGGCAATTTAACGGTTTCGCCGTTCTCCAGCGTGATTTCTACTTCAGTACCACCTTTGCCCGGTGAAGTTCCGCCGACCATTTGTGTACCGTAATCAAGGGCACCTTTTGCATGGAACAGGGCTGTTTTGCCTGTAATCCCTTGTGTGATAACTTTTGTATTCTTATCGATCAAAATACTCACGATTGATTCACATCCCCTATTGTTATTTGAAAATGAAAGCAACCGCACGGCAGAGCTCTATGACTCATCGTGCCATGCCTCTTCAGGAATGAAATATTACTGAACGAGGGAGACGATCTTCTGTGCTCCATCGGCCATGGAATCAGCAGGCACGATATTCAGACCAGACTCAGCCAGAATTTGCTTGCCAAGGTCCACGTTCGTTCCTTCCAAACGTACAACAAGCGGACGCGTTAAGCCCAACTGTTTCGCTGCTTCGACAACACCGGTAGCAATAACGTCACAACGCATAATACCACCGAAAATGTTAACGAAGATTCCTTTTACCTGAGGATCGGACAAAATAATCTTGAAGGCTTCTGTTACCTTCTCAGTTGTTGCACCGCCCCCAACATCAAGGAAGTTAGCCGGGTCGCCGCCGTAATATTTGATGATATCCATCGTAGCCATAGCAAGACCGGCACCGTTAACCATACAGCCGATATTGCCATCAAGAGCTATGTAACTCAAGTCGTATTTGGATGCTTCGATTTCCTTCTCATCCTCTTCATCCAAGTCGCGCAGTTCAAGGATGTCTTTATGACGGAACAACGCATTGGAGTCAAAGTTAAGTTTCGCATCAAGAGCCATGACGTTTCCGTCACCTGTTACGACAAGCGGATTGATTTCAGCGATAGAGCAATCCTTCTCCACGAATGCCTTATACAAGGCCAGCATGAACTGAACAGCTTTACCTACCAATTCATTTGGGATATTGATCGAATATGCTAGCTTCCGAGCTTGGAATGTTTGAAGTCCGATCGCCGGATCGACAACTTCCTTAAAAATCTTCTCAGGAGTTGCTGCTGCAACCTCTTCGATTTCAGTACCGCCTTCTTCTGACGCCATCATGACGACACGGCCTGTGGCACGGTCCACGACCACACCGATGTAATACTCTTTGCGGATATCGCAGCCCTCTTCAATAAGGAGACGCTTGACTTCCTTGCCTTCCGGACCTGTTTGGTGAGTCACCAACACCTTGCCCAGAATTTCTTCGGCATAAGCACGAACCTCATCAAGGCTCTTAGCCACCTTAACACCGCCGGCTTTACCACGTCCACCTGCGTGGATCTGTGCCTTGACAACGGTTACGGGACTGCCCAAAGATTGTGCTGCTTCCACAGCTTCTTCTACCGTAAACGCCACTTTGCCGTTCGGAACAGCGACTCCATATTGCTTCAGTACTTGTTTTCCTTGATATTCATGGATATTCATTCTCGAATCCTCCTATCAACATGACTGGAACAAGGCTGGCTGACACAAAAACTAATCTATGAAAAGTTCTCATTGTCAACCTTTATATATTAAACCCAAGCTATTGTAACATGTTTTTAAAACGCTTACCTTAAAAAGTTCACAGTTTATCCAACCTATTTGGCATCGGTATGATTCCTTCCAGATATAAATTGGAATTATATGTAATTAAACTTCTATTTTTTACTGATTAAACGCACCAACCCGATAGCCCCCAAGATGACAATGGCAAGACCCACAATTCCAGCAATAAGCGTGATGATAATATTTTCCCATAAAATAACCATTCTACAATCCTCTCTCCTATTCCGGTATATTCACAGTAACTTTTACTATTATACCATTATATCCCTTTTCATGTGAGGTTGCCGGTCGATCTTATATAACAAATCACTTTATCCTTTTTCTGCTATCCGTTAGAATGGTTGAAAAGCAAGTAAGCGCATCCATAAGGAGATTCAACATGAAATGGATTCATTCTTTTTTTCCGACCCGTTCTTTATTCGTTAAAATGCTGATATATTTTCTCGTCGTCATTATCCTGTTGTCGTCTTACAATCTGTGGTCGATGACATTTTACTCTCGCAACGTGAACAACGAGATCGTCAAATATAATTTGACGCTCATCCGCAACACGGTCGATAACTTTGAGAAGCAATATTCGACTTGGAAAAGCCTGCTTCTTAATCTTCAGCATAATGAGTTTGTCGGCAATATTAGCAGACAAGCGGATGCTGGCGGCAAAAGAGGCATCGATTATTTGCAGGTGGATATGGTGATGGACCAGATCAGAACCCTTGTAACTCAGCCGTATTATCATTTGAACAATGTCATGATCTACTATCCGAAACACGCCTTCCTGCTTGAACGCGACGGAATCGTCAATGATGACCGGATGTTTAAGCATTATTACATCAGCGATTCCTATCCTTATGAGTTCTGGAAACAGGGTGATCATGCAAGCCGCGGCTTCCTTCAAATGCTTCCGAGTAGTCTTTTTTCAATTGGGACGGAGAAAAATGAAATGCAGTTGCTGCCGTTGATCACCAACGTGCAGGGCAGCTCCTATAACATCATCGCCTTCGTCAATATGAAAAGCTGGTATGAATCATATAAAGGAATGGCCGGTTCCCGGTTTCTGTTACAGGATCAGGATGGAAAAGTGCTGTTTCAATCTTCCCCTGATCCTAAATCCGAGCTTCTGCCGGAGTGGGACGGTAAATCGGAGTGGATTAAGCAGAAGGGATCATACTATTTTTTCGAAAAGGGTGCCCGTTCGGGATTGACATACGTCTCTATTATTCCGCATAAGGAACTTAATCAGAGCATCAGCCGCATGAACTGGTTTGCCGTACTATTATTTGCAGCTACACTCCTGATAGGCACGGTGGCATCATGGGTCTTCTCCCGTAATATCAACCAACCGCTGAAGAGGATGATAAGAGGATTGGGGCAATCGGAGATGGAGCAGTATCAAGGCAGCATCGCTGAGTTCAGCGCCATATCTAACCATCTGAGTGGCTTGCAGCACGAACGCAAAACAATTAAGGAATGGATGGACCACACCAAGCCCTTACTGACCAGCTACCACTATCTGGCGCAGTTCAAGAACATTGCCATAGACACCTCCGCTTCCAAGGAGCTTTGGGTAGGCGAAGGAACGTTTGTGGTCATCATATATCAGCTTCGTTACCGTCATATCACCACTCATCAACTCGACGCATTGATGACGAGAGCAACCGGGAAGATCAAGGATATCATCACGATGCAGATCCAGGAAGAATTTCCTTTATCGCATACCCTTCAAATGGAAGGCAAGCAGATCCTGTCCATTGTGTATACCCAAGATCGAAGCGATTTACAGCAGTCTCTTCAGCAACTCAAGCGTATCTTTGACCATGATCAAAGCACCTATCTCGTGAATATTGCCGTTTCGTCGGTCTTTCAGCAGACCTCGGAGTTTGACCAAGCTTATGCTGAAGCCGCGTCTCTTCTGCTGCAAGCAATGCCGCTTGAAGAGACTCAGATCATATGGGAGAAGAAACAGTCTGAGGATATAACAGGATTTACTGCTGAGCAGGAGCATGAGTTCTACGTGAACCTGCAGGCAGGCAACGAGAGCAGCTGCCAGACATTGATCGAGCGTGCCCTGGAAAGGCTGCAGCGGCAGGGGGTTACTGCTGAACAACTGAGCCACTTCGCCAAATCGGTATCTGTCCGCATGAGAAGAACGATGGAACTGTTAAAAATTAATACCGAGGTATTTTCCGATAACGATGAGAAGTTTGCTTACAGCGTAACCTCGGAGCAATATCGGGATATTCTTTTGGATGAGCTCGCCCATGCAGCCCAGGCCATCCGTCTGAAACGGGAGGAACATTACGATATAATCCAATATGTCATTCATTATCTCGAGTCCCATTACGCTGAAGAAATCTCTCTGGAGCAGCTGGCTTCCAAGCTTAACATGTCGCCTACATACTTATCCGGGTATATTAAAGAAAAAACAGGAAGCAATTTCAGCGACCAATTAAATGCAATTCGGATCATGAAAGCGAAGGAACTTCTGGAAACGACAAATACGCCGATTCAAGAAGTTGGCAACCGGATCGGTTACCGCAATGTCACCTCCTTCATCCGCATGTTCAAAAAAATAACCGGCCAAACACCTGGCGATTATCGGAAGACCCATTCGTTCCGATCATAGCAGGTGAGCGGCCGGCCGCTTAACCTTTTACAGACCCAATTAAAGCTCCTTTTACAAAGTACTTTTGTATAAATGGATAAACAAGGAGGATTGGCAGGGTAGACACCATGATAGTAGCAAATTTCAATCCGTCTTCAATGACCACAATATCACCTACAACCGGTCCTTCTGTTCCCGTAAATTGTCCAGATAATACGATATTTCTTAATATCACTTGCAGAGGCTGCATATCCGCATCACGCAGATACAACAGAGGACCCATGAAGTTATTCCACATGCCGACTGCGTAATACAATCCAATGGTGGCAAGGACCGGCTTGGAGAGCGGAAGCACAATCCGAAAAAAGATGCCGATCTCGGATAGACCATCGATTTTGCCTGATTCTTCAAGTTCCTGAGGCATCCCCATAAAAAAGGTCCGCATGATAAGCAGATTCCAGGTGCCAACAGCTCCAGGAAGGACCATGCCCCATATCGTGTTGACAAAACCAAGCTCCTTCACAACCAGAAATGTCGGAATCATCCCGCCATTAAAAAACATCGTAAAAACGATCATCATCAGGATGGGTTTGCCCAGGACCATCTTAGATTTGGACAGGGCATAGGCACCAAGTGCTGTTACCATCAGCGAAATAGCGGTTCCCAGGATAACATAAATCAGGGTATTCTTGTACCCCTTCAGTACCCGCCCGTCCTCGAACACGTACTGATACATATCCAGATTGAAGCCCTTCGGCCAAAGCCACACTTCTCCTGAGGCGATAGCAGCGGAATCGCTGAGCGATACAGCCAACATGTAAACAAAAGGGTATAAACATGCCACTACGATCCCAGACAGGATTACGGCATTCAATGCGTCAAACCAATTCCATCTCTGTTTCATCACGTACCTCCTCTACCAGATGCTGCTGCCACTGACTCGCCGGCTGAACCAATTCGCCGCGATGATGAAAATAAAGCTGATGATGCCCGTGAATAGATCAATCGCCGTGGCATAACTGTAATTGCCTTGCGTTAAACCGACCCTGTATACGTAAGTCGATATAATATCTGCCGTTTCGTAAGTGGCTGGAGTTGCGAGCAGATACACTTTTTCAAAACCGATCTCCAGTATTTTTCCAATATCCAGTATCAATATAATCACGATCGCCGGTGCAATGCCGGGCAGTGTAATATTCAGCGTTTGCTTCCAGCGGTTCGCGCCATCCATGCGTGCCGCTTCATATAATTGCGGATCAATGGCCGTCAAAGCAGCCAAATAGATGATGGTCCCCCATCCGATATGCTGCCAAACATCTGTTGTAATATAAATCGTTCGGAACCAGGAGGCCTCTACCAGAAAATTGATTCGGTCCAGCCCGATGGCATTCAGCAATTGGTTGACGACTCCGCCTGTTGGAGACAAGAACATGACTGCAATTCCTGCCACTACTACATTGGATATGAAATGCGGAAGATAACTAACCGTTTGGACAAACCGTTTCAGGAATGATTTACTCACTTCATTAATGAGCAGCGCCAAGATGATCGGAGCCGGAAATCCAAATACCAGCTTATATAAACCAAGCAAAAATGTATTTCTAAGGACCGGCCAAAAGTCCGGTGTATTAAAAAACATATTAAAATACTTAAACCCTACCCAATCACTTTCCGTTATCCCTTTAAAAAGGTTGTAATCCATAAAGGCAATGGAGACCCCGAATATAGGAACATACTTAAAAATGATGTAATACAGAGCACAGGGTAGAAGCAGCAACAGCAGATATTTATCCCGTTTTAACTTGTGTAAGAAACTTTGCTTCTGTGCTTGCACAAAACGTATCCTCCTTCTCATGCTGAAATCCTTATTAACCTGCGAATTGCTGCCCTCTTACGGACCGGGTTTTGGCCTGTCTTACACCAGGACCGGTCCGTTTGAGATAGCAGTGTGTTCATTCATTTAGCCGACGAGCCGCGTGAATGATTAATTGCCTTCGTTCAAGAATTTTTGTGTACGTTCATATGCGCTTTGATGAACTTCCAATACCTTTTGCACGCCAAGTTTGTTTACTTCTGTGACATAAGTATCCCATTCATCGATCGATTTCTGTCCCAAAATAAACTTGGCAATCTGCTCTTCATGGAACTTCTTCACGGTTTCGCCTACCATACTCAGCACTTCATTCTCCTCATTGGTATAGGCGAGTCTTGGCTGCGCTTTGGTTTCATGATCCGGAGCGATTTTCATCGCTGCCTGCATTTTGGGGGAATACATGGATTCATACGCCGTCATGTCCAATACGGTATGAGCTCCTATCGTTGCGATGCCCGTCTTGGTTCTCAAGTCGCCAAATTCTTTATAATCCTCATTAAATTTACGGACCCCATTCTCGGTCGTGAAGGTCTCTCCTTCCTTACCCCAGGTTGCCAGCTCGATGCCTTCAGGAGAATACAGAAAATCCATGTATTTCAGCAGCCGATCCCGCTCTTTCGAATTAGCCGCTACCGAAAAACCGTCAGACTGTAATCCGGCAAACACATTCTGAGACTTGCCATCTGGTGTGCCGACTGGTGGAACCATATAATCCAGACTGAATTCTGAAGCCTTGTCTCCCAGGACCAGTGGCAGTTCATCCATGATCCCGATATAGTCACTAGCGATGAAAGCTTTGTTCTGAAGCAGCAGATCATTAAACTGCTTGCGTTTATGCGCCATAAAATCAGGCGCAACCAAGCCTTCTGTATAAAACTTGTTCATATACTCAACCATCTTCTTGTAGTTGTCCTCGGTTGGACCATAGCGCCACTCTTCATTATCGTAATCGTAATAATATCCACTGTTGGTGTTAAACCCTGGCGCCATATTAATCAAGGGACTCAAGCCGTTAAACACCGCAATCGGGAAGCTGTCCGGATACAGTTCTTTTAGTTTTTTGGCAACCGTGTAGAGCTCGTCGTAAGTAGTCGGCGGCGTCAGATTATGCTTCTTAAATATGTCGTCCCGATACAGCCAAGACCGCCTGGATTGCTGCTCAAGCCCATATAACGGCAAGAAATAATTTTTCCCTTCGGGAGACAGAATCGCTGCCTTCACTTCAGGATGTTCTTCTAGGAACTTCTTGTAGTTGGGCATCTGATCCAAGTGCTCAAAATAATCAACAAATGCGCCACTGGCTCCGTGTGTATTCGCTGCATTCAAGCTGTTAACCATCATAAGATCTGGGATCTCGCCTGAGGAGATCGCCAGATTCATCGTCGTGGTGTAGTCGCTCATGACGGGTTGGACCTTGAAGGAAATGCCAGTTTCTTCTTTTAAGTATTTATAAATTGGCCAGTTCTCTTTATAGGGCCAGTTCGTATGCGAGAAGGTCATCATTTGTAATGTGACTTCCTTCCCTAAGGCAGCGCTTTCAAGATTAGCCCCTTTTGCTTCATTATCTTTAGAACAACCACCGAGTAGTGTTCCGATCATGATGGTCGCCAAAGCCACCATCCCCATCTTTCGTTTCCAAATCCTCATGCAACCCTCTCCCTTATATCTTGTAATGTAAACACCAATCCACTTCATGCATATTGGCGTTTGTGATTATGATTCTACTTGCAAGAACTGTATGCTGCCTACTCACATTCCTTCCCGTTATTGACCTGACCTAAGATTATGAAAAAGTGGCAATTATCTTAAATGAGGTATATCTACCCCTGCGATCCCGCATGAATACTGGGTTTTTGGCTCACGGCATTATGACTATTAGAGCTTACAGAACGTTTCTGCTTGATCCAGCACATACAAGCTACCCTGATAACACAGGAGTACAAGCTTTACAAGCTGTCATCGGTGGAGGTACGCCTACCGTAAGCGCATCTATTATTATCGAGCGATTGGCGTAACAAATAGCTCTATCTATCGCACAAAAAAGGAACCCGCCGCAGCAGGGGTTCCTTTCTTTTTGTTTCAATATCTCAGGCATGAATTGACAGTAGAGAGGTAAACTTTTACAATACGGACAAGAATCCCCCTAACGAAAATGAGGAAGCACCCTTTTCGAATCACGGATATTCTGCAATGTATTCAATTCCAAGATATCGAAAAAGAGGTGCTTTTATGATGTACGGAAAACTTCATAGTGCTTGCTTGCACGGCATTGACGGTGTGGTCATTCAGGTGGAGATCGACCTCGCGAACGGTTTACCGCAGACGACCATCATTGGCCTTCCAGACTCGTCCATTCGCGAATCCGTAGAGCGGGTCCGGGCAGCGATCAAAAACTGCGGGTTTAGTTATCCTTTACAGAGGGTAACCGTCAATCTCGCTCCGGCCGATCTGCGTAAAGAGGGCTCCTCCTTTGATTTGGCGATAGCCATTGGTATTTTGCTGACAAGCGAGCAATGGTCTTTCGCAAATGCCGGACAATTATTAATTATTGGCGAGTTGGCACTCGATGGAACGCTTAGACCAATTACCGGTGTTCTCCCGATGGTAGAACAAGCCAAAAAAGAAGGATATACCGGAGTTCTGCTCCCGCGTGAAAATACATCAGAAGCTGCTCTAATAACGGGTATGGAGGTCTACGGAATTCAGCACTTGAAGGAACTGGTCACGGATGAAGCAGACGAGAATATGGAGGAGGTTGGTACCGGAAGAAAAGGAACTCCCCTGCAAACCGTCTCACTGTCCAAGCTAAAGTATGATCGATCTGTGCATGTAGACACCAAGCGGCAGGGTTATCCTCAAGAGATGCAGCTTGAAGACTACAAAGACGTAATAGGACAGCAGCACATTAAACGAGCCCTTACGATCGCTGCGGCAGGGATGCATAACATCATGCTAATCGGTCCTCCCGGTACCGGCAAAACGATGCTCATGAAGCGACTCCCTACCATACTGCCGCCCTTGGCCGATGAAGAAGCGCTGACTACAACCAAAATATTCAGCGCAGCCGGGAAGTTAAAACCTTCCGAAGGTCTGATGAGAAGACGCCCCTTCCGTTCCCCACATCATACTATATCGGCAGGGGGACTTATCGGTGGTGGCACCATTCCCAAGCCAGGCGAGGTCAGTCTGGCCCACAAAGGGATCCTCTTCCTGGATGAACTCCCTGAGTTCTCAAGACATGTGCTGGAAGTTCTGCGACAACCCTTGGAGGATCGTGAAGTGACCATCAGCCGGGCACGGGCCGTATTTACCTTCCCGGCGCATTTCATGTTGGCCTGTTCAATGAATCCCTGTCCGTGCGGTTATTATGGCAGCGACCATCCTCACCAACGCTGTACCTGCAGTGCTTCCCGGATCGCTCAATACCGCGCCAAAATATCAGGGCCGCTGCTGGATCGGATCGACCTGCAGGTCGATGTGCCTCGGCCCAAGGAATGGCCGGGCAACAAAGCGCCGCTGTCATCTCAAGAGATGCGGGAACAAGTTCTTGCTGCCCAAGCGCTGCAAGTGAAGCGATACAAGAGCCTTCCCTTCTACTGGAACAGTGAACTATTCGGCAGTTTCCTAAGGACTCATGCCGTGCTGAATAAAGAATCGGCGGAACTTCTTCAGACAACCATTGACACGCTGGGTCTAAGCATGCGCGCTTATGACCGTATCTTAAAGCTGGCCAGAACCATTGCCGATTTGGAGGCTTCCGATGGGATACAAAGCCGACATGTTGCTGAAGCCATTCAATATCGCCAGTTGGATCGCCAACATATTATGACCGAAGACACAATCCATTAATGAAATGAGTGAATACCCTTGATCATCAGACTTATGAACGACCAAGATATGAATAATATTATCGACATATGGCTTACCACATCCATAGATGCCCATCATTTTATTCCAGCCCAATACTGGCAATCTAAGATTGAAGAGATGCGGAACGTTTATCTTCCGATGGCTGAAACCTATCTGCTTGAGGATGACGGTCAAGTGTTTGGCTTTATCTCACTTGTAGAGGATCATCTTGCAGCATTATTCGTGAGTACAACCAGTCAAAATCAAGGATATGGAGGTGCGCTGCTCCACCATGCCATGGACCTGCGAAATGTATTGAAGCTTCAAGTATATGAGGAGAACCGAAACGCTTTTCACTTTTATCTAAAGAATGGTTTCCAGGTTCTTGAAGAAGCCGTGGATAGTAATACGGGACAAAAAGAGCTAAACATGATTTGGAATAAGGAATTAAAGCCGTTATGAACTAGAAACACACGGTCCGAACATATGCGTATACTGAAAAAATAAACTGTGATATGCAAAAGAAGGTGATGTACCTGAACTCCATCACCTTCTTTATTGTTGTAATTCTTATTATTTTCTAAGGATCGTGTTCGGTCTAAAATGCATTCTCAATATGTTCCATCGATATTGCTGTCAGATCTGCGCCTAACATGACCGAGATAACGTCAAACCGAATCGGCCGTTCGTAATAACGTTTCTGATGTATGTACTGCTGTGCCGTGTTTCGAACCTGGATCATTTTGCGGGCATTCACCGATTCGGAGGGGGTTCCGAAACTCGTCGTTCCGCTTCGGCTCCTTACCTCAATCACCACCAAGATGTCTCCACTTTCAGCTACGATATCCAATTCACCAAAGCGACAGCGCCAATTTCGGTCCAAAATCTGATACCCTTTCTCAATCAGGGCGGTAGCAGCCAGTTCTTCTGCAGCGGCTCCTTTTTGTTTGCGGTTGTCCTTCTTTCCGAATGAAGGGGTCATTAAGACATCCTCCCTTCATCCCTCGCTTGGCGATCTGCTTGATATACATACGTTAGCACTTCCGCTACCAGCTGATACAGCTCTGCTGGTATCTGTTGGTCCAAATCCAGCTTGGAGAGAATCTCCACCAACGCTGCATCCTCTTGTACAGGAACGCCATGCTCTTTGGCTCTATCTAATATCGATTCCGCCAGCTTGCCTTGTCCTTTGGCCACCACGATCGGGGCTTCGTTCTCGCCAGGCGTATATTTAAGGGCGACCGCCTTTTTCATGGCCGTTAGCGCCTCTTGATCTTTCTCCCGGTCACTCATATCCGCATATCCACCCCTTTATAAACCTGTGGGGTGTACTCTGCAGCCGTTCCCTGCACGGACATGGACGTATCTGATACCACGTGAGAGGCTGCAGGCAGCGGCTCTGTTTTTACGCTGAGTAATTGGTACCCAATCGAAGAAACGGCTTGAGCCAGCTCTTGCTTTCTGCCCTCAAACAGCTCGGCAGCAAAGCTCTGATCATTCCGGAAGTTGAGGCTGACAATGCGGTCAACAACCTGTACATCGATTAGGGTAGTTCCCAAGAAGCTCATATCCAAATCAAAGAGCAGCCTGCAGTTCGTCGCATCCAGTTCCCCTTTGCGCCCTCTCCGCGATTGAATATGTACCGATGCCGTTTGCTCCCCATCGGCACCCTGCAATGGGATGAATATGGTGACTTGTGCAAACGGCGCTGTTCGATCCGTATTCAGCAATAGCTGCTGGCCTGTCAGATGCTGCACGATTTGCTGAGCTGCTTCTTTAACTGCGGGCGGGACGTCTTGACTGGACAGCACCTGCAGTAGAACCCCTTTTAATGTATCTTGCAGGGCAACCGTCGCCTCGTTAGATGACGCTGAAGCCATGGCCACCTGATGTGCGGCAGCCATGTTGTTCTGCTGCACAGTTGGCATATGCTGCTGTGTGATACCAGGCTGGTTCACTATGCCCCCCTGGGCATTCGGTACAGCTTGCTGGTTCGCCTGGACTGCGTTTCCTGGCATGCCAGAAGAACCGGGTGCAGCCGCCGGGGCACTATTACTGCCCGAAGCGGTGACCGCAGGAGGAGTAGCAGCTTGTCCACCAGATTGTCCACTTGCAGAAGCAGGAGCGGATGCAGGGACATTCGCATTCGCTGCTGTCGCCCCCTGGGGAGCCGCTGCGGATGCTTGGCCGCTACCGGGGGGCACGGTTCCCTGCTGCCCGCCAGCTGGAGCGGCGCTACCCGGGCGCGCCGCTTCGCCCGCGGGGCCCGTACCGGCCCCGCGTAAAGCCTGCTGCTCGTGCTCTGCACCGAGCAGCTTCAACAGCCGCCCCACCCACGGCTCCGCATCCGGGGTGAGCGGCTTTGGCGAAGGGCCCAGGGGTCCTTCGCCAGGAGCCGCCGCCGATCCCGTGGGGACGGCGGCGGCTTGGCCGGCGGCAGGCGCAGCCGTGCCGCCGCTGGCCCATGGCTGCGCCAGCTCGCCGCGCAGCTGCTGCAGCAGGCCCTGCAGCTTGGTCAGCAGGCCCTGCTGCTGACCTGTGCTGGCCTGCGCAGCATTGACAGCGGCACTGTGTCCAGCCGCTGTTTGCTGTGACGTCATACCAGGTGCTTCTCCGCCAGCACCTGGCGCTGTTGCAGCAGAAGCAGCATTTTTTCCAGCATCCACGGGATTCCCGGCAACTTGACCTGTCACAGATGCCAACTGCTGCTCCAAAGATTGCAGCAATTGATGCAGCTGCGGGCCGAATACCGCCTGGTGCAGACCTCTCACACTTTCAGGCGAAACCGGCAACCCGCGGTGGAAAGCAATCGCAGCAGACTCTGCCCACTCCGCAGCTGGAATCTGTGGCGGCTTCACAGCTAAAGCTTCACGAAACATGGCTATATTTTCTTTCGTTAGTGGAACCCCTGCGTTTTGCATGCCCCGAATCATTTCCCGATTCTCTTTTGTATCCGGGAGCCCGGCAAAATCGAGTACCTCGGCCATCGAAGAAGGAGACAAAGGTTGTCCCGGCAAATGACTCAGCGGTTTAAGCACCGCCTGCCCCCCTTCTCCCGGCGGCTGAACTTGAAGCAGGGCAGTTTCCCCGGCTCGAAGCGGCGTCTCCAGTTGAGCTTTTACTTGTATGCCCTGGATTTGCACCGTCGCTTCCTGGCCGTCTTCCGACACGTTCATCACGACACCGCGGACGACCTGACCCGGCTTTAATTCCAACGTCTTAGCGTCTCCAGGCTTTTGGTCTCCCAGAAGACCGCGAATCAACGACCCGATGTTCACGATAGTTCCTCCCACACCTTCCATTTACCTTTATATATCGGCAGCAGCCCGCCTTTTGGCAAGGGCGGGCTGCATTGAAATCTAGAATAAAGACAATTGCTCGATCTCCATGTTTTTCAAAAAACTTCTACGATGCATGGCTGTGGGCCCATATCGCTGTAGTTGTTCCCGATGAAACTTGGTTGCATAGCCTTTATGCACAGCAATCCCGTACTCAGGGTACCGTGTTTCCCATTCGTTCTCACATAATCTGTCACGAGTGACCTTGGCTACAATGGAGGCGGCAGCAATAGATTGGCTATTCGCATCGCCCTTAATGATGGCGCGCTGGGGAATATCACAATCGACCTTCTCGGCATCCACAAGCAAAAACTGAGGTTCGACTGCCATTTGTTCGATGGCCATCTTCATGGCAAGTCTAGCGGCCTGTTTAATGTTGATCCTGTCGATTGTTTCTGCATCTACCAGTCCAATGCCAACAGCCAATGCTTGTTCCATTATTTGGTCGTAAAGTGCTTCCCGCTTCTTTGCGCTAAGTTTCTTGGAATCATTAATACCTTCAATGACTACCCCTTCTGGCATAATGACCGCCGCGGCGACCACATCGCCGAACAAACACCCACGTCCGACTTCATCAATACCTGCAATATGTATATAACGGCTCCAGTACTCACGCTCGTACATTAATAAATCTGTCATAGGTTTAACCCCTTTGGTTCCAAATTACCGCTTGCATCCAATTCTCACATACGGTGTTTCATAACATTCTATGAATCTAGTCACTCTACTAGATTATCATACATGACATTGGGCGTCACTCGTGCATTCTAAACACTTTAGAGCTCCGCCCGCTTCAAAAGGATGTCGAATGGTTTTAACAATAGGAAGTTTACCTTTATATAAAAAGATGACTCCCGACAAGAATCAGGAGCCATCTTCTAACTTGGACTTAAGGCTATTATTATCCACCTGCAAAACAACCAACCTCCTTATTTTCGGAGGTTGGTTGTTTTGTATTAAATATAAAGGCGATGAGCCCTCATTTAATAAGGAGATTCCATCGAATATCGCCCCAGCTTACCGGCGCGAAGTTCGCGCAAGAAAATACTTGAGGCTTTTTCCAAATCGACTCTTCCGCCGCTGACGATACAGCCGCGTTTTCTTCCTATCGCTTCCATGACCGCGACAATCTCATCCGGGTTGTCCAGATCCGTTGGGCGCTCTTTAAGATCAAAGCGCTCGCTCATCGTTTCCCAATAATAGTTCGTGAAATATTTGATCGCAAAAAAAGCAATATCTTCTACGTTCAAAATTTCCTCTTTGATGGCGCCGGTAACGGCCAAACGGTACCCTACATTCTGATCCTCAAACTTCGGCCACAAAATACCGGGTGTATCCAGCAGCTCCATTTCACCACCGGTAACCTTTATCCACTGCTGCCCTTTGGTTACGCCCGGACGGTCTCCCGTGGCGGCGATGTTGCGGCCAGCAAGCCGGTTAATCAGCGTAGACTTACCTACATTCGGTATACCCACGATGAGCACACGCATGGCGCGAGGGTTCATCCCCTTAGCGATTTGTTTATCGATCTTCTCTTTTAACAGCAATTTTATCTGATTTGGTATATCTTTGACGCCTGTCCCTGTGTATGCATCTACAGGAAAAGCGGTAAGGCCCTGTTCTTTAAAGTAGGCCTGCCATTGCCTTGTAACCTCAGGATCGGCCAAATCGGCTTTATTCATGATGATAAGGCGCGGCTTGTTCTGCAAAATTTCGTCAATCATCGGATTCCGGCTTGAGAGCGGAAGTCTTGCATCGATGAGCTCAATGACGGCATCAATCAGCTTCAGCTTCTCCTGAATTTGGCGGCGCGCTTTGGTCATATGTCCAGGAAACCATTGTATTGTCAAACGTCGTCACCCCACTGTACCTGCAAACTTTCATCGTTTTTATAGCGCCAGGCTAATGGTTGATGAGCCCTATGTCTTTAATCGGCCAGAAGATCAAGTCTGCACGACCAATAATATCCCCAAAAGGAACATATCCTATCATACGACTGTCCGTGCTGTTGGAACGGTTATCCCCCATTACAAAAACATGTCCTTCTGGCACAACTCCGTCCTGAACGAACGAGTTCGGAAAATTGGTTGTGCTATTGTACAATCTGTCTTCAGCATGGGCTTGATCAATTGCTTCCTGTATGTAGGGTTCGTTCACAAGCTCCCCGTTGACAAAAACTTGATCGCCTTCAACTTTGACTGTATCACCAGCTACCGCAATCACTCGTTTAATGAAGTCTCTGCCCTCATCAGGAACATGGAACACGATAACTTCCCCACGTTCCGGTTTGCGGATATCGTACAGAATCTCGTTAACGATCAGTTTCTGATTGGATACAAAGTTAGGCTCCATTGATGGACCTTGCACAATAAACGGTTTAAAGAGAAGCCAGCGAATGAGAATAACGAGAACCAGAGCAATGAGAAGAGCTTTCAGCCATTCTACAAGCTCATTTTTAGCCTTCTTGGCCGGTTTTCCTACATTAGTTTCAATTGCCTCCTGGTGTTGTTCTTTCTCCATAACCCACCGTCCTCTCTATAGATCGCTTTCACACTATCGCGATTTTTGGATATACAAAAGGGGCTTGTATATACGCACAAGCCCCCCTCACCGCCTTGTAATTAACGACGAATTTCTTTAATTCTCGCTGCTTTACCGCGCAGTTCACGAAGATAATAAAGCTTCGCACGACGCACTTTACCACGGCGAGCCACTTCGATTTTCTCGATTTTAGGCGAGTTGATTGGGAAAGTTCTTTCCACACCAACACCGTAAGAAATTTTACGAACAGTAAAAGTCTCACTGATTCCGCCACCGCGACGTTTAATAACTACACCTTCAAACAACTGGATACGCTCACGAGTACCCTCGATAACCTTAACGTGTACTTTCAAAGTATCACCAGGGCGAAAGCTCGGAATATCCTTACGAAGTTGTTCTTCAGTAATCGCTTGAACGATATTCATCATCTATGACTCCCTCCTCTCACACAGGCGTTCTTGCATCTTCCGGAAATTATATGTATTTCCTTCATTATCCGCAGCGGACCACCGTATTCACAACAAAAGAAATAGTAACACACTTTGCAAATTGAATCAAGTAGTTTATCTTGACACCATGTTGGTAATTTGATCATTCACAGATATCTTTATCTCATAATAAAAACCGCAATCAGCAATGGTTGATGCTGACCGCGGCTCCATAAGCTTAATTCATCTTTTTACTTGAATCATGTAAACCTTTATGACGTTCACTATAATATTCAAGAATGTCATCAACTGTCTCAAAATGTACCTCTGTATGTTTTGTTTCTTCAATACTCGCTTCGCTTGTTTGTCTATGCTCTGTCATCATTCAAGTTGCCTCCTAGCCATGAGTAATTCTCAACTGATTATATATTACCCAGCAATGGTGGAGCTGCATCAGCCATGCTTAAAAAATTATATCCATGCAATACAAACAGATCTAAGAGCCGATTCTGAAGATAGAAATCCTTACGGCCGTTTGGGGAGCTGTGATTGATTTCGTGACAGGGGATAAATTATACAAGCTAACAGTATTACCCGCACTCAGATTTATGACTGCTAATCCCGATACTTCCGTGTTCGTTGAATTCGAATTCATGCTCGCCCCACTGGCCGTATTGCCATTCACAACGATTCCGAATGTATTAGGAGCGGGCTGGCCCTCGCCGAGTGATACCTGCCAATCAAAGTAATAGAAACCTGCAGTCTCAATGGTCAGCGTTGTTGAACCGTTATACGTTACACCTTGCAGCGTGCTCGATGAAAAAGTAACCGGTGCGTTGCTGTTCACATTTTGTGTGGTTCCGGCATACGTCAAGCTGCCGCCCACGAGGGTCGTTGAACCCGTTGGACCGATTGGACCCGTTGAGTCGGTTAATCCTGTAACTCCTGTCGCACCTAGCGAGTCTATTACTCCTATTGGACCTGTCACGCCGGTAGCCCCGCTTAGTCCTGTGTCCCCAGCAGCTCCGATCTCTCCAGTTGCACCTGTAGTACCTGTCGACCCGGTGGGACCAGTTTCACCTGTTGCACCCGCTAGATCTGTAACTCCCTTTGCGCCATCCGCTCCCGTACAACACGTTACTCCTGTTATCCCACCAGACTCCCCTGGAGGTCCCTCCGGGCCTGTTTGGCCTGCAGCACCAACGGTACCGGTGGGACCAGTTCCTCCCGGCATACCGGGCAAACCAGCAGCTTCTGTTGAACCTGTTGAACCCGTTGAGCCCACTCCTCCAGTTGGTCCTGTTGCTCCTGTTACACCCTGCACCCCATGGCCCTGCACATTGACTAACATCTCCTGAATCTTAAGGTCCTGAACACTTTTAGCGCTCGTCCTTGCAATAGCTGGAAGAGATTCAAGGGCAGCTTCTTGGACATCCATAGGTATACCTAGTTTAGTTATTGTTCCTGAAAGAGCATTCGTATAGTTCGTTATCTGTTCATTCAGAAGATCCGGCGAGCCTCCATTTAGCAGAAAAGCAATTATTTGATCCGATGCTGCTTGCAGCCTGACCACCTGCTGAGGAGACTCCCCCAATCTTTCAGCCTGCTGATTAATTCCCTGAAGAACTTCAGCAAGTCTCTGTCGCGATCCACTTCCTTCATCTGTCATAGCATTTATGACATAAAAGGGCAGATTAATCATGAGATTCAGCAGTGGAACTGCATCTACACTTTGGGGCATATTTGCCAACCTCAATTGAACGTCATTACGTGAAGCAGCAATTTCCGGACCAATCGCGCTACCGACACCGATTCTATCTCCATACGATTGAAACAATGTCAGAACCTCGTTCACTCTTATCAGAATCTCTTGTTGATTATCCGCATTAGAGATTCTGGCTATCTGTTGAACGACTTCTCTAAGGTCCTGTCTTTCCCGTAGTGAGAACCTCATTCCCGAGATCAATTCGTTTAGACTTTGCAGCTGTATTTTGATAAGCGTAAAATTCTCATTAGCCGAATTCTCCATAAATGTACGTATCAGTGGTGTCAGTTGACAGACCAATGTGACGAATCGGGCAGCTTGGTTTCCAACTCGAGTACGTCCAGGTGTAAGTCCTTTAATTACAGCCTTGCCGTCTTTTCGTTTTCTCTTTTGTTGCCTCAATCGATATCACCCCTCACAATCTCTTGCATCCGCAAACACCTATTTCTCACATTATTCATCCGCTCCCGATTATGTTCTCAGGTACAAGGGGTCAAATGGATTGTCCGTATCAATTCAACAAATTTCTGAAATAAAAAACAGACCTGTTTTCACAGATCTGTTCTTAGCTTTACCACAAATGGCTATGATCCCGCTTCTTGCTGAAGCTTGCTTATAAATGCCCGATCTTGTTTGGTCAATTCCAGCTTGTCCAACAACTCTGGGCGGCGCTCCCATGTTCGTTTGAGTGCTTGTTCACGACGCCACAGCTCTATATTCGCATGATGGCCGCTTAACAAAATATCCGGCACCTTAAAACCTCGAAACTCAGCCGGGCGTGTATAGTGCGGGTATTCCAGCAAACCTGTGCTGAATGAATCCGTCACCGCTGAAGTTTCATTGCCGAGCACTCCAGGTAATAATCGTACGACAGAATCAATGACCACCATTGCAGGTAATTCACCGCCTGTCAGTACATAATCTCCAATAGATAACTCGTCCGTAACAAGAAATTCCCGAATCCGTTCATCATAACCTTCGTAATGCCCGCATATAAACACCAGATGCTCTTCCTGAGACAACTCTTCCGCCTTCTTCTGCGTAAAAGTCTCACCTTGCGGACACATCAGAATAACCCGCGGGGGCTTGCCTGCACTTGAGGTTTCCGCCGTAATCTCAACAGCAGGATGTGTTTCCTCCTCTTGATTCAAAATCTTATTCGGATCGGAAGCGAGGATGTCCTCTACCGCGGCAAATATCGGGTCCGGTTTTAATACCATTCCCCCTCCGCCGCCATACGGAGTGTCATCCACCTGCCCATGCTTGTTACCGGCATACTGACGGAAATTTATAGCGTTCAGGCTCACAATTTGTTTCTCGGCTGCTTTACCTAGAATACTCGTGTGGAACACCCCATCGAACATCTCAGGGAAGAGCGTCAATACATCAATCCGCATGAACTATAACAACCCTTCCATAAGATGCACGCGGACAAGCTTCGCTTCTTTATCAACATCTAGAACAACATCCGGTATGGCCGGAAGAAGAACTTCTTTGCCTTGAGGAGTTTTTACTACCCACACATCATTAGCTCCTGGCGTCAAGATTTCGGAGATTGTACCGAGCTCCTCAGCGGGCTCTTCATCGGTCATGACTTTGCAACCAATAATTTCATGAAAATAGTATTCGTTCTCCGGAAGCTCCTCTTGCAGATCAGCTGTAATCTTCAGGAGTGAGCCCTTGTATTTCTCAACTTCATTTATACCGTGAAGCTCCTTAAACTTAAGGATATACATATTTTTATGGAAACGGGAAGCTTCGACCGTAACTTCCATTTTAACTCCCTTTTCCGTAACAATGAAAAGCTTGCTCTTGGGTGCGAAACGCTGGTCGGCAAAATCCGTATGCGGTACCACTTTAACTTCTCCGCGGATGCCGTGTGTGTTCACAATTTTGCCTACGGTAAACAACTTTTCAGACATGGTGTTCCTCCTGCATCACTTAATAAACGTTCACGCTGGTATGACCGCTGATTTCTTCAGCATGTACGAAAAAGGGCTAGGACATGCATCCTAACCCCCTTTCGTATATTTTAAGAAATGATATCAACGGTCACCCGTGTATCCATTTTAACCGCCGCCGATGTTACGACTGTACGCAATGATTTGGCGATACGCCCTTGCTTGCCTATGACCTTCCCGACATCGTCAGGATGCACGTACAGCTCATAGACAATCAAGTGCTCCTTCTCAACTGTCTTTACAGTCACATCTTCTGGATGATCCACTAAAGCCTTAGCAATAACTCGAACTAATTCTTCCATAGATAACCCTCGCGATCAGCTCTTATTTCTGATGCTTCAGCTCATGAAACTTCTTCATTACGCCCGCTTTGCTAAGCAAGTTGCGAACAGTGTCAGATGCTTGCGCACCATTTTGAAGCCAGTTCAGTGCTTTTTCTTCATCGATTTTAACTTCAGCCGGTTGAGCAACCGGGTTGTAATAACCGATTTCCTCGATAAAACGGCCATCACGTGGGGAACGGGAATCAGAAACCACCACGCGGTAGAAAGGAGCCTTGTGAGCACCCATGCGTTTCAGACGAATACGTACTGCCATTTGAAAATTCACCTCCTTCAAAGAATGTCCATTCAATAGAATCCGAACTTAACGGAACGGGAACTTCATGCCTTTTCCGCCAGTCAGGCCTTTTAGCTGTTTTAACGCTTTGTTCTTGCCGCCTTTAGGTCCCATCATATCAGAGAACTGTTTCATTACGCGGCGCATCTCGTCAAACTGCTTAATGAGCCGGTTCACTTCAGCCAGCGAGGTACCGCTGCCTGCCGCAATCCGTTTGCGACGGTTGTGATTAATAATGTCAGGCTGCTGCTTCTCCGCTGTCGTCATGGAGTGGACAATAGCCTCGATGCGTCCCATCTGCTTCTCGTCAACCTTGAGATCCTTGGCTTGCTTCATCTTGCCCATGCCTGGAATCATATCCATCAGCTGATCCAAAGGACCGAGCTTCTTCACCTGATCCATCTGCTCCAGGAAATCCTCGAACGTAAATTCGGCATTACGCATCTTACGTTCCATTTCCTTCGCTTTGTCAGCATCAATATTCGATTGTGCTTTCTCGATGAGAGACAGCATGTCGCCCATACCGAGAATCCGCGAAGCCATCCGTTCCGGATGGAACGGCTCAAGCGCATCAATCTTCTCACCAAGAGCAGCGAATTTGATAGGGCATCCGGTTACCGCTTTAACTGACAGAGCGGCACCGCCACGAGTATCGCCATCCAGCTTCGTAAGCACAACGCCCGTGAGCGTCAACTGCTGGTTGAAGCTTTCCGCTACATTCACCGCATCCTGACCCGTCATCGCGTCAACGACAAGCAGGACTTCATCAGGATTCACCACGCTGTGAATCTGCTTCAATTCTTCCATCAGCTCTTCATCGACATGAAGACGACCGGCCGTATCGATAATGACATAATCGTGCCCGTTATCTTTGGCATGCTGGAGACCTTGCTTCGCAATTTCAACCGGGCTTGTCTTGTCTCCTAAGGAAAACACCGGCACATTGATCTGATTGCCGAGTACTTCGAGCTGCTTGATTGCAGCCGGACGATAGATGTCGCCTGCCACGAGCAGCGGCCGGCTGTTCTGCTTCTGAAGCAGCTTGGCCAGCTTACCCGAAGTGGTTGTCTTACCGGCTCCTTGTAAACCGGCCATCATAATGACCGTCGGCGGTTTATTGCTCTTCGCCAGTTTGGCTTGGCTTCCGCCCATCAACTCCGTCAGCTCTTTATTAACGATGTCAATGATCACCATGCCAGGCGTGAAGCTGTCCATTACTTCCTTGCCGATGGCCTTCTCTTTTACTTTGGATACGAAATCCTTAACCACTTTGAAGTTAACGTCGGCTTCCAGAAGCGCGAGTCTAACTTCACGCATGGCGGCTGTTACATCTTCTTCGGACACCTTGCCTTTACCACGAAGCTTGCTGAACACATTCTGTAGTCTGCTGGTCAATCCTTCAAACGCCATATCCGCCACCTCCGTTCATACTTAATCCCATACCTTTAATCGCTCAACCATATCGGTCATTACATGCTTATCTTGTTCATCCAGGTCGCTACTCTCTACCATTTCCCGGAACTTATCCAGCTCCCGGATGCGCGTCTCATGCTTGTTCAGGAGACCCAGCTTCTCTTCATAGGACTCGAGCACCTGCTCTGCGCGCTTAATATGCTCATAGACGGCCTGACGACTAATCTCAAATTCACCGGCAATTTCCCCCAGGGAAAAATCGTCATGGAAATAATATTTCATAAAAGTCTGCTGTTTCTCTGTCAGCAGCTGCTCATAGAAATCGAACAGAAGATTGATCCGGTTCGTCTTCTCGAGCCGATTCTCCTGACTCATATAAGGGCACCCCCTCGTCAAGGAAAAACACTTTACAGTTCACTTAACGAAACTTATCATACAAAAAAGAAAGAAGGATGTCAAGCCATTTCCCTTGTCATCCTTCTACATGGATAAAAACCTTGCTTGGATCATGTTCAACCGAGAGGTAACAGATAAAGCAGTATCGCAAAAAAGTGAAGAATCGATCCTGCCAGCACAAACAAATGCCAGATCGCATGATGGTACGGGAAGCCGCGCCATACATAAAAAATGGTTCCCAGCGTATACAGCACGCCGCCAATGACGAGTAAGTTCATCCCTTGAGGCGCCACCACCGCGGTTAGCGGATTCCAGGCAATGACAATCAGCCAGCCCATCGCAATATAAAACAGGGTCGAGAGGAACAGAAACTTTTTAACGAAAAATGCTTTGAAAATGACACCGAACAGGGCAATACCCCATACGATCCCGAACAGACTCCAGCCTAGCGTGCCCCGAATGGCAACCAGCAGGAAAGGCGTATACGTCCCCGCAATGAACAAGTATATGGAGGAGTGATCCATAAACTCGAAGAAATCCTTGGCTTTCCCGTCTCTCAAACCATGTACAAGCGTTGAGCTCAAGTACAGCAGGAGCATCGTTGATCCGTAGATCGTAAAGCTCACCACATGCCAGGCAGTGCCTTTCAAACTTGAAAATACAATCAGGAGCACCAGGGCAGCAACGCTTAGTGCCGCTCCTATGCCATGTGTAACTGCATTCGCTATCTCTTCTCGGCGTGGATAAGTGTACGTGTTGGCCATAACAGGTATCCTTTCGCTTGAAATCTTTATAGAGGTTGTTCAAATGTCATCTTTTGATAAGAAAACCTCTATCGAGGCCACTTCAAGGATGAGCGACCGCGATGTGTAGGTAGGTTTTCTTGCGATATAGAATTTCATCAGTTCCACTGATAACTCATAAATTCTATATCTAACACGAAGCAGCACGTGAAGCTTAATCGACATCGAATCTTGAATTCAGCCGGGCCTTCCGGTGCTCACGTAGGTTTTGCCTACGCTCCGCTCCTCAATCCCTAGCTTCATCCAACCTTCTCGGTGCTGAAAACCTGACTTTTGAACCCTACTTATATTATAAGCTCTTCGGGCATGCAAAATCCAGCGACTGACATATCATTGGTTCTGCGTCTGGAAGAATTGCTGAATGGCATGAACGATCTGACTCGACGCCGTGCCATCGCCAAACGGATTAGGAGCACCCGCCATACGCCCATAAGCTTCCTTATCGGTAAGCAGTAATTCTATGCCTGCCTGTACCGCATCCCGCTCCGTGCCAACACACATCAAGGTGCCGGCCGTAATCCCTTCAGGCCGTTCGGTTTTATCTCTGAGCACCAATACCGGCTTCCTAAGGGAAGGAGCTTCCTCCTGAATGCCGCCGGAGTCGGTCAAGACCAGATAGGAGCGCTGCATGATATGGTGGAGATCAACGACACCCAGTGGTTCGGTCAAGTGGATTCGCTCGTACCCCTCAAGCTCTTGCGCGATTACTTCCTGCAGAGCCGGGTTTGGATGGACCGGGTATATCACTTCAATGTCAGGGTGTTTCTGGATTACCCGCTTCACCGCTTCGAACACTTCCTTCATCGGTTCTCCCCAGTTCTCTCGCCGGTGCATGGTCATCAGGATGAGGCGGCTGTCTTTTTGCAGTTTATTCTGTATCGGATGCTTAAAGGGAGCCTGAAGCGTCCATTTCATCGCATCGATGCCAGTATTTCCCGTTATATACACATGATTCGACCGATTCTCGGAGGTGAGATTCTCAGCCGACCTTGACGTCGGTGCAAAATGCAGATCGGCCATTCGCCCGATCCACTCGCGATTCATCTCCTCAGGAAACGGTGCATATTTATCATACGTTCGCAAGCCAGCCTCTACATGGCCTATCGGAACTTTTGCGTAATATGCAGCCAAAGCACCCATACATGCAGTAGTTGTATCTCCATGAACTAACACCAGATCATATGATGACGCTTGGAATACCTGCTCAAATCCTTTTAAAAGGTCTGCGCTCAGACTGTACAAAGACTGTCCTTCCTTCATGATGTTCAGATCAATATGCGCCTTTATGTTAAAAAAGCGCAGCACCTGATCCAGCATATCCCGATGCTGGGCAGTAACGCATACGATGGGCGCAAGTCCCGGAGCCTGTTCCAATTCCTTAACCAGAGGAGCCATTTTGATCGCCTCCGGACGTGTACCAAATATGACAAGAACCTGTTTATTCACGAATCTTCACGCTCCTTTTTTATATGAAAAGATAATCTGAAAATTCGTGCTACAAGTCATTATATGAATAATTAATAGATTCGTTCCCAGCATGCTCACGTACGTAGAAAGCAACCATTTTTTAGCAGCATCCACCATTCGTCCAATCTATAAAGCTAGCAATGCATATATTGTCTCGAGCAACTAAGAAAGGAGGAAACCTCTTGGCTATTATCATTTATCCGAGAACGATGAACTGGTCGTATATGAAACAGAGGCCGCAGCAGCTTATGATTCAATTGGGGGCGCTTGGTCATCAGGTTTTCTTCGAAAACCTGGCACCGCTAGATAAAGAATTCAAAGAAATTGAACCGAATGTGTATCTGTTCACAGATACCAAAACATTTCTTTACAAGAAGCTGCCCGCGCTCCGCAAAGAACATCCTATCGTGGTGTGGACGACCTGGTCTAAACTCCGGACGCGCATTGCCTCTCTCTTCAAGCCGGACATTACGATCTACGACTGCTGTGACGAATTTCCGCATTGGGCTAAATATGAACCCAAGATGATCGAGATGGCAGACCATGTCGTGTGTACCGCAGAGGTGATTCGCACCCGCTTGTCCCTCGCATATCCCGATAAACCTCTCACACTGATCCCTAACGGCGCAGACTCATCATTTTTTCATATTCCAACCAGTGCAAGACCCGCCGACCTGCCTCCAGGTCCTATAGTGGCATACATCGGCGCCTGGGCCTATTGGGTTGATCACGAACTGTTCGCTAAGGCAGCCGCCCGTTTCCCTAATGTTCAATTCGTATCCATTGGAGCTCCTTATGGCAGTTCAGGTGATTATTCGGAGCTCACCAATGTGCATATACTCGGTGAAAAGCCGCATCAGGAGCTGAAGCATTACCTCGCTCATATTGATGTCGCATTGATTCCCTTCCAATATCATCCGATTACACTGGCAACGAATCCAGTCAAAGCTTACGAGTATCTGGCATCGGGCGTACGTGTCCTGTCAACGGCCCTGCCGGAATGCATTGCAATGGAGCCCCATGTGACAACAGCCACCACTCACGAAGATTTTCTGGGCAAGCTGGCCTCCATGCTTCATAATCCGGATACAGCAGGGCATAAGCATAAGCGCGTTGCCTACGCCAAGGAGAACCGCTGGATAGAACGCAGCTTGAAAGCTGATCAAGTGATCCGACGGGCCATCCTGGACAAGGGCTTGAAACTCCGTTGACATCTTATGCCGTCCTCCGTGCGCAGCCATTTGGATACAGGGCTACTGATGCCGCTGCTTATCGAGAACAGGTTCTTCATGAGGTGAGTCGTATAGATCGGGAGTGGGTTCTGTGGAACTGCAGCAGACTCTTTACGCATATAGATGCACGGATTTCCGCGGCGATGCCGAAGTCTATTCCAGACCATATTGTCTGCATATGTATGAACGGCGTTCCTCTATATTGGCGAACATCCTGGCTCATTCCCATTCTCGCTCGCTGGAATGATAAACTGCCGGCTGCCCGATTTCTCCCTTATGATCTACTGCCTGCTGATCCAAACCTTATCCTCCACATGGATTCGACGCCTGATCATTCGAATCAACATGAAATGAATTATATTCGTCCCATACTGTCTGCGAGTCGGTCACGAGAGACTACCGGCGGCTCCAACACTATGCTGCCCAATAATATCGAACCCCCACCACAACCTGCTTTGTCCATTCTAATGAGCATTCATAACATGAGGGATACGGTAGGCTGGAGCATCCGTTCTGTGCTGGCTCAATCCATGGATAACTGGGAGCTGCTAATAGGAGATGATGCGTCTGATGACGAGAGTTTGGAGGAGGTCTGCGCTTACGGTGACAGCAGAATTCGCATCCTCTCGCAGCCTTACAATCGAGGTAAGGCAATCATGATGAATCGACTGCTATTGGAAGCCAGAGGCCGATATATTCTGGAATTGGATGGGGATGACTGGCTGGCACCAGATGCTTCCGCTCTTCTCACAAAGGCTCTTGACACAAATCCTGAACGTGCGCTAGCAACAGGATGGTATGGATGGTGGGAGCGTACCCGGCAGTATGGACCCTTATGGAGAAGGAACATCGATTCAGGGAAGCTTTTTTTCGAATACTCAGCATCCATGAATCTATCAAAAGATCGGGGCCAGCCGATTATCCCCCGTATGTATCGCAAATCATCCCTTATCGACATTGGCGGCTGGCGGAACCGAGAGGATCATCTGGGTCGGGTTTTCGAAGATATCGACATCACTACCCGGCTTCTCAAACACAGTTCGCCAGTTTCGGTCGATGTTGTTTTATATCATCGAGTCATACATGGAAGCAGTATCAGCCAACGCAACCGCAACCTCTTCGATGTCTGGTATTGGCATTTCAACAAGAGTTAGACTGCATCAGAACAAAAGGAGGTGAACATCATGCATATAGCCGCTTCCGGATACTATGGCATGGGAAACTTTGGCGATGACTTATTTCTTCACACCCTTCGCCAAGTATTCCATGATCATCACGTCTATCCCTGGAATTCACGATTGGATCCCCATCAAACCGATGCCTTTATCATCGGCGGTGGAGATTTGATTACACCCTACTCGTTCAATTCCTATTACTTTCCCCCTCAACTCATAGGACAGCCTACTTGGGTCTATGGCGTTGGGATTGTAGATGCCTATCCCGAACATACTTGGCCTAAAGAGCAGGTATCCGCATACCGGGATATGATCTCCAAGGCTAAGCGCGCCGTATTCCGGGATAAGCGTTCTTCTGCAATCGCCAAACGGGCAGGCTTTCATCATAACGTTGAAACGGCTCCTGATATGGTATTCGGCTATCGTCAGCCGGATATCCCTGTAAAACGTTTCTCTAAACGTCCGACAATAGGCGTTGTTATATTTTCTTATGAATCCTTTCCGATGGACAATATGACTAAACTGCTGGGCCATCTTATTGCAAAAGGCTACCACACCGTTTTGATCCCGGTCATTCATCACCCCGGAAATGCATACTCGGATTACGACACTTGTCTGCAATTAATGAAGAAGGTGAAGGAATCCACGCAGGGCGCTTCCATCGAAACGCTGCCGTTTCTCATGGACCTTGAGCTCACTTACAGTTTTATTCAATCCGTGGACTATTTGATTTCCTATAAGCTTCATCCATCCCTGGCTGCTCTTCGTGCTGGCAAGCCTGTGCTGGCGCTCAGTACGATGAGTAAGGTAAAAAGCCTGCTAAGTTCATTTCATCTTGGTCAATATTTTACGAATTACCGTCAGCCTCTTGATGCATTGATTGATAGAACCGAAAGCTTTCTTGAAAATGGTCCTGGGGACGTCCAGCGGATCATTCCGTTAATTCGGGCTACGGAAAAAGAAAGCACCGCATCGCTTCTGGAATTAAAACGCCATATTGAAAAGCACGGCCATAAATAATTCAGAAAGGAGAATGTCTATGTGCTGCTTCCTGTTCTGCAGAAGATTTGGAAGACGCATCAAAGAGTTGACCAGACAGGTGGAGTCATTAAGCCAACAAACCGAGCTGTTGACCGAGCAGGTAGAATCGCTGGAGTATCAACTCCTCACAGGTTTAACCATAAACCCGGAGCTGACTCAATATTTTGAAGTACGTACCGGTCAACGCGTTAGGGTTGGCACGACGTTTGTCACTTTGGAAGGCGTCGTCCTGGCTACAGCTGAAGACGGGGTACAGCTCCGCGAAGACACCGGCGATCTTGTGCTGATTCCGTTCAATAATATTACGTCCGTTCAATAATATTCTGGACGCCCGCTAGTCAGCGTGAATTCCCATTACAGCAAGGAGGGATATCCATATGCGCTATGTAGATTGGCTGCAAGGATTCATTGGATCAGAAACCGAAGTAACCGTGTCGGGAGATGTGATCGTCGGTACGCTCACGAAAGTAGGCACTGGAACCATAACCTTAGAAGTCCCCCCTATCATCTACGGCCCGCCGACCAATACTGCGATCATCCCGCTTCGTTCAATTGAATTCGTTCGAATTGTTTCTTCCTGATCGTTAAGATATAACATAAACCGACCGTACGTAAAAAAGGACCGAAAGCATCACTTTCGGTCCTTATGTGTATCTATTCGAATTAACTAAGCGCAGAAGTTTAACCTTGTTGCTCTGTACTCTCTTCTTCCTTGATCAAGCCTGCGAACAGAGCATGAACGAATTGTTCCGAATCAAAGGTTTGAAGATCCTCCATCTTCTCGCCAAGACCCACCAGCTTCACCGGCAGATTTAACTCCTGCCGGATCGCGATTACAATACCACCCTTTGCAGTGCCGTCCAGCTTGGTTAACACGAGACCCGTAACGCCGCTTTTCTCACCGAAAAGCTTCGCTTGGCTCAGTGCATTCTGACCCGTCGTGGCATCAAGCACCATTAAGACCTCATGGGGTGCGCTTGGAATTTCCCGTTGAATGACGCGGAAGATCTTGTTCAGCTCTTCCATCAGATTGGATTTGTTCTGAAGGCGTCCCGCCGTATCACAGAGCAGCACGTCCGCTTGCCGCTGTTTGGCTGCCTGAACCGCATCAAACATGACGGCCGCCGGATCCGAGCCAGGCTGTTGTTTAATAACTTCTACGCCGACTCTCTCGCCCCATACTTCGAGCTGTTCGATTGCCCCAGCACGGAATGTATCTCCCGCTGCAAGCAGCACCTTCTTGCCTTCCTGCTTGTAACGATGAGCAAGTTTACCGATGGTTGTTGTTTTACCGACCCCATTTACGCCGACAAACAGGATAACCGTAATTCCATCTGGGTTCTCACGCAGCTCATTGCTGGTGTCATCCCGAAGAAGGCCCATCAATTTCTCCGACAATACCGGCTGCAGATCAGCGGCATCCTCAATGCGGCGTTTCTTCACTTCGGCACGCAGATCGTCCATCAGGTCCATCACCGTATTGACACCGACATCTGCGCCAATCAAGATTTCCTCCAGTTCCTCGTAGAACTCTTCATCAATCTTTTTACGGCGAATGACCAGATCTGATACTTTCTCGATAAACCCCTTACGCGTTTTTTCCAATCCATCGCGGAATTGCTTTGTTACGTTTTCCGTTTTGCTGGAAATGCTCTCTTTTAACTTCTTAAAAAAGCTCATACGTACCCTCCATGTCGTTATGTTAAATTAGGCAATCTCCGCTTCCTCATTCTCAAGCTTGACGGATACCAGCTTTGATACGCCGCCTTCCTCCATTGTGACGCCGTACAGTACGTCAGCCTCTTCCATTGTCCCTTTGCGGTGGGTGACCACAATAAACTGTGTTTGTTCCGAGAACTCCCGCAGATACTGGGCAAAGCGAACCACGTTCGCTTCATCAAGGGCCGCTTCGACTTCATCCAGCACGCAGAACGGAACTGGCTTGACCTGTAGAATCGCAAAGAGGAGCGCCATGGCGGTTAATGCACGTTCACCACCGGAGAGCAGCTGCAGATTTTGCAGCTTCTTGCCAGGAGGCTGGGCCACGATATCGATCCCCGTCTCAAGTAATCGATCCGGATCGATCAGGATCAGGTCGGCTCGTCCACCTCCGAACAGCTTCGTAAACACCGTCCCGAATTCGCGCCGGATGGCATCGAATGTCAGCTTGAAGCGCTTGGACATTTCATCGTCCATTTCCTTGATAACCTGGTACAGCGTTGTTTTGGCTTCCACCAGATCTGCCTTCTGCTCGCTCAGGAACAGATATCTCTCATTGACTCGCTGGTACTCTTCAATAGCACCCAGATTCACGTCTCCGAGAGCAGATATAGACCGCTTCAAATCACGCACTTCGTTTTGAGCGGCAGCAATATCTTCCGGAATCGGATACCGCTGTTTGGCAAGCTCGTAACTCAGCTCATAGTCCTCGCTTAATTTCTTCAAAATATTCTCCAGCTCCACATCAAGCCGGTTTACTCCGATCTCGGTCTGCCGAAGCTGTTCATCCACCGCTCTCAGCTGTGTCCGTTGTTCCTTGGTCTCGCTCTCTTCAAGCTCCAGCTTCCGGCTTAGTGCGGTACGTGCAGCCCGCTTGAATTCAAGCTGCTGCGTTGCCTCTTCCTTCTTCAGCTTGTACTGGTTCAAATCCTCGATTTGCTTTACACTTTCGCTTTCATTCTGATTCAGATCTGCCTGAACAGAGGACAGCATCGTACGATTCTGCTTCTGCTCCTTCTCGTGATTGTCGACATCGGACTGCAGACGCTTGAGCTGTTCCTCCAGCGAGAAGGTTTCCTGATCCAGCTTACCTTCGCGGACCTTTAGAATGGTCAGCTGACTCTGAAGTTCTTCCTTGGCCGACTCGTTTGCTTTACGAGCAAATTCAGCTGCTTGAATGGCCAGATGAGTCGATTTCTCTTCCTCCTCCAGCTCGGACAACAGCTTCTGTGCCCGTTCCCGGCTTTGCTGAATCTCCTTGGCTTCCTTCTCTTGACTGCTCTTCTCTTCACCTGCCAGCTCGGCTTGCTCCAGGACGTGACGCAACTCATGTTCAAGCTGCTTACGGTCTCCGGCTGCCTGCTGTTCCTCAATCCGTTTATCGTCTCCCGCTTTACGAAGCTCGTCCAGCTTGTCCTGAGACTGTATCATTTGATTCCGAACACCTTCAATGCCCTGCCGGAGCTTCTCCAGCTGCATCTCGGTTTCCGAAATTTCCTGATCCAGCTGCTCCAGCTGACGTTTGCGTCCAAGCAGGCTGTTCGTTTTTTTGTGCTGACTGCCGCCTGTCATGGATCCGCCTGCGTTAACCACATCTCCTTCAAGAGTAACGACACGGAAACGATAGGAGAACCTTGCAGCAATCTTGTTCGCTTGCTCCAAGGTCTCGGCAATGACGACATTACCAAGAAGGCTGCCGACAATATTGCTGTACCTTGTGTCATATTGAACCAATTCGGAACCAAAGCCTACGAACCCCGCTTCGCCTTCGGCCAAATTCCTGTCCGATGCAGATACTGTCCGTGGACGGATGACATCCAAGGGCAGAAAGGTCGCGCGTCCCAACTGGCGCTGCTTCAAGAAGGCAATCGCCTGCCTGGATACGGATTCGTTCTCCATGACGATATGCTGAACCGATGCCCCAAGCGCCGTTTCCATGGCAAGCTCCAGCTTTTCCGGTACGCGAATAAGCTCTGCAACTGCCCCGTGAACACCATGGAGCATGGATTTGCGGGAAGCCTTCAGCACTTCCTTAACGCCAAGCATAAATCCATCGAAGTCGTCTTGAAGCTCTTTCATGGTATCCCGGCGGGAAATTTGCGCTTCCCGTTTCTGCTCCCATTTTCGAATCGCGCCCTGTGTTTCTTCCTGTAATTTCTGGAGGGATTGATACCGCTCACTCTCGCTAATATAACCGCTTCGAAGATCCGCAATCTCCTTGCCAAAACGTTCAATGCTTCGATCAATGCTGTCTTTGCGGCGCAGTAAATCCTCTTTCATCGCTTCCCACTTACCGGATTCCTCTTGAGCCCGATTCATTCGTCGATCAAGCGCTTCCTGCTGCTGGTCGGCGTAACGGATTTCATTTCGGGCTTGGGCCATCTGGTTCATGAGCTCCAGTAAATTCCCTTTTAAACTCTCTTCCTGCTGTTGGCTGATCCCGCCGGTCACGCCCACCAGCTTCGCTTCCTCCGCAGACAGCTGATCCCGCACCTGGGTTAATTCAAGCTGCAGCTCCTGCAGCTTACTCTTCATGGTTGAAAGCTCGCCTACCCGCTCGCTTAAGCGTTGATCACCCGAATGCAAGCTGTCCTCCAATTGTTCACGCGTGCGTTCCAGATTACGACGGCGTTCCTTGAGAACCTCACCGTAGCCTTCGCTTTTCTCAAACAACTCACTGAATTGGAGCAGCTGATTCTGGAGATCTTCAACTTCTTCTTCGAGCTGGCGAAGCGCCGATCTGTCACTCTCCAACTTGGCATCGTGAGCGGATACTACAGTGGACAGTGCAAGCTGCTCTTCCTTCAACTGTTCCAGCTTGGTATTGGCCTCGCTCCATGAGGTATGTATCTGCTCAATTTGATACACATACAGGGATATTTCTTTATGCTTGAGGTCCTCACGAAGCTCTTTGTAACGGATCGCTTTCTCGGACTGCTCTTTCAGCGGTCCAATCTGATCCTCAAGCTCCGTCACCAGATCATGGATGCGCAGCAGATTTTGCTCCGTTTCATCCAGCTTGCGTACAGACTCTTTTTTACGAGATTTATATTTAACGATACCGGATGCTTCCTCAAAAATCCCCCGGCGATCTTCAGATCTTGTGCTCAGAATTTCCTCGATACGGCCTTGTCCAATGATGGAGTAAGCTTCTTTACCTATTCCAGTATCCATGAACAGCTCGGTGATATCTTTTAAACGGCATGACTGCCTGTTGATGAAATATTCGCTATCCCCGCTGCGGTGCACTCGTCTGGTTACGGTGACCTCATTAAAATCCAGCGGTAATACATGGTCAACATTATCCAGTGTAAGCGAAACCTCGCCATAGTTGACCGCTTTACGCGCATCACTCCCGGCAAAGATAATGTCCTCCATTTTGCCACCGCGAAGGGATTTGGCACTCTGCTCGCCAAGCACCCAGCGGATGCCATCGGAAATATTACTCTTGCCGCTGCCATTCGGACCTACAACGGCGGTAATGCCCCGAACAAATTCCATTTCCGTCTTGTCGGCAAATGATTTAAAACCTGCTAACTCGATCCGTTTCAAAAACATATTCGACCTATCACCTCTCTTGCTATTGTACCATAAGTAGAATCGGCTTCACCGCCTTCTTTGGACGCCATACATCCAAGAGAAGCATTCATCCTTATACCAAAAGATAGACAACGAAAAGAGCAAAAAACAGTCATCCTAATCCGGGTCCGGTTATCCGCTTGACTGCTCTTTGCTCTTTGTTTGTCATCACATCAGCGAAGCTTTAGGCATCCGCACGTTTCAGCTGCTTTAAGGCTACTGCCGCTGCCTGCTGCTCGGCTTCTTTCTTGGATCTGCCGCTTCCGCGTCCAAGACATTCGCTTCCCATGTATACTTCCGAGACAAACTCCCGCTCATGTGCCGGTCCTCGCTCTTCTACGATACGATATTCCAGTGCGCCCATGCCGTGATGCTGGGTCAGTTCCTGAAGCTCGGTCTTATAGTCGCTCATCTGCGGACGACCGTTGACGGTCACCGTCGGAAAGACGTGGTCGCTCAAAAAACAACGAACCGCTTCCAACCCCTGATCCAGATAAAGCGCCCCCACAAATGATTCAAATACGTCAGCCAGAAGAGCCGGGCGAGTGCGTCCGCCCGTCATTTCCTCTCCTTTTCCTAGCAGAACGTAACGTCCAAAATCCAAACCTACTGCAAATTGCACCAGAGAGGGCTCGCATACGATAGCGGCCCGCAGCTTGGTTAACTCACCTTCAGGTCGGTCTGGAAAAAGGTTGTACAAGAATTCGCTGACGGTCAGCTCCAGAACCGCATCTCCCAAAAATTCAAGACGCTCGTTGTCCTGACTCTGACTGAAGCGATGTTCGTTTACATAAGACGCGTGGGTAAAGGCCTGCTTCAACAGCATTGCATTGCGAAACTGGATTTGAAGTTTATGCTGTAACTGCTTCAGATCTCCACTCAACACACTGTCCCCTTATTCGGCGTATTTTTTCAGGATAATCGTAGCATTATGTCCGCCAAACCCGAACGAATTGGACATTACGATATCCAAATCGGCTTTGCGCGGATGGTTAGGTACGTAATCAAGATCGCATTCCGGATCCTGATCCTCCAGGTTAATCGTTGGTGCAATGATTTGGTTCTTCAAGCTCAGTCCACAAATAACCGCTTCGACGCCGCCAGCCGCTCCCAGCAGATGACCTGTCATCGATTTCGTTGAACTTACGGCCACTTTATAGGCATGATCACCAAGAGCCATCTTCACAGCCTTCGTTTCGGAACGGTCACCAACCGGAGTTGAAGTACCGTGGGCATTAATGTAATCCACGTCTTCAGGCGAAATGCCCGCATCACGAATCGCCATCTGCATGCAGCGAGCTGCTCCATCCGGATCAGGCTCAGTAATATGATGGGCATCAGCGCTCAGGCCATAGCCAAGAACCTCGGCGTAAATTTTAGCACCGCGTTTCAATGCATGCTCCAGGGATTCGATCACGAGTACACCAGCGCCTTCGCCCATGACAAAGCCGTCACGGCCCGTATCAAATGGCCGGCTCGCCTTCTCCGGTTCATCATTGCGGGTAGACATCGCACGCATGGCGCAGAAACCTGCCATCCCTGTCGGACGAATCGTTGCTTCCGCTCCGCCGCAGATCATGACATCTGCATCACCGCGCTGAATCAAGCGGTATGAATCACCGATTGAATGCGTACCGGTAGCACAAGCTGTAACCTGTGTGGTGTTAGGTCCCTTGGCTCCCAGATTGATCGACATTTGGCCTGAGGCCATGTTCGCGATCATCATCGGAATAAAGAATGGGCTGACACGCTTCGGGCCCTTCTCCAGCAGGATATTATGCTGATCTTCCCATGTTCCCAAACCACCGATACCCGAGCCTATCGAAACGCCAACCCGCTCTGCATCGGCGTTTACACCAATCTCAAGTCCGCTGTCCTCAAGGGCCTTGGAGCCGGCTGCAACCGCAAGCTGCACAAAACGGTCCATCTTGCGGGCTTCTTTGCGGTCCATGTAATCCTCTGGATTAAAATCCTTCATGGATGCGGCAATCTGGGTGGTGTAATCGCTCACGTCAAACGCTTCGATGCGGGATACACCAGATTTGCCTTCCATCAAACTATTCCAGAATGTATCAATATCCTGACCGATGGAAGTCATGACTCCCATTCCCGTTATAACGACTCTTTGTTTCAAACCAGGTTCACCTCTATATGGACTGCCTGTCCATCTGTACAACCCAAGTAACAGGTCTCAGATGAACGAAGACAGTAGTAATCTATCACTTGTTCGCATTGAAGCTATAATTGAATGTGGAGAAGTCCCGCCTTGCTAAAGAACGGGACTTAACTGTAAAGACTTAGGTATGAGATTGTATGTAATTTACAACTTCACCTACGGTCGTAATTTTCTCCGCATCTTCATCAGAGATCTCCATATCAAACTCATCTTCCAACTCCATCACCAATTCAACTACATCGAGAGAATCAGCTCCAAGGTCGTCTTTGAAAGATGCTTCTAATGTTACGTCAGCTTCGTCAACACCCAGGCGGTCGATAACGATGCGTTTCACGCGTTCCAATACATCGGACATCCGGCTCACCTCCTCTTGGTAATTATACGAGATATGACTTCAAATTGCCATAGAAGGCATTTGAAAACGATTGAAGTGCCCAGTAGTCCATACCTGAGCATTTAGCGGCCCTACATATACATGCCGCCGTCCACGTGAAGCACCTGTCCAGTCATATAAGATGCACTGGAAGATGCTAGAAAAGCAACCACGCCGGCAATCTCTTCCGGCTGGCCCAAACGGGCCAGCGGTATACCGCCAAGCAGGCCTTCTCTCATATCCTCAGGAAGTTCCCGGGTCATGTCAGTATCGATGAAACCAGGCGCCACTGCATTTACGGTAATCCCGCGGGAAGCCAGTTCCCGTGCAGCAGATTTGGTCAGACCGATAACGCCGGCTTTGGCCGCAACATAGTTAGCTTGTCCCGGATTGCCAAGCGCCCCGACAACGGAGGATATATTGATAATACGTCCGTAACGCTGTTTCATCATGGGACGCGTTACCGCTTTGAGGCAATTGAATACCCCTTTCAGATTCGTTTCGATTACCTGATCGAACTCCTCTTCCTTCATGCGCATAATTAGATTGTCTCTAGTAATCCCCGCATTATTCACCAGAATATCAATTCGACCAAAAGTCTCGAGTACCTGCTTGACCATAGCATCGGCTTCTTCGGTCCGTCCAACGTTAGACTTAATGGCGATGGCCGATACGCCCTTAGCCTGGATCGCTTCCACAACTTCTGCAGCAGCCGCTTCGCTTCCTGCATAATTGACAGCCACATTAGCGCCCAAGTCTGCTAGCCCAAGAGCAATGCTCCGGCCAATGCCCCGGGAAGCACCCGTAACAAGCGCAGTCTGTCCTTTTAGAGCTTCACTCATACCTGTTCCTCCTTTCCAGAGTGATCTGGTTATTATCAAACGTTATCTATTCCAGCGTTTCCAACAGGCTGACACTGTCCAGACTATTCACATTGATAACTTTAACCGATTTATCGATTTTCTTAATCAGACCGCTGAGAACACTGCCAGGACCAATCTCGACGAAGGTATCCACACCTTGAGAGATCATCCATTCCACGCTGTCATGCCATAGTACAGGAGAATATACCTGCTCCACCAGCAAACCGCGTATGGCAGCGGCATCCTCCACCGGACGAGCCGTCACATTAGCTACTACCGGTACGGAAGGAGTATTGAACGAAGCCTGCTCCAGTTTGCTGGCCAGCCGCTCAGCCGCCTCCTTCATCATGGATGAATGGAAAGGTCCGCTGACTTCGAGCGGAATGGCCCGCTTGCCGCCAGCTTCCTTGACTCTTTCTGCAGCAGCTGCAACACCAGCCGCTGATCCCGAGATGACGATTTGCCCCGGACAGTTCATGTTTGCAAGTTCTACAACATGTCCCTCTGCGGTAATATTCTTGCACAGCTCGGATAATGCCTCACGGTCTGCACCTAGCACGGCAGCCATTGCACCTTGTCCTCCTGGAACTGCTGCCTCCATGTATTCCCCGCGAGCTCTGACGATCGATACAGCTTCTTCAAACGAAAGTACGCCTGCGCATACAAGCGCGCTGTATTCTCCCAGGGAGTGTCCCGCAACGTAATCGGGCTCGACCCCCTTGCTGCGAATCGCTTCCAGGTAAGCCACGCTGGTTGCTAACAGAGCCGGTTGAGTATTTGCCGTTTGTTTCAATTCTTCCTCAGGCCCATTAAAAATAATGGAACTGAGTGCAAATCCAAGCTGATCATCAGCCCTCTGAAAAAGATCCCTTGCGGAAGGAACCGCATCGTAGGCATCCTTTCCCATTCCGACGGACTGAGCGCCTTGACCTGGAAATATAAATGCTGTTTTACCCACAATCGTTGGCTCCTTTCTCTTATATCACTAGGTATAGCCCTTTGGTTACCAGATCAGCACGGAGGAACCCCATGTTAATCCTCCGCCAAAACCAACCATCAACACTTTATCGCCTTCTTTTAGACGGCCGGACTCCTGCGCTTCGACAAGAGCAAGTGGTACGGAAGCCGCCGACGTGTTCGCATATTTATCAACGTTGATCACAACCTTCTCTTCCGGAAGTTCCAGCCGCTCCATTGCCGATTTAATAATTCGGATGTTCGCTTGATGAGGGATGAATAAGTCAACATCTTTTTTGTCGAGACCCGCTTTGTTTAATACAGCTTCAGTCGCAGAGCCCATGACGCGCACTGCAAATTTGAACACCTCGCGGCCATTCATGTAAATATAATGCTTGTTAGTATTGATCGTTTCAGCGGAAGCCGGCAATCTTGAACCGCCTGCTTCAATATACAGATGTGCTCCGCCTGCGCCTTCCGCACCCAGATCAAAGGCTTGGAATCCACGGCCTTGCGGCACTTCGCCGACAATGGCAGCGCCAGCTCCGTCGCCAAACAGAACGCAGGTATTGCGATCCGTGTAATCCGTAATACGGGACAAACAATCCACCCCGATGACCAGAGCGTTATTGTACATGCCAGTTTTTACGAAATTTGTGGCTGTTGCCAGGCCGTATACAAAACCTGAGCAGGCTGCCGACAGATCAAAAGCTGCTGCTTTCTTGGCTCCAAGGCGATCCTGAAGCAGACATGCTGTGGACGGGAAGAACATATCCGGCGTAATCGTCGCCACAATAATCAATTCCAGATCCTCAGCAGCCATACCGGCGGATTTCAATGCATTCACTGCCGCATGATAAGCCATATCTGACGTCGCTTCATCCGGTGCAGCGATATGACGCTCACGAATCCCAGTCATTGAGACAATCCACTCATCACTTGTATCTACCATTTTCTCTAAATCGCTATTCGACAATATCTTCTCAGGTACGTATTTGCCTGTGCCGATAATACCGACCGGACGCAAATTGTTCATTTCCTCACTCACTTCCCGCTGATTTCATTCGAAATGCTCTCTACCAACCGATTCTGAAGCGCTGTTCGCGCTTGGCGAATGCCGTTCTTGACTGCATTCGCATCTGAAGAACCGTGGCTTTTGACAACCAAGCCGCTTAGTCCAAGCAAGGGCGCTCCGCCATGCTCCTTATAATCGAGCGTCGATTTCAAGCTCCGAAGCTCCGGCATCATCAAGGCGGCAGCCATCTTGGTCTTAAGCGACTTGCTGAACTGCTCTTTCAACAGCGAAAAGAGTGCATCAGCTGTTCCTTCAATCGATTTCAACAAAATATTGCCCGAGAACCCGTCACATACGAGCACGTCACATACCCCATTCATGACGTCTCGGGACTCAACGTTCCCAACAAAATGAATAGGCAGCTGTTCCAATAGCGGATAAGCATGCTTCGTCAATTCATTGCCCTTGCCCGGCTCGGTTCCGACGTTCAACAGGCCAACCCGCGGTTTAGCGATTCCATGCACCTTCTCGCGATACAAACTGCCCATTAAGGCATACTGCTGCAAATGCTCGGGCTTGGAGTCCATATTCGCGCCGAGGTCCAGGGCAAGCATACCTTTACCATCAAGCGTAGGGATCATGGGTGCCAGCGCAGGGCGCTCGATTCCGTTCATCCTGCCCACGACGAGCAGACCGGTCGTCATAAGAGCTCCCGTGTTGCCAGCCGAGATCATGGCGTCCGCTTCACCTTCACGAATCATACGACCCGCAACGACCATGGAGGCGTCTTTTTTCCGGCGAACAGCCTTTACCGGCTCATCCTCAGCCTCGATGACTTCACTGGCATGAACAACCTTCAAATTGGAAGGCTTGTCCTTAAGCAGCGCTCCAATCCGCACTTCATCCCCCACGAGAATAATCTCGGTATCGCTCCATTCCCGCGCAGCAATCAGTGCACCCTCCACATTACTCTGGGGGGCGTTGTCGCCGCCCATTGCATCAACCACAATTCTCATGCCAAACTTCCTCCTATACTTATGTCATTCTCCTGTCGATCGGTAGATTACGAAATTCCCCTGAAACACCATTTCATCAGCGACATAAGTAAACACTTCCACCTTGGCCTTTCCCTTCTGGCCTGCAATGGACCTGACGTAGGCTTTGGCGATGCACTTCTCGCCCAGATGCACTTGTCTCAAGAACCGTATATCAGCTGAGGACGTTAACGCAATTTCATCATTGATTACGGCAACGGCAAGTGAATTGGCTTGTGCAAACACATAATGCCCCCGGGCAATCCGTGTTTTGCTGAATACATGCTCTTCTCGGATTTCGAATATGGATATACCGCTCTTGTCCAATTGCAAGTCCACGACATCACCGATCACTTCTTCAAGAGACAGGGAACGAACCTGATCATAGGAATGCTCAGCCATTTGCTTCATTCGTTCGCGAAGCTCCGGGATGCCAAGCTCCATTCGGTCAAGGCGAATCGTCTGAATGCTGACTTTAAGTTGGCGAGTCAACTCGCGGTCCGTAACAAAGGGATTCTCGTCGATCAGCTGAATCAGCCGCTGGTGACGGTCTTTCTTGGATAAACGATCGATGACGAAACAACTCCTTCTGCCGCTATGAAAGCCGCCATTCTTCAAACCTACATATATGTAAATTAGCCGCAAATATTAGAACCTGGTACTAAAATAAAGTATAAATCATGTCACGTGAAAAAGAAAGGGGGCTTAAAACAAAAAAAATAGCACCTCACCAAAGATGAAGTACTACTTATTAGAAAACTATTGCTTGATGATCTCTCTTGCTTTATACGTTCCGCATACTTTACATACGCGGTGAGCAAGTTTCAATTCACCACATTGCTCGCATTTCACCATGCCTGGCACAGCCAGCTTAAAATGAGTACGACGCTTGTCACGACGTGTTTTGGACGTTCTACGTTGAGGTACTGCCATGTTCCCACCTCCTTATCAGTTCAACCCGCTAACACGGGTGCCATATCCATCATCATTTAAAGAAGTCTTTCAGTCCGGCAAGCCTTGGATCGATCACTTCCGTATCACAATCGCATGTGCTTTCATTCAGATCCTTGCCGCAATTCGGGCAAAGTCCCTTGCAGTCAGCTTTACATACAGGAGCTAGCGGAAGGTCGAGCAAAAATGTCTCTTCTACATAAGGAGTGAGATCCACACTCTCACCTTGCACGTATGTAGTATCGTCATCCTCATCCTGAATTGCTTCAAGATCCTCCACCGGTTGGAACACTTCATGAAAAGGGATGTTCACTTGTTCGCTGATCGGCTTCAGGCAGCGGGAGCAAGTCATCTCCAGCCCGCCCTGCAGTCGTCCACGAACATCCACCGCACCAGTAACCGTTGGAGTTACTGTCAGATCCACTTCTAGTGGCTGAACAGCAACAATATCCTTTCGGCCCTTAACGACATTGCTAACATCCACGGTTTGATGGAACAGTAACGGTTGATCGCCGGTTGTCAATTTTCGAAATTGAATTAGCATATCCATCACTCCAAACAAACAAAGATTATTATACCGATTCCAAAAGAGTTTTGTCAACAGGAGAACCCGAAGGAGACCATTATTATTTCCCGATATTGTCACTCCATACTACGCCATATCCACCACATTAGGCAATGTGTTTATTTTTGCAGGAACACCATCTTATTATGTTATATTCTTATCAAGGAGTTGAAGAATTCATGAAGACGGTTGGCATTGTCGTTGAATATAATCCCCTGCACAACGGTCATGTGCTGCATTATGAAAAATCCAAGGAAGTGACGGGCGCCGATGCCGTTGTTGCAGTGATGAGCGGGCCATTTCTCCAGCGTGGCGAGCCTGCCATTGCGGGCAAGCGTGCCCGAACTGAAATGGCCCTTGCCATGGGAGTGGACCTGTGCATAGAGCTTCCTGTCACCTATGCCGTGCAGCCGGCCGAATGGTTTGCGCACGGTGCCGTAGCCATTTTGGAAGCAACGGGAGTCGTGGATTGTTTATCATTCGGATCGGAGAGCGGAACGCTCGAATGGATGCTGCCGCTGTCCCGATCGCTTGCGAATGAATCCGGTGTACTTCAATCTGAAATTGAAAAGCATCTTCAGGAAGGCATGAACTTCCCATCCGCTTACGGAGCGGCGGCGGCTGCCGTATTTGGTGATTCGGATTCCGATATCATTCACCTGCAATCCATGCTGACGAAGCCTAACAATGCTCTGGGCCTGCATTATCTAATTGCCCTTCATCGCCTGGGCAGCCGTATCACGCCCTACACAATAGCAAGAGAAAGCGCGCAGTATCATGATCCGCTGCCGGGATCGTCATCCATTGCCAGTGCCACCGCCATTAGGAACATTATACTTTCACAAAGCCTGGATGCTGCCAGACCCTACATACCTGAATTCACGTACAGCATCATGGCAAGAGAAATAGAGAACGGACAGGCTCCCATGGAGTGGGAACAATTTCGGCAGCCCTTGTTCCAGGCATTGCTCACACATACACCCGCACAGCTTCAAGGCTTTCTCGAAGTGACCGAAGGTTTGGAATACCGAATTAACCGTACACTATCAAAATTACAAAAACCAACAGTCGATGCGCTCCTCGAATCGCTTAAGACCAAACGCTATACGCGTACCAAGCTTCAACGCATGCTCTTGCACATCATGTTGAATCATGACAAGGCATCCATGAATCGAGAAGAACTGGCAAAAGGGCCGGGATATATCCGAATCCTAGGCTTCAGCGATCGTGGTCGCATGCTCTTGAAAAGAATGAAGCAGCATGCCACGCTTCCCGTTATTCATAAGCCAACAGCGCTGGACCATCCTCAGCTGGAGAGAGATCTTAGGGCAGCTGCCGTTTATGCCAACGGACATCCTCAGCCGGAAATAAAGTGCTATTACAGCGACTATCTGCTGCCGCCGGTTACCTCTTAGGCGGCAGCTTCTCCAAATAATCCACGGCATCCTGCAGATCATCCACCGGGATCAGTTCCATATTCGTTTTAATCCGATCTGCCCTCTTCTTGGCCTCATCGTAATTTTTTCGAGGCACAAAAAAGAAATCAGCTTTCTTCCGGTCTGCAGCTACAATCTTATGTTTTACTCCTCCGATGGGACCTACCGCACCAGTCTTATCGATCGTACCCGTTCCAGCCACTCGATAACCCTTGGTTAAATCACCTTCAGTGAGCTGATTATAAATTTCGAGGGTGAAGATAAGCCCTGCTGACGGTCCACCAATATTGGTATCCGCAAAATGAATCGTATGGCCGGGATCTGCCGGCTTCACTTCCTGCATGGTTGCGATCAGAACGCCAAGACCCGGTCGCTCAGTCCCCGTCTTCTCATCTTTAATGCTTACCAGTTTGACCTGCTCTTCCACGGTTTTCCCTTTGCGTTCAAGCTCGACGGACACGACTTCACCGATGCTTTTTCCACTTAAGAGGCTGGCGATTTTCTCGTTATCCTCTGCAGGCTGCCCATCGATTTTGATCAATTTATCACCGGGCAGAAAATGCTTCGCATTGGTCGAATTCTCGGAAATCGACATCACGAATACATAGGCTGGCTTGATGCTGTATTCAATGTCAGCTTCCCGATAGGCAGCTTCCATCGCAGATGACTGGGATGAATTCATGTAATACACCTGGGTAGCTGCATATTCATCCTTGCTTTGGTCACCCATCTTCTCTGCCTTCTTCACAACCTCGGCATTAGGGTTAAAGGCAGACAGCATCAGTAAAGCCATATTCGCGTAGCTTGCGGACACTGTTGTCATCATAAAAGTTCCCTCTTCTACCGGATCGCTATTCTCAACCTGGATCATCGGGCGAACCTCTTCAGCGCTTCCTGGCTGATATATCAGATAAGGGGTCGGCATATAAACAACAACGTACAGCAAAACCCCAACCATCAACAGATACAGCGCTATTCTTAAGCCATTCGGTTTTACGGACTTCTTCATGTATCTCCCTTCCTTCCGCCTTCAATCTCCTGCCTTCCATCAAGTTTGGTCTGATGGTTGTCTCCTCAGCATAAAGTTGTACTAGCCATCTTTACGCAGAAAGGAGAATCCTTATGAATCATGACAAGGCCGTCAAACCATCAAGCGGGATATGGAGCACCCTTCTTGTCGGCGCCTTTGCTTTCCTGCTTGTCCTGGCTGTCGTCAGTGCTCCCGAACCCGCCTTCAAGGCCACCCTGGAAGCACTTAAATTATGGTGGAATATCGTATTTCCAGCTTTACTGCCTTTCCTCGTATTGGTGGAAATACTCATTGCCTATGGCTGGGCACACGGGGTCGGCGTACTGCTGGATCCCTTGATGAAAAAAATATTCAAGCTCCCCGGTACCGGCGGCTGGGTTCTTATAACCGGAATGACAGCAGGTTTTCCTGCCGGAGCCCAGGCTGCTGCCGGTATGTATAAACAAGGTGAGCTTCAAGCCATGGATGCCGGCAAGCTTGCCGCTTTATCTCACTTTTGCAATCCGATGACCATTCTCGTTGTCATTGGTACAGGACTGCTGCATCAGCCGCAAACCGGATATTTGCTGCTGATCGTTCACTGGGGTTCTGGACTTCTGGCCGCTTGGTTCATGAGTCTCATTGGTAAACCGGCTCCTTCTACGGACAAACAGGTATCAACCACGGCCTATTTTAAAGTCCGCAGCAAACAAGCACAGCGTTCCATTCTGATGCGAGCAGCCACCGCCGCGCGGGATGCCCATAGGCGGGATGGACGGAGCTTCGGAAAATTACTCGGCGAATCCGTTACCCGCTCCGTACAGACCTTAATGATGACAGGCGGTTATATATTGTTCTTCGCCATTCTTACAAGAGTATTAACCAGTTACCCGCTTTCACAGTTTCCACCCTATCTTGTACCCATAATCTTGGAAATTCACCTTGCAGCCCAGTTCATCAGCTCCTCGGTATTCTCATCAGTATCCCTGCAGCTGGCTGTTCTGTCCGCTGCTATGGCATGGAGCGGCGTCAGTGCCCAGCTGCAAAGCATGTCGATGATGCGGGAAACGGGTCTCTCTTGGCGTTTCTTTATGAAAAAGCGAGCTCTGCATTCTCTTTTCGCGTTTGTAATCACAGTCTTATTGTGGAGACCGGTCAGTGCGTTATCTGAGGGGCATGTCCCAGCCTTTCGAACAGAGCCTTTAACTCATGGAGGCGAAGATACGACCTACAGTTTCTGGACCGGATTACCATCCATTATACAACTTCAAGCCTTGATCTGTTTATTGTTAATCGCCGCTTTCTGGGTATGTTCCCGTTTCATTGGTCGCCATGACCACTGAATTTGCGGCGCAGCGCCTCATCAACCTCCGGGCTTACGAGGTCTGTTGTATCTCCGTTAAAGTGTGCAATTTCTTTAACAAGGCTTGAGCTCAGGAAGGAATACTTCGGATGTGTCATCATAAAGATCGTCTCGGCATCCGGATTCAGTTTATGATTCGTGGATGCCAGTTGAAGTTCATATTCAAAGTCGGTCACGGTACGGATCCCGCGCACGATAACCTGGGCATTCTTCTGGCGGATATAATTCGCCAGAAGGTCGCGGAAACTGTCGATCTCCACATTCGGCAAATGTGAGGTTGCTTGTCTCAGGAGATCTTTACGTTCTTCTACTGAGAAGAGCGGATTTTTACTCAAATTATTCAGCACGGCTACTATCAGCAGATCAAACTGCTTCGAAGCACGTGTAATGATATCCATATGCCCCATAGTGACTGGGTCAAAGCTTCCTGGATAAACAGCAACACGGTATGTACTTGTACTCTCGTTAGTCATTTTGTAACTCCTCCTCGTCAAGCTCAGCAGCTTGATCTTGCGCAATTTCATAACGGTATATCGAGATGGCCGCTTCGCCATACTTCGCGGTACGAAGGCAACGAAAATCGCCAAAATTCTCAGGATAATTGTAACTTGATTCGTACTCTAATACTACAACGGCCGTATCTTGCAGCAAACCTCGCTCTGCCATATCGAGCATCAGCTCATCCCCGTTCTTAAACCTGTACGGCGGGTCCAGGAAGACCAAATCGAATCGATTGGCCCGTTTCTCCAGCGCTTTAAGCGCTCTGGCTGCATCGTTACGGTACACCTCTGCCCGATCTTCCAGCCTGGTGGCTTTCAAATTCTCCTTGATCGTACTGATGCTTTTCGGCTCGACATCAACAAAAACAGCACGATCCATCCCCCGGCTTAATGCCTCGATGCCAAGGCCACCCGTGCCTGCGAACAGATCAAGCGCCGCTCCCCCCTCAAAGTAAGGACCGATCATACTGAATATGGATTCTTTCACTTTATCCGTCGTTGGACGGGTGCTTGTACCGGGCACGCTTTTAAGCGGCCGACCTTTTGCACTTCCGGATACTACTCTCACTGCTTCATTCACCCGTTTCATTTATCTGTTAATTCAATTCACTGACCGTGCCATTGACAGTGATTATCGTAACACAATCATCCCGTATATGAAAAATGAATCATGCCATGCTTGCATCTTTTTTTCAGAGCGATGTATATTTCTGCCATAGCCGGGCATCCTTGAAATATCGACATCAATGAATGTCGTAGACAACCGCGGAGAAGACTTACGTTTCCCCATAAGCTCTTCGTCCGGTTTCTCCTCTCCCATGAGGGTGCTCTGCAAAGAGCACCCGAACAAAATCCCTGCAGCCTCAAGCTTATGTTGCAGGGATTTTGTTCTTTTTTTATATGTTTTCCACTCAAGACGTCTCCGAATATCGGAGGCGTTTTTTTTGCAGGAATAACTCGGATTTTATCGAATCAATATAGCTGTTTGAAAAATATTCCTAATTGTAAAGTGAAGAGAGGTCATGTAAGTGAGAAGAACATGGTATGTTCTCGTATTGTTTAGCGTGCTGGCGGGACTTGGTTTTGCGGGTACGATGCAAGTGGTCGCTTCTGCTGAAGAGTCTACGCTCCAAATTAGCGATATTGCGGGAAGAAACACCTACCTGATGAATGACGGCTCCATGTGGTCCCTGATTGACGGACGACATGCCATACGGACGCCCGGTAAAGTTGCAGCCATCAGCGGTTATGAATACGGCGGCATAGGTATGACGCAGGATGGACGGCTGGTGAAATGGGATATCGGTAAAGGCCCCGAGGTCGTTCCGGGAACAAGCGGCGTTAAGCAAATCGCGGGTTCCTACTGGCTGAAAACAGATGGTACCGTATGGTTCGAAGCGAAGAAAGCGAATAACCTCAGCGGCATATTGCTCATCGCCGATGCGGATCAAGAATTTGCCGCTTTATCCTCAAACGGAGAGCTGCTGTTAGAGGACAACTATAAAAAGGATCAATTCAAGAAGCTCGGTATCGTGGAAAACCCGGCAGGGGTTAAATCCATGACGATTCACAGCGGGCGTGTTGCCCTGCTGCGTGACAACGGTGACGTGGTTGTATACGAAACATCCAACTTTGATGATAACGGGCGCATCATCCCGGTTACCGTTGCCCAGAATGCAGCTCATATTGTTTATGTTTCCAATGAGCCGACGGATCTCCTGATTGTGACGCTCCAAGACGGAACCGTGTGGACAACGGGAGTGTATAAAGACCGTTGGAAGCTCAAGGAGCAAATTGCTGGACTAAGCGGAATCGTAAGAACCTCCATTTACGGAAACGCAACGGATCTGTCGGAAGGTTTCTATGCCCAGCGCTCTGACGGAAGCTGGATACATCACATGAACGGACAGAACAAATCGGTTGATGTGCCTGTCGTTAAAGCCTTATCGGTTTCAATATCTGATGCCAAGCCTTATGTAGGAGATACTCTTGAAGTCAGTATCCAGGAGACATACACGAACGGGGCCAAAATTAAAGTGCCGGTTAAAGATGCGGAGATCGATATTGAGAAGCCTTATGTAATGAACGTACAGAGAAACGGTACACTGAAGTCTGCGGGCGTTGGCAAGACGCAGATTACGGTATCTTCGGGTGGTTTGTCGAAGTCGTTAACGGTATCGTCCAGCCTCCGCAACAATTTAAAATATGCAAAACAAGTGAACGGGAATATCATGGTGCCGGCCAAACCCGTTATACAGGCACTGGGTGGCACCTATTCGGCCAAAAACGGATCCGTGGAAGTCAAGTTTGGCGAAACTGTGCTTACGTTCAAGGCAGGCAGCAACCAGGCCACAGTAAATGATAGCGCGCTGCGTCTAAAAGCTGCACCGGAGAACGAAAAAGGCGAGCTGCTAATTCCCGCTTCCTTGTTATCCGATTTTCTAGAAGCAAAAATCAGCTGGGATGCCACGTGGAAACAAGCGAATATCTCTTTCGGTGAAAATGCAGCCATGGCCGTGGTCTCTAGTGAAACGGCTGGCTTAATCAAAAAAACGATGCAAGGCAGCTTGGTTAAATTTATCGGCCGGACGTATTGGGTGAATGATTTTGAAGACTTGGAACGCTTCTCTAAATTGACGGTAAACGACATTTTGCCGGACGACAAGGGAGAATTCAATGTGATCTTCAAAACAAGCTCAGGAAAAACAGTGAAAAGCTATCCTATGCGTTCTTCGGAAGTGATGCAGCTGTTTGCGGACCGTTCTTCCTTATTAACCTACGACCCTTACCAAAAATACAAATGGTCCGCATCCGTCTGGAAACAAATTAAAGCAGGCCAGGTTTCTCTCGGCATGACAAAAGAGCAGGTGCAGCTGTCATGGGGGAATCCCGCAGCCAAGGACATTACAACCGGCGGCGGGAAAACCATTGAAACCTGGGGATACTCGAATTTCGATATTGTATCTTTTGTAAACGGCAAGGTTATATTGATTATGATGTAGTCACTAAAATTGCTTCCTTAATAACAAAACCGCCAAAAGAAGCTCTTTTGGCGGTTTGTCGTTTTGACTGCTCATGGTGCTTGGTCATCATTTTTTGATTCATTAGGTTTGTTCAATTAAAGATGGATTAGATGAATGCGCGAGTTATGATAACCAACAGGATGAATAATACCAAAATAGCACCTACAGAAGAGCCATATCCATAGCCACCGTAACCTTCTGCTACCCCGCTCACATGAATCCCTCCTTTATAGAACATACCACATGTTATGTCGATACCGCACAATTGAGCTGGGCTGCCGCCTGTTCGCATGAAAAATAATGAATTCGCCCAGAAGTTAAACGAACTAGCTACGAGAGGAGAAATCCTCGCCCTTGTATGTTCATATGAGAGAGGCCTGATAAGAACGATCTATCGTCCACCATGCCTTCATGTTCATTGCTAAAATTCTACGCCTGCTCGGAATATTCCTGGTCGCTTCGCCCGGGTTCTTGGCCTGCGAAGATTCTTCGCCTGCGGCGATCCACTAATCCTTCTTCACCAAACTCACGATAAATGCGCATCCATACTTTTAGCCGGCCGATGTCTGATATTTGCAAGGCGGATGCAACTTCTTTCTTCGTCATTCCTTCTAACCGCATGGCGATTGCCTTTTTTTTCGTTTCGAAACTGTAATGCTGAAATGTCTGTCCCTTTTTCGCCACGATTATCACCTCTTACTAGCTTATATCGGTTATAATTGGCCTACTTTCAATACCTGCACAAGATTCTGAAATACATAGACTTCGAGGTCTTATAATCAAAGCATTACCTACCCAGATAAATCCAAGTTATGGTATAATCCACTCTAAAACATTACATGGAAATTGAGGGATCTATTTGTTTAAACTCATTATTTTTGGATTTCTGTTTTATATCCTAGGCAACCCTATCACAGCGATCCTGGTGCTGCTGCTTATCCTGTATGTGCTGGATCGCCGTTTCGTCGGGGTGTCTCCAAGTCTTGCAAAGCCGATAAAGCGGGCTCGAAATATTTCCAAGCTCCGCAGACAGATTGCAGCCAGCCCAAGTGATGTATCATCCCGCCATGAGCTCGCAAGATTGCTTATAGAGCGTCGCAGATATAGTGAGGCCTTGAAACTGCTGGAATCGATAAAATCCAGTTTAGAGGATTCCGCTGAATATTGGGACGATCTTGGAAATGCACGCCTGCACACGGGCCATATTGCTCAGGGAGAAGCTGACATTCTCCATGCGCTGGAGATCAACCCAAGAGTTAAATATGGCCAGCCATATCTTAGGCTTGCCGATACGTTTCGGGATTCGGATCGGGAAAAAGCACTTCAATACCTAGAGCAATTTCACACCATTCAATCCTCCTCCAGCGAAGCCTTCTATCTTCTGGGACAGATGAATCAATCACTTGGCAAAAAAGAGGAGGCGAAGTCCTCTTATCAAGAATCTCTGGATATATATCGCTCGCTGCCCAAGTACAAAAAACGGCAGGAGCGTAAATGGGCCGTAAAAAGCTTTTTCAGGAAATTATTCTTAAATTAATGAATGCTGCCATATAAAAAGGCGTCCTCCACGGTCATGGACCATGGGACGCCTTTTTATGATGATCTATGGGCTTATTTTAGCGGCTTGTACCCTAACCGATGTAATTGTTCCGCGATTACACGGTACCCCCGTCCATTGGGATGTAAGCCATCCACTGACAGCAGCTCCTTCTCTCTTCCAAGAAATTGAGCATAGATATCAGCCACACGAAAATAATCATCACTTAACTTTATCAAGTGCCTATTGAAACGAACCACATATTCCGTTGCCTCTGTCCAAGCCGGATATGGATTATACAGACCGATAGCCCGAATATAATAAAGTTGGCTGTCGGCAGACTTTATTCTGCGGATCGATCCGACGATACGATTCACATGCTCTTGACAGCGATACAAAGCAGCATCCAGCACGTTCCGATTCGGGCGACCACCGGCAAGCTTTACGGCGCGGATTAAGTCGTTGCCTCCAATTGACATCGTAATGATATGGGCCTGTTTTAAATGAAATCGATATGTCGGCAGCCGAACCACCCGATCGGATAACTCCTCTGACGTTAGTCCATTAACCCCCAAGTTCTCATGGGCCACGAACTGCTGCAGCTTCTCTTCAGCCATTCGGCGGTATAACGGAACAAAACCACTGCCGGGCATCGTTCCGAGCCCGAAAGTCAAGGAATCGCCGACAGCGGTATAATGATAAACCAACCTATTCACCCCCTGCCCCGCTCATTATGACAATATTATATGAGTGGACCACGAATGGTGAAACGGGATATTGCCTTGAATGACATCATGAATTCCATTCTCGAGACAGTTACGATACTTTAACTGGTTACTTATTCTCCGGATTTCTCTACCTCGTAAACGCAACGGAAACGTTCAATACCTGGATATTGTTCACCCATGCTGTATACCTCAAAGCCGATACTGCGGTAAAAGTCTACGGCTTCTTCGTCAGTTTCGGCGATGATTGCATCGGGTTTAGGCTGAACCTCAAGCAGCAGCTCCAGAATCAGGCCTCGTCCATAACCCAGCCCTCTGTTCTCGGGAAGAACTGCCAGATGCCTGATAATAAGCTCATTCTGAACAACATCGAAGCCAATGATCCCCAGCAGAAGCCCATCCTCTTCGTATCCCAACAATCGGCTGTTTCCCGCCTGATAGAATGATGCCGCGCGGTCTACCGCTTCCGGATCTGGAAAAACCGAATAGCTGAGGAGTTCTTTAACTTCCGGTTGCAACGATTGCTTGGTTATATCTTTTAGCATAACGATCTCCAATCTGAACTCGTATAAATTTACAACATTTTCTCTGCACTGATCCCCAGCTTACGCAGCAGCGTTGCTGCCTGTGCTTTCTCATCATCTGACAAGCCGTTAAGTACCTCCACCATCCGTTTCTGATGGGCTGGAAAGATGGCTTCGAAGAGTTCATTCCCCTCGGCGGTAAGCTCAGCGTAAATAACACGGCGATCTTCTGCTGAAGCCCTGCGAACCAGCAGGTTTTTCTTCTGAAGCTTATCCACAACGTAAGTAATATTACCGCTTGAGATCAGCACCTTCTCTCCTATTTTCTGAAGCGGCTGCGGTCCCTTATGGTACAGCACATCCAACACGCCAAACTCAGTAGAATTCAAGCCGTGACTGTTAATGCTTCGATTTGAATGTGTCATTACTGCGTTATAAGCTCTGGCAAGGACAACCAACAAATGTAATGGGTAATCCTCATGTTCTTGAATATCCGACATACTTCACCCTCCGAATGATATCATGACATTAAGGTTAATGAACGCCGGATCAACTGTCAAATGGATTCTTTGCCGCTGAGTTTCCGGAATGCAAAATCCGTACCGTTCCATCTTGGCAGCCAATGATCGCCTGGTCCGCCATGCCGATAAACAGACCATGCTCCACCACACCAGGCAAGCAGCCTATGCGAGAGCTCAATTCCTCCGGGTTGGGAATTTCCTGAAACCGGCAATCTGCAATATAATTCCCGTTATCGGTCACATAGAATCCTTCATCCGGCTTATGGCGGATCTGTACCGTGCAACCAAGCTGGGTCAAGGACTGAATGGTCCATTCATAGGCAAAAGGGACAATTTCAACCGGCAGTGGAAAAGCTCCAAGCTGCGTTACCGCTTTCGTATCATCTGCCACAATGACAAGCCGTTCACTGTGGAAAGCCGTTATTTTCTCGCGGAGGAGCGCTCCCCCTCCTCCCTTGATCAGTCGCAGCTGGTCATCCAGCTCATCAGCACCATCAATCGTGAGATCCAAACGATCCACTTCCCGCATAGGAATCAGGGGAATACCTTGCTCTACAGCAAGCTTCTCTGAAGCCTCAGAAGTAGCCACTGCCTGGATCGAGAGACCGTCTCTGACCATCTCGCCGATTTTGAGAATAGCATAATAAGCGGTGGAACCCGTGCCTAGCCCCACCTTCATTCCAGCCTGTACATACTTGGTTGCATGCTCGGCAGCTATTTTCTTCATATTGTATTCACTCACCATAGGGACCCGCTCCTTCGTTATGCTGAATCAGATGCTATATGTAAATAAAACTGACTGCAAACAACAAGGGCGCAAAATGGCGCCCCTGAATCTAATTATATATGAGCTTCCTTCTCCTGTGTAAATTGATCAAGCCACTGAACATAGAGTTCTTCATTCTCAGGAGTAAAACATATAAAGTCAATTCGATCCAGACGATTGTCCGGTAGATCTTCCTCCAACAGATTCGTAACTGCTTTTAGAGCAACATCACAAGCGGGGCCTTTAGGATACTCATAGATCCCTGTGCTTATATTAGGAAAGGCAATGCTTCTTGCGCCCACCTTCATTGCAAGCAGGAGGCTGTTCCGGTAACATTCTGCCAGCGTATGCTCTTCACGTCGTCCTCCGCCTTCCCATATTGGACCTACGGTGTGAATGATATGCTTAGCTGGCAGCTGGCCCGCTCCGGTAATCACGGCGTTGCCTGGGGGGCATCCCCCTTGCTGCTTGCGAATTTCCATACATTGTTCCATGATTTCCGGTCCTCCTGCGCTGTGAATCGCGCCATCGACGCCCTTTCCGCCTAGCAGTCCCGAATTTGCAGCATTGACGATAATGTCGCCCGTCCATGTCGTAATATCGCCTATAAAGACGGAGACCGATGTCCTTCCGATTGTATAAGTTTTCATTTCGGAAAATCTCCTTTCGGTCTTTTATTTCTTCATTACCCCGAAAGTGGGCGGGTTGACCCTGATTATCTACTCTGCTCCGGGTTTTTTCTTAGCTGCAGCTGATAACCGATCCGTTAAGCTCCGCTCCTCAGGGCCCTGAAGTGCTTCCTCCACCGTACGATAAAACACCAGCGTGCCGTTATCCCTTGCCTTCTTCAAATGAAGCAAGAACACATTGCCGGCTTGCTCCAGCTTCAAATCTTCGGAAGCATTCTTGACACGGCATAAATAGACTCTCATCGGCTCCTGCCGATCTTGAAACTCCATGACACCAATGGGTATAAGCGACCTCTTGTCTTCTTCGGAGAATTGAGGTGTCATATAAACGGTATATTCCGAAGCAGGAAGAGGAATGTATGCTTCCCGCTTTTGATTCGCAATGATTCTGGAGTTCATGAATGCGATGTAACCCGCCGCAGCAAACAAAATGACGCTGACGGCAATAGCGATATTTAACATATATGTCTCTCCTCGTAATTAATCAGGGCCTTCGCTTGTTGTTCCTATCCTTACATAAGGACGCGCAGTATCGCAATTAACGCTAAATGAAGAGGATAGAATGAACGCCAGATCCAGCGGCTCACCCGAACGGTCTCCAATTTACTCCATACCTGGGGACCGTAAGCAATCACAGCGGTCGGAATCACACTCCATATCTGCAGCTCCCAATTGTTCAGGAACCAGAACAGCAGATTGAGAATGATATGAAGTAGAACGAGCCAACTGCCTTGAGCGTAACGGAATATCAAGATTAGCAGCAAACCGTAAGCACCGTAATCAAATGGGAATTCACTCATCAAGGCACAAGCTGCAACGACTACCATCCAGGATAACAGCCGGGAGTCCGAACGTTCCAGTATGTACAAAACCATCGCTCCCACGACCAGGGTGACCACTACATTAAACCCGTTAATATGCAGCGCAAGCTGATAAGGAATTTGGGATATCGCCCCAATTATAGCCAGACGAATGATATACCTGGTTCTCGATGAGGTGTAATGGTGCCCTTGGACTAGCGCATAAGCGTAGATTGGAAAGGAAATTCGGCCGATGATTCGCCAAGTCTCCTGATGCGGAAAAAATACAAGCCCCACATGATCTATCAGCATCGTCAGCATGGCGATCCATTGAATGATAACCACCTCCTCGTACTTGGATGTTCATTCATTATGTATTCCAATCACCATTTCTATTATGGGTCGCAAGTTAGGGACTTGCAAGCGCAGATAACGGCGGGAGGTATGCTCTCTGCTCTCATATCTATGCAATTATGAAATAACAGCTACCCCTGCATCAGGGAGTGTAGCCGTGAAGGAGACCTGGCGTTCGCCTTTGAAACCGGGAAACATCATATTCACCTCATTCCAGTTTCCTGGTTTCAACAGCGACCGGAACGGTTACATTCCCCCCATATAACAACAAATCGACCACCCGTTCCTGACGAGTGGCCGATTCGTTGACTCAAAGATTCATTTATAGGCTGGCGGATGCGCTCTGCGATTGCACTGGGTTTTCCGTTTCTGAATGACGTATCATCAAAACGCAAATCAGTGCGAGCAGCATACTGCCAGCGGCACAATAAAACAGGATCGAATAACCCATCCCATCAATCAGTTTGCCCAAAAGCGGCGGTGACGAAATCGCAGCCAGCGAAGATACCAAATAATACATACCTGTCCGCGTGCCAATGCTGCTCTCCGAGCCGGTCGATACGATGAATGGATAGGAATTGATATTGATGCATGCCCAGAACAAACCGCCAACGGTTAACAATAAGCGAAGCAGTAACAGTGACTCCACCCAGGGTACAAGTGCGAACACAATCAAAAGTCCGCTGACACCGACAAGAATCATCCGTTTCTTGCCGAATTTTCCGCCAAGCCAACCGCTCGGAATGGCAAATAAGACAAAGGCGAGTGAGAAAAAGGTCAACGAGAAGGAGGCCTGCGATTCAGTCAGCCCCATCTCATTCTTTCCATACAGGGTAAAGAGTGTCTCTACCCCTTGATAAGCAACAAACCAGAAAAATATAGCCGCCAGAAGCAGGACTGTCGTCCGATTGAGCTGGCTCCTGAAGGACACCTTGGCTTGGGCTTCCGTCTGAGCGTGAAAGCCCGGGGCATCGCGCTTCTCTTGGATAAACGCTTTCAAAATGAACAAAGACACAAGCGTTATGCAGCCCGCGGCAATGAAAGGCAGTGATGGATGAGCCTTATATAACAACGAGCCCGCTCCAAAAGCCAATATAGAACCAAGCCCACCCATAAAATTTATGATGCCATTAGCCTTTGTGCGCCGGTTCTCCTCCGTAATATCCGGCATTAAGGAAACGGTAGGCGAACGATACAAACTCATGGCGAGGTTCATAAGAACCATGAACAGGATGAGTGTTGCCATTCCGTTGTGAAAAGGGATAATTGCGGTAAACAAAGCGCCGAGCGGCATACCGATAAGGAGGTATGGCATTCGTCTGCCAAACCGGGTATGTGTCCGGTCACTACGACTTCCGATCCATGGCTGCAAGAACAAGGCAAAGTAATTATCGATCGTCATAAAAAAACCGATCAAGGCGACACTGGATATATAACGCTCCAGAAAATAAGGCACAAACGCATTATACAGCGCCCAGGTAATACTAATGCTGAAAAATCCAAAGCCCAGCAGCCATGTTTTTCTCACAAAGTCACGCTCCCTTGGTTTGAAGTAATCTGCTTAGCACGTCCGGATAATCCGTAATAATGCCCGCAACCTCAGCGTTAATTAAGGCTTTCATGCGCTCCTCTGTATTTACGGTCCATGGGTGATAGACAACTCCAGCTTGCTTCGCTTCCGCTACCCATTCCGGCAGAACCGCTCGATGATCTGCATGAAGAGCATCCGCTTTAGCCAGCTTGGCATACTCCCACGGTTTATACAGGCCTTCGCCATACAGCAGACCTGTGCGAATTTCCGGATCAATATTTTTACATTCCACCAAGGAATAATGATTGAAGCTCGAGATCACGATCTGCTCAGACATCTTGTAGTGCGAAATGGCTTCAATCACGCGCTTCTCCAGCTCAGGATATTGGATGGTCGAGTTCTTCAGCTCAATGTTTACGATCGTGCCATGGCTCTTCGTTAATTCCAGCAGTTCCTCCAGTAGCGGGATCCGCTCTCCTTGAAAATCCTCACCAAACCAGGAGCCTGCGTCCAGTTTGGACAGTTCCTCGTATGTATAATCCTGGACTAATCCCTTAGCACCCGTGGTGCGGGTGACGCTCTCATCATGAATCAGAACCAACCTTCCGTCCTTGGTCATTTGAACATCAGTTTCAATCCCGGTAGCTCCAAGATCCAACCCCTTGGCAAAAGCAGCCATCGTATTTTCCGGGCATACTGCCGACGCGCCGCGGTGGGCAAAATTAATCAATTGTGTCATTTCTTTTTTCCTCCTGTGTGCATAAGATATTGTCCTCTATGATGACGATTATAGTCCACCATTGTTAGAGATATGTTATCATTCCAAATTTCATATTCCACATCAGAATTCGAAACCCTGTCTAGAAGAATAGAATAATTTAAAATTTGACTCATTTACATGTCAGGCATATAATTGTTAAGACAACTATTTTAGAAAACATGAAAAGAAAGGTCTGAGTTGTTTCTTGAAAGAGCCCAATCGCACCCCCTCTATCGGTTTTCATCTAGGTTATACCTACCGCCGTGCTTCCCAATGGTTTGCCTATGCGTTGAAGCCCTATGACATTACCCCTGAGCAATGGCTTGTTCTGTATCAGATCGGGGAACATGAAGGATTGAATCAAAAAGAAATCGCTGCAAAAGCAGACAAAGACCAGCCTACGACCACACGTATCCTGGATCTGCTAGAGAAAAAAGGTTATACGCAGAAATCCGTGTCTGTCCACGACCGTAGGGCTTTTCAGCTTTACTTGACTGATTCAGGAAAAGAATTGATTGAAGCAACCACAGCCATCGAAAGGATATGTGAAAGCCAGATTATTGAAGGAATTGATGAGCGTCAATTGGAGATGTTCTGGGACACTCTCTCACGCATCAATAACAACCTACAACATTTACACAACAACAGGAGAGATGTTTCACATGAATGATATCAACACAAAACAGCGTCTTTGGACCAAAGAATTTATCACGTTAATGGTCAGCAACCTCTTTCTATTCCTAACCTTGCAGATGATGTTGACCACTCTGCCGGCTTACGCCAAAGACGCATTTATGGCAAGTCCCCTGCAAGTCAGCCTGATTACAAGCCTGTTCGCGTTTAGCGCGATCGCTTCCCGTTTCATATCAAGTAAAGCACTGGAAAAGGGTAAGCTACGGCTTCTACTATACGTTGGTCTCCTCATATCGTTAGCTGCAACCTTCGGCTATTACTGGGCTTCCGGTATAGCTTTTCTTTTGTTCATGAGAGTTCTCTTCGGCATCGGATTCGGCATGACCAGCACCTCGTTCCCAACGATGGCAGCCGATGTCATTCCCATCAAAAGACTTGGAGAAGGCATGGGGTATTTTGGATTATCTACCACACTTGCCATGTCGATCGGTCCCATGATTGGATTGACTCTGCTTCAGGGAGGCGGCTTCACTCCGCTCGTGATCATTACCATCATCATTAACATCCTCATTTTCCCGCTCGCCTACGTTTTAACGTCAAAAGTGCCGAAGCGTGTCATCGAACGGCCTGTATCCGAGCAAGCGATTGCTGAGCCTAAACCAAAGAGCTCATTCAATAAGCGATTAATACTGCCCAGCTTGCTTAACTTTCTGATGTCCATCACTTATGGCGGGCTGCTGAGCTTCATGGCGCTCTTCGGTGCTGAAGCGCATCTCCGCAACCCTCAGTATTTCTTCTTATTCAATGCCATTGCCATTATTCTGGTAAGGCCGTTCTCCGGGAGGATCTATGACCGATATGGGCATAAAGCGCTGGTTGTACCTGCAGCCATTCTAATGGTCTCCGGATTGCTGCTGTTAACCTATGCTTCATCAACGGGTATGATGCTATTGTCGGCGCTGTGTTATGGTCTTGGCTTTGGCGCGATGCAGCCATCCATCCAGACCTGGATGATTCAGGAGGTCCATCCGCAGCAGCGCGGTATGGCAAACGGTATGTTCTTCAACTCCCTCGATTTTGGCGTTGCCATCGGTTCTATCGTGCTGGGGTCTATCGCCAAATCCACTTCCTATACCGTCATGTATCGATATTCTGCCGTTGCGCTCGTGCTGTTCATCCTCATATATATAGTTATGCAGATCGCCGGCAAATCTCGCTTGCAAGCCAAAACAGATAGCGATAATCCCGGTTCTTCTGTTGCAGGATAACTCAGATATTGGCTGACAATTAGATTACCATGATCTATTCACACAAGCGGCAGTAACTACAGCTGCATATTGAAGTAAAGAAAGGTCTTGTCCACTATTTCTGGACAAGACCTTTCTTTTTTATAGCTTTCGATTGTTTGAAATCCATCCGGTATGCATTCCCTCCGGAATCGCCTTCCTTTGCCTCCGGCTTCACGGCGAACAAGGTCAGGAGGCCTCCTACTGCCGAGACCGCCGCCAAAGTTCCAAACAGCACCCAGTGATTTGCTCCCAGCAGGAGAGAGACAACTGGCGGTCCTAAAGAAACACCTATAAACCGCATACTGCTGTATAAGGCAGTAATCGTCCCCCGCTGCTCTTTCTCAATTCCTTCTGTCAGGAGCGTATCCATACACGGAAGCACCATGCCAATCCCGATTCCACCCAGCGTCATCATACCAACAACAAAATAGATTTGCTCGCTAAATCCCGTTACGATCAACGAACCCGTTAATAATACCATACCGGCAAAGCCAGCCCATTTCTTGGCTGCTTTGTTCTTGCCCGTAAATTTACCGGCAAGATATGAGGACAGACATAGAAGCGCCAAAGGAATCGCAAGCACCAGCCCTTTCACCACACCGTTCAGCTTATAGGTGCTCTCCAAGGTTTCGGACAGATAGAAAAGAACACCGAACACGCCAAACATTGCAATGCCGCCGATGGCGAAGATCGCATACAGCCAGCGCCCCTTCTCGCGTAATACCTGCTTCGTCGTTTTCAAAAATTCTGAAAGGGATTGCTTATCGTTACTGCTTGACTTTGGTGTTTTGACAAGAAATAAGACGAGCACCAGTGAAATAAGACACAGGATTGGAATCGCGATAAAGGGCAAGAACCAAATAAAGCTCCCCAGCAAAGCACCCAGGATTGGACTGACAACCTTGCCAAATGTATTCGAAGTTTCAATAATTCCTAAACTCTTACTTACTTGTTCTTCTCCTTTAAACATATCGCCGACGAGAGGAATAACAATTGGAAACGCGCCTGCAGCACCTATTCCTTGCAGAAATCGTCCCGCCAAAATAACATAATACGCAGAAGTTCCGTTCAGCAGCCAAGCGGCCACGGCCGCAACGGCTCCACCTAACGCAGTAATGATCAAGCTTGGGATGATGATCTTCTTCCTTCCATACCGATCTGATAAATAACCAGCAATCGGAATCAGCAGTATGGCTACAACAGCATACACGGTTATGAGCATACTGACCTTGAACGAGCTGATTTTTAGAGCTTTCGAGATCTGAGGCAGGATGGGAATCAACATGGAATTGCCCAGTGTCATGATGAGTGGTATGGATGCAAGTGCAACCAGATCCCATTTTTTATTTTCCATGAGAAAGACCACCTTTGCGTTATCTGTCATCCATATTGTAGGTTCTTTTACCTAGAATATGCATGACCGCAAGGTGGCCAGTTTTTCCCTACATTTTATTGTTCCTTAACTATACTTTAAATCCGGACATCAACTGGCGCAATCTGCCAGACATGATATTCAGATCTTCTACCGAGTGTGTGATCTCTTCCATAGAAGCCAACTGTTCTTCCGTCGCCGCACTTACGCTTTGAGTGCCGGCCGCTGTCGTTTCCGTAACTTCCTGGATCCGTCGAATCGCTTGTACGAGCTCTCCGGCTCCGGAATTCATCTGATCGGTTGCACTGGTAACTCCTTGAATCTGATCATGCAATTCACCGATGGAGTGCTCAATATCTTTGAATGCTCTTTCGGCTCCCTGCACAACAATCATTCCTTCGGTTACTTCACGAGTGCCCTGCTCCATAACAGCCGCCAAGTTATAGATGTCCTGCTGAAGATCATGAACGAATTGCCTGATTTCAACAGAGGAATCCGAGGCTTGATCCGCTAATTTTCGGACTTCCGCCGCAACAACTGCAAAGCCTCTGCCATACTCACCGGCGCGTGCTGCCTCAATCGATGCATTCAGCGCAAGCAGGGACGTCTGCTCTGCAATATCAATAATAATCTGCCCCATAGCTCCGATGTTAGCAGCTTTTTCCCCAAGCTTGCGAACGGACTCTGCGGACTGATCCACGTTAGTACGTATTCCATCCATCTGAGTTAATGTATGAATAAGTGCCTGCTCACCTTCAGCCGCAAGTTGGTTCGTCGTTGCTGCCAAACTGGATACATCTTGTGCCGCCAGAGCAATTTGCTTCATACCTTCCGCCATATCTGTTACCGTATTCGTGGTGACTTCTGTGTCCTGAAGCTGATTGTCAACACCTGCCGCGAGTTCCTCCATAATGCCCGAGGTTTGCTGAGAGGCCTGGCGAATCTCCTCCGTTGTTGATTGAAGGGTCGCTGCCGATACGCTCACTTGTTCAGCCGTATTCTGAACCTGCACGACAAGTCCCCTGAAGCCATCAACGAGCTTATTGTAACCGTCGGCTACCGCACCAATTTCATCTTTAGATGTTATATGTAGTCTGGTAACCAAATCACCGCCGCCTTCGGCCATCTTGGTGAGTTGTTCGCTCATCTGATTCAAAGGCTGTATCGAGCGGGTAAGCAAAAATCCTTGTATGGCGAAATAAACAACGGCTGCAATCCCTATCAGCATAATCATCATATTCTGGAATCTGCTGCTGTCCGCAATCTGCTCTGCTTGCTTAGCTAATGCTTCATTCTTATGTACTGTAAACTGCTCGATAAGCGTATTGAAGGACTTCCTGACCTCACGTTCCTGATTGAACGCTGTTTCATATACCCGAAACGGCACTGCTTTGTAAAAGCCAGTATCATATCCCAGTTTGTTTAAAACCTCCGTAACGGCTTCCGTGTATATGATATATCCGGATTCAATCTGTTCCAATACCTTTCGATCCTCTTCCGCTGTTACCAAGTCCTTCGTCTCGACCAGGATCTTTGAGATGCCATCTTGTTTCGACTTCAATGAATCTACAAAATCTGATTTTCCGGTCAACAAGTAGCCTCGCTCATCATTGGATATACCCGCTAACAGGGACTCCAATTGAGTCAAGTTATAAATGACCTTTTGATCCTCCTCAATAATTTTAGTAAACTTCTTCTCCGTCGTACTGGATGTAATAAATGCAATGATCACGATGATTGCCGTAACCGTCGCTAGAATCGTAGACGAAAGAATTAATTTCGTTTTAATTCTCACCCGCAACCCCCCAAACTTCTTTTTAGAAATATTCCTCCATTCCCTTTTTCGTCCAGTTGATCATTAAAATGAATAGCTGAAATGGTCTCAAATGCCTTAAACTAGACATTTTCCACAAAATTTTATTAATCAGCGGTCAAATACTGAAAAATAATGGATAACTCCCTGCTTATGTCACTAGATACTTCTTACCAAGCTCGATCATAGAAGAAAGCCTGCCGCGAGCTGGGCTCGGGCAGACTTAAATATTCAAACCTTATCGGGGATAAAATGACTCTTATCCCCAATGTGATATATATGCAGCTTATGCATCGCACGAGTACAAGCGGTGTAAAAGAGCTTACGGTCACTTTCTCTGTGATAAACCTCTTCGGACCCGTTATAAATAATCACGGCATCAAATTCCACGCCTTTGGCCAGGTAGGCAGGGACGACAAGCGTTCCTTTCTCAAAAGCCGGGGTGGACTTGGTGATTAAGCGCGAAGGGATATCCTCGGATAACTGCTCATGTACGCGTCTGCTCTCTTCTTCTGTGCGGCAGATAACCGCAACATACTGGAGACCTTGCTGATGAAGCTCTTTGATATCCGATACTATAGCGCCATGGAGGGCTTCTTCATCCGTAATTTGAACCACACGCGGGGCTTCACCTGTCCGATTAAAGGGTACGATTCGCTCACCACCCGGTATCATTTGCCTTGTGAATTCTACGATCTCATAAGTAGACCGGTAACTCTGCGTCAGATTGATGACCTCCGTATCCTCTTTTCCATACAGACTCACCAGATTCTCCAAACTGCCGAGTGCCTCGCCGTGTGCATAGATGGCTTGATTGAGATCGCCCAGCACGGTCATTTTCGCTCGCGGAAACAGACGTTTCAGAAATTCCAGCTGGAAGCCGGAATAATCCTGAACCTCATCGACAATCACGTGACGAATAGATGTGTTGGTGCGGAAACCTTGAAGCAGCTCTTTTAAATACAGGAACGGAGTAGCATCCTCGTACAGCAGCGATTTATTGTCCAGGGAAGAAACAGTGAGACTGCAAATATCCTCCCAAAATGGAGGGAGCTCCTCCATATTGCCTGCCGCAAGACGGAAAAGCGACTCATCAGTATAGAGTTTACGATACATCCCTTTTACATCCACATATCTGTATCGTTTGATCCAGCGTCTAATCGGCTTGAGATAATTACTGATCACCATTTTGGCGAGAATTTCCTTTTCCTTCTCAAAGTCGTCAAAGCTCTCCGTCTTACGGCTTTGCTTACGTTTCATCGTTTGGAAGGCTTTTTGGTAATCCTCCGTATCCAGTAATTCCATTTGCTCTTCAACCCAAGGGGCATTTAATTCGTCGTGAGCAAACTCAGACAGTCGTTTCAGCATCCATTCCTTCATGAGATCAATTCGGCCAGCAAGCTTAACCGCCGAGTCGTACCCGTAGAACTTTGCACTCATCTCATCCGAGCTGACGATCACCCTGCCCTGGAACACAACCGGCTTGAAGAGCATCCCATCCTTCTCCAGAAGCTCCTTGTATCGTCTGATCGTATCCAAATACGCTCCAGACGATTTGTAGGATATGCTCTCCAAACGTGCCCGGTACTGTGGCGAATCGTCCGCATTTAACAAGTGTTCCGTCTGAGTAAACACATCTTCGAGGTCAAATTCCTTGCCAAGCCGATGCTCAAGATAGGATTGGAAGGTGGTCTGCTGCATATTGTCTTCACCTAATTCGGGAAGCACTGTGGATACATAGCTGTTAAACAGCGGGTTGGGTGAGAACAGGATCATCTGATCAGCTCTAAGCGTCTCCCGATATTTATACAGTAAGTAGGCCACTCGCTGCAGGGCCGCTGAAGTTTTGCCGCTGCCTGCCGCCCCCTGAACGATCAGCATCCGCGTCTTGTCGTTACGTATAACAGCATTCTGTTCCTTCTGGATTGTGGCGACGATGCTCTTCATACGATCATCTGCGCTATGGCTAAGCACCTGCTGCAGCAGCTCATCACCAATGGTCACGCCCGTATCAAACAACACCTTGATCTCGCCGCTATGGATGACAAATTGGCGTTTCAGCAGCATTTTGCCTTCGACCGTACCTGAAGGCGTCTCATATTGTGCCGGACCGGGAGCCCCATCGTAATATAGACTGGATATCGGAGCACGCCAGTCATATACCAGAAATGTCTCTGAATCTTCATCCAAGAACGATCCGGTTCCCAAATAAATGGTTTCCGTCTCCTTCGATCCTTCCTCTTGAAAATCAATGCGTCCAAAATAAGGGGATTCAACAAGCTTTCTATACTTCTTAAGCTGTTTGCTGGACTGCAGGTGGGCGTGCTCCCTTTCAGCAAGCACCTGAGACTGCTGCCTTAAATTGGTGGAGGTCTCACCCAAATCGTCCGGGTTACTGAAGTTAACCGTCACTTCGTCCCAGAAATCCTTCCGCATATCAATAACAACTTCGCGGATATCGCCGACGCTAACTTCTAACTGGGATATTTTATTACCGATCTTTCGGGTGACATCCGTTACCCTTGCCTGTTCTTCTTGCCAATCTTGTTCGCTGATAGCCATGGTTCATCCCCCTAATATACTGGTTGACAGCGTAATTTGTCTGTGATATAATATAATTGTGATATTCTAACCAAATTTGAAATATTTAATGACAGACCATTGCTTATTATAACAGCCTAAGCTGCATAATTCAATATTGAACGTTCAGCAACCGACCATAATGGGCGGTTGTTTTGTTTTTCTTCTACCGAACAGCCCTTTTACAGAGCCCTAGCGAAGGGCGCGGCTTCCTCTTCTTAGATAGATCAGCCGATCAAATGAATTGACCGGCCCCTTCTATATGATTCTGCTTTATTTGCGGAGCCAGGAGAATAAAGCTTCTTCCTGTTCCTTGTCTTCAACTACTCGGCTGATATGATCGGCTACCCGGTTTAATCGATCCAACTGGTATCCGTAATCGTACATGGCAGCGGCAACTACTGCGAGCCGAAGCCCCCCTGGCTGCGCGCCTGGTCCACACATGACCTGTTCCAAGAACTCTTCATTGCTCTCTGCCATTGTCTCAGCTTCAGTTTCGTTAGGTTTCAGCTTATCTTCAAACTTCCAAAAAATATGCTCATGATATTTCATTAAGCGCTCCAAATTTTGATCGAAATGCTCGTCAATTTCCGGGGACCGTTCGGCCTGGAAATAGTGGTTCTCCACCGCATCCAATACCTCGTATCCCTTGCGAAGAGATTGAAGCAATTGTTTATACACCACGAGCTGCCTGGCTTGACTATATTTTGCCCGTTTCAGCTTCTTCTGTTCTTCTTCAAACAAATTATATTTGTCAGACAACGATTTAATGGCAGACTCCAATTCTTTCTTCTCCGCACGATATACCGAATCCTTCATTTCATGAGAAATAGCTGTGCGCAGCAGCAGTGACATCTTGCCAAATACAACATGAATCCGTGTGATGTACTGTTCCTTGGGCTTCGGTGGAAATACAAGGATATTAATCAGAAATGCAGATATAATACCGATGATCGTTAGAATAAAACGATTGAGTGCAAAATCCCATTGACCGGAAGCTTCCATTACGGAGATAACGGTAACCAAAGTAAGTCCGAGCGTCTCCCCCATTTTTAATTTCATACAGATCATAATGACTAAAATACATACCAAACCAACGGAAATGGGTTGATTTGACAGGAAAAAGCCTCCAAGCATGGCGAGTACAGCTCCGAGTGTACTCGTCTGCAGCTGGTCCAGGAAATATCTCCATGACCGGTAAATAGACGGCTGCATCGCAAAAATCGAAGCTATAGCCGCTACTACAGGGGATTTGAATTCAAACAGCATGGCTAAATAAAGAGCCAGCGTGACGGCTAGGCCGGTTTTAAACATTCTTGCTCCGAATGCCACAGTCAGCCCTCCTTAGATAAACCATCATCCATTTTATGGCCACGCATCATCATTCATTCTCCTCCATTTGAAACTGCTATTCATGAATTACCCTTACCCTTCTAAAGTTATGCAGTTCTATATATCATTCATTTCATTGGTTTAATCCTTTGTCCCCATTCTTCTCTCGTAATAACAAACCAGAAATCCAAACCAAGCACAAGAAGCCAGATATCCTCCAAGAATATCACTCGGGTAATGAACCCCAAGATAAATTCGGCTAACACCAATGCTTAGAATCATAGTGACCGCTATAGCGATAAGTATACTCCTTCCAATCCTGCTGTTCATATGCCTCCACAACAAGTAGGCCGACACGCTATAAAACGAAAAGGCGGCCATCGAATGCCCGCTGGGATAGCTGTAGCCTGTAATCTCAACCAATCGGTTAATGTCAGGCCTCACACGTTGCAGGAACCCTTTTAACAACAGGTTCAGCATGGATGAGCCAAATACAACCCCAATCAGGAGAAAAATCTCCGTGCGGTGCCCCAGTATCCAATATAGCACGGCGATCAAGATAAGACATAACATCAGTACAGGACCAAAAGAACCTATAAAAGAGAGCCCTTTTGCAATATCCGTCAAAAGCGGGGTCTCAAAGGATTGGACTGACGATATGATCGCTAAATCGAACGCCAGTCTATGCTGCTTTACCAATACGGTCAGGATGAGGAAGCCTAACAAACTGATCACCGATATGTAGAAGATTTCCTGTTGTCTTCCTGAAACCCAGCGTATCTTCTGCCCGTTCAATGCTTGATTCTCCTTTTGTCTTGAGTTCAATCTGTGTGTTCTCGTGAAATCACGATAATATCATCTTCTTGCAAGAAAGGAAAGCCATCCGGACTTTCCAACCATGATTCTCGTAGTTTATGTACAAATCAATATCATTACTCTTTTATATGAACATTTCATAAGACAAAAATCGTCCCTGCAAGAACCAGATACTTTTCGTATCCTTCTTGGTCAGGGACGATAGATCGTTCTGTTCATGTAGACTGTGGCTAATCAATCTAATATACCCAGGACGGGTTACGTCCCAGTCTTCTTAAGCATAAGGTTCTGTAATATTTCCTTAACGGCATCCACAGCTTCCTCCACTCGGTTGACCGACACAACGATCGGAGCTTGGCCCTCATATTGACCGAAAGTATGAGTGTACTTTGGATCATAGTAGTGCTCCAGCAGCAACTGGATGGCTTGAGCAAACCGCTCCTCACTAAGGTGCTTTTCGATCTCGGCAGCTATGGGAGTATGAATTCTGCCCTTTATTAGCTGAAATGCAGCCATATAATGCTCTTTATATACTGCGGGGGTATAATCCTCCAGAAGCTGACGCACACGCTCCTCCATCGGCAGCTCAAGCACAATCGTGGTTCCCGACGCCTTCTTCTCCATCAGAAAATCAGGAACTACGATTTTGCCGATTCGCTTGCTCTCCGCTTCTACCAACAAGTAGGGAGCTGACTGTAATTCCTTCAGACGTTCAAACAATACCGAGTCGAATGTTTTCTGATTGTTCGATTGTAATCCGATATGCCCAAAAATAGAGCCTCGATGTCCAGCCAATCCTTCCAGGTCAACAACCGGGTAACCCTCCTGCTGAAGCTGCTTTAGGACAGCTGTCTTACCTGTACCTGTCAAGCCCTGAAGCACAACGGCCTCCGCATCCAGCTGCATATGCTCAAGCGAATCCAGCACATGCTTCCGGTATGCCTTGATACCGCCTGTAATCCGGTTGACATGAATATCCATCAGAGAGAGAACCGTAGCAGCAGTCCGGCTCCGCATACCTCCCCGCCAGCAATACACCACCTTATCTCCCTCTATCTCCTTGAATTGCTTCACGAAATTCGGAAGTTTGGCCGACATGATGGCGAGTCCGCGTTCCTTGGCTGCATCAACGCTGACCTGTTTATATATGGTGCCAATTTCGGCTCTTTCTTCATCATTAAAAACGGGAATATTCACGCTTCCCGGAATGGTGGAGTCCTTGTATTCCGACGGGGAACGGACATCGATCAACGTAATTTTCTTGGTGTTTCGCTGTTCCATTAATTCCTGAACGGTGATGTCTTGAAACATGTCTGTTCGCTCCTTTATCGATGCAAAACCTGGCTATTGTTATTCCACAACGGCGATACGATTCGGATGATCCATTACGACCTCTCCGATTCTTCCTGCTTCCAGTCCAGCTTGACGAAGCTCTGACAGAAGCTGATCGGCCTGTGAGCCATCAACCGCGATCAATAGTCCTCCGGAAGTAACGGCATCGCACAAAATCCACTTATCGAGCTGATCCATGTAATCAAGGAAATCGACATCTTCTTTTACATGGTCAAAATTATTTTTGGTGCCACCCGGAATCACGCCGAGTTCCGCCATTTCTCTGACCCGTTCCAGCACAGGAACCGCCGACTTGCTAATACGAATTCCCGTACCGCTTCCCTTGGCCATTTCAAGTGTATGACCGAGAAGACCAAAGCCAGTCACATCCGTGCAGGCATGAACCTCATATGGCTCCATAATCTCGGCAGCCGTCTTATTCAGCGCCGCCATAACAGCGGTAACCCGGCGAATCTCCTCATCACTTAGCAGGTCCTTCTTGATCGAACTTGTGAGAATGCCGACACCAATTGGTTTTGTCAGAATCAACACATCCCCAACTTTGGCTCCCGCATTCGTTCTTACCTTATCCGGATGCACCGTGCCCGTTACGGCCAGCCCGAATTTTGGCTCTTTATCATCAATGGAGTGTCCGCCAACCAGGGTAACTCCTGCTTCTTTCAGCTTATCGCCAGCACCTCTTAAAATATCCGTTAACACCTGCTTGTCCAGCGTCGAGATGGGAAATGCCACAATATTCAGTGCTGTCAGCGGTTTACCCCCCATGGCATAAATGTCGCTGATAGCATTCGCCGCAGCAACCTGTCCGAAGTCGTATGGATCATCTACAATCGGTGTAAAGAAATCAACGGTCTGAACCATAGCCAAGTCATCAGTGAGGCGATACACGCCCGCATCATCACTTGTGTCCAGCCCCACCAATAGATTCGGATTCGGTTCCGCTTGCGGAAGTTTCCGAATGACCTGCGCCAGATCTGCAGGACCAATCTTGCAGCCGCATCCTCCTTTGGAGGAATAGGAGGTTAGTTTTATTTTTTCCGATGAACTCATTTCGGGTCTTCCCTTCGTTATAAAATGAATTTTGGCATAGCACACGCAATAACCCCGGCGCGGATGCTTAAAAAGCGTGTCATCTACCCCGGGAATTTCAATCAGTTTACGAATTCCATGTCAAGCACACAATAATTATATTATATGAAATCGAGGGCTTTAAGTCTAACACTGCCCCTTTTTCTTACAATTATCGGCAAAATGTTTCTTCGGTCCGCCGGCTTGTGCTACACTATTTGATTGGTAACTAAAGTTTACAAGTCACATTCAAGGGAGTAAACAACATGAACCACGCAAGCGACGACAGAAAGGCATTGGACCATTCGATTCGCAAAAAAAACATTTGGCTTATCACGGTCTTCATCATCATTGCCGCAACAGGGCTGACTTATGTGAAGTGGTGGCCTTATTATGATAAAGCACTTAAAGCTATTGTGGAGCACAGCATCGGCTCTTCCATATTAGGAATGGAGCCCGGCAGCACCACGCCTTCCTGGCAAGCCGCCTGGAATTATGCAGTCATCTATTTCAAGTCGGTTTGGAAAGCAGCACTGCTCGGGATTTTGTTAGGAACCTTGGTTCAATCCTTGCTACCCTCTCAATGGCTGCTCCGCGTGCTCGGCAAAACCACTTTTGGCAGCACAGCAATTGGGGGAATCGCCTCTATTCCAGGTATGATGTGCTCTTGTTGTGCTGCCCCTCTTGCTATTGGTCTGCGCAAGAAAAAGGTATCCGTCGGTTCGGCGCTGGCGTTCTGGATCGGAAATCCAACCTTGAACCCGGCAACACTTGTCTTCATGACATTCGTTTTATCATGGAGATTTACCCTGCTTCGATTGATATTCGGTATCATTCTGACCTTTGGCATCAGCTATTTGGCGAATCGTTTTGCCAAGGGGGCCGAATCTGTTGAATTGGACGAGCCTGAACTGACAGAGCCGTCCGACGAGCGGCCTCTATGGAGAAGATGGCTCAGCAGCATGGGCGCTATGCTGATCCGTGTGATTCCAGCATACCTTGTCGCGGTATTGCTGTTAGGAGCACTGCAAGTATGGATGTTCCCACATATTGGAGCAGCTGCTGGGAACACATTGCTGACCGTAATCTTCTTCTCAGTCATGGGCATGCTGTTCGTTATTCCAACCGCGGCGGAAATTCCGATCATTCAAGCCTTCACAGCAGCGGGGCTCGGGGCAGGGCCTGCAGCAGCGCTTCTCCTGACCTTGCCGGCCATAAGCCTTCCTTCTCTGCTCATGGTGCGCCGTTCATTCCCAAGTAAAGTGCTATGGTTTGTGGTTGCGTCCGTGATAATGCTTGGCATAACATGCGGCATAACCGGAATGTTTATATTGTAGATGGACCATTCTTTTGCATAACGATATTTACGCTGCCACCATGATCAGTTCCACGTTATTAGATGATGTTATTAATTTTTATTTTTTCTTAAGGTAAACTCACAGCTAATCTGGTAAAGTGATTAAAGAAAAGAATGAACCAACTCTTTATTACATGCAGTCGAAGGGAGTCAATTATTAAATGAAAGATAACGATTTGCAGCCAAACCACCCGGGACAACCCGAGGATGATCAAGGACAAGCTCAAGAGATAGAGAACAATCAACAAGATTCAGGCAGCTTGTCTAATGAAGAAGAGGAACGTATCGATTCAACCTATCCAGAGAACTCTGATCATGATACGACTCCATACGAACAGCAGGATCAATCTGTTCCTGTTATGCATTCAGGGGACCAGCCACAGTATGAGCAGCAGCCTCCAGCAAATGGCGGAAACAATGGAGGCAAAGGCTGGATGATTGCTTCGCTGGTTTTGGCGGCAGCGTTAATTGTCGTTCTGATCGTTCCCCCATTTGCCAAGGGATCTGGCAATCAAGCTATAGCCAAAGTCAATGATGTCAGCATCACGAAAGATAAATTGTATGATGAGCTTGTAGAAATCGGCGGTAAGCAAACGCTCAACACTCTGATCACAGAAGAATTGCTTCAGCAAGAACTAAACAAGAAATCCATTACGGTGACCGATGCCGATGTTGATAAGGATATAGAGAACTTGAAAGCATCCTTCCCATCCGAATCTCAATTCGAGTCAGCACTTCAGCAAAACGGCATGACGATGGATGATCTGAAAGAGCAAACCAAAACACAAATCGAGCTAAAAAAACTGATGGGCGACAAGATCAAAGTTACGGATGAAGAGGTTAAAGAAATCTACGACCAGAATAAAGACAGCTTTGCTACTCCGGAACAAGTTCGCGCTTCCCATATTCTTGTAGAAACCAAAGAAGAGGCCGAGAAAATTGAGAAGCAGCTGAAGGAAGGCGCTGATTTTGCAGCGATTGCAAAAGAGAAAAACCAAGATGCTACCAAGGACACAGGCGGCGATCTGGACTTCTTCGGACGCGGTGAGATGGACCCTGCATTCGAAGAAGCAGCCTTTAAACTGAAAAAGGGTGAGATCAGCGCCCCTGTTAAAAGCTCCTTCGGTTACCATATCATCAAAGTAACTGACCGTAAGGAAGCAACCAATCCTACTTTTGAAGATAAGAAAGAGGAAATCCGCGGCCAACTTGAGAATCAAAAGGTATATCAAGGATCGAGCGCTTATATTCAAGAGCTGAAAGATAAAGCAACCATCACCAATACACTTGAAGAAGCACCAGCTGAGAAAACTGAGAAAACAACAGAAAAGCCAGCTGATACGAAGTAAAGTCCTAGCCCCGTACCCTTCCGGTATGGGGTTTTTTGGGTATGCGAATAAAAAGTGCTTTTAACCCCAGGCAAAACATGTTAGAATGTAAGCGTTACCAATTAGTTGATCTTAAAAAAGGGGGAATCAGAATGATGAAGCACGTATCGGAATCCCGCAACATGTATGAGGACTTCGTGGTGGAGACAGACATTCTGTTCTTTAAAACCGGGTCGCACGGTTTGGTCAGCTTCCATGGCAGGAACTATAATATTAAAAAGAGAATGACTGCCGAAAAAATCACATCCCTGCTCTCCGGTAAACAGTTCTATTATGTCGGCGGCAATTGCTATGTCAATGCTGACAAGATTACAGAGGTAGAACAAGGTATCGTTTACTTCGGAGAGAGAGCGCCTTCTGCTAAACATCTTCGAATTCCAAGATGGAGACAGGAGTCGCTCAAGCGCCATGTCGCTGAAGTGAAGCAGCCTGTTTAAGCTGTGAGTTTCAGACATAACGCGATAAGCAAGATCCCGTCTGACGGTTAACCGACAGATGGGATCTTTGCGTTTTACAGGGCTACAGCTTCAGTTTGTTGGTATTCATGATATAGAGATGTTTAAGTGGCATTGCTCCATTCCGGTATTTCCGGGCACCGGACTCGAACAGAACGTACAGATCATCACCATGCATAGCGATACCCTCTGACATAGGCGGCATTGTCAGTGGTGCAGTCACCGCCTTACCAGATGCTCCCGTCGTATAGATAAGCAGCTTGCTTGCATTGTTACGGCCGCAGGATTGGCTGTACACGACGCGTGATTTGGTCACCACTGCCCCTTGTACACGATCAGGAGTGCTCCATGTATAAGCAGCCTCCTGATTTGGCAGCATGTCGTCATTGGATGTCAGTTTATAGCCCCGCAGCTTGCCCTTAAGTCCCGGAGAACATAGTTTGCCACCATGATCCTGTCCATCCTTGTATTCACCTATCCATAGAACGCCATCGGAATAAGTCGCGTAGGACGCTTTGTGGCCAAGAACATACTTAGACATCACAATGTTACTGTAATCCTTCTGGCTGTTAATCGTACTCAGCGGTATTTTGTATACATTTTTACCCGAAGCGACCCATAAATGGCTTTTGCTGACCGCAAGCCCTCCGACATGTCCGGTATGCTTCGTGCTTTCGCTCTCATATAAATAAAGCGTCTTGATACGCTTGTTGGTTTTGCTGCTGGTAATGGAGATACTGCTGGCTTGATTGCTGTTCTTATTGCCCCAATAATGTGAAATAATAATCCAATTCTTGCCGGGAACGAGGGCCAGTCCTTGCGGAATCCATTCCTTGTTCTCTGAGTAGCCAGGGATAGGGGCTCCTTTTGTGCTGAAATCAAAAAACTTCTTGTATTTTGAGCTAGCTGCTTCGGCCTCCCCTGGATAAGTGAATCCGCTTAAACCGAGGACCAGCGCTATGCTTAGAAGGATGCACACATATCGCTTCTTTCCATGGAGTGTATTCATTATGTTGTTTCCTTTCTTCCGTCTTTCATTCTTGATGATTCGTGGTACCCCAGGGCACCTATTTCTTCCATGCCCGGCCTTATGGTAATATCAGTTCTAAGAGAATGAACTACAGAGAGGATGATTACGCATCGGTTCCTATTTTGATCCGTGGTATCCTGAGGCTTTTGCCGCTTTCTCCCGTGAACATTGGGCAGCCATTATCATACTTATCTCGCTTGGCCTGCTGTTGTACTTGTTCAGGTCTACCATTGCCTCCAAGCCTTCCCTGCAAAAAGCCGTGAAATGGAGTCTGCTATCTGCGCTTTTGCTGCCTGAAGTCTCCCTACACATATGGTATGTATCCATGGGCATATGGGACCCAGCCACTTCGCTTCCGCTCGAATTGTGCAGTCTCACCCTGTTTCTCTCCATAGCCATCCTGCTTACGGATGAACGCCGATTATATCCGCTCGTTTATTTCGCTGGCATCGGCGGAGCAATGCAGGCTATACTTACACCTGACCTGGGGTACCCATTCCCCCATTTTCGTTTTTTTCATTTCTTTATCGTCCATATCGCCATCATCTTAACAGCCCTCTATATGACATGGATACGGAGTTACCGACCAAGATGGGTTTCCATCGCCTGGACAATGGTTTTCCTGAATGTATCTGCCTTGGTTGTCGGTCTGATCAACATTGCTGTCGGATCTAATTATATGTTTCTGATGCGCAAGCCGGAGAATGCTTCGCTACTGGATCTATTAGGACCTCATCCTGTATACATATTCGTTGAAGAACTCATCGCACTTGGGCTGTTTACGCTCCTGTATCTCGTGTTTTTTGCTATACCAGATCGAGTGAAACGCCGTTCTCCTCACAAAAAGGAGCCCACTTCCTTATCTCACGGAGGCTAATAAAGAAGATAAAGCGTATGGAGTGCTGACACCCTGGTTACAGGCGTTTCCAATCCATACGCTTTATTTGTTGGAAAATAACCTAGTTCTTAAGATACAGCCGAGAACATGCTTCCCAAATTTCGCCCGGCCCCAAACCGAACAGGCCGATTTCCTCAGCCGGCAGATCCATATTCGGCGCATTAACTACATTAATTTGCGGCTCGGGACAGAAGAATTTACGGGATGCTCCGCTATTCCACACCATCCACTCTTTATATGAATTGCCGACATCGTACACGAATGTTTTGCCAAGCTTGGTATCCGTTAATTCCATTCGATTCCGGCCATTTTGGGGAACAGCTGTGTAATGATTGTCCAAGGAATCAAAGAACGGGTTCACTCCGCTAGTACGAAGTTGCTCCTCCTCCGGCGTCAGAGGCTGGAACTTTCCAGTAGGCAGCATCCGGTCACTCATTTCCCAACGATCGCCTAGGGTGATTCTGACGATACAATCATCCGCCGTACTATCAGGAGCAAACGGAGCATTGACCGCTGTATGAAAAGCAAGCAAGCACGGCATGCTGCTGGTTCCCTGGTTCCGGATCAGTACATGCTGGGCCAACCCATCCTGGTTCAGCGTATAACGAAGCCGAAATGTAAACCGGTGCGGAAGCATGGCGTACACCGGATGATGCTCATCAATCGTCACGGAGACTTCGACATAGCTTTCACTTTCGCTGCTGCCAAAGCCCTCAACCTTCCATGGGATGGTATGTAAAAAGCCATGGAGGTGATTGCCTGTCTCCTCTTCGTTTATCGGAAATTGATACACTTGTCCATTCCATGGAAATTTGCCACCCTCATATCGATTCGGCGGGAACAGGACAGGCATACCGTGAACGCCAGGATTGGATTTAAAGGATTCCATCTCGTCTGCTTCAGGTTCACGCAGGAACCGGTAACCATGGTCATTATCTCTGAAGGCAATAAGATTTCCACCGATTTCAGGTAAGATTGCAGCTTCATAAGAGCCGTGCTGGAGCCAAACTGCTTTCTCTCCATGATATGATCCTTCATACGCTTTATGGTTCATCGGGTCATCTCTCCTCTCAAGTGTGAACGTATATAGATTATCATACCACTGCCCTTACTTCTATAATATGGTCGACAACCATCCAAGCACGCCCCGCACCATGCATCGTGCGCACAATTCGGGGATGGATGGCACCTCTAAAGCCCTTGCTGTCTTACTAGCTACAGATACCCTACGATGATAATTTCTTATTGGAGTACGATTTCGAGACGGAAGGCGCTGATGGAGGTTCATGCGCTGCCGGGTGTGTTGCGGAAGCTAACTCCTCATCCAGCTCTTTTGTGTACTCGGCCTTCTGCGCGTCGCTCCAGCTCAATTCGGCAGCCATATAATCAATCACAGGCTGCTTCCACTTTCTCGTCCATTCGATGTCAAACAGCAGTGAACCTGTACGGCGGATAAAGAAATCCACCGGTTTCGAAGCCATCTCTTGCTCAATCGCATACATCAAGGGAACCAGGACCGCTATAGGAAGAGCAGAAGCTTCCGCTTGATTGGAGCCTTCCTTCGCCATACGGAACAAAACCGATACATTGGAACCATACATTTGGGCCCACTGCTCAGCGAGTTTACGATCAACTCCCTGCGCTGCCCCGGCCTCTGTTTGCTGGCGAACAAAGTCAGGAAATTGGCTGGAACCTCCCACATGACCGCCAGAGATGGGAAGGGTTTTCGTTACACTCGGGCCATATGCTTTTCCGCCGCCCTCCTGAATTCGTTTGGCAACCAGGTCGACAACCGTATCAGCCATCTTGCGATAACCAGTCAGCTTTCCACCGGCTATGGTGATCAGACCGGATGGAGACTCCCAGATTTCATCTTTACGTGATATTTCGGATGGGTTCTTGCCCTCCTCCAGAATGAGCGGACGAACGCCAGCCCAGCCGGATTCAACATCAGCTGCAGTGATTTTTACGCCGGGAAACATATAGTGAATAGCCTTCAATATATAGTCCCGATCTTCAACCGTGATAATGGGACGAGCCGGATCAGCCTTGTATACCGTATCAGTCGTACCTACATAGGCTTTCCCGTCGCGTGGAATAGCGAAGACCATCCGGCCATCTGGAGTGTCGAAGTACACCGCTTGACGGAGCGGAAATTTGGATTGGTCAATGACCAGGTGGACTCCTTTGGTCAACTGAAGCATTTTCCCCTTCTTGGACTTATCCATTTCACGAACCTGATCTACCCAAGGACCGGCAGCATTAACGATTTTGGTTCCGGATACGTTCTTGACCGCTCCATCCAGCATATCTCTAACCGTAATCCCCGTAACCCGTCCATTCGCATCATAGTTCAGAGATTCCGCCTTGGCATAGTTGAACAACACGGCTCCCCGCGCCGCTGCTTCCTTCATAACTTCCAGCGTCAGTCTGGCATCATCTGTGCGATATTCAACATAATAGCCGCCGCCCTTCAACCCATCCTGCTTCAGAAGCGGCTCCCGCTTCAGCGTCTCGGAAGCAGATAACATGGAGCGCCGTTCTCCCCGCTTCACACCTGCCAGAAAATCATATACCCGAAGACCGATGGACGTACTGAATTTTCCGAAAGTGCCTCCCCGATGGATCGGCAGCAGCATCCACTCAGGCGTGGTCACATGCGGCCCATTCTCATATACAACCGCCCGCTCCTTGCCAACTTCAGCTACCATGCCAACTTCGAACTGCTTCAGATATCGCAGTCCTCCATGCACCAGCTTGGTCGAGCGGCTGCTCGTACCTGCGGCAAAATCCTGCATCTCCACTAATAACACCGACATTCCGCGTGTTACTGCATCCAGCGCAATTCCCGCTCCGGTGATCCCCCCGCCAATGATGATCAGCTCGTAGTGGTTCTTGGCGATCCCCTGAAACCGAGCCTTGCGATCCTTGCTAGAAAATGACTGTACCTGCTTCACAACAAATCCCTCCCAGTATGCTTTACCCTGTATAGCCTATCGTTACTCTTGAATGAAAAAAGACAGCAAAAAGAGACCACAAAGCACGCAGTATCAAACCTCATTTCATGAAGTCAATTTTCGCGCCTAGTGGTCTCTCCAAGTCTCCAGACATATATTCACTTATGTTTTATTATAACATAGAAAGTGCTATTGAAAAGCCATAGCTGCATAAACGGCCTTTTTCCATCCGCTGTATAATTGCTCCCTTACCTCTTCCTCCATAGTCGGGTTGAAGATTTGCTGGGCGCTCCACTTACTGCATATCTCATCTTGATCCTTCCAGAAGCCGACAGCCAGCCCTGCCAAGTAAGCAGCGCCAAGAGCCGTTGTCTCAGTGATGTCCGGTCGTTCAACAGGAACATTCAGAATATCGCTTTGGAATTCCAAAAGGAATGAATTGGAGACGGCTCCCCCATCTACGCGCAGGGAGGTGATAGGATAACCCGAATCCTCCTCCATTACCGACAGGACATCTCGGGTCTGATAGGCGAGTGATTCCAGCGTCGCCCGAATAAAATGCTCCTTCGTGGTGCCTCTTGTCAGCCCGAATACTGCACCCCTTACATCGCTGTTCCAATAGGGACTGCCAAGCCCGACAAAAGCGGGAACCACATAGACACCATCGGCAGATGTGACCCGCCGCGCATAGGGCTCGCTGTCTTTCGCCTCACGAAACATCCGCAGACCATCACGCAGCCACTGTATGGCTGAGCCAGCGACAAACACGCTGCCCTCCAGGGCGTATTGCACGCTTCCACCCAGTCCCCAAGCAATTGTGGTGATAAGCCCATGCTCCGATTTAACGGGCTGCTCGCCCGTATTCATCAACATGAAGCTGCCAGTTCCGTAGGTCGTCTTCACCATGCCTTCCGAGAAGCAGGTCTGGCCAAACAAAGCCGCCTGCTGATCGCCGGCAGCTCCGGCAATCGGAACCTCACGGCCAAAGAAATGATATGAAGCTGTATTGGAATAAATTTCAGAGGATGGCCTTACTTCAGGCAGCATGATCTTGGGGATATCCAGCAGCTGCAGCAGCTCATCATCCCATGCCAAATCGTGAATGTTATACAGCATGGTACGCGACGCATTAGAGTAATCGGTAACATGCACCTGGCCCCCCGACAGCTTCCAGATTAGCCAGGTATCGATGGTCCCAAATATAATCTCTCCACGCTCGGCCCGTTCACGGGCACCATCCACATGGTCCAGGATCCATTTAATCTTCGTCCCCGAGAAATAAGGGTCGATCAACAGTCCCGTCTTCTGTCTGATCTTCTCATCATGCCCTGCCGCGATCAGCTCTTCACATATGCCGGCCGTCTGCCGGGATTGCCACACAATAGCATGATATATCGGGTCCCCGCTCTCGCGATCCCAGATTACTGTTGTCTCACGCTGATTCGTAATCCCGATCCCGGCAATCTGGTCCGCCTTTACGCCCGCTTCAGATAAACATGTCGCGATGACCGCAAGAATCGAACCCCATATTTCATTCGCATTCTGCTCCACCCAGCCCGGCTGCGGGAAATATTGCGGAAATTCCCTTTGAGCGGAGTGCACGATATCTCCTTCCCTGTTAAACAGGATTGCACGCGAGCTCGTCGTTCCTTGATCAAGCGCCAGAATGTACTTCTCCAATCATCTCTCCCCTTCCGCTTAAGCACTGAAACAAAGATAATATGCAGATGGAAACGTTGTCAAATCCATTATTCTGTCAAGGAGAAGCCAAACAGGTCTTGCAGCAATATCGAGGCTGCGCCGATGAGTTTATCTTCTTCTCCAAGAGACGCCAAGCCAAATACCAAGTCGTCCTTGAGAATCGGCATTGCGTGCCGATCGATATAGGCACGGATCATATTCAGTAATTCCGGATTGCCAAGAGCCATGTCCCCGCCCAGAATCAAGGCTTCTGGATTAAACATGTTGATTAGATTAACGATCGCTGCTCCCAAATGCTCTGCCACTTCTTCATTCAAATCGTTTGCCAGCTTGTCTCCTCTGTGCAGCGCCTCTTTATACACGGACGGTACGATCTTATTGTAATCTCCTCCGCTCAATTCTTGGATCAGCGTAGGCCGCCCCGTTGCTATCGCTGTAATAATCCGGGAATAAATAGCTAACCAGCTGATGTAACTATCCAGGCAGCCTACATTGCCGCACTCGCACCGAAGACCGCTGCGGTCCACGCTCGTGTGTCCGAATTCGCCAGCGCCGCCATGCATGCCATGCAACAGGTGATCATGAATTAAAATGCCGGAACCAAGCCCATCTCCAATTGAAATATAGATCAGATTCGGGTAGGCATATTCTCCAAAACGCCGCTCAGCCAGCACAATCGAATTCATATCGTTCTCTACCCAGGTTTGTATCCCGTAGCGTTCCTCAAATATCCGTTTTAATGAAACATTAACCATGCGTAGTTTCGTATTATAGTGCACAATACCCTCGCTGCTGTTGACAATGCCAGGTACCGTAATGGAAATCCCGACACAGCGATCCGCTCCTTCTGTTTCTTGCCCAGCCATGAAATCATCCATCAGATTCAGCAGACGTTCGATCACCGCTTCTCCCTGTAACCCGGCTATCCTGTGTGTTTCCCGCTTCAGAACCTTGGCCTCCAGATTCATCCGAGCCAGGGTCATCATGGAATTTGTTATCGCAATGGCAAATAAATAATGGTTATCCGGATTGAATCTAAGCAGAATGGGCTTTCTTCCCCCGCTGGAGGAACCCGTTCCCATCTCGGAGACATAGCCTTCACGGATAAGCTCTTGAACCGCTGAAGCAACCGTTGAAGGACTCAGACTGTTTTTTTTGGCCAAATCGATCCTGGATATTGGTCCCTCCGTTCGAATCTTGTTCAGGATCTTGGAGCGATTTAGTGCCTGGATCAGCTTATAGTCGCCTTTTTTCATATTGTTCAAGCAAGCTCAACCTTTCTATGAATTCTTCTCTTTATTGCTACTATCGGTATCGGTCAAATAAGGTTAGCTACACTATAACATTTTTAAAGATGGGATATAAACTTATTCCAGTAACAAAAATAATATACCATACCCAAGCTGAAAGACTACGCATTTTATTGTGAAAAAAATCATTTAAACAAAAATGTAAACGCTATCTTGTAAAATATGCGAGGTGATTATATAATCTTTCCCAACAGAGACCAAGATCCTTTGTTAACAGGGACACTTCTGTCCCGAACTTATTTTGGTTGTTGGAGAAACTAAACTGCAAAAACATACACAAAGAGGGCATCTCGCCACAAGAGGCATAACTACGCACTTGCCTAATCATCACCATCGCATGCTCAACAATCATATGAATTCAAGGAGGAAATTTGATGAAAAGAAGAATGTCTGTCCTCATTTCGGTTCTCTTCATGTTCAGTTTGTTACTGTCTGCTTGCGGAGGAGGCGATGCCTCTGGAGGAAATCAGGGCAAGAAGGTCATTAACGTTGCTCTCTGGGACGAAAATGTGCGGGATACGCTGGACAAATCCATCAAAATTTTCAATGAGAAGCACCCCGATGTTCAAGTGAAAGTCACTTATACCCCTTGGGCCGATTATTGGACTAAGCTAAAGACCAGCCTAGCGGGCAATAGTGGTCCTGATGTGTATTGGATGAACGGGCCTAACTTTCATTCCTATGCTTCATCGGGTCTGATCAAGGATCTGTCTCCTCTTATCGAACAAAGCGGGCTGGACACCTCGGTTTACAACGATGCCCTCGTCGATATGTATACCTATCAGGGAAAGCTTCATGGGCTCCCATACTTCCAGGATTCCATTGCGCTCTTTTATAACAAAGAACTATTTGACAAAGCAGGAGTTTCTTATCCTGACGACACCTGGACCTGGGAAACCGTAGAGGAGAACGCAGCCAAGCTGACGGATAAGTCCAGCGGCATATATGGCTTCATAGCACCCATCGACAGCCAAATCGGTTATTACAACTTCATTGCCCAAGCAGGCGGATATGTAATTTCCGATGACAAAAAATCATCCGGATTCGATACACCCGAAGCTTTATCAGCCTTTAAGTGGGAGCAGAGCTTGATGGAAAAAGGCTACTCCCCAAGTGCCCAGCAGCAGCTGGAGACTAAACCCCGACAGTTGTTCGGCTCCGGCAAGGCAGCCATGTTACCGGGAATTTCGGTGAATTCCCCCGAATTGTTTGAGCTCCTCGGCGATAAACTCGCTGTTGCCGAGCTGCCAGCTGGCAAGAAAAAAGCATCCATTGTGCATGGACTCAGCTGGGCTATCAACGGCAAGACAAAGGTTGAGCAGGAATCCTGGGATTTGATCCAGATCCTTTCCGGTAAGGAAGGACAGGAGCTGCTTGCTGAATCAGGATTCTCGATGCCTGCGTACAAAGGAACGGAGAGCGGCTGGCTGGACTCCATTCCATCCCTTGACCTGCAGGTGTTTGTGGACAGCCTGGAGTTTGCCGTACCTTATCCTGTATCCCAAAAAACCGCGGAGTGGCAGGATGCAGAAGTGAAGGAAATCCAGGCGGCATTCCTTGGCAAGAAAACGTTTGAAGAGGCACTCAAAAATGCTGGCGAACAGATGAACGCCATTCTTGCAACAGAAACCAAATGACACTTAGCCGATCATTAGTGTAAACAATCATGAACGTTGAGTCAGCGCTGTGGTCAGATAAATTATTTACCTTTAAATGACCCAGAGCTGACTTCAATCCTACCCAAAGGACGGTGTAGCCTGTGAGCTCGTACATCACTGTGAATGCAGATCCTCCTAAAGCGAAAACCAAGCGAAAGGTCGGAAAACTTGCTGTACAAGAAGCGGTATGGGGCTTCATCTTCATTTTGCCTGTTGTTCTGGGCCTTGGCCTGTTCTATATGGCACCATCCGCGGCATCCCTGTTTCTGTCATTTACTTCATGGGACGGCCTAAGCTCTCCCCAATTCATCGGTTTCGATAACTTCGCGAACCTAATGAAGGATGCGAAATTCACCGGTTCCATGCTGAATACAATGCTGTATACGATCGGCACCGTGCCGTTATCCGTGTCTATTGCTACATTACTGGCCGTGCTTCTTAACCAGAAGATCAAAGGCATGGTCTTCTACCGTACCTTCTACTTTATACCTGTGATCACTATGCCGATCGCTGTCGGTATGGTTTGGAAATGGCTGTATAATTCCGAATTCGGATTAATTAATCATATACTGGGTGTCATGAATCTGCCGCAGCCAAACTGGCTGTTTGATGAGCGATTCGCATTACTGTCGATCGTTCTTGTCAGCGTCTGGAGCACCATCGGATATAATGCTGTCATTCTGTTATCCGGGCTGCAAGGCATCTCGGGCAGCTATTATGAAGCAGCTTCGCTTGATGGTGCAGGAAAAATGTATAAGTTCTTCCGAATTACACTGCCGCTGCTTACGCCTAGCCTGTTCTTTGTCTTGGTCATGTCCTTTATTAATTCGTTTCAGGTATTTGACCTAATCTTCATCATGATGGATCAGCAAACCACCATGCTGGAATCCACCCGGACCGTGGTGTACAGCATCTGGGAAGACGGATTCAAGTATTTCAACATGGGCTATGCTTCAGCACAAGCCTTCATTCTGTTCATCGTTATTCTGATTATCACCATGGTCCAGATGTATATTCAGAAGCGCTGGGTCCACTACCAATAACAGGAGGTGTCAAGACGTGAATACTTCACCCCATTCAGGAAGAGCAGGTCGTCTGACAGTTCACATCCTGTTAGCTGTTGGTGCTCTGCTCATGATCATGCCGTTTCTGTGGATGATATCCACTTCTTTTAAATCTTTTGCAGATTCCATGTCCGTGCCACCGAAGTGGCTCCCTGTCGATTGGCATCCGGACAATTATCTTCGGGTCATCCAAACGATTGACTTCGGAACCTATTACTTGAACACCACGCTGGTTACACTCGGACGCACGGCGGGCCAGCTCATCCTGTGCTCACTAGCAGCCTATTCATTTGCCTGCTTGAGATTCCCTTTCAAAAACACAATTTTTCTCGCTCTGCTGGCCGTATTAATGGTGCCATCACAAGTGGTGATGATACCCAGCTTTGTGATCATGCGCGAATTCAATTGGCTGGATACGTTCTATGTGCTTATCATACCTGGCATTTTCAGTGCCTTCGGTACATTCTTGTTAAGACAGTTCTTTATGACACTTCCCAAGGATTTGGAGGAAGCTGCCAAAATCGATGGCTGCAGTTACTTCCGGATTTACTGGAATATTTACTTACCACTATCTAAGGCTGCGCTCGTCTCCCTGGCGATCTTCACCATCCTGGCTTCGTGGAACGATCTCCTGTGGCCGCTCATCATGACCAGCTCCGAGGAGATGCGCGTGCTCTCGATCGGCATCTCAAGCTTCCAGGGACAGCATTCCACAGATTACCCCCTGCTGATGGCAGGTGCACTTATGGCCACATTGCCAATCATCATTCTCTTCATCTTCCTTCAGCGTTATTTCATTGAAGGAATTGCCATGAACGGAATAAAGGCCTAAGCATCAAAAATAGTGATACAAGAGATAAAAGGAGTGTACAGACATGTTACAAGTGTTAGTGATTGGAGCCGGCACCATGGGAAGAGCCCATGCTTCCGCCTACGCTTCAATGCCGGGTGTTGAGCTTATCGGCATTGCCGATATCCGAATGGAGAAAGCACAGCAGCTTGCAGAGAAGTGCGGTACTCGCGCTTATTCCTCTTTCGAGGATGCAGTAAGCGATCTGGGCACAGAACGAATCAATGTCATTGACGTCTGCCTGCCAACCCCGCTTCACAAAAACTATGTTGTCAAAGCCGCGGATATCGGCAAGCACGTCATATGTGAAAAGCCGCTGGCACGGAGCGAAGAAGACGCACGCTTCATGATTGATTACTGTCAGGGGAAGGGAGTTCGCTTGTTTGTCGGGCATGTGCTTCGCTTTTTCCCTGAATACGTTAAAGCCAAATCCATTCTTGATCAAGGCGGCATCGGTAAACCGGCGGTGATTCGAGCTGGTCGAGGCGGCGGTTATCCCATTGGCTGGAATCATTGGTACAGTGACTTTGGAGCAAGCGGCGGTATCACGCTGGATGCCATGATCCATGATTTCGATTACCTCCGCTGGTGCTTCGGTGAAGTGGAACGTGTTTATGCAAAAGGATTACACGGCCGCCATCAGGCCCAGCTGGATTATGCACTGGTTACCCTTCGTTTCCGCTCTGGCGTCATAGCTCATGTGGAAGGGACATGGGCACACGAGGGTTTCTCCATGAATTTGGAGATGGCAGGCACCAAGGGCATCATTGATTATGACAGTGCCAAGGATAGCCCGCTCCTGTTTAAAACAAGAAGCAATGCCGCTACAATTCCTGGCGTGGCTGTCCCGGAAAGCCCGCTGGCACGGAGCCCCTATTACCGGGAGCTGGAACACTTCATATCGTGCATTCGAGACGGCAGTGAGCCGATCGTATCTGCTGAAGATGCCTATGAAGCGCTTCGAATCTCGCTTGCTGCTTTAGCCTCTATGGACTCAGGAGAGCCTGTATTGATCGATAACACTACACCTGTCATTACCTCAACCTAAAAAGGAGACATAACTATGAAAATCGGAGTGATCAGCTTTGCGCATATGCATGCGTTTAGTTACACGAAAGCTCTGCTGGAGATCGAAGGCGTAGAGCTTGTCGGCATTGCAGATCCTGTAGAGGAGCGCGGCCGGAAATATGCCGAGCATTTCGGTACCGTCTATTATCAGGATTATCGCGAATTGTTAACACAAGGCCTAGATGGCGTCATTGTTACTTCCGAGAATGTTCATCACAAAGAGCATGTCCTCGCTGCTGCGAAGGCCGGGGTTCACGTTCTCTGTGAAAAACCGCTCTCCACCAACATACAGGACGCCCAGACAATGATTGACGCCTGCAAAGCAAATGGTGTCCTGCTGCAAACTGCGTTCCCGGTACGTTACAATACGACAGTCGTACGTGCCAAACAGATGATTGATGAGGGCAAGTTAGGCCGCATACTGGCTATGAAGGGTACGAATCGCGGCCGCAATCCTGGCGGCTGGTTTGTTGATCCCAAGCTATCCGGCGGGGGTGCTGTTATCGATCATACCGTCCATGTTGCCGATATCATGCGCTGGATTACAGGAACTGAGGTTAAGGATGTGTACGCCGAAGTGGATCATCTGATCTCGGATACGCCCATCGACGACAGCGGCATTCTGACGATGGAGTTCGACAACGGGGTGTTTGCCACGCTGGACTGCAGCTGGTCGCGGAACAAGGAGTTTCCGACCTGGGGCGATGTCACCCTTGAGATCATCGGTTCGGAGGGAACGCTGAGCATTGACGCGACCAGTCAGAAACTGCATGTCTACACAGATGAATCAGGCTACCGCCATCATGCCTGGGGAGATGGCATGGATGCCAGTCTGGTTAGAGATTTCGTATCCTCCATCTCGTCTGGCGCAGCCGAAGCTTCGGTCACGGGAGAGGATGGGCTTAGGGCGCTGGCCATCGCTTTGGCTGCCTACCGGTCCTCTGAAAGTCATCGGACCGTTGCGATGGCTGAACTGTAATCATACAATCGCACAGAAGGAGCACGCGCATATATCGCGGGGCTTCTCTGTGCTCTTTTTCATAGAAGATACTAGCTGTAAGAGCGCAAAATGAAGGGTTGAATAATATAGAGTCCGGAGCTATAATCACGTGTGAGCAATTGAGTCACTGGAACATAATACCAACATCTTAACGATCGGAAGTGAGGCAGCATATGATTAAAGCAGGTGTGATTGGGGCAGGCGGCATGGGCGCCGTCCACATCAAGAATCTTCATGAGAACGAACATGTACGACTGGCTGCAATATGCGATACGAATGAGGCATTAGCCAAGCAGCAGGCTGAACAATATGGCGCAGCTTATTATACGGACGGCAGTACGATGCTGGAGCAGGAACCGCTGGACGTACTATATATATGCATTCCGCCCTTTTGCCATGGAGACTTAGAAGAACAAGCAGCTGCGAAAGGGATTCACTTAATGGTAGAGAAGCCGCTCGGTCTGGACATCGAGTCCGTTAGGCATAAAGCCAAGATTATCTCTGAAAGCGGAATCATAGCAGCTTCCGGTTATTGCTTGCGGTATCTGGATACCGTGGCAATTGCCAAGGATTATCTTAAGGACAAAAAAATCGGCATGGTTCGTGCCCACTACATAACAACCCCCGTACCCACTCCTTGGTGGCGCAAAAAAGCATTGTCCGGCGGGCAGCTCGTTGAACAATCCACCCACACGATGGACCTGGTTCGTTACCTGTGTGGTGATATAAACAGACTATATGCCGATATGAATCTTCTGCTCATGAATGATATCCCTGATTTGGACATCCCCGATGTAGGTGCCATTCAGTTCGTGCTGGAATCCGGAGCCGTCGGCCATATGCAAACAGGCTTCATCCAGTTTGATCACCGTACCGGCATCGAAATCATGGGCCGGGACTACCGTCTAGTGCTGGACGGGACCACGCTCTCCATTGTAGACAAGGAGAAGGAAATCGTGTACCGCAGCAAAACGGACTTTTACAAAAACTTAACCAATGCCTTGATTGACGCCATTCGTAACAACGATCCAAGCCTCGTGCTGGCGTCTTATGAAGACGGCTTCAAGACACTGGAAGCGACGCTGGCTGCTAATGAATCGGCAGAATCCGGCCAGCCTGTCATCCTGCAGAAATAGTGAAAATGGGGCATGCTCGTGGTTTGAACACCTTGAGCATGCCCCTTGCTTTATGATTTTGCATATATTTACGATCGCTTAACACAGCAAGCTGCTTTATATCCAGTCTGCTGCTGCTTGCGAGTTCTCGCATGGAAAAGTTTAGCCCCAATCCGGTCTTAGAGCCCAAGCGAAATGTATTTGACCTCCAGGAACTCCTCCATACCATAATGTCCGCCTTCCCGGCCAAGCCCGCTCTCTTTAAATCCGCCAAACGGTGCTTGCGCTGTTGAAGGAACTGGATCATTCACACCTACAATCCCGTATTCCAACGCTTCAGCAATGTGCACGGCTTCCCCAAGATTCTGGGTAAATACATAGGCTGCTAATCCATAAGGACTGTCGTTGGCACGCTCAACAGCTTCATCAATCGTCGCAAAGGTCGTGATCGGCGCAAGCGGACCAAAGGTTTCTTCGTTCATGCATTCCATATCATCGGTTACGTTGACCAAGACTGTAGGTTCGATGTAATGACTCCCTAGCTCAGACAGAACTTGACCTCCTACCAATATGGTACCGCCCTTCTCTACAGCATCCTTGATCTGCTTTACAACTTTATCTACGGCATCTTGATTAATCAGAGGACCGATATCGACACCAGTCTCGAGTCCATTTCCTACCTTCAATTGCTTAACGCGCTCGGCAAATTTGCTTGCAAACTGATCGGCCACTCCCTCCTGTACGTAAATCCGGTTCGCACAAACGCAGGTTTGTCCCCCATTGCGGAACTTCGAAGAGACTAAGCCCGCCGCTGCTTGATCCAAATCTGCCTCATTGGTCACGATAAACGGAGCATGGCCGCCAAGCTCAAGCGATATTTTCTTCACATTAGCTGCAGCACCTGCCATCAATTGCTTCCCGACTTGAGTTGACCCCGTAAAAGAAAGCTTTCTTACCCGATGATCCTCTTGCCATACACTGGAAATGTCACTTGAAGATCCAGTTACGATATTAATGACTCCGGCAGGAATACCAGCCTTCTCTGCAAGCTCTACCAGCTTGATGGCCGTAAAAGGCGTTTCACTGGATGGCTTGATTACGACCGTACAGCCGGCCGCCAGGGCAGGGGCAACCTTCCTTGTAATCATCGAAGCAGGAAAATTCCAAGGCGTAATGGCTGCCACTACACCAACAGGCTGCTTGGTAACAATAATACGCTGACGGTTCGATGATCCGGGTATGGTTTCTCCATATATGCGTTTACCTTCTTCTGCATACCAAGCCACAAAGCTATTCGCATAAGCAATCTCGCCAGCCGCTTCCTGAAGCGGCTTTCCCTGCTCCGTGGTCATGATCCGGGCAAGTTCCTCCGTATGCTCTTCTATTAATTGATGCCAGCGGCGAAGCAGATTTCCCCGCTCATTCGCTGTTTTGCGAGACCATGCCGGAAAAGCTTCAGCCGCTGCATCCACCGCTTGCTTCGCCTCCTCCTTACCTGATTTCGGAACACTGCCGATTTTCTTGCCATCCGCAGGATTGTATACATCCATGTGTTCATTCGTCTCAATCCATTGTCCGCCAATATAATTCTGATTCCTAAACATCGTAACAACCTCCTTATACAATCTTACTTAGTCTCCATCTATTCTTTGGATACGAGCTGCTAAAAATGTTAAAGCATACTTCCTACTATTATCCGATAATCACTTACCCTCATGCAAAATAATAAAACACTGGAACTTATATTCATAAGTCCCAGTGTTTTAAATATTCGTATCAATGAATCAGCTTATTTAATGGCTGCGTCTACTTCAGTAACCATTTCCGATACGGACGTCAAGCCGCCGCCGGAAAGATACCAGAAATCTGGATTCAGGTAGACGATATGACCTTCTTTTGCGGCATTCGTTGTATTTACAAGCTCATTCTCAACAACAGCTTTCGCACCTGATTCCCCTTCACCAGTGGAAACAGCAGCACCGCGGTCAACAACGAAGAGATAATCCGGGTTCATCTCAACGATATACTCATTGGAGATGTCTTTACCATGTGTACTGACCTCAATATTAGGGTCTACAGCTTCAAAGCCAAACACATCATGCAGAATACCGAAGCGGGAACCTGGTCCATAGGCGCTAATTTTGCCTTCATTCGCCAGAATGATCAGTGCTTTCTTACCTGTAGCTGTTGCTTTCTCGTTCAAAGTTTTAATGTTCTCGTCAATGGTAGCCAGCTCTTTTTCAACTTCTGCTTCTTTACCAAAGATTTGACCCAGTGTATTCATGTTGGACTTGAAGGATTCCATGTATTTGCTGGTATCTACGCCCAGGTAAACTGTCGGCGCGATTTTGTTCAGCTCGTCATAAGCGTCCTGCTGTCTGCCGGAGATAATGATCAGGTCTGGCTTAATGCTGTTGATTTTCTCAAAATCCGGTTCTTTCAAGCTACCTACGTTCTCGTACTTCTTGTCTTCGTATTTGGACAAGTATGCCGGAATATTCGCTTGTGGAACACCCAGAACATCAACGCCCAGCTTATCAAGAGAATCAAGAATACCGAAATCGAAAACAACGACGCGGGAAGGATTCTTTGTAATTTCTGTTTTGCCCAGTTTATGTTCAATGGTCAATTTTTCGGTTTCCCCAGCAGCAGCATCTCCACCGCTTGCTCCGTCTGCTTTGTCATTTTGTCCACAAGCCGCAAGTACTAGCGTGAACATTGCTACCATAAATAAAGCTAACCATTTTTTCATTGTCTGCACCTCATTAATTTTTTTGATATTTTCATATAAATCAACATATATTTGAATTTATGGTTGATTATGTAATCCTATGGAGACAGATGAAGTCGTGCCGACCTCTATCCAAGGCAGCTTCCTGATGAGTGGAGATAAGGATTCCGATCTTTCTTCCTTCCTTGATGGAACCCCTATCCTCACCTCACGATCTCTTCATCGCTTTTAGGCGTAATACACACATACTCTATTGTCATTAATCTCTTCGATCTCGATATCCATATCGTAGATATCACGAAGGACATTGCTCTGAATGATATTCTTGGTCTGACCTTCGCTCTCGATGGCACCGTTCTTCAATGCAACAATGTAATCCGAATAGAAGGAAGCGAAGTTGATATCATGGATGACGATGACAATCGTTTTGTTTAGATCTGCAACGAGCCTTCTGAGAATCTTCATAATCTGTACGGAGTGTTTCATGTCCAAGTTATTCAGGGGCTCATCAAGCAGAATATAATCCGTGTTCTGAGCGATGACCATTGCAATATAAGCACGCTGGGTCTGACCACCGCTGAGCTGATGGAGGAATTTATGCTGCATATCCCCAAGCTCCATATAAGAGATGGCTTCGTCCACGTATTTCTCGTCTTCTGCATTCAGTCTACCTTGCGAGTAAGGAAAACGGCCGAAGGATACAAGCTCGCGTACCGTTAAGCGTAGGCTGATATGGTTGGATTGTTTCAGTATGGAAACCTTCTTCGCCAAGTCTCCGCTCTTCCATTGGCTTACCTCTTTGCCGTCAACGGTAATTTGACCGCTGTCCTTGCCAGTCAATCTGCTAATCATGGACAGCAAAGTACTCTTACCGGCGCCGTTAGGGCCGATAAAGGAAGTGATCTGACCTTTTGGGATCGTAACTGACACGTTGTCAACGACCTTTTTACCGCCATAGACTTTCGATACGTTCGTAACCTGGATCATGCTTTACTCTCCTTTAGTAGCAGGTATATGAAGTAAACACCGCCGATGAAGTTAATGATGACGCTGAGCGTTGTAGAGAATGTAAATACCCGTTCTACAACCAGTTGTCCGCCAACCAAGGCGATAACGCTAATAAGAATGGATGCAGTGATTAAGAGTGAATGCCGATAGGTCTTCATCACTTCATAAGCAACATTGACGACGAGCAGACCAAGGAATGTGATCGGCCCAACCAGCGCGGTCGCAACCGAGATTAATATCGCTACAATGATGAGAAGCCGCTTGACAACATAATCATAATTGACACCCAGATTAATCGCCTGCTCACGACCGAGCGACAGTACGTTTAGGTACTTAGCAAACCGGGCAAAATACAGCAGGGTCAATGCTACTACAATGAATGAAAGAACCAGAAGCTCGGTTTTCACATTGTTGAAGCTGGCAAACATTTTATCGGCTACATATTGGAACTCGTTCGGATCGATCAGCACTTCCATAAAAGAAGACATGCTGGAGAACAAGGTCCCAAAGATCATGCCAATCAGCAGCAGGAAGTATATGTTGTTTCCTTCCCTCTGGAACAAAATCTTATACAACACTCCGGCAAACAGAATCATCGCGCCGACATTGATCAGAAAGTTTACATTACTACCCAGTTCATGGAGCGTGAAGGAACCGAAGACAAAGATAACTGTGGTCTGGATTAAAATATATAAGGAGTCTAATCCCATCACGCTTGGCGTCAAGATCCGGTTATTCGTGACCGTTTGGAACACCGTGGTTGACAGAGCAATCGCTCCGCCGGTCAGAATAATGGCAAGCACTTTCTTGATTCTTCTTGGAAAAGCGTAATCCCAACTGCCCCCAAGATCTATGAACAGAAAGACCGCTACCAGGATGATTGCCGCCGCGGCCAACAGGCCGAGTTTGGCTTTATAAGTCATAAGCCTTTCTCCTCATCAGTAAGAAAATGAATATGCCGCTTCCGAGTACGCCCACGGTTAGACTAATCGGAATTTCGTATGGATAGATGATGATCCGGCCAATAATGTCACAGAACAATACGAACCCGGCCCCCAAGAGTGCTGTGTGCGAAAGGCTCTTCTTCAAGTGATCTCCTAAGTACAGGCTGACGATATTAGGAATGATCAGACCAAGAAACGGAATCACTCCAACCGTTAATACGACAGATGCCGTAACCAACGCAACAATGACCAACCCTGTGTTCACAATTCTCCTGTAACGAAGTCCCAGGTTCGTTGCGAATTCTTCTCCCATCCCAGCCACTGTGAATTTATTAGCGAACAAGTATGCCATAATCACCAGCGGGATACTGATATAGAGCATTTCATATTGGCCCTTCATGATCATGGAGAAGTCACCCTGGAGCCATGCAGACATGTTCTGGATCAAATCATATTTGTAGGCAAAGAAGGTAGCAATGGAACTGACAATGTTACCAAACATAAGTCCTACGAGCGGAATAAAGATCGCGTCCTTAAATTTGATCCGATCCAGGATTTTCATGAAGATAAAAGTACCTGCCAAGGCGAATACGAAAGCCACCAGCATCTTGATAAGCGGACCGCTTGTCGTGAAGACCAGCATGGCCACCAATATCCCAAGCCTCGCAGAGTCCATTGTGCCTGCAGTAGTTGGCGACACGAACTTGTTACGGCTGAGCTGCTGCATGATCAAACCGCAGATACTCATGCTGACACCAGCTAATATGAGACTGACAAGCCTGGGGATGCGGCTGACAAGCATAATATGCTGTTGTTGTTCTGTCATGGAGAACAGTTCGAGTGGCGATATATCTTTAACTCCAATAAATAAGGAAATGATGGAGAGTACCACAACGGCTACTAATAAATATCTTAATTTCATGGCTCTTCCTTCTACGTGTTTGTCTCTGTAATACCTCACAGTTCATAATCTTCATGATTATTCTCATTGAGATTGATTATCAATCGCGTTCTGATATGCATTATATCATCCCCATTCTCAACCGACAAGTATAATTGAGAATCAAAATCATTTAAATGTTTCATTTTTGAATTGTTTGTTCATCAAATGTTCATAATGTGAAGTTTCATCAGGTTTAAGGGGATCCGTTCTCATTCACTATAATCGTCCCATCATTAGCATTGATTATTTGTCCAATGGAACGTTGACAATGAATCTATACTATATTAATATACTAACATAAGTATTATTCCTAACTAATTGTTAGTTAGTGTGGAATGATATTTCTCATTAATACTATTACCAGAATCGAATATGCATAAATGCTCTTTGTTCAGGACATCTTTCTAATCAGAGTCATGTATATTTGATAACTCAGGAGGTTAATTCATGTCTAAAGATTTTTCATCTGCACTTAAGGATCGCCGTTCCTACTACGCAATCAGCAAAGATTCCGTCATTTCTGACGAGCGCATCAAAGAGATTGTAAACGAAGCTGTAAAGTACACTCCATCTTCTTTCAACTCCCAAAGCGCACGCGTCGTGGTACTCCTTGGCGAGCAGCATGACAAACTGTGGAACCTCACAGAACATATTCTGAAAGAAGTTGTTGGAGATGAGGAAGCATTTAAATCCACAGCTGAGAAAATGGGCGCATTCCGCGCTGGTTACGGTACCGTGTTGTTCTTCGAAGACAACAACGTCGTAGCTGATCTGCAGCAAAACTTTGCTGCTTATGCCGATAACTTCCCAGTATGGTCCAACCAATCTAACGGCATGCTGCAATTCGTCGTATGGACTTCCCTCGAGGCTGAAGGTCTGGGTGCATCCTTGCAGCACTACAACCCATTGATCGACGAAAAAGTGAAGACTGAATGGAACATTCCTGAGAACTGGAAGCTGCTTGCTCAAATGCCTTTCGGTAAACCAGTGGCTGAACCAGGCGAGAAAGAATTCGCACCGCTCGAAGACCGCGTAAAATTCTATAACTAATTCATAAGAGGCGCCATCCAAGTTTATGATAACTTGGATGGCGCCTCTTTTTTTATTTCGTAACTTTCTTCATTAAATAATATGTGAATACTCAGTTTAGCTTAGCTTACATTTAATAATGCCCTAACAAATGGCTTGATCTCTTTATAACCCTGTTCAGGTACCCATTGTTGAATGGCTTTTTCATCCCCGCTCACGATCCACTTCAGTTTTTCTCTCAATTTCTCGATATAACCGGGCTCTCCCATGGATTCGATCAGCATTCTTTTAACCAAAACAGCCCAATCTTCTTTTGAATTCCTTCGATCCGGATACTTCTCGGCCAACCGAAGTACACTTTCAAGCGTACCCTTCTCTAGCAAGTGAGCGGCTAAATAATTTCCGATAAAGCGATGGGATGGGTCCAATGGAATGCTCTGTTCAAACCACGTCTCTGACTCCCGGTACTTTCCTTGCTTCATAAGCGCGGTTGCATGAACAGAATCGACGTAGGAATAGTCCTGATGATTTCCTCGAACAGAAAGATATCGCTCGAATGCTTGGTTATATTTGTCCCACTCTTCATGATTATAGAAGTAATCCGCCAATTCCCACAGGTACATAGGTGCCGGGCGTTGCCCGATCATTGCCTCAAGCGCGATCAGGGTTTCCTTAGAACCCTTGGATTCTGTATCCTCTGCCAGCGAGTCCTTCAATTGCAACAAACGAAGCCTCATCCTGAGGCTATGGACATCCTGGGGATTCTGCTTTACCTTCCGGGTATAGCCTTCCAGCGCTTCATCATATTTACGATCAAGCACTAGCCGATCCTCTGGCGTCTCTTCTCGTTCTTTTAACAGAAAGTAAGGTAAAGTACCTATTGTTTGCTCATTCAATCGATAACCGCTGCTGCTAGTTAATCTCGTACCATCCTCCCTGTAGGCATCCACCGACCAGAAGAAGGAACCTTCGGGATTAGCAAAGCCAATCACACCGCCAGGGTCCACTGTTGTCCAGTCATTACGGTCTCCGATAGAAATACCGACTCTTTGGTCATACAGATCTTGAACCGAAGCCTGAAGTGCATTCTCTTCTATATAATTAGCAATCGATGTCATGATTGTCCCGCCCTCTTGTAACTGCATACCCATATTCACTTTATAGTAGGCAGCTTCGGGAAACGCATCCCACTCGAAATAAATGGTATCGCCACCTATTTCTTCATTATTCACCGGGGTTCTCAACTGAATGAGCGGCTGCATCGTAACATTGATACTTTGTTGTGATCCTCGGGTAACCTCTACCCAATCCCCCGCATCGATGGACCAGGCTCTGCCGTCAACCTGCTCATAATTCAGGCCCATGGCAAGCTGGTAGCTTCCAGCTTCTACACCCTCAAAACGGTATTGACCCTTTGCATCCGTCAGCATTTGATAGGGTTCGCTTCGCAGTGGACTGTGATATTGATCTATCTGCTTTCGTAACATAACGCCAACAAGAGGCATGGGCTCTCCTTCGCGGCTTTGCACAGTTCCGCTGACCGTTGAAAGCGACTCTCCATCCAATATACTTTGCAAGCGATTATTAAGCTGGTTTATGCGGCTCGTGACCTCAGAATTTTTATTTCGCCGGTTGGAGCTCTCTGATAACCGATTTAATATCTCTTTCGCAGCCTTGGGTCTGCCTCGGCGCAGCAGCATTTCGGAATGAAGCAAGGCTGCTTTTCCAGTGATGTCATCGCGACCTCCATAAGGGGCATCTGCCAAATACTCATATTGCTTTGCCGCCTGTTCAGGCTGATCCAGCCCATCATACAGGCTCGCAAGCTCTAATTTTAATTCATATAGATAAGAAGAAAACTCACGGTCTGAATTCATTCCATTAGGGATGTCATTCTCAAATTTCTGGATTACCATCTCGAGCATATCCGCTGAAGCCTGTAAATTTCCGTCCATTGCATAATAATTTGACAACTGAACCGCTGCAAACTTTAGGAATCTCCCTGCAGGAGCGCCCTGTACATATTGACGCAATAGCGGCATCCCTTCATCCTGAGTAAAATGGATTGTCCCATCGACATCTCCACTTGCCATGGTGAAGTCCGGACTGACAAAGACATCAAACCGGTGATTCAGCTCAGTATCTTTGGGTTCAATCACATACTTCTCGATTAACTTCCATTTTTGCTTAGTACTCTTCGTATTATGAATAATGCTCAGGATCTTGGCCTTACTCTCAAGATTGCCTTGTTCCACCTGTTTCTGTGCAATCATCAATTCAATACGAGGCGATATCATATGCAGGACAATGAACAGGAGCATTACACTCAAAACTCCCAGCACCAAGTGCTTAATCTTGATCCGAATCTTCAAGCCTGGCCACCATCCTCTCGTACTGATCCTTCCAGTAGATACTACCGCCAACTTCAAGCAGCTCCGTCCCTGCCTGGAGTGACTTAGTGGGAGCGGGCTTCATCACAGGGTCTTTCCATAAATAAATTCCGAGGACAAGGGCGAGGACACTAGCACTAACATAACCAATCACTGCTGCCGGAATCTCGATCTCCTTGTTCCATAATGAAGCCAGAGACTCCCGGCCTGATTTTGGAAATGTACGCGATATAACCTTATCAGCACCCTGGAAATGGATTTCCTTCAGCTCCTGATTTATTTTTTCAGCAATATCCTTTTTCCCGTTACGCATCGCTCTCCCCCATCTCCATCATTATCTGCCGAAGCTTATTACGACCTCTCATTAACCGCGCCTTTACGGTATTCACATTCAGCTGCAATTGCTCTGCAATCTCCTGTACACCTAATTCATTGAAATAATACAGCGTAATCACTTCACGATATGTATAAGGCAGCTTCTGGATCGACTTCGTCATTTCTCCCTCACGCCAATGTTTGATCATTGCCTCCTCTGCTGCGGGAGCGACCTCGTCTACATGAAGGTCTATTCTTGGTTTGGGAAAAATGTGGCGCCAATCCCAAGTACGCTGCCGCATTCGACAACGATTCACCGCAATCCGGGTCAGCCAGCTCCGCAGTTTGTCAGCATCACGAAGCTGAGAGATATTCGCAAACGCCTGGATAAATGTATCTTGAACAGCCTCTTCAGCAGCTTGACGATCACGCAGCAGCAGTACCGTAGTGCGCAGCAAGTAATCTCCATACTGCTCCATCAATTCCCGGAGAGCCGCCTCATCTTTATTTTTTAAACGTTGTATAACATCCAGGCCATTTCACCCCTCTCTTATATATGGATGCGCCTCATCGCTCGCTGGTTGCATAAATTTGGATAAATCCTCCAAGATACATTGGAAATGATTGAAAACCTATTGTTAAAAGGATACAATAACACAAGTGAGACAGCCTGTCTGAATCATAAAACGGACTGGAGAATATCTCACGATAAGCAACTGCATATATGTTGGCTGTACTAGGGGTGCCATGTGCTGAGAGACGGCGTGCCGCCGTTAACCCTTAACCACCCGATCTAGGTCATACTAGCGTGGGGAAGTGTAGCATTTATGTTTATTTCGCTATGTAGGCATAACTGCACTTCCTTATGGGGGTGCGGTTTTTTTGCGTGCTTATTTTGCGTATTTACTATTTATTATGGAGAGGAAGATGAGTAATGAGTGAGCTGGTATGCGGAACCAGCAGGATTGTAGGGTGCCGTTTCTCCGTGTTTCCTATGACAGACCGATTTGTAGAAGTGATCATGGGAGCCCTTGATTCTGTCGATACGACGAAGGTTTGGATCCAAACAGATGATGTGAGTACCTGTATACGTGGACGTATGGAGCATGTGTTTGATGTGACGAGAGCTATTTTCGCCCATGCTGCGGCGAGTGAAGTCCACACGGTCTTCCAGGGCACCTATTCTATCGGTTGTCCAGGTGATACGGATGCTGATGTGTATATGGACGAAGATCCGACTCCTCTAAATTGCGATATCGGCAAACATGCCGATATTGAAACTGCCTGTCATTTTGCTCTTTATCCACTGGGAACCGACAATTATATGGAAGTCATCTATAATGAAGTTCATCGGGCGAAGGCCGCCGGGACCTTCAATGGCAGTGTTCATTACGCCAGTCGATTGGACGGAACATTGTCGCAGGTGTTTGAATCACTGGAAAATGCGTTTCACCATGCGATTCAATCTGATCACAGCCATTTGGTCATGACCGCGGTCGTGTCCGCCCACAGTCCATCGGCCAAATCAAAATGATGTCTAGTTGACAGATAAAGGCCCGGCGAGCGCCGGGCCTTTATCGTATGCTGTTGCAATTCTAGATGGGTTAAACCCAAACGCTCAAGATGATAACGAGCAGGATATAAAGAACCAAGATAATTCCTACAGAATTGCCGTAATTGCCGCCATAAGTTCCGCTCATGAAATATCCCTCCTGGATTCAAAAAATGTCGTGATGTAATCAAATCACATGATCATAGTATTGCTCATATCGGGTGTGCGCCACGGCGTTTGTACCCTTTTATAGATGATGAGCTTGATTATTCCGTGATAAGCGCTGATTGCTCGATGAATTTGATTGTCTGCGTAAATCGTGTATATAGCTTACATAACGCCGTCATCAATCCCATCTCATGGCTGCTTCATCTCGGATTCCCTTCTCTTTGCAAAAAAAGGGCTTGGCCAATCTAATTCAGCGAAAACCCCGGCCGCTCCTGAATCATATGGTAAATAAACGATGACCTTATGGTGCTCACAAGGAAGAAGGGATGATCAGATGAATTATATTCAAATGCTCTCCAAATTAGGCATGGGCAGTGCTCATCCCGGCGGATTCGAAGCCACCCTTCGAATGCTGAATAATTACCCTATCCAACCAAACAGCCGCATTTTGGAAGTGGGTTGCGGAACAGGCCGGACCGCGTGTCATCTGTCCGAGATGGGATACAAAGTAACAGCCATTGATTTAAACGAGAATATGATTAACAAAGCGCAAAAGAGGGCCGCTGCTATGGGGCTGGATGTGCAGTTCCTTCAGGCGGACGTGTGTGCATTGCCTTTTGAGGATAATCAATTTGACCTCGTTATGGCTGAATCGGTCACTGTATTCACAAATACCGCCAAGTCGCTGCCCGAGTATTATCGCGTTCTGGATCACGGAGGCGCCCTCATGGACAGAGAATTGCTACTCGATAAGCCGATGCCGGAGACGAAGCTTCAGGAATTGCTGGAATTCTTCGGGATTCCGAATCTGATGATGAGAGAGGAATGGTCTGAATCCCTTATGAACAGCGGCTTTACACAGGTGGATATTCTGGAATACAACCGCTTCAATGAGCAATTAAAGGAAGAGCAAACCCGCCATTTGGATGCATACGAACAGCGAGATAAAGGACTACTATTTGACGTTTCGCTCTGGGAGACGCTGTTTAAGCATGACCGCATGATTCTCGATAATACCGATTATTTGGCTTCCGCCTTATTCCGTGCCGTAAAGTAATACGACTCCATATTTAAACGTCATGAGGGGAATTGCATGAGAGCTGTGCAGCCCCTCTTTCTACTGTATGACAGACTTTCGACCTAATCCTACACTTTTTTTCAATTCCTTGTATCTAGTTTTGCCTGTCGATGCTATAATCATGGTAAAAATATCCTATGTTGTTGAGGAGGACTCATTCTTATGACATGGTTCAACAGACTCCCAATCTCACGAAAGATTACCACTGCCTGTTATCTCATCGCCGCATTGTTTGCAATCCCAATGCTGGTGGCCTTTATTCTTATGGGCAAAGCCATTATTGGTATCATACTAGTGGTGGTACTTATCGGCATTACGCTTCCTTTATCCAGCGTGATTGAGAAAGCGCTTACTGATTCATTTTCGGAAATTTCCAGTGTTTCCGCCAAAATTGCCAAAGGCGATTTCACCTTCCAGGTGAAAGAAGTTGGGGGCATGAATGATCTTAGCAGAACTTTCAACAGCATGGTAGACAAGCTTCGTAAAATATTACAAGAAACCTCCAGTATCAGTCGGCAGGTTATGACGTCTAGCTCCAACATTTCAATTAAAAATCAGGAGCTCATTCAAGTCATGAATCAAGTCTCGTTATCGTCCAATGAGTTGGCCGTCGGTGCTAACGAAATTTCCGAGGATGTATCCGAGATGACAAATTCCATCCGTGAAATCGAAGAAAAGGTCAGTAACTATACACATTCGACCCAGGAAATGAATTCGCGATCAAAGGAAACATTAGGTCTGGTAGAGCAAGGCAGGGACTCTGTTGCTAAACAATCGGCAGGAATGCAGCGAAACATTGAGGCAACCTCCAAAGTCTCGGAGTCCATTGATGCATTGGCCAAAAGTGCAAGAGGAATCACGAAAATTACAGAAACCATATCGGAACTTGCCGATCAGACCAATTTATTATCCCTTAACGCATCCATCGAGGCAGCCAGAGCCGGCGAGCATGGCGCAGGGTTTGCCGTAGTAGCCCAAGAGGTCCGTAAATTGGCGGAGGAATCAACGTCGTCGACCCGGGAGGTATTCAATCTTGTAAGGAGTATCGAATCCGACGTAAAACATGCAACTCAGAATATTAAGATTAATGAAGATGTTGTGCGGCAGCAAACCGAAATGATCCGTGAAGCAGAACTGGTCTTCATGGAAATTGTCAAAAGCGTACAATATATTTCAGAACAAATCGCTGCATTCTCGAAGGAGAGCGAATCAATGCTGGAAAGTGCCCAGAACATCTCCTCGGCGATTCAGAATATATCTGCCATCACGCAGCAATCTGCCGCTGGAACGGAGCAAGTATCGGCATCAATGAACGAAGGCATCTCGTCCATCCAGAAGATGGCCGATGAAGCAGAAGGAATGAATAATGCTGTCTTCCAGCTGCAGAAGACCATTAACATATTTAAATTCTAAGTAGCGCTCAGCCTACATAAGACATTTGCTATATCTAACCACAAAGGCCAAGAATCGCAGTTGGATTCTTGGCTTTTGTGTCTTCTTTGTCTTTATAGGCTTACCGCTTCAATTATCGCTCCACAACCTTGCGATATGAACAAGCCGCCCCTCTTCAAATTCGGCCCGATATACGTCCGGCATGGTGGTTCCCTGCCAGAAATGGTAATCAAACCGCTGATCATAATGATTCAGCATGAGCGTCATAATATCACCATGCGTACCAATGACGATACGCTTTCCTGTATACTCGTTCAAGATCTCCTCAATCACCCGGACTGCACGGCTTTGCGCAGTTGTACTCGATTCTCCTCCCGTGAAGGAGTAAACAAAATCCTGAAACAGCTTCTCCTTCGCATCGAGAAAAGAATATCCCTGAAAATCCCCAACCTTTCGTTCCCTCAAGTCCTCATACTCCTTGATCGGTAATGCCAAAGCGTCCGCCAACGGTTGGATGGTATCCTTCGCCCGTTGATATGAGCTCGAAATGACAACGTCAACACCCTCATTCAGGAGTAAATCCTTTACTCGCTCTGCCGCTCGCGCTCCCTCCAAAGACAAACCGCGAGCTCTTTCCTTCCCCTCGATAAATGGAGATTCGGCATGTCTCACAAAATATAAAATTGTCATCCTTCCACCTCGGCTCCCACATCGGGCTCTTCCTGTACGGCAGGCTCCATGATCATTTCAACGAATGGTGTTAAAGGCAGCAGCCCCAATGTCTCCAGCGGAATCCATTTTGCTCCTAATGAGTCCTGGCCATCACCGTCCGTTCTTAGCACCGCTTGATCATCCAGCAGCTCGACGTCATAAATGATGCCGATATGATGCAGCTCCTCCATCTGGTTCGGATCATATTGATAAATGATGGTATAAGATACGGCTGTCCGGATGTTTCCTGTGATGGGTGCAAGTCCGGTTTCCTCGATAAACTCCCGCTGCAGGGTAAGTTCAGGCTCTTCGCCAAATTCGATGGAACCGCCAGGCAAATCCCATTTTCCCTTGTGCGGCCCCCTCGCTTTCTGGATCAACAGAACATGGTTTTCCCGGACCAGTACGCCATAAACACCCAGATGTGTATACTTCTCCATGATCAAGCCCCCTGTTAATTGGCAAAAACGTAATTAGTCACACTGAACGAAATACTGAACGAAAACGCCCCTGCCAACCTGAATCTCTTATTTAATGCCAATATATCACTATGTATTCGTCATGGAACGCAACGCTCTTCTTATCCTACTCTTCCATAATGGTAAGCTGTGGCCACTGTTCCTTCCATCGTTTCTTCTGCACGCGCTGAAGATAATAGCTTCGTTTATGAAAATTTGGGCATCTTCGAACGCGAAGCGCAAATAAATCCTCGACTCCATAAGGACAGCAGAGGACAATTTCGCCCGCCTCATTCAGTTGAGCCCCAATCGCAGTAGCCGTTTCTGTCCAATGACTTAATGCGTCATAAGTCGAACGGTAAGGCTCATCTCCGTTCTTCTCATGCATCCTGGCTTGATTCTTAACCGACCACTTCGGGTTACCTGTTACTCTTCTTAAGCCGTCCTCCAATCGAAGATCTCGCTCTTCAGACACATCGCTGGGGTCAAAATATACGACATCGATATCCGTATGCCTGTCCGTCCCCTCCAGCCCATGCAGCAGATCCCATACATAATTCCGAATGTAACCTGCAGCTATATAGCATTGCGGCAAGCCTAAATCGCGAACAATGCCCAAATCCGTCATTAATTGCTTATGCTGCCCTATGTAATCCTTTAATCGCTGCTCTAGCATCCAATCACCACCATTACTTGATACCCCCTGGTTATCTCGTATCTCAACGTTCCAAGGAGTTTAGCCGCACTATCGAATAGGAACATTCTTCTGATACCTAATATAAAAAAGATAAGACCGCTTCTCAGGGAAAACGGTCTATGCCAAACTATTATATTCCAGATAATCCCTAATCGGCAAGAGGAAGTAGATCATTCATCGTGCTGTCTAACACTGCCGCGGATATACTATCTATACAGCCGCATCCACGCGTTCCTGCGAAGCGCCGTCGCACCGCTTGCATACTTTTAGAGGAGTTCCGTCTGATTTGGTGCGGGGATACAACAGTTTGGTTCGGGTACTCTTGCATACCGGACATGTGCCGCGGGCGCGAGTGGGTAAGTGCCAAAGTGATTTGCCTCTTTTTTGTTTTGCCATGAGTCGAAATTCCCCCGTTTCATCATTTCGTTATCGTCACTCTTAACTATATGAGAGGGGTTGGCAGAACATGTCGGTCAGCTTCATAGCATTTTACGCATTACATCCAGGTAGTCACGGAACCTTATAACAATAGCTCGGTGTACAGTGGACGGTCTGACACTCTACAGGCATCTTTTGTTCGATGGTAATAGTATAAAGAAATAGAGAAGGCAGTCCGCCAAGGACGCCTTCTCTATTACAATCATAATCATTTATTCATAAACGCTAAAATTTCTTCCTTCGTCGGAATAGAGGATTGCGCGCCTGGCCGGGTCACCGTCAGTGCAGCCGCTGCTGTGGCAAACCTAAGCGCCTCTTCCGTTCCCAGTCCCTCTGTGCAAGCCGCAGCATAGGCACCGATGAAGGTATCCCCTGCTGCCGTGGTGTCTACAGGTTTGACCCGGATAGCCGGAATCTTAAAATGCTCGCCGCGTCCATTAGCGTAGTAACACCCTTGCTCACCCAGAGTAATGATTACGCTCGCGGTACTTTTGTCAATCATCGAAGCTGCTGCCTTCTCAGCTGAAGCAAAGTCTTCTACTTTCACACCGCTTACCACTTCTGCTTCCGTTTCATTCACGATCAGTGTATCCACAAGTGGAAACAGATCTTCTGGAATATTCCTGGCCGGAGCCGGGTTCAGCCAAACGCGAACACCTGCCTTGTTAGCCGATTGCAATACATACTGTGTCGTCTCCCAAGGGATCTCATTTTGCAGCAGCACGGCATATACCCCGTCCCAATTCACTTCAGCGGCTACATCTTCTTCGGTGAGGCGCCCGTTTGTGCCTTCCGATAGGACGATGTAATTCTCGCCTTCCTCATTGACCGTAATGATGGCAATGCCTGAGGTCCCTTTTTTGGATAGCACAGAATTTACTCCAACACCGCGATCCTTCAGTGAATCCATTAAGGTATTCCCAAATGGATCAAGTCCCACTGCACCAATCATGACGCAATCGGCACCTGCTGATGCTGCAGCCACAGCCTGATTCGCTCCTTTACCTCCGGGAAAAAACGATGTGTCCCTGCTGTGAATCGTTTCCCCCGGCTTGGGAAACTGCGCTACATTACTAACAACGTCCATATTAATGCTTCCAATAACAACAATCCTACGCAAAGATAACCCGCTCCTTTCTCTCCAGCTTCTGCGTGGACGAAAGAACATGAACATCCTTAATCTCGTTCTCGCCATCCTCCAGGCTGCCAAAGCCAAACATTCCATGAGCATAGGCATCGTCTTTGCATTCCAGCACATGATCTCCATTAATGTACAAGCTGAACCGATCCTTCTCAGCCACCAGCTTAAAGTGATATTCCTTACCGCACTCCCAATCATACCTTGCCGTAATCAACCGCTGGATACCAAAATCCTGTTTAATAAAAGATACGGCATTCGGACCGTCGAATCCGGCCAGGTAATGACGCATAATGCCTTGCGCCCTTGTAATTAGGCAATGACTGGTGCCTGATATCGGTCTGAGAGTCGCTTCTACTACTATATCCTCGGCATAATAATTTCCGGAATAAGACGAACTATCTCCTTCAGATGTACAGTGCAGCACCCCGCCACACAGTTCCCACTTTCCACGATGATGCGAGAACGGCGAAACCGAAGCAAATTCTTTGGCCTGCTTGGCAAAATCAATCGTATAATCCGCTGTTCCTGCGATGTGAAACTGCCCGATAAACAAACTGCCGATGGCGCGGTTCAAGAGAGGAGATGGGCTCTCCAGAATCCAGCCGATCTCATCGATCATGGCACCGTCGGTATCCGGGATAACGAATTGAACCGTGTTCCATTCCCCGCCAACCGGTGTAACGGCTGCAAGCAGCACATCCTCCTCTGTATATGTATTCCGCACGTACGGGGTTAAGGTCACCGGCTCACCTTCCCACTGATCAACATAGATTTGGGCAGATACGGTCTGACCACTATGTGCCAGCGGCGCAAAGGTCGGCTTATACTTCTCATCATTGAATTCAGCGCGGCGGTAGAACGGCTTAAAGTAGATTTTACTGCTGTCGCCTTCAACTAGTCTATCAAAAACGATTTCTAGCGATCCTCTGCCATCACATGCATGCAGATTCGTATGACGTACAACCGGCGTTTTGAACGGATTACTCGTTCTAAATCCATGCGTCGATCCCGGCAAGTCGAAGTCAAAGTACACTTCACCTGGCTTTACCCGCTGTGCTAGTTTCTCAGGCACCTTCTCGCCGTTTAGGCGATAGCCCAGCAGCGCTAACTCTTTGGCGAATGACGGAAAATCGACGAGGTTCAAGTAACCGGACACACTCGAAGCTACGATGAAGTCATTGATCGGCTTCCGATAATGGTTCGGAATTCCCGCCAGCCCGCCGTATACGCCGAGAATTGTGCCTACATTGCCTGCATTGCAATCGGTGTCCCAGCCACACATGGAGGCAATTTCTACTGTGCGTGCAAAATCACCCTCGCCATACAGAAGGGCAAGCACGCACACGCCCGCATTCGGAATGATGTGGCATACACCAGTATATTTATCGTATCCCCAGTGGTCCTCCAAATATTGCCGGCAGGCACGGAAATCAGATGGATTCTCTCTGTAGAAGTCCATGACCGCGTGAACCACACGCGCATAGGTGGAGTCCTCCGGAATCATGCGAAGTCCTTCCGAGATGATCTCGTCGATAGATGAAGCGTCAAAAGCTTTAGCTATGCAAGCCGCCATAAACCGGGCACCATAAAGCCCGTTGCCATCATGCGATACACTGGCAGCTTTTTCTGCATAATCAGCGGCTTTCTCCACCTGACCCGGGAACAATAATCCCCAGGAATCGATGAAGATTTGGCCGCCGATCTGCTCAGCCATCTCTGTTCCATTCACTTCTATCGAGCCGGAGCGTGGGGCTGAAATGCCTTTTCGCAGATTAACGTAAGCCCGATGCTCGGTGCTAATATCCTCGCCGCCCCACCAGAACATGCCGATGCCTTCCCTTGCATAGTTCAGCCAAGCTCTTCCGACGTCCTCGGGTTCAAGCTCGCGATCCGTCGCATCGTCATACAGCGCACGAATAAAGAACACCGGTCCGTTTGCATCATCATCTGCGGCAAAGGTTGTGTACGGCTTGACGTAATCCCTTATATCGCCATAAGTATCCCGAATTCGTTCGTATGTCCAAGCAACCGGTTCAATAGGGGCGCCGAGCCTAATCCCAATATTCATACCGATAAATCCTGCATATACCGTCTCTACATAATGTTTAGGTATCAATTTTGTTCTCCCTCCAAGCCTTATGCAATACTCACAGCTGCATTGTTTCTCTTAGCCCATATTAATGACTCACAATAGTCTTTCGAGATTCCAGGATGCGTAAATCTTCTTCAATGATCGTCGCGGCGATGCTGCTGAACCGGTCGGCGATTGCGTATAGATCCAAGCGGTTCACCTTGTTCAACTGTTCGATATCTTCCTTGTGAATGACTTCGCTGCCATACATGGCTCCAAGGATCACTCCGGCCATGACACCGATCGAATCCGTATCACGCCCGGAATTCACGCCATCCAGGATAGAACGGTAGTAGTCTCCATCATTGAGAACGATAAAGGCAAGTGCCATCGGCAGCTCTTCAATCGACCAGAGGCGGCTCGGTGTATAATGGTTACTCGGAATGCCAACCTTGTCGATATGACGGCTCACATCATCGCCCATCAGAGAATATTTGAGCATAATCGTCTGAAAAGTCTCGATCACTTTGTCCATATCATCGCGCAGATCCCGCAGCTGGCGGGCAGCTTGCGTCATCTCCTGAATGGCTGCTTTCGTGCCGTCTTTCGCCAGGCTGATCGCGGTATGGACAATATCCTCCACACTCACCCCAGGTTCAAAAGCTTTGGCCACACAAGCCGCCAGAACGCCTGCTGCTTCCAGTCCATAGCTGCTTTGATGTCCCATCGCAAACAGAATGGCTTCATCATAAGCCGCCTTCGGATGGCCCGCATTGACAACCCCGATCGGGGCGATGTACATCGCCGCCCCGCAGTTCACCATATTTCCGATCCCGCCTTCTCTCGGATCGCAATTGGCCAGTACATGACGCATGAAGATGTATTTTTCAGGGTAGAACAATCGATCAATAATCAAGGTTTCTTCATTCAGCTCAGGAACAAATGTCTTGCGAAAAGCAATCTCCTTCACAAATTCATTGCCCATATCATAAGCATCCAAATGCCTGCCCTCGGTTAAATATACATTCATAAGTGCAATTGTCATCAGCGTATCGTCAGTGACAATTCCGTCGCCTCTTACCCGGCCAAGCCGGACGTCGGCAGGAAGATCCATCTTATGCCATCTTGTCATGAGGGATTCCACGCGTCCGTATTTGGACTTGATCTCCCCATACGTCAGTTTCTCAATTGGCGCTCCCATTGCGTCTCCCAGCGCGGTAGAGATCACCACGCCCCTTACCCGGTCACGAAACGAAGTCATAGTTATAAGCTCCTTACTTGATGTTTTCGTTAGCGTATTTCGTTATGTCAACTCCGCCTGCAGCATTCCAGGCCTCAACAAACTGATCGAACTGGGATAAATCCTTCTTGCCTGTAATAAAATCGGTTGAATATTCCTTGTACAGATTGTTCATCGCATCCCAGTTCGCAATGAACTGCTCAGGAATAATAAAGTTATTGTCTTCTGTGTAATATTCGGAGGCCATCTTCAGCGATTCGGCACCCGGCTCACCCAAGAGCGGCGTTTTCAAAGGAGTTTCGGACTGAATCTCGATTGGTTCCCAGAAGCGTGCATACCATTCACTGTAGTATTTCTCGTTCAGTTCAATCTCCCCGTCCACTACCTTGTAGTGCTCATCTTCAAAGCCGAGACGGTCCAGCATTTGACCCTTCGGACTTGCTAGATAATCGAAAACCTTGAAAGCCACGTCTTTATGCGGCGACTGTGAAGAGATCGCAAGTCCTCTGGATTCCTTCGTTACATCGGTTGCCCCGAAGCCTTGACCTTCACCCTTGGCAGGCGGCAATACGATCAGATTAGCTCCCTCTCCGCCCAATTCCTGCATTCTTCCATCATACAAATCGATGATTTTACCAGCCGTACCCGTAATAACAGCAGCTTCTCCTTTATAGAAGGCATCTTCCTTGGTATCCCACTGCTTCGTAATGAACTGCGGATCAAGCAATCCTTCCTTGTACAGCTTATTGTAGAACGTCAGCTTCTCTTTTTCCTTCTGAGACACCTTGGAGTACTCGTATGTTCCGTCCTCCTTCTTAAGCCATGTCTTATCCAAACCGAAAGCCGAATTAAAAATGAAGTTAATCTCGGCGATATCTCCTGCAGCCGTCAAAGCATAACTCGGCTTGCCCTCACCCGGTTTCTTCTCCACAAGTTCCTTGAAGAAGGCGTAATAATTATCGACGGTCGGGTTCTCCATCAATGCTTTGGAGCTCTCCATGGCGTTAAACCAGTCAGCACGGATGACAGGTGTCTTCGGTGCGAGCGGTTTGATCCACAGCAGATACGGGTAGCTTGCCATCCGCGTTTGGTTATGCGGCTCTATGATATTTTTAATGTACGTTGACTTTTCAATATATGGAGTCAGATCCTCCAGGAGGCCTTGCTCAGATATTTGCTGATCGCCACCCTGGAAGTAGATGATATCCGGAATGGTTCCACCTAATAGCAAGAGATTCAAGTTCTCGGCATAACTGCCTTGTGCCAAATCCACAAGCTCAAATTTTACATTCAAGCCTTCATCTTCTGCCAATGATTTCTCCAGCTTCTCGAAGAATTTAACAGAAACGGGGTTTGCCGTTCCTTCATCCTTGTACACAATCTTTAGTGTAACCGGATCACCACTGCCATCAGGCTGGGTTGTTCCAGGCTCGGACTGACTCGCTCCCGGCGAGTTTGAGCCCGATGCACATGCCGACATGACCATAACCAGCATGGCAACGATTAATAACAGGCTTAATTTTTTCATGTTCATTTTTCTCCCCTTTTTAAAATTTGAACATTCTGCCCTGCACAAGCTTACCTTCCCGGCTTAATCCTTGACTCCTCCCTCCAGCTCGCCCTTGGCGTAATATTTCAAAATGAAAGGATATAGGAATAACAGCGGCACAATCGCCATCATGATCGTACCTGCCTGCAGAGAAGCGAAATCAAAATGAATCGAGCTGTCAAACATATTCTGATTGCCGATCAAGGACGTATTGTCCTTGCGGACGACAAATTGTCTGAGGACAACCTGCAGCGGCCATTTGGTCGGGTCTGAAATATAGAGGGTCGCTCTAAAATATTCGTTCCAGTGATACACCCCGTAGAACAAGCCAAGCGTTGCCAAGCCTGGTTTCGACAGCGGCAGAATGATCCGGCTGTACAAACGGAAATGACCTGCACCGTCGATTCGGGAAGCTTCCAGAATCTCCTCCGGAATGTCCTGAATGAACCGCATGAGAATAAAGAGATAGTACACGTTGATTGCTTTGTAAAGAATCAATGAAGTAAGCGTATTCATTAATCCGAGATCCTTCACAAGCAAGTATTCGGGAATCATGCCTGGCTCGAATACCATAATAACGATCAGGAAGAGCAGCACGATTTTTTTACCGATAAATTCGGTTCTGGCCAGCACATAAGCTGCCATGGAGGTCAGCAGCAGGTTTAAGAACGTGCCCGCTACGGTGATCCACACCGAGTTCAATATACTGCTGGTGATCAAGGGATTAGAGAGTAACAGTTGATAATTAATCGTCGAGAATCCCTTCGGAATGATGTCTAATCCACCCATCAGATGAGCTTTTCCCGGGTCGGTTAAAGACAGTGCCAGCAGGTTCAGAAGAGGAACCAATACCATGAGCGTAAATACAAACAACAACAGATAAATGACAATCTTAGAAATTTCAAGCCGTCTCATCGTAACTCCCTCCCTCTACCAGACGCCTTTACCCGAGAAGCGCTTTGATATGAAATGCGTGCCCAGGATAAGAATGATACCGATCACACCTTTAAACAGACTGGCTGCGGTTGCGTAGGCAAATTGTCCGTTTCCGATACCAATTCGGTAAACATAGGTGTCCAGAATATCGACCACGCTAATGACAGAATCGTTCATGAAGTTAAACACCTGATCGAAACCAGCATTCATGAAGAAGCCCAGATTAAGAATGAAGACGGTTACAACTGTGCTGTATAAATGAGGAAGTGTTATATACCTCATCTGCTGCAGCCGGGTCGCGCCGTCGATCTTGGCTGCTTCATATAATCCTGGGCTGATCTTCATGATGGCAGCCAGATAAATGATGGAGTCCCAGCCGGCGCTTCGCCAAATTTCAGAGAATACGAACACCCAGCGGATATGCTCCTTGCTGGTCATATAATCCACGGAAGGCAAGTGAAAAAAATTCGCGATCAGATTGACCGCACCTTCGGAAGGATTCAGGATACTGATCCAGATTCCGGCAATAACGACCCAAGATAGAAAATGGGGCAAGTATACAACGGACTGCACATATTTGCGGTATTTCGTGCTTCGAACTTCATTAATTAGCAGTGACAGCATAATTGGAATCGGAAATACGAAAATCATTTTCATCAAGCTGATGATAATGGTATTCTGCAGTACGCTTGTGAAGGCAGGCGAGCTAAAAAGCGTTTTGAAATGCTTCCACCCGACCCATACATGATCCCCTAAAATTCGGTAATCCTGAAAAGCTAGTTTCATGCCGTACAGCGGAATGATATGAAAGACAAAAAAGTAGAGAAGAGGCAGCGAAAGCATCGCATATAATACCCAATCCTGCCTTAAGCGTCTTAATACTTTCATGGCTTATTCCTCCCCTGGATCAATGGATAGCTTCATAAGGGGAGCATGCTGCTGGGCTCCGTATACGTCCCGGTCGCCGACATTGCCGGATGATATTTCCCGTGACATCGTGATCTTGAAGCCCAATGCCTGGTCGAAGAATACCAGGTGATGAATCTGCTCCTCCTTGATCTGATACAACTCACAGATGGTCCGTTTGGTAATTAAGCCGGACTTTTTCACTCTGTCATACTTCTGCTTGGAGTCAAACAACACGTCTAATGTAATCTCGAAGGGACCCGAATTTTTGCTTCGCAGCACCTTCGCCAAATCGCCGAGTTGAGTCACGGTTTAATCCTCCTCATCGATGCTCTATTCGAAAAGCATTAATCTTCATCTCCATCAGGTGATACACGGAGAATTCATAGACAGGTCCGAACTCGATATCGCTTGGTGCGAAGGGGAATGCCAGATTGCCTGCCGTAGATTTGCGTCCATCGTAACCATAGTGCAAAAAGGTAGAGCGCACCGTGGCGCAGATACTGTTCGCTAATTCCTGTGTCTTGGCAACGACTTCAAACATGACACCGATTTCGTGTCCGGCGAACGGTTCGGACTCCTTGGTTCCGAGAACACCATTCTTGCCATAGTTGTAAAATTGAATCTGATAGTCTGATTCCGGTATTTCGCGGTAATATTCCCGTGCCTGATTACGAACGTAATCTTCAACTTCCTCCAACTTCCCGATCAGGATTGGGTCACGAATCCCTGCAATAACAAAGGTTCGATAAGCGACGCGTCTTGCACCCTCCAGCTTAATGAAATACTTCTCTGCCGGAAGGTAACGGCTGCCGGTTACGCGGACGATACCTTTTTCTGTTTCTTCAAATTGGCAGTGCTCCAAATCGAGCGTAAACCCTGGCCCATGCAAAATGTACGGATGTTCTTTCTCATAAAAAGTATGAGCTGCAACGCTGGTCGGGCTGCACGTCCGGTTAGGGTTCAGTGATTGAACAGTAAACGAATCATCACTGATCGTGCCAAGTATGCTGTCTTTCGTTGTTCCCGGCTCGGCACATAACGCGCCGCACTCCAATATTTTGCCCAGGTGGTACGACAGTCCTGGGTCCTTGCCATGATATATCCCGATTGCTGCAAAAGGAGACGGATCATAAGCACGACCACATACGATGATGTCCGCGCCATGCTTAAGCGCTTCCACGATTGGTTCATGTCCCATCTGGGCAACGATGCTGTTCGTGGAGTCTATCAGCTCATCGGTGAGGGGCGGAATATTCGGGCTTAATGACTTAATACGCCCTTCTTCCTTCGCCTGATGGATTTCTGCTTGGGTAAAATCTGCCCATATCACAGTCATCTTGGCTGAAAGCCCACGCTCGGCCAAGATGTCATCAATGATATCGAGCGTCCAGTTCACATGAGTCTGTGCACCCGAGCCTCCAGCCGAACCAATTATGATCGGAACTCTCCGAGACAATCCATGGGTGATTATGATGTCCAGGTCCTTCTTAACCGCCCGCTTACTGACGATGGATACGCCCGCGCCGAGCTTATGTGGCCCTCCGTCGGTCGAGCCTGCATCGACCACGATGCCGTGCAGCTCATACTCCATTCCATTCAGGAAGGATTGTTCTGGAAATCCGTATCCCAGCATGCCGCAGGGAGATAGAATTCGAATGTCTGTATTCATCTGCTGTCCCTCTTTACCAAAATATTCACTCACGATTATTGGGTAATTGGGTTACCCAATTTTCTTTAAGAAGGGGGATGTGCTTTCCCCTCCTAGACATGAATGTGGTTTTTCTGTATGTTCTCTTTAACCATGCTGAGATGATTCAGCAAGGCAAGTTTTGCTTTGACCGGATCTCGTTCCTTAATGGCCTGCAAAATAAGTAAATGTTCTTCATATACCTCGCTCTTGCGCCCAGGAATTTGGGCTGTTTTGCTCAGTGTCCGCTGAAGTAAGTCCATATGCAGTTCAATCATATTGACGAGGACAACATTATGTGTTGCCTTGGCAATCGATAAATGAAAGGCCTGATCGGGCTTCGAGCGGTCCTCCGCATTCTGATCGATCTGTCCCCAGGTCTCAAAGGCAGCCTCAATATCAGCGATGTCCTCATCGGTTGCACGTTTAGCCGCCAGTTCAACGATCCCCGTCTCGAACAATACCCGCGCCTCAAGCAATTCAAGAATAGTAGCACGTTCGATATTATCCAGAATTCGGCTCCGATCCTCTGCAACATCCAGTGCCTTGCTCAGAAAACGACCTCCGCCGGGCCTGGCTTCGATCAGTCCTTCACGCTCCAGGATGCGAAATGCTTCCCGTAATGTTCCGCGGCTAATTCCAAAAGATTGGGCAAGCTCCCTCTCAGTGGGAAGAACATCTCCAGGGGCTAAATTTCCTTCCAGGATCAAATTCTTAATCTGTTCGATTACATCCTCGTAAACCCGATGATATTTAATCTTCTTAATGGTCATCTGACTACCCTCTCTATTTTCACTCTTTCGCGAACAATAATTGGGTGATCCAATTAACCGCATGTTTAGCATAATCGCATCTCAATAGTACTGTCAAGCAAAAAATAACGCTTTCAATTATGATTTATCAGCAAATTATACGCCATTACATCAAGATCACTTTATAATTGGGTGACCCAATCATCTCTATGAGAACCCTTCTAAGAACCACAGTTCTTAGCCAATCCTCCTGTATTTGCCTGTCGACTGCCTCATGTTTTGCTGATCATCGACATACTAAATAACCCTGTCATAGACCAGAGTCTGCAACAGGGTTTCTAATCCTAAATATTCAATCCACGATCTAGGTTTGTCTTCTTTGCCTGGTACAAAACCAACGAATACAGCCATATAATCCGCCAGCCACGATGAGCCCTCCAATGGTTGTCGCCACTGCCCAGACGCTTTTCTGCTCCATTATTCCAAAGGTGACCTGAGATTGCAGCGTTTGAGTTTGTTCATAATGGCGGGTCATCTCCAGATTGGGCACATATCTCTGTGTTAATATCATGCCTTGCACCACCATTAATGCCAGGTAACCTGCATAAATTGCTGCAGCGAATAATATGGACTCTATTACGATACGTTTGCGTGTCATTATAACTCCCCTTTTTTCCTTAGAATGTTATATCACTACTCTCAAATCCATTTCACAATTTCACTAATTACATAAGCGGCCGGAATAATAACTAGCTGTGCCAGCATTGTCCCGAAGAATCTGGAGACCATTAACATCGTGTATACTTTGCCTAATTGGTCTCTCGCCGCCTCATTTCGAGTGGCCTTATCCGTAATCAATCCTAACTGAGGATCAATAAATATCGTTAGTATAATGGTGGCAATTCCATTAATCAGCCCAGATGCTTGAGAGGCTGTCGTGCTGAACTGAGGAGTAAGGTGGGCAGCATATAATGAGGAGAGAACGCCCACCGTGTAAAAAGCCGTAACTACAATGTTAAGCATAACAAACCGTTTGGGCACTCCTAAATATCGAAACTGGCTCCACGCTAAGTTGGGTTTCTTGATGTAGTGCCTTGTGTTCTTGAGCTGCCCAATCGTTACACTTGTTACGAGCTTAGGAATCGATCCGGCGACCTCCAGCTTGCTGATGACTCTGCTGAACAGATTGACGAAGGTCGGAAACAACGCAATGGCGGCAATGGTTCCTATCGAGGCGGCCAACAAAATCGCTCTGAAATAGGAGAGCACATCAAACGAAGGATGATCTCTTGCATAATCCACGAATTTCGCCGTCAACGGTGCTTGGATCAGATTGGATGTTCGCGATACCAATACAATGATCCCGGTCAATGATAATGCGACGGCAATCTTATTCAGTTTCACGCCAGCATATCTCGCTGAATACGACAATGTTTCCGCCGTATGAATAATCATCGTCAGCACAAATACAACGATCAAGCTATGTATCATGAAGGATTCCTCCCCATCTGATATTCAGGCAATGCCGTCTTCAGAGTCCTTGCTGCTGTAACGGCTCTCCTTCATATCTATCCCGAGACTTACCGGATTAGTACAGGTCCTCCCTGCTGTTCAAGCATCCCTACAGTTCGCTTATAGATCTGGTGCAATTGCTGACGAGTAACAAGACTGGCATTATGTTCAAATGTAATATGGAACCGGGAATTCTTGGCAGCAAGATATCGCAAATAAGCGCTGGCATCTCCATACCTTACATCATGGTCATGCTCCGGCAGAACAGGCAGATGATGCGTGAACTTATCCTCCTCATAATACACGTTACTGTAATGGACCAAGTATACTGAAGGCGCCATCTGATCGAGAAAACAATATGGATCGAATCCATGAAAAGCTCTGCGGGTAATATCAAGTCTGGCTGTATCCAGCACAAACCCGATATCTGGATAAGCTTGAAAGCTATCTATAAGCACATCGCCATACTCACCAAAAAAATCATGTTCTAACACAATTCGCTGTCCGTAACGCAGCTGCAGCTCACAGAGATGCTCGAATAACCGGTGTGAGATGTCACGAAACCGATCTTTGCTCAACTGATTGTAATGATAACGATGCCCTGCATCGGGAAGTTTCGGGTAAGGTTTGAAAGGCTCCTGAAAGACAGGGTAATAGGGATAATGGAACAGCACATAGTCGGCACCGTACAGAGAAGCTAACTGGACTTCTCCGACGACTTGCCCCAGTGCTTCCTGAAATTGTTCAGTTATAGGTGCATTAAGTTGAGGCAGCCAATAACCTGCTTCCCCAAGCATCGGAGCATGTACCCCCATTTCAATCCCGTGATTACGGCAAAAATGGCTTACTTCCCGTAACGCATCCTGACTTGGAAAGCTGCATATTTCCATCCCGCTGATATGCTTGTCTGCCAGCTGTTCCCAAGACTCTTCCGTGAATTGATTCCACATTCCGACTTGTAAACGCCTCGAATTCAAAGTCACCGCCTCCTCTGACCTCATTGTCATCATTCCAGATCAATATAAGGGCCATAGTCTACTAGAATTCGACTGTGCGTCTTGGACGAAAGGCAGATCGCATCCAGAACAGCTTGCACCTTATGCCCGTCAGCGAATTGTGGTATGCTTGCCGATGTTGTGTGTTCAGTCATGCTGTTATATATGGCATCAACCATTTGATAAAGACCGTTATAGTAGTGTATCGCTGGTGCTTCCAGATTTGCCGGGGGTAGAAATGGCTCGATCTCAATCGGCTCAAACGGTCCGCCAAAGCTGCACTCGAGGATTTCGTCATCCCGCATCTTTAGAGTCCCTTTACTCCCGTAAATCTCCAGCGTCCAGCCAGTACCGCGTACTCCAGGATAAAAAACATCCACCAGAAGCGAAGCACCGCTCCTAAAACAACCCGTGAAGGTAAAAGCATCATCTGCATTCCTGATTTCAGGTCCAGCTTCTCCTGTATAAGCCGATATCTGCGTCCGCAAATCGCCATACACATCGGTAATCTCTTCGTCCATCCACCAGAGAAGGGAGTCGATCATATGAGAACCAACCGCAAACAAGAACCCTCCCCCCTCTTCGGTGCGAGATTCCCATCCCCGGTAAGAATAAGCCAGCATATTATATCCGGAGAAACTTCCTATATACTTGATATGCTGAATGGCTCCGAGCTCCTTGCGCTGAAGCATAAGCTTGATCCGCTGCCTGATCGGTGTCCATCTCCATTGGAAATTCACAAATGCTTGACGATTGACTCATACGGATTCCTTCAGGATATGTAATGTTTGTTCTTTATTCATACCCAGTGGTTTTTCAGTCAGTACATGACGGCCAGATTGCAAGGCAAGCATCGTCATTTCATAATGATGAACGGGTGCTGATGCGATTACGGTCAGATCCAGCTGCTCAGACTCCAGCATGCAACGCCAATCCCTGTAATAAGAAATTCCATGCCATGTTCCGTTTTCCGTTCGTTCTCGATAAACACTGGCGATAGATTTCACTTCGAATCCCGGGTGAAGCTGAAAAATGGGCGCATGAACCGCTCCGCCAAACCCCGTCCCGATGATTCCTACGGATATTGATTTCATCCTGGGTCACCTCGTATGAAATAATAAGATAATCAAACGCAAATAAACACCAAGCGGTCTGTCTGATGTTTATTCTACCATAATTTACCTCGCACGTATCTTAATGCATTTTAGTGCTACTAGTCCGAGGCAATGATTCTCCAGTTATGATCGCATTCCGTGTAAATCGTCCCTTTCTCTTGAAATTATCTAGTCATCAGTTCAGATTATAGGGACGTTCCAGCGAACTGCTCGTATTTGGTTAAACGCCTCTCTCCCCGTATTAAACAGGATATATTAACTCGATAGTTCTATATAGTTATTTTAGTATTAAATCAGAAGTTCTCAAATACCCACAACTTTTTCCAGAACTATGCGTTCTCAATATAGAGAGGAGGTGTCTATATGAGAAGGAATACAACAATCATTGTCATACTCTCTTTGTTCATCGTGGCGATCATCGGTTGTAATTCTGTTTATGAAGAACCCGTGGACAGTTATAAGTCTTCATCCGTACATGACGATTTCCCAATCCCGAACAGCGCAACCCTTTTGCAAACGATTACGGAGACTGGAAATCCGAATATAGATAATGGGGCTAAGTATGAAGTGAAAGGCATTGGCGGTGAACAAGGCTTATCCTTGCCCACACGATACTTCGAAGAAATCCAAGCTGGGGGATGGGTCGAATTAGAAGATAAGCGCGCGGGGCATTTTCACTATTTCGAAAAAGATGCTAAAGTGATTGCCCTGGAAATACGCGAGAATTCCATTGGAGTCTATGAAATGGTTGAGAATGCAAAATTCTAAATTTCAAAAGCAAAAGGGGCGCTCCACAGCCATTTTCGATGACTTGTGGAACAGCCCTTTTTTGTTTCTATCACTGTATATTCTGCTAGCAGATTCGAGCTAGTTTCCTCCTGCTTCTCCTTGGCTGCTATCTTCGGTCTGTTCTTCGGTTTTCTTTGGATGCGGTGTTCCATCCAAGCCGTAGATTTCATCATAAGCATCGAATATTTTCCTTCCGATCGGCGCGGCGCTTTGGGAACCGAAACCGCCCTCCGGGACAACAACGGCCACCGCCAGCTTCGGATTTTCACGCGGAGCAAAGGCGATAAAGACACCGTTATCGAGCAGTGTCCTACGTCCATTCACTTTTGCTTCTTGTTGAGAGGTTCCTGTTTTGCGGGCAAAATCGTATTTGAAGTCACTGAAAGCAGCGAGCCCCTGTGTATTCATTCCTTGTTTAATGATTTGCCAGTACTCTTTGGGATAGTCGACCTCATTAAGAACCTCAACTCCGAATTTCTCGACCACGTTACCATGCTGATCCGTAATTTTACTGACCAGCTGCGGCTTAATTCGCTTCCCTTCATTCGCCAGCATAACCGTGTACTGAGCAAGCTGCAGAGGAGTATATTTACCCATCTGTCCGAATGAAGCATAGGCTAACGCAGCCAAATTACTACCTGCTGATTTCGTATCCAAGTATTCCTTACGGCCTGACAATTCACCCGGCAAGCCACTTCCGGTCGATACGCCTAGACCAAACTGTTCCATATATTCATCCCACTTCTTAACACCTTTTTCCCCGCCATACTTCTTGACCAGCTCCTTGCCAATCATATCGATCATAAAAGCATTCGAGGACTGCTGAATTGCTTTGCTAGGTTTAATAGGCCCATTCCTATGCCCGCTGGAGTTGGAGATTCTCGTTTCGCTTCCTTCCCGGCCAATAAGTGCATAACCCTGGTCGTTATATGTATAGTCAGGGCCAAATAACCCCTCATTAAGCCCGATCATTACCGTCAGCGGCTTAATGACGGAACCCAGGAAGATCATGGATTCAAAATTGTGCCCCGAGCGTCCCGATCCAAATATCGTTATCGTGCCGTTACCTGTCGCATCTACGATTTCCGGGGTGATTTTCCCACCATTTACCCGTACATTCGAGTCGTAATCCGGCATACTGGCCATTGCTACTATATTTCCGGTATCAACCTCCATAGCTACTGCGTATCCGGTTATGGCGTCCTTATGCAGCTTTCCTGATACGGGGTGGGTATGTAGATACTCGAGTTGTTCCATAATGGCCTGTTCTGTCGCAAGCTGAATGTCCTTATGAATCGTGGTGTGGATATTATAGCCTTTCTCAGGAGCGACCATGGTCGGTACGCCATCCACCATATTCTGGGGATTAATCGGAATGTTGAGATATCCGCTCTTGCCGCGTAGTTCTTCCTGAAACATCCGCTCCAATCCGTCAAAGCCAATCCATTCCTCTTCCATGTAGATCAGCCCAGGATCCTTCTGATCCTTGTTGCCTTGATCAATTACCTCGTAATCCTTCAGACTTTTAGCCCCTTTAAACTGCTTGAGGTATCCGATCGTCTGCACCGCTACCGTATCCGGATCATAGTGTCTCACATTCTCTTCCACGATTAGAGCACCTGGGAACTTTGCACGGTTCTCCATGAAATAAGCGATCTCTTCTTTGGACAAATCCGACTTGATGAGTCTCGGTTCATATCCATGCTGCTTGTTATATTCCAAATCGAGACGCTTGATTACTTCCTTGACCGTTAACGGTTCTGCCTGTGGGTCCCCATACTTGTTAAACGCCTGGACGATTTGCTTCGCCATTTCCTCGGCTTCAGGCCTGTTCGCTTTTCCCTTGTCCGTCTTCTTGCTGTAATCCTTCATGAGTGTAATATATAAGGAGTTCGATGAGGTAGAGTAGGCAAGCTTCTTGCCAGAGGCATCAATGATGGACCCCCGGATCGGCTGCAAGGGGAAATTCTTCTGTTCACCTCCGATTTCCTGACTCGCAAGCTCTGGTCCCTCAACAAATTGTAAGATCGCCATTCGGATAATGATGACACAAAAGATAAGGAAAGTACTAAAAAAGAAAATATTGATCCTCCCGTTAAATCTGCGCTTGATTTCCGATTCATCGGGTACATCTTTGTACGGTTTAAAGCCCTTCACATCTTATACGCTCCTTTTGGTGAACTGTATTAATCCAGCCAAGTTGGCAGATCTGGCTGTTTCTCAAATTCAAAGAGTCGGTTCAACTGCTCTCTGGTATTCCTCTCCTCGGACAAAGGCGGCAGTTCGTCCTGTTTGAAAAAACCGACCGCTGACGTCTCCGTCCCTATGCCTGCAGTTCCGCCCGTGATGTTACACTGAATGAACATTTTGTACACGTGGAAGGCAGAGGGCGGATGATGATGAAACTTCTTATCCAATACGGCCAGCAGTCTCGTTGCACTCACATCATAACCCGCTTCTTCCTTCACTTCCTTCACAACCACTTCGGCAGGGGACAGGCCAACGTCTGCCCATCCGCCTGGAAGTGCCCATGCTCCGTCTGCCTTTTCCTGCACCAGCAGCAGCTTTCCGTCTTGAAAAATTACGCCCCTAACGTCTACCTTCGGTGTTTGATACCCCGTTTCACTTGCAAACAGCGTACGAATTTTCTCTTCCCCTGCTTCGGTATACTCCTGCATAATGGTAATGCTAAGCTCCCTCAGCTGTTCAAACCGCTCCTTATCGTACACATCCCTCGTGTACGCAAGTCCCGCCTGGCTGATGGCCTGAATCTCCTTTGCCCATTCCAACCATTTTAATGACATAGATATCATCCCTTTTCGGTATCATCTCAACAAATATAACGCCTACTATAGGCGAATGGTTTATAATGGAAACATGCGATTTCAAAATTATAACATAAATCCAGATGGATTATGAGACGAGTGATGTATTTAGGAGGCATTATTATATGAAGAAAACCCGATCGGTTCTATATGTAATCCTGCTTATCGTTGTGTTCGGTACCGGATATTATGTTGGCTCCCGTTCCGAGAACGTAAAGCCGATTACCAAGGAAAATGCCAGACAAGCTATTAAGTCGCTATGGGTGCAATCTGATGAACCTCCAATGCCCAAGGTGGTAATCGAAGATACTGATATCACGCTGCGCCGCAGCGGATATTCTTGGTGCAACGCTGATAACTGTGTAACGACGGATGCTGCTCCGCTCACGCTGGAGGATATGACGCCTGCCGTGGTGAAAGGTGGAGTTGAGATTAAGACTACGCCACCCGAGGGAATTAACGAGTTCACGATCAAAAACCTTACTGCTCCCGAAATCGACGGCTACACCGTACCGACTGAGCCGGGTTCATATCTCTACCAAATTCACTGCTCTTGGTTTTTGGATCAGGGAAATGCCAGTTTTTATTTTGCGCTCACAGTCCAATAAGATTAGTTTGATGGAAGTCCCCCACCTCGGTGTGTAATAACAAACAGCCCTCATTCCATGAGGGCTGTTTGTTTGCATTGTGCATATAGGGAATTTTAACGGTCTATTCTTCTTTCTGATTGGTCTTGATTATTGCGTACGCCAATTGTCCAACCATCCCAAGGAATAAGCCTGTACCAACTACGATGTATACCATGGTGAATACCTTGCCAAGCGGGGTTTGCGGCACAAATTCAGGATGACCTACCGTGCTTAAAGTTGCTACACAGAAATAAAGAGCATCCAGCACTGATAATCCTTCTTGACCGGTATAAAACAACGTCCCCGATAACAGCATGATGACAATCAATACAAACAGCGCTACGAAATATCGCTGCTTGAACGCTCGAATTAAGCCGCTGATAAGACGTTTTAAGGTAAGTAAAAAAGAGATCATCCTAAAATCCTTTCTTTCCCGGAATGTATGTTACAAAAACCACATATTTCTAGCATATCAAAATCATAACCTCTCCATCCATTACCTATGAACGGAGAGGATCTTTCCTTCGGAATCGATGCTGCGAAATACAAAGCCCCCGACTTGATCGGCAGGCAGTTGTTCATAATGGATAGCGTAGCCTTGTTCCACATCCATTTCGATGTAGACTCCGGACAAGGCTTTTAGCAGTTCCAGATCAGCCACCGGCTCTTCATCCATCGGCTCATTCGTGACGATAATTTTTCTGCTCTCGCTCTCTGTCGTCTCAACCGCCAGCAAGGTATCTGAGAGATCATGCCCTCCATGATTAGTAGCAGACCAGGTCCGAACAAAAGGTTCATCTTGAGACGTTCTGACTAGTACAACTGAGTTCTGAGCACGGTACAGCCATCCCCACTTATTCTCAACGACAGTAACCATCTTCTGATTACCATCCGACCAGACGATCAATTTATGCTGACCTTCCGTCTTCTCGTATAGTTTATTCCCACTATACTCAGGATAGAGACGCCGCACGGCCTGTTCTTCATTGTACATATAACCGCCTAGAAACAGCGGCGTATAATTAATAACGACCACAATAGCTGCCAGTATAAGAAAAGATATCTTCTTCATAACAACAACTCCTTGTCATCCTTTAGGTAGGCGTATCTTGGACATTACCAGGCGGGTAGTTAGCCTTGAAGTGCCAGGAGCTCTCGAATGTCCGCCTCGGTCCAGCTTGACAGCGCCTCTTCTCCTGGCTGAACGAGCTCCTCCAGAAGATTCTTCTTCCTCTGCTGAAGTGCGACCATTTTATCCTCAATCGTATCCTGAGACACTAATCTTATAACCTGCACTACCTTCTTCTGACCAATTCGATGCGCCCGATCCGTAGCCTGCTGCTCCACTGCCGGATTCCACCACAGGTCATACAAGATTACCGTATCCGCCCCGGTCAGGTTCAAGCCTGTCCCACCCGCTTTCAGCGAAATCAGGAATAACTCACGTTCTCCCTCGTTAAAGCGTTCGCACAGTTCCACCCGCTCTGAGGCCGGAGTTTGTCCATCCAAGTAAAAAAACGGAATTCCCCGATAGCCAAGTTCTCTCGCAATTAGCTTCAACATTCCTGTGAATTGGGAGAATACAAGCATTCGCCGCCCCGATTGGCGACATTCCTCAATCGTGTCCAGCAGCTGTTCAAACTTTGCGGAACTCCCCTCATATCCATCCACAAACAGTGCAGGATGACAGCAAATTTGGCGTAATCGAGTCAATCCTGCCAGGATACGAATACGATTCTTCTGAAATCCATCCTGCGCCAAATGCTTGAGCGTCTCCTGTCTGAGTTTAGCAAGATAGGCGGTATACAGCTTCTTCTGTTCGATCAGAAGCCCTGATGCCTGTATCGTCTCGATCTTCTCAGGCAGCTCCTGAAGCACGTCTGACTTCAACCTGCGCAGCAGGAAAGGACGCACCCTCTTCGCAACCGTTTCTTTAGAGAGCTCATGAAATGCTGTTCGATCGCCAAAAAGTTCCGGAAAAACGACATCGTAGATAGACCATAATTCCTCCAGACGATTCTCTACCGGTGTGCCTGTTAAAGCAAAACGGTAACGCGCCCGAAGAGTTTTGACAACCTGAGCCGTTTGCGTTGTGTAATTCTTGAAAGCTTGAGCTTCATCCAGAATCAATGCCAAGAATGACAGCTTTGCATACCGTCCCACGTCTCTTCGTAATAACGGATAGGAAGTAATGATGACATCCGCATCCTTCGTATTTCGGAGAATCTTCGCCCGCTCGGTCTGCGTACCATCCGCAATGGCTGCTTTTATCCCAGGTGCGAATTTATGGAGTTCGCTCAACCAGTTATAGAGCAGGGAAGCTGGCGCAACAATAAGTGCCGGTTCTTTGCGCTCTCTGATCTCTGGCAGCACAGACAGAATAAAAGCAATACTTTGTATGGTTTTTCCCAATCCCATATCGTCCGCCAAGATGCCGCCGAAGCGGTAATGAGCCATCGTCTTCATCCATTGGAATCCGAACTTCTGATAATCGCGAAGAACATTTTCCAAACCAGGAGGCACCACAAAATCCAAGTCATCCGGGTTCTTCACATGCTGCAGCATTCGCCGCAAGGAGCGGCCAAGCTGAACAGCTGATCCCGAATCATCCCAATCCAGCAGCTGAAGTCCTTGAATCACTGGCAATTTGAATTTAGTACCTTCCCCCTCGTAAAGCCAAGGTCCGAGCCGATTCATGAGTGAAACCATAGCCTGGAAATCAGCACTCTCCAACGGAAGCAGGGCGCCATTTCGCAGTCGGTGATATTTACGCTTATCTTCAAGCGATTTGATAATCTCCCGGATTTCAGCTTCCCGAATCCCCTCCATGTCAAACTTCAGTTCAAGCCAATCCGTGCGTTCGTCGATATCTACCCGGACTTTGGCTCCAATTGGTTCCGTGAGCACCCGCTCTTTCACGGCTGTTGTTGCATAAACAACGAGCAGCTTCTCCAGCTCTGGGAGCGTATGATACAGAAAGTCATATTCGGCATCCTCATCATTCATGAAGAAGCCGCCATCTGTCTTGGCAAAGGAGGCGTTCTCAATGAGTTCAAGAATCCTCTGCTCCAACTCGCCATCACGAACGAGGATCGAACTACTGCTGTGTTTGGCGCGATTTCCCTCGAGGGGGTTTATCGTAATCTCACCGTATTGAAAATCAAGCCCAGCCAAGAGCCTCCCTCGCACCCTGTCTAAATACAGCTTCGCCTTCAGCGGAGTTTTAACAATACGATCAGATACGGACTGGGCCACATGGACACTGCCCAGCTTCATGAGTCCAGGAACGACCCGTTCCATAATAGATTCCATCATGTCCGGCTGAATCCGAATATGCGGCCTATACGCTGTCTTGAGAAGCTGCTTCATCTCGGAGAGCTTACTGCAAGCCTCCGATTCAAGCTCAATCAGCTTACCATCCACAATAACGAGCCCATATCCCTCCATAACGGTCATCCGTTCCAATCCATCAACCTTCATTAGATAGTGATCATCCCCGGATTCATCAAACTCGAACTGAAGAGGAATCGGATTCTCCATAAATCCCAGCTTGTCTGTCATAATCCCATCCATCGACAAGAGGGAATGCACGGAACCAGAGAGTCCCTCTCTCATTTGAGGCCAGAACGAAGGGGGGATAATCAACATTCGATCATCGGCCCCTTTTTTGCTAGTAGAAGAATAGATGTCCAGTGTCTGCTTTAACATGCTTTCATGCTCATAGATGCGAATGAGCTGCTGAAGAAGTTCATCATCTTCCTTCTTAAAGCTGTGCAGCTCAGGGTCATAGATGAAATTTCTCGTGAACACGCAGGTTTCCCTACGTTTTACACATTGCAGGAACTCGCGAATACGATGTACGATATATAATCGCTTTTTCCCAATTCGGAGTTCGACTCCGAACAAGTGCTTCTGATTTCCGTATGATTGCAGTTTGAAAATGCATTCCATATCCAGAATCTCGCGGTTGTCAAAACGGGTAGCAGCCGTCGATCTCTTCGTCCCGTTATAAGAGAACAAACCGAGCAGCTGACTGCTAAGCAGGGCGTCTTGTTCCATCTCGCTTGAACCTCCAGTATTCCGGATGGCCAACTGTCCATCTTCATCATCTCTTTGGACAGAAGGATGTAATAATGATGGATAGGGGCGGACAGGAGCTTCCGTTGTCTGTTCGATATCCCGGATCGTCAGAAGGAGTGCTGCAATATGTCTGCACCGCTTTCTCGTTAATCCATAGTCCAGGCAGCTGCACTCAGCGAATACGTCCCCGTTTGAATCAATCTCCGCTCTGGCGATACCTGATTCTTGATCCTTCACCTCTGCTTCGTATGTCCGAGCATCTGGATCTTGTTTCAGCATGTTTACTTGACCATCTCTATATAAAACGCCGCCGCGATCATAGGAGGTTTTGCCGCATAAAAGTTTAATCACGCGTTCGGTCAGCTGGTAACCCATACTCCCATTCCTTTCTCTACTTACTGCTACAAAACAGTATACCATTTTGTGAAGAAGGGCTAATAATGCCTTTGTCTGCCGCTAACCATGCCAACAATCCTACCAAAAAAAGAACCTGCCGTTACGGCAAGTTCTTCTTATGCTGCTTCTCCGCATACCAGGTTATATTGTCATAACGCTTGTTTTGGCCCTTCCATGCTCCGCTAGAAATAATAAAACCAACAATCAAATAGATCAGAAAGTAATAATAATATCGGGTTACAAAAAATTCAGGATCAAATTTATCCCTATCAAAAAACCAGGTGGCTGCAGCCCAGATAACATATAATAAGAGACCATGTACAAGGCCCCGGGAAATCACAAACTTGGCTTTTCCCTTCTTCCGGATCACCGTCCATTTACGATAAAATCGCTCATCCCGATCCATGTAATCCCTCCGTTTCGCGGCTGAGATTTGTTTGTAATACAGCATGGTTTCGTGCTGCTTCCGCTAAACTTTGAGCCTTCATTCCTTTAAAATGTCCTTCAAAGCTATATCCAGTCTCTCAAATTCAAATTGAAACCCGGCTTTCAGCAGCCTGTCGGGAATAACCCATCGGCTCTTGAGCACAAGCTCCGTTTCGGTCTGAATGATTCTGGCTCCCATCTCCAGCAGCCATTTGGGAGATGGCAGCCCTATGTTGCGATTCAATGCGTGCCGGAGCTGCTCCATCAGTTCCTCATTCGTAACCGGATACGGGGATGCACAGTTGATAACCCCGGTCAAATCTGTATTTTCATTCAAAAACAGGATGATTCGATATAGGTCCTCCACATGGATCCAGCTGAACATTTGCTTGCCTGTCCCCTGAGTACCGCCAAGTCCGTATTTTACCAAGTTTATATAAGGAGTCATGACACCTCCGCCGGGCCCAAGCACGATGGCAATACGCAAGGCGATTTGTCTTGTGTTAGGCAGAGAGAACGAGAAGAAAGCACGCTCCCACTCTTTGGCAACATTAACCGAGAAGCCAGAACCAATCTCGCCTGTTTCCTCCGTCATCGGACGGTCCTCCGCATGACGATATATCGTAGCCGTACTAGAATTTAGCCATAATTGCGGAGGATGCTGGCAGGCCTCCATAGCCTTTCCAAGGATCTCGGTTGTCTCGATTCTAGTTTTCAGGATAAGCTCTTGATTTCGTGTATTATAGCGGCAGTTAACTGACTTACCGGCAAGATTAATCAGCATATCCGCCCCCTCCAGGGCAGCAACGATGGCTTCATGATCATTCCACGCAATATGTCCTGACCGACGAGAAATCATGTATACCTCTGCTTGCTCACTGAGGAATTTATTCTTAAAATATGTGCCGATAAAACCCGTTCCACCAGCTAATACGATCTTTTTCATAGAATGAATCAGCTCATTTCTCTATGGTCTCTTCCTGAATATCCTGATCCGTGCCCGACTTGTGCATATTCCATCTTCGATATAATAATGGAAACAATTCATAGAGACTGCAGGACAGATTCAATGAGGTCAGATGGATAGAACCACGCGTCATGCCTATGTTCATATCCATCAATTTTTGCCTCCATACAGGTTGTCTGGATATTCCCTCCTGATTAATCAAGAGGGCCGGCTCCGATTTAAAGAGCTTGGAAACAGAAAACACCAGCCCCAACGCAAAAAATAAAGTACAAATAAATCCGATAATGAGAATAAAGAAATTGCCCGATTCAGCTCCTGCATATATTAAGCCGATGCCTAGCAGTACAAATGCCAGAGAGCCAAATAATAATTTGGCTACCTTGGAGCGAACTTTGATCTCTTCTTGTTCCTGCATCACTTCATTACACTCCTTGTTCCTAATAACTGGTGAGAGAATTCCAACAGAATCCTGATGAAGAGGATCCTATTTTCTGACTGTTATTCATCATAATTAACTTGGAACTCATCCACAAATATCGCTGTACCGGAAATATAAACATCCATTTTATCCTGATTACGGAGCACATGTACATGAACTCTGCCGTCTTTCCCCATCTCCTGCCCTTGTTCAACCATAAATTGTGTGGAAGGTCTTTCGGAATTCAGGTAGGTTAAATCGTATGCTCCGAGTACACCGGAAGCTGTTCCTGTCACGGGATCCTCAACGGTACCTGAGAATGGTGAAGAGAAATGTCTAGCATGCATGAAGCAGTCATCGTCAATGGTTTCCAAACAAAAAGGATGCAGTGAAGCTCTGGGAAGTTCCGTCAAAATCTCCGGAAAACGCGCTTGATCAGGCACCATACGATGAAATGACCTCAGCTCTTTTATCGGTATCAACAACGTCCATATACCGGTACTTCCATATACGATAGGCATGCTCAAGTCCAAGTCTTCCTGCTTTAAGCCAACGGAGTGCGCCAAGCGTTCCACATCTCCCCGAAATGGAATGAACTGAGGATGATCCTGCTTCATTTTCATAATTAACTGTCCCGCATCTTCCTGGAATTGAATGGGCAAATTCCCCACATTGGTCTCCACCCATACGGTTTCTTTATCCGGGAGTAATCCTTTGCTCTTCAAGGCATACATGGATGCCATGGTAGCATGTCCGCATAAATTCATCTCATGCCCTGGGGTAAAGTACCTCAGCCTGACGTCCGCTTGATCCGATTTTAAAATAAAGGTTGTCTCATTGAACCCCACTTGACGAGCGATGATTTGCATTTCTTTCTCCGTCAGTTCATCTGCATCCAGGACCACACCGGCAGGGTTTCCCTTGTTAGGCTGTACAGAGAACGCATCATAATGAAGGACATTAACCGATCCCATCTTCATTACCCTCTTTTCTGCAACATTATGTTTTGAGCTACCTAAAATTAGAGATGATTTTATCACTGAACCGTCTTTAAATCCAGATCGTATTTGCTAGAATTCTCCTTCGAATGGTTTAACGCCATATATAACCGTCATGTTTGAAAAGAAAACTTCAATTTATGCGTATCCGGTTCATTTCATCTGGGGAGCTGAATATATATCTGGCATATTCTTTTTGAGTCGACCATACGTGGGGGTAATTTCATTGAATACCATCAGCCTTTGCATGATCGTAAAAAATGAGGAGCTTGTCATTAAGCGCTGCCTGGCCAGCATTGCCGACATTGTGGACGAGATCATTGTGGTTGACACAGGCTCAACAGACCGAACCAAAGAAATCGTTCAATCCTTCACCAACTCCATCTTTGATTTTGAGTGGATTGATGACTTTTCTGCAGCACGGAACTTTGCTTTCAGCAAAGCTACCCAAAAGTATATCCTTTGGCTTGATGCGGATGATGTGCTGCTGGAGAAGGATCGGAATAAATTAAAGTTTCTTAAGGAAACCCTTTCGCCTGCCGTCGATTCGGTTACCATGCTCTATCATTTAAGTTCAGATGAATACGGCAATGTCACCTTCAGCCTTCGCCGCAACCGCCTTGTCAAAAGAGAACGTGCATTTCGGTGGATTGGACCCGTTCATGAATATTTGGAAGTCTATGGGCATGGTATTAACAGTGATATCGCGATAACGCATCTCAGTTCAGGTCAAGATTCCGATATCGGTCGAAATCTTAGGATCTACCAGAACCGGGAGATAGCCGGTGAATCATTCACACCAAGAGATCTGTTCTATTATGCAAATGAATTAAAAGATCATCGTCAATTCGAGAAAGCCATCGATTATTACGAACGATTCTTACATACCGAAAAAGGTTGGATCGAAGATATAATCACGACCTGCGGCAAGCTGTCCGATTGCCATCACGAACTCGGGAACAAGCGACACGCATTAGAATCCTCTATCAGATCGCTGCATTATGCGTCTCCACGCGCGGAATTCTGCTGTCGCATCGGCTATCATTTTCTGGAGAATCATCATTACGATACAGCCATCTTCTGGTATAAACTGGCCACCCAGCTGGATTTGCCCCCAGATTACATGGGATTCCACACCCCCTCCTACTCTACGTGGCTTCCACATCTGCAGTTAGCCGTTTGTTACGACCGTATCGGCTCATATAGGTTAGCCAATGAACATAATGAGACCGCGCTTGCCTATCGTCCTGAGGATAAGACAATGCTGGCTAATCAAGCCTATTTTCGGAACAAGCTGCAAGAACTTGAGGGTCAGAGCTGATGAGAAACAAGATACACCGTCGTGTACTGATCGGGAGTCCGATACGGCAGAAACCGGAAATATTGGATCATTTCCTGACTTCATTGTTACGGCTGGAGAAGGATGGCCTGGAAGTTAGCTACTTCTTTATTGACGACAACAACGATGAAGCGTCCAGCACCCAATTGAACCGATTGATGAAAGAAGGAATATCTGTTGTCATTCGTAACGCCCATCAGCAGGATATTTATTATCGCAACGAAACCACACATTATTGGAATGAGAAGTTAATCTGGAAAGTAGCTGAATTTAAGAACACAATTATTCAATATGCGCTCGATCTGCAATTCGATTATCTATTCCTGATCGATTCAGATCTGCTGCTTGCCCCCCAGACACTGCGGCATCTTATAGAAGCCAATAAAGATATCATCTCGGAAATATTCTGGACCCGTTGGCAGCCTGAGTCCAGACCCCAGCCTCAAGTGTGGCTCAAGGATGAGTACACGCAGTATGAACAATATATAGGTGAAATCTTAAATGAAGCACAAAAGGAAGCCCGGTATTTGCAGTTTGAAAGCCGCTTAAATGAGCCTGGTGTATATGAAGTCGGCGGACTCGGTGCATGCACTCTGATTAGCCGCCGAGCTCTCGAGCGCGGGGTTAACTATGAGCCTATTTATAACTTATCCTTTTGGGGAGAAGACCGACATTTTAGCATTCGGGCCGCTGCGCTTGGCTTTACTCTATACGTAGACACCCATTATCCTGCTTATCATATATACCGTGACAGTGATCTTAAGAACGCCAAATTGTTCTTGGAGGCAGCAGACCCGGACCCGAATCCATCCACTCCTGATATTACGCTCAGCCCATCTGAATCACATCTGGAAGCACGCCTTGCTCCAGTAAAGCTCAGAGAAAGCTCGAGACGGCCGTCACTCACTCTCTCCATGGTGCTCAAGAATGAAGGAAATCGTTATTTAAGACAAGCGTTGGAAAGTCATCGTCCGTATATTCAACAAGCCGTCATTATTGATGATGGAAGTAACGACAATACCATGGATGTATGCATGGATATTCTAAAAGGCATCCCTATAAGGTTGATTAATAACAAGAATTCTCTATTTACTAATGAGATTGAGCTTCGTAAACAACAATGGCGTGAAACTCTGAACGTTCATCCGGAATGGATTCTGAACCTCGATGCAGATGAATGGTTCGAATCTTCATTTGCAGACATGCTTCCAGCGATGCTGGACCAACAAGAAATTGATTTGTACTGCTTCCGGCTCTATGACTTCTGGAACGAAACCCATTATCGGGAAGACGATTACTGGAGTTCCCATCGGCACTATCGCCCTTTTCTTGTGCGATACCGGCACGACATGAAAGTGGTTTGGAAGGAGACTGCTTTGCACTGTGGAAGATTTCCGGCGAATATATTCGACCTCCCGCATCAACTATCTCCCATCCGTTTGAAGCACTATGGATGGGCCAAAGCGGAATACAGACTTGAGAAATATATGCGTTATAAACAGCTTGACCCTGAAGCCAAATTCGGTTGGAAAGAACAATATGAATCCATTTTGGATGAAACCCCCGTATTAGTTGAATGGGTAGAATAAAGGTACGATTCCTCTCTTGGTTGAGAATTGTATTTGGTGTATTCAAATAAAAATGACCCGCAAGCGGAGCACTTTTATACAAAGTGTCTCTCTTGCGGGTCAACAATCGGCTTCGCTTAAAAACATCAGCTGCCGATAATCTGATCTATTTCACAGAAACCGAGATGGTCACCGTCTTGGAATTATACTGTGCTTTAATTCGAGCGGTTCCTTTCGCAACCGCTTCAATACGTCCGTTTGTTACCTTGGCAACACTCGAGTTGCTGGTTGTCCAAACCGCTACGTCAGCCACATTCGCTTTTGCACCGGTATCAAATTCAGCCGTAACTGCCACGGTCTTGACGTCACCAGGCTTCAGATTTAATTTCTTCTCGCTTGCTATCAATTTCGTCAATTTAGGAACGACATTCACGTTAACTTTAACCTCTTTACCTTGATAGGAACCAGTTATCGTAGCCGTACCTTCAGCAACAGCCTTCACGGAAGTTCTGGATACCGTCACGATTGAACTGTCCGATGAACTCCAATTCATCTTGGATGATAATGAAACTGTGCCTCCATTGCTGTAGTAACCTGTAACTTTAATCGATTTGGATTTCTTAATGTTGAGTTCGATATTCTGAGGCTCAACGACCATCTTAACGACTTCTTGTTCCACGCTCACCGGAATCTTGATTTCTTTATTCAGGTAGGTCCCTTTAAGCGTAGTAGAACCTTTGGTTAAACCCTTAAGTGTATCGTCTTTAATGACAGCTGCTGTTGAACCCGTCAAAGACCATTCAACGGAAGTGGTCACATCGCTCTCTTCGCCATCCTCAAATACAGCATTTACTTTCGGCAAAGGGATGCTTCTGCCCATAACCAGCTGATACTCTTCTGTATCAGACAGCAGTACCAGTACTTTCTGATTAACGGTTACCGGAAGCGTCGCTACTTCTCTCGAACCAATCTTACCTGTAATGGTTGTTGTCCCTGCGTCAATGGCTTTAATCTTGCCATCATCGGTTGTTACCACTTTCTCATCATTGGATGTCCAAGTAACCGATTTACTGAAGTCCTCTTTCTCTTCATCGAGCAGCGTTCCCGTAATCTTAGGGAAGGATTTGGAATCGCCCTTCAGCACTTCAATCTCCGTATCGGCTGCATCAAATCTGATCACGGTTGGATAAACCTTGACTGTAAAGTCTTTACTGATACCCAAGTAGCTGACCTTGATTGTCGAAGTTCCTGTGGATCTCGCTGTAATCACACCATCGTTTACAGAAACAGCTAGCGGATTAGAGGAAGTCCATTCTCCAGTCACGTCAATGGATTGCGAAACGCTGTTCCTCACCTTCGCTTTTACTGTAATCGAGTCGTTCATGAACAGAACCGGATTCTTGACGAACTCCGTTTGATCCAGAATCAAAGCTTCATACGGATTACGCACATATACATCCATTTTGGCTGAAGAACCCAAATACCTTACGCTGATTGTCGTTTTACCCAGGGCAACCGGCTTAAGCTTACCGTCTTCAATCGTAGCCACAGATGTATTGGATGATTTCAGCTCTACCTTATCCGTTACATCTACACCAGCATCAACATCCGACTGTTTGGCAACGACTGAAAGTCCTACAACATCGCCAACCAACAGCTCCATGTCATCTCCAAACAGCAGTCCTTGATCATCTGGAATGATCGCAAGCTTTTGATATGGGGCGACAACTTTAACCGTATAGGAGGCCTTAAGTCCTTTGTACTCTGCTGTTACAGTTGCGCTTCCTACGCCTACGAGGGTCAGTTCGCCTTTACTTACTTTAACCACGTCATTATCGGATGACGTCCACTTCGCTTCCGTTGTAACATCATTCGTTCCGTCAGCCAACGCTTTAACAGTTAAACCTTCCGTTCCAAGCGTATGTTCGACTTTATCAGGCTGATCCAGCTTGAATTCATCGATGGCAAATTGGACTTCCACATCAATCGTCTTGATCGCGCCCTTATACTTTGCCGTAATTCGGGCTGTACCTTTTTCCTGTGGAATAATGAGTCCGCCATCCACTTTGGCGATTCGTGTATTGGATGAAGACCATGTCGATTCATTGGTAACATCCTTCTTCGTCGTGGAGCCTTCCAGATTAGCTAATACACGAAGCTGCTCGGTTGTTTCATTAACCGTTAAGTAAATCTTGCTCTCGTTCGTATCAAATTCAATTGAGGTTACGTCCCCTGAGGCGGCGAATACACTGGTTGGAAAAACCATCGCCAACATCATTACAACGACAAAAATGATCTTCGTTGTCTTTCTGTTTAAGCTCATTTATTTCTCTCCTTTGTACCTTCTGTCTCACAGGTCCTTTTTTCCAGTCTAACATTATATCGACAGTCCTGATTTATTTCGTTATGATCTGAACTTAAAATGGGCACAAAGTAGGATAAATTTTTTCGTTGCCCCTATATAGGAAAATCTCATGGCCCCTGGTGAATGGCCCTTCACACCCCAATCGGGTGTATCGAGCCGTCTTTTGAAGAATCAACTCAATTGAATGAGCTTATAGTTATTTATGAAATAATGAACACCTGATAGGATCGTAATCGCAGCTGCCGCAAACATTAATAATTCATCGACCCGCATAAGCGTGATGGACTGAACGGGGACATTATCCAGCAGGACGGCTGCGATGGCAGCAACCTGAAGAACCATTTTGATTTTCCCCCATTTGTCAGCCGCTAAGGCTATCCCCTGCTCAGAAGCTACCATTCTCAGTCCTGTAATGACGAATTCCCGCGCTATGATGACCACGGCAATCCATGTCGCAACCATGCCTGATTGAACCATCATGATTAGGGCAACTGATATCAGCAGTTTATCCGCAAGCGGGTCCAACAGTTTCCCCAAGTTCGTGATTTGGTTGTATTTTCTCGCAATGTAACCGTCCAGCTTATCTGTAGCCGATGCAAGAATGAATATGCCCAGCGCTATGTATATGCCCTTATCATGAATGAACCCGAAGAAGGAGTTTTGCTCGGTCAACCATATTGGGTACTCTGCTAGAAAAAGAATAAACAAAGGAATCGATAATATTCTGGCTATCGTGATCCTGTTGGCAAGGTTCATCGGCGTATCTCCTTGTCTGCATTAGAATTTCTTTAGGTCTCAGCACCCTAACTATTCGACATCATAGAAGGTCATATGCTCTTTATCCGACCGGTAATAATCCAACCGATCCTTCAAGCCACCTGTATGAAACTCGAACATATGCCCATCCGGATCCAGGAAGTAAATCGACCTCTTATCCTTCTCATCTCTTGACCTTCCCGGCAGAATCTCTACCTGGAGGGCTTGCAGGCGAAGCAGCGTCGGTTCATATTCATGCTCTTCCATGCTAAAGGCAATATGCGTGTATGTTCGATTCGTCATGCTTCTATCAACTTGTTCCTCATTTAATGCGACCCATAGTCCATTGAGGTCAAAATAAGCCAACTTTCTCCCCTTAACCAGAAGCTTGGCTCCGAATACGTCTCTGTAAAAAGCGATAGAACGCTCTAATTCCGAAACCGAAAAGCACAGATGGTTAATGGGTTGCAGATTCATGGTTAGCTGCCTCCTTCTCAATCGAATCGACAACGTCCAGTACCTGAGTCGGTTTAAGTAACTTCTCATACTCGCTTCGAGCAAACGTATTATACCAATAGGCATGACAAGGTGTCAGACCAGCAAGATGTGCGCCTCTCAATTCATCTGATCCCCCATCGCCGATAAACAGAGATTCCTGCGGTGAAACAGCTAATCGTTCGCAAGCCAACCGGTAAATCTCGGAGTTCGGCTTGGCTACTCCCGCTTTGTAGGAGAAGATCACATCCTCGAAATAGGGAGCTAGTGGGCTTTGGTGATAAGCGGCTACTTCCTCTTCAGAGCAATTACTGATCAGACCCAGCTTCAGACCACGCTTATGTAATTGATCCAGCATCACGATAATTTCCTGTGAAACGGCCAGAAAAGGGATTGTCTTCTCTCTTATTCTCGCTTGATAGAGAAACTCCACATGTTCTTCATGATAGGGTAAACTTCGAACATCCAGAATATCCCGAATCACAGCTTGATAGCTGGGAAACTGACCGTTCATTCTTCGCTCGAACCTGCTGCTCCATTCTTCTTTAAATTCTTCTTCCGATAACCCAAGTCTGTCCCTGTAGTCATAGGATCTCCTGGATATCCGTTTGCCATCTTCGAATTCGGTGATTAAGGTCTCATAGAGGTCGAAGAATACAGCTCTGATCGCCATACGCACAGCTCCCCTCGTTAACCTACCTAACTAGCGCCTTGCGATAATCCTGCCGGATAATGCTTGATGGTCTCATCCAGAATGCGACCTGTCCCCTCATCCCATACTTCACTTAGTTCAAACGTTCCCTCTTCAAAGAACAACGGAAATCGCCGTTTAAACCAATCTTGCATAGGCAGTTTAAGGGCTTCTTCCTTATCCACCCATAACAATTCTCCTTCGGGAGGGTTCACCAGCAATTCACCTTCAAAGGCAGTAGCCAAATAATTAAATACCATATACCGCAGGCCCGTATTCGGCTCACACGATTCCTCAAGACCCTTATAGATGATATCCTTCACTATTAAGCCTGTTTCTTCCCGTACCTCTCGAATGGCTCCGTTTACAATGCTCTCCGGAAAATCCACCTTGCCACCAGGGGCAATATATCCGGGAAATCCCTTAGCGTCCGGTCTGTTCATCAGCAAAATTTTGTTTCCTTGTTGGATCATGCACATGGTGTACAATTTGACGTCGGTCTGCAATCCAATCCCTCATTCCTGTTACATCTAGTTGGTTATAGTATACAGCGCCATACGCTGAATGACGATAGAATGAATGGAGATTCGTGCCCCCTTTATTAATGTTTCTTTCGTATCAAAAAAATAAGGCCCGGGCAGCTTCTGCTCGGACCTTTCAGATATGTGTATGATCAGCCTGCTCTAATCTTCGCTTTAAGCGGCCATTCTCATGTCGGATGAATACCCGCCATACATCATATAACCTGCGCTTGGCGATTGCATCTGCATTGGAGCCATACAGCCGATGGCTGCTGCTTCCGAGTGATTCCATTGGATTAGTCTTACCACCGCTTCAACATCACCAGATTGATATGCTTCGGCCAATGCCTGAATATTCAGGATCAGCTCCTCCTCTTCCGGCACAGACAACAGAAGTTCCTCTTCCACTGGATCAAGCCCTTGCAGCTCTTTGTGGGCCCGATGAAGGGCAGCTTTCACTGCTCCCTCCGTTGTTTTCAATATACTCGCCGATTCCGAAACAGAGTATCCATACACGTCACGAAGCAGCAATACTGTTCGCTGCAGGGGCGACAACCGCTCCAGCAGCCATTGAAAAGCGAACTCGATATTCAGTTTGGTGTCCTCGTTCAATGTTTCTTCCCTAGGCAAAACCTGTTCCAGCTTCTCATCCAGGATTCGTCTATAAGTCTGATCACGGCGAGCCCGGTCAATCCATGTATTCTTGGCAATCCGAAGCAGCAGGGCTTCAGGATTGGCATGGTTCTGCTGCTTCATATGCTCCAGTGCCTTGATCCAGGTGTCCTGTACCAAATCATCGGAATCCCATAAGGAGTTTGTAAGGGACAGACAATATCTGTGCAGGGTCGCATTCAGTTCCTCCAGGCTCAGATCAGCCGAAGTGGGGACGCTCGGTCGATATATCGTCATCGAATAGCCAACTCCTTTTCTCATCTCGGTAAGATATCTTATAAGTAAACGAACGAAGCCATCAATTGGTTACTTTCGTTTTCCATATATATTTCATGGTTTCTCCGTATCTTTTGCGGCATCCTCTTCGTTTACTTGCTGAAATCAGAAAACCTAACGAATATGGAGGATGATGAAACGATGAATATTGTTCCTTATGTTGTTGAACAAACCAACCGGGGCGAACGATCCTACGATATTTATTCCAGGCTGCTGAAAGATCGCATCGTGTTTGTGGGTGCAGCCATCGATGATGCCATCGCTAACAGTATTATTGCCCAGCTTCTGTTTCTGGCGGCCGAAGATCCCGAGAAGGATATCCATATGTACATTAACAGTCCGGGCGGCTCCGTATCTGCAGGCTTTGGCATTTACGATACCATGCAGATTATCCAGCCTCAGGTCAATACCATCTGCACCGGCTTCGCCGCTTCTTACGGGGCGATCCTGCTGCTGGCAGGTGCGAAAGGCAAACGCCTTGCGCTCCCAAACAGCGAGATTATGATCCATCAGCCGCTAGGTGGCGTGCAGGGGCAGGCGACCGATATTGCCATTACGGCTAATCGCATCTTGAAGACACGTGAGAAGTTGGCTCACATTATATCCGAACGAACAGGTCAATCCGTCGAACGCGTTGAAAAAGATATGGAGCGGGATTACTTCATGACAGTAGAAGAGGCAAAGGAATACGGGATTATTGATGATATAGTCACTAAACTGTAAGGCCTAGGTCAAGCAATGAACGGACTAACGGCCTCGATACCATCATTTATTCACAAGGAGTGAATCGTAATGTTAAAAAGTCTCCTGAATCAAAAAGTAGCCATTTATTTTACGGATGGGAGTTATGTGCAGAACGGCATACTGGAGGAGGTTGGCGAGCAGTTCATCCGATACAAGGATGAATACGAGATGCTGTATGTCCCATTAACCGCGATCCGCTATGTTTCTGTCAACACAAAGGAACGAGATAAACCTCGGGTTGGATTTGCGCCAGAATCTTAATTCAATATCAAGAACCGCATGGGATCTAATGCTCATGCGGTTCTTGTCGTATCGCTGTATTTTACCAAGTATGAATGGACTCATTTGTTGTTCGCTTCGCGAATACGTCCCAGCTGTTTAATATGAGAAGCTTCATGAATGGCGATAAAGTGAGCCCATTGCGCAGCGTTCAGCTCGAATCCATAAGGGTGAGGAAAGCGCAATTCATTCGTGTTACGCTCTACGAGCTTCGTGATAAGCTGTTTCGTTGTATCCCTTACCTGATTCAGCTTCTCGACCGCCTCATCATAGGGTAATATACCGCTTGGATACTCGCGCAGCCCCTTCTCATTTTCACCAAAAGCATCCAATGCCTTCATAAGCTTCTCACGGACCTCATCCATATAAGGCACGATATCCTGAAACTTCACCATGTCTATCTCCTCCAAGCCCCTCTACTATATGTCTATATAAACATAGTGCATGGGTATTGTACCACGACCTGCGCTGCGTATCCAAAAGCTGTTCATTCTTCTAGACTAGCGAGGTCTTATATGGCTTCAAAATGTTCAACGATGGGAAACGGATCATAAAAGTGATGCAGCAGGCTTTTCCATTCTTGATATTCCGCCGATCCTCTGAACCCTACCGTATGATCTTCCAGCGTTTCCCATTTCACCATGAGAACGTATTTGTGGTCATCCTCCATGCACCGCTTCAACTCATGATGAATATACCCTTTCATCTTGGAAATGATTCCGGATGCCACTTGAAAATTGCGTTCAAACTCTCCCGCTAACCCAGGTTTTACCTGTAGCATGGCCACTTCGAGTATCATTGAAATTTCCTCCCTTAGGACATTGTTTATATTAAATTGTAATCTAGCTGAGTAGAAACTTGAGACGTGAAGACCCATGTTCATTCTGATCCCTAACACGATGGCGTTATATTAACCTGTTACTTCACATGATTGATTATGTAAGGAGGTCCTTCAAGATGTCGCCTTCTCAATCATATACTCATCCCGAACAAAATCCTTGAAAGTGATAGAATGGACAGCCTCTCCTAATGAAAATGCCAGTTGTTCATTCCTAAAAACAGCACATGCCTGTTCATCTATACCAATTCCGTGCTTAATCTCTTTCGTTCTCATACCTTCCAGCAAATTGGGCTGGTCACCCCACTCTGTATAATGAACACTAATCAATATATTCGTTAATAACCCTACTCCTTGTTTAAACAGCAACTTTCTCTGTACATTATCCTGCGGCGAAATGAGGCAGACCTCCGGAAGAATTAAAGCGCCTGCCGAATTCCCCGCAATGGGAACGCCCTTCCTGTAACAGTCGATCAGGAGCTCTTTAAAACGACCGGTTGCGTAATAGTGATGGTATTGCTCCGTATCACCACCGCCAATAAATATACCCGTCGCCTGAGACAACACCCGTTCGGCTTGTACCATGTCCAGGTTTCCGTCCGAATCCGGGACGATCACCTGCACATTTCGTGCACCCGCATCCTCCCATAACTGCTGAAACAATGGAACATATTCTTCCCAGCCTGCTCTGTACATGATGCATAATGCAATTCTAGCGTTTGAACCACCCGCATGCTCTATAAATTGTCTGTTTGACTCTTCTTGAAAAGAATGTCCTCCAAGCAAATATAGATATCGATCCTTCATGAAGCGAGCCCCTCCCTTACTTCTTCTCTTTTGGATGGCGTTTGGCAACATAATATAGCAGCAGACTAATAAAATAAATCGGAAGCAGAATGATGCCGATCACGGCACTCAGTAGGACAATGGACAGCATGCCTCGATCCGAAATGTCATCGAAATTTAGATAACCATACACAATCCACACCAACCAGACCAATGTAACGGCGTATCCTATTTTATAAGGTAATTTCACAGTAATACACACATCCTAGTGATTAAATGGATTCAGTTGATTGACTAGGGTAGTTAAGAAATCTTTAATCGCACCGCGTCCTTACAGTACTATTTTTCAAGCAACAACTATGTTTTTTAATTAGGAACTTTCCATAAGTCCATTCATGAACATTTTGAATATAACAATTCAATAAGCTTATCTTGGTTCCGTTCCATCCATTCTCTTCTAATCAACAGTTGCTTCAACATCAGGTCATAATAGGAAGCAATGTTCTTTCCGGCCAAATACTGTCCGGTATAAATGCTTAATAATGAAACATAGTATAACTGCATAATGCAGGGAATCCACTCGATCTCTGCGCGGGTTAACCTCATATGTTTTCGATATTCATCTAAAAACAACGCTACCTTCGTCAAGGTCTGGTCCTCATGCTGAAGAAGATGGTTCAGACAGATGGATAGCTCCCATATCCGTATATCCTTGGCTGCAAAGTCAAAATCCAATACACCGCTCATCTGCCTGGACTTGGGATCGATCAAGAGATTAAACACTAAAATATCATGATGGACCATTTGCTTTGGCAGTCCATTCAGTTCAGATGAGAATTTATGCCCTAATTCATAGTATCCTTGCAATACGGCTATCTGTTCGGCATCAATCTTAAAAGGAAGACATGTCAGAAAACTATGAATATTCGTCTGATCTGCTAGAGAATGGAGATTGTAAAAATCATGGAACGCAATTGTAGGACAAACCACGTCAACGGAATCGGATTCGAATTGCTGAAGAGCATGTGATATTTGCCCAACTGTCCATCCATAACTACGCACATCGGAGATGCTGGATAGATCGGGGACATCTCCTTCAATAAATCGTGTCAGGGAGCCCAAGGAACCATTCGACAGAACTACGTACTTCGTATCATCCATGCTAGAGACGAAAGCTGGGACATCAAAAGGTAAGGAACAACGCTCCAAGTATGTTGTTAGTTCAATCTCAAACCGAAGTCTCTCTTCATTCTTCGTATGAGGATTGTATATTCTCGCGATGTATTTTTTTCGGTTCATTATGACAATACGCGAATCATTCGTCATGCCGAAAGGCGCGGCTTCGGTCGAATACACAAGGTTATGAAAATAATGATGTAACAACTCCTGGAATAAGTGTTCCAATGTCTACACCCCTTTTCTGTTCAGAGCGCCCCTATGATCAATCATACAAACTCAATACTGATTCGTTGCCCATACCAACTAAGCACCTATTACTTCTGAAAAGCGGGTTTGGAACTCTTCATGCACATTCTCTCAAATGATTTTTAGGCTCCCTGCTCCTCCCTGTAATGACTAACATCTCCGTGAAGGATAATCGACGGAACCTCATCGGTCAGTTCGATTTTGCTAAGGCAGGTCGGATGAATGTAAGGCAGGTCCCACAGGCGGTCCATGCTTCTTCCTTCAAAATGCGCCATCAATACCTTGACCACCACAGTGTGCGTAACCAGCAAAATGCTGGCGCCTGGATTAGAGCCGATAATATCGATAAGCTTATTTACTGCGCGCGCTCTGACTTCATTGAAAGTTTCACTGTCCTGGACACTGAACAGCTCCGGATTTTTCCAGAAATGATCCAGCTGCTGAGGATAAATTTTAGCGATTCGTTCCTGTGTCTCTCCTTCCCATACCCCTAAATTAATTTCTCTGAATTCCTCACAGGCCGTAATCGGAACATTCCGTTCCCCTCTAATTATTTCGGCAGTATGATATGCTCTGTTGCTTGTACTTGAGTAAACAAGGTCGATAATGTCTTCCTTCAAAGCGTCCCCGAGCCATTCCGCTTGCTGAATACCAAGCTCGGTGAGCGGCGAATCCTTATGTCCTTGAAAACGGTGCTGCACATTCCACTCCGTCTGTCCGTGTCTCACCAGGTAGATGGTGGTCGTTTGTCTCATCGATCGTTCCCTCCTTAGCCTTAATACAATTCACCCGGCAACATTTAACTTATCGGCCGGTCTTCTTGACGTATGGCATAAGCCAGCTTATACAGTTCTGCGATATCTGGCCTTCCCGTCTGTTCAAAGCGCTGAACGGCTTCCTCCAAATCAACGGCTTCTACCGCGATGACCTGCTCGCCATCTACTGGATTTAGCGGCTCACCAACGATGCGCACATCCCCATAACCTACCAGCCGGACAAAATGAGGATGGGGAATATGCGGACGATAGGGAGTCTCGCTGCTGGATTCACAGTAAAACTGGCCAAAGATTCGATACGTCTCAAGTTCTGCGCCTAACTCCTCTCTAACTTCCCGTCTAAGTCCTTCCATGTAGGACTCCCCAGGTTCAAGGGTTCCTCCCGGAAGCTCCCAGCTCCCATCGGCTACCTGAAAAATAATGCACCGGTCCCCTTCAAATGGAAGAATGGTAACATTGCTGACCTTCGATTCTTCCTCGATTTTTTCGCCAAAGGCAAATCTAGCTCGCACGACGCCCCAATGGATATCATTCGAGAGTGTAGGATACAGACTCAAATCCGTGTTTTGTCTCATGCGTGTAAATCCTTTCGATGTTTACAATTTCATTTTAAACTATGTAGCACTATACTCGTGGACCATAAGCACCTGCTCCATCGAGCTGGTAAAACCATTCTCTTTCAGCACGCCCACCAGTTCCTTATGCGAAGCCCGGATATTGAAGGCGGATCGTTTGCAGGCATAACCAGGTTGTATCATTTCCTGTATCGCAGCCCTCATTACAGCCACTGCATCCGGATGTCCGGGAGCAGCCTCACAGCGTAACAGCGTGATGGCTGTTAGCCGACCTTTGGCATCGAACACCCGTTTAAACAAACCAAAGCCCACCTGCTCTTCGCCTTCCAATACAATAACGCATTCTCCGTCCTTGATACCGGTCACGTCCGTCTGCCAGACTTCACCAGATCGGTAGAAAGCTACGGAGGCAGCCTCTCCAGCCAAGCCTCTGACTAGCGTAAACCTTGAAAGAGTCTCTTGTGTAGGCTGTAAATCTATGTCCTGTTCATTCGTCATGATGAGAAGCCGGTCGATGATTTCATAACCAGCACTTTCATAAAGACGAATCGCTGGCTCATTCGTGCTAATTGCCTCCAAATAGGCCCGATTGACGCCTTGCTCAACGTAGAGCTCGGCGTTCTTCTCCATCATCTTTTTGCCAATTCCTTGTCCCCGGAATTCGGGGGCTATCGCCGTCCCGCCATTTCGTGCAATCAGAATGCCCTCTTCTTCGCGAAAGCTGTTCATCACAATGCCAGCCGGTACGCCATCCACGTAACAAGCAAATGACCGTTCCAGGCATAATCCATCGTTTACGATCCGAGCCATGAAGCGGTCCAGTGGCATCGAGGCGTTAACGATATAACCTTCAAATGAATGATTCCAAAGCTCCGACACTTGCCGAATCGGAAGCTCAGATAACGGTTGGTAAGTCATCATAGACTAATTCTCCTGTTTATAAAATATGTCTTATCAAATGGTATCTCTCATTTGTAAAACATGCAGGAAAACACCTGAGTTAAGGACTCATTTGTGTTCTCCTGCATGTCTCATCGCTGCTTATTTAAATTTTATAAAGCTGCATCGTTCACGCTATCCAGCCATGCTTCAATGCTGCCAATGACGGAAGTTACGCAACCATCCTCAAAAGGGGACAACAAGCCAGCTACCTTCACTAATTCGGTAAAGGACTTGCTTCCGCCTTGACGGCATAGATGCAAATAGTCATTCCATGCAGTCGTGCGGTCTTCGTGCATCTTCTTCCAGAACTGGAATGCACAAATTTGTGCCAATGTGTAATCGATATAATAGAAAGGCGAACTAAAGATATGACCTTGTTTATGCCAGAATCCGCCATGCTCCAGGTACGTGTTGTCATCGTAATTCCGGTGCGGCAGATATTTCCGCTCAAGCTCACGCCAAGCCTGTTTCCGTTCCACAGGTGTTGCATCCGGATTCTCATACACAAAATGCTGGAATTCATCAACTGTTACTCCGTAAGGAATGAAGATAAGCGAGCTTGCAAGATGTTCGAAACGGTATTTATCCGCCTCATCTTCGAAGAAGCGATCCATCCACGGCCAAGTGAAAAATTCCATACTCATGGAATGAATTTCGCATGCCTCATATGTTGGAAATGCGTACTCCGGTACCTCGAAGCTTCTGCTCTCATATACTTGGAACGCATGGCCCGCTTCGTGAGTGAGCACATCGATATCACCCGATGTACCGTTAAAATTGGAGAAGATAAAGGGAGCGCCATACTCACTAATATAAGTACAATAGCCGCCGCCCTGCTTGCCTTTTTTGGCAACCAGATCCATCAGGCCATTCTCCTGCATGAAGGTAAAGAACTCATGTGTTTCTGGAGACAATTCTTCATACATGGCTGCACCGTTGTTCACGATCCAATCCGGGTCACCCTTAGGTGTAGCATTCCCCGTTTTAAATGCAAAGTTCTCGTCGTAATACAGCAGCTGATCCACATCAATACGCTTCTGTTGACGTTCTCTCAGCTTGGTAGCAACTGGCACAATATGCTCTAATACCTGGTTGCGGAAATTAGCCACCATCTCCGCGTTGTAATCCGTACGGGCCATACGAGCATAACCCATCTCTACATAATTGTTAAAGCCGAGCTTCTTGGCCATCTTGGTTCTCACTTTTACCAGATCGTCATAAATTCTGTCGAAGTTTGCCTCGTTCTCAGCCATGAAGCCGCTGGATGCCTCCGTCGCGCGTTTACGCATATCACGGTCCGTCGATTGCTGGAATGGAGCCAATTGCGGCAGGGTGCGTTCTTCACCTTCAAATAGAATTTTGGCAGATGCAATCAGCTTGGAATATTCCGTCGTCAGCTTATTCTCCTGCTGCAAATCCTCAATAATCTCAGGGCTGAAGGTTTTGAGTGAAAGCTCAGCTAACTGAAACAGCTGCCGCCCCCATTTGGCCTCCAGCTGATCTCTAAATTTGGAATCTACGAGAGCACGGTAATAGTCCGTGATATATTCCTGAATGATGGGTCCATTCTCATCAAAAAAGTCCTGTTCCCCCTTATAGAACTCATCATTCGTATCAACCGAGTGACGAATGTACACCAGTTGACTGAGTGTATCCATCTCACTGCGTAGTTTGTTAATGCGGGTCATGGCCTGGTCCTGCTCCTCATACGTGCTGGCTGAGGTAAAGACTTCAAGCTGCTCTTTAAATTTTTGTTCAAACTCTTTTACATCGGGTCGTTCATAGTGATATTCGCTGAAATTCATAAGATGCACCTATCCTTTCCAATATAAGAAAACATTTTGGTATCTTGATCGCGTGGACTCATTACACACCAAACTATATGTAAATTCTATATCCCCGGCGGAATATCCTTCACAGTCTGTGAAGATTCGCGATCGTACTCTCTTTCGGCAGATCCATCTGCTGCTGGATATATTGGGCCACACCGTCAAGCTCATTCGAGTCGATAATATGGTCAGCCAGCTTCCGTATACTCTCATGCGCGTTTCGCACCGCAATTCGTGTACCTCCAGCTTCGAACAGCCCCACATCATTGATATGATCGCCAAACACTACGGTATGTTCCAAATCCACACCAATATGGGAGGCCCACAAGCGGAGTCCCTCTCTTTTGTTCCCTTTGGCATGGCTGAATTCCAGAAAATAATGATTGGGGATATAATAATCCGGCATAATATGCGCGTGGACTACATCGCCGAACCGTTCCGTGACCTCAAGGCGGATCGGCTCCAATTCCTCAAACAGTCCGATGTATGTAAGGGTTAACGTCCGGTAATCCGGTGGACAATTCAGGTCTTTTACTTCCAGAAATCTCGGGTCGCTGGAACGACTATGATAGAAGGACATTTCTCCCTCTCTGCGCAGTGTCTCATGCAGAACACGCTCCTGATGATCCACATCTAAGGAAAAATAAAAGGGAGTAATCCCATGCTTTCTTCCAATGTCAATAATCTCATTCGAAATATCGCGTTCCAGCCAATACCCATCAATAACGGTATGATTCAGCACGTCATATATCAAGGCACCATTATATAGAATGACGGGGTATTTCCACGGTATGCCCGAGACCACGCTATGAGCACTGATAAAACCGCGGGCCGTTGCAAACGTGACAATCACGTCCTGTTCCAGCGCGTCCGAAATGACATTCGTAGAAAAGACTGAAAGTGTCTGATCTGGTCGCAGGAGTGTTCCGTCAAGGTCCGTAATATACGCTTTTTTCTTCAGAGTAACCATGCCTCCTTCGTCGCCCATCATGTATAAAACCCAGCCTTAGAACTGGAGTCCAAGGCTGGGCCATCAATATTATTGGGTCACGTTCCATAATTATACATAAGTCGGATCAGAAATGGTAAGCGTATTTTATTTAGCTACCGATAGCCACTGCTCGGACAATCGCTTCGCATAACCACTAGCGTATGTCGCCAGTTTGATTATCCGATGATGCTCTTCCAGAGAGGAGTGCAGAATGGCCTGCCCTACTTGCTCGGCAATGTCATCCAGCATGGCAGCAATTTCTTGATTGTACAGTGCTGCATGGTCCACCTTACCGGGATCTACTGCGCGCGCGGGAAATAGAGGCACATTCCAGGATGTTACTTCAGACAGCTTATGTTCAAGCAGGTCGATGATTTCTTTTACCGCCTTCCGCTCATGCTGCGGATAATACAAATAATACTCTTCCATTATAGGCTCAATATGATTAGACCACATGGCTCTGGCGAATATATAGCTATTGAGCCCGCCTGCCCATTTCCACGGGTAGTCCTCATCGCCCCGATAAGGCACGACCAGATTCAGCATACCATGCAGTCCAAGCCCTTCATAAAAAGCGATATCTTCTGTGATGCGCTTTGTCAATACAGAGAATAAATTCGTCAGCATAAAATGATCGCTATAGTATTCAAATACGGTCAGCTTGCGGCCGTGTTTAGTGGTCTGTTCGCTCCATTGACACAATGCGCGCTCGGCTCTATGATCCGTCTCATGATCACTTTTTTCATAGCTGTAACGGTAATCTCTTCCCCAATATGCAAACAAGGTATCAATATGCTGCGAGCTTTCACCCTCCAATTCGAGCATGCTCCAAGCGAGTCCAGCGTTATAAGCAATATGCTCAACCTCGACTGATATACCTCCATGAAACAAATAAGTCTGCAAGCGTTCCGTAAAAGCAATATATTGCTGCAAGAACTCAGAGGTATTGCCCGCTGCAACATCTTCAGGCCAAAGCGATAACCTCGTTAGTCCCGGAACGGAGCGACAATAATGTGCAATCTGTTCAAACATAGGCTGCTGCCAGTCCAGCTGTTCAAAATCAAATTGCTCCTTGGCTGTATAAGGATGATCTGCCGTAACCTTTTCTTGCTGGTTCATCGAAACATCGGAAGAATAAAGGCCTTGAATAAACTTCATGCTGTGCCCGCCAAGCGTAACGTCAATCCCTCTTTTTATTATTTCGGGGGCAAGTTCTTCTTTAACTTTGTCCCATAACGAGAAGGTGAAGAAAACCTCATTTATTTTATTTGGTCCAAACCAGTGAAGCATTGCAGTCAAATAAGGAACATCGTGGATCGTCTCAAAGACGAAGCCGCGCCTTTCCATACGGGGACTGTAATAGCGTATTTCTCCTGGTCTGAATGGAGAAAGTTTGTCTGAGTCCTGAATTGAAAATTCGCAGGATGCTTCATCCAACTGCGGATACACGGCATGCATTCCCCATACTTCCTGCGCATACTGATATACTCCAAACAGAACTGCCCGCCGGCCTTTTCCTGCGATAACAATATGATTGTCGGACTCTGTTATAAAGAATGAATCGCTGTAAATCGAGGCATGCTTATTTCTCATCCGCTCAAGAAGCGTTGCATCAACATTTTGCAGCTGTTCCCATGTCCCCAGCCAAACCGGCTTGCAATCTGAATTTATATGTTGGCTTGCGGCGAGCTGCTGCAGTCGGTTCCACTCCGCGTAAGCAAATTCTAGAACAGGATGCGAGCGCTCATGTCCCTTTAACTCCATTGAAGATTCCCCCTCGCAATCAGTAAAGAACGGCATTGCCTTCAATTAACCGCTCCTGCAATTCTGTTACAGGCACATCCATTGCGTTGCAGTGGTGTTTTACAGTCAGCGCCGCTGCAATTCCGGCAGCTTGCCCAATCGCCATACAGCTTGGAGTCAGTCTTGTAGTTGCCTGGGCTTCATGAGTGGTTGATATGCATCTGCCTGCCAGCAGCAAGTTACTTATCTTAAGCGGTACAATGCTGCGGTAAGGAATATCATAGGCGCCGCCTTCGCGTATAAAGTTCGCAGTCACACCTTTTCCTTCCGGATTATGAATATCAATCGGGTAACCGCTGCGCGCAATGACATCTTCAAACCGGCGGGCATCCAGGACATCAAGTCCATTTAACACATAATGACCTATGATTCGTCTCGTCTCCCTGACGCCGATTTGCGATCCGACAGCAGTGACAACCGCTTTTTCAAAACCTGGAATATGCTGTTGGAAGAAGCTTTCAAGCTGCAGCACCTGCTTGCGTCCTTCAATTTCCGCCTTCGTCAAATCTTCAATATGGGTTGGGTCTAGTCCGGAAACGCGTGATACATTGATAAGCACCTCATCTTCATGTGGCCCACTGAAAAACAACACGCCTTCGCGCTGAATCGGCAGCTCCGCCGCATTCCATTTATCGTAAAAACCCATTACACCGGTAAGCGGCAAATGATCCAGCTCAGCAATCAAAGATTTATGATAAAATTGCGACGGATTCTCCTGCATATATTGCTTAACCTTTTGTAAATCGACGCCTTTCATGCGGAATTTCATCGTCATCGGCTGCACGTTATGAGCGTCATTTCCTTGCTCCCAAGGTGCGCCTGCCATATAAGCGATGTCTCCATCACCCGTGGCATCCACATAAGCTCTAGCCTGTAAGTAGGAGATGCCGCTTTTGTTATAGACTTGCACGCAATCAATTTGCTCGCCCGATTGATCCGTTTGAACATCAATAATTGACGTGTGCAACAGCAGTTCAACACCGGCTTCCTCCAGCATTTCGAAGGCAAGCACCTTATAGACCTCTGGGTGGTATGGCGTAAGCGTATGCGTAAAACCGATCGTATCCCTCAAATGGCCAGGCGACGCGCCAAACGCCATCAGCCGATCGACAATTTCCTGCGCGATGCCTTTTATGACATGCTCGCCAACAGCGGAATGGAATGTCATCCAGGGATACACCATAGCCGCCGTGGACATACCGCCAAGAAATCCGTAACGTTCCACCAGGATCGTTCGTGCCCCGCTTCGGGCACTGCTGAGTGCCGCAGCAATGCCTGCCGGTCCCCCGCCAAGCACCGCTACGTCATAAATCTTCTCTTCCATACGCTGTTTATTTGTCAATTCATATTCACCTCTCCGATTTATGGAGCGCTCCCAAATTAACACAAAAATAAAGCCATGGTGCGGTGAAGGCAGTGAATCGATTGATACTTTGATTGTCTGCCTCACACTGTCCCAAGTTGCTGCCCCATTCATGAATTCGCATTTTGTTTCAGACGCTGCGCAAAAGCCTGCCGCAGCGTCTAATGTCAGTGCCTAGCTAAACACACTCACGGCACTAGCCGCTGTCTCGTACAATCAAATCACTTTCAATAACAACAGTCCTCGCTTCATCCACAGCCATTCTTCCCTTTAACATATCAAGCAGCATACGCATGGCTTCCTCGCCCAGCCGCCGCTTATCCTGTCTGACCGTAGTCAAAGGAGGTGAATAATAAGCCGCTGCCTGGACATCGTCATAACCAACGACCGCAACCTCCTGCGGAACATCGATCTTTAGCTGCGATAAAACCTCCAGCGCGCCAAAAGCCATCAGATCATTAGCCGCGAACACTGCATCAAACGAATGACCTTCCTGGATCAATCTTCGCAGCTCCACGCCAGCATCTTCACGACTGGCATTGCCGGCGAGAACCAGCTCTGGATGTACATCAATACCTGCTTCCTCCAGACCTTCGCTATAGCCAGAAAATCTGGCATTCTCATGATGCATATTTTGAAGTCCGTGAATGTAGACGATGCGGCGTCTGCCCTGCTCAATCAAATGCTTGGTCGCCATGTAGGCACCGCTGTGGTAATCGGAAGTTACGCAGGCAATCGGCAGCTTCTGAAAATCGCGTTTGCCAATGAGCACAAAAGGAATCTCTAGCTGCCTGTAAAATAGCAGATGCTCTTCGCGAATATGCTCCCCCATAATAACAAGGCCATCCACTTTGCGTCTTGTGCCGATCCGCTTCCAATATTGCTGATCAGCAGAGCTGCGATTGGAAAACAGAAGCAGATCGTAATCATTAGCCGCTGAATCTGCCTGAATAGCTTGCAGCACTTCATAGAAAATATGGTGCGTTAAATAATCCGGATTGTCACTGAACGCAGCCACACCGATATTGCCTGTCGTTCCACCTGCCAAGCTCCGTGCCTGAGGGTGGGGAACATAACCTGTTTGTTCAATGATATCTTGAACCTTTTGCCGTACATGCGGCTTTACACCCGGCATATCATTCACTACACGCGATACAGTGCCGCGCGAAACGCCTGCAAGTCGGGCTATCGTTTCCAAAGTATGCTTCATCTTATATCACCTATTGTTGTTGTGGGAGCGCTCCAATTCATGCTATATTCGTATTATGAAGGATGTTCCTTGTACTGTCAATTCACATTGATCCCACGAGGCAGGAGGAAGTTTACATGAAAACTCAGCCATTTGAAGTTCGAAGTATACATAATGACCAAGAATTTGACCAGGTGATGAGAATACTGGACAGAGCCTTTCCTGTCGGCAAATCGTTTTTTATGGACAGGTTGTCCAATGACTCGGCGTATGACACCTCCACAACTTGGATAGCAAAGCAAGAAGACGCCGTGACTTCAACGATTCAGGTGTTCCCTGTCTACTGCAGATTAGAGAATGCACTAATAAAAATTGGCGGGATAGGAAGCGTTGCTACAGATGAGGCCTATCGCGGACAAGGCCACTGTCAGGAGATATTAAAGAAGGCTTCCTCGTGGATGGTAGATGAGCAGTATGATCTGTCGCTGCTGTATGCGGTTATAACACCATTTTACGAAAAGTTCGGATGGAATGTCGTCCCACAGCCTTTATATGAATTAACTACTGCTCAATTGGCTGCTGCACAGGAGAAAATAAAGCATTCAGCAACCCAGACATCTGACCTCCAGCTGCAATATACAATTATCCCATATGAAGATCATTATCACGCTGATCTAGCAAATATTTACGAGCAGTTTAATGTTAATCGTACGTTTACAGCTAAGAGATCGGGCAGCTCTTGGACAGACCGAATTCACTGGCCTCGTTGGAAAGACGCTGAAAAACTGCTAGTCCTCCATGACGGCAACGTGGTTGCTTATGGACTGATCTCCCCCGCGAACAATGAGCAATCTTACCACATCGATGAGCTCTGCTACTTACCCGGACATGAAGGGGCGGTGCTTCCACTTTTGCAAGCGCTAGTGAAAACACGCCATGGATTGGAACACTTGGCTGCTTACTTGCCAGATGACCATGCCTTAGCCGATATTATTCTGGCAGCCGGGGGCAGCTATACGCTAAACCAAGATGCCATGTGGAAGGTGCTGCGTTTCGTACCGCTACTCGTGAAAATACGGGAAATTTTGCAACGCAGATTGAATAATAGCTATAACAGCAGGCACAGCCTTAACATTCATCTGTCTTGTGCCGGACAACACGCTTATCTTCAATACGCAAACGGTGAGCTTGAGATTACGAACATAGGACAGCAGGGGCAACACTATATCGACATTACATTAAGCCAAACCTTATTCGTCGGCTCTTTGCTGCAAGGCTTCGATCAGATCGTTTCCCTTGAGCACAGTAGAGTCATAGATGAACAAAACGGCAATAGGCAGCAAGACGGCGATTTTTCCGCCCCGCTGACAGACGAGGCTCGCACCATCCTCCAAGCTCTGTTTCCGAAGCAAGCAAGTACTTATTATAATATGGACCGTTTCTAACTTATTGCCAACAGGCCTATGAGGGAGGGCCTCCCTGTGTGAAGTAAGAGCTTCAAACGTCATCTCATGAAAAAGAGCCACCAATCCACGTTAGCAGTGGTTGGTGGCTCCTGTGCGTTTAACTGTTAGAGATAATCCCTGAGAGGGACGCTTCATATATCCGCAGAACAAATACGAACATTGATCGTTCCTGTCTTCTTCATCACTTTATATTCCAAGCACCCGATTAATTCGAAATTCGCGACTGAAGATAATTAAGAACTCCATGTAAATCCTGAATCTCCGCTAATGGAAATACACCCATGCTGTTCATTCTGGTGATGTCACCCCGGTAAGCGATAAAGGGAATTCCCGCGTCTTGGGAGGCCTTACCGTCAACCCAGGCATCTCCGACAGACAGCCATTCTTGTGGTGATATAGCTTGAAAATTCTTCAACACCTCCAAGTAACCATCTGGTGCCGGCTTTAAGAAACCCATGGCTTCCCTGCCAATAATGAGATCAAAATAATGTGCAATCCGGTTCTCTTCCAAAGCAGTCAACGCTGCTTCCTCGGCATTATTGGTCACTAAGGCCAGATGCAGCTGCCCATGCAATTGCTGGATGAGCTCCAAAGCCCCTGGCTCCAGTTTGGCACCGATCATCCCCTGCACCTCATGTTTCTTGGCAACATCCCACATTTTCAAACTCAATTCATCTGTTAACAAGCCTGTCTTCATTGCCTCTGCAATGATGGTAGAAGTGGTGTGATCGTCCATGGACATACCCTCTGGCAGTATTCTATAACTGCACAGATAGGAGTAGATATCCCTCTTCATAGCGCCAAAGTCAATCCTGGACTGCAGCAGCGTGTTATCCATATCAAAGATGATTCCCTTAACCTCATACCCGATATCTAATCAACTCCCGTCATGGATACCCCATGAATGACAGCTCCGTCAGGTAATCCTGATTTAGGTATAGTGACCAGCGATGTGACACTTGCCTGGCCAGAGTAACCCTCCGTCCCATCATCCTCTTGTGAAGCCAAAGTGATATATAGTTGATCCTTCTCATTCCCGGTCTGCTCTCTAGCCATCTTCACGGACGCAATCCGAAAACCTTGGGCAGACGGAAGCTGCCCACCGCTAACCAATATATAAATTTCCTGACCAGTTTCCTTAAGTACCCAACCGCCGGGCGCCATATTTACACTGTCATCATATAGCTGTTCAATGTCTGGATCCAGTCGCTCGTTCGAACGGGATTCCCAGGTGAATTCCGGGGATGTTTTGGTGTACAGAAGCTGCGTATACGGGACTTGAACATAGTCTATCTTCTGAGCTTCTCGTACTTCTTCCGTCACACTTCCAGCGTAATCCGATTCGCCTGATCTGTGGCCATAGCAGCCAGAATTCAATATCATCATTACGATCATTACAATCATCAACCTTTTGCTTCCGGAACCTATACGCATCTACTCATGTACTCCTCCATTAGCTAATCATGCACAACTTCTGTACCTGCGATAAAATCATGTAAAGAACGTTTATCCTCACGCAGAGCAACCATAAAGGCACTCACTATGATACCGATTCCTAACGTTAACGCATAGACGATAGCTGCAACGAGGTTGCGGAGCAGCATCGTCCCAATGCCCGGCGGCTCGAGAAAATCAAATTTTTGGATTCGAATACCGCATATGCGCTTACCGATGGTATAACCATTCCAGTATACAGGCACCAGAAGCGAATACAGAGCAAAAACCGTATTATTAATAGGCTCATTTTCATAATCTCCCGTAAGAATTCCTGCTATGAACGAAAGAGGTAACCCCACGATTATTCCATCCAGAAGATTAGCACCAAGCCTGATCCAAAAGCCGGCCGCTTCGTTTTCATTCATCATATTCCCCCTTACTTAATAAACACGCGACGTGCCAAAATGTTGGGTCGCACTCTTCATTTGTTATCCGACGCGTCAAATTCCTGCCAGTTCTTCTTGATCTTATTTAGATCATTTTGATGCCACTTACGAATGAGGGGTATGATGAAGCATAAAATACCGAGAATGAGGCTGATGATACTGAATATCCAGGGCCCCCTCCCCCACTCGGATAACAGATCCTCAAACGACCTTGGATTGTATATTCCTATAATAGCGGCTGTTAGATAACGAATACCGTACAAAAAAGCTGCAATGCAGATAAACATCATGCCCATCATTTTATTGTTCATCGGGAGTATGATCATTCCTTTCATCGAAAATCCACCATCTGGCTACTTCGCTTCCTGATCACACAACGCATTTTCCACATTTCCCCACTCGCCTGCTAAGCTGGAGTAAACGACGCACCATCCCCCTCAATGATTTTTGTTACAAATATAAAAACAGGATGACTTCTCTACATTGTAGTAAGCCAACCTGCTGAAGTTATTACTGCAAATTTACAGTGAATCAATAAGTCCAAGTGCTCTTCCATTTCTTAATGAAGCAAAGCAACCCATAGCCTAACGTAAAGCCGACCGAGTTCAAGATTATATCATCTACATCCAGACTGCCCCGCCGCGATAATAACTGTGTCGCTTCGAGCAAGCATAACCCAGCTAAGAAGAAACCCAGCGACTTTAGATAACGAATTCGAAATGCAATCGGGAGCAGCATTCCAAATGGCATAAAAACTGCAATATTGCCTACAATATTGATCCATGAACTCATAGTGCGAATGGGAAAGTAGCTTGTGATCGTTATGAATGGAACCAGATTATAACTATAATCCGGCTGAGTTGTTCTCCCAAATCCCCAGAGCATCCAGTAACCTAGCAGCAAGGAATACCCTATGAGAAGGATTAAGGCAAAAATTGCAGCACGTGATTTCATAAGCTCTCCTGTTACTTTTATTACCATTTACTTGATCTCATTTAGTCTCAGCGTTTCTCCAGTTTCTCTGGAGACATTCGCGGCTTCCAGGAAACGAATAAGCTCCAGCGTTTCTTCTAAAGGAACGTCTGATACACCTGACGTGAACATTCGCATGATCTGATCCAGCAAACTGGCGTAATAGGGTTTGGGATGCTCCATAATGTCCACGAACCGACTGGATTCCTTGCGATGAATCGTCACCCCGAAGCGCTCGTTGCCTGAGCGATTCCCCCGAATCGTCCCAATTCTCCCATCATTCCACACCGCTGTCAATACCTCATGCTTCTCCGTAGCGGCGACATGTACGCTTACACAACCTGGTCCAAGCACGCGGTAGAGCATCTCTGCCGTATGAATACCATACCAGAAAAACCCCGGCTGTGTGGGTTGTAAAGGAAGCGGCCCCGCACAATCTACGCCAATGATCTCTTCCTCTCCGCCGCTTGCCAACTCATCCTGAAGCCCTTGTGCATACCGAAGAGATGAGCTGCTCATTACGGTAACCTGGTACTGCTCAGCCAGCTTGACAATCTCCCTTGCATCCCTGCTCGTTACCGCAAACGGCTTATCAATAAATACAAGCTTACAATAGGGAGCAATTGCGCGGAACAAGGACAGATGAGACCTTCCATCGACGGCTTCCAGCATCACAGCATCGACCTGCTTTGCAACCTCTTCCGGCGTCTCTAATATGGCAGTTCCCCATTCAGCGAGTTCCTTCGTATATCCCTCAACCCGGCCACTACTAAGCTCAAAGTCCGGTGATCCCCCAGAAAATGCAGCGGTCACCCGTCCCCCAGGAACGTGATAGGGATGGGTATTGTCATGCAGCATTTTTGCAAAAATGGAGACATGAGATGTATCCAAACCGATCATACCGATCTTCATCGTCATAAGTTGATTCTCCTTTACAGCCATTTTTCACATCATATCATCCCAGAAGACTTAAGGACGTGACTTTAAATCGTCTTTTAAATGAGATTTATATCAATGAAAAAGCTGCCCCTCCCTGATCAACAGAGGGTGGCAGCTTTTTGAGTTAGTATATCTGGACTACATGGCTGATGTTGCATAGAGTAAGGTTATTCAGATTATGCCTCGATTTGTTCCAAATGATGAATCAGATGAGCCACATAATCGTTTAACAACCACTCCAGCGTAACTTCCTTTTGATCGGGAAGGACGCATTTCTTTTGAAAATCTGAGGTCTCAGCTTTTCGCAAAACACGCAGAATCGCTCGGTTTATATTCTGCCACAAGGATAAAACGTCAGATTTTTCATATTGATTCTGGTAATCATTCACTCGTACCCAGTCGTCCTGAGTATAGCCTTGAATGGCAATGGGATAACTCGAAATTATAATTTTTACAAACCGAGCATGGTTATTCAAAGCTGAATCACACAGATGTCCGAGAATTTCCTTCTTTGACCACTTATTAGGCGCGAGCTTCAGATTGAACTCTACCTCGTCTGTTGCATTTACAATCTCCGTCATTTCGGATATCAATGATTCCAGCTTCATGATCGACTCCATATCCCATCTCCTCCTTAAAATCCTAATTTATTCGTTCTAAAGGCATCCCCAGAAAATCACTGTACTGCCTAGCAGCAACCATAAATCTCTCTTTCCAATCGTTCATCGGTGAAAAAGGATTTAACGTAATTTCAAGACCACCGCGTTTGATTTCCCGTTTCCAGACACCGACCACTTCTCCATCTGCGACCATGATAGGTTGATAAATTCCGTTGCGATAGGGGGCGATTTGAGCATCATGCTCTGCCTGTATGATTGCGCTGCGATCTTTGTAACCCAAGTAATATTCGTCAAAACCCGGAAGCAGAACAGCCGAACCCGATTCACCGGGCGCAGACGATACAGAAACAGAACTCCAATATTCCGTACCATTAACGAGATCGGAACGAAAATCCGATTTAACAGCCTCAAAGCCGCGTTTAACATCTGTCACCTTTAATCCCGTCCACCAAGCAAAATCTTGAATCGTCGCAGGTCCGTGACCTTTAAAGTAACGACGGGCAATCTCCGCCAGCGATTCTTCGATTGTAAGCTCTTTTGAATTCGGGACCCACTCATCGAGGAGCACAAAGGTCTGCTGTTTGCCTTCATGCGGTCCAAAGCAAATCATGCCTGTCCGTCCTAAATACCCCAAAATATAATAACCACGGCCATGCTTGGTGCTGATCCCCGCCTCCTCCAGGAGTTCCATCAATCTGGGACGAGATACGGGTGTACAGTCACGCAGCGCAGCGCCGATTATCCTCCTGCATCGATTGAAAAGATCTTCGTCCAGCTCAAACTCCATCTGCTTCTTCTTGTCATTCGTTTGAAGACGCGATTCTGTCAGCTTCAGCATCCACTTGGCATCTTCGGCAGGTACGAAGAAAATCGTTCCCCGCATCGGCCAAGTCAGCACGATTTTACGATCGATCACGGCCTGCTCCACATCCCCAAGCTTAGCGGATTGCGTACGAAGCCCGATTCCCCATACCGCTTGATGATAATCCTGGGCCTGCACAGCGCCGAGCCCTCTGATTGCTTGCTCCGGATTCTCACTTTTCATGCCTGTGATTTGCTGATTTAAGAGCCTTTGATATGCTATGGATTGATTTAGCACGACTATCCATCCTCCCAGCCATGAAAGTCATCGCGATCGCAAATGCGGTTATTTCATATCTGGTATGGACATCCAGGCCCGTTCGTTCTGCCAGCTCACCTCGACCGGAGTCTCGAAGAACGATGTTAAATTGCTGCTAGTCAGCATATCCTTTGATCTCCCTTTCCCAAATACAGTCCCGCGGCGGACGAGCAAGGAATGTGAGAAGATCGGCAGTATTTCTTCAATATGGTGTGTTACGAACAGCAAGGTCGGTGCATCGGGTTTCGATGCCAGCGCCGTGATACTGGATAGAAGTGCTTCCCTCGACAGAAAATCAAGGCCGTTGCATGCCTCATCCAGAATCAATAATTTGGGAGCAGCCATGAGTGCCCGGGCAATCAAAAGCTTCTGTTTCTCTCCCTGCGAACAGGTTTCATAGGAACGCCCCAGCAGATGTATACAATTAAAATCCTTCATCAATTGCTCGGCTTGTTCGCGGTCTGCTTCATCCACCTTCTGATACAAACCAATCGAAGCGTGCTTACCACTAATTACGACATCCAGCGTAGACTCACTCGGCCGGATTCTTTCCTGTAATGAGGAGCTAACCCAGCCTATCGATTTGCGCAATTCTCTTAGATCCACACTACCAAATTGGTGCCCGAGTACCGAAACCGTACCGCTGGTCGGCCAGATATAACCGTTAATCATGTTCAATATAGTCGTCTTCCCAGAGCCATTTAGCCCAAGAACCGCCCAATGCTCTCCTTGCTGTACAGTCCAATCCACCCCTGCAAGAACGGTCTTCTGATCTCGTCTCCAGGTTACGTCGTTCAGTTCAATGGTCGTGTTCATTACCGTTCTTCTCCCTCTTTTTTCAAATTCGTTGCCATTTACCTTGTTAAAGATTATACCAGCAATTACATATTCATCAAAAGCAGAAAAAATACTAACTTCGAACCAGAGCTATAGTTTGCAGCCCATCTGTGTATTTAAAAATAGATATGGTATTAACGAGGAACTCAGACTGCGAAATTCATATTGACAAATAAATATTTTTGTGTTATGATTAAATATTTATCTATTTACAATAATTCATTGATTTGATAATCTACTTCTACATCAAAGCTATTTCGAATGCGATTGAGGGAAATTCTTTAGAGTGGAGGTATGTAATATGATAATTGGTGAAGGTATTGCAATGCTCGAAATTTCTGCTGCCATGATGGGCAAGATGGAAACGATCCACCTGACAAGCATATGGGATCATCAGGAGAGGGTGCTCCTGGACGCCGGCTATCCCGGCCAATTGAAGCTTATTGAGGAACAACTCTTGAGCTGCGGTTTTTCAGCTGAGGATATAACCAAAATCATTATAACACACCACGATTTGGATCATATCGGCAGTTTACCGGACGTGATCCAGAACAGCAGTCACACGCCCGAAGTTTTCGCTAGCGAAAGGGAGAAGCCTTACATAGAGGGAGAGCAAAGAAATGTCAAACTTTCGCCCGAATCCATAGCGCAGGCAATGGCTTCGGTGCCAGATTCCGTTCCAGCTGAGTGGAAGAGTGCTTTTAAACATATCCTTGAGCACCCTCCTACAGCCCGAGTGAACAGCATATTAAGCGATGGCGAAGAACTACCATTTGGCGGCGGCATCATTGTCATTCACACACCAGGCCACACCCCCGGCCATACTAGCTTGTATCATATTCCAAGCAAAACCTTGATTGCCGGGGATGCACTGAATGTTGTAGAGGGACGGCTGGTCGGTCCGAATCCGGCAACCACTTATGATTTAGTATTAGCCAAAAGCTCACTGCAAAAGCTCACTGAATATGACATCCAGAACGTGATCTGTTATCATGGCGGTTTATTTACGGACAATCCCAACCAGCGCATTCGTGAATTGGCTTATGAATAAGTGTTGTCGATCCAGCTAATCTCAACGTTCCATGTATACGTGCCGCTGGGCAGCACTTCAGCCGCTGCCTGACGATGCATGGCATACGAGAGATCATCGAGCAGCCCCGTCGCTGGTTCCAGCGCAAGATGATACTGTCCCTGATAGCCGCCGTAATTCGCCCATATCGCTAAATAAGGCACCTGCTCTTTAGGAAACGTCATGCGGAGTCCTTCCCCCGCAACCGGATCGTAAATGGAAGCTGTCCCCTCCGGCAGCTCACCAGCAAAATAGAATTTCTCAGCGGTTGCTTCAAGCCTGCTGCCAGTTCGATTCAAGCGGATATGGGGGTTATCCTCCCATGGCTGCGGCCATGTACGAATATCGCCGAATTCTCCCAATCGACCGTTCGCCGAGTACGATACGATGATCTCACTCAACTTGTCTGGAACAATGATCTCTACGCCTTCATCGATTTGAAACAACGGATGCGCGGCCCACAGGAAAGAGAACGGGAACGGACACGGATTATGAACGGCATAGTCGATCCGTAGGGTATCTTCACGGGGGAAGGAGTAGGTTTTGCGCAGCTGATAAGGAATTCGGATTCCTTGAACACTGCAGAGAAGCTGATCCTGCTCACTGTGCGCCTTCCATGGAATAGACCATACCTCGCCATGATCCGGAAGCTCCGTTCCTTCCCATGGATACGCGGGATACCGGCAGTCATTGATCGTTGGAAACATTTCGTCCCAGCCGCTGCCGTCCCGCTGTCCAAAGGAGCTTGCATACCCGTTCGTTTCCAGTGCTCCAGCAGGCTGCACCAGCCATTCCCGGCCAGTCTTTCGATTGCGAAGCGAGATGACCCTGCTTCCGAGTTCAGGCACCACGACCATCTCCATCACCTCCGTGCGCCCTGTCCAAACCTCATATCCATCCAGCATCCCTTTGCTCCAGATCATCATCTTCATCCTCCTCCGTTATAGTCAACGCATCACCCGGAATGCACAAATGCTCAAGGACCGTTCATAACGGCCCTTGAGAAGGTAGTGTCAATCTCTTAAATCAACGTCTTGCAAAGCGCCAAATGCAACGCAGCTCCTTGATGGTGAGACTCCAGCTGCAGCACCTCGCGGAACAGGGTCTCCGCGAACTGCTGGTCACCAAGTCCAAGATGCCCGAGCCCCATCATGTAGCGGCAATGAATTTCGTTTCTTTTGTCCAGATCTTCATCAAACACCAGAAAGTCCGGCAGCGATACGGCAAAGTAATCAATGCTCTGAGGCTCGAATATATGCTTCTCCCCGTAATCGATCAGCTTGTTAAACCGGCTGCGGGCTTCATTCTCTCGGCCCAGTCTCCGCAGCGCAGCCCCTTGATAAAAAATCATGTGCGGCGGCTGATCGTTGTAATACATCGCGCTGGTTGGCTCATCGAGTCCCTCGGAAGCTTTCAGGAAGTACGCCTTCGCCTCTTCCGAGAGGCCAAGCCCCTCGTACGCGCAGCCCAGGTAATAATCGATGTTGTTTTCCTGTGCTCCCGTGAGTTTCCCTTCATTGATGTTGAGTGGATATTGCTTGGCAACAAGCAGCTGCTCTATTGCATCCTCGCAGCGACCATCCTGAAGCAGCTGCTTCCCCAGCTCCACACGGGCCAACACATACTGGGCCGGAACCTTGCCCTCGCCGCCTTCCCAAGGGTGAAAGTTACGTTTCAGAATCAATGCCAATGCCTCCTCATAACGATTCAGCGTATTGTGCAGTGTCAAATATTCCAGATATAAATCATCTCGCTGCTCGACCAGCTCCATGTGCTCCTCCATCGCTTTCAAGCGATCGTCCGGAGCATGACCAAGCTTTTTATACAATTGGTCCAGCTCGTAGAAAACCCTGGCGTCCGCCGGATTCAGCGAGAATGCGGTTTGCAGGGATGCCAATGCTTGGTCATGGTCCTCTCTCTTATTATAATAAGCGAGAGCCAGATTCCGATGCGGCGTAGCGAAGCTGCCATCCAGAGCGACGGAAGTTTCCCAGCTGCTTATGGCTTCTTCGTAACGCTTCTTGTCGTACAGCAGATTCCCTAAGTAGTACAACGCCTTCGCATCCTGCGGCTGAACGCTGAGCGCCTGCTTTAACGTCACATAGTCATACAGGGAATTCGGGAAACAGTACGAAGGATCGGCCTTCGAGGCCAATCGGTAGCAAGCGGATGCCTCTTCCGTCCGATCTATCTTCATTAGATAACTGCCCTGGTAATAATAAACCATCGGATAGACGGCTGGTGCCGTAAGGCGTTCGAGGCGCTGCAGCACATCCAAAGCGTCGCCATATTGGCCTGCATCCGCATAGTCCTGAGCAACGGCGATATAATGATGCGGATTATCGCGCAGGAGCTGGACAAGTGATTCGTAAGAATGCCGGTTCTTGTCCTCTTGCTTCAGTTCTTGATATACGGCTGCCAGCTCGTTCATCGCACCCGCATCCATGGGATCCAGCTTGAGTGTTTCCTCAAGCCATGATGCTGAATCCGCCAAGCGTCCCAGCTTTCTTAAGACGAAACCCTTGAGATGCCTCGCCTTATAATTACGGTACTGGGCAGCAAGGGATCGTTCGATCAGCTCGAACGCTTCCTCATATTCCCGCTTCTCACAAGCAATCTGGGCTAAAGTGAGATAGCCAGCCCCTTGCCAAGCCCCCGACCAGACCGCCTTGTACAGATAAGCGTATGCTTCGTCCAAACGCCCCTGCCATTTCAAGGCTTTACCCAAATGATAGAACGGTTCGCTGTCATAGGGCCGGGCGTTGTGGCGGGTCAAGGTTTCAATGGCTTTTCTAAAATAAACCTCACTTTGCGTAAAGCACCCTCTGCGCAGCAGGAGCAAACCATAGGCATTGTTTAGCCTAACGTCTCCCGCATCGCGCCAAAGACCTTCTATATAGTAGGCTTCCGGTTCATAGGTTGCGTGCCTGTACTGCTCCAGATGCTGCCCTGCCAAGAACAGTGCTTCGGTATTCTTCAGGTCCTCCGGCTTGCCAATTGCCGTGGCCGGGTCCGGCGTCCTCTCCAAGGTGCGTGGCTTGGGCTGGTAAGCTACCAGCTCTCTGCCGTCCTCAGCGAATACCACCACCCGCACATCTTCTTCCCTGACACCGGGATCCAGTTCGATCTCGGCCTGGAAGGTGTCGGCCGGCGAAAGCTTGACCTTTCGATCCAAGTATGTTCTTCCCGCTCCGGTCATCAGAATGCGCCCCTCTTCGATAACCGAGGTTGCATAGGCATGGACAACGGCCTTGCGACCGTGGACTTCGAGATTAACGGCGGCGTCAATGGACGCATTCTTCACCAGCCCGATGTCTTTGTAGGGCATGAAGTACTGCTTGAAGCTTTTTTCCTCATACGGCGCCAGCCAAGTGAAATCGGGCTGGTTATCGGTATACACGCCGGTCATGAGCTCGATGTACGGGCCGTCTTCGTCGGTCAGGTTACGATCCCAGGCCTGGCCGAATTCGCCGTGCCCCCACGTCCACTGTTTTTTGCCGGGAGATATATGTTTATTGGCGACATGCAGAATTCCCGCTTTCAAGGCATGGTCATAACCACCAACGAAATCGTAATCCGAATGATAGGCCATATAGGATGTCGGAACGGGAATGTTGCGGTACATGGAAATATCGACGCCTGCCGAATAGTCCTGCTTGTAATACGTCCCGGTTGCGATCGGAAATTTGGACACGTCCCGTTTCCCGTGGTCGAACACCGCGTGAACATCCGGTGGAAATACGGACTGGGTATGATCGTTGACTGCTACGGCCGGATTCGCCCACCACAGAAAGGTCTGCGGCTCCGATGTTGGATTGTACATCTGCGCCTGAATTTCAAGATACGCCTTGTCCGGATACAGCGTGAAGCCGGTAGACACCTTCGTGCCGTACATCCGATCAATCTCGCCGACCCATACCGTCTTGCTGCCATCCGGGTGATCCGTTTCCCTCCACTCCACCTCGCCGTAGGTGTTCGGACGGTGATGCTGCGGCCAGTTAAATTCGATTCCCCCGGATATCCATGGACCCGCAAGACCAACCAAAGCCGGCTTGATCACTTGATTGTGGTATACAAAATCATAGTTGTTGGTTTTATCGATGGCCCGGTAGATGCGGCCGCCAATCTGCGGCATGATCTGAATCTGCACATACTCATTTTCAAGGAAAATGATCCGGTAGGGCTTTAATACTTTCTCGTCGTAAATTTTATCGATGACTGGCAGTGGATAGACACGCCCCGAGCTCCCCTGATACACCCGCTTCTCCAAGAACATCGGGTTCAGGTCCGGCTTTCCCACATCATACGTGGGAATCTCCACGTTCTCTTCCCGTACGCTAACATGCAGCTGTTTAGTCATGATTCGTCATCCCTCCATTAATATCAGCATTGGCTGCTTCATGACTCTATCTTATAAGCCTACCTGCCGAAGAGCCATTGACGATATCATGTTCATGATGGATTATATTCTGATTTATTGGCTTTCCATCAGGTTGACAAGGCTGCCGTCCCGATACATAGTAGAGCTATGGATACCATACGAAAATCAGAGGGATTCGAGTCCCAGAAAATCATTGTCCTCCCGGATCATATTATGAAAGAGGCTGCCCGGCATCCGCTTGTGGAACCGCTGCACATAACCGACATCGGATACTTTCCACGCGCGCTTCATCACTTCCGGGAACGCCCGGAGGGCAGCGGCTCGTACATTTTAATCTATTGCGTGGAGGGGGAGGGCTGGTACCGATTGAACGGCAGCAAAACCTATTCTCTGCTCAAGGGCCAGGCTGTCGTCATCCCACCGGATACGCCGCATGAATATGCATCAACGGAGTTTCATCCCTGGAGCATTTACTGGTGGCATATGAAGGGGACACATGCAGGATTATTGTTCGAAGGCTTTACCGACGCAGCCGAACCCACCGTCGTTCCGGTCGACCAGTCAAGGAGCATCGTGGAGCTGTTTCAGGAAAGTTACGAGCTGCTGCAAAAAGGGTATACGCTGAACCATATCATCCATGTCTCGCAGCTCGCCGGCCACTTGGCGGCCGTCATCCGCCTCGTCCGGCTCCAACCGCAGCGGGGGCAACACCAGCACAACAAGCATGACATGGAGCAGACACTTCGGTTCATGACTGAGCATCTAGAGGACCATGTGAGCCTGAAGGAGCTGGCGGCTAACGCCAATCTGTCCATCCCGCACTTCACCTTCCGGTTCAAGGAAGCGACGGGCTACCCCCCCATTGATTATTATTTGCGGCTCAAAATCCAACGAGCCTGCCAGCATCTGGACCTGACCGGCCAGAGCGTCAAGGAGATCAGCCACCGTCTCGGCTTCCAGGATCCCTACTATTTCTCGCGGCTGTTCAAAAAAATCATGGGAAAATCCCCTTCCGAATACCGAGATACCCGGAAGGGGTAGGATTTCCTGGTTGTTTGCTTATACTGAACCCAAGCTTCGGTTCGCTTGACCTCACTACTATAGAGGACTAGCATAACAACAACTAGAGTAGGGACGATTTCCTAATCTATAGAATCCAATATGGGGGGTATAATCTATTCATTGGGTTTAGATCAACCGCAAAAAGCGTCGTATCGCGAAAGGCAATACGACGCTTTTCTATTTCAATGAAACATCTTAGCCCTGTTTCTGAATCCGATAAACCAGGCTATCGAAATCCCCACGCAGCGGCAGCTCAATTCCGATGTTCATGAGTGCCCTGCCGCTCCATGTACCTTCAAGCCCCTCGATGCTATACGACTGATCGGCTTGCAGTCCAGTCATCCGCAGTCGTGGCAGCGGCTCGCCCAGCTTCTGGCTGTGCAGGAACGCAAACAGCACGTTGTCGCTTCCGTCTTCGTTTCCATACTGCACGGCTGTTACGCCTTTATGCCGAAGGGAGTCCAAGCGATACTGGCTGCCGAACTGAACCAGATGGCGAATGGATTTATACTGCTCCACATATTCGGCCGATTCCGCAATCAGCTCATCGCTCCACTCATTCAGGTTGGAGCCGATGCCGAGCGTTCCCATCATGGCGCTGTGGAAACGGTATTTCAGGGATACCTGTCTGCGATTCATCCCTGTCGGCGACTCCGTCACCCAGCAGGTCATCATCCGCGGAGCATACGTGTACGAGAAGCCCTCCTGAATGCTGAGGCGGTCAAAGGCATCCGTGTTATCGCTCGGCCAGGATTGATCGGCATACCGGAAGATGCCAAGATCGATGCGCGCTCCGCCACCGGCGCAGGTTTCAAACGCCACATGCGGGAATTTGCGCCGCAGCTCCGCCCAGATCTCGTACAGACTCTGAACGTGGCGAATCCAGATCTCCTTCTGGCGGTGAAGCGGATGATCCTTCATGCCGGGTTCGGTTACGGTCCGGTTCATGTCCCATTTAATGAACTTGATGTCATGCTTCTCCAGCAGGTCCGTCATAAACTGCACAATGTAAGCCTTAACCTCCGGCTTCGAAATATTCAGCAGCAGCTGATTGCGAAGCTCCGAGCGCTCCCGCGTCTCGAAATGGTACACCCAATCCGGGTGCTCCCGGTACAGGTCGCTGTCCGGATTGACGGCCTCCGGCTCCACCCAGATGCCGAAATCCATGCCCAGCTCATGCACCCGGTTAATCAGCTCACCGAGGCCGCTCGGGAATTTCTCCCGGTTCACGAACCAATCGCCAAGCCCGGCGCGGTCGTGGTTGCGCCCGCCGAACCAACCATCGTCCACGACGAACAATTCCACGCCCAAACGCGCGGCTCTTTCGGCCAAAGCCATTTGATCCTTGGCATTGACATCGAAGTACGTCGCTTCCCACGAGTTATACAGGACCGGTCTCGTCTCGCTGCCCGGCAGAACATCCGAATATTGATAGCGATGCAGCCGCCGGCTCATCCCTCCAAAGCCGCCGCTGCTGTATCCCCCGACGAAGCTTGGCGTATCGAAGCCTTCCCCCGCTCCCAGCACCCACTCGCTGTCGAAGTCATTGATGCCCCCGGTCACCCGGACATGCTCGAACACCGTACGCTCGGCCGTGATCTTCCAGTTTCCGCTCCAGGCCAGCGCGCCGAACCATACCTGCCCCGCCGACTCCGTGGCATGTCCGTCATCCATTGCAAACCAAGGATTGGTGTGGCTGTCCGTAAAGCCCCTTCGGGATTCCAGCACCTTCTTTCCTTCGGTGAGGAAGGTGCTGCGCAGCTGAAATTCGCCGGACCATTTCCCCGTCACGTGCGTGAGGCGGTAATCCGTCAGATAGGGGATGACCCATGCCGCGGATTGCGAATTTTCCAGCACGATATCCGCCTCGCCGCGGTTTACGATCCGGGCTGAACGTTCAATTAAGTCGCACTCTGGAATCACCCGATAAGACAGCTCCACTTCGAGCGGGTACGCTTCGTCCTTCATGACGATGATCAGCGTTTCCCTGCCTTCCGTCTTGAGCGTCCGGTGCCCGGCATAACGAACTGCCAAGTCGCGCACGCCATCCGGCATCCGGACCTTCAGGCTGGGCTCGCTGTATTTGACTCCGCCCCAGAAGCTGTATTCCTCCACCTCCGAATGGACTTCCGCATCAAACGAGCTGTGCGATTTCGGCTTGAGCAGCGGCGCCGCATCTTCGATCTCGATGGGCTTCCCCCAGTAGAGATGCTGCAGATTGCCGCTGTCGTTGATGCCGAACAGATAGGAGCTGTTATCGGTTTGTATCGCAAACACGCGAAACTGTTCTTGGTATTGAATGGTCATAGAATATCATCCTTCCGATTCGTGTTGATATGGTTATTGCCTGCTCAAGAAAAAAAGGAGAGCCAAAAGACGAATCATCTTTTGACTCCCCCTAGCCAGATTATTTGCCCCACAGCTCTTGACGTTTGTTGAAGTTGTCCGTGTAAATCTTTTCCAGCTTGGTAAGCCCAGCCGCCTCGATCTCGGCCATCATTTGGTTATACGATTCCACCAGTTGGTCCTCGGACGGTGACAGGGCCATCATCAGGAAATATTTATTGATAGTGTCGTTCACCTTCGTTTCCATAATGGCTTCCGGCGTTCCGCCAGCCGGACCCAGGTTGTCATACGGTGCCGTATCGAACGATGTGTCGGCCAGGTTCTTGATCGCCAGATCCGTGACCGGATCGGTCTGGTAACGGCCCATCAGGTCATAAGGGGTTCCGTCCTCGCCAGGACCATTCTTGATCATCCAGGTCCACTTGCGAATGCCTGTCGTACGGGAGGCTTCGTCCCAATTCTTCTTGAAGGCGTCCAGCACTTCTTGTCTTGGCACATGCTTGCCGTCCTTCATGTCCCAATGCTCGCCTTCTACTCCCCACATCAGCAAATACTGGCCTTCCTCGCTGGCCAGGAAATCCAGCAGCTTCATCGTACGGACCGGATCCTTGTTGGATCGGCTGATGGCTACGCCGTCCCAGCCCAGGGAGCTCTTCGGTCCATAGGTTGCCTCTTCCGGCTTCACGCCCGGAGCTAGCACTTTATATTGGTAGAATTGACGCTCGTCCTCGGTTGCCTTATCAGCGGCCTCGGTTTTGAGGAGCGTATTCGCATTTCCCACATTCCAAAGCGCTTCCGCCGTGGCAAACACGTTTCCGTTGCCCAGCTTCTGCTCGTACTGCTTGGTCTTCATCGTTGCCCATTCCTTGTCCAGCAACCCTTTACGGTACAGGGAATTCAGGAACTTGACCATTTCGAGATACTGCGGATCGCGGACATCCTTCTTCAGCTCGCCGTTGGTCTCGTAATACGGCATCATGCCGTACATTCCTTTGAGGCTGCCGGTCACGCTGCCGATATTCTCGCCGTTGAGTGTCATCGGAATGCTTTCTTTCCCGTCGATCGTTGGATACTTCTCTTTGAACTTGACGAGCTGCTCCTCGAATTCCTCCGCGGTAAAAGGCTCGCCGTTATTTACCTTATCCCCGACGCCCAGCTCCTTCATGATGTCCATGCGCATCATGAATCCGAATACCGGGTACTGCTCCAAGCCGTACCAGTTGGATAAATAATAATTTTTGCCGTCCTCGCTTCGGGTTTTGGTCAACGTGTCCCCATACATTTTTTTGATATTCGGTCCATGCTCTTCAATCAGGTCATTCAGCGGGACGATCGCGCCGGAGGTAATATACTTGTTCATGATATCGCTTCCACGACTCAATAAAATAACATCGGGAAGATCGCCACTGGCCAGCATCAGATTCAGCTTCTCCACCGGATTGCCCGTAGGCTGCTGGATCTCGACGGTGACGCCCGTTTTTTCCGTAATCACTTGCGCAACCGGGTTGGTAAAGGCATCCCCCGTGTTTTGGTCAAACCAGGTTAACGTGATCGGCGCGTTGCTGTCCGCATCCGTTCCACTATCTCCGCCCGATGCCGCCTTCTGGTTGTCGGCGCAAGCCGAAAGCGTTGTCATAACTAGGGCTGCTGCCAGAATCAATTTTAGTTTCTTCATTTGCTGAACCCCTTTCTAAGGTTGTCATATTCAAAAGCTCGAATATATCTATCATTGTAAAAATCAGGAGTTCAATCATCTATAACGCAATCTTACAATTCATGATGCAAAACGTCTTTCATTCAGGGTAGCACCTGCTGCCTGTCCCGTTCGTTTGCTGGATGCCTATCGGAGATTACAGGTATCCGAATGGTCACCGCGGTCCCGATGCCGAGCCGGCTGAAGATGCTGACGCCATATTCCTCCCCGTAGGTCAGCTTGATCCGGTCATCCACATTTTTTACGCCGTATCCAGACAGATTATCCGATTTGTTCAGCGCGCGATCGAGCTGTTCCGGCTTCATCCCGATGCCGTCGTCGATGACCTGGAGTAAAATGTCGTCCCCCTCTTGTCTCAGCTTCACGTTAATGTTGATTCCCAATTCGTCCACAATGGCATGATTGATGCAGTTCTCGATGAACGGCTGCAGAATCAGCTTGATCGTTGTGTTCCCGAATAGCTGCTCATCCAGGTCGTAATGCATATGGAGCTTGTCCCGGAACCGGATCTTCTGGATCGCGACATAATTCTTCACCAGATTGATTTCCTGCTCCAGCAGAATGATGCGTTTCCCTTTATTCAGCGACACCCGATAATACTTGGCCAAATAATTGACCATCTGGTACACCTGCATGGCCCCTTCCTTGATCGCCAGGGAAGAAATGGAGGACAAGGTGTTGTACAGGAAATGGGGGTTGATCTGGGCCTGGAGCGTATTCAGCTCCGACTCCTTCCTTGCGATCTCCTTCACGTACACGTCATGGATCAGGGATTGTATGGTCGAAGCCATCTTATTGAACGCAAAGGACACCTGGCCGATCTCATCATGCCCCATCGGCCTAATCGACAGCCGGAAATCCCCGCGCTCCACCTTCCGGATCTGCTGCAGAAGCACCTCGATGCGCTTGGTCATGACTTTGGTCGTAAAATATAACAGCAGGATGGCAATGCCAATCGCCAGCGCGGAGAACCAGATGACGTTCTTGGTCGCCCGATTCGCATTGACCAGCAGCTCGTCGTAGGGTACGGTGATGACCGTGGACCAGCCGTTGCTGAGCTTTTTATACGTAAAAAAACGCTTCTGGCCGTTAATCTTAACATCGAAAGAACCTGCATCCTGGGTCATCCGCTCCTGAATCGGGAACACATCAAACAGCTGGTTGGATTGGAGATTCTGATCCCCCGTACTGATCACGCTGCCAAACTCGTCGATAATATAAACGCTTTTGTTGTAATTCTCCATTTTGATCATGGAGTAGAATTCGTTTGCGTTAATGTCCATGGTCAAAATCCCGTATGGATGCTGCAGGCTGAAATAACTCAAGGAACGGGCAATGGTGATATACGCATCATCGGACTTGAAATCACTGGAATGGAAGTATACTGTACTGCCGGCGGCATCCAGCACCTGTTCCTCCATCACCGGTGGCAGCTCTTCCGTATATTTGACGTATTGGCCGTCGGAATAGAGGGTATGGTTCCCCGTATATATCGTAATACCCAGAATATTGGCATTCAGGGTCATCAGGGACGGCAGCGTCCGATTGATATATTGGAACGCATCCAGATAATAATACGCCTGCTCATAATCGGTAGACAGATAATTGCGGAGCTGCGCATCCATGTAGAGGATGTTCGACAGCTGATTGTAGTACTCCAGCCGTTTCTCCACGTTGGTGTTAATCTGTGCCAGCGATCCGCCCAAGGCCGTATAGGTATGCTCCGTAATCGTGCTGCGCGTCGAAGAATACGAATAATAGATCAGCAGCGAGAACGGCAGGATGATTACGATGAGAAAGATGAAAAAGAACTTGTGCCGGATCCGCCAGTTGGTGTATGCGCGTAAGTGAGCGAATGGGAGAACCCCTGCCAGACGGCTCCACGGACCGGTCGGGCTAGATGTTTTTGCGGTATTCATTTGGCGTAACTCCTTGGTTTTTTAAGAATAGGGAAATGAAATAGGAAGTGCTCTCATAACCGACCCTTTGGGCAATGTCCTGCACTTTGAGCGAATCGTCCGCCAGCAGCTCCTTAGCTTTGTTCAGCCGGATTCTTGTTAGGTAATCATGAATCGTCATGCCGGTTTTCTCCTTAAAGACGGAACGCAGGTAGTTGGGAGACAGATACACCTGATCGGACAAGCTGTTGATCGTGATGGCCTGGTGATAGGTCTGGTCGATCGTCGTGCGCACCTGGTGCACCAGCCTGGCATTTTTGTCCATGAACCGGTGTTCCAGCGTCTGGATCGCATGCCTGGCGTAATCCATGATGATCGCTTCGATTTCAATCATGGTTCGGCACTGATAGATGGAATGGTAAAGCTCCGCACGCTTGTGGCTCTCCGTGATCGGTTCGTGGATCCCCTCCAGCAGACGCTCCACCAGTCCGATGGCAAAATCGCACACTTCGGTTTTTCGGATTCGCAGCATGACCAGCCGATTGAAGTAATCCCGCAGCTTCTGCGCGGCCTGCTCGGACGCCAGCTGATGAATGTCCTCGAAATAGGCCGTTTCTTGGAAAGGAGGAATTTGCCCGCTCTCCAGCTGCCGCAACACGTCCTTGGCATAGATGACTCTCCCGTTCCCGACGTAAAACATCTCCTCCAGCATCAGCCGCGTCTCCCGGTATACATCCTGGATGCGGGACAGCTCTTCCGGCTCCTCGTTCACGGCCGCTGTCATCGTAAAGCCCAGCGCTTCCTGCATCTGCTTCAGCAAACCCTCCCACGTAAAGCGGCTCAGATGGCTGGCGGCATCCATGAAGATGCCCAGCTCGCCTTCCCGGCAGATGACCAGATCCGCTTCGAGCTTCTTGTCAGCAAGCCACTCTTCCATATGTGTCTGCAGACGCGCCATGCCATCCTCGAGGGATAGCCCCGGCTGTGCTGCGTGCGGAGCATCGAGGCCGAGCAGCGTTAGGGTATACGTTCTCGGCTCCGTATGGCGGGACAGCTTATGGTAGCTGGCAGCGAGGTTTCGGAATCGCTCCTCGTTCTGCTCGAACATCATCTCTCGCACGATATTGGATTTGGTCACGCGAATGGAGCGGTTCTTCATCCGCACTTCCTCACAGCGCTGTTTCACTTTATCGATAACGCTTACAATTTCGCTCAGATCCAGCGGCTTCAATAAATAACCGACGGCTCCCACGTTTAAGGCTGATTTCACATAATTGAATTCATCGTGTCCGGTCAGGAAGACGAACTGAATCCAGTCGAATAACTCACTCACCCGTTTTGCCATATCGAGCCCGTTCATGACGGGCATCTGGACATCCGTCAGTACGATATCGGGCTGAATCACCTCAATCTTCTCAAGGGCATCTCTGCCGTTCAGGGCCGTTCCGGCTACATATATCCCCATCTCTTCCCAACGAATATAATCTCGGATCATCTCTAACTCTAGCTCTTCGTCATCTACGAGAAAAATGCTATACATGCTCATACCCCCTGTGTCGGCTTTATCCCTTCATATTATAGCGATTTCGTTATTTTAACTATGGGAACAAGCAATGTAAGTTATTTTCAAGCATCTTTCGTTACATTGTCATATCGACACTCATTTTTTCCGAGTCTTATAATTTGAGTTAACTTGAGATGCGAGGTGCCCCATATGAAAACTACTACAACCTTACAGACGCGGAGTGACTTGAACTTAAGTCCTCATCGAAAAAGCCGCTGGGCGATGCTGAAGCAGCAGAAGTATCTATTCCTGATGATGCTGCCCGGACTGATCTGGGCCATTGTGTTTGCGTATACACCCATGGTTGGTCTATACATGTCCTTCGTCAATTACCAGCCGACGCTCGGCGGCTTCTGGTCGACCCTGTTTTCGAGCGAGTTCGTCGGCCTGGAATGGTTCCGTTACTTTTTCAACAACGGCGACTTCTGGATCGTCATGCGAAATACGCTGGCCTCCACGCTGATCACGCTTCTCTTCTCCTTTCCGATGCCGATCCTGATCGCCATCGCGATTAATGAGATCAAGAATGTGAAGTTCAAAAAGACGGTGCAAACCGCCTCCTATCTTCCCTATTTCATCTCCTGGGTTATCGCGGCCAACATCATCGTGACCTTGCTCTCCTCGGACGGCGCGATTAACGGCATATTGAAATTCCTCCACATCACCGATGAAAGCGTTTTATTCCTGCAGAACGGCAAGTACTTCTGGTGGATCGTCGCGCTCGGCAATACGTGGAAGGATATGGGCTACAGCTCGATTATGTATTTGGCAGCCATCTCGTCGATCAACCAGGAGCTCTATGAAGCGGCCAAGGTCGACGGCGCCAACCGTTTTAAGCAGATCCGGTACATCACCCTGCCCCATCTGAAGCCAACGATTGTCATTTTGCTGATTCTGGCGCTTGGCGGCATCCTGAACGCGGGCTTCGACCAGCACTTCCTACTCGGCAATGACCTGACGCGGGATTACTCCGACGTCCTGTCCACCTATTCGTTCCGCTATGGTATCCAGAACGGCATGTTCTCCTATGCGGCAGCCGTCGGCATGTTCAGCTCCGTGGTCGCTTTCATTATCGTGGTCATCGTCAACTATACGGCGAAGAAGCTGAACGGGCAGTCCCTATTCTAAACCCTAAGGAGGTACATCCATGTTAAGCAAAAAAACCGTGCCCGAGCGTATCTTCGATGCCTCTTTATACCTGTTCCTGACCGGCATCTTTATCGTCACCTTCTATCCGTTCTGGAACATCCTGGTCATCTCCTTGAACGATGCGACCGATACGATGCGGGGCAATCTGTACTTCTGGCCGCGCGTGCCAACCATCGAGAGCTACCTGACCATCTTCCGGAACCCGGAAATCTGGAGCGCCATCAAGATTACCGTGCTTCGTACCATCGTCGGGACGGCGGCATCCATCTTCTTCATCACGCTGCTCGCCTATCCGCTCAGCAAGCGCAATCTGCTCGGGTGGAAATACTTCTCCTTCTTCTTTGTGTTCACGATGTATTTCGGCGGCGGGCTCATCCCGACGTATATGATCATCAAATCCCTGGGGCTGATCGACTCCTTCTGGGTCTATATCTTCCCTGGGTTAATCGGCGTGTTCCTGATGATTCTGGTGCGCACCTTCATGGAGCAGATCCCCGGCGAGATCGAGGAATCCTCCAAAATCGACGGCGCAAACGACCTGCAGACGTTCTTCCGCATCATCATGCCGCTGTGCGTGCCAGTGCTCGCCACGATCGGCCTGTTCCTGGCCATCGGCCACTGGAACTCCTGGTATGACTCCTATGTGTATACCTACAAGCCGGAGCTCAAGACCCTGCAGGCCGTCCTGGTCAAAATCCTCAACCAGTTCCAGACCGCCGGCATGATGTCCGATGCCCAGCAGCTGGCGCAGGGCTCCAAGCGGATCCCGGTCTCCAGCGAAAGCATCCGGATGGCGGTGACCATGGTCGCTACGCTGCCGATCATTATGGTGTATCCTTTTGTGCAAAGGTATTTTGTGAAGGGGATTATGATGGGGGCGATAAAGAGTTAGGGGTTTGTTGGGAAAGAGGAGAAGCCCTTACCCGGGAGGGTAAGGGCTCTTATTAATGTCAACAAATATATGAATGATGTTGGAAATGAATAGAACAAGAAACATTGTTATAATTTGAGAGTCAGTTTACTCCAAAAAGGAGGGAAAACTTTTTGCCCTTTAACATTATCGTCCTACGAATGGAATGATTTGAAAAGAACTTACTTGTTTATCATATGATTTCTACAATTTTAACATCAATTATATCTTAGTTAGAGATTAATTTTCTTAATAAGTTTAGCTCATAACTATCTAATATTTTCTTGAATTGATCCTCAAGATGATCAAAATTATTAGCTACAGCTTCTCTGGAATACCCCATAACATCGTTCATTCTTGACTCCAATTCTTTGATTGCTGTTATTGGAAATCCCATTTCAGCCAAGTATGATCCAATTTCTGTCTGAACTCCAACTTCGAAGAATCTTATTATTCCATCAATAGCTAAAGAATCTGTTTTAATATTAGATAATTCACAAACGTAAGCTAGGAGATTTCCAAAGATAGCTACAAATTTTGGGACCTTATATTCTACAATGTTTCTTATGTTATAAAATACCCTCATATATGCTGCATCAACTGTTTCAAATGTGTGTTGTTCATTTTTATCCAACTCAAACTTCAGCAGTAAAAAAAATCCGTTTGGCATCGCATATTGCGAAGCTATTATTCCGTAACGCGAAACTTCAAATTCATTAAGAATATCAACTAATTTAAAGTATTCGAGAACTCTATAAATAGTGCGATTAGTAAGAAATGCACGAATACTGGAGCATTGATATACTAAGCTTTCTAAATCAGTTTTACTCAGTTCCCTTAGAGCTTTTATAATTTCTACCTGTTTCAAGCTATCGACTAATCTATTTTTCAATAAAATTGTTGGATCAATGCCTTCATCAGCTATAATTTTATCTCTTAATTCTTTTTTTTGGGCATTGGATATTGTTAAGTCTTCAAATTGAGAATTATCAAGATCAATATATCCCAGTTCTTGATCACTAAAAGTCACAAAATCTAATTTATCATCTTCTTGTTCAAGTTTCTTATAAATTTCAGACTCTAAATAAAAGATACGACCAATAAAATGATGATAATACCTACCTGCCCTACCATTTATATTTTTTATATCGAATGATTTCAACTCTTTATGTCCCTTTGTTTTACCGTAAAAAATAATATTTTTAGCTTTCGTGTTTACACCCTCAGTAATTGATGTTGTAGTAAAAACAAACTTTATATGACTTTCGTTAAATAACTCAAGAATTTCATTTTGTATGTATTTCGGGAAAGATCCATGATGAACCCCTATTTCTTTTTTTAATGAATCAATTATAGACCAACTATTTGAGGTTTGTAGACCATTGTGGCTAAACGAATAACGTCTCTCTAAATGGTAAATAAAATCATTTAATTTTTTGGACTTAGACATAGGACTTGATGTTAAATCCCTAGTTTCACGTGCAAGTTCCGTTACTTTACTTTTTGATTCTGCATATATAATAGTTTGACCCAAATCTTTACTGTTAATATGGGAGATTATGGTTTTCAACTTGCTGATTTTTGAAGTATCAACATACTTTATTTTTTCATTATTTACTTTGAGGATACTTGTCCAGGATTTAATATGTTCTTTTTTTATAAGTTCTGTCTTAATATTAATTGGTACAACAGAGAATTTTTCTATAAATCTCTTAAATCCGTCTCCAATATGGTCAAGATTAATATAAGGGCCTGCTAAATAAAAGTCACTTGTTGATCTTGAAAGCAGATATAAAGTGACTCTAAATACACCATCTCTTTCACTTTCAACTGGATTCTCTCCATTGTCAGCTGTGTTAAAAAAGTTATCTATTTTATATATTTCATCCATAAAGAAAAAATCTAATTGTAAATCTGGATATTCATTTATGAAGCTGAGCATTCTTTCTGGTGTTAAAATAAACATGTTGAATTCTTCCAGTTCAGTATGTGTATTGCTCACTATTTTATATTTAAGTTGCCTTTCTTTTATAAACTTTCTAAACTCAAAAACATTCTCATTCAACAATGAAACTGTTGGGAAAATTAATGCAATATTTCGATAACGATCCAAATTATGATAAATTAGCTCTCGTAAAAGAAATGTTTTACCAAATGATGTCGGTGCACTTACTAAAATCCTCTTATTCTCAAGTGATTGAAATTGTCGCAATACATTCATTTGATTATAATCGAGTCTGTTACCAGTCAACGTAGTATAATATTGATCAATTAGATTATTCTGAAATATAAAACTTACGTTTTCGTCAGAAGCTATATCATCCAATTGTATATCATTCATTATATTATATCCAAAAGTTCTCATTTTTTGAGCAGCAACATATAAGAGTTCCTTCATAAGTGGTGTTTCTTTTTCAGAACTATTTTCTGATATTTCACAAACTATGTCTTTCAAATTATTAAAACTCTCGTCTGACCCATCGTAACTATTTATAGACTCAATTAATCTCAGTTTATTCTCCATTATATCTCCACCATTCTCTTTCTAAGCATCTCCAAATCTCTAATAGGAATAAAGAGGATTAGTATCTGATATTCAACATCTAATAATGCGTCAAATTTATCGTCGAACCTATCAATTAATTTAGCTAATTCATTATTAATGTTTTCATCGATTTTTTCTTCTACTTCATAAATATCTGAAGAAGAATAGGCTATAAGACATGGGAAAACTATTTTAATTTCTTCTTTTTCAAAAAACTCATTCAATAATTGTGCTTTTTCTTCCTCAGAAAGCTTTAGCATTTCCGCCTTCATAGATACATTATTAATTTTCTTAAGTAATTCTAATGCTTTATCTACAGCACTTTTCTCTTTATCAGCTATAAAATATAGCTGTTTAGATGTATATAACATGTTAGTCTTTTGCTCTAAATCAGTTGTAATAGATCGCAAGCAATAACTGATATCCCCCATCTTAGCTTGGCCTAACCACAATTCATTTTCTGTATTGCTTGTAACAATATGAAGCCCATCAAAACCCTTAATCTCTTGATTATCTGTCATTTGTCTATAGATGGCCCTTGTAGCTAACTTATTAACATCTCCTCTAAATAAGGTTATAAGTAAATCAAGTAAAAGCTCACTATAAAGACCATTTGAAGGACCATATCTTTTGGGCAATCTATGTTGTAATGCAAAACATGCAGCTGCTTCAAGATCACTAAGCAACCCAAATTCAAATGAGTCAATAACCTCTTTCTCCGAATATGCATAAAAATAAATATATTTTCTCATATACGATGCTAACAATTCTTCCGCATCTTTTTTATAATCATGTCTATATGGGTGATATATATGCTTTTTTTGTTCAGAATTATATTCATATATAATAAGGTTTCTCATATGAGCTCCAATAAGATCATCAAATATTTCATAGTACTTATTACCCATGAATCCACACCCCCTAATAAATAATTTGAACTAAACCTATGCGTATCAACAATCTAATATCCCAATTCCAACATAATCGAATTATCTTTTTACATATTTCGCCATGAACCACCCTTTACCTTCGGAACGTTTGTTCTATTTCGACAATTGCTACTTTAGTAACTTCACATTGATCTAATTAATGAGTAAGCCCTAGGGAAATTCCCCAGGGCTGATTTAATTTTTTATGTGTCGTCTCACCTATCAAACGATTATTCATTAACTTCCAGATTCTCCTCAACTTCACAAACCACTCCTGCCACAAAACCCACCTCCATCTCCCTTCCCCCATAAAACACACGCACACTCTTATCCTCATTCCCCTTCACCCTCGCCTCAACCAGCTTCCCATCTTCCCAGCTCATATCCACCTCGATATTCCCTTTCGCCTTCAGCCCTTTCACACTGCCTGTCGGCCATATTGCCGGCAATGCCGGCAGAAGATGAATCTCGCCTTCATGGCTTTGCAGCAGCATTTCTGCGATGGCGGCGGTGCCGCCGAAGTTGCCGTCGATGACAAAGATGTTGGCCTCGGCTCCGGCAACGCCGGGTTTGGAGTAGGTGAGCATGTTGTCAAAGCACAGCTCCCCGATCAGGTGGGCGATATGCTGCACGGCCTGGTCCCCGTCATGTAATCGGGCGTAGAAGAGTCCGAACAGTGCTGCGGTAAATTCGATATCCTCCAGGTCGGCCCGGCTGTTCCGATTCTCCAATGTCACACGGGCTGCCGCAGCTAGTTCCGGCGTATGATGCGGGGTGATTTGGCTGCCGGGATACAGGGCAAACAGATGCGACAGATGGCGGTGCTCCGGCTGCGCCTCCTCGTAGTCCTCCAGCCATTCCTGCAGCTGTCCCTTCTTGCCGATCATCAGCGGAGGCAATTGATCCAGCGCTGTCTGCCACTTCTGCTGAAGCTCCTCATCCACGCCCAAGGTCTGTGCTGCCTTCACGCAGAAGGCCAGCAAATCCCGAACCAGGACCTGATCCATGGTCGGGCCCATGGACAGCTGCTGATGCCCATCCTCCGGATTGCCGGTATAAAAGCTGTTCTCCGGCGAATTCGACGGACCTGTCACCAGCCAGCCATACTTCGGATGCACGGTCATGTAATCCATGAAAAAGGCCGCGGCCTCCTTCAGGACGGGATAGGCCAGCTCCTCCAGAAAAGCCTGATCTTGGTTATACGCGTAATGCTCCATCATATGCGTCGCGATCCACAGTCCGCCCGTCACGTTGAGCCCCCAGGAGGTTTCCCACCCCGGTGACGCAAATCCCCAGGCATTGGAGAATACATGGGCCACCCAGCCTTCGGCATCATAATAATGGCGCGCAGCCGAGCGACCGGCCACCGACAGCTGCTGGATGTACCGCATGAGCGGCTCATGGCTCTCGCTCAGGTTCGCGGCCTCCGTCGGAAAATAATTCATCTGGGTGTTCGTATCCAGGTGATAATCGCAGCTCCAGGCCATCTTGTTGGCTTCGCCGTCATTCCATATGCCTTGCAAATGCATGGGCAGGATGGAACCTTGTCGTGATCCACTAATCGTCAAGTACCGGCCATATTGATAAAACAACGCAAACAACGCCGGATCGTCCCAGTTGCCCTGCTTAAACCTGCCGATCCGCTCGTCCGTAGGCAGACTGGCATGCTCGGAGCTTCCCAGCTCCAATCGTACGCGGGCATACAGCGGCTGATAATCCGCTAGATGCTTGGCTCTCAGCGCGTCATATCCTAGCAGCAGAGCCTGCTCCAGCTGCAACGCGCTTTTCTCTCGCCAGCCCTCACCTTCTTGACGGTAATCCGTATTCACCGCAAAATAAATCGCCGCCTCATCCGCCCCGGATACGTTTATGGTGTCAGCCGTGCAACTTACCTGCCCGCCTTCCGCAGCGACCCGAAGCTGGCCTTGGCAGGACACCCCGCACTCCCCATTGCTATGTACGTCTTCCAGCGCCTGTCCCCGGAATTCGATCGTGTCCTTTTCGGTTACGACAGTATGAAAAGGACCATTCTCGCCTCGAATCGAAATGCGGAATGACACGCCTGACGAGCCATGGCTGCTGCGAATCCGGGATACGATCACCTGATCGGCATGGGAAGCAAATACCTCTCGCGTCATCTCCGTTCCATCGATCTCGCAAATAGAACGTGCCACCGCCTCCTGCAGATCCAGTTCCCGATGGAACAGCGGCTCAGCTGCTGCATCTTGTCCCCCGCCTTCGGAAGGCTCCACGTTATGGTCAAACTCCAGAACGACTTGGCATAGTCCCAGATTGGTGCCAAAATTCAATTTTCCCGGCTCCAAGTGCTTCTTGGCCAGTCGATCACCTTCGCGATAATCGCCCTGGAAGAAATACTGCCGCATCCGCTCTAAAACCGCTTTGCTGTTGCTTTGCCCTTGAGCCGGCTCCGGCTGGCCGGACCAATAGGTAGTTTCGGTAATATTCCAGACCTCCCGATGCGGAGCGGATATGACCACATTCCCCATTCGGCCGTTGCCGATCGGCAGCCCTTGCGGCCAGCCCTGAGCTGGTTTTGTATACCACAATTTCATGTCTGTCATCTTGCATTCTCCTCTTCATTTGATTTTCCAGTCTTGAGACAAGCGTTACCCTTACAGCAAAGGCAAGAAATCGCGATTCCCGGATGGAGCCGAGAACCGCGATGAACTTGCAGATGTACATGATGAATCGATGACTTCTTCTTATGGATTAGGGACGATTTTATAAAGCTTGGATTCGGCCGCTTTAAGCGTCACATCCAGCGAAGATCCAGACGCCGTCTGAGATTGGCCGCTCCATACATCCGTCACCGTATAGGACGTCGCCCCTTCCGAAGCGATACCGGCCCGAACGAGATCCACGGTGTGCTGCGCCGCATCTTGCGTATAGTTAAACACGGCTACATAGTGGGTTCCCTGATCGTCCAGCACGAATACGTTTGCTGCCTGCGTGCCCGTGTTGCCTTCTACCGGCCGGAACGCCTTGCCCTTCATCGCAAGCCCGTTTACTTCCGGATTCGTCAGCAGCGTTTCCATATACTGCCTTGCCGTCGCATCCGTTACGTCATCCGAATTCAGGAAGACCGTGCCGGAGATCGCGGCCGCATTGACGCGAGACTGCGCGCCTTCGATCGATCCGCCTTTGGTCAAGTGCATATAGTCCGGATCGGTATAATGGTAGATCGTTCCGTTCTGCCACCAGCCGTACGTGAGATTGTTCAGCTGGTATTCCGTGCTGCCGATGCTGCCGTCGATATCGCAGGAGATGCGGCGGCTGTGCGCATATTGGCTAGGGAACAGCGGCGCGATAGAAGCGCTGATGAACATGGAGCCGTCCAGCACTTCATTCACGTAAGCCATCCCTTGGTTATAGGCCTGGATGCCGGTTTGAACATTGGCGTCATAATGCTTGCCTTCCATTGCCCCATGGCTCAAAAAATCGATTTTGATATATTCAAAGCCCTTGCTCTTGAACTTATTCATGTAATAATCGATCCGCTGCTTCACGCCCGGATGCGTCGGATCCACGGCATAAGCGCCGTCCAGCGTCGGCAGCACGTTTCCGTCCAAATCACGCAGCACGATATCGCCGTATTTATACTTGCCGTTCGTCCCTTCGACTTCCTGCTCCATATTGTTGCCCCAGTACACGAACGGCGAATAATAGATGCCGGCCTTCTGTCCATTGCTATGAATGAGCTGAACCAGATCCGTCAGCTGCTGATCCGTCATGTTATCCCAATAGGAATCGAGATTGATGTAGATATCACCTTCATTGTTGAAGGAATGGTTCTGAATATGGTCTTTAAAATAATTCGAGACGGAAACCGCCTTGTCAAAGCTTAAATCACTGGCATAAGCTCCCCAGCTGTTCCAGCCGACCGGAACGCCTTCAGGAATGTCTTCGCCAAAGGCCAACGGAGGCTGGATCGCTGCATTCACCTTGCCAAACTCCTCCAGCCCGGTCCGGTAGTCCTCGAAAAACCCGAACATGATTTTCGGCGAAGCAATCTGCTTGCCCGTTACCTTTCCATGCGGAATCGTGTCCCACGTGGAGGTGGATGACGTAAATCCGCCATATACGCGCAGTTTGTTCAATTTATCATTCGAGCCGCTCCAATAGATGCCGGTCTTCCACGTATCATGCGTCACCGATCCGATGACGAGGCCGTTCCGGCTCGTATTGTCATAGATGGCCGTCAGCTCCGAGCTGATATACAGACCGTTGTTGAGGCCGGTATTCATCGACTTCGCTTGGTATCTGGACCAAGCATCATTGTCGAAGGGAACGACGAGGACCCGGTTATCGTCATAGCTGCCGATGTCGATGCCGCCTCTCGCTTCCATCGCGATGGGGGCTATGTTCCCCGTAGATATTGCGGAATGATGGGAAGCGACTGTTTCCGTAAGCAAATATGGCCCGTCTTCATAGACGTAATAAATTTGGCTGAGCGATGGCTTTCCCCCATCCTCATTCACGACCGTCACCTTGATGCCCTTGCCGGTGGCATCCTGGAATGGGACCACTTGATTTTTATAGAATTTATGATGTTTATAATCTGTACTTGCAACCATCCGGTCGAGCTGGATCTCGCTGTATAACCCCTTGGCAACCGGTTTGCCGTTCCAATTGTATTGCGACAATCCGGTCGAAGTGTTGTACAGCAGCTCATATGTCGGATTGGATACCTTAATACCGTTGGCATACTCGGTTAAGGTGATGGAGCCATAACTCGTGGCTTTCTTTTGCTTGCCCAAATCGCCAATGCTTCCATCTGGGCCTGATCCGTCATCGCCGGCTGAATCAAATTTCAGCTCAATCTTGTCAAAATCGGGCGAGTATCCGCCTGCATCATCGAACAGAATCGTGTTGCTGCCCTGATTCAAGTAAATTTGAATCTGATAAGTGCCGATCGTGTTCCAATCCGCTGTTTTCGGAAAACTGAAATTCTCCTTCTCCGCTCCGTTCACGGAGATCGAAGCTGCGCGGGAATCCCCGGAGATGTAGAACATGTTCATATTGTATATACCGGCCTTATCGGCCTGAATCCCGTTGAACGTCAGGGTGGAACCGCCGTACAGATTGCCGACTTTTTGCCCGCCCGAACAGAAATCGCAATCGACTGCACCTGCATTGCCGGTAAATGTGTTCTGAGAAGCCTCGGCCTCGTAGGAAAGGATGCCTCCGGCCGTTTGACTCGGCTGCTGCGGTTCTGCCGAAGCAAAGGAGCTGCCTAGCACAGACCCCGCTAACAGAATCGATAAGAATAGCATGAATGGCTTTTGGAAGAATTTAAACGGATGAATACGCACTGAACCTCTCCTCCTTCTATTCATTGATTTCGGCTTAATTTCAGGATTTTCGATTCGGCTGGCGCCAGCTCGACCGTAAGTGTGCCGTTCGCTTGACCCGCCGTTCCTTCCCACACATCCAGGAACGTGTAGGTAGCGTGCGCCTCGAGGCCGCAGCGTTCCAAGGAAACCGTCTTCTGTACGGACTCGGCCCCGTCAAAGTTAAAAACGGCAATATACGTTGTTCCCGGTTCGCTTGGATGGGTCAGTACAAACGTATCCGCAGCCTGTTTCCCGAGATTCCCCTCTACGGGCACAAAGGTTCTACCCAATCGGGCAATCTCAGTGATTGCCTCATTTCCCAGCCAGGTCTTGGCGCGCCATGCCGCTTCCTCATGCCGGAAGTCATCGCCCAGCAGCAGCACCGTTCCCGAGATCACGGACGCGGTCAGACGGCTTCGCCCTTCATGGCGAGGCGTCGAATCCTGATTGAAGCTTTTATAGATCACGGCATGGTCCGGATCGTTAAAGCGGTACAGCGTATCGTTCATCCACCACCCGTGCGTCAGCGAGTTCAGCAAATATTCCGTATCCTTGATCGTTCCGAACACATCGCAGGAAATTCTGCGGCTGTGCGCATAGGAATAAGGGAACAGCGGGGCAATCGACAGGTTGATGAAGAACGGTCTGCCGATCCGCTCCGGGGAGAGTTTATCCGTCAGATACGACAGGCCGTAATTGTATGCAGCGATCCCTGTCGTAATATTCGGGTTGTAATGCTTGCCCTCCAGAGCCCCGTGAGCCATGAAGTCCAGCTTGATATACTCAAATCCTTCGGAGACGAATTTATCCATGAACCAATCGATACGCGCCAGGTTCCCGGGATGCGTAGGATCAATCGCAAGTCCGCCGTCAACATCCGGCAAAATCTCGCCATCCTGGTCGCGAAGCAGGATATCGCCATAGGTATACTTCCCATCGGTGCCCTCCACGGGGTTCCCGAACCCAGCCGGACTTCCCCAGAACGCAAACGGCGTCCAGTATGTACCGGGTTTGTGCCCGTTCTCGCGGACCCTTTTCAAGGCATCCTCCATCTCGGCAGGCGTCAGGCGATCCCAGAACGCATCGAAATTAATGTACAGGGTATTCTCGTTATGAAAGCCCTCGGGCTGAACCTCCCGCTTCAGAAAATCGCTCGTCGCCACATAGAGGTCGTAATCCAGCGTGCTCATGGCGGCCGACCAGCTGTTCCAGCCGATCGGGACGCCGCCGTTCCAGCTCAGTGCAGGCGCTACCTTCGCATTCGATTCCCCATACGCTTCGAGTCCTGTCCGGTAATCTTCATAATCCCCTACCATAACCAGCGGAGATTCGAGGCGCGTTCCTCTTATGTAGCCATGCGGCTGGGAGTCTCGGGTCATAATGTCGGCCGCGCCAGCGTACAGTTCCAGTTCATCCAGCTTGCCTGCGGTTTCCCCTTTCACGCGAATGCCGGTCTTCCACACGTCATGACTGATCGATCCCAGGATCAATCCATGGCGGCTATCCGGCTGGAACAAGGCCGTCACTTCGTAGCTTTCCGTCTCCAGAGGGGCCGTCTCCGTCAGGTAGCGCACCCATTTGTCATTGTCATACGGCACGCGCAGCACATGCAGCGCTTCTCCCGGAACCGTCTCGCTCCCGCTCGATACGCTATCGGTTTTCACCACCGCGATGCGGTTTACCTTTAATTCCTCATGACCGACGATGACGACCCGCGTGATGAAAGATGAAGTTCCCTCATAGACGTAAAAATGCTGTTCCAGGCCTGGGAGCAGATCGGATTCATGCTTAATCACGGCATGGATTCCGGTTCCGAACGAATCTTGGATCTTCTCCGGCTGCCCCATCATATAGTGGCGGTCATAATGTCCCGCATGGTATTCCCGGCCCTGCCATCGAAAACCGCTTCGTACTTCTTGCAGAGCGAATCCCCTGCTGCCTGCGTAGGCGTAACCGCCTTTTTCCAAATCCACCTCAATGGCCACCAGACCATTCGCCAAGCGAATGTGAGTTTCGGCATTCACCCCCACGTTCACCGCCGTTTCACTGCTTCCTAACATCTGTGGATTGCCTCCTTCTGCGTGCATCTGTGCTGCATTCAGGCCGTTTAGCATCAAGCGCCTTTTACAGCTTGCTACCATTATAGAAGCGCGGGTAAAGCGCTTACTATACAACGATCTTCCGATCCATATCGGGATATAACGCATCTGGAGCGACTCATTTGTTAAAATGCAATATGGCCTCATTTCGCTATGAAATCACCTAATTAAAAAGGTTACCCGAGGACAAACGAATCGCCCGGATAACCTCTGTAAATACATAAGCTATATTGAAATAATGCACCTATTCGCGAGCCATGATGAAACACTTGATACCATCAGGACCCGTGAAACTGGCAAATCGGCCAATCCCAGGCTTATCCTGAGTCTCAATGATGGAATGCGCACCAAGCCTCCGAGCATTGATTAAACTTCGTTCACAGTCTTGAATGGTGTAATAAACATTCCATTCAGACCAAGCTGCTCCATTATCGGAAACAACCATACTCAGGCCGCATTCATATTGGCTACGATTCTGAAACAAAATCGTTGCATCCTCATTTCGATTTTCAAGTTTCCAATCGAACAGCTTCGAATAGAATTCTCCCGGTACTGCTGCATTAGTTGATGTAAGTACCAGCCAGCACGGCAGCCCTTCTGTTGTCATATCCGATATCTCGTTATGGGCATCCTAAGTGATCACGGCGCCCATCGGATCCTGAATGGTAGACAAACGCAAATTCATGACGTCAAAAGGTTCTCCAATAATTCATCTGATATCAGTCGGAGGCGGGGTCTTAGCCCCTAAAGCCGCCAGTATAGCAAGCATGTTGACTTCTAATTTCCACTGTCGGACAGGCGATTTCGCGATCTGGTCTACCAGATTGCACTCCAGCAACTCATGACTTCATTTTTGCTAAAGCGCAGAACCAGAAGAATCAAACATCTGTTTTATGTCAACTGCAGGATTGGATCTCTAGTTTACCTAGTTACATCAAGGGTTTGTTTAATTGTTTAAATAGCAAAAGTTGAGATGAAGTTAAATCGGGTCTGACCAACTGAAGGACTCAATGCACGGATCACTCCAGTACCCCAATAGTTTCCCATTTAAACGAAATTTCTGAACGGATACCTGCTTCATCAGCTAGATCTATCAACGCTTGTTGCAAATCCTCTTTGTTTACGTAAACATAGGGACTTTTCCAAATGGATTCCAACTGCAATGAACGAATCTGATTCGGCTTGATTTTCGGGAAATTATAGACCCATTGTTGAAGATCAGATTCAGGAATATCAGACTTCACATTTTCACCGATAATGTCCAATATGTTTCCCCATTGGGAAATCCCTTGAAAATCCCCTAATTTCTCAATGATCTGTTTGATCACTTGCTGCTGTCGATCGTTACGTGCGAAATCGGAGGACTCCCGAGTCCCTTGATTTGATTTACGATACCTGACATAGTCGAGCACTTGTTGACCATTAAGAGTCTGCAAGCCCTTTTTTAAATCGATATGCGTTCCGTCTGCGGAATCGTTATATTTCATATCCATGTCGACATCGATTTGCAGTCCGCCAAGTGCGTCCACGGTCTGCCGTAAGGCATCAAAATTCAACACGACCATATGATCAATCGGAAAACCTAGCAAATCAGAGAAAAAACGTTTTGTATTAGGTATAGCCTCTGACTTATCCTTTATATAGTAATAAGCATAATAATAATTGGATTTATGAGCAGGCAACGATTTAGGTTTTAGCAGCAAATCACGCGGCAGGGACAACAAACTAGCAGATTGGGTTTGTGGATTGAAACTGACAAGCATAAGAACATCTGTATTCATCACCCCACCACCGCCATCCCGACTATCTACACCCGCCAAAAGAAATGTCATAGGTTGAATCGATTCCTTCTTTACATAATCAATCGGATCATCAGTCAGCTTTGGAGCTGCCACACGTTGAATCGCAGCATCCGCCTTATAATATATATACCCCGCATAGATTCCAACTCCAAGTATCAGGGCGCTTATAACAAGGTAAATGCTCATCATAACTTTACGAATTGCTTTTCTCTTCGGTTTGATAGACATAATTTCCTCCACTCAATTCTAATAATATTCAATTTTTGAGTTTAGAAGCTTTTTTATAACTTTTCCAAATATTTTTCTCGATTTTTTCATAAAGATTGATGCCAGCGTTTAAACATTTATGAGCTACAGACCATCGATGAACCATTTGATAAATCATAAATGCACTAATCACACCAATAAATGCTCCCGTGATGACATCGGAAGGATAATGAACACCATTCCAAATTCGGGAGAATGAAATTAAACCTGCCAATACAAGCCAAATTACGCCATCTTTCTTACGAAACAACCATATACCTGTTGCGATTACAAAGGCCCCAATCGAATGATTACTTGGAAATGAAGCGTTAGCGGAATGTTCAATTAATTGGTTAACCGTATGATGGACAAAAGGCCTATCCCTATAAAAAAAGTGAGAAAGTATACTACCAACACTAAATCCAACACAAGCTGACAAGAGAGTTGTTATCACCATTTGCCTGTTCTTATGGATGCGAGTAAACCAATAAACAATAATCCCCATGTAAAAGAGGTATTCCGCTTTTTCTGATAAAAAACGCATAAATGGATTTAATGCGGAGAATGTTACTGCCATTTGATTGATGAATTGAAATACGAGATCATCTGTTTGAGATATGCCCAATGTCTTAACCTGCTTTCTATTTCTGTAATAATAAGGTTGTCTTTAGTTCATTCTATATAGATATCGTTTTTATGAAATTTGACACTTAACACCAAGCCAATTGCAATCATATTACTAAGTAGTGAGCTGCCTCCATAACTTATGAACGGTAAGGAAATACCCGTCAGGGGTACCAAACCGATATGCATGCCTATATTAACGAAAATTTGAAAGACTAACATTCCTATAAGCCCGGTAACAAGATATGCCCCTGCAAGTTCTCTACTATCTTTGACGATATGAACCATACGATATATGAGAAGGAAATATAACAGTAACAGCACCGCAGAACCCAAAAAACCATATTCCTCGCCTATGACCACATAGATCGAATCGGAATACGCATAAGGAACAAACCCTCTACGTAAAAAAGATACGTCACTTCCAGTCAATCCTCCCAAAGCTATCGCATATTGTGCGTTTTTAACATGCCATGATTTATCGGGATCGCTGGCTGGGTCAAGAAAAGTCTGAATTCTTGACATTTGATGAGGCTCTACCATCTTGGATAACAATTCGAAATTGGCATAATATAGCCATAATATTATGCCTACCGTAATGATCATAATACTGATGAACAGAATCATATATAATGAACGGATGTTACCCATCCACAGCATACTAAGCAGTGCACCCACAAAAACTAGAGAAGTGCCTAAATCGGGCTGCTGCATGATTAAGATGATAGGAATCATAAAAATGATACAAATCGGTAATATATCTTGAACAATACGAAGCTGAGCTCCCTCTCGCTTGCCTAATAAATGAGCAATCAGAAGCACTGTAAATAATTTAGCTAATTCAGAAGGTTGAAGCTGAAAACCTCCAATACTTAGCCAACGAACAGCACCGTTAATGTTCTCTCCGGTAAACTCGACAAGAACCAGCATCCCTATGCCAATTCCATAGAGAACGTAAGATATCTTACCTAACAGAACTCTATAATCTAACAATGCGAGAACCAGCATAGGAATGCAAAATGCACCGAATAGATATAACTGACTAATGTGAAGGCCATCTAAATTCGTATCCACTGTAGCTCCATAAATAGCAATCGTACCAATGGCAACAAGACATAATATAATGAACAGCATCGATTTATCCAGTTTTGAAATGATGTGGGTTATAAACATGATGAGTACCTCTATTTTGTTGAATTTCTGTAGGAATACCCCTAAAAATGAACATCACAAATAATCCGATGAGCAAACATACGTCTTTTTTTCATGACGTAGTGCCACGGACTATTGTGTTTTACGATGGCCATCGGAAACAATCAGGTCGGCCCTTATTTTACCGTTCAAAACATAGGACACCTCCCTCTTGTTAACTACAATCCTTGGGAAGGATTACTCAAGATCGAACTTACCGTGATACTCCTTCTTGGATAAGAGCTTCAATTTATCTTCACTCAAGCCATAAATGTCCAGACCATTTCCTGCAGCCCCTAATGACCAGCCAAGCACGAGCTCGGATCGACCATCCTGATCGATATCTGGAAATCCAGCATACTCCAAGCCGTAACCAAAGCCCTTGACTTCCGAGACGATTCGCCACTCCTCATTATCTTGCTTAAATAGCGCCGCTTTCAGCATTTTACCTGTCGCTTTATTCTCTTCATATACAACGACGGCTTCATCGATACCGTCCCCGTCCATATCTCCGAACGAGATATCATTACCGTCTTTTCCCTGCGTAGGAACTAACAATTGAACCTCGTCAGGTAGTAATTTGATAAGTTCATGGTTGATTTTATCTCGCTGAATACTTGCTTCTGATAATGGAGGCTTAATCATATCTACTGGTGTTGCGGGAATCCCACATCCTCCGAGCAACAATAACGTAGTTGATATGAAACCTATTCTAATGAGTTTGTTGAGCATTCTCATTACCAGCTCCTCGATTGTCAAGGTTATTTACTATAATATCTTTGAAAGGGAACGAAGTGGTTATGAAATAGTTAAATTTATTTTTTCTTCTATCGGCAAGTAGATCTGGACTTTCGTACCCTTACCTACCTCACTAATTATGCGTAATTCTCCATGATGTAACTTAATGATCTCATTTGATATGGATAGACCCAGACCACTGCCAGGTGCTTGTGGATCTACTTTGTAAAATTTTTGCAGCACATCCTCTAGATCCTCCTCTGCGATTCCTGAGCCAGTGTCCTCAACGGTAATAACGACTTGTTCTTGAGCTGTATAAGCGTGTACAAGAATTCGACCAGTGGCATCTGTAAATTTGAGTGAATTATCAATTAAATTAATTAGTACTTGCTTCAAACGATTCTCGTCTGCATGAATGTTAGGGAGATTCTCCTCTGCTTGTATTTCGAGTGAGACTCCTTGCCGAGCAGCTCTTGGGGCAAGTTGTCTACCCACACGATGCAATAATTCTGATAGATGGACAGGTGCTGAGTGTATGACAATTCTTCCGTTATCCAGTTTAGAGAAATCTAACAGTTCTTCCACCAAACAAGTTAACCTGTCGCTTTCTGATTCAATAATACCCAATCCTTCTTTAAGGATTTGCTCGTTGTGATTCCCATTCGATTTCAGCGTGATGGCCCATCCTTTAATTGACGTTAATGGCGTTCGCAGTTCATGGGACACGGATGAAATAAAATCATTTTTAAGCTGTTCGCTCTTCAAAATTCTACCTGCCATCATATTTAACGTATCAGCCAAAGAACCCAGCTCATCCTGATAGCGTTTATGTACTCTTATGCTGAAGTCTCCTTCTGTCATCTGATCTGCCGCCTGTTTAAGATCCTTAATTGATCTCGTTATGGTCCGAGACAACAATAGTCCAAGAACGGTAACAATCGCAAGAACAAACAGACCTACACAGATCAGTACGATTGAAATACGATGAACTGTCTGTAGTGTTTCAGTCAAGGAAGTGACAAATCTGACTTCTCCCGCGATGATATCATTGGCTCGTAAGGGAAAAGATACCGCTAATATCGCTTCTTGGGTGGAAGGCTCCTTGCCTCTCCATGTGCCGGGTTGTCCTTGGAGTGCAGTTCGTACATCTAAATACGTAGTCATGTCATTGCCGCCCGGAAGTCCGGTAGAGTCCTGCAAAAGTCGGCCTGAGGAATTAATAATCTGTACTTGCGCATCCGAGTTATGTGCAAACCCCTTTAATAATCGATACGATTGTTTCTCCAGATCTTCATCGGCAAAATATTGCTGAAAAAAAGAAGCAGACAGCTCCGCTTGATTCATCAGAATCCGCTCAACATTATGAAGATAATAATATCTCACGTAAGCCATGATGAAAATCTCAAGAATGAGAACAGTGATACAGATGACCACAAAATAACTTCCTACTAATCTTTTCTGAATACCCACTTCTTAACCGTCCTTCCTGAAGCGATATCCTACTCCCCATACCGTTTCAATCCAATGTGGCTTGGAGCCATCATCTTCAATCTTTTCCCGTAACTTTCGCACATGAACATCTACTGTTTTAGGATCTCCTACATAATCCTCTCCCCATACGAGATTTAATAATTTATTCCGGGATAGTGCTGTATCGGGATGTTCTAGAAAGGTTCTAACTAGTTGAAACTCCTTCGGCGTTAATTCAATAAAGATGTCATGTTTGAACACTTTATTCGAATTCAGATCCATCCGAATTGGACCGGATTGAATCACGGATCTTTGCGGTTTTAGAGCAGTTTCTGTTCGGCGCAATATCGCATTAATTCGTGCTACAAGCTCTAACGGATTAAACGGTTTGACAATATAATCATCAGCTCCGATTTCTAATCCTTTGATCTTGTCCAGATCTTGTCCGCGTGCAGTTAAAAAGACGATGATGACCGCAGGCTCTATCTCTCTTAACTGTCGGCAGATTTCAAATCCATCAGCATCTGGCAGCATAATGTCCAGAACAACAACATCGGGTCGATTCGTAGTGAAGAGTTGTATCGCTTCTCCTCCAAATGCAGCCTCACTCACCACAAATCCGTTATTTATTAAATTTATCGATACAAAACGTCTAATATGTGCATCATCTTCAACAATAAGTACTTGATTACGATTAACGGTATTTATAGCTTCCACCCCCATAACTCGATTTCTAACACGTAAAAACGCAAAAAAAGCCCCCCCTGTAAAGAGACAGCCTTGTACTCAGATCCTTATTCTTACCTGTGTAATTATTACATGTGGATATTACTCTAAATTGATTAACTTGTCAAAAGCTTCTACTGACCAAGGAATCCTGTCAACTGGATTATGTGCGTTTGGGCATATTGTTCCGTAAAAAGCCTGTACATTTTCTTGAAATCCTATTGAAACATTACGTCCACTATTTTGATCACTATTACACACTCGATCGCGAATATAAAAAAACAGCTTCCTAAGAAAACAGATAACTTAAACTCACCCCATTGATCCTTCCAGAAACGTCTGCGGAACAAGGAGATGATATCCGGCGTTAACGAGTATAATACCGACTGCTTTAGATCGTCCACATTATCAAAAATCCGTCTGTAGATCCACTTGTATAACGGAATGTTTAGGATAAATAAAACAACATAAACCACAAGATAGAGTATACTGCACCATCGCCTTTGACTGTAGTATTTTTCACAAGCTTTATTGTTAATACACTGCTATCTAAAAATGCTTCCACCAGATCCCCGCGCACTCCGGCACCGTGGACCATTGATTCGCTCTGATCTTGTCAGTTAACTCTTGACCGAAAAAGAACCCCGTGCTCCGCTGTGCCTCTTCGACCAAATCAAAAACATAATCCGTCCGAATCCACCGATAGTTAAATCCGTATTCCTGCTCTAATCCAGCATAATAATCGGTTAGGAAATGTGGAGGATTGGGCTTCTCCGTTCCGGTTCCCATCGTTTCCAGAATGATCATCGTCCCGCCCGGCCTCAAGACACGCCGCAGCTCCGCCATGACAAGCCTCAGATTCTCATGGCAATCCGCTTCGCCTGAATTGGCCAGATAGCTAATGCTCCAACCCGATACAACCAGATCAACACTCGAGGAATCAACCGGCAGGCTGCGGTGATCTGCAACCACGGTAGTCCAATTGCGAGAATCATAAGCTTCAGATAATTTCTCGTCCAATATATGTAACATCGGCTCGGATATATCGGTACAGATCAAGGATTTCACGTCTGGAGCAAGCAGCAGGGATATCCGCCCTGATCCGGCCCCCAAATCCAGCACATCCAAACCCTCGTACGATCTGATTCCATGAATGATATCGGATAAATCGGGCTGTTTGCTAACCATAGCCTCATAGGCTTTAGCCTGTCGGTCGTAAATTTCATCAATAGACACCACGTATACCCCCTCCTGAATCGGAACAATTAATCTCGCTTTTCCAACTCGCTTATCAGTTTGTCGATCCGATGAAAGTCTTCTTGTGCATCCTTACATATCGCCCTCATCGCTATGCCGGCAACTAGCAGTATGATGGAGATGATCAGAAAAATAATCGTAAGGATGCTGCCTCTCAAGTCATTCGTAAAGTTATATGAAAGGATCTCGGAGAATTGGCTGGTCATAAACGCAATCACCGTTGCAATAAAGAACAATGCGCTCAAGCTAAAAAAGACGATGGAGCATTTTCTTGTCCTATCGAAATAAATCATGTGATCTCTCCTCTCGAAATCCTAATCCACGTCTAATATTTCCCTGGTGTCGCTCGTTTTTTGTTCATAAGTGCTTGTATCAACCTATATAGGAAACACAGCAAAAGCGAGAAAGCCAACATCATGAAATATGTATTCCAATTGAAAAATTGATTGTTCATATGGATCGATAAAATACCCGATGTAATGGACTCAATATGGGACCAATCAACATAACCAAATTTCGATTCGAAAGCATCTGCTTGGATTTCTCTATAAATTTCAAGCCTATGAAGCTGATATACATACCCCGCGATGATGTAACCAACTAGTGCTGTAACGAACAAACTCAATCTCCCTACAGATATTCTCACATCTTGGAACAGCCGAATCCATTGATACACCATCACCAGAAAAAGAATGATTAGCGGAATGAGGAGCATTATGGCAGGATTCCCGTTCCCGGAACTAGTCCCTAGTCGTGGTGTCATTGCATGCCCGAACAGAACTAGAACCAAACTGATAAGCATATTGACGGAAAGACCCGTGAATCGTCTAATCTTCAAAAGTCATCATTCCCTCGCTCAAGCTTCCTTGCAAAACCCTATAATCTCTTCATGAATAACCTCAGGCATCTCATGATTGATGGCATGGCCAGCACCCTTCACGATACGATACAACATCCCATTCGACTCCAGTCTGGCAAGTGACTTCGGATAATAACTCAGCAAATCGTGATTACCAATAACAAACAAAGTCTTGCTGCGGATCGACTGGATGTCGGCTGGCGAGTGGATGGTAACGGTATGCTTCATCATGGAGCGGTTATTGAAATACTTCAGCAGATAGTACCAGTGCTGCATGAGGTCCGGGTTGCTCTCAAATACATCTGTGCGGGTGCCGCACAGCTTGCGGAGCAGTTTGCGTGTATTTCGTTCTGAGGGAAACAGAGCCTCTGGCATGAACGCCTTCATCATTTTGCCCATCACTTCAAACTGACTTCCGGAAATCCCTCCAGCCATACATACCAGCTTTCTTACTCTGTCTGGTCTGGCAATGGCATAATACTGAGCGAGAGCAGCCCCATAGGAAACCCCAGCAATATAGGTAGATTCTATATTCAAAGCCCCAAGGATTTCATCCAACCATTTCGCACGATCAAAGTCTCCAAAATACTTGTCATTCGGTTCGCTTTTTCCTGAGCCGCCGATGTTATCCACAGCGATAACGTGGAAGCTACGGGACAGCTTCTCCATGTTATAAATCCACATCATGGCTGCGTTATCGCCCGTTCCATGCAATAACAAAATTGGCGGTTGATCGGGAGATCCTGCCGTAATAATGTGAGTGTCACCATACGTTGTGGGAATCATCTGTTGTACATGCTCTACTTTCCAATCAGCCAACAATCGGTCATAAGATTCATAGATGAGCTTTTGCCCATCTTCGGATTTGTATCGTTTCAATCCCTTCACACCTCCATGATTATAACTCTTTCGCAAGCGCTAACTCTCATGATGTTCGGCATAAATATGAATCAATTCTTCCAGCTTATGTATAGTTCGATACGGCTTTACTTCTATGGACTCATCCCACTCTCCATCTCTCGTATACCATATGGCCTTAATACCGCACTCTGTTGCCCCGACAATATCGTTATGTGGATGATCTCCGACATACCAAGCCTCTGCTGCTATTACCTTAAGCTGTTCAAGAGCCTTTATATAAATCCGTGGATCTGGTTTTTTGACGCCAGTCTCTTCAGAAATCACAATAGAATCAAAATATCCGCTTATACCAAGTTGATGGATCTTTCCCTCTTGTACTTGTACGGTTCCATTGGTAATAATCCCAAGTTTAAGTCCCTTAGACTTCAAATAACGCAGTACGGAATGCAGCTGATCCATCGGCTGAATACATAGGGGGATCTGTTCCCTGAAAAATGATAAATATTCATCAGCCGTAGGCGGATTCACCCACTGTTAACCGACCCAACGGTTATAATCGAAGCGCTGCTGAGATTGGTTATCACTCAAGACATAGATTGAAAAACCTATGAGAATTACACCTCACTAAATTAGATCCACTTATCGTCTTTCATAAATAGATCGATCTTAGCATTATTCCAAATTCTTATTCCCTGTTCACTTCAAAATGAGCACGCTCTCCATTGGCCTTCATGAATATATGCCTCGGATATTTCACTGCCGTAGGTGGCAGATGCTCCTCTGGAATAAATACGAGTTCCGCCATTTCGTCATTCTCTTGATCTAGCTCACCGCTCGTCACACTGCACTCAAAAACAATCGTCAGGTACTCCACTTGATGACCGTTACTATATGTATACCGGCGTTCCTCTCCGCCATAAACCCCAATGATTCGTTCAGGGATGATATCAAGTCCCGTTTCTTCCTTCGCTTCGCGAATCATTGCCTCTGCCGGTGACTCTCCCAGCTCGATGGCACCCGCCACAAGCCCCCACAGCTCCTCTCGATGCTTCCTGCCGAACAAAATATGATCCACATCATTTCGGATGATTCCTGCAACAGAGGGCATAAATATTAATTGATTCCCGATCTTGTCTCTTAAATCTTTATAGTAATCGGACATTCCCATGGTGGTACAGCTCCTTTGAATTCTTGATGTATGATAGGGTCGAATCTTAGAGCTAAATGCTCCTCTATTAATGTATGCCTAGCATGTATGGCGCTGATTAATGCGTCGGTATCACGTTTTCTCGGGATCACTCCTTATGTAACTTTACGTTTTCACGGTTGAGAATCGAGGTAATCTGCGCGATATGATGCCGGTTATGCCACACGAATCGCTGCAAGGCGATGTCCAGCGTGATGCTGCCGAGCACTTGGGTTCTCATCGTTCTTCTAAAATCCTCGGGCTGGAGTTCTTTAAGCAGTACAAGAAATCGGAAATGAAGTGTTTCCAGAAGTGTAAGCGAACTCTCAACAGGAACCTCTCTGTAGTCACTCAGCTCAGCCCATAAATCCTCCCGATACGAACTTGCGAGGGGATCTTTCTCGGTCAATGCACGTTTAAAACGCAAATATGCGTTCATATCATTATCAGCCATGTGGTGAATAATCTGCCTTATACTCCATCCACCATCCCGGTAAGACTGATCCCATTCGGACGGTGCGAGATTGATAACGATTTGCCGAAGAGCCGGTACAATCGCAGGCACTCGGTGAATATATTGCTGCCTTATTTCCTTGGTGGGTTCTTCATGAGGCATAAACGGGCCGATCGGATAACGGATGGCATCCACTTGATATATCCTCCTAACGTTCGCGATTACATCGAAGCCGAATTCAATGCTGGGTTAAACAACGTAAGCGGGTGTAGCACGCCATTCTTGAGGTTCTCAACGATCTGCCTCATCACCCCTGGATCTCGAAAAACCATGCGATGATCCTTGAATACATCAGAGAGCGGGACCCATCGGCCATCCTTAATCTCGTCAGTTGCCCATCGAGGCGATCCCCCCATCACCTGTCCAGTAAAATGGAACATGATGACATGATCATTCAAACTGCTGAGAAAATGATACACGCCGCTCGTGCCTGTCAATTCGGCTTCATAGCCTGTTTCTTCTCTCACTTCTCTTCTGGCTGCGTCCAGAATAGCCTCTCCCTGCTCGATCCGCCCACCCGGGAAATTCCAAGTGTCACGTACGAGGGGTTTATTCTCTTGGATCAGGAGCACTTGATCCTCCTGGAGAAGAGACACACTCACCACCAGCACAATTTCTTTCTTCATATAATCACATTCCTTTGCGTTTACTTACATAAACGTAAACCCACCTTGGGTGTTAGCCACGAAGCGGGTTCTTAGGAGTCATATCTGCTGCTTAACAACATTCTATCCTGAACACTTCTAATGCGCAATCACACCTGCTTTGCTCCCTCTCCATCCAAGGCAGTGGTATGGTCCAACCAAATTCCCCAAAGTGTAAGTCATACAAACCTATGCCCAGATTCCACCTTTTTGAACTTTCTCATTGTCGAATCCTTTTTTCGAAGACGATAAATCATAAAAAGTCCCCCTTGATCGCCTGGTACGCCATCTAAGGGGGACTGTATATTATATCGATGTTGATTTATATTGAGCTCCTAAACACTGCTTCGCGATATAGAAAATTTGACCCATATGTTCTGAATAATGCGTGGCGCATTGATGCAGAATGTCGAGATTGCTCCGCTCCTTGCCCCTAACCATTTGTACCTGCTCAAAGTCTTCATTCGACATGGACTTCACTGTATCAATAAGATATTGAAACCGGTTCTTGACGATCTGAATGAGATCATCCCTGCTTACAAAGGTCTGGGTCAATTCTTTCTCTCGATTCCGGGTAATATTCTGTTGCAGAATCCCTTTTGTAATCCTCTCTTGAATGTTGCCTTCAATGTGCCTGATCAACGTGGATATGCTTAGACTTGAGTGATTAGGCTGCCAATTGACCTGCTGATCATTTAACTGCACCAATACGTTTAAGGTACGGCTGCGAATATTCTCAAATTTGTCCTCCAGCCACTTTCGGTTGAAATCATGCTCCATTATGCAACACTCCTTCTTCAATAAGATTAAAAATGAATTATTTCACGGCTTCATCGCTCTCCAAATATATTTATGTTCTTTTATGCCCAATTGACCATTAATTTGATGCTCCCTAGTCTTGGCTTCAAGCTCGCCCTTTCGTTCCGGCAAGGTGAAGTCGGGGTTACCCGGCGTATCCGACAAGTACAATGCGAATTCATGCGTATCCGGGAAGTAAGTTATCGCTTCGTTATACTCCTCAATTTCAATATCAACGTAACCTTTCTCGGACAATCGTCTTCTTACGGCAGTCACATCCGTATGTATACCGATAACCGTACCGCCGGAAATCAATAGTCGTGGATGATCTAGAATCGAAGTAGGGCCTCTGCGATCATAGATGAGATCGAACTGTCCGTCTTGAAAAGGCATCGCTGTCTTCGTGGTAGCATGAACAAATTCCACATTTCGAATTTCGCTGCTCTCAAGCAATGACTTGGAAATCTTGATCATCTCGGCAGAGTTGTCAAATCCTATGATCTTGCCGGTATGTCTCGACATCTTCATTGTGAACTCGCCATGTCCGCAGCCTGCATCAAGCACCGAGTGAAACCGCGGCAGCATCTCCACTAACTGCTCTTCAAAGACATCTTCTGCCGACCTCCCAACGATCGTGCAGCTTGCCCTTCCTCTGTACCCTCCATTTCTACGTGCGATCATGTCATACCAATCCATTCCCAATGCGTTACCTCCTCCCTGATAGTCTGCAATGCATTCACATCCAAGTTGGCAGAACTGTTGTGACATGATCAAACACAGCCCGTAGGTACTCAAACAACCGATATATCTAATGAATTAAAATATTACCATTTTGTTCCGTAATGTCAACGTTTACATTGAAAAAATTCCCGTCGAAAGTCATCCTGTTCATTTGATTTCTCCGGTTCTCGCCTCCTCAACCAATACGCTTCGGATTTAAGAAAAACGCAAACCAGCTCTCCTTCAATAGGTAAGTAGGACTAAAAAACATTGCTTTTGTCATAATTTGTCGTCTACAATGGAGGAATATTCATCCAATACATCGATACATACAGGAGGATTTTCATGTTTTTAAGAAGGTGGCGTCAACTATTATCTTTAACCCTCATTTTATCGTTTTGCATGACATCCGTGGCAAGCGCGGCGGAATCTAGTCAAGCCAAGTATGCATGGGCCAATGAGTCCATTGACTTCCTCAGATCCCATGGGGTTTTTGAGAACATGGAGTATCGGACAAAAACCTTGGGCAAGATGGTGACCAAAGCTGATCTTACCCTTATGGTACACCGGTTGTTTACCGATTTTCGAGTCGATGCTGATAAGAATATCAACATTCCCGGCGTCCCTAATGGGCACCCATCCTACCAGATTTTTAAGGATGTCTACGGCAGCATACCTTCAGCGCCGAACGGATTAATCGGAGCCGCAGACAGAATCAATTACGACGATGAAACCTTCAAGTACATACCGGAGAAAGTGTTAACACGCTGGGACTTGTTGATTACGCTGAATGCGCTGTTCGATGATATTGGTTATTCCCTGGAGTTATCGGACGGTGAGGATATCGCGAGATTGCGGGCGATTAAAGACCTACCCAAAAGATATTTCAATTCCGACAAACAATATGATAAGTGGAAGTATGCCTATCAGCCATTAGCGCCCGAAATCGGATTGATGCAAGACAAAAAATATGGGCCTTCCTTAGCCTCCGAGCTGGATTACGTCAAAGCCTATGCACTGCTCGGCTTTGCCGAGGCCGGCATCATGAAACCCGACGCCAAAGGGTATTTTCGCCCGAATCAAAAGGTAACGTTAGCAGAAACCGCAGTTATCCTGCATCGAATTTACGACTATTATAGTGGCAGCGACTATGTCCGGGAACCATCGCCGGATGATCTCATTCCGAATGGCACAAGATACTTTATCTATGCGGGTTCCCCATCAGGACACGGAGAAAGTCCGGTTCATGACTTTGCTTTGGTGAATCGCGATGCCCTGCCGGAATTCTATCTGGCCTTGAAGGCTACGGAGAAAATCGACTTGCAGATCAACGTGAACGGGGAGCCATCCTATTATACCTACGAGCAGTTGAGCAACCCTAAGCAGCCTGTTCGAATCTCCTTGAATGGCGCATACTATGCAGAATTCATCCCCATTATCCGAAGCAAGGGTCAAAAAGCAACCGGCGACAATAACAACATTGAAGTTATGTATTATTACGCTGATAAGTTCCAGGACTTTACCCAAGCCATATGGTATGAACCCAAGTTCTAGTTAAGTTAACAAAGGGAGTGCACAACTGTTGCAAACAGTAGGCACTCCCTTTTTATCGTGTTACAAGACATATTCAAGTTTAAAATGTTTGTCGCTGGAGCAATATTCGCCCTTAATGATCCCGGATGATGGCGCCGCCTGTCACTATGATTTTCATATCAGCATCATCCTCTTTCGCATACTTATAGGCTGAGGGTTTACAGCATCAGCTTCGCTACGGATTCACCATCCGACCACGGCATGACACCGATTTCCTCAAACCCCGCTTTGACGTAAAGCTGCCTCGCCTGTTCGTTCTTCGGGTCAAAACTTAACATCAGCACATCCGTCCGGTCAGGTTTATTTCGGATTTCTTCGATTATTAATTGTAAAGCCTGTCTTCCGTAACCCTTCCTCTGATGGTTCCCATCAATCATAAAACGGTAAATCCAATAGTTATTGTCATCAGCATCCAAACCATAAAGCGTGAATCCGATCATCGTCTGATCCTCATAAATGGCCATCGCTTCAAAATGTGCGAGAAACTGAAACTGCGCGATCGAATACAGATTGGAGGCAATAAATTTTTCCTGTTCCGGTTTCGCTTTCAGTTTAATGCATTCGGTCCAATTATCCTTATCAATAGGTTGCAGTCTTATCATGTCAATCTCCTTCAGTCTATCAATCATTAATCCATAACATTGAGCGACTGAACCCCAGAAACGTCATATATCCCTGTAATCAGCCTACTCATCCAAATTGTATCACTATGGGATACCGTTATCTCGGACTAGAATGATTTAGACTAACTTATCCCATCCTCAATGTCCCTCATACGCGTCTGATTGAGGTAATGCCTCATTTCCAGTGAAGCATATTTTGCAAAACCTTCGTAAAAGTCGATTTCGTCGATATTCAAATGGCTGTATGCTGCTGGTGCTCCGAAATATCCCTGTGGCGTCATATTTCTCGCAATCTCGCCCCCGGAATGCCATAACTTCAGATCTTCCAATGATAGATTCGTAGGTTCCAGCTTATCGGCAACTTCCCTATCAACTAGCTTGGGAAAATACTTGAGCATGCCGGCTGTACTGCTCTCCCCTGCATGGATATCTAAGTATTCAGATTCAGGAAGATCTGGCAGGGGGACATCAAAAACCAGGAAGTTCTCGTTTTCTTTGTCCAATCCCAGATCATCCGCAATCCAATTAGAGATGACAGAGCGGATATCAAGACCATAATTCTTTCTCCCTTCCACGATCGCCTCATATAGTGCTGCACCATTTGCTTGATCTCCATGAATATCTACAAGAAACACATGTTGAATTCCCCAACGATGCAAGCATTCGAACATATCGAGTAGTACATATTTGACCGTTACCTTCCTGGAAGTAAAGGATCCGGGGAACGCTCCTGTAACATGGTTGATTCCCCAATAAAATGGAGGTGTGATCAGACATTCAATATGACTCTTGTTCAGTTCTGATCTCATTTTGTTGCATATTAAATGGCTTCCATATACATCTGTTCCGGTAGGAAGATGGGGACCCTGCTGTTCAATTACACCGGATGGGATAAGTGCGATAGCCCCTCTCTCAATACTCTTCTGTACTTCAATCCAATTCATATCAGCCATCGTTCCTGCAAATATCGAATACGCCATGATATCTCCTCCTATCATCATGTCTGTATTGTATTGCGATTTCCAGAAAATTCAAGTCTGTTTTTATCTAGGTGTATGTGTTATTATCAGTACAATTACAAGATACTGTTCGATCCATTTCTTGATCTAATTAGGAAAGACCGTACTTTCGATTATCATCGAATGGTACGGTCTTATTTGAGATACTCCTCTATCATTTTATTCGTTAATTATGATCCAAAGGGCATTTCCCCTTGAACATTGGGGTTGCATCCATGTTTAAAAAACTCCGCTTTTCGCTAGCACTCTTCATCTCACCTTATCATTTACTATAGTGACTCTACTATATGGAAGAGAGGTGATTCGAATGGGGCGTGTCGCTGCTGTCCACCAACCTGACTTAGTATTAATCAGCTGGTCAAGAAACCCTCTTGTTGCAGGCTCCCCGCGTAGAATTACTGCCGCTCGCGTCATTGGCAATGCTTCCCCTTGCCGGGCTGACTTGACGCCAAATGCATTGTTAAGAACTGCCTTAGCCTGTTTACTGGATAATGACGTAGGCTTCAAAATTGTATTCAGTAAAAGAACTTCCAGCATTAGTGGTTACCTGCTATTGCAGCGTAATTAATCCGACACGGTTAGTGTTCGGATTAAATTACCCAGGAAATATATCTTCATGAGTTTCATATAATGAAAAGCTTGCAAGACCATTTGTGTGGTCTTGCAAGCTTTTTCATTTCACAACTACAGTTGCTTTTCTATCTAATCTAAATCATATCAACATCTTTGTATCTCTGTTTATTTCAATTGAGCAACACTTACAGCAACCTTCTCAAGCTGTGCTTTGCTTAAGGAATGATCCGGTGAGCTGATTGTTACAAAGCGGTCCTTAATCTGAAATCCGAGCATGGCCGTATCATCGGGCGTGTACCATTTTGCTTGAACTCCATTAGACAAAGTAACCGGTTTGCTATCATATCCATAAGAGTAGTCTCTTGGGGAAATATATACCGTCATATGTTTGAATAGCATGTTGACGCCATCTTCTGATGCCCCCGTCTTCTGATACATATCTCCTTTTATCATCTGACTTGGAGCGTAAGGTGTCTCAAAACCATCGAACTTGGCGAATGCACTGTTGATTGCTTTTCGCTCAGCATTACTGTATTTTACGCTAGTCAGCTCAATTGCCTCACCGTTTCCAGGATGACTCCCGATTAACACCTGTTTATTTTTCGCATCATATTGTACAGGAACATCCAGCACATCAGCGAGCGCGCGAACTGGCAAGTATGTTGTGTTCTGATAAGTGATAGGGGTTAACTTTTTGCCCGTGTTATAAACATTCCCGGCCACATTGATAACGATGCTGTGGTTAAGATAGGCCGAAATTTTCTCCAGGTTTGCCCCCGCATAGACACCTGCGGCACCCGTTAACGTCATACCCAGCACGGCAATTACTGCAAATGATTTTTTAAATAATTTCATATACTCCATTCCTCTCGTTGTCTCACCAGCTTGAAGTCGGTGAGTAGTATAGTAACGCGAGATATTCGCCTATTTAAAATCAATGACATACGTCGCAATCAAAGCCTCTTGATCGTCAATCGTAATTCCTAATCTTTCTCCAGAGGGACTCCATGTCAGCGGATACACCGGATGGGCAGCAGGATGCACTGCAGAATAATAAGGCGCCATCCAGCTCACCTTGCCGGAAGCCGTATCGAACACATACACTCCGTTCATTCCGCTCTCATTCTCCGAATATACATCGAAAGCAAATCGGGAGGAATCCGGCGACCAGGACAAATAGGATATCAGATTGCCTTTGCCAATTAGAGAGCCTTGCAAATTGCCTGCCGCATCATAGATCAGCAGTTTGCTAACTTGATCCTCACCTGTATTGGTGGCTGTCGAGACGGCAATATACTCTCCATCAGGTGAGATTGTGAAGTTCCATACATTCTCAATGAGAGGGATCGGCTTCGACGCTCCTGGTTCAACGACCTTCAACATCTGGTTCGCATCGGTATAATAGATCCGGCCTTTACTTGAGCCAAATTGATTATAAAATTCAACATTCTCATCTTCAATGTCTGTGGTAGTGTAAGTGCCGTCCGTGGATATGAGTCGTATCTCCCCTTTACCGCTCATGGAGCCTGCTGCGAGAACATAGGTGTCTTCATCCAGCCAACCGCCGATCTCCATATAGTTGTCACCCTTCACCGGTATGGTCTCGCCTGACTTCAGATCCTTCATAAAATTGTCTGCTGTGTATTTATCCCTCCATTTCTGTACAAAGCTGTATTTACCATTTGGCGAAATCTCTTCCTTAACAAGATGTTGATCAGGATGAGCGTCTCCATGATTCGTGACCTCATGCCGCTCACCTGTGCTTATACTTACTTCTTCAGTCGTGTACGCATATTTCGGTTCTTCTGTTTCGGTTGCTTCCTTGACCAATTTGGTCGTGGTAACCTTAACCTCATTCTCCGACAGCCATGTCTCAATGTTGGACGAGGCAATACGGTGTGTCCCATTTACAATGAGTTCCTGACCGGATTTCCCGTTCGTCCCTTCAACAACCGTGAGTTTGCGCTCTCCCGACGTCTTACCTTCGCTTGAGACAGGTGGTTGGCTGGTTTGGTGCCCTCCCGCCCCCGGTTCCACGATCGTCAACCGATCCTGAGACTGGCAAGACGTCAGCGCTGCAGCAATAGCAGCAACAGATAGCAACTTGACTCCATACTTCCTAAATTTATGTTTCATAACAGGTTCCTCCTATGCATATCCCTCAAGGAGCTTTGGCAGCTGCAACTAATGAGTCTTGGCATACCTCCTATTCCCTGTTGAACTCAGTATAGAATGCGAATATCTCGATACGATATCGAGCTTGTAACGAACTTGTAAACAAATAAGCAATCCTGAAAAAAGAAAGCCCAGACCTTATTCCAAGTCTGAACTTTCTTCTGCAGAAATAACCTCTGACGATTGTGGCCGATTCATCGGCAAGGTAATCAGAAAGGTAGAACCGCCAGGACCCGATTCCGCCAGCTGTACAAAACCATGCTGTTTCTCCGCCAGATTTCGAACCAGGGATAACCCCAGCCCCGTTCCTCCGTGAACCCTGGAGCGGTCGCTGCTCACGGTATAGAATGGATCGAAGATGCGTTCTCTGGCATCATCCGAAATACCAATTCCAGTATCGCTTATTGTAATGACCATCCGATCGTGTCCAAGCTCATCCTGTCTCACTTCGTTTGAGAGCGTGACGGTCCCGCCGGGGATATTGTATTTGATTCCATTATCCAGAAGATTCAGTACCATATGCATCAAATTCTCCGGATCGGCCCATACCCTGCCATCTGTTAAGAATGATTGAATTGTAATATTAGCCTGTGCAGCCTTGGCCTCCAATCGGGCTGTCGCTTCTTGAAGAATTGGTAGAATCTCTATGTGCTTCGCATGTGTTTCGAATTCGTAGATATCCATGGAGGATAACTGAAGCGCCTTTTCTACCAGTTGATATAGACGCTGTGCTTCCTTGCTGATCTGTCCTCTGGCTTCCTCAAGGAGAACTGGATCATCCTTATACATTTCTAGCAAATCCGCGTATGCCAGTATGGAAGTCAGTGGCGTTTTCAATTCATGGCTTATATTTCCGATAAACTGCTTCTGCTGTTGTTCCAGCTCCTGCAGTCGGTCGATGGCATCCAGCAGCTTCTGCTTCTCCTCCGTGAGTTGGCTCAACGATGAGGATATGTTTCCGCTCATCTCATATATACCTTGCGCCAGCTCGCCGAGCTCATCCTTACGCTTTACCGTCGGCTCACTAAGATATACGCCTTCGCCAATCCTCTGCGCAGCCTGGTTCAGCCTGCTGATGATATGCACCTGACGCCAAACATACAGAAAACCGATGAGGAAGCCTGCGGCCAGTACGCTAATTCCCGTCACGATGAACAGGTTTTGGATACGTTCATAGAAAGTGTGCTGCTCAGCCAGCGAAGCGTGAAATTGAATGGTTCCGATCAGCTTATCCATATATCGAAGCGGTGCAAGATAGAGCAGCTGGTCACCCTCGGTAATATAGGCAGAACGACCTTGTGCGGTATAAACAAGTGCGTCATTTACATCCATTTTTGGCTGAAAAGGCAGCGAAGTCCCTACGAATGTGCCATCCAGCATATATAGAGTCACCGGCATGCCGCTCTCGGTTCCAAGATCAACGGCTAGCCGTTGACCGACATTTTCCATAAAGTCATCCGGCTGCATATGCGGATTCGTTAATAACTCCTGGTGAACCCTGAGATTGGCTGCTTCTTCTTCATGGGCGAAGGATTGCTCCAAGCGGACTCGTTGATCCTCCCGAATCCCAGCAAGGACTAGTGTACTTAATACAACAACAACGGCAATCAGCAGCAGGGCAAGAAGAAGTGCGACTTTCCACTTTAACCCGAAACGCACTCTTCTACTACTCATGTGGGGATCTCCGTGCTCTTATATCCAATGCCATAAACGGTCTGGATCACTTCATGGTAAGTCCCCAGCTTCTTACGCAATCTTTGGACATGAATATCGACCGTACGCGTGCCGCCGACAAAATCCATATCCCATACCTGTTCAAGCAGAGCTTCCCGCGAGTATACCCGCTCCGGATTCCGGGCCAGAAGGGCCATAAGATCGAATTCCTTGGGCGTCAGTTCAAGCAGCCTGTCTCCGGCATGTATTGTGCGACTCCATAAATTAATCGTAAGGCCGGATATCCGAATGACATGCTGGTCTGGAACTTGCTGCTGCACGTCAGCTTCAGTCTTGCGGCTCCTTCGGGACAGTGCCTTGACTCTGGCAATCACTTCCCGGATATCAAAGGGCTTCGTCATATAATCATCCGCACCAAGCTCCAGCCCGAGCACCTTATCTACAATATCGTCCTTCACAGTCAGTAGCAAAATGGTGGGGCGTTGACGATCCTCAAGCCTGCGGCAAACATCATATCCGCTAAGCTTCGGCATCATCACATCGAGGACCATCACGTCAGGATTAAATGTTTTCACCATCTCCAGCGCTTCCTGTCCATCCCCTGCCGTTTCAACCGTATATCCTTCCCTTCGCAGCGCATAAGCCACTGCGCCCGAGATGCTAATCTCATCATCCACCACAAGTACTTTAGTCATCGCAGATAGAACTCCTTTTCTGGCCGATTACAACACTTACTAGTGCAATGATGGTAACGTATTCGGCTCCTTAATTCAACCTGGAGCGGTCGGAGTTACGCTACAACAGAAAAAAGAGAGCCCCCGGGCTCTCTTTCAGTTACACTTTATTTTTCGTAAATATACATGGCGCCATTCCTCGGATTCCTCAATCCCTTGCCCCGGTAACCTTTTTTGAACAACTCCTGCGTCAGTACTTTCATGAAGGCGCCATGGCTAACCACTAAGACATTCCGATTGCTGTAATGCTCCTCAATCCAATCTATAGTATGCCGAGCGCGGTCCACGGTTTCGTTCTTCCTCTCTGCTTGTGAACTGTGTGAAAAAAACCAAGCTATCCGTCCCATTACCATCCACATTTGGCAAGGAAGCTTTAGATTTCCCAAGGTATGAATCGATTGAACCTCAATCTCTCTTAACTGATCGGTTACAATGACAGAACCCGGATAGATCGTTTCCGCAGTCTGAATGGCTCGGGATAAGTCACTGGATATACATACATTCCACTCCGACAATCCATAATCAAAGTCGGTATCTTCAATTTCTGCGTTGTTGTAAGCTCCTACCCAAGAGTTGAACTGAGCGGATGTCATCAAGCTCCCATCATGTTTATGTAAGACTTTAAAATGCCTAACCAATCCAATTTTCATAGAACTCCTTATTTAAGCTTATTCCAATTTTAGATTATAACCTATTTTCACATCATTCCTAAATCCAAGGCTTTGATAGAACAGATGAACTTCCTCGCCTTTTTGCCCTGTTAACAGCATTACTTTATAACAATTCCTCTGCCGTGCAATTTCAATGGCTTGGTTCATAAGGATCCGCCCAAGTCCTTGTCTTCGGTAGTCCGGGTGGGTAACCACGTTTTCGATCAGGGCATAAGGCTTGGCATGGCGAGTTAGATTCTTCAAAATATTCAGCACGCATGTAGCTACCAATTCACCATTTTGTTCAACCACCATGATCTTCATATAATCATCTTTTAGGATCTCATCCCACAACTTCTCAAGTTGATCATCAAACTCTAATTCAGGGTCCTGTTCATGCAGATGCTTATACAATTGAAGCAGTTTGGGAAGTTCATGCCTTTCGATTGAACGAGCAATTAAACTGGACATCTTGTCCCTCCTCTATTTGCATACGCTCATCTTCCTTACGCCTCTACCTGCCTACAGCATTCCTCAAGCGAATCATCGAAAAATTCACTGTAGAAGACAGTACTCGTTCTTTCATTGGCATAAGAGAAGGGGTAACCCTTAACTCAATGTCTTCTTGTAAAATCGATGGTATCAGATCATCCATCCGATCCACTTGAATCGGGGCAACTGATTTCGTTGCAATATAATATCCCGCATTCGCATCAAACAGCTGGAAAGCAGCCGGATCTAAGCTATAACGGTAGATGCACCCTGTTTTGACTCTTTCATACCAACCCGCTTCAATAGCAATCATCCTGCGTGCACGCGACATGCCAAAGAATATGTCTACATCCTCTTCCGTGGTGCTCTCGCCGGCTTCAATACAAATTCTCGGACATTCTCTTGGAAAATAATAATGAGGAGCATGATGTGCATCGATAGCCCATACTTTAGCATGTTCGTCCTTCTGAGTGTATAAGACCCTCGGCTCAAAAATGTGAATATCCGGCTCCTCGCTAAAATGATACAGCACGGCAGTTCCTCCTGATCTGATATCGTGAACATTTTATAAATCTAGTACATGGGTGATCCGTTCATTATTTTGCATTTCTCTAAAACCTAACTTCTTATAAAATTCCCCAGCCCTGGGATTGTCAGTTCTCAATACAAGCTTGCTATAATGGCCTCTTGCTCTATGAATAACTGCCTCTACCAGTCTTTTACCGACTCCTTGTCTCCGAAATCCCTCCAAAACATAGAGTCTGCGAATCCTCCCAATGTCTTCATTAGAGAACGGATCCTGATTCAACCCGCATACACCGATAACTCTATGATCAATTCGGCAATCAAACAAGGCTTCATTGTCTAGTTGAAACCTGTTGATACCTTCATTGTAATCATGAATGAGTCGTTGAATATTCCTGAATCCTTTCTCCGTACTTTCGTTCAAGATTTCGGTAAGGTCGGCTGTAATTAAATGAGTAACTTCGTGAATGATCATCTTGTTCATGGCAACTCATGGTCTGCTATTTTCGCGCTACTGTTCTTAATCTTAAACAGCCTTCTCAATTCTTCTTCAAAAGCTCCCCATAATATCAGAACCGCACCGATGAACATGAGAATCACAGACCCATTTCTTGTTGCCGTCCCTCCCATTTGTTCTAAGGCCGTACCCAGCCTACCAGGTGGTGAAGACCATCCGCCTAATGTTGCGGCGTGAAATGCTGCGGGTATATGCACACTTATGTATAGAATGACTCCACTGAGTAAAAAAAGCCCGCCTGCAATAACCTTTTTCATCGTCTCCCTCCTTAAATACCTTCGCCTTCATAGTAATTTCTTATCGTTTCCGGCCAATATACAGCAAATGAGAAGAGACTCCCAGAATGCTTGGATTCTCTGCTTCTTCATATATCAAATTCATCACTTCTTGAAACTCCTCTTCCCCTTGTGACCGCCAATAATCGAACTGCTCTGCCTTGAAAGACCCAGCTATACTTGACGAGCCAATCAGTTTAATCGTCTCAAAGCCATGTGATTCCATAAACGGCCTAATGTCTTCCAAATTATAATAATATGCACCGGTAAATCTTCCTTCATCGCTATGATTGAATATCCCGGAACTCACAAATTCTTTAATACTGCTAATGGTATTGTTCGGTTTCCAATGTTCAGGAAACAATAATGAAGTCATCAAATGCCGAATTCGAGTCATGAATGCCACAAAGACATAACCGCCCGATTGGGTAACACGAAACAGTTCCTTCACAGCCATAGACCGATCCTGCTCTGACTGCAAATGATATAACGGTCCCATCATCATTGCTGAGTCAAATTGCTCCTCGTGAAATATGCTTAAATCGGTTGCATCGGCACAATGGAAGCCTTGGAATTGCCCATCTAACTTAAGCTCCTTCGCCTTGGCAGCCCCAATCTCAACTAATCTCGGAGTCAGGTCGGTTAAGGTCACCTCATAACCTTGCTTGGCAAGTTCCATCGAGTACTTTCCGGGTCCAGCACCGTTATCCAGGATATGCCCCTTTCCCGACAGCGTATTCAGGATATGATGCAAATTGACAATAAACTCAATAGGCTCCCGATCCAACCGTCCCCATTCATCGAACGAGTTATAATAATTTATCACTTTGTTCATTAGAAGCGCCTCCGTTTAACCAACATGCTATCGCTATCTTGTTATCCCATCATGACTTCAATATGGTCCTCGCAAAGCTCTACGATCTCTACCTCATGAAACCTCTCTTGAAGCTTCTGCGCCAATGATCGAACACCGAAAATCTCGGTAAACGTATGACTACCTACGATTAGATTCAGTCCGATAAATCTGGCATATTGAACAGTATATAGGTTTTTCTCACCTGTAATATAAACATCGCAGTCATGGTTTAATGCCTCTCTTAACTGATTCGTGCCATTACCTGCTCCGGTGATCATGCCGATCCTTTGAATAGCTCTACTACTATTTTTCTGGAAGAATACCTTTTCTCCCAAAGCAGAGGACATGGTTTTTACGAGTTCATCCATTGTGACTGGAGACTCCAACTCTCCGATTCCTATCGAACTGTCCCCCTTAATATTTCGTGAAGGCTGGACAATACGTACCACCCCAAGCTCGCGCAATAACGAATTGCAGGTTCCAAACTCTGCATAATCCAAAGGGAGGTGAATATAGAAATGTGCAATATTATGATGTTGAAGTAAATCCATGCACTGCTCTTTCATTCCGTACACAAAGCTCCATGCATCATGATGCGTGATGATCAGATCGACATTTTGCTTTGCCGCTTGCTGAACCACCTCAGGTGTCAAATTCGTGGAATAACCAATTTTTTTATAGCACTTGGCCGAGAAATAATGATATCCATACTCCTCATCTTCTTCAAACTCATTCAGCAGAGTGCCGAAGAGCGCATAAATATAGGATTTGAAAGCTAATGTATCCATGCTTAATTCCCCCTAGTTTGCATGATTTTCACCTGAAGATAGGGTTCTGCTATCACAGAATAAGTACAGCAATCAACGGGGTCGGATAATATGTTCAACACGAGTGATAAACTCGCCTGCAAATTTCACTTGTTCACTAGCGAAATCCAAATCCCCATAACCTGAAACGCCATAATCGAAATTACCTAGTGTAGACATCAATATACGTGCGGTCAAAGCAAATCCAAAGGCAACCCGGTCAGCAACCACATCGGGATTGTTGATCATATACTGCAGCGTTGGTTCCTGCTCCCCTTTAAATAAAGCCAGGTTGGCCACAAATGATGCCAGATCCCAGTATCGGGGCATCCAGGAGACATCTTCAAAATCCATCCAGATCCAGCCCTTGGGGCTCGGCAATAAATTACGGGCATGCGCGTCTCCATGACTAGGGACTAATAACATAGAATCTGCATGCATTTGTTGGTCTAATTCATTAAACTTATGGATTAAATGTTGTATCCGTACATCTGGATGCTTGCTTAATCGGTTTACCGACTGATGTATCCTACTCCATACCCCCAGAATAGGAATATGCCCGGTATATTGCTCCATAGCAAGAGAGAGTGTATTTACCATATCAACCGCGTCCCGCGGTGAAGGAAATGGTAGCGTGGTTGGAGGTACATATTCCCAGAACGTCATCCAGTGCCCATCCAGCTTATATACTCCTTCCCCCGCGAGATATACAGGTCGTAATCCGGGAACACCCTGCTCGTAAAGATGAGAAGCTACAAGCAATTCTTGTTCAAGTCTCTTGCATATATGATGATCTTGTTGATCTGTAATCGAGAATGTTGCTACCCTGGCAACGATCGGATGGGGAGCCAAATGTATAATGATATTTCCTCCACGGCTTAAGACAAGAGGAGTGACATCAGTCAGCCCGAAATATGCAATAGCAGCGTGCTGCAATTGATAAATAAATCTGTCCATATCAGACAATGCCTCATCTCCTTCTGGAGCATAATAGCATCATCTTATAGCAGGACAACAATCAATTAAAGAGATATAACTGTTAAAATAAAACTTTCTGGATGATTGGAACTTTTTGTATTTTCCACACTTATCATTCTTCTAGCGAATGCACATTGATGGTTTCGTTAGCTTGCGTAAACCAGTCCATACCCAAAGCTTGTACTCCGATATGATCATGGAATTGTCGATCTCCAAACTTCCAGGTTAACGACCACCCATCGCTCCCGTCTATGTCATAACCGATAAGCTCCCTTTCCTTCCCAGTTTCCGTCCCTGTAGGAACAATCCAGAACAAAACCGTATCCACATTCTCAGCCTCTACATTTATGGTCATTGTGTCGATATCTTGAGGAACCACCCACCAATTGTTCTCATACGACAGGTCGGTTGACACCTTTAATATCCTCGCCTGTAAATTCACCTGCTCCTTTTGAGCATCCACCGTGGCTAAAACTTCGGATGGTACAAGTTCTTCGGTAGATGAACACGCAACCTGAAGCAGCATAAGTAGCAGCAATCCAAATCCAATCCACGTATTCCGCATGATTCCTCCCCCAGATGACAGCAAAACCCAACCAACCTAAGATACTCCTATCTAAGTCGGGTCTGCGATGTTTGAGATATTAGATTTCATTATTTTCTGTTGAAACTAAATTGTAACTTCATTTCCCAAATTGTTGATAAAAAACGTCTTTCTTAACTCTTCATCCGTTTCAATAGAAGAACTTATTTGAAGTGGTGTTTGTTCAATCAGCTTACCATTCTCATATGTACATCGGTGATCATAGCAATTCGGATCATGTAAGATGAGCTCTAGCGAACCAGGTATATTAGCCGCAATACCAGCATTCGCCTTGTCAATAATCCATGCGACGGGTTTCCAATCCAGAATTCCTTCATCTGTAGCAACCGGAGTGTCATAGACATAATCTTCGGGTACCTCTGCCAGATATAAGTACATACCACCCGTTATGCCACCGTTGACAGACCAAGTCACTACTCCTTTAAAGCTTAAACTGTATTCCTGTATATGAGTTTCTTCCTCAAGTTCACGTATCATCGAGGCTCGGGGAACTTCGTTTCCCTCCAGCTTGCCTCCCACGCCATTCCAGCACCCCATCCAAGGTGGGCATTTACGATTCAACAATAAAATCTCATCACCACGCCGTACAAAACAAATATTGTATTTGATCATAAGATACTGATTTCCTTTCCACATCGGCTGCAAAAAACTCCATCATCATAGAGAATATTTTTGATCGAGTTCTCTATTTCTTTAGATGTTACACAGTCTAATCCAGTTTGAATATACCAAATTCAAAACTCTCGCGAATAGATTAATGCTCCGCCAGATCCCAGGATGACGAAGTGCCGACCGGACGGCGAAAAACCACATTTGATTCTCCCATCCAGCCGAGTTAAATCGATCATCACTGCTTGTTGGAGATATTCATAGCCAGGCACAAACAGCTGATCCAATACAACGGATGCCCTTGGCCACCAAGGGTAAATAATTTCAAGCGTCCAGCCATCCTTCGTCATATGAATTCCATCTCCAGACTCAAATCCGAATATTGGAATGTTCTGTCCGCTGTGTGGAATCCGGAAACTCAAGGAGTCGGCACTCATATGTGCATCGCTAACATTAGGATCCTGGTCCCTGAATATCCGGCTCCCTGTTAGCGGCTGAGTTATGCTGTAGCCAGAGCTGCTGATCAGAACCAGATTCTCCTCGGCGTCCCAGCCGCATGCGATACACCCGGCAGCCGGAACAATGACTTCATGACTCCAGGGATGTGGAGGCTTCGCAGGTTCTTTGGCCTGGGCTTGGTGCAGTAAATCAATTTCGAACTTCGTTCTGATTTCTTTTTTCGAATGTTTAAATGGATTCATGTTGTTCACTCCGCTACTAAAACATTATCAAAGTTAAGGACGTTATCTCCGCTCTTCCATCCTCCTGTTAAGCTCATCAAGCGAATGCTGCATACGTTCCATTCTTCTGAGCGAAGAATATTGATTCGAAATAATCCCGGCCAAGCCGACAATCAACACAATTACGATGAATACCATCATAAATCATACCGCCTCCCAATTCTTCTAGGATGAATCGAAACAACAGCCTGCTAACGGGGATCATTACTCCCCAGCTCTTTGCGATGAAGCATGGGACTTATCTCCGTCTGATCAATTTCAAGTGTCCCATCCTCTTGTTCAGCCTCATGATTAAATTCCAAATACCCGCCTATGATCTCATCACCTGACTCTAGTATATAACCCACAATCTTGTTGTACGTTACTGTTTTCTCTTGGAGGATGTAACCCGTCTCTATAACCTCTTTATCATAATAAAGGGTCAGGTCAACTTGCCCTGATTCTTCAATATCGTTCAAATGTGATTTAAAAGATTCCAGTGATGAGGCAGCATATTTGAATTCAGAAGCAAATCGATCAATGTTCCAGCCATAATCCTCTAAGTATTTAATATGCTGCTCTTTATACAATTCCGTGACAATATCATCGTTCTGTTCATTACAACCCACAAGGAGCACTAACATAAATATCAATACTAACTTGAGCTTCATTCCATTCCTCAATCCTTTCTCGCATTAGAAATCTCTGTCTCGAAAGAGGAGTCTTTTTCATTTATCCACCAAAAGCGATACGATACCCGTCCACATCTTCAATCGTAAACTCACTGAAATGATCATTTAGATCGGGTCCCTTAGCAATGGAAATCCCTTTAGCATTGAACTCTTCATGCAGCTTCCGGACATCAGTATAACAAAAAGCATCAAAATACAGCCCGCCCTCAACGGATGAATAGGGTCTGACATCGCTGGAATTAACGGCTTGATGCAGAATAAACGTCACCTGATCTCTCGTCATATGAACATGGGGAGTCTCGGGACCGCCCACTAGTTCATATTGAAAGCCCAGCTTCTGATAAAATTGAATGGATTGCTCGATATGTTTAACGAGTAATACCATGGTTGGTCCGGTTAATAGTGCTTTACCCATCCTTCATCCTCCTCATAATTGTTTCCTACTATATATAACGGCTGCGAGTGTCCCAAATGAGTGGGTCTATTAACTACCTATACCTTTATAACCGCAAGCACACATAAAAGGTTTCATTAAACATGACCTGATCTTCGCTATAATTCTCCGTATATTTGTTCAACATTCGAACGCCTACAACATTGAATTCCGGAATTACTACACAATGACAACCGGCGGCTCCGGAAGCATAGAACCCTTTATCCATACCGATCCCCCTATAATAACAAAACCCGTCCTAGATTATTTTTCATCGTAGGTCGGGTCATATGATTGTCAGTTATATTCATTTATTGGCTGTCTATTGCCCTATATATCCTGAGCGCTTCCTTCATCTTCTCGCTGTACTCAGCTGATTGACTTGAATTCAACAACTTCACATGCTGGTGTCCGCTTGAGCTGCGAAGATGATGGTCATCCAATACCTGGATGAGTCTATTCACTGTTCCTCTACTGCCATCGATAATCTGCATATGCTCCGGCAGCAGGTCTGACAGGATTTTCTTATAAAAAGGGTAGTGGGTGCAGCCCAAGACGATGGTTCCATATTCATTCATATCGAAGGCTTCAAACTTTTTGGAAAAATACGCGGACATGATCTGTGCATCAAAATTCAAGGCTTCGCAATATTCTACCAACTCGGACATAGGCAGGGAGTCTACGATATGCTCGCTATCGACTCGTCGAACAAGATCCTTATACTTTGACTCTTTGAGAGTAAGTGGTGTTGCAAGCACCAAGATTCGCTTCCCACTCAAACGACTGATCTCGACAGCAGGCTTTACAGCTGGCTCCATCCCGATGACCGGAATTGGATACATCTTCCTCAGATCAGTAATTGCCATGCTTGTAGCCGTATTGCATGCAACCACAACAGCTTTCACTTCTTCCTGCATGACTGCTTCCATAGCTTGAAATATGTAGGATTTTACGTCTTCTTTAGCTTTGGTCCCATATGGAACATGAAGGGTATCCGCATAAAACAAAAAATCTTCCTTCGGCAATTCTCTCATCGCCGCTGATAACACTGTTAAACCGCCTAAACCTGAATCTAAAAAAGCTATTCTCATTATGTTCACCTATCGTTGTATGTTTTTCTGTCTTGATCAATTCATTTTAGTGTCTTTCATCATTATACTCCACTGCTCAAATTCTCGCATTTGTCATCTGACCCAATGAAAAACATGTATGACAATCTCCCAAAATACAAAACGACCCGGGCTCATACGAATCTGGAGCGGCCGGGTCGTGTGCGATTTCTATATGGTTGCGAGAAGAATACATAAGCTTCTAACGTGCCAGAAAGAAGACTCGTGCTTTACTCAAAGCATTTTAGCAGTGCTAAGGCCTCTTCATGATCGGGTTCCAGAACGAGCGCCTGACGTGTATAGTCGAGTGCCTCTGAATCCAGCCCAAGCTCATAGCAGCAAATCGCCAAGCAGTATAAAACCGTTGGTACCGGCTCGTCTTCATCAATTTCAATGGATTCTTTCAGGAAAAATTTCGCGTCCTCGTACATATCCATCTCGAACAGCACTAACCCCGCGTCCAGCGCCAAATCATAACGCTGCTCCATCACATAGTACGACGACCACATCTTGTAAATGCCTGATCGGATATCCGACATTTCCTCATCATTGGCATCCGGTAGCAGATTCGAAATGCGCTTCGCACTCTGAATGAAAAATTCTGCGTCATACCCACCTAATCGCCAGAAGGACAAAATCTGCTGCATACCCATGCTCTCAATATTCGGATCAATCCATTCCTTCAGGCTGAAGAATTCATCCGGCCCAAAACGTTCAATAAATTGATAATAAGCCAGCCGGGTATTCGCATATTTTGTGGGATCATCCAGCATAAGTATGCTGCCGATATTGATATTCTTATAATGCTGCGTGGGAAAAGTCGTCTGCGCACCTCTGTGATCGAATACATGCAACATCGCATGATAATTTGTTGTTAACGAGAAGCTGCCATGAAATATTAATTCCGGCGGCTCCGCAAACTTCCAATTCTCTATGCGATGATCTCCCTTATCCGCCGTGAGCAGCATAAACCCGGCAGTAGATAACTGATTTAATCGTTCCAGACAGGCGAGTCCCACCTCCGGAAACAGGATATGCGAATCCTCAAGCTCCTCTTGATAATAAGCAATCACGTTCCGATACGGGTAGCTCTCCTCTTCATATCTTGGTTCCCGGCGATGCTCGTAAGTCAGCTTCATTGATTTTAGAAGATCGGCAGTTTGAAGCTTGGTATGCTGCTCAGGATATTCAACGACAACATCGGTTTCATAAATCTTGCCTTCCCCTACGTAGATCAATTCTTGAGGAATATTATCAAAAAAATAGTTAGCCACAATCAGCAGCGGCTGTTTAAGATCCCCAGTACGTATCGTCTTCTTCGATACAACCAAATTCAATTCCGAATCATGCACAACATCAAATCTGGCAAAATCCAAAAGTCCTTGCTCAACATAGGGCTGCATGGCAGGATGTTGGCTCCATGCCGTTACATTCTTAATCGGTAAATCGGTCATCACATAGCGGAAGGGAGGCAGCTTTATACCTGCATAATCCCTCAGCTCACACAGTTTGTGGAGTACATGAAAACCTAACCGGCCGGCTCCCGCTCCCAATTCCAGGATTGTCACGGTTTCAGTTGTGTCACCTTGATCCGCGCGGTCTCGCAGAAATCCAAATATAATCTCGGCATAAGCTGTAGCAATCATGGGGTTGCTTGTAATATATTGCGGGACTTGGTCATTATTCCATGCTTTCATTCCCAAATCTTCGTAGTATGTCCTCTGTAAATCCCAAATAGGCGCTTCACTGAAGCGGAAACGTTGTCCATTAGCGTCTGTCATTCGTATTAACCCTGCTCTCTATGTATCATTAATTAACGCTTGCTTATACATTGGTCAACCTCTGAGGCTATATTAAATCGTACCACATAAATCGCATCTTCCCAAACCCTCACAGAAGAATTTCCGGCGTATCGGCTTCAGTAGATTAAGAAACGAGCTTCTTCGACATGTAGACTCTTAGGCACCTTTCCATCCTCTTCCTAATATAGTGTAAAAGAACAGAAGGGCGGGATGTGCATGGGTACGAGCATGGAACAAGAACAATGGGCCATTTTTCTGGCAGCCATCTGCGGACAGACCTATACGCAGTTCACCAATACGGACGGCTCCTTCGTCCTTCCACTGAATTATTCACTTTACGACACCATTGAAGCTAACTCCTTAATCAGCGTGACCGAACGCTTTGGATTTATTCTGGAATCACAGGACAACATTATTATCGCCTTTCGAGGCACTAGTTCAACGACAAACTGGATCTCGGACGCCATCGCCTCCCAAAAAAACTTCAAATATATAAAGGAGTCTACTCTCACGCATCGTGGATTCACGAACATCTACGCCTCTGCTCGTAGCCAGATTATGTCGGCGCTTAACAGGCTGGCTCCGCATAAGACATTGTTCATTACTGGCCATAGTCTTGGAGGAGCACTCGCAACCTTATGTGCGGTCGATGTCGCCGCCAATACCGAACATCGCCTGCCCTATGTGTTCACCTATGGAGCTCCGCGCGTAGGGGATCCTGATTTTGCCAAGGCCTTCACCAAATATGTTCGCAGCAGCTGCCGCATCGCCAACTTGTTTGATGTTGTAACCCACGCTCCGCCTCATATATACAAGATGCCAAAAAGAGAGAAGACGTACTATTATAGTCATGTTCATACCCTCTGGCCGTTGAACTTTCAAAATGGTTCGGTAAGCAGCAATCATGTAATCGGAAGCTATTATACGGAGCTTGCCCAGCTGCAGCCACAGTTTGCTCTACAATTATGTTCTACAACCCCTGGGTTCTGCCCCGTTACAGAATCACCGATAGAGATCGTGTAAGTGGCATAAATCGGCTGATCAAATGGAACTATGCATGGCAATGCTAAAGAAGCGGAATCCCCTCCAGGGGAACCCGCTTCTTCAATCTCTTTGCAGAGTGATGATTATATTACTTGCGAATATCCGTCAGCATCGGGAATAGCACCTTCATTTCCGCTTCATCCGGTCTTCTGCTATAATTGGCAATTTCGAAAGGCTCTGCATATTGTACGCTATCTGCATAATCCTGACCATAGAACTTTGAGAGTACAGGACGCATTTCATCCGATACACTCAGGAAGCGATTCCAATACTTCAAAATAAAGTTCCGCTTATCCTCCCATGTATTCGGAACGGCATCCAAGAAGCCGCCCTGCCATGGTGCAAATTCATAGAACTGGGAAGCATGGGCGTCACAGGCCAGCAGCTTCTTCTCAATGACCTCTCCTGCATCAATCACAATATCAGGTTTATAGGACGGGCGCGCTGCATAGTCCGGCATTAACAAGAAGATGGGAGACTTCCCTAGAGACGGAACTTCAGGCACAGCATTTGGCACCTTCGCTACAAAATCGGCCGTGTCACGCACGATCTTTCCAACACTGCGATTATCCGCATGACCCGGTCCATCCGCATGGAACGTGATAACAATATCTGCCTCCCAGCTGCGGATATGTCGAATGACTTCCTTGCGCATTTCGATTGATGGCATCAATTCCCCGTCGGGAATGGGCAGAACAACATATTCAAGGACCCCAAGACGTCTAGCTGCTTCTTGAGCTTCTTGTATACGACGATCAACGAGCTGTTGCCCGCTCATTTCATAATGACCACAGCATCCATCGGTTAATGTCAGGAATTTTACCCGATGCCCCCTCTCTGCATAGGCAGCCGAAATCGCTCCCGCGTAGATTTCGGGTTCATCCGGATGCGCTGCTATGACGATCACATTGAGAATATTGGACATATTATAGTTTCTCCTCTCTGGCCGCACTCAAAGGGTAACTTAGATAACTTCTTGAACGATCATCAGGATGTTTCCATCCGGATCTTGGATCGTAACAAACGAAATATCCGGGAATCGTTCCAATTCACCGATAACCTTCACTTTCATAGATTTTAGATAGTCATAAGTCTGGTCTATATCATCCGTTGGAATCGAGAATAACGCTTGTCCTGCAGGCGTAAATTGGCCGGATCGGTGACTGTCCAGCAGGATGAGCAGATTCTCAAGCTGAATGCTGTATATCTTATCATAAGGACCAGATCCAAACGGTATATCCAGAAGCCTTGAATACCACTCTACCGCCTTTTCCATATCGTTAACATGAATAAATACAGACGCTACCTTTTTCTGAATAGGTACTGGGGTATTCGTTGTCATAATTATATTCCTCCGCATGAGATTTATTTTCGTATAAATCATTCTTCTCTCATCGGGATATTCCTTCTTGTTCACTCTCTCAATTCTCTCAATCTTAACAAAATGCTGGCTATATGCCCTTTTCTGCATACTTCGATGAATAACCCTTCATTGAATCGATCCCCGCGAATATAACTGGTCATTAATTTGCGGAGGGTGTCCAAATCGGCATTCATGATGCTGCTCGCAATAGGATGGTCCAGGTCCTTATAGGCCTCATGCTGAGCTAACCATTCATGCCAATTAAATACCAGTAAGAAACCGATATCATCTAATGTTGTGCAGAAGTTCCTGACTTCTTGACTTTGACACATGTAGCCGCTTGCTTCATAACCAAATACCGAATCAGGATCCTGGAAATAATCGAGGTATGAGAGTAATCGGTCCATATCTGTCATGCTTAAGTTTGAGTTATACGTCATACCATCACCTCTTTTGTGTCTATATCACTAATCCAACAAAGACTTCCTGGCCTCATATGTTATCATTTGATCTGCAGTAGCAGGTGTATTCATCCATTTGTAATCTGCCGACTTCGTAATCTCTTCAAACCCGTGCTGCTTCAGCATAAGTTCGAATTCATAAGTTCCAAACCAGCTGAGAGGAAAACGCTGCAGCTCGGTTTGTAACAGCTGGCCTTCCTTCCACTTTTCGTATCTCATAATCGAAACCATCCGCTGTTCAAGCAGATTACATTCCGTACGTCTCTCTTCCAGAATGATGACTTCGTTATCAGGAGTATCCCAGCTTCTAGTAGTGGCATGATTCGCTTCTAAATCAGTAGGGATAAACAAATCCAGAATCAATCGGCCACCAGGCTTCAGGTAAGAATAAAAATGCTTCAATGCTGCGTTTACCTGCTCCCGCCCCTCCACTAATTGGAATGATCCCGCAGGAATAATAATGGCCTCGTATAGATCGGTCAATGAGAAATTATGCATCTCATCTTCAAACAGCCTGGCCGCAAGGCCCAATTCTTCAAGATGTCTTTTGCATGAATCCAGCATGGCAGCCGAATTATCTACGCCATCAATATCAATGCCTGCCTGAAGCAGCGGGATTAACACTCTGCCCGACCCACAGCCTACTTCCAATACTTTGCCCTTCACGCCTTTCAGGCGTTCCTTGTAATACTCCACATCTCCAAATGAGAATCCCAGTGGCTTACTCAGATCATATACTTCCGTACATAGCTCTCCGTACAAACTATACATCGCGTTGACCTCACTTTTTTAAAATTATATTTTATTTCGTATCGAGCTGGCTGAAGTAATCACATTACACTTCCCGTTTCTCATCCGGTCGATAGAGGATCCTTTGGTAGTCCCAATCTTTAGAATCCATATCGCCCAAGTACATTCGTTCATGTTCGGGTACACGTTCATATTTCTCTCTTAGATTCTCCCTGTAAAACTCGGTGGGATTTTCTAAGTATAAATAATATGCATCTCTGCATTCTTCGTGCGCAGATTTCTCCCCATTCAATTTCTTATGGATGTCGATGAGTTCTTTAAACTTCTCCTCAATCTCTGCCGCATACAACGGTTCAGATAATATAACCTCGCCAAGTCCCAGAATGCGAATAGGAATATCGCCATCAAATGTTGTAAATAAAGTCCCGTCTTGAAACCAAGCGCTTGCTTCGTCAATATGACACTGGACGTCTTCAGGCAGGTTGTAGATCATCACTTGACCGTCTTGGTAAACATTCATATGAACCAAATAGTTCGCACCTTCGTACTTCATAAAAATGTGGAAACCGTCACCCTCCACCGTCTGATAGAACATTTCGCTTTTTACATAAAAATCAGTGGGTTGAGGGGAGTGAGCCACTCTTCTGGCTTCCTGCTGCTCCTGTTCTCGCTTCGAAACTTCGTATATATTCACAAATTCCGGATTCAACACACGAATGGTCTGAACAATGTGTTCATAATAGCTGTCTTGATCAAAACTCCAGACCGCTTCCTTGACTTGGAACGCACCCAAGCCATGAATAGAAAGATTTTGATCAACCGGAACGACCGCCGACAGCCAGTTCGAATCGATTTTGTTTCTTAAGCCTTTAAGATCAACAAGCTCCCAGCAATTCGTCATCCCATCTTCATAGATATCTACGTCAATATAAAAGTACTGCCCTCCGTTACAGATAACTCCCGGTATGGAAGTACCCTCAACGATTTTGGATCTTCGAATCTTCTTCACAAACATCACCTTCCCATTGTTGTTCATCTAGATGAATAATAGCGTAACATCCGCAGCGGATTGCTGTATTTATTTGTAGATCTACCCATGTATTATGAAGGCATTAATTACATCATATAAGAGAGCAACAGGAAGAACCATACCATATATGTTTTATAAATATTCTTTACTCAAAAAGGACTCCCTGGTCCATGAGAATCATGGTAGCAGGAAGTCCTTGCTTACAGGATGCAGCTTGGAATTACCCTCTCAAAAAAGCAATGTAATCCGTAATTATCCCTTTGTGTCCCAAATGCCGAAACATGGTTGTGATATTGCCTCTATGATATGTTCCATGATTTACGACCTGCTGGAGAATCTCTGAAATCGAATTCTGAAATGACTCACCTGCAGTGTTGTCATAAGTTACAATCTTTCCCATATCGTCAACCGTTGCTAAATATTCGCGGTGCCGGGTTTGAAGCTGGCTCATGTAATGGCGGGCCACTTCCATATTCGCGAATGGTCTCGCAGTAAGCGGCGGCGGACTTTCCTCCTTGATCCGGGCAAACCAAACTTCTTCCGCAGCCGCAAGGTGACCGAAGACTGCCGCGATGGAGTGGAAGCCCAGATTTACTTCATGGTGAAAAACGTCTTCCGGCAAAGATTGCATATGATTAAAAACTCTTTCATTCGCCCAAATGCTGTAGTCGTACATATGAAGAAACGGTTCGTTCATCCTACCACTCCTCACTTGGATTCCTTACTCGGAAAGTCTCGGGCTACCAGATACGCTCTTTTGAGCCTTATCCTCACTAGAAAATCATACCATACTACTGGCAAAATGTGGTCACTGGAATTCAACGAGATGCGAAGTCTTATTCCTCTAATGAACCAGCAACAATCTCTCCGTCGGACAGACCTTGCGATCCTAGCCTTCCACCCGCAAGTTCGCGACCTCTCCGCTTGTCGAGTCGGGACCCACCTGAATGCGGAACTCGCCTGGCTCCACTACCGGCTTCATGTCAAGGCCGATCAGTTCCAACTGCTCGTTGCATATGGTGAATGTCACTTCCTGCGTCTCCCCTGCCTTCAGGAACACTTTTTGAAACCCTTTCAGCGCCTTCTCCGGACGGGTAACGGATGCGGCCAAATCTGAGACATACAGCTGAACAACCTCCGCGCCGTCCCGTGCCCCGGTATTGGTCACGCTGATCCGGGCCGTGGCTTCCCCGCCAATAGGAATGACAGCCGGTTCAATCTTCAGACTGTCATAGCGAAATTCCGTATAACTTAGCCCGTAGCCGAACGGATATCGCGGCTCCAGATCCGTCTCCAGGTAACGCTTGCCACGCGTCCGTCTGGCATTGTAATTGATCGGCAGCTGACCGACCTCCTTCGGAATGGACAGCGGCAGACGGCCGGACGGGTTAACATCGCCGAACAGCATGTCCGCGATTGCGCTGCCTCCCTCCTGGCCGGGATACCACGCTTCCACGATTGCCGGAATATGCTCGTCGATCCAGGGCTCCGTAATCGGCCGCCCGTTTATATAGACGACGACCACGGGCTTGCCAAGCCTATAGACCTCCTGCAGCAGATCCAACTGCACGCCCATCAGCGTCAGGGTGGAGCGGTCAATGCCTTCCCCGCATTCCATATCGCTCTCGGTATGCCCGGTCACGACCGAAGCACCCGTTCTAAGATCAATGGTACCGTCTCCGAAATCCCGTGCGCTGGAGCCGCCAAGCACCATCACAATGACGTCGGCCTCAGCAGCGCACTCGAGAGCATGAGGGAAGCCCTCGCGGGAATCGCCTTGAATACGGCAGCCCGGCGCATACAGGACGCGCCTGTCCGCCGTATTTCCCAGCCTGCTGCGGATGCCCTCCAACACCGTTACGATCTGCCCCGGCGGCTGAGGAGAGGTATAATCGCCAAGCTGATTGTATGCTGCATGGGCATTGGGACCGATGACGGCAATCGTTCCGACATTCGGATCCAAAGGCAGCGTGTTTTCTTCATTCTTGAGGAGCACGATTCCTTCAGCTGCTGCTTGATAGGCCAGTGCTACATGTCCCTTGCATCCTATGATTCGCTCCGCCCATGTCAGATCTGCATAAGGACGATCAAAGAGACCGAGCATGAACTTCAGTTCCAACACGCGTCCGGCTGCCTTGCTCAGATCGTCTTCGGTGATCCGTCCCTGCTCCAGCGCTTGATGAAGATAAGTTTGGAACATAGTCCCGGACATCTCCATGTCGACACCGGCTTTTAACGCCTGGGCCGCTGCTTCCTCGCCTGAATCAGCCGTATTATGGCCGCTTGTCAGCATATGGATAGCGCCGCAGTCGGTGATGACAAAGCCGTCGAAGCCCCATTCCTCGCGAAGCACATCCTGCAGCAGGTACCGATTAGAGGTGCAAGGTATTCCGTCAATTTCGTTATAGGCGGTCATGACGGACAGGGCTCCCGCTTCAACGGCCTTGCGGAACGGTAACAGATCAACTTCATGAAGCTCCCGGATGCCTATATGAGCGGGTGCTCCGTTCCTCCCCCCTTCGGAAGCGCCGTAGCCAGCAAAATGCTTCAGCGTAGCCAGAAGACTGTCATGCGAATCAAGGCTCTCGCCTTGGAGTCCCCGCACTGCGGCAACCGCAAATTCGGCCACCAAATAGGGGTCTTCGCCGAAGGTTTCTTCGGTACGGCCCCAGCGGGGATCCCGTACCACATCCAGCACTGGCGAATAGGTTGCCGCTCCCCCTTGTGCTCTGGTCTCGGCAGCAACAGCTCGGCTCATGCTTTGGAACAGCTCCGTGTTCCAGGTGCTTCCGATCGTGAGTGGAACCGGAAATACCGTCGCTCCGATCGCCATATGCCCGTGGGAGCATTCCTCTCCGAACAGAATCGGAATCCCGAGCCGCGAATGCTCAATGGCATAACGCTGAATCTCGTTGACCGCTTCAGCCCCTTCCCGGGGAGACAACCCGTTCGCAAGCGTCACACCCGTCCAAGGATCGGCACGCAGCGTACCGTACAAAGAACCGATCCTTCCCTCCATAAGCTGCGACTTAAATTCTTCGGTAATCCGAATCGTGCCGTCGTCGTTTCTTGTATAGGCCTTCCAGCCGAACGGCTGGATCAGCTGACCGATTTTCTCTTCTGCCGTCATCCGTTCCAGCAAGTCCTCGACCCGCTCCGAAATGGGCAGTGACGCATCTTTGTAATCCATGGTACACCCTTCCTTTTTCCATTTGATTGTTCGAATGATTACATAGTGAAAGTCTGTTGTGATTTCTTCGTGTTAGATGTTATTCCCCATTTAAAGAGGAGGCTCTCCGGTACGATTCAATCGGCCGGAGAGCCTCCTATATGTGTATCCTGCAGAAGGATCGCTTCATGCCTTAAGTAGCCTGTTCATCCTCAAGCGAACACGCATCTTACCTTTTAAGGGCGAAAGCAATTCAAGATTTAGAAGGTTAGCTCTGCAAGATGCGAACTTCCTCCGGCCGGTATATCGTCCGCACACTTCCCCCCGCGTCGGTCGTGAACATCACGGTACGTTCCCGTTCCAACCCGAAGGCATAGACCGTCCCTGAAATAGGGTCCTTTACTTCAATTTCTGTGTTTGCCCCATACTCGGAGACGAAGACATAGAAGCTTCCTTGTCCAAACGACAGCTTGCGTCCATAAATCCCCGGGAGCTCGCCTCCCTTCAGCCATTCTAGCTCAGGTGATACGGCTGCTGTGCGAATGGCTTCAGCGTATAGCGCCTCAATCGGCTCCCAACGCTCGTTCAATTCGACAGGGAGCGGACACCAGATGAATCGTCCTGAACCCAAAGTCACCGTGACTGGCTCTAGCGGCCCATTCAACCGACCTTCCGGACGATCCACCGCCAAGGCGTTGATCTTCCGCTCACCGTACGAAACGGAATAATGCACTCCCGCCAGCTCCAGCATTTCTTCTCGGAGAACGTTAGCATGGACGGTTTCCCCAATCTCCTGCTGCAGACGATCGGATACCTGTCCCCAATACGCATCGGTGCGCAGCGGGCCTGTCCACAGGACAGTGCTTCCTTCTCTTGCTAGCTCGAGGAGCTGCGCGAACGCAGCATCATCGAAATTGTGCGCACTCGGCACGATGATCAGCTTGGCCGGATAGCGCTTCAAGTCCTCCAGCTGGTATTCACCGATGCCGCGAGGATGGACGTTCATGCCGAACGTCAGCGTGCGTATAGCCCTTGTTGTAGCTTCGTACGCCAGCTTGCGGCTGGAAAAATCATTCGAATACGGGAATACGACGGCTATTTCCTCCAGCTGCCGTTCATTGTCAAACAGACCAGCTGCTTCCTTCATGAAGCCGCCGAAGTCATAAGACACATCGGCCTCAGGCTTCTGTGTTCCGTCAGCCCGCAGCGCTCCGATGTTGGACTCATTGGCATTGTCCATGAAATAGTTTATATTCCAAATCCACTGAACCGCCCCGGCGCCTCCGGTCGAAAACGCATAAGCATATTTCCGCTCCAGGATGTTGCGCAGCTCTTCCTCCGTCCGCTTGGCAATCCCGTCCGGACGCTGAACGTGCATAATGCCGGTCTCTTGGATCAGATTCGGCTTATCCGGCGTTTTCGTGAAGATACTATCCCAAGCCAGATGATCGTTCTGCCACCAGGAATGGACCGTCGTGTAATCGACGACAGGACCGTAGAATGACGGCGACGGACGCTGAGAGCAGATCCCCTCATCCTGTCCGACCGTTACCAGCTGGCGAGGGTCCGAGCGGCGTATAGTCCCGATGAGCTGGGATGCCCAGCGATTATGCATGTCCATCGTGAAGAGCGTGAAATCCACCCATGGGCCCCATTTTTTCGGCTGCAGCACGCTGTTGAACAGCTTGTCATCCGGGTTTGGCGCCGGCGCCACGTTGAACGATGGCAGCTCGCCTGGCGTCATGTTCCAGCATTCCTGCAGAAGTTCAATATCACCTGAATAACGGTCACGGAGCCACTCGGCCCAGGCCTGACGCTCAAAGCGGTCCCCTACCGTCACCGGCCCTTCGAAGATTCGCTTCGGATCAAACAGCGAGGGCTCATTGATCAGGTCCCAATGCACATTGGTTGTGCCTCGGTGACGGGTTACAATAGAAGAGATAAAGCGTTTCTGCGCCTCCACCGAACGCGGATCCAGGTATGGATTCACTCCTTCCCATGCTTCCGGGGCAAACGAGAAGAATGTGAACGTCACTTCCAGCTCATGCCGCTTGGCAGTCAGGACAAAGGCATCGATCGCCCGCATCACGTCTTCGACGGCATGGCCATCGGCAAACATGATCATCCGGTAGCCTGTCCATATGCCCGTCCGAATCAAATTGATCCCTGCCCGCTTCATTTCAGCCATATCCGCGTCCCACCGCTGCACGTTTGGCAGATGAAGAAACTTCCGCGCCACGTCGGAGGTCATATAGGTCATGCCCACAATCGGAACCGTCCGCTCTCCGCGGCGGAAGTAATCGCGTCCGCATTCCAACCTTTGCCCGGCTTGCAGCAGGGAACGGTCAACGCCCCAGACCGCCTGGGTCAGGCAACGGTGCTCCCCGGATTCGGACACGGCTTCACAAACGATACGGTACAGCCCTGCTTCCAACCGTACGGGCACCGACAAACGAATCTGCTGCAAATCCCGTTGATCCATGTCGGTATCCGTTGCCGCATGACCGGTCCAGACGGCTTCCCCGTTATCCACTTTTATAACGCGAACCGCAAAATTCCATCTCCGCTCCGGAACAGACGTCCGCGACAGGGCCTGCAGCTGAATCGTTAACCGCAGCTGTTCGCCTGGCTCATAGGAGGCATAGTTCGGCTTCAGCCAGAGCTCGGTAACGCCCGCGCCGGCATATTCGGCCAGCTCCTGCAGGACGTCAAGCCCGCCCATCTCCCAGAAAGAGGCACTAAGCTGCTGGTTGAGCAGTATCCAGCGACCGCCGGCATAATCGCCTTTGTGCTGCTCCAGCATCACGACCGGAGCGGACCTCTCGCGTTGATGTTGGTCTATTCCCGTCAGCAGCGGCGAAATGACAGCATCCATCGGGCCACACGCGCCCATCTCGGACGGAATGTCGCTCGCTTTGGTCGGATGCAGCGTCAAGCCCCAGGTAGGCTCGATGCCGAACAGATCCTCGTGCCCTTGGAGAATTGGATATTCGGTGGATGCCTTCAGCTCACGGACTCGTGACACATCAACTGCCAGAGCATCATGAATATCCATTCGCTGATGATAGGCCAACTGCTCACGTTCGGCTTGCCAGGCACCATTTACCTCCCGGACTGGCCTGCGGAATGGCACGCCTCCGGCATGCACCAGGCCACCGCCATCCTTCAGATGGGCTTCAATGGCCGTCCATGCCGCTTTTGGAAAGTACGCGCCGTGAAGATGAATCAGAACATCCCAGCCGCCTTCCGCCAACCGCTCGGCCAAATTCGCAGCACCAGCGACCTCCGCCCATTTCCGCAGATGCTCCAATGCCTTTGCCGCTGGGCGTTCACCTTCATAAGGAAAATGTTCATCATAAAATAATAGTGTTTTCATACTCTACTCCTTTCCCGTTCGTGGTTGACCATCAACGTACACGGACGTTCCACGGGTCCTAGCCCAATCTGCAATGCGGGAGGGATCACCGGTCCAAAGGCGTTCCTGTCCCCATTGATTAGTCTCCGGCCGGCTCTCACACTCGATGCGGATGACAGGGAAAAGCTCGGTCGGTCGTTCCCGCGGCAGCCCCTCGATCAACAGGACATCATCCTCCTGGCGGAACGCCAGCTCCTGTCCCGTCGTCAGCAGGGTCACCCGAACAACAGGTGTGACCAGATCCGCCAGCCTCAGCACGGGCCTCCCATCCCAGAAACGAATGATAAGATACAGATGATTGTCTTTCGTCGTCTGCCGCCCGTAGGTAATAAACTCCGTGAGGTTACCTCCATCCGAACCGTATATGGCCTCACCGTGGACATCCAGCCATTCGCCGATCTTCAGCGCTCGCTCCACGAACGCCGGTGGCAGTTGACCGTCCGGCTGCGGCCCGACATTAAGTAGCAAATTCCCGCCCACGGTACCGCCCTTCTCCGCGCATTCACACAGCATATCGAGGAGGACGTCGGCTGGGCGCCATCGTTCGCCGTTTGTATATCCCCATAGCCGCCACGTTGTTACCTGGCTGGATTCCCACAGACGCTTCTGGTCAGGAACAATGACATGCTCCGGCGAGCCGAAATCGCCAAGTACCTCGGAATCTCCCGACCCGCCACCGCCATCCGCGTGCAGCTTCTCCTCCTCGGATAGCCCAAGACGGTTGTTGACCAGAATATCTGGCTGAAGCGATTTCATCCGCTCGACCAGCTTGATACTGTCCAGATCCTCCGCAGTTCGCGGCCAGACTCCATCAAAAAAGAAATGATCGATGCGTCCGTATTTTGTTACCAGCTCCTCCACCTGGGCATGCAAATAGCGTTTCATATCATCCCAGCCCTCCGGGTCCTTCTCCGGCCCGTCGAAATAAGCCGGAATGCGCCAATCGATCCAGGAGTAATATAAGCCGACCCGAAGACCCTGAGCCCTGAATGCATCGGTAAATTCGCGCACCAGATCCCTGCCGGGCGCCTGCTTCGCGCTTGAATAATCCGTTGTTGCCGTATCCCATAAGCAATATCCATCATGATGTCTTGTCGTCAGGCAGGCATATTTCATTCCCGCCTTGCGCGCTGTGTATGCCCACAGCTCGGCGTCAAAGAACTCGGGATTCCACTCGCAGGCATGTTGCGCGTATTCTTTCTGGTCCAAATGCTCCCGGAACAGAACCTGTTCGCCTCGCCCATACTTAGCATAGGGACCGAAATGAATAAACATGCCGTACCGGCTTTCAGTAAACCATTGCCATCCTTCTCGAATGGTTTGTTCTTGCTTGGTCATGAACTGCGTCCTCCTTATGCTGCACCGCTCTTTTAGATGTGGTCATGCTTGATCGTCGTTATCAGTGTTATCCTACGAGATGCATTAACGCTTCCTATGTTCTTTACTCTAGCCCGGGTGTCCCTGTCTTGAACACTTTACTTTTGAGAGAAAACTTTAATTTTAGTCAATATCGAAATATTGAAGGCAAAAAAAAAGCAACCCCTCTCCGGCCCTGAAGCCAGGTAAGGGATTGCCTGTTCCAAAATGTTTCGTATCACTTAAGGCGCAGTGCTTACGACTGGCCAGCTCTCCACTCATCGAATTGCCGTTGATACTCATCCACGACCTCATCCAGACCGGCCGACTTCATAGCCGCCAGCATTTTGTCGTAGCCATCCTCAAATTTCACGACTCCTTGCATGACCGGGTAAACACTGGTCTTCAGCTCGGCAATGCAATTCGCGTATTGCGAAGCAACGTTTGTTGGATCAAAAGTAAAGCCGATCGTGATGCTGTTCACCGCATCATCGGCAACCGTCGTCCGGCGCTTCAGCCGTTCAGGGTCTGTGTTGGTTGGATAACGGTTCATCTCCACATGGCCGAGCAGCCAGTACGGAAGCTCATAGGCCGGAGAACCATTATCGTTCTTGGCCAGATAATCCTTGGTATTCTTGCCGGTATCCTTCCAATGCACGTCCTTCACACCGCTTTGAACGAGATCCATGTTTTCCTGACTGCTGTATACCCAGTTCAAAAATTGAACGCCAGCCTCCGGATGAGGGGACGTGGCCGATATACCGTTGGAATTCCGGATCGCATAAGATCTGAACTTCGGCTGATCAGCCAAATAATAAATATCCAGCTTCGCATCCGGGAACGTTTGGCGTATCGTGTCGCTCACGCCAACATCGCCAGGGCGGTACAAATAACGTCCCGCCAATTCTTCCTGATTGATGACTTCCGTCGGCGTTGTAAGCAAGTCACTCATGATGAGCCCGCGCTTGTATGCCTTGTTCATATACAATACATCTTTCTTGAACTCCTCGGTTTCAAACCAGGACTTCACATTCCCCTGCTGGTCCACGTAAATCATATTGTCCGCTACGGTAAAAGGGTAGGTATCGTACGTCGTATGAAGGAAGTAGGCAGGCTCCTCCAGCATCTTGATGTACACGTTCTTGTTGTCCTGCGGCCAGTTTTTCTTCAGCGTCTCCGCTACATCAAGCAGCTCCTCCGGTGAAGTCGGTGGCTTCAGGCCGTTGGCTTCAAGCAGGTCGGTACGGATCGTGAACATGCCGTCATTAAAAGCAGTATCCGCCCAGAAGTTCGGCACATAAGTGATCTTTCCGTTGATTTTGGACGATTCCCAAATCCATTCCGGCATGGAGGCTTTCAGCTCGCTGCCGTACTGATCCAGCAGATCGTCGATCGGAATGATCCCGCCGCTGCCGGCGAGGACCGTTGGGCCTTTACTATCATGCATGATGGCGATCAGCTCGAATTCCTCACCCGTCGACATCATGAGGTTCGTCTTCTGATCCCATACGTCCCAAGCAATATATGTCGGTTCGTACGTAAGATTCAGACCATCCGCCTCAAGCTTCTCATTAATCGCCTTTACCACCGATGCCAGATCCTGCGGCGCGGAACCCGGAAGCAAGTAACGTACAGGCAGCTTGGCCACGCCGTCTTTCTCCCCGCTTGCCGATCCGCTATCACTCCCGCCGGAGCAGCCTGCGATCATGGAAACCATGAATATCGCGACCAAGAATAATGCTAGCGCTTTCCTTTTTTTCATCTGTGTCTCCCCCTGTCTTCATTTTGTTTTGTCATGCGGTACGATTCCTATCTTAAGGAGACATTAGGGATGACGTATACTTCAAAATAATCGTTTTCGCCATTTTAAAACGCTTGTAGAGGTTGTTCAGAAAGTCATCTTTTGATCACGAAGCAGGTCAGGAAGCAATCTCGACGTCGAATCTTGAACTCAGCCGGGCCTTCCGTTGCTCACGTAGATTACCTACGCTTATGCTTCCGAAGCCGTTTTCTCATGAAAACGTTCAGCTCCGCTACTCAGTCCTTAGCTTCATCTAACCTAAAGCGTTTTGAAAAAACGCACATCGGAAGCAAAAACTTCGGTGCTGAAAAGTCGATTTTCTGAACTCGCACTTGATCTCACCCATTACTGAGCCTTTTTCGTCTCGATTGCATGCTGGCTTCTGAACTGTGCAGGCGAGATTTGATAGTGTTTTTTAAATAACGTGTAGAAATAGGTTGTATTCAAAATGCCTACTTGTTCGCTTATCGATTGAACGGATTCTTCGGTGCTCGCCAGAAGCTCCCTCGCTTTTTCCAATCGCACGGCATTCAGGTAATCGTTGAACGACAGCTCGCAATGCGCTTTGAACAGCTTGCCAACATAACTTCGAGATAGCTTTACCTCACCTGCAACCTGCTCGAGCGACATATCCGGTCTTGCATAATGCTTCCTTACGTAGATCTGAATAAAATCCACCACATCCGCGTGTCGAACCGTTCCCGATTCTTCGGACAGGCTGCACAGCCGCAGGGCGAGATCCTTTAAGGCATCCGCGGTTTCCTGAAGCGTCTGGAAACGGGTGATCCGCCGCGTAAAGTCGAGGAAGAGGTCCGCGCTGTCCCGATTTTTCACCGTATGGACATTGAGCTGCTTATACAGTCCGCCGATGAACTGGTTAAAGAAAAACATGACTTCATGGTAGTTATAATCGCGGATTTCCTTGATCCAATGATCAATTTCCTTCTCCAGTTTATCGCGTTGCTGCAGCTTGATGGCTTCAATGATACGCTTCTCCCGTTTGTCCGGATACTGCGCCTCGGAATGCTCCGCATCAGCGGTAATGAGTGGATCGCCGTAGAACAGCCTGCCCTTGCCTTTAAAGAAACGCTGGTGGAAGCAGGACTGCGCGCAATCAAACGATTCGAGCAGCTCTTCGTATGTTTGCGCAGCGGTTCCGATACCGACCGTGACCGATACGCGGAGCGTTCGGAGAATCTCTCCCTGGATCTCCTCCAGCATGCCCAATACATGAAGCGGAGGCCTGCTCTGTTTCATGGGGAGAATGATCGCCACGGTTCCGTCCCCGACTGTCGCAACGCTTGCTCCTTCCGGCTCCAGCATTTGCTGGGCCGCTCTGGCAACAGCAGCAGAGGAATAAGATTGCAGATCCTCATCCTCGCCTCCGGGTGAGCCGTCCTGACTGTCGAGCAGAAGTACCGCTGCCAAGAAATAAGGGCCCCTGCCCTCTCCTGCCAAACGGCGATATGCCGTCTCGTCGCCGCCCTTCAGCAGCTGCAGCACATGAGCCGCTCGCGCGACGGAGGCCTCCGACTCCATCGAGCGCATTTTCTCCGTCATCTCGGCGTACGTTGTGTCCAATATCATAAATTCGTTGATTTGTCGCCGGTTCTCCTTCAATCTCGGAATGGAACTCATTTTTTCCAGCAGATGCCGAATCGGATTATACGCATGATGAGTCAGCCAAATCGACAAGAACATGCTGATCACAAAGCTTGCTAGAGCCAGTACCAAAGCCGAGGTTCGTAAGGCCTGCATATTGAACAGTAAATTTTGATATTGACTTACGCTGATAAATGTCCAGTTCATATCCTTGGATTTGACGTAAGTAACAAGGCTCTTGCGGCCATCAATGGAGCGGGTGAAGTAGCCACTCTTCGTATCCGATGCCAGAATGGATTGGACGTAGGACTCCTTCGAAATATCCTCCATAAACCGGGACTGATCTGAGTGGGTGATGATGGTCCCCTTGTCGTCGATGACGTACAGTGAATCCACCGCTTCATTACTATAGCCTCCGATAAGATCCTGGATGGTGTCGGTACTCATGTTGATCACGATCGCACCTTTGGAGCTTAACGGCGAATAGTAGCTTGGGAGGAGGACAAAAGTAAGGACGTCTTCGCTCTGGTTTGCCGAAGTGGTGGAGATGGTGCGCGGGAACAGGTGAAAATAAGATGTATTCTTGCTGTTAATCTCCTCCAGCAGCACATCCTCCTGCTCTTTGGTGATCCCCTTTGTATTCAAATAGGTGTTGTTAGAGCCGTTGTAGATCCCGATCGAATGGATGAACGGGTATGTAGATTGGACTCGATTAAGAGTGCCGAACACTCCATATTGTTTCAGCGGATCGGCCTCTTTGTCCAAGAGGGCGTTCACGATCTCCTTGTCGCTAAGCAAAAGATTGCCTACATTATACACCTGGTCGCGGATTACACTGGATACGGCGCTGTTCTGCTTCAGCATCGACTCGGATATTTTCCCTACCTCCTTCGCGGTGCTCCAGGAGAACATCATGTACAGGACGACGGTAACGAGGGCAATCATGGCTGCCGTAAGCAAAACAAAGCTGAGAAACATATTTCGGTAAACTGCATAACGGAATAATCGCTGCCGGATCATATTCTCCCTCCTTGCCATTTGGTCATTATAATAGGTGAAATTTTATCCATTACTAACACGATATGTAATCTGCATGTTAATTGTAAGCATACTTCCTAGGGATCCAATCACTTGGAAGGGATACATATTTCACTCTAATCTTACATTTGCTCAGGGCATTCATCAATATGAAAACGCATTCTTTATTTTCCTTGCCTGGCTTAAATTCAATATAATCTTAGGACTAAACCCTTATAAAATAAGGGTTTTTCGGTCATTGTTCAATTCGGATGAAGCTGTGCGAAATACTCGAATTTGAAGTTTTTCTCGTTTTTTATAGCACGCCGCTATCCCTTCAATCCGTTCGATCTCCATTTTCATAGTTTACCGCTCGCGGCAACTCTCTTTACACTCAAGTCAGAACCGCTACGATTGCAAACCCATCACACAAAGAAAGGACGTGCTCACCTATGAAAAAAAGCCGCTCCGGCTTCCTGCGTGAAATCCGGTCGAACGGATCCGCATACCTGCTCGTCGTACCGGCAGCCATTTATACGCTGGTCTTCGGTTATTTCACGCTTCCCTACATGCTGATCGCATTCCAAAAATTCAACTTTAAAACGGGACTCTTCAATTCTCCTTGGGTCGGCTTTGACAACTTCAAGTTCTTCTTCTCGTCACCTCGGGCATGGGAGGTCACCTTTAACACGCTGAAGCTTAATTTCTTATTCATCATTGTCGGGACTCTTGCAGCTATGGCCATGGCTATCCTCTTCAACGAACTTCGCAGTCGCTGGTTCTCGAGAGTGACCCAATCCACCATTCTGTTTCCACATTTCTTGTCTTGGGTCATCGTCAGCTATATCATCTACAGCCTGCTGTCGACCGATTACGGTATCCTGAACCGAATCCTGGCATTCTTCCATATCGATCCCATCAACTGGTATGCCTCTCCACAATACTGGACCGGGATTCTTACAACCGCGGCGGTATGGAAGGATCTCGGAATGAACCTCGTCATCTATCTGGCGGCCATTACAGGGATTGATGACAGCTACTACGAAGCTGGCCGGATCGACGGTGCCACACGTTGGCAGCTCATTCGCCATATTACCATTCCGCTAATGCTGCCGACCGTATCGATTCTAACCTTGCTGGCCTTGGGCAAAATCATGTATGGCAGCTTCGACATGATATACGCCATCGTGAAGGACAATGGCCTGTTGTATCCTACCGTCGACGTCATCGACACGTATGTGTTCCGTTCCCTCCGCACCATCGGGAATCCGGCACAAGCAATGGCTGTCGGTCTGTATCAATCTGTAGTTGGATTTATTCTTGTATGGAGCAGCAACAAAATCGTGAAAAAGGTGAATCCGGACCATGCATTGTTCTAAGATGAAAACGGAACCATTCGGAAAGGAGCGAAACCTAGATGACGTCCAGACCTAAATTTGCCGACGGTGTTAACGCCGTTCTGATCGGCATTATCTCCATCCTCTGCATCTTGCCGATGCTGCTGGTGCTCATGGTGTCCTTTACAGATGAAGCCAGCATTAAACAATTCGGATACCAGCTGTTTCCGACCGAGCTGTCCCTTGATGCCTACAAGCTGCTCCTGTTCGGCAGCACACCGCTGTACAGAAGCTACATGATTTCAATCCTTGTGACGGTGGTCGGTACGGTCCTGGCCGTCACCATTACATCCATGGCTGGCTATACGCTAGCCGCCAAGCATATCCGTTATCGCAACGGACTCGGACTGTTCTTTTTTATCACAATGGTGTTTAACACGGGCTTGGTGCCCTGGTACCTGATCAACCTCAATCTCGGTATAAGTAACACGATCTGGGCCCTGATCATTCCATCCTTGGTGTTCAACCCGTTTAATCTGTTTCTCGTACGTAACTATATGTCCCAAATTCCGCCATCCCTCACGGAGGCGGCCAAGATTGACGGTGCGAGCGATTTCTATATCGCGTTCCGGATCTTCTTCCCGCTGTGCATGCCCGTCATTGCCACAATCACGCTCTTCTATGGCATTGCCTATTGGAACAACTGGTTCAACGCCATCATGCTGGTGGACAATGAGAAGCTCTATCCCCTTCAATACTTGCTGTTCAAGCTGAACTCCGAAATCAGCATGATCCAACAGATGCAGAGCAGCGGAGCCATTCTTGGCAGCCAGACGCTTCCTCAGGAATCGGTGAAGATGGCTACCGCCATTCTAACGATCGGACCGGTCGTGCTGTTCTATCCTTTCCTGCAGCGGTATTTTATTAAAGGCTTGCTGATTGGATCTGTGAAGGAGTAGGTGGCGATTTATCTACTTTTCCTCCGAAGGTCACAGGACTTCGTGGCGGGAATCATCCGTATAATCATAAGAGGCTAACCGCGAAAGCGGTTAGCCTCTTTGTAATGATGAGCAGTTGTTGGAGTATCACCTATTCATGCCGTGCTCCATGACGCCCCATTGTTCCACTAACGCAAGCGATCCTTCATTTCCTCGAGCACGATTCCCCACCAAGAAGAGGAACGAACGGCAGTAAGATCTATGTCTTTAAGCTCTCCCTTCATTTGCTCAAAGGCTGCCTTCCACTCACGCTGAATCTGCGAGGCGTCCGGGCGGGTTTTCGGCTTGATCTCTCCTCTTCTGAACTTCTCAAGCATCTGGCGAGATTGTTCTGCCGTCAAGATCATGGGAGGAAGATCGGGCTGTAAGTGTTCTGTCTGTTGTTTGAATACAAGTACCCTGTCCATGAATGTGAGCAGGCTTTCGATGGAGGCGTTCATATAAGTGGGTTTCTGTGCACCATCCTCGGTTACTGCCCAAATCCCCCCTGTGTCTGTATTCATCGCGACATGAAGCCCTTCGCCCCAAATCTCTCTTCCGATTGCGATATAGTCTCCATGAACGTTCTTAAGCTGAAGAGCTTCATGAAATAAAACGCCTAAAGCAGGCTCCTGTTTATCAAAGTCCGGTAGTCCCCATTGCACTAGTAATTCTGCTGCATCTTCGGGCATCCCTAAGCTGTCTAAAGCATCCTTGGTATAAGACAGTGCTCCATGAGCATACAACGTTTCGAATTGCTGCTTCATATAGATACCTCCTCTATAAACCTGAACTGGTACGCAGACTTTAACGCATTATGACTGAACACAATCTATAGATATTTACCAAAATAGAACTCTAACGCTTTCCGGGAATATCCGTCGCTTCCTTGCCACTCCGACATCGAGAAGAAATCATCGTCCCTCCTCGGGCGTGTTCGAGGCGTATCCTGCGGAGCCAATATGCCGGTATATCCCCAAATTTCCATAAGCACATCTCGTTCATGCTTGCTTGAAGGCAGCACATCCTTCCAGCGTTTTTCCAGATGACGGGGGCTTTCTTGCTCACCGCATTCTTCGACCGTTCTAAGCAGATTGTGCAGGATGCCAATATCCTCATCGCTTACCGGCAAGCTCTCTTCATGGCTTAGCTGCTCCAGGTCCAGCCAGCAGTAGAGCAGGTGATTCAAACGGATGCCTCCCCATTTGACACGTTCGAAATTTAGCACGTTCAGGTCGGCCTGCAGATAGTCACGATCCGACTGAAGCCCGGCGTGATTGCAATCCCCGCAGCTGCTGTAATTCGGCAAGGCCGAGCGCCGTTCTTCGTACGTATGTAGTGGCAGATGCGAGGTTAGCGCCCAGCTGGAGAGCGCGCTACGCAAATGAACTTGTCTCGTGGATAAGCTGTGCAGGTATGCGGCAGCTACCCTCTCTTTAGTAACCTCCTGATGCAGGCTGTGGAGCCTCTGTATCAACTCATCGTGCCCGATTGTGATGGGATCGAACATCAGCCCCTTGCTTTTTGCATACTCATAATCCTCACCAGCGAACGGCAGAGGACTACTCTTCCAGCCGCTGGATGACCAAAATGTTTGCATTAAGATCTTCTTCGCCTTTTTGTCCATACTCTCTACTTCCTACTTCCCATTTTTTTCTTTTTCTATCATATCAAAATAAGCCCTTGGTTCAACACTATGAAAAATTATAGATTAGGGATCAATGCACCTTTCAAGCTAAATAACCAGTCTCCTGAAATTATTCAGCGACTGGTTATTTAGCGTTGTCTTATGAATTGAATAATAACAGGTTAGGTGATCATTCTGTTTCACGCTATCTCACAGATTGACCTATCATTTTAATGATAATACTAGGAATGACCAGCAGCAGCACGATAGTGCCGTAAACGCCAATTGTATAGCTGGTAACGTAAACGAGACCGAATCCCTGATGAAATAGGGTGGTAATAAGATGAATTAACATGTTCGTAAAACAAAAAGCGTAGCTTCGGATCATCCAGCTCCGGTGCTGGAGGATTCGTTTCTTTTTAATCTGTACGAACGCCACAATGGTGATAACCAACCAAATCATATTAAGAGCATTGAAACCGATACTGCTTATTTTTCCACCTGTAGCGTAAGGCGCCATGTATCCGGAAGTAATCACGACAACAAGTACGGACAATAAATAGACATAGCCGTTTAGGCGGTGGAATCTGCGGCTTTTGTCAAAGATTTTACGCGAAAAGTTTAACAGCCCCGCCGCCATGGCGATACAGGCAAACACAACATGAATACGCATGACGGTTAACCAGGCCGGAAGATTAAGCTCGCGCTTTAAGCCAATTTTATGGCTTAGAAACCCAGTAGCTTCGGGATCGCTAATAAAATTAGCCACCAAGCTGTAAAGGATAAATACAATACTGATACCGGCTAAGAGTCTATATAATAACTTCCGATTCTTCATGCGATCTAAAGCTCCCTCCGTATCACTATTCCTATGTATTCGCATGTCAGAATACCCTCTTGCCTGTTAATTTGGATGCCGGCAGGATACCAGCCCTGGCCAATCCAGTCATCTGATATCCATCGGCAGTCACTTCAAATTTCAGGTTTAATCGCATGGGCTTCGTGATTCGCAGCGACCAGGTAAGCTTGTTGCCTTGAAGTAAGGGGGTTATAAATTCGACCGTCTCATCCCCTTGAGTTGCCTTGCCTTGTATGATTCCGTTCCTTATGGCGATGGAGAGCCTCACTTCCAGTTTACCAACAGGTGTTGCGATTGTCGTATCCCAGTCTCCGTTAAAGTCAGTTTCCATGGCTGAGTTTATGTCCTCGGTGTTAGTCATCCCCGCTTTGTTCATTGCCATGTTCGTTTCTTCATCAGTCACTGCCACATGAGAGCTAGGCATAATTCCCTCTTCCCGCCATACCGTTCCTCTCCGTTCATACTCGAATAGCTGCTCTACCGCGTGTGCGATGCGTGGTCCGAGCTCTCTTTCCACCAGATACAGCGCTACATCGAGTCCTGAAGTAACACCGCCGCCTGTAACCAGGTTCCCATTGTCCACTAAACGCGCCCGCACAGGAGTGGCACCAGTTGCTCCAAGTGCATCCATTCCCATATGATGCGTTACTGCCGGTCTGCTTTCCAGTAGCCCTCCCATAGCCAGTAACAGAGAACCACCACAAACTGTAGCAACGATGATGTCTTTTTGTTCCAGTGCCTGCCCGATCATCCCTGTCAATTCTGTATTCATAGCTCGCGACAGAATTGCAGGGGGCGAATCGGGACCCTCACCTGTGGGATCGCCCGACGCACCAGGTATCAGAATGATGCCCGCTTGTTCCGGATTCAGTCTGCCACTCGCTTCAATTATCAAACCTTTGGTTCCGCTAGCGACGGATCTTGGACCTTCAGCAGTGACAAGTTCTATGCTTAACGCGTTTTCAGCATATATTTCAGCAGCACTAAAAACTTCGTACGGTGCAAGGGCATCCAGAAGATCGAAGCCATCAAATAACACGATTTGAACCATTAACATTGATAAACCCCCTTTAATTTCAAGTCAGTGTGTTGACTTTCCAAACCTGCGACTCGTTCCACAAAAAAATGATAACAAATGAATATCTCAAACTAAGCTGAACAATGGTAACAAAAGTATAAACACAGCATCACAAAACATGAAATTACGCTTGTTCTAGTAAAAATAAATGATAGACTAGGCTCAAAGGTGGGATATTCATGATCGAAGGACTTACGATACTGGTAGTAGACGATGACCCAAGTATTGTCGAACTATTGAAGGATTTTTTGGAATATGAGAATTTCAAAGTTATAACTGCTTACGATGCTTCTCAAGCTTGGGCCTTGTTAAAGCAAAATTCCATTCATTGTATTATTCTTGACATCATGATGCCGGGACAGGACGGATTGGAGTTATGCCGCCGGATTCGGGCCGAGAGTAATGTACCTATCCTTTTCTTGAGCGCACGCAGTGATGATGTGGACAAGATTCGCGGGTTGACGCTTGGCGGCGACGATTATATCGTCAAATCCGCCTCACCCGGTGAGATCGTAGCTCGGGTAAAGGCTGTATTGCGCCGGTCTTCTTCTGGGCTGCAAATAGAGGACAAAATCTTGGATTTTGGTCACATCAAGCTAAATCTATCTTCAAGAGAAGTGACGGTTGATGGAAAAAATATCGTGCTCACACCCAGGGAATACGAGCTGTTACAGCTATTTCTCGAACATCCCAAGCATGTTTTTTCATATGATCAGCTCCTCTCCAAACTGTGGAATGGAGTAGGTGATAGGCATACGATTCGGGTGCACCTCGGTCGTCTGCGCGATAAAATCGAACCCGATCCGAATCACCCTCAATATCTGGTCAATATATGGGGAATAGGGTATCGCTTTGAAGGAGGATAACATGAGAACTCTTCGCATTCGTTCATTTATCATACTGATCCTTTTCTTTCTAATGATCGTGCCGTGGCTCTTCTTTGTTTCAGCTCACTTCATGGAGACAGGAACACTCAGCTTTACAAAAAAAGGCCCTCGAGATGAAATGATGCAGAAAAATTTGAAAGAGACCATACAGCTGATCGAAAGCAGCACGGACAAGTGGAGTGATCCAAGTTGGCAAAATCAATTACATACCCAATTGCAACAAACCCAGATGGAAGCAGTTATTGTATCCGCAACAGATCAGGAAATTTATCGGTCTAATCCGGAGAAGAACAGTAGATTATCCTCAAGCGAACGGTTCTCCGTCATAGAAGACAGTCGGTTGCTTGGAAATGTCGTCATTTATATGCCGAATTCAAATACAATACCGATCATTTCGATATTAGCTGGAATATTATTGGCCTTCTTTATAATCGGTGTTGAAATGCGAAGGTTCCTTCTGAAGCCTCTTGAGAAGATGAGCTTGGCAGCTAGGCAAATTGCCGCAGGAGATTGGGAGGTGGAGCTGCCTCAGTCCAGAATCACCGAAATCTCGGAGGTACGTGATGGATTCGAAGTGATGATTGAAGGACTTCAGGCATCTATTCAAAAACAAGCGGAATTGGAGGAAAAACGTCGATTCGTGATCACAGCCATCGCGCATGATTTGCGAACCCCATTGTTCGCATTACGAGGTTACCTGGATGGCCTGGAGCAAGGCATCGCCCAATCCCCAGATCAAATAGCTAAATATATAGCCGTATGTAAAGAGAAATCGGCGCAATTGGATGGGTTAGTAGAAGATCTTTTCACGTTTACAAAAATGGAACATGTAGAGATGAAGCTCCATAACCAGACAATGGATATTAAGACCATCATCCAGAAATCAATTGATAATCTAAGTCCTTTAGCTCAGCAAAAGCATATCTCCATCTCGTGCCATATTTCAGAAGACTCCTTCATTAAAGGTGACAATCAATTATTGGAACGAGCGATGAACAATTTGCTGGATAATGCCATCAGATACACTCCCGCTTATGGCGAGATTATTGTTCAATGTCACAAAGTTGATAACAAGATCCAGTTTACGATTCATGATACGGGGCCAGGGTTCTCCCTGGAAGAACTGCAGCGAATTTTTGAACCTCTATATCGTGGCGAAGCATCCAGAAACCGTTCAACCGGCGGCAGCGGATTAGGTCTGGCGATATCGCAAAAAATTATAAGGCTGCACGGAGGCGAACTCTCCGCAAATAACCATTCGGATGGCGGCGCCCTGCTAACAGGCTGGATACCTGTGGTTCTATAAATATAGGGATACAGGATGTGTTCAATGGTTAAAGATAGGCTTTCCGTTTATTATTCAACAGAATGAATCGAATTGTTCAATATCTGGAAAAATTACGGAGAGGCATTAAAGTGACTAAAGTAGAGACAAGCTAATCTTCCGGTTTCGTAAAAAAACAAAACAAGAACTGTACATCAACAGTTCTTGCAGTGCTCCTCATCTTATTTGGAATTTAAAAATGGGTAGTCCGTGTAACCTTTGCTGCCTCCACCGTAAAATGTTGTACGATCTGGTTCGTTAAACATAGCACCCGTTTTGATTCGTTCAACAACGTCCGGATTAGCTAATGCCCATGCTCCGACGGGAGCAACATCAGCAAGATTCGCCTCAATGTCCGTATCAACCTGTTCGAGAGGACGTCGAGACTATCTTCTCCTTCATTTATACCTACAAAGTCCAGATAGAAATAATGTTGCCTACAACGAAAATACCAAGAACAAGCAGCATCGCCTTCTTACGTTTTATGCCAAAAAATAATAACGGCATGGTCGGACCTGATATGGCAACAACAAGGGCAAAAAGACTCACTAACAACCCCGCTTTAGATACACTGACATGAAAGTGCTCAGCAATATGGGGTAATATCCCTGAATCACATAAGGAAAATGTTACTTTTATATAGTCAACCCTTTATCCAAAATGGTCAATTTTTCAAACCCGCCATGATCCTTAAACGTGAGGGTTAATGGCAGCCTTGACATAAAATCCCGGCTCGTCGGATTATCATACATTTTAATTATGAATTCTTCGTTGTTGAAGGTCATTTTGATCCTCATATCTGTCAAATCGTTATTCGTCTGCTTGTTTGCTTCAAACGTATTTTGTACTGATTTTGCAATTTCGGCGTGAACGGCGCCCTCTTCTACCAATCGAGCCGTTTTCTTTCTCTTTTTATGTTAACTTGTGCTCGTTACCGATGTTCAATTTGTTATCCCATACTCTGTCTCTGTTTCTTGATCCATTGTGCATTTTATTTTTCTTCGAACAATTTCTCGCCGCGATGGAGCCGCCATGCAATTTTAGCCGTATGAGGCGTCTCACGGGAAGTCGGGGCGTGTGACGCCAAATAACGGGTAACCGCAACAATCAGCGTTTCACGAGCCTTCTCAGCGAACGGTCCAGACTCGGAAGCCCAGCGGTCATATTCCGCCACGGCCGCCTCGTACATCTGGAAGGTATGGAATTCCGCATCCTCTCGAAGCAGCGCATGACCCAGTACATTGAATAATGGCTCCGGCTCTCCGCCGCTGCCCAGATAGCTGATCACCCATGCCGCTGCTGGCGCCACTTGCTGTTGCTTGTCTAGAATCTCTAGCAACTCCGTTGGCTCCGGTACTTCCTTCGCCGTGTCCAATACCTTCGGTCTCGGGGCAGCCGGAATGTTCAAAAACCGGTCAAGGTAAATGGTAGCCGCCGTGTGGAAAATACCGCGAACCAGCATGGAATCGGCGGAACGGATCAAGCCTTCGTGAACGGCATGAGCATGCGTAAACGTGTGCAGGACTGAGATCCAATCCCCAAAATCATTATTCGTATGGAAGCGAACGATCCGTTCCGCAGCAGCCAGAGCGGCAATTTGCGAAATGCGCACCGGAGAGGCACCTCCGAGCAATGCGTCCTTCAACATGCGAACCGTCTGAAGTGGATCGTCTCCAAGCAGCGCTTGGAACAGCTCTTCGTCATCGATGTCAGAACTGCCGCTTTCAGAGGATATGTCCTTTTTAGAAAGCTCCTCAAAGGCTTCCTTCAATGGTTGAACCAAATTGACCGGAGACTGCCAGCTATGAAGCTCTTCGCTGCGGGATACATTTCCGAACATAGGAACGAGTGAAGCAAGGACATATTTGCGTTGTTCCTGTCCGACATACTTCAAACTCTCGAATGCCTTGTTATGGAAATCCAGCGTATGACCGCCATTAATATAAAAATGGTCTGTCGCCGCCATGCTCATCATAGTGAACAACCGCGTATCATCGACTCCCGCTTGTACGGCTGTCAGCAGTACCCGTTCCGCGCCGCGTGTATCCCGAACCTCCATACAATCGCGGTACCATTCCGTTAATCGTTCTTCGGAGACGCTTGTATTCGGAAGCGGGTCGAGCAAGTAGCGCGTTCCGCTTCCGGCTGATTCGCGCGCCGTGTGCACTAATCCTTGGAACAACGCAAGGATGCGGCCTTGTTTATCAAGCTTTGGCAGAATGTTAGCCATCGCAGCCAGAATGGTTAATCCGGAACCCCACCCTTGCCTGCGCTGTTTAACTCCAAACTCGATCCCGATCGCTGCAATGTCCGTCTCTGGAACACCCGCCTCCATTAATCCGACTATGGCCTTGGCTATGACAAGCCCGATATTTTGTTCAAGACCGTTCAGAAGCCGGTCTTTGTACTGCTGTACTTGATTGCTGTTCCTTGAATTCGGATTGACCCAAATCCATCCCTGATGAATGGTTACGTCGTGTACCGGAACATCGTCCGCCCAAGGATCAAGCGTTCCGCCGCTGCATACGTCAAACCTCGCATGATGCCAATGACATGTTAAAATTCCGTTGCATAAGCTTCCCATATGAAGCGGAAAACCGAGGTGAGGGCAGCGGTTGTCAAGTGCATGCACCTTATCCTCGTGATAAAAAACTACGATGCCTCCCTTGACCAGCTTCGGGCCTTGCTCTTGAAGTTCATCTACCGTACCTGCTTGAATCCAACCGTTCATGTAAACGCCTCCAATTATCAATAATCTAAATTGCTTTATAGCTTATAGAATATCTTATTCCCAACACTTTTTAAACATTAATGTTTAAAAAGTGTCCGTTTTTTTATATCGCATAGGCCATAAACTTCACTCTGGGACCTGAATATTAATTATCAGTTCGTATGTTCCAGGGATAGCATGCGAATGCTTGAATGTACTACTGCGATGCTGCAGCCTATTCTGTAAAAGGGTCCCACGATCCGGTAATCACCAGCTCTTTACTTCACTTTTTCAAACGTTACTGTGAAATCATCGTTCATAGACTGAAGCTTGTTGGTAAACGCCTCAAGGTCAGATTCAATCTTTCCTATTTTAACCAGTTCGCTTGAATAGCTCCAATCTTGATAATACATGTTTACATCTTTCCAAGGGGCGTAATAACCGATATCCCCCACTTCCGGTACGCTTCCTGACGGGGCGCCTTCCGTAGTCAACCCTTCATCCAAAATAGTCAATTTCTCGAATCCGCCATATTCCTTAAACGTAAGCGTCAATGGCAGCCTTGAGATAAAGTCCCGGCTCGTCGGATTGTCAGGCATCCCTACCGTGAATACTTCATTGTCAATCGAGAACGGAGTCAACCATGCAGCCTACGCCTACACGATCGCCAACAGCATACTTGGTCACTTCCGAACCAACCTGAGAAACAATCCCGGCGATCTCGTGTCCTAGGACGAGAGGATATTCAACCTGTCCCCAACTTGAATCGGCGACTGGTTGTTTAGTTTTGTCTGAATGTGAATTTAATGCTATATTTAACGGCTGACTGCCAACATATCAAGGTTCTTGCTCATATCTCTACATATTCGAGAAACTTTTTAATCAATCCATACTGATTGCGATTTTTATAATAAATTCCACCCACCGAAAGGTTAAAGTTAAATGGATAGCTTAGCGGAATCGCAAGAATTCTTCCACTTTCCAAATAGGGATCGTCTTTAATCATCAAGCTGGTCATCAAAGCTATGCCCAACCCCTCAGATACAGTCTTCTTAACTACCTCCGAGTTAGTCGTTCTAAAAATAATATTGAGCGGTCCATAATGCTTCTCAAAATCCTCGATCAGATTATTGTAAAAACTTCGATCGTATAAAACAAAAGGATACTCCTTGACATCCATAAGTTGTAATTCTTGATTCAGTGCCAGCTCGGAATGGTTGGGAACAATAACATTAAACCTTCCCTGATGACGAAAAGATTGCAGCGTTATGTCTTTAGGAAGCATCTCTTCACCATTATTAAATAGTGTGATTAATCCCAAATCAGCTTTCTTCTGCTCCACTTCCTTCATGATCTCTTGGCTTTCCATTTCTTTGATCATCACGTTGATTTGCGGATAATCTTCTCTGAATCTGGCGAGTGCCTTTGGTAAAAATGCCATGAATATGCTTGGACTTGTAGCGACATGCAGTTCCCCGTTGTAAGTAGACGTTAGGGAATGCACTTCTTCCCGTAGTTCATCAGCTTTTTTTAATATTTCCATTATTTTTTTGATAATGGTTTTTCCTTCTTCTGTCGGAATCGTTCCAAGCCGCGATCGCTTGAAAATTTGGACCCCGAATTCTTTTTCCAACAAAGAGATGGATTGACTGATGGCCGATTGCGATACGTGCAGATTTTCCGCAGCTATAGACATTGATTTGGTATCTATCACTTCTTTTATATATTCCAACTGTTCGAAATTCATAATTATCACACCCATATATCATTTTTACTTATGTAAGTATCAGTAATTTTAATTTTACATTAATATTATACAATCGTAAAATGAAATATGTAAGCTGATTTCAAGGAGTGACAACCCTATCTGGCAAGTCAAAAATGGAAATTAAATAGAAAGAAGGTCCTTTCCATTGGATGCAACGAAATTATGGACAAAAGATTTTTGGGTGGTATCCCTTACGAATTTTTTTCTGTACTTTATCCATTATTTATTAATTGCCTGCATTACCGTATTTACGGCAGAGAAGTTTCATGCTTCAGCTAGCATGAGTGGCTTGGCCGCAGGCATTTTTATCATCGGTATGTTATTCGGGCGTCTTTATTCAGGCAAATCTATTGAGAGAATCGGACGAAAAAAGATGCTGTATTTCGGAATTGTTTTTTCTCTGATTGCGGTACTCCTATATTTTGCAGTCACGAGTTTACCTCTGCTCTTGCTTATCCGTTTTTTGCACGGTATTGGATTTGGAATTGCTTCGACCGCAACAGGAACTATAGTGGCAAACGTCATTCCGAATGAGCGACGCGGCGAAGGTACGGGTTACTATGCGCTAAGCACGACCATCGCTTCCGCGATTGGTCCGTTCCTCGGTATTTATATTAATCAGCATTATGGATTTCAGATGAATTTTGTTATATGTGCCGTATTAATTGTGATGAGTCTCCTGATTTCTGTATGGATAAGTGTTCCAAAAGAGACAATCAATCAAGCGCAATTGAATCCAACAAAAAGCTTTAAGCTAAGCAGCTTCTTTGAACCGAAGGCACTTCCAATTTCGATTGTCAGCATTTTCATTGGATTGGCCTACTCCAGTATTCTCTCGTTCCTTAACACCTATGCGCAGCAAATCCATTTAGTGGATGTGGCCAGCCTATTCTTTATTGTTTATGCTATTGCTACTTTGGTATCAAGACCATTCACAGGGCGGTTGTTTGATAAAAAGGGAGAGAACGTTGTGGTGTATCCGGCACTTATCATTCTTGCTATCGGTTTTCTGGTGATAAGTCAAGTACATCATGGCTACACGCTGTTGATATCCGCCGTTTTGGTTGGGGTCGGTTATGGATCATTTATCCCAAGTGCCCAAGCCATTGCTGTGAAAGCAGCGCCGCGAGACCGAATGGGTTTGGCAACTTCAACCTTCTTTATGTTTGCAGATTTTGGTGCAGGGTTTGGTCCGTTTATCATCGGATTTTTAATCCCCGTCTTAGGCTTTAAAAATTTATATATCGCGATGGCTATCGTCGTGTTAGCGGACATCGCTATATATTATCTCTTGCAGGGAAGAAAAAAGAGAAAAGTAATCGCGCTGTAAGAGGTACCACCAGCAACTTGATCACAGGGGGAATTTCTAAAATAGGATAGCAAACAAGGCAGCTGGCCAACGTGGATCGGCTGCCTTCTTGATTTTATTGAGCTATCAACCTCCAAAAGAGGAAAAATATACTAATAGAGAAGCCTTCATTTTTATGGTAGCATCACTACTGTTGTGTTCATTTATTTTCGATCTGATTATAAAAATTCCCGGGAGAGTTGGGTAGACCAACTAGCTGAATGAACTATGAAGAAAAATCATTCCAGAATCATCCTATTGGTTACCGTATTCTTGATCATTGCTTCACTTATTATATTCATTGACAATGTAAACACTAAGAAAGAATTTGAGGTTAATTCGTCTTATTATACGGGTTTTGTTGCGAGAGTACAGCGGTTAGATGAGACACTTTCTCAAACAAACGAGACCAAGTCTAATGGAGATGTTGTGCACATGCTTGATGTGTATACTTCCATTATTTTAGTGAATGACCAATTAACTCTACTAAAAGAAAATACTAAAGGTTTCCCCGATATAGATATTCTCATCAATGATTTTTCGATATTTAGGAATGAATATGGTTATCTTGTAAAAAATCAATTAGAGGGTCATCATGTCGATCCTGAAATACACTTAAAGGTAGTCACGCAGATCCAATTATTTCTAAATAATCTACCAGAAGAATACGAGAATTCCAGAGAGTTTACTGATCAATTTAATGCAGCAACTGTGCATATTAAACCATTGCTGCACCTTAACTTCTAATAATAATCTGCTATTACGGTGTGATTTTTTCGTGTGTTCAGACAGCTGACTCTTGTTACCAACGTGAAAAACACCTCCAAGGTTATCTCCATGTCTTGACGACATGATTGTATTCCCTTGAAGGTGATTATATTTAACTATCTATCGTCCAAGCCTCTGCAACTGCCAACAAATCTCCGCCTAGCCTATGATCGATCGATATCAATAACAAACCAGTGGCGATACATTGAAGAAATCCCCATTCCCAAATGTTCTCCAGATGGATTCTAGAAGGCTGTAGAACGTGAATATATAGGGATTTTCCTGTAAAGATTTCACAACCAGGGGATAGCTGGATTTCCACTTGGTACAAAACTCTTCCAGAGCGACCCTTCCTTGTTCTTCGTTCTCCGCACGATAGACGGTTTTGAAGTATGGCATATCTCAAGACGATCGCTCACACGTACTTTATGGGCTATGCTGCGTACCACGTGGACGCAGCAGGACTGGTATTTCGCTTGAGGATAAACCTGTTCACTATAAATTAGCAGTGCAGCAACTCTCAATGGTATAAACCCAAAGGTAGTGTTAGTAACACTTCAAAAAGAAAGTTCATTAGTGAGCGGAGCTCCTCCTGGCTCTGTTGCTTATAATCACCGCTGTTTTTATTTTGCAATGGGTAATGGAGCCTCTGATTCAGGAGATGACTATACTAAATCAGGATTTGATAATTTGAAAAGTTTTATCAATAATTATGACGTCACACAGGCATCACACACTGTTCTGTTCGAACTTCTCTCATATGAGATTTAGGAGATTACTTCATCACTTTCGCAAGCTCCGTGAAAATAACCCCGAGTGCGTGAGCACCTGCATCCGGATAACCAATGCTGCGTTCGCCAACAGTACCTGCTCTTCCCATTCGGGCAACAATGTCGGCCGTCTTCTGGGCTCCAAGCACAGCCGCTTCCGCTGCTTTGGTTGCTGCCTGCTTCATGTCTTCGCCTTGCTCTGCACTCTGCGACCAGGCATCTGCGAACGGTACGAGTGCATCGATCAATGTCTTGTCGCCAACGACAGCTCCTCTTCCGAATGATCTTTCACCCGTATCCTGGATTCCTTTGACAACGGCCTGCATCATATTAGCCACCTCTTGAACAGACAACTCCTGCTTCTGACCGGCAGATTTACTCGCCGCTCGGAATGCGGACCCCCAGATCGGTCCGGAAGCCCCGCCGCAATGCTCCATAATGATCATCGAGCAGGCATCAAGGAAATCACCGATTTCACTGAGGTGATGGTTTAGAATATCGTCCCATTCCTCCTTTAGCTGCTTGAAGCCCTTGGCAACACTCATGCCGAAATCACCATCTCCGGCATGGGCGTCCAGCTCGCAGAACGGAACTTCATTCTTAATAATGACCTCGCTCATTTGGTCGACAAGAAATACGATGTTTTGCAAGGAGAGACGGTTATTATTAATCACCGCTGCGGCAGCTTCCGTGTTATTAGTATACGAAACCTTACCCTCCGGCTTCTCTTCCTGGATTACCTCTACATAATTCACTGGCTCAAATGGACCTTTGATCGACAAGGCTGGCGTATCGCATGGTGCGGAGAGCCACTTCTTGAGTGGCTCATCCAGCTTCATAATCGTAACTGACGCGCCAGCCATATCGATGCTGGTCATGTAATTACCGACAAAAGCTTTGAATACCCGCTTGTTTCGGGCCGTCAATTCGCGTATCACGGAATTGTTTAATAAGTACAGCTCCTGCAAGGGCGTGCCGCCAAATCCATTGATCAATACGGCAATCTCTTGTTCCGCTGAATCATTCATCTGCAAGTTGTCTAGCAAAGACGTAACCATCCGCTGGGCTAGCTCATCCGCAGTCACCGCTGTTTCTCTGCGAATTCCCGGTTCGCCGTGAATGCCAACGCCGTATTCCATCTCGTGATCATCGATATGGAATGTCGGGGACCCCTTGGCCGGAACCGTACAGGAGGTAAAAGCGAAGCCGATGCTGCGCACATGATTAATCGCGTGCTGTGCCGCTTCCTTCACTTCAGGCAGGGACAGACCAGCTTCTGCCGCCGCTCCGGCGATCTTATGAACGAGTACCGTTCCGGCAACTCCACGTCTCCCTACTGTATAGAGACTGTCTTCCACAGCAATATCATCATCAACCTTGACATAATCTACTTGAAGGCCATCTTCGCTAGCGAGATGAGCCGCATTTTTGAAATTCATAATGTCGCCGCTGTAGTTCTTGATAATAAGCAGCGTTCCCTTCTTGCTCGCAGAGCTGCGAATCGCTTGATATACCTGAATTTGGGATGGGGAAGCAAACACATCTCCGCACACGGCAGCATCCAGCATGCCGCCCCCCACGAATCCGGCATGAGCCGGTTCGTGTCCGCTTCCGCCGCCGCTGATCAGCGTCACTTTTTCTTGATTGATCTCTTTTTTGGAAATCACTTTGTACTTGGAGTTGAAGTCCAACTCAGGATGTGCCAGAACTAGCCCATTGCACATTTCCCGAACCAGCGTTTCCGGCACGTTCATCAATTTCTTCATTTTATACCTCCTTATTCACTTTATATTGACGTCCCAGCTGGTCTGCGGCCATAATAGCCGACGCCACTGCTTCTTCAGAAATCGGGAATGGCATCGAATGAATGGATTCCTCCGCGATACATGCTTTCTTGGCAACCTCAAGCAGTTCCTCGTAAGTCACATGCTCGACTCCGATATCCGCCAAACATACAGGAAGACCGATCGACAGACAGAAGTCCAGCACTTCCTTCATTTCGGCACGATCCGCATTCTCAAGCATTAATTGAGCAATCGTACTGAACGCTACTTTCTCGCCATGATAATAATGATGTGTTCCTTCCAAAGCAGTCAAGCCGTTATGAATAGCGTGAATCGCCGCCAAACCGCCGCTCTCGAAGCCCAGACCGGATAATAGAATATTCGTCTCAATGATATCCTCTAACGCAGGCGTGACGATATTTTGATCGCATGCCAGCTTCGCTTTGTATCCATTCTTAAGCAGTGTTTCGTAGCACAGTTTGGCAATTCCGAGGGCTGTAACAGTCCCTTTTGCCTCGCCGCACACCCCTTCGCGAACACCGCATGGCAGACCAGCATTGACATTCGAATACGAATTGGCGGTTGCTCTTGCTTCAAAGTAGGTAGAGAGCGCATCCCCCATTCCAGCTACGAGAAAACGAGTCGGTGCATTAGCAATCACCGTCGTGTCAATCATGACTACGCTCGGACTTTGCTTAAAATACGCATAATCATCGAACTCCCCTTCCGGAGTATAAAGTACCGCCGAGTGGCTAGTCGGTGCATCGGTTGCCGCAATCGTCGGTACGATGATCAGGGCCTCGCCTTCAGCGACGCATTTTGCCGTATCAATGGCTTTGCCACCGCCGAGACCAATCGTGCAGGCACATTGATGCTCTTTGGCCAAGGCCTGTAATCTGGCAACCTCCTGCCGAGAGCATTCACCATGAAAGCCGCTTTCTACCAGCGTTATATTAAACTTCTGTTTCGTTGACTCCAGTTTGTCTTTCACCCGGGCAACATCATCGGGATGAGCAATCAGCAGGGCGGATTCACCAAATGTTTTAACAAAATAGCCTAAATTATATAATTCATTCTCACCTTGCACGTATTTCGTCGGGCTAATAAACGCTCTTCTCATGTTCATTCCTCCTGGGCTTCATATTATATCTATCATTATAGGTTACAAATATTCGGGAAGCATGAAACAATAAGGTTTGATTAAAGCGTTTTCTTATCGTATTTTTTTGTTATCTTTATAAAAAATTGTATTATCTTGTCCTATAATAGAATCATTCGATATAATATTCAGTAGAACTACTATAACTTTTTTAGGAGAACATCGTCATGTCCAAATCCCGGTTCGATTTAGAAGAAATCATTGATTTGGAGAAATGGGAGAAGCTGCAGGATTCCTTATCGCTCGTTACCAAAATGGCGATTCTTACGATTGATTACAAAGGTGTACCCGTAACCAAACACAGCTATTGTCAGCCCTTCTGTCATGGCGTACGCCAAGATGCCCATCTCTCGCAATACTGTCAAAAATGTGATGCCCGTGCGGGCATTGAAGCCGTTCGGCTGAACAAGCCCTATATCTATTTATGCCACTTTAATATTATCGATATTGCTATCCCCATCATTATAGATAACCAGTATCTAGGTGCAATTATGGCCGGACAGCTCAAGCTTCGTGAACCCGACGCTCCGATGCTGGAACAGATTGTATCACGGCCACCTAACGTCGAGTCCAATCGAAAATTCAAGGAACTCGAGGAGCACTATGATGCGCTGCCCGTCTTATCCTACGATGAAGTTACGAAGTGCGTGGATCTGCTGCTGCAATTAAGCACCTATATTGTAGAAGAAGCCATTCACAAGCATACCACGATCGATTTATACAAAAAGGTGCTCACTTCCGGCACGGATACGCCAGCTTCCATGGAAGCCTTTCATCATGAGCCCAATCGAGCCGTACGCAACATCCAATCCATCCAGCATGAGCTGTCAGGGGCGCTGATCGATACCAAATTGAAGAATGGTGCTCAAAGATTCGTCTCTTCGAACACTATCCTTCAACCTGCGTTTGATTACATTTTTGCACACAAACATGAGAGTTTCAGCCTGAAAGAGATGGCTAAGCTATGCCATATTAGTCCAAGCTACTTCAGCCGCATCTTTACAAAAGAAACGGGAGAGAATTTCTCCGTCTTCATCGCCAGGCTCAAGATTGAATGGGCTAAGCAGCTGCTGGAATCAACCGATTCGCCGATCCATCAAGTGAGCGATGATTTAGGCTTCTGCGATACGGGCTATTTCATCAAAACCTTCAAAAAGTTCGAGAACCTCACGCCAGCTGTGTACCGGAACATGTATATAAGTAGCCCATCTAAGTAACCTGTTCATCTTAACGCCCATTCACGATAAAGCACCCCTTCGTCCTTAAACGAAGGGGTTTTACACAATTAATTAAATATCATATTCCGATTTCCAGCATTTTCGCCGTTACACTCTCTACCCTGCGATCCATATCCGTTCCGTCAAACTTGGGAAGCTGGAGTTCGCTGACAATGCTCCCGTCGCGCATAAACATAATTCGCTCCGTCCTCGCAGCCACATTGGCATCATGCGTTACAAGCATGACCGCAGTACCTTCCTCGTTGATTTCAGAGAAAATGTCCATGATTTCCTGCGCGGATTTGGAATTGAGCGCACCCGTAGGCTCATCTCCAAAGATAATTCTTGGGCTGTTCATCAGCGCCCGACAGATTCCCGCACGCTGAAGCTGTCCTCCCGAAACCTGGGTAATATCGCGCTTTTCGAGCTCTGCAATCCCTACTCTTTTCATAAGTGCCCTTGCTTTTCTCGTTAAGGATGCAGCGTTCTTTCGCTGATCCCGCATAGACGGAAGAATGATGTTGTCGAGGATATTGAGATTCTTAAGCATCGTGGGCTGCTGGAACACAAATCCCATGCTGGTTCTGCGTATATCAGAAAGCTCATTCTCCGAGGCAGCCGATAAATCCTGATTGTCAAAGACAACCGTCCCGCCATTCACGCCATCAGTCCCGCTTAGTGCAAACATTAACGTTGATTTTCCAGAGCCTGAAGGTCCCATAACTGCAACAAACTCGCCCTCGTTAATGTAGGCGGACACGCCGTCCAGTACATGTCGCTGTTCATCACCTTCGCCGAAGGATTTTACGATATGATCGCCGATAATTAATTTTTTCATAGGTTAAGGTTACTCCTTCATATTCTCGGATATATTAATCTGTCCAACGCTGGAAACACCAATCACGGTTGCGATAAGTACCGAGCCGATCATCATCATTGGACTATACAGATACGCCGATAGCGGATCGATCTCAAAACGAAACATCGACGCTCCGAACGAGGAGATCGCCGCACCTGCAAGCATCTCTCCGGCCGTGTTGGCAAGGATGGTTCCGGCTATGATTCCAACAATCAGAACAAGGACTGAGCGCGAGATATACTGCATCTTCATATCCGAGTTTGTAAAACCGAACGCCTTCATAACAGCGATAGCATGTCTGTCCTTGGCAACAAGCATTTTCATAAACAGTAAGGTAACCAGAACCATGATGATCAGCGCGACGATAACTGCGGCTTTGGCCGCTTTTTTAACGGAGCTTATGGTCGAACCGAACGTTTGCGAAACAAACTCATCAACGTCTGAAATCTTTGCATAATCGAACCTTTCCGCATAAGCGGAAACCTTCTCATGGACCAGAGCTTTATCTGAAAGCTCGGCACTGACAATACTCCACATTATGTCCGCCGTATCGTCGGTGAAAACAGCCTTTGCGGTTTTGCCGCCGTTGGTAATGTCGGAGTAGATTCCACTTACCGTGAGAGCTTTCTCCTTCCCATTGATCACCACCGTGATGGCATCGCCAACCTGTTTACCCATCTCATCGGCGTTCATAGCCGAAAGTGCAATTTCGTCCTCAGCGGGTGCTTTGCCCTTGGCATATGCTATAGGGAATATCAAATGGTCGCCGAGCTCGATCTTGATATTTTCCACAGATCCATCTCCTGTTTTGACTTTGAAGGATTTGGTTGTAAGGACTGCTGCCTTGGTAATGGCAGGGTCGCTATTCATCGTATGTAGTACCTCAGCTGTTTTTTCCGAAATATGGTCGGTTTGTTGAATATCAACACGCATATCGTAGCTTCCGATCCCCATATATTGAATGAAACTCTTGGAGGAGATCGTATTGTGCAGGTTCTGAGGCACCAGGATGATAAATGCGGAAATCACCAGCACGATCAGGCTTGTAACGTATAACCTTTTTCTTGAGAGAACATCTTTGATACCGAGAAAAACATTCGTGCTGAACAGCCTGTTTCCACTCAAGTTAAACCGATTGGTGCCTGTGTTTTTTTCCTGTGCAGTGCCGTAACGTATAGCTTCCGCAGCGGATATGGTCCGAAAGCGTTTCAGAACTCTGTTTGCATAAGCGATAATAGCCAGAAATACAAGCAGTATGCCGATGATTCCAAACAGCGAGGCATAGGAGGAATTGTGGCTTTCCCCCATATAAAGTCTTATGTTCTCAAGAAGCATGCCTTTGAAAACAAGCGAAAGTGCAAACCCCAGCATACTCCCTGCTGCAGCAATCGCTGCGTATTTTGCAAGATAGATCTTCTTGATGTCGGATACACGCAGCCCTATGGCCTTCATGACACCAATCTCGCGGTAGTCGTCTTCGATTTTGGCAAGGAGGGTAAAGCGTATGCACATCAACGAAATCACAACGATAAGAACGCTAACCAGAAGAATAATCCCGATCATCATTCCGTCAGAAAGGGCGTTCATCATTTTGAAAAGTGTATATGTAACCGTTGGTCCGTTCGCTTCAAGCCCTGCGGCAGCATAGGCCGCTTCAAATGTGCGGAGCTCCGACATATCCTTCAATCTAAACTCAATCAGATACTCCATACTGCCTAGGTTTTTAATTTCTGCGTAGTCTTGTTGACTGATCAGAAATCTCTTCGAAGCGGAAAGGCTGGAATTCATTTGCGAATCGCGAAGGAAGCCGGCAATGGTAAATTCCTTCCCGCTAATCATCGCAATGTCGCCAACCTTGGCCGTATTGTCCCTCATATAGCTTATGGGAACATATAGCTCACCGTCGTTAACGTGAATGATGTTTCCGTCCAGATCAAGCAGGTAGTCGAATTTCTTGCTCTGTGTGCTGAATCCGTTATCCTGGACGCTATTCACAAGCGAATGCTCTCCTAATATGATCTGTGCGCCGTCCATGTTGAGAAATTCAGCCACCTGAAAATCTTCGACATTGCCGTGCTGCTTAGCAAAAGCTGTCAGTCGCGCAGTATCGATGTCACCCGAATGCATCTGCATAAAATGTGGGGTCTTCGCTTGTGTCATTAAAGTATGTATAGAACCGGATAAATTAACGATAAGTACGGCCGCTAGTGAAACCAGCATCGCCGCTGCTGCAACGAATATCATGGTCGTGAGCGTGATGAGCTTGCTATTTGATATATCATTGCGAATTATTCTGAAATACATAAGGCACCCCTGTTTTCAAGCATTTTAACCGATCTCAATTGATACAGAATGACCGAAGTCACGCATAACAGCATACCTGCGATGATAATGAGAAACCCTGATCCTCTGCCATCGCCCGTGCCAATGATCTGTCCCACGCTGTCAGCAAGCGCTCCCCCGTCAACTAATAAAGGTGTGAACACATAATCCGCCATCAAGCCCGAAAGCGCATAAGCGACAACAAATCCAATCTGGGAGAGGATTCCGATAAGCGCCCACGCTCTGCCCTGAACCGCATTGTCGATATTGGTCCGAACCAGAACATCTAGGCTCGTGTTGGCAAACGGAAGCATCGCAAAGAACAGAAAACCGGATATACAGATGAATACAATGTTTTCGCGAAATCCGAATCCAGCCATAAACAATCCTACAAAGAACAGAGAAATCGAAAGAATTTTCACATAACCTTTTTTTATAGGAAGAAATCCTATCACCACACTGGATACAAGCATTCCTGAAGCGATAATAGTTTCAACCGTTCCTACGACGGAGCTATCAGTAAAAGTTAGCAGCATCGGTATAGAGAGCGTTTCGATAACTCCAAGGTAAAAGGTCAGAATCGATGTCATGATCACGAGAACCAGTACACCTCTGTTTTTGGAAACAGCATTCCAACCGTCTTTGAATTCGTGGATAAACGACTTAGTCTGTTCGTATGTCTTTGAGGCTAGACCGCTGCGTACAGCTAGAGTAGTAGCCACGGTGACAAAAAAGGTGCAGATATCGATGACAAGCAGCAGCTTAATATCCGAAACGGTGAGCAAAAACCCGGCAAGTATAGGAGATATCAGAAATTTGGCCGAACCCGCCACCTGAACAAGACCGCTTGCCTTGGTGTACTGCTCCTCTGTAAGCAAATCCGTAACCGTCGCTTTATACGCAGGGTCGAGCAGCGATGAAAATATTGAACTGATGGTAACACCCACGCATATCTGCCACAGCTGTGCTTCTCCGCCAAGCATACAGATGAGGATGAATACAAGTCCTATCGCGGAGAGGCTATCGCCTAAAATCATTAAGAGTCTGCGATCATAGCGATCCGCCAGCACTCCCGCAAATGCGCTTAGAAGAAGCGAAGGCATAAATGCTAGCAAGGTTACAAGTGCCATGGCCGAAGCCTTACCCGTTTGCTGGAACACATAGATCCCCAGACCAAAGGCAGTAAGCCCGTTTCCTATTGTTGAAACCAACTGTCCTGACCACAAGAGAAGAAATTTTCTAAAGGACTTTCCCGGATTATTCATCGGTGCGTTCACTCCCTCCACCAAACATTTCCATTACGGCCATCAGGCTTCCACTTTCTGCGCCGAGCAGTCTCTCTACGTTGCAAACAAAGGCCAGCATCCGCGATCCCCGATCCTCGTCCGTCATCGTAACCATATCACCATCAAACACAGTATTCGCATAGATCACCACCATTTCCATGCATTCATATGGGAAAGGAGTACTGAATAGCCCCTGCTCGATGCCTTCACGAATGATCTCCGCCAGAATCGGCGGGACTCCATTGACGATGACCTGTTGTATTTTCTGATGCATAAGCGCATTCTGAGGCTTGTGGATATGCTCCATAATTTCCTTGCTGCTTCCGCTTTCGACATTGCTTATGTTCAGTGCCATCACAACGCGAATAATGCGTTCGATTACAGGTATGCTCTTATCTTTAGCGATTTCCTGTGCCCCATCTAATAGATGAACGTTATACCGATCGATCAGCGCATCCATAATATCCTCCTTCGATTTGAAGTGATGATACAAGGTGCCCCGCGCTATTCCGACCTTCTCGAGAATATCGTTTGTGCTTGTGCCGTCAAACCCCTTCTGAGCGAAAAGCTCATCTGCTGCGTCAAGGATTTCATTCTTACGTTCCTCAGCTTTTTTTACGACTCGCATTATGAAATCACCTCCAATAGACCGACTGTCTGTCGGTATTAGAATAACATGATTTTTTATGTTGTCAAGATGTTGTTAACGTCATGTTAGTGTCATCGATATAACCCGTCGTCTGCTAAAATGCCAAATGATCTCCTTAATCCTGCAGATGTCGCCTGGTTGCTATTTTGATATAGCAAAAGCAGCCCACCCTCTAAGGAGGAATGGGCTGCTTTTTAGTTATTCATAATCCTTAGTTCTCGCAGAATTACTGTCTGATTACGAGAATGTCTTGAGGCGGTCTAGCGGTGCTTTGAATTTGGGCAATTTCAGCATTGGTCAGATTGCGTCCAACCACGATGAAAGAAGAAGTTACATTGTTAAAATTAAAGTTACCCAGGTTCGCAACATTCTGGCTTCCTCTGAACACACGGAAAGATCCCTGAAAATTAGTGCCCGAGAACAATTCAAGCGTAACTTCAGAGCTCGTCAATGTTTCTGAGTCGGAAGCTGGAGAGGACATTGTTAAACCGGAATGCTCCAAGATCCCGAACTGCAACGCCTCCTCGTCTGAAAAGAATCCTCCGAACTGAGAAGTTATTACCAGACCAAAGCGCAAGACGTACTCACTGTTAACCATCTAGGAATGATATAATCTATTACGAAAGTCATTTATTCTCTTATACAAATTCATCCTTCAATAGACCATAATACACCAGGTCTTCATATTGACCTGACTTCTTAACATGCTGCCTTAATATCCCTTCATACTTCATTCCTAACTTCTCCATGACCTTACCTGACGCGGGATTCTTTCCTAGGTAACGGGCAAAAATACGGTTTAATTTCATATCATCAAATGCATATTTTACGATTCCTTTTGCAGCTTCCGTACAATAACCGTTATTCTTGTACCTCTTTCCGACCCAATATGCAAGTTCACCATGATCAAACTTCCTATTAATCCCTATGCAGATTGCACCGATTACATCGTTCTCCTCTTTGTGTACAATGGCTAATTCCAAGGACCGGTCTTCATTAAACTGATGACTATGTGATTTTATCCATGCTTCTGCCATCCCATCCTCGTATGGGTGCGGAATATATAATGTCGTCTCAGCAACATATGGATCACCTGCTAGTCCTTGAACGACTGCTGCATCATCTAGAGTGAATGGGCGTAATATGAGCCTTTCTAAAGGAATGGTTGGCAGTTTCTTCATTGGTATCTCCCCTTATCATATTCTCTTCTGTTTCGGCAATAACACGGTAAATGTCGTCCCTAGAGAGAGCTCGCTCTCTACAGTGATCGTGCCGCCATGAGCCTGAACCAGCTTCTGGACGATAGCCATTCCCAGTCCGGTGCCGTCTGAAGAAGTGTCCGTGGTCGTTCCACGGTAATATTGCTGGAATAAGTGCTCTACCATATGGCTCGGCATCCCGACTCCATTATCCCTGATCCGAATGACAGCATGCTCTCCAGCATCGGTTATTTGCACATAGATATCCGTATGTTCAGGATTGTGAATAATAGAGTTCATCATCATATTTTGCAGGATGCGCTGCATGAATTTTGAATCAAAATCCACATGCATTTCAGGCGGATCTGTTTGAAAATGCAACTGATATCTGCTGGCTTGCGGACTATTGCTGATATCGGCAACTACTCTTTTTGTAAATTCAACAATATCTTGATTCGTCTTCTGTAATGGCAGAGTGCCGTCGACACGATTGAGCTGCGTAACCAAGCTTAAATCTTGTATCAATGCCTCCATATGCATTCCTTTGTCATCGATTTCCCGAATGAAAGAACTCGCCTCTTCCCTCGACCACTCGTACTGCTCATTCAATAAAAGTGCAGAGTATCCCCTGATATAGGTTAACGGTGTCTTCAAATCATGGGAAATCCCTGCAATCCATTCCTGCTTGGCTTCTTCGATCTGAGCTCTTTCGATTTCGTTCGCCTGCAAGATGCCACTCAAGGATTGAAGATGCTGGAGCACTTCCTTGTATAGGCGATACCGCATGCGCAGTTTTCCTTTGCGGTTCACTATTTTGGACATATGATCATCAGGCTGCTTGTAATTATTTTGTGAGAGCTGATGGATCCAAGCCATGATGAAACCGAGCGGACCGCCAAAATACCATCCAAACAAAGCAATGCATAGCAGCGCGCTGGCTCCGAAGGTCACTCCTACGATAAGACCTTCGTCATCTATACTGATTTGATAGCCAAGCGACGGAAGCAGACCTTCGGTCAATATAACAATAAAAATCCCCGTTCCAAGAAGCCACAGGGTGAGTCCTAATGTCAAGTGAATCGTAAACCGAGTTTTTATTCGCATAGCGATGCCTCATTTGGAGGAATGAACTTATAACCGATTCCCCGTAAATTTACGATGATTTTGGGTTTCCGGGTATCATCACCGAGCTTTTTACGCAGCTTGGCAATATGGATGGTGACCGTTTTCTCTTCCCCGAACGCATCATTTCCCCATACCAATTCGTAAAGCTGGGCCGTTGTAAAAATATGATTCGGATGCTTGCAAAAAAAATGCAGCAGCTCAAGCTCCTTTGCCGTGCAATCAACCGGTTGATGCTTCACGGTTAACGTGGCCGAATCCGGATGAAAAGAGAAGTACCCATAATCATACGCTGTATTAGCTGTATGAAGTTGATATGTATTCTCCGTAAGCCTCTGCCGGCGCAGGATCGCCTTGATTCGGGCAATAACCTCCATGGGATTAAACGGCTTGGTGATATAATCGTCTGCGCCGATTCCTAATCCTGTTAATTTATCGAAATCAGTTGAGCGTGCGCTAATAAAAATAATCGGAGCGTTCGTATGTTTTCGAATCTCCATACAAAGCTCAAATCCGCTTAGATCCGGAAGCATAATATCGAGCAGGATCATATCATATGCCTTTTCTCTAATACGCTGCAGTGCACCTTTACCGGAGATTTCTGTATCAATATTCGTAAAATTCTCTTTTCGTAGTGTAATCTCCAATAACTTCAAAATGCCAATCTCATCATCGACAGCTAATATAGCAGCAGATTCCATGAATTCTCCCTCACTTCAAAACTTAATCCTCGAATCAATTTCTATCTTACCCTATTTTTATAGATTACGAGTTTACTCCAGGAATAATATTACGAGTTTTTTCCACAGCGTTTACTTTATTTTTACTTTCACTCTTTAAGCTGAGTGTAGCACATCAATTCGAATCAGGAGGAACTCGGAGTGGAAACCGTCATTCAAACCCATCAAGTTTGCAAAACATTTAAAGGTACAGAAACCATCAGTAACGTCAATATGAACATAACCAAAGGAGAAATTTATGGTTTTTTAGGTCCGAACGGAGCCGGGAAAACCACCATCATGAAAATGTTGTTAAATCTGGTCAAGCCATCATCTGGTGAAATTCGAGTATTCAATCAGCCCATTTTGCCATCATCCGTTGAATACTTGCGAAGAATCGGCAGCATCATTGAATACCCGGTGTTTTACGATCGCCTAACCGCAGAAGCAAATTTAGAGCTTCATTGTAAATACATTGGTTATCAGGATAAGAAAGCGATCAAGGAAGCACTGGGAATCGTAGGGTTGTCCGGAGTGGGGAAGAAGAAAATCCATGAATTCTCACTGGGTATGAAACAGCGGTTAGGGATTGCGCGGGCGATTGTGACGAAGCCTGATATTCTCATTCTCGATGAACCAATCAACGGACTGGATCCGATCGGCATTAAGGATATTCGGGAGCTTCTGCTGATGTTAAAAGAAAATCACGGAACGACCATATTAATTTCGAGTCATATCGTATCTGAAATCGAATCAATCGCTGATACCATTGGTATTATTCATCAGGGGAAATTATTAAATGAGGTCAAGATGGAGGACATTCGAAGACAACAAACCGAATCGCTCGAAAACTACTTCATCAAACTCGTTCATGGGGGTCAACGATATGCTTAAATTATTTCGACTGGAATGGCAAAAAAACAACTTATCCAGCTATCTTAAAGGATTAGCTATATGTATTGTGGCTATTTTTGTTGCTGTGACGCTAATGTCATGGGGTTCTAAAAGTGAGAACGAACCGATGAATTTTGCTGAATTCATGTCTTTGTCGGATATTTTGATTCGAATCACGTTTACTATTTTCTCAAGTGTCATTCTATCTCGTTTAGTCATTGACGAATACAAGAGTAAGATGATCCAAGTGTTATTCACTTATCCGCTGCAGCGAAAAAAAATCCTCCAGGCCAAGCTATCGATTGTCTTTGTTTTTTGTTTTATGAGCATCATCATAACGACGTTTGTGATCAGCGTATTAACGTATTTCTTGAATCCGATGATCGGTTTATTTGAATCTCCGGTACATGTAGCCGATATAATAACTCAAATTCCTGCCACCGTAATCAATGCCTTCATGATCGCTGGAATCAGTCTGATTCCTCTGTGGTTCGGCATGCGCAAAAAGTCGACAGCATCCACAATTACGTCGGCTGTCATCATTGGTTTCATCATTAATTCAACGGTGACTGACGGAAGCAGTTCAACCAGCTTGTTCCAATTCCTTGCTATTCCAATTACACTCTGCCTCATCGGCCTATTATTGGGTTACCTTTCATTCTACAAAGTGGATCAAACTGATGTGGCATAGGAGTTCTAAGCACGTGAATATAGGATAAAAAAACGGGGGGAGTCATGGGGTCGGGGCATATATCCCAAACATTGGGTGAACCCTTGCCCTCATGACTCCTACTTTGCCTTGGCTTGGCTATATCGTTCCATTCGTACTAAACAGATATCCAAAATCTATTTACTATGTTTCCATCCTCTTCAATATAATCGATATCTTGAATCCCGCCGTTCTTTAGTATGGTTTTTTTTGATCCAGTGTTGTCCGCATCACATACTACCAGAACTTTATTTATGCCTAAGTCCTTTGCCTTTTCCAATGCTAAAGACAATAATTGTGTTGCATATCCTTTTTGCCTTTCAGAAGGCCGAATTCCGTATCCGATATGACCACCTGCATTAAACAACTTTTCGCTTAGCTGGTGCCTGATATTGACTGCCCCAACGACTCGATTAGCCTCTGTAACCAACCAATAGGTGGAATCCTTGACCCATCCATCAGGGATATTAACACCTTGTTCATTGTTGTTTAGAAACTGAAGCATGTCATCAAAATCTCCGGGATCTCGATCTATTACCCAAGGCACCATATCTTCTTGACTATCCTTCCAGTCCTGATAAAAGGATAAATACTCGTCTTTAAATTCCGCTGAGGGTTTAACTAAGTTTACAGCCATCTCGTTGTTCACCCATTCCTGTATTAAAAATTCATTTATTGATATTATTGAGTTCTTCTTGCAGTTTGTCTACTTTCTCCTCTAATCTTCGTAAACTTTCTTTTGTATTTTTGGTATGTTGGATTAATCTGGATACGAATCGATATAAACCAATAAAAAACAATACCACCAAAACTACGATAATGATTTGATAGATTAGAGAAGCTGCAAGCATCCAAGTAGCCATAAAATCCCTCCTTCAATCATTCTTTCGGATAGTAAATTTCTGTTATTCCATTTGGCTGCAAGGTATCATTAAAAGTTTCAAATCTTGCCTTCACGGTGTTGATGCCATATTTTTTCTGATGTTCGTGATCGCAAAAATACTGCCAAAATGTACAAATATACTTTTCTTCAAACCGGAATACTTCATATTCTTCTTCAGGCAGCGCCAATGAAACCATCCCTGCAGGCACATCGCTTACACGACTTACCATCCTAGCTACTGTCATGCGCGAACCATCGTCATGGATCACCATATATGTATTATGATCCTTGGTTAGGTTCTGAATCTCACTTCTTCTGGCTTCCAAAGTGGCAAACAATTGCTGTTCTTCTTCATACGATTGTGGAAGTTGGTTCTGCACTCCGATAAGCAGTCGATTACCCAGGCGTTCTGTTCTTGTTGTCCATAAATTCTCCATATTGACGACATTTTGCTCAGACATTTATACCGCCTCCAGTGTTTTTTTACCATAAGAATTATTGGATCGTGTCGTATAAATCAACCTTTACATTACTTTCATCAAGTACATCCCACTCTTCCGTTATTTCCAAATGCCAGGCTCTTAGTTTTCTTTCATATCCGTTCTCCCTCATCCATTGATGCAAAGTTTCATATGTGTGCCTAATCTCATGATTTGGTCCTGTATGTCTAATGACAGCATAATTCTGTTCCGGAATTATTACAGATACCATGCCTTCCGGTACTTCAACAACATCCTTTACCTCTACACAAACCCAATAGCCGTCTTCCGCTTCCGAATAGTCTCCCGCAATGAAAGCTCCAACTAATCGGACTGGGTTGGCAACTTCCTTGATTTCAGAAAGCCGGCTTTTAAGAAGAATGGAAGCTTTAGGGATCTCGTTAACATATTGGTCGCCCTCACAAACCACCCGAAGTCCAACCAGCCTCATCTGCTTTACTTCCTCCATGGTTAGAATATGTATTGATTCTCTAAATTGTTTAATTGATGTTTATATCTGGATCACCAATACCTTCAATTCTTTTTTCTTCTTAATACAAATGCATTATGATTTCTTTCAAACCCGAGTTTCTCATAAAATCCTAGAGCTTTCGGAGCTGATGTGAGCACATATTGAACTTCTTCCTCTCCTAATTTGCTCCTCAGTAGTCGTATTAGTTCTTTTCCAACTCCTAGCCCTTGATAGTCTTTATCTACTGCAATGTCTGATACATAACAGCAATAGGAGTAGTCAGTGATAGCCCTTAAGAATCCTACCAATCTGTCTCCATCTTTTGCTGTTATGATTTCATCGGCATGGTCTATCATTCTTTGCAGCCGGTCGGTATCACCTACTGGTCTTCTGATCCCCGATCTCATAAAGACTTCTTGAACTTCATTGACAGTACAGGCATCATTGATTACATATTCCAAGCTCACAATCAGTCTCCTTAATCTTTTGTTTCTTCTCACGAACCCCTACACGAGTTGCACTTTATCCTTCAACTCTTCATAGGCATCTCTTAACCATGGATGAATGACTTTCAGGGTCTCTTTGCGTTCCCACAGAAAATGAAGATATGCAAATGCCCCATGCGTTAAAGACACCTCCAAATTTCTATTCAGATCATCGATATAAGGCGGACTTCCCTCCTGATCCCAGGCAATCTTGTCAGCTACAAACAATACCCGGTCCAGCAATGAGGAATTGGATCGTAATGTAGTATGACAACCAACGGCGTTCAGGATATCCTGATCCGTAATATTAAAAATCTCTTTCGCCATAACCTTGGATATCTTCTGGTGAATAATCATTGGAAAGATTTCTTCTTCAGGCAATACTTCAATATCTAGCTGTTTTGCTACGTCTATCCTCTCATCGTTTGGAAAAACTGCACTGATGTCGTGCAGCCAACCGGCTATTTCTGCTACAGCAGGATCTGCGTTAAACATCAAAGCGATCCTCCTGGCCTCTGCTCCGACATCCATACAGTGCTTTGCTGTATTTGGACACTGATTCGCCGACAAGAACAATTGAATATCCGTCTTTAAGTCACCCGTTAGAACAAGATGCCGGGTTAAAGGCTGAAAAACAGCATGCATCCTTGATGCCTCCTCTATTTGTACTGTCCTGGGCGGTGGATTATCCTAATAGTTCTTTCTCACTATTCGCTGCTCTGCCTATATTTTTTCTCTTGCCAACTCCACACCCAGAGCCCCCAGAAGTACCCACCGATTGGAAACAAGATAAAAGCTAGTACCGCTTTGGATATAATGTTGCCACTTAGAGTCCATCCATTCTCCAATAAATGAAGATAAAGCGTATAGAGGATAGCTGTACTCAACCCCCATCTCAGAACACCGCTTTGTATGACAAAATGACTCTTTCCTTCGATTCTCAGCTTCTCCCACTCTCTTCTTGATCTGTCATTCATGAATTACCCTCCCTTATACTTCTCCAGATAAATTAAGGTTAGATTTTCATCTATAACAAGTGATTTAAATGTTCGATAGCCGAGCTTATTGTACAAATATAAGTTTCGTTCACTCTTATGTCCTGTAAATAATTCAAATTTTCTGCAATGTGAAAAACTCTCCTCGACTTCATTCATGAGCTTTGTCCCAATCCCCTTGTTCTGGTAGTCTCCATCAACGATAAGTTTTCCAACCATACAAGTTCCATCAAATTCATACGCTCTAACGGAGCCTACAATCCTATGATCCAATACCGCCTTTAGAATGAGTTGACTGGTGTACTCTTCTATCAATTCGTGAAGCGTCTGCTCTAACGGTTGGATGGCATAATCATTATAAATCTCTGCTTCGCTTTGATATGATCGATGCTGTAGGTCTAGAATCTCACCTAAGTCTGTTTCCTCTGCCTGTATGATTTTCATATCATAATCCTCCAGGAGTGCGATAAGATAGATTACTGGATTTGCCTAATATCATCATGAAAGTACTCTGTTATAAGAAATAGAAGTTTACGAAACGCTCTTATGTATCACGATATACGTGTTTTTACAAAAAGGAACCCAGGTCCTCCACAGTATCTCAAAATCACGAATCCCTATTTTTCGATTATAGCTGGTTTCCTTGCAGTTAATGGTGTGCTCCAAAGAGTCTGCCAAGTAAAAGAATTCTTGGTCATACCCAATCACGGGTACAAAGTGTAGATACCTCTGTTTAGGAGAAACCCTTATAAACGCAATAACTGGCACACCTTGGCTAATATGCTTCTTTAGCGTATGAAGGTTGCCGCGGTAAAACAACGCATCGTAACCACGCTTTTTAAAAAATATTAGGATGCCTTTAGGAGTAACCGTTCCATCGGCCAGCTTTCTCGGAAATTGTTTATAAAGCTCGTTACCGTCGGCTTCGATACCTAAATGTCTCAGAACATATGCGCTTGAAAAAGCTGCACATTCATAATGAGGCTGGATGTCCATCCTATTGGGAGTTAGAATCATATACGATCCAGGAATATCGCTAGTGATAATTACGTCCTTTCGCGGAATCCTATAATAATAGAACATCATTACGACTATGAAGATGACTATGATTAGATTGATAATAATTAGCGCCCGCCCCCATCGTAACTTTTACTTTTAACCTTCTTATATTGAGCCTTATTCACTGACAAGCCAAGTTTTTGCATCCTCCGGATCTTTGTAATATCGAATGGAACAATTAGAACTAATCCCCAACTTTTTGCTTAATCTGTTCAGTCGCCATATATCAAAAAAAGATAATCCCACTATCGATATTTTTAAAATATGATCATTTATACGGTTGATGCTTGCCAGGAATTTGGTTAATACTTCTTCAGATATGTTGGTCTCATAAAAGTCGACCCATATCCTTAATCTGCGTTTTGTGTTTCTAATAAAGTCCTCTTCTGCCTTAAACAAATCAAACAAAGCAGCATGGTTCTGAAAGAAACTGCCGTACTTAAGGCAATGTATTTCCCCGTCCTTATAATGATAAGGATAAATAGAGCCTCCAGGCGATTTAACTGTACGCATCATAATTCCCTCCTGTTTTCTGTTCTAATTAGGGGCTCTCATGGTGTTTCGAACCCATATTGCTGCATTTACGAAACGACCCGGCCTTAGATACTTCCTCATCTTAGGCCGGGTCACTGGTTGTTATGAACTTCTTCCATGATTATACATCCGATTAGCAGAGGTGGGTACCCCTGTAGCTTGGATACCTTATAAAAGTATGAGCTTTAATAAATTGCTTTATCTTGGTCTGTATTTATGATAGATTAGTCTAGTTGGGCGAAATATCAGACTTCAGAGAGAAGAAGAAATAATCCGTCTAGAAAAATTATATATAGAATCTATAATTTTTCTAATTGAAGAACCCTCCTTTCTCTCTGAATGGAGGGTTCTTGTCGTTCGTGAATATTCTTAGGAGGGTGTTGCTATGAATTTATTGCCAAGAGAAATTGACAAGCTCATGATCGTAGTTGCAGCCGATCTAGCCAAGCGCAGAAAAGACAGAGGGTTGAAATTAAACCATCCCGAAGCTGTCGCTCTCATCACTTATGAAGTCATCGAAGGAGCGAGAGACGGGAAAACCGTCGCTGAGCTGATGGAGTATGGTGCTTCCATTTTGACCAGAGACGATTGTATGGAAGGAATACCCGAAATGATTGAAGATATACAAGTTGAAGCAACCTTTCCAGATGGAACTAAATTAGTAACCGTTCATAGCCCAATACGATAACTAGAAAGGAGCCTTCATATGATACCGGGAGAATATGTTTTAAGAGACGAAGACATTATTTGTAACGAGGGTAGCGAAATTTTTACCATTTCGGTTACAAACACTGGAGATCGCCCAATCCAAGTAGGTTCACACTTTCACTTCTATGAAGTCAATGAAGCCCTAGAGTTTAATCGGCAGGAGGCATATGGCAAGCGACTCAATGTTCCTGCTGGAGCAGCCGTGCGTTTTGAACCCGGAGACGAAAAGGAAATACAGCTAATTAATTTTTCAGGAGAACGCCGTGTGTATGGGTTCAACAACAAAGTAGATGGAAAATTAGAAAGCGAGGATTCCAAATGAGCTTTAGAATGTCCCGTAGGCAGTATGCTGAAATGTATGGTCCAACGAAGGGTGATTCGATCCGTCTAGCAGATACAGAGCTATTTATTCAAATCGAAAAAGATTACACATCGTTTGGAGAAGAAGTTGTCTTTGGCGGAGGCAAGGTCATAAGAGACGGCATGGGCCAGCATCCTCTTGCAACCCGAAGTGACGGCGTGCCCGATCTAGTCATTACCAACGTTATCATTTTGGATTACACCGGAATTTGCAAAGCCGACTTAGCCATTCGTGATGGAAAAATATTCGGAATCGGTAAAAGTGGAAACCCTCTCATTACGGATAACATCGATATTATAATCGGTGCTTCCACGGAAATCATTGCAGGTGAAGGATTAATTGTAACAGCCGGAGCCATCGATACGCATGTTCACTTTATAAATCCTAAACAAGTAGAAGTGGCGTTAACATCGGGTACAACAACTCTAATCGGAGGCGGTACAGGTCCTGCCGCAGGGTCCAAAGCTACGACGGTAACCCCGGGCGAATGGAATATACACCGAATGCTTGCAGCTGCCGAAGGCCTACCGATCAATATTGGATTTACGGGTAAAGGTCATGCAGCTTCCGTCGAACCATTAGCCGAGCAAGTCAGAGCAGGAGTCATCGGATTAAAAGTTCACGAAGACTGGGGAGCTACCGGTTCATCACTGGACTATGCTCTGCGAGTAGCGGATGAATACGATATTCAAGTTGCCCTTCACGCCGATACATTGAATGAAAGTGGCTTTATGGAAAATACCATGGCCGCTGTTAAAGATCGAGTGCTTCATATGTACCATACAGAAGGCGCAGGCGGTGGCCATGCCCCGGATTTGATCAAATCTGCCGGCTATCTGAACATTCTGCCTTCTTCAACGAATCCTACCCTCCCTTATACGGTAAATACGATTGACGAACACCTTGATATGGTCATGGTTTGCCATCATTTAAATCCTTCTGTACCAGAAGACATTGCATTTGCAGATTCTAGAATTAGAAAAGAGACTATCGCAGCTGAAGATATCCTGCACGACATGGGCGTCTTTAGCATGGTTAGCTCGGACTCCCAAGCGATGGGACGTGTCGGAGAGGTTACACTGCGCACATGGCAGGTTGCCGACAAAATGAAAAGACAACGCGGGCTCTTAAGTGGCGACAGCCAATATGCAGATAATAACCGGGCGAAGCGCTATATTGCCAAATACACCATTAACCCTGCCATTACACATGGTATTTCAGAACATGTAGGTTCTATTGAGATTGGGAAAATGGCTGATTTAGTCCTATGGAATCCCAAGTTCTTTGGGGTAAAACCTGAGATGGTGCTTAAGAACGGCATGGCGGTTACAGGCTTAATGGGCGATGCCAACGCTTCGATTCCGACGCCACAGCCATATATTCATCGTCCAATGTATGCCCAGTTTGGAAAGGCCTTAGCCAGAAGCTCGGCAACTTTTATATCCCAAGCGGCTTATGACGATGGGGTCCACGAAAAGCTCGGATTAGAAAAAATCATCCTGCCCGTAGGTGGAATTCGTACACTAACGAAGAAAAACATGAAGTTAAATTCGGAAACACCCGAAATTACAGTAGATCCACAAACCTATGAAGTAAAAGTAAACGGTGAACTGCTGACATGCGAACCGGTCGATATCGTACCGATGGCTCAGCGTTATTTCTTATTCTGAGGTGAGCGACTTTGATCATTGAGAAAATAGTAACCAATCTGGAACAAATGGATCGTAGCGAAATTGAAAAACGACATATGGAAAAAGTGTACCTGGAGAGCGCGCATTTAATGAAGCGCATTCAGCGAGTCAAAACAGACCATGGCAACGAGCTCGGTATTCGCTTGCTTGAACCCCGGGATCTTGTAGCCGGTGATGTTCTCTATATGGACGATAAGAACATGATTGTCATTGATGTTCTGTCCGATGATCTTCTTGTCATCAAGCCTAGAAGCATCAAGGAAATGGGCACCATCGCCCACCAGCTCGGCAACCGCCATCTTCCAGCTCAATTTGAAAACGATGAAATGCTGGTTCAATATGATTATCTGGTTGAAGAACTCCTCCAACAGCTTGAAATTCCTTATGGGCGAGAAGATCGAAAAGTGAAACAGGCATTCCGCCATATAGGCCATAGTCATGAATAACCAGCTTCTCTCTTTGTTTCAATTATGCGATTCTAATTTTCCTACTGGCGCTTTCAGCCATTCCTTCGGCTTGGAGAGCTATATACAAGAAGATAAGGTGCATAATCAGGAAACAATGCTGGAGTGGTTGAAAGCATACTTACATGAGCAGCTCGTCTATTCCGACGGGCTTGCCTCCAAGCTTGTTTGCGAAGCTTTGATGAATGATGATCTGCAGCAAATCTGGCACCTGGACCGCCTGTTAACAGTCCAGAACTTGCCAAGGGAAACACGTGAAGGCACACAAATGATAGGCGACAGGATGTTGAAGCTGACCGAGTCCATATACGGCTTCCCTATCTTAACGCAATACAGAGATGAAATAAGAAACAAGCATGCATTCGGCCACCCTGCTGTTGTCTTTACGATGGTAGCCCACGGGCTTGCCGTAATCAAAGAAGATACCATCCTCTATTATTTGTACTCTGCGATTTCCAGTCTGGTCCAAAATGCGGTACGAGCCATCCCCCTTGGACAAACAGCAGGTCAAATGATTATTCATCAGTTTATACCCGAATTAAAGCAAGCTGTAGAGCGAATCAAGGCGCTCACAATCGAGGATTTCGGCGTTGTGTCTCCAGGAATTGAACTCTCTCAAATGAAACACGAACGAGTGAATATCAGAATATTTATGTCCTAATTACCAACAAAATGTATAAAGGAAGTGTGTTTAATGAACCCAATTCGAATCGGTGTTGGAGGACCTGTTGGAGCAGGTAAAACGATGCTTGTAGAAAAACTGACCCGGCATCTGGCAAATGAAATTAAAATGGCGGTAGTCACAAACGATATTTACACAAAAGAAGACGCCAAATTCTTAATTCAAAATGGGGTTCTTCCCGAGGATCGTATCATTGGTGTAGAGACGGGCGGGTGTCCTCATACCGCCATTCGTGAAGATGCCTCCATGAACTTCGCGGCGATTGATCAGTTAGTTGAGCGTCATCCTGATGTGGAACTTATATTCGTTGAGAGTGGCGGCGACAATCTTGCTGCTACGTTCAGTCCTGAACTTGTTGACTTCTCGATATATATTATAGACGTTGCGCAAGGCGAGAAAATTCCTCGTAAGGGTGGACAAGGGATGATTAAATCTGACTTATTCATCATTAACAAAACCGACCTTGCTCCATATGTCGGTGCCAGTCTCGATGTGATGGCAAGTGATACCAAGGTATTCCGCGGCGACAAACCTTTCTTTTTTACTAATTTAAAAAATAATGAGGGTCTTCCTGATGTGATGGACTGGATTAGACAGCATGCTTTACTAAAAGGTTTAGAGTAATATGAACGATTGGACTGGCTCTTTATCTTTAGACCTGGAGGACCGCAAGGGGAAGACCGTTGCCAAGCGAGTGTACTTCCAGGGTGCATTCAAAGTGATGCGGCCGATATATGCCGATGATTCGGGACAGGTCTGCTATTACCTTCTTAATCCCGGCGGTGGTTACTTAGACGGTGACCGATACAAGATGCAGTTCTCGGCAGATGAAGGGTCGAGAGTTACTTTAACCACACAATCAGCAACAAAAATATATAAAACGCCTAAAAGTCATGCCTATCAGGAGACTGAAATCAACTTGAAGAAGGGCAGTTACTTAGAATATCTTCCCGACCCACTGATTGCATATCAGCACGCGCATTATAAACAGAAAACGGTTGTCTATATGGAGCCCGGAGCCACTTTTCTATATACCGATATCCTCACCCCAGGCTGGTCACCAAGCGGGGAAAAATTCAGCTATGACACCATCCAGCTGGTGACCGAGATTTATTGGGATGGGAAGCTTGGCGTATATGATCACTTGAAGTTAGTACCGCAGCAGCAGAAAATATCAGGCCTCGGATTCATGGAAGGCTATACCCATCTAGGCTCCATGATTGCGATTAGCGAACAAATGGATGCTGCGCTCCTCGATGAGTTATATGATGCGGTTAAGTCCGTAGAAGCCGACTTTACATTTGGGATATCAGAGGTATCAATCCCGGGATTTTGTCTGCGAATTCAGGCCAACACGACCCAAACCATTGAGCGGATCGTAAACCAATGTCATGCCATCCTTAGCGAGAAATGGAATCATCGTACTCCGAGTTCATTGCGTAAATATTAATACAATTGGCGTCTGCCTTCAGTTCATATTGTCCTATCTTTATACTAAGAAAGACCGATTTCCATTTATTTTGCCATTTAATTGGACATACTGGAACAAAAACCTTTATAATAGGCAACTAATAACTGAACTTTCTTGAGAGGAGACACAATATGACTGAAGACAAGAATGTCCAGCATGAACTTGAGGATTTTGAAGTTGAAACCCTGTTTGAAGATCGTGTGCATGAGCGACTTGCATTCACCTTCAAAGTGGATGGCGATGAGTTCAAGGGACATTTCCACAACGATGAAATTATGTGGCTTAACCCTCACCCCAAGCAGATGATTGGTGAAGAGAAAGCGGAAGATATTGAGTCCACCATTTACTCCTTAATGAGGCACTATGGAATTACGAAGGACATTCAAGACCTGGAGATAAAACCTGTATTTGAAGATACCGCTCATATGCGTCAGCAATTTTCTCTGATAGTGCAAGGTGAAGAGTACAAAGGATTCGTTCACAACGGAGAAATCCAGTGGTTTCATCCCCAGCCGCAACAGAAACTAGAAGATGACCTTGTACAAGTATTAGAATCTGAAATTCATGAAAAAGTTACTCAGCATGAACAAGATCGGAACGCGGGACAGAAGAATTAGAATAATCAGATAATCAAAATCGCCCTTGGCTAGACGGATGCTTGTCGCTTCCATTTAGCCCAAGGGCGATTTTTCTGAGTCTGTAGATCGTTCTACAGTTACGCTATAATTCAATGACACGATCGCAAAGTCTTTGCATCAGCTTCGCTTCATGGGTAACAACGATAATGCCCATCTCTCGCTTCTGAGCAATTTCTGTCACCGCCTGCCAGATTTGCGCTTGTGTAATCGCATCGAGCATGGTGGTCATCTCGTCTGCAATGAGAAACCGAGTACTCGGTCCTAAGGCGCGGGCAACACAGAAACGCTGCAGCTCTCCCCCGGATAACTCGTGGGGCCAGCGTGTTAACCACTCCTGCTCGATCCCCAGAATTTCTAGCAATTCTGCATCAGGATGATATCCTTCATTCAGTATGCTATGCATTTTCCATCTGGCATTTACCGCTTTCTCCGGATGCTGAAGAACCATCTGTACAGGATGATATCCCTTATCGGGTAACGGAGAATCGTTAAAAGTAACGAATCCCTCCAAAGGAGTTTCATAACTGGAGAGTATTCGGCATAATGTTGTCTTTCCTCGTCCGCTCGGACCAGCAATGCCTACGATCTCTCCTGGTTCTACGGATAAATTCACTCCCCGAAACAACCATGGACCATTTTCATAATGAAATCCGATATTGTTTGCTTTAAGTTGCATGGATACACCTCACCATTCCATCCCTGAGCGGCCGCATTTCCGGCTGTGCTAGCATGCATTCAGGTGTCGCCATTCCACAGCGGGGGGCGAATAAGCAGCCCGGCGGCAATGCGCTGGGATGAGGCTGGGACCCTGTAATGGGAACGAAATCATTCTGGGGTAAAGCACGCCATAAAGCCTTGCTGTAAGGATGTCTGATCGCCTCCCCTTGACCTGCAAAATCTTCTACTCTCGCGATTTCGACGGTCGTGCCAGCATAGAATACCGCTATTTTATCAGCAATCTGCAGTGCAGACTCAATATCATGGGTAATCAACATGACTGCACAGCCCTGGTTGGCAAACTCTCTAAAATGGCTCAGCGCTTCCTTAATGACAACAGGATCCAGACCGGGCGTAGGCTCATCTGCAATGATGACCTTCGCTCCGCTTACCATCGCAGTTGATAGCAGCGTCCTCCTCGCCATACCACCGGATAACTGAAATGGATACAAACGCTCTACCTCCCGTCCCAGATGGAAGCGTTCAAATACTTTTCGCTGAGCTTGTACAGCATCTCCGTTTCGCGCGGAGGTACGCACTTGCTTGCCTACCTTCATCAGCGGGTCCAGATAATTGACGGATTGAGGGACAAGTGCAATCTCCTTCCCTCTCAGAGCCTTCTGCCGAGCAGGGGTCAGCTCTTCCCCTTCATATGTCATGACACCACTGACACTTGCATTGGCTGGCAATATGCCCAGGATCGCATGGGCGAGCAAGCTTTTACCTGAACCGCTTGCTCCGACGACGGCAAGAATCTCACCCGCTTCAAGGGATACATTTAAATCGGATATGACCTTATGTTGGCTCTGTTTAAGTCCAGCTGTATATTGCTTAAAAGAGACTGATAAATGGTTCACTTCAAGAATTGACATTTCTTAACTCCTCTTTCTATGAAACGCAATGAATCTCCTTAATCACGATTGCTATCAGAAGATGTAAGCAGTCGGATATTCTCCCCAATCTGATCAAACATTCTCACGATGATCAATAAGCAAAGTCCCGGGAAGAACGCCAACCACCACATCCCTGAAGATAAGTATTTCATGGACTCGGACAGAATGATACCGATCGCTGGCTCATGCGGAGACAAACCTAAGCCGATAAACGTCACAGCCGCCTCATGCAAAATAACATGGGGAAACAACAGCATGAAGCCGACCAAAAATTGCGGGATAATATGGGGGACAATATGATGCAAGGCAATCCACCAGCGGCTCTTTCCCATCCGCCGAGAGACATGGACATAATCCGCAGACCGAATCTGCATAACCTCTGCCCGAATGACCCTTGCCAGACTCGGCCAGTGGGTCAATGTTAATCCGATGACAATGCCTTTGAATCCCCCGCCTAATGTGAAAGCGATAAGTATCAGGGTAACAAGGTGAGGTACACTTAGAAACAGATCAATGAACCAAGAAATCAGCCGGTCAGCCCTCTTGCCCATGGTTGCCGCTGCCATCCCCAGGAACATTGCAATTGAGGCACTTCCAAGCGCCCCGATCAGCCCAACACCTATACTTAGAGTAAGCCCCATGATCGTGCGTGTGAACATATCTCGTCCAAGCCAATCCGTACCGAAGAGATGCTCCAGGGATGGTGGAGAGTTCCGATCCGTCAGGTTCGTTACAATTCTTCCTTCGTCGAGGAATAGACCTCCTATAATGACAAGTGCAAGTAACAAAGTGGACAGGATAATCTTTGCAAGCGCCCATTGCTTATGATTCAGAGGGAATTTCTTCGGCATGATATTCATACCTATCTCCCCTCCCTTGTTCGTGGATCAAGTACACGATAGCTTATATCCGCAAGTAAGTTTCCTACAAAAACAAATATTGTTGTGAAAATGACAATTCCTAATAACAGCGGAACATCTCCCCGTAGCCCTGCTTCTACCGTTGCCTGTCCTAACCCGGGATACGAGAACACTTGCTCAGCCAATACCGCTCCGCCAAACAACTCACTGAACCCAGCAAACTGCAGCGTAATAGCAGGCAAGGCAACATTTCGTAAGCCATGTCTCCAGAACAACACCATACCTTGTTCCCCTCTTGCCCTGGCGAATAAAACATAATCACTGGCCAGAACGTCAATCAGCTTTTCCCGTGTATGAAGAGCCACATTAGCAATACCGACAATACTAAGGGTCAGCGCCGGCAGAATAAGATGCTGAATTCGATCCAGCAATGTCACATCTTCGGCAAGAACACCGGCAGGTACCCCCATGCCAACAGGGAACCATCCCAGCCACACAGCAAAAACGATAAGAACCAGAAGTCCCATCCAGAAGGTAGGAGTTGAAGCCAGGGTGAAGCAGTACCATTTGATTAAACGATCGATCCAGGTCCCCTTCTTCATGGCTGCTAAAACACCCATAACAAAACCAATCACGCCTGATAGAACCCAAGCAGATAACATCAACGCAAGGGAATTCGTGAATCGTTCACCAATAACCTCTATAACCGGACGGCGATAGATCATGGAGGTTCCCAGATCACCGGATAGAACGGCAGAACCCCAGTGATAGAACTGCACCATGACAGGCTGGTCCAGTCCCCAATATTCAGTGATTTTGGCACGCTGCTCAGGGCTAACCTTCAGCATATCTGCGCCAATGTAAGCTTGAATAGGATCAATCGGAGAGTTTTTCACTAACAAAAAGGATATGAAACAGATGGCTACCAATAAAGTAACCATCCGAAATCCTTTTCGCAAAATATATATTCCAAGCTTGCGATCTATTAATTTACGCACCTTTATTTCGTCCATTTCCATTCTACGATATTATCGGTTGCAGGCCAGCCGTGTCCATGAACATGAATCCTTTGATCTCCGATATCCAATCCATCCTTCACAAGGTACAGATGATTAATATTGACTAACCACGCCCAAGCGGCATCACCTTTACCACTGAGGCCCGTAGTCCAATCCCATTGAGCTTTTTTCCAGAACTCAATCGCTTCTTCCTCGGTCTTCGCATGAAGGGCCTTCTCGAAATATTCATCAACTTTCTTATTCGAATAATAGCCGGTGTTATAATAATCGATCCCTGCGGTTTCACTGCTGTAAATATTGTACATTTCCTGCGGATCATGGCTTCCCCAGCCCATCAGTACAGGGCTTGAATACATATTCTTGCCGATGACATCCCAGCTTCCGCCCTCTAACTTGATATTGATTCCTAGCGGCTTCATCATATCCGCAACCGATATCGCCAGAGATTGCCTGATGGTATCACTTGCTAAGTAGTACAAAGTGAATTCGGCTTTCAAGGAATCCTTCTCCCTGATTCCATCCCCGTCAGTGTCCTTCCATCCGGCTTCTTCCAGCAGCTTCTTGGCACCTTCCATGTCTCCATCTTGGATGACAGTTTCCGGGTTCCACCAAGGAAGACCGTCTACAGAAGTATAAGCTGGTGTTCCTTGTCCTTCCAAGACGCCATCAACCAGAGCTTTACGATCTACAGCCATATCAATAGCTTGACGAATGGCTGGGTCTGCAGTGACATCATTACCAATAGGTAAACCGTCTTCCGTAACACTGCCAGATTTCACATATGGAAACGCGATTCCACGGTTATCAACCGTTTGAACAGATTCCAGCCTCATGCCGGTTACTTTCTGGTTACTAAATGCAGCTGGTATATAAGCAAGATCTACGGTTCCTGCTTGAGCAGCAGCAAACGCGGCGTCCTCATTCAGGAATAGGAATGTTATTTTCTTAAAATACGACGCTTTATCGTAATATTCCGGATTCGCTTGAACAATCAGCTGCTGTCCCTTATCCCATTGCACAAGCTGATAGGGTCCAGAACCAATGGGATTCTCGGCGTAGTCTTTACCATATGCGTGTTTAGGAACAATTCCGGTTGCTATGAGTGTATTAACAAAAGTAGATTGAGGCGCTTTCAACGTAAATTTGACGGTGTAATCATCCACAGCCTCTACTTTACTCATACTATTAAGATCCACAACTGAACCATTGTTAGTTGCTGTTTCAAATGTAAAGACGATGTCAGCAGCCGTTAAAGGCTGACCATCCGAGAATTTAACATCATCGCGGATTTTGACTGTCCAAACCAAACCATCCTGGTTAACTTCATAACTTGTTGCAAGATCATTGACAATGTTCAGCTCGTCATCTCTTTTTAGGAGCGTACTTTGGAAAAGCGGCGAGCCGTAGCGCCCCCAGCCTGTCGTTGGATCAAAGCCTGCTTCGGGTTCAGACCCAAAAGCTAACACCAGCTCGTCCTTTTTCTCTTCCTGATTCGCGCTAGTTCCAGCATTGGCTCCACCCGGTTTGGAAGAACCACAACCTGCCAGAATAACTATGGACATTAACATCACCAAGGCCATCATTCCAACTAATTTTTTTCTCATCTGTCTCACCTCATCTTGAAATTCAACCACTCAAAAAACCCTACTTAACCGCAAAGTAAGGAAATAAATGGAAGGTATAAACGCCAATCGATTATTCTAACGTAATTCATACCAAGCTACATATAACAGACGTGTCCTTAATATCTTTCAGAAGGAGTTGTTATAGGAGATGCTGCAAGTTGTTCCCACCTGGAAGGCAAACAAAGTTCACAGAGTGAAACGGCGGATAGAAATGGGGAAAGCATAGAGACTACTATGCTCAGGGCGGTGTCCTACACCTATCTTAATAGCTAAAGTGCGATTAGGCAACTTATATTCACAAGGGGGAGGTGGACTTCTCATATGTGCTGGCCCGCAACTATTGATAGCTGCGGTTATTGGGCCATTCTAACATATGCGAATATAAGTTATATGAACTATGTCACAAGTCGTGGTATTTATAAGGTTTCTTCAATTTCGAAGAAGTCTTCTTTATTATTTCTAATATACTCATTCATATCTTCTATAAAGTCATGTGCTAATACCTGATATTCCTTGTAAATAGGCTCCGTCATATCAAACAATTCGGGATCTCTGTCCAGATCTGAAGGTGAAACTTCTCTCCAACTACCATCAGCTAATCTGTTCTTCTGGTGTATGACTTGCTCCCATTGTTCTAATATACTTAGCAATTCATCTCCCTTGAAAAAGCGCACACCTTTCTTTACACCATCCCAAGCTTTCAGGTCACCCATAAAGTACGTGGTGAACCAGTAAAACTCGGATATTGAATTGCTATGATTATGAAATGCGTAAAATAAATACAAAGCTTGTTGTCCTTCGTTTAGCAGATTGTACATTTCGGATTTTGCACTAAGATTCCTTCCTCGGATCGACAGTAGCATCGGTTGTATACACAACCAGCTTAGATTATCTTTATTAAGGTCTTCTTCCTTTATTTTGATAAGCATGTAACTCTCCTTTCACTCTAATTTTCCCCAAAAGGTAATTCTTGAATATCCCTCTGTGAAGTAATCCTGCTCATTCTTAACATTATCAAATCCTAAACGCTCATAAAATGCTACGGTTCCTTCATTTCGTTCATGCCCTAATGTTGTTAGAAAGACTTGCTGTTCTCCTCTGAGTTTTAAATCTTCACAAATCCATTCTATTAATCGTTGTCCTATGCCTTGTCTCTGCTCGTTCAGACTAACAACTACACCAACAATCTCAAACATACTGTCTTCATCATTCCATATGTACCCTGCATGTCCAACAATCTTATCCCCCAAGTGAACAACATAATATTGTGATTGGGATGTTGGAGTTTCTATAAATTGTCTCCATCTGTCCGGATAGCGCTCTATCACCATATCAGGAAATTGGAAGCTGTTCTCTTTCATCAAACCAATGACCGCGTCCGCATCTTCGTGCGAAAAAACTTGAATCTCCAACCTATTCACCACCTTGATTCATGTCTCATGAAATAACGAGCAATTAATCATTCACTTCTCGCGGGGGTGCGGAGGAGAATATTTGAATGGGGCCATCCCAATCCTCTTCTCGGATTACTTGATAACGATTATTCGTATATCTTTCAATGGTCTTTCTCCAAAATTTCTGAGCTGGTTTGTTTGATTCTAATACAGCCACTTTCCATATGCCCTGGAATCTATTAAATAATTCTACTGCTATATATTGTCCAATTCCGTTTTTGCGATATTTCTTCATGACAAAAAACTCAGCCATCGAATAGATCGTCTCGTCATTATCCGTGGTTCCGAGCTCTCTAACTAAGGCAAAGCCAGCTAAACAAGCATTTACCCGAATAAAAAAAGGGTGTCTCCCGTCTTCAGTCCAATAATGATCCAAAAACATATATTCATATAATCCATTCTCATTCACATCATCAGGTTCAAACTCGCTAAAGTCGTACTGGTATAGTTCCATGAGATTCCGTAAAGTTGATTTTTGTTGATATGGAGCGGGTTGAATCGTAATCATCTTGTTGTCATCCTTTCCTTACTCTGATAGGCCTAGAATTCACGTCCCACGATTGGATCGCATCCTTTAAAAGCTGCACACCCCAAATAGATGTCCATTCAGATCAACAAACTCCATACCTTTTAAAGGCCCGTATTCATTGATCTCACTTACTTCTACGCCATTTGCTTTCAATTGGCTATGCGTATAGTAAATATCGCTTGTATAGAAATTAATAACAGGATGCTCGCGATGATCAAATGAGAATGTTAATGGAACAACTTCATCAACTTGAACCAGCGTGATCATCGCTTGGCCTAAAACAATATTCCCTTGTCCTTCTTTGGGTTGATTCATGGTTACGTTTAATGCAGCATAACCACCATCATGCCACATGAACTTACAGCCGAGTTTATTTACATACCAATCTATGGATTCTGATATATTATTCACCGGAATAAAGTTACAGTCAATGCGACTTAAGATATCAGGCATAACCAGTCTCCTTCTATTCATGGATATGACACAAGTTCACGCATCTGCTTATCGCTTGGTATACTTCATAATGTCTTGGGGTTGGTCAAATCTATATTTGGCCTTGATCCCCTCATGAGCCTTACATCCCCAGAGCGCTAATCCAAAATCTATTCCCGCTTCCCTCGCGCATTCATAATCATACCGAGTGTCTCCAATATAAATAGCTCTATTTGGTTCAGCATTCGAGATTTCCATAAATTTCAGCAACGGTTCAGGATGAGGCTTATGCCTTACCGTGTCATCCGCACATACCATATGCGATAAGTATTTGGATAATCCAAAAGGGATAAAATCAGCGATTAATTCTTCTCTAGTTTTTGAGGTTACAATTCCTAAATTAATATTATTGGAGTTCAACTCCTCTACTAATTCATGAATCCCATGAAATACGTGAATAGATTCAAAGTAATCCTTCATCAAATCATTCCAGCGATCATTGGCATGTTCAATATCCGATATTCCCAATTGGTGCAACGCGTCAGCTCCTGGGATTCCCAGGACGAATCGCAGATCCTCCATAGCATATTCTTGGTGATAGTCAGCTTTTAACATAGTTTGGAGCGAACTTAAAACCGCCATTTCTGTATCAATTAAAGTGCCATCCACATCAAAAATAATAGTAGAATACATTCTGTTATCCTCCCTCGGTAAAAAATGCAGGAATCGGCTCTGGGCTAGGCTATGGAGTTAATCTCCTATATCTACAAAACGACCCAGCCCTCAATAGCTCTTATCTTAGGCTGGGTCGTTTCTGTCTGGCTTTCTCCCATAATTATACACTTAATTACCGAAGGACGATAGCTTTAATCCTTTACATTCTTAATATCCTATCATCTCTTCTCATTGGCCGGATCTGTTTCTGATGGGAAATACTGATCGTCTAATATCACGATCCTACCAGTAACTACACCTTGCTCGTCCCTGTGAAATATCAGCGCATCATAGGTATTGCCGTCTCCACTGAAGGAGATGCCTCTATCCGTAAATCCAGTTTGCCCTTCATTGAACATGTCCTCAAAGGACATCATTGCTTTCCGGTCACCATAAGTATAAATCAAATTTTTCCCCGAATCGTCATAGGTCACTTCTTTTACGGATTCGGCGATGGTCTCACCGATTGTCTCGCCGTCGCGTATTTTGGCGCGTATATTATCCATCCAGTTTCCCCATTCATCTTCCTCTGCTTCTGCCGAATCTTCTCCTGCTGACGATGGAGCTGACAAGGATTTCAAATATGCTTCTGCCTTTTCATGATCTGCTTTTGTTACGTCGAGTGGGAGATCGAATAACAGCGAGGCGCCAGGATAGTCTTCTCTAGCCTGGATCTCCCCCGTATTTTCATCATATGCAAATGCATCATTGCTATAGAAAGAGGAGCCGCTGCTGATCGCTAAATACACACCTTGGTCCGAAAATATCTCCACATCATCGCATGCAATGAGTCTGTACATGACACCATCTATCACAGTCTCACTGTAGCCTCCGTTCATTGAAAGGATATTAACCTGCCATGGCTTCTGTCCTTTGATCAAGGGCGATATAAAAAACGAGTCTTCTCCATACTCTGGGTCTGATGTTGCCGGCATTGGCTTGCCATCTTGTCTGGTAATAGATACGACCGCATAGGTTCTGTCGGGATATATCTCCTCTGAGGAGAATTTAAACTCACTAAGGCCTGCTCCGGAAACGAGGCCATGCAATGTAAAGTGATAGTCACCTGAGGTTTTGGTTTGATTAATCTGAACCGCATCCTTGCTCTCGAATGCCTCTGCTAACAACTGATCACTTAAATGCTCAGCGACCTGCTTGGCACTGAAATGCTGAACCGCCGCATAAGCGGATACAGACAGCACTAATAGAAATACAACTGCTAAAAGTCCGACGGACAACCTTTTTCTATACCTAGTCTTCAATTGACGACGCTCCCTTATGTGATCTATTAACATCTGATTCAACTTGTCTTCGGGTTCTGCATCAGAAGCCAAAGATTTCCTGAGTAAACTTTCCCAGTCCATGTCCTTCATGGGGAATCAACCTCCAATACGCTTCTCATTGTTTGGCGAGCCTTATGAAGCCTGCTCTTTACCGTTCCCTGCGGAATTCTCAGTGCCGAAGCAATCTCCTCAACGGTCATATCCGCTGTATAAAACATATAAAGAGGAAGCTTCAGCTTGTCGTCCAGATGATGCGCAGCATCCTGAATCATGGTGCGAAGTTCGAGCGACAGCACTGCTTCTTCCGGCGTCGCTTCCCTTGAGATCGAAGCGGTCTTGTTAGCCGCCGCATCATCAAGTACAACCGTCGGCGCAATTCTTTGTCTCCAAGCATGCTTGCGACGATGATTTTTGTGCAGACGAACGGCGATCGCTATGAGAAAAGCTTTGGGATTACGTGACCCGTCCATCTTATGTCGAAGTTCCACGGCCTTGAGAAATGTTTCTTGATATAAATCGTCCGTTTCTTCCTTGGTCCCTGTTAACTTGTAGCAAAAACCATAGATCGACTTGCCATGCAGCTGCACAAGCTCAATTAACTCATCAATATCCAAGTAACTTCTCCTTCCTGAATGGCCATTCAACTATATATTGTCATGACTAGAGAATTGGTTCATCACTTGAGGGAATATTAGGAACTTTCCTCCCTAGACATGAAGAAGACTCGCTATCGGTAGATAACGAGTCTCGCGTTCTATGTATTCCTGATTGGCTAACCTCTTTGAAAACCGCCTTCTGAATGGATGATTTGCCCGGTGATCCACTCAGCCCCAAGGCATCTCTTGATCGTAAGCAGTCCAATATGTAAACAAGACGTCTATTCCTTTACTCGCTAAAGTAGTACATATGGCTGCACCGATGCCATCAAGGCGGGAAGCACCCGTTACGATGGCTATTCTTCTATCTGAAGATACATGTTTCCCCTGCATGGATTACACCTCATTTTTTGTTGTTTCATCGTTCTTTAAATGATTTGACCCAAGCTTTCTTATTTTTCTCAGCATGAGAGCAAATCCTTCTGCCTTAAACAATAAGATAAGACCTAACAGAAATCGAATCACCTGTTCAACTAAGGAATAAATAGAGCCCAGTCTATCCGAAACAATTCCCTGGTTCATCAGGTTTATATAGTTCAGAACCATTCTGGCAATACTAGTAAAGGATAGTACGAAGAGAATGAGTCCTATGACTGATAATATAAACCCCTCTATTTCTTCGGATTTCAAAGATATCCCTTTAGAATCGCTGGAGCTTTTGGGTATGATAAATCTTGAGAGCTTGTCCGCTAGAAACCATAAAACAACACTGCTTATCAGCAAAATAAACGTAGGAATCCCAATAACAAAGAATACTTCTGTATACGTTGTCTCATAATCAATTACTTGCATATATGTAGGTAATACAAATTCAAGAATGTTCACAAGATGATTAAGCCCCAAAATAAATAGATAGATCGACAGAATTCTTACAGCCATAAAGGCTAAATCCCTTATTTTCATAACCTTTCCCCTCACTTTCCATGCAACGCCGCTTCAATACACCGGTTTCATAAATGCATTGTTATGATGCAACAAGCCTCCAACACTTCCTAACATTATAGTTTATTACCCACATTATTCCAAACTTACGAGCTAGTGTTATACCTTTATGAACGGAATCGTATGGTTAGGAATTCTCTGTATCAGATAATAAAAAGGCCTTAGTCCGGTATCTTCTACCGAACTAAGACCTTGATCGCTATTTATATCCTTATTGATTGATTTGACCTCCATCCACGGTATAAATGGATTGAGATACATAGGATGCATCGTCGGATAACAAGAAGACTGCTACATTTGCGACTTCATCCGCTTCTCCATATCTTCCTAGCGGTACGGCCGCACCAAATGCTTTTCTTGCGCCTTCTGCATCTTCAGGAACCGTATTTTTTTCAATTTGACGCATCATGCGGGTATTGATCACGCCGGGAGCTACCGCGTTCACTCTCACGCCAAACGGAGCTGCTTCCAATGCCACTACTTTCGTCATACCAATTACGGCATGCTTGGAACTATTGTATCCAACAAATCCCGGGGAACCGATAAGGCCTGCACCAGAAGAAGTATTCACGATACTGCCATACCCTTGTTTCTTCATCACAGGGACAACATATTTCAGCCCAAGGAATGCACCCTTCACATTGACATTCAAGACCATCTCAAATGTTTCCGTTGGATAATCTTCTACATTCGCCGTGATTCCTTCGATACCGGCATTATTGAAAAAGCCATCGATTTTGCCGAATTTCTCAACTGTAGCATCTACATAGGCTTTAACTTCTTCTTCTTTCGCAACATTGGCTTGCAGTGCAATCGCTCTGGTATCATCCAGCCCCAAATCGGAGATTACTCCCTTGACGGCCTCCAGATTCAAATCGACCAGGGCAAGCTTGGCCCCCTGTTCTGCCAGCTTTCTTGCTGTAGCTGTTCCGATTCCACCTGCTGCACCAGTAATCACAATTACTTTTCCATCAAATTTGCTCATTGTAAATGCCTCCCGATCTCAGTTAAGATTCTCTAGATGCTTAAGTTCTACTATTACTGGGCAGTATATCCACCGTCAACCGTTAGGGTATTTCCTGTCATAAATGAAGAGTCTTCCGAAGCCATAAACAGAACGGCTTTTGCCATTTCCTCTGCTTGTCCCAGACGTTTCATTGGAGTGACTGCTGCCAAAGCTTGTTTGCTCTCCTCCGGAATAATCGGTGTATCAATGAAGCCAGGGCAAAGTGCATTGATGCGGATATTTTGCTCGGCATACTCCAGTGCCAGGGAACGGGTTAGGTTGATTACCCCACCTTTAGCCGCGTTATACGCAGCGGAACCTGGTGAGCCGACCCAGCCGTACATCGATGCAGTATTGACAATGGTCCCACCGCCTCCTTTTAACATTTCACGGATGGCTTCACGTGCCACTAAGAATACGCCGTCCAAGTCCACGTTTACGGTATTGCGCCACTCAGAATACTCCAGATCATGCGAAGAATGCACACGTCCGATACCAGCGTTGTTAAATACAACATCAACTTTGCCAAAGACGTCAATCGCTTGCTTGAAGATGCTCGCCACTTCTTCTTCGCTCGTTATATTTGCTTTAATGAATAGCGCTTCGTGATGAAGCTCCTTCAATTCAGCCTCAAATGCCTTTCCTTTTTCTTCATTTAAATCAACAAGTACGACTTTAGCTCCCTCTTCAACGAAAAGACGTGCTGTCGCAGCTCCAATGCCGGATGCTCCACCAGTAATTACAGCAACCTTATTTTGTAATTTGCCCATCTTGGATACCCCCGTTATAGTGATTAAAATAGCACTATATTAATAGAAATCAATTTAAGATATTTAATTTAGTACTATTTTGTCTACAATTCAATTGTACTATTCTGTTCACATTTAACAATCATTAACCTGTTATGAAGTGTCGATCTAGTCAACACTTACAACAATTCTGTCTATTTAGGGGGCGTTTTTTTAGTGAATCATGAACAAAACGTGACAACTGGAAGAAAAAACCGTACTAAAGAACATTTAAAATCAGCCTTTATTAAGCTTGTAAAAGAGAAGGGATATCATGCCGTAACAGTGAAGGACATTGTCGATACAGCTGCTTACAATCGCAGCACCTTTTACGTCCATTATCAAGATAAAATTGAGTTAGCAGAGGATCTGCGGTGTTCCATGCTTCAGGGTCTGGAGGAGTCGGTGGGCAAGCCGTACACACCCGGGCACAAAGTATACACAGCGAATCTTCATGCACCATCTTTCAATATCGTTTCCTACATTTATGAACACCGAGATTTCTTCGAGCTTATAAAATATGAGGATACTTTACCGGGATTACATACAGAATTCCCACAGACCATCTTGAAAATTTATAAAGAACAGTTTATTTTTGAGACCATTAACGACATGCCGGTCAACATGGATTATTTTAAAAGGTACACAGCTTATGGTTTCCATGGATTGCTTATTCATTGGATCCGTCAGGGTTTCAGGGAATCTCAGGAGGATTTTATTAAAGAGGTCATTGAATTAACGAGAACACATATTTACTCGGTACAGTACGTAAAGGAATAAAGCAGTTCGCAGAGTAAGTATTATTGAGCCGAATACTCATAAAAAAGACTGCTCCTAAGAGCAGTCTATATTTGTAGTTATATATTTATTTGCTGGCAGAAAGAATAAACTTCTCCAGAGATGCTGTGTCTGTAATACTCTGATTGCACCCTTGGCTGTCCAGACAAACGTAATGACTAATGGCAGAGAGATTATCAATTGAAGCGCCGGCCGGCTTGGTTTTCACGGAGAACAACGCAAGCTCTTGATGCCGATTGCAGAACAGACAATATCCCTTCTTGTGGATCGGAGTCAATCTTCCCTCAATCCCGATGAAGCGTCCCTCATACGGATATACGATAAATAACTTGTTGCTGGCGATGTCAATCCAGCCTAAATACGTCATATATCGAAAATCGATCGATGAAAGATCTGGCATTTTCAGCTTCTTATTTTTAGGAAATAACTTCTGAATCTGTTTCGGCGTAATCGTCGGGAAAGGCTCCATATAAGGTTCCATGGTGTTAAGATATCTCTGGAAATCTTCTGCCTTCTCCATGGATGCAATTTCCCCCAGCATCTGTTTCTGATCTTCCGTCAGAGATGAGAATGCCTCCACAATATTCGCACCTGCACGGTATCTAACAGTCTCCACGACTTTTCTGTCCGCGACGGTTCGCAGTGTTTTCAGAAGGAATTCCGATTGTTTTTTAATTACGTTAAACTGGTGGTTTCTAATAAATGTTGTACTCATAGCTTTCAGCCCCTTATATATATTGAAAATCCATAACATAAGGTGCAAAGCCTGTTATTAGAAACGATAATGTTAAGTTTGGGCGATCGAATTCATCCTATCGCACCCCACGCAAAGTATCGCCCCAGATCAGGCTTTGCATGAGGAAATCCTAGCTAATGAGCAATTCAGCGTTGCCATCGATAAAACCTCCAATCATCATATCCTAAGCAAAATTATATCAGCTAGTTCATGAGGTGGCAATTTCCTTCTGCTAATATATCCCCGTTCGTTTGTTTCTCCAGCACAATGATTTTATAACTCCCATTCAAAACTGAGCTTGCCTGGCGACTTAGTTTCAGTTGTTCTTATGGGTTGTTGTTAGTGATCTAATTAGAGTGAATCCACTAACGATTCCAAGTAACATGCTCCCCTGACGTGTAGTAGCAAATATATAGAGTTTTACATTTTCGATACGAAAATACATGACTAAGATTGGATAAATAAACAGTAAAAAACAAGGTAGAAACACTAGCAACAGTAAGGGCCATTTGACTTTGAAGGCTTTTGGGAAGCCTTCCAATAAAGAGAGATGTAATCCATAGGTAAAGGGAACCAAGGCCGATACCCATAATATGGAATCTATATCAAATCTCCTCTGTGCTTCCTTCGTGTAATACTCCATGATCAAGTTTCCATAACGTAATAAGAGCCACCCTATGATCATCCAAACCAAATAATATATAAACTTCGAATATTTCAACTTCATGGTACCCCTCCATTCATTTCACGATCAGTCTTGTGCGACAAAATGTTGTTAGCTGATGTCTATGTCGGCAGGTTGATTCTTTAGTTCGTCTTGTTCGTAATCCATTGCTCCACATTCTTTGTATTCGTCTTCTGTTCGACTGTACCATGTGTGGACTCTAAATTTATGATATCCGCATATGATACTCCATCCACATTCCCCCACGTTTTCCATGGGATTAAGTCATATAGATTATGCTTGTAATATTTGATGGGATTTAATGAGCCAGGGGCGTAATTGTAAGTTCCCATATTAACCGGATCTGTGACAATTGCTGCAGTCTCTGTATTGTAAACAGCCTCAAATCTACCATCTGCCGAGATAAACTTGACATTGTAGGCCGAATTTATTCCCTCATAATTATAACGATGAAATTTCGCACTGAATAACTTCCACTTATGCTCTGAAGCTAAGGTAATCATCTCGTCCATACTTTCAGGGGCACCACTGTATGAGTTCAATGTGTTTCTAAAATAGTGCATTTCCTTCGTAATTCGATTTAGCTTTCTAATGTTATGATCAAATGTCTCAAAATAACGATCATAATTTTCATGATGGAATAAAGCCTCCGGGTTATTTTCCAAGTCTTTCATCATTTTGTTTATGACGGCTTTGGCTGCAATTTTGCTAGAACCATCAAATACATACCACTTTTCATTTTCCCATTTCACTCGTCTATATATGTTATCAAGTTCATGGAAATATGGTTCAGATAAAAATACCGTATGACATTCGTCCAAATTTTCAAGCCACGCTTGATTCGATATTGTCTTGTAATGATGGCAGCCTACTAACAAGATCGTAATAACCAGGCCTATACAAGTGGCTATAATTCTCTTCTTTTTCATCAGATGCCCTCCTTGAACGAGATGCACTATGATCTCCTTCTGCCAATTAAAAAACCGTATCAACAATCTACCATTTCCTTGAACCCACTACGGCTCCATAACCAAAGTGGTGTATGAAGGTCAATTAATGATAGCTCAGTTTCGCTTAAAATATTTTTCCAAATCTTATTTACAAGGAGTTGAATATTAGTCTCGTTCATATGCTTTTCTTCAATCAATCCGAAACGAGCCGTTGCTTGTATTACATGGGTATCTGGTGCAATGGATAATTCTTCTTTCCCAGACAGTTTAGCAGCAGTATAGTTACTGATCACATAAAGCCAGTAGTTACAGATCTTAGGGCCGCATAGATACGGAAAGTCCTTCTTGTACCTCTTTTGCACATAATTGAGGATGTTCGGTATATTCCAGTCACAGTCTATGAACAAGTTTCGGATATCACCTTCAAAATGTGTATTTATCGTCAAACATAATGTTCTCCAGGTAGCCGTATGTTTATTGGGCTGGAGCGCTACCTTATACTTTAATAGTAGTTCTCTCAATCTATCCTCATGTAGCGCTGCTACAAATCCCGGATGAAATATCCCCACCGTTTCAACATCCGCATATGCTTGTTGAGCAGACATCCATAATGTGTATGAATTACGCTGGTAATTCAATGCCATTGGTAAAGTGAAATAGAGATAATTCATTGCAGAATCCGGTGGCAAACTGGGGTTTGCATCTTCCGGCATGACTTCTCCACCCAACAGACCCGTCAAATACATTTGTCTCAGGACTCTGACTTTATGTAAAACTTCACTTGTGTCTATTAAATTTAGTGGCAATATACTCACTTCTTTTCATCTTAAGATCTCTTTAGTCTGGTAGGTTTGTCTGATGCAATTTCGAAAACATAAGCGCATCTATAAATCTATTATTCTTATAATAGTATCCTTTTAGGATTCCTTCTTCACAAAATCCAGTCTTCTCAAGAAGCCGTCTGGAGGCCGCATTATCAGGAAAAATTACAGCACCGATTCGATTTAGTCCCATTTCTTCCGTTCCATAACTAATGATTTTATTGAGTGCTTCCGTCATCATTCCATGCCCCCAATATTCAAGGGATAATTCATACCCAACTTCAGCCTTTCGGTGTTTCTTAGACCAATTATGGAAACCACATGTGCCAATTATTCGATCTTCCTCTTGAAAGGATATTGCCCATCTTATTCCCTGTTGGTTGTTATATCTTTCTTGCCAGCTAATAATAAGACTTTCAGCTTGGGCGGGGTCTGTAAAAGTATCAAGGTCATAATATTTAGTAACTTCATCCGTTGAGAAGTAACTAAAAATATGCTCCGAGTCCTGTGTTTGTAATTGTCGCAGAACTAATCTTTCGGTTCTAAGTGTTGGAAATGTCTGCATTGTTTGTGCTACCTCTCTTTCGGTACCTCGCATGTTCATGGTTGGTTATCATATATATCATCTTCTTCTCTGCGAAGCCCACTCCTCTTTCCCCATCTAATATCTTTTAACTTCTTTATTAAACCACTGTATATAACCACAGCGTTCACATGTTAATATACTCGCGGATTTGTTTGCAAAATCTAAATTCAAAAAAGTCATAAGTGACGTATTTAATTGAGCATATCCATGTTCAAACTTATCATGCCTGCAATGAACACAAGTAATGCTCAAGCCGTTGGAATGATATCTACCTGGTCCCATTGATTCCTTAAATTTTTTTACAAATAATTTCAATAATCCTCTTCGTTTTTGCAATTGTTTTTCTCCTTACTTATTAAGCAATGGAGACTGCATTTCGCAGTCCCATGATGATTTTGTTTCTGTAATTCACTTATTACATCCAGTCATTAAAATGCTGTTCAAGAAATTCAAGCTCTCTCATGTAATGAGATAAATGCCCTTCTTCAACAAGCTTTATAAATGCAGGTTCACCAGATGCAGCACGATCGGTCAGTGTCGTACACATAAATTGAATACGTGAAATGACCCACTGCTTAAGGTCACTCGGCATATCGATCCCGTAGGCGTTAAAAAATATCTCAATACGTTTTTTACGAGTGGCTGCATGACTCTCTTTGTTATAGTCTATAATAACTCGATCCTCTTCACCTGGAGAGAAGGCTGTAAGTGGAACGCATGTATACAATGTGTAAACAATATCCCATATGCGAGGTCCCGGCCCTGCCATGTCAAAGTCAATGATGCCAACAGGGCGCTGGTTTTTAAACACAATGTTATACAATGCAGCGTCATTATGGCATATCACTTCATGAAGAGAAGACTTCGGATACTGATTACTTGATGCCACAGATGGAGTGAACCCTATGGTCGCATCATGATAACTTCTTAAGAGCTTAGCTAGCTGAGCCAACACCTCATCTGACCACATATACCTATCAACCTCAGGATAATCATTTCCTGGCACGATGCCATCAAGATAAGAAAGGATTTCTCGCCCCTTCTCATCGATTCCAATGAATCTAGGTGAGTAGGCGAAACCAACCTCTTCTAGATGTTTAAGTAACTCATGTACATAAGGATTGGATTCAGCTTTACGTCGAACCGTCTCTCCCACTTTAACTACATCGTTTATATTTCCTCCAGACAGGATTGTTTCCTCATGTTCTGACATGGTTTCTTCACCTCTCTTACATATGTTTCTCAAACCAATCCCAGCCGGTACCTACGTCTTCAGGTTTATGAGCATCCGAGCCATAGACGCAGGAAATCCCTCTTTTCGTGCATTCAGCTAAAAACCAATCGGGAACATAAGGCTTTCCACAAGTACTGACTCGTAGCCCTGCTGTGTTCACGTCAACTCCTACATTGGTTTTTATTAGAAGTGGAATTATTCCTTCCAGACGACTTCTAACCTGGTTTTCATCTATTGGGGGCAATTCACTTGCAAATTTTTCTATTAGATTGATATGCCCAATTCGTTTTCGAATAGGAAGCTGAGCGATCCAAATAATAGCTGCTTCTACGTAATCATAGTATTCGTTCACGACATTCTCCATGGAGCCGTAATAACCCATGATATTTTCTCTAAAGCTTTCTACTGAGTTATCTATACAATGCATTCCTCCATCACCCGGCAAATAGTGCACAGAGTAAATAACATCCTCCAATTCCCCATACCAGTCATTTAGGATATGCTCAGTGAATATCATGTGGGTTGGCAAGTAATCAAGTTCAAGACCAACCGTAATATCTACTTTATCTGCATATTGTGACTTTATCCTCTTCGCATACTGAATATAAAATGGCAATTCCTCTATGGGCATAGCTAGTCTCTTAAACAGATCAGCATCTTTAATCAAACCAGTAGGTAAAGGAGAATGCTCGCTAAGTGTATATCTATCAAATCCTAGCTCGATCGCCTGATCTATATATCTTTCGAGAGGTTCATCGCTTCCATGGTAACAATAAGGAGTATGCGTATGTCCGTCCCATTTCAATAACTCTTTCACTCCCTTCTGTGTTTTACAACCGGGCATTATGAAAATTATAAGGATACTATTCAATTCTTTGAACGAAGTAAAGATATAAGTTCTTCATAAATACCAGGATTAGCGCAGACTATTTCTTCTCCATATATTTCAGGTGGATGACCCTTAGGTACCTCCCCCACATGGCCCGTAATGGCTCCAGCTTCACGAGCGATGAGTCCTGCTGCTGCAACATCCCAGGGAGCCAAACTTTCCGTATGCGCATCCAGAAGTCCAGATGCTACATAACAGATATCTACTGAAGGAGCAGCAAAACGCCGGATGTCTCTGCAGTGGCTAGTTAAGAGATTGACTCTGGCGAGAGCCGGTTGCACTTTTTCTTTATCGTGTGGGAAACCAGTACCAATTATCGAATCTGACAAGGAAGCGCAACGGGGAACTTGAAGCTTTTCACCATTACAAAAAGCACCTTCTCCTCGGATACCTATGTAGGTAACACCCAAAGCAGGAGCGTGCACAACTCCCGCCCAAACCATGCCATCAACTACAATGGCCATGGATATAGCAAAATGCGGAAGGCTGTGTGCATAATTTACCGTTCCATCCAAAGGGTCAATAATCCAAAGAGGACCTTTAAAGATTTCATTGGACCATAATCCATCGGTCGCTTCTTCCGAGAGAATACTATGTTCTGGGTAAGTATTTGCAATGGCCTCACGAATGAACTGGTCAGAGGCATAATCAGCGGAAGTTACAAGTTCTCCAGCGTCTTTATATGTAACTGTTATATGAGACTCTCTACGTAATTCGGTGATTTTTTCGCCTGCCAGACGCACTACCTTTTCGGCGAAAAGGGCCCATTCACGAGCTTTATCTTTCATTCGCTGATAGCCTCCTCTTTCCAAGCAATTTCCGGCGGTAAATCAGTGTTTTATGAAGGAAATGCTAACACCAAGCTACTAAAAAGTCATTGTTTCTTTCATCGTTGTCCAATGAACCAGTGCTTCTGCTTCATGGTTAGCCGTTACTGTGGCAACTAGAATATCATCATGATCTGGATTCTCTAAATATTGTTCAATCGTAAATGTAATGAGCTTTGAAGTATGTAAATCTAACAGTTCACTTTTATGTATCCAAAATAATTCCCCTTCATCAGAAGAAATAAAGTTCATATGCTTCGTTTCTCCAAAATATACATACTGCTGTCGTATTTCCCCGCTGTTATTCTCAATCAGTATGTACTTCAGTTTAAAGTTTTCAATCTCACTCTGTTTAAACCCTGTTTCCTCTTCAATCTCCCGATAGCTGGCCTGCATTGGAAAATTCAGCTCTTCACATTCAAGATGCCCTCCAATGCCTCCCCAAAATTCAAAATCAAAGATTTTACTCCTTGCTTTTTTCATCATCAATACTTTGTCACCATGACATAAAAATGCTGTTGCCATTTGTCTGACTTCCATGAATCCCCCTCCTTGCGATCATTAGCAGTTAAGTTATTATCAGCTGTTCTTATTTCAATACTTCTCTGTATATATCTACAACAACTTTTAAATGGTTAAGGTTCTCTTCCACATCCCCTGTTTCTAAGCCGTGATCTGCTCTAGCGATTTCAACAACCTTTCGACTACTTTCAATTTGCGCTGCATCCTCTTTTGTAAATGCCGGATCGTTTGAGCCGTAGATGATCGTTCCTTCTGATGAATTAATATAAGGAATGGTTTTCACCAAAGGGGTTAGGAAGACATGTTTAATATTCGATTGGAGTCTTCTATGTACTTCGCCAGCAACAATCGTTCCCAAGCTTTTACTAATAAAAATGACTTGTTCATAATTGTTTATTACCTTTTGTACTGATTCACAGCATTCATCTATGACACTGGGTAACTGATTTATGTCTAAGTCGGTTCTTGCAGCTTGATAACCGTACTCTAATTTTAATACATCATAGTTATGTTGAATTGCCGTATTACCAGCATAGTAGAGCAGCGGAAGGTCACAAGGATAATTTTTACCCGGAAAAAGTACGACTAACTTATGATTCTGTTCCCGAACTGTGATGTGTTTTTGTTTTAATTCCGTTCCCCATACCGATGGGACAGGAATAACATCCATTTTCTTTGTCATGTTCATTTCATCCTCTCCTGTTTCAGGTGAACGCATTGTTCTTCATGGGAATAGCAAGACAGTCCCTGACTGTCCTACCCATGATTTCAACAACTTCTTCAAAATCCAGAATTTCTAGCTCTTGTTCTTTCGCTTCATCTTTCATTATAAAATCAACTTCTAAATCCTTTATCAATTCCGGCAAGTATCTATAATCAATCTCTTCGACTTCTATTGGGGTGACTTTCATCGGTTGATATTCAATGGAATAATAATCAATTAGCTTTCCATTCAATCTCCAAAAATCTCGATAATACTTTAGATGGGCTTCTTTTATCTTGGACTGAGGTAATCCCTTTATTTTCTTTGTGTACCTCTTTGAATGTTACATATCAGTTTAACTCATGAATGTCTTTTGGAGGAGTTGTTCGTCATCCTTAAAATAGCTTAATCTTTCATATGTTTTGATGGCTGCTCCATTCTTCTTACCTGTTAGCACTTTCACCGACTTTACGCCTTGTCTTATAAGTTCTTCTTCAATAAATCTTACTAACATTGTTGCTATGCCTTTTCTTCGTGCATCATGCCTAATATATAATTCAGTAAGTTCAGCATACGGATCAGGATAGCATATGGATCTATAAATCTGAGCACATGCAAATCCTACTGGGTATTCCTCTATTAAAGCCAGAGCAACAAGCTCTTTGGGATTAGATAGATTTTTTCTAACTTCTTCTTCAGTGATTCCTACTCCATTAAATTCATCATTCAGTGTAACCAGAGCTTGAGCATCATTGCCCACTGCCCATCGATAATCTACATTTGATCCGATCAAGATATTCCCTCCATTGATAGGCAACTAAAGTCATTCATCATCTAATTTGATTTCATCAATAACTTCAAGATCTATGGTTTCAGTGTGCATTTCTCCATCGTTATCATTCCATGTAATGGTCATTGTTGTGCTCTCAAATGAAGTCTTATCCTTATTTACCTCTCCATCTGAGTATGAACTTGAAATGGCACCTGTACTATTTAAGTTACTTAATAATGACACCGATCCGTTGTTTGAGCTGCCTGCAGTAGTGTATACTACTTCATCCTTATTATTGATTCTTTCTTTAAATTGCAGTGAATAATATGTGCTATTATCAATTTCGCTTGGGTCTCCTCTGAATATTAATTTTGCATCCCCCCGTAAAATTTTGTGTGGAGAAATTAATATTTTATACCCTACAACGTCCCATTGTTTTCCCGAACCATCCAGTGTGAATAAGTGAACATCTGTGTTTACGTTTAGCTTATTAAAATACATGTAACTCCAAATTCCATTCGACAGTATGATTATCCCTAAGCAGATTACAATAATCTTTTTCATTTCTATTCCTTTCTTTGGTTACCCATTTGACAATTATCATCTATGGCATAAGATGTTTCTGCATCAATTTGTTATTTCTATATCGATTTTCTTCCTGAACTTTTCGTTATTATTCTCTCGATAAAATAATCCAACACTTGAAACAGAGAAAACGTGCTCTGAGCGGAAGTAGGGGGATATAGCTTTTCTTATTTCTTCAATTGCACTTTCTGACAGCCTTGATTTTCTTGCGATTGTAATATGAGGCTTATAATACTGTAGTTCAAAACACTTCTTAATCTGCTCCTCATCCGCGTCAAATACAGAGACTAGACCTTTATGAAGCTCTATCAATTCCTCAGATATGATTTCTAAGTATAATACATCTTTATTTCCAAAATAATTCGGTAACCCAACTGTTATTTGGAAATTCCCAAAACTAGATATTATGCTCTGGCATGCAGGTAACCACTTCATATCATCTGAAATACCACAAGACGCCTTCACCGTTATGTGAGGTTCAGAGCTACTTACATACTGATATTTTTCCCTTACCGCTATAATCTTTTCGCAAATATCAAAGGATGGAACAATAGCAAATGTATACTCCTCCATCTGTCATTCCTCCTAAAATGATAGCCATTTTTTGTATCCAAGCGGATCTTCAGCATGAATATGTCATTATAAAAGGTACCTGCCTAAACAAACTGAACTCATCTTAGTCTCACTTCAGTTTACCTTTTTGTCTGCAACTTTTTTGATAATGTAATAAGTAATATTAATTATTATCCCTATAAAGATTAAGATCATTGGATGACAAAATTGACTAACTACTCCCGAGTCGGTATGTATTTCGAAAGACAGTTTATTAAATTCAACATCTTTAATAATCGATCCCTTAAGTTGTATAAGTTTAAAATCACTAGTAATATTATTAACAAAGTTGTAGGTCATATTTATAAGACTAATAAACGTTATAAAATTAAGAGTAATAATATATGTATTTATAGCATTAATATTAATTTTCATAGCTTACTCCTTATCGGAAATAACGTTTTGTATAACTGATTCCACATACTTTTTAGAAAATAGCTATATCAGTGTTCCTTTGTAGGGTAAACCCTAACTATAATCTTCTATCATAATTAGCTTGTTATTTTTCATTCGAAAGATAGATTTGCCCTTAAGCTTTATTGTTTCACCAGCCTTCAAACCATTAGGTAGGTCTGTTGCCAAAGTCCCTTCATAATCGACTTCAATTTCTGTTCTATCATCATGAGTTATAATTTGCGTGATCGTTTGGCGCCTTTGTGTGAAAATCTTTAACGATTGTTTTGCTAACTCGCGAAATTGATCAATGCCCTTTGTTTCAGTATCAACTATTCCTTTGGAGATATTTAGAAATTCAACTTCTTCATCCAGGAGTTTTATCATTCCATCAACATCAAAAGTGTTATATGCATCTATGTAATTTCTAATCAGCGTATTAATTTCAATGTCCTTCATAAATGCCTTTCTCCCCTTGTGGATCTTTTTAAAATCTGTGATACCAGAATACTGCTTTTTCATGTGCTGATGGAAACTTCGAGTACAACATAGTATCTACCGCTCCAATAACAAAGTTGTGCTTCGCATAAAATCGGCAGGCCAATAAATTAACATCTTGCGTTTCAAGCATCAGACCAATTAACTGATTTTGCTTTGCCCACTCTTCAGCTTGGTTTAATAAAGCAGTCCCAATCCCCTTATGTCTACTACCTTTTGCCACATAAATTTCTTCTATAAGTCCAAAGCCGTTCCAATTTGTATTAAGCCTAATCTGACCAGTACATCTATTATCTTCGTAGTAAAAGTAAACTGCTCTATCCTTATCTTCTATGTAGCTGTCATCCATGTCGTCTAGTTCATATTGTTTGGTATAGTGTTCTTTAAATATCTCTTCAGTATATGACCAGATACCATCATCATACCTGGGTACAATCCTTCCAATTATTGCGAATTCGTCGCTTGATTTGTTGTAATCGGTAATATTTGCTTTGGTCATTTTTCTTATCATAGTAACTCCCTATTGTTGTTGAATTATTTATACATAGCCTTCTTTATTGAGTTTTTATATCCTTCTGCAGCATTCAGTTGCTCGATCTCAGCTAAACTAAACCACCCCATATCTATATGTTCTTCATTCAATCGAATTACTTCTGCTGACTCATACGCTACCTCAAAGGTTATAATCAATATGTACCGTTCTTTCTGTACTTCATAAATCCATGTATCATTTAGCCTCTTTATAGTTACTTCAATCCCAAGTTCCTCTTGTACTTCTCGTTTTAATGCATCCTCTGGTTGTTCCCCTTCTTCAATTCTACCTCCAGGTAGTTCCCATAACTCTCTTTCATTCTTAAGAAGTAAAATCTTACCTTGTGAATCAACCATGATCCCTTTAACTGAAATAGGAATTTCTAAAACCATGAAACAAGCTCCTTTTCTGCTATTCACGAAACGACCCTACCTTAGATAGTTTTTATCCAATGCTGGGTCGTTTGTTAATTCATTGTTATGCTATTTTTCTATTATTACTAATGAAATCGATGCATTATTCTGCCCGTTACTCATGGGATTTTGGCTAATTACTTTCCATCCTTCGGCTAACAGATGATTTAATTCTTCCAGATTATTTTTCTTTTCTGATAGAAAATATAGGATTACTGCTTTTTGCATTGTAGTTATCCTCCATTATTCGTAAAATTGTTGTTACCAGACGTTAAGCACATCTCAAAAAAAGCTAGCCTTTAATTTTCCTTACTGGAAACATTAAATCCATGTATTGCGTCCCCGGTTCATCACTACCTAGATATTGTTCGATTCCGTATGTATCTGCTAATTCATAACCTTCCGATTCATTAACCCATTTGTACAAAAAATCATAAGCACGGTAGGTTGCATCCTTAGTACCTTTGTATGTTGTACTTGCATACGTATTAGCTGAAAATGTAAAAAGCTCCATCCCATCAGGAATATCATTACTATTCAGAACTTCTACACCTGCAATCCATCTAAACTTATCTGTCTCATGATTGTAGTTCGGCGGGTCAATAAATATGCCTATAGAATGGTCGCTACTTCTGTTTTTGACTTCTTCTATCCTGTCTTCAAATGTTTGAAATAACTTTGGTATATTCCTTTGTTCCCGCTCATCTTTAAGCAGTGTTTCTAAAGTCATTCCTACTACATGAAATGCTTGTTTCTCAATGATTCTTGCCTCCATAATTTCACGCTCCTAATTCATTATTTGCCTTATCAACTATCTGTCAATTTTCAAACTCATATACTTTATACTTGCCATTGTTTGACGAGTACTTAAGTAAATCCCCATCTTGTGGTTCGCCAAGAAAATAAGCACCCATGCATCCTGTTGTACACCGATGTCCAGAGATCAATATATTTATTTGTTCTTTAGGATATCTCCTCTCTTCAAGTTCAGACATAAAATGAAATACCCTCTTTATAAAATCTTTCATGTTCTCTACACCTTTATATATGGTGGGATCAGGTACCGGACCTTTCATTATCACTTCTTCTCTTCGTAATCGATCTGCTTCGCCTAAGTCAAATACATCAAGTCTTACATCCGGGATTGCTTCTAATCCACTCACAATCTCGGCGGTTTGAATAGCCCTCTCTTGTGGAGATGAAAAGACATAGTCGAATTTAACTTCCTTGAGCTCTTCTCTTAGAATCTCGGCCTGTTTAATCCCTTCTTCATTTAAAGGCATTCCTTGTCTACCTTGTAATCTTTTTTCCTTATTCAAATCCGTTTGTCCATGTCTGACCACATAGATCATTCAAGTTCCCTCCTTTGACTTATAGTCATTCTTAAGAATCGCATATATCTCCAAATCAACAATTCCCTTGCCGGACCAGATATTTGCTTGTCTTAAGGTTCCTTCCTTAGAGAATCCATTCTTAAGTAAAACACGTTTAGAAGCATCGTTTCCTGGCATCACTTCAGCTTGGATTCTATTGATATTTATTGTTTCAAAGAAATAGGAAGTTAGAAGTCTTACAGCTTCTGAGGCAACACCTCTCCCCCAGTATGATTGCTCTAAGAAGTATCCAATGGTAACCATATTTACTTTCTGGTTAAAAGCACATGCTTCAATTATCCCAACAAGTTTATTGGATGAATCATTTAACAAGATGCCCCACTTTACCCGTGACCGCTTATTATAATCGCGTTCAAAATGACCTATCATATTCTTTACAGTTACTTTATTGTGTTTAGGGATAATCCCACAGTACTCAAATACTAGATCGTTATCATAAATAGAAAACACATCGTCAAGATGGGTTGTCTCAATTTTACTTAAACTAATTGTGTCTCCATTGATAATAGGGAATTTTTCAAACAATACATCTATGCTCATGTTACTGACTCCTTTTTAGTCCGATGACGACTTGATTTAAACCTAATTGCCAGGTAATTGAATGCCATGCCAGCTGCTTACATCACATTGGCCAGATTTATTATCGCCCACAGCAACCACTGTTCCATCCGTTTTAAGGCCGATGGTATGAGTGCAACCTGCAGAAATCGCCACTATATTACGCCAGCCACTTACATTACATTGACCATGCTCATTACAACCCACAGCTGTCACCGTTCCGTTAGATCTGAGGCCGATGGTATGATAACTACCTGCCGATATCGCAACTATATCGTACCAACTAGTTACATCGCATTGTTCGTGTTTATTCCCGCCTACAGCCACTACCGTACCATTCGATTTAAGACCGACAGTATGAAGATAACCAGCCGAAACCGCTACAATACTGTACCAGTTCTTTACATCGCATAGACCATATCGATTATTACCTGCAAATGTCACCTTGCCGTTTGATTTAAGCCCAACGGTATGCCAGTCACCCGCTGAAACAGCCACGATATCACGCCAACCGCTTACATTGCATTGGCCTTCATTATTTCGGCCCACAGCCACCACCGTGCCATCTGATTTAACCCCGAGAGTATAACGCCACCCAGCCGAAACTGCCACGATATCGCTCCAGTTTTGTACATCGCATTGGCCATTTGTATTCCAACCCAGAGCCACCACGGTTCCATCCGATTTAAGACCGATGGTATGAGCATTTCCCGTATTCGTCGCCATATGAACATTTCCGACCGAAACCGCAACAATATTTTTCCAGCTGTTTACATCACATTGGCCAGATTTATTATCACCTACAGCAACCGCTGTTCCGTCCGATTTAAGAGCAACGGTATGACGGCGTCCCGCCGCAATAATATATCTAGACTGCGGTTTAACCTTGAACCCTGCTTCAATCTCTGAAGTGTAATCCATGTATTACCTCCTTGAAAATTAACCAGTTTTCAGAGTGCTCCTCTTGGATCAAGTTCTCCGAGTAAATAATTATTTTCTTCATTCGCCTGCATCAATGTTCTAATTTCATATGATTTGTACCCTGATGCAATAAATGGATCAGAATTTGCAATGTTGGTTGCTTCATTTAAATCTTCTGCTAAACAATAACCATCCCTCCAGGATAATCAGTAAAAGGACCACAGAGAATTAGTTCGCCTTGAGTTTCTAGACCTCTTAGGTACTCCACATGACTCGAGATTATTTCTTCATTTAAAGGTTTCTGGTTATTCATTAAATAAACGAAAATCATCTGTCCCCTCTCCTCATTTACATAGCAATTGAGCAAAATACTTCCTTCTAACATTAAGTTCTTAATAATGTGTTATGACCATTCTTTAAATCTTCAAATACACCTCTTTGTACAGTACTTATATCTTCTATTTCTATTTCTTCTATTGATTTAAATTCTAATCTTAATGATTCTTGGTTTTCATCTTTGTAAATTAGAGTTTTATTATCATCAGCAATTCTTCCTTCTAAATCTGCTCTGGCATTAAATATAAACATTACAAATACAACTTCATTTCCATCTGGATATCTATACTTCATTCGTGATCCACTATAGACAGTATAAAGTTCATATTGTGTTACCTCTAACCCTGTCTCCTCATACACTTCTCGTATCATCGTTTCTTCAATAGATTCACCCGCGTTCATTCCCCCTCCAGGAAGTCCCCAATCACCATAATCTGATCTCCGTTGGAGTAGTATCCTGCCTTCATTGTCTCGTATGATCGCCCCACCAGTTACTATTATTTTCATCACTATAAACAACCTTTCCTTATGACCAAAGTATTTATGAATAGGTATAGCCAAAATACCCCAGCCTTAGATGCTCTTATCTTAGGGCTGGGGTGTATGTTGTCTGAGCTCCTTCCATGATTATACATCTAAAACCAATGTTGATAACCATGAATCTTTAATATAGTAGCTCTACTCATCGAATTATTAATTCGTTTGTTTTATACCAGTCATCTTCTCCTATATAGCTTAATATGGTTGACCGATCTTTTTCTTGGAACGTATCAAAACGATTTAATTTTCTTAAAGTTTCAGCTGAAATCTGATGAATCAACACATCATTATTTTGGTCTGTCACATATGCTAGTATTTTTTGTTCTTCTGTATTATTTAATCCTTGATAAATGAACTTATAAAGAAATATTGAATTGGTTGATGAGGGAATGGATGTCGTCGCATTTGTTGTATTCATAATCCAACTTTTTATAATATCGATATCAGATTGCTCATAATATACATTTATTAACTCGGGTTGACCTCTTACAGAATTGGTTACATACATACTGACCTCAACTGATTTTATGGAATTGTTACTGTAACTTATAATTGAATTATGATTCTGATCATTGTTTGTATGACTGACATCCGAGTTACTATTACTACATAGAAAAGAAATCAACAATAACATAAAAGTGATTTGTTTCAAAAGCTATACCTTCCTCCTATTCATTTTAAGAGTTTCCTCGGTATCTAATAATGTCCTTATTTATGATGAGCCGACCATAGATAGCTCCTATCTGAGGCCGACTCATATATTCCGTAATCATACATCGCACTACCAAGGGGTGTAAGCCCGGCAGCAAGAGTATGAGTGTTATGTTATGTGATCTCACTATGGCATTCTTGACTCACCTTCATATTCCTAAGGTCTTCCGGTATCTGCTATGTACGTTCGGCAACTTTAGTTTATATATAATCTCGCCATCTTGATTATCTTTATCTTGATTGACAAATCCTAACTTCTCGTAAAGCTTTCTAGCATGATTATTACTTTTTTCAACTGTTAAAGAGATTACTTCGCATTCTCTGTGTCTTTTCTGAATAAACTCTAATATTCTTTTAAGCGATTGTGTTCCTAATCCCAACCCTTGATATTCTTTGTCTATTTGGAAACCACCGATCCAGTAATTATTGGTACTATTAGGTGTATAGGAAAGATAAAAAAATCCGAAAGTTTTACCATCCTTGCGCAATATATATGGATCAAAAGCCTCGTCCCACGGTTTTATATAAGCCCAGGCTAGAGATTCGATTACAGAAGGCACTATCTTCTCTTGTGATTTGAGTAAAGATATCGAGTAAGCTTCTTCCCAGTTATTTTTATCAATGGGTTCTATGTTGATTAGGTTCATTATGGATATTCCTTTCGATTTTGCATTATAAATTCGTTTCCTCTTAATAATATTTCAATAATTCCTCATCAATTTCACATATGTAACCAATATCATCTGTTCCATCCCAAAATACGATCTTATTAGCTTCCTCGTTTATTTTAAATGCTCTTTCATCATTTATATCCGAACTGTAAAGGCCACCATATTCGATTTTTCTGCTTTTGAGCTTAATTTTCATAAGCCCTTTAAATTCAATCCTATCGGGTATTTGATTTGTTTCCTCAAGCAGCTCCCGCAATGCACACTCTCTTAATGATTCTCCATTCTCTCTAATCCACCAGGTACCTCCCAATGATTCTTCCAAGTATTATATAGAAGCAGAAATCCATTCTTATTCTTTGCTACTACTAATGCATGTGTAATTTGATAATCTAATTGGATTTGGTTCGCCTCATCTTCAGAGATGGTTAGTAATTCTTCAAAAATATCACCATTTCGGTTTATACAAATTGTCATCACTGAATACTCCTTCAATATAGAGCATATTGTTTCTATCTTATAACGTCCCCGTAATCACGACGTCCTACCAAATAAAAAGAACACTAACTAAAACAAGTACAAATCATTAATAAATTCCCATCTGGATCTTTAAATGTGAACTCCGATAAATCAGAGTAGGTTTGAATGTTAGTTACAAGCTCTGCGTTCAAATCCTTTACAAACTGAAACGCTGCATCGATATCAACGGCACTCAAATTAAATAATGGTTGATTCGAGGTTTTCAATTCGTAATCCTCATCAAAACAATGATTATCAAGTGTTATTCCTGGACGTCCAGGTCCCATGTCGAATGTATAAATTGGTCCTTGGATTTCACTTTTCACTTCGATTCCAAGAAGCTTGCTGTACCAGTGCACAGACTTCTCTAAATCTCGTACATGAATAAAGATGGTATCTACCCTGTTTGCAATTGGACTTTGCATTAATACGCCCTCCTACCTTCTATTGAATTATCATCCAAGAGCGAGGGAACGGTGTGACCGATCCGTTGAGTGAACATTTTGTTATCTGATATCGTCTCGTCTGCTCTTCAAAAATTGCTATGCTCTTAACTCATTATTTATTCTGTTTTAATCCCAAGCATATCCCCACTGGATCTACAATGTAAGCAAGGTAAAAGTTATCAAAATCCATCTTTTCTCTAATAATCTGCGCACCATTTTCTTTGGCTTTTTCTAAGGCGTCATCGATAGAATCAACTTCTAATATTAATCTTGTACCATGAGGGTAGTCTGCTGGACCCTTGCTAATTCCTCCATCAATTCCACCTGGCTCTTCTTCTTTACTCGTCTTTACTGGCCAGTAACCCCAATTTGGTTCAAATATTTCCCATCCAAATACATTCGTATAAAATTCATTTGCCTTCTCTGGGTTTTGACTACTCATTTCAAAAGATACCACTCGTCCCATTGCTAACCCTCCTACTTATATATTTAGTTTTGTGCTTTGATCTCGCCGATTTTCTGATAGCCAGATGCACGTATATCCTATGTTATCTGATGTTTGAAACTCTTCTGATTTACAAGTGTTTAGCTTTTCTTAGAGTTGGTTTAATGTTTTTATTATTTCATTATGCAAGCCCTCAGTTCCACTGATATCCAATAATCTGAAGTATACACTTCGCAAAAGATTCTTAATATTGCCTCTCATGATGTCATATTGAGGATATGCAAATCTTTCAATACATCCAAGCTGCTGCACCCATTTAATTAATATATCTTCCTCTAGAATATTACGCTTTACAATTTGAATAACTACTGCTGCCATTCTCTCGTCTTCATCATTTATAAAATAATAATTACTAACACAAGCCTTTTCCCTTATTAACTCTAAAATAACTAATAAATGTTCTTGAGAATAATAGAATGATGATGAAATAGAATGTAGACCATCAGCTGCATGTGCGATCGAATGGGCCCATCCCTTTTCTAATACATATCCTCTAAAATCTTTCTCAAGTTCAAAATACAATCTCATCCTAGAGTAGATATATTCATATTCCTGTTCAGTAAGATAATTAAAGATATCATTATAATGAAAAGCAAGCGGAATGAATAGGGCAGAAAATGATCGTGTAAATACTGTATCTTGGTCAACATCTCCTATTCCATAGAATAAGTGATCATCATCTAAGGTCAGGTGCAATACTTGTCTGACTAATTCTATACTTAGTTCTTGATTCATTATCCATCGATGTAAAGTTCCATAAATCAGCTTATCCCTTAATTCGTTATCAATCGATCCAATGTTTATGATCATTTCATGAACGACCTGATCAATGTCGGTCTTCAGGAATTTTATAATTATTATCTCTTACATCTCTCAAAAAACCTTTAAGATTGTTCATTTATTCCTCCTTATATTCCCCCTGAACGTGCTATCTGAAGATAGTATTATCGCATCCAACTGTCGGATATCTGAAAGAACAGGGAATTCACTTTGTATATTCTCCAAGTAAGTCTATTTTCCTTTGAAAAAGTGATGTCAAAAGAACAGCTTCCCTCTTGGAGCAAGCTCCAGGCATCAGCACCATGTTCCCAACCTTCCGGGTAACGCTGGACTCGAACAGCTGAAGCATCGTAGTCTAGGGGGACGCACAAAAAAATCCGCAAGGAGAGGAATTCCTCCCTGCGGAACATGATCTATCTTATAAATTACTTGGAAGTTCTATCGAATTAACGTCCATTGCCTGTACATAGTATCAACTACATGTGATCCAACACAACGACCTGATTCTTTCCTCCATTTTTGGCCAGCCTGAGAGCTCTCTCAGCATGTCGGACCAGCTCATCTGGATTTCCATGCTCCGGAACTGCGGCCGTAGCCACACCCACACTGGCGGTAATAAATTCTCCAATCTCCGGCATATTCAGCGGGATTTGCACATCCAGCACCCCTTGGCGGATCTGCTCTGCCAACGCCCCGGTGCCAGCAGCCAGATCCCCAAATGCATACATGGAAAAGCTTCCTCCAATATACCGTGCTGTGAAGGCACCATGCTGGGCTCCGTATGCTTTCACAACCTCCGCTACCCACTGAAGGCATATATCGCCTGTCTGAAGGCCAAACATTGCATTATACAGCTTGAAATTATCAATGTCTATAATTAACAGTGATGCCGCCTCTCCAACTGGAGCCTTGGCCCATTCTTCGGTGAGCACATCTTTGAAATAGTCACGGTTCGGCAGCTCTGTCACAGGGTCTGTCGTCAGGAAACTCTGCAGCTGCTTCGTAACCTCCAAGTAGCTGCTGCCCCCTGACACCTGGTCTTCCCGCTCACGCGCAATGACATACAGCGCGTCATTACCCTGAAAAATCACCTGAGCAATGGTCATTTCCAGCATCTGTAGAGAGCCATCCAGGAGGTGGAATCTCGCTTGTACAGAGATTAAAGGGGTTTTGAAATTGTCTGCACCGCTGAGATAGGAGCAAACCTCATCCCGGGATTCCTCATGCACCAAACTCATGAAATCCACTCTTTCGAGCCCTGCTGCATTCTCATCGCTAGCGCGGAATAATACAGATGCCTGCTGGTTATTGAACACAATCTGTCCACCAGTCACAACAAGAAAGGCTACGGGCGACGTCTCCATCAGCTGCAGATAACGCTTCTCATTTTCTCGGGAAATGCGAAGGTTAATCAGTGCCTTCTCCTCCGTCTGACGGAGCTGGTTCTTGGTCTCTTTCAGCACGATGGTCTTCAGGTCTGACAGAGCCCTTAGCTCCCTTGTTTTCCAAGGCTGTGAAGTGCACTCCACAATTTGCTTCCATTTTTCAAAGGACTTTCGAGGCGAGATACGAAGCCCATCCTCTTCCTGCGTAACCGGCTTGTTGGGATCCCCGCCCCATTCCACCACCTGCACAGCTTCAGGTCTGAACCACATGATATAGCTCTCGTGATTCTGGGATAATCCCAGATATACAACTCCGGAGGCTGTATCCTTGTACAGCTTGGCCGGCTCATATTCAAGGCTGAGTTTTGAGGTATGGTAGTTGAGATCAACGGCCTTTCCTGACATCCATGCAGCCAGATCCTGTACCTGGTCCTGGGTTGGCGTTCGTCCGAACAGAACCAGCCTGTCCTGATACAGGACAGCAGCCCCCTTCGCATCCATTACTTCCAGCAGGGATTGCTGCTCTTCATGCAGCTGTTCAAGGATCTGGGAAGCCGCGGAGTTGCCGATGAAAATCCCAACGATCCGATTAAGATGTTCCTTGGCCTGCAGCTCGGCATCATAATCGTCAAGCCGCTGGCGCTGATAAAGCTCGCTCGAGAAGAAGGACCCCAGGAAATTGCACAAATTCCTTAGACGATGGGGTACATATTTAGGCACGGAATGATGACAGGCAATTAACCCCCACAGCTGATTGTCATGAATGAGAGAGATGGTCATCGATGCGCCAACTCCCATATTCCTCATATATTCCAGATGTACGGGAGATACACTGCGAAGGATCGACAGGCTCAAATTCAGAGGCTTGTTTGTAAGCGGATTGAGAGGAGGCACGATATCCACGGGGATATAGTTCGCATTCACAATCGTACGCAGCCAGTTACGAAGGTACAGTTCCCTTGCCTGTTTGGGAATATCGCTTGCCGGGTAATGCTGACCCACATAAGCTGTAATCTCTGGATTTTTAGCCTCCGCGATCACCTTTCCGTTCCACTCTTCATCAAATTCATAAATCATGACCCGGTCATAACCTAGAATATCCCTGACCTGCTCGGCCGCGATCTGACTGGCCTCCTTGCGGTTTCCCGTCAACTTAACCCTGCTGAAGAAAGACTGCATCCACTCAAAATCGTTAATGTTGGGCCCCTCCTCTGCAAAGACAGGCTCCAGCTCCAGAATAACCATACCCTCACTCTCATGCACAATACTGCAGAAGGGCTTGGGTTCCCCCCGTACCTCAATGCTAAGATCCACATAATGGAGCTTCAGAGGATCCTCCTTAAATTCTGCTCCGAACACAAGTGCAACCTGTTCTCCTCCAAGCAGAGATTCAAGAGGACGACCCAACAGATCTTCTGGCGGGATACCCAGAAGATCCTCTGTATTCCGGCTGCACTGCGCCACCGAGTTGATGTCATCTTGAAATACAGATAACAACACACCATGAGGCTGAATCATGCCGGGAATATGAATCGGTTCTTTCTCACAATTGGTAAGATCCGCTTTGCCACTAATGTAATCATCTTGTGTAGGTAGAAGCGATCGGTCCAGCAGATCATTAGATTTTGGTTCCTTATTATTTCCCATGATGCAGATTCCCCCTAGTTAACATATTCATGTTCCAGGTGTATTTTTATCTTGCCTATCCGTCAATTAAGGCTTGAACCATTGATCCAGCTTTCTAAAAGTTTCCTTCGCAGCTTCAATGATCTGGTCTTCCCGGGTTGTTGAGTCTGCTGCTGTCTCCACAAGCAGCTGCTGAAACGCCTTCCATCGGTCTCGCACCTTGTCACCATAACTATTAAAGTAATGGCCATTTATGTCTGGTTGAACGCCGAGAGCCCGATTCAACATGCGGATCACCATCTGTCCGCCAAGGATCGAGCCCTCAAGCACATACATTACCCCTGCAGCCTGTGTAAAAATTTTCTGTTCCGGCAGATCAGGGCACTCGGAAAGCTCCCCAATCTCCTGCATGGACAGACCCAGGCTTAGAAGATCTTTCTCCAGCAAGCCGGTCTTTTGGGTAGTCTCATAGTCGAAATTGTAGACTTTCCACTCAGCGTGCTGCGCCAGTCGAGCTTCCACTGGTCTGACAAACCCGTAGAATTTCTCAAGATAATTCTTATATTGCGACAATGTTATTGTTCCGTCTGTGATAGCAGCAGCATAAGGATTCTGCTCTGTCTGAATATGATATGGTGCCGTCTCTTCCCTCAACCGGGTCAATATAGATACTTTCACGTAACGAGAACCTCCACCCACGGAATCTAGGACTCTATTGCTTTCCCACATCTACCAGCATAACACTTCTTAATACTGTGTCCTAATTTTTTTCAATGTTTCCCTATAATATGCCTTGCAGAAATGTGCATCAAAGAGCCTGTTTATCCTTGTATATCCGCTCCATACCAATAGTTTTAGTTCATATTCAAGTGCCTGTGCCCTGGAAAGTGACTCACCATGTCGCCTGATCTCGAATATCTCTCAAAAAACTAAACCAACACTATTTATTTCATAGACTCCATCGCTAATCTTATCTTTCATCAATTTATGTAAATTATTCTCTTTCTTCATCAAATACTCCTCGAAATAAGTAGAAATGTACTTAGTAATAGTCGAATGCTTTAGTTTAATCCCAGCTTCCTTGTAATGTATTGGGATATCGCTAAATGTCATATGGTGAGCTCCTTGCAGCTTAATAAATGTACTATTTATATCACTCGATTTATACAGAGCGTTATAACCACTCAAAAACATAGATAACAAATCTGGGGAAAGTTCGTTTTCTAATTCTTCAATTGAACATTTCTCTTGTCGAACTACCAATAATGGAACCGATACTTTTTCTTCTAAACCTGCCTTTAATAAGTGGAAACTAGGATCTAATAGGACACTAGCTGTAACTACTTTTTCTCTTTTTAGTACTTCATACGCAGCAGCGCCACCTAATGAATGACCAATTATCCCTATTTCATTGTCATCAACTACTGCCATGAGGTCCTTATCGGAATTCAGGACTTCCTCAAGATTACTCATAACATACCTAATATCATCAACTCTAAGTTCTAATAATTGATTCCAATAATGTATATCCAAACTGTCAATTTCGGATATCTCTCTCGATTGTTGAATAAAACGACCATCTGGGAAAATTGAAAATATCGATTCATGAGTGGCACCAATCGTAATAACAATAAAACCTTGCTTTACTAAGTGTTCCACACAAAAGGAATACATATCTCTAACTACACCAAAAGCAGGAGTTATAAAAATAATGGGACAGTTCCTAACGCTCATATTAACATTTGCATTATTATATATTACTGTTTCTAGATTACTAATATATTCTTTGTTTACTCCCATACTACTGAGCATATCAACAGCCAACAGGGCACAAGGTTCAAATAAAGTAGTGTACTTCTCCTTATTCCCCGTGGGTTCTGAAGGATAATATATGCTGGTGAGAATTTCTCTTGGCTCTTTACTTATTGGATCGATACGAGTTTTATCTGTAAATGTTAAGACCCTTCTCCCAATTGTCATTACTCTCATCCTTATACTCTTACTGTTAATTGAATCCTTTTATCTTGCTCCAATAACTAACTTTCACCTATTGCTATTTAATCCATATCCTAAGTTTCAATTAAATTATGTATGAGCCAGAATGTTTACAAGCTTACAAAATGGATCGCGGACAAAAAAACGCCGAACTCCCCAAGGCTCATCTACAGGACCATATTCAATTGAAAATCCGGCACTCTTCATCCGATCATAACAAATATCCACATTATCAACTTCAATCGAGAGATCAGGTGTAGGAGTATGTGAGCCGCCTTCTGAAGCGAAACTAATTTGGACACTCATTTCATCACTTGATCCATAAGTTACTATCCAGCCGTGGTCCATCAATAAATCGAGTCCTAGTACATCCTGATAGAATAATTTAGCCGCACTTATATTCCTTGTATCTATATTCGGAACAATTCGCTTAACCTTCATTTGCTACCTCCACAACTAAATGTTTTTGATTTGAATGTAGGAATCGAACTCACTTTCAGGATCTTCCCCCTTAAATCTTTCATCATAAACTTCAAAACATACGATATCGTACTGTTCATAATTACTTGATGCTAACCAATTTATCAGTGTCTGAAATGATTCATTTATTTTACTAATTGGTCCTTTATGAGTCATGCCAACATACATTCCAGCAGGTATTACATATGAAAACATCCCATCTGGAACCTCTGCCATTTGATCTACTTCAACTCCAGCCATATAACCATGTTCATTCCTCTTGATAACACCAAGGGTTTCAGAGCTAACCTTACGGTTTTTAATTTCTTCAATTCTAGTAAATAGTTCGCCCCATACTTCTTGCGGATTTGTTTGCTTTCCTATACAACCGGCCCCTACTACTTTTTTTGCTTGGAACTCGAAAATCTCTGGTTTCACCTTTGCTCCTCCCATAATTTTCAAATTTCAAATATCTTTTTTTAAATAGTAATGTGTATGCCTTCCAGCATTCTCAATAGTTCCATAAATCTGAAACCCTTCCTTCGAATAAAAATCCAGTGCTTGAAAACTCAATGTATCCAGTTTAATAAAATCACATTTTCTTTCTATAGCTATCTTTTCTGCTTCCCTTAGAAGTGCTCTTCCATACCCAAATTTCCGATACTCTTCTTCAACGAATAGATAATGAATTTCAAGCCAATTCCAGCAAAACTCCCCCACAACACCTCCAATTATCGCCCCACCATCATAAACTAAATGTAGTTTCAATTCTTGATAACGACCTTTCAGATCATCTGGAAAGTGTTTAAGATTAAACTCGATCATCTTGTTCCTTACATAATCCTTATTATCAGTATCAATATTAGTAGTGATCTCAATCGACAACATCATCACTCCGATCCCTCAATAAACAAGATCTTCTCGCACTTCTATTCCCATCTCGTGACAATGATCTCTATATTTCTTAAGTACTGTATAAATATCATCTTGACCAATAACTACGTTATCTTTATCGAAGTACTGCAATGCTCCTGCAAGAATGAATAAAGTAATTACCTCTTCATCCTCAGTAATTAGAGTATGGATATCCCCAGGCGGTTCAAAAATAAAACTTCCTGGTTTCGCGATCCAATCACGTCCTTCATATCTCCATTGCCCTTTAATGTTATATCCTATAACAGATCCACCAGTATGTCGGTGGCGCGTCAACACTTGATTACTCTTTATCTTAAAAAGGTATATCCAGGTACCCGTTGCAAGATCAAATCTAAGAGGTTTGAAATAACAATTGGCCTCTTCTCCGTCGTCAAAAGGAACCCATGGTAAATCATCGATATCAATCACCCTTTCGGGTAGTTGAAGATCTTCGGCTAGTTTTACTACAGAATCTTTAATCAATCTATTCATGCTATAGTCTCCTCTTCAATACACAGTTTGGTGAAGCTATCTGTGTTGATTACAATAATCTTTCAAGCACCATTGCAACCCCGTCATTATCATTTGTATCTGTAACTTCCTTAGAAATCTCTTTTAAAGGGTTTACAGCATTCCCCATTGCTACTGGCCAACCACAGATTTTAAATAATCCAATATCATTATAATCGTCACCAAACACAATTACTTTTTCGAGGGGAACTCCAAGTTTCTCACACAATAATGTTACTGCCTTTTCTTTAGAAGCCTTTTCTGATGAAATTTGAACAAGTTCTCCGTTATCAGTAATGACAATATTCATTTTGCTTGAAAATCTTTCTCTCAAAGATTCCAAATCTATCTTCCCGGAAAAAAGGACCTTTGTTGCTTCTTGACTCTTAAGCTCGTCTAATGATTTAACAACAGGGAACTCTTTAACCTTCGTTATCGATGCATATTCATATTCCCTCAGACTCATCCACTCATCTTTCACTTCAAGATTTATATCCAGCTCTGGATTGCAAGTTAAACAGTAATCTAATAATTCAGCAGTAAGCTCAGAACTAATCAGCTCATGATGATTTATACCTGTTAGTGGACACGCGAGATAAGCTCCGTTGTAATAAATGAAGGAGCCTATATTTCTCAAGTCTTCTGATAAAAAGTGATTTACTGACCTTGGTGGTCGTGCTGTAGCAAATATAATTTTCATCCCTTGCTGATAGCACTTCAAAACAGCATTGTAATTTCTTTCTGATACCTGCTTTTCTGAATTTAAAAAGGTTCCATCCAGGTCTAAAACAACGATTGAATACATCATCCATTTCTCCTTATCTATTTGATTCCGCTCTACTATACACACCACCAATTAATGATTATCCATTTATAGCTTAAACCTATCAACACTATCATTTCCAAATATTAGTTTTTAACTTGTCATTAATATATCATTTAATTATGAAATTAATAGGGGGAGGATTATTAAAATGGAGTTTAACCGTCTTGATATCAAAGAACAATTTAATGAAGTTGCTCAAAAATATGACAAACAAAGAGCAATGCTTATTCCTTGTTTTGACGATTTTTATAAAATAGCTACTGATTTAGCTTCCTTGGAGACTGATTCTCCCAATGTCTTAGATTTAGGTGCAGGCACTGGATTATTCTCGAGCTATATCCTTACCAAATATCCCAAAGCAACATTAACACTGATTGATTTATCCGAGAATATGCTGGATATTGCGAAGACCCGTTTTCAAAACAATCCAAATATTCAATACATAGCAGGTGATTACACCCAATTCGAATATCATGAACAATTTGATTTAGTCATATCGTCTCTCTCTATCCATCACTTAAATGATTCCGAGAAGAAATATCTATATCAGAAGGTTTATTCAATAATGAAAAGCAACGGTATATTTATAAATGCTGATCAAATCCTAGGGAATACCGAATTCTTAGATTCCTTGTACAAATCAGATTGGAGAAACTACATAGAGCATAGTGGGCTGGATCAAGTTGAAATCTCTTCCGCAATTGAGAGAACTAAACTGGATAAGATGACTACCCTAGACCAGCAATTAAGATGGCTAAATGAAACTGGATTTACTGATGTGGATTGTATTTATAAGTACTACAATTTTGTTGTCATGTTTGCTAGGAAAAGAGATAACTAGATTATCATTATGTATTATGTGAATTCTTGTTCCATGGAAAAATCCCGGGGACCTTTATTAACATCATGGTTTCTGTTTATTTCCTTCTCCAGCTGTAAAAGGTCCCCAAAAACAACTGTAACTTGTACAGTGTTATGCGATATATATCCATCTCAAAATTGCTATTAATATGTTTTTTGCACTACCAATGTGAGCACTTCGCTTTCGAGAAGGATTCTTCGGTCATCTCTCTTTATTTCTACAGCGTAAGGTTTTATTGTATGTTTCAATAACTTCCAGCCTTCATACATCGATTCAAACTTATCTATTAAATAATGAGTGTCAAATATCAACTCGTACATTGGATCAAGACTTTCACCGGTATCAAGTATCGTCTCCTTGATTTTATTTCTTTTCCTCTTCTCTAATCATCGTCAGACGATCCACGGTATCAACTCTCTTTCAAGAATAATGGCAGCGCAGACTTTGAAAGGGGATGTGCTCGCAGTCCATACCATAAAATTCATTCTATTACTAACTCCATAGGCTCTTTACAGAGTTTATAGCCACTACGTTCGTAGAATTCAATGCTCCAATCACTCGGCCAAACGATTATAAATTCATATTTATTGGTCTTGGACCACTCTTCTAATTCCTTTAGTAACCGACTCCCTATTCCCTTCCCCCTATGAATCGGCGATGTGTAAACATTTGTCATGTACGCAAACGGTGACGTCTTCTTACCTGGTCTGGGGACTTTTGTTATAAGTTCTATGTATATATGGGATATAATTCTACCTTCCGCTTCAGCAACCCAGATGAACCAGCGATCTCCGCTTAAAGCCTCTTGAAGAAATGACTGACATTCTAAAAAGAAATCTTGATACTGATCTTCATCAATCTTTTTATCATTATATTCATTTGTAAAATCCCATCTCATCCTTACGAGTTGCTCAATATCAGTTTTATTAGCTAGTCGAATATGCATGACGTCACCTCACTTATATAAAAAAAGAAACAGACCACCCTGCTTAAGGGAACGGTCTGTTTCACACACCACTTAACGGTAGACTGCTCTTTATGCTGATAATGTACACTGGTTTCGTGTTCCCTTACGAACTCTAACCACTTCTCACCTCAGTATATCTCATTATATAACGCTTTTATAGAGATTATTTCTTTGCTGTTCATTGTTAGTTTGATTAGGTTTTATTCATCAGTTATCCGATATTGGGCTGGTCCAAGAAAGTTACCGCGGCGTCTGAAGTGCCATGCAGCTCAAAAATCATAATTTCATTATCACCTTGCTTCAATAAAGGACCGGGCACATACAATGTTTTCTGCGGTCCGATATTCCAATAACGTCCGAGGTTAAATCCATTGATGAATACAACCCCTTTTGTCCACCCTTCCAGGCTTAAGAATGTATCAGAAGGTTCATCAACAACCAAAGTTGCGCGGAAAAAGCTAGGTTCTGTTTGTTCGGATAATCCTTCGAAATTCAGGCCAGTTAAATCCGTTAATGGCAGCGGGTGCATCGTCCATTCCGATAGAAACTGTCGTCCGAAACGAACGCCCTCGGTAATGCCTTTACATTCTCTCATAAAAGGTCCGTAGTTAATGCGCCCTAAATTCTCCACAAGTATACTGACATGTAACCCTTCGTTTGGTACCCCGAACTCCAGTTTAACGTCTGGGTTGATCCGATCCAGCGTTGCTGCCAGCTGCCCATTCAGATAAACTTGTGCACGGTCACGCACATCCTGGATGACCAGTTCATCTTTTGGTCTCGGTCCTGAAATATACGTACTATAATGAATAAACCCATAAGCTTGACCCAGTTTCTCCATGGTTTCAGGGTATGCAGAGGCAATTGGGGCTGAGATCCGGTCCAAATTAGCCTTTAGTGAAGCTTGCTCCATCATCTGTAGTTTTCCGTACGCTTTCTTAGGGATCGGAGATGGCAGCTCGCAGGGTCCAAGATCCACATATTTTGAGATAACCTCACGAATAGCGAAATATTTCTCTGTGGGCTCCCCTGATTCATTTAATGGTGAGTCATAGTCATAGCTCGTAATGGTTGGTTCATACGCGTCAAGTGAATGAGCATTGGCCCCATTATAGAATCCAAAGTTGGTGCCTCCATGAAACATATAAAAATTTACGGATCCGTTCAGGCTTAATATTTCATCCAATACATGCGCAGCATCCTCCGCAGAACGCGTATGATGCTCCTCACCCCAGTGATCAAACCATCCGTTCCAATATTCCATACACATAACCGGCGCATCGGGTTGGTATTCAAGCAGTTTATCGAAGGCCTCTTTTGTCCGGGAGCCAAAGTTTACGGTTGCCAAGACACCAGGGACCATTCCCCCCTGCAGCATGGCGTCTTCAGGACCATCAGACGTGAATAAGAGAACATCCATACCGCGGGATATCATGCTTTCTTTCAAGTGATTCAAATAGCGTTTATCGTTACCGTAACTTCCGTATTCGTTCTCAATCTGCAATGCAATGATCGGGCCACCTTCTGTACATAACAATGGCTTTAATTTAGGAAGCAATACATCATAATAAGCATCCACATGATCGAGAAACGGCTGATGGTAGCATCTCAAACGCATATCCGGATCAAATAACAGCCAGTAAGGCAGACCTCCAAATTCCCATTCAGCGCAAATATAAGGCGAAGGACGAACGATTACATACAGCTCTAATTCCGCTGCAAGTTCAATAAACCGAACGATATCCGCTATACCCTCAAAACAAAACTCTCCTTTTTGCGGCTCGTGTAAATTCCATGGCACATAGGTTTCTACCGTGTTTAGGCCGCAGGCTTTCAATTTTAAGAGACGGTCCCGCCAGTACTCCGGTACAACCCGGAAATAATGGATGGCTCCCGAAATAATGGTTACAGGCTGATCATTGTAATAAAATGTGGATCCTGAATAATGAAAAGTCGCCATGTTCTCTGCTCCCCACGATAATGTGTTTTAAGTATCTTGATTTGCTAAAACCTGGTTACGGCTCTCTTGCTGTTCATCGTCATGCGTCCATACAACATTAAAACCACAGCTATAAACTACTGCGGCTTTAGTGTTTATTGCTTCGCAAAACTATACATTAGAAATACGGTCCACCGAACCAGAGCTCCTGTTCTAACAGCGGAATTCTCATCGGAGAGACATTCATCGTTCAACTCACCACTTCATCATGGAATACACTTTGGGCAAAATCTTTCAGGTCAATAATCTTACCTTCAATACGGGATTGCTCCGCTGCAAATGCAATAAGATGACTTTGAACGGAATGATGGGCCGAAGTAAGGCCTTGAAGCTTCCCATCCGCTCGGACCAGCTTAACGAAATCTTTAATTAACCCCATATCGCCGCCGCCATGACCAACATGACCTCCCGCATTTTCGAAAGAGATTCTCTCCACCTTACCGCTGCCAAAATGAAGAACCTCAATTTCATTCTTCTCCATAGCGCCGCGGATTTCACCTTTGGTACCCATAAGCTTGATTGTGCGGCTTACATCTTTGGTAAATGCACTCATCGTAAAAGATATCGTTACGGAATTAGCGAATTCCAGATTCACAACCTGGTGATCAACGACATCATTGTCACAATGATAGACGCATCTTCCATATGGACCCTCTTGCAGAGCCTTCAAACGAGCTTCGTAACTAGGGGCATCACTAATTGCCGAAGTAGGCCAATCCGTATTTTCTGTTAAATATATATTGGGAGCATAATAGAGACATTGATCAGCAACCGGACATCCGTCTGTGCAGCGTAGAGGCGCTCCCACTGGTGCCTCGCTTGATTTAAAATGAGATAGTGAACCGAAAGAGGACACACGTTCACATTCCGAATCGGCTAACCAAGATAGAATATCAAGGTCATGACAAGACTTGGCGAGGATCATGGGACTGGATTCATCCTTTCTCCGCCAGTTCCCTCTTACAAAGCTGTGGGCTTGATGCCAGTAACCTACATTCTCATTATGTTGAATAGACATTAATTGCCCGATTGCTCCGCGATCCAGCAGTTCTTTAATCGTAGTGAAGAAATTGGTGTATCTTAGTACGTGACAGATCGAGAAGACGCGATTGGATTCTTTAGCCATTTGTCCCATGAGTACGCATTCTTTGGCATCAGGGGACATGGGTTTTTCCAGGAGCACATGATATCCCGCTTCCAGCGCCTTCATGGTCGGTTCGTAATGCTGATTATCCTGCGTGCAGATGAATACGGCATCCGCTACTTTAGGTGAGGCAAAAAAATCATCCCAACTAGCGAAACATGCCTCTTCCCCCAGTTCATGTCTTTCTTTAAATTTATTTCGTCGTTCTAAGTTCGGCTCCGCAACCGCTACAACTTGAAGTTCATTGGGATGCTGAATCGCATACTCAGAATAATTTATGCCTCGCAGACCCGCTCCAATTAATGCAACAGTAACTTTCTTCATCTCACTCTGCCCCTTCGCGCATGCTTGTTTTTGATGGAAGAATCTTCGTTCTACTCTTTTACACTTCCAACTGTCATCCCTTTAACAAAATACTTTTGCAAGAACGGGTACACGACCATGATCGGTAATGCCCCCATAAAAATCTGCGCCATACGAATCGTCTTCTCACTCAGGTTCTCCATAACCTTGAGCTGCTCCACGGACATCGATGACATCTGAGCATTCAGAGACATAATTAATGTTGAGAGATAGGTCTGGAGCGGATATTTATCCGGTGAGTTCAAGTACAGAATCCCGTCAAACCAGGCGTTCCAGTGACCAACAATGGTAAACAAGCCAATCGTTGCGATGGAAGGAAGGGATATCGGCAAGTAGATTTGCCAGAGCACTCTCCAATGTCCTGCACCATCGATGGTTGCCGCTTCGTCCAGTTCTTTGGGAATACTTCTGAAGAAATTAAGCATTAAGACCATATTCCATACATTTAATGCGCCAGGTAAAATCAGCGCCCATATTGAATCCAGCAAACCTGTGTCCTTTACGATGATATAAGTAGGGATTAGACCTCCTCCGAAAAACATCGTAACTGCAAAGATCCATACATATACCGTTCTGAATCTAAACTGATCGTTCGATTTGGAAAGCGGAAATGCTGTAATAAAAATTAACAGCATGTTGACTGCTGATCCCAGTACCACCCGTTCGACCGATACAACCAAGGAGCGGAAAAACTCAACCTTCTCCCCCAAATATACATAAGCATCCCAAGTAAAATCGACGGGCCACAGCTTGACTTCTCCAGCCATCGCAGCCGTATTGGAGCTAAGCGATATGGATAGTAAATGAACAAACGGGATGATGCCAAGCAAAGTAATGGAAGTTAGGAATAGCACATTAAATACAACAAATAGCTTTCTGTTGAGTGATTGTTTGTGTAACACATCTCCGCCTCCTAGAAAATGCGGTAATTGTTGAATTTATAAGCAGCGTAATAGGTTACTGATACCATGAATAATGAAATGACAGATTTAAATAGCCCTACTGCTGCGGCCGGACCAAATTGTTGGCTAAACATGCCTAACCGATAGACAAAGGTATCGATAATGTCCGCGCCTTCATACACAGTCGGGTTATACATCATAAGGATCTGCTCAAATCCCGCGTTAAGTATCCCGCCCAGACCTAATACGGCTAGCAAAATAATGATCGGTGATATACCCGGAAGCGTGATATGAAGCATTTGCTTCCATTTTCCTGCTCCATCCACTTCCGCTGCTTCGTACAGCGTTGCGTTAATTCCCGTGATTGCAGCAAGCATGATGATCATGTTATAGCCCATGCCTTTCCAGACATCCGACCCGATAATAATGCCTCTAAACCAGCTATTATCAAGCATGAACATGATCGGTTCGAACCCCATCGAAGCAATCAAGCCGTTGATCGGTCCGCTCAGAGAGAATAATTCGATGATAACGCCCCCAAGTACGGTCCAGGAAAGGAAGAACGGAAGGAAAATAGCCGATTGAATAAAGCCCGCAAACCACTTCTTGGTAAGCTCGTTTAGCAATAAGGCCAGAATGAGGGGTACTAGTAGTGACAACACCATTTTGGAAATGGCGATTATAAGCGTATTCCATAGAACTTGTTTGAAATCCGGCAAGTGAAACACATAATTAAAGTTATCCCATCCGACAAAATCGGATTTAAAGAATCCGGATAACGGTTCAAATTGTTGAAATGCCATGACGAGTCCAACCATGGGGCCGTACGCATAAATCAAGGTTACGATCACGCCCGGTATTAACATGATGTGAAGCGGCATTTCCTTTTTCAGCGATTTCATGGATGATCCTCCTCGCAAGCTTACTCATTGAAAAATGGGAGGTGCGCCGATTAACATCGACTCACCTCGCCCACTTAACTGTTCCTATGAATTATTTCTCAGCTTCAGTGTTGTACCATTCATTGACCTCATCGATAATTTGTTTTCCGCCGAGCGCATTCCAGCTATCCACGAATTTATCAAATTCATCTAATGAAGCACCCATGATAATCTTGGTGAAGGATTCCTGCATTAACTTGTCTAACTGGCCGCCTTTTTCAACGATGGTTGGTGTTGGAAGACCATAGAATTCGTTATAAACAAACTGGTCGGTTTCTTTGATTTTCTTGGTTAATCCCCAGCCCCCGTCTTTTGCAGCACGGCTGTAGTATAGGCCCCAGTTTATGCCTTTGGTAGCGTTGGATGTATCATTCGCCAGATAATCCTGTGTTGCTTTAAACGTATCCGCAACGGTCTTGTAGTTGGAATCATTAATATCGATTTCAGTTTGGTTAGCATCAAGCGCTTTATTTACTTCCGTGTAAATGGTATCGATATCAACAGGATTAGCGATCCTTGGGTTAAACCAGTTGTATACATAACCTTCCTCAGCTCGATTTTTGTCCTTAAATTCCTTTTTACCGACTTCGATGTAGAAATTAAGCATCTTGATGGCAGCTTCCGGATTCTTCGCTTTTTTGTTTACAACGAAGATTTTGTTGCTGCGGATTTTTGGAACGAGCGATTTTGCCGGTCCATCCACCCCAGGGAGCTGAATGGCGATCCAATCGGCTTTTGGATCCTTATCAACGCTAGAGTTAAGCGGCCAGTTCGGATACCACCATTCTCCGTAAGATATGCCCACCTTACCTGAAATCAGGTCCTCAACCGCTTTATTCTCATCTTTAAGGGCGAATTCCTTATCGATGATTCCGTCTTTATACCATTGCTGCAGCTTCCCGAGCCCTGTCTTCACTTCTGGCTGGATTAGTCCAGGGATGAGCTTGCCGTCACTGCCTTTGATCCAGGCAGATTGATTATCGCCAACAGATGGGTACGCTCCGAAACCATTGAAGAAACCTCTCACATCAAATCCCCAGAAGAATAAATTCTTTTGCAGGGCTAGGCCATAAGTGTCATTCTTACCGTTCTGATCGGGGTCGTCATTTGTAAACGCCAGTGCAACTTTCTCCAGCTCATCCATGGTCTTTGGTGCTTCTAACCCCAAATTCTTCAGCCAATCCTGGCGAATCCATAGAATTTGTGTGGAAAGGAACGGGTCTTCAAATGCAGGTATTCCCAGCTGTTTACCATCCTCGCTAAATCTTTTCATGGCGAAGCCGCCGTCTGATTCCATGTAACTCCTGAGATCTGGAGATGCATAATTTGCGTATGCTTCCGTCAAATCGGCAAGCATGCCTTGCTTTTTAAGCTTTTCATAGTTTTTCTGATCGACCTCGATCACATCAGGCAAATCTCCGGATGCCATCGCCAGTGAAAATTTTTGTTCATACTGGGCTGAAGGCACCGTCCACTTGTATTTCACCTCAATGTTCATCATCTCTTTGAGATCTTTCAGATAAGCATTCTGCTCCGGCGTTATACCGCTCGGTGTTCTCGGATCCTCCGGCGGATTATATCCAAGCACTTCTGTGACAATAACGGTTTCCGGATACTTTCCTAGCGGATCTGGCGCTGCTTCTCCTGCAGCCGAATTGTTAGTAGTGTTTTCCTTCGGTGCGGATGGGGCGTCGGCTTCCTTCGCCGGACCTCCACAGGCAGATAATAATGACATAATCATGGTTACTGCCAGCATCATTTTCCATGGTCTGATTTTACGCATCTAAACGCTCTCCCCTTCTATGAGCTGTAGTTCAAGGCCAATTCGGTGTACCTGGCTTTAATTCTAGTTTGGTAAGAATGCGCTTTCAATTTTGTTTTTTTTACATTGCTTTCACTTTATTTACTCATTTAGAATTTCGATATTCTTGAGGGGATTGTCCCATCTTGCGTTTAAAAAAGGTTGTAAAATACGATGGTGATTCAAACCCGACCCGGGATGCAATTTCGTTTAGTTTCAAGTTTGTTTTCTCCATCAGTTGAATCGCCACATGCAGTTTTGTTGATTGGATAAACTCCAGTAAATTTTGACCGGTAACTTGTTTATAATATCTTGACAGATAGGACGGATTCAGATGAACCTCTTCAGCAATGGCAGTAAGCGACACGTCTCCAGCCAGGTTATCCTCTACATACTGGTGAATTTGTTCAATAAGAATGGTCTTAAAATCTGCCTGTTCAATCCCCCCGGCTTTATGCAGCGTATCTTCGAGTCGGCTTAATTTCTCGAGCTCCAGAATCAGCATATGCTGTCCCAATAAAGTCCGCTTAACGATCATGGAGCGTATCCCTTCGAATTGAAGATGGATGGATTCCCATTGGTGAAGCAGATCACCCGAAATGCCAAAAGATAGGTTAACACCGAGCAACTCTCCACATTCATTTTGCACAAGCTCCAGGATCCCTCTCATATAAGCAACTATACCTTGCCAATGGATCTCTTCTGCATCTTCATACGTTCCCCGAAAGCGATCTAGCAAGCCCATTTCAGGTTGAAGCAGCCAGACGAATATTCGATCATCGTAACTCACTTCCTCACAAGAAATGGACGCGGGTAGGTGATTACGAAAAATGCGCTGAACAGACAGGGGAAGCTTAAATTTGTGCTCATCTACCCGATCTGCAACGCCTACCACAAAGAACGAGGTGAGGTCCAGCGCAATGCCGAAATCAATATCCTGATAGCGTTCATCTTCCAAGAGTGAAATAATGGACTCTCCACCAATCACTCTCTTCATCAGCTCTTCTTTCAGGAAGGAATTCGCGATATCCAGATGCAGTTGCGCCCGTTCCAGCTGAAGTCTTCGAAGATTCTCTTCTTCCAGCTTGCGGGTTGCCTCTTTTACGGCCTCAAAAATCGGTTCTATTCCCTCTGTTTTCAGTATGTAATTGTCCACATTTTTACGGATCGCCTCATATACAAAATCAAACTCACTGTATCCCGTCAGGAAAATCACCCGGCACGACGGCCAATAGTAGACGATTTCGTCCACAAGCTGAAGCCCGTTTTTCTGAGGCATGCGAATATCGCTTATCATAATATCCAATTTGGTTTTCCTGGCGATTTCAAGTGCCTCCATGGAGGAATATGCTTTCCGTATATCCAGTTCCAAATCGGTTTGTTCCTGAAACAACTGCACCAAGCCATTCACAATCACAGGCTCGTCATCAACGATCAGTATTCTGTACATAGTTTTCATCCTCGCTCCTGTAATTTTATGATGAGTACTGCCTTTAACCCTCCGTATTGACTTCGGGATACGAACAAGCCGCTGCCTGGCCCATATTTTAATTGGAGTCTGTTATTTACATTGATTAGTCCTGTCTTCTCAACATGCTTCAAGCCCATGGCAAGCTTTCTCTGCAGTGCCTCTATATCCTCATCTGTTAAAAGAGTGCCATTATCTTCGACCGTGATCCGAATCGTGTCTTGCCCGCATTCAGCGCTGATATAGACAACCCCACGCTGGGTACCATCCTCAAATGCGTGTTCAAATACATTCTCCACGATCGGTTGAATAATCAATCTCGGTACTAATACCGTGTTCAACGAATCTGAAACTTCCTCGTATTCATATGAAATCCGGTTGGAGAAGCGTATACACTGAATCTCGCAATAATCCAATGCATGTTGATATTCTTTAAATAACGGAACCTCATCTGAGCCGCTTCTCGTAATGTACTGATAATAGTTTCCCAGCTTCTGTGAAAGCTCGGCTGCACTGTCTGCATCCCCCACTTTACACATCATATAAATATTGAAGAAGCTGTTATACAGAAAATGCGGATTGATCTGCGATTGCAGCTGCTTTAATTCCGAATGCTGAAGCGCTATTTTCTGTTCATAATTTTCTTCAATCGAATGCTTCAGCCTGGAAACCATCCGATTAAAGCTTTGGAATATGTAAGAGAACTCGTCCCTTCTCTTTGGTTCAGCCACCAGATCAAGATTATCTGTCTCAACCGTGCGGAAGGTCCTGACTAGCTTAGACAGAGGTCTGTGAATCATTAAATTAAGCGAATAAGAATAAAGAATCATTACTGCAATGGCGATAAAAAACGAGATATAGAGAAGGGTATTAAACTGGCTTAAAGGACGTATGATTTCGTTCTCGTTCACGTACATAATCAAAGAAAGATTTAAGGAACTGATGAAGTTATGGGCAATAAAGTAACTTTTGCCGTTTATTTTATTGATCTCGGGAATGTCCGAATAATTCGGGTCATGTTCTGAAATTAGCTTAAGAACTGCCGAAGAAACGATGCGGTCCTCCGAAGTCGAAAGGACATTTCCCAGATCACTGCTCCCGAGAAAGACCTCTGAACCCTGATAAAGACTCGAAATTTGATTTAATGCCTCCAATAGCTTATCCCTGGAGATTTCGATATACGACCATAACTCCCCGTTCCCTCCGGTTTCAATAAGATAAATTGAATTTCCATCCCTGTAGAAGGAGGGCTTCTCCTTCGTATTAAGCAATGAGGCAATGGTTTCGAATTCCGTATTGGGTGTGGCCGTAATCCCTGTTTTGCCCGAGATGGTTTTTTTCAGAGATTTAACGTATACCCCCGCATTGACTACATAATCACTTGAGTCAATCATTTGATTCAACAGATAATAAGCGTTATCAATCATTTCTATCTGATCGAATCCCTCCAGACTGCCGCCCCGAAAGCTTAGTTTCTGGATATTCTTATCTTCTTGAAATTGCAATTGCTGATTGCGTATGAAATAAATCTCTTTATCCAATTGTTTGGAATAGAAAGATGCCCCTGCCAGAGAAGAATCCAGGATTGCGTTTTTGGTAAACGACATCCCTTTATAATTCACCCAAATATTTACCGAGATCAGCGGGATCAGCATGACGATAAACACAATAACGACTTTCTGATAGACAAACCATTTTACCTTCCCTGTATCTCGAAGCTTCATGTTCTCCCCCCTAATTGCTAGCTCTTACTTCCTCTCTATTTCAAAGCCTTAAGGAAAAATAAAAAACACGTGACCTGCCTGGATTTCCCCTGCAAAATCATCGTGCTTTTTGGCTTGCTCCAGTTAATGGAGCTGTCTTCCAGGTTAGCCGTTAAAGTTATTATTAATCACAGTATTGATGTGTTCGCGTTTGCGGATATACCACTCCGAGTTACGCGGATAAACGGTTAACGATATCTCTTCCTGGAGATCTTCTTCTAATAGGGCAATGACTCCTTCACGGCCCAGCTTTGTCTCCAACAACTCAAGGGCTCGCAAGTCCTGGAGCGCTTCGGTTAGCACTTCCAGACGGATCGATTCAATCGGTCCTTCATCACCCGGATACACCAGGAACGGATCACCTGCCGGAAATCCCCCTCCTGCATCCGTAACCTGGAACGGGTTAATGGGGTATTTGGAAAACTGCGAATACCAAAAATTATATCCCCAATGTAAAAAGCCTTTTAAATTCAGTTTATAAAGCTGGATGCCCAGCGCACGATTGAGCGCGGATGGCATATGGAAGAAGCGGTTAGACACTTTCTTATACTGTGCACAGCAATAATAAGTCCATAACCCCTCCACTCCGTGGTCTAGAAACGGCTGGATATCGTTGCTGGCGGGGATCGGATGTTCGATTAACCCGCTTCGATAAAAATCGTAATCCGATAGCGCATCAATAATAGGAAAATCCTTCAAGATAGGCTTAACTAGCTCACTAGCTGCGCGATAAATGTCCAAATCCCCGATACCTGGTTCATCAGACAGATGGAAAAACACACGCTCCCGAAGTTCATGGTCATCGATAAACCGAATTAACGCATGCAGAAATGAAGTGATAAATGCGGTATATTCCGGATCCCGTGAATCGGTATCCCATCCATAAAGCTGCTTGAATTGTCCGTCTACGGTCGCCATAATCTTTGGAGCATGCTTCGCCCCCCATTGCGTAAACAAATGTGAGAACTCCACATATTTCACGCCGCAGCGATTGCATAAATCTACCCAGCGTTCCAACCGGTCAAATGAAAAATGATAGTTTCCGGATGACAACTCTACATCCACAAGCTGAACCGTCGGACGCTCCCCTCCAATTTCCGTATCCAGAGGCGGCGTAAACAACGGTGTCAAAATCATATTCATTCCGTGGTTGACAGCTGTTCGTATGTACTGTTCAATCCGTTCCCAGTGCGGCTCACTAAACACATCCACCCCGTAGTGTGTCGACAAGCAGTCCACATGAAACCACTCCGTATGTATCAATGTCTGTTCCGGTAGCGCAGCCGCGATCACTTCCAGTTTAAATGTTTCTAGGGCCAATGAGTTTCCTTGACTGTCGGTGATCTTCACCGCGATATCAAAAGCTCCTGCTGCAGCATCAACGGGAATATCCACGGAAACCCATATGGACCGCCATTGATGCGGATAGCCGGTCAGTCCTCTTTCATTATTCAGCGGAACGAGTGGATCGGGATATAATCCCGGCGTCGTTCGCAGCACGAACTCGTCGGCATCATGATAGTTGATAAACTCTGCAGGGGCCAGTTCCACCGTACGAAGAGAGATAAACGCCTGAAGCTCTGACTCCACATGGACCTGTAGCGATCTCATATGAACTTGAGTGCGATAAGCCACCTGAAATGAATAGGTTTCTCCACGCAAACAGGAACCTGAAGCTTGAGGCGGTGCCTCTAATTCTTCATCCGCAAACACTTTTATCAATGAACTGACGATTCTCGTTTCCAATGGATCTGCCAATGGTTTTGTCTGCAATTAAATCTCCTCCATAAGTACGAATAGTAAACTAGTATTCATTAGGTGTGTCCCCATCCACCACCAGCCCAGAGTCAACCCATAACGAGGAAGAAGAGCCGAGCCAGCTAACGAGACTGTCCGTTCTTTAAATATCAGGCGAATGGACCGGCAATTCTGCAATTCGTCCATCATTTTGACGAATCCAGGTCTCGAATTGCCGCTCCCCTGCCTTTAACCGAATGACTCTTGCGCCTGTCGGGAATTTATCTTTACGTATGCTGCCCTCATAACTAACATAACGCGTTGAACGACCATAGCATAGACGTATGCCGTGCAGTGTGCCACAGTAATCATTCGCATGATCATGACCAACGAATGTGCCCATGACATCGCCCATTTCCAGCATGGCAGCAAAAAAGCCCGAATTTACCTGCGGAGAACTAATCCCTTCATAGCAGTGGCCTTCACATACTTCTGTCTTCCACACTTCTGCATACTCGGGCAGAGGAATATGGAAAAACGCCAGCGCGGGCAGAGATGTTCCGCTATTTTGCTCGGCTAACTTCCGGGATTCGGACACATACCACTCGATCTGATCACGACGAATCCAGTCATAGCCTCCAACCGCTTCAATGGGGGAGTAATCGCCGCTATCGAGGAAAAATAATGCAGCCGCCGGCTTCCCAGACAAATCTTCTACCGTCAGCACATAATTCCCCGCTCCGCTCACCCCCGGAGGATCTTCTTTTGCAACGCAATAGGAATGAAGCAGCTGCTCCTCATGCACTTTCTTGCGAGGTATGCGCCCTTCTGAATCATGGTTGCCAAACACCGCCGCCCAGGGCACCCGCTTTTCTTCCGCGACAGCGACCGCACTGCGTAACGATTGAAGTGGATCTTTGCTCCTTGCACTTGCCGTCAAATCACCAGCAAAAACAACAAGATCCGGCTGCTCAAGCGAAATAATCCTCTCCATGGTCGCCTTCGTTATCGAATCAAGAAGCGGCGTCTCCGGATCATGATCCTCATCGTCAATAAACTCCATATCCGAAAACTGTACAATGACAAATGTTCCGTCATCACGAAATTTCAGCTTGTTTTCCAAAGTTATTCGCACCTCTTTCACAGAATCTTTCCAATCCCCTGAGCAAAATAGACGTAGCAAAGAACGGCAGCACAATCCCTAACACTGAGATCTATCGCTGATTTATGGATCTAGACGCTCGTCATTAAATCAACGATGAAGCCATCATTAGTAACACAAATACTGAAGAATTGAAAGCGTATTCAATAGTGTAATGCAGAAAATCTATTTTGTGTTGAGTGATATGATTTCATATTTGGTTGTGTGTTTTCGTGTGGTTTTCTGTTGTTGTTAGGCTAGTTTATATTTGAAGTCTTTGATTGTCAATCCACTAAATATCACAGTTTTTGTTTTTGTTTGCGTTTAACCATTCTATTGACGAAAGAAACGGCAAGATATGCAATCAGATTGCAACAATTATATATTCACTTGTTATATCCTAATACTTTACCTCTAATTTCTGATATATAGTTATCAGTTGTCTTTGCATCCTTCAACAAACGTTCTCAATTCCTTATCCGTATTAGCCCTATTAATTATTCCTTTAATAAAATCAGCCTTACCATCCGTATATCCCACTCTATCATGTTTAAATTGTTCTGCGAGTTTCTTTTTAAGAGTATAATACTCATTCTTTATTTCAGGATTTTTCTTTAAAAACTCTCTAAATAATATGTTATCGTTCCAATTCTTTTCCTGATATTTATAAACATGTAGATGATGCGTTCCTGCTCTCCACTGTCCTCTTCTAAAAAATAACCGCTCAGGAAATTCTGGTTTGTTGACATACTCATAACCGATGTCGTATAAGTTTCTTATACAAGTTTCGTCAATTAATTCTAGACTAGAAACTCCGGCCATAATGTCAATTATCGGCTTTGAACCCAGCCCCTGAATAGAAGTACTCCCTATATGTTCGATAACCACTTGAAGATCACTTAAGGCTTTAATTATTTTTATCTTTTCCTCTTCAAACTCATGGCTCCAATTTGGATTGTATTCTTCCACAATGACTTCTTCCATTCTCTTCAACTCCAACTTTCTTGAATTTGTTGACCCTGTTACAACTTTTCCTGATCAAGTATTTGTATTCACCAAATAACCCTGCCCTAGATAACTCTTATCTAAAGCAGGGTCACTGTCACCGGAAGCGGATTTTGGATAAAATGGGTAAGGTCTTATATTGCAATGGTTTCCTCACTGGCTTATGCACACTAGCGCTTGTCCGGCAGGCTTAACCAGTGCAAGGTTGTCGTATTATGAACTTAAACCCTGCTTAATTTTTCACTAGCCTCGTCCTCATTAGACAAGAAAAATATATCCTTTCCCTTATTGCTTTCATATATAAAATCCTTCAAGCTTGTACTTGTATAACTTGAGAAATCACCAATTATCGCAATTTTTGTTTGATAATTAATGAACTTTTGAAGGATTTCTCCAGCAAGGCGCGTTTTTAAGTCGAAAAAATCTTCACATATTGCTAATTTGTCTAACACGATTCGATTGCAGCCTACTTCATAACTAACAGACGCCATTAGATCCAAAGCTGACTGGACATCGGTAATAAGTACGTCATTGCTTGTAACAACGGCAATCTCTATTCCATTCTGTTCAATTTTTCTTATATTCATAGTCGTCCTCCAATTGATATTAATTTAGCAAGTGTATTTTTGGCTTAGATCACCATTCACTTTTCGGCATAGAAACCGTGTTAAGTTTAGTTCCAATTCTCCTTCACTAACCTCATCTCAATATTATTCCATTGACGTCCCGTTTTATCTTGATACACATTCTCCAAATGATTCATCTTCTTAAAACCAATACTCTCATAACATCTTATCGCCGATTCATTAATATCAAAAACGTTCAAATTTATTGCCTTTAATCCAAACTGTTTAAATCCAATCTCTACGATTTCTTTTAATGCCTTTCTTCCAATTCCTCTTCCCTGATTTTGCGTTTCGCCAATTAAAAATCTTCCAATCACAGCTTCTTCAAGTTCTTTATTAAACCTACATAATTGTATGGTCCCGACAAATCGACTTCCTTCCTTGATCTTATAAATAAATACATCAGACTCTATAGAATTGATTCCTTTACTATAATGCTCTTTCATCTGTTCTACAGTTAGCGGGTAAGTATATGTTAAACCAGCCCACTGTACAATGAAATCTTCATCTTGTTGATTTATCCATTCTATTATCGTCGTAAAATCTTGTTCGGATAAGGTTTCTAGATAAATCTTCATTGGACCGTACCTCCAAAACAGCAGCACCTTTAATTTTTGTGTTCACGACCACTTTCAATTACTGTTCATATAAGTTTATATTTTCGGGATTAAAATCTTTTAGTTTTATGAGCTCTTTCTTTCCTTTATTTCCATGAGTTGTTTTTTGCTTGCCACTTTCATCGGTCTTTTTAATAATATAATCCCCGGTTAAAAAGTTATAATCTTGTTCATTAGCTTCTTCCTCCGTTGCGCTACCAGTAAAGTATTCGCCTGTCGTTGCTCCAATTAAATACCAATCATTATCTTGATATCTAAATCGATAGGTATTAAACCATCTCCAGTTACTTCCACCGTAATGACTAACAACCAATGATCCACGATCAATGGATATCGAATCAAATGGGTCTCCCCAGACCCCTCCTTCGTCTGCCTTCAGTATGACATGGTCAGCTATAATGGAAAGCCTGTAGTTATTGTCTTCATTTCCGAATGCAATTAAGAGTGCTCTTTGTGGAGCCTCATCCGTTTGGGATTTAATTTCTTCTATTACAGCTCCTACGTCATTAAATCCGTCCTTATTTAAATCTCCTTCAACTAATGTTTGTTTCTCTTCTTTATTCAATACTTTCCATCCCGAAGGGATCAAGGAATAAATATCATTCGTTTCTTTTGGAATACCTTCTGCATCAGTAACTACAGAATCTGGGTTTGGATTGGGATTTGAGTTGCTAACAGTTTTACAAGAAGAAATAGATAACAATAGACAAGTTGCCAATAGAATGTATGCTAATTTCCTCATGATGACTCCTCATTAATATAGATTTATGTATCATATACCATTTCTATTTGGAACATTTAGGTTGCTTCCTATATTCATGTTTCAAAATACTCATCAGTATTCGATCGACATATTGACCATTTTTATAGACTTCATCTCTTAATATGCCATCCTTGTTGAAACCAGATTTTTCATAAGTTCGAATAGCACCAGGATTATCAGCATCCACCGTCAAATACACTTTATGAAGATTTAAACGCTCAAACGCAAAATCTAGTACGACACCTGTCACTTCTGTAGCATAACCTTTTCCCCATACCTTTTTGTCCCCAATCCAAATGCCAAATTCAGCGTGCTTGGACCAAGGATGGATGTTAAACAACTGGGTATTACCAATCGGAATGCCGTCTTCTCTTATTATAGTAAAATAGGCAGCCGATTGATCTGCTTGCGCGTACCTTCTTGTACGTTCTCTGACCACTTCAGGTGTTAAGGGCATACCACTTCCAGAGGGTAACGTTTGGTTAACTACAGGATCGATCAGCCATTCATATCGCAGTTCCCAATCTTCCTCGATCACAGGCCTTAATGTCACTCGTTTTCCGTATAACATATTTTCCTCCGTATACCTCATTAGTACTTATTATTAATCTTTGAATATTAACCCTATTTCCTCCAAAGCCGTCCTTAGTTTAGGTAAAGATGCAGGCCCCATACCGTGGAATTGCAAAATCTCCTTTTCGCTATATTTCGAGAGGGTTTGCAAAGTGGTTATCCCGTTGTTTTCCAATGCCCGTCTTGCTGGTGCCGAAAGAAGTGAAAGAAATCCGCTATCGGGTTTGCTTTCTTGCTCACAGATCGGGCAGGTCGGACAATCACTGCTTTTATAAAATTTGTGACCTAAGCTGCAAGTTCTTAATTCTTTATTCGAAGTTGCCATTTTAACTATTCACCTTCTTTTTAAATTAGGAGTCAACTTACTATGATTTATAATTTGACTTCATTGTCTTTTTTAAATAAACTGCCGACTCATCATAACCAATGGACTTATAAAATCCGCTAGCTCTTCTTGTAGCAAGTGCAACAAGTTTTGAACCACGTTCTTGAGCTTTCTCTTCAATTATATCCATCAAATTCTTTCCTATCTTCATTCCTCTAAATTCATCAAGAATTATCAACTCTTCCACCCAACTTATCAAACCATTTGCATAAAAAGTTGAGTGGTGAAATGCCAATACATACCCTATTACTCTTGAATTCTTTTCTGCTATTACTAAGTCGGCATTTTCATCACGCAAGATTTCTGCATAAACCCTTGAAAAATCAGCCTTATTAAGGATATAACTTGTCGCCAGTTTCATCGCTAAAACAAACAATTCCTCTTCATCTTGTAGTTCAGCGTACCGGTAGTTAATATTCACAATTCATCTGCCCTCTCAAACAAATAGTATTGTGGGGATTCAAACTGATTTCTGCTCCCATATTGCAAATTCACCATAACCTAAATATTCACGCACCTCTAGAACTTTACTGTCCCGAATGATAATCTCCATCCCATTTTCAGAGTCCCATTCTGTGCCTCCACTCAGAATTGCACCAAATGTATTATCATTTCTATCGAAAGGATTTCGATAAAGATTAACTTCCCCCACGGACATGAATCCCAAAATGTCCCTACCGTAAGCTTCGGCCAATCCACTAGGGTAGTCGACCGTATCACTGGTCATTTTAATGGTTTTCCATTCACATGCTTTCTTGCATATTTCATTAATGGTTTCAGCCGGTAATTGATTCAAGACATTATGAATATATAACTCTGCTTCCTCCAAACTCATGTCTTCAGTACTGAAGTGATATTCTACAATACATTGAAATAAAGGAAGTAACCCAAAACCAGATATACTGTTTTCATCTAAAGCATCTTCTATTCCAACATTTTTCAAATGAAACCTTTCAGTCACAACTGCCCCTCCTAAATAATTGTATCTTTGTTTAAAAATCATATCCACGTGATCACTCGCGACTGCCGTTAGGTGGTGGCAGGGTTGTCTGCCTGGGCTTACACCCCAATGATACCTCCGTCAAACCGAGGAGTGGCGCCAGACGAGCCAAAGATGAAAACGTTGTTATGCGCAGTTACTATCTTGACCAAGAGTATTTTCAAAATCATTTTATAAATGTTCCTTTGACTCTCTTTGACACAAGCAGATATGGAATGAGAATTGCACTGATAATTAAGCTTCTATATATCACTTTCCGATACGGTGCATTAAATGTTTCAGCGATTTCTGGGGTAGCATAGTTAGCAAATAAATTAAACAAGAAGTAATCCACTATAAGAAACAGACTATAATACCCCAATAAACAAACCATTATCTTCGGGAATTTAACCTTCTTCTTAAAAAAGAAAATTATACTTGAAACCAACAAATAGAATAGAGCAATTATGGAAACAACTTCGAATAATGCAACAAGAATCATACCAGGGTTCATTTGAAGATATAATCCAAGTGCTTTAACATTCGGTAAGATATCTCTTTTAAACTGTGCCAAAAAATAGATCGGTAGAAGCAAAAATAATACCGGTACTACAAACAAGCCCCCGCCGATTTTCCGATATACCTTTCCTTCATTTAGTACTATTTCAGTTTTCACTTCCCGATATCACTCCTATGTTACATGTCCATTTTGTGCTAAAATCCTAATTTTCCCCTCTAACTTCTACTGCCACATCGCGAGCTCGCATCTGATGCTAAGTAATAATAGACATTTTTAATCATAAATTCTATTTGAGCACATTACTGATTAATTCTCTTACTTCTGGCAATCTTTTTTCTTCAAAATTCGGATGATCCTTAAACCACTTTATATTCAACGGAGAAGGATGCGGCAATACTATGGCTGGCTTATCGTTAAGCGAATTACTTGAAAAAACAAGTTCTACGAAATCTCTGTTGGGATATAAAAATTTCGCAGCTTTCGCTCCAATTATTATATTTAGCTTATTTTGCACCAAATCTAGTTCTTGTTTTAACCATTTTTTTGCACAAGCTAAAGGGGGAGGTTGTCTCCTCCTTTATTGTTCTTACTTGGAAAACAATGCGATAGAGATGTAATGTAAAAGTTATCTTCATTGTAAAAGACTTCGTCGGATATTTGATACCATTTGTATTTTAGCTTTGCTCCACTTGGATCATTAAAAGGTCTTTTTGTTATGTGGACATTGTATGAAGGAGCTTGACTGATCTGCATAATTTTAGAATATTGATTTCCATGAATAATTGGAACAGGTGTAAATCCAAACTTATCTTTGCAGTCTTGACATAACAATATTTTTTCTTTTACTTCATTGAAATTCATTATTCTCTCTATCTTTGTGTTACCTACACTGAATTCACTATTGAATCTCTGAACTTCTCAATAATTAAAGGCATCTAAATACCACCATATTACTTTGTGATGTCCAATTAATTTATTTGAGATTTCATCTATGCTTGTAATTGTAGTATCAAAAAAATATGTATTCTCTCGCTGATATAAATGATATGTTCCATCTAGAGGGATCTGGTCCCTAAATTTATAAAGTGCGACTACATACCGATCTTCTACACTTTGATTATCTATTAAATTATTCTTGTAAGCTCTACTAAGACCTAATTCCATTTCTGAGATACGATCATATTCCTTTATTGTAGAAATACTATTACCTATTTGTTTGAACACATGGGGATCATGTTCTTGAGGATACATTGCAATTGAAAGAAACATTGTTAGTAATATGGCTAACATCCATGTGATTATCCTTATAGGTTTCTTTAATGAATATGATTTAGCCATTACAATAAAAATAATCGTAGAATTTATGATAAATATAGCTGGTAATGCAACTATTCTCTCAAGTCCCGTGTATGGAAATAAATATAGTAGTACACATAAAAGAGAAATCGTAGGGATTACCGCAAAAAAATAATATATGAAATTTTAAAAAATTGCTTTCGAGACATACTCCATGGATTTTTTGAAAAGTACATGTCTCATAAACACAATCTAACCTCGGCATCTTTATTCTGGCACTTCAATATATTCTGATACCCTTGACTTCAATAAATCAATTAATTCTTCGTCCATAAATTGATAATCATCTGGGATATCAAGACAGATTAATCGTTTAGTCATTAGACTGATTGGAAATTTATCTTTAAGCCTTCTTGTATGCTTTCTCTCCATTACAAGCTCCGACCATCCAATATGTCCTTCAGTAACCTTAATTCTTGCTCCTTGCTCAGTTCCTGCTGATCTAACTTCATAACCATTGTATCCATTAAAAATCTTCTCAGCAGTTAAGCTACGCCATTTATTTCGACTACAAATAAAAAGTACTTTAGTGTTATGACACCATCCCTATTTATGTATGGTTATTAATATCCTTACTGCCAAAATCGAAGGCATACGCCCGATGCGTGAACATTATGTTAGATTGTGTTGGTGGCTAATTTTTATAACTCGGGATATGCTCTTGAGGCCTCTATCAATTTATCTTCTTCATCGAAAACCATTAATACTCTGTCAATATCACTTATTTCATAGCTTCTAACTACTATAAGCTGTTGCATATGTAAACCAGGTGGATCTATGTTTGGTCTGGACAAGTTATTTAACAGTCTTTCTGGTGTATATAAAATACTCCATCTTTTTGAACCCTCCGTGAAATGCATCGTAATTTCTATCCAATTCCATTCATCTAGATTATTAGCCTCAACATCATCATCGAACTGCCAACTTAAAAGCCTTGGTCTTGAAATTGGATCTTTCCCCATTTTTCTACCTCTCTTTGTAATCAAGTAATTAGATTTATCCTTGTTATATCTTCGAACGTTAGAGGCTTATGTTTTTATCATCATTTTATCCTTAGGCTAAATCTCTTTGTAATAGATTACCGTGTCATCTAGATCCCCGGTTGAAGATTTCGAATACCTCGGTATTCGACCAACTTCTTTATAGTCCATCGACTTGTAGAGTTTATTAGAAGAATCTCCGGCTCTAGTATCTAAAACAAGTAAAGATATCCCTTTGGCTAATGCTTTATTCTCAAGATGCTTCATAAGTAAATATGCAATTCCTTTTCTTCTATAGCCAGGGTGCACCATTAACTTAGCTACTTCTGCCCTGTGGGAGGCATTTGGCTTCATCGCCAATTGTAACTGCACCGTTCCTACAACGAGCCCATTACATTGCGCAATCCAAAGTGTTACCCCTGGTTGTAAAGCATCTTTCCAGTATTGAGTTGCTTTCTCTTTACTAAGAGGCGATAAAAATCCAACTGAGGCACCGTCATCTACTACGTTGATCAATAAATCAGATAATTTTTCAAGCATTATGGGCTCGATTAAATCAAGCTCATGAATAGTTATTGCATCACTCATAGTCTCATCCCTTCATTTTTGAATTGCATCTATCATCAAACGTTTTTATATTCAAGACGCCCACCGACTTAAGGCTCTACCTGAAGCCAGCAACGGTGCGGTTTGTCGTTGTGATTATTCTTTAATATCCCATTGAGGATTCCATACTACTTCCCACAAATGTCCGTCTGGATCTTGAAAATAACCCGAATAGCCACCCCAAAATGTGCTGTGGGCCGGTACTGTGATTGTCGCACCAGCTTTTTTAGCATGTTCCATTACTAAATCAACTTCTTCTTTGGTTCCTACATTATGACCTATCGTGAATTCCGTAGGACTAGTCATAGTTTGATTAAGTTTAGTATCAAACGCAATATCTCTACGTTTCCAAATCGCCATGCGTAATCCTTCCTGTAAATCGAAGAACGCAACAGCACCATGTTCAAATTCTGTACCCACGATGCCTTCTGTCGGAAAACCAAGTCCATCTCGATAAAACTTCAATGCTCTTTCTAAATCATCTACACCCAAAGTTATTACAGTAATTCTTGGCTTCATAAATTACCTCCCGCTTTATAATTGAATTTCTAATTCCAATAATACTAAGCTAAACTATTTCTCTTCTTCCAGCTTTCGATTTGCTTTTTAAACTCCAATGAATTAAATAAGCATTCCACTTTGTCTACCTGACTAACATCTATTTCATCTGATTTGATTGCACTAATTACCCTGCTTTCTAATGCAAGATAATGTTCCATTTTATAAATATTAATTAGTTGATCAAGCATCTCATCAGACCAAGATAATTTATAAAAATGAAACCAAATGATATGCTCCTTTACACTAGAAGCAATATTGATTTTGTCCTTTTGTTCAGTAATTACTTCAATTGTTCTTTCATTCAATAAGCTATGTAATTCATGTTGAGCACTAATGTCCAATATATTAATTAGTTTTTCTATCTCTTTATAATCCTGTTGAATTGCTGCAGTATCAATCATTTTAATTACCGAACTAATGTCTGACATTCAGGTTCACCTTCAATTCCGCACTATTCCCCGTCAGGTTAAATGCTTTATACACTGTTATATGATGTATCGGCCTTCTTCGAATATACAAAGAGCCATTCTTAAAATTCATCCTTTATCTCATTAATTTGCTTAATATGTCTTTGTTCATGCAAGTACAGTGATCTAACCCATTCAATTAATAGCATTTCTTTAAAGACTGGGTGTGTAAAATGTCTTCTACTCAGAATCGAAGGATCTTCTAGTGTGTTTAATATTTCGTTTAACTTCTCCCTCGAGTTATTTAGTTTTTCAATAATTTCTTCATTTTCTAATTTTTCATTAGTTGGTTTAGCAATATCTGGCGCTTCTAACTTATTACTTCTATCTAGTAAGAATTCCAGTGGTTTATGCTCTAGGGATGAATCTTCCTTGCTCTTTAATCCTCTCTTAATCGCTACGACGTATAGTTCCTCTGTTTTAATTAAGTGTTGACACACCTGACTAATACTCCAACTGTGGGGGTCTTTTCGTCGGTTTAATTGATCCCCGTTCAATCCATTAATAATTCCTAGTAATTCATCTCTTGTTTCCTTTAACTTTTGGTTGATTTCCTGAAGTTCCATGTATAACTCCCTTTCTTTTTGTTTTTCGTGGGTATTACATTCTTACTGCTTCGAATTAAAAAATATCCCTTTTCCTTAGCTAGAAAGTGCTTAGAAAAAGGGTCTGTCGCGTAAAAAGATTATTATAATCGTTGATAAGTCGTAAATATGTTATCTCTTATAGTCTGGCTGTTCCATAGTGATAGGATTTGGATTGCTGAGTACCCAAATCACTGCCAGTTCGCACAGTCTCGCAGGTTCATCATTGCCATTTCCACTGTTAAGTTCTTTGGCTAATGCTGCTGCCTCCTGAAGTAAAGGTGGATTTAACGGTGTACCCAAGCTAAAGTAGTGTATCAAACTTTTGAGCATTTTACGAAATTGATTATCCCAGTTGATACCGCCATTATCTAAAATTTCGTATGATACTTTACCGGTAATCCGGATCACCTCACCCTGTACGGTTTTGGCATGGCCTTTTGAAGGCACTAGTAAACTCCAGAGTTCATGATGCTGCGCCTGCCATTCCTCACTTGATACAGTTATTGGAGAGGCCCCGTCAAACGTCTTTCGCTTCTCAACCGGAGGAGCATCAAATAGCTCATATAAACGTAAAAGTGCCTCATCGGTTTGAATTAAATATTCTTTATTAAAACCTTCTCTGTGAAATTCAAAGTTGTTTCCGATTCGCTTAATAGAATCTTTCATTTCCGATGTTACCTCGGTTCCAGCGTTAAGCATCATATCGGCAACTTCCGCCATATTAACAATATCCGCGTTCCTGCACATCGCCAAAGCTTTTTCTAATGGAGTCTGTCCCATCTTATTTTTCGCACTGATATTTGCGCCTCTAGTCACCAACGTGTGAACTGCTTTTGGTTTAAATGATCCTGCTGCAGCAAATAAAGGTGTCTCGTTTTGATAATCAACGGCTTCTATATCTGCACCCAAATCAAGCAGCAACTCCGTATTCCCACACCAGCTCATTGCATGTTTGTGCAGAGGCGTTGCTCCGTAATTGTCTCTAGCATTTATATCAGCACCCTGTTCCACGAGCCAGCGAACCAATTCATCCGGTACTTGATAAAAGCTCAAGGCTGTAGATTTACTGTAACCGCCACGGGCATCCAATTCACATTGAGTAAACACCTCTTTTAATGCAGATATATCTCCTGCTTCAATGAGTTCATCAAAATTTTTCGGTAAGGTTTTTCTCTTCTTGCCCATATGTACTTTCTCTCCTTACGTCAGAGTTAACAAATTTATCCATCACCATATAGACTCTATATTTTACCATCTTATTAATTTTTGTTGGTTCTTACAAGGTTCTTCAGGCCCCACCGATAACAAAAAAAAGCTCCACACAAGCTTGAACTCGTGTGAAGCCTCTCATTTACTTCATGTTTCCTACGACTTTCACTCTCAGTCTTGTCGCATTTCCCGGATGATAAGCCAGCGGGGTTTCTTCCACTTCGACCAGCTCAACCGTCGCCGGATCAGCGCCAGCAAGGACCGCCTGTTTTACGGCTTTTTCCCGTGCATCTTTTAATGATTCCTCACGGGGCTCTGTAGAATAGATGTAAATTTGCTCATATTGTCCGCTGATTTGGGCAATACACGCGCCAATGGCATTAGCCACGCCCCCGTTCTCAGGCTTGATCATATGAGATACTCCGCGAATGGTGTCCGGAATCACGACACTGCCTCCGCCTACCAACACAAGCTCAACATCGCCTGAAGAGGTTTTCATTTTATCAATAGCCTGCTCAACGATGGATGCAATCTCAGCCTGCACCTGTTTAGCAAAGCCTTCATCCAGATGCGCTACAAGGCTCTGATCCCCGACATCCGCAAGACCCAGTCGAACAGCAATGTCCGTTGTTGTGAGCGTATTGCCGCCAAAAACCAGCGCCTCTTCTCGAATCCTGTACCCTACGCTGTCCGGGCCAACCGTAATTTTGCCATTCTCTGAGCGCACGATGCTTCCACCGCCCAGCCCCACGGAGATAATATCCGGCATGCGGAAATTTGTGCGAATATCGCCAACCTCAACTGCAACCGACGATTCCCTCGGGAAGCCGTCCTGCAAAACGCCAATGTCCGATGTTGTGCCTCCCACATCGAGAACCATCGTATCTTTGATCTTCGCCAAGTAAGAAGCACCGCGAATACTGTTTGTCGGTCCGCATGCAATGGTCAGGATCGGAAACTGTTTGGCATAATCAATCGACATTAAGGTACCGTCATTTTGGCATAAGAACACGGCTGCATCCGAGATGCCTTCTTCTTCTAACGCCTGCACAAACCCTTCAGTTGTTGTTTCAATAACCTTGCACAAAGCCGCGTTAAGGATGGTCGCATTTTCTCGTTCAATTAAACCGACCGAACCAATCAATGAAGAACAAGAAACAGGGAACTCTGGTCCGTACATTTGATGGATGAGATCGCGGACTTGGAACTCCTGGTCATTTTTAAGGGATGAAAATACGCCGATGACTGCAATGGATTCAATACTGCCGCGCCACTCCTCCAGAAGAGCTGTAATTTCGGCTTCATCGACTTCTCCAAGCAGTTGGCCATCGTATTCGTATCCGCCATGCACGAGTGCATATTTACCCGACAGTTTCTGAACCATATCCTCAGGCCAGGACGTGTACGGCGTAACGGATGCTGTTGCCGGGTAACCCAGACGAATGACACCGACTTGAGCCAGCTTTTTGCGTTCTACAATGGCATTTGTACACTGTGTTGTGCCTAACATGGCATGCGTGATTTGATTTTTATCAATATTCGCCCCCTGCAGCAGCTGCCGGAGCGAGGTTTCAATCCCTGTGCGAATATCCAGGCTTGTCGGTGATTTCACCGCATGGATCAACTGATGATTCTCGTCCAAAATGATGGCATCCGTGTTGGTGCCGCCTACATCGATCCCAATTCTAAACATTCTCGGTCACCGCCTTTTTCACCAGTTCCTCAATGGGAACATAATCGTAATCATATCCGAAGTATTTTGGCCCTGCCGTCTGGATCCCTTTTTCTGTTCTCCACTTTTCATGAGCAGGCAATCCGATCACCCGAACTCGTTTACCGTATTTCAGACTTTCCGTGGTCACAGGTAACAAGGTTTCGTAATCGACCAGACAGATCAAATCCGGGGTCATCGCTGCCACCTGACCGTTCAGCTCAGCAACCAGGTTTTCATTTTGAAAATGAACCTTCATCTCCCCGGCTTTAAACGCCTCGATACCTTCAAGATGCATGCGGCCGAGATTGAATCCGCCCTTGGTTTCACGGATAACGTCGACGATTTTACCTTGAAAAAGCTCATAGCCGGAAACTAGTTTCAGCAGTTCCTGAAGCTTATCCTTGGCATCCCGGTTCTTCGAGGTAATGATTTCTCCGATCTGCTGGGAGAGGGTCACAATATGATGAACGCCGCTTCTCTTAATTTGTGCGCCCGTTGCCGGATAGAGGCTGACTAATGCACTGGCACCCATTTCGACCGTAGCTACCCTAGCGAGCCGTTCCGTCCATTTGTTATCAATAGTCTCAAAGATGCCGATGTTCCCTTTCTCGTCCGTAATAGCCATCGGTGTTGCAGAAATACCATCCAGGTTAAACGTCACCATTTGCAGCTCGGGGAATGCACGTCCCATACCGTCACAGTCGATCAGAGGCAATCCTAGCTGCGCTGCAACAACGATGGGAATCATGGAATTGACACCCCCCGCTTCCATCGGAAACGTACCGGCGATCTTGTCTTTTCCCAAGTAATTCGCTAACTTTTGAAAAACCTTCACAAACTCATCTCCGCGTGGGAATTTCTCCACTAATACGGAAGGCGCCCCCATCATCGCGGCTGGAATGAAAAAGTCCTCATCTCCAATCTCGTCGACAGAATATAGTTTGACAGGTCCAAACTTCTTAATGGCCGAGAGAGCCATCAATTTTCCGATATAAGGGTCTCCCCCTCCGCCGGTTCCCAGAAATGCTGCCCCGACGGCAATATGTTCAACAGCTATTTGATCTATATATCTCATTTACGATTCCTCCAATATAACAGTCTTCTGAGCCGATAAACGATAGCCGATATAATACACGACAAAAGAAATGACGATCCCGGTTAACGGCTGGTTCGGTAGCTGCGGCAAGCTTGGGAACAAGGACAACACCACAGGTGTGCAGGCAATGACTGCGCCCACAAGCCAGGAGACAACGCCTAACACATTCACGCCTTCAACCTCTTGCCAGCGTCTCTTATCCCCTTTGCCCAGCACCCAATACGAAGCGATCATTACGCCTGCCACCGGCGGAATCATAGCCGACAGAATGGACATGATTGGCGTAAAATAGTTAAGTATACCGACCACAGCCAATAAGGTCCCGATAGTTCCTGCGATGCCGACAGCCCACTTTTCTTTCTCCTTCGAAACGTTGAACACGTTAATTAAGGCAAAACCGCCTGAAATTACATTCACAAGATTCGTCTTCCAGGTAGCCAGAATCAAAATCACACCGCCAATAAACGGTGTCGTGATGCTCAAAAAGGTTGCCGTGATATCGCTGGCTTGGTAAGCAATCGTCAGGACGGCTCCTGCACCGATCATCAGTAGACCTGCCGGAATAATCCCGAAAAGTGCGGCTTTCAGCACATCGGACCGTTTTCTCGAAAATTGCGAATAGTCTCCTGCGATGACTGCCCCCAGCGCAAATGAGCCAAGTGTTACTGCCAGCCCATCGGTAAAATTCATAACAGCCGCAGGTTTATAATTTTGAATGATCTGCAGAGAGTCCCCAGTTAAAGCTTCGATCAGACCATACACGCTGATTCCGATCAATAAAGGAACGGCAATATAACTGATTACCCGCAGCACTTTGACGCCATACATGGCCGAAACCACCATTACGAGACCGCAGATGAGAGATGCCAGCGGCACCGGAAGATGTATGCCGATCTCGGCTAGCAGATTGGCGAGGGCTTCGCCGCACACATTCGCCTGTATTCCGAACCAGCCAAGACACGCAATAGCGAGGATGATTGACAGAATCGTTCGGGAACCTGTTTTGCCAAACACCTGACCCGCAACCTGAACCGTCGGCTTTCCTAAATCCGTGCTTTGAATCCCCTGCAAAATCATGAGTAGTACAATGATGGCATAGCCCGCCAACGTGACGAGCAAAGCCGTGGATAATCCCATGCCTGCTACAAGCGCATTCCCTACCAACAAACTCGGGATGCTAATGACCGCGCCAGCCCAGATGATTCCGAGACTGAACCAGGATTGATATTCTTTAGCGGTTTTCATATGATCCCTCCTCAAGCTTGTTTGTTCGAATTGTTTTTCTAATTGTAAAAGATGAAGCAGGGAAGCGTCTTTTTCAGAAAATAAAAAAAATCCCGATGTTTTTGTCTGAATTGACAAACATCAGGATTTTTTCAGTTGTGGATCAGACGGTAGACCATGCAGGCGGTATAAACATCGTACGACTCCGAGTTGACGGTGACATCATATCCGATGACCTCGCTTATTTTTTTAATACGATATTTCACCGTGTTTTTATGGACGAACAGCAGCTTGCTGCAGTCATCCATACTCCCCTTCGCATCCAGCAGAAAAGTCATCAGCGTTTCCAAAGTATCCGGATCGTCCATCAACGGTTCTATGGCGGACAGACATTCTTCCGTAGTCTCTTCCCCCTGTTTACTGAGATCTATGGCCCGTTTCATCGAACGGATTTCAGCTGCGGTATATAACTTGCGGTGATGATAGATGCGGTGAACCTCTTTTTCCACACTGTTGACGAGCTGATACATCCGCCTTACGTCCTGCGTGTTCCGCATTCTCGGAGAATATACGATGCTTGATATTTCAGCCACGAGATCTGTCGTTTCCATAAACTCGGCTGCGATTTCATACTCATTGTATTTATATGAGCAATTCCCCAGCAAGACGACAATGCTATGATCGATCATTTGAATAACCGCGGTTTTATAATATTGGGAGAGATACGCTTTTAAATCTTCCCTGATCCTTTTTTCCTCCGATAAATCCTGGATGTACACGAGCCACATCATTTGGATGGCAGATACGTCGATATGAAGCAGATTGGCCAATCTGCGCATTTTTTCGCTTTCATCGTTTACGATGGCCTTAACCAAAGCGTACTCGCTGACCTCGTTATGCTTGTCTCCCCACAAATTAATAGCCACCTGCACGACCTCGCTGATTTGATCCATTGTCTTCGGTGGCAGCTTGGTATTCTCTTTAATGAGAAAGAGATACAACGTTTCCCCGTTTTTTTGATGAACACGTTTGTATTCAACGAAGCAGGACGCATCCATCTCTCCTTCTCCCGTTCTGCCGTTCAAAATGGAAGGGGCCATAGACTGGATTAGACTCGCAACATCGAGCGATGAATTGCGCGGCCACATGACACGATTGATGATATCGAGGTTGCTGTTTGTCAAAACGATGTTCGCTTTCATCCGGTCCGACAGCAGCTTAAGGGTAATTTCCACGCTCCGCAAATGTTCCGGCAGCAGCGATACCTTTTCCAGCGATTCATTCACGAAATGCTCATTTACATTCTGATTGCTGACGATTGCCTCCATGACTTCATAAATGACTTCATTATACCTAAGAGAGTAATCGTTTCTCGGCATGCAAATGATAATAAAATTCAGCGACTCCGCCAACTCGAGCACTTCATCGGCTATATCCGGCATGACAATGCCAACATAGTACAGAATCAATCCGACTTCACCAAGGTCATGCAAATATTGAACCGTTTGACATTGCTGCTCCACGCTGTCCTTAATGGAATAAAAAGAGCTAATGACCAGCTCTTCGGCATACCACTCTTCTTGAACGGTTTGAATAATTTGCGAAAAGAAATTGACATCCGCCACCTCTAAAACAGATAAAGAGGAAACGGTCTGATGAAGCCTGCTTGTTCCGGTGACCACCTGAGCTCCCCTAAAAGAGGGCAGCTGTAGTAAATCTTTAACGGTTACCCCAATTCAACCACCACTTTTTTGTTCGATTCATGCTGCTCCTACTAGTATAACCCTCGTACTGATAAGCAACCAAATAAGTTTGATTAACTACTTACCTCTTTAACTCTAAATAATTCATATTATAATCTTCGTCTAAAAAATTCATCACTCCAGAAAATCCATTTAATTCCCAGTCACCCTGTTCATTTGGAGTAAAAATGTATTCTCGCTGCCAATCCTTTAACTTCTCATCGTCACCAACATATTCTTCCTTAATGCTTAATCTAGTTTGATTAAAGAACTCGTTCTCGAAGTAACTCTTATAAAGGACCGCATTTGTTACAGTTATTCCTTTATGAAAAACAGTAGGGTATAGTGTGTTCTGTTGTACATACCTATCTGCCTCGGGACCAGCATCCATATTATGGACAAATAATATAGATAGAATGTTCTTAGCATACTCTCCAAACTCTTCGGTAAAAGATTTCTCTAATTCCTTGTACTCCACTTTGGTTACCTTTTCTCTCAGTGCTACATCAATAATCATTTTTTCTTTCTTCTCAACCATTTCCATTGCTGTGTTTAAGTCGAAATCCATGGTTTCTTCTTTTATTGGTTTTAATTGTTTGGATGATTGACAGGCTGATAAAATCAAAATAACGAATATAAGCAGAAGCAGGTGGAATCTCCTCATAATTAGCTGCTCTCCTCTACAATGACACCCTTTTTATGTATAGATTATAGTTTGTAAATCACTTATATTCTCTTAACCTTAATTCTTCAATTAGTGAGCTACTATCCGATATTCTAATAGTCTGTCTTTCTAGTAGTGGATTCCAACCTTTTGTTATTGCGTACTTAATTAAGCTAGCGCGTACACCTGGCAAATACAGATTAATATAATAAGTTTCCTTCCAATCAAAAAAAATTTCCACAAATGATGTTTTATGCACACCTGAATAGACGCGAAATGCAACATCATAACTTCTTTCATCGACAACACAAAGAAATAAATGATTATCTACAGTTATTGGTTTAATCCTCTTTCGGAAAACTTTCATTTGCTCTCCCTACTCATTGAGTTCTTAAAACTAAATTTGTTTAGACGGCGCGTCTTGGCTTCATTGCAATTTCCCACAAAACCTTTTTGTTTGTATATCTTGTAATTTCATATTCTTCATTATGAATACAATCCCACATAACATTAGAGAAAAAGCGATTGATCTGGCTCTGATCAAAAAATCTCCTATATATTCCTTCGCTCTCCATTAAATAAACTTCTTGAGTTTCTTTTGTCTCTCCTATATTTATGATTTCGTTAACTGAGTTCAATCTGCATAATAACACTCCATCGTCCTTCAAAACTCTATGGATGTCATTAATGATTGACCTAGTCGTGTGCTCATCGAAGTAATGTAAGCTTAAATCGGCTATTATTATTTTGACTGTTTCACTTTCGAAGGGGAGTCCATCTGACATATCGAAACATCGAGTATTTATGTTTGGAATAAATCCTTTTAGTTTCATCAATGCTTCTTCAGAAATATCACACGCAATCGGTTGCAACCCTCTCTCAAATAAATATCTAGAATTATTACCAATACCACAGCCTAGATCAATAATAAGTTCATTATAATCAGCTAAGTAATTAGTATATTTTTGGAGCCAATTATCATATAACGGCTCTAGACCTGGTCTTTGGAATGATTCATTCCAATATTCCTTTAAGGTTTTCATTGTTTCCTCCATTCAAAGTGCCACCCAAGGGTCGAACGGCCCGCAACATTGATACACTCACAAATATTTACTCAAAAATCCTGTATAGACTATAAATTCCGAATCCTAATAAAATGAAACTAGATATCAGATAATTAATTTCATTGTTCTTAAACTAATCATTCTTCTAAATAATCCAACAAAAAAACTTAATAATAACCACCATGTTGCTGAGCCTATAAATACCCCAAGGACTGAATAAACTGAAGATCCCGGCACTGGTCCGATATTCATTCCAGCGAATATCCCTATGAACGAAACAATAGTTAAAGGATTTGTAAGTGTTAGAAATAATGTTGTTCCAAATGTCTTGTAATAATTATTCCTCGCATGATTTTTCTCAATACTATTTCTCACTGGGACCCTAAATGTAACGTACGCTAAATATAATAAAAAAACAGCTCCAAGTAGGTTAATCCAATTAGATTGTCTTAGTAAAAATTGCGAAATGATGGTAAGCCCAAATGCAGCAATACATCCATAGATGGCGTCTGCGGTTGCTGCACCCAAACCCGCTATGAATCCATATGATCGTCCTTGGCTTAACGTTTTCTTAATGCACAATACCCCAATCGGACCGACTGGTGCTGCTATGGAAAATCCAAGTATAATCCCCTTCATTAACGGTGTCATGTCACTACCTCGTATTCTTGGTATAGAAAGATCATTTGCAAAAACAGCGTTAACTCATTGTTATGTGTATAGTCTTGCTTCTGAGATTACTGTTCTGTCCTATTTTAAGTATAACTATCTATTTCTTCTATTCGCATAAAAATTCTTGAATAAAGCTCTTCTATGTTTTCATCGGTTTTTTCATCATTATACAAACCTAATTCCCAGTATTTTAGTGTATCATCTTCATTTGATTTATAAATGCTGACAGCATAACTAGTACCAGGAGACCAATCCCAAGTCGCATCATATTTAACATCCTTTTCGGTAAAAGGAACATGACTTGTAGTTGAAATAAAAAAGAATGGGATCTGCGAATTTGTATAGATATCTGTATATTGTCTTTCTGCTGCTTGATTAAGATTTTCTCTCATAACCAAAACAGCATCATATTTGTCTAAGTCTTCTTCATTCAAATCATTAAATGATATTTTATTAAAGCTAACTTGCTTCTCTTTTATTTGCGGTGGCTCTCCAACAACGGCGATATTTAAAAACTTTCCTTCATATAGATCTAATTTAGTACTCGTGCAGGCTGAAATGACAAACAATATACTTAACAAAATACAAACTATATATTGTTTTCTAATATTTATCATATAACCTCTCCTATACTCTTTGTATGATCATGGGGCCTTCCTTTAGTTACCCAGAATCATATTTTTGAGAGTTCTTTTAATGCATCTTGAGCAACTCTCTGTACAATTTGATTCTCATGATGCTCATAATTAATGAGCAAAGGAACATATTTCTTGTTGTATGTAAGACCTATAGCATAGAGCGCATCAGCCAAATAATGAGTATCAACCTTATCAATATGTTCCGCAAGATAATCTAACTGACCTTTTGAGTAATCAGTAAGTAATTGAAATATATCATCCTTTATATCTTTATCCTGTTCTTTAAACAGTTGTTCCTGTAAAAGAAGGATTATTTCATCAAAAAACGGTAGATTATACCCGAAGTATGGATCAAGATATCTATCCAAACTGAATAAAAGGCTTCGCTTCTCACCATATTCTGATTCACTTAAGTACTTTTTAATCGCTTCTGGACCACTCTCAACAATTTCACAGTGCTTTTGAGAATATGATGTATAGCTTACTTCATTGTCTTCCATTAAGTTACCTCTCTACTTCTCAAATTTCTTGTTACATCATTTGCATCAATTTCATAAAACGTTCTTTAATCTTTTATTATTTTATCTGTTTGTGATGTATACCCGTAAATATAAATCGAATCATTACTCCGGTAATATGGAATTGAATATTCTTTCAATATCCCTATAAATTCCTCAGTAATATCAATTAATTCAGGTGGAATTAATCTCCCTGTATTTACAACCCGTCTTGGTCTAACCCTAATCCATTCAACAGCATAAAACGGCATCAGTCCTTCAACCCAATCCCCAAAATACCACACATCATCTTCAAATTCATTTGGAGACGGAGATTCGGTTAATACATACTTTGCTTGAAAAGGCGGTGGAAATGGCAAGGTGTTATGAACAGCGGTTTGCAGCTCTGTCCACTTCGTTGTATTCATAACTGAGGCTAATTGCCTTTCCGAAACTGCCTCCATAACTTTTTCTTTGTAACGATCACGTTCCAATTAAATTACCGCCTTTAGGAATCAATAGTGTTTACCCTCACCGGCTTTATGCCCACAACGGTACAGCCCACAATGCTGGTAAATCGATGCAGGGGCCGGCTAATTCTACTTCCCTGATGATTGCTGTTTTCTTTGGGTTACTTAACATTTCGCTTCTTAAGCTCATCTATTATTTTGTCCGTAATCTCATCGACGGGTTCAAGACCAGATACAAATAAATCACAAACGGCCATAACATTTGAGTTAATAGCTTGGTATAGATTTCGCACTACAATTAGATACTGAGACAAATATTCTTCAAAGCTTTTTAAAGTTTCGCTAGGAGTGGATTCAGTATTTTGTATCCCTCTTAAAATCCTACGAGCGAGTGCTACCTCTAAAGGAATATCAATACAGACTACAAAATCAATTAATTCATCCATTCCTTCCCGACCTCTACCGAAAGGTTCTTCAACTATGATGTATTTTTCTGACTTTATCATTTGATTGTTAGGTAGTTTTATCGATCTTCCTTGAACTAACTCATATAAGTCTCTATTAAATTCTGGATTATGAACTAATTTAGGATCGGCTCCTTTTTCCAACCAATCCAAATAATCATCTGGATATTTATTAGTTGAAGCATAGTCATCAAAGTGGAAGGATATTGCATCGACAAGTTTATCACTTAATTGCTTTGTTAAGGTACTCTTACCTGAACCAGATGGTCCACTCACTGCAATTATGTACGCAGATTTCTTCATTGTCTTTTGATCCTTTCTTATCCACTAATACAGCATTTTCAGCAAACGTTGACTTATTCCCGACGTCCATTCTACTTAGATAGGGCAATTGCCCTTAGCGTGAATACGATATTATCAGAAGTCTGCGTCCTTATTGATTTACTTATTTTCCATTCAATTTGAGCGAAATGAAATATTTGTATTTATAATCATATTTATATTGTTAGCAGCCGATAAAGATTGTAAAGAAATATTACCATTATATAGGGGGAGTGTTCAAATGGCACAAATTTCAAGCGTATCAAGCAAAGCACAATCTACACCGCCTGTGAAGTCTAGAGCGAATATGATGTCACCCATTGACCGAGAGATTGAGCAATTAATGAAACAAAAGGGAATTCTTAATGAAAAAATCGCTAGTATTAAATCAAATGAAAAAATGAGCTCTAAACAAAAAGATGAAAGAATTAAACTATTAACCACGGATTTGCAGTTACTTGAATCTCAAATTATGCAGAAAAGAATGGAGAAGGCTGAGAGTGATAAAAGTAATTCCTCAAAAAAGGAGGATCCCATTAAAAACAGCAATATGGAAACAAGTAAGCAAGAAATATCAGGCATATCGATGGAAAAGTTATTAGAGACCAGCAATCTACATGACCAATTGACCAAAATGGCAAGTGTACGTAGATCAATGAAAGCGGACGCTGACAATCTTAGGCATGAAGTAAGAAAGGGAAGAGCTATTCTTGGAGGTGAGAATGAGCCCGGCGACCCAGGTAAATCAGAAATGAGGAAAAATCTTGAGTTGACAGTTAATAAATCAAAAAACGAACAAGCACTGGAAATAGATAAAAAAATTACTGAATTGGATCGTAAAATAAGTGAAAAGATCGAAGGCGCTATAGAGAGTATTCAGAACGATGACAAGAAAGTGAACGTCGTCACTGAAGAGGTTGATGATCGGGAGGATCAGTCCATATCTGATCGACCTGTAAGCGCTGCTGATACGCAAAATCAGGATACTGACAAGGACAAGAAAAATAACTTACAAACTCAACGGAATATTAGTATTGGTATTGACATTCGCGTGTAGAAGAGAACTATTCCTTAAAAATATACATAAGTATTTATCATAACAATAGAACACATATAGAAATCCGAATAAATGATCTACGACACGACCCGGCTTTGATAGCTCATATCTTAGTCCGGGTCGTGTGCTGTCTGTATTAATGCATCTACCTATACTTCTGATAATCAGGCTCTAATTTCTTTTAATATTCTTCTGCTTCGTTTATCATTTCCTCGGTAAAGAGCCGGACGCAACGGGCTGTTATCAAATGTTAGATTCATCTGATTACTTAATAGTGGGTTGTAGGTATATCATGATTTCTTCTGCATTTATAATAACTTGATCTCCCACTGACGCCACTCCTCTTCCTACTACAAATCCACGCTTGTTTTTAATAATCTCATAGTATAAATCTATCTTATCTCCCGAAAATGCTTGACCCATCACTTCAATGCCTTTAAGTGAAGAAAGAAATCCTACACCATTCTCTTCTGAGAAAACGGCAAAAGCACCCAACTGAGCCAAAGCCTCTATTATCAATGTACTAGGAATAGCAGTATTCCGTTCATTCATATACCACTCATTACTTGAAACATTTTTATATCCCTTAGCCCATTTGTTTTTTTCGACTTCCAGTACTTTATCAATTAACAAAAATGGATACCTATGAGGCAGAATATCTTGAATATTAATCATTTAAGTGACTCCTTTTTTATTAACTGCAACAATTCCTGATAACGTTACCTGGATTCAGCATGTTCGTCTTTCCTTAGATAGCTCTTAAATATACTCTCACATGACTTTCCAGAATCTCATTGTTACAGATTGACCTTATAATTTAGTGTTAATTCATCACCAGGTATACCTCTTATTCCCCAGTTACTCTTCAGTGTTTCAAAAATAGTTATTTCAATATCACTTACCTCAAAACCAATTGCTTGTGTTCTCTCAAAAATCAATCTAATTAGCTTCTTTTTTACTTCTTCCGATCTACCTTCAAACATACTTATTTCAATTATTGTGTACCTCTCTGATCGATCATCAGGATAAATAAAATCATCTTTTTCCATGTAAATAAAACGATGAAACCTTTTATCTTCAGGTAATTTCAAAGAGTCCATAAGGCAAGAATGTAAAATATCTGAAAATTGTTTCTGGATTGGTTTTAAGGATTCAAAGAATCCATAAATCTTTACCTGCGCCATATAAGTTCCTCCCCTCCCACTTCAACCATGTATGATTCTTTTCAATTTCGGCCATTTCTTTCTTATAACGTTCAGGCACTCACGAACCCTCACTGGCTTAAGCTGCCGGCCGATCAAGTGCAGCAATCGTTCCGCTGGGTTGTCCGCTGAATCTATTCCCCTAAAAATTATGAGCTGTGGGTCGAGGGGCGAATGTCCAATACGTCAATTTGGAAAAAACATATTGAGTTACTTAAGCAAATGAAATTTCAAGAAGTCTATTAATTCTGTAAATGCAACTTGCACCTGTTGATCTTTGAAATTGTGATCAAAAACATGATCCGCCCCATCAATTGTGATTAACTTGCAATTTATCCCCATATCTTTTAGTTTTCCATACATAATTACAGATTGTTCGTAAGGTACATCCGTGTCCTGAGTGCCATGTAGCAATAAAGTAGGTGGATATCCTTCGGTTATATTATCAATTGGATTGTAATGTTTTATTTTATCTGCATCTAATTTAGGATCCATCTTTAATACTTCTTGAATCCAGCTTCCTTGTTGGCGACAATATACGTAATAGTCAAATCTATCCCATTTACCATTTGTAACCTCAGAAGTCCCAAATTTATTTAAAGCATTTTCCCTATCAACTATAGGTTTCTTACAGTAGTACTCACTCGGTTGTGTATACCAACTTCCTAAAATGTCCCCATATCCATAGAAAGAAATAATAACATTCGGCTTATAATTCATTATCCCTGTTAATAAACTAAGATAGCCACCTGCTGATCCTCCCATAACCGCAATTTTATTAATATCAAAGTCGTACCATTGCGTTGCTTCCGTTCGTACCCAATTAATTGCATCCCTTATATCTTCAATAATAAGTTCAAAATTAGTTTCCGGTGCAAGACGATAATCTATATTGACCACACTAAATCCATTGTTATTAAAATATTCAATCTGCTCATTTGGTAACCATTCTCTTGTTCCAAAAATTAAAGCCCCACTATGTATATATATAATTACAGGAGTTCCGGCGCCTTGATAATATATATCGGCACTAATAGAACAATTCTCAATTTGCTTATAGATCCTTGTTTCTTTCACTAATTCCCCTCCAAATAGTGTTTATTCCAGGATTTTGTCAAAAGCAAGACGAAGTATGTTCCGTTCCGCTGGATTCTCGCTGTTACACCATTGATTAATCAATCGAAAGTCAGTATTATCTGTTTTCTGATCAATTTCCTTTGCTTCTTCAAATGTCATCCACTTATAACGAATACAGGAGCAGTATATATGTACTCTTCAGTTGGTGAATAGTATTTGTTCAAATTTATTAGAATCAACTACATCTGACAAACTAAGGGCGTAAGCGCATAGCGTAAATACGATGTTATATGCTATCCATACCTCTTCGAATAATACCGCATAGTGTTCACATAGTTAATCAATACCTCTCACTTACTAACCAGTCTTTAGCTTGATCCATACTAGAAAAATATTTGATACCTAAGCTTCGCCTCGTCGATTCATGAGTTAAACATTTATTAATATTATTCTTACCACTTCTAGTTGTTCCAACTATTGCAATCTTCAATATATTTTGTTTAGTCCTAACTAGGCTTTCCATTATATAGTCTGCAATTTCATATATGACATCTGTTCCATCTAAATGGTATAGTACACGATATTGTTTATTAGTAGTTCTCATTAAGTCTTCATTCTTTTTTACTTTTTCTTTAATTAATTGCACATCCGAGCCAAGATTATCTATACACGAAATCCATACCTCTCCTCCATTATGATAGAGGGAAAATGATGCTCTTAAGTCAGGTACACTTTTGATTCGCTTAAAAAATTTAGATCCAAGCCATTTCTGGAATCCCATATATTCATTCTCCATTCATGAACTCGCAAAATCATGGTTTCATATTCCATGGGGTTAACGTTCCTACTACATATGTTTTCTTATTAAATTTTATTGCATTAATTACTCCTTTTGAAATCTCATCGTCTGTTAACCATCTTGATATATTATTTTCAATAACAAATCCTAATTGAACTTGATGATATCTGCAATTCTTTATGTTGCCCAGCTCTTTCATTATTTCTTGAAGATTTGAACTACTACCTAGAACATGAAATAGACTCCATTCATTATTAGATACTTTACTTATTTCATGACTGACAATATCAATGATCTTCTCATCATCGTGATGAATCCATGCAACAACTGCATCATAAGGACCATTGGCTGCAATTGAGTTATGAATTTCGGATCTAAATTGTTTTTCATTGTTATAATCAACCGATATACATATTATATTTTCATTATCTTCAGCTAACTTATTTAGTTTATATCGGTCTCTTCCAACAACGGATACTTTATAACCGTTATCAGTCAACCAAATTGAAGTCTTTGCAAGCATTCCTGTACCACCTATTACTAATGCATGCTTCATTGATATCCTCCCAAAAAAACAATTCCATTCCCGACTTAAACGACCAACAGGAGTTGGCCGCGATGCGGTTAGTCGTTGCGGATGTATCCGCTGGATCCATTTTCCTGCCGATTGCTTCTCTCGGACTGAAGGCCGCCAGGCTCCGTAGTGTGAATACAATGTTATATGATGTACTTGTCTTCTTGAGATTACTGACAAACTCCTGTGTGAATGCGTTAATAAATGGTTATCCGATTGTAGGTGTTTTTCAAACTACAGTACAATTCTATATTTCTGCTTTAATCAGCTTATAATCATGGTTAAAATAGGCATGGATTCTGTGTCCCCCAAATAGATCTCCATCCAAGTATTCACAGTAAATTTCATTGGATCGAATCTCTACTATTAACAAACTTATTAATTCAACAAATTCATCAGTTGTTAAGTCATACTCACCTGCATCTACAGCATCCCAGTCTAGCTCAACATCATTTTCATCATATTCTGGCCAGAAATCATTTTTATAATCTATTAAACCCTCAGCTATTTCTACTTTTGCTGCTTGCTCGAATCTCTCAAATTCAATAAACAGTAATTCGGCTTTACTTACTAATATATCAACATCGGTAATCTCATCCTCAAGTTTCAATATCCAATGCACATTTCCCTCATTATGGATATATGACTTTATTTCACTACTATAATTAAAGTGTCCTATTCCATTAACCCTTACGATCTTTTCCATTTAGGAAGTTCCCTTCATATTAATCTTTCAAAACCAGTGCTACCAATTGTTTAATTCACAACGCCGGAAAACCGTCTTTTATTATTGAATACAATTTCACATCCTGAAATGCTCCCTTTGCCCAGATATGCCTTCTCAATATCCCCTCAAATTGCATTCCAGTCTTTTCCATCACTCTGGCGGATCCGATATTATCCAGATGACATCTGGCTTCAATTCGAACTAATCCTAATTCATTAAATCCAAACTCTATAATCCTTTTAATTACCTCGGTCATGTATCCTTGATTCCAATATTCATTTGATAATACATAACCAAGCTCTGCTCTTTTATTTCGATTATCCCAACTTACAAAACTACAACTACCAATTAGTTTCTTTGCTTGTTTGTGCTCAATTCCCCAAGGTCCTACTTTCTGTGTGTTATAACGATTTAATACAAATTCAATAAATGCTCTTGTATCATCAAGTGACTGATGAGTGTCCCAAACGGTATATCTCGATACCATCGGAAATCTACAATAACTATATATATCCTCCTGATCCGAGTAACTTATCTTTCTTAATCTTGTTCGTTCAGTTTCAAGAACAGGAAACTCCTGAAAATGTTCTTCAATATGCGTCATTGCAGCCACCACCGTATGAAATATAATGTCCACCTTTCAGATAACGTCGTGTCCGCATGATTCCCTCTACCCACTAAATCCTGACGGATCGAGGGAGCTTGTCAGCGAAGCATGAATGTGCTGTTAGGCGTAGTTGCTGACTTCCTGTTTTCCTTTCAGATTCAATTTCTTTTCAACTTTATGTCTGAAAAAAATCAATAATAAGACTAAAACTACCATAATTAAGGTATTAAAAAGATTCATTAAATATAAGTATCTAATAAAATGAGTTGGTGCGATAATCCCTATATCATCCCATGAATTAAGTCCCTCTTGAGACTTTCCGAGCATGGTATTTAATACATATTTCAATAAGTTTTCTTGTGGTTTTTCAGTTATTTTATAAGCAATTGCAACCCATAAAAAGCTAATTAATGAATAAAACAAATCGAACAATGCAAGTCGCAGTACAACTTTGTTAAATTTTCGATGATTTTTAATTATTAAAAAAAGACATACAAGAATACCTATTAGATTAACTATAATAAATATAAATTTGAACAATTGAAAAGGCATACCTAAATAAGAAATGCGAACTTCCATTCCGCTATTTAATACTTCAAAAAAACTTCTATGTAAGTAAACAGCAATAAATAAGAGAATCAAAAAAGCCAATCCATATGAAGTATGTCTTAAATTTATCCTCATTGAAGCCTCCTAATAATAGTTGTTAGACGATTGATTACTCCTCCTTGAACAATCTATCGGAAGAATTCCTCCAATAATTCACTACTGATGGACTATAAAATGTTGAATCTTATTTTGATCTTTCCACTTCATTAGTTCTGTTTTTAATATTTCCGGATATACATTCAAACCTTTTAATTCATCCAATGAGAACCATTTAAATATTAACTTTCCATTGTCTTCGATTCCCTTAAATTCTCCATCCTTCTTTACAACTTCGTGTCCCTCCGGGAAATCAATTAAGTAATAAAATCCAATCTCATGATAATGTTTATCTTCATAATCAAAAAAATCCTCATTCACAAATAGTAACTTATTCATTTGTACCTCTATGTCGAGTTCTTCTTTAATTTCCCTTATTATCGTCTGATCTGTTGATTCATTAAATTCTACTCGGCCTCCTGGAAGGTTCCAAAAATCATCCTTTTCCGTCGTGTGCAATAATATTCGATTATTATGAATAGCAATACCTGCAACTCTGAAATTGAATTTATTATGATCTCTTTCAAATGTTATCATAGGTCACCTTTAATCGTTGTATTTTTGATTCTTCATGATCTGCAGCCATTTCAGCTAACGTTCCCTTATAGTTCTTTTATTAGATATAAAAGCAAGTCATCATCCACCGACACTTGCTCCCCAGATTTTACTTCAATGTTCTTATAGAATATCCCATGACCATCCATCACATAACCACGCTTGTTATACATTCTTTGAGCATTCCCATAATCTTTATAAAGCCCCACTGCCAAACCAATTTGCCTGGATCTCTTTGATGCTATTCTTTCAAACTCATCAAACATCTTACTTGCGATTCCCTTTCTCCAGAACTCCGGAAAAACATTTAAGTCATTTATCTCTGGAATGTTATCGCTTTTAAAATTTGGATATTCCGAAGTAATTAATAAGTGACAGCAACCTGCCAATGTTCCTTCATAGTAGGCCAGTAAAGTAACTCTACTGCCTTGTATATTTTCTTCTAGACACTTATAAAAATAGTCCTTCGATGTATACCAAGGATATCTTCTTGAAAATTCAATATCCAATAAAGATGCTTCTTCACGATTTGAAAGTTGTTTTAATGATATTGGGTTTGTCATTTTACTCCTCTTTCTATCGATTTCAGTTAACATTCCAGATGAATCTTTGTCATAACCAATTATGTTCATAAAAGGCATGGGTATCACTGCGTTTGACTCCACTACATAAGATTATCCTTGAATTCCTTTCCTTTTGGAATATTCGTCCACATATAAGCAGTTTTGTTCCTATTCCATTATTCAACTACCTCGATATAATCATTTACTTCTATCTCGCGCTTTTTATAATTCGTCACCTACTTATTTGTTACCGAGTTGTTCCGCCAATCCGATTAGAAGTCCTTCGATTCCTCGAATGTAACAGAGCCGATACGAGTCCCCGTACTGAACCACTTCGCCTACGAGCTCCGCACCATATTTAGTGAGTCTGGATACCATTTCGTCAATGTCTTGAACTGTAAACATAACGCGTAGATAACCGAGGGAGTTTACAGGAGCAGTCCTGTGATCGGATATAGTAGGTGGGGTAAGAAATTTCGAAAGTTCGATTCGGCTGTGCCCATCCGGGGTGACCATCATAGCAATCTCTACGCACTGAGAACCTAGTCCGGTCACGCGACCAGCCCATTCACCTTCAACAGTGGCTCGCCCCTCGAGTTTCAAGCCAATCTCCTCGAAGAATGAGATTGCGTCATCAAGGGATTCTACAACGATGCCGACATTGTCCATTCTTAATAATTTGTTTTTTATCATAGTTTTATCTCCTCGTGTACAGTCGATCTCCTCACGCTAACGCGATTCACATTTTCCCGCCATAGAGTTAAATACATCAAAGCTCAGCTTGCATCAATGCCAAGCTGAGCCCCAAACATAATGAACTCTCGCCCATTTGTAACCTCGCTATGAAAAACCTGTATCAGATAAGAAGTTCGAATGTTTTTTGCCTAAAGTTTGTTTATTCCCCTTCAACCAGTGCTAATGACTGTGCCGTAAAATGATAGAACGCCATGGCATCCTCTCCGTTGGCAAAACCGGCTTGGGCCATCTTGTCATTACCTCCGCCTTTGCCGCGATAATCGGCCAGATGCTGTTTAAAGAACGCTCCACAAGCGGGGCCGCTCTCTCCCCCTTGGGCAAGGAGCAACTTACTGTCCGCGCTCGATACAAAGAGAACGATAACGTCTCGTTGGTCGGTGAGCTTGGCTGCCAGGTTCTGCATATCCTTCAAAGGCTTGTCCGCAAATACATGCTTGATCAGGCTACCTTGACGATCCGCCAATAACTTCTCTGCCAGGTAAGCGTCATTCTCGGCCTTCACGGCGTTTAATTCAGCCAGGAGTTGCTTTTGCTCTTGATCCCATTTTGCAATTCGGTCCAAAATCTCTTCTTTAGAGGTATTAAACTTGGCCGATAAGCTGTTTAGTATCTCGATGCCGGCATTAAATTCATTCAATGCACGATAGCCGCATTTAAAATAGATGCGCATATGCCCCTTCTGTTTCTCTGCTCTGAGTAGTTTGATCATTCCAATCTCACCCGTCTGAGAAACATGAGTGCCCCCGCAAGCGTTATATTCGACTCCTTCAATTTCAACGATCCGAATATCGTCAGTTACCTTCGGCTGCTTTACCAGGGGGAGGTTGGAAGCCTTATCTCGTGTCACAAAATAACTCGTTACCTTTCGGTTAAGATAAATCTGATCATTGACTTCGAGTTCCAGTATCATCCACTGGTCCAAAGGCATATCCGATCGAGCGATATCGATAGTGGCGTAATCCTGGCCAAGGTGGAAGCTGAGCGTCTCTGCCTCGCATACTTCCAGACATATAGCTGACAGCAAATGCTGGCCGCTATGATGCTGCATATGGTCAAACCTTCTGCCCCAATCCAACCGGCAGCTAACCTTTTCCTTCTCAGGGAAACGCTCAACTTTATGTAGAATTTCTCCTTCTTCCAGAACCACATCAAGTACCGGAATTGAATCGATCCATCCGAGATCACATGGCTGCCCTCCACCATGGGGATAAAAGGCCGTCTCCTCCATTACCATATATGTTCCATCTTCCCGCTCCAGTTTACGCGTGATTTTTGTCTCCCACTCCCGGGTATAAACGGAATCGTAATAAAGCTTCTTTGTCATCGTCATGTCCTCACTGTTCCTGGTTATTCATTCATTTTTCAGTCTTAGTTTACTATCAAAAGATTTGGCTGTCGAAATCACTTCTTGCAGACCAAGATCGGACTGGAGACCTTCATTTTATTACCTCTTAGGATCAACATAATATATATTTATAGTTCTTTATTCAATTTGTCATAAGCACGTATTTCAATACTTTCCCTGTTATCAGTCTTAATATGAACATACCATAGCTTCTTGCCCTTAGTTTCTTCACCTTCGATATATAAATCTAAAGGTATTAATTTTGCCTGTATGTTATTAACTTCAAACCTATCGACTTGTTCAGTCGTTAATCCAAATAACAAATCACCACTTCCAGTATATCCATTAGTTGGTTCTGAAATTTCATCATTAATATTTAATCCACTACCAGTACTTAAGGAACCAGATCTCCAACCAAACCATCCTTTAGATAATTGAACCGCCACAATATTATTCGAATTAGTTATATAAAAATAATCCGCACGATTATTCACTTCTGAACTGGCAAATACTTTTTTTACAGTAAACCCTTCCTTGTTATCCGTTTGATGATAAATAGCTTCTAATGGAGTCGAAAAAGATCTTTTATTATCTTCATATAGATAAAAAATACCTACCAATACAATAAAAATTGCAACTCTAATTATTCTCCTTCTCATAATCTCTCCCTCAGTCAAATAGGATTTGCAAACTTTACTCATTGGTTCCTTCAATGAAGAAGTTGTTTTTTACTCATTCATCATGATATCTGCAGCTCTTCCAGCTAACGTTCTTGTATCTGAGAACCCAAAAAGGCTTAAAGGAGCGTCAACGACTGGGTCCGGCGGATTTAGCCACCTAAAGTTCCCTTATTTACGTACCCTCACCGGTATAGACAGCTCCTATCTTCATTATTTCCTGATTATACCACCAAAGTCCTTTTTTCCTTCTTATCAAATCAGTTATCTCTAAGAAAGATATCATCAATATTTCGCTTTGCATTTATGTTTTGGGTTATTACTTTCTTACAAAAAAAACCGGTTGAAGCGTGTAGTTCTATCGCTTCGGCCGGTTTTTGTTCAGTTTAGGATCAAGTTCACTGCGCTTTATGGGTTCGAACTTTCGCTTTCGCCATCTAGTCCCATCGACGGACCCAGTATGGATACTATGAGCTGAATGCCATCCCGTAACCCCTGCATGTACAGAAGTTCATTCTGTATCCCTATGCTTATAATATGACGATTTTCCCACTCTGCATATTCAGGCATCCGTACTCCGTCCTTGCCAGTGAACAAAGCTTCAAATGCCTCATCTGTTTCCTCACGAATCTGCCTTAGTTTACAATCATGTTCAATCTGCGCAGAAACATCGTCCAGCCTTAGTTAAAGCCGATTACTCTGAGATCAGTGCAACCGGCTTTTAGAATAGTGTCTATATCAAAGGCTTGTTGTCGCCTCCCCCACTAAAGACCTCCATACTTTTACTATTCATATATTAAGACCCAATACTTCTCCCCGGGCTTTCCTTCTTCAACAACTTTCTTCCATCCACTTTTTTCATAGAAACTCAATGCTTTATGATTTTCAGATACACACTTTAATCTTACTGGCTTACCCATTTTTTCTATAGCATTCTTAACTAACTGAGTACCAACCCCTTTACCGCAAAAATCGGGGTGTACAAATAAGTTATGAATAAAACGATCAGGTAAATATAAAGATGCGAATCCAAGGATGCGCGAATTTTCCTCAGCTAATAGTATATATTCTTCAGTTGTATCTTTATCAAAATCATTTAAATTCAATTCTTCTGTGTTCGCCCAGTGAAAGCTCTTACGACGCGATTCAAGATATATTTGTCTTAACTCAGGGTAGTCTATTTTACTTGCTTCTCTGATAATAATAAGATCAATCCCCTATCCACAAAAAATTATGAGTTATAAACATAATAAAGGATTCGGTGAAACTCCTTCAAGTAACAGGATGTCAGCTCTGCATTAGCACGCAATGAAGCTTGGAAAGCCATTCGGGTACGTCTGTTTGTTACCGCCGACATTACGGATCGTCATGGTGGTACTTTTTATCCTTCAAATCCTTTTTTGAGGAGAAACCATATTTGTTGCCTGCAGCGTAGATATTATGTTAGGTGATGCTCTCACTTCTATGAATTACTTCCAAATACATGGTCGTTATAAAACTTTTCGTTATCTTAATTAACGTTTCTTTTCTCTCGTTCAATCATTATTAAAAGGTTGTACAACACCTCCATCATTTTGTACACGATCAATATTCGTTTTTGCCTGCAGATAAATAAATTTAAATAAAAACAAACAAAAAGGGTTAGTGCCTAATGCACTAACCCTTTTTGCAATACTATGACGGCATAGCCGCCCAACAGCGTGAATACTATGATGCGATATCAGCATCCCTTTCAAATTACTATCAGGCTCTTTCAATACTATATACAACCTGCTCTGCTCCAAAGCTCATTAATCTATTCTCTAGTTTCATGCCAACCCTTTCTAGCAACTTACAGGATGAAGCATTGGCAATTTGAGTTTCAGACACTAACTTAGGTAGATCTATTACCGTGAATGAATAATGAATCATTCTTCTTACAACTTCTGTAGCATACCCATTACCCCAATGTTGAGGAAGGAATTCATAAGATAACTCGATGTTCTTTCCGTCATGATAACGGTCTAACGAAACTAAACCAATAAATTGATCATTTTCGATTAACCGAACACACCAAAAATAAACTTCTGGTATCTTTGATTTACTTAATACCTCTTCAAACTTATTCTTAAGAAGTAACTCATCGTCTGTGGTTCCTCCTAAGTATCTTCTTACCAGAGGATCTTTATAAATTTGTATAACATCATCGAGATCTCCCGAAACCAATTTCATTAGTTTACATCTTGAAGTAACTATCATAAAGTTCTCCGATTTTCTTTAATATTAGGTTTTTTATTGATTTCACTTAACGTTGGTACATTCCCGGTGTTGATTTCCCTTAGACAGCTCTTATCTCATGGTAATCAGTGTGTCACTGTTAGGTGATGTGGTCAGACATCATTGAATTAGCTACCAAAAAATCTATTGTTCTTTCATTAGATTGCTCCCATAAATAATCTTTGTTTTCAATAATTAATTTTGGTATCTCCGTGTGAATATGTTGTGTATGACGTAATTACCTCCCTGAATCCACCTCTATATACTTGTTAACCCATGTATTATAAAATGTTTCTGCATTCCAAAATAGATATACTCCAAATATAATAAATATAGCTCCTATGATTTTTATTATTATAATAGTAGAATTTTTAGGTTTCTTATATTCGATGTTCTCTTCAAATTCATAATTCGGTTTCATCGTTCTATAAATAGAGAAGGTCCATATCTTAGTAACCCAGTCAGGAAACCCAAAAATAAAAATACCCACTAGAGCCAATGGAACTGAAATCATTCCTAGATCCATTGGTAACCACTCCATCTTTTCCTCTACTATCGTTCTAGCTATTAAAATCATCATATTGTAATCCCCTGTGCTCAAAATCAATCTGTATCCAAGTATTTTTCCCATTCTCTTTTTTGAGAGTGGATAGATCCATCAAATTCTATTTTTGCTATGCCCTTCAATTCTTCATAAATCTGTTCCTCAAATCTGTTTTTCTGTATAAAAATCATTGCAAGAGATTCTCCGCAGCTTGCTTTAATCATGTCATCAGCCGAATCATCATTTATTGTTATCACTAATGCTTCGATAACTGCTTCATGACTATATTCACTTAGATCCATCGCAGCATCATCCCGCTCTGCATCTGAAGCACTTTCATCTAGCATTATTTCAATGAGTCTTTCCCATTGCTCCATAGAAATCCCCCGAAAGTTAATGTATCTTTCTTTTTGAACTATTTTCTCAATCTCGGCGTAACTTTCAAAGAACGTTCAGAAATTCACGAACCCTCACTGGCTTAAGCGACCAAAGGGAGCAGCCGAGATGTGGTTAAGCAGTGCGGGGTTGTCCGGTTGCATGTATTTCAAAAATCTCTCTGCCGGACCGAGAGCCGAATGACCCAACGCGTGAATATGGTGTTATAGGATTCAAGCACCTTCTTTGGAAACCTGCCACTTCATTATTATTAGCTAAACGCCAAACTGTTTTAAATGATGATCTAGGTGCTTGTAAATGCATTTCCCCCACTCTTCAGAAATAAGTTTACCGAAATTTTGCCCCATTTCGGAAGTGAATCTGGACGTAATTGATCGATACGGTCTAGAATTTCATTTGTATTCAATGGATTGAAAATGTTTTTCATAACAACAACGCCCCTGTTAAGCAAATCTATTATATTCACGATATCCAACGAAGTCGGAGGAGTCCGGCTGATGCAGCTTCCCTGCCAGTATCATCTACCAGATCGAGGCGGTTTTGACGGGGTTAGGTTCACAGTATTAAGTCCTTTTTAAAGTAATAATGATTACTTCCAAGTGGAGCATTCTCAATAATTGCAATTTCTTTATAACCATATTTCTTATAAAACTCAGGAGCTTGAAAGCTGAATGTATTCAACTTAATAAATGTACACTTTTTTGATCTCGCTATCTTTTCTGCTTCTGCTAAAAGTCTTTTACCAAGTCCGTTTTTTCGATTATTCTCTTCAACCCATAGAATATCAATCTCCATCCAATTCCAACAGACTGCACTATTAAGACCTGCAATTATATCTCCGTTATCGTTCTTCAAACATAGAGTGATTTCTTCGTAGATGCCATTTGGAACATGTTCTGAATTATATTCAATGAGTTTTTTTCTTACATAACCGGCTTCTTCATTTGTTCCAATATGTATTTGGGGGTTATAGGGCATAATTGTCCTCCTACAATTTTTGTTTGTACTACTCCTTGCATTAATGTCGTCTAACGTTCTTGCATTCACGACGCGAGCCGGCCTTAGATAGCTCTTATCTTAGGCACTTTTATTAAAAAACGATCTTTAGAAGAAATTCTTTTAATTTCATTCCAATTCCCATCAACAAGTTGCAAACGGTAATGCCCATTAATATCTCTTCTCTTTCAGGAATGTACCATTTCCCATTGTTGATTTTCAGTTTAACTATTTGTAAAAAGTCTTCTGTGAAGAATCCCCAGTTCTCAATAAAGTAATCATTGTCTTCACTACGAATAGGGTCTACATCTCCGGAATGCCTCGGGCAGACCATGGAGCGTCAGCACGCAGTGTGAATACGGAGTTATACGAAGGATCGGCCTTCCTAGATAAACTTTCATAATTTGCTTTATTAGATATTTGATTAATTCGTTTTAATATGCTTGCTTTAATAATATTTTATGGTCCAGTGCCACTTGTAGTTACGTACCAGCCTATAGAATTTTTCTTTACATAAATAAATGACTTTTCTATTTCATTAATAATATATAAATCTCCATACATAGGATCATTCTTTATTTTTCCTTCATGAACCTTCGATGTTATTGCCTTGATTGGATTTGAAACAAAGACATAGCTTCTGACCGCTAATTCAGGAGATGGCAGTGGAAAGATTATAAGATAGATAAACAAAGCAGATATTATTATTAAAAGTAACCTAGTTTTCTTTTTCATGTTTTTCTCCCAGTATGTTGAATGCTCCGTGAGTAAGCACTCTGCTTATTACAAATCAATTAATTGCCGATCTTTCGTATAGCCTTCTCGTATCTACGAACCCGAAAGGCTTAAGGGAGCACCAGCGACCGGGTCCGACGGACTTAGCCTCGCAGGATTGTTCGATGAATCCACTTCTCTGCTTCCCAGCGTAGATATGGTGTTAACTGATGTTACTGCCTTCTTCGAATTATCTGAATTCAACCTCATTGCTAATCTTTGTTGCAATCTATCATGTAAGTTTGCCTTCTATTCATCTCGTTCTACCTTTTCAAATCATCTCCGTATAACAACTAGAACTTTGTGAGTTTTAAAATACGAACATATGCTATCTTTCACTCGTTACCAACGCTTTATCTCTTTTTTCAATTCTTCAATAGATTGAAAGGTTTTTAGTTTATCATGTTCAATAGAAAGAATAGCGGTCTTGGACATCCCGTTTGGCTGTTTCTCCTTACCATCAGCAGCCCTTACGAATACATTCATGGATTGGGAGGTGTTCACCATATCATTAATCACCTGACGCAATTGTTCCAACAGATGATCACCGAAATCAATCGTCTTCAATTGTATTTTCAATTCTGGAGCATACTTAGGCTTTGCTGGAATAAGCACTCCATGTTGATCCTTATCACCGCTGAGTCCTCTTTCAAGCGATAATGTGTAATAGGTGTATTCAATCTGAATCGTATCGATATCCTGATGTTTGAATAGATCATGATATTTTTTTTGAAGACGATCCCGAATATGTGCGGACCAATATACTAGCGAATAGTCATCTTGTAATTGCTTCCCAACAAAACTGCCATAGTCGTCGAAGTTCACATCATCCTCCACATGAATTATGGCTTTACTCGCATCCTTCACATTATATACTTTCGCTGTGTATACTTTGAATTTAAAATTATAAGAACTCCCTGCTGCAGCAACATCCATATTGTATTTTTGTTTCATATATACGATTGCATTTCGCTTTACTTCAGCATGCTTCCACGGCAAACCGTTCATTTCAGTATAGAGGTAATACACAAAGGAGGTAAACAACAAAACAACAACCGCAATTGAGATTTTTATTTTCATATAGCTCCCATCCAATTAATCTATTTTTCCAAGCATCCGTTATCCAACCTCATTATAGGAAATTGCTTCGGGCAGACGAAGGGGGCTTGTCCCCCGCAGCGTGAATACTCTATTATGTGATGTCACAGTCCTCTTCGGTAAGCCTTATAAAATCTAATCATTCCACAATCTTGTTACTTCTTTTAATTCTAAGTCTTCAAATAGCATTTTATAAATATCCGGTTTCTTTAATTGATTCAAAAATTCTAAGCCATAAGCTGGATCAAAATGATTCATCATCAAAGTCATTACAAGACCATGAGTCCCGACTGCTATCTTCCTCCCTTTATGCTCTTTCAGTATGGGTTTTAGAACTGCGATGGCTCTCTTCTGACAATCAGCATTTGACTCTCCACCCGGCAAGGTATAATCAGGGTCATTAAAACTCTCTCTGATACTAGACATTAACTCAGCATTTTCAATAATATCAGCTGCAAAATGCCGCTCTCTAAGATCTTCAAATATATTAATATCTATGTTTAAGTGAGTTGCCAAACCCTCAACACTCAGAATTGCTCGAGTATAAGGACTAGATATAATCATGTCTATTCCTTCACCTATAAGTATCTGGGTTGCTTTTTCAATATCGGCCTTTCCTTTTGGCGTAAGCCCTCTTGTCCTTTCATCTCCTTCAGTGTATGGTGATTCTCCATGCCTAACCATATAGATAGTTGTCTTCATACAGGCCTCCTTGAGAAGCTTTCATTAAATATGCAACGTGATTGGATTTGCAGTTCCGCCATTTTACCCAATATACACCATATGTAAATTTGAGGAAACTGAAAAAAGAGCCTACCACACTATGGGCGCCAGACTCTCGAGCAACTCACTCCAACCCATGTTAACAAAAACGCCCCAGCCTTAGATATCTCTGATCTTTGGCTGGGACGTTTATTGTGAGCTTTGTGTTCTTATTTGGAAGATTGAGCTTGAAGTACGTTGAGCAAAACGGTTACCGCCTCTGCGCGCGTTGCCTGCGCCGTTGGAGCAAAGCGATGATTGCCGCGTCCTTGGAGAAGACCTTCGTTCACGGCGGAGGAGATCCAGCCTCTAGCCCATACCGGAATTTCGCCGGCATCAGCAAAGGTCAGCCCGGTTTGCGAACCGTTAGTAAGACCCCGCGCTTTAGCGGCCATCGTTGCAAGTTCCATGCGAGTTATTGCTTGATTCGGACGGAAGGTATTGTCGGCGTAGCCGGTAATGAATCCTTGATGAATTCCCTTGGCAATATCCGATGCCGCCCACTGCGGAAGACGGTCCGCATCCGCGAATGCAAGCTTGGTTTCTTCACGCAAATCGAGTCCTCTTGAGAGTAAAGCTGTAAACTCGGCGCGAGTGATTGGCTTGTCGGGAGCGAATGTTCCGTCCGCATACCCTTTAATCAATCCTTTTTGAGCCGCAGCCTCAATTTTTGCTTGAGACCAGTGTCCTTGAATATCGCTGAAAACTACGGCTGTCTGATCCTCAGGTTTACCGATTTGTACGGACTTGCCGACAGCAATGTCTTGCGCAGAAAGCTTGTGATCGACTGTGATCATCGCATCTAAGCGAACTTCGGTTTCTCCAGTCTTTTTCACCTTAAACGTAAAACCGCTAATTTCAATATCGCCCTCTTTCCCAGCAATATCGCCCGTCATTGTATGAAGGAACTTAATCACTCCGTCCTTCACAATCGGTGAAACGGTAAAACCGTCCAATGCCGAAGCAGCTCCGGTGAATTCTAAATATTCAGGGTCAAAGCTCAATTTCACTTCATAAGCGTATAAATCCCGTACGTTTTTCCCTGTCAAAGTCAGTTTAACGGTATCCCCTTCCTTCCAGCTTCCTGATTTCGCACTGAGATGGAAAGATTCCGGACCTTGGGGGGAATTACGTTTAGGAGTATCGCTCGAACCAGCAATTTTCCGGGCAATCGTGGCCAGATCGATCACGTCAATTTTACCGTCACCGTTAACATCGAGCGCTTTGATCTGCTCCCACTCTACGCTAGTTTTGTTAAGACCAAGAAGCTTGGCGAGCTGCTCCAAATCGCTTAATTTTGCCTTATTTACTTCGCTTGCATTAGAACCAGACGTGCTGCTTGAACCGCCGCTAATCTCTGAGCCGTGACCCGGCTGTTGTGGCTGACCGGGCTCGCTAGGTCTCCCCGGTTCGCTAGGTTCACCAGGTCCGCCAGGTTCACCAGGTTCACTAGGTTCGCCGGGTTCGCCCGGTTCGCCTGATTCTTCAGCATTTGCTTTCAATGTGTACTTGAAAGGATTGGAAACCGCCTCTACCTCATCGCCTCGAACATCTCCGATCCGCGCCCCGACGATATCGATGCTGCTTTCCGTTGTCTTTTCAACCTTATTCGTGTCAAAAGTCAACTTGATCAAATCTTGATTGCCTTGTAACGGCTGGCCTTTGCCGGCGAGAATGAGCCGCAGCTGCCCGGAATCATTCCGAGTGTCCAGAATGGCTACCCCTTCCTGCAGCGATTCGGCGGAGACGAACGTCAACAAATTCGCATCGTATTGCAGAGTCAGGTCATGTGCATACATATCCTTTACGGCCGATTTGATTCCGTAATTGACAGTCAACGGTTCGCCGCCCGTCACTACATTAGGTCCACCAATTCCAACCGTCGGCTGTGTAATTGAAACGACAATACTTTGCGTATCTTCCACATTGCCCGCTTTATCGACGGAGCGGTATTCAATCGTATGAACGCCCTGCTCTTGAATAACCACTTTACCGTCTTTCACCGTTTTCCACTTGCCCCCGCCGATCCGGTATTCCGTACGCAGTAAGCCCCAGCCGTTAGGGTTATCCTTCGCAGAGAAGTGAAGAACGACTTCTTTATAATGTTCCCCTTCCGTCTCGCCGCCTCCTTCCATTTGAACGTTTGTCGTCGGCGCTGTCGTATCTTTAAGAAGAATATCCAGGTAAGCTTGGTATTTTCCGCTTTCATTTTTACGACTGCGGATTTCCGCATGCAAATTGCGGCCGATTTGCTGCAGGGCTACGCTTACCGTTTTGTTGTCCTGCAGTTTAGTTTGTACGAATGGCGTTACATTGAATGTCCACCATTGATCCGGCGACGCCATCGTTGTCAAATCGATTTGTTCGTCTGCGTCCGGCTTATTTTTATAGGTGATCGTGTCTTCCTTCCAACTGTCGTCATGGACCGCGAACACGCCGATGTCGGATTGAGTTCCATTATTATCATTCGTTTTGCCGTAGACGTGAAGCACGGCCCGTTCAATATCGTCGGAAATTTGCGGAAGATCAAACTTCAGGAATACGCGGCGGTCATAGTTCCCGCTTCCGTTACGGATATTGAGAAAGCCTCTCGTTCCGAAGTTTGTATTCTCTTCGCTGCCTCCGTTCACAAACGTGTCTTCAGATACGTTAATGCGAATTTTGGCCGAATCGTCCGGCTCAAGCGCGCCTTCTTCGGGAAGCTCTGTTTCCGCTCCGGAATTGACTCTGAACTTCACGACATGGCTGCGGCCTTTTGTCCCTCCTGTGGCAATCTCCAGTTGAACTGAAGGAGATGTCCGTAATACGGTCACAGTCGGATCCTTGGCTAACTCCTCAAGCGCTTCTGCGGCAACCTCCACTTTCACCTTCGATTGCGTTTGCGTCGGATCGGACACGGATACGGTCAATTCATCACCTTGCTCCTTTACCATCACGGAAGCAGGTTGATAAGCGCGCACGCGGCCCAATTCGCCCGTCTGCCAAAAGTTGATGCCTGTCAAGCCAAGCTTTGTATCTTCCACCGCCTGCATTTGCGCCGTATTGCTCAGGATGCGAATGTCCGGATTCTCACTGTACGCTCTTGTCGCATCTGCCGATAACGTCGGCAGCAGCACATAGGAATACGCAGCGTCCGTCGGCTTCTTCCCATGCTCTACAGCCAAGCTGACATAATTGCGCGTAATCAGATCAGCAGGACCCGACGTGTTAATGTCTTTCCAAGAACCGGTTCTAGATTCGCGTAATGCATGAATATCACTACTCTCCGGGAAATAGTAGCCAATATCGGCTCCATCCGCCGTACCCGCCAGATGTGCCCAGTTCACTCCCTTTAGTTCATCGGACCAGCCCAGCTGGCTTGGCATCGCTTGACCGTTTACGGTCAATGAATTGGAGCCAGCCGCATTAATCATCCGGTTCTCTACAATCGTTTCGACTTGGCGTCCGTCCTTCCGCTCGTCGGGCGTAGTGATGCCCGCTCCCAGCGCGACGATTTCATTGTCGAACATAAACCACGACTTCTTGCCGGTCAATTTGCTTCCGGGCGGAGCCAGATCCATCCCTGCGATCCCGTACAGATTGTCCATAGATGAACCGCCGACCCAAGTTTTCCCCGTCGTTTTGATCATCGAGCGCTCCATGCCGTCGGACGTCGTACCCGGCATCCGGTGGGAATCAACCGTCGGCCAGAACGCATCACGGAACTGCCCCGAATCGTGATTATATAAATACGTCATCCCATCACCGGTATACCAGCCTCTTGAATGTTCGCCATTCATTCCCTCGAAGTTGGCAATGCGGGAAGAGGACATGCTAATGCCAAGAGTGTAGCCCGGCCGCGAATGAACGATCCGATCCATTGCAGAAAATTGGCGATGCGAAATCAAGTCTCCTCGGGGAACGATCGAAGTGTCGCTCATCAGCTTTTTAAACAAAACGATGTCTCGAATTTGCATACCTTCGTACATGTTCGGCATCGTCTTATCAGAAACGACCCAATCCTTGACCATGCTCTTATAGTAGGCAGCTTGTTCCGGTGGAGCGTATTGCGCCAATCGCAGGATCGTCCATACTGCTCCCCGGGTGTTGTTATTGTAGCGGGAGACCGCTCTGCCGCTGACCATTTCCATAATGTGACCATCATAAATAACCGGTTCAAATGAATGGGTAACCCAATCCCATACATGATCAAAGTTAGGATCCTCGATCGGCCACGAAGAGCCGCTTAAGACCGTCAGCAGCTTTGAGATATCCCCTAACAGTACGCTACCGTAGCTGCCGGTATACGCAATATTATTATGCTGAATGAACGAACCATCTTCATAAAATCCATCCCCGCTGGTCACATACGGGAAGGCGGAACCGATTGCATTGCGCGCCTGCACGATTTTCGTCTCGTTCTGATCGAGTACGCCCCGCAGCAGAACAGCCAGTGATTTATCCAAAAGATTGGCCCCCGTCTCTTTCAGACCTGGAGCGCCGATCAATCTTTTGGTCGGATCAGGTAAAAATCGGTCAATCGTGCGGGTATACCCCGCGATTTGTTCTGGGCTTAAATGATCGTACATCAGTGTGATGATGTCGGCTAATGAGAGCGGCGAGCCGATCTCCCACTCCCACCAGTTGCCGTAACTGCTTTTCGTTTCGTTATAACGATATTCATACATCCAATCCAAGCCTGCGATAATATCGTTCTTTAAAGCCTCATTCTGATACAACGATGTACCGGGAGTTGCGAAGGCAATCGCCATATCCTTCAGGCGGTTGTACGACAAAGTGATGTGGTTCGGAGCGGTGGTACTGTTATAATCCGCCCATAAATAGGTACGGTCAGCCGCTTTATTGAGCGTATCCCATACCCCGGTATGACTGTCGTTTGTTACCTTTTGGACATTCGCCTCAACCGCATTGCGGATGTCCGCATCATTAAGGTCAATTTGCGAACCGCCCGTCAAATAATCGAACCATCTCATGCGTAGCGCTTCGAAATCATTCGCCTGAGGCGCCGCCGCGGCTGCCGGGACAGCCGGGAAAGACGTAGTAATAAGTGAAAAGATCAGCAAAGAAAGGACGAGAAGCTTGACGCTGTATTTTTTCAAGATGAAATAACACCCCTTCCAACAATTTGCGAGAGGGACCGGATATCAGTCCCCTTCGCTAAATTCAAACAGTCGCTAAAAAGTCATTCAGACCTATCCCCTTGATAAGAACACAATTTTCTTACTCCGCGATCATTATTTCGGCATACCACTTCAAATCATCTTCATCAATGGTACCATTGCCGTTGATATCGGCTGCCATAATCAAATCCCAATCTGGACTACCGGACGTCTTGCCAAAATGAGCGGAGGCGACCGCCAAATCGCCAACTCCAATGCTGCCGTCCCCATTCAGATCGCCGATGGTACTCGTAAGCGTAATGTTAATGAGGCAGGTTGCAACAAATGCGCCCTCCTCGGTCGTTACGGTCACTTGCACGCGGCCTGGTTTCAATGCGGTGATCGTCGCCTGGCGGCTTTCCGTCTTCAACTCTGCGATATCGCTGTGGTCGATGGTCCACGCTACATTGGTGTTCGTCGCATTTTCCGGAACGATGGTCGCCTCCAGATTCACGCTGCCACCAACGGTGAGAGCCGCTTGCTCCTTGTTTAATTGAACGCCCTTCACCGGAACTGCGGGTTTCATGGTCACTTCCAAATACGACTTGTAAATCCCGCCCTCGTTTTCTTTGCTTCTCACCTCTACCGTCAAATCGGTTTCGCCTTGGAGCGCAATGCTCAATTGCTTATCTTCGGCCATCCGCGCTTTGGCGTAAGCGGTAAGGTCAAATTGGCGCCATTGATTATCTGCGTTAAAAGGCACTTTATCGATTAAACTTCCAACTTGAGGCATGTTATTCCAAGTGAGCGTATTTTCTGTCCAAACATTGCTCCCTACTTCATATGCGCCAATGCTCTCCGTCACTCCCCGGGTGTCGTTCTTCTTACCATAAACATGTAGTTTCACCGACTCAATTTCACCGGAAAGTCCGCTCAAATCGTATTTCAGGAATGTTTTGCGCAAGTAGTCGTTGACGCCGTTCTTTACATTGAGATAACCGACGCCGCCGAAGTTTTGGCCAGCTTTAGTGCCGGCGTTTACATAAGCGTCTTCAGCTACGTATACAGTGACTATTTCCTCTTGGCCCGGTTCTGTAGCAGGACCATCCAACTCCAGCGTTTGGCTTGGATCATATTGGAATTGAATCGTTTGGGTTGTTCCTATCGCGCCTTTCGTGTCAATTTCCAATTTGAGATAAGGCGATGTTTGGATCACCGTAACGGAAGGGTCCTTCGTAATTTCCTGCAACACGGCTTTGCCGAGATCTACCGTCACTTTCTCTTGCTTCTGGGTCGGATCGGAAACCGCGATGGTCAATTGATCGCCCTGTTCCTTGACCATAATCGATGAAGGTTGATACGCTCGAACAAATTCCAAACGATCTGCTTCCCAGAAGTTGAATGCGGTAATGCCCAGCTTCTTCTCTTGGACAGCATGAACTTTGTTCGTCTGGCTCAATACTTGAATATCGGGTTGCTGGTTGTAATGCTCAGTCGCTGCACTATCCTTGTTCGGCAATAGAACATAGGCATAAGAGCCATTCTGCTGTGCAGTACCGTGATCGAACGCCAAGCTAAGATAGTTTTTCGTCACCGGAGTGGACGAGCCTCCGCCATTGATCTCTCTCCAGGAGCCCGTTCTCGCTTCGCGTTTCCCTGTGATGTCAGCTTTGTTCGGAAAATAATACCCGATGTCGGAGCCGGCCACATTTCCTTCTAAATGAGCCCAACCGATCCCTTTCATCGGCTCCTCCCATCCGAGGGCGTCAGATTTCACTTGGCCGTCCACCGTAAGCTTATTCGAGCCGCTATCTGTCAATTGACGATTCTCCACAATCGTCTCCACTTTACGGTTGTCCGTGCTTGCAATTCCTGAGCCTAGCGCGACAATCTCATCATCGAACATAAACCATGATTTTTTGCCGCTTAGTTTGCTGCCCGTACTTTTATCCAGTGCAAAACTCATCCCTGCCGCGCCGTACTGTCCGTCCATAACCGAACCGCCGACCCAGGTTTTCGAATTGTAATAAGCAGCCCAATCTTTCGGAGCCGGAGCATAGCCGTCTGTTGTCGTTCCCGGCAAGCGGTACATATCCACCGTTGGCCAATATTGATTGCTGTATTGAGATAAATCGTTATTATATAAGGCAGTCATCCCGATTCCGGTGTACCAGCCTTTTATGTTCTCGTTATTACCGAATTCAAAAGCCGAGATCCGGTCGGAGAACATGCTGAGTCCGAAGCCGAAGCCCGGACGCAGATGAACGACCCGATCCATCGCAGCGAAATTCTGATGCTTCACCAGCTCTCCGCGCGGCTGGATCGCAGCGTCGCCTACAATGGCCTTAATCAAATTCATTTCATATATCGGCATATTTTCGTAATAGCTCGGGAATGTCGTATCGGATAATACCCATTCCTTAATCATACTCTTCATCTGGGCGGCTTTCTCCGGCGGGGCTCCCTCGGCTAACCGTGCCAGCGTGCGAATAATTGCACGGCCTGTTAGATGATCGGAGTCTGTCTCACGGGAGATGCTGCGCCCCTTCACCATGTCCATGATTGCCCCTTTGTAGATCAAGGCCTCGAACGAATCCTCCACCCACTCATATACATTTCCTGCGTTTGGATCGTCTAGCTCCCATGAGGAAGAGTTGAACAAATACATTAAATCGGCCATACGTCCGATCAATACGCTGCCATAGGCTCCCGTATAAGCAATGTTGGAATGCTGGATTAAAGAGCCGTCTTCATAAATCCCGTCACCGCTCTTCGCATATTGGAATTCCCCGGGCATCGCATGTTGGCCTTGTTCGATCTTCGATCCGTTTTTGCCGACAATGCCGCGCAGCACAACGACCAGCGCTTTATCAAGCAGGTTTGCGCCCGTTTCTGTGACGCCTGCATTCTGCACTCTTTTTGTCGGATCTGGAACGAATCTATCAATGACATTCAAGTATTTCTCAACTTGCTCTGCGGGTATGTCTTCATACATCAGCACGAGAATGTCCATGATCGCTTGCGGCGTTCCGATCTCCCAATCCCACCAGTTCGGGACACTGTTCTTGCTTTGGTTATATTGGTAAGTATGCATCCATTTCAAAGCCGCGAGGATATCGTCACGCAGGGCCTCATTATGGTACACAGCAGTGCCCTTGGTCGAATAGGCAAGCGCCATATCCCTGATCATCCCGTACGCTCGTGTAATTCGGGCCGAATCGGTATTGCTCTGATTGATAACATCATCCCATAGCGCACCTGCATCCGGCATGTTGTTCATCCGATCCCAAATCCCGGTGCCTCCAGCGTGGGACACTTTATCCGATAATGACTGGATATAAGCAGCCACATCTGGGTCAGACGAGTCCATGGAAGCTCCGCCGATGAGTTTGTCATACCATTTCAACCTTAACTCGTCATAACCGGTCAGCGTTGCCGCAGACTCCACGGTTACGTAAGATTGGGCGCTGACCAGACCGTCCGACGTCGTCACGGTAATGATAGCGGTTCCATAATCAAGCGCAGTCACGGTTCCGTCATCCACCGACGCAATCGTCGAATCGGAAGAACTCCACACGACGGGTTGATCCGATGCGTCTTCCGGCATGTAGGTTGGAGTTAACGCTGCCGTTTGGCCTTTTTCCAGGGAAAGCAATTTCGGTTCCAAAGACAGCCCGATTATCCCTTGGCGCGATTTTATTGTCACATCATCAAACCAAGCGATCCCCGTTCCCGTTTCAAAAAACGGTTCGATTCGGACATAGTTCGATTCGGCCGGTGCCGACAATACCGCTTCCTTCAATGTCCAATCGTTGGTTCCGTCCAGCTTCGCGGTCGAAGGGCCGTCTCCGACTTTTTCGGTCTTTGAGCTGTTATCCACCCCTGCAATGCTTTTATAAAAATTCGTTCTCACAAATACACCGCCGCTCGATACAACATCAGTCGTTTTGATTCGGGCGCTGAATTCATATGTAGCTCCGCCGACAATCGGCACATCCAGACTAAGTCCTGTCCGGTCTATCGCGCTCAGATGCTCGATCTGTACCGAGTAGTCTCCGGAATAGTAAACGGCATCACTAACAGATACTTTGCCTTGTCCCTTAGCAAGCCACGCGCCCCACCCTTGCGGTTGAATCCCATCTATCCAGGATGCGTTCCCCGTTGATCCGACAAGCTCAAATCCCCCATTAGGAACAAGATTGTCTCCCGAGTCGCTCGCATTCGCCGCGTTCGTCGACCAAGTCGGAAGTACCGGCAGCAAATTCAATGTCATACATACAACCAAAACCACGGATATTCTTTTGTACAGCGCTTTCAAAAATATTCCTCCTCCCAGAATTTGAAATCGCTTTCCATAATCTTTTTCCATGATAAAACGGAGAGAGGAGGTTAGAGCAGGGTTAATTTTTGCCTTCCGGTGAATTATTTTGACCTATATATGGAAATGCAAGTAAAGAACTTTCACAATAGTGCTCATAGCTACTGTTTTACGGAACCATTCCAAAAAAATAGCAAGCCCATGCCGATCGCATGAGCTTGCTGCTGATTCTTGACCTTTATTATGATTCTATTTTATGTATGGAGTTAATCAACCCCTTGATTGAACTTTATAATAATGTATCTATTCACTAATGAAACTATTATGAAGATAAAGGCAAAGGCTTTGAATCCCTCACTTAGTAAACATAGAAATGCGGTTCCAAAGATCAATAATTCAATTCCTATGATCCCTATCATTGGCAACCTAATTGTCGCTTTCGGTGATATGGTCTTCCCCCAGATTATTGCAATAATCAGTGGCAATCCAACTCCTAAAACAATTTGAATTATTAAATTAGAATCAAAATGAAATCCCCAATAACCTAGCGCAAACAGTATAACTAGTTCTAAAAGAAATCGTACTGCAAGATTAATAGCTTTAAACATGGAGCACTTCCTTCTTTAGAACTTAATGAATTGTCTTCCGTTACCGAATCACCTTAAATGACAAGGTCATCTTACCCTCTGATAAACGAGACCTAAGGCTCCAGAATCAAAGCTTTTGTTTTCGATAAGTTTAAGATTGATCTTCTCCTTGAGACCTTGGAATAACGGCAATCCGCTGCCAATCAGGACGGGAGAAACTGTAATTTTAAACTCATCAATTAAATCAAGCTGCATAAGATAGTGTGCCAACCTAGGACTGCCGAGGATGACCATATCCTTGCCTGGCTGCTGTTTGAGGTTCTTGATCTCTTCCTCGACATCTTCTTTCACGAGTCTGGAATTATTCCATTCGACTTTCTCCAGCGTCGTGGAAAAAACGATTTTGGTTGTCTTTTCGATCCACTCTGCATGATTCCGTTCATACTCCGAAGCTGATGGGTTCGAAGGAACAGAAGGCCAGTAACTGTGCATCATCTGATAAGTCCCGCGTCCCCAAATGACAGTGTCGGCAGTACTCAGAATTTCTCGCGCGTGTTTCTCCAAATCAGCATCGTAGGAAACCCAGCCAATGTCCATTTCACCGTTCGGCCCTTCTACAAAACCGTCAAGCGATGCGTGCAGAAATAGAACGAGTTTTCTCATTTTCAGTTCTCCTTTGTTTATGAGGGATATCTACATTATACTTTAATTACCTTTTAGTATCATTCAACTTGATTAATATATTTATTTCGTTTCCTATGTTTATTTGGTTCTAGTGTGTTCCACTCTGCTTGTTCTCTCCGATTGATTCGATAATAATAAGTCTAGCAAACCATCTGGAACTAACTTCTCTTGAGTATTATTCAGGAAGTCAGAAATTGATTTCCAAACAGCTTTATAGGGAATTGATCCTTCAATGCCTTCTATTTAATCTCTACTATATAAGCTCCTATCCACAAAACTTGATTCATATATGAAGTCCACTTCATGCCCTATATCATCCAAATAAGTAAATATATTCTCTATAACGAAAAGTAATTTCGTGTCCTCTATCTCAGCATTTATTTCTTCATTCACTTCTCTAATTATTGTTTCATTACTGTTCTCACCATACTTAACAGTTCCTCCAACTGGTCTATAAAAAGCTTGTTTACTGCTTTATCATATGTTTCTACGACTAATAGTTGTTGACCCTTTCTTATTAGGCATAGTGAAACAGTTCTGATCTTCATTTGAAATGTCCTTTCTTTAAAACATTAAGAGACTGTCGTATAACGTTGTTCTCGTCGTCCGACGGAGTTTGATGTGTCCAGATGACTATGTTTCCCTGTCAAAATACTTCTCCTGAACCGAGGGCGAATGCCAAATGCGCAAACATTATCTTTTACAAAGTAACCGGCTTCATTGAAATATGCTAGAGATCAGTATTTTTTTGTTAAATCCCTAAATGTATTACACATTGATTTGTTTCTAGGGCATTTTCTATAACTTCTATTAATTTGTTTAGCGATTCTATTAATTCAGTCCTATTAAATGGAATCTTTTCATATCTTCCAACATCAGAGTCTACTTCCCAACCATAATTCCCAGTTAGAATAATATCTTTAGGTGCGTTACTAAATAAATCCCTCCAAGAAGTGATAATATTCTTAAAAGTATTTAGACTCTCTGTCCCTTGAATAATTGTATATCCATATCGATCTAATCCATTTCCCGAAAAGGACTCACTAGGACCTCTTGATTTGATCCAGTCCAATGAATCATTGAAGTAATTAATCAGCTCATCATCTATTGATGCCTGAGGCGTAAACTCAAGTCCATTTATCTGAACTCCATTTTCATTCCATAACACATGAGCTAATAAAAACTGTGCTTCACCAACTATGAACTCATGAGATGGCATTTAATCATTCCCTTCAGGTTATTTCGTATAACGTTCTTGTATCTACGAACCCGAGAGGCTTAAGGCAGCGTAGCTGCCGGCTACGCTTGCGCAGTTAACCTCGAAGGGTTGTTCGCCTGATTTAGCTCATCCGTATTTCCTCGGGCGGACTAAGGGCCGCAAGGCCTGCAGTGTGAATACGTTGTTATCTGATGGTGCATTGAGTTGCCCACAAAATTCATTCATCTATCCGACAAGTCTTAAATTGAATACTGTTTTTGAACCTTTGGTAATAAAGTTACTACTTGTATAGTTAATCCAAATATTATATAAATCAAATGAATTATTGAAAACATATTCAGAATATAAATCTGAATTGTAATCCAAATGATTAATTCAAATCCAGAATATAATGAAAATGTCCATGACCAATGTTTATCCGGAAATATATTAAGTCTGTCGGCCATTTTCCATTTCCACTTTCTGAGTAGGCCTGAAGCGATTATGAAAGGAATTATTCCTAATGCGCAAATCAATAAGATTCCAGGTATAAGATAATTATGAAAAGTAGAATGTTCTAACTGCGAGCGGGACATACCCATCAATTCTCCACTTGGATCGATAATAAATGCTATTCCACCAAATATTGCTCCTATCCCTAAAAGTATTTGAAGTACGATTAATATTATTGATAGATTACTCAGTCTCTTATTCATGTAAGAACCTTCTTTCAACATGATTTATTTCAGAACTTCGCACTTCCACATAACGTCCCCGTATTGACGACGTGAGCCGGCCTTAGATAACTCTTATCTTAGGCCGGCTCGTGTGTCGTCTGATTATGCCCATAATTATACATCGGACGATCAAGAGACGTAAGTTCCGCAGCGTAAATACAATGTTTTATGATGTGGGGAGGGCTTCTTGAGTTGCCTTCAAGATTTTTCCACCTTATCTTCTCCAAAATAAAAACCTTTGAGTTGTTTATCAAAGAAATTCTTTAAGCCTTCTTGCTTGATTGTATAAATGACTTGGCCAGTCCTTATATTTGTTCTTGTTATATAAATCTTTTCAAGATCATATTGAATTCTTATTTCTTTTCTGGTCTTTAATCTAAAAACAATCCCTGCGCTAATGCTTGTGTTTGATGGTATTTGTTTCAACTCTATAATATCTGAATCAGGTACTGAATTAACCCAATTAACAATGTTATTAATTTCATTTTGATCTAATTCTACTCTTATCCAATCGATATATGCAGCTGGTCCTTTTCTAGTGTATTGTGCTTTGCACATCTCGGTGCTGGAGATTTGTTTTACTTGAATTTCTTTATTTAACTTTGACTTACTCATGAAACTATTCATATCACCTAGAAAAAAATATAATGTGCCTGTAACAAGTATGAGGATAATAAATGTTCTTCTACTCTTTAGATTATTTAAAATCGCACTCTCCCCCCATGTCATATAACGTTGTTGTATTCACGAACCCTCGCTGGCTTAAGGGGTGCAAGCCCCGGGTCCAACGGACTTAGCCAGTGCAGGGTTATCTGCTGATTCCACTTCTTTGAAAAGACTCTGCAAACCAAGGGCCGAAACGCCCGCAGTGTAGATACGATGTTATCTGATGGCGATGCCCTCTTCGAAGTACTTTCATTATCTGCTTATATGTCTTTTCTACATTATTTTTTATTCAATTAGTTCTTTGATACATCTTTTCAAAATACAATTGGCTTGGATGGGTAATCCCTTCTTAGTCAATTACGATCGGAAACCCACCTTCGGCGGTCAATCTTAGGGTGGGTTTTTACTTTCTCTTGTTGTTATTATTAATGTAAGTTAAAAGTGCAAGAATGAATGATCCAAATAGGAACATAATCGTCAGTGCATCTTTCACTTCCATGGCTTCACCGTGAACAGGATGTTATACGAATCCAGTGATCTCATTGAATTACAATCAAATGTATTCTTTATTTAAATATTCAAGTAATTTAACTTTGATTTCTTTCCATTCAGATCTCAAGACACTATAAACATTAGTATCTCTGGAATGTCCATCGTGTAATATCATGTCTTCCCTCAAAGTCCCTTCAAACCGAGCCCCTATTCGGATAATTGCTTGATTTGACTTTTCATTTCTTTTATCTGTTTTTAATTGTATTCGATTATAATTTAAGTCTTCGAATCCGTATTTCAGCAATAAGTACTTACACTCTGTATTTATTTTGGTTCTCCATACCTTGGGGTCTAGCCATGTCCCTCCAATCTCGAGTTTTTTAAATGGTACTGAGATATCTAAGTAACTTGTACTACCAACAATTTCGTTTGATAACTTATCAATTATTAAAAAAGGATATCTTAGTCCCTGTTGCTTTAATCTCATCCAGGTATCCATTGTAGTAGTCATATCTTCGAATGTATTGATAGATGATGGACTGTATCTCCAAAGCTCTTTGTTAAGACTCACTTTGAACAAGTCTTCTATATGTTCATGAGAAGCTGGTATCAGTTTTACCCTTTCTCCCTCAAGAATTAAATAAATGTCTTTCATCTTTTAACACCTCTTTCTTGATCATTAGATGTTTGATCTTAGTCACGCACTTGCACTGGTTTGGTATAACGTTTATGCATTCACGAACCCGAGAGGCTTAAGGTGCTTTAGCGTCGGGTGGCTTCGCCACTTAGCCTTGCAGGGTTGTCTGCCTGATTCAACTTCCTTAAAAAAGCTTCGGGCAGACCAAGGAGCGAACGCGACGCGGTGTAGATATGTTGTTAGCTGAGGTACACCGCTTCTTTGTTCAGAGAGCGCCACGGATGGCGCTCCCTAAGTATACCTAGCTTATACTAAATATTTTATTCATAGCTTCGAGATCACTTTTGCCAATACCCTGTTTACTTAAAACTTTTACTGAATTTGAGAGTCTCCAAACCAAGTAATTATCGTTTCTATCGAAACTAATTATATCGTCTGGAAAGTCCTCAATTTTCTTTAATCCGAAATACTTACATAATTCCCTATATTTATAATCATCGATAATATCATATGTATCTCTAGTCCTTATATCTAATTCATATTCAAAAACCGTATCCCATTTTTCTTTATTTAACACTTTCAATATAGCTGCTTCTTCAATATGTGTCTCAAAGTTATTGCATTGGATCTCATATCCTAGATAGAATCTACCCTGCTCGTCAATCGAAAATGTCTCCTGGTATAATGTATCTGCACAAACATAATGACGCACAATGATATCATCTTCAGGTTCAATGATAATAAGACCCTTCTCATTAACAAAGTCTCCTCGACAAGGTTCCTCTTGGAGAATACCAAACGCAATCGGCTCCAAATATGCATACTCTACATACCCCCCAAATCTCTTTTGAAAATCAATAAGTGTGAATGTAGGTTGAATTTTTAGAGCCTCAAAAGCTTTTAATATTTCTTTTTCGTCTTTCACAGAGTCTTTCCATTTACATTTAGCAAGATACTCTAAACCTCTCTTAGATAATGTCACTTCTCGTCATCCTTAATATTTTTATTTAAAATATCCGCGCACGGATGCGCGGGGTTTTCGGTGTATTTCGGCTAACGTTTGGGGGTTCACGACGTCCCACCACCCTAAAGGAACGAAGTGACTGGCCGCGATGCAATTGGGTGGTGCAGATGTGTCCCTGCAATCGCTTCGTCGACTTATCTTCCGGGACCAAGGCTGCTTGTCCGCCGATGCGTGAACATATTCTTATAGGATGTCAGCTCCTTCTTCGAATGACTTACTCCAAATGAATTGTTATATTATTGTTTCTGTACAAATGGGCGACCAAAACGAACCAATATATGCCACATGTATTTTAATTCCTGAAGGACTTCCTCATAGCTTCCTCGATCTTTCCATAATTCCGGATTACGTCTCAAATCTTTGACGGCTTCCCCTATGACACTTGCATAAATATAACCATTTACTGCTATCCGCTTTGCTAAGGAAGGCATGGTTGGTCCCCTAAAATCTGAAGGTATTTCATCAACGTGCATAGCGAATCCCATATGCCAATAAAGTTCAATCGAATACTTTAAACATATTTGTTCAAATAATGCTCCTATGTAAGTACCTTTGAACGAAGGGTCTGCAACAAGAACTTCAACGTCTTCCCTTAACGAAATATCTCCATGAACCTGGGCTTCAATATAGTGATTAAGATTTCGATTGGATTTATGATTAGAAGGATCCTTTAATGGTCGTTCAAGATTAAGCAGTAAATGATCGATCAACTTCTTCGGAGTCAGATTCTTTTCACCTATCGCATCATTTCGAAAAAAAGCATCTTTAAAGATAGCTGCTAATATAGCATCAAACTCTTTATAAGTGCCTTTTTCCTTTGGATCTTGGTGTGAGTCCAAATATGTGTATGTACAGCGATATGACACCTTTGGTTCTAGAAGAAAGTAACATGATCCAAAACGAGGGGCCGGTCCATCTGGGTGTAACATTAGATTGAGCGCCCCATACTTGGGGCGTTGACTATCGGTCACTCCATCCAACTGGTAAGCACCACAAAACAACTTTTTCTCCCAAAGATCCCTAGCACCGCCAGGATAGGCAGATACACTCCCATTCGAGATTTGAGTTTCGAACTGACTTTTATATAATCCCTGCTGAAGCAATGATTCAGCCACACTTTTATTGTTCGCGTTTGGTCGGTCAGGATGAAAATGCAACGCTACCCTTGCATTCAAAAATATCTTAGTACGAGCATCTTCAAAGGTGTCCCATGAAATATTTGACATCTGGAGAACTTCAATTAGTGAGTTTTGGGCTTCCATTTTTCGGGCTCTGGCATACTGAGTAATATTATCAAATGCTAGGAACTGTGAGTATGTTAGCTCATCTTTCATTAAAGTCACCTACCCCAAAATCTATAACACTTGATGCTAATATGAGACCAGAGAAGGTTTACTTTCCCCTTCCTGATCATTGTATAATTTGCGCTGATTTCCTATAACGTTTGGGTATCTACGAAACGCCTCAGCCTTAGATAGCTCTTATCTTAGGCTGAGGCGTTTGTTGTCTGATCTCCTTCCATGATTATACATCTGACAACCAAGAGATGGTAGCTCCGCAGCGTGAATATGATGTTATGCGATGCTAGTGCCTTCCTGAGTTTTCTTTCACTCAGTGTTGTTATTCTTTGGATTTTTGATTGCTTCTTTAAATAATTCTATTGGTTCCTTGTAATCTATTGGTTTATAAATCATTCTGTTCAGCCATTTCAATCGTTCATGATTATCTTGAAAGTCATCTTCAGTAAAAAACGTAACTTCCTTCATCGTTCCGAGTACACTTCTACTACTTGTCTTTGAGATAATAATGTTCTCACCAAACTCTAAATATGTATTTATCTGACTCTCTTTCACTCCTTCTAGGAGTAAATATTCTCGAAGAGTTACTAAGAATTTTTCTTTCAGTCGCTCTAATTGTCCTGTTCTTATTCCATCAATGATCACAGCTAATCTGGTTAAATCATTTACAACGACGATGTGTTTACGTTTGTTCAAATTGTAAATATTCACATGCCAGCTTAAGAGCAACGACATATTGATGTCTTCTTTAGGAATCGCTTTCATGTCTTTTAATAAATCTTTAGTAAGTCTTAAAGTAATCAATTTAATTTTCCTTTCTCGCACTGGTTTGGCATAACGTTTCCCGCATCTATGACGCGCCCCGGCCTTAGATAGCTCTTATCTGTTTGACGAGGGGTCACTCTTCTTTGAATATTCTATCAAAATATTCTCTCCAGTAATCAACAATCCAATGATTATAATCAATATATAGCTTTTCTAAATCATCTTTTGATCTAGCGCATATAATACACCCTCGATCATCATACATATGAAATACAATGTTTTTATCTCTATTAATGAAATAAACGCTTTGACCAATAGAAGGTTCTTTGCCTTGTTCATAATTACATATTCCTTCGAGTATCTTCTTATATGGAAACGAAGAAACCATCCCTAAAAGTAATTTCACTTGAAACTCTCGTTTTATTTGAATCGAATTTCCTTCATCATCTTCATCCTCATCTAATTCAAACAAAGTTTCCTCTTCCATGGACTTATCTTTCAACAGTTCATAAATATAATAAGGTGTGGTATTACCAAACATAATATCTTCTTTATTTCCCCAGTCTTTAATATATAGAACAATTTCATCACTATCTTTGAACACTTGCTCAAATATAGTTGTTACTCTCTTATTCACTTGTTTAATCCGTCTATTGGAGCCATTCCGATATGGTTCGCCTAATTCAAATCTAACATTTATGTCACTCCAAAATTCGGGGAAATTATCATTTAGGTATTTAAAAATTTCTTCCTTCATTGTACCTCCAAAAATCAATCATTATTGATGTGAAGTGGTTGATGTATAGTGATCTTTCGTCTAACGTTCTTGTATTCACGAAACGACCCAGCCTTAGATAGCTCTTATCTCAGGCTGGGTCTTTGTTGTCTGAGTGTTCTTCCATGATTATACATCTGACAACCAAGGGGTGGTATCGCAGCAGCGTGAATACAGTGTTATGCGCCGTTACTGTCTTCGAAGCATCGCCTAAAAACCTTTGAACAAGATTCCAACTCTATTTTTTACTTTGGTATAAAAACTCAACTTCACCATCTAGCAAATATCGATATTCAAATAATTGCATTGTTCTTTCCCTTATTCTCTCCTTTATATCCGTGGCTAGGCTTACCGATCCTCGTGATCCAAGGTAACCATTATCAATAAATGTCTTCTCTACAAATTTTGTTTCCCTTAAGTGATACTTTAACCATTCTTTCTGCGATTCAATTAGTGCTTCTCTTGGTTCTCTATCCAACTTAGAACGAAGCTTTTTATATATTTGATTCAACTCTTTATCCCAAATCTCTGTATATTTGCCTTCCAACGCCCCCCATCCCAATGTTGTATTAATCTCTTTGGAATTTTGAAATTCATTAAATTCCACTTCATAATCATGATCTATAGGATTTCGAAGCATTTCATCATAAAATTCTCCTTTCAATTCATAGTTCCCAATGCTCATGGATAACACTTCATTGTTAGAATGATCTGATCGACCTTCAGTTATTTCTTTCGATTCTGTTCCATTACCTGTACTCACTACATCAGGTTGACTAATATTTTGACAAGATGAAAACACTATCGTAATAAAAAATAATAAGAGTATCTTACCTTTCATAAATTATCTCCTTAAATATTATCTTTAATAATTACTGGTAATGGGCATTACGTTCCCGCATTCCTGACGTTCAAGCAGCTTAAGGCAACAAAGTTGCCGGGTCGATAGACTTAGCTGGTTGAATGTGTCGCCTGAATAAGCCTCTCCGATATCCCTCTTGGCGACCAAGGAGCGTCAGCGACGAAGTAGGAATGTAATGTTATCCGATGTCTCTGCCTTCCTGATTTACTTGCATTAATTCTTTCCTACCATACAGAAAGGCTTGTTCTGAAATCATTCTCGTCAGTTATGTATTTTATATTTGTATAGGCCTGTTTTTTTGCGTTAGAATACATCCCTTCTACTAACTCGGCATTTTTGCAATAGATTGTTGTATAAGAACTATCTACAACTAATAATGCCAATTCGCAGTTACTTCTGAGAAAATCATCGTAAGTTTTTATTTCAATTGGTTGACTGCCTTTAGGAAAAGCTTTAAGGTCTTGGAATATTAAATAATAATCGTTGTTCTTTATAACGTTTCTTAGTGTTTCACCATCCATACATTCAATTAACCCTGAAAAAAGTGCATCTAGTTCGCCATCCAGTATAATGTATGACTCTTCCCCACCAATCCACCAATTATGATCTTCTACTTTAAAAGGTTTTAAAATATCTTCGAGAAATCTTCCGTATTCATTTGGAATTTCAAAACTAATTCCTCTTGCCATCTACTCTTCTCCTTATTCTTTTCTTGTAGAGATTTGGGATAACTCCATATTCACGAACTTCGTGAATACTTCCATGTTACGCAAGTTGCTGTACTTCGTAAATACCTTCCAAACAAGAAGTTTTGCGAACTGACAACAAGCTCATGACATGTCTGGATACGATATCATATGAGCTCATAAAACTATACCGTTTGAGTGCGTCATAGCTCCTTGTCTATAGCTCACTTCAAAATGGTAAAAGCCGGTTAATAATGCACCCAACAAGGTCCAACAAATACTGCAAATAGATAAAATTTAACTCGCTTCACTGAACCCTCTATCCCCAAACTTCCATGAAAATAGAATAGACCGCCCTCGCTAAAGTAACGGTCTATCCCAGGCCTAACAGACTACAAATGAATGATCATGCCATCATAAGCGACTTTGATGTTGTACGGGTCAAAAATCTCGGTCAAATCCTGATGCAGCAGGCCAATGTTATGGGAGAAATGAGTCACCACGACGGTTCCATCCTTATACAGCGTTCCCCTCTCTAACAGCCGGTTCCGGATATCCAGCACGGCTTCAATGTTCAGATGACCGCCTGTAAACGGAAGCAGTCCGTTCGTACAGTCAAGAATCACGGCATCAAGCTGGGTCCGCTCGATCCATTCCCATGTTTCATCCGGGAGGAGCCCCGTATCGTGGCCGTAAAAAAGCCGCTTGCCGTTCTTCTCGATCAGGTACAAAAGGCAGGTCTCATTCGGATCGTGATTGGCTGGCAGCGCGGTTACCTTCGCTGAACCCGTATCCACGGTTTGAAAAGGAACAATCCGGCGAAATGAAACTCTGGACGAATCTTCATTCCCTGCAGCCCCCCTGCAGATACGAATTACATTGTCATGCCCATATACCCTGAGCGGATGATCCAGGCCATGCGCATACACGGGAAGTCTCATCGCCAAGTCCTCTGCCCGGAGATGATCGGAATGGGAATGTGTAACAAACAGATCCTTGACTAGGCCAAGATCAATTCCATCACGCAGCACGTGAAGAAGAGTATCCGGCGGAAAGTCCACCTTTAGCTCATCATCAATGATAACTGAACTGCGAGTTCGAATATTCTGTGCACCTGCCTGCCTAGCCTTTAAGCAATGCTCACAGCGGCAAAATAGCGCCGGAAATCCTTCAGCGGCAGCGGTGCCCAAAAAATGAATCTTCACAGTAATCCTCCTATAGGTTCGATATCCCCAAATACAATGCTTCTCAGCCCTACTGCAATCCTATCCGACCAAGCCGGTACGTTCAACACTCTCCACAAAGTATTTCTGTGCAAACAGATACAGGACAAAGATCGGCAGAATGCCAAGCAGCGTACCGGTGTTCAAATACAGCGACAAATGGGCTGCTCCGCCGCCCGTCTCAGGGCGCACCGTTCCCGGGAGAAGATCAAGCATACGCGACAGAAGCGTATAGTTTGGGGCAAACAAGTTGACGAAATAACTGTCATTCCACTGCCAAATGAAGGAGAACAGCATCACGGTGGCAATGGCAGGTACCGCATTCGGCAGCATCACCCGGGCAAAGGTCTTCAGAATCCCTGCGCCGTCCACATAAGCGGCTTCCTCCAGATCCTTCGGCAATGAACGGAAAAACTGCCGGAATATAAAAATATACAGCCCGTTCTTCAGCCCCATGGCGAGACCTGACGATATAAAAAACGGCCAGAAGCTTTCCAGCAAATTAACCCCATGCTTGCCGGTAAACAGTTCATACAGACCAAACACATCAAAGAAACGGTAATGCAGATAGGTCGGGACCATAATGGTCTGAGGCGGCACAATGATCGTGAAAATGACAACACCGAACAGAATGCCGCTACCTTTAAATTTTAGCCTTGCAAATCCATATCCGGCCAGCGCGCAGGAGATAAGCTGAAGCACGGAGGTGCCCAAGCTTAGGATCAACGTATTGCGGACCGCTTCCGGATATTTCAGATAACCAAATACCACCTTGATATTATCCAAGGTCAGATTCCGCGGAATCCAGACGACGGTCGAGTCAAACAGATCCTGCTTATCGCGTAGTGCGATGGAAAGCTTGGTCATGATCGGATACAGGATAATAAAACAAATGCCGAGCAGCAACACCGTGCGGGTTGCAATCCACAGCCAGTGCTTCGCTTTCTCAACCGGATTATACCGGTGATACCACTCGCCGAGCGCAAGAACCGATGCGGCAGTTCCATTCTTTATCTTTGTTATGGGTTTCATGGAGGAAGCCTCCTAAAGTTTTTTTGAAGCCTAGACTTTGTATTGGTATCGCAACAAAAGTCACCATTATCCTTACGCATATCAGTCTTGATAGAAGACTCTTTTCGAAATGATATAAGCCGAAATGACCAAAATGATCGTGATGACCAGAAAATAAACCCACGACATCGCGGCGCTAATGCCGAAGTTAAGATTCACAAACGCCGTATTCTGAATCATTTCTGTCATCTTGTTGTTATAGAAAGAATCAATGATCGTATACACAACATTGGTAAAGATCAGGGGCGAAATCATCGGAAACGTAATTTTCCAAAATGCCTCGTAGCCGGTTGCCCCTTCCATTTTGGCGGCTTCATACAATGAACCGGATATCGACTGAAGACCTGCCAGAAATATGAGGATCTGGACGCCTGAGGAGCTAATGATCTGATAGATCCGTTCCACGGCTCCGGTCAAGTAATTGACAATTTCCACACTTAAACCGGCTTGCAGCAGAAGTGGCCTTAGCTCAATACTCCTTAATCCAGAGTAATTGCTCTCCAGGTCGGTCGAAGAGGCCCCCATAACCTGTGCAAGAAAGTTGCCGCTGTCCAGCTTGGCAATAACGCCTGAAGCAAGTACGACAGGGAGAAATATAATCGCTCTGGCCAGCATTCGTCCCCGGAATTTTTGTGACAGCAGCATTGCCGTAAACAAACTAAAAAAAATGATCAGCGGAACATTAAGCGCCATCGTCGTCACAGCTTCGGTCAGATTGCGAACATACCATGCGTCTGTAAATAATATGTTTTTAAAATTGTCCATACCTACGTACTCAAGGTCGTATCCCTCCGCTGTCAGCGTTAATTTGTTAAAGCTGAACTGCAGGGATTGGAAGAACGGCACCGCCATCAACAGAATGAAGCCGAGCAACCAGGGAGTTATGAATAGCACGCCAAACCACGATTTTTTCTGCTCCAAGCTTAATTTTCGTTTCCGCGACATGCTCAGCCCTCCTCAACGATATAGCCCTTACTTGGAATGGTTCTGCCATCCACTGTAACGGCTTCATTTCGATAGTTGACAATCACGTGAACACCGTTTTCGTAAGTGGTTCTGTAGACGCGTTCCGACAGCTCATCATGGTTTGTAATGACAGCGCCCCGAACCTTCTTTAACACCGCATTGACTTCGGTGTATGCCGCAATCGCATCTTGAATCCATCTCTTATAATCGTTCGAGTACATATCATTGAACCTGGTCTCTTTCAAAATGGACGGATCTTCATAAATCCAGCTGAAATACACATTCGAGCCTGTTTCAAGCGATTGAAGGATGCTGAACCGTACGTCTTGATCATCTCTCATATTAAATGGAACACCTGCATACTCCACATAACCATGAAGCACCATCTGGTTAAAGGGAACCGATCTCCCGGCGAGCTGATATTCATTACTGCTAACAGGTACGTGAAGTACGTGGGAAGCATAAGGAAGAGCGTAGGCATTACCGCCGTTGATCATGAGGTCCGGCACCTGTTCATGTATTTGTTCCAGCTGGGTGGTGATGATCCGCTTGGACTGCTCGCGTGTCACTTCAAGGCTTCTCCGGAAGTCGGAATACAGCTCGGATCCGAGATCCCGAAGGGACAAGCTGCCAGGACTCCATTGTTCATAATCCGAAAGATAGCCCTCTACAGTTCCACCCAGCTTACCGGGAGATAATAAATAATGCTGGAGCAGATCAGATTGCCGGAAGAAGGCAGCACGATCAAACTCATGAATTTTGGCATACCTTCGAGAAATGTTTTGTACCGAATCTTTGCTTGGACGGAATCCTCCGCCCGAGTGATATACGTGCTGAAAGGCTGTATCAGGATAAAATCCCCCGCCGCTCCGCTGCAGCCGCTCCGTAAGCCGCTTCCAATCTTTCTTGCTGCCGATTACGGAATCCATATCAATATCATCAGGGAATTCATGATTCAAACCGCCGTTAAACCATCCTTTGTAATTAAGACGGACGTTATGGATCTGACTGGCCTCCAGTTCTTTCACAATTTCCTCGGCTTGACTGAGGGTAGTGAGAGGAACTAATGCTTCGTAAGGAAACCCTAGCATATTCTTCATCTTGGGAATGCTGCCGGTCAGCTCAAGGTAGAATGGAGCATCCCCATCACTCTGAATTTTGGTCAACCCGAACGCCTTCTCCAGATAGGCACGGTAGCTTCCGGCCATCCCTGCATAATTGGCCTGCTCTCCATTCAAAAAGGCATAACGTATGCTTAGCCGCCCCTGATACGTGTTGTTAGGCGTTTTATTCATGAACTCATTTGTACTCAATCGAACCTCATCTTTAGGCAAAATGATGAACTGGCTGGAAACGGTGTTGAATTCGTGCAGCTTGCCGCTTATGTCGGCAGACAGCCAAGCTAAAGCGTCACCCTCCTCAATAATAGCCAGAAACGCAGCATCATTCTTCTTCATACCGAACACCGGCAGTCGGCTCGGCTGTAACGTATTGAACTTTTCCTTCATATATTTAGCCGAATCCTCGCCGTAAACCGGAATTTGAATCGGTTGTGCCATTTTCTTGCCATTATTGAACGCGATTAGCGTACCAGAGCCGTCCGGCAAAAACATGTAGCCTTCGTCCCCAGCACCGGCCGCCCCAAAGTTCTCAAGCAGACTCATGCTATGAATCCGGTAAGGAGGCGTATCCTCCTTTAGGGTATTCGTGTCCACCGAGGCTACTAAGTACTCTCCATCAAGTCTATAAGTCAACTCGAGAGAGAACTTCGGATTCCCGGCAATGTCGCCTTCCTCTCCGCCCTCGCCGTCTTCTCCATTGTCAATGGCCAGGTCCTGCTCGTTGTATTCCATCTTCTCAAACAGAGCAAGCAGCCGTTTGACGACCGCCTTCGGAATGTCACGCCGTTCGTAAATGTTAAGGCTTTCGTTGAATTTATAACGAATTTTCAGCTGTTCTTGATCGGCGGGATCTTCCAGCCGTCCAAGCAGCCGTTCTTCGAACCTCTCCTTGCTCACCGTAACGGGAACAGATTCCAGCCCCTTCTCGGGATTGCCGAATTGATAGGCGACCGTTACTTGCTCGGATGAAGGCTTGATTTCGAATTGTTCAAATTTAACGCTGTCATTATAGCTGTCATAATTCTTGCTCTGTCCGTTTCGGGTTAGATATACGAACGAGATTTGAGAAGACAGCTTCCCTTTCAGATAGGGAGATGCCAGCTTATCATTTGAACTGTCGGGATTAGAGCGCCATATCTGCCCGCTCCTCTTATCGAGGACCGCGATCTCGGCCGTCTTGGGGCTGATGTATAGACGAAGGAAATCGTTCTCTAAGACCGGGTCAAGTCCATCAATCCGAGGGGCAACCGAATCTGTAGCGGATAACGCCTTGACCGTCGTATCAGAGCTTAGTTTCAATAACACATCACGGCCAACATCCAAAGGCTGTACCGAAGCTTTTTCAGCTCGTGATGCACAAGCAGTAACCGAGATCATAGCCAGCAGAAGGACTAATACCGTCAGATGGCGCCATCCAATAACCTTACTCATGGTATTAACCCTCCCCCACTCGGAACATGATTTCTTTATAAATCGTCGTAAAGAAAGACAGCATTTGCTGTGCAAGACTGAAGAACAGCAACCCTAGGAAGATGATTATGCCAATAACAATGACGGTCAGAAACATGGTTGCGATCGTCTTGGACACACTGTATTGGTGAACCGTCAGCATGCCCACGAACAACAAGGCAAAGAACCAAAGAAATCCTATCGTTTCGATTAGTGAATAAAAGGCTCCCTCCTGCATCGTCATGATATTCGATAACAGAATTAGAGGGATCTGCAGTAAGATCAGCGGTACCAGTGCATATGCCGATACGATCACGATTTCCTTGAACTTGCCTTCGCCATCCATCAGCGTCGTCAAGGACCAATTCGCAATGCAATACAAGAGGAATGGAATGACGATGAATTTAATCTCCTCAAGCAGGTTTACACTGACAGCGCTTCCTGCTACTGGATTGAAGATAAACCCGGTAAACTGCCTCTTGAGCACATAAGCCAGAGAGAGCAGGAGAAGAAGCACAAGCGCAAACCAGGTTCGGCCTTTCTTCTCAAACTTTAATTCCCAGAATCCATTAAACGGATGGAAGATCGTATACCACGCCATGCCGACTACTCCCGGCTCACCCTGTCTTCGCTTTATAAAGAACCGGACTGCAGTGATTGCAAGCACCGCACCGATGATAGCCGTAACAATGAGGCCAAAATTTTCCCACATAAAATCCTTGCGGTATCGTTCAAAAGCTCTGGAATAATACTCCCTGTGCATGCCTAGCTCGAAATTTGCCATCGCCTCGGCATTGTTGCCCTGCCTCAGTTCTGCCTTGCCGATACCGAGGTAAGCGAGTTCCAGATTGCTGTTCAGGTTGAGCGCATCACGCCACTTTTTAACGGCCCGTTCCTCCTCGCCCGTGTCATTATAAATCACCGCATCCCGGATGACCTGACCGTAACGGGTTGGTTCAAATACAACAAGATGATTTAAACCTTTATCGAGCACCACCATCTGATCTCCGAGCATATCGATATCTACCGGTGCCCTAAAGGTACCTACTTGTTCGCCGAGAAGACCATAAATATACATCAGCTTTCCTTCGCGATCATACGTAAAGATCCGTCCACGGGTGTTATCGAGAATGCTGTAAATGCCATTACGATCAACAGCTACGCTGACGATGGATGAGCTCCCGCTTCTCGTGCCCTCGTCATGGATTCGGATATCCCCCTTGGGCGGGTGATATCCCGTTCGTTTGAGGACATCATTGCCGGAAGGATTCAACCGCTTGACTGGCGCATCCGAGAATGCCTCACGGGTCGTTGCATAGATAAAACCTTCGTCATCAATATCGACGTTGCCGAACTCTACCGGGATAAAGAGCACCATTTTGGAACGCTGCTCCTTGGTCATGATCCGTTTCCAGAACAACTCGGCCGGACTGTATTGGACCTTGTTAACTCCAATAAATCCGGTAAACTTGCCGCCGGAATCAAATTGCATAATGCCGTTGAAGACGCCCTTCCCCACGACATATAATCTGCCCGCCGTGTCAACCACCAGCTTGCTTGGCTCGTATACGAATTCATTGCCCAGCACGTCACTCTCAGGTGCCCCGATTATGCGAACCAGGTCGCCTTCCTTCGAGAGCTCCACCACACGCTTATGTCCCGTGTCCGCTACAAACAGATGACCGTTCGGATGAACAAACAGCCCCTGCGGACCCGAAAAGGTCTCCTTGGCACCGGCGTTATTAAAATGATCGATCACCTGTTTCACGTTCATGTCCGGAGTCAGGATCACAATCCGGTTATTCCCTGTATCCGCAATATATATTTCTTGATCCGGTGTAATATAGATATCCTCCGGAGCATTAAACGGACCGGATGAAAGCTCGTTGCCGCTGATTTGCCGGGTTGGCAAATACGGAGCAGGAGCTGGCTCGGGATCTCCCCACCAGGAGTAGTTATAGCCGTCATACGGGGCGGCAAATGCCGGAGCCGGAATGCTGAGCATAATGGCAAGCAGCGGAAATAGCAAAATATAGCGATATCGTCTCACTTGGCTTCCCCCTTCCCTCAGTCTTTCATCCCGGAGGTTGACATCGTTTGGATCACACTGCTCTGCGAAATCACAAAAATAACAATCGGCACAATAAGCATCAGCAGGGTCGCAGCCATGGACGGACCGGTCCGGATAATCCCTCCCTGAAGAATTTGCGCGAAGGCATAATCAAGCGTCTTTAACTGCTCGCTATATATAAACATGGATCCTGCTGTACCGCCCGCTCCCCACAAGCCCTGAAACGAGAAAATGATAAGCGTGAGCCAAGCCGGCTTTACAATCGGCATGACAATACTCCAGAACATGCGGAATTCACTGCAGCCATCAATCTCAGCGGCTTCCAAAAGCGCATCCGGAATCTGTTCCATATACTGCTTCATCAGATAAAGACCGAGTGAAGAACCGATCGCCGGAATGATAACCGCCCAATGCGTATCCAGAAATCCGAGCCAGGACATCGTCATATAGTTGGTAATCTGTGTGACGGTCGCCGAGAACATCAAGGACATCACCACAACCGTGAATAAAAATGTCTTCCCCGGGAATTTCCTTTTGGCTAAAGGATAAGCCGCCATCGATGCGATAATGACATGCCCGGCCGTCCCAACAATCGCAATGAAAAACGTGTTGTAAATGTACCTTGTGAACGGAACCCAGGAACCGGCAAGCAGATGATACAGATCATAAAAGTTGGTCAGGGTTGGATTCCGTACAAAGAAGTCCGGCGGAAATTTCAATATTTCATTAATGGGTTTAAACGCGTTGCTAATCACAAATACAAGCGGAAGAGCCATGAAACAGCCTACTAATGCGAGCAGGCCGAACAGAAGGATATCCCCCGCCAGCGAGCGGCTGAGCCTCTTCTTCCTTATGATAATTGGCATCACGGTCATTCACCGACCTTTGTTAGCAGTTTTCGCACAAGCAGATTAGAACCAAGCATCATCCCGAACAAGACGGTGGCGATCGAGGAGGCGTACCCCATTTCAAACCGGATCGTGCCATAGTCCATCAGATGCGTAACGATCGTATGACCCGCATATTTAACACTCGGAAACCCAGCGAGCGCTGTCGCTACCTCGGCCACGGCGAATGAGGCCGTAATCTGGATCACCGCACCGAACATGAGCATCGGCTTCATCGAAGGCAGCGTAATAAACCATAGCTCCTGCCACCGGTTGCGTATCCCGTCAATGGCACCCGCTTCATGAAGCGATTTGTCCATACTTTGCAAGCCAGCTATAAACGCCAGAAAGCTGGTTCCAAGGCTTAGCCATAGCTGGACGATAATGATGATCGGAAGAATGTATTTTGGGGTTTTCAGCCACAGTATAGGCTCCAGGATCAGATGCCACTTTAACAAGAACGCATTAATGTATCCGTACGAATCATTGCTGAACAGCAGCGTCCACACGATGTAGGCACTGCCCGATAAGGCTGGAGCGTAAAAAACCAGCGTCGCAATCGCCCTGAGCTTCGGCGGAAATTCATTAATGACCCAAGCCAGTACAAAACAGGCGATATAACTGATCGGTCCCGTTATAGCCGCGAACAAGAGTGTGTTCTTCAGCGCGATAAGAAATACGTCATCGCGGACAAACAGCTGGGCATAGTTTCGCCAGCCGACCCATTCCGGAAATTCCAGCATATTGAAATCGGTAAAGCTGACGATCATCGACAGGACGACCGGCAGAACCGTAAAAGTGAAAAAGATCAGAAAATAAGGGGCGAGCATTGCATAAATCGCCTTGTTTCGCTTCACTTCCTTCCACAGTCCAGCTTCACGTCGACGTTTTATAGCGCCCGCCACTTTTGTTTTTTTAACAAGCTGCACCATGCATCCCTTCTTCCTACTTTGTCGGCAGGCCGAACTCCTGACGTTTTATCGTAATTTCCTGGTTGATCGTCCGAACATAATTTTCGAGGGTCTCTCTAGGCTCGCTGGCTTCGGTGTATACCTCGTAAAAAGCATTGTATACATGACGGTCCAACGAATACCCACCCGGCACCGCCGGTCTTCCTACAACCCACTGTAATTCGTCAGTAAGCTGCTTGAGCTCTTTGGCAGACCATGGAAGCTGCGCAAGAGCCTCTTTATTGGCTACCGCATATCTGGCGGATTCGCCCAATATGGATTCCATTTCACGTCCAAACGTGACCTGTGCCTCGGTATCCGTCCACCATTTGATAAATTCCCAGCCGGCCTCTTTATTGGCCGCGTTTTTAAACATGACCGTACCGGTTGAGGTGCTGAGCGTATCGTGGCGCACAACGCCATTTTCCCCTTCCGTTCCAGGCAACGCTGAGAAATCCCACTGTCCTCTGATCTCCGGGGCAAAGACCGTCAAATAGTTATAGGTTGTATAATCGGCGATGCCGACAGGCATCTCCCCGGTCCGGAAGCGGTTGATAAAATCAAACTCAATCGGCAGTTTATAGTTCGTATAAAGCTCCGTCCATTTTTGAAAAGTGTTAATGCCAACCTCGGAATCCAGGTCGGTGGCAATGCCATCCTCCTGGTAAAAAGCCCCGCCGTTCTGATACAGCATCGTCTCAAAGACGGTATTTGGCGGCAAAGCCAAATCCATATTGTGCTTTTGCAGTTCCGGTATGACGTTGTACATGTCCTCCCATGTCTTGGGAACGTCCAGATTCATTTCATCCAGAATATCCTTCCGATAGAACAGCATCGGGAATGATTGGGTTTCAGGTATGGCATAAATTCCGTCTTTAAAGCGGAATCCGGCAAATGCACTATCCATAAACCGGTTCTTCACCTCATCAAATCCTGGAAATTCCGTCATGTCCTGAAGAGCATTTCTCATTGCAAAATTAATGACGTCAGACTGGGTTAACGCAATATCCGGACCTTTTCCTGCTAAAGTCGCGGGAAGGACAACCGCCGGGTTTACAAGCTGCAGATTGACTGATATGCCAGTTTGCGGTGTAAAGGAGTTATCGATCATTGAACGAAGAAGCTGCGCCTGATCCCGCCCGGCAGCAATCCAAACCGTGACCTGCTTCTCCTTGGCATTCGCGTCGCTGACAGCGTTGTAATTTTCCGAGAACGATTTTGCGAATGACATCACTTCATGGGTAACTTTGTCCGTAAAGCCGGTACTTGCGCTTGGTGTCTTCACGTCCGGTGATTTGAAGTATAAATAATCGATTTCAAGCGGTTGATCACTTACCGAGAGCAGCCATGTCCCGAGTGCAGTGACATTATCTTTAAATTGCTTCAGCCGTGAGTTCAGCGTCTCCGGCCGCTTGCCCAGATCGCTTAACTGATACGATGTGGTCCGGAGAATGGCCGTGCTTCCGCTCGCCCCTCCAACCATCTGATCCATGTGATCCGCTGCTTGGGACAAGACTTCACTTTGCTTCATGAAGACTTCCTGGAGCTCGGGAATTTTCTTATCAAGCTCATAATCACGCAGAGGATCCGGTACGGTAGAAGTGATCATGATGATCTTGAGATAGAGTGCGTTAAGCTGCTGGATGGATGATCGCACCGTGCGGATCGTTTCCGTCAGCTCTCCGATCGTAAGTTCCAGCTTGATCTCATGCTTGCCTTTTGTCAGATAAAATCGGTAAGGAGTTTCATCCTCTCCGGGAGAGCCTACTTGCCAGGCTCCATCGTAGTTAAACGGAATCGTTGCTGCCTCTTTGAACGGTACGCTGCCGTCAATCGAAAGTGTGCGGACCACTCGAATGCCGCGGACGGCACTCTGCTTGTATCGGAGCCCGAATTCGTACAAGCCGTCCTCGGGGATATCCACTTCCCATGAAATCCACTGTCCAGGCAGTTTCCAGTTCACTCCCCCGATCGTATTCATCCGTATTTTAGACACATGATATGGCTCCGTTCCGGGACTGGACCGGTCATTCAAGGGGTATAATGAAGGGTTCGATTTAAGGTTGGCGCTCTCTCCTTGAAATTTGACAAAGTGTCCTCTCGTCTCACGGTAACCTTGTTGGACATATTCTTGTGCCACTTCCTGATATGAGGGTATTTCTTGCTCCGGGTAGATTTTTAAATAATCGATCAGGATCGGCTCCCGTAGAGAGACAAGTGTAATCCGATGCTTACCCTTCGTGAAGTAAAAGGAGAACGGTTCCTTGTAATAACCTTCCGAATCCCGAAATACACTCTCCTGCCATACCGGACTCTCCACCTGCCGCGGTCTCAAATCATTGCCTCTTGCGTCTTGCTCTACCTCAGGCAGTTGATTCTTCCATGTTCGCGGGAACACAAGCCTTGACGCTTCTTCAAAGGGTATCTTTCCGTCAATCTGCAACTCTCTTTCGATTGGAGAGCCATTTCCCTCTACTGGAAAATAGCGCATTCCAATATGGTACAAGCCCTCTTCTTCAACGGTGATGTCCCAATGGATTGAACCTGTATCATCCGTCTGGATGACTGGAGACGAAGCTCCCTCGTATGTATGGATGCGCTTGACCTCCATCCCCTCTGCCGAAGCGTAAGATTCCGCTTCAATGACCTGCGTCGAAGACGGTCTTGGTTTATCCGCATAATTGGCCTGGTAGGCTTCATAATGGAGGTCCACGGCAGCATCGAATGCCGCAGGTTCTATTAACGATGTCGACGACACTTTAATAGGCTCCAGCACAGGGCTTGAGTTACCGCTGCTTGCTGTAGCAAACATGGTCACCAGGACGATGACCAGGACCAGCAGGGCTGCGGTGACCGCCTTTGTCTTCCTCGTTATCTTCCGCATGCAAACCCCTCATTCCCCATCAATTGAATAAAACGAGGGAACCCCTTGCGGGATTCCCTGCACCTAAAGTCCTTAGCTTTTCCTGCATCGGATCTATGCTTCACACGCCTTTGCACATTATTTTGCAGGTTCCACCTTGGTGTTCAGGTGCTTATCAATCCCCTCCTGAGCCACTTGTTTATTCCGCTCAAGAATCGTTTCCGGCGATTCTCCCTTAATGATGGCAGCGGGAATTTCGCTCATGACGCCATTCAGTGGCAGGAATACAGGCTCCGTATATTTAAGCACTTCCACGATAGCGCTTACATCTTGTTCATCCGCCAATAACTGCAGCTCTGCCGACTCCCGGTTCGCTTGCTCCACACGATCCCAGGTCTGGATCTGATCCCATATATAAGCCTTTTCTTCGGCTCGCTTTACGTTAGCCGGAATGTAAAACTGAACATAGTTCTCTACGCTGCCTTGATACTGCTTTCCCTTTGGCCCTTTCGGGAAGAAGACGAACCCCTGTTCATCCGTCATATTTTCACGCGTACTTCCTTCCCACACTTCACCCGTTACCATCGCGGCTTTCCCTGTGTTGAAGTACATTTGAGAGTCCTTGTGCTCATTATCTCCGACCTTTGGAGCGATGACCTTGTGGGTGTTATATAGATCGTAGAGGAAACGAAGCGCCTCAATCACATCCGGATTTTTGTACGCGAATTCATGCTTGCCGTCCTTTTCTTCAATTAACGCAGCACCGTTAGAATGTATAAGAATTCGAGCTAACACGGCGCTATTATTCGTAATTCCATACTGGTCAATGACACCGTCACCGTCGGTATCTTTCGTGGCTCTCTTAGCTATATCAAGAAAGGCATCCCAATCCCATTTGTCCTGTGCGACCAGTTCATGCGGATCCGGCAGTCCTTCCCGTTCAAACATGGTTCGATTGTAGTACAACCCGGATGCATTATTTATGTTTGCGGTGAAGCCGTACATTTTTCCATTGACCATTCCGTGCTTCTTGATACCCACAGGCCATTTCGGATCATCATAATCAAAGAAATTATCCACTGGCATGAACAAACCTTGATTGATCGCAGGAACAGCGAAGTAATAATCGAGTGCCACGATATCTGCAACAGATTCTCCGGAAAGCGCAGCGTTGGTTACCATCTGGATGCTTTCACCCCAAGGCACCTTTTCCCATACAATTTTCACATTGTATTTTTCCTCTGCCTCCTTCCATTTCTCCAGTGCCAGCGCCCCTTCCGGTGTTTCTTCGCTCGGCCCATCCACCCAATGCAAAATTTTCAGCGTCTCGCCGTTCATATCAATTTTGCGTTCTTCCTCTACAGCCGGTTCCGGCTCCTTTTGCTCCTGTGATGGCGGCTTCTCCGCGGTCTGACTCCCCCCTGGCTCCGCTGCCGGTGGGGTTGAACCGCCACTACAAGCGGTAACAAAGCAAAATGTAAACGCTATCAAAAATTTGCCTAACCAATGAGCCTTCTTCATGCCAACGCCCCCCATTATTTTGTTGTATAGGAATCACGTGTAATACTGCTGTCCACATCAGAATCATCGTTCAAAGCAGAAGATAGTTCATTCCACCATTGATATGCTTCCAGATGGCACACATCAAAGAGCATAACACCATGAGAACGCTCCCTGCATAGATGAACCGCTTTGCGGAATTGATCCGGTTTTCCAGCATATTCGTGGAGGTAGAGACTTGCCAAATAAGGAATGGCTCCATTCAGCGCCTTCTCACTCCATTCCATACCACCTTCAACACTGAACATTGGATCGGAAATCCCCCGCTCTAACGCCTCCTGTTTGTAAACATCCGGATAGTAACAGCCGGTCATTAAGAAATCGAGTTCTTCAGCATAACCCGCTTGACGGTATTCCGGACTAGCCCAGTCCAGATCAGCCTCTGCATGGTATGTTGTGCTTCCCCAATTGACCCCTTCTTGATAGTAGTTAGGGTACCAAGAACCAACGTAAATACAGAACAGACATGACGGATTAATACTCTTTACAACAGACCTGGCTTCCTGGACAAAATTTTTAATATTTCGTGCTCTCCATCCCGTCCATTTCCCGAAGTATTTCCCATACACGATCGGGTTCCCGTCATAGCCTCCCGTAAAAATATCCTCTGGCCAATGAGGTACTTCTTCATTCAGATATTCCTCAAACTTCTCTTTGCTGAGTTCGCTGAAATCACCGTACACATTCGGATATCTGCAGCGGTCCAGAACGATACCGTCCACGTCATAGGAATCTGCAACCTCCCGGATGATTGACAATTCATGCGCGCGCACCTGCGAATGGATCGGGTTAACGAACAAACTGCCTTCCCCGAAATCCTCAGCCTTGACGTATTCAGCAGGCATTCCTTCTGCCTGCGGCTTTACATACAGCACTTGCCAGTCCTGTCTTTCATAAGCCAGCCCATCCCGGCTGGATCGTGCCCCCTCGGCAAACACGTTCATATTCGCGATAACCTTGAGATGTTGTTTATGAGCCTCATTCAGCATTTCCCGAAGAAAGTCCCTGTCCTTCCAATCGTTGTATCGCCCGTCTGACCACGTACTGACATGCCGTGCAATGCCGCTTAAATAGGTTACTTGCCCATACGGGATTTTCGCATCGATAACAAGATGGGTTATCCCCGATTCCTTCGCAAGCCGCACCAGCTTCTTCTGCTCCGCCATGTCCGCCAAACGTTTGGCATTTGCCAGGAAGTCAACCCACAGAATATTGGAGCCTTTATCAATCATTCCTTCAGCCTCCTCTTTCATTGATGATTTTCTCGAACATGGATTTTAGTCCGATCCCCTCTTCGGATAATTACTTGAAATCAGGCCCTCACATCGTTATTTCGTAGGGTTCTATGGGTATTTTAGCACTTATGAATTGGATATCATTTCATTATCGTGTTTAAAATTTGGATTATCGTCTGGCATTTTGATTTACTTGATCGCTTGTCTGCGATAATCGGAAGGAGATATTCCGGTGTATTTTTTGAATATTCTGCTGAAATAAGCCAGCTCATTAAAGCCTGTAGAATAACATACATCCGTTACCGTCAACTCAGGCTGCTGCAGCATCTTCATCGAGTGGAATATCCGCAGATCGGTGACGTAGCGATTAAATGTTTTGCCCGTCCATTCCTTAAACAAAATGCAGAAAGTGGACTTCGATAAATTCGACAACGAGCACAGTGAAGCTAATTTCAAGTCCTCGTTGTAGTGCCTATGGATGTAATCCACGACGCTATTCATAATATCCCTGTATTTTTCCGATTTCTCAAACCCCTCTTTAACGATTTCACCATTAACTTGCCGCACCAAAATCGAAAGCAGCATCAACAGATAAGCTTTGAGGTGAATTTTAAAAAACGGCACTCTCTTCTCATACTCCATCAACATATCTTTGATCACATTCGCAACTTTGACTTCCGTAACAGAATCCAGTGAAATTTGGGCTTGTGGACGCATCTCCTCGCGCAAAAAAAACTCCAGATACGAAACATCGAAGAAAGACTTCTCTTCAGGCATATCCTGCAATTGCTCATTCACAAACGACGGCATAAATTCACAGCCATATATTTCAATATCTTCACTTGGAGATATAGTGACGCTATGTAGGGTGAACGGAGGAATGACAAAGATATCCCCTTTGCCGATGGTGTACACCTCATGATTTACAGTGTGTGTGAATGTGCCTTTCGCGATATACCAGATCTGAAAATAATCATGAAAATGCGTCCATATACTCTGTTGATAGGTCAACTTATACAATTTACAAGGAAGCCCCTCAAGCATCTCCATCTTAGAGTTAAAATAAACCACGCCCGCTCCTGTCGTGCTCTCGATGTCAATTTTATTCCAATGCAAACTCATCACTGTACCATCCTCTCCTGTTGACTTATTTCCGCAAACGCATTCATATACGGGTTCTGAAACGGATCCTGCAGTTTTAAATCCATATACTTTGAACAACAATCCTATGCCTCCTACTTTGCCGAGGAAACCTGCAACTCTATCGCATATACATCAACATTGAAACTATAATACAACTAAATCACTGGAAGAATGATACATGAATTGGTAACTTGATTACCTATTTATTGGTCATATGATCTTTAGCTACCTTCTCAGTTAATTCTTCATATAACATCTTGTACTCACACAAAACGGCCCAGCCTTAGATAATTCTTATCCTTGGCTGGGCCGTTTGTTGAAATTGTGAATATAATGTTATACGATGTCCTTGTCTTCTAGAACTGCCACCAAATCTGCTCTTCACCTTTATTTCTTTGCCCTTTATATACTATTTCTCCATCTTTTTCTGACTTAATATCAAAATTAATTTGATAGCTTTTTCTAAACAGGTTGAGATCTGTAATTCCCCTTTCTATTTCATCGTAGAAATCAAAGACTAATTCTTTTGCTTGTTCATTTGTTAATCTATCTTCTACCATAACTCTAAAATTGATTATACCGTCACTTGAACTCGAACTCGTTGCAGTAGTAATAACTAACTCTTTACTATTCATGCTCTTCTCCGCTTTAACTAATGAATCTACCAATTGGTTAAAATCAATTTCATTATTATTGTTACAGCCAGCTGTAATAAGGGAAAATAGAATTATTAATACTATTAAATATTTCATTTAATCTCCTTCTCTTAAAGATTTTACAAGGTTTTCGGGTAACGTTGTTGTATTCACGAACCCGAGAGGCTTAAGGCAGTAAGGTTGCCGGGTTGAAGACTTAGCATCGCAGCGTTATTCGCCTGAGTCTACTTCCATTACTTCAACTTCAGGCGAATCAAGGAGCGTTAGCGACGCGGCTTGAATATGTTGTTAGACGAGGTTAACGCTTCTTTGCGCTACTCACAGTCGATATGCTGTCATTCAATATGTTGTATTACTGCCTTAATATGCTTTTAATATGCTGTTCTTTTCTAGCTTTTGATGTCTTTATTATGCTTTCATTATGATTTAACCTATATCCTGTTCACTTCTTTTTCCAATTGTGTTATCATACTTTGTAAAGAAGCCGAGTGCGGCTAACACTCGGCTCAACAATTGGCTTGGATGGGTTATCCCTTCTGAGTTAAAAAGGACCATAAACCCACCTCTGGCTCTAACCTTGGGGTGGGTTTTTACTTTTTCTTGTTGTTAGAATTGATGTATGTTAAAAGGGCAAGGATAAACGATCCAAATAAAAACATGATCGTCAACGCATCCTTTACATCCATGGCCTCACCTCCTTTCGAAGGGAAACCACGCCCACCCAAGATTCAATTGTCTTTCCTATTGTACCATCATCTACCACCAAGAGAAAGAACAAACGTTCGATGTATATGATTGATCTTGGACTCGTTAATTTCGTCTAACGTTTGTGTGTTCCCGACGCCTCACCGACTTAAGCCTGAAGGACGGCCACGACGCGGTTGGTGCAGGTGTGTCTGACAGAATCCTCTTCTTCTAAATTCCTCGGGCAGACCAAGATTCCGCAGGAACCGCAGTGGAAACATGGTGTTATGTGAAGTTCCTGACTTCCTGTATATACTTTCAAAATCATTCCTTATTCCAATGTGCATTTAAATCGTTCTACTCCAGGATACTTCTCTCCTAAACTTGTAATATTGAAACCGATCTTTCTGTAAAAGTTCACTGCATTCTTATCGGTTTCGGCTTCCATTCTTCTTATAAGATTCTCTTCCATAAATTCCATTATTAATTTCTTTCCTAATCCTTTTCTTCTGTTGTTAGATTTTATTGCTATATGTTTTAATTCAATTTCATAATCTGTTTGATAAATAATTCCGATAAGCCCGACTAACTCATCATTTTCCAATGTCCCCAGTAAGATTCTTGATTTATCATTCTTATATCGTTCATATTCTTGAATTACTCGTTTATGATCTGGATACATACATTCAGCTAGCAAATTTATTATTTCCTTTTGATCTTTATAGTCCATTAGGTTAATCATGGATTTCACCTGATTTCTATAAGTTTAGTATTGATACTAATAACCTTGATAAATGATCAAAGAAAAGAGCGTGTTTTGGAAAAAAGATTGATCAAAACACGCTCTCAATATTTTCAGTATACTCATTTCTTACAATTAAAGCGTCTCATCCAATTTCTGAATCTTTGAGTGGGAGATTAAATATACATTGCCTAAAATGTCGATTTTGTTTCCCTTTACACGTACAGCGCAATCTTTGTTCGACGCATATATATTCATTTCTTCTGATAAGGGAGACAGTTCGCTTTGAACCAACGCAATGTTATTTTCAAGATCAAAATGAGACAGGACGGAAAAATCGTCAAGGCCGATTCCATCGTAAACAGAGCTTATTTCAACTTTATAGCCAAAGTTTTTCGAGCATAACCATTTAGCTGACATGTTGATCGCACCAGCGCTTGCTCCCATCACAACGGCTCTGCTTTTTTTAATCAAATCCGACAATTCATATTCCATTAAAAACCCATTTTGTTTAATAGTATTTCCACCCAGCAAGAAAATGACTGAAGCATTTTGAATTATCCTTTTAGCATCTTCTTTCTGTACGCGATAGTTAATTAAATGATATTCATCAAACATAATACCGGCCTGGTCAAGCCAAAAGCGTTCAGTAGAACCATCCTCTTCATATACAAATGGATTCGAGCTAATCATAGCAATCGATTTTCTATCAGTTATATCCTCCTGTAACACCCTGCCCAGATTCTCTGGAAAAAAATCATTAAACCAACCTAAATAATAGTGAGTTTTCATAAGCCCCCCCGTAACAAAGTGTAAATAACATTTTCTTAGTCGATACGAAAAACAGGACCTTTTGGAGAAAAAGGTAGTTCATTTCCTTTAGGCAGTAAATAAGCATGTTCTCGCCGAATGGTTAGTTTGTCGCAATAACCATCGGTAATAATTAAAAGGGGGCCATTTTTCGGAAAATCCTCAGCATGAGTGATTAAATCAATCGCAGGCTGCAAAACGGTCCCCCCTCTTCCCCTAACTTGAACACGATCAGCGATGGTCTCTGGTGCAACATAACCTGCATCGTAAGGAGCTGCATCACAAAACACTAGACGAGCAAAAGGTACGTCTCGAGCTTGTGCATAACTAGCAATGGCACCAAGCGCCTTAGCGAGCAATTTTTTATCCATTGAACCAGACGTATCCAAGATCACACCAAATGTACGACCATCTTCAGAAGAACCGCTGTGTACCCATTGAGGTCTTGGAATATCTGGAGTTGAAGATTGCCGACGGCTAACACGGGCATAGGACCGCGTTTTTTCAAGTGGAGAAAAATATGAATCAAACCATTTGGCAAGCTCAACATCCCATTTAATCGGTGGTTGACCAAGCGCTCTAATTTCTTCAACAAGCCCAGAAGGAAGTAACCCCCTAGCTTGTTCTTCATGATATATTAAACCTTGTTGAAGAGCATTTTTGCAAAAATCATCGAGCGTTTGCCCTGTTCGAACATCCCAGAGCGACGGATCACCTTTACCAATCATATCGCCTAATCCATTGCCGCGAAGGGTAGCTAGTTTTCTATATAAGCGAATATCTCCAACCATTCTGTCGTATATCGATTCTGCAGATAAACCTTTCAACTCTGGGTCCAAAAGCAGACCGATTTTAGGATACTCACCAACTTGCATTTCAACCAACCACAGGTTGATGACATAATCACAAGCGACATTCCACAAATAAGGATCGCGACCTTGGCAGCGCTCATGATGCTGAAGACCTGCGTGTAATAACTCATGCGCCATCACAAAAATACATTCTTCGTCGGTTAGTCCAGCTGCTGGATTCATGTAAATTTCGCGTTCTACCACATCAATAGCCGCAACAGAAATGCTTAATCGTTGGCAAATGGTTTGGTCTTCAATAATTGTAAAACCGGAAGCAAGTGCGCCGAGCAATGGATAACGGTCCATAAACCACCGTTTTGCCCGTTGCGCAGCACTTTTAACATTCGTAGAATCCGATAAAGAAGTAGAGTGACCTCCGGCTACACTTACAGCACTCGTGACCGCGTTAGATAACCCAATTGCAAAGTATTTTTCCCATTCGGGTTCTCCCCTCCAATAACTACGCGCTGCTGTATCCCGAACATCCATATCCGAACTTGCTACACCGGCTGTGCCAAAATATTTCAAAACTTCCGGCACGCCCCGTTCACAAAATTGCTCATAAAGAGACTCCTCATCCTTTACGGTCATATCCGTCCGTGTTTCCATTTCAGAAGGAGGTGTACCTAGTTTCAAATCAGCAAGAAATTTGGCAATGTACAAATCACAAGCTGCATTCCATGCCACTGGATGATCTTTCGTTATTAAATGACCAAGTCCTAGATGCAACAAACAATGAGCAAGCACATAAACCCATTCCGAGGTTTCGCCTCGGCGTTTAGGATGCGTGTAAATATATCCGCCTTTTGTAACGGTTGCCCAACCATCTATTGGATAAGGAGTCCCATCTTGATGGACAATACTCGTTCTTGAACATAAAGGAGAAAAAATAGGATGGTTTTCAATTATCTCTACTGCTGCTTGGAATTGTTTTAAAGCTGGATTTTGAGGTGTCGTTTTTTTTGACATCATTACCCCTTATCTTTAACGGCGAGCCGTGGTAAATCACGAACAATTTCAACCATAAGCCAGTCAGGAATGTTAGAGGATTGTTCATTTTTCGCAACAACGAGCTGTGCAATTTCGAAACTAATGGCAGACAAGTCTTTAATCAATTTTTTCACCGTGTGAGCAAATTGCCTATGGTTACCACTGATATCATCTTTTCGAGCAGGAAGTTCTTTAATAATTTGTGCTCGAAAAGATTGAGCTAGAAAATAGAGAACATCACGATCTTCTGCAGCAGACGGAAATGAAATTTTGCCCTCTAAAATAGCATTTAATTGATATTTACCACTTAGATTCTTGTAAAAAGCTTTAAATTGTGTCGCATGAGCAGGAGTTAAAGAACCACCCGCTAAAATGCCGACCACTTCTGGTGACAAATTATCGCCAAACTCGCGAAGTGCATCCGAAAGCATGTGCCAGGACCTTGGCGTGGAGAACGGTTCTTCTGTTTTCGGAGGGGCACTCCACAGATGATCGGGGCGAGACTCTAAATATTCAATAACGATCGGATGAATTTCGTTTTCGTACGCCCAAGTAATCCAGTCTTGAAACGATACATTAAGTTGGACATGAAACATCCGATTAATGAGCGCAGAGGACATCGGTTTTACAATTGCACTATCTTGCGCACGGTTGCCGGCACCGATTACAATCGAACCTTCCGGAAGATGATAATCACCAATTCGACGTTCATGAATAAGGCTGTAAAAAGCTTTTTGGACTTCTTGCGAGCAAGCATTAAGTTCGTCCAAAAATAAGCAGTACGGCTCTTCCCGGGCAATCATTTTAGGTGGACAAAATTGACTTTTTCCATTTATGATCTGAGGTACGCCAATAATATCTTCTGGTGCAAGCTGAGAGCCTAAAAGTGAAACACATGGAAGTCCGACTTGATCGGCAAATGATTCAACTAAAGCTGATTTTCCAATCCCAGGAGCACCCCAAATAAAGACAGGACGAATAATGGAAACGTTAAGCAATATCTGCATCAATTGTGACTGAATAACAGGAACAGCAAGATTCAATAGAAATACTCCTTTTTCTTGAAAGATAATCTTATTATAACAAAAACCACCATCACGGCGGTTTTAAGAGAGCGTAAAATATGTTGTATAAGCATCTATGTTCCTATAGAGAATAGTTTTCCTGCTGCGTTATAAAATCAGTTTATCTTAGGGGAAAGGATGTGTCCGCAGCTTTGGCTTCCTGAATCATCTTCCGCGGACTGAGATTCGAAGAATCGATGCGTGAAGATGGTGTTATATGCTTGTGGCTGACCCCATTGAGTAATCTATAAAAAAACTGCATTTATTCTTTCTCTATCATAATCCAATATCCAATCATTATATTTTTCAAATAATTGTTTAATAGAGTTACTCGATATTGAAATAACATCACACCCACGATCATCATTAATATGAAAAATAGTTCCAGTCGTTATATTGATAAAATAAACCCTCTGATATACTCTCGGCTTTAAACCAACCTCGTGGTTACAAATAGATTTAATTAATTGAACATGTCTCACTTCATATGCCTTGCATCTAACCCAATATCTATATGTGTTGTCCTTTGGATCCTCATCTTCTTCTGCAAAAATATTCGGAATTATGTCTAAATTCAATTCCTTTAAGACAGTCTTGTTTTTGATATACTGCTTATACAAATTCAGTTTTTTAACTTTTCGCTTTGGCACATTTGAAAAGTGAGCCATAGTCACTACATATAACTCATCATCATTATTATGAAGAGCTTTATATATTTCTAATGCTCTAATGTAAACTTGACGCATATATTTATCTTTTTCAGCCCAATCAATGGAGGGGTCTCCTAATTCAAACCTTATTCCAGTATCCCAGTTATAAAATAGTGGGGGACAAAGAACCAAATCATTAAAATGATTTTTCATGTAGTCCTTAATATGCATTTGATCTTTTCTCCGTTCTAAAGGAATTTTCAGCCATTGCATTGTTCATCAATTGCTTGGATAGCTAATTCCAATGATTTAATTCTTCTTTGTAAAAGTGTCCTTTGAGGACTACCTGCTTTTGCCTTATCATAACTGGATTTAATCGATGGATATAATCCTGCAAGAACATTTCGAGCAACTGCTATTTCTTCCTCGTTGTATTGATGCGGTTTTTGATTCCAAACGTTTTCTAGTATGGCTAGGCCAACGTATAGAGCTTTAAGTCTTTTCGTTATTAATGTGATATTTGCTCCTTTCTGTGTCATCTGAGCATGGGCATTTTCTAACTTACTGATTGTAGATTGGAATGATTTTATAGATTCTAATTTTTCTAAATCAGAGATATATTCCATTTCAAGGCCGTCCTCTCTTGGTTTGTATTTGAAGTCGCTCGAAATGTTTACTCTTAACTTTTCGCTGATATCTCATAACTTTTGGCATTCCTGACGTTCAAACAGCTTAAGTGACCGTAGGAAACTAGTCGTCAGACTTAGCTGGTTGAATATATCACTTGAATAAACTCCTTTTTTGGAAATCCTTCTTAGCGATCAAGGGCGAATGCCCGCTGTAGGAATGCTTTGTTATCGGATGTCAGCGCCTTCGTCGAAATACACCTAATCTTCTTTAAAGATTTGAGAAATCAAGATCAGACAAACAATGTGATTTTCACATTTTACCTCTATTTTTTTATAAACTGCTTCTAATAATTCCGATTTTTTTTATATTAATTATTAGCGTTAAAATACAATTGATAGAAGTAACCCCCATCCATAAAAATATTGAATACGACATCCACACCCTTATCATCAAATAATTATTGTTTAATAGATAAGGCAAGGCCATTACCAATACCAATAACATAATGCTTAAGATTAATGCGATACGGCTTCCTGTCATTTTTCTGAACCTTGTCTTTTCATCTTTAATATTTAGTTGTATTCCTCTAACGAGTTTAATTGCTTGGACACATAAGATAAAAACGGCTATTATTACTAAGAATGAAAATACTAAATCAATTAATAGATACACGTCTTCATAATTAAATTTATTCATATGATTTCCATTCATATTCTCATAAATATTATTAGCAATTAGCGATGGTGCAGTTGAATTCAAGTTAGCCAGAACAAAAATGGCTTGCTGCTTTTCTAAATCAATAAGAACCTGTGAGGAGTAATTAGGATTTGATCCATTATGACTAACAACTCTATTGTTCCTATCTATACTCCATCCGAATGAATAGTATTGATTTTCACCTTCGTATCCCGCCGTTTTGATGTCGACTTGATGAGATTGTTGTATCGCATTCAATAAATTATCTGGTATATCGCCTATCCCCATTTGGGCATTAATCCAGCGTTCTAAATCTTTTGAATTCGTTACCAAATATCCTGCAGCGATATTCCCATAATATCTAGGGGCATCATATTCTAAGCTTCTTCCAAAAAACACACGATATCCTTTGGTAAGTTTATCAGATTCCTTTTCCTGACCTGTTGAAAAATAACTATCAGTCATTCCTAAAGGAACCAGTATGTTTTCAGTCATGTAATCCTGATAACGTTTGCCTGTAACTTTTTCAATAATCATCGCTAAAATATCATAATTAACTGTAGCATAATTATATGCAGTCCCAGGATACGTATCTAATGCAATGTCTGACATATTATTTATCGTTTTTTCAAGCATATCCTCCGTGGTACCTTCAGGAATTAACCGAATACTCCACGGTGGAATTCCACTTGTATGAGCTAACAACTGATGAATCGTAATATTAACTTTCTCACCCTTAATCGTTGGCTCAAACGATGGAATATAATCTGTAACAGAATCTGAAAGAGATAAGTAGCCCTCATTTTCTAATAAAATAACGCCCAAAGCCGTAAAAGCCTTTGTAGTCGATCCCAACTCAAATAATGACTCTTCAGTTACCCTCTTCTTATTTTTAACATCTGCATATCCGTAATTCTTATATTCTGTCTTGCCCTGCTCTGATACTACCGTAGCCACCCCTGGAGTCGCTGATTTGGCCATTATGATTTCCACCATATTATCCGTATTATCATAATTCCCTGTCCTTACCAAACTCCCAAGTTCATCCCAACACGCTATAATAGTAATGATTGTGATAAGTAGGATGACACATATTGTTGATGTGCCTGTTTTACTTAGTATTTTCTTCATTGTGGTTCTCCCAATTGTAAGTCTTCTAAAACTGATCCGTATCTTCACATAGTCCTTGTGATATTTATATAAGTTTTCTATATCTAATTCCTTATGTATATCTGCCCAAGAACTAAGCTTTCTGGCTCTCCTCCGCATTCCTCTAACCTTATTATGTATAGATGTCAACTTCAAAGTACTTACCACCTTACGAGAATTTCACCTAACATTCCCGTATTCACGAACCCTTACTGGCTTAAGGGGCGCTAGCCCCGGGTCCGACGGACTTAGTCAGTGCAGGGTTATCTGCTGATTTCACTTCTTCGAAAAGCCTCTGCAGACCAAGGGCCGTATGGCCCGCAGTGTGAATACTATGTTATATGAATTCAGTGTCTTCTACGACTCTACTAGTAAATGCCATCATGCTTTCGATTTAAAGTTCTTTTAACCATTTTTCTAATGTATCTCTTATTTTTAATCTGTCTTTTGATCTCATAGACTTTATTTCATTCCATTGTTCATCAACTACTACTAATTTGTATTTTCCATTTGAAGTGCATTCTGGATACCAACCTAGATCAATTATTATTTTTCCTTCTTCGGGTACTACCCAATTACCATTTACAACAACCATTTTATGAATTTGAAGTATATCCTCTGTGAAGTAAAAACTATTACTTATTCGCTTTTTATTTACTTCATCTATTATTGGATCTATGTTATGAAAATTATTATAAGTTATCGCATACCCCGCGGGTATTTTTAGGGGCATTAAGCTCAATTTTGTCACTCCTTCTTTTACGGTTCTTTTTAGTATTACACTGATTTCATATAACGTTGTTGTGCTCCTGACGTCGATTCCCTTTAGATAGCTCTTATCTTAGGGGAATCGATGTGTCTGCCTAAATTTGCTTGCTGAGATTCCTCTGGCAGACCGAGCGGCGGACGCCGCAAAGCAGGAACACGTTGTTATATGATGCTGATGCCTTCTTAGAATTACTTACGAGATTATTGCTTATTTAATTCTTCATATTCTCTTTGCAATATGCTCATATTAATCGTATCTGAATATCGTCCATTAACAAAATTCTTCTCTCTTAATCTTCCCTCTTCTTTAAATCCACACTTTAAATAGCATCTATAAGCTCTTTCATTAAAATCATGTACTTCCAGCTGTAATCGGTTTAAATTTAATCTGTTAAACACAAAATCCTGTAGTATTTTTATTGCTTCAGTACCATATCCATTGCCAAGATACTCTTTAATTCCAATCACTATTCCAAGCTCAGTTGATCTATTCTTCCAGTCAATTCTAAACAAATCAATTTGTCCAATGTACTCCTCAGTATCTTTGTGTGCAATTACAAATCCTTTTTGATCTGTTTTCCCTTCAAGTATTGAATTTAAATATTGTTCTGTTCCATTTACTGTATGAGGAAACAAGAAAATATCCGATAGATTATCAACGATTTCTGGATCATTACACCATTGTCTCATAAACTTTAAATCTTCCTTGCAATACTCTCTTAAAATTATTCGATCACCAATAAGTCGTGGCATGGAGACACATCCTTTAAAATCTTTATTATCATTGCATCAGTTTAATATAACGTTCATGTATCTACGAACCGGAGAGGCTTAAGGGAGCGTATGCGACCGGGTCCAACGGACTTAGCCTCGCAGGGTTGTGAGTTGAATTCTCTTCTATGCCTAGGACTTCTCGCGAACCAAGGGTGAAACCCGCAGCGTAGATACGGTGTTATATGGAGTCTGCGCCGTCCTCGAGTTTACTTCCATTACTCATTATCCAATTTACAAGTTTATTAATTAACTCCGTTGAATCCCCGTCCATTTTATATTCCTTTTTATGACAGATAATGATCCCCAATTCACGAATATCAACAGAGTAGTTATTACTTTCCCCATCATCTCCCCTATAAAAGACTGTCATGAAAATCACATCACCACTCCCACCTTGAAAAGTATTTAATTTTCTGGTGTATGTAATCTCATCCATTAGTTGAATTAACTCATTAAAGTGAATACCTTGATCTTTGGATAACAAGTAATTAGTAAACTTGCTATTTGAAATATAAGTAACATGAATCCTCTCAATATTTTCTGTCTGTTGTAATACATTTTGAATTTTTAATGGATAAGTGAAATAGAGACTTAATCCTAGTACAGACAACAATACAAGTACAATGATCAGAATTCGTGGTAGTTTAAAAAATCTTACCTGTATTTCCAGTATTAGCATCTCCTCTTCTGCACTGATTTCATATAACGTTGTTGTATTCACGAAACGCCCCAACCTTAGATAGCTCTTATCATAGGTTGGGGCGTTTGTTGTCTGAGCTTCCTTCCACGATTATACATCTGGCAACTAAGGGGCGATAGCCTCTAAGCGTGAATAGGATGTTATGTGATGTCATTGCCATCATGAATAACTAACAATTAGTTTATTATCTCTACTATGATCTTGTTCTTTTCTATTAAAATTCCTTATCAATTGCTTTACTATTCTATTCTTCAAACCTTAGTTTTAATGTTTCCAACCTTTTTGCTCGCTCAAACGCTTTATGTAAGTACTCATTAACCGATAAATCCTTATAGTCCCAATTCATGGCCTCTATTGCAGTCGCACCTGAATAATCTGTTCCCGCAATTCCTTTCATGATTGTAGACCAATCAAGCGTGCCGTCAAAGGGTAACCCGTGTTGGGCATAACTTCCGTTATTATCATGTAAATGTAGTGCCATCAGCCGAGAACCGTACATAGATAATAAATCATCTTTTGGATAATGGCGGTAGTGATGTCCGGAGTCATAACAGAACCCGATACGGGGGGAATCCACATGATCCAGCACATATGCCAAATTGGAAAGGTTCCATAAATTCTCCACTGCAACATTGACACCAAGCTGTTCAGCTTTTTCAGTGATTCTCTTAATTCTATCCAGTCCCAATGTGTTACATGGATTATCCTCGTTAGGCAAGTGTAACACCATTGTCGGAATCCCGAATTCGGCGCAGTCTGCAATACATTGCAAATAGCAATCAGTTACGATTTCACCGTCCAGATTGTCAAGCCAGAGGTTGTTTTCACTTTGGACTGGTGCGTGGATATTTTCTATAAAAAGACCCGCTTCTCGCGCAATTTGCGGCCCTTTGCGGTAATCGTTCTGGCCAAAGCAGTCACGCCCAAAGCCATCGCTCCACCATAATAAAACCCCATCAAATCCAGCTTCTTTTATCAACTGAAAACGTTCCTTATTCGGCAATTGATAGCCAAACCAATCATAAATAGTAAACATAAGCCGCTTCCTTTCCAGCTTTTTCTATCCCTAAGAATGAACGCACCTTCAACTATCAAACTCTCTTTATGTATATTTTTTGAATCTCGTATATTCACTGCTCTACAATTATCAACAAAATTATCCAACCCATATTTAATTTATTCCATTACTTTTTGATAACTCCTGCATCATAAGATTTACCGCTCCCACGAGCTACGATTATGGGACTTAAACGAACTACCTAGAATTTCCTTGAAAATATCTCATGCAGTGATGTCACATAACGTTCCCGTATTCACGACGTCCCACCGACTTAAGGCTGCGACAGCAGCTGGCCGCGATGCGGTTAGTCGGTGCGGATGTGTCCGCTGAATATACTTCCCTGCCGATCACTTCTTGCGGACCGAGGAGCCGTCAGGCTCGATGCGTGAATATAATGTTATCTGATGTACGGTTCATCATTGATCAGCTTTCAAAGGTATTGTTACTTCACATGCATAATCCTTTGGAAGTTCATCTTTTGTGCCCTTTACTTTCCAATACTCTTTCCAATAACTCCACCATCTAGAAACTAATTCTTCTATATCATTTAATTCAAGATCTCCATTCTGATTAATTATTCTAAGTTCTTGTGCGATAATGATGAATCCAACCTCACCAGCTAAGAAAGCAAGACTAACATTAGAATTATCATTATCGATCATCAGTAATGGATCTTGTCCAAATGTTGTCTCAACATGAGTATCTGATTTCAATAATTCTTTAATATAATTCGAATTGTTAAATTTGAACTCTCCATAGTTTATTGAAAAAGATTCTAATTGGTCCTCTCTAAATAAATCAGTCCAATTATTCGGTAAATTAGAAGTAACGCTTTTTAGAAAACTAATAGAGACAGGATTACCAAATCTCAAAGCAACTTGACCTGACGGTGGGCTGCTTGAATTGATAGGTGGTGACCAAATATGAGTCCCTCCAAATTCGATTTGAAATACCTCTGGTAATTTTTCTGCCCACCAAGACCAGTAACCTACATCTGAAATTGCCTCTTCAAAAACTTCCAGTTTATCATTCATAAAAAATACTCCTTAATATTCAAGCGGCTTAAGGCACGTAAGACCGGATCGTGAGACTTAACCGGTTGGATGTGTCGCCTGAGTCTGCTTCATTGATACTTCCCTTGGCGACCGACGAGTGTCAGCGACGATGCTGGAATGCATTGTTAGACGAGGTTATTGTCTCCTTTGAATTGGTAACAAATCCGAATCCTTTAGTCTTTTTTGATTAACTTTTCGTTTCATACTGAAATAACTATGGATGCCTTCACTAAATATCTGATTTTGTGAAGATAGGGCTAGTTCTCCATCTCTTTTTATATTTAGCCCGAATAAGAGAAATGGATTCTATGGGTCTTTTTATATTATTGGAGGGATCTTCTATATAAAAATGTATAAATATGAAGTCGATATTATCACTTTAAGTTTTCAGGGTTTAATCCTTTTAAAGTATTAGGAATAAACATCCCATCTTTGCGGATTAATATATCATCAAACCATATCTCTCCCCCGCCGTACTCAGGCCTTTGGATATTAACAATATCCCAGTGTAACTCAGACCAATTATCATTTCCTGGTGAACTAACCGGAACACATCCAGGAGTAAAATGAAAGCTTCCCCATACTTTTTCATCAAATAAAGTATCCTTCATCACATGCTCAATATATGGATTAAGACCAATTCCAAATTCACCAAAATATCTCGAACCCTGATCCGTATTCAATAATTTATTAATTCTTTCTGAATCATTTCCGGTAGCATGTATAATTACACCGTCTTTTATTTCGAAACGAATGTTCTCGTAAGTGAAGCCCTCTTTTAAAGAAGGTGTATTATACGTGATAATTCCGTTTACGGAATCTTTAACTGGCATCGTATAAACTTCACCATCTGGAAGGTTCATAATTCCTGCATCTTTAATACAAGGCATGCCTTTAATCGAAAATGTTAGTTCCGTTCCTTCTCCTATAATTCTAACTTTGTCTGTTTGCTCCATTAACTCAATTAGATTATCCATAGCTTTACCCATTTTTGAATAGTCCAGATTACACACATTAAAATATAAATCCTCAAAATCCTCTGTTGACATGTTCGCCTGCTGTGCCATGGCATGATTCGGGTAACGAAGAATACACCATTTTGTATTGTTGTATCGTCTTCCATTAATTGGTTGAGAGTAGTGCTTCCTGTACAACGCCATTTTTTCAGGAGATACACCACTTAATTCACTCATATTCTCCCCAGCTCTAATAAGTATATAGGCTTGCATATCGTTTACTCGATTTAGATCGTAAGATGCCATTGCTATTAATTGTTCCTTAGTACAATCAATCAAAATCTCTCTTAATAACTCATGATTATTTATTAATAGAAATGGGACTCCACCTACGAGATAAGACTGCCTTACCAATTCTTTGGCCAAGGGGATTTCCAATCCATCAACCTCAATTAATATTTTTTCTCCTCGTTGCAGCTTCACTGAATATTGAATAAGTTTTTTAGCGAGTTGTTCAATTCTTGGATCTTTCATCGTTAGTCTCCTTCAGTGCTTCATTATTTGTTGTTCATATTATTGATGAAAGCATTTGGATTCTTGTAGATATTTATCAAACAATAATTTCGTCTAACATTGTTGTATTCGCGACGTCCCACCGACTTAAGGCGACGAAGTCGCCGGGCGCGATGCGCTTAGTCGGTGCGGATGTGTCGGGCTGAATCTGCTTCCTCGTATACTGAAATGCCTCATCGAATCAACATCAGACTGCTGCCGGACCGAGGGCCGAATGTCCCGAAGCGTGAATATGTTGTTATGTGATGTCACCGACTTCTATGATCTATCCTCAACAATCATTTAAAGCTCACCTTAAGATCTTTTGAAAAATCGTAAAAGTCTATTGTATTTTGTAATTTAATAGCTACTTCAGGATACATAGGATTCATTTTCTTAAAAATTTCATGTAACTGTGTGTCTGTTTTCTTTTGTGAATTTTTCCATGCTGTAGGCCAGTTTGGACAGTATGTTTTATAGGTTCCTAAGCCCTTAATAGGTGCGTTATATTCAACTAATAAATTGCTAAAAGTATCTCTTAGAAATATATTTTTTGCACTTGGAGTTTGTATGACTCCAATCCAATTTGATATTTCATACCAAGCAGCTACTTCATCAATTGCCGGACCAACAAATATATTATCTTTGCTTATGAATTTACCAACGCTTGTTGCCCCTCTAATACCTAAACCAAAATCTAAGCCTTTTGTAATTAACAATGCTGACAAAACGGCGTGGAAATCCAATAAATCCGAAAATCCAATGCTTCCTTCACTAAAGGTAAGTAATTATTGCAATTGTGTCAGAAATACTTCTAATCTCCGGCTTTATCTTTTTAAATCTCTTTGCTTTTTCTTGTTTAAATTTATCTTCACTGGTTATTTCACTTGCTCTTTCATCTACTAGATTTATTAGGTTACTTAATTCAAATAGAGCATTCGAATTTCTTTTCCATATCCCTTTCCAACCTAAGACATCTACCAAAGTAATGACCCCGTCTTGCATTTCTGAGTTTTTAATTTCTTCCATGATGATCCCCCAATAGAATATGATTTCGGTGGTTTCACATAACGTTCTTGTAGCTACGATCCCAAGAGGCTTAAAGGAGCGCCAGCGACTGGGTCTAACTGACTTAGCCTCGTAGGGTTGTCTGCCGAAATCGCTATCCCGATTCACATCTAGCAGACCAAGGCCATATGGCCCGAAGCGTAGATACTTTGTTATCGGATGTTATTGCCATCTCCGAATTTTACCTGCGTCATTCTATTTCTATTCCGGTATATAGTTATAGTTCTTTTAGGGATAATTCTTCAATGATTTCACTGCTATCCGAAACTCTAATTATTTGTTTTTCATTATATGGTTTCCATCCCTTACTAATTGTGTGTTCGATTAATATTGCACGCACACTTGGCTTATATAGATTTATGCAATACGTATCCTTCCAATTAAAAATGATTTCTACAAACGATGACTTATATTTACCAGAATATGCTCGAAATACTACATCATATTTTCTTTCGTCTACTACACAAAAAAATAACATGCTTTTAACTTTCATTGGTATTGTTTTCTTTCTAAATACTTTCATTTTTCACCTCATTCTTGAGGACTTTAACTCTCTCTCTATTCTATTAATACAGATAATTTCCGATAACGTTCACTGTATCTATGACGCGACCCGGCCTTAGATAGCTCTTATCTTAGGTCGGGTCGCGTGTTGTCTGAATTCACTTCTATGAGTTTCTTCTGACAACCAAGGGGCGAATGCCCCGTAGCATAGATGCATTGTTAAGTGATGTTCCTGACTTCTCTGTATTTACATTCTCATATACGGTTAGATATAAATATTGTTTTCTATTTATTCTAGTTATTTATAGCATTTTAATGGCATTTCATTATCTTTAATATGTTATAATTTTCTAGTACAATATACGGCTATAAGGGCGGTCGGCTAATCTCCCAGAAGGGAGGTGATGCCCATGGAGGTCAAAGATGCACTTACCTTAATGTTCATGTTCGGCATGTTCATTCTGGCATTGCTTACCTACATGAAAAAGAAATAGACCGCCCTGCCTAAGGAAACGGTCTATTCTGCGACCTAACTAGTGTGGCCGACTGCTCTTTATGCAGTTATTGTACTTTGGAGTCGTGTTAGCGCACGGCTCCTTACTTATTCTTACCTCAGTATAACTCATTTTATAACGCTTTTATAGGTTTTGTTGATTATTTTTATTTATATAAGGTCTGTAATGCAGTAATTCCACTTAACGTTCTTGTATTCACGAACCCGAGAGGCTTAAGGCAGCAACGCTGCCGGATCGCAGACTTAGCCTCGCAGGGTTATTCGCCTGTGTTCACTTCCTGGCACTGTCCCCTTCGGGCGAATCAAGGAGTATAAGCGACGCGGCGTGAATACGGTGTTATCGGATCTTCGGGACTTCTTCGATTTAGCTAGATTTTAGATTTGTTTTAATGTTTTTACTATTTCATTTGTTATAACCTCAAACCCACTAACATCCAGTAATTTAAAATAGACACTACGCAAAAGATTTTTTGTATTTCCTCTTTTTATATCATCTTGAGGATATATGTCTAATCTTTTAAAGCGACCAAGTTGTTGAACCCAATTAAGTAAAATATCTTTCTTTAGAATATTACGCTTTACAATTTGAATGACTACTTCTGCCATCCTTTCATCTTCACCGTTTATATAGTAATAGTTATTAACACAACCCTTTTCTCCTATCATCTCTAAAATAAACAATAAATGATCACGAGAATAATAGGACGCAGCCGCTATCGAATCTAAAGCATCAGCTGCATGTGCAATCGAATGTGCCCATCCCTTATCTAATATATATCCTCTAAAATCCTTCTCACGTTCAAAATACAAGGTTACTCTCGAGTATATATATTCATAATCAGATTCAGTTAAATAATTGAAGATATCGTTATAATGTAAAGCAAGTGGTATGAACAGGACTGAAAAGGAACGTGTAAATACTGTATCTTGATCAAAATCACCTATTCCATGGAATAAATGATCATCATCCAAAGTCACATATAACAATTGTCTTACTAAATCTATACTTAGTTCTTGATCCATTATCCATCTACATAAAGTTCCATAAATGAGCTTATCTCTTAATTCATCATCAATCGACCCGATGTGTAGAATCATTTCTTGGACTAGTTGATTCATGTCTGTTTCCTTAGGTGTTTTAAAATTATTATTTTGTACATCTCTTAGAAGATCTTTTATTTTGTTCATATACTTCTCCTTCTTATAAATTTCACCCGAATTTCAGATAACGTTGTACTATTCGCGACGTCCATTCTCCTTAGATAGCTCTTATCTTAGGGGAATGGATGTATCTGCCTGAATCCTCTTCCTCGAAAATAATTCTGGCAGATCCAGGGCCGTATGGCCCGCAGCGCGAATATTGTGTTATCTGATGGATGTGTCTTCTTCGAATATGCTAAAAAATCTTTGGATCTTTAAGTTCTGACCATTGTATTTCTGGGCTCTCTTCATTATTTATTGTAATTGTTCCTATGATTATTTCGTTTTTGTTAGGGTTCTCCAAAAAGTGTTTCACCATGAAGCTTACGATCTTAGATAATCTCAACTCTAAAATCTTATCTTTATCAATCCAATGTAGTTCTCCTTCTTCTGAATTTATATAGTTGGTTCTCTTGGTTTTTCCAAAATATACAAATTGTTGTCTTATTTCTTCATCTTTGATTCGTAATAATATGTACCTTAATTTTAATTCTTCAATCTCTTCCTCTTGTATTCCGGATTCCTCAAAGATTTCTCGAATACAAGCCCTCTTCGGAAAATTCAACTCATCTGGTTCTAAATGTCCACCAAGCCCTGTCCAGAACTCTGTTTCTGTGATTCTACTTGAGTCTTTCTTCATCAATAGTACTTTATTTTCATTAAACAGAAAGGCAGTAGACATTTGCCTTACTTCCATTTCTCATCATTCCTTATCTTTAATAATCCTTTGCACATCTTTCAGATAACGTTTTGGTGTTTACGACGCGACCCAGCCTTAGATAGCTCCTATCTTGTCTGAGCTTTTTCCTTGATTATACATCTGACAACCGAGGGACGTGAGCACCGATGCGTGAACACATTGTTATAGGATGTCGGCGCCTTCATCGAATTACTTTCAAACGATTCTTATGGCCAGAGTATGTTTTTAGTCCACCTGTCACAATCTAATTTATACTGTAATCTTGTGTGTTTTCTATCCTCATTCGCTTGCCAAAACTCAACTTCTCTAGCAGTCACTTGATATAAGGGTCCAAGAAGATGAGACAAGTTCAGGATTCTTAATAAGTTCATTTAGTTTTTCTTGTAAATTATCTTCTAATTCTGATGGGTTCACTAATATTTGGCTTGTCTTTCAATTAATGCTATTGCCTTTGCAACAGTACCTCGTTTCATAAAATCTAATGTGCTTAGTTTTTTACCCATCTCCATCGCTTTCCCACGAATTCGTATTTGTCGACCAACTTTCGACCAATAAAAACATAATGAAACATTGGGATTATTTCGAAGCTGTTCTCCTTTTTTGCTATTGGAACTTGTAGCAAAGTACCAACCATCTTCATCAATATCTTTTAATATGAGGACACGTGAATCAGGAAAACCATGTTTATCTACTGATGATAGCGTCATGGATTGCGGCTCATGAACATCGTTATCTAGTGCAGATTGAAACCATTCCTCGAATAGATACTGAGGGATATCAGGGGCTTTTTCTAAATCGAATGATGTAAATGGGCCACAAAGAGTCTTGCTATTCTTAATTTCATATCTTATTTGTTCATTCAACACACTGTCCACCTCTTCTAGAAATGATTCTGTCAGATGAATAATTACTCTAATGTTGCGTTATTGTTTATTGATCGATAACAAACTTTTTCCTTTTTATCGCGCTGATTTCCTATAACGTCTCTCGTATTCACGACGCCCATTACCCTTAGATAGCTCTTATCTTAGGGGAAGGGGTGTGTCCGCCTGAACTAACTTCCCCGAATTCTCTCCGCGGCGGACCGAGGGCCTAAATAGCCAGATGCGTGAATACGTTGTTATAAGATTTCCATACCTTCGAAGCAATACCATCAAGTTTTAATCGTTCAATTTTTTTGTGAAATAGAGAACAATATCATCGTCTATAACAACTCTATCCCCGTACTTAACATAGTGTTGTCCGTTATGTATCCCTTTCCCGTCTGGAACATATCCACGCTTTACGTATAACACTTGAGCATTACCATAATCAGAAAATACTCCTACTCCGATTCCAGAAACTGATGATCTTTCACTTATTATTTCTTCGGCTCGATCCATTAATTTAGAACCAATACCTAATCTCCGATATTTTAATAGAACATTAAAATCACTAACTTCTGGGATAGCATTGTCCCTGAATGCAGGATAAAAAGATTTCCAAATTACGTTCACATACCCAGCAAATAGCCCATCAACTTCTGCTATCAATGTGACTCTTTCCCCATTATTTTGTTCAGAAATATATCCCTCATAAAGAGATACTGGTTTATTCCAACCTTGTTCTTTAAAAGAATTTGAGATAATCAAAGGATCATTTTCAGTTATCTCTCGGATTGATATGTTCATATTGATCTCTCTTTTCTTTATGATAGTTTTTATTTTTCGCGGGGATTTCTTATAACGTTTCTTGTATTCACGAACCCGAGAGGCTTAAGTGACCGAAGGGAACGGGGCGAAGCCTTAGCCTCGCAGGAGTTGTCCTGCTGAATTCACCCTCGGCTTTTCTACATCGGTCCGGACCAAGGGCGATTGCCAGTAGCGTGAATACGTTGTTAGATGGAGTTACCTTGAGCTACTCACAAAATCCCTCATGCCCTCTCTTAACATGCTAACCCCTTCTTCTACACTTTTCATATTCTCATCGTCATTCATATTATTCCTTGCATGTAATAATGCCGGTCTTAATGATTCTACTGAATTTCCAAATTGGTACATCCATTCATATCTAGGAACCATCCATAAATGAAAGTGATGTGTTGTATCTTCATTATAAAAATAATAGACCTTTTCAATTCCCAATCGTTTTCTTTGTTCACTTCTGAGCTTATGAATTAACGAAATAAATTCTAATCGCTCTTCATCTGTTAATTCATCCATGCAGTAAAAATGTCTCTTTGAAGCCAAAATAACTAACCCTTTGATTGGGTAAGCAACATCCTGATGGACATGAAAGTTGCTTGATTCAAAAATTACTCCACCTGGTGGAGTAATCAAACCACTTGTCAATGCGCAGCTTATACATTCAACTTCTACTGTTCTTCCATCACCCAATGTAATTTGTCTTGGCATTATGCACCTCATAGTTTTTGATAAGAACTTGCATCGTAATTTCATCTAACGTTTCCGTATCGACAAACCCGTGAGGCTTAAGGCGCAAATGCGCCGGGTCCGACAGACTTAGCCTCGCAGGGTTGTCTGCTGAGACTGCTTTCATAAATTGCCTCATGCAGACCAAGGGACGATCGGACCGCAGCGTAGATACTATGTTAACTGATGTAACCGACTTCTTCGAATCACTCTACTAATGATTCTAGTTGTTTTTCTATTTTTTCAATTACATCCTTTTTTAATACAATATTATGGCCTGATATCCATGTTTCCATATCTAAATTTTTGTATGTATTTATTGTTTCTCTATAGTGTTTTTTATCACAATACAGAGCTGGAATGATTTCCTCCATTGTATCTCCAATATTATCTCCTACATTAATTACTTTTTCTTCTTCATCCACCACACTTATAGAATCTATTGTATGTCCTGGTGTATAAATCAATCTTATTTTATCTTCTGGAAAGAATAGCTCCTTTTCAAACATCAAATTGGGAAGGCATTTCTTCACTTCTCCCATGCTGAATTTGGAATATTTATTTACCACCGTGTCCCATTCTTTTTCAATAATGTCTCTACAAAGTTGATGAGAGATGATTAAGCAATCTTTAAATCTATTGTTTCCAAAAACATGATCCCAATGATGGTGAGTATTAATAATAATTAAGGGCTTAGTGATTTGGTTTATGTAATCTACAGCAGGTTGCACAAAATCGGAACCTAGACCAGTATCAATTAAATAAGTATTCTTAGCTCCCAAGATTAAATGAATATTCAAATCAAAAAATTGATTACTGCAAAATAAAACGTGTTTATTACTAATTTGTTTAATGTTCATCGTTTGTCATCCTTTCGGTTATTTCAGTTAACGTTCCTGTATTCAAGACGTCCGACGAATGTCGGATGTGTCTGCTGGAATACCTTCTCGAAATCCTTCCCGCAGACCAAGGCTCTGTTAGGAGCCGCTGCTTGAATTATGTTATACGACGGAATCTCTTCTCGAATATACCTCCTCTATACATCTTCTCCAGGTATATATTCAATCAGATCAGATAATTTGCAGTTGAATGTATCGCATAGCTTGAATAAGGTTTCTAATTTTGTTGTTTCTATATTGGTTTCCCTGTATAACTTGTTGATCGAATTCCGACTTAATCCTGATTTCGCCATCAATTCGGTTATATCATCTATTCGATGTTCTGCCATAAGTTCTCTTATATTACACTTAATAAATGTCATTTCTTCCCCTCCATAATTCTATCTTATCCCCCACACCAGCAATCATCAACGAAAAGCGAAGTATTAACTCTATAAAGTCAAATATTCACCTTGTAATTAACTTCATAAGGTTATATAATAACTCTATAGAGTTAACGAGGAGGATACATATGGTTAATACATTAGAATCATTAGCAGAACCACTCATAAGAATACGGTTAGAATTACTTTACACTGAACTTTCAAAATATCATACCGAATACAATCATCTTTCTTCAGAAATAGATCAATATTTCAAAACAATTCGTGAAGCTTTACCCGATCAATTTCAACATACGGTTTTTCTTTATGAAGACGCCCAAATTTCTCTCCAGTCCATCATGGAAAGAAGTATCTACATACAAGGCTTCAAAGATGCTCTTCAACTCTTTAGTGAGTTACAAAATAATAGTTTTTAATAAATGCACGGTCTTTTTGTAAAATAGGATATATGTTTGAAGACCTGAAACTTACAAAACACATTCTTTAAAAACAATGACTACCCTAAAACTCATCGAAGGGCAGTCATTGTTTTACCGTTTTTAGTTCTTGCAACCATTTTTATTACAAGTAACACTTCACCAGAGCTTACCCAATGATCCGAATGTTCATTGGTATTCGTCCCACATCCAGTAGTTCCACCTTTACTTCCGCTGTGCACAACATTTGTTGGAATATGTTTAACCGCCATAAAAATTCACCTCCATTATCATAATGTGATTTCAAATATACTCTAGCACCCCTCCAAAAAGAGAACAAGAGTTCTTTTTTGTGTTTTTCTATTTGTTGATTCTGTCGCATAACGTTCCCGTATTCACGACGTCCCACCGACTTATGCCCCGCCAGGGGCAGCCGCGATACGGTTAGTCGGTGCGGATGTGTCCGGCTGAATTCGCTTCCTTACTGCTGAAATTCCTCACCGATTCCACTTCTAACTTCCGCCGGACCGAGGGCCGAATGGCCCGATGCGTGAATATTGTGTTATGCGATGCCTCGGACTTCTTCGAGATACATTCCATATTACTGTCTATTTAAATGCACTTTAAATATCTTTAATGCAGGTTCTTCTTCTGATTTATCATCGATTCCTTCAATAGGTATCCCATTATGAAATGGTGAGTTTATGAAATCGTTTATGATATCCAGTGGATCCTCTACAAATTGCAATTTGCAGTTGAACGGTAACTTCTCATTAGTATCAGAGATTAAATTGAATCTCAACTGACTTGCTATCCAATCAAACCATAAATAAAAATACATCCCTCTGTTTGAACTTGAATCATTAATTTGTTTTTGCCTTTGACTGATTATTTTATTTATAAATTTATTGAACTCTTCCATTGTGACTTTCTCAGATAATCGATATTCTCCAACTATTTACTTCAATTTCTCTCTGAAGATCTGTTGCTGATGTTCCAATAAAAATCTTGTCTGTTATTATTTCTTCAAGATCTTTAAAATATTGATCCTTATTCATTGCTTATCACCCTTTGTTTAGTATTCCCGAGGTTTCGCATAACGTTCTTGTATCTACGAACCCGAGGGGGTTAAAGGAGCGCAAGCGACTGGGTCCTACGGACTTAGCCTCGCAGGGTTGTCTGCTGAAATCGCTTCCCCAAATCACATCTTGCAGACCAAGGGCTGAACGGCCCGCAGCGTAGATACTATGTTATGTGATGGATCGTGCCTTCAAAGCTACGCTATCTATTTACATATGTCTTAACAAAATCGTTGTAATATTTCCATGATTCTTTTTCGTCTGAGAAGACTATATCCAACATAACCTTCAGCATTAAAACTGGCCCGGACAGTACAGAATTCTCATCGACATGTTCAATCTCTATATCTGGATCAATCGCTAATTCAAAATTTAATATCCACCACTTATCAATCTTTTCAAAGAAATTAATCAGGTCTGAAAACAATTTATAATATTCTTCTTCATTAATCCCTTGTGAAATTATATCAGCCATTTCGTGAGTTAGCTTGTTTCGATAGTTCTTAAGTTTGTTAAATATCTCTATATCCTTCTCGGAGATTGTTTCCATTTCTTCAAACCAGTCTAGTGAAGCATATAGAGGACTCTTATTCCTTGATAGAACTTTGATTTGGTAGTTTTCATTTATTATCCATCCTTCTGAGTCAAGATCATCACAAAACAGTGTTTTCGGATGGTCAATTATTCTATCTTTTAATAGCTCAAATGCAGTAATAAACATTGAAGTTTTTATTAGATTCCCTTTAAGAGTTTGGGGATTCAAAAAATTCTCCCAATAGTTACTCTTCATTGTATCCCCCTTCAAAATTGATTTGCACAATCTTTCACATAACGTTCCTGTATTCATGAACCCCGAAGGGGTTGTCTGCTGAAATTTCCTCTTCGAAATCCACCCCGCAGCCCAAAGGCTCCAACGGAGCCGCTGCCTGAATATTATGTTATGTGATGTTCCCTCTTCTCGAATAGCTATCAATTTCTTTACAATCAATTTTCTAAGTCATTTATTGTATTTAACCAGAACGGATATTCTTCTGATTCTTCACATAGCTCTTTTAGTTCTGAATCTTTCTTAATTTTCTTAAGTACTCCTTTAGCTTTTGAAATGAGCTTTTTTCCTTTACCTTTATGTGTATTGATCCAGTCATATAGATCTTCAGTATTACTTTTATTATTCAATATCTCTTTCCCAGGACTACCTTGTAATGCTGCAAGGATCTCAATTGCCCCTAGAGCATTTGAAGCTAAATCTGACTCAATATAATCTTCTTCTAATACTTCTTCAATCGTCTCTTCAATTAATTCGATGTCATCAGAATCAAGTAAATCTGCCTTCCAATCTAATACATCATCGTTCTCAAAAATTCCAGTTCCCCATGCTCCCATCAATTAACCTCCAAAAAGTGTCATTATGTTTTAAAGCTCTTAGGGAATTTCACATAACGTCTTTGTATTCACGAATCCTCACTGGCTTAAGTGACCGGAGGGAACGGCCGCGACGCGGTTAGGCAGTGCAAGGTTGTCCGGCTGAATTTGCTTCTCTGCTACTGAATAGACTTCTTTGAAACCTCTTCTTCCTGCTTCGGCCGGACCAAGGAGCGATAGAGACGCAGCGTGAATACGGTGTTATATGATGGGGACAACTTCTTCGATATCACTTCAAATTCTTGTTTTATCAATATTTTTATTTACTTCTTAAATCTCTTTTATGCTTTTTGATAATCTTTATTATTAAATCTATTACAAACCCTAATACGATCCAAAACAATAAATGAAAAAAGTATATTAATGGTTGAAAGAATTTGGTTGTATCTGGATTTGTGTTAATATCTGTTAGCCAATCAACTAATAGCAAGTTAATAGGGTTAGTAAGGAAAATTAAAAGGTTCTTATCATCATTTCCAGAGAAATTAAAGAAACAAATCAATAAAGAAAGTAAACAAAACCAGAATGCGAATCTTTTCATTATTGAAATCATCACAGCATTCTCCTCACTTATATTTAATGAACTGTCCCTTTCATATAACGTTTCGTATTCACGAACCCGAGAACCTTAAGGCTCCAGGGGAGCCGGCCACGACTGCGGTTAGGTTCGCAGGGTTGTCCGCCTGATTCTGCTTCGATGTCAAAAGCTCCTTAGCGGA
>NZ_JBCMXJ010000006.1:0-218094 GCF_050475945.1 Paenibacillus solani
TTCGGCAATTTCAGCTAACGTTGTTGTATTCACGAACCCGAAAGGCTTAAAGTAGCGTCAGCGACTGGGTCGAAGACTTAGCCTTGCAGGAGTTGTCTGCCGGATACTACTTCCTCGAAATCCCTCTGGCAGACCAAGGGGTGTAGCCCCGCAGCGTGAATATGGTGTTAGCAGATGTCAGGGGCTTCTTCGAGCTACTTTCAATGAATTCACGACTTTCAATGTGCTTGGTTCATTAAGATTGAGATATATTCTTCATCTTTAAGCCTTGTCACCTTACAGTTCTCATTGGATTCAAATTCTACTATTCTCTCTTCAATTGTTTTATTAGTACTATCTTTAAATACGTCCTCTCTATCATAGTGAGGAAAAATAAGCTTGTCGGTTACACCTAATGCCTTAAAATCCGTTAAATCCATTGTGTTCATCTGTGGAGTAAAGAAATCGACAATGTTAATATTCGGCCCCAGTAATAACGCTCCAGCACTTACTCCAATTATAATTACATTCTGTGCGGCCAGTGTTTTAATAATTTCATCAGCACCACTTTTCTTAGCGTAATACAATAATGTAAATGGATTTCCACCATTGATATATATAACATCTCTATGGATGAGAATTTGCGGGTCATCAAATTCTATATCTACAAAATTAATATGCTGAAACCCCATGTCCTTGAAATCTTGCATTGCCATTTGTGCATATTTATTATTTTCTTTCATAGGGGATGCTGTTGTAATAATAGAGACCTTTAATTGAGAAATATCTCTATCAATAAAATCCAGAAATTGGTTTTTAATATCTTCAGTATAAAAACCACAAGAGGTTAGTAACAAGCTACTCATTGAAATCCCCGTCCTTAAATAGTTTATCTAATCTTTATAATTTAATTAAGTATTCCCCTGATTTCTGCTAACGTCTTTTCCACGAATTCACCCATATCGCATGCAGAAACAAATGGACGAATTCGTCTAACTCCGTACTTACATATATTAGACGAAGAGGAGGTCAATCCTCCTCTATTCTCGACAGAATTCTTCACATGAGATGGTTCTGGAGTCACAGAATCGTTCATGAATATGCCTCCAGGCAGGTCGTATTTTTCACAAAAAGGGTGGGATAGTGTTCGTGACCATGGTTCTCAGAGACTATTCGGCTATAGCACAGCTAAAGCAAAATACAGCGCAAGTGAATGAAGCACACACGAAAAAGCCATCCCTTCGATTGAGCGAAGGGATGGCTTTTTTGTGCGATATTTTGACCCTAAAGCCAAAGTGTATGAATTCCCCAAATAATTTATTGACAGTTAGAATCAAATGACATAAACTCTCAATTGATTGTAAGTGCCAATATAATCCAATATTGAAAGGTGGTAACTTCCATGAACAGTCAATACAAACGAAGATGGTGGGTGTTGGGGGCACTTGCCATAGGCATACTCGCAGTGGGTTTGGACATGACGATCCTCAACCTTGCTTTGCCTATTTTAGCTACAGACATGCAGGCAACGAATGGGGAGCTTCAATGGTTTGCGGATGCGTACAATCTTGTATTTGCGGCAGCGCTGCTTCCGGCAGGTTTACTGGGGGATCGGTTAGGGCGTAAAAAGATGCTCATCATCGGGCTGATTATTTTCGGAGCCGCATCGTTAGTGTGTGCTTATTCTAGTTCCCCTTGGGAGCTCATAACAGGACGTGCTTTACTAGGACTTGGCGCCGCACTGTTGGTACCCTTGTCTATGTCCATCATACCCGTGATGTTTTCTGAAAAAGAACGACCTAAGGCAATAGGAGTTTGGATGATGGCTAACGCTTTTGGTATTCCGCTCGGTCCAGTTCTAGGTGGATGGTTACTCGATAATTACTGGTGGGGGTCCGTGTTTCTTATTAATATTCCGCTCATAGTTATCGCTCTGTTTGCAGTTTCTTTCCTTCTGCCAGAATCCCGAGGCTTACAGAATCAAAGGTTGGATCTCATCGGAATACTGACTTCAAGTGTCGGTCTAGTCGGTGTAACCTACGGCGTAATCGAAGTGGGGGAAAGAGGCTGGGGGGATATCACAGCAATGACTACAATCCTCACAGGACTATTACTTCTAGTGGTCTTTATCGTATGGGAGCGCCGAACGAGTCATCCGCTTATAGATCCTGCTTTGTTCCGTTCGCGAAGCTTCACCTGGGGGACTGTATTGGCGACGGTTGTTTCTTTTGCCATGTTTGGGGTGTTGTTTGTCATGCCGCAATACTTCCAAGCGGTAGAAGGGGTGGATGCATTAAGTGCAGGGTTACGATTATTGCCGCTCGTAGGCGGGCTATTGATTGGATCACAAGTATCTGATCTGCTCCAGTCCCGTTTCGGTACCAAGGTCACTCTTTCATTCGGCTTTTTAGTACTCGGAATTGCTTTGGTTATTGGAGCCAATACGGGTGTTACTAGTGGTTATGGATTTGCCGCGATATGGGTAACCTTTGTCGGACTCGGAATTGGATTTGCACTGCCAGCTGCTATGGATGAGGCAATGTCCGCGCTTACTGCCGAAACAAGTGGTGTGGGTTCAGCGCTCCTCATGGCCTTACGCCAGGTTGGCGGAACGATGGGAGTAGCTATCTTGGGCACCGTACTTAGCAGTGGGTATCGAAGTAAACTGGATTTACAAGGATTACCTGCAGAAGCTGTGGAATCGATACGACGAAACGTATCGGCTGGTGTAGCTGTGGCTCGCCAGATTCAGTCGACCACATTGATAGATTCGGTGAAGTCCGCTTTTGTTCATGGAATGGGAATCACGTTGTGGGTATGCGCAGGGGTTGCAGTTTTGGGTGCTCTCATAACGATGGGATTCGTGAAGACGAGGGTACACCGTAATGAAGTTACGGATGTTGGAGTTTAACACCTTTCAAAATTTGACATACACATTTAAATGGAACAAACTATCACTATATATGTAGACTCGATTAAAATCCTCGCCTTTTGCGGATTCAACCGATCAAGGTCGTTCCCGCGCTAGAGTTGTATTCAGTACCTTCATGCTTGGCGTAAAGAGGGGATGGAGACATGGAGTCTGAACAAACTAGCATTAAGGAGTGAGATTGAAGTGTCAACGAATAATAAAGGGAATGGCGGATTGCGCGAGCGCAAAAAAGCAAAAACCATGGCAAATGTGCAAATGCATGCGCTGCGGCTTTTTCGCGAAATTGGTTACAATGCCACAACTGTGGAGCAGATTGCGGAGGCTGCGGAGATTTCCCCTAGCACTTTTTTTCGGTACTTTTCGACGAAAGAGGATGTGATGATCACAGATAACTATGATCCTCTTCTGATCGCTTCATTTGAGAATCAGCCTCCTGAACTGAGTACACTTCAGGCTGTGAGAAATGCGATGTTATCAGGAATTTCCGAGTTGTCTGCTGATGAGATAAAGACGATGCGCGAGCGAAATCAGCTTATCATGTCAGTTCCTGAACTTAGGGCAGCGACACTGAACAACCTGACTCAGACTATGCAGCTGCTCACAGAGATGATAGCCAAACGTACGGGCCATAAATCTGATGACTTAGCTGTGCGTACATTTGCTGGGGCAGTCGTAGGTGTAAACATCTCGGTGATGTTTTACTGTGCAGAGAATCCTGAGGCGGATTTTGCTAAAATGCTGGATGAAGCCTTGGCTAAATTAGAGGAAGGTTTACCACTGTGAGTGTGTCCCGCAAAAAGTACCCTTAAACTCTAAATAGGCACGAGGCAGCACATGTATGAGTCACCTTTTTAAGGCTTAATATGTGCTTGGGTAGCATACCATCCCCCAGACTTTAGTTTTAGGGTTAATTGGATAGGTTCCCTAAATCCGAAACTATCGTTCTCATATTGTTGTGTTACAAAGACTTTCGAGATGAAAAAGAAATGCAGCGGAAGAACAAATCCTATGCGATGTGATTTCTTGTCGTACGTGAAATTTTCTTCTTTATTAACTCCACGCTCGATTGGGTTGATTTTTTGATATGTGTTTTGGTTCATATAATCCGAATGATCGGTGGCTCCACTCATGGCCTTTTCTAAAATAACCTTTGTGTCATGAGCAATCCATACGCCGAACAAGACATAGGCAACAACAAATAGGACTGTAAGTGAAAGTACAAGCTTTTTTCTTCTCATGTCTATTCCCTCCTGAAGATTGCACCCATCTCTTCTATATAAAACGTATTAAGAACGGAATAGTTATATCTTAATTTAAGGTTAGGATGTCGATTGCTCCTTATGAGATTCGAACCGTTATAAAAAAGCCAGCATCATCCGCATCATGGGATAACGCTGGCTTCTTTGTTGTTTTGCAAACCGCGTATTCATCGCTTCTTCCAGAACAGCTGCAGTGCCGTCTTCGCGCACCACAGGGAGAACAGCAGGAACAGCAGCGCCCAGACGAAGGCCGGGAGAAAGGTCATATTGGCCAGATTCGTGGCGTCGCCTGCTTGCTTGGGCCGGGTCAGCGCCATGGTAAGGAGGGTTAGCGGACTGACCACGGACTCTTCCAGTACGAGAAAGGCAAGCAGCAGGTAATAGAAATTGCGGATCTTTCCACCAATGAAGTAGAAGATCAGATTCACGATCATAAAAATAACGAGCCACCACAATCCGTATCCAGCGCGAACGAAGAAGATGATCATAAGGAGGGCAAGAACGGTAATGGTGATCAGGCCGGTGTCCTGTTTTTTCTTGGCATAGCCGTAGAACATCAGAATGGCGAACAGCGATGCCGACATATAACCTGCCAGCGAGACCACGATCGGACTCCACCCGCCGGAAGCCAGCATGGAATACGTCACGCCGCTGTGATCGGGATTCAGCTCAATGCTGAGCACCCGCCCCGACATCAGAAGGGTCATCACGGCATGCCCCAGCTCATGGATCATCGTATCCAGGATACGGAACCAGGAAGAGAAGGGGATCAGCCTCGTCAGAAAAGCCGCACCCACCAGAAACAACAAAGCTTTCAACCATTTATTCATTCGAAGGTCCTTTCAGCGTAAAGTCGTTCGCTCGACTATCATTCCGTCCATTATAATACAGATAGGAAACATGTGAAAACGAAAGAAGTCCCTACAGGTTAAATGATATAATTGAAGTTGTGACGGAGGTTCATGTTCAATGACAAATGATAAGCCTAACAACGACAATCACATTGATTTGATAAAACATACTACGCACGTGAATGACCAAGGGATTCGTTTTGCCGAATTCGAGCTGGCCGGGGATGAGCAGGACGTGCTGCTGCCGGACAAGCGGGTGGATCTGCAGAATCCGGTGCAGGATCAAGGAGATGCTTCAGCAACAACGAAGAAATCTTTGATTGTGGAACCACAGCAATCACTGAGTATCAATTGGGATGAGGACTTCCGCTACGTGACCAAGGAGCAGCAATTCGTGCAGAAAGCAAGGGAGCTCGCCTGGCATGTGGAGGGGGAGACCCTTTTTGTACCTTTCAAAAGCTATTGGCCGACCTACGACCAGATGGCCAGCGACCAGTTCAAATGGTATTTTTACTGGCGTGAGGAAGTAAGATCCGGGCGATACCCGGATACGGACTTGTCCTATTTGTTTGTTTATTTTTACGAGCTGATCCATGGGGTGGGCTGGAGCGATCCCGTGCAGGGCTATGAGTTGATGGAGCAGGCATGGACGGCCTACCGCAAGCGGTATACCAAGCTGGATACGTACCTGCGGGAGTGGCTATATGATTTTATGATCGTGCATAGCCTGGATATGCCGATTCGGGAAACGTACGCGCGCTTTCCGCGCGTTTTATCCAGTGAGCTGAAGGAGAGGGAATGGAAGCGCCGGTTCTCCCTCCAGCCGATAGAGCTGACATGGGACCTGCTGCTGGACCTGCTGGATTATGACGTGGAGAAGAGCCGTTTTTACCAGGAGGAAGGCCGCAAGGATCTGGAACAATATGCCCCCAAAGTCATTGCACTCGTGGACAGCTATTGGGATAAAATCAAGGGGTTGCGCTTCATCGACCACTTTCAGCCCCGGCCCCGGCAGGTGAAACGGCATTTATTTCGCAGTGCGGTCTACGATCATGGATTATACGGGCGAAGCGTCGTGCTGACGGTGGTGTCCTTAAGCGAGTATGCACCTCTGCGTTCCTATATAACAGCGCTGGTTCGCTTGACCGAGAATAAACTGCGGGAGCTGAGAGGTTTTAAGGGACGGCTGCGCGGCCCCGATGTGGTGGATCCCGAAATCGTAGAGATTATCACCCGTTATTTGAAAAAAGAGATTCAGGAGCAGATAGAGGCCCAACGCGTACAAGCGATACCTGAGGTTCAGATCGATACAGGGAAGCTGCGCAGATTACAGCAAGAGTCGGACCAGGTCCGCGACATGCTGCTTACGGAGGAAGCCTTGCAGCAGGCTGAAGTAATCAGCAGCAAGCCAGAGCGGGAGCCAGCCCCGTTAGCAGAAGCTTACTCAGGTCACTCCGAAGATACAGATTCGGACACGAACATGGTCGTGTCCACGAGGAAGGGCCGATCATCCAGGAGGTCTGCGGCGAAGAAACCGGATGTATTCCAGGCGGTTATGGATTTTGACGCGGCTCCCTATGAGGTTGATGTCTTGCAGGAGCGTGAGGCGCTTGGCGTCGAAGCTGAAGTTATCGAGAAATCCGATAACTTGGAAGAAACGAGTGCAGGAGTAGTTGTAAACTCCAGTAACTCTGAGGGAGCGAGAGCTGAAGTCCTTATGAACTCCGGGAACTCGGAAGATATGAGAGTAGAAGCCGTTGTGAACTCAAGTAACTCGGAAGAAGCGAGGGCCGAGAGCAGGAGAAGGTCGGAGATGTTAGGCGGCAACGGGACGCACCCGCTGCAATCAACGGACGCTCCAGAAGAGAACGCATCTGCAGCTCAAGCCGATGTTAACCATGTTGTTGCCCATGATGCAAAGTCGCATGACTTGAATGAGGGAATTTCCGAGTCCTCGCCTATAGAAGAAACATTTTTGGGAGAGCAGGAGTGGCAATGGGAAGTGGAGGATGAGGAATGGCAGATGCTCGCAGAGCGTCTCAGTCCTCTCCATCTGGAAGTTCTCCACGCCCTGAAGGCGGGCACAAACCGTTCAGAGATGCAGCGGATTGCGGAGCGGGCTGGTTCCATGCCGGCGCTGCTGCTCGATGAAATCAATGAGGCTGCGATGGATACTATTGGTGATCTTTTGATCGATGGGGAGTCCATTGTAGATGATTATATAGAGATGCTGGATACACTGAAGAACGTGTAACCGGACGGATTGAGATAGACCAGATTCATTTACGTTTGATAGATGCTTGAAAGAGGTGAGATCATGACCGAACTAAAAATACCAAAACGGCTAACAACCGCCCTCGTAAACTCCTTAACGGCAGGGGTCGTGCCGCGGGTGGGACTAGAATTCATCTCTGTTGGCCGGAAGCCGGAGGTGGAGTCTATCCTGCGCGATATGGATAATATCGCCGAGGGTGGTGCAGCTTTCCGCTTGATTACGGGGCGCTACGGAAGCGGCAAAAGCTTCCTGCTGCAGATCATCCGTAACTATGCGATGGACCGCGATTTTGTGGTAGCCGATGCCGATCTGTCGCCGGAGAGGCGGCTTGTAGGTACGAAAGGGCAGGGACTCGCCACATACCGCGAGCTGATGACCCATCTGTCTACGCGAACGCGACCGGACGGGGGCGCTCTGGAGGCCATTTTGCAGAAATGGATCGCCGCGATCCAGCAGGACATCATGCAGGAGACGGGCCTGCGGCCGGACGATCCTGCTCTGAACGAGAAGGTGGAGCTGCAGATCTATGCGGTGACGAACGACATGCAGAATCTGGTGCACGGGTTTGATTTTGCGAAGGTGCTGGCTGCGTACTGGAATGGCTACAAGCTTGGCGACGATGATCGCAAGGGAGCGGCACTGCGCTGGCTCCGTGGAGAAGTCCCGACGAAGACGGAGGCCCGCAAAGACCTTGGCGTCGGGGTCATTATCGATGACGACAACTGGTACGATTATATGAAGCTGTGGTCGGAATTTACGGCGGCCATCGGGTATAAGGGATTGCTGCTGTTTATTGACGAAGGGGTTAATCTCTACAAAATCACCAACAGCGTGTCCCGCCAGAGTAACTACGAGAAGCTGCTGACCATGTTCAATGATACGATGCAGGGCAAAGCGGAGCACCTTGGCATCTACATGGGCGGAACGCCGCAGTTTGTCGAGGATGAGCGCCGGGGGCTGTTCAGTTATGATGCACTGCGCTCCCGCCTGATCGATGGACGTTATGGCAGCAGCTCGCTAAGAACCTACACATCGCCTATCTTAAAGCTGGACATGCTGTCGTACGAGGAGATTTTGATCCTCTTGCAGAAGCTGCGTGACATCCACGCCCTGCACTTCAAATACGAAGCGCAGTTGACGGATGATCAGCTGATTGCGTTCATGCAGACGGCCGTGAACCGGCTGGGTGCAGAGGAGCTGCTGACCACCCGCGAGGTGGTGCGCGACTTCATGGATCTGCTGCATACGCTGCATCAGCATCCCGAAGCCACATTCGAAGAACTGTTGGGAGAACGCGCCGCAGTACAGCCGCAAGGTAAAGGGTCGAATGAAGCGGACTCGGATGATCTGGACGATCTGCTGGCGGAGTTTGAACTATGAGTGCGAACCCTTTTTCCAGACTGGCCCCGTTCATTCAGGAGTTTATTTATAAAAAAAGATGGGACACGCTTCGCGAAGCACAGGTAGAGGCTTGTCGCGTCCTGTTCGATACGCCAAACCATCTGCTGATTGCCTCCGGTACGGCGTCGGGCAAGACCGAAGCCGCCTTTTTTCCGGCATTGACGGAGCTGTATAATCTGCCTTCCAGCTCGGTAGGAATTCTGTATATAGGGCCGCTTAAGGCGCTGATTAACGATCAGTTTGAGCGTATCACCGACCTGTTGAAGGAAGGCCAGGTGCCGGTATGGCATTGGCACGGCGATGTGTCCCAGGCCGAGAAAACCAAGCTGATGCAGAAGCCGTCGGGCGTCCTGCAGATTACGCCGGAGTCGCTTGAGGGGCTCCTGATGAATCGCCCGAATGCGATCCCGGCGCTGTTCCAGGATTTGCGGTATGTCATCATTGACGAGGTGCATGCCTTCATGGGAGCCGACCGCGGTATTCAGGTGTTGAGCCAGCTGACCCGGATCGAGCGGATGGCTTCCTGTTCGCCTCGCCGTATCGGTTTGTCGGCAACGCTCAGTGATTACGAGACCGCCGCCTCCTGGCTCGGTGCGGGTACGAAGAACGCGGTCGAGGTTGTTTCACCGCAAGGGGGACGGAAGCTACGGCTGTCAGTCGAGCATTTCTCTTTCCCCGATGCGCGGGATGAGAAGCAGGCGGAGCAGCTGGAGCTTGCGCGCAAGGCCTACTACGATTTTGTATACGACCACACGCATCTGAAAAAAGCGCTCGTCTTCACCAACAGCCGCTCAGATGCCGAGCTGACCACGCTCGAGCTGCGGCGGATTGCCGCCAAGCGCGAGCAGCGGGATGTCTTCCATGTACATCATGGAAGTATTTCCGCCATGCTGCGCGAGGAAGCCGAAGCCGCGCTCCGCGAAGGCTCGGGACCAGCGGTTGCGGCGGCCACTCTGACGCTCGAGCTCGGCATCGATCTCGGTGAACTCGAGCGAGTGATCCAGCTGGGTGCGCCGTATAGCTGCTCCAGCTTCGTTCAGCGGCTCGGCCGCTCCGGCCGCCGCGGGGATCAAGCCTCCGAGATGATGTTCCTCTGTCCGGAGGACGAGGATGAGGAGGCTATGCTGCCTGCGCGCATGCCATGGATGCTGCTCCGGGCCATTGCGGTCATCGAGCTGTATATTCGCGAGAAGTGGGTTGAACCGCTGGCCTTGCGGAAGAAACCAGTGGGTGTCCTTTATCATCAGACGATGAGCACGCTCAAAAGCATGGGCGAAGCCGAGCCGCCGGATCTGGCGAGAGCGGTGCTGTCGCTCCCGGCTTTCCGCGGAATCGAGCCGGAGGAATACAAGGAGTTCTTGCAGTATTTGCTCCAGACGGATCACATCCAGCGTACGGAAGAAGGCAGCTTGATCATAGGCCTTGGCGGGGAGAAAATCGTCAATAACTACCGTTTCTACGCGGTATTTAAGGACGATGAAGAGCATGTCGTATATAATGGTTCCGAAGAAATCGGATCGATTACGACCGTGCCACCACCGGGCTACTGCTTCTCATTGGCGGGCAAGCTGTGGAAGGTAGAGGAAGTTGATACGAAACATAAGGCGCTGTACGTAAAGTCGGCCAAAGGCAAGGTCGATACGTTGTGGCTTGGTGCAGGCGGCGATGTGCATACCCGCGTGGTGCAGAAGATGCGGGAGGTGCTGGCCGACAGCGCCATCTATCCGTATCTGGCGCCGGGAGCGGTCAATCGCCTAGAACGGGCCCGCCGACTTGCGAGGGAAAGTGGACTGCTGAAGCAGGTAGTCCTACCAGCAGGCGGAGACTCCTTGTTCATCCTGCCTTGGGCAGGCAGCAAGCAGTTCCGCACGCTGGAGCGACTGCTGAAGCATAATCTGTCCGAGCGACTGGCCCTGCGATCTATCGTGCCGATGGAGCCGTATTATATGGTTGTCGCAGGCAAGGTCGATAACGCGACGCTGATGGAGGAAATCAAGAAGGAACTGGCCGAATGCGAGAACGCTGGCGACCTCCTTGACCCGGACGAGGCGCCATATCTCGGCAAATATGACGAATTCGTCCCACCGAAGCTCGTTCGCACCGCTTTTGCCGCCGATGGATTGGATCTGGGTGGATTGGCTGAAGCGCTGGGAGTTTACATGGATGGCCGATTATAAATGAATTCTAACTTATCACGAAGACAATAGAACCCTATCAACCGATATGTGAGCGAATAACTAGAACCCCGAAAGATTCCATTCTTCTAGAATGAACTTTCGGGGTTCTTTCTGTTTTGGAAGGCGAATAACAGTTGAGGGTGACTATCAGACTAGTATAATAATAGGCATATTATACCAAAATATATGTTTTTATGATAAAATAACTATAATTTCTCTCAATATATGTACAAATGTAAGTTTTTGGCCGGATTGAGAGAGGCGGGTGGACGTCCCTAAGCAAGGGCGTAGAAAGGAGATTAGGGGCTCAGTACATAGAGATATGCGTGTAATGTAATGAAATTTATGTAGAATGACGGCAGCGGTACCCAGAATCAATGAGAATGGAATCTGAAGTTGCACAGTTAGAACCGCTTCCCTTATGAAGGAGGATGTAAAGATGAAGCAATGGATCAAAACTATGCTGACTAGTGTATTGACGATAAGTATGTGCTTAGGTTTATCGGGAACGATTGAAGGAGCAAGCCCGCCAACACAGGTTGAAGTCCTCTTGAATGCGAAGAAAATGAATTTTCCAGATGCGAAGCCGTTTCAGGACGGCCAAGGCAGTGTGATGGTTCCAATTCGCTTCGTGTCCGAAGCACTTGGGGGAAAGGTAAGTCACAGCAAAAGCGGCGGTAAAACGGTTGTGGAAGTCGTAAAAGGCGATGATACCGTTACGATGACCGTCGGCCAAACAACTGCCCTCGTGAATGGGAAGTCCAAAGACTACGGCACAAAAGTTATCCTGAAGCAAAATCGGACCTTTGTGCCGCTGCGTCTGGTGAGCGAAGGCCTGGGCGAGAAAGTAGAATGGGACAAAGTCGGCCGATGGGTCTGGATCGGATCCAAGGGTATTCCGAACTCTGATGATCCGGAATTTAAGCTTCAGCCGATGAGTAAGTTCGATGCTTATTACAAGAAAAGTACGAACATGAATACAAATATGAAGGGCGAATTATATAAAGGGGTAAAGCTGATCACTCCTAATGATTTACCAATAAAACTGGGTGAAGGACCGACCCTATACAGTATAAGTATGGAAAAATCGCATGGAAAGGATTATCTTGCTGTGCGTGGAACAGAAAGTGGACTGCCGATCTATCTACTGGTAAAAAACGACTTTGTGAAGCATCGTGGGGCTATTCTTTCTGCCTTTGAAGATCATGGTGATGGAACAGGTACAAACTTTCACGGTATTAAAGTCAGAGGGGATAAATTTCAAAACGGAGAATATATCGAGAATTTTGACTGGACTACATTTAATCTAAATACAGCAGACTATATTGCTTTCGGTTCATCTCATATGGACTATATCGTAGCGATGATTAATCCGTTTAAATAAGGAGGAAAGCAAATGTGAGAAAAAAATCGCTTTTTGCCTTTCTCAGTCTGGTTCTTTTATTCATGCAATTTACTCCGTCTAAGGCCGATGCAATAGGTTTTTCCCGATTGTACCAAGATCCCAATAATGAAAATGTCTATTACTTCGTTGGAATGGGTTGGATTGATGTTTGGAAAAACGCTGCTGGTGTTTGGACCAATGGAGGAAAGAGGCCAGGGCAACGATATGATCTTGATCCAATCGTTTATGATTTTGATTTTAGTTCATCCAGAAAAGTAAAAGATCTTTCGGTTGAAAAATATGATTACGATGGTCAATACTCAATGGAAATTTTCATCGCTTCTCGCGGAGCTGATATGGGGAATAACCGAGAATATTATAAAAATGCGACTTCCTCCTCATACAGCATCAGACCCGACCGGTGGACTGGTAAAGGAACCAGCTCAGCATCTGTTACGATCAACATAAACGCTTTATTGCATGCCCAAGGAGAAGCTATCGATCGTGTAGAGGAAGAAGAAAAAAACGGACAAACCTTCGATCCCAACGTTGAAGGTTACAGGTATTACTTCCCGATCAAATTCCGGATTGAGCTCGAGCCAACAGAGGGAAAAGCTATCATTAAGCACTATACAACTACAGGGAGACCACTTAACGGTGTACCGGGATTTACTGATTGGGAGGAAAAGCTGGAGAAAGATAAGCCGTATGCTTTTACACATACGCCGGGGAATGCTGACTATACATACGAAGGACATAAGAAAAGCACGGTCTCAGCTCCAAGCGGGGGCTCTCCTTCACCGGGTGATCCGTACGAATTCACCTATGATGGATCGTTCCCAATTTATTACTTATATTTCTACTACAAACCGACCAATCCGACTAAGCCAGACCCTGACCCGCCAACCGCTTCGTGTACCCCACCGGCTCCAGGTACGAAGATGGATGGCCGGTATATGGACTCGGAAGTATCAGCCAAAATATTAGCCGATCAGCGTGGTCGGGAGAGGTTTGATGTTCTCCAGGGGATACCGACGTCCGAAAGTCTGTACGGAAATATCATTTCGCTTAATTATTTGTTTCAGCATTCATTTGTCAATATGACCGGAAGTTGCACGTTTGAGGTTAACGTGGAGAAGACATGGACGTTGAGCTGGGATCCGGGTAAGCCGGGACCTAAGGGCCCGGATGGCAAACCGACGACGGTACCGGATCCGCAGTCGGAAGAAGAGACGGTTACACAGCGATATTCTGTGGAACGTCCCTACTCATACTGGGTGATTGATAACCTGGAAGTCTATAAAATCGATCAGGGCACACTTAGTAATTACGCGCTGCCTGGCGGGCAGATTACGATCCAACCGCAAGGATACCAGCCGCCGCAGTATTCAACGAATGCGTCCGGAGCCTTCTATCCTCCGTCACCGCCCGATCCGATCGTAGCGCCTTCGGGGTCTCATGGAGGCAGTTCCTTTAAATCGAAGCCGTCTCCACCAAATGAGAATTTGCAGAGCGTGGCCGAGGCCGCCGTTGATAAAGTGGAGGTTACCAATGACTCTCTGATTTTTAACGGAACAACCATCATGAATCCAGTTCGCGTTCAGGAAAGCGGACCGGCCCCGGGCAGCGTACCTGCTCCGACACGCATTAATGACCAAGTGCTTTACAAGCCCAACAATATGATCAGTAGTGATAAGGTCAACAGAGCTAATACGCCGAGCAGTGGGACAATCCACTACGGTTTGTTACCTGGAAATATTAATGGCGGCAGCAATAAGCAATTCCCGATCAGCCCCATCAATACTGTCACGGTCCATACGCCAGTGGTCAATTACTCCTCAGTGACGGATGATCAGGCCCACAACCAGAAGACGACCCCGAACCGGAGTCGGTCCGCCTTCATATTGGATCGCCCGTTCACAGTCCGGATACCTACCTCGGGGCAGCATCGCAATATTCCGGGTTATGGGAACCGGGACTATGCAAAGTATATAAGAGTGAAGCAGGTGTATTTCCCGTTCGATGTGTACAGTGGCGATAAGAGCACATTCTACCCAAAGCATACCTGGATTACGATCCCGACTTCTCAGCTTGATACGGAGTTTTTCCTGCCAGTGTGGGTAGATGAGGGAGATTATGAGGTCTATTTCCGTACCATTGCAGAGAACGCGCCGCCTGATTTCACCACACAGCCCAGTGCCAATCTTGATCTTGCGAACCATGTGGCCACCGATATTGAACCTGTTGAGGTGATCGGCCGGGTGTACGATTTTCATATTACCGATATCGCTGATTATAACTGGGAGACTGTTTTCCGCAAGCAAAAGGGGAACGCGGCTCCAAGCGGAGCATCGTATTGGACCGGTCTGCGTAATATTGACGGAGCGACACGGGGCAATGTGTTGCCATACACATTACCCATTGCACCAGGAAAGCATCCGGCACAAGGGTACAAGAATTCCGCGGTGAAGACGGGGTATCACTTTAAATTCGATCTGAAGACGAAGGGGAATATGTTCCGTTCTCAGGACGGAATCTCGATAACGCCGAGCTTTTATTTCGTTAATAAAGACGGCACCGGACGGCAAGCGGTGGATCTGTATTACCACAGCGGGAACCAGAAGTTCATTCGCATCGGTTCCCCGCAGGACACGGAGAAGCGTTATGTCATTCTGAATGATCGGCTGCGCAATGTTCCGCAAGAGGAGCTGCAGGATACGGCTTCGTATCTGTACAATCATGGCAGCGCACCAGCGGGCATGTCGGCTGCAGCATTCGCCAAGCAGTATATAGAGAAGCTCAGCAAGAGCAAAACCTGGGTTGGCCGATTGGACTGGCTGCTGCTTCCGGCTGATGTGCGAACATTGATGGGACCCAAATCGGGTCTGCCAGCATCGGTTGACGCGGAGCGCGCGAATGCGGCGATTCAGCGCTGGTATGGCGAATACAGCATTCCCTCAGATGTGTATGTGGTGAAGAAGGGAACGAATATCGCGGAATATGGGCGAACGAACCGATTGGATGAGCGTTCCGATATTTTTCTGAAAAAAGGATACATCATCGTAAACTTCAACATCGAGACGATCCGCGACGGCAACACGGCCAGACCCCACTTGCAGTATATTCACGCCCCCTTGATGAATCAGTGGAGGCTTGAAGGATATAATCAAGCGTATCAGGATCCATATGGCAACCGGTTTAACCTGCTGGATGGCGATGTAGTATTCTACCATGGAGACCAATCCAGCAAGAAAGACTTTAACTCCCAAGTGCCTCATTAATCCATAAAAACCCAGAGCTCATAGAGAGCCGCAGGCATGAGAAGCACACAATTATTAGCTCATAAGAAACGCAATAGAAGAAGCCCCTTTCCCAATAGGAGAGGGGCTCTTCATATTATTTTGAAACCCCTTCCAAAAAAAGCATTGTAATCCCCTCGCGTCCATGGTAACTTATGTATATAAAAACGTTTTTATCGCAAAGGAAGAATGGAATGGTTAAATGGGTAAAGTAACGATCAAGGATGTGGCGAGAGAAGCTGGAGTCTCCATTTCTACAGTTTCTAATGCATTAAATGATGTAGATGTATTGAACCCGGAGACCAAATCGCATGTGCTAAAGGTGGCGGAACGGCTCAATTATGTGCCGAACCTGAATGGAAAGCTGTTGAAGTCGGGGAAGACCAAGATGCTGGGCTTCTTTACGACAAGCGTGTCAGGTCCCTACTTCTACACACTGGTGGATTCAATGTCACGGGAATGTGATCGTCTGGGTTACGGCTTAAATGTGTTTGTTACGAAGGATAAGCAGGTCATTATGAGCAATATTATGGGCGGCCGGGTGGATGGCGTCATCATCTTCGAAGAACTGAAGATCGACGATAAAGACATTGCCGCCATGGAGAAGGATAAGATTAAGGCGGTATTCCTGGATCGCGAGATTCAGAAAGAGACGATGGGCAGTATCATATTCGACTCTTATGAAGCTGGTTATGAATCAACCAAGTACTTGATCAGCTTGGGACACAAGAAGATTGCTTATATATCCGGTGTGGATACGATGTTTGACAGCGTGCAGCGGCGGGAAGGCTATTTGGCTGCACTTCGGGACTGCCAGTATCCGATAGATGGAGACTACATCCTACAAGGATATTTTGAGGAAGAAGGCTCCTATTCGGCTGTAAAATCGCTGCTGCATCAACATCCCGGCAAAGTACCGGATGCTTTTCTGGCTGGTAATGATGTGAGCGCCATTGGCTGTATTAAGGCCCTGAAGTCGCTGGGTTACGAGGTTCCGCAGGACATCAGCGTGGTGGGCTTTGATGATATCGATATCGCGCAGTATTTTACGCCGCCCCTGTCGACCGTACGTAACCAGATTGCCAGACAAGGAATCCTGGTCGTGAATCATTTGGTGCGCATGATCCAGAAGAAAGAGAAGGGCAAGATTCAGAAATTGCAAGGGGAACTGGTCGTTCGCGGTTCCAGTCACGTCAAGCTGAACCGGGACGAGAGGGTTTAAATTCAAGGAAATTAGCAAGGATTGTCAAGTTTTTTTTGAACTATATGGAAAGCCGACGTGTTTTTCGTTGAAAAATAAAAACGTTTTTATTGACATTTCATGATCAAAGGGGGCTAAGCAGGTGAGCAAAGCAGCTACAGCTCAGTCAAGCGGTACCAGTACGGTGTCGCCAACCGGCAAGAAGCCGATGGGACAGAGAATCAAGGAATTCATCATCGATTACAAGCGGCAGTGGGAGCTCCAATCGATGATCCTTCCGGGCATTATCTTTATGTTTATTTTCTGCTACATACCGATTTACGGTTTGACGATTGCCTTTAAGAACTACACCGTAATCGATACGCTGGATTCTGCACCGTGGGTGGGCCTGGATAATTTCAAAATTATTATGTCAGACCGATACTTCTGGGATTCCGTTGTCAATACGCTGGGCATCAGTTTCTTGAAATTGGCGATCGGTTTTGTCATTCCGATTATTCTGGCCATTATGATTTACGAAGTTGGGATGGGGCGTTTCAAAAAGTTCGTGCAGACGATTTCGTATCTGCCTCACTTCTTGTCCTGGATCGTACTCGGCGGGATGCTCATTACCTGGTTCTCGACATCCGGCTTGTTTAATGAGGTTTTGCTTAGTCTCGGCCTGATCTCTCAGCCGCAAAACATTTTGCTCGATCCAAGCAAGTATTGGTGGATCGCGACATTATCGGATATTTGGAAGGAAGCGGGCTGGGGAACCATTCTGTATTTAGCGATCATGGCAAAGATCGATCCGACCTACTATGAGGCCGCGAGAATCGATGGAGCCAGTCGGTTGAGACAAATCTGGAACATCACCCTCCCGAACATGAAGATGATTATCAGCTTAAATCTGATTCTTACTGTAAGCGGTTTATTGGGCTCGAATCTGGATCAAACGCTGGTGCTTATGAATTCGCAGAACCGGGAGAAGGCGGAAGTCATTAACTCGTACGTGTACCGGATGGGGATGACGCAGGGTGATTTCTCGTATGCGACCGCTGTTGGTTTGGGTGTATCCATCATCTCTGTCATCCTGCTCGTAACGGCGAACAAGGTGACCAGTAAATTGAATGATAATCAATCCGTTCTGTAGGTCATGTAGAGGGAGGTATTACGGTGAATTTGAAAGCAGCAAAAGGGGATCTCGACAGCCGGATTTTTGATACGATCAACATCATCTTACTGGTTGCGTTCACGATCATTATTGTCGTTCCGTTATGGAACGTTGTCGTTTCGTCCTTCAGCTCGGGCAGGTCTCTTGCCGAGGGCGGGTTTATCTTCTGGCCTACGGAATTCTCGATTGAGAACTACCAAGCCGTATTCCGGGATGCAGGCATCTGGCAGGCCTTCTTCATCTCGGTAGCCAAAACGCTCATTGGGGTTATCACGCATGTGTTCTTCTGTGCCATGGTGGGATACGGCTTGAGTAAAAAATACGTCCGCGGCCGCAAATTCTATGTTGCCATGGGAGTTGTCACCATGTTTTTCTCCGGCGGTATGATCCCGACATACTTGTTAATCAAGGACTTGGGGCTGCTAAACAGCTTCTGGGTGTACATTATTCCAGCTCTATTGAGCTTTTACGATGTCATTATTCTGATGAACTTTTTCCGCAACGTGCCGGATTCGCTGGAAGAGTCGGCGAAGATCGACGGCGGGGGCGACTGGAGAATATTCTTGAGCATCTTCATTCCTCTTTCCATGCCGGCGATGGCGACCATTGCCTTGTTTAACGGGGTTGGGCAGTGGAATGATTTTATGACCACTAAACTGTATATCACGGATCAGTCGCTCTATCCGCTGCAGATGATGTTGTACGAGATTATTGTGCAGTCTCAGACACAATCGATGCAAAATATCGGCTCGGTTGCGATTCAGACAACAACCAAAGGGGTCCAACTAGCAACAATCGTCGTAACGACGCTGCCCATTGTTGTGATGTATCCAATATTACAGAGATATTTTATCTCCGGCATGATGCTCGGAGCGGTTAAAGAGTAGCGAAGTCCGCAGCTCTTTAAGGGAGTGGAACAGAAGCAAGCCTGTAAAGACTAGGGTCAAATAAGAAAGCGCTTTAATTAAAAGGGAGGTTTACAGGAATGTTGATGAACAAAGCTTTTGGCAAAAAAGGACTTACACTGTTTACGGCACTGATGGCCGTTGTGCTGGTCGTGAGCGGCTGCGGCGGCTCGGGCGGGAAATCGGGGTCCAAGAAAGAAAACTGGGTTTCGATCGAGGATCGGTACACACCGGATGCGAACACACCGGCTTGGCAGCTGGATAAAAAAGAAGAAACAACGGATCTCACATGGTATGTGAATGCGGACTGGTGGAACACGGATTTCGGCAAGGATGTCGTTACTAAGAAGATCAAGGAAGATTTAAACATCAATATTAAATTTATTACCGGCGATGATACGAAACTGAACACGTTCTTTGCGGGCGGAGATATGCCGGACTTGATCACCACATTCGATTCCAACTCCCCGGTCGTGCAAAAGGCCGCCACCTGGGCGCTGCCGCTGAACGATCTGGCCGAGAAGTATGATCCCTACTTTAATAAGGTAGCGGCACAAGATACGATCAACTGGTTCCAATTGAAGGACGGTAAAACTTACGGGTACCCGAACTACTCCAATACGCAGGAAGACTACGACAGCGGCAATATTCCTGCCAAGACAGCATTTGTCATCCGCAAGGATGTTTACGAGGCTATCGGCAAGCCTGCCATGGGCACACCGGAAGAATTCCGGGCTGCTCTCGCTGAGATCAAGAAGCAATTCCCTGCACTGATTCCACTGGGCTTCAACTCGATCGGCGAAGGTACGGGATCGCTTGGCGATGTGCTGCAGGACTTCATCGGCGTACCGCTGGAAGACGAGAACGGCAGCTTCTACAACCGAAATCTGGATGAAGATTATCTGACTTGGGTCAAAGCGTTCAACACCGTGTACCGGGACGGATCGATCAGCGATGACAGCTTTGCCGATGACGGAACGGCTTTTGAGGAGAAGGTGAAAGCGGGCAAATACGCAGCGATCATGCTGGACGGCACGCCACAGCAAGGCGGAAACCTGCAGAGCTTCTACAGCAACAATAAAGGCAAAGAATACATTGCAATTGACGGACCACAAAGCACAGTGGGACATGCGCCGACATTGAACCAATCGGGTATTACTGGCTGGATGATCAGTTTTATTACAAAAGATAATGCCGATCCTGCCAAGTCCATTCAGCTGTTCACGTACCTGTTGAGCGAAGAAGGACAAATGCTGATGAACTACGGCATCGAGGGTGAGACCTACCAAGTGAATGCAGACGGAACGGTTGAATTCCTGCCTGAGGTAAAAGATCTGCAAATAAACAACCCGGATACCTTCAAAAAAGACTACCGCATGGGCGAATTCATGTTCTTTGGCCATGATCGTCACAAAGCCTTGAGCGGAGATGCCTTCCCGGATGCGATTAAGCAAATGCAGGAATGGGGCAAAGGGAAATTGACGCCGCATTTTATTCTCGAAAATATCAACCCGGATCAGGGAACGCCTGAAGCACGTTCTCTGACGGCCATCAATACAAAATGGAACACCACGCTCATCAGTATGATTCGTTCCAAGGATGACGCCACTTACGACAGTCTTTTGAACGAATACAAAAAGTTTCTGGACGATAACAACTGGGATAAAATCATTGAAGTCCGCAATGAGAAGATGAAGGCGAATAAAGAGAAGCTGGGGCTTAAATAAGTTTACGTTAATGGATGGAGGGCCCCTATCTTGACAGGGTAGGGGCCCTGTCCAAGCTTTTTTCTGGAGACATGGGTAGGAAGACCACAAGAAACCTGGAGGGAAACAACATGCTGAACATCATCATCTACCAGTCAAACGGTGAAGAGGAACTATTCGTTAAAAAAGACATGGCGCAGCTGGCGCCTGTAACGACGGGTGCGGAGAAGCATACGATTGTCATCGATGAGGAGCAGACGTTTCAGGAAATGGACGGCTTCGGCGCGTCCTTCACGGATTCTGCAGCTTATCTGATCCATCAAGTATTGGACACGAAGCAGCGTTCAGAGCTCATGACACAGCTGTTTGATGCAAACGAAGGGATCGGTTTGTCCGTTCTGCGCCAACCGATGGGGGCATCGGATTATGCACGAGACTTCTACAGCTATAATGACCTGTCTGAAGGTCAGACGGACGTAGAGCTTGAGCGGTTCTCCATTGCTCATGACGAGGAAGATATTATTCCTCTTCTGAAGGAAGCGCTGCGATTGAATCCGGATGTGAAGCTGATGGGTTCCCCATGGAGCCCGCCGGGCTGGATGAAGACGAGCGGCTCGATGATTGGCGGGGAGTTGAAGCCGGAATATTATTCGGTGTATGCTAATTATTTTGTGCGTTATATTCAAGGGTATGAAGCCAACGGGCTGCCGATTTATGCCATCACACCGCAGAATGAAGCATTGTACTCGCCAGGTCATTATCCCGGCATGATCATGCTGCCCGAGGTGCAAAGTGATTTCATCAAGAACCATCTGAAGCCGCAATTCGTGAAGAACGGCATTGATACAAAAATCCTCTGTTATGATCATAACTGGGACAAGCCGGATTATCCGTTAACGGTGCTTGAGCAGGCGGGCGACGCCGTGGATGGGGTCGCTTGGCATTGGTATGGCGGCAAGCCATCTGCGCAGTCGGAAGTGTTCGAAGCATTCCCGGGAAAAGAGGTTCATTTCACGGAAGGATCAGGCGGGGAATGGATTCCGCCGTTTGAGCAGGCTTTCTCCAACGTAATTCGAACCGGAATCGAGATACTCCGCAATCACAGTAAGTCCTATGTGCTGTGGAATATGGCGCTGGATGAGAAGAACGGCCCTACGGTGCCGGGCTTTGGAACAAGCACCTGCCGCGGCATTGTGACAGTGAATCAACAGACGAAGGAACTAACCTGTACGCTGGATTACTATGCGTTGGCGCATTTTAGCAAGGTAATCCGCCCGAAAGCGGTTCGCATTGCTTCTACCAGCGGTGATCGGATTCGTTCCGTTGCATTTAAGAACACGGATGGCTCCATTGCCGCCGTATTGTTTAACGACAGCGAGGCTTCGGAGAGTGTGGCGATCCAGCTGCACGGGGAAGAGGCATTGCATTTAGAGATGCCGGCGAAGAGTGCGCTGACGATCAAGCTGGAGAGCAACTAATTGAAGATTGCAGCTAAATAGCTGAATGATAAGAAGCCTGGAACGGTTGTTCCAGGCTTTTTTCATTTAGAGATCAGAAGGCTTAAATTTCCGAGGCTTATCTGCCTGATCTCGCAAAAACAGCATGGCGCTATACGCGGATTGCCTTCTGGGGAAAAGTTGATCGATTTTTTCATAGATACGGAATGCTATTTTAACGAGAAGAAAAACAAAGAAAAGAGAAGAAGAATACCGAGTAGAATCATCGTCATTTGATGCTGTTTGGTTTCCCTCAGATACTTCCATTCCAGGAAACCACGGAATATAAGAACAAGAATAAGCGAGACGAGATACATTCCTTGAATGGTGATTTTTTCGAAAATCCCAAAGAAGCTGACAATGGTAATTCCTATAATTACGATGACGAAGAGCGCGCCGCCACGATAGTAATAGGAATCTCCCTTGGTATCCGTGATCCTAGCTTTGCGGTCTTCTTTATCCAAAAGAAGCCATCTCATTAATAATTGCAGGATGCCAAGGACCAGAAACACAAAAATGATAAACATAGGCTCATTCCTCCTCTCCTATTCTTTTCTTATCGTCAAGATACCTATAGGAGGCTTTGTTTGATAGAGAGTGGCCCTTTCGGCCGCAATGGCTGAATGCTAGAGGATTGGGCAGGTTCCTATCACTTTGATTCCTTGTTGAGCCCGAACACATAAGACTCCAGGAAAGCCTTCAATTGGTTAAAGGATTCGGGTCTGGCGCTGTATTTATATCGCTCATTCGGCATTTTGAAGTGCATGCGCAGAAGGCCAGCAGTTTTGAGCAGGGACAAGTGATAGTGCAGGTTGCTCTTGGACAGACCGGTCTTTTGCTGTAATTCCGTAAATGTGACGGGACCGTCAGCCAGAATGTGCAGCAGTACAAGCCGCTTCTCGTCAGCCAATCCTTTGGTCATGCGCAGCAGCTGATTGGTCGGCGTATCCTCGTCCAGCTGCTCATCATCTACCGCATAACTGATAATAAGCTGCTGGTTGCTTATAAAGTCCATCCGGTTTAACGGCTTAATGTGATAGGTCGGAATGAGAAGAATGGCGTGGTAGTCGTCTTCAGAGTCAAGCACAATCCCGCTCGTGGCCTCATCGATCAAATCAATGTAGGGAAGCTCCCGGCTCAGCTGCTCCATACGGGCAGCGGAACGTCCAAGCAACTCGTGAATCTCAGGCGGGATAGTATAAGCGCGGTGCCACTCCGTCATAAATTCAACGCTCAACTCTCGAAAGGCTTTAAGTCCCATCGGAAATCCGTCTCCAAGATAAGGAGCCAGGATTTCATACAGTTGACCTTCTCCCAAATCGGCAAACCAGCCGAGAAAACGCTCGATATTGTCTTTTTCCGGGCTGTCTACGATAACCAGATGCAGATAGGAAATAATCTCGCACAGGTCCAGCTTCTCCAGCTTGTCCGTAAAAGAAGCGGGCAGCTTCTTCTCAATTTCCTTCCTCCACTTATTTCCCAGATCATGCATTTGGTTTTTATTATCTGTATACGCATACAAGCTGGTTATCAGCTCGTGAACAGGCGAATAGTCAATTCTGATATGAGTCATGATCGTTCACTCCTCTAAGTACTCATCTTTCCATTTTTATGATACCACAACACTTGAAAAATAAATATTGAACTTTCTATAAGTTCATATATAATTGAACTTAAATAAATGGTTCAAAAAAATATGAACTAATGAACGGCAAAAGGAGAGATTGGAGATGAGCAATTGGTTTGATACGGAATATCTCATAAGACAACAGCAGATGGAGCTAAATCGAAAGGCCAGAGAAGCGTGGAAATTCAAGCATGATCGGGTAAGCTTGCGGGTGCGTCTCTTCCTGGGGAAGAAACGGCGTTATCAAGCGGCCAAGAATAAGACCCGCACCTCAAATTAAGGAGTATAGGGACCATCATAAACCTAAGAAGAAATGGAGTGGAATGAGTGGACTTTCTTTCTGTGGATCGTTTAAGCGAAGATGCTGTGCAGGCTTCTCCAGAATCCGTGATGAAAAGCGAGGATCAAGAGGACGCGCTGCTGTCGGCTGTGCTTACACTGCCGGAAACCTTGAGACAGCCGATGTATTTGTACTATTACGAGAATTTCAACACATTAGAGATCGCAGAAGTGCTGCAGATTGAGCCTGAAAATGTACGGAACCGCATGAGCAGAGCCCGCAAGAAACTAAAGATGATGCTCGGCAAGAAGCTGGGGGCAATACGGGATGGCCGCGAGAGATCAAGAGCGACACTGAAATCATCCTCTTGACTTCAACTTTGGTGTTCGGCTATGATTACCAATAAATTGAATAATGCTAAACAAAAGCAATGAAGAGAAAGAGTACCTTGGCGACGTCTTTGAACAGAGAGCCCCGGCTGGTGAAAAGGGGTAAAGAAAGAACCTGGGGAATATGGTCTCTGAGCTGTGCACCGAAACCCTGCCGTAGGGTTGTAGGCTGTGCCGGAACCCGCACCCGTTAACGTGCTAGGGTATACCCGCGTTCATTCGCGTCGTACCCGAAGAGGTGAATGCCGCAAGGCATGAATGAAATTGGGTGGTACCACGTGAGCGACAAGCTCTCGTCCCTTTTGGGATGAGGGCTTTTTTTGTTGTCTACAAAAAGGAGGATGAATGAGATGACGAACATTTTTATCGGTGGCGCTTGGCCCTATGCCAATGGGTCATTGCATCTTGGGAGGCTTGCAAGCCTCTTGCCCGGAGATGTGTTGGCACGTTATTTCCGCGCGAAGGGAGAGCAGGTGCTGTATGTATCCGGCAGTGATTGCCACGGTACGCCGGTGGCTGTTCAAGCGATACAAGAGGGAGTGTCTCCCGGGGATATCGCGGACCGGTATCATGGGGAGTTTGTGAAATGTTTCGAACAGCTGGGCTTCACCTACGATTTATACACCCGAACCGATCAGGCATTTCATCATGGGGTGGTACAGGAGTTGTTTCTAAAGTTGCTGGACAATGGGCATCTGTATCGCAAAACCGTGTTGCAGACGTACTGCGAGACCGATCGGCGCTTTCTGCCGGACCGCTATGTGGAAGGGGATTGTCCCGTTTGCGGCAGCAGGGCTCGCGGAGATCAGTGTGATGCTTGTTCCACGATGCTCGATCCGTCTGATCTGGGGAACAGAACCTGTAAAATCTGCGGAAACCCGCCGGTGGAGCGGCCTACCGAGCATTTTTACGTATCGCTGTCGCATTTTCAGGGCGAGTTAGAGAATGAACTCGATAACGCCCAAGGGTGGCGGGACAATGCAGTGCAAATGACCAGGAGATACTTGGAGGAAGGCCTTCAGGACCGGGCGGCTACGCGTGATCTGACCTGGGGCGTGGATGTGCCCGTTCCGGGCTTCGAGGATAAGAAAATCTATGTCTGGATCGAAGCGGTCAGCGGCTACTTGTCCGCCAGTAAGCAGTGGGCGGCGGAAACGGGCGGAGACTGGGAGTCTTTTTGGCGCAAGGGGCAGGGTGAGGTCACGGCTTATTATGTTCATGGAAAGGACAATATTCCGTTTCATACATTGATCTGGCCCGCGCTGCTTAAGGGGGTCGGGGACTTGCATTTGCCGGATCGGATCATTTCATGCGAATACATGACCCTTGAGGGAAGAAAATTCTCAACCAGTCGCAATTGGGCCATATGGGTGCCGGATTTGTTAAGCCGTTATGAACCTGATTCGATTCGTTATTTCCTTATCGCGAACGGTCCCGAGAAACGGGACGCCGATTTCTCTTGGAGGGAGTTCATTCACAGCCATAATGGGGAGCTGCTTGGCGCATTCGGGAACTTGGTCAATCGTACCTTGGTGTTTGCGAACAAATCGTTTGAGGGAAGGGTGCCCGAAGGTAGCATATCGGAAGAGTGGCAGAGCCGGATTGAGGCATTGTACCGTCAGGCTGGCACGCTCATTGAGGAAGGACGACTGAAAGAAGCGTTGGAGCTGATATTCAGCGTGGTGCGCCTTGCAAACAAATACTTTGATGAACAGAAGCCATGGATTCAGGTGAAGGAGGATCGTGAAGCTTGCGGAAATACACTCTATACCTGTGTTCAGATCATAGCCAATCTGGCGAATCTGCTGCAGCCGTTCATTCCGTTCTCCTGTGATAAAATAAGAGGTTTTCTCTCATTGGAGCAGCCCGCGTGGAAATGGTGCCACATTCCGGCTGGCAGGCCGCTCCACGGCGTGAAGCTATTGTTTGAGCGAATCGAACCAAGCCGAATCGAGGAGGAGACCCGGAGATTGGGGGAGTCATCTCTCTGAGCAGGGAGGACATATCATTACCAAGACTTTGTTAAGGAACATTCAAAACCGGATTCTTCACCGCCTCAACCATGCCGGGATATTGCAGATACGTCGATAGCTCGCACAATAGACGAGGCACCATGTATTTTTCATACAGGGTAGGCCTTATCCGGACGATGACGCTGATACCGTATGAAGAAGAGCTAGCGGTTGAAGATCAAGCCCGGCAGAAAGAAGAGGAACCCCAGCGGGATAGCTGCGGGCTCCTCTTCATTAAGAATGTGGGCATCCGTGTGATCTTCGCAAGGATTCGTGTTCTGTTTCATGAATCCAACCTGTTGATCTGGTTGCTCTTCCTATTTAAAAAAGTTGGTATGTTCCATTTCAGCAATCTGTTATATGCTTAGCCCGTCCCAGGCCACGGTAATCGGACATGGGAACGACTGGGCTGCAAACCAGTCCACGAGCTCAGCGTGGTTGGAGGTAAAGTGGTTGATATGAGTCAGGTAGATGCGGGAACCGGCATGCAGTGTGCCTTGGTCAAGCAGTACACGGAACAATTCCATGCAGCTGAATGCGTCCAGATGCCCATTCGGATTTAGCCCGCGCCCAGGCGTGAGGCCAAAGGTACATTCGCTTATCAGCACATCCAGAGACGCATTTTCTAGAGCCTTGAAAGTCTCAGGCAAATACCAGCCTGTGTCCACGCCATAGTAAACTTTTTGACCATCCGGCCGCTTAATCAAATAATTCGCGCAGCTCTCACCCATATTGCCCAAATGATTGCCGCGGAGCGGCGTCACTTCCATGCCGGAGATCACGACCTTCTCGTTAAACGCCAGCTTATGAAAAGCGACAACGCCGCGTGCCTCCAGATCGGAAGTCATCCCTTTCATAATCGGCCGGCTCTGCCGATAGAAATCAACGATGTCATACGCTTGATCGGTAAAATAATAGTGCAAAGGCTCCGCGTTGCGTTCGATCGACATATTTCTTACATTCATCATCATGTAATTGAAATGGTCCTCGTGCGTATGGCTCACCAGCACATGCTGCAGCTTGGTAAAGTCGCCGAATTCGATCGCTTCCTGAAAAGCATCCGCCCCCAGGTCGATGCAGATTTGCTCATCGAGCCGCAGCATGGAACGGCGGCGAATTTCGCGCCCTCCAGTTCTTCGCGCGTTGTTGCAAACCGGACAAGAACAGAACGGATTCGGAATTCCTTCGGCTGCGCTCGTACCATAAAAGATCATGGCGGTATTCCCCTTTCCTCAATATCTCGTCTATTATTGCTGATTCCATCGGTCGTAAGCAGATTGATAGATGGCAAGGTATTTATCCAGCTTCATCTTGCCGAGCGTCTCCACAAATGCCTCCCATTCGCCGATCGGCCTTGCGCCCGTAATGAATTTAACGATTTGCTCATCCGTGAATGCTTCAATATCAGTCGCGTAAGTGCTTAATTGAATGTTTTCTTCTTCCGTAAAGTTCGGAATCATCAGCTTTTCATCTGGTACCAGGAATGGGCGAATGACATCCTTGTTGGCAATCATTTCGGGAAGGACAGCCGCGCTTTGGTCTACATTTTGCGTGACGCGCTGCGGAATATTGCCGCCTTGGAAAATGGTGTACTCTGCGAGTGCTTCATCTACTGTAAGTCCGTTAGGATTGTTGGCAAATTCGTCCTTCAGTTTATAAAAGCCGTCTCCGTCAATCGTGTAAGTAACGTCCTGGATGCCAAGCCGAGCCAGTGCAGTCCCTTCCTCGCTAAGGAAATAATCGGCCCAGCGGAGTGTAGCTGCAGGATTCGGATTCTTGCTCGTAATGACAAAGGAGCCGAGATCCCTAACTTTAGGGCTGACGCCCGTCCAATACACATCCCCGTCAATCGCTTTAAAAACAGGATTTTGCACGTAATGGCTGCGATTGTCTCCCATCCATAGATTGTTGTTGCCTTTCGCTACGTAACCGACTCGTTCTTCGTCGATCTTAGCGACTTCCTGGTTCATATCCTGTGAGAAAATCTCCTTATCGATCAGTCCTTCAGCCCACAATTTGTTGAAGAAGGTCAGCATATCCTTAAATGTGTCGTCTGTCGCAATATAACGAACCTTGCCCTCATCATCAACATCCATATAAGGTGCGATAATACCGGAATTGCCGCCGAAGCCCCAGCTGCCGTAGAACGATCTGAAGAACTCATTGCCGCTGCTATTGTTCTCTTTGTAACCGGAAATCGGCAGTTCATCCGCAATGCCGTTGCCGTTCGGATCCTGCTCCTTGAATGCTTTCAATACTTCATAGAACTCGTCCATCGTTGTGGGCATTTCAAGTCCCAGCTTGTCCAGCCACTCTTTATTGATCCAAGAGGAGGCAATCCGGCCGTCTGCTTCACTAATATTTGGCAGCGAGTAAATATGACCATCCGCGGACGTAATGGATTTGCGAATACCATCATTGGCTTCCATTAGCGCCGAAAGGTTCGGCGCATAGCCGGCATCGATCAAATCATCAAGCGGGATGATTTGACCAGCAGTCGCGTAAGATGTGATCAATTGCGGCGACAGCATCGCCCGCATGACAAAATCCGGCAGGTCATTGGACGCAAATAGCAAATTTCTCCGCTCTTCGAAGGTGTTTTGCGGGACGGAATCCCAATCGATGATGACATTGGACTTCGCCTCGTAGTCCTTCAACCCCTTATGCTCGTTCCAATCCTTAACAAGCTCGTACTTTGCGACCAGCCCTTTCAGATGGACGGGCTCATTGGCAATCGGCATGCCCGTTTTATTAATATTATCCGTGCTTTCATTCGCCAAAGGCGCCTTATGATCTGCGTTATTTCCGGTATTGCTGCAAGCGCTCATCAGGAGCAGCGATACACTCAGCAAGGTAGACAAGAGTAGTACATACTTCTTTTTCATCGTCGTCATCTCCTTTATTATTCAACCTTTAAGTGCGCCAATCATCATGCCTTTAACAAAAAACTTCTGAAGAAACGGATACAGCATTAAAATAGGTACGCTGGACACGATGATAACCGCGTATTTGACCCCTTCAGCGACGAGAAACTTACTCGAATCGGTCTCAATGGAATCCATCATCACATTATCCGACTGATTCATAACTAGAATTTCCCGCAGGAACAGCTGCAAGGGATAGAATGATCGGTCTTTCAAATAGATCATCGCCTCGAAATAGGAGTTCCAATGGTAGACGGCATAGAACAGGACAAGGACAGCTATGATCGGTGCACTCAAAGGCAGCACGATGGAGAAAAATGCTCGTATATTGCTGCAGCCGTCCATATAGGCCGATTCATAGATCTGCTCGTCGATGGTTGATTCAATAAACGTGCGTGCAACGATCATATTGTACACGTTGATGGCGGTTGGCAGAATCAAAGCCCACATCGAATTGTACAGGCCCAAATTTTTAACGAGTAAATACATCGGAATGATGCCGCCGCTGAAGAACATGGTAATCGTGAAGAATACCATGAACCCTCTTCGCCAAGGGAAATTTTTGCGGGCCAACGGGTAAGCACCCATCATCGTCAGCGCAATATTGACTACCGTACCGATGACCGTGTACAGGATCGTATTCCGATAGCCGATCCATATTTCTTCGTTCATGAATACCCGCCGGTAGGCCTCCAAGTTAAACCCTTTCGGAAACAGGCCAATTTTGCCGGTTACGACCAGCTTGGGATCACTAAAAGAAGCGCTGACGACATGAATAAGCGGGTACAGAATGATTAATACCAACATACCGATTAATGAATATGTAACAATCAGAAATAGACGATCCCCGTTAGACTCTTTAATTTTGTTGGAAACTGCCTGCATGGTCATTCCTCCCTTTAGAACAAGCTGCCACTGCTGTATTTTTTGGCGAGCTTGTTGGCCGCGAGCAATAGGATGATGTTGATGACATTGTTAAAGAGCCCCACGGCAGTGGAAAATCCGTAATCCATGTTGATTAGACCCATTTTGTAAGCGTAAGTGGAGATAACCTCGGACGATTCGATATTCAAGCTGTTTTGCATCAGCAAGATGCGCTCGTAGCTGAGAGTCATCATTTTTCCCATCTGCAAAATAAATTGAATGACAATGGTCGGCAGAAGACATGGCAAGTTCACATGAAGGATCCTTTTCCATCGGCCGGCCCCGTCGATTTGCGCAGATTCATGCAGCTGCGGATCTACACTGGACAATGCCGCGATGAAAATAATGGAGTTCCAGCCTGCATTTCGCCACACATCCGTGCCGATGTAAACACCGGGGAAATAATGCGGATCCGTCAGAAACGGAATCGGACCGAAACCGAATATATCCAGAATATGATTGATGTACCCGTTCTCTCCGGCAAGAAATAAATTAATAATCCCGACAAATACGACCGTGGAAATAAAATACGGTGCATAGGTGATCGTTTGAAACGTTCGCTTCAAGCGTTCCCGCTTAATCTCGTTAAACATGAGAGCCAGGATGATTGGAATCGGAAAGCTGATCAGCGTCTTAAACAGATTAATGACCAGCGTATTGGTGAGAATTCGGGAGAACTGGTACGAACCAAAGAGCCTCGTAAAGTTGTCCATGCCAATCCAAGGGCTGGCTGTAATCCCCATGGCCGGATTAAATCGTTTAAAGGATAGCTGAACCCCGTACATGGGGCCGTAACAAAAGATAATGAAATAAAGGACGACCGGAATTACGAAGATCAGATAGTCCCAGTTTTTACGCAGCGCAAACCTTCTTCTCCGTGATTCGGGCGAGGTGGCAGTCTTGTCTTTAGCAGCCATTTAACGGGCCCCCTTCTTCGTTGCCAAAAGCGGTTCGGCGCCTGAAACGCTTTCGTATGGCTCGATGATAAGTGAATCTGGGGTCGGCAACAACAAGCGGATATCGGCTTATGCACGCAAAAATTGCGTTTCAAGCCGAGTATGTACCCTGCAAATTTTTCAGCAACCAGTCAATTTTTGCTTTTTTACGAAGAAGAATTGATAAGCTTATATCAAATTCGTATACTCGAAATACGCTTTAGACCTAAATCATCAAGGATGTGACGAGTGTGCGCAAAGCGATTCAGTCCAAGCTGTATCGTAAATTTCTGTTTCGGTATCTTCTCATATTAGCTGTCTCCGGCCTGCTGTTCTTATTGACCAATATCATTTTTTTATCGAACACATACAATCGGCTTATGGACAACACGCAGAAATCGATGGCGCATATGACCGAGCTGCTCGATACCCGGATATTCGATTTGCAGATGCTGACTTTGTCCGTATCGCGAAATACAAGGCTGCTCCCTTATCAATTACAAGAGCAGGTGGCTTATCCGTATGATATAGCGAAAGAGCTGGCAAATTTGAAAGCGCCTTCAGCTAATCTTGACTCGATAGGTCTTTACTATCGCCATTCCTCTTATCCATCACTGGAAAACACCATTTTTACGGATACGGGCATGTATACCCCGGAAAGCTATGTTCACTTAATCGGCCATAACCGAATAGCGCCAGAGCAATTACATAATGTAATGGATAAACTGAAGGAGCCTGTATTTATTTCCTCGCTGACCCAATCAGACGAAGAACCGGGCAAGGAACAGGTTCTATTATTGTTGATTCCGCTGGACGGTACGCCATATTCCAGTGGCATTATGATCTATAAGCTGGACTATTCCGCTTTATTGAACAATTTTCGGCAGGTAGTCGATAACGAACGCAGCTTGATCGCTTTTGACCGCAGTGGCACGCCGATTTTCTACCTGAAAGGCCATAGCGATTTGGACTGGAGGCAGCTTGCTCTGGCTGTTGATGATGCAAAGATGCGCATTCCGGGCTATCTTCTATTGCAGGAAACGTCCGACAAACAACAGTTCCATGTAATTAACGCGATTCGGCGCAGCGCTTACAATCAAGAGTATTATGTCGCCTTGACTATTTCCCTGGGAATATTCCTGTTCTCGCTTATTCTTGGCGTGGTGCTTTGCTTCCGGTCGGCTCTAAAGAGCTATCAGCCGATTCAGGAGCTATCGAACCGTTTTTCGGGATTTGTACGGGATAAAGCCGAGGGCGCGGAGCAGGATGAGCTGACCCGGTTAACGCTATATATCGAGCAGATGAGAGATGAAAGCCTGCATTTGTCCCATATGATGCATAATCAGGAGATTTTGACGAGAAACCAGCTATTGTTAGCTGTACTGATGGGGAAGTTGAATGTGGATAATACCTCCGAGACCAATCGGGATGCATTGGACAAGCTGCTTGGCAAACGAAATACGAGCAGCGTGCTAATGTTTATGTTTGATGACTACAACGCCAAAATAAGCAAAGAGCCACTAAGCGAGCAATGGCTCATGAAGTATGCCATCTGTAACGTTTTTGAGAATTTATCGGGCGAGCATGGTGCGAATTATGCGCTTGATTTGGCTATCGACAATGGTATTGTTGGCATCGTCTCGTGGAATACCGAAGAAGAAGGCCGCTGGGAGGAGCATAGCCGAGCGTTTGCGGAGCAGATTTTGGCGTTTATGGAAAGGCATTTCGCGCTCTCCTTGTCTTGTGCCGTCGGAGAGCCGCAGCCAACCAATGAACTGCACCAATCGTTCAACTCGGCGACTTCGCTTTCGGAATATCGGATCTTTGCCGGCAAACAATCGATTATTACGCCTTCGGCAGCCGCGCCAAAAATCGCGAGCGAGGTAGCTGCGGGCACGAGCGACGTACGGCAAATTTCGCTATTAGCAGATGCGCTTCATGCCGCCGTCTGCTCTAAAGACTCCGAGAACCTGGAACGGCAAATCACCGAGCTAAAAGCACGGTTTACGTTTATGGAGGATGCATCCGCCTTCCGCTTGACGTACCAGCAAATGATCTTCACCTTGAACCAGCTTGTCAACAACATCCCGCTATCGCATCGCGAAGCCATTAAATACAAGCTTGATGCGCTTACCGAATATCAGTCGAAGACGATCGAAGAGGCTTGCAGCAATCTGTTTGAGGCTGCGTGCAGCATTCAAGACAGCTTAGGGGAGGATTCAAACCATGATCGATTGTATACGTCCATGCTGGAGTACGTTGCCCGATCATATATGGACTGCAATCTTAGTCTCTCGACCATTGCTGAAGAGTTCTCGTTGACTCCTTCTTACATAACACGTTACTTCAAAAACAAGAACGGACTGCCTTTAATGCAGTATGTCTCGAAAATTCGCATCGAGAAAGCAAAGCAGCTGCTTGAAACGACGCCACTATCCATAAAAGAAATCGTCGAGCAGGTTGGATTCGTTGATGAGAATAACTTCTCACGTGCTTTCCGCAAACGGGAAGGTATCTCCCCGTCGCAGTACCGCTCTGTTCGGCTTGGTTAAGGCCATTATTTCCGGCGATTGCATGCCCATGCGCAACGGAAGTAACGTTGCCTCGCATGGAATCGTTATACTCGATATCAGCCAATAACAGATCCTTTGTCCGGTTGATCGGCAGATGTTCACGACGGTGAGTCATTGAAATTCAGGTATTTTGTCAAGCTCAGTGAAACTGAATCCGTATGAAGCGAGAGTTTATCGGTTAAAAACGTAAGTAGACGTAAAAGGAGCCCCAGCGGGAAAGCTGTGGGCTCCTCTTTTATTAGTGTATAGCGTTGTCATGCGTATCGTATTTACCGGATCAGTGCTCCGTTTCGTGAATCCAATCCGTCAAGACAGCGTTAAAAAGCTCAGGCTCCTCGAACATCGGATTATGGCCGCTCTTTTCAAAAATGACCTTCTTCACGTTCTTTTGCGTGCCTTCTACAGCATCCCATAGCGATACAGGACTGACCAAATAGTCGTAACGCCCAAGACCAATGAAGACGGGGATATCGACCTCTTTCAGGGAATCAATCAGATTCAGCCTTGCGAAGGCTTCTCCCCATAAATGATCCAAGACGGGCATGCTGGTGAAGACCCCATCCCACATGAATCCTGCATCATAGGCATAATCATAAAAGCTGTGGGCTCCCATCCGAATGCACATATGAGCAAACCGTCGTTCAGGCTCCCTTCGGTTGTCTTCCTCCAGCAGGGGGATATCCGCTTCAAACTGCCGTTTCCGCTCAGAACATGCTGTCTCATTGAAAAAGGCGATGCTCTGCTGCTGCCGCTCCAGGCTATTGGTCGGGGCTGTGTTCAGCAGAACCACCTTCCGGACATGTTCCGGATATTTTTTAGTATATTCCAGCGCCATAAAGGCGTGTCCCGAATGCCCCAATATGATAAAATCCTCCAGTCCCAGCGCTTGCCTTGCCTTTTCGATATCATCCAGAACCTTATCCAGCGTATAGTCTTCCGGTTCCAGTGTCCGAGGAGGCTGCACAAAACCTCGATGGTCCAGGAAAATCAATTGAAATGACGAATAAAGCTGCTCCGAAAACAAGCGGGGGTAGTAAACGCTGCTTCCCACCACCAATATGGGCTTGCCGTTTCCATGAATAGAAACATTTAATGCAAATCCTTCGCTCATTATCGTACCTTGTGTGTTCATGCGTATCGTCCTCGTTTCGTTTTATATTTTAATCGCACCAGCCCCTTTCTTGTTCCGATTCCATTACATTCTCCATAGAACGTTCCAGCATTCTATATCACCTCAATCTGCGTCGTTCAAGCTTAGTATAGCACAGGAGCACAGGCACTCGGAGTACCTGGATATTAAGTGGGAACCTCCGTAAATAGCTTCCGTCTCATTTCCTTCATGCCTATCGGAATGAATAGCTGCAACCACCACACAAGTTATCTTCTTCTTCCCACTAGGGGCCTTACTGTGCAAATGGCGCGTGGTTCCGGGCATTTATGGTCGACAGCCATCCATGCATGCCCGAACCATGCATCGGGCGCACGATGTGCGCTGTCGATCGTAAGTGCCGCTGCTACAAAAAAGCAAGGTAACTACAAGTGGGATCGCCCCTCAAGCCTCTTTTTCAGAGGAGTTTCGGATTGTCAGGGCAAGTGCAGGATAGTCAGCGGCAATCGCATCCCTGCGCTCGAGGATCCGATCAAACTCAAAAGCAGAGCTGAACAGTTCCGGTTCAGGCTTGAATGTCACGCTCGTGCCCGTCTCTTGGGTTAAACCGACCGTTTGCAGTCCGGTCTGCGGAATGCCGTGCCGGTATTCTTGCCGATAGATGTTCCCGTCACGGCGAATCTCCACGGTCAGATACTTGGAGAGGGCATTGACCACGGCAATGCTAATCCCTTTCTCCGCTCCGGGAACCAGAAAGTTCGCGCTTGCGTTCAATCGGTGAACATCGGTCAGAATCGACTGTACAACTGGAATGTTGGAATTCGGTAGTGCCTGCACGGGAATACCTCTTCCGTTATCGGTAACCGTCACGCTGCCATCCTCATGCAGGAAAATGCCAATTTGATCGCCATACCCGTTCGTATGCTCCAGTATAGAGTTTTCCACCACTGCCCACAGCAGCTGATGAATGTCGAAGCCATGCGATGTTCCGAAGTACATCCCCGCATTGCTGCGGGTTTCCGACATCTCAAGATAGTCGCTTGCATCGAGCAGATCACCTGCAGCTGACAGCAGCAGCAGGAATGGCAGGCTTCGATGCTTAGGTAGAGTGTAGCGGCCGCCCTGCTCCTGGACGAGTAGATCTGCGCCGAGCAGCGCCTTGAGATGATGATACAGCTGACCTGTTGTTCCCATGTTGAGTCGTTCCACCAGTTCGGAACCGGATAGGGACTCTGCCATGACGGCCTTAAGAATATCCAGGCGCTGCTTGTTGCCCAGTGCGGCCAGGATTTTGGCTGCCTTCTCGGTGTTCATGTCCAGCAATTGATCCATGCGCCGTTCCTGCGGCTCCCAGCGGATACCATGTCCGTTCAGATGTACTTGTCCGGCATAGAAGACGGAGCCAGCTTCGGGGGTTGTTTCATATATATTGGGTGCCGTATCTATTTCTTGTTGATGTTGGTTTGATGCGGTAACAGGTTTACGTTCCATAATCGCTTGATAAACAAGCTGCTGCAGTTCGGCCATTTGATTCTTTAAAACATCCATCTCTTGAGTCAGATCACGTGTCATGTCGGACCATCAACCTCACTTTTTTCACGGTTTATGTTATTACGTAATTATTATATTACGTAATAACATAAATGTATACCTTTCTTAAGAAATTCATATATGAAAAGCGGTTAGTTTGTTTATAGTTGTTTTTACTCTAGGTTTATCATGTCAGGACGTCCTACAATGAGCGTAAAGGCTGGTGATATTCAATTGAGCAATAGAATTATACGGAATTTTAAGCAGGACGATATGCCTCTGCTCGGGGAGCTGTATCAGGCGGTATCCGCCGAGCATGCGCTGTTCTGGTGGGTAGGCGACCAAGAGAATTGGGATAACGTGTTCTGTGCCTTCGAAGACGGAAAAATGGTGGCCAAAGGACAGGTGGGGGTTATTAATATAGTCCCGCCCGGATGCGAGCCTGGCTGTAAGCATCATATATACGTGAACCTCAAGGCTTTGCCGGAACGGGAGCGGGATTATGATCTGTTAGATGAACTGTACAAGGCTCTCTATGAACGGGCGGTTGTCTTAATGAAGACCCTGCCGGAAACGTACGGAACGTATTTGTGTGTGGGCAATTATGCCCACGAGATTGGCAATAATGATTTTTTTACAGAGAAAGCGGGATTTCGGCATCTCGAGAATCTATATTCTATGAAGCGGTCGCTTGAGGAGCCCATTCCTGACTTCCCGTTAGAAGATCGATATCGGCATCGATTGTGGAAGATGGAGCACGCGGAAGAGGAAGCAGCGTATTTGAAGCTCGAGGCTGAAATCTGGCCGGAAACGCCGCTGGGTCTTGAGCGATTACGGGAATATAAAGCGAATCCCAACTGGATTACGATGAATGTCCTGGAAGGGGACACGGTGATCGGGAGTACCATGGCCTGGCTGGAAGAGGGGGACAAGGGCGCAATTGAAGATGTGTTCGTGAGAGAAGCATGGAGACAACGGGGAATTGCAAAATACCTGCTCTACCGTGCCATGTCTTATCTCCAGGATCACGGAGCTGCTTCGGTAAGGCTTCAAGTAAAGGCAGCTAATGAAACGGCCTTGTCACTCTATCAGTCGGTTGGCTTTGCCAAAGACCAGGAGGAACATCGTTTCTATCTGCCCCTGGGTAGGGGAGCCATTAATTGATCAATAGCATCCAGATATACAAGCTGATAGCCATCCGGAGCATGCACCCTTCGATTATGGAGCAGTACGCACGATATATAGAAACAAAAATACCACGCCCAACAGGACGTGGTTTATTTGTGATAGGTATTCACTTTTTTTCGTAAAAGTGTCCATTGAATTCAATTAGTTTGGTTTCAGGACCCACTTTATCATCCTCATCAGGTAAAATAACGATTTGTTCATCAGGATATTCGTTTGGATGTTCAACATAATCAAAGGTCCCATACTCTGTTCTAATGTCTACCCCTGGCTGACCTTTAAGATTTTCCTTTATCTTTTCAAAATCTGCGTCCGTTATCACCTCGTTTTGAGTATTAGATTTTTTATCATCAGCAAAAATAATACCGTTGATAACGGCAACTGTAAGACCTATACCTATGACTAACACAACAAGACTTGTTGTGATATATTGTTTTCTCACGAAATCACCTTCTTTTATTGTATGTTAGTTACATTATTTATATTGTTTCATATATAAAACACCTTAAATAAGGAGAAGTTTGATAAAAAAACAAATTAGTAATCAAATTCATTTTATATATAAAATGTTGATTTTTGTAAACAAGATGAAGAAGAATCTATGCCAGGTGCGTATATCGTTATATAGCGAGGAAACAAAAGATGGGTCATCGAGCTGCGGCTTGGTGAGGCTCATGCAAGATCAGGTGTAAAAGCAGCGAAAATCGACTACCCGCATGGTGTCTATATAGTTAGAAAAAACATCCTATTTCTGCTTACATTATATTGACTTCGATTCTGATATCCAAATATAGTAAGGAATAATTGATTCATTCATCATTCTATAGAATAGTGCAAGTAAAGGCCGAACTTCGACATAAAGGTTATGACATGAGAATTCGTATGATCTTGATGGGGGAGATTCTATGAGTAACAAGCTTGGGGAAAAGATTGCAGAAGGTGCCTGTGCAGAAGTATTCGAATGGGAAGACGGTTCCGGTTCCAAGGTCCTGAAATGGGCTAAGGACAACACGAATGGTGATGCTATGAGGCGCGAATATGAGATCAACTGTATCGTGTGGGATGGCGGACTTCCGGTTGCGCAACCTTTGGAACTGGTGGAGCTCGATGGTCGGATCGGCATTGTGTTTGAACGTGTCTATGGGGAAACTGTGATGGTGAGGCTCATTCGAAATGGTTTGTCGTTGGCCCAGTCCGAAGGAATGTCCGGGGAAGGAGAAGAAATTCGGATGATAGCCAGAGAGATGGCCCGAATTCACCAGTCTTCAGGGGTCCAGCTGCCAACCCTTCAAAAGGACATGTTGGTCTATTCTATCAACAACCCATCTTTTTTAACAGCTGAAGAGAAAGACGCGGTCATTGCCATATTAAATGATCTTCCTGCTAAACGTGTACCTTGTCACGGAGAGCCGATCCCTACAATCTGCTGGTCCAAACCGATGGAAGTGTGGTTGTCATCGATTGGATGTGTGCTTCGATGGGGAACCCGGAGGCAGACTTGGCCGAATTCATCCTTATGATGCGATATGCTATTTTGCCATCGGGCATACCGGATACCATCTGTAAACAATTTGATAGGCTGCGAGAACACATGATCGAGGCGTTTATGGATGAATATGAGCAGCACGGGGGTCTTACTTATGAAGATGTTCAACCATGGATTCTCCCCGTGGCTGCCAGGAAGCTAAATGCAGACGGAATTATAGAAGAAGAAAAAATGTTACTGGTGCAAGAGATCCGTAAAGGCCTGGCCATATTAGCATAACTCGAATTATTTTTGCCTAAATCAAAACGGACATTCCCTCATCGCTCTAGATTCGATGATGAGGAGATGTCCGTTTTTTTCTATGAGTAGTCTATAGGCTATTCATCCGCAATCACGAGGCTTGTGCTCGTTTTTTTGAATGCTGGGATGAAGCTTGTATGGACGTTCTTATCCGTTACGATGGTATCGATTTTGTCGAGCGGAGCGATGGAAATCGTGACGTCCTTGCCAAATTTGGTGCTGTCCGCCATGACGATGACCTGTTTGGACAGCTCGATCATTTTTTTGCGCGTAATGGCTTCTTCCAGGTTATAGTCGGAAATGCCTTTTTCGATGGTAATGCCGCTGCAGCAGATAAACGCCTTCAGTACATTCAGTTCATGAAAGTTGAAAATGTATTCATACGCGACAACGGATTGCTCTTCCCGCCGAATTTTTCCGCCGATCATGATCAGTTCCACATCACTGTCCATCAGCTCGATTGCTACTGGCAGGGAGTTCGTTACGACGGTCAGCTTCTTCTTATGCTTCACGTATTTGGCGATCTGGTACGTGGTTGAGCCGCTGTCAATATAGATGCAATCGCCGTCATGGACGAGCTCGCTGCATCTGCGGGCGATCCGCTCCTTCGACTCCAACTGGCTGACCATGCGTTCATCCATGGAAGATTCGCCGAATCGGGACTCCACAATTTTAACGCCGCCATAGATTTTTTCGACCCGTCCTTGCTTGGTCAGGGTATTCAGATCCCGGCGCAGCGTATCCACCGAAATGTTTAGCTCTTCTGTAAGTTCCGCGATCTTCAGTACTTTACGAATCGTCAACAGCTCAAGTATTTTCTTTTGCCTCTCCAGTGGAAACATTCGCTCACCCATTCAATCCGCAGTAGTAGTTGGTGCCTGCATTTCATGTCTAGTTTACCGATTCGCCCCCTCAAGATCAATAGATTTACCTATATTGTTCGTAAGTTATGTATTAGGCATGGATGAACATAGTCAACAGTTAGTATTGAATTATGAATGATATATGCATAATTTACTTAACTTTTACAGTCTTCCTGATTTTTATTTACATATGGCTTCTATACTGAGGATGTGTTTAAGGGAGGTGAGCCGTTTGCTGAAACTGGAGCATATTCGCAAACAATTCGACGATAAAGTGGTTTTGGATGACATCAATGTAGAAATCGGCGCTGGCGAGATTGTATCTCTGCTGGGGCCAAGCGGCAGCGGAAAGACCACATTACTGAATATTATCTTGGGACTCACCCGGATGGATCAGGGAAGGATCATATTCCAGGGTCAAGATCTGAGCAATATGCCGATGAAGAAACGGGGATTCAATATCGTTTTTCAGGATTATGCCTTATTCCCCAATCTGAATGCCTACGACAATATTGTATACGGTCTGCGTAACAAGAAGGGGAGCGTAAGTCAGCAGGAGGTGCAGGAATATATCGATTTCCTGGAGCTTCAGCCGCACTTGAACAAGCGGATCGGTGAACTGTCAGGAGGGCAGAAACAGCGGGTAGCCCTGGCCAGAACGCTGGTCACGAAACCGAGAATTCTGCTGCTCGATGAGCCGCTCAGCGCGCTGGACGGGGTAATCAAAGAATCGATCAAGCAGCGGATTCAGTCGATCGCCAGGGAGTTCAAGCTGACCACGATCATTGTGACGCATGACCCGGAGGAGGCACTGACGCTCTCGGACAAAATCCTCATTATCGATCAGGGGCAGATTGCCCAATTCGGCACACCTCAGGAGATCGTCCATCATCCGAGCAACGATTTTGTGAAGCAGTTCATTATCCAGCAGCTGCACATCAAAAGGCAGAACATCTACAATCTGCTCGGTGAGCAGTATGTGTAACGTGAAGCCGGAAATGCGGATCATCTATACCGTCATCCTGTTATTGTTCGCCGTGTTTCTGTTCCTGCCGCTGCTTGTATTGCTGGTCCGCTCCTTTGGTTCCGATCAAGGATTTACGTTTGAGCATTATGTCTCTATGGGGTCGAATCGGGAATTCCTGACGGCGATCGGTAACAGTGTGAAGATTTCGGGAGTAACAGCAGCGATCACAACTGTTCTGGGGTTCATCCTGGCGTATTCCATTCATTGCACCAAAATATACCGGCCTGTCAAAGGCCTGCTTAGAACCGTCATCATGGTCCCGATGCTGCTCCCAACGATTACATATGGGTTTGCCATCATGTACTCGTTCGGCAACCAGGGCTTGATTACCCGGCTTACCGGGCGCAATTGGTTTGAGATCTACGGATGGAACGGTCTGCTGATAGGCTATATCATCTACACCCTGCCCCCAGTATTCTTGCTGATCCATAATGCGTTCAAGTATATCGATAAAAAATTCATCATTGTCTCCAAGTTAATGGGTGACAGAACGATGAGAAGTTTCCTGAATACGATTATGCGCCCCCTCGCGGGAGCGCTTGGCGGAGCCTTCGTCCTGTCCTTTATTTTGAGTTTTACGGATTTTGGGATTCCGGCTTCGGTTGGCGGTACCTATCCGGTTGTGGCAACGCAGCTGTATCAGGTGATGCTGGGCTCCATTCCGGACTTCGACCAAGGTGCTGCCATTGCGGTGATCATGCTGCTCCCGGCCGTGTTCGGCATCTGGCTGCTGAACTATTTGGAAAAATGGAACTTCCACTATGACAAGCTGTCGGATATCGAGCTGCCGCGGCAGCGAGTTCGGGATATCGCCTTCGGTATACTATCATCGGTTATTGTGTTTGGCATGCTATCCGTATTTGTTGTGATGTTCATTGCGCCATGGCTGAGCAGTTACCCGTATGACATGACCTTTACATTCAAACATGTACGGGACGTGTTCCAATCAAGTGATTTGACAGGGGTATACCGCAACTCCCTCTGGGTCGCCTTCTTGACGGCGGTGCTCGGTACCTTGGTGGCGTATGGATCAGCACTTTTGAATGTGCGTACGTCCTTAAAAGCCCGCTCTGCGGTAGACATGGTGTCTATGATCACTAATACGGTGCCTGGCATGGTGCTGGGAATATCCTATCTGCTCTTCTTTAATGGGAGCAGCCTGAAGGGCACCTTCATCATAATCGTCCTGTGTAATATCGTTCACTTTTTTACAACGCCATATCTGATGGCCAAAAACTCCCTGTCCAAGATGAATCCCTCTTGGGAAACAACGGGGGAGCTACTCGGTGACAGCTGGTTCAAGACCGTACATCGGGTGATCATGCCGAACTCGGCATCTACCGTCATTGAGATGTTCAGCTACTATTTCATCAACGCCATGGTCACGATCAGCGGCATCATTTTTCTCGTATCCGCCCAGACGTCGCTCGTCGCCAGCAAGATCAAAGAGCTGCAGCATTTCGCCAAGTTTAACGAGATCTTCGTGCTGTCGATGCTGATCTTCTTCACGAATCTGATTATCAAGCTGGTATGTGACGCATGGCAGAGGAGAACGATGCAGCGGTGAGTGGCCATTGCGTCCAAGTCCGCTGCGATGCCGGATCGTATTTCCGATCGCTGTTGTCTGCAGATTTCTCGGATTAAGTTGACTTCAAAGTAGAAATCGGCCGACAAAGGCGAACGCATACGCTTCTCCAATACGATTCCGTCCTCTCCGCTGGGTATTAGCACAGATGGAACAGAAAGCGCTGTGTCGGAATCATCATCTGCCATTCTGACAATTGGATAAACTGGCTAACTCATCTTTTCACCTCATTTTCAAATATAAAAAATATAAGGAGTGGAGTTAATCATGATGAAGACGCTTAAAGGAATGCTGCTGTCATTAATCGCAATCAGTATGGTGTTTGCCCTGGCGGGCTGCAGCAGTGGAAGTTCGGGGGAAGCGAAGAAAGTAGTCATCTATACCAACGGAGATGAAGAGGCTGTCGCTGCCATGGAAACCTCATTGAAAAATGCCGGGTATGAAGGAAAGTATCTGGTGCAGTCCCTGGGCACGTCTGAACTCGGCGGCAAGCTGATGGCGGAGGGGGACAAAATCGAGGCCGATCTCATCACGATGAGCTCCTATTTTATCGAAAGCTCGCAGAATAAGCATGCGATGTTTAAGGATTTGGATTTTGATACAGGCGCCGTTGATGCCTATCCGGCATATTACACGCCAATTCTGGCGAATACCGGCTCCATTTTCGTGAACACAGAAGTACTGAAGGACAAAGGATTGCCGATGCCAACCTCCATCATCGACCTGACCAAACCGGAATTCAGCGGGCTCGTATCGATTCCGAATATTATGGATTCCTCCACTGGCTGGCTGCTGGTTCAGGCGATCATCAGTCAATTCGGCCAGGAAACCGGACGCCAGGTGCTTCAAGATCTGATTGCCAATGTTGGGCCGCATCTGGAGAGCTCCGGCTCCGGTCCAATCAAGAAGGTGAAGGCGGGTGAAGTGGCGGCCGGATTCGGACTTCGGCATCAGGCGGTAGCAGCCAAAGCTGACGGTGCACCGATTGATTATGTGGATCCAATCGAAGGAAACTTCTCGCTGACGGAGTCGGTTGCGGTAGTGGACAAGAAGAATGCAACAACAGACACAGCCATGAGAATGGCCGAGATCATCGTGAAGGATGCCAGAAAAGACCTGATCATGAACTATCCGGTGGCTCTGTACAAAGGGGAGAGCGTCGATGAAGTCAATAAACCTGCATACTCGATGACCTTCGAGAAGCCGCTGACCGTAGAGCTGCTGGAAGAGCATCAGCAATTCTTCAATGGATCCAAACAATAAGCCAACTTAGGAGTGATACGATCATGAATATCTACAAGCTGTTGACACCGGGACCTTTGACGACAACCAAGGCGGTAAAAGAAGAAATGCTCGTGGACCGCTGCACCTGGGACAATGAATATAAAATGATTACGCAAAAAATCAGATCACAGCTCCTGGCACTGGCCGGGGCTGATCCAGCACAATATACTGCCGTACTAATGCAGGGAAGCGGCACGTTTGCTGTCGAAGCCGTCATGACGTCCACCATTTCAAATGACGATAAGGTGCTGATCGTAACGAATGGCGCTTACGGCGAGCGGATCGTGAAGATGGCGGAGTATATCGGACTGAACTACACGGAATACAAGTTGAATTACGATGAGCATCCAGGCGAGGAGGAGCTGCGGGCCAGACTTCAACAGGATTCGCGGATTACGCATATCGCGATGGTTCACTGTGAGACGACGACCGGCATTCTGAACCCATTGGAATTGATCTCAAGTCTGTCCAGAGAATATGGAAAAACCCTCATCATCGATGCAATGAGCAGCTTTGGCGGCATGGAAATTGATGTTCAAGGTCTCGGGATCGATTACCTGATCAGCAGTGCGAATAAATGTATTCAAGGTGTTCCGGGATTCGGCTTTGTCATCGCCAAGCTCGAGAAGCTTGCGGCCTGCGAAGGAATTGCGCGCAGCTTGGCGCTCGACCTGTACGATCAATGGAAGGGGATGGACCAGGACGGCAAATGGCGTTACACCTCGCCGACCCATGTCGTGGCGGCTTTCTCCAGAGCGCTGGATGAGCTGTATGAAGAAGGCGGCGTCCCTGCCCGGTTCAGCAGATACCAGAAAAACAACCGTCTGCTGCGGGAGAGATTGGCACAGATCGGTATCCAGGCTTATATTACCGATGACAAGCAATCCCCGATCATCACCACGTTCCTATTCCCGAGCGAAGGGTTTAGCTTTGAGCACTTTTACGCTTATATTAAAGAAAGAGGCTATGTGATATACCCGGGCAAGCTGACCGACGTGGACACCTTCCGCATCGGGAATATCGGGGAGATTTACGAACAGGATATCGAGCAATTATGTCATATCATCGAAGAATATATGGGGGTGACGGCACAATGAACCGAATCGAAGGCGTCATTTTGGACTGGGCCGGAACGGCTGTAGATTATGGTTGCTTTGCGCCTGTGAACGTGTTTGTTGATATTTTCAAGAACGCTGGCATTGAAGTGACGATGGAGGAAGCGAGAGCGCCGATGGGCATGCTGAAGATCGATCATATTCGTGCCATGCTGTCCATGCCGAGAGTGTCCGCACTATGGGAAGCGAAGTATGGCAGAGCTTTTGATGAACAGGATGTAGAGCGGTTGTATGCGGAATTTGAGCCAGCCTTGATGACTTCGTTATCCGAGTATACGGACCCGATTCCGGGTGTCATCGAGACAGTTGCGGCCTTGAAGGCTCAGGGACTGAAGATTGGCTCCACAACGGGTTATACGAGCAGCATGATGGAAGTTGTGGTTGCGAATGCACGGCAAAAAGGCTACAGCCCCGACATCTATTTTACGCCGGATAACACCCACTCTAAGGGAAGACCTTATCCATATATGATCTATCGGAATATGGAGGCCCTCCAATTGTCCGCTTCATGGAAAGTTGTGAAGGTAGGAGATACCGTCTCCGACGTCAAGGAGGGCGTGAATGCAGGTGTATGGTCGGTTGGCGTAGTGATTGGCAGCTCGGAAATGGGGCTGAGCATGGATGAGTTCCAAGACATGTCGGAATCAGAGCGCGAAGCCGCCATTACAAAAGTTGAACAGACATTCATCTGGCATGGGGCCGATTTTACTATTCGGACCATGCGGGAGCTGCCGCAGTTAATTGAGCGCATTAACGGCATGCTGACTGAGGGGAAGAGACCGGGAATACGAGGCTACGAAGTATAAGTAGGAGAGTTGAAGGAAGAAGCCGCATGCTGTTATGCGGCTTCTTCACTGTATAGGCAGCTCAGCTCGCGGATCATGTTCAGAACGTCCACCGCTACTGGCTTATAGTACGTGACTGCTCCATGATTGATCGTCGTATGTATACATCAAATTTCGTGACCTAGTCCGGTATCATGGATTTGTTGCCCGAGGCTGCATCGTGATTGTCGGAGGAGTACGATACACGGTCCGTATCACTAACTCGCCCAGCAGGAAGAGTACGCCAATTGAGCAGTACACGCCGAGGGCGTAACTCGTTTTGTAATCGAAGCCGAATCCGTTATCGAAAATAGCCTCAAAGAAATGAATGAATAGATTGGTGAAGCAGAAGGCATAGCTCCGAACCATCCATTGGCGATGTTTATGTATCTGCTTTTTTTTGATTTGAATAATCGCAAGAAGAGTTAAGCCAGGCCAGATGATATTAAGCAGATTAAACGGGATGCTCGTTAGCTTGCCGCCAGTAGCATAAGGAGCCATATAGCCGGAGGTCAACACCACAACCAAAACCGAAGCAGCATAGATGTAGCCATTCGTCCGGTGAAAGGTTGGATATCGACGCAGCATTTTATTTGAGAAGTTGGAGGCACCGCTAACCATGGCTGCACAGGCAAAAATAACATGCACATACATGGCGTTCAGCCAGGCAGTAACCGCTACTTCGCGCTTTAGCCCCTCCTTCCGGCTTAGGAATTGCTCTGCCTGAGGATCATAAATGAAGTTAGCATATAAGACATACAGGACGATACCAACGATAGCGATGAGCATGGAGATATATAGATTTCTGGATGCATTCATGATAAAACCGCCTTACTCGATAATGGGTAAAATGAATAATGTGCAGATTTTCAAAATGTAATTGTATGTATGGTCGCATAAAAGAGCCGTATCGCAGATCTCTTATACTCTACTATAGCGAGCATAGTAAATCTGATAGTGGTCTTCCTCCAGCAGATGCTTGAGTTAATCTAAGGAAAGAGCAGCCCATTAGGACTGCTCTTTCTATTTCCTCTAATTGGTCGTGTTGTTCACCAATGAACGTATTGCTCGTTTCATTCTCTTACTGTACATACGTGCCGATAAACTCCGTCACTTCGCGGTCGTACCCTTCGGGATCAAACTGGCGCGCCATGCCATGGCCTGCACCGGGAACGATGAACAGCTTCTTATGCTCCGGACCGTTGTCGTACAGTTCATACACCATTTCGGCAGGTACGAACAAGTCACCGCTTCCGTGAATGAACAGCATCGGTGTTGTGGATTTCTTCACCTGCTCCAGCGCGGAGGCTTCGCCAAAGGAGTATCCGGCGCGGATCTTGGTCAACAGGCTCGTGGATTGAAGCAACGGGAAGGACGGAAGTTTATACATGCGCTTCAGCTGATACCTCAGCTCATCCGTGACCGAGGTATACCCGCAGTCCTCGATAATGGCCTTGACCTGCGTAGGAAGCGCCTCGCCACTGGTCATCATGACGGTTGCGGCACCCATGGACACGCCATGAAGAACGATTTGAGCGTCTTCTTCCTTCTCCGTATGTTGGATGACAAGGTCGATCCATTTTACATAATCCTTACGTTCCGGCCAGCCGAAGCCGATGTAATCACCTTCGCTCTTTCCATGACCGCGCGCATCAGGGATAAGGACGTTATAACCCATGTTCTCATGGTACATTTGGGCGAAGGCGCTCATCTGCTCCGAATGGCCAGAATATCCATGCGCGATAATGGCCGTTTTATCCGTAGCCGTTTCAGCAGGTAAATAGTAAGCATGCAGCTTCAAACCGTCGTCTGAAGCCAGACTCCATTCCTCGAAGCTCTGCCTGGCCCACCAATCCTTGCTGTCCGCAAAGGGATTGTCGATGTTCGCATTGGCTTCCAGGTCCGGGTTCCCGTTCAGAAAGTCCTTGTCGGCACGGGCAATAGCGACGTTATAGAAATAGAAGCTGGCTGCGACAATAATGACAGCTAGCACTCCGATGATTGTTGCAGACATGATCATAATCCTTTTTTTCATGGTTGTTCTATTTCCTCTCTGTTGATTCAGCAAGTCATAAATGAATGTAATGAGGGAGGAATAGCCGTTTTGTTACCGGTTCTTTCCACCTATCATATCGTATGGAACCTGATTAATCTATATCTCGTATCACACGCCCCGATCCGGTTTCATAGACTGCTATCTTCTCTCGTAAACCGGACGATCCGGTCCTGGTTCAGCCTGACTCCATCCGATGCCGAGCAGCACGATGATGGCTAAGAAGGCAGCCGGAAGTACCCATTTCCAGGAATGCGCCAGTATTCGAACAGCCGGGGACATCAAGGCAAGGATCAACGCGACGAGTACAACGCTGAACAGATGTATCCCAGGTTGCAGCAAAATAAATAAAATATGGAACACAGAAGCGAACATGAGTACAGGAACCAGCGCTGTACCCAGCACGACAACCGGATGATTTAAAGATTCCAGTGGATCCCGGGTGAATATCGCCCATGTTAAAACTATGAAATGGGCCAGCAGCGGAATCGCAAACAGATAGCTTGCGCCCGGCAGGAACCAGGTTGAGCCAATGAGCAGCAGCAGGAACAAGAAAGCCCCGCTCAGCAGCATCTCCAATTCATTAACTTTTCGAAGAATCCAGCGGATAGACGCTACGTGAATGATAAGCGTGATGAGTATGAAGCTGACACTATACAGGAACGAGTCATAGGTTGCGCCTGCGCCTGAGTACTGTGTCATTTTTCCTGCCCATAACTTGTAAATCAGTATCCATAAACCATAGCTCACTGCCGTAGAGAGTACTGCGCTCAGGAGCGGAACCAGCACACCGATCAGGCTTCCCTTAAGGGTAAATCTCGAAATACGGGTGTACAATACCGCAAACGCCAGCCAGATTAAAGCAAACAAGATGGTAATCGGCAAGGCCCACTGCGCAGGGTAATGAACCAGCAGGCCAAACATATTGAAGTAAATTCGGTCGCTTGTGGAAGACAAGCCATCCAGGTCGAGATTGCCGAAATGCTTGGCAACGGCGAGCGCATTCTCGCCCTGGTGCTGCATGGTCTCCAAAGAAACATTCTCCACATTGTCCATAGGCGTATGATAGGCTACCCATCCATCACCATAGGCAAAGTTCAGTCCTGGGAGACCATGCTCAATCGCAACTGTTAAATCGGTATCATTCGGCAGCTGCTTGTAGAGGTCTACCAGCAGCGAGTTGCTCACCGGGTTAGGTACGGCACGGGCAAATTCTTCGATGATTCGATCATTACCCTCGCTGGTCTGGAACATAAAGGACGAACCTTTCGATCCCCGAGCTTCAAAGTTCGCAATCATACCTATGTCTTGATGCTTGGGGTCACGGAAGAATACTTCAGCCCCTAGCAGCCCTCTTTCCTCCCCGTCTGTGAGCAGAATCCAGATGTCATTTTGCGGCGGCGGGCCGGCTTGAATGGCTCTCGCTGTCTCGAGCAGTGAAGCTACGCTTACGGAAGCATCGTTTGCTCCAGGGGCCATCGGGACCGTGTCATAGTGGGACATGAGCAGGAGCGGCTTGCCTGGCTTCGTTCCCTTGATGACACCCAAAATATTCGTAAGCTGGATATCGGCGTCGACGTACTTGGTTTTCAGTCGGTCATTAAACTCTTGAACATCCGGATTCAAGCCGAGCTGTTCCATCTGCTCTACTAGGTAAGCCCTGACTTCGGCATTGGCAGGCGTACCCATCGGATGAGGCTGCTGTGCGATCTGTTCTACATGGGCCATCGCACGCTCAGCCGAGAATTCAGTTGCGGGTGCATCGATGCCTCTGGGTTCTGGCGGTTTCTCGAACCACAGCAAGATGGATATGAAGAGGATGACGCTGAGGATGATGGTGAGCGGCAGCCAATAGGGAGGTCTGTGGTCCGGCGGTCTGCTTAATTGAATTTGCATGGTACATATTCACTTCCTTATATGATCATTCAGGGTCTCTCGCGGTATGATCTTTCATCGTATGTAATAATTAGCCCCTTACCAGCGTAGTTCCAAAATATGACATGCGTCAATATAAGATTGAGATCGATGGGTATCCACCCTAACAAAAGAGCCTCCATCAGAATGGAAGCTCTTTTAATTTATATTCGATATTCATTTGTTCATACCATGCGTTTAGTCCGGTCCAGAGCTGTTCGCACAGCTCGTAGACATGATCGGTTTCGGAAAGCTGTCCGCGCATGACCAACTGCGTTAGCTCATCATAACCGGAGGGCCGGGATGGGAGGGACAGGGATTCCTCCAACGTTCGGGCTCTTGTATGGTAGAAGGTTCGGTTGGCAAGTCCAATCAGCTTGGCTGTCTGCCAGGTCAGGTCCTTGGCGCCAAGCGGTAGATAGCTATGGTTCTCGGACTGGAAGTTGTTTCGGATTTTGCCCATTGTTTCGTAGGGCTCCCAAATCATGAATTCCCGCATCGTTTCTTTAATAGCCTCATCTGAAATCTCTAGGGGCAATTTCCGAATCTCAGCCAGCAGATTCCCCGGATCGTAGATTTCCTGCAGATGTACATAGGCGCCGGCTTTAATAGCCCAAGAGTCATCCACAGACGCGGCTGCCTTGAGGATGTCTCGTTTTTGTTTCATGCCGATCTCGATTTTGAAAGGGGGATATATGAATTCATGCCCTGGCAGGGAGACTCCGTCCTGCGTAACAACCCGAAGCTCAATATCCGAGTAGGGGCCATCAATTCCTTGGGCAATCGAACCGTACAGACCAATGGCAAGAATGTCATCACCGTGCAATTGAAGCAGCCGGTCTTTGATGTGATGAATGATGTTCATTTTCTCTTCCCTGGTCGTAGCCGCAGGATAAGACAGCATATGAAAATCTCCTCCGAAGAAAGTTAGTTAGCTATATTATAGTATAAATAGAACATGTGTAATGGGGTGACGGGATTTTGAAGATTTTGAAGTTCAAGAGTCTTTTAACCGGGCTCGTCTTGGCGATGGTGATTGGATGTTCCGGTTTGAACAAGATAGAAATACCTGAGGAACTGCTCGCTGAAGGGCAAGATGAATTACGAATTCATTATTTCTATGAAGATGCGAATGCCGCAGATGGACCGAATGAGAAGACTCATGTTGTATGGTGGAGTGAAGAGGTCCATATGTCCGATGCTGATAGAAAGGCTTTACAGGCTACCATATTACATAATGTAAGGGACGATGAGACCGACAGGCAGAAGGCTGATGCCTTAGGACTTACGAGATTTCCGATGGTTGTATTGATGAATGATAAAGAAATCGTCTTGAAAACAGATGATCTGAATGAGGTAATTAATCTTCTTAAAAAGTACAACCAGGAATCATAATATTCTTATCTCTAACTCCATATTATGGTAATATATACTTGCGGAGTGTGCAGGAGCTGCCGCATCCGCACCAAATCATAGCTGAGGTGAGTAGAGATGAGTAGAGTTGAGCAGAGTCAAGGCAAGACCAAGCAGGAATTGGATCGGGTGGTGTTCATCGGACGCACGTTCGAAGAATACACGCATATGTTTGATTTGCAATTACCAGAGCTAGCCGGCAAAAGGATATTGGATTGCCCTTCCGGTGCGTGTTCGTTTACCGCTCATGGACGGAAGCTGGGGCTTGATGTTACGGCCAGCGATATTGCCTATGATCACAGGCTGGATGACCTGGAGGCCAAGGGACAACAGGATATCGAGCATGCGATGGAAACGATGGAGCGGGCGAAGAGCAATTATGTGTGGGATTATTATGGAGATGTGCCGGGACTGTGCGAGTTTCGCCAGCAAGCACTCCGTGACTGCGTTCGGGATATGAGAGAATTTCCGGATCGATATGTCGCTGCGGTCCTCCCGGAGCTGCCTTTTGACGATGAGCAGTTTCACCTGGTGTTGTCGGCTCATTTTCTGTTTATGTACAGTGACCGATTGGATTATGACTTTCATATTCAAACGGTTCGGGAACTGCTGCGAGTTGCCTCGGAGGAGGTGCGCATATTCCCATTGACTGATTTAACAGGGAGCCGTTATGCCCACCTGGATCGCTTGATCCACGAGCTGGAGGCAGAAGGCTTACGGGTGACGGAAGTCAACGTGCCATATGAGTTTATGAAGAACGGCAATTCGCTGTTAAAGATCAGCAAAATATAGAACTTACAAGTTATGAAGAGAGCCGGCATTTTAGCTGGCTCTCTTTCTTTTTCTCAGAGGAGTGATGCAATCTACTGGTTTAGGTTGCTCTGGCTGGACGGTTGCCAGCATTTATCGACCGCTGCGATTCTCTCTAATCCAGGTCCTTCCACTTCATCTCCAGTGTCGGAGGCGTGTAGCTGTCCATGAGCTCAAGCAGCTTAAGCGGGTCCTCTGATATGTTGATCAGGTTCAAGTGGGATGAATTAGAGAAGCCCTCGGTAATGCTGTGCTGAATCAGCTTCATGAACGGTTCATAATAATCCTGGATACTCAGCAGCCCGATTGGCTTCTGATGAATACCGATTTGGGACCAGCACAATACCTCGAATAACTCCTCATAGGTTCCAAAACCGCCCGGCAGAGCAATAAACCCGTCAGCCAGCTTGCCCATCGTGGCTTTGCGTTCGTGCATATCGACTACTTCAATAAGCTGGGTCAGCTCGGTATGTACGATCTCTCCTTTGAACAGCCCTTTGGGCATCACGCCGATCACCTCGCCGCCATGCTGCAGGACGGCATTCGCTACTTCACCCATCAATCCGATATTGGAGCCGCCGTACACGAGCTTGTATTGATTGTGGGCAATATGCCTGCCAAGCTCAGCCGCCTTTGCCTTATAGTCTGGATGCTCACCCAGGTTCGACCCTGCAAATACACATATAGATTTCAAAAATACACACTCCTTAACCAGATGTTGATATTTTATTTGAGTAATTATACTATATATAGTGATTTATGTCATGGCATCGTTGGGCTATCTTTCATTCCAACGTTTTCATAGCATCTACTTATTCTATGGCATGAATGTTCTTTTTATCATGGATTTGATCTCGAATTGTGTAAAAAAGGGTTTTGGCCCCATACCAAGGAATCACGGAGGTAGTACGGTAATGGACATGAATGAAGCACAGCAATGGATCAAACAGTTTTACGGTGAAAGGGGCTGGACCGAATATGGTCCCTTTATCCGAATGGGGTTTTTAATGGAGGAGACAGGGGAGACGGCCCGTGCCGTCCGAGCTTATGAGATTGGCAGGGATCGCCCTGATGAAGAGGTTCAGTCCAGGGAACGGCTGAAGCAGGATCTCGTGGAAGAGATCGGCGACGTGCTCGGCAATATTTCGCTGCTGGCGGATCTGTACGATATCTCATTGGAAGAAGCCTTTGTGGCCCATCAACAGAAGCTGTTGAAACGATTTGAATCTTAAAGGTGGTAGACGAGTGCCTGTGTCGCATCCAGTAGTTGTGGCTGTCCATATATCGTGCGCACGATGCGTGGTTCGGGGCATGCTTGGATGGCTGGTCGGCCAGAGGAATGATCCATAAGTCGAAAGGGTGTGCAGGTACAAAATTTACGAAGTAAAAGGCTGCTCCAGGTCCCTCGGACCTCTGGAACAGCCTTTTTATCTGAGTTTGTTATCGTAGGATCGTTAATAAGTGCTAGGATACCAACACCTTGCGGAATTCCTGTGTCAGCAGCGGGACGATGTCAAACAGATCACCAACGATGCCGTAATCGGCGACTTTAAAGATCGGTGCCTCCGGATCCTTGTTGATGGCGATAATGACCCGGGATTGGCTCATGCCGGCCAGATGCTGAATGGCGCCGCTAATGCCGCAGGCAATATAGATCTCTGGCGTGACCACTTTACCGGTCTGTCCGATCTGGAGCGCGTAATCGCAGTAGCCGGCATCACAGGCACCGCGCGATGCACCCACAGCGCCGCCGAGCAGGTCCGCAAGCTCCTCCAGCGGCTGGAAGCCTTCCGCGCTCTTCACACCGCGTCCGCCGGAGACCACGATTTTGGCTTCCGAAAGGTCGATTTTTCCCGTGGTTTTGCGGACAACGTCCTTTACCACGGAACGAAGAGAAGGAGCCGGGTAAGCAATATCCTCTATACTGACGTTCACGCCTTCAATGGTTTCCGCAGCGGGAATATTGTTCGGTCGCACCGTGACCACCCAAGGACCACTCTGAAAGGTGCGCTTCTCGAAAGCTTTACCTGCGTAAAGCGGACGGGTGAACACTGCCTCTCCGTCTTCAGTTTCAATCGCAGTCACATCGGAAATCTGTCCCGCATTCAGGGAAGCCGCGACGAGCGGGGCTAAATCGCGGCCAATGGCGGTATGCCCGAAGATGACGGCATCCGGCTGCGCCCGGTCGATAACGGCACCAATGGCTGCCATATAAGCCTCAGGATTATAGTTCTCCAGATCATCATGCTCGATAGTATAAATCGTATCAACTCCATAGTCGTTCAAAGCTGATACAGCTTCCGTAATATTCGACCCCGCAACCAGAACGCGGATGCTGTCGCCGTCACCTGCAATCAAACGAGCTGCGCCGAGCGTCTCGAGAGCGATCTGACGCAGCTTTCCATCCCGGTTCTCGGCATACACTAAGATCGTTTTGCTCATATCATAACCTCCTAAGATCCATTTGAGATTTGATGGGTAAAGAGTTTGACGATATAGACCAGTACGAAACTTGTAAGAACTGTGTGCGATCCATGTGAACCATGCAAAACATGAACCTACGCGAAACATGCGACTATGCAACCATACAACCATACAACTCATGTGTTTAATTCGAACAATATGAACAAGTGAACCATGTGAAATATATGACCTATGCAACCCATATGACAGCATAAGACACACGCGGACCATGTGAACCATGCGAACCCAATAACGATTTAAACCTTTGCTTTCCGATGGGCGACCATGTGTGAACCGTTGTGGCAACCTTCCAAGCGATAGGCGGTTGCCTCTTCTAAAATGACTTATGCCTAGTTACTAAAGCGATCCTGTGAATAGCGTGCATGAGGGACATCCCCTGAACCATACAATCGTAATAGATAAGGATAGGGCAAAGTGCTATCACTATGTTTCCTTCATGTAACCGTATACAATAATGGCAATCGAACAGATCCCTTATTAAAACCTCATTTCATTAGATCCACTTTCGAGCAGATCCTCATTAAGGTTCAATTTCATTAGATCACTTTCGATTGGGTGCGCAGCAAGTTGACCAGCTCATGCGCGACTTCTGCAGGTTCGCCCTTCAGGATGCGACCAGCAGCTCGAGCCGGGGGCAAGGACAGCTCGAGTTGCTTCGTTGCCGGCTGAATGTCGGCTTCGGATAATCCGAGATCGTCCAGGGATAGGGTCTGGAATGGCTTCTTCTTAGCCTTCATGATGCCTGGCAGCGACGGATAGCGGGGTTCGTTCAATCCCTGCTGAGCTGTAAAGATAGCTGGCAGTTGAACCTCTAGTACTTCAAGATCGCCTTCGGCATCGCGATGCACTTCTGCTGTGGTTCCATTCAGCGTGAGCTTGGTAATGGAACCGGCATGTGAAATGCCGAGAAGACTTGCCAGGCGAACCGCTACTTGGCCTGAACCGCGATCCACGGAGAAGTTGCCGCCGAGGATCAAGTCCGGATTTTCCTTGGACAAATACGCATGCAGCACCTTCGATACCGCAAATTCATCATCAGAAATCCGCTCGTCGGAGATCAGTACGGCATCATCTGCACCCATGGCGAGCGCAGTCCGCAAGGCTTCCGCGGTACGATCCGGACCGACCGACAGGAGCGTCACGCTGCCATCGTGTTCATCTCGAAGCTTCACGGCTTCCTCCACGGCATATTCGTCGTACGGATTGATCACAAATTTCACTCCATCTTCAGCAATCGATCCGTTCTCAATCGTAATTTTTTCCTCTGTGTCAAAGGTCTGTTTAAGCAATACAACAATCTTCATCGATTAAACGCTCCCTTCAAATATGAATATCAGCGAAAGCTTAGTTTCCGCCGGAAACACCATTCAGGAAAAAGCTTAGCGTATCGTCTGTCTGATCGGACAGCGAGTATTTGCGTCCGGATATAAGCCAGGAGGTGACCGCTTCGTCCATAGCGCCAAAGATGAGGCTGCGCACCAGCTTGACGTTCAGATCGGAACGGAATTTCTGTTCCTGGATGCCCTGTTCCAGAATATTCTCGATCAGCACAATATATGGCTTCAAAGCATTGCCGATTTCCTTGCGCAGCTCCAAATCGCTCTGTCGCAGTTCAATCTGCGTGACATATGCAAGCTCAGGATTGCTCTCCAGCTCCGAGAAGTGGATGCTGCACACGGTCCGCAGCGCTTCCACCGCGTCCGTGGTGCCCTTGACGCTTTCGTGGAATTTGCCGACGAGCTCGCCCAGCTTCTCCTGGAACAAACGAATCAGGATATCCTCCTTTCTCTTGAAATACAAATAGATGGTGCCATCGGCTACGCCTGCGGCCTTGGCGATCTTGGACACCTGCGACCGGTGATAGCCGTTCTCGGCGAACACTTTTAGGGCGCCCTGGAGAATGAGATGGTATTTATCATTTTTTTTACTTGTCATATGATCACCCCGGTGTTAGAATACAGTTAAAATTATGAATGAATACTCATTCAGTTTTGTTGTATCCATCATAAAATACGTTCAAGTCATTGTCAACGCTAAGGTTGAAGAGGCGTGGATTGTATGAAGCAGACATAAGTATAGCAGCAGAATAAGACGTTCGTATCAGAGCAATCGACCGCAGTTAACCGGAAGTAACGATATCGCAAGGCTTAGCAGGCAAGTACATTATGTTGTACGTTGTACAGATCGAAATGCAGCCAGGAACGATGAAGTATCGGTTTATAGTAGTCGGAAGAGCATGATGTGGAGGTCTATTTTTGCATCCGCCATGAAAGCGCTTCATATTTAGTTCTTACTGCCAATACAATGACGAAACGGATCTGGAAGGAGTGACCGTGCTTAAGAATTAATTGCTGCATCAGATAAATGGAAGGGCGGACGAAGGATTATAAACGCAAGGGGCTGAGAGGGATGGTTCTATCGTTAATGAATGCGCTGCTCTTTGTTTTGATCACCGGATGGGCGGTATATATGTTCGCCACCGTGGTGTATCGCCGGTATCTATATGTCCGTTTGGGTAAGCCGGCCAATCTGAAGAAGGATCTCAAAGAACGACTGAGCCAATTTGCCATCCAGGTGTTCGGGCAGAGCAAGCTGTTTAAGGACCGCAAGAGCGGCATCATGCACTTTATTGTTTTTTATGGATTTATCATTTTGCAGTTCGGTGCGCTGGATATCATCTGGAAGGGTCTGTCGGGCCACAGCCTGCCGATTCCGGGGCACGCCGGCTTTATCCTTATGCAGGAGATCACGGTTGCACTGATTCTGCTCGCCATCGGTTATGCGGCTTACCGCCGTTACGGCGAGAAGCTGAAGCGGCTCAAGCGGGGCTGGAAGCCAAGCATTGTCGTCTTCTTCATCACTACGCTGATGGCTTCGGTGCTGCTGACGATGGCTTTTGAACGGCTCATGGAAGGACTGTCGTGGTCCGCTATGGCACCGATCTCTTCAAGCATCGCGACCGTGTTCGCCTGGATGCCGTTGGTGGCCGTTACGGTGTGCTACTACGTGTTCTGGTGGCTGCATCTGTTGATTCTGTTATCGTTTCTCATCTATGTGCCGCAATCGAAGCATTTTCACCTCATAACGGCGCCGATCAACATTCTGGTCCGCCGTACCGATCCCCCCGGCAAACTCAGTAAGTTGGATCTGGAGGATGAAGAGGCCGAGGCATTCGGGGTAGGCAAGATTGAGGACTTCACGCAGAAGCAGATGCTTGATTTCTACGCCTGCGTTGAGTGTGGAAGGTGCACCAATGTGTGTCCGGCCTCGAATACAGGCAAGCTGCTGTCGCCAATGCACATGATTGTGAAGCTGAGGGATCATCTCACGGAAAAAGGCGCCGCGCTCACCTCCAAATCGGCATGGATGCCCGCATCTGTTTTTGGATCATCGGGTGTTCACTCCATGGGCGCAACGGATCTGGCACTTGTCGGCTGGAAGGGCGAGGGCATCACCGATATTGGTCCGACGATGGACGTGCAGAAGCGCTCCTGGCATCAAGTCGAGGGCGTAGATCCGAAGGACATTCAGCTGATCGGCGGCGTCATGACGGAAGAAGAGATATGGGCGTGCACCACCTGCCGCAACTGCGAGGATCAGTGTCCGGTTGCAAACGAGCATGTCGACAAAATCGTGGATCTGAGGCGTCATCTCGTTCTGATGGAAGGCAGCGTGCCGCAGGAAGGACAGCGTGCGATGCAAAACATCGAACGGCAGGGCAACCCTTGGGGAATCAGCCGTTCGGACCGGAGCAAGTGGGTGAAGGAGGTCGATCCGGAAGGGACGCTCAATTTGAAAATTCCGACCGTGAAGGAGAATCCGGATTTTGATGTATTGTTCTTTGTCGGCTCCATGGGCTCCTATGACAATCGCAGCCGCAAGATCACCAAAGCCGTCGTCCGGCTTATGAATGAAGCTGGCGTCAATTTCGCTATTCTCGGCAACGAGGAGAAGAATTCGGGCGATACGCCACGCCGGATGGGCAATGAATTTCTGTTCCAGCAGCTTTGCATGGAGAACATCGAGACGTTCCAGAAGTACGATGTGAAGCGAATCGTCACAGCTTGTCCGCATACCTTCAATATTTTGAAGAACGAGTATCCGGAGTTTGGGCTTGAAGCCGAGGTCATTCATCATACGGAGCTGCTGGATCAGCTGGTAAAGGAAGGGCGCCTTCAACCTAAATACCATGTTCAGGAGAAAATCACCTACCATGATTCCTGCTACTTGGGACGGTATAACGATGTGTATGATCAGCCGCGCAGTGTACTTCGCGCCATTCCTGGCGTCGAACTTATGGAGATGGAGCGGACGCGCGAGAACGGGATGTGCTGCGGGGCCGGCGGCGGGCAGATGTGGATGGAGGAAGACGCTGGCAAACGTGTGAATTTGGCACGAACGGAGCAGGCGCTGGCCGTATCCCCGACAATGATCAGTTCAGCCTGTCCGTTCTGTCTGACCATGCTGGAGGACGGCACGAAGCTGAAAGAAGTGGAAGATAGCGTAAAAACGCGAGATATCGCAGAAATCCTGGAGTTATCCGTATTCGGTCTATCCGAAATCCATGAACAGGAGGTCGTTGTGCAATGAGTAACACGATTACCCAAGAAGCCGTCAGCGGTTCCGGTGTCGCAAGTCGAAACATAACCAAAGCCGCCGTGATCGGCTCGGGCGTCATGGGGTCGGGGATCGCCGCCCATCTCGCCAATGCAGGAATTCCCTGCCTGCTGCTCGACATCGTTCCGAATTCCTTAACCGCGGAGGAGGAAAAAGGAGGACTGACGCTGGATCATCCGAAGGTACGAAACAGGCTGGCCTCCAAAGCGATTGCTGCTCTGACTAAATCCAGCACGGCCCCGCTGTACAGTCCTGATTTTGTGGGCCGGATCACTCCGGGCAATACCGAGGATCATCTGAGCCAGCTGAAGGACGTAGACTGGATCATTGAGGTGGTCACGGAGCGACTGGAAATCAAAAAGAGCATCTTCAAGCAGATCGAAGGCGTGCGTAAAGAAGGGTCGATCGTCAGCACGAACACCTCCGGCATTTCCGTTAATGCGATGGTCGAGGACTGCAGCGAGGAATTCCGCAGCCACTTTCTGGGCACCCATTTCTTCAATCCGCCGCGTCATATGAAGCTGCTGGAGATTATCCCTGGCTTCGATACCGACCCGGATATTACGAAGTTTATGGTTGAATTCTGCACAAAACGCCTCGGCAAAGGGGTTGTGCTCGCTAAGGATACACCGAATTTCATCTCCAACCGGATCGGCACCTACGGTCTGCTGGTTACGCTGCAGGAGATGGTGAAGAACAGCTACACCGTGGAGGAAGTGGATGCGGCCACCGGGCCTGTGCTGGGACGTCCGAAGAGCGCCACCTTCCGCACGCTGGACTTGGTGGGCATTGATACGTTTGTCCATGTTGCCAGAAATGTGTACGACTCCGTGCCGGACGGCGAGGAGAAAGACGTGTTCACGGTTCCCGGTGTCATGAATGAACTCGTTACCCGCGGCTGGATCGGTGAGAAGGGCGGCCAAGGCTTTTATAAAAAAGTAAAGGGCGATCAAGGGAGCAAAATTTTATCGCTTAATCTGTCCACGATGGAGTACAACCCAAGTGCCAAAGTAAGCTCCCCTTCCATTGAAGCCGCCAAAGCGGTGAAGGGGGCTAAGCGGAAGATCAAAGCATTCTTGGGTACGCAGGATCGTTACTCGGAGCTGGCCTGGAATGTATTAAAGCAAGTGCTTGTATATGCCGCCGACAAGCTTGGAGAGATCGCCGATTCTATTCAGGACATCGACAATGCGATGAAATGGGGCTTCAACTGGGAGTTCGGTCCATTCGAGACGTGGGATCTGATCGGACTGCCGGTATCGGTGCAGCGCATGGAAGCCGAAGGCATGATCGTCCCGGCTTGGGTGAAGGATTGGATTGCTGCTGGCAACAAGTCCTTCTATCAGCAGAAGGACGGCGAAATGTTCCATTATTACAAAGGTGAGTATACGGGCGTTGAGGTACAGCCTGAGCTGATCTCGCTGCAAGCACTCAAATCGCAAAACCGGATCATCCGCTCGAACACGGGGGCAAATCTGATCGATATTGGCGATGGTGTTGCGTGCCTTGAGTTCACTTCGCCGAACAACGCGATCGGCGCCGATATTCTGGTCATGATCCAGCAGAGCGTGGAAGAGGTCAGGGCCAATTACCGCGGGCTTGTGCTCGCGAACGAAGGCCGAAACTTCTGTGTCGGCGCTAACCTGATGCTCATGCTGATGGAAGCGCAAAGCGGCGACTGGGATGAGGTGGATGATATCATCCGTCTGTTCCAAGGCAGCATGATGAAGCTGAAGGCGCTGGAGAAGCCGGTTGTGGCCGCGCCGCACCGGATGACGCTGGGCGGCGGCGTCGAAGCTTGTCTGCCTGCGGACCGGATCATCTTCTCGGCGGAGACCTACTTTGGTCTCGTAGAGACGGGGGTTGGCCTCATCCCGGCAGGCGGCGGCTGTAAGGAGCTGGCGCTTATGACGAGCAACCGCTATCCAGATAAGGAGAGCGATCTCCAGCCGGAGATCAATAGAATCTTCGAGATGGTGGCATTGGCGAAGGCATCGACCAGCGGACATGAGGCGATCCGCATGGGGTATGGGCGCAGTGGGGATTCGGTGGTCATGAATCAGGACTATCGAATCTATGAAGCGAAGCAGGCGGTACTTGCGATGGACCGGGCAGGTTATGTTCCGCCGCAGCCGGGCAAAGCCCGCGTGGTCGGCCGCGACGGCCGGGCTGTACTCCAGATGGGCGCTATCGACATGAAGCGCAGCGGTTATATTAGCAATCACGATCTGCTGATCGCAAAGAAGCTGGCCAACATCCTGGCGGGCGGCGATGTTCCTGCGGGAACGGTCGTAAGCGAGCAGCACCTGCTCGACTTGGAACGTGAAGCGTTCCTCAGCCTGCTCGGCGAAGTCAAAACCCAGCAGCGCATGCAGCATATGCTGGCGAAAGGCAAGCCGCTGCGGAATTAGGGCGTGCAAGGGTTACTCAGAAATGAATCTAGCTCGGTTAGGATAAACCGAATCGCCCAAATCGATGAGTGGTACCTAGGCTGAATGGATGGTGGCTAGTCGAATTGATAGTCCCTAGCGGAATGGATGGTACCTAGCCGAACTAATGATATCTAGACCAATTGACGGCTCCTAGCCGAATCGGTGAAACCTACGCCAAACCAGTTATAGTGCCTATTAGTAAGTTGCTTGGCCATGACGGCATATCAACGCTGTGAAGGTTGAAGCAGGCGATTCTTTTAATCAGTTGCATACGTTACGAACATAACTCACGGCCGACAAGGGCGAACCCTATAGAGGCAATGAATCCAACCATTACAAGTTGAAGAGGTGAAACGCATGAGAGAGGCAGTTATTGTGTCCCTTGCCAGGACACCTGTTGGGAAGGCGAAGAAGGGCAGCTTCGCCCAGACGCGTGCAGAGGATCTCGGCAAAGCCGTACTGGAAGCGGTCATTGAACGCGCGCCTGGTTTGAAGAAAGAGGATGTCGAGGACATCATCCTCGGCTGCGCTATGCCGGAAGGTGAACAGGGGCTTAACGTTGCGCGGATTATCTCACTGTATGCGGGATATCCCGTGACAGTGCCCGCGCTGACGGTTAACCGCTTCTGCTCCTCGGGCCTGCAGGCAATTGCTTTTGCAGCAGAGCGGATTATGCTTGGCCATGCCGAGGTCATCATCGCTGGCGGCGTCGAGAGCATGAGCCATGTTCCGATGACTGGCTTCAAACCGGCACCTCATCCGACCATCGTCGAGGAGATGTCGGAGGTGTACATCGGCATGGGTCACACGGCGGAAGAGGTGGCCCGCCGCTTCGGCATCACCCGCGAAGCGCAGGATGCCTTCGCGGCCAGCAGTCACCGCAAGGCAGCAGCCGCCATCGCGGAAGGGAAGTTCCGGGACGAGATCGTACCGGTGAACGTAACGCTGGCTGCGGCTGACGAGCAGGGCAAGGTGCGCAGTAACACCTTCGCCTTCGACACGGATGAAGGGGTCCGGCCGGACACGACCCCGGAAGTGCTGGCGAAGCTAAAGCCAGCCTTTGCCTTTGGAGGCTCGGTTACCGCAGGCAACGCGTCGCAAACTAGTGACGGCGCGGCGGCCGTAGCCGTCATGAGCCGCGAGAAAGCGGATGAGCTGGGTCTTACCCCGCTCGCTACGTTCAAATCTTTCGCCTTGGCAGGCGTAGAACCGGAAATTATGGGCGTTGGCCCTGTCGAAGCGATCCCAAAAGCGCTCCGCATGGCCGGGATTGAGCTGGACCAAGTGGATGTGTTCGAGATTAACGAAGCATTCGCTTCGCAATGCCTCCACATCATCCGCGCGCTGGGTATAGACGAGAGCAAGGTCAACGTCAACGGCGGCGCCATCGCGCTCGGCCATCCGCTCGGCTGTACCGGCGCCAAGCTGACTGTCAGCCTCGTCTCCGAGCTCGCCCGCCGCGGCGGCGGCTACGGCGTCGTGAGCATGTGCATCGGCGGCGGCATGGGCGCCGCAGGGGTGTTCGAGGTGCACGCGGCAGGGGCGTAAATAGTTTGCTCAGTGAGCTCGGACAATTCTCTAAGTCCCTTAGATCCATGGATTCTTTAATATTTTCTAATCTAATTATCCCATTAAATTATCAGAGTCTTGAAGGCCACTATCTAACGGGGATGAGTTCAGATCATAGTCAGTCTCTAAAAGGCCAAAAGGCCTCAAGCATGAGCTAGGGAAAGCTAGTTCAACAATGCTTCTAAGCTTCTAATTGTATTGTTTCAACCAGATCGAGGATATCGATATCTAGTAATGTTTCTAATGGTCTTTTAATTATGCATAACCCATTAGCATTGCAATTTAGTCTTAGTGCCGTGTCCGCTCCACACACGGACCGGACACGGCACCTCTCACTCCACCCACAGGGGAGTGCAAGGCTTGCCGGAGGCAGGGGTTTGTTCCTAACTGGCACCAACCCAGCGGAGAGAGCGGAATTGTACTGGAGAAGCGGCAGCGGTCGCCTTTGAGTTTGGATTTCTACTATTAATAGATTCATTCAAGGAAATCCAAATTCAACAACGATCGGAAGTACAATCCGCACGCGAAGCGGCCATTATTGAGCAAGTAGAGGAGATATCTATAGCTTCGAAGCTATACCAAGAAAGTCCTTGCACTCCCCTTATTCCATATCCCGAAAGGAGCACCAATCATGAGCGATAACCAAACCAAAGAACCAAAGATCATCGGCGGCAGCTTCGTCATCGACAATCCCGATGTACAGCGCATTCTGACCCCGGAGGATTTTACGGAAGAACATCGCATGATCGGCGAGACGGTACGTGACTTTATTGATGGCGAAGTGGTGCCGCATGATGAGGAGCTAGAGAAGCTGAACTACGAGCTGACGGTAGACCTGCTTCGCAAAGCAGGCGAGCTGGGGCTGCTTGGGGCCGATGTGCCGGAGCCGTTCGGTGGGATCGGACTAGATAAAGTCAGCACAACAATTATTAATGAAGCGTTGGCGAAGGGATCATCTTTTGCGCTTTCTTTTGGTGCCCATGTCGGCATCGGCACATTGCCCATCGTGTTCTTCGGCACGACCGAACAGAAACAGAAGTATCTCCCGGACCTGTCAACCGGCGCCAAAATCGCCGCGTATTGCTTGACCGAGCCGACCTCCGGCTCAGATGCGCTCGGTGCTAAAACGACAGCCCGCCTGTCCGATGACGGAGAGTATTACATTTTAAACGGATCGAAGCTATATATCACGAACGCCGGGTTTGCAGACATCTTTATCGTCTACGCCAAGATTGACGGAGAGCATTTCACCGCATTCATCGTCGAGAAGGAGATGGAAGGTTTTACGCTTGGGCCGGAAGAGAAGAAGATGGGGATCAAGGGATCGTCGACGCGTCCGCTCTTTTTTGAAGATGTGAAGGTACCAAAAGAGAATTTACTCGGCGAGATTGGCAAAGGCCACCGGATCGCTTTTAACATTCTGAACATCGGGCGCTATAAACTGGCAGCCGGCACCGTTGGTGCGGCAAAGGAATCCATTGAGCTGAGCGCGAAATATGCTAATACCCGCAAACAGTTCGATACGCCCATCTCGCAATTCCCGCTCATGCGCAAGAAGTTGGCCGAGATGAACATCACCACCTTCGTCATGGAGAGCATGGTGTACCGTACGGCAGGACTGCTGGATGAAGCTATGCAGGATATTGATTACAACAGTGAAGATGCCGGAACCCATGCGGCTGCGGCGATCTCCGACTATGCCATCGAATGCTCTATTAACAAGGTGTACTGTTCGGAAGGACTTGATGCGGTGGCGGACGAAGCGGTGCAGATTCACGGCGGGTATGGATATATACAAGAGTATAAAGTGGAGCGCATCTATCGTGATTCTCGCATCAACCGCATCTTCGAAGGCACAAACGAGATCAACCGGCTGTTGATTCCGGGCACGCTCGTGAAAAAGGCCATGAAGGGCCAAATCGCACTCTTACAAAAAGCACAATCCCTGCAAGGAGAGCTGCTCCAGCTGGTGCCGGGCCAGACCTTCGAGGACACTTTGGAGCAAGAAACGCATTTCCTGGAGATGAGCAAGAAAATTTTCCTGCTTGCAGGCGGTCTGGCGGTACAGAAATTCGGCACGAAGCTGGAGAAAGAGCAGGAGGCTTTGTCCAACCTGGCGGATATGATGATTGATATCTATGCCCTTGAGAGTGTATTACTGCGTACTCGCAAGCAGATCGAGCGCACATCCGAGGAACGGGCAGCCGGTATGATCGAGATGACGCAGGTGTTTGCCTATGAGGCGTTCCAGCGCATCGAAGCGCTGGCCAAAGAGACCCTGGCCTCGGTGGAAGACGGCGATATGCTGCGCATGCAGCTATCGGTGCTTAAGAAGCTGACACGCAGTACGCCGGTCGATACGGTAGGTCTTAAGCGCAGCATTGCAGCCCGTGTCGTCAAGAATGAACGATACAGCCTATAGTCTAATCGCTGCCGCAAGAGGATGCGCATTCACTCAAAAAAGAGAGAGTTTATTTTTGGAGTAGGAACAAGGAGCATTCCTGAGGAAAGGGTTGGTTTTGTATGGATACAAAGCCTTGGCTGCCGTTTTATCCACCCGAAGTAGCCCCCGTTTTTGATTATCCGAAACAGAATTTAGCATCATTTCTCGTGACGTCGGCGCAAAAATATCCGAGTCGGCCGGCCATGTATTTCATGGGCAACACGATTAACTATAAAAGTCTGCTGGAGTCGTCCTACCGTATGGCGAACGCGCTCCGCAGCAAAGGTCTCAAGAAGGGCGACCGGGTGGCGATTATGCTGCCCAACTGCCCGCAGGTGGTTATGTCCTATTATGGGGTACTGCTCGCAGGGTGCGTGGCGGTAATGACCAACCCGCTCTATATGGAGCGGGAAATCGCCCATCAGATGAAGGATTCCGGGGCACGGATCATCATCACGCTGGATATGTTTGTGTCCCGGGTCGAGAGTGTCATCGAGGAGACAGATCTAGAGCATGTGATCGTCACGTCCGTAGCCGATTATCTGCCTTTTCCGAAAAATCTCCTCTACCCGATCAAAGCTAAGAAGGAGGGCCCACTTCCTGTTGTCTCGTATGGTGATAGAATCCATGCTTTCAAAAAGCTGCTCGCCAGCGCACCGGATGATCCCATCTGCGAACCCGTGAAAGCGGAGCAGGATCTGGCCCTGCTGCAGTATACAGGCGGGACGACCGGTGTTCCCAAAGGCGTCATGCTGACACATATGAATCTGATCGCCAATACCGTGCAGTCGGCGAACTGGTGCTTTCAGGTGGAGGATGGGAAGGAGCGCTATCTGGCGGTGCTTCCGTGCTTTCATGTATTCGGATTAACGGTGCTGCTCAATCAGGCCGTCTACCGTGCCGGTATGCTCATTTTGGTACCAAAATTTGAAGTCACGATGATTCTGAACCTGATCAAAAAGAAGAAGCCGACGCTCTTCCCCGGCGCACCGACGATGTATATCGCCCTGATCAATCACCCGCGGATCAAGGAATACGATCTGTCGTCCATTAATGCTTGTGTCAGCGGCTCCGCCGGGCTTCCGGTCGAGGTGCAGGATAAGTTCGAGGAGCTGACGAAGGGACGGCTGATTGAAGGGTACGGTCTGACCGAAGCATCACCGGTTACCCATGTGAATCCGATCTGGGGAAAACGCAAAATCGGCTCGATCGGCGTTCCCGTTCCGGATACCGATGCCAAGGTGGTCGATCCCGACACTGGCGAGGAAATGCCGCCTGGACAGCCGGGCGAGCTGATTGTGAAGGGACCCCAGGTAATGATCGGGTATTGGAACCGGCCGGACGAGACGTTTGATACCTTGCGAAACGGCTGGCTGTTTACGGGCGATATGGCCACGATGGACGAAGAAGGGTATTTTACAATTATCGATCGCAAGAAAGACATGATCATCGCGAGCGGCTTCAATATATACCCACGGGAGATTGAGGAAGTACTGTATGAGCATCCGTCCGTGAAGGAAGCCGTCGTGGTCGGAACTAAGGACGATTATCGCGGGGAAACCGTGAGAGCTTATATTGTACTGAAAGATGGAGCGCCTCCTGACCCTTCGGGCCTCGAGAAGTTTTGCCGCAGTCAGCTGGCAGCCTATAAGGTGCCACGCGAGTATGTGTTCCGCGATTCGCTGCCAAAGACGATGGTAGGCAAAGTACTGCGCCGCAAGCTTCTTGAAGAAGAGGAGGAGAGAATTGGATAAGGTACAATCTGAAGTGAAGAGAGGGCATAACAGGTTAAGGCACAAGAGTTAAACAGTCTTCTAAATTTGGGGTAATTAATAATGTTCGTTCTAAGTTGTATGCATGGGCGGAAGCTCACGAATGCCGGCTCATGTTATTATGCAGGATTGGATACAGTACTAGCGATGTCAAAAGAAAAAAGGAGGCGGCCTGATGGACCCTACCCATACGAATCCGGACACGAAGGCGGGCCAGCCGGATTTTGACCTGGAGGCTTATGTCGAGACCATGACCAAGGCGGCAGAGCCTACCTTCTGGGGTTATCTCGGATGCAAGCTCGCATCGGCCAGCCCGGAGGCGGTTGTTGTCACCCTGGATGCGCAGCCACATCATATGAATATGATGGGAATTGTGCATGGCGGCGTACTTTCCTCATTAATGGACAACGCCATGGGCATAGCCGTCATGCTGGAGCGCCCCGGCGAATCGACGGTGACGAGCAATCTGAATGTGCATTTTCTCATGCCAGCCCGGGCGGGCGTTCTCACCGTAACGGCAAACATCGTGCATCAGACACATCGTTCGGTAACAACGGAATGCAGGATTAAGAACGAGAAGGGTGATCTTGTCGCAATCAGCACAGGGTCGTTCCGAGTGAAGTAGAGCAGTTTTGGCTACGACCGAGCTTTGGAGAAAGTGTCGTGTGTGTTAAAGTAAGTGACCTTGTGAGTGGCTTTGTAATAAAGCACGTGACCTTGCGAGTAGCCTTGTAACTAGTCACAAGACATGTAAGTGAACTTGCTTGCTAAAGGCCTTGTGTGCCTGAGGTAAGTGGTCTTTAAGTCAACACGTGCTAAAGCGCGTGCGGACGTCTGCTCTCTTTAGAGGGCAGACTTTTCATTTTTTGACGGTCGGCACTTTTGATATATAAGGATTGGTTCAAATGTGAGGCTGATATTAGGCTGGTGCATCATCCCGCTATGCTTGTCTGCCCAGGACACCTCAAAGACAGCAAGATCCCAAAGATCTGGCCTGGGTTTACTCCCCATTTTTTCTTGTCAAGTCTATAAAGCTATGGTACAATGAGAATGCTGTTTTTCATGTAGAATCTAGAATGTCTCTTAAGATTATAAATTTAGATGTTTACATACGTAGGAGGTGGAAATCATGGTTGTATTTTTCGAAGTGTTGCTTGTTATTTTCTCCATCGGACTGATTACTGTCGTTCTTCTCCAGAAAGGGAAAAGCGCAGGTCTTGCCGGTGCCATCTCCGGCGGTGCGGAACATCTTTTTGGTAAAACAAAGGCTCGCGGTATGGATCTCGTACTGCAGCGCACAACGGTAGGTCTTGCAGCAGGTTTTATGATTTTGGCCATCGTTGTTGCTGTGTTGAAATAACAATAACGATACCCTCGCTTTTTCAGTCTTGGAAGAGCGGGGGTTTTTTATTGCCTGAAATTCGGCATACATAGAGGCAAGCGGAGCCTAAGAAGGATACCAAGGATTAAATTCGTGTATACTAGGGTATGAGTATATAAAGGTAAAGAATGGATAGTGGAACGATGAATTTGCAGGTTCCCCGAGGTGATAAACATGATAACTGAAGAAATATTACTGGACTTTATGCGGGAAACTGCATACAAACCGATGACGTACCAGGAATTGGAGCAGCATTTTGCGATTGAGGATGCTCATGAATTCCGGGAATTTTTGAAGCTGTTGAACGAGCTGGAGCAATCCGGCAAAATCATCCTGACCAGCACCCAGCGCTATGGCGTGCCGGAACGGATGAATTTGCTGCGCGGACGTTTGCAGGCACATGCGAAGGGCTTTGCCTTTCTGATTCCCGATGATCGTGAGCACCCGGATGTGTACATTCATGCCAATGATTTGAAGAGTGCGATGAATGGAGATATCGTGCTCATCCGGATCAGTTCCAAGCAGAACGATGGCGGCAAAATGGAAGGCGAAGTAGTCCGTATCGTGACGCGCGCGGTCACTCAGGTTGTGGGCGTATTCCAGAACCATGAAGCCTATGGCTTCGTGCTGCCGGATGACAAACGGATTAACCGGGATATTTTTATTCCGAAGCATGCGATTAATGGCGCTGTAGACGGCGTGAAGGTCGTTGTGAAGCTGGTGAGCTATCCGGAAGGAAGAGCGGCGGCTGAGGGTGAAGTGGTAGAGATTCTGGGTCACAAGGATGATCCGGGTGTCGATATTTTGTCCATTATTCGCAAGCACCAGCTGCCTGAGAGCTTTCCAGAGGAAGTGCTGGCTGAGGCCGACGCGGCCCCGGATTCGATTACGGAAGAGGAAATTTCGCAGCAAGGGCGCAGGGATTTGCGGGGCTTGAACATCGTAACAATTGACGGCGAGGATGCCAAGGATCTGGACGATGCGGTGAATGTGGAGCGTCTGCCAAACGGAAACTACCGGTTGGGCGTTCATATTGCTGATGTCAGCTATTACGTCCGCGATCGGTCCGAGCTGGATAAGGAAGCATATAACCGCGGGTGCAGTGTGTATTTGGTGGATCGGGTTATCCCGATGCTGCCGCATCGTCTCTCCAACGGCATATGCAGTTTGAATCCACAGGTGGATCGTCTGACCATGTCGTGTGAGATGGAATTCAACGAGCAGATGAAGGTCGTGAAGCACGATATCTTCACCAGTGTCATTCGCACGAAAGAACGGATGACGTACAACAATGTACGCAAAATTCTGGTGGATGAGGATCCGGAGTTGATCGAGCGATACAGCGATCTGGTTGAGGATTTCCGCTTGATGCGTGAGCTGGCACTGAAGCTGCGCGGCCGCCGGATGCGCCGGGGCGCGGTGGATTTTGATTTTGTGGAATCCAAGGTCATTGTGGATGAGAACGGCAAGGCCGTGGATATCGTCAAAAGAGAACGCTCCATTGCTGAGCAGATCATTGAGGAGTTCATGCTCGCGGCCAACGAAACCGTAGCTGAGCATTTTCACTGGATGAAGGTTCCGTTCATTTACCGGATCCATGAGGACCCGGATCAGGAGAAGCTGCAGAACTTTATGGCGTTCGCGGCGAATTTCGGACACCATGTGAAGGGGCGGGGCAACGCGATTCATCCGCGTGCGCTGCAGAACCTGCTTGAGGCCATTCAAGGCACGAAGGAGCAAACCGTGCTGAGCACGATGATGCTCCGTTCGATGAAGCAGGCGAAATATGATGCGGAGAGCACTGGTCACTTTGGCCTGGCTGCTGAGTATTATTCTCACTTTACGTCTCCGATTCGGCGTTACCCCGATCTGGTCATCCACCGGGTTATCCGGGAAGTGCTGGAGAGCGGTGGTGCGCTTAATGAGACGCGTCATGAGCAGCTAGCGAGCCGGATGGCGGACATCGCGCAACAATCCTCGGAGCGCGAGCGTGTAGCCGTGGATGCAGAGCGCGATACGGAAGCGCTCAAGAAGGCCGAATTCATGCTGGATAAGGTCGGTGAAGAGTTCGAAGGCATTATCAGCAGCGTGACCAGCTTCGGTATGTTCATCGAGCTGGAGAATACGGTCGAGGGCTTGATTCGCCTGAGTGCGATGACCGACGATTATTATCATTTCGATGAGGGCCATATGGCGCTGATCGGGGAGCGGACCTCGAAGGTATACCGCATCGGTGATGATGTGAAGGTTCGCGTGGCGAAGGTGAACATGGACGATCACACCATCGATTTTGAGATGGTGGATATGAAGCCGCGCCGCCAAGGGCGCGGCGAAGGCGACCGCGGCGGCAATGGCGGCCGCGGGTTCGGTGCCCGCGACGGCGCAGCCCGCGGGGGCAAGGGCCGCGGCGGTAAACGCGGCGCGGTTGAAGGCGGCGCGCCGGGCGGGCGCCGCAAGGATGCCGCTGGCGGCCAGGGTGGCCGCGGCAAGCGCGGCGGCGATGCGCCAGCTGGAGCGAGCGCTGGTGCTGGTGCTAGCGAGCAGCAGGCGTCGAACTTTGCCTTTGGCTCTGGCAAAGGCGGATACAGCTCCGCCAGCGGCGGCGCCCTCGGTTTTGACCGCAACGCACGCTCCGGCGGTGCCGGTGGGAAGAACCGACGCAAGAAGACGTCGGGCAGCGGCATTTTCATCGGCGAAGGTCCTACTCCTGGCGGAAATAGCGGAGGTAATGGATCTGGCGGCGGTGGACGCAAGCGGAAGAACAAGGGCGGAAACGGCACAGCCGCTTTTGTCCGTAAGAAGAAAAAGTAAGCTTCTCCTCCTAATCTAACACGGGCGATGCTTGCCCTGTCTTGATTTTGGAGGCACACGTTTGATACAATGGACTTCTGGTACGATTGCATTTGGCGGTCTGCCGGAAGTCCTTTTTCCATAATCATTGTTGATGACAAGGGGTGAGACCATGGGTAAGAAAAGTGACGGGAAGGTTCTGGCCCAGAACAAAAAAGCTTCCCATGATTATTTCATCGAGGATACGTATGAAGCGGGAATGGTCCTGACCGGAACGGAGATCAAATCTATTCGGAACGGCCGCTCTAATATTGGAGATGCGTTCGCAACCATCCGGAATGGCGAGATCCATATCCACAACATGCATATCAGCCCGTTCGAGCAAGGGAACCGCAATAATCCTACGGATCCAACGCGTACACGGAAGCTGCTGCTGCACAAGGAGCAGATCCGCAAGCTGCTGGGCTTGTCCAAGCAGGACGGCTACGCGATTGTACCGCTGAAGATCTACATCCGTAATGGCTATGCGAAGTTATTGCTGGGTCTTGGTAAAGGTAAGCGTCAATACGACAAGCGCGCCGATGCCGCCAAGAAGGATGCACAACGTGATATCCAGCGTGCACTGCGTGAGAAGCAGAAGATTGCAAGGTAATGGAACAACTAGCAGGATGGCAGCTTTTTGCTGTGTTACCTGCAATGTATATATCATTTTGATATCAAATGTGATATACTAAGTGATGTAAGAGAGATCAATAAGATCTTTGACAATCAGCATACAGCCTGCGTATTCCTTTCTTGGAGGGAAAGAATGCGCAATAGATTGACTGCTATGACTGAATACATTCTTTGATTTAATCCGATAGCCCTTTTTGGCAGGAACGCTTAAGGTGCGAAGCACCGGCATTTCTCCAACTTAAGGGGGCGTTTTTGGATTCGACGGGGATAGTTCGGGCATGAGTAGCGGGTAGTGGGGACGCGTCCACTTCATCAACGCTAAAGCCAATTAAACGGCAAACAACAAAACAACTACGCTTTCGCAGCTTAATAACCTGTGAGCGTGCTCTCGCTCTGTATCGCCCATGTACCGGGATGAGGGCTCAACTTTAGTGGGATACGCTGCCTAGTCTCCGCCTGGGGCTAGCTGAAGAAGACAATCAGGCTGACCTGAAGGGAATCCGGTGACAGGGAGTTCCTAGGGTGACATCAAATCTGTCACTACACCCGTAGAAGCTTGTGTTGTCGTTATCTTCGGACAGGGGTTCGACTCCCCTCGCCTCCATACATAACAATGATAGAGCCATCAGCCAGTGATCTGGTTGGTGGCTCTTCTGTTTATGATATAATAAGCGTAATTAGAAAACTGGAGGGGACTCAGGATGGTTGCCAATCGAGAGCAGCTCCAAGAAATTCTGAAAAAAGCGAATCAACATGCACGCAAGCAAGCCAGGGAATCAGGGGCATCCATTTACTATATAAAGAATAATAAAAGAGTACGTGAGGATGCTAACGGAAATAAGTTCGAAATCATCTATGATGCAACCGGAAAACGACATGAGTTCGAATATCATGAATAAACTAAAACCAGTTATGACGGTTTTTGCAGGAACAAATGGGGCGGGAAAAAGCACGCTCAGTATGCAGATGAGAGCATGGTTAGGCGAGTTGGTTGACCCTGATCAGATTGCCCGTGAACTAAAACCAGATGATCCAAGAAGTGTCGATCTTTCGGCGGGAAGAGAAGCGGTCAAAAGAATCAGATCGCTGATAAAAAGACAGGAGCATTTTGCAATTGAAACTACACTATCAGGTACATTTGTTCTTAAGCATATGCAAATTGCTAAAGAAAGCGGTTATGACATCGTCATGTACTATATTGGACTTCAAGATGTGCAAATGCATATTGACCGTGTGGCCTCTCGTGTCGAGCAGGGTGGGCATTGGATTGCAGAAGAGGATATTCGTTTTCGATACGGTCAGTCATTGCAAAATTTAAAGCCTGCACTAGCCATTGCAGATCAGGTTTTTATTATAGATAACACAAACCAACCAACGATTGTTGCTGAAATCACAGAAAGTAAGCTGATATATTGCATAGAGAATATACCTGCTTGGTCTGCGAATGTTATTAGGGATCATAGTGGGTAGTGCGTTTTAGGGTGTTGTTATGGCAATTAGCTTAATAACCTTGCACGTGTGCTCTTGCTCTGTATCGCCCGCGTACCAGGATGAAGGCTCAACTTTAGCGGGATACGCTGTCTTGTCTCCATGAAGCTGAAGAAGACAATCAGGCTGATCTGAAGGGAATTGGGTGACAGGGAGTTCGAGTATCGCTTACGATGTTAGCATTGTTTCGCAATGCTCTCAGGTGACATCAAATCTGTCACCACACCCATAGAAGCTTGTGCTGTCGTTATCTTCGGACAGGGGTTCGACTCCCCTCGCCTCCACCATGATGAACACCATCCGTATGAGGATGGTGTTTTTGTTTTATATTAATACTATAGGCTAGAACATGTCTTACAGGTGGAGTGAAATTGATGAATCACAGTCATGATGGAGAGGAACCACTGATAACGGTACTCAATATGGATGGTCAACAACTAACACCATGTTTGCCCCATCGGGCTTGGCGGGAAGTTGAGCGATCGAGAGCTGTCTGGATTGATGAGCAGACGATCCAACTGCTTTATAATCCGTTCTTATTTCGGCACTATCGAAAAGCCGCACTGAAACGAGATCATCACACTTGTTTGTGGTGTGGACAATACGCCACGACAGTGGACCATATTATCCCTGCAAGCAAAGGTGGCTCGGATCTTCCGCATAACCTGATCGCTTCATGCAGCGAATGCAATACAAAACGAGGAAACCGTTCTGCATTATCCTATCTCAAAGAAAACGCGAACTTTGTTCCAAATCTTATGAAGCTTTGCTTGCGTATCTTTCTAGCTAAATACAGACATCGTCAAATGAAAAAAGGGACACTTGAGTAAAGGCTTAGATTTATGATTTGGAAATCGTGATGCAGTGAGCTTCAATGATCGCAGTCGTCTGTTGATGATCGAATTGATAACAAATAAAGACCCCTAGGGTTCCTTGGTCCAGATGTGACATACTCTCTTCCACATAGCATTAGAGCAACTCCTTATTTTTGATGAAACCAGGGAGTGTGGAAAAATTAAGTTAAATGTACTACACAAATTTAGGACAAAAGACAGGAAAATTATTGAATAAAATGAAACTTAAGAACCAAAAAACACGTAATATGTGGTAATATGTAGAAAAAGGAGGAGAGGTTTTGAGAAAGGCTAGTTTGGGAATTTTATTGGTAGCATTGTTATTGTTGGTTACTGCATGTGGAGATGCTTCCTCTACATCAACAGGAACGCAGAATGCTAATGCTGCTGTAAAGGATCAAGGTACTGAGGCGAACGCAAATAACGAGCAAACAGGTGAAGCTGTTGCAGAAGAACCGGCTAAGGAGCCGGAAGCGCCGAAAGAAGTTACATACAAAACTGGAGACAAGTTCAAATTGGGCGATTGGGAAGTTGTGCTGGACTCTTTTGAATTCAATCAAAAAGTCAGTGATGAATACTTTTCTTCTAGTGCAGATGAGGGCAATAAGTTTTTGATTTTAAATTATACGGTTACTAATGAAGGAACGGAAGCTGACAACTTTACGTCAATGATTGGCGGAGTTGATATGAAGGCGGTTTTCCAGGACAAATATGAGTATAAATATACGATCACTCTGATAGATAAAGATCTTAGTAAAGAGAGTATTAAGCCGCTATCTTCAAAAACCGGATTTGTTGTAATGGAAGTACCTGACACGGTAGCTACATCAGAAGATAGTTTGATTCTTAAGCTTAAAGATGATAAGGACAAGGCCACAATCAATTTAAGATAGCTGAAGTTGCCACTAGTATGAAATAAACCGCAAGCGTAAGGGATTTCTCCCAAAGCTTTCGGTTTTTTAGTATCAAAAAAGAAGGGCCTAGAGGTCCTTCTTTTTTTGCTTTCTTTTTTCTGACATTTGTCATATCCGGCTTGTGACAACCCACACTAATTGAAGCTCGCGCTTTTTCAATATAATAAGGACATCAAGTAACGAGAGAAGAAATTAGCGGAGGTTAGTACAAAATGACAAAGGCCATTGAATGTATAAATCTAGTGAAGAAATTCGGCGATTATAGTGCCGTTGATCATATGAATCTATCATTTGAGAAAGGTCAAATAACAGCATTGCTCGGACCGAATGGGGCAGGCAAGACAACAACCATTTCCATGATACTCGGAATGATCAAGCCAACATCAGGAGAAGTCAGGGTCTTGGGGATGCCGTCTGGAACAAAAGAATTACGGCAGCGCGTTGGAGCGCTCTTGCAGGATGTTAAAGCAGCAGATGGACTTACGGTGAAAGAAGTGCTTCAATTGTTCCGCAGTTATTATCGTAATCCGATGTCGCTAGAGCGATTGTTAGACATTTCGGGACTCCACGCGGATCAGAAACGGCGCGCATCCACGCTGTCTGGAGGACAACGCCGTAGATTAGCCTTCGCTCAGAGTTTGGCGGGAAATCCAGAGCTTCTCCTGCTTGATGAACCAACCGTCGGAATGGATATCGAGGCTCGTGGCCGCTTTTGGGACACCATCCAAGCGCTGGCAAGTGACGGACGTACTGTGCTCTTAACTACACATCATTTAGAGGAAGCTGATGCTGTCGCAGATCACATCGCGGTAATCGCCAGTGGACAGGTTGTTGCGGAAGGGACTCCAGAACGTTTAAAAGCTCAAACAGCGCTTAGAACCGTTTCATTTCGAGCGGCGAAGGCGCCAGATGAGCAGGTATGGCTCACATTACCTGGTGTAGAAAAGGCAGAGTGCAACGGCGAGCGAATTCGTCTGTATGCTCAAGAGACCGATGTATTGTTACTTAAACTGATGCAGTCTGAATGGGGAATTTCCGATATTGATATACAATCTGCCAGTTTAGAAGATACATTCCGAAGCCTTACAGGTACACATAAACCAACGATTATACGATAAAAAAACACTTTTAGGAGGAAAATAGCCATGTTACATATGTTTGTTGCCCAGACCAAAGCAGAAAGTATACGAATTATCCGCAGTCCATTTTTCTTACTCTTCTCCATTGCGATGCCGCTTGCTTTCTACTTTTTATTCGCCAGTATGAATGGGGTAGATAAATCGATTCAATCCACAACTTGGGGTGTCTTTTCATTGATGTCGATGACGGCATTCAGTTTGATTGGTACAGCCGTATCTCAATTCGGTATCCGTCTATCGTTCGAGCATCAAGACGGGTGGGTACGCTTGTTGAAGCTAACTCCACTATCTCCTGCAGTCTGGATTGGCAGCAAAATTGTATCGCAAATGGCTGTTCACTTGATCGTAATTGTTGTTATATTCTTATCTGCTGGTCTTGTTCATGATATACAATTGACGGCCGGGCAATGGATTTTATGTGGATTATGGTTATGGATTGGAAGCTTATCTTTTCTGGCGCTTGGTACATTGTTAGGAACGCTTAAAAATGCGAATACCTCCGTTGCAATCGGAAATGTATTACAGATGGGGCTTGCCATTGTGGGGGGGCTTTGGATGCCGCTTAGTACTTTGCCAAGTTGGATGGGCTCGGTCGGGGAATGGCTTCCATCTCACCGTTACGCCAATGGGGCATGGAATATGATCGCTGGACAAAATCCAGCAAGTATCGATTTCATAATTTTGACAGGATGCGGTCTCCTCTTTATGCTACTATCAATCTATATCTATAATCGACGGGATGCGGTCTAATTGAATAGAGAAAAGTGGCGTCTCTTTCCAAAATCGGAAGGAGTCGCTCCTTATATTTTGTTAACAAATTTAATGATACCCATGTACTTTTTACTCTATGAGCCATCAAGTATACAGTGGCTTGGCTTTGTTCTGTTAGGCATATTCGTTCTATCGTTTCGACAATCCTACTTTTATGCAAAGTGGGCCACGCCAATATTGATCGTTCAGGTGGTTATTCTATTAATTTTAGCAGCTGTATTTCACCCTATGTATACGTTTATAGGTTTTATGATAGCTGCTCCGCTGAGCAAACAAAAGCTGCCGATATTACTCTCTATAACGATCGTTTTCACTGTAGCTATGGGATTTATCGCTGTTCCTTACTTGGATCGGATGGGCAGCCTAGTATGGATAGGGCTGGTGCCTATGTTTGGCATCTGTATTCTGCCGTATATTATTCGAACTTCGACCAGGTTTCAACAGAAGTCTGCACGGTTGCGGGCAGAAACGGCTGAACGAATGGCACAGCAGGAGGAGCGCCAGCGGATCGCACGTGAATTACATGATACATTGGGACATACACTGTCATTAATCGCACTAAAAGGAGAAGTCGTTGAGAAATTGGTCAATCGTCAACCCGAGAGAGCGATAGAAGAGGCTCGTGAAATAAGAGAAACGGCACGCGCAGCTTTGAAACAAATGCGTGAATTGGTTACGGAGATGAAAGTTACATATCTCGCTGACGAATATAAGCATGCTTTATCGTTATGTTCAGCTGCGGGCATACAGCTTTTTTTCCAATATCAATCGATTTCAGATCCCAGACCTTCTAATGTAGGGACGCAAGACGCTTTAGTGAACAATCCGCTTCCGTTAACACCCTTGCAGGAGACGATCTTGGCGATGTGTTTTCGCGAGACGATTACGAATGTGGTTCGACATAGCCGAGCAACAAGTTGCAGCGTTCTTCTCGACATTCAGGAAGGGGAAGTTCGTGTATCTGTAAGTGATGACGGTATTGGGGCAGATGTGGATCAATTCTATACTAGCAGTAATGGCCTCGCCGGTTTACGGCAGCGGTTGGTTATGATCGATGGTCGTATGTCGCTGTCTTCGTCCCCAGGCAAGGGGACGGAAGTCACCTTACATATACCTAGGGTAATACGAAATGAAAAGGTAGGTAGTGCTTAGATGATTCGTATTGTTTTGGCAGAAGATCAAAAGTTATTAAGAGGAGCACTGGCAACTTTACTCTCGTTAGAAGATGATATTGAAGTCGTCGGTCAAGCTGAAAATGGGGAAGAAGTGATGTCCATGATTCAGCAATATGAACCCGATGTCGCTGTTCTGGATATTGAGATGCCACTAAAAACGGGGTTAGATATTGCGGAATGGGTTCAAAAAAATAAGTCAGCTTGTCGTGTCATCATCTTGACGACATTCGCGCGTCCTGGATATTTCCAGCGGGCTATGCAGGCAGGAGTTTATGGATATCTTCTTAAAGATACAGGCAGCGAGGAACTGGCTGATGCGATTCGTCGGGTTTATGATGGGAAACGTGTCATCAATTCAGAATTGTCGCTCGCGGTATGGGATGATCCATGTCCATTATCACCCAGGGAGCGTGAAGTCATGAAGTTGGCTGCCCAAGGCTTAGTTCTTCAAGATATTGGAGCACAGCTGTTTCTCTCCTATGGAACGGTACGGAACTATATGTCAGAAGCGATTGGGAAGCTAGGGGCGAATACACGGATCGAGGCGATAGATATCGCACGTAGTAAGGGATGGTTGGATTAGGGAGAGCTTCGAGTTAATCTGTAGTGGCCAGCGAAATCCGATATGACTGCGAAGCAGAGCTCTTTAGTTCAAGAGGTTGCTTCGGTTACGGACTTGATTAGCAAAAATTCTCGAAGTTTGGAAGCACTCGTTATGCGTCAGTGAATGGTGGATGTGCCAAGCCACGATTCGCCTCCATTACACACCAAATAGCACCGATTCGGTGCTATTTTCTTTTGTATAGCCTTACTCCATATACTCTTAGACGCTTTCCAATAATGTCTTTGAACTTTGCCCCGTTAGTGGTGCCAACTTTCGGACTTCGGTTTAACTGGATTAATTTAGAGACGCTGATCGTGCGTTATACGCCACGCGTTGAGCTGTTTTTGCACCTCAGCTTTCACCTTGTCTAGGCCCGCCTGCTTCAGTTCCTGGTTGAACTTGGGCAGTTCGGTATTGACGTCCACGCTGCCTGTCATCAGGCTGGGATAGTATTTTTGCCACACCATTTCGATATTTTGCATCTGAACCGGCATCATGGATAAATCGGGTGTAAAGCCAAGCATGCTGGATTTAACGACTCTTGCGTTGGAAGACCGGAATTGGTCCCACTTGTTCAAAGGATCTGGAAACTGGCCGCCTACGGTATTCAAAATGAACCAGTTTCCCTGCGTGTACGTTACCCCTGCATAATTTGGAGATGCACCTGGGATGGCATTACCATTTTCATCGATTGGGGGGATCGGCACGACCTGATCTCGGTCATCCAAGGTATAGTGGACACCCTCGATCCCGTAATTAAACAAGTTGCGCACTTCGGGATCTGTGTTGAGAAGGTTCAGAAACTTTACACTCTCTACGGGGTGCTTTGTACTCGAGCTAACAGCCATGATGCCTCCTCGCAGACCCTCTGTCGTGACCAACTCAGGTGTAGCGGGATGCGCCACAACCTTGTAGCCCCGGAACTTGCTCCAGGTATTTTCAGCGAGAGGGCCGCCCTCCGAAGCCTTCCAGAACACCTTCAAGCCTCTTTCGAGCTCCTGGTTCTCCCGCAAGGCAGCATCTTCGTTAATATATCCCGCCTTGTAATAGTGTCGAAGCGTATCGAGCACCTGCCTTGCTTCCTTGGTTTCGAATATACTCACGACCTGGGAGTTCGGATCGAGGGATTGCACCATCAGGGGGAGCTTCTTGTCGATAACATATTCGTAGCCGTATAAGGCGAAGAAATTCTGGGAGTCCTTGTCCAGCATCATGGGCAAGTAGTCCGGCTCCTGTAATTTAATCATCTGCAGCAAGGGTTCAAGCGATTCCAACGTGTTGTATTTTGAAATATCAATATCGTATTTCTTGATCAGTTCATCTGGATACGTCCATTGTTGACGTACAGCAAGTTCCTTATTGGTGGGTATGCCATAGATGCCTCCATCGTCCATACGCACCCCTTGCCAAAAAACAGGATCGATAATATCATACATGTCCTTGCCTACGGTAGAGAGATAGTTATCCAACCGCAGCCATGCGCCACGCTTGGCATAAGCTGTGAAGTCGGAGGCAAAAGCGACATCAAAGGGGGTTCCCGCTGATATCATCGTGTTCAGTCGTTTTTCATACTCTTGCCAACCCACCTTGACGTAGGTGATGGTAACGCCGATCTTTTTGGCTAGAATTTCATTGATTTTGTCATTCACCATCTTGAGATCCTTGTCCGGCTCGCCGAGCGTGTAATAGATAAGATTCACCATGGCCCCGTCCGGCTGTATCTCTTTATCTTTAACAGAAGACGAGGAACAGCCTGTTCCGAGCAGCATTAACATGCCGATGATTACAATATAGAGGATACGACCCACAAAAGAGGGGTGCTGCATACAAAGGCCTCCCTTTCTGCAACGTTTAACCTAGCCTTTTTTCCTAAGCTCTGAAGGTGACTTGCCGAAGTAGCTTTGAAAATGAGTGTAAAAATAGTTCATATTCTGGTACCCTGCGGACAGTGCAATACTGACAATCTTGTCGTTGGTCGTTAAAATAAGTTCCCGGGCATGAAGCATTCGATAGGCCATTAAGTACTCCGAAAATTTCATGTGTGCTTCCTTTAAAAACAGCTGTCCGAGGTAGGTGCTGTTCATGCGAAAACGCTCCGCTACGGATTTCAAGGTAATGTTCTGGGCATATTCCGCCTTCACCATCATCAATATGCGGTTGGTCAATTTGGATAGATGATCGTATGGGATGCCGAGGATCGGATCGGTATGCAGGTCTTCACTGCTTCTGCCATTCAAATTCCCGTGCAGATCCTCAACGATGATTTTTTCGATCACCTGCTGCAGCTTGGAACGCTCGACGGGCTTGAGCAGATAATCCTTCACACCGCAGCGGATGGCCTCCTGGGCGTATTCGAATTCGCTATAGCCGCTCATCATGATATATTTGGCAGGAATTCGCAGCTCATTTAGCTTGTTTATTATTTCGTAGCCGCGATCCGGGCCGATGCATACATCGAAGATCGCAATATCGGGCAGCAATTCAACCGCTTTGGACACTGCGTCATCTTTGGTCTCGCTTGTTTCAACCCGGTGAAAGCCGTAGCTTGCCCAATCCAAAGTTCGTTTTATGCCCTCCAGAATCTGAGGTTCGTCATCCACGATAAGAAGTTTGTACATGCCTGTTCACTCCTTTGCGATCATTACGGTAATCTTAACCCCTGCCTCCTCATTGTTCGCGATCTCCATAGAGAAGACTTCTCCATAGAAAAAATGCAGTCGGATATATACGTTATGCAGGCCAATGCTTTGTGCCCGAACATCGTCAGGGCTGGAGAGATTTTGTCTAATCTCCGCCAGCCGCGTATCGGAGATCCCTTTTCCGTTGTCCACAAATTCCAGGACATAGTGCTCATCGGCTTCCCAACCATTTACGACAAGCAGATTGAATTCAATGCCCGGGTTGAAACCGTGAACGAAAAAATTTTCCGCCAAAGGCTGCATCCAAAATTTTACCGTTGATAAAGACAAAAGCGTTTCGTCCACATTGAGCTGATAATAAAACCGCCCGGGGTATTTAAGCTCCATTATTTTTAAGTATTTTTGCAACAGCTCCAGCTCGCTGCCGATGGTAATAATATTTTCCTTCTTCACGATATCCCGGTATAGAGCACCTAGGGTAGCGATGGCATCGGCGGTGTCAACGTCACGGTTCACCAAAGCGGTAGAACGAATGGCCTCAAGCGTGTTGTACAGAAAATGAGGATTGATTTGATGCTGAAGCGCCTTCATTTCTGTTTCCTGCTGTTTCAGCTTCAGCAAGTATTCGGTGCGAATATGCTTATCAAGCTGAAGAACCATATCATCCAGCTCCCGGGCAATCATGCCATATTCATTTTTCCTGTACCTTGCAGGAGAATACGATGTAAAGTCAGCGGTTTTCACACGTTTGATGGAATAGATAATGCGCTGAAGGAATCGCGCATCGTCACGAAGATTGTAAACAATAATGAGCAGCACGCTGATCATCGACATCAATATGATGAATAATACGACAGCAATAATGGTGGCATTTTGACGTAAAAGCAAGGGTAAGTCGACGAGAACGACGAATCTGTAATCAAACTTGGTGGAAGAAAAGGTGAAGAAATATACGCTTTTCAGTCCGCTTAACGAGAGATAGCCGCTGTTTTGTCCATCTTCCGCCGCTTGAAGGGCCAGCCCCTCGGCATGGTCATTTCCACCTGAGATCATGTACACTTCGCCGGAAGTGCTTACGGCTGCGGCAGTGTCCAATTTGTAACCGTCTATTTTCTTGAACAGCTGCTCGCTGCTGACCAAGAAACGGAATTCCCCGATCTGACGGGATATCTGGTTTGGGTCAGATAGTTTTTTTCGGTAGACGAATCCCTTTTGGATCGTCTCGCGAAAGGCTTCATCCGTGTTCGGCAGGCGAAACGCAAAGCTGCCATTGCCGCTGCTGTCAAAGCGAATCACATTGCCCTGTGACTCGGTGTGAAGGCTAATTTGGGAAATGACTCCTTGCCCTGAGCCGTACAGAAAAGCTTTTAAATCGTCGGGAAAGGAGACGAGCGGTTCGGTAAAGTGGCTATCCTGCAGCCTGCTTGTTAGATATCCCTCCGCGCTATTGCCTAAAAAGTAACGGGCATCGGTCATCAGGCGATTGTTGGAGTATATTCGCTGCATGTATGCCTCGATGCGATCCGCATCCAACTGAAGCTCATTTTCAATGCGGGCAAAGGCGCTGACAGCGTCACTTCGGACGTTTTCGATCCATTGATACAGCATGACGGCACAGGTCAGAGTGCCAAGTGCCAGACCTAAAGACACCACAAATACCGTATACGCAATGAATTTGCTGCGGTATATCTTAATCTGCAGAAACGAACCCATGCGATGCCTCCTTTGCAATAGGTTGTTAGCTATGAAGCACCGACTTCTATCTTAAAATGCGCCTGTCATATATTCAATTCAATTTGAAACGATTTCATCGTATTTTGTTTTTCCTATCCTATATCAGGATGATGCAAAATTCGATCCAGTCCGATTTTTGACAAAATCCTCATATAAGAAGGCCCGAACGGGCAAGTGCCTTTTCCGTTCGGGCGTTTAAAATCGAGCAGTTGCTTTTAGTACGAATTCAAAAAGTCTTTATAAATTACTTTTACTTGAAGAAAGCATCAATCTGCTCTTGGGCGGTTTCCATGATCGTATCCATGCCGGCCGCTTTAAGTTCGGACACGATTTTCGGTACCATTTTCTCCGGATCAGATGCGCCTGTTAGCAATTCATAGCGGTATTTATCCCACACCGCTTTGGTATTAGCTACTTCAGTAGAAAGATTGGTAATATCCATGGAGTAGCCGAGCAGTGAAGAAGCAAATGCTTGTTCATTGAGCTTCTTGACTTGTTCCCACTGATCTTCAGGAGCACCCTTGTTCGTGGCCATGTTGAAGAAAGTACCCTGCGTGTAAGATGCCAGCGGCCATGTATCGGAAATACGTTCAATGACCTTTTCGCCATCAATCTTTTGGAAGTCTACGCCCTCTTCACCATAAGCAAGCATATTACGAAGCTTCGAATCCGTATTGACCAGCTCAAGGTATTTCAAGGCCTCTTTCTTATACTTAGAGTTAGCGGAGATCGCATTTAAGGAGCCTTGAATCGTTGTCGTCGTGTAGATCGGGCCGTAGTTCTGAACGATATCGTACTGTTCAACGCCGTTGTTAATTTGCCAGCCTATTTCAGCGCCAGGGAATCCTTGAGCACTTAAAAACGGTTTGCCTTTGTCTGCTTCAGGTTTAGTTGGCGCATCCGGGTTAATAATGCCATCCTTGTACCATTGGTGCAGCATCTTCAAATTGTCCATGATATCCGGCTGCTCCAGAACAGAGATAACCTTGCGAGAAGCGTCATCCGCCTTCACACCGACAGGACCAAGCCCAAGCGCCATATCGTCATACCCGTTAAAGAATCCGTTCAAGCCTTCGCTTTGCGTCATCGGCAGCGGATAGAAGCTTTTTCCTTCTCCTGCTTTCATATCATGGAAAGGTTTATCAAGATCCTTCAGGGTTTTAATGTTTGGTACATCGATGCCGTATTTCTCCACATACGTATGATCGAATCCCCAATACTGGGTTAGAGACGAATCTTTATACGTAGGCACGGAGTAAATCTTTCCGCCGACCTTTGAACCATCCCATACCTTCTCGGGAATAAACTTATACAGATCCGGCGTTTCGCTTTGCACGAGATCCGTGATATCGGCAAAGGAGCCCATCGCCACTTGTTGATTGTACTTGGAACCGTTCGTGAACATGATATCGAAAGGCTCGCCGGTATTTACGATCGTGTTGATTTTGGTTTCCCATTCTCCCCAGCTTGCGACTTTGATATCAACCTTGACGCCGATCTTCTCAGCGGTATATTCGTTCATCGCTGCGACAGCCTTGTCAAAGTTGTTTGGAACCTGACCGCCAATCGTCCACCATACCAAAGTAGGCACATCATCGGGAGATGAAGAAGAGTTGGACGAATCGGAGGCTGGTGAGTCTGACTTCGAGCCGCAGGCTGCAAGCGCTGTCATAAGGAGCGTTAAAACACACATAATCGAGATGAGCTTCAAAGACCTTTTCATAGGTATTTCCCCCTTGTAAGTGTTCTTACTCCGCTTTAAAGCTTTTTATAAAAAAGGTTTATCCTCAAAGCGGCAAAGTTTATAAAAAATCCTCAATTTCTCCGGATTCTCTAATCAGGTAGTTCGCTTTTCGCGAAAACGGATGCTGCCACAGCTTATCCTTTGACGGCACCGATCGTCAGACCGGAAATGAAATACCGCTGGAAGAACGGATAAGCAAAGGCCACGGGAAGCACAATGACGATGGCTACCGCCATGCGGGCAGACTCTTTCGGCATCGTTGCTACAAGCATTGCGTAGCTGACCCCCATGTTGGCGGCATTTTTGGCAAGCGCATCCACATTGCTCATCAGGTTATTTAGAAGAGCCTGCAGAGAATACAGATCCTGGTTGTTGATGTACAGCATGGATTGGAACCAGTCATTCCAATAAGCAAAGCACAGAAACAATCCGATGGTCGCAATGACCGGCAAGGAAATCGGCAATATGATCGAGAAGAAGATGCGCAGCTGGCCAGCTCCGTCCATTTCCGCGGATTCGATCAAACCATCCGGAATCGTGCTCTTGAAGAATGTTTTACAAATAATAACGTTGAACGATGAGACCGCCAGAGGCAAAATCAACGCCCAAATCGAATCCTTAAGGCCCAGTAAATTTGCGTTGATATAGTAGCTGGAGACCAGACCTCCGTTGAAGATCATCGGAATAAATACGATCCAGGTCAGAAGACCTTTGAGTTTGTAATTCGGTCTTGAGAGGACATAGCCCATCGAAGTGGTAAGCAGGATGCCAAGTACCGTACCGATAATCGTGACAAATAAGGATACACCTAGTGCACGCAGAATCATCGTCCCTTGCTGAGCGATATAACCGTAGGCTTCGCCGGAAAGTGCGGTCGGAAACATGTGGTATCCCGTCTGGCGTATAGATTCTTCACTGGATAACGAAATGGACAGTACAACCAGCATCGGCACCACGCATATTAACGCAAGCAGGATAAAAATGAGATTGAAGATAACGTTGATGCTCTTGCTAGGGCGATTGAATTTATCTAATCCGCTCTCGTATACCGTTCTTGTTGCCATATACTCACCCTCCTTACATCATCGCGCTATCCGGATCTAATCTACGAACGATCCAGTTTGCCGTTAGAATCGTGATACAGCCCAGTACGGATTGCACGAATGCGGCTGCGGAAGCCATCCCCACAGTTGCTGTTTTGAGCTGCTTGTATACCAATACATCGATGGTGGTGGTTACGTTAAACAAGGAATTTGCATCCCGTGGTACCTGGAAGAACAACCCGAAATCCGTGTAAAAGATTCGACCCACAGCCAAGATAAACATCATGACGATGACCAGCTTCATCAGAGGCAGGGTAATAAACCGCGTCTGCTGCCAAATGGAGGCTCCATCAATTACGGCCGCTTCATAGTAGGTTTTATCAATGCCGGTGATTGTGGCCAGGTAAACGACCATACCATAGCCTAATCCCTTCCATACATTCATGAAGATTAAAAAGTAGGGCCAGTATTTGGGCTCCATGTACCAATTAACAGGCTCACTTCCCATGTTAACGAGCATCTGATTGACAATTCCCTTGTCAAAGCTTAAAAATGCCCAGCCTACAGCTGAAACCACGACCCATGACAAAAAGTAGGGTAAGAACATCATCGTTTGATAGACTTTCCCTGCTCTGCGGTTGTGCAGCATGCCGATCATTAGTGCTAAAGCAACAGGGATCACAATATGAAGGATAATAAAAATGATATTGTATCCCAGCGTGTTTCTAATAATGATCCATGCATCATTGGACTTGAATAAAAATTCAAAGTTTTTGAAGCCCGACCATGGACTGTTCACCACATTACTCAGAAACCCGCCGCTTATTTTGAAGTTCTTAAAGGCGATAATGATACCGAACATGGGTAAGAAACAGAAAAGAATGTACCATATGGTAGTCGGCAGCGCCAAAAGGGTCAGCTCGGCATCTTGCTTGCGCCATTGCGTCCGCAGGCGCCTACCTTTAGCTTTAGTGCTCATGTCTGTCACCTCTTCCGTCATCCTATAAATTCATGTTGCAAGTCAATTTTATAGTAGATAAAGCGCTTTCATCCAGACAACAAACATGATACTGTAGTCAACAAACGTTAGATTTTATAAAGTATTTGAACAACATATCTGACGCTAAGGCAGCGGTAAATGAGTGATGTGAAGCCACGTATAAAAGCCATCACCAGTAATTTGGTTGGTGTTTTCCGGTTTAAACGCAAATGACACCATCCTCATGCGGATGGTGTCATTCGTGTTGTTAATATGTATCGGATTAAATATATTAACGGCAATTAATGATGCTATTACCGCCTCATTTTACATTTCAATTGGGTGTTCAACGCTTGCCTTATACTTCTTGCGATATTCCGAGGGAGAGATGCCCTCCGCCCGGCGAAATGCCCTCGTAAAATGATGCTGATCGTCAAATCCGAGCCTGTCGGCGATTTCCTTCATTGAATCCGAGGTAAACAGCAAGAGCTCCTGAGCTTGCTGCAGACGGAGCCGGGCTACGTATTTCATGGGGGATAAGCCCAGCTCTTTCTGAAACAAAAAACGAAGATGCTCCTTGCTGAGTGAAACAAGCCCAGCAAGTTCCTCCAGCGATGGACGCTCGTGCAAATGCTCCTTGATGTAGTCGCATACGTCGTAGACACGAACATCGTAGGTCACTGGCTGGTCAATCAGCTTATTCTGTAACGATTCGAATAACTGGTGTACCCACTGATTGCCCAAGGAACGAATCTTGAGATACTGAATCGTTTGCTTAGTATCGAAAATAAAGACCGGATAGTCGTCCCTCTTTATTTTTCCATGATCCGAGCTTTTTAGCTCCTGTTCATTAAAATCACGAAGGAGGCGGTGAAAGTTATCTGAAAGCTCGAACCAAAGACCAATCAATTCCTCGTAAGCGCGATGGTCGACAAGGGTCGTATGATTAGGGAAACGGTATAACCGGAGCAGATCGAATGATCCCACTTTGGCTTCGCAAGCAAGCGAAAGGTAATGAAAGGGGCCGTCATTTCCGAGTGAAATCCATTGATGATAGGATTGCGCTGGAAGCGCCACAATATCGTATTTCTTCACTTCGTAGACATCTCCGTTGAACTGCATCGTAGCACTTCCCGACAGCACCAGCCAAAACGTATTATAGGGCAAGGTCCCTTCACCCAAATGCTCTAGGCTGTGACGTCTCCATTCCTTCATCCAGCGAATGTTGATATATAACTGGTCCAACGAACTTCGGTTGCTCATTTCCATCTGCAGCATTTTGCGTGCCTCCTTGTGGATGTCTTCTAATGGTGATCTCTCTGGAGGAAGTCAGTTCGTGAGATGATCTGCATTTTTGAAACATTTCCCCCCGCCTTTGGTACATACGGTTATTCATCGGTATGTTAGAGTTAGGCTCAAACCTGAATATTTAGGATAGCTGATGAAGCCGCGTTGTGCGAGGTTCGCCCGCATAAGCAAGGCTTTAGGTACCATTATACATTGGCATTAACTATTGGAGGGCGAATATAGATGAGTAACGAGAACAGTACAGGCACCAAGCGGCCGAACGTCATTTGGCTATTTGGGGATCAGCACCGCGGACAGGCATTAGGCTGCAGTGGAGATCCGAATGTACATACGCCAAACATCGATAATTTGGCAGCTTCCGGGGTGCATTTTACCAAAGCGGTAGCGGGAATTCCCTTATGCTGCCCGTCCCGGGGATCGATAGTAACGGGAAGATACCCGCATCTGGCGGTACCCGGCCATGAACATAGGCTTCCACCGGAACAACCGACCATAGCACATGTCATGAACGAAGCTGGCTACAAGACGGCGTATTTCGGCAAGTGGCATCTCGACGGGTTCAAGGAGGGGACTGGCAGAGCGGCCTTTCACATGATTCCTCCAGAGCGGCGTGGCGGCTTCAATCACTGGGTCGGCTATGAAAACAATAACAGCCAGTGGGACAGCTGGGTTCACGGTGGCGAAGGCACCAATGCATTCCATTACCGCCTGCCTGGCTATGAGACAGATGGGTTGACCAAATTGTTCGTCGAATATTTGCAAGAGCGAGGGAAGGAAAGGATGGAATGTGAACAGGCTCAGCCTTTCTTCGCGGTATTGTCGGTACAGCCGCCGCATGATCCATACATTGCGCCGGAATCGTTCCGTAAGGGGCATAACGCCGCAGGCATTAAGCTAAGACCTAACGTTCCGTCGATTCCTCGCATTGAGGAGCAAGCCCGCAAAGATCTGGCTGGATATTATGGCATGATTGAAAATTGGGACTGGAATATCGGACAGATTATGACGGCGCTGCAGGAGAATGGACTCGCAGAGGATACGCATATCATGTTTTTCAGTGATCATGGTGACATGCACGGTTCCCATGGCCAATTCCGCAAAATGTCGCCTTGGGAAGAATCTATCCGTGTTCCGATGATCATTAGCGGCGAGAAGCCGTTCTATGGACGGCAAACAGGCGAATGGAACGTACCGTTTAACCATGTCGATGTCGCCCCAACTACGCTTGGTTTATGTGGAATCACCAAACCGGATTGGATGCAGGGCTCGGACTTGTCGGCTTTGCGTCTAGGCGGACCACAACCCGAATTGCCGGATTCCGCCTATTTACAGTCCGTCATACCTACAGGCCATGGACACAGCGTGGATCGTCCGTGGAGGGGAATCGTCACAACGGACGGATGGAAATACGTATGTCTGGAGAATACGCCATGGCTGCTGTTTAATCTGAATGAAGATCCTTACGAGCAAGTGAATATGGCTTACAATTCACTCTATAATCACGAGAGAAAACGCCTGAACGACCGTTTGAGGCAGTGGGTTGAGGATACGGGAGATGAGTTTAGACTGCCTACGCTTTGATACCCGTGCCACGTATCCATACAGTCGCCATAGAGTGGGCTGGCGCAGTAGAATGGCACATATGTACGACACAGCATTTGAAAAGCGACCTTGATGGGGCGCTTTGTTTTTATTATGAATTCAGTTATGATCGGTGCTATCTGCTTTTTTGCCTTACCAAGGAAATGATTCGCGATTTCAAGCCAGTTCGCAAGCAATAAACAGAGGGTAGAGGGGGCAGCCCCCTCTACCCAATTTGTTTATTCGAGATGTGGATCGCCATGGCTGAGATTAAGGCTGAACACTCCATAAAGCAGGTACATTTGAAGGTTCCCAACCAGCAAGCGATGTATGTGGTTGTATGCATTTATATACTTTTCCGTTATAGGTAACTAAATCGTCTTTGACATACGCCTTATTAGCCACCCATGCCGCAGCTGTTGGTGTAGAGGCATCCGTTGTCACGGTTAGTGCATTGCTCGCAGTTGAAACGTTGCCAGCGGCGTCTTTGGCTTTGACTGTAAAGGTATAAGCCGTGCCAGGCGTCAGGTTATTAATAACAGCAGTAAGCGTCGTGCCGTTTACGGAAGCGGCAAGCGAAGAGCCGTTATACACATCGTAGCCTGTTACGCCCACGTTATCTGTAGAAGCTTCCCAAGCAAGGGTGACGCTCGTTTGGGTTTTTGCTGTAGAAGTCAGATTTGCAGGAGCTGTAGGAGGAGTGGTATCCACTGAAGGTGCTGCATCGGTTGTGACCGTCATGGCATTGCTGGCAGCCGAAACGTTGCCAGCGGCGTCTTTGGCTTTGACTGTAAAGGTATAGGCCGTGTCAGGTGTTAGGTTATTAATGACCGCAGTAAGCGTCGTGCCGTTTACGGAAGCGGCAAGTGTGGAGCCGTTATACACATCGTAGCCTGTTACGCCAACGTTATCTGTGGAAGCTCCCCAAGCAAGGGTGACGCTCGTTTGGGTTTTTGCTGTAGAAGTCAGATTTGCAGGAGCTGTGGGAGGAGTAGTATCCACTGAAGGTGACGTATCGGTTGTGACCGTTACAGCATTGCTTGCAGTTGAAACGTTGCCAGCGGCGTCTTTGGCTTTGACTGTAAAGGTATAAGCTGTGCCAGGCGTCAGGTTATTAATAACCGCAGTAAGCGTGGTGCCGTTTACAGAAGCAGCAAGCGTGGAACCGTTATAAACATCGTAGCCTGTTACGCCAACGTTATCTGTGGAAGCTCCCCAAGCAAGTGTGACGCTCGTTTGAGTTTTTGCCGTAAAGGTCAGATTGGCAGGAGCTGTAGGAGGAGTCGTATCAGGTGCTGTTGGTGTCGTAGTCACGGTGTTGCTTGCAGCTGACACATTACCCGCGGCGTCTTTTGCCTTTACGTAGAAGGATATGGCACTGCCTCCTGGAAGCCCTGTTGCTGTATAAGTTGTTGTCGCGGAGCTGCCGATTAAATTCGAACCTTGATAGATGTCATATCCTGTTACGCCGATATTATCGGTAGATGCGGTCCATGTTAATGTCGCGGATGTTGCGGTTTGTGCAGAAATCGCAAGATTCGTAGGTGCGCTAGGTGGTTGGGTATCCGCAGGTGGGGCAGATTGAAGCTGCCATAATGTAGGAGCGGCTGAAGGCTCCCAACCTTGGATGGAAGTGTGGGCATAAGTACATTTGTAGAGGTTACCGTTGTAAGTGACATAATCTCCGAGGGCATAGGCTGTACTGAGTTTCCAAGCAGGAAACACAGGATCGGTAGGCGTTGTGACATAAATGGAATTACTTGCTGCAGAAGAGTTGCCGGACAAATCTTTGGCCTTAACATGGAAGTTGTAAGTTGTTCCCGGTGAAAGTCCGGTGAGGGTTTCCGTTGTGTTTTCTGTTGTTTTGACAAGCGTACCATTCTGATAAATATCGTAGCCGGCGATATCGTCATTATCGGTTGAAGCACCCCAGCTAAGTTTTACCGTCGTTTTTGTTTTGGCTAAAGAAACGAGATTGGTCGGTGTGGTTGGAGGTTGATTATCGATGATTGGCGGTGAAGTGGTAACAGAAAGGGCATTACTGGCTGCAGAAGAGTTGCCCGCTGCATCTCTGGCTTTGACTGTAAAGATATAGGTTGTGCTTCCTGTTAGCCCCTTGATAAGCGCGGTTGTTGTGGCTCCGTCAACAGACTGAACAAGCGTACCGTTACGATAAATATCATAAGCCATGACACCTACATTATCCGTAGAAGCGCCCCAGCTTAATGTGACTTTTTTATCGCCATGACCTGTTTCGACCAGATTCGTTGGTGCTGTTGGTGCAACCGTATCGGCAGGGGGAGTGGCTTGACTCAAGTCGGCAGCAACTTTATCCAACAGCTTAGGTCCTGTACAGTTGAATTTCGGGCTTGTGCGGCAATCGGAGCTGAATTCCCAGAACATGGCGCCGCCGAGGTTATTGTTCTTGATGTATTCGGTTTTATAACCGATGGATTCCGTATCATCATAAGAGATAAAGATTTTTGTCGTTGGATTGTAGAGGTACGGAACTTTGGCAATGCTGTTGTAATAACGAGTATACCCGTTTTTATTTACATAGTTTGCGGCGATATCCCCGTAATCGAACACCCCGGTATTTCCGGTTTTGGAATCATCCCAAGTGCCGTTTGGTGCCCATTTGAATACAGAACTGTTATCTGCTGCACATGTCTGGTATTGACCGTCGTTATTGGGTCCTGGAGGACAGTTTTTCCAACTGCGACCCATGAACTCCAAGCCGAGGACGATTTTGTTCAAAGGTACGCCAGCATTTTTATAAGCTTTGATCGCACCGTCCACAAAGAAGTTGTTGCTGTAATATGGATCGTTAGGATCGCCATAGAGACCCGTGTTATGACTAGTCGTATCTTCAAAGGAACCGCCGTGGAAGTCATAAGCCATAATATTGATCCAATCGACGATTTGAGCAATTTTATTAAGTTCTGTATTATCGACGAATTTTTGACTCGCTCCGGAAGCAATGGTGAGGAGGTATTGTTTGCCGTCCTCTGCTCCTGCTGCATCTAACTGATTCCGAGTTTCTTGAAGGAGCAAGGTGTAGTTTTGTTTGTCCTCCGGACGGTAGCTATTACCTTGGATGGCTTCGACATTCGGATATTCCCAGTCTAGGTCAATCCCATCAAAGCCATAGGCTCGAAGTGCATCGACTGCGGATTTAGCGAAGTTTTTGCGAGTTTGGTCGGATGCCGCCGTATCCGAGAAACGGTTGGACCATGTCCAGCCTCCCACGGATAGAATGGTTTTTAAATGAGGATTTTGAGCCTTCAGATTCCGCAAGGCTCCAAAGTTACCGCAAGCCGCATCAGCCCAGCAACCGGTTGTTGGACCACCGGGTGTCGGACGCAAGGCATCGGCATCAGGATCGCCAAGTACGATACTGCCATTGGGGACATTGCCGGATTGAAGTGGAATACCGGTTGTTGTACAAGGCCAAGTTTGTTTGTTTGGGTTGTCTATCGCTGTGGAACCGTTGCCATGTTTACCCTCCCAACAAATATCAGCAAACGCATAGTTAATGTGCGTGACTTTGGAAACGTCAATATTCGAAACGTTGTAGCTGCGTCCGTAGATTCCCCAGGATGGGAAATACCCTACGATTTTGTACTCTCCGTTCGGATTGGCTGCATTTACATTTTGTACACCAATGCCAGATACGAGTGGTATGATGATAAGTAACAAGCACATCCAAACCAAACCGACGGTCTTCTTTAATACCCTCCCGTGAACCATAAATTCTCCTCCTTTTTTGTGCAGCTGGTAACCATTTCTGTGCCCGTAATTTTGAATGTCGAGCAGGCACGCTTTAGATGAATGATACCGTTATTACATTTAAAGCCTCACCTCCTTTCAATTGATAAGTACTACAGCGATAGGTAGGGGGATGATAGATTAACAGTCCTACTATCCGAATCATTTCAATCGACGCTAAGGGCACTGATCTTGTATGACCAAAAGACTGAACGAGGAAATGATTAAGGAACGCAAAAGAAACACGTGTTGGCATTAAGGTGGGACACTCGATCGCATGAATAACATGCTTTGAGGCGATTTTGCTGTGGATAAGAGGGTTTCGGCGGCTGCTAGGAGTGGAAGAGCAGGCTGAATGTTGAATGATGCTTATCACAAAGCTATGTAATAGCACGAAAAATAGGAGAGCGCTTTAAGTAAACCATTCGGTAGGTATAACTCTGGAATAAAGGATCTCAGCCGTTTTTAAACGGGTATAATGGGATGATAGGACGTTTTTATAACGTAGATTGGAGCGTAAGGCAGATATAAGGAGTGGGTGTATATCTTTATAGAAGAAAACTATTAAAAATCTCTATTGGCATTCGAAAGTTTCAATAGTTCTGTTTCATGCTTTAAGGGAGAGGGGAGTTACGTCGGTCGATACTCCTCTAATTTACCATTGATTTCCTTTTATTGATATAGCAAAGAATGTCGAACTAGAACGATTCGGTTAAAAGTACATGTGAATTTTTACATATCCGCTTTTCACTGATGAGATTTTTGAATTTATAAGTCAATAAATTTGAAAGAAATCATATCATTAAACAAAAACTGCTCAAGTGCCGACATTTCATAATGTAACAATCTTCATATATAATTGAACTGTCTAAGTTGAACTCCGTAAATCATTAGATAACTAAAATACAATTAAATGAGGGAAGCGAATGAATTTTTTGCGGGAGTTTTTTGCTAACAACATAGTAAGAAGAATTCTGTTCCTCCTACTTGTCGTTTTATTGCTGTATAGCTTAAGAGGTATGCTCAATTTGCTGTTGTTGCTGTTTCTTGTTACCTTCGTCATGGGACGCCTAGAGCAATTTATTACGAAGAAAATATCTAAGCTGTTTCCTATATCGTCCATTGTCGTTAATACGGTATTGTATGCGGCTTTAATATTTGGGCTTGTATACGGAATTGCCAATTATGTTCCGAAGCTCATTAGTCAAATTTCTGATTTATATTTTTCCATTATCAAATTTCTAAATACACCTCAGTCGGATGAAATTGCTGAGCTTGTCTCCTCCGCGCTTAGTAAGCTGGAATTAGAGCAATACGGAAGTCAGGCACTAAATTATATTCTGAAGCTAGGCAAATGGGCCGAGGTTATCATTTTTGTTATTGTACTGAGCTACTTCTACTTAATCCAGAAGAAAACAGTCAATGACTTTACAGATAAGTTGAGCAAAAGCAAAATAAGCTGGGCTTACAATGAGTTTAAATATTTTGGCCAAAAATTCACCTCTTCCTTTGGTAAAGTGATCGAGGTTCAATTGATGATCGCCTTGTTGAACACGATTCTAACGACAATCGGGTTGTCGATTTTGGGCTACCCTTACTTGTTCGCTCTAACGATTATGGTATTTTTACTAAGTCTTGTGCCGGTAGTCGGCGTTGTGATTTCCTTCATTCCGATCAGTATTATCGGTTACCAGATTGGTGGTATCTCAACCGTCATTTGGGCGATTGTCATGATTTTGATCATTCATGCAGTGGAGACATATTTCTTAAATCCGAAGCTGTATGCGCACAAAACGAAGCTGCCGATGTTCTACACCTTTATTGTTCTTATTTTCTCCCAGCACTTCATGGGGATCTGGGGGCTAATTATCGGGATTCCGATCTTTATGTTCCTGCTCGATATTTTCGAAGTTGATCAAAATAACGCGGTATCATCAACAAATGAAGCTGCACAGCTTCCAGGAGAAAACGGTGGAGATCCTAGGAGCAACTAGAGCGATTGATAGCACGTTATTTAGGCAGAGCCGTTGCCGGATTCGCTGCGTCAGGCGCTGTTGGTTGAGTACGAGGGAACACTTTAAATGAATGTTTAATGTAGATAGCAATAATTAGAGGGTAACTTTGAGGATAGAAATATAGTTTGTACAATTATGATAATAGCCCAGCAACCATAATGGTTACTGGGCTATTATTAATAATGAGAAAGCCATTTCCTCATATGAACTGCATCTTTAACAAAGTGATGCCTGGACGATGGACCAGTCGAATGTCTCAACTTTTTCAAGCGAGGGCATTCCGGCTTGGGCACCAAATTTGGTGACAGCTAAAGCGGAAACCTTGGTGGCAAAATGAACGGCATTATCCAGGTCTTCTCCTGCGGCTAAAGCGTAAGCCAATCCGCCGTTAAAGGAATCCCCTGCGCCGGTCGTATCGATGACGGGAACCCGGTATGCCGGAATGTCCGTTATATGCATATCCGATTTCATGTATCCTGAACCTTGCGAGCCTAATGTAGTAATTACATGGCGTGGACCCATTTCCAATAAACGTTTCGCCGCTTCCTTCCATTGCTCCCCCGACGTATCCATTCCCGTAAGCAGGCCGAGCTCTGAACGATTCGGGGTAATGTAGTCCGTATGCTTCAACAATTCTTCCGGCAAGTCCCTGGCGGGGCCTGGATTTAAAATGACCGTTCTGCCATGACGTTTGGCGACTTCTGCAGCGGCAATCACGGTTCTTAGAGGAATTTCCAATTGCAGAAGAACCACATCGGCTTGTGCAATGAGAGCTTCATGCTGGTAAACATCTTCTGGCAGGCAGTGGGCATTCGCTCCAGGAACGACCACAATTTGATTATCTCCTTGAGCGAGGAGAATAGAGGCAATCCCAGTTGGAACTCCTTCCGCCGTTTTGATCCCACGAACGTCAACTCCGCTTTGCACTAGAGAATTTCGAAGTTCTGCTCCAAAGCTGTCACTTCCCAGCGTCCCGATCATCGTTGTGTGAGCGCCAAGCCTGGCAGCAGCCACGGCCTGATTGGCACCTTTGCCACCGGGAATGAAGTGGACGTCTCTGCCCATGATCGTCTCTCCCATAGAAGGAGAACGCTCTGCCTCAACCGCGATATCCATATTTAAACTTCCAATAACCACAATATTTGGTACTCTCATGACCTCAACTCCTGAAGGTAAAAGTGATTTTACATGGGCGTGATTTATGTCTCTCATGTAAAGTCGCTCTCTAATATCTATGTGCCTGGCTTTACGATATCAGATTCTAGTATTTTTTAAGTGTATCAATCATTAGTTTCCAAAAACCGTCTACATCAAGCTCTAATCCAAACTTAGCATTCACTTTTCTACCCGTGACCCCGTGCAGATCAACTAAGGTTGTACCTGCTGTAAACTCTCCTTTAGTTTCCACGACAATATTGACATCTTTCGTCTTAAACAATTCTGGCGCAATACAATATGCCACAGTCAATACATCGTGTACCGGTGCCCCGTCAAAATCGAACATCTCTTTATACGTCGATGCAAAAAACACTAATAATTCGCCGACTATTTTAGCAACATTATTATCGATTTTATTCACTTCTTCGATAACTTCTTGTGTCGCTAAGGCTTGATGTGTAATATCAAGTCCCATAACTACTGTGGGAACACCGCTATCAAATACTTTTTTTGCGGCTTCTGGATCTGCCCAAATATTAAATTCCGCAGTTGGCGTCCAGTTACCAAATGTTCCGCCGCCCATTATTACAATCTCTTCTATATTGTTCTTGATTTCTGGTGCTTTTGTTAATGCTAACGCAATATTGGTTAATGGTCCTGTCGGAAGAAGGGTAACAGGCTCTGTGGATTCTTTTACAAGTCTAATAATGGTATCAACGCCATGTTCCTCGCTCCAGCTGCGGGAAGGTTCCGGCAGCTTAGGACCATCTAAGCCTGAATCTCCATGAATGCCAGGTGCAGTTTCACGTATTCGAACCAAAGGCTCACTGGCCCCTTTTGAAACCACAACATCATGTAACGAAATCAAATCACAAATTTGTAAAGCATTTTGAGTCGTTTTTTCGATTTCTGCATTTCCGGAAACCGTTGTAATCGCTAATATCTCCAGTTTTGGTTGTACAGCAGCTAAAATAATCGCAATGGCGTCATCATGTCCTGGATCGCAATCCATAATAATTTTTCTTGATGTCATAATCTTTCACCTCTAAGTTTTATTTACATAACTAGTCCCATCATGGTGCCTGAAATTACAGATGCTAAGGTTGAACCTAACAACAATTTAAAAGCAAACTTCGCAACATGATCCCCTTGTTTGTCGCTGATCGACTTGATTGATCCGGAAATAATGCCCAGCGTTCCGAAATTTGCGAAACTAACCAAATATACAGATACAATGGCAATTGTTTTAGAGGAAAGTTGGTTTGTAATTTCACCAAAATGGAGCATAGCTACAAATTCATTTGTAATTAGTTTTGTGGCCATAATTCCGCCTGCTTGTACAGCTTCTGCCCATGGAACACCCATTAAGAAGGCGATTGGTGCAAAAATGTAACCAAGAACCGTATCGAACGATACTTGAAATGCACTTTGAAAAATGACATTAACTAATTGCATTAGGGAAATGAATCCTAATAGCATTGCGGCAACAATAATGGCGATTTTAAAACCATCCATTACGCTTTCTCCAACCACCTGGAAGAAAGGAAGCCTTTCTTTTTCTTCGATTTCAACTAAATCGTCATTCTCATCTAAATCATAAGGATTAATAATATTGGCAACGATAAGAGCACTAAAAATATTCAATACAACCGCAGTTACGACAAACTTAGGCTCTAACATATTGGCATATGCCCCAACCATCGCCATACTTATGGCACTCATAGCTGATGTGCAAATGGTGTATAGCCTTTCTTTAGACAAGAGTGGAATTTGTTTGATAATGGTTAAGAACACTTCCGGTTGTCCAAGTGCAGATGTAGATATGGCAAAATAACTTTCAAGCTTGCCCATTCCCGTAATTTTACTTAAAAACAGACCTAAATATTTGATGACGAAAGGTAATACTTTTATATAGTTTAGAATCCCAATTAAAACGGACATGAAAACAAGAGGCATTAACACGCCAAGGAAAAACGGAGTTTGACCTTCATTCGCCAAACCGCCAAATACAAATTCAATTCCTGCATTAGCAATCTCCATTAGTTTTTCAAACAGCAAGCCCACTTTTGTAATGACAATGATACCTATACTAGTGTTCATCATGACGTAAACTAATATGATTTGTATGGCTAACATGATCAGAACACGTTTGTATTTTATGTTTTGTCTGTTGTTACTTACTAGAAAACCAATAATAAAAACAAGAAGAAGGCCAGTCATCAAGAAAATAAAATTCATGTACATTACCCCCATGTTAGCGCCTGTGTCTTATACCGTTTTCTCTCGTCCGTCTACGACTTGAATAGAAGCCATTGTACACCCCCTGCTTAACCAAACAAAAGTTTATCTAGAAAACATATGTTTAGTATACGCTTCCAAGAAGGTATGTCAAGATCAAAATTTCATCGCTCCTAGTGGATAAAATTAACAGTCTCTAGAATGGGTGTATTTTGCACGGCTCAAACGCTTGAAATAATTCCGAATGTGGTTTTAGTTGTATAATAAAAGAGGGGCTACAAGAGCTCTATGTTCTGAAGAATAGAGGATGAAATGAGGTTGTTTCATGGATAAAGAACAACAGATTTTAGAATATATAAGAATGAATCCTTTTATATCCCAGCAAGAATTATCAAGTAAGGTTGGTTTATCCCGTCCAACGGTTGCTAATTATATTGCTAGCTTGATAAGACGCGGTGAAATTAAAGGCCGGGCCTATATTCTACGGGAAGAATCATCGATTGTTTGTATCGGAGGGGCTAACATTGACCGGATCGCGCGATCGAATCAGAAGGTGAATTTTCATTCATCCAATCCGGTGAAGATTAATGAATCCTGTGGCGGTGCAGCAAGAAACGTTGCCGAGAATTTGAGTCGACTTCGCTGCAATACTGCCATTATGACGTGTGTCGGAGATGATAAAGAAGGCGATTGGATCCTGAATGAAATAAAACGCCAGGGAGTTGATGTTAGTCAAGTTTGGGTACTGCCGACTGAACGAACAGGGGCCTTCATCACTTTATTGGATCAAACGGGTGAGAGTGTTATCTCTATGGACGATATGAATATATACGAAAAAATGACAACTTCCATGTTTGAGGAAAAATGGTCCTATATTGTTTCTTCGCAAGGTGTGTTTTTGGATACGAATATTCCTAAGGAATGTATAAGTTACATCATTAAACGCTGTGCCGATGAACACATTCCCTTGTACATTGACCCTACATCTGCAGCCAAGACACGCAAACTTCCTTTCCTGCTTGACGGAGTCGAGCTTCTGCTTCCCAACCGAGTAGAAGCAGAAGTACTTACTGATATGAAGATTGACTCAATCGAGGATTGTCAGATAGCCAGTAAAAAAATCAGAGAGCGTGGCGTTAAACAAGTTATTATAACACTTGGTGATCAAGGGGCTTATTATTCTTCCGCAGAGGAATCTGGGCATTTGCCTTCTTTCGTAACGGAAATTGTGGATATCACAGGGGTTGGTGACGCGTTTTCTTCTTGTGCCATATATGGGATCATGAACAATGAATCACTGCATAATGCGTGTCAGTTGGGACTTGCCGGTGCTGCCCTTACCCTTCAAACGCAAGAATCGATTAGCACATTGGTAAGACCCGAAAAACTATATGAGGTTATACAGGAGTATTCATGATAATATTCGCTTCCTCGCCACATTACATAAAATCCACAACCATTTAGGTTGTGGATTTTGCTTTTCCGGCACTTTTAGCTTTACGATAAGCTCCGCATGTTCCTTGAACTTGGAAAGCAGTTGACGCAGACTTCTTCGGAATGAGACATAAACGTGTTTATTTAGAAACGGGTATAAAGACCTATCTTATCGTCGAATAAAGTCGACCGATAAAATCTTAACAGGCTTTCTATAAAAAAGGGGTGGGTCATCATGAGGATTTCTACATGGATTAAAGCAATGAGCGGAGTGTTTATTTTACTAATCGTTCTGAATGGGATTAGTGTCTATTCCCTCCAAAAGAGCGTAGCGAATGAACGCGAAACAGTAAAAATGCAAGCAGAATTCAAGCAATTAGGTATTGATTTAGCCAGCTCCTCGAATTATTTGAGTAATGAAGTGAAAGCTTATGTGCAGTTCGGAGAAAAAGTCCACTATGACAACTACTGGAAGGAAGTAAACGAAACCAAAACAAGAGATCATGTAGTAGAGAGTTTAACTGCATTGGATGCGCCTAAAGAAGAGCTGGATCTTATAGAAAAGTCAAAACAAATTTCCGATACCCTTGTTGAGATAGAAAATACGGCCATAAAAGCTGCGGAGGCAAAAGATTTTACCAGAGCTCGGGAGCTCATGTTTGGCAGTGAATACGATGCAATTAAAGAGACCATTATGGAGCCGCTGGAACAGTTTCAGGAAAAGATGAATACTAGGACGGAAAATGAAGCAAATGCTGCAAAGCAAAAAGCGAGCCAAATGCTCACGATAGCTATTGTTTTGCTTGTCATTACATTCGGGGCATTGCTTGTGATTTTTGCTATTATTTATATTAAGTTGAAGCCGCTTAAGTTAGTCAATGAAAAGATCGCCGAAATTGCACAGAGCGGAGGCGATCTTACAGGAAGACTGGATTACTCCGGCAAGGATGAAATAGGAGAAATATCAAGATCCTTAAATGCCATGTTCGAAACCCTGCAATCCATTATTAAAGATGTTCGTAACGCTTCCCACGTTGTATTAAACTCGTCAAGTAAATTGGTTGAAAATACGAAAGAAGCTGCAAGCGCAACAGAGGAAATTACGAGACAGGGGGCCAGTATTGAGCAAGGGGCGACCACCTCAGTGCAGAGCACACTGGATGCTTCGGATGCAATCAATGAAATGTCTATAGGTGTGCAGCGTATCGCCGTATCTGCGGAGGAACTTGCTACTGTTGCAACGGAGACGGAGCAAGAGGCAGCAAGCGGTGTGAACTTCATACAGCAAGTTAGCAAGCAGATGGTCCAAATTAGCGATTCTGTCGGGACTACAGTAGAAATCGTATCCAATTTGCAAGAACGCTCTTCTCATATTGAGGAAATTGTAAATGCAATTACGGAAATTGCGAATCAAACGAGTCTGCTTTCGCTAAATGCATCAATTGAAGCGGCAAGAGCGGGCGAGCATGGAAGGGGCTTTTCTGTAGTGGCCAGCGAAATCCGGAAATTGGCAGACCATTCTTCTGCTTCAGCAGGGCAAATATTCGGATTGCTGCAAGATATTACGAAAGACTCTCAAGAAACAGAACATGCGATGCAGCAAGTAACGAGTGAAGTATTGACGGGACAAAAGAAGATGGAAGAAGCCATTGAATCGTTTGAGAACATATTGAAATCCGCTCAGAAAGTAGCCTGGAAAATTCAGGAGGTTTCCGCTGTTAGCGAACAAATGGCGGCAGGCTCTGAAGAAATTGCAGCATCTGTTTCCGAAATGGCAACTATAGCTGGAGATTCGCTTGCAGGAGTTAAAACAGTGAATGATATGACTGCAAAGCAGAGCTCTTTAGTTCAGGAGGTAGCTTCAGTTACGGACTTGATTAGCCAAAATTCTCGAAGCTTGGAAGCACTCGTTATGAAGTTTAAAGTCTAAAATGAATAGAACATGATTCATATGGTATCAAATAGCACCGATTCGGTGCTATTTTCTTTTGTATGGCCTTACTCCCTTTACTGTTAAACATCTGCCAATTCAACCCAATGCCGCCTCTGGCTTTGCCCCGTTCTAAAAACTCATTTATAATAATAGACTAGTATAAAGTGCGTCAGGAGGCACCAATGGATTTTATCAGAAATCAACTAGACGGATACGGCATGAGCGAACAAATGATTGGATTTCTTTCAAATCTGATCATGGTCGTGTTTATAGCCGTGGTTTCCATACTGGCCAATTTTATAACCAAAAAAATCGTATTGAAGATCATTATTCATATTGTCAATAACAATCGTTATACATGGGATAATATCATTGTCGAGAAAAAAGTGTTCCATAAGCTGTCGCATCTCGTGCCGGCGATTATCATCTATTATTCGGCGTCAATTTTTCCGCCCTATCAAGCATTGATAGAAAAAGCTGCAGGGACATACATGATCATCGTAACCATCATGGTGTTTATTGCGCTGCTCAATGCCTTTGATGCGATATATCGTTCGTTTGAGGTCTCCAAGATCAGACCGATTAGGGGATACATACAGGTGGTGAAGATCTTTCTTTACGTCATCGGCGGCATCGTGGTCGTCTCGAACCTGATCGGTCAGAATCCCGTGATCATTCTTAGCGGGCTTGGAGCCTTATCGGCTGTGCTGATGCTGATCTTCAAAGATTCCATATTAGGCCTGGTGGCAGGCGTTCAATTATCGTCGAATGACATGGTGCGTGTCGGTGACTGGATTGAAATGCCGAAATACGACGCGAACGGCGACGTGATCGACATTACCTTAAACACGGTAAAGGTCATGAATTTCGATAAGACGATCACCATGATTCCGAGCTATGCTCTCATTTCCGACTCATTCAAGAATTGGAGGGGCATGCAAGTATCCGGCGGTAGGAGGATTAAGCGAAGCTTCTATGTCGATACGACCAGCATAAGTTTTTGTACGAAAGAAATGATTGAGGAATTTCAAAAGATTCATTACCTTACCGATTATATCACGACAAAAGTAAATGAAATTAACGCGTACAACATCGAACACCAGATTAATAGAGAAAGCAAAGTGAACGGCCGGCAGCTGACGAATATCGGTGTATTCCGAGAATACATCCATCAGTATCTGAGGAATCATCCGAAAATTCATCAGGATATGACGCTGATTGTGAGACAGTTAGCGCCAGGAGATAACGGACTGCCAGTGGAGATCTATGCTTTCAGCAATGATACCACCTGGGTGGTATATGAATCGATTCAAGCGGATATCTTTGATCACATTTTCGCCATCGCACCGATATTCGGGCTTCGTGCTTTCCAAAATCCAAGCGGCCATGATATCGTCCAACTCAAAGAAAGCCCGGAATTCTCTCGAGGATATTGAGTATGGAAAGTCAGCCGGACTGCTGACTCGCAGCTGAACCGATTGGAGAAATTGGCTTTGTACAGCGTGGATTATTCTTCCTATAATTATTAGAAAAGCGACCAACATTGGTCGCTTTTCTGCGTATTTGTATGAAATCTATGGGATCACTCGAGGATGACTTGATATAAACGGCATTAATTAAGGAGAACTATTGTTAATAAGCGGAACTCGAAGCCAGATTTGGTCAAAAAAGCTTACAAAGAAACACTATAATTACAGTAAAATACTGAGTTGACAATGGTGTTTATGTATAATATATTTTAATTTAGTATATATGGAAAAAGCTGTATTACACCGCGATTATCACCTTCCTCACACTCAACTTACTCTCATTGTCGTTCTCATCATAAATATTATCTTGTTGATTGAACTCAAGGGTCTCTTTTGAAGCAGCTTCTTTGAGTTTATTTAGCTGGCGCAATTAGGTTTATTCGTAGCAAAAAACAACCGTTTCTGTCTGATTATTTATGAATGAAATAGAAGTAGAAAAGAATAAAGGGAGGTTGCAGGTTGAAGTATTCACGTCAAATGACACCGTATAATGATTTCTGGATGAATTGTATATTAAACTCAGCTTATTCTGTTGCCACTAACTTTGAAAGCAGTTATTCCGCTGCAGCATATTTAAATAATTATTCATACACCAGCTGGGGCGCTGCCATAGATATAGAGTTTATGACTCCCACAATTGAAGTTTTAGATTATTCAGATCATTGGGAGAACTTTGTATTGAGTGCGGTGATTGAGAAAGAAATACCAGTTTCCTTTAAAAACCCGCATGATTTTCTTCCGGATCTTCAAAAAATAATCTCAGAGGGGGAAATTGTAAAGCTTAATGTAGATTTATTTTATTGGTTGCCCAAAAACATTGCCTGGAATCGGTTTCATATGAGTCATTACTCCATAATTAATGGTTTTGATGCAGAGACAAAAATGTACTCTGTTCTGGATGATGATGTTGATGGGTATGGCGTTCATCTTATACCTGAGGATCGGGTAGTGCAGGCTTTTATGAATTCATATGCTATGAATGAACTTGAGGGTGAAATCCCTCATGCCTATATCTATGGTATCCGTAAGGACATCCAACCTTTTAGAATGGATAAATCGGAAATTATAAAGCATGCAGAGAGACTGATTGAAGAACTGTCTGTGTTTTCTTTTGATGATCTGTGGAATTTTAAAGACGAGCATAAAGATAATATGGATGAATACATAAGGATTTCTCTCATTGGAGTTAATATTATCGAAAATAGACATATCGGTAATGAGCTTTTGGTAAATAAACTCACTGATCTTAATCTAATGGAAGAAGCAACTTATGAAGAGATGAAATATTGTTTAAAACGTCTCCAGAAGGGCTGGAAAGCTATTAAACAAGTATTTATAAATAATTTAGTGTCTGAACATAAAGAGATAAATCTAGAATTAATTAGGAATAAAGCGAATGAAATGTTAGACATTGAGAAAAAAATGTGGTTAGCCATCGTAGAAGAAAGAGATATGGAACTAGAAAATAAAGAGACTAAGCGAGGTGTAACATTGTGAGCGAAGAATTAGTACAAAAACTTAAGGAAGTTTTTTCAAAACATGGAGTATCTATTTCTGAGAATGACCGAGATATGTCGATTGATGACTTTTTTGGGATGGATTCGATTACATATGTTCAGATTTTAAATCAAATGGCGAGTGATTTTGGCATAAAGATTAACGATGCTGACTTGCTTTCAGGAGATTTAACCACATTTAATAATATCCTTGAATTTATAAATCAAAAACAAATGACGAACGAAGTCCGATAAAACCAAATTTATAATATTCATCAGGGGGTCTTCAAATGAGTAAACCTGCTATATCCGTTATTATTCCAACCTACAATCGATTGGGTGGTTTAAAGGTAACATTGGATTCCTTAGTAGAACAGAGGCTCGACAAAAATAGTTATGAGGTTCTGGTTTGTGATGATGGCTCCAGTGAAGATACCTATTCACTAGTTAAGCAATATGAAGATCGTCTGCGTATTATTTATCAATTTCAAGAAGATAAGGGTTTTAGAGCTGCAGCAGCAAGAAATATGGGGATCAGAGAAGCCAGTGGTGATGTTTGCTTATTTATTGATAATGGCATCATTCTGCATAAGGATGCTTTAAATGAACATATAAGAATTCATGGCGAGCATGATCAGCCCTGTGCTGTTGTAGGTTATGTGTATGGGTTCGATGTGTTTGAAAGTAATCAGGAAGAAATTATCCATATTGTTGAGGAAAATTCAATTGACGATGCGATTCAACTGTTAAGTCAAAAAGGAATACTGGATGTAAGAGAAAAATTTTATAAAGAATTCTCTGATGATATCGATAAGTTGCCTGCACCGTTTGTATTGTTCTGGACATGTCATGTATCGATGAGCAGGAAATCATTAATAGATGTAGGGATGTTTGACGAAAACTTCACAACATGGGGAGGGGAAGATTCAGATATTGGGCTGGCCATGCAAAAATATGGTGCAAAATTTATACTAGCTAGAAGTGCAATGAGTATTCATTTTCCTCATAAAAAAGAATTTGATTTTGCTAATGAAACCGATGTTGCAGATCGTCATGTTGATGATAAAAAAATGTACTTATATAGGAAGTATCCAACAAGAGCTGTTTGGTTATGGAATGAAACGGACGATGATGTGGAACTCATTAAAATGTTATTAGAAGAGCAGAAAATAGGAATATAAACATGAACTGTGTAGTCCAATATAGACATTTTTGATTTCCTCTCGCCGAGTGCCGATCGTACTTCTATTTTACACAGCGAGTCAAGAATGTCTTTTTTTATTTAAATCCATATATGTAGCAGGGAGCGGCCATAATTGGAAAATGTGTTTAAGAACTCGTCCTTAAACTACTTGAATTGTAGAAAAATCCAAGTCGTTAATCATTTTTATAATCGTGATTTGCCTCTTGGTTATTATTATTATCATGCCTTAGAAAGCACAGATAAAGTCTTCGATGAAATCATAAACATGAAAAAAAGGAAGTGGTACTTCAACTCTAATATACTATCGGACTTCGCTATGAAGAAATTTGGTATCATTCCAATCTTTATACCATTCGAGCAACTTCGTGATGTCAAAGATTTAATGCATGATCTTATACATAAGAATAAAGTTATATTTTTATGGGTGAGAAGTTCTGAGGTATTGCATAATACAACCCTTGACCCTGAATCCATACATTCGATCATGGTAACGGAGTTTCTGAATCAAGAAGAAATGTATAAAATTCAGGACATTCCTTTTTATTCTGACATCATTTATGATTTTAAGGATTTAGAGAGAATGTGTAATGATATTCCTAATCATGTAAGTAAAAATTTGGTGTATTATGATTTGCTAGAGGGTAGCTTGAATGTGGAATCACTAAAGAGTAAACAAATTGCTTACATTAAGTATTATCAAGATAAGCTGGAGTTTTATGATTATCTAAGTAGTCTTTTTTCACCGAGCGGCACAGTTAGCGATGAATTGTTTAAAGAGTCCATATGGATAGATGATGCATTAAGTATTATAGCTGGATCAAGGTACTTATTTGCGAATGGATTATTGAAACTTGATTGGAATAAAATTCATTACGATTTATTTATGCTCATTTCCAAAGACGTAGAGAAGCTGAAGATCATGATGTCTATAAGCTTGGTTAGAAAGAGATACAACAGCAAGGAAATCATAAATTTAATTAATAAAATAAAGAAGATGGAACTTGAAGCCGTGTTATTGTTGCAAAATAACTTGGACAATAACACCGAAAAGCTATCAGAACTGATTTCGAGTATCAGGGTGGAACGCCCTGAAAAGCCTGAATTGATCAAAGCTAACAATACAAATATGAAAATAAAGTGGAATGATTCAGTCGATAATATATGGGTTACCTCCTACGAAATTTTCAAAGATGGAGAGCTGGTGGGAGAAACTAACCAATTGCAATTTAATATAAAAGATATTTTACCGGATACATCCTATGCGATCTCCGTAAGAGCAAGAGATGTTTTTGGGAATTCAAGTGAGATGGGTGTAATCAACCATATTAAAATCGATACTTCGATTCAAAACAAGGATATGGCATTATTTAAGCCCGTTGTTACTTCTTCAGATGAAATTAGCTTCCGTGGTGGAGATAATGTAGTCGATGGGAGACGGCACACCAGATGGGGGAGTTCGCATTCGGAGGACATTTCATGGGTTTATATTGATTTAGGCAATGAAGTGGAGTTCTCAACTATAATGATTAGTTGGGAAGAAGCTTATGCAATAAAATATAAAATCCAATGTTCAAACAATGCCAAAGATTGGAACGATGTCTATGTAAATCATGATGGACATGGTGGAGTAGAAAAAATTGCAGACCTGAATGGCCGGGGCAGATACATTAGAATTCTATGTGAGGAAAAAGCTACAATATACGGTTACTCTATTTGGAATATATCTGTGTTTGAATAGTCAATCGAATATATTAATAGAAGTAGGTGTATTCATGTATTCTAAAGTGTATGACTATATTGAGCTATGTAAAGATGAACGTTTCACAGGCTTTGATGATGGGCGAATCATCCAAGACATAGTACTTCCTGATGACGGAGAGAATCATGTTTGTCTTACCTTTGACGATGGACCTAACCCGGAATATACTCCTCAGATCCTTGATTTGTTAAAAGCATATGATGCTAGGGCTACTTTTTTTATTTTCGGAGAATTTGCAGAAGTTTATCCGGAAATCGTGCGCAGAATTGTAAGTGAGCATCATGAAATAGGTAATCATACATATTCTCATCCTACATTAACGTCTCTTGATTTATCGGAAGTAGAGCGTGAAATATTCGAGGGTGAGAAAGCCATTCAGACTGCTGTGGAGTATCGATGTAGCTTATTTAGACCGCCATATGGGATTTTTAGTGACGAAATCGTAGAGAAAGTAGAAGAATTGAACTATAAGTTCATGCTATGGTCAAGGGATATGCAGGTAAATGATTGGGAATTGCCGGGTACAGATAAAATGGTTGATGAAATTATAAGTAATGTGAAAAATGGCTCCGTCATCTTGATGCATGATGCTGGTGGGAATCGTGATCAAACGGTGGAAACCGTTGCTAAGGTTCTACCCATATTAAAAAGCTTAAACTATAAATTTACCACCTTGAGTGAACTAATGAACTCTAGGACTCGGGGCTAGCAGCTTACAGATTCACAGTTCGCCCCATACATTAAACCCGCTCATTGAGCGGGTTCTTACTTTTATATTGAACAAAGTATTAAGTCTCCGAATTCGTTTGCTGCATCAACTCTTTGATCTCAAGAAATTGTGAATTCGTGATTTGTTGGGATTGATGAAGGGCGTTCAGCTTGTCTTCTATTCTTTCCATTTGAAGTTGCGTTTCTTTCTGGAGTTTCTCGGTCTCTTTTTGTGTTTTGGAGTTATCCATGATGACTAAGATGGTTAGACCTGCACTAAAGATCGTTAACCCTCTAGCGATTTGATTTAAATCGATTGAATTCATGGCAATCAGGCAATCGGCAACACCTGCTCCTATAAGTAGACCGCCGATGGTGACAATCCCGGTTCTTTTCCATTTTTCAGGGATGATATTTAATGGCTGCTTCATGTAGAGATCTCCTTCAGTAAGGTAGTAAATGTGAATATGATAGCTTCATTCTATATTTAATAAAGCACAAGTTCTGGAATAATAAAAGGAGAATAGGGTTAAATCGGAAGGGATAATGAGCCGAGGGGAGAAATTTTCTAGTAATCATTTTTTATAGATTGGCTGGTGAATTGGAATGAGTGAACAATTCTGGTTAGTGGTACAGTATCCTCTGAAAAGTGAAAAAGGCAGCCAGCGTGACCACTGGTTAAAAGAAAAAGTAATGGAATATTTAGAAATATCTCTAGCAGATGCTGATTTAGGCTATGTTGATGGATTTGATATGGGGAGATCTACTTCTGACCAAAAGAAGTATGCCCTTAATATATTTTGTGTAGTTAACGAGGAAGAACGGGGAATTGCTTTGGTGAAAAAAGTTTTAAGAGAGAGCCGACTTGATCATACTCGTATAAAAATTGCTACCATGCCCTATGGAAAAGAAGAAACATATACGCTGAAATATGCGCATAAGAAGGGCGTTACTGATTTTTCGCTATAGTTAAAAAGCGACCTGGATTGGTCGCATTTTTTCGGCTCAGTCATTAAATAACTATGCAATGCATTTTAATGATTTCTGTCAAATGCTCAAATGAATATTCGTGGTTTACCATGAAGTCTTCAGCAAACTTGGTATCCATTTTAAACTGCAACCCGTTGTAACGTAAAAATATAACCAGGGCTGTAAAAGCGGTGCGTTTGTTAGCGTTATGAAAGAGATGATTTTGTCCTAGGGATTCAAACAGAGCGGCTGATTTTCCATAAACGGTCAGGTAGGCATGGTCGATTTTTTAATAATGATTTCACCAGTTGACTGGTTAACATCAATCAGAACGCTATCTCCCTGACCCAAGCCAATTTGCTTGAGTGCATCGGTCATGGTTATACCCAAACTGTTTCCAAACTTGGTCACTTTCCGTTCCATGTCCACCATCCCATTTATTGGAAGTCCTCTTTATCAATTTATTCAACTGTTATAACAATTATACACTCTAAAGGCTTAACTTCAATTTATAGGACACCGCACAGTGACTAAATCTTAGCTACATCTATAAAGTCAGCAGGGCCAGTGCAGTCCCTAGTCTAAAGTCTAGGTTTAGATACCCCCTAAGACGGTTATGTCAGGCAAATAAGGCGGATATAATAGATTTATAACTTTAGAGCGTGATTTGATCGTGATTTATGAAGCTATAAGGGGTGTTTGAATATGAAGGCAACAGAAGCGACTGCAAAGGTGCGGACAGGCAAGGTGAATTGGGCGCTGTTTAATCCAAAAACCTATGCAACGATCCTCTACTTATTGATATCACTCCCGTTAGGAATTATTTATTTTACAGTAGCAATAACGGGAATTACACTATCGATCGGTCTGACTCCTATATTTATCGGAATACCGCTGTTTTTTGGAGTAGCCAAGCTGTTAAATGGGATTGTGAATTTTGAACAAAGCATGATTAGACAAATATTAGGTTTACCTGCTCCGGCTGAATCGTATACTTACCGTCAATCCTCTGAAGCCGGGGGGAACTGGTTGAAGCAAATGGTGAGAAGCTTTGACGGTGGGTTATTCATTCGAAATCTGCTGCTCGTATTCTTGAAATTTGTAACAGGTATTGTATTCTTTGCGATTATGGTAACGGCGATAGCACTAGGACTTGGATTCATTGCTCTTCCAGTCGTGCATATTATATTGATGAATGAATTGCAGCTTGATATTTTAGAGAATAGCTTGTTTAGTTATTTTCATATCGATTGGACTTATAATCAGCAATATCTGCTGTACGTGGGCGTTGGCCTTGTCTTGTTCTATGTTGCGCTGCGCATCGTGAATGGGCTTATGCAAATTCAGCGCAGAATTATGTATGTGGATGAGTCGTATCAGCAGCCGTCCGTGTCATCAATGGAAGCAGAACTAGATGCACCCTTTCAGTCGCAATATTACGAATACCAAGAGAATCACCCTAGTCAAGGGATGATGCAGCCAGCCCATAGAGAGCTTTAAAAGCTCTCTGTCGTCGGCTCGATACCCGGCGTCTTTATCGCGGATGCGGGATATGCACCTTTCCAGATAAGAGGCTGTCCCTGAAGTAGATTATCTACTTGAGGGACAGCCCTTGTTGTCTAAGCAAGACGAACTTGGTCGATAGTGGAGCTCGTTGGATTAGTGGATTGTTCAAATAAACTCAGAAAGGCGCTAGATCATGAACGTAATATCTTATCGGAAATCCGTGGCATGGGGCAAAGCACTAGGCAGTTTACTGTTTGTGCTGGCCTGCCTGTTTTTGCTGTATGCTGCTTTTTTTGTGGATACTTCTTTTATTCGCAAGTTTTTTTGTATTACATCAGCCATAATAGGAATCCCGTTTTTTGGAGGATATTTGGTTGTCAGCTTGCCAAGAGCGCTTAGATCAGACACGCAGCTGCTAACCTACGATCAACGTTCCATTTCAGACGATACGCGGACTGTAGCCTGGGCGGAGATTAAAAGCATCAGCTACAGCGGTCCATCCATTCGAAAGTGGCTGCTTCCGAAATTTCCTGTGCTGGTTTTTCATTTGAAGAACAGAGAGACCTGGACCGTGAACACGTATTATTTGTTGACCGATACCGAAATTCAGTCTGTCATGAAGCGTCTGCGGGGACTGATCAGTCGTAATGGAAAGGATTATTGACAGACCTTTTATCGTGCATTACAATACAAGGCAAGTTAGATGGGATATAGATATGGTAGGGAGGAGGCAGTTAAGGGGTTATTTTATACAGTGTATTGAAAGCGGTTACAACAACATCTATTGTTGCTGCTTAATGATCCTGTTTGTTTCAATACTATTTATTAATATCAGAAGACGAATCCACTGATGCGAGGAGTGTTCATGTGAGAAGCTCTAAAATGAAAGCATTGCTCATCCTGGGTCTCTGTTTTTCGATAGTTTTGGGAGCGTTCCCAGTTTTGGTTGCTGCAGCAGATAGCAGAAGCCCGCTAGCAATTCCGGTTCCTTTGGTCAACTCAAGTTTTGATGTAGAGGTAACAGGCGAGATCCCCGGATGGTCCGTTGATCCTGCAACTTCGGCTTTTGGCAGTGCGACTCTCAGCTCTGAATACACAAGAAGCGGGAACAGCAGTCTATTATTCCATGACAAAACGAATGGAGCTGCACCGACGGGACATTTCAGAGTTCTAAGCGATACGATCCCTGTGCAAACCAACGATACGGTTACATTCTCTACTTACGTGTATAAAGAAACGGCAGCGGATCAGACGGCACAAATTCAGCCGGTTATTCACTTTTATTCTGATGACACGGAAATAACACCAAACGCGTTCTCTACGAGCTATCCAAAGGACAAAGTTTCTGTGGGGGCATGGACACCTGTTGAGGTTGAAGCGAACATATCGGATGCCAGAATTACACATATCAGAGTGGGCTTATACTCAGGCTTTTCGAGCTTGACGAAGCTATATGTTGATGATGCGGTTGTCACTATCAACTCGAATCCCTTTCAACTTGTTAATCCAGGCTTTGAAGATCCTATGTCCGACCCTGGAATTCCAGGCTGGGCTACATCAGGGACCGGTACGGCAGAAGTGAGCACAGCACAAGCCAAGAGTGCACCGGGTAGCCTTCACATGAGCAGCAATTCAGCCGCGGATCCACTGCTCGTAGAAAGTAATGTGTTCAGTGTGAACGCCGGGGAGAAACTGAATGTCTCCTTAGAATTTTTTCCGATCGCATTGGCTTCGGGCTTCGAACAGCAAATTCATTACTATGATGCCAATGATGCGCCAGCATGGAGTATGGAGAAGGCCAGCTACATTATTGATCAAGATACGGCATCTAATCAATGGAATACCCTTTCAGAACAATACACTGTGCCGGACCATGCGGTCAAAGCAAAGATTGTATTTAGTACCGGAGAAAGCAGCAATTCTGAGGTATTCATTGATGATGTTTCCATAACGAAGGAAATGATCGTTACAGAGCCGCAAGAGCCCATTGTTAGCTTATTGAAAAATCCATCTTTTGATTTGCCGTATGAAAGCAATATGGCGATACCGGGTTGGACAAAAGTTGGAAGCGGCATAGCAGAGTTAAGTCAGACGCATGCGAAAAGCACACCTAACAGCCTTTACTTTCTGGATAACTCTACTACGACATCATTACGTGTAGACAGTGATGCGTTCAATGTAACATCAGGTGATAAGCTGTCGGTAGCGTTCGAGTTATACCCTGTAGAGCTGTCTCATAGTCTTGTTCAACAGATTTATTATTATGATGGGAATGATAAGCCGGTAGGAAGTGCACAACAAACCTTCTACGTCACCAAGCCTGCAAATGGACGCATTACCGTTGATGCTAATCAATGGAACTCATTGATGGTGGAATCAGTTGTTCCGGAAGAGGCCGTAAAAGCAAGAATTGCTTTTAACTCCGGAGGAGTCAGCACATCTGAAGTATATATTGACGATGTAGCCGTATCGGCCGAACAATCAGAGGGGCCTGAACAAGAAATATCAGATGATGTCGTAAATCCGGGATTTGAGGAAGAACTGGTAGACGGCGTCATTCCTGGCTGGAGTCTTGGCTTCGGCAAAGGCGAGTTTAGCATCAGCAGCGAAGTTAAGTTTAATGGAGAGAAGAGCCTCTACTTCAAAGACTCTTCGACGTCAGACGCTTTAAAGGTAATGAGCAATAAGATAACCGCTACACCTGATCATTCCATTATTGTTTCTGCACAGGTGTATGTGCTGCAGCAGACACATAATATCGTTGCACAGGTCTACTACTATGATGAGAATGATAAGCAATTAAAGGCAGATGAAGCTCTCTTCTCAAATGTATCGCTGGGCAGCTATAGATGGTCCACGATGAGGCTGTATTCAGAAGCACCTGCTAATGCCAAATACTTGAGAGTATTCCTGTACTCTGGTGAAATCAGCCTGACGGAGGCTTATTTCGATGATATTTCCATTGAGAGACTGGCTTATGAGGCCCCTCTGGATCGTCAATATGAAGTGCCGGAAGTATTAGGTGATATGGTTAATGTTAATTTAGGGCAAGCTGGCGCTGTGCAAACGAATGCGAATGGGGACAATGAGGCTTATTTTGTCACGAACGGAAAGCCGGGAAGCTTCTTCGCCGTTGACGGTGAGACTGGGGCTTTGAAGTTCCAGCAGGTCATTCCGAACACGGTTGCAACCTGGGCGATGACAATCGGTTCGGATAAGAATGTTTATTTCGCAGGCACAGAGGATGGCATTTTATACCGTTATATACCGACGGAGCAAAGAATAGAGAACCTTAGCTATAATGGCCTAGACAGTTGGACATGGGATCTGGAAGCGATCGATTACATTATAGATGAAGGAAAAGATCATTCAGATCCTGAAAATATCGGCATTAAGGTATATGGAGGCACGTTCGATCAATCGGCGGGCGGCAAAGTGTACGAATATGACACGGTAACCAAGCAGTTCCGGCAATACGGCGTTGTTGACCCTGGCCAGCAATATGTGCGCGGAATTGCAGTTGACGACAAATATATTTATGCAGGATTAGGTACTACTCGCAAGTTGTTCAAAATTGATCGCATGACCGGCGAAAAAACAGAGATCTATATTCCAGGTTACTCTGGAGCAACGGAGACGATCGCTGATGTGTTTGTCCATGGCGGCAAGCTGTTTGTCTCGGTAAGTACCATTAATATGGTGGTCATGGACCTGGATACGCTTGAAATTGAAAGCACATTCCAGTACAGCAATATGATCTCTGATCCTTCTCCTTCCAATCCGAATTTGATTTATTACAAGTACTTAACGAAGTTTTATCAGTATGATATAAGCACAAAGACATCAACAGAAATTGAACTGCCTTTCCCTCTGCCTGATACCACCCGTGTGAAGGATATGGCGTGGATCCAATTAAAGGGCGGTGAAAAAGAGGGGAAAACTGTTTTAGCGATGATTACTCAGTATGGGGAGTACGTATTAATAGATCCATCTGATAAATGGATGAAGTTTGTTGAACTTGATATTGACTCTAACCCGGTTAATATTCAGTCCCTTCAGACAGGTTTTGACGGCCGACTCTATATGGGCGGTTATCAGCGTGGCATGAGCATCTATAATCCGTTTACGTCCAATATTGACGTTAGCATCTCTTCCTTCGCACAGCCGGAAGGTATTGGCTTCTTGAATGATAAGGCGTATTTCGGCACTTATGTATCGGCCATTATGTACAGCTATGATCCGACCAAGGAAGTGATATTGAACCAGAATCCTAAATTGGAATTTGATATTGCGCATCAGGATCGTCCTTTTGCCATCACATCCGGGGACAATAAGCTGTTCGTAGGAACGGTGCCGGACTATGGGTTCCTTGGCGGTGCGCTCGTTATTTATGATGAAGCAACAGATGTATGGACTCAGTATGACCACACGGAGGTTGTTAAAGATCATAGTATTATTGGACTGGCGTATAAGAACGGCCTACTGTATGGAAGTACGACTCAGTGGGGTGGACTCGGAATTGATCCTTCTGAGGACGAAGCCAAAATTTTTGTTTGGGATGTTGCCAGAGGTCTGAAGATTGATGAGTACACATTGGATGGAATCGATATTGATGAAGCCCCGCGCATGATTGGAGGCCTGTCGTTTGGACCTGACGGATTGCTATGGGGCATAGTAGACGGCACAATATTTGCTCTGGACGTGGATACGAAGCAAGTTGTAAAGAGCAAGCTTATTAGGCCAAGTATGTACAACTCCAGCAAATGGATGCCATATGAGCTGCATTGGTCCCCGGATGGGTTATTATACACGACATTGGCGCGTAAAGTTGTAGCTGTTGATCCGGATACGCTCCAGTATAAGATGGTTGTTGATACGTTCGTCAACAGCATGACGCTGGGCATCGATGGCAGTATCTATTATGCACCGAATGCAGGTACATCTCTGTCCAGAATTGCGATTCCTCAAACTGATGCTACGTTGGCCTCTTTGACGATTGATGGAGCAGACATTAGCGGCTTCTCGCCAGGGATCTTAAACTACAAGCAGAAGGCTTCACCATCTGCGGTAGTAGCTGCTGTTCCGATGCAATCGGGCGCTGTAGTTGCTATTGAGGATCAACGTCAAGCGAAGGGCAAAACGATGATTCATGTCCTTGGGACAGATGGAGTGTCGAAGCTTACGTATACGATTACTTGGGAGAATACGGATCCGGTAACACCGAATCCAAAACCAGATCCATCACCGGTTACGCCACCTGCACCGCCAATCACAAATCCAACACCAGTTGCACCAACCGTCACGAATCCCACACCAGTTACAGCAACGACACCTCCAGTTCATAAGGAACAAATGGTGATTACGGAACAGCAGCTGAAGCAACCTGGGGGGAATGCAGTTATCCAATTGGCCGACGGCGTTACGGAAGTGCTTCTTCCGATCCATTCGGCTGAAATCATGAAGAATGGTCAGATTACCCTTGTAAAGGGTGACGTTCAAGCTGTTTTGACATCTGCTGCATTAGCAGAAATGGCAGGCAAGGGTGACACAGGTACGGCGCAAATCGCTGTTCAAGTTAGCATCATGGAAGCTGCTGATAAAGTGGCAGCTCATAATAAAGTGAAGCAGCAGCCTGGCAATGCTGGAATGAAGCCGGCAGGCAGCTTCGTTGTACTGAGTACGGCTGTTATTACGGCTGATGGCACACGTTATTCCAACAGCAGGGCAGCAGAACCAATCAAGCTGCAATTTGTAATCGGAGAGAAACAAGACGCAGGGTTGCTGGGGATTTATTCGATTTCTGATGATGGCAAAGCCGTATATGTTGGAGGAACACGAAACGGCGATGTCCTGGAGGCTCTGGTTTTTCTTTCCGGTACTTATGCGTTGTTAACCCTTGAACACTCTTATAAGGATGTTGCTGCCGGGCACTGGGCTTATGATGCCATTGCAGTTCTAACAGCCAAGCACATTATGAAAGGACTATCAGATACCAGTTTTGGCCCGTCGGATACATTGACGCGCGCACAGTTCACTACGATGCTGGTTCGGGCCTTTGGCATTAGCGAAAGCGTGGATGAGGGCAGGAGCTTCAGCGATGTAAAAGCTAATGCGTGGTACTATGACGCGGTTCAAGCAGCATCCAAAGCCGGCCTGGTTGAAGGTACGGGCGGCAATCGTTTCGATCCGAATGGAGCGATAACGCGTGAGCAAATGGCTGTGATGCTTGTTCGTGCATGGGAGGCGACAAACAGAGAGCTGACAACCGGCTCGGATCTGTCGGGCTTCAAAGATCAAGAGAGCATTAGCGACTGGGCAGCTCGAGCGATGAACATTGCAGTTGACCAGAAGTGGATGCAGGGGAAGGGTGATGGAGTTCTTGCACCTAAAGCTCTGGCAACCCGTGCGGAAAGCGCACAAATGCTGTTAAATCTGTTTACTCACTTGTATAGATAAAGAGAGAAGTCCTTGTTGCCACAATAATGCGGCAACAAGGACTTCTTTTATTCAGCCATATATACAGTTAGAAACAAGGGAGCCCTAGATAATGAAGACTAGAAAGCCATATATATTAAATTTATTATAGGAATATTATGGATGATCGGCACGTTTATGTATACCATACCGTTTATTGATTTCTTTCTAACCATGGTGATATAAATCTGCTCAACTTTTTTTAATAATCTTATGGCATTTTTTCTACAATAGATTGGTTAACAATACTCTCTATTCTCCACTCCTTCAGCGGTTTGCTGAGGTTTTTTTTATGTTTCGATCACACGATTCCATACGCTGTGAACCGTTTAAATCGGAGCCGCTGTGATGTTTCTCATATATGTGGACTCATTTATAAGAAATAATTATACCAATATAATGTGCAAAAACGAACAAGGAGGTCATTTCATACGTCTTGCCCAGTCATGCCACTTGGTGTTACGAATGGATCAAAAAGTAACATAAACAAATATGCTCTATTTGAAGCTTTGATATGGGTTGAACTCGCTTCTGCGGAAGTAGATATCGTTTGATTATTTCAGATAACGGCTCGGCAGCGTCTGTTTGTACCATCGTGTTACTTTTGAGCATGAATGTAACACGGAAGGAATACATATTTGTAATAGAAGTTGATAGGAAGGAGGAATTCCATTGAGCTTATGTTTGGAGAAGTACGTAATAAGAGAAATTGAATTAAACGAGCTGCCTGCGGCTATGAATTTTGTGATGGAGATTGTAAGAGAGGTCTTTCCTATGCTGGACCCGAATATGCTGCCTCCCGATATGGTAGCTTTTGAGGAGATTTATCATAAATCAAATACAGCTGCCTTTCTTGCAGCATTCGATCGAGAAGGTGCCATAACTGCTACTATAGCTTTTCTACCTTACGATGATCGGATTCCAGACATTAAAGGCAACTACTCGATAGAGACCACGGCAGAGTTGGTCAAATGTTATGTTAAGCCTGAGCTGAGGCAGCAGGGGCTCGGAACCGAGTTAGTCAAAAGATTACTTCCAATCGCTCGCACCAAGGGATATGAAACGATGTATTTGCATACGCATCGATTCTTGCCAGGGGCCGTATCCTTCTGGGAGAAACAAGGGTTCGAATTTCGGCTGGAGCCGTTTGATTCTTTTGAAACCGTACACATGGACAAGAAGCTGACTTTAGCTCGGGAACGTTAATCCTGAAGATCATTATGAATATTACATCATTGTAGGGTGAGGGTGAGGCACCGTGTCCAGCATAAATCTTAAGGAAAGAATTACAGAGGATTGGAATTGGCGCTCTCGCGAGTACACGGGGCGCAGCGATATGTATTTGCAAACAGAGAAGCAGCAGCGCCTATGGCAAGAAACGTTGTCTGGATTACTAGAGTCACAGGGGCAGGGGACGCTTGATATTCTTGATGTCGGGACGGGCCCAGGTTTTCTAGCTCTGCAATTTGCTCAGATGGGGCATCAAGTTACTGGACTTGACCTATCGCCTAATATGATCGAGGTCGCAACCGAGAAAGCCGCCGAGCGTCAATTGAATTGTACGTTTCTCCAAGGGGATGCAGAGGGTTTGCCATTCCCGGACGCTTCATTCGATGTGGTTGCCAACCGGCATTTGCTGTGGACGCTGCCGAATCCGGGAAGAGCCATCCGTGAATGGGTCCGCGTGCTTAAACCAGGTGGTAAGCTGCTGATTATGGACGGAGACTGGACGAACCGGAATTTGTCACGAAAACAGAAAATGAGAATTTTCATGGGACATACATTGACTTTTCTAACCAAAGGAACGATCCCCTGGAAAGGAAAAGGAAGAGGGTACGACGACATGTCTCACATGCTTCCTTTTAGCGGGGTAGACCCGGGGAAGGTCATTGCATTAATGGAAGCAGCAGGAATTGAGGAGCTGAAGGAATATGATGTTCAGCACTTGCTCGCTGCAGATGCCGAATCTTTTCCGCTGGCTTACCGCTTAAGTTTTATTGACAGCCATCGAAGATTTATTGTTGCCGGGTATAAGCATTCGTAATAGGCACCAGCACTTGAAAGCCTGACTATATTCAGGCACGCCTTATCGTGCTACCTTTGAAAACAATCGTAACACGTTCTCTTATAACAACTTACAACTTATTTACAATACTAGTTAAATTACCGAGGTGACTTACATAAATGATTAATTTATCTGAACGCTATTTTAAATCTTCTTATTTACTGACGATTCTGCTCGTATTTTCTCTACTATTAACCGCATGTAGTGGGACCTCTTCGAATTCGGCAGCAGATAATAACGCATCGTCCGAAGCCAGAGTGAAAACCATTAGATTCTCGTCTGCTAACGATATTGGCCCAATCAATCCCCATATGTATGCCCCAAACCAAATGTTCGCGCAGAATATGGTATATGAATCACTTGTTAAATATGTGGACGGTAAAGTAGTTCCTCATCTGGCCGAGAAATGGGAAGTTTCAGAAGACGGCAAAGAATACACCTTCTTTCTTCGTAAAGACGTCAAGTTCTCGGACGGCTCTGAATTTAATGCGGATAACGTAGTTAAGAACGTGGATGCGGTCTTGGCTAATAGACAGCGACATAGCTGGCTGGAGCTGGTAAACCAGATCAAAGAAGCTACAAAAATTGATGATTACACCGTAACCATCTCTTTACAAAATCCTTATTACCCGATGCTGCAAGAGTTAGCTTTGATTCGCCCGCTCCGGTTCTTGGGAGAGGCTGGTTTTCCTGAGAGCGGAAATACCTCAGAGGGGATTAAAGCACCGATCGGGACAGGTCCATGGGTTTTGACCGATTACAAAATTAATGAATATGCCGAATTCAGCAAGAATGAAAACTACTGGGGTGAGATGCCTAAAGTCGATAAAATTCACGTCGCGGTTATCCCCGACGGCGAATCCAGAGTGCTGGCATTTGAAAATAACGAAATCGATGTGATCTATGGCGATGGCAGCATCAGCCTGGATTCATTTAAATATCTGAAGGAGACGGGCAAGTACGAAACGGCCGTTTCCGATCCCTTGTTCACCAAATCCATCGCATTGAATTCCAACAAGGGTCCTCTTCAAGATATTAATGTAAGAAAAGCTGTGGAATATGCCTTCAATAAACAATCAGTCATCGACAATGTATTCTACGGCACTGACAAGCTGGCGGACACGCTATTCCCGGCAAACTTTCCATATTCCGATGTGAAGCTGACGCCATATACGTATGATGTGAGCAAAGCGGAAGCGCTGCTGAATGATGCTGGCTGGGTATTGCCTGCGAACAAAGAGTTCAGGGAGAAAGATGGAAATGTACTGGAATTGGAGCTTTGTTTTGATAGTGCCAATAATGTGCATAAAGCCATCGCCGAAGTGCTGCAGGGTGATTTGAGAAAAATCGGAGTGAGCGTAAAACTGATTGGAGAAGAAAACCAACTATTTGGACAACGTCAAACAAATGGCGACTTTGATATGATCTTCAGCGATACCTTCGGCATACCGTATGATCCTCACGCGATGGTATCATCCATGCGCATCCCTTCGCATGCTGATTACCAGGCACAGGTTGGACTGCCGATGAAGGAGGAGCTTGATCAGAAAATTGAGGAAGCTCTGCTCAGCACGGACGAGAAAACGCGGCAAGAGCTGTACGATTATATTCTCACGACATTACATGAACAAGCAGTATACCTGCCGATATCCTATGGTACGAACTTGACCGTATACCATAAAAACATCAAAGGGCTCGAATTTGGACAAATGAATAGCGAGATTCCCTTCGAGAAAATAGACAAGGAATAGGAGCTAATGAGGGAATATGGCCTGGTTTATCGTAAAGCGAGTGCTAAGCATAATACCCATCATATTGGGCGTTTCGATTATTACATTCCTGATGGTTCATCTGCTTCCGGTCGATCCAGCAGAAGCGTACTTGCGTTTATCGAAAATCCCCATATCGGATGAAGCGGTGCAGCTTGTCCGGACCGAGCTCGGATTAGATCAACCATTATATACTCAATACCTCAATTGGCTAAGCGGTGCAATTCGACTGGATTTTGGCAGCTCTTATATTAGTAAGAATCCGGTGTGGGAGGAGATGATGAATTATCTCCCGGCGACCCTGGAGCTTACATTTTCATCGATTATTCTCGCCTTTGTAATCAGTTTGCCGATCGGCATATTCTCGGCTCTGTATAAAGACCGAATATTTGACCACTTTAGCCGGACGCTCTCTTTTGTCGGAGCGGCTACGCCGAGTTTTTGTCTGGGGTTTCTGTTCATTTATATCTTTTCATTAAAGTTAGGCTATTTCCCTGTATCCGGGAGGGGAGGCTTATTGCATCTCATTTTGCCTTCCCTCACCCTTGCCCTGGCTTCCGTAGCCGTGTACACACGGATGCTGCGGGGCAGTACCATCGACGAATTGCATCAGCCGTATGTTCTCTATGCGAGAGCAAGAGGGATTCGAGAGAAAATCATTATCGGGAAGCATGTGCTTAAGAATGCAATTACACCTCTTATTACGACAATGGGCATGCATATCGGTCATAAACTAAGCGGGTCCATTATTGTGGAAAATGTATTTGCTTGGCCAGGCATGGGCCGCTACTTCGTCAATGCTTTGTCTGCCAGGGATTATCCGGTGATTCTATGCTATGTGGTGCTGGTCACCACGATTATTATTATATGTAATTTGTTAATCGATATTTTTCATGCGGTTATCGATCCACGGGTGCGCAAGAAGGGGGTGTACTAGCATGAACTCGGTCGTGTTGAAAAAATTGATGAACAACAAACTTACACTGATCAGCTGCATTATGCTTGTCCTCATGCTTGTTCTTGCCGTATTTGCACCATGGCTCACGCCGCATGACCCTAATTTCGTCAGTCTTGAGCATAAGCTGGAAGGACCTTCATCCACCTATCTGCTTGGCACAGATCATTTAGGCAGAGATATTTTATCGCGATTGATTTATGGGACGCAAATTTCGCTGGGTATCTCATTTATCGTGATGGTGTTGATTATTTTAATCAGTGTCGTTATTGGAACATTCTCCGGATATATCGGCGGCATTATTGATCGTATCTTTATGCGTTTCTGTGATTTGTTGATGGCATTTCCCAGTCTAATTCTCTCTCTTGCCCTGCTAGGGATCCTTGGACCCGGCATGGTCAACGTTATATTTGCGATGGTCATGTCGTACTGGATATGGTATGCACGCTGGATCCGCGGAATGGTGATTACAGCGAAGCAGCAAAATTTCATTCAAGCTGCGAAAATTGCCGGAACGCCAAGTTATAAAATTATTATCTTCCATATTATCCCGACGATATTGCCTCCTACCATTGTACTGGCCACTTTAAATTTAGGGAGCATTATTTTAAGTATTTCGGGCCTCTCCTTTCTTGGGCTGGGCATTCAGCCGCCCACACCAGAATGGGGGGCCATGTTAAATGACAGCAAGCAATTCTTGAAGAGCAATCCGATGCTGATGCTGTATCCTGGTGTTTGTATTATGTTAGTCGTTATGGCCTTTAATTTTATCGGAGATGCTTTGAGGGATGCGTTAGATCCTCGTCAAGAAAGAATTGAGGTGGAGTAAATGGACAATCACACCGTGTTAAGCGTGGATCATTTGCATATTAGTGTCTCAACTCCTCAAGGCATGAAGAGGATCGTGAACGATGTTAGCTTTCAACTGAAAAAAGGAGAAGTACTAGGTCTTGTTGGAGCCAGTGGAAGCGGTAAAACGATGACCTGCCTGGCGGTAATGGGCTTGCTCCAAGAGTCAGCCATTATAGAACAAGGCTCGATATATCTGGGCAGCAAGAATCTGCTGCAATTGAATGCCAACCAAATGAGAAGCATGCGAGGTAAGGATCTCGCGGTCATTATGCAAAATCCGATGAGTGCCTTTAATCCAACGATCACGATCGGCAAGCATTTTATGGAGACACTTCGAACCCATGGTTCATTCTCACGCGTGGAAGCTCACGAGCTGGCAGTGACCTATCTTGCAAAAACAGGCCTTCCTCACCCTGCCAAATTGATGGATCAGTATCCGTTTCAATTGAGCGGAGGGATGCTTCAGAGGGTGATGATCGCGATTGCGATGTCGATGCAGCCAGCCGTATTGATCGCTGATGAGCCGACTACAGCTTTGGATAGCGTTCATCAGGTACAGCTGCTGGAACAGATGTATGAGTTATGCCAAGAGCAGGAAACGGCGATGCTGCTCGTTTCCCATGATCTTGGTGTTATTGCTTATATGGCTGATGAGGTGATGGTGATGAACCATGGCAGTATCGTAGAAAAAGCTCCGGTAGCCAAGCTGTTTGATCAGCCAGAGCATCCGTATACGCGTATGCTGCTGCAAGCAAGACCTGGCATCAGCCTCACTTAAGGTTATTCAAATGGCTGTGTGGTACCTGGATATGATGAACAGTATGTTTTCTAGGGGTGGAAGTATGCTTGAATTAAGGAATGTAAATAAAAGCTTCACTGTTGGAGCGCGAACCTTGCTGAGCAGCAACAATTTGAAGGTCGCAGATAACATTTGTTTGACCTTGGATCAAGGCATGTGTCTAGGACTGGTCGGCGAGAGCGGCTCCGGCAAGAGTACGCTGGGAAAGATGGTCTTGGGTCTGGAGAAGCCAGATGAAGGCGAGATTTGGTTTGAAGGAAAAAACCTGGCATCCATGAGTAGAAAAGAACGTTTAGCCGTTCGCAGAAAAATTCAAACCGTATTCCAGGATTGCTATAGTTCGCTAAATCCTAGATGGCCTATCTACGAATCGATCAGAGAACCTCTCAAAAATTTCGAGAAGCTGAGCGCACGCGAAGAGAAGAGAACTATTCAAGAACTACTGGTATCGGTAGGATTAAGCCCGGACGATATGTCCAAATACCCTCATCAATTCAGCGGCGGTCAGCTACAGCGAATAAGTATTGCACGAGCCATAGCACTTAAACCGAAACTGATAGTACTGGATGAAGCCGTCAGTAGTCTTGATGTGTTAATTCAGCATCAAATTTTGAAGCTCCTGGAGGAGCTGAAAGAGCAGTATCTATTGTCATACCTGTTTATTTCTCATGATCTTATGGCCGTTCGTTCCATTTCGGATCAATTGGCGGTCATGTACAAAGGGCAAATTGTCGAAACCATAAGCTGTAAAGAACCACTATCTTCGGTGCAGCATCCTGTTTCTAAGCAGCTTGTGGCTTCGATTCTCCCTAGTCACCCGAGGGATCGTGGTAAGGCTAAGGCGGCTGGGGATACTCCATCTTCCGATGGAACGCAAGAACGATTATTGGCAGCAAAAGCAATTTAATGACAGTAAGGAGTGGACAAACATGACAGTCAATGAACAAAGTTATGAGGTATGGTGGAACAATGACGAAGGCGAATCTTTGATGGAAGAAGGGCATCTGAAGGGCTGGATGCAGCTGATTTCAACGATAAAGGAAGATGATCTATCGAATGATTCCGTTCTGGACTTCGGTTGTAATAGAGGCGGATTTCTAAGGCTTCTTCATCAATTTAAGCCGTATAAGGAAGCGATCGGCATCGATTTAGGACGTAATTCCATTGAAATCGCCAATGAAAGAAAGGGCAATTTACCGATCGACTATATGGTATCAGGGTCTCCGGAAGAGTTCGAAGGAAAGTTCGATCTTGCTTTTTGTCTATCCGTCATTTATTTGATTGACGATTTAAAGACACATGCGTGGAAGTTGAGCAAGGCGTTAAAGCCGGGCGGTGTCTATTATGTAACCTACACCGATTTAACGACGAACCCGAGCCGAGACTTTTTTAAAGAAGAGATCGAAAAGTACAGTCATTTGCAAGCGAATATGCATACCCTCGACGATATTGCCTCTGCCTTTAGCAATGAGGGATTTCGAGTGGAAATCAAGCGAAAAGTGCCGACTGATTTTGTTGAAGTGTCCAGTGAGGAGAAGTATTTCAGCAGCTTGAGCGATGAATTAATGTCCATCTATGAGAATAGTTATATATTCAGATTTACGCGCTTGTAAAAGAGACGGATTAACAACCTGTAAATGCTAAATTGTGGGTAAGATTTGAGTGCGTACATAAGGAGAGAGGATACAATGGAAGATTCCTCATTAAAGAGATTTGGCGTTTCTATGGAGGGCCATTTACTACGAAAATTTGACCATTTAGTCACACAGAAGGGATATGCGAATCGATCCGAAGCCGTTCGGGACCTTGTACGGGATGCTCTAGTTCAGCAATCATGGGAACTGGAAGAGCAAATCGTAGCAGGCAGCATTCTGTTATTTTACAATCATCATCAGCGAAATCTGCTTGAAGAGCTAACAACCATTCAACATGATATGCATGATAATATTCTGGCTACTACCCATTTTCATCTGGACAAGGCCAGCTGTCTTGAGCTCATCATTGTAAAGGGAAAAGCAAAAGATATCAAGCTTCTAAGTAATAAAATGACGAGTTTAAAAGGTGTTGAGTATGGAAAATTTATAGTGGCACCTGTAGAACACATGTAATTTTTTGGAATAATACTTTAATTATTAGGAGGGCTTTTTTGTTATGAAACAAGAGAGCTCTCTTTTTTTATGTAAAAAATAAAATAAATTTTTTGATTACATTTTTTTAGCTAGTCACTAAAAAGATACTCCTTTATTTTTGGAAGAAAAATGAAGTAAACATCAGAAATGGTCAAATTAAACGCGTTATTACGTTATTATAAGAAGTATTAATTTCTCTATGGCTTGCGAATCACTCTGTTTCTTTCATGGTTTGATCAAGCAGCTTCCGATTGGGGAATGAGAGTTTTGTCACAGCATGCCTAAAATTAACGATGTAGAATCGGTAACTAGAATGGTGAGGTTAACCATTCATTTTTTTTAAAATCTGCGAATGAAGCGTAAAAGAGGTGAAGACATTGCATTTGAACCCAGTAGAGAAGGAAAAGCTGCAAATCTTTTTGGCCGGTGAATTGGCTCTGAAGCGTAAGGCGAGAGGCCTCAAGCTGAATTACCCGGAGGCTGTTGCGATCATTACCAGTTTTATTCTGGAAGGAGCGCGAGACGGAAAGAGCGTGGCTAAGCTGATGGAAGAAGGAAAGCACGTGTTGACAAGAGACGATGTTATGGATGGGGTTCCGGAAATGATCGCGGACATTCAGGCGGAAGCGACCTTCCCAGACGGAACCAAGCTTGTAACCGTTCACAATCCGATTTCCTAAGAAATGACAGCAATATGTAGGAGAGCAATGAAAAGGGGGATAGAACAAATGAGTATTGAAAACGCAACCAAAGAATATATCGTACCTGGTGAATACCGATTGGCGGAAGAGCCTATAGAGATTAACGCTGGTCGCAAGAAAACAAAGATTCGTGTATCTAATACCGGAGATCGTCCGATCCAGGTAGGATCGCACATTCACTTTGTTGAAGTGAACCGGGAGCTATCATTTGACCGCGGGGAAACAATTGGCATGAGGCTGAATATTCCTGCAGGTACGGCGGTTCGATTCGAACCAGGCGAAGAGAAGGAAATTGAACTAACGGAAATCGGCGGCAATCGTCGTGTGTTCGGTGTCGCAGATTTGACCAACGGTTCCATTGACAATAAAGACGAGATTCTCAAGAGAGCACAGGCATTAGGCTATAAGGGAGTGTGATGATAGGTGAAGTACAATAGACAGCAGTATGCGGGCAACTACGGTCCAACTGTTGGGGATAAGGTCCGTCTCGCTGATTCCGATCTATGGGTGGAGGTCGAGAAGGACTACACAGTATATGGAGAAGAATCCATGTTTGGTGGCGGGAAAGTGATTCGGGAAGGTATGGGGCAAAACGGTACGAACACTCGGACTGAGAATGTCCTCGACCTTCTGATCACTAATGCGCTTATTCTTGATTACACAGGAATTTACAAAGCGGATATCGGTGTGAAAGACGGTTATATCGTCGGCATCGGTAAAGGCGGTAACCCGGACATTATGGACGGAGTTACTCCGAATATGATCGTTGGGGCGGCTACGGAAGTTATTGCTGCCGAGGGTAAAATTGTAACAGCAGGCGGAATTGATACACACGTGCACTTTATCAATCCGGATCAGATCGACGTCGCTCTTGCTAACGGGGTAACGACTCTGTTCGGCGGCGGAACTGGACCAGCGGAAGGTTCTAAAGCAACAACCGTTACTCCGGGTGCATGGAACATTGAAATGATGCTGAAAGCAGCGGAAGACTTTCCGATTAACGTTGGATTTTTAGGAAAAGGCCATGCTTCGTCTCTTGCTCCTCTTATGGAACAAATTGATGCGGGTGCAGTTGGACTGAAAATTCACGAGGACTGGGGAGCGACACCAACGTCGATCGACCGCAGCCTGACAGCAGCTGATGAAGCTGACGTGCAAGTGGCTATCCACTCTGACACATTGAATGAAGCAGGATTTCTAGAAGATACGCTCCGTGCCATTAATGGCCGCGTCATTCACTCATTCCACGTTGAAGGTGCGGGAGGCGGACACGCCCCGGATATTATGAAGATGGCTGGTCAACCGAACGTATTGCCTTCTTCCACGAATCCGACAAGACCTTTTACCGTGAATACGATTGACGAGCATCTGGATATGCTGATGGTTTGTCACCATCTGAAGCACAACATTCCAGAAGATGTAGCGTTCGCTGATTCCAGAATTCGTCCAGAAACGATTGCAGCTGAAGATATTTTACACGATCTAGGTGTAATCAGCATCATGTCCACAGACGCTCTTGCAATGGGGCGAGCTGGTGAGATGGTTCTCCGCACCTGGCAGACCGCTGACAAGATGAAAAAGCAGCGTGGTGCATTGCCTGAGGAGAAGAACGGTTCAGATAATATGCGTGCTAAACGTTACGTGGCGAAATATACGATTAACCCAGCGATTGCGCAAGGCATCTCTCATGAGATCGGTTCGATTGAAGAAGGTAAGTTTGCTGACCTGGTTCTATGGGATCCGAAGTTCTTTGCAGTAAAAGCAGACCGGGTAATCAAAGGCGGCTTCATTGTTGCTGCACAAATTGGTGATCCTGGCGCGTCGATTCCGACACCACAGCCGGTGATGTTCCGTCGTATGTTTGCTGCTCATGGAAGTGCATCTCACAGCGCTAACATTACCTTTATGTCGAAGAGATCGATTCAGCAAGGCGTACCTGAGAAGCTTGGTCTGAAACGCCGCATTGGAACGGTGAAAAATTGCCGCAACATTGGCAAGAAGGATATGAAGTGGAATGATGCAACGCCAAATATCGACATCAATCCGGAAACATACGAAGTTAAAGTAGATGGAGAACTGATTACGTGTGAACCGTTTGAAAAACTCTCCATGGCTCAAAGATATTTCTTGTTCTAATAAAACAATGGGTTCATGTGCATAGTGTTGAACAATCTTTAATAGCCGACATTGTACCCATATGAGGAGGATATTAGCTTGATTATTACGAAGATAGCGGGACACCTCGACAACTTTAGTTCATCCGATAAAGCAATCGACTGGCTTGAGCTCGAATGGGAAGAACTGAACAAGAGAATATTGCGTAAACAGACAGAGAACGGTAGGGATGTTTCCATATCGCTCGAAAATGGCAGCCATCTTCATTATGGGGACGTGTTGTATGAAGATGAGGATACACTGATTGCTATTAGAACAAAGCTTGAAAAGGTATATGTCATCAAACCAAAGACGATGCGTGAAATGGGGAAAGCAGCTTTTGAAATAGGCAACCGTCACACCCCATGCATCATTGAAGATGATGAGATTCTTGTCCGTTACGATCATACGCTTGAGAAATTGATGGATGAAGTGGGGGTTACCTATGAACAATCAGAGAGAAGGTTCAAAGAGCCCTTCAAATACAAGGGACATCAGCACTGATCCGTGGTTCCTGCATCTGATTCAAATCAATGATTCGGCGTTTCCAACCGGCAGCTTTGCACATTCCTTTGGAATGGAGACATATATCCAGGAGAATGTCCTCCGTAATGAAGATGATTTATGGGAATTCTGCAGCATGTATATCCGTCATAATCTTGCTTCAGCGGATGCCATCATTGTTAAGGAAGCATATCATCTAGCAAAAAAACACGACACCCAAGGGCTGATCCACCTTGAAAACATATCTCACGGTATTAAGCTATCTCCCGAGACGCGAAAAGGTAGCGCGATGATGGGGCGTCAATTTTTACATATGGTATATCCGTTAAATGATGATGAGCTGCTTAAATTTTGGTATGAAAAATTAAAAAACAAGGAAATCAAGGGTCATTATCCCGTCATATACGGTATATATACGGCCATGATGGATGTGGATGTGAAGATGTCGATTGATACATTTATCTATTCATCCATAACAGCACTCGTACAAAATGCTGTCCGTGCTGTTCCACTTGGTCAGCGAAGCGGGGTAAAAACGATGTTTTCCTTGTTGCCTGTCATCCAAGAAACGGCAAGTCGCGTTATGGACTTGAGTATGGATGATCTTGATAACAATTCAATCGCCCTGGAGATTGCTTCGATGCAGCACGAATTTCTTCATTCACGATTGTTTATTTCCTAGAACCTGCAGTGACATGTTAAGAAGAGAATCAATAGCTAATTCTTCTTTAAAGTACGTGATGCTTTGGCAGGTCATTGGCTGTGGTGAAGGGATTTTTCGTTAACCCCTTCACCTCTCAACAGCACACCAGATATCGAAATGGACTCCATTCTATCCAAGCTTAAGCAAATTCGAGGGATACTACCAATATCCTTATAGAATTCCTTGGAACCTAGTGATGGGCTACTCTATAATACCTGGGTGTGAACGCCAATCAGCACAACGTTTAAGAGTACAATCCCTGATTCGAAAGCCGCCCCGGGACTGCACTTCCGGGTTCGAACAACAGGGTGGACAACCTGCGTGCAGGAAGGTCCACGCACATGCATGGATGTTGTCGCTAGCATGTGTTGTACCCATGAAAACAAGGGGATTTTCCCAGAAATGTTCCTAAATATATTATACAGAAATATCTCAGAGCGTTCAAATGATTGACATCTAATTCACGTGATTTTTAGGTATAAAAAGCCAAATTTAAGAGCCTAAATCTAATTAACATACGAGGAGATTGTGAAAATGAGAACAATACACCTTGGCATTGGCGGACCCGTCGGTTCCGGTAAAACAACGCTTGTCAAAATCCTTTCCGAGACATTGAAAGATCATTACAACATCGCTGTCATTACCAATGATATCTACACCAGAGAGGACGCCGATTTCTTGATCAATGAGAAGGTGCTGGAACCAGAGCGTATCATCGGTGTTGAAACAGGAGGTTGTCCTCATACAGCGATTCGCGAGGATGCATCAATGAATTTCGAAGCTATCGATGAATTGAAACAGCGTTTTGAGAATCTTGATATCATCCTGCTAGAAAGCGGTGGCGACAATCTGTCAGCAACATTCAGCCCCGAGTTAGTCGATGCGTTTATCTACGTTATCGATGTTGCCGAAGGCGGCGATATTCCGAGAAAAGGTGGCCCGGGCGTTACACGTTCTGATTTTCTTATCGTAAATAAAACGGATCTTGCTCCATACGTTGGCGTAGACCTTGAAAGAATGGAAAGTGACACCAAAAAATCAAGAGGCGACAAGCCATTTGTATTAGCAGACATTAAGACCAAAAAAGGTCTCGATAAGGTAGTGAACTGGATCAAATCTGATTTATTGCTGGAAGTGATACCAGATGAGCCTGCAACAACTTCCAACTAAGCGACTGTATCATAATGGCTGCCTGTCCTTGAAGTTTGCGAATCGCGGGAATAAGACAATCATGACGGATTGCTATCAGCTTCCTCCGCTTAGGGCGAGTCGGACATTGTATTTGAATCCGGCTAACCCGTCTGAGGCAACGGTATATATGGTGGAAACATCGGGCGGTCTTGTGGCAGGGGACGAAAATAAATTTCAAATCGATGTTCAAGATGGAGCGGACGTCTGTCTCATTCCACAATCGGCAACCAAAATCTATCCTTCATATAACGGCATGTTGAGTTCACAAAACATTGACGTATCCATTGGTTCCAAAGCCAGTCTTGCGTGGAAACCGGAAGCGGTCATTCCTTTTGAAAGTGCGAAATTTCGCGGGAAAACGATCGTCCGCATGGCGCAGGACTCCACACTTCTGTGGGGTGAGATCCTATCCCCAGGCCGTGATAAGCGTGGGGAGAAGTTCCAATATAGTGATGTGAGAACGAACTTTCAAGTCTGGATGGAAGAGGAATGTTTGATTTATGACTCCCTCTTGTTTTCTCCGGGCCACATGAATCTTGGGCAATTGGGATTGCTCGAAGATCACTTATATGTAGGATCATTGTGGTTTGTGGCCCCTACGCTGCAGCAATTGGACATTCGGGAATTAAATGAGAGACTTCAGCGCTTCTCAGATATCAAAGCGAGTGCCGCGCTGCTTGAGGGGAAAGCAGTGAATGTCAGATGGCTTGCCTCAGACATGGTGTTGTTAAAGCAAGAGATGAGCAGCACATGGGATGAGTTTGCTCGCTGTATGGCATAAATCCGAATGATATTCGGATCACATATTCTATTTAATTGTGGGAGTGAAAGATTTGGGAAGTAATAGTATTCAGAAAAGTGGAGGGTCAAATGCCCGGGCATATGTAATCCTTATGATCGGTATCCTGGCCCTCGCATTTACTGCTCCTTGGGTAAAACAATCAAATTTTGAACCAGCAACGTCTGTTATCCTACGCTGTGGAATTGGGCTCTTGGCCCTGCTCCCGTTTGCCATTCGGGAAGTAAAAAAAATCGGCGCGCTCAACAAACAAGGCGTTATTCTCTCCGTTCTCGCGGGTCTGTTCCTCGGAATTGACTTTACGGCTTGGAACTATTCCATCTACTACGTAGGTTCTGGTATTGCTTCGATCTTGCTGAACCTTCAGATCATTATTTTGCCTGCACTTGCATTCCTCTTCGATAGGGAGAGAGTTCCAAAAACGTACTTCATTGTTGCTCCAATCATGATCCTTGGTGTTATTATGTCTGGCGGTGTCTTTGAGGGCAATGCTGCGGCGACAGACGGACCGGCTACGGTATATGGAGTTAATATCGCTATTCTCGGAACCATTTGCGGTATGATCTCGGGTGTCTGCTATGGTATTTACCTCTATACCAGCCGTAAGGCGACCAAGGTCAACGTGGGACAGATCGTCCAGCCTATGGCATGGGCTACTGCTGCCCAGCTCGTGGCTCCAGCGATTTTCATGTTGTTCTTCTCTGATCGTGGGTTCGATCTGACTCACGGAGTTATGGTCAATGGTGCGCTTCCAATGAATCCGGAAACCACCCTCGGTGATCCGATCACCGGCATGAACTGGTTCTGGATGCTTGTGTTGGGTATCCTGGGACAAGCAGTAGCATGGACGTTCGTGCAGTACGGTTCCGTTCGGTTGAATTCTACAATCGTTGCAGGACTCTTGCTGCTCAGCCCTATTTCTACCGTTGCTATTATCGCCATCGTTCTTTTCGGTGAGATTCCTTCAGTTCTTCAGATCCTTGGTGTTGTTATTGTTCTAGGGGCGGTTGCCTACCAGAATAATTTGTTCGCGGCTCTAACGAAGAAAACGAAGAGCGATAAATCGCTGCCTGGATGACCTTGATTCGCTCCAGTTACTTTTCAATAATGGGTTCTTAGTTTTACATTTTTGAATACATGTCTTATATATCGCCTCCATTTGGAATGACCCAGCGAAAGCTGGGTCATTCTTTGTTTTCACCTTGGAGATTGTTCAATCAATTTCCATTTTATTTGTGCTTTAAATTACAAGTCGTGTTTCATGGGAATGTTACTTTAAAGATGTAAACAAGAAAGAATTTAATCTTTTTGATATAGAAACAAATACCGAGGTGAAGAACATGAGTGAATTAATTAATAACCGTGAGAATGGAGTTTCCGCTCATCGAACCGTCCGTATCAATATGCTCAAGGACATCATTAAAGAGCTGCATCATGGGAAAAGCGTAGAGGAGGTAAAGGCGATATTTAACCAAGCCGTAGGGGAAATTTCCGTTGATGAGATTTCGGAGCTGGGGCAGGTGCTGATGCAGGAGGAAGGAATACCGATAACCGAAGTCCAGCGACTGTGCAGTGTGCATGCTGTCGTGTTCAAAGGTTCCATCCAAGACATTCACAGAGCTCATCAACCGGAAGAGCAGCCTGTACATCCTGTACACACCTTTAAGATGGAGAACCGAGAAATTGATCAACTGGTCAACTTCAAAATTGTACTCCATCTGGACAAATTTCTGAAGGACCAAGGAGAAGCCAATCGCCTCAAATTGCTGGAGGATTTCAGTCTGCTCTATGATGTAGACAAACACTACAGCCGCAAAGAGAATTTGCTGTTTCCATTCCTCGAGAAATACGGAATCTATGGACCGACCAAGGTGATGTGGGCCGTAGATGACGGCATCCGAATTGGAATCAAAGAAGTGAAACAGAAGCTCACTCACTTTGATGGCCATAGGAACCTTAAGGCGATATTAAATTCCTATAGAAATCTAATTGTCGTTATATTCGGACAGGAGCGTGACTCCCCTCGGATTCATACATAAAATCCACAACCGAAATAGGTTGTGGATTTTGCTTTTCATAATTATACTTCCTTGCCACATGAAATGGGAACTGCCTGACGATAAAAAAACGAACGCATGAGGTCGGTTTTTTTTAGTCTGATTAACGAGCACGCCGTATTGGCCGCTTAATCGACAACTGACTCCCAACGATAGGCCCACAGATAACCCTTGGACTCTAGCAGAAGGGCATCGGTTTTTTCCCTGGGTTCGACAACAAGGCTGCCATTGGTATTCATGATATAACCATCATGCCTTCGATCGATAACGATGGGAAGATCCAGCTCCATAAACAGCTGGCGCATCCGGTAAATCGTATTATACAGATTCGAGAGCGCTCGCTTCTCCTCTACATTCGTCCAGAGATCATCGATAATTCTCCACTTGTAGCACAGCTTATTTTCTTGAAGCAGAAAATAATAGAACAGCTCCTCGGTTATACGGGTAGGCCATTTGATGAGCTGATCTCCAACCTTAATGGATGCTTCGCCATATAGCTGCACAGAAAGTTCATTCTTAGGGGTCTGCTTCTGTTTCTGACCGTAGTACTTCTGAAGGCGTTCATCCAGCTGCTTGACCATATTTAGGTTCATCGGCTTCAGGAGATAATCCAGCGCTTGAACGCGAAAGGCTTGTACTGCATATTGCTGGTGGGCGGTTGTGAAAATGACAGGCACGTCAATGCCGTTCTCTACTAAGTTTTGGGCCAGCTGCAGCCCCGTCATCCTCGGCATCTCAATATCAAGCACGAGTGCATCCACATCCAGCTTCGGAATTTCCTCCAGCGCGTCGAACGGCGATTCGAAGCGGCCTACAATTTGAAAGGGGCCATAAGTTTCAAGCAATCTGGCATGAAGGTCCAGAATCGGTCTCTCATCCTCAACGACGATGACTTTCCACATGATCTTGTCCCTCCTTTAGGGGAATCGTTATTAGTATGGTGGTTCCTTGGTTCGGTATGGAATGAATCTCCAAGCTTCCCTGAGTAAGATCATGCACCCTTCGGCGCACATTCGTAAATCCGATACCGATACTGGAGGTGGATCCCCCCATTAATTGGGCGCACTGCTCAGCAGACATTCCTATGCCGTCATCGGAAACCTGGATGCTCAGCAATCGCCCCTGCAAGGAAATGGAGACCTGAACATGCCCTGGTCCGTCCTTGTTGAACAGGCCATGACGAATGGCATTCTCGACTAAAGGCTGTATGAGCAAGCTTGGAATCAGTACGTTCTTTACTGCAATGGATGGATCGATATCATAAGCAAACGTTAAACGCTCACCGAATCTAGCTTTTTCTACCTCTACATAAGCCTCGATAATCTCAAGTTCCTTCTGAAGAGAAGAGAACTGTCCATCTCGGTTTGTCTCAAATATATAACGGAGGAAGGAGCTGAGCATCGTCAGCAGATACGCAGCACGCTCGCCATCCGTATAACAAAAGGAAATGATGTTGCTAAGCGCATTATATAGAAAATGAGGCTTTATCTGAGTCTGCAAAAATGCCATTTCGTATTCAATCGCTTTCAGCATAAACTGCTTCGTCTGATCCGTCGCATTCAAGCGGGCCATCAAGGTCTCTTTTGAAAATGGCTTCATTATATAGTCGTTAGCACCGGCCGCAAAAACCATCTCAATATACCGAGGATATTCGGAGGATATCATCATTAAGACCGGCAGCTCCATGAGTGATGCCTGGGTGCGAATCTGCTCAAGTAAATCCAGGCTATTGATGTCACCTGGAATGATATCGTCAATGATCATCATCGCGATTTCCGGATGAGCACTGTAGTAATCAAGGGCTTCTTGCGCTGTATAAGCGATCCGCACCTGGTAGATGTCCCCCAGCATGCCTCTCATGATTTCCGCATGCATCACATCGTCATCGACGATTAAGAGTGTTCCCAGCTTTCGGTCCTCTCTGAATACCGCGGCCTGCAGATTGTATTCATGTTCTGTTGCTGTAAGCGGCTCTTTGAATTCGCTGAAGGCCAGTTTGACCGTAAATTGAATGCCGCTCTCCAAGCGTTCATAGGTCATGGTGCCGTTCATTTGTTGAATGAGCTCCTCCGTCATCATGAGTCCCGAAGAATATGGCCGATCCCCATTCGTGGTCGCTCCCTGGCGGGTCGTCGATACGCGAAGCAGGACTTCAGTTCCGGCCTGCATCGATTCAATGTTCAGGCTGTCATTCGCCGTATCATGTGAAATCTCGGTCATCAAACGCAGGAATACCTGTGTCAGACGCTGCTCGTCTGCCCATACGTATAGCTGCTTCGAAATCATCTCGTCGATATGAATATTCTTCTTCGTAAATGTAAGCTGCATCAATTGGATGACATGGAGCATAACCATCCGCAGATTGGTAGATTTAAGCGTGACCTTATAATCATCAAATCGAATGCGAGTAAAATCGTGCAGATCCCTTAGTAAATAGACCATGTTCCCCATGAGCTGTTCAGCCAAATATAATTGCTCGCCCTGCCTCTCGGGATCTTGTTCCCGGGTAATCGATTTCATTAAATGAACGGCATCATGAAGCGGTCTCTGTAAATCTTGGGTCGTGACTTTCAAGAAAGCATCCTTTGCGTCGTTTGCCTTCTGGAGCTTGGCTGTCAGCTGTTCGGATTCTTCAGTGCGATTCATCAGACGTATGCCAAGAAAAATATTCATGGCCATCATGAACCCTACCAATCCGACTCTATTCATATAGTTGCGGCCGGAGAAGTACAAGGTATCTGAGGAAGAACTGATCGCGAAGATAGCTAGGAACAGAAGCATCAACACAAGGACAACAGCTTCATTTTTGCGTATACTGATTCGATTTTTAACCGTTAAATAACATAGACGGAGAATCACGATCAGGAATAATGCGTCATTGTAGTAAAAGAACCCATACTGTACGGCCGAAATGGTTCTGGCCGGGAGGATTATATTTAAGATGACATAGGCCAAAATCGGAAGAAACAGCAGAAGCAGCGTCTTTGGTTTTATGATCGATGGAATCATTTTGACAATAAAGACAATGAGCAAGATGGAGGCCAGGAAAGTAAACGTGTCTTGCAGGCGAAAGTATAGCTCGAAGGGAAACGACGGAAATTCACGAATGAGCAGCCGTTCTCCACGTAGTGCAATAACAAGCGCCAATACCAGGAAGTGCAGTCCACTATATAAGAAGGCTTCATCCTTCCTGCGCAGTGAATAGATGGTTATATGGAATACACTGAACAGAAGCAAACATAGGGTTGCTGCCCATTCGAGGGAAAGATCCCGATGTACGTCTTTCCTCATTGGCTCCGCATCCCCGATATCGATCGGCAGCACGATGCCACCTCTTGTATTGTAGAAATTGGACGCATGTATAGTAATCAGCACCTGCCGGGTGTCCGGTGTAAAGTACGTTTCATAATAAGGATTAGCTGGACACGTCTCTTGCTTGGTGGCTGCCACCTTGCCTTTTTCTGAAAGAAGTACTCCATCGATGTAGATGACATGCGCAGACCAAATATTCCGAACACGCAGACCGATATCGGTCCAGTGGTCGGGCAGATATACGAGTAATTGATAGGAGCCCCATTGCACATTCGATGCCCAGGAACCGGGTACCAGCAGATTATCCGTATCTCTTATAAAATGATTGGGCGCGACAAAAGCGTCGGGTGTGAATTTCCAGTCGCCAGCTAAGGACACAAAAGGTGAATCGTTGAGCTCTCGCAGGTCTATCACGCCATCTACGGCTTTGATCTTGACAGAACCAGTGCCCTGGTCGCTAAAAATCATATACATAATGGCGATTAAGGCGCATGCCGCACCCAGATAACCAATCAGTTTCTTCATGTTATACTCACACCCCTATGAACACTATCATATGTTAAAAATATCTAAAAAATCTACCTGTCGACTGCAGTCGAATTTGAGAGATTTTTGAGAGATGTGTCTGCTATTTTAAAAATAACAATATTTACAATCTATTTTATTGGAGGGTTGTGTTCAGCATAGATTCTTAATATATGGGGTGTCGGACGGCTTGTTGTGATGTTGTGACTAAATAACAGGATGGGTGTTTAAATGAAAAAAAGAATAATTTCGATGGCCGTGGCATTCGTGCTCATGGTTACAAATGCCACCATGGCATTTGCGCTATCGCCGGTAGCAGAGGTTTACTATAACGTGGGAACAAGTTCTCATGGAGATAGTGATTTTGAAAGCAAATTGAATGAGGCTATTAAAGCCAAGCTGGAAGCAGCAGGGATTAATCCTAAATATATGTCCATCATGGATGCCAGCGCTAATCCAGCAACGGTAACGGACACGACCTATGTGCATAAAGGCCAGGAAAGCTGGTATATGATGGGGATCACTCCAGAGGTTGAGACTGCCGATTATAATCATGTTCAAATTTCCAATAACGGCAAAGCGCTAACCTTCTACGGATATACCATGCCGGGTTACAAGGATTTCATGCTGACAGGTGGAAGCCCTGCGGGTAAGAAAATCATCACCTTTGACATGGATGAATCCAAGGTCAATTATCACAGTATGGAAGGCGGAGGCTTTCTATTTAATTCGAAGATTGATAGCGACGGGAAATTGAGCGGTTACGCTATTCTATATGTATCAAATGCTATCGATGTTTATAAGCTTGATGGGGTAGACGCTACTGCGTTCCATAATGAAGCTGGGAGTGGACTAAGATTTATACAGGGTGTTTCCCCCGTCAGCAGTTATTCGAAAGGGGCATCTCCTCAACACAGCATTAAAATTGTAGCTACGGATACACAATTGAATATGTGGGATAACGGGGACCAAATCATTAAAAACTTGGCTCTTCCCCAAGTTTATGGTGACGAATTCGGACCGATTGTCAGTCATGTAGGGCATGGTTGCGAAATCATCTCGATTTTTGCCTTTGACAATATGAAACTGTTCTCCACTTCGCCTAAAGATGTAAATGTAGCGGTAAATGATATCGTCTGGGATCCTTACTCCCCTTATCGCTATGTCGTGAACTTAAACGACGACCCTCGTGTGAATTTGGATGGCGGAACGAATGAATCCGATCTGAAGGACAAACTTAATAACGGCGGTGCCCAATATATTGGAGTCACTGAATCGACTTATAAGGATATTGAAGATGACTTTATCAATGGCCTTCCGCACGGCGGACTGCATCTTGATTCCGAAAAGTCCACAGATGATATCATTGAGGAAATTGCTGAGCGCGTAGCAAATGCAGTCATTGCAAAGAAAGATGCTATTGAGGCTGTTGAACAAGCAGAGGAACTCACTACCATCAGCTACGAACCCGGCGACAACAAAAACTCGGTTAAAGGTAATCTTACGCTGCTGCCAAACGATGAAGACATCGTCTGGTCTGCTGATGACCCGTCAATCATCGCACCTGACGGAACTGTGACGAGACCGGCAATTGAACAAAAGGGAACTTATGTCAACTTGACGGCCAAGATTACAAAAGGCGGGCTTACAAGCGAAAAGACATTCACCGTTTATGTACTTGCGGCAGAACCGGAATCCCTAAAAACCTTGTCGGCTGTTCCAGGAAATGGACAAGTCACATTGAAATTCCCGGCTTTAAAAGGGGCGACGAAAATTGTTGTTGAGCAGTCCACAAACGGTACCGATTTTTCTCCGGTTAACCCGTCTGAGAAACTGGATGCTACTTCAACAAGTGCAACCGTAACCGGATTAACGAATGGGCAAACCTACTATTTCCGGTTAGTCGTTGAGTCTGGACTTTACGCAGGTGAGTCCGATCCAGTAGAGGTCACACCTTCTGAAACATTAACCACGTTGTCGGCTGTTGCAGACAATGGGCAAGTGACATTGAAATTCCCAGCTTTGACAGGGGCATCAAGCATCGTTGTTGAACAATCCACAGATGGCACCAATTTCTCCCCGATTAGTCCTAAGGAGACGCTTACTGCTACTTCAACAAGTGCAACTGTAACTGGTTTAAAGAATGGCACCACTTACTATTTCCGATTAAATATCGGATCGGGCCAATATGCAGGCTTGTCTAATATAGTTAATGTTACACCGCGCGCACCTTACGTGCCTGCACCGTCAGAGCCTGCGCCGGCACCTACACCTGCACCTGCACCATCTGTGCCAGCGGTAGAGCAACCTACAATGAAAGCAGAAGTCATCGTTTCCGATCAATCGAACGGCGGCAAAGTCGTTCAGGACAAAATCACGAAGTTAGTCGGAGACGATCTCAAGGTATCAGGAAAAATTAAATCGGCGGACGGCAAAGAACTTAATCTGCCGAATCTTGTAATGAACAAAGATGGAAGCTTTACGCTTCCGAAACTTGCAGCCGGCGAATATCAATTGTCGCTGAATGTGTTCGCTCCTAACGGAGAGAAGCTGGCTGGTCCAGCTGGCAAGGTCATTGTTGATAGCAAAGGAAATGCAAAGGTATCGGTTGATTTGGTTGATCCATATGGCACGATCCTTGACAAGGTTACTGGTGAGCCCGTTGAAGGCATGAACATGCAATTATTCTGGGCGGATACGGCGCTGAATCGTTCCAAAGGAAGAGTTCCTGGAACGCTTGTACAATTGCCTGAGCTTCCAGAGTTTTCGCCGAACCAAAACCACAACCCACAATTGAGCTCAGATAAGGGTCAATACGGCTGGATGGTATATGCCGATGGTGATTACTATTTCTTGGGCGAGAAGAATGGATACGTTCTTTTTGACAGTCGTACCGATAAGCGTGAAGAACGTTTTGGAAGTAATAGTTATATTAAGGACGGAGTTATCCACGTCGGTGACACGATCGTGAAATTTAACTTCTCCGCGCAGCCGAAAGTGAAAACGGCAGGCGATCATAAAGCTTACATGGTTGGATACCCTGACGGTACGTTCCGTACAGATCGTGGAATTATCCGAGCTGAAGTTGCTGCGATCTTGTCCCGTCTGTATACATCTGCAGGTGGAACCAGCAAAGTTTCATATTCGGATGTGAGTGCAAAACATTGGGCTGCGAATGCAATCCAGACTGCAACCCGTAATAACTGGATGGTCGGTTTCAACGACCATACATTCAAGCCTAAGAAACAGATTACTCGAGCAGAATTTATGCAGATTCTCATGAATATTTATAAGTGGGATGCTGCTGAGAACACAACCTATACCGATGTAGCGGGACACTGGGCTGAACAAGCCATTGCAGCTGCTCAGGAGCAAGGCCTGCTGTTCGATTTTACAGAGAAGAAGTTCAATCCGAATAAACCGATTACGAGAGTAGAAGTTGTACGTATCCTCAATCAGCTTCTGGATCGTAAACCGTGGGACATCAAGGTTGAACCGAAATGGACAGATATTCCGGACGACCACAAGAATTATGCTGACATTATGGAAGCTTCCATTCCGCATTCCTTCGAGCAGCTCGAAACTGGCGTTGAGAATTGGAAGTAATCGGGGTTCCTATAGAAGCAAAATTTTGATCCCAAATGATCAAGAACTTAATTGAAGCAAAAAATCCACAACCGACTCAGGCTGTGGATTTTTGCATTCTTGTAAACTTGTAGATAAACACTCATTATCATACAAAATGCTCAATGATAGTTGTCAGTTTCGCTTTCTTTATATTTACCATCACTGTCATGCAGTGCTTGTTTTCGGCGGTCATTACGAGCTTGTTGCTGTTGTTGGGCCTCATGGCTGTTAACGGGTGTTTCATTCAGCTGCTCGACCGTGTTGATTAAATTCTTGTCGGGTTGGTTTGGACTCAATGGAAGGATCCTCCTTAGTGACTGGAATAGGTTGTGATGTCTAGTATGTGCCCGGCGTTGTACGGATATACAAGAATATAGGGAATAATGTGAATGGCTTTCAAGGAATATGAAGACTTGATGAATAAGATTGACAATGAAAATCATTCCCATATAATAATAAGTATAAATAAGAGCCGGTAGTGTATTAAGTCATTGCGATTTACTGGTTCTAAAATCTATACTATAAAAGAAAACCAATATATCTAGGAGGTAACTAATCATGGCATTGATCGGAACAGAAGTACTACCATTCAGAGCTTCAGCATTTCATAACGGTGACTTTATTGAAGTAACCGAGGAGAACTTTAAAGGTAAATGGAGCGTAGTTTGCTTCTACCCAGCGGACTTTACCTTCGTATGCCCAACAGAGCTCGAAGATTTGCAAGATCAATATGCAACTTTGAAGGATCTTGGCGTTGAAGTGTATTCCGTATCCACAGATTCTCACTTCGTGCACAAAGCATGGCATGACAGCTCTGAAGCGATCGGTAAGGTAACTTACATTATGATTGGTGACCCATCCCATACGATTTCCCGTAACTTCGATGTATTGATTGAAGCAGACGGAATGGCAAACCGTGCTACTTTCATCATCGATCCGGACGGTATCATCCAAACCGTTGAAATTACAGCTGATGGTATCGGACGCGATGCAAGCACTCTGATCGACAAAATCAAAGCGGCTCAATACGTTCGCAATCATCCAGGTGAAGTTTGCCCGGCTAAATGGAAAGAAGGCGCTGAAACATTGAAGCCAAGTCTTGACCTCGTAGGCAAGATCTAAGGAGAGAAAAAAATGAAACTGGATGCAGACATAAAGAATCAACTAGCGCAGTATCTTGAGCTTTTGGAAGGCGATGTTCTGCTGAAAGTCAGTGCAGGTAACGACTCTGTATCCGATGACATGCTGGATTTAGTCAATGAACTATCCAGCATGTCAAGCTGGATTACAGTAGAACAAACGCAATTATCCAGAACTCCAAGCTTTAGCGTCAATCGCGTAGGCGAAGAGACTGGCGTAACCTTTGCTGGTGTTCCACTAGGACATGAATTTACTTCATTAGTACTGGCGCTGCTTCAAGTCAGCGGCAGACCTCCAAAGGTTGAGCAAAGCGTCATTGACCGCATCAAGAAAATTAAAGGTGAATACCACTTTGAAACATATGTTAGTCTGAGCTGCCATAACTGCCCTGATGTCGTGCAGGCACTGAACCTGATGAGTATCCTGAATCCGGGTATTACACATACCATGATTGATGGTGCGGCATTTAAGGAAGAAGTGGAAAGCAAAGAAATTATGGCCGTACCGACGGTTCACCTCAATGGTGAATTCTTCGAAAGCGGCCGGATGACAATCGACGATATTCTTGGCAAGCTGGGTACCACAGACGTATCCGAGTTCGAGAATAAAGAGCCTTACGATGTTCTTGTTGTCGGAGGCGGCCCTGCTGGTGCGAGTGCAGCGATTTATGCAGCGCGCAAAGGGATCCGTACAGGAGTTGTGGCCGAGCGTTTTGGCGGACAAGTCAATGATACCTTGGGTATTGAGAACTTTATCAGTGTAAATTACACGGAAGGTCCAAAACTCGCTGCAAGCCTAGAAGAACATGCCAAGCAGTACAATATTGACATCATGAAGGCACAGCGCGTGAAGTCTCTGGAGAAGAAAGACCTCATTGAGGTTGAATTGGAAAATGGCGCTACACTGAAAAGTAAAACCGTCATTGTTTCGACTGGTGCCCGTTGGCGTAATCTGGGTGTACCTGGAGAAGCGGAATTCAAGAACAAAGGGGTAGCTTACTGCCCGCACTGTGATGGTCCTTTGTTTGCCGGTAAACATGTTGCCGTCATCGGCGGAGGTAACTCCGGTGTTGAGGCTGCCATTGACCTGGCTGGTGTTGCAGCGCATGTAACGGTATTTGAGTTCATGCCTGAGCTGAAGGCCGACTCTGTTCTGCAGGATCGTCTGAACAGTCTGCCAAACACAACGGTACTTAAGAACGCTCAAGTAAAAGAAATCACCGGAACAAACAAAGTGAACGGTATTTCATACATCGAGCGCGAAACCGGTACTACTCAGCATGTGGAGCTGCAAGGGGTGTTCGTCCAAATCGGTCTTGTTCCTAACACAGAATGGCTTGGTGATTCCGTAGAACGTACGCGCATGGGTGAAATTGTCGTAGACAGCCATGGTGCAACAACCATTCCTGGCGTATTTGCTGCAGGAGACTGCACGAACAGCGCTTATAAACAAATTATCATATCGATGGGATCGGGTGCGACAGCAGCATTGGGCGCATTTGATTATCTTATTCGAAATTAATAAATATCTTTATACCGAAAGCCCGCTCATGCAGCGGGCTTTTTATTTTTCTCGACCAGGCGCACTCACTATTTAGATCAGGATGTGATAAATGTCATCGATGAAATAATCTAAAATTTGAACAATAAGGATAACGGCAATTGCGGCTGTATTTATGAACGGAGAGGGGGAGGGACGTGAGCGCAGCGATCCGGGAGTGCGTGGAGCAAGATTATGTGATTGAGCATGTGAAGAATCACTTCCCTTGCACGGTGCTTTGGTGTGAAGGGCGTGCATGCCTGGAGTATAACAGTGAGGAAGAATTGGCCCAAATATCCGAATATGTTAAAGCTAATTTTGATAAAGAGCTTCTTGACGTGTTTTTCACTGCTATTGAGAGCCTTCCGCTGGACGATTAAATCGTGGTTGTATTTGTGAATTGAAGAGCTGATTTTTGAAATAGAGGAGGGACATCCTCATTTCTGTGTATCCCTCGCCTTTATGAATCGAAGCCCGCTCCATGAGCGGGCTTTTTGTAGTTTATAAACAAACACTCATATAGGTTCGAGGGTATGGGTTAACGACTTAAGAATGATTTCCTTTTGCTCTATGCCAGCAATACCGCGAGCAATATTTCCGCTAATTTTTTTACGGAGCCCAGGTATGAATCGTGCTGAGAATATGCCCATCATTTTTAACGTGTGAATCAGTTTATTCGGTGTATAAACGACAGAAGACATAAAGTCGGATCTCGAAATAATCTCCTCATTGATCGGTTGGCGAATTTGTTCATACAGGGAGTAAGCTTTTTCTAAGGAGATGGATTTGGAGAAACAACGATGCAGAAGATCACCCAGGAGATCGGCATCTTGAATAGCCATATTCATGCCTTGGCCAGAGCTTGCATGTGTGAGATGAGCGGCATCACCAATGAGGGCGACCCCTTGTTTAACATACTGATCTGCATGCATTCTGTACATCTTGTAGATATGTTCACCCTCACGATGTACAGGAACCTGATCTAATTCAGGGACGCGTTTTTGTAGCTGCTCAAACAACTGTTCATCTGATAATTTTCGCCATTGTGAGGCTTGTCCCGAGGGGACAACGATGGTCACGCGCATCTGCTGATCGGGTAAAGGAATGAAGACAACGGCACCGTCACGATGAAGGTTTACGAGTGTTCTTAGCTCGTTTGAAAACCAGGCGGGCCTTGGCAAATGCAGAACGACAAGCTCATGATGATATACCTCTCGCTTTGCATCGATTTGGAGTTGTTGTCGAATACCGGATAATCCACCATCGGCAGCAATGACAATTGGAGCGGTATATTGAAATGTCTCGTTCCTCTGCTTTACCCTTACTCCGTTCACTTGGTTTTTTTCATTCCATAATAGCTCTTCAACAATAATTCCGCGCCGAATGTTGATCATCTCATGTTTGTTGGCATAATCTAATAATCCTTGTTCAATATCTCGATGGGGAATGTTGAGAATGTAGTTATATTTACTTGAGGAGAGAGGTTGTAAGTCGATATTCATTAATGTCTTAAAAACAGGATGTCGAAGTTCAATACCGGAAGATTTCACATGCGGATATTTTAGTAACTCTGGTAGAGCTCCCCATTGTTCGAGTATTTCCAGCGTTCGGGGCTGCAGGCCGTCTCCGCGATTCATACTGCCAGGCTCTTTGCGTCGATCAAGTAGGAGAGTCCTTATATTGTATTTGGCCATTGCACAAGCCAGTGCTGCTCCTGCCACTGCCCCTCCCACAATAATGACGTCTGCGTCATATTTAACGGAATGATCCATGATCAACCTATGTTAACCTCCTTCTATATCAAGTCGTAATTTTATGAATAATTCGGTTGGCGATCGCGGGCATGTACTTAATCAATTGAGTCATCATATAGCTCTGGCGGCCGATAACTACTTCCTTTCGGTTGGCCAAGATGGCTCTGATCATGGCTTCTGCAGCCTTATCTAAATTCAGTGAGCCTGATTTGCCATACCAGCTGGGAGTGCGGTTGCCTAGATGTGAATTTATATTTGTGTTCATATGTCCAGGGGAGAGCAGGTTTACATGCACATTGCTATTCTTTAATTCTCGATACAAGCCGCGTGCGAAGCAAGAGATTGCTGCTTTGGATGCACCGTAAGGGACCATCTGTGGAAATGCGGCTTCTCCCATCATCGAGGAGAGGAATACAAGCTGTCCCTTATTTCTTCTCAGCATATGAGGAAGGATATATCTTGCACATCGCATGATGCCGACAACATTGGTCTGAAACATCAACTCCAATTCATCGGTTTGAAGGGTATCGACCCGATCGATATATTGGACGGCAGAGCCCAAAATAGCAATGTCAATCCGCTGAAATTTTTCGATGCTCTCCGAGATCAGTGCCGTGACGGATGCCTCTGAACAAATATCACAGGAAACCACATGGCAGGTTCCGCCGCTTTCAAGGATTTCATGCTGTAGCTCTATAAGCGCATGAGTTGAGCGGGATGATAAAATAACCGTGGCACCGAGCGATGCCATCCTTTTGGCCAATACTCGCCCGATTCCGCTTGAAGCTCCAACGATTAGAACAATTTTTCCATCCATGCCAATCCTCCTATTTAATCGGTTTTAATATTCCTTCAAAAAGAATGCTTGTAATTAAGGACAAGGATTGAGAATAAGTCAGGTTATGCTCTTTCATAAACCCTTCCTTCGTAAATTCATCGATTGAATGCATTAATAGCTGAACGATTATTTTCGGGTCGATGTCCCGGATCACCCCCTTTTTCCTAGCAGCTTCAAACAACATCTCGTATCGTTCCAGCCGAACATTGCGCTCGCGTACTACATGCTCCCACAATTCCGGATAAAGCTGCTGAATTTCACCTACTTGCTGCATGGTAAAGAAACTCAGCTTTTCAGAAACCATCGTAAGCAGACGGATGATCTTATCGATAATATCCATACTGGGATCTCTTATGATCGGGGCAATCGTCTCGTCGATGGATTGAAATACATGGTCAATGCAGGCCGTGATCAAAGCTTCTTTATTCGTGTACAGTTTGTAGATTGTTTTTTTGCTTATGCTTAATTCAGAAGCGACTTGATCCAACAGCACGCTCTTAAATCCGTCTTTCAAACCAAGCTCCAAATACTTTTCCATAATTTCTATCTTCTGCTGATGCTGTAGAGTTGTCAGCTCCATACCCGATTTCCCTCCTGTGAAAAACAAGCCTATGTAAAAACAGGTCTATGGAAACTCAAATTTAGTTTTGAGTTTCCTGTATGATACCAACACTCCACACAAATGTCAATAATTCCAAATTAGATGTGAGTGGCTTGAATATAAAGGCGTACATAGATATGGACGTACAAAAACCCGCTCGTATGGAACGAGTCGGGTTAGATGTGAAATTGGACACGGCAAGCTAATAGGGTAATCTTTATGAACCAATCATGAAGCATATCGCTTAGCTTGGGTATGGAACATCTCAGCATAGGCACCCTGGGCTGCTAGTAATGTATCGTGATTTCCCTCTTCTACAATTTCGCCATTATGCAGGACAATAATTCTGTCTGCATGCTTGCAGCTGCTCAATCGATGAGAGATCATAATTGTTGTCTTACCTTCATATAGCGTAGCGAACTTATCATAGATTTCGGCTTCTGCCCGTGGATCAAGTGCAGCTGTTGGCTCATCCAGAATAACAATTTGCGTATCTCTCATGAAAGCGCGGCTTAACGCTATTTTCTGCCATTGTCCCCCGGACAGTTCGTATCCATTGTGGAACATTGCCCCGAGTTCTGTATCCAAACCGTGGGGCAGCTTCTCCATTAATCCGCTTAGGCCAGCTTTATTCACGGCGGCTTTAATGGATGCATCATCTTCTATTTTTGCGTGTCCCATGGCAATATTCTCGCGGACCGTTAATTGATAGCTCTCAAAATCTTGAAACACGGCGGAAACATTTTGACGCATACTTTTGGGCTCGATCGTACGAATGTCTACCCCATCGAATAGAATGGTGCCTTCATCGGGCAAATACAACCCGAGCAAGCATTTAACAAGCGTACTTTTACCCGCGCCATTCTCACCTACAATGGCAATCTTTTCTCCTGGTGAAATGTTAAAGCTAATCTTTTTTAGCTGCGGAGTGCTATGCGTCGCATATGTGAAAGAGAGGTTTTTGACCTCTATTTTTGTCTTTAATTTCTCAGGGAATGGATGGATTTGATTTTGAGATTCCTCAACGTCCAGATCAAGGAAGTGTAAGACTTCATTAATGAATAGACTTTCTTCGTAGACGGCGGCTATGGAGTAACCCAATCCGGTAATGATGGACTGAATTTGCTGAAGGGCTTGGGTTAACGAGACATAGTGTCCGATGGTTAGCGCGCCGCTTGCGCCAAACAGAATGAGTACAATAATGACACAGACATCCAATAAAATTTGTGAGATATTGACGAGGAGCATTCGGCTATCGGTGCGTTTGCGCAGATCATATTGTTCGTCCCCTGTTTTCCAGAAGATGCCCTTCCACTTAGCGGTTAAGTAAGGTGTATAATTATAAATTCGTGCTTCTTTGGCTGTGCTTCGGCTATGTAAAATGCGGAGTAAATAATGAACCTTTCGTTGTTCCGGTGTTTGGGTCATCGCCTGATTGTATTTTTGTTTACCAAAATGAACATTCACTAGAATATTAGGAATAATCATAATTAGTACAATGGCAGCCAGGACCCAATGGAACGAGAGCAGAATTGATACTAATCCGACTAAAGTTATGATACTTGAACCAATCGTTAGTATCAGGTTAACTAGGTTAAAGCCCTTAACATCTACACCAAATGCAGCCCGCTCAAGTTGATCATAATAATCAGGACGGTCGAAATAGCTTAAGGGCAGCTGGGAGGCTTTATTGATTAGTAATTGTTCGAAATAATATTTTAACTTCTGCTGCGCACGAAAACCGACGACGGAGTTTAAATAATTAAAGAAGCGATCTGCGATCAGAACCAGCGCTTGCAGGCCCAGAACGAAATAGACGTCAGAGGCGATTGCTTGCTGTTGTGTGAATAGTAAGGTTACCAAGTCAACTAATTCTTTTACAATGTAAATTTGGGCGACAGGAATTAATGCTGTCATGATTCTTAGCAAGATAAGCAGAATCGTCGCACCAGGAATGACTTTAAGCATAAGTGGCATGAATCGACTGAATACACTGAATACAACTTTGTTTTTCTCCGAATGATTGATCTGCATCGTGACCTCACCTTTATAGGAGATTGTTATTAATAAAGAGGAGAGCACTGAACGAACGCTCTCCTCTTTTTGGTTTGTTACTATCGAATCAATCCAAGTACATTAAGAGACTAACAGCCGCATTTGGACGTTTCCTTATACTTGCAATTTGTACCTTCGTACCAGTAGTAGATTCTTACATCATTAATATTCCCGCTACAACGTTGGGCAACGCAGTAGTCTCCTTGTGCAGGACAAGACATGGACATTACCACCTTTATTGGATATTTTAAAAAAAGCTTTAGCAGGTGCAACTAGTCACTTGGTTATACCTGCAACTTGCACCTTCGTACCAATAAGTAACTCGTCTGTCATAAGTATTTAGACAGAGTACAGTAGTGCAGTAGTCTCCGTTTACAGGACAAGCCATGGGTCATAACCGCCTTTATTTAGATATTTGTCAATAAAGTTTTAACAGCCGCATTTGGACTCTTGGTTATACCTGCAATTTGTACCTTCGTACCAATAATAAATTCGAACGTCATAAGTATTCGCGCTACAGCGTTGAGAAGTGCAATAGCTTCCTTGTGAAGGACAAGACATGGTCATTACCACCTTTTATTGGATATTTTTTGGTGAAGTTTTAACAGCCGCAAGAGGATTCTTGTCCGTATCTGCAATTTGCACCGGCATACCAGTAAGTAATTTTTACTGAATAAGTATTAAAAGAACATTGCTGAGAGATACAGTAACTACCGTTTGAAGGACAAGACATGGACATTACCACCTTTATAAGTTTTTTTAAATAAACGTAATTAGCAACCACAAGAAGATGATTGCTCATATCTGCAGCTTGCACCGGAATACCAGTAAGTAATTCTTACTGAATAAGTGCTAGGACCACAACGCTCAGAGACACAGTAACTACCGTTTGAAGGACAAGACATGGACATTACCACCTTTATAAGATTTTTTAATGGAAATACTTAACAGCCACAAATGGAGTCCTGACCATACTTACAATTTGTACCGGAGTACCAGTAATAGATCCTTACATCATTAATATTTCCGCTACAGCGCTGAGCAACACAGTAGTTACCGTTTGAAGGACACGACATTGTTTCACCCCCTTTCCAAAAATCTACATGTGACGGAAGTTGGAGTTTTAGATCTAAATCCGATCGATCATCGTAGGTTATGAGGCTTGGGAGGTGAGTGTCTGAGCAAGCAGAGCCTCAAGCTGTTCTCTGTGCTGGACGACGCTTTTCGCAATGACATCTCCTTGCGGAGTCAAATAATAGACAAAAGGAAAGATGCCGGTTTCAAAGGGTGTAGGGGAGGCAATATTTGCTACGGGTATGCTTAGTTCATATTGCTTAATGATCTCAATTACGTCCGGTTGTTGACCGATCATGAGAATGAGTGGTTGAATGTGGGGATTACGCTTGTTGAATTTTTCCAATACAGGGTAGAGTGACTTACACGAGCTGCATTTTGCATCTGTAAACGCTATTAGAAAACCGAGTTTTTGTTCTCTGAGTAGTCTTAAATCGATGGAGCCTTTGTTAACGGTTTCAAAGTGAAGCTGAGGAAACCGTAATCCATGGGGGAGCCCGTGATCTTCCTCAATAAGACCGGGTAGTGGTGGTGCTTGTCCTTTTGAGGCTTGTATTTTTCGTCCAAGCTGAATAATGAAGTACGATTGTAGTGCAACCATAACCCATAGAAATGCATGAGATAGATTGAATAGATTCATTGAATTCAAGAGCCTCCTTCTACTAATAGTTCTCTATTCTTCAACATGAGGTACATATTCAAAATACCAATAGTAAGTCCAACGCAGCTAATGATTTCTGTTAGATTCATAGAAGTTAGCGATTGCGAGTGATCAACCGAAACTCCGATTACTGTTAACAGGAAGAGTGGTGTAACCTTCGAAATAGTCCCCCATCCCAGTTTCTCTTCACTGGATTTACCGAAGCAATTACAACTTACGTTTAATTTTCTATAAATGGCCAAGCTGGCCACTCCATAGAAAGTAAGGAAGAGAAGCATAGCAGCGAATTGGCCCATCTGGCGAGTGTAATCAACAACGAGCAGCACTGCGACCAATCCCTCCGCTGCTATGGCCATCCAAGCGAAGAATAGCGGAAAACTCAATTGTTGAATGGTGGATTTGAATTCGGAGTAAGAAACAATTTTGGCTATAAATGAGTAACATAGCAGGGTAGCTAAAACAACCGAGACTACCAAATTAGCATCCATAAAATTCCCCCTAAACTTTTATAGGATTTCTAGTGTAATATGATATGTAATTAATTACATTTATTAGGATTAAATGTAATATCAAATATTATTATAGTATAATATGGAATTTATTCAAGACATTTGTTAATTAATTTTTAGATAAATCGAATATAGGTTTCAAAAAATGAAATAGATAGAGTGCCAACAATGAAGAGGGCCATCACTACACTTGTAATGGTCACCTCCATATCATGCTGCTATTCTGCCAGACTGGCAGATACTATGGTGTCAGAATCGGCCCAACCCTAACAAAAACACTCGGGATCATGCGAAGAATTCACATTCTTAGATTCCTTCGAGGAAGTTGTTGTCTCGTCGTATGCCAGTAAAGCATGCGTTGCATGGCTAAGTATGGCACCTGCGCGGGTGGTCGTTGCGACGAGTACAGCTTCCAGAATTTCTTCCCGGGTTCCTCCTAGCTGCTGGAATTTCTTCACATGAACATCGATACAGTAGGGGCAGCCTGTAATATGAGCTACAGCCAGGGCAATCAATTCTTTTGTCTTCAGCGGGATGTGGGTGTGAGTGTGATAGACGTCTTTTTCAAAAGATAGAAACGAGGCAGAGGCCTCCGGAGCAAGCTGCATAAGTTCGGAGATTTTCTTTAAATTTGAAGAATCATAGTAATGGGTCAACGCGTCACACCGCCTTTCCCATCTTTCATCGTACAGGAATTGATCCCGAGTATATGATTGATGAAGCAGATTCGAGTTAGTACATTAAACAGAAAGACAAGTCCGATCAGGCCGATGTACCTCCAGTTACTATCCATATAAAAAAGCATGAACAGGAGAGGGAAGCTTAGAACCAAACGGAACAACCAGTCGATACCGCCGACATTTCTCATAACATACCTCCGCATCATTGGAATTATCTCCATCTTAGCGGTATCTTCATCCCGTTTCCGTGACTAAGTCACACAAGATGCTGATGCATGATTTCTTCCAAAGCGGATCGGTTGACGATATGGATTTTTCCTCTGGTTAGTGACAAGATTCCTTTGTTTTGAAAGTCCTTCAGAACACGGCTAATGACTTCCCGGGCCGTTCCTAGTTCTACGGCTAACTGATCATGCGTCATCTTCAATGTGAGTATTTCGTCTTCCGTATTCGTATAGACGAAATGGGCAAGCCGCTGGTTCACCGGTTTAAATGCAATGTCCTCAAGAAGGCTGGTGACTGCCGTTATTCTCTGAACGATTTGCTGATAGATATATTGCCTCAGAGGTTTATAACGATCCATCCAATCTTCGAATACGCCTACAGGAATAAGCAAAACTTCGCTCTCCACTTCAATTGATGCATTCGCTTCATATTCCGACTCTCCCATAATACTTGCCATCATAAGCACACAGCTCTGTCCGCTGCGCACGCGATATAGGGTGATTTCTCTTCCTTGCTCACTAATCTTATGAATGCGCACGTTTCCCTTAAGCATAAACATCGCATGCTGCAGGACATGTCCTTCCCGAATCGAATGCGGGGTGGAGGGATCGACCTGCATGAGCTCGGCACGCTGCCAATCTTGAGGTGAAATCATGGACAGGCAAGGAAGAATAGCGATGATTCGTTCCATATCAGAGGGATTCATAAGGGGCTCCTTTATCGATGATCAATGTCATAAACCAAGGGGGTCTATCTATTATATGTTTTACAACGATTGAAAGGTTCAGTAAATTTTAGATTTTAGCCCAGGGATAGAGTGACATCGTCACCGCTATCAACGAAGTTTTAAGCAGGAGAAGGATCCCCGAACCTATCGATTGGGGATTCTTTATCGTGAGTGGCGTAAGTAATTATAGGGATTAATTCTAAGACGTGGAAGGAGGGGCGGTTACTTATTCACCTATAGTATCCAAGACCAGGTCAGTCAGCTGCTGTACGGTAGGCTGGTTCGATGGACGCAGAAGCTGATGAATAGCAACACTGCTCGAGATCCGGGCTGTCATATCAAAATGCCATTTGGTTAATCCGCTGTCTTGCAGGAGGGATTTACGATAGGTGTGTCGATATAGAAGTGGCAGTCGTTCCAGCTTCTCAATTGCCCGTATGCTGACTTGCTCGCAGTCGGTCTTGATGAGCTCGAAGATTCCGGCGAGGGGAAGCGTGGCGGAGGCGAAGTGGGATTCCACGGGAATAGCATACTTGGTTTCACGATCGAACAAGGGGCGGAACTGATTCGAATTCATGCCAAAGACATCCAGACTTTCCTGCCAAAGCTTCTGCTGCGGGTAAGCAGGAGTTACATAAGGCACATGGTGATGATCCAGTGTAACTGCGATAATGTCATCCGTTACAAGCGGGTACCCTTGCTGCAGAAAAGCCGAGGCGAGCGTGGATTTTCCGTGACCCGAATGGCCGACGAATCCATAAGCTTTTTCGTTGATAACGATGGCACTTCCGTGAAGGGGCAGGATTTTTCGCTGCATCAAAATAACGCCCATACATGTACCCAATACATATAGACGAAGTTTGTCCTCTTCAGCGTTCCCTTCCGGAGAAAAGGAGATGGTGGTCCCGTTTTCCACGGCGAAAATGGCTAGATCAGGGACCCTGAACATGACCAGATCTTCTGTACAGAAGAAGGATCTTGAGGGGATAGCGCACGTCGACCATTTCTCTGTTAAATTGGCATAACGAACGACAATATCGGCGGGATGATCCTGTGATGTCATATGCTGTGCTTCAGGCAGGGGAATCTCGCTATGTATGGAATGCCCGAAGGCCGTATATAGGTTTTTGTTAAGGGTTTGAGTCACGATCCTCACTCCATTGTTTGTTATGGCGAATAAAAGTGGAAGCCCATATACCCAGCTGGGCATATGGGCTGACTTCCTAAAAGATGAATCCATATTGTTTAGCTGTAGTGAACCATCTCATCCGGATCGGGCTGAACTCCATCCGGAATTGCATTTCCGGGACCAGCCATTGTCATATTCATGTCAAGGACTTCCAGTACGGGTACGCTCCATTCCTGTTTCATTTGGATTCACCTCCTTTCAAAAGTTTGTTTGAAGAAACCGGTACAGAATGATGCTGCGCATAAGCAGCTTGATGGATGGACCGTAAGCTTGATTCGGGTCTAATCCTTGGCGTGCTTCCGTTAGAGCCTCTTGGAGAACAGGCATGTTAATGAACTGCTGCATTCTGGAATCGCGGCTCAACTGCTCCAGCTCATCGATGATTACGGGCCAGTCGCTCCGCATTCGATGGATGGAATCGGCAGCTTGGATCCCTCTCGTCCGCTGATTCAGCCGGATGGAGTCGGGGAGCCAGCCCTCGGTAGACCTCCGGATTAAGGCCCGATCCATACCGCTGTGAACGAACTGCTCCATAGGCGTTCCCAAGCAGAAACGAATGACACGCAGATCATTGGTCGGATCATGGCTCCATACGGAATAACGCAGTGATAGTTTGCAGCCGCTCGATCCGGTAGCGGTCCACATATTGACACGGTTGAAATGCTGGATTCTGGCTTCCAGCGGATCAGCCGGCAGATCATCCATTGATCCAATCCCCACGAAGGAGGGATCCTGCAATTTCTCGTAAATGCCTGCGCGCTCAGCGAAACCGGAGTGAATAAGCTGCGGAAAGTCAGATGATGATCCGGATACCTTGCCCTTTACTAAGGAAGGGAATGCTTTGCGATAAAGAATGGAATACAACTGCTTACGGCCAACGCCAACATTCCTGCTGTATTGTTTAACTTCACGCGAGAGCTGCAGCCAGTTGAACTTTTTCATAAGCATCGCATAATATTCGATCGCAGGCCCCCAAGAGATACTGTAGTTCCCCCGGGCTCCGTTTAAGAGAACTCCGATTCCGCGCTGCTGCGCTTGCTTGTAAATTCCTCGCAGCCAGAACGAGTTATCAAAGAACTTGTAAGGTGATTCCATAATATCCAGCCAGTCGTCAATTTCCGTAAAGGGACTATGTCCTTTGAAATCCAGGTAGTATTCCTTGATGTTGCCCACGTATTGTACCGTCTGACAGATGAGCGGCCTTTCGTCCGCAAATCTGTGTTTGGGCGTCCAATCCTCGAATTCACCTTCAGGTATGTAACTAAATGTATGAAGGGGACGGTTCTCCTGTCGAAGAGCTCTGGCTGCGAAGCTTGCAACAGAGCCCGAGTCCAATCCGCCGCTGAGATGAGCGCCAACATGCAGACTCGATCGCCGAAGCCTTGAAGTTACTGCTCTCTGGAATACCTCCCGAAAGGCCTCTTCATACTCATCGGAGGAACGTAACCGTAATGGGTGTATACTGGCAAGGCTGTCATAACGGCTGATCCGTAACCGGCTTTGCGAGATGATGAAGCTGTGGGAGGGAGGAAGCTGATGAATATGGCTATACACCGTGGTTGAAGTATCTGGCGGCTCGAATACACCCCGGATCGCCAGAAACTCGGCTAGCCACCGTTCATTTAGCTCTTTATGTATGTAAGGTAAAGCGAACAAGGGGGTCATTGTCGTACAGAAGGAGAACCGCTGCCCATCGTGGTGATAATACAAGGTCCTTGCCCCTGAGAAATCCCTTGCCCCAAACAGAAGCTGCTTGCGCTCATCCCATATGGCAAAAGCAAAATCACCGACCAATCGCTCCGACATGCGCTCGGACCATTTCTCATAAGCCAAGAGCAGAATTTCGCTGTCCGTCATGCATGATCTTTCGGAATGTGGCACCTGGAGCTGATCCATAAGTTCGTCCCGATTATCGATGATGGCGTCAGCCGTGATGGCAAGCCCGCGCTGTGGATCGTAATAAGGCAGTATTTCTTGTGCGGCTTGCTTCGTGATCCACTGAGCGTGACATCCCAGCATAATGCGATCCTGCTGCCAGGCTGCGCTTTGATCGGCGGGATATTTGCTAAGTGCCGACATCATAAGCTCACTGCTGTTCGTTGGGATCGGTTCTCCCTGGATATGATAGATTCCGGCAATTGCACCCATTGGATTATCCTTTCGTTATAAAGCATTGCGATATGTTATTCTTGTCGATACATTTCGTATCATCGTCATTATAATACAAGTATACGAATTGTATCAACTGCTTTTTTTAAATCTTCTGATGAATGGAATCATCAGCTTCTTTCATGACTTCATACTTGGGTGCGAATTGAACCTTTTACGCAGCAGGATCAGACAGATAAGATAGGCAAGAAGAATCCCGAGTGAGTCATTGATGACGTCATAGATGCGCCCGCCGCGAAAGAAGAAGAGCTGGAGAATTTCAGTTAACCCTGCATAGACGACGCACACATAAAAAGCCGATTTCTTCTTACCGAAGTTGGAAGCCAGCAGTGCAAGGACAAAAAATCCGAAGAAGTGGCCTATTTTGCGTAATCTCCAATCGCTGCTGTACCACTGGAAATCCAGCTGCATCAGCTCCGACCAGTCGGGGGACGGATTGAACTGAAACTCAACGACGTGATTGCTGATCAAATGCTGGAAATTGACAGAGCAAGTGAAGATAAACAGAGCTATAGCCCATAGAAGGGTAAGCGTGTTTCGCATGATAATAGCTCCTTTTTGAAGATGATGGTCTCTCATTGATACAAATTGTATCCAACAGATTCTATATTATAGCAACCTTAATCCGATATTCAAGACTACATTTGAAATGGGTTTCATATTTGGGCGGGACTTGCATCACAGCTGGGTATTTGCATCAAGCATATTTGAATTAGAGTCACTACTATGTAAGCAAGGAGGAGATGACATGGCTAAGAGGCAAACGAAACACATGAAGATGAATGCATGGTCATCATCCTCGGATGCGATGGATCCGAAGGATGTTGGCTTTAATTTCGATCTGTTAGATGAAGAATTAATGAGCCGTGGCATAAATGTAAAGTGGTTCGGAGCTGTAGGGGATGGGCGAACAGACGATACTTTGGCTTTTCAAACGGCGATGGCAAAGTGCGATAAGCGTTATAAGTTGTTTATACCTGCCGGCGACTATCGCATCAGACAAACCATAGAGAACAATAGCCGCGGCATCTTTGGAGTAGGGTCCTATATAGATGGCGGGCAGATGGGTACGCGAATCATCTGGGATCCCATCGACACTACGACTGATTTGCTCCCTTGTATTAGAGTACGGAATGCTGGAATCAAAGCGGTATTTGAAGACTTCGGCATATATGGTGTTTCTAAATATAACTCAAGAGAACTCGGCAAGTGGATTAACAAAGACTTATTGGAACAAAGCTTATACAATATGTTCGCCGTGGGCCCAGCTGCGATCGAAGTCGCAGGAGCAGCGACGCCGATATTCAGAAATATTGCTACTTCCGGAGTAAAGGTGGGGCAGCTTCTTAACAGTAATAATGGACATGTATCCTCATATGAATGCTCATGGAACGGATTGATTGGCGTGTATTGCCGGCTCAATACAGGGGATTATTTTTATCAAGGCGGTGGAATATCAGGCGTATTCTGCGGGGTTTTGCTGGGGACGACCTTAATCGCAGGACATCGGGGAGGCTTTAATGCATTTTTGCATAGGGTTCATCTTGGATTTGCACCGTATGCTATATATCAATGTATTGATAGCGGGCTTGATGATTATTATCGTGCGTCTTCGGTCGTCGGACTAAGCGGAATCTATATGAATTCCATGTTCGAGCAGTGCGGAGAAGCAGCGATAAAGTTACTGACTAAATCCTTAACTTCCAATCTTAGAGTCTTTGGTTTCGGATTCTCATGGTCGACAATCACTTATACCGGGGATGTTGCCAGTTGGGCATATTCTCTGCCGGATGAATTGAGAATCCCTGGTGAGAAACAGCAGTATGCTGCTTGGTTTGGAACCGTTTCTGACCCAACGATAATTAATGATGATCTTGGAACGCTTAGGAAATCGGCCTCCCAGGGAGCATTAGGATCTGCTTATATTGATACGCTGACGGGCGACAAGGGATCTGTGCTAACCGGCTTGGGACCGTTAGAAACCGTGATTCGTAGAAAAGTGACGCCGCTGTATCGAAATGCTGATTTACAAACACGGATGCAGGAAAGGGAACATCGGACCTTGATGCCAGTCTCGGCACCAAACCTGCTTAGAAATCCGGAAGTATTATCCAATTGGGTTGTATCTAACGCTTCCCTCAGCCTGGTTGCAGCCAACCAGGTGCCTGTTCCCATCACGAATGAGATGAAGCAGGTTATTGGTAGCCAGCCTGTGATCTTGAGAATAACCCCGGACGGCGTTAGTTCACCGAGTATTCGAATAAAATTTAATGCGCCGACCTTACCGTATCAGGGAGATGCTAATCGGAACCTGGCGATGCAATACTTCATTTTAGAGACAGAACATGAGACTTCGTCCACCTACCGAGCGATCGGACGCATTTCCGGGCAGAATGCAGAATATATTTTCAATGATTCATTGACCTGGAGGACGAGAGATTGGCAGCATTTACGCGGCAGAGAATTGGCGAGTAAAACAGGCTTATTGTATGAGTTTAGTATAGGAGGCTTGCCGAAGCTTGGAGAAATTTACGTCGCCGGAGTGATGGTGACATGGGATCATGTCGGTTCTTATTCTCCATATTCACACAGTTATATGACTGATTCCTTGGAAATTGGCCGCCCGGGTAATGGAATCATTCTAACCGACTCCGCTACGGGCGGCAGATATCAGTTGAGTGTCGTCAATGGAACCTTACAAATTACACCCATGCCATAACATCTTCAAGTTAAAAATATCAGTGATTTCCCAAATGAATCCGTTTCGTTGATCAGTCGATCAGCAAGATGGGTTCTTTTTGTTGATTGAGATTTTCTTGCGGTCGGTCAACGAATTTATAGGAACAGAATAAGCAAGCGCTATCATTCACAACAATGATACAAATTGTTTCTAAAATGCAGTTTTTACACAATATAGCCTTGACATGATACATATTGTATCGTAAATTATGGAATATAAATTATACAGATTGTATCGCGGAAGCTTCTGAAAATAGGAATAACTTTTCGAAAGAAAGTCTAAATATGCATCATTTCAGGAAATCGAGCGGGGGGGCTACAAGCGAATGGAACTCAAACAGTATTTTAGGGTGTTGCAAAAGAAATGGTGGTTGATCGCATCGATCGTAATCATCGCAATCACAGCGACAGGCGTTAAAAGCTTCTACTTTACAACTCCTGTTTATGCAGCGAATGCCAAACTGATCGTCAACCAGTCGTCAGGTGAGGGAGGAGCAAGCCTCAATGCAAGTACAATCCAAACGAGTATTTTTCTTATTAATTCATATAAGGAAATTATCAAGTCATCGGCCATTATGAATAAGGTTGTCGAGGAATATCCGAACTTAGGCGAGAGTGCCTGGCAGTTATCTGCCAAAATATCGGTCACTTCGGCAAATAATTCGCAGGTGATGAACTTGGTTTACCAAGATACTTCCTATGCAAACGCAGCCGAAATCGTAAATGCGGTCTCTGCCGTATTCAAGGAGCAGATTCCTCACATTATGAACGTGGATAATATCACGATTCTAAGCGAGGCAGATCCGGCGGCAAGGCCTGCACCGATTAATTTTAACCCTGTTATGAATTTGTTTATCAGCTTTGCGGTGTCACTTATGCTGGCGGTCGGGCTTGTATTTCTCCTTGATTACCTGGACGATACCGTGAAATCCGAAGCGGAAGTTATCGACACTCTGGACGATGTTCCTGTACTCGCTGTCGTAGGCATGATGAGCAAAGCAGACCTCAAGAAATCTGCCAGAATGAAGGCCATCCAAAAGACAAAAGTAGGTGACAGTCCGTATGCGACGCTCAATCAATGATAGCAGCCTAATTGTGTCCATGAATCCCAAATCACCTATATCGGAGGTATATCGCATCCTCCGAACGAAGATCCATTTCTCTTCCAAGGATCAGGAATTAAAGACTCTCATGATTACATCGACCCAGACTGGAGAAGGGAAAACGACAACGATCAGCAACTTAGCGGTCACGTATGCACAGGAAGGAAAGAGGGTTCTTCTGATTGATGCGGATATGCGAAAGCCGTCGCTTCATCGTGTATTCTCCGTGCCTAACCATCAGGGCTTGAGCACGCTGTTGATCGGACATACGAGTGTACAAGATTCCATTCAAGAAACGATTGTTAGCAACTTATCGCTCCTGCCTTCCGGACCGGTACCTGCGAATCCTGCCGAATTGATGGATTCGGCTGTCATGCGGGAGCTACTCGAACAGCTTAAACCGGAATATGATGTGATTCTTCTCGACACGCCTTCTGTACTGTCGGTATCCGATAGTGTCATTGTCAGCGCGTTATGTGATGGCGTCGTCATGATCGTGGCTTCAGGCAAGGTAAGGAAAGACCATCTGAGAAAAGCCAAAGAGCAGCTGGATCATGTGAATGCACATATGCTGGGCATTGTGATTAACAAGGAAGCCAGATAGCAACTGGAAATATAACGGAATAGAGAGGCTGAACTGGCGGGAATGGCCAGAAGGAGCCAAGGTAATGTCTACTGCACCTCTTTCACTGTAGACACTCGGTCACGCTGTGGGTCTTAAGGGCCTTAGACATTATTGTCGAGGGTGTGATGTGAGGACGGGTTGAATGCCCTTGTTAGAAAAACTGGCTATGTTCTTTTCAGTTCAGACCGAAGAGTGCATAGCTAGGCTTTTCTAATATAGAGGCCATTATTTAGGCGATGGTATCAATAATATATAGAGATGGGTAGTGAAGATGATGACGAAGAAAGTAAAAAAAGCAATTATTCCCGCAGCGGGCTTGGGAACACGTTTCCTGCCTGCAACGAAAGCCATGCCGAAAGAGATGCTTCCGATCGTGGATAAACCCACGATTCAATACATTGTGGAAGAAGCGGTAGCATCCGGAATTGAGGATATTATCATTGTCACCGGTAAAGGGAAACGTTCGATTGAAGACCATTTTGACCATGCGTTTGAGCTGGAAAATAATCTGTTTAGCAAGGGGAAGTTTGATCTTCTGGATGAAGTGAGGCGCTCTTCGAACGTAGATATACACTATATCCGTCAGAAGGAAGCCAAGGGGCTTGGCCATGCCGTTTGGTGTGCCCGCAACTTTATCGGAGATGAGCCTTTCGCCGTGCTCCTTGGAGATGATATTGTCCAATCCCGTGTGCCGTGCACTCGCCAGCTCGCAGAGCAGTTCGAGCTCTTGCAAAAGTCTGTGATCGGAGTTCAAACCGTGCCTTTTGATCAGACCCAGCGCTACGGAATCGTAGCCCCTCTGGAACGAATGGACCGGTTGTATGAAGTGGATTATTTTGTGGAAAAACCGAAAACGGATCGAGCTCCATCCCAATTGGCGATTATGGGCAGATACATATTGACTCCGGAGATATTTGAATTTCTTGAGCATCAGGAGGAAGGAGCAGGGGGAGAAATTCAATTGACGGATGCCATTCAAAAATTGAATGTAAACCAAGGCGTGTATGCATACGATTTTGAGGGAACTCGTCATGATGTAGGCGAGAAGCTCGGATTTATCATGACTACCCTTGATTTTGCACTTCAGAATGATGAACTTCGCAAGCCGCTGCTGCAAGGTATGGAAGCCATTCTCGAACGAGAATATCTTGGTAAAATAAATCGCTAACGAGGTGAAATCAAGTGTCTCCCACTCCACAACGAAATGATATCGAGGTTGTTCTTGAGGGGAACCCGGTTTATACAGATTATGTGCCGGAAACGAAAAAGGCCAAGATCATGTATCTCATGACCAAACGGGGTATGGATTTTATTCTCGCGCTTGTAGGTATGGTCATATTAATTCCGTTCTTTGTGCTTATAGCTATCATCATTAAAATTGAGGACCCCAAGGGGTCTGTTTTTTTTTACCAAACAAGAATTGGTAAGCATGAACGGCCCTTTCGAATGTATAAGTTTCGGTCCATGGTTTCGAATGCGGAGGAGCTGCTGGAGAACCTGCTGGATCAGAATGAGGTCGGCGGAGCCATGTTCAAGATGAAAGAAGATCCGCGCATTACGAAGGTCGGAAAGCTGATTCGCAAGACGAGCATCGACGAGCTGCCGCAGCTATGGAATGTGATCCGGGGAGATATGTCACTGGTCGGGCCAAGGCCTGCATTACCCAGAGAAGTTGAGCAATATACAAGCTTGGATAAGCTGAGACTACAGGTTACTCCGGGTTGCACGGGGTTGTGGCAGGTAAGTGGACGCAATAACTTAAGCTTTCATGAAATGCTTGCATTAGATTTGGAGTATATCGAGCGCAGAAGTCTATGGCTTGACATTAAGCTCCTGTTCAAAACGGTGAAAATTATCGTATTCCCAAATTCAGCTTATTAATGTCTAATAGGCAGATGGGGTGGTTGGAAAACGTGGAGAGGCTTTTTAAGAAAGGTAATGTAACGCTATCAATTCAAAGTCTGCTGAAACTGGCGGGGATCGTTGCGCTTGGGTTAAGTGTTGGTCTGGCTGGATCCATCGATTCGCTTCATTCGAAGCTTCTGGAATTCACACTCCTTCTTCTCAGCGTGTTGATGTCAGTGCATATCTATGCATACAAACCCAAATCATTATTGCCCTATACGTTACTTATATGGGTAGTTAGCCCGGAGATAAGGCGCCTTATGGATTGGCTCGTCCAATCCTACAGTGATACCTCAATCGTATCCCTTACTCCTTATTGTGTAAGTTTGACGCTGCTTTTGCCCATTTTGAAAAATAAGAAGCAGATCGACCGCAGAGTGGGCTTCATTATGAAAATAATAGGGGCCGCCTTGTTATACGGTTTTGGCCTTGGTTTTTTAAGATATGGCTTATCGTCTGTGTACGATTTGCTGAATTATGTCGTTCCGTTTCTAGCTTTCATTTATGTCAGTGTAAGTACATTTGATAATGATACCCGAGATCGATGGTTAAGAAGTCTTTCATATCTAGCGGTAATCGTTGCTGCGTACGGGATATATCAGTATATCGCACTGCCTCCCTGGGATAAATTCTGGATGCTGAATGCGGAAATGAATTCGATTGGTCTACCGCAGCCTCAGAATTTCCGGGTCTTTTCATTTTTGAATTCTCCTGGTCCAGCAGGTGTATTTCTTGCTGTGGCACTCGCGATCATGACCGTACAAAAGAAATGGAGAGTGCTGGGAATAGTTGGGGTGATGATTGTAGCATTTGCATTGCTCCTTACACTGGTTCGCGTCGGCTGGATTGCTTACGCAGTTATGATCATGGCTTACTTCCTCCGTTCCGAGCTAAGAAGCAAGGTTAGATTGCTTGCACTGGCCCTCATCATTATATTAGCGTACACATTCATCCTCCCCATGTTGCCGGGTGCTAATAATGTGACATCTCGAATCGAAACTTTTGGGTCGTTGGAAGAGGATCACTCTTTTAATGAAAGGCTCATATTCTCAAACGAGATTATCTCGGGTTTATTGGCTAATCCGGTAGGGAAGGGACTGGGTAGCTCAGGCTTGGGAGCGAAGCTTACGAAAAGTACCGATACGCTGGTTGCTTTTGACAATGGTTATTTAAATTTGTTTTATACGTTTGGACTTCCTTTGGGATTGGCCGTAATTGCACTACTAGGCTATCTCTTTTTTTATACGTACAAGTCAAGCAGAACAGAGAAGATGTATTCTCCCATCGCTTTTGCTGCGATCAGCGCTATTCTATTTCTTCTTTTTGCCAGTAATGTAATCCGCGGGCTGAGCGGATTTATCCTGTTATTTATAGTATCCCTAGCGCTTATGCCAAATTCCTCAAAACGAGAGGAGATATAGAATGTTAATCGTTTGTCTAGGAGGCTCTATAACCGAAGGGTTAGGTGTCACCAGATCCAATACAAGTTATGCAAATCTACTTCAGGAGAAGCTGAAGCGTTCGTATTGTCCATCTGCTCAGGTTATCAATTATGGGGCTAGCGCCATGCAGATTAATGAGTCGAGAAGCAAATATGAGAAGACGATACTCGAATTGCAGCCGGACATTATTGTGTATGCCCATGGGAATACCGAAGCGGTCGTGAGAGAACAGAAGAAATACCTGCGATTTCTTCCGAAAAGATGGAGAAGACCGGGATGGATGGATCCCAGAGCCTATTATTCAACACGGTTCAGGAGAAGATTGCTGGAAAAAATAGAATCAGGCCTTAGGTGGCGGGTGAAGGTATCCCTGATCAAAGTGTTTGGCGGAAAACAGTGGATGAGTTTAGAAGAGTTCAGACGGCAAACCACGGATTTTGTCCTGACCGTTCTGCAGCACAGTCCTAAAACGAATATTATATTTCTCACTCCCGGTGATATCGAGGAGAGATATTTCCCGGGAACTCCTGAATCGATGCGGCAATACAGGGAAGCCATGAGGGAGATCTGCGAGCAGTATAAATCGAGCAATCGATTGTTCATGTGTGATTCGTCAGCCGCTTTGCATAAATGGGATGACTATTTTTATGACCGATTCCATCCGAATGAAGTCGGCCACGACAAAATTGCCGAGACGCTCTTGCAAACCATCATCCAGCATTCACTCTGGAGCAATAACCAAGTGATGAAAGAGGTAAGCCAATGAAGATCTGTTTCGTTACACATGCCGTAAAAAAAGGTGATGGACAAGGAAGGGTCAATTACGAGGTTATCGTTGAAGCCCTTCATCAAGGGCATGAGATTGTAGTGATATCGTCGGAACTGTCAGACGAACTGCAGAACCATGAGCGGGTGGAATGGATAAGAATGAATCTGAGGAAAGTCCCGACTGCACTGCTTCGATACCAGCTGTTTGCATGGCTTTCCGCCTGTTGGATTTGGACGAACAGAAGGAAACTGGACCTTGTCGTTGTCAATGGATTCATAACCTATGCGAGATCGGATATTAACTGCATTCATTTTGTTCATAGTGCCTGGGTAAAATCTAAATATCATCCTTATCAAGAACAAAAAAATGCTAGAGCCATGTACCAATGGCTGTACAACAGTGTGAATGCTCTGTTAGAGCGTCATGCGCTAAAACGAACGAAGCAGATCGTGGCCGTATCCGAGCAAGTCAAACAAGAACTAATACAGGATGCAAGAGTAAATCCATATAAGGTTTCTGTCATTTCGAATGGTGTCGATTTGAATGAGTTCTATCCGCGTACGGTAAACCGCGAGGATTTTAATCTGGACGTCCATACAACCTACGCTTTGTTTGCCGGGGATTTGAAATCGTCGAGGAAGAACCTGGACACTGTGCTTGAGGCTTTGACTCAGGTGGATCATATCCATCTGTTAGTGCTTGGATATGCAGAGAAGAGCGTATATCCTCACATGGCAGAGCGTTTAGGGATTTCCCAGCGTGTTCATTTTCTAGGATATCGAAGAGATATTGCCGAGATCATGTCGCTTGCTGATATGTTCATATTCCCTTCGAGATACGAACCATTCTCATTGGTTATATTAGAAGCCATGGCCTCGGGACTCCCTGTTATAACCAGCAGCAGATGCGGTGCCGTTGAGCTGTTATCGGATGATTCTGCAGTTGTGATGGAGGACCCTGATGATACGGAGACGTTAGTGAATGCGTTAAGGGAACTTGTATCAAATAAAGAAAGACTAGAAACGATGTCATTGAGAGCGAGGGAAGATGCCCGAAAGAATTCCTGGGGCAATATGTCTAATCAGTATATGCATTTAATCAACCGGGCCTTAGGAATTGGGTTAAATACCGGAAAAGCGAGTTTGAAGGGATAGTACTATGGCCATCGTAAACTTGATTAAACAAACAAAGCGATTCGGAAGTTTGGGGAATGTACTGCAAATATTCGCATCGAATGTGTTTATCCTCGGCTTAAACGTATTGACTGGTATTATCATTGCGAGATTTCTAGGGCCGGAGGGACGGGGAGAACAAGCAGCCATGATTATGTGGCCCCGATTCCTTGCATATTCATTGACGTTGGGGATTCCTGCCTCCTTGGTCTACTATATGAAGAAAAAGGGCGAGAACCAAGGTTCATTATATGTGGCGTCATTGTACATGAGTCAGATTCTTGGTTGCGTTGCGATTGCAATCGGCTTTATCTTTGTTCCCTTTTGGCTGAAAGGTTACTCCAGCGAGGTGATCCAGTTTGCGACGTGGGCTCTAATCATGTCGCCTATTGCCATGTTGGGAACGATTAATACGGCTGCGCTGCAGGCCAGAGGCGAGTATCATCTCTTCAACTTTATGAGATACATCCCTGTTTTGAGCACTTTAGTATTACTATGCGGTCTAGTTATAGCGGGACACGTCACGCCCTTTTATACCTCAGTGGCTTATCTGCTTCCGGCAATTCCCATAGCCTTATGGATGACGATTCGTTTAGTGTCCAAGTATAAAATGAAACAGCAACGAAAAGTGGAATCCGGTAAAAAATTGCTGAGCTATGGAATTAGATCCTACGGCACCGATGTTGCCGGAACCTTCTCCGGGTATATTGATCAGATTCTAGTTGTAGGATTATTGTCTCCAAGCAGCTTGGGTCTTTATGTGGTCTCTCTGAATCTATCCAAAATGTTAAATACCATTCAAAATGCCATTACCTTGGTGTTATTCCCCAAAGCCGCAGGATTAGAGCAGAGTGAAGCGCTTAAGCTGACGTTTAAAGTGTATCGAATAAGCACCATTATCACGATTATCGTGGGTGCCGGGATATTTTTGGTTGCACCGTATCTGTTAATAATCTTATATGGGAAATCATTTGTTGAGGCCATCCCGGTGTTTAGAATATTGATATTCCAAACTGCGGTAACCAGCATTTCATGGATTCTGTCACAAGGCTTTATGTCGATCGGTAAACCAGGGACCGTTACGATCATGCGAGTCATGACCCTGGCTTTAAATGTAATATTGTTGAATATATTGATTCCTCCTCTGGGAATACAGGGGGCTGCCATATCACTGTTAACAGCATCCATTACTGAACTTCTAGTCGTGTTTATGATTTACACAACCAGGCATCGAGTCAAAATGAAGGAATGGATCGTATCGAAGAACGATGTCACATGGTTGTTCCAGCGCATTCGCAGTCAGTATAAGCGGAGTAATCAGCAATCTATGTAGATGAAAATGAAATTGAAGTGACTCATATACGAGGTGATCGCATGAATATCCTTCATATCGCCAATCATGTGAAGCAGTCCGGTAACGGCATCGTCAATGTCATGGTAGACTTAGCTTGCGAACAGGCAAAAATAGGTCATAATGTGGCGGTTGCATCCGAAGGCGGCCATTACATTGATTTGCTGGAGAAGCACGGTATTCAACATTATACATTGGACCAGACCAGGAAGCCGGCACAGATGATGCAGGCTTTTTTCAATTTTCGGAAAATAGTAAAAACATTCAAGCCCGATATTATCCATGCGCATATGATGACCGGAGCCTTGTTGTCTCGCTTATTGAGGGGATTCAATAAATATAAGATTGTGACGCATATTCATAATGAGTTTCAAAAAAGCGCGGATGTGATGAAGGTCGGGGATTCCGTTATTGCGGTAAGCCAAGCCGTTGCTGCTTCGATGTTGAATCGTGGAGTGAAGGAATCGAAACTGCATGTGGTCAGAAACGGGACGATTGGCAGCTCACGGAGGAAGCCTGGCGAAGAGGTCACACTTAATGGCATTGCGATAGTCAGCGTATCTGGCATGTATGAGCGCAAAGGGATCTTTGAACTGATGGAGGCATTTGAAAATGTGGCCTCCGTGTATCCTGAAGCCAATCTGTATCTGTTAGGAGAGGGGCCCGACCGATCAAAATTCGAATGGAGGGCAAGCCAGTCTCCGTATCGTGATCGGATTCATTTCTTAGGCTACCAGCCTGATCCGCAGACCTATATGAAAGCAGCCGATGTGTTTGTCCTGGCTTCGCATAAAGAATCGTTTGGCCTGGTGCTGATCGAGGCCCGGGAGGTCGGCTGTGCCATTGTCGCTACAGATGTGGACGGGATTCCGGAAACACTTGATTTTGGTAAATCGGGCATATTGGTACCGCCAAAAACACCGGGTAAGCTGGCAAATGCTATTCTGGCGATGCTGCAGTATCCCGATGTGAGAGAAGCGTACCAAAAAGAAGCCCAGCAAGGTCTGGAGTATTATTCCGTAGAAAGAGTCGCCAAGGATACATTGAAAATTTATGAACAGCTGCTAATCAGTTAAATCCTAGGAGAAAAGAGAGATAATCATGAATGTGCTGTCCACTGGAATGGGCTGGATCGATATCCAGTACGGAGGGCTGAACCGTTATTTTGCCGATTACGCTAACGCCATGAAAGAGCATGGACATTCTGAACTGGGCTTTATCGTAGCTCCGAAGGGCTCCCGGTTAACGACGGATCTTAACATTAGAAATGTTACACATGATAGCGAAGCTAACCATTATCTGCCTCGAATGCGGTTGGTTAAGAAGCATACACATCAGGCAGTAAAATCATTTCAACCGGACGTGTTTAATCCGCACTTTGCATTCTACACAACGATGATCACAAGGAGGGTAATCCCGTCTCATGTCCCGATCATCACGCATTTTCATGGTCCTTGGGCAATGGAAACAGAGGTACAACAGACGTCAGGCGCGATGAATTCCATAAGGGAAACCAAGTTCTGGCTCAAAAAGCAAGTAGAACAACTAACCTACCGCCGCTCCGACAGCTTTATCGTACTCAGCGAATACTTCCGAGACATTTTAACGAACACCTATGGTATTGAGGACAGTAAAATTCATATCATACCCGGCGCGGTTGACCACAATCGCTTCCATCCTCATCCTCATCGTGAGCAATTGAAGTTGCAATTGGGGCTATCTCCTGGTCAACCCGTGCTGTTCTGCATCCGCAGACTTGTACGCAGAATGGGTATTGATCGTTTGATCCATGCCATGGCAGACGTCATTCTTATACACCCCGACGTTCAATTATTCATCGGTGGTGATGGACCAATGAGGGCGGAATATGATGAATTGATTCAGGAATTGGGTCTCTCAGCCAATGTGAAGTTACTGGGCAGAATTTCAAATGAAGAGCTCGTTCAATATTACCAGGCTGCGGATATCAGCGTCGTTCCGACACTGACGCTTGAAGGCTTTGGCTTGATCACGGTAGAGTCCCTGGCATGTGGAACGCCGGTTCTGGGAACTCCTTATGGGGGCACAAAGGAGATTTTGCGGGGCATATCGGATGATTTGATGTTTGAGGATGGCTCCTCCGAAGCGATTGGCAAGAAGATCATAGACGTTCTAAATAATGATTCATTCCTTCCCTCCCGGGAAGCGTGCAGGGAGCATGTGTTGAACCGATATACATGGAGCCGCGTGGCGGAATCCGTGACCGAGGTATTTGCAGAAGAAGTCAATAAAAGAAAGGTATTCAGAAGATGAGAATTGCTTTTTATAACCATACCAGCGCGATCAGTGGTGCGGAGATCAGCCTCATGCTGACTGCAAAGCATCTGACGAAAGCCCATCCGGTTGTGTTCGCTCCCGAGGGAGAATTGCTGCAGAAGGCACGCAGCCAAGGACTTGAATGCGTTGCTCTTCCGAGCTACCGGGCGAGAATGACCAAAAATCCGTTTCTTCTGATCGTTTATGTGATGGGCATGCTGTGGGCAGGATGGAGGCTTGCGCGGCTTATGAAGAGAAGCCGGGTGGATCTCATACATGCCAACTCCATAAGAGCAGGGATCATGGCCGGACTGTTCAGATGGTACCATCAGCTGCCTGTCGTATGGCATATACGGGATATGCCTCCGCAGGGAATCATCGGAAAGCTTATCAAGAAGTTTGCCGGACATACAGCGCAGGCAATCATCGGTATTTCTGAGTCCGTCATTGACGGTATCAAGCATCCTGCGGTTAAGGGGCGATGTCATCTTGTGCACAACGGGGTGGAAATGCAGAGCTTTGACAGCGAAAACAAACAACGGATTAGAGAACGAATTCGGCTGGAATTATCGACACCGCCGGATGCACAGGTATTAACTATTATTGGGCAAATTGCTCCCTGGAAGAGACAAGAAGACGCAATAGAGGCATTGGCTACTCTTGTACAAGAGGAACGAAACATCGTTCTCTGGATCGTCGGAGAAGCCAAGTTCAGGCTCGAGAATAAACGTTATCTGGATAGCCTACAGGAGAAGGTTGCATCCCTGGGGCTTGAAGATCATGTCGTATTCACGGGATACCGTGAAGATGTATTGGAGATCTGCTGTGCAGCAGATCTCCTTTTATTATGCTCCGACCAAGAACCTTTTGGACGGGTCATTATTGAAGCCATGTCGCAAGGGACACCTGTTGTGGGAACAAGAGGGGGCGGCGTACCCGAGATCATCGAGCATGGGGTTAGTGGGCTTATGTATGAAATCGGAGATACTGCCGGACTCACTCATTGTATCCATCAAATTTTGTCGGATGAGACAGTGAGATCTTCATTCAGCAGAAATGGGGAGATCCGGGCAAGGGATTTGTTCTCCATAACTCAGACAGCACGGAAGGTTGAGGACATATATCAACTGCTGCTGAAAGGAAAGGGAGCGGGAACTGGATTAATAGAGCGTCAGCATGCAAAGGAGTTCATATAAATGCGAAACGTAAAAGTGGCCATTGTCCACGATTATCTCAATCAAATGGGCGGCGCAGAACGGGTAGTTGCCGTGTTCCGAAAAATGTTTCCCGATGCGCCAATTTATACGACCATTGTTGACCTGGATAAATTGCTTCCGGAATTACAGGATGCGGTCATTCATACGACCTGGATGCAGCGAATACCGGGAATTTTGCGGAGATTCAAGTTGTTCTTCTGGCTGTATCCTTTCGCTGTCTCCTCCATGAAGCTGAAAGGCTATGATCTCATCCTAAGCTCTAGCAGCGCTTATGCAAAGGGAGCGCGAAAGGAAAGGGGCAGCGTGCATGTATGCTACTGCCACACCCCGATGCGATTCGCCTGGGATTTTGAAGGCTATATGGAAGGCATTGCCGTACCAAGAAGCCTGAAGCGGATAGCGAAATGGCTGACCTACCCGCTGCAGAGATGGGATCGCAGCAATTCCGCACGGGTAGACCGCTTGATTGCCAATTCGACCATTGTGAAGGAACGCATCAGCCGCACATACGGGGTAAAGGCACCCATTATATTTCCGCCGGTAGATATCAGCCGGTTCAGTGTTAGCGAGGAAGGCCCCGGCGACTATTTCCTTGTGGTCTCAAGGCTGGTGTCCTACAAACGCATGGATCTTGCCGTTCAGGCTTGCACCCGGCTGGGCCAAAAACTGCTCATTGTTGGAGACGGCACTGACCGGCAGCGGCTGGAACAGCTGGCAGGTGATACGGTTACCTTCCTTGGCAGAAGAAGCGACGAGGAAGTCGTCCGCTATATGCAGCACTGCAAAGCACTGATCTTTCCAGGGCTCGAGGACTTCGGGATCACGCCGCTCGAGGTGAACGCCTGCGGCCGACCGATCATCGCTTATCGCGGAGGCGGGGCTCTGGACACCGTTGTAGCTGAACAGACTGGCCTGTTCTTCGAAGAACAGACGGTGGAATCCTTGATGGAAACGATCAAGCATTTTGAAACATATGACTGGGATGCGACTCGGATAAGGCTGCACGCAGAGGCTTTCAGCGAGGATATATTCATGGAACGATTGCAATCCAGCATTGAAGGAGCGATGAACGCCAAAGAGAGAGGCGCCAAGGTTGCGCAAATGGAAGGGAGCTATTAACCATGCAGATCGTACTGTTATCTGGGGGAAGCGGGAACCGGCTATGGCCATTATCGAATGAAACCAGATCCAAACAGTTCCTGAAAATACTAAATGATGCAACAGGTAAGCGGGAATCGATGGTACAGCGGGTATGGAGTCAGCTGGGGCTTATGAATTTACAACAATCGGCCGTGGTGGCTACTGGCAAATCGCAGGTGGAGCTGCTGCAGAATCAGCTCGGTTATGAAGTGGAGATCATTGTTGAGCCCGAGCGGCGGGACACATTCCCGGCCATTGCCTTATCGGTGTGCTATCTGTATTCCGTAAAAAGCGCCAGCCCTCAGGATATCGCGATCGTCCTCCCGGTAGATCCCTATGTGGACGCTCACTTCTTCAGTAAAGTGCAGGAGCTGGAGGAGCTCATGCAGGAAACGGGGGCGGACGTGGGATTAATCGGTGTTTCACCGGATCATCCTTCCTCAAAGTTCGGTTATATCGTGCCCAAAGCGATAGCCAAGCTGGAGAACGGCACGGAGTACTGCGAAGTAAGCCATTTTGTTGAGAAGCCGAAAGAAGAGGTTGCAAGGGGACTTATCGAGCAGTCTGCCTTATGGAACTGCGGCGTATTCGCCTTTCGCCTGGAATATATCCTTGATTATCTCTTGGAGCGATCTCTGCCGATTCAGTATGACGAGCTGCTGAGGCAATACAGCCAAGTTGAGAAAACAAGCTTTGATTATGCAGTCGTCGAGCAGGCGAAGCGTATCGTTGCGCTGCCCTACCAAGGGTTATGGAAGGATCTTGGTACCTGGGACGCCTTAACCGAAGAGGTTCATACACAGCTGATTGGAAAGGGAACGCTGACGGAGGACTCTTCCAACACGCACGTCATCAACGAGTTGGACATTCCCATTACGGTGATTGCGGCACCCAATCTGATCGTAGCAGCTAGTCCCGACGGCATCTTGGTATCGGAGAAGAGTGCCAGCATGCGGATTAAGGAAGTGCTCCAGTTCGGTGATCAGCGCCCCATGTACGAAGAGCGCCGCTGGGGACGCTATCGCGTATTGGATTACGTCAAATACCCAAACGGCAACGAAGTATTAACGAAGCGGATATGCGTACTCCAAGGGAAGAATTTGAGCTATCAATATCATCTGCTGCGCAGCGAAGTATGGACCGTGGTCTCTGGACAAGGCGAGATGATCTTGGATGGCAGCGTTCGTATGATCGGCAAGGGTGATGTTGTCATCATATCGGCGGAAGCAAGGCACAGCCTGCGGGCGATTACAGATATCGAAATCATCGAGGTCCAGACGGGCAGCGAGCTGATTGAGGATGATATCGTCAGATTGGCCATGGACTGGGAGGAAATCAAGATTAGCGTCTTGACTTAAGAATGGAAGAGACCTTGGGGAACAAACAAACGGTGAGGTGTAGAGAATGAAAATAACAGTAATCGGCGCAGGTTACGTCGGATTGGTATCCGGTGTGTGCTTCTCCGAGCTTGGCCATGAAGTCATATGCGTGGATCATATCGAAGCCAAGGTGGATATGCTGAATCGCGGCGAAGTTCCGATCTATGAGCCAGGGCTGCAGGCATTAATTAAAGCGAACCGGGAAAGGGGCCGATTGCGCTTCTCGACGGATTTAAGAGCGTCAATTCAGCCTTCCGAAGTCATTATCATCGCTGTAGGAACGCCGTCGCTGCCGACCGGGCAGGCTAACTTAAGCTTTATTGAGCAAGCTGCGCAGGAGATCGGCCAAGCGATAAACGGCTATAAAATCATTGTCACTAAGAGTACGGTGCCGGTTGGGACAAACGAGCGGATTCGGGATATCGTGGCCAAGTGCACGAGCGTGCCGTTCGATATCGCTTCTGTACCGGAGTTTCTGCGGGAGGGGACTGCGGTTCAAGACACCATGAATCCGGACCGTATCGTGATCGGTACTGACAGCCCAAGTGTAGGGCAGCATCTGACCACGCTCCATCAGAGCCTGACCTCGAACATTATCGTAACGGACATTCGCAGCGCGGAGATGATCAAATATGCCTCCAATGCATTTCTTGCAACCAAAATTTCGTTTATCAACGAGATTGCGAACATCTGTGAAAAGGTAGGTGCGGATGTGACGAAGGTGGCGTATGGGATGGGATTTGATCAACGCATCGGTGCTTCATTTTTGAAGGCGGGCATTGGCTACGGCGGTTCTTGCTTCCCGAAAGATACACAGGCTTTGATTCAAATCGCCGGACAGATGGATTATGATTTTAAGCTGTTAAAATCGGTCGTCGAGGTGAACCGGCAGCAGCGTTTTAACGTCATTCGCAAGCTCGCATCCTTATTGGGCCAGCTTTCCGGGAAGACGATCGGTATATGGGGATTGGCGTTTAAGCCGGAGACGGATGATGTACGCGATTCTCCTGCCTTTGAAATTATTGCCGCTTTATCGGATATGGGAGCCGTAGTGAAGGCTTACGATCCGATTGCAGCAGATAATTTCAGATATCACTGCGATGTCAGCGGACTGATCTACTGCGAGAATGCACGCGAGGCCGCCTGGCAATCAGATGCATTATGCATTCTAACGGAATGGGAAGAATTCCGGCAGATTCCGTTATCTGATATCGAAAGGTGGCTGAAATCGCCGTATTTGATCGATGGCCGCAATATTTATGAGGAAGAACAACTGGCTGATACACAGCTTATGTATTATTCTGTGGGCCGTCCGGGCATGAATCGGGGCGTTAAAGAAACCGCGCCATTCATTATGCTATAACTAACAAAATTTTTTGAGGTGGTTGTTGTGATGATCTTGGAGGATGCATTAGAGCTGGACTTGAGCGATATGCCGAGGGAACTGTCGTTTCTGCTATCGATTTTACGGAACCCGGACTGTGAGGAAGGAATTGCACTGCAGGAAGCATCTGAGATGGATTGGAATCTGTTCATGAAGCTTGCCTTGCATCATCGTGTATATCCGCTGGTTTACTTGGCCTTGAAGAAGAATACTTCCCTTGTTCCGGTTCATGTCATGCAATCCCTTCAACGGCATTATCATGATAACACTATCAAGATGCTCCATCTCAGCAGAGAGATGAGCCGAATATGTGAATCATTTGCCAGCCAAGGGATTCGGAATCTTTGGCTCAAGGGGCCGCTTCTGGCGCTGAATCTGTATGGAGACGTGGCGCACAGAACATCGAAGGATCTGGATATTCTCGTTGATGCCGAAGATGTGGAGAAGGCGGAAACTATCCTGTCACAGCTTGGATATGAATCTGAAGAAGAGATCGTTCTGGGTAATTGGAAGAAGAAAAGCCATCATCGATCCTACGAGCACCGGGAGCATTCGGTTCAGGTTGAAATTCATTGGCGGTTAAACCCGCATTACAGCAAATCTTACTCGTTTGAATCGTTATGGCAGCGGCGGGGTGAGGCGGTGATGTCTCATCAAACCTATTTCTGTCTCGGTCATGAAGATTTGTTGTGTTATCTGACGGATCATGGAGCGAGGCATGGCTGGTTTCGGCTGCGTTGGTTAATGGATATCGCCCGTTTGCTGCCTCTACTCGACAGTAGTCGGATGAAGCAGCATTTTGCACGTAACGGAGGCGAGATGTATGCAGGGCAGGCCTTTATCCTATCGTCGCTTTTATTGTCGGTAAAGGTCCCGCATGATTTGGAAATGTCGACGATTAACGCCAGGTCGCTTCGATTGGCGGAGAAGTCCCTTTATTACATCAAAAGAATCGTGCAATTGAATCCTGTACCGGAAAAAAGCGTAGCCTGGCATTATAACCGCTATCTCTTTTCGTTAATGTCCGGCAAACAGAGAGTCCTATATATCTTCAATAAGCTGCTTCCCAGCTCTCGGGATGCCCTGCAGCTGCCTTTGCCTAAACCGCTATATTTTTTATATGTCCCGTTGCGGCCCTTTTTATGGTTTTGGAGGCAAATTAAGCAGCAATCCGTATAGCGATGAACATAGCCGTGAGATGCGAAGGAGGATAACCATGTCTGATAGCAACCTTTTGCCAGTCAGTCCAACGATATTAATTACAGGCGGAGCCGGATTTGTCGGGAGTAATTTCTTGCGCCTGATGCTTCACCAATATCCTTCCTATCGTTTTATAAATATGGATAAATTGACGTACTCAGGCAATATGAATAATATTGCGGATTTTATCAAACATCCTAACTATACCTTCATTCACGGTGATATTTGTGATAGAGACCGCACGGACTCTCTGATTAGAGGCTATGAGGTTGATATCATCATCCATTTTGCTGCAGAGTCGCATGTTGATCGGAGTATTAGGGATCCTCTGGTTTTTGTAACATCGAACATTAATGGCACTCAATCTCTACTGGATGCTGCAATCAAGAATAACATCAAGTTGTTCTTGCAAATATCCACGGATGAAGTATACGGGTCGCTGGGTGACACAGGCTCCTTTACGGAAGAGTCCCAGATTGCCCCCAGTAACCCCTATTCCGCCAGTAAGGCAAGCGCGGATATGCTGGTTTCAGCCTATGGCAACACGTACGGCCTGCCATTTAATATCGTCCGGTTTGGAAATACTTACGGTCCTGCGCAATATCCCGAGAAGCTCATCCCCATGGTCATATTGAACGCGCTTCATAATCAGCGTATCCCGATACATGGCGAAGGCCACAGCATCCGCGACTGGGTCTTTGTTCGTGACAACAACATGGCAATCGACAAGGTTCTGCATCATGGCCGCCGCGGAGAGGTGTATAACATTGGCTCCAAACAAGAAAAGAGAACCATTGAGGTCGTTCATTTACTATTGGACATGTTGGATAAGCCCAAACATCTGATCGAATATGTCGAGGATCGACCCGGACAGGATTATCGGTATGCAAATCGCCCTGACAAAATCATGAATGAACTCGGTTGGAGGCCTCAATACGACTTTGTGGACGGGCTGAAACATACCGTTCAATGGTATACGGAGAATATGGATTGGTGGCAACCTCTCCAGATGAAAGCATAGCTATGCAAACCTATATTAAGGAGGCTTGTGGTCATGAATACGGAATGGAAGACGTCCGAAGTGACGATAATGCAATCTGAAGGCTTTCTGGTCAGCGATATGGATGGCGAGAAAGTAATGCTCAGTATCGACAATGGAAAGTATTATAACCTGGGCAAGATCGGTGGGCGAATCTGGGAACTTGCATCGTCCCCCATTGCAATTCATCGTATGGTGGACCAGCTGGTGGCGGAATATGATATTGAGCCTGAAACATGCGAACAACAGGTGCAGCAGTTCCTGCAGCAGCTTGCCAGTGAAGGGCTTGTTCAGGTGAAGGAGGCATAATGAGCCTGTACCGGAAAGCAAGAGCATACATGGCGTTTCCTGTGGCCATAAAGCTTATCTTCATTGAAGCCTATATTTATCTTGCGTGGGGAAGATTGTTCAAGCTGTTCCCTTTTGCGAAGGTGGCCCCTTCTTTAGGGGAGCATATGAAGGAAACTCCGCTTACCTGTTCGGAGCAGGAACTTGGGCAGCTCCGCCAAATTTCAAGGGCTGTGCATGCGATGAGTCGTGTCACATGGTGGGAAAGCCAATGCTTGGTGAAGGCGGTAGCCGCGATGAAGATGCTGGAGCGAAGAAACATCGCATGTACCCTGTATTTGGGAAGCGGGCGGGATGATCAGGGACGAATGGCAGCCCATGCCTGGCTTCGCAGCGGTCCCTATATCATCACGGGAAGAGAAGGGCATGAGCGCTATGCGGTCGTTGGAATATTCGGCAAGGAAGGATATGCGAGCCGAAGAGCCGGACTTTAAGCAGCCATCCGATAAGGAGTAATTACATTGAAGGATCTCATTTATTTTATTCGTAAAATGCATAGAATGGCCGGATTCAAGCTCTATCTTAATTTATGCATGATTCTGATCATCAGCATTCTGGACGGTATTGGCATCTATCTAATCGTTCCTCTCCTCGGTGTGATTGGCCTCCTTCAGATGGATATGAGCGGGGTGCCGCTGGTTTCAACACTGATGAACTTTGCCGAATCCTGGTCGCTGCAACTCAATCTGCCGATGGTGCTGGCCTTCTATATCGCTATGGTAGGCGGGCAGGCTTTCCTTCAGCGAAGTCAGAACCTGCTGAATGCCTCTATATTACAGCGATTTATCCGCAAGCTGCGGATGGAAACTTACCAGGGACTGCTGCATGCCAAATGGGAGTTTTTCCTGCGGCATCGCAAATCGGATTTCAATCATATCATGATGAATGAGCTTGGACGCGTGAATCAGGGCACCTATCTATGCCTGCAGATGATCTCGTCCTTTGTATTTACGCTCATTCAGATTGGCCTCGCCCTATGGCTGGCCCCGATGTTAACCCTCATCGTGCTGATGAGCGGTGGTGCCATCGCTTTATTCGGACGCCGATTTATTCGTCGATCCAAGCGGATCGGTGAGCAGACGACGGAGCTGTCAAAATATTATTTTGCCGGCATCAGCGAGCACTTCAGTGGCATCAAGGATATCAAGAGTAACCGGCTGGAGCCGTCCCATATGGGCTGGTTCGACAGGCTGACACGAAGAATGGAACACAACTTTATCCAATTCAACAAAATCAATTCTCTGTCCCAGATGATATATCGGCTTTCATCAGTATTGCTGGTGGCCGGGTTTGTATATTTGGCGCTGGGGGTGCTGCACACACCCGCTGAACAGCTGCTTATGATCGTACTTATCTTTTCGCGTTTATGGCCAAGATTTATCAGCATTCAATCAAGCACGGAACAGCTCGTATCGAATCTCCCGGCCTTCCGGGCGATGCGCGAGCTGCAAGCGGAATATGAGGCGGACCGGGAGCTGGCCGGTTCAATTGCGATGAAGGAGGGGGAGGCGCTTCAACTGCAGGAAGGAATCACTTGCAGTGATGTGAACTACCGATATGACTCCTCTTCCCCCATCTATGCCTTGCGAGACATCAACCTGTTTATTCCGGTTAATCGTATGACCGCCATCGTCGGTAAATCGGGTGCAGGCAAGAGCACGCTGATCGATCTGCTCATGGGGCTAATCCAGCCGGAGAACGGGGAAGTTCTTGTGGACGGTTTGTCCATCCAGGATGAACACCGGCTTCTGTCGCTCCGGGGAAGTATCGGATATGTGGCGCAGGATCCGTTTCTCTTCAATGAGAGTATTCGCGATAACCTGAAGCTGGCCGCTCCCGAGGCATCGGATGATGAACTGTGGGAGGCGCTGAGGTTCTCCGCATCTGATGAATTCGTTCACAGACTCCCCCAAGGTCTTGATACCGTTATCGGTGACCGAGGGATTCGCCTGTCGGGGGGCGAGCGCCAGCGAATCGTACTGGCCAGAGCCATTCTGAAGCGGCCGTCCATTCTTGTGCTGGATGAAGCCACAAGCGCGCTCGACAGCGAGAATGAACAGCGGATTCAGGAAGCGTTAGAGCAGCTGAAAGGAAGTATGACCATCATCGTGATCGCCCATCGACTGTCTACGATCCGCCATGCGGATCAGGTCATTGTGATGGATCAGGGCCGGGTGATCCAGCAAGGCGGCTATCAGCAGCTCTCCCAGGATCACAAAGGCACCTTCCGGCAGCTGCTCAGTTATCAGACGGGTACCCAGATGTAGCAATTGGCAACTGCGGCCGTTTCTCGGTAGTTTACCGGGAGACGGCCGCTTTTTTTTGTATAGGTTGCAGATCATGCCGGGAACCGTTTGCTATTTCAGATCCACTAGGGTATACTGAATATATTGAGATTCTGACCTGGATTCACATATTGCAGAGGGTTATTATTTTGATAATGAACCTTGTGCAATATGTGAATTTTTTATTTTTTAACCAAAAAATGAGAAAGTCATATAAATTTAGGAGGTGTTTCTATGCAAACAGGAACAGTTAAATGGTTTAACGCAGAAAAAGGATTTGGTTTTATCGAGGTTGAAGGTGGAGAAGACGTATTCGTACACTTCAGCGCGATCACAGGTGACGGCTTCAAGTCGCTTGATGAAGGACAACGTGTTGAATTTAATGTCGTCCAGGGTAACCGCGGACAGCAAGCCGAGAACGTTGTAAAACTGTAAAACTTCGAAAAAAGATCCCCAAACCTTTCGTTTGGGGTCTTTTTTTAAATTGACGGAATGCATAAGCTTCCTGCGAAGCTGGGTAGTACAGAAATGAAGAAGGGCAAGAACAGCCTCCTTATACGGCGGCCTGTCAGTAGAGAAAATACGTCGATGGACGTTTTCTTATATTTAGGTAAGCTTGAAAGGCATGAAGACGTTAAAAAATGTAGCTAAGGGGGAAATTCATTGTCTTATTCTTGGAATAAACCGCTGGAGAATCTGCCGGAAGAGATGACTGCCATTTGGTCTTGTACGAAGGAAGGGTGTAACGGTTGGATTCGAGATAACTTCTCGTTCAAGGAAGTTCCCATTTGCTCACAATGTCAATCGTCCATGGTTAGCAGCAATAAAGTCTTGCCGATCCTTGTTTCGTCGGATCAGCAAATCAAGCTTTACCGAAAAAATCAGCGTAAGGATACGAAATCGTAGGAGACAAATTTCGCGGCTCCTTAAGTATTTTGTTTCATTCGTTGCGTACAAGAAAGGTTGAGGATGACATGCAGGTATTCGAAGATTGGAATTTAAAGGTGAAAAAAACGTTTAATGCAACCAGCAGAAAAGAGGTATTAACCGTTTCTGAGGCAGGTCATTTGTTAGGTTTATCCAAAGATCAAATGAGAAGCTATGTCGATAAGAATAAGCTGACCAAAGTTCCGATCGTGAGAAGCGTGCATCGATACCTTTTATTGAAGAGTGAAATCGATCTTATTGTGAAAGAACAGTAACTACCATGATCATTTTTGAGCCGCCCGCGAAACGGTGGCTATAAATAACAGACAGGAGGAGCGTAGTTCATGCGCTCCTTTTTTTGGTTTTCTCGACCATCTAACGAATACCCTAAAAAACCGCCCTCCATATTTACAGGAGGGCGGTTTATGTGAATATCATCGTAATAATTGGAGCGGGAATTAGCGATGCCTCCAGCTTATTTTCGGCTCTGATTAATGAGATCTTCGATGCGGCTGCAAGCATCTTGAGGACCCTCCATATTCATCCACATCAGCTGCATTTCATCACGCAGCAGATTGAGTTCGCTGTCCGACAAGTTTAGCTCCAAGAGCGTTTTGGCATAAGGCAAAATATCCTTGAAGATATTGTAATCTTTGGGGTGGATCTGCGGATCCAGTAAGGAATCGTCCTCCGCAATTTCCCGGCGTGCCGGAATGGTGCATCCCAGTTTTTTGAGCAGTGACTGCGCTTCTGCCCCGACCATATAATCAACGAAGCTCTGGGTCAGCTTCAGCCGCTGGCTGTTCTTGTTGATTGCCAGTCCTCCGCCAAGCAGCAGCGTTCCCTCGGATTTCTCCTTCGGAACAGGACGGACATTCCAGCGCAGCGAGCTTCCCCGGAATTCATTCATGAAATAGTACGTACTCAGGATCATGGCTACCCGTTCTTTTACAAATAACGACTCTGCCAAGTACTCGCTGCCATGCGAATAGATGGGAGAGACCTTTTCTTTATACATTAAGTCCAGGCAAAATTGTAAAGCCTCGATCGTGTTGGCATTGTCTAGATTGCAGGTTCGATTGGATGACGCCAAACTCCCCTCATTTTGCAGCATAAACACCGGCCAGCGATGGGGAGAAGAGGAGAAGCAGAAGCCATAGTGATCGATTCGTTCATCTTCATCCAGATCGGCCGTGAGTTTCTTCGCGGTCTGGACCAACGCGTCCCAATTATGAATGGTGTGTTCTCTGCTGATCCCTTCTTGGTCAAACAAGCTCTCGTTATAGCATATGACGACGGGCGAGAACAGGAAAGGTGTGATGATCGATTCGCCTGCCAATTGGAATAACTCATAAATCTTCGGATAGCTGTCAGCTTCGGGCTGCAGCTCCGGCGAGATATATGGCTCTACTAGATGAGCCTTGTTCATGTCCAGCAAGTGACGGAACTGACTATCGGACACCATGAACAGATCCGGCCCCTCACCGCTCTCAATCATTTGGACGATGGTCTCCATATAGCCGGATTCCGGTATAATCGTAAGCTCAACATTGGCAAAGGGCTGCGACGCTTGATATCGATCAACAATCTCGCGTACAATATCGATTTCATAAGAAGTCGAAAACCATGCAAGTTTAATCGTTTCTCTGACGGCAAGACCGTTAATCGGAGCGAGAACCCGGTTTCCTTTGCCCGATATTTTTTCAATGAGACCTTCTTCGACAAGCTCGGCAAGAACTTTACGTATGGACACGCGACTAAGCTGATATTGTTCGCTCAATGTATTCTCAGGTAGTATAAATTCATCCGGTTTAATACGTCCGCTTAGTATTTCACCGCGGAGGTCATCCTTGAATTTTTGATACCGTTTCGTGAAATCATCTCTTCTACGTAACACAACAATCCGCTCCTATAACGTTATATCAGCTTCTTTCTATTATATACTAGCGTATTTCTATTTTATACTAGATTCCACTTTCAACCAACGATCCAGAAACTGATAGCTCATATTGCGAATCGGATCCGGGAAGTTATGACCTTCATTACCCATTAAGGATATGTAGTTCTCTTCATAGCCCAGCCATTGATACAAGCGGTGAATATCCAGGGAGGCAAATGATGCAGCCTGCCAATTCGGAAAGATGGCATCATTCTGTGCGAACCAGTTAAAGATTGGCCTTGGTGCCATGAGAGCCATAATTTCATGGAATTCAAAGGGAACAAAGCCCTCGTTCAAATCATCCGTCAGCTTCGGTATATGTGAGAACCATTCCCGCTGTCCCCAGCGCTCCGGAGTAGGGTCCTGCATAAAAGGGCAGAAGCCGCAGCTTGACACGACAGCTTTAATCCGGTCATCTACAGCTGCGAGGAAGTAGGCATTATAACCGCCCAGCGAATGGCCGATAGCCCCGATCCGATCAGGGTCTACATAGGGGAGCGATTGCAGCAGTGAGATGCCTTGTTGATGATCATGAATCATCTTGCCGACGGCGGTAGAGGACGGATGAGCCGCATAGAACGGAGCGGTCTGGAAAGGCTCTGTCCCTTCATAAATACGCTCTCCAGCTGTAATCGTATCCGGAGCAAGCACGACATATCCTCTGGTGACAAGCTCCAGTGCATATCTGCGGCCTGCCCGCCCGGCACTCGTTGCTATGTCATCCTTTCCGTGCGGATCGGTGGGATGCAGTGCCAGCATGGCCGGATAACGCTTGTTGCCATCCTCCGAGGCTGCCGGTTGGCTTGGAATGAGTAAATAAGCTGTTACATGATCGCCGTAACCAGTTGCATAGGTTAGATGAATGCGAGTGTGATCTGCCTCTTGGTCTTCAGAGTGAATCTCATACCGGCAAGGGATGGAATCAGGCATCCAGCCGATATATTGTTGCCACACTGATGTGATTCGGTCCCTTTTCAATACCCAATCCTGGTGATCTGCGACATCTTCCAGTAAACTGGGAAAGGATGTCTCTGTTAACCGCGATAAGGGATAAGTCATTCATCATTCACCTCTCTGATAAGGAGTAGCTCCACAGATGCGTGGAGATTGCAAAATACAACGTACGGTCCCGCTTGACGAAGCCCGAGGTAATCGGAGCTGGCGGAGTAGCTAACAGCTCAGGCGTTAAGGTGCCAAGGGGAATGCGGAATACGGCTTTGCTGAGTACCCCGTAAATGCAGCCTTCGGCTTCATCCAGTTCCCAGCCTTGTCGCACGATTGCGCCCCAATCCTGGAGGCTTTCCTGGTGGATAAGCGATTCGGTTATCGGATCAAAAACGATATATTCCGAACTGGATGTTAGCGCATGAATCCAGTCTCTGGAGTCCACAAGGAGCAAGGAATATTCGCGAATATCCGCCCGGGGCTGCCAGCTGTTCAGTAGGGTACGGGTTCGCCAGTCCAGCTTATAGATACAGGCCGTTTTGCTTATCGGATCCGCGCCTCCTGGAGTTTCAATGCTTGTACCCCCAATCAGATGCCCATTCATCGTCTCAGCCAATGCCATGGTGCTTTGATCCGGAATGAGTTCCGTATGGGGAATGAGCATATCCTCACCTGAGGGAAGATGATAGAAACATAAACCTCCGCCTACCCTCCCATAGCCCGGAAAACCGCCGTAAGCGATATGCTCGCCTCCACTTAGCGCGATGGCACATCGGGGCCGATGAATATCGATCGGATGTTCCGTTACGCAGATCGGGTTGCGCAGCTCTCCTGTTGTTTTATCTATATGAATCGGCTTCGAAATGTCGTAGAGATGAAGACCACCGCCTGGATAGGCGGCTCCGGCAATCCAATTGCCTTGGGTCGCATAAGCAGCCAGATTGCCGCCAGCGCCGTTCTCGATAATATGAGGCCCCCAATTATGTAATCTTGTTTGATCGGGTTCATATATGTAGAAGTGCAAGGGGTGGTTTGATGTTCCGTAAATATTCCGGTCCGGCCCGAGGAAGAGGGGCGAGAGCGATGCACCTTCCGAGCTATAGGATAGGGGAATCGACGTAAGCTGCCCTGTCAGACGATGCTGAAGGATCAGCACGCGTTCGGACAGGCTGTGCCGGATTACCTGCCAGTTCCCTGGGAGCTGGCGATGTAATTTTCCGAAGCTCTCACCGCTATACCATGAGCGGGGGGGCTGTTCCCTTGGCATATTTTCGATGATTTCTCCGCGTTCAAGTCGGACCCAATCGCTGCCGATTTGGGCGTAAGCAAGATAATCCTGTTCGCGAATATCCCGCTGATCATCGTATCCTTGTCTTACCAGTCCCACACCGGTCGTCCGCAGATGATCCGGCAGCAGGGAGTGTTTCTCCCCACTGCGGGTATCATAGGCGATGATATTCTTTTTGGATGTTCCCGTTCCAATATAGACCCAGCCATGGCTGTCAACCGCCATATGGAAAGGATACTTCTGTTCTATATCCACAGAGCCCAAGGGGGAGATATCACGCTCGGATTTACGATAGCGGTAGAGGCGGCATTGCGGATATGAAGCCATATATATATCGCCCTGTTCATCTTCGGCATAACTGAATCCGCATAGCTCATCCTGCTCTCCCACCCGCAGGGCATCCATGAACTCAAGCCGAAACGGATCAAACGCATAGAACATAACGCCCGCTCCTATATAGAACATGCCATCCTTGCTGCTGAACGTATCGTAGGGGTATTCGACGTCCCGATTCGGGAAATTCACTTGTTGGCAATCGCCGGTTGCCGGATCAACAACGATCAGGAAGCCTTTGGCTGCGATAACGACCCGACTCTCTCCTGAATCGTTGGTGCAGACAGCTGCAGTTCGGGACTCGACGGCATCGACCGGTATGCCCAAATCCGAAAAACTCATCGTGGTTTCCTCCCATTTCTCATGCCATTTATTTTTGATAGTATAGAGCAACCTTGCGAATGGCCGTAACGATGTCCAGGACATCCTGATGGGTGTAGAATTCGCTCAGGGGCACTTGCACAGCCGTCTGCAGAATGGCTTCAGCATGAGGACAATCGCCCCGCTGATAGTGTACATCAGAGAGCTCAAACGGGAATGTGCTGCCGGGATAGGCATGTTTCTGCTGGAACATGGGCTGCATATAGATGACATCGGGAATATAGCCCATTCTGTTTGTGATGCCCTCGGCACTCAGTGCAGCGCAGAAATCCTCCCGGCTGCACGTCAAATTCTCCATAACGAGCCGGAACATATAGAACCAATAAGTACAGGTGCTCGCTTCGGGTATTTTCATAATAGACAGGGAGGGCAGCTCTTGCAGCCCAGCGTCCAGCGTCATACCGATCCGGCTTCTTTGCTCACATATCCACTCCAGCTTTTGCAGCTGGGCTATGCCGACAGCGCCCTGGAGTTCGGTCATTCGATAGTTCGGTGCCAGACTTTCCGGCGTTCGTCCCACGTCGGTCCCCATCCGGCGGTAGTTCTTATCAGAGAAGGCATGGGTACGATGATAGTCCTCTTCCAGACCGGAATTCACGGTGACGATGCCACCGTCCCCGGTCGAGATATGCTTGAAGTCATTGGTGCTAAAGCATCCATAATCACCGATCGTGCCGACCAGTCTGCTTTTATATTTCGTCAGATAAGCTTGGGCACAATCCTCAATAACCTTCAGATTATGCTTTTTGGCGATCTCCATAATGGGATCCATATCGCAAGGATTGCCTGCCAAATGGACGACCAGAATTGCTTTCGTTCTTGGTGTTATGCGTGATTCAATGGAGGCCGGATCCAGATTATATGAATGAGGGTCCAGATCGGCGAATACCGGAATTGCATTCTGATACAGGATGCCGATGACGGTACCTTGATCCGTAATGGGACTTGTGATGACTTCGTCACCGACTGTGATGCCAGCAGCGCCGAGGGCTACATGGAGCGCGGCCGTTCCCGACGATGTGGCTACACTGTAAGGGACCTGGTACATATCATTGAAATCGGACAGAAACTTATTTACTTTATGGCCGAAGTGATAGAACAGTGTGTTTTGTTCCAGCGCCTCAAGCAATTCCTTCGCCTCTTCCAGCCCAAATCGTTTGCCAGTGCCAAAAGGCGTTGTTTTGGTTTTATCGCCGCCATGTATGGCGAGCTTGTGCATCTGATTCATGGATAGACTCACCCCGCTAAAATATCATCATGCCAGTATCGTTTTTTTGCATCGAATGCCATACTGAATCTGCAATTCCTCGGCCTCGCTCGGCTCATCGGAGAGCAGGGGGGTCCAAACGACGGCCGCTCTGGCTTGCCCTGGATTGTTAACGACAGGTTCTCCGGAGGAATCAATGCCTTCTAACCGAATTTGACGCTTCGCACGTACCCATTCATTGATCTGGCTCCCGGTCCAGAATTCAAAGCCGGCATTTCTGGCTTCCTGAATGACCGCCACAATCGCTTCCCTCACTTTGGGCTGCTGCAGAATATGCGTTTGATGAAACAGGAAATGTGCCACCCCACCTACATGCTGGACCCTTTCCAAAAAGGGGCCGATAACGCTTTGGTCGGCGAGTGCGTGATGATCAAGATCCTGTGTCAAAAAGCCAATTTCCAGTACTGGGTACATCCGGTTTTGCTGATCGGACCATGCGATTGGGAAATAAGGGTGGCAGGTTCCGAAAATAAAGCCGATATTCCCTTTTTTGCTTGGACCCCGGGATTGGTCGGAGGCGATATCATATTTCGCGCACCAGTCGAAGAGTTCCCCCCAGCCCTCAAAGCGGGTGTAATGATTCTTATTGGAGATGACATTGGTAGAGTCAGTAGCAGATTTGAACCAGCTTAACTGCCGTACAAACTCATCCTCCGACCAGAAGCCACCGTCCATTTCGAGTGCATTATAATGAAGCGCAAGCTCATGGCCGTCCGCTTTGATCTGGTCATACAGATGGGGAGAATATCCTGGCTCAATCATGCACCAGGTGCTTTGCACATTTTGCTCCCGCAGGACTTGCAGCGTAATTTCAGCTGCCTTGTCAATGTTCAAGTCGCTGTCATGGGAGATCATGGCGACGTGCTGAACTCCGTCCGGCCAATAATCCACGAAGGGAAGCGTCAAGCCTTGCCCGGCTGCAGCATGTAATAGATGCCCTGCGAGAACCTGCTTCCAGAGATCAGCATAAGGGTGGGCGAAGTAATCCATCCCTGTCTCTGTTTGTGTCCGGTCATATTCCCAGTCCTGCTGAATGTCGTCGTCTGCTTTTAATATCCAGTCATCAACTGAAGCGGTACCGTCCGGAGCGGGCAGGCCATCAGTTACGATGGGAGTTTTACCTTGCTGGAGTCTGACGATGGTAGCCGGGATATCGACGGACCAACGCTCCAGCCGGCCTTGCCCGATCTGGAAGCTGTGAAGCAGCGTGCCGCATTCCGCCCCTTCCGGGCGGTTCTGGCGGAGTGAGCCGTGAAACGTGCAGTCAAACTCAGGGACATCAGCTGCCCATTCCCATGGATGAGCATCGAAGCAGCGGATAGGTACGTCGCTGTACCACGCGGATTGAAAATCGGCATAGCTGACGGCTTCCTCTCGGGACGGCCTTAAGCCCAGTCTGGCAGCGAGAGGTCCCAAACCAGCATACGAGATGACAATCCCGCCCTGCATCATGAACGACCACAGAGCTTCCATATCTTCCGGGCGTTCGCTTACTACAGCTGCAATGACGATGTCGACGTTGTCCGGATGGATAAGCTCCGCCCGATCCAACCGCTGATATGTGAATCCTGCATGATCCAGGATTTCATAGATATATCGCTGAAAAACGTTGACGCCATATCGGTGTCTATGATTTACGGCTTCTTGATCCAGCCATACTCCTATTCGAGCCATTGGCATCGTTGTCACAACCTTTAAATGAAGTAATGAGAAAAAAGATGTTGGGCCTTCGTGAAGCCCAACATGGTATCAATTAAACCAATAAAGTTATTTCCACAGACGCTCGGTATAGCCGCGAGCTTTAATTTCTGCGTTGTATTCCTCGATAATCTTCGCGCCTCCGCGGTTCATATATTCCTGGACCATCGCATCCCAATCGGAAACCGGACGATTGCCCGTAATCATTTTGGTCTGCTCATTCATCAGCAGCTGCGTCAATTCAGCGCCGACCTCGGTCTCTTTCGGTGAGATGATGCCTACATGCGGCGGATAATAAAGCTTATACTTTTTGTTAATATCGACAAGCTGCTGCGTTGCATCGATCAGCTTCGGTTCAGAGTAGGCGCGGGGGTACTCTGCATCGTCTTCAGGACCAATCCAAGCCGTACTATCAATGAAATACAGGAATGGCTCTGTGCCGCTGGCCGGCTCGTTAATAGGAACGCGTACGTTATTCTCGTCCAAATTGTAGCCCACGCCTTCATTGCCATAGAACCAGTCGAAGTCCTTATTGTCTGGAGTCACTTTCGATGCTTGATAATACTGACGCGAGAACTCATGGATCTCCAGCATTTTACGCACTTTGTCCGGCTGATTGGCCAGTTTGGCGTTAAGTGTGAGAAATCTGGAGAAACCGGCACCAGCTGTGAAGCCTTGCGAGCCATCAGGTGCAGCGAACGGCTCCAGTACAACGAATTCGGCCTTCGGATCGATGGCAAGCAGAGCCTCCATGTAATCCTGGGACATGCCGCGAGGTGCTATTAGGAATACGCCTGCTTTGCCGGAATAAAATTCGTTGTTCGTATCTGCCCAGTTCACAACGGCGAAGTCACTGGTCAACGCCTTTTCCTTGTATAAGTCATGGAAGAACGATATGAGCTCTTTTCTTCCTTCGGAGATCAGGCCTGGAATGTAATTACCTTCTGCATCCTGGTGATACCAGGTGTCATGCTGCCAGTAAGGACCCATGGCGAAGGTCGGATTGATATCCTGGCCAATGGCAAGACCGTACGTATCCTGCTTGTTATTCTGGTCCGGATCATCCTTCGTGAACGCAATGGCGACTTTCTTCAGCTCTTCGTAACTTGTAGGTACAGGAAGACCCAAATTGTCGAGCCAATCCTTGCGTACCATGAACGATTGGGATTCGACCGGAGACCAGGTCGGAATTCCGTAGATTTTACCGTTAACGGTGAAGGGCAGCCACAGCTCATCAGGTATCGCCTTCAAATAATCAAATTCCTCGATGTAGTCGTTTAGCGGGAGGAAAGCGTTTTGTTCGGCCCAGCGATTGAATAAGTCCATATTGGTGGAACGGAAGCTGATTTGATCAGGCATGCTCCCGCCAGCAACCATCGCTGTTATTTTCTCTACGAAGTTGTCATTCGGTATTTTTTCAGCAAAATAATCGACATTGAACTTCTCGTTCAACATTTTTTGGCCACGCCCGTCTTTCGGAGGCGGATTGCCGAATATGTAAGTTGCCCCCGTAATTTTATAGGTTTCTTCCGGTTTCTTTGCATCTGATGGTTGATTGGTGCCGCTGTCCACGCCTTCCTTCGGTGTGGTCGTACCATTGCTGTTTGAACAAGCTGCTGTGAACATAAGAATCAATACTACCCATAGCATCATTGATTTTCGGATATTCATTGAGCTGATCCCCTCCATTATGAGTTGCCAATCGTATAGCTGCATTCCGGAATTCCCGGCATATTACCCTTTCACAGAGCCGATCATCACCCCCTTGGCAAAATGTTTTTGCAGGAATGGATACACCAGTAGAATCGGCAACGTGGCTACAAGGATTGCTGCCATCTGAATCGTTACAGGCGGCGGCTGGTTTTCCAGCTGCGCCATAACATCAGAGCCTAGGGTAGAGGTAGCCTCATTCATAATGACGATCTGCCTAAGAACGACCTGGATGGGCCATTTTGCCGCATCGTTGAGATAGAGGATCCCTTCAAAATATTTGTTCCAATGCCCCACGGCGTAAAATAAGCCGAATGTAGCTAAAGCGGGTTTGGAGAGCGGGATGATAATCGACCAGAAGGTACGAATCTCGCTTGCTCCATCGATCAATGCAGCTTCTGACAATTCATTCGGTATGCTAAGGAAGAATTGCCGAATGACGATGAGGTTGAAGGAGCTGATGGCACTTGGAATGATTAATGCCCACAGGGTGTTCATGAGGCCGGTTTCCTTCACAACAAGATAAATCGGAATCATGCCTGCGTTGAACAGGATGGTGAAGATGACCATCAGCAGAATGACGCGCTGCCCCAGAACTTTCCGCGTTAGTCCATAAGCCATTGTGGCCGTGAGAATCAGGCTTACAGCCGTTCCGACAACGGTGATATAGATGGTAACGAAGATGGAACGAATGAAAGAATCAGAAGCAAAGATGGCTAGATATGCATCGATAGCCCAGTTCGTAGGCCACAGGATGAAGTCTTTCTGGAGAACATCCTGTAACGACGAGAAAGATACCGAGAGAATGTGAATGAACGGCAGCAGCATAAGACATGCAATAATGATTAAAATGGCAAGATTCAGCCCGTCTATCGCTCGCTCGCCTAGTGAACGTTTCAACATAAGTTACAATCGCCTTCTTCCTAATCAGGAGTCGTTAGAAGCATCAATATAATCCGTCCTCGCCAAACCGCTTTGCCAAGCGATTGGCTGAAAGCACCAGCACGAGGCCGATCACGCCTTTGAACATGCCGACAGCAGTGGCAAAGCCGATATTGCCTTGCTGGATACCTTTGAAGTAGACATACGTATCAAGGACATTGCCGGAATCCATATTGAATGGATTCAGCATCAAGAAGATTTGCTCAAAGCCAGTGTCCAGAACGCTGCCGAGCCGAAGAATGAACAGAATAATAATGACGCCGCGAATGGCTGGCAACGTGACATGCCAAAGCTGTCTCCAGCGATTAGCTCCATCAATGACAGCGGCTTCATAAAGCGAAGGATTAACCCCTGCAAGCGCTGCCAAAAATATGATGGTGCCCCAGCCGGCTTCCTTCCAGATCACCTGGAGAATAATGATGGGCTTAAAGTAGGCCGGATCCGTAAGGAATGGAATCGCTTCCAATCCGAAGTTTGCCAAGACCGAGTTTACTAACCCTTCACCGCGAAGAAATACGACGAAGATGCCGACGACAACGACCCATGACAGAAAGTGGGGCAGGTAGATCAAGGATTGGATGAAACGCTTAAGCGTGGCATGGCGAAGCTCGTTCAGCATTAACGCCAATATAATAGAGACAGGGAAGGCCACGAATATTTGGAGTAGTGAAATTTGGATGGTGTTGACCAGCACCTGAATGACTTCGCTGCTCTCAAACATGCGGGCAAAATGCTTAATACCAACCCAGTCGCTATTCCAAAATCCCGTGAAGGGATTGAAATCTTTAAATGCGATAACCAGTCCGGCCATTGGCACATACCGGTATATAATGAAATACAGTACACCTGGAAGAAGCAATAAATAGATATACTTCTCACGATTCATTCTTGTTAGCAATTTTCCCACAATAGCCCCACCTCTTTATACCTGTATTTTACCTGTATATAAAATTATATTAAAAACTGAAATGTGTCAATAACTCTAACATTAATTTTTCCGAATTTAAATGTAATCGCTTTCCAAATCCGATAATGTCATGAAACATTACTTGGAGCCAATGTCCTGCAATCATATATACATGTGATATACATGTATTCATCTAAAATGATTGTATGCTTGATTTTTGAGGTAGCTGGGAGTGATGCATTTCAATCCCCATAGTCACCTTTTGCCCATTAAATATCGATATTGCAGTGTAAATGGAAGAGAAACAGAATAAAGGTCGAAAAAGGTCAAACTAAAAGATCCATCACATTTTCCTTTGAAAAACAGCGTCAAATCCGTCTTTTTGCCCGTATTTCCTTCGGAATCGCTTTTGGCATTTACGGCTGTCAGGCATATAATTAAAGCGTAAGGTCAAACAAGGTCAAATGAGAAAGGGGAATGTATGATGTTTGAATTGATGCCATTCGGGAAGCGAAGAGAGGATGCTTTTGGACAGCTGATGAGAACTTTCCAAGATACGTTTAATGAGGAACTGTTTGCGCCGTTCAAGAGCTCGATGATGTCTTTTAAAACGGATGTGAAAGAGACAGAGAGTGCATACCTCGTTGAAGCAGAGCTGCCTGGTTTTCAAAAAGACGACATCGAAATCAGCTACGAAGGCCCTTACTTAACGATCAAGGCCGTGCGCAAGGAATCAAGCAATGTGGAGGATGCGGACCAGCATATTGTCCGGAAGGAACGCCATTATGGCGAGTATGTACGCAAATTTCATGTGCAGAACATAGCGGAAGACCAAATCACCGCTTCGCTGAAAGACGGGATCCTCAAGCTTGAAATCCCTAAACTGCCTGATAACGGTAAGAAACGCATCCAAATACGGGATGATAACTAATATAGACGCAACCCTCCGATCAACTAGGTCGGAGGGTTATTTTTTTGGAATTGATAGTTATTTATTTACATATATTCCATTGGATCTGTGCAAATGAAACCTTTTGGCGATTTATAGGGTATTATAGATTAAATGTAAACTTTTCGAGGGGGAAACTCATGATGGGAATCTTATCGAGGTTTAAAGATGTGATGAAGGTGAACATAAACGCATTACTGGAACGGACGGAAGATCCGGAGAAGACTATCGATGCTTATATGCGGAGCTTGAACAGCGACCTGGGTAAAGTGAAGGCAGAGACGGCCTCCGTGCAAGCGGATGAACGAAGATCAAAGCGGGCGCTGGATGAGTGCCAAGCCGAGATTAAGAAACTGCAGCGATACGCCGAGAAATCGGTGGAAGCAGGAGACGAGGATGCCGCTCGGAAGTTTCTGGAGAAAAAAGCGGTGCAGGCCGAAAAGCTCACCGATCTCCAGACTGAATATGAAGCAGCTTCCGCCAATGCCGATAAGATGAAGCAGATGCAGGATAAGCTGGAATCGGATATGAACAAGTTAGAGGCGCGATACACCGAGATCAAAGGGAAAATGGCCGCCGCCAAAACCCAGCAGGAATTAAACTCGGGTGGTTCCGCGTTAAGTGGTACCAGTGCGGCTTTCAACACGCTCGAGGAGAAGGCGAGCCGCGCTTTGTATGAAGCCGAGGCATTGGCTGAACTACGTGCAGGAGCGAAGGAAGACGATCTGGATGATCTGATGGCAGAGTTGGAGAAAAGCATGGAGAAGGGCGGATCTGCCAAGCCCGAGGCTACTCGTGCGGACGATGAATTAGCCGCCATAAAAGAAAAGCTGAAGCAGAATGAGTAAATAGAGCAGTCCATTCATTGTTATCGAGGTGATTGAATGCCGGTTATTGAATATAAATGTCCAAACTGCGGCAGCAGCATGGTTTTTGACGGCAATACAGGAAAACTGTCTTGCCCAAGCTGCGGCAGAACCGATAATATCGAGGAAATTCCAGACCCGCTGAAGCAGCAGGTGTTTATAGAAGACGAAGTGAAGGAGTATCATTGCACCAGCTGCGGGGCCGTTCTCGTGACCGATCCGGAGACGAGCGCTACGACTTGCAGCTTCTGCGGATCTGCTGTTGTACTGAGTGATCGGCTAAGCGGAGAACTAGCTCCCGCGATGGTTATCCCCTTTTCAATTACCAAGGAAGAAGCCATACAGGCTTTCAAGAAATGGTGCAGAAACGGCCTTTTGACGCCAAGCGACTTCATGACAGCAGACCGGATCAAGGGAATTACCGGGATGTATGTGCCCTTCTGGCTCTATGATTTACATAATCGGGTGGAGGTTCATGGTCATGGCACCAAGGTCAGAACCTATACTCGGGGCGATTATGAATATACGGAGACACAGCACTTCGATATCTACCGAAAGATTCGTTTGAATTATGTGAAGGTACCGATCGATGCTTCGGAGAAGATGAATGACGAAGTGATGGATAAACTGGAGCCGTTTCCCTACCAGCAGTTGAAGGATTTTAAGACGCCGTATCTGGCTGGTTATATTGCGGAGAAATACAGTTACAATGACGAACAGCTATATCCACGGGCGAAGGATAAGATTCAATCTTACATTGATTCCTATATCTCCTCTGCGGTGTCAGGGTATACGACCGTAAATTTCACGAATAAACAGATCGATACTACATTAAAACAAGCGGATTATGTCTTGCTCCCGGTCTGGATGGTCCACTATGATTACAATAAAATGGAGCATACCTTTGCGATGAATGGTCAGACAGGGAAGGTGGTCGGCAAGCCGCCGATCAGCAAAGCGAAGGTAGCTGCATGGTTTGCAGGCATTTCGGGCGTCTCCTTGCTGTCATTGAAGCTGATCTCCTGGATGATGGGGGGAGGATTCCTGTGAAAAGACGATATGCATTATGGATGGTCTTATTCTTATTAACTGTATGCTGGATCATGCCCATCGGGATCGTAAATGCTGATGGCGACAAGCAATTGATTTTTGATGATGCGAATTTGCTTAGTTCGGAAGAACGCAATGAATTGAATGCCATGGCCAATAAGTATGGTGCGGAGCGCGAAATGGACTTTATGATCCTGACGGTTGATCGTGTCGAAAATGACGACTATGAGCAATGGACGGAAGACTTCTATGACGAGTATGCCCCCGGGTATGATAAGCCGCATGGCAATACCGTTATTTTGACCATTGTAATGGATTCTAGTGACGGTGATCGTTTCGTACATCTAGAAGGCTATTACAAAGCGAAGAAGTATCTCGATTCCGATAGACTGACTAAAATACGCAGCAAGATTACGCCAGCTTTGTCGAGAGGCGATTATAAACAGGCTTTTGAAAAATACATCAAAACCGCACATCGCTATATGGGCTTTGAACCTGGCAAGAACCCCGATAATATTCTGTTTAATATTTGGTTTCAACTGGGTACTGCCGTAGCCATCGGCGCTGTTGCCGTAGGGATTATGGCTTACCGTTCCGGCGGCCGGGTGACGGTCAACAGTCGGACCTATGCGGATAATAGCACCTCGGGAATACTGGATCAGCAGGACCGTTACATTCGTACAACGGTAACCAAGCGGAAGATTGAGCGCAATACGGGCAGCGGCTCGGGCGGTGGCAGCGGTGGCGGAGTCACTAGAGGCGGTCATTCGCACAGCAGCAGCAGCGGTAAATTCTAACTGAAAGGATGATGGAATAGATGGGATTTTTTAAGAATCAATTCTCCAATGTAGTGGAATGGGAAGAATTTAGAGATGATATGATTTTTTGGAAGTGGAGCAACCGGGAGATTAAGAAAGGCAGTAAATTAATCATCCGCTCCGGGCAAGATGCAATCTTTGTGAACAACGGCAAGATTGAAGGGGTTTTTGAGAAGGAAGGGGTCTATAATATCGATTCAGATATTATTCCGTTCCTGTCGACGCTTAAGGGCTTCAAGTTTGGTTTTAACAGCGGCATGCGCGTTGAGGTTTTGTTTGTCAACACCAAGGAATTCACTGTGCGCTGGGGTACGCAGAGTCCGATCCTGATTCCAACACCTCAGCTTCCAGGCGGCATGCCGATCCGCGCCAACGGTACGTTCAATTTTAAAGTGACCGACTATATGACGCTGATTGATAAGATTGCCGGGATGAAGGAGAGCTACCTGGTTGAGGACGTGAAGATTCGGATTACTTCGGTTCTCGATCAACTGCTCATGAAGTGGATTAGCCGCGAAGGCAAGGATATGTTCAATCTGCAGGCGAATGCCTCGGATATTGCGAAGGGTATTCAGGAGGATCTGGATATGCAGGTCATGGACAACGGAATGACGATTACCGGCTTCCAGGTCATGAGCTTTAATTATCCGCAAGAGATCCAGGACATGATCACGAAGACAGCTTCCCATGAAATGATCGGCAATCTGCAGAAGTACCAGCAGGTGAGCATGACGGACGGCATCGCTTCCGGCAAAGTGAAGGGCGGCGGAGCGGCTTCGGATATGGCCGGCATGATGATGGGAATGAACATGGCCAATGAAATGATGAAGAATATGAACCAGAACCAGAATCAGAACAATCAGAATCAGAGTCCAAACCCTAATCCAGCGGCTGGACAGCAGACTTCAGCACCAGCGTCTTCATCCTCTTCCGAAGGAAGCAAGAAGCCTAATTTCTGCCCGAATTGCGGTGCGAAGAATGAAGGGGCGAACTTCTGTCCGAACTGTGGGCAGAAGCTGAGTTGAATGGAGTCCAACAGCATGAATAGATAGATGCGCACAACTTTGGAATTTGACATGAAATTTGATTGTCACGGTTAAAATGATGCAAATGGTCGGTTTCTTCTATTGAATGTGAAAGACCATCGAGACAGCACCCCTCGCTCATAAAGCGGAGGGTGCTGTTCTTCTATGTACGCTGTATCCGTTATCTAGATATGTATTTACCTTTCCGCAGAGGGAAGTGGCTCACAACTGGAATGAAGAACAGCATTATGAATATTCCTCCTTGCAGCATGACGCAGCGTCTGCGAATGTCTGGAAACTGCTGGCAACTGCTGCTTCTCGTTCTTCGGCGTCTGTATGGGACGCCTCCATTTCGGTCCATCAGGCAGATGAATGGACCATACTTCAAAGCTCAGTTCGTGAGTGCCGTTATGCGGGTTGACGGACATCAGATCCCTTATTCTTTGGGCAGAAAAGTAGGTGCTGCAGCGCGAATCCGGAGAAATAGAACTTGACGGACAAATGAGAACTAGGCAAACGGAAAAGGGGTGCATTATGATAGGACATATTGGTCGTAAGAGAACTCCTAAAGACGAAGGGGGACAGGGGGATACTATGTTCAGATCGACATCCTGGCGCATTTTTGTGATAAGCGGTATCTTTTTTGCAATTACCATCATACCGCTCTCGTTGTTTCTGGCCAACCGATTTTCTCATTTCGCATACTCCCAGGTGGGGACGTTCAATCAGGACCGCATCGACGAAATGGCAGAGCGGGTCGAGTACATCCTGGCTAAGTTAAAATGGTACAGCCTGACCATGTACGAAGACCAAACCGTGCAAAATTGGATGTATGCTTCCGCCGACAATCTGCTGCAAAACGCCAGCACGATGGGGGTGTTGACGAAATATCTATCTAATGAACCTTATATTGAAACCGCTTACTTATTTAGCTTTCGCAAACATGAGGTGATCGACTCCAAAGTCGGATTGCTTTCGTTTGAGGAATTTGCCGATCAGCCTATGCTGCAGCGAATTGAGCGCACTCCCGGGACCTTCCTCCGCTATTTTGATCACCAGATAGGAAACAACTCGTATTTGGCGCTTCAGCTTCCTTCGACTCCTGTGCAGAAAAACCGCGACGGGTATCTTGTCGTCCTGTTTGACAAGAAGGAGCTGCAGAAGCATTTGATAGGCGACGGAAGGGCGGATACACTGCTCTCGATCGTGGATGATCGAGGAAGCTTGATTCTGGGAGAACGGGCTGAGGGTCTCGAGGAGACCATCGATAACATTCAGCCGGGACGGAAGGGTGGTTCATTTGAGCTAAGCCGTACGGGAGGGAAAGCATTCGTCAATTATGCGCGGATGGAATCGCCGGAGTGGACCATTATATCTGTCACTGAAATGAAGCAATTCCGTGAAAAGGCCGGGGCATTCAAAACAGTCATCATCGCCTGCTCGCTCTTGCTGCTCGCGGCGCTGCTTCTGGTCGCCTATTGGAATTCGCGCCTTTTCGTCGGGCCATTTCGCCGTCTGGCGGATCAACTGCAGCGGAAGCTGGGCGTAAAGGGGGAGAACGATTACGGCGTCATCGAGCAGGGCGTCGTGATGCTTCGCGATCATTATCCGCTGATCAAGACCGAATATTTGCGGCAATGGCTGCTGCAGGGCCGGCTGACCGACAGCGGCAGAGCGGCGCTTGCCCGCGAATCGTGCCTGCTTGACTATGATTGGCTTCGATTGGCTGTCATCAAGATCGATTCTTATTACGAGATATCCGAGCGGTACGATTTCGTCTCTCGCAAGCTGCTCAAGTATGCCATCGGCAATATCGCAGAGGAACTACTTGGGACACCTGAACGGCCGATCGAGGTGGTCGATTTTGGCACCGACCATCTGGTCGTGCTGGTTGGCGCCGCAAGCTCCTCCCCTGATCCTGAGTTGACCAAAAAGCTGAACGAGCTTAGCCGTCAAGTCACGCGTTACGTAAAGCTGGACGTGACGATCGCCGAAAGCGCAGCGCGGCACGTGCATGACGATTTGCGCAAAGTATACGACGATATGAACGAGCTGACATTATTCAAGTTTGTCAGCGGTGATGACAAAATCTACGTCGAACAAGACTTTGAACGGTATGCCGATTTACAAGCGCCGATCGACTCCGCCGTGCATGAAAGCTTGATCCAGACGATTCGCAGCGGCAAAGAGGAGAAGGTGCTGGCCATGCTGGACGAGGTGTTTACGCGCCTGCAGACGATGAAATATACCGAGTGCCAATTCCAACTGAAACTGCTTCTGTTTGCGATCGTCAAGTCGTTCAGCAAAGTGATGTCTATCCAGAGTGTTGAAGGGATTGAGCGTCACTTGAGGCAGTTCGCTACGCTTACTGATGTTCATGGATGGTTGAAGGAAGAGATCGGGCGGATGATCCGGCAGCTTAGTGATCAAAAAGGATTCAATCGCAAGGAAAAGCTGATTAGGGAAATCATCGAGTACGTCCGCTACCATACCCATGACCCGATGCTGTCGGTAGACGATATCGCTGACCATATCGCTTTGTCGGCCAAATACGTCCGGCAGCTGTTTCACGAACATTATGGCATGCCTCTATCGAATTTCATCTTGAACGAGCGGCTCGGGAAGGTTAAGGAGTTGCTGGAGCAGACCAGCATGCAGATCACCGAAATTGCAGAGCAGTCCGGTTTTCAGACGAAAAGCCACTTTTTCACTGCATTTAAAAAAGCGACCGGTATGACGCCAAGCCAATACCGCGATAGTAAGGCGAGCGAGCGGATGGAGCGGACGCGGCAGATAGCCGGGAACTCTGCGAATTAGCAGGCGGGGCGGGCGGCGATAGAGAACTCACCAGACCAATAACAACCGGCCGAACGCTCGCGAATCGGCCGCACGAGAACCGAATCCGGCCAATGAGAACTAGGCAAGCCGCAGCCGTGAATGCTACGATGGCTCCGTTCGAATCCTGCAAGCCGCACAAGAAAGGAGGGACGCTCTTTGGAGCGACGTAGAAGGTTCGGCGGGTCGTTTGTACGCGAGCTGTCGCGGAACCGGTATTTATACTTGCTGGCGCTGCCCGGCATTGCGTTTCTGGTCGTATTTGCGTATATGCCCATGGCTGGGCATCTGCTCGCCTTCCAGGATTACCGGCTATCCGATGGAATATGGGGGAGCGAATGGGTCGGATTTAAAAACTTTGAGTTTTTCTTCAATGGGAAAGACTGGCTGCGGGTGACGCTGAATACCGTTTTCCTGAATGCACTGTTTCTCGTAACCGGTCTCGGCAGCGCGGTCGTGCTGGCTATCTTTCTGAACGAAATTCGTAACAGGCTGTTCAAGCGAATCACGCAATCTTTTATTTTTTTACCGTATTTCATTTCTTGGCTTGTTGTCAGCATGATGACGTTGACGCTATTCAGCACATCCGAGGGGCTCATTAACCGCGCGCTTTCCGCCCTTGGCTACGAAGGAGTGGACTGGTATTTGACGCCTGGCGTATGGCCGTATATCTTAACCGTCATTAGCGCCTGGAAGATTGCCGGTTATAATTCCATTATTTTTTTGGCCGTCATTACGGGCATCTCCTCGGAATATTACGAGAGCGCCCGAATCGAAGGCGCGAGCCGGATGCAGCAGATGCGCTACATAACGCTGCCGTTGATGCGGCCGACCGTGATGATATTGGCGCTGCTTGGCATTGGCCGTATTTTCTACGGCGATTTCGGCATGATTTACGCGATCATTGGAGATAACGGCATACTCTTTCCAACGACAGATGTCATCGATACGTATGCGTTTCGTGCGCTTAGGCAGCTGGGGAATTTCAGCATGTCCGCTGCCGTTGTCGTGTACCAGTCCTGCATGGGGCTTGTCACGATTCTGATCTTCAATGCGATCGCGCGTAAGGTGGACGCGGATTCAAGACTATTCTAAAAAGGTTCGACGAAACGGCAATGACCCGGCCCCATAAGGCCTTTTCGCCGGACAATGTAAGGTGTGATCGCTATGAGAGAACGGTTGTTTCTTGTTTTGATGTACGCAGTGCTGGGCGCTTTTGCGCTGTTTTGCTTCATTCCGTTCTGGATTGTGTTCATCAACTCGTTCGCCGATGAATCGCTTCTGCAGACGGCGGGGTACCAGTTGCTGCCGAGCAAATTCAGCCTCCATGCGTACAAATTTTTGCTTTCCGGCAAGCAGGTGTTTCTAAGCTACGGCATTACGATTATCGTGACGATCGCCGGCACGGCGCTGGGCGTACTCTTGACAGCTGCCTATGCGTACACGCTGAGCCACCGGAAAGTGAAATACCGCAATATTTTATCATTTCTAACCTTCCTGACGATGCTGTTCGGCGCAGGACTGGTCGGCTTTTACATGCTGATCGCCAACTGGCTGCAGCTGAAGGACTCGGTGTGGGCGCTCATTTTGCCCTATCTGCTTAATCCGTTCTATGCCTTCATTCTTGTCTCTTACTACCGGACGCTGCCGTATGAATTGAATGAAGCTGCGACTGTGGACGGCGCCAATGATATCTATATTTTCTTTCGCATCATCTGGCCGATTGCGCTGCCTGTTATCGCCACGGTGAGCCTGTTTTACGCGCTTCAATATTGGAACGACTGGTACTTGTCATTGCTGTTTATCGACAATCACAAAATGCTGCCGCTGCAGATGATGATCCGCCAGCTTATGTCCAACTTGAATGTTATGGCTTATGTGAGCGGGAGCCAAACGCAGTACAACGTGGTCGTGCCGACCTATGGCATGCAGCTGGCGATCGTCTGCGTTACCATCGGCCCGATCGTGTTCGTCTATCCGTTCATACAGCGCTTCTTTATTAAAGGTTTGACGCTTGGTTCGGTAAAAGGGTAGAGCGGCAAGCGTGAAGGCGTTTGGCCGGTTAGAGCTTTCAACCGCTGTTGTTTATGAACCGGCTCATCCGTCTGTTTTCTCTATTATTGATTCAGGGGGAAGGAACCATGAAAAGATTATTGTCCATCGCGCTTGTGTTATTGATCGCGCTCGTCGCGATTGCCGGTTGTTCGGGCAAGAACGAAGGGGAAGGGAAGGCGCCTGGGCCATCGGGTCAAACCGGAGACAGCGCCGGCGGTGACGCCAAACTTGAAGAGGTGACCCTGAAAATCATGATTCCCGGCGATCGGCCGTCGGATATGGATTTGGTCATCGCCGAAGCAGAAAAGCGAATGAAGGATACGATCAACGTCAAGCTTGACGTCGTCTTCGTACCCTGGTCCGATCTGGCGCAAAAGACACAGGTAACGCTTGCTTCCGGCGAAAACATCGATCTTATCTTCGATGCGCCATGGCTGCACATCAATCAGATGATTGCAAACGGATTCTATGAACCACTGGATGACCTGTTGGCCCAGTACGGCCAAACGGTGCTGGAGAAACGGCCGCAGCAAATGTGGGATTACAACAAGTACGGCGGCAAAATTATGGCCGTTCCGCTTGGCGTCAGCTACATGTCCGGCAATTCCTACATGGTGCGCAAAGACATTCGCGAGAAGCTGGGCGTACCGCCAATCAAGACATATGAAGAATTGATCGCTTTCGCCTACAAGGTGAAAGAGCAGGAGAAAGGCATCATCCCGATGACCGCAGGCTCCGGCACTTATTCATTTGTCGCTCACCATGCGCTGAACGATTACGAAACCCATGTCAGACCGACCCACGCCCTGGGCAACAGCCTGATGCTCTATTACAAGAACAATGACGGCAAAGTTTACAATTTGCTGGAGGATCGGGAGCCGATCGGAACGTGGCTGGCGAACACACGCAAATGGTTTACTGACGGCCTGATTTTCAAGGACATTTTGACGACGAAAGATTTTCACCAGCCAATTTCGGCAGGCAAAGTGGCAATCGTCACGAACGGCGCGTTCGGCATCGGCGATTCCCTCAAGAACACGTTAAAGAACAATGTGCCGGACAGCGAGCTGGAGACGGTCACTTTCTTTAATCCGGAGAAGGGCGCGAACTTCACCGACTTCAAACAGTGGAACTTTCTGGCCGTTCCGAAGGTAAGCAAGAATAAGGAGCGGGCGATTATGTTCCTGAACTGGGCGAATGAGAAGGAAAACTATGACCTGCTTTCTTACGGAATCGAAGGGAAGCATTGGGAAGCGGTAGGCGACGACAAAATGAAAACCCTGGATACAGCTGGCTACTCTGCTTTCGGCTATGTCTGGCTGTGGAATCCCGTTGATGAGCGGAGCGATGTGAAGGGCGAGAATGAGGAGTTGAACGCTGTGCTTAAGGATGCCGACATGTTCACAACCGATATTTTGGCCGGCTTTGAATTCGACAGTACCCCGGTGCAGAACGAGGTCAGCCAGTACAATACAGTCGATGGGCAATACTACACGGCGCTGTTCAACGGGGTTATCGATCCGGACGATACATTGAAGAAATTTGAAGCGGAAGCTGGCCCTGCCCTCAAAAAAATTCAGCAGGAACTGCAAGAGCAAATTGACGAGTTCCTGGCAGCAAAGGCGAAATAGAACAGAATCACTAGAAATCTGATAAACCGAAGTTTGCTTATCCATGCCTAAGAATCGCTCGAAGTGCGGAGTGTTTGGCTGCGCTGTACTCCTGCCGTTGCCCACTGGAAACTTGTGCCGCGGCACTGGATGCGGCGGTGACGGCTTCCTCTTCCGGAGGAAGCCTATCTTATACGCTTTGCTGCTTGCTTATGGCGGAATTCGCGAAAGGGGGATTAAAATCTAGCGTTCACCCGGAACAGAAATAAGGGTTTAAAGTTTTTGATATTTCTGTACTCGAGAATAAAGAAAAGGAGCTGACCTTGATGAATTTGAATAAAAAATGGTTATCCGGTTTAATGGCGGCCGTTTTACTACTGACTCCGCTCTCTGCGGTTCAGGCGAAATCGCTTGTTCCGGATGTGACTGTCCTGCAGGCGGCAGGTGCAGACCAGATGGGAGCAGGGAATGATTCAGGTAATCCACTGGTCGATCTAGATCAACTGACGGATGCTGGTGAAAAGGCAGCGGAACAGGCACCACAAGCAAAAGACGAAAATCAAGCGGCAGAATCTTCGGCTGTGCAGGAGAGGCAATTCCGCAATCTCGCGGCGGGCCTTCCGTATGAATGGTCTGAAGCTCCGGAAGCTTCGCATCCCGATGACGGATACAAGCTTACGGACGGAACATACGGCGCATTGGATATGAACGACCCGGCATGGGTAGGACATCTGCGCGGAAAGACTCGCGAAGTCGTGTTCGATCTCGGTGAGGAAAAGTCAATTGGAAAGATCACGGCTAATTTCTTTCAGGATTTTCCTGCGAATTCGATTCTCGTGCCGCTGTCAGTATCGATGTATGTCTCCGACGATAAGGAAAATTGGGGGCTGCTTTCCCATAACGCTACGCAGCTGCTGTGGGGAGAAGGACCGCCCAGACATGAGACTTTTGAATGGGATGGCAGCAGGGATGGAATCAAAGGCGGGAATTCGGATGGCGAGCTGGCTTATGCCCGTTATGTGAAGGTGACCTTTTTTATGCATCCTACACAGTGGGAATACATTGACGAAATCGAAATTATGGGTATGGACGGCAAGGTTGACGGTGCGGTAAAGGTTCCTGCCGAGCAGCCTCGTTTTTTGGAGCCGGGGGAAGCTACGGCCGGGATCCGGAATCTGAATCTGCTGTATAACGGACAATACGCGAATGGTTTGGGCGATTGGAAGAAGGAACGGATTATCCCTAATATCAGCTATGTAAATAAAGACGGCGAGCCGGTCGATTGGCTTTATGACGGCGTTCTATATCTCGGGATTGCTTCGCCTGCCGGCCGCGATTTCGGTCTGGGACAAACGAACCTGGACGATTGGAAATGGTATTTGGATAAAACATTTGCAGCCACGGGCGATATGCAGCAGTTGAATGAGGCTGCCAAAGAAGTTGGGGCCAAGCTGAAACAGCCCGATCATCAAATCAAGGTTGTGTTAATGATTCCGAATCCAGGGGAATCCTTAACCAATTTTGGCGACATTGACGGTAGCGGTTCCTTAAATTTCAACGACTCTGTCGTAGGCAAAGAAAAAGCGTCTGAAAACAGAGGAAAAGCGGTGCAGTGGTGGCTTGACCAGACCCGGCAAAGATGGCAGGCAGCTAATTACTCTAATCTTGAGCTTGTCGGCATGTACTGGATGCCGGAACAAATCGACATATCCGAATCGGGACCGGACATCGCTCGCATGGTGTCGGATAAAGTGCACGCCATGAACATGAAGGTTTTCTGGATTCCACACTCCTATGCTTACAAAATGTTTATGTGGAAAGACGTAGGGTTCGATGCCGCTGCGCTTCAGCCTAACTATTTCTTCGGCGGAATGGATTCCGACCGTCTGGACGATGCTACGAATACTGCAAAGCGGTACGGAATGGGGAACGAAGTTGAATTTGATGACGGAATGCTGACAGATCCCGTACTTCGCCAGCGTTTTATCGAATACTTGGACAGCGGCGTCAGATCCGGTCTGATGCAAAATGGCTTCAGAGCTCACTATCAAGGCAATAATGCAGTCTACAACTTAGGGGTAAGCAAGGATCCAAGTTTGCGTTTAATGTATGACTGGCTGTATCAGTATTTGAACGGAACGTACGCCATTGACAGCAGCCCGGCGCCGGAGACGATGATGGAGCTTGTACAGCGTTATGTCGCGTCGAACGAAATCAATTCGGCTTTTGGCAATGAGTTGTTGTATCGATTGCAGACCATCAAGCTTCTTTTGGACGATAACAAGCCGAAGGAAGCCGTGAAGTATATGCAGGATTTTCTCGCGCACATTCACGACCCGGCCGTCCAAGCGCAAGGGTTGATTTCGGTCCCGGCCGCAACGGTGCTTGATTCCTACGCCCAAGTTCTCATTCAAACCTGGTCTGACGGAGGGGGACTCAGCAATCTGGTTCTTGGCCAAAATTACACGGTTTCACTGCCTCCTAACAGCAACTATCCCGATTCCGGGAACGAACTTACGGACGGCCGATTCGGCGGGACGGATTACCGCACCGAGCAGTGGCAGGCCCATGCGGGAAGCGATTACCCTGACGAACGAAGCCGCACCATCACATTTGATTTGGGCGGCAACCAATCGATCGGGGCCATTAGAGCCCATTTTCTTCAGGATAAAGGACCCGGCATCTATTTTCCTCAGAACGTCACTTTTTCCGTTTCATCTGACGGCGAGTCCTGGAGCACGCTGGCAACCGTTACTCCGCCACCGGCACAGGATGCTGCCTCGGCCGAGTTCGTGGGGTGGAGCGGAATAACAGATGGTGTGTCGGGGAAAGCGGGAGCCGATAAAGTGTCTGCCCGCTACGTTAAAGTCGAATTCCCGGTCAACGTCTGGGTCTTCCTTGATGAAATCGAAGTTCTCGGCATTGACGGCCATGCGGGGGGTGGCACTACAATCGACGGCGCAAGAGCCGTGGTGGATGCCGCTGCGAAGAAATTAACGATCGACGGTCTGGTCGTGAACGGTAGTCGGTCCCAAGTGAATTTGAAAATAGTCGATTCGAAAGGGAAAGTTCGGTACGAAGGCTGGACGACCAGTACGGAAACGGGAAGTTTCCAATTCACGATCAAGCTTACCGGCAATTTAAAGGGAACCTGCGACGCCTATCTGTCTATGAATGGAATGTCGGATCCCGTTAAGATTTCATTCGAATACAATAAAAAGGAGTGATGAGTTATTCCGGCACGAGCTCAGATTCCGATGGCATGCGGCCTGACTTCCATGCTGTTGATTTAGGATGAGGGCATTCCGTGATAAATTCTGTCGCGGCATAATGCATGATAATTTATGTTTCGTAAAAATAAAGCCATGGACGCAACGTGATTTCCACGCTGTGGCCCATGGCTTTTGCTTTCGAATCGGTCTTGATGACCGTATGAGTCAACTTCAGCAAAGGATTGCAGGTCTCCCAAACCACATCAAGGATTATCTGGAAATTTCATACTGTGAAAGTTGAGATTAATGTAAACGCATACTTATTCATGGTATAATTCACCTGATCGTTAATGAACGCATGAGATTATAATCTGGCTATTGTAAACCGACTTGGAGGTGTTGCAAGAATGAGAAGGTATAATATTTGGCGTCCGATTCTATTGGTAGCGGTGGCCATGCTTACGAATAATTTGGTTACGACGCTGGCTACCTTGTTTGGCATGTCGCCTGATGCGGCAAGCAGTTTGGGGTATATCGCGATGGTTATTGCCGCATTGATTATGTTTAATCGCATGAGGAAACCTAACCGCAAGTGAATAATTATTCATCGTACGGATGATAACGCATGCATAACGTGCTGCGGGGTTAGTATCTTTTATGATGCAAAGAGGATACGAGATCTTCTTAGAAGAGAAGGGGCCTGTCTTACACGGTTCACCGCGGCGAAGATGCAGTTTGACAGAATCATCCAAATTTTTGTTGAAAAGGGCCTACTTTATTAATATATTGTAAATATAGCGCGAATCTAGTATTCGGGCATATATACCTAGGAGGGTTATCCTTAATGAAAAAAGGGGTCATATCTTTAATCAGTCTGGCATTATCTGTCACTATGCTGGCGGGCTGCGGTGCTAAACCTGCTTCAGAACCAAGCGGTGGTGCAGGCGGAGACGCACCTAAAGCAAACTTTAAGGTAGGGATGGTTACAGACGCAGGAACGATCGATGACAAGTCGTTTAACCAAGGGACTTATGAAGGTATCGTTAAGGCCAATGAGGACTTCAAAATGGAATATAAATACCTGAAGCCAGCCGGAACGACAGAGGCAGATTATTCAAAAGAAATCACAAACCTGTACGATGCCGGATTTAAGTTCATCGTAACACCAGGCTTTAAGTTTGAAACAGCTGTGTTTAAGGCCCAGGACAAATATACAGATGCTAAGTTCGTTATTATTGATGGAACACCTAACTCTGGCGAGCCAGATGCACCTCCGGTAGTTAAGGAGAATACCGTTTCCATTTACTTTGCTGAGCAGGAATCCGGTTTCCTGGCAGGCGTTGCTACAGCGCTTCATGTGAAGGATGGGCAAGCGGGTTTCATCGGCGGTATGGAAATTCCACCTGTACAGAAGTTCAACTGGGGCTTCCAGCAGGGCGTAGCTTACGCTAATGAGAATCTTGGCACGAAGCTGGTTATCAACAAAGAGAACGTTGTATACCAGGGATCTTTTGATGATGTTGCAGCAGGAAGCCAACTGGCGGCTCAAATGTATGACCGCGGTGTAAATGTTATTTTCGCGGCAGCAGGCGGTGTTGGTGTTGGTGCGATTAACGAAGCGAAGACTCGTGTACAGAACGGATCCGAGGTTTGGATCGTCGGCGTAGACGTTGACCAATACCAGGATGGCGTTTATGAAGGCGATAAATCTGTAATTCTGACTTCGGCCGTTAAGAAGATTGACCATGCAGCTTACGATATGATCAAAGCTGAAACTGAAGGCAAATTCCCAGGCGGACAGACACTCACGCTGGATGCAACGAATGACGGTGTTGGCTTGCCTGAGAACAACCCGAATCTGAGTGATGACGTTCTTAAGCAAGTGGATGAAGTGTTTAACAAGATCAAAGGTGGCGAAATCAAAGTAGCCGCAGAGCAAGGCGAGGACTTGATCAAGTAATAGCAGCTGGCGCTCTAAAGAGTGATAGCAATAACGTGAACAGACCTGCTTTTGACAAGCGGCGATACCAATAAGAAAAAGACGGATTTCCTCCGTCTTTTTTTTAAGGTGAGGATGCATTTCGCTAAAAAGCTGCGGGTACTGAACGGTATCATAGGCGCAAGCGATTGCACTCATGTTACTTTATACAAATATTGGTTTCGATTTATGCAATAAGGGTAGATATTCAACAAAAAAGAAGGAGAGGACCCTAAACCATGGACTATGTTGTCGAGATGGTGGGCATCCGCAAAGAATTTCCGGGGATTGTGGCCAATGATGATATTACAATCAAGCTGAAAAAAGGCGAGATTCACGCGCTGCTCGGCGAGAACGGGGCAGGCAAGTCCACCCTGATGAGCATCCTGTTCGGCATGTACCAGCCCGACCGTGGCGTGATCAAGGTTCACGGCAAGGAAGTACGCATCACGAATCCGAATGTAGCGAATAAGCTCGGCATCGGAATGGTGCACCAGCACTTTAAATTGGTGGAACCGTTTACCGTGACCGAAAATATTATTCTTGGCAGTGAGACGCGCAAATTTTACTTTGGTATAGATGTAAAATCGGCTGCCAAACGGGTCGAGGAGTTGTCTAAACAATACGGCCTGAATGTGGATCCCTATGCCAAAATCGAAGATATTTCGGTAGGCATGCAGCAGCGGGTGGAAATTCTCAAAATGTTATACCGCGATGCGGAAGTTCTCATATTTGACGAGCCCACCGCGGTACTGACACCGCAGGAAATTGAAGATTTGCAGGGTATTATGAGGAATCTGGTTAACGAAGGCAAATCCATCATTCTAATCACCCATAAATTGAAAGAAATTAAAGCGGTTGCGAACCGCTGCACCGTGATCCGCCGCGGAAAGACGATCGGTACCGTAGAGGTAGCTGACACGAGTCGCGAGGCCATGGCCGAAATGATGGTAGGCCGCAGCGTCTCCTTTAAGGTAGATAAGCAGGAGAGCCGTCCGGGCAAAGCTGTGCTTGAGATCCAGTCTCTTACAGTCAAGAACAGTAAAAAAGTCGACGCGGTCAAATCGTTCAATCTGAATCTGCATGCCGGCGAGATTGTGGGCATTGCGGGTGTCGACGGAAATGGGCAATCCGAATTGGTGGAAGCTATTACGGGTCTTCGTCCTATAGAGAGTGGAACCGTGAGCCTGAATGGTAAGGCGCTAAATGGTTTGTCTGTGCGGAAGCGAAATGAGAGCGGCATCAGTCATATTCCTGAAGACCGCCAAAAAAGAGGACTGGTTCTGGATTATACTATCGAGGAGAATTTGATTCTTGAGGTGTATAATCGCCCTCCTTATTCGAAGAACGGGCTGCTTCAGCCCGAGGCGATCCGCAAGCACGCAGAGCATATCATCCAGAGCTTTGATGTGCGGTCCGGCACAGGCGCCCGGTCGATCGTGCGTTCCATGTCGGGCGGTAATCAGCAGAAGGCGATTATCGGTCGCGAGGTTGAACGCGATCCGGATCTTCTTATCGCTGTCCAGCCGACGCGGGGTCTTGATGTCGGCTCAATTGAATACATTCACCGCCGGCTGATTGAACAGCGCGACAAGGGAAAAGCTGTGCTGCTAATTTCTCTGGAGCTTGATGAAGTGCTGAACCTGTCAGACCGCATCGCTGTTATTAATAATGGCGAATTGGTGGGAATTGTAAACACCTCCGAAACGAACGAAAGAGAGCTTGGTTTAATGATGGCCGGGTATCAGAAGGAGGAGGCTCCACATGAATAACAGCGTAAAATCGTTGCTTGCGGTCCTGTTTGGACTCATTGCGGGGGCTTTGCTTATGGCCGTGACCGGTCACAATCCGATAGAAGGGTATAAGTATCTCATTCAGGGTGGGCTTAAGAACCCGGAGCGGATCGGAAATACGCTGGCTACGGCTACTCCACTGATTCTTACCGGCTTGTCGGTAGCTTTTGCCTTCCGTACCGGCCTGTTTAATATCGGTGCAGCCGGTCAGATGCTGTTTGGCGGCTTCTGTGCAACGGCCATCGGCCTGTCACTGGAATTGCCGCGCCCGCTGCTCCTGTTGGTCATGATCCTTATCGGATTTATCGGTGGTGCACTCTGGGCGGTGGTTCCAGGCTTCTTGAAAGCCAAGTACAATGTGCACGAGGTCGTGTCTACGATTATGATGAACTGGACAGCCTATTGGACCGTTTATTATGTCGTTCCGGCATATTTCAAAGGGACCAGCCTGGAGACCGAATCACGCCAGCTGCCAGAGAATGCGATGCTGCATCAGCAATGGCTCAGCGATATGTTCCAAGGCTCTTATATCAATTTAGGCTTTTTCATTGCGGTCATCGCTGTTCTGGTTGTAGCTTTCCTGATTAATAAAACGACTCTGGGATATGAGCTGAAGGCCGTGGGCTTCAACCGGCATGCCTCCGAGTATGCAGGCATTGCCGTTAACCGCAGCATTGTGCTGTCGATGTTCATCTCGGGTGGTCTTGCGGGCCTTGCAGGTGTGGCGCAGTATACGGGGAATGCCTCCAGCATACAGATTGGCATTCTGCCAACCCAGGGGTTTGACGGGATTGCCGTCGCCTTGCTTGGCATCAATGCCCCTGTCGGCGTATTCGTATCGGCCTTGTTCTTCGGGATTCTCTATTCCGGCAGAGGATTTATGAATGCCATGACAGAGATTCCACCGGAAATTGCCGATTCGATTATCGCGATTATTATCTATTTCGCGGCAACGAGCATCTTGATTGAACGTCTCTACCAAAAATTAAAGCTGCGCCGCGCGGCGAATAAAAAGCAGGGGGAGTAAGGACATATGTGGACAACGATTGAACAGATTTTTCCGTATGCCATCGCCTACACGATCCCGCTTTTGATTACTGCGTTAGGTGCGTTATTTAGTGAACGAAGCGGGGTCGTGAATATCGGCCTTGACGGCTTAATGATTGTCGGTTCTTTCATCGGTGCTTTTGTTATCTTCACGATGCGAGCGCATTATCCCGACCAAACGTGGGTATTATGGGTAGGTCTGCTGGCTGCAGCTGTGGCGAGTGCGTTATTCTCGTTACTTCATGCCTTTGCGAGCATTAACCTCAGTGCAAACCAGATTATAAGCGGTACGGCGATTAATATGATCGCAGGAGCGCTGACGATTTTCCTTGCCCGCAATATTACGGGTAGTGGCAAAATCAGCATCAACGGATTTAGACCGTTTAATATTCCGTGGCTGTCGGACATTCCGGTTATTGGGGATTTATTCTTCACCAAAACGTATATCACCACATGGCTTGTACTGCTCTTGCTCTTGGCTAGTGGTTTTATATTGTACCGTACACCGTTTGGTTTACGTCTCCGCTCCTGCGGTGAGCATCCCCATGCGGCGGAAGCAGCCGGTATCAAAGTACAATCCATGCGGTATGTCGGTGTCATGATCTCAGGTGCTTTTTCCGGGCTTGGGGGAGCGATTATTCTGTTGACATATTCTGGAGAATTTACGGGTAACGTCGCAGGTCTCGGTTTCCTTGCGCTGGCCTCCTTGATCTTCGGACAATGGAAGCCGCTCGGTATTCTGCTGGCTACTTTGTTCTTCGGGTTTGCTACGACCGTAGCTAACGTGTCGCAGGTCATCCCGTCGCTGGCGGTGATCCCGCCCGTCGTTCTTAAGATCTTCCCTTATATTGTTACGCTGATCGCACTCGTGATTTTCTCCAAATCCTCGAATGCGCCGAAGGCCGTAGGGGAGCCGTTCGATTCAGGCAAACGATGATGTAACTTGCCAATTCATGCAGTACACATAGAACCTCTGATATGTTTATCCAGCTTTAGGATAGGCGTATTGGAGGTTTTTTTGGTTTATCGTACGATAAACTTTATATCATTCCAAGAAATTTGGGAACAACAGCGATGGGAGGAACGATTCGTACACGGAGCGTCTTCAAATCACAAGAGGGAGCGGCCACCTATGGTTGTTTGAAAAAATCCGTAAACAAAATGTGACCGATCCACGTCCATAACTGTGTTAAGGGTAAAAGGAGGTCACAACCGATGCAGATTGATTCGCTCCGGCCGGGCGGAGATATTACGGAAACCTATGAATTATATGGCGATATGCTTTTTAAAATAGCGATGGTGTACCTTGGAAATAAACAGGATGTCGAAGAAGCCATTCAGGAGACGTTCATGAAGCTGATATATAAAGCGCCTGAATTCAGCGATCAGGAGCATAAGAAGGCTTGGCTCATTCGGGTGATTACGAACCAGTGCAAGAACATGCGAGGGAGCCTATGGTGCAAGCGGGTAACCAAGATGGAGCATATGAATGATTATTTTGACGAGCCGTCTGAACAGATGCTGATAGAAAACGTCATGCGGCTGCCATTCAAATATAAGTCAGTCATCCATTTATTTTATTACGAGGATTATTCCGTTAAAGAAATCGCCGGGATTTTGCAGATTAACGAGTCTGCGGTCAAGATGCGTCTTCAGCGCGGCAGGAAGCTGCTGCGTATGGACTTGGAAGGAGAGGACGATTGATGAATCGGAAGGACTATAAATCATTGATAGATCGAATAGAACCTGACAAAGGACTGGGGGAGCGGATCATGAGAGGAATGAAACAACATCAGCGTCAGACGAAGAGAAAGAATCGATGGGGGATGGTTGGCGTGAGTATGGCGGTCATGCTAGGGCTAGCCTTGGTCATTTCGATCATATTGGACCGTGATGAGACTCCCGTTGTCACCTATAATCCGCAAATGCAAGGGATTGAGGAAAATACGCCACCGACAGCCAAGGTCGAGCATGATCCGGTAATCATTCCAAAGGTCGAGCTTCCTAAAGAAAGCGGCGTCCAAGCAAAAATGATCGGTTTAGTTGTATATCAAGGCAATATCTACACCCAAACCGGTACACAAATCAAGCCGGAAATCGCCAAGCAGCTGCGGGGTGACAAGCTCGGACGATCGAAATCGGGGATTACCGAATGGAGCACCGCTGATGATTATACAGAGCTTGCTTCGACGATCGGCGAAATGGACATTTTCTCGGTTAAAGGGTATGACGCCGATTTTAGAATCATGTCCTATATGGAACATGAGGGTGAGGTCTATGCCGAATTGTATGAGCATTTGAACGGGATTACGGTTACCAAGGGCGAGGATATCATCGGCAAGCTGAATCTGATGGGGAACATGACTTCGGTCAAATGGCAGGATTTCGACAGCTGGAATATGGGCGAGAACAAGCTGCGCGAGCTTGCTGACGATGCGGCGGTGCAATCCTTCGTTGAGGCGTTATATGAGGCGAAGCCGGTTGCTGAGGATGTTTTGCTTGATCAAGGGATCTACGAGACCGGATCGGGCGAGCAGAGGTTTCTGTACATCCAGCTGCAGGATGGTACGGAAGTCCAGTTAAGATTGTTTAAAGGCGGTCAATATGTGCGATATGCGAATGCGCCTGTATTCTTCCAATTGGAAGCGGACGCGTTCACCACTCTGTGGGATCTGATGGTGGAGTAGGTCGTCCTCTTTATAGCAACGAAAAAAGATAATGCAAAAAAGACAAGAGGCCATTCCTAATCGGATGGCCTCTATTATTAATGCAGGATCTGTAAATCGTGCGCACTGCTCCCGTGCCTACGATGCGTGGTTCGGGTCATGCTTGGATGGCTGGTCGGCCAACTCATGGCGATCCCTATATCGTTTATCGTTTAGTGGTTCCCTGTTACTCGCTCCCCATCGATGATGAGCGGTTCGCTCTCACATATGCACTAGGCGTCATGCCGAAATACCGGGTAAAGGCGCGGGAAAAAGTAAACAAATCCGAATAGCCCAGGGATAAAGCAGCCTGCGTGATGCTGGTTCCTTCAGTGGATAACAGACGGGTCGCCTTCTCCATAATTAACTGCTGCATGTAGCGGGACGGAGAGATGCCGTATCGGCGGGTAAACACGCGGGTGAAGTGGCTGCGATGCACGCCAGCCCAGGAGGCAAGCTCCTCCACAGACAGGTTCTCCGTGCAATGAAGCTTCATATACCCTAGAACAGATTCGAGCCAGTCGGAAGCAGCCGAAACAGCGGGGAGGTGCTGATCCCGATTCGGATCGATGCTGTGAATCAACTGGAATCCCAGTGACATCAGCTGAAGGCTAGAGTCCAACTGTGGCTGCTGGAGTAATCTCTGAATGTGCTTAATAACAGCAAGGGTATCTTCTCCAAAGGCATGCTGCCGATAGGGACGCTCCGGACATAAACCGACATGCTTCAATATGGAGGGCACTTGCTCCCCCATTAAGGCCGTCCAGGTAATCGTAGTAAACGTTTGGTCGCCGTCCTTGACATAGGTATAGACCGAGCCGGGAAAAAGACAGAACAGATCGCCTTCCGAGAGAGTGGTACTGCTGCCATCCCATTCAAATCGCACCTTGCCGCTAGCAACGAAATGTATACTATAAAATTCGACGGACCGGGGGCCTACTTTTTCGGTGAAGAAGGGGTGTGTACCAGATTTGAATATCCACAATCCCAGTTGAGTCTCAAATATAGCTGGGTTGTTAAAGTGCTCTTCTCTGGATAGCTTTTGATGTACTGTCATACTTCCTCCTCCTAGCTATACCTGGCATTTTTCCTGCTATGGACATCATGCAACATATTGTTTAATGATTGCAAGAATTGAGCATTCCATATTCGTCCATCTAAGGGTTACGATGAGGATGGAACAAGTCGAGCAGGGAGAGGTGAAAAAAGTTATGAAACAACCGAATTTCATCGTGATTTATTGTGATGACCTGGGCTATGGAGACCTTGGTTGTTACGGTTCGGACACCGTGAAAACCCCGCATCTGGACGAGCTGGCTGAGAAAGGTATTCGTTTTACGAATTGGTATTCCAATTCCCCGGTCTGCTCTCCTTCGCGTGCTTCATTATTAACTGGCAAGTATCCGGCCCGAGCGGGAGTCAGTGAGATTCTGGGGGCAAAGCGCGGTTCGCATGGACTGCCTGCTGACGAGGTGACGTTGGCGAAGGCGCTCAAGCCTGCCGGGTACAGAACGGCGTTGTATGGAAAATGGCATCTGGGCATATCCGAAGAGACCAGTCCAAATGCACATGGATTCGACGAGTTTTTCGGATTTAAGGCAGGCTGCGTCGATTTTTACTCGCATATTTTTTACTGGGGGCAAGGCCATGGCGTCAATCCGCTGCATGATCTGTGGGAAAATGAGACGGAGGTTTGGGAGAACGGACGGTATATGACCGAGCTGATCACGGAACGATCGGTTGATTTCATTAAACGATCCCGGGAGCAGGACGCTCCGTTCTTCTTATTTGCATCGTATAACGCGCCGCACTACCCGATGCATGCACCGAAGGAATATATGGACCGGTTTGCGCATTTGCCCTGGGATCGGCAGGTCATGGCGGCCATGATTGCGGCGGTGGATGACGGCGTCGGTGAGATCGTGAAGGCACTGAAGGAAGCCGACTGTTACGAGGATACGGTCATCTTCTTCTCCAGCGATAACGGGCCGTCTTCCGAGAGCCGAAACTGGCTGGACGGGACGGAGGACATATATTACGGCGGGAGTGCAGGCATCTTCCGTGGGCATAAAGCAAGTCTGTTTGAAGGTGGAATCCGTGAACCTGCTATACTGAGCTGGCCGAAAGGATTTGAAGGCGGACAAGTACGCGATGAGGTGGCAGCTATGATGGATATCGTACCAACTTTTCTCGATCTGGCAGGTGTTGACCCGGCAGCGGGTCCGCTTCAAGATGTAGCGATCGATGGAAGCAGCTTGAAGGAGATGCTCATCATGGGCGAGCCGTCACCGCATAAGCAATTGTTCTGGGAGTATCACGGCCAATTGGCTGTCCGGGAAGGAAATTGGAAGCTGGTACTGAACGGGAAACTCGATTTTGAACGCATAGTTCCCGATGAAGTACATCTGTCCGATCTGTTGATGGATCCGGGAGAACGGACCAACCTGGCGGAACATTACCCCGAAATCGTGGAGCGGCTTAGCCGGGATGTGCGAGACTGGTACGAAGAAGTGCAACATCATGGATACTGAGTGTGGATCAGAGCATATCAAGTTAAGCTTTTGTAGTTATATTAAGAAAAGCCCCGATACTGGTCATACCCCTGTCAAGTA
>NZ_JBCMXJ010000007.1:0-541480 GCF_050475945.1 Paenibacillus solani
CCGCTAACTCTCAGGAGAGCAAGCTCTCCATCAAGTCCGCTCGACTTGCATGTATTAGGCACGCCGCCAGCGTTCGTCCTGAGCCAGGATCAAACTCTCCAATAAAGTGTTTGACTTGCTCATTTCAAAACTGACGAGAATGTGTTCATTCTCTATTTCAACGTCCCGCCTAAGCGGTCCGTTTTACTCACTCGTTGTTCAGTTTTCAAAGATCAACTTCTTCGTCGCTAGCGAATCTCGTTCGCATCAGCAACTCTTATAATATAACACACTCTCAATTACTTAGCAAGCTTTATTTTTCAAAAACTATTTTTTAATTGAAAGCTGTGATATATTCGCCTCCAAGAAGCGACAAGAAATAATATATCACAGCTATCTAGCTTAAGTCAATCCTTTTTTGAATTAAGAAATGACTTCTTCTATATAGAGTTGTCGCTGCTGCATTAAATTGATGATCTCACCTTGTACAGACACCATCGGCCTGGTGGGATGCTGGCTGTCAGTAAATATAATCTCCCCTGAAGTGCCGTTATTTAATCGCACCCGTGTACCCGAGTGGAGGGCCGTCACTTTCTGGATGAAAGTCTGAACAATCTTGGGGTCCAGTTTGCCAAAAGCCTCTAACTGAATCTGTTCCAACACCACATAAGGAGACTGGGCGCTGCGATAGAACTTGTCCAGTGTCATGGCATGAAAGATATCGGTAATGGCGACGATCTTGGCGTAAATGTGGATTTTGTTCCCTTCCAGTCGCAATGGGTACCCTGAACCGTCCACCTTCTCATGATGCTGCAGTGCCGCAAGACGAACGCCTTCATTGACTGCCGCTACATTCTTAAGTATCTGATAACCATAGGTCGTATGCTGACGTACCTCTTCATTCTCTTCTTCTGTCAGTTTGGAAGGTTTGTTTAGCAGAATCGGATCGATCTTGGCATTACCGATATCATGAAGCAGCCCGGCAAAAGCTACCTGCATCCAATCCTTCTGCGGAAGTCCCACCCACTGCGCCAGCTTATATGAAGACAGAGCACACAGCACTGCATTATGATAGCGATAATCGTGGCGATTCGTCATACGGGGATTAAATTTAAGCACATGATACTCTTGTTGATGCTCTAACAATTTATTCAGTTGATTACGAACCTCATACATCCGAAGCTCGCCTGTTATGGCAGCTTGATAACAGTTCTTAATTAAGATCATGGTTTTATCGTATTCTTCGTGCAGGACTAAGTCTTTTCGGGCAGGGACCTCTTCGCTTCCACTTCCTTGTTGACTCCCTGCAAAAATAAGTGATGGCTTCTCGCCGGCAGATTTTATGGTCGGTATTCTCGTGCTGTCTGCTTCAACGACTTCTATAGTAACATGCTCGACCATGAACGCTTTCAGCACTTCCAGATCGCGCGGAAGCAAGACCTTCCCTTTTTGGAACAAAAGGCCTCCAAGAGACGTTCGCACATCTTTGGCCAACTTCACACCGGCCTCCATTTCATTCACGGCTTTGATCGTCATGATCAACCCTCTCCATCTATAGGCTGTACTAAGACAGCAAGCTCCTTGTAATATACATATTATAGTTCGACTTCGTCAGCCTGTACAATACCATTTCCCTGAATTTGTAATCTGAGTGAAACAAAAATAGGGCACGGATGAAAATCCTCATCCATGCCCCTCTTTAACTTCTCTACTCTTCCGTTGGCTCTGTTGGCTCCGACGATTCTATTGAGTCTACGCCTTCCTGGCCTTCTTCCTCTTCATCCGTTTCCGGCTCATCACTCTTATCCGCCCGGCACACGGTACCTACGGAATCATCCTCACGGATGTTGATCAGCTTGACGCCTTGAGCATAGCGGCCCATGGTAGAAATTCCTTCCATGCTCGTACGGATGATTGTGCCGCTTGCCGTAATGATCATCAGATCTTCTTCGGACTTCACGACCTTCAGCGCCACGACAGGCCCATTCTTCTCGGTGATATTAATGGTCTTAATCCCTTTACCGCCGCGAGTCTGGCTCCGGTAGTCGCTAGCAGGCGTCCGTTTGCCATAGCCTTTCGTGGTTACAATCAGGATGTCGAGCTCTTGATCGACCACATCCATCCCGATCACTTCATCATTATCATCCAGCGTAATCCCTTTTACCCCCGTCGCGCTTCTTCCCATGGAGCGAACATCGCTCTCCTTGAAGCGGATGGACATGCCTTGAGCCGTTCCCATGATGATCTCTTGCTGACCATCTGTCAGCTTCACCTCGATCAGGGAATCGTCCTCACGCAGATTAATCGCAATCAGACCACCCTTGCGGATATTTACATAATCCTCAAGCGGAGTCTTCTTCACGACACCTTGGCGTGTGGCAAAGAACAGGAAATTATCGCTGTCAAAATTCTCTACCGGAATCACGGCGTTGATCGATTCACCCTGTTCAATCTGAATCAGGTTGATAATCGGCGTGCCTCGGGCCGTACGGCTGAGCTCTGGAATCTCATAAGCTTTCAACCGGTACGCTTTCCCTTTGTCCGTAAAGAACATGAGATAGTGGTGTGAGTTCGTGACGAAGAGATGTTCGACAAAGTCTTCACTCTTCGTATCCATCCCCACAACGCCGCGTCCACCGCGCTTCTGGCTGCGATAGGTGTTCGCAGGCAGACGCTTGATGTATCCCGTATGCGTAATGGTGATGATCACTTCTTCACGCGGAATCAGATCCTCATCGAGGATGCTGTCTTCCCCGACCGTAATTTCGGTGCGGCGTTCATCCGCGAAGCGCTCCTTGATCTCTTGCAGCTCATCATTGATGATCTGCAGCACAAGATGCTCATTAGCCAAGATTTCACGAAGTTCCGCGATTCTGGCAAGCAACTCCTGGTATTCGTTCTCGATCTTCTCTCGTTCGAGTCCGGTCAGGCGCTGCAGACGCATATCCAGAATGGCCTGTGCCTGCTCATGACTGAGACCGAAGCGCTCCATCAAGCCCTCGCGAGCAGCTTCTGTCGTCTGGGAAGCACGAATGAGGGCAATAACCTCATCGAGATGATCCAGTGCGACACGCAAACCTTCGAGAATATGAGCGCGAGCCTCTGCCTTCCTCAGTTCAAACTCGGTCCGGCGACGGATAACGGTAACCTGATGCTCCAAATAGTAGAACAGTACGTCGCGCAGATTTAATATTTTCGGCTCGTTGTTCACGATAGCCAGCATATTAATACCGAAATTAGACTGCATAGCTGTATGCTTGTACAGGTTATTCAGCACGACATTCGGGTTAACGTCCCGGCGCAGTTCGATGACAATCCGCATACCGTTACGGTCGGACTCATCTCGAAGATCCGTAATACCGTCAATCCGCTTATCGCGTACCAATTCCGCGATTTTCTCAACCAAACGAGCCTTGTTCACCTGATATGGAATCTCGTGAACGACGATGCGCGCTTTATTGTTGTTCTCTTCAATCGTTGCCTTCGCCCGCATCGTGACAGATCCACGGCCTGTACGATAAGCCTGGCGAATGCCTTCGCGTCCCAGAATATAACCCGCTGTCGGGAAATCCGGTCCTTGAATATATTCCATCAGCTCCATCGGTGTGATGTCGGGGTTGCGGATCATAGCCTGAACTCCATCAATGACCTCACCCAGATTGTGTGGCGGAATATTGGTCGCCATTCCTACCGCGATCCCGGAAACGCCGTTGACCAGCAAGTTGGGATAACGCGCAGGTAGAACGACCGGTTCCTGTTCCTCACCGTCATAGTTTGGAGCAAAATCGATCGTCTCTTTATTAATATCACGCAGCATTTCCATGGCAATCTTCGATAAACGAGCCTCGGTATACCGCATAGCCGCTGCCATATCGCCGTCAATGGAGCCGAAGTTTCCGTGTCCATCCACAAGCATATAGCGCATGGAGAAGTCCTGCGCCATCCGAACCATGGATTCATAAACTGCGGAATCACCATGAGGATGGTACTTACCGATAACTTCGCCAACGATTCTTGCCGATTTCTTATGCGGTTTATCCGGAGCCATTCCGAGTTCGGACATCGCATATAAAATACGACGGTGTACTGGCTTCATTCCGTCCCGTACATCCGGCAAAGCCCGGCTGACAATGATGCTCATCGCGTAATCCATAAAGGATTCGCGCATCTCAGTACCAATGTCCCGATCTTTGATTTGGGAGAAATTTTCTTCAGCCATGCTGGACCTCCTTCATTTTCCTATCAACCATGCCTTGATCTATGTGAAAAAAGCAGAATAGTGATCAGAAACCTAGAAATGCACTAACCTTAATTATATTACTTTCACAAACCGCGCACAATTAAACACGCGTAAAATGAGTGAAAGCATGATTTTTGCCCGAAAGCCGGGACATACGCCCTGTCCTCCGTGCCCCTTTTCACATACAATGCATTGCAAGAGTTTTTCGTATCATCACATCTTTATATTATACCACTGTTTGTCATACTTGTCCTATGTTTTCGGGGCACAGCCTCCGCTATCAGGGTGTACCGAATCTTTCGAATCCACCGGAACCTCATGGATTGATGTTACGAGACAGGCATCGCCCTGTCATTCCCATCATACCGCTGGAAAGGATGAAAATGGTTGACTATCCAACGCGTTGCAAGCAAATGGGCGAAAACGAAAATTTTGCTGAAAAATAAAGGCCTCGCCTCTTATGTTCCTCCAACCCGTGAGTATACGTTTGAAGCGCTGCAAGACATGCTTAGTACCTATACGCTTGTGTATATTAAGCCTGATCGAGGGACCTACGGCATCGGCGTTATGTCGGTCGAGCAGTTCCATCCTCCAACTACCGATCCGACGGAGACCCCTGCTGCTTCCTACAAACTTCGTTATGAGCAAGAGACCCGAGTGTTTACCTCAGTTGAGAGCCTCCATAAAACACTGAGCACATTATTCCAGAATCAGCAATATCTGATCCAGCAAGGCATTAATCTGCTGCATTATAAGGGTCATCCCTTTGATCTTCGGGTACTAACTCAGAAGAGCCCCTCCGGTCAGTGGGTGAGCACAGGCATTATTGGCCGGGTCGCAGCCAAAAATAAAATTATTACGAATCATCACAGCGGCGGCACAGTTAAGCACTATAAACCGCTCATGCTTGAGCATATGACAGCACAGGAAGCCGAAAACATCCGTAAAGAATTGAATACGCTAGGAGTAAATGTTGCATCCCAGCTACAAAAGTCATATCCCAATCTGAAAGAAATCGGCTTGGATGTAGCCATTGATGAACGCTGGAGTATTTGGATCCTAGAGGTAAATACCAAGCCTGCCTTATTTCCATTCAAGAAATTCTTCAAAGATCCCAGCATCTATAAACAGGTGAAAAAATATGCTTCTGCCTATGGACGCAATTTGTCGAGTAAGAAAAAAGCCAAGAAAACGGGTTAACCAGCCATGAGCTGTCTTCCTCTCAATCGAGGTGAAGCCCACACCCTGCATTTGCCGCAAAAAAATAAAGGGGCATCCCTGAGGCCTTCTCAGGCCTAGGAATGCTCCCTGCTTGGCTTTACTCGAATTGATTACACATCCAAATTGCGGACCGTCTTCGCATGCTCTTGAATAAAATCACGTCTTGGCTCTACATTGTCACCCATGAGGGTATCAAATAACGTATCTGCCAGGATGGCGTCTTCAATCGTCACTTGAAGCATGGTCCGGCTCTCCGGATCCATGGTCGTCTCCCACAATTGCCCAGCATTCATCTCGCCAAGACCTTTGTAGCGCTGTACATTGATTTTGACGTTCTCACCGAATTCCTTGATGATCTCATCGCGCTCTCTCTCACTGCCTGCATAACGGACCACTTTATTGCGCTCGATCTTAAAGAGCGGCGGCTGAGCGATATAGATATATCCCGCTTCTACCAACTTGCGCATGTAACGATAGAAGAACGTCAGCAGCAAGGTCCGAATATGTGCACCATCCACATCGGCATCGGTCATGATGATGATTTTGTGATACCGTGCTTTGGACAAGTCGAAATCTTCGGCTATCCCTGTACCCAAAGCTGTAATGATCGCCCGGATCTCCGCGTTGGAGAGAATACGGTCAAGCCGTGCCTTCTCCACGTTGAGGATCTTACCTCTAAGCGGCAAAATAGCCTGGAAATGCCGGTCGCGTCCCTGCTTGGCAGAACCGCCAGCAGAGTCACCTTCGACGATGTACAATTCACTGATGGAGGCATCCTTGGAGGAGCAATCCGCCAGTTTACCTGGCAGAGCGCTGACTTCAAGCGCGCTCTTCCGGCGCGTCATCTCGCGGGCTTTACGCGCAGCTTCACGAGCACGCGACGCCTGGAGTGCTTTCTCCAGGATGCGGCGAGAAACTGATGGATTCTCCTGCAGGAATTCCTGCAGCTTCTCAGCAAACAAGGATTCCACGATGCCGCGCACTTCACTGTTTCCGAGCTTGGTTTTGGTCTGGCCTTCAAACTGCGGCTCTGGTACCTTAACGGAGATAATGGCCGTCAAGCCTTCACGCACATCGTCACCCGACAGATTGCTACTATTATCTTTGATCATTCCCGTTTTACGGGCATAGTCGTTAATAATCCGAGTGAGCGCACTCTTAAAGCCGGATTCATGCGTTCCGCCTTCATGCGTGTTGATATTATTGGCAAAGGAATAGATATTCTCGGTATAGCTGTCGTTATACTGAAGCGATACTTCAACCTGAATATTATCGCGGGAACCCTCGACATAGATCGGGTCTTCATGCAAAGCTTCCTTCTTCTCATTCAGGAACTTAACGTATTCGATGATGCCGCCCTCGTATTTGAAATAGTCGGAGGCTCCTGTACGTTCATCGGTCAATGTAAGGGCTATGCCCTTGTTTAGAAACGCCAGCTCACGGATCCGCGTAAGCAGCGTGGTGTAATCATACTCTGTCGTTTCCGTGAAAATTTCCGGATCGGGCAGGAAGGTTACCGTTGTTCCATGATCATCGGAATCGCCGATGATTTTGATGTCATACTGAGGAACACCACGGTGATACTCCTGTTGATAAATATGTCCGTCACGACGGACTTGAACTACTACTTTAGCAGACAGTGCATTCACAACCGAAACGCCGACACCATGCAGACCACCGGATACTTTATACCCGCCGCCGCCGAATTTACCGCCGGCATGCAGAACGGTCATAACGACTTCCAGCGTCGATTTCTTCAGCTTGGTGTTCTCGCCTACCGGTATTCCACGACCGTTATCGACAACGGTTATACTGTTATCCTTATGGACAACGATCTCAATATGGTCGCATATTCCCGCCATCGCTTCGTCAATACTATTGTCCACAACTTCCCATACCAAATGATGCAGACCCTTGGCACTGGTAGATCCGATGTACATCCCCGGACGCTTACGAACGGCTTCCAATCCTTCCAGTACCTGAATCTGATTCTCATCATATGCCGGTTGATTCATAGACATGCGTTCACCTACTTCTACAGATTCTGTTTATGCCTGAGCTACAAAATGATTTGCTCGTTTCTTAAGCGTTGCAGAGGAGATTGGAGAATAATACACGATCGATTTTGTCACCACGATAGATTTGGGATCCTCTTCCCCTATCAACTCCACGACTTTATGCTGCAGGGCATGCGTGACGAACTGCTTGGAGATTTTTGAAGACTTCTCAATCGAAATATCGAAAATCCCTACCAGCTCTGATGAACGGATGATCTTTTCTCCGCCCAAGTGTATATACATTATGGATTCACTCCTTAAGAGCCCACCTGTCCGTCATGGACATGAAAAATGCTGGCACCCTTCAATTTGTCGGTATTCAAACTCTCAATGCCCGTCGCCGTGATGAATGTCTGCACTTTGCTCTGGAATGTTTCGATCAACTGTGTCTGCCGGTACGGATCCAATTCAGAGAGCACATCATCCAGAAGCAGCACCGGATATTCACCGATCTCTTCCTGTATCAGCTCGATTTCAGCCAGTTTCAAAGATAGCGCCGTTGTCCGCTGCTGACCTTGGGACCCATACGTTTGGACTTCTTTGCCATTAATATAAAAAGCCAGATCATCTCGATGAGGACCTGCCAATGTCATACCACGCCGTATTTCTTGCTCTTTCATTTGTGATAATTTTATCATAAATGTCTCAAATAAGACAGCTTCATCTTCTTCCTCCGCTTCCGCAAAGGACGGAAGGTAATGTAAAGAGAGCTGTTCCAGGCCATTGGTGATCCCCTGATGGATGCCTTCAGCCCACTTTTGCAGTTTTTTTATAAATTGTTTCCTCTTCTTGACGATTTTAACACCATGCTCTACCAATTGGCTGTTCCATATGTCCAGCATCGCTAACTCCGCGCTGTCTTTTCCCCATAGCTGCTTCAGCAGATTGTTGCGCTGCACAAGCACCTTCTGGTATTGCTGCAGGTGAAACAGGTAGCTTGGCGCTACCTGCCCGATCTCCATGTCAAGGAACCGGCGGCGAACCCCCGGCGTTCCTTTGACAATCTCCAGATCCTCAGGCGCAAACATCACGACATTGAGCGAACCGATAAAATCGCTAAGTTTACGCTGCTCAAGTCCATTGATTTTAGCCTTCTTCCCCTGTTGAGACAAACTCAGCTCCAGCTTTAAGGCACCGTACTTGCGATCGACCTCAGCTGATATATAGGCACTGGACCGATCGAAGCCAATCAATTCGCGATCCTTGGAGGTCCGGTGGCTCTTCGTTAAGGCGAGCACAAAGAGCGCCTCCATCAGATTCGTCTTGCCCTGGGCATTGCGTCCAATAATCAAATTAACATCGCCAAACGACTCAAGCTGCAGATTTTCATAGTTTCGGTAATGCTGCAGACTGACATTTTTGACAAACAAGCTTATCCTCTCCCTCGTCTTCCGCGCTTAGCGCCAAAGCGGCTGCGGGAGGCTGTCTATTGGGCTGCTACCTGAAATGTCCCGCAGTCCTCCACCTTCACGATATCACCAGGAACCAGCTTGCGTCCCCGACGCTCTTCCTTCTCATCATTGACCAGAACGGCTCCTTCTTGCAGCAGTGCCTTCGCCATTCCACCTGTGGATACGCAATCTGAAAGCTTCAAGAACTGATCCAGCTTGATATATTCACTGTGGATAAATATTTGTTTCATGACTTCATCCTTTCATCCCTATCAACATGGGGATAACTTTAATTGGCCGTACGATACGGCAGAATAATATATTGGCTCTTGCTGTCGTCGAGCGGTTTCAGAATGATCGGGCTCATGACGCCCATGAATGCAATCATCAGCTGTTCACTTTCAACCACCTTCAGCACATCCAGCATATATTTCGAGTTAAACGAGATACGCAGCGGCTCTCCTTTGAAATCAACCAGATCCAATTCTTCGCGCACTTTACCAAGCTCGGAAGAGCTGGAAGAGATCTCGATGCCGCCATGCTCCATCGTTTGCAGGAGAACAATATTCGTTTTCTCCTCCTTGGAGAGCAAATAGGCGCGGTCGATCGACTCGCTTAATTTTTTTGTGTCCAAAACAAGTTCTGTTTTATGCGTTGTTGGAATAATTCTAGAAGTATCGGGATAAATGCCGTCCAATATACGGGAATAGAACAGAACACGATCGATTTTAAATAATACCTGATTATCGGCAACAACGATATCAACAAGCGTATTTTGGTCCGGAATGATTTTGCTGAGCTCATTCAGCGTTTTACCGGCAATAACCACATTGTTAAACGAGACATCCTGCGTATTGTCAATCTGCGCAGAGCGGGTAGCCAGACGATGGCGGTCCGTAGCGGTAAATTTCAGTTCATTGTCGTTCAGACTCCACAAAACTCCTGTCAGTATAGGTGTTGTTTCATGAGTGGAGATGGAGAACACCGTTTGCTTGATCATGTTCTTCAGCAGATCTCCCGGTAAGGAAACGGTTTGGCTATCTTCGATATTCGGCAGCACCGGGAATTCTTCGGGATCCAAGCCAACCATTTGGATTTCCGTAGCTCCTGAAGAAATAAAGGTCTGGAAGTTCTCTTTAACCTCCATCTGGATTTCTTGGGAAGGGAGCTTCTTGATGATTTCAACGAAAAACTTCGCCGGAAGGACAACACTGCCAGGCTGTTCTACCTGAACAATGGTATGCTTCTCATCTTCCGCAGGAATAAACGATTGAATGGAAATATCGGTATCGCTGGCTGTTAAGGTGACACCTGAATAGGTGACATCCAGTTTAATGCCGCTGAGGATCGGAATTGTTGTTCGACTGGAGATCGCCTTCGATACGTGTTGGATGGATTCGTTTAATACATTTTTTAATATGCTGATTTTCATCAATGTCACTCCTTACGGAAAAATGAGAGGGTTATTTCAACTTGGCGAAAGCCAAGAGAATGCCCCTCTTTATGGTTAAATTACTTATTAATTATTTATAGTAATAGTAATAGGGGCACTGAATATGTGGATAAGCCCCTGAAAAGGCATAAAATTAAGCCTATCCACATGTGTATAGATTGTGCATAGGCTTTGAACTTGTTCAGGTTGGATTTTTGATTTTCTCTGTAAGATTATTGACCACTTTGAAAAGCTCTTGGTCATTTTTCAGAGATTGGGTAATCTTCTCATGAGCATGAATGACCGTAGTATGATCCCGGCCTCCGAATGCCTCTCCGATCTTGGGCAGGGAGTAATCGGTTAATTCGCGGGATAAATACATGGCAATTTGCCGCGGAAACGCGACGGCCTTGGTCCGTTTGCGGGCTTTGAAGTCTTCCAATCTCAGATTGTAATACTCGCCGACTTTCTGCTGGATATCCTGAATCGTAATAATTCTCGGCCGGCTGGACGGGATGATATCCTTCAGGGCTTCGGCTGCCAAATGTGTTGTAACGTCCTGATTGGTCAGGGAGGAATAAGCGACGACACGGATAAGGGCACCTTCGAGCTCACGAATATTCGTATCGATCTGATTGGCGATATACATCATGGCTTCGTTCGGGATATCGAGATTCTCGGCCTTGGCCTTCTTGCGAAGGATGGCGATCCTTGTCTCCAGATCCGGCGGTTGAATATCGGTGATCAAACCCCATTCGAACCGGGAACGCAGCCGTTCTTCCAGCGTTGGTATCTCCTTAGGAGGACGGTCACTGGAAATAATAATCTGCTTTCGTTCTTCGTGCAGGGCATTAAACGTATGGAAGAACTCTTCCTGCGTTGACTCCTTGCCTGCCAAGAACTGAATATCGTCAATCAGCAGAATATCGACGCTGCGGTACTTGTTGCGGAAGCTTTCAGCGCGGTTGTCCCGGATCGAATTAATGAACTCGTTGGTGAATTTCTCGGAGGAAATGTACACGACTTTGCTGCTGGGATTGTGCTCTAAAATGTAATGACCGATGGCATGCATCAAGTGCGTTTTTCCAAGCCCTACTCCACCATATAAGAATAATGGGTTATACGCTTTAGCTGGTGCTTCAGCGACAGCGAGTGAGGCGGCATGGGCAAAACGGTTGCCTGAACCGATGACAAACGTGTCGAACGTGTACTTGGGATTCAGCATATGGGATTGAATTTCTTCCCCGGATATTTCAAGCGGCGGCGATGGCTGCTGCGGAGCAGGTTCTTGTCCTTTCGCCTCCTCAATCACGAAGCGAACATCAACCTGCTTGCCCACCACTTCCAATACCGTTGCGCTAACCAGCTTGGTGTATCGGCTCTCCAGCCATTCCACAGCAAACGTGGTCGGTGCGGAAATGACGACGGAGTGATCGTTGATGGTCAATGCCTTGGTAGCTTTGAACCAAGTGTCAAAACTCGGTTTACTCAGCTTGGTTTGTATGATCGATAAAATTTCTTGCCATAATTCGGAAGTATGGCTTTCCAAAACTGTCACTCCTTTAAATCTTCCAAATGTGGCTAGAGCCATGTGTGGAATGTCGAAAAAAAATGAATGGTGTCTAAATTATCCCCAGAACTCACGCCCGTGGAAACAAAAAAATATGGATAAATTGAAATTGTTCACAACTTTATCCACAGCCTGTTGATAATTTTATAACATCATTCACATATTCACAACCAAAAGTAATATCATCATAGCAAAAGAAGGCCTTATTTTCAATGTATGTCGCTAATTTATCCACAAATTCAATACGTTGTGCATAATTATTATTCACACCACTAGATATTGTTTATAATTTGTTCGACATTCGACATCATCGGTCTTATTACGAGAAAAACTATTCACAGGTTGTCCGATTCGCCAGCAGAATTTTCTTCTCTCACCAGCTGTTCATAACTTCTGGTTGAATGTTCTAGCAGCCGATTCTTCGGCTGAAGCTAAATATGAGCTGTGGATAGTTCTCCTTTGGAGCCGGTCGGCTTCCAAATGGAGGACTTTTTTGGATGCAATGTTACCGGCCGAACCTTATTCAATTTTCCTTCCTCGCAACCCCATACGGCCCACCAGCCATCCAAATAAGCTGAACCACGCATGGTGGAGCAGGGCTCACGATGAAGAAGATGTTAATAAGAGGTCATACTTAGATATCAGTACGATCAGGAAAATGATTGTCAGCAGGGTCTAGATCGATCATTAAAGTCGTATTAGGACTGAGACCGAATAATGAATTCAAGGCATAACCGGTATGCCTGAGCTGCAACCTTCCTAGAACGGGTCCGTATTATAAGAAAACTCGGAACGGGGGAATGGTGGATGAGGACAGAAGGGAAGGCCTTGTCATGGAAAACCATAGGGGGGCTGTTCGCACTGATTGCCGTACTCGTTCTGGTCACGGTTTGGGCGCAAGCCTATTATTCGAAGAAAGTGTTCTATGTGGAGGGGATAAAATACACCCAATATGCCGATTTCGGACAGGGAAAGCTCGAATACAGAGCCTTTCTTAACCGCGGAGAGCCCATTTATGTTCAGACTGGGGAAGACGTTAAGCGCATTGTGATTTCTGGTGAAGTGTTTGACATTCGGCCACGTGGAGTCGATTCAGGGCAGCGGTCTTCATATGAAGTCATTTTTCCTGAAGGCAAGACCTACCTTGTAAAGCCGTTTGGGGACCGGGAATTTCTCACTTATGATGAGAAGGGGGAAATGGTGCTTCCCGGCTTCAGATTCAGCAGCGGGGGTATAGGACAAGATGGCCGCTCCGATCCAGCGGAACCTCGTTATGATCCCTCAGAGCTTGTTCAGGCAGCCGATGCGTGGTTTCATGTTCCAAACGGCAGTATTGGATTCTTCCTGTTGGCACTTGGGATCGGGATCATGAACGGGTGCTTTTTCAAATATGAGCCTTTCCAGCGTTTTATGTTTCATATGTTGCCCTCGAATCTGATGATTGATAATCCAGAGCCCAGCGATTTCTACTTCTTTATGTGCAAAGTAGGGGGGATATTCGGTATGGGATTCTCGCTGTGGATATTTTTTGCGCATGCACTATAACAAAAAAAGCCCGTTTTCGCCGTGGATCGGATCCATCGAAAACGGGATTTTCTCTACTGTTTTCTTCTATAGTAAGTTTACGATTGCTCAAAACGCTGCTGGAAAGCGGTAATGGCTTCATAATCCTCTTCCAGCTTTCTTGAGATGCGGATGAAAATAGGCAGCAGTGCTTTATAAATATCCGCGCTTTCCTCTACCGGATGGTGTTCATAGGTTCCGCCGACCATTGTTTCGACAATGTCGAGCGATTCCGCTCTGCCAGTGGCATACAATCCCAGTACAACAGCGCCTAGGCAAGAGCTCTCATAGCTCTCGGGAACGATTACCTGCTGGTCAAAAATATCCGCCATCATCTGTCGCCAAATCGGAGAACGGGCGAAGCCGCCAGTGGCGTGGATTTTGGCCGGTCGGCCGATCTGTTCCTCCATCGCCAGCAATACGGTATACATATTAAAGATCACGCCCTCTAATACCGAGCGGATCATATGCTCTTTTTTATGGTTGAGGGTCAACCCAAAGAACGATCCGCGGGCATTTGGATCCCACAGCGGCGCACGTTCTCCGGTCAGGTACGGATGGAATAGAAGGCCGTTCGAGCCTGGCGGAATACGGTCCGCAATTTTGGTCAGGACATCATAAGGATTGATTCCAAGCCGCTTGGCCGTTTCAATCTCGGAAGCGGCAAATTCATCGCGAACCCAGCGGAAAATCATACCGCCGTTGTTGACGGCCCCGCCGATGACCCAGTGTTTCTCGGTTAACGCGTAGCAGAAAATGCGGCCTTTCGGATCGGTCATCGGCTTGTCGACGACCGTACGGATCGCGCCGCTCGTACCGATCGTAGCGGCAACGACGCCCGGCTTTATAGCGTTCACTCCGAGATTGGAGAGAACGCCGTCGGCAGCCCCAAGCACGAATGGCGTCGAGGCGGAGAGTCCCATGGCCGCGGCATATTCGCTTTTTAACCCTTCCATGATATGCGTAGTGGGCACAATGGTCGATAGATGGTCCTCGGTGATGCCGGCAAGCTCCAGCGCCTGTGGATCCCATGCCAGTGTGTTAAGGTTCATCATTCCAGTGCTGGAGGCAATGGAATGGTCTACAACATAGGTGCCGAACAGCTTGAAATAGACATATTCTTTGATGGAAATGAACTTGGCTGTTTGTTGAAATACAGACGGCAGCTCATGACGCATCCACATCAGCTTGGTAACAGGTGACATCGGATGAATCGGGGTTCCGGTTCGGAGATACAATTCCATGCCGCCGAGTTCCTTTTTGAGCTTGGCAGACCATGCCGCACTGCGGTTGTCCGCCCAGGTAATACAGCGAGTCAGTGGGATGCCGCTGCTGTCTACAGCAATGACGCTGTGCATGGCCGCGCTGAATGAAACGAACAGCACTTGAGCCGGATCAATTCCGCTCTCCACCATGACCCCTTGGACCGAGGCAATGACGGTCTGAAAGATCTGCTCGGGATCTTGTTCAGCCGTAGAGGGAGTAGGGGTAAGGAGGGGGTATTCCCCGCCCGCTTTGGCTACAACCTCGCCATTCTCTTTAAACAGCACCGCCTTGGTGCTTGTGGTTCCGATATCCACACCGATCATATAATTTTGTGTACTCAAGAGACCTACCTTCTTTCTACGTAAAGGCACCCGGTTGCTGACAAGGTCAACTTTCGGGGGCCTTCATGTGTCCTATGGCTATATTATACAATTACGTTCAGAACCAGAGCCAACACCAGTCCGGTTACGGACAGGAGTGTCTCCAGCACAGTCCATGATTTCAGTGTTTGGGCTACGCTCATATTAAAAAATTCCTTAACCATCCAGAAGCCGGCATCGTTGACATGAGACAAAACGATGGAGCCTGCGCCGGTAGCGAGTACGACCAGCTCTACATTAGCGCCTGGCGTCATGGCCAGTACAGGAGCGACAATACCTGCCGCGGTGGTCATTGCTACGGTTGCAGAGCCTGTTGCGACCCGAATTAGCGCAGCGACAAGCCATGCAAACAGGATCACGTTAATATGGGCACCAGTGGCGATTTCGGCAATCGCATTCCCTACGCCGCTGTTGATGAGAACCTGTTTGAATGCACCGCCTGCCCCGATGATCAGTACGATCGTAGCAATTGGAGCGAGACATTCACTGGTGAAGCGAGAGATATCATGTTTATTGAAACCGCGGGCAAATCCCAGCGAGAAGAAGGAGAAGACCGCAGCAATGAGCAGAGCAATAATTTCATGGCCGATGAACTTGCAGAACACCGACAACGGGCTGGTGGATTCGGGATCAATGATATCCGCTGCAGATCCAATGAGCATCAAGATGACGGGCAGCAAGATCGTAAACAGTGTGATGCCGAAGCCGGGCAATCCACGCTCGGCTTTGCTGGAGAACTGTTCAGCTAGTTCCTCAGGCGGCTCGGTTTTGATACGCTTACCGATGAATTTACCGAACACGGGGCCAGCTAGTATCGCAGCGGGAATCCCAATCAGGAACGAGTAGAACAGAGTCTTGCCCAGATTTGCATCATAAGCTTCGATGGCAATCATCGGAGCGGGATGCGGTGGCACTAATCCGTGCACGGTAGACAATCCAGCCAGAATAGGAATGCCGATGTGCAGTAGAGACATCTTGGTTTTGCGGGCGACGGTAAATACGATAGGAATCAACAGGATGACGCCAACCTCGAAAAATACGGGAATGCCGACAATAAAGCCGACAATCATCATCGCCCAGTGGACGCGCTTCTCGCCAAAGCGATCAACAAGAGTTGTGGCAATCTGCTCAGCTCCGCCTGATTCGGCCATCATTTTTCCGAGCATGGTTCCCAGAGCGATTACGATGGCTATCGTTCCAAGTGTTCCACCCAAGCCGGTAGTAATGGAAGTGATAACATCTGCGGGCTGCATGCCTGTCAACAGACCAAGGATCAGCGCAGAGATCAACAGGGTTACGAAAGGATTCCATTTATATTTAGATATCAGTACGATCAGGAAAACGATCGTCAGCAGGGTCCAGATCATTAAAGTTGCATTAGGACTGAGACCGAATAATGAATTCATATGTGTAGCTTCCTCCTATACATGTACCCGTTTTTGTGTGGGGAGAATGGTAAATATCTGCTGTTCTGCGGTAGTATGCCCAAAACAAAAGCGAATTTCATAGTATACTTGTCGACAACTTAGAGCGTGCATAGGCCGCTTATAAGACAGAGGAAGGGAGGATTGTACTAACCCTCCGGAAAACTAAGATGCAGCGTCTGACGGGAATCATCGAAATAACGCTGTACAGCCGTTTGAATCCTTGCCTCATCCAGAGATTCCATCTCCCCAATGAGCTGCAGATGCTTGTCCATCACATGGCGGACTCTGGTGCCTCCGCCACTGAACACCTGCTTTGTTGTAATAAACATAACCGTGATAACAATGGGACGAATGCTCTTCCATAAATGAAGAATTCGTTTATGCTTCGCTTCCGTGATGATTCGTTCATGAAACGTTAAATCCTGATAAGAAAATTCAATTGGATCCCCATGCTTGGCAGCAAGCTCCATCCGATCGACAATTTGTCTTAAATGCTGGATGAGTTCCGGCTGCGGATTCATAAATACATACCCCTGCACAAAGCTCTCAATCAGATAACGTACATCGTACAATTCCTCAACATCTTTGAGCGACAAGCCCATGACAACAGCTCCCATGCGCTCCAATTGAATCAATCCTTCTCCGGACAGCGTTTTCATCGCCTCGCGCACAGGGGATCGGCTGGTGCCGAATTCACCTGCGATCCGATTCTCGGAGAGGATTTCTCCCCGTTTTATGGTGCCGCTAATAATCTGCAATCTCAATTCACTGGCGATGGCTTCTCCAAGAGAAGCCCCCTGAAGCCAGATTGATGGAAATTTCATAGCTTAATTCTCCCATCCGGGGTACGGATTCCCCGATTCGTTGTGCTTATTCCGATTTATTCACTTCGTGGCCGCCGAATTCATTACGAAGCGCAGCCACGACTTTGCCATGGAACGTATCCTGGTCAAGGGAGCGATAACGCATGAACAGCGACATGGCGATGACTGGTGCGCTGGCTTGAACCTCTAGTGCCGTTTCGACGGTCCATTTTCCCTCTCCGGAGGAATTCATCACACCTTTGATGCCTTCGAGCTTCGGATCTTTGGAAAAAGCATTCTGCGTCAGTTCCATGAGCCAGCTGCGAATGACCGAACCATTGGACCATACTCTTGCTACGTCCTCATAGTTAAAATCAAATGCGCTTTTCTCCAATACTTCGAATCCTTCCGCAATGGATTGCATCATGCCGTACTCGATTCCGTTATGAACCATCTTCAGAAAATGACCGCTGCCGTTTGCGCCGGCATACAAATAACCGTTCTCAACCGCCATATCCTTAAACAGAGGCTCGATGGTGTTAAAGATGTCGCGGTTGCCACCGATCATGAAGCAGCCTCCGTTGTGCGCGCCCTCCATGCCGCCGGAAGTACCGGCATCGAAATAATGAATACCTTGCTCTGTCAAGCGTGCTGCACGGGCGATGGAATCTTTATAATGTGAATTCCCCCCGTCGATCAATATATCACCCGGCTCAAGCAAAGGGGTAAGCGAGTCAATGACTGAATCCACGATTTTGCCGGCAGGCACCATCATCCATACGATGCGGGGTTTATCCAGTTTAGCAACGAGCTCCTCCGTTGATGTTGCTGCCTCGGCACCAGATGCAGCAGCTTGAGCGACCAATTCCGAATTTAAATCGTAAGCTACGACCTGATGTTCATGATGAATCAAATTCTGGACGAGATTAAGACCCATCTTCCCTAGTCCGATCATGCCTATTTTCATAACATAATGCAGCTCCTTCATAGATGTATACTTGTATACAAGTTAAATTCAATTTTTATACTACTCTTTTATAAGGCTGGTGTAAATACGAGGGGTTCTAATGGGCTGAATGGGCTAGAATACAGTGAAAAAAGACATCCACAGACTGTATCAATAGGTTATCCCCATGTGGATAATTCAAAACTTGCAATAATGACTACTTGTGGAAAACTTATGAGGCGAGTAGAGTGAAGTTTGGATTGACTTTTGGGCTTGAACGTGATTAAATGTATAAAGGCATTTTCTGTGAAGATGAGAACATTATCCGCTGGACATTAGCGGTCTGTTTACAAGAGATACGTCCGTAGACGTCGGTTCAACAAATCGCGGTCTATTCTTCCGTGAAAGTGCGTCGATTGACGTTTCGTCTTAAAATACGAGTAAGCGAGATTCCTGTAAGGGGGTGCATTAATTCATGAGACCGACTTTCAAACCGAATGTGAGCAAACGCAAAAAGGTACATGGCTTCCGTAAAAGAATGAGCACGAAGAACGGACGCAAAGTATTGGCTAGCCGCCGTCAAAAAGGCAGAAAAGTACTGAGCGCTTAATATTGTGCCACGAAGACCACCGAGGTGGTCTTTTTTTCGTAATATCTCCTGGGAGTGTGAGGGGTTTCCTATAAAATGGCGGTTTAAGCGTGCATGATGATCTTATAAAATCATCCCCAATTGAGGTGTTTATCGCAGTTTCGGCATGACTATACTATTATAATGGAAGAGATGCCAGGCATGCGTAGGAGTATTGAACTTGATTAACGGCAGGGCGGGAGAAACTTGTGCATAGAAAACTTCGTTTACGGAATCGTGCTGACTTCAGCCGAGTATATCGACACGGCAAATCCTTCGCCAATCATCAGTTTGTTGTCTACTGGTCACGCAAAAAAGAGGTAGAGCAATTTCGCGTTGGCGTTTCATGCAGCAAAAAGATCGGCAATGCGGTGGTCCGCAACCGAATGAGAAGGCTTGTTAAGGAGATTGTCAGGCATCACCAGCATCAAATTATCGAGCATATCGATCTGATCTTTATCGTCAGAAAAGGAGCGCTCGATAAGTCCTATCAGGAGCTGGAGAAAAGCGTGCTGCATGTATTGAGAAAATCGTCTCTTTTGAAAGCGAAGAGGGGCTGAACCATGTGTTTATTTGTCCATATAAATATGTTATGATTTACCGTGGAATGGAATGGCGAAGAGAGGGGTTTTGAAGTGTCGTTCATGAAGACAAGACGAGGAAAATGGTTCCTCCTCGCCGCTGTAATTCTTGCAGTGGCCGTTATATCAGGTTGTGCGCCTGGAGCCGACCAAACGCGCACCATTGAAGATTTGAAAAATGGGGGCTTTTGGCAGAGCAACGTTGTTTATTATTTTACTTTGGCACTTGATACCTTTGCTACATGGTTCAACGGGGAATACGGATTGTCCGTACTCGTCATGGTGCTTATCGTTCGTACCTTAATTTTACCGCTGACTCTGAAACAGGTCAGAAGTTCTAAGGCAATGCAGGCCATTCAGCCTGAAATTCAGAAAATCCGCGAGAAATATAAAGACCAACCCGAGAAAGTTCAAATGGAGACGATGAAGCTCTTCCAGGAGAACAAGGTTAATCCGATGGCGGGATGTTTGCCGCTGATCGTACAAATGCCAATATTTATCGCACTCTATCATTCGATTTACTACAACGGACTCCTTCGTGAGCATGAGTTCCTGTGGCTGCAATTAGGCCAACCGGACAAGCTGTTTATCTTGCCGGTGCTGGCTGCTATTACCACGTTCTTGCAAACGAAGATGATGATGAAGATGAATCCATCTCCGCAAATGGGGATGATGCAGTTCATGATGTTCGTTTACCCGATTTTGATCTTTGTAATGGCCTTCCAGTTCCCATCCGCACTTCCGTTGTACTGGTTCTACAGTAACCTGTACACAATCGTGCAGAACTACTTCTTGTACCGCAACAATGACAAGACTGCTGTCGTAGCGAACGTAGCAAGTGCAACCGATAGTCAGAAGGGGAATAAAAGCGGTAATAAGAGCGGGAAGAAGAGCAAAGGCGGGAAAAAAGGTTCGAAGGGAGCCAAAAAATCGAGATGAGTAAAATCGTCGCAACAGGAAAAACCATTGAAGATGCTGTCGCACAAGGGCTGGCCCGATGGGGTGTAAGTCAAGACCGTGTATCGGTTCAAGTATTGAGTCAGCCATCAAGAGGATTCCTGGGCCTGTTCGGGGTCAAGGAAGCGAAAGTTGAACTAACGCTCCTGCCTGACGGTGCTGGCGGCGAACCACCTGGCAAGGAAGTTCCACCTGCAGGCATGCATGGTGCCCCCGCTAAAGAGGTTCAGATCGCTCATGCTCCTATAATGACTCAGGAGCCTGCAGCTACGAGCATGGAAGCGGTGGATGCTGAAGTAGATGCCTTGGAAGGTAAGGACCCTTACCAGGAAGCCATCGCCTTTCTTATTGAAACCGGACAAGCCATGGGGCTTGATATCTCCGTGGAGATCGAGAAGGGAAAAGATTTTACGACGCTTCAAATATCCGGTGCTGGACTTGGCCTAATGATCGGCCGCAGAGGTCAGACCCTGGATGCATTACAGTATTTAACGAATATCGTAGCGAATCGGTATTCTAACAGCTATCTTCGTATTATCCTTGATGCTGAGAACTTCCGTGACCGCCGTAGGAAGACGCTGGAGGATCTGGCGGACCGCTTGGCGGGACGGGTGCAGAAGACCCGGAAAGAGATTGTGCTGGAGCCTATGCCTGCTGCTGAACGGAAGGTGATTCACGCCAAACTCCAATCCCATGGAGCCGTGAAGACTTACAGCAAGGGCGAAGAGCCGAATCGCCGGGTTGTCATTACGCCAAGCCGCGCTAAATGAGTTGAAGAGATAAATAATCAATGACTCCTTATGTTTCAAGAGGGAGTCATTGTTTTTTACAAAGACCTATAGATCTATCCGATATAATGTTTGGATGAAATGTCTTTTAATATAGTCACACGAAAAGTTACATCAGCGCCTTATGTTTTTGAGCGATTATATATCCACGGTGGTTTTTAATGAAAGAGGTGAATGAACCCATGTTTAGTGATACAATTGCTGCGATTTCAACGGCTGTCGGTGAAGGCGGAATAGCGATCATTCGCGTGAGTGGTCCCGATGCTGTTCAGGAAGTGGAGCGTATATTTAAAAGTAAAAACAAATTAACACAAGTGCCTTCGCATACCGTTCATTATGGACATATTGTTGATCCGGACACTAGAGAGAATTTGGAGGAAGTACTTGTCACCGTGATGCGTGCCCCTCGTTCCTTCACAACGGAGGATGTGGTCGAGATTAGCGCCCATGGCGGCGTTATCTCTGTGAAGCGGGTCATGGATCTGCTGCTTCAATTGAACATTCGCCTCGCGGAGCCGGGGGAATTTACGAAGCGCGCCTTCTTGAATGGCCGTATCGATCTGTCCCAGGCCGAAGGCGTCATGGACTTGATCCGCTCGAAATCCGATCGGGCCTTCTCTGTTGCCCTCAAGCAAGTGGAGGGTTCGTTATCCCGCAAGATCAACGAGCTTCGTCATATTTTGGTGGAAACCCTGGCTCATATCGAAGTCAACATTGATTATCCCGAGCATGATGTGGAATCACTGACCTCAGCTTTTATTCGCGAGAAAAGCAAGCTTGTGATGGATGAGATCGATAAGCTGTTAAAGACGGCCCAAGAAGGGAAAATTCTTCGTGAAGGGATTACAACCGCCATTGTCGGTCGGCCTAACGTGGGTAAATCCTCGTTGCTTAATACGCTCGCTCAGGATAACCGGGCCATTGTTACGGATATTCCCGGGACAACACGCGATGTGATTGAGGAATTTGTCACGATTAATAATATTCCATTAAAGCTGCTTGATACTGCAGGCATCCGGGAGACGATGGATGTGGTCGAACAGATCGGTGTTGAGCGATCAAAACATGCCGTAAATGAGGCAGATCTGATTCTTCTGGTGCTCAATGCCAGCGAGCCGCTGCATCAGGACGAATTGGAATTGATGGAACAAATACGCGGTAGACAATGCATCGTCATAATGAATAAAATGGACTTACCGTCCCAGCTCGATCTGGATATTCTGCATCGGTATTACCCCGATGAATTGATCGTTCCGATGTCAGTGAAAGCTGAGGAAGGTATTGATCGGCTGGAAGAGGCGATATCGAACTTGTTCTTCAGCGGCCAGATCGAAGGCGGAGATTTAACCTATGTGAGTAATGTCCGGCATATCGCCCTCCTGAAGAAATCCAAGCAGTCGCTTCAAGATGCTTACGATGCGGCTGAGCAGTTCATTCCGATCGATATGATCCAAATCGATGTGAGATTGGCTTGGGAACAGCTAAGTGAGATTTTGGGCGAAGCGGTTGGCGATTCGCTGATCGATCAGATTTTTTCACAATTTTGCTTGGGTAAATAAGCTCAAGGGATTACTATATATAGTAGGAACCAGTTTGCAATGACAAGGTTATCCCAAGAAGAGGGATGCCTTATGGTGACATATAGAACATAATAATAGAACAGGATGGTGAGCTATGAGTTATATGGGTGGCACTTATGACGTCATTGTCGTCGGTGCAGGTCATGCCGGCTGCGAAGCGGCGCTTGCATCAGCACGTATGGGTGCCGAGACGTTAATGGTAACAATCAATCTGGATATGGTCGCTTTTATGCCATGTAATCCGTCAATCGGAGGTCCGGCAAAAGGACATGTTGTACGGGAAATTGACGCATTAGGCGGAGAAATGGGACGTAATATCGATAAAACCTTTATCCAGATGCGGATGCTGAATACGGGTAAAGGACCAGCCGTTCATGCGCTGCGCGCCCAAGCCGATAAGTTCTTGTACCAACATACAATGAAGGAAATGCTGGAGAAGGAAGATAAGCTGACGCTGCGCCAAGGGATGGTTGATGAGATTATCGTTGAGGATGGCGTATGCGTAGGGATTGTCACACAGACAGGTGCAGAATATCGTGCCAAAGCGGTCGTGCTTACGACAGGTACCTACTTGCGCGGCAAGATTATTATGGGTGAACTCACCTATGAGAGCGGTCCGAACAATCAGCAGCCATCGGTCAAACTGGCACAAAATCTGCGTGAGCTTGGTTTTGATCTGGTTCGCTTCAAGACTGGCACGCCGCCGCGTGTGCATAAGGATACCATTGATTTTTCCAAAACGGAGATTCAGCCTGGGGATGAACATCCTAAGTTTTTCTCTTATGAAACCAAATCATCAGATAATGAGCAGCTTCCATGCTGGTTGACTTATACATCGATCGATACACATCAGATTATTAATGATAATCTTCATCGTGCACCGATGTTCTCCGGTATTATTGAAGGTACAGGGCCGCGCTACTGCCCATCCATCGAGGATAAAATCGTTCGTTTTGCCGACAAGCCGAAACATCAGATTTTCCTTGAACCTGAAGGTAAAGATACGAAAGAGTATTATGTACAGGGGCTGTCTACCAGCATGCCTGAGGACGTTCAGATCAAGATGCTTCGCTCCATTCCAGGCCTTGAAAAGGTTGAAATGATGCGTAACGGCTATGCGATCGAGTATGATGCGATGATGCCAACCCAGTTGTGGCCTTCTCTGGAAACAAAGAAACTGCCAGGACTATTCACAGCGGGTCAGATTAATGGTACCTCGGGTTACGAAGAAGCAGCTGCTCAAGGGATTATGGCAGGAATTAATGCAGCACGTAAAGTACAGAACAAAGAGATGGTGGTTCTTGACCGTTCCCAGGGTTATATTGGAGTATTGATTGATGACCTGGTAACGAAGGGAACGAATGAGCCTTATCGTCTGCTTACCTCCCGTGCAGAATACCGTCTGCTCCTTCGCCATGACAATGCCGATCTGCGTCTTACGGAAATTGGTCATGACATCGGACTGATCTCGGAAGAGCGCTATGCCAAATTCGTTCTGAAAAAGCAGCTCGTCGAGCAGGAGATCGAACGTCTTCGCCAAGCGAAGGTGAAACCCGTTGAGGTCAATCCTATGCTTGAAGCAGCAGGCTCTGCACCGATCGTGGATGGAAGCAATCTGCTGACGATTCTACGCCGTCCGGAAGTTACGTTTGCGATGATTGATGCATTCTCGCCTTCCCCTTATGATCTGGATGAGGATATGAGAGAACAGGTTGAAATTCAAATCAAATATGCGGGATATATCGAGAAACAGCTGGGGCATGTAGAGAAGCTCCAGAAGATGGAGAAGAAGCGGATTCCGGAAGATATCGTGTATGACGGGATCAACGGGCTGGCCATGGAAGCGCGGCAGAAGCTGAATAAAATCCGCCCGATCTCGATCGGTCAAGCATCGCGTATCGCTGGGGTAACACCAGCTGACATTTCAATACTTCTCGTGTACTTGGAACACTATAACCGGGTGACCGCAGCGAAAGGATAAGGAATGGATAACATTCAGAAGGCTTTTGTAGACAGGCTTCAAGAACATGGGATAACCGTGACTGAGGAGCAGCTCCACCAATTCGAGTCGTATTATGAAATCCTGGTGGAGTGGAATGAGAAGATGAATCTGACCGGTATTACCGAGCGTGAACAGGTGTATACAAAGCATTTTTACGACTCGATCACACTTGCCTTTTACGTTGATATGGCAGAGGTCAGTACGATGGCTGATATCGGTTCCGGTGCTGGGTTTCCAGGAATTCCGCTGAAAATATGCTTTCCTCACTTGAAATTAACAATTGTCGATTCACTCAATAAGCGGATTAACTTTCTAAAGCATGTCGTCGATTCCATCGGGCTTTCGGGTGTTGAGCTGATTCATGGACGTGCAGAAGAGGTAGCTCGCAAACAAGGCTATCGTGACGGCTTTGATTTGGTTACCGCAAGAGCAGTTGCGAGGATGGCAGTGCTGAACGAGTTCTGTCTGCCTTTTACCAAAGTAGGAGGGAGATTCGCTGCTATGAAAGGCAGTGACCCTGCGCCAGAGGTGAAAGAGGCGGGTCGGAGCTTGAAGGAGCTGCGCGGAGAATTGGACACCATTCATTCCTTCTCTTTGCCTATTGAGGAATCTGACCGACATATTGTGATTATTGGCAAAAAGGGAGCTACACCTTCCAAGTATCCTCGCAAAGCAGGTACAGCGACTAAAACTCCAATTATATAAACATTTGAACAGGACTCTACGGAGTCCTTTTTTTATTTGGGTAGAAAATATTAGGAAGCAGTGAAGAGCAAAAAGTAGACTGAACCTCTCTGATCTGAAAAATAGCATGTATATGTTCATCTCTAACTTGTTATATAGCCATATATGCTTTGTTCTATTTTATTCTTATGCGCCAGTTACGTTATAACCGAATCCACTTTTATTTTATCTACATAATAATAGATTTGTCTTAAAGGATGAGCTGATCTGTTAAGTTGAAATGTTTCACGTGAAACATTTGATGCTTGTCAGAGATTAATCATAAAGAGAGAGGCTGCCGATGTGTGATTATTTTTCTGGACGAACTTCTCTAATATGTGAAGAATTATTACCTGTCATAAACATAGTGGAGTAAAGGCTTCATGCTGTATAAACGAGATATTTTACAAGGTTCAATTGCTGCTTCAGCACATTCGCATGGATAATCAATGAATTGGCATTTTCCACAACGATTGGACATGCTTATCTATATTGATTGAGAAAACGATGCTTATTCCTGATATTTAAGGCAATAACTTTGGAGCTATGCACAAATCAGATATAAACCAAGCGAGAAATGCAGGAAAAAAGGTGATATTGGAGAATAGAGTTATAGGACAAAAAGTGGTAGAATAGAAACGTAGTATCCACTCGAATCTATCGGGCATTACACCCGGATCTTTCAGGGAATTAGAGAGAGGATACATCTTGGCAAGGCGACCTGTTCACCCTTGCTTCATGACAGTCAACCACTAGATTTATTGGGTGGGGTGCTGTTGGTGGAGGATGCCATGCTTAACAGAGGTTGTGGCTCTTGCAAGAAATTGCAAACATATATACCACTTGTGAGATATCGATGTTTATTAAACATCATGATAGGATCTCCAGTTATATCTCTCAAGAAGCAACCGTTTCATGCAGCGGTTTATAAAATTAGAGAAGATACGATGATCATCAACGGGTGATGTTCTCTAACTGCATGAATATGTTTTTGCAGGGAAATGCCTGGCCCCACAGAGGATTTCAGCACGAATGCTGCTTAATATATTTGGATTTTATTGGATGACGATATATCCATGAAATACTCCTCTTGTGGTCAGCCAATCGCTGATACCGATTCCGGGCATTCCGGAGGCTTATCCGTGCTATCATGAAATTAGGTGGTAATATACGGAATGAAAGAACAATTTTCGAGATTGTTTGGCTTAGCTGCAGAGCGGAACCAAGGGGATGAAGTGAAACAGATCCCCGTAGACGAGGTTGTCAGCAGCCCATACCAGCCACGAACGATATTTGATGATGAGAAGATTGATGAACTGCTCCAGACGATTAAAACGCATGGAGTCATTCAACCGATCGTCGTTCGTGTCCGCAATGGCGTATATGAGATCATTGCAGGGGAGCGTCGCTGGCGTGCGGTTAAGAAGCTGGGTCTGGACACGATTCCGGCCATTGTTCGGGAATTCAATGATTCACAGGCAGCTTCGATTGCATTGATCGAGAATTTGCAGCGTGAAGGCCTTACTTCGATAGAAGAGGCTGTAGCTTATCAGAAGCTGATCGATCTTCACCAGTTAACACAGGAAAGTTTGGCACAGAGACTAGGCAAAAGCCAGTCAACAATAGCTAATAAAATCCGTCTGCTGCAGCTGCCTGAAGCTGCCAAGGTTGCATTGATGGAACGCAAAGTGACAGAACGACATGCTCGTGCACTCCTTTCATTGGATAATGAGGAAACTCAGCTCAAGGTGCTGGATGAGATTATTACCAAAGAATTGAATGTGAAACAGACGGAAGCACGTATTGCCTTCTATAAAGAAGTAACAACCATGAAGAAGTCCAAACGAATCTCTTACAGCAAGGATGTTCGGTTGGCTCTGAATACGATTCGTCAATCCATTGATATGGTATCCGGTTCGGGAATGGCTATCAAAACCACGGAGAATGATCACGAAGACCATTATGAAATCGTTATAAAGATACCTAAACGTTAACACATGGTGTAAAGCGGTATACATCGTACCGCTTTTTCTGATGAGTATGAGATGAGAATGCACGTATTCTATAGTCTTGATTCTTAAGCTGCAGGAATCGCTTGGAATAGAGAAAAAGCATGTAATTGTAAGATTACTCATTTTCATCGGCGGTAATCCTGGTCATCCCATTCATATTCCAGGAATCTTACTTAAATTCATACACAGATCATCGCTGTATGTCATCTATTGCGACTACTTAGAAGAGTCTTCCTACATTGAGGTGAAATGAGTGTCAAAGATAATTGCCATAGCTAATCAAAAGGGCGGGGTCGGGAAAACAACGACATCCGTCAATCTGGGAGCTGGATTGGCTTCGCTAGGCAAACGGGTGCTTTTGGTGGATATAGACCCCCAAGGAAACACGACGAGCGGGGTAGGCATTAACAAAGCAGATGTTGCAAATTGCATTTATGATATTATCATCAACGAGGTGCACCCGAAAGACGCCATTTGCGGGACAAAAGTGGACGGACTGGATATCATTCCGGCAACCATTCAATTGGCGGGAGCTGAGATTGAATTGGTTCCTACGATTTCCCGTGAGGTGCGATTGAAAAAATCACTCCAATTAATCAAGCCCCAGTACGATTATATTTTGATTGACTGTCCTCCATCGCTTGGTATTTTAACCATCAACTCATTGACTGCCGCCGATTCGGTTATTATTCCAATTCAATGCGAATATTACGCTCTCGAAGGTTTGAGTCAGCTGTTGAATACGGTTCGGCTCGTTCAGAAACACCTGAACACCTCTCTCAAAATTGAGGGTGTGCTGCTGACGATGCTGGATGCGCGTACCAATCTTGGCATACAGGTGATTGAGGAAGTGAAGAAGTATTTTCAGGAAAAGGTATACCGAACGATTATCCCAAGAAATGTTCGTTTAAGTGAAGCACCATCCCATGGACAGTCGATTATTACATATGATCCTCGTTCCAAGGGAGCGGAAGTATACTTGGAGTTGGCAAAGGAAGTGATCTCGTATGAGTAAACGTTTGGGAAAAGGGCTTGATGCGCTTATTCCTTCTTTGTCTATTCATGATGATGACAAGGTAGTGGAAATTCCGCTCAGCCAATTGCGAGCGAATCCGTATCAGCCGCGTAAGACCTTTAATGATGAGGCGATTCAGGAGTTGGCCGAATCGATCCGCCAGCATGGAGTTATTCAGCCGATTATCGTCCGTAGTGTGCTGAAAGGCTATGAAATCATTGCCGGGGAGCGTCGATTCCGGGCATCTCAATATTGTGGCAAAGCAACTGTTCCAGCGGTGGTTCGCTCATTCAGCGATCAACAAGTGATGGAAATCGCCCTTATTGAGAACCTTCAGCGTGAAAATCTCAATGCTATGGAAATCGCTGTAGCTTATCAAGGGTTGATGGAACAATTTTCCTTAACCCAGGAAGAGTTATCTCTGAAGGTGGGTAAGTCTCGATCCCATATCGCTAATTTTCTACGGCTCTTGTCTCTGCCGGAAGAAGTGAAGGAAAATGTTTCACGTGGAACATTGTCTATGGGACATGCCCGTGCCATCGTAGGGATTAAAGATCCAATTCTTGTGAAGCAACTGGCTAAGCAATGTGTAGAACAAGAATGGAGCGTTCGCGAGTTGGAGGAAGCGGTCAAGAATCTTGATCGCAAGCCGGCCGATAAAGCCAAGGTGAAGGTTAAGAAAAGAGACCCTTATATCGACCATCTGGAAGAGGACCTGAGGGAACGTTTCAAAACGACCGTGAAGATTAAGCACAATAAAGACAAGGGTAAAATTGAGCTTAACTACTATAGTAAACAGGATTTGGAGCGGTTGTTGGAACTTCTTCAATGAGTTTTTTGGAAGGTTGATGGATCATAGAAGAGCTAATTGGAATGAAGGGTTGGATAGTAAGTTTCAGTAATTAAAAACAAAAGACATGTCGACGTCCTTGTAAAAGGAATAAGATATGTCTTTATTTAACTGGATAGACTTGGATCCTCCAGGAATGGGAGTTACAACAGACGTTATTCACCTGGAATTCATTAGACCATATTCATTACGAAGAAGATGAAGGGGAAACAACATGGAACCGATCATTTATCTGGACCACGCAGCTACTTCATGGCCAAAGCCGCCCAAGGTATTGGAAGCTATGAGGAAGGCGATGGATGAGGCAGGGGCGAACCCTGGTCGTGGGAGTCATCGAATGGCTGTGGAAGCATCCCGTGTCCTCTATGGCACTCGAAAGGTACTCGCCGATTTGTTCGGAGTGAATAATCCTAATGATATCGCCCTGACGTCCAATACAACCGAAGCTCTCAATTTAGCGATCAAAGGGTATCTGCGTGAGGGAGATCATGTGATTGCCACGATGATTGAACATAATTCAGTGCGCAGGCCTTTGGAATACTTGAAACGCACACGAGGAATCCAGGTGGAGTATGTGGCAGTGGATGAAGAGGGACAGCTTGATTTGGAACTCATTGAGCGTGCTTTTTGTCCTAACACCAGATTGGTTGTGTGTAGTCATAGTTCCAATCTGCTAGGCTCGATTATCCCGCTTATGGAGTTGGGGAGAATCGTCAAGGAGAAGGGGGCTGTGCTGCTCGTAGATGCTGCTCAGAGTGCCGGTATGCTGGATGTTCACGTAGAAGATATGCATGTGGGTATGCTGGCTTTTCCCGGTCATAAAGGTCTCTTGGGGCCTCAGGGGACTGGTGGTTTATATATCTCACCCCATATAGAACTGGAACCTCTCATGCATGGAGGCACAGGAAGTCAATCAGAGGCGATTGAACAGCCTACAGTTCGTCCTGATCGATACGAGGCAGGAACGCCGAATACGGTTGGGTTTGCGGGGCTTCGGGCCGGAGTTGAGCAGGTGCTTGAATGGACACCGCAGCAGATCTACCAGCATGAATGGGAACTGACGCAATATTTGATGGAGGGTCTGCAACAGATAAGAGACCTTCGGTTGCTCGGACCAGGACTTGGAGTAGCTCGGACGGGCATCGTGGCTTTTGTGTCAGAGAGATATAACGCATCGGAACTGGCTTTCCGATTAGACCGGGAATATGGAATTGCCGTAAGGGCAGGGTTTCATTGTACGCCGCTTGCGCATATGGCTTCAGGAACGGCGCAGACAGGTGCAGTGAGAGCAAGCGTAGGAATGTCTACTCGCCGTGATGAAGTTGAACGGATGATAGAGGCGATGGTAGAAATTCATAGTTAAACAAACTGATCAAGATGGGGAAGAGAAAGGAAGAAAGCATGACTGAATTAAATGAATTGATCATGGAACAGCTTCATTGGTTTGTCGTCGGAATGGTCATTATCATCTTGATCTTATGGTTAACATTGATAGTTCAAGGGGCTAAACTTCGCAAAATGAGACGTCGTTACGATGCGATGATGGCAGGCAGCGGGGTAGAGGATATCGAATCGCTGTTGGTTCAGCTAAAGCTTCAAATGGATGAGATTGAAGAAGGGCATGCCAATCATCAACAAATGCTGGACAATATCAGCGGCCGTTTAAAAGGAATGAAATCAAAGGTTGGTATTGTCCGTTATAATGCGTTTGGTGAGCGGGGGAATGAAATGAGCTTCTCCCTGGCTATTCTTAGTGAACAAGAGGAAGGGGTCATTCTAACCGGTCTTCATAACCGGGAGAGCTCTTATGTGTATGCGAAACCGCTGAAGGATGGTCAATCGAAATATCCGTTGTCTCCAGAAGAAAAAGAAGCTGTTACTCTTGCGCTGCAAGAAGGGTAGAACGATTCCATTCTTTTATGCCTGCGAATAGACAGGTTGCAATAATATCAGATAACCGCATGACCAAGCTCAAGCGAGTGTTCTGCAATACAAAGTATTCCATAAAGCCGCCGACATTGACGATACCTGTTACATGGATATCGCCGACCGGCGGTAATTCTTTATGTACGCCAGCTCCAGGCTTTAGAGGTCCATCAGAAACTTGAATAGAACCTACACTTGATGATTGGCCCAGACAAGCATCAATCCCGATGACAAAAGGATTATCGAATGTTTCATTTATAGTAGTTAACGTATCTTTAAGATTCATGGCGTGGACAGGCTCGTCCAGTGTTCCGTAGAGATGAAACAGGGAACTGTTATAACGAGCAAGTGAGGTGCCAACCAGTGGACCCAGACAGTCGCCCGTAGAACGGTCGGTACCGATGCAGACAATGACAAGCGGCCGATGCTGAATACGAGCGTCAGATAGATGGAAGAGCAGGCGATGTATAATAGCAGAATGGATATTCGGATCGGTGTGTGGTAATTTTAAGCTTGAGGCTTCAGGACGCGACGTGATTTTAGTTAGACGGTTCATAGAATCTTCCTTTCGTCTGCATTTGGTAGTATCAGTATATGGATGAAAGACTGTTTTTATACTCGGGGATTTGCCTAAATAGCGATGAAACATTTATTACAAAGGAATATTTGATATAAAACTCAGAGTTGATAGTTAGGAAATGAATAGAGATAGATATAAAAGGATGATAGGCATGTTAGAGGAGGATGGAGCAGTGGAGGGAGCGATGCTAATCGCATTTGATTCAACCCAGCAGGCGCTGCGTGCAGAGATGCTGCTGGAGTACGCGGATATCGAAATTGATCTTTTTCCTACACCGAAGGAGATTACCGCAGGTTGTGCATTATCGATTCAATTCCCACCTGATGCGTTAAAAGATGTTCAAGGGATTATCCGGCAGGAACAAGTGGAGATCCGTGGCATCTTTGCGCTAGACCACAACAAGAGATATATCAGCATCGAAGAGTAAGGGAGGGCAATAGGAATGATAGGTTTTGGCTACTTATCCGGCGATACGGACCCGGGTAATTTGAGTGATTTGCCGAAGGAGGCTAAAGAGGTGAAGGACAAGTTCTGGGGCTGGTTCACGAATGAAGATATGTGGATGAACGTCCTGAGTTCTGGCATTCGGGTTATCATTATTTTTATCCTGACGCGAATCGTTATACGAGTTGTGTATAAAATGATTGATCAGTTTCTGGGCCGGGAGGAGAAGAGCCGGGTTCAAGTTAATGTGCGACGGGCTGCTACTTTAGGCGGATTGTTAAAAAATGTAACATCTGTCACATGTAACTTTGTCATGCTCTTGATCATTCTGTCTGAGCTCGACTTTGACCTAGGACCCTTGCTGGCCAGTGCGGGAGTTCTTGGGCTGGCGATTGGTTTTGGGGCGCAGAGCTTGGTAAAGGACGTGATTACCGGTTTCTTCATTATATTTGAAGATCAGTTTGCCGTAGGCGACGTCATCAAGAGTGGCGAGTACCGGGGGACAGTCGAGATGATCGGGATTCGCACATCGCGTATCAGAGGATTGAATGGGGAAATTTACATTGTTCCTAACGGAATGATTACCAGTGTCACTAACTATTCTCTTTCAAATTCCATAGCCATCGTGGATCTGCCCGTAAAAAATGATCAGCAGGTCAAGGACACGGTAGCGCTGATTCAATCGGCCCTTAGTGATATACAAGAACGTCGGCCGGAGGTAAACCGGACACCTGATGTGTTGGGAGTTCAAACCCTGAATACATCGGAGTATACGGTACGCATCGTGGCTGAATGCAATCCGAATGCAAGGGAAGATGTGGAGCGTCAAATTTTTACGGATATCAAACAAGCCTTAGAAGCGCAGCAAGCGCTCAAAGAACAAGCTGAGGGTTGATCTTACCTTAGACGCAATGATATATAATAGGTAAGAGGAAGCGATTAGGAAAAGGGAGCGGTCACATGGAACGCAAGGTATTTCAGTTAGGGGACATCGTGCAGATGAAGAAACCCCATCCTTGTGGGAATAATGAAATGGAAATTATCCGCATGGGGATGGATATTCGGATTAAGTGCACCAAATGCCAGCATAGCGTGTTGATTCCAAGGTTGAAATTTGAGAAGAACATGAAAAAGGTGCTGCGATCGGCTCAGGAATCGGAAGGGGCAGGAGATGTACAATAATATCTCCTCTCCGGAAGGTTAGAGAAGGCGGCAGGCATTAGAAGGCTCAAGAAAGACAGCTTTTCTTTTTCTTACGATCTGAAGATGATGTATTGATGGGTCATTAACCAGAGCAAGTGGGGGATTGAACGTTAGAAGTTCACCTGAATGCCAAGAGCAGACGAGTAGGGCAAGCTATTGACTGAATAGCTTATTCGTGCTATAATCAATTCTGCTGTGGAAAGGTACCCAAGAGGTCCAAGGGGGCTGACTCGAAATCAGTTAGGCGTCGCAAGGCGTGCGTGGGTTCGAATCCCACCCTTTCCGCCACCAATCGTTTAAAGTTCCGCTGTTATGGATATAGACGATATCGTTACATAGCATAAGCTAAGGCACTCCATAGTGCCCGGAATAAGACACCCTCATGGCAGACAATCTCTGCGGGGGTGTTTTTGTTTGTTATAAGATTGAATGGATCAGCAAGAAACACCAATAGCAGCACATAAATAAAGAAGGACCCAATCGGGTCCTTCCTTCTGGTTAGGCGGTGCTTGTGAATTGGAATCATTTTATCAACACTTCTGCGAACCTTGTCAAAAGCTTCACTTGTCCTAGAGGTCAAGCATTCGGCTCATTCCTCAGCTTGCAATTCGTGTGATGATCTGAAACCTCATGCGTCGTTCAACTATAACGTTCAACGGAACCACACCTCTCTCATGCACCGCCTAATTATAATGTGCGCATTAAGGTCTGTTTATATACATGCTAATTTTAATGGATGACGTATCCAAGGTTAAATGAAATGAAGCATTCATTGGACGGCAACCATTTTAGCAATACTTGGACCTATGCACAGAGTACAGCAGATACGCAGAACGCCAAATAATCTATGGAGCCCAGATTGCTTCACACTTTATTTAGGTTGCACCCGCCGCTTATTCAACCACACACGATCATCATTCTGAGTTTCGGGGAAAGTATCGCCCTTGCTCATCTTAATTTGCCTTGGGTTCTCGATGCCCATAATATGATCTCGGACGCCCACTTCCATATAAATGCCGTTGTTGGGCGCTTTGTCGCCTGCACGAAATTCGGTTTGTTCTCCCATTGTCGAATGCCTCCTCAGGATGATGGATGGATTGCATGTATTATCGTGCCCTATGGGACCTTAAATCATCGCAGGAAATGTGAGAAAGGCACGGGAATAAAGGGAAGAGGGACATTTCGATCAAGGAAAAGAAACTTGCATCGGATCACCCGTTCTGATATAGTATTATGGTGCGAGTTAGACTCGCTCCTTGCTCTCAACTGAGATTGAGGGCCGAAGTCCATAAGGAGGTGAAACATATGCGCAAATATGAAGTGATGTACATTATTCGTCCTGACATTGAACAAGAAGCTGTTCAAGCTGCAGTCGATAAATTCCAAGGCATCATCTCCAACGGCGGAGAAATTACAAAGCATGACGTAATGGGTAAACGCCGTCTTGCGTATGAGATCAAGAAATTCCGTGATGGCGTCTACGTTCTGGTAAACTTCAACGCAACACCTGAAGTTGTAGCTGAACTTGAGCGTCTCATGAAGATTTCTGACGAAGTTATTCGTTATCTCATCACGAACGACGTTGCTTAATACAGTCTAAACTTTGTAATTGATTTCGTTCTAAGGAGGGGATTGGATTGTTGAACCGTGTCATTTTGATTGGCCGACTGACTAAGGATCCCGAGCTGCGATATACTCCTTCTGGTGTTGCTGTAACGCAATTCACACTTGCTGTCGATCGTCCGTTTACTGGACAAGGCGGGGAGCGCGAAGCGGATTTCATTCCGGTCGTGACCTGGAGACAGCTTGCGGAGACATGTGCGAACTATCTGCGTAAAGGCCGTCTGACGGCTGTAGAAGGGCGCATTCAAGTGCGGAATTACGAGAATAACGAAGGTAAACGTGTATACGTCACCGAAGTCATTGCCGATAATGTTCGTTTCTTGGAGTCAAACCGTGATTCAAGCGGTGGCGGAGGAAATCGTGAGGAATCATCATTCAGCGGAGGAAGCAACAGCAATAACAGTGGCGGAAACCGTGGAAATAATAACTACTCGCGAAACAACAATCAGGATCCTTTTTCCGACGAAGGAAAACCGATCGATATATCGGATGATGATTTGCCATTTTAATACGGAAAGGACTGACAACGCATGGCTTTTAAACAAAGAGAAGGCGGAGACAACGACAAAAGACCGGCACGCCGTGGCGGCCGCAACAAGCGTCGTAAAGTATGTTTCTTCACTGTGAACAAAATTACTCACATTGACTATAAAGATACAGATCTGCTCAAAAAATTCATCAGCGAGCGCGGAAAAATCTTGCCTCGTCGTGTAACAGGTACTAGCGCGAAATATCAGCGTGCTCTGACGATTGCGATCAAACGCTCCCGTCAAATTGCATTGCTTCCATACACAACGGAGTAATCCTTGTGTGCAAGCAGCCCAGCCTTTTATGGCTGGGCTGTTTTTTGTTTCATTCCAATGCTGAATTGGAGTGTCTCTACAGAAGAATCATGTCTCCTCCTATTGGACAATTACAGAGCTTATAAATCATACATAATACGATATTAGAGTAAAGCTTTCCAGTTTTAAAGTCATGAATTCTTGTCTGTATAAAGTGGACATTGTCTATTGTAAGCAATACAAGAGGGAATTTTATGCAGGGCATTTTTGAGTTGAAAATAATGCTAACTCGATCTTAAAACGAGGTGGCTTAAAATAGTTTCTTCTATTATATATAGGTACTTATTAGAAAGGCCTTGGAAGGAAGGAAGGGCTGTTCCTTCTATAATCAATATAGATGAAGTAAGCATTTAATAATAAGATGGTTTGCCTAGCCTGAACGATCCTTTCCTTAAGAAAGACGATGTCTATCTGATACACACATAATGAACGGCCGCGATAATGCCAGAGGCACCACAGAGAACAAGCAAATAAGAAAAAAGGATAAAATTCTGAAAAGTAGTTGTGTCCACCCCTGACATACATTTATTAACCTAATCTCACTCTGACAGTTGGACTTCATATGATGCATATTCCTCATCCATTATCCAAACGATAAAGGGAAAAGGAGGAAGTTTGTATGTGCAGAAGATTCTCGCTGTCCGCACCACTCGAGGAAGTAAATGAGCGTTTTCAAATTAACCGGGTGATGTATTACTATAAGAGCCGGTACAACATCAGTCCAACTCAAACCATGCCTGTAATCATTCAGCAACAGGGAGAGCGAGTACTCGATGAATATCGCTGGGGGCTTGTTCCCTATTGGGGAAAAAATTCGGTTAATGCGGATATTACAACAGTTGATCAGAATCCTACCTACCGAAAAGCGATTGACAGAAGACGCTGTGTAATTCCTTGTAACGGTCTTTACTACTGGAGAACGGTTGGTAAACGGAGTTATGCTGTAAGGACCATGATTGGAGATAATGAAATATTCGGGATGGCGGGATTGTATGAGACTTGGCGGGATGCCAGAGGAAACGAGATGAGAACCTGTACCGTGCTTATGACAGAAGCGAATGAGGCGATTCGGGAATTCGAAACTCGGATGCCAGCCATTCTGTCCGAAGACCAGGTGAATAAATGGCTGGACCCTGAGCTTCAGGGGATAGGATCGCTTTATTCACTGCTTAACCCTTACCAGGGGCAAATGAAGATCTATCCGGTGACCCCGTTAGTAGCAGATGACTCTCATGATCATCAGCAGTGCATTGAAGAAATGGATTTAAAACTTGCCTGGGTCAAGAGTCTGTAGCCCACCGCAGTTAAGGGAACCTGATTGATCATTATGAGATGAATCGAACAAGAAAGCAATCCGGAACGGTAATCTGGATTGCTTTTTTTGTTGGAGTGAGAAGAGAGGAGAGTTCTGCAGAGGACTCTGTTTTCTCCTGGGAAGAACAGCAAAACGAGGCGATCGACTTATTTTAAAAAATGCAGCAGCAAGTGATATGGGGCTGTAGATAGAACCTGCAAAAAACAGGTATAGCAGAAAATACGTCATCTCTGAACTAGAGCAGGCATATGGTTAAGATAATATATTACATTAATAAAACGATCCGACTCCTAATCAAGGAATCAGGCAGTCTTCGCGTTATGTTTTATTACATGGATGCTGCGTTTTAAGCCGTTTTGAGATGAAATCCAAACAAAATGCTTGTATAATGTGATTGATTATTACATAATTGTGGCAATGGATTGAGCCTTTATGGAAATAAATTGTTAATATTTATGAATATTACATACATTTTCAGTAAACAGTGGATATCCCACGGAAAGAAACTAAATAATTAACCACGAAAACGATATTAAAAACATAATTTTTGAGAAAAACGAAAAAAAGTAATTGACGTTACCTAAATTTACACGTATCATAACATTAATTTTATAGGCAAGTAGATAATGCTAGAGACTTTGGCACTAATTGACCAATGGTATATTTTCTGTAAAACTTTCAAGTTCTTTCATCATGCGATGACACCCGAGAAGTTTTAGAACAAGTACCGAAATTATTTAAGGATGATTTCAATATTCGTCCTGATAATTTATATGCAACAACACTTTTTAAGAGGAGGATTTGCATGAAGAAAAGAATGTCACTCCTGCTGGCTCTCATGCTTCTGACCATCACGGTTCTAGCAGCATGCGGCGGCGGGAAAACAGCAGAACAGCCACCAAGTCAAGGGGAACAGCAAGAAACAACACCACCAGCTGAAGGCAATGGCGAAGAGACTACAGAACCGCCGGCTGAAGGCCAAGACGAAAGCCAAGGTTATTTCGAAGCAGAAGATCCATCTGCTAACCCATCAGCAGCGTTAAATCGTAAAGATACGCTCGTTGTGGGTATGACAGCACCTAAAGGGGTATTTAACCCATTCTACTGGCAGACAGCATATGATCGTTTTGTTGTAGACGCTATCTTTGATTCTTTCTTCTCTCTGAACGGGGATGGAACTTACAATAATCGCCTCGCTGAGAGTGTAGAAGTATCGGAAGACAAATTGAAGTACACGTTCAAACTGAAGCCGGGTGTGACTTATTCTAACGGTGATCCAGTTACTGTAAAAGACTATGCTTTTGCAATGAAAGTTTTACATGACAAGAGCTATGACGGTCAATCCGACATTATGTCCGTCAACATTAAAGGCGGAAAAGAATACCACGATGGTAAAGCTAACGAGATTTCCGGTATTAAAGTTATCGACGACAATACCATTGAAATTGAAGTTACTGAAGCGAATGCTATGACTAAGGATAATCTGGGTACTATCTTCTTCGTTCCAGAATCCGTTTATGGCAAAGACTACAAGCAGGGCGACCTGGAGTACATGAAAAATCTGCATGCTAAACCTATCGGCAGCGGTCAATATGTGCTGAAGAGCTTCTCTCCTGGACAAGAGGTAGTATTGGAAGCTAATCCTAACTATTTCTTGGGCGCACCAAAAATCAAGAACGTCATCTACAAGACTACAACCGATGAAACCAAATTGGCGATGTTCCAATCCGGTGAAATCGATATGGATATGGTTACCGTGAACGAAGATAACGTAGAAGCTTTGAAAGAGATGGGCTTCCTGGATATTAACATCTTCCCAACGAATGGTTACGGCTATGTTGCACTGAACCATAAAGATCCTAAATTCCAAGATGTTAAAGTTCGTCAGGCTCTGCTCTACGGTTTGAACCGTGCTGAAATTGTTGAAATCATTTATGGTCCATATGCGAACGTAATCAATGTTCCACAATCCAGTGAATCATGGGCTTACACGAACGAAGGTATTGAACCGTATGAATTTGATATCGAGAAAGCAAAGCAGCTTCTTGATGAAGCAGGCTGGGTACCAGGTGCTGACGGCATTCGCGAGAAAGACGGCAAGAAACTCGATATTCACTTCTCTGCAACGGCTGACAACCCGGTAATTGATGCGTTGATTCCAATTATGACGCAGAACTATCAAGAACTGGGTATTAAATTGACAACAGAGACTCTGGACTTTAATGCGATCATGGATAAGAAGGATAAAGGCGAGTTTGAAATGTTCTTTGCTGCTTGGGGCTTGACTCCAGATCCAGACTCCACCGTATACATTACGGACGGACAGCAAAACGACATCGGATTCTCCAATCCAGAATATGATGCAGCTATGAAAAAAGGTCTGAATGCCTTTGATTTGGAAGAGCGTAAAGCAGCTTATGCTGAAGCATATCAAGCGTTGAACAAGAACGTTCCGGATCTTCCGATCTATCAAAGACGTGACGCATGGGCGATCAACTCCAGATTGAACGGTGTTGACATCACACCTTACAAAAACTTTGCAATTGATCTGTACAAAGCAGAAATTCAACAATAGCATCAGGAACCATATGCTCAGCTCACAAGAGCTGGGCATATGCACTTATAAGCCGGGAGGAATATTATGAAGCAGTACATTATCCGGAGGCTGCTGCAGATCATCCCGACCTTGATCGGGATTTCGATTATCATATTTGCTATATCATCTTTAGTGCCAGGTGATTATATCACTGCAGTGGATAACCCGACGATGACTGCTGAAAAAGCAGCTCAGCTTCGGGAAATTTATGGTTTAGATAAGCCCCCTGTAGAGCGTTACCTTACATGGGTCGGCAATATGTTAAAGGGCAATCTCGGAGATTCCCTTGTGCACAAGCAACCAGTTACAACCGTAATGAATAATTACGTATGGAATTCATTTTTTGTTGCGATTTTCGCTTTAATATTCAGTTGGATTATAGCTACTTTTGCTGGTGTCTTCTCAGCGAAGTTCCAGTACTCATTATTCGATAAGATCGTAACCCTGGTCATCTTCTTGTGTATGTCACTGCCTTCTTTCTTTATCGGACTCCTCTTCATCAAGTTTTTTGCCTTGGATTTAGGATGGTTCCCTGTTGGCAGCATGAAGACTTCAGGATTGAATGGAAGCACATGGGATCAACTGGTTGATATTGCATGGCATATGGTCATGCCAGTTACCGTGCTTACGATGCTGAGCACAGGCAGTTTGACACGATATTTCCGAACAAGCATGCTGGAGGTTATCCGTCAGGATTACATCCGTACAGCGCGTGCAAAGGGATTGAAAGAACGTACGGTAATATTCAAGCATGCACTTCGTAATGCGATGCTGCCTGCTATAACTCTCATGGGCTTTGAGCTCCCGTCCCTGTTTGGCGGAGCCATTATCATGGAGAAGATTTTCATCTGGCCCGGGGTCGGTCAAGTTTATCTGGAATCGATCAATATGCGGGACTATCCGTTCATGCTTGGTTTCACAGTATTCATATCCGTACTGACACTTCTGGGCAACCTGTTGTCTGACGTTCTGTATGGAGCTGCTGATCCAAGAATTCGCTTAAAGTAGGAGGAGATTCAATTGTCCGCAGAGACTGCACCATTAAAAACGAATCTACCAGTTCCGAAGAAGCGGCCGGATTCCCCGTGGCGAATTGCGATTCGCCGTTTTGCCAGAAACCGTCTTGCTGTTATCGGACTTTTTATTGTTGTATTTATGTTTTTGCTCTGTTTTATTGGCCCACATTTTTCACCTTATGATCTGTACGATTACAATAAGCTCGATAAGAACTTGCCTCCTAGCTCGAAATATTGGCTGGGCACCGATAAGCTGGGGCGCGACATCCTGCTGCGCATGATGCTTGCAGGCCAGATATCTCTTTTGGTTGGACTAGTTGCGACAAGCATTTCGGTCATCATCGGAGCAACCATGGGAGCTCTAGCAGGATTTTATCGTAAATGGGTGGACACGCTGATTATGCGTATTGCTGATATTTTTATGGCACTGCCTACACTGCCGATCCTGATCATTCTTGGTGCGATTTTGTCGGACCTGAAGGTAGAGCCATCGGATCGTATCTATTACCTAATGTTAATCATCGGGATACTCGGCTGGAGTAGTATATCCCGTCTCGTTCGCGGTCAAATCCTGGGACTCCGCGAGCAGGAATTCATGCAAGCGACCGAAGCTTTAGGGCTCAAAGATCGCCGGAAAATCTTCCGTCATCTGCTTCCTAACACGATTCCGATCATTATCGTATCGGCAACATTAGGGGTAGCAGGGGCCATTATCTTTGAATCTTCACTAAGCTTTCTTGGAATCGGTGTGGTTCCACCGACGCCGTCATGGGGAAATATGATCTCTGCCGCCAACAATCTCATTGACTTCCGCAAACGGCCATGGCTATGGATTCCGCCAGGGACGTGTATTCTGGTGACCGTTGTTGCGATTAACTTAATCGGTGACGGGCTTCGCGACGCACTTGACCCGAAAATGAAGAAGTAGGAGATGCGAATATGGCAAAAGATTTAGTAGAATTCCGCAACTTAAAAACGCATTTTCAAACCTCCGCAGGCACCGTAAAAGCCGTCGACGATGTAAGCTTCACCATTCGTGAAGGTGAGACACTGTGCGTGGTAGGCGAGTCAGGCTGTGGTAAGAGTGTGACAGCCATGTCTCTTATGCGTTTAATTGATACGCCTCCGGTAGGAGGAGAGATACTGTACGAAGGCAAAGACCTGCTCAAGATGAGTAAGCGCGAGATGAGTTTTATCCGCGGTAATGATATTGCTATGATATTCCAGGAGCCAATGACCTCGCTCAACCCGGTATTAACGATCGGAGAGCAGATTGTTGAGCCTATTCTGCTGCATCAGCTTGTCGATCGGAAAGAGGCCAAAAAACGCGCCATCGAATTGATCAATATGGTCGGCATTCCGCGTGCAGAGAAGATTTTCGATTCTTATCCGCATGAGCTCAGTGGCGGTATGCGCCAACGGATCATGATCGCCATCGCGCTCAGCTGTAATCCAAAGCTTCTGATTGCCGACGAGCCGACGACAGCGCTTGATGTTACGATTCAGGCTCAGATTCTGGATTTGATGCGTGATATTAAGGAAAAGCTGAATACGTCCATCATGCTGATTACGCATGATCTCGGTGTGGTAGCCGAGATGGCGGATTATGTAGTTGTTATGTATGCAGGGAAGGTTATTGAAGAAGCACCTGTTATTGAGCTCTTCAAGCAGCCGAAGCATCCATACACGAAAGGACTATTAAAAGCGAAGCCGGTTATTAATCAGACGCAGGAACGACTGTATTCCATTCCCGGTCAGGTACCAAACCCGGTGGATCTTGGAGACAACTGTCATTTCCATGATCGCTGCGAGTTCTGTATGCAGATCTGTAAAGAGAAAACGCCTCCGCTCGGTACTGATCCTAACGGCCACAAGGTCGCTTGCTGGTTGTATGAAGAGGAGGGGAAAGCATAATGAGTCAGGCATTAATCGAAGTTGACGGTTTGAAAAAATACTTTCCCATCACTGGCGGCGTCTTTCAACGGACGGTTGGGAATGTCAGAGCGGTTGATGGGGTCAGCTTTACCATCAACAAGGGAGAGTCCTTCGGTCTTGTAGGTGAATCCGGCTGCGGCAAGAGCACCATCGGACGGACAATCCTTCGCTTGCTGGAGAAGACGGAAGGTAAAGTGATCTTTAACGGTCAGGATATTCATTCATTATCCAAGACCAAAATGCGCGAAATGCGTCCCAAGATGCAGATTGTATTCCAGGATCCATTCAGTTCCCTAAACCCGAGAATTAAGGTGGGCGAGGCTATCGGTGAAGCATTAATCGACCATGGCTTGGTTAACCGCCGGGAACTTAAAGAGCGTGTGATCGAAACACTTGAGATTTGTGGTCTTGCCGCTTATCACTATGATCGTTATCCGCATGAGTTCTCCGGTGGACAGCGCCAACGGATCGGGATTGCCCGTGCGTTGATTCTAAACCCTGAATTTATCGTAGCGGATGAGCCAGTATCTGCATTGGATGTTTCGATCCAAGCACAGATTATCAACTTGCTCAGTGATTTGCAGCGTGAGAAGCAGCTGACCTACTTGTTCATTTCTCATGACCTCAGCGTGGTTGAGCATTTGTGCAACCGAATTGGGGTAATGTATCTGGGCTCGATGGTAGAAATGGCTAGCAAGGAAGAATTGTTCCGCAATCCGCTGCATCCATATACCAAAGCACTGTTGTCAGCAGTCCCGGTACCGGATCCAACCTTAAAGCGCGATCGGATCGTACTCAAGGGCGACATTCCTAGCCCGGCAAATCCACCATCCGGCTGCAAGTTCCACACTCGCTGCCCATTGGCTTCAGATCTCTGTAAACAGCAAGTACCGGAATACCGCGATGTAGGCAATAACCACTTTGTGGCTTGTCACTACGCTTAATAGGACTCTTATATCCAGATTGTTAACCGGGATAAGAGAGTAACTAGATTTACCGTATTCATAATAGGACTTCCTCCGTCTGCGGACGGGTGGGGTCCTTTTTCGTTATTTTGACGTGCCATAATCGAACTTACAGAAATTTCTAGAAAAATATTTTCGAAAAAAAGCAGACCAAAAGCCCTTTTCATCCGTCTATTATTATGGAGGGCTAAATTCTATGCGAAAACGGTGGCTTTGGTTGATCATGTTGTTGCTAATTACCGTACCCGTAGGGGCGGTTATCATAGGAAATGTTGAACGAGCGGGGTTTAAGCCAAGGGTAGACGCGCGAGCGGTTGTCTTGATGGACTTAAACACCGGGCGTATTTTGCTCAGCGAGAATGGCGATGTGCCTTTGCCGCCTGCAAGCATGTCCAAGCTGATGACTGAACTGGTTATATTGGACGAAATTAAGACCGGAAAGGGATCCTGGGACGATGAAGTGAAAATAAGCGATTACGCTACGAATGTAAGTGGTGTGAAGCTCGCCCTGAAATCAGGCGATACGCTGACCGTTCGCGAATTGTTTCAGAGCATAACGGTCTATTCAGCCAATGATGCAGCTGTTGCCCTCGCTGAGCATTTTGCCGGCTCGGAAGAGGCCTTCGTCCGGAAGATGAATGCCAAGGCACAAGAGATTGGCTTATCCCATGGGACTCACTTTGTGAACGCTTCGGGTGTAGAGAATAGAACGTCCAACAATGAAGAGTGGACATCCGATGGAGAAACCGTAATGACTGCTGCAGATACGGCTAAGCTGGCAGCGCATCTGATCAAGAGCCACCCGGATATTCTGAATACCTCGAGCAAGACGCAGACGAAGATCAATGGACGAAATATATATATAAGCAATACGAATTGGATGCTCCCCTCGCTGGGAGGCCCCTATTCCTACGAAGGAACCGATGGATTAAAGACAGGGTATACGGCAAGCGCAGGATACTGCTTCACGGGAACAGCGGAGAAGCAAGGCAGCAGACTTATTGCTGTCGTCATGGGGACAGAGTCCAGAGAAGCAAGATTTGAAGAGACGCGAAAGCTGTTTGACTACGGATTCGCCAAAACATTAACATTAAAAGAGCGGCTGGATGACTGGTTTCAATTCTCGGAAACCGCAGCTGCTCTTTTGTATAATTAGCTGGCATAACCGCTAGCCTTAAAAATGGTAGTTTTATAGAACTGTACGTGAAGGGTTCACATTTGGCAATCATCTGGTTTACAATAGATCATGGGTTAAACTGGCCTTCGAGGCGGAAGTGAGTCAACAGGGCAGCTTCCCGTTTAATAAGGAAAGGAGGGTGAGCCAAGTAGCTTCAGGTACATGCACGTACTTTTGACGATCTGACTTATCCCAACATTTATTAAATTTTATAATAAAGAAGGAATTGAACTCATGAAGAGGAAATCAATATATATTACTCTTGCCGTTGTCATATTGCTGGGTTCATGCGCATTCTTGTTTAGAACGCAGCTTGCTATCGTGGCATTTGACCTGTTTATGGCAAAGGATGTAGAGGAATCATTACAAAAATCATATAAGCCGCTTCAGGGCGACAAGGCGCCTGAACCGGTCGTACTTCAAAGCAAGCCGTTCTCGGTTATGCTGCTAGGCAGTGACCAGCGGAAGGATGAACCTGCGCGTTCGGATACATTGATCTATGCGGTTGTACGTCCCATGGAATCCAAAGTGCTCTTGATTTCGGTTCCGAGGGATACGTATGTCGACATTATCGGCAAGGACCGTAAAGACAAGATTAACCATGCGTATGCATTTGGCGGCCACCAAATGGCCAAAGATACGATGGAGGCCTTTTTCGATGAAGAAATTGATTATTATGCCTCTATTAACTTTCAGGGACTGAAGGATGTTGTTGACGCTATTGGCGGGGTAGAGCTGCCGATCGGCAAGGATATCGTCAATAAAGGCAAAGACCATGAGAAGTTTACGATTAAGGCGAACAAGCCAATATACAATGGGGAAGAAGCCTTGAATTATGTTCGTTATCGGGAAGATAGCGACTTTAATCGAGCGAAGAGACAACAGGTGTTCCTGGATGTAGCGGCCAAACGGGTGATGAAGCTGGATCAGATCGGCAAGGTGCCGGAACTGATTGAGATCATGGGAGATAATTTCCAAACGGATATGCCGCCCAAGTTCATCATTGACCTGGCGAAGCAGATGCTGACCGGCGGCAAGGTGGATATGACCAGCTACACGATTATGGGGAAAGACATGAAGATTCGCGGCATTTATTATAGCGATCCTGACATGGAAGACGTGCAGGAAGCCCGTGATCTAATTGACAACTGGATGAATCCCGATACGCCGGCAGACCAGCTGCTGCAGCCTCAAGATGCAGAGAAGCAGAAGTTGCAATAAGTAAACCCGGCACAGCCCGGATGTTGTCATAGTACGTTGCTTCATCTCAATCAGCAGTCCGGAATGCCAGGCTGCTGATTTTGTGCCCTATACAAGGGAATCAGAATGATGATGTCAACGTATGTATGAGTATGGATAGGGGAAGGAGTAACCTATACACTTAAGGCCTAAAATCAGAGGGTTACTTAACATGACTGCATAACGATGGAGTCATAAGGAGGATAATGCATTATGAATATCGCTTTTTTTCTATTGCCGAAACAGGAAGTGATCTGTTTAACGCTGGATTCAACGCTTAGGCAGACGCTGGAACGGATGGAATTTCACCGGTATACGGCTGTGCCGGTACTCGACAAGAACGGTCAGTATGCAGGGACGGTGACCGAGGGTGATCTGTTGTGGCATATGAAGAATTCGGAAGGCAAAATCACTTTTGAGAACGCTTCTAAATTTTTGTTAAAGGATGTCCCATTTCGCATGGATATCAAGCCGGTGTCGATTGATGCCCGGATGGAGGATCTCATTAATCTGGCCAAGGTGCAAAACTTTGTCCCTGTCGTAGACGACATGAACCGTTTTATCGGTATTGTACGCAGAAGCCTGATTATTGAGTATTGTGAACGGTTTGTTTCCAAGGAGACGATGGAGTCGCACGGGGCATCATAATTCATAATTCATATTAAGATGTAAAGATACAGGGCATGGGACCACGAGAATTACGGGGTAACATGCCCTGTTCTTAAGATCATAGGATGTAGCGAGTTCTAGCAAAGATCAGCTCTTATTCCACTGGGTCTTAAGGGGGAGGCCGGGTCCCCCTGGCCTTTGTGTGAGCGGCTTTTTTTTATGCTATAATGGAGAATAAAGCTGTTTTCAGGGAGAGATGGGAATGCCAAATATGCCGAAGGACTTGGACGTAGCTAAACGCGCCAAAGTAATTGAATGGCTCAAAACCGAAGTAATTGACAATGTATCCCGGTTATTCAAAGCTCTATGGGAAGGCAGCACTACAAAGGTTGGAGACAGTTTGGTAAGCCTGATGATGAGCTCTTACATACTGGGCCGAAGGCTCGGCTTGACCTATCGGGATTTGGATGATCTCTTGTTAGAGAAATTGAAGAAGCATAAGCAGGAAGGACATCAACTGGAAGATTGGTACCAGGATATTTCCGCGCTCGAAGAACATTTGCGTAAGAGGTGAACCTATTGAAATTTCGCTGGACTACAGCGGCATGGAGCGTCATATATTTGCTTCTGCTGCTATCACTGCTCACACCCTTTTCGATCGTAACGGCATTCTTGTTGGTTGTACCGGTTGCGGTTCTATTTACGGCTTTGAATACAAAGTCTTTTATCATTCATATTGTGCCAGTATGGCTGATCGCACTTCTGATTCATCCCATATATTTGCTGCTCGCAATCTATTTTGCGATTCCGGGGATCGTTATGGGGTATTTATATCGAAAGCGGAAGGCAGCCATGCAAGTGTTGAAGTATGGAATGGCTGTTATGCTGGTGGAAATGCTCGTTCTGCTGATGGTCAGCACCGTTTTCTTCCAAATGAATCTGTCGGAGTATGTGGATGAAATTGTGCAGATGACGACGGCACCGCTTAGCGGCATGGGCGTTGAAGGAGGCCTTGGCAGCCAGTTTCTTGGCGCTGAGCTGGATACACAGTTAATCAAAGACCAGACGATGCGCTTGGTTCCATTTGCGATGATTATCAGTTCGTTCCTCATGACTGTGGTGACCCATGCAATAGCACGGCCTACACTCAATAGCATGGGGTTGTCTGTACCACGGCTGAAGCCAGCCAGAGAGTGGATGCTGCCGCGCTCCCTGTTCTGGTACTATCTGCTGATATTCTTCATCAATATAGCTACCTACAAATCGGACAATACCTTCATGAAGATGATCACCGCTAATGCCACACCATTGCTTCAGATTTGTTTTATGATCCAAGCGCTGGGATTCTTCTACTATCTCGCTCATGAGCGGAAATGGAATCCCATTGTACCTCTATTGACAGCAATACCGATTGTTTTGTTTCCGCCGGCTATGATTATCGGAATCCTGGATCTGGCGTTTCCGCTTCGCCAGGCATTTAGTAAAAACAAAAGATAGGGTGAGAAGTCATGCCTAAATTCCTGCAGAAACGCTGGCACGGCTATCATACCGTCTGGGCGTTTGCGCTGGTGCTTCTGCTAGTTATTTTCCTGTCGTATTACAATACGACTCTCGGACTGGTCGGACTGCTGCTTGCGGTGGTAGGCGGCTATGCCATGCTGAGGGCAGAGATGAGATTCCGCCGCGATCTGGTGGATTATATCGGGGATTTGTCGTTTCGGATTCAGCGGGTTGAAGGTGAAGCGGTCAGCGTGCTTCCATTCGGAATTGTGCTGTACAGTGAAGACAAGACGGTCGAATGGCATAACCGCTTCGTGGTCAACATGTTTCCGCATCAGTCGCTGGTAGGCATGTCCTTACAGGAGCTGTTCCCTCAATTGGTGGCAGCGATGAAGGAAGGCCAGGAGAAAAAGGACCCCAAGGATAAGCTGCCGAAGGAAATTCGGCTTGAAATCTCCCATGAGGATAAGTTTTATGGAGCTACGGTCATCCCGGATGAGCGGTTGATCTATCTGGATGAGATTACCGAACTGGCGGTGCTGCGACAGCGCTATGAAGATGAGCGATTGGCCCTGGGCATTATCATGATGGATAACATCGATGAAGCCTCACAGGGCATGGATGATCAGCAGCGTACGGCATTGATCGCAAAAGTGACCAGTGAGATCACCAATTGGGCTCGTGAATTCAATGTCTATTTAAGGAGGCTTTCTTCCGATCGCTATTTGATGATGTTGAATCACAGGTCGCTTGAAGCACTGGAGAACAGCCGTTTTCTCATCTTGGATGAAGTTCGGGAAATGACCGCGGATTTGAAGGTGCCGCTAACGCTCAGCGTAGGGCTAGCCTTCGGTTCAGACGACATTAACGAGCTTGGTCAACTGGCACAATCCAGTCTCGACATGGCCCTCGGCCGTGGCGGCGATCAGGCAGCTGTGAAGGCAGGTCAGAGGCTCTCCTTCTATGGCGGTAAATCCAATGCAGTGGAGAAGCGGACGCGCGTAAGAGCACGCGTCATCTCTCATGCGCTGCGTGATTTGATGCAGGAGAGCGACAATGTGATTATTATGGGTCACAAGCTGCCGGATATGGATGTCGTCGGCGCAGCAATCGGCATATTGAAAGCAGCCCGCATGTATAAGGTGGAAGCTTATATCGTGATGGAGGGAATGAATCCGTCCATTTCTAGAATCATGGAAGAGGTCCGTAAGGACGAGGCCTTGATCAGCCGATTCATATCGACAGAGCAGGCGATGCAGATGATGACAGAGCATACGCTGCTGGTGGTGGTGGATACCCATAAAGCCTCCATGACAATGGAACCAAGGCTGGTGCAGCGTGCAAGCCGGGTCGTTGTCATGGATCATCACCGACGCGGCGAAGAGTTTATCAATGACGCGGTGCTGATCTATCTTGAACCGTATGCTTCCTCCACCTGCGAGCTGGTGACCGAGGTGCTGCAATATATTCATGAGCGGGTATCTCTTTCTCCGGTGGAGGCCACGGCATTATTGGCTGGTATTACGGTGGACACCAAGCACTTTGCCTTGCATACAGGATCAAGAACGTTTGAGGCGGCTGGCTTCCTGCGGCGTCACGGAGCCGATACGATGATGATTCAGCGGGTGCTGAAGGAAGATCTGACAGAATTTATAGCTAAGGCAGAAATCGTGAAACATGCTAAAATGGTATATGATCATATCGCTATTGCGGTATCAAAGAGCGGGGAGCCTATGCCGCAGCTGCTCATCGCTCAAGTAGCGGATATGCTGCTGAATATGACGGATGTGCAGGCATCATTTGTTATTGGTCAACGCACGGACGGCAAGATTGGCATTAGCGCCCGTTCCATGGGCAAGATGAATGTTCAGATGATTATGGAACGTCTCGGGGGAGGCGGACATTTGACGAATGCCGCAGTACAACTTGACACAACGCCTGAGAAGGCGGAAGAGATGTTGATGGAGGTACTGAAGGACATTGAAGCGAAAGAGGGGTTATTCGAATGAAGGTAATTTTCATTAAAGATATGAAGGGTCAAGGTAAGAAAGGTGAAGTGAAGGAAGTATCAGAAGGGTATGCAACAAACTTTCTGTTTCCACGAGGCGTTGCTCGCCCGGCAACGGACGGCAATATGAAGACGCTCGAACAACAGCAGGCTTCAGAGGATAAGCGTAAGGCGCAAGAGAAGGAAGATGCACAGGCATTAGGTAAAAAGCTGGAAGAGATGACGGTAGTCCTCAAAGCTAAAGCCGGAGAGGGCGGCCGCTTATTTGGGGCCATCACCAGCAAACAAATTGCTGAAGCATTGGCCGCACAGAAAATCAAAATCGACAAACGCAAAATTGAACTTAGCGATCCGATCCGCAGCCTGGGCGTAACCCAGATTCCGGTGAAGCTCCACCCTGACGTCAAGGCGACGCTCAAGGTTCAAATTACGGAGGAGTAATATGGGAGGAGAACTCTATTTCGATCGGGTCCCACCACAGAATCTTGAAGCAGAACAGGCGGTGCTGGGTGCCATTCTGCTGCAAAGTGAAGCGCTGATCACAGCGATGGAGCGGGTACAGTCCGAGGACTTCTACGACAAGTCGCATCAGATGATTTATGAAGTCATGGTGCAGCTCGGGGAAGGCAATCAGCCGATCGATCTGGTGACCCTTACATCTCTTCTGCAAGATAAAGGGCAGCTGGAAGAGATCGGTGGAGTCAGCTATTTAGCGAAGCTGGCCCATGCCGTTCCGACGGCTGCGAACGTGGATTATTACGCTCAAATCATCGAAGAGAAATCGATGCTGCGGCGTTTGATCCGAACCGCAACACAGATTGTCAGTGAAGGATATACCGGAGGAGAAGATGTGTCCGGTATGCTCAGCGAGGCGGAGCGCCGCATTCTGGAGATCTCTAATCGACGTACAGGCAGCGGATTTATTGCGATCCGCGATGTGTTGATGGAAGTATTCGAGAAGGTGGAGGTCCTGCACCAGAACCGGGGGAATACAACGGGGATTCCTTCCGGCTTTGTGGATCTGGACAAAATGACAAGCGGATTTCAGCGCAACGACTTGATCATCGTGGCTGCCCGTCCTTCTGTAGGTAAAACAGCCTTCGCGTTGAATATTGCCCAGAATGTGGCCATACGCGCTAAGGAAACAGTAGCCATCTTCAGTCTGGAGATGTCCGCACCGCAGCTCGTTCAGCGTATGATCTGTGCGGAGGCTAACCTGGATGCCGGCGTAATGCGTAACGGTGACTTTAAGGGCGATGAGGATTGGTCCAAGCTGACGATGGGCATCGCTGCTCTATCCGAAGCGGAGATTTATATTGATGATACTCCGGGTGTGACGGTAGCCGATATTCGTGCGAAGTGTCGCCGTCTGAAGAAAGAGAAGGGGCTCGGCATGATTCTGATCGATTACCTCCAGCTCATTCATGGGCGCGGTAAACCCGGGGAGAACCGGCAGCAGGAGGTATCCGAGATTTCGCGTACACTGAAGCAGATTGCCCGTGAGCTCGAGGTGCCGGTTATTGCGCTGTCACAGCTCAGCCGGGGTGTGGAGCAGCGTCAGGACAAGCGTCCGATGATGAGTGACCTGCGGGAATCCGGTTCGATCGAGCAGGATGCCGATATCGTTGCGTTCTTATACCGGGATGATTACTACAATCAGGAAACGGAGAAGAAAAACATCATCGAGATCATCATTGCTAAACAGCGTAATGGTCCGGTAGGTACAGTAGAACTGGTCTTCCTGAAGAACTTCAATAAATTCGTCAATTATGAGCGAACGCATGCCGATGCCTTTGCTGCTGGATAGCAGCAGTATTCATCATCAGCGGGGTTTTTCCATAATTACTTAAAGTAACAGGAAACCCACTATAGTGAAGTTCGAAGATCACTCCAAGATTTGCCGCTGACTGTAAATATAGGCATTCTTATGGCAAATCTCCGAATATGACAGTGATCATTCTATAATCTCGTCCTATTTCCGAACAATTGTACACATAGGTGTGCAATTGTTCGTTTTTGCATTTGACTTTAAAAAAAGGGACTGTTACACTTTAGTTGCTGCTTTTTGCAGCGGATATTGGTGAGTCAACATGTACAGACTTATCTAAAAGTGTTTGATGAAATCTAAAGGGTGTAACAAGCCCGGGCGGAGGAATGAATATGTCAACGGTAGTCGTTGTGGGAACGCAATGGGGAGATGAAGGGAAAGGGAAGATCACGGATTATTTGGCGGAAAGTGCTGACGTGGTAGCCCGTTACCAAGGCGGCAACAATGCCGGCCACACCATTCTGATTGACGGTAAAAAATTCAAGCTTAGCTTGATTCCATCCGGAGTATTCTATAAAGATAAAACTTGTGTAATCGGAAACGGTATGGTCGTTAATCCGGCTGCACTTATTGAAGAGATTAATTATATTCATGATAACGGGTTCAGCACAGATAATCTGGTGATCAGCGACCGTGCCCATGTTATCATGCCCTATCATATGGTATTGGATGCCCTGGAAGAGGACCGCAAGGGTCCGAACAAAATTGGTACAACGCGCAAGGGAATCGGTCCTTGCTACATGGATAAAGCAGCACGTAACGGCATCCGGATCGCAGATCTGATGGATGCGGAGGAGTTCGAGCTTAAACTTCGCCATCTGGTGAAGGAGAAGAACCAAGTGATTACCCAGGTATATGAGGGAGAAGCACTGGATGTTGAAGAGATTCTGAAGCAATACCTGGAGTACGCTGAGGTTATTCGTAAATATGTGCGTGATACTTCCGTTGTCCTGAATGATGCGATTGATGACAATCAAAAAGTTCTATTCGAAGGCGCACAGGGCGTTATGCTGGATATCGACCAAGGTACGTATCCGTTCGTAACCTCTTCGAATCCTTCGGCTGGCGGCGTATGTATCGGCTCCGGAGTGGGACCTTCGAAGATTCAGCAGGTCATCGGTGTGGCTAAGTCCTATACGACGCGTGTCGGAGACGGACCTTTCCCGACAGAGCTGGATAATGAAATCGGCGAATATATCCGTGAAAAAGGACATGAATATGGTACGGTAACAGGGCGTGCCCGCCGCGTTGGCTGGTTCGATAGCGTCGTTGTTCGCCATGCCCGCCGCGTAAGCGGAATTACAGGCTTGTCCCTGAACTCGCTGGATGTGCTCAGCGGACTTGAGACGGTTAAGATCTGTACCGCATATAAATTCCGCGGTGAGGAAATTACGCACTACCCAGCCAGCTTGAAAATGCTCGCCGAGTGCGAAGCAATCTATGAAGAGCTGCCAGGCTGGAGTGAAGATATTACTGGAGCGAAGACACTGGAGGACCTGCCAGAGAATACGCGTCGCTATGTAGAACGTGTATCCGAACTGACCGGCATTCCAATTGCTATCTTCTCCGTTGGCCGTAACCGGGAGCAGACTAATCAGGTGCTTCCGATCTATGAGCAATAATTCGATTTAAGATACAAGGATAAGAAGGGGACAATCCCTTGACCTATATCCTAAGCTTTGCGTTCAACCTGCTGACTATGGAGTCGGCAGGTTTCTTTTTTTGGATGAATTTGTCCCCGCTCCTGACAATATTATCCCTAAGTTAACCTTCCATGAACCCTATAATGGAGAGAGACATATAAGACAGCACGCTGAACATTTGGAATTGGGGCTAAAGACAGCGGAGGATGCAGTCAGATTTACTTAGGAGGGACAGAAGCCATACCGTTTATATGGTAGCTTCGCTTGCGATTATCGAATGAGTTCAGCTTTGCTGGCAAGGTATAAATTCTATAATCATGAATAAAGACCGGATTCATCCGCTTAGGTACTCAGGTACCCGGGATAAATCCGGTCTTTCCTGTTGTTATAGCTGAATCGGCCGCGGCTGCTCGGAGAGCTTGCCGTCTTCGATATAGATGATTCGGTCACACAGATCAAGCATACGCTGGTCATGCGTAACCATGACAGCGGCTTTCTGGCGCAGCTTTACCTCATCGGCGAGCATTTGGACCACAGTTCGGCCCCGTTCGGAATCCAGACTTGCGGTAGGCTCATCTGCCAGAATAAGCTCGGGATCGTTCATCCATGCACGGGCAATGGCAACGCGTTGACGCTCGCCGCCGGACAGGCTCTCAGGGTAGTGAGATTTGCGATGGGATAGACCCAGCCGGTGGAGCAGATCATCTGCCCGCTGCTTCGGCTCCGGACCATGCTGGTCTGCAAGCTTGGCCATTAAGAGCAGCTGATCCCGGACGGTTAAGTACGGGATGAGGTTTGAAGATTGGAAGATAAACCCGATATGGCTCAGACGCAGCTGATTCATTTTTTTGGCGGATAACTTGGTGATCTCCTGATCATTCATCCATATACGCCCCTGGGAAGGGGATAACAGCGCTCCCGCAATGGAGAGAAAGGTACTCTTACCCGAGCCTGAAGGCCCGACAACCGCGACAAACTCCCCACTTTTGATATCCAGCGATATATGATCCAGCACTTTTACTGACGTATCGCCATCCCCGAATTCTTTACTTACCTGATCAATCAACAGTTTGGATTGTGTCATTATGCAGCCCTCCCGATAGCTTCAATTGCATCGATCTTGATGACCCGATAGAGCGACAATAGCGATCCCAATAGGGATACTGCTAGGAACAGTAAAGAACAGAGCAGGACAATGGACGGGGTTAGCGAGAACGGCACAACGCCGGCTAACAGGTAGGAAACCCCATACGTCAGACCGATGCTGATCGCAAGACTAACCAGGGTAAGGGACAGGACTTGAAATATTAGATTCCTTGCCAGATAGCCGGTTCCGGCTCCAATTGCTTTCAGGACGCCGAACTGGTTCATTTTTTGAATCGTAATGACGTAGAAGAACACAGCCAGCACAAAAGCCGCGATGACAAATAAGAAAACAATCATCATGATGAGCGAGCCTTGTTCTTCTTTAAAACCGGGGATACCCTGCAGCGCTTCCTTCTTAGTTATGAGCTCGATGCCGGGTATGTCCGAAGCGAGGACTTCCATCTGCTCCGTGCTGCCATTCAAAGCAATTGCATTATAGATGGTGCCGTGCTTCGATCCGCCGGGCTGAAGGGATTTCCAGCCCTCAAAATTCATATGGATGACCGGTGCATGACTGAAGGACTGTCCTTCCGTAAATGCCGCAATCTCGAAAGACGCACCCGAAGCCTGATCGACAATCCGATCGCCCAGACGGTAGCCGTCATCCTTCAAGGAGCGATCCGCCATGACAACACCTACATCTGTATTGCTAATCCGGGAGCCTTCCACAACCTTGGGAGCTAGAATGCTCTCCATGTCGATGGCAAAAAAGGCTGCATCGAATTTGCCTGAGGAGCCCTCCTTGGTCAAGGTGCTCATATGAACGCCCAGCTGAGCAGCATCGCTTCCTCCGGGGTGGTTTCGGACTTCGTTCCATAGTTCATCTGTAAGCACCGATCGGTTGATCCGATGGTCGGAATCTTCTTGAAGCACGAGGTAGTCGGCTTTCATATTTTGGACGGAAGAGGCGTTATCGGAGGATAGTCCCTGAGCCAGTCCCGTCACGAACAAGACGAGCCAGGCGATCAGCACCATAATAAAACCGATCAACAGATAACGCAGCTTCGCATGTCGAAATTCACGCAATGCAAGAAACATGGTTCTCAACTCCATTCCTGTAATGGTTGCAAATTATCCCTTTGGTTTTATATCTAACGGGACATGCCTCAAGTATAGGAATGGAATATGAACAGAGCATGAACTAGAGCAGCGGTATTAGATGATTGGCAGGATCACCGTAAAGGTGGCGCCCATGCCCGGCTCACTCGTCACATCGATGCGTCCGCCATGCAGCTCTACAATCTTCAGTGTGATGGATAAGCCTAGTCCGCTGCTGCCCTCGGAGCGGTCCCTAGCCTCATCTACACGATAGAAGCGATTGAAGATATGGGGCAGATGCTCTTGCGGAATCCCGATGCCGGTATCCGAAACTTCAATACGGCAATGTTTGTTTTGCTCGGTGATACGCAGTGAGATGACGCCTTCTGCAGGTGTGTATTTAATGCTGTTGGTGATGAGGTTTGTCCATACCTGATGCAGCAGCCGTTGATCACCATAGATATAGGTGGAGGGCAGTGACATATCGATCGTGAGGTCCTTGCTGCGCCAGCTCCATTCGGTATGGAATAATACCTGCTTGATTTGCTCGGCAACGTCGAAGGTGGTCTTCTCCAGAATGTTCTCTTCCTTATCAAGGGATGCCAGCATAAGCAGCTGTTTGCTGAGCTGGGACATCCGGCGGCTCTCGGCCTCAATGATAGATAAGTAATGCTGCTGCTGCTCCTCGGACAAGTGCTTGGTTTGCAGGGTCTGCGAGAAGCCTTGAATCGAGGCAAGCGGCGACTGGATCTCATGCGATACATTGGACACAAACTCCTGGCGCATCTGCTCAAGCTGTGCCAGGCTTTTGGCCATTTGGGAGAAACGATCCGCGAGCTGCCCCAGCTCATCGCGCCGCGACACATTCAGCTCGATATTGTATTGGCCCTGTGCAACACTCTGGGTAGCCTCGGTTAACTTCACGATCGGTTTCACAATAAAGCGCGTAATGACACCGACAAGCAGAATGCTCAGCAGGATAGCAATCACCATGATAATGGAGAAGAAGATGCGCATTTCCCCGAACTGAACAGTGATATCGGGCCTGATGAAGAGCGCATGCGGAGTGCCGCCAACCTGCAGTGGAATACCGATGGAGTTGCTTAACACATTGTCGAAAAAACCGGTAATGAACAGCCCCGACGGGAACGCGGCGATCCCATGGTAGACGCTGCCGCCCAGCACCTGCTGGACCGTTTCGGAGGGGAGATCCTGCTTACGGAAAATGCCCCCATAAAGCCACTCCTTCCCTTGGTCGTTCACCAGATAGAATTGATAGCCGAGCTGCCCGAGATGATGGAGGTATTCATGAATATTGATCTCAGGGTGGCTGTCATAAAAATTCCCGATGTCCTTGGCCATCGCGGATACTTTTTGATCATTGAAAGGCTTGAGATTGAATTGATAGTAGAGATTTGACAGGACAAAAGCAATAAAGCTGCTAATCACCATGATGGCAATCGTTGTGAGGACGATTCGTGAATAGAGGGTTTTCACTGCGGTCCCGCCTCCAGTTTATACCCCACTCCACGGACGGTGCGGATGTGAAAATCTCCAGTGCGGTCAGCGAAACGCTCCCGCAGTCGTTTAATATGAACGTCCACAGTCCGATCATCTCCGTCAAAGTCGGTACCCCAGATGAGCTCAATCAATTCTTCACGTGAGAAAGTTCGGTCGGGATAGCTTGCAAGCTGGGAGAGCAGCTCGAATTCCTTCATCGGCAGCATCAGGACTTTGCCGTGTCCCTGGATTTCATAGCTTTTGCGGTCGATGATGGTTTCGTTTAGATGGATCTTATCGGCGCTCACCATCTGATATCTCCGCAGCAGCGCCTTGATCCGAAACAGCAGCTCCCTTGGTTCAAAAGGTTTGGTCAAGTAGTCATCGGTGCCTACCGCAAAGCCCCGTTCCTTATCCACGAGCTGATCCTTGGCCGTCAGCAGGATGACGGGGAAATCATAATAACGGCGAATTTCTTCACAAAGCTGATAACCGTCCTTATTCGGCATCATCACATCCACGACAGCCAGGTGAATCTGTTCCTTCGTCAAGCGGGCAGAAGCTTCCTCTCCGTCGGCAGCTGTGTACACCGTATAGCCTTCAGATTGAAGATGGTATTGCAGTAATTCCCGAATATGCGGATCATCATCGGCGATTAATATATGAATCATGAGTGGAATGAACCTCCTTCATAAGCAGTCCCAATGACTATATATGTATCATATATCTCCCTCTCTGGTCGATTGCGGACGTCATAGCCTGGAAGTATTGTGGCCTAAAACCGGGAGAATCATGAACTATATCAATGCAACCATGAAAAAATATAGAATCAGCGATTGAAGTGATAGAGTACGGTCAATACTGGAAGAAGGAAGCAATTATGATCTTGTATATGAGACATAGATATGTGATAGGAGGAGAGTTGGAAGTGAATTGGATGAAATGGCTGCTGAAAGTCAGCCTGACCACGCTCCTGGTGAGCACGCTTACGATAGTGACGACAGGCTTCGTAGTGAACGCTTATATTCAATCGGTGCTGTCCAGTTTTAATATTCAGTTGGAGACGGAGTCCATGGGTGTGGGTGGCATGATGAAGGCGATGCTGGGGATCGGCTCCGGTTCAAAGCAGGATAGTGTAAATGCCGCCAAGGAAAGCGGTCAGACAGAAAATAAGGGGTCTACTGCCAAAGATTCGATATCGGGCGCAGGGAAGGACGCTAATGCTGGCCAAACCGAGGATGATGAGCCGAGTACGAAACCATCAGAAACGACGGTTGAGTCACCAGAGAACGAGACACCAGATAATTCATTGCCTGTGATGAGCATGAATACGACTGAGTCCGGAAACTCCTCCCTGGAAGACCAAGAGATTGTGATGACCCCAGGGGATATCGTGGATCGGAAAGGTAGTTTGTCTACAGAGGACAAGGAAGAGATTTTTACGATCCTGATGAATAAGCTGCCCCAATCTGAAATGCAGAAAATATCCGAAGCGATGGAAGATGGGCTAACTGCGGCGGAGCTTGAAGAAATCGAGCAGGGCATCTCCAAATATTTGAATCCTGAAGAATTCGATAAACTGATCTCCATGCTTAAAGATTAAGGCAACGATGGGGGCGAGGGCCCATTCTGTCACGATATTGTCAATGGCTTGTCAGAACAGTGCATTGGAAAAAACAAGGAAACCCGCGTCCGGCGCGGGTTTTTGATCGTTTTCGCAAACTTGAAATGATTGTTATGGCTATGTTAAAGTAGACAAAGATCGAAAAGGTTAAAATTTTGAAACCTTTTGACGAATGATTTCGCAAGTGAAAACTAGTTAGCTTTACTATATAAATTTTTACATAGGATAAGGCTTTAAAGGAGAGGGACATGAAAGGTTTTAACGGAAAACGGTGGATAGAGCGTCTGAAAAGCAAGCCAACAGTCAAGCATTCCACCTCGGATAACACCACCAATCGCGAATCCTCGGAGCCGATGCATCCAGAACAATCGAGATGGGCATCACCCCGCCGGTGGATTTGGTTGTCGGCCGGAGCAATTCTCATTGCAGGATCGATTTATACAGGCAGTAAAGCTTATGTGAATGCGAATACGATTCCATTTTATCAAGTATATGTAGATGGGAAAGCGATCGGCGCTATCCAGGATGATGCCCAGCTTGACCAGCTTCTCACAGCGAAACAGAAGGAATATCAGAAGAAATATCCGGATGTGCTCATGGTGCTTCATACGGAAGGGATTACAACCAAGGCTGAACGCTCCTTTAAGCCGGAAGTGAACAGCGAGGAGACATTGGATAAGCTGGACGGCATGCTTAAGGCCTATGCCCGTGGCGTGGAGCTGAAGGTGAACGGCGAGACGGTGGCGATCATGAAGGATCAGCAGTCAGCCAAGGCTGCCGTAGAAGCAGCGAAATTAAAATTTGCTCCCACTGCTGCCCAGAAGGATAAAACGCAGAAGGCGGCGCTGACGAAGACATCCGCATCGGCATCTAAGAAGAAGAGCGATAACGAAAGCGGGCTTAAGTCCGTAGCTATCAAAGAGGACATCTCGCTGGCCAACACTAAGGCGGACCCCAACAAGGTGTTGAATGTGGATGAAGCAGTGAAGGTGCTAACGGGTACAAAGGAGAAGCCGGTCGTATACACAGTGAAAGAGGGAGACACTATCTCCTCGATCGCACAGCATTATGACATGAAGTCGGCTGATGTGATGGCGCTCAATCCCGAGTTGAAGGAGAAATACGTTCAAATCGGGGCCGAGCTGCAGGTGACGAAGCCGGAAGCACCGCTGACGGTAAGAACGGTAGAGACGGTATCGGAGAAACAGCCGAGCAAACCGGAGACGATCGTCCGCAAGAGCAGCGAGCTTCCGCTCGGCAAGCGAAAGGTTGTACGTCCCGGACGGGATGGCGTCAAAACGGTGGATTATATTGTAACGAAGGAAAATGGGAAGGTTGTTTCCAAGCAATGGACAGGTCAGCAGGTGGTTCAGGAAGCTCTGCCGGAGGTTGTGTACAAAGGCACCAAGGTAGCGCCTAAGAAAAAGGCTGTCGCCAAAGTGACGACCAAGAAGTCCGACGGCACCATGTTCGCATGGCCAGTCAGCAGCCCGCGCATTACAAGTCCATACGGTCATCGCTGGGGAAGAACCCATGAGGGAATCGATATGGTTGGCGGAAGCTCCATTAAGGCAGCTGCCTCTGGAAGAGTTGTCTTTGCAGGCCGGCAGAACGGTTACGGCAATGTCGTGATTGTCGATCATGGCAATGGCTACCGTACCTTGTATGGACATATGAGCAAGATTTCCGTTCGTAACGGACAGTCGGTTGGACAAGGCTCCCAGCTGGGTGTCATGGGTAGTACAGGCCGTTCCACCGGAACGCATCTACATTTTGAAGTGCAAAAAAATGGAGTTGCCAAAAATCCGATGAAATATCTGTAGTTCTGTGTTATACTAGGAAAACCAATGCGACATAAGCCATTATTGGTTCATATATCATAATTGTGAAGATGGCCGCTCCTTTACGGGGCGGCCATCTTTGCGTTTTGGCAAACGGTCTTGGGTGAGACTCTCTCTCATCCCCTTGTAGGACAAGCTGCATGAAGTGAGAGTATAGTCTTCTAAGCTGTTGGGGATGAAGGGAACAGAAAATACGTTACTTTTTGAAGAGATAAACTAGAAGATTCACCAGCGATAGCATCACGATTGCTATAAACATGTAAAAGGAGACGGCATCGCCACCTATTCCCAATTCATCCGAAAGTATGCCTATTTGATAGGTCAGATAAGCGGATACGGCGACACTACTAGATGTGACGACTCCTATAGTAAAACCATTGATCAAGAGCTGACGATTCTTCTGGATCATTAGGATTAACAACGAGATGATCAGAATCATAATGAACAGAATATAGATAGGCCTGAAGTTAAGGAAGACATCTGTGCTTTCCATCCCAAATATAACCTCCTTGATATCATTAGGTATGCTCCCATCTCATTTGCATGGAAATCGGATAGATTCGGCTTGTGAACAACAGGATTGAAGAAACTCTATATAAAGTCAATAATTTCCATGGTAGGGCACAGTCCTAACCATACCATGCACTTGTTATTTCAACAATTCAATTACAAAGCATCCCAAGAGGAAGGTTTGTCCATTCACCATCCAATATGTTATTCAATCAATAGGATTTTGACAGAGTAAGGCTTCCTTAAATAGGGATGTGAAATAGGGGGTGCGGGTTCAGGAACGGTTGGTGTTTAGTGACAGCAGGTGTGGTAAAATGAGAGGAAGACCGTTTAAGTGTGAGTTCAAAGAGGGGCTTTTTGAACATCCTCTTTAAGTGAAGGTATGAGGTGAACAGGAAGATGCAGGGGACCATTCTGGTGGTGGATGATGAACAGCCCATCGCCGATATTTTAAAGTTTAACTTGGAAAAAGAGGGCTATGAGGTCATCTGTGCATTTGACGGCATCAGCGCCGTGGACATTGCGCTCACGCAGCGGCCGGATTTAATGCTGCTTGATTTGATGCTGCCCGGCAAAGACGGAATGGATGTGTGCCGCGAGGTTCGAGCAGCTAACCTGCAAATCCCGATCATCATGCTGACGGCAAAAGACGGGGAGATTGACAAGGTGCTCGGACTTGAGCTTGGCGCGGATGATTACGTAACGAAGCCGTTCAGCACAAGAGAAATATTGGCTCGCGTGAAGGCGCATCTGCGCCGTCAGCAGAAGCCGGATAGCCCGGCAGATAACATAGGCGGCGCAAGTGCAGACGGACAAGGCCTACGGCTGTTTGAGCTGTTTATCGATACGGATATGTACATGGTGTACAAGAGCGGGGAAGCACTGGATTTAACGCACCGCGAATATGAATTGGTCTATTATTTGGCCCGTAATGCCGGCAAAGTGATGACGCGAGAGCATCTGCTTCAGGCCGTGTGGGGTTTTGAATATTTTGGCGATGTGCGGACCGTGGATGTTACCATCCGCCGCCTTCGCGAGAAGATTGAAGAGAATCCGAGCAAGCCGGAATATATCCTGACTCGGCGCGGCCTAGGGTACCTGATGCGCAGCGCTAAAAACGGAGGCCTGTAATGAAGTGGCTGTCCTTCTTCCGCACGATCCAGGCGAAGGTCATCATTATTTATGTCCTTCTCATTCTGATCGCGATGCAGCTGATCGGGGTGTATTTTGTGAGTGCGATGAAGAACTCGCTGACCAGCAACTTCACGAAGGACTTGCAGGAGCGCGCCGAGCTGATGTCGGTGCTGGCAGCCAAGACCCTTGGTGGAGAGAATGATTCGGAAGAGGATTCGATCGACAGCCTGCGTATTATGGTGAACAATCTGTTCAATCTGAACGGAGCTGAGATTCAGGTGCTGAATTCCACGGGGCAGGTTCTGACTACTTCGCTGCCTTCCCATGCGGACTACGTGAACACCAAGAATACACAGACGGTTGTCAGCCGGGCCTTGCAGGGAATACAGGATAATGAAGAATACATTATTGATGATGATAATATCCGTAAAAAAGTGGTGGCCAAGCCTGTCATGTATAACGGGAAAATCGTTGGTGCCATCTACATTGTAGCCAGCATGAGCGAGCTGTACAGCACGATGCAGCGGATCAACAATATTTTTATCTCGGGCATTCTGCTCGCACTCGGCTTGACTGCGGTGCTAGGCGTGATTCTGTCGCATACGATCACCCACCCGATCAAGGAGCTGACGAAGCATGCCCGGGCCGTCGCGGACGGCAAGTTCACCGAGTCGACGCCAGTCTTCGGCAGCGATGAAATCGGCCAGCTCAGCCAGGCGTTCAATTATATGACCAGCCGTTTGCGCGAAGCCCTCTCCCAGAACGAAGAAGAGAAGGAGAAACTCGCCTCGATTCTGACGAATATGAGTGACGGGGTCATCGCAACCGATGAATCGGGTAGAGTCATCCTGATGAATCGGCGCGCCAGTGAGATGCTGGGCGTAGAGGGTGAAGATCTGGCGGGGTATGGCATAGGCTCCTTGCTGGGGCTTGGGGAATCCGAATTGGAAGCTCTGGCTCGTGGTGAAGGCCATGACTCCAAGCTGCTGGAAATTATCCCGCGGGAGGACGGCGATCCGTTCATGATGCGCGTGACGTTTACTCCCATACATCGGCGCGAGATCGGCATTACAGGTACGATTGCCGTGCTGCAGGACGTTACCGAACAGGAGAAGCTGGAAGCCTCCCGGCGGGAATTCGTAGCGAATGTATCGCATGAGCTGCGTACACCGCTGACAACAATCAAGAGCTACACGGAAGCGCTGGAAGACGGGGCTCTGGAAGATAAGCAGATGGGGCCGCGATTTGTCGGCGTCATACAGAACGAGACGGGCCGGATGATCCGTCTTGTTACAGATCTGCTCCATCTATCACGTCTTGACTCCAAGGAGGCAGCGCTCCATAAGGAAAGAACAGACATTGTGGAGATGCTGGAGGATGTAGAAGACCGTTTCTCTTTCCAAATGAAGCAGAAGCATATTCGTACGATTATTGAGGTAAGGCCGGGCGTGTCGACAGCTATGCTGGACCGGGACGGCATCGATCAGGTTCTGGATAACCTGATATCCAATGCGCTGAAATATACGCCGGACGGGGGCACCATCACCTTGGATGCAAGCGTTACGGAAGATGGCATGCTGTCCTTATCGGTGAAAGATACCGGGATCGGTATACCGAAGAAGGATCTGGATCGGATCTTTGAGCGCTTCTACCGGGTTGATAAGGCCCGAACACGTAATTTAGGCGGGACCGGTCTCGGTCTGTCCATTGCCCGGGAAATTGTCAGGGCACACGGAGGCTTTATTACGCTGCAATCCGAGCTGGAGAAAGGGACCACCGTAGCCTTTACGATACCCCTGGATGATGAGGGGAGGGCTTTGACGTGAAGGAGCGCATGAAAACGATACTGCTGGTCGTGCTAGTCGTTGGCAGTTTGCTGCAGAGTTATGTTTTGATCTTCCGTTTTCCGGGCAGTGATTCGGTTGTCCAATCGAAGAACGCGTATATTCGAACCGAAAAGATGGGCCCGGAGGAGAAACCCGAGAATTTGCTCTTTCCTGATAAGATGATCATTCATTTAGGTGAAGACCAGCATACGGTCTTCTATCCCAATGACACCTTCTACAATCTCGTATTTAACCGGCTTAAAGGCCGGACGTTTGATCATTTTCAACGGCGGATGGTCAGCAACATCGATTGGACCAAGGTTCGGTCGGAAAACCGGGGCATTGAGCTCAGCTTTGATTCGGGAATTCCGGTTACCTTGCTGCAAAAGATCATGCAGATCGTGCCGGATCCCCTGTTTGAAGGGGAAAGCATCAACAAGATGTGGCTGTACAGCGTCGAGGGCGAGGGCAAAATCCATGTCATGTTCTTCAGTACGGAGGGTGATGTCGTTTATGAAGCGGCACAGGCCGATTTGACCGTGCAGGACGTAGATCAACTGGTAGATTTCGGGTTAAGCTGGACGCCGTATAAGATGGTGGATGGCCGATATTATATCCCGGTGAAAGAGCTGAGCCTGCTCAGCGTTGAGCTGCCGATTGGCGAATATACGGTGGAACAAATGCAGCGGAGCTTGTTTTCTGACCCTAGCCTCACCCGTAACATCCGGGAAAAAGACGGATCCGAAATTTATACGGACAGCAAGCGGAGTCTGCAGGTGGATCAGGGGCAACAATGGATCAGCTATACCGACCCAGCTGCACCGCCATCGAACGAGAACAGCCCTGGCAAGGATGTGCTGGCCGCTATCGATTTTGTGAACCAGCATGGAGGCTGGAACGGCATGTACAGGCTGTGGAAGGCAGGTAAATCCGAGGATCGGACCCTGGTCAAGTTCCAGCAGTACTATGGCGGGTTCCCGATTCTTAACACACCGGGCTTCCATTATGGCATGATGGAATTGGACCTGCAGCAAGGAACGGTAACGTCCTATGAGCGCTCATTGCTATACCTAGAATCAGGGACCATCCAAAAACAGATGGCAAAGCTGTCAGGAGGCGAGACTTTGGAGACGAAGCTGATGCCATATATTAAGAATAATTCAGTTGCTGACCTGGATCCTGCGTATTTGCCAGTGCTAACGGATGATGGTTTAAGACTGAAGCCTGTGTGGGCCATTGAACTTCGGAACGGAACTGTCGTAACCATCGAATAAGAAGCGGACCACCGTTCGCAAAAAATAGTAAAGGAGGAAAAATCGTGGATTGGGGCCGTGCCAAAAATGTACTGATATACGCGTTTTTGCTGCTGAATCTGGTGCTGGGCTATCAGCTGTGGATGGATTACCGAGAGCAGGTCGGCTCCAATCTCGATGTTACCTCGCTTTCTGAGAGTACGCAGCAGCTGATGGAGGAGAATGGGATACAAGTGTTAAGTCCTATTCCCACGGATACACCGCAGCTGCCCAAAATCAATTATATTTACAGCGCTGAGGCTCAGGGAGAGCCAGTTAGTTTAGAGCAGCCTGTCGACACGAAGCTGGTCTATTCGGATATGAAAGAATTTAGGGCGGCGCTGGAGGGCAAGATCACAGACTTGGGTAACTATCGCCATGATGAGCCATCGGACAAGGAGAATATCTTTATTTTCCGGCCGCTCGTGCAGAAGGAATGGCCAATGTTTAATGTACAGCTGGAGTTTATTCATGAATCTCAGAAAATTCATGCGTTTCGTGCCCCTGTGTTCGAGATTCTGCAGAGCAGCGATATGGAGGAACAGAAGGTTCTGCCCGCATCGAAGGCTTTGGAAACACTTATTGAACGTAACTTTATTCCGCCGGATTCGGCGGTGCGCGATATTCAGCTTGGCTACTATGGGCAATTATTTAATACGGAGGATCAGTTGGCAGCACCAACCTGGCGGTTTACACTGGATCATGGCGAGATGATCTATGTGCAGGGCATTAGCGGGGATGTGCTTACGCCAAAAAGCGATACAACAAAGGAGTAACAAGACTATGGGGATATCATTTTCCGTGCTGTCGAGCGGCTCAACGGGCAATGCAACCATTGTCCGCAATGAGGATACGACACTGCTGATTGATGCGGGACTGAGTGCGCGTCGCATTGATGAACTGCTGAAAGAACGCGAAATGATGGGGGAAGAAATCGACGGTATTCTGGTCACACATGAGCATTCTGACCATATTCGGGGACTTGGCGCCGTAGCGCGCAAATACAATCTGCCGATATACGCGAATGAGAAGACATGGGAAGCGATGAGCAAATCGCTGGGAAAGATTGCGGAGGAGAACCGAATTGTGCTGGAGAGTCATGAAGTCAAGGATTTCGGCACGCTGCGTGTAGAGCCGTTTGAAATCTCTCACGATGCGGCAGCACCGGTCGGTTATTGCTTCTATGATGGTGACGAGAAGCTGGGCGTAGCTACAGACCTGGGCTATGTGAGCGATAAAGTGAAGAAAGCGTTGGAAGGATCCGATGTGCTGGTGCTCGAAGCCAATCATGATATCGAGATGCTCCGAATGGGGCGGTATCCTTGGAATACCAAACGCCGGATTCTCGGCGACATGGGGCATTTGTCCAATAACTCGGCAGGCGATGCATTAAGCGAGCTGCTGACAGGAGATACCAAGCGGACTTATCTTGCGCATCTCAGCCTCGATCATAACATGATGGATCTGGCGAAAATGACTGTCCGCGATACGATGGAGGACCGCGGCTGCTTCTTCAAGGATAGTGAGTTCAAATTATGCGATACGTATTATAACCGTCCGACGCCTTGGGATAAGGTGGGAGAATAGATTAGCCATCATATACGAGTCTATCTTAATAGAACAGCCCCGTAATCATGGATCTATGATTATGGGGCTATTATGCCGTCTTTTGGCAACACCGGGAAGCCTCGAGAGCTGAGTTGTTTGAAGGCTTAACGCTTGCTGAGACTCTCTTGCGCCATACGAACCATCTCCCGGACCATGGAACCGCCGATCGCGCCGCCGACTTTACCAGCCTGTTCGGTGGTGAGGTCGCTGTTGTCGCCTGGCTTCAAGGGTACCCCGAGAGTTCGGGCTACCTCGTATTTGAGGTCCTCTTGTCTCTGCGGGTCGACTTGATAGCCTTCGTTACGCATAACTTTTGTCATAAATTGCTGCATCTCGGGACTGCGGTGCCGCCTTGATCTTCTTGCCATATCGATCACCCTCCTTGCAGTTTGGTTTCCCCTACATAACATTCCCTGCGGGTAAACCGCAAATGTATGGATAACCTGACCAACTAAACAATACCAGGGGAAGAGAAATAGGAATGATCAGCGGTCGCGCTTCAGGTGCTGATAGGACGATAGGCGTGCGCATTGCTCCCTGTGCGTACAATGCTCGGTTTGGGCACGCTTGGAATGGCTGTCGGCCACAGTAATAGATGTTGGACAGCACTTGCACTCTTGAACTGACGATAGTCCTTTGAACCTCAGTTAATTCAGAGGCTGGGGTGTTTGCGGAAGGTCATCGGAGTAACCCCCATTTCCCGCTTGAATACGGCGCAGAATTGGGAGTCTTTGGCGAATCCCGATTCACTAGCCACCTGTGAAATGGTCATTTCTGTATGCAGCAGCAGGGACTTGGCATGATCCAGCCGTTTGCGCAGCAAATAATGCTGGGGAGAGACGCCGGTTGTTTCCTTAAACAAATGGCGGAAGCGCTCATAACTGTATCCGGACATGCTGGCTAACGTTTCGCCGGCTATTTTTTGCTGAAAATGCTCGTCCATATAATTGATAGCGTATTTAAGCCGTCCTTCATCAGGCTGGAGATGCTTGTTCAGCCCAACCAGGCGCTGGATTTGCGTGGTCAATTCGCTTACAAGCAGATTGAGCATTTCGTAATATCCCTCCTGCTGGGAGGTAAACTCATATTCCATGCGAAGAATCAACTGCTGAATGGTATGCTTATCGTCATCTTCAATGACTCTGTTAATATTGCGGATGGCCTCTTCCTGTTCGCAGAGAAAGCCGATGAAGAGCAGCTCCGAATCGGAGGTATGCTTCTCATCGTGTAGGGTATGCGGAGAAACAAGGGCAAACGTATGCGGTTTGAAGGTGAAATTGGTCGTACCGATCCGCGTATTTCCGCTTCCGCCGAAATAATAAACAAGTTCATAGCATTTATGCTGATGAAGATGAATGTAGGTGTCTTTTGGATGGTGAGTATGAAAAAGAAACAGCAATCGGTCCATTGTTCCCTCCTTGTGGCTAACATTAGCCGATTATTATAAAAAGATGACCGAAAACGGGTAATATCCCGTCCATATTATTGGTATTATCCTATCAGTTAGTTCCTATTATGACAATTCACAAGGCGTGTCAGCTTAAGCATGAGGATACGTCTCTATATGTATTGTCGGAATTTTTTGTGATTTTCGTTACTTGCTTCAGCTTAGGGACCAACACAAAAGAGAAAAACGGGGGATTCAGCTTATCATGGTATTTTCTAAAAAGAGAAGCTTTACAATGTTAGCGGCCTTACTCATGGTGTCACTATTGCTCTCCGCATGTTCCGGGTCTAAGGCGGACAACAGCACCGCCGGTGGAGCGGATAAGGCTTCAAGTTCGAAGACTTTGACGATTATGGCAGAAACCAGTTCCCATGCCGACGCATTCAAGAGCATCATTCCTGACTTCGAGGAAAAGTACGGCGTGAAAGTAAATGTTGTGGAAATGCCTTATGACCAGTATCAGCAACATCTTAAATTAAAATTTATCTCGGATCAGGCCGAGTTCGATCTGGCTTATGTACCGATCGGCTGGGTACCTGAATTTCAGCTTGCTAACTATATCACTCCGATTGCCACAGAGCAGGCTAAGCTGGACGAGCTCGAGCTGGATGACTTTCCAGGGATCGACAATGCCTATTTCGGAGAGGACAAGCAGCTCTATTTCCTTCCTTATATGAATGAAACGCACGGTATTCTGTACCGGACCGATCTGTTTGAGGATGCGGCTGAGAAGAAAGCGTTCCAGAACAAGTACGGTTATGAACTGCAGCCACCACAAACGATGCAGCAGTATAAGGACATTGCAGCGTTCTTTACCCGTCCGGATGACAATCTGTATGGCGTGACCTTGATGGGCGAGAACAGCATTTTGTCCGGTTTTGGGTTCTACAACCGTCTGTTTAACTATGGCGGAGACTTATATGATAACAATTATAAGCAGCAATTCAACAATGAAGCAGGTGTGAATGCGCTGAATGACTTCAAGGAGTTGTTCCAGTATGCGTCTCCTGCTGCTAAACAATATGGTTGGTCCGATGCTTCCTCCGAGTTCCTGCAAGGGCGCAGTGCGATGGCGGAAATGGCTACCACAGTTGCTCAAATGGCACAGGATCCGAACCAGTCCACCATTGTCGGCAAAGTCGGATTTACGGCTATTCCAGCAAATGACGCGAATACGAGCGACATTAAGCGGTTCTATCTGCCATATGGCTTTGTCATGACGAAGAATTCCGACAATCAGGAAGCTGCATTCCAATGGCTGGAGTTTGCAACTAGCCAGGAGATGATGGAGAAGGCAGCGCCAGTAGGAAACATTCCTGCCCGTACTTCGGCACTTACTGGAAAACTGGCTTCCGAATACAGCTTCTATAAGCCGCATGCAGACATCATGAATTCATTCCGTCTGGAGACACTGCCGCTCATTCCGGAAGGATCGACAATTACAGGCGAAATTCTGCCGAATGCTGTCGTGAAATATCTGTTTGGCGAGCGTTCCGCTGAGGATGCTCTGAAAGAAGCGGCAACCGAATTTAATGAATTGATGAAATCGCGAGGATATTAAGATCTTACATGTATGACAGCAGCTTGCTGCGATGAGGAAAGGAAGGGGCACCCTTCCTTTTCTCTATATTCTCTAACATAAGGGCGGTTAATGAACAATGCCATCTCAACCACGTGAAAGACTATGGTTCGTTTTGCCGGGCGTTCTGATCATCGTTCTGGTTCTGCTGATTCCGATATTGGCAGCACTGGGACTCAGTTTCTTCTCTTACCCGCTGCAGCGACCGGATCTGGGCATCCATTTCATTGGACTCGATAATTTCAAAAGACTTCTGGCGGACACCACATTCATGAATTCGCTATGGAGAAGCGTTCAGTTTACGGTGGGCGCCGTTGCTGCCGAAATGATCGTGGGCACCGTGCTTGCCTTATTGCTGAAGAGTCATGTGTGGGGGAAGTCATTTTTCAAAGTTGCTTTTATGGTTCCGATGATGATGGTTCCCGTCGTCGTCGGGGTAGCATGGAGATTGTTCCTGCTGCCGGATTTTACACCGTTAGGTCCGATATTTCAATTTTTACATATACCATTTGATACCTCGAAGCTGCTAACCGATCCGGGCTGGGCGATGTTCTCGGTCATTCTGGCGGATGTGTGGCAGTGGAGTCCGTTTGTCATGATTATGATGCTCGCGAACCTTCAAGGGATTCCGGACGATGTGTACGAGGCTGCTCAGATGGATGGGGCTTCCAGATGGAAGACCTTCTGGACGATGACCTTGCCTTTGGTTGCTCCGGCCCTGCTGTCTGTAGCAGTGCTGCGGGCAATGGATGCTGTACGGACCTTCGATTTGGTCTATATTCTGACGAGCGGCGGACCGGGTACGGCAACTGAGCTGGTGTCTGTATACAATTATAAAATCGCGTTTAGCCGTTATGACATGGGCTATGCTTCGGCAGTCTCCACCGCGGTGATGATCGTGCTGGCCGTGGTTATATTCAGTGCGCTCTATATGCTTAGCCGGGGAGGGAAGAAGCGATGAACAGCCGAAAACTGAAGGGCCATTTGTTTACGGGATTTAAAACAGGGATACTTCTACTGTTTTTCATTTTCTTCATGCTGCCGATCGTATGGGTGGCACTAACATCAATTAAACGCCCGGTTGAGCAAATGGCCATTCCGCCGATCTGGTTTCCCGAGCAGCCGGTCTTTGATAGTTACCTGACACTGTTTAAGAACCCGGATTTCACGACAAGCCTGGTAAACAGCCTGCTGATATCTGGTCTGGCTACGCTGATCACCATCGTCATTGGGGCCATTGCAGCCTATTCGATCGAACGCTTCCGTACCGGAGGCAGTATGCTGCCGAATCTGCTCCTCATGACGCGGATGATTCCGCCTGTGGTCGTGATTGTGCCAATCTTCCTGCTGGCTTACCGCGTAAATCTGCTGGATACGTATGTTCTGCTTATCATTACCTATTCTGCGCTGAATATGGCGCTAATTATATGGCTGCTCCGTTCCTTCTTCGCCCAGCTTCCTGTGGAGATGGAGGAGGCGGCGATGATAGATGGCTGTTCCCGCATCGGGTTATTCTTCCGCATCGTGCTGCCGGTGGTCATGCCGGGCATTGCGGCAGCAGGGCTGATCTGTTTCATCTTCTGCTGGAATGAGTTCCTGTTTGCAGTGACGCTGACAGGATCCCATACGAAGACGATGCCGGTTCTAACCAGTACCTTCGTGAGCGAGCGCGGCCTGGACCGGGGGTTAATGTCAGCTAGCGGTTTGGTATCCAGCTTGCCTGTAATTGTTTTGACGATTGTGTTCCAGCGCTATCTGGTGAGCGGACTCACCCAGGGAAGCGTGAAGTAATATTTTGTCGTATGAAGAGAGGGAGAATTTTATATGAAAAAGGTAATTATTGACTGCGATCCGGGGATGGACGATTCCCTGGCCCTCATATTGGCGATCAAATCGCCTGCGTTAAAGGTGGAGGCTATTACGACGGTAGCCGGTAACTATCCGATCGATGTGACCAGCATGAACGCCCTGAAGGTGCTTGAGCTGCTCGGGGAGAGCGACATCCCGGTGTCCAAGGGTATGGGAAAACCGCTGGTACGGGCACTGGCGTCCGATCCGTTCAGCCACGGCTCTGACGGACAGGCCGAATACCATCTGCCGGCGCCGAAGCTGGAACTGTCGAGCACACATGGCGCTGACATGATCATCGAGACGGTCAAGAAGAATGCGGGAGATATTCATATCCTGGCGCTTGGGCCGCTGACTAATGTGGCGCTTGCCCTGATGATTGAGCCGGAAATCAAGCCGATGATTAGCTCGATCACCGCCATTGCCGGCTCTTATGGCCTCAATAAATATGCAACGGCCAACGCTACCGGTGATAATCCGCAGAGCGAGTGGAACGTGTATGTGGACCCTGAAGCCGCAGAGATCGTGTTCAACTCGGGCGTGCCGCTGCATGCCATTGGACTGGACGTGGCAACCCATTTTGACGTGAACTTTACGGAGTCGGAGCTGGCTGAGCTGAAGCAGTCACCAAACCGTGAAGCTGACTTCTTGCACAACATGATTCAATTCGTGCTGGGACGCGGCTTTGAATCCTATTGCGTACTCATCGATTCGATGGCGGTCGCAGCCGTGATTGACCCATCATTGATTCAATACCTCACAGGCAAGGTCGGAATCGAGACGAAAGGGAAATTAACCCTGGGCATGACGATTCTGGATACGCGCCATCATCATACATGGGATCATTTACCCGAGGTTAATATCGCCTATGAAGCGGACTATCGCCGTTTCCTGCGCCTCGTAATGGATACCGTGCTCGCTTAATTGCAGAAAAGCCTATTACCATAAACCGATATCATTCTAATAGTTTCATTTCAATTAGCCAGAGCCCCTATCACAAGTGTTAGGGGTTCTGGCTTTTTAGTAGGGGACAGAAAGTATTTATATCAAGGCACCTTAAAGAAGAATAAGCTGTGGGAAAATCAAATAGGATATGGAGAATGCCCTAGGTGCTGGAGCTGGTTGGATTCGGGTATATGCCGGAAGAGTCAGGGTTAGGAGACGGAATTCCCGAAATTATGGAACCATTTGACTTCTGGCACGTATACAACATTAACGTGTTTACCCGGGCTTGAAAATCGAGTTGAAAATCCATCAAATTGGCATTTATTTTTAACAAAGATAGCTGACGTGAACCTCTGTTCGTGTGGTACAATAGGGGCACTGGAATTTCCGAATGCTTGTACTGAGCGAAAGCATTCAGTTTTCGGTAAAGAGATTTCATGATGAGAATGAAACCTGTCCAGTTATTCCCATATTCTTTTAGATAAATCGGATGTCTCGCGCTTAAAATGCCCTGTTTGTGGTAATAGAAGAATACAGGGTTTTTTTTGAATGGTTCGGTTCCAATCTCTGCACGATATGGGTTTTTATTTCAAAATATAAGGAGTGATACGCCCTCTATAGGGTGGTAGAGGTTCTTAAAGCAAAGAGAATGCTCAAGGATGCAACTTTTTGGGCTTCAAAAGAGTTATTACATAGAGAGATTAATTTAACAGGTGGCACGCTGCCGATTCATAGAGACAGATATAGCGCTGCAAGAGCGGGTTGTTATGACGACAAGATGTAATGGATTAGTCGGTAATGACGGAAGGTCTGAAGCTGGTAAGTGTCTTGACGCGTAGCAACCAAGGGGAGAGAGGGATCGCAATGGGATTGTTTGACGATGATTTCTATTCAACTAAAATTTCCAGGCAGAGCAAAAATACCAGCGAGGACCGATCTGAGCGAACGAAGTGGCGTACAACCCGCCGCAAGAGAGGATTATCCACATTCCAAATCTCCGCGATCAGTTCGTTATGCAGTGCCCTGATTGCGGTCATGTTGTTTAGTTTTATCGCAGGGCATCCTTCAACATCGTCGCGGGTAACTTTAATCAATGGTAGTCACCAGCTGTCCACGTCCGATGGAGACCCTTATGAACGCATTATTAGCGCTGCCCAGAAGGTGCGTCCTGCCGTGGTCAGCGTGCTGACACATAAAAAAGAGGCGGTGCAGCCGGATACGGAAGGCACGGATAGCAAGGGAATGGATGAGGGACCGGGTCTTGAGCCGGGAGATGAAGATTTTGAACTTCCGGAAGGTTTCGATTTTGGCGAGGACTTTGATTTCGGAAACGATTTCGGCAGCTCGCAGGAGGATGCACTAGGTTCCGGTGTAATCTTCAAGAAGCTCGAAGGCAAAGCCTACGTTATCACCAATAACCATGTGGTGGAAGGCGCCGATTCCCTGGAGGTTGTGCTGGTCGGGGGAGAGAAGAAGAAAGCGACCCTCGTCGGAACGGACAATGTCAGCGATATCGCAGTCTTGTCTATCGACAGCAAAGGGATTGGTGAGGTTGCGGAATTCGGTGATTCCTCCAAGCTCCGCCTCGGAGAAACCGTGATTGCCATAGGCAATCCGCTGGGACTGGGCGATACGCTCACCTCCGGAATTGTCAGCTATACCAACCGGATCATTCCGGTGTCGCTCAATCAGGATGGCATCTATGACTGGGAGCAGGAAGTGATTCAGACCGACGCTGCCATTAACGAAGGCAACAGCGGCGGTGCCCTGGTGGACCTGAACGGCAGAGTCATCGGCATCAACACGATGAAGATCGCGGATACCGGTGTAGAAGGACTTGGATTTGCTATTCCAGTTAATGAAATTACGGAGGTTGTGACCGAGCTGATGCTGAAAGGTCATATTGCCCGTCCATATCTTGGTGTATATACCGTTGATTTGAGTAATCCGTATGCTCCGCTGAGCAAGAAGGAGAAGGAGGACCTCAAGCTGCCGAAGTCGATCACCGAAGGCGTGGTCGTGCTCGATGCACTGGGCCCTGCGCTGGATGCAGGATTGAAGCTGAACGACGTGATCGTCAAGCTGGACGGCAAACCCATCAATACGACGCTGGAGCTGCGCAAGCACCTTTATCGTAATACGAAGGTGGGTAATGACCTGAACGTAACTTTCTACCGCGGAGGCAAGCTGCAATCGCTGAAGGTTAAGCTGGAAGAGAAGCCGGAAGAATAATCGATGGATAGCTCGTCTAAACTCGGGTCTTGTCTCCTTCACTTAACGCGCATGCCACAACTGAACGATGCTGCATTTCCCCTGTTTCGCAAGTGGGTATATATTATCGTTCAAGTTGAATAGGATACAGTATAGAGAGATTTGAAAAAGGTTAGATACGAGCCGTGAAACGGCCGCAAAAGAGAGCGTGCATTCCGCGCTCTTTTTTGTTGCTCTCATCTTGATCAAGAGAGGCCTTATGGAGCCTATTAGGGAATGACTGTGGAAATCATGGAAAGCCTGGAAGCCTTTTAGGGATGGAGCTATCCGAGAGATTGGGTAATTGGGTTAAAAACATTTCTTTTTCTCTTAGAGTGTGGTAGAACAGAAGAGTGGCTATACTTGTTTGAAGAGATGAAGATCAACACAACATGAGGCGAAAGATAGAAAGGATGCTTAGAATGTACGTCGTATGCAAGGAACATGTGGAACTAGCGATCGAAAATTTCGTGGATGAATATGAGGATGCCCCGGATATTGTTGATCTGAAGGAGACCGAGTTTTCGGACTGGGATCCACCGGTGAAGTGCGCGGAGTGCGAGAAGCATGCTGAGTTTTTAATTGTGTAAAATGGACTTTTTGATGAAATAGATAATTGTGGGTGGGAAAGCGTGATGAATTCACGCTTTTTTTGTTTATAAAGATCATGAGAGGATGAGGAAGCGACAGCTTCGAAAGACAATCCTGAATCGTGTATGATGAGTGTATAAAGGGTATCAAAGCGCGGGTAACCTATCGTGATTGGAGACGATACGAATGGATGATTACGGAAGAGGATGGGAAGAGGAGATCAAGCGGGCAGCCGATGAGGCTTATGAGCAGGAAATGGATGAAATTAACCGTCAGCTGAAGCAAGAGATTCTCATTGCTCTGATTGGTGACGTAAATACAGGCAAGTCCTCTACGATGAACCAGATCGTGGGTGAAGAGGTTGCCGGCGTCGGGGCCGAGCCTGGGGAAACGACAGAGATCCGGCCGCACAAGTACAAGGAGCATATTTATTTCATGGATACGCCTGGGCTCAATGATGTGAACACGGCCAACTCGGAAGTGACCCTGAATTACTATAAGCAAGCGGACATCGTACTGTTCTTCTTGAATGCTGCCGGTACCGTGTTCTCTGAGGCCGAGAAGAAGTCGTTTGAGAAGATTCAAAGCGTCAATACCAACCTTCTGATTGTACTGAACAAAATCGACGCTGCAGATGAGATCGACCGCCTGGTGGCCCGCATCAAGAAGGAGACCGGTGGACTCTATGAGGTTGTGCCGGTATCCTCACGTACCGGTGAGAACATCGACCGACTGCGGAGCAGCATTCTGGAGATGCTTAAAAAAAAGTCTAAAGACATTCTCTTTGCCAAAAGCATTAAGGCTAAGTCAGCCACGGCGAATGGATGGATCATAGGAGCCTCGATCTCTGCTGGAGCCGTTGGCGCATCACCCATTCCGGGCTCGGATATCATTCCGATAACCGGCATTCAGGTGAGTCTGCTAACACGGCTTGCCGTGCTGTACAATAAACCAATCAGCAAGGAAACGGCCAAGGAGCTCGTCATTGCCACGATATTTGGCAATATCGGCAAGAGTATTTTTCGGCAGATCTTGAAGGTGTTCCCTGGAGCAGGATCGGTAGCCGGAGCGACGGTAGCCGGGGCCACGACACTGGCGCTGGGATACGCGATGAAATATGCCTATGAGCATAACATCGAGATCAATGCGGCGAATATCACAAGGCTCTATAAGAAGTTCAGGGATAAAGCGGAGAGTGAATCGGACTCAAGGTCGGAACTGAAGTAGGGGTGTGCTGAAGCTGGCGATTGTAAGGGGATAGAAAAAGGGGCCGCAGGCCCCTGATCATAGCTGCGTTATGGCAGCGAAATATATCTTCAATTACTTCGTGGCCGCAGCGTGATCAGCTTTGGCTTGCTCCAGCATCGATTTCCAATCCGGGAAATCAGTCTCTCTGGAAACATGACGGTCGAACAGTTCATCGGGAATGTTGTTGATATCCTCATGCGTTTCAACCTGGAAGTTCCCTTTGGTTACAAAATCTCCAAAGCTGTGATGAGATGAATGTTTACGCATAAACGACTCATTAAACAGCTTTTCCAGGGAGACGTTGTCCGGATCCTCCTGGACCGATTTTTGGCCTTGTAATTCTTTCAACAGATCGTCAAATGACATAGGTTTTTGCTTTCTCAGAGTACCACTCCTATAACTAAGATTTGTTTTCAGTATAACATAACCCGATTTCTCATATGCATAACAGCATCCAAGAAAGGGCATGAGGATATCTTATCTTTTGGATAAGGAAGTCCACTTCTGCTCCAGCCATTGATCGAATTCTTCGCCTTTGGCACCTTCGTACGTGTCATAGATATCGATTCTCATTTTTTTCAGTTTCTCTTTGAAGTCTTCGAACGTATGATCACGGGGAAGACTTTTTTTGATGCGTACCATGACCTTGGTAAGATCTTTCATTAGCTCGCCTTTGTGTTCCTCAGGCATCTGCACATCTTCACCCAAAGCCAGGAGGCTGCGATAAGCGGCTTCGCGCACTTGATGAACCGCATCCGTATTCAGTCTATGCTTCAAAATATCAATGGATTTCTGATTTTTCCATTTTCCTAATTCTTCTACGGCGCTTAAACGTTCTCTCCAGTTCGCATTCCGGTTAGCGGAGCTTCTAAGCTCCTCATAATTAGACGGCATATCAGCCAAAACTTCTTGATTGTCCAATCCGTTCATCTCCTCTATGGTTGTGCTAGGTCCTGCTTGTACCCTATTGTTCATTCGGGGGTGCTTTTATGACTGCTGGCGTCCTTTGTGCTATCCGCCTGCTTAGTTCCTTTGCTGGTATAAGGCTTGGGTTTACTCTTGGCTCTGCGCGCACTTGCATCCCAGCGGCTCCAGCCCTTCTTACCTGTGCCTCTGCCTGTTCCGCCTTTTTTGGATTTACTCAAGCCTATCACTCCGTTACGGTAAATTGTTATCTCTATATGCTGATTCTTTACCAGCACTGTTGAAATATACACTGTATTTGTCCATATGTATAGGATACTACGGAAATTAACATAAAATCGATATGGTTGGGGTCGATTACGGCTTTATAGAGAGATTTTTATGGATAATGAGGTGTCACAACGTGTCCAAGGTTGATTTAACTATTGCTGGCATGTTATGTTATTTTTGTACTGACCAGTCAGAATAGAAATGGTAAACTGAAATATATTGATGAAAGGGGCTGATTATCGGATGTTGAGTAAAGATAAAATTATCCAGGCAGCCATTGAAGTATTCTCCGAGAATGGGTATCACCGCGCAAGCATGGACGAGATTGCCGCCAGGGCACAGGTTGCGAAGGGAACTCTTTATTACAACTTTCCGGGCAAATCCCAGCTCTTCAAGACGGTTGTAAAGCAAGGGATCGAAGAAATCATGCAGCAGACGGAGGCGGAGCTGAATTCCTCCTTGCCGATGAAGGAGAAGATGGAGCGGGTCATTGGTCATCATCTGAATTTATTCCTCGAATCGCGCCATTTCTCGCACATCGTTTTTAATGAGATTTCGAATGGGATCGAGCAGGATGTACTGGATGAGTTAAAGGAAATGAAACGGACGTATATCAGCTTTTTGGCAGGGATGATTAAGGAAGGACAATGCGAGGAGAATCTGTGTCGTGACGTTGATCCTAATCTGGCTGCAGCCAGCATCGTCGGCACGCTAGAGAGCACCTGCAATTATTATCTGAGCCATCAGGATATGTATTCACGCGAGGATCTGGAGCGCTTTGCATTCACGATGATTACCCAAGGCCTGTTTATATCGCTGGATTAGATAAGGCCTTTTTTTCTATATGTGTAGTACTTACCAGTCAGTTACAAATACCGATGGAAAGGGAAGGTGTTAAGCATGGAATGGGATACAAACGGATTACTCCCGCTGGAATGGTTTCGCAAGATGAGGACAGAATCGCCGGTGGCTGGATCGGAAGGCAATGGAGTATGGAATGTTTATAAATACGAGGATGTCAAAGCCGTCTTTACGAATTATGAGGTATTCTCTTCCCAAGGCCTCTCTTCTAGTGAGGAACCGATTGAATCCAGCATTCTGCGGCAGGATCCGCCGAAGCACCGCCAGCTGCGGAAGCTGGTGTCCCATGCTTTTACCCCCCGGATGATCGAGTCGCTTGCCCCGAAGATTCAGGAGATTACGTCATCGCTCCTGGATGAGGCTGAGAAGAAAGGGAAGATGGATATCGTGGCTGATCTCGCAAGTCCGCTTCCGATCACGGTCATCGCGGAGATGCTCGGCGTATCGATGGAGGATCGGGAACGATTCAAGGCGTGGTCGGACGCACTGGTCGGTGACGATGGAGATGCTTATTATCAGTGTCAGCGGGAGATGAGCGAATATTTCTCCGAGATCGCGGATGATCGTCGTCGTCATCCGCAGGATGATCTGATTACCAAGCTGGTGGAAGCGCGCATCGACAATGAGCACCTGACGGACATAGAGATTATCGGGTTCTGCATTCTGCTTCTCGTCGCCGGCAACGAAACGACAACGAATCTGATCTCTTCGGCCGTATTGGCTATTGACAGCCTGCCGGAGGTACGGTCAGAGCTTCTCGCAGACCGGTCACTTATACCAGGTGCACTGGAGGAGGTATTTCGCTACTTCTCGCCTGTGCAGACGATGTTCCGCCTTGTGAAGGAGGATACGGTGCTGCGGGGGCAGGAGCTGAAGCAGGGACAGATCGTCAATATATGGATGGCTTCGGCCAATCATGATGAGGACATATTCGAGCAGCCGGATGTCTTCAACATCCATCGGAATCCGAACCCCCATCTGGGGCTGGGGAGCGGGATTCACTACTGTTTGGGCTCTCAGCTGGCGCGGATGGAGTCCCGAATCGTCATCGAGGCGCTTCTGGATCGATTCCCTGAGTACCGGCGTGATCGTTCTGTAGAACTGGAGCGGATGGATAGCAGGATGATGTTCGCGCTGAAGGAGCTGCCGATCATTCTGCGTTGAGGTAACAACAATTGAATTCAATTGTCTTGGAAGCATAGATGAATGGGAGCCGTGGTATACGGTTCCTTTTTTCATGCATGGAGGACGATGGCGGCGAACCGGAAGGGACCAGTGCAGAGATGCTTAGTCTAGAGGGTTTGCCTTTCCGTGCAGGGGTTACCATGATAGAATGGACGGCAGAATAGCAACAGATAAGGAGCGAATCATCGCCATGAATATACAGATCGTATGCGTAGGAAAGCTGAAGGAGAAATATCTGGTGCAGGGTATAGCGGAGTACAGCAAGCGCCTTGCGCCCTATGTGCGCTTGTCCGTGCACGAGGTGCCGGATGAGAAAGCACCGGAGAACATGAGCGAGGCGGAGATGCGCCAAGTGCAGGAGAAGGAGGGGGCGGGTATCCTCGGCCACATCAAGCAGGACGCCCACGTCATCGCTCTCGCGATCGGCGGTCAGCTGTGGTCCAGCGAGGACTTGGCGGCCCATATCGATAAGCTGGGCACCTATGGGACCAGCACGGTAGCCTTTGTCATCGGAGGCTCTAACGGCCTCTCTGAGGACGTGCTGAAGCGCGCCCAGACGAAGCTGAGCTTCGGGCGCATGACCCTGCCCCACCAGCTGATGCGACTGGTGCTGGTGGAGCAGGTGTACCGGGCGGTGAAGATTAATCGGGGGGAACCGTATCATAAATAGAGCGAATTAATTGACTTAATCCCCCAAGGTGTGTGGTTATACTTATCATAACAGCAGTAGTGAGTGATGCAGGAGAGATTGCAAGGTTGTCGCTCTTCATATCTATGCTCCGATAGGTGTTGTACAAAGGAAGTCACAACATATAATCGATAAGGAACTTCATTAGTAGTAAAAAGGAGTGTGCAGCACGGTTTCTGGGAGGCTCGCTTGCGCGCTCGGGGCCCTCGGTTTGACAGCACCTTGAAATTACCTTTGAACAACAAACTCGCGAAATTCCAAGAAGGTATTTCTATATAATAGACATAAAGTTATCTCTATGGTCCGTTTCTCTGCTATATTAACTGTGATAAATTATGGAGAGTACTTATTTAAATTTCTTAGAAGAAAATGACTAGGGGAGAAATACTTCTTGGAAACTCACTTATCCAAATATCAAACAAAAAAGAGCTATATTATATTATTGCTAGTGTCCATATTAGTTGTTTTAACCGGTTTGCGCATTTTGTGGATGGAAACGATTCATGTTCCCAAACAGGCGTCAATTTATAATGGGCAGTCCGATTTGCGTAATTGGAATGCAGAAGATGGCAGCATTCTCTTACTTGATGGCGAATGGGAGTTTTATCCTTCGCAATGGTTGATAGATGGTAGTCGGCAACAATTGTTAGGCGAGATTGCGCCAAGGCATATTCAGGTACCGGGAGGATGGAATGAAGCTTTGCATGCTGACAAGCCATCTCCATACGGGTATGGCTCGTATCGTTTGCGTCTTTTTGTAGACCCGGCAAAGAACCTTAATTATAGTATTCGTGTACTCAGCGTACGCACTGCATCAGAATTATATGTAAACGGTCGATTGCTTACTAAATCAGGACAGGTGGCGACAACAAAGGATGAATATATTTCGAAGGACCTACCTTATTCTACAACCTTTACAGCAGACGAAAACGGTGTAATCGAACTCGTCATTCAGGCGGCAAATTATGTGGATAGTCGAAGCGGGGGCATTGACCGATCCATTAAATTTGGTTCAGAAGAAGCCATTGCTAAAGAGATGAAAGCTTCCGTTTATATGCAGTTTTTGGCAGCGATTATATTTATTATGCATGCTGTCTATGCACTTATTTTGTATTTACTAGGAAATAAGGAAAAGAAGCTGCTCTATTTCAGTTTGCTTGCATTATGTGTAACAATCATGAGTGTATTTAGTGTTGATGAGAAGTTGTTCCACCAAATATTTTATATTGGCAGTGTTTGGGATTTCCGGATAGCGAACATTGCCCTCGTTATGGCAGCCTATGCTTTGCTCCAGTGTACGAATCATCGCGAGCTTCCATATTGGCGTAGGATGTACCCTGTCTATAAAGTATTGAATCTAGGGACTGCCGGCATCACTTTGTTTTTAGATCCACCTCAAGTGATTATGCTCTTTCCGGTTTATTATCTATTGGTTGGTATTGCTGCAGTTATCACGTTGATTACAATGTTTAAAAAAGTAATCACAGGTTTAAAGAGCAATCTTTTACTGCTTTTCTCTTTTCTTGCGTTGATGAACCATCTTCTTTGGTCGTTAATCTTGCTGGATAGCGGATTAAGTCTTGTCTACTATCCGTTCGATATGATTATTGCGATGGGTTGTTTAGCCTCTGAATGGTTTAAGGGTTACTTTATCATGCATGCGAACACCAAAGAGCTTGCTGCAACCTTGCAAAGAATGAATGACCATAAAGATCAATTCCTAGCAAATACTTCGCATGAATTTAAAAATCCGCTTCATAGTATTCTTAATATGTCACAATCCGTTTTAAAACGGGAGCGGCATTTGTTGCAGGAAAGGAGTATCAAAGAGCTTGAAACGGTTTTATCTGTAGGACGTCGAATGACATTGATATTAAACGATTTGATTGATGTGATGAGTTTACGGGAAGGCAATCCGCGTATACAGAAAAGAGTCATATTTATTCAGCCAATTGTGACCGGAGTACTTGATATGCTGCAATTAAATGCAGAAGTGAAGTCTGTAAAAATTGCAAATCAAATTCCTGAAGATTTTCCTCCAGTAAATGCGGATGAGAACCGGGTTGTTCAAATCGTTTTCAATTTACTTCATAATGCTGTGAAATATACGAATGATGGGGTCATTTCGATTCAAGCTTTTGTAAAGGATGGACGAGCCTATATCGTTATTGCTGATACCGGGATCGGAATGGATGAGAACATGCTTAAGCGCCTATTCCGTCCGTACGAGCAAGCCAGCACGAGTGAGACTATGATTGATGGTGGCTTTGGGTTGGGTTTAAGTATAAGCAAGCAACTGGTTGAGCTTCATGGAGGTACGTTAGTTGTGTCCTCTGTTTTAGGAGAGGGCTCAAAATTCACATTTTCATTAAGGTTAGCAGGTTTGGGAGCGGAGGAAGAGAATGATGTGACCAACTCATTTGAACCATTACCATTACAATCCATGCCGATTCAAGAAATAGCCTCCTCAGTGTATATGGAAAAAGTGAAAATTCCGCCAGCTACGAATCAAACAACTTTAATAGAAATGAATCGTGAACGTCCGATTCTATTAGTTGTTGATGATGATCCTGTCAACCTTCAAGTACTTGAAGCCATACTACCACCAGACGAATATGATTTAACGATGGTAACGAGCGGTAAAGAGGCATTAGCTATACTGGACACTAAGGAATGGGATCTGGTCATCTCCGATATTATGATGCCACAGATGTCCGGTTATGAGCTGACACGAATGATTCGTGAGCGATTTACACTCACGGAGCTCCCTGTATTGCTCCTTACCGCAAGAAGCCAACCGAAAGATATTCAGAGTGGTTTTATAGCGGGGGCAAACGATTATGTGACGAAGCCAGTGGAAGCAATAGAAATAAAATCGCGGATCGAGGCGTTAACTACGATTAAACAATCCGTTCGGGAACAACTGCGATTAGAAGCTGCATGGCTGCAAGCGCAAATCCAGCCTCATTTTATATTTAATGCGTTGAATGCTGTAGCAGCTTTAAGCGATATTGATTTGGATAAGATGCGTAATTTGCTCGATGAATTCAGCAATTTTTTGAGGAGTAAATTTAAATTTCAAAATATGGATAGGCTTATTCCAATCGAAGAGGAGTTAAGTCTAGTGCGTTCTTATCTATATATTGAAAAGGCTCGGTTTGAAGAAAGGTTACAGGTTATTTGGGAAATAGATGGCTACGGGGACTTAAAAGTCCCATTTCTTACGATCCAGCCTCTCGTTGAAAATGCGATAAGACATGGCATAATGAAGCGCAATCGTGGAGGAACGATTCTTATTCGGATTTTTGTCTATGAGACGCATGCAGAGATAACCGTTGAAGACGATGGGGACGGAATAGACGAGGTTCAATTGCAACGAATATTAGAAAGAAAAGCGGATAGTCGTTCAGGTGTCGGATTGATTAATACGGATCAGCGATTAAAACGGCACTTCGGAACAGGACTTCATATCACAAGTACGTTAGGTACAGGGACAAAGGTAACTTTTCATGTACATAACAGGTTGAATAGCGGGGATAAAGCTAGGTGATAAATAAGTGATTACATGAGGAGCATCATTGGCTGCTCCTTTCTTAACTTTCGCCGATAGCCCCGTTAAGCTGAACCGTATCATAAGTGACGGCGAAAAATTAGTGTGCCCGCATTATGTCATGGACACTGTAAATGGTATGGACATGTATTGAGGTTAAGATTAATCTAAACTCGCTCCTTTGTTGGCTGATTCTGAAAATCAGTGGACAGGGCGTTTTTTGTTGTGTTGGCTTGACTATATATAATAAGCAGGATTAGATTTATAAATTTCGAAGAAGCGTATGAACAGAAAGAAAGCAGTAGGTTACGTAATGAGCAAAATTGTGAAGAACAATAAAGGATCAAAAGTTGTTAAAGTACGTTACAGCACTATGGAAGTAGAACTGGCAGATAAACGAATTGTAAAAGTAAAGGTAGGTTTATCTAGAGACTATCATGATGCAAGCTACAATCCGCAAAAACAATGCTGCTCGTGGCATAAGGAAGATGACCAGCATATTACTCAATTTGATTATCATATCTACTTAGTCGAAAACGGAGAATCCTATAAAGGACTGATTTTTAATACTAATGAGATACAGCAACACTTGAGTAAAAAATCATATAATGGTCATTTTGCAAACTACTATTTCCACTGGAATCCAGATGGAAGCGTGACGGACGAACGTGACATAACGACACCTATAGATGTTACTAACTATGATACCGAAAAAATTCATTGGCAACTTAAATAAAGGTTTTATAGTTTGAATTCAAAGCGATGTTTTATAGAAGAGGCTATTTCGGACAAGGAGAAGCCCCTTCCGCTATTGATTCAGCAGAAGGGGGCTACGCTTAAAAATGCTTCTCGGTCTCCTCGTTGAAGTTGAAGGCGAACTCGACGTTGTTGACGCGTTTTCTGTCGTCCAGCTGATCCTCTTTACGACCAATTTGGGAATCGCCCGCCGTTCTACCCCGCGCCGACAAGAAGCTCACCTTCGGCCGCATGACCTATCCGCACCAATTGATGCATGTGCTCTGCTGGGGCAGATTATATCGGGGGATGAAGGTGTCGTGCATTTTGAGGGCAAGGTAAGGGTCACCCCTATGATTGATGTCTGATTTCGATAGTTGTATTAAATGCGATTTATAATAAGGCGATGATATAGGAGTGAAATAATAATGACTGTAGCAGAATTGATTGAAATACTTAAGACAATAGAACATCCAGAGAAAGCAACAATTTTAATAAATGATACTGCCGCTGGATTTAGGGAGATTGATTACATTGAAGACATCTTAGAGAGTGGCCAATATGTAATAAAAACGAAGAAACTTAAACGCTCTAAATAGCAGATTTTTACAACATATCTACATCGAGCTAATGATCGTGGGGCTATCCAGATATCCGTTTTCAGCGGCTTCCCTGAATAGCCCCACACACGCCCCACCCAGCCAAAATAAGCCTACAAAGTGGAGAACGTCCATTACAGGCGTTCTCCTTTTCATTACACACGATCTTCCATTGCCTCCCTTGCTACTTGTTGCGCGTAGGCTTCACCTAAGCCGTTGGATTCTTAATACTCCCGCGTCACCGTTTCCATAAGCTCGATCACTGCCGATAAAATACACCCATCCACTACAAACCTTTAGAATTAAGGTTTAGCACTTTAACAGCACGTGAGCCATACAAACGGTGCGGGGGAATCTATTATTTCTTCATACACCATCTACCATAGACCGAAAATTTAAGGTTCCCTCACTTTAACAGCACATGCGTCATACAGGCAGTGTGATTGATGAATTGCTTTCTATGCGCTGTCCCCATAAAAAGAACTGCCCACCCCACAATCGTTAAGGTGAGCAGTTTTGAATGCGTTTTTATGATTTCAGATAGCGATTTCTATTTTCTCCCGTCTTCGTCTTCTTGCTCCGGGTACGACTAGCAACCATCGCTGCGCCACACCTCGGACAGCGGATCAGCCCGGACAGCAGGAACTCACCGTCAAAGAAGCGAGATGGCGTGAACGACTTCTTCTGGAGAAGGAACTGGACTCTCTCCCATAATGTATCATGGATAATGGCTTCATGTTCTCCATCGGATATAATCGGCTCATCACTTTTGCCTCGTCTTCGCTTGTTGCTCCAGTTCTCATAGCGGTTATATCGAAGGCTTCTTTATATTTCTTTTGCATATTCAGTATTTTCAAATGCCATCGTAAGACGTGGCAAAGGTATGCCTGCCTGTTTTGCTTCTCTCACAACTTCAAGTACCGCAAAACCTGCTTTACTATTGTTGTATTCCACAAAAAGCCGCGGTAAGCTGCCTTTTGCAAAAATAACCTTGTTAAAAAGTGTGCCGAGAAGTCCCGGTGGAATTTTAGTCAGCAGGAGAGAAATGGTATCAAGCTTTGCACCTCTTGCTTTAAGTACAGGAATCATTTCCCTTATATTCAACCCAAGATTGGAAAATGAGTCACTATGGTTCATGAGCGCTGGAAAACTTCCCCGTTTTAACACCTCGGCTTCCATCGCTGCATTCATGGCAAAGTGATTCCATAGCCAGTTTTGCATATCCTTTACCCAGCTAATTTTAAAATGGACACTTTCAAAACATTCCTTGACCAATTGGTTAATAGGTTCAGTGCCTGTCCGTGGTTTTTCTAGAAATACCATTTTCAAAAAGCCGCCTCTAAGCTTATTGTCCGCTATGCCGCCTCCTGCTCCGGGGAAGCCAAAGACAACATTGTTCATAGACAATGGTGCGATCGATGACTTTAGGTCTTGCCAAATGTTATTGAATATGAGGATAGGGGTATTTCCTGCGGCAGTTGATAGGAATTGTGCTACTTCTGGGAGTTGTTCCGTGTTGACGCTCACAATAATGAGATCATAATTTGGAAGGATCTCCTCATGCAGTTTGACGTTCCAGCTTTCTTTTATTAGCTTTTTCCCTTTTCGTGCGTCCCACATTTCAAGCTCGATACTGCTTCCGAAGGTTTCTTTCCTCCCCTTTCTAACATAAAACTCAACTGTATGACCTGCCTGTTCGAAAGCCCACGCATATTGGGTCGATATTACACCTCTACCAAAGAATAAAATTTTCATGTTAGACTCCCCCAAAGAGTTGATATTCCTTATTGATGATCAAACAACGTGTTGTATAATAATATTGTATGGATTCACTATACGGTCATCAACCATCAGATTTTCAATATCTGTCGGATCATCTATTGAACCGGAAATGGAGACGAAGCATGAACAAGCAACCTGAAATTACGGACAAAACCAGGCAGACCTTTATAAATGTGTTCTGTGATTTATATAGCCAAAAGCCAATTGAAAAAATATCCATTCAAGAGATTGCCAACAAGTCAGGATATAACCGCAGTACATTTTATCAATACTTTACAGATATTTATGAGTTGTTGGACTATGTTGAAGAGAAGGTTTTGAAATCCATTAACGAGGAAATGGCAAACAGGGAGCTTTCAACGCATACTTTCCAAGATGCGCTTCAATGCTTGGAAAGTACAGAAGATATTTCTGTCCTAAAAGCCCTTCTGGGTGACTATGGTTCTGTTCATTTTGTTGAACGCCTGAAAAGAGAAATTCCCTTTGAGCGATTAATTGTGAATCTTCCAACAAATGATATCTTATCTCCATACCTGATTGAGTTTTATATATCAACATTGCTATCTTTGTTTCGCCTTTGGATACGCAACGGCAAAGATTTATCGTCGGAAGAATTGGTCAAGCTGATAGATAGCCTATTCGCAAATGGGATAACGCCGTTTCACACGGTTACGAAAGAGTAAAATGTCAAAAGATAACCAAGCTCGTCCTCCCGTTGGTTCGATCAGAGAAGATGGTTGTTATCCCATCGACCTGACAGGTCCGGGCAGTCACACACTTGTTAGACAAAACGGTGTAGGCAGTCTATCGGTTGGGCCGTCGCAGCTGAGGAAGAAGGCTGACCTTCATGTTGCGCCTGATGCGAAAATCGATTGGACCGTATTCGATGCCCTTTCTACGCCGGCGGGTTCACCCTGGTCGCGATATCTGCATTATACGGGAAGTGACGCAGGCTTCTTCGATTGGGCGCAGAAGCGTCCCATTGAAGAGATGACGTGGGCTCCAGTCCTGTCTGCTGACACTGTGGTGGATGCCAGCCGCTCCAATTTGAATAGCTTGCATATCGAGATGAATTCGTCTGGCGGGCGACTAACCCTGAAGCTTCCGAAGCTATGTTTCCTTCTGGGCGTGTCCGGCAATTTATCACGTTTCTCGGGCACAGGCGATATGCCATCTTCTCTGACACTGGCGCCGCGTACCGGTAGACGCAAGAATGACACCCCATTCTTGATGCCGACCTGGGTGAGCTGCACCAAGTGACGAGCCTTGCCCTACATAATGCACCGCTGGGCAGCCCATCTCGCTAGCATTTCTGAGCCGCTTCCCAAACCTAAACTCACTACATTTGCGGGGGAACTTCTGCGATATGGACTTGTTGGCTCGGCATAGCCGGTTAACGGATTTGGAGCTGCGCTTCATGCCGGATCTAGAGAGTTCGGACGCCCGTTCTCGTCCTGGCCTAAACATCTGGCCAAGCTGGATAACGAAGTTTTTGATAAATAATTTGGGAAAAAAGTAAAAAAGAGGTAATGTGAACCTGCCGTACAAGAGAGGAACAGATACTGAATGGCATCAACTAAATATGATAGGATAAATATTAAAGTGAAATATGTTTGATTGCAAATCGATTAATATAATTCCGAAAAGAGTGGTAAGCATGAAGTCATATATCAATTGGAGATATACGATCACCATCTACAAAAAAGTGATGAAAGGAGCGTGATAAATTAAAAAGAAAAAGGAGCAGAACGAAATGATACAAAACAGAAAAGCAACTGTTAATGACTATGTTATGATAATAAATCTTTGGGAAAGATCGGTAATGGCCACTCATCATTTTTTGAGTTTCAAGGATAAAGAGGAAATCAAAAAAGAATTACCCATGTATTTTCCTCATCTTGATGTACGTCTCTGGTATACCGAAGACTCTATCATTGGTTTTACCGCCATCAATGAAAATCACTTGGAAGCACTATTTCTCGATCCCGATAAAATTGGCAAAGGGTATGGGAAACAAATTATGCAAATATGCATCAATGGTTTTGGGATCACGTCCGTTGATGTGAATAAACAAAATGAGAATGCGACAAGGTTTTACTTAAAAAGCGGTTTCGGAATAACCGGTGAAGATTTGACGGATGGATCAGGCCGCCCTTACCCCATTTTACATTTGAAATACAATGAACAGCAGAAGTAATTCTTCTGTCCAGGCTGTCGAGAAATCGACAGCCTTTTAAATAACTATTGAATATCTTTTTTTGACAGCACACAGAAGTTTAATGATGGGGACTTTGTCTGGGTGAATGCTACAATGTTTTCCAATTTAGTAGTTGATTGAGTTAAGATAAAAGGGTTTGGCAATGAGCATACCGGTATTTGTATTCGGCGGGGTATAAAATTTCTCCAAGATGTACTCAGCGATGCTTATAGCGCAGCATATCTTCTACGATATTGCCGCACCGTCTCAGCAGTCCCAGAAGCAAGCGCCGTTCGGCACGCTTGAATTTGCAGAACTTCATGTTTGCCGCAATGAGATTGCGGATCGTTTGATCGAAATCTTCTTGGCTTCCCAAATCGATGATTTTCAGATCTACTTGATCCAGCAACGGGAGTCTCTTGATGGCTTCGTGCTCGGGCAGCTCAAGGGTGATATAGTGATAAATGGCGTTCAGATACAGCTGGGCACAGGGCGAAAGTATTACGACAGTGGGATTGGGGAGCGGGGGGAAAGTAAGATTGTTGGGGGGAGGTACAATAAAAAGAGGGGCCCCTCTTTACATAGCTGGAATGGTAGTCATTCGTCTTACGAAGCAGCAGGATCAGGAAGCAGCCATTGTTCGCAATGATTAGCCATCTCCTGCAATTCATTTATAAAAATACTGGCATGGTATCCGTCGCAAACTGCATGATGGACCTGCAAAGAAACGGGTAGCAAAATTTCGCCAGCTTGTTCAAAATATTTGCCGCACGTCGTAATCGGTAGCAAATACCGTCCATCCGTATAAACATTCAGGTTGAACCCGGTAAAGCTAACCCAGGGAATACTTGAAACATTGATCGTATTCGGCGGCTCATTTCCTTTTACAAATAAGCCCTTCACTTCGCCATACTTACTCATATCATCCAGATAGTTTTGATGAAACACACCGAAGTCGTTCGAAAAATCGGTCCACAGGCCAGAAAACGTGTTGTCATCTTTATGAAAAAAGGTAAAGCTGGGCAGCATCTTTTCCCAATACCCCAACTCCCCTGCTTCATTGAAACAAACCCGGAATTCGCGGTGCGCATTCACCGTTTTTGTAACCATATAAAGAAACGCAGGATATAGCTTGAACCCTTTTGCCCGAAGGACTGGGAGCATTTTTGTGATGTTCAGGTTGGCTGTCATGCTGAAGGTACATCTGGTCACATTCATATAATGCTCGAAGTACGCACGTCGTTCCCATGTGTTCATATCGATTACTGTAAAGTTCAATTGGATAACCTCCTAAAATAGTAAATTGCATTCTTTTGGGAGGCTGACTCGATTGCTCGGTTCATATAACCATTCCCTTTCTCGCTTTAGGGCTACTTCCATGCCCATAACCTAAGTATATAGTTACATTCGATGGATGGAAACAGGCTAAGTTGAAATAGAAAAGTACCAGCTCAATACCAAGATGATTACGATTATGGTTGTGGTTTTGGATCACTATATATTTTCTCTCTCATAGGGGCGACCGAGATACAACACCACCCTGTAGCAGGTCTTTGGCAATTCTCTTGATTTCGCTCTATAGATGTTACGGAGAGCCCTACCATAAGTGACGGCGAAATTACACTAAAAGTGCTTACTAGTCTCAGTAAGTTGCTATTCAATTTTTGGGGGGCACTTATATTCGTGAGGAAAGAAGGTGATTCCGATGGCGAAATGGGATAACTTGCTGGCATCGGGGAATCGCATAACATTACGATATCGGAACCAATTGAACTTCACTGACGGTACATGTCAGTGAAGTTGTTTATTATTAAAAAAAGAACACAAATCAATATGGGACGACGGGGAGTTCAGTGGTAACTTCGTCCCGCTCGAACATCTTTTTCAGCTTCCAGAGAATCAGGTTAGACAGCGGACAAGCGAAATGTCGGTAAGCCAGAACCACCAACACCTTCTCTGGTTGCTGGCAGTTCTGGCTTTTCTGGATTCATTAATGATTAAGGTCTTCACAACCTCGCGTTATCCCTAAATCCCATATTCCCCTTTGGACACCTGCCGATCGCATGAATCACCGGAGGGGAGTTTTAGCCTCGTATAAGGGAGGAGTCAGAATAATTATGTTTGGAGATTATCTCCAAAATGTAATCTTGTCCGAGCTTAATCGAACGGATTCATACCCGCCTTCCTTGGCTTTTCCTATAGAGATCATCATCACCGGAGCATAGCGTTCTTCATCCAAATCAAATGCTTTGGCTACCTGATGGACTTCAAAGCCTGCCATTGGGTTCGTATCATACCCATGCGCACGAGCTACCAGCATGAACTGCATGGCAAACAGGCTGCTATCGATTTTTGCAACTTCAACTTTTATTTCTTGAGGGAGAGTCGGGTACATCGATAGGATGGTTTTGAGTTGGCTGTCTCGCACTTCAGCCGGCATTTTCCCTTGTTCCACTGCTGTATTATAGATTTCTTCAGCATTTAAGTAGCTTTGGGTATCCCCGAAAATTAACAGCATGGCCGATGAAGTGTCGTTTTGTAACGTATTGAACCGCACAAGTGGCCTTAGCTTTTCTTTTCCTTCCGGCGTGTCGACCACGACTACGCGCCAAGGCTGCAGATTGGCTGAGGACGGAGCCAAGCTGGCTTCCGAGATTATCTCGTGAATCTCTTCTTTCGATATTTTAAAGTTCTCATCATAATGACGAACGGAACGTCGTCCCTTGACGATACGGGTGAAATCGTTATTTTGGATAGAGTTGAACATAGAATCTCTCCTTTAGATAACCTTAATATTTTTGACATGGCTTATGTCATTCGTTATCCTGTTTTTTATTATGAACTATGAACTTAGGTTTATAGCAACAAATAAAATGAGGTCTCATGATGAAAATAAATGACGTTTCAAAATTAACGGGTCTGCCAATATCCACCTTGAGATTCTATGAACGCAAAAATCTCATTCCGGACGTATTTGTTCAAAGAGATGCGAATAATTATCGGATTTACTCTGAAGAGGTTGTTGAATATCTAAATGATGTGAAGGCACTTTTGTTCGTAGAATTCTCTATTGAAGAGCTAAGTTTGCTGGTCAATCAACAACTTCATTTAACCTATGAGGAAAAAAAGAAGATAGTGGAGCAGAAAATTAAAGAAATTGAAGATATTCAGAAGCAGTTGAGAAAGTCGAAAAAATTCCTGAAGGCCATCTTGGAAGGAAAAGTGAATTTCCAAACCAAATGTTAAGCTAAGTTTGCTGGCTAAATTAAAAAGACGAGGTGTAGGATTATGAATGCGTTAGAACACTTGCCAGAACCGGAAAGCTTAAAAAAGCTAATGATCGTTCAAGCAGCTCTGAATACGATTCTTTGTGAGACGGAATGGCTTCGTTATCATAGCTTTGTTCAAGAATGGGATGAAGGAGTTTGTATGGCAAAAATAGATAATGGGGCAGGGGATCATCTTATCATGTTGTTTTCCGTTGAAGGCTCCATCATCAAGGGTTTTGATCATGAATCCCAATTAAGCCCGTATGCACAAGACGAACATAGAGTATGGCCAGGCATCTATGATAACGTTCCAAGCGAATTATTATCTCATCTGGAGCATGAAGGAATTGAAAAAGAAGATGTGACTTTTTGTATATGGCGTAAAAATAGTGATTCGAGCTGGCAGAAGGGAAAGGTTAAAATGCCAAAAGGAGCAGACGATGGGTCTGCTTTTCTAATAGGTGCGATTTACCGGACACCCGAAGAGTTCGTGCAATTTGCGAAAGATTATTATGAATTGGCCCTGCCAGTAAAAGTTGTTGAAAAAGTTTACGAAGGTGTCCCTGTTACTATAGAGATGATTCAAATGCTAAACCCCGACTGTGCTGTAGAGGAAGTTTATCGGGAGTTGGAGTCAATAAGGTTAATTAAATGAAGGGCTGGTTGTGCCAGCCGTATATGCTAGTTCATTCCGCTAACGGGAGTGATAGTTAAACTTACCTACTTCCAAGCCGCCGAGTATATGCATTTTATGTAAGTTTGAATCATAGTCGTTGGATCGGGTAAGAGGTTGGAAATCATGCGCCGCGGCAGCTCCTTTCGTATTTTTCGCCGATAGGCCCGTTAAGTTGAGCCGTATCATAAATAACGGCAAGTTTTCAATGAGTTGTTCTATAAATATATCACCATGTGATATATTGGTAATATAACTAGGTAAAGATCCGGAAGTGCAGCAATGGCAAACCGTCTTTCGCTCCGCCAACAACATGGCCTCCTGTTCACGGAATGGACAGGAGGTTAACTTTTGCCGTGGAACTTCATGTAACTTAAAATTTTGCTTGCACCTTACGTTACGTCATCTTTTATATTGAAAATACCGGTAGACAACAAATGAAGGAGTTGTTATGAAACGATACTGGAAGGTAGGAGACATCGCCAAACTGACGGGATTGACCGTACGGACTCTGCGATTTTACGATCAAATCGAATTGTTTTCACCGTCCGGTCAGACGGAGTCCGGTCACAGGCTATACGATGAATCCGACCTAGTGCGCCTACAGCAGCTTCTGTCGCTAAAGGAACTTGGCTTATCCCTTGATGAAATCAAGTCAGTTCTAGCCGGCGAGCAGATCAGTCCGCTTGAGATCGTCAATCTGCAAATGGCCAAGCTCAAGGAGCGAATCAAGCTTCAGCAAAAGCTCCTTGAACAACTCCAACATGTATCTAAGTTGATGCAAGGAACAGCGCCAATTACGGTTGAAGACTTTACTCAGCTCCTGCAAGCGATGAAAAAGAACGACGAGAAGCTAGTCATCGCGCGACAGATGAGCTGGGAACGGCATTTAGATGTTTTGGGCCATTTTCTTACCGAGGTAAATGAAGAAACGAAATTAAAGGAGGACAACTCATGACCGAACGTTTCGTCAAACACGCTACTTTTGTCGTCGAGCGGACCTATCCGGCTTCGCCTCATAAGGTATACCAGGCTTGGGCGGATCCCATTGCCAAATCAAAATGGTTTTCCAAGCCCGATATTTTTGAATTCCGTGTCGGAGGGCGCGAATACAGCAGAGGAGGCCCGCCGGAGGGACCGGTCTTCACTTTCGACGTCTTCTATCAAGAGATTGTGCCAGAGCAACGTATTGTTTATAGCTATACCTTAGATTCCGACGACATACGAATTTCTGTTTCCATCACAACGATCGAGCTCATCCCGACCGACGGAGGTACAAAGCTGATTTTCACCGAGCAAGGGGCCTTTTTCGATGGGTATGATACACCGGAAGTACGGGAGCACGGAACGAATGAAATGCTTAATGCACTTGGCAAAGCACTCTTGGAGGAGGAGCGGATATGAGAAAACTCGTATTGTTCATGCATGTCTCGCTTGACGGGTATGCGACGGATTCGAACGGAGGATTGGATTGGATTGGATTCCGTACAACGAGGAAATGGAGAAATATGCCGAGGAGGTCGTAGCCGAAGTCGGCTCTCCCGTTTACGGACGCACAACGTATCAGTTAATGGAGAGCTACTGGCCCACGATGCTGGACAATCCGAATGCGTCGAAGCATGATATGGATCATGCCAATTGGCTGCAGGATGTAAAGAAAATCGTCATTTCCGGCACGATGGACAAGGCGGAATGGAATAATACAATGCTGATCAAGGACAATATCGCAGAGGAAATCAAGGTACTCAAGGAACAGCCAGGCAAGAATCTGGTCATCTTTGGCAGCCCGGGTGCGGCGAAGACGCTGTTTCAGCTCGGCCTGATCGACGAATTCCTTCTGACGATTTGTCCGGTCATCTTGGGCGGCGGAAAATCGGTTTTTGACTGCGGCGTTGAGAAAACCAGGCTCAAATTGCTCTCCAACCGAACGCTCACGGCAGGCGTTATCGCGACCCGTTACGAGTTGGTAAAGTAGCTGCATCGCACAATCTGAACGGCCTCTCGCGATAAGGTGAGTCATAATAGGCAAACAGACCTCCCGAAAGAAAGGGCCATCCGCAAGGATGGCCCTAAAACTTGCCGTTACAGACAGCGCGGTGAACCGTACCATAAGCATTGATGGAAAATTATGTATTAAAATAGGCGAGAGAACTGTTCGGATAGCGGACACAGATACTGTATATGGTTATCCCCCTAGAGATGGATTCTAGGGGGATTTTTTTGTGATGGAATTGTTTTCTAAAACAGTATCATAATTTGACATGATTAGTGATTATGATAAACACATCAAATAGGAAAAGGCATTTGACCAAATCAAAAAAGGAGTGTTTATGATGGCAGCTTATACCCTTGAAGAAAAAGACAGTTTTATCGTGCTAGGTATTGGAACGGAGTTGAAGAGTGATTACAAGGATTATGCCGGCATGAACAGAGAGAAGGAAAGCTTTTGGCGGGAAGTGGAGCAGGATGGAAGGCTTGATGCTATAAAGGCTATAGCTGCGAACGACTACATTTTTGCAATAAACGAAGCAGTAAATCACAAGAGGATGTACTATGCAGGCGTCATGAAGAAGCATCGGTAACGGAAGAACACAGGTTGATCCAATTTCCTAAAGGGCCATACCTCGTCATTAAAGGAGAAGGGAAGACGGCTGATAAGTTGAGTAGTATGCTTACCGGCATTGCCTTTAGTCAAGTCTTGCCGGAAGCCGAAAATTTCGCCTATGTCGGCGGGCCAAATGCAACGGTTAAGATGGGGCAGCGAGACGGCTTCGTATATGGGGAAATGTGGATTCCGGTTGTTAAAAAATAAATTAGATTCAGAGGAGGAATGAAAATGAGTGCGACCATTGCTCATGAAAAAAACACGAAGGTAGAATCCCTCTCTATTGGACGGAAGGCCGCTTATTGGACCGTTACCATTATACTCGCATTCTCAATGGCATTAAGCGGAATCGGGCAGCTGATGCGATATGGGGGAAATGTCGATTTAGTGACCGATATTGGTTTCCCGTTATATGTCACGAACATTCTTGGAGCTTGGAAGTTGCTTGGAGTCATTGCGATTATAATGCCAGGTTTGCCCCGGCTTAAGGAATGGGCCTATAGCGGTATCTTTTTTCTCATGACGGGTGCGGCTTTATCTCATGCGTTTGCTAATGATTACGGCGATTACGGATTCCATATCATTCTTCCGCTTGTCTATGCTGCGCTGGGCATCGCTTCCTGGGCGTTGCGCCCGAAAAGCCGCAGACTCTAATGGACATAAAGAGATTAGAGGCGAGATGCAAATGCTCTATATCGTTGATTGAGCATCCCATTTCAACTGATATTTTCAGTAGGGAACGATGACCCTCGGAGACAAGAGTTTTCTGATGAATGAGGTTGATGAAATATCCAAATATGGATGAAATTGTGGGACGATTTATTTGAATCGTATAATTGCAACCGTATCTTCAGTGATTTGATAGAGTGGATCTTTTATAAGGGGAATAAACAATAATCTGTTGAATAAGTTAGTATTAATTTATATCCGGGTATAACAGATAACTACGCTTTAGAGTACTAGAATCTTTTTGAACAAATTAAAATAAAGGGGGAATATAATACCATGAATGCTCAACAGAAAATCTGATTGCAGCAATAAAGATATCACTACAAGATCCTGTTTAAGCTTCACTTTAAGTATGGCTCGTCTCAGGATAAGCCGCAGATAAATAAAATATATGGAGGTTTTAAGATGATTATTAAAAAGTTTTCTTTTAAAACCCTATCACTTATGGTGGTCTTTGCATTTATCATATCCACATTTTACGCGGCCTTGCCGGCAAGTGCAGCCGCTAGAGGAGCATGGACTCCTAATACTGCATATGCAGTAAATGATACGGTAACGTATAGCGGAAGCACTTATACCTGTCTTCAGGCACATACTTCCCTTGAAGGCTGGGAACCGTCCAATGTTCCTGCTTTATGGCAGAAAGGCGGTGGCGGTGGAACTACACCTCCAACCACGCCACCAGCAACAAACGGAGCGACATTCTATGCAGATATAAACTATGGTGGAAAAGCAGTAACACTCGGAGTAGGTAATTATACATTGTCCCAGTTGAACGCAGCTGGAATTCCGAATGACTGGATGTCCTCTCTTAAGGTTCCTAGCGGTTGGACGGTTGAAGTATATGAGAACGATAATTTTGGAGGAACAAAGTGGACCTATACCTCGGATTCCTCCTGGGTCGGCAATGCGGTCAACGATAAAATGTCATCGGTTAAGATTTATACGGGCTCACCATCTCCTGGCGTAACAAAGCCTGGCGAGGTGCCGAGTCATATATGGACCTATGTCATGAATGCGGACAATGCCTACGGCAAAGGCGGGGATTTTGCTTTATTGCTAAGTGCGGTTATCAAAAAGGAAAGCAGTTTTGGAGCAGGTTTACCAGGTAGTCCATCGGCCGGCGACGGATTGATGCAGGTAGAACCAAACACACGTAATGCTTATTTATCTCAATTCAACTCAAAATTTGGCCATACCTATAATCATAACAGTGAACAAGATCAGGTATATTTAGGCGCGTTGATTTTAAATGAAAAGATTGTTAAATTCGGCAACATATATAACGGCTTATTACACTATAACGGAGGAGATAACTGGTATCCGGGAGCTACAGATTCTTATGGCCGCCCTATTCTGGCAGATCAATATGCAGATGCAGTTTACGCAACATATAAGGGCTATGGAGGTAAGAATTAAGTCGAATAGGGAAGTTCTCTGGAAAGACGCTGAGCGGATCAGCGTCTTTTTGGTTTCAATAGATGAAGATGGTTACCCTGAAACGTTGGTTCAGCAAGATTACGATTATCCTTGTGGTTTTGGATCACTATATATTTTCTCTCTCATAGGGGCGACCGAGATACAACACCCTGTAGCAGGTCTTTGGCAATTCTCTTGATTTCGCTCTATAGATGTTACGATGAGCTTATTATAAGTAAATGACAAAAAAGGATGTCTCGATTTAGGAGACATCCTATTCATGTTAATCTTATTTTGTATAGTTATCGAAGTAACCTTGGATATAGACCATTGGTGTTCCTTTGTCCCCGCTACCGGACGTCAAATCAGATAATGATCCGATGAGATCTGTTAATCTGCGAGGTGTAGTACCTTGTGCTTCCATCGCACCAACCAGGTCTTCGTTTTTATTCTGGATGTATTCAGAAATTGCTTGTGTTAACTCTTCTCCACGAAGATGAGAGAAGTTGTTATCTGCCAAGTATTTTAATTTTACCTCGTTTGGAGTGCCGTTAAGACCTTGAGTGTAAGCAGGTGATACTACCGGGTCTGCAAGCTCCCAAATTTTACCGACTGGATCTTTGAATGCCCCATCGCCATAAACCATAACTTCAACAATCTTACCTGTTGCTTCTTTGATTTTTGCCTGAATCCCGTCAACGATGGGTTGACAGTTGTTCGGAAATAACTTCACACTGTCTTCCGTTGCTTTGTTTGATCCAAGTAGACCGTAAGCTTCATTAAAGCCGCTGCCATTGATTGATTCTGAAAGAATATCATCAAGTCCATATACTGTTTCAGCACCGCTATTTGTTAAAATGCGTTTGGTTCTGAAACGTGAGTGAATATCACAAGTTAATACAGACTTGGTATAGTCTAAAATGGTTTTTGGATTATTTGAGAAAATAACCTCGCAAGTTACACCCTCAGCCTGGATCAGAGATTTATAGTATTCGATGTAGTCCACACCTGTAAATGGATGCTCTTTATAACCGAAATGTTCACGGAACTGAGCTTCTGATAATACATCCGTCCATGGATTTATGCCTTTAACATCTAGTTCGTCGATGTCTACAAGGTGATTCCCCACTTCATCAGATGGATAGCTAAGCATTAAGACGATACGCTTTGCCCCTTTGGCAATTCCTCGTAAGCAGTTTGCAAACCGATTACGGCTAAGAATTGGGAAAATGACACCAACTGTTTCGTCACCGAATTTTGCCTTTATATCTGTTGCTATATCGTCAATGGACGCATAGTTTCCTTGTGCACGAGCGACAATGGATTCTGTTATGGTTACAATGTCACGATCCTCAATCGAAAACCCTTCACTTTTGGCTGCATTTAATACCGTATCAACAACGATTTGTTCGATATGATCTCCTTGGTTGATAATTGGACCGCGAAGCCCGCGTACTACTGTACCAACTGCTCTTGTCAAAATAATCGCTCCTCTAATCGAGTAGATTTATATAAAATTACCTATTAAAAGTTCAAACACCATAAGTTTACTATACCTTTATAAAGTGATATAAGTAAAATTAATATTTGTTATATCTGATATTAGTACAGGTTATATGATGGGGAAATTGGGACTTATACCGTAGAATCAACATTTACAAATGTACGCATTCCTAATACAAGAACTAGTGTTTGTATTTCTTCTTTTCTTTTGCTCAAATAATTTGTATGATGAATGGAAATGTGAATGAAAGAGGAGCCTTGCAAACATGATCCAATTAACAAACCGCCAGGCACGGCAATTTCTGTTGTTGAAGCATGGACTATTGGGCGAATATAAATTCAGCGGGAAGCAGGGTGTATTGGATTTTGCTCGGCAGGTCAGCTGTATTCAATACGACCCAATTGATGTATGTGGAAAAAACGCCGAATTGGTTCTGCAGTCGCGAATCAAGGATTTTACCAAGGGGATGCTCGCCGAGTTGCTATACGAGGATAGAAGCCTTGTCGATTATCCCGACAAGAATCTGGCCATTATCTCTGTTGAGGACTGGCCGTATTTTGAGCGATACAGGCAAGCAGCACGGGAGCATGCTGAACGATATCCCGAAATGGAAGCGTTGACAGCGCAAGTACGGAATCATATCCAAAACCACGGTGTAATAAGCTCGGATGATTTAAAATTGGATGGAGATTTCTCTTGGCAATCGGCCATCCACTGGAGCGGTGGAAACAATTCGTCTCGATCGGTGCTGGAACAGATGTATTCGACGGGTGAGTTGATTATCCATCATAAAAAAGGAACACGTAAATACTACGATTTAGCCAAGAAATACATACATCCAAATCTGCTGAATGCATCAGAGCCGCTGGAGGATGAGCTTGAGCATCATAAGTGGCGGGTACTGCGCCGGATCGGCGCTGTTGGCCTTCTATGGAATCGCGCATCCGATGCCTGGCTAAACATATGGGGATTGAAGGCGAAGCAGCGCAATGAGGTTTTCCACCAGTTGTTGGGCGAAGCTCGCATTGCTGCTATTGCCGTAGAGCAATTGAAGGAAACGATGTACTGCCGTGCGGAGGACTTACCGCTTATGGATGCGGTTCTACAAAATCCGGATCCGGAATTTCGCTGCGAGCTGATTGCCCCGCTGGACAATCTGATGTGGGACCGAAAGCTGATCAACGAATTGTTTGGCTTCGATTACACCTGGGAGATTTACACGCCTGCAATCAAACGGAAATTCGGCTATTATGTGCTGCCTTTATTATATGGAGAGAGCTTCATTGGACGGGCTGAAATCATCGTGGAACGAAAAACAGGAACGCTCGTTGTTAAAAACATCTGGTACGAGAAGGGTGTGCTGCAAACCATGAAATTGCGCACCGCCTTAAACCGTTGTCTCCAGAGGTTTGCTTTGTTCAACGGGTGCCAGAGTATCACGGCGGAGTCTATGAACGGATAAAGGGAAATAACATATGAAACGGAGCGGTTAGGAGAAATGGAGAACGAAAATGTGCTTCAACAAAATTTAGATGAAAAAAGTGAGTTTCAGCGGTTATTTCAAATGTACCTGCTATTCGAGGAGAATGTGGAACGGCCAAAGGCGGAAGTTGTTCGAAATGCGTTAGAAATCCGATGCGGGAAAACGGATACCGTGTCGCCAGACGACGTATTATCATCGTTTGCCGTAGAGGCTTATAAAGTAGCCTACCAGGAGGGAGAGCTGCCGGCTCAGGTCATGATGGCGGACGTTACTCCTTTTCAACCGGAAATGATTACCGACCTGGAGCGCACCCAGTTTTGGACGATGCCGGATGCGGAGGATGTTCTGCAGGAATGCCGTTATAAGCTGCTGATCAGTGACTTCATGGCGGCAGGACTGGATTATAAATCACGCAGCGCTTTATTGGCGGATTGGCTGGAGGCTGCCGTAAGCCTGTTCCCGACCTGCAAAGCGATCTGGATTCCATCGAGCGGAAAACTGCTGTATCCGGCTGAAATTACGGACAACCCGTATGAAGGAGCCGCGAGGTTCTTGCAGTTCGGCATGAATATCCGCTATTTTAACATTCATGGGACCGAAGACAGCTTAATCGATTCGCTCGGTCTCTATGCGCTTGGACTTCCGGATGTCCAGTATCATTTTCATACCTTGGATCCGAACGACGTGTCACGACATGCATTTAATGTCGCAGCCTACTTGTTTGAAGCGGAGGTGCCAGTGAGCGACGGCGAGACGATCGCCGGCTTGCTGAACGGGGAGATGGCGCCGGACGTGTATTGGCCTTGCAGATATGAAATGGCACTGATCCAGCCTTCCAGAGAAGTGATGGACGTCTGTCCGGGCGAATATGCGGCAGGAGAACGAGAATAAAGATAGGGGAGCAAACGGTATGCTTAAACGGGTATTAGGAAAAGAGGAAGACATCATTCGAGCGTTCGCAAGAGAGCTTGTTGACTCCATCGCAGATGGAAGGTATGAAAAAATTGCTCAGCAAGTTGATGATATGCAGGATTGGAACGTTGAGCTATTAGAAGAGGTGATCGAGAGTTTTAAGGAAGATAATGAGTTGGAACAGATCGATAGGTTTGATGTGGAGTGTACCTTTAGGCCTGTTTATAAAGATGGCAGTGTTTATCAACAGGAATCTTTCTACCACTTTAACGATGGAAGCGGCATTTCCTACGAGTATGCACTGACGACGGATGGCGAACCCAATGATCTGACTTTGAGTGTTGAGTTTCACTTTGAGGGTGAATATTTGAAAGTCATTTTTGAGAGTGGAATTACCGTACTTTAATGACTTCGTATTTTAGGTAATAACTCTTATATGTCGGCATATTCCAGATTGTTTTGTGTGACACTAACCGAAACATGAAGGATAGGGGTCGATGAAGTGATGAACGAATATCAACCGGGACAGATTGTGTATGTAATCATTCGTAACCCGCATGTTCAGGGAGTCGCGAATGTTCAGGAAGCTGCTGTAGTGAATGATCCGAATTCACCGGGAAATGTTGCGCTGTTCATATATGAGACGTATTATCCATTGAACGATGAGGTCGCGGTGTACCCGACGGCGAGTGAAGCTGAACACGCCTATAGTGAGGCATTCGGTATATCCGACATGGAGACATATTATGGTTAAGCCATTTGTACCTCAACTTGTCTATGTAGAGCCAAAAGCAATGGATTATCCGCTCGGCCAAGAATTAGTATCCAAGTTTGAGAAAATGGGCATCGAAATTCGCGAGACAACCTCACATAACCAAATCCGAAACCTGCCTGGAGACAACGACTTTCAAAAATACAGAATAGCCAAGTCCACTTTAGTTGTCGGGGTTAGGAAAACCCTAAAGTTCGATACTTCAAAGCCTTCGGCAGAGTTTGCTATTCCGTTTGCTACAGGGTGCATGGGCCATTGTCATTATTGTTACTTACAAACGACGATGGGAAGTAAGCCGTACATTCGGACTTATGTCAATATTGACGATATCTTTGAAGCTGCGGACCAATATATGAAAGAAAGAGCCCCTGAGATTACAAGGTTTGAAGCATCATGTACATCAGATATAGCTGGTATTGATCACTTAACCCATACGCTCAAGAAGGCTATTGAGTACTTCGGTAAGTCTGAGCTGGGGAAACTACGCTTCGTAACGAAGTTTGCTCATATTGATCATTTACTGGATGCCAAGCATAATGGGCGGACTCGCTTTCGATTTAGTATGAATGACGATTATATTATTAAAAATTTCGAACCGGGTACATCCAGGCAAGCAGAGAGGATCGAAGCTGCCAGTAAAGTTGGGGAGGCCGGATATCCATTAGGCTTCATTATTGCGCCCATCTATTTGCATGACGGATGGAAAGAGGGCTATAAGGATATGTTCGAGAAATTAGAATCCGCACTTCCTCATTCTGCCACTAAAGATTTGACCTTCGAGCTGATTCAGCATCGCTTTACTAAACCAGCCAAGAATGTCATTGAGAAGAACTATCCGATGACGAAGCTGGAGCTTGATGAAACGAAGAGGAAGTGGAAGTGGGGGCGGTATGGGATTGGAAAATACGTGTACACAGATCAAGAGCAGGAGGATATAAAAGATACGCTAGGCAGGTATATTCACACTTATTTTCCTAGTGCAAAAATTGAATATTTTACGTAATGAGATTGTAGTGAGAGGAACGAATAAGACACACCCAAGAAGAGAGGCACCCGATGGGGTGCCTTTTGGCTTCATTCGAACGTCGTCAAACGCGGGCAAGCTTCAAAAGCCAAGAGGAATTGCGGTCCAGTGTACGGGTATTTCGCGCGCTGTTGATAACAGAGATGTTTAGAAAGATACGAACTGTGTCTCCGGTCCGGTTGTTGAAAAGTACTTTGTTTGGTTTAAGTTCGCCGGAGCCGCCACGAACAGTGAACGTTCCGGTTGAGGGCAATGCCTCCACCTTGAAGATGAATGCATCATTGGACAACAGGAAATTCAAACTTTTTAACACGAGCTTTTTCCTGTTAGGTACGTCAATCACAATGGTTTGCACATCAACTCTTTTTCCGGGTAATAATTTAATCGGCTGATTCCCGCCAATAATTCCGTTTAGTTGAAGCATATCAACACCTCCAGATCGAATATACGACAGTATATTTCACAACCAATTGGAAGGGAATGGATGATTGTCCGAATTCATATCGCCAATTTGATGCTAGGAGGCAATCTACTAGCGGTTGTCTCTGATTTATCGCAGGGAATCCGGCTGCGATATGCCGGATTTCACGATGTGCCCAAACCTAGCCACGGGAACAGAATATTATAAGAATCAACAATACTTAAACAGGGGGTGGTATTTCTTTGAGCAATAAAAGCATTCATGGCTGTCCTGCCCCTCAGAACATCACGCTGGCTCAGCGCTTGCAACCAATTGTAGGTCAGACAGTAACGGTATTCCAACCTGGCTTTCCGCAGCTGACAAGAACAACAGGAAAGCTCTCCAATGTGACCTCGTCCTCGTTTACAGTGGGATCTACGGTAGTCAATACCCAAACCTCCTTCTTTAATCAGTTCACTGGAGTCGTTTGCGAACACGAAGAAGAGGAATAGGAACTGCGAACGACCCACAAGTAGTGCGCATGAAGATCGAGCGCCCTCTTACGGGTCGTTTTCATTTGCATCAAGTGTGTGCACATGCTTGTGAAACATCCAACACACATTCGTTGTGCGATGCCGGCAACAACTTGCCGTTGCAGATTCAATCTCAAACGGGGCTCAGCTTGCATTAGACTGCTGAGCCCCGTCTGAATTGAACGCTTTTGGGTTGGTATCCTTATTTTTAAAGCTGAATGGAGCTAATCAGTTCATTCAATTCGGACTGTAATTGCAGATGGATTTTCCCTACGATCGAAAAATCTGTGGCTGCAACGTAGTAGGCCTTAATTTGAGAATCGATGGCTTCTGCTTCCGCCAGATAAGAGGTGGCGTCTTTCATTTTTGCCGAATAGCGTGCTTTGATACCGGCTATTTCGGCCGCATAGGCTTCATCTGTCCCAGGGGCTATAGTCCGTGTATACATATCTAGAATCTCATCCTCGTCCCGATCTGGAAAGTATTCATGCGGAGCGGTACTGTCGAAGATAGCTGTTCGAAGCTTCGGGAATATCAACATATCCAAGCTGTTCGGATCAAAGCCGCAGTGAAATACTTGCACTTCGATTCCAAGTGAAGCTGCTAAAGATCACTATTCGGAAGGGTGAGGGGTGTTGGTACCAGAACAAGGAAAAGGCCCAGTCTACCTTATCGGTGGATAGGGCTGCGACAATCAGACATTGCCGTAGTGTCTCGTCAAAGCCTTTGGCCTTATTGAACTCCTCTTGAAAGCTAGCAATCGGGTTCGTGTCCTAATCATAATCCAGATGACTCTAGTGAACACGGTCATTATTTATATATCAGCACCTGAGATGTAAAATAACGGTCGGCATTGAACTCGCTTAATCCAAGCTCTTTTTAAATCGCATTGAGGCAACCGTCAGCATCACAATCGTAAATCCGCATAATATTACCACGTCGGTCCATAAATGCTCTAACCCAATTCCCTTCACCATAATCCCGCGGGTAATATTAATGAAATAAGTGAGCGGGATGATATCACTAACTAGATTAATAAGCAGAGGCATTGACTCTCTCGGAAAAATAAAACCTGACAACAGCACACTAGGCAGCAGAATGAGAGACGTATAGTTCATAGCCTGTGCCTGCGTTTTTGCAATAGTTGATATAAGGATACCAATGGCAAGCGTACATAGTAAAAACAAGAACCCTAACGATAACAACAGTAGGACGCTTCCTGCAATGGTAACATCGAATAATATCAAGCAGACTGCCAAGGAGAACAGGAATCCGATATATCCGATCACAATATAAGGAACAAGCTTACCGAGAATCATTTCCAAAGATTTAATCGGTGTCACGATTAACTGTTCAATTGTTCCCCGTTCACGCTCTCGAACCAGTGCGAAAGCTGATAACATAATCGTAATATTTTGTACGATTAGAGCGACTAGACCCGGTATACTAAACACCGAGCCCTTCATGGAAGGGTTATACCACACACTAGACTCCATTGATAAATTCCCACTACCCACTGTAGAAGGATCTAAAAGTTGGAGCTGCTCCTGCCCCTTGTTCATAGTATACATGCGCCATATTTGCTCCCCTGTGCTTAATGCTGTCCTAGCAATGGTCGGGTCTGTCCCATCCACAATTAGTTCCACGGTCGATGGTTCGCCGGCATAAATGTCTGAATCATAATTAGGCGGGATGACGATGCCTGCTTTCACCTTCCCACTATCAATCAACTGAGAGATACCATCCTTGCTAAGTACATCATCCTTCAGCACGAAAAAGTCGGACACGACAAATTTATGAATTAATTCTCGACTCATTTCTGTTTTATTCTGATCGAACACAGCCAACGGAATCTGATCTACCTCAGTCTGCACAGAATACCCGAATAGTACAATCCAAACAATCGGAATCACGATTGGAACCTTAATACTAACTGGATCTCGAATAATTTGAAAAAATTCCTTCTTAACAATTGCCCAAAACCTTCCAAAACTAAAGATACCCATATCTCATCGCAACCTTTTCTTATGAGTGCAAGAATTTCATTTCATGGAATGAAGTTCTCACCTTCTCATTGGTCATTGTCTCAACATACCGTATGAAAATATCTTCAAGTCCCTTTACATTTTCTGATTCAATCAAGTCGTTAGGCGGAATTACATCGCAAATGATCTTCCCGTTGTAAATAAATCCAACAAGATCACAGCTCTCGGCCTCATCCATGTAATGGGTCGTAATGAGAAAGGAGATGCCTTGTCTAGCAAGCTCATGGATAATAGCCCAGAACTGCCTTCTGGAAACAGGGTCAACACCAGCGGTAGGCTCATCAAGAATTAGCAGCTTAGGTTTATGAATCAGTGCACAACCCAAGGCCAAGCGCTGCTTCCAGCCGCCTGATAACGTTCCTGCAATCTTCTTTTCTTTGCCTGCCAAATTAGCCATCATGAGCAATTCCTTCTTCCGCTGTTCTCTAACCTCTTTACTAATCCCATAAATTTCAGCGTAGAAGTTCAAGTTTTTCTCTACACTCAAATCCTCATACAGACTGAATTTTTGCGACATATAGCCGATCTCCTGGCGAATCGATTCCCTCTCTTTTATGGCGTTCTTGCCTAATACCTTAATGTCTCCTGAGGACGGGGTCAGTACACCACACAACATCCGGATCGTAGTTGATTTCCCTGAGCCGTTAGGCCCGAGAAATCCGAAAATTTTGCCTTTAGGAATGGCGAAACTGATGTTATCCACTGCGGTAAAGTCGCCAAATCTTTTCGTTAAATCCTTCGCCTCTATAGCAAATTCCATGGATACAACTCCTTTACGCGCTATGCTATGGACTACTTCGTATCAATCACGGTCTCCAACGTCATTCCTGCCTTCAGTTGATCCAACGGCTCTAAAATCTGCAGTTTGATCTGATAAACAGTATTTTCTTTGGCATCTTGTTTCTCAATATTTTTGGGAGTGAATTCCGCTTCATCCGATATAAAAACAACCTTTCCCTTCAGGGTTTGGTTCGGAAGCCCCGGGGATGATAGTACAAGAACTTCATTCAGTTCCACCTTATTCAGGTACTTCTGTGGGATATATAGGCATACTTCCTGATCTTGATCCAACGTAATTGTAGACAATACTGCACCTGCCCCAATCACGTCTCCAACTTCTGCATAGGATTGATAATACAGACCATTCATTTTGGAGGTAATCGTATACTTTGATAACCTAAGTTTAGCCTCTTTTACCTGCGCTTGCGCTACATCGAGTTCTGCTTGAATTTGATTGATGTCAGTGTCTGAATAGGCATCGTTATCCTTTGCACCTGCTAATTTCTCCTTCTTTCCGCGAACGACCGCTTGATATTGCTCCAGTTGCGACCTCATTTCTAAAGAATCCAATACAAACAATCGATCCCCAGTATTTACCAGTTCTCCTTCTTTCTTTAATACCTCTGTAATAACACCCGGCACTTCGCTGCGGATAACGTGTTTGTTCACTTCCATTGTTCCGCTCAGAGTAATTTGACTTTCGTTCGTACAACCACTAAGCGCTAGCAGCACTACAAATCCAGCAATTAGCATCAGTACTGTATGTCTAATGCCAGCTCGGGATTTCTCATTGTTCATCCCTGTCATGGACTTGAATCCTCCTCATTATTGTTACTTTGAATAATTTCAACGGTACCCATTAATCCGTCTATACGTACCCTCTGACCATTTCGTAATCGCGATGTAGCTTCCTTGATTCCAACAACAGCAGGAAGGCCATACTCTCTAGCAATGATAGAGCCGTGCGTCATCATTCCGCCTACTTCCATCACTAGCCCCCCAGCTACTAGGAACAATGGAGTCCAAGCAGGGTCTGTTGCTGAACATACGAGAATTTCACCAGGCGCCAGTTTGTCTTTATACGGATCATGTATAACACATACCGTGCCTTCATAAGTGCCCGGGGACACGGGGTTTCCTCTTATCACCGACCCTGACTGCTTCTCATGATCTATATTAGTCACGTAGTCATCATAGTAAGTAGTACCATCACTTAATAGAACACGCGGTACTTTATTCCTCTTGCTCTCATGAATATAAGTTGTCTTCCGGTGCTCAATTAATTCCTGCCATCTGACAGAATCGGAATCTCCCCTAGATGGTATCGCTTCAGATTCTATTAACTCCTTAACTTCATTTAAATGCAGGAAAAAGATATCTTCTTTACTACTTAAAATTTGGTTGCGTTGCAGCTCCTCTCCAAGGTCCAGTAACGCATGACGAACGAATTGAAAAATACGGATGATCGTAAATTTAGGTGTCTCCCTAATGCCAGCTAGCATGCGCACTTTTCTTGCCAATATCTGTGACGAAGTGGATTTCACAAATCCCAAGGGACTTCTGTTATAGCTCATTCTAAGCTTTTGAATCGCTTGTTCAGCCGATTGAATGCCTTGCTCGTATCTAGCAAGCGGGGACGACAGCTGTGATCCTGCTTCCAAATAGCTCTTAATCACTTGTATAATATGCTCTGGGTCTTCTTCCCAACGTCTGCGTCCAATATCTATTTCTGACAAACCTCTCATGCCATATAAGGACATAAAATGGGATATAGATGTGTGGGCAACATCCGGAAGTGAACCGGTTCGATAACGCTGACATAACTCCTGGGTAGAACACTGTTTAAAGCATTCATTACTGTCAGAATCACTGCTAATCTGCACAGCAACATTCCATAAATTCAAGTCCATCTCTGAAGTAATGTTAAAGGGCAAGCTGCGAGTCAGATCTAACGTATATTGGAACCCATCAGGCAGCTGGTCGGTAAGTTGGATCAAAAAATGAAGAGGAATATGCCCTGACAATGTGCCTGGTAACAAGAACTGAAGCAACAGGTTGGCCGTATCCTGGAAGGTGTGGTTAATATCTTGAAGTCTTGTTTTGTTGTTGCTGCTTGCCATAAGTCGGGACTTGATACTATCAATTTCTATGTCAATACGACGCTGCAAACGTTCGTGCGCAGAGGAGGAGTTGGCTACGTTGTAGAGCGCACGGAGCCATACAGGCAGGATTTTACGTGCTAGCTTAACCTTAGCTCGTAAATGGAGCGGTTTCTTTGCAGCAAGTCTTGGGTCATTCATAATCTTGGTTAGTATTGATAAAATCACTGGGTCAAGAGAAGACATAATGGTTGAGAGTGCCCTTCGTCCGACTGCATTTTGCATTAAAGGGGTAATGTTTACATATAGTCGCTGTGCAGCCTCGTGAAAGGCGTCCTGACCCTTCTGCTCTACAGATAAACCTAGCTTCAAAGCAATTTGGGTAACCATCTGAGAGAGAACACTCTGTCCCATTGGGGTAAGTGGATCCAATACACCTTGCCACGATGCGAACGAGAACCATATTCGCAATGAATCCGTCGATCCCTCAATATCGCTATCCCCAATTCGACGAGGTAGAGGATACAAGGAGGTGATCGGTCTAGTTTGAAGTAGAAACAAACGATTTTGCTCATCGATCGCCCACTCAATATCCTGTGGAGTGCCAAAGCTTGTTTGTACAAGTCGCCCTAACTGCGCTAGCTCCATAATGTGTTCATCATTGATGGCCTGCTGCTGCTCGGCGTCATTTAGCTTAACTTGGTGAGTTCCCCCATGACTCAAGCTTTGCATTATAGCCGATTTCACTCCAAGTTGCTTTGATGCAATCCGTGATTCCGCAAGATCCACCACATAATGGTCCGGCTCTACCCCTCCGGATACAAGAAGTTCACCTAGACCCATCGTTGCATCAATTACAATTTCGTTTCTGCGTCCTGTTACCGGGTTAGCGGTAAACATAACACCTGAAGCCTTACTATTCACCATCCGCTGGACCACTACTGCCAAGGAAATATTATTCTGATCGATATGATTTCTTATTCGATACAATATTGCCCTTGCCGTCCACAAACTGCTCCAACACTTAACAACATGCTCAATTACCTGCTGAGAGCCAACAATATTTAGGTAGGTATCCTGCTGGCCAGCAAACGAAAGATCCGCCAGATCTTCAGCAGTGGCAGAGGACCTGATAGCTACAGGAACATTGTTATTTTCATTGTCGTTGTTATGTTCATACAAGTGATGGTAAGCCTGGGTAATTTCCAGCAACATATTCTGAGACAGTTCAGACTCTTCGAACAACTCCCTAATCCGTTCAGAAGCTTTCTCAGCCGTGGCAAGATCCGCAGGTAGAACAGATCCCAATTGTGCTGCAATATGCTCTCCCAGCTGATTGTGCTGCACGAATTCTAAATAAGCTTTGGTAGTAATACAGAAACCGCTTGGCACAGGGAGCTGGCATTGGACAAGTGTACCTAGATTAATCGTTTTTCCGCCAACTAACTGTAATTCATGAGAATGAATAGCATTCAATTGCTTAACATACTTCAAATTACCAGCTCCAATCATGGCAATAAACTATAGATTTGCTGTATGATTCACAATCCCATTGAAGTAAATGTCAATCATAGATTGAATTGACACATGGATAGAATCTTGGTTCTTTGCCGAGATGGACAGTGACCCATGTGCACCTTGTATCAAATTAAGCAACACGGATGCAGCCAGTTCAGGCGGAATAGGCCGAAAGATTCCGCTCGCCACCCCTTGTTCAATAGATTCTGATAATAGTGATATATATCTTGTGTAGTAAGGTACGAGAAGAACTTTAATCTCAATCCACAACAGTGGCAGTTCTCGTCTTACAATTTGAAACACAGCTGCCACTTTATCGAGAAAATCAATCGTTTTCTCCAAGGCAGCAATTAGTCTAGAGCGAGAATCCTCAATTTCATATAAATCGCTAATCAAACTATTAAACCCGTCGATACTCTGTTCTATTAGTTTAGAAACAATCGCTTCCTTATCCTGAAAATGGTGGTAAATAGTTGCCTTTCCAATCCCTGATTGTTCTGCAATCAGCCTTACAGAGGTGCCCGCATAACCTCGCTCTTGAAACAAACGGCTGGCTGTTCTCAGTATGTCATCGTAGGAAGAGTTGGCCACTTCAATTATAAGCCCCCTATAATTTATATTCCGGAACGTCCGGTCGGTCTGGTTATATAATACCTTATTTTACTTGATTGTCAAATAAAGGTTTAAAACCATAAAATATTAAATTATTGTAAAAATATATTGTTTGATTGGTAAATGTGTAGTATATTGTATGTATTTGATAACATATCCATTTTTATCAAGTGTTGTATTAAATACATATTGTGGGATGGTGGTTTCGTGTCTAGAAAGGTTAAAATTTTGGGGACAGGCAAATACTTGCCAAGACGCATGGTCCATTCTAGTGAACTCGACAAGAAGTTAGGATTAAAAGAAGGCTGGTCAGAGAAGAAATCGGGAGTATCTTATCGGCATTATGTAGACACCGAGACAGCTTCAGAAATGGGAGCCAATGCTGCAAGACAGGCTATTGAAGAGGCTGGCTTGTCCATTCACGATATCGACTGTATTATCTCAGCAAGCGGAACTTATGAACAACCGATTCCATGTACGGCTACACTTATTAAAATCCAACTCGATCTTGTAAATACCAACATCCCCTGCTTCGACATTAACTCTACCTGCCTCAGCTTCGTCACTGGATTAGACACAGTTTCCTACCTTATTGAAGCCAACAAATTTAATAGAGTATTAATCGTATCAAGCGAGATAGCTTCTCCTGGGCTGAATTGGGATCAAAAGGAGAGCTGTATTCTGTTTGGGGATGGCGCTGCTGCGGTGGTGGTGGGTAGAAGTGAAGCTGATGAGGCCTCTGAGATTGTTGCTTCTTTAACTGAAACTTATGTGGAAGGAGCACATTATACCGAAATACGCGGCGGCGGTACAAGTCTTCCAGCCACCTCATATTGTGCAGACAATCATAATGAGTATTTGTTCGATATGAATGGAAAAGCGGTATTTAAGCTGTCATCCAAAGTAATTGGGGGCTTCATGAAAAAACTTTTTGAACAAGTACCGTTCAAAGCAAGTGACGTGCGCATGGTCATTCCACATCAGGCAAGCGGTCTGGCGATGCGCATTATGCGTCAGAAGCTCGGATATACTGAAGATCAGTTCATGAATATTATTGCTACACATGGGAACGTAATTTCTGCATCGATTCCGATGGCGTTGCATGATTGCATCAAACAGGGTAGAATCGCTCGCGGCGAGGAACTAATGCTCATCGGTACATCCGCCGGCCTATCTCTTGGAGCTGTTTTACTTGTATATTAATCCATAAGCTAATATGCTGTTTACTGATCGAATAGAATTTATATTTTCTGTTCAAAAAAATGTGGTCTTCTCTGCAAATTGTGGGAATGAATGAGATTTATTAGGGCACTGAACATGATAAGGCATTGCAAGGCACCCAACTCGGGTGCCTTTTGATTTCACGCTATAGATGTTAAGGTGAACCGTATCGTAAGTAATGTCGTATCCTTATTTTGAAAGCTGAATGGAGCTAATCAGTTCATTCAATTCGGACTGTAATTGCAGATGGATTTTCTCTACGATTGAAAAATCTGTTGCTGCGACATAGTAAGCCTTAATTTGAGAATCGATGACTTCTGCTTCCGCCAGATAAGAGGTGGCGTCTTTCATTTTTGCCGAATAGCGTGCTTTGATACCGGCTATTTCGGCCGCATAGGCTTCATCTGTCCCAGGGGCTATAGTCCGTGTATACATATCTAGAATCTCATCCTCGTCCCGATCTGGAAAGTATTCATGCGGAGCGGTACTGTCGAAGATAGCTGTTTGAAGCTTCGGGAATATCAACATATCCAAGCTGTTCGGATCAAAGCCGCAGTGAAATACTTGCACTTCGATTCCTTTCTCTTCGGCAGCAGAGGCAAGCTTTTTCAGCAGAGTCGATTTGCCAGATCCCGCCCTTCCTTTGAGGAAAATCCGTCTTCCCAGTTGAGCGGTTAAGCTTTGAATAAAATCGAATGCCCCCTTTGGAGTCGCAGCTCCGAAAAATAAGTGACGCGAAACAGTTGGGGTATCGCTTTCATGACCGGCGTATAGTTCTTGAATCAGATCCTGCGCAATCTGGTCGGCCTTCGAGAAATCCATATTTTCGATATAATATTTCTCCCACTCGTCATGAATCCGTAATGCAGCCGCGAACGTTTCATACGCATTTGAATAGGCGCTCTCAAGCTCGCCTCTAAAATCTTCTATCGTTGTGAAGTGTTCCGGTAAGATACGGCTGTTATCAAATGCTTCCCCGAAATCGACAAAGACGATTTCACCAGCCTCGCTATCCGAAATTCCCTTACAGACTCGCCCGTCGACAATACCAATCTTTAATTCCGTTAAAATGATGCCATCCAGCTCGTCGGGACGGAGAGGGGAGTGGAAGTATTGCACGTGTAAGCCTTTATCCTGCAGGCTATCCGCCAAGCTTTGAATAACCGTCGATTTCCCCGTACCTTGGGGCCCCTTAAGGACAAATATCTTGTTTAGCCCAATAAATGCGGATGTATACAAGAAATGAGCTCCATGCGCCGTGTTGCCGTGGGCAAAATAATGAGATGATTTTACTACCAACTTGAAACACTCCTTTGTGCCGATTCCGATTCGCAAACTCCACAGAATAAGCATGATTGGGATAAGTGCCTATTCATCTGTATATTCCGCATTGTAAAAAGTGTTCCAGTAAATAGGCAGAAATACCGAAGTAACGGATTATCTAAAAATATCGCGCTGCCCTACAGGAAAATACTATAACACTACCCACTTATTCACTATAATAGAGTAAACTAAGTCTAGTTCTATTCATGACATTGAACGTCATTTTTTAATTTGTACCTCCTCGTTTCTCCAAGTGAGGAAAGCTGCTTAATAAGAATACAATTGAGAAAATAGGTGATAGTGAAATGTGGCTGGAGGAGTTAAACGGAGAATTGGGCAAGTTGAAATATGATGAAAATTACATCATCAAAATTTGTGAAAAAATACGAGGAACTGAGTCTAAGGTTGCAATCGAAGCCTATGAGGTAGCAACTAAATTTGTAATCGAACATAATATGCTAACCTGTGCTTATCCATGGATTCTTTATAATAAAGGCTGGCTATACTTTGATTCTACAGACTTTGAAGCTGCTACTACTCTTTATGAAGGCGCTTACCACATTTTCAAAGAAAATAACAATATAGATGGCCAATTGGCGACTAGCGCTGCTCTGGTAAGTGGTTATTCGGTACAACAGAAACTCTCCAAAGCCATTGAGCATGGTATGGAGGGTATAGAGCTAGCAGAACAGGTGGGTAACTATGAGCGACTAACTCAAATCAAAGGGAACCTCGCAGCCCTGTATATGGAGATCGATGAGTATGTAAAGGCTAAAGAGCTGTTAGATCAGATCGAAAACACACCTCGTATTTATACTAATGCTTTTAAAGTGGTTTGTTACACGAATCAAGCGGAGTGCTGCAACCATTTGGGAAATCCGGATCAGGCGATCGTGTATATAACGAAGGCTCTTGAGTTAGCGGAAGAATATACACCCAAAATGGTGCCCAATGTGTTAAAAGAAATGGCTCATATTTACGCGACTAGAGGGTGCTATCATAAAGCAGAAGAATACTTCGTCAAGAGCGTAGAATTGGCGAAAGCAGCAGGCGCACAATTGTATCTCCAAGATGCACTATTGTACTGGACAGAGCTGGATTTGGTACAAGGTCGATATAAAGAGACTGTCGATAAGCTGCGGCAAGTAGAAGAAGGGATAGAAAAAGCCAAATCGATAAGGAATTTAAATAAAGTGTATTTGAATATGAGCAAGGGTTATAAAGGACTCGGTGATTATGAACAAGCCTATGACTATTTAGAAAAACATATGGAATTGGAAAAACAGATGCAGGCGATTCGCAGTGCTGAGAGCATGGAATTGTTGAATCGAAAAAGAGAAGAGGAAGAGGGAAAAATCTACAAGTTTCTCTACAATCAAACGGAAGCATTGAATGGCGTGGGTCACACCATCCTGTCTAACCTGGACAAGGAAGGTATCTTTAATATTGTTGCCAAAGAAATACAAGGCTTGATCCAGGCGGATATTATCCAAATTGGCATCTATAACGAGGAGGAAGGAATTCTCTATAATGAGCTGTCTATCGAAAAGGGACAACGCTTGGTCATAGGACCCAGATCTATATTTGACGATAGCTTTTGGGCATATAGTGTTAAGCACAAGCAGGATATCCTTGTAATGGACATCGAAAAGGAATATAGCCGTTATTTTGATAATTTTAAAGAATACCTGGAGAAGATAAGGAAGAAAAAGGAGTATGTAGTAGAGACCATACCTTATTCTCTTATATTTGTGCCTATTATTATGAAAGATAAGGTAATCGGGGTGATAAGTACCCAGGCATATAAGAAAGATTCGTTTAACTTAAAAGACTTGAGTACATTAAAGACGCTATCTAATTTTCTAGGGATTGGGTTAGAGAATGCCAGACTATATATGGAAGTTGAATATGCATCCAAGTATGATGTGTTAACCAAAGTCTTTAATCGAAAAGAGCTATTTAAACAAACAACTCAAATGTACGAGCAACTTAAAGAAAGCAAGAACGCTGATAGGGCGCTATGTATTCTGATGATTGATGTGGATGATTTTAAGAGAATAAATGATGTCTACGGTCACCAGGAAGGAGATAAGGTACTAGAGCGCGTTGCGGATCTGATTCAAGCTAGTATAGGAGAAGAGGACAGGGTAGGCAGATATGGCGGGGAAGAGTTCATGGTGGCAATTCCCGATGGGACCGTAGAGCAATGTATTCAAAAAGCAGAGATGATCCGCAAAAATGTTGAGAAGGCAGTTATAACATCAGCTCTTGGGATAAGCATTCCTATCACCGTGAGTATAGGGGGAGCTACCCTGAATACAAGGGAATATACCTTAGAGCAAATGATTAATTGTGCGGATAAAGAATTATTCATAGCTAAAAACTCAGGAAAGAATAAAGTATTTATACATCATCAGAAAGAAGATGTGAGCGATAGGGCACTCTGATTAGAGTGCCCTTTATTCATTTGAGAGAGTTTCCACAAGGTTTTCCATTTTCATAGTATGATTAGGTTGTTGAGAAAAGATGGAATACGTTGAAAGGTGAGAGAGAATGAACGAATTGCAGAGGGAAGCCCTGGAAGAGATGAGAACGGCCATTCATAAATGGTTTGACGAGCAGGAGAATCGAACGAACGTAGAGGAAGTGGTCCTTCGTACCACGCTGCAAGCAGGCATCTTTGACTTTATCATGCTCGATTATCGGCCGGGCAGGACTAGCGTTGACAGTTCGAGATCTATGGGAAGCGCAGCAGGCAAAAGGTCGATGAAAGTTTCACCCTTTACTCGGGAACAGATAGTGCATGAGGTTCAGCCACTGCTGGTGGAAATCATAAGGGAGAGGCTGAACAAGGTTGAAGCATCGCCGTTGATCAACTACCGTTTTACCTTCCAAGGGAGCTTCGCGACGACAGACGGGCTTGTGGAATTAACGGTACTGGATACAGTATATGAAGAGAAAAGGCAGCAGCTTCTGGAGCGGATTCAGTCCTATATCGAGAACAAACTGGAGAAGGGATCTTACCCCACAAAGCCGCTGGAAACTTTCTTTTTGGCACGTCATCTGCTGGATCCGAATTTGTTTCCTGAACCGGAAGCCGCAAAGACGATCGCTTTATTTGACCGAGTTCAGGAGTTGAATAAGGGACGGGTCGAGGCTCTTGCAGAACATCGAAGAGATATCATTAGAGCTTTGACTAGTTGGACCGAGGATGTATTTCTACCCTGTTACTTTGAGGTCACCCGTTCCGAATACAGGACCAATGAGTATGTGATCAAGCCGGATGCTGTTCTTGAGAATAAGGATGAGCCCAATCAGCCTATTGACCTTCTGTTGTATGGCGCGGTTATGATTATTCGTTATGAGCCGAACTACAGCAAATCTAGGGGACAGACTTTTTTAGAGCTGGCGGAGCAGCTTGGCAGCGGTAAAGCTGCACGTATGATGAAGGAGGGTAGCGACAGCTTCTCGACCGACGAAGTTCAACTGCGCAATGAGTTGGTTGAATGTAAGGCTAACGATGTTTTTTCCCTCTTCACCATCGTTATTCACAGGGAAGAAGCTGGAGCGTATGAAGGGGCGATATCGTTTATTCTCTCCCTGCTTCGAAAGGGCTTCCCGAAGAGCTATAAAATCAAGTTAAAATCCAAGGTAAGAGAGTATCTGCCCATCAAGGGGCTAGCCAAATCGGACACACACCGTTTGTTTGCGAATGCTCTGGCTTATTCTGAGCTGCATCCGTTATTAGAGGAATATGCTCGTGAGGCGATGGTAGAGTTTGAATGGTATGAAGATACAGAGGACGAAAAAAGCGTCATGCCGGGCAGTTATGCTGTGTTCGGGCTGGGACTTTCATCCGAGTCGTATTTTCCGCTTGTAGAAGCTTATATGGACCTTGTGGATGATGAGCATCAGCTGATGCATGATAAGTTCACAGCTGTTTTTGCCGAAACCTATGGCATAACGGAGCGCTCGATGCCCACTTTGATCGCCTGTTTGCTGCGCTCCCATGATTCGTTAAAGCTGAAGATACAGCCTGAGCTGGAAAGCGAAGACAAGCTGTCGATATTTGTACAACAAATAGAGACTCTATCGGATGACGAGGCCGAGCGAGTACTATACCCGATCTGGGGTAAGCTTGAGAAGCTGGCTACATTGGCTCGCAAGGCACAGGGAACGCGCAAGGAGCTGCTGCTTCGTCTGTTAAAGGCAGCGGGGGTAGAGTGATGGTGGCTGGGTGAAAGTGGTATTTGATTAAATATGCTTTTGTGGGATTACGCGTAGTTAAAGCAATGAGAAGATCTTGATAATTACAAATGCTAAAAGAAAGCGGGAGAAGAAGATGTACATCAGCAAATGGTGGGGAGAATTAATTGGCGGTTCCGATGACTCGCTGGCATTAATAGACTATTTGGAACAATTGGAATCAACGAATGTGACGCTCAATCAGATTTTAGAGAACTTAGGCTTCGATGTCCTGCTTTCTAAGGGGGATCTGGAAAACGGAGGAAGTATTGGGTTTGATATAAAAAATGCTAACGGTACGTTTCGAGCAGAGATTGATGTTGCCTGTTCAGCTCTAATTGATCTTTCGGCCATTGTGTTGGAGTCTTACAAATCAGGCTATGTTGATTTACATGATTTAGATGAGGCTAGGCAGCCATGCAAGCTTTATATAGATTCATCCCAAGAAAAAAGGAACCTGCTTCGGGATGAATTATACAAGTTTTCCCGTAATCCGCTGGCTTACGAATTAGCCGAGCTTGTTCCAGCTGATGATATGAGAGAGCTTGCGGAAAAGGCAAAAATGATCGCAGATGAGCTGGTATAAAACACCATAAGAAAGCCTTTCGTACAAACAGAGAGAGCAACACGCAGTGGCAGTCACTCGTGTTGCTCTCTTTTCTAAGCACTAGGCTTGTTAACGACGGGAATTCAAACCCCCATTTCGTATTTGCAGATGCCACGTTTATTCAGACCAAAGACTCTGTGCCTATTCGTGTTCGATGACCTGCTGGCTCTTAAATTTATCTGCTGCTAGTTCAAACTTCAAAGGCCTTATTACTAAGACCTTGTTTGTTAATCAATTTCGTTCTAATAAGCCTCGGCGACGTAATGGCTCGGCGGCCGACATGGGTGAGAGTAGCTTTTCGAATAATCTAGTTAGTTGCTGAAGTTCCTCATCAGAAAGTAAAGAAGCTAGTTGATCACAAAACATTCCTTCTAAATCTTCCAAGTACATTGCGAGCTCCTTGGCTTTTGGTGTCAAAGTGAGTTCGACAGCTCGACCATCCGCTTTTGAACGGCTTCTTTCAATGAGCCCGAGCGACACCATATGAGTGATTAACCGCGATGGTGAACCCGACTCGCAGATAAGCTGTGCACCAAGTTCCTTCAGAGTAAGTGGATCACTCTTTGAAAGTACACGGATTACCTCATAATGGGATCCAGTCAGGCCATGAGGATCAAGCAGTTCATCGAGCATCCGTGCTCCCTGTCGTTGGGCTGCCAAAATCATATAACGGAGACGTTCTGCCAGCAATCTTTTCTCAACTTGGTTCATATAACTAGTGCCTCATCCTCGAGAATCATTGGCAGTATGTCTGGGTCATGATTAGCATAAACACCTAAACAATCAGCACTATAGGTGAAGTCTCGTACCCATCTTAGCGAACATGCAGCCTCTTCACGGTTGTCAGCGACACCAGGCAGGATCATTTCCCTCCATGATCGTGATGAATAACCGACATCGCTAGCAAGGAGGACCCATCCTCCGGACATTTTGGCGAGAACGGAAAGCTGTCCTCGGCTATGACCAGGCGTATGGACGAGGAAAATAGATTCATCTCCAAATAGATCTAGTCCGAGTCCGTAAGGACCAAATGGAATAGAGTTCGGGCGAAACGAGTCAAATTTGACGCCTTCCCACATGGTTTGGGTGTAACCAGGAGATCGTTGTGCTGCCTCAATTTCCAGTTCACTAACGATTATCCGCTTCGCTCCGGCGACGTGTTTTAGTCCACTTACATGATCGGCATGAAGATGGGTTAACACAATTGCCTCCAAGTCGAGTTCACTGAGTCCAATCTTGGCGAGTTGCTCATGAATGGCGGCGCCTTCCGGCAAAGATCCTTGAAACATTGTCGAGGCCAGAAAGCCAAGATGCCGCCGTTGATCTTTGCGTATGTCCGAATGCCAGCCAGTATCGATCAGCACAGGACCATGTGAATGTTCAATTAAGTAAGCCGACACGGGAACTGTTATTCGAGTAGATGCTGGTCGCATCCAACCGGTATATGGCATCGGATGAAATGTGCGCTCGCGATAGGCAAGAGCCCGGTCTATTTTGACGGACCCGGTCTGTAAAAAGTGAATTCGTGAAATTACATTCATAAAAGCATCCCCTTTAGCAGGAAATAATGATGACATGTCATATATTGGATTTTAAATGACATGTCATGTAAATTCAATGCTATATTGAGTATAAATACAGTGGGGCGAAATCTTCACTAAGGGAAGCGTCAAAGAACATTTCAATGTCCTTGACACTTTTTTAGCTGAATTAAGGGAGTGGAACATTGCACCTCACCCCTTTTGGAATAAAAAAGGACCCCTTGAAAGAGGTCTTGATGACGGATCAATTATGATAGTTGTCCTTTTCTATCGCCTGTCATCCTCACTGTTTAAGCTTAATATCCCTCCAGTTAGTACGGCCATCCTTGTCGTAGCCAGTCATTTCGCTGGCGCTCAATATCTCGCCTGTGGTGACATCAAAGAATACGTTCATTCTTAAGCTGTCATTCTCAAGGTTGGGAGAATTCGGTGAGATGCCCGTAACTCTTAGAAGCAATCGCGGTTTGGAGGATTTGGGATCAGTAATAAATCCGGCGATATTAAAATGATAACCCTTGATCCAGTCATCCTCTATTTGAGGATTCCCGGGCTGCATACCCAGTACTTCAATAGCTTTTTTGATTACCTCGGGAGAATCAATTTTCACATCAGAAATAGCATAATGCCCTTTCATAAGTAAATGGGTCTTGTTCTTTTTTACATTATCAACAGTGGCTTTTCCATTTCGAATCGATATCAGAATACTAATATTTCCATTCTTGCTGCCAAAAAGAGCATTCCACGCATTCCTTTTTCCGTCCATACCATCGTTTCTCTCTTGGGGTAAAACAACACTATCCGTGCTTGTCAAGTCAATAAGCAATGGATCTTCTTCCGTATGCTTCTTTGCTTCCTCGTATCCAAGGCGCCACGCTTCCATTGCGGTTAAGTATTTCTTGTCATCGGTCTTCACATCGGTTTTCTCACCGGTATTCTCATTGGTCTTATCACTGGTTGTTGACAGTACCGGTTCCACTGGTTTTTGGGCAGGACTGTTAAACGGACCGATCTTGAGAGCGTATAAAAGGAAGACCATACTCACGATTATGATAGTAAGACCGATCCCGATGTATTTATTTTTTAACAAGGTTTCTTCTCCTAAATTGTATTTTTTGAAGCGAAGTTTTAGAAACTCGGAAAAGGGAGCGAGGTATCCCCTTGTGAAGAGAATTGGGGGCGTGGTAGCCGACAAGTTCTCACTCCAATGGTAATAACCTTCTCCCTTTTCGTTTCTCGATGAAGTTCTAAAGTCCGAGTTAACCCTCCATTAGTGAACGGCGATGTTTTTGCAAAAATCAGGTAAGCTTAAGGTTACAACGAATAAGTATAGTCAAGTTTAATGACACCATATTTAATGGCGGAGGCAGTATCCTTATGATAGTAGATATCGATCCAATAATCTGTCCTCTTCGGACCAGAGCCTGTATCATCTACTTTAAAAGTGCTTGTGTAGCCGACACCATCAGGCAACCAAATACTTTTGTTTGTAGTTAACTGTGTACCAAAAGGAATAACGGGTTTGTAGTCGCTGCCACCGAGATCTTTATTCCTATGGACGGCACAAATCCCTAGCACCGGCACGTTATTATTCGCTGTATTGTTACCTGTCCAATTGTATGCCGTGGAGTCTTGGTCCTTCTTGGAATATGAGGTGGCTAGAGGGCTCACCATAGACGCTTCACTTGCAGTTATAGGCTCAACGAGAGGTACCCCCGTTGAGGATAGCTTACTCGCATCAGATTTATTTGCCTGTTCTGTCGTAAGTGCTTTTTTGGTAGCAAGGTGTGAAAATGGTGAAAATCTTCCTTCTGCATCCGGTCCGCTTTCAATCGCCTTCCTTAGTTCATTAGCATCAACATTATTCAATTCTGCCAGCTTTGTAATCTCTGAACTGGTAAAGCTTGTCGTCTCTCCGTCTAACGTCACTGACACAACAGATGCTTCCTCCGTTCCCTGATTCACTGGTTGGGCAAATGCACTGGACGAAAGAGCTAGCAACATGACGGAGGATAACGCCGCTCCTGATATGACTTTGAGTAGTTTCATTGGTTCAATCCTCTTTTCTGTTTATTTTGAGGTTCCTCCAAAAAAACTTTAATTTGTTTAATTTTGGAAACCTCTAGATTTAGAGTACTTCTATTTCTCCGCTTAGTAAATAGTAATATTTTCCCATATATATTCTATCGATCGCATAACACGGTTGAACGACGTCGTTGCCGAGATGCTTGCAGTCCATCCATTTAGCATATGACATATGGATCAAAATTTTCCTTAAACGGCGACTGATGCTGGTGGAGAAGGTACGGGCGGTGAGGATTAATCGGGGAAATCCGTATCATTAGTAGGGCGAAAGACGAAAGGTCCGTCTCCAGCCGAGGCAGACCTTTCGTAATTGTTAACGGTAGCGCCGAAAGAATGCTTGAATATCGCCCATGAGCAAATCTGGCTCTGTACCTATTCGTGTTCGACGACCTGCTGGCTCTTAAATGTATCTGCTGCTATTTCAAATTTCCATGGCCCCTTCATGTCAATCATCGGCTTGGATACTTTAACATCCAGTTTTGTCGAGTTAGGATCATATTTAACCTCGAAAAATTTCATCACGCCAGTTGTTGAATCATATGCACCACCATTTTCAATTGAGGTATCTGTGGAAACATAGAAATACTTTAAAGAACGACTTAGCTGAAGAGTATTTGGCATCTCTACATAGATAGCTATGTAGTCTTCGTTAAACCTTGATTTGAGCTTTTTAAATTTGGTCAGTTCTACTGGGAAACCAGCTATGTCAAAGGATTGGTTTAATGGACCTTCTTCTCCGTCCGGAATGTTGATCGATAATTTGACTTCCTCTCGCCCGACACTAATCAATTGCGGGATTGATAACGTGTAATTCTTAACATCTGAGCTTCCCAGGTTGAAGTAAATGTCTTTAAAAGAAATCCATGTACCTTTGTTATCAATGGGATAGTCATTACCCAATTCATCTGTAACGCTGATATTTTCATTCATTATAACAAGATCACCTTTCTCAAAACTACTAAAGACATATTCAGTATATCTGAATCGATTCGAGTCTTCCGTACTTAAAAATATTCTGCCCTTATCACCTGCAGGCGTTGGAATAGCAGTAATCTTTAGATCATGGTTTTCCACGGATTCTCCGATCGCATTTAGGTTGTCGATGGTGTCCACCTTGCTGAGCGGAATCGTAAAGACTTCATTCGGTTTATCTGCAAAAAATAATTGTACATGATCTTTAACATCAATCTGAGCATTGAATTTATATGTGACATATTCATAACCTTCTTCTCCACCGGTGTCACCAGATGAGATTTTGTGGACCTTACCAGATTCGTCCTTGATTTTAATATCATAATAATCATTGGAATATTTGATCATTTCAAGCGTAGTCAAATCCTTTTGCACCAACATAGCCGTTATGGTAGCACTTTGCTTGCTATTTTTAATATCAACGGGTTCTGTCAGCATATAAGAATCTGTGGTATTGTCTGACTTCTGAACAACGCCGATTCCTGGGATGAATTGCAGTGCCCTTTGAATGGCTTCTGAAATTTGGGGATTGAATACAGCTGCTGCGCTAATGGAGATTACGCCGATCATAGAAGCAGAAATTATTCGATTCTTCAACCGCTTCCGCTTCCTCTTTGGAGTAACTAATGCCGTCTCCCATTCCGCTTTCGCTTGGTGAATGCCCATTACACTTCGTTCATGAAGCGATGCAGGAATAGGGATATCGTCAATCGCTTGTTTTATGTTATTGCTCATATACATTCTCCTCCTTAACTACCTTCCTTAACTTATGCAAGGCGCGGTATAGTATCGTTTTGCTGCTTCCGAGGGGGATTTGCAGGACTTCGGCAATCTCCTTAATCGTGAAGTCATGATAAAATCTCAGCAGGATTACACTTCGTTCATCCTCATCTAGTTGTTCAATTAATTGTTTCAATGAAATTGAAAGCGGCATATCGTAATCCTCATTACTGACAGCGAACTCCAAGTGTTCGGGCTTTAGATGAACGACTTTTTTCCGCTTACGAAGCAGATCGATTGCACAAGTTATACAAATTCGGATTAACCATGTTTTAAAATATTTTGGTTCCCTCAGGGTCGCAATCAGCTTGAATGAGCGATAGGCCGTTTCCTGGATGACATCCAAAGCATCCTGCTGGTTGTTCACGTATACGTAGGCTGTTCGATACAATTGCTCTTCATATTGCTGAAAGAGTATGATATACGCCTTGTGATCACCTAATCGTGCTTTATGTACGAGATCTTCGATTCTCCTCACCCACTTTTTGGTTCATATATCTATTAGACGTATCAAATTAGGGGTTGGCTTTATTATCCAAAAGAATTAATTCGAGAAAATTGTTTAGAGGTGTAATGGTGAAGTCAACAAAGCACATCCGTTTTGCGCACTTATTTACCATGAGCAGGATCGGGGGCTGTCTGGTTACTTTCTATCGGCGCTGATCGGGCGTAAATCAATGTTTCCCCTTTACTTTAGAACGGAGCGGTGCTAATATAGATTTCGATAGTTATAGAACTGCGGAATGGATGCGGGGAGGTGCTAATAGTGGGAGAAAATCAAGAAGATATCGGGCAAGCGGTTAAAGTGTATAAAGCTTTGGGGGAACCAACCCGGCTGAAAATCGCTTTACTGCTCGCGAAAGAGAGCAATTTATGTTTCACTGCCGTCGGTGAAAGGCTTGAATCGGTTGCAGGCTCGACGCTATCGCATCATTTGAAGCAATTGACGGACTCTGGCTTGATTGATTTTCGCAAGAATGGATCGTTTATTCACTATAACGTCAATCGAGAAATAGCAGAAAAATTTGCGCCCTTTTTGTTGGCGTAATTTTTTCGGATATCAATTCTATAAATTTAGAACTGTGGAATTGATGGAGATTTATATTTGAATGAAGTTTTAGCGAACGAATCGATTAAGAAGGAGAGAATGACTATGAGCGGTCAAACGAATACGATGGAGATTGGAATGAGTACCTTTCTCCATGCAAATCCCGGAAATGGCGGTGTCTCACATGCCGAGAGGCTACGCCAGGCGATCGAAGAGATGCAATTAGCAGATCAAGTTGGCCTCGACGTCTATGCCGTCGGCGAGCACCATCGAATCGACTATACAAGCTCGTCGCCAGCTGTCATTCTGGCCGCTGCTGCCGCTACAACGAAGCGGATCCGGCTCTCGAGCGCAGTGACGGTGCTATCTTCGGATGATCCGGTGCGGGTGTACCAGGACTTTGCAACGCTGGACGGGCTATCGAACGGGCGAGCGGAAATCATGGCCGGACGGGGTTCGTTCATCGAATCGTTCCCGCTATTCGGCTATGACCTGAAACATTACGAGGAATTGTATGAAGAGAAACTGGAACTGCTGCTGAAGATTCGTGCTTCCGAAAAGGTGACATGGCGCGGCGGTCATCGCCCGGCGATTGACAACATGGGCGTCTACCCGCGTGCACAGCAGGAGCCTTTACCTGTCTGGATCGGTACGGGGGGGAGCCCGGAATCGGCTGTTCGCGCTGGCTTGCTGGGACTTCCGGTTGTCTTCTCTATCCTGGGCGGTGAGCCGCGGAGATTCGCACCCTTGGTGGAGCTCTATAAAGAAGCCGCCGTGAAAGCCGGTCACGATCCGAATAAGCTGCAAATTGCTACGCATTCGCATGGCTTTATTTCGGATACGACACAAGAGGCAGCTAAGCGGTATTACCCTGTTATGGCCACTCAAATGAACCAGCTTGGACGGGAACGAGGCTGGCCTCCTTATACACAGGACTCGTACGATGCAGCCCGCAGCCTTCAAGGCGCTCTTTATGTTGGAGATCCCGAATATGTCGCAGAGAAGATCGTGCTGCTGCATAAGAACCTAGGCTTGACTCGATTCATGATGTATAACGATTTTAGTTCATTGTCGCATCGCGACTTGCTGCGGACAATTGAACTTCTCGGCACCAAAGTAGCGCCGATTGTCCGTAAGGAGCTCGGCCGTCAGACGTCTGGAGATAACGCTTAAAGCCGAGTGCAAACGCTTGGAACGAGGAGGCTTGATTGAGCCGAGAAATGAAGTCGGCGAATTAAGCATTATTTTTTAACTATGACTTCTATAGATTTAGAACTGATGAAATGAAAAGGGGAAAACAAATGAGAAATTCATGGAAAATTTATATTCTGGCTATTGTCAGCTTTTTAGTCGGAACTTCGGAGTTTGTGATTACTGGCATTTTGGATATGCTTGCAAGCGATATTGGAGTGTCGGTAGTAGCGGCCGGGCAGTTGATTACGGTCTACTCGCTTGCTTATGCCATTGGTACCCCGATTCTTATTGCACTCACGGCAAAAATGGATCGAAGAAAGCTTATGCTATCGGCTTTGGGATTATTTTTCGTTGGGAATTTGATCACTGTCACAACTACAGGCTACGGCATGCTGCTCGGAGCAAGAATTATTTTGGCGATCAGCACGGGGGTATTTATGGTCGTCGCCATGACGGTTGCCGCCAAAATGTCTCATCCTGGAAAACAGGGCAGCGCTATCGCCACGGTTTTAGTGGGCTTTAACCTCGCACTTATTCTAGGGGTCCCGCTTGGGAGGATCATTGCGGGCTCACATGATTGGAAAATCATCTTTACGGGAGTCGGGGCCCTAAGCTTGGTCGCGATGGTGGTCCTTTTGCTTACGATTCCGAAATCGGAAGGAGAGGCTCCCGTTCCTATTCGGGAACAGCTCGCCTTATTAAAAAACCCCCGAATCGCTGTCGCGCTTTCCATCAGTTTTTTCTGGATATTGGGCTATACGATGCTGTACACCTATATAACGCCGTTTCTTCTGGACATTACGGGGATGAGCGAAGGGATGATAAACGTCGGGTTGTTTGCGTTTGGGCTGGCCAGTCTCATAGGCTCCCAAGTTGGCGGCTACGGTGCAGATAAATGGGGCATCCCCCGTACGATGATTGGGGGCCTGCTCTTTCACTCCGGAATATTATTGTTACTGACTGCGTTCTCCCACTCGTCCATGTTCGTGTTGCCTTTGCTTATGTTATGGTCCTTTTTTGCTTGGTCGATGGGGCCGGTTCAACAGGTTTATTTAATCGGCATGGCTCCTCAGGCTTCGGGGATCGTCCTGAGTTTGAACAATTCTATCGTGCAGTTGGGAATGGCCGTAGGGGCTGTAATTGGGGGTATCGTTGTAGAAAGCATCTCTCTTGCAGCAGTTGGTTGGTTTGGCGGAGTTGGCGTCGCAATGGCACTCATCCCGGCTATTATTTCTTTATCCATGCGTCGCCGATCTGCAACGGCGGAACGAAACGGAGCGTAACCGACTAATCGGAGACAGAGAGAGCAACACGTAGTGGCGGTCACTCGTGTTGCTCTCTCTTTTTTAAGTACTAGGCGTCTTAACGACGGGAAATTAAACTTCCATTTTCGTACATGCAGTTGCCACGATCATCCAGACCAGAGACGCAGTGCCTATTCGTGTTCGATGACCTGCTTGCTCCTAAATTTATCTGCCGCTATTTCAAATTTCCATGGCCCCAATATAATAAGATCACCTTTCTCAGCAGAACTACTATAAAAATCTTCAGATTACCTGAATGAATTCGAGTGTTCCGTACTTAAAAATATTCTGCCCTTATGACCTGCAGGAGCTGAAATAGCCGTAATCTCTAGATCTTGGACTTCCACGGATTCTCCGATCGCATTTAAGCTGTCAATGCTATCCACCTTGCTAAGTGGAATGGTAAAGACTTCATTCGGTCTATCTGCGGAAAACAATTGTGCCTGATCTTTAACATCAACCTCACTAGCGAACTTATATGTGACACGTGCAAATTCATTGCCACCATATGTGTGAGAAGATGAGATTTCATGCACCTTGCCAGATTCGTCCTTGATACTAATATCATAATAATCATTCGTATATATGTTCATTTCAATCGTAGTCAAATCCTTTTGAACTAACATAGCAGTTACGGTAGCGGCTTGCTTGCTATTTTTGATTTCTATCGGTTCTGTCAGCATATAAGAATCTGAGCTGCTGTCTGCCTCCTGAACGACACCGATTCCTGGAATAAACTGTAGTGACGACTTTCATGAGCTTGTGCAAGGCGCGGTATAGTATCGTTTTGCTGGTACCGACCGACTGCTTGCCCAGGGTCCGAATTCCATTCCTCCTATGGGGCTGATTATAAAAACCGTTGGACTCGGAAAGTACGAGAGATTAAAATTTAAATAATAAGTAGATATACTCATTCCCTTATCAGAGAGAGTTAGTAGCTCCGATAATATCTATAACTCGAGTTGAGAATACCATTAGACAGGTGTGTATGATCATTAGCAGTGGTAGAAAATTAAAAGACTTTATAACCAATCATCCCATAGCACTGGCGGATCTCATTGAACTCTCCATAATATTGTCGGAAATGGTGCTTCGCGAGCATCAACAGAGTGCGTTGATTGGAGGCTTGAGCCCCTTCAACGTCATTATTCAATGGGAAGAAAAGAAAGCATACATAATGGAGATCGGGGAAGGGCATCCGGCTTACAAGTCTCCAGAACAATCGGGCCGGATCAATCGAGTACCGGATGAACGAAGTGACCTATACGCATTAGGTGTCATTATCTATGAGCTGATGACAGGCCAATTGCCTTTTCTTCCTGAGAGTGGTGAAGATTGGAGCACTGTACATATTCGCAAGACTCCCCGGTTGCTGTCTGATAATCGACCGGAGGAAGAGGGACCGCTGCAGGCCATTTTGATGAAGCTGCTGTCCAAATCCCCGGAGGACCGTTACCAAACCGTATATGGGTTACTAGATGACCTGAAGAGGTATCAGGAAATGCTGAACAACGGCAGATTGCTGGTGCCATTCGAACTGGGTCGCTTAGACAAAATCCGGTCTCTGGGTGTGCCAGATGCATGGTACGGGCGCAGCGAAGCAGTAGAGCGGATGGAAGCCGGGCTAGAGCAGGCTGTTCAAGGAAAGAATGCACTTTTATGGGTGACAGGCCAGAAGGGAGTCGGCAAAACGGTACTCGTTCGTAGACTTCAATCGAACGTCGTCCGGCAAGGTGGTAGGTTTGTAGAGGGGGAGGCAGAAACCGGTCAGCAGAGTACCTCGTATGAGCCGATTCTTCAAGCCATGCGGCAATGGGTGCATCAGTTGTGGAGTGAGCCGACCGATGTTATTTCAGAACTAAAGATGAAACTGCAGGCCAAGTATGGACAAGAAGCACAGGAGATTGTATCCTTCTTGCCCGAGGCAAAGCCGCTGTTCGAAGACGAGGTGGGGATCTCCTCAGCCCTCAACGACAAGAGGGGCCAGGACCGTTGCGGAGAGTATCTACCGGATTTGGTTCGTTGTATGGCTGAATGCAAACCTCCACTCGTCTTGTTTGTAGATAATCTGGAATGGGCTGACTCCGGAACGCACGCGGTGATCCGATCGCTTGTGCTGGAGCGCGAGGTGCCCGGGCTATTCCTGATTGGAGCTTGCAGGACGGAAGAGGGGGGCGTTTCCAGCTTGTCTGAGCCGTCGGACCCTAACCAAGCCCCGGCGGCTTCATGGCTAGCTGAGAGATGGTGTATGAATCCTGAGGAACACATATCCCTACAGCCACTGCATAATGAAGATGTGAGCCAGTATGTTTCTGACGCCTTGCATGAAGAGTCCGCTCGTATTCGTCTGCTGGCGAGGTCTGTTTATGATCAGACTGGAGGTAATCCGCGAGCTATACGCCTTTTACTGGAACACTGGCAACAAGAGAAAAGACTCGGCTTTGATGAGATACGGCGTCAGTGGACATGGGACCCTGAAGTAACCCGGCAACTGGGCGCCCTGGAAGCCAATATCCGCGCCATGGAGGCAAGCTTTAACAGGCTTCCGGATGATAAGAAAGAGCTGCTTGTTATGGCCGCCGCGGTAGGTCCGGTTTTTCGCCCATCAATTCTGGCAGAAGCGTGCGATATACTGCCGGATGTGGTGATCCACAGTCTTCAAGAAGCGGAGATGGAAGGACTCATATATCATGAGGATCATGGTGAGCAAGGGGACGGGCAAGACAGATTCTATTTATTCATGGATGAGTCGATTCACCAAATGGTTTATGCCTTCGACTCGGTACGTAATGCACAACGACACCATAAGATAGGGCAACTGCTGCAGCGTCGTTCACCGGAATGGAGTGAGCATCTGATACTGAAGGCGATTGACCATTTGAATCTGGCCTCATCGGTTTTGACGGAGCATGAGGTAAGGCAGCTGGCCGAGCATAATCTTCAGGCGGGAAAGAAGGCATTGGCTGAGGGACGCTATGCGAAAGGGAAAGAGTATGCCGAAAACGGACTTCGCCTGTCAGCGGAGCTCGAGACGGGGGAACTTTATGTTCAACTTCAGCTGGTTTTGGCATGGACGGAGCATATGGTCGGCCATCCCGAGCAGGCGAGAGTGCGATTGGTGGAATTGAACAAGAACAGCGGGTGGATGAGCCGAGCCGACCGTTTGAGCATATGGGAGCCCTTAATTCAGCTTCAGGCCTTTGTGGACAATGAGACGGCAATTCAATACGGAAAAGAGGCTCTGGCGGCCTACGGCTGGGAGATTCGGGAGAAGAGTTCCCTGTTGTCTATCGCCAAGGAAGTATTTCGGACAGAGCTTCTATTGTATCGAAAGCGCGATATGCGCTATCGGCTGTCCGACCCTCTCGATGGAGAATATGCAGAGTTATGCATACTGTTGATGAAGCTTTTTTTTCCGCTGCTCATGCACGACACAGGAGCGTTGGTTGACCTGTATGCCCGGTTTATTCGTTTCGGGCTCCAGAAAGGGGTAAACGAGTCATTGGCCGTCATCATCAGTGGATATGAACTGATCGTGCAGAGAGTGCTTCCGAGCTATAGGCAAGCACTTCCGAAGGCCGGGCCAATGTTCATGCATTATGCCGATCCTTCTAAATTCAAAAATCAGCATTTGGTTACATACGTGGGTGGTATGTCCAAGCAATTGGACAAACCTTCGGAAGCCTCCGTTATGTTGTACAAGTCCATGCGCCAGGGACTGGAAGCTGGAGATAGAGACTTTGCCAATCTCGCCATGATTACCTGTGTCGTAACACATAATGGAGACCTCTATGCTCTAAAGGAGCTATTACATTACTTTGAAGATAATATTCGTCAGAGCGCCAATGGCACGACGATGGAGATCGTGCAGATCGCAGGAAGTTATCTAGAGGCGCTGCAAGACGGTTCCCTGACAGAGAGCTTCGTTGCTATTTCGCAGGCTTCGTCCAGTGCCGATGTGGAACCACACGAAGAAGATAATTATAGCTGTGGCTGCAGGCTGGAAGTTGCTTACTTGTCGGGCAACTACCGGGAAGCGTTGTACTGGGCGAAGCAGGGAAGGACTAACGAGCTGCCACTGGACCGGACGAGAATCCGAAAGCAGCGCTTCTATGAGAGCTTGACTTTAGCTGCTGTATTCTTTGAGAAAGGTGAGGAAGAACGTAAGCAGATCAGGCGGGCCTTTCATCATCAACTACGAAAAATGAAGAGTTGGCGAGGATTTCTCGGCCATACGTCCTCGGCTTATCTACTGATGAAGGCGGAAGGGGAACGCATTGCCGGACATCCCTTATCTGCGGTATCCGGATATATGGCTGCGATCAGGAAGGCGAAAACTGAAGAGTACACTCTCATGGAAGGAATCGCTTGCGAACGTCTTGCAGCCTGTTATAGAGAGGATCTAATCAGTCGGACTGGAGCCAAGATTGCCTTAATGGATGCAAGTGCAGCTTATGCCGAATGGGGCATAACCTTCAAGGTGACCCAGAACAGAAGTCAGCATGCCGAGTTGTTATATCCGGTTCCTACGCAGCAGAAGAGGCAGGCCTTGGAGAGGGAAATTGAGAGCGATCTTACGCGCATCGATTTGCCCCGGGATAATGCTCAAGCGGAAGGTATTGAAGCAGTGAGTGAAAGCGAGTACGAGCTTTTGCGGCAACTCGTCGATGGGCCCGGCAAGCCCAAGCAGGCGAGTTGGACGACAAGTCTTTTGGAAGCATCACTTCAACAATCGGGCGCTGATCAAGCTCTCTTGCTGAGCCACCAGGAAGGCGGATTCACTATTGAAGCAAAGGGATGGGACATACCGGAGAAGGAAGCAGCATCCGGAATGTACGCAGAGAGTGTCCTGCGCCATACTGCGATGACGGGCAAACCGCTTGTTCTTGATGATGCGATCGGGCGTTTCTGGATAAAAGATTCCTATATTCAAGCACGGCAGCCCAGATCGATCTTGTGTATGCCGATAGCAGTTCCAGGAGAGCGGATTTCCTATTTGCTCTACTTGGAGAATCGGCAATTGCCGGGTGTGTTCACGGAGCGGGATGTTAAGGTGTTGGAGCTTGCAGCGGCGCGCATCATTTATGTCAAGCTGCTGGAAGATGAAGTTGGGGCTGCGAAAATAGCAGGTGCCGAGAAAGCTGTTCCTTCTTTTGTTTCAACAGTCGATCCACACGAACTGCCCGATCCACTGACCGAACGGGAGCATGAAATTTTAATGGCGATCACGGAAGGGCTATCGAACCGTGAGATTGCCGATCGACTCGGCATAGCCGAAACAACGGTCAAGACACATGCATCCAGAATCATCAGCAAGCTGGGTGTAAAGCGGCGGGGTCAAGCCGTCGTGCGTGCCAGAGAGCTGGGATTGATAGAGTGATAAACAAGGAAGCGAGCCTTATAGGGGCCGCTTCTTTTGTTTTTTTATTGATGAATATCTTTCGTACTGGAGCCACCTTTTTTACTGAGTACTACTTTAGTAGGACTTCAATTACCTATGCTTCGACTATGATGTTCTAGATATTGTCGAATGATAACCACATAGCATCATCATTTTGGTGTCCGACATGCAGATAGTGATATGAAAGGGGAACAACATGAGGAAACTGTTTAATCGTTTGTTAATTGCTGTTATGATTATGACTTTAATTGGAAGCACTGCATCAGAAGCTGCTGGAATGTATAATGAACCGATCCGGGGCGACCGCCAGGAGGCTCTGTCAAAAGTATCGAATTATGCTGGAAGCGGTGCTTATGATGATTGGGATGGAGCGGCGTCAGAGGCATCTTTTCGTATGCCCCAAGGGATCACTGTCTTACAGGATGGTTCCGTGCTAGTGGCGGACACACAGAATCATCTCATTCGGCAGGTGAAGAATGGAAAGGTCTCTACTTATGCAGGCTTGGTGCTTGATGAAGATAACGTCACTCCTGAGGGGGCTTGGCAGGACGGAGCTAAGGAAGACGCCGTATTTAATGGTCCTTCAGGCATCGATATAGATAAGGATGGCAATATCTACATAGCGGATACGGGCAATCATCGGATAAGAAAAATATCTAAAGACGGAATAGTAACCACAGTTGCCGGGGATGGCATCATCGGCGATGAGGACGGCACAGGTACCGGAGCTAGATTCTACCATCCACAGGATGTGGCTGTTGGTGCAGATGGAATGCTGTATGTCGCGGATACATTGAATCACTTGATCCGTCAAATCACGCCAGATGGGCAAGTGACTAAGCTTAATACTCCGTCTAACCGCGTGGTAGAGGTTGAAGCCGGCTATGTGGTTCCAGCGGGGGACTATGCGGACGGTGAAATGGCAGCATCCAAGTTTAATGAGCCTACCAGTATTGCCATCGATCATAAAGGCAATCTGTACGTAAGCGATACAGGTAATCAGGTGATTCGATATATTGACCTGGCAAAAGGTACGGTTGCAACCGCAGCGGGCTTGTCTACAGGGAAGAAGCCGGTGTATACGAATGGAAATCTGTATGCTGAAGGCGGTTATGCGGATGGAGCAGGTTCAGAGGCGCGCTTCCTGTTCCCTAAGGGGATCGCTGTAACAGAAGAGAATGGGCTGGTGATCGCCGACAGCTTGAACCACACGATTCGTTACCTTGTTGATGGACATGTGAGTACAATTGCCGGCAGTCCTGCCCAGTTGGGTCAATTAGATGGCATTAACGGTCATAACCTGCTGCACAATCCTACCGATGTAGCGGTGCTGCCTAGTGGAGGCTTGCTCATCGCAGACAGTTATAACAACAAGATCCGAGAACTTGAATATTATCAGCTTCCGTCCAGTCTATCCCGCAATGAGCAGGTGAAGGTTGTGGTGGATGATTCGGTAATCATCTTAGACGTACAGCCCGAAGTAGTAAAGGGACACACGATGGTGCCTGTAAGAGCCTTAAGCGAAAGGCTGGGCTACCAAGTTGAATTGGCGGATAAACAGCGCACGATTGAATTGGTAAAAGGCGAGTTAAGCATCAAGCTGCAGCTGGGAAGTGAAGTGGTTTCCATTCGGAATACCGCAGCCGCTACCGAAGAGCAGCGGAGGATTGAGGCAGCACCTTATACAAAAAATGGCCGTATCTATGTTCCGGTTAGGCTTTTCAGCGAGGTATTTGGAGCGGATGTGCAGTGGGATCCGTCCACGAGAACCGTTATTCTACGTGAAATTAAGAAGGCTGTTGATAAGCTGCCTGCAGTAGACCGCAAGTCGCGTGCAGCGGTGATTGATCAGATAAAAGGAACGGTCTGGATCAATCAGGCGGGTGGTTCATTGACTTACCGGGCTTATAATGGCATGATACTTCACCAAGGCGATCATATTGTCACTGAAAAAGGTACGACAGCGATCATCAAAACAGCCGACCGTAAGGATGAAATTACGCTTAGTGAAAATTCGAAGTTGTACATCTCAAATTTAAGTTCTATGGGTGCCTTCCAAACAAAACACACGAGCTTTATGTTATGGAGCGGTCTGGCTTCAGCCAATGTGTCCTCGCTGGTAAATGCCAAGGATACCTTCAATATTCTGACACCGACGGCAGTGACTGATGTTCGGGGCACGAATTTTATAATAAGCATTGATCCGATTACAGGACTGTCAAGGCTTGTTGTGCACAGCGGCATGGTTGTGGCAACCGGCAATAGAACTAGTCCCGATCAGAATCCAGCCTTAGTATATCCGGCGCATCAGCTGAACCTTTTTCCGGGGTCTGGTTCAACAATACCGAGTATGCCATCTATAGTTGATCCGGCTGATTTTGTTCATCAAGCTTCGCCTGCTGTCATTGAAGCCCTATTAAGAAATAAGCAGAGAATAGACCAGGAAAATAGGGAGATGCTGGGGAAATTGCAGAATGAAGCTTCCGGCTCTATGCTAGGCGGAAATTCGGAAGGTTTAACTGAAGATGATCTGGAACGATACCAGAACAATCTAGATAATCTGATTGCGAATATTTTAAAGCAGGCTCTTGATCAGAATAAAATCGATCCAACTGAGTTGCGAAAGCTTATCGATGAGGTGAATAAGCAATCTGATACCAAAATCGATTTGAATAAAGTCCAGCCACTTCAATTATCGGAAAATGAGAAGCGGCAGCAGGAAAGACAGAAGAAGCTTGAAGAAGAGCAAAATAGGCTGCTGGAGGAGCAAAATAACCAGCGCCAACTGGCCGAACAACAAAAGCAATCCTTAATCGCTAGACTGGAAGCGGAAAGAAAACGGATTGAGCAGGAAAATAAAAAGAAACAGGAGGAAGCGGCCAAGCGAGCGGAAGAAGCATATAGGCAAAGTCTTTCGCCTGCTGAAAGAGAGAGATTTGATCAGCAGCAAAAATTACTGGAGCAGAGGAAGCAGCAGCAGGTACCTGCACCAACGCCCGCACCGAAACTAACACCGACGCCTGCACCGACGCTAACACCGACGCCAACACCGACACCGACACCGACACCAACACCAACACCAACGCCGTCCAATACGGCTCCGAATGTGGTTAAGGAAATATCAGATATCATGGTGAACGTTGATCTTCCTATCGAAATGAACTTGAATGAGGTTTTTCAGGATGCGGATGGCGACAAGTTAACCTTCACAGCCCATTCGAGTGAGTTGAGCGTTGCAGAAGCGGGTGTAGACGGAGCCATGCTGCATGTTATACCAACCGGGAATGGCTCTTCCAACATTCATATTACAGCTGATGATGGAAAGGGAGGCTTAGCTGAAACCTCCTTCCGTGTCGCGTATTATCGGGAATTACAAGATCTGAGAGCTGAAGTCACGTCCGATTTCATTGGACTCTATTGGGATGAGTATGAGGCAGAGGATGTAAGCTACCTCGTTTATATGAATGGTGAGCAAATCGAATCCACCAGCACCACTCATGTTTTGCTTACGGATCTTGAACCGGATACGGTTTATGATCTGCGTGTAATTGCGGTTATTGGTGAAAAAGAGATTCAGGCGTTTGGAGACTATTTGGTAAGGACAAACCCACTTCCAATTGACTTTGATCCTATAGAAGATGAGTTGATTTTACCAGAATAATGAAGAGGCTGAACCCAGCATGGCTCATTAGTGGCGGCTTCCATCAATGATTATGAAGGGAATAGAATAAATTAACGTAAGAACTTTCCCGATTTGCAGATTAAGAACTGGCCCAAGGCGTATTATGGCGTGAACTTTGGCAGATTGAAGCAGGTGAAACGAAAGTACGATCCTCATAATGTGTTTCGTTATGCTCAGAGTATTCCAGTGGGTAAACGGGTCAGAAAATGATAATCCTCAAACCAGATCTACGAGTAAATCTTAAGGAATAGGGCTGCTTAATAAAAAGTTGATTTTCCTTACAAAAATGGCTTTCCCTCAGGTGAACTATAACGACCTTGTGGGACAGCCATTTTGTATTAGTTTCCGTTATGACTGTTACGGGGAACCGTACCCCAAATAAGGGCAAGTTTCTTTACGGAATTCCTTGCGAGACATGGATTTATGGCGGATTGCTATTCATTGTTTCGCGGCTCCTCGTGCACTTTCGACAATCGGAGTCGTATAACAGCCTATTAAACTGTTTAAAACAGGAATTAATCACTATTTTTAGCATGTTCGAGTCATGATAAACTATAATTGTAAGCGCTTTATTAATTTCTTCTGAAGGAGGCGAATCTGAAAACGACTGGCACGTAATCGGATAGATCGTCCGAAATCCAAATTATTGAGGAGGGATTTATGATGATGCGTTTGTTCAAAAGCAAGCAGTTGTATTTCATTCTTTTGATCGCGGCGCTCGCGGCGGCATTGTTCCCCGCTCCGAGCGCTAACGCAGCTTATTCGCTCGTATGGAGCGACGAATTCGACGGGACGACGATCAACGCCAACAATTGGGTATTCGAAATCGGCAACGGTAGCGGAGGCTGGGGCAACAACGAACTGCAATATTACACGAGCCGCACGGATAACGCCCGGATCGAAAACGGCAATCTCGTGATCGAGGCGAAGCGGGAATCCTACGGGGGGATGAATTATACTTCAGCCCGCTTGAAAACCCAAGGAAAAAAGAGCTTCAAATACGGGAAGATTGAAGCGAGAATGAAGCTGCCGAAGGGACAGGGGCTCTGGCCAGCGTTCTGGATGCTCGGAGCGGACATCGGAACAGTAGGCTGGCCCAGAAGTGGCGAGATCGACATTATGGAACACGTCAATAACGAAAACAACACGCACGGGTATATTCACTGGGATGACAATGGTCACGCCTCGTACGGCGGACCCAGCCATTCGGTCGACGTGACTCAATACCACAACTATTCCATAGAATGGACGCCAAGCGCGATCAAATGGTTCGTCGACGGCGTTCAGTTCTGGGAAGCCAATATCGCGAACAATATCAACTCGACGGAAGAGTTCCACAAGGAGCATTTTTTGCTGCTCAACATGGCGGTGGGCGGCAATTGGCCAGGCTCTCCGAATGCCTCGACCTCGTTCCCGGCCAAAATGTACGTCGATTATGTTAGGGTTTACCAAGATGTCGCGAATCCTCCTGGTGACCTCGTATCCGGCGGTACGTACAAATTGATCAATCCGAACAGCGGCAAAGCCTTGGACGTGTCGGGCTCTGGAACAACGGCCGGTACGAACGTGCAGATCTGGACCGACAACGGCAGCGGCGCGCAAAAATGGACGATCTACCGCAATGCAGATGGCACCTACAAATTGATTAACATGAACAGCGCCCTCGCGCTCGACGTGGCGGGATCCGGAACAGCCAACGGGACGAATGTGCAAGTATGGACCGACTTTGGTAATCCCGCACAGACATGGAATATTACCCGGAACGCTGACGGTACTTACAAGCTTATCAACCCGAACAGCGGCAAAGCGCTGGACGTTGCCTCTTCGGGCACGGACAATGGAACAAATGTGCAGATTTGGGTGGACAACGGCAGCAACGCCCAGAAGTGGAATCTGATCCGATTACAATAAGCAGTGAGGGGAAGGGCTGAAAGAGCCGCGACAATCGCGGCTTCTTCAGCTTTTAAGAACCGGCAATGACCGCCGTTCTTCCGATGCTTAACGTTACCCATCTGTCCACATTTTGTACAATAAGCAAGCACTATATTATTTTTTCTGGAACAAACGTTGAAGAAATTCGTTTAATTAGATACCAGTCTAGTAGCAATATCGCGAAACCTGCTATTAACATAATCAAATTACTAAGTATCAACGCCCCTGTAACTTGCCCGATGATAAGAAGAATGAGGGGAAGAACGAGGCTGCCAATTGCGGTAAGAAAGTTATGTCGGGGTAGCTTTGTCCGGTTTCCCACTTTGACACAGATGCTTTGGACACACCTATATAGTGGGCAAGCTCATCTTGTGTTACTCCTTTTTCCTTCCGCTTGGCTACGATCGTTCTGCCTATATTCATTTCCTTCATATGACCACCTCAACTATAAGTATATAGAGGATATACAGCAATCCACAAAGGGTTTGTGGGTGATTTTAGTTGAAAATATCAACTAACAGGCAACTTATGTTGAGACGGCATCGAACAGGCCCTCCAGTTCAACTTTTAGTCGGTTGAAGAAGCCCTTGATCTGATCGAGAAGCGCCGCCGGAAGTGCTCCGGTTCGGCAAAGGACATCAAAGTCCTTCTGGGTCTTTATGATCCTCACGCACGTTCCTCCTTAAAATGAAAAGAGCCCCTCAAAAAAGGGGCCAAGGTACTGGATCACGAATATTTCCTGCTGGCATTGGTTATTTCACTTTCATGATAAGAGATTGATCCACCTCTTGAATGGAGCTTCGTCCAGATATAGCGAGTTGCAGTTCGGTTTCCGCAATAAGGTGTTTAATCACCTCTTCTACCCCGGTTTCTCCTGCAACAGCCATGGCGTATGCATACGGGCGACCGACGAGTACAGCAGTAGCGCCAAGAGCGATGGCCTTTATGACATCTGCTCCTCTACGAATACCACTATCCATGATGATTGGAATTTTCCCCTGTATCGATTCACTAATAGAAGGTAAGACGTCCAAAGTAGCCACGGCTCCGTCAAGCTGTCTTCCTCCGTGGTTCGAGACAATGATACCGTCAACGCCATGCTCCAAAGCCAAAATGGCATCGTCCGGATGTGTAATACCTTTGATAAGTAGAGGCAACCGGGTATGTTCACGAATAAAGTCAAGTTCCTTCCAAGTAAAACAGGTATTATTCCCTTCATCTAAAGCTTTTAAGGCTGCTGCTTTGACGTTTTTATCAGGTGCTTCCTTGAGCTTTGAACAAAAGACTGGATCAGAGAAATAATTGCCCATCCCATGTCCTGTAAGGAACGGTAAGTATGCGTTACGCAAGTCAGTCTCACGCCAGCCAAGAAGTGTCGAATCCACTGTGACAACGATGGCCTTGAATCCGGAATCCTCTGCACGTTTTAGGAAGCTCTTTGTAAGTTCGTGATCTTTAGGAGGATAAAGTTGGAACCATCTAACACCATCTCCCATCTCTTTTGCCACTTGCTCCATAGATATACTGGAAACATTGCTAAGTATATAAGGAACTCCACATTTTGCCGCGGCTTTAGCGGGGGCAAGTTCGCCATCAGGATGGAGAATTGTATTGACTCCGATCGGTGCTAGTAGGAAAGGAGCGGGGAATTGGGTTCCGAAAATCGATACCGTGAGGTCACGTGTTGTAATATCACTACATACACGAGGTCTTATTCGATATTTCTGAAAAGCATCTACATTGCCACGATGTGTATCCCCTGCTCCTGCTGCGCCATAAACGTAGCCAAATGGCGCGGCAGCAAGAATTTCCTTTGCCCGGGTTTCCCATTCGTCGAACGATACTGGTAATAGCTTCGCGGCCTCATCACCGCATTGATAAAAGTCCATTTGTATAGTTTCGCTATCCATAGCCATCCCAATATCCCCCTCAATTTTTATGGGGACATTTCCCCTACACTTAGATTGATTTATGGAAACTCTCCAAAACCTTCTTGATTGAATGCCCAACCACTTCGGAAAAGGGTCAACCCCTTTCTAGCTTAAGTAAAACTGCTCACCGCAGTTCTAGCTTGGACAAATGGTTGGAAATTTAGTCGGGATTATATCAAATTTTGATCGACTGCCGAGACATGGACTTGCTCATGCAGTTTAAGTGTGTGGCTGGTACTAAAGGAACACCTCTACTCATATTTCTAAAAAAGGGAAATAAGAGGAGGGGGGCAACAGTTAATTGAAGAAAATTAAGGTTAATTTACAGCCCATTGTAAGTAAAATTAATATGCCCACTGTTTTGAAAACAGCTATACTGCCAGGTGACTCAATTGAAAGGTTATTTATCGCAACCCAAGTAGGAGAGATCTTTTACATAGGAGACGGAGTTATAAGGACTTTTGTAGATATTCGCCCACGAATCCTAAAAATAGGTGCTTCTAGAGGGGGATATGATGAACGGGGATTGGTAGGGTTAGCGTTTCATCCCGATTTTTATTATAACGGTCTTTTCTATCTTCATTATTCAGTAGCCGGGACCCAAGGTCCAGGAGCAATTCCGGGTGCTCCGTTTGAATCTTTTAAGCCTAATCCATGTGATCCTGATACTTTAAACCTCAAGTGGACGAATAGAGAAACGAATTATGATCATATCGATACAGTTGAAGAATGGGTTCTTCAATCATATGGTCAACCTCAAAGACGACGGACATTACTTAACCTAAGGAGACCATTTCTTAATCATAATGGCGTTAATAGCTTAAATTTTTCACCTGAAACAGGGAAGCTTGTTTTAACAACGGGAGATGGTGGATCAGGCTTTGATCCATTTAATTTAAGCCAAAATCCTATGGAAATCGCGGGAAAGATTATTGAGATTGATATTGGTAGAGATACGTTTATTTATAATCCGCCCGTAGTCACGCGATTTAATGAACTTCCCGTACCTATTCAGGAGACGCTTACGGTAATTGCCAGGGGAGTCCGCAATATACCAGGCATTTCATATGAAAGGGTATATAACCGGTATATCAAATATGTGGGGAATGTCGGACAGGATTTGGTCGAGTCGATTTTTTCATTCGTTCATTATAAGCCAATCCCGGTCACCCAACTTATTCAAGCTTCATTCGTGAACTCTGAGTTTGACCACGAGGGATTGATTAACCTTGGCTGGCGAGGTTGGGAAGGTGCATTTCCGACTACTCTTATTAAGAGCTGCGCTGGAAGTCCAACTTTGGATGAGAAGACAATTGCTTATTACAATGAGGCAGTAGAAACCTCAGTGAAGCGTCTTCAGCCGTTAATCAGTTATTTTCATAAAGATTCTCGGCCCGATAAGTTCGGAGGAACCGCGCTTACAGGAGTTCAGGTATATAAGGGGAATAGCATCCCCGGGTTAACAGGAAGCGTTGTGTTTACCGATCTTGCCAGGGATGAAGGGGTTCATCCTCCAGTTAGAGGGGTTTTAGCTTATACCAGGGGACAAACCGATTGTAAATCAAATGATTTTAGGGTTATTGAAACCGATTATAATTTTGGATCTGAGTCTGCTTATTATGTAAGCTTAGGAACGAATTTGGATCAAACCAGACTATACTTAGGAGTTTATGGCTCGATGAAAGTTGCTGATTTTAATCAAGGTACTGTTTTTGAAATTACTCCATAAGTAACCTGAATGGTTCACTTATTTTGGGTGAACGAAGAAAATGTAATCCTATAAAAAAACGGTGCTCCTATGCAGCATCGTTTTCTTGATTTTTTGAATGGAATAAACTCATCAGAAGCTGGATTTCATGATAATATGGTATGCAAGAATTATCTATTAATCGTTAGGGAGGCTTACTTATGGACCAACAATTGCAGCAAGAGGGGTACTTCGGAGAGTTCGGGGGCAGCTTTGTTCCGCCGGAACTGCAGGAAGTGCTGGACTATTTGAGTGAGCAATTTTACAAGTTTCGAGACAATCCAGACTTCAAGGAAGAGCTTAGCTATTATCTGCGTGAATATGTTGGTCGCAAGAGCCCGCTAACGTATGCGAAGCGACTGTCCGAAGCTTGGGGAGGCCCCAAGATCTACTTAAAGCGCGAGGATCTGAATCATACTGGAGCGCATAAGATTAACAACGCTATTGGCCAGATTCTGCTCGCTAAGCGGATGGGAGCTAAGCGAATTATTGCCGAAACCGGTGCCGGGCAGCACGGTGTCGCAACAGCAACCGCTTGTGCCATGTTTAATATGGATTGCGTCATTTACATGGGAGCTGAAGATATGCGCCGCCAAGCGCTTAATGTGTTCCGGATGGAGCTGCTCGGCGCAACCGTCATTCCGGTTCATAAGGGACAGGGCCGCCTGAAGGATGCGGTGGATGAAGCGTTAGACGATTTGGTTAATAACTATAAAAACACGTTTTATTTGCTCGGATCGGCGGTGGGTCCGCACCCGTTCCCGACGATGGTCAAACACTTCCAGGCAGTCATTAGTGAAGAGTCGAAGCTGCAGATCATGGAGAAGGAAGGACGTTTGCCGGATGCGGTGGTGGCATGCGCGGGCGGCGGCAGCAATGCTATTGGTGCATTCGCCCATTACATCGACGAGCCGAGCGTCCGTTTAATTGGCGTCGAGCCCGACAAAGCTCCAACCTTAACTCAGGGTGTGCCTAGCATCATCCACGGCTTCAAGTGCTTAGTGCTGTTGGATGATGAAGGTCAGCCGCAAAAGACTTATTCGATCGCTGCGGGGCTCGACTATCCGGGCATTGGACCGGAGCATAGCCATCTGAAGGTGACAGGACGGGCCGAATATGTCACTGTCACTAATGAGGAAGTGCTGGAAGCCTTCCAAGAACTGTCCCGTACGGAGGGAATTATCCCAGCCCTAGAAAGCGCGCATGCAGTTGCACACGCCAAGAAGTTAGCACCGACGATGGATCGAGATCAAATTCTCATCGTTAACCTGTCGGGCCGAGGGGACAAGGATGTTGAACAGGTATTTCAAATGCTTAAATAGTATTCGCAGGTAGAAAAGGCCATCCGCAAAGGATGGCCTTAATACTTGCATGATAAGAAGCGCTATTAGTTTCTGGTTTTAACAGCTAACCCACTAAATGTTATGGGTCCTACAACATCTACTCTTGTACCTGCAGTACGGTTTTCTGCTGTGACTGTGTAAGCATGAGTACCTGCTCTCACATCTCTATCTTCAGCTTGGAAGGTGACGATATAATTTTGCTCTGACCCCGTAGATTCGATACCTTGCTGTGTGTTAAAAATTTCTGTATTATCGCGGAAGACTCTAAAGCGAATTTGCCCAATGCCGGTGACACCCTTGACACCAACGGATGCTACCAAATCTACCCGGTTTGGCTGAGAATTCGCTGGAATTCGTATTTGGATCGATGCTATGCGGGATTTTTGCGGGGAACGCCGAATCGTAAAGGATCTGGCCGGGTTGAAGCGACTAAGCGGCTGGACGGCCGCTTTATCAAGGATACGTACCATACTATCAACTCCTCTGTTTTAATGCTCTAGTTTATGCAAGAGTCAGAGGGAATGATTGGGTGTATCTAAGATGATTTCATAGTCATGTAAGCTTGCTAATCCCATGTCCTCTATCATTATCGTTAAAGAGGCCGTCCATTTATTCAGAAATAAGATTCCAATCATAATCTTTACTATGGTTTGATGTTTATTTATAGGGACAAGGTGGGGTTTATACAATAAATGATATCTTGAGGAAATTTCACCAATGAAAATCGGCGGGAATTCATGATTAAGCAGACCACATCCACGAAGGTAACCAAAAATATTATTTTTACGTAAGCCTCGTCCATCCCTTGAAACCTGAGAGTATGATATCAGCGAGATTGGGTGCCTTTTGATTTTGCCCTATATACGAAACGGTGAACCGTATCACACACAAGTAGGGTCTTCGTCAATTTAGTTAAGGTCATGCTTGATCGGAGCGGGAATGAGTGGCCGGCAAGCTGTCATCCGGGTAAATAACGGCAATTCATTAAGTTACAACGCTTTTATCGTTCTTTTCATGGCAGCGTACTACTTTCGTATGACTACAAGCTCCTATAATTCGCTCTACAATGTCTAGGTGGAGTTGAATTATAGGAGTTTTTGTCGTGCTTTGGACTAATCATCAAACGTGCCCGTAGAAAAGGCGTTTATGCAGCGCTAGAAAAGTATACGGGAGAGTAATTCTGAATGAGGTGAATAGAGTAGCATCTAACGAATGATTAAGAAAGTAACGATAGAATCAAAGGAAAAAAATTCATTAATATGGAGGAAAGTTAAGTGATAAAAAGACTGAAATTATCCATTGTACTTATGCTTGTAATGACGTTGTTTGTGGTTCCTGTTGCTCAGGCGGCTTCGATCGGCCAAGTGGCCGAGATTTCTATTATCGTTAATGATAGCGTAGTCCCGAGTGATGTCGAACCCATTGTGCATAAAGGAACTACGCTTATACCTTTGAGGGTCCTAGAAGACTCGCTCGGTGTATCTCTTAATTGGAACAGTTCTACACAAACAATAACGGTTTTTAAAGGAGATGCATCGGGTACACTGATTATTGGCAACCCGACCGCCAGCGTTAAAATCGGCGATGTTGAGGAGAAGGTCACGCTCGATCAACCTGCTAAGATCATTCAGAACCGGGTTATGGTACCGTTACGTTTTATTGCGGAATTATTCGGTGCAAAAGTAGTATGGGATTCCACCATGAAAACAATCACCATCAGTACTCAGCCATCGTTTGTCCAAGAATCGGAGAATTCTAAAGGCAATAGAGACAAGGGTGATAAAGGTGATACCGGAGCGACTGGGCCAGCGGGAGCACAAGGCCCAGCAGGACCGACGGGACCGCAAGGAGGTTCTGGGCCAGCGGGAGCACAAGGTCCAGCAGGCCCGGCGGGACCACAAGGAGATCCAGGGCCAGCGGGAGCACAAGGCCCAGCAGGCCCGGTGGGACCACAAGGAGATCCAGGGCCAGCGGGGACTTCTTTTACCTCAGAGGGATTTTCTGTTACGGGTACGACATACTCAATTGCTAGTAGCACGCTATTTTCGAATTGGAGTGAGGCGTCCCCTTATTACGGAAGCCCTGCATTTAATCCTGCTACAGGGATATTTACGGCACCGGCCACTGGCAAGTATGCCATACATGCAACTGTTAACTATAAGATTGACGCTCCAGTCAGTATGAGTTTAGGAAGAGGAGTTGACCCTGTTTTTACCGTAAGGAAGAATGGCAATACTGATCTAATAAAAGGTTATATGCCTATCTTTGACGTTAATATAGCGTTAATTTTATCTATGAGGACCGTACTAGGTAGTGCAACGGTGACGCTATCCGGTGATGTAGAGCTGCAAGCAGGTGATCAAGTTGGGTTATATTACGAAGCTGACGGTCTACCCCTTGGTTTCAGTACGGATATAGTATGGTCGATTCATCGGCTATCCTAATACAAGGTTGGCATGAGGTGCAGTTGAACCTTTGGTAATGGAAACACGTCTAACAGATATAGAGTCGGGCCATTCTTTTTGGGAGAATGTCTGGCTCTATTTTTGAATAGGACTCTTTAAGCAAAAGACAAAAATCAGGCCGCTCAAGATTCATTCTTGAGCGGCCTGATCCATTTACTTTCTATACAATAATTCAACTTGGTTGGCTATGAATTCTGAACTGTAGTCATTTCCTTCTATAATCCACCACATAATGACGCCGAGCAGGGAAGCAGCTAGTATATCTAATGACACGCGTGGTGGATCTCCCTCAAAGGACCTCATCGATCTTCGGGTTTGAACGAATGTTTTTAGGACTTCATGCATTTTTCGTTTAAATCCAGCCTCCTCAACTAACACGGCAAACAACTTTCGATGTAAGTAAAAGTAATCCAGAACAGCCAATAATTGTTCACGATCATTTAGACTTTCTAACCGTAAAAGTGGTGTGAGTATCTCTTCTAAATTTGCAAAAATATCATAAACCAGCTCACGAAGCAAATCATTAATATCGACATAGTGTAGATAAAATGTAGCACGATTGAGTTCAGCTTTGTTCGCAATCTTTTGTACGGTTAGTGAGGTGATGGCTACATTCTCACTTAATAATGCGACGAGTGCCTCTTTAAACATTCTTTTAGAGCGTAGAGCACGAGGATCTGTCTTCTTTAATCCAGTCATTTGTATTCACATCCATCTATTAATCCTTATTTCCTTGACGTTTTAATCCTAATTGTCGTTTAGTTGACGCTTCTGCCCAATTTGTTTATAGGCATGTTAATTGAATGTTGTTATGATGTATTTTATCGACAATGTGTCGTAAAGGCAATGAGGAAAGGATAATGATATGACTTCAACGATTAACAAAAAAGTTTTAATGACAGTCCTTATTTTAGGCTGCTTTCTATCAACTTTAAATCAAACGCTTCTAAACGTTGCATTAAGCAGCTTAATGGAAGTCTTTAAGGTCTCGCCTAGTACCATTCAATGGCTTGCCACGGGTTTTATGCTGGTTAATGGAATTCTTGTTCCGATTACTGCCTTTTTAATGAAACGCTTTTCAACGAGACAGTTATTTATTAGCTCGATGGTTCTATTGTTAGTGGGCACCATTCTATGTGCCGTGGCGCCAAGCTTTTTTATTTTACTTATAGGGCGGATGATTCAAGCAGCAGGTGCAGGCATTATTATGCCCTTAATGATGAGTGTCGTCATGTTTGTTTACCCCGCTGAAAAACGCGGCAGCGCTATGGGTTTAATCGGCCTGGCGATCATTTTTGCACCTGCCATTGCACCGACATTAGCGGGCTTTGTCATCGATTATTCCTCATGGCATTGGCTATTTATCGGGCTAGTTCCATTTATAGTGATTGTGATCTTACTTGCTTTGAAGTATTTAGTGAATGTTTCCGAAGCGCAGCATGCAGAGCTTGATGTGATGAGCGTCATTTTATCGACAGTCGGCTTTGGCTTTATACTTTATGGTTTCAGTAACGCTGGCAGTAAGGGATGGGACAGTCCAATCGTCGTTTCGTCTCTAATTGTTGGTTTTGTGGTGGTAGCTATTTTTTGTGTACGGCAACTGCGAACAGATGAACCTTTACTCAATTTGACTGTTTTCACAAACAAAACATTTACAATGACATCGATTATAAATGTCCTTGTGACAATGCTCATGTATGCGGATATGATATTATTGCCCATGTATTTGCAGGATGGTCGTGGTTTTACAGCACTGGATGCTGGATTGCTCTTGTTACCAGGTGCAATTGTGAATGCCTTCATGTCCCCGCTTACAGGGAAAATGTATGACCGTTTCGGAGCCAAGCCATTGTTTATTGTTGGATTGATTTTTGTGATTCCTTCGATGTGGGTCGTAACCGATCTGAATGAAACAACATCCTTCGTGTTCTTGATCGTACGAACCATTTTCTTGCGCATTGGTTTAAGCTTTTTGACGATGCCACTGAATACAGCCGGTTTGAATGCCTTACCTAAAGAATTGATTACGCATGGTACCGCTGTGAATAATACAGTTCGGCAGATCGCCGGTGCAATTGGAACAGCCGTTGTCATCACGATCTTCACTTTCCAAGCAACCAAACATGTCACGAACCTATCAGGTGAATTACCTGCTGCAGGACTTGAGCAAATTAAAACTCTTGCCGCCATGTATGGTTCCAGTGACGCCTATATTTTCATGACCGTACTGGGAATGATTGCACTAGTTATCACCGTATTCTCACCTACAAGGAAACAAGGGAAAGTGAATGACTCAATTTAAATAGAAGATATGAAGGTAAAAAGGCACCAAAAGAACAAATAGCCAATTCCTTTGGAATTGGCTTGGTTATATAGAAGGGGCAGGAATCAGGGAATAACCTGATCCTGCCTTTTTGCGTGCGATCTGTTTTCTACTGCACTAAAGTGTCCAAATCTGGTTGTAATTTGTTCCGCAGAATATACAGCATAATGGCTCCAACTAGGAATGCGACGGCATCTGCAATGACGAGCGACCAGACCACCCCGTGGAATCCGTTTATGTGATTAGCGATAAATAGAACCGGAATAAGAGTAACTCCTTGAATAATTGACATAATAAACGCAGCCGTTCCTTGCGCTGTTGCCTGGAAGATCCCAATGAATAATGTGGTCATTCCTGTAATAAACAAGGATAAAAATATTACATGCAGAATGTAGCTGCCCATCTGAATTAGTTGCGGATCATTCGTAAATAAACCAATTAAGTGGTCGGAGATCAGATAGACGATGAGACCGAATACGACTGCTAACGCTGCAATCGCCTTGATCGTAAATTGGATCGTCTGCTTCATGCGTAATTTATTCGCTGTAAAAGAGAAGGCAATGAGCGGTACGACTCCCTCGCATAAGCCCATCAGAATAAACTCAGGAAATTGCAGTAAACGTGATGAGATTCCGTAGGCCGCTACAGCTGAATCCCCATATTCGACAAGAAAATGGTTTAGGATGAGTGACATGGCACCCAAGAAGATACTCATAATAAAGACAGGAACTCCAATTTTGAAAACATTGCTCAGAATGTCTTTGGTAGCCTTGAACCATTTTGCGGAGACGGTTAAGAATTGGCTCTTATATCCCATATGAAAGGCGTAGAATACACTCGCGACCAAGTTGGAAATGACGGTAGCCGACGCCACGCCAGTTACGCCCCAATGGAAAACGAAGATGACTAGCGCATCGAGAATAATATTTACGACAACGCTGAGAACCATACCCATCATCGATATGATGGCGGCACCCTCTGAGCGAACGATATTTTCCAATGTGAAAAATAAAACAACGAATGGGGAGCCGAGCAGCATTATCGTGACATACTCTTTGGTGAAACCGAAGGAGTCAGCGGTTGCCCCCAGGCCATGAACGATGGAATTGATTAACGGGAGGCCGATGGCCATCACGATCAGACCGAGAACTAAACTGCTGTAGAAGGCGAATGAAGACACATGCTTTACGTCATCATATTTTTTCTCTCCCAGCAAACGAGAGATGAATGTACCACTGCCCATGCCAATCAAATTGCCAAGCGCCATAATGACCGCGAATAACGGCAAGGTTAGCGCAAGCGCGGTTAACATGGCTGTATTGTGGAGTGTACCAAGGAAATAGGCATTTAAGATGGAATATATGACACTCATTGATGTACCGAGCATCATTGGTACAGCGAAGTGAGCTACGGCTTTTGCGACCGGTGCCTTTTCAAAGTAATGGAGGTTTTCTGCATCCATATGGATCACTTCTTTCTTTTTATGATTGTCTAACAGTGTTAGATTGAACCTTACAGTGTTAGATGTTATCATGAAACCTAAGAATCTGTAAAGTATAAACTTACACTGTTAGATAAAAGGGTGAATTCCGATGAAAAAACAGCAGCCTCAGATTTCGGAGGATAAGATTTTGGAAGCCTCATGGGAGCTACTTGGGGAGGAAGACATTGAAAAATTCAGCATGAGACGATTGGCCGACAGGCTGGGAATCCAGGCTCCCTCTCTATACTGGTACTTCAAGAGCAAACAGAATCTCTATCAGCGTCTGGCGAACCAGGTATCGAAAGTGATTCTGGAAGAGTTCCACTCCGAGGGAGACTGGAAGGAGCAACTGACGGGACTTGCGGTAACAGTGCGGAGCGTGCTCAGCCGATATCCCTGCTCCACGCAGCTCATGATGATGACGCTGCCTCACGAACCGGACATCATTCGGTTCACCAACCGTATGCTGCTTTGCGTGGAATCGACGTCGCTGGAGCAAGAGCAGAAAATGCAAGTGGTTACTACGCTGATGAATTATGTCTTCTACTTCGTACTGGACGATTATCAGCATGAGCGAAATGTTTCTGCGATTATTAAGGAAAAGGGAGCAGGAGCCCTTCCGGGTGAGGAGATGATTCACCTTCTGGACTCCATGAGTGAAGCGGATGCGGGACTGTTCCGGAGGATGTTCACGAATGGGTTGTTTGAGCTGATGGGGACTGACCGGGCGTTTGAATTTGGCTTGAGGCTGATACTGCTCGGAATTGAGCAGGTGATAAAGGAACAGGAGAAGTAGACAAAAAACGCTCATCCGGTAATCGGATGAGCGTTTTTACGTTGTCCATCGCTCATCCTCCCTGATAGCACCCGTCATTTGCAGGGCAAATTTTCCTATGGATGCATTCATGTCGAAAACTGAAAAACTAGCAGAAGGCGATGTTGTCCTTTTCCAGAAGATCGACGATATGAAGAAGGTCTATGTTGTTCTTATGAGTCACCGATTGACTTTCACGAACACTCGTCAGAATTCATGTCCTGGCATCATGGAAGAACTCGGTGGAATCTTGAGATTCCAAGGCTGTTGTGTTCTGAATGATGACCCGAAAATATAGCACCTAACCCGAAAATAGGGGCATTTACAAATAAACTGTAATAATTACATAATTAAAAAGGTCGTTTATAAATTGTTAATGTTCAGTTTTATGTTATATTACTCTGTCTATTTAAGATTAGGAGTTGCGAAAATGGATAATGGAATAGCAATTGTGATGCCAACATTTAATAAGTCTTCCTTTTTAGATCTAACGTTAGCAGGGTTTGCACGACAATCCGTGAGAGAGTTTACGGTAGTGATTGTGGATGACGGGAGTAATGACAAAACGAAGGATGTTGTGAGCGATTACCAATCATTGCTGAAAATTAATTATGTATATCAAGACAATAAAGGCCGGTCAGTCGCTAGAAATACAGCACTTAAAAGTACGGATTGCAGGAATATAATCTTTTGTGATGATGATCGAATTCCAAATGAATATTTTGTCGAGCAGCACCTAACGTACTTAAAAAAAGACGAGAATACTGTAAATATCGGTAATAAGAAAAAGATACTTGCACGGTACCATCCTGAGTTAGTCGTAAACAATAAATTGCTTGCCATTATTCTCAAGCATATTAAAGAGACGGATAAGACAATCGATACCCCTTTCTTTGATCGGGAAGATATCAGGAATAGATTTGATGATATCGTAGAAAAATTCTCAACAGGAAGTACAAACGATAACTTCTTTGACGTGTTAGGCAGGCACGGGGCTGATTTGGAGGGGTTTTACTTTCCTTGGATGTTAGGCACTACAGCAAATATGTCGTTTAGAAGAACGAATATTGAAGATTACTTATTCGATGAGAGGTATCAAACGTGGGGGATGGAGGATACGGATTTTTCTTACATGCTGTCAAAGTACGGATTTTCTTATAGATGGGCAGAGGCTGCTGTAAATTATCATCAACAACATCCAAGCAATTTTATGAAGGAAAAGGAAAACTTGCTAAAGAACATACGTTATTTTTGTAAAAAATATGACGACTTAGAATGTTATTTGTTTGCAAATTTATTTGGTATTAAAAATATTAGCAGATTGGAGGTAAATGAACTGTACGCTTCCCTGTCAGAAAATCATTCTGAAACAGGAAATATAAAAAATACACTTAAAAAATTAATAACGAATACGCTGTATTGAGGTTAATATGACGACTATTATTGATCTGAAGAATGTAATGAAAGAATTTAAAGTTCAGAGAAAGAGCACAGGGAAGTTCGGCTTTATAAAGGATTTGTTCTCTACAGATGCTCAAATTATCAGGGCAGTTAAAAATATCAGTTTCAGTATTGAGAAAGGCGAAGTGGTAGGTTTTATCGGGCCAAATGGCGCAGGAAAGTCTACTACGCTCAAAATGCTAACCGGCGTGCTGGTACCGACTGCCGGAATCATCCATGTGAACGGTTTGATACCGTATAAAAATCGTACAAAGTATGTTAAAGACATCGGCGTTGTATTCGGGCAAAGAAGTCAACTTTGGTGGGATCTATCGGTAATTGAGTCATTCAAGATGATAAAAGAACTATATGAAGTTAGTGACTTCGACTTTGAGGAAAACCTCAGGATATTCGAAGAAGAATTAAACATCTCGGAATTGTTTTATAAATCGGTCCGGCACTTATCACTTGGCCAAAAAATGCTGTGTGAAGTGGTCTCAGTATTATTGCACAATCCAGATTTGATCTTTCTCGATGAACCTACCATAGGACTTGATATTTCCACCAAAACAAAAATTAGAAAAATCATCTCTCGAATGAACAGCGAAAAGCAGACCACGGTACTACTGACGACTCATGATATGAGTGATATTGAGGCGCTCTGCAAAAAAATTATAGTTATCGATCACGGTTCGATTATCTTTAATGACGACATTCAAAACATGTATCGATTAATAGACAATAAAATGAAAAAAATCGAAATCACTTTATCCGAGCCGGCGTGCATAGATGTATTGGATAATTTGAGATCTCGATTTGAAAACGATTCCTTCGACCTGGTAGCTATGAGTCCAACTAGAATAGAAGTCATTTACAATAACCAGACGATCAACACCAATCGAATGTTAGATGAGGTTATTCGCACAATGAGCATAGAGGACATTAATATCCGGAACGAGGACATTGAGAATATTGTAAAAAAAATTTACGACGGGCATTTGTTATGAAGAAACTGATCGTTTTGATTTCAGCAGGTGTAAAGACTTCATTTCAATTTCGTTTCAAAGTTATTACTGACATTATTTTTAATGGAGTCTATTTGTTTATTTTGTATTTTGTCTGGAAGGCTATCTATGTCTTTCAGCCAAGCATAGAAGGGTCGACGTTTCACGAGACATATGCATACATTGCGTTGGCGACAGTTATAAGCTTTCTATTTACATCTAGAACGGACTGGAAAATGTCGCTAAAGGTTATGGACGGTACAATCATTTCTTATTACTTCAGGCCGATACCCATCTTTCTTCAATTTTTTATGGAGTCAATCGGGAGTGTAATTATACAGTTCTTCTCTCTAGTGTGTCCTGTGGTTATTCTACTAGTTACCTTCGGATTCACAAACATTGGAATAAATTTGCCGTTTTTTATGATAGCGCTTTTAATGGGGTTTGTTATTAGTTTTTCCTTTGATTATATGATCGGTACGGTTTCCTTTTATACGGAATCATTGTGGGGAATTATTATGTTTAAATCTACTTTAGTGGCATTTCTCTCGGGCAGCTTAATGCCGCTCAAGTTTTATCCCGAGTATTTGCAAGATATTATTGCTTGGTTGCCATTTCGCGCAATTATTAGTTTGCCTCTTGAAATAATATTAGGTAGAAACATACAAATTGATACTATTATGGAGTATTTAGGAATTCAGTTGTTTTGGATGGTGATAATAATTAACTGCGCATTGTTTGTTTATAAAAGACTTGAGAGAGTGTTGACAATTAATGGGGGCTAGTAGGGGATTTAAAAGATTCAAATACTACTGGAGGATATATGGTCTATTGGTTTCCAAATATATCCGTAGCCGAATGGAGTATAGGGCAGACTTTTTCATCAGCATAGTTGGGATATTAATCGAGAATACAATCGCTGTACTATTCTATTCGATTATATTTACCAAGGTGCCTAGCATTAACGGATGGACTTATCACCAATTGTTGTTTATGTATGGTTTTCTAGTCACATGTTCATCAATATTCCATATATTTTGCGGCAATTTGTTTCAGATTAAGGGATATTTGAGATCAGGTAGTTTCATTAAGTTTTATTTCAGGCCTGCCAATATTTTATTTTCCTATATTTCAGAGACGATAGATATCAAATCCATTTTTCAATTCATGATCGGGGTTGTTCTGCTTGCGCAATCTTCAATAGGGTTGGGAATGAATTGGGCTTTGTCGGATCTAATTCTACTTATACTTTTAATCCTGACTACGGCTGCTTTAATTATTTCGTTGATGACTACAGTCGCGTCGCTTGGTTTTTGGGTAAGAGACCCTTCTGCATTAATGGATTTCATGATGAATGTTAGATCCTATTCCAGGTATCCTTTATCCATTTATAATCGCACGTTTCAGTTGATTTTCTCAACTGTGGTTCCTGTCGGTTTTATGGCCTATTATCCGTCGCTCATATTCTTAACAGCTCGAGCGAGCGATAATTTATGGATTATTCCGACGCAATTAGTAATGACGGCATTGTTTGGTTCAATAGCTGTATTTGTTTTTCATAAAGGTACGAAAAGGTATGCAGGAACGGGAAGTTAAAATCATCCGCTAATATTAAACCGTAGACAAGGAGCAAGACCATGAAATTAAGTTTATGCATGATAGTAAAAAATGAAGAGATCAACTTGAACTCATTTTTTCCGACTATGAAGAATCAAGTAGACGAAATCATCGTTGTGGATACAGGTTCAACGGATCAGACGATTGATTTATGTAGAATGCATGCGGATAAGGTAATAAGTAACTTTACCTTTTCGGATTTTTCCGCTGCTAGAAACGAATCGATCAAATACGCAACCGGGGATTGGATCATCGTTCTTGATGCCGATGAGCTGATTTTGCAGGACGAAATGAACGATATTAAGCGCTCTTTGGCATCAAGCCAATATGATGCGCATCGATTGCCGAGATACAATTACATAGGCGAGGGAATGTGGTCTACCTCTAGTATCGTTAGATTATTTAGAAACGGAAAGAACATTTCGTTTTCACGGAAAGTGCACGAAAGTGTACGCGAGTCGCTGATGGGAAAAGAGGCGCCTCTCATCGATACCTATATCCATCATTTTCCAAGTGCGGGTCAGAACAAGAACGAAATGTATATCTCTTGGTTATCTGAGTATATCAAAGTGAACAATGATGACTTGTATGCTAAGGAACATCTGTCATGTGAGTATTTTGTTGTCGGGCAACACGAGAAGGCTTTTGAATTGGCGAACGAAGTATTGAGCCGGAATGAAAAGATACAGAGAATGCAAACGAATCTGGGGTTTATGTACTTGTCATTAAACCGATGGGAGACGGCAAAATACTATTTTGACAACGCATTGGATCAAATCGATTCGGCGAATTCAAGTAGCTTAGCAAGCACGATCTTATCCGGGTTGTCCGTTATTTCATATTCCACAGGAAAATATGAGGAGTCGCTGGCGTATAGTCAATCAGCGATAAGCAAGTCGCCTAATTCTTCACATTTATATATTAATGCGGGGTTAGCTCTTAGAAAGATGCAGAAGCAACCAGAGAGCTCAGAATATTTCGAAAAATCAGTCGAAATAAACCCTTTCATCCAGAACGACAGAATATATTTCTCATCTGAACCATACAGGAATTCGATCTACTCTTTGGATAACGTATTTGTTGAGCCCTATAAAGGGCTCTTAAAATCAAATATCCAATAACGACTAAGGAGAAGTGGTTTTCAGTGAATATGGAGAAGGAAATAAAGGTACTGGACATCGATGTTGAACAAATTCAGAGAAAGTTAATTGAACGAAACGCTACTTTTAAATCCGATGTTGTGCAGCAAATCTACGTATACGATTTGATGACCATCTACTCTCGTTTCTGCGATGTATTATCACACCTAAGAAATATTTCCTTTGATTATCAATATAGTGTGTGTAGAGATAAATTGAACGTGATTTTTCAGGAGATCGATGATTTAACATCGGAAGAACAGAAGAAAATGTTGTTCGAAATGATCGAGACAAGACGCTTTGTAGACATCCTAAAGCAAGAGAATGAAGGGTTGCTTGATTATTTGAGTAAAGTAGAAGAACTGGTGAAAGCGTTTGCAGTCAACCCTAATAAATGGATTCGGTTAAGAAAAACAGGCGACAAAACGACATTGACCATAAAACAGATCATGAATAATTCTTCTGATCGTGATGAGCTTGTATTTCAAAATGTTTCTGAGGTAGAGGTGGTCGTTCCTTCAATAGAAGAGGGCGAGAGCCTATTATGCCAACTCGGTTTTGCGTTCAGGAATTATCAAGAGAAGAGAAGAATCAGTTATATCTATCAGGGGTTAAAAATTGATATCGATTTATGGCCTATGATTCCTCCTTATTTGGAGATAGAGGGGGATGATAATAAAGAGATCATGGCATTTTGTGAAATGATGGAATTCGGCGCAGAACAACTAATCTCGTGCAATACGGAAGAAATATATCGGAAATACGGAATCAATATTTATAACCATAGAGAACTTAAACTGGATACCTACCAATAATAGTTCTAAAGGAGAAAATATGACGATTTTGATAGAACAGCCAATAAACTCTTTGAGACTTAAAGTGACCGACCGATGCCCATGGAACTGCTGGTGGTGTCATAACGAGGGAACGGGGGAGAGGGATCCGAAAGTAGTAGGGGATGTCCCTTGGGATGAGGAGACGAAATCGGTTATTACCGAATTGCAAAACGTTTTAGGTTTCACAGAAGTTCATTTGACGGGTGGAGAACCAACAGCACATCCGGCTATTCATGAAGTTATACGTGGATTGACCGGAATGGGGTTGAAAGTAAAGGCTACGAGCATTGGAAACAGGAAAGAAATCATTGAAAAAGTGGCTGGTGCCGGGCTACAGGGGTTTAATTTCAGTCTTCATAGTTTGGAACCGGAACTACTGCATACAACTCAGGTCAACAGATCGTACGAATGGACGAAGAAACAACTAGAACAGCAACTTAGATCCATTGAGTACGCCAAAGATTTTGGGGTTTCTGTTAAGGTCAATACAGTGATAGCCAATCCAGATGATTTGCCGAGGGCAAGAACCGTGCTGCAATGGGCTATCCAAAACAACATCCCGTTAAGATTAATGAATGAACTTTCTTCTGGACAAGTAGCTTATGATACCATTTACTCGTTACTAGAAGAGTTCAATGCGATAGAAGATAGAAGAGTCCATATCCTTGGCAGCTCAAGCCACTCTACCTATTACAAATTGAATCATGGATATGAATTGGCCTTTAAGCAGATTAGGGATGTTTACCTCGATTCCATGTGCGACCAGTGCGCATTAAAAGGAGATCGATGCACGGAAAAGTATTACGGTGTGAGACTTGAACGGCGGGTCTTGAATGGAATAGGGAAGTACTACATCAGGCTCTGCATCCACCATTCGACTGAGGATACTGTGATGTCAGTTCATGATTTTCTTCATTCTAAACAACGCCAGGAGATTCAAATGCTAATGAGTAAAAAAGTCCGTGACTCTGTAGGATGTGCTGAATAAATCACCTATGAAATGAATCCTCAGCTCTGCAAATGCCGTGTTCCGAGATGTATTAATTGATCTATTTTTATCCAGATTGTATAATGAAATTCGAAATTACACTTACCTCTCGGTGGATTCTATGCAAACTTAGGTACAGTCATTCTCACTGATGAACCACACTTGTAGTATAGTAATGTTATGTTCCCGCACCATTGAGATATAATGCTTGAACCTCACAGCAGCCTTCTTGTAATTGTCATATCCAAGGCCTTGCGAACTGTGATCACCCCGTGAATACTCCCAACCTGATTGCCGTTCAGGTTGGAAGTGCCCGGGAACGTTAATCTAACAATTATCCCTTGTATATGTTAACTGCTGCAAACAGTTCGCAATCTGCCGTTGTGTCCACGACTTAGCCCCCCTCTTGTCACGATATCGTTAGCTTTTTTATTAGTTCATCTGGATTTTCTAATGTACTTTACCTTGGGCAAGTTAAATTCCTTGCTCATAGATGCCGCCCATGATGTGAAACCCATGTATACTTTGATTGTTCATCGGTACACTCGAGCAGCTCCCGCAGTAAGGATAATATTCCCGCCTCGATAAACCGATATTAAGTTGCTCCAGAAGAGGTACCCCAATGTAAAGAGGGAGATAAAGATTAAATGTGGCTATTATCATAAAATAACCGCGGAGTTGTCTCCTTGCCTCCGTATCGCAATTGCTTGCTCTACTTCGTATCCCGATGCCAAGATGGGCGGACATTTCATACGGATAGCATCAATAATCTTCGCTCTTTAAGAATCAAACACATAATAAGAGGTGTTTCTTTTTGAGATATATTGAATTTGGAATAGGAAACAAATGGCTCATTAGGACGGAAACAGAATTAAGTGACGGCACAGAATATGAAGAAAAAGGAATAATCCGACCGATAAAATTCCAATCAGCATACATACGTATTTGGATAAGAAAAACTGTATTGATTATTGATTTGAAGCAAGGTTTGAAAGTGAAAAAAAAGAACCGAAACGAATTTAAAATCATCTTTGGCATAGTAAGCCTTTGAGTTTATTTGGGCCTCGCAATGTTCGGTGTTTCATGACTCAATGGACAGACCTGTAGTGTGATCGGTTAATCATCGGTTTAGGCGGAAAGTTGAGTTGACTCAAGTGTCCGAGAAGCGGCTTCTTCTCCGAGGCTTGCTCGAAAACATGGATGATGATTCATTCTCTTTAATTCTCTTCTTTACTTTCTTTGATTTTAGCGTTACTTACATCTGTATTTGAATCATTTATTCTTTAGGCATGCAGTTCTCCCCTCAAGATGGGGGGCGTTTCTCTCGCTGGATCTACTGTATCGGTACTCTTTGCGTAATACTAAAAATTCGAAGTTCGCAACCGTTTCTAGCCAGTGGAGAGCCTGAATGTTCAGGTCGTTGAGTCCCGTGAACATGCGGACGTTCTTGATGAAATTGCTGAAAATCCAATGATCATTTCATCGATCCGGCTTCGAAAATATAACCATTCCCTGCATCATTAATATATTAGGCTGAGCTAAGTTTTGCGTTCAATAACTTATCAAAGGAAGGGCCATCCACGAAGGATAGCCCTAAAATTAGTCATCCAACTCTCCCTCATAACTGCTGACTACCAGCCTGCCTTGGACTTGTTCCAACATCGTGTTATTCTCTAAGAAAAATGGTAAACGGAACTAGTGCTTATTTTATGGAACAAGGAGGAGTTTCATGGAGTTTGGATTTCTATTGCGCGTTGTGTTGGCTGGTGTTTGTGGAATGTGTATCGGATATGAGCGAAAGAGCAGGATGAAAGAAGCGGGGATTAGAACTCACTTTGTCGTTGCTGTAGGCGCGGCTCTGATGGTGATCATATCCAAATACGGTTTTGAAGATGTGATCGGCAAGAACGGCGTTGGACTCGATCCGTCACGGATTGCGGCTCAAGTGGTTAGCGGAGTTGGATTTCTCGGGGCCGGCATGATATTCATGCAGCGGCAGATGGTGAAGGGCTTGACGACAGCTGCCGGGATATGGTCAACTGCGGGGATAGGGATGGCTATTGGCGCAGATCTCTATATCGTAGGGATAGGCACGACAATTCTCATATTGATCGCTCAGAAGCTGCTGCATAGCAAAATCAATTGGTTGGAGGGCCCCAAGACAGAGCAGTTATCCATACGGTTGACGGATGAGCCGGGGGCGATTGACTATATTATGAATTTCCTCAAGGAAAGAGAGATAACGGTTATGCAATTTCATACGGAGAAGCTGAAGGAGACTTCTGAACTCGCGCTGGATATTTCCATCAAGCTGCCTGGAGACTACAAAATAGAGAACATCATACCTCTCATACAGCTGTCGCCATTGGTTACCGCGGTTGAGGTTCAATAGATCAATAAGCAGGCCACCGAGGTAATCGGTGGCCTGCTGTGTTTGTTAGGAAGGATGATGTTAATCATAGTCCCTGGGTATAAAAAGGTTACTTTGGCTATACGCTGTTCCATGCACCCTTCACATTCAGGTTCCACTGAGACTAACATGATTTGAAAAACCTACGGAGGTCGTGCCCTTATGATACTTGGGCCAGCTCACCGTACCCTTTCGAGGCCAGTCCAACTTACGTCTCTGGCACGAAGGTAATGCTCTACTAAGCTCGGATTAAAGTACTCCAGCAATTCCATACCGGAATCTTCACAACCGGAGAACTGAACCGAGTAGGTCTTGTAAGGGATCATGGCGTTTGGGCTAAAAAATATGGTTTCGGCAGGCTTTCCCTCCAGGTTGGTGATTAGGTCTGCCGGACGCCAGCCCGCAGCTTTAACCGTTCTGCGGCTAAACACGTTCAGTCTTTTCATAATTTTCCCGATAGGTTCCTTATCTAACAGCAGCTCATCCAGCAAGTCTGCAGGCATAGACTCGGGCTTTAGAAATACGAAGTTATGTGAGATAGCATTCCCTAATGAATCAAGAAGAACCGACTCTCTGTATATCATTTCGCCGGGTGCCATACTCGGATGGATAACTTCCTGCCGTATGACTTTCGGAGTCAGGGAGCCTCTGACTATGGTTTCCAACAAATCGGTCGTTCTGCCATCGGTCGCCATAATAAGCTCATAGACCAAGGCATATGCAGAGTCGCACGGCATGTGATCGAAATCTCCCATTACGTCATACCTCCTTGTAAACAATCCATCAGTCTGTTTCTCCGATTGTCATTCTACCACTGAGAGCAGCCAATGGAATGATCATGGCGGGACGCTCCGGCAAACACCACGAACAAAAACATAAACATAATCTGAAACAGAAAATATTCAGATAATATAGACAGGCTTGCGGCTGGCCTCTCGCTGCGTCAGCTGTTCAGGGTCTAACAGCATGCCTGATTGATCCACGACATTCACCGCTAGCTGCAGAGAAGATGACAGGCGTTCTTCCGTCTCTCTTATGTTCAAAGAGCCATCCGATACGTCCAACCGAATTTCCAGCCCATCCGCTGTATGCAGGCAATTCCATGCAACCGGTACATTCGGCAGGGAATAGATGCTCTCGTGAATATCTTTGGCGGTCAGATATACGCCATTCCTATAGAGCATGTCGTTGAAACGCCCATAGTGAGTCAGAATTCGGCCCGTATGTCCGCACGAGCAAGCTTCAGTACGGATGTTAACCAGATCTTCGTTCACATAACGCAGAAGCGGGGAGCCCTCGTGGGATAAAGTCGTAACCACCAGCCGGCCGAGATCGGCATGCTCGACCGGAGTGGGCGAATCCAGCTCCAACATTTCAAGATGGAAATCCTTCTCGGAAATATGCAAACGACCCTGGGAACACATCGTCGCAATGTTTCCCGTTTCTGTGGACCCAAAAAAGTTATAGACGGGCACTCCCCACAAATTCTCAATGTGCCGCTTACGGGCGTCAGCGAAGAGCTCTCCGGCAACCCAGATCGCACGCAGATGGGGAAAGAACGATTTGCAATCGATTCCCAGCAGTCTTGCGGTCTCTGCCAGAAGCTCCATTTCACGCGGAAGCCCGGCCATAACGGTGCACTCCAGCTGACCTATCAGCTCTAGAACCTTAGGATAATGGCTGATGGTGTTACGGCTGCTGGAAGGGACGATACCTGCGCCGGCCTGCCAGGCAGCCTCCTGAATGTAGAAAGCCGGCAGAGAAAGGGCATAGGGAAAACGGTTCAGTACCAAATCATTAGAGGTCAGACCGTTACCCGTGCGACGCAGCTGTGTTCCGCCGCGAATCAGGTCATTTCGGGTAAACCACGCAATGCTCGGAATGCCGGAGGACCCCGATGATTCATGATATTGAGCGATATCCTTCTTATCTACAGCCAATATGCCCCACTGCCCAGCCTCGCGCAGTTCTTTCTTCGTCGTGAACGGAAGCCGGTGGATATCATCGAGGGCCACCCCGCTCAGTTCTATGCCGTCCAGCTTGCTCCGATAGAGGGGTGAATTCTTAATTCTCTTCATTAAATATCCGAAACGGGCTCTATGAATTTCGCTGTATTCCTTTGTTATCATTCATGGTCCTCCTTGCTAAGAGCCGATAGGGTTTGCGCTTAACATTCGGTGATGGTTTCCGTAATTTTTACGCCGACATGTCTGCCGGGCTCACAGACATAAGCGAGAATAGAATCGCCCTCCTGGAAGGTTGTGGCGCTTTTAGGCTGCCGGTCTCCGTCGAATATCCGGATATGCCAGTCGTCCTGCACGATGGTGTTGATTGTTTGTCCGTCATACTCTGCTTCAATTAACAATAACGGCCTAACCTCGATTTTCATTCTTCCCACGTTGACCGTCCGCGCGTTGCCGTCATAGTCAACGGCCAGCACTTGAGTACCGACTCTCATGTCCGTGATGTATTCCGTCATTCCGCCAGGGCACCAGACATAAGAATGCACGGCTCCGGCATTAACCCGAAATGGACGAGTGTTCATATAAGGCAAGTAGTGGGTTTCACTGCATACCAGCAGTCCTCCGGAAGAGGTAGATCCTATGATCATGCTTTCTTTTTCAGTCAGCAGGCTGGTCGTATCAATGCAGGCTCTCTCACCGGCTCCGATATGTACGACTTTTGTGACAGTTGCCTTTACGATTTCCAGCTTCTCCATACGACTCTTTGATACGATCTCATTCATAGACATAATTTCTCCTATCGATTCACTTGCAAGCAATACGCCATCGGATCCGCTTTCCATAACATCGGAAGAAATACGGCCGCTTTCCGCGCTGGATACCTGCTTGAGTATTTCAACATCTTCCGGCTGCAATTTGGCTAACACGAGCTCGAGCGGAATATTGGTATCGTCTTTGAACTCCAGAATGAGGTGAGGGTTGTCCTTGCCCCAATCGCAAGCCTTATTCATCGTATCCTGATCGTAGATTTTCACGTACCAACCAGTCTTTAAGCCCATTTTCTTAAGGGCATCAAGGACGGACAGATTTTCGGAAATCCAAATATATGTATCCTGCGCTTGTTCATCCAGCTGCTTCACTTCTTCGATGTCTTCAATCATGACGGCCGTTGTAAGCCGATCGGAAATTGGATATTTCTCCACCTGATGAGGATATAGCAGCACCGCATGGAAGCAGCTTTGCTGATTCACCAGCGCGATAAAGTCTCCGTAATGGTCGCCCGCAACCGTTCTCGCATCAAACCAAACCTTTTTATTATTCATGGTCTCTGTACCTCTTCGTTTAAATTTTGTGTTCAGTCTCTTGCTATACCCGTACTCAATCCTCTTGCCATGTTAGATTCCCAGCAAGCTGGACAATGTGCCGGAAAAGATTTTTTCTTTATCCGATGAGGATATAGGGAGCCGTTCGATTTTCACTTTCTCGGTGTATGGATCGGAAAGCGGAAATTCTGAGCCATAAAACATTTTGTTAGGACCTGCTTGTGCTGCAGCGATTTTTATAGCTAATGAATTAGCAGTGGACGTTTCCAGAAACAGGTTATCGGTCGTAGCCGACAATTCAATCGCTTCGTTGTCCAAGGGACCGAAACCCATATGGCCGAATACGAAATTTGTTTTCGGAAATTCTTTGGCCAGCTTACCCAGGGCCGGTGTACTGACATCGGGGGCGACGATAACATGCGTGTAAAAACACATATTCAATTCTCCGCATAGCGCGGCCAGTTCCTTGGTGACCTGGTCGTGGAATGAGAACTGATGCACCAGTGGGGAGAGCTTTAAACCTTTGAAGCCATCACGGCTGGCTTTTTGCAGCTCTTCCAGAGCATCGTTAACCGGCTGATTCGGATTCATACAGCAAAAGCCGTAGAATACATCCGGATATTTACGAATGGTCTCCAGTACAAAATCATTGCGAGGTTCCAAGCTCTCTGGTTTGCTCTTGCCGGTAATGTAGCTGCTCATTTTTCTGACATCCAGCATTCCGCCGGGAACGATTAGCGCTTTGTCTACCTGGGCAGCTTTCAATTCCTCCAACAATGTCTCAGGGCTGGAAAAGCTGGACGGGGAGACATGGGCATGTCCATCAATAATCATAATCACAACTCCTTATTTAATAGAGTCATTAATTTTGTTTCCTAATGATACGATTTACTTTGCTGTATGTACGCGGCAGCTGGCTTGTGACTTTCACGCGGAAATCAAGACCGACCTTCTGCCTCATATGACGCTGCACCTTCTCTGCTATTTCCTCTTCAGACAAATCTGTTTTGAAGGGCTCTACCTCAATCGTAAAACCTTCCTCATCTAGGATGAAGTGATACCACATCGATATATCAGCAACTTCCATTAAGAAATGCTCAAGCATCATCGGTGATACCGGTTTGCCGTCAATCTCCAATTGCCCTGTCAATCTTCCTCTGAGGTGGAGGGTATCCAGCTGAATGCCAAGCGAGCAATTAGACTTCTCTAAATAGCCGATGTCGCCGGTACGGTAACGGATGAAAGGCATCGCTTCCTTAAGGAGCGAGGTCATTACGATTTCGCCGACTTCCCCGTATGCAAGCGGTTCTCCAGATTGAATATCGATCACCTCGACTTTGACATGCCCTTCCGCAAGGTGATATCCGTGATGTTCGGGGCACTCTACGCCGATTACACCGATTTCCGTCGAGCCGTATAAGAAGTGTACCGGGCATTTCCACCAGTCCTCCAGCCGGTTACGGAATTGGGGAGAACAGCCCTCACCAGTGATCCATATTTTCTTCAAGCGGATATCCTCGCCGAGCACAATGCCTAGCTTCTCGCACTCCTCTGCCAAAATAGAAGCGTAGGATGGGGTAGTGATCAGAATCGTCGCGTTGTATGCTTTCAGGATGTCGAGGGTCTTATCGATCGTTGAGAGATAGCCTCCCTTTCCTAAAGATAGAACAGTAGCTCCGTATATGAATTGATATAATCGCTGAAAACCTAAGGCTGCTTGAGAAAATTCATAAGGCAGGGCAATGCCGACAACATCATCTTCATGGTCGTCAAACAAAGTGGTGTACTTGGGAATGAACTCATGGATGAATTGATCTGCCAAGGAGTAGGAGAGATAAAGCGGCTGTCCCGTCGTGCCGGAAGTTGTATGAACCTGTCCGATTTTCTTGCTGTCACAGCAGAGCAGCTTGTTCTTGTCACCCTGAAGGGTGTCTTTGATTAAGAAGGGAATCCGGCCCAAATCCTGCAGGGAATCCAGCCGAGGACTGTCAAATCCAGCCTGGATCAGCTGATCTCTGTAATATGTGTTGTTATCCCACACATACTGCAAAGTCAAATTCAGAGCATGCAAGTGATATTCCTGAACCTCTTCTGGGGATACGTATTCGATCGTAGTGCCGCGGTCATGCCAATTATCAAAAAATGTAGACAAGGATTGGATATGGGTCTTCTCTCCATGCAGAACTGCGCCCATTACTTGAGTCTGTGGTGGATTTGCCCTCGCAATAGAATTCATGGCTTCCTCCTTATATCGTTTAGAATACAGTCAAACCGCTGCTTGCTTCATACATCTCAAACACATCGGCAGGTTTTCTTCGCTCATGAATGAGCAGGTTTATGGCGTGAAGCATTCTTGACGGATTCTTATCCCCAAACACATTTCTTCCTGGACAGATTCCTTTCGCTCCAGCTAACATGGCAGCATGGATCTCCTCAAACCATTTCAGCTTGTCCGTGGCTTGGGTGCCGCCTGCGATGAGAACAGGAATGGGGAAGGAACCCATGACATCAAGCAGAGCGTTTTGGTCGCCAGGGTACTCAACTTTGACCAAATCTCCCCCCAGTTCACCTACCACCCTTACGGCATGGGCAATATGTTCTGCACGGCGCTGCTCTTGATGCACGTTCACCATTGCGAGCAGCGGCATCCCCCATTTGTAAGCCTGATCGGAGAGTTGACCGAACTCTCTCAGCATGACGGCTTCCTCCGGAACCCCGAAATTGAGGTGAACGGATACGGCCGTGACTCCAAGCGAAAGGGCATGCTCCAGACTCGTGATGATTTGCTTGAAGGTAGGGTCCTTGCTCATGGAGGTGGATGCCGACATGTGAAGAATAAACTCGGTGGGTGGGGCTGATAAGCCTGATCGCAATGCCCAGTACAAAGAGCCTTTGTGGCCGATAATTGCCTGTACTTGATTCTCACAGGCCTGTTCGACGAGATCAGGAATGTTTCGCAGTCCCTGGATAGGACCAAACGTTGTTCCGTGATCAATTGGAAGCATGATCGCTTTCCCTGTTTTGGGATGAAGAAGTTTGGACATTCGAATGATCTTATTCATGGTTCGCCCCCTTCAGGAGAGAAAAATATGGATACAACCCCATTTGATTACAGAAAATGGTACCGTATTTTTAAATTGATAGGAAGAGGGTTAATTTGTAAAAAATTGAAATGATATATCGAAATAACAAGAAATTAAGTAAAAATTGGATATTTATTGTATTTTTAATAAAAATGTCACAAAATTAATGCTTTAAATTGTAAATATATGTAATATAGGAAGAGGCTCGAGATTTTTCTCTCACCATAGATTCATGGAGTTGTTACATAAGTGAGTAAGGTGCTAGCGTAAAATGCCCAATTGTCAGTTATAACGTAGGGGAATAATCCCAGAAGTTGGAGCATGGAGGGATACTATTCTATTAGAATTGGGGAAATTAAACATATTTAGAGGGAAAATCCGTTCTGATATGGAATGTTGTTTACAATAATAAACTTATTTTAGCCGAACGAGGTGTCGATCTATGAAATTGCCGAAGGTTTGGACCAAGCGCCTTATGCATCTCACGCCAAATATCGTTATCATGTTCTCGACAATCACTCTATCCATGAATTTGACTAAATACGTTAATAGTTCGCTTGGCCTGGCCTATGCCCTCATCTTCGTTGGTTTCATCTTTGCATCGATTCTTGTCAGACCGATACCACTCAAATATGTGCTGGCCGGTGTCGCTTTCTTTGCATTTTTCAACGCACTGCCGGATCTATCTTTTGATAGACTGATCGGGGTTATGAACCTCTCGCTGATTCTGCTCGCATTCCTCCTACCATCACCCCTACCGTTATACCTAGTCGCAGGATATTTAATTTATTTCACACTCTCTTATTCGCTCGAAGAGTCGATGGAGATGATTCGTCCGATTGTAATCGGTATCATTGTGAATGCGGTACTCTATTCACTGCTGGCATTCTACTTTCGGAACTTGGAGAAAGAGAACGAGGTCAATGTGGAGTTGAATACCAAGCTAAACCAAGCTTTCGGTAGGCTGGAGCATATTGCTTACTACGATACGCTTACCAGATTGCCAAATCGTGAATTGCTCAAGGAGCGGATGATAGAGGAATTGTCTGGCGAAGCACAGATGGCTGTCCTGTTTCTTGACCTTGATCATTTCAAGAACGTTAACGACATGATGGGTCATAATGCAGGAGATCAGATGCTGCGGGACGTTGCCAGTCTTCTGCGCGAAACGGTTGGCCATGTTTGCTTCATTTCCCGTTATGCCGGTGACGAATTTGTGCTGCTCATGCGCTTTCAGCAGGAGGAAGAGATTGAAGAACTAGCGGGAAGGCTGCTTCATGCGTTTCGGACTCCGTTTCAGATTGACCAGAAACAGATTTATTCGACGCTGAGTATTGGGATCAGTCTGCACCCGATGGATGCAAGTGATGCTGAAACGCTGATCCAGTACGCTGACAAAGCGATGTACAATGTTAAGAGTGGAGAAAAGAACGGATTTCGATTTTTCTCGGCCATCCGGAGTGAGGAGCTTCTGCGTCAAGTCAAGTTGGAAAACGATCTGCGGAGCGCTCTGACCAAAAGGGAGTTTAGTGTTCATTATCAGCCATTGGTGGAAATGGACACCAGAAGAATCCGGGGAGTTGAGGCACTGCTGCGCTGGACGCATCCGGAGCTTGGGCAGATTTCGCCAGCCGTATTCATTCCACTGGCTGAGCATACTGGAGCCATCGTTGAGCTGGGTGAATGGGTTCTTAGCGAGGCATGCAGGCAGGTGAAGAGCTGGCAGAGCGCTGGCAACCCCGACCTTACACTAGCTGTCAATATCTCGATCCGTCAGTTTAAGTCGCCTAAATTTGCTTCAAGAGTGTTACGTATCTTAGAAGAGACAGACTTTGAGCCCGCTCTTCTGGAGCTGGAGGTTACGGAAAGCATGGTGCAGAACTTGAATGAATCGATTACGATTCTCGGAGAACTGAAGCGCCAAGGTGTGAGAATATCAATCGACGATTTCGGAACGGGGTACTCCTCTCTGAGCGTCTTGCGGCATATGCCTGTCGACTTTCTTAAGATCGACCGTTCGTTTACACGGGAATTGACGACGGCTGTCCCTGCTGCTTCAATCGTCAAGCTCATCATTGATATTGGCCACAGCATGAACCTGCAGGTCATCTGCGAAGGCATCGAAATCCAGGAGGAGTTCGACATGCTCCGGCAATATGGCTGTCAGATCGGGCAAGGCTACTACTTTTACCGCCCCTCCTCTCCAGAGGAGATAGAGCTTCTACTTCAACGCAGAACCCCTGCCTGAGTATGAAATTGCCGCAGTACCGGTATATGGGGTAGCCGCGAGACGGCATACTCTGCTATAACTAAGCACAAAGTGGCTGTTATATAGAAGCGTCAAAGGACAGTTCCATGTCTTTGACGCTTTTTTCGTTCTATTATCATCTTAGAGCAACTAAGGCATATCTGTTTTGAATAAAAACTAACGTTAAGGAGTGTTGACTCTTGATCACTATATTTGAGGAACAGCGTAAAGGAGCTATTGCGCACACAATCGAGCATGCTCAAGCATCGCTTGAGAAGTGTCTGGAAGTCATCCGACGAATGGATGGCCTCATATGCAGCCAGGTCACGATTCAATACAGGGATAACCTGATCATGATTGGAGGCGGCAGTCGTGAGTTTATCGTTACGGTTGAGACAAGCACAGCAATCCATAACCTTATAGGCCCGCAGGAGGAAGAGGATGAGTTTGTTGAGCTAACTGTAGGTGGCCAAGCTTGTGAATTTCCCCAGATGTATGTTGTAAATCTTGAGCTTGTAAAATGCGTAATTTCCCAATTTATAGAAGATTCGTCTTCCGAACTAGATTGGGAAATCATTCATAAATAATAGATGAAATATAAGCCCTGTCATTCCTCATTTATGTAGTCCCATTCTACTATTATTTACTAATGTTTCTCGTTTACTATCTACCAATTCGGTGTTATACTCTCAATATTCCAGGGGAATTTTAGCGAAAATATAAAGAATTGGGGCTTATTAGGATGATTATGGGGAAACAAAGTGAAACCATTATCCTTATTCCATCGCTTGAGCCAGATGAGAGACTATTGACCTACGTGCAGCAATTGCGAGAATATGGCCTGATGGATATTGTCATCGTGGACGACGGCTCTGGGGAGAAGTACCGTCCGATTTTTGGGGAGCTCCAAGAGAATGGTTGTGTTTTGCTGCGTCATACGGAGAACCGGGGAAAGGGCGAGGCGCTCAAGACCGGGTTTCAGTATATCGAACAGCACTATCCGGAGGTGTCCTCCGTGGTGACTGCAGATTCAGACGGACAGCACGCAGCAGAGGATGTATTCCGGCTTGCCGAAGAAGCCAGACGCCATCCTGACGCACTGGTTCTCGGGGTAAGGAACTTCAGTGAAGGAGGAATACCAGCCAAGTCTTTACTGGGCAATCGGATTACCTCCATTTTTTTTGCCATGCTGTATGGCAAGCGGTTGTCGGATACCCAAACAGGGCTTCGGGCCTTCGGTTCCGGGCTGCTTGGATATATGCAAGGTGTTCGCGGCTCCCGGTTTGAGTACGAGCTGCAGATGCTCATCTCCTGTATTCAGTCCAGCATACCCATTCATACGCTGCCGATTCAAGTGATATATGAGAATGGAAATGCGGGGACCCATTTTAAAGCGATCCGGGACAGCGCCCGCGTGATGAATGTCCTGTTCTCCAACTTTCTAAGGTTTATATCCTCTTCGGTTGCCAGTGCGGTCGTCGATTTAGGCATCGCATGGTTTTTGATCGATTTCTTGCGGCCATTATTAGGCCAACAGGATTATCTCAGAATTCTGCTAGCAACGGTGATTGCAAGGATCGTATCCATCATGGTCAACTATTTGCTGAATAAGAACTTTGTCTTCAAGAAAGAAAATAGCCCGGGAACGCTGTGGCGCTATTTGGCGCTGTGCGCGCTCGTGATCCTGTTATCCAGCACCGGGGTATACTTGATTCATACATATCTATTCTTAGATGAGAAGATAGCGAAATTCGTCTGTGATGCCTTGCTGTTTCTGCTCAGTTTCCAGATGCAGCGGCGGTGGGTCTTTGCAGCAAGGAGGCAGCGGTAATAGTGCAAAACGAAAAGCGGCAAAATGTTCTGTTTGTCGTCACGATGATCCTCATGTCGATCTATTTGCTGTGGCGCATGATTTTTACGCTGCCATGGGATCAAGGTTTTCTGAATATCCTGTTTGGTATCCTGCTGGTTGTGGCCGAAACGGTGACGGTGCTGACTACCTTTGAATTATTTCTCCAGAAGATGCAGAAGGAGCGCACCCAGCTCCCCTTTCCCACCATTCCGCCGGAGCATTATCCGGATGTGGATGTGTTCATTGCCACGCACAATGAGCCGGTTGATCTGCTGTACAAAACCGTAAATGCCTGTACGTTCATGGATTATCCGGACAAACAGAAGGTTCATATCTATCTGTGTGACGATGGCGGACGGCCCGAGGTTGAAGAGCTTGCGAGACAGTTCGGTGTAGGGTATTTGGGCTTTCCTGGAAATAAGGAGGCCAAATCCGGCAATCTGAATAACGCACTGAGCAAAACTTCTTCTCCACTCATCGCGACATTTGATGCGGACATGATTCCGCAGCACACCTTTCTGATGAAGACCGTGCCGTATTTTCTGCTCTCCGAATTTATAGAGGAGAACGGGAAGTGGCGGCCCCGCCGTGAGGATGAAGTGGACGACAAGTTCAAGCTGGGTCTGGTTCAGACACCTCAAAGCTTCTATAATCCGGATTTATTCCAATTCAACTTGTATGCAGAACAGGAAATACCGAACGAGCAGGACTTCTTTTCAAGAGAGGTTAATATTCTGCGCAATGCCTCCAATGCCGTAGCTTACACGGGGAGCAACACGGTTATTTTGCGGAAAGCGATGGAGGAAATCGAAGGTTTCCCACTGAAAACGATCACCGAGGATTTTGAGACGAGCATTCGCTTGCAGCAAGCAGGCTATATTACTTATGCGACCCAGGAGGTTCAAGCCGCCGGGCTGACCACGACTACCATCAAGAGCATGATTAAGCAGCGTACCCGCTGGGCAAGGGGCATTATTCAAAGCTTGCAGAATACCCGTGCTATCTTCTCCAAGAAGCTTCCCGTCTGGACGAGAATTACTTACTTAAGCAGCTTCTTGTATTGGTGGTCTTTTTTCAATCGCTTAATATTCATTCTAGCTCCCATACTATTTGCACTATTTGACTTTCAAATTGTTAATACAAGCTTTTGGGAGATTTTAATTTTCTGGCTTCCGTCCTATTTCTGCTACAGTATGTCGATGCGTTATCTGTCCAGCAATATTCGTAATCAGCGCTGGAGTCAAGTCATCGATACGATCTTTATGCCGTATTTGATTATGCCCGTCCTTCTTGAAACGCTCGGCATCCATGAAAGGAAATTCAAGGTTACCAATAAGAACAAGGGCACCGGCCGTCAGTGGATGTCCTCCTTATTGTATGCACTTCCGCATATTTTCCTCCTGGTGCTATCGGTTGCGGCAATTATCCGCTTTGTGGACGGCAAGTACGGCTTGGCATTGTTCTACAGCAGCATCATCATTTTCTGGTTGACCTATAACATGGTTGCATTATTTTACGCTTTATTCTTCATGGTCGGCCGCCGCGCATATCGTGAAACCGAGCGGATTCGGGCGCAGGAGGATGTAACCATCCACCACAAAGCCGGCAATATGCGCTATCAGGCCAAGACGGTTGATGTATCCGAGCAAGGCATTGCTCTGTATGTGTCATCTCCCATATATCTGCCCGAGCAGACGACGGTATCTTTGGTTGTGAAAACGGACCGCTACGAAGCGAATCTCGATGCAGTTATCGTCTATGTAAAAAAGGACGGAGAGGGCTGGCGCTATTCTGCGAAGGTTCAGCCGGTTACGGAAACGGATAAACGCCAATACATGCAGATCATTTATGATCGCAAACACTCTTTGCCAGAGCAGATGAATCTATGGGATACCGCCTATGACGATATGCTTCGCAACGTGAAGAAGCGTATCGTTCAGCCTAGATCGGATCAGCGCACAATGCCGCGTATTCCGCTCCAGCTTCCGGTTGTTTTCACAAACGGTGCCAGCTGTACGCTGTGCAGCTTTAATTATCGCTTCTTTTCCGCTACCGGCCTGCAAGGCGATATTTCAGCAGGAGCTGTGGTTACTTTTTATACAAAAAGTCAGATTGAACTGATATTGCAGCATACAGGAAAAACAGCGGCCGGTCGGGGCGAGGTGCTTCTCTCGGTTAAGAATATCGACGATATTGCTGAGCGGGGCCTGATCGATCAATTGTTGGATGATTTAAGCCATCCGCATTCTGAGAGTATCACTAGAGAGGGTTAGGAGAGATCGAGATGCTGATTATGCTTCAACTTGTGATGGGAATCTTATTGGTATTCTCCTTTCTGGGTTACTTGCTGTTTGTTCGGAAGGTACTCTCACTGCCGTGGGAGTTTACGCCTGTATTCGTGTTCTCATCGATTGCCTGTTTCGTCTTCTTTAGCGGTTTGGCAGGACAGCTCTATATAGGCAGCATGGTTGTTTTGATTCTGGGCTTGCTTGCGTTTGCTGCGATGGTGTTTCTATGGCTGCGTAAGGGAGCAGCCCTTCGTATTTCCTTATCCCTATACCATCTTTGTTTTCTGGCAGGAAGCATCATTTTTCTCTTGGTGCTGTTCCAGAACAAATTGACGCACTACGATAATTTTTCACACTGGGCGATCGTCTTGAAGCAGATGCTAAGCACGGATGCCTTTCCGACGCCGGATTCAAATCTGATTGATTTCAAGAATTATCCGCTGGGGATCTCGTCTTTTCTCTATTACGTTTGCCGGTTTGCAGGGCATTCTCAGTCCATGATGCTATTGGCGCAAGGGCTGCTGATCTTTTCCTGTTTCTATGCCATGTTTGGTGTCGTAACCGAAAAAAGGCGCTTTCTTCTGTTTGCTTTTCTCGGATTAGGCCTTTCTACGCTTTCATTTTTCAATATTACGATCCGCATCAACAATCTGTTGGTGGACTTCTTGCTCCCAATTTATGCGTTGGCGATCTTCGCAGTCGTCCATCGGTATCGAGATGATATGAAGCGGGCATGTATCGTGGTTCTCCCACTAGCCGGGCTGCTGACGATCATTAAGAGCACCGGTATTATTTTTGCGGCAATCGGCCTGATCTTCCTGGTGTATACCTGGTTGACCCATTGGAAGAAGCCCGGCTGGAAAGATGCACTCGCTGTTGTCTTGACGCTTTGCGGCGCATTGCTTCCATACTTCGGCTGGAGCTGGCGGATGAAGACGGTATTTCAGGGGATCGAGAACAAGTTCGATGTTTCAACCGCGGGTCTTCAGATGGAAAAGACTCCTGAGCAAATGCGTGAAATTATATCGTTGTTTCTAAAGTCCAGCATTGATCTTACAACACGGCCGGCGCTCGGGATTGTCATCTTCCAGGTCGTAGTGATTGCGGCTTCTGTATTTGTGGCCGTTGTGCTGAAGAAGAAATGGAATTTGTGGAAAGCGCTGATCGCCCTGGATGTCGTACTGGTGTTGTACTATGCAGGGATACTGGGGCTATATCTCTACTCCATGCCGCTGGATGAGGCGATTTGGCTGGCAGGCTTTGAGCGTTATGCATCGAGTATTGTGGTGCTTTTTGCCGGTGGGCTGGTGCTTTGCGCTGCTGTAGATTTGGAGCGTTCCTTCTATTACAGGATCGGTGAAGTGCCCGATTACCGCGCATTTAAGAGTGTCCAAACGAAAGGTTACTATCAAAAAGGAATTATAGCCTGCACCGCTATTGCCATCACCTTATTGTTGTCGGAATACAACGGCATTGTCTCTATTGCAAAAAGCTACAATACGACGCTACCGTATAAGATTCAGGCGGTTACCGGAGATCGGTGGTACAAAGGTGGCGAGGAGGATAACAGCAGGTATCTGTTCTACGCCTCGGACGCGGATATGCAGGTAACCAATTACTACATGCAATATGTGGGGAAATATTTATTGTATGCCCCGCAGGTGGACGGGATCGTTTTGTTCTATGAGGATAATATGGATAACCTCTTGAGCAGCTATGATTATCTGGTTGTGGTAGAGACCGATTCGGACGCAAAGCGCTTGTTGAAAAAGCATTATGACGTTGACATGCAGGAGGGTATCTACAAAATTACCCGTTCCGGGGATCAAATCAGTCTTTCGCTGCAATAGGGGATATAATAGCAGCCTGCCCCGGCAGGATGATTCATTTCGAAAATTTAAGTAACGATAAACAACCTCTCTGTAAGCATACAGAGAGGTTTGTTTGTTATGGGCAGATCAGCGTGCATATTGCTATGCAGTGAGGCCAGGCCTTGTTAGCGAGATATTAAGGAAAACGCCTGAATGAGCGTTCGTGTTTTACCAAAATAAGATATAAAAGTATGTGATAGGAAGAAAGTGTCATTTATTTACCATGTGTCCCATACTTATGATGATAAGAAGGGGGGATCAAGGGAAAAAAGGACCGCAGTGAAAAGTGGAGTAAGTCATTTGATTTTTTGTATTTCTGTATGCGCTTACTTGGCATCATGGCGAACTCCACTTCATCATGCAGTAAACAAGAGACCAGACAACTGGCTCAAATTTATGCTTGGAGGGGAATTTAATGATGAGGAAGTTGGCAAGTTCTTTATTGGTCGCTATTTTGTTAATGGCAAGTCTCTTTACAGGGGTATCATTTGGCAGTTCAACTCAAAGCTACTCAACGGATTATGTGGAAGGTCAACTCGTTGTGTCGATTGCGGAATCACTGGATGCCAATTCACTTCAAAGCGCTGATCATATCTTGATGAAATCAGCTCCCCTGACGAAGAACGGATTTGCGATTGCCGATTCACTGTTCGGACAAGATGTTGGTACCTTCTCTGTACAGCAGCTAGATTATGACGTCAGGGCTGCAGCGATAGAGAATATGGGATGGGTATACTTGATCGAGTACTCTGTAGATGAGTACAAGTCAATCGATTCGGCCAAAAAAGCGTTGAAGGCAACATTAGATAATCTCGGTCTCGAAGTTCGGTATATCTCTGAAAATCGCAAAATCTACGCGCTTGAAACCCCCGTCATGGATGATATATCAATCCAAGCTATTCACAATAATCAACGTTGGCATTATGACATGATAAAGGTACAGCAAGCCTGGGGGGTCACGACAGGATCAAGCTCCGTTCGAGTGGGCGTGCTGGACACGGGAATAGACAGCAATCATACGAGCTTGAGAAATCTGGTGAACACGAGCTTGGGGCGGAGCTTTGTAGACAATACCACCATAGATCGTCATGGGCACGGCACACATGTAGCGGGTACAATTGCCAGCTATGGATCCGTGTCAGGTGTCATGCAGAACGCGACCTTGGTTCCGATTAAAGTGCTTGGCGACAGCGGTACAGGCTCAATGTACAGCATTCAACAAGGGATCCTTCACGCCGCTAATATAAGAGCCGATGTGATCAACATGTCGCTGGGTGGCGGAGGATATGACCGCGGAATGGAGGAGGCAATTCAAACAGCGGTTAGCCTTGGCACAATCGTAGTGGCGGCCACCGGTAACGAAGGACGCTCAAGCATCTCTTATCCGGCAGCTTACAGCGGCTCGATTGCAGTGGGATCTGTTACATCGAGCAGAACGCGTTCCAGTTTCTCCAATTATGGCCCAGGTCTGGAGGTCATGGCTCCGGGATCGAACATATACAGCACGGCTCCTAACGGTCAATACGCAACGATGTCAGGCACCTCGATGGCGACTCCTCATGTGGCCGGTGTAGTAGGACTCATGAAATCGGTCAATCCGAGTCTTACTCCTGCTGCGGCAAGAGATATTCTCAGAAATACGGCGCAGCCTGCCGGCAACGCTAATCAGTATGGTTATGGCATTGTTGATGCGCATGCGGCTGTACTGGCAGCAGGAGGCGGTGGAGGTACGCCTCAGCCGGGTCGAGAAACCAGAACAACGGTTCAAACGGATAAAACCGTGTACCAGCGTGGGGATAATATTAATATCACGGCAAGAGTTACAGATCAGCAGGGCAATGTGCTGCAAGGGGCTTCCGTAAACTTCACCTTGACTCGTCCCAACGGTACAGTTGTCACCAATACGGCTTCAACGAACAGTTCGGGAATAGCGACCTGGTCGGTAACCTCCAACATGCAAACCGCACTTGGCAGTTATCAGATTGCAGCTGAGACTACACTGTCTGGCTATCAGCCGAGCTCAGCCAATGCATCGATTCTATTCAGCGATGGTGGCGGTGGCGGCGATACGCAAGCCCCGAGCACACCTGGTAATTTAAGGGCTACAGGAAAAACTGCTACCAGCGTTTCACTCAGCTGGAGCGCTTCGACTGACAATGTGGGCGTAACAGCTTATGAAGTATACCAAGGAAGCACATTAGCTGCGACCGTTACGAATACCTCGGCAACAATCACCGGTTTGACGCCCAATACCACCTATACATTTACTGTTAAGGCGAGCGATGCTGCAGGCAATCGGTCTGGAGCAAGCAATGCCGTAACGATTACGACCGATACGGATTCATCACAACCGTCTCCGGCCCCTTGGGCCCAGGGGGTATCCTATAAGATTGGAGATGAAGTAACGTACGGCGGATCAACGTATCGGTGCCTCCAAGCACATACTTCAATGGTAGGGTGGGAACCGCCCGTTGTACCGGCATTATGGTCAAAGAAATAAGATGGATGAATTGAAGTTGACGGCTCATATTTGAGTCCGGTTCATAGGGAGATGGATGTTGAGCATAGACCAGCTATCCTGCTGGGCTGCATCCATGCTCCCATTTCTCTTTTTAACTAAAATCCATTGAATAGGAAGCGGCTTCGTGAACGATAAGATATTGATCTGATCATACACGAGTTGTCACTTTTGGGCTGTGAGAAGGAAGGAGAGGCAATCATTCGCTGGGCTTACGGCGTATGGCCGATGTTAACCTTTGATTATAAGAGTATGATTGTATAAAGAAAAACTGCTCTTATACGGGGGTGAGACTATCAAAAAGATAAAAAAGACTTTGCTATATTCGGGGGCGGCTATTATATTGCTTGTTGGGTTAGCATTCATTTTTCCCACCTGGACTCCCAAAATAGAGGGTCCAAACAGCATAAGCGTACTTGAGCAAGTCGAGATTAATGGCACGGGTCATGAACTGATGATACGAGGCCAGGATAAGAGCAATCCGGTTGTCATTTTTGTACACGGAGGTCCCGGCGTTTCAGAAATCCCCTATGCCACCAAGTACCAAGACCTGTTGGAGAAGGACTTTACGGTTGTCCGTTATGACCAACGAGCAAGCGGAAAATCCTATCACTTTGGAGAGGACTATTCCAATCTTTCGACAGATCTATTAGTGGAGGATTTATTGGCTTTGACGGATTATATATCGGCTCGTTTTGATCAGCAGAAGGTCATACTCGTCGGCCATTCCTTCGGAACGTATATTGGCATACAGGCGGCACAGCAAGCTCCTGACAAATACGAAGCCTATATTGGCATCGGGCAGATGTCTAATATTGTGGATAGCGAATGGGATGGTTTGAATTATGTGATCGATCAAGCCAAACAGAGCGGGAATACGACCGACGTCCAATATTTGCAAGAGTTAACCGAAAAGGTCCAAAACGGCGATATGTTAACACCTCGCCAATATGTCCGCAAATATGACGGCGCCGCAAGACTGATCGATCCTAACGCGGATATGGAAAAGGGTCTATGGTTTGGACCAGAGTATAACTTATTAGATCGTATCCGTTATAACCTTGGCGCAGCTTATTCACAAGATATTTTAATTCAGCAAGCCATTGCCGAACCTCTGCCTACAATCGTCACTGAACTAGATGTACCGGTGTATTTTATTATGGGGCAATATGATTACATGACTTCTGCGAAATCGGCCAAAGCATACTTAGATCAAATTGATGCACGTTCAAAGGAATTTATAACATACGATCAATCCGCTCATTATCCGCAGTTTGAAGAGAAGGAAACGTTCTCCAAGTGGATGGTGGATTCATTCGCTAAAGTCCATTAACCTACATAAAATCAGGGCCCTCTTGGAAACGAGAGGGCCCTGATTTATGGATATGGTATATCATTCGTTCCTGCAATCGGGTGCTGACACCTGATAGGTCCATCAAGGATGGCTTTCGCTTATTCCGGTGTTCCTTGTGTCACCCCATGAACATAGGTCTGCCAAGGGGTGTCCAGCGCTCCTTGGCCCGGATTATAGGTGAAGAAGTATTCGATCGTATCCCCATTCTTTACATTATTGACAGGGTAAGTATAGTTGCCGTTCCCAATCGGGTTCATGGCAACGTTCAGCTGCCCCCCGTTGTTAATCTTATAGTGCAAATCGGCAAAGGTCGCGCCATTGACATAGAACTGCAAATTATTGCCGGACTTCTTCAATCCCTTCACCTCATCGCCGATGACGATCACGGTGGATGGCGCCGGTACCACAGTGATGTTGGCGATGGCGGTTTTATTCCCGTCGGCGGTCTTTGCCGTGACGGTAGTCGTACCTGGAGCGATTCCAGTCACGACACCATTTGGACTAACGGATGCAATGCTGCTGCTTGCAACCGACCAGGTGACCTGTTTATTCGTTGCATTAGACGGTGCCACGCTGGCATTGACTTGCACATTCTGTCCAACTTCCACTTGAGCTGTGACTGGATTTACGGTTACGCCGGTAACAGGCACGTTTCCTGGGTTTTGGCCGCCGCCATTCCCTTCTTTATACACGCGTACATAATCCACCTGCATCGTTGCAGGAATATCGGACGGATCCGGGGTCCGGCCGCCATCAAAGGTGCCGCCGAGCGCCAGGTTCATGATGAGGTAAAACGGCTGATCGAACGGAGCATTCGGATTGTTTGGCGCTGCTGCCGAATACCATTGGTCCCGTGTTACCTTGAAGAAGAATTTGCCGTCGACATACCATTTAATGTTGTCCTCTTCCCAGACAACCGAATAGACATGATAGTCATTGGCAAAGGTCTGCCCTGCCGGGAAGTGATATTCACCGGAAAGATGCCGGTTTGCCGGCCATTGTCCGCCAAAATGCAGGGCGCCGCTCGTTGTGCCAGGCAAGCGTCCTCTTGCTTCCATCACATCGATCTCACCGGTGGATGCCCATACGCCGTATCGATCATCTTTCGGAAGCATCCAGAGTGCAGGCCAGATGCCGTTGCCTGTTGGCAGCTTGGCACGGAAGTCCACTCTACCGTACGTGAGAGAAAAGTGATTTTTGGTCGTAATTTTCCCGGAGGAGTACGGTGCAGACCGATTCGGATCCTGCGGGAACGATTTAGGATCGTTTAAAGCTCTGATATTTAATTTTCCATCCTGTACAAACACATTCTGTGCACTATCTGTATAGTGCTGCAGTTCCGAATTACCCCAGCCCCAGGTGTTAGGATCGTCATTGAGATAATAGCCAAGATCATAATCCCATTTGCTTCGATCAAGCGAAGTTCCGTTAAATTCATCCTGCCAGATAAGATTCATGCCCTCTATGGCCGGATTGCTCGGTGTTCCAATCGGAATATCCTCCTGATCAGTGACATCCGGACGAGGAGCATTCGGGTTGCCAATGAAGGTATAGTTTACGAAGTTGCTGCCCACATTTCCACCTGCCTGACCGTTTAATGGATAACCGATACGGATCTGCATATCCTCTTGGATCGGTTGGAACCACAGACCATAGATATGGTCCGCCCAATATCCCCACTGATTGGCCGCCGACATATTATTGTAGCCACTTGCCGAGTACATAAATCCGCTCTGACTGGAATTATCCAGATCAATCCACTGCCCGTTGATGTTAATCTGGTATACAAAATTGCCAAGCTCCTTAGCGATTGGAGCACTACCATCGATTTTAGGCAGTGGAATACCAATCGCGCCGCTCGGATCAGCCGTAAAGGTTGTTCCTTCATATGGCGTAAGTACATAGGAATTTCTTACAGGCTCATTAAAGGTAATGGTATACACAATGTTAGCTGAAGAGGTCTTGGATTCCAATTTAACGTTGATCGACTCCGTGACGTTAAACCAGTAGCCACCGCCGCCATCGGTGAATTGACCGAAGTTCTGGTCATAAATCCAGCCGCTGGCCGCATTATTGTCGATATCGATCCACTGACTGCTGTTTACAGGCTTTACATACACCTTCAGATCATCGGCAACAGCTGCATAGGTAATGGCTGGATCCTGATTGAATATCGGGTAGGTAAACCCGGCACCGCCTGTGAAGCCTGCCGTGATTTGCGGACCTTGCGTCGGGGTCATCGCAGTGATGGTCGTTTTATTGATGTTTTGAAATACAAGGGTGTAATCCAGCGTCACCCCGTTTGCTTTGGAGAATAGCTGAATTTCAGTCGTTTTGGAGAGGGTGAACCAATAGCCATTAAAGCCGCCATCATTCCAGTGCCCCCAGTTCTGGTTATAGACAAAGCTGCTAACACTGTCGATATCGACCCAGCTGCCGCTCACTTTCACCTTTACACCCAAGTCCTGAACAACATCATTCCAGGTGGCAGAGCCTCCGTTGAAGATCGGCATGACAAAACCATAGCTGGCCTGGCCAACCCCGGACTTTGTAATGACTGGCCCATCCGCTGCCGAAAAATAAGACATCGACGTTATGGTGTCTCCTGCCGCGGCAGCCTGGACCGTTGGCGTTGGCAATAAGCTGATGCCAGCCAGCATGACGATCGCCAGGTACAAGCTTATTACTTTTTGGCCATATCTCCTTTTTAAAATTTGTAATTGCTTCATAAATACCCTCCCTTGATTGATGGATTTTCCCGGGTTATGTGCAGCGTGGGAAGCGCTTACAGATGGGAACATCTTCATTCTATAGAATCTCATCATCGGAAGGATAGGCTTCATTTTTTTGGTTGTGGCCCAATATTTCGGGTAACCTTACAAAGCCTATTTTGATAAATCAGGTGAAAAGTAGGAAGACCCATCTCAAATGTTCACTATAATGGAGATAAGTGGATTTAGTGAATTTGAGGAGGTCAACTTGTGGGCAGAAGTTTTGCGAATTTGCATATCAAGTCCAGCAATCTTGAGAAGACGATTGAAGCTTTAAGAGCGCTTGGCGAGGATTTCCCTGAAGTATTAGGAAGGTCTTCCAACCAAGAGTCAGAAGACACAAAATCAATAGATTCCCCAAATGACTCTCAAGAGAACAACGTTGTCATGTACATAAGCAGAAGCAATGAAAACTGGATCAGCGTGCTTCACGATTACTTCGTGTGGGGAACGGTGAAAAAGGTCGGGAAAGTGTTATCCACACTTATCGAAGAGCCTGTGATGACGGCCGGATTTATCAATGATGAAATTTTCGAGTTGTCTATTTTCGAAGGAGGAACCATCCAAGCTGAGAGAATCTTCTGTCATTCGCTAACGAGAGACGAATACGGACTCCAGGAAGCGCGTCTTCAGGATGATTACCTGCAAGAGACGTTGGATATCCGGAATGAAGATTTTGACGGTCTCATTAGGGCAACGATCCCGGCGGAAGCTGTTGATCAGCTGTCGGCGCTTACCAGCTTGCCTATATGGAGCGATTGGGAGTGGGTACCCTACGAAGAGGATCTTAGAGAACGGTTCAGTAAGTATGAATTTTAGTCGCACGCTTTAGCGGCGATATGTAATTAGGTATGTTGAATGATTGATTTTGAAGGACTATTTCCCCCATGGACTGGGGCAGAGATGGTTCTTTTTTCTTTAATCGGCCAATATGGATAACTTCGAGCAAGAGGATATAATAACAGAAGGCCTGTAGTAATATGCATTTTAAAACTAACTAAAGAGAAGGTAACGTCCATGCTGAAGAAACTTTCAAATCGAGTATACTATATGCCGCATGTTTCAGAGACGGATCGCCCCGCACTCGGATTAATATGTGGAGACAATATGAGCGTGATCGTCGATTCAGGAAATTCACCTGCTCATGCCAAGGACTTTCTCCACCTCGTGGGACAAATGGATATCGCACCCGTGAAATTTGTTGTTATTACACATTGGCATTGGGATCATATTTTTGGGATGCAGACGATGAGCTTATTATCGATTAGCCATGACCAGACAAAAGAAAAGATCGAGTACTTGAAAACTTTAAAATGGGATGACGCCTCATTGGATTCGCGGGTAGCAACCGGCGAGGAGATCGAATTTTGCAGTGAGATGATTAAGCTGGAAATGCCCGTACGGGATCATCTGGTGCTCAAGGCGCCAGACATCACGTTTAATGATAAGATTGAGCTGGATTTGGGCGGCGTGACCTGTATCGTTGAGCATGTTGGGGGAGTCCACGCACCGGATTCGTCCATTGTTTATGTCCCTGAAGACAAGATCATGTTTCTAGGTGATTGTATTTATCAGGACTTCTATAGCGGGGAATGGAGTTATCACCTGGACGAGCTCACTTTATTGCTAGACAAAATTAAAAAGTATGATGCAGATTACTATGTGACAGGTCATCAGGATCCAAAAACGCATGCAGCCATGTGGAGCTTCCTGGATGAGCTCGTTCGCATCGGGGAAATCGTCGACCAAGAGGTTTCTTTGGATCAGGCTGTTGCCCGATTTCATGATGTACAGAAGAACATGCCGAATGAAGAGCAGCTGGAGTATATACAGAATTTCGTAGCCGGAAATCAGAAGCGAAGCAGAGGATGTTGACCCGCAAATCTTGAGTGAAAACAAACCGGACCCTCTGCACTTCATTATAGGAGTCTCTCTTAGATCATCGTACTGGCCGGAGGGTGCGCTCTAAATGTCGTTTGTCCAGAGTATGAGCCGTGACCCGTAAGCTGGACCTTTTAAAAAAAGGTGCCTTCTTCCGGGTCTCTTGTTTTTAGCCAAAATGTATTCAGATCCTTTGAAGTAAAGGGGTTTGATATTAGGCGAATCAATATGGTCAATTTGGGTAATCTATTCTTAATGCCTACCTCTAGTCATTTATTCACGAAATAAAGATGGATGGTAGGTAAGGAAACTTAAACAATAGGGATGATTATATTGAAGGATCGTACGCAAACGAAGAGCCCACAATTAAATAAAACGTCCCGTAAGGCGCAAGCAGCGTTAGAAGGGGAAGTGTCGGGGGTAAAGAGGTTCCTTCCATTCTTAGGTCCGGCATTCATTGCGGCCGTTGCTTATATTGATCCTGGTAACTTTGCTACTAATATCACGGCTGGCTCGAAATATGGATATCTCTTGTTATGGGTAATATTCGCTTCTAATTTAATGGCAGTGCTCATTCAATCCTTGTCAGCAAAACTTGGTATTGCGACAAGTAAGAATTTGCCTGAGATAGCCAGAGAAAGGGTGCCTAAAGGGGTTTCTATTTTTCTATGGATACAAAGCGAACTCGTCATTATTGCAACAGATTTGGCTGAATTTATAGGCGCGGCGTTAGGGCTATATTTGATATTTGGCATTCCCATGGTTGAAGCTGCTGTGATTACGGCTGTCGCGTCATTTGCCCTGTTGGAGTTTCAGCGACGAGGGTACCGCTCATTTGAGGCAGTCATTGGTGTAATGGTTCTAGCAGTGGTCATGGCGTTTGCGGTCCAAATCTTCTTAGTCAAGCCTGATCTAGCTGCTATTGGTAAGAGTATGTTTATTCCGAAGTTTCAAGGTACAGATAGTATCCTGCTTGCAGCGGGTATATTGGGAGCAACCGTTATGCCACATGTTATTTATCTGCATTCTTCGCTTACTCAGAATCGCGTCATAGGAAAGAATGATAAAGAGAAGAAACAAATCTTTAAGTTTGAGTTTATCGACATACTCATTGCCATGATTATTGCAGGGGCTATTAACATGAGTATGCTGGTGGTGTCAGCGGCACTGTTTCATAAACACGGTTTATTCATAGAAGATCTAGATATAGCATTCAACAAATTGAATGATTATGTCGGTCCGGTCGCATCCATTTCATTTGGACTTGGCCTGCTGATAGCTGGATTATCAAGCGCCTCAGTTGGTACGTTATCAGGCGATATTGTCATGCAAGGATTTATTAAGAAAAGAATCAACTTATATATTCGAAGAGCAATCACGATGATCCCGCCGCTGCTCATCATTATTCTAGGGGTAAATCCGACAAATGCATTAGTGATGAGCCAGATCATTCTCTCATTTGGGATTGTATTTGCGCTTGTACCGCTCATTATGTTCACAAGTAATAAAAAAATAATGGGCGGATTGGTGAATCATCGGGTGACGACCATTTTAGCCTGGATTGTTGCTTCTTTAGTCATCATCTTAAATATATTTCTTCTATGGGAGTCAATCCTTTAATCATTGCCAATGATGAAGTCTGGATATGAGGATGTAATAAAATAGGTATTCAAAAGAAACCAAGGAGCTAAGCGATCTATTCTCGCTTAGCTCTTTAATTTTTGGCGAGTTGAAAGAGCGATTTTAGGGGGATTTTGCTAATTCACATCTTGACGAAGTTGGGGTTAGTTATAATATACTACTCATGAGTAATATAAATGGATAGAAGGAGATCGATAGATACAGGACAGATAGGAATAAAGGAGTACAGGGGATAACAGGACCATAGAAATATGTCTTGGGAGGGGAAGACGATTCGTAAACAGGTAAGAAGGCTATTAGCCAGTATGCTGGCTTTTCTATTGATTACATCATTGCTCCCAGAATGGCTTGGAGGCAGAGTCTATGCTGCAAGCGGCTTCATCATCAGCACGGTAGCGGGTACGGGTACAGACGGCTATTCGGGGGACGGAGGAGCAGCGACGTCTGCCCAATTAAATTACTCGTCTGGAGTGGCGGTAGACAGCATCGGAAATCTGTATATCGCGGATACTGCCAACCACCGGGTCCGAAAAGTCGATGCGTCGGGAAAGATTAGCACGATAGCGGGTACAGGTACTGACGGCTATTCAGGGGATGGGGGACCGGCGACATCGGCCTCTTTGAATAAACCAAGTGGAGTAGCGATAGACAGCATCGGAAATCTGTATATCGCGGATAGCTATAACCACCGTATACGGAAAGTTGATGTATCAGGGGAAATCAGCACGGTAGCGGGTACGGGTACAGACGGCTATTCGGGGGACGGAGGAGCGGCGACGTCTGCCCAATTAAATTACTCGTCTGGAGTGGCGGTAGACAGCATCGGAAATCTGTACATCGCAGATACAGTCAGCCACCGGATTCGGAAAGTCGACACGTCGGGAATAATAAGCACGGTAGCGGGTACGGGAGTTCTCGGCTCTTCAGGAGACGGAGGAAATGCCACATCGGCCAAATTAGTCTTCCCGATTGGAGTAGCAGTAGACGGCATCGGAAATCTGTATATCACATCCGATTTTAGAATACGGAAAGTCGATGTATCGGGGAAGATCAGCACGGTAGCGGGTGTGGGTATACCGGGTTATTCGGGAGACGGCGGACCGGCAACATCGGCATTATTTAACGAACCTACTGGAGTAGTTGTGGACAGTAGCGGAAATCTGTATATATCGGATATGTACAATTTCCGAGTCCGGAAAGTCGATACATCCGGGAATATTAGCACGGTAGCGGGTACGGGGCGACAAGACTATTCGGGAGACGGTGGACCGGCGACATCGGCAGATCTGAATAGCCCCAATGGATTGGCGATAGACAACAGTGGAAACCTGTACATAGCGGAAGCTTTTAATAGTCGTATCCGAAAATTAAGCTTGTCCGCACAAACCGTCAGCGCATTCGCCGCTTCGTCCATCCCCGGAGTCGGGATGGATGATACAATCACGCTGACAGTGAAGAATGCGCAAGGGAATACGGATACATCGTTTAATGGTGTGCATGAAGTAACAGTTTCCGGGTTCTTGCAAGCACCAGATGGCTCCTATGGCAGCCTGAATGGGACGCCCTTAAACGCCTCATCGGGCACGGTCAGTGTCACATTCACTAGAGGAATAGCCACCATAAATGTGAGACTGAACAAAGCAGAGACGCATAAAATCAATGTACGAGTAGCGGACGTTGCATCACCAGCGGCCAATGAGTTGATTCTCTCGCCGGTGGCGGGAAGCGCAGCTACGATGTCGCTGACTACGGACATTAAAGCTCCAGCCAGCAACGGAGGCATGTTCGCCCAGCAGCCGGTCATCACGCTTTTGGATGCTTACGGCAATTGGAGTGCGGAGGACAATAGCACGTCGGTGACGGCATCCAAGAAGGATACAGGGGGGTGGACCCTTACAGGAGCGGTGACCGCGACGGCCCGTAGGGGTATTGTCACCTTTTCCGACCTTGGTGCAGCCAATGCAGCCCAAGTGACAGGAGCCAAGGTTTCGTTCGAAGCGGCGGGTTTGACGCCGATTGAGAGTACAGCTGTATTGCTTCCTTGGACTGCACCTTCAGTGAAGGCCTATCGCCTTGGGGATATGCCCATCGGAACGAACATCCGTGATAGCGTGGACTGGAATTACTTTACGGGTCAGAGTCCTGGATGGAATCCTTCAAACAAAGAAGTGTACAAGACAGCTCCGATCTCCTGGGTTCTGGTGGATAAAGATAAACACGCGTCGAATACAAGCCTTTTCGTCTCAAAGGATATTGTGGCTGAATTTGATGTGGAGCATGAATTTCCATACCTGCAGGTATGGGATGGTTCAGAGCTTCAAGCTTGGTTGCGAAATACATTTTATCCGGAAGCTTCACCTTTGTTCCGAAGCGCAATCGCAGTCACCAATACAGGGACTTTTACGGACTATTTGGATAGCGATACCTTTTTTGTCCCATCTGCGCCAGAATTAGTATCTATTAATGATCCGCTCATTACGATGGGGCAGACTGTCATTCCTTACTTCAATAATGTGGATAACAGGAAGGCTAACGGCAACAAGTCGGAATATTACTGGACAAGAACGAATTCCTATTATCAATCTATCTTTTATCTGGTGAAAAATGCTACAGGCGAAGTCAGCCCTTTTTACACGGATCGCCCTCTTGGTGTGAGACCCGCCGTCAATCTGAGATCGGATACGATCGTGAAGGGACCCTATATAGATTCAAGTGACGGTAGTTATTTCTACAGACTCTCGAATGAGAAAAACCGGGGAACGGCTGAGATCGAACCGTCTGTCATTAACGCAGGAGAGGCAGCAAGTGTGCGTTTCCAAGTGCGGAATGCGGATGACAGCATTGATACTAACTTTAACGAGCGGGTGGAAATAACGATCAGCGGCTATGTTTCCGCGCCGAATGGAACAGCAGGAACATTTGCCGGACAGGAGCTGACCCGAACGCAAACCATGATCCGGGTGCCGTTTACTAACGGTGTCGCAACCGTACCTCTCGTTCTGAATTCAGCATCGCGGCAGACTCTGCGGTTTCATATTAAGGGACTGGTGGAACCAAACACATCGGCCATTGAGGTGCAGCCTACGCCACACGTCGATCGGTCGGTGAAGATAGGTCGGCAACCCGCAGGACCAACAGGGGACGGGGGCGGGCTGCTTCAAGTTCAGCCTGTTCTGAAGGTTACAGACAAATTCGGCAATCCCATTTCTGGAATAACGGTTCATGCCGTGAAAAAAGACAGCTCCGGCGATTGGACTTTAATTGGTAATACATCAGTTGCAACTGATGCATCAGGAATCGCTTCATTTACCGGTCTTGGCGCCCTCAATGCTAGTACCAACGAGGATATCCAAGCAGCGGTTATCCAATTTGCAATCGAGGGCCAAACCTTAGCAGAAAGCGGGCCATTCCAAATCACAAGAGATTTTGGCAAAATGATTACAAGGCTCTGGCCGGTTCCACATGACCGCAATTATCCAAATGTCGATGACAATGGAAAGTTTAAACGAATCGATGCGTCTGCCTATATTACAAATGAATCTCTTGCAGATGTATTGTTGTCAACAAAAGGAGCTCACCAGATTGATGTCTCTATCGATGGAAATGTAATCGCAAGTGCGCAGAAGGGGGCATCCGGTTTTTTGGAAGTTACTCAAAATTCAGGAGTTCTATCGATTGATTCTGCGGATCCGTTTATCGATACCTATACTCTTCGATTAACTTCACAATCGGTTCCCAAGGAAGGCAAACGGATCGAAATCTCGGCAACATCGAGCACTGGCAGTGACTTGGAATCTATCATATTGCTGCAAGCGCCAACCGTAATTTCATTAGATGTTCCTGACAAATTGGAAGCAGGTAAAACCATAACAATCAGCGGAAGCATCGATACAAAGGCTAACTTACAGATCATGTTCACCACTACTGAAGGAACGTCCATTGTTAACACAGATAGCCAGGGACATTTCTCTATCCCATTCACTGCGCCTGCTTCCGCCGGGAACACAACCATAACAGTTGAAGCACCAGGGGTTGAGCAGCCACTGATCAAGAGCTGGGACATTATGATCGAGGATACGCCAGCGCCGCCGCAAGACAGCATGGTCGATCCCATCCCGGGCAGCTTCGATAAGAACCCGGCCAATCAGGCCGACATAACGACAACAATAACACTGAACGGCAATTCGCTGGTTAGTATTAAGAACGGGTTGGAGGAGCTAACGGCGGACAAAGATTATACAATTGCCGGTGACCTGCTGACGATCAAGAAGGAATACTTGGCGTCGGAGGCAGTCGGTACGCTCACATTGACATTCACGTTCAGCGCGGGTGCACAGCAGACGCTGGTCATTCCGGTCGTGGATACCACCACGTGGTCACCTGAGGCTCCCGTACTGGAAGCTCCGATCCTTGGAGATGGGCAAGTCGCACTTTCCTGGAATTCGGTCAGTGGTGCAGGGGGCTATAAAGTATTCGTAAGCGAAACATCCGGCCTGTACGGGAAGGAAGTCGCTACGGTAGGCAGCTCCGTCTACGAGTACGAAGTCACGGGACTTACCAATGGAGTTACGTATTTCTTTGTCATCAAGGCGGTTAGCCAGAGCGGAGACAGCAGAGCTTCCAATGAAGTGAGTGCAACACCGCAAGAGCTGGCAGCCGAAGCCCCGGCATGGCCGGAAGGCAGCAGGTTGACCATCTCGGACATCACGGAGTCGAGTTTGAAGTTAATCTGGCCTGCTGCACAAGACGATGCAGGTGTACTGGGGTATCGCCTCTATGTGCATGGTGAGAAGAAAGTGGACCAAGCAAGCAGTAAGTATGAATACTCGGTTACGGACGATGTCTATTCGTATACCATAGCGGGTCTGGCTCCGGGGACGAGTTATCCAATTACCGTTAAAGCCTATGATGCGGCGAATAATGAAAGTAATCCTGGATTAAGCAAGACCGCCAGGACGCTTCCGCCTTCGCCTCCGCCCATATCCTCCGGCAGCAGCAATTCAGGGGGAGAATCGTCAGGCGGCAGCCCGTATGTATCCAGCAACGCTAATCTGAAATCGTTGGAAATTTGGCTGGATGGCAAACGTATTTCCCTTACACCATCATTTAGTGAAGATATGTTTACTTATAAAATCTACACGGAAGCGAAGCAATTAGAGATAAAGGCAGCTGCAGCGTATGTGGCGGCCAACGTGACATGGAAGGGCAAAGCGCTCAGCAGCGGTATCGTAATTGACTTGGCGGAAGGGGAGAATGTGATTCCGCTGATCGTTACGGCCGAAGACGGCACCCGGCATACGTACACGATCACGATTGTAAGAACCACACCGGAGCAGGAGGAACCTGAGCTGCCCTTCACGGTGTTTACCGATATAATGGGACATTGGGCAGAGGACTACATCAACCGTGCCGCGGCTAAAGGATTCACCAGCGGTTATCCGGATGGGACGTTCAAGCCCAATCATCCGGTTACACGCGCCGAGTTTACGGTGATGTTAGCGGGTGCGCTGGAGCTGAAAGGGAAAGACACAACCATAGCATTCACCGACAAGGATCAAATCGGCACATGGGCGAAGGGAGCGATCGTCCAAGCGGTACAGGCGGGCATTGTCGGCGGATATGAGGATGGAAGCTTCCGTCCGAATGCGCAAATTACCCGTGTGGAAATGGCGGTTATGATCGCCCGTGCGCTCAAACTGTCATCTGAGGCCGAAATCGTGACTGGCTTTGCCGATGATAAAGCAATTCCTCAGTGGGCAAAGGGCTCGGTGGAAGCGATGCGAAATCTTGGCTTTATAGACGGCCGCGGCGGTAATCGTTTCGTGCCGAATGACCGCACAACAAGGGCAGAAGCGATGGTTGTGATGCTAAGAGTGCTTGAACCTAATGGTTGAACCTAAAGAAATGGCGGACACAAGTGGGGATCCACTCTAACCCTATCGCCGCGAATACAAGAGGAACCAGGGACGTAACGAATCCTGACTCCTCAATACACGGAAGCCATCCTGTACAGGATGGCTTCTTCTATTTAGCATGTAGTAAGTTGGCAGGAATGAAACCGTTCCCAGAAAGGGTTGCATATACGACGAATAAAACGAATTGATTCTTATCCGCCCATCTATCTCTCCTACAACTGGGAACGGTTTCATATCTCAGGAGGAGGCTTGTTTCATTTCATTCGAATATAACGCATTAAGTACTCATTCATCGTTTGAGGAGGCAAATCATAATCATTCTCGTCCCATTGCATAAGGATGCCAATAATGGCATTTGTCTGATAGCTCAGGAGATAGTCCAGCTGCAGATCGGTGAGGTTGTGTGCGTGACCCTGCACAAATTCCTTCATAATGGAGCGGAGCGTCTGAAACAGCTGTTTATAATAGATAAGGGGCACTTTCTCGTTAAATACGATGCGATAAAATGAGTTGTACTTCTGGACATGATCGAATATTTGAATCATCTCGGGCTGCAGTTGGTCAATATTATGATTCGTCACATCATATGGATGTTCAAATGAACGCTTCAGATCCTCCACGATTTCAGAGAAATAACGTTCGAACACGCCATGTACATTTTTGTAATGTAAATAGAAGGTCCCTCGATTGATCTTGGCCAGCCGGGACAGCTCAGCAATCGAAATCTCATCTAGCGATTTTTCTTTTAAGAGAATGAGCAAAGCTTGCTGCAAGCGCTCATGCGTTTTGATAATTCGTAGATCCATAAGAAAATTTCCTTCCCCTATTAAACATAAATTTAGGAATGTGTTTAATAATCAACGTTTTATCATGTTTCTGTTGTTTGTGCTGTGATTTTCATTCTACTATAATTTTATTGAACAGATGTACAATAAAATTGAACATTGAGGAGACACGGCTATGAAATTAGAAAACAAAGTAGCGATTGTTACAGGTGCCGCATCAGGTATGGGTAAAGCTATTGCCGAAGGCTATGCAGCTGAAGGAGCAAAGGTCGTTGTATCCGATTTGAACTTGGAAGGCGCGAAGCAAGTCGTAGATGGCATTGTTGCTAATGGTGGTACAGCGTTTGCTATCGAGACGAATGTAACCAATGATGAGGATCTGCAGCGTCTATTCGATGAAACCATTGCGCAGTATGGCAAGCTGGATATTTTGGTGAACAATGCGGGAATCATGGATGGTATGGAGCCTGTTAATGAAATTGAAGATGAACGTTGGGACAAGATTTTTGCTGTGAATACAACCTCAGTGATGAAATCCATGCGCCTTGCTAGCAACCTGTTCCTTGAACAAGGCCATGGCGTCATCGTAAATAACATCTCGGCAGGCGGATTATACGGTGGACGTGCGGGAGGAGCATATACAGCTTCCAAGCATGCCGTTGTTGGCCTGACGAAGAATACAGCGTTTATGTATGCGGATAAGGGCATCCGCTGCAACGGTATTGCACCGGGAGCGGTCATGACGAATATTCAATCTTCCATGACAAGCGTCAGCCAGTACGGCATTGGCAGACAGCAATTAGGCATGGCATTGAACCCGCGTATCGGTCAACCCGAGGAAATCGCCAAGCTGGCCATCTTCCTGGGCTCCGATGACGCGAGCTTCGTGAACGGACAAATCGTAACGGCCGACGGCGGCTGGACTACTTACTAAGTTTCACTTCAAGCCGCTAAAAAGGGCACCTGGATGGGTGCCCTTTTCTTTCGTTCTATAGGGTGACCTATTATAAACAACCGCTCTCCGAATGTTTAGTGCTGGTTTCATGGTATAATACCTTTGTTATACTTTCATGGCATATTCCATGGCATAGCAGAGAATAGACAAGCGCAACGACATATAAATACCCATAGGGAACAATTAGGTGTGTGAGAAAATGGAGATAAGGTTTGATGGTCTGCAACGAGGAAAAAAACCTCTGTATATTGATGTATACGATAAACTTTATGTGCTCATCCAGGACGGCACGTTTCCCAAAGGGAGTAAATTGCCTACAGAAACGGAATTGGCCAAAATGTTTGGCGTCAGTCGGATGACGCTTAGGCAGGCCTTGGCCCTGCTTCAGGATGATGGATTAGTTAAGAGTATTCATGGAAAAGGGAACTTCATCACAACAGCCCAAGGCAATCGCGAAACGACAGTGGGTTTAGAGAAAATCGGACATCCGTTATATAAATGCCATACCGAAGCCATAGATGAGGTAGAAATGTCTTTTCGATTGGATTTGGAAAGCGACTATACGCAGCAAGTACTGGGGAGAAAAGCGGCCGCAGTTGTTGCCTTTGAACGTTGGTACAAAAGTGGAGGCAGTATCGTAGCCTTTGCCTTTACATTTATGGCGATCGAAACCGTATCAGAGCTGAATTTTGACTTGCAGGACAAGAAGCAAGTACTGGACATGCTTGAAGAGAAAGTCTATGAGCTGGCGAATACCGCCACGATTGAAATCAAGCATTCAACTGTGGCTAATCCGTTGTCTCAGGATCATAAGTTGTCTGGTGGTCCGGAATGTGATCTAATACTTGAAAGTGTGTTTATCAATAATAAATATCCGCTGATTTATAACAAATTCTATATCCCAAAGGAATTTAGCCAGATCCGAATTAATGCCACTAAATAGGATAAACCAAGGAATGACGGTAAAAATAAGAAGAGCAGAGTAACAGGCAATGCATCCGGATGATGTATTGCTTTTTTTGTGCCTGGAATCTGGTTTAATTATCCAGTTGATCAAGATGAATAATTATAGTATGTTTTTCATGTACTAATTAGACAACTAATTAGACCACTATACAATACTTGTTGGGGACACCGTCGCCGTTATTTTTTTTCACCATCAAGAAAGCGGTAACAACCAACAGCAATAAACATAAGGGGAGAACGAATATGCATAAAGAAACACCACACATTAAACCTAACGGAGCCGAAATCGCGGAGACGATCCTGCTGCCAGGAGATCCACTGCGTGCCAAGTTTATTGCAGAAACGTATTTGGAGGATGTCGTCCAGTTCAATGAGGTTCGCGGCATGCTGGGGTATACGGGCACATTCAAGGGAAGACGAATTTCTGTTATGGGTACCGGCATGGGGACTCCTAGCATGAGCCTGTACTCATGGGAGCTGATTAATATCTTCGGCGTAAAAAACCTGATTCGCATCGGTTCTGCGGGAGCGATACAGGATCATCTGAACTTGTACGATATCGTTTTTGCGATGGGCTCTTCAACTGACTCCAATTATGGATCTCAATACAATCTTCCGGGACAGTACTCAATCACGGCATCGTTCGAATTGCTGGAGAAAGCCAAGAAGATAGCGGATGAGAAGGGACAGCGCGTTCATGTTGGTAATGTCCTTTCCAGTGATATTTTCTATCATGCAGATCCAACGGCACTGCAAAGATGGAGTGAAATGGGCATATTATGTGCTGAAATGGAATCGGCAGGTCTGTATATGAATGCAGCACGCGCAGGCGTGAATGCACTTTGCATCTTAACCATTAGTGACCATATTTTCAGACACGAGCAAACGACGCAAGAGGAAAGACAAACAGCCTTTACGAACATGATGGAAATCGCATTGGAACTTGCTTAGTCAATAAATTTGAACCACGAAAGGAAAATAACAAGTGGCGACCATTACATCAGAAATGCAGCAGAATAATGCGAAGAAAGCCATTCCGGTCATTTTATTCTTTTTTGTATTTGCTTTAATTGTTGATAACTCGTTTAAACTCATTTCTGTTGCCATTGCAGACGATCTCGGTGTTTCAGCAGCAACGGTAAGCTGGCTGGCGACATTGGCCGGCCTGATCATCGGTATTGGGGCTGTTGTATATGCATCGCTGGCAGACTCGATCAGCATTAGAACGCTCTTGAGTGTTGGTATTATCTTAATATGCATAGGCTCCGTCATTGGCTATGTATTCCAAGACTCGTTCCAACTCATTCTAGTATCTAGAATTATACAAACAGCTGGGCTGGCCTCGGCTGAAACCTTATATGTCATCTATGTCACGAAGCATCTGCCGAAGAGCGAGCATAAAAAGTTCCTGGGCTTGAGTACAAGCAGTTACTCTTTATCGCTGGTCATTGGCTCCATAACGGGCGGATATATCTCAACCTATTTGCATTGGACCACATTGTTTCTGGTTCCATTGATTACCCTGTTCATTCTTCCTTTTATCCTAAAGTATCTTCCGAAGGAAAAATCGAAGAAAAGCCATGTTGATATCATAGGCTTAGTATTGATTGCTGCCATCGCTACCTCGGTCATGCTGTTCATCAGTAATTTTAATTGGCTGTATATCGTGATCTTTGCGGTGGCCCTAGCTGCCTTTATTGCCTATATCAGTAAGAGTTCCAAGTCACTCATCAGTATTTCCTTTTTCAAAAACAAGCGCTTTGTATCCCTGATTACGGTGGCATTTGTCATCTATACCGTACAGCTAGGCTATATATTCATATTCCCGTTCCTGCTTGAAAGAGTATATGGCTTGGAGCTGGATACCATCTCCCTCTTGTTGATTCCGGGTTATGTTACAGCTGTACTGGTTGGCGCCCTATCGGGGAAAATTGCCAAAGCTTTAAGCAATAAGCAGACGATTTCGTTAGCTATGCTCCTGATTGCGTTAAGTGTATTGATTCCAGGACTGTTTGTAGAAAGCTCATATATCCTGTTTGTGATCTCCATGATCCTGTTCTCCGGCTCTTTCGCGTTGATGTATGCCCCGATGCTTGATGCATGCATCAGTACCATTCCGAAGGAAAAGGTCGGAACAGCGATCGGGTTCTACAATCTGGTCCTAAATGTAGCCGCATCGATCGGGATTGCCTACACCGCAGCTATGATTGATACCCTCTCATTCAGCGTTGTATTGATTGTACTGGCGATTGTTGCAGCCGTTTCGCTATTGTTGTTCTGGCTGCTGTTAGGCCGTGAAAAAATCAACCAACAGGCATAGAAAGCCATGTGAAATCAGGGGAATCCTCCCTATAAAACAATAACCAAGCCGTCCATTCATGGACGGCTTTTCGCTGTTGCTCAAAGAGTCCCCCTATGCGGAAGTGGAAGGCTCAACGCCGCCAGCCCGTTCGATCCAAGCGAATGAAGGTCACTCCTCTTATCTGTGTACCTGTGAACAGGGCAAATTTCATTTGCCGGGTTTAGGGAAAGGGTGTACACTGAGTGCCGAAGTGACCTTTATAGAACAGGGTGTGTTGCATATTTTCAGACTGCGCCAATTCTATTTAAACCATCTAAAGCGAAAAATGTTCAATAAAATCGTCGTGCTCTATTCAGCTGTCATGATCGTACTGTTCGCGATTGCCGCGACTCTGGTGTATCAATATCAGACGCAGCGCATACTTCGTGAGCAGACGGACGCGAATCTCAAATCCGCACATGTCCTGAATATATACCTAAGTCTGCAGTACGAAGGCATACAGAATATATTTCAGCAGATTTACGGAGATGCCTCGCTGAGCGATGATCTGATCTATTTCTTGAATCACGAATATGAGAGTTATCTGAAGTATCGCCTCGATTTGTACGCCAAAACGGGGGAGCAGCGCTTACGTTCCTTCAACCCCCTGCTGAAAAATTATCTGGAGCAGGAGTCAAGCGCCAAAAGCGTGTCCATCTACAGCTATCCTAACAATTTTTACATGCATATCAGCCGGAACAATCAGCAGCTCAATAATGACTCCGGCTCCAAGAACAAGTGGGAGACCTGGTTCGCCCGCAGGGAGCAGGACAGCTGGGATACCATGCCTCAGAACGAGGCTTCACCCTCATCTGATGGCTCCAGCCCCAGATCGTATTCCTATTCGAGAGAGATTAAGGACCCGTGGACCCTGGAGAGGGTAGGCATGATGAATGTGGAGTTTGATGCCCGGCAAATTTCATCCTGGCTGGAGAGCCGTGCTTCGGTTAAGGGCCGAATTCTCGTATTGAACGCACAGCAAACCGTTATTTATGATTCGGAGGATGTGCTGTACGGGCAAACCTATCCCTATCAGTTAGAGCATGAGAAAGCCGGGGACTGGGTACAGTTGGATGAACCCTCCAAAGTGAATATATTGAACGTCGGCAACGCAGGCTTGTCCGTTGTAGGGATTGTCTCCCAATCCATGATTAAGGAGAGCACGAAGAGTTTGCGGACCGGCATGATTCTGGTGACGCTGGTGTTTATGGTGACCAGCTTTGCGATTACGTTTACGATCGTGCGCAAGTTCTCCAAGAAAGTACAGCGGATCATCCGCTCGATGAACCGGATCGGCGAAGGTGATCTGTCGACGCGTATCCAGATGTCCGGCGAAGACGAGCTCCAGCAGATTTCCCGCCGTTTCAATGATATGGGCGACCGTTTGGAGCAGTATATCGATAAAATGTACACTTCGGAGATCAAGCAGAAGAATGCGGAGCTGGTTGCCCTGCAATCGCAGATTAATCCTCATTTTCTATACAATACGCTGGAATCCATTCGCATGAAGGCCTATTTTGTCGGGGCCAAGGAAGTGGGGCAGATGATATACAGCTTGTCGGTGATGTTCAAGAGCATGGTCAAAAAAAGCACGATTGTGACCATCGAAGAAGAAATCGACATGTGTTCCGTTTATCTCGATTTGTTCCGCATCCGCTATGAGGGCCGGCTGGAGACGGAAATTGAGATGGACCCCGAAATCCAGAATTACAGCATTATCAAGCTGCTGGTCCAGCCCATCGTGGAAAACTATATCGTTCACGGATTCCGTCCGCTGGAGGACAATAATAAAATTTCAGTGCGAGCCCAAGGGGTCGGAGACCGGATCGTCATCATCGTCTCGGACAATGGAACGGGCATACCGGAGGAGAAGCTGACTCAAATCCGGCAGACATTGGACAAGATCCTTCAGCCTCCTGATAAGGGTTATCGCTCCATTGGGCTGATGAATGTGCATGAACGGATCGTGATGAATTACGGAAATGATTATGGCGTATTCATAAACAGCACAGAGGGAGTGGGGACCGAGGTCCGCATGGAAATACCGATGCTTCGCAAGGGGGAGACGACATGAGAAAGGTATTTTTTGTTGATGATGAGCCTTTGATCGCTCAGGGCCTGGCCAACATCGTGGAGTGGCAGGATTACGATCTGCATATATCAGGCTCGGCCAACGACGGATTGCAGGCGCTGGAGAGATTGCGGGAGGAGCCCGTGGATCTGCTGATCACGGATATTATGATGCCCAGAATGAACGGTCTTGAGCTGATCAAGAAGGTGAAGGAAATACACCCGAATACGAAATTTATTGTACTGAGCGGGTATGAGGAATTCGAATATGTGAAGATGGGGATCACGCTCGGCATTCAGAATTACATTCTGAAGCCGATCAATATCGAGGAATTGGAAGCGACCATCAAGCATATCAAGGGCGATTGGGAGCGTGAAGAATTAAGGCGGTATCGCTCCGAGGAGGATTGGAAGATTCTCCGCAGCAATATATTACAGCGATGGGTAAGCGGCGACATCCGAAGCTCGGAATTGAAACAACGGGCTGAGCTTCTCGGAATCCCGCTGAACTATGCATCGTATCAGGTGTACGTCATGCGGATCATCTCTGATGAATGCGCAATATCGCAGCTCTACCGCTTGACCAGCCTGGCCGATGAATTGTGCCGGGTGTTCTCGGAAGAGCTGGGGGAAGGCCAGGAGGTGATCTGTTTCCCCGATGCGGATGATGATATCGTAGTCATGTCGGTCTCCATGGATGAACAGAAGGAGGCTGCGCGGAAGGGAATGCAGCGGTCCATGACCAAGCTGCGGCAGTTGACCGGTCTTCGGATGTGGTGCTCTGAAGGAGAGGCTGAAGGCCATGAATTCAAGGATATTCAGGAGAATTACAGGAAGGCCAAGAGCCAGTTCCAAGCCTGCCTGATTGCTGGGGATGACATGACACTATACAGTCGACCGGAGGATGCGGAGCCCGTTCAGGCTTCTTCGCCATCCTTCCGTCCAGATACCTTCGCCAAGCTGCTAATCGAGGGGGACAAATCCGCTTTGCAGGCTTTTATAGCATCTGCTCTTGGCTGCGGCGGCGAGGTATCAACCGTTCCCCGGGGAGCCTGCATGAATGCGGCCGTCCAGCTGATGATCGCTGCCAAGGATATGGAGAAGGCCCCTGATTACAGCGAGGTGTTTACGCCCATGCACCGAATCAATACGCTTCAGGGGCTCCGGAATCATGTCTGGTACATCGTGGAGCGCAGCCTCCAGCGCCTACAAGAAGCAGAGCAGGGATACAGCATGCATGTCTCGTTTCTTGTAGACCAGGTGCGGCACCATTATCCGGAAGAGTTATCGCTGAAGACGCTGAGCCAGCGCCTGCAGATGCATCCGAATTATTTGGGACAGCTCTTTCAGCAGGAGGTGGGGGCAAGCTTCTCGGACTATCTGAACCAGTACCGCATCGAGAAAGCGACACAGCTCCTGCTGCATACGGATCAGAAGACGGCAGATATCGCTTTTAATGTAGGCTATACGGACAGCTCGTATTTCTACAGGCAGTTCAAGAAATATACAAGTGTATCTCCGACCGAAATGCGGTCCATGTACCGGGTCTAAATGAATGATAAATCTATGGAACAGGCTCTGACTTCATACGTCATGGCCTGTTTTTTGCTGTTTGCAGACGATCTTTAATTTTTCCATCCCATTCTAGTATTTTTCAACTTGAGGGTGACAGCGCTTTCTAGGCACAATAAAGGTAGGTTAAAGATGAGTGAGAGAACGATCCCATGGACGCATCACTCGGATTTAACAGGAAAGAGGAGGAATGTTCATGTCGGGGTTCATCAAAAAGGTGATACGCAACAGGTTTATGCTGCTGATGATACTGCCGGGAACCATTTGGTTTCTTATTTTTGCTTACTTGCCCATGTTCGGTACCGTTCTCGCTTTTAAGGATTTTCGCATCAGCCCGGACGGATTTTTTGCCAGCGTGTTCAATAGCGAATGGGTAGGATTTAAAAACTTCGAGTATCTGTTTACGACCAATGATGCTTATATCATTACGAGAAATACAATCCTATACAACCTGGCCTTTATTATTCTGGGCCTAGTCATTGCGGTCGGCTTTGCGATTATGCTCAGCGAGCTCGTCAACAAGCGGACGGCCAAAGTATATCAAACCGGCATGTTTTTGCCGCATTTTTTGTCGTGGGTTATTATCAGTTATTTTGCGTTCACCTTCCTCAGTGTGGACAAAGGAACGCTGAATCAGATCATTACCTATTTCGGAGGAGATCCGATCAGCTGGTATTCCGAAGCGAAGTATTGGCCCTTCATTCTCGTTTTTGTCGGCATCTGGAAAGGCGTGGGCTACAACAGCGTTATTTACCTGGCCGCGATTACCGGGATCGACAAGTCTTATTATGAAGCGGCTGTTATTGATGGAGCCAGCAAGTGGAAGCAGGTGCGGTACATTACAATTCCGCTCTTGAAGCCACTTATGATTATATTGACGATCCTGGCGATCGGGGGCATCTTCCGCTCCGACTTCGGATTGTTCTATCAGCTTCCGAAGGATTCCGGCGCCTTGTATCCGGTCACGAACGTTATCGATACCTTCGTTTACCGTGGACTCATCAATATGGGAGATATCGGAATGAGTACGGCGGCGGGCTTGTACCAATCGCTTGTAGGCTTGATTCTGATTCTCGTTGCCAACTATATCGTTCGTAAAATTGAAAAAGATCATGCGATTTTCTAATCCGAGGGAGGTGTTTCATCATGTCGCAGCTATCAACGCAGCCTGCCGGCAAGCCGGCAAAGCGTTCAAGAAAGAGAGACTATAATGCCATCTCCCCTGTGTGGAATACGATTTTTAATATCGTGATCGGCCTTTTCTCGTTCTCTTGTATTTTTCCGTTCCTATTTGTTATTATTATTTCCCTGACCGACGAGCAGACACTGGTCTTGGAGGGCTTTAGGCTTCTCCCGAGCCAGTTCAGCACGCAGGCCTATGAATATATATTTGAAACCGGAAGCAAGCTGTTCTCCTCATTCGGCTTAACGCTCCTGGTCACGGTGCTGGGAACGCTGGTGAGTCTGGCACTGGTTACGACCTATGCCTATGCATTGTCTCGCCGAAATTTCGAATTTAGAGGGTTCTTCAGCTTTCTGGCCTTCTTCACCATGCTGTTCTCGGGCGGTATGGTACCGGGGTATATCGTGATGACCCAGTTCCTGCATCTGCAGAATACGATCTGGGCGCTCATCTTCCCGTTATCTCTGAGTGCGTTCTCCATCATCGTGATGAGGACTTTTTTCCAAACGACGATTCCGGACGAAATTATCGAGTCTGCGAAAATAGATGGAGCCGGCGAATTCCTGACCTTTGCCCGCATCGTGCTGCCAGTCTCGCTGCCGGGGATTGCCACTATCGGCTTGTTCAGCTCTTTGGGTTACTGGAACGACTGGTTCAACGCCTTGCTGTATTATAACAATCCGCAGTCGACGCCTCCGCTGCAGTTTATGCTGATGCAGATCGAGAAGAACATGGACTTCCTGACGCAGAATGCGCAGAATATCGGTGGATTCGATGCAGCAGCCGGTCTGCCGACAGAGACGGTAAGAATGGCAATGGTCGTACTCGCTACGCTGCCGATTGTCATGGCATATCCGTTCTTCCAGCGGTATTTCGTTCAGGGCCTGACCGTAGGCTCAGTCAAAGGATAATTTCATATGGTTGAACCCGCATTAACACACGGCCGGAGAAATCCGGCTTTAATGCAACAGGTGTGTAAGCGGTCTCAATATAGCATTACCAACAAAAGTGATACAGGGGGAAAACACATGTTTAAGAAAAAAGTTTCGGTATTGTCCCTTGCGCTCGTGCTTATGCTGTCAGTGGTACTGTCGGCCTGTGGCGGCAGCAAAGAAGCCAATAAGCCGAATGAACCTGCGAAGGAAGCGGAGGCTGTGCAAAGCGACGGTACGATTGATGCTTCCAAGCTGGATCCGGTTAAGCTCAAGATGTACATGATCGGGCCTAACCAGAAGGATCTTCCTAAGGTTCAAGAGGAAATCAATAAATATCTGACAGAAAAAATCAACGCTACGCTTGAGATCAATATGATCGACTGGGGCGATTACAGCCAGCGGATGCAGGTTATTACCAGCTCCGGTGAGAACTACGATATTGCCTTCACAAGCTCATGGGCATTCGACTATCTGCCAAATGCGGCTAAAGGCGCGTTTAAGCCGCTGAATGAATTGCTGGATCAGTATGGAAAAGGCATTCAGGAAGTGCTTGATCCTCGTTTCCTGGAAGGAACGAAGGTTAACGGCGTGAACTATGGTATCCCTGCCAACAAGGAGCTGGCACAGCAGTTTGTGTGGCGCTTCAACAAGAAGTACCTGGATAAGTACAACCTGGATATCTCCAATGTAACAACGCTTGAAGATCTGGAGCCACTTCTGAAAACGATCAAAGAGAATGAGTCTGCAGATATTACGCCACTTGCCGTACCAAAGGGCTTTAAACCGTACATGCCGTTCGATTATCCGCTTGGCGATGAAATTCCAATCGGGATGTACCTCGATACAGAAGACTTTAAATTTGTGAATTTGCTGGATTCGCCTGAACTGAAATCTGCTCTGACTACCATGCGTAAATACTACAAAGCAGGTTATGTGCGTGAGGATGTTGCTACACTGGACGGCATTGATAACATCAAGACGGGCAAATGGCTTGTAGACCGCGAAATTACACAGCCATACGCTGAACTGGGCTGGTCCAGAAACGCCGGCTATGACATCGTGACAAGACCGATGCATGATCCCGTTATTTACACCAGCTCCGCGGCTGGTTCGATGATGGCAATTTCCTCCTATTCCAAAAATCCGGAGCGGGCGATGATGTTCCTGAACCTGCTGAACACGGATGCGAAACTACGGAATATGATCCAATATGGTCTGGAAGGAACTCATTATAAGAAGCTTGAGGACCCGTACATTGAAGATATGCCTGCCATGCAGGAGAACTATGCAATGCCTGGATTTGCACTCGGCAATATGTTCCTGACATACCTTCATGAAGACGAGCCTAAGGACAAGTGGGAAGCATTCGAGAAGTTTAACAGCTCCGCCGTGGTAGCCCCTACGTTCGGCTTTAACTTCGACACAGCTCCTGTGAAAACAGAAGTTGCAGCTATCACGAACGTCGCGAAGGAATTTATTCCTGCGCTGTATACAGGCTCCGTTGATCCTGAAGAATACTTGCCAAAAGCAAAACAAAAGTTCCAGGATGCTGGAATTGATAGAGTCATCGCTGAAGCTCAAAAGCAATTTGATGAGTGGAAAGCACAGAACAAGTAAGGCATAAGAAGTGGTTGAAAGAGTAGAAACGGCTGAATTATCACGGCCGTTTCTCTCTATTTAATATGTTTCTTTGTGGAAAAGATTAGCATCGCAATACGAATTCATCATCTTAGGAGGTTTTTTCCGATGAAAAGAATCAAACCGGATTATGTCATGAAAGCTAAGTGGAGACGCAGAATGACGGTATGGATGAGCACAGCCTTGCTAGCTGCATCCCTGACGGGTCTTGCAGGTGAAGCCGAAGCAGCCCAGCCTCACTCGTCCTATTGGTACCCGAACAGCTTGCTGGAATGGTCGCCGTCCAAGGATCAGGATGCACGCTTTAATCAGGGAACCGTGAAGCTGGAATCCAAGCGTGTCCAGGGCAGCAAGGTCAACAGCCATGCCAAGGAGGAAGTGAAGGTTCTATCAATTGCTTCCATGTATCCAAGCACCAGCGGAGCTCCTTCCCAAGGCTCTGAGAAGTTCCATACGTATACCTTCAGTAACTGGCAGTATATCGACAAGCTGGTAATGTGGGGTGGCTCAGCAGGTGAAGGATTGATTGTTCCGCCAAGCGCCGATGTCATTGATGCGGCTCACAAGAATGGCGTTCCTGTTTTTGGAACCGTTTTCTTACCGCAAACGGAGCATGGCGGCAAGATAGAGTGGCTGCATGATCTGCTGCGACAGCGGGAGGATGGGTCCTTCCCGGTTGCTGACAAGCTGATTGAGGTTGCTACATACTACGGATTTGATGGCTGGTTCATCAATCAGGAGACCCAGGGCGGAACTCCGGAGGATGCCGCCAAGATGGCTGAATTCTTAACGTATCTTCAGCAGAAGAAAGCACCGGGCATGGAGGTGATCTGGTACGACTCCATGATCAAGGAAGGACCTGTGAAATGGCAGGGGGCTTTGACGGATCAGAACAAGATGTTCTTCCAGCAGGGAAATCAGCGGGTGTCTGATAATATGTTTATCGATTTCCGCTGGCAGTTTAAAGACGAGAAGAACGGAAAATACGATTATATTACCCCATTCCTGAACTCCCCGGCGAAGGCAGCGGAGCTTGGCCGCAGCCCGTATGATCTGTATGCCGGAATTGATGTGGAGGCAAACGGCTACAACAGCAAGTTCAATTGGCCGGTACTGTTCCCGGAAGGTGAGAAAGCAACGACTTCACTTGGCATTTACCGTCCTGACTGGGCGTTCAACAGCTCTGAGACACATGAGGAATACATGAAGAAGGAGCAGATCTTCTGGGCGGGACCCGCCATGAACCCGGCGAATACCTCCCAGCCTGAAGGAGCCGATCCGCTCGCCTGGAGAGGGATTGCCCATGATGTCGTTGCCAAAACGGTGCTGACCGGTTCCGAGTTTGTTACTCACTTCAATACAGGGAATGGCCATATGTTTGCAGTAGATGGCAAAGAGATGCGAAGCAGCGATTGGAGCAACCGAAGTCTGCAGGATATTTTGCCGACCTGGCGCTGGATCACGGAAACCAACGGTAAGGGGGAAGCCCTTAAACCTGGCTTTGATTTCAGTAAATCATTCTACGGGGGCAGCTCGCTTCAGGTAGCAGGTCCTGTTAGCAAAGGCTCTTCTACTCATGTGAAGCTGTATAAGGCGAGTATTCCGGTAGAAGCGACGACAGAAGTATCGCTTGTTTATATGGACAATGCGAAGAATGCCAAGGTGAAGATCGGTTTGGCCTTCGCTGATGCGCCGGATGAATATGTGCTCTTCGAGCCGACCAACTGGACTCAGGCAGGTACGAACAAGGATTGGAAGCAGGGCAGTGTCAGACTGAACAAGTTCAAAGGTCGTACGATTACGGGAATTTCGCTTCAGTTCGAATCCGCGGCGGATATGACGAATTACCAAGCTAACATCGGCAAGCTGGCCGTTACACAGGTGAATGATAAGGCGAAGAAGCCGCACCAGGTGACCGATCTGCGGGTTATAGACAACGACTTCCGTGACGGGATCTATGGAGATGCACGTTTGTCGTGGGAGGCACCGAAACAGGCTGAAGACGTGATGTATTACCAGGTGTACCGGGTGCATCCGGACGGCAAATATGACTTGATGGGTATGACGGGAAATACCGTATATTATGTGCCAGAAATGAAGCGGCTGCAAAAAGAGCAGTCCACCAAACTAGTGGTGATTCCGGTGAACCGCCATTACGAGCAAGGCAAGGCGTCGTCGATCCGCTTCGACTGGCCGGAATATCCAAAACCGACTGCAGCCTTCCAGGCGGACAAAACCTTGATTGCGCCAGGGGAAACGGTTCGATTTACCGATCTTTCTTCGGAGGTGACGGAGTCCTGGAACTGGAGCTTCCCGGGCGGACAGCCTGCGTCCAGCACGGAGCAGCATCCAAAAGTGACGTATGCCGAGGAAGGAACGTATGAGGTGACGCTTACTGCCAAGAATAGCGTAGGCGAGGACAAGGTACAGAAGAAGCTTATCACGGTTACACGGGAAGCGGAGAACGGCGTCGGCAATCTGGCCCTGGGCAAGGAGGCATCGGCATCCAGCTTCGTGAACGAAAAGGAATCTCCTCCATTTGCGGTAGACGGTAATGTCGCTACCAAATGGTGTGCGGTCGGAGACGGGCCTCACTCGCTCACGGTAGACCTCGGAGCTGAGCACAAGATCAGCGAATTCGTGATTAAGCATGCGGAAGCGGGAGGCGAGCCAGCTGCGTTTAATACGCGGGCATTCTCCATTCAGGTCAGCATGGACGGCAAGGAATGGAAGGATGCGGTATCGGTTAAAGACAATACGAAAGCAGTCAGCAGCCATGCTATCGAGCTTACCTCCGCGAGGTATGTGCGTCTGCAAGTAGAGAAGGCGACGCAAGGCGGCGATACGGCAGCCCGAATTTATGATTTTGAAGTGCTGGGCTTGAAATAATATGAATGAATACTAGAGCGTTTCCTCTTAGGGGGAGCGCTCTTTTTTAGGCTTCCCGCCAAGTTTAGCGAATAACCTATTGAACGATCTGTTAGCTGTGATTATGATGAATTTATGAACCATAGGGATGAGAGAAACCTATAACCAAGGGGGAGGGAATGCCAGGATGCTGTACGATTTACGAGGGGAAGCGAACATGTCACCGACTGTAGGCATGCTATATTCGGCTGTTAAGGAGAATTACGAGCGGTTGCGGTCTATCACAACAGGCATGTCGCAGGCAGAAGTGGACTACAAGGGTCCTACCAGCCATTTTAACAGTACCGCTCAATTAATCAGACATATTATGTATGTGGACCTAAACTGGGTGTACAGGATCAAGGGAGAGCCGCTACCACGTTCTTTCATAGAGCAGTATGGACCCATGATTGATGAACATAACAGGCTGCCGATGGTTGAGGGAGTGTCGCTCGACACACTGACGTCTAACTATGAAGATGTGATGAGCATGCTGCAGGATGTTTGTTCCCAATTGACCGATGCCGATCTGGAGCGAGTCGTCACATTTGGCCATCAGAACGAGAAACAAGCCAGCATACGCTGGGGAATATGGCATATGGCTGACCACAGCCGCTATCATCAGGCTCATATCAACTTGCTAAGAAAATGGTATAGCGAAAGCTCCCGCGCACTTTAGGAGAGGCAACAATTATCCTTATCGACGTCATGAATCCATATGAAAAAGGTTCCCACTACGGATCATGGGAACCTTTTTTGTATCTTTTTGGAAGAGGAAACATGGACTTAGGTGGTCCCCCTGACCCCGTTAACACCAATTACAGGAAGTGTTTACGGAAGAAAGTGGGTATATCGGAGACTCGCAAATCCATTTTGCCTAAAAAGTTAGTGAAATTTAGCACATGTCATACTTGTTGTCAAGCAACTATCGCAATATTTTCGTTGCAATTGTGTCTATTTCTTGATAATATTTAGAACTGTAATATTTAGAAGACTAAATATTAAGTATATTACTCATTATAGAGTGCAGGAAGAAAGGAGCCTGAAAAATGGCAAGAATGAATAATAAGGTAGCGCTGATCACGGGAGGCGCTTCAGGTATAGGCTTATCCTCAGCCCAATTAATGGCTAAAGAAGGAGCAAAAGTGGTTATCGCTGACTTCAATGTCGAAGGGGCAAAGGAAGCGGCAGAGAACATTAAAGCTCAAGGCGGCGAGGCAGCAGTCGTATTCGTGGATGCCGGTAACGGAGATTCCATCAAGGAAGCCGTTGAATTCACCGTCAAGGAGTATGGCAAAATCACGACACTGTTTAACAATGTCGGTTTGACCAATCTCAAGAAGGACCTCGACGTAGTCAATATGGACCTCGATGAGTGGGATCGTCTCATGAATATCAATCTGAAGAGCGTATTGCTCGGCACGCGGTATGCAGTTCCTCATATGATCGAAGCAGGTGGCGGCTCTATTATCAACACGGCTTCTATGGCTGGCTTCGCTTCCGATGCCATCCGGGCAGCGTATGGGGCTTCTAAAGCCGGCGTGGTAAATCTTACAAGATATATCGCAACCCAATATGGAAAATATAATATTCGTTCTAACGCAGTCGCTCCGGGATTGATCCTGACACCAGCGGCTAAGAATAACATGCCCAATGAGGTGCTGGACTTATTCGCGAAATACAATGCACTGCCATACCATGGTGAACCGGAAGATATCGGTTATACGGTTCTGTTCCTGGCTTCCGATGAATCCCGGTTTATTACTGGACAGACGATCAAGGTTGAGGGTGGTCACTATATCGCCAACCCGACCGTTCCTGAGTTTGAGCAATTTTCTAAGATGGCACAAGGAAAATAACTTCTAACGATTCAAACATATATTACTAGAATGGGAAGTGAAGTAAGTATGGGCCACAAAAAAGGGGGAATCCACTACGCTTGGTGGATTTTGCTGGGGCTTTGTATCATGGTTGGGTTAGGTAAAGCGGGTCTGAATAACTCGGTAGGTCTTTTCTTGAAACCCGTTTCCACTGACCTCGGAGTAGGACTTGGCAGCCTTTCTCTTTATGTTAGTATTTCCGCTATCATTACGATGTTCTTCCTACCAATTGGCGGTAAATTAATGGCGAAGTATGATACGCGTATGGTATTGGTTACTGCCATTGTTCTGCAGGCTGGTGCTTTTGCCTTGTTTGGCTTGATGAATTCGGTATGGGGCTGGTATATTCTCGCGGTTCCGCTTGCTGTGGGCGGTGTCTTCATTACCGTGCTGGCAGGTCCAGTACTCATCAATCAGTGGTTTAAGAAAAGCAAAGGCTTGGCGCTTGGGATCATGGGAGCTGCCGGGGGTGCGCTGGGTGTTGTTGTGCAGCCGGTTGTTGGTACCCTGATCGCTACTTCCGGTTGGAGAAACGCCTATATTTTTGTCGGTGTTGCGGTTCTCGTGATTGTTGTCCCGATCGTGCTTCTCCTGATCAGAAAGTCTCCTGCAGAGAAGCAAACGCTTCCTTACGGATCGGAGGATACAAGTGAAGCGGCGATGGCTGCCGCTGCGGCGGATAATAAAGGAGTAACTTTATCAGCTGCGAAGAAATCATCATCTTTCTATTTATTGATAACATTCTTCTTCATGATCACTTCCATCGCAAGCTTTGCTATGCACATTCCGACGTATCTGATGGACAAGGGATTCGATGTGACCTTTGCAGGTAATGTAATGGCTACGAATATGGTCGGTGTATTGATCGGTTCTCTGGTTATCGGTTATGCGAGCGACAAAATCGGCAGCAAAAATACGGCGCTGATTGTTATGGTTTTGGGCATTATATCCATCGCTATGATGCTGTTCTCAGGGTCAAGTACGATCATCATTTCGATCGCTGTGGGACTATTCGGCTTTGTTACTTCCGCTATCGGAACCTTGGGACCTGCTCTTACTTCGAGCTTGTTCGGCAATAAGGAATACAGCCAAATCTATTCCATAGCTTCGCTCGGCTTGGCGATTTCATCCATCGTTGCCATACCGGCTTACGGTTATGTGTTTGACCTCACAGGAAGCTACACGACTGCTCTGTATGCGATCATTATTATGCTCATCATTAATATCATCTGTATTGGCTATGCTTTTATCGGGAAGAAGAAGATGGAGCAAGCAGGTCTGTGGAATTAAGAGAGCATTTTACATTCGTACTATGTTTTAGGAACTAACCGATTACTTGATATCAACTGCAGCCGCGGTTGCGGATGACGAATGTACCCGCTCACCGTTTTGGTGATGGCAGTTGAAATATATAAACGTCAGGAGCATTTGACATGGGAAAATTAGATAATAAAGTAGCGATCATTACAGGCGGAGCCTCAGGCATCGGTGAAGGAATGGTTGATCTGTTTGCCAAGGAAGGCGCCATCGTTATTGCTGCGGACATCAATGAAGCAGCGCTGGAGAAAGCAAGCCAGAAAGAAAATGTCCACGGCATGAAATTGAATGTAGCTTCCGATGAGGACTGGCAGGCACTGGCCAAAGAAGTGAACGAGCGTTTTGGCAAGATCGATATCTTGGTTAACAACGCAGGCATCTCTTCAGAGAAGCCATACGCAGAAATCAATGCTGAGGATTGGCAGAAAATGCTCGCTATCAACGGTTTTGGTCCTTTTGCCGGCGTGAAGCATATCGCTCCTTACATGGCTGCTCAAAAGAAAGGCTCGATCGTTAATATTTCTTCCTACACAGCTATGATCGGACAAGGCTTCAACCATTACTCTGCATCCAAGGGTGCGGTAAGAGCAATGTCTAAAGCGGCAGCTACGACCTTTGGCCGTCAAGGCGTTCGGGTAAATGCCCTGTTCCCGGGGATCATTGAAACTCCGATGACTCAAGCACTTAGCACCTCGAAGGAACTGCTGGGTCAATTGATTCAGGCAACACCTTTGCAGCGTTTGGGTAAACCTGAAGATATCGCTCAAGCGGCATTGTTCCTGGCTTCGGATGACTCTTCTTATATTACAGGCGCAGAATTGGTTATCGATGGTGGATTCTCAGCTCAATAGGGTGTAGAATGACGACAGCTCTTATTTTTATTAGGGCTGTCGTTTATTATACCAAGGAGGTACAGGTATTATGGAGGAACAGACGATATTCGAGCTCATACATGATATGGATCAATTCACGAACCAGTTGATTATACAGTGGAACAGAACGTTTAATGAAGACCTGGGTGTGTCCCATGTCCTGGTGTTAGGTCATCTGAGTGTTAATGGAAAGAGCCGGCCATCGGATATTGCAAGAAGACTAGGGCTGTCCCCCCCAACGCTCAGTTACTTATCGGAGAAGCTGGTGAAGCGGAAGCTGGCTGTAAGATTGTTCGATGAGTCGGACCGGCGGATTGTGTATTTGGATATTACCAGTAATGGACTTGCCATTCTGAAGAGAGCCATGGAGGAAGGGGTAAGGCTCCGCCGAGAATTGCTCGGGACATTAACAGAGGAAGACCGGGCGCAATTAGCCAAAATATATCGAAAGCTGAATACTGAAAATTTGACGCTCAGCTCCGGTTTAAGGCAAACGGAATAACGGCTTTCCTGGCGGAAGCCGTTATTATACATTTTATGGATTGGCAGTGGCAAAAACGCCTTTACCGCCAGCCAAAACTGCAGATAATGCGGAGCATTCGCTAGTTAAGCAAGGCTTTACATAAAGAAGATGACCTCTATTGTCACTAGAGGTCATCTTTTTTCTTCGTAAGGTAGATTGAGCATAGGTACATCCAGAAAGTGAGTGATGGCTAGAGCACACGCTCCGAGCACGCATGACTTTTTCCCAATCGTTGATAAGGTTAGCTGGCGATAATGGCTGATCTGGGAATGAAGGTTCTGGTGAATTTTCTGTAAGGCATCCGGGTACATACGTAGCAGTTCACTGTCAACGACCACAACATCAGGATTATTGATATTGATCAAGTTATTCAATCCGATCGACAGATAGTAGATGAACTGTTCCATCACTTCATGCACATCGACATCCTTCTCGTTTAGCCATTGGCGGACCTGTTCATAGGTAATATTACGGATATTCTTTCTTTCGGACAAGCTTTCGAATACGCTGGTTTCAGAGGCATATCTCTCCCAGCAGCCTTTATTACCACAGTTACAGGGCTTGCCGCCGGGAACTACGATCATATGACCAATCTCCCCTGCGAACCCATCGTGACCGCGGAAAAACTTGTTATTCATGATCATCCCTAGGCCAATGCCGGAATAGAGGGTGGCGCAGAGCAGATTATCCGTCTCGTGATGAATAAATACCCTTTCTGCAAAAGCGCTGAGATTGGCATTATTCTCAAGGTGAACTTCGGTTCCAAGAGCCTCTTCCAGATCGGATTTCAAATTCGTGTTTACCCACTGAAAGCGGGGGACGTATTGAATGGTTTGCTCATTAGACACCAGACCGTGGATGGCGATCACAATGCCAACAATGCCATATCGACTGTTCGAGAATTCCTCTTGGTACCTCGTAATATATTGAATGAGTTGCTTCAAAATGTCTGCATAGTCATGGGTATGTAACTCGATCGTTTCCGAGGATATCGGCTGGCCTAGCAAATTGGAGAGCGTGAACGAAATTTGTGAGAAATCAAGATCTATACCAAGAGCGTATCCGGCCTGACCGTTCAGGGAGAGCATGATCGGCTTTCGGCCGACGGAATTATGCTCGAGCTGGGTTTCGATGACGAGCTCTTCTTCCAGCAGATCAGCGACCTGAGAGGAAATCGTCGCTCTGGTTAGGGCCGTAATCTTTGATAGATCGGCTCTGGATATCATTCCCTCTTTGAGAATCTCTCTAATGATTAAAGAGCGATTGATTTTTTTGATATATGAGGCGTCACCGGTTATCATCAATACCCTCCAAAGTAGCAAATATAGTAACACGTTTCATTATATCATTATCTCATCATAAAGACGTGTTATACGGGTAGAAACTCGTGAATTGACAAAACGAAATGAAATTGATAAGTTACATATATAATTAATTTGTTCAATAAACAAATTAAAAGTGTAAATGCTTACATTGAAGTAAACTTATCATGCGAAAGGAGCGTGTGGAATGAGAAAATTTATGGATCACGACTTCCTGTTGAGTACCGATACGGCTATCCGTTTGTATGAGAATGTGGCGGAGCAGCTGCCGATCTTCGACTTTCATTGCCATCTCGATCCAAAGGAAGTGTGGGATAATAAACCGTACCGGAATATTACGGAGCTATGGCTAGGCGGAGACCATTATAAATGGCGTGCCATGCGGATGCACGGTATAGGCGAGGAATATATTACGGGCGATGCGGATGATTGGGATAAATTCAGAGCTTGGGCTGACACGGTGCAGCATCTGATCGGCAATCCTCTATATCACTGGACGCATCTGGAATTAAAGAATGTATTCGGCATCGAAAAGATACTCGGTCCAGATACAGCGCGCGAAATATGGGACGAATGCAATGAGAAGCTTAAGGAGCCTGACTGCCTGCCCCGGTCGTTGATTGAAAGAGCACGTGTCCAATTCATCGGCACAACCGATGATCCCTTGTCTACGCTGGAATATCATCAGCTCTTGAGCAGCGACGATTCCTTCTCTACGATCATAGCCCCGACATTCCGGCCTGATGGAGCTCTTTTCATTGAACGGCCTGCGTTTGCAAGCTGGATCGAGAAGCTCGGTGACGTATCCGGACGGCGGGTGGATTCGCTTGATGCTTTCCTGCAGGCATTGAGAAGCAGAGTGGATTATTTCCATGAGAACGGCGGCCGTGCTTCTGATCATGACATCCAAAGCATGGAGTATATCCAATCGACCCGGGCCGAGATCATGGCTATTTTTAATAAGAGAATGCAGGGTGAGGAATTAAGCCATAGAGAAATTGCAGCGTACCGCTCGTTCATGCTCAAGGAGCTGGGCAAAATGTATGCCGACAAGCAGTGGGTCATGCAGCTGCATATGGGTGCACTCCGCAACAATAACACGAAGATGAAGAATCGGATCGGCGCGGATACCGGATTTGATTCCGTTGGCGAGACGAATCTGGCCGAAGGGTTGTCCCGTTTTCTTGATGACCTGGATCAGGAGAATGCACTGCCAAGAACCGTTTTGTTTAACTTAAATCCGAAAGATAATGCAGTTCTCGCGGGCATGATGGGGAATTTCTACGAGGAAGGCATCCCGGGTAAGATTCAGTTTGGCTCAGGCTGGTGGTTTAACGACCATATCGATGGCATGGAGAAGCAGATGCGGGATTTGGCAAACGTTGGTTTACTCAGCCACTTCATCGGTATGCTCACCGATTCGCGGAGCTTCCTGTCCTATGCGCGGCATGAATATTTCCGGCGGATCCTATGCAATATGCTGGGCGATTGGGCAGAGAATGGCCTTGTGCCCCGCGATATGAAGCTTTTGGAGCAGATGGTCCGCAATATCGGATACGACAATGCTCAGGAATACTTTTTAAGCCGGCCTTGAGTAAAAAAGGTTGATTTCATATCACATATGAACAGGGGACGATTATTCAATGCTATATCCAATCGTAACATCCACTCGCAGTATCCTTGATTTGAATGGAATTTGGAATTTTAAGCTGGACCCAGGAACCGGATTACAGGAGCAATGGCAGCAAGCTCCACTAACTGAAACCATGTCGATGCCTGTTCCAGCTTCCTATAACGATATCGGCGTGCTTGCCAAAGTCCGTGATCACATCGGCTGGGTATGGTATGAAAGAGAAGTGGTCGTTCCGGAGCTGCTCAAGTCCGAGCGTGTAGTCCTGAGATTCGGTTCAGCTACTCATGTAGCCAAAGTGTACATTAACGGGGAGTTTGTCATGGAGCATAAGGGCGGATTTCTTCCTTTTGAAGCTGACATTAACCATTACTTGAAGCAAGGCAAGAATCGTCTGACCGTAGCTGTAAACAACATCATTGATCATTCAACGCTGCCGGTGGGGAACTACTCCGAGAAGGAAGTGCCAGGGCTAGGGAAACAGGTGCGCAACGACCCGAATTTTGACTTTTTCAATTATGCGGGACTCATGCGTCCGGTCAAAATCTACACCACGCCGCAAGCTTATATTCAAGATGTTGAAATCGTGACAGAAACTGAAGGCGAGACGGGGCATGTTACATATGCGGTCAAGGCATCGGCAAACTCGGATATCAGAGTTCATGTGATTGACGAAGCGGGAGAGACCGTGGCTTCAGCAGACGGGGCAGAAGGGAAACTGACGCTCTCGAATGTAAAGCTGTGGGAGCCTTTGAATGCCTATTTATATACACTCCAGATCGAGCTGCTACAGGATGGACATACAATTGACGTGTATGATCAGCCAATTGGTGTCAGAACAGTTGAGGTGAAGGACGGCCAGTTCCTGATTAACAACAAGCCGTTTTATTTCAAAGGATTCGGCAAGCATGAGGATACAGCGATCCATGGCCGTGGTTTCGATGAAGCTGCCAACGTGCTGGATTTCAATCTGATGAAATGGATCGGGGCCAACTCCTTCCGCACGGCTCATTATCCATACTCGGAAGAGCTGATGCGCCTTGCAGACCGTGAGGGATTCGTGATCATTGACGAGGTGCCAGCTGTAGGGCTTCATTTGAACTTTATGATGATGTTCGCGGGCGGTGCTGAGAAAAGACAAACGTGGAAGGAAATCCAAACTTTCGAGCATCATCAGGATGTGATCAAGGAACTCATCGCCCGGGATAAAAACCATCCATCTGTTGTGATGTGGAACGTGGCCAATGAGCCTGCTTCGGAAGAAGAGGGAGCCTATGAGTATTTCCAACCGCTGATTGAACTGATCAGACAGCAGGATCCGCAGAAGCGCCCTGTCACACTGGTTACACATCTGGGATCTACGCCGGATCAAGACAAAATCGCGGAGCTGATTGATGTGTTGGCCCTGAACCGTTATTACGGTTGGTATGTGGACGGAGGCGATCTGGAAGCGGCCAAAGTGAAGCTTCGCGCTGAATTAAACGGTTGGCTCAAACGCTGTCCTGGCAAACCGATCATGGTCACTGAGTACGGCGCAGATACCGTAGCCGGCCTTCATGATGTTGAGCCTGTGATGTTCACCGAGGAGTATCAGGTTGAATTCTATAAGGCTAACCATGAGGTGTTTGATGAATTTGATCATTTCGTTGGTGAGCAAGTATGGAATTTTGCCGACTTCGCAACCAGTCAGGGAATTATTCGTGTGCAAGGCAATAAGAAGGGGATTTTCACCCGCGAGCGCAAGCCGAAGTATATCGCTCATGAGCTGCGCAAACGGTGGACGGGAATTCCAGACTACCATTATAAAAAATAGACGGTAGTTAAAACTTATGGGGGAGTGGTAGACATGAGCAAACAGCAAATCGGTGTGATCGGCTTGGCCGTGATGGGAAAGAATCTGGCTCTGAATATTGAAAGTCGCGGGTACTCCGTGGCTGTATTCAACCGTTCTTATGAGAAAACAGCTGACTTCCTGGACAACGAGGGACAAGGTAAACAGTTTGTCGGCGCTAAAACGATCGAGGAGTTCGTTCATGCTTTGGAGAAGCCTCGCAAAATTTTACTCATGGTCAAAGCCGGGACGGCAACCGACATGACGATCCAATCGTTAAAGCCCTATTTGGAGCAGGGGGATATTCTGATCGACGGCGGCAATACATTCTTTCAGGACACCATCCGGCGCAACCGTGAGCTTGAAACGGCAGGCTTCCATTTCATTGGAACGGGAGTGTCCGGCGGGGAAGAAGGCGCACTGAAGGGTCCATCCATTATGCCAGGAGGGCATGAAGAGGCTTATGAGCTGGTTAAGCCAATCCTGGAAGCCATCTCCGCCAAGGTGGATGGTGATCCTTGCTGCACCTATATCGGCCCCAGCGGTGCCGGCCATTATGTGAAGATGGTCCATAACGGAATCGAATACGGCGATATGCAGCTGATCTCTGAGGCATATTTTATCCTCAAGAATCTTCTGCATGTAAGCGCGGAGGAGCTGAGCACCATATTCGCTAAATGGAATCAAGGTGAGCTGGACAGCTACCTGATCGAGATTACCGCGGATATCTTCGCGAAGGTGGATGAAGACACAGGCAAGCCGCTGGTGGATCTAATTCTGGATACGGCAGGGCAGAAGGGCACAGGTAAATGGACGAGTCAGAATGCCCTGGACTTGGGCGTATCACTGCCAATCATTACGGAGTCGGTATTCGCGCGCTTCATCTCGGCCATGAAGGAAGAGCGGGTGAAGGCGAGTAAAATTCTCAGCGGTCCACCGCAGAAAACTTACGAAGGCAATAGGGAAGAGCTTATCGAAGCGGTGCGCAAAGCGCTGTATATGAGCAAGATTTGTTCCTATGCGCAAGGATTCGCCCAGATGCGTGCGGCTTCTGAAGAATATGACTGGAACTTGCGCTACGGTGACATCGCCATGATCTTCCGCGGCGGCTGCATCATTCGCGCCCAATTCCTGCAGAAGATCAAAGACGCTTACGACCGGGATGCGGGACTTGAGAATTTGCTTCTTGATCCTTATTTCAAGGGTATTGTGGAAAGCTATCAGTCTGCCCTTCGGGACGTTCTGGCAATTGCGATTCAGCATGGGATACCGGTTCCTTCCTTCTCAAGCGCCATCGCTTACTATGACAGCTATCGTTCGGAGGTTTTGCCTGCCAACCTGCTGCAAGCGCAGCGTGATTACTTTGGCGCGCATACGTACGAGCGCGTGGATAAAGAGGGCATCTTCCACACTCAATGGATGAAGTAACATTGTCATTCCTAATGTAAAAAATGGCCGGACATCATCGTAACTGATCATGATGTCCGGCCATTTGCTGTTTAAGGCGATATGCGGCGGGGAGATATGATGCTTATTTCCGAACGGCCGTAAAATTGAGGCGGGGGGTGCCCCAGAATTGCTGAATAACATAAGCGCAAGCGCCCATGACGCATGCCTGGTTCCCAAGCTCCGATATCAACAGCTCGTGCGGATTGCTTATGGTAGAACGAAGTCGTGATCTTAAATCCTGGGCCGCATTGGAATGCAGCCGCAGCAGCTCGCTGTTAAGGATCGTGATCTCAGGGTTGCATAGATTAATGACGTTGTTGAGGCCGATCGCAATATCATCGTAATATTGGTCCATCAGGCGACAAGTAACGGGATCGGAGTCCTGCATCCAGCCTTTGATGTTTTCATAGCTGATATTGGATCTGTGCTTGGTGGCGGATAACTGCTCCATGAAGCTGCCTTCGGAGGCATACTGTTCCCAGCAGCCCTTGTTGCCGCAGCTGCACGGCCTTCCTTCGGGTTGTATAATCATATGCCCGATTTCCCCAGCGAAACCATGATATCCGGTGAGGGTTTCGGTATTTACACGAAGGCCAAGGCCAATGCCCGAGCCTAAATGGATCGACAGCAAATGGTTGCTGCGGGGATGGCCGTAGACCGATTCGGCAAATGCGCACAGATTGGCATTATTCTTGAGATGAATACGAAGGCCGGTCTGATTTTGCAGATCTTGCTGCAGATGACGGCCCTGATCGATCGGAGGCTGTGCGAACGCGACCTGACCCTGATGATCAACCAAACCATGGATGCCTATGGTGACACCGATTAATCCATGAGGAGCTTGATCATATTCCCCTTGATAATGGCGTATATATTGAGTCAGCAGCCGCACGATGTCGTGATAATCCATGGTCGCAAGGCCCACCGACTCCGTGTGGATCGGCTTTCCTAATAAATCGGTAATCATGAACGCAGCGTGATTCCGATCCAAATCGATGCCTAAAGCGTAACCCGCGTCCGGGTTGATGGATAGCGAGATGGGTCTTCTACCCAGCAGATTATGTTCCTGGGTCGTTTCAAGGAGGAGCGCTTGCTCCAGCAGCTCCCCCGTTTGAACGGTTATGGTCGATTTGTTGAGACCGGTCACTTTTGCTATTTCGGCTCTGGATATTTCACCATGCTCCATGATGCTGCTGATAATGAGCGCCTGGTTCATTTTTTTGATATGAGCATTGTCTTTGGCCATGCGTATTCTCCTTCTTCTACATGTCGTCCATTTCCATTAATGAAGCAGGATTACGTGCCTGGAAATCTTGACGAGTGCCTTATGGAATGATATTATACACTTAATTAGTTTGTTTGGTAAACAAATTAAAGTGAGCGAGAGAACAAATTCATGGATTTAATAGACCATCAACCTATAAACATAACTGGAGAGAATCGAAAAACCCGTAATCTAACCTAAAGGAGCGAATCAAGTATGGGAATTTTGCAGGAGCTGCTAAGGGATATTCCAATTCCGAAGATGGCCAGGGTGAAAGTGCACTTTGACAATCATCAGATCGAAGACCTTGGAAGCGAGCTCTGGGCCAAGCTGCAGCAGGAGCATATCCGGCAAACGGTGAAGCCTGGCATGCAGATCGCGGTTGCGGTTGGCAGCAGAGGGCTGGATCGTATCGTCGAACTGACGGCCGTCACGGTCAAAGCCTTGAAGGAAGCCGGGGCAGAGCCGTTCATTGTACCGAGCATGGGAAGCCATGGGGGTGCTACTGCGGAGGGGCAGCGTGAGGTGCTGGCGCATCTTGGCGTGACGGAAGAGAGCGTCGGCTGTGAAATTCGATCCTCGATGGAAGTGGTTCAACTAGGCGAATTGCCAAATGGTCTCCCCGTTTACCTGGACCGGTACGCGGCAGCGGCTGACGGCATTATCGTCATCAATCGGGTGAAACCGCATACGGCTTTTAGAGGGCCAGTTGAAAGCGGCATCATGAAGATGATCAGCATCGGGCTTGGCAAGCAAAAAGGGGCGGAAGCCTGTCATCAGCTCGGTTTTAAATATATGGCGGAGAATGTTCCGGCTATGGCCAAATTGATCATGCAGCAGAAGCCCGTACTCTTCGGCGTTGCCACTGTCGAGAATGCATTTGACAAAGTCGCTGTCGTTGAAGTGCTCACGCCTGAGGAGATTATCGCCAAAGAGGCGGATCTGCAGAAGAAAGCCAAAGAGCTGCTGCCTAAGCTGTTTTTTGACCAGTTGGAGGTTCTTGTTGTTGATCAGATCGGCAAAAATATAAGCGGCGACGGCATGGACCCGAATATAACGGGCCGCTACCCAACGCCTTACGCCCACGGCGGGCCGGACGTAAACAAAATCGTTGTCCTGGATTTGACACCCCAAACCGAGGGCAATGCCAACGGCGTGGGAACGGCGGACTTTACAACACAGCGTCTGGTGGATAAGACGGATCTGGAAGTCACTTATGCCAATGGGCTGACCTCAACCGTCGTGGCGCCGACCAAAATCGCCACCACGCTGCCAAACGACCGCGAAGCCATTCAAGCGGCGATCAAGACGTGCAATGTTTTGGATTTTAACCAGGCCAAGCTGGTCCGGATCAAAAATACACTGGTGCTTGGCGAAATTGAAGTTTCAGAGGCATTATTCGACTACGTGAGGGAGCATCCTTCCATGGAATTATGTTCGGAGCCTTATGATTTTTCTTTTGACGAGCACGACAATCTAATCTGATATCTGACAAGGGAGAGTAAAGAGATGACAAACCTATTCGATTTAACAGGAAAAACAGCGGTTGCTATCGGAGGAAACAGTGTGCTGGGCTCTGCCATTGCTGAAGGTTTTGCTGAGCATGGAGCCAAAGTGGCGATCGTGGGGCGTAATCTGACCAAGGCGCAGGAGGTTGTTGACAGCATCCAGAGTGGTGGCGGTGAGGCCAAGGCTTTCCAGGCGGACGTGAGCTCCCGGGAATCCCTGCTGCAAGTTGCGGCTGAAATTGAAGCATGGTCTGGCGGTTGGGACATCGTTCTTAACGCGCCTGGCAAGAATAGCTCCACTCCGTTCTTCGAGCTGGGGATGGACGAGTGGGACGATATTATGGACGTCAATTTAAAGGGTATAGTTGTTACATGTCAAATATTTGCTAAACGGATGATTGAGCAGAAGCGTAAAGGAAGCATCATTAATATATCTTCCGTTTCTTCTACCACGCCATTGTCCAAAGTGTTCACATATTCCGTCTCCAAGGCCGGTCTGAACAGTGTTACTCAGTTCTTGGCCCGCGAGTTTGCTCCTGAAGGTATCCGGGTTAACGCCATCATACCGGGTTTCTTCCCGGCCGAACAAAACCAGAAGATACTAAGCCCGGATCGGATCGAATCCATTATGAAGCATACTCCGATGAACCGTTTTGGTACGCCAGAGGAACTGAAAGGCGCGGCTGTATTACTGGCTTCGGACCAAGCCTCCAGCTTTATGACCGGCTCGCTTCTGCGCGTGGACGGCGGCTTTGGAAGCATGACGATATAAGGATCCTAAATTGAAGGGGGAACAGACCTTGTTAAGCCAAAAATATGAACAATTACAGTCCATCCTTCGAGAAATGAAGTCCGTTGTTGTTGCATTTTCGGGAGGTGTTGACAGCACTTTCTTGTTAAAAGTAGCTGTCGATACGCTGGGGCCCGAGCATGTGCTTGCCGTTACAGCGGATTCCGAAACCTACCCCTCCACGGAGCTGGAAGAGGCCAAAAGCCTGGCTGAGCTGATCGGTGCAAGGCATCAGGTGATCGAAACGTCCGAGCTGGCCATTCCAGGGTATGCGGAAAATACACAGAATCGCTGTTATTTTTGCAAAAGCAGCCTGTTTGACCATTTAGTGCCCGTATTGCAGGAGCGATCCTTCAAGAATATTGTATACGGTGTCATCGCCGATGATATGAATGAGTTCCGTCCTGGCATGCAGGCGGCCAAGGAGCGGGGAATCCGCGGCCCGCTGCTGGAGGCGGAATTGTATAAAGAGGAGATTCGGGAGCTGTCCAAAGGTTTTGGGCTGCCTACCTGGAATAAGCCGTCCTTTGCCTGCCTGTCTTCACGAATCGCTTATGGAGAACGGATCACGAAGGAGAAGCTGACCAAGGTTGAAAGAGCAGAGGCTTATTTGAAGTCCCTCCACATCCGGCAGGTACGCGTGCGGACACATCAGGAAACGGCCAGAATTGAAGTGGAGCCGGGTGACATGCAGACTGTCCTGACCCATCATCATCAGATTGCAAGCAAGCTGCAGGAATTTGGATACAAGTACGTAACGCTGGATCTTACCGGTTATCAGAGCGGAAGCATGAACAAGGTGCTCTCCGTATAAATTTGCAGTGAAGAGCCGTTAACGAAGCAATGGCAGTTTACATGAAATGTGAAGCAGAAGAGGAAGATGAACATGTTAAGAGAGCTGGTCATTGGACTGGATATCGGTACGACAAGCGTAAAAGCCTGCGTCTTTAATATAGAAGGCCACATGATCGCAGAGACCGAGGAGATGATTGTCTCGGATTATCCGCATCAAGGCTGGGTGGAACAGAATCCTGCAGCCATTGAAAGATCGGCTGTACGGGTCGTCAGGGAAGTGATCCGCAAAGCGGATGTCCGCTCCGGCGAGTTGATCACGCTGGGTTTGTCGGCGGCGATGCATTCGCTTATCGTGCTGGATGAACAGGTAAGGCCATTGTCTCCAGCACTGATCTGGGCAGACAGTAGAAGTGCCGGGCAGGTCGATCAGTTGGATAAAAGTTTGAAGAGCGAAATATACGCACGGACCGGGACGCCGATTCATCCCATGACGCCTTTGATGAAGCTGTTATGGATGAAGGAAACGGACAATGAGCCTTACCGGAACGCTGCCTATTTCATGTCAATTAAGGAATATCTGATATATTGCTGGTTCGGTGAGCGTCTAATCGACTATTCCATGGCATCTGCAACTGGTTTGTTTAACCCGGTGAAATTGGCCTGGGAACCGGATTTGCTCGAGATGGCGGGGATTTCGGAACATCAACTGTCGACGATTGTAGCACCGACAACGGTGCTGACCGGGCTTAGTACGACGATTGCCGACGAGATGGGTTTACCGGACAGCATGTCTTTCGTGATTGGTGCGGCAGACGGCCAGCTGTCGAACTTGGGCATCGGCGCAATCTTGCCGGGAGAAGTAGCTGTATCGGTAGGAACGAGCGGAGCCATCAGACAATTCACGAGACATATCAAAGCAAGCGAGAACGAGGAAACCTTCTGTTATTCCTTTACGGAGGATACGGCCATTATCGGCGGTCCCACGAATAACGGCGGGATTGTAGTACAATGGGTAAAAGATTTGCTCGGCGATGATGGAGACTTTGGCGAATTTCTAAGCGCGGCAGATAGGGTGGAGCCAGGGGCAGAAGGCCTCCTGTTTCTTCCTTACGTGAACGGCGAACGGGCGCCGCTGTGGAATCCAAGGGCCAGAGGGAACTTTTTTGGCATCAGTATAACGCATACCAAGGCGCACTTTATTCGTGCAGTTCTGGAGGGTATTACCTTCAACCTGTATCAAATAGGGAAGGCTCTGGAAGCCATAGCCGGTGAGCCGAAGAAAATCTATGTCAATGGCGGTCTGTCCCGGTCGACCTGCTGGCTGCAGATGATGGCGGATGTGTTCGGGGCGGAAGTCTGCGTTTCCGAGAATCATCATAGCGCTGCTTGGGGAGCGGCATGGACAGCATTGGTGGCTACTGGGAAGGTGGCCTCCTTCGAAGACATTAAACAGAACATCCCTTGGGGGGAGACGATTGTTCCGAATCCGGAGAATAGCAAGCGCTATCAGGAAATCTACAGCAAATATGAAGGCGTCGCCAAAACGATAACAGGACTATTTTAATTTCATTTTCAATACCAGATTGATTTTTAGGGGATGAGAAAAGTGCTTGATAACATATTGGAGCAGGTTCGAACAGGCGCTTTGAGCGTCGCAGAAGCGAAAGAAAGACTAGCCACATACGAAGATCTCGGCTTCGCGAAGGTAGACTATCACCGCAAAAAGCGCCAAGGCTTTCCCGAGATTGTGTACGGGGAAGGCAAAACGGCTGCACATATCCTATCGATTGCCCAATCATTGCAAGCCCGAAATCAGAGCGTTCTGGTCACGAGAATTTCTAAAGAAAAGGCCGGGATTGTTCAAGAGACATGCCCGGAGTATCAATATGATGAGACAGCTCAGTTATTATATTGGAAAAAGGGTGATGACGAAGAGGAAGCATTACCGGGTTATGTGGTCGTCATTGCAGCAGGCACCTCCGATCTGAGAGTTGCAGAGGAAGCGGCGGTTACAGCAGAAGTACTGGGCAGCCAGGTACGCCGCATTTATGATGTGGGGGTCGCAGGCATTCATCGTCTCCTGAGTCATGCGGAGGAAATTCAGCAAGCGACCGTATCTGTTGTCGTGGCCGGTATGGAGGGGGCACTCCCTAGCGTTGTCGGCGGACTGGTCTCTCATCCCGTGATTGCGGTCCCGACGAGTATTGGATATGGGGCAAGCTTCAACGGCCTCTCGGCCCTGCTCACCATGCTGAATTCCTGTGCTTCCGGAATCAGTGTAGTGAATATCGATAATGGATTCGGCGGCGGGTATAACGCGGCACTCATTCATCAGCTTGCACATAAAGGGGGAAACCGGATTGAAAATACTTTATCTTGATTGTTTCTCCGGCATTAGCGGAGATATGTTCATCGGTGCGCTGATCGATGCAGGTGCCGATCCATCCAAGCTGCAGGACGAGCTGAAGAAGCTGCGAATCGAGGAAGAGTATGAGCTGACATGGAATAAGGTTGTGAAAAATGGGATCACATCGACCAAATTCGATGTTCTCCTGACAGGTGATGCGAGCAAGCATGAACATGCTCACCAGCACGACCACAGCCATGGGCATAGCCATAGCCATGAACATGCGGAGCATGAGCATGGTCATGATCACGGACACGATCACAGTGGTAGCCACGACCATACGGATCATGTGAACGTACACGAACACGGAGATGATCACAACCACAGCCATGGGCATAACCATGAGCATGATCATACTGATCATTCGCACATACATGCTCATGGCCACGACCACAGTCACGAACATAGCCATAATCATGAGCATAGCCACCCTCATGATCACAGTCATAGCCATGCCCACCAGCATGGACATCACCATCATGATCACCGGTCCTACAAGGACATTGTGAAAATGATCGAGCATGCCGGGTTTGAGCAGCGGGTACAAGATATCGCGCTCCGGATATTCAAGAAAATCGGTGAAGCGGAAGGACATATTCATGGCGTCCCTCTGGAGAAGGTGCATTTTCATGAAGTAGGAGCCGTGGACTCCATTATTGATATTGTCGGTGCAGCGATCTTGATTCATCAATTGGAAATCGACATGATCCAATCCTCGCCTGTACCAGTTGGGAAAGGAAAAATACGCATTGATCACGGCATATATCCTGTACCTGCGCCAGCCACGCTCGAGATTCTAAGAGGAGCGCCTCTGGAGCAATCGGATATCCGCGGGGAGCTCACCACGCCTACGGGCGCAGCGATCGTCTCCGTGCTGGCTGAAGCATACGGTCCGATCCCTTCTATGCGGGTAAGATCCATCGGCTACGGCGCAGGCACCAAGACCTTTGCCGAGCATCCGAATGTGCTGCGGGTTATCATCGGAGACTAACCCGCGAAATAGCGTCAGATGAGCGAAAGGAGATAGGAGCAGAACTTCCAAAGGAGAGATGCGCGTGAGTGCGAATAAGCCCCCGAATCATGAACATATCGACCATGACATGGTCAAAATGGAAGTGAACTTTGATGACATTCCCGGCGAATGGCTCGGATACGTTATGGATCTGCTGTTTGAGAGCGGAGCGAACGATGTATACTACACACCGATTTACATGAAGAAGAACAGGCCGGGAACACTGCTGCAGCTGCTCTGCTCTAAGGATAGCGTAGACCAGATGAAGGATATCCTCTTTCGCGAGACCACGACGCTGGGCGTGCGGTATTACCCTTTGACTGTGCACCGTTTGGAAAGAACGTTTGAGAAGGTGTCAACCGAATGGGGAGAAGTCACGGTTAAAACAGGAATGCATGACGGGCAGAACGTACAGTGGGCGCCGGAGTTTGAAGATTGCAAGAAGATCGCCGAGAAGCATGGTATCCCCTTGAAGAGGGTATACGAGCAGGTATGGGCAGCTCTTGGAAGGTGATTCTGGAATTATATTGGTACTGCTTTAAGGAATATGCAGTTGACCGCATGTGTCCGCACACAAATAAACGTAGAATATGAAAGACCCTTCCGCAGAAGGGTCTTTTGCTGCTAGGATGCATTGAGTTTCGAGGTGCCGCATGGCGATCGAAGATGATCTTGGTGCCGCTTCATTCGATCAACCCCATTTTTCTGAAACATTACAGTAAGATTGCTATGAAATGAATAGCTTTAAACTTGAGTCTCTCTATGTATCTTAGATCAGTACATCTACAATACCCCGTTCATTCCACCAAATATCCGGCCGAGAACATTAAAGTACACCATGATTATAGATAAAATAATAGCTATCGGTACAATACTCAGAAGTTTCCGTCTGTTGTTCGGAAGGAGTAGCAGCAAGACAACGATCATGAGGAGATATATTCCCATAAGCCATGGTATTAAATAGTAATGATGGTGAATGGGCAAGTAAGCGTTACGGAGTTGAAATCCTTCTACCAGCAATACGGTGACGGGAAGAGCCGAAATGATATTAGCCAACCATCCATTCCCGTGCGCATACCACATGATATAGGCACAGACTGGAGATACCACCGCCACTATACCCCAGAATAAAATGGCTTTTCCCGGAAAAAAATGCAGCACAAACGTAGTGTAAACATAATAAACGGTAAGCATGGACCCAAAAAAGGCGAAGATTCTAATAGCCGCTAATTGGGGCGAATAGCTGAAAACGGATAAAAGTGAGGCCACAAAGATCCATATACCCAGACGATCGCCAACACTCGTAAAAATTGGGTTCACACCTGGAGTATCCACGAGCTTTGCCGCTAGACCTAGAATAACACCGATAGTCATTGCAGCCACAACGGACAAGACTTGTTGTTTGGTGGTGGCTTCTCGCGGGATTCTGACTTGAATCAACTTATTAGATAATTCCATAATATCCTCCCGTGTTAGGATTTGGAGTGCAGGGAGCGGGGGAGACTTGCATCTTCCTGGAAAACCAGAAGCCCCTACCGCCAATCTCGCGGGAGGGGCACCCATAGGCAATTCAGTTAGAAGTTTTGAGTAGAGGGCTCTAGTTCTCCCTCGTCCATTCAGAAGCACCAAAGGCCTCTTTGGAGCCGGGAATTCGAAGGGTATGATCATCAATGACAATCTCGAATACATAACTCTCGTCACTTGGGCGAGAATTCTTATAGCCTGAATCGAGTTCGATGGTCCATTTCTCGTATTGGAGCTTTAACCGTGTATTGCTGCTGAACGAATACGTTCCCGCAAATTCATTGTAATCGTTCGGGGCATGATAATTGCCTCTTGTAAATGTGCCATCCCGAAAAAATTCAAAGCGCAGATTGGGATTATTCACAGCTACCCAACTGCCCATGAGGAGTGTACTCGGATCCTGGATTGAATTTGGAGCGGGTGTGGGCTCTTCCGACACCGGTTTGGAAGGTTGTGTGCTGACTTCTATAGTTGCACTTGGAGCCGATGGTGGCTTTACCTCTTGGGCTTTTTCAGATTTCGTGTTCGATGTAACTGCAGCTGGCTTCGAAGGCTTGGACTTGTCAGGCTCAGGCGCTGTCGCCGGCTTTGAAGGCGTTTCCGATTCATTTTGTTGATCAGCGGAATTGTCTTTGTTAGGGGTTTCGGTTGAAGATGTCGCTGCAAGCGTCTTGTCATTCGTCTTTAGCAGATCCGGCTCAGCCAGTAGTATGTATACGACAACCCCCGTAAATAATACAGCGAATATGGATATGGTGATGGCAAAAACCTTTAATACTCTCATCCGACACCTCTACTTGATGTAATTATTACCAATCTGAATGCCACAATAAATATTATCACTAGAGAGTCGGATCTTCAATGCTAAGTAACTTTTAAGACCGAAGCCACTCTAGAAACTCAAGTCGATTTCCAAAGGGATCGTTTAAATAGAAACGACGAACTCCTTCATCCGCTCTTGCTTCGTCATCGATAACTAGAATATCCCGTTGCTGTAAATACTCACGCAGCTCATCCAAGTTCTGTACATGGAATGCCGGGTGGGCTTTGGTAGCGGGAACAAAATCGGGCTGGACTCCAATATGTACCTGATGCGTCCCGCATAGGAACCACACGCCACCGCGTTTCTTGAGAATTTCAGGCTTCGGAATCTCCGTCCAACCCAATAGATCCTGGTAAAAATGCCGTGCTTCTGTTTCACAGCCTTCCGGAGCAGCCAGTTGAACATGATCCAGACCATAGAAATGAAAAGCCATTGGTTCTTCTCCTCCTTGGTGGTTTCAACTAGTGAAACTTTGTTTCGCTACATGATTCCATTTTATAGGAGGTTTCCCTGAAAGTCTAGTGTTATGTATGCCATCCCGCCGCAACCGGATGAAGGGAATTAGCGAATAGAATGTCCGCCTTGCAAAAGGCACCGCGAGCTGATCGGTGTTTGCAGCCAACACAAAAGGAGTGAACGCTTCCCGCGTTCACTCCTTATGCTGTCGCTTATATCATCAGCGTTTGCATAAAATGCTCCTCGAACCGCTTCGCATCGACACCAACGCACACATTGACATTCGGCTGATCGGTACAACGCGGCCGCAGATCAACAATGGTTCTGCCATACGAATGGATGCCTTCCAGATCGACCTGGAGCACCATCGGCTGAACCTTGACCAGGCTGTGATCAATCGCGACTGCGACTGCCAATGGATCATGCAGAGCACAGCTTGCGCGATCGCGATAGGCTTGCCGGTAGCCTTCGATATAATAAGAGGTCATATCGGCCAAAAAGCGGGTCAAATCCGTATCCAGCTCTCTCCAGCGCTGGATATCCTCCAGCCTGAGCTTAGTCTGTAACGTTACATCCAGTCCAACCAGCGTGATTGGAGCGCCGGATTGGAAGACGAGCTGGGCTGCTTCCGGGTCAGAATAGATATTCGCTTCCGCATGCATCCGGCGGTTGCCCGCCACGCCCACAGCGCCGCCCATCACGATGATCTGCCGCACGAGTGATACAATTTCCGGTGCTTGCAGAATGGCAGCGGCAAGATTAGTTAAGGGACCAACGCAGATCACCGTTACTTGCTTCGGATATCGTCTGATCTGATCCACCATAAAGGCCGCAGCAGGTGTGGATACAGGCTTGCCTGCGGGATAGGGAAAAGTCAGGTTGCCGAGACCATTCTCACCATGAAACTGGGTAGGATAAGTCTTCATGGAAGGATGGAATAACGGGGCGGCTTCCCCCATGGCAACCGGAATTCCGGTTGCTCCTAACTGCTGCAGGACATGGAGTGTATTACGCGTCGCATGATCTACCGATACGTTTCCGAAGCAGGTCGTAATCCCGATAACGTCGAGCTCCGGAGACCGAACCGCATAGGCAATCGCCAGCGCATCGTCAATTCCTGTATCCACATCCAATAATATGGGGTTCATTAATGATGCCCCTCCTTCCTCTGACGGGTTATGACAACACCGTACGAATATAATGCTGAAGGAATGCCTCTTCACGGACTCGCATGCAGACGGAGGCATTGGTCCGTGACTGCGGCCGTCTGAAGTCAACCAGCGTCGCGCCGGAGGATAGTTGTCCTTTCGTTTCTATATAGACGTAATAGTCCTCCATCTCCACCAGGGAGGGATCCTCAACAACAGCCAATGCCAGCGGATCATGCATCAGCCGGTACTTACCTTCGTTCAAGCGTTCGCTTGCCTCGAAGCTGAAGGTGAATATATGATGCATGAATGATTTCAATGCTGACTGTTGATCTAAAAAACCATTCATGAGCGTATGATAATGAGCCTCGCTGAACTTTGCTTTTCCGGTCACATCGAGGCCGACCATCGTAATAGGAATTCCGGACTCGAACACCCGGTGCGCTGCTTCAGGATCACCATGGATGTTGGCCTCGGACACGGGCGTGACATTGCCCGGTACCTTGATGGCGCCACCCATTAACACCAGCTTGGCCTTCTGAGCAATCGATGGGTCCTTGGCAAGTGCCACCGCCAAATTAGTCAGTCTGCCGGTACATACCAGCGTGATATCATGCGCCTGTTCCCGTACCTTTCTAACCATGAAATCGGATGCTCTCTCCTCCACCGGCAAGCGACCGGACGCTGGCAGCTCATATCCAGCCAGCCCATTAGCCCCATGAATAGCGGTTACGTTCTCCCGGCGCGGGCGAAACAAGGGGGCATCTGCCCCCATAGCAACTGGGATCTCGTAACCAGGCTGTGCCAATTCGAGCACCCGGAGCGTATTCTCTGTCGCCTGCTTCACACCGACATTGCCAAATACGGTTGTAATGCCTTCTATATGCAGCTTACTGGATTTAACAGCGTAGATGATCGCCAGCGCATCATCCACGCCTGTATCCACGTCCAACAGAATATGCTTTACCTGCTCCATAGGATCACTCCTTTATAACCTCACTTGTGCTTGGCCAGCTCGTCCGCAAGCTCCGGAATCGCCAGGATATTGTGGCCAATCCCCAGCGAGTATCCGAGCCGGCTGATATGCGGCTGCTTCAGCATCGCCCGCTCCAGCACATCCAGATTCCAGAAGATGGCCCGCTTGTCATCATCCGCAATGACCTGACGGTTCGCCATGACGATAACCCGATGGAAGTTGTTCACGACAAATTCCATGTCATGCGTAATCGTAATGATGGTTTTGCCTTCCTGATTTAATGTCTCGATCAGATTGGCGAGCCGCTCCATGGCAGGGAGATCCTGACCTGCTGTCGGCTCATCTAGAATGATGACGCTGGAATCCATCGCGATTACAGAGGCGATCGTTACGAATTTACGCATAGAGTAGGGTAAATTGTACGGATTGTCTTTCAGAAAGGGAACGACGCCTGCAAGCTCTGCTGCTTTCATGACGTTCGCTTTCACCTGTTCCTCCGGGAGACCCAGCTTGCGGGGCCCGAATTCAATCTCGCTGTACACATCGTTATGAAAAATCTGGTCATCGGGGTTCTGGAACACATAGCCGACTTTTCTCGATATTTGGGCGGTGGTATAATCCCGAGTGTTCCATCCATCGATAACGACATCTCCCTCGGAAGGCTTGAGCAGCCCGTTCATCATCTTGACGGTCGTCGTTTTACCTGCCCCGTTCTGGCCAACAATGGCAACGGATTCGCCTTTATTAAAGGACATATTAACTTGATCCACGGCTTTGTAGCCGTTCGGATAAGCAAAGGAAGCATTCGTCAATGTCAGAAAGCTCATGCGTTAACCCCCTTCTTCATCCATGTCTTCACAGCTTCGATAGCTTCTTTTTCCGTTAGCGGGATGCTGCCAAGATCCATCCCCCGTCTGAACATCTCCATGCCGAACAGTGAGTACTGAGGAAGGGCAGCCCCAAATGTAAGGGCACGCTCGTCGGTTAGAATCTCCCTCGTGCTGCCTTGCATGGCCACTTCTCCCTCGTTCAGCAGGATAATGTAGTCCGCATATTCAGCAATCAGCTCAATTTTATGCTCGACAAGAATGATCGTTTTACCTTTATTTTTCATTAGCTCAATAATCTTGAATACTTCTTCCGTTCCCTTCGGGTCAAGCTGGGAGGTTGGCTCGTCAATCACCAGCACATCCGGCTCCATGACGATGATGGAAGCGAGAGCTACCCGCTGCTTCTGGCCACCGGAGAGCTCAAACGGGTTCTTATCCCGCAAATAATCAATCTCCAGCATCCGGGTCACCTGATCCACCTTCTCCCGAATTAGTGCGGGCTCCATGCCCAGATTCTCAAGGCCGAAGGCAATCTCTTCGAATACATTATCTTTCACACCGCTAATTTGCGTAAAAGGATTCTGGAAGACATATCCGACTTTTTGGGAGAGCTCACCCATTCCCCATTCCCGGATATCCTTGCCTTCAATCAGCACCTCGCCGCGCAGGTCCCCCTTATAGAAGTGGGGGATAAACCCGCGGATAACATTGCACAGGGTCGTTTTTCCGCCCCCGTTGGCACCAACCAGTGCATACAGCTTACCCCGTTCAATCGTTACATTCACAGACTTGAGTGCATCAGACTCACTGATCGGATACTGGTATGACATATTCTTGATTGTAATGATACTCATAGCGCAACTCTCCAGACGATTAAGATAGCCAGCAGTACAATCAGCAGGATCTGTACCAGCCGGTCATACTTGGTTTTCTCCAGTGTGTAGATGCTGCTTTTTTTGACGTTGGCCGAGAAGGCTCTCGATTCCAGTGTCAGTACCCGTTCCTCGGTGCTTGCCACAGATCCGAGAATAAGTGGGCTGAGCGTTGGCAGGAAGGCTTTCATACGGACAAGCATTTTGCCTTCAGTTTCGACGCCTCTCGTTTTTTGGGCATCCATGATGACATGGGTCAGCTTCTTCATCTCGGGGATGAGCTGCAGCGTGGACAGGATGACATAGGTGACTTTGGACGGCAAGCCGATCTGCTCTAGGGAATGGACCAAATCCTTAACCTTGGTAATACGGAAGAACAGAACGAATGCCGAGGCCACCGCCACGATCTTTGATGTCAGAAACAGGGCGAACTCCACACCTTCCCGTTTAATAGAGAAGATGCCCCAGCTCCACAGAATGTCATGACCGGGATAGAAGAAGCTTTGAAGAATGAAGATGAATACAACAATCATCAGCAGTGCCTTAATTGCCAGATTGGAAAATTCCTTGAAGCTGCCGGCAAAGTAAGCCAGCACCATGCAAATGGGCAGAACAGCGTAGCTAAACGCATAGCCGGGCACGATAAATGCGGCCAAACATAAAGCGATCGTAATCATAAACTTGGTTGTTGGATAAAGACGGCTCAACATGGACCGTTCGTTATTCACAAGAACCCCTCCTTCTGAAAGCGTAACCATTGCTGACTAAACATCATTTCTTTTTGATGAAGATCGCTCCATAGTTCAGTTTGGACAAGTATCTCGGGGACATCTTCATCACGATGACAAAGGCGATGACGTTGCTGATAATTTTATCGACGCTTTCCACCAGAATTTTGGTTGAGAATACGGCTGTCCAGATCTGTTGACCGGAGGCCAGGAAGGTAGCTACCACAGCGTCCGAAGAGTTACCGGTTGCTCCACCGAACATCAGCACCTGGATCGGGGATGCAACGATCAGTACGGTCAGTACGACGGCCAGCGAAGCCAAGATCACTTTCCACAGCTTCGTATACATGCCTTTCATAGCCAGCAAGCCGACGACCAGACCGACCGCCATTTGAACAGGCGTAAAAGCGAACGAGACGGGGTTGGTGATACCGACAACGAGGTTGGTGCTGGCTCCTGTGACCATACCGACCCAAGGACCACCGATCATGGCTGTCAGAATCGTTCCGATGGTGTTCAGATAAATGGGCAGCTTGAGCAGTAGTATAATTTGCGCACCGACAAAGTTGATCGCGATTCCGATCGGAATCAATAAAATGGCCAACAACGAAAAGTCATATTTAAGTCCTCGTTTGATTCCCATTGTTTATTCCTCCTAAAATTATCGTTTAACTTTAAAAACATCCTGCTCAAGGCTATTACTCAGCCAGAATCGTGTGAAGCGCGATCTCCACCATGTCATGGAAGGATTTCTCGCTGTCTTGGTGCGACGAGCGTTCATTGGTCAGTAGATGGCTGCCTACCGTCAATATAGACAGGGCTTTAACACCGTATTTAGCAGCCAGCGTATACAAGGCAGCGCTTTCCATTTCAACTGCAAGTACTCCGAAATCCATAAACTTGTGAAGCCGGTCCAATGTTTCCCGATAGAACTCGTCCGAGTTGTAGATGTTGCCGACAAAAACATTCACTTGTTTCTGCTGGGCCAGTTGGTGGGCTCTGCTTAACATGTCAAAATCCGCTGTGGGCGCATAATTGCAGCCGTAGAATATTTTTTCCATCAGATTGCTATCCGAGGATACGGCCTGGGCCAGTACGATATCGCGAACCTGAAGCTCTTGCTGCATGGCACCGCAGGTACCGATACGGATCAGCTTCTTGACCCCGTAATCTTGAATCAACTCCGTTGCATAAATACTCATGGTCGGGTTGCCCATCCCTGTACCCTGAACAGAAACCGGAACCCCCTTATAACGACCGGTGTATCCATACATGCCTCTCACTTCGTTATAACAATGAACGTCCTCCAAGAAGTGTTCTGCTACAAATTTGGCTCGCAAAGGATCTCCTGGCAGCAATACGCGTTCTGCGATATCTCCTTGTTCAGCTCCCAAATGTATACTCATCCTGTTCCTCCTGCTTCATGGCCCCCTATGAAGAAAGCGCTTAATTGTTTATCTGCCTTCATCATAGTAAGAATCCGGGAGAGAACCAAGACCAGAAAATTACGGAGTTAAACGGAAAAATGCAACCATGAGCCCTCATGGTTGCATTAATTCCTTGCGGATATTTTCCAAATCACGTTTGGTTGGTATCGTTGAAATGATAACTACGGGTACCGTATTCAGCTCAACGGGAAATGTGCTGATCACAAAGTCGATATTATGCTTCTGAATGATTTCATCCGTAAGGCCTTCCATAATGGAGGTGTTGATGATCAGCTCGTCACCGATTTCATTCTTGATCAGCTTGGCGACATAATGGCGGATGGAGAATTCCCCGCCGATCAGCAGAAAAGCCTTCTTGCTGTTATAGCGCAGACTGGAGACGATCAGCAGCGTAAGTTTCGTCAGATGATAGTCGTTGTACAGAATGCCGGGGTAGCGGTTTCCCCATTCCTGCATGCAGTTCATGACGTTCTGATACATGGGACGGCATTCTCTCAGGACATACTCTGTCAGACTGCTTGTTGAGATCGAGATCATGTCGGGAAGCGAATTTTCCAGCCGCAGCTTTTCGAAGAACTCCCCGATTTCCCAGATGAAGCGATCATTCATATCAATAGCAGGGAAAGTGGCAAGCGCTAGCATGAGAAAATGATTGACGATCTGATCCTCTTCCTCCTGGATCTGCATGAGCCTTGCTTTCTTCATGGCTATCATCGTGCTGATCTTGGCTTCATCATAATAGTTATACTGGCCTAAACTGAGCATTGCCTGGAGAAACCGGGTTTCGTCGAGCGGTAAATGAATGGAATATCGATGCTCAAGCGCCCTTACCCATGCGGTAATGGAAGAATGGAGCATGCTGCTCTCCCAGTGATATTGGCCTCGGGGAATGTCGGCATATTTGCCTTGCAGTACTCTCGTCATCATGATGGCGGCCAGGAAGGACAAGCTCCGCTTGGCATTGAGGAAATAGACGATATCATTCTCCGATTCAATAGTTGTGATATATTCAAGCATCTGAGCCTGGTCCATGCCAGGAAAAGGCCAGCCGGAAAATTCATAGGCATCATAATACAATTTCCAGTAAAAATAGCGGATATTGATTTCATTGCCTTTTACCTCAGGCATGGAATACGTGATGCGCAAATGGTATTGCTTCAATTCATGGCTGTTCAGACGGATGATCAGCTTTTTCAGTGAGGAAGAACTCATATACAGCTTGTCGGCCAGCTCCTCCAATCCATAACGCCCACCCTCCAAGAATAGTAAATCGAGCAGTTGATAGAAGGTTCTCTGTCTGTACATCGAGGAAATGACTTCACCAAATGCCACATTTCGTTTGGCATAATGGAGAATGACGCCTTTTCCGCGGGAAATCTCAATCGTAATCGAAGGGGGAAGCTCCTGCTGAGTTTCGTCAATAATTTTGCGAATCGTTTTATCTGAGACGCTGAGCTGCTCTTCAATTTCGGCCAAGGTAAACCACCGATATTCGGAATCGAGCAGGGTCAGCAGTTTTTGTGTCAGAGCAAATTCCTTTTCCATGCATCTTTCTCTCCCTTCCTGAAAGAGCGGTTAGATGTCAGCACTAAATATTCTTATAACTAATCGTAAGGGGCTTTGGATGATTAATCAATTGCCATCTATGCGAAGAGGTCCTTTGATTGCTGCGTCATGAAACTAGGCGGATTCCCCTATTCCGCATATTACCCGAATCGGCTAAACTATATGTAAACTAACAACGCATTAGCGCATGTGTAAACTTGTAGACCCAAATCATTCAGATTGTCGGTGAATCTATGGATAGAATAAAAAACAGTGGATTTTATAAGCTGCGATTCTTCATAACGCCGGAAGAGTTCCGAAGCGTGCTGGAGCTTTTTGAACATAAGGATACCCAATTCCGCCTTACGAATGGCGACCGGACGAGGCATGATGCGAGTCAAGTGAATGAGGCTTATCAGGCTTATTATCGATATTTTGCTGCGAGGGAAAAGAGGGAGGGAGTTCGCCCTTTCTTTGTCTATTCCATTCCGGTTACGTTACAGCAGGAAGACTCGGGATTTTTTGCGAGAAATGAAGGTGTTCAGTTCCCTTACTATGGACAATGGGCCGAGGATGAGCTGCCGTGCATCCTGCTTTCTTTTCCTAAAGGCTTTCAAATCAATATGGAGGATAAACAAGGGAAGTACTATGTGTATGAGGATATCCGGGAACATCGTCCATTAACGTATAAGTTGTTTGAGGAAATCACGGGATTCATCAAGAAAAGAACAAAGCCGCTTCGTTTCTCAGCGCTGGATCCAGAGGCAATGAAGGAGCAGAAGCCAACGGTTCGTATAAGCCGTGATGTAATGCAAGACATGAGTACATCATGGATATTCACTAAATACGGACTTCAGATCCGTACCTGATGGTACTAGACACAAGGTTCTCCGATAGATAGAAGAGAAGCCACTCCATGAATCATGGGGTGGCTTTGACGATTCGTACCACATATTAGGAGGAATTCTGGAAGATTTGAATAGCTTTGTCCGATATAGAAGATAGGATATGGAGAATGGATTAGGAAAGAGGAGTACATCTTGGCAAAGAATTTATCAGGTCATCAAATGAAAAAGAGTCATCTTATATTATTCATAGTGTTATTATTAGTCGTCCTGTCGAGCTTGCGCATACTGTGGATGGAGTTATTCCCTGACGAGCGGCAGGTAGCCATTACAAATGGTCATCTTGATTTAAGGGATTGGAAGGCTGAAGACGGCGGTATCCTCCTGCTTGATGGGCAGTGGGAATTCTATCCCTCACAATGGCTGCAAGAAGGCAGCGGGCAGCATATAGCAGGTGATCTGGAGCCACAGATAATTACAGTTCCGGGGAAATGGAACGGAGCCTTACATACTGAAGCGTCAACGCCATATGGATTCGGATCTTATCGCCTGCGTGTTTTTGTTGATCCGAAACAGAACGCTAATTATAGTATTCGCATACCCAGCGTCCGTACTGCATCCGAATTGTATGTCAATGGGCGATTGCTCGCCAAAACCGGCCGGGTTGGAGAAACGAAGGAAGAATATACGGCGAAGAACCTGCCTTATTCTGCAAGCTTCACAGCAGACGACCATGGTGTCATCGATTTGGTGATTCAGGTAGCCAATTATGAGGATAGTCGGGGAGGCGGCATTGTCCGGTCCATTAAATTCGGATCAGAAGAAGTTATGGCAAAGGAAAAGACACTTTCCGTTTCGATGCAGACGGTGGGAGTTATTCTATTTCTCATGCATTCCGTGTATGCACTTGTTTTATTCTTACTGGGAAACAGGGATAAGAGACTGCTATACTTCTCTCTGCTTACATTTTGTGTAACCCTCTCCAATGTCTTAAGTACGGATGAGAAGCTGTTTCATCAATTCATATATATAAGCAGCGATTGGGATTATCGGCTGTCCAATGCCGCATTTATGATCGGATGTTATGCGCTGCTGGAATGTACTGCTCATCGGGAACTTCGTTATTGGAGAAGGGTTTATCCTGTTTATAAAGTGATGATTATTGGGACGGCCGGTTTAACCCTGTTCTTGACTCCACCGCAGGTGATTATGCTCTTCCCGATTTACTATTTGCTGGGCTTCACTACAGCCATCATCACGATTATTGCCATCGTAAAAAATGTAATCAAGGGTATCCAGGACCATCTGTTACTTCTTATTTCCATGCTTGGATTGGTCCATCATTTCCTGTGGGCGCTAATATCGAGGGGAAGTGCGCTGAGTGTAGCCCACTATCCGTTTGATCTGATTCTTTCAATGGGATGCCTGGCAGCCGTATGGTTTAAGGGGTATTTCAAGATGCATGCGAACACCAAAGAGATCGCCGCCACCTTGCAAAGAGTCAATGACCACAAGGATCAATTCTTGGCGAACACTTCCCATGAATTCAAAAATCCGCTCCATAGTATGCTTAACATGTCACAATCCGTGTTGAACCGGGAACGACATTCGCTTCAGGATCGAAGTGTAAAGGAGCTTGAAACGATTCTGTCCGTAGGACGTCGTCTAACATTAATATTAAACGATTTGATTGATGTGATGAGTCTGCGGGAAGGCAATCCACGTCTGCAGAAAAGGTCGATATCGATTCAGCCGATCGTCACGGGTGTTATGGATATGCTTCAATTTAACGCAGAGGTGAAGTCCGTCCAAATCGTAAATCAGATCCCTGAAGATTTTCCACCCGTCATTGCTGATGAGAATCGGGTTATTCAAGTTGTGTTCAATCTGCTGCATAATGCCGTGAAATATACGAATGAAGGGGTCATATCGCTTCAAGCTTTTACAGACGATGGTAGGGCATATATCGTAATTGCCGACACGGGAATCGGGATGGATGAAGCTATGCTAAAACGTCTGTTCCATCCCTATGAGCAAGCGAGCGCCAGCGAGACTATGATCGAAGGTGGCTTCGGGTTAGGTTTAAGCATAAGCAAGCAGCTCATTGAGCTTCATCAGGGTACGTTAGAGGTGTCCTCCGTACCAGGGGAAGGCTCCAAGTTTACGTTTTCGTTAAAGCTGGCAGAGGCGGAAACAGAGGGAGAGCAGAGTGATTCCAGCTCATTCGAATCGTTAGCAATACCATCTGCGCTGGCTGAGGAAACAGCCTGGGCCGGTCTGGAAAAAGGGGAAGTCCTGCCACCAGCTGCAAATCAAGAGCTTTTACCTGAAACAACTCGTAACCGTCCGCTATTATTAATCGTTGATGACGATCCGGTCAATCTTCAAGTGCTTGAAGCGATCCTGCCTCCGGACGAATATGATCTAACGATGGTCACCAGCGGTAAAGAAGCGTTAGCTATGCTGGATGCCAAGGCATGGGATCTGGTTATCTCCGATATTATGATGCCGCAGATGTCGGGTTATGAGCTAACACGGAGGATCCGCGAGCGGTTTACGCTCACAGAGCTCCCTGTGCTGCTCCTTACTGCCCGAAGCCAACCGAAGGATATCCAAAGCGGTTTTTTGGCGGGAGCAAACGATTATGTGACCAAACCGGTGGAGGCATTAGAAATCAGGTCGCGGATTGAGGCCTTGACGACGATCAAGCAAACGGTTCGGGAGCAATTGCGATTGGAAGCGGCATGGCTGCAAGCACAGATTCAGCCTCATTTCTTATTCAATGCCTTAAGTGCTGTAGCGGCTTTAAGCGACATTAATTTGGACAAGATGCGTAATTTGCTTGATGAGTTCAGTAACTTTTTGCGATACAAATTCAGATTCCATGATACGGATGGACTTGTACCGATCGAAGAGGAGCTAAGTCTGGTGCGCTCGTATATCTATATTGAACAGGTTCGCTTTGAAGAGCGGCTGCAGGTTGTATGGGAGGTAGACGATTACGAGGAATTGAAAATTCCGTTTCTTTCGATCCAACCTTTAGTTGAGAACGCGATAAGACATGGCGTCATGAAGCGCTCTCGCGGGGGGAATATATATATTCGGATTTCTGTCCATAACAGCCATGCGGAAATAACCGTTCAGGACGACGGGGTCGGCATGGATGAAGCTCAATTGCAGCGGATATTAGAAAGGAAGGCAGATCACAGTTCAGGGGTGGGATTAATCAATACGGACCAGCGATTAAAGCGGCATTTCGGCACAGGTCTTCAAATTAAAAGTACGTTAGGCCAAGGGACCGTGGTTACATTCTATGTACGCTTCTCTAAATGAATGATAGAGTGAGCTGTGAGTATTAAGCAAGTTTAATATAATGGCCCGGGAGGGAAGAACATGCACACAACTGGGAGTTTAATGAAACAATTAGAGCAGCTTGGCATCGATCACAATGGAACGTTATTGGTTCATTCATCGATGAAAAGCATGGGGGCTGTCGAGGGCGGCGCGGAGACTGTTTTGGATGCATTTACAGAGTATATGAAGGATGGGCTGCTGGTGCTGCCCACGCATACATGGTCCTATATTAATGCCGATAATCCCCGATTCTACGTGGATGAGTCACCTGCCTGCGTCGGTATTCTGCCAGAGCTGTTTCGTAAAAGACCCGGCGTGATTCGCTCGCTGCATCCCACTCATTCGGTGGCTGCATTAGGCGAAGATGCTGCAGCGTTTACCGATGACGATCATCACTTTGATACGCCATGCGCCAGAGGTTCCGCGTGGGGGAAGCTGCTTGATCGAAAGGCGACCATATTGCTGGTAGGTGTTGATCTAAGGCGTAACACATTTATTCATGGCGTCGAGGAATGGGTGGACATACCAGGCAGATTAACGGATGATCATCAGATGCTCTACACTGTTTTACCTGACGGGACGGAGATTTCGGTACCTTCTCGCAGACATTGCGGATTGTCATGGTCGGAGCATTTTTGGAAAGTTGATGAGGTCCTGGAAAGCCGGGGTGCCATGCATAAGGGGATGCTTGGCGATGCCGTTGTAAGGGTTTGTGATGCAGCCAAGGTGGCGGAAGTCATAACGGACATGCTCCAGGATAATCCGGATTTGTTCTCGGATAATAATCCTTTGGATTAGCGAAGACCCTCTAATAAGCTGCTATTATTCATCTGGAAGATCCTCACGAGAATAACAGTCGACTCACTAAAGCTCAGATGCGCAAAACACCATGTATATAATTTGTATAGATGTGGTTGTTAAACTGATATTTTAAGCTATAAATTTCTTCGCATCCTGTCATTATATGCACGAGCTGATAGTTGAGAGAATTCTGTAAGCTGCATGATTATGCCGCTTTATATAATAGTGGGGGTCGACTAATTTCATGATGTATAAACAAGTAGGATCGGATGACTTGGTTGTCCGGGCGCTGGAGAGAAATGTGGCCATGATCCGTTTTGGCATCGATCGGAAGGTGGCCTATGTAAACGAAGTATTCGCAAATACGATGGGATTTACCGTTCAGGATTTACTGAACATGCAGCATCGCGATTTCTGCTTCGAATCCTTTGCGAACTCTCCGGCATATGAGCAGTTCTGGCAGGCGCTGCTCTCAGGCCAAAGCTTTCAGGATAAGATTGAACGCAAAAACGCAAGTGGTGAAGCGGTTTGGCTGGAGGCTACTTATATGCCAATATATGACGAGCAGGACTCCGAGATTATTGGAGTCTTCAAAATCGCCACAGATATTACGCAGCGACAACGCAGTCTGACTATCGTTGTTCAGGCATTAGAGAGGACTTCCCACGGTCTGAGCCAACGAGCAGAAGTAGGTATCGGCAGGAGCCGGGAGCTGCTGTTGAACGTGGACCAGATTGCTGAGATATCGGAGGATAATACGATGATTCTCAAAGGGCTGCAAGAGCAGGCCAAGTCCATCCAGGGCATTGTTCAAACCATACGTGGTATCGCCTCACAGACCAACCTGCTTGCTCTAAATGCTGCCATTGAGGCAGCCCATGCGGGGCCGCATGGCCGCGGGTTTAATGTCGTGGCTACGGAAGTTCGGAAGCTGTCCAATGAGTCATCAGAATCGACCGGCCGGATCCAGGACAATATCAGCGGCATCACGAGAGAAATATCCCAGATATCGGATGGAATCAACCGCATTTAGTCTTCAATCGAAGAGGGCCAGCAGCAGATCCGGGTGACCATGGACGACTTCAATGATATTGTTAACTATGCTCGGAAGCTAGATGAACAGGCTCGAAACGTTGCTGTGAATATTTAGCTGGAACATAAGAAGAATGTAGAATGCAACCAAATGAAAGAGCTGCAACAGCAGCTCTTTTGTATTTTTTATCCTTATATAAACAATGCGAATCGATTTAAAATATCGTTGGCACCATCCCCCCATCCATCCGGATGGGAGAACCTTTAAATGCGGAAGCATAAGGGCTGCATACAAATGCAGCGAGTCTGCCAATCTCCATAGGTCTGATAAAGCGTTGAATTTCAGATTGAGGCAGATTTGTTGTCATAAATGTTTTCTCTTTTTCTGAAAAAGTCATATCTTCATCAGGGTAAATCCCCTCAATAATTTGCTGTACATTCTCAGAGAGTGTGGGTCCTGGCATGATTGTATTGACTGTAACTTCGGTACCGATGGTTAATTTGGATAAACTTTTAGACAATGATAACAGCATGGATTTAGTCATCGCGTACTGAGGCATTTGTCCTGAAGGCATCATGGCTTCTTCACTCGCAATGAAAATAATGCGGCCATAATCCTTCTTCAGCATGGCAGGTAAATAAAATTTTGATAATCCATTGGCTGTAAGAACATTCGTCCGGAAGTACTTTTCCCATACTTCATCGTGGGCGTCCTCATACTGCATAATTTCATAGATCCCCATATTGTTAACCAAAATATCCACATCGGGAAATTTCTTGAACAAAGCTTCTCTTTGCTTGATATCCACGATATCCGCCGCGGCATTTTGTGGAGAGGTAGCGGGAAATTTCTCTTTGATTTCATGCACCGTTCGTTCTACCTCTTCATGATTACGTCCATTAATGAGTACATGAACACCTTCCTTGGCAAGTTCAATGGCAATGGCTTTACCTATACCTTTTGTAGAGCCTGTAACTAGAGCTGTTTTATTGTGTAGTCCCATATCCATCATGCATTTCTCCTTAAACAGTGTGTTGATAGGCGGTCATTCTCAAGAATAGTTCAGCGGTTCTTCTATATCGAGCTTATGTCTGGATGCTCAGTACGCCAATGGGTGGGTGTATCACCTTCCCATTGGCGGAAGGCGCGGTAGAATGAGTTCTGATCTTCATATCCAATTAAGAAAGCCACTTCTTTAATATCGAGTGATGGGTCTGCCAGGTACTCTCGCGCCTGTTCATGTCTGGCTTGTGTCAAAAGGTGATTGAAGCTCGTGTTTTCATCAGAAAGACGGCGCTGCAAGGTTCGGTTGCTCATATTGAGCTCCCTGGCAATCGTCTGAATGTCGGGGCGCCCTCCGGTAAGGCTGCGTTTCATAATCCACTTGACCGTTTCGGTAATGGAGCGGCTGTGCTGCTGTTCATAAAGCGATCGGTCCAAAGCGGGAGTCAGGATCTCTAACAGTTCTTCGTTGTACGAGAGAAAGGGGCGGTCCAGATCTTTTCGATGAATCGTCAACCGGTTCCGTCCTGCACCCATCTGGATAGGACCGCCGAAGTAATCTTCAAGGGCATGTACATCGCCCTCGGTGTGTGAAAATTCGACGAGCTGTGCCGTCAAAGGCTGACCTGTACCCCGGCGACCAAGCTCCAGAAGACATGCCAGCGTGATGCCCACCAGCACCGGTGGACCGGGCTGCTCGGCATGCAGCCATTCAAGTTCGATGGTACAGTGCTCGCCTTCTTCAGTGATACGTAAGCTTTCGGGCGGACACAGTTGCTTGTACCGAGCCATTCGATTTAACGCGTCACGGTAATCACGAGCGTGGTAAGTAGCCAACATGGTGGGAGGATACTTCGCTGTTTCGTAGACGGTTGCAAGCCTGATAATCCCTTGGGCCGTATCGCCTATGAGTTCTGAATAAGCCTCCCAAATCGCAAAATATTGGGTATTGGTAACGGTGGATTCCGTTACAATGGTAAGCGGCAATTGTGCTTTACGAGCTACCTCATGGGAGGCAATTCCTAATTCACTTAAACCTGCCCAGAACCCTGGCGGAATTTTAATGCGGTTGGAGGCAGGAGAGTTATGAAGATTCATGGTATGTGGCCTCCTTTATCTGCGTAACTTATCTTCTGTCCCGGTGTTGATGATTGTCCTGCCTTATGGCAGCGACAGCTTATATAATACCTCTCGAGTTTCGCTATGTAACTAGTAGAATGTGACATCTCACTTGCCAGTTACGCCAATTGCAAGATGCAGGCCAGCCGATCCAGCCACACGCGGCCTATTCGTAATGAATTTCCCTCCATTATAACGATCCCTTAAGGAATAACCCTGCATCCCAAACGGCTTATCACTTAACCCAGATATGAACATTTGCATCGAATAATAGGTTCTGCTATTATTTTAGATTGAAATAGTTAGATATCTAAATAATTAAAAAAGAGACTAACTTGATCCTTCTACGGGTACCCTCAATACAGTACTGTATCTTGATGCGCTTCAAGAGAATACCAGGAACAAAACGATGAAAGTCTCTCTTAAGAGAAAGGGGTTATGAACGATGGGAAGAGTGGAAGATAAGGTAGCGTTAATAACAGGGGGAGCCTCTGGCATTGGCCTTTCCTCTGCAACATTAATGGCAAAAGAAGGAGCCAAAGTCGTTATTGCGGACTTTAATGTGGAGGGTGCTAAAGAGGCGGCCGAGCACATTAAAGCAGCGGGCGGAGAAGCGACCGGCATCTTCCTTGATGCAGGGGATGGAAAATCCATTGAGGAAGCCGTTGAATTTACGGTAAGCCACTATGGTAAGATCAATGTCTTGTTTAACAATGTAGGATTGACCAATCTGAAGAAGGACTTGGATGTTGTTAACATGGACCTTGATGAATGGGATCGACTGATGAACGTCAATTTGAAGAGTGTACTATTGGGAAGCCGATTTGCCATTCCTCATATGATTAAAGCAGGCGGAGGTTCCATCATTAATACGGCATCCATGGCGGGCTTTGCAAGTGATTCCATCCGGACTGCTTATGGTACTTCGAAAGCGGGCGTCGTGCATCTGACTAAGTATATTGCCACTCAATACGGCAAACACAGCATCCGCTGCAACGCGGTAGCGCCTGGTTTGATTTTGACTCCGGCTGCCAAGAACAATATGGTACCTGAAGTACTGGATATTTTCGCAAAATATAATGCATTGCCGTACCACGGTGAGCCCGAAGATCTTGGCTACACGGTTCTCTTCCTGGCTTCGGATGAATCCAAGTTTATAACAGGACAAACGATCGAGGTAGAAGGCGGGCATTATATCGCGAACCCAAGCATTGCCGATATCGAGGCATTTGCTAAAAAGGCACAAGCTTAATCTCCGCTCTGAGCTATACTTGCGTGGGGATGTATGCTTAACTAGATAGCTGTAAACGAATAAGAGCCTATTAATCTCATTTAGGCTCTTATTTTTTATAGATGGGGAGGTTTGTATGAACGAAGAGCAGACGATATTCCAAACCATACATAATATGGACAAGGTTACGAACCATTTGATTATTCAGTGGGAGCAAATTGTTTAATGGTGACCTTGGTATTTCCCACATTCTCGTGCTCAGCCATTTAAAGGCTAGTGGAAAAAGCCGACCGTCCGACATTGCGCGGAATTTAGGATTGACCCCGTCTACGCTGACCCATTTATCAGAGAAGCTGGTGAAGAAGAAGCTGGCCATCAGAATAACGGATGAGTCTGACAGGCGAATAAGTTGCCTGAGTATTACGGATAAAGGGATAGACATGATTCACAAAGCGTATGAGTGCGGGCACGCTTTACGAAGAAATTTATATGAAAGATTAGTAGAGGAAGAGAGGGCGCAGCTGCTACGGATTTTTGAAAAACTAAATGCGACCCTGTAAAGAAGTAAGCACCCCACATTGTAACCCGCTATTCCGGTGCCCGCTACAGCCAGCCTTTTTCCTCCGCGATGGTAACAGCTCGCTGCCGGGATTCGGCCCCCAGCTTCTGAATGGCAGAGGAGAGATAGTTGCGCACGGTTCCTCTCGTCAGAAACAGGGCTTTGCTGATATCCCCGGTAGTCATGCCTTCCCTGGTCAGGCGAAGCATCTCGGTCTCCCGTTCGCTCAGCGGGTTCTCTTCCTTCATGAAGAGGGCTGCCGCCAGGTCGGTGCTGACGACCCGTTCACCCTTCATGACCCGTCGAATGGCTCGGATCAGGCAATCGATCGGCTCATCCTTTAGCAGATAACCCTCCACCTGGGCGTCCATCGCCTTTTGTAAATAACCGGGACGCGCAAAGGTCGTAACCATCATAATCTTGCAGGGCAAACCGGCACGACGGATGTTCTCGGCCAATTCAAGGCCGTTGATATGCGGCATTTCAATATCGAGCAGACACACATCCGGCTGATGCGCAAGGATCGCTTCCCAGGCTTGCTGCCCGTCGGGAACCTCGGCCACTACCTCAAAATCGTCTTCGAATTTCAGCAATGAGGCAAAGGCGCCGCGAAGCATTTTTTGATCTTCCGCAATTACGATTCGAATCATATAGCGTCCTCCTTGTCATGCGGGCGAAGCGGAAGCTTCAGTGTCAATTCGGTGCCTGCCTCTGGCAGCGGGTCGATGACGAAGGAGCCGCCCAGCACCTTCATGCGTTCCATGATCGATGGAATGCCGTTACCACCGCTTCGCCCCCTGATCCCCACCCCGTCATCAGCGATATGAATCTGATAGGCCTGCTCATTGAATTTCAGGATGATGGTACACTGCTTGGCTTCGCTATGCTTGATGATATTGGTCATGGCTTCTCGAACGCAGAGCGCAAGCATGGTTTCCTCTACACTGGATAACAACGGCAGGTTCTCTGGAGCTTCGATATGCAGCTCAATGCCTGCCGTATGGAGCAGCTTGGCTGCATGCTCAAGTTCATCACTCAAGGATATGAATTTCATCTCCGATACCAGCTCTCTAACTTGTTTCAAAGCGGTCCGGGACGTATCCCGAATCTCGTTTAATTCCTGCTTGGCCTGTTCCGGGTCTTTATCGACCCATTTTGTTGCCAGTTCGCTTTTCATTTTGATCATTATGAGGGTCTGTCCCAAGGTATCGTGAAGATCCCTTGCGATGCGCTGCCGTTCCTCTTGCTGGATGTACTGGGCAATTTGCTCGTTGGCGGCGTCCAGCTTTCCTTGCAGGCTTTTGGCTTTCTCCTTGATATAGATGACGGTTGGGTACAGCATCTGGACAATCATGACCGGTAGGTAGATGGTATTGGGATTCTCGATCAGGGACTCCTGCCTGATGAGAAACACAAGCAGATATGATATACCAATGGCTGCACTGCCGATAGCAATATGTATCTTGGATTTGGCTCTCCCCAGCAAATCGGCCTGAATGATCGAGAATACGAGGATGCCCGGGCCGCTGTATATTCCAAGCACGGCAAGCGAGAGAAGTCCGGAGAGCACGGCAATCAGCAGCCAGCCGCCCCGCTGCCACAGACCAACGTAGAACGAAACGAGGAACAACAGGAGCAGCCCGAAGCTGCCCCACCATCCCAGCGCCGAATCCATATAGAAGATCCGGTAGATTAAAAACACGGTTAATATGATATCGATAAGCAGATAACTTCTGACCTGCTCTCTCGGGTATAACTTGAAGAATCTGCCCATGCGAAGCCCCCAATTTGGCTATCTTGATTCGAAGTAACCTACCGCCCGCTTGCGGACGGTCTCCATGGGACCCAGCTTGAAACCGCGCAGCCACAATGATGCCAGAATTAGCTGGAAAACACAGATCACCAGCCAGATGCCGATAATAGCCGCAGAATTCAGCTTGCTGGCAAGGCTCAGGCCCCATCCGTAGAAAATGACAGATGCCAGGATATTCTGAAATACATAGCAGCTCAAGGACATTTTCCCCGCATTTTCCAGTAGGCGCCACAGCCATTCCCATTTCGTATATTGTATCATGCTGGCAAGGATAGCTATATACCCTACAGACATAAGCGGAGCGAACAGATAGCGCACGGGCAGATCGAAAGCACCGCCAGGGATAAAAATGAGCAAATTGAGCGGTACACCGACATAGAGCCCGAGCTTGAATAGCGTTCCCCGTAGTTTTTTGCCGTTCTCATCCGGGGAGAACACCCCTGCGCGCATAAAGCGAACCCCCAGCAGGAACAGGAATACGTTGGTTGGTATTACGAGGATGGCTTCCATTCGCAGTGGAAGGAAGTTCGCCAGTCGATATTGGACTTGCTCCAACCATGTGCCTTCTTGATAAAGAGCAACAACATCGCCAAAACCGCCCAGCGATACACTTGCGCCGCTCGCGAGTATCAATCCCGAGAGGGCCAGAATCGTAATAGCGAAGATGCTGCCAATTACGTTCATCGTACGGGCGATGAGCCGATCGCCGCCTTTTAGGATGAATGCCGCTATGAGAGCGGTAACCCCATAGCTCATTAAGATGTCATACTCCATGACGAATATAAAGTGCAGCAGGCCTTCGAGGATCAGAAACATTACGGCCCACAAATAAACGCCTGGCCATGGCTTCCCTTTGCGCTTCGCCTGCTGATACTTCATCTCCATACCGACGCCGAACATAATCGTTAATAGACCGAGCAGCTTTCCGTTGACCAGGAACAAAACGATCATGCGGAGAAGATCATTCAGGCCCCACCACCCGGATTGATTAAAGGTCGTAATATAGTTGAGATCCCCGGCTTGCGCGAATATCCAAATATTCGTTCCGAGCGTTCCCAGTATGGCAAAACCCCGCAAAATATCCAGCAAGCGTATTCTGTCTTTCCGTTGTTTCATCTCCCGTCTCCTTCTTTCCTTATGGCTTCTCTTTGTATTGTTATTGTAGATGTGCTGCCCCTTGGCGCGATATTCACACCTGTAAAAGGAATCGCATGACACCTGTCATAAATGTAAGAAGTGGTTGAAAAGCAAGAAAAGTAAGGAAAGGATCTGGAAGGAAATATTCCACGGTTTGTGGAAGATAACATACAACATATTTTAAAGGGAAAAAGGGATTGGCGCTTCATTTAGTGCCGATTCGAGGTACATAACGCGGGGGATGCCAGCTTAAAGATATGTGGGTGAATCGTCTTGTCCTCCCAAGAATAATTAGGATTCTGGTGAATGGAGCTCGTGAACGGGGAGAGACTCGCCAGTATACAGGAGGAATGATCATGTACATTGTTTCTAAACCAAAGCCGCTGTCGGGCGTCCAATGTCAGGAGTTTGCAAGCGAGACACCCGCTGTATATCCACCGGGCTACCTCCGGTTTTTGCAGCAGTTTGGCGAAGGCACTTACACAGGGTGGATGAATGTCCAGCAGCCCGATCCAGAGGTGCTTCAGCCTTTTGCCGAGTACGGTTTGTGGGAACATGATGAAGACGGCCCGATTACCGAGCAGCAAATTGCAGAATGCATCGCTATCGGCACAACGGTGGACGGTGATTTTCTGGCAGTGCATCCCAAGATATTCGGACTGCTGTGGTTGCCTCGTCATTCGGAGTATATTCAGGTGTTGCCGCTGCAAGCATGGGAGCAGGAAGAAGATAGTGTGTACCCGCTTGTGCTGGATGAAATCTATCGGCATGTGTATGGAAGCAGTCAAGAGGGGCCCGTTTATTATGAACCATGGACAGGTACACGGAGTCATCTTTTTCTAAGGTTGCCGTCGGGGCCGGATTCACCTTCGCTGCCAGAACTAGCCGGGATGTGCCAGACGGATGCATCTCCTGATTTAATCATTGAGACCCCACATGCATGCCATTTGTTTTATCGGCATCTGGGTGGTTATATTCGGTTTAATTATGCTTATGGACAAGAGGTGGCTATCTTCTACGAACAGGATGCACAGAAGGCCTTCGCCGATATGGAGCAGTGGCTTTTGTCAAAAGGGTGCCGCGCGATTTCGTAACAATATAGTTCCGGAACGTTTCTCCTTAAAGTCACTATAAATGCAGGCGGGCCATTTTTTTATGAGGTCTGCGAGAGGGGGCGTGTAAATGAAGCTGGGCTTTACTTTGGATACCCATGGAACGTGTGTAGGTCAATTGAAGGATGAGCTGCGGCCATTGGAGGATGCGGCAGCAACATGGCTGTTTCCTTATAATATTTTCATTGTATTCCGTGTTCTCCCTGATCATTATGCTCGCCAAACATTCAGACGGTTTGATAGCAAAGAACACACCCTCTACTTGGATATCAGCATAAGTTATGAGCAGTATCTGCGGATGTCCAAGCATGAGCAGCGTGAGGCATTGGGCATCTATCTCTATGACTATCTGTCGGAGTCTGTTGCTAAATATAAAAAGCATGCTGATCCGGAAACCCAAAGCCAATGGCTAGGACAGGTGAAACAATGGATGCTCAATAACAACTGGCTGAATGGGAAAATTCATCAAGCGCGGGAGCTGCTGTCACAAGATTTGGACCTGTATGAAGTCAGTCGAGCAACGCAAATGTCGCTAGAAGAAGTGGAGTATATCTATCTTCGCATGTTTGGCCATGAGCAGGCCGAAGTACATCCCGATAACATTACAGCAGCCAAAGCTCCACCATATTCTTTGTAGGTCCCCTATAAGATGACGATACGGCCGTGGCCTGATCGAGAATACCAGTCAAGCTGGTAAAATGTATGATCATGCGCGTACATAAACGAGAAGGGGGAGAATAGATGATCGTTCTGAAGGATATCGGCAAGTTCGAGGATTTGCCGGACATAGCGATGCATATTAACAAGGGAAATATTCCGGCTTTGCAAGATGCCATTGCCACAGGTTGGAATATGGAAGAGGGCATTGTACTGAGTAAATATACCACCTTAAGCCCGCTCGATCTGGCGCTGATCTCACAGCGAATGGATGTTGTGAAACTGCTGGTCGAGCACGGTGTTAACCTGAATGCGCATCATAACCCGGCTTTTTTGCGGGCTGTCCGCTATGGTAAGGAGGATATCGTCCGCTATGTGGCTGCTCAAGGAGCCGAGATGGATAAGCGCAATCAAACCGGGTCAGGCGCATATACGCAGGCCTATTACGGCAACAAAAAGAACATCCCGCTCATTCACGAGCTGGGATTGGATCTCAAGAAACATGGCAGCAGTGTGCTGCGCCAAGCCGTATCGGATCATGACTATAAGACACTCGACTATTTACTCGATCATGGAGCGGACATCAATTATAACCAGCCCGACATGGTCTATCCTTATCAAGCGACCCCGTTGACCGTTGCCGTCCGGTTCGGGAATCTGGCCATGGTCAAATATTTAATTGAACGCGGCGCGGATGTAACGATAGCGGAGAAGGATGGTGAGCGGCCGTATACAATTGCGGTCAGCGAAAAGCATACCGCTCTTGCAGACTATTTGAAATCGCTGGAGCCAGCGGAGTTTCATGATATGGAGAACAAGAAATATGAGCTGAAAAAGTATAAATTGCCCGAGGAACTGGTCAAATTTCTAACCGGGGACCAGCTGCACTTGGAGCTTGCACCGAATGAATACGAAATCGAATATATCGATTTCTTCCCTTTGATCGACACGATCGAAATGAAGATCGGCCGGCAAAAGCTGCTGCGTCTGTCAGCGGATATTGACAATTACTCACATCTATATCTCGTATGGAATCCGAAGAAAAAGGGTCAGATCGGTTGTTATGACACCGAGCATCAGACGTATGCTGATTTATGCAGCTATACCGAATTCATCGCGCAGCCGGACGTGTATCTTATCCGGTTTCTTGAGGGAGAGTTGTAAGTAAGGAATTCACCTTAAATAAGAACGGGACGGCAGCAGCCGTCCCGTTCTATTATGATATGAATATTGAGGCATTGACCCTATTAGTCCAGATTTTTATCTCCCTTAATCGTAGGGTTTCCTGTCTGGTCCAGATGGGCTACTTCCTTCTTCAATGTATCCCGAACCTGCTCGGTATCCTCCACTTTTTGTTTATGGACTTCTCCTTCACCAGTGACTACCGGGCGTTTATTGACCTCAACGCGTTCCTCCGTGACGGGGATGCGGATGGTTTCATCACGGCCGATCGGTTCACCGGAAACATCATCTTTCACCGATTTTTTCTCAATTACAACCTCTTCGCGGGTTACCGGGACATTAATTGTCTGCTCGTTCTCGACGACTTCCTTACGAAGATTACCCTCGCCGGCGGATTGTGGCTTCTTCGAGATATCCAGCTGTTCCTCGCGAAGACGCATGGTGCGCTCCTGGTCAGTATCAAGGGTACGCTTATCCTGCTGGTCCAGACGATTTGGGCGATCCAGTGTAGCCATCTCCTGATAGAAGACAGGCTCTCTCTTTTCACGCGTAGGAACATCCACGGCATCCGAATTCGAATTCGTTACGCCTCCGCGATTCTTGTAATAGGATGCATTTAAGGAATGGTGATTGCGGAATACAGTATATACCTGATCGTCCCGATTGTTATCCGCGTCCATCATCACCAGAATATTACCGCTATTAACATGCGAGTTGTATTCTTTGGCCTCATCTTCCGGTATACCCAGACCAACCAGTCCTCCGACCAGTCCTCCTGTACCTGCTCCCACCGCGGCTCCGGTTAGCGTTGCTGCAATTGGTCCTGCTGCCAAGATTGGTCCGATACCAGGAATCGCCAGCGCTCCCAGACCAGCCAGCAGTCCGGCTACGCCACCTAGCACGCCACCGGTTGCCGCGCCGGTAGCAATGCCTTCCGGAGCCTTGGTTCCTGTCTCGTCATGAATCGTATCTATATCTGCTTTGTTTTTGCCTACTACCGAAATATCATCCGCACGATAACCGAGGTCTTTTAAATCTTGGATTGCATTTGAAGCGTCTTGTTCCGATGCAAATACACCAACTAATTTTTCTGTCATGTTGATTACCTCCTGCTGTGTGGTATGGGATTCAAAAAATACTTAACCACTCCATTAGAGTTCAAACTTGGGGATAATAGGGAATTTACTGGGGGGAATCTCGACTTTGCGGCATGTTCTGGGGAGAGGAAAATGGTATAATTTGATCAAGTGATTTGATTGGGAGGCGACAGACGATGAGTGAAGAGCTACTGGAGCAGCTGGAAGAGTGGCATGAAGAGGACGAGTTTGAGGAAATCGTAGATGCGATTATGGAAATTCCGGAGGAAGAACGGGATTATGTGCTGATCAGCCATTTGGGCCGAGCGATGAATAATTTGGAACGCTATGACGAGGCAGTTGAGTTATTTTTGTCAATACAAGATGAGGGCAAGGATGATCCGCTGTGGCATTATCGCATTGGACTTGCTTATTACTACTTGGACCGGTATGAGGAAGCGCGAAGAGCGTTTGAAGTAGCTGATCAATTGGAGCCCGGCGACGAGGATACACTCGAGTTCTTGGAATGGATTCGCAGTAAAACCGCTCCGAAACCTGCAGAGCAACCGATTGCGATGTCCCATACCGATCCGGATGTACTGAATTTCTGGGATGATCGCGCACTTGCGGCTGACCAATACACCTCAGCTCCACCTTCAGATGATCTGATTGAATCGGTGGAAGAATCATTGGTCTTCAAACTGCCTGCATCCTATATCAAAGCGATGAAATTACATAATGGTGGAATTCCCCGAAACAGGAAGTTTCCGATAGGGGATGGAGCGCAGGAATATATCGAAATCTCAGGCATTCTGGGAATTGGACGAGATAAGAAAAAATCACTGTGCGGAAGCCTGGGCAGCCGCTATATGATCGAAAGCGGCGGGTATCCTGAGATTGGCGTGGTCATTTGCGATTGTCCTTCCCCATCCGAGGTTGTAATGCTGGATTATCGCTCGTCGGGGAACGATGGCGAACCTGAGGTCGTCCATGTTGACAAGGCCAAGAATTATAAGATTACACGTCTTGCCACGAATTTCGATGCCTTCCTCGGCGGGCTTTCATCATAGCCCTGTGAAAGATAATTCTTGAATTGATGTGTGATGCTTAATTTTGTGTATCCTAAAATATTCCAACCTATGTTAGAATAAATAAAAAAGTTAGATAGGGAGGATATTCATTTGATAGGGCGCAGTGGAAATCCGACGCTCAACGAAGAAAGGTTTGAGCGCGAAGGATATTATTACAACGATCAAGAAACGATGACAATTGGCGGCACAGTGAACAAATCGTTCATGCTGCTCGCGCTGCTGATTGGGGCAGCCGTTATTTCATGGGTTATGTTCTACAACGGGTATGAGGTATTCCCGTACATGATCGGCGGAGCGATCGGCGGCTTTGTGCTGGCGTTGATTATCAGCTTTGTGCCGAAGGCAGCACCATTTCTAGCTCCGGTGTATGCAGTCCTGGAAGGCTTCTTCCTGGGTGCTTTATCGGCTCATTACGAGTATTTGTATTATGGAATCACGATGCAAGCGGCTTTACTGACGATGTCTATATTCCTGGGTATGCTGATTGCTTATAAATTGGGCCTGATCAAGGCTACTGCAGGCTTCAAGCGTGGGGTTATCACCGCTACGATCGGTGTTGCGCTTGTATACTTGTTAAGTTTCGTACTGCGGATGTTCGGCGTGGCTGTGCCTTTCCTGCATGACAGCACCCTGATTGGCATCGGAATTTCCGTTGTCATCATCATTATTGCGGCATTGAATTTTATACTCGATTTTAATTTTATCGAAGAGGGAGCCGAGAACGGTTCACCTAAATACATGGAGTGGTACGCTTCCTTCGGTTTGTTGGTTACACTCGTATGGTTGTATATCGAAATCATCCGTCTGTTATCAAAGCTGGCAAGTCGGGACTAAAGATTTCACTCACTTTATCATCGTCATCGGAATTCCCGATGGCGATTTTTCTTTTATAGGACATGCAGTTTTTATCCTGCGGAATAATTAATTTCCTACAGTAAACCCTATCAACAGTGACTTGTGTTTAAATAATACGTAGAACCTAATTTATCAAACTTGCTTTTTGAGAAGGAGATCTCATGACGAATAACAATGCTGTGACCGAGATTGGATGGAATTTTGACAACAGCTATGCGAAGCTGCCGGATTCCTTTTATACCTTACAAGATCCCACGCCCGTGCGCTCGCCGGAGCTGGTTATTCTAAATGAGCCGTTGGCGGAATCCCTGGGTTTAAACGCAGAGGCGCTCCGGAGCGCAGAGGGTGCTGCCATGCTGGCGGGTAACAAAATACCAGAAGGTGCTTCACCGCTCGCACAGGCGTATGCGGGCCACCAGTTTGGTTATTTTACGATGCTCGGGGACGGACGGGCAATTCTTCTTGGAGAACAACTCACTCCGGAGGGGAAACGCCTGGATATTCAGCTCAAAGGCTCGGGACGGACGCCGTATTCCCGTGGGGGCGATGGCCGGGCGGCTCTGGGTCCGATGCTGCGTGAATATATCATCAGTGAGGCGATGTTTGCCCTGGGGATTCCAACCACCCGCAGCCTGGCGGTCGTATCCACCGGACAGCCTGTCACCCGGGAGAGAGAGCTGCCTGGTGCAATTCTGACCCGTGTGGCCTCAAGTCATATTAGAGTAGGTACATTTCAATACGTTAGGGGAGCAGGTACGACCGAAGATCTGCGGATTCTGGCCGATTACACCTTAAAGCGGCATTACCCGGATGCTGATCTCGCTGACGGTAGCAACCGCTATTTGGTCTTGCTCCAGGAGGTCATCAAGCGGCAGGCTGCCCTAATCGCCAAGTGGCAGCTGGTCGGTTTTATTCATGGGGTGATGAATACCGATAATATGACACTCAGCGGCGAAACGATTGATTACGGTCCGTGTGCGTTCATGGATACCTTTGACCCCAATACGGTATTCAGCTCCATCGATGCTCAAGGCCGCTATGCTTACGTGAATCAGCCGCATATGGCTACCTGGAATCTCGCCAGATTGGCGGAAGCCCTGCTGCCCCTGCTGCATGAGGAAGAGGAGCAGGCCATCAAGCTGGCTGAGGAGGCGATCGGATCATTCGCTGATCTGTATCACGGACATTGGCTTGCAGGTATGAGGGCCAAGCTGGGGATCTTCCATGAGGAGGAGGAAGATGAATCACTGATCGAGAACCTCCTCCAGATGATGAAGAACCATCAGGCAGACTATACGAATACCTTCCGTGCGTTGACGCTGGATCAGCTGGATTGTACGCCTCTGACGGGTACGCCTGAATGGGCTTCCTGGTATGAGCGCTGGCAGGCGAGACTTGATCGGCAGCAGGAATCCAAGGAACAATCCTTGGAACTTATGCGCAGCAGCAATCCTGCGATCATTCCACGTAATCACCGGGTAGAGGAAGCACTGGAAGCGGCAGAGCAGGAGGGTGATTACAGCGTCATGGAGGAACTGCTGCACGCGCTATCCGATCCTTACGCGTATTCTCCGGCGCAGGCCGAGTATGCCGTAGTGCCTGAGCGATCGCGTCCTTACCGGACTTTTTGCGGGACGTAAAGAAGAAGGAATGCTCCTATAGTAAAAAAGATTAAACGATATAAGCATAAGTTTTCTGAACGCCAAGGACCTCAAAAAGCCAAGCAAGATTTACTTTGCTTGGCCTTTTTATATATGGGGGGATTATCATAGATCATTTATGCTCTCTATGCGCTCTTGGGTAATAGATCACAAGGTATTGCCAGATCAATCTTTTGGAAATACTTATACGACTGAGGATTATTCATCTGCTTAGTTGTTATTCCTCGAGGTGCAAATAGAAAGGGAGAACGAAGTGCAAGTCTATGTATTGCCTATTTTTATTGCCATTTCCATATGCTTTTTATTAGCACTTTTTCTAACGCTGCCGTGGGCGGTTTATCAGTATCGTAAACATGGGTATTTTAGCTTTTGGAGAACATTACTTATCTTAAGCTTTATTTTTTATGGATTAAGTGCATTCTTCTTAGTGATTTTTCCATTACCCAGTGTTCGGAATAATTGTGCTTCGATTGATCCCGGCGCGATATTCATACAAAATCGTCCTTTTCAATTTGTACGGGATATTCAGCGCGAAAGTGGATTTCATTGGGCGGTCCCTTCAAGTTATATCGACTTGTTGACGACACGTGCCTTTTACCAAATGTTTTTTAATGTTTTGCTTTTGTTTCCTTTAGGTGTGTTTCTAAGATACTTTTTTAAGGGGAAAGCAAAATGGTATCATGCCGCTCTTATTGGGTTTGGTGTTTCGTTTTTCTTTGAAATAACCCAACGAACCGCTTTGTTTGGCTTTTTTGAATGCCCCTATCGTATATTTGATGTAGATGATTTGTTGACGAATACAGTGGGGACTGTACTTGGCTTTATACTCGCTCCTATGTTTTTGGTGTTAATTCCATCGAGGGAAACCCTTAGTGAGCAAAGGGACTTCTTTAACAACCAGAGAAAAGCAACTTTTGGTGCCCAACTCATGGAGGTTCTTCTAAATATAATAATTACCAGAGTGATAACCAACTTTATATTCGGGTTGCTGAAGAGACCGGGAGTACTTGTTGAGGAGATCATTTTTGCCATTGTTTTCTTTGTGGTTATGGTAGTTATCCCTGTAATTTGGAAAGGGAATACGGTGGGCTCCAAGATCGTTCGCATGAGATTGCTTCCCGAAAAGGGGAATTGGTTAGGAAGCTTGAGCCGACGTTACATCATTGTCTATATGCCTCTAATGCTCTCCGCATTATCGAAAATATTTTCTAATCAAATGGGTGAGGATCTTCTAGCTAACCTATTTGTAATTGGAGTTGTTTTTCTTACAGGTCTGTTATGGTTCTTTCTTTTCTGTCATATCATGGTCAGATGGATTAAGAAGGACAAAACCATTTATTTTAATCGGTACAGTCACATAGAGGCTGTAAGAGTCACTGGTGAAAGTGATAAAACGAAAATATAGGATACTGATGAATTAATATGTAGACGATTCGGTTTTCCAAAATAGATAGAGCCGATGATCCGCATTCGACTGCGATGATCATCGGCTTTTTCGGGTAAAGCAGTCTAGGTGTGTACCCTCTCAAAGAACGTATAAAGCATGGACTGAGATTAGGTACTGTCGCTTTATATTACCGCTTATCCGCTTGCTGCTTCTCATTCAAATGCTCCGTCAAATACTTCACGATGCCGTCCTCCGCGTCCTGGGCATACTGCCAGACCATTGCACCTCCAAGATTCTTGCTCTGGATGTAGGCCACCTTCTCTTTCAGGGCTTCCTTATCCTCATAACTGATGAAGGTCTTGCCGTCATACAGGTAGGCGGCTTTGGCTTGATCGTCGAAATAACGTTTGAAGCCATTTTTGTTCAGGTAATCCTTCTCGATCTGCTTGTAATGGAGGTTCACCTTGTCGATATCGATGGGTGTTCCAGGAGCGAAGAGACCGTTCTTGGCCCCTTGGTTCTCTTTCACGTTCTTCCAGCCGTACGAGTAGGCAGGGACGCCGAGCAGCAGCTTTTTGCTGTCGATATCATGATCCAAGTACATCGAGATGATGCCATCTATGGAGTGCTTGGATTTGCCTTGGCTGTCTACATACAGATTGGAGTTAAAGCCGGTGGTGTCGGACCATTTGCCGGTCAGGTCGTAGGTCATAACGTTGATGTAATCCACATACTTCTCCACCTTCTTAACCTCGACATTCTGAAAATACCAGTCCTGGGTTCCGGAAGCGAAGGTCAGCAGATAGTCCTTGTTCTTGTGAGGCAGCCTGTACAGCTTCTCCCGCAGCTCCTTCATCAGGCTGGTGAAATTCTTCGTATCCTCCGGGCGCGCTTTCTGCGTGTTCCAGGCATGGAACGCCGGATATTCCCAGTCGATGTCCACTCCGTCAAGGTCCAGCTCTTTGACCAGGTTGATGATGCTTTCCGTGAAGAGATACCGGTTCCCATCGAGTGCTGCATCGGAGAATCCGTCTGCACCGTAACCACCTACGGCCAGCACCATGCGTGTGTTCGGATTCGATGCTTTCAGCTGTTTAATGTTCTCTTTAATCTGGTCATTAGTTGTGCTGTCTTCATGAAAGTAGAGATCCGTTCCTGTAATCTTGGCAAACGCGATAAACGCGATATCCACGCCTTTCTCCGACAGCCTCATGTCCCGGTAATCCTGCCAGGCCTCCACATAAACCGCCGTTATTTTCCGGTCTTCCGCCGCGGAGATTTGATAGAAATAGAGTCCCATGCCCACAAGCAGCAGCACAATGAAACATTTGGTATAGATTGTTATTCTCATATGGTTAACCTCGCCCGCCGAATAGAATGTAGGTTGCCGCTTTGCTTAGGTTCAGCACTTTGACGGTGATATAGCTGATGCCGAAGATGATGGAGATATTCACGACCAGGCTGAGGGAGGCTTCCAGAAACGTCGCATCGACTCCAGTTCGCCCGGATAACATCATCTCGACCAACAGGTGGATCAGATAGATGCTGAAGCTGGCCCGGGAAACCGAACTGATCAATTTCTGGACTTTATGGTTCACTTGTTGGCTGATCGCCGCTTCCTTCTCCTTAAAGAAGATGAATAAACCGACCGACATGAAGAAGGTGGTAATGGAATAATTTCCATAGAACATTTCATCCAGGACACCGCTGCGCAGTGAGACAAAATAGGTAGCCACCGGCGTAATGAAAAACGATATAATGCCCAAATTGTACAGATAGTTTTTGGCTTTGAGGGGCAGCTCGAAATGAAAGAGATAATACCCCAATATAAAATAGCCCAGATAACCCATGAAGAACGGAATGTTCATGATGGGAATGTTAATGTATTGATCGGTGGCCCGAAAGATGGCATCCGAGAGGAAACGGTAGGCGATGCTGACGATAAACCAGAGAAGCAGATAATACCGGAGGTCCTTCTCGGAGCAGGCTTTGATGAATTTGCTGATGAGCGGCACCGTCATATAGATGGCAATAATGGCATACAGGAACCAGAGATGTACATAATTCCGGTCAGTAAGCAGCCGGTACCCGAAGTCAACAACGAATGCATAGGCACTCAGCTTGCTTTTCATCACATAATATTGATTATACAGGCCATAGATGAGCGACCAGGTCAGAAGGGGAATGAGCAGCGGCACGACACGCTTTCTATAAAATTCTCGGTAAGACGTAATGTTCGTTCTCAGAATCATCGCGCCGCTGATCATGAAGAACACAGGCACGGCGAAGCGGGAAATGGAGTTGAACCCGTTGCTGATCCACCAGGAGGAGGAATTGAAGTTATTTGAATTGGTTAGTACCTCCGCTGTATAGTGCAGAATAATGACAGCAACAATGGATAGGATTCTTAGGATATCGACGTAGACAATTCTCTTATTGGGAACCATGTGGTTTCAAACAGCCTCCTTCTCCATAACTTAATTCGATCCTGCAGCCATGTTCTGGCTGATAGCGGCTACACCTTTACGTTCCACGAAGCCCCAGCCCTCATCATTGTCAAAATATTTAAACGTCCCTGCAATGTTGATATAGAGCAGCAGATTACGGTAAGTTAGCAGCTCTGCCTGACTGAACAGGAACATCTTCATATAATCCCAAAACGTATACGTACTACCGTACTTACGGCATAAGTAGAAGGAAATGAGAATCTGGGCTGCATTCAGCAGCACGCTCACCAGCAGAAAGATAACAGCATGCAGGATATTTCCACCAACGATCAGCGTCTGTCCCAGATAGAAAACCGTGGTGAACGCCGACAGCGTTCCGAGCATGAATCCGTCAATGGCAAAGAACAGGCTGACTTTGACGCTGAACCTCTTGGACAGCCGGGACCAATAGATAAGGATGCAGTCAATGAACGCCTTCTGCCAGCGAATGCGCTGCTTATAGAAGTTGGGGAGATTCTCGGGGCATTCGGTATAGCACACGGCTTCGGGGGCATAGACGAGCTTTTTCTTCAATCCATTGGCCTTGATATACTCATGAATTTTCAGCGTGATGTCGATATCTTCACCCACCGTGCTGCGAAAGCCGCCGACTTGAAGCAGAACGTCTTTGTAAAAGGCGCCAAAAGCACCCGAGATCACCACAATAGAATTAAAATACGATTGCGTAAGCTTGCGGACATAGAAGCCGTGCGTATAATTGATGATCTGGCTCTTGATGAGCCCTCTGCCGCGAAACTTCTCGAGGATGACACCGTTCTTGTCCCGCATGGCGCCTTGTACAATCTTTACGGTTCCGCCCAATGCGATAATATCGTCATCATGGAAATATTGATTTACATAACGGAGCGAGTCAGCCTCCAGCATGCTGTCTGCATCCAGGGTGATCACGATGTCGGATAGGGCATAATCAATGCCTGCATTCAGCGAATCCGCTTTTCCGCCATTCACCTTGTTGATCACATAAATATGGCGATAGCGATCCGAACGATAGAATCCTTTTATGGGTTTGTAGGACAGTTTGCCATCTGCCATTCTGGCGTCCGGCCTTAAATCCAGGAGCTCGTTCAGCGCAGACAACGTTCCGTCCTTCGAACCGTCGTTAATAATCAAGATTTCATAGTTGCTGTAACGCAGTGCAGCCATGGCATCAATACAATTCCCAATCGTCAGTTCCTCGTTATAGGCAGGGACGAGTACGGAAATTGATTTTTCGGCCAGATCAGGGTTGAGCTTCTTCACCTTGCTGCATAGCAGCGGGATGAACGTATACAAGATTTGAAATACCAGAAACGCGCCGGCCAAACCATAAAAGAAATACTGCAAATGCCTCACTCCTCTCTCTTCTCATTTTCTCTGTCTCTTTCGTCTCTCTTAGCAATGATGACCAGTATGGTGCGTCCTTTCGCCTGCTCTACTGTCGTATCTGCAGGCAAACGCTCTTTCTGTGCGATCGGTGTCAAGGGTGAATATCATGGTATCGAGGGAGAAAATCACAAACATTTAAAACCTTAAATACCATATAAACCCATATGACATCTTATGTAATAAACTATCCTATTTCAGTTGTGCATGTAAAACCCAACCAGCGAGCAAGAAAACGAATACATGCTAGCTTTTCGTGTGCAGTCTCGGTTATGGTTCATCTTTCGATATTTTAGGCTGCTAAAGCGATTTAAATAGGTAGGTTTCATGGATTTTAGGAGATTTCGTGTTACTTCGATCCTATTTATCTTAAATCGACAAACATTCGCAGGAATGACTTGATATTTCCAAAAGGTCCCTTAGAATGGAGAGAAAGAATGAAGATGATAGGGAGTTTATATGAATGAATGAGGTTCAGATTATTGCACGAAATAACGTGAAGGTGTTGGGGACAGGAGAGCGCACGCTTATGCTGGCGCATGGGTTTGGATGTGACCAGAGCATGTGGAAATATATCCTGCCTGCTTTTGAACCGCATTATCGAATTGTGTTGTTTGATTACGTGGGCTCAGGCTATTCCGACCTGTCCGCATATACTTCGGAGAGGTACGGCAGCCTTCACGGATATGTGCAGGATGTGCTGGACATTATGGAGGCGTTAGAGCTGCAGGACGTGACTTTTATTGGCCACTCCGTCAGTTCCATGATTGGCATGCTGGCATCCATCGAACGTCCCGAGTATTTTGCTGAGTTAATCATGATCGGGCCGTCCGCCCGTTATTTAAATGATGTGGGTTATGTCGGAGGCTTTGAAAAAAGCGATGTGACGGAACTGCTGGATATGATAGAGATGAATTTTGCGGGATGGGCCGGCTTCCTTGCACCGATTGCCATGAAGAATCCGGAGATGCCGAGTCTGACTCAAGAGCTGGAGCGAAGCTTTATTTCGACCGATCCAGTCATTACGAGGGAGTTCGCCGAGGTCACCTTTTTCTCGGACTGCCGGCAGGAGCTGCCTAAGGCTACAGTTTCTACACTTATCATGCAATGCTCGGATGACAGCATCGTACCTATTTCGGCCGGCGAGTACCTACACGCCCATATATCGAACAGTGCGTTTCGCTTAATGGAGGCCAAGGGCCATTATCCGCATATCAGTCATCCGGAAGAAACGATTTCATTAATACAATCCTATTTGAATACATGAACGGTTAGGCGGTAAGTTTCAGTACAAGCTAAGCGACCTGTGCGGAAAGGATCGATCAATAAGCAATGGATGTGCGTTTGAACTATGCTCCATGCGGCTATGTTTCTATTACCCATGAGGGCATTGTGGCGGATGTGAATCAGACTTTTCTCGATATGATGGGGTATCGGCAGGAAGATTTGGTGCAGAAGCATTTTGAGACGTTGATGTCGACGGCGAACAAGCTGATGTTCCACTCTTATTTCTACCCGTATATCAATCTTGACGGGCATGTGGAAGAACTGTTGATCCGGTTGAAGAACAGCCGGGGAGAGTCGGTTCCCTTTATTTTGAATGGACGAAAGTCCGAGCGGGAAGGCCAAGAATGGCTGGACTGCGTATTGGTACAGGTAGGTAAGCGTATTGATTATGAGATGGAGCTTCGACTGGCGAATAAGCAGATTGAAAAGGCCTATTGGGAGAAGGATCAAGCCTTGGAGGAACTGCAGCATATCTACGCGGAGATTGAGCGAAAGCAAACAGAGCTGATGGAGATCAACGCGGTCCTGTTGGAGCTGTCGAATACCGATAAGCTTACTGGAATGAAGAACCGAAGGTTCTTTCAGGAGAAGCTGGAAGAAGAGCTTAAGCTTTTTAGCGAAACGGGTGTTCCGTTCTCGTTGTTCATGCTGGACATTGACCATTTCAAACGCGTGAACGACACTTGGGGACATGCGTATGGAGATGAGGTTCTATTCGATGTAGCGAGTGTCCTGCAGACGCATGCCCGCGAAGGAGATATCGTGGCCCGGTATGGAGGAGAAGAGTTTGTCATGCTGCTGCCGCGGACACAGGCCAGTGAGGCCAAGGCCTGTGCAGATCGAATCCGGCAGGCAGTCAGCGATTTCAGCTGGAAAGAGGACGGCGTGACCATCAGCATTGGGATCATGACGGCAACGGATGCTTTAGAGGACAATGAAGCGATACTCTTGGAACAGGCAGACCAGGCGCTCTATGCTTCCAAGGAAAATGGACGAAACCGGGTTACCCACTATGAAGATTTGAAGCTTCAAGATTCTCCGCACTCCTAAAAATAATACAGACCCTAATAGCCATAATCCAAACGGGCACAAGCTCACTTGGGTTATGGCTGTATGAGGTTCTATTGGGGCCTAAAGCCTGCCTTACATAAAGTCGTAGAAATAACGGATGAAATGAAAAAAGATCGGGGAGGTGTAGGTGAGACTGTCCACCCGGCTCAGATAGCTTTTCTTCAAGGCGTCGAATCGTCCGTCATCCCCGATTAACAGGTCACGCTTCAGCACGGAAACCGTCAAACTGCCGAAGAAGCCGCTGAGGCTGATCAACATGCCGGACAGGAGCCCAAACGTCGGACTCAGCGGCGTCAGGTAGGGATAGATGAGATAGGAACAGCCAGACGTAACGAGAAAAGCGCATGCGAAGCCTTCCCAGGTCAGATTCGGGTTGGAGGTAGGTACAATTCTCCTTTTGCCAAAATAAAGAGAGGCGATCGTATGCACCACATCGTTTAGCTGCGTCAGGACCACGAGAAACAGCACAAGTCCAGCCCCGTACTGGGGCGTGGCAAATTGGAAGTAAGCCAGGTGGCTGAGACCGAATACCATAAGCATCAGGCCCCATTGCGTAGAGCTGACGCTGCGCATGAAACCGACGGTGCCCTTGTTGATCAACCGCGGAAGCGGCAGCACCAGGAACACATAAATGGGGATGAACACAATAAACATCCCGTACCATTCAATATAGATCCAATAGAATTGCACCGGTATGGTTAAATACGCCCACAGAAATAACCGACGATCGGCTTTCCTTGTTTTGATCATCGAGAAATATTCTTTAAGCGTAAAGAAAGTAAGCACCATCAGGGATAACAGAGAAACGACAGGATTCAGCAGTGTTGCCATGCAGAATATGATCAGCATGCCCCACCAGGTTTTGATGCGCATGCCCACATCAGTGTAGTCGATATTCGGCTGTGTCTTGCTTACCACATAATAGAGGAGCTGGATGACCGATAAAACAAAGAAGATCAGAATTAAGGTTACAAGCGAGCTGTCCATATGCTTTCATCACCAACTTGTTACTTTTGCTATGCAGGGCATTAAATATGAGTACTTACATTATTCCACAAAATCAGTTTTTGGTTCAAGAAGCTAAAAGAACATTCAACTCAAGTCAAAGCTTTAATTAGCTAAACGCTTAAAATATATTCAAAATTCCAAGGATGAAGTAATTATACGAAGCCCTAGTGATGCAGCAAGTTTGCTTATGGACATGCAGCATTTAGAAAAGGAGCATTTTTATATGTTTTTTTGCTAGATGAGGTATAGACCTTTCACCAGCGGACGCCCTAGAATTAAAAGCTTGCTGGGAGGTTTATATTTATGAAGAAATTACTTGGTAGAAAGAAAAAAAGCGTCATTACTAGAATTCCATTAGATGAGAGAGTCGGCCCATCTAAAGAACTTCAAGTCATTATGAAGAAAGCTGAAAAGATTTTGGGGCTCGATTAGAAGAAATGACTGGACATATCAAGGAGTTAACATTTGTGATTTGCAATTTTCCCGATAAGTGTAACTTCAATAGTGATTCCTACGTCATTCTTTATAAGAATCTAAAATGGAGGTTTGTAATGGAAAAAATTAGCAGGGCAATTATTATAATGATCCTGTTAGGTATCCCTTTTCTAATAGTCTCCTGTACTAATTCGTCAGAGAAAAAGCCTAATGTGGTTGAGAATCCTCAGGAGAATAATAAACCAACTTTCAAACTTAAACCTGAAGATATTTCAAATATTATTGTTTATGACCATGAACCAGAAAGGCATAAATCCGCAGAAGTAAATAAAAGAGAGGAAATTGTTAAGATAGCAACAATTCTAAATTCATATACAAATTATACCGAGCCACACACATTAAAAAATTATCGAGATATAGAAATTCATATGAAGAATGGCTCAGTATTAACATTTATGCTCCTTAATGAATCAGTAGCTTATGTAGAGAATTTCGGCAGTATCACGTTTAACCCACCAGAAAATTATGAGAAATTAAAGCAGCTGATTGAACAATTAGAAAACGAATAATTATTCAAACTTATCGGATTCTGGATGAAGGAAATCCTATCTAATATGAAGCAGCTGAAAAAACCGCGGGCATGATAGTAAACCTATATGGTAACTACTATTCATATTTCGAGGTTTTTTGGTATGTTTTTGTAGAAAACAAACACAAAGTAGCTGTGGGAGATCGTTTTAAAAAATATAATCTTCTGACAACTCTTGTTTGGGATTACATGGAGCAATCTGATTATTCCTATCATGGAGTAATACGAAGCTGGAGTGAATTACGAGATAGTTCCACTACAGGAATCATATGTTATGATGAAGGAACAATTCAATAGGGATAAGGGGAATTTTCGTAAATGGTAGACGATCAATCGGTCTTTATATTGCTTACCAATACCGGTACGCTCTTTACGAAAGTCATTCAGGGTTACACAAGGGCACCTTATAATCATGCATCGATATCCTTTAATCGTGAGCTGTCGGAGTTATACAGTTTTGGGAGAAAGAATCCGAATAACCCTCTGAATGGTGGATTTGTGAAGGAAGATCTGCAGACGGGCACGTTCAGTAAGTATCCGAACACGACATGCGTCATCTATGAGCTGCGGGTAATGGAACGCGATGTCGCGAAAATGAAGCGGGTGCTGCAGGCGTTTATCCGAAAAAACCATAAGTACTTTTATAATATACTGGGTGTCCTGGGCATCGCGCTGAAGGAACCAATCGAATTCAGCAATTCCTATTTCTGTTCGCAATTCGTGGCCGAGATTCTGCAGCGGTCCGGAGTCAGGCTCTGGGATAAGCTGCCCGCTTTGGTAACACCGGATGATTTTCGCCAATGCGAGCGGCTGCAGCTGATTTATGAAGGAAAGCTGAATGAGTATGAGCCATAGGCGGCATTCGACGTACTGCTATACTGGCAGGCGGTTGTGTAGCTGATCTGCGGATGTTGTTATCGATATGATGTCGACTCTGCTTGCTGCCCATTTTTATGCTCGTTGGGAACGGTTATTATACGAATATGGATCATATAGAACCCCGGTTCGTCTCTTCAGGCGTATCGGGGATTTTTTCTTGCTGCTTAGGAGAGGAAAAATCCATGCTCATTATGGATAACATTATGCTGGATAACAGGGGGGGATTGCTATAAAATGGAGTTGTTATCGAAAATGAAATAGAGTTTCATCTAGCGAGACATACAGTATCATGAACTAGAATTTAACTTAGATTTGGGAGAGGAGTGTGGTTTAGGATGGACAGCAAGGAACGGTTTTCGAATCGGGTAGATTCGTATACGAAGTATCGCCCGAGTTATCCGCATGAGGCCCTGGATTATCTGTACGATACGGTAGGATTGGACGGTGAGATTGCCGATATCGGCGCAGGGACGGGGATATTCACGAAGCTGCTGCTGGAGCGGGGAAGCCGCGTGACCGCGGTGGAACCCAATCAGGCTATGCGGGAAGCTGCCGAGTCGGAACTTGAAGGCAAGCCTCGCTTTCGAATAGTCACGGGTTCAGCCGAGGTGACAGGGCTGCCTGATCAATCGGTCGATCATATCGTAAGTGCCCAGGCGTTTCACTGGTTTGATCGGGATGCCGCCCAAGCCGAGTTTCGGCGGATATTGAAACCAGGCGGTAAGGTAGTGCTGGTCTGGAATTCCAGGCTTACACAGGGAACACCGTTCCTGGAAGCTTATGAGCGGCTGCTCCTTACCTATGGCACCGATTATGAGCAAGTGGATCAGAAGAACATTTCGCATGAAACGCTCGCTTCCTTTTTCCGGTCAGGGGATATGAAGGAAGCGAAGTTCTTCAATCGGCAGACGTTTGATTACGAAGGCTTGTGCGGCCGCTTGCAATCATCCTCATATGCTCCGATCCCTGGGCATCCGAATTACGAACCGATGATGAAAGAGCTGCGCAACCTGTTCGAACAGAATAAGCAGGATGGCAGCGTGTTTTTTGATTACGAGACGAAAGTGTACTGGGGAGAGGTTTGAGCCGGATTGGAGGTACAGCAGCATGAACAAGACTGATCGAATGCTGGCAATCCTGCTTGAGCTGCAGCAGCGAAAGGTTGTGCGGGCCGAAGATTTGGCATCCATATTTGAGACAAGCGTCCGGACGATCTACCGGGATATTCAAGCCCTTAGCGAAGCGGGTGTACCTGTGATGGGAGCCCCCGGACAAGGATACTCGTTAATGGCGGGATATTTTCTGCCGCCAGTCATGTTTACGGCAGAGGAAGCTGTGGCACTGCTCATTGGAACCGACTTCATTGAACAACGTTTTGACGTTGGATATGGTTTAAAGGCTCAGGCTTCCCGTAAAAAGATAGAATCTATTCTGCCGGAGGCTGTCCGCGCAGACGCTTCGCGGGTTCGGAAGACCATGCGGCTGCTTACTCCCGTTAACAAGGCGATTTCAGAAGAGGAGAAGGATTATGTTGAGATGATTCGCCGAGCTATACTGGAAGAGCGAAAGATAGAATTCCATTATGTGAAGAAGTTGTCCGATTCTACAGGCGATCGAAACAGCTTTCGCTCGGCAGCTCCTTATGGGCTGGCATTTCTTCAAGGCTCATGGACATTAGTTGCCTGGTGCGACCTACGGCAAGGCATTCGCCATTTTCGGCTGTCCCGCATGAAGGATCTGACGGTTCTTGAAGAGCGTTTTGAGATGCCGCCGTATTTTAACTTGGAGGACTATCGACCTCCGGATGATCGTAACCTGCAGGTTCGGATTCTGGCAAATCCCGATATTGCGGATCGAGTCAAGGAATCAGGCAATTATTACATGGAGACATTCGAAGAATGCGAAGACGGGCTGCTAATGAGCTTTCGCGTTCGCCGGCCGGAGGAGATTTTACAGTGGGTGCTTAGCTGGGGATCGAATATCGTTGTTCTTGAGCCGGATTCCTTCCGTGACCAAATCCGTGAAGAAGCGGAAAAGATGTTTAAACGCTACTGACATAACGTTGTCAGTAGCGTTTTTGTATATTCGGTACAAAGACATCTAAGGAGTGGTTGATATGAATACAACGGAAGCATTACAGCGGTTTGAAGAGACGGTGCAGGTCTATTTACAGGAACTGGATGGCTTCAGTATGGAGGAATTACAGTACAGACAGGCAGAGGACGAGTGGTCGATCGGGCAAATGTATCAGCACTTGGTTCAATCCGCGCTGTTTATGCATCTTCGGAATATTGAGCAATGCTTGAACCCGATTGGAGAGGCAGGAGCGTCCACGGCCGGAAAAACCAGAGAGGGAACAGCGGTATTCGAACAGGGCAGCTTCCCTCCCATTCGTATTCAAGTTCCGCCATCTCCTCAATATACACCTGAGCAGCCTGCAACCAAAGAGCAGTTAGTCCAAGGGTTGGATACCGTAATCCAACGAATGAGACAAATCGAGCCGATGCTTGGAGAGGCATCTCCGATACATACAGTCGCCCATCCGAGTTTTGGTGGATTGAATGCCGAGGAGTGGTTTTTGCTCATTGAAATGCACTATAGGCATCATTTACGGCAGCTGTACCGGTTGAAACAGTCTTTGGAACAGCAACGAGCATAATAGGTTCGCATATTAGGAATGGTTTCCTCCATCAATACAGGGATTGTTTGAGGCACGGATGCTTGGGGTACTGGTACTACGAGTGGATCCAAGTGTTGAAAGGAGCAGATGACCATGAATGTACATGTTCGATCATTCTTTGTAAAGGATGATGGCGAGGTTCCCAATAATCCGGAGCTGCCGGTCATTGTGTACAATGGGGTATTCGCGGATGATCCTAACGGTTTAGAGGCCGCCTTCAACCGCCACCATTGGACCGGCAGCTGGGAGGGTGGTGTATTCGATTATCACCATTATCACAGCAATACCCATGAAGTTCTGGGCGTACGTTCCGGTAGTGCGACCGTTCTTGTAGGCGGCGATGCGGGAGAGCGGCTGGAGATAACCACGGGCGACGTGCTGGTCCTGCCGGCTGGTACTGCCCATATGAAGCTCACCAGCAGTCCTGATTTTGAAGTCATTGGTGCTTATCCGGAAGGGGTTACGCCGAATATTAGGGAGCGGAGCCCGACGGACCGGACACAGGCAATGAATGAAATTCGCAGCGTGCCTGTTCCACAGACGGATCCTGTCTTTGGAGAGGAAGGGCCTCTTCTGGATAAATGGGTGAAATGAGTGTTAGTAGAATAGAGAGTAATAGCAGGATAGCAAAAGGCTCCTCGTCTGTGACATGGGATGAGGAGCCTTCTTCTGTTTGCCCTTGATAAGAGAAGACTATTGGGGCCTTATTCTCATTTCAATCATTTCTGGAATAGAAGGGTAACAGACAATCCAAGCATGAGGACGGCATTGATGGCCATGACGGGATGATGCCTGGCTCGGACTAGATGAGCATGAACGGCTCCTATCATCAGGACAGCAAATAAAGAAGCGGCATAAATTCTATTCTCCGGCGACCAGAATGCTGATATCATTAGAACAATTCCTGCTGTTTCCAGACTGGCAACGGCGAACATTCCCCATGTTGGATACCTGTATTGGGTCCAATGCTGGACCATCGAACGGGTACGGAGAAACTTGAATGATGCGGAAAGAGCAAACATTCCGATCAATATACACTGGATCAAGATGATCCACAGTGGTTCCATCTGCACATCACTCCTTCGTTTTCTATGGAAGTTGCTTCCTCCAGATTTAGTGTATATGCCAAGAAATGTGAAGGATGTAGTCTGGAATACAAAGCGAAAGGGCGAGATAGGGTTTGGAGTTGATTACATACTTAGCAAGAATGGACCTGTTTGATGGACTTACCCAGGATGAGCTGCTGCAGTTGAATCATGTAACGCCACTCGAAATTCGCAGCAAAGGAAGTATGGTGGTTTCTCCCTATATGAGCCCCAAAGTGTTATACATCGTAAAGTCAGGAAAAGTACGTCTCTATAAGCTGACGGAGGAAGGGAAGGAGCTAACACTTGATATTCTGGGGGCGGGCCATTTATTTGGGGAATTATCATCCTTTCATACGAGTGCTGATATGTTTGCCGTCACGATGGAAGACTCCATCATTTGTGAAATAGATGTTCAGCAATTCCGCAAGATTGTCAGTGAAAAGCCGATGCTTGCCTTAAAGTACATTGAACTCGTCACAGCCAGGTTGAAGGAGGTAGAGGAGCTCCTGGGGTATATGGCGTACGGAAGCGTGCGACAACGTCTGCTTTTTTTGCTTCATAAACTGGCTATTAAATTTACCTCAAATTCGCAGATGATGCATGAATGGGTGACGCTAGAGATTGAATTGACCCATCAGGAGCTGGCAAGCATGACAGGGAGTATAAGAGAAACCGTAACACCAATCATAAACCAGCTGGTATCTGAAGGCATATTGCGTAAAGAAGGTATCCGTAAACCGTATTCGATTCATCTGAACCGACTACAGACTGCCTTATCCGTGGTCAGCCTGTAATTCTGCCCGAATCACGCAATCGCCTGCATTATATTTGAATATAGGCTATAGTAGTATAAAACGAATGGAGAATACACAACCATGTCTACTTTGCCAAATTGCCCTAAATGTAGTTCACAATATACATACGAGGACCGAAATCATCTGGTTTGCCCGGAATGCGCTCATGAATGGCCTGCGGGGTCGGAAGCGGAGCATAGCGAGGACGCCAGAATTATTAAAGACGCCAATGGAAATGTCCTGGCCGACGGGGACTCTGTTACGGTGATCAAGGATCTTAAAGTAAAAGGCAGCTCGACTGTCTTAAAAATAGGCACGAAGGTGAAAAATATACGTTTAGTAGATGGAGATCATGATATCGACTGCAAAATTGATGGATTCGGTGCGATGAAATTAAAATCGGAGTTTGTGAAGAAAATATAATGTAAACACTGCTATATTACATACCATACATACGCAGCACGACAGCCTTTCATTAAGGTTCAGGACTGACCACATAATGTGAGATAAATGGAAAACACCTTCAAGAGATTGAATGCGCCGGGTCATAAGACTTAGAGCCAGTCTTGAAGGTGTTTTTGTATGGGCATTAAAATGAACTGCCCCGCTGATTCTTGAAATTCTGAGATCCTGTTTCCGCAATGTCTATTTTCTGGCATGTTTGAATAGTGTTTCAGCCAGCAAGGGGAACAGATTGTCAAAAGCATGCGTATTTCCATCAAACACATACCCTCCCGGATAAGCGCGCTCCTGGCCTCGGAATTGGATCATCCGATCATATAACTGTTCAGCCCAAGCGAGGTCATTTGTTTTTATGGCCAGGATCATGGCCAAGCCGTAGACGGCAGGCGATTCATAATCAGTGCCGGGCTTTCGGGTCTCCCGGTTATAGCGTCCGAAGAGCCGCTGGTTCTGCTGGAATTCTTCCTTCAGGAATAGCAAGAGCTCCTTTGGCGGATGTCCCATTTCAGCGAGATGAATGCCTAGGATTAACTGGTCAATCAGATTGATGGATGCGTCGTATTCATACTGACCTGAGGCAATGCGGAATGTTTTTGGGGAAAATATACCGTCACTGGGCATGTGAAGGAGCAGGTCCTCGTAACGTTTATAATCGGAAGTGGTCAGAATTCCGTTATTTCGCATTTCCCGCAATGCCGAGATGTCCACGTAAACCAGGCTCAGTACGGCTGCTGATTCATCACGCTCGAAATCATGGAAGTCGACAAAATATCCTGCGGTTTGAGAAGAGGCTTTAAGTGTTGTGCCAATGTCCTTCGCTAATTGAAGATACTCTTCCTGGCCCCAGAGCTTGTATGCTTTCAGCAAAGCATCCAGAATTCGAAGATCATCCCCAAGCGCATTGGTTGTGACTTCAGCTTGGCCATCGGACCGGAGCTTCCAACGGATATAGGATTTAGGAGCCTGATCGAGGAAATAAGTCGTCAGAAGCCTGACGTTATCATCGAAGTGGGTCTGATTTTCGGAGAGTACGGCGTATTGCATCCATAAACCGAGCGACTCAGATAGCGCTTCTCTGCCAGCAACGATGTCCGGATGCTCGGAAGGCGCCGGCTTGAGATAGGTAGCTATGGTCCCGTTATCGTTCGTCATATGTTCTTTCATGAAGACAGCTGTCACATCTGGGTTCTCCTTATGATCGATGATGGTGTACGAGATGAAGATGATACTTGCAATCACAGCGGCAATACAGATAGATAGCAGGATTATCTTGCTGGTGGATAACCGGTTTGCCATAGGCTCACCTCGAACATAAGATTCTGTGTTGATGTTCCCGATGCCTCTTAGGGAAAGCTTATGATGAAATGAACATAGGCTTCCAGGAGCGGGGGCATGGTTCGATATATTTATAAAGGCTGTACCCTGATAGGTTCCTAAACATCGAGGATACAGCCTTTTTTCGTGAAACTATCGATTATTGCAAACTGACGATGTTCAGCCCCTGATTCTGCAGATGGGTAATGATTCTGGGTAAGGCATCTACAACCGCCTGAGATTCATGCAGAAGAATAATGGAGCCGGAAGCTTCGGTTTGCTGGATATAATCCAGGATCTTGTCCTCGTCTCGTGTCAGCCAGTCCTCCGTGTCCCGGTTCCAGAGAACCAGCTTATTACCTAGTTGTTGACTCAACGATTCGGTCTGATCATCAAATGCACCGTAAGGCGGACGGAAGAGTACCAATTTCTCATTGGTGATATGCTCGATGAGACTGGCCGCTTGAGTCATCTCAGCCTCTTGCTGTTTAAGAGAGAGGTTCGACATCTGGCTATGGGTCATGGAATGACTGCCGACGGAATAGCCGCCTGCGCTGATGGCTTGCACATAGTCCGGATGTTTTTTCACATTTGTGCCAATAAAGAAGAACGTTCCACCCACCTTGTATTGCTGCAAGACGTTCATGATATCCATGGAATACTTGGAAGGCCCATCATCGAATGTAAGGGCTACATAGCCTTTCGGGATGCTGAAGCTAATGAGTTCATCCAGTTCCAGTTGTGGAACGGCAGCGGAAGGTAGGGTATCTATGATATCTTCCTGCTTGTTATCTGTTTGTTCCACTTTGGGTGCCGATACGACAGAGTGAGTTATCTTTGTCATTCTATTCACGGCAAGCCATTGGCTGGAGGTCTCAGCCTCAACGGAGGCTGTTGTTGCAGGTTGAAGCTGAATATCATCAGGATACGAGTAATTGAACGAGCTTAACAAAAGAACAATAATCAAGCTCACCATGGTTGCGCCCACCAGTTTAAACGGAAGGCGGCTTCGCTTCCTTGCTGAACTTGAGGCGGCTATTACCTCCTTGATTTGCGTCTCCTCGGTCAGATCTGCATCCGGCCTGTACGTCGACAGGAAGGGCAAGGTATGTAAGTCATCTAAATGTCGGGCTTTCATTATGTACTCTAATTCATCCCTGAACTGAATAGAACAGGCAAAAGGAAACGGTTCACTATGATCGCGGTATGTCCGGGTTACGGAGCCTATGTATTGCTGTTTATTTATATCCCACATGGTATGTAAGGATATTCGGTATTTATGAACTCCGTCAAAATCCGATATGGCCGCTAGATTGGCTGCGGTTTCGTTATCGGTCACCCATAACAACTCAACCGAATTCATGAAGGATAACCTGATTCGCAGATCGGTTGCGGTACTTCCTTCGATAGCCAGCAGCTCTATGACTTTTCCATAATAGTCTGTCATGGCTGTCCCCCTTCTTCTAGCTGCTGTATGTAGTAGTCTTCTTTAGTCTGATGAAGTGCTGGAAGCCGCCGTTTTCGGTGAGAAGGAGAAGGACATTTTCTCGGTGAAATCATTGATGGTCTGCATCAATTTGGCTTTGTCATCCAAGATGTTCTGGTATTGCTCGGCATACCTCTGGTTTGCAATCTCTAGCTCGCGGATCTTCTCCTCAAGTGAGTTGATCTTGAGCATGCTCTGATATTGCGTGTTGTTGGACTCTTCATAGAGCTTGTTGTACTTGGCGGTTTCTGTTTCTAACTGGCTGGAGAGCTTCTCATACGCCAGGTTTGTCGTAAGCTGATATTCCTTGTAATCTTCAAGCAGCTGATCGTAGCTCATCTGTTTGTTGGTCAGGACGTTCTCGAGTTCACGAATTTCCTTGTTCTTCTCCTGAATTAGCTGGTCCCGCTTAATCTGTTCCTGCTTGTACCGGTTGATCGTTTCGTTTGCAGTGGAGAGCTGGTCCTCCAAGCCTTTGTTCTTATAGGACAGTAATTGTCGTTCCTTGAGCATGTTCTCAATCGAGACAATGACATCAAGGCCGATCTTATCTTGGCTATCCTTGGAGAATAGATGGTTATTGCCTTCTGCTGCGGGCAGTTCCGATTCCCCAGAATAAGCGGACTCTTCTTCTGCTTTTATGTCAACCTCTTGGTGTTCGCTGTGGTTCTTCTCGGGTAGATTCTGATTTGAACGTGAATTCTTAAACCAGACCATTCCTTTTTTTTCTGTTTCCCTGGCCAAAATATCAACTCCTATATTGCATTAAATTTATATGGAAATTAGACGAAAGACCCTACTAATAGTCATCGGTAAAAACACCCTAAAAACTTTGCCCAATTGCTACGTGAAAATAAAAAAAAGCCCTGCAGCATGGCAGGGGCTTTCAGTAGGAAATGTGCAGGTTTGCGTAACCTCCGATTCGCACTTCATGATGAATGCTAATTGGACGGGTTCCTCTGTTATTCGAGCTTCTTGATTGTGAACTCCGGGGCGATCACATCGATTCGATTCGTCCATATGCCGCCGCTGTAATCGTCAGGCAGCCTTTGCAGGTCCAGGACGGAGTCAAAGCCCTCCGACCAGCCGCCGTCCCCGGCGACGAGAATGACCCTGGTATTAATGCTGTCCATCCGGTTCAGGAATTTATCCGGCCACCCCCATAAATAACGGGCATATTTCTCCGGTATATGCAGCTCTGTATTGCGGCATACGGACGGGAGATAGCCGCTCCAGCCGGCCCCGGCATAGGATACGAGACAGCTCTTCAGCGTATCCTTCGACATGACGCGCAGGGACGGCAGCTGCGATTTTAATGTGCGGATGGGGCCATCATCTCCGTATACGGTTAGCTGGGTAAGGCGATTCACCGGAAGTCCGGATAGATAGTCTGCCAGCAGCTTTCCTTCCTCGGGATCCGTGCTTTTGATATGGATGAGAAATGCGCCGTCAGGGAATGCCGCTAACACCTCGTCCAGTGACGGAATCAGCCCCACGCCCTTTCCCCGAAAAGGATAAGTCGCCCCCTCATCCGCGGTGTAACCATAGCCGATGTCTATGTTTTTCAGCTGGTCCATGGTATAATCCTTGACCGAGCCCTCCATATTGGTGCGGCAATCGAGTGTCCAATCATGAAACACGGCGAACTGGCCGTCTTTGGTTGGCTTGATATCCAGTTCCACAATATCGGCACCGGCTTCAAATGCTGCTTTCATGGATGGAATGGTGTTTTCCAGGTAAGCATGCTCCGGCACATAGATACGGGAGGCGGTGCAGGTATCGGCTTCAATGCCTTCCATTGAGAAAGTTTGGCCGAGCCCGCGATGCGCCAGCAGCAGCGGCTTTGCGTCACGCTCTTTGGTGAACAGCGATGTATTGTTAACAAACAGAAATACTACCAAAACGAGAAAAAATAGTATGGTTTTGTTCCATCTTTTTAGTTTTCGCATGATCCAATCCCCCAAAATCGTATACAATATGCAGTAGTTGATTCATATTTTTCTCTATATCTCTATCTAAAACTTTAATCGGTCCATTCTATACTTAAATTTTAGTGATTTCTGGCACATACTCAATGGCTGATCCATAACAATTGCATAATAGCGAGCTAATAAATTTTAATAAGCAATATAGAAATGGGAGGGAGTTTGATGGATAAGTCCTCCTTTTTGATGGTGGAGCGGGGGAATCCCTATGAACGCGGAGATGTCATACCTTTGACCAAACCCATAACGGTGCTTGGTCGCAAGGGTCAGCACTTTGACCCCGATATCGCGTTTGATAATATATTTGTTTCGCGCAGGCATGCAGCGCTGCTATATAGAAACGGCCAATTCAGCATTAAGGATCTGAACAGCAAGCATGGGACATTCGTCAATCTTCAGCGATTGGAACCACATGATGAAATACCCCTTCAGCATGGAGATACCATTGTGCTCGCTGGCGACTTGATCGTGTTGTCCTTCTCGATTCTCAGTATGGATGAGACGATGGACATGACTCCCATCATCAGGCAGCTGGCAGCGATCGAGGCCGCGGGTGGTTTAAGGCTGAATCCTTTTAAGCAGGAGCTTTCCTATGGAGGGAAAGTGTACGCTTTTTCGGACAAAGAGTACAAATGCCTGGAGGTGCTGGTTAATCACCAGGGCCAATTTGTGTCCAAGGAAGAGCTCAAGATATACGTATGGCCCGAGCGTTGCTTTGAGGCGGATGCTGTGCCTGATGTAAGCTCGGAGGAGCTGAACGCCTTAATCTACCGGGTGCGCAAGAAAACAAGAGATATACTGAATATTGAGAGTATTCGGGGCAAAGGATATATTTTGCAGAAGCAAGCGGACGCACAAGCATGATAAAGAAAAGAAGAGATATGAACATCAAAGACAAGCTCTTCCTTACTACAGGGAGGGCTTGTCTTATATTTATATATGGGAAAAGCAAACATAGAATACAAGAAACGTCGAGAACTGCTCGACGTTTTTTTTGTCATGGTTGCCCATACTAGGTTTGTACTAGTTCAACTTATAGATTCGTAACGACTGGAGGAAATAAAGATAAGCAGTCGGTTCACGATTTATCTGTTATAGGTTCGGTTGCCGGAGGAATGTTTTGGATGCAAGACGGGGCTGCATGTGGTTTGAAAATTCATCATATCAAAATTAATATTTTTGAATTTAGAGGATCAGGACAAGGCTTGCTCTACGAAAGAAACCGCAGTGGCTCAGGATTTTCAAAAAGCTGACATGATCCATTTAAAAGTTGTCAACAATATTCTTGACGAAACCGGCTTTTCCTTTCGTTGAGCCTTCTGGTGGGCTGACTTAACATAAAGATGTCAGATGAAAGCGACACAACAACAGTGCGATTTATTTATAAATTAGGAGGTCCATACGATGTCCAACGAGACAAATCCAAATGCTTCAAAAGGCATTCGCGTAAGGGTCCAGCAGCTTGGCCGTCTCCTCAGCGGTATGGTGATGCCGAATATCGGTGCGTTTATCGCGTGGGGGCTTATTACGGCTCTGTTCATCCCCACCGGCTGGTTCCCAAACGAGCATCTGGGAGCGCTGGTAGACCCGATGATCAAATACCTGCTCCCGCTCTTGATCGGTTATACGGGCGGTCAGATGATCCACGGCAAACGCGGTGCCGTTATCGGTGCGGTTGCTACGGTCGGTGTGATCGTCGGTGCAGAGATTCCAATGTTCCTTGGCGCCATGATTGTGGGCCCGCTGGCTGCATGGGTATTAAAGCAGTTCGACAAGCTCATTGACGGCAAAATCAAATCCGGCTTCGAGATGCTGGTGAACAACTTCTCCCTCGGCATCATTGGCGGTGCGCTGACTTTGGGGGCATATACCGGAATCGGGCCGTTTGTACAGGGTATTACAAGAGCGCTGTCATCCGGTGTTGATGTACTGGTTAACGCCAACTTGCTGCCACTGGTCAACATTATCATTGAGCCTGCGAAGGTGCTGTTCCTTAACAATGCGATCAATCACGGGATATTCAGTCCGATCGCGACAGAGGAATCGGCACGGATCGGTCAATCTGTCCTGTATATGCTGGAATCGAATCCAGGTCCAGGTCTTGGGATTCTTCTTGCCTATTGGTTCTTCGGACGCGGTTCCGCCAAATCCTCTGCACCAGGTGCGGTAGTGATTCATTTCCTGGGTGGTATTCATGAGATCTATTTCCCATATATTTTGATGAAACCAGTTTTGATTCTGGCTGCCATCGCGGGTGGCGTTGCCGGAACATTCACCTTCCAGATTTTTGGGGCAGGTTTGGTAGGCCCTGCGTCACCGGGCAGTATCGTCGCATTTATCGCCATGGCGCCTAAGGGCGGCCTGATTCCAGTCTTGGCAGGTGTCCTTGTAGGAACCGTTGTATCCTTTGTCGTGGCGGCATTGCTGCTGAAAACGGGCAAACAAACGGAAGAAGAGCCGAATCTTGAAGAAGCATCCGCCAAAATGAAGGAAATGAAAACTGGCGGCATGAACGACCAAGTCGCTCCTGCTTCTGCGGCTGTAGCCAATCTGGCTAAAGAGAATGTGCATAAAATTGTGTTCGCTTGCGATGCCGGTATGGGCTCCAGCGCAATGGGCGCTTCGGTATTAAGAAAGAAATTGCAGCAAGCGGGTGTCAACATTACCGTTGTGAACTCGGCAGTAAGTGAATTGCCGGATGATGCGGATATCGTCATTACGCAAAAAACGCTCACCGAGCGGGCCATTGCGAAGAATCCAAACGCCGAGCATATCTCTATCGATAACTTCCTGAAGAGTCCGAAATATGACGAGTTGGTGGAACGACTCAAAGATTAACATAGACCCATATGACACGCTGGCGTAATGACGCCGGCGTTGTCTTTCATTCCATGAAGAAGGGAGCCTAAGCGTCTGAAACATATCACTGCCCGCCAGCGACAAATCCTTCTGCTCCTAATGAGCAGGACCGAGGGCATGACGGCTGCAGAAATAGCCGCTGAGGTCGGGGTCAGCGTCAGAACGGTTCACCGGGAAATGGAGGAGATTGAGAAGGACCTGAGAGGTACGGGCGTTATGCTTCATAAAAAGTCGGGGACGGGCATCCGGCTGGAAGAGAAGACGCCTGAAGGCATGGTTCAACTACGGAGTCGCCTGCTTGCAGGTAAGCCGGCCGATTACTCTGTGGAAGAGCGCAAAATTCTTATGCTGTGTGATCTGCTTGAGGCTGATGAGCCCATCAAACTGTTTGCCTTGGCCCATAGTCTAAAGGTAACTGTGCCGACCATCAGCAATGATCTGGATGAGCTGGAGCCATCGGTGAAGCGGTTTAACCTTGACCTGATACGCCGTAGAGGCTATGGGATCGAGATAGAAGGTTCGGAAGACGTAAGACGAAGGGCGATTAGCAGGCTTGCAGAGGAACATCTGGATTATTCCGATCTTATCGGCGATACATCTAGCGATCGAAGCGGCCCAGTGACAGCCCGTCTGCTCTCCATGATGAATAAACCGGCTCTGCTGGATGTAGAGAAAAGTTTATGGGATATGAATTGGGATTGGACAGAGGGGCTCAGCGAGAGTGCATATACCTCGATGCTTATCGCATTATCGGTTTCTGTAAACCGGATCAAGCAGGGGCGGAGCATGGAGGTTGAAGATATAACGGAATATGCTCCTTCCTCCGCCTCGCTGGAGGAAGCAAGAGATTTTACTAGTCGCCTTAGCGAGACACTGGAGTTGTATGTTCACGAACCAGAAATGAAATATATAGCCCGTTTGTTTGAGGAGGCCAAAGAGAATTCTGAGGTCAGTGAACTGGCTCATGCGGATGTTGAATTGGTGGAGATTGCCCATCGCCTTATCGAACGGGTTCAGAAGCGCACGGGTATTCCGTTCCAGGATGACCGCACATTGCGGGCAGGCTTAGTGGAGCATCTCGGTGCAGCTATGAAGCGGATTCGGGAAGGGATCCGGATTCGAAATCCCCTGCTTAATCCGATTCGGAAGGATTATGAGAAGCTGTTCGGAATTGTCCGTCATGCAGTTGACGAGTTGAAGCTAGATTTAACTGTTCCGGATGAGGAGATTGGGTTTCTAGTCATGCATTTTGGTGCATCGAGCGAACGGCTGAACCAGCTGGAACACCATTTGAAGGCTATTCTGGTATGCTCCAGCGGGCTAAGCTCGTCCAGGCTTCTTGGTACCCGGCTGAATAAGGAGATGCCTCAGATTGAGGTGCTGGGCAACGTATCGTGGTATGAAGCGTCGCGGATTCCGAAGGAGCAATATGATCTTATGATATCGACCATTGATCTTCCATTGCCAAAGGATCGGTATGTGAGACTAAGCCCGCTGCTGACAGCGGATGATAAGGAGGCACTGCTTCAATTTATCCAAGATTCGTCTCGGCTGCCGGTCAAAGACGCTGCCGTTAAGCGAGTGGATGACGAGCGTAAAGCCGCATCATTCGAGCGGCTTCGTATGCAGGCAGCTCTGATGAACGAAATGGTATCACTGTTGGGTGGCTTCCATGTGTATCACTTGAATAATCGGCAGGATGATTTGGAGGGCACATTAGATACAATCCTGGCCAAGGTGTATAAGGTCGGTGCTATCGGTGATGCGGAGAAGGTGAAGGAGCGATTGTTGAAGCGCGAACGGATGGGTACTCAGCTCATTCCTGACACGGCGCTGGCCTTATTCCATACCCGCAGCAGCTTTATAACTAAGCCATTTCTATCCCTGTTCCGATTAACGCATGCAACGCCTCTAGAAGATGGGACGGAGGCTGGTGTCATTCTGCTGATGCTGGCACCGAAACAACTCTCGAAGGAGAGTCTTGAAGTGCTCAGCGAAATCAGTGCAATGCTGCTTCACTCCGAGCTGATGGAGTTGATGGAACGGGGCAGTGAGGAAGAAATCCGATCTTACTTGGCGCAAGAACTGCATCATTTTTTTCAATCACAGACTATAGAAAGAGGGAGAACAACATGAGTAACATACTGTCTAAAGATAAAGTGGTTCTGAACGCGAAGGCTGATAACAAGAGTGAAGCCATTCGCATGGCGGGAAGCCTGCTTGTGAAAGCCGGGCATGTCTCGGAGAATTATGTGGATAAAATGCTGGAGCGCGAAGAGATTGCCTCCACTTATATGGGCGGGGGACTTGCGATTCCCCATGGCACCAAAGAGGCTAAAGGCATGGTTATCTCTACGGGATTGTCCATTGTTCGTTTCCCGGAAGGGGTCGATTTCGGAGGAGATGAGCCGGCATTTATTGTTATTGGTATCGCGGCTGCCGGCGGCGATCATATGGAGATTCTGACGAATGTAGCGATGATCTTCACGGATGACGAGAGCATTGAGAAAGTCATGAACGCTTCGAGCGAAGAGGAGATTCTGGCCATCTTCGAAGGGGGAATGGGAGCATGAAAGCTGTCCATTTCGGAGCAGGCAACATCGGACGCGGCTTTATAGGGCTCTTGTTGTCACAGGCCGGCTATGAAGTTTGTTTTATTGATGTGAATGAAGAGCTGGTCTCGGAGTTGAAAGCGCGAGGGGAGTATCCTGTAACCTTAGCCAGTGAAGGACGGGAGACCACAGTTGTTAAAGGCATCACGGCTCTTAATAGCGCTACGGAACCGGAAGCAGCGGCGCGTGCGGTAGCGGAAGCGGATCTCGTAACGACCGCGGTGGGCGTGAACATTCTGAAGTTTATCGCTGGCACCATTGCCGAAGGGTTAAAGCTCCGCCTGCAAGCAGATTCTGCACCACTTCATATTATTGCCTGCGAGAATGCCATAGGCGGCAGCACGCAGCTGAAAGAACACGTTTATGGGAAGCTGGATGACGAGACGAAGCAGAAGGCTGATCAGCGGGTGGCTTTCCCTGACGCAGCCGTTGACCGGATTGTACCGCTGCAGCAGCATGAGGATCGTCTGAAGGTTGTGGTGGAGCCATTCTATGAATGGGCGGTAGACCGTTCACAGATGTTTGAAAACTATATGCCAGTGGAAGGCATTCACTATGTGGACCGCCTGGAGCCGTACATTGAACGCAAGCTGTTTACCGTAAATACCGGGCACTGCTCGGCAGCCTATATAGGCTTTCTGCAAGGATTTGAGACGATTCAGGACGCCATGAAGGAGGAAACCGTAGCAGGTCATGTACGGGCGGTACTCGCAGAAACGGGAGCTGCACTCATACACAAGCATGGCTTCGATCCTGCGGAGCACCAAGTCTACATTGACACCATCCTGGAACGGTTCCGCAACCCGGCCCTGACCGATGAGGTATCGCGCGTAGGCCGCTCTCCGATCCGGAAGCTGTCTCCAGGCGACCGCTTGGTATCACCAGCTATGCTGGCGTTCGAGAGCGGGCTTCCCTATAAGAGCTTGGCGAAAACGATGGCAGCAGCACTGCTGTTTGATGTTCCGGAGGATCCGGAAAGCGTGGAGCTGCAAGCATCCGTTCGGAATATCGGCGCCAGCGATACTGCCTCCAAATATACCGGCATTGCGGGCGAACATCCGATCATGGGTGAGCTGATGGAGCAATATGAAGCTTTGAAGGCTGATATCGACTCCCGTTCGTAACATTGCTTTGTTACCGCCGGGGGAAGCCATAATGCATTTGACGTCAGGATATGGCGTGTCCCTTTACCTAAAAAGCCCCTGTTTCTCTTCACAGAGAAGTCAGGGGCTTTTGCTAATTGGTCTATTTACTCCACAGACTCTGCATATTTCGGGATGTTACTCGCTTCCTTAAGGCTCGTTGCAGGAGCTGCGATATAGAGCTTCCTCTCGGCGTCTTCCGGCTTCGGTTACAACGATTCTGATTTGTTCAAAAAAGGGATTGGGAAAAAATACTAGAAATCCCATCCATCAATTTTCAGAAAGTTTTCGCTAATTTTAAAAATTAGGAGTACACTAGAAGTAAGAAACTAAAAAAGTGGATGTGATGAGCATGGCAGAAGAAGTGATCTTGACTCAAGAGGGCTATGATAAGCTCCAGGAAGAACTGGATGATCTCAAGTATGTTAAACGCAAAGAGCTGGCAGAGCGGATCAAGCTCGCGATCAGCTATGGCGACCTGAAAGAGAACAGCGAATATCACTCGGCCAAGAATGACCAGGCGTTTATGGAAACGCGCATCATCATCCTGGAGAAAACACTCAACAACGCTCGCATTGTCGATGCCGCGCATGTGAGCTCTAACACGGTGCATGTTGGTTCGAATGTCGTTCTGAACGACATCGAATTTGGGGAAAAGCTGGAATATCAAGTAGTAGGCCCGGCAGAAGCGGACGTGTTGAACAACAAAGTTTCCTATGAAAGCCCGCTTGGTAAAGCGTTGATGGGCAAAGCTGTAGGCGATAAAGTCAATGTGGAAGCACCGATGGGCATTGTTAAGTATGAGCTGTTGGAGATCAAAGGATTATAATCGACAGATGATTCAACTTAGGTATAACGAATAAGGCGTAACCGGGCAAGATGTCCGGTTACGCCTTTTTAGTGAATCGTCTTTAATTATGGCAATGCTATTTTATTGATTGATATCATTGATGAGAGCGGTTGAAGCAGATTGAGCATGAGCCGATGCCGTCTTGCGTTCATATAGATAGCAGGCGACGCCCAGTAAAAAGGCAAGTCCGACCAATCCGGCTCCCACCCAAGGCAAAGACGTTAAGCTCAGATGCGTGATCACCAAGCCCCCGATGAAAGCGCCCGTTGCATTGCCGAGATTGCCGGCAGAGTGGCTTGCTGTGGAGGCCAGGGCTGGCGCCGATTGGGCCAAGTTCATTACACGGACCTGCATGCCGGGCATAACAGCGAAGGAAGCGGCTCCCCATAACACGATGGTCAGTACAGCCGTTACCGGGTTATGGATCGTTATCGTGAAAATGGTAAGAATAACAGCTGTCGAGAAGTAAACGCCCAGGATGGAGGGCAGCAGCTTCCAATCAGCTAGCTTGCCCCCTACGATATTACCGGCGGTTACGCCAATACCGAACAGAATCAGAATCCAGGTCACGCTCGGCTCTGCAAACCCGGTGATCTCGATCAGCAGCGGAGCAATATAAGTGAAGACGGCGAACAAGCCAGCATTGCCAAGCGCCCCGATCAGCAGGAAGAGAAGAAGTCTTGGTCTAATGAGTGCTGTAATCTGCTGAGCGATGCTTGAGGCTTGTGCTTGTCGTATCTGCGGAATGAAGATCAGAATGCCGATCAAGGCCACAACCCCCATGATAGCAATGGCGGCGAATGAGGCGCGCCAGCCCATCGTTTGGCCAATGAAGGTACCGATCGGAACCCCGATAATATTGGCTATCGTTAACCCGGCCATCATGATCGAGACTGCCCCGGCACGTTTATCCGGCCGCACCAGATTCGAGGCAATGACGGCACCGACACCAAAGAATGTGCCGTGTGTCAGTGCAGTCAGCATCCGGGCGCCCATCAGAACCGCATAATTGGGAGCGAAAACGGAAATGCCGTTGCCCAGAATAAACAGGCCCATGAGGAACAAGAGCAGCTTTTTCTGCGGGATTTGATGCGTAAGGATGGTCAGAATAGGAGCTCCTACGGCTACCCCCAGGGCATACATCGTAATCAGCTGCCCGGCTGATGCAATGCTGACATGCAGATCATTCGCAACGTTGGGGAGGATACCCATGATGACAAACTCCGTCATGCCAATGGCAAAAGCGCCGACGGTGAGAGATAGTATGGAGATGGGAAAAGGCTCCTTACCTTCTTTATTCCCAGCGGAATGCTGTAATGAATCCATTTTGTTTGAGTCAACCTTTCTGTTGTATAAACTAAAATGTGTATTAACCCAATCTACATTATGGGTTTTATATAAGGGACACTGTATCCTATTATTTAATGTTCTTTGATGATAATCAAGTGAATTATTTTTTGGAAGAAGAGAGACTGGCAAGGATCTTTTGGTAAGGATAATAGGGGGAAGCTTGTCCACAACCCAAAAACTTGAGAGCGCCGCAAGGGCGCCCTCGGAGTGGGTCTACGCAGCCAGCCATCTATCAAGCCTGCTGATCCAACTCGCAGAATATTGAGGTCTTAGAAGCAGGTGAACGACTCGATCCTTCTTAAATCGAACCCCGAATAGACCCATCTGCTACCCGTCCACCGAAAGCCGGCAACCGAGGTGCGGCCGACAAACGTCGGAAAGAACCAGAAGCCGGGTCCAAATGTCGGCCAAATATAGGTATTTCTGAACAAGCAGCCTGTGATCGCTCCAGGATCAACTGCGAAGGTGCTGGCCACAGGCTGCTGCGGAATCGAGGCTGGGGGCGGGGATGTAGGTGCTTGCTGTGGTCCCTGAGGTCCTTGCGGCGGCATAAATGCCATAATGAGTTCACTCCTTAAGCTGGTTATATAGTTGGGAATGGCTTATGAGTCTGCAATTCAAAGAATTCATGTTGACCTGGGGTTCTAGACGTAGAGCAGGGTGATGACAAGCAGTTCGAAGAGGACAAGTGGCAGGATGACATTGTTATAGTAACTCGGACCGAAGCCACGCTGGTTTCCGTATCCGGGCATACTCAAGTACAGAATCCCTTTCTCGCAATGCATGATGGTTCCTTCAAAAACATCACCGTCGAGTGTTTCCACGCGAACCAGCTGATTCGCATGCTGCTTGCATAGATGATGAATACGATCGCGAACCGCTTTGACGTTGTGCATCATGTTGGGTTCGGCTTGATATAAGGTTTGTTCCTGGTGTCCGGAATGTTGGATGCTCATTTGAAATTGACCCCCATCGTTATTAGTTATACCTGGTTTCCATTCTATGCAGATGCCTATAGCGGGGTGCTTTTATAAATTCCCGCATGGGCAAATCAGCAAAATAGTGTTACGATTTAGACAATCTATGAATTAAGGAAGTGAACGTTTAGTCGTGATCAATATAACCATCCCTCAGCCGGACGTTACCATTACCAAGCAGGAAGCTCCGGAAATGAGTCATATTTATGGGTTTACGGATTTTCACCTAATTCCGAGAGATCGGGGCGGAATTTTTATGTTTTACAACAGCAAGGGAGAGCTCCTGTTTGTAGGAAAGGCAAGAAAGATTAGACCGCGAATCAAGAAGCATTTTGAAGATAGCGTCTCCCCGATCAAGGATCACCGGAATGAAGTTGCGAGAATCGAGGTCTGTGTCGTTGATGACGCCGTACATAGAGAGATCTATGAAACTTACATCATTAATGAATTGAAGGCCAAATACAATGTAGACAAGGTGTTCTTTAAGTAGGGAACACGAAGAAGAGAATGGCAATAGACGTGGTCTGACCACGATATCATGAATGGCCGGAACCCACATGGGTTCTGGCCATTTTTGAATTCCTTATGTTCATCGCCCCGCTTGGTCAAGATCCTCAGTTCATACCTAACTTGAAAAATACGAGTTAAAAGTTCAATATAAAGATAATTGAATGTTAGATAACGATGTTAACTGCGCTAAAGCATGAAGCAACAATAAAATTTTGCCTGCGGTTCTGCCTTGCGGGCAAAGCATAATAGGAGGAATTCATCATGGAGATTGGAGTTAGCTCGTTCGTAGAGACTTGGCCGGATGTGAAGACCGGCGAAGTAATGAGCCATGCGCAGCGGCTGCGTGAGGTGGTTGAGGAAATCGTCCTGGCGGATCAGGTCGGACTGGATGTATATGGGGTAGGTGAGCATCATCGTAAGGATTATGCGGCATCCTCGCCTGCAGTTGTGCTTGCCGCAGCTGCATCGCAGACGAAGTGGATTCGGCTGACCAGTGCGGTTACAGTGCTGTCCTCCGCTGATCCGGTGCGGGTGTTTCAGGATTTTGCCACACTAGACGCCATCTCGAACGGGCGCGCCGAGATTATGGCAGGTAGGGGCTCCTTCATCGAATCGTTCCCGCTGTTTGGCTATGATCTGAACCATTATGATGAGTTGTTCGAGGAGAAGCTGGAGCTGCTGCTTCGCATTCGCGAGTCGGAAAAGGTAACGTGGCAGGGTAAGCATCGTCCGGCGATCCATAACCTTGGCGTTTATCCACGTCCGGTTCAGAATCCGCTGCCGGTGTGGATTGGCAGTGGAGGCAATTCGGAGTCAGTCGTGCGCGCTGGCCTCCTCGGTTTGCCGCTGGTACTAGCAATCATAGGCGGCAGTCCCCGCCAATTTGCACCCTTGGTCAAGCTGTATAAAGAAGCAGCTGCGCATGCAGGACATGATGTATCGAAGCTGCCGATCGGCTCGCACTCCCACGGATTTATAGCGGAAGATACGGAGACCGCTGCGGACAAATTCTTCCCATCGACGCAGGCCAGCATGAATGTGCTGGGACGCGAGCGGGGCTGGGGGTACTATGACCGATCCACTTTCGATGCGGCTCGAAGCTTCGAGGGTGCGCTCTATGTTGGTGATCCAGAGACGGTTGCCCAGAAAATCATTCATCTGCGCAAGCATGTAGGCATTACTCGCTTTATGCTCCATGTGCCGGTGGGCACGATGCCTCATGATGAAGTCATGCGGGCAATCGAGCTGCTCGGCACCGAGGTCGCGCCCCGTGTACGCTCCGAGATTGACCGGTGGGAAGCGGCTGGAGAGCCTGTGGAGTATTAATTGAATCGAAGCGATTTAGGATAGAATTACGAAGCAATCAAGTACTGGATTGTATTCTTGTTGATGTGCCTATTAGCGCCAACCTAACCTTTTTTCATATCTAAAGGTTTAGTCGATTTATGTCGATATAAGAAGAAGTCTGTAACAGACATAAGTAAATAAAGACATAAGTTAAGACTATAAGGAAGGCGCTGACACCACATGCAAAAGAATAACAAGCAGACAAAGAGCAACAAAGCAGCTCGATGGAAGCGGATGAACCTCACCGGTTTGACTGCTAGAATTATGCTGATTTCAATCGCCTGTATGGTCATCCCAATGCTTTTGACATTGTGGTATGCCATCAGCCAATCTACCACCTCCCTGGAGGAGGAAGCCGAGATGTCGATGAAGAACATCGTATCGGAAAATATCAATCAGATGGAGCTGGCTTTTGCGGATTTGGCGCGGGCTTCTACCATGATCGCAAGCAATCCATTCATCGTCCATACATTTGAAAACCTTCAGACAACAGGTGATAAGAAAACGGATGGAACGAAGGAATCAACCGAGTATCTTACTAAACTTGTCACAGATGCAGGGGGACTTTATGAAAATATATACGCAGCCTTTGACGGCGTTATTGTAGCAGATGGTATTGGCGGACAATCGACCGGAATTGATATCGGATTGGCCGACCTGGATCCCGCGCTTCTGGAAGGGATCAAGAAGGGGCCGGTTCTCTATGGTCCATCACAATCCCCTGTAACCAGCGGTCCCATTATGGCACTGCTTGCCCGAATTCCCGACGGCAGTTCGGATATCAAGCCTTCTATCGTCGGAACGGCGGTAGATTTGACGAAGCTGTCGTCCGATATCGTCGAAACGACGGAGCAAGGTGGAGTCAAGACCTTTATGCTCAATAAGGCAGGGGTTGTTATCGCTTCGGAAGATAGTGAGAGTGTGCTGAATTTTGATATGACCCAGGCCGAAGGAGACATTCCTGCCTTTTTTGAAGAGGTAATCAAAAATAGCCGGGGGATCGGCCATTTTACCTTTGACGATCAGAAGCTGGTCGCAGCTTATGCCAAATCGGATACCCAAGATATCTATGTGGTTTCCTATAAACCGGTTAACGAGTATCTGAAGGATGTAAACAAGCTGAGACAGGGTCTTCTGTTTGTCATTATTGGAAGTATTCTGATTTTTGCTATTATTCTGATCCTATTGTCCTTCCGGATTACAACACCGATTAAAATTGCTTCGGAGCGTTTGGAGGTCATGGCAAGCGGTAACTTCTCTCATCCGATCCCTGAGAAGTACATGAGAAGCAAGGATGAGACGGGTGTTCTGCTGAGATCCATGCATACGATGCAAGAATCGATCAGCAGTATGGTTCTCACGATCAAGAACGAGTCTGACAAGCTTGACGAATCGGTTAACGTGGTTAACAACCATTTGGATGAGCTCAATCATCAGATTCAAGATGTAACAGGGACGACGGAACAGATGGCGGCAGCTATGGAACAAACCGCAGCATCTACATTTGAAGTGAATCAGGCGTCTATCAATTTCCGCGAGTCCATAGACAATATATCCAGAAAGGCGCATGAAGGAGAAGAGACATCAAGGGAAGTCAGTAAGCGGGCCGTAAATGTCCACGAGTCGGCAGTTCAATCGTCCCAGCGGGCAGTGCAGATGGGCGAGCAGATGCAGGCTGATTTGACCCAGGCGATTGCACAGACGCAAGCGGTCGAACAGATCCAGATGCTGGCTAGCACCATTTTAGAAATTACGACGCAGACGAACCTGCTTGCACTGAACGCCAATATCGAGGCGGCCAGAGCTGGCGAGGCGGGTAGAGGTTTTGCTGTGGTTGCCGGCGAAATCCGCAAACTGGCCGAAGTGTCTGGTAAATCCGCTAATCAGATTCAGGATGTCGTTTCCGTCGTGACTTCTTCGGTCAACAACTTAAAGGAAAACTCTGAAGCTATGCTTGATTTTATTAACACGACGGTGACCCGGGATTATAACGCCATGATGGAAATCGGACGGAAATACGATCAAGATGCGGTGTTCTATGAGAAGCTCCTCGGAGAATTTAGCAACACGGCTGCCGAGCTGAGTCATTCGATTCAAGGCGTGTCTCAGACGATTCATGAAATCTCGATTGCCAACAATGAGTCTGCAGAAGGGACTGGCAGAATCTCGGAGAAGGCGGGCGTGGTTCTTGGAAAATCAGGTCAGGTGCTCCAGGCTGTAAGCAGTACAAAAACGAGTGCAGAGCATTTAAAAGAAGTTATTTCTAAAATTAAGGTTTAACTTAAATATAACCCCGGCTGTCATTTCTCGACAGTTGGGGTTATTTTTTTGCTCATTTAGATTAGCCATCCTATTGCTAACCGTGTTGTCCGCAATTGAGGCAGGAAGCGAATAGATCGCTTCATAAACAGGGAGAATAAGCGTCATCATGCTGATCGGAAAAGCGGCTAGTCCTAGATTGGAAATCAATTGGGTTGGACAATCCAATTGATAATCTTTATAATTAATAAATAGTTACCCAAGGTAACTAATTTGGACGGAGGTATCAAATGGACGCCCACAGACATTTTTTCCATAAATACTTTACGCTTTACCGCCCTTTCGTCAATGAGTTAAACCGAATGCTTGAAGACTATAACCTGTATTATGCCCAGTGGTCCATTATGTATTATCTGGATGTTTACCAGTCCATGACCTTGGTAGAGCTGTCCAAAATGCTGTACGTCGAGAAGCCCACGGTCACCAGAACCGTGAACGCGCTGATCAAGCTGGACTATGTCGAGCAAATTGCGGTGCGTGATAAACGAGAGAAGCGCATTCAGTTATCTAAGAAGGGAGTTCGCGTCGTTCAGGAAGTTCGCAAGGTGTTTGACCAGTACGAGCAAGAGATTATGACAGGCATTTCTAATGAGGATCAGGCTACGGTTATCCGCGTGATGGAGACGGTGAGGGACAACATTATTAGAAAAGGTGATTAACTTGGAGCAAGCAGACTCTCGAGATCGATTATGGAGCAAGGATTTTTTGATTGTGTTTGGCGTCAATTTCCTGCTCTTTTTATGTTTTTATCTATTAGTAGTGATTATGTCGTCGTATGCGAAGGATCAGTTTCACGCTTCAACGGGAATGGCTGGCCTCGCTTCCAGCATTTTTGTTGTGGGGGCATTGATTGGACGGTTGATCGGGGGCAGCATCATCGAGAGAGTCGGACGTAAAAAGCTGCTCTTTACTGGTTTGATCGCCTTCAGCGTTCTGATCGGATTGTATTTCATCGTTAACAGCCTGACCGTTCTGCTTATCGTCCGATTCTTCCACGGTATGGCCTTCGCACTTGCTTCAACAGCGACAGGAACGATTGCCGCCAGTCTGATCCCGGACTCCAGAAGGGGCGAAGGCACGGGCTATTATGGCGTGAGTATCATTATCGCTTCAGCGATTGGCCCATTCATCGGCCTGATGATTAACGAGCATATTTCGATGATGACTAACTTCACATTATGCGCGGTGCTGGGTGTTCTCTCTTTGGTATCGGCATTTTTTATGAATATACCGAAGCTTACGCTGACTGCCGAACAGGAGAAGGATCTGCAAGGTTTTAAGCTATCCAACTTTATTGAACCGAAAGCACTGCCGATTTCACTGGTCAGCTTTGTCATGGGCTTTGGATATTCCAGCATTTTGACGTACCTCATGATCTTTGCCGGGCAGATTAGTTTGGCTCAAGTCGCCAGTTATTTCTTTATCGTCTACGCCATTGTTGTCATTCTGTCGAGACCCTTCACGGGCCGCTGGTTTGACCAGAGAGGGGCCAATGTGGTGATGTACCCGGCAATTCTCTCGTTTGCGATTGGCATGGTGCTGCTCAGTCAAGCTCATAACGGCCTCACTCTACTGCTCTCGGCAGTATTCGTCGGTCTGGGTTACGGTACGACACAGTCCAGCGCTCAGGCGCTTGCTATCAAGCGTTCGCCGGCTCACCGTGTTGGACTTGCAACGTCGACTTTCTATATATTCGTGGATTTGGGCATCGGTGTGGGCCCCGTTATTCTCGGTCTCCTAACCCCGCTCATCGGTTTTCGAGGTATGTATATTGCAATGGCAGTTCTGCTTGCTGCGGGTATCGTGCTCTACCATGTGTTGGTGGGGAAAAAGGAACGTGACGGGAACGACGGACATGCTGTTATGCATTCATCAACCATTTAAACAGAGGAAAGACTGCCTATGGGCGGTCTTTTTTTGTGTGTTCTGGATGCGAGGGTGTATGCAGGGAAATGTAGGGAAGGTTATACAAGCATTCAAGAGGACACCCTAAGCATTAAAAACGAAAAAGGTGAATTGATGTGAAGGCACGCTTAAGCCTCGTTCTGATGCTGATATGTAGTCTCCTCATATTCGTTCAGGTAGAAAGCACAGTCTACGCACAGCCACAAGCCAAGACTAGAGAGCAGCAGCTTGAGAAGGCTATGCTGCAGCATCTATACCCGGTTATCCGTTCGTCTCTACAGGAAATATTTCACGAGACATATCCTTCTTTTGCCTGTGAGCGAATTTTATCCATTAACGAGCGAACGACGATCACGGAGGAGGAGCATCATGCAAGTCCGGTTGATGCGATGCACGGGGGAAGATATTTTGAGATAACGGTGGGCTTGTGCAAGGGAAGTGGGGAGCAGATCGAGCTGCGGTTCAAGAACGATTCGCCGACAGGGCAGTATGTGTTGAACATGTTCCATGTAAGGTAATATCGAAGCGGATGGGAACAGCCGAAAGAATTATTTTAACCATTTTCTACAAATCACGGGGCTCATCCTATAGTAAAATTAATGGTGATTTGTGATGCTGCTTATTATCCGCCCGCATGAAGGAGTGATTGACCCATGGCGCATGCAAATGATGTTCTGATGAACCAACTGTTAGCGAATGCGAGCGATCCTAGTTGGCATATCCCGTTCCAGCAATCCGTTGAGCATCTAACGGAGGATGAAGCGTTCTGGACGCCCACCAATAATAGCCATAGCATTGCTGAGATTGTCCAGCATCTGATCTATTGGAACGAAACATGGCAGACCCGATTTCGTGAATTGCGGATGGATGCTGTCCCGTCTGCTCCAGACAATCTTGAAACCTTCCATATACAGGACCAAGCTACCTTTGCTGAATTGAGAGATCGATTGATAACAGCCTTATTGCAGTGGCAGGAGCTCCTGTCAGAGAGCAAGCTGGAGCAGGAAGTGAACGGATTTCCGGAGCCAGCCAAGTGGTGGGAGATTGTGAGCAATGCCACCATGCATAACGCCTATCATATCGGCCAGATTGTGTATATACGGAAACTGCAGAAAAGCTGTAGGCGCTGGAATGGTAGCCGACATCTATTTTAAGAAAAGAACTAGGAAGTATGGATTGTAACTAAATACCTGTTGAAGGTGTTTAATATACTGAACGTGTATTTACATCCATTCGGAATAATCTAAATGAAAAGAAAAGATGTTGCCAGGATAAATTAAATAAGGAGTGCTTGAGCGTGAATTTTAAGTCCATTTTCAAAGGGATAGTATCATTTGTTCTGGTGGTTGGTCTAATTGCTGGAACTAGTATGCTACCGGTTTTTGCGAAGTCTACTGAAAGCTCGTCGAAAGATAATGCAGCTGATAGTGGCAGTCATACAGGAACTCAATTTCAGGCCACATACCCATTTAAAAAAAGTAATGGGGCAAAAGTAAACTTTTGGATTAAAAATACCGGGGATGTAAGTGTAAAAATCACAATTAATGGTAGACAGAAAAGAACTATCGCACCAGGTAAAAGTGGCCACATTAGTGCTCCAGTTGGCTTCTTAAGTGGCGATTATAAATTTAAAGCTGTACCAACACCTAATGGTGGTGATATTAGTATTAACTATCGTATTGCTCAAAGAGATTAAGTTTGATGCTTAAATCTAAAAAGCTCAAGTATCAAAGAGTTTGAAAGTATCGATCACTTCAAGCAAGGACTTCCGATTATATCGACTATTAAAATCACCAACGAATCAAGTCAAAATTAAAGGGCATGAGTCCGGTACAATACCGAGCTCATGCCCAACAGGTGCTTGAGTCTAACTTTAAGGGGTCACTTCATTAACCGAAACCGCCTTTTAATCACTAGTTATAAGTATTAACGTTTCGCCGTTACAATACTTGCTGACGGTGCCTTTCCTTTAAAGCGACTCTTTAATTACCCGTTTATAGAACATCACCGATAACAGCCCGAAGATGGAATACAGTGCCGTATACAGCAGCATAACCATAACCATAGGTAGCCACAGCTCGGTTCCGAAGAAGAACCAGCCGGATTTGACGGCAAAGTAACTATGCGATAATCCGACGACCAGGGGAATGCCGAAGTTGAACAGCTGCTTGATCTGAATCCCCCTCAGCAGGTTTCCTTGCGTAAAGCCCAGTTTTCTAAGAATGGTATAGTTCGGCTTCTCTTCTTCCCCTTCATCCATCTGCTTAAAGTACAGGATGCATCCTGAAGTAATCAGGAAGGTAAGCCCCAGGAATCCCACGATGAACATCATCAAACCCATATTGCTCTTCTGGTTGAAAGCCATTTCCGTCTGAGAGAGGTTCCCGGTTTTCTCGCTAATGCCGAGGCTCTTAAAGATCTGATTTGCTTGATTAATAGCGATCGGATCCACAATATCAATGCCGTGATAGACATTGGTTTTCTTCTGGATCTTTGGATCCAGGTCCGAAGCCAGCTTATCGAATACGGTCTGGTCGACAATCGCCATTGGCAGTCCACCGCTTTCAAAATAATAGGATACGTAGGATTCTTTGTCCAAGCCGATCAGCTTCTGCTTAAAGCTTTGATTCGGGCTTATGAGTTCAATTTCCCCTGTGCTTTGAATTGCCATAAATTGCTGGATTGCGTCACTGAATCCCGTTAACAGCATCTCTCCTGGGGAAACATCCTTGTCCTTCACGCTGGCATCACTGATTACCGGGATGGCTGTGGGTCCTAACTGTCCAGATGTATCCAGACTGGTCCCGATAACGCCGGATAGATCCGCAGTAACCTGAATGACATCGCGGTTGGTCTGCTTAAACTCGATATTCTCATCGGATAGTGCCTGAATAAAAGTCGTGAGATCCTTCTCGTCTGCCACTGCAAAATGGTTAGGAACACTCTGCTCGGCCGATTTCTCCGCTGAATAATATGAGATATAGCTGAGTGACAATAGTCCGATCGCAAGTGCGGATACGGTTGTAATGATGGTCAGCAGCAGCGCGTTCGATTTCATGCGGAACATGATGGAGGAGAGAGACAGCACCTCGTTCAGGGACAGGTAACCGCCCTTGCTCTTGCGGATGACATTGAATAGGAAGCTGACCGACCCTTTATAGAACAGATAGGTCCCGATGATAACCGATCCCAAGATCAGGATCATGGCCATGAACAGTTCGTTCATGGAGGTGAAGGCCCCGCCGAACAGCTTGGTAGATACATAATAACCGAGAACGATGAGCCCGATTCCAACCAGACCGAGCAGCATTTCCAAGAAGGACATTTTCTTCACCCGGTTCTCGGTGGTTGATACCGCTTGGAAGAGGGACAGAATGCTCTGTCTTTTGATAAATGTATAATTCATGATCATGATCAGCACGTAGATGACGGCAAACACAATCACGGTCTGAATCATCGCTTCAGTGGAGAAGGTTAGAGCTGCCTTGGTATCAACGCCGGTGATCTTGAACAGAATCATTAAGATCAAGCGTGAACCCGCAAATCCGGCAAAAATGCCGATGACCATCGAACCGAAATACAGAATCAGATTCTCCGCGCTGAGAATTCGGAATATCTTGCCCTTGGTCAACCCGATGAGCTGAAACAGTCCAATCTCTTTGCTGCGCCGTTTAATGAAAATCGTATTGGCATACAGCAGGAATATGGCCACAATGGCTACTAACAGCACGGAAGCGGCGCCAAGTGCAGCCGCCCCTTTAATGGAGCCTTTCGCTTCATCCATCGCCGGGTCATATTCCAGCGTAACAAACGCGAAGTACAGGCCCACGCTGAAGATAAGCGCAAATACATACAGAAAATAATTCTTGATATTCTTCTTCAAATTCCGGTAGATCAGATAATTAATGTTCATTCTGAACACCGCCTAGCACGCCCTGGGTTTTGATAATGTCATTAAAGAAGGCTTGCCGCGACTGCTCACCCTTGTTCAGCTGGGAATAGATCTGTCCGTCCTTAATGAAGACAACCCGGGTGCAATAGCTGGCGGCCACGGGATCATGGGTCACCATGATGATTGTCGATTCGATCTTCTGATTCAATTCACTCAGCTTGTTCAGCAGATCGGAAGCGGACTTCGAGTCCAGCGCTCCTGTCGGCTCATCGGCAAAAATAATGCTCGGATCATGGATGAACGCACGGGCTGCGGAGGTTCGCTGCTTCTGTCCCCCGGAGATTTGGTTCGGATATTTATCCTTGAGTTCGTAGATACCCAGCTCCGTCGCAATGGTTTGGAATTTTTGATCGGCTTCTTTTTTGGATACCTTCTTTATAGAGAGGGGCAGCAGTACATTTTCTTTGACGGTTAATGTATCAAGCAGATTATACTCCTGAAAAATAAACCCGAGATGGTGCTTGCGGAACTCAGCCAGCTCCTTCTCCTTGAGGCCTGTAAACTCCTTGCCCTCTATCTTGATGCTGCCAAGGCTCACTTTATCAATCGAGGAGAGCACGTTTAGCAGTGTGGTTTTCCCTGAGCCTGAGGCGCCCATGATGCTGACGAACTCGCCTTTGTCCACGCTGATATCGATGCCCTTGAGCACTTCCTGTTTATTGAATTTATTGCCGTAGCTTTTATGAATTTGGTTTGCTTCAAGAATTGCCAATTTCAATCACTCCTTCGTTATCTGTCCTTATCATAAAGGAGTCATAGCTTCTTTTCCTTCGATTCACCGAACAAAGCGCAATAGCATGTGACATTGTTGTCACATGCCGGTTATACTCACGAAATCATTCCGTTTTGGAAAGATTAAGGTGAAGCTAGTACCGATGCCAAGCTTCGAATCCACCTGAATGCGGATCAATAGGGCATCGGCTACCCTTTGCGTCAAATACAATCCCATGCCGGTTGCGGCACTATCCTGATGCGAGGTGGTCGATGTGAAGCCTTTGTCAAAAATTCGGGACATGTCCTTCGGGTCTATGCCACGTCCGGAGTCCTGGATAGTAAGTCTGACGTGATCATCCACAAGCTCGCTCTCGATGACGATGTCTGAAGATTTGCTGTATTTGACCGCATTGGTCAACAGCTGGCGGATGATAAAACCCAGCCATTTTGCATCGCTGAGCACTTCGGCTGCCTCGAGCGAAACGTCAAATCCGATGCCTTTTTGCATACACCATGATTTAAGCGCACGTATCTCCTGGAAGATGATCGGCTCAAGCGCGGATACTTCAATCAGCAGATCATTCCGGATAAAAGGGATGCGCTTCTGGTGCAGCTGCTGATCCAGCAGCAGGTGAATGCGGAGCCATTCATATTGGAGCTGTGCTTTTAGCGTCTCATCTTCTACGCGTTCAATCATGAGCTGCATGGTGGTGAGCGGCGTTTTTACTTCATGAATCCAGGATAGCAGATCATCCTTCTCGCCTTCGATCTCCATCAGGCGGGTGGACGATTCCCTCTTGAAGCGCTCGGTCTGCAGAGTGAGGATATCCATGGATATGGTTTCAAATGGGTGTTCCGGCTCGCAGATGGCGGATAAGTCATAGGTATCGTCCCATGCCTGGAGGCTTTTGTAAAATTTCGTTTCCCGATTGTATCTCAAGACCAGAAACACGAAAAAGAACATGGTCGATAAAAATACGATATAGAGGATGGGCAGGAACGGAATCTGGGAATCCACGGCGGCGATGAACAGAAACAGCAGCTGCAGAAACAGGAAGAACAGAATCCAGCTCAGCCGTTCCCGAAGATAGGCCAGAATCATGTATGAGCCTCTTCCGTGGCTATATATCCCTGTCCCACCTTAGTTTCGATGTAAGGATCAAGACCCAGGGGCTCAAGCTTCTTGCGCAGTCGATTGACGTTGACCGTTAGGGTATTATCGCTGACAAAATGCTCGTTATCCCATAAATTCTTGATCAGCTCTTCCCGGCTGACAATTTGATTCTTCCGTTCCATGAGGATTTTCAGAATGAACATCTCATTCTTGGTCAGTTCGGCGATGCCATTAGAGCTGCTAATGGTATTTTTGCCAAACTCGACGGTGGCTCCTCGCCATGTTCGCAGCTCGGTCCGTTCCGTGTTGTAATTGTATACGCGGCGCAGGGTGGCCTGGATTTTGGCAATCAGCACATCGAAGTGAAACGGCTTCTGAATGAAATCGTCCGCTCCCAGCTGCATCGACATCACCATATCGGTGGGATGGTCACGAGAAGACAGGAATATAATCGGCACATTCGAATGCGAACGAATCATGCGGCACCAGTGGAAGCCGTCAAACTTCGGCAGCTGGATGTCGATAATGACCAGGTCGGGCTGAATCGCCGTGAATTCCTGGAGTACAGCGCTGAAATCCTTGACGCCGTAAACGTCATATGACCATTGCAAGAGACGCTCCTGCACTTCATGGAACAGGGTTGCATCGTCTTCGATTAACATAATTTTAAACAAGGGAGATTCACCACACTTTATAAGGTTGTCCATCATGAGAGATATAATCAAGCATCGTTGTTTCTTTCCCAGTGTATAGCAAAAAGACGGTCTGTGCTATCCATGGACAACCTTCGACAAGTGCGTATATGCCTGAGGCATAATTACCTATTTACAATCATTTCCTCCCTGCCGATAATAGAGGATAAGCCTATCACTTGGGAGGGGACTTAATTTAATATGATGAAAAAATTTAAATGGTTAACTGTACTTATCGCTGCTGTAATGGTCATTATGACAGGTTGTCAATCTGTCGGTGGATTGGATATCAACAAGGCTCTGCTGACCAGTCTTGACGTGAAATCCAGTGAATCCAGGTCCAATCTTCGGATTGAGTTAGTAGCTGCGGATAAGACTTTAACGCCTGAAGATAAAGAAGCAATCGATCTTATTAATTCATTATCTTTGAATATCGATCATGCCATCGTTCAGGATAGCAAAACGCTGTCCATTCAAGGCAGCATCCAATATCTGGACAAGAAGCTGCCGGTGCATATCTTCATGGATTCCAAAGGAATGACGATTCAATTGGATGGCGCGAAGCAGCCGATCTATCTGGCGATGGATACCAACGTTCCGGGTCTGCCGGATACCAGCCAGTATGAGCAGGCGGTTCAAGATGTGGTGAAGAAGGCGACAGGGCTTCTGTTGAAGCACTTCCCGAATCCATCCAAGATCGCGGTGAAGCCAGTCCAGGAGAAGGTGAACGGAGAAAGCTTGAATCTGACGCATCTCCAGATGGAGCTGTCGGGTGATGAGATTTTGAATATGATCAAGCCTTTTGCCGAGAGTCTGTTAAAAGACGAGGCGGGCATAAAGCAGCTGATCGGCGATTTCTATGACGCCATGGCACCGATGATTGCCAGCATAAGCGAAGCTTATGGTGAAGAAGCGCTGCCGCAGGAGTCTAAAGAAGAGGTCATCGCTTCGATATACGAGCCTATCATTTTGAGTCTGACCGAACTGGTGGAGGATTTTGAGGGTAAGAAGCAGGAGTTGAAAGAAGAGCTCCCTGAAATAGATACGGTTCTGAGTAAGGGAACCGTACTCAAGCTGGACTATTATTTTGATGGGCAGCTGAATACACGCAAGAATTCACTGGAGCTGACCGTTGCGCTTCCAGCTTCCGAGGACCTGCCATTTAAGGCCTTGAAGGTGTATTCCGAAGGTGAAGTCTGGAATATCGGAGGCGCTGTGAAAGCCAATAAGGTAGACACTTCTCAGGGAGTGCTTGACGTTTTAAGCGATTCGGTAACGCCTGGCCAAGTGCTGCGCAGCTTTGAGAAGGATTCTCTGGTTTACAATACGCTGAAGGATGATCTGGGGATTAGCCATAAATATTTTTTCCTCAATACCTCGAATGGGGAGTTTGGAACCAGTACAATCAAGAAAAATAATCAGACCTTCGTTCCCCTCCGTTATCTGGCCGATCAGCTGGATGCCGAAGTGAAGCTGACCAAAGGTTCGAAGAGCATTACCATCATCAATGATCTGACAGGAGAAAAAATCGTGCTGACGCCTGGATCCAAAAAAGCCAGTGTCGGAGGTAAAAGCGTAACATTGCCGGAAGCTCCGTTCGTCCACTCGGATGGATCTACCTACGTTCCATTGCGGTTTCTAGCCGAAGCGCTCGGTGCTACGCTTCAACTGGAGGGCGATGGCTGGATTTGGGTTGAACGTAAGTAACATTATGCTTAAGGTAGACGGCAAACGTGCTGGTGTGCCGCCTGAATAAGCTGGATATGATTTTGTAATTGAACAGGGCTGTTTCCTGTCATCTTGGGATGATAGGGAGCAGCCCCTTTTTACTATGGAGGAGCAGCTGCTTTATCCTGTAGTTGAAGGCCAAACTGGGGTATTTGAACGCATAAATAAGTTGTTTGTAGAACTTTTGTAGAGAAATTGTCGAGTTCTTTCTGGTATGATCACAAGCTGTACCATCTGTTTTGTGCCTGTAATCCGACCTACATACTATTCTCATAGAAAAACAGATGAAAAACATACTAGGAGATGGAGTGAACTCATGAAGAAGAAAGGAAGCATGCTCGTTCTGATCATCCTGCTGCTTGTTCAAGGGATGTTTGGGACAGGGGTTCGTGCATTATCATTCGATGGGAATGCCTATGCGGCTGAAGTCTCGGGTCTTGCTGCAGACCAGGGAGCTGGCAGCGGATTATCGGTTACGGATGCAGTCTATCATTATCGTGCGAGCACGGGAGATAGCATTTTGACCAAGATCAGAGTCGAGGATTCGAGCGGGACCGTCATTGACTCGGTCTACAATCCGGATGTCGGCCGGGTAGAGCTTGGCTCGGATGCCATCCTGTTCTATGAATGGGAACTGGAGGATGGCCACGGTTATAGTGATGGGATGACGTTTGAATTCGACCTCCCGAAAGAATTTAAACTATATAACAGCATTAACGGATTTCTGGAGACGGACAACGGAAACGTCGGTACATTCTCCGTAACACAAAGCGGCCATGCTGTGATCACATTCAACTCGAATGTGGACAATTCCCAGGTTCGAGGGACACTAAGATTTCAAACTGAGATTAGCCGGCATGAGATCATAGGAAGCGCGGACGTCGAGATTCCGATTATGCTGCGCGATGGTATCCAGCGAATCATCATTCCGGTAAAACCGGCCAAGGGTGAGCTTCTTGGTAAAAGCGGAGAGGTTATCAAGGACTCCAAGGGCAAGCCTTCTACGATCGACTGGCGGCTTCAAGTGAATACACAATTATCGAGGCTGGATCAGACTGTTATCGAGGATTTGATCCCTTCGGGTCTAACTCTGGTACCAGGCTCCATTCAAATAAACCGTCTGACTGTCAATGTAGATGGCAGTACTTTAATAGGGGCTGATGCTACTGGCGAGTTTGACATCGATGAGTCAGATGCTTCCAGGCTGTTAATCACGAAGAAGGCGTCAATGGATGCAGCCTACCAGATCGTATATTCTACGACGATCGATTCAGATAGTAAGACGGAGTTCCTCAATAAGGCGATGCTGTTCGAGAACGGCCAGCAGAAGGCTTACGCGGAGAATAAGCAGACAGTTGATTGGGGAGAGTTACTGGCGAAAAGCGTGACATCCTACGATCAGGACACGCGCACTATCAACTGGTCCATTCTGTACAATTCCCGTCAAACGGTCATACCGTTGAAGGAAGCAATGCTTGAGGATCGTTTCAACTTAACTCAGGAGCTTGTGAAGGATTCATTAACCGTCACTGACACGCAGACAGGAGCTATTCTGAGGGAAGGTACGGACTATCATCTTACCCCTGTGAACAGCGGCGGTGAATATGGATTTAATCTGGTGTTTAATCAAGAAGTTAGCTCTGAATATAAGATTGACTACCAGACAACAGCAAGCGAGCGTGTAATCGAGGATGAAACCGTCACGAACAGTGTGTATGCGAACGGTGTGACGAGAGAAGCGAAGCAGTGGATGCAAAGCTTGGCACTTATAAAGAGCAATACCGGAATTAACTACTACAACAAAACGACGACTTGGGAAATTAAGATTAATCAGGACGCTTACCAAATGGACAAGGTGGTATTAACGGATACGTTCTCCAATGGCGGGCTGGTTCTTGATGGCGGGATTCAGATCTCCGCAGATGGTAAACCACTGATCGAGAATACAGATTATACAGTGGATGCCGCTAATCCTGAAAAAGGATTTAATGTAGAGTTTCTGAAGCCGGTTGATGGGGCTATCATCATCAAATACACAACCAAGTTCGATTCTGATCTTCGAATCAATCAGAATGATCGGAGCTTCCGGAATAAGGCAGTTCTTACCTGGGAAGCTGGCGGCAAATCGTTCAGAGCGATTAGAGAAGCAAGCAAGGAGCCAAACGCACTGACGATACAAAACGGGGATAAGTCAGGAAAATATGACGCTATCAAGAAGGAGATTACCTGGACTATCCGCGGAAATTACAATTACAAGAACTTGGGGACAGCTGTTGTTAAGGATAAATTGAATCTTCCGCAGGAATTTATACCAGATTCTCTTAATGTATATAAACTGAAAGTGGACAAGGATGGAAAGATCGAAACCGATGGATTAATACCTACCACGGAATACAGCGTGACAGCACCGACTGAATCGAATGACTTTGAGCTTCAGGTGGCTTTTGCAAAGACATTGACAGAACCTTTCCAGATCACGTTCAAGACTGCGCTTGACAATCGGATCATTGAGCAGGGACAGATCAACAACCAAGCGATTCTCACGGATGCAGGTACGATAGTATCTAAGTGGGATGGCAATGTGAAGATTCCGCAGGGCGGAGAATATGTCGATAAGAAAGGTACACAGAAGGGCGAGCGAATCGAGTGGACCTTGAATATTAATTTCGGGCAATCACAGGTACAAGAAGCTGTCATTACGGACGAGCCGTCAAGCAACCTGATTTTGGATGAGGATTCCTTCCGGCTGTACGAGACAGAGGTTACGGCCGATGGCAAAGTCAAGAAGTCAGATCCTGTAGACGCCTCGAAATACAAACTTGAATTTGTGTATGGAGATACCGAGAAGTTTATATTGAAATTCTTAGAGACGATTGATCGTCCTTACATCTTGGAATATGAAACATTGATTGATGCAGCCGACCGGGAGTTGGTTAACAATTCGGTTGCCTTTGAAGGCGTGGGTATTACGAAGGGTAAAACGGAGAGCAAACAGCAGTTTGAAGTACGCATGTCCTCCGGCTCCGGTACAGGCTCAGGCGTCCGGGGAAGCCTGGAAGTCTTGAAGGTGGATAAGGAGGATGCCTCGCTTACCCTTGAAGGAGCGACCTTTGTTCTGCAAGACAAAGAAGGGAAGCGCCCTGCAGTGACGCTCACAACAGATGACAAAGGGAAGGCATTGTTCACCAAGCTGCTGTACGGTAATTATATATTGGAGGAGATTTCAGCTCCTGAAGGATATGTAATCGATCAAGCAATAACAGAGATTACTATTGATTCAAGCATTAAACAAACGGGCGATGTGAAGAGTATTAAAATAACCAACAGTAAAAAGAGCACTCCGCCTGATCCAGGCACCCCAGGTCCAGATCCGGGCAATCCAGGTCCAGATCCAGGCACCCCAGGTCCTGACCCAGGCAATCCGGGTCCAGATCCAGGCAATCCAGGCCCAGACCCAGGTAACCCAGGTCCAGATCCAGGCAATCCAGGCCCAGACCCAGGTAACCCAGGTCCAGATCCAGGCACGCCAGGTCCAGATCCAGGCACCCCTGGACCGAGCCCAGAACCATCAGAGCCGAACCCAGGCCCAACGGAGCCTAATCCAAGCACTCCAGGTCCTTCGCAGAATGGGACAGATCCGTCACCAGGCGGTCATGTCGATGAGGTGAAGCCAACTGTTCCTGAGGTTATCATTGAGCCGGACGCAACGAATCCAGCTGTGCCGGGCGAAAGTGATCCAGGTCCTGCCCCGGAAGAGATATCGGGAGAGGACGGTTCTCTGATTGAAAATGAGACGGTGAAACCAGAAGAAACTGCTCCATCGGCTGAGGACAATGCGAATAGTGAACATGCCCAAGCAGACAAGCCGGAAACCCCGATTGCTGTGCTCCCTAAAACAGGGGAGAGCAATCCGCTTCCACTTCAGCTTGGCGGATTGGTTCTAATGCTCGCAGGCATGTACTTGTATCGTCTGCGTAGTAGACGTCAATAAATGATGAACCCCCTTCTTCTGCTTCATAGCGGGAGAGGGGGATTTTGAAATTTGGCTAATCTATAAGAAGGAGGGCTACAATGAGGAAACTATCGATCGTCTTGATCCTTGTTGGCTTCTTCATATTCTTGTATCCGCTGCTTCGCGACTGGAATGGGGACCGCCAGCAGAAAGAGCTGCTGGAGGAAGCCGCACGGATCGAGGCTGAGGCACAGCTCCGTGCTGCAGAGCAGCTTAATGCAGCCGAACATTTCAAGGAAATGTCCCGTATTCTGGACGAGGGAGAAGCGGCTGCCTCAGCCTACGTAGAGCCCGCTGACTATAAAGAGGGGGAGACGGTCGGCATAATCAGCATTGCCAAGCTAGATATGGAACTTCCCATTCTGGAGGGAGCTACCCAGTCTAATATGAAAAATGCAGCGGCTCATCTGACGGGTACAGCGAAGCTCGGACAAGCCGGAAATGCCGCCATTGCAGCCCATCGGGCCCATAAAACCGGGCGTCTATTCAATCGATTGAATGAGCTTACTTACGGGGATGAAGTGATCATCAAAGCGAACGGGCGGGATCTGGTTTACCAAGTGGATCAGGTATCAGTTGTGGAACCAACTGACATATCCGTACTGGAGGGAGATCTGGATAAGCAGAGTATTACTCTGATCACCTGCGATCCTCTCTATGAAGCTACCCATCGATTAATTGTCCGAGCCGAGCTGGTGTCGGGGTAAAGACTAGAGATCCGCAATCAACTCCCTTGCCGGGCATCTAATTAACTTAACTTTAGAAACTGTTTGGAAGTCGAACTCTAATTATGTAGAAAAAGTTGCCTGTCATTGGGTGTACTCAATTTAGATGTGGAGTATCCCCGTAAATGCTAAAAGAGCCATAACAACAATAACGGCCGGACATCATGTCCGGCCGTTTTCTTTTTAGTCACTCGCAGGTTAAACCATCGTTTTCTTGATATTATCTGCGCTAGCAGCAGTCTCAAGGATATAACTGGCGATCTGCTGATTGTCTTCCGTCATGGTTTCTATGGAAGCACTCACCTGCTGCAAACTTGCCGATGCTTGCTCGATGATGGCGGCAAATTCATTGGTGGAGAACTCGACATGCTTGCTGTTCTCACCAACCTCACCCGACAGCCCTTCAAATTCCTTGAACTGCTTGTTTAACTTTTTGAGAATTTCATCCAGCTGAATAAATGTGCTGTTAACTTCATGTGTGGAATCCACGCTCTGTTGTAGACTGAGGCTGCTGGACTGCATATTATTTTGAGCCTCTGCATTGTACATATTAACTTCATTCAGATTATCCGTGATTTTCACAGTCGCTTTATTCGTCTGATCCGCCAGTTTGCGAATCTCTCCGGCAACCACCGAGAACCCCCGCCCTGCTTCCCCGGCACGCGCTGCTTCGATCGACGCATTCAGAGCCAACAGATTGGTTTGCTCCGTAATATCTTTAATATCATGGGCGAATTGGTTCGTTTCTTCAATTTTGGCTGATAACGTCGTGAAATTCTCCTGAAGCGTAGTAATGATGTTGTGTAGATGATCCATTTGATGGGCCAAATCCCGTGCTTTGCTCTGACCCTCTTCTGCCAGATTGCTGGAAGTGACGGAATCATGGATAAGCTCTTGCGAGATGCTAGTCATGGCATGGATGGCATTCAGGTTATCATGGGCTTTCTCGGCAATGGAAGTGATCTGGCTGCTCTGAGCCTGGCTGCCTGAGGACAGCTCCACGATTGCGGTTTTCATTTCGGTTTGCGAGTTTAGATTGCTCTGTGATCTTTCGTTAATCTTGGAGATATTCTCCGCAAGCGTCAGTAATTCGCTCTCCAGCAGGGCCTTCTGTTCTTCCTTGGCACGCGCGTCTGCTTCCGAACGATCTGCATAGTCTTGCAAGTTTTTGAATTGCTTCTGATTAAGGTGAATCAGCAGGGCTAGCAGCAGGCCGAAGAAGGCATACATCATGATTAGAAGGCCTAGTTCATCTTTGACATAAGCATATGTAGCGGTAGCGAACTGGCTATTTAGAATGATGCTGATGAAACCCAGACCGTAGCCGATCCAGAAAAGAACCCGCTTGAACTGCGCTGCCGCAAAAACGGCAAAAAACATGGCAAATACGATCATGGATAGACTTCCACCTACGACGCTGACAGTAGCGAAGTTATAGAGATGAACGCCAATAACGAGGATATAAGCAAACCACTGTTCTTTATGAACTCTTTTTAATATGAAGTACAACACGGGATATAAGATGACCTGCGCAAGTGATCCGTAGAACATGAACCCCGTATGACTCACTAAAAGAATGCTGACCAATCCCAATAAAGTGAAGCTGGTATACATGATCAGCATGAGCTTGTTCTTACTCTGCATATCTTTGTGCTTTAATTGTTCAATAGCATTCATAAAATTCCCCCATCATTGACGTATAAATTAAATATCGACAATTGTTTAAATTTGTTGAATATTGACGTTAAAATATTTTCGTGGTATAATTATCTTAAGTTAAAGATTTATTAATTCGAAATAATATATTGTGAAAAGTTGCGAACACTTCTTAAATATAAGAGACGGAGGAATTTGATTATGAATGGATTAAAAGGTATTCACCACGTAACAGCCATTACCAGCAGCGCAGAGAAGAACTACGAGTTTTTCACCTATGTACTGGGCATGAGACTTGTAAAAAAGACGGTTAATCAGGACGATATTCAGACATACCATCTTTTCTTTGCTGACGATAAGGGCAGCGCGGGAACTGATATGACGTTCTTCGATTTCCCCGGTATTCCGAAGGGCAGACACGGTACAGACGAGATTTACAAAACTTCGTTCCGCGTCCCTAATGATGCCGCACTGGAGTATTGGGTCAACCGATTTGATCGGATGGATGTAAAGCACCAAGGGATTCAAGAGCTGTTTGGCAAAAAAGTACTTGCCTTCGTCGATTTTGACGATCAGCAGTATCAGCTTATCTCCGATGAGAAGAACGAGGGTGTGGCTTCGGGTACCCCTTGGCAGAAGGGTCCCATTCCGCTGGAACATGCGATTACAGGACTAGGCCCAATATTCGTACGGGTATCCACCTTCGATTACTTCAAGGAAATGATGGAGAAGGTACTGCAGTTTACGGAGATCGGTCAGGAAGGTTCGATGCATCTGTTTGAAGTGGGCGAGGGCGGCAATGGCGCCCAGGTCGTTGTGGAGTATAATGCCGTGCTTCCGCGGGCCCAGCAGGGGTTTGGTACCGTTCACCACGCAGCCTTCCGGGTAGAAGATCGTTCGGTGCTGGACCATTGGATCAAGCGTCTGGACAGCTTTCAGTTCCATACTTCGGGCTTTGTAGACCGCTACTTCTTCCAGTCCCTGTATGCACGCGTTGCGCCGCAAATCTTGTTTGAATTCGCTACGGATGGCCCAGGCTTTATGGGAGATGAGCCATATGAAACGCTGGGTGAGAAGCTATCTCTGCCTCCATTCTTGGAGCCGAAGCGTGAGCAGATCGAGTCGATGGTCCGTCCGATTGATACCGTGCGCAGCACGAAAGAGTTCGTGAAGGAATAATATACCGATAGTTTAAAAGCAATCCGGCTTGTTTACCACGAGCGTCGGATTGCTTTTTTGTATTCTACATAACGTATACGCCTATTTCCTATCCCTTTATCTCTCCCATACTGCGATATTTAACGATTAGGCACATCATTTCCGGTTTAAATACAGATACTGTATAGGAAATAATGTCTAAATAGTTGAGGTGGAGCAATTGAAAGGGAAATTTTACAAAAATGTAGTGTTTACAGTTTCGGCCATTATCATTGCCATCCTTGCTGTACTTGGTGCTGTGAGGCCTGGAGCTTTCGGTGAGGTGGCAGGATATTTATACAGGTTCACCACGAACTCCTTCGGCTGGTTCTATTTGCTCTCGATCTTCACGATCATCATATTTTTGATCTGGGTGGCCGCAAGTAAGTACGGGGCTATCCGCCTTGGAGGAGATAAAGAGAAGCCGGAATATCCGTTCTTCACCTGGATCGGGATGCTGTTCTCGGCAGGTTTTGGTGTGGGTCTTGTGTTCTGGGGCGTTGCGGAACCAATGAGTCACTTTTTCACAACGCCGTTCGCAGGCATGGAAGCACAGAGCGCAGAGGCGGCACGTGTGGCGATGGGGTATGCCTTTTTTCATTGGGGCATTAGTCAATGGTCCGTATTTGCCCTTGTCGGTCTTGTCATTGCATTTCTTCAATTTCGGAAGAAGAAAGATGGGTTAGTGTCCACTGCGCTTGAGCCTGTCACCGGTTCGAAGCCTGGGGTGAAGAACGCGATCGATATTCTGGCAGTGATCGCAACAGTTATGGGGATTGCTACCTCAATCGGACTTGGTGTTCTGCAGATGAGTGGTGGTTTGAACACGATAGCCGGATTTAATAATGGGGTAGGATTGCAGCTCGTGATGCTGGTGATTATCTATGTAGCATATATGATCTCGTCGACTACAGGGCTGGACAAAGGGATCAAGTATTTAAGCAACCTTAACCTGGCTATGGCGCTGGTCTTCCTGTTGTTCGTATTTGTCAGTGGCCCGACCGTGTTTATCCTGGAGACGTTCACTTTGGCACTGGGCGATTATATTTCGAATTTTGTATCATACAGCCTTCGGCTTCAACCCTATGCGGAAGGCACCTGGGTACGGGAATGGACGATCTTCTACTGGGCCTGGGCCATCGCTTGGTCGCCTTATGTAGGAGCCTTTGTGGCGAGGGTATCGAAGGGGAGGACCATTCGCGAATTCATCGTGGGTGTCATGGTTGTCCCCCCGGTCATTGCCTGTCTTTGGATCGCGGTTTTTGGCGGGACGGCGATCTGGTTTGATCTGCACGAGAATACCGGGATTGCGGCGGCTGTTCATGCGGATGTGACATCGGCATTGTTCCAGCTGTTCAACCAATTACCGTTCTCTTCCGTCATGAATGTGCTTGCGATTATACTCATTCTGACGTTCCTCGTAACATCGGCCGACTCCGCGACCTACATCCTATCCAGCATGACCACTTATGGCAGCCTGAACCCTCCTCAATTTGCCAAAATCGTGTGGGGTACGCTCATGGCAGCTATCGCGGGTGTGCTGCTGTATGCAGGTGGGCTTGAAGCTTTACAGACCGCTTCGCTGATCGCGGCCTTGCCGTTTACGGTGCTGCTTCTCCTATTAATCATAGCGGTGTTGAAGCTGCTGAGCCGCGAGCCGCTGCCGATTCGGAAGGCTGATCTGAAACGGTTTCGTCATTTGGAGGAAGCAGCTAATCGGAGTAAGAAGTGAAGCCGATCGCAAGATAAGATCAAGAGGGAGCAGCGCCTCATGCTCCCTCTTGTTTTTGTTGGAGATATGTCCGGAGATGACTGCAGCCATAGCCGAACCAATACAAGCACAACAGGGATAGATGAAGATAGTAAGCATACCAGGAAGACAGTTCGTAAGATCTGAACAATCCGTGCACCTCAAAGAAACATAGGATGTTCAGGACCGCAAAGAGAAACAGGGGGGATTGAAGGAGGATTCGTTTCTTTAACGGGCCGGAATGGAGGTTATCACCCTCGGTGTTGGAACGTTCCATATTTACATACCAACGATCAAAATAAACATACAGCACGCCAGCAAGATAACCAATGAGATATGTTCCTGTAATCGCCATATTGATCCGGACCGCAGCCTGTGAAGACAACCCAAGGTCGATCCATAGATCATATAACCAAAATATACTTAGCGAACTGATGATCAGAAGGAGCCCTATAGGAAACGTTAAGCTCCATCGTTGTTCAAATGAACCGCTCGATAATTTTGCCATCTCCCTCACTCCTTCCCAAGCAGCAACTTACCCTTATTTTACCTTATATATATTATGAATGTATATTAATGCGTTCATGCCAAAAAGCCCTCTTACACCCGATAAGGGGGATAGAGGGCTTTGAACATGCGATAAATATGCACCTGTCCTTGAATATATGTTTCCTGATAAGGAACAGGTAAATCGCCAATCATGGCATGAGACGACAGCATTACGAATGAACAGCAGCTTGATAAACAGGCAGAGCCGTTTCTTCATCTGGGTGGAGCTGTTCGGCTAGAGGCCGTTCTTCTTGTTCTCCTCTTAATAGATTGTACGTAATGCAGATCGGTTTAGCTGTACGGGGATCGCGGCCAATCTCGGCATCAATATGGAACACTTTCTTAAGAACCTCATGAGATATGACGCTTTCCGGATCGCCAGCCTGAACGACATTGCCGTCTTTCATCGCAATAATATAATCAGCGAATCTAGCAGCCTGGTTCAAATCATGTAGTACCATGACAATGGTCCGTTCCTGCTCGATATTGAGCCGTTCCAGCAGCTCCAGAATCTCTAGTTGATGTGCCATGTCCAGGTAGGTAGTTGGTTCATCGAGGAAAATCATTTCAGTCTCTTGGGCGAGTGACATCGCGATCCATACCCGTTGGCGTTGTCCGCCGGACAGCGCATCCACCGGGCGGTATTTATAATCCTGGGTTCCTGTAACTTCAAGCGCCCAGTCAATGACTTCCATATCTTGCTTCGTCAAGCGGCCAAAACCACGCTGATGAGGATAGCGACCATAGGATACAAGCTCGCCAACCGTTAACCCGCCCGGTCCTTCCGGAGTCTGAGGCAGTATGGCCAGTTTCTTCGCCAGCAGCTTGGTATTCATCTTGGCGATTTCTTCCCCGTCAAGGATGGCTGCACCGGACTGGTAGGGAATAATACGGGTAACAGCTTTCAAAAGCGTGGATTTGCCGCAGCCGTTAGGCCCGATGATCGTTGTGATTCTTTTATCCGGAATATCTACATTAAGACGATTCAATATCAGATTCTCGCCGTAACCGACGCTTATTTGATCTGTACTTAGGCGAATCATCATTTCACCTCCAGGTAGTTAGCTGCCAAACGATAATGATTCTCAATTTCAATTATTATAACCCGGTTAGGGGTGTTATTGTCAATAAATATCTTAATGCAAATTTTATAAGATATTCATGTTCTACAATGAATAATCCTATATGTTGATCATTTGATTAAATGAATTCTATATATAGATGTAGGATGGTTAAAATAGATTTTTAACACAAGATGGATTGTAAAATAGAGAAAGGCAACGTATACTAATTGATAATGATAATCATTTACGTTAGGGGTTGTTCCATATACAGCCTTTTAATCTATAGACCGGGAGTGAGATACATGAAAGGGAACGAAATCTGGGATGTAACGGTTATTGGCGGAGGACCTGCGGGGTTATACTCGGCCTTTTACAGCGGCCTGCGCGGCATGAAGACCAAGATTATCGAATATCAGCCCAAGCTTGGCGGAAAGGTTCATGTCTATCCGGAGAAAATGATATGGGATGTCGGTGGGTTGACCCCAACTCCCGGCGCAAAGCTGATTGAGCAGATGGTTCAGCAAGGCTTGACGTTTAATCCCGATGTGCTGCTAAGCGAGAAGGTTGAGTCGATTGCCCGCAATGAAGAAGGAATATTCGAACTACATACCGCGAATTCCGGCGTGCATCTGTCCAAAACGGTCATCGTGGCGGTCGGAGGAGGAATCCTGAATCCGCAGAAGCTGGAGATTGAAGGAGCGGAGCGGTTTGAGGTGTCAAACCTGAATTACACGGTGAAGTCCCTGCAGCATTTCAAGGGCAAAACGGTGATCGTCTCCGGTGGTGGTAACTCGGCCGTCGATTGGGCTAATGAGCTGGAGCCTGTAGCGAAGAAGGTATTCCTGGCTTATCGCAAGGAAGAATTGTCAGGCCATGAAGCCCAAGTCGAGCAGCTGATGAACAGTTCGGCCACCTGTTATCTCCATACGTCGATTACAAAGCTCATCGCTTCAGATAATCATGAGGTGATTGAACGGGTAGAATTGACCAATAACGCAACGGGGGAAGTGTCGTATCTGGCTGTTGACGAGGTGATTATTAATCACGGCTATGAACGGGATATGTCCCTGCTCGAGAACAGCAAGCTCGATATTCATCGGGTCAATGATTACTATGTCGCAGGCAGTGCAAACTGCTGCTCCTCAATTCCAGGACTGTATGCGGCAGGCGATATCCTGCATTTCGACGGGAAGCTGCATCTCATTGCAGGCGCCTTCCAGGATGCCGCCAACGCGGTGAACAGTGCGAAGCAGTTCATTGAGCCGGATGCCGGTAAATCTGCGATGGTCTCCTCCCATAACGAGGTGTTCAAAGAGCGCAACCGCGAGCTTGTGAAGCAGTTGATCGATTGATCCTAGGGCTCCTTTTCACATGACTTCCCCAGGAATCACTGGCGAGGAATTTTGACAGATTCATAAATGAAGTAATAGAATAACCCCCAGTCTCTGGGGGTTATTCTATGCTGCTTATTTGGTTAGCCGGAATGAATCTTTAATGTCTTCGACATCCTTAAACATTTCAGAATATCCCTCTTTCAGCTGTTCATCCCCGCTATTGAACTGAACATCGGTTGGCGTACTGAATGTATATACTTTCCCATCAGATTTACCAACTTCGGCAATATGGATGTTATTAAGCAAGTCTTCACCCTCTTCTTGCCACTGCTGTTCTAAGAATACTCTAATGGTAAATAAAGCGCCGCCTGCTCCAGCCTCATTGTTGGCCTTATTCAGAAATTCAATGCTCTCATCTTTCTCAGAAATGATGTAAGCATTCCTCCAGTTTCCCGGTAGTTCCAGTGTGAAATGATAGTCCTGATTCTCATAAACAATGGGAATTTGATCAACTGGATTTTTCTCGATTTCCCTCGCCTGCTCCTTGCCACAAGCTGTTGTTAAAAGAATTACGGTGCAAAGAAAATAATAAATGATCTTTCTTTTCTTGAACATGGTTTTGTCAGCTCCTTTTATCATTAAACGAGTAAAACAAGCTGCAAGTTACCATAAAAGAGCGCTTAGATAGGAATGGATTTCATAAATAAAAATAAATAATTTTTGGGAAATATGGTTCGTGTATTTATGTTATGTTTAGTAGGTTAAAGGCTATTTTTTACATATTTTTTAAATGGACTGGAAGGCATAAGATAATGGGAAACCGGGATTATCAACGTCTTGTGGTGATAGGTAACGGGATGGCAGGGATCAACACCGTGGAGCAGATCCTAAAGCTTTCACCCAACACTTATAAGATCACCGTATTCGGGAGCGAGCCCTATCCGAATTATAATCGTATTCAGTTGTCATATGTTCTGGAGAAGAGTAAAGCGGTCGAAGATATTATTTTGAATGATTGGGACTGGTATATAGAGAATGGTATTGAGCTTCATACTGGAACGTCAGTTACCCATACTGATACAGAGAAGAAAATATTAAACGAAGAGGTGCGGTTCCAGTTGTTCGGTCGCTTCAGGGTTTGACGGATTCCAGTCCGGAAGAGGTAGAGGCGGATGTGTCCCGCTTTATAGAAGAAGGAGCGAATTGGTTCATATTTACGACAGGTACAGGGTTTAAAGCCATGTATCAAGCGGCAGAACGAATGAATGTCGTGCAAGCTTTTGAAGAGAAGCTTCGAGAGGCCAAGATTGCCTGCCGCGGCTATAAAACTAATGCGTTCTTGAAGAAGTCCGGCGTTCACCCCGTGGTTTGTGATGATGACGGAACTATTGCCAGCATGATTGATAAACTTCAGGTGTTTGATATGAAAGATCAGCGTGTGTGGATTCAGCTGCATGGTGAATTATCCAATCAACTTTTTCAATTTATAAAGAACAAAGGTGGGCTGGACGTACAAACAGTGCTTCCTTATCGTTATCATGCACCAGACAGAGAGACACTTGTACAAATCACCGAGGAATTGATCGAAGGAAAAGTGGACGCCGTCTGCTTTACGACAAGGGTTCAGGTAAATTATTTGTTTGAGTATGCAAGACAAGTGGGGCAAGATGAGAAGGTGAAGACGGCTTTTGAACAGAAAGTGCTTGCTGCTGCCGTGGGTAAAGTAACGTTTTAAGCGTTGCATGCTGAGGGGATTCACAGAATAATCGTCCCGGAGAAGGAACGTATGGGCTCCATGATTGTTGAACTCGCTCAATATTTTGAGCGCATAGAAGAGAACGAATGAGTTAGACAGAAGAAAGTGAAGATAAAGCTGTTCTAATTGTCTGCATTTGATGATTGGGACAGTTTTTTTATGAGATAATTACGCCTAAAGACAAGCTGCAACCATAGCCTGAAATGCCATACATAAGGTTTTGCATTCATAAAGAACTGATAATATTGGAATGTGAGGTAACCTTTTTTATATGAATCGGCACTTAAGAGATAGAGACATCGAGAAGGGAGGATAGTGAGCGTGTTCCAATGGATTGAAGAAGCCCGAGAGGGAAGTAGGGGGGCTCAGGAAAGCTTGGTCCGGCATTTTACCGGCATGGCGCTCGCCGTAGCCTACGATAAATTGCAGGACCCCCATTTAGCCGAGGATGCCGTGCAGGAGGCGTTTACGGAAGCCTTTGCAAATCTGCATAAGCTGCAGGATCCCCGGCGTTTTCCCGGATGGTTCAAAGTGATTGTGGAGCGGCAGTGTTACAGGGACTTGCGCCGTAAGCATTTTCAAATGGTACCAATCCATGAGGTAGAATTGCCATCAGAGGAGCAGCGAAGCCTGGAGTCGGTCGTGGAAAAAAGAGAAATGATCAGTAAGCTTCATGCTACGATTGCGGATTTGCCATCCAGCATGCGGATTGCCGTCCAGCTTTATTATTTTCAAGGCTACAGCCTGCGTGAGATTTCGCAGTATTTGGACGTTTCTTTACCGGCTTTGAAGAAGCGGCTCTTTGATGCAAGGCGGAAGCTGAAGAACACGCTTCATGTAGCCGACTTTGTATCGGTGTTCACCGATCTATATGAGGGAGGCAGACGTATGCTGCATATCGTTAACGGAGATTCAGTGGGGGATAAGCTGAAGCAAGGGAATATTCAAGGGGATATCCTGGTGTGGAGAGAGCTTTATTCATTCGGTCCGGTCTTTAAGCGCATGGACGAGCCGGATCACCGGAGAACAAGAGCTCAATATCTGGAGCAGACGCTCGGGATTCCACAGAAGGAATATATCGAGACCTGCGAGTCACAGGAGGGGAAGCTCCAGGATTTTCGCAAATATGATGAAATCGTGCTCTGGTTTGAGCATGATCTGTTTGACCAGACGATGCTGGCCTATTTGCTGCATTGGTTTAAGGAACAGTCACTGGGGAATACGAAGCTGAGTCTGCTGTGCATTGGCGCATACCCGGGCATCGAGCTGTTCCGCGGGCTGGGGCAGCTTAGCACGGAGCAGCTCGAAACTTTATCGGGCACATGGCATGAAATTGGAGAAGAAGAGCTCATGCTGGGCAGCAGGTTGTGGGAATCCTATACCTCAGATCTGCCGGAGAAACATCAGCATATGCTGGAGATGGACTCCTCGGCACTGCCTTTTGCGAGGGATGCATTCGCAGCTCATTTGGCACGGCTGCCCTCTGTAAATAATGGACTCGGGATCATCGAGCAGACCACGTTGGAGGCCGTAGCGGGCGGAACCGATAAGCCGCATGAGTTGTTCCGAAAGGTGGGGGACCAGCTCCATACGCTTGGCATGGGAGACCTAGAGTACTGGTATTACCTGGCGAAGATGACGCAGGGGTCGGATCCCTTGCTCTTGATCGATGGAACGGAGCCTTTTCCTGATTTCAAGCTTTCCGTTCCCCAATTCCAGGATCGAGTGCTGCAAGTAACGAATCGGGGGCGTGACATATTAGACGGAAAGGTCGACTATGCCTGCACCGGAATGATCGATAAATGGGTAGGGGGTCTGCATGTGCAGGGAGAGACTCCGTCATGGCGCTGGAACCCGGAACGGAAATTCGTTGAGCGTACGGATAACCGGACCGACTGCAGATAAGCTGATAAAGGGAAAGGGACGATCCAGCTTGGCGTTGATGCCCAAGCACGGATTGTCCCTTTCTACTGTATCGGATACGACTCGATTTCAAATCCGAGTTGGTTTTCAGGTTGGAGGGGCTAGGCTTAACCTAAACGAGGCCTCCCCGTTGCGACATCCAGATTTAGATGCCCGTCTTGGCATGATAGACCGAGGATGAAGTTCCCGTCTGGTAGTACGGGTAGCTCATCTCCGTCTTCAACTGTTCAGCGGCAGCTTCATCGGTTAGCCTTTCGGTCACATACAAACCGAGATCAATGGATGAAGATACCCCGCTGCCCGTGATGATACGGCCATCCTGGACAATGCGTGCTTGAACGACCTCCTTACAGTAGGGGGCCAAGAGCTCGTAAGCGGATGCATTGGAAGTAGCCCGCTTGCCTTCCAGCAGGCCAGCTGCGCCAAGAAGCAGTGATCCGGTGCACACGGATACGAGATACTTTGCATTCCGGGCTGTCCGCAGCCACGTCAACATGTCGGGATCAAATCTTAGCTCCCTTGTGGCAAAGCCGCCGGGAACGAAGACCAGGTCATATTCCGATAGATCCGGCTTAAGCCGCGATATGGCAAACGCGAGTCCGTGATCATCCGTAATTTGCGCATTCATTGCACAATAATCCCAGGAAATCTCAGCTTCGGGACGGATGCGAGAAAGCCTGGTTATCCCATCGGTGAAGCCGATAAGGTCCAGAGTCGTCATTCCTTGGAACAGAATAAATGCCATCTTCATGATAAACACCTGCTTATACAAATTTTATTAAGCCTTGGCCGCCGACTGATCGGATACAGACCGTCTGCGATTCGACGCCCGGTGAATTCCGTAGTAGCCCATTGCCGACAGGGCACTGAACAACAGGTTGAGGCCGATCAACCATTGGTAGCTATTCGTTAGGTCGAACAGAAATCCGCCCGCGAAGGAACCGAGAACAGCACCCGCCTGATGAAAAACAAGCAATGCCCCTGTCTGCAGCCCAACGGAGCGTTGACCCATGGCTTCACTAGCCACCAGCATGCCGCCGGGAATCGCCCCTAAATAGCTGGCTCCGAAGATAACCGAGAAGATGATCGGAGAGATACTGAAGTGCAGAAACAGCATCGTAAAGGCCACAATGCGGAACAGATACAGGAAGGATAAGGCCAGACTTCTCGACACCCGGTCCAAGAGAAAAGCGAACAGCAGTCCGCCTGCAAGTTCAAGCAGACCGAGAATGCTCAGTGAGGATGTGAACATTGCCGAGCCAACCTGATCATGCCGATGAATGGCCATCAGATGCATCTCAACCGTACCCATGCTGAAGCCGCAAGTAAATAAGGCGAAGATTACCAGAAGCACCGTACGGTTCGTTGCCATCTCCCTGACGATTGAGAGAAGCTGCAGCCGTGCAGGCGAAGGAGGAGGCGAGTCGGAGTCAAGAGGCTTCGCGTCAGGCTGGCCCGGTTGGCGTTCTTTCAGAATAAGCAGGATCAGTGGTATGGATAGAAGTGTAACCCATAAGGTAATCGTGAATGCCGTTGTCCAGTCCAGCCAATCCCGGTTGCTGACAAAAAGAGGTGTCAGGATGGCTAGTCCAAGGGAGCTCGCGCTGGTCATAATCATAAGTGCCTTCGCTTTATGCCGGCTGAACCAGCTTGCAACCAGGACATATCCCGTACTTGCGGCCATGCCGGACAGACCGGAGAGCAGTCCGAGCCCCAGGAAAAACCCCGCCGGATGATGAAGCTTGAGCACGGTCAGCATGGACAGCACCCCAAAGAGTGCGTTCAGAAGCATTACTTTTTTAGGACCGTAGCGGTCGGTTAACCATCCGCCGAGTGGAGAACAGATGGCGGCTACGGCGATGTTGAAAGACCATGTGAAGCTGATAAAGGTCAGGTCCGCGCCCAGATCCGAAGCCATCTCGTGCTGGTAATAAGACATGACGAATCGGCTGATAGCCGCTGCAAAACCAAGTGTCCATAGAAATCCTAGAATGACCCATGCATACCCCCGGTCTGTTTTCATTGCTCTTCCCTCCAGCTCTCTCATATATCTTTACTTCCGCTAACTCTTGGAATAAGCTAATTCTAATCATAGGATAGGAAAATGCCAGGACAATTTTGATCAACTGTATTAATACAGGGGAGTGGGTTTAATGAGCGGGATGGAGACGAAACACGAACAAATTGTTGCCTTTATGATCCGGGAGATGGAGGGAGGGCATATTCGGCCGGGTCACAAGCTGCCTTCTGTCCGGACCGTGGCGAAAATGTTCTCCTGCAGTCCGAATACGGTCGTTCGGGCGTATCAGAGTTTGGAGCGAGAGGATGTCATCTACCCTGTACCCAAGAGTGGGTACTACCTCGTAGAAGGGAAGGGCATTGCGCCTGAGCGAACGGAAAGTATGACATTTGATTTCGCCTCCACGACGCCCCGAGGCGATTTTTTGCCATTCCGTGAGATGGAGCATTGCCTGCGTAAGGCGATTTCCCTGTATAAGGAGGAGCTGTTCGGCTATACCGATCCGCAGGGGATATGGTCATTAAGAAACGAGCTGTGCAAGTATTTCCATGAGCAGCAGATTTTCGCCAAGCCGGACCGCATCGCTGTCGTTACTGGAGCTCAGCAGGCGTTCTCGATCCTAACACGCTTGCCATTCCCGGGCGGTGGGCAGGCCGTGCTGGTGGAGCAGCCGACGTATTTCGGTTTCCTCGCGGCAGCCCGTGCTGCCGGCTGTCCCGTTATTGGCATCAAACGAGATGAGCAGGGCATCGACCTGGAAGAGCTGGAGGCTCATTTTCGCAGCGGATGCATCAAATTCTTCTATACGGTACCGAGATTTCTCAATCCGCTTGGCACCTCCTATACGCTGGAGCAGAAGCAGCGGATCGCCGAGCTTGCCAGACAGTATGACGTCTATATCGTCGAAGACGATTATCTGGCGGATCTGGAGGACGATACGAAGGCGGACCCCTTGTATGCACTGGATTCATCCAACCATGTCATTTATGTCAAAAGCTTCTCCAAGACGATTCTGCCGGGCTTGCGAATGGGGGCCGTTATTCTGCCTGTACCCTTACTGGAATTGTTCCTTGCCCAAAAGCATGCTGCGGATGTTTCGTCGCCAATCCTTTCTCAAGGGGCGCTTGAGATTTATATAAAAAGCGGTTTGTACAGACGACATACAGCCAGGATTCGGACCCATTACCGCGAGAAGATGCGCTATGCCACCGAGGTGTGCGCCGATGTATTTGGCAGGGGCGTCCCTTATACTTGCCCCTCCTCCGGCGTGTTCATCACCCTCTGGCTGCCGAAGTATGTGAAGGCCTCTGCGATACAGGAACGTCTGAAGTTGAGGGGAATTTCAGTGACGAATGTGGATCAACATCTGTTGCCGGAGAATCAACATAATGACCGAATCCGAATATGTATCATCGGGGTAGAGAACGCTCAGATTAAGGCCGGATTTGCTCTGATCGCTGAGGAGATCCGCGCCATGGAGCGGCGAATGAGATAACAGGTATGGTATTCAAGGGAGGGCTGCCCAATGTGGCTTTTTGTTTTTGCGTTTTTTATCGTTGGATTAATTTCTGTCATAAGTCCCACAACATCTTGGCTATTATCTAATTGGTGGCGGTTTAAGGGTGATGCAGATCCAAGTGACCTGTCCTTGGTTATTCATCGCATTGGAGGAGTGATAATGATCATTGTGGCAGTTTTCCTGGTTACGCGGCTTCTCTAAATTGAGGAAGTCCTCTTTATTAAACGCATCTTGGCCTCTGATTACTTCTTATAAGATCTGAAGTGAATCAATTAAAAAAAGACATTCCCTGGACTTATTATTTACTAATTAGTCCGGGAATGTCTTATAAGTGCCCTACAGGGCCAACCATCTTTCAGATCGGCTTGTTACTTCTTCTTCGAAATGGAGAATGGCAGTTCTTCATCGCTGTATTGACGGTAGCTTGGAGCTAGTCCTAGACGGAAGTCGAGGGACTTGCCTGCCAAGATATCTTCATGCGTAATGTACAGCTTGTTGTAATCTTCTCCTTCTAATTGGACGTTCGCAACGAAATTGGATTGCGGATTATTGTTGTCCGTATGAATCTGCATTTGCTTGCCGCTCGGCAGCTCAATCGATACGCTGTCGAATAACGGAATGCCAAGAACATATTCATTACTGCCCGGACATACCGGATAGAAGCCCATGGAGCTAAACACATACCAACCGGACATGCTGCCGTTATCCTCGTCGCCAGGGAAGCCATCGAATCCGCTGTTGAACAAGTTCGACATGATCTGCTTAATGACAACCTGGGAAGAAGCTGGCTGCCCTACATAGTTGAACAGATAAGGAATGTGGAAGCTAGGCTGGTTGGAGATCGCCAGCTGGCCATAATCGACGGCAGCCATCTCGCTCATCTCATGAATTTCAAAACCATATCCCCGCACGTCAAAATCCGGTGCTTTGTTGCACAGCTCAGTGATTTTATTGAAAAAGCGTTCTTTCGAACCGTAAGCCTCAATCAAGCCCTGGAAATCCTGGAATACGGCAAAGCTGGTCTGCCAGGCGCTTCCCTCCGCATAATCAAGCCCCCAGCTTGTATCGTTGAATCCTGGACGGAACTGGCCATCCTGATCCTTGGCCCGCATGAAGCCAGTCTCGGGATCGAAAATATTATTATAGTTGAGCGCGCTTTGTCTGTACTGCTCGGCCACATCCGACTTGCCTAGGACCTCGGCTACGCGGCTGATACAGAAGTCGCTGTATGCGTAATCCAGCGTGTGATTCACGCTCTCGTGATAGCTGCTCGGAACATAACCGTACTTGATGTAGTCCAGCGTTCCTTGACGTCCATAGCAATTCTGCCCGCTCTGCGTGGTGGCAGCGGTCAGCATAGCTTCCAGCAGTTCCGGCAGCAGATGCTGCGCCAATCCCTTAGCTGCCGCATCGGCAATGACAGCGTCAATAAGTGTGCCCGGCATCAATCCGCGCTCATCTGGAGACAGCCATTTTGGCAGGAAGCCGGTCTCGCGGTAGGAATTCAGGAAACCTTCCAGCATTTCCTCATATTCTTTCGGGGCGATGATGGAATAGAGCGGATATACCGTTTTGTAAGTATCCCAGAAGCCGTTATTGGTATAGAGAACGCCCTTCTTGACGGTGCGGGCCGTTGTATCGTAGTGAACCGGCTCCATATTGGCATCAAGCTCATAGAACTTCTGCGGGAACAGGAACATGCGGTAAAGACAGGTGTAGAAAGTACGCAAATACTCCTCGTTCGAGTGAGTAACCTGAATTTTGTTCAGATAATGGTTCCAGGCCTGCGCTGCCGATTCTTTCTGCTCGTCCAGGGTTGTGCTCAGCTCACGCGCAAGATTAAGCTCTGCTTGCTCCAGACTAATAAAAGAGGTCGCCAGTTTAACATCGAGCGTATCCTTTTCGCAGTCTTTGAAGCGAAGGACGACATGCTGGTCCACCTTGTCAAAAGCAACCTCAGGGAAGAACTGGCCTTCAGCGTCGTAGTAACCCGTCGTAGAGAGATCTATTTCCTTGCTGAAGCTCATGGCCACGTACATACGGAATTCTTTATCATGACAGTCTGCGAAGTTGCTCACATAGCCGGTTATTCTGCGCTGGGCTGCATCCAACCGGAACTCACTTTTGTTATGAACGTTAAGCACGAGGCCGGCCTGGTGTCCGGAATTGTATTTCATGCGCATAGACGCGCCATAGCAGCTAGGAACCAGCTCTGTGGTAATGTTGTAGCGCAGCTGCCTTACTTTGAGATAATGAGGCTTAAATATCGCTTCTTCCGGCCGGTAGGAGCTTTGGCAGGTGAAGACAGAGCCTCTGATTTTGTCGTCAGCGATCGGCGTCATCAGGAAGTGGGAGAAGTCTCCCATCCACGGACTCGGCTGATGTGTGAGACGAAAACCTTGGAAGATACGGTCATTCGGGTTGAAGAACCAGCTTCCTTCATTCTTGGTCTGCACGACATAGTGATTCATACCGAAAGGTACACCTGTATAAGGAAGTGCATTCCCGTTGGAAAAGGTATATTGATTGTTGGTGCCTTGTCTTGTATCGACATAGTTCAGCATGTAAGAGATCTCCTTCGGTGTGTAGATATATAGGTGTGTTATAGCTTTTTCACGGTCTGACGTTCAATGAGCTGAACAGGGACCACGGCATCCTCACGCGGATGATTGTGAGGGTTTTCAATAAGGGCGATAAGGTTTCGTGCAGCTTCATACCCCATCTGTTCAAAGTTTTGGGATATGGTTGTCAGCTTGGGCTCAACGAAGTTGGCCAAATCAATATTGTCAAAGCCGACTACAGAGAAATCATCCGGCACGGACAACCCCAGTTCTTTGGCGACTTGAATGATTTCGATGGCGATTAGATCATTCTCGGCAACAATCCCGGTGATCCCTTGGGTCATGACAGACTGAACAAACTGGATATAATATTCCCTGTCGTTATTATGCGTTAAGTAACGATCGGTCAAGTCGCTGACGCTGTAATCGATCAGATTATAATCATACAGTGCTTTCAAATAACCAAAATACCGCTCCCGGATTGATGAGGAATTCTCTACTTTTAAGGAGGAGATGAAGGCAATTTTCTTATGATTATTCTCGATTAAATGCTGGCAGGCTTGATATCCCCCGCCAAAGTTGTCAGAGATAACCGACAGGAACGGAATGCCTTCAATGGATTTATCCATCGTAACAAGTGGGTATTTCGCCAGATGATACTGATACAGAATGCCAAGATCGGAAATGCTGCTAACCGGATAGAAGATTAGTCCTGAATTTGCACTCTGAAGTGCGGATTCCAGCAGCTTTCGCTGCCCGACAATCGTATTGGACTGAATGTTCAGCGTATAGCCAGTCGTTGCGAGAAATTCATTGATGCCTTTCTCGTAATCTCCCAGGCCTGGATTATGGGCGAACGGGAGAATCAGCAGGATCTCTTTGCTCGCTTTGTTCAAGGACGGCTGAGGGGATATGTCGTCACTCACGAAGCTCCCCTTGCCTTGGATCCTGTAAATCAGCTTGGCGTTTTCCAGCTCAGTCAGTGCTCGTTTGGACGTGATACGGCTAACGTTATATTCCTTTGAAATCTCAGCTTCGGTCGGAAGCTGATCCCCTGCCTGAAGCTCCCCTGATTCAATCTTGGCCGTTAGGGCATTCACGATATGTTGATATAGTGGAATTTGTTCCATATCGGATCTCCTCGCTAAATTTGATATATCATTTATTGTCGTTTATGTCAAAGTCTTATGACATTTTTGAAGATTATAGAATTTGTCCGTTTCCAACGAAGCCGGCAAATTTGGTGACTGTAAGAATCACATCTTTGAGGCTACAGTTATTCTGTTTGAATATACGAAATAAACGACGTGGGAGCAACCATATTCTTGATGACTACAAGCGTATTTCTTAACTTCTATTGCAGGAAGGGTATGTGATGGGTCACAACTGATTTTCCATTCAGCGTTTCTCGTTAGAATACCATCCTGCACCTCTATCCCTCATAGTATAGTCCCCCTCAACTATATTTCAAGATCGAACGTTTTCTAGACCAATAAATAGAAATGTAAGCGCTAGACAAAATATTTGATATATCATATAATCGACCATATCGCTAAATATGATATATCAAATACGGGGGTTGATGAAGTGTTCCAAGCTAAAAAAGGGAAAGTTGTCATGTCGATGTTGCTGGCTTCAGCTCTGCTTGTTACCGCCTGCGGTGGTAAATCTGGAGAAGCAAAGAACCCGAAAGGGAACGAAACTGCCGATACAAAAGAAATTTCGCTCTTGCGTCCAAGCTGGAATAATCTGCGGCCTGCATCCAGTGATCTGTGGATGTGGCAAGAATATGAGAAAATGTCCGGAATTAAGGTGAACTGGGAAGAACTCACCGATATCGGAGAGAAGAAAAACGTCATCTTGACGAGAGGCAATTTGCCGGATGCGTTCTATCAGGTTGATTGGAGCAATGGGGAGCTGCTCAAGTATGGTCAGCAGGGACTATTCCTGCCGCTGGAAGATCTGATCAAAGAGCATGCGCCAAATCTGCAAAAATATCTTGAAGAGAACGAGGATGTAAGAAAGGGTTTGACCAGTGCAGACGGTCACATATATGCAACTCCTTACCTTGACCCTTATCCGGAAGGGAACCGGACGATCCGCCTGTGGATCAACAAAAAATGGCTCGATAACCTCGGCATGGAGGTTCCTAAAACAACGGCCGAGCTGGAAGAAGCCTTGAATGCTTTTGTGACCAAGGATCCGAACGGCAATGGCGTGAATGACGAGCAGGGCTGGTATATGCCAAGCGGCTCGCTTGGCTGGACGTTTGAGCAGATGATGATGGGCTCCTTCGGAATCGGCAACGGTGGGCGCAAGGCGCTCGGAAACTTCATTTACGTAGATGATAATGATGAAATTCAGCTGACGATTACAGCCGATGAGTACAAGGAGCTCTTGAAGTATGAGAACCGGATGTACAAGAGCGGTGCCATCAACAAGCAGGCTTTCAGCGGCGTGGACTATGATAAATGGACGGCCGATGCAGCCAAGGATACCGTTGGTGCCTGGAACTGGGCGGCCATCGATTACATTGGCGAGAGCGTAAAGAATGACTTCGTAGCCATTAACGTGCTTGCAGGCCCGAACGGAGATACCGCGTCGTTGACGGATTCCCAAGTTGCAGGCGCTTCCAGTCTGGTTGTTACGAAGGACGCAAAAGATCCTGGAGCGATCCTGAAATGGGTGGACTACTTCTACAGCGAAGAAGGCAGCGTGTTCGGTTATCTTGGTAAAGAAGGCGTCACCTACAATGTGGAAGATGGCAACAAAGTCTACATCGATGAAATCTTGAACTATAAAGACGGCATCGGATTGGGCGCATTCCAATACGTTGATAACGTGTATGGCGGTTACTTCCCGTATATCGAGCTTTCACCAGAGGTTCGAGCTGCTGCGGGTCGCAAAGAAGCGCCGGTTTACACGGATTTGACGGAAGAAACCTTGCCAAGCGTCATGCTGCCGGATCTGCCAGCTACGATCCAGGAAGCGAATGAATCTTCTTCGATTATTGCTGACGTAGGTAACTATGTTGGTCAGATGCGTGTGGAATTTGTGACGGGCACCAAGGATATTGATAAAGAGTGGGACAACTACATTGCCCAATTGAAGAAGATGGGCTCGGATAAATACCTCGAAATAAAGCAAGCCCAATACAAGCGTTATAAAGATAGCTAAACCGTTAGGTTGGGGAGATTCTTCGGGAATCTCCCCACATTTTAAATTTTAAGGAGAGGGGAAAACCATGGAATCTTCACTTCACGAGAAGCAGCTCAAGCCGAAACGCAAATCCATTATGAAGCAAAAATGGCTGTACTTCATGATGCTGCTGCCGCTAACCTCCTTGATCATATGGAATTACATCCCGATGTACGGGATTATCATATCGTTTAAAGACTACTCTCCCGCATTTGGCATCATGGACAGCCCTTGGGTGGGATTTGCCCACTTCGAGCGTTTCTTTAACGCCTTTTACTTCTGGGATGTCATTATTAACACACTGAGAATCAGCTTGTACAGCCTTCTTGTCGGAATTCCACTTCCGATTATATTGGCGCTCATGTTTAATGAGCTGCGCAGTAAGAAATACAAGTCGCTTACACAGACAATCTCCTACATTCCGAATTTTATCTCGATTGTTATCGTGGTCGGCATGGTTACATTCTTCACCTCTCCCGTCGACGGCGTAATCAATACAGTGATTCAATATTTTGGCGGCACCCCGATTGACTTTATCGGCAGCGCCAAGCTGTTCCCGCATGTGTTCGTCTGGTCGGGCATTTGGCAGACCGTGGGCTGGGGAACGCTGATCTATACCGCTGCTATGTCCGGCATCCCGCAAGATCAATATGAAGCTGCCCATCTGGAAGGCGCCACTCGCATGCAGTGCATTCGGCACATTACCATTCCGGCGATTATGCCGACCATTGTCATATGCGCCATTCTGGCGACCGGGTCCGTCATGTCTGTCGGGTTTGAGAAGGTTCTCCTTATGCAGAATGATGCGAACCTGGCTACGTCCGAGGTTTTATCGACTTATATGTACAAATCGGGTATTTTGAACGCAGAATACAGCTTCTCGGCCGCTGTCGGATTGTTTAACAACCTGATTAACTTTATCGTGCTCTATCTGGTGAATAAATTCGCGCAGAAATTCAGTGAGACCAGCCTGTGGTAAGGAGGGGCAACCATGCAGTTTCATCTATCTAGAGAAGACAAAATTTTCAATTGGATCAACATTGTTGTCGTTGGTATCATCACACTGCTGATTCTGTATCCATTATTATTCGTTGTATTTGCTTCACTGAGCGATCCGCGCCAGATCTTCGACAATGCCTTGCTGCTGTGGCCCAGGGGGTTCACGCTGGAAGGATATAAGCGGGTGTTCGATAATCCCGATATATGGATGGGGTTTAAAAATGCGGTCATCTACACCGTGCTTGGAACGGCTGTGAACGTGATCATGACCACGCTGGCGGCCTATCCGTTATCCCGGAGAGATTTCCGGGGGCGAAACGTCATTACGATTCTGTTCACATTCACGATGTTCTTCTCGGGTGGTTTGATTCCAACTTATCTGGTGAACCAGCACTTGGGGATCATTAATACGATGTGGGTGATGATCCTGCCGGGAGCGGTTAGCGTATACAATATGATCATTATGCGTACGTACTTCCAGCAGAACATTCCGCTTGAATTGGAAGAAAGCGCGTTTATTGACGGAGCTACCGACATGCAACTGCTCCTGAAAGTGGTTCTTCCGCTCTCGACGCCAATTATTGCCGTGATGATGATGTTCTATGGTGTAGGCCGATGGAACGGCTATTTCGACGCGATGATTTACTTGTCTGACCGTGAATTGTTTCCATTGCAGCTGATTCTGAGAGAAATCCTTGTGCAGAACCAGATGGGGGATGCGGCTAACCAAGCGATGATGAACAGCAACCAAAGCGAAGTCAACATGATCAAGCAATCCATTAAATATGCGGTGGTTGTCGTTTCGAGTATCCCGGTGTTGATCTTCTATCCGATTGTGTCCAAGTATTTTGAAAAAGGTATCATGATTGGTGCGATTAAAGGCTAAGTTTCATGGCACGATACATTCTTTCATCAAAGGAATCTTCCTGGAAATCTCTCATAGTGGAGATTTCTTTTTTTATATTTTAACATCAGTGGTTCTTATTTGGGCCTTACTATAAAGGAACGTGTGTTCTATAATGGGGTAGGACTGATTCCGATTATGATGAGAGGATGATTGAGATGGGGAAGAGTGCTCTATTGGTTATTGATGTACAGAACGAGATGTTTGATGAAGGGAATCCGGTCTATGAGGCAGAACGATTGCTCTATAATCTCAAGCAGCTAATTGCTAAAGCCAGAAACAGCCGGACACCTATTTTTTACATACAGCATAATGACGAAGGTTTGAAGGAGGGGATCGAAGCGTGGAAGATTAACTCCGAGATCACTCCTGCAATGACGGATACCATTATTCAGAAGACCAGACCCGATTCCTTCTATAACACCACGCTTGCAGAGGAATTGAAGCGGCAAGGCGTCAAACATGTGATTCTCGCTGGAATACAGAGTGAACTATGCGTTGATACCACATGCAGGAGAGCATCCAGTCTTGGTTATGATATTACGCTGGTATCGGATGCCCACAGCACTTGGAGCAATTCGATGTTAACCGCACAGCAGATCATAGATCACGCGAATCTGACTCTGAGATGGTTTGCGGACATCAAGACAACAGAACAAGTCCTCTTTATGGAAAATGCCGGCGAATAGTCGCCGGCATTTATTATAAAAAAGATAAGAATTAAGTTTCAGAGGTTTATTTTAATCTCGTAGGGAATCTCGCAAGGAACCTCGTAAAAACAAACTTCGCTAAACGCATGCCGTCTTCGGAGAAACCTACCATTCGACGTATCTTATTATTGAACAGGCAGAGCGTTACTTAAATCGGGCGGTTCTTCCTTACGACTCCAATTTGAGGGAGATTAAAATATTCCTTCAGGCACTTTTCCTTCCCAGCAAGCTGGTGCAGGAAGTTCAAGCAAATGTCCGATGACAGCAGTTGTATCCATGATGTTGATTGGTGAATTGAGAAGTCCTGGCTGTACGCCCAGACCCGTAATTCCCCAAGTGATGGTCATATCCATCGGGTGATCACTGCCATGATCGTTAGGGTGAGCACCCCCGCCGCCATGATCGGTGACCGTGATGATCCAGGTGTCTTCCAGCAGCTGCTGATCCTCCAGTGCTTTGACAATTTTGCCTACGTATTGATCTGTAACAGCAATCTGTTCCAACTGCTTATCCGTATCAAAACCATACTGGTGGCCCGCTGCGTCGGGATGATCCAGCTGGATGAACATCAGCTTGAAATCAGGCTGTTTATGAATATATTCGACGATGGTCTCGGCGAGCTCGGGGTCGGGTTTAGATTCTAAGTGCACATGGATGGAATTCTCAATGATCCCTGAGTTGATCGGTCCCCAGCAGCTGAACGCGGACAAGGGAGCATCCGGCCATTGCTGGCGTGCCAGCTTGAATAACGACGCATAGGGAAAGTCCTTCGGAATTTGCTGGTGGATCGCCCGGTCATTATCAAGACCGTGCTGGTCCGGGGCAACACCATATAGTAGCGAGCCCCAGCACTCCGCACTGATGCTGGGATATACGGTTTGAGCGTCGTATGAATACGCTCCTGCTTGCAGCAGGGCGTGAATATTCGGGGCATCCGCTTTCTGAATGAAGCCGCCTGCTCCATCAATTCCAAGAATAACGACACGGTTAGCCATTGATAGTTCCTCCTCGGTATGAACACGTTGATCTGTATGCTTAAAAGCTTGATAGGACGGTTTACGCAACAATAGGCAGTATTGATTTAAACATGATCCTTTCGAATGCTAACCCCATAGGGCAATCGTGATGATCCCGCAGGTGATGAGCATGGACATGGCAATCCGTCGCCAGCCTTGCTGCTCCCGCAGCACGATAATGCCAAGCACGGTGCCGAATACCGTGCTGATTTCACGGATCGGAGCAATATGTGCAAGCGGTGTGAGCCGCATGGCGAACAGGAATAATAAATATGATCCGGGTGCCAGGATCGAGCCGAGCAGAATCGTGCGCCAGTTCACCGACCATTCCTGTTTTAGCTGTCTGGACAGCATTACGGGAATGATCAGAGCGATAAAGTAACTGATATTGGATAGCTGAATCAGCGCAATAGGAGAGACACCTGCATCCAGAATGGCCTTGTCGGTCAGGGTATACCCGGAAATGCACAGTCCGACCAGGCAGGCGTAGGTTAAGGCCTTGCGATTCAAACCGGAGGGACCTCGGAACCTTATTCCCGATAGAGCAAATAATGAAAAAATAATAATGCAAAGCCCCGCGTATCCCGCTGAGCTTAACTGCTCATGAAATAACACAAGACTGCACAGCGAAGTCAGCATGGCGCCAAGCCCCCGCATGAACGGGTATACCTGGGACATATCGCCGTGGGTGTAGGCTTTCGATAACAGCGTGATATAGCAGCCTTGGATGGTCATGGATAGAAGCATGAGTCCATATACGTTCAGGCTGAGCGTAAGCTTTGACATCTCCATGAGAAAAGAGGGCATCAGAAAGATTAGCGTAACTGAATGGATGCACCACAGAAACACAGACTTCTGAATGCTTCGCTTCGTAAACAGATTCCATAGGGCATGGGTCAGCCCGGATGACAGCACCAGCAGAAGTGAGAGCAGTTCCATCAGCGATATCCGATAAGCACTTCGATACCGCGAGCGGACAAATTATCCAACCATTCCTGCGAGCAGGCCTCATCCGTGATGACCATGGAGATATCCTCCAGTTTGGCGAGCTTCGAGAAGGTAGTGACGCCCAGTTTGGAATGATCAGCGAGAACGATGCCTTCCTCTCCACGCTCCAGCATTTTGCGCGATATGTAGGCTTCATCCAGATCATAATCGGTAATCCCATCCGTTAAGGAGATACCGCCGACTGAGATAAATGCTTTATTCACTTTGAATTGTTCCAACAGCATTTCGGTGAGCGGACCTGTGGCCGCTTGTTTGGTTCGGTCCATATTCCCGCCGATAAAAATAATTTTCCCCTGAAACCCCTCCATTGCCAGATTCAATACGGGCAGCGAATGGGTGATGACCGTTACATGCGGTCGATCCTGAAGATAACGCATAACTTCAATCGTGGTTGTTCCGTTATCAAGCAGTATGGTCTCCCCGTCCTTGACGAGGGAGGCGGCAAGTTTGCCGATCGCGGACTTCTCTGCCGCGCATGTCTCCGAGCGGCTTGTAAAGGAAGGTTCAATATGCCCGGAACGGGATTTGACAGCACCGCCGTAAACCTTGCGCAGCATGCCTTCCTTCTCTAATCGGTCCAAATCGCGCCGGATCGTTTCCGCTGATACCTCCAGCTGCTCCGCGAGGACGTGGACTTTGACCTTGCCTTCCAGTTCCAATTGATTGAGGATTTTTCCCCTGCGATCTTCGTAGGTTAAGGACATAACATATTCACCTCTAACTATATGTGACTGATGTTGACTAAATATGTGGATTTGAACCTATATTAGGACTGAATATCCATGATGTCAACAAAAATTATTGACTTTTACTTATGATTTCTTCTAATATACACATAAAACCACAACAAACAACATGAAAACTGTGTTCCCAAGTAAAAGGAGGCCATATACGATGAAGCCGATTCTACGATTCAAAGACGATCACACTTTCACTATCGTGCAGTTCACCGATATCCATTGGAAGAATGGAGAACCGGAGGATCTGTTAAGCCGGCAATGCATGGAAACGGTGCTCGATCTGGAGCAGCCCGATTTAGTTGTATTTACCGGGGATCTCATATACTCCGGAGAGGCCGATTCCGGCTTCAAGAAATGCCAGGACCCTGTGCAGGCCTTCAAGGAGGTTGTGTCAGTGGCAGAGTCCCGCGGCATCCACTGGGCTTTCGTATTCGGAAATCATGATACGGAAGGGGATATTACGCGCGAGGAGTTGATGGATGTTGCCATGCAGCACACATACAACTGCGCGGAGCACGGCTCGCCTGACATTCATGGCGTCGGGAATTACACGCTTCCTCTATACGGCAGTGATAGAGAAGAGACAGCTGCTGTATTGTACTTCTTCGATTCGGGGAGAGAATCCGAGCATCCTGCTGTTCCGGGCTACGATTGGATTCGTCGCGATCAGATCCGCTGGTACGAGATGGCGTCTATGGCTTACAGTGTCAAGCATCAGGGAAGCCCGCTGCCGTCGCTGGCCTTTTTCCATATCCCGTTGCCGGAGTATGATGAGGTTTGGGAGCGCAAGACGTGTTATGGCAGCAAGCATGAGAGAGTCTGCTGTGCTGAAGTGAATACCGGCCTGTTCGCAGCGATGCTGGAGCGGGGCGATGTGATGGGCACATTCGCCGGGCATGATCATATTAATGATTACCGGGGAGAATTGCACGGCATCCAGCTCTGTTACGGCCGAGCTACCGGCTATGGTACATATGGTCGCGAGGGTATGCTTCGGGGCGCAAGGGTCATCCGCTTGCAAGAAGGACAACGGCAGTTCGACACCTGGCTCAGGCTGAGCGACGGTTCGCAGATCCGGGAGCAGGAGAAGCATGAGCCGCAGATGCGTGATTAATTTTTCATAGCGATACAGTAGAGATACACCTCTTTGGAGATGTTCGGGAGTGAATCCCGATGATTTCATGGGAGGTGTATTTTATATGAGATGTCCTATTGAGGTCGAATTCGGGAACCGCTCATCGTTTAAAAAGCGTGAATTGCCTATAACTCCCCTTGTGTTCCCTGCGGAATTTTGGGACAATAAAGAGCGGACTATGAATAGAAAGAGGACCTATCTATGAACAAACCATCCATTTATGGATTAACTTTAGATCAGTTGACAGCTTGGCTTGGCGAGCGTGGACATAAGAAGTTTCGGGCAACACAAGTATGGGAATGGCTGTATCGTAAGCGGGTCACGACTTTTTCCGATATGACGGATGTGAATCCGGAATGCCTGCAGCTGCTCACAGATCATTATACGATTCTGACCTTGGCAGAGCATACTAAACAGGAGTCACTGGACGGGACTGTGAAGTTCCTGTTTAAGCTGGTGGACGGCAACCTGATTGAGACCGTATTGATGCGGCATAAATTCGGCTTGTCGGTCTGCGTGACGACCCAGGTGGGTTGTAATATCGGCTGCAGCTTCTGTGCGAGCGGCTTGCTGAAGAAGAGCAGAGATCTGACTGCAGCGGAGATTGTGGAGCAGGTCATGCAGGTTCAGCTTCACTTGGATCAGAGAGGCAAAGACGAGCGGGTTAGCCATCTTGTCGTAATGGGGATCGGAGAGCCGTTCGACAATTATGAGAACATGTCGGATTTCATCCGCGTGATCAAGGATCACAAGGGCCTCGCGATCGGTCCGCGTCATATTACGGTATCGACCAGCGGACTGGCTAACAAAATCGTCGAGTTTGCAGACAGCGATCTGGGCGTGAACCTTGCCATCTCCCTGCATGCACCGAATGACGAGATTCGGACCCGCATCATGAAGATTAACAAAGCGATTCCGATCGAGAAGCTGATGGCAGCGATTGATTATTATCTGGAGAAAACAAATCGCCGAATCACGCTCGAATACATCCTGTTGAAGGATGTAAACGATCAGCGGGAACACGCGCTTGAACTGGCAGAGCTTGTAGGGGAGCGCCGTAATCTGGCTAATGTAAACCTCATTCCGTACAACCCGGTCGATGAGCACAGCCAGTATCAGCGCAGTACCAAAGAATCAATCACTGCCTTTTACGATACACTGAAGAAACAGGGCATCAGCTGCAGCGTTCGACTTGAGCATGGCACTGATATCGACGCGGCCTGCGGGCAGCTGCGCAGCAAACAGATTAAGAAAGCCCAGTAACATCTGCATAAACCACAATTCTGGAAAGTGTATACGCCCCGTGGATTGTTGAGATGAAAGAGCGTATCCATCCAGTGGGTAGGCTCTTTCTGATTAAAAGTCTCTGATGGCTATAAAAATATTAATGGAGAGGACGAATCTGAACATGCCGGAGATCCATCCCATAGTCAAAAAACTGCAATTCAAAGACCTCGGCCAGCCAGTTCTGATGCTAAACGCACCGCAGGCCTATCAAGAGGTCATTCATTCCCTGCAGGGAGATGTTCATACAGAGCCTCAGCAGATACCTTATGAGTTCGTACAAGCTTTCGGAGCAAGCAATGAAGAGTTGCGGCGGCTGGCCAAGGTAGCTGCCGGCAGTGTGGCTGACGACGGCCTGCTCTGGCTGTGCTATCCCAAGAAGTCGTCCAAAACCTTCAAGAATTCCGATTGCAGCCGGGAGAGCATAGCGGGCATTCTTTCTGACCAAGGCTATGAGCCTGTCCGGCAAATAGCCATTGATGAGGATTGGTCGGCCCTGCGCTTCCGCAAGGTGGAGTTGATCAAGAAGATGTCCCGATCGTTCGCCGTTACTGCAGAGGGGAAGGAACGGACAGGTCGAGAGAATGATCATTGATGATAAGCACCCACAGGCTTACGTCAGACCGGTCTTGAGTGAAATGACAGCCAAGATATAAAAAAATGACCCCTGCGAGGGTCATTTTGTCATCTTCATACGTTTTTCTCTTCTTTCGGTGGTTATGCCTGAACTTCCACTCATAAATGTGTAGACTTTCACTTGTGGCGCTTAGGCTTGCGGCTGCGATGTTTAATGTCTTTGTTGATCGCCTTGCTGCCGCTTCCTCCGCCGACGGCGTGCTGCTGTCTGGTGCCGCGGCTTTCAATCGCGGAATTGGTGCCGCCTGTGCTGGATTTACCGGCGCCACTGGCGATTTGCGTGGCCGAGGCATTTTTGCTTCCTTTCGGAAGCTCTACGACTTGCTTGTTAATGACGAATACTACTTCTTTTTGATGTTTTTTATGTTTGCCGCCGTGTTTTGAATGATGCTTCGCTGAACGATGTTTGGAGAAGTGATCCTTGCTGTCCTTCAGCCTCAAATTTTTGGCGATTCCACCGGCACCGACACTTTGTTGCTGGTATGTGTGCGGGGACTGGATCGCTGCGTTGCTTCCGGCTGCACTGTTTTTGCCGGCCCCACTGGCAATTTGAGTGGTGTTGGGCGCATTGGTGAATTGATCATTTACGACAATAACAAACCGTCCTATCCCGCCAAGGGGCGATTTTACGGTGAATCGTTGTTGGCCCTTCTCTACCGTGATGGTCAGATGTTCCTGCTTCGACACGCGATTCAACTCCTTTTTCTCAGGTGGAATCTTCCTTATCGTAAGTGATTTCCCTGCAGTTTATAAGAGGTATACGCTGATCGGGAAGAGGATGGGGAAAGGGCCTGGGCTCTTTCCAGCAGCAGAAGCAAGGAAGAGTGTAAGAATGATTGCTCTATTGTGTATAATAGGTAGAGTTATAGAAAGGATGGGAATATGTTAACGATTCAGGAGTATAGCGTAGAATTGGTGAAGGATCCCTTTGGCATCTTGGCCGGCAAACGCTTTGAGTTTGTATGTGATTTGGACGTGCCGGAGGATGACGAGCTTTACTCGGAGCATGGCGTTTATTTGCGGGTGATCTATCTGGATGATGAAGAGCGTTCGCGAATTGTGAAATACGACTTCTATGAGCGGACCACGGATCAGTATCTGGATTTCGATATGGAGCCTGAGGAAGAGGAAGAGCTGCTGACTTTTTGCAGAGAACATGCGCAGGAAGAGGCTTAGAATCAGAAGATAAGTAGAAGAGGCGCCTTACGGGGCGTCTTTTTTTATTCGAGTGGCAGATGGCCGACAGTCATTCAAGAATGCCCCGAACCATGAATCGTGCATACGATGCACAGGTTCTGACATGGAGGATGGGGGTACATTGTTACAAAATGTTGAAATAACTAAAACCCACGTGTTTTTGGATGAGCTCCAGGACATATAATAAAATCATGGTGAGATTTACATACCTGTAAACCTTTTGGAAGAATAATTATGTTATCCTAGACATACTAACCGTACAAACATCATTCATTAGGGAGGGATTGACCGTGAATATTGAGGTGCGTTTATGCCCGAAGGAACAGTCTTATATTCTGCATAACATCTATCCACTGTACTTGCATGACATTGCTGAGATATGGGGGATCCGCCCTAACCGGTTCGGTATATTCGAAAAAGAGGATATATCGACTCTAACCGAACAGAGCAAACAGCTCGATGTTTGGTGGGGACAGCCGTCCGTTCTTTTTCCGTATTTGATTACCGTGGATGACATTGCAGCAGGATTGGCTCTGGTGTCGACCGCGCCGCATGTTCCATCACGGAATATCCAGTATTACTTAAGCGACTTTTTTGTGCTTCGGACTTTTCGAAGACAGGGTGTAGCCCAACGAGCGGCTGAACTTGTGTTCGATCAGTTCCAAGGTACATGGGAGCTGCAGACTAATCCAACCGAGCGCAATATGAGCACCCAAATCTTTTGGCGCAAAACCTTGAATACATATACCGGTGGGAGGTATACGGAGCATGATGGCGTTCATCCTGAAAAAGGGGATGTGCTGGTCCTTCGCTTTAACAACAAATAAGAATGCAATTCCAAGCAAGCAAGCCGCCATCCATAGAAGGAACAGGGCTTGACAGTTAGGGGATATCGGGATTACACTGAATTAAATTTTTTCCAAAATGCTAGGATGAGGAAGCCCACATCGCAACTTCAGCTGGAGCAGAGAACTGCTGGGTGGTGAGAAGCAGTCAGCGAGCGATACATGGCCATCACCTCGGAGCAGATCCGCCGATCGTTGATGTCTTGAGGCGTATTCGGGTTACCCTGCCGTTATCATGGGGCATCATTGATGGATGATGACTAGAGTGCGCACCAAAATTTCTGGGGCGAATCAGGGTGGTAACGCGGAGCGAAGCTCCGTCCCTACAAGGGGCGGGGCTTTTTTGTATTCTCTGCTGTCAGGACAAGACGCCCGGATAATGGACTGCAGGAGGCGTTGATGCACGGGTCTGAATTAGGAAGAGAGAGGGAGTGCGTATATGCTGGAGCGGTTGCTGCCACAGGATGAGGCGCTTTGCCAAGAAGAGTTTATTCAGGATGAAGTGCCGTACAATCTGATTCATCTCATAACTGGATTACCGGAAAGTGTATGCCTCAAATCGTCCGACGGACGCATGATTTATGCCGGGTCTCCCCGTGCAAACGCCTGGTTATGGATATCCCCGAATGTTCCCGACGATACGCGGCGGCATCTGTTTCAAGAACTGCTAAGAGAGCTGGGGGAGATGATTCTTCCGGGAGTGACCGGGAAACCGGTGGTAGCGGAGCAGTTTGCAAGCTGTTATGCAGAATATCATCGCAGAGCCTATCGCCGTCATATGACAATGGAGTCATACCATGCTCCTGACGTAAGGCGTCCACCTTTTGTCGAGGGGATGATCCGGCGAGCCGGCGTGGAGGATACCCAGCAAGTGGCGAAGTTTCTGATGGGATTCTCGGAGGATGCTTACGGCGTCCGTGTTAGTGCAGCTACTCAGCATGAAACCGCCGGACGATTCGTCCGGGAAGGCGGATTGTATTTATGGATGGTCGGCGGCAAAGTCGTATCCATGGCCAATATCGCGCACCGGTCGCCAAAGCATGGCCGCATAAACGCAGTATATACGCCGAGGGGTGAACGGAAAAAGGGATATGCCAGTGCATTGGTTGCGGAACTTGGTCTATCCCTGCTGCGGGAAGGAATGGTGCCAATGCTGTATGCTGATCAGGCCAATCCACATTCCAATCGGCTGTATCAAAATATAGGCTTTAGCAGGTGCGGGGAGATCGCCGACTTTAAATTCGCTTCCAGGGAAACATAATTGCAGCAAGCCCCAAAGCTTGGCAAAAAGCCGGGGAAGACGAAGGCATCAACAAATGTTATTCTATAAAGGTAGCTATAAAATGCCGGGCGCGATTGGATAGGACATGATCTCTGAGCCAGACAATGCCTACATCGGATTGAAAATCTGCGCTCGTGATCGGCAGAGTCCGTATGTTGGGGATCGAGAAGGAAGACATGACCGATTCGGGCAGAATCGTGGCACCAATGCCTTCTGCTACCAGCGCAACGATGATGGCGACGCTGGAACATTCACATAGGACGCGTGGCTCAAGCTCGCTGCGGTTGAACTCCTGAATGACCCGCTCATGCATGCCGATCGTCTGATCGGTTTTTAAGGACAAGAAGGGGTAATCCGCCAGCTCGCGCATCGAGATTTCGCACTGGGAGGACGCGCTTTCCCAGCTGCTTGGAATGACGGCAACGAACGGGTCGGAGGGCAGAGGCTGAACGACATAACGTTCTGGTCCGAAGCTGGATTCGAAGGGGAGCCTGGTCACCGCAAGCTCGATATTGCGTTTGTCGAGTTGATCGGCCAGCAGGGAATGATCGCCTTCCCGAATTTTGAAGGTGACCTCGGGATATTGCTGCCGAAAGATATGGATGCGCTGGGGCAGGAGCGAAATACAGGAGACCACCGCGCCGATGGAGAGCATACCGCGAATTCCAGCATGAATTTCTTTCACCTCGGTGAGAGTCTCGTTGAATTGGTTTAGCAGGGATGCAGCTTTATTCTGCAGCAGCTCGCCTGCATGGGTAAGTTGAAGCTGCTTGCCGCTGCGTTCAAACAGCAGCACGCCAAGCTCTTCCTCCATCTGTTTCAGCTGGCGGCTTAATGGAGGCTGCTCCATATTGAGCTGTTTCGCTGCACGTGTGATTTGCCCTTCCTGCGCTATGGTCAGGAAATAACGCAGCTGCCGGATATCCATGGATATATACCCCCTATTTCCATACCTTAAAGGTATGGTACACCTATAAATCAGATATTTTTAATATAGAGTATCGATTGATATGATTCAACTAATAACGTTTGCGAAAATAAGGAGATGTGTGCACATGACTTACCCGATATCCGTGGAATTAACGACCAACCCGAAGGAGAAGCCGAGCCATCATAAACAGGCTTTTGGCACGGTATTTACGGACCATATGTTTATGCTTGACTTTGACGCCGGTCAAGGCTGGCATGATCCACGCATCGTTCCGTACCAGCCAATCGAGCTGGACCCTGCTGCCAAGGTATTTCACTACGGGCAGACCGTATTTGAGGGCTTGAAGGCGTACCTGACGGAAGATCAACGAATTCTTATGTTCCGTCCGAACAAGAATATTCAGCGTCTGAACCTGTCCAACCAGCGCCTGAGCATTCCAACGTTGGACGAGGAGCTTGTTATGGAAGCACTTAAGCAGCTCGTACTCGTAGACCGCGAATGGATTCCTTCTGAGCCGGGCACGTCACTCTATATTCGTCCTTTTGTCATCGCAACCGAGCCGGTGCTGGGAGTAGCCCCATCACTGCAATACAAATTTATGATTATCCTGTCAGTGGTCGGTTCGTATTATGCGGAAGGCATTAACCCTGTCAGCATATATGTCGAGCCGAAATATGTACGCGCCGTAGCCGGAGGCGTGGGCAATGCCAAGACGGCCGGCAACTATGCGGCAGGATTGAAGGCGCAAGATGAAGCCACTCTGAAGGGGTATTCCCAGGTGCTGTGGCTTGATGGCGTACATCGCAAGTACATTGAGGAAGTTGGAAGCATGAACGTGTTCTTCAAGCTTGGCGATAAGGTAGTAACTCCGGCATTAAACGGAAGCATCCTGGACGGGGTTACTCGGAATTCGGTTATCCAGCTGCTTCAGCATTGGAACATCCCTGTAGAAGAACGGGCTTTGTCCATTGATGAAATCGTGGAGGCACACCGCAGCGGCTTATTGACCGAGGCTTTCGGTACCGGTACGGCGGCAGTCATTTCACCGATCGGTTCACTGGAATGGCAGGATGAGCAATTGGTGATTGGCGAGGGAGCGACCGGCGAGCTGTCCAAGCGCGTTTATGATGCCATCACAGGTATCCAGCTCGGAACAGTGGAAGATCCATTCGGCTGGGCCGTGGAGCTACCCTTATCTTAAATAACTTATAGGACTCGCCCCTGCATGGATGGGGCGGGTCCTTTTTTTCTTCATGCAGGCCATGTTACGATGTGGGTAAATCTTGACACGATGATGTACGAAGGTATGGAGGTGCTTTTTTAATGGACCGTCCGCAGAGCGTCGTTCCAGACGCGATCGATTTTTCGAATGCTGCATTTCCTTTTACCGCGTCGACCACGCGCGGCATATTCGCTGGCGCCCAGCGCCTGCATTGGCATCATGCGCTGGAGCTTAATTATATACAGAGCGGCACCGGATTTATTCTGATTAACGGCGTGAAGCTGCCTTTTCAGCAGGGAGATATTATTTTTATCAACAGTAATGATCTGCACCGGGCGTATGAGACCGAGAATCTGGTGATGGATGTCATTATGTTCGAGCCATCCCTGCTGTCTATTGATCTCAAGTTTGATCCGGATCTAATGACCCCCTTTCGTTCGCTCGGGAGCGTAGACAGGCACTCTCCGGTGCATGGTGAATTGGCCCAGCTGCTTCAGCGAATGATGGAGGAAAATGAAGCACGGGGCACCGCCTACAGGAGTTTTATCCGTTCGGATCTTATTCGCTTCTTGAGCCTGGCAAACCGCCATCTGTCGTCCCCGATTCAGGAGGAGAGGCCGATCAAGGGGAGAGGAATGCATGCGCTAAAAGAGGTTCTCCGCACGATGGAGCTTCATCTGGACTACAGCTGGACGCTGCAGAAGCTGTCGGATCTAACGCATCTGAGTCCTTCTCGGTTCAGCGCCCTGTTCCAGCAGGCGGTCGGGACTTCACCGCATTATTATCTGATTCAGCTGCGCTTAACGCATGCTGTGCATCTGCTCGAGACAACGGATCAGAAGATTATCGAGATTGCTGAAACCTGCGGATTTCGGAATCTGTCCAATTTTAATCGCCTGTTCAAGCAGCATGTCGGTGCATCGCCAAGTGAGATTCGGGAGCGTGCGTATGCGGGCAATCCCGTGCTTCCTTTCCCGGCGAAGCTCAGGAAACAGTAAGATAGTATCACTCCTTAATGCTATAACAGTAGATGGCTCACCATGGAAACGGTATCTTGAATATATACCACCACATGATGCGCTATAAGGCAGGTAGGAGTGAAAATCCATGAGTTTATATCTGGGTGTAGATGCCGGCGGTAGCAAGACTCACGCTGTCATCTGTGATGAACAAGGGAATATTCTCGGCAAGGGTGAATCCGGCAACGGGAATCACCAAATTGACCGTGAACATGCAGCCCGTAACATTGAGGAAGCTTGCAAAACGGCTCTTCAAGAGGCTGGAGCTGCTAAGGAAGATATCAATTTTGCCTATTTTGGATTGGCAGGAGCGGATCGGGAAGCCGATTACGAGATCCTGAGGCCGATGATCGGGGCTCTCGGTTTTCCGAGACATGCTATCGCCTGCGATACCATTATCGGAATGAGAGCTGGCACGAGCCGTCCGTATGGCGCCGCATTGATCTGCGGTACGGGCTTCAACAGCGCTGCCCGCAACCGTAGGGGAGAGGAGCTGCAATATGGCGGCTTCGGTTTCATGTATGGAGATGGGCACGCGGGGGGATCCGGGTTTGCAAAGCTGGCTTTTCGAGCGGTCATCCGGGAGTGGGATGAACGGGGACCAGCAACCTTGTTAACACCGCTTGTCCTGGAACAGATGGGATATACATCCGTTGAACCTATGTACGAGGATGTCCTTTACGGGAAGACGAAGATTCCGCCAAGTCTGGTGAAGACGCTGTTTCAGGCAGCCGAAGCGGGCGACGGGGTAGCCACCCGAATTCTTGAGTCTGAAGGTGAAGAGCTAGCCAATGCAGTATGTACGCTGATTCGGAGGCTGGACATGAAGGATGACGTCTTCGACATTGTCTATATCGGCAGCGTGCTGAACAGGCCGAACAGCTCGATCCTGACGGATGCGATCGAACGGATCGTAGCGATCCGGGCACCTCATGCATCTTGCGTAAGGCTTACATCTGATCCGGTTTCCGGCGCGCTTCTGTGCGCAATGGATGCTGACGGTCATGTTATGGATGCGGCGACGGAGGCTAAACTGAAGGCATTTACGTTTGAGCAGGTAACGACAGCCTGATCAGCATAGCGTTGCAATAAAGCGTGACAGATCTTAATAGTTGATTGATATCATACCTTGGAGGCGATTAACATGACAGCAGGATTGAAGATAGCGGTCATTGGGGGAGGATCCTCCTATACCCCGGAAATTGTTGAGGGTTTCATTCGCAATTATGAGCAGATGCCAATTCGCGAACTATGGTTCGTTGATATTGAAGAGGGCAAGCATAAGCTGGAGATTGTGGGCAATCTGGCCAAACGCATGGTTAAGGAGTCCGGTCTGCCGATAGAGGTTCACCTGACGCTGGATCGCAGAGCGGCGATTGCGGGTGCGGATTTTGTGACAACCCAGATGCGGGTTGGGCTGCTGGCGGCACGGAAGCAGGATGAGCATATTCCGATTATGCACGGTGTGATCGGCCAAGAAACGACAGGTCCCGGCGGTATGCTAAAAGCGCTGCGCACGGTTCCGGTCATCCTGGACATTTGCCGGGATATCGAGGAGCTGGCACCGAATGCATGGATGCTGAACTTCACAAATCCGGCAGGCATTGTTACCGAGGCAGTTGCAAAGTACAGTAAGGTAAAATCCGTCGGTCTGTGCAACTCGCCAATTAACTTCCAGAAATTCCTGGCAGCCGAGTATGGCGTGTCGGAGAAAGATGTTCTGGCTGAGTTTGTCGGGATCAACCATTTACACTGGGTAACATCGGCGATAGTTAACGGAGAAGAGAAGATGCCGGAACTGCTGGACGGCGGCAAGTCGTATACGGCGAAGAACGTGCCGACCTTCGGTTGGGATGCGGACTTTATCCGTTCGCTTGGAGCTATTCCGACGTATTATCTTAAATATTTCTATATGACGGATATGATGTTCGCAGACATGAAGGCATCGCTGGAGAAGGACGGAACCAGAGCGGACGTGGTGAGCCGGGTGGAGGAGGAGCTGTTTGAGCTCTACAAGGATGAGAATTTGGCTGTAAAGCCGAAGCAGCTGGAGCAGCGGGGTGGCGCCTATTATTCGGAAGCGGCCGTTAATCTGATGACGTCGATCTATAATGACCGCCATGACATCCAGACGTTGAATGTTTCCAATGGCACAATTTATGACTTCTTGCCTGCGGATGCCAGCATTGAGATCAACTGTGTCGTCACAGGCCAGGGTCCCATCCCGCTGGCGCCGCAGCATGTGCCTTCCCATGTGAAAGGCCTGATGCATGCAGTGAAAGTGTATGAACAATTGACGATTGAAGCGGCTGTAACCGGTGATCGCGGAATTGCGCTGCAAGCGCTGGTACATCATCCGCTGGTGCCATCCGTAAGTGTGGCCAAACAGCTGCTCGACGAAATGTTAGAGGCGAATAAAAAGTATCTGCCGGCTTTCTTTAAGCCGGAGGCTGTTCTGTAGAATGTTCTAAGCGGCAAAGATAGACAACGAAGTATACTATGCATCCTTGTAAACCTGATAAAAAACGAGCCTTAGCGTTATGCGATGGCTCGTTTTTTATGCGCATATGTCCAGTCTAATTCCGACATGATGATAATCAATTGTCCGGTCTTTATAGGGAGGGGGGCTATATGATATAATAAGAATAAGGTTAGAATAAGAGGGAGTACCGTGATCAAGGGGGGAATGGGTGTGACAACTGAAAATCATCAACATGATGCATGTGCAGTGACGGGTGAGCGGAAGAGCCATCATTCAGACAAAACGAAAAGCAATCTGGTTAGCCGGTTAAACCGGATCGAAGGCCAGATTCGCGGCGTCAAAGGCTTAATTGAGAAGGATACGTACTGTGACGATGTATTAAACCAGATCTCCTCGATCCAGTCGGCACTGAACGGCGTCAGCAGATTGCTGCTTGAGCATCATATGAAGAGCTGTGTGGTTGAGCGCCTGCAGGAAGGTGACGATGATGTCATTACCGAGCTGTTAACCACGATGAACAAGTTAATGAAATAACGGAATTGCCATCTCTATGCGATCGATTATCCGATTAGGAATAAAATCCATGAAACTGCCACCTGCTCGGAAGGTGGCAGTTTGTGTTTACTAAAGAAAGAAATATCGGGCAGGATGCGCTTTACATCATCGCAGAAGTTATTTTTCAGAAAAATGGAGAAAACCCATTGACTAATTATAGGGTAGGGGGGTATACTAAAACCGAGCGAAGTGAACAACATCAAAATCAAATTTCCAAAAGGAGAGATTTTATATGGAGCAGGTAACAATAAAAGTAGAAGGCATGTCCTGCATGCATTGCGTTAATTCAATAGAAGGTGCATTGAAGGAGCAGAACATCGAGGGACATGTGGATCTGAAAGCAGGCACGGTTTCCGTAAATTATGATGCAAGCAAGTTCAACTTGGACCAAATCAAAGAAATTATCGAAGAACAAGGATATGACGTAGTTTAACCAAACAGCACGAGGATGAAGAGGGGTGAGGAGAAGATGGAAGCAGGAGCAACAGCAGAGCAGAAGAAAGCGTCACTACAGTTAACGGGTATGACATGTGCAGCCTGTGCGAATCGCATCGAGAAAGGCCTTAGTAAAATGGAAGGCGTACAGGAAGCGAACGTGAACTTTGCGCTGGAGAAAGCAGCGGTTACCTTTGATCCGAATGTGGTCACGGTTCAGCAGATGGAAGAGAAAATCGAAAAGCTGGGTTACGGGACAGCGAAGGAAACGGTAGACCTGCAGCTGATCGGCATGTACTGTGCTGCCTGTGCTACGAAGATCGAGAAAGTGGTAAACAAGATGCCGGGAGTAAGCCAGGCCAACGTCAACTTTGCGCTGGAGACGGCTCGGGTAGAGTTCAATCCCGCTGAGGTCAGCCTTGGCGATATTCAGCAGCGTGTTGAGAAGCTCGGGTATCAGGCCGTTCCCAAACAGGAGACGCTCGATCAGGAAGGGCATCGTAAAGAGGCTATCACGAAGCAAAAGCGTAAGCTGATCATATCGGCCATTCTGTCGCTACCGCTGCTCTGGGCTATGGTGAGCCATTTCTCCTTCACTTCTTGGATCTGGATGCCGGATCTGTTCATGAATCCGTGGTTCCAGCTGATCTTGGCAACGCCTGTGCAGTTTTTCATCGGGAAACAGTTCTATGTAGGGGCCTATAAGGCGCTCCGCAACAAAAGTGCCAACATGGACGTTCTCGTCTCGCTCGGCACCTCGGCTGCATACTTCTACAGTCTATATTTAACGATTGATTGGGCTGTGGCTGGAGCCAACCTGCATCATGGACCCGAAATGTATTACGAAACAAGCGCGGTTCTGATCACGCTGGTTATTATGGGTAAACTGTTCGAATCTTTGGCCAAAGGCCGTACCTCGGAAGCGATCAAAACGCTGATGGGTCTCCAAGCCAAGACGGCGCTCGTCATTCGGGACGGTCAGGAGATGACCATTCCGGTTGAGCAGGTCATGGTGGGCGATCACGTATTGGTGAAGCCGGGTGAGAAAATTCCGGTGGACGGTAAAGTGGTGGAGGGCACATCCGCGGTCGATGAGTCGATGCTGACGGGTGAAAGCATTCCGGTAGAGAAAAGAGCAGGCGACGCCGTTATTGGTGCAACGATTAACAAAAACGGGCGTCTGATGCTCGAGGCAACAAAGGTGGGTAAGGAGACAGCCTTGGCTCAAATCATCAAGGTAGTCGAGGAAGCACAGGGCTCCAAGGCTCCCATTCAGCGGGTGGCGGATGTCATCTCGGGTATCTTTGTTCCGATCGTGGTCGGCATTGCCATTGTTGCTTTCCTTGTATGGTTCTTCTGGGTAACGCCGGGCAACTTTGCCCATTCATTAGAGATCGCCATTGCGATATTGGTTATCGCATGTCCATGTGCCCTGGGTCTGGCTACACCAACCTCCATTATGGCTGGTTCAGGCCGCGCTGCAGAGCTGGGCGTCTTGTTCAAGGGCGGAGAGCATTTGGAGTCGACCCACAAAATCGATACCATTATTCTGGATAAAACCGGAACAGTCACGAAGGGTAAACCTGAACTAACTGATGTGGAAGTAAACCAATTTGATGAAGAACTGTTCTTGCAGCTGGTCGGATCGGCTGAGAAGAGCTCTGAGCATCCGCTTGCTGAAGCCATCGTTACCGGAATTGAAGCAAGAGGAATACGGCTTCCGGCTGCAGAGGATTTTGAAGCCATTCCGGGCTATGGCATCCGTGCCCATGTCGAGGGACGTGAAGTGCTGGTTGGTACACGCAAGCTGATGGCACAGCATCATGTGCGGGTAGATTCGGTCCTTGCCAGAATGTCGGAGTTGGAAACCGAAGGCAAGACAGCGATGCTTGTGGCGGTGGGCGGCCAATATGCAGGCCTTGTAGCCGTAGCGGATACAATTAAAGAGACGTCCCGGTCTGCCGTAGCCAGACTGAAGGAAATGGGCATAGATGTCATCATGATTACCGGTGACAATGAACGCACTGCCCAGGCTATTGCGAAGCAGGTCGGTATTGACCATGTCCGTGCAGAGGTGCTGCCGGAAGGCAAAGCGGATGAAGTGAAGAAGCTCCAGCAGCAGGGCAAGAAGGTCGCAATGGTCGGCGACGGCATCAATGATGCACCGGCTCTTGCGATGGCCGATATCGGCATGGCCATTGGCACAGGTACCGATGTTGCGATGGAAGCCGCAGACGTTACCTTGATGAAGGGTGATCTGAACAGCATTCCGGATGCGATCTATATGAGTCGCAAGACGATGAGCAATATTCGCCAGAATCTGTTCTGGGCGCTTGGCTATAACTCGCTCGGCATTCCGATCGCCGCGATCGGGCTTCTGGCACCTTGGGTGGCAGGGGCTGCCATGGCGCTTAGCTCTGTATCGGTCGTGTTGAATGCTCTTCGTCTTCAGCGAATGAAAGTATAATGCGATCGGAAGGGGAGTGTATAGAACATGGCAAGACAGAAATTTGCAGTGACACCTGGTTTTGAGGTGGGCGGGACACTGCTCCGTCCCGAGCAGCTGGCCATGCTGGGTGCGGTCATTGGAGAGGACGCCCGCGTGGAGATGACCACCTTCAAGCAGCTGTATGTGGAGATGGATGAAGACCAGGTGGAGGAAGCCAAGGCCGAGCTGGAAAAAGTAGGGCTTCAAGTTCACCCCGCGGGATTTGTTTCCAAGAGCCTGATCACCTGTAATTTTTGCCGCGGGGCAGAGGATGCGGGCCTGGATGTTGCAGCGATGCTGGATGAGGTCATCGCTGATCATCCTGTACCCAATCCGCTCAAAATCGGGTACGCTGGCTGCGCGCTCGGTACGAGTGAACCGCTGCTTAAAGATATCGCGGTGATTAAGATGAAGGACTTTTATGATATCTATGTGGGCGGAGAGCCAAGAGGATTAAAGGCTGCACTGGCAAGGCCGCTGCACACGGGTTTGTCCCCAGAAATGCTCGCCCCAATCATCCTGAAGCTGATCGTCATATATCAGGAGACGGGTAAGAAAAAGGAAAGGTTCTCGCGGTTCGTAGATCGCATAACACTTGAGCAACTGCGGGAGTTGACGCAATACGAGCAGTCGGCTCATACCGGGTAACCGGGACATAAGGCATCACCTGCGGGTGGTGTCTTTTTTTTGTAGGGACAGACCAGCTGGAACCGCATCAGATAGAACAATGATGAGGAAGGAGACCGCTTGGCAGTTCGCCTGCACGCTATAGATTTGGATCGGGATGTACCGAAACGGAGATAGACTATAGCTCAGGATGCGCCGAAACAGAGATGGATATACTTACAACAGTGCCTAAAGGGTACTCTCCTCCCATTCCGTCGCCGGAACTTCAAGGTAGAAGGCTAATGGAAAAGGAAACCCGATGCGGCATTTTCTTGGAGTTGACGAGTCTATGAGAGAAGGTATACAATCTAATTGTTAAAAGATTTTAACTATTTAATTTCATGATATATTGGGTGATAGACTTCATACATCGAGGTGATGAGCACTGGATAAAAGAGAACAATTATCTCATATGGCGGCACGTCAGATGATGACACTTGTGGTGAACTACGCCAAGATTCTGGACAGCGATCTGTCAGGCCCACAGTACGTTGTGCTTCATACCTTGGCCTATGAGGGACAACAGACCAGTTCGTATTTTTCCAACATCTTGAACGTTACGCTCTCTGCCGTTACTAACCTTAGCAACAAGCTGGTCAAAAAGGGTTATATTGAGCGCATTACGTCAAGCCAGGATCGGCGCCAGGTTTATCTCAGAATTACGGAGCTCGGACGTGACGTTGAAGCTCGAATGATTGCGAAATATCGTGAGTTGAATGAAGGTTTATGGTCGGATTTCTCGGATCAGGAGATCGATGTGTTAATCGCTTCCTACGAGAAGATGATTGAGCATTTGCAGCTTAAGAACAGGCAATCCAAGAATGAGGGCACATCCAACGAATAATAATGAATAACATTTCAGGAGGTATTCCTATGGGGAGATTAGCTAATAAGGTAGCGGTGATTACGGGAGCAGCAGGTGGTATGGGTAAAGCTGACGCTCTTTTGTTTGTGAAAGAAGGGGCTAAGGTTGCGATTACGGACCTCCAGGAAGATAAACTGAAAGACGTCGTAGCGGAGATTGAAGCGCTGGGCGGCGAAGCCATCGGAATCAAGCACAACGTTGCTTCTGAAGAAGACTGGGTGCGTGTCGTAGACGAGACAGTCAAGAAATTCGGTAAGATTGATATTCTGGTGAACAATGCTGGTATCTCCAACGCTACGCCATTCATGGATATGACGGTAGAAGGCTGGGAGAAGACGATGACAATCAACGTCACGAGTATTTTCCTTGGCCAAAAATATGTCATCCCGCATATGATCGAAGCGGGAGGCGGTTCCATCATCAACATCTCGTCCATCGCCGGCTTGACAGGCGGCAGCGGCGCAGGTCCTTACACGGCAAGTAAAGGTGCAGTACGCATGCTCACCAAAGCAACGGCAGTTGACTTTGCGAAGCATAATATTCGCTGTAACTCCGTTCACCCGGGCTTTATTGAAACGCCAATGACTGTCGATATGTTTAAGGATGAAAAAATGGCGCAGTGGTTCCAATCCATGACTCCACTTCCACGCTTGGGTAAAGCCGAAGATATCGCAAACGGCGTCCTCTTCCTGGCTTCCGACGAGTCCTCTTATATTACCGGTGTGGAGCTTCCGATTGATGGCGGCTATTACGCCAAATAAGGATTGATATTGCCTGTAGGCCTATGTTTAATCTATAGTCGACGGGCAGCCTGAACATTATAAAGGTTTCAAGTTTCGTCAGACCTACATTATATTTCATCAAGGGAGTGTAACTTCATGTCTGATAACAAACAGATCGCGGTTATTACCGGTGCAGCCAGCGGGATTGGCAGAGCCAGCAGTTTGAAATTGGCGGAGAACGGTGCAGCAGTGGTGCTCGTCGACTTTAATAAGGAAGCTGGCGAAGAAACGCTGCGTATGATCAAGGAACTGGGCGGAGAGGGAATTTTCGTACAAGCTGATGTGACGAAAACCGAGGATGTTCAGAACTATGTGAACAAGGCGGTTGAAGCCTACGGCAGAATCGATTTCTTCTTCAACAATGCAGGCATCGTGCAGAAGTTCTCCATGCTGGACGATATTGACGAGAACGAGTTCGATCGTCAAATGTCTGTCAACGTCAAGGGTGCTTTTCTCGGTATGAAGTATGTATTGAAAGTCATGAAGAAGCAGGGCAGCGGACATATTGTCAATACCGCTTCCACAGCCGGGATTCGCAGCGAGCACAGCGCCGCTGCTTACTCGGCAAGCAAGCATGCGGTGGTAGGCTTGACGAAGGCGGCTGCACTGGAATACGTGAAGCAGGGCATTCGCGTGAATGCCATTTGCCCGGGCGGTGTTCAGACGCCGCTTACTGCAGCGGTGGCCAAGTCTTTCTCGGAAGGTGCTTATGTGCCTGAGGAAGTGGGCAACATGCGGATGGGTAGACCGGCGCAAGCAGATGAAATCGCGAACGTGGTTGCCTTCCTAGCTTCTTCGGGCTCCAGCTACATGACAGGCTCGCTTGTGACGATTGATGGCGGACTGACGCTCTAATAAAGAAATATATAAGAAAAGACCAGTCCAGCACGGAATTCCGCGTTGGACTGGTCTTTTTTGTTGGGTAAGTATAGCCTCTTCAGAAAAAGACCTATCCGCTCATCACATTGACGGATAGGTCTTAGTTTTACAATTACGGAGCTTCTCTTACTGGATGCCGACGACATCCGCCAGCAGCTCATAAGAGCGCAGGCGCGCCTGATGATCGTAGATCGCCGCGGCGACAATGATCTCGTCCGCGTCCGTCATTTGCTGGAATTGTTCCAGCTGCGCACGGACCGTAGCCGGACTGCCGATCGCGGAGAAGCTGAGCTGGCGCTTCACGATCGCTTGTTCTTGCAGGTTCCATAGCTCATCCATGCTGTCCACCGGCGGGCTGAGCTGGCCGGTGCGTCCCCGGATGATGTTCAGGAATTGCTGATACGCCGAGGTGGCAAGCCGCTGGGCTTCTTCATCCGTATCGGCACAGATCACGTTCACGCCGATCATGGCATAAGGCTTGCTTAGCTCGGCAGAAGGGTGGAAGCTGGTGCGGTACAGATCAAGCGCAGCCATCAGGTAATCCGGAGCAAAGTGGCTTGCAAAAGAGAACGGAAGCCCCAGCTGTCCTGCCAGCTGTGCGCTGAAGCCGCTGGAGCCGAGCAGCCAGATCGGGATATGCAGGCCTTCGCCGGGAATCGCCCGGATGCGCATGGACGAGCCGGAGGTGGGCTGGAAGTAATTCCGCAGCTCACCGAGACGATCGGGGAAATCCTGGCCGTCACTGCCGGGACCCCGGCGAAGCGCCCGGGATGTGAGCTGATCCGATCCTGGCGCACGTCCAAGGCCCAGGTCGATTCGACCCGGATACAATGATTCGAGCGTGCCGAACTGCTCGGCAATGACAAGCGGAGCATGGTTTGGCAGCATAATTCCGCCAGAGCCAACACGGATCCTGCTCGTGCCTCCGGCTACATGGCCAATGACGACCGACGTAGCGGAGCTGGCAATCCCCGGCATATTGTGATGCTCGGCAAGCCAGTAACGGTTATAGCCCCACTTCTCGGCGTGCTGAGCCAGATCGAGCGTATTCTTCAGCGACTGTGCAGCAGTGCTGCCCGCGGTAATCGGCGCTAGATCCAGGATGGAAATCGGAATATCTTGAAGCGTTTTGGACGCTGTATGATGAAGATTGGATTCTGTCATAGAGAATGACCTCCTTATTCTTGTGCAGTACGGCAGCAGGTATTTATATAGGAGAAGTCATCCAGCTAAGTGGATGTCAACAATGAATATCCGTATATTATAGATATCCTATATAACAAATATTATATACCTACTTAATCCATAAGAAAAATGCACTTCATTGATGGAAGTTAAAGTGAAGTCTGGCTGTATATAATATATGCTTTTCCTGCCTTGTCCCAGAAAAAAAGATTGCCATTGCCACAAGGATATTCATATAATAGCAATTAATCAATTCATTTGATTATTATATTAGATACCATTACAAGGTACTCTCAAACCATAAAGGGGCGTAGTGAAGAATGTTGAAACAGCAGCCATTAATTATCGCTCATCGGGGAGCAAAAGGAGAAGCGCCAGAGAACACGCTGGCAGCATTTAGGCTGGGAATGGACCAGGGATGCGATGCCATTGAGCTGGATATCCATCTGACCTTGGACCGCCATATCGTTGTCATCCATGATGCAACCGTAGATCGAACCACGACAGGGAGCGGTGAGGTGGATGCGATGACGCTGGCAGAATTGAAAAAGCTGGATGCAGGCAGCTGGTTTTCGGAAGCGTTTGCAGGAGAGGGAATTCCTACGCTCGCGGAAGTTTTGGAACTTGTGCCACCCGAGATCATGATTAATATTGAGATGAAGGGAACGCCAGGGGAAACCGGATTAGTTAAAGCGTTGGAGGACCTCCTTCGCGAGAAGCAGCGAATAGACAGCGTGGTGGTCTCATCCTTTGATCACGCTGCCCTGTATAAATTGAAGAAACTGGAGCCCAATTTGCGCATTGGACTGCTGTATATGAAGGAACGGTTGTCTCCAGCAATTGTGAAGCGTGAAGCTCTTGCCGAGATCTATTCCCTGCATCCCCATCATGAATGGATAACGCCGGAATATGTGGCCGAAGCACTGGAGCAGGGATGGGTCCTGTACCCTTGGACAGTGAATGAAGAGGACCAGTTCCGTGAGATGCTGTCTGCTGGAGTAGCCGGCATGATCACCGATTATCCTGGACGACTTCGCCGCATGCTGGACCATGCTAAATCTCCTCTGTAACCATAAGGGGGAGCAGCGACCAGCAAGCAGCTATGTACTCAGGATATCAGCGGCTTATAATGAGCCGGTAATGGAAGGGGCAGCAAAAACATGCCTGAGTACAAGCGAAGCGGCAAGCTCGGTTTCCTCCGGCATCTCACGCTGATGGATGATGTTCACTTTACGGCAGGTTTCGGGAATCATGCCGGGTATGCTGGATTGCAGCTCCGGAACAAGGGTATCCGCGAAGGCCGCCATCACTCTGCCAGTCAGCATGACATGGTCGGGATTGAGAAACGTGATGACATTGCCGATGGCCATCTTGAGTGCTCCTGCGATTTTGCCATACAGTTCAAGGCTCGCAGGCTCCTGGTTACGCACTTTGGCTTCGAATAGGTCCAGTCCCATTCCGAAGTTTCGCATGAGTCCACTTTCTGATGCCATGGTGGTTAGACATCCCAAGGAGTCGCAGTGGCAGAGCAGGGCGTCCTCGCCGCTAAAGGACTTGTAGTGCCCGAACTCCCCGGCTACAAAGTTAGCTCCCGTAACAAGCTGCTTGTCCACCACGATGGCACCGCCAATGCCCCAATCGAACATCAGCGTGATGTTATGATCCGAATTGGCTAAACAGCCGTTCATGTTCTCATTAAGAGCAAGCAGATTCACATCATTTTCTACATAGACGGGGATGCCGTATTGGCTCTCAAAGGGTTCACGGATGGCAAGCGGCGTCCAGCCTAGACCGGGTGGGCGCAGGATGACGCCGTGATGGGAATCCACCAGACCGTGTACGCAGATGCCAATCCCTTTCAGCCGGCTAGTGTCAGGGATCTGTCCGATAATTTCGTCAATTATGGAGCAGACGGTTTCTAGCATATGCTCTCCGTGCTCGAATTTATTAACACGACGTTCCATGCGAACAAGACGGTGGTATTGGAAATTGTACAAAGCCCCACGGATGATCTTGCCGCTGATCTCGATGCCGATGGTATACATCTTGGCACTGTTTACCGTTAACGGAACGCGTTTTCGTCCCACCAAGCTTTCAATAGGCTCTCCCTGCTTCACGATGTCCTCCTGAAGGAGCCGGTTTACGATGTTGGTGACGGTCTGCTGGGTTAATCCGGATTTTTGGGCAAGCTCAACACGGGAGATGGGCCCTTCCGTATAAATAAGATGAAGCACTTTTTGTTGGTTTTGTAATTTCATGATTGCATGACTTGCCGTTTTTCCTGGCGACATCGGACCATCAACCTCGTTTTACTATAGACTAGGGCAGGGGGGATTTAAGACAGCCGCTGCTCCACAATACGCATAGTGTATCATTGGCCCTTAAGATTTGAATAGAGGGACATACAATTAATCCAATTATTTGAGAAAATGAACTTTAGATGAATGGCGCTATTGGTCCCTGCTTGTTTGCACTAGGGAGCAATCGTTTCTTGTCACCTTAGCCTTAACGTACGTCTTATTGACATGTCGGAACCTTCATTACACTGTAACCAAAGGAGAACAGACATATGGGAAATTACAAATTGCTTGCGCTGGATCTGGATGGCACTACCCTGAATGAGGAAGGCATCGTTACGGATACGACCCGATATTGGATCCGCAAAGCTGTCGATTCAGGTGTCACAGTCATTTTCTCAACGGGGCGCGGGATGCAGACAGTGTCTGATTTATGGAGCGGTCTTGAGATGACCGGACCGATGGTGCTTCTTAACGGGGCCGAGCTGTGGACGGGAAGGGAGCAGCTGTGTGAGCGGCATTTCCTGAAAGAAGAAGAGATACGAAAGCTGCACAGGCTCGCTCAAGAGGCGGACGCCCATTTTTGGGGATACAGCGTGGAGAGCTTGACTGGCCGCAAAAGCTGGACGGAAGAGATGTTTGCCCGGAAATGGATGAAGTTTGGCATGCGTCATGCGGATCCTTCGGTTATAGCCGAGCTGCGACAGCTGGCTGCACAACTGGACACGATTGAGATTTCCCGCTCGTCGGCCCTTAATATGGAGATTTCACCCCTCGGGATATCCAAGGAATCAGGTGTCCGCAAAATATGCAGCCTGCTTGGATACGACATGAGTGAGGTAATGGCCATCGGGGACAACATGAACGATTATCGTCTCTTACGGGCAGCCGGGCTTGGGATAGCTATGGGGAACGCAGATGAGGAGCTGAAGGCAGTCGCCGATGTGCAGACGGATACAAATACGGAGGATGGCGTAGCCAAGGCGATACAGCGTTATATTTTCGAGGTCGCTTAGGGTAGTGATGCGAATAAGTGGTGCAGCTTCATTTCCGTCGGTTCTATGAACTGACGGAGAATGGTACTGTTATGAGATTGGAGATGTAGCAGGACAACCCTAGGCGGAGCAGTAGAACAGAATATAACAAGCATAAAGGCAGCCGTTATTAGCGGCTGCCTTTATGCTGTGACTATGAATAAACCTGGATCAGAAGACTGATTATGCCCCTGTTCGCTGCTGCTTTCCTTACTTTGTATCTAACTCGGCAGGCAGCTCGATCCGCTCCATACCGTTCATGTACGGTCTGAGCGCCTTCGGAATGAGGATCGAACCGTCGGCTTGCTGGTGGTTTTCCAGCAGCGGGATAAGAATCCGCGGCGAAGCGACAGCCGTATTGTTCAGCGTGTGGCAGTAGCGTAGCTTGCCTTGCTCGTCAAGGTAACGGATGTTCGAGCGGCGCGCCTGAAAGTCGAGCAGATTCGACGACGAATGAGTTTCCCCATAAGCTCCGCGGCTGGGCATCCAAGTCTCGATGTCGTACTGCTTGTACGTCTTCTGCGACATATCCCCTGTGCAGACGGCAACGACCCGGTAAGGCAACTCGAGCTGCTGCAGCAGCTCCTCAGCATTGGTCGTGATCTCTTGCAGAAGCCGTTCCGATACCTCCGGGTCGGCTTCGCAGAGAACGACCTGCTCCACCTTCGCAAACTGGTGCACCCGGTACAGGCCGTGGACGTCCCGGCCGCCCGAGCCGACTTCGCTGCGGAAGCATAGCGACGCAGCAGCCAAGCGAATCGGCTGTGTCACATCGACGGTCTCACCGCTGTAGAACGAGACGAGTGGCACTTCCGACGTGCCAACGAGCCACTTATCCTGCTCCGTAATCTGAAAAGCCTGGTCCTGACCCAGCGGGAAGAAGGCTGTATTCTGCATGGCTTCTGTCCGTACAGTCAGCGGTACATCCATGAGGGTGAAGCCTTTGGCAACCAGCATATCCACCGCAAGCTGCTGAACCGCCCGGTGCAGCATCGCCCCGATGCCGGTCAGGTAATAGCTGCGAGTGCCGGCAGTTTTAACCCCGCGGGGGATGTCTAGCATCCGGTGCAACTCGCCAAGCGTGACATGGTCCCTGAATTCATAATCAAAGACAGGAAGCTCGCCGACTCTTCTGATCTCTACATTATCTTCATCCGAGGCACCGATTGGAGTGTCGGGCGAAACGATATTTGGTACCAGGATGAGGAGCTGACTGCGAGCTTCATCTACTGTACGGTACAGCGCTTCCCGCTCATCCAGTTTCTTGTTGATGATCTTGACCTGCTGTTTATTCAGCTCCGCTTCTGCCTGGTTGCCCTGTCTTATAAGGACGCTGATCTCCTGCGAGAGGGTATTTCGTTGCTGTCGCAAATCCTCCACAGCCAGCAGCAATGTCCGCCGCTGTTCATCCAGCTGGACAAGCTCCGCAACCGATAAGGCGATACCTTTCTGGTCTGCTACCCGCTGCAGCTCCTCTTGATGACTTGTACTTTCTCGAATCCATTTCATGTCTAGCATGATCACCGCGCTCCTTTGTCTGAAAAAAATAAAAAAGCGTCCTAGTCCATATGGGACGAGGGACGCTTATGCGCTCGCGGTGCCACCCAAATTGACTGAATCAGAGCCCCACTAACGAAGCAAGTCGGTCTGCATTCAATCCACTTTGATTCCGCGATAACGGACGGATCCGGTTAACTTAGGGAGATTATAAATCCGATATCGGATCATATCCCCTTGACGAGAACGCCTCGGAGTTGGAAGCTCTTCATCGGCCTGATGTTGATATTGTTGGTTCAGTATACCGCATGGGATGTCTTTTATACAAGGGGGCAATAGTTTTTTTATTTGCCGTTACATCGAAGCGGCTTTCCTTGTGGCTCCCTGTTTCCATCTGACAGGCTGCTCGGCATCCCAGCGGAAGGTCCATGCAGCTGCTCCAAGGATCAGGATCGTAAAGCCCCCAAGGATAAGCAGCGGCATCCAGATACTAGAGACATTACCTTGCGGATATATGGCAATCGCCATGGCATCGACCAGATAATGAAACGGCTGCAGATGTCCCAGGGTGACGATCCAGTTCGGTGCATGTTCCAAGGAATAGAAAGCTTCACTGGTCAGCAGCAAAGGGAAGCTCATCAGGTTTGAAATCATATTGACGTTATTCTCATCCCTTGACAGATTAGCTGCCAGGAAACCGAGTGCGGTAAAACAAACGGTGCCGATCAGCAGCACCAGCAGCATCAGTCCCAGTCCCGGTAGGCTCAGCTTCACTCCAAGCAAAAACAGACTCATCAGAATCACGCAAGCACTAACGAGCAGGGCCAGCACGGTTCGGGCTCCCGTCATCGCGGTAATGAAGGAGACCGTTCGAAAAGGGGTTGCTCTCAGCAGCTTATAGATGCCCCGGTTGCGCTGTGCCATTACGTTGAACGCAGTGACCATGGTGGCTCCGAACAGAATGTTGGTGGTCAGCACACCACTGAGGAGCCGGTAAGAGTAAGCTGCATCCTTGAAGTACAACCCCAAACCGATCAGCATGGCCATAGGAAACAAGATGTTCCAGACGAGCGTATGGGTATCGCGTAACATACTCCGAAGCATCGTGGTCATAACAATCCACATAAAAATTCCTCCCCAGAATCTTTTTGAATAAAATACTTTTTTGCACAAAATACCTGCTATGCAAGCTCATCCGTCAATTGGATATACAACTGCTCGAGACTGGCGGTTCCATATTGGCTGAGCAAATCCTCCGGTGAGCCGGAGGCTATGATTCGTCCATCACGGATGAGAACGAGCCGGGAAGCGAGTTTATGCACTTCCTCCATGTCATGCGAGGTAAATACGATCGAGGTACCCTTGTCTGCCAGAGAGCGGATCAGCTCTCGAATATCCCGGCGAGCTCGCGGGTCCAGCGCGGCGGTGGGTTCATCAAGGAACAGCAGCTTGGGGCTGTGGATTAGCGTCATCGCAATGGCGAGGCGTTTCTGTTGACCTCCCGAGAGGCGGAGTGCATCCGTCTTGGCGACTTCTTCAAGCCCGCAGCTGTGAAGATGTTCAATCAGCTGGGCGTCCTTGAGCCGCTTGCCATAGAAGGCGGCGAACATGCGCAGATTCTCGATAGCGGTGAATCCCGGGAAGAAGGGCGTAGATTGCAGCTGAAGCCCCACATGCGGTGAAGGATCCGGTGTCCAGTAGGTGATCGTACCGGCATCGGCCTGGCGTAAGCCCAGAAGTAGATCCAGCGTCGTTGATTTACCCGCACCATTCGGCCCGATGATCGCAAGCACCTCGCCTTCCCGTATGTCTAGATTCAGCCCATCTACGACGGTCCGCTGACCATAGCTCTTGCGTAATCCTTCTGCTTGAATGAGGGTAGGTAAAGTCATCCCATATACACGCTCCCTATTAGCCAATATTATATATCCAATGTTGGATATGTGATGAAAATGAAAGCCGCAGCGGATACTGTGGCTTATTCTTGTATGAGTGCTATGATTTTGTTGAGAAAGATGATGTCCTGTTCCAGAATCGAAATCGCATTGTCAAAGGTGGCTAGGGCGATTTTCGATAAGCCGTACTCCCCCTTGATTTCCTTGCCAGCATGCCACTGGGCCAAAGACTCCTCCACTTGCTTGAGATTTTGCTGCAGCAATTCTACCGCTTCCTGCTTCGGGATGCTCTCGATCCAGACTAAACCGAGGGAAAAGTCGGACTTGACGGTATGGGGAGGAAGCGTTAGAGTATCGCGGATCATTTTCTGGAAAAATTGCTCGCCTGTGTCGGTAATGCTGTAGATTTTACGAAGCCTCGCACCGGTCCGCTCTTCGCCGGCCGCAGCAATCAGACCATCGCGCTCCATTTTGTTAAGCGCATAATAGATGGAACCGGACAGAACATTCGTCCATAAGTCCATTCGGCTTGCTTGAATGAGCTGTTGAATTTCATACCCATGCATGGGACGTTCACGCAGGAATGAGAGCAGGATGAGATCGGTCATGAGAGTCACTTCCTTAGGCTGGGTGTAGAGAAGAAGATACTTCAGTATGAATATCCAATGTTGGATATGTAGTTTTTTTCATTATATGGGGGATGGAATGAATTGTCAATGATCTGCTGGAAAAATAGGACTGCGATATTTTGGAACGGCTGAAGGCCCTTTCAATCATATGGGAGGGAGTCAGCGCCTGTGCCAATATTGTAAGGAACAGGTTGCTATGCATATTCGCGGTGCCTATTAGGCCAACCTAGTTGTAAATAAATAATAAAGCAGCCCCTCGGTTATCCGAGGGGCTGTCTGTATCGGGTGAATCATGCTGAAACAGACGAGCCAACTGCTACGGCGCTGCTTTAAAGCGCATCCTAGGCATTTTCAACATAATGATACTATAATATAGGCGAAGATTCTGAATCGGAAAGTGTTCCAGCAGGAGGATAGTGGAGTTGAGTGACTTGTTGAAACGGGAACATGATATCATCAAGGTCTGCTTGCTAGCAGGGAAAATCATGCTGCAGAGCGGCGCGGAGACCTATCGGGTCGAGGATACGATGATGAGGATTGCCGCAGCTTTTGGTGTCGAGAATAGTCAGAGCTATATGACGCCGACGGGGATTATCTTCTCGGTGGAGGAGCCTCAGCCCATCACGCGGCTTATTCGTATTTCGGATCGAACAACCAACCTGGGTAAGATCGATCAGGTCAACAGCGTTTCCCGGAGCGTGAGTCTCGGCGAGCTGACGATTGAAGAGGCCCGCCGAGCGCTGGAGAACATCGAACAACAACAGGCGACCTATCCAATATGGTTGTCGATCCTCCTTGCAGCGATCTCCAGCGGGTGCTTTCTTATTATGTTTCGCGGCATCTGGTCCGATTTTGTGCCAGCGGTTATTGCCGGCGGTCTTGGCTTCTCCTGCTCCGTGTTCATGCATCGGGTTATTCCGGTCAAGTTTTTCGCCGAATTCTCGGGCGCGCTGGTGATTGGCATAACCTCTGTGTGGATGGTCAAGTTCGGATGGGGCCAGCAGCTGGATATCATCATCATCAGCTCTGTGATGCCGCTCGTACCGGGTCTATTGATCACAAATGCCATCCGTGACCTGATGGCGGGACATTTGATATCCGGCTTGTCCAAAGGGGCAGAGGCCTTTGTAACGTCCTTCGCCATCGGTGCGGGCATCGCGTTTGTTTTGTCATTCTAGGAAGTGGAGTTGAGGGTGGAGCTCATGGCAACCTTTTATATACAGCAGCTCATGACAAGCTTTATTGCTTCGGTGGCCTTCGGCGTCATATTTAATGCACCCAAAAAAGCATTGCCCCAGTGCGGCTTTGCCGGTATGGTGGGATGGCTCCTCTACATCCTGCTGCAGGATATGAGTGTGCAGCCGGTGACGGCCATTGTGGTGGCAGCGTTTTGCGTGACGATGATCAGCCACTTTTTCGCAAAAAAATACAAGACGCCCATTATCGTGTTCAGCGTATCGGGGATCATTCCACTGGTACCGGGCGGTGTTGCCTATAATGCGCTGCGTCATGTGGTGGAGAATCAATTCGATCAGGCGGTTCAGCTGGGGGCGCGGGCGTTCGTGTTTTCAGGTGCTATCGCGCTGGGCTTGCTGCTGGCCGAGGTGACTAATCAGGTCATTCGGAAATGGTCGATCATTCGTAGATAGGGGAAAGAGGTACACGCTACCTCGGTTAGAACGGCAAACCTTTTGCAGATCGAGGGGCAGTCCCTACAGCAGGGTACAAAAATATAACGATTAAACGGCCGTATCGGACGCGTCATAAGCGAGGATACGGTTTTTTGTGGTGTTCCCGAAGGCACATCTCTTCCTCGGGGTTTTCATTGGGCATTTTACATATGTTTCATTTATTCCTTATTATTGTCTCTGTGCTCATTGTGCTATATAATCTTGTTGCATAAAATGAAACCGCATTCAAAAAAAATCACCCTTACCTTGTCGCAAGGAGATCGTCATGGGTAAAACGATATAAGGTCTCTAATCCATCAAAAGATGAGGGATGTCCATGCAGGAGCTGACGCTGCATTTGTTCGAACGGATGGGCATGCTGCTCATTCTGACTTTTATATTGACGCGAATTCCGCTGTTTCGTCAGTTGCTGGACCGCAAGGAAATGTCCGGCACGCGAATATTCATCTACTCCTGTTTGTTCGGGCTTTTTGGTATTCTCGGGACGTATGCAGGCGTTGTCGTGGAGCAGGGCGAATCCAGCTCCTCCTTTTGGCTGATGCGGCTGACAGCGGAGCAGGCCCTGGCTCATTCCGCCTTGGTCGGCGTTGTCATCGGCGGGCTGATCGGCGGACCCCGCGTAGGTATTGGTGGCGGACTCTTGGCTGGGGCGCATCTTTTCTTCATCGGCGGTTATACGGGACTGGCTGGAGCAATCGCCGTGCCCCTTACAGGGGCTCTGGCCGGGGGAGTGGCTCGTTTTTTCGCTCAGGAACGGGTCATTTCGCCAGCCAAAGCATTATTTGTCGGCATGTTTGCACCGATCCTTCTCATGGGAGTGATTCTCATCTGTGCCGATGAACCGGATCGCGCGGTGGAGCTGGTCAATCTGATCGGTTTGCCGATGGTGCTGACCAACAGCATATCCATTGCAATCTTTACAACGATGCTGCGGGTTGCTATCACGGAGGAGGAACGGGCAGCAGCCTATGAAACAGAGAAGGCATTTCATATTGCAGAAGCGGCCTTGCCTCATCTGAAGCAGGGTCTGACTTATCGGACAGCTCAGGCAGTGGCGGGCTTGCTGCTGCGTGAATTGAAAACGACAGCAGTAGCCATTACAGACACGGAGCGGTTTCTGGCTCATACCGGGGCAGCCAGCCGCACCATCGACCGGGGGGAGGAGATTCAGTCTCCCTTAACCAAGAACGTCATCGCGACTGGCGAACTTCGGATCATTGAGAATGCGGATGATATCCAGCCAAGGCATCCGAGCCTCGGAGCTGCCATTCTTGTCCCGATCATTGAAGGGGGCCAGGTCGTAGGCGTCATCCAGTTCTACTTCAAACGGCCCCAGGATATCCGGCGCGTGGAGCTGGTCATGGCTCAAGGACTTGGTCAGCTCATTTCATACCAGCTTGGGGCTACGGCACACGAGAAAATGAGCCATTTAATGAAAGAGGCGGAGCTCAAACTTCTGCAGGCCCAGATCAACCCGCATTTTTTATTTAATACACTCAATGCCATTCATTCGCTGATTCGCACCGATCCACCGTTAGCACGGCATGCGACGATGCAGCTGGGAGCGTTCATGCGGCTCAACATGAAAGTCATGGCTTCTCGCAAAACGACGATTCGGGAAGAGATGGAGCTGTTAAATGCGTATTTGGATATTATTCAGATTCGGTTCGAGGAGCAGTTTACGGTTGAATGTCAGCTCGATCCTTCGCTGGATGAGTTGATGATTCCTCCTGCAACACTGCAAATGCTGGTGGAGAACAGCATTAAGCATGGTTTGCGAGACAGAGCGAGCGGAGGCCTCATTCAGCTGACCTTGAGACAGGTCGGAAGGATGGCGGTGTTCCAGCTTAGGGACAACGGGTCAGGCATCTCGCCGGAAATCCTGGATACGCTCGGCGAACAGCCGGTCACGGGCAGCGAGGGAACAGGCAACGGGATGTATAACATCAATCAGCGTTTGATCAGTATGTTCGGCAGAGATGCCAGACTCATGGTAGAGAATCTTGCAGAGGGCGGCTGCAGCATAACCTTCAGCATCCCCTGCAGTTTATCGGAAGGGAGCCGGTACGGTGAAGCGAATTAGAATCATAATAGCGGAAGACGAACGGTTGGCAAGGGAAGAGCTGACATATCTGCTTGAGCAGGAACCTGACATCGAGCTTCTTCCGCATGCTGCGAACGGAAAGGAACTGCTCGAGCTTGTTCCCTTGCAGCAGCCTGACGTCATCTTTCTTGATGTCCATATGCCCGAGCTGGAAGGACTGCAGGCTGCAAGAATGCTGAAAGCCTCTCCTCTCTCGCCCATGATTGTGTTTACGACGGCCTACGATGAATATGCCGTTGAAGCATTCGGATTGAATGCAATTGACTACCTGCTGAAGCCTTACAGCCACTTGCGATTGAAGGAGACATTGCAGCGAATTCGCAGCAGGGCTCATGAAGGACAAAATTTCCCTAGAGAAGAAGCCCAGGACGGCGCCAATCTAGCAGCATTATCATCTGCAGAAGCCGGTGTCCGCAGCATGCGTGGCAAGCTGCTGATCGATGATGGGGATAAACATGTGGTAGTCGATCCCGAAGGAATATTGTACGCGGTGCGCGAGGAACGGGTCGTTCGTATCGTAACGGCAGAGGGACAGCGGATTACAAGCAAGAGCACACTGCAGGAGCTGGAGGAGAAGCTTGCGGGGCATTCATTTTTCCGTCCTCATCGCAGCTATTTGGTGAATGTGAACCGGATCGCTGAGCTCTCCCCGTGGCAGAATGGGGCTTATAATATAGTTCTGAAGGATGAGCAGCGGACGATGATTCCCTTATCACGGGAGGCTGCCAGGGATTTGTTCCGACTGCTTAGAGAGGTCTAGGCTTGAGGAAGCTGCCTGCAGTAGCCGTTTTTCGGTTCAGACGCCAAAATCATCCTTTCATACACGCTATCGGACGTTTCGCGCAGGAGCAGTAGTCGGCTGCAGTCCTCCTGTATATAATCATTCTAAAGCGCTTTCAGACATGAAGGCTGCCATAGAATCCTGATCGTTAATGGAGGGAAAAGCAATGGAAGAAAAGAGCTATACCGAAGTATGGCATTCTGAAAAATTCAAAACACTGCTCTCCCGCAAGAAACGGTTCATTATTCCGATGACCGTCTTTTTTCTTCTGTTTTACTTTGCATTGCCCATTCTCACTTCATACACCGACATCCTGAATAACCCTGCGATTGGCCCGATTACATGGGCATGGGTCTTTGCCTTCGCGCAATTCATCATGACCTGGGTTCTGTGCATCCTGTACTCCCGCAAAGCGGCCCAGTTTGACCGTATGGTAGACGATATCAAACAGGATATGGGGGCGTAATCAACTATGGCTATTGCGTTATTTTGCGGGATTGTATTGCTCACGCTGATCATTACGTATTATGCTGCCAAAAAAACAACCAACACGAGTGATTTCTATACGGCAGGCGGAGGCCTCAAGGGCTGGCAGAACGGGACAGCCATTGCCGGCGACTATATGTCCGCCGCCTCCTTTCTGGGCATCGCAGGCTCGATTGCGCTTGTCGGATTTGACGGCTTCTTCTACAGCATCGGTTTCCTTGTCGCTTACCTGGTGGTGTTGTATCTGGTCGCCGAGCCGCTGCGAAACCTCGGTAAGTATACGGTAGCGGATATGATCGCTGCTCGTTTCTCCGACAAGAAGGTGCGGGGCGTTGCTGCGCTGAATACGATTTCCATCTCCATCTTCTACATGATTGCACAGCTGGTTGGGGCCGGTGCGCTAATCAAGCTTCTGTTAGGCCTGGACTATGTGACATCCGTTCTGATTGTCGGTGTGCTGATGACCATCTATGTTGTTTTCGGCGGCATGCATGCAACAAGCTGGGTGCAAATTTCGAAAGCCGTGCTTCTAATGGCTGGCACATTCATCATCTCGCTGATCGTATTTGCTAAATTCGATTTCAGCCTGACCCAGATGTTCAATCACATGCAGACGGCGACACCGCTCAAGGAGGCGTTCCTGAATCCCGGAAATAAATACAAAATCCCGCTCGAAACTCTGTCGCTGAACCTGGCACTTGTCCTTGGAACGGCAGGTCTGCCGCATATTCTGACCCGTTTCTTTACGGTGAAGGACGCCAAAACGGCGCGCAGCTCAGTCGTATATGCCACCTGGATTATCGGTATCTTCTATGTCATGACGATCTTTCTCGGCTTCGGTGCGGCGGCTTTCGTGGGCGCGGCGGATATTACCGCAGCCGATAATGCGGGCAACATGGCAGCGCCGCTCCTGGCCAAAGCGATTGGCGGTGACTTCTTATTCGCGCTCATCTCGGCGGTTGCGTTCGCGACGATTCTCGCGGTAGTGACAGGGCTTGTGCTGTCTGCCGCCTCAGCCTTCGCACATGACTTCTACGGCCAAATCGTGCGCCGTGGCCAATCGACGGAGAAGGAACAGCTGAAGATGGCACGTTACGCCTCGATTGGTGTATCCATCCTCTCGATACTGCTCGCATTGTTCGCCCAAAAGATGAACGTGGCGTTTCTGGTCTCGCTGGCTTTCGCCGTGGCGGCCAGCGCGAATCTGCCCGTTATCCTGTTCACAGTATTTTGGAAAAGATTTAATACGACAGGAGCGGTTACGGGCATGCTGACAGGACTTATCAGCACCGTTGTCCTGGTCGCACTTAGCCCGAATATATGGGATCCGGCCGGCAAAGCGATCTTGATCGGCGAACCCATCTTCCCGATGAGCAATCCCGGCATTATCTCCATTCCGCTCGGCTTCCTCGCTGCCTATGTCGGCACGCTTCTGTCCTCCACCAAGGATGAGGCCAAGTATGCCGAGGTGCTGGTTAAGGCCAATACGGGGGCTTAAACTCGATTATTCTCCTTCAAGTAACATTGTAAAAAAAGGGTATAACCTGCTGCTTTACCGTGCAGAGGGTTGCCCTTTTTTTGCCATTTTATCGTAGAATGGAGACATAACATAACTTTTTGAGTGGGGGCAGGAGGAGGCACGCAGTTGAACATATCGGGCATCGTTTTTTTTGTGGCAATTGTAGTGGGTACCTTAATGATTACATATTATGCTGCCCGGCGAACAACGAGCACGAACGACTTCTATGCGGCGGGCAACCGTCTGAGCGGGCTGCAGAATGGGCTGGCCATCTCCGGAGATTATATGAGCGCAGCATCTTTTCTTGGCATCGCGGGCTCTATTGCAGTTTATGGATTTGACGGTTTTTTTTACTCGATCGGCTTTCTTGCCTCCTACGTGATCGTGCAGTACATCATAGCCGAACCGCTTCATAATCTGGGTAGGTTTACAATGGCGGATGCGGTAGCGGTCCGGTTCGGCGAGAGACGGCTGCGCGGATTCATCGCCGTCAACAATATGATGATCACCGTCTTCTACATGATTGCCCAGCTTGTCGGAGCTGGCTGGCTCATCCACCTGCTGTTCGGACTGGAAACGTCGCTTGCCATCGTGTTAGTCGGAGGGTTAATGACGATCTATGTCACGTTCGGCGGCATGCTTGCAACATCCTGGGTCCAGATCGTCAAATCGATTTTGCTGGTAAGCAGCACCTTTATCGTGAGTCTTATCGTGCTGGCAAGGTTCGATTGGGATCTGCTTGGTCTATTCGCTTCCATGGAGCAGGCGACGCCGCTGCAGGAGCAGTTCCTGAAGGCGGGTAACATGTTCGAGCATCCACTGGACTTGCTGTCATTTAATATGGCGCTGGTGCTGGGGACAGCGGGACTTCCGCATATAATAGCCCGCTTTTACACTGTAAGAGACCCGATTACGGTACGGGCATCAGTGCGGACGGCAACGTTTACGATCGGCATTTTTTATGCCATGACGGTTTTTCTTGGCTTCGGCGCTGCCGCATTTGTAGATTGGTCCGTTTTGTCCGAGCGGGTTGAGTTGGCGGCACCGCTGCTTGCCAGTGAATTGGGGGGCGAATTCCTGATGGCCTTCGTATCGGCCGTTGCTTTTGCCACTATACTGGCCGTCATCTCCGGGCTTGTGCTGACGGCATCCTCTGCGTTTGCCCATGACGTGTACAGCAGCATATTTCGTAGTGGGCGGGCGACCGAGGCGCAGCAGATGAGAGTAGCCAAGCTATCCGCCATCGTAGTAGGCGCAGCTTCGATTGTGCTCGCGCTGGGTGCGCAAAAGCTGAATGTGGCGTTCCTCGTTTCGTTTGCCTTCGCGGTTGCCGCTTCAGCGAACCTGCCTGTGCTGTTGTTTACGCTATTTTGGCGAAGGTTTAATACTTATGGTGCCATGTCGAGCATTGCAGCCGGTTTGTTATCTTCCTTGCTGCTTATGGCTATCGGGCCTAACGTAATGGACCCCGAAGCCGGATGGATTCGTGCTGAAGCCATTTTTCCGCTCAAGCATCCGGGCATCGTTTCCATTCCGATTGGATTTGCCGGTGGCCTTATCGGTACCTTGTTATCGGGCCGGATCGGTTCTCGGGGGCATTTCGAGAAGATGCAGGCGATGGCCCATGTCGCGCCGGATGAAATCGGCACCCGTGAGCTGGGGTGATTGTTGATACATAAGGCTTAAGCCGTGCTGTACTTTCATCCATGTTGGGCAGGATCGATGAAGATTAGTATGGTGGAAGGAATGAAGCTGGCTCGCAAGTAGCCACAGACAATCGCCGCTAGGTAAAACGTGCACGGATTCATTAAGGAGATTGCTGCGCGTAAATAAATAAACTAAGGATGGGCAGGAGATGAAGACCATGAAGCAGGGTTATGTCATTGTGCTCGCGCCCGATTCATTCAAAGAGAGCATGACCGCCAAAGAAGTCTGCGCTGCAATGGAGCGAGGAATTCAGAAGGGAGATCCCAACGTGACCTGTATCCACGTACCCATGGCAGACGGCGGCGAAGGCACGGTGCAGTCCCTTGTTGACGCTACAGGCGGCACAGTGCATACCGTCAATGTGACCGGTCCAATGGGCGATGAGGTGGAGGCATCCTACGGCATTTCGGGTGATGGCTGTACCGGGGTGCTGGAAATGGCCAGCGCCAGCGGAATTCACTTGGTGCCGTCGACACAGCGGAATCCGCTGGCGGCTACCACCTATGGGACAGGTGAGTTGATTAAGGCATGTCTGGACCATGGCGTAAACCGGCTGCTGATTGGTATAGGCGGAAGCGCGACAAATGACGGCGGCGCCGGGGTGGTTCAGGCGCTAGGCGGCAAGCTGCTGGATGCGGAAGGGAAGGAGCTGACTTTTGGCGGCGGGGAGCTGGGTCGCCTTGCTAGCTTCGACTTAAGCGGATTTGACCCGCGACTGCAGCGGGTTAAGGTCGAGGTGGCCTGCGATGTAAATAACCCGCTCTGTGGTGAAATGGGAGCCTCGCAAGTATTTGGGCCGCAGAAGGGTGCTTCGCCGGCAATGATCGAGCAGCTGGACAGCAATCTCCGTCATTATGCCGAGATTATCAAGCAGCAGCTGGGCAAAGATATTGCCCTTTATCCAGGTGCTGGCGCTGCAGGAGGACTAGGTGGAGGACTTCTGGTATTCCTGAACGGTACGCTGAAGAAAGGGATCGAAATGGTCATTGATTATACCGGACTCGAAGAGAAAGTGCGTCAGGCGGATATGGTGTGGACCGGCGAAGGCGGAGTGGATTTCCAGACGCAGTATGGCAAAACCCCGCAGGGGGTCGCGATGGTCGCGAAGAAGCATGGCAAGCCTGTCGTTGCCTTAGCCGGACGGATCGGTGATGGAATCGAGGTGCTGTATGATCAAGGGATAGACGCTGTTTTCGGAATTATGCCGGGGGCTGCCTCCTTAACGGAAGCACTGGCGAATGGGCCGCAGAACGTAGAGAGAACATCGGAGAATATCGTTCGTCTCATGACTTCCTTGAGTAAGTAGTCATACCCCCTCTGTACCAAAAACTTAAGCAACCTTAGTCCGGTTGAGTACCAAACTAAGGTTGCACAAGAGTACTTTTTTGAGGCTGTCTACGGACAAGGTAAGTCCAATAAGGTGGCCTGTTCACAGAAAGTCTAGGACTTCATCTCAAGAATCCTGGAACTTCACCCCTAGAATGGACCAAGCGACGCACCATGGACGCTGATTCTGCTTATCCTTCGGGATCCAGTAGCAGGCTTCGATCTGATCCGGATCCGGCACAAGCATCAACATACGGAGAATCAATTTTCGAATATCCTCGGGGTGGCCTGCACGAGGATAAGGGTAATCCAGCTTCACTCCAATTTTTTCTGCCACTTCAGAGCTATGGGATAATTCGTACTCAAAGCTGGTGTTTCCCCCCATATTGAATATGCCTGAATATCCGGCCGAAATTTCTCCGGACACCGTACTGCTTGTTATGTTTACGGTTGATGTTTTTTTCTCGAAGAATGCAGATGTTTCGCCGGGTACCCAGCTGACATCCAAAACAAGACTCCGCTCATAATCCGCATAATGAGGTATAGCCGGGAAGCGATGCACGAATGTTGTGTAGTCATGCGTATTCGGGTGGTTTGTGTAGGTGTGGAGTATTGGAAGCACATCAAAATCGATATCCGCTTTGGATGTATGAAAAACATAGCTTCGAATGCCGAATGGTTTTTGCATCTTCCAATCAAATAACTCGTAAGTCGTGCACACAACATGCGGCGTTAAGTACACGTAGGTGACTGAATTCTCTCCCGGGATGGGAACGATGGTCTTGTCAATGTGCCGCGTAATTTCAGAAATCTCGGAGCTGTGGTCAGCATGCTGGGCAGAAAACTTCAGGGAGACCTCCGCACCGATGGGGAGACTGGCTCCTGCTTGCATATACGATCCCATTTGAAAGCGGGTAGAAATGGTTATTTGCTGGGTTGATGAACGGCCGTAATAAAAGGTAGAACCGTATTCACTCCTTGTGCTTCCGTTCGTAACGTATGGAGGTGCCCCTTCAATAACTCCGATGAGTGCACGGAACTCATCCTTTACCTTCTCTTCCTCTTTCATCACTAATTTCATGACATCAGACTTATATCGGCACAGAACAAGATTGCTGCCTCCGCGCTTCACAACGTTTTCGTCATTATAGTTCATATAGAGCCATATCTCTTGCCGCATTTCCCCGTTCGTACCGATGGGAACAAAATACTGAAATGCGCCCATATATACCCATGTGGGATATTTTGTGTGTCCATGTGTTCTCGTAAAGGCCCTGCTCCACTCGCCTGTGAGAATATTATACGTTTTCATCTGGTTATTTTTGTATCCGCTCCAGCTGTGCGGACGATGCCAACCATTGATGAATAGCTGCACGGAAGGGTCCTGTAATCCGCCCTCTATCGTTCCCGCCTCTATACCGAGAAAGTCAACGCGTCCGTCATACTCTTCGTGGTGCTTGCTCGCGATTTGCCTTAATCCGCAGCTTGTACCATAATCCACACCGATGTCGGATCGAAAAATGGCTGTCCAGAGATTCGAATGAGTCGTAACCACGCCAACCATGATATCAAAGTAACCGTCGGGATGTGCGTATGCGCATGCACATACCTCTTTCACATTTTTCCAGTTGGTGTTTGCGTCGATCCGCCACACTCCGTTACTGTCCTGATATACGATACCGATTCGGTTCTGCGAGTCGGCTTGGTGGGCGCCGAGTAGAACCAATCGGCCCTGAACGGAAAGAGCTGCGAACTGGGTGCGCCGGATAAAGGAATAAGGAAGCTGGTTCGAACCCGACCAAGTCTTGCCGTCTGTTGTAGTAACGTAATGAATACGTCCATCCTCTGTCCAAAAGACATACAAGATGCCCTGATGCACAACGCTCGCAAGATTCGAAATCTCATGGCGTCCGTTGACGTCATAGCCTATCTTGTTATAGGCAATCCCGTTTGAATTCAGACACTCTAGCACTTCCTTATCGTTTTGCTGCTTCAGCCGAACTCGGGTATAGAGAATTTGATCTTGGTTACTGCTCGTGGAACGATTGTGATAAAAAAAGAATGCACTCTCGTTAAAATAGGTACCGTTAACGCCTGTGAATTGTAACTTTGCCTCAGGGATTCGGTGGTTGGTATACGTATTGGACATCATTTCACCTTTCTTTAACCATTCGTTATACTTCCCCCTCCATTTTAATGAAATCTATTTCCGCGCGAATCTATCTTTAGTTAACATTCGCGCGTTCTTTTCATAATAAAAAAAGCAGGCATTCATGCCATGCCTACTGTTTTGAACAAGTAATCACTCTTGTAATACTTAGCTCCATTTAACCTCGATTACCGGCAGTCTCCTGCCGGTTTCGCTGAGCTTTATTTAATGCCAAGCCGCATGCGATAACTGAGCATCAAGGGGAGTGTTCGCCCCTGGAATTGCTCCTCCACCAGTGCATGGAAATGCGCGATTCTGTCGTCCAATTCGGATGAGCCCAGCTTGAATACAGTTTGGATACCGCCTTGGCTAACGGCAAGTCCGGTATATCGTTCTGCGGTGAACGGCTCTATATGGTGGAATACAATCTCTTTGGAGAAGCGGAACAACCCGCTATCGCGGATATGCTTCAGATGTTCATTCTTATTTCGTTTATAGGCCTGTTCCTGAGCCTCTACACGTTGGCTAATAATGGCTTCGGTCTGTTCAATCAGCTCATGGTAGGCCAGCTCTACCCTCCAGGTCAGGCTCGGGGGCCAATCACAGTCATATACTGCAAATATGCCTTCGTCTCGCAGAACGCGGGCAGCCTCTTTGAGTGTACTGGCCGGGTCCATCCAATGAAAGGATTGGGAACAGGTAATGATGTCTGCTGATTCATCGGGAAGAGCCAACTGGTTGGAATAGCCGGAGACGAACTGGATGTCAGCAGAATGTGCATTGTTACCGTTGCCTGCTGCTGGCTGCAGCGATTCCAATTTGGCGATGGCCTTGCCTCGCATATCATCATTCGGCTCAACGCCGATGACTTGGTCGGCTGCGTCTTTCCATGCAAACGTGGACAATCCCGTACCGCAGCCTAAGTCGACAACGAGAGAGGGTTTGCGCATCAAATATTCTGTCAGCAGGGTGACAACCTCCTGCGGCGCTTCCGGACGATGCTGGTCATAAGTATCCTCAAAGCCGGTGAAACGGTTTACGTTGCTGGCAAGATTCCCTTCGGGAATGAAGTCCTTACTCCATTGTCCGGTCGTATTGTTGGTCATGCATACTCATCTCCTTTTCCGGGCTCTATTAAGCTTGTACTCAGTGATGCAGGCGCTATTTAAGCTGCTAATTGTACGCGTGAAGGCTGCAATTCCGCCGCTATAATGCCATCATATCATAGAAAAGGAAGGAACTTGCTTCATAGACGGGCTTGACCGGAATGGTGCGGATACGCGTAAAATAGAGAGATAGCATGGGGGAGAGGATGAACATGATGAGACCAACGCAACCGAAGGGGATCTTCTTCGATGTGGATGATACATTATATGACCATTTGGCGCCTTTTCGTGATGCCGTACAGGAGACGGCCCGTCCGGGCGAGACTTTTCCTTATGAAGCCGCCTACCATCGAATGCGGTATTACAGTGACAAGCTGTCCGTAGATCTCGGGGGAGCCGGGACGGCTGCTTACGAAGAGGCGGTTGAGGATATGCGAAGGCGCCGTTTCCAGTTGGCGTTAGCCGAATTTGGTATACAGCTGACGCCCAAGGAGGCCGAAGCTGTACAGCAGACTTACCTCGACAAACAATATAACATCACGATGTTTGATGGTGCTCGGGAGCTGCTTAGGAAATTGGCTGCTGCCGGACATGTCGTAGGCCTGATTACCAACGGACCTGCAGAACACCAGATGAACAAAATTGCGGCTATGCAGCTGGGCGGGCTGATTCCGGAGGAGCGTCTGTTCGTTTCCGGCGCCGTGGGCTGGGATAAGCCCGATCCGCAGATATTCCGTCATGTGAATCAGCTGACCGGAACGGTGCCGGAAAGCTCCTATTACATTGGGGATTCCTGGCGTAATGATGTGGTCGGTGCCCTGGGCGCGGGCTGGCAGATGATCTGGTTCAACCACAGGAGCGTCACTCCGGAATCGGAGCATCGACCGCAGTATATCGTCACGAGTTATGACGAGCTGGAGCGTCTGCTTGATAAGATTATCGGATAACAGTTTTGGTGATGAAAGGAGAGGTATTTCGATTATGAAGAAGGTAAGCCCATTTCTTATGTTTCAGGGCAATGCAGAAGAGGCTATGAACTATTACGTTTCGGTCATTGAGGATTCTGAAATTACGAGTATTACTCGTTATGGCTCCAACCAGCCGGGAACTGAGGGGAGCGTCATGCATGCCACTTTCTCTTTAAAGGGACAGACGTTTATGTGCATTGACAGTAATGTGAAGCATGATTTCAACTTTACGCCTTCGTTTTCCATCTATCTGACCTGCGAATCGGAAGCGGAGATCGAGAAGCTATATGCGGCGCTGATTGAGGGAGGGGGCGCTATGATGCCGCTAGGTAACTACGGATTCAGCCGAAAATTCGGATGGATCGCGGATAAATTTGGCGTGTCATGGCAGCTTGATCTGCCAAACGAAGCGTAACGTGCCATAACCAGTAAACATAGAGACAGGCCAACAGGGGCCTGTCTCTTTTTTATCTCATATTGCATGTTATAACAGCTTTTTGATATCCTCTTCGATCTTCTCCGGGGTATCGGTTGGCGCAAAGCGCTTGACCACTTTGCCGCTCCGGTCTACCAAAAACTTGGTGAAGTTCCATTTGACTGCTTTGATGCCAAGAGCACCGGGTGCTTCGCTCGTAAGATATTTGTAGAGCGGATGAGCATGCGTACCGTTCACATCGATTTTGGAGAATAACGGGAAGGTGACGCCGTGATTGAGCTTGCAAGCCTCCTCGATCGCGGAATCTTCCTCCAGCTCCTGATTCATGAATTGGCTGCTGGGGAACCCGAGAACGGCCAAACCTTGATCATGGTAGTTCTTATGCAGCTTCTCCAGACCGTCCAATTGAGGCGCAAAGCCGCATTTGGTCGCTGTATTGACGATAAGCATCACGTCACCCTTATAGGGTTCGAGCGTTTGAGATTCCCCGCGTATCGTTTTCACTTCATATTCATATATGGACATTGCCGTAGAACCTCCTCCCATGGAATGTATATAAAACCAGAGTATATCCTTTCAACAAGGATTGCAATTTTGATGGAGCCACGGAAGAGGTTGTTACCGTCGTGTATATGATACGGGCGTGTGCAAGACTATAGCTTGAGATAAAGCAATAGTAAAATTTTGTATTTCGATCTGGACGGATTTGGATGTATATGTTAGTAGTAGAATAAGCGATTAAGCAGATGGCACCATGGGGTGCTGCTGAAACAATGTGTAGGAGGCCTATATGAGATTACAATCGCAAATGCTCAAAACGACGGTAACCAGCCTGCTCGCCTTTATCTTTATCGTCCTTATTGTCCTGGTTCCAAGGGATTTGGATCTGTCGCTGGACGGCAATTTGTGGGTAACGAATTATTCCTTTGATCTGGGTGAGTATGTTACGCGTATTCGTGATTTTTTTGCCCAAGCCATTCAGAACGGGACGCTCGGAGAATCACGGTATGAAGGCCAGTCTTCGGAAGCAGCGGCTTTCGGGGCTGTAGGCAAAAGCTTGCTCGTAATTGTATCCGCTTTAATGATTGGATTCGTATTCGGCATTCTAAAAGGAATCCTGGATTACAAGTTGTCCAAGACTAAATGGAACGTACTGGGACACTGGACCACATGGCTGTTCCAATCCATCCCCGACTTTTTCCTGATGCTGATTGCCCAGTGGCTGCTCGTTAAGCATGTCCCGGCTATTCGTTATTTTGCGGTTGAAGGCTGGGAGGCCTTTGTGCTGCCTTCGCTGCTGGTATCGATCTACCCGGTATTCTTCATTGCCCGTATCACTTCAGCATCTCTGCTTGCACAAGAAGGAAAATTATACATACTGCTGGCTAAAGCCAAAGGGCTGAGTGATCGAAAGGTTGTTTACAAACATATGCTGCGCAACGGAATTGCCACCATTTTGACCCATCTTCCGGGTCTGTTGGTTTTCATCTTGTCCAACCTGCTTGTCGTCGAATATTACCGTAATTATCCGGGTGCGGCCTGGAGGCTATTTCAGGCACTGGATTTCAATACGTTTAGCGGCACTGGCGGTTATTATGAACCGGGAGTCATTATATACATCGCATTTTCTTTTATGGTGCTGTTTATGATCGTCCAATGGATTAGTCATGCGGCCCGCAAGTATTTTGATCCGCGATAAGGATGGAGGCGAATCAACTTGAAGAATTTTCCCTTATGGATTGGTGGAGCGCTGCTTGCATTCTTTGTGTTTGTTATGCTGGCAGGGCCCTATATGCCCTTTATTGATAAGGATTTGAATAATGAACCCTCAAGGTGGGTGATGAAAGACGGAAAGGAGAAGCTGACCCTGCCGCCTTATAAGCCTTCTGCGCAGAACTGGCTGGGAACCGATAAAAGGGGAGTCGATAACCTGAGTAAGCTGGTCGTAACCGCCAAGGATACGATACTGCTTGTACTGGGAATTACGGCAGTTCGGTATGCGATCGGCATTCCGCTTGGACTGTTGGCCCGCAAGAAAAAAGGGTTTATCCATCAACTCATCACCTTCTGGAACCAGATATGTTCTTACTTGCCGCCAGTCTTCGCATCGGCGCTGCTGCTGGCCCTTCCGTTCTTCTTATTCTCCCAGCAGCGAATGGGCTGGGCGATTCTGATTCTGGCCAGCGTGGAAGCGGGACGGGTGGCCATCACGATTCAGCAGCAGACCCACAAGATGGCGAGTGAGCCTTATATGGAGGCTGGAACTGCATTAGGACTGCGAACCCGAACACTGACGAAAAACTACTATGTCCCGATTTTGTTCCCGGAGGTCATCGTTAACTTCTGTTTGGATATGGGCAAAGTCATGCTCCTGCTCGGCCAGCTTGCGATCGTTAATATCTTTCTCGGGCATGAGTGGAAGGAAGTTAACTACTATGTAATGGAATTCGTAGAAACTGGTTATAATTGGGCGACAATATTATCCAAGCATCGGTCGGACATATGGTTAGGAAAGTTCCAATTTGTAGTCTATCCAGCCTTTGCCATGATGCTGCTGATCGTCACCTTCAATCTGTTGGGTGAAGGCTTGCGCCGCCGTTTCCAGGTCAAAGGCTGATCACTGGACTCCCTAGTAAAACGCGAATAACCGGAAGAATGAGGCTTGACAGTGCTTCCCCTGCCGGAAATGCCTGCACAAACCGATTCTTCCGGTTTTATTATTTCCAGATGTCTGGTTGGCGCTTATGCCTCTGCGGAGATATCAGGGTGAGCCCATACGGATACGCTGCCACCATTTACGGGGAACAGCGCGAAACCGTCTTCGCCGATCGTGATGCGCTCCTCGCGGGTGCCAGTCAGATCCACCCAGACTTCTCCGGCGCGATGCTCGCCGACAAACATCCGCTTATCCCCGGCTTCGCCGTTGGCGATGACGACCGCACATCCCGAAAGCTCAATTTCCGGGATTCCGTGACGGACCCAGCCGATCGTATTCGGATGATCAAAGTAATCATCCTGCTTCCCATACGCCCGATTTACTCTGGCATACAGCAAGGGATCAATCGCTTCTTTTTTGCCGGGGATCGGATTCTCGCCGCCGATTCCGTAATAGTCACCATAGAAGACCGAAGGATAACCATCTTTGCGCAGCAGGATCAAGGCATATGCACTCTGCTTGAACCAATCCTCCACCCACGATTCCAATGATTCCTGCGGCTGCGAATCGTGATTATCAACAAAGGTGACGGCATTCATCGGGTGCGACTGCACGAGCGTGTCGTCAAAAATCGTCCGCAAATCGAAGGAACGGCCAGCTTTTGATGCTGCTTGGAGCTTATAGTGAAGAGAGACGTCAAACAGGTCGATTTTATAATCCACTGTATCGAGGAAATTCCGGCATTCCTGAAGATCGGGATTCCAGAACTCGCCCACAATGTAAAAATCATCGCCGCGTTTTTTCTTCATCGCCGCAGCAAATTCCTTGATGAAGTCATGATTGATATGCTTGATCGCATCAAGTCGGTATCCGCTGCACTGCAATGTATCCACCAGCCATTTACCCCAGTTGGTCATTTCCTTGCGTACATCTGGATGACTGTAATCGATGTTGGCAAACATCAGGTAGTCATAATTTCCGAACTCATTGTCTACCTTATCGCTCCACGATTTGTTCTCTCCAACGATTCGGAATATGCCGGACTGCTTGTTTTTATTATCATAATCAGTTCCGTTGAAATGAGTGAAATTCCATTGGAAAGGGGAGTATTGATCCCCTCTGCCCGGGAAGGTGAACTTAGTCCAGCCTTCAATCTCGAATGGCTTGGATATGTCCTTCGTCCGGTCCATCTCATCGACCTGTACGACTTTGAATCGCTCGGTTTCATCAGCCCCGGCCTTATGGTTCATTACCAGGTCCACATATACGGCAACTCCATGCTTATGGCAGGCTGCAATGGCATCAATCAATTCCTGTTTGGTTCCGTACTTGGTACGCACCGTGCCTTTCTGCTCGAATTCCCCCAAGTCATATAGGTCGTATACGCCATATCCATTATCCTCGGCTGATAAGGCTTTTGTCACCGGAGGAATCCATACCGCATCGATTCCTGCCTGGCTAAGCTCCGGTACTGCATGCTTGAGTCGGTTCCAGTGCGAGCCATCGGCTGCAACATGCCATTCGAAGAATTGCATAATCGTATGATTTCGTTGCATATTTCCATCTCCTCATATAATGATAGCTCTGCATTATGCTGCATACTAAGCTCAAATACCCAAGAATGCAGGGGCGCTAAACTTTCAATATGGAATGCACGGATCTAATACATTAGTTTTACCCTGAATTGGAAGGAAAAAGACAGGGAAGGGGCTGTGTGTTTGTTACCGGTAACTAGTTGAATTATGGCTAGCAAAGCTAATAACCCCAACCGCCTATAAAGAGCGATGGGGGTTATTCATTGTAAAGAAACATCGTTGCTATACAGGGACGGAAGAGCGGTTACCTGTATTTTCCTGTCTGCTTAAGCCATGACATAGGTAAGCAGGATTAACAACACGGTCGTGATGGACATGGCGAGCAGCGGCCGCCAAGCGCGGCGAATATCCTTCAAGTGAACATTCAGGCCGAGTCCCACCATGGCCATGGCAAGAATGAAGGAGGCAGCCTGGGAAATCATATCCTTAATCGGCAGGGGAATGATCGGTTGTCCGGTAAATTCCCAGCTTCCCAGTATGCTGGTCGCAATAAACCCGAGCAGAAACCAGGGAAACTCCATCTTCGCTTGTGCCTGCATGCGTCCTGAACGCTTCATCCAGAACATGAGTATGATGCTGAGCGGTACAAGCAGAAATACACGTCCGAGCTTGGCAAGCAGGCTGATCGCCAGTGCATCCTCTCCTGCTGGAGCGGCTGCGAGCGCTACATGGGCGATTTCATGAAGGCTTACACCCGCCCAAGCGCCGTACTGCGTGTCTGTTAAGGGAAGCAGCGGCTGCACCAGAGTATAGCCGATAGCAACGACCGTACCAAGAAAGGCAATGAGCCCTGCACCAAGTGCTGTGTCCTTCTCCTTCGCCTTAAGTATCGGCGATACAGCGGCAATAGCTGCCGCTCCGCATACACCTGTACCAATACCCAGCAGGAGGGAGAGTGACATGTCGGCTTTCAGCCATTTGGCAATCAGAAGGGTCAGTCCGATGGCAACGACGACGCTGATGACATCCTTCATCATTAAACCCAAGCCTTGCTGGAACACGATACCGATATTCAGCTTCAAGCCATACAGAATGATAGCTAGACGCAGCAGCTTCTTGGCTGTGAATTGGATGCCGACCCGCAGTTTCTCCGGGTAACCGAATAGCTGCCGGAATAATGCGGCGATAAGAATCGCCCAGGCAAGCTGGCCGAGGTAATTCAGTCCTGATACACTAGCTAATCCATAGCCCATAAGGGCAATAATAAAGGTAAAGATGATGCCGCCGGCGGCGCCGGGCAGCGTACGCTGTGTCCATTGAACCAGACGATTGGTGTGTGTATGTGCTTTTGAGTAAGCTGGCTCTGTCATAGTTGTTACCTCCGATTGTTCGGTTGGTGTGAACCTATCGTAGCTCATTCTATGGAATAAGAAAAATAAATCATTATGATTATAATCATAAGTATTTGGTTATGGTACTATTTCATATAAGGATGCTTAGAAGGTTCAGATGAAGTGGAGGGTGAAGAATGGATCAGACCCTGGAGGTTTTTGTAACTGTGGTGGAGAAAGGCAATTTCACCCGTGCGGCCGAGGAGCTGTTAATGACGCAGCCAGCAGTAAGTCAGTATATTCAGGCACTGGAGAGGTCTGTTGGCACCAGGCTGCTGGAGAGAACCAATAAATATGTCCGGCTGAATAAAGCTGGAGAGATCGTATATCATCATGCGAAGGACATTTTGGGACTGTATACGCGCATGAACACGCTGGTGGATGATTTGATGCACCGGGCAGGCGGCCATTTATCGATTGGCTCCAGCTATACGTTTGGCGAGTATATGCTGCCGCATGTGATTTCTTATATGAGGGAACATTATCCGCAGATCCGCCCATCCATCACGATCGGGAATACGACGGAGGTAGGGGAGATGATCCTGCGCCATGAAGCGGATATTGGCATCGTGGAGGGAGTCTATCAACATGAGTTACTGCATATAGAAGCCTTTGCGGAGGATGAAATGGTAGTCATGGTTCCCCGCAACGGGCGGTATGACCATCTGCAGGAGATATCCGTCGAAGAACTTGCGAATGAAACCTGGATTGTCAGGGAAGATGGATCTGGCACTCGCGCCGCGACGGAGCGGTTGTTCTCGCAATATCAGATGCATCCTGCACATCTCGTCGAGTTCGGGAGCACCCAGCTGATCAAGGAATCCGTGGAAGCCGGACTTGGTGTAACGCTGTTGTCGCGTTGGGCAGTGCGAAAGGAGATGCAGCTGGGCACCCTTCACATGCTGATACCGAACGGAAAACCGGTGGCCCGCCAGTTCTCTTGGATAACCCAGAAGACGCCCTACCACACCAAGGTCGTAGAGGTATTCCTGGAGCTTTTGCATCAACAACGCGGATTTCCCACATATGTCTAAGGGAGGAACATGATGAATAAGCATAAGCAAAGAACATCCCCAAGGGATGTTTTTTGTTTGGACATGAATACGAAGGCAAGTAATGGTTAAAATAGATACTAAAATTCCCAAATGAACCTCAAGCGATATAACGAACGCTATGAAAATCGGATGTAAGGAGGGTTAAACGATGAGAACATTTAATACCATTGCATTGCTGTTATTGATTATTGGAGGCATTAACTGGCTGCTTGTAGGCTTGTTTCAATATGATTTGGTGGCTGCACTGTTTGGTGGACAGAGCTCCGCAGGCTCCCGCATTATCTATACAATCGTCGGTCTGTGTGCATTGTACTCGATCCGCTTCTTCGGTGATGTTACGAATGATGACCGGAGTACAGCGAAGTAGGTTGCAAGATACTGCGTAATAGAACATAATTGCCCCGGGATATCCACTTTCAATAATTTAGGCCAAAAAAGCCGCTCCGTGTTAAGGAGGGCTTTTTTCTGTTTACATCCGTAAATGCAGGAAGCTGCCTTCTGCAGTTGATCGCTTGTCAATAGCCAGTGAGCTTAATAAACTCGTTTCGATGGATCGCTGCAGCAGCTTTTCGTTCAAGAGTGAAATGCTTGATGCATGGCATCCAGCAGGCTGTGCGTTGCATCGCAGCTGTATTCCCAGAACATAATTCCGGCCAGCCCCTGCTCCTGTATGTATTTACACTTATGAGTAAGCGATTCGGGATCATCGTATGTGATGAAGCTGCTGCCGTCGAATAAATAAGGCGCTTTGGCTTCATCATCCCAATACCGCTTATATGACGGATTGTTGAAATATTCGGCTGCAAGCTGCGTATAAGTCGGACCATAACCGCCCGAAGAAGGAGCAATCTGGAGATATCCGTTATTGATATCGGGTACGTCTTTCCACCTTCTGGAGTAGAAGGCTGCACCGATTACGATTTTCTCGCGCGGTACACCGGCAAGGGTGAACATGCGGACGGAAGCATCCACACTGATCCGGAACAGATCGCCCGAAGAGGTGTACAGATTGGTGTGATGGCCCGTAAGGGTCTGAAAATTGCCGCGCATGTCGTATGTCATTAGCTGAATGAAGTCGAGATAGGGATGGATTTCTCCAATTTCGGCACCCTCGATATAAAACTGATCGGCACCGGCTGCGATGGTAAGCATGTAGTGTTTCTTACCTTGTCCATATTGATCCAGCGCTCCCCGCATTTCCTTCAATAGCAGTGTGAAATTCGCCTTGTCGCTTGGCGATGCAGCGGTACCAGCAATTGAATAGCAGGGGTACTCCCAATCCAGATCAATCCCGTCGAAAGGGAATTCCTCCAGCAGCCTGGTTGCGGATTCGCACACGCTTAATCTTCCCTCTGGTGTGGCTGCCGCCTTCGAGAACCCGTCTGAACCCCAGCCGCCTACCGACAAAAGCACTAATAAATTGGGATTGATGGATTTCAGGCGTTTTATTTCATGAATGGTATCCCTGTCAGAGTATGTAATCTTGTCTTCTCGGATATGAGCGAAAGCAACATTCAAGTGAGTCAGTCGAACGGCATCCTCGGCTCTGATGTCCGATAGAATTTTACGCCCCGCATAACCGGCTAGAATCCATGATGATGACTGCATAAGTGAATACCTCTTTTCTTTTTAGAATATGTCAGATTTGCTATGACGGTTTATTTTTCCAACTTACGATCATAACTGACATCTGTCAAGGAACTCCCCTGTGGTGGGGGACGATATTCGGTTGGGTAACGGGGGTCAAAATTGACATGTTTCCCTGTTTAAAAAAGACAATGGCAAGCAGGGTGATATCCAAAAAAGCCCGTGATATCAAGGGTTTGCATCTTTGGCATAGTCCATTGAAAATGACATATTTACGAATGCTGCAGCTGTCCATACACTTGGGATGTAAGCGTTAACATTTCTGATGCGGCAATTTAGGCGCTGAAGATATGTGGCCAGGAAGGCTCTTTCTTTTATATAAAGCAGGGGTGCTTAACCTAACAAAATGGCCTGATTTTCATTAGAGAAGGAGGGAGAAAGCGATGCAGCAAAATGCTGAGTCCGCCCTATCGCCAGACGTATCGGCAAACACGATCTCGAAAAGCAGAAAGAATACATTATGGAGGAGGATGGTAAGAAACTGGGAGTTGTATCTGTTTATAGCGCCTGCATTTCTGTATTTTCTCATTTTCCATTATGGGCCGATGTACGGCATACAAATCGCATTTAAGAACTTTATCCCGACGCTCGGGATCACGGGAAGCCCATGGGTCGGATTTGACCATTTCGTTCGCTTCTTCAACTCATATTATTTCTGGGATTTGCTCTGGAACACCCTCAGCATCAGCTTGTATGAACTGGCCATCGGGTTTCCACTCCCAATCATTCTGGCATTAGCCTTCAATGAAGTGAAGGACTCGTTCTTTAAGCGTACCGTGCAAACCGTTACCTATGCGCCGCATTTTATTTCTGTGGTTGTTATGTCCGGTATGATTATTACCTTCTTGTCGCCATCGTCGGGCATGATCGTGAATTTTGTGGAGATGCTCGGGTTCCAAGCACCACAATTTCTGACAGATCCCGCTTGGTTTAAGACCGTGTACGTACTCTCCGGTGTGTGGCAAAGCGCAGGCTGGGGCACTATTATCTACCTGGCGGCCTTGTCGGGCGTTGATCCGCAGCTGCATGAAGCAGCCGTCGTGGACGGTGCGAGCCGCTTCAAGCGCATTCTGCATATCAACATTCCGGCGATCGTTCCTACGATCACGATTCTGTTGATACTCAATATGGGCAGTATTTTGGGAGTTGGATTTGAGAAAATCCTGCTGCTGCAAAACCCGCTGAACATGAGCTCCTCCGATGTTATCTCGACCTTCGTCTACAGATCCGGTCTGGTTGATGCGCAGTACAGCTTCTCCACAGCCGTCGGGTTGTTCAACTCAGTCATTAATGCGATCCTGTTGATCGCCGTCAACCAAATTGCACGCCGCACCAGTGAAAACAGTCTGTGGTAGAAGAAGGAGGGAACAACATATGTCAACCGCAGTGAAGGAAAGCAAAGGAGATAAGTTTTTCTTACTATGCAATTATATCTATTTGACGATTGCGCTGATCATCGTGCTGTACCCGCTGCTGTATATTGTCAGCGCTTCCATCAGTGATCCGAAGTTTGTAAGCTCAGGAGAAATGTGGCTGTTCCCGAAAGGGATCACCTTTGACGGGTATGCCCGGGTGTTTGAGAACGCCAATATTTGGATTGGCTACAGAAACACCATTCTATATACCGTGATCGGTACGATCGTGAACCTGATTGTTACGCTGCCCGCAGCGTACGCGCTCAGTCGCTCAGATTTTGTAGGCCGTGGTTTCTTCATGGCGATGTTCATCGTGACCATGTTCTTTGGCGGCGGACTCGTACCAAGCTACCTGCTGGTGAAGGAACTCGGAATGGTTAACAGCATGTGGGCGTTGATTCTTCCCGGCGCAGCATCCATCTGGAATATCATCGTATCCCGTACGTTCTTTCAATCCACCATGCCGAAGGAGCTGCAGGAAGCGGCTCATATCGACGGCTGTACCAACTTTCGCTTATTCATTAAAATTGTGCTGCCGCTTTCAATGCCGATTATTGCCGTCATGGCGCTCTTCTACGGCGTTGGCCACTGGAACAGCTATTTCGGTGCCATGATTTATTTGAATGATGCCTCGAAATACCCGCTGCAGCTCTTCCTTCGTCAAATCCTGGTTCTTCAGGAGATGGCAGCACAGGGCGGCGGAGCGATTGACGCCTCTTCAGCGGCGGCGATGAATTCCAAAGCGGAGATCGCTGCACTGGTCAAATATGCGGTCATTATCGTTGCTACACTTCCAGTTATTGCTGTATATCCATTTCTTCAGCGTTACTTTGTTCAGGGTGTTATGATTGGTTCTGTTAAGGGCTGATCTTAGACCATAAATTCAAACACCAGAAAAGGGGAGTTGTTATCATGAAAAAGCTTCGCAAGGCTTCATCGATTTTACTCTGCCTCACCTTATCAGCAACCATGCTTGCAGCTTGTGGTTCATCCAAAGAGAATACGGGAGCCTCGGGTACCGGGACGGTCAGCACCGAGGGAGTCAAAAAGGAAGGCTTCCCGATTGTAGACAAACCGCTAACGTTAAAAGTGATGTCGCAGGATGCGGGCGTAGCTGACTGGAGCACGATGCCGGTCCTGCAGGAAATGGAGAAACTGTCGGGCATCAAGCTGGAATACCAGCTGTCCCCGATCGACAGCTTTGAAACGAAGAAGAATCTGGTGTTCGCAAGCGGCGATTTGCCGGATATGTTCTACGCAGCTGATCTGAAGCCTGCTGAGCAGGTGACTTACGGCAGTCAAGGGATCCTCATTCCACTGGAGAAGTACATTGACGAAGGATACGCTCCAAACATTAAGAAGTTATTTGATGCGAATCCGGATATCCGCAAATCCTTTACGACCCCAGACGGACATATCTATGCGCTTCCGTTTGTCGACAAGGCTGCCGTATGGTATAGAGGCCCAATGTGGTATAACGGCAAATTCTTGAAAGCGCTCAACGTAACCGAACCTAAAACGACTGAGGAATTATATACATTCTTGAAACGTGTCAAGGAAGAGGATCCGAACGGAAACGGCAAGCAAGACGAGATTCCGCTGACTTCGGTCAAGCTGGATGACCTGCGTATGTACTTCTTCGGCTTCTGGGGAATGTACAACGAGGGCATTTACTCCGACAAGGAAGGAAAAGTGCATTATCCTTACCAGGAAGAAGGCTATAAGGGATATCTGACATTCATGAATCGTTTGTGGAAGGAAGAATTGCTGGATCATGATACCTTCTCTCAAACACCTGACCAGAAAAAGGCTAAGGGAGAAAACAATCAGCTGGCCTTGTTTAACGACTACCATTCGTACTTTACCCTTGGAGGCGAGCCTAGCAGCGAGAATCCACTTATGACGCCAGTGAAGAGCGAAATTGAAGGCTCACCTGTATACGGCATGCATCCTGGTATTTCTGCAAGAGGTACATTCGCCATTTCCAGCAGCAACCCTTCGCCGGAAGCTTCCATGCGCTGGATTGACTACCTGTACAGCTACGAAGGTGCAACGCTGTTTAACCAAGGACCTGAAGGCACACTGTGGAAATTCAAGGACAAAGAAAACCGTGTGAAAGAGTGGCTGCCTGTTCCAGGTGGTGGAGATCGTGAGGAGTATCGCGGCAAAATCACGCCGAACTACGGTATTTTGACGCCGGGCATCAACGAACCGGATGTTGCGAAAGGTCTTCGTACCGAATTCGATGAGTGGATTGACCAGCAGAATCAAGAGAAGCTGGTACCGATCGGAAAAGCGCCGTTCCCTAACGTCTATTTGACAAATGAAGAGCAGAGCGAGGCAACGGCTTTAGCGTCCGACCTGGATACGTACGTGAAGCAGATGGAAGCGAAATTCGTAACAGGCCAGGAGCCGCTTGAGAATTGGGATAAATACGTCGCTCAAGTGAAAAAAATGGGCAGCGACCGTCTCGTCGAGCTTTATCAAGGCGCATACGATCGCTGGGATACAGGGAAATAATCAGATGCATAGATAACAAACAAAGAGCCAACGTATCCCGGTCAATTCATGACCGGGGGTTGGCTATTGTTTTTAAAGGGCAGGCCAAGATTCTCACACGGTCTTATAGAAACCGTAAATTATAAGCGAATTATGGGAGGCACACGATGTCGGAGAACAAGCAGGTAGAGGAAGAACAAGCGGTTGTGGAGCAGGGCGTACACAATTTCAGCAGTGAGGACAAGTGGGTCAAGCCGGAGGATCCGCTGCTTCTAGAGCGTCTTGAGTGGTTCAAGGATCAGAAGCTGGGCCTGATGATGCACTGGGGGCCGTATTCTCAGCTGGGTCTTGTTGAATCATGGGCGCTGAGTGATAAAGACGCAGACTGGTCACGTGACGGCATTGACTGGGATATCGATGCAGAGGAATTGAAGCGGCAGTATTTTGATCTGAACAAGACCTTCAATCCCCTTCGCTTTCAGCCTGATCTGTGGGCAGACCTGGCAGCCGATAACGGATTCAAGTATTTGAACTTTACGACCAAGCATCATGACGGGTTCTGCATGTGGGATACGCATACGACCGACTATCGTGTCACAGGTCCGGACTGTCCGTTCCATGCGCATAAACACGCCGATATTACGAAAGAGCTGTTCGATGCCTTCCGTGCTAAGGGCCTTGGCATTTCCGCCTATTTCTCCAAGGCCGACTGGCATACGCCGTACTACTGGGCACCGGGAATGGAGGCTGGAAGCTTTACGTCTCGCGGCCCGAGCTACGACCCGAAGAAATATCCATGGCTGTGGGAACAATTTGTCCAGTTTACCCATGAGCAGATCATGGAACTGATGACCCGTTACGGCCGCATTGACGTGTTGTGGCTGGATGCAGGCTGGGTGAACGATTACCGGGACCAGAATATCCGCCTGGGTGAAGTGGTTGAGAAGGCGCGCCAGATCCAGCCTTGGCTCCTTTCTGCCGACCGCACGGTTGGCGGACCATACGAGAATCTGATTACGCCGGAGCAGACCCTGCCTGAGCGTGCCCTTCATGTTCCTTGGGAGAGCTGTATTACGATGGGAACCTCCTTCTCTTTCCGTTATGAGGACCGTTATAAAACGGTGCGTCAGCTCATTCATCTGCTGGTCGAAATCGTGGCCAAAGGCGGTAATCTGGCACTTAATGTTGGCCCGCAGCCGGATGGTAGACTGCCCGAGACGGCGATCTCACGGATGAAGGGCATGGGGGCTTGGCTGAAAGTCTATGGAGAAGCGATCTATGGCACTCGTGTCTGTGAACCATATTCCTCCGGTGCGGTCCAGTTTACTCAGAAAGACGATACGACTTATGCCATCTACCTGTATCGAAATGAGCAAGAAGCTGTTCCTGAGGAGCTGCACATTCCGATTCAGACAGCGTTTGGCCGCATTGATCTGGTCGGGGGACAAGAGGGGCTGGAATATCGCCGTACGGACGAAGGCGTCGCCGTTCGTCTTCCGGATCGGGAACGTCAGGGAGCCGCTCCGATTGCGCATGTACTCCGGTTCCGTTAAGAGGCGGGTTATATAAAGTGCGTGTTCAAAAAGGTCGATTTTCAGGACCGAGGCTTATGCTTCCGAAGTGCGTTTTTTCAAAACGCTTTAGGTTAGATGAAGCTAGGGACTGAGGAGCGAAGCTGCACGATTTCGCAGAAAACGCCTTCGAAAGCATCTGCTGTTTTGGGTACGTGAGCACCTGAAATGTTTCCGCAGGAAACATGCTTCGGAAGCATCTGCTTAGGCCCGGCTGAATTCAAGATTCGATGCCGAGTTGCTTCCTGATTCGCTTCGTGTTAGATATAGAATTTATTCGTTATCAGCAGAGCTGATGGAATTCTATATCGCAAGAAAACCTACCTTTGAATCGCGGTCGCTCATCTTTGATTGGCCTCGATTGGTTTTCTTATCAAAAGCGGACTTTTTGAACAACCTCATAAAACGTATTTACCACTTACAAGGACTTCAAGAAGAGGTGTGGATCGATATGCAAAAATGGTTCGAAGAAGCCAAGCTGGGCATCTTCATTCACTATGGCATTTATGCCGTGGATGGGGTCGCGGAATCCTGGTCCTTCTACAATGGGAGGATCACGTACGATGAGTATATGAAGCAGCTGGATGGCTTCACGGCATCGAAATTCAATGCCGAGAAATGGGCGGATTTGATCGAGAAATCCGGCGCCCGGTATGCCGTACTTACAACAAAGCACCATGATGGCGTTGCGCTGTGGGATACCCAGTACAGTGATCTCAATGTAGTGAAGCGAACCCCAGCCAATCGGGATATCGTGCGGGAGTATGCAGAGGCGATCAGGGAGAAGGGGATTCATCTGGGTATGTACTACTCTCTCATCGACTGGTCGCATCCCGATTATCCGAGCGTATTTGAGGGTGGCCGAGTACCCGAGGATTTAAGCAGCGTTAACCCGCACTCAAGCCCGGTGGACGGTGTTCAGGATGAGGAAAAGTGGAAGAAGTTCCTGGAGTTTAATAACAACCAGCTGCGGGAGATCCTGACGAATTACGGGAAGGTGGATCTGCTGTGGTTCGACGGCGATTGGGAACGCAGTGCCGAGCAGTGGAATCTGCCGGAGTTCAAGCATTACCTGCAATCCATTAATCCGGATATCATCATTAACTCGCGTCTTCAGGGCCACGGCGATTATAAAACGCCCGAGCAAGGCATTCCGATCACAAGACCGGAGGGACCGTGGGAGTTCTGCACCACAATCAACACGTCGTGGGGCTACGTTCCGACAGACCATAAGTACAAATCATTAAACCAGATCATCCGAATGTTCTGCGACTGCATCTCAATGGGCGGCAATATGCTGCTGGATATCGGACCAAAGGAAGACGGCACCATTGATCCAAGACAGGAGGACATTCTGCTTGGTCTGGGAGAATGGATTCGGACTCATGAGGAGGCCGTATTCGGAACGGGCGAAGGGATCATGACCCGTTATTATCTGGGAGGAAGCACGATTTCCAAGGATAGAAAGACGTTGTACCTGTTTGTATACGATGATCCGAAAGAGAACGTGTGCCTCAAGGGGCTGTGCAACCCGATCAAGAAGATTACGGTGCTGCATTCGGGCAAGGAGCTTGATCATGAAATCCATGGAGGCGTGCCTTGGTTCAATATCCCGGGAACAACCTGGATCAAGATGACGCCGGAAGATACGCATGAGCAGGTGACGGTCCTTAAGCTGGAATTTGACGAAGAACTGGAGATGTACGGCGGATCAGGAGCCGTAGTTACGCATAACTAAACATCACGGGGAGGGACGGCGCTTATTATGCTAATAGGTGCCAAGCTTCCCTCATGAAGCGGAGAGAATGACATGTTCAGAAGTGGTGTGCCGGAGCCGAAGATTGAGTATGCTCCCAAGCATTATATATGCAAGCGCGCGGAACAGCCGCTCGTACTAGATGGCCGCGTGGATAAGGCATTCTGGGAGGCTGCGGATTGGACTGACGATTTCGTAGATATTGAAGGGGATCTAAAGCCAAAGCCGGGCAAACAGACCCGGGTTAAAATGCTCTGGGATGACAAGTATTTTTATTTTGCCGCCGAGCTGATTGAGGATCAGATCTGGGCGACGTTGACGGAACGCGATTCGGTTATTTTCTATGATAATGACTTTGAAATATTCATTGATCCGGATGGGGACACGCATCAATACTATGAATTTGAGATTAATGCTTTGAACACGGTGTGGGATCTGCTGCTTGTGAAGCCTTATCGCGATGGCGGGCCGCCAGTCAATGGCTGGGATATCAATGGTCTCAAGACAGCTGTATATATCGACGGAGAATTGAACCGTCCAGACGCTGATAACCGGAAATGGAGCCTGGAGGTGGCGATTCCATGGACCAGTCTCAAGGAATGTGCCGAAGGCGGCCGCCGTCCTGCACCGGGTGAGTTCTGGCGCGTCAACTTCTCGCGCGTGGAATGGCAGACCGAGGTACAAGATGGCGAGTACCGTAAGGTACTGAATCCTGAAACGGGCAAGCCTTATCCGGAGGACAACTGGGTATGGTCGCCCATGGGCATTATCAATATGCATTATCCAGAGCTTTGGGGTTATGTTGTATTCGCTGATGGTGAGGAGCAACAGTCGTTTACGCTACCGGACGATGAAATGATCAAGTGGGAGCTGCGCAGACTCTATTACCGACAGCGTAATTACTATGAAGCCCACGGCAAATTCACGCAGGATACGAACCAGCTCATGGGTGAGGATTCATGGAGCATCCAGCCAGTGATTGAAACGACTCGCAGTATGTTCCAGATTAGTGCCCCTTCATCGGACGGAACGGCTCTAATCTGCATTCGGGAAGACGGAAAGCTATGGAAGGAGTGAACGCTGGGATGAATAGTCAAACGGCAGTGTTCTCGCTTGATTCGCAAGAAAGGGAGCAGATCGAGCGGAAGTTTCAGGAGAAGGTCACTTTTGCAGAAGCCCGTAAAGATGCGCTGTTTCATATATTTGACCAGGAGCTGACGGAAGAAGAGACTTGGGCTCTGAAATATATGTTTGCCTATATGCCGGTGAACGATTTGGCGGATTATGATGGAGAGCTGTTCTTGAACCATGTGCGTCAAGCACTGGACATTCGTAAGCGTGTGCCTTGGGGGGAGCGTGTGCCGGATCACCTGTTTCTGCACTTCGTGCTTCCTTATCGGGTTAATACGGAGAATATCGAGGATTACCTCGGTATCCTGTATAACGAACTGGCTGAACGTACAGCGCAGTTATCGATGGCGGATGCCATTCTTGAGACCAATTATTGGTGTCATGAAAAGGCCACCTACATCGGCAGTGATCTGCGGACCATTTCGCCGCTGACGATGATTCGCAACGCGCGCGGTCGCTGCGGCGAGGAGTCAACGCTGGCGGTTGCTGCTCTTCGAAGCATCGGCATCCCTGCACGTCAAGTCTATACGCCGCGCTGGGCCCACTCAGACAGTAACCATGCCTGGGTGGAAGCATGGGCGGACGGCGAGTGGTATTACATCGGGGCATGCGAACCGGAACCCCGCCTGAATCAAGGCTGGTTCAGTCCGCCTGCACGCAGGGCGATGCTGATTAATACACGTATTTTTGCTGATTACCCCGGCCCGGAGGATATTACGCTTAAAGAGAAGGGCTTTACGGAGATTAATCTGCTGGAGAACTATGCACCGACGCGCACCCTATACTTAAATGTGAAGGATGAGCAGGGAAAGCCCGTTTCCGGCGCAAGTGTTCGATTTGAGCTGTATAATATGGCCGAATTTTATCCAATTGCCGAAATCAAGACGGATGAGCAAGGGCAGGCTTCCTTCAAGACGGGTTATGGAGACCTCTTGATCCGAGTGGTCAAAGGCGGGAAGTGGAGTGAACTTCATTATAAAGCCCAGGATAGCGAGCATATCGAATTTGTGCTTGATTCATCCAAACAGCCGTCAGGGATCGTGGATTTTGATATGGTTCCCCCTCCGGAAGGGGAAGGGGAGACCGTACCGGCTTTATCCGAAGAGAAGATTCAGGCACATAACCGCCGTTTGGAGGAAGGGACGAAGATCCGGACCGATTACGAGGGGACATTTTTAGACCAAGAAGAGGCATTCACACTGGCCAAGAAGTTCGATTTGCCGACTGAGCGGGTATGGGACATCCTGCAAAAGGCCAGAGGCAACAGCCGGGAAATCGCGGCATTTCTGGAGGAGCGTTCCGGAGAGTACGGCGAGTGGCCACTGCGGCTGCTGGAGTCGTTGAACGAGAAGGACTTGATTGATACCTTCCGTTTGGCGCTGGATGATCACCTAGTGGGGGCGCTCTCTAAGCGTGGGGATTGGGATGAAGATACCTTCGTGAAATACATTCTATGTCCGCGGGTTTCCTTTGAAATGCTGGTGCCTTATCGGCGTGTACTTGCCGATGCCTATACAGCTGCTGATGCAGCTGCATTCAGGCAGGATCCTTCTGCGCTGGCCGGGCATTTGGAGAAAGGCTATACCTACGCGGAGGATCTTCCAAACCTGAAGGGGAAAGGAAATCCGGTTGGCACATATAGCCTCATGAAGGGAGATGAGCAGTCGCTGGACATCCTGTTTGTGGCAACTTGCCGAAGTCTCGAAATTCCGGCCCGTCTGCATCCGAGCGAGCAGAAGCCTCAGTTCTTCCGTAATGGAAGCTGGGAATCGGCCTTCCGTTTGGATTCGCAGCCGAATCAGGAGAGCTCAAGCTGGGGGCAGCTGCAGCTTCTCAGGGATTCGAACGCTTCACAGGATACACCGCCTGCATCCTACACCGAGAACTTTAGCTTTGCCCGATTGGAAGACGGTGTGTACAAAACGCTGGTGTATCCATATGGCAGCACCGATGTTTACGATGAGCCGTATGAGGTTGAACCGGGTTCGTACCGCCTTACGTCAGGCATCCGGCTGAAGGATGGAACGGTAAGAGTGCGTTTCACGTACTTTACGGTCCGTGCTGGAGATACCACGCGCATAGCGCTAACCTATCGTGAAACGACGGTCGACATTCCGGTGCTAGGCACACTGTCTCCGGGCAGTAAGCTGACCCTATTAGACGGAAGCGGAGCCGATCTGAAGGCTCTTCTGGGATCCGAGGGCGCTATCGCTGCTTGGATCGAACCGGAGCGGGAGCCGACCAAGCATTTGCTCCGCGAACTGGGAGAGCTAGCTGAGCCGCTGGATAAGCTGGGGCTGCCAATTGTGCTGATAATCGGGGATGCGGAATGGACGGCTTCCTTTGACCCGGCTAGCTATCCGAAGCTGCCAGCCCGCACTGTTTTTGTACGGGATTCCAGTTATGCTTCCTTGTCGGCTATTATCTCGAATCCAGCGGCCCATGAAGCGGGCTATCCTCATCTGTTTGTGGTGGACAGTCAGGATCAAATCCGTTATGCAGCTTCCGGTTACAAGCTCGGCACCGGGAAGGAAGCCCTGCAGATTGCGACCGCGATAATACAACCCTAGAAGGGATCGGAGTGAAGAGCAATGTCCAAATATATTGTGGCGGGTTACGCCGTTGATTCGGTTCTTCCCGACATGACGCAGGAGGATCTGCAAAAGTTAACACATTTGAACGTAGCCTTCGGACATGTCAAGAATGATGAGATTACCACTGAACAGTTAAAGAATGGCGAGGTTGTCCGGGAAATCAAGCGGGATCATCCCCATCTTACGGTGCTGCTGTCTATCGGCGGCTGGAGCGCCGGGGGTTTTTCTGAAGCCGCCGCAACCGAGAGCGGAAGGGCTAGCATGGCTGCATCCGCCGTACGGGTGCTGGAGGAATACCCTTTTGATGGGATTGATCTGGACTGGGAGTATCCATGTTACGGTGAGGCCGGTATTGGATCGAGTCCGGATGACAAACAGAATTTCACCCTGCTTCTCAAGACGATCCGTGAAGCCCTGGATGCAAAGGGCGTCCGGGATGGGCGGCATTATCTGCTCACGATTGCCGCAGGAGCTGACCAGTACTATGTGGATGGTACGGAAATGGCTGAGGTGCAGCAGTATCTGGATTTTGTCCAGTTGATGACCTATGATATGCGCGGCGGGTTTCAGATTCTGACCGGACATCATACGAACTTGTACACGCCGACCGGTGATCTCTTCCGAATCAGTACAGATGCTTCCGTGAACTTGTTCGTTCGCGCTGGCGTTCCCAAGGAGAAGATTGTCATCGGTGCCGCTTTCTACTCGCGGGTATGGAACGAGGTGCCGGACCGCAACCACGGTCTTCATCAAATGGCCGGTACTACGGGTGGCTATGGACCAGCTTTCTCCGAGCTTGCTGCTAATTATATCAACAAGAACGGCTACATTCGTTACTGGGATGAGGAAGCCTGTGCGCCGTATCTGTTTAACGGCTCCAGCCTGATTTCTTATGACGATGAGGAATCGATTCAGTGCAAATGCGATTATGTGAAGGAACAAGGGTTGGCTGGGATCATGTTCTGGGAATACGGATGCGACCCGACCCATCGCCTGCTGGACGCTATGCATCAAGGGTTTCACGGCACCATATCCAAGAAATAGGGAAAGCTGGCGGCAGTGCAATTGACGAAGGACTTATCAGCATTTTATAAGATACAAAAAACCTCACCGGATCCTTAAGGGTCCGGTGAGGTTTTCATTTATTCAGCTTTAAATTGTTCTCGACGCACTTCTTGAGGCATCGTCAAAACCGTAAACCGAAGCAGCTCTTGCGCTATCGTCTGCAACCATTCGGATGCACTGCTTGAAGCTAGCGTCCATTACCGTGACCTGACGTCTTACTTGACGCTATCATTCAACTTCGTTATCACATGCATTCCTCATCATCGTCATCCACGGAATCGCCTGCATTGGGGCTGTTCATTTTGCGGTATTGCCCAGGTGTATACCCCGTCTCTTTTTTGAATTTGCGGATGAAGCTCGGTGTATCCAGGTATCCGACCCGAGTGATAATATCCTTTAACGGGTCTGTAGTGTTCAGCAGCAGCCGGATCACCTCATCCATCCGTTTCTGCCAGATGTATTGGGTAAAGTTCATGCCGACCTTTTCTTTGAAGGAACGGCTGAAATATGCCGATGAGATGGAGAATGTAGACGAAATCGTGCCCAGACTCAGGTCATAATCCGCAAAATTGGCGTCGATATAAGCGACGATTTCATCCATTAGCGAACTTTCTTCCGTCTCGCTCTTCGCCTCGACATGAGCACAGATTTCTGCGGCAAGCCCTGCAAGCTTCTTCTCCAAATCTTCCAGCGAGTCATAGGAAGTGACCCGTGGAAGCTGATTGACGACATGATGGATGCCGAGCTCCGAGGCGGTCTTCAGCATCGTATTCAGAATATCGAAGCAGATGCAGCGCAAAAGCGGTACGGATGGCATTTCCGTCTTCAAGTTATTCAATGCGGTGGATACCATCTGAACCGCCACATCGTAGCTGCCTTGTTTCAAGCTCTGAACCAGTTTCAGCAGCACATCCTTGGGTACCCAGAAGGAAGATCCCTCCTCCCCTGTACCCGAGAGAGTGTGAAAGAAGGTGATGCTGCCTTGACCGTGAAGAATGGATGTTTCTAAAGCGGTCGATGCCTCAATAAAGGATTGATTCAGCTGCTCCGGATAGCTGTAGCGGTTGCCTGCCCCGATCGCCGGAGAGATGCCCGTATGTTCTTCAGCCATCGATTGCAGTGCCTGGGTAATTGGCTCCATACGGGCGTTCAGGCTTGCCTCATGACCGGTTTCGGCATCAAATCCGACAATGAATGCCAGCTGATTGGGCTGCGGCAGCTCTACTCCATAGGCATAGGCGGAGAAAGATGGCAGATCTACTTCGTTCATCAGCTGAATGACAGGCCGCTTCTCCTTGTCGCCGATGGGAAGGGCTTGCGATTCCCAGCCCATCATCACCACAAAATAATGGGAGCGATTGAAACGGATCCCCAGCTTCTCTGTGAACTCCGCAGGGAACTCTCCGGTATGTCCATGCTTTAGCAGCATGAGCAGAATATGATTTCGTGCATAGGGTTCTTGAAGATCGACGCGTTGGCTGTAATCATGCAGCGTCTTTTTGATCCATTCCAGCTCATTGCTGGTTGCAGATGGTACGGGATGGTCCTTCATCCGTATAAACTCCATCAAGTCCGAAATCGGATGATATTGTCTACGGGCCAGCATAATCGCAAGCACGGTGCCCATTACCACTACAAAGGAGAACACCAGAATCACAAAAGTGCGAATATGAACGATTCGGCTGAAAAACTGGTTGCTTGGCATCGCAGTGACATACGTCCAGCCTGAATCGGATTTGACGGAAACAACCGAATGCGGCTCTTGATTCAAGGAAAGATTGTGCGTTCCGGGATCAAGTTTAAACAGAGCATGGACTTCCTGCTCCGTGATCGTTTCGCCTTGATAATTGGCAGCCAGCACTTGCCCGTTATTATCAAAAATATAAGTCATACCATGGTAGTCACTGAGGATGGAGTCAATCAATCCGGTCAGATTGGACTCATGGATCAGATACATGACGGTGCCATGGGCAGGCGTATTGTTAGGCGCGATCGGCACAAGATATGCCAGCATGGAATTTTGGATTTTGGTTCCCTGTACTAATTGCTCCGCCGGGCGCATGGTTGGGATTTTGACGGAGTTCAAATCGTGGACGATCTCGGATTTGTTCCAGCTGTTGAATTTATAGTTTTTGGTGAAGACGTTCAGGTCCTCAAAGCCCTGTGACGAATAAATACTGTCATCTTCACGGAAGAACAGGAACAGCTCATCAATGATGGAACTGGTGGCTTTATATCTGACCAGGGCACTGATGGATTCTCGGCTATAGTAGGGATGATGCGTCCAATAATGCGTCAACTGCTCATCATAGGCGATACGAAACGCAATGTCCTGCAGCTCCTTCATGCGCTCATCGATGACAGTTTTCGCCTGGTTCAATTGATTGACGTTGGTCTGCTCGATCTCGGAACGGAGCGTATCCACGGCATTGTGGTAAATAATGATGGTTAATATAACAAGAGGTATCAGGAAAATGGAAATGTAAGACAGTGTGTATTTAAGCAGAAGCTTGGACTTGAAGTGATTCCATTTCATATGCAACCTCCCGTTTGATGGTGGATTAAACATTAGCTAATATGCGAGCGGACGGCTTGGATTCTTGCAAATAAGGCGTTCTTCTTCAGGACAACCGACCCTGCAAAATCACCTTGACCAATTTTATTATTGATAGCGCTATCATAAGCGTCGGCATAACAATGCCTTCATGATATAAGCAATAACTATCCTATTGAAAATAGTAGGAGAAATTGACTGATAAATCAATGGATCATTTCTAATAAACCGCAGAACCATGCCGAAAGTCTCAGATGAGGGAGGGGGTAACGAGGACCTGGGTGCATATAACAAAGAGGATAAGTTGTGAAGTCCGAGCAGTATAAGTGAGATAACAAAAGAAAACCCGTGGGTCAGGTAACCTGCTTGATTAGGCTGCCTAGCTCACGGGTTCTATATGGTTCCGTCCTAATTGGGGGAAACGGACGTAGGTCAGGCCGCGCTGCTCTCTGCTTGAGAGGGCTGCAGCTGTTTGCGATAGATGAATCTGGAGATCGAAACACTGATTTCGTACAACAGGAACAGCGGGACGATCACGATCAGATCAGACATGATATCCGGCGGCGTAATGGTAACGGCTACTATGCAGAGCAGGAAGTAGGCTGACTTGCGCATCTTGGCCAGCCGGTGCGGATTGACGATGCCGAGCTTCGTCAGAAAAACGACGATGGCCGGCATTTCGAACAGGAATCCGAACGGTACGGTCATATGAATCATGAACGTGAAATATTTTTGCGCGGTATACATCGTTTGGAAAGCTCCTTCAGCCATACGCTGCATGAATTGCAGCACCATCGGAAATAGCACGAAGTATCCGAAGCAGATGCCAGCGATGAATAACATGCTAATCACGGGAATGAGCAGCATGGCGGAGCGGTGGTTCCCGTCCGGCAGCGCCGGCTGTACGAACCGCCATAGTTGGTAAGCGGCAATGGGAAGCGTGGCAGTGACGGCCACCACGCCCGCGATGATCATATACACCCACATCACTTCGGAGGGACCGAGCAGAACGAGCTGCTTATCCATCCCGCGTACCAGCCAGTGATAAATCTTCTCGACGTAGATAAAAGCCGCAACCATCACGACCAGAAACGCAATCAGCGTACGGATCAGGCGCTTCCGCATTTCTTCCAGATGCTCGATCGCGCTTTGGTCGTTCGGATTAGCCTTGCTGCTTAGTGGTCGCTGCTGCAGTCTGCGGAGCATCTTCTTTTTTTTCATTCTCGTCGTCTCCGTTCATCAAGCCTCGGGTTGCGCCCTTAAATTCACTTAAGGTCCGCCCGAAAGCGCGACCGAGCTCGGGAAGCTTGGAAGGACCGAATATGATGAGTGCGATAATCAAAATTAGAATTAAACCACCGATTCCGATGTTACCAAACGGCATGATCCTCGCTCCTTTCGATTGTTGTTACTCCAGCTTGAAACCGCTGATTGCTACGACAGCGCAGCGAGCCATATTCTCGCCGGGACGATGAGGCCATGTGCTGGTTGGTTTGCTGAGGTCCTCTGTATTCTCGCCCGGATGTTGAACGGACAGGAATAGCGTCTGTTCGTCGGGGGTGAAGAAGGGACCTGTAAGCTCGGATTCAACTGGTCCAGAAGCAAATTGGAGTGCGACTCCTTGTTCTGGCCCGCTTGTTGGAATCACGAACAATCCGTTGTTCATAAAGGATTTATGAACGCCTTTGTTCTGGCTGCTGCTGGAGATGTCCGTCACGACCCACAGGTCGCCGTTTGAGTCGAAAGCCAGATTATCCGGCGAGCTGAATCCGGATTGGCGTCCACCAGCCGCAAAGATCTCAAAGTCGAACTCCATCGCGGCCAGATCGCTGCCTGCTTCAAAGATACGAGTAATATGACCGTGAATGTTGCCGTGATTGTCATTGTTCGTATGGCAGATAAACACGGTATTATCAAACGGCGAGATTTCGATGTCTTCCGGACGGTCGGTCGGTGTTCCGCCGACAAGACGGGCAGCTTCCTGACAGTATGTGACCACATCGCCTTGGGACTTGAATTTGGCTTCTGCTTCTTGGTTCTCTGCGGTAGCCTTGATTACCGCTTCCAGGGTAACCGGCTGCCATTTGCCGGACTTCAGGTTGGCGACATACAAGGTGCCCTCTTCCAGAAGCGCGGAGTTGGCGCGGCCTTTGCTCTTGTCATATTTGTTCTTGCTGATGAATTTATAGACGCAGGCATCCTTCTTGTCATCGCCCATATAGACAACGATCCGGCCGTCAGCCGCAAGACCCATCGCAGTATTCTCGTGATTGAATCGTCCGAGCGCAGTGTGCTTTTTCAGGAAAGATTTATCGAATGGATCGACCTCAACGACCCAGCCGTAATGCGTATCTGGCAGGTTCGAGACTGCGGCGGTGTCCTCAAAGTTTTCTTCGCAGGATAAGACCGTATTCCACAGGGTTACTCCGCCCGAGCAGTTGGCAAACGTGCCGGTAGCCGTTGTTGCGCCTTTTAGAGCTGGGATGCCTTTAGCGGGACCAGTGATATCGAATTTGCTGAAGCCGTTGATACGGCGGGCATGGGTGGAGGTGGTGTCCATTTTCCAGACGCCGTTCTCGTCACGGTAGACCTCGATGACCGACATGCCTTGGTAATACAGGTTTTTATGAATTTGATCTGCTGTCATCTTCCCATCCTTTACAGGCCCGATGGAGAAGATGGTGGAGTACTCATGATTGTTGACCAGGAGGCCGCGGACATTGGAGCCCTTAAGCGGGAAAAATGCGTTGTAATCGCAGCCGGAGCCGAATTTCTCGCCAGCCGGATTGATTACATCGTCGAAAGCGGCAATGACATCATATTTGAAATTGCGAGGCAGCACGAGCTGGTCTGCTTTGGTTGGTTCGATCGGTTCAAAATAGCCGCTGACGCGATTTGTTTTGAATCCGAACAGGTGATCAGCGGTTCCGGACATGGCCGAAGCTTTGCCTTCCAATACACCAAAGCCTGCAGATGCGGCAGCAAGCGCGGTTGCCCCCGTACCCAGGTAAGACAGAAACGTTTTGCGATCCATCGTTTTACTCAAGCTTATTCACCCCTAATGAATTATTGCCATCAGGACAAGTTTATAGGGGAAGTGTTAAGGTAATATCAGAGGAGAATGGCAGAATTGTAAAAATAAACTAATCACAAAGAGGTTATCGGCGTCCCCGAACATTTCTGGATTTGCGGGATCTGGGTATGGTACCGGGGGGAGTTTTGCGGATCCAGCGGATGAAGGACTGCATGGCCGGATCCTGCTGCAGCGCGGAGAGGGTCGTTATACCTTGATCGACGAGCTGTTTATTGGTATAGAGGTGATGGATTTGCTTGTGGCACGGAATGCATAACAGAGCTGTGGGAAGGTGAGAACCGCCATACTCCCGCGGGGTCAGATGATGAACGGTGGTTTCCACCCCAGTTCTGCCGCAGCATTCGCACCGATTCTCTGTATCGTCCATACATAGCACCTCCTTCATAGAATTGGGGAATGAAGCCCGTTCTAGTATTTGGGTTGCCCAAGATGGGGGTGTGATTATACCTTTCGTCGTATCTGACTCTGAAAAAGATTTATTCCTCGATTTTATACCGCTGACGCATCTGTTCAGCCATGGCATGGATTTCTTCCGTGCCCGGCATAACCAATCTGGAGGCGGCCTCGGTTAGCTCCCGACCTGCTTGACATGCGCGAATGACCTCTTTAACGGCTGCCGTGAAATGATGAGCGGCTTCGGCGCCGCTGCCGAGATTCGTCAGCTCCTCGAGGCTCGCCGTGCTGCCAGCCTCAACAAGAGGATACTGCTTGGGATCGGCGCCAGCGGCGGCAATATCATAGAAGGAACGAACCAGCCTTGCACGCTCGCTGCCCGAACCTTCGGCAATGATAAAAGCCTGAATAATGAAGGCCTTCCGCTGTCGCCGCTGGGCAATGCCGCAAAATTTGAGGCCGCCTATGCTTAGATCAAACGTCCCGGGACAGAAGGCACCGGCAATCTCGCCGGTATCTATGGTTTGGCCCGTGCTGTGAAGGGCTTCCCGGATTAGCTCTACCATAATTTCAAAGTCCAGATGGAAGTCAGGCGCTGGTCGGTCAGAGGTGAACGGGAGGATGAGGGACAGGTTGACTACACCGGCGTCCAAGGGCACCGCGGCACCGCCCGAATGGCGAACGGCCGTGTCATAGCCCAGAGAGCGAAGTTTAGCTTCCCCTCGGGATGCCTGAGGTAGGCGGCTGTCGCGCACGCCCATAACAAAAGCATGCGGATGCCGCCACAGATGGCAGATGGCCGGTCCGCCTTCTCCAGTCTGCCTGCACAGCAGCTCGTCCAGTGCAAAATGGTAGAGCACGTCCTGGTGCGATAAATCATGAGTCCGGTCGAGCAGTAGAATGGGTTGATCTTCAGGTAGTGACAGCGGAATATTCACGCTTGTTTTGCCTCCTCTAACATGTGAATCGTGTAAAAAACTATGGGAAAATCATACCTTCCGAGGGAAGTGTGATCGTTATTTACTGTGAACAGCATACCATATATCCATGCGAAAAGCGGCGAGCCTTGCCTTGTTCATGCCGTGGGCCAGCGTGAAAAAAAGTATCAGCTTCATGCGTCTGTTTTCCGGGAATGTACGTCAATCGTTGATTTTGTTATAATCCGAGTAAGCTTATTGTCTTTATAAGTAATATAGTTAGCGGAAAGCGACTTCACTTCATATATAAAAGGAGAACATCCACACCATGGAGATTTATAACAGTGTAGTTGATATGATCGGTCAAACGCCAATGGTAAAACTTCAGCGGTTAGTTCAGGAAGGGTCAGCTGATGTCTACGTCAAGCTTGAGAGGTTCAATCCTTCCGGCAGTGTGAAGGACCGCGCGGCTTACAATCTGATTCATACAGCAGAGGAGCAGGGTCTGCTCCAGCCAGGGGGCACCATAATCGAGCCGACGAGCGGGAACACGGGTATTGGCCTGGCGATGATCGCAGCCGCCAAGGGTTATCGGGCCATCCTGATTATGCCGGATAACATGTCCAAGGAACGGATAAATATATTGAAGGCGTATGGAGCGGAGGTCGTGCTCACACCAAGCAGTAAACGTATGCCAGGCTCGATTGCCAAGGCACTTGAGCTTAAGGAACAGATTCCAGGCAGCTTCATTCCGCAGCAGTTCGAGAATGCCGCTAACCCGGACATTCACCGAATGACTACAGCACCGGAAATATTGGAGCAGATGGAAGGGCGGCTGGATGCCTTTGTGGCAACGGCAGGAACGGGCGGTACCGTAACCGGAACCGGAGAAGAGCTGAGGAAGTCTTTTCCGAACCTGCATATTGCAGTAGTCGAGCCAAAGGGCTCCCCTGTGCTCTCCGGCGGACAGCCGGGACCGCATAAACTGGTGGGCACAAGCCCGGGATTTGTACCGAAGATTCTGAATACGGGTATCTATGATGAGATCATCCAGATCGCTGACGAGGATGCGCTGCAAACCACCCGGAATTTGGCCCGTATGGAAGGGATACTGGTAGGCCCGTCCTCCGGCGCATCAGTATTCGCGGCTCTTCGCGTAGCGGAGTGGCTGGGGGAAGGCAAGCGGGTTGTCTGCATTGCCCCGGATACAGGAGAACGATATTTAAGCATGAATATTTTCTAAATGAGAAGGACCTCCGGTTAACCGGGGGTCCTTTCTTGCTGTTCTATGGAGGGCTTCCACTGTTTAAGCTGCTGCATGAGTTGTCCATGATTCTTCACGACAACCACCTTTCCTGGATAACCCGCGAGCGCGTCCTGAATCTGATATTTGCCTTTCCGCTGATAGGCGGCGCTCCACTGGAACATTTTAATGAACATGTTCCAGGTAGGGGTGTAGTGTGCCAGTTCAAGTCGCAGTCGCTGCTTGATAAACCTTGTGATGATCCGGCAGATTATCGTGGAATAGGACGGGTTCAGAAATACGATAAGGTCTGCACGGCGGAAGCTGGGGCTGACCCAATTCAGATGAGCGCCTTCGATAATCCAGCAATTGTTGTTGACGATGCTTAGCAATAACGCATCCCGGTCCGCTTCACTTCTGCGAATATCGTCCGGTTCGGCTCTTTCCCATACGACATTGTCGAGCTCATAATAAGGAAGGTTTAACTGAGCAGCCAGTGCTCTGGCCAGTGTCGTTTTACCGCTGCCGACGGAGCCGATAATATGGATCCGGTTTGGGATCATAACGTCCATAAGAGATCACCGCATTCATGAGAAATGATAGCTAATCACTTCGGTACAGGGGCGGTGATACCCTTTGACCACTCAGGCGTTCATGTTAATCCTCGTAGATTTTTTAAGGGGAGTGGATTCTTCTTACAGGAAAATAGGGTCTGATCACGAAATAATGGTAAATTATTTTTTTATAAAAATTTGATGGGTTTGTCGATTAGGAGAAGCTCTGTTCGTTAATGAAGCATAACACGGAAATTTTGAGTATAAGCAGGGATAACCAGGGAGGTATAAAGTGATGAGATTTATGATGATTGTTAAAGCAACCGAGGATTCCGAGGCGGGCGTGCTGCCAAGCGCAGAGCAATTGGATGCCATGATGAGGTACAACATGGAACTGGCCAGGGCGGGTGTGCTGCTTGCAGCAGATGGGCTGCATCCTAGCGCAGGCGCCATCCGGATTTCTTATCCGGAGCCCGGGGGCAAGCCGAAAATCACGGACGGTCCCTTTACGGAAGCGAAGGAGCTGATCGCGGGGTATACCTTGATTGAGGTGAAGTCGAGGGAAGAGGCGATCGAATGGGCCAAGCGGATGCCCGATCCGCATGGTTTCGGTGCTGGGCAGATTGAGCTCCGTCAGGTGTTTGAACCGACCGAGCTGACGCAGGACCCGGATGCACAGGCGAAGCAATATGAAATGCGTGAGCACATCCAGAGGCAGAATTCCTAATGTCGGCGGCCGATACCCATGCTGCGATTGACGCCATCTGGAGAATCGAATCTTCCAAAATCATAGCCTACCTGACCCGGATGGTGCGTGATATCGGCCTTGCCGAGGATTTGGCTCAGGACGCACTGATCGCTGCGCTAGAGCGCTGGCCGCAAGACGGTATACCGGACAATCCCGGCGGATGGCTTATGACTGCTGCGAAGCGCAAAGCGCTGGACCTGCTGCGCCGAAATAAAGTACGCGATCAGAAATATGAGCAGTTGGGACGCGACATGGATTCCCAGATCGATTCGGAATTTGAAGTGCCGGAGGAGGGTGAAGTAAGCGACGACATTCTGCGGCTGATCTTCATGACCTGCCATCCGGTTCTCTCCCCTGAAGCGCGTGTAGCCCTGACGTTGCGTTTGCTCGGCGGATTAACGACAGCGGAGATTGCCCACGCCTATCTTGTGCCTGAACCGACAATTGCACAGCGAATCGTCCGTGCCAAACGCACGCTGTCGGCAACCCGGGTGGCATTCGAGATTCCGCAGGGAGCCGAGCTTAAACCTAGGTTATCATCCGTCCTTGAAGTCATCTATCTGATGTTTAATGAGGGATATGCCGCATCATCTGGCAGCCAGTGGATTCGTCCGCTGCTCTGTCAGGAAGCGCTTCGGATCGGGAGAGTGCTGGCGGAGATCGTGCCAACAGAGGCCGAGGTGCACGGATTAGTTGCGTTAATGGAATTCCAATCCTCTAGGTTCAAATCTCGGGTCAATGCGCAGGGAGATCCTGTCCTGCTAATGGATCAGAACCGGGCCTTGTGGGATTATATATTGATTCGCCGAGGCTTTGCCGCCCTGGATCGGATCGAGCGGTTGGGCGGAATGACGGGACCTTACGCCATCCAGGCTGCCATTTCCGCGTGTCATGCCGGAGCGCCGAGTGCAGCAGAGACCGACTGGATTCGAATCTCCGCGCTATATGAGGCGTTAGCTCAGGTTTCTCCTTCCCCGATCGTGGAATTGAACCGGGCGGTTGCTCTTTCCATGGCTTTCGGGCCGGAAATCGGACTTGAAATCGTAGATGTTCTGCAAAGCGAGCCTGCCCTAAAGGGGTATCATCTTCTCCCAAGTGTAAGGGGTGACATGCTCTTTAAGCTGGGACGTATGGATGAAGCTTGCGCGGAATTCAAGCTGGCGGCATCGCTGACGGATAACTCGAAGGAACGTGCTCTGCTGCTAAACCGTGCGGCAGAATGCCTGTCAACGGAGCCTTAAGACATGCGGAAGAAAAAATCTAAAAATTTTTAAAAAAAATATGAAATAGTGTCGATTAGGCCAAACCTCATTCGTCATTTAGGTATAAAACAAAAAAACGAATTGAGAGGAAGATGAACATGCAAGCACAAATGGTACCTTTTATTATTTCGGAGGATGCAAGAGGACAGGCGGATTTTTACATTCAGGCGCTGGGTGGAGAGATCGATGTATTGACCACATTCAAAGACATGCCAGGGATACCCGAAGCCCATCAAGATAAGATTATGCACATGTCGTTAACGCTGGCTGGCGGTAATAAGCTTATCCTCACTGATGCTTTTCAGGATACCGCCAAGAGCTCAAGCATGGGTCTGGCCATCACGTTCGCTCACGAAGAAGACGCCCGCGCTGCTTATCGCCATCTCAGTGATGGGGGTACCGAGAAATATCCGTTTGCCCTGCAGCCTTGGGGAGCCTATTACGGAGAAGTGATAGACCGATACGGAATGACCTGGCAGATGGTTCATCGGGGCTGAGCTGAAAAAATACTATATTATGATATAGAGGGAGCAGATAAAATGAATCAAGAAGTAACAGATTACATTGCAGCCATTAGTGATGCCTGGAAGGTGGAAGTCAGCGAGCAGCTGCGCAAACTGGTACACGAGACGATTCCTGACGTGACAGAAAGGATTCAATATAAAAAGCCCCATTTTTTGAAAAACGGAAAATATGCAGCCGTGATCAGTGTCGCCAAGAGCGCCGTCAGCTTTACGATATTTCATGCGGATGGCCTGGACTTTCCTGAAGAGTTGTTCGAAGGGCCGCCTGAACGAAAAACCATCAAAATCTCATCAGGGCAGCAGGTTGATTATAATATGCTCGGCTCCCTGCTGAAGCAGGCATCCGAGGGGCTGTAAGTCATATGTAGAGGGAGCGCTCATAACTGGTGTTTCGGGCGTCCCTGATATCATAGCCGCGATCCTGCCAGGATCGCGGTGTTCTTGTATGTTATTTCTTGGTGCCGTGCTGTTTGGTCGGCAGTTTGTCGCTGGGTGTGCCTTTGCCGTTATTTTTGTTGCGGCGGGCTTTCTCCGCATTCTCATTCATTTTTTCCACAAAATCATGTGTACTTTCCATAGAACATAAGCTCCTTTCGCTTAAGGGGATGGGTTTGCTTGATCGTGCTTAATATAACCATTTCGTCTGTATAGTATTTGGATCACTTCAGGACAGAAGGGAATGGCGGAACTTACTTGGGGGTGATCGAATGTCAAAAAGGTTCCTGTATATCATGTTGGTGGGCATGATTGCGGTGCTTGGAATGGGTGGATGCAGCAAATCGAACGAAGATGCCGAGTCTTTGGATCAAAGTCTGTATTCCGTTAAGGAACTGCTAAAGCTGGACCCACCGGAGGTGAAGTCCATTCAGGTGATTTATGGGGACGGCACGCGAATCATATTGGACCATAAGAATGATATTGAACCCGTTATAGAGAGGTTGGAGCCCATCCAAGCTAAACGGATTACAGGTAAAGAAGAATCGAGTCCGCCGGGTTTTCTGTTCTTTATGAATGTTGTGCAAGGAGAGCAGGTGGTTCGTGTAGCGAGTGAGTTTAAGGTGAATAGGCAATTATATGTAATGGAGGGTCCTGAGCTGAATGAACTGAACGATTACATGATCAAGATAGGGCGCGCCCACAACCCTGAATTGCTGCCGGGATATACGGTAAGTGAATAGCAGCAGCCTTGCAATATGCTATGTACATCCATGACGATTCGTGGAAATGAGAACGTAGCAGGAGCGACCTACCCCACAGAAAAAATACCCAGCCAGCAGGCAGATGCCCGGGCGGGGTATTTGTATTGGCAGCGTCCTGCACGCACTGCCAACAGTTCGATATGAACGGTGCAGGATCAAGCTTATGCCAGTTTACTTTGTATGACTGACCAAGAGCTCATATTTGTTCAGGGAAGCACCCAATATATTCTCATTTCGCCCCTGACCATGGGATTGGCGGAATGAATCGCTGGAAGTCCAGCGTTTGAAGCCTTCTTCATTTTCCCATACCGTGGAAATCTTCAGCTCCTCTGCCTCGGCGCCTTCTTTGGCTTCATGCCATACTTCCATTCGCACGAATCCTTCAATCTCCTGTACGCCTTTTGCTTCAGCGAATCGTTGGGCAATTTCTTTTCCAAAGCCCGGTTTAACCTTAATTGAGTTCGTAACCACTAGCATGCTTGATTCCTCCTTCGGTATTGACCGGAAAAGTCCGAGAAACATCCAGCCTATTGTCGTACGTCCATTATACATGAACGGCAGACCTGATTTCATCTTGGTAGCCTGGAGGAAGCAAGCCTCGTGCCGAAGCTGCTTATACGCTTAGGACGCAGGAGGACCTTCGGTCCGAAGTTCTGCGACAGGATCTGCAGCCACCGGAGCCAGTGGTTTAGGTTTGGCTCTTCCACTCCAGGACCAGTAGGTGCCTATACGCAGCAGCCGTTCGATGGGGCCGCTGCGGAACCTTTTCAGCCAGAGCAGGCTGATGGCTGCCAGTATGGCATAGATAAGGATCGCCAGCAGCGCTCCTTGCAGTACGCCGAGCTTACCGAAGAGACCCAGCCCAAATCCATAGAATATCAGTACGCATATAACGCTTTGTGACAGATAGTTGGTTAGTGACATCCGTCCAACAGCTTCAAAAGCCCGGATCAAAAGCGACTGTCTGGACGAGAAGGCGTATATGGAAGCGAACAAATGGAGATAGCCTAGCGCTAACAGCGGACCGCCAAGCATCATCAGGATACCACTCCAGCTATTGGAGTTACCCAACATGACGCCTGCCGTTTTCAAACCCAGTCCGACCGGAATAAGGAGCGACCATCTCAAGTACAACTTGATTTCCATGGAAGGATGGAGGAAGCGTCCGCGTTTTGCCGCCGCCATGCCAAACAGGAACATCGGTGCGTTCATCAACGGAATAATGATGACAACCAGCAATAACAGCCAATCTGGTAGATCGTAAGGTATGTCCCCGTTTAAACGGAACTGAAAGATCTCACTATAAGAGCCGCTGCTGTATACCTCGATGGATTGCTTTACTAATTTCTCCATTTTCTCTCCTTCTGCAGCCGAAGGCTCCAGCATACCGTATCCGAAAGCTGACACCAGCGCGAGCAGAAGGGTCCCCCATATGATGAGTGTTTTGGGCTTCCGCTTTACAAATAGCAGCAGGAAGAATCCTACGATTCCGTAGAACAGCAGAATATCGCCTTCCCATATGAAGGTCGAGTGCAGAAAACCAAGAAGGATCAGCAGAATGGACCTGCGGGTAAAGCTGCGTCCATACTTGAGTCCTTTGGCGGTCAAGCTTTCCCTCATTTTGACCATACTGTAGCCGAACAGGAATGTAAAAATCGGCATAAAGCTGGCCTCTACGAAAACTCTCAGCATATCATGGCTAACCCGGTCCAGGATGGATGGCTGGAAGTAGTGCAGTTCATCCTTACCAAACATGCCATATTGAAAAATCAGCATGTTGGCCATCAAGATGCCAAGCAAGCTCAAGCCGCGAATGGCATCAACCGTCGTCGAACGTTTATATGAATTCATATCGATCACCTCTGAAACCAAGTATAAAGTTCGAAATGAAATTACTCGGAAACGGCAACCTAACTTTTTCTTAACAGTTTTCTCATTTGTTTAACTCCTGTTAAGGTTGCTATGCTAGCATAAATATGGGTGAGGATAAATATGGAGCATACACGAATTTTAATTGTAGATGATGAACCTTCCATTGTGAAAATGCTGCAGATGGTGCTGCGCAAGGAAGGCTTTAACCGCATATACACAGCATCCAGTTGTCAGGAGGCGCTTAGCGAAATCGCTGCCCACGGAGCAGATTTTGTGCTGCTTGATGTCATGCTTCCGGATGGCACCGGATTTGATCTTTGTCCGCAAATCCGTTCCTATGGCAGTCCGCACATTCTGTTTTTGACGGCGAAGGCATCGGACCTGGATGTGCTGACCGGATTTGCAATGGGCGGGGACGATTATGTGACCAAGCCGTTTAACCCGCTGGAGATTGCCGCAAGAATCAAAGCGCGTCTGCGCCGAGGCGGCTTGGGCAGGACCATGGCGGCTGAGCATCGGCCAATCCAGCGTGCATGGGATTTCGGCCGGTTCAAGGTGGATGAAACTGCCGGTGAGCTTACCGTGCTGGGCGAGCCTGTGCCTTGCCCGGCCCAGGTGTTTCAGCTTTTGTTGTATTTTTGCAAGCATCCCGGGGTAGTATTCTCCAAATCACAGCTGTACGAGGCCGTGTGGGGCATCGATGGCATGGGCGAGGATAATACCGTGATGGTGCATATCCGCCGCATCCGCGAGCGTATTGAGGAAGACCCGAGTAACCCGCAGTATTTGCTGACGGTCCGGGGGCTTGGTTACAAGCTGATGAAGGAGAAAGGGCGATGAGGCTGCGCAGAAGATTGGCCTTTCATTTTACATATCAACTGATTGCATTCTCGGCGTTTATGTTTTGCTTTCTCATTGTGCTCTTATTCTTCTTGATCAGGCATATAAACAATGATGAGCTTGAGCGCAATTTTCCGACAGGTGTTCTGGACGGGATCGTAATGGAGACCGTGACGGAGGATGGCAAGGTGCTGCTGGGGGAGCATTGGAAGTTTCTGCTGCGGGAGAAGAATATGTGGCTCCAGGTGGTGAATATGGAGGGAAAAGTTATTCACGCCACCAACACATCTGCAAATATTCCTTCCGAGTATTCGGTGAACATTTTACTTGAAATAAAGGAGAATCGACGTCTCGGCAAGTATACGGTGGATTGGCAAATGGAACTGTTTTACGAAGAGCCGTTGCTGTACCTGATGGGTCGCATTGATGAAAGCTCGGATCATCTTCGGGAGTGGTATGCTGAATTCCAACAAAACGGCAGAGTAAGGCAGGGGTCTGAAGAGGAACTTCATAATGAGTTAGCAAAGCTTGGCGGCTATTTGCATGTCATTGACCGGGAGGGGCGTGTTGTCCAAACGGTGGGATCAGGTGCAGAGACGAAAGCAAGCTATCACCCGCTGGAGATTATGGCTATGCAGGAGCAGCCCGGCACATATGCAACACATATCGCGGTTTACCGGGATGCGGACAGCGGCAACACATGGATCTACCATACGCCGCAAGACGGTGCTCTGGGGAAGAGACCGATGATGAATGATCTGATCCGCGTGGCGCTATGGACAATGATCTGTGTACTGCTGCTGTCGCTCGGAGTCGCCATCTGGCATGGATACAGGTACAGCCGTCCCTTGTTGCTGTTTACCGGATGGTTTGAGCGAATGGGGAGAGGAGCTTATGAGGAAGTCCTTACCCCCAAAGACCGGAAGCGGGTGTTCCGCAGGAACGGGAAGCTGCGCACGCGCTTCAAGCTGTACAAGGAAGTCATCCATTCATTTTACAAAATGGCCGAGCAGCTTGCCGAAACCGAACGGGAGCGGGAGCGGCTCGACCGTAATCGGGAGGAATGGATGTCCGGGATTTCGCATGATTTGCGTACACCATTATCCTCCATCCAGGGTTATGGGTATATGCTCGAGAGCGCACCTCAGGATTGGAGTCAGGAAGAGCTGCGGGAGATGGGCACCGTGATCCGGGAAAAAGGTGATTACATGCTGGAGCTGATCAACGACTTCTCCCTTGTGTTTCAACTCAAGAATGAAATTCGGCCGCAGGAGCTGGCCCGGCTGGATTTGAATGAGCTCGTTCGTCGCTGTGTATTGAAATATGTTAACGATGCCACGGTAGATGCATATTTCGTTTATGTTGGCAGTGAGGCAGCAATGATGGTAGACGGCAACGCCAAATGGCTTCAGCGGCTGATGGATAACCTGCTTACGAATGCCGTGAAGCATAATCCGCAAGGCGTTCACATTGAAGTACGGGTAGAGAGACATTCCGTAGGGGCAGCGATTTTGGTCACCGATCAGGGCGTGGGAATGGACGAGGAGACACGCGGTAATCTGTTTGAACGTTATTACCGGGGGACGAATACCGAAGAGAGCATGGATGGCTCAGGGCTTGGGATGAGCATTGCCAAGGCGATTGTTGAAGCGCATGGGGGCCGGGTAAGCGTGTGGTCTGAAGTGGGCAGGGGAACCACCATCACCATTTTGCTTCCTGAGGCAATAAGAGACGTAAATTAATAAGTTAGCTGAAAGATTCCTCCCGGTCACTTGACTTCTAAGTCAGGAGGATTATAATTCATACAACAAATGAAACGAAATGAATGAAAAGGTTAATATATTCACATAATCAAATCTTGATGTATATGCCGGGGGATAAGGCCCGGGCGTTTCTACCAGGTTACCGTAAATGACTTGACTACATGAAGGTTGAGATTCCCCCCTACCCAGCCCAGCTTCGTACCTATGAAGCCGGGCCTTCAGGATCATCTTGATTGGAAATTTCGCAGGTTTTAACGATTGAGGTGATGTGCAGACTAGGTAGCATAGATTGCTGCTGCATGGGACATCTCTTTCCTTTATGGATATAAGTACTGGTAACCCGGGCAGATTCGCTGTCCGGGTTGTTTGGCGTGTTATCAAGCGATCGATTATGTATTTACCGTTCATTACACAAAACTAGGGGAGCGTGCAATCATCATGAGTTCAATCCAAAGACAGAAACGATACGAGGTCAGCCGTCAGCTGGGGAAGGTTGCGCTGGGAGAAGAGTCTGCCGATCTGGTCATTAAGAATGGCACGCTGGTGAACGTATTTACAGGCGAGCTTCAAGAGCATATAGACGTGGCGATGGCGTACGGGCGCATCGCTTATATCGGCAATGCGGATCATACGATCGGGGAGGCGACACGGGTCATTGAAGCGAATGGCCGTTATATTACGCCGGGTCTGCTGGATGGTCATATGCATGTGGAGAGCACGATGCTGACGGTGACCGAGTTTGCCAAAGCGGCCATTGTTAGCGGGACGACCGGGGTCTACATGGATCCCCATGAAATAGCTAACGTATTTGGCATGGAGGGTGTGCGCTGGATGCACGAAGAAGGGCAGCAGCTGCCAATGAAGGTGTTCACCACGATTCCTTCGTGTGTGCCGGCAACGTTTGATTTGGAGGATGCGGGAGCACAGCTGGGTGTAGCAGACATAGAGGAAGGGCTGACATGGGAAGGTGTTGCCGGTCTTGGCGAAGTGATGAACTTCCCGGGCGTTGTATACGGTGACCCGACCATGAGCGGAGAGATCGAAGCCACGCTGCGCTCAGGCAAGGCGGTGACAGGACATTTTCCGGCAGAGGATGATCGGATGCTTCAGGCCTATATGGCAACGGGCGTAAACTCCGACCATGAGACGGTAACCAGAGAGCAGGCATTGGAGAAAGTTCGCCTTGGCATGCACCTGATGATCCGCGAGGGCTCGGCTTGGCAGGATGTGAAGGAAGTTGTTAAGGTCATTACGGAAGATAAGGTGCGGACAGACAATATGTCTCTGGTTACAGATGATGTGTACCCGCAGACGCTATTGAGACTTGGGCATATGAACCATGTGGTTCGCCGTGCAATGGAGGAAGGCGTAGACCCGGTTACGGCCATTCAGCTGGGAACGATCAATGTTGCTCGCTATTTCGGGATGGACATGGAGGTTGGCAGCATTTCACCAGGCAAGACAGCTGATATACTGCTGATTGATGAGTTGAAGAGCATGGTACCTTCCGTTGTGATCACGGATGGCGAAGTGGTAGCAGAGAACGGCAAACTTGTGAAGGAATTCCCGGTCTATCAGTACCCGGAGCAAGCTTTTAACTCGGTCCGGCTACAGCGCCCACTTACTGCGGATGATTTCCTGCTGCGCAGCAAATTCGATGCAGCACGCACGGAAGTGAATGTGGTGCGTGTCATCGAGAACAGCGCCCGTACTGCCAAAATGACGGCGGTGCTCTCCGTGCAGCAAGGAGTGATCCAGCCAGACCTGGATCAGGACGTGGTTCAACTGGCATGCATTGAGCGTCACGGCATCTCAGGACAAATCTCGCTTGGTTTTGCGAGCGGCTTCGGGCTGAAGTCCGGCGCGGTGGCGTCCACTGTAGCACATGACAGCCACAATCTGCTTGTGATGGGTACGAATGCCGAGGATATGGCCCTGGCAGCGAATGAGCTGGCAGCATGCGGAGGCGGCATGATCGTGGTTCGTGACGGCAAGGTGCTGGCGAAGGTGGCAATGCCGATTGCTGGTTTGCTGGCAGACCGTCCGGTGGAGACCGTAGCGGAGGAAGTCGCTGCCCTGGAGGAAGCATGGAAGGAGCTTGGATGCTACATCCATGCGCCGTTTATGACCTTCTCCCTCATCGCGCTGCCGGTGATCCCGGAAATCCGCATTACCAATCGCGGCATCGCAGATGTGACAGAATTCAAGCTCATCGAGACAGAGATTGGTGCAGTTCAGTAAGTTACGGATAAAATGACGAGATATAACGAAGCAGGTTGCCTTCATGGCAGCCTGCTTTTTTTGCGTTAGACAGACCCTGCTGCAACCTATAACAAGGGACTGGTAAACGCCTGTTTTTTCGTTAAAATGCCCCTTAACATAGCTTCAAATTTAACTTAGTGATTTTCGTCACAAATTTATAACTTTTAAACCGATTTCATTCATTATAATGTGATCTTTATCACAATGCTTTGCACCGCGGTTTGCGACAATACAAAAAGAATAAAATTTGAAGTGATTATGTGAGCTAAGGGAAGGGGTATCTGTTATGGATCCGGTTATGCTGGCGCGAATTCAATTCGCATCGACAACCATTTTTCACTTTATTTTCGTACCTTTGTCCATCGGGTTGGCGTTTCTGATTGCCATCATGGAGACAATGTATGTTGTCAAAGGCCAGGAAGTCTATAAGAAAATGGCCAAGTTCTGGGGTAAGCTGTTCCTGATTAACTTTGCAGTTGGGGTTGTGACAGGCATTCTGCAGGAATTCCAGTTCGGCATGAACTGGTCGGACTACTCACGCTTTGTCGGGGACGTGTTTGGTGCACCGCTTGCCATCGAAGCCTTGCTGGCGTTTTTCCTCGAGTCGACGTTTATCGGGCTGTGGATATTCGGTTGGGACCGTTTATCGAAGAAGGTCCATCTGCTCAGCATTTGGCTGGTATCCTTCGGTACCCTGATGTCCGCCTTCTGGATTTTGGCAGCGAACTCGTTCATGCAGCGTCCCGTCGGATTTGAAATGAACAATGGGCGCGCCGAGATGAATGATTTCTTCGCATTGATCACGAACGGTCAGCTGCTGGTAGAGTTCCCGCATACCATCTTCGGTGCATTGGCTACGGGTGCCTTCGTGGTTGCCGGGATTAGTGCTTACAAGCTAATGAAGAAGCAAGACCTTGATTTCTTTAAAAAATCATTCCATATCGCCATCGTAATTGGCCTTATTACCTCCATTCTGGTTGCTGTATTTGGTCACCAACAGGCACAGTATCTGGTGGATACACAGCCGATGAAGATGGCCGCTGCAGAAAGCTTATGGGAAACAAGTGACGATCCTGCGCCTTGGACGGTCTTTGCATCCATCGATCCGGATAAGCAGGAGAATAAGATGGAGTTAAAAATTCCGTATTTGCTCAGCTTCTTGTCTTACAGTAAATTCTCCGGCGAAGTCATCGGGATGAAAGAGCTGCAAGCGCAGTACGAACAGCAATATGGACCTGGGGATTATATCCCTCCTGTGCGCACTACATTCTGGAGCTTCCGGATCATGGTTGCCGCTGGCAGCATGATGATTCTGCTCGGGTTGTACGGAGCGTGGCTGATGCTGCGCAAGAAGGTCGAACAGGCTGGAAAGTGGTTCTTTAAACTGCTGCTCTTTGGTATTTCGCTTCCATTCATTGCAAACACATCGGGATGGATCATGACAGAGATTGGGCGGCAGCCGTGGACGGTCTTCGGGCTGATCACCACGGAGAACAGTATTTCACCAAACGTAAGTGCAGGCTCGATCTTGTTCTCGCTTATTATGTTCACCGCCATTTATGCGGCGCTGGCTGCTGTCATGGCATATCTGTTCATCAAGGTTATTAAGAAAGGACCGTATGCGGCGGAGGAAGAGGATCACCACGCAAACGATCCGTTTAACAAGGAGGGCTACAATGCTGTCTCTTAACGAACTGTGGTTTGTGCTCGTTGCCGTATTGTTTATCGGATTCTTTTTCCTGGAGGGCTTCGATTTTGGAGTCGGTATGTCCACGCAGCTGTTGGCCAAAAGTGATACCCAGCGCCGGGTGATGATCAATTCGATCGGTCCGTTCTGGGATGCGAACGAGGTCTGGCTGTTGACGGCGGGCGGCGCAATGTTCGCAGCCTTCCCGAACTGGTATGCTACGCTGTTCAGCGGATTCTACATCCCGCTCGTCTTCCTGCTGCTGGCCTTGATCGGTCGTGGAGTGGCCTTTGAATTCCGCGGCAAGGTGAACGATGTCCGCTGGAGACGGGTGTGGGATGGTGCGATCTTCTTCGGCAGCGTGCTTCCGCCATTTCTGCTCGGCGTTGTATTCGCCTGCTTGATTCAGGGACTTCCGATTAACGAAGAGATGCAGATGCAAGCTGGTTTCTTTGATGTCGTGAATGTCTATACTGTGGTTGGCGGGCTCACAATGGTTATGCTCTGTCTGCTGCATGGTTTAATGTTCACAACACTGCGCACGGTAGGTGATCTTCAAGAGCGGGCTCGTCATATGGCCCGTAAGCTATTGCTTCCTGTTGCGGCTCTGTTCGTAGTATTCGGGGCTATGACGTATTTCATGACCGATATCTTTGAGAAGCGGGGCGTGGTGTTAACCGTACTGCTGGTGCTGGCTCTGCTCGCATTCCTGCTGGGCGGATACTTCATGAACATCAAGCGGGACGGCTGGGCTTTTGGAATGACTGGTTCAGTCATCGCCCTTTTGGTAACATCGGTATTTGTAGGGTTGTTCCCGCGCGTAATGGTCAGCTCGATCAGTTCGGCATTTGACCTGACGATTTATAATGCGGCTTCTGGACCGTATTCGCTCAAAATTATGACGATTGTGGCGGTAAGCTTGCTGCCATTCGTACTGGGTTATCAAATTTGGAGCTACTTCGTTTTCCATAAACGGGTACATGAGAAGGAGCATCTGGAATACTAATGGGAAAAGATCTGCTGGGATACAAAGGCGCCAAGACGGTATTTCTCCTTGTCGCCGTATGTACCCTGGCACAGAGCATGGCCATCCTCCTGCAAGCCAAATGGCTGGCGGAAGCCATATCGGCCCTGTTTGCGGGATCAACGCTGCAGGAGCAGGGGGACACCATTGCCTTGTTCCTGCTTGCGTTTCTGGCACGTCACGGCATCTCCGCCTGTCAGCAAGGAATCGCGCAGCGCTTTGCCGAGGAGACGGGCACGAGCCTGAGAAAGCAGCTGCTGGATGAGCTGTTTCAAAACGGGCCTGCCTTCGTTCGGACAGAAGGAACAGGTAATGTGGTTACGCTTGTGCTGGAGGGCATCGGCAAATTTCGCAAATATGTGGAGCTTACGATACCGCGCATGATGGGAGCAGGCATTACTCCTGCGCTGGTATGGCTGTATGTGTTCATGACAGACCGGATTTCGGGTATCATCCTGCTGGTGACCATGCCGATCTTGATCGTATTTCTTATTCTGGTTGGGCTTGCTGCTAGAAAGCAAACCGAACGGCAGCTGGATTCCTACAAGATGCTGTCCAATCATTTTGTGGATTCGCTGAGAGGCCTGACTACGCTAAAGTTTCTTGGGCAGAGCCGCCAGCACAGCAGAAGTATACAGCAAGTCAGTGAGGGGTACCGCGCAGCCACCATGCGAACACTGCGCGTAGCCTTTCTGTCATCCTTCGCGCTGGATTTCTTCACGATGCTGTCCGTGGCATCCGTTGCTGTAAATTTGGGTTTACGCCTCATTAACGGCAGCCTGGAGCTGCTGCCTGCACTGCTTATACTGATTCTGGCCCCGGAGTATTTTCTGCCGGTACGGATGGTCGGAGCGGACTTTCATGCTACGCTGGACGGCAAACAGGCAGGGGAAGCGATGCAATCCATGATTCGGGAAGCCTCGAAGTCACAAACAGACCTAACATTTAAAATTGAAGATAATTTGCCCGCTTCCTCCCAAACGAAGCCGCATTTCCAATGGGATAACGACAGCGTACTGAAGCTGTCCGGGATTGGTCTCAGGCACGAAGAGCAGGGACCTGCCTCTTTGGAAGATGTCAGCTTCCGGATACAGGGCCGGGGCAAGATTGGCATCGTTGGGGAGAGTGGAGCCGGCAAAACAACGCTGATCGAGCTGTTAGGCGGATTTATGGCGCCAACATCCGGTGTGATGGAGCTAGGCGGCGTGAAGCTTGATGAATCGAACCGACAGGAGTGGCGGACGCAGGTGACTTATATGCCGCAGCAGCCATATCTGTTCGGGGCCTCATTGGAGGACAATGTGCGCTTCTATGCACCTGAGGCATCGAGGACGCAAGTAGAGGCAGCGGTAAAGGCGGCGGGTCTGTCGGAACTGGTAGAGCATTTGCCGGGCGGACTTGCGGAGATGATCGGCGGCGGTGGCCGCGCATTAAGCGGCGGTCAGGCGCAGCGTGTAGCCTTGGCGAGAGCGCTGCTCGGTGGCCGCAAGGTACTGCTGCTAGATGAGCCGACGGCGCATCTGGATATTGAGACAGAGTATGAGCTGAAAGAGACGATGCTTTCCCTTTTTCAGGACAAATGGGTGTTCCTGGCGACACACAGACTTCACTGGATGCAGGATATGGATTATATCCTTGTTCTGCATCAGGGGCGGATCGCGGAAACGGGAACTCATGAGGAGCTTATGGCTCGACAGGGTGTTTATTACGGATTGATCACATCGCAAATGGAGGGAGTACAATGAAGCAGGAATCGTGGTTTCGGCCTTACGTAACGGCAAACTTCTGGCGTTTTCTGCTCATTGTCATCCTGGGCGTGCTCACCATCCTGTTTGCCGGGATGCTGATGTTCACTTCCGGGTATTTGATCTCCAAATCTGCCCTGCGTCCAGAGAATATTCTGATGGTGTACGTGCCGACCGTTGGGGTCCGCACCTTTGGGATTGGACGTGCGGTAATCCATTACGTCGAGCGTTTGGTGGGTCATGATACGATTCTGCGCATCTTGTCCCATATGCGTCTGCGGCTGTACCGTATCCTAGAACCGCAGGCTCTCCGTCTATCCTCCCGCTATCGCACCGGGGACCTGCTGGGTGTGCTCTCCGATGATATCGAGTATTTGCAGGATGTTTATATTCGGACGGTCTTTCCATCCATCGTGGCGCTTGTGTTATACGCTGGTGTTATTCTGGCTGTCGGCCTCTTTGATCCAGCATTTGCCCTTCTGCTCGCGTTGTATATAGCGGTGCTCATTCTGGTCCTGCCGCTGATTTCCTTACTGCTCACCAAACGGAAGAATCGGGAGATGAAGCAGGCCCGCAGCAATCTGTATCAAAAGCTGACCGATGCGGTGCTGGGCATTCATGAATGGTATGTCAGCGGACGGCAGACGGAATTTCTGACCGGTTATGAGGGGGATGAAGCCGAAGTGGATCGGACGGACCGCTCACTCAAACGTTGGTCGCGTCTTCGCTTCTTTATCGCTCAGTGCGTAGTTGCCGTGACGGTGGTATCGATGGTGTATTGGTCGGGAAGGCAGTATGCGGATGGCTCAATCGATGTTACGCTAATCGCAGCCTTTGTACTGGTGGTCTTTCCGTTAATGGATGCATTCCTGCCTGTATCCGAAGCGGTAGAGCGGATTCCGCAGTACGGTCAATCGGTCGCAAGGCTTCAGGCGATAGAAAGCGCCGATGCTTCTGACAGGAAGACGAATCAAGGACAACTGTTGAGCAAGGATGAGATCGAATCGGTAAAGAGCAGTGGTATTCATGTGAAGGCGGACAGCGTCAGCTTCCGATATGACCAGGAAGCAGGCGGCGCACTTGTATCATCCGATCACAGTAGGGAAGGGTCCGTATTAACTGATATTTCGCTCAATATTCCGGCTGGAGCCAAGGTAGCCATCATAGGGCGCTCTGGTGCCGGCAAGTCTACGCTGCTGCAGCTTGTTCAAGGCGTGCTGACACCTTCAGAGGGAAGTCTCACCCTGGGCGGTGTGGAGTCTACAAGGTTTGGCGACGGAATTTCCTCTATAATTTCAGTATTGAATCAGAGCCCGCATATGTTCGATACAACGCTTGAGAACAATATCCGGCTCGGATCTCCGAATGCCACAGACGCAGAGATACGGGATGCCGTTGCCATGGCGCGTCTTGAACCATTGGTGGCTTCCCTTCCCGAAGGGCTCCGCACCCGCATGCAGGAAGCCGGACATCGTTTCTCCGGTGGAGAGCGTCAGCGTGTAGCCCTGGCCCGAATCCTGCTGCAGAAGACGCCTGTCGTCATTCTGGATGAGCCTACAGTCGGACTGGATCCCAAAACCGAACGGGAGCTGCTCTCCACCATGTTCGCCAGTCTGCAGGACCGGACTCTGATCTGGGTTACGCATCACCTGGTCGGTGTAGAGAATATGGATGAGATCATTTTTATGGAACACGGTCAAATCGTTATGCGCGGAACGCATGCTGAGCTGATGGAACGCTATCCGCGGTATCGTAACTTATACCGATTAGATCGCCCCGCCATATAGACTGCTATTAGCAATGGATGCCAAGAGAACTGCCCCTTTGGGCGGTTCTTTTTTTGTTTTTCCTAAACCTTTCTGAGCTTCCAATACGAAATAGAAGTCCTCCCGACATCCCCACTGAGATTTTTTTAGTCTTGGGCTGGGTAAAGGGTTAATACAACCTAAGGGCGGAGGATAAGCCGTGCGTATGATTTGACACCTATGCGAGTGCGTTATAAAAATGCGGGAGTACGGGATATCCAAAAAGGAGCGGCTCCTGCTCTTCGCCCTTATGGTTTTTTTCTTGGGCAGGTATGTGTCATAATAGGGGAGATGAATATTAAAGCGTTTTAGCTATGCACATTGAACGAATGATCGAGTGGCTTCGCTGACAGAATAACTCTCGTTTAATGTATAGCCACATTCAAGGAAGTCAAAGGAGGAAGTTGGGATGGATTATCGTATTGAGAAGGATACCCTTGGTGAAATCAAAGTGCCTGCAGATAAGCTTTGGGCAGCGCAAACACAGCGCAGCTCCGAGAATTTCCGGATTGGTACCGAGACAATGCCGAAGGAAATCATCCGGGCATTTGCGATTTTGAAGAAGAGTGCGGCTATTGTTAATAACAAGCTCGGTAAACTGGATGCAGATAAAGCAGATGCGATTACGACCGCTGCCGACGAGATTGTGGACGGCAAATGGGATGATCATTTTCCACTCGTGGTTTGGCAGACCGGCAGCGGTACGCAGTCCAATATGAACGTCAATGAAGTCATTGCAAACCGGGCGAACCAGCTGCTCGAGCAGAAGGACATCGCTCTGCGCGTTCATCCCAACGATGACGTCAATAAATCCCAAAGCTCTAATGATACATTTCCGACAGCAATGCATATGGCTGCGGTCGTGGCCATGGAAGATCATGTGCTGCCTGCTCTGCGCCGCTTGAAGAAAACACTAGAGAAGAAAAGCGATGAATACAAAGACCTGATCAAAATCGGTCGTACGCATCTTCAGGATGCTACACCCCTGACGCTGGGACAGGAAATTAGCGGCTGGCACCGGATGCTCGAGAAGTGCGAACTCATGCTGGCATCTGCCGTAGAACCGCTGCGCGAGCTGGCGATCGGCGGTACTGCTGTCGGTACGGGCATAAACGCACATCCGAAATTCGGAGAGATGGCCGCGGCGGAAATCAGCATGCAGATGGGAAAAAGCTATACATCGGCCAGTAACAAGTTCCATTCGCTGACCAGCCATGATGAGATCGTATTTGCGCATGGCGCGCTGAAGGCACTGGCTGCCGACCTGATGAAGATTGCCAATGACGTTCGCTGGCTCGCTAGCGGCCCGCGTTCAGGCATAGGCGAGCTTACGATCCCTGCCAATGAACCGGGAAGCTCCATTATGCCGGGAAAAGTAAATCCAACCCAGAGCGAGGCGCTCACGATGGTGGTCTGCCAAGTGATGGGCAACGATGCTACGATCGGTTTTGCGGCAAGTCAGGGCAATTTTGAACTGAATGTCTTCAAGCCGGTCATCATCTATAACTTCTTGCAGTCGGTACGCCTGTTGTCGGACGCTATGGATTCCTTTGATCAGCATTGTGCTGTCGGCATTGAGGCCAATCTGGAGGTCATCCGGGCCAATATGGAGCGTTCGCTGATGCTGGTGACTGCCTTGAATCCGCATATCGGTTATGAGAATGCCGCGGCGATCGCGAAAAAGGCGCATCAGGAAGGGACAACACTTCGGGAAGCAGCTCTGGCAAGCGGTCTGCTAAGCGGAGAGGATTTTGACCGGATTGTTCGTCCGGAAGATATGATCCATCCGAAGGAGTAGCATAGATATTTGGAGCTTGGATAACGCAACAGGTCTTTTTGTTAAACCCAAGGAGCCCATTTCACTATGGTGAAGTGGACTTTGGTTTGAGACTATCGAATAGCGAGGAAGGATGATAACTTGAGAAAGCATCAATGGTTGGCCACGCTGCTCTCATTGATCTGCACCGGGCTGGGGATGTTTTATATCGGAACACCAGGCATGCTGATAGGCGGCACGCTGCTTATGGCGCTCCAGGGAGCGGCATTGTTTATCTTTTTCATGACATTGGGATATTTGGGCTTGATTATTGGGCCACTTGCAATTGGACTTCATCTGATCGGGCTAATTATACCGGTTATTTACCTCAGTTACAGATCACCCAGAAAACCGAGGTTTGACGAGAAACGGCGGCAGAAGCTTTCCTCCCCCTGGAAGATTGCCCTGCGGACCATTATCGGACTTGCTCTGTTCGCTGGCTCCATTTACGCGGGGTATACCTATGGCACGGCACCGTTCGTGAAAACGGCCGCCGAGAAGCAGGTGGTGCAGACAGCAGCCGAGTCCTATCTGGAGCAGAAGTACAATGAATCCTTTAAGGTGACGGATGTAGACTATACATGGGCTATCGGTTCATACCAACTTAAAGCCCATCCCGAACAGGCGCCTGAGCTGAAGTTTACGCTTAAGAGTAATGATGCCAGTCCTCCTGTCATGTCGAATGATACGTATCTGAATCTGCTCTGGGGACAGCAGCTGAAGGAGCGATTGAAGCCCCTGCTGGATGAGATTTACCCGAACCAGGCGTTTGGACGCGCTTATGTTTATACCAACAGCAACACGGTTGTGCGTGATTATAGCCAGCTTGCCAGCGACAGCGGAGATGTCAGCCAAAATATAAGTTTAATCGTATTCGCCGATCTGACGGCCGATAATATGAACCAGGAGAAGGAACGCGTACTGGAGCTAATCCAGCGCTTGCCTTCCGTCACGGTACCGGGGGAGACGGATCTTACGATTGATTATTATGCTGCAGACCTGAAGACGCCGGGTAACGTAAAGAAGGCCGAGCAGGATATTGATGTCATGAAGGAGAAGAGCAGCATCGCTACCTTCAGAGCATTTGATATATCGAAAATTACGTCCGTAGCTGATATCGAGATGAGAGGGCTGGAATGAACAGGCTGGTGGATACACTTGATTAAAATGGAAGCCAGGCTGAGTCTATGACTCGGCCTGGCTTGGTTTGATTATTGTTAGGAACTTAACTATAGGTGAGAAGCTTTGTCAGCGCGGAGACAGCTGAAGGAGGCGTCCATCCTGTGTCAATGTGATGGTCAGCTTCAGATTAAAAGCTTTGGCTATATCCCGCACAGGCACGTAGAGGGTGTTATTGAAGAGGAAGGGCCCTTCATATTTGCTCTTATCGAGGCTGCAATTGTCCGATTCAGGCGGACACAGCCTGGACGGTGTGTAAATATTAACGTCATTCACGCTCATCTCCTGCGTTGCCCGTCGAACAATTGTGTATCCCCAAGTGGCATTGCCCCATATCGATACCAGGGGACTGCTTGCGGAATTCAGGTCATAGTGATGAAAGTTGTCGAACTCCTCCTGCAGGGAATAGGAGACCTCATATCCCAACGCCAAGGCTAAAGACTTAAGTGGAACGTAAGTCTTACCTTCGAGAATATAAACGTCCGTTAGGTGAAAGCCGTTTGCTTCCACGGTATATCCCCCGGCAGTTTTGGCAGCAGCTTGTTCGCCATTCCACATGAACGATGCGGCTACCAGGACACTCATGAGCACAAATAGCGAAATCCTTCTTATTCTGATGATTATGATAACCTCCTTGTCTACCGATACTTTGGCAGATATATCCAGTTTATAGGAGACTGCCTACTATTATATAGACTCATAATGAGGTCCATTGGTTTGCCATTGAAAACAGAATTTAGATTATATACTTTTATCTTTGTTCATCATAACCGGATAACGCTTGTAACGAAAATAAACCGCCCTGCATTCAATAAGGAATGCAGGGCGGTTTTATTGTAACTACTCGTTATTCTCGGCAACAGCTGTCAGGACAGCGGCCTCTTCAGCTGCGCTTTCCTTCGTTTCTTTAACGATTTGCAGCTTTGTATAACGGTGAGTCTTCTTCTCAATAACGGTAAACGTCAGGTCCTGATAGGTATACGTGTCGCCTTTGGAAAGCTCCGAGTTGTTTCCGTACAGCCAGCCTCCAATTGTATCCAGATCATCTGTACTGAGATCGGTATGAAGGAGATCATTGATTCGATTAATCGGAACCTTACCGTCAGCAATGATGCGGTTTGGCTCAGGCTGGGTCAGCTCGCGCTCTTCATCCTCATCGAATTCGTCGCGAATTTCGCCGACAATCTCCTCCAGAATATCCTCGATCGTAATCATGCCGGAGGTACCGCCATACTCGTCGATAAGGATTGCCATATGCGTTCCTTCCTGCTGCATCTTGCGCAGCAGTTTCTTAATCGGAATCGCTTCGGATACCGTCATGGCCGGATGGATCAGCTTGGACAAGTCGATATTGGAATTGTCATCAAACTCCAAGAAGAACTGTTTGGTATTCACCATGCCAACGATCTGGTCCTTGTCTCCACGTACAACCGGGAAACGGGTATACTGCTCACGCTTGATAATCTGCAGGTTCGCTGCCAGCGGCTTATCAACATACAGACAGATCATATCGGTACGCGGCACCATAATTTCTTTGGCAAGCATATCATCAAAAGCAAAAATTCGGCTTACATAACCGTATTCAGCCTGATTAATTTTTCCGCTCTCATAACTGTCACTCAGAATCATGCGAAGTTCTTCCTCCGAGTGAGCTTCATCATGTTCGCTGGCAGGGTGCATGCCGAACAGACGAACGATTTTGTTGGCCGAGCCGTTCAACAGCCAAATGAACGGGTACATGATCCGGTTGAACCAGATAATAGGCGTCGCGCAGAAGAACGAGACGGCTTCGGCTTTATTAATAGCAATCGTTTTCGGAGCAAGTTCACCGATAACGACATGGATATAAGTCATGATAATAAAAGCAAGCAAGAAAGAGACTAGCGAAGCTATCGCTGCAGGGATGGACAAGCTATCAAACACCGGGTGAAGAATTTTCTCAATGGTTGGCTCTCCGAGCCATCCAAGCCCTAGCGCTGTTATGGTGATACCCAGCTGACACGCCGACAAGTAGCCGTCGAGATTGGTAGTTACCTTTTTTACGGCAAGGGCGCCTTTGCGTCCTTCCATTACTAATTGGTCTACTCGGCTGGGACGAAGTCTTATGATAGCAAATTCGGTCATAACGAAAAAAGCGGTTGCTGCGATAAGTACTGCGACTAAGAACAAATTCAAGCCTATACTGTCGTCCAAACAAAACACATCCTTTTTTTATCTGATCTGAATTAGTTTTTTAATAACCATTGCTTACTATGCATGGTGATCAACATAATTCGACCGGAACTTCAAAGGTTCTAACTTCATGTGCTTGAGGAGAAGAAACATATCGGTATCCGTGCAGCTGGTAACGTTTTGCAAGGACAGCAGAGACACATCGTGCTTCGCTTCCAGCATTAACCGTACGGGTTCCGGGCTTTTGGGAACCGGCGATGATGCAGGAAGAATGCCTTCAGATGCTTCCAATCCCGAGGCCGCAGCGGAATCGCCGAGGTCAGTCATGGGAATTTGCGAAATGGAAGCAATAAGCAAAAAGCCTAGTGCCGAACATATAATTCTGTTTATCCTTCGTGTGGGGTCCAAGGTTGGATCGTCACTCCTACATTCGTAATCGATTTGCTCTAGAATATATATGGCTTAATGTTCAGTGTATGAATATGAGAGTAGTTGTACGTAATTTCACCACGAACGCGGTGTTCAAAACAAGGTATATTGTACTTAATCATAAGAAAAAGTAAGCCACTATGTCAAATGGCGGTCGGTCTTCCCTACAGGAACCCTTGTATATCAAGGGTTGTTGGCGGTTTATAAAAATAAAGAAACAAGGCAGTTCCCCTCAAATCAAGGGAAGCTGCCTTGTTAACAAGCAGATTATTTATGGAAAGGCAGCTGCCGAATATAACTGTCGGATAGATGGAGCAGCTGCAGTGCGCGTTCGAATTCATCCTTGGAAGCTTGAGTCTTCTTCCCGTCTGAGTTCGGAAGCGGATGCTTGGTTCCATCCTCATAGCCAATCCCCGGAATATACAGGGTCGTATCGTTAATGAATGTGCCTGAAGGAAGATAGTATCGTTCCGGCAGCAAACTACTATTGTTATGATTCAACAGATCCTGCCCGAAATGGAGCTGATTGTCCATCGACACACCAAGCAGATTGGCTACGGTTGGCAAGAGGTCGACCTGCCCGCCAACTTGCTCATTCACTTCCGGTTGAACGCCTGCACCGTGAATCAACAGCGGGATATTGATCATATCTGAGGAAGTATAATCACGTCCATAGATTTCGTGCATCAGTTCTTTATCCTTGCTGTCTAGGGAATAAATTGGAAGCCCAAGGTGATCACCGTAGAGAACCACCAGGCTGTTATCCCATACGCCGTCTTTCTTCAGCTGCTCGATGAATTTACCGAGTGCATCATCGGCATAATTTTGCGAGCGGATGTAGTCCCCGACGAAGGTTCCCTCATATCGGTCAGGCAGCGTCATCCGATATTTTTCCTGAGGAATCGTAAACGGATGGTGAGCCGACATCGAAATGATCTGCGTATAGAATGGTTTGCCGGCATCATTCATTTTCTTCAGCTCAGCAGCTGTTTTGGAATAGAGCGTATCATCGGAAGCACCGAAGAAGAGCTTGTCATCTTCACCAAAGAATGCTTTGTCATAATACCGGTTGAAACCGAGCGCTTTGTATAGCTCCCCGCGATTCCAAAACTCTACGACATTGGTATGGAAGGTGGCCGTATCATAGCCTGCTCCCTGCAACAACCTAGGAAGGCTTGGCAGAACCCGATCCACATAATGCTGGGTTGCCGCCCCGCGTGGTGGAATGTAGAAGGACGTATTCACAACAAACTCCGCATCCGAAGTATTGCCCTGGCCCACATTCTGGTAGAAGTTCGGGAAATACATGCTCTCCTTGGCAAGCTTATTCAGATTCGGTGTGATTTCTGTACCGTCAATGTTCAGACCGAGTAAGAAATTCTGGAACGATTCCATCTGAATAATGATAAGGTTCTTCCCTTTCGCTACACCCGACAGGAGAGGTTCCGTATCTGACGCCTTCAAGCCTTTTAACTCGTTTACTTTATCCTGGGTGATGGTTTTGGCATCCACCAGCTGTGTATTTTCCTGCTGGAAAATCGTATAAGCCTCGTAGTTAAGTATCCCCATTTCCTGCGCCTTCACAATCTCGTTCATGCTGGCGCGGTTTGGCATGATCTGAAACAGACACAGCATTAATGAAACGGCAAACACGATAGGAATGATTTTGCGTTTTTCCTTCTTGGCGTGGTGAATCTTCCATTTTTTTACGCGATCACTGCGCCACAGCAAGACAAACAACACGATGATATCCGTGAAGATCAGCAGATAGTACGGATCCATCAAGGAGAAGACACTGTTGCTTACCGCGGTTACCTGGTTGACCTGCTCTAACGCATGATACGTAACAATGACGCCGTAATACTTATAATACATAATGGCTGCAAAGAATATGGCGGTCAGCAATAAATTAACAATCATATAGACCGTGAGCTTTCGCTTGGAAGCGAACCACTCAATTAAGCTGAACACAAGCCAAATGAAAGGGATTTCTGTGATAAGCGGTTTCCATGGTATAACATCATCAAAGATGACACTCCAGGCCAAGTAACTTTTAAGCAGCATAATGACAGAGAAAAATATGAATGGCTTCGTGATCGTTAACCGAAACCGAGAGGTGGAGAACACCGGTATCGCCTTCCTTTCCATGCCGCATATTACTGGCTTCAGAGCTTTAGCGGCTATTCTGTTTTTTGAGAATCGCTAGCGTAATACGCTGCTGCTAATTTACTTTCTCTATACCCTGTATTTACACAACTAATGAACAGAATTTATTATGACCTCTTCGGTGAAGGTTGTCAAAGAGTTAAAGTAAGTCGGAGATATTCATCTAACAACGGGGATTGGATAGCGAAAAAACCGGCTGCAGCCGGTTTTGACAACATTGGAAAAATATTAGTGAAAAAAAGCCATAATCAGCGGTGCGGTTCCGAGGGTGAATAGAGCCGCCACAATCATCGAAATGCTGGAGATGGTACCGGATAGAGAGCTGAATTCGAATGCCTTCGAAGTGCCCGTTCCGTGGGCGCTTGTCCCAAACAGAACACCTCTTGCAATATCGCCTCGTATCCGGAAAATACGCATGACAGCAGGTCCAATCATGGAGCCCAGAATCCCGGTCATAATGACAAAGACGGCCGTCATATTCGGCACGCCTCCGATCACTTCGGAGACATTCATGGCAATGGGGGTTGTAATGGAGCGCGGTACAAGACTGGTAGCCAGGGAGCTGTTCAGATGCATCCATTTTGCGAGATACGCAGAGGATACCATCGCCAGTACCGACCCGGTCAGCACGCTGAGCATAATCTCGGCCGCATGCTTCTTAAGGGTCTGGAAGTTCTTGTACAACGGCACGGCAAAAGCAACCGTAGCAGGACCAAGCAGCTTACTGATCCACTGTGCACCTTCATTGTATGTTTCATAAGATACCCCCGTTTGTGTCAGTATAATCACAATGAGGACCGGGGTGATGAGAAGCGGCGATAAATATACCTTCGGGAGACGGCGGTACAGTCGTTTGGCTCCCGCGTATATTCCGATGGTCAGCATCAGGCCGAGGATCATATTCAGCAGGATGTTCATGGTGTTTTACGCTCCCTTCTAGATGAGATGAAGCCTGCAGTCAGCCCAGAACTTACCATCACAATAATCGTACTAAAGACAACGACGATGAGAATCTGGAGTCCGTCCGCTTCTAGCATCGGAAAATATTTCATGATTCCTACCGCAGCAGGTATGAAGAATAATAGCAATTCGGCGAGCAGCCAATTGGCGCCCAGCTCGATCCATTCCAGTCGAAGGATTTTCGTTTCGAGAAGTATAAATACAACGACAATGCCAAGTATGCTGCCGGGAATCCCCCAATCCAGCCATTTTGCCAGTTGATCCATTCCTAGGGATAGCAGCATGAAACCGGCCACTTGAAGCGTTCCTTTTATCATGTTAATCATGACCGGCCTCCTTCGTTTTTTCATTCTTATGAAATTTTACAACGATTATTTTCATAGGTAAAATGCATATATCGAATAACATGCATTCCATTTGTCTATGGATAGCTAAGAACGGAGGATATGGGATGGATATACGGCATCTGGAGTATTTTCTGGAGGTGGCGAGGAACCAGAGTTTTACCAAAGCAGCCGAGAGATTGTATATTACACAGCCAACGATTAGCAAAACGATCCGCAATATGGAAGAGGAGTGGGGCGTAACCTTGTTCCACAGGCAGGGCAAGCGGATTGAGCTGACCGATGCAGGCCAGATTATGTATCAACAGGCCCAGCAGATGGTCGATTCCTTTCAGCGGGTATCCGCAGAACTGGAAGACCTGATGAATCTGAAGCGGGGTCATCTTCGCATCGGACTTCCCCCGATGGTAGGCTCCAGCTTTTTCCCGGAAGTGATCGGGCAGTTTCACCGGGATTATCCGAAGATCACGATTCAACTGTTTGAGGATGGCGCCAAGAAAGTGGAGGCAGATGTGGAGAGCGGGAAGACGGATATCGGGGTGGCTGTGCTGCCGGTCAACGAAGACGTATTCCACTATTACTCCTTCTTGAAAGAGAAGCTGAACCTGCTGGTGCATCCGTCCCACCGATTGGCAGATCGAGAGCATGTTCACCTGAATGAGCTTGCCGATGAATCGTTTGTGCTGTTTCGGGAGGATTTTACGCTGCATGACCGAATCATCCGCGAGTGCATCAGTGCAGGCTTCGAACCGAGGGTGGTCTATGAAAGCTCACAGTGGGATCTCATCAGCGGCATGGTGGCTGCCAATCTGGGTATTGCGTTGCTCCCGGAGACGATTTGCAAGGAAATCGATTCTTCACGTGTGACGATACTGCCGCTGGATAACCCCGCGATTCCCTGGCAGCTCGGGATGATCTGGAGGAAGGACCGATATTTGTCCTTTGCCGTCAGGGAATGGATCAGCTTTACGCGTTCGCTGCTGGGCGAAGAGGAATAGGTTTGTTTCAAAATAAAGGGCATTTCATACATTTTCACTCCTTGGACATAATATCCATAGTAAGAGGATCGTGATAAGCCATATATCCAAGGAGGAATGACACACGTGAGTGGTCAAGAACATGAGGGGAATAACGGTTTGAACCAAGAGCGGAAAGGCTATTCTCAGAACCGGGGCGAGAGTGAACGGGAGGATACGCTGACCAACCGTCAAGGGCATCCTATATCGGATAATCAGAATGTAAGGACGGTAGGCAGCCGGGGACCGATGACCCTGGAGAACTATCATTATCTTGAGAAGATTACGCATTTTGACCGGGAACGCATCCCGGAGCGCGTGGTGCATGCACGAGGAGCAGGAGCGCACGGTTATTTTGAGACATACGGAAAAGTGGGCGATGAGCCTGTATCGAAGTATACCCGGGCGAAGTTGTTTCAGGAAGAAGGGAAGCGGACTCCCGTGTTTGTCAGGTTCTCCACCGTTATCCATGGTTCCGGCTCGCCTGAAACGCTGCGGGACCCGCGTGGATTTGCCGTTAAGTTCTACACGGAGGAAGGGAACTGGGATCTGGTTGGAAATAATCTAAAAATATTTTTTATCCGTGATCCGCTTAAATTCCCGGATATGGTCCATGCGTTCAAGCCCGATCCGGTATCGAACGTTCCGGGTCCTGTCGGCATGTTCGACTTCGTCTCCCGTTCTCCGGAAGCGACGCATATGATTACGTTTGTTTTCTCCCCTTGGGGAATTCCGGCTAACTACCGCCAAATGCAGGGCTCCGGTGTCAATACATACAAATGGGTCAATGCAGAAGGCAACAGCGTGCTCATCAAATATCATTGGGAGCCGATTAAGCAAGGCATCAAGAATCTCACGCAGGAAGAGGCGAACAAGATCCAGGCCACAAACGACAGCCATGCAACACAGGATTTATATGAGGCCATCGAGCGCGGCGATTATCCGGAATGGGAGCTATGCGTTCAAATTATGAGCGATGAGGAGCATCCAGAGCTGGAATTCGATCCGCTAGATGCAACCAAGCTGTGGCCGGCAGATCAATTCCCGTTCCTGAAGGTGGGCAAAATGGTGCTGAACCGCAACCCGGAGAACTACTATAACGAAGTGGAGCAAGCGGCTTTCGGCACGGGGGTGCTGGTGGATGGACTTGATTTCTCGGACGACAAAATGCTCCAGGGCCGTACGTTCTCTTACTCGGATACCCAGCGGCATCGGGTGGGCACCAACTATCTGCAGCTGCCGATCAATGCACCGAAGAAGCGCGTTGCTACAAACCAGCGCGGCGGCCAAATGTCTTACTACGTAGATAAGGCGCCAGGGCAAAGCCCGCATGTGGATTACGAGCCTTCCATGACTGACGGTCTAGTGGAAGCCTCGCAGACTGCGAAGCCGCATCAGCCCCATTATGATGCCAATCTCGTCCGGCAGAAGCTGGAGCGTACGCTGGATTTCAAGCAAGCGGGAGATACGTACCGGGCTTTTGAAGATTGGGAGCGAAATGACTTGATTAACAATCTGGTGGGTGCGCTGATTCAATGCGACATTCGCATTCAGGACAAAATGGTAGAGTACTTTACCAATGCGGACGAAGATTATGGACGCCGGGTAAGGGAAGGATTGGAGCAAGCTAAGAGGGATTCGGATGCGACCGCCCGTGAACGAGCGGTCGAGGGCGCCGAGCAGATGGGGCATGAGGCAGATCCATACTAAATCAAGAATGATACGAAGCCGCCTGCACATTGGTATGTGCAGGCGGCTTTACCTGTTTCTATTGTAAAATACTTGCGGAATGTTAAGATGTTGCAAGGAATCCAAGCTATGCGTATAGAATCAAGCAGAAGAATGATGGGAGGAGGCTTAGGTTATGACAATACAAGCGGGGATTATCGGCTACGGGCTGTCCGGGTCCGTATTCCATGCGCCGATCCTGAGAAGCGTGCCGGATTACAATGTGCACACGGTTGTTTCATCAGATCCGGATAAAGTTCGCAAGGATTTGCCAGATGTGGCGGTTGCAGGAAGCGTGGAAGAACTCCTGTCAGCGGAGATTGATGTAGTCATCATCACGAGCCCGAACGAAACGCATTATGATTATACCCGGTTGGCGATCGAAGCAGGGAAGCATGTGGTTGTCGAGAAGCCGTTTGCGGTGACGTCAGCTGAAGCAGACCAGCTGATTGATCTGGCCAGGCAGAAGGGAGTCTTGCTCACGGTGTACCATAACCGCCGCTGGGACAATGACTTTCTAACCGTCCGCAATTTGCTGGAGACGGGCGCTCTTGGCAAGCTTTCTATTTATCAGTCGCAGCTAAGCCGTTATTGTCCCGAGGTGAAATCTGAAGGTTGGAGGGAGCAGGAGGTCCCAGGCTCCGGAATTCTATATGATCTGGGTTCTCATTTAATTGATCAGGCCTTGTTCCTGTTCGGTATGCCGAAGACGCTATGGGCGGATTTGAACATAGAACGCCAAGGGGCCAAGACTTATGATTATTTTCACCTGGTGCTCGGATACGCAACGTTCCGCGTTATTCTGCATTCCGGATCGCTGGTAAGACAAGCCGGACCAAGATTCGAGCTTCACGGCGATAAGGGAAGCTTCCTGAAATACGGAACGGATCCCCAGGAAGGCCAGCTCAAGCAGGGTATGTATCCAGGAGATGCGGGCTGGGGCGAAGATCAGCCGGATCAATACGGGGAGCTTGCTACCGAGCTGAGCGGACTGGCGGTCCAAGGCGAGATTGAGACACTCCCGGGACGTTATCAGGCTTTTTATCAAAGACTGGCCGAATCGATACTTGAAGGCGGAGCTTTGCCTGTCCAGCCGGAAGAAGCCCGCGACGTTATCCGCATGATTGAATACGCAGTGCAAAGTCATGAGGAAGGCCGTACTATCAAAATCACCTGATGAGGGAAGGCTTAAAACTCTTTTTGCGAATGGACAAGCACATAGTTTGATCCGATTGGTGGGATATTAGATGAATGCAACCCTTGGTGGAATTTTCATAAGGGGTGTTCAATTGATATTACATCTAAGAAGGAGAGAACGGCTATGAAGAAACGCCATATCTTTCGGCCGGCCGCTGCACTTCTGGTGAGTCTGTCGGTGATGCTGGCCTTCTCCGGAGCAGTATTGGCTGCTGGAAGCGGTCCGTTTCACTTTGGGTTTAAGAAAAGTGTCAATGGCCAGCTGCCCTCGATCAATGAAGAAGGCTTCAAGGAGCTTCTGCAAAAATACGGCGCCATCTTTATGGGCGATCCCGAACAGAAGGAACTGTATCTGACGTTTGATAATGGATATGAAAACGGGTATACCGCCAATATCCTGGATACGCTCAAGGAGAAGAAGGTGCCAGCCACCTTTTTCGTGACAGGACATTACGTGAAGACACAGGAAGAACTGCTGAAGCGGATGACGGCCGAAGGCCATATAATCGGCAACCATTCCTGGAATCATCCGGATGTGACCACCATCTCGTCAGAGAAGCTGACCGAGGAGCTGGAACGGGTGAAGAAGGAGGTTATGCAGATAACTGGCCAGCCGGATATGAAATATTTGCGTACTCCGCGCGGCATATTCGATGAGCGGTCCTTAGCGACCAGCAAGCAGCTGGGTTATACCAATGTCTTCTGGTCGCTCGCGTATATGGATTGGGACGTGAAGTCCCAGCGCGGTGCGCAGTATGCTTATGATAAGGTAACCGCGCAGCTCCACCCGGGCGCTGTCATCCTGCTGCATTCGATCTCCAAGGATAACACGGAGGCCTTGGGCCGGATTATTGACGAAGCCAGGAACCGGGGATATGAATTCAAAAGTCTAGATCAAATGCAGAAAAGAGTACCATAAGTCGTTGTCGTTAACCAGCGTGCAGACATCCATCCTGATCAGGAGGAGACTGCACGTTTTTTTTGTGATGAAATCATCATATACGCTTCACATTCAGGAACGAATGTTTGCTATAATACCCTTCATAGTACATGTTCAAAAAGGTTGATTTTCAGCACCGAGGCTTATGCTTCCGAAATGCGTTTTTTCAAAACGCTCTAGGTTAGATGAAGCTAGGGACGTCAGGAGCGGAGCTACACGTTTTCGCAGAAAACGCCTTCGAAAGCATCTGCTGTTTTGGGTACGTGAGCACCTGAAATGTTTCCGTAGGAAACATGCTTCGGAAGCAACTGCTTATGCCCGGCTGAATTCAAGATTCGATGCCGAGTTGCTTCCTGATACGCTTCGTGTTAGATAGAGAATTTATTCGTTATCAGCAGAGCTGATGGAATTCTATATCGCAAGAAAACCTACCTTTGAATCGTGGTCGCTCATCTTTGATTAGCCTCGATTGGTTTTCTTATCAAAAGCGGACTTTTTGAACAACCTCTTCATAGTACATGAATGGAGGAGACCATCATGCCTCATACCATACAAATATCCGTCAGGCCGCTGGTGGAATATGTCTTTCGCAGCGGCAGCATTACCTCGGGTTTCCGTACAGCGACCTCCCTCACCGAGGGGACCCGGGCGCATCAACAGGTACAACGCGACTACGGTGAGAACGATCAGAAGGAAGTTCAGCTTGAAGCAGAAATTCCTTACGAAGATCTTCTGTTTGTGGTGGAAGGACGCTGTGACGGCCTGATTCAAGAGGAAGGGCGGATGCTCATAGACGAGATCAAGTCGACCTCTGGCGATTTGGGTGAAATTACGGAGCATACCTACCCGGTTCATTGGGCACAGGCCAAAATGTATGCTTATATGTACGCGAAGCAGCACGAGATTCCGAAGATGGCCGTACGATTAACCTACTTCCAGGTTCCGAGCGGAGAGCGGAAGCAGTTCGTTGAGGAATGGAGCTTGGCTCAGCTGGAAGCCTTTGTGTTTGAGGTTGTGGCGGCTTACGCTCCTTACGCCAACCTGCTGCGGGAGCATGGGGAGCGGAGAGATCAGAGCATCCGCGATCTGAAGTTTCCGTTTCCTGCCTACCGTGAGGGCCAGCGAAAGCTGGCCGGAGCTGTATATAAAAGCATCGGGGAAGGACGAAGATTGTTTGCTAAAGCGCCGACAGGCATAGGCAAAACCATATCCACGATGTTTCCTTCCGTCAAAGCGATCGGAGAAGGTTTGCTGTCGCGGATTTTCTATCTGACAGCCAAAACCATCACGCGAACCACAGCAGAGGAAGCACTGGCTCTCATGGAGTCTCAAGGGCTTTGCATGCATGCGGTCACACTGACGGCAAAGGACAAGATTTGTTTTAGTGAAGCCGAAGGCTGCAGCCAGATGGGCTGTGTGTTCTCGGAGGGTTACTACGACCGGATTAATGGCGCGATACTGGATCTGCTCTCGAACGAAACGCTGATTACGAGACCCGTTATTGAAGAGTACGCCCGGAAACATACCGTATGTCCGTTTGAGTTCTCGCTGGATGCTGCGTATGCCGCCGATGCCGTCATCTGCGATTACAACTATGTGTTTGATCCGCGCGTATCATTTAAGCGGATGCCGGAGGATGTGAAGAAACGCAGCGTGCTGCTTGTTGACGAAGCGCATAATCTGGTAGACCGGGCGCGGGGAATGTTCTCGGCCGAGTTGAATAAATCGGCATTCTTGGATTTGCAAAGAGCATACAAAGAGAGTAATCCGGGGTTATACAATACGGCGAAGCGGGTAAACAACCGGTTTAAGATCCTGCGCAAGGCCAGTGAGGGAGAAGAACGAATTGTCGGCTCTCAGCAGCCAGAGATGATGGTGGAGCTGCTGGAGGACTTTTCGCTCCAGGCGGAGGCCGAACTGATGACAGGGAAAACCGGAGAAGAGGCTGATGCGCTCCTCGAGTGTTATTTTGCCGTTCAGGGTTATTTGCGCATTTCCAAGCTGTATGACGACCGCTTTGTTACTTATGCGGAGATGAGCGGGAGCGAGGTGTTTCTCAAGCTGTTTTGTCTTGATCCCTCATACTTGCTCCAGCAAGCGGGGAAAAACTATCGTTCCAGCGTATTATTCTCAGCTACGCTCATGCCGCTCGGATATTATCGCGACATGCTGGGAGCGGAGGAAGAGGACTACAGCCTCTCGATCCCTTCTCCCTTCTCTTCCGAGCAATTGGATGTCCGGATTTTGCCGTTATCGACCAGATTCAAGGACCGGGAGCGCAATAGCGAAGCCATCGTTCGGATGCTGAGTGAATTGATTCAGGAAAAGCCGGTGAATACTTTGATCTTTCTGCCGTCCTACCCTTACATGCAGGACATACATGAGGCTTTCACAAGAATGAACCCGGGAGCGAGTACCCTGCTCCAGGGGCATGGAATGAGCGAAGAGGAGCGGGAAGCGTTCCTGAATGCGTTCCAGGCGGATGCGGCCGAACCGCTGATCGGCTTTGCCGTCATGGGCGGGATTTTCTCCGAAGGCATCGATTTGAAGGGAGAACGGCTTTCCAGCGTCGTCGTCATCGGCGTAGGGCTGCCGCAGCTGTCCTTCGAGAATGATATCATCAAGGATTATTTTGATCGTACTGGCAAGAGGGGATACGATTACGCCTATGTCTATCCGGGCATGAACAAAGTGCTGCAGGCCGGAGGGCGCCTGATCCGATCAGAGCAGGACAGCGGGACGCTGACGCTCGTGGATGACCGCTTTTTGAATCGTCAGTACGGGATGCTGCTGCCGGAGGAATGGAGGCATTACAGGCGCATCTAATTTTTGTATATAGTGTTGACGTCTGGAAATGATAACTCTATAATATGGATATATTTAATAGCTGAAGGAGGCTGATGTCAAATGGTTATGATGCATAGTGGATGGGGCGCATTGACGTTGGTCTCTTTGGACGGGAAATTCTAATGGTAACAGAGGTGTAAGGCACTTGGTTTAACATGTCTTCATCTGCATACCTAAAGAACCCGCAGGAGACCGTGTACGGTATCCTGCGGGTTTTTTGTGTCTGTGTAAGGGTATGGGTGATCTTTAATGCGGCTCGGTTCGCACTGGGATCGAAACCCTGATTTCTTGCATATACGCAGATCAGCCGCGGATACCAATCTGCGGTTTTTTTGTGTTTGAACAAATTGCTAACAACCAATTCAATAACGATAAGGGGATATAACGAATTTGATGAAACAAAATAGGACAACATTACACACCTATGGATGGAATGAACATTGGAGCTTGATAGCCTCGCGGACTCCCCAGCAGGGCAAAGCGCTCGTGCCTGCCCGCATCACGGCTCAATTCTCGAAGCAGTACCGCATTATAACGGAAGCGGGAGAACAATCCGCCATCGTCACAGGAAAGTATGAATACGAAGCAGGCAGCAAAAGCGACTTTCCCGCTGTTGGCGATTGGGTCATGGTGGAGCCGCTGCCGGGGGAATCCCGTGCTGTCATTCATCAGCTGCTTCCCCGAAAGTCCGCGATGACGCGCAGGGAAGCGGGGAGCGTGCCGGATGAGCAGATCATTGCCGCGAACATGGATACCGTATTTATCATTAACGCACTCAACAAGGATTTTAATGTTCGCCGGATTGAACGATACCTGATTGCGGTCTGGGAGAGCGGAGCCTTCCCGGTCGTACTGCTGACCAAGGCGGATTTATGCGATTCGCCGGAAGCGTACGTCGCTGAGGTTGAGGTTATTGCACCGGGTGTGCCAGTTCATGCGGTGAGCTCCTTGACGAATCAGGGGAAGGAACAGCTGCAGGCTTATCTGGTGCAGGGGAACACAGTCGCTATTACAGGTACTTCGGGCGCTGGTAAATCCACCTTGCTGAACTGGCTGTCGGGTAAGGAGCTGCAGCGGGTTCAGGGAGTACGGGAAGAGGACGCAAGAGGACGGCATACCACCACTCACCGGGAGCTCTTCGTGCTGCCGGAAGGCGCTATTATGGTGGATACGCCGGGCATGCGCGAGCTGCAGCTGTGGGATTCGGAGGAAGGATTCGAGACAGCCTTTGCGGATATTTCTGCACTGGTGCAGCAGTGCCGGTTCCATGATTGCCGACATGAAACGGAGGCTGGCTGTGCGATTCAGGAAGCACTGCAAGAAGGGACACTGGATGCGAATCGGTATGCGAATTACAAGAAGACGGAGCGGGAGCTGGCCTATATCGCTCGTAAAGAGAATGCAGTTACCCGCCGTCAGAATAAGAACTCGGGTAAGCCGTCTCGCAAGAGTGACCGAGGCCAGAAAGGGGCATATCGGCAGCTGATGTATGATGATGAATAATGGGTATGATGGGATGGCCGGAGTCGATTTGACTTCGGTCATCTTCCGGGTATATAGTTAGGGAACCGAATAAATAGGCAGACTATCTATCCATTCGAGCTGCTGCCGAAAAGAGGTGGACCATGGGAGAGGAACAGCATCCAGATTCACATAAAGAAATGAACGGGACCAGGGACAGTCATTCGCGGGAAGGACCATGCATGAAGAGTGACAGGCGGGAAGATAGCGTTGCCGGGAGGCTCCTGTACAGCATCCGCATGTTCCACAAGCAGGAGTGGGACCAGCATATGATTTCCGGTCATACACCCGGTGAGATTCGTGTGCTGATTGGTCTTAAACATCATATCGAGCCTGACGGTCCCGGCATGAAGGTATCCGAAATTAGCAGCATGATGAATGTTACCTCGCCGACGATCACTCAATTCATCAATGCCCTGGAGAGTAAGGGACTGGTGGAGCGGGTAATGGATACGCAGGACCGACGAGCTGTTCGGGTGCGGCTGACAGAAGAAGGAAACCACGTTGTCCAGCAAACCTATTTAAACGTCAAGAACCGCTTTAACGAGCTGGTGGATTTCCTTGGGGAAGAGGACAGCGTGAAACTGACAGAGCTGCTGACGAAGGTGTATCATTTTCACGAGCAAAAACGCAATTCAAATAAAACAATTTCAGACAACGAGTAGGGGTGGAGGCTTTGCTAAAACTGTTTCACTATATGAAACCGTACCGGACAGCAGTCATATTTGTCCTGTTGTTTACATTTTTCCAGTGTCTGTCTGATCTTTACTTGCCAACCTTGATGGCGGACATCGTCGATTTAGGTATCGTTAAAGGAGATGTGCCTTACATATGGAAAATCGGGGGTTTTATGCTCCTCGTTGCCATTGGAGGTATGGTCTGTTCCATTGCCGCGAGTTATCTGGCTTCCAAATCGGCTACCGGATTCGGAAGGATTCTCCGTGGACGCGTGTTTTCTCATGTCGAGAATTTCACGCTGCAAGAATTTGACAAGATCGGGACAGCATCGCTGATTACCCGCACAACAAACGATATCACGCAGGTGCAGCAGGTTACGATAATGATTCTTCGCATGATGGCGATTGCACCGATGATGTGTATCGGGGGCATTGTGATGGCTATATCCCGAGATCCGGGACTGACGACGGTACTGCTGGTCGTCCTGCCGGTGCTGGCGCTAGCGATTTTCCTCATCGCCAAACAAGGGATACCCCTCTTTAAGGCCATTCAGGTCAAAATCGATACGCTCAGCCGTGTGCTGCGGGAGAATTTGACGGGAATCCGGGTGATTCGCTCATTTAACCGGATGGATCATGAAACGGTTCGCTTTAATGATGCGAACGAGGATTTGACGGCTACCGCGATCAAAGTAAACAAGATCATGGGTGCGATGATGCCTGTCATGATGCTTGTTATGAACTTTGCCACGCTGGCGATCGTATGGTTTGGAGCTCATCGCATTAACTCCGAGCATATGAAGGTCGGTGACCTCATGGCATTTCTCCAATACGCCATGATGATCATGTTCTCGTTAATCATGCTATCAGTTATGTTTGTTATGATTCCGCGTGCGCAGGCCTCAGCGGTCCGGATCAATGAGGTATTGAACATGATGCCTGAGATCCACGATCCCAAACAACCGCACGAGACCGGCCTCCAAAAGGGCTCAATCGAATTTCAGGACGTCTCCTTCTATTATCCAGGTGCGGAAGAACCGGCGATATCCAATATTTCCTTCCAGGCTGGACCCGGTGAGACTACTGCGATTATCGGTGGAACGGGATCAGGCAAATCAACGCTGATCAGCTTGATTCCTCGTTTCTATGACGTGACTTCGGGACAGATTCTTGTCAATGGGACCGACATCCGGAACATGACGCAGGAGCAGCTGCGGAGCTGTATCGGATTTGTACCGCAGAAGGCACTGCTCTTTACTGGAACGATCGCGGAGAATATCCGCTATGGTAAAGAGGATGCGACCGACGAGGAGATCGAGCATGCAGCGCAGGTCGCGCAGGCTGCCGATTTCATCTCCTCTATGGAAGGCGGGTACGACGCTGAGATTTCGCAAGGCGGCAGTAATGTATCCGGAGGACAGAAGCAGCGGCTTTCGATCGCAAGGGCGCTTGTGCGGAGACCTGAGATTTATGTGTTTGACGACAGCTTCTCGGCACTGGACTTCAAGACGGATGCCAAGCTGCGTGAAGCCCTCCGGGAAGAAACCACCGAAGCTACGGTCCTGATCGTAGCGCAGCGCGTCAGCACCGTTATGGATGCTGACCGGATTATCGTGCTGGACGAGGGGCGTATTGCCGGAATTGGTACACATGAGGAACTGATGGCTTCCAGTGATGTGTACCGCGAAATCGTTACCTCGCAGCTGTCAGAGGAGGAGATCGCATGAGTGAGAAGAAACGGGGAGGACACCCCGGTGGGAAGGGCGGTCCCTTTGGCGGCGGTCCGCATGGACCGGGGATGGCAGGGGAGAAGGCAAAAGATTTTAAAGGAACCTTCCGCCGATTAACACGCTATCTTAAGCCGCACACTGGCAAGTTGCTAATCGTTCTGGCTGCAGCGATACTCAGTACGATCTTCAGTATTGTAAGTCCGAAGATATTGGGCGAGGCAACGACGATTCTGTTCAAAGGCTTTATAGCCAAGATGCAGGGCGTTCCGGGTGCCGGGATCGATTTTCAGGCTATACAGACCATCATGCTGTGGCTTGCAGGCTTATATTTACTCAGCTCGCTGTTTGCCTACATCCAGCAGTATGTCATGGCTGGAGTGGCCCAACGCACCGTGTATGATCTTCGCAAAGAGGTGTATAACAAGCTTGGCCGCCTGCCGCTTAAATACTTTGATGCCCGTACACATGGGGAAACCTTGAGCCGGGTAACCAATGATATGGACAATATAAGCAGCACGCTTCAACAAAGCTTAGCGCAGATGATCACTTCCTTGGTCACGCTGGTTGGCGTCATCATTATGATGCTCACGATCAGCCCGCTGCTGACACTGGTGGTTATTCTGACTCTGCCGCTCAGTGTGGTGGTTACTGTTATGGTCGCCAAGCGATCGCAGAAGCATTTTGTGGCTCAGCAGAAGCATTTGGGCGAGCTGAACGGTCATGTTGAAGAAATGTATACAGGACATAAAGTGGTGAAGGCTTTTGGCCGGGAACGCCAGTCCATGGAGCAATTCGATGAGGTTAATGACAAGCTCTACGATGCTGGATGGAGAGCTCAGTTTATATCGGGTACGATTATGCCGCTTATGAGCTTCGTGGGGAATATCGGGTATGTAATCGTCAGTGTTGTCGGAGGTGTATTGGTTACCCGTAGAGCGATTGAGATCGGGGATATTCAGGCATTCATCCAATATTCACGCCAATTTACACAGCCGATTACCCAGCTGGCGAATATCGCCAATGTCATTCAATCTACAGTTGCATCGGCCGAACGCGTATTTGAAGTGCTGGACGAGGAAGAAGAAGTACCAGAACCTCAAGCGCCTGTTGCACTTAAAAAGCCGCGTGGCGATGTGTCCTTCGAGCATGTGAGTTTTGGCTACAAGGCGGATCAGCTTCTCATTGAGGACATGAACGTCGACGTGAAACAAGGGCAGACGGTGGCAATCGTTGGTCCGACCGGTGCAGGGAAGACCACGCTTATTAATCTGCTGATGCGGTTCTATGAGCTGAATGATGGCAAGATTACGATAGACGGTACGGATATTACGGCTCTTCGGCGCGGTGATCTTCGCAGCCTGTTCGGGATGGTGCTGCAGGATACATGGCTCTTTAACGGGACGATCCGCGACAATATAGGTTACGGACGCGAAGGTGCCACTGAGGAAGAGATCATCCAAGCGGCAGAAGCGGCTCATGCGGATCACTTCATTCGAACGCTGCCGGACGGCTATGATACCGTGTTGAATGAGGAAGCCTCCAATATATCGCAAGGGCAGAAGCAGCTTCTTACGATAGCGCGCGCCATTCTGGCCGACCCGTCGATTCTGATTCTCGATGAAGCTACGAGCAGCGTGGATACACGGACGGAGCTTTACATCCAGAAGGCGATGAATGAGCTGATGAAGGACCGGACCAGCTTTGTCATTGCGCATCGGCTGTCGACGATTCGGGATGCGGACCTTATCCTGGTCATGAACAAGGGTCGCATTATTGAGCAGGGCACACACCAAGAGCTGCTGTCCGAAGGCGGCTTCTATGCAGACTTGTACAACAGTCAATTTAGCGACCAGCATGAAGCTGGATAACGAGGAAGCTTTCGCTTGTGAACAAGACCTATTCGATTGCAGAATAGGTCTTCTTTTTATGGACATAATCGATATGAAGCAGGGCAATTTAAGTCCGTGAGACCTTATGGCGTATAGGTTTATGTAGAAACGAAGTAAGCGGACAAGCATATTTTTTGTTGCTTTTTCATATGGTTCTTTTATAATAATAATGTTTATTTCTTTCAAAGGGAGCCATGATCATTATTGAATAAGTCCGAACTGAACCGAATTATGCAAGAGCTTCTACGTCGGTCGGGCAGCAGTGTCACCGTGGAGACGGAGGCATATTTTCCAGGGGGCCGGTTAATCGGCGGGAAATATGTGATGGATTCGCATAGTGTGACGATGTATACCGAAGTCATACGCCAGCAGTGTATGCAGCTGTTTGGTACACTTGAGCCGTTTCATGCTTATTTTGCGGTGGTATTTGCACATGAGCTGGGCCATTCGATGGATCTGATGCTCTCATCATTGTGTGATCGGATGAATAATACGCTAGATGAATGGGAGCAGAATCGAATTGCGCTCCAAATTGAAGAGAATGCTTGGAATAACGCTCTGCCATGGCTCCAGGATATCGATCCGGAGTTCGTACGGACCATCATGGATTGTTCGCTGGAAGCGTACCACGAAGTGCTTACGCCAGAAATTGCATAAGAAGCATGATTCCAGGGCCGGAATGGCCATAACATGACAAAGGCACCCCTCGGGGTGCCTTTTTTTGAATGGTTTAAGCATATAATGTTTCCTTAATAACGGATGTTATATAGAATCAAACCAAAGATAGCAGCCACCACAATAAACACGCCTGCAGCGGCCAAAGTCATTAACCACTCACTAAGCAAGCTTTGCTGCTGGATGCCTTGCAGCTTCTCCTTTGCTTTTTTCTCCGAGACGTCTTCTTTAATTCGATCCAAATACTCAGGGCCTAGTACCATGGTTGTCCCTCCTGCAAACGTGATAAGTTCATTATACTGGAGAATAAATATAAAGAAGTGAAGCTCGCCTGAGCTTCACTTCTTCTGGTTTAGGCGTCCGTGAACAAACGCAGCGTCTGATCAGCTCTCCGGATCCAGCTGCTTCAATGGCTCAATGGCAGGCCCTTCTATCACCTCACCAGTGTAACGAAAGCGTGATCCGTGACATGGGCAATCCCATGAGCGTTCGCCCTCATTCCACTCAACCTCACAGCCGAGATGGGTACAGGTCGTATCCACGAGATGGAGATTTCCCTTATCATCCTTGTAAGCTCCGGCACGCTGGCCGTTATGGCGCACGACGGCGCCCTCGCCCGCCTTCAGTTCCGATATATCAGCGTGGGACATTTCCATCTTACCGGCAACGAAATCCTTGGCAACCATAGCGTTCTGCACGATAAATGTTTTGACGCTTGGGTCCGCCTGGAAGCGGGAAGGACTAAAGACGTCAGCATACCGATTATCCTTCTCCAAGATTTGATCACAGATAAGGTTCGCCGCCAAGGTTCCTGTCGTCATGCCCCATTTCCGAAAACCTGTCGCCACGAAGATTCGATCTTGATGCGATGTGAGAGGGCCGATGTATGGCACTTTATCCAGTGTGATCAGGTCTTGCGTGGACCAGCGAAATGGGATCGCGGAGGCGCCCAGCAGATTTCCTGCGAATTCCTCCAGATTCTCGTAATGCTGATGGGTACAGATGCTGCGACCCGTCGGATGATTCTCTCCGCCGACGATAACCAGCTCCTCTCCGTTATACGAGGCGGAGCGCAGGGAGCGGGACGGTTCATCCACGCTTAAGAACATTCCGCCAGGATACGCGGTCTCGGGTTTGATAGCTATGGCATAGGAGCGTTCCACATGCAAACGCGTAAAGAATAGTCCCTTCCCATCAACGAACGGGAAATGGGATGCGGAAACCGCATGATTACAAGTAACCCGGTGTCCGCCGCGTTTTGTCAGCAGCGTGATCGGTCCCTCGGTTTCGGCTTTTTCATCCATGGTCGTGCTCTCATAAATCCTGCCTCCGAGCTTTAGGAATTGTTCAAGCAAATGCTTAAGATACTGTGTCGGATGGAACTGATATTGCCCCGGCATCTTAATAGCTCCCAGGGTCGGTATCGGCAGTGGAAGGCTATCCAGCCATTCTCCGGGAATGCCCAGCTTCTCATAAGCTTTGATCTCATCTTGCAGCTTGGAGAGATACTTATCGTCCTGTTGGGCGTAAATATGGGCATCCTCCAGCTTCAGCCCGAACTTGTCCTCTTCTCCGCCGATGATATTGCGGATGAATTCAATGGCTTCCCGATTTGCTTCGTAATAAAGCCTTGCTTTCTCCTCTCCAAAATGACTCATCAGTTCATGGTAGATCAGCCCGTGTTGTGCTGTTACCTTAGCTGTCGTATGACCTGTGGTTCCATTCAGGATTTGTCCGGCCTCAATCAGCACGACGTCCTTGCCTGCCTCGGCTAGCAGATAAGCAGTCGTTATTCCGGTTATGCCAGCTCCGACTACGGCCACATCCGTCTCGATATCCTCAGTCAGACGAGGAAAAGAGGGAAGGTCGGTAGTCGCCAGCCACAGAGATTCCGGATATTGCGGCAGCTCTTGATGCGATGAATTGGATGGGTTCATTCACAATTCCTCCTCAAATTCGATGGATATTGCCATTAAATTCAGACTCTGTTCTCCATTATTACCACATGGTAATGATTAGAAACGAGGTTGTCCTTGTTTCCTTCAGCTTCTATAGGTTCTGGATGATTGTAAATAATTTGGGACATTTATGAAGAAGCTAGAGGAATAGTTATTCGGAATGAAAGAAGGCGAGGGAACAATCATGACTAAGAGCCAGCATTTGGATGCGGACCGGGCCAAGAAGTATCTGCAGGAGCATTTCAAGAATGCCGGAGACATCGAGCAGCGCGAGATGAGGAATGAGAATGAATATGTATTACTGATCTATTTAAAAAGTATCTGCGATCCTGTCGTGGTGAATGAAAACCTGGTGGATCGCTTTTACGAACTCAAGTCTTTGGATTTATACGAACAATTCATTCGCTCCTTTCCTTCGAGCCTAGTGCCTCAAGATGAAGAGGAGCTGCTCCGTAATATGCTCAAGGGCTGTGTAGCCATATTCATCAGGAATCATGTGTTGTTATTTGACGCCTTGTTGGTCAATGCAGGTGGCATACAGCCTCCCAGTACAGAGAATGTCATACAAGGTCCTGACGACTCTTTCACGGAAAATATCGAAGTGAACCTGAACCTGATTCGCCACCGGTACCAAACGGCCAACTTGAAGACGGAATTCATGACCGTTGGCAGTCTGTCACAGACCCGAGTCATCATTATGTATGATGCCAGCAAGGTGGAGGATGCGGTATTAAAGGAGCTCCGAAAGCGATTGTCAGAGATTAAACAGGAGATCGTGCAGTCGGCGTCTGAAATCGAGAAGCACACGATGCATCCCCGATTGCGTCTGTACCCTACCTTGATGCTGACCGAGCGCCCCGACCGGACCGTCTTGAATATATCTCAAGGCAAGATTGCAGTGTTGGTGGATTCTACAGGGTATGCCATTGTATTACCGGCCATATTCAATGATTTCTTCACATCGATGGATGACAAAATACAGCTTCCCCCGGTCGGCTGGTTTATGAAGACCATTCGGTATATCGCATTGTTTATAACCGTGCTAATGCCAAGTCTTTATGTGGCCTTTACGTCCTATAATCCGGAAATATTGAAGATGCAGGTAACGCTGCTTATTGCGGGAAGTCGGGCAACGGTTCCGTACCCGTCCTTCTTCGAGGTGCTCTTCATGCTGCTTGCAATGGAATTTCTGACGGAAGCGAGTGTCCGGCTGCCCAAAGCGATTGGTCAGACGGCCACCACTGTAGGGGGGCTTATTCTAGGAACGGCTGCTACGGAAGCGGGACTTGTAAGTAACATCATGATCATACTGGTCTCCGCCGTGGCTATTACGAATTTTGTAATCCCGTTCAATATGATGAGCTCCGGCATTAGGGTCTCGAAATATGTCTTCATTGGACTGGCAACCTTCTTCGGTTTGGTCGGCATCGTTCTGGGAATGGTGGCGATGATTATGTACCTGACGAGCCTCCGTTCGTTCGGCAAACCTTATTTGAAAATGTTTGCTGTGGAATGGAGAAAGAAAGGAGATCAACGAAGTGGTTAGAAACAAATACTTTTACTATCTCTTTCTGCTCAATGCAACCATCAACCTGATCAATTATGTCCCCCGCATCTTAATTACGGATCGTTTCGACGGTGCGCTTATGTCGATTGCCGTTTCCATTCCGATTGGCGTGCTGCTTATGTTTACCTTCGTGAAACTTATTCAGAAGTTCCCCGGGCAAGGACTGCCGGAGATTTTTCGTTCAGTCATGCCTAAGTGGATATCTGGCATCCTCCTGATGTTATTTGGATTTGCATGGTATTTCTCCAGCGTTATTACTTTGCTCAGTTTCGTCGATATTACGTCCCGTTATATCAGTCCGGATGTATCTCCAATTATTGTCCTGTCCGGATTTCTGATTGTTGTGGCACTCAGCGCTAGGCTGGATTCCGAGTCGATTCTCTATGCACTGGAAATGATCCTCTATATCACGGTGCCAATTATCGCCTATATGTCTTGGCGTGTCTTCAGCAGCCCTTATTTCAGCTGGGATGCGGTGAGGCAAGTCATTACCCATGCCTGGAATATGCCCAACTATAAGACGATGGCCGCGGCAACCTATATCTATACGGGATATATCAACATGGTGGTATTCAACCGGATCTTTCACAAATTTAGAGCCCGGTATATTTGGGCGATAGGTGTGGCCAGCTTGCTTACTCTTCTGATTTCGATTTTCGCCCCGATTGGCATATTGGGAGCTGCAGGCGCAGGAGCACATGTGTACCCTGCTTTCTCAACGATAGATTCCCTTCGGATTCGCTATTTCATCATTGAACGGATGATTTATATCTTTTTTGTGGTATATATGTGCCTCTCCCTTGTAAATTCCATCATTCATTGGCATGTGGGCAAGGAATTGATGCTGGGAGGACTCGGGTTCAATTCAGAACAAACCGAATCATTAGACAAAAAACGAAAAATAGAGTGGTGGGTGCTTATCCTATTTTCTCTGGTTATCTTTGTATTGTCATTTTATATTAACCAGTACATATTGAACGATATGGCAATCGTATTTCTGGATGTCCGGTTTATGGGTGAACTCCTGCTCATTGCCCTGTTGTTCTATGCAGCATGGAAGAAAAGGAGGAAGAAGGCATGAAAGTCCTGAAGCGGGGGCTGATTTATGTCATTTGCTGCTCTCTTTTGTTTCTGCCAGGATGCGATTTTCGGGATATCGATCTGAGGCTGTTTGTGCTGGTCATAGGGGTGGATAAATCTAAGGACAATCCGAGTATGCATCGATTCAGCTTCAAAATTGCGATTCCCTCGGGCGACCCGAAGTCCGGTGAAGAAAAATCGATACTGATAACACAGGAATCGACAAGCATCGCGGAAGCCATCCGGGAGGTTAAATCAAAAGTGGATAAGGAGCTTGAATTCGGGCATTGCAAGGGGATCTTATATGGCGAGGCCTTCGCTCGGGAGAACATCAGCATAATTCAAGACTGGACCGTTCGCAGGCGGGATATGCAGCTTCTGATGTATCCGGCGGTTGCCGTTCCGACGGCAGAAGCCGTGTTGAAAGTTCAGCCTTCCACGGAGCGGATTGCCGGAAATTCGATTTTTCTGGCCCTGAGTGAAGATGGGACGGAGTCTCCCTTTATTATCCGGACGTATTCTTTTGATTTGGCCCGCCGTATGACAGAGGTGGGGGAGGATCCGATCATGCCTGTTGTGGAGGCGAGCGCCGAGCAGATCTTAACGATCAACAAGGTCGCTTTGTTGGATAAAAAAAGAGTGAAGGTCATTTTGTCACCCGATGAAACCAGGCTGTTTAAGCTCCTGCATTCGCGGAATTTAAGAACGAATATCGGAACGAAGATAGAGGGTGAATTATTTGAATTGAACACAGACAGAACCGGGTCAAGATACGACATCGTGACAGATAAGCCTGGGGAGGAAGCGATTGATTACAAGATTCGAATTACGGCGACATTGGAAGAGAAGGAAGATCCCAAGCAGCTGGACCCGAAGGATCTCGACGTGATCGAAGCCCAGCTCAGCAAGGAAATAGGTCAAGCAGTGAAAAAAATGCTGGAGAAAATTCAGAAAACAGGGCTCGATCCCCTGGGGTTCGGCTTGCGGTACGGAGGAACGCACTGGAATAATCAGACAGAAATGCAGGATTGGCAAGCTATCTATGCCCGGGCAAAGATCAACGTATCCGTCAAGGTAAAAATAAAGTCAACCGGCTTTAAACGTTAGTTAGAGTAAATCTGTCTATTGAACAGGAAGATGTTACAATAAAGGTAAGCATTTACTTGTATAAAGGAGGTTTCACATATGGATTTTAGGAGATTGGGCGGAAGCGGACTGAAGGTTAGCGATATCAGTCTGGGGAGCTGGCTGACGTACGGGGGATATGTGGAACGGGAAAATGCGGTCAAGTCGATTCAGACTGCATATGGACTCGGTGTTAATTTTTTTGATACGGCGAATGTCTACGCTCAGGGAGCAGCCGAAGTGGTTGTGGGGGAAACGCTACGGGCATTTCCGAGGGAATCCTATGTGCTGGCCACGAAGGTATTCGGTAAGATGGGAGATGGGCCCAATGACCAAGGGCTGTCCCGCAAACATATTAAAGAGCAGTGCGAAGCGAGTTTGAAGCGGCTGGGTACCGATTACGTCGACATTTATTATTGTCACCGCTACCATGAAGAAACACCGCTTGAGGAAACGCTGCGCGCGCTGGATGATCTTGTCCGCCAAGGAAAGGTACTTTATGTAGGGGTTAGTATGTGGACCGCGGCCCAGATGGAAGCGGCATTGGCTGTGGCAGACCGGTATTTGCTGGATCGCATCGTGGTGAATCAGCCGCTGTACAACATGTTCGAGCGCGACATCGAGAAGGAAATCATTCCACTAGGCGAAAAGAAGGGAATTGGACAGGTGGTGTATTCCCCTCTAGCCCAGGGACTTCTAACGGGTAAATATGCCTCCAAGCAATCGGTTCCCGAGAACAGCCGTGCTTCGAAGCTTGGCCTTGATCGGCTCAAAATCAGCGAAGACCGCATCCGGAAGGTCCAAGAGCTGGAACGCATAGCGAGTGAGCTTAATCTTACCATCGGACAATTGGCCTTGGCCTGGATTTTGCGGCAGGATAACGTAGCCAGTGCGCTCGTAGGCGCCAGCCGTCCGGAGCAGGTAGAAGAAAACGTGCAAGCTTCCGGCGTTAAGCTGTCAGGTGACACACTGGCGGCCATTGAAGATATTTTGCAAGCTGAATAAAACTACGACAGCATCAAGTCATTGATTTCGCTGGCGTAGCAAACGCGATTACGACCGCTGCTTTTTGCCCGGTACAGCTCCCGGTCTGCCTGCTCAAGTAGCTCCTTGGCATTTTTCGAGCGGATCGTATCAGGATGGACGGCGGCACCGATCGAAATGGTAATCCGTAGCGAGGTTCCATCATCCAGGTTGAAGACATGGTTCTCTACGGCAGCGCGAATGCGTTCCGCAATGGTGGCCGTCTCATGGATCGTCGCTTCGGGGACCAGCACGGAGAACTCTTCCCCGCCGTTGCGGGATACTTCATCGAAAGAACGCGAATGATCCTTCAGCACTTTGCTGAGCTGTTGCAAAACGACATCTCCGGCCGCATGGCCGTAGGTGTCGTTTATTCGTTTGAAATGATCAATGTCGACGACGAGGACACCCAGCCGTTCGCTGAAATGCTGGGCTTCAAGAAAGCGCTCAGATAACAGCTGTTCGAACTGGCGCAGATTGTGCAAACTGGTCAGGTAATCTGTTTCCGCATTCTTTTTCATTTGCAGAAAAAGTTTATTGGAAGTGTTGATATATTCGGTAAGCATGTAGATGACCACTGTAGCGAGCACCGAGATGATAACGTGCTGTGTGAATACGGTGAATACCTTCTGGTGGTCGGAAATATTCATCAACATGATACATAAAAGCACCAGCATGCTGGATACATTCATAAGCATCATGATGCTCAAACGGTCCCAATGGATACGGGAGAGTAGCCCGCAGACGATGCCGGTCAGCAGCATACCGGCCGCCGCAATGGCAGCGGAGCTGGACACACCGAAGAGGATCAGCCTTCCAAGTGCAATCAGAATCCCTGCAATCAGGGACGGAAGCCAGCCCAGGTAGCTGGCGATGACCACGATGGCCAGATGCCGCAAGTCGGCAAAGAACCGGGGATCAATTGGGAAGGAATAGTACATTAAGATGATCCCGTATAGGCCAAACAGCAGTCCGGCATTCATCTTGATGGTGATCGATGGGGTGACAACGCCTGCGACATATTTTTTGGACAGTAGTCCGGATAGATACAAGAAAGTCACAAATATACAGAAGTTGGTGAATAGTATATTAATCATGGGGATCCTTCCTTTCTCACGTAACCTGCCACAAGGACGGCAGGACGATGAGGACATTCACCCCTATATTATCGGAAAATGGAATTGTATGTCGAATAATAAACGTTTTTTTTGTTAATTTTCGGGTGGTTGTAATGGCAGACAAACTTCGAACATCGTTCGCTCCGTTGTACTGAATACCTGAATCGTGCCATGGTGGGCATCCACGATGGCTTTGACAATCGCCAGGCCAAGTCCCGAGCCGCCGGTCTGATCCGTACGCGATTCATCCGCCCGGTAGAACCGCTCAAACAGATGAGGGATTGCCTGCTGAGGTATGGGGGGACCGTAATTGATCACTTGTACTCGGGCTTGTTTCGCATCCCGGGATACATTAAGATCCACCCGCCCGGCTTCCCGTCCGTGACGCAGCGCATTGGACAGTAGATTCTCGAAGGTACGCATCAGCTTATCTCCGTCTGAGGAGATTATGATCTTCTCGGTGGAAGGTGTGAAGACGACCTCAATCCCTTCATGCTGACCGGTTAAGGAAAAGTCGACGGCCAATTGTGCGAGCAGCTCTATCAGATTAATTTCAACACGGCTAATCGGAGAGTAACCCAGCCGAGTGAATTCGAACAAATCATTAACGAGGCCTCCAAGGCGCAGCGACTTATCATACGCAATGTCAGTATAATAACGGAGCTCAACTTCATCCTTGTACCGGTCTTCATGGACAAGCCGCAAATAACCGATGATGGACGTGAGCGGGGTGCGCAGATCATGTGAAACATTGCTGATGAGTTCGTTCTTGGATTGGACAGCCATGCGCTCCTCCACAAGCGAGAGCTTAAGCTGCTTGGCCATTTGGTTAATTTGCACAGCCATCTGGCCAAGTTCATCATTGGACCTTACCAGGATTTCCTGATCCAGCTCACCTTTGGCGAGCCGTCTCGTTCCCTCCATTAACAGATTGATTTGGCGAATGGAACCTTGACTTAGAAGCAGCACGATGCAGATAAATAGTACAATTCCGACGATGGTCGGGATAATGGGAAAACCGAAGAAGCTGACAAGGAGTCGTTCCGCCCGGAAGAGGGAATCTACCCAAGGCTCCTTCCAGTATTCCCTTCCGATCAATCGCATGATCTGCTGTGCAATAAACAGGATGAATAAGGTCAAGGCACCGCTGACAAAGAACAGCATGATGATCTTCCACTGCAATTTACGCATGGATTTTGTACCCGACGCCCCACACGGTTTGGATCAGCTTATACCCAAGCTCTTTCTCGAGCTTGTCCCGCAGATTGCTGATATGTACCATAACCGTATTGTTGGACACATAATATTTTTCCTTCCATACTTGTTGGAATATATCCTCGGCGCTGAAGATTCTGCCTGGCTGACGGGCAAGCAAATACAGAATTTCAAATTCTCGGGCCGTCAGGGAAATCGCTTTGCCGTTCGCCGTCACTTCATGGGTTGTCCGGTTAATATCGAGTCCATCAATCTGGATCCGTTCACTCTCTCCTTGATGCAGATCGGCATTGTATTGGGTGGAGCGCCGCAGCAGCGTTTTGACGCGTGTGGTCAGTTCCAGCGGGTTGAAGGGTTTGATCATATAATCATCCGCGCCGGTCATCAGTCCTAGGATCTTGTCCATATCCTCACTTTTAGCGCTCAGCATCAGGATGGGAATCGAAGAGGTTTCCCGAATTTTGCGGCAGGTTTCAATCCCGTTCAGCTTGGGCATCATGACATCCAGAATGACCAGATCGATTGTTCCGGAATTTCTGGACATGGCTTGCAGTGCTTCCTCCCCGTTATGGGCTTGAAGAACACGGTATCCCTCATTCTCCAGATAGATGGAGATCAGCCCGGATATTTCTTTATCGTCATCAACAATCAATACACTTCTCATTAAAACATCCTCCAGTACATGACCCATTGAAATCAAAGTTTTCTTACGAACAGTGTAACCCAAATTAATCGTATAAGTGATGCTTTACCGCAGAAACTGCAATTTCCAGGGCGAAGGATTAAGAATGGATCTTGAAACACGACCTAAAAAAGATGGGATAGGAAATATGGCAGGATGTTTTGCCGTTCGAAACCGTAATCCATCAACTTCCGCGTTTCGGTAAATCGTTGATCGGCATTCCCTGTTCCCATGACAACGGTGATCAGGCGGTTTCCACTGCGCGACGCTGTTCCGGTGAAACAATACCCTGCTGAGCTTGTATATCCCGTCTTGAAGCCATCGTTCCCTTCATAAGCATAGGGTTCGCCGGGGAGCATGAGGTTGGTGGTATGCAGGGAGAGCTTCTTCTGTGGAACCACCACATCACGCTGGCTGGTGATTTCAAGCAGATCCGGGTGTTGATTCAGCAGCCATCTGGCTAGCATGGCCGCATCCCTGGCCGTCATCATGGTTTCCCCGTCAGAAGCTGCTTCTGCATAAGGAAGCAGATCGGCGGCAGGCAAGCCCGATGCATTGGCGAAAACGGTGCGCTCCGATAAACCGATTTCCTTGGCGCGGTCGTTCATGGCATCCACAAAAGCCGACTCCGAGCCGCCGAGATGCTCAGCAATAGCCACAGCGGCATCATTGGCGGAATGAATGATGAGCGCCTCGAACAATTGTTTCAGCGTGTACACCTCACCTTCATGCATGCCGATGCTTGAGCCAGGAACCTCTGCAGCGTAGCGGCTAATCGATATGTTCTCGTCCCAGGTATGCTGCCCGGAGCGGACAGCGTCCAGAGCTAACAGCTCTGTCATCATCTTGGACATGCTTGCGGGAGGAAGGGCAAGGTCGGCATGCATCGCGTACAGGACCCTTCCCGTATCCGCATGAATCAGGATGGCGGAGCTGGCTTTAATGGGAGGGGGAATAAACACCTTTATAATGAATACGGCTACTAAAATGACGCTAAGCAGGAGGCACAGCAGATGTAAGCTTGCACGCCCTTTTTTATGCCGTTTTGGCCGTGCATCCCGCGTGCTCATCGTTTTCATAGCGGTGTGGGAGCTGTCAGTCGTTGAGAGAGGTTTTCGGGGATGTTTCGCTAATGATTCCATGACGCTTAATCAACTCCTATGACTCTATATTGCTTTTTTATAGTTGGTTCTCTAAGTCTAGCTTGGCAAGCTAAAGGAATTTTTAACGGAACCTAAAGAAATCTTAAAGATTTCCAGGGTCTGGAATGCTGGTGATAGTTGACCTCTTGATGAATAGGATTTATACTTGATCTAAAAATAAATTAAAAGGGTGAATACCTTGAAATCCTTAAATTTAACGACACAGCGCCAAGCGGTATATGATGTCCTGCGGGAATCGCATGATCACCCAACGGCTGCGGACATTATGAACCGGTTAGTGGAGAAAGGATATAATCTTGCGTACGGGACGGTCTATAACTCTCTACGTTATTTGGCCGATAAGCAGCTGATCCGGGAGCTGAAGTTGGGTGAAAGTGCAAGTCGATACGATGCCCGCACAGACGAGCACCAACATATTATTTGTGAAGTATGCGGTAAAGTGGACGAGGTCATGACGGAAGTGCCAGAAGAATGGGCAGCAACGGTAGCCGAGGAAACCAGCTATGTTATCCATCATGCACATGTCGTATTCGGAGGAGTGTGTCCTGAATGTCAAATCAAACGGAAGAAATGACGGAATTAGGAATGGTTTATTCGTTCCCGGAATGGAATTCCGGCAATTCGTATATGCGTCCGACATATCCGATGGCGATTGGTGATGCTTGTCCCACCACCTTGCGGGCTGCCTTATTGAGTCGTTCCCCGGGTCGAGTGAACGAAATGTTCATCACCCTGACCGAGAATTGCTTCGAGGTCATGATGTTTCGCAAATGGGATCCCCGCCTTCAGTCGGCCCTGAATACAGGTCTGCTCATTGCGGATATGACTGGCTGTCGGAATATGGCCGCGTTCAGCAAGGAGAAGGAGCTATTGCTTCCGGAACATACAACGATTCCGATCCTGTATCTTGTACGTGAAGAGCTTATGAGCAGTGCGAGCTCAAGCTTGCTGGATGAAGAACTCATGGTATGGCCTGCCCGCTCCAAGAATACGGTAATGTATCAGGTACAGCGAACGATTCGCTTGTTCTCCCCGGCTGCGGCTTTGTCCGGTGAAGGCGAGGTTGTCCGAGGCTTGATGTATAAAGACTTGTCGATTGACCGGGACAAAATGACGGTTCATCGAGGCAGTACCCCCATTCATCTAACCAAGACAGAGTATCATCTGCTCATGCTGCTGCTGGACAGCGAAGGGGCTGTATGCACGCGAGAGGATCTGATGTGCAAAATATGGGATACGGACTTCATGGGAGGCAGCAACGTCGTTGATGTCCATGTCAAAAGCTTACGTAAAAAGCTGGGCGATAAAGCAGGAGCACCTCGCTATATTGCAACAGTCAGAGGAGTGGGATACCGCCTGGCGGATTAATCCCCTCCCTTTTTTTTATTTGTTTTCATATTCACCGTGGATTCATCTGACCTTCATACAAGGATCACGGAACACTCACGGGACACTCATGATCCGCCGGATACTCCAATGCTACAATCATTTCATAAAATTAGATTCAGTCTAAATCCAATTATAGAAATGATGGAGGGTTCATATATGGATAGATTAACAACCAATCAGGGAGCTCCGGTAGGAAGCAACCAACATTCTAAAACGGCTGGCCGTCGCGGTCCGACTTTGCTTGAGGATTATCATCTGATCGAGAAAATCGCCCACTTCGACCGCGAACGGATTCCTGAGCGAGTCGTTCATGCCCGTGGTGCAGGCGCACATGGTGTCTTTGTTGTCGAGAATGACATGAAGCCTTATACCAAAGCCGCTTTCTTGCAGGAGATTGGTCAAGAGACACCGGTCCTCGTCCGCTTCTCCACGGTTATTCATGGAACAGGTTCGCCGGAAACAGCGCGCGATCCACGCGGGTTTGCCGTGAAGTTCTACACGGAGGAAGGCAACTATGATATCGTGGGCAATCATCTTCCGGTCTTCTTCATTCGGGACGCGATTAAATTTCCGGATATGGTCCACTCTCTGAAACCTTCACCAGACAGTAATATTCAGGAACCCGGCCGGTATTGGGATTTCATGACCCTGTCACCGGAATCCACCCATATGATGACTTGGTTGTTCTCGGATCTTGGAACACCGGCAAACTATCGCGAATTGGATGGATTCAGCGTTCACGCTTTTAAATGGGTGAACAGCGAAGGAAAAATGACCTACATTAAATACAAATGGGAGTCCGTTCAAGGCGTGAACACGTTGACGGCCGACGAAGTGAGAGCAGTGCAGGGCAAGGATTTCAATCATGCCACCCGTGATCTTCGCGAACACATCGAGAATGGGAATTTTCCAAAATGGCGTCTGCAGGTACAACTGATGTCTCCGGAGGAGATGGACGAACTGCCATTTGATCCATTGGATCCAACCAAGACTTGGCCGGAAGATCTTTTTCCGCTTCTAACAGTTGGTACCATGACCTTGAATCGCAACCCGCAAAACTATTTTGCCGAGGTGGAGCAGGCGGCTTTCTCTCCAAGTGCTTTGGTGCCTGGCATTGAACCTTCTGAAGATAAATTGCTGCAGGGCCGGTTATTCTCTTATCCGGATACACAGCGTCACCGTCTTGGCCCGAACTACTTACAGATTCCGGTTAACTGCCCGTATGCGCCTGTCCGTAATCATCAGCGCGACGGCTTGATGAACGTGAATCAGGATCCGTCCCCGGTAAACTATGAGCCGAACAGCTATACAACTGGGCCTGTTGAAGATCCGTCTGTCCATGAGAGTGAAACTCCGCTAGTAGGGCATGTCGTACGCCAGCGCATTGAGAAAACCGATGATTTCAATCAGGCTGGTGAACTGTATCGTTCATTTACACAAGTGCAGAAGGATCATTTGCTTCGTAATTTGATTGACGATTTAAGTCAGGTCAAGTCCGATATCCAGCTGCGGGCCGTATGTAATTTTTATCGTGCCGATGTGGAATTTGGCACAAGACTCGCTGCTGGTCTTGGCGTAGACCTGAGCGGATTCATCCCGGCCAGTCAGCCTAATCCAAGCCACGTTAACCTGTAAGAGCTATTTCATCCGGTTTCTGGCTGTGCCGGGTGCGAAACGAAGGCTCTGGTATCGATAATTCAGGAATTGACGCCTAAGAGGGGGACCCTATATGTGGGGGCTCCCTCTTTTTTGGTTGAAAAGTATAACCTTCAAAGGTGCATTATCTTGCTCTCGAACAGGGAGGTTTCTTTTGAACACGGTATATCTTCTGTGAAATAGTGTATATCAACATTTTTCCCGTTTGGATATAATTACCTAACCCTACCGCATAATGTATGGCCCAAGGATTGCCGATAAGTTGAAGGGAGTATTTTTATGAGACGGGGGTACTCACTGCGGGTGGAAAGGAACGAAAACGAATGAAGAAAAAGAGAGCAAATCGTATTAGAAGGAATTTGATCCTTACATTTCTCCTCGTGCTTCTTGTGCCAAGCTTCACAATCGGGATTGTGACTTACCGGGATGCCAAGGGAAAAATTGAGGAAGAAATCCTGCGCAGTGCATCGTTAAGCGTCGATACGGCGAATGAGTTCATTAATGACACGCTTCAATCCAAGCTTTATGATTTGGACTATTTCAGCGGGAAACTGAAGTCTGTGGAGATCGATACCGAGCTTGCCGACCAGGGTACAGCGACGATTCAATCACTGAAGGAATACTTGCAGCTTCATCCTGAAACGGTGGAGGTATTCGTCGGCACGGAAGCAGGCGGATTCATCAAAGCGTCTGAGGAGAAACTGGCTCCGGGTTATGATCATAAACGAAGCGGATGGTATCAGCAGGCCATGAATGCAGCAGGCAAACCAATTATTACGGCACCCTATACTTCGAAAGCGGGTTCGCTGATTGTGGTAACGATGGCCAAAATGCTGCCGGACGGCAGAGGCGTTGTAGGCGTTGACCTTAACCTTCACAGTATCCGGGATTTGGTTCAAGTAAAGGTTGGTAAGGCAGGCTATACGTTTGTACTCGATCAGGATGGTAAGTATCTGTTTCATCCCGATTACGAGGCAGGAGCCGATGCGTTGGCTGAGGGCGATTGGGTATCCAAGCTGTATGAGCATCCATCGGGAGAGATTTCCTACCAGCATGATGGTTTGGATAAACGGTTGAGCTATATTACGAATGAGCAAACCGGCTGGGTCATCGCAGGAACCATGCTTGTAAAGGAGGTCGACGACTCTGTTCACGGCATCCGTAATACCATGATACTGGTCTTGCTCGCTTCCCTCTTGGCCGCCTCGGTGCTGATAGCTTGGAATGTGCGGTCGGTCATCAAACCTATCCGCCAATTGCGTGAAGCAACTGAAGTTATTAGCGAGGGAGACTTGACGTATCACTTAAAGGATTTCAAACGTGATGAGGTAGGAGAATTGGCCAGTCACTTTCAGCAGATGGTGTACAGCCTGCGAGAGATGGTGCATGGAGTTAAGTCGATGACGGAGAACGTTTCCGCATCTTCCGAGCAATTGTCTGCAAGCGCCCTGCAGAATACGAGCGCAGTAGAGCACGTCACGTCTTCCATCCAGGAAGTTGCAGCCGGCAGTGAACGACAGCTGTTTGCCGCAGAGGAGATTCTGGGGCGTATCCACCAGGTATCCCGGCATGCGGATGAGATTGCGGATGTTCTGGGGAAGGTTGCAGGCGCTATGGATCAGACGGAGGAACTGGCACGTAACGGAAACAAGACCGTCATTACAGCAGCAGCGACCATGCAGGATATGGATCAAGCAATGAATGATTTGAACGGGGTTATCCAGCAGCTGTCTGAGCGTACGGAGGAAATCGGCGGTATTGCTGCAGCCATCACCGACATTGCCAAGCAGACAAGTCTGTTGTCGCTGAATGCCTCCATCGAGGCTGCGAGGGCTGGAGAACAAGGCAAAGGATTTGCAGTGGTAGCTGCTGAAATCCGCAAGCTTGCCCAAAGGTCGGAGACTTCAGCAGAGTATATAACAGGGCTGATTACGAATGTCCTGGCTAACGTCGGACAGACCATTGAAGTAATGGAATCGGCTAAAGAAAAGGTATCGGATGGCGTAGACGCTGCAGATGGTACAGGACGCTCCTTCTCTAGAATCATGAAGGCCATCCATTCGGTGTCCGGGCAGGTAAAAACGACGTCTGAGGCTGCCAAGGAATTGGCTGAAGGGACAACCGCTGCGAGGATCGCCATTGAAGAGATCCGTGAGGTTTCAGAAGAGACCTCGAGTCAGACACAGACGATCTCGGCGGCTTCGGAAGAACAGCTTGCTTCCATGGAAGAGGTCACGGCCTCTGCTGCGGATCTTAGTCAGCTTGCCGAGGAACTGCAGGAGATGGTGAAGCGTTTTAAGATTTAAGATTTAAGGCTAGATAAGGTTTGCTGTGATTCTTCTATATTGAATATTCATGTTAAGCAGTGAAAGGAATGCCTAATTCCTTTCGCTGCTTTTTAATGAGGAGTTTTGTAAGAATAAGACCTAAGTGGCTTTATCTATAGTGACAGGCCCTTTATACTTGAATCATCTCCTAGAAGCTGTTCATACTTGGATACATAGTTATAGAAATGAAGAGAGTGAGGCGGCATCTAACATGGCACAGCATATGAAAGATCGGATTATAGCTTTGGCCGGACCGCGCAAGGCGGCAGACATGGCCAAGCTGGTGGAGAAGATGGGCGGCACCGCCGTGCTGCGGCCTGCGCAGGGAACCGTATTTTTGGATGATGAAGTACTGCGCAGATCGATCGAGGCGTGGCTTGAGGCTCCTGCTCCATGGGCCATATTTACGACGGGAATCGGGCTTGAGGCTATCTATGAGAAGGCTGAACAGATGGGTCTATTGAATACATTAAATGAAACACTAATGAACACCTCGATTGCAGCAAGAGGGTACAAGACAGCGAATGCGCTGAAAAAGCGCGGGCTTGCGCCCGTGGCAAGAGATGATGACGGCAGTACGTCCGGACTTTTGCGGTCACTTGCGGCGCATGACATATCGGGAAAACGTATCCTATTGCAGCTGCATGGCGAATCTGCACCGAAACTGGTAGAGGAGCTGAAGAATCGCGGGGGAACGGTGCAGCCAATTCTGCCATATAAACATATTCCGCCGCTGGAGGAGGATGTCTCGCTGCTCGTTGACGAGATCATTGGTGGCAAGGTGCATGCCGTTGCTTTTACAAGCGCGCCACAGTTTCGCTTCCTGGCCGATTACGCCCGTGCACACGGCAAGCTGGAAGATGTGCTGAAGGCATTTCGAGGGCCTGTGATAGCAGCAGCTGTCGGCAAGGTTACAGCTCAGGGACTCCGGGAGGAAGGCATTGAACGCATCGTGGTTCCAGAAGAGGAGCGAATGGGCAGCATGATGGTAACGCTTGGCCGCTACTTTGCTCAAAACCAAGAATAATGTCATGATATAACATAATGAAGCTGAATCGATTCCCTTTCGGCTTTGAATGCATGTTCCTAGAGAACATGTGAAATATTGATTAGTAATAGGAGGATGAATGATGGATAAGAGAAAAGCTTTGCTGCTTGGCAGCTACACCCACCCGAAGTTTCATCCGCTGCAAGGAATTGACAAACAGATAACGCATTTGCTGAATGATATGTTTACTGTGCAGTGCACGGAGAATCACAAAATGCTTCATGAAAGTAATCTATATCCTTACGAGCTGTGCATCGCATACAGCGATTTGTGGGATGAGCGCGTCTCGCCCCGCCAAACCGCAGGTCTGCTGTCTTACGTAAGCGGCGGAGGCGGCTTGCTTGTCATCCATAACGGCGTAACGCTGGCCAACCGCTATGAGCTGGCCCAATTGATCGGTGCCCGTTTTGACGGACACCCGCCGATGGAGAAGCTGTATTTTGTACCGGGAGAGACCGACCATGATATAACGGAAGGCGTGGAGCCATTTGTGCTGGATGAGGAGCCTTACCGGTTCGTATTTAGTCCATTCACCGAAAAAACGGTACTCTTGCATTACGAATACGAGGGACAGCAGTGGCCTGCAGCCTGGTGCCATACATATGGCATCGGACGCGTCGTCTTCTTGATGCCGGGCCACCATGAGCCGTCCTTTCTCCAGCCTCAGCTGCGTCTCATGATTACGCAAGCGGCCAAATGGGCTGCACGCGTTCCGGGTTAAGAAGCTATTTTGATGGATTGGTAGGAGGGACATGCTTGAGCCGGAAAATACTAATAGTTGAAGACGAAGCGAAAATATCCCGTCTGCTGGAAATTGAGCTTGAAAGCGAGGGCTACGAGGTTGCCAAAGCGGATAACGGACTGGATGGACTGAGCGCATATCGAAGCGGTTCCTTCGATTTGGTTCTGCTCGACGTTATGCTGCCGGGTATGAGCGGCATTGAGCTGCTGCGGCGCATCCGAAGCCAGGATACGGATCGGGTTATATTGAGAGGGAGAAAGCAGACGACGGGTATACCTTGTCGGTCTGCTTTCTTTTTTTGTAGGAATTCTGCCCAAGTGCCCTCATATTTACGACCGAATCCGGGTAATTCTATGTACATAGCCGGGACTTCTATCCGAAACATGAAAGCAAGCCCAGGGATAGATGTTTTTTACCAGCGTTAAAGGTTATAATGGAAACAGACAACGACCGGGAGGGATATACTGTGAGTGATCTTTTTAAGAAAGCAATCTCGCTAGGCGTGGGCCTTACCGTGGTCAGCAAGGAAAAAGTAGAAAAAATCGTGGATGATCTGGTCAAACGAGGGGAACTTGCCCCCACGGAGTCCAAAGCACTAGTGGATCGTCTCGTTGAACGAGGCGAAGAGGAGCAGTCGCAGATCAAGAAATATATTTATGAACAGGTACAGCGTGTATTGTCTGATCTGGACGTTTCCAAAGAGAGCGATGTCGTCAGCCTGGAACAGCGCATTGCCGTTTTGGAGAAAAAGGTACTAGAACTGGAAGGATCGAAGCAGGAATAGATGGCGCTTCGAATCCGACATGCCGGCCGTTACCGGGAAATCGCCATGGCGCTCATGCGTCATGGCTTTGGCTATATGGTGGAGGAGATGGGACTGTTCCATGTGCTGTCGCTGCCAGCCCGCTGGAGTTCGCGGGAACAGCCGGAGACGATGACGCTTGGAGAACGTATTCGGCGAGTGCTCGAGGATCTGGGCCCTGCCTTCGTAAAGCTTGGGCAGCTGGCGAGTACAAGATCAGACCTGCTGCCGGACCCAATTATCCAGGAATTGGTGAAGCTGCAGGAGCGGGTACCTCCGTTTTCTTCCGCCAGTGCGCGGGAGCTGATAGAGCAAGAGTGGGGTATGCGAATCGATGAAGTGTTGAGTGAGTTTCAAGATAAGCCGCTGGCTGCTGCCTCGATTGGGCAAGTCCACGCCGGCAGGCTGAAAACCGGAGAACATGTTGCAATCAAAGTACAGCGGCCCGGCGTAGCCCGGATGATCGGTCGCGACTTGGAGATACTGCGGGATTTGGTTTCGATTGCCGAGCGCCATTGGGAATGGGTGAAGCAGTACCGAGTCGATCGGATCGTTGACGAATTCGCCAGAGCCATGATGGCTGAGCTGGATTACAGCCATGAAGCTCGAAATGCAGAGAAGATTGCATCCCGTATGACCGAGCAGGAAAGCATTCATATTCCGCAGGTTTATTGGGAGTATACGACTTCAATGGTGCTGATGATGGAGTATGCCGATGGACTCACGTTAAGCCGGCGGCAGGAGATAGTGGATAAGGGACATGATCTGAAAGCGATCGCTGAACATTTGATCGATGGCATGCTGCATCAAATTTTTATAGATGGTTTCTTTCACGCTGATCCTCATCCAGGCAATCTGCTGGTTCGTGAGGATGGAACGCTGGTCTTTCTGGATTTTGGACTGGTAGGTCAACTCAGCGAGGATATGAGGGACCATCTATCCGGGCTTATCATTGCTCTGATGCGGAGAAATTCGGAAGGGATGATTCGGGCCATATCCCGCATGGGAGTCATTCCGGATGATTGCGATATGGACTTGCTACGGACCGATATGGATCGGCTCCGGGAAGAATATTATGATGTGCCTTTCGCGCAAGTACGGATTGGCAAGGCGCTGACGGATTTGTTTGCCGTTGCCCAGCGACACAGCATTATGCTGCCGCCTGATCTGACGCTGCTTGGCAAGTCCTTGTTGACACTGGAAGGGGTTATCGAGATGCTGGATCCGAATTTAAGCATTATCGATATGGCGGAGCCTTTTGGCCGGAAGCTGCTGAAGAAACGCTATAATACCCGCCGGATCAGCAGGAAGGTGCTCGATGGAGTAGCGGGGATTGCTGAGAGTCTGCTTGATCTGCCGGGACAGGCCAGGCAGCTGTCGGCACTGATCAGTAAAGGCAAATTGCGGGTGGAAATCAGCGTGCCCGAGCTGAAAGCGTTGATGCGCAAAATGGACCAGATTAGCAACCGCCTGTCCTTCAGTATCGTTCTTCTTGCCTTCAGCATTATTATGGTTGGACTGATTATTGGCTCTTCGCTCAGTAGGGAACCGATGATGTTATGGAGATTTCCGGTGATTGAAGTAGGCTTCATCGTTGCTCTGCTTATGGTTGCATGGCTGCTGTACGCGATTTTTAAGTCCGGCAGGTTCTAGCTGATGGATTCCCGCATTGGCCTGCTTGCGCCAGTGGATCCAGGCTTGGACGCCAATCAAGATCCACTCTGTAAGATGGAAGAAGACGACGATGAGCAGGGATTGCAGCCAGCCACTGATGGGAATACGAGTCAGGAACAGCGACATTGCGTATACCAGGACTGTGTCGGTCAGGACCGTAACCGTCTGTTTAATATACAGGGAGGCATCCTTGCGAAGCAGCAGCCGCAGCAGCCCAATGATCAATGGATGAATGAAGCTCTCAAAGATCAGGAATCCGATCAGCAGCAGAAGCGATAAGCTGACGACAGCGCTTTGACCTTCATTAACAGTGGTTCTGCTGGATCCTGAAACAGGATGTGCGGGAAACCAATGGGTATACAGCATAGCAAATAATACGAGAGGTATCATAATAAAGGCCGACAACAGCGGGATAAGCCATAGCTTCTTACGGAAAGCCACGCTCGGCTCACCGTCGCGTCTTGAGATATAATTCATCATCAGATTGATGAGGACGAACAGAATCATCAGAATAAATACGAATACAACGCTCTGAATGAGCTGCATATCCATAAACACCTCCTTGAGGATGTAAGATTATACATGATATTATTCAAAGTTTAGGGTCATTTGTCAGTCGCAAGAGATGCCATGGAAGCCCCCGGTTCTTCTTGAAACGATTTCGATCGGCATTTTGTCGGGATTTATCTATGTTTTATGTTATTCCAGCCGATGGACGAAACCTATGCTAAATAAATTAAATGAGGTGGAACGTTTGCCGAACTTTCAACAACTGGGCATTGACGATCAAAGAGTACGGAAACTGAAGGAACAGGGGATTACCGAGCCGACTCCGGTTCAGCAAGAGAGCATCCCGCTGCTGCTGCAAGGAAAGGACGTCATCGCCCGCGCTAAAACCGGTACAGGCAAAACACTGGCTTTCATGCTGCCGATTCTGCAGGCTATCGATCCCAAGCGTGCGTATCCGCAGGCACTTATCGTAGCACCGACGCGTGAACTTGCACTGCAAATTACGGAAGAAGCCAAAAAGCTGACGGCCGGTGAGCCGGATGGCATTAAAATCTTGGCGGTCTATGGCGGTCAAGATGTGGAGAAGCAGCTGCGCAAGCTCGAAGGTGGACGCCATTTGATCATCGGTACGCCAGGGCGGCTTCTGGATCACTTACGCCGCGGTACGCTGGAACTGGGCGGTGTGAAGCAGCTGGTACTGGATGAAGCCGACCAGATGCTGCACATGGGCTTCCTTGATGAAGTAGAGGCGTTGATTCATGCACTGCCGTACAGACGGCAGACGATGCTCTTCTCGGCTACGATGCCTGCCGGCGTCAAACAGCTTGCCGGCAATTATATGAATCAACCGGTGGATATCGTCATTAAGGGAGCCTCCCCGATTCCGCTGGAGCAAATCCAGCAGATTGTGGTAGAATGCACGGATCGTTCCAAGCAGGATGCCTTGCGTGCGATGATTGAACAGTACAATCCTTTTCTCGCCATCATTTTCTGCCGGACCAAGCGCCGGGCTACGACACTGAACGAGGCATTGCTGGCCCATGGCTATCAATCGGACGAGCTGCATGGGGATCTGTCCCAGGCGAAGCGGGAAGCGGTGATGAAGAGGTTCCGGGAAGCCAAGCTGCAGCTGCTGGTGGCCACGGATGTAGCAGCCAGAGGGCTTGACGTTGAGGGTGTCACTCATGTCTTCAACTACGATATGCCTCATGATGTCGAAAGTTATATTCACCGTATTGGACGAACAGGACGTGCCGGAGGCAACGGAATGGCTGTTACTTTCGCAGCAGGTAAGGATCTTAACGATTTGCAGCGTATTGAGGAAGGGATTTCTCAGCGCTTGAAGCGTGTACGCTATGATTCAGGTGCCGGAAGCCTTCGTGAAGGCTCGAGCGATTCGGGCAGGGAGACAGGAAGATCTGGAAGAATAAGAAGTGCTTCCTCGTTTGCATCACATGATGAGCGTGGACAAGGCAGAGGCCGCTCCAATCGCCATGCGGGTTCTGGACAGAGCCGCAGCAACAAGGCAGGCAGTACACGTGGTGAGCAAAGCAGGGGACGGGCTGAATCATCACGTGGGGAAGAACGGGGATTCGGACGTGCAGGCAGTCGTGATGGCCGGAATGCCGAAGGACGTGGATCGGCGGCCGGAAGTCGTGGCGGCAACAATAGCCGGACCGGTGGACGCGGCGGCGAAGGCCGGGGACATTCACAGGCCGGGACCCGCGGCAACAACAGCAGCCGTGGATCTTCTCGAACTGACAGCCGGGGAAATCACGGAGCCCGCGGTGCGAAAGGCCAGAGCGGCGGACGGCGTGGCGGCCGCAGCCGGTAAAGAGATGAGCTGTTTCAATCCGCACGATCATGTTTATATAGAAAGCGTTACCTAGTCAACGACGAGGAGGCGTTACCATGTCTGAACATAATCATGTTGTAAATAAGAATGGTGAGCTTAATGTGGGCAAGGTCGATGATGCGATGGAGCGGATTGACGATAAGGAGAAGGAGCGGATTCTGGCTGATTTTGATTCTTTCCAGGGTTATCTGCACAAACGAATTCAGCTTGCTGAGAGCATCGGTTTGAATGAGGAGCAGTTGGCACAGACAGCGGAGAAGGTTGCCGGTTATCTGGCTGCAAACGAGGAGCCCCGTAATTCAGAAGAGAAACTTCTTCAGGAACTATGGAAAGTGGGAACCCAAGAGGAGCAGCATAAGCTGGCCCATATGCTTGTGAAGCTGGCTCAGAACCGTAGGGCTCAATAAGATATTTCGATGGGATTCCTCCCCGGCCCGTGCCGGGGGAGGAATTTTTGGTTCCTGCCTATTTTGTTGATACGCATAAAGCAGGATTTGTATAAAAACAACATACATATTAGTACCGCAAATGTCTCTTCTAAATATACGTACTGGGTAACAACATAAGTAGATGGGAGGGAGTTGTCTGAATGTCTCTGGTGCTTCATGAGCAGAGAAAGCCCAAAATGCAGCCTTTTTATTGGGTGCTGTCTTTTGAGATGCATGCACTGGGAATGCTCTTGGGTTTGGCCATGACGGTTGGACCCTTGATTTTGCTGTATTATTGGACCAATGTCTGGACCTGGATTAGCCTGATTGCTATACCCGTAGGCATTTACATGGGGATAAGAATATGGAATAGCCTCAAAAGGAATATTTGGTTTAACACGCATCTGGATGAATATTTGTTATACGATGATCATGTGGAGTATACGCGGTGGGACCCGGAAACGAGAGAAGCCTCCAAGGGGAGCTTCTGGATTAGTGACGTGAAGGAACTATACTACGGCCGTTATGTTATGCAATACAGCTATGCTTATCGAGAAAGCAAAATGACTGAGGCCTTGCCCGTGGTTGAACTCATGCCGATGCTGTACCTCATTGCAGCAGAAGGAATGAAAGACCGGGTTGTTGCCATTCCTTTTATCGATGCAATGGAGGCAAACCGCTGGCTTGAGGTCATTGGAAGAAAAGATATCCCCTTGTACCTGACATCGATCCTGATTCCGGATATAGAAGATGAATCGGCCCTGGATTTACTGCGCGAAGATGAGGATCTGGAGCGTACCGAATTCGACGGCAATATAGAGCGTCAATTCCGTCCTTATCTAGAGCGTCTGATTCAGCGAAGCGAGGAAGCTGAAGACCGGGAGTTGACGGAGGAAGAGCTGAATCAGGTCGAGTACGATATGCAGATGCTTGAATATGAAGAGGCATTGCAGAAGCAAAGATCAGCCTTTCGTGGTATCGGTTGGCTTGCTTGGCTGGTATTTCCCGTCCAGTATGCAATCGGCTATTGGTTAACTCGTCAGGCAGAGCAGGGCCACCTTGACCCGGATCAAGTCTTGTACCCGATTCTTCTTGTCGGGCTCTCTGCTATTCTGTTCCTATTCCTGGTGAAATGGATGCGCTGGCCACAGATCATCATATTTTCGGTGATCACCTTTGTATCGCTTGTTTTTGTGGATTTCTCCGAAATTGAAACCGATCCTTCCTATCGAATGTCAAGCATGCTGCTTGGTGTATCGATGGTATCACTTCCTGTGGTGGGATTGTTGTACTTGGGGGTTCGGTATATGCGTAGGCGCAGGGATGCCAGCAAACTTCCGCCTAAGCCAAAGCCGTATCAGGTTCAGCATGAAACTGATCTACCCGCCCAACCTCCGGGCGATCAATACTGGACGTGAATTTAAAGCGAAATACAAAACGCACCCTTATATCTGAGGGTGCGTTTTATATCGGTATCTGTAGGTTTCCATCGGCTGGCTGGTAAAGGTGCTGTCCAGCTTTTTCTTCTCTCCGGGAGCGAGCGTGATGTTCTCGTACGTTTCTGTGAACACCTCGTCATCGTTCTTATCATAGAGGAAGAGAGTAATGTTGCCATGGAATGTTTGACTTTCATGATAGTTGCCAGCATAAACTTCAATGTCGGCTTTTTCTTCCCTGCGATACGCTCCGGCATGAACAATAATGTAGTCGTCCACACTCCGAAGCTCGCCGTCAGCTTTCTTATCCTCATAATTTTGGTCCAACTCAGTGAGCATAGTCTCTTCTTTATAGAGCGAGTCCTGAGTAATGAGCCCGATGGGAATGGTCAGAATAAAATAAAAGGCCAGGGTGGACAGTCCCGTGCTTCGAAGGACGGTCTTGCGGTCATAACCGCCGACGCGCAAGCCGATGAAGGCGATCAGCGCTAAGACGATGACGATCAGATGCCATGGGGAAATAAACATTTGGGGATATAATTTCATTTCATTTCCTCGCTAGGTTAATAATTATGTACAATCGTTAGTTTTGCCAAACTCCAAACTATACATCATTTACCCCGCTGGATAGCTGCTTAAACACTTCCCAGGCAGATTTTTAACTTAGAGCAGGGTAGATGTTTATATCATAGGGTATTTTTACAGATGAGGGTAGTGCCTGTGAAGCGGAAATATTGGTTTTGAGGGTCAGAATTCGGTATGATGTAGAAATAGGTACCTAACGTGGCGGAGGCTTGCAAAGCCTGCTGTCCAATAAATGAAGCCAGGAGGAGAATCAAAATGTCCGTTTACGAATATAAAGCTGTGAACCCAAGAGGGCAGGAAGTTTCGTTAAACCAGTATGCAGGCAAAGTTCTGATTATTGCCAATACCGCAAGCCAATGTGGTCTTACGCCGCAATATGGTGAGCTTCAGCAGCTACATGACCAGTATAGTCAGCAGGGACTGGAAATTCTGGGCTTCCCCTGCAATCAGTTTGGCGGGCAAGAGCCGGGCACAAGCGAAGAGGCCGAATCCTTCTGTCAATTGAATTATGGCGTGAGCTTTCCGATTTTTGGGAAAGTGGATGTGAATGGAGAGGGAACGCATCCGTTATTTCAATATTTAAAGGCGGAGCAGCCGGGTCCGAATGAAGACGGTGATATCGCTTGGAATTTCACGAAATTCCTGGTGGACCGCGAGGGTAAGGTCATTCGCCGATTCGAGCCGCGCGAGACGCCGGAATCGATGAAGGAGGCCATTGAATCCTTGCTGGATTAAGGCTTAATGTGATGTACGAACAGGGATGTTATCTTCAGGATTGTTGACTGAAGGAGCAGCCCTGTTTTTTATTATATCTGTTGTAAGGTCGGGAAAATCATAAGGGGATGCCTGTCCTGCCGTTGGATTGTTATAGCTTACCCAAGTCCAGGATGCTGTATCCTTGATGGTGAGTCTAATCGAAAATATTGCTTTCATTCTCCTCATCATAAAGTCATTAAGGCTTGTTGTGATGAACTATTTTGGAGTCAATAGCATGGATCATTCATATTATGTGAAATTATGAACAATGTGTGAATAAACCTTTTTCCTATTGAACTGTGAAATAAATCACATTATAATAAGCTTATGAAGTGAAATAATTCACATTACAATATTCCCATTCATCACCTTCATTCGGCACATGTGCTGCCAAGCATGAATCCAGGGGAAAGTGTTCATCTTAAATAAATATGAAGCTTCACATTTGGAGGAGGAAAAACCATGAAAGTTGCAGTTATCGGTTGTACCCATGCAGGAACGTCCGCCATCGTAAATACCGCCAAGCTATACCCGGATGCACAGATTACCGTTTATGAACGCAATGATAACATCTCTTTTCTGTCCTGTGGTATTGCGCTTTATGTTGGAGGGGTTGTGAAGGACCCTGACGGATTGTTTTATTCTTCGCCTCAGAAACTCGATGAGCTGGGTGTTGATACCAGAATGAAGCATGAGATCATCTCCGTGGATACAGACCGGAAAACGTTGAAAGTGCGGAACCTGGTCACTTCGGAGACCTTTGATGATACCTATGACAAATTGATTGTCACTACTGGTTCGTGGCCGATCGTGCCGAAGCTTGAGGGAATCGACCTGGGCAATATTCAGCTCTGCAAAAACTACAGTCATTCCAACACGATCATTGAAAAAGCAAAAGAAGCCAAACACATTACGGTTGTGGGTGCCGGTTATATCGGAGTTGAACTCGTAGAGGCATTCCAGCAAAACGGCAAGCAGGTTACCCTGATCGACAGTGCTGATCGTATTCTGAACAAATATCTGGATCCGGAATTCAGCGGCAAGATCGAGCAATCCTTCCGTGAAAGAGGGATTGAGATGGCTCTGGGACAGACCGTTACTTCTTTCCGGGGAGAGGATGGCAAAGTCAATAAAGTTATTACGGACAAAAGCGAGATCGATACCGATATGGTCATACTCTGCATCGGCTTCCGTCCAAACACGGAGCTGCTGAAAGGGCAAGTGGACATGTTACAAAATGGCGCCATTGTCGTGGATACCTATATGCAAACCAGCAAACAGGATGTGTATGCTGCAGGCGATTGCTGCTCCGTGCATTATAATCCGACGGGTAAAATGATGTATATTCCGCTCGCTACCAATGCTGTCCGCATGGGCACACTCGTCGCACGCAATCTGGTACAGCCGACCACCCCTTATATGGGAACACAAGGCACGTCCGGTTTGAAAATATATGAACACAACATCGCTTCCACAGGATTAACCGAAGGATCTGCCAAGGATGAAGAGCTGGATGTTGAGACCGTAAGCATCACGGATCATTACCGCCCGGAATTCATGCCTACCTTTGAAGAGGTAACCCTGAAGGTGGTATATGAACGCGACAGCCGCCGTATGCTTGGTGCACAAGTCATATCGCGAGTGGACGTAACCCAATCCATTAACACGCTGTCGGTATGCATACAGAATCGCATGACGATCGACCAGCTGGCGTTCATCGACTTCTTCTTCCAACCACATTACAATAAACCTTGGAATTTCCTGAACACCGCCGGACTGCAGGCATTGCCTGAGATCGAAACGAAGACACTCGTGCATGCCTAATATATGTCACTTGAAGACCCCTGAAATCAGGGGTCTTTTTCTTGTTTTTGAAGGAATATGGATTTTGACAGCGAATTGGAAAATATCCGGACATTTCGATATCGACTTTCAGGAGGTAGGATGAATGATGAATAAAAAAGTAATGATGGCCTCGGCCGTATTGTTTACGATGCTGCTGACGGCTGCTTGTTCTAATGATCAGGCGGATAACCCGCCTGCACAGACACCACCGGCTGCGGTGGATAGCGAAGGAACAGATCAGAAAGGTGCGCCTGAAGAGGAATCACCTCAAGAAGAGGAACAACCGGCAAAAGATACGGATGTGAAGCCGATCGGCGAGCCCGCGGCCGTAGGCGATACGGTGGATTATCACGGCACGGTCATTACGCTGAATAGTGTGCGTGAATCCGAAGGGGATGAATATTTAAAGCCCCAGCAGGATCATATATTTAAAGTAGTAGAGGTTACCGTGAAGAACAATGGGCAGGAGCCAGTGGTCATATCGTCTGCATTGTCTTTTTCCATGACGGATTCGAGCAATCTGAATTATACGGTTCCCATTACCGATGATGTGAACATGCTGGATGGCACGATTGATCCTGGCGGAGAGCTGACGGGTGAAATCCCGTACGAAGTGAAGCAGGATGTCCAGGGTCTGCAGCTTAGTTATGGAGATCCGATGAAAGAAGGAAGGGCCATTTGGGCTGTGGAATGATGCAAGGATATGTTACCGATATTGGCTATAGCGTGCGATTAGGGGAAGGGTTTTGCTTAGGCAAAGCCCTTTTTGCATGCAAGGATTATGGAAGAACCTTTACATGAGGTAATGTTTACCATATAATTAAACCGTACAGTCGGTTTTTTGTTACGCTATGACAGAAACGACTAGAACATAAACGGAAATTGGTCACAACGGTTTCCCTGGTAAGGAGTGCTAACAAGGATGTCGACAGAAAAAGCCCAGCGCAAGCGGGACTTGATTCTAGATAAAGCGAAGGAGCTGTTTATTCAGCGGGGATATGCTGCAACATCGATGGATGAACTGGTTAAGTATACAGGTGCCAGTAAGGGCAGCATCTATTATCATTTTAAGAGCAAAGAAGATTTGTTCATCAAGCTGCTGGCGAAGCAGAATCAGGATTGGATGAAGTCCTGGGATGAGAAGAAAGTCCGCTTCGTAAGCTTCGAGGAGAAGCTGTACGGGATTGCTGAGCATATGGTTGATGATTTCCAGAATCCGCTCACCAAGATTGCGGAAGAGTTCTACATTAATCAGCCTGAGCATAAGTCGCTTTTGAGTGAAATGCTGGCGATTATCCAAGGCCCCCGCAGGCTTTACCGCGAAATTTTAACCGAGGGCGCGCAAGAAGGGCGGATACCCGCAGAAGATGTGGACGAAATATCCGTCGTTTTTGCATCGCTTCTCGATGGGATGACGGTTTCGTACTTTGAACGTTCCCAGGAGGAATTGAGGGAGTTATACCGTAGAGGTGTGACTTATTTTTTACACGGGGTATTAACTCGCACAAACAAGTAGCAGCAGAAAACCATGGATCCACCAGAGCGTTCCTAGTTTCAGGCAACGGGGAGCGTCTCTGTGCATATAATTAAACCGAACAGTCGGTATATTGGAGGACGGAGAATGAAACATTTGTTTAGGAATCGTGCGTTTGTCCTGCTTATGGTTTCGGATTTCATGCAAAATATCGGAATCTGGATCCGCAACATGGCGCTGTTGTTCTTCATTATGGAGAAGAGCAATCATGATCCGGTAGCCGTATCGCTGCTGACCGTGATTGAATACGCGCCGATTTTTGTAATTTCCATGATTGGCGGTGTGCTGGCTGACCGCTGGCGTCCCAAACGAACGATGATTTGGGGAGATATCTTAAGCTTTCTATCGATACTGCTTATTTTGTTTGTGGTGTATGCGGGTTATTGGCAGGCTGTGTTTGCCGTGACACTGGTATCGGCCGTTGTATCCCAATTCTCACAGCCTTCATCCATGAAAATCATCAAGCGCTGCTTGCCGGATGAGCATGTGCCTGCGGCGACAGCCTTATCCCAGACTTCAATGTCGCTGTTCATCATATTGGGACCTATGATTGGTACGGCGATCTATCAAGCTTTTGGACTTCAAGCCTCGTTAATCAGCTTGTTGGTTATATTCGCTGCATCAGTGATCGTGCTTTCCTTTCTTCCTTCTAGCCTGGATGAATCGCCTAAGGGATCGGAATCCACGGGTTCCTTTGTACAGGACATGAAGGCAGGCTTCACTTACATCGGTTCAAGTCGACTGCTGAAGGTGCTGCTGGTGATCTACGTATTGCTGGCACTGGGCAGCGGATTCGTTCAGCCGCTCGATATTTTTGTCATCACGGAGCGGCTTGGGCTCGAGATGTCCAGCGTGCAGTGGTTCACTGCGCTTGAGGGTCTGGGCATGTTAATCGGCGGTGTCATTGCTGCCGTGATTGCCGGAAAAATAAAAGGCTCCTACCTGCTGTTCGCCGGGCTTGCCTTCCTTGGAATCTCGACCTTTGTGGAAGTGCTGTCCGAGTGGCCAATCCTGACTGGCACGATGCGTTTCATTACCGGCGTGCTCCTGGCGATGGCGCAAACGGTTTTGATGGCAGTCATGATGCAGCAGGTGGATGAGAAATTTATCGGTCGGCTGAATGGCGTGATGATGCCGATATTCACGGGTATGCTGCTCATCGGCTCGGGAGTCACGGGATGGTATATGTCGGTAACCTCCATCGTTGTCGTGTACTTCACCGCGGGAGCACTCTTCCTGGTGTCGTCCTTTATCAGCATGAGGCTGCCCATTTCGCATGTTTCGATTCAGGCAGCGGAAGTGACGGCTGGCGCAGAAGCCCCGGCAAAGGCATAATTCTCCGAAAACAACTCTGATACCGGACAGTAAAAAAAGCAGTACAGGATAATCCCTGTACTGCTTTTTCGTGTTTGTTACCCCAGCTCATTTGATCGATGGTATGGGGTGCCATGTCAAGGCGTTAGGGGCGATCCGAAGACTCACCCTTCGCCAAGGCGCTGTGCCTGTATCCGTAGATAGCGTAAATAATGATGCCGATTCCGATCCATATGATGAACCCGATCCAGGTAATCCGCTGCAGCGTGGTTAACAAATATACGCAGCTGAGCACGGCAATCAAGGGTAGCCAAGGCACAAACGGTACTCGGAAGCTGCGCTTCAAATCTGGATGTGTTTTGCGCAGCACGATGATGCCAAGCGAGACGGTAATGAAGGCAAACAGCGTACCGATGCTGGCCAAATCCGCCAAATTGCCAAGCGGTACAAAACCGGACAGCACAGCGATACAGATACCGGATACCCAGGTGCTGAATTCCGGAGACTTCGTTTTCGGATTCACTGAGCTCATTTTTTTAGGGAGCAGCCCGTCCCGGCCAAGCGCATACAGCAATCGGGATTGTCCGAACATGACGCCCATCAGGACGGTAGTCAGGCCGGCGATGGCGCCCAGCGAAATGAAGTAGGACATCCAGTCCTGCTGGATATAGAACAGGGCGAAAGCTACAGGGTCCTTCACATTAAGCAGGTTGTATGGCACAAGGCCTGTCAGCACGGCAGTAACCGCAATGTATAATACCGAGACAATCAAGAGTGAGCCCAGAATACCGATGGGGAGGCTCTTCTGCGGCTGTTTGACCTCCTCGGCTGCCGTCGCGATGACATCAAATCCGATATATGCGAGAAAGGCAATGGCGGCTCCTGTCATCACTCCTTCCATGCCGAATGGGAGAAATGGTGTCCAGTTCTCAGGTTTTACATAGAAAATTCCTACGCCGATGAACAGCAGGATGACCGCGACTTTCAAATAAACCATAAAGGTATTAAGTCTTGTCGATTCCTTTGCCCCTCGAGATACGATCCACGTAATCAGCAGGGCGATGAATATGGCAGGTATATCCACATAGGTGCCTTTGGCTGGATTGAAGGCGCTGGTAATCGCGGTAGGAAGATGAATTCTGAAACCTCCCAGAATGCTCTGAACATAGCCTGACCAGCTGCTGGATACAAGTGCGCTGGCGAAGCCGTACTCAAGGAGAAGGTCCCAGCCCATCAGCCAGGCAAACCCTTCGCCAAAGGTCGAATAGCTGTACGTATAGGCACTGCCGGTCACCGGCACGGAGGACGCAAATTCAGCATAGCAGAGTGCACAGAAGGCGCACACCAGACCCGCCAGCAAAAATGAAACGATCAGTCCAGGACCGGCATGGGTTGCGGCTGTGACGCCGGTTAATACAAAAATCCCTGTGCCCACGATCGATCCAACGCCAAGAACGATGAGATCCATGACGCCAAGCTGTTTTTTTAAAGCGGTACGTACTTCCCCGTCTTGTATAATCGGGATCGGCTTCTTGCGAAGCAGATTGTGTTTCAAGCTCATAAAATGGAGTCTCCTAGATGTTTATTTAGATAGATTTCCCCGATGTGACCCATCCATTCCGACATTATAAAGAAAAAAGAATTTGTTTGGAAGCCCAAATGCCTCATCTGCCAGATGTCCGCCCTCAATGGACAGTGAACGTGACAAATTTCACGTAATAGATTGTGAATATGCGGTAAAATACAGGTAACTTCAACACAGGTAACGATCATAATCTGCGTAGATGCCACAGATTTGAAGGGCAGGTAGCAGTAGAAATGAGGGAGTGGCTATGGCCTTCTACAAACCTGAGCGAATTGCCGAAATAACGATGGAGACCGGAGTCAAAAAAGCACATAATTCCACGATGAATGTCATCATATTAGGATTCCTGGCGGGAGCTTTTATTGCGCTGGGCTTTTTGCTGGATATTCGCGTAATTGCAGGAGTCTCGGCAGATTGGGGAGGTATTGCCGGTTTGATAGGCGCAGCCGTATTCCCGATCGGACTGATTCTTGTGCTGCTGGCAGGGGGAGAACTGCTGACAGGCAACATGATGGCCGTATCATTGGCTAGATTCAAACAGCGGATATCCACGATAGAGATGATTCGAAATCTGGCGCTCGTTACGATAAGCAACCTGGCGGGTGCGTTGTTCGTGGCTTACTTTTTTGGGCATGTAACCGGACTGACAGCCAGCGGTATTTATCTGGAGAAGCTTGTGGCCATGGCGGGACATAAGCTGGACGACAGCTTCCTGCAGGCGTTCTTGTCGGGCATCGGCTGCAACTGGCTTGTTGCTCTCGCCGTATGGCTGTCCTATGGATCAGATCAGATGAGCGGTAAGATTATGGGCATCTGGTTTCCGACGATGGCTTTTGTCGCGATTGGTTTTCAGCACGTGGTAGCGAATATGTTCCTCATTCCGGCGGCTATTTTTGAGGGATATTACAGCTGGGGTGATTATCTGATGAATTTCATCCCGGTATGGCTTGGTAATTTCGTCGGAGGCGCCTTGTTTGTGGGAATGGCCTATGGATCCGTATATTTAAAAAATAGCAGCAGTGATCAGGCCGTTCTCCGTGGCGAACGTGACGCAGCTTTGCCGCCATCTGCACCCGGCACAGATAATGCGCAGCAGGTACATTCCACACCGAAGGTGTCTTAGGATTCTGGGCTTCTTATTTATCATTTAACTCGCGGTATACAAAAACAAATTCGCCATGTCGGTCTCGGGGGAGGAGACACTGACATGGCGAATTTTTTTGGGAGTGGTCCATGATTTGGCAAGGAAGAGAAAGGGTCTGGGTTCCTCTTCTATGCTCTTGATAGGAATATACCCGGCTGGAAGAATAGTGAATCACCTTCATATAAAAAATGTTCGGCTTTACTGGAACCCTGATATTCTTTTAAGATAAGGAGATATGGTGCAGCCGTGCAGAAGGGGGAATGGGAAATGACACAAGATATGATTCATCAGGAAAACGGCGTGTTTCCGGCGGTATGTCCACTGGATTGTCCGGATACTTGCGGCCTGCTGCTGCATAAGGAAAACGGAAAAATCGTTAAGGTTACCGGTAATCCGGACCATCCTGTTACACAGGGCGCGATATGTAACAAGGTACGAAATATGGCAGAGAGGGTCTATCATCCGGAACGCTTAATGTATCCGCTGCGCCGGGTCGGAGCCAAGGGAGAAGGCGTTTTTGAGCAGATTAGCTGGGATGAAGCCATATTCGAAATTACGGAACGGTTCAAGGCGCTTACGGAGGAGTATGGATCGGAGAGCATACTGCCGTATAGCTTTTATGGTAATATGGGCATCATTGGCGTCGACGGGATGGATCGCCGTTTCTTCAACGCACTCGGATCGAGTAAATTGAAACAGAGCATTTGTAATTCTGCTGGTAATGAAGGCTGGAAATCAGTCATGGGTATTAATGCTGGAACCCTGCCCGAGGAGACGATTCAATCTGATTTGATTATCGTTTGGGGCGGCAACATCGTCAGTACGAATATGCACCAGGTCGTATTGGCAGAGAAGGCCCGGAAGAACAACGGGGCCAAGGTGATTGTCATTGATGTACACAAGAACCAGACAGGCCAGTGGGCGGATTGGTTCATTCCGCTTCACCCAGGTACAGACACGGCTCTCGCCATTGGCATAATGCATATTTTATTCCGTGATGGATTAGTGAATGAAGCGTTTATGGAGCAGTATACGCTTGGCCATGCGGAACTAAGGGAGCATGTAAAAGAATACACGCCTGAGTATGTATCCTCTATTACCGGGATACCGGCTGAACATATAGAGGAATTGGCTGTGATGTACGGCCGTGCGGAAGCCGCATATATACATATCGGCAATGGGCTTCAGCATCATGACAACGGCGGAATGGCGATTCGCAGCATTGCTTGTCTCCCTGGACTAACCGGCCATTGGTTAAAGCCAGGCGGAGGCGCGGCTAAGTCAAATGGCGGGTACAGCTCAATGAACGGCGATGCGCTAGAACGGCCCGATCTGAGGCCGAATCCTGAGGCGCGTACGATTAATATGAACCGGATCGGTGAGGCGCTGGCGATGACAGACAAGCCGATTAAGGGAATGTTTGTTTATTGTAGCAATCCGCTGGTCGTGGCACCGGATACCGAGCGGGTTCGCACCGGATTTGCGCGTGAGGATCTGTTTACTGTGGTTCATGATTTGTTTATGACTGATACAGCCAAATACGCAGATATTGTGCTCCCGGCGACCTCTTCGTTTGAGAATACCGATGTGTTCGCTTCCTATTGGCATCCGTATATTCAATTGCAAGAACCGGTCATTCCTGCACAGGGTGAGAGCAAGGGGAATGTGGAGTTATTCTCTCTATTAGGAAGGGCGATGGGATTCCCTGAGGCTGCCTTCTCCGAAACGGAGGAAGAGATGATTGCAAGGGCGCTTGATTACCCTGATAATCCGTATCTGGACGGGGTTACATTAAGCGCCTTGAAGGAGCACCGCCATGTGAAGCTGAATCTCACTCCATATGCTTCGTACTTGGATCATTTGCCAACGCCATCGGGGCGCATCGAACTGTATTCCGAGGCACTTGCGGCAGCAGGACTGCCGCCGCTGCCGACCTATGTGCCGCTGAAAGAAGGATATGACGGCATCCGGCGGGGACGGGGCCATCAATATCCACTCATGTTTATCTCGCCACCGACGCATAACTTTTTGAATTCTACCTTCGCCAACGTTCCCAAGCATCAGAAGCTGGAGAAGGAGCCTTTTCTGCAAATTCACCCGGAGGATGCGGCCGAGCGAAGCATCGAAGATGGGATGTGGGTAAGCGTTTATAATGATCGGGGAACATTCGAAGCGCGGGCCAAGATTGTGGAAAAAATGCTGCCCGGTACTGTGGTGAGTCAAGGTTTGTGGTGGGATGCAGATGGACGAAAGCAGCGGGCCAATGCCTTAACGTCCGATCGGTTGGCCGATCTCGGTGAGGGGGCAACCTTCTTCTCAACGGTAGTAGAGGTCAGACCTAACTGAGCGCTTCCTAAAAATGCATAGAAAGACTGTCTTATAGGTCTATTTGACCTGAAGGCAGTCTTTTTTTTGATAGAAATTATCGAACTTTCCGGTAGAAGTATAAAAAATCGGGCTTTTATTATATAGCTTCAATATATTTCCATGGGTAGAATGGTACTAGGTCAATTGCAAGCGGTTTCGAAGTCTAAGATTTCAGAGAACCGGCATGTATTTACATCAATTTGTAACAGGAGGATAAATATGCCGCAAGCTACTACAGAACAGCAACCATCACCCATGTCCCGGCAGCCGAAGGTACATAATAAAAGTTTATTTAGGCGCTTATTGAAGCAATGGGATGTTCAGTTGATGGTATTACCAGGAGTTATTCTGGTTTTGATTTTTGCCTATCTGCCGATGTACGGTGTGATTACCGGATTTATGGATTACAGCATTTTTACAGGCTCAAATATCTTTGACAATCCTTGGGTTGGTTTCAAGCACTTTGAAGCTTTTTTAAATGCCCCAGAGTTTGAGAGGATTATTCGGAATACGATTGTAATCAGTTTACTTAAATTCTTTATTGGTTTTCCGGCACCGATTATTCTCGCACTGATGTTGAATGAAGTTCGACATATGTTCTTCAAGAGAATTATCCAGACGATTACCTACATGCCTCACTTCTTGTCTTGGGTTATTGTCGCGGGATTTGTAATTGCAATGCTCTCCACAGAGAACGGTAGTGTTAATATGCTGCTGCAGAGTGTGGGGGCCATTGATGAACCGATCAACTTCCTTTCTCTAAAACAATACTTCTGGACAATTCTGATTTCGGCTAACGTATGGAAAGAGATTGGGTTTAACTCGATTGTATATCTCGCCGCCATAGCCAGTATTGATCCGGCTCTGTATGAAGCGGCAGACATCGACGGGGCTAGCAAGACAAAGCAGATCTATCTCATTACGGTTCCTTCGATTATGCCAGTCGTTATCATCTTTATGATTCTTGCAATCGGCAGACTGCTCGATGCAGGATTCGAGGATATCTTGCTGTTGGCCTCTAACCCTGTATTAAGGCCAGTAGCCGACGTTGTAGATACCTATGTTTATCGCGTCGGCCTAGGAGCAAATCGCTATTCTTACGGGGTTGCCATCGGACTTTTCAAATCGGTGATCGCTGTCTTCCTGCTTACGATCGCTAACTATGCAGCCCGAAGATCCGGTAACAGTCTATGGTAATAATCAGTAGCAATCAGGAGGTACAGCATGCTTAAAAGAATTAGCACTGGTGACAAGGTCGTGCTTGTCTTGATCTATACATTTCTTACTTTATTGGCCTTCTCAGCACTTTATCCATTCTGGAATGCTGTGGCCGTATCCTTTAACCAAGGGGTAGACACCGCTAAAGGCGGGATTACCTTCTGGCCTCGAGAATTCACACTGGAGAATTACAAAATTATATTGGATGATGACCGATTGGCTAATGGATTCTTTATATCCATTAGCCGGACCATAGTCGGAACCATAACGTCAATATTTATGACCGCCCTTTTGGCATTCGGAATGACTCGTAACTATTTGATTGGTCGGAACTTTTATATGGTGTTCTTTGTATTCACCATGTACTTTGCTGGGGGATTGATTCCGTCTTATCTCCTGATCCGTTCGCTTGGTATGATGAACTCTTTCTGGGTGTTTATTATTCCATCCCTGATTAGCGTGTGGAACATGATTATATTCCGAACCTTCTTTAAAGGTCTCCCTGTTGGATTGGAAGAGTCCGCTAGTATTGATGGCTGCAGCAACTGGGGAATGTTCTTCCGGATTATACTTCCGCTGTCCGGTCCGGTAATTGCAACCTTGGCATTGTTCACAGCCGTAGGTCACTGGAATGACTGGTTCTTGCCTAGTATTTACATTACTAGTGATAACCTGCTGCCAATACAGACGATATTGCGGCAGACGCTAAATGCCAATATTGTAACGAATTCAAACTCAGTACTTGATAGCGCTTCTGCTATGTTAATGGAACGATCCAAACAGATCACCTCCAAATCACTCACAATGGCGATGATGATTGTAGTGACACTGCCAATTGTTCTTGTATATCCTTTTGTGCAAAAGTACTTTGTTAAAGGTGTGCTTGTAGGCTCACTGAAAGAGTAGTTTTGGGAACGGTTTAAGGCGAACAGCTTTGAACATATATATTTTTAGAATGAGAGGGGTTAAGTAAATGAGAAAGACAAGAAAGTCTTTGCTGTTGATGGTATCTTTGATTTTCGTACTGGCCACAGCTCTGGCAGGATGCGGCGGCGGCAAAACAGCTGATCCGGCTCCGGCACCAGCACCAGTAGAAAACAACGGTGGCGATAAGACAGAGCCGCCAGCAGAAAACGCTGCTGAAGACAAGTGGGTACTTGGTGAGAAGCCGCTTCAGTTTTCAGCTTATGCTCACTATGAAGGCATTGACTTCCCTAAGTGGGAAAGCGTTCCACTTGGTAAGTATTTAAGTGATGAGAAGCAAGTGAAAATTGATGTAATCGCAGCTAATGGAGCACATAAGCAAAAGCTGAGTGCAATGATTGCATCTGATGATCTGCCTGATATGATCTGGACAGACCGTGACGATCCAATGATTCTAAGCCTTCAAAAAGAAGGTAAGCTGGTTGCATTCGATCCTTGGTTAGATAAATATCCTAACCTGAAAACATGGATGGGCGATCTGGATCTGCTCCGTGCTGACGACGGAAAGATTTACAGATTCCCTAACTGGTACTCATCCAATCCTTATGGTACTGCAGGTTATGTTGTTAACAAGAAAATTTACGATGAGTTAGGTCAGCCACCACTTGAAACAACTGACGATTTGTATAACTACTTGAAGATGGTTAAAGACAAATACGGTGATTCCATTGTTCCATTCGAACCTCACCGTGCGCAGGATAGACAAGGACTTGGGTTGTTGTATACGGCATTTGGAGAGCAAGTAAGCTATTCGAACTTGAAAGCAAATATGCTTGCTGTTCCAAAGGATGGCAAACTGACTCCGTTGCTTACAGATCCAACATTCCGTGAAGCTCAGAAATATATCGCTAAGCTCTACAGAGAGAAACTTATCTCTCAAGATGCATTTAGCCAAACTGAAGATATGGTTAAAGAAAAAGTTATGACAGGTCGAGTGGCTGTATTTGCAGGATCAAGCCCGACTGATATCGCATCAAAAGCACAGATCGAATTAACGAAAGAAGATCCAAATGGCGGTTATTTCATGATCTGGCCTATCCATAAACCAGGACTGGATAAGAACAAGATTACTGCCGGTACTTATACAAGCTTTGGATGGAACGCTGCCCATATTACTACAGCAGCCGAAGATCCAGAGGCAATCTTCGCATTCCTTGACTGGATGACAAGTCCAGAAGGTATGAACGTTCAATTCTTCGGTCCAGAAGGTAAGAACTGGAAGGGATTCGATGAGAATGGCCAACCAAACTTTACGGATACTTATGATAGAGAAGAAGTAACAAAAATCTCATCCGAGAATAGCCCATGGCAGCTCGTAGGTAATACGAGTTACATTGACCCTGCTAAGTGGAAGTATATGTCTACCCTTCCTCCTGAAGAGCAGCAGTGGGAAGTGCGTTACCAGCAAACGATTACTTGGCCGACACAATTAAACATCACTGAATTTGTTGGTCTTGATGCTCCTCCAAACTCAGATGAAGATATTATCGGTAAATCCGTGGATGAATTGTTCCTCGAAATTTATGCTAACTCCGTTATGGCGAAGAGTGATGAAGAAGTAGATCAAATTCTTGATCAAGGAAACCAAAGTTTGATGGATCTGGGTTACCAGCAGCTTCTTGATTACCGTACAGCTAAATGGCAGGCAAATCTCGAGAAACAGAAAAAATAATCTTTAATCAACAATTGTAATGAATCATCCCAATGAGTCCCTCGGGCTCTTTGGGATGATTCTGTTTTAGTATCTATTACCCTTATTTATGTATCCATTAGATCATTATGTATAGTATGATATGAGTATGAAAATAAGGGCAATTTTTACAACTGGCTAGGGGGATTACCATGTACAAGGTGCTGCTCGTAGATGATGAGGAACTAGATTTGGAAGGTATGAAGAGGTTCATTCCTTGGGTTGATCTGGGCATGGAAGTAGTAGATGGTATGAATAATGCATTATCGGCTTGTGAGATCATTAAGAATAAGGACATTGATATTCTAGTCAGCGACGTTAACATGCCCTATATGTCCGGTCTTGAGCTTGCACGTATTGCATTAGAACATAAACCGAATATACGTATTATATTTGTCAGTGGATATCAGGAATTTAGTTATGTACAGGAAGCGTTGTCTCTCAAGGCTTATAGTTATGTGCTGAAGCCAATGAACGATAAAGAACTGATCTCGTCATTACTTAAGGTGAAACGGGATCTTGATGATGAGTTGAAGCATCGCGAAGTGGAGATGGCATACCAAGAGATGATTCCAATCGTCAAAAGTGATTTTCTCATACGACTGCTTGAACGTGAGGAGTCCGAAGAATCGTTGGCAAAGATGAGTATTTCATATGAATTTGATCAATTGAATTGGCCGATTCGCGTGGCTGTTATGGAGCTAGATAATCTATCATGGCGTCAAGCAGGGAGTCTAACTACTCAGAAGGAATTGGCGAGAAACTTCATGCAGCATATTCAACAGGCGATCGCGGATATGGGCATGATCCCTTATTGCAAGCTATCTTCACAGCGAGTGGCGATTCTGCTGGAAGACAGTAATTTCAATGAAGTGATAGATTCGCTAATGGATAGCGTTCAACAGCAGTTAACAACGTCTATGACAACAGGTATTGGTGAGCCCGTATACACGCTGGATCAGCTGCAATTGTCTTATAGACAAGCAGTGGAGGCTGTTGAAGGCAAGATGTTTTTGGGCAAGGGAAATGTGATCAAGTACGAAGACGTTAGTACGGAGCCTGGCATGCTTGATGCCAAGATGCTGGATGAACGCATGAACACATTATTAAAGGCTATGGAGGAATATGAACTAGTCCAAATCTGTGATGAGCTGGAGAAATTATTCGGTTCCATACGGAATTTGCGCTCCCGATTTACTGTGCATAATATGTCGAATTATATTATATGGAAGCTCGAACAATATTTAAGCAGCCGTAATGAAGACTTGTTTGAACTGTTAGGCATGGAAATCCATCATTTAGATATATTGATGCAATTCGAAACCGTTAGTGATATTCGTTCTTGGTTCATTCAGCGCATATTCGAAATTTCCGAAAGATTATACGAGAAATCCAATTCTCGGGACGGTAAATTTATTCGTAGTGTGATTGAAACGATGAAGGAACGTATGAGTGAGAATATAACGATAAAGGATATTGCGCAGCATTTTTCTTTTTCGCCGAGTCATATAGGGTTTTTAATCAAAGAGAGGTCCGGAAGCACCTTTAATGAACTGCTTGTCCAGCTGCGTATGGAAAAAGCATGTGAATTATTGAAACAGCCTGGTCTCAAAATCTATGAAGTCGCTGACCAGGTTGGCTATCGCTACCTCCCATATTTCAGTAGGCAGTTCAAAGAGAAGTTTTCCATGACACCTATGGAATACCGAAAGCGAGAATTAGGATGAATAATAGCTGGATCCCATCATCCAGAGGCACTCGGAAGAAGCTGGGGTATATACCTATTGGCTACAAGCTGATGCTAACGTTTACGATATTTATACTAATATTGGTATTCGTAAACTTCTATATTTCTCAGTCTATTTACGATGAAATGATGCGCAAACAGACACGGGTCAACATCCAGGGAACACTTAAGCAGATCCGAGATAACGTAGCTTACAAAGTAGATGATATCGTTCAGACTTCAGCAACACTGTATGACGATACTACATTTATACAAAGCTTGCGCCGGGAATTAACGGGGACGGATAATTATAACCGTATGAAAAAAGTAATCCTCCCGAAGCTGGAGAGTGCTTCGAAGGCAGTTGGCCTTAATTTGCGGTTATCTGTTTATTTTCACAATCCGACAATATATCCGAAGTATAATGATTGGGATAGCGAAAAAAAAGAGGATTTCAACTTGCAAACCTATGATATATACCATATGTCTCGGATATCAGGAAAGTTCTGGTATTTCACCATGCCGGAAGAACGATATAATACTACGATGCTGTGGAGACAGGTAGAAGAGGATGAGCGGGATGGGCGGATTTCCATGATACGACGTATCGTGGATATGCAGAATCCACTCGAAATCAAAGAAGTAGGAATCATGCGCTTCAGTGTCCGCTTGTCTCAGCTGTTCGATAGCGTGGATTACACAAGGCTTGGAGATGGCAGCCGGTTATCCGTGCTGGACCCTTATGGAAATGTAGTGTTTACGTCAAGCGATTCTTTTGTTGAAGACAATATGGGAACTGGCGACCAGAAGAGCAAGAATACTGCCGTGGCTACATATGATAAGCGGAATTACTTGACCATCGAGGAAGATTTGCCGCAGAAGAACTGGAAGATCGTTGCGGAAGTACCGCTTACCATTATTGAACAGGAAGCGAAGAGGGTACAAACCTTATTTATTATTATCTGTTTTATCTGTGTGGTCATTTTTACGTATGCGGGATATAAGATTTCTCAATCCTTCTCCAAGCGGATTATGAAGATCGTAGGCGTACTCAATGCCTTCCGGGAGGGAGATTTGCATAAACGGATCACCTATCGGGGAAAAGGTGAATTCCCTCAAATTGCGGATGCTTTGAATGCGATGGGAGAGGATATCGAAGCATTAATCAAAAAGGTATATTTGACTCAGCTCGAAAAGAAGGAAGCAGAGCTGGAGATGCTGCAAACGCAGATTAATCCTCATTTTTTATACAATACATTATCCTCCATTAACCAGCTTGCTAAGTTTGGAGAGACGGAGAAACTGCAGGATATGGTTGTTCAATTGGCGCAATTTTATCGGCTCACCTTAAATTCAGGAAAGATTTTGATTCCGATCGCGTCAGAGATTGAGCAGGCCAGCGCCTATCTGGATATCCAGAAGGTGAAGTACGGTCAGCGTATGGAAGTCACGTTTGATATCGATCCGGATATATGGCCTTATGAAACCCTTAAGCTGATTTTGCAGCCATTTATTGAGAATGTGCTGAAGCATGCTTGGAGCGGAGATCGCATTCATATCAGGGTTTCGGTGAATAAAGAAGGCGATGATATTCTGTATCGCATCATTGATGATGGCCTGGGGATGAAGCAGGAGCGAATTGATGAGATATTTGATCCTAAAGATCGTAGCCATATGGGCTGTGGCATTCGTAATATTGACCAGCGGGTAAAGCTCCATTATGGAGATATCTACGGAGTCTCCATCTACAGCCGAATAGGGATCGGTACCACCGTGCAAATTCGTATTCCAGCAAGAAGAAGAAAGATATCCGGGTGATATGGGGCTGCAGGGAAAGATATGGAATGGCCTGGAACTTCCCATAGCTCGGTAAGGTGAAGCGTCACTGAAAGTGCTTGCTTCGAGAAGGCCAATTGAGCGATACTATTAGGAGAGATCCTGACTGTATTTTTCAAGTGCGAACAAGTAGAAACGCTTTTTCGTCAAGTCACAGTGACGAGAAAGTCGTTTCTATTTTCTTTGTCATGCCTATTGATTGATGCCGGGTATAAGGTTCTTTCGTAGAAACGGGTGCCGTTCCAGTCGGTACGAGTCACCGTTTCTTCTTCATTCTGCGAGATACGGGAGAGACAGATGAAATTTTTACAACAGTATCCTAAGGAAGTAAGGGCTTTTCTCATCGCGAGTCTTGTAAACTCTGCCGGCGGTTCCCTGATGTGGCCGCTGACAACGATGTATGTATTTGATGAACTCGGTCGAAGTATGCAGGATGCAGGGCTCGTGATTCTACTCCAATCCATGGGAGGCATAGCAGGTCAGCTGCTTGGCGGTGCCATGTATCACCGTATTGGTGTCAAAAGATTAATTGTAGGCTCGCTAGTGCTGAATGCACTCGGGCTGTTTTCGCTGCCGTTTATCCATGGCTTCTGGCCGCTTCTCCTCCCGATGATGCTATTTATCGGGTTCTGTAATGCGATATCATTGCCGGCAATCCAGGCATTTATCGGCTTTCGCTTTGCTGACCGTCGCGGAGAACTCTTCAATGTCATATATGTGGCCAACAACATCGGAATTGCACTCGGAACCGCAATGAGTGGATTTCTGGCCGAAATCTCCTATCATTTAAGCTTCGTGGCTAACGGAATGACATCGCTTGGGTTTGCCGTATTCTTCTGGATTTACTTAATGCGCCTCGAAGGAGGAGAGGGAGAGCTGACAGGTCAACATCCAAAGGTAAAGAATCCCTTGCCAGCCGGTCCAGGTGCATGGGCTCTCTTGGCTAATATTCGGATCTATCTATTCATGGGTCTGGGATCTCTGTTTATGTGGTTCGGTGTTTCGGTATGGAATACTGGAGTATCACCGCATATCATTTCCGAAGGCATGTCCAAGGCCGCCTTTAGCTATTTATGGACGCTGAATGGAATCTTGATCTTTGTTGCTCAGCCTCTGACGACACTAATCAAACGATGGTTCGCTCGTACGGAGACAGCTCAGATGACGATCAGTGCGCTATTTTATACAGGTGCTTACATGATCATTGTGTTGATGAATAATTACCCTGGCTTTATGCTCGGCATGGTGCTGGCGACGCTTGGAGAAATGCTGGTCTCACCGGCCATTCCGGCGTTTATCGCAGACCGTACAGGCAATAATGCGCCGTTCTATATTGGCGTAGCAGGAGGAATGGGTGCCGCCGGGAGGGTAATCGGGCCTTATGCTATGGGAACGCTATACGATGGCGGGGGATTGACGCCTGTCGCTTGGCTCGCTGTAGGTATAGCGGTCATGTCATTCTTCTCATTTATGGTACATGCCAGACTGAACAAGAATTTCCCTGGTGTATTACAGCAATCCCAGCAGGAATAAAACATCACGTTTAACAGATAGATTGTGTTATGAGTAAGGGAATATATCGAGAGAACTAAGCAGCAGGCATGTTTCATGCCTGCTGCTTTTTTGTTATATGCCCATACAAAAATACAATATACCCCAATTTTATACCGAATAAAAAAATTAAAAAAGAATATTGAAATCGCTCTCAGAGGAAGCTATAATAAACGTGTCGAAACGTTTCAAATTAGAGTGAGATTTTCTAAGATACCAAGCAAGCAATCCTCTTCATAACAGTTCGCATTAAAAAATTTACACGTAGAGATAACATGTGAATTGGCGATATAGGGGGAATACTGAAGTAAAAGGATGTTAGAGGTAGTAATTATCAGACGTCTTTATTTTTTCGATTAAATTCGAAACGTTTCGAAGTAAGTGCTTTCAATTTGGATGTTGCATTACGTTTTACATGAGGTAAATATTGAGAACGGGGTGATTGTAGGATGAGAAGAAAAACATGGTTATGGATGTTGGCAACATTAATGGTGTTCTCGGCCGTATTAGCTGGCTGCTCGGGCGGTTCTGAGAAAGCAGATGAAGGCAGCAAGGGCAAGCAGGAATTGAAAGTATGGTTGATGGGTGACGAGACGGACGAAACGCTAATCAAACAATATGAAGAGAAGAATCCTGGTGTGAAGGTAAGCGTTCAATCGATTCCTTGGGGAAGCGCTCATGACAAGCTGTTGACAGCGGTTGCTTCAAAGAGTGGTCCGGATGTCGTACAGATGGGCACCACCTGGATTCCTGAATTCGCGCAAGCCGGCGCTTTGCTTGACCTGACGCCGTATCTTGACCAGTATCCGAATTTGAAGCCGGAGAATTACTTTGACGGTGCTGTTCAAACGATGAGCTATGACGACAAGATTGTCGGCATTCCATGGTACGTGGAAACACGCGTCTTGTTCTATCGTACCGATATTCTAGCTGATGTAGGCTATCCTGAAGGCCCTAAGACTTGGGATGATATGAAGGATGCTGGCCAGAAGTTGGCTGCGAGAGGAAACGGTAATTATGCGATTACCATCGATGCTAAGGATATGAACTACTTGTCCATGTTTGCTTGGCAAAATGGAAGCGCTATGATCGACGAGAACCGGGAGCCTCATTTTAACGAGCCGGAATTTATGGGAGCCATGGAGTATCTGAAGAGCTTCTACGATACAGGCATGACGCCGCTCGCAAGTGATCTGGACCTGTTTGCCGCATTTAAGGACGGACAATTCCCGATGTTTATCAGCGGTCCTTGGATGATCCAAGGTGTGAAAGATAAAGCGCCTGAAATTGAGGGTAAATGGGCAACCACAACCCTTCCTGCAAAAGAAACGAATACTTCTTTCCTTGGCGGTGCCAACATGTCCGTATTTAGCAGCACCAAGAATGCCGATGAAGCGGTTAAATTCATTTCCTTTATGAGCGAACAAGACTCACAGTTGACGAACTACGATGTGTCCAAGAACCTGCCTGCCATTAAGAGTGCATGGGAAGACAAACGATTTGAAGATCCAATCTTCGCTACGTTTGGAAAACAACTGGAGCATGCTCAGCCTGTTCCATTCATCAAAGAGTGGGATGCTATCTCGCAAGAGGCGATTGGTGCATTTGAAAGAATTACGGTCGGCGGTGCTGACATCAAGACCGAGATGGACCAATTGAATGCGAAAGCGACAGAGATACTATCCAAATAATATAAGTTTGTAATTCAGCCCGGCTTGTTTCTTCAGATGATGATGAAACAAGCCTGACTGCTTCCAATGCCAACCCATTTTTGCAGGAGGTGAATGACTTTGCAGAACTTTATCAAGCGTTTTAACCGCTATAAGTATCCTTATATGTTTATTGCGCCTGCGCTGCTATTGCTTCTGACGTTCTCGATCATTCCGATCATCATTGCGCTTGTTATCAGTTTCACGAATATCGACCTGGCGGGTCTCGCCAATTATTCCAATATTGAAGCCGTTGGCTTTGATAACTTCATGAATGTATTTAAGGATCCAGTTTTCCTGAAATCTCTGTATAATACAATGTTCTATGTTATTATCGGAGTTCCGCTAGTTGTGATGCTTGCCATGGGCGCTGCATTGCTGCTTAACTATGGCACGGGATGGCTGTTTAAGACCTTCCGCGTTGTTTATTATATGCCTTCCATTACGAATATTGTGGCGGTCGCAGTTGTATGGGGTTACCTGTATAACAGCCATTACGGCCTCTTTAACCATATGCTATCCTGGTTTGGCATTCCTGCACAGCAGTGGTTGAATGACCCTACCTTAGCCAAGTTATCTCTGATCCTTCTGGCTGTATGGAAATCAATTGGTCTGAACATGATTATTTTTCTTGCGGCGCTGCAGGGTATTCCGCGTTCTTATTATGAGGCGGCTGAAATCGATGGTGCGAGCAAGTGGAAAAAGCTTATCTACATCACCGTTCCGCTGCTTAGCTTTGCGACCTTCTTTGTCACCATCACGACGCTGATCGGTTGGATTCAATTCTTCGAAGAGCCGCTGGTTATGACAAAGGGCGGACCGCTGAATTCCACCATGTCGATGGCCCTCTTTATTTATAACAATGGCTTCCAGCTCAGTAATTTCGGTTATGCCGCTGCAGGATCGTTTGTACTCTTCTTCATTATTATTGTGGTAACGATCGTACAATTCGCAGTCAAGAGAAAAGATGTCGAGTATTAAGACTCAGGCGATATTCCGTATCATAGCTGAAGGAGGCTTTAGAGTATGGCAGCTAAAAGAATCGAGAAAACACTTATGACGGTGCTGCTCATTGCAGGAGGACTGCTGATGATGATTCCGTTTATATGGATGATCACGTCCTCATTCAAGCCGGAAAATGAATTTACGGCGGTTCCGCCGACGTTATTACCGAAAGAATTTACCCTCAAAAACTATGTAGATCTATTTACGAAGCTGGACTTTATCGTATATCTCAAGAATACGCTCATTATTGTGTTCTGGTCATTTATTGGTCTGTTCCTTAATGCCCTTGCAGGGTATGCATTCGCCAAGTTCGAGTTTCCGGGCAGCAAAAAACTGTTCTATCTCGTGCTGGCGACCATGATGATCCCGGGCCAGGTGACGATGATTCCGGTTTATCTGCTGATTAATGCCATGGGTTTAACCAATACGATGGCAGGGATCGTACTGCCGGGGTTGGTCGGTGCATTTGGTATTTTTCTGTTCCGTCAGTTCATGTCCACGATTCCAACAGATTTAATGGAGGCATCAAGGCTGGATGGAGCGGGGGAACTCAGAATTTTCTTCCGTTTGATCGTTCCGATCACAAAACCGGTATTTGCGGTTCAAGGGATTTTAGCTTTCATCGGCGCCTGGAACAGCTTCCTGTGGCCGCTTATTATGGCGAATGACCAAAAGCTGTATACACTCTCGGTGGGTCTGCAGCTATTGAAGGGACAGCATGGATCCGATTTTGGCTTGCAGATGGCAGGTGCGGCATTTATGGTAGTTCCGATTATTATCGTATTTTCTTTCTTCCAAAAACATATTATTGAAGGATATACGATCTCTGGCATGAAATAAGATAGATAGAGTTTTATAGTAGTAGAAGGAGCGAAAGGGAAATGGCAACGATAAAAGATGTGGCAAAGCTCGCTGGTGTCGCCTTATCAACGGCTTCATATGCGTTAAGTGGCGACAGCAGAGTGAGTTCCAAGACAAGATCAAAGGTGCTCGAGGCAGCAAGGCAGTTGAATTATCGGAAGAACGGATTTGCCATGGATTTGAAGCGGAGCCGCACCAACACAATCGCTCTTATTCTGACGGATCTATCCGGTCCTTATTATTCCGAGCTGATTCGAAGTGTACAGGAAGTGGCTTTAACAAATGGGTATGATCTGATCGCCTGCAGCTCAATGGGCGGCAGGGATTCAACTGCGGTCAAATTTCTGCGGGAAAAAAGAGCCGACGGTGCGATCATCCTCGCACCTAATATCCGCGATGAAGTTCTGATCGAGACTTCCGGTCCTCAGTTTCCGATTGTGATCATGGATCGGCCGTTGTGCAGTGAATATTTGGTCAATGTACTGGTCGATGGGGAACAAGGAGGGTACACGGCGACCCGATATCTGATTGAGAATGGTCACCGGCAAGTGGCTTATATTAGCGGTTCCGCGGATTCTTACGATAACCATTTGCGTTATCAGGGGTATCTACGGGCGCTCGCGGAGGCTGGGCTGGAAGAACAGTCGAAATGGCGTCTAAGGGGCAACTTTGTTCGCGAGGGCGGCTACAATGCCACCAAGATGATGATTATGCAGGGGGCGCTCCCATCGGCGGTGTTTTACGGCAACGATGAGATGGCTATCGGTGGATTGAAGGCGTTCGAGGAAAGCGGGATATCGGTGCCGGGTGATGTATCGGTTATCGGGTATGATGATATACAATTAGCCGAATACGTGAATCCGCCGCTGACGACCATCAGGCAGCCTAAGAGCGAAGCGGGATCACTTGCAGCGCATTTGCTGTTTCAGATCTTGAGTGGCGAGTCTGTAAAGCAGTCTTACATGCTGACGACGGAAATGATGGAACGTGCTTCCGCGGGAAAGAGCAAAGTAGAGAATTAAAGAACCGGATCGGAGATGAGGGGCTTGGCATGGATCACATGTGATTTTTATTCCGAAACGCTGGAACTGTCTACCGGCATTGAGGTTTTTTTACCACAAGCTACGCTGATGACATCAGGCTCTTCTTCGAGGCTGCCGGTGCTTTATTTACTTCATGGCAGAGGTGCGGATCAGACGGAATGGATGCGCAGGTCATCCATAGAACGGTACGCCGAGAATAAAGGCATCGCCCTGGTGATGCCGGGAGTGGGACGAAGCTATTATATGGACATGGCTAACGGCCCGTCTTACTTTACCTTCCTCAGTGAAGAGCTTCCGCAGCTGGTTCAATCGTTCTTCCCGGTATCCAGGCGCAGGGAAGATACCTTTGTCGCCGGAATTTCGATGGGCGGGTATGGTGCGTTTAAGCTGGTCCTGACTTATCCGGAGCGTTATGCGGCGGGCGCAAGCCTGTCGGGAGGGCTGGATCTTGCCAGCCGTGCTGCAGGCCGGGGATTTCAGGAGGCCGAAATCCGCACTCTATTCGGAAGCGTCGACCGCTTGCAGGGAAGCCGGGACGATTTGCTGTACTTAGCTTCGGAATTTGCGGCATATCAGGGTGAGAAACCAGTGCTGTATCAGTGCTGCGGGACAGAAGATTTTCTGTATAAAGATAATCAGACCTTTAGACAATGTGCGGACAGCTTGGGGATTCATATTACCTATGAGGAAGAACCAGGTGGTCATGAATGGGGATATTGGGACCGTAAAATTCAGCGTGTGCTGGATTGGCTGCCCTTGCCCTAATTTGCTGTCCCATTATATTGAAACGTTTCGAATTATAGCTGCCAGAAAGCGCTGATTTCTCTGTCATGAATCACTGGAATTTTTGTGAAAATACTTATAAGTCATATGATTAACAAGAGAGAATTAATCTTTTCAGAAATATAAAAACGTTTCGAATTAAAAATAAGAAGTGGCCAGTTTTAGCTTCAGACATAACACGACTCACATCATTATACAGAACAGGAAGTGAAACTTGTGACAGCCAATCATGTAACGAACGATGGAAAAGTTGTACTTCAGACGGGAGAATTGACGTTTTCCTTTTTGCCTAGCGGGGATCTTTATCAAGCTACTTATAGCACAACGATGATCAATCAGCTCCTCTCCAATCCGATTGACGGGGCGCTGAGTAACTTATTTCTGAGAATCCATACGGGTAGCGGCATCGAGGCCGTTCCTATGCTCGGAGTACATTCGGGCAGTGTGGTTACTTATGCGGATAACCGAATGCTGTGGGAAGGCCGGTTCAAAGGAGTGGATTATAAAGTACGGTTTACCCCGACGGATGTGGGGGCGTGGTTCTGGGACGTGGAGCTCCAGGGAAAGGGAATTGAAGCTGACGTTGTGTACGGTCAGGATATCGGAATTGCTCATCCCGGCGCCGTTCGAAGCAATGAAGCATATCTGTCCCAATATATCGACCATGCCGTGTTCCAGCAGGAGGATCGGGGTTATGTCGTGTGCTCCCGCCAAAATCAGCCGCAGGGAGGCGCATTCCCCTATCTTCAGCAAGGAGCGCTGACTTCTGCGGTCGGGTATGCAACAGATGGATTTCAGTTCTTTGGCCTTTCCTATAAGGAGACGAACCAGGCGGAAGGTTTGTTCAAGGAGAGCCTGCCGAATGAGGTATATCAATACGAGTTTGCCTATACGGCTCTGCAGTCCCCTCGCGTAATGCTAAACGGCTCGGCCCGGTTCGTATTTTACGGCCTATTTAAGGAGGATCATCCGGAAGCGGTCACGTCGCTGGAATTCCAGGATGAACTTCAGGCTGCGTGGCAGCAGGCCCAGGCTCGTCGCTTGATGGACTCAGGCCATTCGCTGCCCCGGATCGAGCGATCCGAGCATTTCGGGGAGCCTCTGCAGACATTGCCGCTGACGGAAGACGAGCTGAATGCTTTGTTCCCTGTACGCCGCCAAGAGGAGTGTGACGGAGAAGAGCTGCTTTCGTTCTTCACGGATACTTATGAGCATATCGTCATGAAGGAGAAGGAGCTTCGCGTCGAGCGTCCGCACGGCCATATCTTGATGAGCGGCAACAATGTGAAGTTGGGGAGTCCAGTCATCACGACAACCTCTTACATGTATGGCGTGTTTAATTCCCAGCTGGTAACAGGGAACACGAACTTCAACAAAATGATGAGTCATGCACGGAATGCATTAAATGTGCCGAAGACATCCGGACAGCGCATTTATGTGGAGATGGACGGAGCGTATCGTCTATTGACGATGCCATCTGTGTTTGAGATTGGCTTTAACTATGTGCGGTGGTACTACAAAACCGAAAGCGATATGCTGATCATCACCAACTTTACGTCAGCAACAGCGCAGGAGGTTACACTTCAAGTCCGTTCCGAGAGCGGAAGGTCTTATCGTTATCTGACCACCATGCAGATCACGATGGATGTCAACGAATATGAAGTGCCTTATCATATGGTTCAGGAAGACGATATCCTTACATTCCGTGCCGATTCGGCATCGCTCAGCGCTTCGGTGTACAAGGAACTGCATTACCGCCTTGGCGTAAAGGGAGCCGATATGCAGGTTATGGGCGAAACTTGCCTGGCAAGTAACACCGTACCTGGCAGTGCCTCCTTAACCGTACTTGAGCTTGGCGAGAGTGCGGAATGGACGATGACGGTACAAGGCTGTCTTGATGCAGTGGACGCCCCGCTTGCGTCGCGAGTAGCAGATGAGGAGATTGCAAGCTATCGCTCGTTCTACACATCCGTTATGAACGGCTTCCATTTGAGCCTGAAGAACGGACAGGACGACGACTTGTTCAAGGTGAATGCGCTGGCCTGGTGGTATACGCACAATATGCTCGTACATTATTCAGTACCGCATGGTCTGGAACAGTACGGCGGTGCCGCTTGGGGAACGCGTGATGTATGCCAGGGGCCCGCTGAATATTTCATGGCAACGCATAAATACGAGCAGGTTCGCGATATCCTGCTTGAGGTATATTCACATCAATATGCGGATGACGGAAACTGGCCGCAGTGGTTCATGTTTGATAAGTACGCCCACATCCAGCAGGAAGAGAGTCACGGCGACATTATCGTATGGCCGCTTAAAGTGCTGGGCGATTATCTGGCCGTTACACAGGACTACAGCATTCTCGAGTCGGCTGTACCTTACACGAGAAAGCACAGCTTCGATTTTACCGAGCAGACGTACACGTTGCTTGAGCATGTGAAGAAGCAAATCGCCTATATTCAGGATCATTTCCTCCACGGGACTCATTTATCTTCTTATGGAGACGGGGATTGGGATGATACGCTGCAACCGGCGAACGCACAGCTCAAGCAGTTCATGGTCAGCAGCTGGACGGTAGCTTTGACCTATCAGACCTTGAATCAATTCGCTCGTGTCATGGAGCGTGTCGATGCATCGATGTCCCAAACGATGGGAGATCTCGCATCAGGAATCCAGCAGGATTTCAATACGTATATTCTGAACTCCGAAGTCATACCTGGATTTGTCTATATGGAGAGCAAAGAGCAAAGTAAATTCCTGCTTCATCCGTCCGATCAGGAAACGGGAATTCAATACCGGCTGCTCCCGATGACGCGCAGCATGATCAGCGAGCTGCTGACCCCGGAGCAGGCGGCAAGCCATTATGAGATTATCCGCAAGCAGCTGTTCTGTCCGGACGGCGTGAGATTGATGAACCGTCCAGCTGTATATGCCGGCGGGGTGAGCACGCACTTTAAGCGGGCCGAGCAGGCGGCGAATTTTGGCCGGGAGATTGGCCTTCAGTACGTGCACGCACATATCCGCTATGTAGAGGCGATGGCCAAGCTTGGCAAGAGCAGCGAGGTTTGGAGTGGGCTTGAGCGTATCAACCCGATTGGCATCACTGAGGTCGTGCCGAATGCGGAGCTGCGCCAGAGCAATGCCTATTTCAGCAGCTCGGACGGGAAGTTTAATACCCGCTACGAAGCACAGGAGTCTTTTGATGCGCTGCGGGATGGTCGAGTGCCTGTCAAAGGGGGATGGCGGATATACTCCAGCGGGCCGGGGATCTACATGAATCAGTTGATTTCTAATGCCCTTGGTATACGCGAAGCGGAAGGAGACCTGGTTATTGACCCGGTTCTGCCGAAGACATTGGATGGCCTGGAGTTTAAATTCAACTATGCCGGAGTGCCAGTGACATTCATATATCATATCGATCACGCCGAGGGGACTCGTATCACAATTAACGGACAGGATGTGGCAGGGGATACCTTCGGGAACCGATACCGCACAGGTGGCGTTCGTATTGCCAAGGCAGATTTTCAGCGATTAGCTGCAGAAGGCGGAACTGATTGTGTAGTGGATATTTACTCCTTCATTCATGAATAATAAATCTTGACCCTTGGGCTTGTCTGCAAGAAGCAAACCTCTCTGATATAATAGAGGGAACGCTGATCAAAGCGAGGGATGGCGATGAAGACACGACAAGAGACATTGACCATTCGGTTCTCCGAGATGAAGGATGCTGCAGCACTCATGGCACTTGATGAACTGGTCTGGGATCGTAATACGGCCCCGGCCCCACTGGAGTGGACTTCAAGAGATCATTATCTTCTGCAATGTCCGCCGGGCACACAGCTCGTGGCGCTGCATGAAGGAGAGTTGTGCGGTTATGTTGGATTCCGGCTCCCTACAAGACTTCACAGTAATCGTCATGTGCTGGAGCTGAATATCGCGGTTCACCCTGACTATCAACGGCAGGGCATCGGACTGCGGCTGATGGCAGCCGCTAAGGATACCGCGCGCAGCAAAGGCATTTTGAAACTGAGGCTGCGGGTGCTGTCAAGCAATCCGGGTGCACTATCTTTTTACAGGTACTGCGGGTTTACGGAAGAGGGCAGACTGATTCAGGAGTTTTACGTGGATGGACGTTATGTTGATGATATCTTAATGTGCTGCTTTTTATCATAATCATGGTTGTGATACTGTGATTGGCCGGCTCGTTATTTTGCAAAAGAGCTCGAGTTATAGGGTCGAACAGTCCGGCAGCTTGCCGGGCTGTTTTTGTTGAAGAAAAACCTGTTCACTTGGCTTCTGGACAAGGGTATACCCGATTGCATATAGTAAGTGAAGTGAATATAGGGCGGAGGTTATGTTCATGACGATGAGGATTGTATCGCTGAATGTAGGAAAGCCGATAACGGTAGATTACCAGGGAAAGGACCTGTCTACGGGAATTTATAAGCAGCCTGTAAAGGGCTCCCTGTTTCTGGGCTCATTAAATTTTGAAGGGGATGGACAGGCCGATCTCGTTCATCACGGTGGTGTGGACAAGGCAGTGTGCGCCTATCCCGCCGAGCATTACCCCTACTGGGAAAGATCCCTGGACAAGCAGATGGAATATGCCGCATTTGGCGAAAATCTGACATTGCAAGGACTGCTGGAGGATCAGGTTTGCATCGGCGATGTATACCGGATAGGGGATGCGGTGGTACAGATCAGCCAGCCCCGGTATCCATGCTTTAAGCTGTCGCAAAAGCACGGGGTTAAGGATATGCCGGCAAGGGTGCTGAACACGGGCTACAGCGGTTTTTATTTCCGTGTGCTTGAAGAAGGGGAGGTTAGTGCGGATTCTCCAGTCACTCAGCTTGAATCCCATGCTTCCGGCATTACGGTTCTGGAAGTGCTTCGCATGATGAAGGACGGGCGGAAGGATGAACAGGGGCTGGTTCGCATGCTGGAAATCGACGTGCTGGCCTCAAGCGTAAAGTCGCAATTCAGTAAATGGCTGGAAGCTCTCCAAAGGAAACAGGAGTAAAAATGGCGGCTTTTAACATGCTCTAAGCCAAGATTAGATCATGCTCTAAGAATACATACAGACCATAAAAACCGGCTTGCGTCCTATTAATTGCAGGATACAAGCCGGTTTCTGTTGAGATTATAGGAATAATGCCATGTATTACCTCATCCGCTTCCATTCGCTTTGAATCATGCCGTAGACTGCATGGTTGACATAGCCCTGGGGCAGCTTCTCGGCTTCCCTTATGACGCCCTCAAGGACAAAGCCCAGACGTTCGGGAATCGCCCGGCTGCGATGGTTGGCCGTGGCGCAGCGAATCTCGACCCGGTTCAGGCCCATGCGCATCAGTGCATGATCCGTAAACGCGCGGCACGCGCTTGTCATCAGCCCTTGCCCGGTGAAATTCTGATCGAGCCAGTATCCGATGCTAACCGAGCGGTTGTTCCAATCGATCTCATGAAACGAGATTGTGCCTGCCAGCTCCTCGCGCACCCAGATGCCTGCCGAGAAGCCGCCATTGTCGGCTGCTTGCTTCATGGCTCCTTTGATATAATTCATCGTATCGTTAACCTCGGTGACGCCGTCCACCCACGGAAGCCATTTGCGGAGACGGTCACGCGACCGGTCGGTAATCTCGAACATCGCCCGTGCATGTTCGATTGCAAGCGGGCGCAGTTCCACATGGTCGTCTAATGTGTATCCAAACATAACGGTTTCTCCTTTATTCTCTATCGCGAAGTATATGTACTTTTATCGGGTTCGCTTCACCTTTTGCTCCAATGCGTAGATGTCTTCTTCCAGGGAAATCATTCGCTGATTGACAACGGTTCTACAGTCGGCAAGCGCCTGATTGTATAGATGAGGCCCCAGGGTCTCCACGAAAAAATCAAGAACGCCCTCTGCAGCCAGATGTCCAAGGGTTTCGCCACGCTCGGTTTCAAAGTAATCCTGAATCAATTCAATTAGCTGATCACGCTGTTCCTTGGGGAATTTACTAGGTTTCATAAGATGCTTGCAGGCCTCCTTCCATCACTGTTTTTCTTTTCATGCTACCCTATTAAAAAGCCCCCGTCAAAATGATTTTAATCCGCATATCGAGCCTCCCGGGACGTACCTCTGCAAGTAGCTTGGAAGACCGAGAGCTGATTGCCGGCGGCATCCTCTTTAAAAGCCGGCAGCTTGCCTACGGCAGTACCGAATTCCTTGAACAATCGCGGCATTACAGGTATATTTAAGGGAAACACGTTTATACAGGAGATAGACAGAAATTACAGGACGAAAGGTTGATCAACGTGGAGAACCATCGGGGCACCCCCTCCAATTTTATAAAAAATGTTATTACCGAAGACCTGAAGTCCGGTAAAGTGAAGGAAATCGTTACCCGCTTTCCGCCGGAACCGAACGGTTACTTGCATATCGGACACGCTAAGGCCATATGGATCAATTTCACGCTGGCCGATGAATTCGGCGGACGGACACACTTGCGGTTCGATGATACGAATCCGGTGAAGGAAGACCTGGAGTATGTTAACTCGATCAAGGAGGACGTGCAGTGGCTCGGATTCGATTGGGAAGAGCTGCGGTATGCGTCCGATTATTTTGAAGAAATGTACAACCGCGCGGTGCTGCTGATTAAGAAAGGGAAGGCTTACGTGGATGACCAATCCGCTGACCAAATCCGCGAAACTCGCGGAACCTTGACCGAGCCTGGGCAGAACAGTCCATATCGGGATCGCAGTGTGGAAGAGAATCTGGACCTGTTCGAGCGGATGCGCAAGGGAGAATTCGCCAACGGTGAACGCGTGCTGCGCGCCAAGATCGATATGAGCTCGCCGAATATCAATCTGCGGGACCCGGTGATCTACCGAATCTCTCACACGCATCATCATAATACAGGCGACAAGTGGTGCATTTATCCGATGTACGCTTTTGCCCATCCGCTGGAGGACGCCATTGAAGGCATTACGCATTCTCTGTGCTCCCTGGAGTTCGAAGACCAGCGCCCATTCTATGATTGGGTCGTGGCGGAATGCGAGATGGACAGCACTCCGCATCAGTACGAATTCGGTCGTCTGAACGTAGCGCAGACAGTAACCAGCAAACGCAAATTGAAACAGCTCGTGGACGAGAATGTGGTGGACGGCTGGGACGATCCACGCATGCCGACAATCTCCGGACTTCGCCGTTTGGGATATACGCCTGAAGCTATTCGCAACTTCGTGTTTGAGACGGGGATTTCAAAAGCGTACGGCACGGTAGACCGGCAGGTGATGGAGCACTTTATCCGCGAGGATCTGAAGTTAAAGGCACCGCGCACGATGGCTGTGTTGGACCCGCTGAAGGTGGTCATTACGAACTACCCTGAAGGACAGATCGAATGGCTGGATGCCGAGAATAATACCGAGAATCCGGAGATGGGGATCCGCCAGATTCCGTTCTCGCGCGAAATTTACATTGAGCAAGAGGATTTCATGGAAGATCCTCCGAGCAAATACTTCCGTTTGTTCCCTGGTAATGAGGTGCGTTTGAAGCATGCGTATTTCATCAAATGCAACGAAGTGATCAAAGACGAGAACGGCAAGGTCATCGAAATCCACTGTACTTATGATCCGGAGACAAAGAGCGGCAGCGGCTTTACCGGACGTAAGGTGAAAGGTACGATCCACTGGGTGGAAGCCACACAGGCCGTACCTGCTGAATTCCGCCTCTTCGAACCGTTGTTTAAGGACGAAGAGGAAGAAGCTGAACTGGTGCCGGAGGTTGCTGGGGAAACGGAAGAAGCGGCGGCCGAGAAGTCCTTCCTGGACGACATTAATCCTAACTCACTGCAAATTGTGCAAGGATTTGTGGAGCCTAATATGAAGGATGCTGCACCGCAGGACAAGTTCCAGTTCTTCCGTCACGGATATTTCAACGTGGACTCGAAGTATTCGCAGCCGGGACGTCCGGTATTTAACCGTGTAGTCTCCCTGAAGAGCTCGTTCCAGCTTCCGAAGAACTAATAGAGTATTGTGAATTGGCGCTATGAATAAAAGAGGGCGTGGATCGACGTCATAGATGAAGTCTTCCATCCCCAAATAAACAAGACTCGAAGATTCCGTGTGTTCGGTATCGTTCGAGTCTTGTTTGATTTTCGGTGCTATCAGTGGGCAAGGTGAAGCACTTGCCAGACAAATATTCTAACCTGCAGCGTATTCCTCTTCCTCATCTTCAGCCGGGTCGTCCGGTTGCAGCGGTTGGTATCCATGCTTGCGGAGATTGTACCACATCCAGCCAAAGCCGATGGCACCGACCATTGCAAGCATGGTACCAGTTTGATACATGCTTTGCGCTCCGAAGGTTTGGAACATCCAGCCGCCGGCGAGTCCGCCGATAACGCCCGAAATGCCGCTCCAACTCAAGGTATAGATCGCTTGTCCGGAAGCGCGGTACGGGGTCGGCACAAACAGCATCGTCAGTTGAACGCCGACATAGAAGTAACCACCGAAGGTTACACAGTGCAGCAGCTGGATGAGAGCGACCTCCAGCGGGGTGTTGGCTTCAGCCATGAGCAGCCAGCGGAGAGCAAAAAGTAGGCTGACAATCGTAAGGCAGCCGACAAGCACATTGATTTTCCGCTTAAGAAAGCGGTCAAACAGAATAAAGATCACCACTTCAAATATAGATGAGAAGAAGATCGCGAGCCCGACCATCTGTTTGGAACCGCCAAGCTCCAGAATGTATAGGGACATAAAGGTGTTATTGGCAGTGTTCGGAATGGATACCATGATGCCGAGTAGTATGAACCAGACAAAATAGGTGTTCAGGAACAGTCTGCTGAGCCCTTTAAGGTTGACTGATGCCGATGCCGTCGTTTTCTGAATGGAAGGCAGTGTAAACATGAACAGAGCGGCTACCAGAAGCATGACCGAGAATACGATGGAGATGCGTCCGGATCCCAGCCGGTCGATGACAGGCCCTGCAGCAATAGCGGTCAGCGCCCATCCGAGCGAGCCCCACAGCCGGAACGAACCGAATTTATGCTGTGTTCCATCAATGTAAGTCAGAATCAGCGAATTCGTCTGAGAGAACATGGGAGTCTGGAAAAAATAAAATAAGATCATGGTCATGTATATCACCGCATAGGTATTTGCCTGAAATACGACCTGAACAAACAGCAGTGTACCGATCATCATGATCAGCAGCACGCGCTTGATGTTGGCCGTCCGGTCACCCCAGAATCCCCAGAACGGATTGGCAAAAATGGACACGAACGGCGCGATCGCCATCAGACTGCCGATTTCGATTTTGCTCATGCCGATGTCCTGCAAATACAACTGGAAGAAACCGGTGAAGATGACCATGGTTCCATATATGAAGAAGTTGAACAGCTTGAGCGATGTCAGCGAAGATTGGGCATTGTCCATATTTCGCAATTAGGTCATTCCTTTCAAACCGAATACAATCCAAAACCACGGCACATATAAAGCCGCTTTCTTATCAATGTATCACGCATTGAAAAGGGATACAAACCATCTTTTTAATCATTTTCCATTATCCTGTTCAATAACCCAGAAAACTGGAGGGGGTTCTAGTGTGACTCTTCCTAACTCATCATCTGATTGCGGGATTGGAATTCCATCTCTTTTCCCGGCATACAATAAAGCATCGATCGTTTACCGAGATACGAAATCAATGATAGATTCCGCCGAAAGAGTCTTGGAACGGTTCGATCATGGAAAGTGAGGAAATTTCCTTGTTTTGCAGCATGGTCGCATTGCAGCCATTGCCCACAGGAGATTCCTAATATTGTAAAGGGATGTATGTTCGGACAAGCGTTGTTAGCAGTCCTTCTATTTGTGAGAAGAGTCACAGTAACCGTTTTCGAAAACAGGTATATTGAAGCTGTAAACAAAAACTTTCTCCCCTTGAAAGTGAGTAGTGACATTCTGGGTTTCCGAAAGTTTCCTTTATTTTTCGAAATTTTCGGAAATCATTTCAAACTGCTTTCATTAGGCGATCAACTAGGATATACTGACAAGGATATTGCATCCAACAAGAAGGTTACCAAGTAGGAGGTTCGATATGACGATATCAACTGTTCAAACTTTGGAGGTGCCTGACGGCTGTCACAGGTGGCTTGAAAACCGGGGGACGGTTTACGAGCTGCTAATTGATTTTTTGGGTAATTGGCCCAGTTTGTCTATGATTGCGGAATGGAGCCGTGGAAGTGGAATAAGCAAAACGGCGGAATGTTCGAAGGCAGGGAAAGACCTGATGACATATTTATGCGGGCGCTCCCCTGGGGAATTGGTTCGAATCTGTGAATATGAAGGGCCAGAATACCACCGGCTGCTGCAGCAGTCCAGAGAGCGTCAGGCGGTTCAGTCTCATTACAAGAAGGATAGATGCGCACAAGATGTGACGGATTGTTATGCATCTGCGGGTGTGGCTTTTAATAAATTGTATGGCGAAGCGGACGATCATATCGCAATTCAATTGGAGTTTATGACGCTGCTTCATGATCGAATGTTGAACAATATGTATGATGAATATAGCATGCTGCAATTAATAGAGACGCAAGCGGATTTTCTGGAGCAGCATCTGTTGCCTTGGGTGCCGTCCCTCTGCAAGGATATGAAAAGCTCCACGGAAAGCCCGCTCTATCAGGCGTTATTCAGCCTGTTGGAGGAGTTCCTGGCTCAGGATCTGCGGATGCTGAAGACATGGCAGCATTCCAGGGAAGCGGTGCTGGTATAGGTATACCGATACAAGATCAGAAACACGATAACAAACAAGAAGCCCCGGTCCTCCTGTTAAAGGAGGCCGGGGCTTTTCATGTTCGAATTAATCTTCGATTTTTTTCTTGCTGAACTTCATCAGGAATTCATACACGATAGGTACAACCACAAGTGTGAGCAGCGTCGAACTGATCAGACCGCCCATGACTGTGATACCAAGGCCGCGTGAGATAATACCAGCGCTGTTCTCCCAGCCAAATACGAGAGGCAGGAGGGCGCCAATGGTTGCCAGGGCCGTCATCAGAATAGGACGCAAGCGGGTTGCTCCGGCTTCAAGCAACGCTTCGCGAGTACTCATTCCAGCACGCTCCATGTGGATTACGCGATCGATCAACACAATCGCATTGGTTACGACGATACCAATGAGCATGAGAACGCCCATCAGTGCGGACACGTTCAGTGTCTCGCCAGTCACAAGCAAGCCGATAATGGCGCCAATGACGATGAATGGGAGTGAGAACAAGATAGCGAATGGCGCGAGACCGCCGCCAAACGTAACCACGAGAACGAAGTAGACGATCGCAATGGCTGCAAGCATGGCCAATCCAAGCTGTCCGAAAGTTTCATTGATCTGTTCGGTGACGCCGCCGAATTTGACAGAGATGCCCTCCGGCAGGTCAAGCTTATTCACTTCAGACTCGAGGCTTGTGGAGGCAGAGCCTACATCGCTCGACAGGATGTCTGCTGTAACACTCACTACCATTTTACCGTCAATGCGTGTAATGGAATCAGGCGTCGTTCCTTTTTCCACTTTGGCTACATCCTTGATCGGTACTTCGATGCCGAGTGGAGAAGTTACAGTTTCATTCTCAATTTCCTTGATGCTCTTATAAGTTTTGCTGTCGGCTTCAATGTAAACATTGTAGGTTTTGTTTTCAATTTCGACTTCGGTCAATACCGGACGTTCCCTTACAGGGCTCAGCTTCATCGCCAATTGTCCGGCTGTCAGACCCAGCGAGCTCAGCTTCTCTTGATCGGCTACGAGTGTATACTGCTCAAACGCTTCGGACAAGCTGGTTTCCGCATTGGCGAAGGTAGCCTCATCTTTGTTTGCGAGCTCTGCAATTTGATCAGCGACCGGCTTGATCTGCTCGAGAGAATCACCAAATACGTTGACCGTCAGCTTGCTGCCCCCGAAGCCGCCGGCCGCCATGTCCATATTGGACCATGTGCCATCTGGTACTTCCTTGGCAAGAGCTTCGACAAGTGCTGTCTTGACATCCTCGAAATTTTTCGTGTCCGGATCATACATGATATAGAACAATCCTGAATTAGCTGATCCCATACCAAGCGGATTGCTTCCGCCGATGGAATATTGCATCGATGTTACGCCTGGTTGATCCAGGATCAATTTCTCAGCTTTGAGTGCGCGTTCCTCTACGTCCTCGAGGATGACGCCAGGTTCAGGAGAATAGGTGACCATGGCGTACTTGTCTTCTTGTTCAGGAATGAAGCTGACTCCAAGGTATTTCGTCAGGAACAAGCTTCCAGCCAATAGTAAGATGGCTGCCAGGAAAGTAATGGCTTTGTGGTTCAGCGTCCATCTCAGAATGGAACGATATCCGCGGGCCATTGCACCAGGTTTCTCGTGATGATCTTGCTTGTTCTTCAAGCCCTTGCGGAACAGGCTGTGCGCCATAGCAGGTACAATCGTGATCGCTACGACCAGGGACGCAAGCAGCGCGAAGACCATGGTCAAAGCAAATGGCATGAATAGTTCTCCAACCATACCGCTGACCAGGGTAAGCGGCAGGAATACCGCGATGGTTACGATGGTGGAAGATGCAATCGGTACAAACATCTCACGTGTAGCTGCACTAATGAGCTCTCTGCCGGTTAATTTCTCAGTCGAGAGCGATAAGCGCCGGTAAATATTCTCGATAACAACGATCGAGTCATCGACTACCCGGCCGATGGCCACCGTCATGGCACCGAGCGACATCATATTAAGGGTGATGTCCATTTGTCTCAGACATAGAACCGCAATCAACAAGGACAATGGAATTGATATGATCGATATAATCGTCGAACGGATGTTGCGCAGGAAGATCATAATGATAAGAACGGCGAACAATGCGCCGAATAATGCCTTGGAGAGCATCGTATGAACCGAATCCTCAATCGGCTTGCCTTGGTCGAGCATGATTGTCAGATCCATGCCAGGATACAGGCCTCTCAATTCCTCAGCCTTGTCTTTTACCTGATTAACAACATCAACCGTATTAGCATCATTTGCCTTTACGATTTGGATACCGATGGATTCCTTCCCGTTGGTCCGGGAAATGGACTCGGAGGTTCCAATGACTTCGATCTTGGCAATCTCACTGAGTTTGATGGTTGGAATGCCTGTTGGAACGGCAGGATTGCTACCTGCACCGCCTGCACCAGTTTCGGTTCCCGCAGCGCCTTGTTGACCTGCTCCGGCTGCGTCACCTGGAGGCAGCTGTTGCTGTTGACCTGCTCCGGCATTTGGAGCGCCCGCTCCGGCAGAAGCTCCGCCGCCCGGTATAACCGGAATCGCGATGTTCTTCAAATCATCGATGCCGATGATGCCGCCATCAATGGCAACGGCTTTTTGGGATTTCTCCATTTCAAACATGCCGAGTGGAACATACAGTGAGGAGCCTTGCACGATTCCCTTGACGGTATCCTCCGTCAAGCCCAGCTCGTTCATTTTGTCATGATTGAACTTCAACTGCACTTCGTTTACGAATTGCCCTGCTACCTGGACGGAAGCAACCCCATCCAGATCTTCCAGTTCAGGGACAATGTCATTCTCGGTAATGCGCGTCAATTCATCCAATGCCATCTTGTCTTTATTTGCAATACTTAAGGAGACAACGGGCATGGAGCTCAAGCTGAATTTGGATATGGTAGGCTTCTGCGCGTCATCAGGCAGCTTGACCTCGTTAAGCGCTTCACGAACAGCAGCCGTAGCATTGTCCAGATTACTACCATAATCAAATTCAACCATCACATTGGCTGCATTCTCCATGGAAGTAGAGGTTATGGTTTTGATACCGTCAATATTGCGCAATCTCGTTTCCAGCGGTTTCGTAATATCCTCCACTACACCTTCAGGAGCTGCACCCGGATAGATGGCGGTAATACTTAAGAATGGAACGTTAATATCCGGCATGGTTTCTTGCTTCATCGTCAATCCGCTGTACAATCCGCCAAAGCTGACGATGATCGTCAACAGCCAGATGGCGAACTTGTTACGCAGCGAAAAATTGATAATTCCTTTCATTAGACGATTCTCTCTCCTCTCCAAACTCTATGTCTCTGACTTGGATACACTTCCTTGCTTCATGCTGCCGGGAGTAAGATAGCTTTCAAGCATCGTATGTATCATGCCTTGGAGCTCCGTATACAATGACTCAAGGTTTTCGATTCCCTCCAGGTTAGCAAGCATTCCCTTTAGAACGGCCCGGCTGGGTTGGAGGGCAAGCAGCTCTTTCTCCATCAGGCTGAGCGATTCCAGAGCATCTTCCATAACATCGGGCTCCAGCTGAATATGCTTCAGTTCATTTTTCATGGCCGTAATGACGATGAGCGGATGACGCTGTTTGCGAATTTCGGTCTGGAATAATTGGCCTAAATGCCCTACCGCCTCCATCGGAATCAGCGGCTCGGGCCGTCTGTTCAGAATGCTGGCTACGACGTCGTCAAGCAGCTGGATCTGGTGGTCCGCGATGATGCCTACATTCAGATGGAATCCCGGCATGAACAGGAAACGGATATACGAGCCCAGCATACTGGCCATAAACATGCCGATCTCCATCGTATAGGGCTCCACGTCCGGTCCATAAATGGTTTTGAGCTTATGGTTAAACCACTGCAGTGCAGCAAGCCTTTCCTGCTGCATGTTTTCTTTGTCAAAAGGCGGTTTGCCTGGAGGCATCCGATCGTGGAACTGCTTCAAGAGAAACTCCCGAATCTCCAGAAAGTGGACTAGGAATACTTCCACCTGCTTGCGAAGCTGCTCCCTAGGTACGAGTAGCGGGTCATGATCGACACGAAGGATTTCATCCTTGATGCGGTTTGCAATATGTTCGTAGATGCTCTTTTCCAGTTCCTCTTTCGACTTGAAATAAAGATAGAGGCTGCCTTTCGACATCCCGCATACTTCGGCAATTTCCTGCATGGAGGTAGCCGACGAGCCTTTCGCGGAAAACAGCTGCATCGCAGTGATGAGAATTTGCTGTCTTTTTTCTGCCGTTTTATCAGCCAATCAAAGTTCACCTCGCTTGAGAACTTCCCAGTTCTGAGATTGACCCACTGGTCGAGAATTATTATATATGAAAAAGAACGACCGTTTCAACTTTACTACGGTCGTCCCTTAACATAGGTTCTGAAAACTTGTGAAAACCTCACAAATTCATTTTTAACTGATTAACTTCAGGCCGACGGCCGAACACAGAATCATCGCGATAAACAGCACCCTGCGCCATTCCTTCGGCTCTCCGAAGAGGAACATCCCGGTGAGTGCACCGCCTGTCGTCCCGATTCCCGTCCAGATGGCGTAAGCAGTCCCCATAGGCAGTTCGGTCATGGCGTAGGATAGAAGGGAGAAGCTGGCGCCAAAAGATAAGGCCAAAATCAGTACATACCGCCATCCCTTGCGCTCCGACACACCTTTAATGCCGATGACGCCGCCAATTTCGAATAATCCGGCTAGTACAAGAGCAACCCATGCCATTACTTGCTCACCTCCGTTTTCACCTGATCGCCGGTAACCAGCTTCAAACCGATCACGCCGGCGAGCAGCACGCAGATCAGAAGCACCTTGACCAGTTTGAACGGTTCTCCGAAGAACAACATTTCGGATGCCACTGTTCCGGCGGTGCCGATTCCCGTAAAGACGGCATATACCGTTCCGACCGGCAGCCGCTTGGCTGCTTCGATAATAAGATAGAAGCTGGCCGCGATGGCGGCCACGGTTCCTATCCATTCCCACACATTAGAGGAATGCTTCAAACCCATCACCCATATGATCTCGACTAATCCGGCAAGCAGTACAAAAATCCAGTTGCGATTCATTATGTTATGTCACTCCCTTTGTATGAGAAGAACATCCATCCCATGCGGTTTAGTAGTCCCCGGCTTCCTGAACTCGCGTGGCAATCATGTTCCATTCACAGATGATTAACTTCTGCTGTTATATTTTTGCTTTGTCACCCCTAACCAATACACAGGCCAAGAAGCCACGAGTCGTCTTGAGGCTCGCTCTTCTCCGCCGTACACAGCCTCCAGATGAATTCCATCCAGCAAGGTCATATAGGCAATTGCAGCATTGCGCGGAGAGCGGATGATGCGTCCATGCACTGGGCATCCAGCAGCCAGCAGCTTAGACAAGTTCTGTTCCTGATTATCGAGCAGTGGGTATACCATCCCCATCACTTCCTCATACAGCGTGCTTGGAGGAAAAAAAGCCATCCGCAAGAAAAACTGCACTTCATCATCCACTCGATAGGCTTGAAGCCGGCTTTCCAGAAAGCCGTGCAGCTGCTGCTCCAGCGGCCAATCCGCATGGTCCAGAAAATACGCCACCATCGCTTCTTCTTGGCGCTCGAAGACATCTTGAAGTACTTGCAGAAATAAATCCTGCTTGCTTGTGAAATGGGCATAAATCGAAGGCTTCTTAATCCCACAATCATCAGCAATATGTTTCAGCGAGGCCCCTTCGTAACCGTTCTTAGCGAAGTGGGCAAGGGCCGATTGTTTAATCTTGGCTGCAGTCATAATCACACTCCTAACTAACGGTCGTTAGTTAAATTTTTAACAAATTACATTCACGTTGTCAATATTTTTTTCTGGGGAAAGCGACTTGTTTGACCGGGAAGTCTGGCTAGGGAGAACAGTCTTTAGTTCCCGAAGGAGATCATGTAGAATATGGAGTGACCGACATCGTACATACATAGAGACAGAAACGATGAAGAACAAGGGGTAATTGAGATGAGGAAAGGAATACAGGCTGTACTGATCACCGCGCTGTTATTCGCGTTTTATTATTTTGGCATGGATTATTTCGGAAAGACGACCGGGACGATCATCGGGATCTTCTCCACGCTTACTGTGGTATCCATCGGATTCATGATATTTATGGAGAACCGCCATCCCACAAGCACGATGGCCTGGATTCTCCTCTTGGCGCTGGTCCCGATTGTGGGGCTTGTATTCTATTTTTTATTCGGGCAGAACTATTTCAAACGGCGGAAATATGACAAAAAGGCACGAAAAGACGTCCTGGTCTATACTAGCGAGGTGCTTCGGAAGAGCAGGCCGGACGTATCCTGCTTCAAACCGGCCGTACAGCAGCTCCTTCAACTGTCGACCCGTCTGGCACGCACACCGATCTCATTTTCGAGCGATACCAGGGTGCTAACAAATGGGGAGGATACGTTTACGGCCTTGATTGCAGAGCTGGAGCAGGCAGAGCATCATATTCATATGGAATATTACATATACCGACCGGATGCAATCGGAACGCAGATCCAAGACATTTTGATAAGAAAAGCAAGAGAAGGAGTGGCTGTGCGGTTTATGGTTGACGCTGTCGGCAGCCTGCAGCTGCCGCCTTCTTTCCTGCAGGAGATGCGGGAGGCGGGCGTACAGGTCGCCGTATTCGGCAGTCCCAAGACCATTTTCTTCACGAGCCGTGTGAACTACCGCAATCATCGCAAAATCGTCGTTATTGACGGCAGTGTTGGATTTGTAGGCGGATTGAATGTAGGAGATGAATATTTAAGCCGCAGCAAGGCATTCGGTTTCTGGCGCGACACCCATTTGCTCGTCCGCGGAGAGGCGGTACGAACGCTCCAGGTGGTGTTTTTGCAGGATTGGCAGTACATGACGGGAGAGCAGCCAAGTGAGCCGATTTATTATTCACCCGATTTGCTGGAGAATCGTTCGGGAGCCGTGCAGATTATTGCAAGCGGACCGGACAATGAGCGAAGAGCCCTCAAAAATATTTTCTTCTCCATGATCGTGTCAGCGCGCAAGTCCGTATGGCTGGCAACACCATACTTTATACCGGATGAGGATATCCTCACTGCGCTTCGGGTTGCGGCCCTCTCAGGGCTTGATGTGCGAATTCTGTTTCCTTCTAAACCGGACAAGTGGCTTCCATTCCTAGCGTCTCATTCCTATTTTCCGGCTCTGCTGGATGTAGGAGTGCGGGTTTATGAATATGAAAAAGGGTTCATGCATTCCAAGCTGCTGATCATCGACGGTGAGGTTGCAACGATCGGCACGGCCAATATGGACATGCGCAGTTTTCACCTGAATTTTGAAGTTAACGCACTGCTTGTGCAAACCGAAAGCGTAAGCAAGCTGGTAGCCGATTTTGAGCATGACATCGAATCCGCCCTGCTGTATGATCGCAATCACACCCGCAAAAAAAGAATCATGACCCGGCTGCTGGAATCCGCAGCCCGCTTGATGTCGCCGCTGCTGTAAATGCAGGGGCGGCAATTCGGGAATCATTCTATTCCCTGCCGCCCTTTTCACAAGATTTTAGAAAGTAGTGAACCCGAGCCATTTTTGCAGCTTAAACACGATATCCTTGATCCATGTGGTTTCTTCCTGGTAAGCATCGGTGTCTAGGCTGTAGACGGCTCCTTCGTTATACCATATCCGATTGAAATATCGGTTCATATCCTGGATCAGCGGGTGATCCTTCGGAGCGGCTGCCCATATATTATTCTCCAGATTTAGATCATCTAAATTACGCTGGGTGAAATTGGTAGAACCGCCGGTGATTATGGACTTGCCTGTAGGCTTGGCAATATACATAAGCTTGGTATGATACTGCTCTTTACCGGTGTTGTACCAGCGAATGGAGATTTTGCCTTTGGATTTCTTGATGAGCTCGGCAGCGGCTGGGCGATTGGGGATGCCGATCTTGTCCCGGCCAAAAGCGTTCTGGTTCGGGTCCAGGATGAGGCGTACCTCGACTCCCCGCTCTGAGGCTTTCAGAAGCTGGTCCATGACTTTGCTATCTGCTAAATAGAACATTCCCATCCAGAGTGTGTCCCCGGATTGTGCCTGTTCTATAGCCTCCAGAACATATTTATAGACTTTCCCTTCGGTCAAATAACGAACATCGACATCGTTAGCTTTGCCAGAAGGTTGAACGGACGGCATGGACTCGGGATCGTATTCCGGCAGTTTGATTGAACTTGTGAGATGAACGGCGGCTTGTTCGGCGGCAAGCATATCCTTGATAATCTCTCCGCTTGTTTCGAACGCAATGTTCGAATGATATGCGCTGGCGTCATGGACGTTGGCTGAGGCAACAAGCGCAGTCTTTTCGCTGATGACAACCTTACGGTGGTTGGCCTTTACATTGAGCAGCTTCAAATAAGAGCGGACGGTAATATCGGGTGCTTCGTTTGCCATCAAATTCGGAAGTGTTCCGGTGCCCGACTGGCCGAACCATTGAAAGAAAGTACGCCATACCGCGGAATAAGCAGGCGTAGAGTCGCGCAGACGGTTGACATCAGTGATGATCACCTGAATGCCGGCAGCTTTCATGGCCTCGAACTCCGGAACCGAATAGGACCAATACCCGGTATTGACCTCATCCGAAATGAAGAAGATGTCCATGTCGGGGTATTTTTTCTTATGGGCCACAAGACGCTGAGTTAGCTCCTCGCTGATTTTAGGGAAGCTTTGGCCTTTATGGGTGAAGCTATTGAACAGAAACATATCAATCACCAGGAATTTCCGTGACTCATCGACAATCTGGCCAATACGCTGACCAATTTCTTGATCATGTACCGGCTGGCCATCCGGTCCTGGGTAGGTCAAGTCGACCCACATCTTAACATCGCTTTGGTACAAGGGGCTTTCATAGGAAATGCCCTTAGGAAGTGGCTTATGGGTATGATAGATCATCACGCCAATCAGCCATAATATAAGAAGAATCAGGCAGATGAACACTATTTTTCTTATGCGAGAACTTTTGGAATGCGTTTTTAATTTCCCTGGCAGGAGTGATGTGTCTCCCTCTTGCGTATATAGATTCTCTGTATGGCGCTTATGAAATAAAGGGGGGAAACCCACGATCGTCCATCCTCCTGTCGCTTCAGTCATATAACGTTAATTAACATGATTGGCTTGTCCTGACGCACACCAGTTTCTGTTATTTAGCAAGCATAGGAGACCGGGTGGATCGTAAGCTCCCGGGGTAGAATGAGAAACAAGCGGTATGTTTCCTATCAGATCACATGGTCAGACTCAGGGTCATGAGTTGTTTATAGAGGATGTTGAAATAGAGAAGGAGGAATTGCGAAATGAATTCGGAGCCTAGAGAGAACACAGGTAATTCTGTGGAAGACGTATCAACCAGCGGGCCGGACAAGCACGGGGACAGATTGCTGCCGGAGGTGCCTACAGGCGAGCGAAAAATAGAGCATGTGCGTTTATGTCTGAACGAGGAAGTAGGCTCGGTAGGGGTAACCGCTGGCTTTGAGCATTATCGCTTTCGCCACGCTGCTCTGCCTGAGATTGATTTTGATGATATTGCACTGGACACCACTTTTCTTGGTATCAACGTGCGAACGCCATTGTTGATCAGTTCCATGACAGGCGGCAGCAAGACAACCGGGGAGATCAATATGCGTCTGGCTGAAGCAGCGGAACGTCGCGGCTGGGCGTTTGGAGTTGGCTCGGTCCGGGCTGCGGTCGAGAAGGAAGAGCTTGCCTCCACGTTCCGTGTTCGTGAGCGTGCACCCAGCATTCCGGTTATTGCTAATCTGGGAGCCGTGCAGTTGAATTATGGCTTTGGCCTTGAGGATTGCCTACGTGCTGTCGATATTGCCGGGGCGGACATGCTGGTGCTTCATCTGAACGGACTGCAAGAGGTGTTTCAGCCGGAAGGGAATACCCGGTTTGGTCATTTGCTAGGAAGAATTGAGGATTTGTGCCGAACGCTGGATATACCGGTTGGCATTAAAGAGGTTGGCTGGGGAATCGATGGCGAGACAGCGCAGACTCTCTTAGGAGTTGGTGTGGCGTTCATCGATGTAGCAGGTGCGGGTGGTACCTCGTGGAGCCAGGTTGAGAAATTCCGCAATCCTGATCCGGTTCGCCGTGCTGCGGCCGAAGCCTTCGCCGATTGGGGCAACTCGACTGCGCAATGTATCGTGGAAGTACGGGAAGCAGCGCCGACTTGCGCACTTATTGGCAGCGGGGGACTGCAGAGTGGGGTTGATGCGGCGAAGGCGATTGCACTAGGAGCTGACTTGACCGGTTTCGGCCGTGGGCTTCTGGGATCAGCCGTCGATTCTGTCGAAGCGCTTGACCGGCGTCTGGCCCAGGTAGAGCTGGAACTGCGGACAGCGATGTTCGGAATCGGAGCACGGGACATCAGTGCGCTGAAATCAACTAGACGCTTAATCCGGGTATAAATAGCCGCTGTGGCACCCAGGATCAGGATGGTGCGTTGACCGTATATTCGTATTGAAGTCTATGAGGTATCTGCTATAATTAATAAGATTGTTTAGCTGAAGATGGATGGCTTGGGTGATAGGCTCCAAGCTTTGTATACTTACAGAGGTAGTTCAAAAAGCCCGCTTTTGATAAGAAAACCAATCGAGGCCAATCAAAGATGAGCGACCGCGATTCAAAGGTAGGTTTTCTTGCGATATAGAATTCCATCAGCTCTGCTGATAACGAATAAATTCTATATCTAACACGAAGCGAATCAGGAAGCAACTCGGCATCGAATCTTGAATTCAGCCGGGCCTAAGCAGTTGCTTCCGAAGCATGTTTCCTACGGAAACATTTCAGGTGCTCACGTACCCAAAACGTACGCTCTGCTCCTCAGTCCCTAGCTTCATCCAACCTTCTCGGTGCTGAAAATCGCTCTTTTTGAACACGCACTTAAAGATAAAGAGTAACCTAAATAAGGAGTTGTCACATAAATGGCTTTAAAAGCAGGAATCGTCGGTTTGCCTAACGTCGGCAAATCTACATTATTTAATGCGATCACACAAGCGGGCGCAGAATCGGCGAACTACCCGTTCTGTACGATCGATCCTAACGTTGGTGTCGTGGAAGTGCCGGATGAGCGCCTCGATAAGCTGACCGAACTGGTTCAGCCGAACAAGACAGTACCGACCGCTTTTGAATTTGTTGACATTGCGGGGTTGGTTCGCGGTGCCAGTAAAGGTGAGGGACTTGGCAACAAATTCCTTGCCCATATCCGTGAAGTGGACGCTATCGTTCACGTTGTTCGTTGTTTTGAAGATGAGAATATTACGCATGTTGATGGTAAAGTAAATCCCGTTAGCGATATTCAGACGATTAATCTTGAGCTGATCCTGGCGGATCTTGACAGCGTGGAGAAGCGGATTGATCGCGCGAAGAAGAATATGAAGGGCGGCAACAAGCAGTATGCGCAGGAAGTTGAACTGCTGGAGCGGCTGAAGGAAGCCTTATATAACGATCAGCCTGCACGCAGCGTGGAACTGAGCGACGATGAGAAGCTGATTGTCCGTGATCTGCATCTGCTCACATTAAAGCCAGTCCTTTACGCCGCTAACCTGAGCGAGGACGGCGTTTCGGAAGCGGACAGCAATCCTTATGTACAGCAGGTTCGTGATTTCGCGGCAGCGGAGAATGCACTTGTGGTTCCGATCAGCGCTAAGGTGGAGGCTGAGATCGCCGAGCTGGAGGGCGAAGATAAAGCGATGTTCCTCGAGGAGCTGGGACTGGAAGAGTCCGGGCTGAACCGACTGATTAAAGCAGCTTACAGCTTGCTGGGATTGTATACGTACTTTACAGCTGGCGTACAGGAAGTGCGTGCTTGGACGATCCGCAAAGGAACGAAAGCACCGCAAGCAGCAGGCGTCATCCATACCGACTTTGAACGCGGCTTTATCCGTGCGGAAGTTGTGGCATACGATGATCTGGTTGCGGCCGGATCAATGAACGGTGCGAAGGAACGCGGACAGCTGCGTTTGGAAGGTAAAGAGTACGTTGTCAAAGACGGCGATGTCATGCATTTCCGTTTCAACGTATAAGAACAGACGGATCAAAAAACCATGGCCTCATGTCACTTTGTGCGTGGGACCGTGGTTTTTTTGAAGAGAGGATTCACCCGAAAGGATGCTGTACCGCACCATCCGCCCGGGACCGACAGTATTCTTGCATTCCTTTGAACCACATATTGGGCGCACGATGTACAGGATGGATGTAGGCAGATAAAAGAAATTGGCAGGGAGGAAGAAATTCCTCAGCCCTATCAACTGCCTGCTAGTCAAATTTATTGATTCATGGTAAAATAAAATGTCGTTTGCATGCGGTTATTGGAATAGTCCAATCACATGCAATGAAGACATATTCTCAGGAATATATCTTAGAGAGGTGAATTCCTATGTTGGACCGATTACAATCCCTAGCAGACCGTTATGAGAAGTTAAGTGAGTTGTTGTGTGATCCTGATGTTGCTAATGACTCCAAGAAGCTGAGGGATTATTCCAAAGAACAATCCGATTTGCAGCCTGCTTATGAGGCTTATGTTGAATATAAAAATGTACTGGAAGAGCTCGAAGCTGCCAAAACCATGCAGGGCGAGAAGATGGATGACGAAATGCGCGAAATGGTGAAAATGGAGATCGAGGAGCTCACCCAACGTGAGCAAGAGCTTGCAGAGAAGATCCGCATTTTACTGCTGCCGAAGGATCCGAACGATGACAAGAACGTGATCATCGAAATTCGTGGTGCAGCAGGTGGCGACGAAGCCGCTCTGTTCGCTTCCGATCTGTACCGGATGTACACTCGTTATGCGGATACTCAAGGCTGGAAGGTTGAGCTGATGGATGCCAACACCAACGATCTAGGCGGCTTCAAGGAAGTCATCTTCATGATTAATGGCCGCGGGGCTTACAGCAAAATGAAGTTCGAGAGCGGCGCACACCGTGTGCAGCGGATTCCTACAACGGAATCCGGGGGCCGTATCCATACATCAACCTCGACTGTGGCGGTTATGCCAGAGGCAGAAGAAGTGGATATCGAGATTCATGACAAGGACATCCGTGTCGATACCTTCTGTTCCAGCGGTGCAGGGGGCCAGTCCGTTAACACCACCAAATCGGCGGTACGCGTAACGCATATCCCGACAGGAATCGTGGCAACTTGCCAGGACGGCAAATCGCAGAACTCCAACAAGGAGAAGGCACTACAAGTGTTGCGTGCCCGCATCTATGATATGATGCGCCAAGAGGAAGAAGCGAAATATGCCGGAGAGCGGAAGAGCAAAGTGGGTACCGGAGACCGCAGTGAGCGGATTCGGACGTACAACTTCCCGCAAAGCCGTGTAACCGATCACCGGATCGGACTGACTGTTCACAAGCTTGATCAGGTGATGAACGGAGAGATTGAAGAGATCGTTTCGGCGCTGACCCTTGCGGAGCAGGCTGAAATGATGGAAAAAGGAGTATAACGCTTTGAAGCGGACGACATTTGAATTGACGCCGCAGCGCAGCATAAGGGAAGCCTTCGTAGAGGCTTCTTCTTTTTTAGACGGCATGCGGGTGATGGAGCCGCAGCGCAATGCCCAGCTGCTGCTGGAGCATGTGCTGGGGCTGTCGGGAACCTCCTATTATATGGCACTGGCGGAGCCGTTTCCAGCGGACCGCCGTCACGCTCTGGAAGATGCGATTAATCGAAAAGCGCAAGGTGTTCCTGCGCAGTATATTATCGGTGAGCAGGAATTTTACGGCCGGCCATTTGAAGTTACGTCAGCGGTTCTCATTCCGCGTCCGGAAACGGAGCTGCTCGTGGAAGCGGTGCTGAAGTATGGGCAGGAGCTCACCCTGCAACCGGATGTAAGGCTGAAGGCCATCGACATTGGAACGGGGAGCGGAGCGATTGCCATCACGTTGGCACTGCAGGCAGCGGCGTGGGACATGTATGCAAGTGATATCTCGCCGGCGGCACTTGAGGTTGCTGCGCGTAATGCGAAGCAGCTGCAGGCCGCTGTTGAGTTCCGGCAGGGGAATCTGCTGGAGCCGTTTGCCGGTATGGCGCCGGACATCCTGGTATCCAATCCGCCGTACATCCCGGCCCAGGATATCGAGGAACTGCAGCCGGAAGTCCGTGACTATGAGCCGCGGACAGCGCTCGATGGCGGATCAGACGGTTTAGATCCATACCGGATTATGATGGAGCAGCTGCCCTTGCTCTCCGCACCTCCACGTCTGATCGCATTCGAGCTGGGCATGGGCCAGGCCGGAAATGTGGCACAATTGCTACGCCAGGCAGGGCACTGGAATGACATCATTATCGTGCCGGATTTGGTCGGAATTGACCGGCATGTGCTGGGAATAGCACGGTGATTTTTATTTTTGTAATCGATGTACTCTCTGATGCTGGTAAAATAGCCAAGCGTTCATGCTTTTCGCTTTGCGCGCAGCTCCCACATGGTGCCTCACTCCATGTCAACGGGAGTTAGCCACATCATTGTGCTGGCGTTGGATTTCTTTTAGAATAGAAGTTGGCTGCCAAGTGTGTTTGTTTAGGAACGCACCATGGGTGCTGGTAGTCGTGTTATTTCACTCTGGATCTGTTCGTCTTATACTTCTGAGTTAGGCAGAAGCGAGAAGCCAGTCGTTTGCTTCAAGCGTGTGTATTTGCAGCTTGTGATGCAAACGGGGTTAATCACTCCGGCGCAGGGGGACTTAAAGACATGCTTCAGAAACTGAAGAAAATGGACATGGTTATCGTTGTGGTTCTATTGCTGCTGATGATCATTAGCATCGTTTCGATCTACAGCTCAACAGTGAATACGGAACTGGAAGGTTACCATCGGAAGATGCTTCTCTTTTATATCGTGGGTTTCATAGCCTTTTTCGGCATCTCGCTGCTGGATTACAGGCTGTTCATTAAATATGCTTGGTATATCTATGGGGGCGGGATCGCTCTCCTGGTGCTTGTCATATTTATCGGTGCAGATCTTAACGGAGCGCAAGGATGGATTATGATAGGGAGCCTGAGTATACAGCCGGCGGAATTGTTCAAGCTCGTTCTGGTCATTATTCTATCCTTTGTACTGTTCCGTAAACATAAGCCGGTGCTTTCTTTCTGGCGTGATGTCATCCCTATCGGGCTGTTGACACTGGTTCCGTTCGCATTGGTGATGGTCCAGAATGACCTCGGTAATGCACTTAGCTATATTGTCATTCTGGTCGGTTTACTCTGGATAGGGAATGTGAAGCTTCTGCATGCACTAATCGGACTGGTTCTTGCAGCGGGCGCTGCATTTGGCGGAATTCAGGCCTATGTCCACTATCATGACGAGTTGCTGGAAGCCAAAATATTAAAGCCGCACTGGGTTGGGCGGATTGATCCATGGCTGTTTCCCGAGAAGGCGACCACGGATGCCAGCTGGCATACGAAGAATGCCAAACTGGCTATCGCCTCCGGCGGAATGAGCGGCGAGGGCTTTATGCAGGGATCAACGGTCCAATCGGGAAGAGTGCCGTATACGTATTCCGATTCCATCTTCGCCTTGATCGCTGAGGAATTTGGATTTATCGGCTCATCGGTTCTGCTGCTTGCTTATTTTATTTTGATCCACCGCATGATTCTCATCGCGCTGGAGTGCCGGGACCGTGCCGGGCCTTTTCTAATTGTTGGCATTGTGGCTATGTTCATGTACCAAATCTTCGAGAATATCGGCATGTTTATCGGCTTGATGCCGCTGACAGGTATTACGCTTCCCTTCATCAGTTATGGGGGTACTTCGCTTGTGATCAGCATGGCAAGTCTGGGCGTTGCAATGAGCGTGAAGTTGCATGGACAGGAGATCGAAGAAGATATGCCTCGTCCATCCATGTACCGTCCTGCTTCCTTACAACAGCTGAATTAACATGGGTTTAACAACTCTGCGCATACTTCTGAGTGATGATAGATGGGAAATCAGAGAGATGCTATCTCAATACAGCATCTCTTTTATTATGGGTTAAATATCCATGTGATGCTAAATTGTATTAAAGGACAAAATCTTTTAAAATACAACATTAGAGACTTACGCGGCATGAATGTACAGCAGCTGCAATGATCTGCTGCTTTCAAAGATAATGGTGCGGATGCAATCGGTGTCTAACCATGACCATCAGGTAAACTTTCTATTTGCACAATTCGTTATATGCCTGTATCAGGCAAACCGGGAGTTAACTGCTCCTGGCACAGGGGGATCATAAGCATGCTTCAGAAATTCAAGAAGATGGATTACGTTATCGTTTTCGTATTGGTTTTGATGATGGGTATCAGCATTACGTCGATATACAGCACGACCGTCGATACCAAATTTGAAGGCTCTCACACCCGTATGATTGCTTTTTATCTGGTTGGCTTTATTGCTTTTTTCGGAATAAGTCTGCTGGATTACCGACTGTTAATTAAGTACGCCAAATATATTTACTTGGGTGGATTAGCCGTCTTGGTCCTTGTCATATTTATCGGTGAGGATATTAACGGAGCTCAAGGCTGGATATATATTGGAAGTCTAAGTATTCAGCCGGCAGAATTGTTTAAGCTGATTCTGATTATTTTCTTGTCTTATGTATTGGTACGCAAGAATAAACCGCTCCTCTCCTTCTGGAGGGATGTGGTTCCAATCGGACTCCTGGCGTTTGTTCCTTTCGCGCTTGTCATGATCCAGAACGACTTGGGGAATGCCTTGAGTTATGTGGTTATTTTGCTTGGACTGCTCTGGATTGGAAATGTGAAGTTCTCCCATGCCTTGATTGGGCTTGCGCTCGTGGCAGGGCTGGCTTTTGGAGGCGCACAGGCCTATATCCATTATCATGATGAACTGCTCGAATCCAAAATCCTAAAGCCACACTGGGTGGAACGGCTTGATCCATGGCTGTATCCGGAAAAGGCAACAGCTAAAGCAAGCTATCATACCACGAATGCAAAGCTTGCCATCGCCTCTGGCGGCATGAGCGGCGAGGGATATATGAAGGGATCATCGATCCAATCAGGCAGAGTGCCGTATGCATATTCCGATTCCATCTTCGTGCAGATCGCTGAGGAGTTTGGTTTTATCGGTTCTTCAATCCTGCTTCTGCTGTATTTCATTCTAATCCACCGGCTGATTCTGATTTCTCTTGAATCCCGGGAACGCGCGGGTCCTTTTCTCATCGTAGGAGTCGTGGCTATGTTCTTGTATCAGATATTCGAGAACATCGGCATGTTTATCGGCTTGATGCCGCTGACCGGGATCACGCTCCCCTTCATCAGTTATGGGGGGACTTCCCTTGTGATCAGTATGGCGAGTCTCGGAGTTGCCATGAGTGTGAAATTGCATGGACAGGAAGTGGAGGAAGATATGCCGGACCCTCATGCCTACCGTCCGGCAGCGACCAAAGAGGCGTAAATTATTTTTTTGTGCATCTGGTTTTAGTTTTTTATATATGAAAGTAAATATGAATTGAACAGAATAATGGTCTTTCCCGTAAAGATGCTGTCTTATGAGACAGCATCTTTTTTATAGAATGATTATGGTCGACAGCCATCCAAGCATGCCCCGAGCCATGTATCGTGCGCACAAGAAAGTGCGCACGATACTCTTCGTACTGAGCAAGTTCGTGCTATTTTGGTTTTCGATGGACGATGGGGGATTGTGCTGTACAAAAATATTTTAAGAGGAAAATAACGATGTACCTCAATAGTCAGTCCTCTATCACGCTATGAAACGTCCGCTGTCTGCTTGACTGTCTTTCCGAGAATATAAATTGATAGAATTGTTTTTCTGATCCAATTGCTAGATTCCACGTTTATATCTTTTTCGAAGGGACATACTGATAGCATCATAGAGTTTCTTTCATAGAGAGGCGGTTGTCCGAGATGGCTAATTATAGTGAAACCCTCCGTATTATTGTGAAAAAAATGGTGTTGCTCTTATCCTGTATGTTTATGGTGATTATGGCTTGGGAAGGGCAGCAGATCGACGCATCTGTTGTAGGTGGCCCAATCCCTCAAGAGTCTATACGTCTGCGAATTCTGGCAAATTCCGATAGTCCGTCCGATCAGCTCGTCAAACGTGAGATTCGCGATGCGGTGGTTGAACAAATGGAGCTCTGGGTCCTGCAGCTGGACAATCCGCAAAGCTTGGAAGAGGCCAAGGCGTTAACCAGGCAGCATCTGCCGGAAATTCGCCAATTGGTAGGTGAAGAGTTGAGTAGAAGAGGGATCACATACTCTTATCATGTAGAGCTTGATGTTGTGCCTTTTCCGACCAAACTGTATGGAGGCACGGTATATCCTGCCGGTGATTATGATGCGCTGCGAATTACGTTAGGGGAAGGCCAAGGCCAAAACTGGTGGTGCGTGCTGTTCCCGCCGCTTTGCTTCATCGATGGGGGCAGTGGAGACGCCGCGGCTCAGCCTGCTGACGCCGGAGTCCAAACCGTTTCTGCTCAGGGTAGCGACACTGCAGAGAATGAGATGCCGCAGAATGCAGGAGATGGTGAACCCCAGGTTCGATTCTTCTTGTGGGATATGCTTCTAAAAATCTGGGATTGGGTTATGAGCTTGTTCTAAATCGGTTGTGTACGGATGTTGGATCATATTAGTGGAAAGAGCTTGACCAAGCCCGCTTGCGAAGTGTGGCGGAGCTCGGCTGCTTCCTTGCAGGTTAAGAGGAGCCGCATTTTCAATCGTGGAACAGTGTGATACACTTTCATATAGAAGAGTGCTTTCTCTTTGGCGCGACCGGTCCTCCTAAAGGGACTGGCACGGGACTGAAGAATCAAAGCGCTTTTTATTTTGGAGCAAGAACAGCGTAGAATGGATGGAGCTGCGTTTATATACTTATATACAGAAAGCTTGGGATAGATTATGAAACAGAATGGCAATGGCATCGAGGGTAACAATAAGGAGCAACGTTGTGACAGCGGCCATCATCGGACAGAGTCTTTATCGACCCGGGTATGGCCTATACCGACCTCGTTTTCTCGGAAGGACTTGACGATTGGGGAGGAAGCCGCTGTGGACCCGAAGGCGGCCGGACAAGAGCTGCGGGAGGCAGGGCAGGTGCTAGCACAGGGCGGAACGGTAGCCTTTCCGACAGAAACGGTATATGGGCTCGGTGCAGATGCTGGCAACACCGAGGCGGTGGAGCGGATCTTTGCCGCTAAGGGTCGGCCGTCGGATAATCCGTTGATCGTGCATATATCGGAGTTCTCGCAGCTGGAGGGTCTGGTGGAACATGTGAATGAAACGGAACGGGCGCTAATGGCATCATTTTGGCCAGGGCCATTGTCGCTGGTTCTGCCGGTTAAACCAGGAGCTGTGTCAACGCGTGTGACGGCGGGACTGGATACCGTTGCTGTACGGATGCCGGATCACGAAGTGGCATTGGCTCTGATTAGCGCTGCGGGCTGTCCGCTGGCTGCACCAAGCGCGAACCGCTCTGGTCGGCCAAGCCCGACGCTGGCCAGCCATGTCCTGGAGGATCTGGCCGGGGCGATCGACGGCGTGCTCGACGGCGGCCCTGCCGGGGTGGGCGTCGAGTCGACGGTGGTGCAAGTCGGCGAAGACGGCGCCGTCACGGTGCTCCGCCCGGGCGGCGTCACGGCCGAGCAGCTTGCCGCCGTTGCGGCAAGCGTGCGCCTGGACCCGGCGCTGCTTCGCGCCGCCGGGGAGGCGGAGAGCCCGGCGCCGCGCTCGCCGGGCATGAAGTACACGCACTACGCACCGAAGGGTGCGATGTGCGTGGTGCAGGGCCCGCGTGCCGACGCCGTGTCGGCACGCATTGCGGCCGAGCTTGAAGCGGCCGCCCGGCGCGGGGAGGTGACTGGCGTGCTGTCGTTCGACGAGCACATCGGTCACTACCGCGCGGACGTTGCCGTTTCGCTTGGCAGTCTGGCCGCGCCGGAGGAAGCGGCCCGCCGGCTGTACGCCGGCCTGCGCCGATTTGATGAGGAGGGCGCGACCTTCATCTTGGCTGAGGCCTGCCCCGAGCAAGGGCTTGGCGCAGCCGTGATGAACCGGCTGCTGAAAGCGGCAGGGCATCATCAGATTTATGTAAGTGGAAGTGAAAATGATGAACCCGACTATCCGGGAATAAAGTAAAGTTTTGCATCATTTATCCCTTGTCCGCATATGGTGTACAAGACCATGGGACTTGGGGGAATGGGCATGTTAGAGGCGTCTTTCCAATCCGGACAGCTTGCGGCGATTCTGCTGATGGCAGTTGCTCTCGGGCTAGACGCATTTTCGCTGGGTATTGGAGTCGGCATGAGAAGCGGCATGCGCTTGGCTCATATGGCGAGCATCAGCTTCATGATCGCGTTGTTTCATATGTTGATGCCGCTGCTCGGCTTATTCGCCGGGCGCTATGTAGGCATGCTGCTCGGTCATGTTACGGGATTTGCAGCAGGTGGACTGCTGCTTCTTCTCGGCGGTCATATGATGTATAACGCCTGGAAAGGCGGAGAAGGGCTGCTGATTCATCCTACCGCCTTCTGGGGTATGCTGTTGTTCTCACTCAGTGTCAGCATAGACTCTTTCTCGGTAGGCCTGTCGCTCGGGATGTTTGTGAATGATGTGCTGCTCATCGTGGTTTCCTTCGGTGTGGTGGGCGGTTTGCTGGCCATACTTGGTTTGCTGCTTGGCAGGCAAGTAAGCAATCGGCTGGGGGAATATGGTGAAATGCTGGGCGGACTAATTTTGGTTGTATTTGGGATCATGTTTATCTTTTAATGCCATATTTGTTACAATGACTCCAAGAATCTACTAACGGGAGGTACGGGACTGTGAAAAAAATACTGTTCGTCTGCACGGGAAATACCTGTCGCAGTCCAATGGCTGAAGGCATGCTGCGGAAGCTGGCCAAACAACGGGGTATCCCGCTGGAGGCTCAATCTGCCGGGGTTTCAGCCGTGGACGGAATGCCGGTCTCTCACCATGCGCAGGGAATCCTCCAGGATCAAGATATTCAAGAGCGCCTGGTGTCCAAGGCTTTAACAGCGAGTCTGGTAGAATGGGCAGATTTGATTCTGACATTAACCCAGTCGCATAAGCACTACGCCATCCGGCAGTTTCCGCACGCTGCAGACAAGATGCATACACTAAAAGAGTTTGTTGAGGATGATCGCAGGGTGCTGGAGGATTTACGTGAACTGGATAGCTTATACGCTTCACTGGAGCTGGCCAGATCGCTCGGACAGAATGTCAGTAACAGCGAGCGCGAGCGTCTGATCGAGCTGAGCCAGCGTATGCCAAGTTTTGATATCTCCGACCCTTTCGGGGGTTCGCGGGAGGATTATGAAGCGACGGCAGCAGAGATTCGGACGGCGCTGTTCCGTCTGCTGGACAAGCTGGAAGGTGACCGGCCTGAGTAGGATCAGGCACTATGCGAAATAGAACCAATTATGGAGATAAAAAGCCACTTGCCTTTCACTCCATATTGATTTAAGATGAAGTTGAAAAACTATGGAATCCGATGTAACTGGCGACGAAGTGGATGAAACCACGGTGGAGCATCGGACGATACGGCCGGTCGCCTGGGCAAAGAGCAATTGGAGCACAACACGTGCGCCGACTGCTCTTTTTTCGTCTTTTGCGTCCGATTTGGGTTATAATGAAACAAGCTAAAACGCAAAAGCGAACATACAAGGGGGTTTTTCATAGATGAAGATTGCATTGGGTACGGATCATGCTGGTATTCGTCTGAAAGAGGAAATTGTAGAAGTCATTCAGGGTCTTGGACACGAAGTGGAGGATCTTGGCTGCGGCTGTTCCGATTCCGTGGATTATCCCGATTATGCACTGCCGGTATGCGAGAAAGTAGTCTCCGGTGAAGCTGATCGCGGGATTCTGATCTGCGGCACGGGAATCGGCATGAGCATTGCTGCCAACAAGGTGCCGGGGATCCGGTGCGCACTGACGCATGATGTGTTCTCGGCCAAAGCGACACGCGAGCATAATGATAGCAACGTGATTGCACTGGGCGAACGTGTTGTTGGTCCCGGACTGGCTGCGGAAATCGTCAGCGCATGGCTGACAACCGATTTCAGTCATGGCGAGCGTCATGTCGGCCGTGTGAACAAGATCAAGGCCATCGAGGAACGATATCTGAAGAATTAGTCTCAGCCATAACCGCTGGGTCGCTATGGGATCGGCAGGGTCTGTGGTGCCGAAGGAAAGAAGCTTCTTCAGTGATAAAACATCGGGAGGACTGTGACATGACCGATATCTCCAAGATCTCCTTGTCTGAACAGACAGCAAGCATTGTCCGTGAACTGGTCGAAGCGGCCGTCTTGGGGCCCGGCAAAGTGCTGGTCATCGGAGCCAGTACCAGCGAAGTGGCCGGACGCCGGATCGGAACGGGAGGCGCGCTTGAAACAGCGCAGCAGCTTCTTCAGGGTATTGCCGAGGTTCAAGCGGAATATGGATTCGCTGTCGTTTATCAATGCTGCGAGCATTTGAACCGTGCGCTTGTTATGGAACGAGAACTGCTCGAGCGGCTTCGCCTGACGGAGGTGGCAGCTGTACCTATTCCGGGAGCTGGCGGCTCTATGGCCTCGGCAGCTTACCGCAGCATGACGGATCCTTGCCTTGCCGAATCCATCGAGGCCCATGCGGGAGTTGACATCGGTGAGACGCTGATCGGTATGCATCTGCGGAGAGTGGCGGTTCCGTTCAGGCCAAGCGGGCGTTACATCGGTGAGGCCCGCGTGACTGCCGCCTATACCCGGCCGAAGCTGATTGGTGGAGAGCGAGCGGTATACCGGCTGGAGCAGAAGGATGATCATGATTCCACGCTCTGCGATTGAGTCGTATGAAAGCTCATTTTTTGCAAGTCGTAAACTTGAAGTCTTGACTGTGAAACAATAATAATGATGGATTATGGGAGGATAAAAACATGATGGAACATTTGCGGAAGAATGACCCGGCTGTACTGGAAGCTATGGATTTGGAATTGAAGCGTCAGCGCAGCAATATCGAGCTGATTGCATCCGAGAACATTGTCAGCGAAGCGGTTATAGAAGCCATGGGGAGCGTACTGACAAATAAATATGCGGAAGGCTATCCTGGCAAACGCTACTACGGTGGCTGTGAGCGCGTGGACATCGTGGAAGATATCGCCCGTGACCGTGCAAAAGAATTGTTCGGAGCCGAGCATGTCAACGTTCAGCCGCACTCCGGTGCCCAAGCGAACATGGCTGTCTATTTGGCAGCACTCAAGCCTGGCGATACCGTACTCGGTATGAACCTGGCTCACGGTGGCCACTTGACGCACGGAAGTCCGGTTAATGCTTCTGGCCTGCTGTACAACTTCGTTGCCTACGGCGTGCAGGAAGATACATTCCTAATCGATTATGATGAAGTTCGCAAAGCGGCATTCAAGCATCGCCCTCGCATGATCGTAGCGGGCGCAAGCGCATATCCTCGCGTCATCGATTTTGAGAAGCTGGCTGCCATTGCAAACGACGTTGGCGCTTTGTTCATGGTCGATATGGCTCATATTGCGGGTCTCGTAGCAGCTGGTGTTCATCCAAGCCCGGTTCCGCATGCCCACTTTGTAACCACTACAACGCACAAGACCCTTCGCGGACCGCGCGGCGGCATGATTCTGTGCAAACAAGCTTGGGCACAAGCGATCGACAAAGCCGTATTCCCGGGCTCCCAGGGCGGACCGCTTATGCATGTCATTGCTTCCAAAGCTGTAGCGCTTGGCGAAGCATTGGATCCGTCTTTCAAGACTTATGCAGAGAACGTGGTGAAGAATGCAAAAGTGCTGGCTGATACGCTGATCGAGGAAGGGTTGAACATCGTTTCCGGCGGAACGGATAACCATTTGATGCTGGTTGATACGCGCAATCTGGACATCACTGGTAAAGATGCGGAGAAAGTTCTGGATTCTATCGGAATTACCGTGAATAAGAACGCCATCCCGTTTGATCCGACCAGTCCGTTCGTGACAAGTGGTATCCGTATCGGTACGCCTGCTATTACTTCCCGCGGTATGGATGAGCAAGCAATGGTAAGAATCGCGAAGATCATTGCGATGACCTTGAAGCAGCCTAAAGACGAGGCGACGCTTGCAGAAGCAAGCCGCTTGGTGGCTGAGCTCACAGATCAATACCCTCTTTATAGTGAAATGAAATATTAATCACAGCTTCGCCTGCGATTAAAGGTTATGATGAAGGGACCCCCTGGAGCAGGCGGGTTCCTTTTTTTATTGGACCCATCATTTTTTTGCTGGATGCGGCTTCTCATCTCCCGGTCAGGTTGGTTATTAGGAAGCATCAATATAGGCAGAAATGGAAAACCTAGGTTGAAGGAGATGGTGATCCGGTTGCAGGGTCAAAACTCCGGGAAATAAACATGACTACGACAGGTGTCAATTGACGAAAGGGAATGATATAATAGACAAGATTTATGGAGCTCACACATATAAACGCCCATATTGAAATCACATTTGTACTCAAAACCGGAGGGACCTGACATGGGAAAATTGGTGATTTGTGATCACCCGTTGATTCAACACAAACTTACATTTATTCGCGATATGCGTACTAACACAAAGGATTTTCGCGAATTGGTTGATGAAGTTGCGACTTTGATGGCTTATGAAATTACGCGGGAGGTTCCTCTCGAATCGATATCCGTGCAGACGCCTGTAGCGGAAACGCAGGGAAAGGTCATATCCGGCCGGATGCTGGGACTTATTCCGATCCTGCGTGCTGGTCTTGGTATGTTGGATGGAGTTGTTAAACTGCTTCCTGCAGCTAAAGTAGGACATGTTGGATTGTTTCGTGATCCTACTACGCTTCAGCCTGTCGAGTATTATACGAAGCTTCCAACAGACGTTACGGAGCGCGAATTGATCGTGATCGATCCGATGCTGGCGACGGGCGGATCCGCCATCGCTGCTATTGACGTGCTAAAAAAACGCGGCTGCACGCAGATTAAGATGATGAATCTGGTGGCTGCACCCGAAGGTGTAAAAGCTGTACATGATGCTCATCCAGATGTAGACATCTATGTCGCAGCGCTTGACGAGGGTCTGGATGACCACGGTTATATCGTACCGGGTCTTGGTGATGCAGGAGATCGGCTGTACGGAACGAAATAATTACAAGTCGATCCCTTCATTGGGATTCGAATATTACGCATGCAAAGAGGGGTATTTCAAACATGTCAAAAGTGAAAGTGATGACCATATTTGGGGTGCGCCCCGAAGCGATCAAGATGGCGCCGCTTATACTGGAACTTCAGCGTCATCCCGAGCATATTGAATCGGTCGTTTGCGTAACTGCGCAGCATCGCCAAATGCTGGATCAGGTGCTAGATGTGTTCAAGATTGTCCCGGATTACGATCTGGACGTAATGAAGGATCGCCAAACACTGAACGAAATCACCGTACGCGTCCTGGAAGGTTTGGAGCCTGTTTTGCGTGAGGTCAAGCCGGATATCGTACTGGTGCATGGAGACACGCTGACTACCTTCTTGGCCAGTTATGCAGCTTTCCTTCAGCAGATTCAAGTCGGTCATGTCGAAGCGGGCCTTCGCACCTGGAACAAGCTGAATCCTTATCCTGAAGAAATGAACCGTCAGCTAACGGGTGTGCTTGCTGATCTTCATTTTGCTCCGACGGAATGGTCTGCGAACAATTTGCGTAAGGAGAATAAGTCGGAATCTCATATCTACGTCACAGGAAATACGGCTACGGATGTGTTCCAGTATACGCTGCGTGAAGGTTATACCCATCCAGTCCTGGATTGGGCTGAAGGTAAGCGTTTGATTCTAATGACGGCTCACCGCCGGGAATCTCAAGGGGAGCCGCATCGACAAATCTTTGAAGCGGTGAAACGCATTGCAGATGAATTTGAAGACATTGCCATCGTATATCCTGTTCATCCGAGCCCTGCTGTCAAAGAGCCGGCTCATCGCATCCTGGGAAATCATCCGCGCATTAAGCTGATCGATCCCCTGGATATCGTGGATATGAACAATATCTATACTCGTACGCACTTTATCATTACCGATTCCGGCGGCATGCAGGAGGAAGCTCCTTCATTCGGCGTGCCGACATTGGTGCTCCGGGAAACGACGGAGCGTCCGGAGGGCATCGAAGCGGGTACTCTGGAGCTTGTCGGTACCCAGGAAGAGAATGTGTATGAGCGAATTAAGGCTCTATTAACCGATCAAGTGCTCTATGAAAAGATGAGCAAGGCAGCAAATCCGTATGGAGATGGACATGCTTCTGAACGAATTGTCCATGCGATTTTGCACCATTTTGGCATCCAAAAAGAGCGTCCGGAAGAATTTCACAGAATGTTCACAAACGCATAGTTTTCTTCATTCTGATTGACAAGGGCACAGCATACAGTTGAACTGTACGGTTGCCGCGGTGTTTTGTGCAATTTAAATTGCTCAAAACACCGATTCTACACGGTAAATCGATAAAATCGATTCATTGACAAACTCTTGTAATATTAAGTAAAATGAGTTGGGATTAGAGGTTCATATGAAAAATCCGAAAAGTCAAGATAACCCTTGGATGATAGCGCTGTATATTAGCGGGGCAGGCGGTTTGCTTGCCGCTTACATTCTCATCGGTTTTTTTACCGGGCGATGGCTCATGAATGTTTTGGACGGGCCCAGAGTGTGGATTGCCATCGGTACGCTTTCGGGGCTCTTTGTAGGGATTTTGAATATCGCTCTTCTCATTAAAAAGTTTTTGGGGGCGCAGGCGTGAATGATTTGACATCCATTGTGAACGCTGTATTTAGAGTATCGCTACTCTTATTGTCTGCCTTGTTTCTCGGATGGGCTCTCTATCCGGAATATCGCCCGATTTTTATGGGGATGATCATGGGCATGGCGGCGGGATTGTTTAATGTACGCTTCCTCTCCATGAAAGTGCAGCAGCTGGCGCATTTGGCTGTCAATCCAGAAGTGAAAAAGTTCAACTTCGGCTTCATTACGAGATTGTGCATCGGACTTCTGATTGTTATCTTCGCCGTAAGACTCGAGCAGGTATCACTCGGCGGTGCAATCGCCGGTCTGTTCATACCCCAATTGTTGACGATTCCTGTCAGTATTGTGTTCAGTTTGAGAAACAATCATTGATCAGCGCTAACTTGGAAAGGGGTGAAAACAATTCTATGCATGATTCACCGATTATCAAACTTGGCGGATTGAATATTGATCTTTCAGCGGTAATGATGCTCCTTGTCACCTGTGTGGTGGTATTCGTATTATGCCGGCTGGCAGTACGTAATCTTTCTGTCGAAAACCCTTCCAAACTGCAAAACTTCATGGAATGGGTAGTGGAATTTGTGCAAGGCGTCGTAGCAAGTGCGATGGATCTGAAGAAGGGGAAAGCTTACATATCATTGGGGCTTACTCTTATCTTGTTCATCTTTGTAGCCAACTTGCTGGGCTTGCCGTTCTCAGTTATCACTGACTTGCCGGAAGACTTCAAGGTCTTTGGTCAGCCAATTCAGGCTACACTCGGACTTGAACCTGGCCACTATGCTCACGTATTGTGGTGGAAGTCGCCAACAGCCGACATTTCCGTTACGGCTGGTCTTGCGATCGTTGTATTTATACTGATGAACTACCTGGGTTTGAAGCTGAATCGCAAGCATTACCTGAAGCATTACATCGAACCGTTCCCGATCTTCCTGCCGCTCAATATCATTGAGAACCTGGCAAAACCGATTGCTCTGGCAATCCGGCTTTATGCCAACATTTTTGCCGGCGAGGTTCTGATCACGGTCATTCTGAAAACCGGATTCTGGGGTATTCCATTTATGGCCGCATGGCAAGGTTTCAGTATCTTCATTGGTGCACTGCAAGCGTTTATCTTTACAATCTTGACTATGGTATACATCTCGCAAACCACGATTCATGAAGAGCATTGATCAACTCGGACGAATCCCCCGTAACACGGTGTTTTCGAAAGAGATATTATCTATATGTTTTACCAAATTTCAATTTTGAAACAATTTTAAGGAGGATATTTAACAATGGAATTTTTGGCAGCAGCTATTGCAGTAGGTCTGGGCGCCCTCGGCGCAGGTTTGGGTAACGGTATGATCGTAAGTAGAACAGTTGAGTCTATCGCTCGTCAACCAGAAGCACGTGGTCAATTGCAAACAACGATGTTTATCGGTGTTGGTATCGTAGAGGTTATTCCTTTGGCGGCTACTGTTATCGCGTTCTTGATCATGTTCACTTAATAACAATACAACGGTTTGGCGGGGAGGGCCGATGCCATCCGCGCCTTCGTTTTGTTAGGCACCGCACTTCGTGTTGATGGAAAGGAGTGACCTCAATGGCAATTTTATGGGAAAATATGGTAATCACTATTATCGCGTTTATTATTCTTTACCTTTTGCTTCAAAAGTTCGCATTCAGTAAGTTGTTCGGCATTATGGAGCAGCGTCGTGAGCTGGTAATGAGCCAGATGAACGAAGCAGCACAGACTCGTCAGCAGGCAACTGCTTATGTGGAAGAGCAGAAGAAGGCACTGGAGCAAGCACGTCAAGATGCTCACGAAATCATCGAGCGTTCCAGACAAACTAGCAACAAACAAGCAGAGCAAATTATGGAACAAGCTAAGGAAGAGGCAGTTCGCCTGAAATCCGAGGCAGTTCGTGATATCGAGAACGAGAAGAAGAAAGCTGTCGATGAGCTTCGCAACGAAATCGGCAGCGTTTCCGTGAAAATCGCTAGCAAGCTGATTGAACGGGAAGTGAAGAATGACCAAGCTCAAGAAGAACTGGTGGATCAATACCTTAAAGAGGTAGGAGGCAGACCATGAGCCAAAATACAGTAGCAGCCAAGCGGTATGCGCGGGCGCTGTTCGATGTAGCGGCTCAGCAGCAGAAGGGTCTGGAAGTGGAAGAGGAGCTGCGTGCAGTCGTGCAAGCTATTGAAGGCGATGCCGACATTCAGAAGTTCATCACCACGCCGAATATTCCCCAGTCCGTGAAGATGAACGCAATCAGCCAGGCGTTAGCAGGAAAAGTATCGCAACCGGTCTTGAACACAATTGAATTGCTTCTAGACAGAGGGCGTACAGATATGTTCGCTGAACTGCTGAACAGTTATGTGAAGATACAAGGTGCAAGCCTGGGATTGGCGGATGCCACAGTATACTCCACTTACCCGCTTAGCGATCAGGAAAAAGAACAGGTAGCTTCGGAATTTGGACAGTTGGCGCATCAGAAGATCCGTGTGTCCAATATTGTAGACGAGAGCTTGCTCGGAGGCCTGAAAGTTGTCATTGGCGACAAGCTGTATGACGGAAGTCTTTCCGGGAAGCTGGAACGTCTTGAAAAGTCTTTTAATAGACGAGCATAGTAGATAGGGGTGAAAACGTTGAGTATCAGACCTGAAGAAATCAGTACTTTAATCAAAAGTCAAATTGAAGAATATAAATCCGATATCACGGTCTCTGAAGTAGGTACGGTCATTCAAGTAAGTGACGGTATTGCTCGCGTGTACGGCCTGGAGAATGCAATGTCCGGGGAACTCCTGGAGTTCCAGAACGGTGTGTTCGGTCTGGCGCTGAACCTTGAAGAGAGCAATGTGGGTGTCGTTATCCTTGGACCTTACTCCGATATCAAGGAAGGCGATCAGGTAAAGCGTACAGGACGTATCATGGAGGTTCCTGTAGGTGAAGCTCTGCTTGGACGCGTTGTCAATCCACTGGGTCAACCACTTGACGGTAAAGGCCCGATTGAAGCGGCAGCCTACCGTCCGGTTGAGAGTAATGCACCAGGTGTTATCGACCGTAAATCGGTTCATGAGCCTATGCAAACCGGTATTAAAGCAATTGACGCGATGGTACCGATCGGCCGTGGACAGCGCGAGCTCATTATCGGTGACCGCCAAACGGGTAAAACCACGGTTGCAATCGATACCATCCTGAACCAAAAAGGCAGCGGCGTTAAATGTATCTACGTTGCTATTGGGCAAAAGCAATCGACTGTAGCACAAGTTGTTGAAACTCTTCGCCGTCACGGTGCACTGGAGTACACGATTATTGTTACGGCTTCGGCTTCTGAGCCGGCTCCATTGCAATACATCGCTCCATACGCAGGCTGCGCAATGGGCGAATACTTTATGTACAAAGGCGAGCATGCACTCATCATCTATGATGACTTGTCCAAACAAGCGGCAGCATACCGTGAGTTGTCCTTGCTCCTCCGTCGTCCTCCGGGTCGGGAAGCTTATCCGGGTGACGTGTTCTATCTGCACTCCCGCTTGCTGGAACGTGCAGCGAAGCTCAATGATGAGCTTGGTGGTGGTTCATTAACCGCACTGCCATTTATTGAAACACAGGCTTCTGACGTATCTGCTTACATTCCAACCAACGTAATTTCGATTACGGATGGACAGATCTTCCTGGAGTCCGAGCTGTTCTACTCTGGTCAACGCCCAGCGATTAACGTCGGTATTTCGGTATCCCGTGTCGGTGGTTCCGCGCAGATCAAAGCGATGAAAAAGGTTGCAGGGGGCATGAAGCTGGATCTTGCGCAATACCGTGAGCTCCAGGCGTTCTCCCAGTTCGGATCCGATCTGGACAAATCAACCTTGGCTCGCTTGAACCGTGGTGCAAGATTGATGGAAATCCTGAAACAGGGTGTAAACCAGCCGTTGTCCGTTGAACAGCAGGTGGTTAGCTTGTACGCAGCGGTTAAAGGTTATATCGATGATATCGAAGTTGCCGACGTGCGTCGTTTCGAGAGCGAATTCCTCGTGTTTATTGAGAGCAATAAACCGGAAATTCTCCAATCCATCACGGATACGAAGGATCTGACGTCCGATAACGAGAACGCTTTGAAAGCGGCAATCGATCAATTTAAGAAGGGCTTTGCCGCGTCGGTCTAAGCTCCTCAGGCAAGTAATAGGAGGGGAGCCGGGTTACGCCCGGCATCCTCTTTCATCATATGGAATGTAGCTTTGGCTGTGACCAAAGTGATGTTAACTAACAGGTTTGGCTTTGGTCCTAGCCAAAGCTTGGTCTACGTGTATGAAGTTAGCTTTGGCTCGGCCAAGGCTAGGTGTTTGCTTACGAAGTTAGCTTTGGCTTCGCCAAAAGCTAGGTTTATGCTTACGAAGTAACTTTGGCTCCGCCAAAGTTTTAAGGTGGTGAAAACATGGCAAGAGGATTACGTGATATTAAGCGGCAGATCAAGAGTGTTCAGAACACAAGGCAGATCACCAAGGCGATGGAAATGGTTGCGGCTGCTAAGCTGAGAAGAGCTCAAGAGAAGGCTACCTCTGCACTTCCCTATTCCGAGAAGTTGAAAGAGGTCGTCGGCAGTATCGCTGCTGGAACCAAGGGGATCAGCCATCCAATGCTGGAAAAACGTGAAGTGAAGAAAACCGGTTATCTGGTAATCACTTCAGACCGCGGTCTTGCTGGTGCATCGAACTCCAATATTTTGCGTAAAGTTTCGAATTTTATCGCAGAACGCCATCAATCCAAGGACGAGTATTGCCTGTTTGTGATCGGACGTAAAGGAAGGGATTACTTCCGTCGACGTGGACTTCCAGTTGTTGAGGAGCTCACGGATCTATCCGATAGCCCGACTTATGCGGATATTAAGACCATCGCTAACGCGGCGGTTCATCAATATGAGCTGGGTCAGATTGATGAGTTATACGTGTGCTATAACCAATTCGTTAACGCCTTGACTCAGCAGCAGGAGATCTCCAAGCTTCTCCCAATGGAGAACATTGGGAGCGGCGGGAACTTGACGGGTTATGAATATGAACCGTCTCCTGAAGGCGTACTTGAGGTACTGCTTCCAAAATATGCGGAAACATTGATTTTCAGTGCGATGCTGAATGCGAAAGCAAGTGAGCTCGGTGCGAAGATGACCGCTATGGGAGCAGCAACGAAGAATGCGAGCAAGATGATCAACGAGTTGAACCTCACCTATAACCGTGCTCGTCAGGCTGCTATTACGCAGGAAATTTCCGAGATTGTGGGCGGAGCGAACGCTCAGCAATAATGCACGTTGAAATTTTAAATTTAGTATTTAACGGATATGCGGCCATCATATGGACAGCCGCTTTACGATCATCGTTCATCCTTAGAGATGAGCGGGTAGGAGGGAAAACGAATCAATGAATAAAGGACGCGTTGTCAGCATTACAGGTGCTGTAGTTGACATTGAATTTGAGCGCGGTCATCTTCCTGAGATTTTTAATGCTGTCAAGATTGAAGCAACGTTGGAAGGCGGCCGCTCGGTTGATTTGACTTTGGAAGTATCCAATCATTTGGGAGATAATTTGGTTCGTTGTATCGCGATGTCATCCACGGATGGCCTTGTTCGCGGTATCGAAGCCGTGGATTTGGGCAGACCGATCACGGTACCTGTAGGTAACGCTACACTCGGTCGCGTATTTAACGTGTTGGGTGAGCCGATCGATAATGCGGGTGCTGTAGTATCCGAGGTAAATAACCCAATTCACCGTGAAGCTCCTGCTTATGACGAGCTTTCTACCCAAGCAGAAATGCTGGAAACGGGTATTAAAGTTATCGACTTGCTGGCGCCTTACCAAAAAGGTGGTAAAATCGGACTATTTGGTGGTGCCGGTGTAGGTAAAACCGTTGCAATCCAGGAATTGATCAACAATATCGCTCAAGAGCACGGCGGTATTTCCGTATTCGCCGGCGTTGGCGAGCGTACTCGTGAAGGTAATGACCTGTACCACGAGATGAGTGACTCTGGCGTTATCAGCAAAACGGCGATGGTGTTCGGTCAGATGAACGAACCTCCAGGTGCCCGTCTTCGCGTAGCGTTGACCGGTTTGACGATGGCGGAATATTTCCGTGATCAAGAAGGTAAAGACGTATTGCTCTTTATCGATAACATTTTCCGCTTTACCCAAGCGGGTTCCGAAGTATCCGCCCTCCTGGGCCGTATGCCTTCCGCGGTAGGTTATCAGCCAACGCTGGCAACTGAAATGGGACGTTTGCAGGAACGGATCACTTCTACCAAAAAAGGTTCTGTAACTTCCATTCAGGCTATCTATGTACCTGCGGATGACTATACAGACCCGGCTCCGGCAACGACGTTTGCTCACTTGGATGCAACGACGAACCTGGAACGTAAAATTTCCGAGATGGGTATCTACCCAGCGGTAGATCCGCTTGCATCCAGTTCCCGTATTTTGGCTCCGGAAATTGTGGGTGAAGAGCACTATAATGTAGCTCAGGGCGTGAAGCAAATTCTTGCACGCTACAACGAGCTTCAAGATATCATTGCCATCCTCGGTATGGATGAGCTGAGTGAGGAAGATAAAGCGATCGTTGGACGTGCTCGTCGTATTCAGCGTTTCCTTTCCCAAGCTTTCCACGTTGCCGAGCAGTTCAACGGCATTCCGGGTAAGTATGTACCGGTTAAAGAAACCGTGCGCAGCTTCAAAGAAATCTTGGAAGGCAAGTACGATCACCTTCCAGAAGCGGCTTTCTTGTTCGTAGGTACAATTGAAGAGGCAGTTGAAAAAGCAAAAACATTGTAAGCTGACGCTCCGTGATCAGCAGACCGAATCCGAGCCCGTACCGGGACGGTAAGGTCTGCTGCGCGAGTTTTCTGCGGAAAACGGTGAGGAGGGATGGAAGTGAGCACCATTTTGTTGGAAATCGTAACCCCGGACCGCCTGGTCTATTCCGAACAGGTGAACAGTGTTACGGTGCGTGGAGTTGAGGGAGAGCTGGGTATTTTGCCTGGTCATATTTCCTTCGTTACGCCGCTTCAGATAGCGCCAGTTTATGTGAAAGTCGGCAACGAGAAAACTCCGTTCGCGGTACAAGGCGGTTTTGTCGAAGTACGTAAAGATAAGATTGTCATCCTGGCGGAAAGTGCAGAGAGAGCGACTGAGATCGATTTGGAGCGTGCGGAAGCCGCGAAGGAAAGAGCTGAAACTCGCCTGCATGCAAAGGGAAGACAGGACGAAGTTGACCATCGTCGCGCGGAGTTGGCTCTGCAAAGAGCGATGAACCGGATCAAAGTGAGACATAATTAATGAATGGACATAGACAGTTTGCTGTATTCATGCAGCAAATTGTCTTTTTTCATTTACTGGTATACATAGGGTTTCAGTGATGCTGTTTCAACAACAAAGAACAAGAAGCGTCTCCAATTTAATACATAAATGGTTCGAAAATTTGAGAGAGGACCTTGTATTATGACTGCGATATCTCAGAGAAATATAATGCTTATAAGCCGATTGCGATTCTCTTAAATGTGCGAACTTCCCATTACATCTATTGGTTATTATAATAAAGTTGATGTTTAACATATAGCATCTAAGAGAGTAGGGATGTCATCCTTATGGCTATTCTACTACCGGAATAAATCTTTTCACTGGCACCAAATGTCGGTAATCGTATTATGAGGATCTGGCTGGCGGCGTGAATGCATCCGTAACCATCAATAACTTCTCAGGTGCGCTGGTATCGCTTGTCATTACGCGCATGAATGCTCCTGTCGTAATCTTATATCATTCCAGCGGAAAACAGTCCTTAACTGTCTGTAGAGCGCTTGTTGGTTGCTGCTCTCCTATCAGGCGCACTGCCTGTTTTTGTGGAATAATTCATATAGACGACCTCGGATTTCTAAAAAGTGGGGTTTAAATGTGACCTTAATATGCTAAAAGCTTTACCAGACCCTAGCTTCCGGTCCGGTATTTTTTGCAATATAATAAGTATAATTCAGAGCTTTGGGAATGAAACTATTACCAGTCTTGTGTTTCATTGGATTATGGATGTGCTAAAAACCGTATTTTTAGCTTCTGCTAATGGCGTGTTCCTGATCGTTTTTGGGCAATGTCGATAAATTTTATTATTTCCGAGGAAATGTCGGATAGAAAGTGCTGGATTCTTAGCGTCCAGCCAAGTATTATAGAAGAGTCGGTCCTAAAGTAGGACGGGCGAATTCACGAAGGAGGAGGGAGCATGAATCAGGATCTATCTAATTCATTCGGTGCGGTCGGTGTGAATGGATTGTTATCGATTGTCGTTTCGTTGTTTTGTATTGCACTGGCTTGGTGGGCATTACAACAAGTGAAGCTGGATTTGATTGTCCGTCACCCGAAGGGGCCGCAGGGAAAGTTGTTACACCTGCTGCTAGCTGTAGTGCTCGGGCGATTCGTGGCTGAATTCCTAATTGACTATATTACATGGAGTCAAATGATCCGATATATGTTTTAGGGCGGGAAGAGCGTCATACATAACATTAGAATGTTTTCAAAGGTTCTTTTCGAATTTGATTGTATGATGATGTTGCGTTTACTGATTTTAAACTCGTCTGTTTTAAGTGCGTTTTGAATGGTTATATCTCTGTTAGATTGCTTGAAGAGAACATGTCGAATAAACACATTTTATTATGTTAACACTTAACTTAATAAGAATTTGATCGGTCGGACCGTATGACTTCCGGACTATAAAGTTCACCCGGTAATTGTTATGCATTGACAAGTGTTGATCGGTCATGGTAACTTTCGTAGGTCCATACTGCGGATAACAGATGCTTCGTAAAGCAGTATGATGAGTATCTGATTACAGATGCTGTTTCATCGAATCAGGTGTCATAAATAGTTCGAAAATCGCTTGTTTAGCTGAAAACCCTAATGGTAAGATGAAAGTTAGGGAATTAGCAACAATCTATTACTAAACATGAAATTAGGAAAATTATGGACGCGGAGGGAAACCATGATGAGCAAATTTATCGTCCGCGGTGGCAAAAGACTGACCGGAAGCGTCAAAGTCAGCGGAGCAAAAAATTCAGTTCTTCCGATCATCGCTGCCTCTCTCTTAGGGGAAGTTGGGGAAAGTGTTATTATTGACGCGCCTCCTCTTGACGATGTAATTACAATTAGTAAAGTATTGGAATCGCTTGGTGCAGGCATTACATATCAAGATGAAGTGATACGTGTAAATGCAGAGCACATAACGACATGTGAAGCGCCTTATGAATGGGTGCGGAAGATGCGAGCGTCTTTTTTGGTCATGGGCCCTTTATTGGCACGCTGTGGACGTACCCGGATATCGCTGCCCGGGGGATGCGCGATCGGCACAAGACCGATTGATCAACACCTTAAAGGATTTGAAGCGCTCGGGGCTGAGATTAGTCTCGGACAAGGATATATTGAAGCAAAGAGTAATGGCAGATTACGCGGAGCGAAGGTCTACTTGGACGTAGCCAGCGTAGGTGCTACTGAAAATATTATGATGGCTGCTACATTGGCAGAGGGAGTTACCGTTATCGAAAATGCGGCGAAGGAGCCGGAAATTGTCGATTTAGCGAATTACCTGAATGCGATGGGCGCCAAAGTTCGCGGTGCGGGTACGGGTGTTATTCGTATTGAAGGCGTTGAGAAAATGCATGGTGTCCAGCATAATGTCATTCCAGACCGGATCGAAGCAGGTACCTTCATGGCAGCTGCTGCTATCACTGGCGGGGATGTTTATGTGGAAGGAGCCATTGCCGATCATCTTGGACCTGTCATTTCCAAAATGGAGGAGATGGGGATCACGATTGAACCGGACGAGAATGGAATCCGCGTCATCGCTGATAGACCATTAAAGTCGGTTGATGTGAAAACCCTGCCTTACCCTGGCTTCCCGACTGACATGCAGTCCCAGATGATGGCGCTGCTGCTGGTCTCCGAAGGTACAAGTGTAGTTACGGAAACCGTATTCGAGAACCGCTTCATGCATGTGGATGAGTTCCAGTTGATGAATGCCGAAATTAAGGTTGAAGGGCGCTCAGCCATCGTTACAGGTGGTGCTAAGCTTAAGGGCGCCAAAGTTACGGCAACCGATCTTCGAGCCGGAGCTGCTTTGATACTGGCTGGACTCGTATCAGAGGGGACAACGGAAGTGGGAGGCGTTCAGCATATCGATCGCGGATATGTTCATTTGGCTGAGAAGCTGTCTGGACTTGGCGCGGACATCTGGCGCATCTCGACGGAGGAACCAAGCACGGAGAAGGCTCCGAAGAAAGTGGCAAACGAATTGGAAGAGACCAAACTTTTCAAAGTCCAACCAACTTGGGCGTAATAACCATCTTGGATGATGAGCTCATCCGAGTGTAATAGAGTGAAGAAGAAGAGGCTTGGCCCGTGAGGGCGAGCCTCTTCTTCTTTTTTCTGATTCTTCTTAAGTGCTGGGTTTCTTATTATTTCTCATCCTAACCTTTTATCTAAGACCGATGGTAAGTCAGGACAGTACCCGATGGATTATCTCTTAGGTTGTACAAGTTTTGCTTGGATTCCATTTCCAATCTTTCTCTTAGAACAGTTCTATCAATTGTTCGTATCTCATAAGTATCAGTAGAGGCTTAAGAAAGATGCGAGGAGAAGGAGAGAAACAGAAGAGGCATATACCAGGGGAACAGGCACAGGAGGGAAATGTAAATGAAAGATTCGAAGGTTCGGGTGAATATGGGCAGCGTAGGCAATACGCGAACGAGAAATCCAGACCAAACGCCAAAAACAGAAAAGGTAGAGCCGTATCAGAAGCCATCCAAAGACGATGCTGCTCCCATACTAAAGTGGGAATTTCCTGGAGCGCCCCAGCAGAAAGCTGAATCGGCGGAAAAACATAGACAGCTATCGATGTCGGATAGAAATCGATACAGCATGGAGGACGGGCCGCGTGGGCACCGCGGCGCGGGGGAAGGGCCGGACGCCTATGGCGAGTCCGGCCACGGCACGCGGGCGGCATCTGCGCCGCCGCCCGAACGACCGGCTGGCGCGCGTGCGCACAGCGCCGCGCCAGGCCCCAGCGGGCCAGCGGCTATGCCGCAGGGCCCGCAGCCCGCGCCCGAGCCGCAGCGCTACACGCC
>NZ_JBCMXJ010000008.1:0-77757 GCF_050475945.1 Paenibacillus solani
TCGTCGTCGCTGCTGCCAACGCCGGTAAAATCGGCCTTGACCACTGGGTACTCCCTTATCTCCGCGGTCTCTGGAACAAAATGACGCATAAAACCGATCATGAAGACGGCACTACCCATACACCGCTAAAAAAACAAACAGCCTGATCCAGTAACGAACTGAGCTTAGGATTCATACATTACACCACAAAAGCCGAGCTTGTAACCCAAGCCCGGCTTCTTATTATTCGAATGACCAGCAATTCAAACTCAAACTGCCATATTGGTAAGATTGAAACAATCGCTTGGCCTTGCGGCCACGATCAGCAGCTCCCATCGCATAGAACAAGGGAACAAAATGCTCCCGTCCGTAGGAAGGGACAGCATCGCTGGCGTGTGGTGCTTTTTTGTCATACGCAAACAGTTGGTGAAGATTCCATTCCGACAGCTGCTCCGCGATCCATTCATCGAATGCAGCCGCCCACTCATCAGGCTCATCGCTCTTATGCAGCATCCGCAGATTGTGCACCAAGCCGCCGCTGCCAATGATCAGGATACCTTCTTCACGCAAATCGGACAGCATAGCACCGATGGAATATTGTTCGCTTGGCGAGCGCTTGGAGTCCACGGACAAGGCCACCACCGGTATATTCGCATCAGGGTACATTTTTCGCAGAATGACCCACACTCCATGGTCCAATCCGCGGCCGGTTACGGCTTTGGCATGCAAATTTCCTGCCTCAAAGCGTTTACGAATCTGAGCTGCGAGTTCAGCGCCTCCAGGGGCCGGATACGTAATCTGGTACATTTCCTCCGGAAATCCGTAAAAATCATGCATCGTGCCATGCTCGGCGTCTTCGGTCAGCCGTTGATCCGGATCATCCCAATGGGCAGAAAATACCGCTATGCCTCTAGGTACAGGCAGCTCCCGTCCCAACTGCTCTAGGAAGCGGGTGTATTCGTTGTCCTCCAGGGCCATCATCGGCGAACCATGGGCAATAAATAAAGCAGGTAACGTCATCGATGCCACCTCCAGCTTCAAAATCAAGGGACAACTCTATTGTACTGCTAAATCGCCCATTATGCCAAATCACTTGCTTAAATCATCCAGTTCTGCCACTCTTGTTGCTGGTTCTCCTGATCGCTCAGCCAATTCCGGGTCCGCTGAAGGAGCTGCTCGCGCTGCGGCCCCGCCGAATACGTATGGTCCGCCTGAAAAATGATTTCCTTATCACAGCGCCCTTCCTGACGCATCCAGAACACCTTTTGGTACAAGAAAGCATAATCCACCGGAATGACCTCATCCGAGGTTCCATGGATCACAAGCACATCGCCCGTAAACTTGATCGCTTCCTGGAAAGGCTGCCCTTGAGCCAGCGAATCGAAGAAAACCGGCGTAAAGTCGTATCCCAGATAATCAGCAGAACCTGCCTTCACTGAAGCATCGTACACATCGCGGCCCGTGATTTTGACGATATCGTTGAATGGATAACCTACCGCCGACCACAGAATCAGATTCTTCACCCGCCGGTCGCGGACCGCAGTCAGCAAGGCGACGGCGCCGCCCAGGCTATGTCCGATTAATGTAATGCGCGTAGGATCAACATCGGCGCAGCTAAGTCCGTAATCGAGGACGGAACGAGTCTGGGCAATCATCGAATCCAGCCCCTCGCTTCCGTAATGGCCCGAGCTCTCTCCGCATCCGATATAATCAAAACGGATCACCATGTAGCCGTCTTGGGCAAACTCACGCGCCGTTTTGACAAACAATCGATCCACGCCGATCCGGCTCCCAACGAACCCGTGGCAGATAACGACCAGGGGAACCCGATGGCATCGGTCACCTTGAGCCGCTTCTTGTAATGGGTAATGGATTGTCGCTGTAAGTTCCTCTTGATTATGTCGAATGGTGATTTGCCGTTCCATGCCAAATTCCTCCTTGCGATCATACGCCGCCATCATAATATAGATAATTCCGATAAGTTTAATATGAATTAATTAAGCTTATCTTAGCATCGCCATTATGGATTGTCAACGCAAATAGCAAGCAGGATGGCACTTAGAAACTTCCGATTTTACTCGTAGCTCTGCCGGAACATCGCGTGAGTCTCTTCACGCCCGCTCCAATCATTCATCCAGGTCTTTCCGACAGGATCGTTCTCCCATAACGATGAGGCGGACAAATCGGATTCCTCACCTCCGGAGGTGAATCCTCCTTCAGGCTGGGCAAATGCCCCGTTCTCTTCACGATTGCCAGTGACAACCTCTTGACCATTAGCTCGGGGTGTTTCTCCCCCATGCAATTCATCATCAAAATAATTTGCTTTCATCTGAGAAATCCTCCTTCTTTGCCCTGAATCATTCAAGGGGATCGTCTATCGACCCGGAATGCTTATTATTGTGAAATAGCAGACAAGAAATTATACCGGGTTCATAAATATGCCATAGACCGTTCAATCCAGCATGCTTTGCAAGGGTTCTCTGCCTATGATATATTGCATAACAAGATGGCAGACAGATGTCCCCCTTATTTCGATATAAGGGGGACATTCGCTTTCATCTCTTCCACATCACCTGATCACCCTTAAATGCCTGCTTAACAGCTATAGCTTAGATATACAATTAACCCGCGGAGGACAGTCACAATGAATATCAGACAGATGATTAAGGAGAACAATCGGCTTCAGGATGCCATGTCACCCGATAATCTTAGTTATTATCAGGACATGGTTGTCTGTATACGCAGCAGCGCCGTACAGGAGCAGCAAAGCGAGGAACTGCTGCTCGAAATGGCAAGGCAGCTGCTGGATGCTCAAGATAAGGGCAAGGACGCCAAGGATGTCTTCGGCAACGATCTCGAATCTTACTGCAAGGAGCAGATCGAGCGGCTGCCAAAAAGAGAAGGCCTCAGTGCTCTGCAATACCATCTCATGATCCCATGGATTGCTTTGACCTGGTTCTTCTTCGTACAAGCAATCGTTGGGTTTATTACGATGTGGGCTGGCGGCCCAGTGGAACGAATGTCCCAGGTTCGTATTTCCACCCTGATCGTCATTGCCGGGGGTGCTTATGTGCTGATCCATGCCTTGATGAAATGGATGAAGAATGACACTTTTAAACCTGCAGAAGGAGAGCGCAAGATTAGTGCACGCAATATCGGGGTTTATGTTGCCATCACGGTATTGATCCTCATCACCGGGGTGTGGATCGGACGCCTCCTGCCTGTTCTGATCATTGCGCCTTGGGTAAGTCTACTCATATTCCTGATTGGGCTTATAGGAACAAAGCTGCTCTTTTCGGGAAAATAATACAGTTTCGTCATGAATTCGTGAAGAATCGATAACAGAATCTTTAATATTTTTTAGTTGATTGTAATCTACAAATCTATGGAAAATGGTAGGATAGGGGTAATGTGGTAAGGGAGGAATATTGATGTCCAAATCCAGTAAATCCGCGATTGCTGCTATCCTTGTACTTGCTCTATCAATCCAGACCGGCGTTATTGCCAGTGCTGCACCTGCTTCCGTACCTCAAGCGGGTACAACTGCCACTTCAGGCAAAGCTACAGCCTTCGGCAATGCCGTGTACGCCAAAGCAAATAAGCTGTTAAAAGAAGCCGACGTGGCGTATGCGAAGTCTTATATTACCAAACATATCCGCAGCGTCACCCCCTATCAGGCTACCATGCTGGTGCTCAAGCTGGAGAATGCAGCCAAAGATGCGCTGTCGCCAAAAACTGAGCATGTGTTTCAAATTGGCATTCAGGATAAACTGATGAAGCTGTACAAATATGGAGAGCCAATTCAGACCACACTCAACAAAACCAAGGATGAAACGCTTCGAAAGGTGCTCATAAACCTTCGTGACAGCGGCTACAGACTCCATACGGCGGAAGGGGTAGTCTTCCCGATTATCGACTATACGACCTTCAAACCCTACAAGCCTTATATCCAGAAGGATACTCAGGCCTACATCGATATCATGATCGTGGAATCCGAGAAGCCTGCGGTTAGTGATGCTGCCTTGGTGATCCCATGGTCTGAAGTCATTGAACGTGGACTTGCCCAAGAAGCCTTTCTAAGCGCATATCCCAAATCAAACCGGGCGGAGGACGTAAAGCTGAAGCTGCGTTTTACCGAATTAAGCTTATATTACGGATATAACAATACACCGCTATTTAAATACGAAGACAATCTCCTGGATCCGGAAGTTCGGGAAGCTCTCGATCAAGCCCTTAAGAACAGTGAGGCCGTCTCCAACAGCCCGCTGCTGAAGAAGCTGAAGTCCTGGTCTGAAGTGCTTGAGAACAACAAGGACAAGCTGAACCAGGAAGTGGAGCAATATCGCGCCAAAGCGGTTCCAATTGATTGAAAAGAAGAAAACATTCATTCCTCGCTATAACAACAAGACAGTACCCAAGCTTTCACTTACAAAGAAGAAGCCGGATTCCCATCGATGGGAGTCCGGCTTCTTCTTGCAGTTGTCCTGCTGCCTGAACTTAGATCAGCAGATTGAACAGATTCATATTCTTGTTAAGCTCCGTATAATCCAATCCCTTGCGCTGCATCCGTTCAATTAATGGACCGTAATCCTCAGGCCGCAGCAGCTCAATACCTACAAGTGCAGGCCCATCTTCCTTGTTGTGCTTCTTCGTGTATTCGAAGCGCGCGATATCGTCATCGGGACCCAGCACATCCTCCAGAAACTCGCGGAGTGCACCTGCACGCTGCGGGAAGTTTATCATGAAGTAATGCTTCAGCCCTTCATAGATCAAGGAGCGTTCCTTGATTTCCTGCATCCGGTCGATATCGTTATTGCCGCCACTGATGATGCATACTACGGTTTTGCCGCGAATCTGGTCCCGGTTCATATCAAGCGCAGCCACAGCCAATGAACCCGCAGGCTCAACCACGATGGCATTCTCGTTATACAGCTCCAGGATGGTCGTGCAAGCTTTGCCTTCCGGAACCATGACGATGTCATCCAGGAGATCATTGCAAATATCATAAGTCAGTTCCCCGACCCGTTTAACAGCGGCACCGTCAACGAATTTGTCGATTTCGTGCATGGTGACAACCTCACCCTGTTTCTTGGATTCGATCATGGATGCCGCGCCAAGCGGTTCAACGCCGATGACTTTCGTCGTAGGGCTGACGGTTTTGACATAGGTGGCCACGCCTGCAGCCAGACCGCCGCCGCCAATCGTAACAAACATATAATCAGCTGGTGAATCCAGATCTTCCATAACCTCCATCCCGATAGTCCCGTTGCCTGCAATGATCTTCGCTTCATCGAACGGGTGAATAAAGGTCATGCCATATTCATCACAAGCCTTGATCGCTTCATCATAAGCATCATCGAAGGTGTCGCCTGTCAGGATGACTTCGACACTGCCTCCCCCAAAACGCTTCACCTGCTTGACCTTCTGATTCGGGGCCGTGCTTGGCATAAATATCTTGCCTTTAATATTCAGTGCATTACAGGAGAAAGCCACTCCTTGCGCATGGTTTCCCGCACTCGCACATACAATCCCTTCGTTCCGCTGCTCCTCCGACAAGCTGCGGATCATATTGTATGCTCCGCGGATCTTGAAGGAGCGAACCACCTGCAAATCCTCGCGCTTCAGATATACTTCGCAGTCGTATTTCGCCGACAGCACCGCATCCCGCTGCAGCGGTGTCCGTACGATCACTTCGCGAAGCACATGGTGTGCACGTACAATGTCCTCCATGCTGACTGCCCGTTTTGTTGTATACGTATCTTCCATTCTCTTAGATCACACTCCCACTTCGCTGCCAGGTAAACGTTGATCTGAACGCCACCCTCATTCACGTATTTCTATCATTGTAACACTTTTCATGAAATTATCCCGCCCTTTTCTGACATCCTTTCGGAAATAGAGCTCATTTAACAGCAAGTAAAATGAGGACGCTCAGCTGTCATTTCTCACAGCCAGGGAGGAACGGCCCCCTATAAAAGTCTTGACTTCCCTCTAACACTTTATTAATTTAATTGTGTAAAGCATGAAATCAACCTATTTTCTGGGAGGGATTTATTATGAAGAAAAAAGTATTGTACGGGTTATTGGCGGGTACGCTCACTCTGGGGATTGGTACAGGTGCTATGGCATCATCCGCTTTGGAGCCTATCACGGCCTATTTGAACAGCAAGATTTCCCTGAAGTTAAACGGTACCGTCGTAACACCGAAAGATGCAAACGGCAAAACCGTACTGCCGATCACCTATAATGGCACGACGTACTTGCCTGTGCGAGCTGTAGGCGATCTGATGGATATTGATATTCGTTATGACTCCGCCACTTCTTCCGTGCTGATTGGCAGCAAGAACGGATCCTCCACCGAAACCGCTAGTTCCTTAACGTTAAGTTCGCTCGGAGCCTCCGTGTTGGGGACTTCAGCCTGGCATACCAAAGATTCCAGCGATACAGTCTATAAAGGTAAAGATTATAAAGACGTTTATTTACATACCGATTCGACCAAACAAGGCAACAGCTTCCAGATCATGACCGGTAAAAAATATGCCAAACTGCATCTTGAGCTGGCCGTGACTGGTGGTGCGCAAGAAATCGTAATCATGGATCACAACAACACAACGCTCAAAAAGGTATCAGTGGGTTCTGAAGATGGCCTGGTCGGCGTAGACGTCGATGTATCGGCTGCCGATTTTATATTTGTGGAGATCGTTGATGAGGGTCCGGGCACTTCCCTGTTTGTTCCTCTGACCAGTTCCTATTTGACGAAATAAGACATTCATCGAACGGTTAATTATTACTGATTTTGCAAGACATCGTGTTTCAAACTGCTCACTTTAGAGCGGGGAAAGTTCATATAAAGCAACAAAGAAAGCCGGGGTAAATGAACCCCGGCTTTCGTCTACACAACGTATCTGATCTCATGCATCCGATCTCCACACTACCCCGCGTCTCTTTTACGGCTTAATCGTTTATCGCGATTGCGCCGCTCCAAGACACGTCTGGATAATGGATCGCTATATTATTAATATTATTGAAACTTCTCCTTGAACCAGACAGCTGCCATCCCGACCTCTGCACGGCTGAGCTGATGCCCTCCGTTCTCCCAATGCAGCTTCACGTCCGCACCTGCTCCGCTCAGCAGCTCGTTCAGATCCTCGCTCTCCTGCGGAGGACACATCGGATCACGTCTGCCCGCCGCAATGAAGACGGGTATATCCTTCAAATCCGGCAACTCCTTGTCTCGCAAAGGAACCATCGGATGGTGGAGAATAGCTCCCTGCAGGGCGTCTCCTTCGTGAAACAGCAAACTCGCAGCGATGTTGGCACCGTTCGAATAACCAACCGCCACGATGCGGCTGCGGTCAAAGCCGTACTCAGCAGCTGCCCAATTCAGAAATTCATTCAGCTCCTGCGTGCGTTTTACGAGATCCTCTACATCGAATACGCCCTCAGCCAGCCGGCGGAAAAATCTCGGCATGCCGTTTTCCATCACGTTCCCGCGAACGCCGAGTACATTCGACGTTGGCGAAATCATTTCGGCCAGCGGCAGCAGATCCTCCTCATTCCCTCCTGTACCGTGCAATAATAATAAAGTAGGCGCCTCTGGGGAGGTTCCCTGGCGGTAAATATGCTTATGTTCCATCATGCTATCAGTCTCCTTTCGCTGCTATCTTTTATCGACGTAACCAGCATCATACCCATAGCCTGCACAAACCCTAGATTGCCCGAATCCTGCCTAATCCATAGACTGAGTATGAGTAGTAATTATCTTAAATTTAAGATTCTTTAATCAAATAATACCACGGATTTCAAAAAAAGCAACAGCTATCCGCCCTTCTCAAAAAACTCACCCGTCTAACCAAAATAAAAGAGAGGAAGCCTCCAGTAATGGAAGACTTCCTCTCTTATTGTGTTCTCTATATGATTCCGTGCGTGTTCCCCCGTAACATCCTCCATTATATCAAAAGATGTTTGCAATGTCAGTGGATATTTTGGCATTTCTCACAATTTATTTGTGATTTCATTAGCTTTTATTCCAGTTGACTGGTTATAACTTCATATAATTAGAAAAACTGTAACCGTTTAGTCAGCGCTCCCCTTGGAACTGCAAAGGCCTGTGCCCGTTTGAAATTCACGGGTGCTCCTCGTACGATTGTGAGCGCCTTATAATACTCGATAAAAGGGAATCCATACGTTTCCCCGCGTGCGTACGCATACACATTCATGGCCCGGACCCAGGTTTCATAAGCTTCGTCCGGAATATCAATAAATACCTCAGGATGGAAGTCATAGGGATCCTCCCAATTGTCCGCGTAGTATAAATGCTGGGCATAATGGGCCGGAAGCTCTCGCTCAATCGTCTTAAGACCCGCATAGAACCTTGCATCCTCTACGATATAATGCGTATTGGAATGATCCTTATGGATGCTTTCTTTCCAATGTGTGATGATGATATCCGGTTTCACTTCCCGTATCACGTCAGCTACCTGATACTTCACTTCCTCATCCAGCGGAAGCTCGGCATCCTTATACGCCAGGAATCGAACGTCTGCGCCAACGATCTCGGCAAATTGATGCGCTTCATCAATCTTTTGCTTTGCATACTCCTCCGGCGTCAGACGGGGATGTCCCTTCTCACCTGGCGTTAAATGAAGAAACGTCGCTTTGTGGCCTGCCTGCGTATATTTTGCAATAACAGCTCCGGCCGTCAAATCCATATCGCCTGCATGACCGCCGATCGCCAAAATATGATGCTGCTGTGCTTCCGTCAATTCAATCTCTCCTTTTTGATCAGTCGTAGATTCTATCTATTGAAGCGGCTTGCTCATAATATCGAATCGGCGTGTAATGTGAAAGCCTGTCTTTTGGTAGAGATGTCCTGCAGCGTTATGCTCACCGGTCCACAGGAACCAGGCACCATGCAATCCCTGCGCCCGCATCAGGGCAAGACAGTCATATAAGAGGATTTTGCCCAGGCCCTTCCCTTGCATTGAAGGATCTACACCAAACGGCCCAAAGCGTTCAGCCACACCCTCATATGCGTTATGCAGGCAGAAGCCCACCAGCTTCCCTTGATCCCGTGCTATCAGAATCTGATCGCTTCTTAAATGCTGCAGCAATCCTTCGCGAATCGCCCGCCCCCAGTCGGGGTTAAATACGTCCGTTGCAAAAGCAATCAGCTCCACCAAATCGCTATCCTGAGCCACCTTAAAGGTATATCCTTCTTGCTCACGCTTTCGCTTCAGCTCCATCACTTCAGGCGGTATATGAAAATCAACCAGAGAACGATCCATAGCCACCGCCGTATAATTGCGCCCAAAACCGCTGTCCTTCAGCCACGCCAAGCCCTCAGGATAGCGCTCGCCGTCGATTCCCGGAACGATATAATTCGGAGCATATGAAGAGAAAATGACCTTGGTTCGTCCATGCTGGCGAAGAAATTTCTCGCCCCCCTGCAGTAACCGCGATGTCACGCCCTGTCTTCGGACTGCCGGATCGGTATAAAAGAAAGGAATCCAGCCATGATCCGGCTCCAGCTCGGTTCCGATCATCGGCAATCTCCGGCGTACCGCATACAGAACGCCTATGATACGGTTTTCCTGCTCGGCGATCCGCAATCCTTGCGAGTCAAAGTTCGGATCAAGCAGCACTAAGTTGCGAAAACGCAGCCGCGTGATCGGATCCCATGGCAGGCAGACATTCCACAGGTCGATGATGCCGTCCTGGTCCCCAGGCTGGTAATGGCGGAAGGTTATGCTTGTCATCGTATACTCCTCCTTATACTGATAACTTATTGATCAGAGAATGCCGATTGCTTCCTTACGTTTTATCTTGACACCGCTCCTGTCAATGCGTTATGGACCTGGGCGCGCAGCTGTGCAACGCTGCTGCTCCGCCCTCCGTATACACGGTTGGTCAGCAGCACGACTGCCAGCTCATGCTCAGGATCAATCCACATGCTGGTTCCTGTAAACCCGGTATGTCCATAGCAGCGAGGACTCATCCAATCACCGGAAGCATCCATCTGATCCCCTTTCAGTACCCATCCCAGACCTCGGTTAGTGCCCTGGACATGCCCGGTATGAGTTCGAATGGCAGCTGCAGCTGCAGCACGAGAGAAGACCCGCGATTCGCCTTCTGCCGTCTCCGTCTTCTGCATGAGGGGCGCCGCCCCCTCTGAGAGCCACATTCGAGCGTACTTCAACAAGTCGCCTGCGGTGGTAAATAATCCGGCATGGCCGCATACACCGCCCAAGGCCCGGGCCTTCTCATCGTGCACAACTCCCCATAGATGCCCTTGAATCTCATCTTCATATTCTGTTGCGGCATAACGCCCAGTTTGCTCAGGCGAAGGGGTAAGCGTTGAATGAAACATCCCCAACGGGTCCCATACCCGTTGTTTCACTGCCTCTTCTAAAGACATATCGAGCATCTTCTCGATAATACAGCCGAGCGTCAAGTAGCCCAGATCACTATAAATCACCTCGGTATTCGGCTTCGCCGCGAGCGGCGCCGTAAGAACAGCCTCCCACATCTGCTCTCTGCTCCAGCCCCAGGAGTGCAGATTCAGATCCGCTTGGAGTCCAGACGTATGCGTCAGCAGCTGGCCTACCGTAATCTCCATCTTGCCCTGCCCTTGAAAAGAGGGAAGAATATCGCTCACCTTGGTGCTCAACGTCAAACGTGCCTCATCCAGCAGCTGTAGCATTAACGGCAGCGTCACAGCAACCTTCGTTAAAGAGGCAACATCATATAATGTATCCTCACGGGCAAGTACAGGCTCTCCCTGTGACGGCTTGGGATGAGCATATCCTGCAGCATACACCCATTCTCTGCCTTTATGCAGTACACCCAGTACCGCGCCCGGCGTCGTATCTGCAGCGATTTCCCGTTCAATTGCAGCACAAGCTGCCCTCACTCCTCTGATTCCCATTCGAAGCTGATCTGCGCCATCTTCCGGACGATTTCCCAACGCTTCTCCCTCCTTTGCGATAAATCCTTGAGTTGGATCATGGATCTTCGCTCTTGGATCTCTGAATAACAGACGTAATACGCGCCATCCACACCAATAAAATCCTCCAGATTGTAAACGCTTACCATAACTATTATATGACCCTTAAAATTTCGTTTCAATAATTTATGATAATTATAAAATTTAATTTCAATGTCTTAAGCAAACAAATTACTTTAATTTATAATTTGCGTATTGACATATGGATTCGCTTACATTTACAATAATGTTTAATTAATCCACTATTTAATTTAAGGGCTATGCATTCCATAACCATGCATAAGGTTTGGAACAACCCCGGTTTCTCTTTAGGAGATTCCGGGGTTTTTTGTTGCCTGATTTCGTATAGGAGGTGATGCCTAAAACACCGGTTAAGGCTCATTGAGCCAGTCAATCAATATGTATTACATAGGAGGAAAACGATGAAGAAAATCTACAAATTATCAGCCGCTCTCGCCCTCAGCTTGTCCTTGGTTCTGGGCTCGCTGGGTCCAGCCCATGCAGCTCCAGACACCTCGGTATCCAACAAGCAGAATTTCAGCACAGATGTCATTTATCAAATCTTTACCGACCGTTTCTCTGATGGTAACCCTGCCAACAACCCGACCGGTTCTGCCTTTGACGGCACCTGTACCAACCTGAGACTGTACTGCGGCGGTGACTGGCAAGGTATCATTAACAAAATCAACGATGGCTATCTAACAGGCATGGGTATTACTGCCATCTGGATCTCACAGCCGGTTGAGAACATCTACAGCGTCATCAATTATTCCGGTGTAAACAACACCGCATATCACGGTTATTGGGCCAGAGACTTTAAGAAGACGAATCCGGCTTACGGTACGATCACTGATTTCCAGAATCTCATTGCTGCCGCCCACGCCAAGAATATTAAGGTCATCATCGACTTCGCACCAAATCACACATCTCCCGCTTCCTCGGACCAACCGTCGTTTGCGGAGAACGGCAAGCTGTATAACAACGGCACCCTGCTTGGCGGATACACAAACGATACACAGAATTTATTCCATCATAACGGGGGTACCGATTTTTCGACGACAGAGAACGGGATTTACAAAAATCTGTATGACCTCGCAGACTTGAACCACAACAACAGCACCGTGGATACTTATCTGAAGGATGCTATTAAAATGTGGCTCGATCTGGGCATTGACGGCATTCGGATGGACGCAGTAAAACATATGCCGTTTGGCTGGCAGAAGAGTTTTATGGCTACCGTTAACAATTACAAGCCGGTCTTCACCTTCGGCGAATGGTTCCTTGGCGTGAACGAGGTGAGTGCCGAGAATCATAAGTTCGCCAATGAATCCGGTATGAGCTTGCTGGATTTCCGTTTCGCACAGAAGGTTCGCCAGGTATTCAGAGACAACACCGACAATATGTATGGATTGAAGTCCATGCTGGAGGGCTCAGCAGCTGATTACACACAGGTGGAAGATCAGGTCACGTTCATCGATAACCATGACATGGAACGTTTCCACAGCAGCAGCGCGAACCAGCGGAAACTGGAGCAGGCCCTCGCCTTTACGCTCACTTCCCGCGGTGTGCCAGCCATCTATTACGGAACCGAACAGTATATGTCCGGCGGGAACGACCCCGACAACCGGGCCCGGATTCCATCTTTCTCAACCACGACCACCGCATACCAGGTGATTCAGAAGCTGGCGCCGCTGCGCAAATCCAACCCGGCCATTGCGTATGGAACGACACAGGAACGCTGGATCAACAACGATGTGTTAATCTATGAACGCAAATTCGGCAGCAATGTGGCCGTGATTGCCGTCAACCGCAACGTGAACACACCTGCAAATATTACGGGATTAGTTACATCATTGCCATCAGGCAGCTACACCGACGTACTCGGCGGCCTGCTTAACGGCAACAGCCTCACGGTTGGCTCTGGCGGAGCCGCGTCCAACTTCACACTCGCAGCTGGCGGTACGGCCGTATGGCAATACACCACCGCTGTCACATCGCCAACCATCGGACATGTAGGACCGATGATGGCCAAACCGGGCGCAAGCATTACGATTGACGGCCGCGGGTTCGGTGCAAACAAAGGAACAGTATACTTCGGCACGACAGCCGTAACAGGCGCCAACATTACCTCTTGGGAGGACACGCAGATTAAAGTGAAAATCCCTGCGGTTGCCGGAGGTGTATACAATATCAAAATCACGGGCAGTGCAGGCGTCTCAAGCAATGTGCATGACAACTTCGAAGTGCTGACCGGGGATCAAGTCAGCGTACGCTTTGTGGTGAACAATGCCAATACGGCGCTCGGTCAGAACGTTTACTTGGCAGGCAGCGTCAGCGAGCTTGGCAACTGGGAACCTGCCAAAGCGATTGGTCCGATGTACAACCAGGTCATCTATCAATACCCAACGTGGTACTATGACGTCAGCGTTCCTGCAGGTAAAACCATTGAATTTAAATTCCTGAAAAAACAAGGCGCAACAGTCACGTGGGAAGGCGGATCAAACCACACCTTCACCGCACCAGCCAGCGGCACAGCCACCATCAACGTGAACTGGCAGCCGTAAGCTGACACATAACGTAGAATGACAGCGCAATCCGTACGCAGCATGTTATTATATTGAATCTAAGGCTATCATCTATAATATGAGGCGTTCTACTACATCGAACGTAACATTAACGCTCATAAGGAAAACGCCTGCCACTTTATTGAGCGTGAGCCACAGCTCCGGGACAATTCCCGGAGCTATTTTTGCTCGCACGGTTTAATGCGGCTAATACTGCAGCAGACAGCAATCTTTACTATACCTCAGGCGCACACCTCTTGATACACACACGATGCCTTGTTCAGGCACGCTTGGATGGCTATGTGCTACACGCAGTACCCATACATTGCCTGCACTACATGAGCGAATCCCAAAGGGAGAGCGATCCAAGCAGGCAGTAACTCAATAAGCTCATATGGCAGCTCAACAGTTCCACGCTAAATTCTGCGATCCCGAGCAGGCAGCAACTCAACAAGCGCACTCGGCAGCTCTACATTCCCGCTCTAAATCCTGGCGCTCCCAAGCAGCACTCCCGTATGGCACCCCGAGCAGCGCACCCAAGCAGCACTTCCCACCAGCACTTCCACAAGCAGCACTCCCACCAGCCAAAAAGCCGATGAAGATGTAACCCTTCATCGGCTTTTCTCCCCCCACACACCCTAGCGTAAATGGGTGCGCGCTTAGCACTTAGCGAGTAGCGCATAGCACGCAGCAGCGGAGAGGACGAATCGATTCCGGAAAAACGATAGTGGTCGCCTTTGCCCCCGATTTTCTACCGCATCATTATAATTTCAAGAAAATTGGGGGCAACAGCGATTGGAGGAACGATACGTACTCGAAGCGTCTCCAACAGAGAATGCCGAAGTATAATTCGCATGCGGAGTGCTGTATAACCATCACATCATTTTCACGCAACAAACGAAAAAAACATTTACGTCCTAAACATCACCAATGACTTACGTAGTCCCTCCGACAGCTCCTCCAATCGCGCCGACAGGCCGACGAGCTTCTCGCTCACCTTGAACTGCTCAGAAGACATCGAAGCGACCTCCTCTGTGGCGGCGCTGGTTTCTTCGACGATCGAGCTCGCCTCCGAGATCGAGTCGGTCAGCTCAAGCTGGGAGTTGATCAGGACCTCCACCGCTTGCGTAGACTCGCTGATCTCAGTTAAGAGTGCATCCATCTCGTAACGAACGTTATCAAATATACCTTGAGCTTCCTGCACCGAATGTAGCTGCTCGTCAAAGAGCGGTGACGCAGACGTCAATGCATCTACCGAACCCTGCACCTCACTTTGAATGTCCAGAATCATCGCGCCTACCGTCTGGATCGATTCCTTGGAACGATCGGCAAGACTCCGTACTTCGTTGGCAACCACCATGAAGCCGCTGCCTGCAGACCCGGCTCGGGCCGCTTCAATGGTTGCGTTAATCGACAGCACGTTGGTCTGATGCGTGATCTCGGACATTAGCTCCAATATTTTGTGAATCGATGCGGTATTCTCCTTCAGCTTCTCCGCATTCTGGACAATTGCCCGGTTCACCTGGTTAATGCGTGTTGACTTCTCCACCAGGCTATCCATATGTAAGGCGCCTTCTCCCGTCACTCGGAGTACACGATCTGCCGCAGCCGCAATTACTTTATTGGACCCGGATACTTTGGTCATCCGGACGCCAATGTTCTCGGCCAGCTGATTCTCGCGTTCAGCTTCTATGGCCAGGCTGCCGCTTCCCTGCGCAATCTGTTCCATGGCAGCCGCAATTTCGCCAGCGGTGAGCGAGGTTCCCCTTGAGGCTTCGGCCAATTCCTCTGCCGTAGCCAGCACTTCCTTGGCCGATGTGTTCGTCTGGTCGACCAAAGCCGAGATTTGCCCCATCATCCGGTTGAAGCTCTGGCCTAGACGGCCGATTTCATCCACACGCCGGAACTCGGTTCGTACCTTCAGATTCCCCTGCTCCCCCTCTTCCATCAGAGAGCACATCTGGTTCAGCGGACGGCCGACGGTTCGCATCATATAATAGCCGATCAGGGCGGCAACAAGAATCGCGACTACTATGACCACGAGCGTCACGGTTAGCAATTTGTCCGTGGCCTGCACGAAATCACTGACGGGAGCAAAGCCGACCATATACCAAGGAGCGGTCTTCAGAGGTGTGTACACCACCATCTGCTCGTCGGCGGTATAATAAATCCCCTCTTCCTCCGCATCTTGAGGAACCGTAATCGTGGACGGCTGCATCAGCTGGGCTGCGTCCATGTCGTGTACAATCCGGTTATCTTCAGTCACGATCCGCATCTGGCCATGGCTCCCAATTTTCAGATTAGCCAGCACCTCGCCGACCGCCTCATCCTTGATATCCATAAGCAGGACGTACTGGGCATTCGGATTATTCAGGTTTTTCAGCAATCTCCCCATCGTCATGTTGGCGTTGCTCTCGTTCCCCATAAAACCTTTGACCTCTGTCGGAAACCATACCGTTTCGCCGTCAGCCTGAATAATCCGGTCGATCTTGGCCTTCACTTCGTCCCCGGAAGACATTCCCGAGTAGCCCGTCGAGTTATAAGAGTTTTGAGCCTGAAGATTGGGCGCAACCAGCCGCATGCCATACAGACGCTTGTCCGAGGATGCTGTCCCGTTCAGCTTCTCACGGATCCGGTTCTCGGCCTGCGTTTTGTCCCGGATACCGATGTCCGCCGTACTAACCGTAATTAGATCCTCGCGTAGCACCGTGTCCAGCGCCCATTGACGGGAAGCGGCCTCATATTGGCCCAATAGAAAATCCAGCTTGTCTGCGGCCTGCATGATCTGCCCCGAAGTCGCTTCGGCCACCTGCTCCGTGACCGTGTCCTTGGAGATAAAATACGATACTAATCCTAATGCTGAAGCTAACAGCACGATCGTTGTAAAAAAGATAACAAACAACTTCATCCCGACCGCTTTGAATTGAAAACGTCTTGTCATATTCATAGTTATGTGCCCCCCGAGATAGCATGCATACATGCAAAAAGACACAGCTAGCAATTACCGGCTGTGTCTCTTCGCTGTTCTTTTTATCTATGTGTCTCTTTGTATCAATTGTAAGTTTAGCTGCCAAGCATAGATTACCCTTTGCTGGCTCCTGCCGTCATGCCATCGACCAGCAAACGCTGCAAGAAGACAAATAACAGGGTGATCGGCAGTGCGATCAGTACGGATGCCGCCGCGAACAACGTAAAGTTGCTGTCCTGGGTGGAGTTAACGAGATCCCATAAGCCAACGGCGAGCGTCCAGTTTTCTTTTGTCCGCAGCACCAGTCTGGCAAAGATAAAGTCTACCCAAGGACCGACGAACAACGTCAAGCCCATATACGTGATCATTGGCTTCGACAATGGCAGAATGATTTTGCGGAAGATCTGGAAATTCGTGGCTCCGTCAATCTTCGCCGCCTCATCAAGGCTTCGCGGTATCGTATCGAGAAACCCTTTCATGATCAAGGTTCCACCAAGCGGCGCCCCTGCCGCATACACGATAATCATCGCTGCATGCGTATTCAGCAGGTCCAGAGAGTTCAGCAGAATATACAGGGCGATCATACTCATGAAGCCTGGGAACATCCCCAGCACGAGAATGACCGATAGGGCATTCTGCCGGCCTTTGAACCGGAACCGGGATACCGCATAACTTGTCAGCAGGACAAGAATAGTCCCGATAATCATGGAGAATACTGCAATCTTCAACGTGTTCATATACCATGTGCCAAACAAGAAGCTTTGGGACGTAAACAGCTCTTTATAGTGACTGAGCGTGAATGATTCTGGAATCAAAGTCTTGCTGTAGAGCGACTTTCCGGGACGGAAAGAGGCCAGAACAATCCAGAGTGCCGGGTAAATACAGCCGATCGCGATGATGACAAGCATAATATAACTTGCCGTCAGGCGAATCGCATTTCTCATTTTAATTCCCATTATTGGATCATATCCTCCTCTTTAAAGGATCTGGTTCTGCGGTAATTGTAAATCGAGAAGGTCGCAATAATCATAAAGATGATAATACCGATGGCCGATGCCATGCTGTATCGCTGCTGATCGAGCGTCAGTTTATAGAGCCAGGTTACCAGCAGGTCCGTCGCTCCTGCATATTGATAATCACCCACAACCGGGTTACCGTTGGTCAGGAGGAAGATCAAGTTAAAGTTATTGATATTACCGGCAAATTGCGTAATCAGAACCGGTGCCGTTGAGAACATAATCATAGGCAGGGTAATGATCTTGAACTTCTGGAAGCCAGTCGCTCCATCCACATCCGCCGCTTCATAGAGATCCTTAGGAATCGTCGTCAGGACGCTCATCACGAGGAGCATCGATACAGGGATACCGACCCACATATTAACGATGATAACTGTTACTTTGGCCCAGATTGGATCAGTCAGCCACGGAAGACCTTCCAGTCCAAAATACCGTAAATATTGGTTAATCGGTCCAAATTGTCCGTTAAACATATTCCGCATGACGAGCAAGGATATAAGCTGCGGAATCGCATAAGGAACGATCAGGATAACGCGCCATACACCTTTGAAGCGGATCCCTTTTTGTTGAATCAGCAGAGCAACGAGCACCCCGCCAAAATAGGTCGTAACCGTAGCGAGCACCGCCCAGATGATCGTCCAGGTCAGGACGCCGAAGAAGGTGTGGCTCCACGATTTTAATGCTACGAGGTTATTAAAGGTTTTGAAACCAACCCAATCCACCAGGTTCGCAGGCGGCAAGTTGTTCGGAGCGGAATAGTTCGTGAACGCCAGCATGATCATGAAGATAATCGGCATGACGGTAAAGAACAGAATACCGATCGCCGGCAGCGTCAGGAAAGATTGCGCGAATTTCCATTCAAACATATAGTAAAGGGTCTGTCTAAAGTTGTTGGGCGTTACGCCCTGCTCCCTTTGTTTTCCAGCGTTATAAGCGTTTTTGATATTGGCATAATATCCGATAAGAAAAAGCACCAGCATAATCAAGGTGATAAGTCCTTCAATCAGCAGATTGATGGAGTGGTGACCTGCCACCATTTGTGTTAATCCGTTAACTTTCTCTAAATGGCTTCCCTGTTCTCCCAGTGTTACCATACCCCAGATGGCATCACCCAGGTTATTAATGAAGTAATAAAGACTGAATATACCTACGATAAGTAGAATAATACCTTTGATCCATTGCCGGTTGTAAAGCTGACCCAGACCCATACAGATGGCTGATAATACGGCCGCTGTCATACGATGTTGGCGCATGCTCCCTCCATTCCCCTCTCCATATAATCGAGGAATCACCCGCCGGTTGTTCGGCGGGTGAACTTCTTCATCTTTCTCGTATTATATAAGAACGTTTTTACTCGCCAGCTCCACCGCTGTTAAGATCTTGCACTTGTTTTACGGCTTTATCCAGCGTTTCTTTTACGTCTTTGTTGTTATCCCAGATTTCTGCCAGCGCAGCACCTACAGGAGACCATACGTTAGCCATTTCAGGAACGGATGGCATCGGTTGGGAAGATTTGAACTGCTCCGTAAAGGCCGATACATACTCGTCGTTCTTGATTTGTGGATCTTCTTGAGCCTCATTGTTGGTTGGAACAGATCCTACCAGTGCGCTCAACTGCAGCTGTGCTTCCTTGCTTGTTGCAAAGTCAGCGAATAAACGAGCAGCTTGCGGATATTTCGTGAACGAGCTTACATACCAAGCTTTGATACCCGAGAAGGATACCGCAGGCTGACCGCCGATGGATGGGATTGGAGCAACGCCAAGCTTGTCGCCAAGCGCTTCTTTGTATCCGCCCAGTTCCCAAGGTCCGTTAATATCCATTGCCAGGTCACCGGATGTGAACAATCCGCGTTTGATATCCGGTGTAATGTCTCCGGATTTAACTGGCAGGATTTCTTTCAGGCTTGCATATACTTCCATGCTCTTCACTGCACCATCATTGTTAAGGCCGATATCGTTGATATCTGCGCCATTGTTGCCAAAGATGTATCCTCCGTTGGAAGCAAGGAACGGATAAGCAAAGTACAGGTTGCCGGTTTCAAACATGAAGCCGTATTTATTTTTGGATTTGTCTGTGAAGGTTTTGCTGAATTCGATAACTTCTTCCATCGTTGTCGGAACTTCCTTCACCAGATCCTTGTTGTAGTACATCAGGTAAGTTTCCGCAGCACGCGGGTAACCGTACAGAACGCCGTCATAGCTTACGCCTTGGATGGCAGCTTCTGTGTTGTTGCTCTTTGTTTTCTCTTCATAAAAATCGTTTGGCAGAACCAGGTTTGTCGCTACTGCTTTACCCAGGTTATCGTGAGGGAACAGTACAACGTCAGCAGCCAATCCGGATGGTCCGTCTTGAGCGAGCTTGGTTACTTGATCAGTTGGGGACAATTCCTCGATAGTCACTTCTACACCGTATTTTTCGGTGAATTCTTTTGCGACGGCATCGGTATAGGCTCTTTCGTCTCTGCTTTCCCATACAACCAATTTCGCGCCTTCTTCTGGTGTAAGCTCCTTCACTTCTGTATTCTCGGCTGGTGCTTCCTGTGCCGGAGGATTCTCAGCAGGTGCCTCTGTAGCGGGAGCCGCTGTTTTTCCTCCACACGCTGTAACGGAGAACGCCAACGTGAAGGTTGCAGCAAGCGTAAGTAGTTTCTTCATCTTCATTCCATGATTACCCCTCTCAAATAAATGATCAGAAAATATCGGGAATCTGCGCAAACGATTTCAGAAAATTTTCAGCGTCTCTTTTTCTATGTAGCATCTAGGGAGATACTCAGGAAAAATCCTGGGGAGAAAGCGCTTCATCCGTTGAAATCATAATACAACATTTAATATTGAATGTAAAAACGTTTGCACAGATCATATCTCTCTGTTTTTAGCATATAATCCATTAATATCTTCACTATTCACCGTATTTCATAAGATATCATAATTATATTCATGTACAAACTGTGCAATACCGTCATTTTAGTCTCAAAACCGAGCTGGAATGGCAGTAAAACGCTCTGTTGTTGCACAAACGTTTGCACTTGAATGATACTGCTTAGTTACACTGTTAAAAGTCCTTTTCGGTCATCATGGGATTTCCCCTTGAAATAGCCTAGCTCCGTCCCCCTTCTTTGTCAAAATTAAACATAATGCATTAACCCGCAATCAGGAAGTCCATGACATTACAAACGAACCCTGGTGACACAGCACCAGGGTTTCCGAAAACAGTTAGCCTGCTAATTTGATGAGGAGAGGCTACAACCAATCTCTTTTTTCAACAAATCTCTGCCCCATTAACAAATACAAGATACCTGTCAGCAGTACAATGGACCACAAGCTATACGGCTCAACTCTTGGCGCATAGATTGCTTCTTGCGGCATCATAACATAGTAGGGAATCGTGAACGGAAGCCAAGCCCCAATCACGGAATGAAAGCCTGTCAGCACGATATTCGGTACGACATACCCTAGGGACATCGCCAGTGAGGCTCCAAAATTCCGTACTCTTATTGAAACGATAAGCTGTAATGCAGCGAGAGGCAGAACGCCGATCCATCCTCCGATAATTGAATAGAGTAATGTCTCCCACGGAATCTCACCGGGCGCTTCAACAAGATAACCCGTTGCCACATAACCGAGCAAAAAAACGACTTGCACAAGCCCTAAAATCCCAATGAGCATCATATATTTCGCATAGAAGACCCTATAGCGGGAAACTGGCATACTCATGGCTATCTTCCAGCCCCCATCCCGATGCTCATACAAGCATAATAAGGAGGCTACAATCGCACTGTACAAAGGATAGAAAAACATAGAGTGTAAATTAACGCTGTGGATATAGAGCGTCAACCAGTTGGGCGGAAAAAAATCCTTTAAGCTCTCAAGCTGCATCGCTCCCATCGCTGAGTTAATCAGCGTGTCCAATACGATGAGCACCGTGATTACACTCCATTGAAGCTTGATTCCTTCAGCACGTATCAGCATTCTCATAATGGCAGCACCCCCTATTCAAATTCTCTTCTGGCAAACAGGAGAGCTCCCAGCACCGACAGTATGCCCCCTACTCCAAGTGAAATCCCGATCCACTGCATATGGCCAGGGATCAACGGGCTGGATAGTGCCGGGTACGACCAGGGAAGAATTTGAATGATATAAGAATTGCTGCGCGCTAAAAACAAGCTGGAAATGGAGCCGAATATCCCCAGAGTCAGCGGTAATGCCTGGTTGGAAAACACCGTGGACTGCCAGAGCTGAATAGCCATCATCGGCAATGTCGATAAGCAGGCGAACAGAGGCTGCAATATCATGATTCCCCAAGGTATCGGTTCATTCGAGTACAGAACCCAAATCAGGCACATCCCCATGATCGTAATCAATGCGGCACATACCTGCAATACTAGGATCCATACAAGTTTAGCCAGATATACAGAGGCTTTGGGGACAGGCATCGCAAGCAGCTGCTTCCATGCCTTGGTTTCGTGCTCAGTACCAGCCATAATGCTGGCGAGAAGCGTAATTCCCAATAAAAAAACAAAAGACAAAAACATGTACATGACCGCAAAGCCGGCATAAATCCCTCCTGGACCTTGACGAAAATAGAGATACCACTCCAGTGCCGTCATGCTGATCAGAATTATGCCCTGGATTACAGGCATCCATCGGCATAATAACTTAAGCTTTAATCCTTCTGCACGCATCAGCTCCAGCATCATAAGCTGTTCTCCTGACTGGTTAACTCCAGGAAAATTTCCTCAAGGGTTTTCTTCTTCTCCGTTACCCGGTAGACATCATATTGATGGTTGACAAGGAAGCGAATCATTTCCGCTGATTGCGGCCTGTCGATCATGGAGGTTCGGACCTGGCCTGTTGATATTTCCGGCACCGCATCAAAGCCATGGTCGTTCAGAGCTGCTGCTGCTTCCAGTGGCCGATCCATCTCCAACCATACATAAGGCTTGCTGCGATCGGTTAGTTCCTGCAGAGGTCCTTGGAAGATCAATTCCCCTTGATTAATAATTCCCACCCAGGTTGCAACCTGCTCGATTTCGCTCAACAAATGGCTCGAAAGCAGCACGGTGATGTCAAAATCGCGGGGAAGTCGAGTAATCAGCTCTCGAATTTCCTGAATTCCGGATGGATCAAGTCCGTTTGTGGGCTCATCCAGAATCAATAATTTGGGGTTTGTAATAAGCGCCATTGCGATCCCAAGCCGCTGCTTCATGCCAAGAGAATAACTTTTGACCGGCCGATGAGCTGCCTGGCTCAGCCTCACCCATTCCAGGACCTCCTGTATCCTGGATTCTTGTATTCCATGGATTAACGCCATGATCTTCAAATTCTTATATCCTGATAGATGAGCATAGTATGAAGGGGATTCAACGAGAGAACCGACATCCTTTAAAATGTCCATTCGATGCTTGTTCAGATCCTTGCCTAGGATACGAATCTCACCGGATGAGCAACGGATCAGTCCCAGGAGCATCCGAATCGTCGTTGTTTTACCAGCGCCATTGGGCCCCAGAAATCCATAGATCTCCCGCTTGGGGACCTTCAAATTAATCTGCTTAACCGTTTCCCGCTTCCCGAACAGCCGGGTCAGCTCATGCGTCTCGATTGCATATTCGTTCATCTCTTATTCCTCCTGCTTGGCATTGCTAACACTTAAAGTGTAGCAATGGGAAATTAACAACAGGTAAACAAGAAGTGAACGATAAGATAATTTATGGACTGATCGGCAATACAATTTCAACTCGAGTGCCCTTGCCCTCTGCGGGGGAAATGCTCATACAGCCTGCGTGGGCTTCAACAAAGGCATTGGCTATAGCGATTCCTTTACCGGATTGATCCAGAGCCTGTGCTAACTTTGTTTCCTCAATCCCGATTCCATTATCCTCAATCACGATGATGCAATGCTTTCCGTCTATAGAGATACTGCACTGAATCTCAGTGCCAGGCGGATTATGTATAACCGCATTCATGAGTACATTTTGAAAGACCCTGCCTAACAATCTGCTGTCAAAATCGATCATGCACACGCTCTCTGGGTCAGTAAACGTAAAAGATGCTTGCTCGGCTACCGGGTGGTTTGCGATATCGATCATCCGATCACGCAGAAAATTCACGATATCATTCTCCCTCTTATTGATGGGGAACTGTTCGACAGACCATCGGCCCGTTTGACTCAAATCATGAATCAGATGTTTCATTTCCGCTGTCTTATCACTGATCTGCCTGCTAAAATTCTGCCTTTCTTCATCGGTCCATTGATATTCGGCTGCCGTGAGCATATGAGCATAGCCTTCGACATAGGACAGTGGCGTCTTGAGGTCATGGCTGATCGCAGCGATCCATTCCAGCTTCTTCGCCTCCGCATTTAATCGATCGGTCTCGCTGCGCTGCAATTGATTCGATAATAGAGTCATTCGATCAAATAATTCTTTGTATAACACATACGGATACCGATAATGGTTATGATGGAGTGTGTCATCGGGAGCATTGAGACCATTGGAACTAACAGCTCCATTAGTATCATCAGTGCCATAGGGATTATCGGTGCCATTGAAGTCACAGTTCAGCTTGCGAAAATGTTCCAGCGGCTGACTGTAATTCCCCTCGGATAATCGGTTGATCCAGCGAATCAAATAAGTGAGCGGTTTGCCCACACACCAGCCGAAAGCAATGAAAAAAATAACCGTCAGCACGAACCCGATAAAAGCTAAAAAAGTCTTCGTGGATATCATGTTCCGAGAATTCACCATATCCTGCAAAAAGATGAATATAACCGTGCTTACAACAAAACAAAACACAAATGCCATCACCAAAATAACGGTTAACTTGATAAAGCGAAAGGCCATCCTGGTCATTGGATTCATTCCTGTTCCTTCCTAGGAGCCAGCATTTTATAGCCAAGTCCTCTTACGTTAACAAGAAACTGAGGATTTCCGGGATCGGGCTCCATTCTTTTTCGCAGTCTGAAGATATGGATGACAACCGTCTTCTCATCTCCAAGGTAGGACTCCTGCCAGACCGATTCGTATAATTGCCTTGTGCTAAAAATGCGGTTTGGATGTCGGCATAAGAATACAAGCAGCTCCCATTCACGTGCCGGGCACTCCACTTGCTTGCCATCCACGATCAGTTCTCCGGCTGCAAGATCCAGCAGAAAATAACCAAAATCAAGACTAGTCAATCGCGGTAGTACCTCTTGTTTTCGCTGTGTTTTATACTTCAAACGAGCTTTAGTGCGGGCAACAACCTCCAATGGATTGAATGGCTTCGTAATATAATCATCCCCGCCAATGCCAAACCCCATCAGCTTGTCCAAGTCAGCGTCCCGGGCAGTAAGAAAGAGAATCGGCGTTTCGGTCAGCTTGCGAATTTTCCGGCACACCTCGAAACCGTCCTCATCAGGGAGCATGACATCCAGTATAATCACATCCGGATTAAACTCCGACAGTATCCTCACCGCTTCCTTCCCCGTACCCACGCTTCGAATATGCCGAAAGCCTTCCTTTTTCAGCACGGTAGTCAACATATCACATAACCCTTGTTCGTCATCCACAAGCAGTACAGACATATTATCCATAGCATTTTTCTCCATTATTATCATAATTCTACAAACCGTTAACTGTATTATATAACAGAGTCATCTTCCAAAGTTTCAAATTACGTATTGTAAGGTGGTGGAATGGCTCGGTACGATCCCTTCTTCATCATCCTATATGTACAAAATAAACAAGAGGTAAACAGGAACTGAACAAAACATAAATTAATCAAAGCATCATCATAATTACAACAAGAAAGGAGTCTTCGAAGATGAAGACTCCTTTCTTGATTCTGCTATATTTTTTGCTCTAAGTATATAACCATAAAAAAGAGCTACACCAGCGCCTTCAGCGCAATATCCGTCCGGTTCTGCTTGCCTTCAAACGAAATCGCTTCTGCACGCTCATACGCTTTCGCCCGTGCGGATGCGATATCAGCCCCTAGTCCGACAACGCCCAGGACGCGGCCCCCATTCGTTCTCCAGGTTCCATCGGCATCGCGGGAAGTTCCCGCATGAAAGACAATCGTTCCGTCCTGCTCGTTGTCTAGACCACTGATCGCTATCCCTTTCGGATACGATGCAGGATAACCACCGGAAGCCAGGATGACGCATACTGCTGCTTCGTCACTCCACTCCAACTCAAGATCTGCCAAATTTCCATTTACAGCAGCAAGGAATACCTCAAGCAGATCCGTCTTTAGACGTGGCAATACGACCTGGGTTTCGGGATCTCCGAATCTGGCATTGAATTCAATGGTCTTCGGTTTACCATCCGGTGTGATCATCAAACCGGCGAACAGTACGCCCCGGAACGGACGTCCTTCCGCTACCATCGCTTTCGCCGTAGGCTTGATAATCGTCTCAATGGCCTCTTCAATGACAGAAGACTGAATATGAGGCAATGGGGAATACGTTCCCATTCCGCCCGTATTCGGTCCCAGATCTCCATCATAAACCGCCTTATGGTCCTGTGCCGCCGACATTGGTTTCACGGTTTCACCATCCACAAAGGCGAGAATCGACATCTCCTGGCCTTCCAGGAATTCCTCGATGACTACTCGGCTACCCGCCTCGCCAAACACCTTCGATTGCATAATGTCGCTGAGTGCCTGCTCGGCTTCCTCGATTGTCCGGGCAACTGTAACCCCTTTGCCGGCAGCGAGCCCATCCGCTTTCACAACGATCGGCGCACCTTGCTCGCGCAAGTAAGCCAGCGCCGCCTCGTAATCGTCGAACTTCGCGTAAGCTGCTGTCGGAATGCTGTATTTATGAAGCAAGTCCTTCATGAAGGTTTTGCTGCCCTCTATTTCGGCTGCATTTTTACGTGGACCAAACACCGGGATGCCAGTAACGTCCAGTGCATCCACGATCCCCTCTGCCAGCGGATCATCCGGGCCGACAACAATAAGTCCCACCTGCTTCTCCACGGCGAACGCCGCCAGCTTATCGAACTCTGATACCGCAATCGGCGCACATTCTGCCAGCTGTCCGATGCCTGCGTTGCCAGGCGCGCAGTAAATCTTATCCGCTTTCGGGCTCTTCGCCAGCGCCCATACGATGGCATGCTCTCTTCCGCCGCCTCCGATCACCAAAATATCCATGGAATTCCCTCCCGATTCATATCCTAATTCACCATGATCATTCATCGCATGAATGATTTACAGTGCAAAGCATAGACGCCCTCTTAACCCCTTAAATGCAAAGGCGGCGCGCGCTACAGCGCGGCGTCGCCTCTATAGATGTAACTGGATGAAGAAATACTCTTCAACTGCAATTCACTACTGCAGTGAATATTCCGTGTTATGCTTATAAATTAGTGTTTAAAATGTCTTACGCCTGTAAAGACCATGGCAATTCCATTTTCGTTGGCAGCCTTAATGGATTCCTCATCCTTAATGGAGCCGCCCGGCTGAATGATGGCGGTGATGCCGGCTTTGGCTGCAAGCTCCACGGTATCTCCCATTGGGAAGAACGCATCGGAAGCGAGAACGGCTCCCTTCGCTTTCTCTCCCGCCTGCTCTACCGCAATCCGCGCGGAACCGACACGGTTCATTTGACCTGCGCCAACACCGACGGTCATGTCGTCAGCCGCCAATACAATGGCATTGGACTTCACGTGCTTGACTACCTTCCAGCCGAAGAGTAGCTGCTTCAGCTCGGCTTCTGTAGGCTCACGATCCGTCACAACCTTCAAATCTACGACATCCAGGGAATGCACATCGCTTTCCTGTACGATCATGCCGCCTTCGATCGTGGTAACGGCAAGCGTGCTTTGGCGCTCCTTGGCCGAACCGAACTCACCCATCTTCAGCAGACGAATATTTTTCTTTTTCGTCAGAATCTCCAGCGCCTCCGGCGTGAAGTCTGGTGCCAGAATAATTTCAAGGAAAATATCCTTCAGCAGATCTGCTGTCGGGGCGTCAATGGTGCGATTAGCTGCCACAATACCACCGAAGATGGAGGTTGGGTCTGCATTGTAAGCCTTCTGATAAGCTTCCAGCACATTTGTCCCAATGCCAACACCGCAAGGATTCATATGCTTCACGGCCACCACGGTCGGCTCGTCAAACTCCTTCACGATCTGCAGAGCCGCGTTGGCATCATTGATATTGTTATAGGACAGCTCCTTGCCGTGCAGCTGCTCGGCTGTCGTCAAAGTACCCGCAGGTGCTAGCGGTTTGCGGTAAAATGCCGCTTTTTGATGCGGATTCTCGCCATAACGCAGGTCCTGAATCTTCTCGTAAGTCACACTGAACCGCTCAGGAAGCGGGTCGCCCGTTACATTCGACAAATAGTCGGAAATCAAAGTATCATATGCGGCTGTATGACGGAATACTTTGGCTGCCAGGCGTTTACGTGTCTCCAGCGTAGTGTCGCCGCCACTCTTAATTTCTTCAATTACGCTGCCGTAATCTGCCGCATCAACAACCACACTCACAAAAGCATGGTTCTTCGCTGCAGAGCGCAGCATCGTTGGACCGCCGATATCAATATTCTCGATCGCATCTTCATACGCGACATCCGGCTTAGCGATCGTTTCCTGGAACGGATACAGATTCACCACAACCAGATCGATGTAATCGAGTTCCAACTCCTTCATCTGGCGTTGATGCTCTTCGCTATCGCGAATAGCGAGCAAACCGCTGTGTACCGCAGGATGAAGGGTTTTAACACGTCCATCCAGAATCTCAGGGAATCCGGTCACATCGGAGATACCAATGACAGGAACTCCTTCTTTTGCCAGGAGGTTCTTTGTTCCCCCAGTCGATATGATCTCTACACCCAATGAAGACAACTCGCGGCAAAATTCCACGACGCCGGTTTTATCCGAAACGCTGACCAAAGCTCTTTTGATACCCACGTACAAACCCCCTATTATGAATGAAAATCACATAAGCCTGTCCTGATTCCTTATATGCTGTCGAAGATCCATAATTACAAATTATTTCCCGAGAAATATCGAACATGTCGATTCAAAGGCAATCCTTGCCGGCTTTTATTACAAAGCGTAATTCTTAATCGTCACATTCCGCCCGTTCAGCGCAACCCGTCCTTGAGCAAACCAGGATACGACTTCATAATACAGCTTCTGTTCCACCTGGTGAATACGTGCGGCCACCGTTTCTGCGTTATCGTCTTCTTGAATTTCTATCGCCCGCTGAGCAATAACCGGCCCTGTATCCATGCCACCATCCACGAAATGAACCGTCACGCCGGTCATCTTCACCCCGTAAGCAAGCGCTTGGCCAATCGCATCCTTACCAGGAAATGCAGGCAGAAGCGAAGGATGGATATTAATAATCCGGCCGCTATAGAACTCGACAAAGGACGAACTTAACAGCCGCATATATCCCGCAAGTACGATTAATTCGACACCACGCTGTTGAAGCTCTGCCGCAATCTCCCGTTCGTAATCTTCCTTCGAGGCATAATCCTTTGGCTGAAACGCGAATACATTCACATTTGCCGCATGAGCCAGCTCAACGACCGGTGCCTGCGGCTTGTCGCACACCAGCATGCTGATTTCACCGCCAAGGGCGCCAGATTGCTGTGCATCAACCAAAGCCTGAAAATTGCTGCCTCTTCCGGAAGCGAACACCGCAATCCGATACGGTTTCATCTATACCTCAGCTCCCGTAAAGGTTACGATGCGCTCACCTTCGGTCACGCGGCCGATTACATAAGCCTCTTCACCTGCCGTGCGGAGGTATTGAAGCGCGGCGTCAGCATCCTGTTCCTTGACGACAAGCACCATGCCGATCCCCATATTAAATGTCGTAAACATATCCTTGTTCGAGATATTGCCTTGAGCCTGCATCAGTTTAAAGATCGGCAGAATCGGCCATGCACCATATTCGATGTCGATATTGACGCCATCCGGCAGCATACGCGGAATATTTTCGATAAAGCCGCCGCCTGTTATATGCGCCATGCCCTTGACTTCGATCTCTTTCAACAGCCCAAGCAGCGGTTTTACATAAATCTTGGTTGGCGCGAGCAGCACATCACCCAGACGGCCGCCCAGCTCTGGAAGCACTTGCTGCAGCGAATAGCCGGCATCTTCCAGAAGAAGCTTGCGGACGAGCGAAAAGCCGTTGCTGTGCACGCCGCTGGAAGCCAGACCGATCACGGTGTCGCCTGCCGCGATATTCGACCCGTTGATCATTTTGCTTTTGTCGACAATACCTACGGTAAATCCTGCGATATCATACTCGCCTTCACTGTACATGCCTGGCATTTCCGCCGTCTCCCCACCAATCAGAGAACAACCTGCCTGGTTGCATCCATCAGCGATCCCTTTAACAATGGATTCAATTTTGGACGGAATCACCTTGTCACATGCTAAATAATCGAGAAAAAAGAGCGGTTCTGCCCCTTGCACCACAATATCGTTCACGCACATCGCTACGGCGTCAATTCCGATGGTGTCATGTTGATCCATCGCAAATGCGAGCTTCAGCTTTGTACCGACGCCATCCGTGCCTGAGACGAGTACCGGCTCTTCATATTGGTCTTTATTCAGCTTGAACAGGGCGCCAAATCCCCCAAGGTCCGTCATGACTTCCGGTCTGAAAGTCGTTTTAACATGCTTTTTCATCCGCTCTACCGCTTCGTTGCCTGCAGCAATATCCACGCCTGCTTGTTTGTAAGTATCCGACACGAGCTCAACACTCCTTTTTCGTTATACGAAGGTATCCGTTACACACACATCAATTTATGGGCTTAATCAATAATCAGCTTAAAGAGATGATGTTTAAAAAGTTCCCGACTTTTTTGAACCCGAACTTAAAATTTAGCACCTAGAAAAAATGGCTGTCCACTGCAGAATCAGCAGCTGCAGCCCATCTTCTCTTCCCCGTTAAAATCAATCTGCGTCGGGTAATCATTATCAAAGCATGCCATGCACAGGCCGCCTTTAGGGCTGTGCTCATCATAACCGCCTATGGCGGCTATAAGTCCCTCCGGACTCAGGAATGATAAAGAATCCGCATTGATCTCCCGGCAGATTTCCTCGATGCTTTTCTCGGAGGCGATCAGTTCCCTTCTGTCCGGCGTGTCAATACCGTAGAAGCAAGGATTCTTGAATGGCGGCGATGTAATCCGCACATGCACTTCCGCCGCGCCTGCTTCACGAAGCAGGTTTACGATTCGGCGGGATGTGGTTCCCCGAACGATGGAATCATCGATCATGACCACACGTTTGCCTTCGACCACGCGCCGTACCGCACTCAGCTTCATTTTCACACCCTGCTCCCGCAGTTCCTGACTTGGCTGAATGAACGTCCGGCCCGTGTATTTATTCTTGATTAATCCAAGCTCATAAGGAATGCCCGTTTGCTCGGCATAACCGATAGCTGCCGAAATGCTGGAATCTGGTACGCCCGTAACCACGTCGGCATCGATAAACGATTCCAGAGCCATCTTGCTGCCCATCCGTTTACGGGCCGAGTGCAGATTCGAGCCATTCAGATCGCTGTCTGGCCGGGAAAAATAAATATATTCCATCGCGCACAGCGCTTTGCGTCCCGGTTCCGTATACCGTTCTTCCCGCAAGCCGTTCCGATCGAGAATGAGAAGCTCTCCGGGAGCGACGTCGCGAATCGCTTCTGCTCCGATGACTTCAAGCGCACACGTCTCGGAAGTGAAGATGTAGGCATCACCAAGTCGTCCCATTGTTAGCGGACGAAGTCCATTCGGGTCCGAAGCGACAAGCAGCTTGTCATTGGTCATGAGCAGAAAAGCAAAGCCGCCCACCAGACGCTGCAGCGCATCCTTGGCCGCCTCGACAAAATCCTTGGGTGATCTGGCAATCAGATGTGCGATGACCTCGGTATCGCTGGTCGTCTGAAAGATGGAACCTTCCATCTCCAGCTCACGCCGCAACTTCGGCTCGTTCACGATATTGCCGTTGGTGGCAATAGCCAGGTTGCCTTCGCGATATTTAAAGACGAGCGGCTGCGCATTCATCAGTCCGCTGTCCCCGCTTGTCGAATAACGAACATGACCGATTGACATGCTGCCATGAAGCGATTCCAGCCTATCTTTATCAAACACTTCCTTAACGAGCCCCATCCCGCGGTGGTAATTGAAATGCTCGCCATCGGCTACGCAGATACCTGCGCTTTCTTCTCCTCGATGCTGAAGGGCATGAAGCCCATAATAGGAAAGGGAAGCGGCATCGGGATGCCCAAACACCCCGAATACGCCGCACTCTTCTTTTAATGTATCGAAAATATCGCTCTGACCTGTTCCCTCATTGTAGTAATCCCCTGTCCACAGTCCTTCGGGTATCAGTTCATGAGACATGGAATGGCATCCTCCCAAACGGATTTCAAAGCCTCCACGGATTCTTCCAGCGCAGAAGCACCGTTAATATTAATACTGAGCTTATTTCCGCCGACTACACCAAGCGCGGTAAAAGGAACCTCTGCTTCTTGCAGGAGATTCTCCAGCGCGTTCTTATGATCTGGAGATACGGACAACACGATCCGGGATTGACTCTCGCTGAAGAGCGCTACGTCGTTACGCAGATCAGTTGACCATTCCACGCTTGCGCCAATGTTACCGCTGATGCAGCTTTCTGCAAGCGCTGCTGCAAGTCCGCCTTCCGACACGTCATGCGCGGATTGGATCAGACCCGATTGGATGGCTTTCAATACACCGCCAAGCAATTTTTTCTCAGTGTCCAAGCTTAGCTCAGGCGGTCTGCCTTCCGAAACTCCATGCATCATCGCTTGGAACTCGCTGCCGCCCAGTTCTGCACGGGTATCACCCAGTACATAGATGGCATCGCCTTCGGATTTGAAGCTTTGTGTTGTGATATGATCCGTATCATGAATCAGACCGACCATACCAACGACCGGCGTCGGGTAAATTGCGCCTTTGGCATTCTCGTTATAAAGACTGACATTCCCGCCGATAACCGGTGTATCCAGCTCACGGCAGGCTTCTGCCATACCGTCTACTGCTTTTTCCATCTGCCAGAAAATTTCCGGTTTCTCCGGGCTTCCGAAGTTCAGGTTATCCGTGATCGCCAGCGGCTCCGCGCCGGAGCATACGATATTACGCGCTGCTTCACTGACCGCGATTTTACCGCCGAGCTCGGGATCAAGATACACATAACGTCCATTGCAATCCGTTGTCATCGCGAGAGCTTTACGGGTTCCTTGCACCGTTACGACAGCAGCGTCCGATCCTGGACGAACAGCTGTACTAGTGCGAACCATATAGTCGTACTGGTTGTAAACCCATGCTTTGCTTGCAAGGCTTGGAGAACCAAGCACCTTCTTGAGTGCACCGCCCAGATCCTTCACTTCTTCATAACGGAGCGTATCCACCGCAGCCTGCTCTTTGTAATAAGCTGGTTCCTGGGATGGTTTGTTATAGATCGGACATTCGTCAACAAGTGCTTTAACCGGCATGTCACCAACCACTTCATCATGGTGAATCAGCTTCAGGCGGCCATCGTCCGTAACCTTGCCGACCTTGGCGCAGACGACTCCCCAACGTTCGAAGATTTCACGCGCTTGCGCTTCATGCTTCGGCTCAACCACGAACAGCATCCGTTCCTGGGACTCCGACAACATCATTTCATAAGGTGTCATACCTTCTTCACGCTGTGGTACTTGATCCAGGTACAGCTCAAGACCATTGCCTGCTTTACTTGCCATTTCCGCGCTGGAGCAAGTCAGTCCAGCCGCACCCATATCCTGAATGCCAAGCACGATGCCGGAATCAATCAGTTCAAGACAGGATTCCATTACGAGCTTCTCCATGAACGGGTCGCCAACCTGAACGGCCGTCCGGTTCGCTTCGGATTCCTCTGTCAGCTCTACGGAAGCAAACGTCGCGCCATGAATGCCGTCCCGGCCTGTAGGAGGTCCAACATAGAAGACCGGATTGCCCACGCCCTTTGCAACACCACGCTGAATCTTGTCATGATCAATAATGCCGACACACATCGCATTGACCAGCGGATTGCCTTCATAACTTTCGTCGAATACAACCTCGCCGCCTACCGTCGGAATACCGATGCAGTTCCCGTAACCGGCAATACCGGATACCACATGCTCGAACAAGTATTTCACGCGATCGCTCTCCAGCTTGCCGAAGCGAAGTGAGTTAAGAATCGCTACTGGTCTTGCTCCCATGGAGAAAATATCACGGATAATGCCGCCTACACCCGTAGCTGCGCCCTGATATGGCTCAACAGCGGAAGGGTGATTATGGCTCTCAATCTTGAACACAACCGCCTGGTTGTCACCAATATCGACAATCCCTGCACCCTCACCCGGTCCCATCAGGACGCGCGGGCCGCTAGTCGGAAAACGACGAAGCAATGGCTTGGAATTTTTGTATGCACAGTGCTCAGACCACATCACGCTGAACACACCGATTTCGGTATAATTCGGCTTGCGTCCCATGAAGGAACAGATCAGCTCATATTCGCTGTCCGAGACTCCCATCTGCTTGTAAATCTGATGCTCTGCGATTTGTTCTGCTGTCGGTTCCTTAACGGATGTTTGCTGCGCCATGAGTATCCCTCCATGCCTGTAATATGGATGTGAACATTGCTTTACCGTCATCCGAACCGAGCAGGCTGCTCACCGCGCGCTCCGGATGCGGCATCATGCCGATCACGTTGCCGCGTTCATTACAGATACCTGCAATATCTGCTACCGAACCGTTCGGATTGTCTTGATACGTAAATACGATTTGCCGGTTGTCCCGGAGCTTTTGAAGCGTATCTTCATCACAATAATAGTTGCCTTCACCATGTGCGATCGGGATGACGATCTCTTGTCTTTCCGCATAACTGCGCGTAAACGGCGTTGTATTATTGTTCACCTTGAGCACAGTATCATGGCAGCGGAATTTCATGGAATCATTACGGCGCAGAGCTCCCGGTAAGAGTCCCGCTTCCGTCAAAATCTGAAATCCGTTGCAAATGCCAAGAATATACTTGCCTTCTTCTGCCGCCTTCGCCACCTCATTCATAACCGGGGCGAACCGGGAAATCGCACCACACCGCAGATAGTCTCCATAGGAGAATCCGCCGGGTACCAAAATGCAATCGTAAGCGGAGAGGTCCGTAGCCGTATGCCACACATAATCCACCGGCTGACCGATTGTCTCTTCTACCGCCTTATAACAGTCAATATCACAGTTGGAGCCAGGAAAGACCAGCACTGCAAATCTCATTGGTTTAGCCCTCCAATTCATAACGGTAGTTCTCTACCACCGTATTGGCCAGAAGCTTCTCGCACATTTCTTTCACGCGCTGCTGCGCTTCCTCACGATTGTCCGTATCCAGTTCAAGCTCCATATATTTACCGATCCGCAGACTCTCCACTTCTTTAAATCCGATCGAATGAAGCGCCCCTTGCACCGCTACCCCTTGAGGGTCCAATACGCTCTGCTTAATTGTAACGTAGACCTTTGCTTTCAACATGATATCCTGTTCCTCCTCGGTATAATGAATAAAATGGCTTTATAAAAGATCTATAGCTTTACAGACTCATAGCCGTGATTCGGCTGTAAATATCGGTGTAGCGGCGTGTCGTCTCCTCAACCACGTCTTGCGGCAGGGGATCAGGTGCACTATTCTTGTCCCAATCGGATGATGCGAGATAGGTGCGCACAGGCTCTTTATCCATGCTGTCAATCTCAATATCAAGCGCATAATTCTTCTCATCCCAGAAGCGGGAGGAATCCGGCGTGAAAATCTCATCGATTAAGATGATCTCCCCGTCAATCAAACCGAACTCGAACTTGCAATCCGCCAAAATAATACCCTGCTTCGCGCAGTAATCCCGCGCATATTTATAGAGCATCAGGCTTTTGTCCTGCAGCTGCAGTGCCAGCTCCTCGCCGACAAGCTCCTTCATGCGGGACAGCGAAATATCCTCGTCATGGCCGACATCGTTCTTGGCAGCTGGCGTGAAGATCGGCTCTGGAAAAGCCTCATTCTTGCGCAGGCCCTCCGGCAGCTTAATGCCGTTCACCTCACCAGAGGTTTGGTACTGCCTCCAGCCCCCGCCGGTAATATACCCGCGCACCACGCATTCAATATCGATGCGTTCTGCTCTGCGGCATACCATGATTCGTCCATCCAGCAAGTCCTTGTCCTTAACGGCATCTCCCAGGAGGTTGACGTCTGTATGCACGACATGGTTGCTGATGAGCTGAGCGGTTTGTTCAAACCAGAAGGCGCTGAGCTTGTTCAGCACGGTTCCTTTGGCCGGTACAGGCGGCTCCAGCACATAGTCAAAAGCGGAAATTCGGTCGGTTACTACAATGAGTACATGCTCGCCCAAGTCGTACAATTCACGAACCTTGCCCTTATACAGCAGCGGTACGTTGACCAGATGAGTGGCGGTCGATAATGCCGGTAATGTCATGTGTTCCTCCCCTTGGGGCGACGTGTATCTCGATCCTCGAAAAGTCGCTCCCTATATTTCTGACAGATGAAAAATATAACGTTCAGTACTATGTGCATTAAGATCTTTAGCTTGTTCATCACTACGAATGCGGATTATTTTTCCGATCCCTGTTGCCCCTAGATTTCTATTACATACAATTTAATGGTTGAAATCCGGGGGCATCATATGCTTTCGATGCTAGCTTTCCAACGGAAAGCTTTCAGGAGACCGCTGACGCTTCTACAAAATAAATCGGCCTTCTCCGTTGTAGAAAAAGATCTTCTCTAGATCTTATTTAAATATGGTCCAATCCGGTATTTAAACTATTCCAGTCCCAGCTTGGCGAAAATCGTATCCACATGCTTCAGATGCCAGCTTGGATTGAACGCATCTTCGATCTCTTCAGCGCTCAGCACCTCGGTGATCTCCGGTGTGGATTCCACAATCTCGCGGAATTGGCGCTGCTCTTCCCATGCCTGCATGGCACGTGGTTGAACAGTGTCATACGCTTGCTCGCGGCTGAAGCCCTTGTCGATCAGCTTGGTCATGACGCGGCCCGAGAAAGGAACACCAAATGTGCGAGCCATGTTGCGCTTCATATTCTCCGGGAAGACTGTCAGGTTCTTGATGATGTTGCCGAAACGGTTCAGCATGTAGTTCAGCAGCATTGTCGCATCCGGCAGAATGATCCGCTCTACCGAGGAGTGGGAAATATCCCGCTCATGCCAGAGCGACACATTCTCGTAAGCAGATACCATATGACCGCGAATGACGCGAGCAAGACCGGAGATGTTCTCCGAACCAATCGGATTGCGTTTATGCGGCATTGCGGAGGAGCCTTTTTGCCCTTTGGCGAATGCCTCTTCGACTTCGCGAACTTCACTCTTCTGGAGTGCGCGTACTTCGGTAGCGAATTTCTCAAGCGATGTAGCGATGAGCGCGAGCGTAGCCATATATTCCGCATGACGGTCACGCTGCAGTGTCTGGGTTGAGATCGGCGCTGGCTTCGTGCCGAGCTTGCGGCAGACGAATTCTTCTACTGAAGGATCGATATTGGCATACGTTCCGACAGCACCCGAGATTTTGCCGTACTGCACACCGTCAGCCGCATGGCGGAAACGCTCCAGATTTCGGATCATTTCTTCATGCCAGAGCGCCATCTTAAGACCGAAAGTCGTCGGCTCTGCATGCACGCCATGCGTTCTGCCCATCATTGGAGTATGCTTGTAGGCCAGTGCCTTCTCTTTCAGAACACCGATGAAGCGCAGGATGTCCTGCTCCAGGATTTCGTTAGCTTGCTTGAGCAAATACCCCGTCGCGGTGTCCACCACATCCGTGGAAGTCAATCCGTAGTGGACCCATTTGCGCTCTTCACCAAGGCTTTCTGATACTGCGCGAGTAAAAGCGATGACGTCATGGCGGGTTTCCTGCTCGATTTCATAAATCCGATCTATATCAAAGGTTGCGTTCTGGCGAAGCTTCACTGTGTCTTCCTTCGGAATGACACCCAGATCTGCCCAAGCCTCGCAAGCACATAATTCTACTTCAAGCCATGCTCTGAATTTGTTCTCCTCGGTCCAAATCGCCCGCATTTCCGGTCTGCTATAACGTTCAATCATCGTTTAATCCTGCCTCCAAATATTCATTTTCTCTACCCATTCAAGCGCGGCATCGACGTCCCCGCACAAGAGGTTGATATGTCCCATCTTGCGGTTAACTTTCGATTCACTCTTGCCGTATAAATGAAGCTTAGGGACAACGCCCAGAGACTCTGCAAGCTCGTCACGCTCTCCAAAACGCCTTACCGCTTCCTCCACATGCTGTCCCAGCAGGTTCACCATAACGACCGAGCTTAGCAGCGTAGTATCGCCAAGCGGAAGATCACAGATCGCTCTCACATGCTGTTCGAATTGGGAAGTTGAGCAAGCCTCCATCGTATAGTGACCCGAATTATGCGGTCGAGGTGCAAGCTCGTTGACGAACAGTTCCCCGTCCTCGGTCACGAACATTTCCACAGCCAGCAGTCCAACGGCTTCCAGACCTTCAGCCACACGTTCTGCTAGCTGGCAGGCTTTACGCATGACTTCGCTCGACACGCGCGCAGGCACAATCGACAAGTGCAAAATATTGTTGACGTGCACATTCTCTGCCGGAGGAAAGCTCTTCACGGTACCGCTAGGCGTTCTCGCAGCAATCACGGAAATCTCGCATGCGAACTTGATGAATTTCTCGAGCACCAGTTCAGTTCCGCTGGCGGCCAGCTCCCTGTACGCGGATTCCAGTTCATTCTCGCTGCGGAGAACCGCCTGCCCCTTACCATCATAACCTCCCGTTGCAGTCTTAAGTACGCACGGAAGTCCAAGTTCAGAAGCGGCAGATTTCAAATCTTCCAAGCTAGTTATTTCACGATACGGCGCAACCGGCACGCCAGCTGCTTCAATCGCAGCCTTCTCGCGCAAGCGGTGCTGTGTGGTATACAGCAGCTTGCTTCCTTGGGGAACATAAGATTGCTCCTCCAGAAGCCGGGCCACACCCGCATCGACATTTTCAAATTCGTATGTGATGACATCCGCCTTAGCGGCGAGCTGCCGGGCAGCCTCCACATCGTCATAAGGGGCCGTAAGCTGTTCTGCTATTTGGCCAAGCGGAGATTTCGGCGTTGGATCAATGGTAACAAACGAATATCCCATACGGACTCCGTCGAGCGCGATCATCCGCCCCAGCTGTCCGCCTCCAAGAACACCAATAACAGAACCGGGAAGAATCTTTCTACCCGCGGTTTGCTTCTGCTCTGCTCCGCTTTCCATCATAGGTGATCACTGCTTTCCAGCACTTCGTCACGGATTCGGTCCCGGCGCGCCTGCACTCTTGCGCGAATCCCTACATCGGAGGCACCTAAAATCTGAGCCGCCAGTAATCCTGCATTCGTTGCCCCCGCTTTGCCAATAGCTACGGTCGCTACCGGAATTCCCCCCGGCATTTGCACGATCGACAGCAATGAATCCAGACCCTTCAGCGCATTCGATTTAACCGGTACGCCAATGACCGGCAATACGGTCTTCGAAGCGACCATTCCCGGAAGATGAGCGGCTCCGCCGGCTCCAGCAATAATAACGCGAATTCCCCGGCCTTCCGCTTCCTCAGCATATTGGAACATCAGATCCGGTGTCCGGTGAGCCGAAACGACTTTTTTCTCATAAGCGATTTCAAGCTCGTCCAGCACCTGACATGCATGTGACATCGTCTCCCAGTCAGATTGGCTTCCCATAATGACTCCTACTTGTGCTGTCATCAGTTACCCCCGCTTTCTTCGAAATTCGATCATGCTATAGTGAACTACTGAAAAAAAAGTCCGATCCCGTAAACACAAAGTCTGTGCAGGTCTCGGACATGAATAGGATTACGAACGCTGCTGCCTATGTCAAGCAGAAGAGTCTTCTCGCATCCGCCGCCAAAGAGACAAACATGTAGCTAAAAGCCCCACTGCTGCCGCACCGTTTGTATTCCCTCGTAGTCCGAAAATTTACGGTTTCCGGGTAGAGACTTCCGGGCCATATCCCCGGCTTTATACGAGATGTATTTAATTTCATCAATTACGCTTTATAAGTTTTTTAGAACCCCAACATCCTCAGTTTATCAATTTCTGACACTCCATGTCAACCTAAACACGAACAATCTCTTTTATCGAAAAAATAATGTTCGTATCTAGGGAGTGAGCAATGCAGCAACAAAAACTTCCTTTGAGTTTGCGGGCTTTATAAAGCGTGGGCAGCTCTAGGGCATGAAGAAGCCCTGAGCAGTACATGTGGAGCATAGTCGTCGCTGCGCTGACGCATCGTGATTCCGATCGCTGTTAAACACGGGAAACTGGAATGAACTATCTTTAAGGAAGTTTCCCGTGTTTAAAGGCGAACGCTTCGCTTCTCCATCCACGATTCGTCTGCTCCGCTGGAGCGCGGACTTTTTTTTGCTGCTGCATAGAGGGTAAGGGAAAAGTGTTATAGCAGAATAAAAATAAAACCGTATTCTGCTCTTTAATTGTAGTTGCTTACAAGGAAGATCGAGTTAAGTGTCGAATTCTTAAGATCCGCCACTAGAATTAAATACGATAGAATACTTAATTGTCCCATACAAGAATCTATTTCTAAGGAGGAACCAAATGGCTATCTATCTCGTTAGACATGGTCAAGATGAAGAAGGATACCGCGGAGGGTGAAGCCAGCGGGGGCTCATCAATGAAGGAATCAGGGAAGCGGAGAAACTGGGGCAGTACCTTAGTGAACACAAGCATGATTTTAATATCCACCGGATTGTATGCAGTGATCTGCAGAGGGCTTCTCAGACTGCTGCCATCCTTGCCAATCAGCTCGGCCTGCCCTTTCATGGCTCCGAGGGTTGGAGGGAGACCAACAACGGTCTGCTCGCCGGTATGCCTCACGCTTTAGCTGAAGAACGATTCCCCGGATTGTATTTTTCCAGCTTAGGGATGGACGAAAAATACCCTGGCGGTGAGAGTCCCCAGGAGAATTTTGCGCGGATTAAGGAAACCTTCGTGAGGTTATGCCAGAACCAGCTAGAAATAAACGAAAACGTATTGGTGGTCACTCACGGCGGAGTCATCAATATCATTTACCATATAATGAAGGATATCGTATGGAGTAATAAGAACCCGTTCTTCCCGGCGGCAAATACCAGCCTGCACAAAATCGAGCACCGTGGCGGACGCTTAGAACTCACCTTGGAGAATGCGACACCTCACCTATAACCAAAATGAAATCTGCCCTGGTCTTCCCGCCCTGGTCTAATGTTCACCATTCTTGATTGCATCTACATATTGTTTAGCTTCAAGCAAAGATAACCCTAATTCTTCCCTGACAGTTTTAACCGCCTTGATATCCTGCCCTTCACGAAGCAGCCTTTTGACTTCCTCATGAACCGGCGGTTCGGGAGCGCTTAGATGTTTGGCGATTTGGTTCAAAACAGCCTGCTGCTGCTTCATTCGTTTCTCGATGGCTGCCATACGGCTGGAGATCATAAGAACGGCTAGAACGACTACGACGATAAGAAGAATAATTTCCATAATGACTCCCCTCTCCCAATGAATTGCTTGCCATGAGCACTAAGTCTTGGGATTTAATATAGGGGACGCCTATAGCGTCCCGCGGGATAATCCCGCCTTATTTTAATTCCTGAGAAAAATCCGTTTTAAGTTCTGTGAAAATTCTTTGCTTATTAAATGACTCTTCTCCCGAGAGATCATCGGGATCTGTTCCATCCAGATTGAATTTTCCAGCCTGCATATTAATGACACTGTATTGACCAAACGTGTTTTCACCTAAAAATATTACGTATTGGCTGTCTTTTCTCATCGCGGTATATCCATCACTTGCTATTCTTTCTTTACCTCTGTAAGTCTGTCTTATACCGATAGGTTCAATTACTTTAAGATTAACAGCATCCTCTTTAGGCCCCTTCAATACCTTTTCTACATTAATTTCTGTAGAGGTTACAATATATTCGATAATGCCCCTGGAACGCTCTTTCAGAATCACTTCACGATCCTCAAAGTCTTTAATTGGACTCCCAATCACAACCAAATCAGCACCGGAGAATAATGCTTGTGCAGTTGAATACCCTTTGTAGGTGGCGGGTAAGGATATGTCACGAACGGAGCTATAAATGACAAAGTAATAGTAAGCTACTGCCGCGAGGATTAAAGTCATCACAAGAGAAATAATCGTATTTTTCTTTTTTGATAACAGGTTAACCATCCTCCTATACCTTAACTTCTCCATTTGTACATGAATACACCTTCATCGTAATCAGCAGTGGTGTCGTATTGAAGTATATGTATAAAAAAGGGACGCTTTAGCGTCCCTAGCTGTATTATTTGACCACCAGTACCGGAACTGTTGCATGCTGCACCACATTATGGCTGACACTGCCCAGTACAAATTCGCGAATGCCCCCAAGGCCACGGCTGCCAATGATAATGAGATCATTGCCGTTCTGCTCAACATATTCCAGAATGACTTCGGCCGGAGGTCCCTGGATCATCTCCACTTGACCGTTGACGCCGGAGTTTTCGATCTTTTCACGGACTTCCTCTGTCGTCTGTACAGCAAGATCGTAGACATCTTTATTAAGTGAAGCTGGAATCGGAGCAAGCCCTTCCCCAACAAAAAAACGCGGAAAATCATATGCATGAATGACATCCAGCGTCGCTCCCGGCGTTACTTTGGCAAGCTCAACCGCACGTCCGAGCGCTTTATTCGCTGCTTTGGAGCCGTCGTAAGCTAGAAGAATTTTAGTAAAAAGCATACAGGCCACCTCTTTCTATTGTTAAAAGACCAACTATATATAATTAAACAATATGATACCCGTATGAATCGAGCTTGCTAACCAGCTTTAGGGTGCCTATGTATCCAGAGTAATCAGCATTAGCCCCAGAAATACGTATATAATGCAACATTGACGATGAGCAGCAGCGGAACTCCGACTTTAAAAGTCAAATGCCTCGTCTTATGACGCTTGCGGTACATGGCAATCCATATCCCCAAGGCTCCGCCTATGGCTGCAAGCAGAAAAAGGGTTTTCTCCGGCACGCGGTCCCTTCCCATACGGGCTCGACGTTTATCGTCTGACATGACCAGATAGGCAACCGCATTGATAAAAACAATCCAAACGATCAGTGCAGGTTTCAAGTGGGTTCATGCACCTCCATTCCAACTGATCGATCCTTCCAACCAGCCATCAGCTATACGCTCTATCCTTATTATAAAACTGCAGGCTGATGAAAACAATGATCTGACCATGCATCCGACCAGCCATCTTGAGTGTGACTGCCATTATCAGGACACCGACCGAACGCGAGCAACGAAACGGACCGTGTCCTTTGGATAATGGCAACCAGACTATTTTTCTTCAACAACTTACGAAAACTTATGATTCATTCTTGGGTATTTCGTTCAGACTTGGAACATAGTCTGCAGCCTTCTTCGGCTTGAGGGTTTTGCTCTCCTCAAGGATGCTGGATTTGTTCTGCTGATTTTCGCTTTTTCTCGCTTTATGATGCGGCATGCAAATCACCCCCTATCCGTAGAATGAACTATTCTACCCCAGGTTATGCTCCAGCCAGCAATATACCGCTGTTCACGCAGCCGAGATCCGTTGAGTTAGGTTATTCCTTCCCCTTCTGTTCCAGGGCGGCCTTCAACAGATCGCCCAGATTGGAACCGATCGACTCCTGCTTGCTGTATTGCTGCACAAGCTTCCGCTCCTCGCGTTTGTTCACATGCTTGGCGTCTTTCTTGAGCGTTTCTGTGATCCCGCAGCCAAGGCATTGTACGAAGAGACCTGCCTTGCCTTCCTTCATCTCCATTTTCTTATGGCACTGTGGACAGCGACGGTTGGACAGACGCTTCTCTCCTGAGCGCTTATAGCCGCAATCGTCACTCGGACAGACCAGCAGCTTGCCGCGCTTGGTCTTCTTCTCCAGCAGTCTTGTGCCGCAATCCGGACAGTGGCTGTTCGAGACATTATGCGGCTTGTATTCCGCATCGCTTCCCTTCACGTCCGTGACCAGCTTCTTCGTCATATCCCGTATGCCGCGCAAGAAAGGCTCCGGCTTGCCCTGCCCCTTCGCAATTCGTTCCAGCTCGGCCTCCCACCGCGCCGTGAGATCTGGTGTGCGGAGCTCCGGAGCGACAAGCTCAATCAACTGCTTGCCCTTGCCTGTCGGATGAAGGGTCTGCCCCTGTCGTTCGATCGTGTCCGAGCTCACCAGCTTCTCAATAATGTCCGCTCGTGTCGCCGGTGTTCCAAGACCATGCTTCTCCATCTGGGAGAGCAGCGCTGCCTCGTTATACCGCTTCGGCGGCTGGGTACGTCCTGGCTTCAGCACGCACCGGACCACCTTCACCGATTCTCCTTCTTTCAGCTCCGGCAGGAGCTTGCCCGATGAAGACCCGCTCTGACCATCGTCATGCTCGTCGTCAGCTTCATCATCATAATCGCCGCCATATACCTCACGCCATCCGTTGTCCTTAATAGTAGTGCCTTTGGCGTAGAGCTGTTCACCCTCAATCTGCACGGTTACGGATACATTATCGTAGCGGGCAGGAGGATAGAACAAGCTAATGAACCGGCGCACGATGAGATCGTACAGCTTACGTTCATCAACAGATAGCTGATTCAGCAGCACGGTCTGTTCGGTCGGAATGATAGCGTGATGATCGGTAACCTTGCTGTCATCCACGACCCGCTTGCTTGGCGATAGATTCTTGCGCAGCAGCGGCCGTGCAAGAGAAGCATAAGGTCCGATCGCGATGCTCGACAATCTTTCCTTTAAGGTCCCGACCATATCGGAGGTCAGGTAACGGCTATCCGTCCGCGGGTAGGTGACCAGCTTATGCTGCTCATACAGGCGCTGGAGCACATTCGAGGTCTGCTTGGCCGAGAACCCGTACCGACGGTTGGCATCCCGCTGCAGTTCGGTTAAATCATAAGCCAGCGGATGCGGTTCTGTTTTCTCGCTCTTTTTCACGCTGACGATTTTTCCGGAGCCGCCCTCCAGCTTCTGCTTCAACTTCGCTGCCTTCTCCTTCTCGAAGATACGACCGTCACCGCCAGCCGGACGCCATGAAACCTCAAAGCTTCCAAGATCGGCCTGCAATGTCTCATACTCCTGGGAACGGAAATTTATGATCTCCTTCTCACGATCCATGATCATTCCAAGCGTTGGTGTTTGAACTCTTCCTGCCGACAGTTGTGCATTAAACTTGGTTGTCAGCGCACGCGTCACATTAAGCCCGACCATCCAATCCGCTTCCGCCCGGCAGCGCGCAGACTCATACAATCGGTCGAACTGCTGCCCCGGCTTGAGGGATGCGAAACCTTCCTTAATCGCCTTATCGGTCTGAGAAGAAATCCACAGCCGTTTGAACGGCTTGTTCCACTTCGCCATTTTTAGAATCCAGCGTGCAAGCAGTTCCCCCTCACGCGCGGCATCTGTAGCAATAATCAACTCCCCGACATCCTGCCGCTTCATCAAATGCTGGACCGTCTTGAACTGATGACTAGTTTCCCTCAGCACTTTCAGCCGTGTATTGTCCGGGAGAATCGGCAGATCCTCCAATGCCCAGGTCTGATACTTCTTATCATAATCCTCGGGTTCCGCAAGACCTACCAGATGCCCGAGCGCCCAGGTCACAATATATTTCGGTCCTTCAAAATAACTCTTCTGCTTCTCACGGCTCCCCATTACTCTTGCAATTTCTTTCGCAACGGACGGCTTCTCAGCCAATACTAATACTTTCATAGCCCTCCCCTTCCTCTATGCCCCTATTATAACCTCCCATCGATTGTTTCCACAAAGATCGTCAGATCATTTTCTTATCCAGCAAATTAAACGTTTGATTGGCGCATACTGGGCAACCCTGATTCTTCAAATCCTCAATCGTGGAATAATCACCCTGCACGCCCACCTGCAGCTCGCCCTGACATTGAATACATTTGTAGATTCGGACCGTTCGCCTAACCTCGCCTGTATAAAGCTCCTCCTCAAAAGAATCCGTCATATATGGCTCCGTAAATTCCGTCGTTGTCAGCACGATCATCTGGCTGCTATTGCCAATCATCTGCGCTCCGATATACTGATTGAAATGAAGCAGCACCTGTTTTACCGACAAACCCATGCGGACGAAATCACGCTGCATGGACCATGTGAAATCAGGAGATTTGTGGGCAAAGGAGAGAAAGATGGGGCATCCTTTTTCGCGTTTCAACGCGCTAATCCCTCTGGATAAGAACAGGGTCAGCCCTTGAAGCGTGTACGGCGGATCAGTGAAAAAGCAATCATATTGCCCGCTCCAGCCCTGAGGCAAAGGCTGTCTGAGATCGATATGCCTGCATGTAACCACTAAGTCCTCTTTTGCAGCCGCGCCCTGGATAAACTGCAGGAATCGCTCATCGATGTCCATTACGGTAATGCTTGCCCTCTGATCTTTAGCGTTCGGGAACAGCCGTTTAAGAAGCAGACCCAGGGAGATGCTCACGAGATCGTCATCGCCGACACACAGGATTTTTTTTCCGATCAGGCTATGCTCCCTCAGAGACAGAACTGCTCTCCGGAGACTCGTCTCGACCGTGCATTGGGATTGATCGATCTGTACATCGACTTGTGGGCGCTGCTCCAGTATCTCCGTGAGCCTTGCTAGTACATCCGAAAGCTCCGTCTGCCAATCAGTTTCATTGGCCATCAGCTTCTGATACAAATCTAAATCCAAGCCGCTGTATCCTAACTCATGTTCAACATAATACTTCCCGGAATGGGTGCAGCGGACTCCCTGCTCTTGAATGAGAGCCCCTGCTTGGATGAGCTCCTTCTTGATCGCCGCAGCGACCGGAACCGGGAGATAGGTATGACGCCCCAGCTCTTTGGTTGATATGCCAGGACGCATATAACTCGCCACCAGCAGCTGTTCGATCACCTGAACGCCTTCCTGGAGACGAACCTTGGTTTTTACTTTTCCTATATAATCGATCATTCGAATCACGCTCTTTTCCTGAATATGGGATGGTTATTGCCCCTGGAAAAGAACACACGTAACCCCATACGTGCTGCAGTAATAAAAAAAGGACAGAAGTCCATGAACCATCGTCCACCTTCTGTCCCCTCAAGCGGGAAGCCGTGCTCAGAGCTCGGCTGTACAGTCAATATATAAGGGATGGCTGTTGTGTTCTTAACCAGGTGGACTCCAGCTATTGCGCCATGACAAATAAACCTCACATAAAGTGGGTCTTTTCCCAAAACACAAGCCAGAGTCCTATACAATTTGGTTAGTTAAGAACACGCACCGACATCAAGACAGCTCCCCTATTTTCGATATAAATCCCGCCGACTAAAAACTGTTGACCATAAAAAATAATATCCTTCTTCGCTTCAAAGCCGTAGTTTCCGATAAAAATCCTCCGCAGAAAGATCCTTTCCCGTAAGCAGCACCATAATGATTGTGAACCGAGTTTAGGTATGCCTTCATATTAATGCCGAGCCTAATCCGCTACCCTGCCAACCGGGATCGATATAATACTCTGCTTCAAGGTCGGATTTGTCCATCAATCTGACATTCAGATTCGTTTCCATTAAGCCGCCGCTCCCCATGATCTGTAAAGGATACCGTAATCCCCGGCAAGCCTAGCCGTTCGGATCGCCATGATAGGAGTTAAGTCATTCCGACTCGACTCCTTACCTACTATCGGGTCATGGACCACGCTCCTTTCCGTGGAGGGATCCAATCTTTCCGCCAAAATGGCGCGGGCCCGGTACAGCCGGGATTTCACCGTTCCTTCCGGTATCCCTGCGATCTTGGCGATATGGCTAATCGGCATATCCCGGTAATAGTGAAGCTGAATGACCCTGCGTAAATCATCTTCCAGATGGGTCACGGCTTCGTTGAGCTCGATCGCTTCATACGGCAGGGCATCGGCGCCCCCACTGGCAAGTTCAACCGTCCACAGCCGCTGTTGGGAGCGCAGCAGTTGCAGGCATTCATGAATGAGAATACGGGACAGCCATGTTTTGAAATAAGCAGGCTCCTTCAAGGTTGGCATAGCTGCGAAGGATTTAATAATCGCTTCCTGTACGGCATCCGCGCAATCCTCTTCCCTCCTCAGATACAAGCGGGCTAAGCCATACAAATTACGCTCATAAGCATGGATCAGCCTACTGAAGGCTTCTCGATCCCCATGCTTGGCAAGCTGAGCATCGCGCTCTATATTGGATTTCTTGTTCACATTGGGAGACCTCCTTTGCAATACTTCCTTGGCCTTACATAAGTTAGATGCCTGAGAGCGTGCTCAGGTTCACGTCAGTTTATCTTTTTTTTAAAATCTGGAGTTTCCATCACCTTCATTTTTGCACAATTCCACTAATCATTGCCATATTGAATATTCAGCCTATGAAAAAACACCGCAAGGTCGGTCATCGCCCTCACGGTGTCTCGTTCAGCCTATGAATCGTTCATATCATGAAACGGATAACTGGATCCCTTCACATTCATTTCGTATCCTTATCCACATATCGACCTTGCTCGGGAACGGCTAAACGGTCAAAGTCCCGGGCCAACCGCGCAAGTGAAGTCATTAGCTCCTCACCCCGCATCGAAACCCCGTGTCCCGTGATCAGAACTCCGGGATTCAAGCTTGCCAGGCGACGAACCGATTCTCGTGCAAGATCCCAATCCGGCGTAAAATACATCGGCGGACCATGCAGCTCCTTCTCCTGCCCGATGACGGCTAACGCCGACTCTTGCTTCACCGTAATCACCGCGTCTCCCGCCACGAGGACTCGATCCCGTTCGCGGAACAGAGAGATATGGCCGGGGCTATGGCCCGGTGTCGGCAGCCATTTGAATTCAGGAAGACCCGGCACGCTACCGTCCTCCGGCAGAGGTTGTATCCTGGAGCCCAGATCGATGGCTTTGTTCGGATACATCGGAGCAACGCGGGCCATCAATCCGCCGCCTACGCTTGGATCTCCAGGTGGATAGTCTTCTTTTCCCGTAAGAAACGGCAGTTCGTCCTGATGAGCGTAGACAGGTACGCTCCAGCGGTCCGTCAATTCCTTCACATTCCCGACATGGTCAAAATGGCCATGCGTAAGCACGATGCATACCGGCGGCTTTCCGAATCTTTTTTCAGCTTCTTCTACAATGGAGCCTTCAAAATTCCTGAGCCCCGTATCAATCAGTACCCAATCTCCCGTTCCAGGCGTACCGATCATCTGGACGTTCACCATTACAGTACGCAAAGATAGAATATCCGGCGTAATCTCTTCAGTCTCTACGGCACCCGTCTTTAACATACTGTGATCATTCATTATGGAATCGCCCCCACTTCTCGTTGTAAGTGCTTCTTGTAATAACATACCCGTTTTGGCACTTTTCAACGAAGAAATGGCGATTTTTTACTGAATGATTTTATTGAGACGATCTAGATAACGCCAGCGAGTAATAAAGAAATAAATGATCTGTATGCTCAGGAAGAAGATGAAGATCTTAAAACTGTGCCCAACGATCGAGAAGTCTACCAGCTGCTGCAGGGCTACAAAGGCAACACCGCTATGAATGAGCGCGATCAGCATCGGCAAAAAGAACATGATGACAAGCTGCTTGGTAATAATGGTGCCAAGCTCTTTTTTACTGAGGCCGACTTTGGCAATCATGCGATACTGCTGTTCATCCCGGGCTAGATCTGCGTACAGCCGGAAATAAACAAAGCTTGCCGCGAAGGTGAAAAAGACAATGCCGACCAAGCCGCTCACCATAAGCAGAATTCCGTTCTGCTGCTGGGCGCTTTTCCAGTCCAAATATAATGATTTTAGATAATAGCTGTAGTCTTCATTCTCACTGAGTCGATCCATAATCGCTCTGGACGCATCCCCTGTATTCTTCCAATCCTGCACGTAAAACGTATGGTATGCCGCATATCCGTATTCCTGATCCTGTTGTACCTGGAACACATCCTCGTACAAGCGGTCGGATACGACCAGCGTATCGCCGTAGGTTTCGGGTATCGCAATGAACGTTTCGGCTTTGAGCACCTTTACGGTTTCCGATTGGTTGCCGTTCATGACCTCGAACTGATCATTCAATAAGCCGTCAATCCGGTAGCCGTTTTTCTCCGTGACCGTTCCCGGAGTCAAGATCCCTTCCAGGTCACCCAATGTTTCTGCAGGGTAACCCAGCGACTGAATGAGACTGTTATATTCGCTCAGCTTAATCAGATTCACCCCGTTATCCGAGAAAATCGGGGTCACCTCCGCCTCCTTGTAATCGAATCCCCCTTTCTTGAGTTCATCCCTGATGATATCAAGATGTCGATTGTCATTGTCCGCATTCTCCTCGTACATGGAATACGTGTAGGCATAGGGATTTTCCATGGCCGACAGGCCCGGATCCCCGATCGCAAGCGTAGTTCCGATGCCGGTAAAGGCAGATGCCGAAATGACCGAAACGAGGAAGAACATCACCGCGTTATCCTTAATTCTGTACAGCAGCTCGGAGATCGTCAACAGATTGGTTCTTTTGAAGAAGAATCGCTCTTTTCTCTGCAGGTACCGCATGAAGAACACGCTGAACTGGGTGAAGAGAAAGTAAGTGCCGATGATAACGAATACGACGCCCCCAAGCAGCAATAACAAATTGAAAATTTGGAGTATCGCAAAAACCATGACCATGCCGTATCCGGAACCAATCAGCAGGACAGCCAGCACGGCGAGCCAAGGTGATGCTTTCGGCTGCGGCTTGGGGCTTTCCTCCGCTTTCACAAGGGCGAGCAGAGTGCCCTTTCGCAGCATGAACGAGGAGAACAGCGCAATCAGCAGGAACAATACGGCATAAGCTGCTGCCGTGATGATCAGCGATTCGAGCGGAAAATAAAACGGAAGCCCGGTATCCACGGCCAGCAGCTTGGCGCTGATTAACAGAATCAGCTTGGAGAACAGCAGGCCCGTTCCGATGCCGACAACGATCGCCGCAACGCCAATCAAGATGTTTTCGATAAATAGCATCCGGTTCAATTGCTTGCGGGACATGCCGAGGATCAGCAGAATGCCGAACTCCCTTTTCCGGACCTTGATGAAGGCCCCCACCGAATACAGCAGGAAGAAAAATGAAAAAACAAACACAATGTATTGCGATACCGTCATGCCCATCGTGCCCAGCATGGACATGGTACCGCTGGAGGAGACCAGGCCGTCCTTCAGCTGCGGATGAAACGACAGCAGCCCGTAGGTAAAGAAAATCATGACCGAGAAGGCACTGCTCAGGAAATGGGCGATATACGTGCGCTTGCTGCGCAGGACATTGTTAATGGCGAACTGGCGAAAATTCATGTCCCGAACCTCCCAGCAGCGATAACACATTGATGATTTTTTGATAAAAGGCCGACTGGCTCTCACCGTACGTGATCTCGTTGTACAACTGACCGTCCTTGATAAACACCACCCGATTGCAGTAGCTTGCAGCGACCGGATCATGGGTGACCAGCAGCATTGTCACTTGGTCTTCCTTGTTTCTCCGTTCCATCATCTCCATGACATCGCGTGCCGATTTGGAGTCCAGATTCCCCGTTGGTTCATCGGCCAGAACCAGCTTCGGTACATGGATCATCGCCCGTGCTACGGCCGTCCGCTGTGCCTGTCCCCCCGATATTTCGTAGGTCCGCTTATCCAGAATCGATGTAATGCCGAGCTTCTCGGCCAATATGCCCACTCGGCGATTCATCTCATCCAGATCCACACCGTCCAGCGCCAACGGCAGCAAAATGTTCTCCTTCACCGTCAACGTATTCAGCAGATTGAAGGACTGAAAGACAAACCCGAGCTCACGGCGGCGGAACATCGCGAGTTTATCCTGGGATAAACGGAATGGATCTTCCCCGCCAATGTGGATCTCTCCGGATGTGGGACGGTCGATGGTGGATATCATGTTAAGGAGCGTTGTTTTTCCGCTTCCGGAAGGTCCCATGATGCCAACGAATTCCCCTTCGTTGATGCTCAAATTGATATTGGAAAGCGCCTCATGGGACACCGCGGCCTTGTAGACTTTGCCCAGATTGCGCACGTTCAGTATTTCCATCTTGTAAACCTCACCTTCGTTATTTCATATCTTGTAAGGTTAGTGTATAGCATCCCCAGAGCATCTCCTATCGATCACTCTTTCACCAATCTTACATCGGTGTAAGATTCATGTTTTTACTTTTGCGCTTCTCAAGACCGCTCCGAGTACGTAACGTTCCTACGATCGCTGTTGCCCCCAAATTTTCTGAACGATTACACTGTGGTAAAAATTCGGGTGCAAAGGCGACCGCTTCGCTTCTTCGGAATCGTTTCGTCCTCTTTCGCTGGCGCGTGCCGATACCTACTCATTATTTAAAACAAAAGAAAGAACCTTATCTCAGGGCTTCATGATGATTTCAATAACCATCGTTTATCCGAGATAAGGTGCCCTCATAAAGTATTTAGGTGATTCAATCCAAAGTTTAACAAGAAATCGAACTAGATATCTCTAACACATGCTTTACAGCCTACATAATGCTATTTTCATCAATGTCACCTGCAACTGTAATAAATGAACTCTAACCACCCAAGAGACGTCTACACCAAGCAGGCCTCACCCCGAGAAAATCAACCTCACGGTTGTTCCTTTCCCCGGCTCGGATTCCAGCTCGATTTGGTGAATCATTTTATAAACGACCTCCTTGACGAGATACAAGCCCATGCCGGTGGATTCCTTCAGCCTGCGTCCGTTTTCCCCGGTATAGAACGGGTCGAACACCCGCTTCATGTCGGATCGGGGTATGCCCATCCCCCGATCCGTGATCTCCAGCACGACATGTCGCTCGCTCCGGTGGGCTTGGATTGTCACTTTAAGACCGGTGCCGGCGGAATATTTGATGGCGTTGGACAGCAGCTGCAGCATGATGAACCGAAGCCACTTGGCATCCGTCTGAACGGTGAGGTCCGGATTGATCCGGACTTCCGGATATACATGGCTGTGAATAAAATAGCGCTTGTTCTCATGAACTGCATCAACTGCAATCTGGTGCAACTTCACGGGCTCCACGCTGAAATCCTGTTCAAAGGTTTCGAGCCTGGACATGTAGAGCACCATCTCCAGCCCGCGCCGAATCCGGTCGGACTCTTCGGATATACTCTTGAAGGAGTCGTTATCATCCTCTTGCGTGATCATCTCAATGACAGACAACGGCGTTTTCATCTGATGTACCCATTGATTCATGAAGATCATATGCTCTTTCCGCCGGCGCTCCCACTCTTCCATAACCGTTCGGTATTGACGGTATTGCTCTTCCATGAGCTCGCTAAGGGCCGTAGGCAGCGGGGCCGATTCATTATGCTTGATCGATTCCTCCAGCGACTTGATAGGCTGTGACAGCCGTTCATAGAAATCCCGGTGCGTGAAATACCGGAATGCCAAGTATCCGCCCAGAATGGTCAGGCCGAGGAAAAGAGCATAGGCCGCTGTCATCGGATGATCATAACCGTCATACCAGAATACGAGCAGCACCACGAACAACTCGGCGACCGTAAATAGTATCAAGGGCAGTTGCTCACGCCAAAACAGCTTTTTCATAGACTTCCCTTACCTCTTCCAAACCGTTTGCAGGCGATACCCGGAGCCACGGATCGTTTCCAGCGCATTCTCAATCCCTAACTCCGCAAGCCGTTTGCGCACTCGGTTAATATTCACGCTGAGCGTATTATCATCAACGAACGTATCATCCCACAGCTTCTCCAGAATCGTTTCGCGCGTGACCAGCCGGGGGCTCCGGCTCAGCAGCGTCTCCAGGAGGATGGTTTCTTTTTTGGTAAGTACGGATGTCCGGTCCTCAAGAATCAGCTCCATCCGTTCGGGGTACAGGATTAGCCCGTCCTTCTCAACCGTACGCTCGGCGGAGGCAGCTGCATAATCACCATATACGCGGCGCAACTGGCTGTGAATCTTGGCGATGACGATATCATATGCAAACGGCTTGGTGATATAATCATCCGCGCCGTTCTCCAGCGCCCGCAACTGATCAGGGGTCCCGTTCCGGGCGGATATGAAAATAATCGGACAGGTGGATATCGACCTGATCTGGCGGCACCAATAATATCCGTCAAAGCTTGGCAGATTCACGTCGAGCAGAACAATATGCGGCTTTATCTCCTGGAATTGCTCCAGCACATGATCGAAATCCTCGACGATGATTGCATCATTTCCGTACCGTTCGATATGCGATTGTAGCAGCCCTGCCAGCTTGGGGTCATCCTCAACGATCATGATTTTGTACATCCGTTCACCCTCCATGAAGCGTCAGGCCGCTCCTTCCCTTCCGAAAGAATTCGCCTGATGGTTTATGATTCCCTAACGATAGCCGCTTCAAAAAAGTTGGTTCCGTCCGGCGATGTGCCCTGCACGTATACCCTGCCGTTCTGTTCTGATGAACGATTGACCAGCATCGTGTCCTTCCATCTGGCTTCATGATGGTATGTAATTTTGAAACCAGTCACTTTGCCTTCCTGCAGCTCTTGCTCATCCAGCACATCAAAGCACAAATCTGCATATCTTGCATTATTCAAATGACCATTTGTATCGATTCCACTATACCTGACAATGTATGGGTAGGCTTCATATAGTTGTATTCCTTCAGGCAATACAGCTTTGCTTGGCAGCTCTCCAACCGTTTCCTGACCGATCGGCACCTCGTATGGAAACATGGATGGGCGTAATATTTTCCGCTTATGGATATCCACCAGTGCCCAGACCGAGCGAGCCTCACCAAGTATGTCACCACTGCTGTCCTTGATCCGATAGTCTCGATGCCAGAGCGCCCCTTTGGAGCCGCGGCTCCAGGTATCCACATACAAGGTTTCCATATCCCTTGGGATTCGCCGCATATCGAGCTCCAGCGTTATCAGCATCCAGCCCATTCCCCGCTCAATCATTTCCTCGCGACTGATCCCGAGCGCTTCAATATGCCTGTCAGCCGCTCTTTGCAAAATACTAAGCAGTGAGGACCAACGACACTCCCCTTTAAAATCTGCATCAACGGATTGAATCGTGTATTCTTCTGTCCATTTCTCAACCATGAGTCACATGCCAGCTCCTTTACCATGTACAACCTTGAGTACTTCAAGCATAATCAAAAGCCTCAGATTTATCAAAGAACAGCAACGTTTCTTATCAACTTGGAAGAATTTTTTTACTCAAGTTCATGTTCGATTCGGTTTAAAAGTCACGTCTTTGGTTAATAGTAAGGCACAAACAACTATAACTTATACGAGGTGATAAGCATGAGTTTTCTTTGGTCATTAATCGTTGGTGGTATCATTGGTTGGATCGCAGGTTTGATTATGGGCAGAGACATCCCGGGCGGTATCATCGGTAACATCATTGCTGGTTTCGTCGGCGCTTGGCTCGGTGGCCTTCTGCTCGGATCTTGGGGACCTGAAATGGGTGGATTCTTCATCCTGCCTGCTCTGATCGGTGCCGTCGTCCTCGTCTTTGTTGTCAGCCTGATCATGGGTTCGATGAGACGCGGCCGTTCATAACCGGTGAAGTGGATTGTGCTTGAGTGTGCTTAACCGGGAACTGTAGACCCAGAGTCACGGTCAGCGGCATTAGCCCATTCATGGATAAGATCCACAATAAACAGGGTGACCTATTGCCTTCACGGCAGCAGGTCACCCTGTTTTTGTAGTTTTGTTCTATTCTAAGATACAGGAAGTCCATTCTTCTTCGCATAATTGCCCCAATGCGGCTTACGGCCATCGATGTCAATATACCCGTATTCATCGGATAAATCCCAGCTGGTCAAGGCCTTACCGCTCTTGTCGGCGACATTCGGATCGGCGGCGAGTGCTGCGACGCCCTGCGCTAGAAAATACGGAGTCTCCGATTCGATGAAATGCGGCTCCTGCGCAGCAGCATCCCGCCAATTGTCTTCCGTCACGCCAAAGTAATCCAGCATTTGTTCGGAACGTAGAAACCCCGGTGTCACGCATAGCGCCGTTACCTGGTATGGACGCAGCTCTTCCGCCATGGCTTCAGCCAGATGGATTGCCGAGATTTTGGCCAAGCTGTAGTACAAGTTCCCCCGATACCGATACGTAGATCCATCGGTGACTTCAATAACCAATCCGCCACCGTTCTCCACCATCAGTGGCACACCATAATAACTTGTGATCATATGCGCCGTCACCGCGCGCTCCTGCATTAACAGGCCATCAGATAGAAACTGCTCCCAAAAAGGGATATTCCAGTGCGTGATGTTCTCGCCTCCCCATATATCATTGACGAGGATATCGAGCCGTCCTTCCTGCTCCCTGCGAATTCGTTCAAATAATGCCTTAACTTGCTCCTCCACGGTATGGTCACATTGCACGGCGATGCCCACCCCGCCTCGTGCCGTTACCATATCAGCCGTGTCATCAATCGTCTCGGACCGCTTTATATCCGATGCCTGTCCCCGTGTGCTTCGTCCCGTGCAATATACCGTGGCTCCTGCAGCGCCCAGCATCACTGCAATCGCACGTCCAGCCCCTCGGGTCGCTCCGGCAACGACAGCTACTTTACCTTGTAATGGCTTTAGATCGTTCTTCTTCATTGCATAACCTCCACCTGTATACTGAATATTCTCAACATCCTTATCGTACCCGTCATATATGACATCCCTTGTCTTATATCCGTGCTACAATGAAATTAATTTCTACACATGATAAAGAGGTGAGCTGATTTGAGGGCCGATCGTCTATTATCCATTATGCTGATGCTCCAAAACGGAGGTAAGAAGAGCACCCGTTATTTGGCGGAGCAGCTCGAGGTTTCGGAACGAACGATAATACGCGATATGGAAAGCCTCAGCTCGGCCGGTATTCCCGTCTATGCGGAAAGAGGCTCCCTTGGGGGTTGGGTGCTTGAAGAGAGTTATCGAACTAACCTGACCGGGATGACGCATGATGAGCTGATCTCCCTGCTTGTGACTAGTCACAGCCCACTGATCGGTGATTTGGGAATCCGCAAGCATTTTGACGCGGCCTATCAGAAATTATTGGCTTCTTCTCCCCGCTCCATCAGGCAGGACGCTGAAATGATACGGGAGAAAATCCATATTGATGGCGCAGGCTGGCACTCCTATCGTGAAACGCATCCGTACCTTACCGTGCTTCAGGAGGCTCTGTGGCTGGATCGTATCACCAGAATTCAATATATGAAGGGAGAGGAGCGAGTCGAAAGAATTATTCATCCGCTCGGATTGGTTGCCAAACGCAGCACCTGGTATGTGGTAGCCGAATCCCAAGGCGAACTCCGAACCTACCGTGTGTCCAGAATCGTTGATGCCGTCATGACCGAGGAAGCCTTCGAGCGCCCGCCTGACTTTAATCTGGCCAATTATTGGGAGGAGTCACTGGTACGGTTCATGCAGAATCTCCCGCAATATCCGGCGCAGGTGCGTATGAGCGTCAATCTTACCGAGCGCCTTGAGCGGGAGCGATACGTCAAAATACTCCGCTGCGACATGGATAACTCACAGAGCGGATGGATCTCGGCAGATTTGGAATTTAATACAATGGAGTCAGCTTCAGCTATTCTGCTTAGCTGCGGAGCGGAGATCGAGGTCATTGCTCCACAAGAGCTGCGGGAGCATGTCAGTACAGCGGTAAAGGCTATTACCCGGCTGTACGAATAGGTTAGAAAAAGGCCTGTCAACGTAACTTTCTCAGATAGCAGACCTCTGCTATAAGATGTTTTTCTTACGATATCAGAAATCACAAGCTTCGAAGTTTATACTTTCTGATATGTAAAAGAAAACACCGGGCAATCGCCCCTTAACAGAGACTTGTCCGGTGTTGTGTGCTTTGCGCACATATGCGCCATTATCATTATCGAATTGTATGCAGCGGCTTAAGATTAGCTTCAATCTGTTCCCGCTTCGGCTCCAGGAATGGCGGCAGCGCAAGAGATTCGCCCAGATGGTCGATGTGCTCATCCGTGTCAAATCCCGGTCCGTCAGTCGCTACTTCGAACAAAATACCGTTAGGCTCTCTAAAGTACAGGGAACGGAAGTAAAAACGGTCAACAAATCCCGAATTCGAAAAGCCCACATTGCTAATCCGGCTGATCCAAGAACGAAGCTCCTCTTCATCCTCTACACGGAATGCTACATGGTGAACGCCGCCGCGACCGAGCCGCTCCTGCGGAAGATCACTTCGTACCTCCACATGCACTTCTGCTCCGGTCCCGCCTTCCCCTGTCTCAAAGACAAGAATATCCGGCTGGCCTTCTACAAACGAGGCATACTGCCCTTTGTAACGGAAACCCATCAGCTCTGTCAACACCTTTACCGTCTGCACGGGGTCAGGTACGGTCAGCTGCACCGGACCTAAGCCAATGATGGCGTATTCCCCCGGAACTGGTCCTTTTTCCCATGGTGTGCCTCCAGCAACTCCCTCATTATGTTCATCCGAAACAAGGATGATCCGTTGGCCTTCAAAATCCCGGAACAGCAGCGTCAGACGGCCAGCACGCTCCTTGATCTCCTCACGATCCACGCCATGTTCATCAAGCCGCTCTACCCAATATTCTAAAGCTCGGTCACTAGGTACACGAAGTGACGTTGCCGAAATGCTGTTATTGCCCTCCCGGGTCTGTCCCGCCATCGGAATCTCGAAGAAGGTCAGCTCCGTACCGGGATTTCCTTTTTCATCACCATAAAACAGATGGTAGACCGAAACATCGTCCTGGTTTACCGTCTTTTTGACCAATCTCATGCCAAGCACTTTTGTATAAAAATCAAAGTTCCGCGAAGCCGAAGCCGTTAAGGCGGATACGTGGTGGATTCCTTTAAATTTCATGACCTCAACCTCCATTAATTTGATATTTCTTATCGCCAATAACTTATATTTTTAGTTTAGTATTTAAACCTTAAATCGTCAAGTCTTAATATTAAGATATTTAAAATAAAAATAACAGATCCATTTCTTCCAGGCTAAAAACCCGAACAAAATGGATCTGTTATTCATTCCCTGCTATGACGGACCCTATTCTCAGTAGAATGTCCCCTAGATCTAATATGGGGATTCCTCCACATTTAAGCTTTGGTTATCGCTTCTTCTCGATATTCGGATGGTGTTTTCCCTGTTATCTTCTTGAACACCTGTGTAAAGTATCGAGGATCCTGATACCCTACCAGCGGTGCTACCTGGTATACCTTCACATCTGTATTCAGCAAAATACCCTTGGCCTTCTCGATCCGGCACTCCGTCAGATACTCCAAAAAGGTATATCCCGTTGCTCCCTTAAACAAGGTGCAGAAATGACTGATGCTCAAATCGGCCAGTTCCGATACCTCTTCAATACTGAGATCCTTCTGGTAATTCTCCGCAATGTACTCCTTCGCTTTATTCATCACAGCCTGGATATTGTCCTTGGATTGCCCTGATCGGCTCTCAGCAATCCACCTGCTGAAATGATTCTTAAGCACAGCCATCAGCTGTTGAAGGGTATCAGAAGCATGAAGCTCCTGCAGCAATTCCTCCAGGGACCACTCAAACAGCACCTTCATATGCTCAAATTGCCGGTACAGAACGACACTCAATTCAAGCAGCACCCGCTCGGTCATCTCCTTGTTGAATCCATGCTCCTCAATATAAGCTTTGGTCTCATCAAAAAGCTCGAGCAGCCGCTCCTTGTGAAGCGTTCGGATGCTCTCCACCATTAACGACTCCAGATGCTTCGGATACTTCGCTTCACTCGCCGTTTCCATGGCGGCCTCGGGCGTTCCGAGAAACACGCCCTCTTCTCCCGAATAGAACCGTTGGTATAACGCACGGACGGCCACTTCGTAAGCTGTGCCCAAGTGGTCAATCCCGGCCATGCTGGAACTGAAACCAACCGAACAGGAGAGCTTCGTGTTCTGCTTGATTAATTGCACTAATTCCCGCCCGATCTGTTCTTGCCGCTCCTGCGACAAACTCGGAAACAGGAGGACCCACTCCCCGCTGCGGAAAGGGAATACGGTAAGTCCGCCATGCTGCAAGGACCACTCCTCCAGCACATTCCGCACAGCGAACAGCCACAATCGCTTCTCATCCATGCTCCATAACTCGTTAAGCCGCAAGTAATGGTCCAATTGAATGACCGCCATCGTGTATTCATGCTTCAGCTCGCTGTCTTCCAGCCATTGCATATGCTGCAAGGGGCTTCGGTTTCCCTCTATGAATTCCGTCAGCATTCGCTCCCGGGCCAGCAGCGACAGTACCTTGATCGAGTGCAGCATTTGGTCATCGGCAATCTGTTTCTCCAGCGTTCTGGCCGCCTTGGCAATCGTTTCAGACAGCTCATCGTGATCGATCGGCTTCAGCAAGTAATCGAAAGCCCCTTCGCGCAGAGCTTCCCTTGCATATTCGAATTCACCATACCCGCTAATGAAAATGATGATTCGCCGCGCCTCATCCGCCTTAAGCTCCTTCATAAGCGTAATGCCATCCATGCCCGGCATACGAATATCGCTTATGATCATATGCGGCGATAGTTCACGCGCCAGCTTCAGAGCACTGTCTCCTGTTTTGGCTTCCCCTACAACTTCCAGATCCAGCTCATCCCAAGGTATGGCTGCCCTCAGACTGCGCAGAATAATCGGTTCATCATCAACCAGCATGACTCTGAATTTACCTTCCGCTCCGCCCATGACGTTCCCCCTTGTCTCTTCTGGTTACTCCGGCACCGTATTTCGTCTCAGCTGCCAATCCTGCACCGAGGATTTCTGAATTTGCTCCAGGGCTTCGGCAGCTTGCGTACGCCCTCCAAGCATATCCTCGATCACTTTAAGGAATAAACGGTTCACCTCAGGTGACAGCTTGTTGTCGTATGGCAGAAAGGTACTCGTCGATTCCTCCATTAATTCCGTGACCTGGGCAAACACCGGCCCTGTTCTGTTCGAATCATAGGCAATCTTCATGGAAGGCACGCGCAGCCCCTCATACACCAGCCTTGTTTGCACCTCCGGGGTATAGAACATGCCCAGCAGTTCCAAAGCTGCTTGCTTCTTTGGTTCATCCAAATCCGAAGACAGCCCGATGCCAATCGTATATCCGCCTGCCAAGGATCGTTCTTCTCCGGGCAGTAGGGACGGAAATGGAATGACACCGACCTCACTTTGAAAATCCGGATGATCCTCATTCCGGAACAGCGTAATATCCCAGCTGCCGTTTAGATACATCGCTGCCTTCCCTTCGGTAAACTGGGCTATCGCTTCTTCCGTGGACAGATTGTTGGCATAAGGACTGAAGGCCCCTGCCCTGATCCAAGTTTCCAGCTGTTCAAATGCTTCCAAATACGGCTCATTCACAAAGCTGACCTGATCATCTCCTTCAACCAGCCGGTCGATCAGTTCCGGTCCGGCATACCGATCCATGAAATAATGCGCAAATATGCCTGCTGGCCAGCGGTCTTCATTTCCGAGCGCAAAGGGAATGATATCGTTCGCTTGCAGAACGCTAATCACTTCATTCATCTCCTGCAGCGTTGTCGGAGGGCTAAGGTTCAACTGCCGGAATATAACCCGGTTATAATAAATGGGCTCCGCATGTCCCTCGAATGGCAGGCCGTAAATCCGATTGTCGAAGGTCCAGTGATGCAGATCCTTGAATTGCTCACGCAGACCGGTCTCCTGCAAAAAATCCGTCAAATCCATCAGCCGGTTGGACCTGGCATAGGGCATGATCTCAGCTCCACCGAAAAGGACAAACATATCCGGCGGCGTACCGGTGACCATCTCGCTCTTCAGTTTCTGCTCCCGATGAATTGTCTGATCGATGCTCTCAAAGTTTACTTTTATATTCGGATGTTCTTTCTCAAAGCTGCGAACGACGCTCTCAAATATAGCCAGCACGGGCCGGTCATGCTCCTTATTCCAAAAATGCCGAAACGTCAGCGTAAGCTTCTCCGGCTGTTTCTCCTCAATCGGTCCCTGATTCTGCACCGTCACCCACACGACAGCCAGCGCCAACAGCGCCGTATAACCGACTATCCAGCCCCAATTCCAAAACCATCTCACGCTGCAGCCCTCCTGTCATGTCAGTATTTTCGGTATTCGGATTCGTATCAGAGAGCCGTGACCAGTTGAGGAGCAGATCATCAAACCGTAACGACTGCCAAACCGGATCCGCAGCCGCTCATGCACATTTTTCAGACCGACCCCGTTCTCCCGATACTTCTTCAGTTGCCCCGGGTCCGTAGTCCACAGCTTCATCAGCGTCTCGGGATCAAAACCCGGACCATTATCCTCCACATCGATCACAATATCCTCGCCGTCTTCAGATACCCGGATCGAGATCAAGCCGCTTTCCTCCATCGGCTCAATCCCGTGATATAAAGCGTTCTCAACAATCGGCTGGACAATCAGCTTCTGTGTAACGTAATGCTTAAGTGCGGGCGGAAGTTCAATATCATAATTAAATTTCTCTTCAAACCGGAACTTCTGAATCCGCATATAATGCTGAACATGCTCCAGCTCCATGCTGAGCGGGATAAGCTCATGGTGCTCGCTGATGCTGATACGCAGCAGTTTACCAAGAGAAACCACCATCTTGCTGATATCCTTGTTTCCCTGTAGCACGGCCATTGAATTAATCGATTCCAGTGAGTTGTATATAAAGTGCGGATTAATTTGGGCAACCAGCGCCTGCATCTCCGCTTCCTTTTTGCGTGCTTGTTCCGTTTCGACCTGTCCGATTAGCTCCTGAATCTGCGTGCTCATCCGGTTAAAACCGTCAATCAACAGATCCGTTTCATCCTCCGCCACTCGATGGGAAGGAATCGGAACGAAGATCCCCTGCTTCACGCGCTTCATCCCATTCACTGCACTGATGATGCTGCGCACCATCCTGCGCACAAAAAAACGGTCGAACAGAAACGCCGACACGAGCGAGATCAATCCCAGAATCATGGCCAGGTTACGAATGGGAACCGATTCAGCTGAGATGAGTTTACTTGGTGTGATCGCGACTAGAAACCATTCTTTATTATGAGAAGGGGAATACGTGATCAGTGATTTTTCATTTGCATATTGATCGACATAATATCCTTTTCCATTCGTATAATCATCCGAGAGAAACGGGAATGCCGTCTGCTCCCCGATATGTCCGCCTGACTTGCTGAACACGATATGCCCCTGTTTGTTAACGAGCAGGATATCTCCCTGTTTAAGTGTTGCTGCCTCCCAGAACACCTGATCAAGCAGATCCGACTTTACGTAGATCACGAAGGTCCCAATATCCTCCAGCGTATAGTAATCCTTTATCACTCGCGATTGAATCAAAACAGGAGAACCGGAGGCTGCAGAGCCGTTCTCGCCGGGTCCGACCCATACGGGACGTCCCTCTGCCTTCTCCACCGCTTCGTACCAATCCTGCCTTTTCAGCTCCTGAAGCTCCATCTCACCATTCGTATGATAAAGCAATTGATCATTCGAATAAAAGGCAAACGATGCAATCATCGGATGATTGATTAAATTGTTGATCTCCTGCCGCTGCTCGTAGGTAACTGCGTATTCCGGCTGCTTCAGCATCTGCTGAATCCATTTCTGGGTAATGGCCGAGTTTGAAATCGTCGTGATTTCATTCAAGGCAAACTTTAGCTTGCGATCGGTTTCTAGAAGCGAAATCCAGTAAAAATCATTCGACTTCTTCTCCATCGCTTCCGAAAAGCTATAATAGGAAACCCCGCCCAGTGCGATGACGGGAATGAAAACCAGAAGAATAATAGCGAGCAATATTTTTCGGCGGAGTTTCATGAAGCCTTCCTCCCTCCACTCTACTATGTCTATTATTCTTCATGACCGTCTGCATTCCTTGTCGAATTTCACCTTGCTTGCTAACTTTTTATAGCGCCAGATGTCAGTCCTGCGATGACCCATCGGCTGAACAATAAAAATACGATGAGAAGCGGCAATGTAGCCGTGAAGGTGGCCGACATGATCATGCCGAAGTCCAGGCCGTCCTTATTGGTGAACAATTGCTGCAGGGCGATTTGAATGGTGTAATTTTCTCTGTTTTTCAATACGACGAGCGGCCAGAAAAAGTCATTCCAGACATTCATGAAATTCAGAATGCCGAGCGTAGCCATCGCTGGTGTCACTACAGGTATGGCTATGTTCCAGAAGATCCGGAAATGCCCACCGCCATCAATCCGCCCCGCTTCAATCAGCTCGGTGTGAACAGCGGAAGTGATGTATTGGCGCATCCAGAAGATGCCGAAAGCATTGACCATAGCGGGCACGATCAGTGCTTTGTAGCTGTCGATCCAGTGCAGTTTGGCCATGATGACGTACTGTGGAAGCACGCCCAACTGGGCAGGCACAAGCATCGTGGCGATAACAAAAACAAACAGTGTCTTTTTCAAAGGAAACTCATATTTGGCAAAAGCATAACCCGCCAGCGTACAGAGGAACACAACGGACAATGTAACGGCTGTAGAGACAACCACCGAGTTCATCAGTGCTCTGAAGAAATCCGTCCGTTCCAGTACGCGTGAAAAGTTATCCAGGAACTGGGTTCCAGGCGTAAGGAGCGGCGGAATATGAAATGCAGCATCCTTGTCATTTGTAGCCACGACAAACATCCAATAGAATGGGAAGATTGACACTAGCGCGCCAAGGATCATGAATAGATAAAAGAAAAATTTTGCGAGTATACCGGGTTCATCCGGTTTTTTCCTTCTTATGGCGACTGTGCTCATGCTTTATTACCTCCCGTGCCTTTGCCTTCGCGTCCCAGCATCATATTCAATACCGAGAACAGAATGGTTGCAATAAACAAGAGGACCGCCGTGGCCGCAGCCGTACCGAAGAATCCATTCTTAAAGGCTTCATTATACAAATATGTGACCATCGTTACTCCTTCCTGCCGTGTCGAGCCCGTGCCGGACTGACCGAGGAATACATAAGGCTCCGTGAACAATTGAAGCGCGCCAATCGTCGATACCAAGGTAACGAACAGAATGAATGGCCGAAGAAGCGGAAGCGTGATATAGAGCAGCTGCTGGCCCCGGGTGGCACCATCGATTTTGGCTGCTTCATAAATATCAGTCGGAATGCTCTGCAGACCGGACAGAAAAATAATGGCATTATAACCCATCCACCGCCACATGACCATGGACGAGATTGCAATTTTGACACCCCACCAGCCGGAGTTAAACGGCACGCTTTCAGCACCGAAGGTGTTCAGCATCCAGTTAACCATCCCGTTGTTGCCAAACATCGTGCTGAATACCAGCGTCACGGCAACGATCGAAGTAATGTTCGGCATGAAATACAGAATGCGGAACGTATTCTTGAATCTGTTCAAGGCCGAGTTGAGCATAACCGCAACGAATAAGGCCACGATCAGCTGCGGCAAGGTTCCCATCAAAGCCATGATGAGTGTGTTGCTAAAAGCAATCCAAAAGGTCGGGTCGCTTGTAATCAGCTCATAGTTCTTGAAGCCGACGTATTTCATTGGTCCAAGTGCGTCCCATTTGAAGAAGGATAAGTAGATGGTAAAAATAATCGGATACAGTCCAAAAATTGCGAACAAGATGAAGAATGGTGAGATAAACGTATAAGCCGTAAACCGGCTACGCACCGTCTCCGTCAACCAGCGCCGTTTTGTCGGTACCGATTGCGGTGACTCTGTTGTAGCTGAAGCTGTGTCTGCCATGAAGGCACCTCCAGGTAGGTAAGGATAAATCCAAATCCGAGCGGAGAGAAGTGTCTCTCTACTCGGATTCGGATGAATGATGGACAATTTATGGGATGATTGTGCTAGTCAGGAAACTTCCCTTTTTCCTAGCTGCGATCAACCAGTGTCTTGATTTGTTTCATTGCGCTTTCCCATTCTTTTTGCGGGTCGGCTTTTTTCTCTAACACATTTTTGAGTGCGTTCTTAATAATGGTGTCGGTTTGGTCATGAAGCGGTCCGTAGTAAACCGGCTTGATGCGTTCTGCCGATTTGGCATATGCTTCGGAAATGACCTGGCCGCCAAAGAATGCATCCTTCTCCTCTGTAAATGAAGGCTCGCTGTAAACCGCCGGAATGGATGGGAATAAGCCGCTGTCCTTAAACGATTTCAACTGGTTATCTTTGTTCAGCACCCATGAAATGAATTCGAAAGCTTCCTTCGAATGCTTGCCTTCCTTCGGCAGAGTCAGGAACGAGCCGCCCCAATTGCCTGCTCCTTCAGGAAGCTGGGCAATCTGCCATTTGCCCGCAGTGTCCTTGGCATTACGAATCGTGCCGGCAATCCAAGCAGGGCCGAGCATGACGCCAAAGTCTCCATCATTAATCGCTTTTTGCCATTCAGGAGACCACAGAATCCAGTTGCCGATCCAGCCTTCCTGAATGCCTTTTACCGTAAAGTCATAAGCTTTTCTTACTTGCGGGTTCGTATCTCCGATAAAGGAGCCGTCCTCTTTGTTGAAGTAGATTTGATCCGGAGATTGGTCACGCACCCCGTTGTATACCAGGTCCGTCAGGTCGGCGAATGGTTTTCCTGTTTTGCTCGTGAAATCCTTCCCTACGCTGGCGAATTTGTCCCAAGAGTCAATCGCTGCGCTAAACCCGTCCGGATCCGTTGGCAGTCCGGCTTGCTCAGCCAGATCTGTGCGGTAGTACACAACCGTAGGGCCGATGTCTGTTGGCAGACCGAGTTGGAAGGAGCCATCAACCGATGTAGCCTGCTTCCATTTCCACTCCAGGTAGTTACCTTCCAGGTCTTTGGCGCCGAGATCGTACAGATTGTAGAACTTATCCTGGTTGTTGATGAAGCGCTCCATAAAGGCGATTTCCAATTGGAAAATGTCAGGAGCACCGGACCCTGCGGACAATGCTGTCGTCAGATTGTTGTGATGTGCGGTTTGGTCTGACGTATTCTGGAACTTGAACGTGATGTTCGGATGCTCTTTCGTATATTCCTTCGCCAGATCCTCATAGTTGGTTGTTCCCAGTGACCAGAAGGAGAGCTCGATTTTCTCTGTGGACTCTGTTCCTTCTTTGGTATTATCTGTTCCTTCACTGCTGCTGCCTCCCCCAGGAGATTCAGCCGTACTGCCTCCGTTACTGCCCCCGCCTCCACATGCGGCCAGCGTGAACACCATGATGATACTCAGGAGCAGCAAGCTCCATGATTTAAACCTTTTCATTGTTCTACCCCTCTTCCATGGAACGTATTTTTCTTCTTTAGTCTAATGAAAGCGGCACCAAATTTTGAGGAGGTAAACTTTCGAATTTAAGTTGAATTTATTACGATTCGGGTTTGTCTATCCAAAAATCACAGCACAAAAAAACCGCATATCGAATGTCGATAGCGGTCTTATAATTAATTAGAATTCATATTGTCCATTTGATGATGGAACCCGCGTAGGTCATGCCCCCTCCAAATCCGTAAAGCAGTGCATGGTCTCCTGCCTTCAGCCGTCCTTCATCCACCGCCAGCTGAAGTGCAAGCGGAATGGAGGCAGCGGAGGTATTCCCCCGGTACTCGACGCTGGTTAAGGTGCGGTCCATGGTAAATGGCCCCCGCTCGTTAATCGCCTCGATCATCCGAAGATTGGCGCTGTGCGGTACAAACCAATCCACTTCATCGGCGGTCATCTCCCCTTTGGATAGAAGGGTTCGGACACCGTCCGGAATGTTCCGAATGGCCCATTTATAAATTTCACGGCCATTTTGCACAAGACAGCCGCTTTTTAATTCCGTTCCGTCCATTTGCTCGGAGAGTGCTGTTTTATACAGATGAATGCCGCCTTCGCCAAAAGTTCCGGATATAGACGCAATGACACTAGGTGAATTCTCATCTCTCTCCATCAATACCGCACCGGCACCATCTCCAAACAACACGCATGTCGTCCGGTCGGTGTAATCCGTAATCTTCGATAAAGTTTCTGCACCGATAACCAGAATCTTACGGTAAGCTCCCCCGGATATTAATCCGTCAGCCATCTGCAGCGCATATACAAATCCCGCACAGGCGGCATTCAGATCCAGCGCTCCTGTGCTAACGATACCCAGCTTGGACTGCACCCGGGAGGCTGTGCTGGGAAAAGAATACTCCGGCGTGCTTGTCGCCACAAGAATCATATCGGCATCCTGTACGGTAACCCCATACCGATCCACCATATCCTCTACGGCCTTTACGGATAAATCCGATACATACTCATGCGGGGCAGCAATCCGGCGTTCCCTCATACCTGTTCGCTGCACAATCCACTCATCGCTCGTCTCAACCATTTTCTCCAAATCGGCATTGGTTAAGATCCGTTCAGGAACATAGGTCCCGATTGCTGTTATTCTTGACTTTGATTGGCTCATCATTCCCACCTCCAAGTTTACAACTATTATAACACCAAGTACTAGTACTTGGTACTAATTTTTATTTATATATGTTCTTTACAGCCTTCACCAACTTCCCCTATATCTAAACACATAGCTGCCACTCCACATCAAAAACCTTTACCGCTGAAGCGATAAAGGTTCTCTAACCACCACTAGAAATATACTTCCTCACCAACCGATAAGGAATAAATATGATGATGGAGACTCGTTGCTTCCGCTGCCAGACAAGCTTGTAACTGGTCCGTTTCTTCTTTCTCTGCATGAACAAGTACTGTATGCCGAGCCGGAACACCGGTTATCATCTGACGCACGTCTGTCAGTCCTTGATGTACTTTATACCTGATCTTTGTGACAGCGCAGGCACCGTATGACGCGGGATGCTCAAGAAGACGTTGTCCAAAGGTCCCCTGGGAAACATGGCCTGTGAGCAGGATCAGATTCCGGGTATCACCTGACATCTGGCGATAGTACCACTGTGCAAGATTTGATTGCATCATCCCATCGGTTACGAACCAAAGCGATGCCCCATGCTTTTGGAGTAAGGACTCACGTTCTGCCTCAGTCGTGGGCACGATCCAATCGTTCCGGCTCAGCAATAACTCCAAGTGATCTCTCATTCTCTGATCAGACACCTGACTGCGAAGCCATTCCGAACGTTTGAGCAGTCTCTTCAGCCCTTGAATCAGCGGCTTTTCGATCACGATCGGCACATCCACCCAATTCCTATACGCCCACAGGATCATTTCCTGCCCTCGACCGGCAGCCGGCACAGGTATCAACACCTTACCGCCGGTTTGCAGCGTGCTCTGAATCTTTTGTTCCAATTGCTCCAACTTATCGGCCTGTGAATTCGTGTCTGTCCCGTAAGCTGCATCCACTATAGCCAGATCCAGCAACATGGAAGAGGGCTTATCCACCAATGCAGGGCTGTCATCCTCAAGCAGTAGCGATTCCGATGTGTAATCGCCTGAATAGAAGATTCTTTTGCCTTCAGCTTGTACCATAAACCAGACAGCCCCCACCATATGGCCGCTTCGCCCCCACATGACCTCTACGCCAGGAAGTGCTTCAAACCATGTTAGCTTCTCAGCCTCTTCCTCCAGGTATCGGTAGCGGATCGCCAGCTGATCCTCCTCCCTGTATGGAAGTTCTACGCCTGCCCTTGCGGTAAACTCTCCCCAGGAGGAAAAATAAGCCGTTAACTGGGCTGCCGTCTCTCGGGTTGTCCATACTTCTCCTTGATAGCCAAACCGGTACAGGAGTGGTATCGCCACCGAGTGATCTTCGTGGGCATGCGACAGAAACACAGCGTCCAGCTTCGGTACCTGTTCTTGCTGGATCATCGGATAGTCTCCCGATCCTTCCTTCTTAACACCGCAATCCAGGAGCAAATGAACCTGGCTGCCGCTTAATAAATAGGCAGAGCGGCCGTGCTCGCCCGCACCGCCCCACACCGTCAGTTTCATCATGATGCATTCCACTTTCTTTTAGAATTCATAGCTTCGACCAGCAGTAACAGCAGCACCGTCATACCGACAGAGACGACAGCCATGGCCATCCCGAGAGATACCTGCCCCTGCTCAAATTGGGCAAAAATATACGTAGCCGATGTCTGCATTGATGGCGGTAGAATGAGCAGTGATCCGACCAGCTCCCGTGAAGCAATCGTGAAGGTCATGATCCATCCTGCCAGCATGCCGGGCATAATCAGCGGCAGCAGAATCCGCCGCAGTATAAGCAGAGGTCCGCCTCCAAATACCTGTCCCGCCTGAAACAAAGTGCCGTCAATCTGCGAGAAGCTGGCTTTCACGTACTGCACCGTATACGGGAGGAACAGTACGACGTACGTCAGCACCACCATTCCATAGGTATTGTAGAGCGTAACCGGCATCCACGGAGCATTCCAGAACAGGATCAAACCGACCACGATTACAATGCCGGGAACCGTATTCGGCAAGAGACTTAACAGATCAATAACCCGCTGCATCCGCCCTTGAGACTTGCCGATCACTAAGGCGAAACCGGTACCGAGCAGAACGGCAACGGTAGATGCCGCAAGCGACAGACCCAGACTGTTACCAAGTGCCTTCTGGCTGACCGATCCCCAGGACAGCAATTCCTTATAATGATCAAGTGTCAGATTATCGAAGGATAATCCGGCTCCCCGGAGCTTCATAAGCGATGCCGCAATGACGGAAAAGTAAGGAATACCGACAGATAATATCAGCAGCAATCCGATGTACAAACCGCAGACGGCTCCTTTGCTTCCGCGCAGCGAATACCTTTTGGAACGTTGCCCTTTGCCGCCCACCAGACGGTAGGTAAACTTTCGGCTGATCGTGGACTGCATATACCATATCACCAGACATACCGATAGCAGGACCGATGCCAGCGAGGTCGCTTTACCAAAATCGATGGGCCAGCTTGATATATATTTATGGATTTCCGAGGTCATCACATAATAGCCGATGCGGCGGCCGAATGTTGCCGGAGTACCGAATTCCGCAATCGTTTTGACGAACACCAGCATCGCGCCCATGCCGTAAGAGGATAACAACAGCGGCAGTATGATTTTTCTAAACCGGTATCCTGCGCTTGCCCCATGGACTGCGCCAGCCTCCTCCAGATTACCGCCGATCCGGATCAGCGCATCCCGCAGCAGCAGATAGAGAAACGGGAACAAATGCAGACTCATGATCAGCACCATACCGCCGAAGCTGAAGAAGGAATCGCTCCATTTCGCTGCTCCCGGCAGCCACTGCTGCAAATACCCGCCCTTTTGCATAAACAGAATCCAGCCCATCGAACCGATATACGGCGGGGTCATGAACGGAATCATCAGAATCACGTCCACCCACCGATGCTGTCCCAGCCGGGTTTTGGCCATCATCCAGGCGAGCGGCAGCGCGAGCATGGTTGATCCTGCTACCACGCACACCCCTAACCAGATCGATTGCAGCAAAACGCCAGACAGCTCATGACCAGCTATCGTTCGTAGTGGGGCCAGCCAATCGAAGTGCTGATCTCGGTATACACTTTGCCAGAAAATAAGCAGCAGCGGTACACCGATGCTTATGATAAGAAGAAAAAGGGCGAGAATAACGCCCGTTTTCCGTATGAATCGCTGACTGTCCATGATGACAGGTCTCACTCCCAGTTCACCTCACATTGCCTTCCTGTGCTTCACTCTTAGTGGATGTTCAACCGATCTTTTTGAACACGCACTCTTATGCATCACTTGAATACTTCGGAAAAACGTGCCGCCGTCTCATCCCCATGTTCGTTCATCCAAGCCCAATCCACTTTAAACACCGGGATATCCTTCAAATTAGTCCGACCTTCAGCCTCCACGTCTTCACGGCCAGGAATCAGATAGGCATCCGCTACCAGCTTCTGTGCTTCGTCAGACAGCAAGTAGTCGATGAAAGCCTTGGCATTATCTACGTTCGGACTGGATTTCAAAATTGCAGCCGGTCTTGGACTTACAACGGTTCCTTCCTCCGGATATACAATATCAAGCGGCTCACCCTTGGCTTTAGCAGAATACGCCATATAGTCCACGCCTGCGGCAACCAAACTCTTGGCACCGGTAATCACCGGGTCCAACGCTTCCTGGTTCGCTCCTGCCATGGCAGTTCCATTGGCTTTATAATTCTCGAACAGTTTCCAGCCTGCATCGCCCTTCACGCTCAAGTAACCCGTGATAAAATCCAGTGCTGATCCCGAGAGTGTCGGATCTGGAATATTAACTGCATCCTTCCACTCCGGCAGACCTAAGTCTGCCCAGCTTTGAGGCGGTGCGGAGACCAGATTCGTATTGTATACAATCCCGAGCGCTGATGCGCTTGTGCTGAAATAGTTTCCTTCCGCGTCGGACCAATCCTTATTCAGCTTGTCCGCATTGGCAGCTTCCGGATAAGGCAGTGTCAGACCCTCTGCCTTCAAGGCCTGGGCAGAAGGCAGCGATGCGAGAATGACAACATCCGCTACCGGATTCGATTTTTCCGCTTCCATCCGTGCCAAGATTTTGCCCGTTGTACCTTGGAACATCTCTACTTTCACTCCGGTCTTGGCTTCAAAACCGCTTACGATATTGTCGGCAAGCTTTTGTGGGCCTGCGCTGTAAAGAACGAGTTTACCTCCGGCCTGCGTACTCCCGGATGCAGATGCCTTACCTGTATCCTGTGCCGGCTTACCAGCCGAATCCCCACTTGGCGTATTGCCGCAACCAAACAGACTTAGGCTCATAACAGATGCCAACAACAGCACCGCGCTTTTTTTCCGTACATTCCATTGACTCATTTCTCCCCAGCTCCTCTTCTTCTTAGCCTGCAGCAGCAGGCGTGCGTTTTGCTGTATTTTGATGCACGCTCTTGTTCGTATCGTGACTCGGCTTTTCACCCATCCGACAGATCTTCTGTGGAGACACGTACAGATTCACGAGTTCTCCGACAGGTACTCTTTTGTTCAGATATGCGGTCCACTCGTCCATTCCATCCACCTGTAAGCGAATTTCGTATCGCTCGCCTACATAACTCACGCTTAGCACGGTTGCCTGGTAGCACATATCCTCCGTGCTTGTCCTGCTCCATGTCACATGCTCCGGTCTCACCATGGAGTGATCCTCCGTCAGCCAATTGGACTTGCCGATAAACGAAGCTACAAAGGGATGACTTGGTGTTTCATATATCATCTCCGGGGTTCCACGCTGCAGGACTTCTCCCTTCCGCATAACCACAATTTCATCCGACATCGACATGGCTTCCACCTGATCATGTGTGACATAAAGAGCAGTCAGCCCCATATCCTTCACAAGTGACATCATTTCGATCCGCATTTCCTCTCTAAGCACAGCATCTAGCGCACTTAGAGGCTCATCGAACAGTACCAGTGCCGGGCGGATGGCTACGGCTCTGGCAAATGCAACCCGCTGCTGTTGTCCACCGGACAGCTGATGCGGATAACGTTCCTCCATCCCCTCCAAACGGACCATGGCCAGCGCTTCGGTTACTTTTTTTCTGAGATCCGCTTTAAGCTTGGCTGCTTTTAATCCGAACGCTACATTTTCGTATACCGTCATATGCGGCCAGAGGGCAAAATCCTGAAATACCATCCCGAAATTGCGTTTATGCGACGGCACATCGATTCTCTGGTTCTGGGAATAGATACACCGGTCTTCCGCATAGATCTCTCCTTCATCCGGCTGTTCCAGCCCGGCGATCATTCTTAGCAGTGTCGTTTTGCCGCAGCCAGATGGCCCGAGCAATGTGGTGAATTGACCATGACGGAGTTTTAAATCAGTAGGAAGTAAAGCGAGTGTACCCTGAAATGATTTTTGAATGCCCCTGATTTCTATATCCACTTTGATCCCAACCTGTCTTCTTAAGCTATTTCTAGTGTAAGGCTGGCGTTTAAGCGGTGTATTAGAGGAATGTAAACGTAGAATTAACTTTTTGTTTGAATTCTGTTGATACTCATAGATTAAATCTATATAGAGAGCATTAATGAGGAATAATTAAGGGAGAGATATATGCATGAATCTGATGAAGCTGCAAATTGTGGAACTGATCGACCGTCATCATCATATGACCAGCGTGGCAGACATACTTGGCATTAAGCAGCCCACGGTTACTTTTCATATGAAGTCCCTGGAAGAAGAACTGAAAGTCCGGCTGTTCGAGTCCCGAAGTGGAAAAACATTTCTTACCGAGGCTGGACAAGCTCTATTGCATTATGCGGTGAAAATAAACGCGCTTGCCAAGGAATCAGAGCGAGTCGTCCGCGAGTACGACAGCTTATATCGGGGAACGCTGCACATTGGAGCCAGTTATGTCCCTGCCACCTATCTGCTGCCCGCGATATTGAATGCTTTTTCCCGCGAGTTTCCCGGCATACGGATTTCCTTATCGGTCAAGCCTTCTCCGGTTATCCGCGACATGCTGGTACGGCACCAGATTGATCTGGGCATTATTTCTTCCGCACCCTTTACGGGTCCCAGTCTACAGGCCGAATCACTATGCGAAGATGATCTGATCCTAATATGTTCGCCTGACCATCTGTTGGCAAAATCGGATTCACTGCAGCCTGAGCAGATCATTCGCACTCCCTTTGCCTTGCATGGCACCGAATCCAGCACAAGGCAGCTGACCGACCAGTGGCTTGCGCAGCATGGTTTGCATATGAGGAGTCCGGTGGAGCTGGACTCGCTAGAAGCAATCAAGCAGCTGGTATTGTTGGGGGATCATATTTCCTTTATATCGCGGATGGCGGTACAGCGGGAGCTGCAGCAAGGCTTACTGCACGTTATGCCCATTCCCGGCCACCAGGCATCCCGTCATATATACTGCGTCCACAATAAGGACCGTCTTCCTTCCGTACAAATTCAGCGTTTTCAGGAGGTTTTACGTGAGATGGGCAATCAACTGTAGCTAGCTATGTGGGGGATAGGTGAGGTTTCTCTGGATTCAATCAAGGTGGATTAACAAAAAATGTATAATTCCATTCAATAATTCTATAAACATTTGATACAATCACCCTCCCCCGTTAACAACTCACAATTATTCAGCGTTTAAAGTAAGTGGTGTACCTAAATCCAGCTTATGGGAGTGATTGTGTTGAGAAAATGGAAACAGCTGACGTTGTCTTTCATGGTGGGTTTCACGGCTATAGGAAGTGGATTAACAGGATTCCAGGCATCAGAGGTTTCGGCAGCCGCCAATGCCGTGCCTTCGTATGAAGTAAAATTCCTGGCCAAACCGGAAACCGTGCTGGAATCCGGTGGAAGTCTGCGGAGCGAAGTCATCCAAGCATTCGGAATAGCTTCTGCCCCTCAGGCAATCGGTGTAGCTTATTTTGACACAGACCAGTTGGAGCTAAATGCCGAGGGTTGGGATGTTCGTTTTCGTAAAAAAGAGGACAAGGATAACTACGAGCTTACTTATAAGAAACGCTATCCCATCGTAAATGGAGACATTAATGCCGCGCTCAGCTTGGCTAATCAGGAGGGCTTTGATGCTTCTGATGACAATTACGAGGCCGAGATTGATTGGGGCTATGGCAAACAAACGCTTAGTTTCTCCAACACCAAGAAGATCAGCACATCGACTGCTGGCACAGCGCTCCCATCCGAACAAGATGCCCTGGCAATGCTGCTGGACAAACTCCCAGGGAAGCTCAAAAAATGGACCTCTCCAACTTGGGGTCAGCAAAAGCTTTCACAGTCCCGCATCCATGGACCTCTGACCTTCTTGCGCTACGAGGGATTATGGAATGGCCAGAAATTAAGCCTCGAAGTTTGGCCGATTCGTACTGCAGATGGCACCGGGACCGAGAATCTAATCGAAGTCTCTTTTAAAACCTCTGATGTCTCGGTTGCTTCCCATCTTCGATCAGATCTAATGGAATCCCTGGAGTCTAACGGTTGGCTGCTTCCTATCGACGGTTTGAAGACGCAGCTGATCTTGGAACGATATTAAGTTAGAGATAAGCTATTGAGGTAAACAAAAGAAGGGCGTCCACTAGTGGGACGTCCTTCTTTCTGATGCTCATTATTTTTATTAACAACCATATGTTTGTAAAAATATAGGTTTTATTGAATTAATTAAGAGGTTATTATAGAGACATCTTCACTCATTACATTTATAGAAAGTCGGTGTCTTCTTGAAATTTAAAAAAATGCTTTTACCATTCCCCTTATTTCTCATGGTTTTCATTCTGGGTATTTTATTAGCTCTCTTACTTCCCGGAAAGGGAGTTTACTTTGTTATCGTTCCTCTTTGTCTCTTTCTTTTCACTATATTTATACATGAATTTGGACATTTTATAGTAGGTGTTGCAAAAGGACTAAAACCGATTGAAATGAATGTTGGCCCGCTGCGTCTGCTCTTTAAGAAGCGTTCCCTTCAAGTTCTCCCTAATAATAACTGGCAGTATTTTGGTGGAACAATACATTTTTCTGCGAGCAATTCAGATTATAAGGGTATGGCTCGCAAATGGTCTTGGATGGCTCTAGGAGGCCCCGCTGCAAGTTTATTTACTGCTCTGCTCATCCTCTTACTTTTTAGTTCCTCTCCTTTATGGTTGGATACACTTTTATTGATGAACCTGGGTATTGGTGTCGTTACATTGATTCCTTCGACCAACGGATCATTTTATTCTGATGGGAAACATTTTTGGATCCTACGCAAAGAATCTACTCGTGCAAATCTAATGATGGCTTCTGTTATTTTACAAAGGGATTTTTCTTCAAAACTTATTCCTTCAGAATGGAACCCTGAAGTGATTAATGCCTCTTCCCATATGCTGAATAACGTAATAGACCGAACAACGGAACAACTCATCGAAGAATCGCAGCTGCGAATGTTTCTCTATTATTACTTTGCCGATAAAGAACAAATAGATCAAGCCATAAAATACATCCAGCCCCTAGTTATGTTAGGAAATACTTCGGGTTTCAATACACTCGTCCGTATCATGATCGTTAGTTTATATGCTTGTCACTTTTTCTTGCAACCTTCATCTGACGCTCAATCTCGCTTAGAAGCCGAATCACTTGTACAATCGTTGCCTAATAAGGAGCCCTACAGTTACCACAAAGCTTGGGCTGCTATGCTGTCCACACAAGGAAAAACGAAAGAAGCGGCAGAACACCTATCGCAAGCTCAATTATTATTAGAAAAATGGTATAAGCCAATTGGTACCTATCAAGTCGAAAAGAAGATCTTATCCCAAATTGAAAACCGTTTAATTTCCTAACCACGCTAAACCAACATAAAAAGCCTTCCGGAAGGAAGGCTTTAATCATAGTGTAATAAACCGAAATATGTATGGAGCGGACGACGGGAATCGAACCCGCGACCCTCGCCTTGGCAAGGCGATGCTCTACCGCTGAGCCACGTCCGCAAAATCCCCAACACTATTCATATTCTTGTAAAATGGGGCGATCGAGGGGAATTGAACCCCCGAGTGCCGGAGCCACAATCCGGTGCGTTAACCACTTCGCCACGACCGCCATATCTACAATTAATTTAAATGGTGCCGTCGAGAGGACTTGAACCCCCAACCTACTGATTACAAGTCAGTTGCTCTACCAATTGAGCTACAACGGCTTATTCATATAGTTATAACACGATATTTTCAATATGTAATAAATAATTGGTTGCGGGGGCAGGATTTGAACCTACGACCTTCGGGTTATGAGCCCGACGAGCTACCGAACTGCTCCACCCCGCGTCATTAAAAGGGTTACTTGTATGGGACCCCCGAAAAGTAATCGGAATTTTCTGCGAAGCATGATCTTCACTTTTTGGGGTGCAATTATGGTGGAGGCTAACGGGATCGAACCGCTGACCCTCTGCTTGTAAGGCAGATGCTCTCCCAGCTGAGCTAAGCCTCCATATATGGTGCGCGTAGAGGGACTTGAACCCCCACGTCAAAGACGCTAGATCCTAAGTCTAGTGCGTCTGCCAATTCCGCCATACGCGCGCATCCAATAAAAACTTTGTTAACCTGTAGGAGATACTCTCACTTCGTTCGAGACTGCGAAGTCTAAGCTTACGAAGTTCATGCTCCGACGAACCGTGGTGGTTCTCATCCCCTGAAGCATTTAATGTTAGTGGTGACCCGTAGGGGATTCGAACCCCTGTTACCTCCGTGAAAGGGAGGTGTCTTAACCCCTTGACCAACGGGCCTTAATCAAAAATATATAAAGTCCGAGTGAGCATCCGCATGCAGTCAGCCCGCTCGGACGTTTTTTTGCAATCATTCACTTATACAAGTAGATGACAGGCAAAAAAAATACCACTTTCAAAGTGGTTTCCGCTTGGCGACGTCCTACTCTC
>NZ_JBCMXJ010000009.1:0-52746 GCF_050475945.1 Paenibacillus solani
ACTGACGAGAATGTGTTCATTCTCTTTATGTTCCATCATCCAACAAGCAAATGCTTGTACATGATGATTTCACAATGGATTCCAATGATGAAATCCTTACTCACTCGTTGTTCAGTTTTCAAAGATCAATCGTTATTTTGTTTGTCATCCGCATCTCAGCGGCGACTTTTATAATATATCATACTAGCTTGCTGTTGGTCAAGAACTTTTTTCGATAATTTTTATATCAATTTTCTGCCTGACCCGTGAATCTCTATCACCCAATAATCAAATGGGCGAACATTAATGTATCATAGATTATCATCCCGCGTCAACCACCTAGTATAATTATTTTTAAACCAACGAGAAGGGCGACTCCTGGCAATCCCAAGGTCATGACGGTTCCTATGGTCATCGGATTCAGCGGAATATACGTCTGGGCCGCTAAACCCGTGAAATTTATGATATAGATCGCCACAGCGGAAAGAGCAAGATGTGCCCCGAATAACGTCAACCATCCTAATCCGAGTTTCTTTCTAAATACAATATAGATGAGCAGCAAGAGTGATATACACAAGACACCAAGCACAATTAATTTCATATATACTTCTCCTTCCAGGGTTATTAGGCTTCTTCTTGCTGATCTATCCATTCTCTCTTTTCTGCTCGATGTATTGCATTCTAGCTCCATCCAGATTTAACTGCTTGGCTTGTTTGAGATTCATCTGATACTTGCGTTCTGCTGCCTCCAGTATGTAGATCGCATAATCAATCTGGTCCTGCCCTGTAGCCTCTTGAAACAGCATTTGAGCCCGCTCCCACTCCATTTGCGATTTACGAACGTCGAGGAACACATGCCACATGCGCTCCTGCTCCTCTTCCGTAATATATACTTCCTCTTTCTGCTGCTTTGACTGTTTCCACCATATTTTCATTTACTCACACCCCTATGGATATAATGTTAGAGACCTTTATAATCAGACCTGTCTTTTAACATTCATATCAAGAGAGGGACAAACTTAGAACTAAAAGAATCCTCTATCCTCTACTTTGTCTCCTACTAAGCGAGCAAAGAAAAACGAGCCATCAGATTGCTTCTGAGGCTCGTTCTTATGTTTTTTTCATATAATCCTTGGATGCATAATACACCCAAAATATCAGTTCAGTTCACGTCGTCCTTCAAGCGCCTTGGATAAAGTGACTTCGTCTGCGTATTCCAAATCACCACCAACTGGCAGTCCATGGGCAATCCGGGTCACTTTGATATCAAAAGGACGAACCAGACGCGATATATACATCGCTGTTGCTTCCCCTTCAATATTCGCATTCGTTGCCAGTATCAGCTCTTTCACTCTCTCATCACTCAGACGCGTGAGCAACTCCTTCAGACGGATTTCATCCGGTCCGATCCCCTCCATAGGGGAGATCGCTCCATGAAGTACATGATAATAGCCATCGAACTCCTTCGTACGCTCCATAGCGACCAGATCCTTCGCATCCTGTACAACGCAAATGACCGAGGCATCCCGGGTTTTGTCTTGGCATACCCGGCATGGATCGGTATCTGTGATATTGCAGCAAATGGAGCAGTAGTGCAGATTTCTTTTGACACTTACCAGTGCCTTGGCAAAATCAATAACATCATCTTCCTTCATGTTCAGAACATGAAAAGCCAGGCGGGCGGCCGTTTTTGGCCCCACACCCGGCAGTCGCGTAAAGGCGTCGATGAGCTTCGCTATCGGTTCAGGATAGTACAAATGTAACTACTCCTTCTAGGTTAGATTAGAATAAGCCCGGGATCTTCATGCCGCCTGTAAATTTACCCATATCTGCATTTGCAATTTCTTCAGCCTTGGCAAGTGCATCGTTAACTGCAGTCAGCACCAAGTCTTGCAGCATTTCCACATCATCCGGATCAACAGCCTCTGGCTTGATGTTGATGGACAAAATTTGTTTATGACCATTCGCTTCAACGGTAACTACGCCGCCACCGGATGTTCCTTCAACCGTTTTGGTAGCAAGCTCTTCTTGAGCTTTCAGCATTTGTTCTTGCATTTTCTTCACTTGCTTCATCATTTGGTTCATATTATTCATAATTCATCTCTCCTTATAATAGGGTGCACGCTAGGGCGTGCTAATCTTTTATGACAACGAGGTCTTCTCCAAATAATTGGATCGCCTCATCAATCCATGGTTTTTCTCCACCGTCATCCGCTTCCTCATGCTCAAGCTTCAGCTCTTCTGCTTGAGGCTTGCCGGCTCCTTCTACCGCCTCGCTCCAGTCGCGGAGCATCATGGTGACTAGGTGATACGGATTGCCAAGCATGGATTCCAGAACCCCTTCAATCACCTGCTTATTGGCAGGCTTCTCGGTGGTTTCGCGGTGGATGTTATTTTTGAAAGCGACAAGAACCTTGTCTTCCCATACGGATACCGGCTCTCCGTCCATCAGCCACGCGTGAACGGTCACCTTCTCTTCTTTTACATTCTGCAGAATCTGCGGCCATTGCCGCTGAACCAAAGTAAAGTCCTCACCTGTTCGGCAAGATACATATTGATCAATATGCTGTGGGATCTTGGCTGAGGAGGCTGCTTTGGGTGCAGGTGTACGGGTAGACTTCGCCGGTTCGCGCTGGTTCGAAGCAGGGACACCATTCTGTATCAGACGCTCCAGCTTCTTCTCAAGTGCAGCTACATGCTGCTTTAACTGGACAAGCTCTCCCGCATCAGCGGATTGGCGAGATACTGCTGACCCGCCGGCCGATTGAGTAATACCGGAAAGCTTAAGCAGGGCCACCTCAAACAGGGTCTGTGGCTGCGAAGCGTATTTCATCTCACTCTGGTACCGATTAAGCGTATCAATCATTTGGAATAATTCATCCCGGCTAAAAGCATCGGCCATTTCTTGAAACTCGGCTGGATTCAGTACCCGATCGGTCAGCTTGTCGGCATTGGGCACCATCTTAATCATAAGCAAATCGCGGAAATAATACAGAAGATTCTCCATGCACTTATCTGCACTCTTCCCCTCTTGCATAAACTGCTCTACGATCTGCAGTACAAGTCCGGCATCCCCTTGCTTCACTGCACTGGCCAGGCGACCAAACTGCTCTGAGGCAATTCCTCCGGTCATGTCCATGACCTGACGGTAAGATACCGTTCCGCCTGTGAATGAAGCAATCTGATCCAGAATGCTCAGCGCATCGCGCATACCGCCATCAGACAGACGTGCAATGTACTCCAGCGCCTCCTGCTCTGCTGTTATCCCTTCTTCCCCGCAGATCTGCGCCAAGCGCCCGGTTTGTTCCTCCAGAGAAACTCTGCGGAAGTCAAACCGCTGACAGCGCGAGATGATCGTTGCAGGAAGCTTGTGCGGCTCTGTTGTAGCCAGTATAAACATCACATGTGCCGGTGGTTCCTCCAGCGTTTTCAGCAAAGCGTTAAACGCCTCCGTCGTCAGCATGTGTACTTCATCAATAATATAAACCTTGCGCCGGACCTCGGTCGGTGCATATTTGACTTTCTCCCGCAAATCACGAATTTCCTCGACACCGCGGTTGGATGCAGCATCGATCTCTTGAACATCCATAACGGCTCCAGACGTTATACGACGGCAAGCCTCGCATTCATTGCAGGGCTCCTCAGCCGGACCACGCTCGCAGTTCACGGCTTTGGCCAAAATTTTAGCGGCACTGGTCTTGCCCGTACCCCGTGGACCGCTGAACAGGTAGGCATGGGAAACCCGCTGCTCGCGTATGGCGTTCTGCAGGGTCTGGATAATATGCTGCTGGCCCACCATGTCGCCAAATGACTGTGGCCGCCAAGCTCGATATAACGCGATATGTTCCACTATGCTATACCCTCTTTCAACTTCCACCTCACGATAAATGGAGAGCCTCAACCTCCAAAGGTTAAGAACCCCTTCCTCGTGTGCTTTACTATTATGTTTATAGTCCTTCTCAATTCTAAAGAGTTGAGTTAACGGTTATATTATACTACATTCTATACTACTTTCCCCAGCCTTAGCAAAACGTTTACTTGGAAATCTTTATCCAATCCATATATAAAGGGATTCGCGAGGAAGGGCTTAAAATCCTGGCAAATTAAGACAAAAACACCCTTGCCAAAGGCAAGGGTGTAACGTGCAGATATGTATACCGTGCACCTGTTATTGATGATTGCGATCCGAGCGGCAATCCTGAGCAACAGCTCGGGCTAGGCACCCCTCCGGCACAAAAGCGGTCTTGCTTATGGCTGCTTCCTTCCGGACCTGACCAGGTTCACAAGTGCTCATTGCGGAGGACCCAACCGTCAACGCTGAGCGCAGGGACCAGCCTCACATCGACAATACCTCTAACAGGAATTCAACCTCGCTACAGCGGATTGCGAGTTACAGGGCACCGCTACCTCCCCGTCTAGCACGGCGAACTTTAGTATATCGCATGGCTATCAAAAAAGCAACCGACGGAAAAAGTTGCTTAGTCACATGGTTCCATATTCAGACAAAAACCCTTCGTCTATAAAGACGAAGGGTCCGTTTATTAGATACCGTATTTCTTCTTGAATCGATCGACACGACCACCTGCATCCAAGAACTTCTGTTTACCAGTGAAGAATGGATGACAGTTCGAGCAAATCTCTACACGAAGATCTGGCTTTACAGAACCTGTTTCAAACGTATTACCGCAAGCACAAGTAACTGTAGTAACGTGATATTTCGGTTGAATATCCTGTTTCATTGTAGCTTTCACCTCTTTCCGCCCTGAGCCTCAAGCGGACCCAGAGTTATATGGACACATAAAATCAGTATATCACGAGCATATTAATTGCGCAATAGCCTATACTTAATTGATCAAACAAGCCCATAATTGGGCCCTCGACCTATTTATGGAATACTCATCAGCCGAATAATATCCTCCAGTTAAATAATCAATGGTTTCTTCTTCGGCCTAGCTTGTCCTGCAGGCGGAACATGTGTATAAGAACCAATTACCACATCCGGCAGCTCTTCCTGCATAATCTCGATCGCCTGCTTCATGCCCAGAATATCGCCTTGTGCAGGCGGGATAAGCTCAAGATAGCTCTCAGGATCAATATTGAGGTTACGCAGTTGAATTAATTTGAGACCTGTTCGGCGGGCAAACTCTATCATGGCTTCAAGCTCTTCCTCGCGATCAGTCACGCCCGGGAAAATCAGATAGTTTATGGAAGTATAGACACCTTGATCCGTAGCGTAGCGGAGAGACTTCTCCACATTCGCTAGCGTATAGCCTCTCGGCTTATAGTATGCGTTATAATGGGCATCCAATGCACTGATCGTGCTGACCCTCATCAGATCAAGACCAGCATCCACAATACCGCGGATAAAGTCGGTCAGACCCGCGTTGGTATTGATATTAATATATCCCATATCAGTTCGCGCCCGTACTTCCCGCATCGCTTCTATGATGATCTTAGCCTGTGTAGATGGCTCACCCTCACACCCTTGTCCAAAGCTAATGATTGACTCCGGTGTTTTCAGATGCTCCAGCATGACCTGTACCAGTTCATCCACTCTCGGACGGAAATTCATTCGTGTCTGAGGCGAGACAAATCCGCTGTCATCCGGCTGTTCCGAAATACAGCCGAAGCAGCCTGCATTACAAGAATAGGACACGGGAACAGCGCCTTCCCAACGATTCAAAAAGGTGTTGGATGCCGTTAGGCATTCGTAACCTAATGCACAGTTAGACAGGTGTTCATAGAGCCGATTCTCTGGATATTTCTCCTTCAATGTCTTAACCCCGAGCTCCAGGTCGCCCAGATCACAATTCACAGGATTCCATTTCTCCGGATCATCGGACATACGAGCTGTCGTATAAAACCCGCCATCCTTCCATACAACAGCCGAATAACCAAACAGCGGCAGCTTATATTCCTTGTCTGATTTCACGTAACCCGGTAAGCACAAACGGGTGTAACCCTGCGGTAAGAGGGCTCCCACAGCGGTATACCCTTTTTCAAGCGGCATCATTTCACCCGTTTCCGGGTCCATTCCAATCGCGTGGGTGCTTGGCAGCCCAACAAGCGTAGCTCCTTCAGGCAAAGGTATCAATTCATCATCCAATATCTCTACGATCATATCTCCACTGCGGGCAAGCCCAAACAGCTCGGAATGATCATATACATTCCCTTGTTCATCTGCATAAACCAAATACATGTTGATCTCCTCTATTCTCCGGTCGATTCAGAGCTTTAGCTCTGAGGAGCCGTCGCAGCAGATGCTCGCGATGGGCGTCTGGCTGTCTGGCTCGGAGTTCCGGTTCCACTGCTGTTATTAGCATTAACATCAAAAGTTGCCAAGAATTCGGCGTTGGTCTTCGTGTCCCGCATTTTTTTGAGGAAGCCTTCCACAAAGTCTGCGGAATCATTCATATTTTTACGGATCGCCCAAATCGTATCGAGTTCATCCTTGTTCAAGAGCACCTCTTCACGACGGGTACCCGAACGGCGAATGTCGATTGCCGGAAATATACGGCGTTCAGCAAAGCGACGATCCAAGTGCAGCTCCATATTACCTGTGCCTTTAAATTCCTCATATATAATATCATCCATCCGTGACCCGGTATCCACCAAGGCTGTGGCCAGAATCGTCAGACTTCCGCCTTCTTCCACATTACGCGCCGAACCAAAGAACCGTTTCGGACGGTGGAACGCCGCTGGATCAATACCCCCGCTTAATGTTCTACCGGAAGGAGGAATAACCAAGTTATACGCTCTCGCAAGACGGGTGATGCTGTCCAGCAGTATAACAACGTCCTTCTTATGCTCTACTAGCCGCAGTGCACGTGACAATACTAGCTCCGCCACCTTAATATGATTCTCCGGAAGCTCGTCGAAAGTAGAAGCGACCACCTCACCCTTGACGGACCGCTGCATATCAGTCACTTCTTCAGGTCGTTCATCAATAAGTAGAACAAACAGTTCAATCTCTGGATTATTGGTTGAAATACTGTTGGCTATTTCTTTTAAGAGGAGCGTTTTCCCTGCTTTTGGCGGTGCTACGATCAAACCGCGTTGTCCTAAACCTACAGGTGCAAGCAGATCCATAATTCGGGTTGACAACTGATTAGGGGATGTTTCAAGAACAAGCTTTTCTTGCGGATATAGAGGAGTCAAGGCTGGGAAGTGTAATCGTTCTGCAGCAACCGCGGGGTTCTCACCGTTCACGGCATTGACCTGCAGAAGTCCAAAGTAACGTTCGTTCTCTTTGGGCGTCCGGCATTTGCCCGAAACTAAATCTCCGGTACGCAAATCGAATTTGCGAATCTGAGAGGCCGAAATATAGATGTCCTCTGTGCTTGGCAGATAGTTGATGGGTCTAAGAAAACCGTATCCCTCGGGTAAAATCTCGAGTACACCTTCCATGAACATCAAGCCGCTCTGTTCGGCCTGAGCCCGTAGAATAGCAAATATTAATTCTTTCTTCTTCAATTGGCCGTAATAAGGAATCTGATATTTTTTGGCCAGCTTATACAGATCCGTCAGCTTCATGCCTTCCAAATCGGCTATTTGTAAATCCATTCAATAACCACCTATTCAATTATTTGTTTCTGACACAGCGATAATCTGCTGTCATATAGTCTATTATTCTATGAAAGCTATATTAGGAGCATTACCCAAATCAGAGGGAGATATGCAGTTATCGCCGCATATTTCCCTCGGGTATGTTAAAAAATCATTCTTCCTCAGTCTCCCGCCATACGTCCGCACCCAGCATACGCAGATTGGACACCAGATGGTCATAGCCACGGTCAATGTACTCCACGCCGCTAACTTCCGTGATCCCTTCAGGCACGGTTAAGCCCGCTATTACAAGAGCCGCTCCTGCACGCAGGTCGGTCGCTTTGACTTTAGCTGCATTCAGCGGACCGCCTTCAATGATGGCAGAGCGTCCCTCCACCCGGATTTTGGCCCCCATACGAACTAACTCTGGAACATGTTTAAACCGGTTGCTGTACACAAAATCGCTAAGGACACTGACGCCTTCGGCTTGCGTAAGCAAGCTGGTCATCGGCGATTGCAGATCCGTAGCAAATCCAGGATAGATCAGCGCCTTCACGTCTACATGCTGATAGCGGTCCTTACCGATGACACGAATGCTTTCATCTAACTCTTCGATCCCAACGCCCATTTCAATTAACTTGGCAGTAAGAGCTTCGAGGTGCTTTGGAATAACGTTGTCAATCAATACATCGCCACGTGTAGCCGCAGCTGCAATCATATATGTACCGGCTTGAATCCGGTCTGGAATGATGGAATGACGGCAGCCATGCATCTCTGTTACGCCTTCAATCCGGATCGTCTCCGTACCAGCTCCCTTAATGACAGCTCCCATGGAATTTAAAAGTGTTGCAACATCTATAATTTCAGGCTCTTTCGCCGCATTTTCGATAATTGTGGAGCCTTTGGCTTTCGCAGCCGCCAGCATAATATTAATCGTCGCACCGACACTGCTCACATCCAAGTAGATCTTTGCACCCCGCAGCTCTTTGGCATGCAAATGAATCGAACCGTGTTCATTCGTCACGGTTGCGCCAAGCGCTTCAAAGCCCTTAATGTGCTGGTCGATGGGACGAGGTTCAAAATTACAGCCGCCCGGCAAACCGATTACGGCTTCCTTGAATCTTCCAAGCATAGCGCCCATCATGTAATAGGACGCACGCAATTTCTTGACGGGTCCGTTAGGCATCGGAATGGATTTGATATCAGAAGGATCAATTCTCATCTGATTACCTTCCCATGAAACTTGGCCGCCTAATTCCTCAAGAATCTCAGCATAAACAGCCACGTCACTAAGAAGCGGCAAATTATCAAGCACGACTTCCGATTCCGCCAGGATTGCGGCAGGAATTAACGCAATTGCACTGTTCTTGGCACCACTGATCGTTACGGTACCACGCAGTGGGCGTCCACCGCTGATCATCAATTTCTCCATATGCTTTCGGGTCCCCCTACATCACTTCGCAGCCGGAAATGGTTCTGATGTTGTGAAAGTCACAACCATGCTGTACTGATTCCATATCTTAATAAATGAAATGGAAAGACACCGGCTAGGCGGTGTACTTTCCATTTCACGGTATGCAACATAAAAACGTTCTAAATATCTTTGTAGCTTATATCAATATCGTATTGCATTGCAACTGCTAATGCAAACGGACATAGGCTTAGCGGAAATTAAGCTTGGTTGTTGGAACCAAACTCACGGATCTTGCCAACAACTGTTTCCTTAATTGCCTCACGGCCTGGTTTCAAGAATGTACGCGGATCATATGCTTCTGGTTTTGCAGCAAGCACTTCACGAACAACCTTAGTGAAGGAAATTTGGTTCTCGGTGTTCACGTTGATTTTGGATGTGCCCAGCGAGATTGCTTTCTTGATGTCATGAGTAGGAATGCCTGTTCCGCCATGAAGCACCAGTGGAAGGCTGACTGCATTGCAGATTTCTTCCATCTCTTTGAAACCAAGGTTTGGTTCGCCTTTGTAAGGACCATGAACAGAACCAAGTGCCGGTGCCAATGTGTCGATGCCTGTTTCGTTCACGATGCGTACGCAGTCGTCAAGCTTCGCATACATAACGTCACCGATAACATCATCCTCTTGTCCACCAACCATGCCAACTTCAGCTTCAACGGATACGCCTTTGGCATGAGCATACTCAACCACTTGTTTTGTCGTTGCAATATTCGTCTCAATCGGGCTGTGGGAATCATCAATCATAACTGAAGTGAATCCAGCGTCGATAGCTTCTTTACATTTCTCAACACTTGAACCGTGGTCAAGGTGAATGGCAACAGGAACTGTAACTTTCAGATCCTCCATCAAACCTTTTACCATGTGAACAACGGTGCTGAATCCACCCATATAACGAGCAGCGCCTTCGGAAACACCCAAAATTACCGGTGATTTTTCTTGTTCAGCTGCTTCAAGAATGGCATAAGTCCATTCCAGGTTGTTGATGTTGTATTGACCAACAGCATATTTACCTTTAAGAGCTTTGTTCAGCATGTCTGTCATTGATACTAATGGCATGGTTTCATCCTCCTATAGATGCTTAGTTTGTCTATGGTTTTTAGCCGATATAACATACGGACTTATTATACCACATCGCGTCATAAATACTAAACAAGCATTTCCGAAAAGGATGCGAAGGACCTCACATTTTGGAAAAAAAAGAATTCCGCCCCGTGAGCAGAATTCATTATTCAACCGATGTTATTCGTGATCCCTTTCAACTGCATATTCACCGCTTGCCGCATCTCATCAATATCAAACGGTTTGGTAAAATGCATCAATGCACCAAGATCCGTTGCTTCCTTGATCATATCCAGCTCTCCGTAAGCTGTCATCATGATCACCTTAATGTCCGGATTCATCTGTTTTATATGCTTCAAGATCTCAAGCCCGTCCATTCCAGGAATTTTCATATCCAGCAGCACAAGATCCGGTACATGCAGCTTCACAATTTCCAGCGCAGCCTTGCCGTTTGCTGCTTGAAACGTCTCATATCCTTCACTGCTGAAGACTTCCACAAGCAGGATGCGGATACCATTCTGGTCATCCACAATCAGCACTTTGTGTTTGCCTTGTTTGCTCATCCCTTCCAACCTCCCGATACTTAAATCGCACAATGAGTATGAATGCAAACTCAAAAGTTCCTAACTTTCCCATAAACCGGCCATTACTTGTATTCGCTTGTAGTGTTCAAAAATCCTTCCCATCCTAAAAAAAGTAAAGAAAAAAAGATCATGGAATGGATTCAAGCAGCCTTACATAAGATTTGTGGGAATTTATTGTAAGTCTTCCATACATAAGACAATATGGATCACAAAAAAAGAGCCTCTTCAAAAGAGGCTCCTTCCATTATGCCTGATGCTCGATCGAGGCTTTAACAAATTCACGGAACAACGGCTGCGGGCGATTCGGACGGGACGTGAATTCCGGATGGAATTGCACGGCAAGGAACCATGGATGCCCTGGCAGCTCTACGATTTCGACGAGACGCCCATCCGGGGAAGTTCCGGAAATACGCAGACCCGCTTTTTCAATGTCTTCGCGGTATTGGTTGTTGAACTCATACCGGTGACGATGTCTTTCATAAACCAGCTCATCCTGATAGCAGGACTCTGCAAGCGAACCGGAAGCCAGTTTACATGGATACAGGCCAAGGCGCATCGTTCCGCCCAGATCCTCGATATCCTTCTGCTCTGGAAGCAAATCGATAACCGGGTATTCGGTAGCTGGATCAATCTCCGAGCTGTTCGCACCTTGCAGATCCAGAATCGAGCGGGCGTATTCGATAACGGACACTTGCATACCAAGACAAATGCCGAAGAACGGAATATTCTTCTCGCGAGCATAGCGAATCGCGCTGATCTTGCCCTCGATACCCCGGTCTCCGAAACCGCCAGGCACCAGAATACCACCTATGCCGCTTAGCATTTCTCCCACATTATCCGCCGTAAGCTCTTCAGCGTTCACCCAGCGGATCTTCACATCGGCATTAGCATCAAAGCCCGCATGCGATAAGGATTCAACAACACTGAGATACGCGTCATGAAGTGCAACATACTTACCAACAATCGCAATTTCAACCGTTTTCTCCAGCTTGGATACACGCTCAACCAGAGCTTCCCACTCGCTCATATCCGGCGCAGGGGTAGTCAGCTTCAGATGATTGACAACAATTTCGTCCAGGCCTTCGTCGCGCAAATTCAGCGGCACCTCATACAGCGAGGATGCATCGCGGCATTCTACAACTGCATTAGGGTCGATATCGCAGAAGAGGGCGATTTTTGCTTTCATCTCAGTTGAAAGCTCATATTCCGTACGGCACACAATGACATTCGGCTGAATACCAATGCTGCGAAGTTCTTTTACACTATGCTGGGTCGGCTTTGTTTTCACTTCGCCGGCTGCCTTAATATATGGAATGAGGGTTACATGAATATACATCACGTTCTCGCGACCAACATCGCTCTTGATCTGGCGGATCGCTTCAAGGAAAGGAAGACTCTCAATATCGCCAACCGTACCGCCGATTTCAGTAATAACGACATCTGATCCCGCTTCACGGCCTGCACGGAATACGCGCTCCTTGATTTCGTTCGTAATATGAGGGATAACCTGCACGGTGCCGCCCAAATATTCGCCCCGGCGCTCCTTGCTGATAACAGAGGAGTATACTTTCCCTGTCGTCACATTGCTGTTCTTCGATAAATTGATATCGATGAAACGCTCGTAGTGTCCCAGGTCTAGGTCCGTTTCGGCACCATCATCGGTAACGAACACTTCGCCATGCTGATATGGACTCATTGTGCCCGGGTCTATATTAATGTACGGATCGAATTTCTGAATCGTTACTTTGAGTCCTCTGTTCTTCAGCAATCTGCCGAGCGAAGCGGCGGTAATCCCCTTACCAAGTGATGACACGACCCCGCCTGTTACAAAAATATACTTTGTCACTGTTAAAAACCCTCCTATATAATCTCCATAACTTCAGGCGACATATGATGTATATCCTAACCCGTTTTTCCCTGATTCATCAAAGGGATCAACAAAAAAGCATCGCTCGCTTCCACAAATGGTGAGCGAGCTAACCTCCGACCTATTACAAACCGCATACATGAAAACCCAAACTTCAGAGCCATCATACCAAGTGCTTTTCCGATATGAATGAGTCACCATGATCAGCGGCCTAATGCCTCTATAACCATCGCAAACCTAAAATTCCGCCATCCATTGTCGCCTTTTTAGGCGATTGACAGCAGATTATTTCACTGCAAGAGACCAGGAAAGTCCAGCCCTTACAGAAGGGATACTCTCCCAGCTCAAAATAAAAAACGACCATCGACGTACATTCAAGAAGACAGACCGCTTTTCATTAAATAGCTTCTCTTGCGATATGAGGTCCAGAAGCTAGCTTTGTTTTCACATTCTGCTCCCTAAAAACAAAAAAAGTGACCCCGAATAAATAACGGGGCACTTTTATATTAAACATATTTAAACCACAATCATAAGCCCAAGCAATAGTTTACTCTGTGCCTTGTCTGCTTGTCAAGAGAAGAACCAACCACAAAATCACCCAACCGGCAAAGAAGGTAAAACACAATCATAAACAACGCAAACAGGCCGCAAAATCCTTGCTTCAAGACTAGTTAGTCCTTATCGTCTTCCTCAAATTCTTCCTCTTCCAGATCATCTTCATCCTCAGAATCCGAATCCTCTTCATCCAATTCGTCGTCATCCAGAACAACATCTTCATCATCATCGGCATCATCATCATCCGAGAAGAGATCGTCGTCATCTTCATCATTGATGCTGTCGAAATCCTCCTCGGCATCGTCACCAGTATAAGTGTCCTCTTCATCCGTGAAGTCATCATCATCATCGTCTTCATCATTGATGATCCGCGGACGCTTGGCATTCGCAATCGGATCTTCGGACTTCTCCAGTGGATACCAGCGCTTCAGTCCCCACAGGTTCGTTCCTACACATGCGAAACGTCCGTCTATATTGATCTCGGTATATAACTGGGCAATCGTTTCGTTAATTTCCTGTTCCGTAAAGCCGCGAAGCTTGGCCACCTCATTCATAAGGTCACGGTAATAATACGGCGTATTCGCCGCTTTCAGAACCATAAAAGCCAGGTCAACCATTGGGATTTCCTGAATCTTCTCCGGATCGAGCTTTAAATTGAGCGGATTACTCACTAACGCACACTTCCTCTCACACAATCTTCACGTTATACCCTCAACATATCCATTATCAAAACTAAGTAAAACCTATTTGGAAATAAAAATCAAGTTTTAATGTGCGCCATTTGCTTACAGCCCCAAATGGAAAAAGACGGAGATACTTTCTCTCCGCCTCCTGACTGTACCCGCCCCAAGGATCGACTCCTTACGGGATAGATAAGAGAACCTTGATATTCTCTCCATGTATCTTATGTTCTCCCTGCTGCTTTGACACGGTAATCAGGGCCTATTTCCCGGAAAAAGGGCATCCTCCCATTCGGGCTCTCTCCCTAGCTCATACAATACTGAAGCAACGGTTCTTCGAGAAGGGAGATTGCCACGCATGGATTACACCCGGATCATGCAATCACTACTTGCACAGACGAACCCTCTGCGGAACGTCCGGGATAAGAACCGGCGGCTCCTCACGTTTTATGACCCCCAGCTATATCGGCGTTGTATCGGTGAATGGAACCGACTTGCTGCGAAAAGGCGTTTCCCAAGTTCGGTCAGCTATTCATCGCTTACCCGCACTATCATCGCTCCTGCTCCCCAAACTGCGAAATTTGAGGCCGAGTTTCGAAATGAGCTGATGATTGAAGACGATGATCAAGTTCATATCCATGCCATACAGGGAACCATCGGATCGGTAACCGGGGTCCCATGGGGTATCAAGCAAATCAAGGCGCCCCAAGTCTGGTCCACCTCGACAGGATACCGTATAAAAATTGCTGTTATCGACACAGGCGTGGATTTCTCCCATCCCGATCTAAAGTATTCGCTGACCCGGGGAATCAACCTGGTCCATCGAAACATACTGCCTTATGATGACAATGGACATGGAACACATATATCAGGGACCATCGCTGCAGCTAACAGCCAACAGGGTATGATTGGGGTCGCTCCAAGGTCCGCCGTGTATCCGGTTAAAGCTTTTGATCATAACGGATCTGCCTTTGTATCGGATATCATTCTAGCCATCGATTGGTGCGTGCGCGCGGAAATCGATATCATTAATATGAGTTTCGGTATGCAAACCCGTAACCGAGCGCTGCTTGATATTGTAAACAAGGCCAACCAAGCGGGCGTCATTATTGTAGCTTCCTCAGGCAATGACGGCAGACGCCGTACAGTCGACTACCCTGCTCGCTATCCTCAGACCATATCTGTCGGGGCTACCGATCGCAACCGGAGAGTCCCTCCCTTCAGCAACCGCGGGCAATTCGTTGATATCTATGCACCTGGCGACAAAATTGTGTCAGCTTGGCTGCAAGGAAAATACCACGAAATGAGCGGCACCTCCATGGCCACTTCACACATCAGTGGGGCAATCGCCCTGCTGCTTGCGCAAAAGCCGGGCCTGAATACAGCGACGGTGAAGGCCCTTCTCCGTCGAACTTCCTCCCCGCTTAAGCTCAGAAAAGGCACCAGTATCTCAGACGGAGAGGTCAATGCCTTGAAACTACTACGCGAGGGCATGAAATTATAAGCTTGCTTTTAACAGCCAATGTGGGAAATCCCTATACGAAACAACAGCCGCCTTCCCTCAGGAAAGACGGCTGTTCTCACATATTAAGGTTTAGACTCTTACATCCGTTCTGGTGCTGAAACGCCCATCAGACGAAGCACGTTAGCGATAACCGTACGAACGGCTCCAAGCAATGCCAAGCGGGCCTGCGTCTGGTCCGCATCTTCCGTAATTACACGCTCGGCTCTATAGTAGCTGTGGAACAGAGACGCCAGCTCATATACATACCGGATGAGTCGATGCGGTGCATAGTTCTCCGCAGCAAGCGACACCTCTTGCGGCAGCTCTCCCATTTTGCGTAAAATGTCGTATTCATGCTCGGTCGTAAGAACACTCAGGTTCACGTCGGCAAGTGGCAGCACGCTGACCCCTTGCTCCTCCGCTTGGCGGAATACGCTGCAAATACGAGCATGAGCATACTGAACGTAGAAAACCGGATTTTCATTGGACGTAGATACCGCCAGATCCATATCGAAATCCAAATGCGAGTCCATGCTGCGCATGGTGAAGAAATAGCGAATAGCGTCTACGCCGACTTCATCCATCAAATCTTCCATCGTGACCGCTTTACCGGTACGCTTGGACATCTTCACTTTCTCGCCATCCTGGAACAGGCTGACCATCTGAGCGATCAATACGATCAGCTTGTCCGGGTCATTGCCGAGGGCCTCCATCGCAGCTTTCATGCGTGGAACATAACCGTGGTGGTCAGCTCCCCAGATATTTAGGATCTTATCGTAGCCGCGCTCATATTTATTGCGATGGTATGCAATATCCGGTGTCAGGTACGTATAGGTTCCATCGTTCTTAACGAGGACCCGGTCCTTGTCATCACCATAGTCGGTTGTACGAAGCCAAGTCGCCCCATCCTTCTCATAGGCTTCGCCCTTGGCTTTCAGCTCTTCCAAGGACTTCTCTACAAGTCCATTGTCATACAGCGACGTTTCGCTGAACCACTCGTCAAAATGTACGCGGAATCGATTCAAGTCGCGCTTAATTTTACCCAGTTCTTTCTCCAGACCAAACTCGCGAAGGAATGCCGCTCTCTCCCCTGGTTCCATGGACAGCAAAGAATCGCCCTTCTCGGCTACCAACTCTTTGGCGAATCCTTTAATATCTTCACCGTGGTATCCGTCTTCCGGCATCTCGGCATTCTGTCCCAGTTCCTGCAAATAACGGGCTTCCAGCGATTTAATCAGGTTTACGACCTGGTTACCTGCATCATTAATGTAGTATTCCCGTGTTACCTCATATCCTGCATAATCGAGCACATTACATAGCGCGTCGCCTACGGCTGCTCCGCGGGCATGGCCCAAGTGCAGGCTTCCGGTCGGGTTGGCACTAACAAACTCCATCTGTACCTTTTGCCCTTTGCCTGTGCTAATCCGCCCGTAGTTATCGCCCTGCTCTTGTACCAAAGCAACGATTGGATAGAGATATCCCTTGTCCAAGGTGAAGTTAATGAACCCTGGTCCGGCAATTTCAGCTTTTTCAATGGAAGCCTTCGCCGTATCCAGATGCTCCAGGATAGCCTCCGCAATCATACGCGGGTTCTTCTTGGCAATTCGCGTCAGCTGCATTGCTACGTTTGTAGCCAAATCGCCATGCGACTTATCCTTCGGAACTTCCAGCGTAATGGCCGGCAGCTCCTCACGGGAAACCAGTCCCGCAGCAACGGCAGCATCCGCCACCGCTTCTGCAACCAGCCCGTTAATGTGATCTAATGGATTCATTGTCATTATTCATGTGCCTCCCGAATAGTCAAACTAATAGAAAAGTGTCCCGATAACTCGCCGAACACATATAAATCATACGCCCAAGCCGCTCGGCCGGATAAGCCATCAAGCTCCAGCTCCAAATGCCGGGTGTGCGTAGACAATTGAAATGAAGTGAATGGGGAGCGGTAATATCCCGGCAATTGCTGTCCAAGACGAAACGACTGTTCGGACTCCACCTGGCCGTGACGGATCAGCTTCAACTCATCCTCTGACAGCTTAAGCATCGCCCGGGTTTCCCCTTGATGCGGGCCAGCAGCTGGCTCGATATAACGAACATACAGCACGTTTCCCTTGATAAACGCTTCTCCTGGAAGCTCCTGCACCGTGTTCTCTTCTTCATGAAGACTCTGAAGACGGATGCTTACTCGATGTCGGTCGTTCATATACGTTCCTCTTTTCCTTACCTATTGTATTACTATATCCAGTATAGCCTTGCAATTCAAATGAGGATTTTAGCAAAATAAGAAGAAAAAACACCGAACAACGCATACTCACTAAGACAAACCACGTGCAAAGAGGCTCTTCCTGCGTTTATCGAATGGTTCAGTCTGGCCTAACTAATCTACTATATAGAATACCAAAACATTACACACCATGTGCACAAGAACAATGGAATAGCCTGATTCTGGAACGAATCAGGCATTCACGTAATTACTTAGGTTACAACGGCAGTAGGGATACCATCTTCCGCGCCTCCAGCTTGGCCACCATATCAACCCAGGCTTGTGGTTTGTCCGGCAGCACCGAATAGTAACGTTTCAGGAAGTTCACGATCAACTCGGCTGGAAGTTCATTAACAATTTCGTCTCCCGGCATGAAGCAGAGATCCAGGCCGCTTACCGCTTCGCCATCCTGGCTCCACGAAGGATGAACATAATTAATATCCGTGCGTTTGTAGCCAAGATGCGACAATACCTCGCGTCGAACGAACGGATCCATCGGCTTTACCCCGCCAAATGCATAATCCTGCACCCGGTACGGATCATAAATCTCAGCAAACATGCCCAGCAGCTCTTTGCCGTTTGCAGCCGCCAATTGATTCAGATCCTTCAAGCGATGCTGTGCCAGAAAGCGTCCGATGCCAAGCCCTTCACGCCCGATGATCGTAAAATCGGTCATCGCTACATTCCAGTCCTCGTAATAGCGGTATTCCGTCGTACCTACCACCTCGCCCTCATGCAAGGCAACAAACACCCGAATGCCTGGATCCTCCAGCGGCTCCTTCCATTGACTGAACTCCAGCACCTCTTCCGGAGGGAACACTTCCTTCATCAGATTGTGCATGCTGCGGAACAAAGGATCCTCAATGCTCGTTATGCGAATATATTCCATTAAATGAGACCTCCTCATTAGTCTAGTAATCTAATCTGTATACCTTTGGCAGAATAACTTCAATCTTAATATAACTCGGATTGTGATGTCTCAATGTCCCACTCTATGAGATTGAACATCCAAGATCTGCAAAGTACCAAACACGAGAAAAAATATAGTCATGATAATAAGTGAGATGCCGATCCACTTAAACAATCTCATATTCTTATTATCTTTCTTTGCTTTAACAATAAAAAGGATTCCTGCTATAAGAAATAAAAGTGCGATGATAATTACCAAAGAACGACCCCCTCTTCGTTGAAGCCGTGTTCAAATATCTGATGCAAAATGAAACGATTATCCTCTAAATGGATTCTTCCATTCCATCAGGGCCCCATAATTACAGGATTCCTCATCCTCCAGATAATCTGCTGCTACTCCAACGGGCGTGCGGCCGCATCGCAGCAGAAAGGTAATAACCGGATCTTTAAGTTCTCCGCGGACAACAGCATCCAAGTAATCCGCTGCCGACATTTCATGAGCATACCGATGATAACCCGGCATCCGTCCGCCCCCAAGCAGCCGCTCCAGCCCTTGCTCCACGGTCACATGATACAGCGACTGAATGAGCCATTTGCCGAGGCCAAGCTTGCGAAAGCGTGGTCTGACGCAAATGTCAGCGATGTACAGCGTGTTCCCGTCCGGCTTATGCGTACGAATGTACCCATTATCCGTAGCGTCTGCCCAGGAATGCGCAGGCTTCATCGGATCATAATCTACGATGAGCGAGGTGATCGACCCGGCGAGCATGCCATCCACTTGGGCGCATAGGGCGCCCTCCGGAAACAAGGTGATATGCTGCATCAGCTGTTCCTTGTTCCACCACTGCTCCGGCGGATATGGAGGCGGGAAGGTCTCGGATTGAATGACGATCAGCTCATCAAAATCATCCTGTGTGTAGCTTCGAATGACAACCGGCACCGGCCGGGTGTCGTCAAATACATAGAACTGTTGATAAAACCGGGCCATTACCTCTACACCGCCTTTGTCCTGTTTTCTCAATGAAGATAAACGTGCTTACTCCCAATCCGGATACAAATCCGTGCGGCGGTCTCGCCATGTTGTGACGGATCCTTTCTCGCGCACTTGATACAATAAATCCAGATCGAGATCGGCTGTGATGATCATGTCGTTGTTCAGCTCTCCCTCAGCCAGCAAGCCCTGTGGAGGGAAAGGAATATCGTTCGGGGTAATGATGGCCGCCTGTCCGAAGTTGGCACGCATCAGATCCACCGTAGGCAGTGAGCCAACAGTACCGGTCAGCACGACGTAAACCTGATTCTCAATCGCGCGGGCATGACTGGTGTAACGCACGCGGTGGAATCCATGGCGGTCATCTGTGCAAGATGGACAGAAAATAACGTCCGCTCCTTTGGCCTTGGCCATGCGCACGATCTCAGGGAACTCGATGTCATAGCAGGTCAGCATCGCAATCGTGCCTTTTTCCGTTTCGAACACTTGGAGCCCCTCGCCTGCCCCCATATTCCATCCCGTAATCTCTGAAGGTGTAATATGAATTTTGGCCTGCTCTGCAATGCGGCCGTCCGGATAGAACAGATGCGCCACATTGTACAGCTTTCCTTCCCGGCGAATGACGTGGGTTCCGCCAATGATATGCATATTATATTGCTTCGCAAAGCCCTGGAACAGCTCGCGGTAACGGTCTGTGAAATCCGGAAGGTCATTGATCGTTAACGCCTTACCCTGATCGTCGCCAATGGACATCAGCTGCGTTGTAAAAAACTCCGGAAACAGCACAAAATCTACTTCAAATTCCTCAGCCGTCCGGATATAGTGCTCCGACTGGCGGGCGAAATCGTCAAAGGATTGAATGGTGTGCAGATGATATTGCACGGCAGAAACGCGAAATTTCATGCTTGTCCTCCTTATGCTTGGCTTGATGCTCTCATTATATCGGATTCTATGCCCATCGAACATGGGGAACATCAAGTCCTCCATCCTGGGGAACCCTAATTCTGGTGGTATGGCTCGTACACTGAAACACCAATCATCCCTGAGAAAACGAAAACTAAAAAAACTTATTTTATGAAAAAATACATATCAATCATACCCGCGCTTAACAATTCTCCTGTATACTGTCGTATGTAGGCTCTTGTCTACCTTAGGATTCTGTCCCTTACAAGCACACACGCTGGCCCGGCTTTAACGTCAGGCTGTCAGCTTACTAAAATACAATGTGAGGTGTTCTGTTCACAATGATTACTCGTTCAGTGGAATGGCTGCAGCAACATGACCACCTTATCTTCCGCTGGTTAAACCGCAAGATCCGCAACAAAACGGTGGATTCGATGCTCTCGCTGGTCACCCATATGGGGGGTGCTCTCTTTACCATTGTGCTGACACTCTCGATTGCATTTTTTGCACCCGAGCCATGGAGGACGATGGGGTGGCAAAGCTTTATTGCCCTCTCCCTCAGCTTTCTGGTTACTGCACTTATCAAAAAGAAGATGCGGCGCATCAGACCTTACCTGGCGCTCGAAAAAGTCAGGTTTGAGAAAAAACCGATGAAGGACCACTCTTTTCCTTCCGGACACTCAACGGCCATATTTTCTATCGTGACCCCGTTTCTGTTTATAACGCCTTGGTTGTCACTGCTCCTACTTCTGCTGGCGCTTACGGTCAGTCTGTCTCGCATATATCTCGGCTTCCACTATCCTTCGGATTGTTTGGCCGGTTGTTTTGTCGGAACCACATCAGCACTGCTGATAGTGCTTAGTTAAGAAAACCAGGTATCTCCACATAGCCTTGATGCTGTGAGGGGGTGCCTGGTTTTTTTCTATGGGTATTTTTAAGCCGCACACATCCTCTCTAACCCGCTCCACTAAAGGAGTTACACACTCTTGCTACATATGCTGCTCTAACAAACTCATGGAAATTTTCAAGAAAGTTTGAACCATATCGGTTGGTAAAACGTACTAACTATTACATTCACCATAAGGAGGTAATGATTAATTGAGGAAAAGACGATCAAGATTTCTCACCGCCCTTCTGGCAGTCACACTGGTTCTTCCATCCAGCGTCATGGCAGCAGATAACAGCCATGTTGCCGCTGCGAACCAGGATCTGCAGAAAACCGCCGCAGAAAAAGCGAAGCTGCTCACCGAGACGTATGGGACAACTAGCGTGCAATATGCCCTCATCGACCACGGTCAAATTACCGTATCTGGGCAAGCAGGCGTCAATGATATCGAAGGAAAGATCCCGTTGACAAAAGATACGATGTACGGCATCGGCTCCACAAGTAAAGTATTCACCGCCGCTGCGGTTATGAAATTAGTAGATGAAGGAAAAATCAATCTGGATACGCCTCTGGTTCAGTACATACCGGAATTCAAGATGAAAGATGAGCGCTATACCAAAATCACACCGCGCATGCTGCTCAACCATTCCTCCGGACTGCAAGGCTCAAGCTTGAATAATGCTTTCCTGTTCGAAGACAATGATTCTCATGCACATGATACGCTGCTGAAGCAGCTGTCCACCCAGAACCTGAAAGCAGACCCAGGTGCATTCTCGGTCTACTGTAACGATGGCTTCACACTTGCAGAGATTCTGGTAGAGAAAGTAAGTGGCAAGGATTTTACCGCATTCATTCATCAAAATTTTACCGAGCCGCTTGATATGGATCACACCAAGACATCTCAGGATACTTTAAAGTCAAACGAAATGGCAGGCCTGTACTTCCCTACATATCAAGGGCAACTGCCTAACGAAACCGTCAACGTGATCGGAACCGGCGGCATCTATTCTACGGCGGAAGACCTGGTGCAATTCGCGCAGATCTTCACCGGAGAGGCGAAAGGCATCCTATCCGACAAATCCGTTAAAGCCATGGAGCAAGAGGAATATAAAAAGGGACTGTGGCCCGAAGATGCTGATAACTCGTTCGATTACGGCCTTGGCTGGGACAGCGTAAGACTGTACCCTTTTAATCAATATGATATGAAAGCTGTAACCAAAGGCGGCGATACCATTCTGAATCACGCTTCACTCGTTGTTCTGCCTGAGCAAAACATGGCCGCTGCCGTGTTATCTTCCGGTGGTTCCAGCTTAACCAACCAACTGCTTGCCAACGATATTCTGCTAAATGCACTCAAGCAAAAAGGCGAGATCAAGGAAATCAAGCCAGACAAATCATTCGGCGAACCGATTAGGGCCGATATGCCAAACGACATCGCACAATTTGCCGGTTACTATGGAGCGACGGGTCAGCAGATGAAAGTCGACATCAAGAACGGCGACCTGACCATTACCGTACCGATGATGCCGGAGTACCCTGCTGAGAAATATGTATATACAGCCGATGGAACGTTTGTCAGTCCAGATGGCAGCGCCAAGGTCAGCTTCGTCAAAGAAAGTAATGACCGCATCTATATATGGGTAAGACAATATATGTCCATGCCTGGATTGGGACAGATAGCGTTATCCCATTATACTGCCGAGAAATTGGAAGCGAACCCTCTGTCCAATGACATCGCCGCTGCTTGGAACAAGCGTGAAGGTGAAACGTTCTATCCGTTAAACGAGAAATTCACATCGCTCATGTACCTTATCACGAAACCGACCGTGGTGATTAGCAGCAAGAACGGCCTGGAAGGCTATACGAGCGAGAAGAAGATCATCGATGCGGATACCGCTGTAAGCCAGCATCAGATTCCGGCTATGGCCGGCCGCGATACATCCGAATTCCATTTCTATAAGGAAAAAGGCGTAGAATATCTCGAAGCTGCAGGTTCCCTGTTTGTAAGCGGCAAGAATGTAAAGCCGCTGTATAAAGGAAAAAAATCTACCGTTACTCTGCAAGCCGACGGCTATGCGAAATGGTATACCATCCCGAAACAATCTGCAGGCAAGACGATGACCGTAGCCCTGCCAGCCCAAGGCGCATTCGTTGTATATGACGAGGCAGGCACGGCAGTTAACTACAGCTTAATCAGCGGCTCTAACGAGGTAAAACTCCCGGCTAATGGAGCCGTAGTATTTGCCGGCGCCCCTGGCTCCGCATTCGATATCGCCCTGAAATAAAAAAAAGGAAGCATCCCCCGATAGCCGTTAGGCTTAGACAAGGGATGCTTCCTTTTTCTTTACAGCCGAGGGCGAAGCAACGGCTGCACACCCGCACACGAAAAAGCAGCCCAGCCCCGATAGCCGCAGGCTTAGGTAGGGAGGGCTTGCTTTTTCAATCCAGCCGCGGGGTGAAGCCGCGGCTGACAGGCGCCCACGCGAAAAAGCAGCCATCCCCGATAGCCGTTAGGCTTAGGTAGGGAAGGCTTGCTTTTTCAGTAGCAGCCGCGAGGTGAAACTGCGGCTGCACACGAGTCGCACCCAAGGCCACGAGGACGTCCCCGCAGGGGAGGACGAGGATGGCCGGGCACAAGCACCAGCCCCGCTCCCATCCTCACACCAACGCCGAGCACCAACATTCCGGGTGTCCAGAGGGCAGCGCCCTTGGGGCCCTCCCTGGCAGGGAGGGTTTGGGTGGGTGGACTACTTAACGAATCCCAACAACATCTCACGAATCAGCTTCGCAGCCACAATCTGGGTCTGCTCCGTCGGATCATAGATCGGCGCCACTTCCACGAGATCACAGCCTACAACATTCACATCAGAAGCCGCAATGAGGTGTACCGCCTCCAGCAGTTCCTTCGACGTGATGCCACCGGCTTCAGCTGTACCGGTACCCGGTGCTGCTGAAGGATCAAGCACATCGATGTCGATAGTAACGTAGACCGGACGATTACCCATGGAAGGCAGGGCTTCCTTAAGAGGAGCCGCCACTTCGAACGGATAGAAATTGATGTTCTCGCGTCCATACTGGAACTCCTCGCGGGAGCCGGAACGGATACCGAACTGATAAATATTTTTGCCGCCCATAATACCCGCCGCTTTGCGGACCGGCGTGGAGTGGGACAATGGCTCTCCCTCATAATGCTCGCGCAGGTCAGCATGGGCATCAATATGGATCAGAATGAGATCAGGATACTTCTCATACACCTTCTGAATAATCGGCCAGGATACGAGGTGCTCGCCGCCAAGCCCGATCGGGAATTTCCCGTCATCCAGCAGCTTGCCTACATAATCGCCAATCACATCAAGACTGCGGCCGGCATTGCCGAAAGGCAGCATCAGGTCGCCTGCATCGAAATACGTCATGTCTTCGATACTTTTATCCAAGTACGGACTGTATTCCTCCAAGCCTACGGACGCCTGGCGAATACGAGCCGGGCCGAAGCGGGAGCCGGGACGGTAACTAACCGTGAAATCCATCGGCATGCCGTAAATGACCGCCTTGGACCCTTCATAATCCTCGGAGCTCAAAATAAACACGTTGCCGGAGTAACCTTGATCCAGTTTCATCAGTTTATACGCTCCTCCTTATTTCACCAGGTCTTCAACAAATTTAGGCAGCACGAATGCAGCTTTGTGCAGGCGAGGCGAATAGTATTTTGTATCCATCTCATCAATCTTGGACTCATCCACTTCAAGCGGATCATACGTTTTGCTGCCCATCGTAAAGGTCCACAGACCGCTCGGGTAAGTTGGAATGTTGGCTCCATATACGCGTACGATCGGGAAGATTTCCTTCACATCTTTGTTAACCTGCTGAATCAGGTCTGCCTTAAACCAAGGGTTATCTGTTTGCGCTACGAAAATACCGTCTTCCTTCAGCGCCTCATAGATGCCTTGGTAGAATCCGCGTTCAAACAATGGAGCAGCCGGGCCAACAGGCTCGGTGGAATCCACCATAATCACGTCGTATTCATTCTTATGCTCAATAATATGCATATATCCGTCATTAACCAGCACTTCAACCTTCGGATCGTCCAGTTTACCCGCGATCTCAGGGAGGTACTGTTTGGAGTATTCAATTACTTTTCCGTCAATCTCAACAAGCACAGCCTTCTCTACGCCCGGGTGCTTGATCACTTCACGAATGACACCGCCGTCACCGCCGCCGACAACAAGTACCTTCTTCGGATTTGGATGCGTGTTTAGCGCAGGGTGAGCGACCATCTCATGATAGACGAATTCATCCTTAATTGTAGTCATAACCATCCCGTCTAGAACGAGCATGCGCCCGAATTCCTCGGTATCGATCATATCCAGTTGTTGAAACTCCGTCTTCTCATGTACAAACGTTTCCCGGATTTTAGCCGTAATACCAAAAGTCGGGGTTTGCTTCTCTGTGTACCATAATTCCATCGTCTCTACCTTCTTTCCGCTAGAATAATGTTCAGCCGTCCAGATCCAAGCCGTAAAACTTTATTCGGGGCAGGTGCCTTTAGCTTACAGTTTCACACTTTTCCTATTGTACCAAACAAATTGTATTATATTAAATCAAGCCCAAAATGCAACCAAAAGTTGCCGCCTAGACGAACGATCACCAAAACATCCCCTCTTCGATGAATATCCTACTCTCTGAAATCCCATACTATATAGAAAAGAAAGGAAAATAAGGGCGGCGGATTTCCCTCCGTGCCTGACTGTGTGCAGCCCTGCTTTTTTATACAAAAAGGATTGGAAGGAGAACTCAGATGCCGGGACACAAAAAATCAACCAAGCGCAAACGTCGTTTCGTCCGGCTCACTGCATTTTTGTTCACACTCCTCTGTGTTTCCATCATCGCTGGCGGCATTCTGCTCGCCTACCTATTTATTACACCACTGCCTGTTGCGGAAACATCCCGCTACTCTCGTCTGCTTGATAGCCGAGGTGACCTTATAGCTACCTTCTCTGCCACCGGACACACCTCTGAACAAGTAAGCTTGGCCAATATATCGCCTTCTCTGGTTCAGGCCACTCTGGCGGTCGAAGACCGGAAATTTTATGATCATCCGGGTTTTGATATAAAAGGTATGGCTAGGGCTCTCCTGGTCAATCTGCAGCATATGGACCGCAAACAGGGAGCAAGCACATTAACCCAGCAGCTCGCGCGAAACCTATACCTGTCTCATGAAAAAACGTGGACTCGCAAACTCAAGGAGGCCAAATTCACCGCCCAGCTTGAGATGAAATATACGAAAGACCAAATTCTTGAAATGTATCTGAACGAAATCTATTACGGCCACGGGGCTTATGGCATTGAATCGGCATCCCTGCTTTACTTCGGCAAGTCGGCGAAGAATCTGACCCTAGCCGAAAGTGCAATGCTAGCCGGCATTCCGAAAGGGCCTACATATTACTCGCCTTACAATCATATGGACAACGCCATCAAAAGGCAGCATATTGTCCTGAATGCCATGGCAGAGACCGGATTCATCACGGAGGCCGAGGCGAAAAAAGCCACATCGACCAAGCTCGCTCTGCTCCCGCAAGACCGACAGGAGAACAAGGTGATTGCTTCCTATTTCCGGGACTATGTCCGAGGACTTGTCACCAAACAGCTGAATATAACAGAGCAGCAGCTCGAACAAGGCGGACTTAACATCTATACGACGCTGGACCCGCAGGCTCAGAAAGCAGCCGAAGAAGCGGTTGCCGGGGGCATGGACAGCAAGAGCGAGCTGGAGACGGCCCTCGTATCCATCGATCCCCGAAACGGCCACATCAAAGCCTTGGTTGGCGGAAAGAACTACCGGGAGAATCAATATAATCATGCTTTAGCTAGAACGAGGCAGCCTGGCTCATCGTTTAAACCTATTATGTACTTGACGGCTATTGCATCCAAAGATATGACGAGCACCAGCGTATTTAACAGCCAGCCTACGCTGTTTCATTACGATAACAACCGAAAGACTTACCAGCCCAGCAACTTCGGCGATAAATATTTAGGGGAAATCCCCATGCGTGAGGCCATTGCTGCCTCGGATAATATATACGCCGTGAATACGATAATGAAGATCGGTCCCGAGAAAGTCGCCGATATGGCGAAGAAGATGGGCATTACCAGCCCACTGGAGCCCGTTCCTTCCCTTGCTCTGGGGACCTCGCCCATCAGCCCGCTGGAAATGGCCTCTGCTTATGCCGTGATGGCCAACAACGGGAAGCGTGTTCCCCCTGTTGCCGTGCTGAGCATTACAGATGCTGCCGGCCGCATATTGTATACGGCTCCCGATGATACAGGCGAACAAGTGGTGGAGCCTGCAGCAGCTTACGTGATGACTCGCATGATGGAGGGAGTATTCGAGACAGGCGGCACAGGCAACCGCGTATCTTCTCTGATGAAACGTCCGGTTGCCGGAAAGACAGGGACGACCGACACAGATGCCTGGCTCGTGGGTTATACTCCCGAACTGTCGACGGCCGTATGGGTTGGATATGACAAGGGACGAGAAATCAACAAAATCGATGGACGCCGGGCAGCACCCATCTTCGCACAGTATACGGAGAAAGCCTTGGAGAATGTGCCACCCAAAATTTTTCCGATTCCGAATCAGGTCATCAGTACTTATGTTGATCCAAAGACCGGCAAGCTTGCAGGTGCAGACTGTCCAGACAAGATACTGGAGGTCTTTGTAAAGGGCACGGAGCCTACCGAGTATTGTGATGAACACGGAAACGGTGAACCCGCGAAGAAGGAAGAACCTGCCGAGTCCACCGAAAAACAGGAAGAACGCTCCTGGTGGAAGGATTTCAAACGGTGGTGGGTCGAGTAAAGCCGGGAGATCCCGCCATGGTCGCCCCCTAAAAACAGCAAGCTCCTGTTTCGGGTCTTACCCGCAGGAGCCTGCTGTTTTTTTCATTATACATATTAAGTTTCCTTATAGAGGAGCAAATATAGATTCAATCACGGAACTGCCCATAAGCGAAAGCACCAGCATCGATGCGGCATATACCAGTAGGATCGCATACATGGGGTCAAGGCCGCCAGTCACTCTTCTCTTATAGCTGGTCATAACAAATAACGGTACGGTCATCACCGTGCATATGAACGTTAGAAGGATAATCATCTTCGAGATATTGCCATTCATAATCAAGCATATAAAGCTGACCACATACAGGACAATGAATACGGGCAGCATCGAGCCAAACCGCGTCATGACTTCTTTGAGCTTCACAGCGGGGTTAAACGACAGCTTGATTGCAGCGAAGATAAAGAGATTCAGCAAGATTACAAATATCGAAATCGACATGACGGGCTTCAGGAAGTGATCCGCGAATGTGCCTTGAGAAACTCCTCCCCATTCATGCTGAGTCGCAGCGTACATCGCGAGCGGTAAGAGCAAGACGTAAAGCATCATGGATACGATCGCATATAGAAACTGACTCTTTTCGATTGCGGCAGCTGCACGGAAAGGATGTCTTAACCCTTTGAGAAAATAATCTCCGTATAGCTGTCCGTACAATTTCAAGCTGGTCCAATAAGGATTCGCTTTAACTGCCTCCTCTGAATACTGCCGGCTTGCCGTAAGGACCGGGATATCCGGCGGTGTGTACATAGGCAGAACAGATTCGTCCCCGGATACCTGGGGCCTCTCGCCTCTGCCGCTGACATTTTGCCTGACACGATGGATTTGAGGCGCTGCTCCTTGCTCTGGCAGGGCGGGTATTACGGAAGTGTCCTGTGTTATTAGTCTTGCCCCGCACTTTTTGCAATACTTTCCATCTTCAGTTTCATATCGGCATATTGGACAAGTCATACTCCGGCCCCCTTAGTTATACGCATCTGCAAATTGAAGGATAGGTATTAGAACATGTTCACATTCGAAACGAAACGCTTGGCCCACAACAAGATGCCTGAGCTGTTGGAAGATTTGAGCCGCAGGTATCCCTCATCACGAATTTACATCTTTTTGCTAATAGTATAAGTTGGACTGTTATGAAATGGAAGGAATTTCTGATGCTGACCAGCATTCGACCACGGCTCTAATTTTTTCGACACCTGGTTTACTGCGGTCATTTTTTTACCTGATATCGTGTTTTGATGAAACATTTCCCATTTTATAGTCGTTTATATAAGCGAGACTGAAAACAAGAAGGAGGAAATGACATGAAATCCAGGCAACTCATCAAAATCGCAGGTACCGCTTCCCTAGCCATGACATTAATGCTCACGTCTTCATCTTTTAGTACGATTCCTGCTCACGCAGCAGCCTCCTCCGCGTCACAGAGCAAGACGACATGGAGTGTGCTGGATGTAAAGCATAAACCTTATTTGAATAAAGGCGTCGTATTCATTCCACTGAAAGAAGTTTCAGAGCAGCTCCAGCTGCAGCTGACGGTTTCGGGTAAACATGATCTGTATATTAACAGTCCTACGCAATCTGTCCGCATCATCATTGGACAATCGCGGGCTGTCCCTGCCAAGGGAACTGCTCTAAAGCTCGAGGCACCTCCGGTGGTGAAGAAAGGTGTGACTTACGTTCCGGCCAGTCTGATTACGAAGGCCTTCGGTATACCGCTGAAGTATGACAGTAAATCCGGTCTGCGAACGACCTTTAATTCTTGGTCAAGCTATGCCGCCACTTCCCAAGCCAATATGCTGTTCTGGCTGAATAAAGAGAACGGGATGCTATCCATGGGTAAAGCCGGGACAACACCTGTTCAAGTAGGCACAGTGCCAGTTGAGGATATGGATATCGTCACCTTAAATGCACATCAGGTCAATTCCAGCACCTATGTTCTCAACTTGTCCAATTACTACGGCGAGCCTCATATTCACGAAGGAAGATACCGGCTGCTCATTCGGGACAACAAAATCTTGAAACAAACGAAAACCACTCACTCCAATTTTGCCGGAATTAACTACAATAAGGATCAGCTCGGCTATAAAGGTCTGATTGCCATGATGAACGGCAGCACGCTGGAGCTGGTTCATCCGACCGGGAAAACCGTTAAAACATATGATCTGGCTGCGCTCACAGGCGTGGATGACCATTTTGTTGTAGAGGCCATTGAAGCGGACTTCCTGCTCGTGCGCTCGTATAAACAAGCCGTGCTGTATGCTGTGCATCCTTCGGCGAATAAGGCCGAGTTGATTTATCCTGAAATTGTGGATGAAGAGAGCCAAAAGATGATTGAAGAGTATCCATCGAATGAGGTCGGCTATTTCGGAGACGGATTGACCTATACAGGGTATACCAGCGGTAAGCTTCATTTCGACTTCAAGAACCCGGTTTTAGGAAAAAGCGAGAAATACACCTATACCCTTCCTTTCTAAAGAGTTTCGTCATGAAGGGCTGCGCTTAGATAGGCGATTCAGCTGGCCGTTCGATAATTCCCCAAAAAAAACAGGCAGGATTCGATATGCGAATCCTGCCTGTTCTATATGCGGTTTATGATCTGCCTAAAATTATTCCGCTGTCTGAAGTGCTTGCTTGAACTCTTCAGGCGAAGCATTCCACCATTCCTCGTTGCGTGAGATCAACAGCTCGCGCAGAGCTTTCTTCTCTACGTCGCCTAAACCGTCCAGAATGATCTTACGTTTCATCGCGGCATCCATTTTATTCACATGATCGGCGAGAATCTTCCATCCACGGCGGGCCTCCTGGTCAATCCACATTTCGCATGCGGTCATGCCTGCATAATGCTGCCCTTCGGCGGTACGATCCACAGCCACCCATACGATCCAGACTTGGCGTCCGTTAGGCACTTCATCCCGATTCATGCTGAACCGGATCCCCTTCTCTACCTTGCTCTTCGCATGCATGGCTCCAATATCAACTCTTGCCTCGCCTTGATCAATTATGACTGGCGACAAACTGTTCAGATCGATGGAGCCTGAGCCAAATCCTTTATGCTTACTTTTACTATTAATAATATTCAAAGCAATTGGCTTTTTGGCACCTTGCTTCTGTTCTCCGTTCTCCACTGCTGCCGACCTCCTATATAAGAGCCGATTCGAACTTATCGGCTGCTGAATTGTTAACCTTTGTCCCATTAATTTTATTTTAACTAATAATCCTCCAAAAGCAAACATATACATGCACTAGATGCTTGTCAACGGGAGGTTGTTCGATTATGGTCCCACCACGTGCCAAAGTCTTTCTATCATCCTTGCTAGCCATAGGCTTGCTTGCAGGATCGATGCCGATATTTCTAAATCCGGGGTCCTCAGCGTCTGTGCTTGCTCCGAATATGGGCAAGCCCCCTGTCTCTGCCGTCGAGAAGGCTCCGCTCTCACCGCCTAAAGCACAGCCTGCACATCCGGCTCCGGCCTTAAGCGACAGGCAGGTGGAATATCATATGGATGTTCGGTACGAGCCCGAGGAGAACAAACTGAAGGGAAAACAGACACTCACTTGGACTCACCCAGGCAAAAAAAGTGTAAATGAGCTGTACTTTCACCTGTATCCCAATGCTTTTGCTTCGAATGAAACGACCTTTATGAAAGAGTCTGGCGGAAGACTTCGCTCGGACCCGATGCCAGCGGATGGATACGGATCCATGACCATTACTAGCGTGAAAACAACCGAAGGTATGGTCCTGACTCATCGTCTTCAATTCGTCCAGCCCGATGACGGCAACATTAAGGACCGCAGCCTTGCCAAACTCCGATTACCCAAACCTATCAAAGGCGGAGAAAGTATTACAATTAATATGGAGTTTGAAGTGGAGCTCCCCAAAATATTCGCACGCATGGGGTCCACAGATAATTTTATTATGGCAGGCCAATGGTTTCCTAAAATTTCAGTCTATGAACCGGTTGGTCTTCGCGGAAGAGCCGAGGAAGGGTGGAATCTCCACCAATATCATGGCAACTCCGAGTTTTATTCCAACTTCGGCATTTACAGCGTCCGCATTCGGGTCCCTGACAACTATATCGTAGCCGCCACCGGTTTCCCGACCAAACCTATCCAGAAGTCAGGCGGAGAACATATTTATCATTTCTATGCTGATGATGTACATGATTTCGCCTGGTCAGCCTCGCCTAACTTTATCACGGCAGAAGAAGCGTTCTCTGCTCCAGGCGTGCCGGGCGTCCGCATCAAGCTGTATCTGGACCCCTTGCACAAAGACTTAAAGGACCGTTATTTTGATGCTGCCCAGTCGGCGCTCGCTTCGTTTGGAAAATGGTACGGGACCTATCCTTATTCCACGTTATCGATTGTCGTTCCGCCAGCGTCGGGCAACGGCGCGGGCGGTATGGAATACCCTACATTGATCACGGCCTTTGGCGCCAAGAATGATTCTCCGGGATATGAGCTGGAACGGACGGTTATCCATGAGATCGCCCATCAGTATTTTTACGGCATGGTTGCAAGTAATGAATTTGAAGAAGCATGGCTGGACGAGGCCTTTGCAACCTATGCAGAAGAGAGAGTAATGGAGAAGGAATACGGCATTACCTCGAACACCGCTGCTCAAGGAGCGTCGATTACCTCTCCTGCACCACTGAAAATGGAATCCTGGAAATACAATTCTCATGAACATTACGCGCTGAATGTTTACACGCGGGGGAAACTGGTGCTGCAAGGTATCGAACGACTGGTCGGACCTCAGAAGATGGAGAAGATTCTATACACCTATGCCCAGAAATACCGCTTCAAGCATCCAACTACATCCGACTTCCAAAAAGTCGTGGAGCAAGTGAGCAAGACCTCCTGGCAATCGTATTTTGACCAATATGTATATGGAAGCCAAATGGCCGATGTCGCCATTGATGTGATCAAAACCAAAAATACAGGCTCAGCGGATCAACCCCGCTATGAATCGACGGTCAAAATTACGAGCAAGGATGGAGATATCACCAATGTACCTATCGTGTTCGCTTTTGAGGATGGCAAAACCGTGGAACGTACCTGGAGCGGCAAGAACGGTAAAGTAACCTACACCTTGGAGTACAGCACTCCGCTTGCCTGGGCTATGGTTGATCCGAAATACTCCATCGTCCTGGAGAACAAACATATCAATAACTTTATGAAGGCACAAATGGATCCAAAGGTGGTTACACGCTGGAATCTCAGCATTGCCAAACTTGTGGAAACGCTGTTTAGCAGCCTGTCATGGTGAGGGGGGAGCGTATGAAAAGTTATGCAAGCCAGGGGTGGATCAGTGTTAAAGATCAGTTATACGTCTCCATTCTACTGTTCTTATACCGGTTGCTGTGGGGATACTGCTTATATCGACTTGTTAAATCGGCGGTCGTGCCCCTGTTGATGCGATATCCGGATTCCGCTCCTAATGAGCTAAGCCGCCTATTATTCTTCTATGAAGGGGAGATGAGTTTATCTCTAAGCAACACGGTCCACACCTATGGATGGCTTCTAGCCGGGTTGCTCCTGATTCGGATGATCCTCACGCCGCTTATTCGGGCGGGTATCTTCTATAATCTTCACCAGGAGGCCAAGGGCGAACGGGGGTTGTTCTTTTTCATCGGCATGCGGAAATTATGGAAACCAGTGGCTCTCTTCTATGTTGTCGAGCTCATTCTCACCTTCGTGCCTGGTTACTGGATACTTCCCAAAGTTCTTCCTATATTACTGAGCGGTGTCAAAGAGCCCATTTTGCTGCTTCATGCTCTGCCCTATGCGGCAGGCTGGTTCCTGTTTGCCTATTTGATTCGCCTGCTCTTGCTTTATATACAATTCGGTCTTACGAGTGAGTCGGGTATGATTAGCTCTATGCTCGCCCTCGTCCGCCGGTCGGGTACAGCAGTGTTGTTATCCATCTCCATTGGAGGATCGGCCTTTGTCATCCTTCTGCTCCTAAGCTCGGCCTCTATTTTCTGGGCAGGTCTGATCGGCTTAATCATTCAGCAGGCCTCCTATTTCTTAAATGGGTTGTTCCAAATTTGGGTAATTTCCGCTCAATATCATGTATGGAAAGATGCAACCTTGGATTCTCCCTAAATCATTCCAGGTGTGTTCCTAACATGTCGATTATATGTTGTCATCCGAAACTTATATCTTCTTCATCGCTATAAATTTACAAATTTTAAGAGGTGATTTTTCCTCTATATAACAATTTATAAGAGCCAAATCACAAAAAAACCTGTTTCCGGACGTCCGGGACAGGTTTTTTGTTTAGAAATAGACACTTCCTCGTTTGCCAAATTGTTAATACTCTGCTAAAATAACGAATATGTTAGTAACAACTTTGTCATCTTTACTGTAACCTTTTGCTGTAACTATGTAATTTTGTTAACGATGTTGGAACATCAAACGTCAATGAATGGGTTCATCAACATTTTAAGGAGCCGAATTCCCATATGAATTGGGAAGCGGGGGATCCGTTTTGGGTGAATTGATCTCGCAAGAGAGGGATCATAGGGGACCTTCAACCGAACCCTTAAGCTAACCTCGCAGGCAATGGAAGGAGCACTTTGTTTTGAAAAAGAAGCTAGCGGCCGTATCTTTAGGCCTGGCACTTGCACTCACATTAGGGACCGGAAGCGCTTTCGCCGATTCTAAATTAAATACTGCAATCAAACCAGTCATTGGTGTCTCTTATAAAACAGGTGGGACTACAACAAGTGGTTTCGACTGCTCCGGTTTCACCAGCTATGTCTACAAGAAACTTGGTCTAAGCTTGCCGCGTACGTCTACTGCCCAATACAAAGTAGGTACCGCAGTATCCAAGAGTAATCTGAAAGCTGGCGATCTGGTATTCTTCAATACGTCCGGAAGAGGGATATCCCATGTAGGTGTTTATGTAGGAGATGGCAAGTTCGCTCATTCCTCAACTTCGCGCGGTGTAATGATCAGTCCGTTAAGTCAGAGCTACTATGCCAAGCGTTACGTAGGTGCCAAAAGAGTCATGAGTCAAAGTACGTATAAATCTGTAGCTGCGAACTACAATTAAATTTTATGAACTTGTTCTTAAGTACTTACATGAAGCCCTGGTAAATGAGATTGTGCCGATCTCATCCAGCGGCTTTTTCTTTTGTCTTCTTGCTGTCTATACCTCTATAACGTTTGATGTTGCAAAAAAGTTTCCACTTCCCACAAAAAAATATACATTCTTTTTTAAGATTGAGAAATTACTATGGGATAAACCTCTTATTCTTTATTTACCCTCCCCCTCAGTCATCAAACACCCTAGTGGAAAAAAATTGATAAACTCAAATCCCCCTTAGCAAATGCCCTTGATTGTAGACACCACTTATTGTCTGATACACTGCTCTTATATAAAAAATGAGTGCAGGTTATACCTTCCATAGATCAGTTAAGGAGGATCACGGATATGGACATAACACCAACTTCTTTCCGAACCGTTATCATGACAGAAGAACATTCAAAGATGATATGCTCATGGGTTTATCCCCCTCCTTACAATATCTACGGCTTTCTTCCCTGGGAGCAAATGAAGGGATTGGAAATAGAGTTTGGAGATGCAAATATTCGCCAGGAGCAGTACATATCCGTCCTTGATGACAAGGGATCACTCTGGGGGTTCGCCCAGCTGTTTCCTATGCATGAAGTTACACGAATCGGACTTGGCATGCGGCCTGATTGGTGTGGTCATGGAATGGGTAAACGGTTCATGGAAGCTATTGTAGCGGAAGCGGTGCATAGACGTCCCACTGATGAAATCGATCTGGAAGTGATGACCTGGAATGTACGTGCGATTCGCGCCTACGAGCAGGCGGGCTTCTCCATCACTGACACATACGAGCGTGCTACCCCGACGGGAAAGGCTCTTTTTCACTGTATGGTGTATGAGGCAGCCCCTAATGAGGAATAGTATTTTTGTCTATAGGAAAAAGCACAATTTTGTGTACTTTTTATGAAGCAGCAGTGGATCGTTGCTTTTTTTGTCACAACTGGCTATGCTGTCTATCGATGTTGGTTTATAATGGAGACAAGTGCAAAAGTGGAGTATACATAGAAAGGGACGATATGACGATGCAAAAATGGATCATGGGCGGATTGTTCTTCGTCGCATGTTTGTTGGCTGTTACGCTGATGTTTACGCTCCCAGGCAAGGAGCAGGTAGCTCAGGAAGAGAAGCCGACCATGCCGGAAGTGACTTTGGATGCGGGCGCAGCAGAGGCTACAGTGAAGGCTAGCTGCATTAGCTGTCACGGCGACCAGCTTCAAGGCGGCGTTGGACCAGCTTTGAATCAAGTAGGCGGACATATGGATGCGGATGCGATCTTCAACGTGGTGACCAAAGGTCGTAAGGGAATGCCTTCCTTTAAAGATCAACTCAAGCCTGAAGAAATCGCAAACATCGCGCTTTACCTTGCGGAGAAAAAATAAATCAGCTTATAACGCCAAAAACACGCTTGAACCTGGTCATTCTTCCGGGCACAAGCGTGTTTTTCATATTTTAGAATCTTAGGTCACAGGATCGCTCCCCGTCTATTACGCCGATGGGCCGTCATTGGAGCGGCTTTTCTCATATACTTCATTAAACTGCTGCGCTTCCTTGATATCCACGGCCGTAATTCCACCGTCGTCCCATGAGGTAAGACGCAGGGTAACGACTTTATAATCTATTGTGATGTAGGGGTGATGTCCGAAAGCTTCCGAAATAGCTGCCACTTCATCAACAAAAGCGATTCCCTTCATGAAGGAGGAAAAGGTATACTTTCGTATAATCCATCTTCCTTGTTCAAATTCCCAACCCTCAAGCTTTTCCAGATGAGCCTCTACTTCTTGCTGCGTATAAAGCATCTTTTATCTTCCTCCCCGAAAAAAACCTATCATTTAGCCGACATATAGATACGGGCTTCTGTCATCTCGTTTAATCTGCCCGGTTTCTGTTCATAACTGGAGCGGGTTACACCAAAGCCACAAAGGCCAGCTCTTCTTCACCAATCAAAATATGTATTCGATGGTTACTCTGATCATGCATAACAACGCCGCTGCCGACCTGAATCACCGGTTCTGTGCCCAAGGCATAGAACAAATCCTCTGCCAGCGCTTCATGAACCTCGTTTCGCTCGGCCTCGCCTAAATTGCCCCAGTCTTCCGCTTCCATTTCAAAAAAAACATAACTGTCAGATATCCGTCCGACCGCTTCAGTCAAATCTGTCAAAATCTCACCGTAATCTCTTCCATGCTTCACACCCATTTCGATCACTCCTTTCCTTGCCGTGCTAAGCTTCATTCCCCATACTTCCATTATACCGGAAATTACAACTAAAAAAAAAAGCCCGATCTGACGATAAATAGGATAACGCCCTGTAAAAGGCCCCGGTTCTTGACGAGAGCCGCTTCTACGAATGGATTCGTTATTTTATTTCTCATGGATGAGGTGTGGTATGGAAATTTCAACAATTATAGGCTTAATTCTCGGTATCGTTGCGGTACTGGTGGGCATGATTCTGAAAGGCGCCTCCCTTCTCGCTTTGTATAATCCGGCAGCCTACGTCATCATTCTTGCCGGTACAGCAGCAACCTTATTCATCGGGTTCCCGCTTTCCGAGTTGAAAAAGATTCCGAAGCTGGTCAAAATGACGTTTGTCAAACAGAGTCTGATGGACAAAACGGACATGATCAAGCTGTTTATGGAATGGGCTTCGATTACACGCCGCGAAGGACTCCTGGCTTTGGAAACGAAAGTTGATGAAATCGATGACAGCTTCCTTCGTAACGGGATGCGCATGATCATCGATGGCAACGATCAGGAATTCGTGCGCGACGTATTAATGGAAGACATCAATGCTACAGAAGAGCGCCATCGCTCCGGCGCACTGATCTTCTCGCAAGCCGGTATGTATGCACCTTCTCTGGGGGTACTTGGTGCCGTTATCGGTTTGATCGCTGCACTCTCCCATATGGAGGATATGGGCGAACTGGCCATGGCCATCGGGGCTGCGTTCATCGCTACCTTGCTCGGTATCTTCACGGGTTATGTTATCTGTCACCCTATTGCGAACAAACTCAGGCGTCTATCCAAGCGCGAAGTTGAAATTCGTTTGATGATGGTTGAAGGCTTGCTGTCCATTCAGTCAGGTGTATCCACCATTGCAATCAATCAGAAGCTCTCCGTGTTCTTGACACCATCCGAACGTGCAGAGCTCAGTGAGAGGGAGGCTGGTGCTAGTGAGCAAGAAGACTAGACACGAGCCGCATGAGGAACATGCCGACGAGTCTTGGCTGCTTCCCTATGCCGACCTGCTGACACTGCTTCTCGCCCTGTTCCTTGTACTGTATGCCATGAGCGCAACGGATGCACGCAAGTTCGAGGAAATGAGCGCAGCGTTTAGCGTTGCTCTTACCAGCGGAACCGGCGTACTGGACTACAACAAAACAGAACCCAGTGATAGCCCGCCTGATATTAAAGATTATAAATCTTCGACGCCAGCCATTCCAAAATCAACGCCTGATCAACGACGGGCAGAGCTCATGCGTCAAGAGCAAGAGGATCTGGAGCGGCTAAAGAAGCAGCTTGATAATTATATTAAGAACAGTGGTTTAACCTCGGAGCTCAGTACCGAGTTAAACCATTCTCAGCTCGTGATTACGATACGGGATAATGCCTTGTTCCCTTCGGGCGAAGCTGTAGTAAAACCGGAAGCCCGTAAACTGGCTAAAGCCATATCGCAAATGCTGCACAAATTCCCGGATTATGAAATCGTTGTATCAGGCCATACGGACAATGTTCCTATCTCCAACAGCCGATATCCGTCAAACTGGGATTTGAGCTCCGACCGAGCCTTGCAGTTCTTGAAAATATTGCTCCTAAACTCGGAACTTGATCCTAAACGGTTTATGCCAATCGGTTATGGGGAATACCATCCGATTGCCGATAATGCCACTCCCGCTGGAAGAGCAAAGAATCGCAGGGTAGAAGTATCCATCCTACGTAAATACCAGGATAGTGCTACTTTCACCAGCGTTAATGACTAAACGCAGATAACTCCTTCAGACTATAACACACCATAAACAACCGATGCATCTGGCTCGTACAGATGACATCGGTTGTTTATTATGTAAATATATTCGCTAATTCCATTCTGGTTATTCTTATTCCAGCTTGTAGTTCAATAGCTGACCAAGCTCTTCCTTCTCGCGGTCGCTTAGATCGCGCCAAGAGCCGATTCGTTGATTGCCAAGCCGGATATTCATGATCCGGATTCGCTGCAGCTTACGAACCTCATACCCAAAGGCGCTGCACATTCTACGGATTTGTCGATTTTTCCCCTCCGTCAGGATGATCCGAAATACGCGCTCGGACATACGTGTAATCTTGCACGGAAGCGTCATCTCTCCCAAGATTCTTACACCGCTAGCCATGCCGTTAAGAAAGGACTCTGTTACCGGGCGGTCCACCGTCACGATATATTCCTTCTCATGCTTTCCTTCAGATCGGAGGATCTTATTCACGATGTCTCCATCATTCGTTAACAAGATCAACCCTTCCGAGTCCTTGTCCAAACGCCCTATGGGGAAAATACGCTCTTTATGCCCTACAAAGTCCACGATATTCCCCTTAATATGCGATTCAGTAGTGCTCGTAATGCCTACCGGCTTATTGAGAGCAATATACACATGCTTCTTCTTATCCTGAAGCGGTTTTCCATCAATACGGACATCGTCGCCTTCCTCTGCCTGGCTGCCCAGGACAGCTACCACCCCATTAATGGTCACCTTCCCGCTCTCTACCAGTTTATCTGCTTCCCTGCGTGAGCAGTATCCGGTTTCACTGATAAATTTATTGATTCTCAAGATGCCATCCCCTTATCTATAATTACTTCTCGCTAGTGTCCACGGGCAGGACGATACTCACCTTCGTGCCTACTCCCTCTTCGCTTTCGATTTCCATCGTGCCCCGATGTCCCTGTATAATGCGCTGGCTAACCATGAGGCCGAGTCCCGTGCCCGTCTCCTTACTTGTAATAAATGGCTCGCCAAGATGCGGCATCAGATCTTTTGGAATGCCTTCACCCTCATCCCGAATATCAATTCGCACCAAATCATCCGCAGGACGAGTAAGCTCAATCCATACATTCCCGCCTTCCGGCATCGCTTCAATGGCATTCTTAAGCAGATTGATGAACACTTGTTTGAGTTGATTCTCCTCACAGTGTAGATAGGTTGGCTCCAATGCAAAATTCAATTGAAACTCAATGCCATGCAGATGCGCCTGACTATCGAGGAATGAGATTACATCCCCCATAATGATCCGCACATCCCTCTCCTGGAAATGAATGGCCTGCGGTTTAGCCAATATTAAAAATTCGCTAACGATAAGATTAATTCGATCCAGTTCTGACAGCATCAGATCAAGATGGTCTGGTTTCACTTGACGAGTCTGCTGCTGGAGCTGCAGAAATCCCCGGAGTGTTGTAAGTGGATTTCGTATTTCATGCGCAACTCCCGCTGCCAACTGACCAACGGTATTCAGCTTTTCCGACCGCCGCAGAAGCTCCTCAATCCGATTTCGTTCTGTCACGTCGCGAGATACACTAATCATCGAAGTGACCTTGCCATCCTCATCTCGCACAAGTGAGGTCGTGATGCTGACTTCGATCCTGCTGCCATCCTTCCGGAAACGATCCGTCTCGACCGGAGAGAGCCTTTCTCCCGCCAGCAGGCTTCGAATACGCTCCTTCTCGAGCTCTTCTTTTTCCGGTGGCACAAACGCAAGCTTCTGTCCTATAACCTCATGCGCCTTCCATCCATATAATTGTTCAAATGCTTTATTCACACTAATTACCCGCTGATGGATATCCGTTGTGTGAATCGCATCCGCCGTCTGATTAATGACCGACTCCAAATATTCCTTAACGGATTGATTCTCCTCGACCATTTGCTTCAACTGGCTTGTATAATTGCCTAGATTACGGGTCATCGCATTAATCCGTCCTGCAAGCTGACCCAGCTCATCCCGGCTGCTTACCTCCAGCCTGCGATCAAAATGCCCGTCCGATACATCATTAACAGTCCCAAGGATAGCCTGAATCGGTCTCGTAAAGTAACCCGCTACAATATAACTGCCAAAAATGACAATTTCCAATAAGACCAATGAGATTGCCACTAGACTAATCATTTGCTCTCTCATCACGGAGGAGATCGCTTCATAATCCATGACAACACTAATCACACTGGTTGGTTTACCTTCAGATAGGATGGGGATGAAACTTTTCAGTACCTTTTTATTATGGATGTTGCTCACGAATACGACATTATCCAGAGTGGAGACGGCTCTCTTCACAGCTGCCGCGTCTTCATCCAGAATTCCATAGTCGTATGTGCCAAAGGTAATCGGCCGATTGCGGAGCTTATGATGGACTACATCCGTTCCATCTTCACTCATATATTCATTGCCAAATGTTTCCGGGTTGATTCCCGTTACTTCCAATATCCGTGGATTTGATCGGAGCGTCTCCTCCACAACCGTGTCCGGGCTAATGATCTTGACAAAGTCTTTAATATTCGAATTCCGAATGAAGGGATCAATGATATAATTGCGGTTTCCATCATAATAATATCCCCATTTATCAATAAATTCGGGATTAGAAGTGGAGAACTCAAACGGTCCTGACCAGAAATGGTCCCCACGCTGTCCCTCCGTAACGGAAACAACTTTACCATATTGGAACAATTCGAGAAAAGCCGTATGCCAGTATCCCCAATTCTTTGTCGGAAGGCCGATTTCTTCCGGAGCGGAGGAACGGGCGACAACAATATCATTGTCTCTACGCACAAGCAATGAAATATGATTGACACCAATCTCCTTACTCAATTCCTCCAATTGCTGATTGGTTATATTATTAATATCCGGATCCAAAGATTTCGCCGCACTGATTGCAGCCACCTTCAGCATATCACCGAATATCTCATCCACATATCCAGAACTGAATCGGGTTTGCTGGACCGTAATGGCAATTTGTTTAGCTGCCATCACCATTTTGGTTTCACTGTCCTGCTGCAAATTTTCCTGGGTTGTGTAATAGTTCAGCGCGATGTTGAGCAGCAGAATAAATAATACCGATATAGATAAAACCATCGATAATTTCGTCTTAATCGACAAGTGGCATCTTCACCTTTCTGCTGTCACATAGACGACTTGCGAATCTAATATCCTCATGATACCTTGATCACGAACGTTTGAAAAGACAAGTCACCGCAAGGCGACAAGCTTTTTCCCACCTTTCATTGCTAATGAAATCAGGAATCCATTACAATTAAGAGGTCAGCTTCCCTTATAAAAACGACGTATCCACATTTTGCGCACAAATACACAACTTATCTGGGGATAATGTGTATAACTTTGTGCATAACCATTTATTTATCCACAGTTCTGTCCACATCATGTTAACAAACGAATAAATGTTCGTTGAACATTGGGTATAAATGCAGGGTTTTGAGTGGTTATGAAAGGAGACTTTAGTTTGATATCAAATTCAATAGACCTAAATGCTGTGGATAACCACAATCATGAATACTGGATGAGAGAAGCCATCGCCGAGGCGCGAAAGGCTGAAGCCCTGGGTGAAGTCCCCATTGGTGCTGTCATTGTGCGTGATGATGAAATTATTGGACGGGGATTTAACCTTAGAGAAACTACATATGATGGAACAGCCCATGCTGAGATGGTCGCCATACGCAGTGCGAGCAAACATCTAGGTGCCTGGCGGCTGCTCGACTGCCGGCTGTATGTGACGCTGGAACCATGCCCCATGTGTGCCGGTGCAATCGTCCAGTCCCGAATTCCACAGCTCATCTATGGAACGAGTGATCCTAAGGCAGGCTGTGCGGGAACCCTGATGAATTTACTACAAGAACCCCGTTTTAATCACAGGACAATCGTGGTGGATGGTGTGTTGCAGGAAGAATGTGCCGACTTGCTGACTTCGTTCTTTCGTCGCTTGCGAGGTAAATGAACCAATGTATGATTCATATGTAAAGAAACAGCAGAACCCGGCCATATGGCCGGGTTCTGTTTATCTGTTATGAGTAATGATTAATAACTGCCCATCGATTCCTCAAATTGCTCCATCGTGATGACGTCAGCATCTTTTGGAATACCGATTTTGAATTCTGCTTTCTCGTTGATGTTGGTGTACTGGGTGCTGCCCTTTACAGCCAACTTCACATTCTCGTTTGTTTCTGGATCATTGAAATCCACATTCATTACGACATCCTGATAAGCAGGGAAGTCCTTCTTGTCGATCGCCGTATTGATGTTGAATGTATTGATCTTCATATATTTCTGCATTTCTTCCATATCTGCCTTGAATTCATCTTGATTCACTGTAGATACTTCAGCTTTAGCCGTATCGATATCTTCTTGGGTCAGACCCAGGAATTCGCGGTACTCATCTTTAGCTGCAATGTCAACAACTTTAGGAGCTACCTTGTTTACCAAAATTTCCATTGCTTCTTTCAGCGTATCATTGGTTATAAAGAATTGAACGACTTGTTTAGCATCTACGCCTTCTGGAAGATTTGCATCTTTCACATTGATCTCTTTGAAGTATTTCGCTTGATCATATTCGGTCAGCACAGCTTCAAGGATTTCATTGGCGAACTTCTGGGATTTCTCAGTATCCAGAGTTTCCGGGCTGAATGTCTCACCGGACTGCTCAGCAAGCTCTTTCAAGTCCATAACGAGGAACTTGCCTACAACATCCTCAGGGAATGGCAGCATCGGAATGCTTGGGATCTTGATGTAAATTTTCTCTTGGGTCATTACCATATCAACATTGAAGGACATTGCCATGTCACCCTTCAGATTGATGCCCAATTTCATTTCGGTTTGCATAGGATCCGCTTGATAGATACCATCGAGCGTGAGCTCTGCATTTTTCAACATCGTCATCGCTTGCGTTACTTCGGAGTCGCCTTCAACTGCAGGTATGTTAACTTGAAGGTCTTCAATGACAAATTTACTCTTCATACCATAAGATGTCATCTTCATGGCGTTCATCGCAGCATTGGTCATTGCTGTCTTAGGCTCTTCCTTCTTGGCGCAGCCCGAAAGTACAACTGTCACTGTGAGCAGCAGTGTCAGTACGATAGCTGCAAACTTCTTGTTCATTAAAAAACTCTCTCCCCTCTTAACATCGAAAAAATAACAGACCTTCTAATCATAAACCATTTACTCAAAATGAGAAACACTTTCTGGAAGATTTACTGAAAATTTTTTCCCTTTCAATTTCCAACCATCTTAAAATGAAACTTCTTAAGATGTGAATAAAATGGGGCCCCAAAATATTACACTTAAACACTAATACGGAAGCTTTACGAAAAGGTTTCATAACAAAAAAAAGAACTTGCTGTCGAATGACAGAAAGTTCCCTCGAATGTTGCTCTCTAATGCTCCTGTACTGCTCTTACAGGCTTTTAGCCTTCCGGGTTGAAATGTCCATCCTGTTTCCGGATCTTCGCTCTGTGCGAGCCTGAGAGTGGCTCCTGACCGCCGCGGTCACGGTCCTTACGCTGTCTCGGCTGCTCCTGCGCTTCTGGCACGGGAATCGACTTTGGCTTACTCATCTAATAGCCCTCCATTTCATGACCTAAACCTAATAATGATGGATTACGTAATTCTGCCCTAATGCTCACAACCTAAAGGGACTGGTCAGGAGCATCGATATTCATTCATGAACATTAGTGATGCGTGATTTGCTGTAGGGTCTGGGCACATTCATGAATATGGCGGGTATAATCGCCTACCATACCCTGTACATTCTCATTGCGTTCATCCGTCGTTGCGCCGCCTCGTTCCACGTCGATGAGATCAACCTTCACTTCCCGTGAGTCTACATACGTACATTGAAAATCAAACGAATATTCCTGCCGCCCGGCTGCACCGATATGAATGCGGATCGCGTTCGGATTTCCTTCGTCTGCAGCCACTTCTGCGACATCGCCCGGCTTTAGGATACTCGGCAGGTTTTCCTGCCAAGCATTCACCAAGGTTAACTGGTCTACATTCAGCTCTGAGTTCATCTTCACACCTCCCCTTCTCTATAAATTGCGATAACCGGGGATGTTTTATACAGCACCCTCCATAAAGCAGAAACCTACATGAAGGTAACATCCAAAGCCTTGGTAAAAAAGGCTACAGCAATGTTTTCAAAAAAATACAAATATAAGCGTACGATGGTATAATTATTTCATATATAAAGCAAATATTAAGGGGGATTTATTCATTGAGAGTTGCTACAGGTATTATCTTCGCATTTTGGCTAATATTCATGTTTTTTAAGTTCCTAACGACACAACCAGTAGGCTATGATGGGGAGATCACACGTACTTTAAGCGGAGGGCTGATCTTTATCCAGTTCGTTGCATGGGCTTTTATTTTCACCAAGCCATTTATAACCTTCGTTATTTTAGTCATCGCAGAACTGATAGCTCTATTATTAGCACTTACATATCAACCTAGCTACATGATCTTTGCTGTCGTTAACCTTATCTTCGTGATTATGAGCTTGGTTGGACACAATGAGTTAAACAAGAAGAAAATGGCGGCTAAACAAGTCAAAACTACATAGGTCTCGCTAATAAGGTATACCGATCCAAGGTATGCCTTTTTTATTTCCCCACCAGAAAGGCCGAACTTATTGTGGAAGCAAAGAGCAAAACATTAAAATGAAATCGGTTGGTATACATAATTCGGTATCACGATTAGGTTTTGTCTAACGGCCATGTAAACAAAAAAACGCACTAGACTGCTGTTCAACAGTCTAATGCGTTTCTGTCATAATCGCCGCAATACCTATGCGACAATGAATGTTTATGTATGGCGGAGAGGATGGGATTCGAACCCATGTGGAGTTGCCCCCTAACGGTTTTCAAGACCGCCCCGTTATGACCGCTTCGGTACCTCTCCAGGTGATAATGATCCAACCATATGAATCACGTGCAAGAATCATTATACCACATATTAAATTAATTAATCAACTTATTTCTTCTTCTCAATGATGCCAACATTCCCCATATACGGACGAAGCACTTCCGGGATGACAACGGAGCCGTCTGCCTGTTGATAATTCTCCAGGATAGCAGCTACCGTTCGGCCGACTGCAAGGCCTGAACCATTCAATGTGTGAACAAATTCCGGCTTGCTCTTCGGTTCCGGACGGAAGCGAATATTGGCACGACGAGCCTGAAAGTCGCCGATATTCGAGCATGAGGAGATTTCACGATATACTCCGCTCTCTGGAAGCCATACTTCCAGATCATAGGTCTTCATCGATCCAAAGCCCATGTCACCCGTACAGAGAGTCATGATGCGATAAGGCAAATTCAACAGCTGGAGCACTCGCTCCGCATCCGCTGTCATTTTCTCAAGCTCATCAAAAGACATTTCCGGGTGGACAATCTTCACCATTTCAACTTTGTTAAATTGATGCTGACGAATAAGACCGCGTGTGTCGCGCCCTGCCGCGCCGGCTTCCGAACGGAAACAAGAGCTGTAAGCGACGTAATGTTTAGGCAGATCCTCACTATTTAAGATTTCCTCACGATGGTAGTTCGTTACAGGAACTTCAGCGGTAGGGATCAAATAATAGTCGGTATCGCTAATCTTAAATAAGTCTTCTTCGAACTTAGGCAGCTGTCCTGTTCCGTACAGGCTGTCCCGGTTGACGATATAAGGTGGCAGCATTTCCTCGTAGCCGTGTTTGTCGCTGTGCAGATCCATCATGAAATTGATTAAGGCACGTTCAAGCCGTGCACCCAGACCTTTGTAGAACGTAAAGCGAGACCCCGTAACCTTGGCACCTGCCTCAAAATCCAAAATATCCAGGTTCTGAGCAAGCTCCCAGTGAGCCTTAGGTTCGAAATCGAAAGCTCTTGGCTCCGCCCAGCGGCGGAGTTCCACGTTATCCTCTTCAGAGGCACCTACTGGCACACTCTCATGCGGGATATTCGGGATCGCCAAAGTAAGCTCGGAAATGCTGGCCTCCAGTTCACGAACCTCTTCATCCATGGCTTTGATCTGATCGGAAACCTGTCTCATCTCCAGGATCAGCTCATCCGCATTCTCGCGATTCTTCTTCAGCTTGGCTACTTCAGCCGATACGGTGTTGCGGCGATTCTTCAAACTTTCGCTTTCCTGCAGCAACTCCCGGCGCCGGGCGTCAAGCTTGGGAAAATCCGCGATCAGATCGAGCGATTTGCCTCGATTCTTCAGCGCTTCTTCTACACGACTGTACTCGCTGCGCAATATTTTTACGTCTAACACGGGAAACCCTCCTAAAGTAAAACATCCATCAAGTATATCGAAGCAGCTGCCCTCCACATGTTGACAAGCCTTGGACAAGGCTGCATTTTCCATTATTACATACGATACATCTTATTGTATTTCAGCGAAAAAGACAACTTGACCCTATATAACGCTAAAGAGTCAAGATGTCTTCTCTTGTAACTATAACAGCTCTGGGGACAAGGACCGAGAGCCAACCATCTCCACAAAATACTGATGGAGCCGGTAATCATCGGTCAGCTCCGGATGGTACGATGCAGCCAGCAGATGTCCCTGTCTCGCCGTTACAATCTCATCCTTATACGTGGACAGGACCTCTACGCCTGCACCTACCTCCAGAATGAGCGGTGCACGGATAAAGACAGCTCTTATCGGTTCCTCGATTCCCTTCACAGGCAGATCGGTTTCGAAGCTTTCACGCTGCCGTCCGAATGCATTTCGCGCCACCGTGATGTCCATCAGCTTCAAATGAGCCTCTTCGTCGCCTTGAATCCGCTCAGCAAGCACAATCAGCCCGGCACAGGTTCCGAATATCGGTTTGCCATCTGCAGAGAACTGACGAATGGCATCCATAAACTCATACTTGCGCATTAACTTGCCGATGGTCGTGCTCTCGCCGCCAGGGATAATCAGGCCATCTATGTCGTCTAACTGCTCTACCTTCTTGATCGGTACTCCTTCGGCGCCAGCAAGCGTAATGCTTCGAATATGCTCTGCAACGGCTCCTTGAAGTGCCAGTACACCGATCTTCATGTTACCCCTTCTCTCTTACCAGCCGCGGTCCTGCATGCGCTCAGACGGGCTAAGCTTGGATATCTCGATACCCTTCATCGGAGCACCCAGATTCTTGGAAACTTCAGCAATCAATTTATAATCATCATAGTGCGTAGTCGCTTCAACGATCGCACGCGCAAATTTCTCAGGATTGTCTGATTTAAAAATACCGGATCCTACAAAGACGCCGTCTGCGCCCAAATGCATCATGAGTGCGGCATCAGCAGGTGTTGCCACGCCGCCAGCTGCAAAATTTACGACAGGCAGCTTGCCCGTCTCATGAACGCCCTTCAGGAGATCATAGGAGACACCGAGGTTCTTCGCTTCCGCGTACAACTCGTCTTTCGACATATTGCGTACTTTACGGATCTGGCTGTTGATCAAACGCATATGGCGGACAGCTTCTACGATATTGCCTGTTCCTGGCTCGCCCTTCGTGCGGATCATGGATGCACCCTCACCGATTCGGCGCAGCGCCTCTCCAATATCCTTCGCGCCGCATACGAACGGCACGGTGAAATCCCACTTGTCGATATGGAACACTTCATCGGCCGGTGTCAGCACTTCACTCTCATCCAGGTAATCAACACCGAGCGATTCCAGCACTTTAGCTTCAACGTAATGCCCGATGCGAGCTTTGGCCATAACTGGAATGGAAACAACCTTCATGACTTCCTCAACGATGGTTGGGTCAGCCATCCGTGCAACTCCCCCGGCCGCACGAATATCGGAAGGAACGCGCTCAAGTGCCATTACTGCCGTTGCGCCGGCTGCTTCAGCGATCTTCGCTTGTTCCGCATTCATGACGTCCATAATGACGCCGCCTTTTTGCATTTCCGCCATACCTCTTTTTACAGTTGATGTTCCAGTTTCCATGTCTCCTAGCCTCCCGATTATATGTTGTATCTCATCGCCACCATAACTTCCCCTGGCGATATGGTCTGAACTCTGCAGATGCATACATGTAATGAATCTAACTTGATATTTTACCGCATTAAAATCAAATATACAACCCATTTACTCGGAATTCAAAGGAGGTTAGAAAAGATTTTTAATGGAATCGAATAAATCTGCGAAAAAGTCCCCGATCGCCCGCAGGAAGAGGCTGAACCAGCCCGCCTTCTCTACTTCGTCGGCTGTAATCAGATTTACTGTTTCCGTCTGAGCATCCTTCATTCCTTCTATTTTATATGTGTAGGTCACCGCGCCTACCTTCGTCCCCTTAGCAACCGGGCCCGTGATGTTGGCGGAATCTAGCTTAGCTTCAAAGGTAATATTTTTGCCGCTTGAACCTTTTGGAACAACAAAAGTTACAGCTTTATCCGTCACCAACGCCGCTGTCTTAGCTTTACCTTTTTTTACTTCAATCTTGTCGAAGCCTTCCACGGTTGCACCAGCTGCTTGAACTTCTTTTACTTCAAAATTGTCAAAGCCGTAATCCAGGACTTTCTTGGTCTCTTTAAAACGGGCCCCTTCGTTTTTCGTTCCCATAACCACGCTAATCAATCGCATGCCATCACGTTCGGCAGTACCGGCAAAGCAATATTTCGCTGCGTTCGTATGACCTGTTTTCAAACCATCTAAACCTTCATAAGCATAGGCCTTAAAGTTTGTAATGTCTTTGTTCGCTTCTAGCATCCAGTTGTAGTTGATGATCGGATTCGTATCGCGCGGCCGGAATTTATAGGACTGAATGGCCGTAAATCTCGCAAAATCAGGATGATCCTCAACGATATACTTGGCAAGCAATGCGGTATCCATTGCCGACATCACGGTTTCTTTATCTTCTTCTGGACGGTATTTCTCCGGCATATCTGCACGGCTAAGACCTGTGGAATTAATGAAGTAAGCGGTCTTTAATCCCATCTTTTTCGCCGTATCGTTCATCATGGTAACAAACTCTGCTTCGGAACCAGCGACATGTTCAGCCAATGCCACTGTAGCATCGTTGGCTGAACCGACAGCCATAGCTATGTAGAGCTCTTCCACTGTATGTTGATCGCCTTCAGCCAAGAATATTCGCGACCCCACGGTTTTGGCTGCGTTCTCTCCTACCGTGACCTTCTCGTCCCATGACAGTTCACCTTGCTTAACTTTCTCTGCCACGATGTATTCCGTCATCATCTTCGTCATACTCGCCGGTGGCAAAGCTTCATCTGCATTTATGGATAACAGGATCTCTCCTGTTGATGGCTCAATCAGAACGGCCGAGCTTACCTGGAGTCCAAGTTGATCAACAGAAGGCACTTTGTCCGGTTTTGCTTTATCGTTGGTTGCCTTCTCGGTTGTCGCTTTGTCCTCCACAGCTTTCGTTGTATCCGCTGTAGCCAGCTGATTTGGCGCTGCCAGTGAAACTGCTGGTGCCGCAGAGAAACATAGTATATTAAACAGCATCAAGGAGGCCAGCGTTCTTTGAATTCGTTGGCGCTTGTTCTTCTTCACAGACTTGTCTACCAATGGAATTACTCCCCTCTACTTCTCAATAAGTCATTAACTCGTTCTATTCTACCATAGGGAGACTATCAAAAAAAGACAAGCTAGATGAATTCCATCCAGCTTGTCCAGGGAATAAATTACATATTCGTCATATTTGTAAAGTTTATTGCTTCCATTGAATTACAATGAATAGTTAGGAGCTTCCTTCGTAATTTGAATATCGTGCGGATGGCTTTCGCGCAGTCCAGCACCGGAAATACGAATGAATTGTGTATCATTACGCAGCTCCTCCAGGTTCCCCGTACCACAATAGCCCATACCGGAACGCAATCCACCGATCAACTGATGGATGGTATCCGCCAATGGTCCTTTATAAGCAACGCGTCCTTCGATGCCTTCCGGTACAAGTTTCTTGTCATCATCCTGGAAATAACGGTCCTTACTGCCTTGTTTCATAGCAGCGAGGGATCCCATGCCGCGGTAAGCCTTGAAGCGACGTCCTTGATAGATCTCAGATTCGCCTGGGCTTTCTTCCGTACCCGCAAACATGCTGCCCAGCATAACGGCACTTGCGCCAGCTGCGATGGCTTTGGTGATCTCTCCGGAGTATTTAATACCGCCGTCTGCTATAATCGGTACTCCATACTCTTTAGCCACCGTTGCACAGTCATAAATCGCTGTGATTTGCGGTACGCCAATCCCCGCAATGACACGGGTGGTACAGATCGAACCTGGTCCAATCCCGACTTTAACAACGGATGCTCCGGCTTCAATAAGGTCTCTTGTAGCTTCGCCTGTAGCCACGTTACCTGCAATGATCGTGAGCTCCGGATAAATTTCGCGCAGCTTGCGAACAGAATCAATGATATTGATATGATGTCCATGAGCGGAGTCAACGGTAATGACGTCTACCCCTGCTTTTACAAGCGCTTCAGCTCTTTCGAATGTATCCTTAGAGATACCGATTGCTGCCCCTACAAGCAAACGACCTTGCGCGTCTTTCGCTGCTCTTGGGAACTGAATAGCTTTCTCAATATCTTTAATGGTAATAAGTCCTTTAAGCGTGTTGTTCTCGTCTACCAGAGGCAGCTTCTCAATCTTATGCTTCTGTAGAATCATTTCAGCATCTTGAAGCGTTGTGCCTACAGGTGCAGTTACGAGGTTCTCGCTCGTCATCACATCGCTGATCACCGTATTGTAATCGTGCACGAAGCGAAGGTCGCGATTCGTCAAAATCCCGATCAGCTTATTGTTCTCATCCACAATTGGCACACCGGAGATCCGGAATTTACCCATGAGCTTCTCAGCATCAGAAACCAGGTTATGTGCATGCAGCGAGAACGGATTCGTAATAACGCCACTCTCAGAACGTTTTACACGATCGACTTCCTCAGCCTGTTGTTCAACCGTCATATTTTTATGAATAATGCCGATTCCGCCCTCTCTGGCAATGGCAATTGCCAAGGGAGCCTCCGTTACGGTGTCCATTCCTGCACTGATAAGCGGGATGTTCAATTTTACATGCTCACTTAATTTAGTGCTAACATCCACTTCTTTTGGAAGTACCTCGGATTTTCTAGGAACCAACAATACATCGTCAAAAGTGAAGCCTTCCTTGCTAAACTTATCTTCCCACACCTGGGTTATTCCTCCTTTTTGTCGTCTTCCTGCGGACTTTTAATTACTGTCAGTGCTGGACCGGACGGCATTTTCAAGTATTTTCAGAAAATATATTATTGCCATCTTAGCAAAGGGCCCATAGGCTGTCAAGGATTGAATATGCCCCTTTTTTACGGCCATCCAAGTATCCGCCCTGTGTGTTATCTTGTCTACGCAGAGAGGACAAATGTACGTAGTTTCCTATAATAAGTGGTCCACCTTCCACCTTTGATATCTTTTGTCCATTAAACTCCATTTAAATACTCGTTTGATTAGAACCATCTAATCAGCAGGAATCACTGTCGTTTAGTATCACCCAAGCCGGCAAGAGATAGTCTGCAATTCGTAAATGTTCGATTGGAAAATAGGAAAAGACCGTTATCGATGATTCGATAACGGTCTTTATGGTTGTTCGCTTGGCGACGTCCTACTC
>NZ_JBCMXJ010000010.1:0-383028 GCF_050475945.1 Paenibacillus solani
TACTTGACAGGGGTATGACCAACGTTCAGGTTTTTTTTGTTTTACTGGTGTAAGTCCGCACTGATTATTGATTAAAGAAGAGCAACTTACACATTTAATTTTTTCCGTTTTATTCCTTGGAAGATCAACATAAATCCCATTAAGAAAAATAAAATATTGACTGAACTTATAGGCTGGTTTCCTAAGAACCCCTTGACTATTAGATAAGATTGGATAACCAAGATAATGGAGGCATACAGAAAATACATATTAGATTTGTCTTTGAATTTCCGGCCAAGCAACCTAATTATCATGGTAAATGCAATAGCATAAATGGAGATAATCCCAACAAAGATAAGAGCTAAGATTGATAAGTCCATAATATAAGCCCCCTTTATATTTGTTGTTCATTATAACATATCACGTTATATCACTTTGAATTAGAATTGACTCATCCTTCGTTAGTTAAAAAAATTCCTTGGTGGTTTTACACAAATCGTTCCGGTAGAAGAATCCAGAACGCTTTTAACTTGATCCGTACGACCAAATGATATATATTGTTTTTACATCGACATTACAGAAGGTCTAAAAAGGAGGAGCCATGTCACCACGTACCAAAGAACAAAATGAAGCAATCCGGGAAATGCGAATGAATCAAATTCTGCAAGCGGCAGCTGAAGTATATTTGGAGAAGGGCATCCAATTGGAAATACGCGATGTTTCGGTCAAGGCTGAGCTCGGTTACGGTACCGTTTATCATTACTACAAAAATAAATACATGCTTTTGGAAGATTTATTATGGGATGCCCTGAGTCAAACGGAGTTGACCGTACAGCCCGCTTTGACGGAGGACAGCAGCAGTTTGTATAAAGCTGAGTCGTTCTCCAGGCTGCTCCTGCAGAAGTGTATCCAGGATCCTTCTGTATTTATATTGCTTAAAACGGTTGCGGATAATTTTCATCACTTCCCGGGGAATCGGTTCAGTAAGCTGTCTGATGAATTTCATAAACAGATCTTTTTACCATTAGTTGATTTGATTCGTGCAGGTATAAGTCCCGTAAGCCCGGAGAAAACAGCGAATCTGATCTTTGGCTCGCTTATTGGCTACACAGCATTAAATATCCACCACAATATGCGGAGCGAGATGGATGTGGAAGGGATCGTCGATATGATTTTTTCAGGCATACAGAATAAGGAGAGATGAATGGGATGATCGTCCTGAAATCTAGAGCAGAAATTGAAGAAATGAGAAGGGCTGGTCAAATTGTTGCAGCTTTTCATCAAGCATTAGCAGATATGATCCGACCGGGTATCACAACGCTCGATATTGAGTCGTTCGCGGTGCGGTTCCTGAAGGAGAGTGGCGCCAAGGCTTATACGATAGGATATAATGGTTATCCGTTTGCGACATGTGCCTCTGTCAATGACGTCATCGCGCATGGGTTTCCGAACCAGACTCCGCTCAAGGAAGGTGACATCGTTACAATCGACATCGTCGCAGAGGCGAATGGTTGGATCGGCGATTCTGCTTGGTCTTATGCGATCGGCGAGGTATCGGAAGAAGCCCGTAAATTGATGCGAGTAACGAAGGAATGCTTGGACCTTGGTATCGAAAAATCTCTGGTCGGAAACCGGATCGGTGATGTGATGCATGCGGTTCAAACACATGCCGAGCAAAACGGTTTCTCGGTCGTGCGTGATCTGCTCGGTCATGGCGTAGGAAGAGAAATGCACGAGGAACCTAATTATCCCCACGTCGGGAAGCCGGGCAAGGGATTCCGTTTGAAGGAAGGGATGGTTCTCACGATCGAGCCGATGCTAAATGCCGGAATAGCAACGATGAAGATTGACGCAGATGGATGGACCGCCAGAACTGCTGACGGGTCGCTTTCCGCGCAGTACGAGCATACAATTGCTATCACGGCGGATGGCCCAATAATATTAACCGAACAATAGATAGTCGATTTTTACTAAAGGAAATATTTGGGTATCGTTGTACTGACTCAACTCTGCTAGCTTCCGCTAGCAGGGTTTATTGCTTTATAGGGTTAATGTTATTCGACTTAAACTAATTTCGTTGAAATGAAGTTATATGAGATGTTCTCACCCTAAAGAATCATAAATCAAAATGCTTTCTAACTTGGTGTTGACTTATGAAACAATTAGGAGTATATTTCTATGTGTAACCGGTTACCCTTTCTGAAAGTGGAGTGAAGATATGGCTTCAATAAAAGAAGTGGCTAAGCTTGCTGGTGTATCTGTTGCTACTGTATCCAGAGTACTCAATGACAAAGGATATGTGGGACAGCATACACGAGAAATGGTAGAGCAAGCGATTAAAGAATTGAATTACAAACCAAATGAAGTAGCTAGAAGTCTGTTCAAGAAACAGTCGAGTACGATTGGCTTAATCGTGCCGGATATCATGAATCCTTACTTTCCCGAGTTAGCTAGAGCTGTCGAAGATACGGCTTCCAAGTTTGGATACAATCTCATTCTATGCAACTCGGATGAAGATAGAGTGAAAGAACAAGCATACCTAGATATGTTACAGCAGAACTATGTAAACGGTATCATAGTTTCATCAAATACAATGACCGCTGAACAGGTTATCAAACTTAATATCCCTGTTGTAAGCATTGACCGAGAGATTAGCAAAGGGCTTCCGACGATTGTAGTGGAGAACATGAAAGGGGCCAATACAGCTACTCGTTATCTGATGAGTAAAGGATGCAGCAGAATTGCACACATCAGAGGACCTCAAGGAGTAGTTAATGCGGACGAACGTTGTGAAGGTTATAGAGAAGTCGTTCAGCAGGAGTCATGGTTCAGTGAAAGCTACATTGTCGACGGAGATTATGACATGGAATCTTCGATCGAAGCAACGCTGGAACTTTTAAAGACCCACCCTGAGATTGATGGTATTTTTGCTGCGAATGATATTATGGCGATAGGCGCTATGAAGGCTGCTAACCAGCTTGGGACAAGGGTGCCTGACGAGCTCGCGATTGTTGGATTTGATGGAATTAAGTTATCTTCTGTAACGATTCCAGAATTAACGACCATTGTACAGCCGATTTACGAAATGGGTGAAAAGGCGACAAAGATGTTAGTTAGTTTAATGAATCAGCAAGAAGTTGGGCAAACATATTATAAATTTGATGTGAACCTTATAGAGAGAAATTCAACCTAAGGGGTAGATAGAGATGGATAAGAAACCAAAAATTACTGTTCTCGGAAGTATAAATATGGACTTAGTTACAATCACTTCTCAAATACCGAAGAGAGGGGAAACGCTCTTCGGTGAGCATTTCCAAATGAATCCCGGAGGAAAGGGTGCCAATCAAGCAGTTGCGGCGGCCAAACTTGGAGCACAAGTCCAACTACTTGGTTGTGTAGGAAATGACAGATTTGGTGAGGATATTGTAGCTCATTTGCAAGAACAAGGTGTTGATGTGAGCAATGTGGAACCGGTTACAGATGTAACTGCCACGGCTACAATTATCGTGTCTGATCAAGATAATAGTATTATTGTTGTCCCGGGAGCTAATAATTACGTTACGGCATCGTTTGTTGAATCCAAGCGAGATGTGATTGCAGCTAGTGATATTTTAGTCCTTCAGTTGGAAATACCGTTAGAGGGTGTGCAAAAGGCAGTTGAAATTGCCAAAGAAAACGGAGTCAAGATAATCCTAAATCCGGCACCGATCCAATCATTACCGTCAGAATTGCTTAAGGATGTTGATTATTTCACTCCAAATGAACATGAACAAGAGCTGCTTAGACAAGATAGAGCTGAAGAAGAGTTAGACGGCAAACTCATCGTCACAAAAGGTAGTCAAGGCGTTTGTATCTATGAAGATGGAGAGGAAGTCATCATACCTGCCTACAAAGTAGATGTTGTTGATACGACTGGAGCAGGTGACTCGTTTAATGGCGGATTAGCTCATGCACTAAGTAAAGGACTAAGTTTGAAAGATGCATGTAAATACGGCAATGCCGTTGCTGCTTTATCAACGACTAAGCTTGGAGCACAGACAGGAATGCCGACCAGTGCCGAGGTCGAAGAGTTTATCAATAGCCAAGGATGATTTGTCCATAAAAAGCTATATATCATTTTAAGAACCCACATAAGATTTTAGGAGGAGTTTTACTATGACAACCAGACCTATAATTATTGACACAGACCCAGGAATTGATGATGCAGTCGCACTAGCCATTGCACTTTATAGTGAAAAATTAGATGTTCGTCTCATCACTACGGTTGCTGGGAATGTTGGACTTGATAAAGTAACGTTTAATGCCTTGAGATTGCTAAAATTTTACAATAAAAATGTACCGGTTGCTCTTGGTGCCGACAGACCACTTATCAAAGACCCTATTGATGCTAGTGATATACATGGCTCGACAGGAATGGATGGTTTTGAGTTTGATGAGCCATCGGAAGAGCTTGTGCTGAAAGAAAATGCTGTAAACGCAATGTATCGTGTCATTATGGACAGCAAAGAACCAATGACCATCGTTCCGATTGGCCCATTAACGAATATTGCTCTTTTGCTAAAAATGTATCCGGAAGTTAAGAACAACATTGCTGAAATTGTATTTATGGGAGGTTCAGCAAGTCGCGGTAATGCAGGTGTTATGTCGGAGTTTAATATTTTTGCTGATCCTGAAGCAGCGAAGATCGTATTCCAGAGTGAGTTGCCAATTGTGATGGTGGGGCTCGATGTTGGTCTGAAAGCCCTGGTATATCCTGAGGATAGTGCGAAGCTGAAGGATATGAATCAGACAGGAAATATGATTTATCAGCTATTCCAGAAATACAGAGGCGGCAGCATGAAAACCGGATTGAAAATGTATGACAGCACGGCAATCGCTTATTTGTTGCAACCGGAAATGTTCCAAGTCGTAGATACATTCCTTGATGTAGAATTACACGGCACGATGACAACCGGATGTACCATCGTAGATTTGAAAGGTTACTTAGGAAAACCTCATAATGCCAAAGTTTGTATAGATATAGATCCAGATATGTTTAAGCAATGGTTCATGGATAGCTTGAAGAAGTGTAACTAACAACCAGAGGGAGGCCCAACCATACCATGGATTCTAATATAATCATGTACGGCTCTGCTATAATCGCTGTGGCGGTAGTTATATATATGTTGATTAAGAAGATGGATATTAAGATTTCCTTGTTCCTTATTGGTATCGTACTGATTCTAGTCAGTACTGCCATGGGAAAAGAGATCGCAGTCAAAGATTTTGTTTCAATGGGATCAGCTTGGCTGGATCCACTTCAAGTCATTATTACACAGTTTAAGCAGACCCTTACTGCTGCCGGTTTCATTATTCTCCTCTTAGGAGGATATACAGCTTACATGTCATCGATTGGTGCGAATGAAGTTACTGTAAGCGCATTAACTAAACCTATTTCAAAGATCAAATCCGTTTATGTTCTGGTTCCACTTGTATATTTGCTAGGAAATGCATTGTCACTCGTTATCCCAAGTGCTTCGAATTTGGCCATTATATTACTAGCAACACTGTACCCTATATTAAGAAAAGCGGGGATGTCGGCATTAACGACAGGAGCGGTTATCGCCACCTCAGCTACGATTGTTCCAACTCCATTAGGTAGCGACAACGTAGCGATCGCGGAAGAATTAGCGAAACACGCTTCATTTGCTGGGTTAACCGTAACAGACTATGTATTTAAATATCATGCTTTGATTTCCATCCCGACTCTGCTTGTTATAGCGATTGTTCACTATTTCTGGCAGAAGAGAATGGATAAAAAAGCAGCTCTGCAAAATCCTGCAGGTGATGATCTTGAGCAAGTGGATGCGGGCAAGGTTGAAGAAATCACGGGAGGCAAATTATTTAAAACCGTTTATGCTATACTTCCGATCTTCCCAATTATTCTGTTGCTAGGTAATTATGCTGTTCAATTAACGACTGGCAAATCCATTGATATTAGCGTTGAGATTGCCACCTTAGTATCCTTTGTTCTGGCGATTGTGTGTGAATTAATCAGACATAAAGGAAACAAAAGCGTTCTTGAAAAGACAGAAACTTTCTTTAAAGGAATGGGTGGAGCTGTTCCCATTGTAGCTCTTCTCGTAGCGGCTTCGGTATTTGTTACAGGTCTGAAATCAATTGGTTTGGTTGACGAGCTTCAATCCGCTATGCAAAGCATCCAAGGTAATGGATTAGACTTTATCTTACCTCTTATCTTAGTAGCATTAACGGCTCTCATTGTTATATTGAGTGGTAGTGGTACGGCTCTCATCTTCGCCATGGTACCGCTGATCGTGCCATTGGCAGTGGCAGCTGGCATTAGCCCGATTGCTATTTCTGTACCACTCGGTCTGTCAGGCAACCTCTTCAGAGCAGTTTCACCTGTGGCAGCAGTTATCCTCATTGTTGCTGGAACCGTGAAGACAGATCCGATTGCCCTTGTAAAAAGAACGTCCGTTCCGATGATTGCTGGCGTAGTGTTTATGTTCATATTATCTATGATTTGCTTCTTATAATTCGTTTGGATCATAAGCATACAGGGATGTCTCTCAGACTGAGTAGACATCCCTGTTTTTATTTGGTTTTATTCATCTTCCTCCGATTCCAAGATTAATGTTATCATCTCCGATTTAAACTTGCTGTCGTGGACACAATCGCCCACCTTTGCATGGCTCCTAAATAGAAAGTAGCCGTTCACTTCCTCGATTAAGCTATCCACCGTATGTCGAATTCGAGCACTGTAATGAAATGACAGCGCCTCACCAGGAGCAACAGTGCCCAAGGTGTAGGCTTGATGAACAGTCAAGATTTGCCCTCCCTTGATAACATATCCCTCCTCGAAGATGTTGGGCTCACAGATCCAGTCGATAAGTGTGACCTCCGCACCTAAGCTTCCCGCATTCTCCAGTTTGAGAGAAAAGGACACTTTTTCTCCCGGCTCTGTGCTGTCATAAGGCGAATGGACGGATACAGTGATATGGGCATCTAGAATCTCAAGAGCAACCCTCTCGGATACAGCATCCTGTTGAACCATCCGGCCATCCGACATGTAGGGTGTAAGTAATGGAATTACCAACTGCGGCACTGGACGTTGAGGCACTCTTAGCGATGGTGATTACCGGTTGATACACTGGTGTCGTGATTGTGAAAAGCGAGTCCCGCTGTCTTGACCGGTAACCTTACTGGCTTGGTTGGAAAATCAAACAACCCGTAGCTGATGACAATCCCACAAATGCTTTTTGCAAAAAATCATAAAACACTCTCTTTCGTGGGACGACACAATTTTGACGAATTTTAACCTTAGAAATGGCTCGATAGAGTTATAGGGCAAAATCATTCGACTTGTTACTATGTAATAGATAAATCTGTATGGGAAGAGTGGTGAGTGTATGAAGCTAAAAGCCGTTTCATTTCTGATAGCGATGTGTCTGCTATGTATCGTAACGGCTTATTTAGGAAAGGAACTTGTTGATTTAGGTACTGTCGAAGTAGAAACTTCTACGAACTCCCAGATCGTAGAGGTCGGAACTCAGGTGGAACTACAAGCTTTGTTTACTGGTATTCTTGTTTCCAACAACGATAAGCCAAACCTCTTAGATGCCTTTAATAGAGGGGAAGGAAAATTTATCGGCATATTCACCTTCCCTGATACAGGATTGCAAGCAGACTTTATTCACTTGTATGAAGACGATAACCACATCATAAAGAAGAAACAGGTCGAAGTTTTATGACAACATTTAGAAACAAATGCTGCATTCTCGTGTTTTTGGTTGCCTTGTTGTTACTACCGAACAGCTCGGTCGGAGCCGAAGGCGAGGGGGTGAGTTTGCAAGAAATCGTGGACCAGGCCCATCCGGGAGATACGGTCATACTGAAGCCTGGCATTTACCAAGGTCCGATTACTATTAACAAGCGATTAACCATACTGCCGGAAGAAGACGGCACGATCGTACTGAGAAATATGAGTCCGCTACCGGCCGTAACGATAAAAGCTGACAATACAACGATTATGGGGTTGCAGATCATTGATGAGATGGTTAAAGAAACGCCGACAGTCCAAGTCAATGGTCATCATACCGTCTTAGAAAGCTTGAACATCCAGACCAGCGGAAGTGGAATAGTGGTGCGCGACGCGGATGATGGGACACTGAGGAATAATACGATCGAATGGATTGCAGAAGGTGTGCAAATGGCCGACAAAGGCAACGGCATGGATTTATATAATGGGCACCGCTGGAACATCACCGATAATACCATTCACGATGTTCTTGATGGCATATATTTAGAAAACAGCGACGATACCTATGTCAACGGCAACGTGATTGAGCGTTCTCGCTATGGTGTTCACTGCATGTACACGAATCGTACAATGATCCGGCAAAATGAGGGGAAAATGAATGTGACCGGTGCAATGGTGATGGCGGCACGGCAAGTATCAGTTATCGGGAATACGTTTACCAAGCAAAGTGAAAACGTGAACTCGCAAGGTATTTTACTTTATGACACTCACGAGACAACCGTATCGGATAATACGGTTGTCGGTAATCGGGTCGGCCTGTACATAGAGCTATCAACCGACAATCTATTGGAGAACAATCGAGTAAGCTATAATTTTGTTGGTATGCAGATGTTGGAATCTATTGACAATGTCGTTGAAGGCAATCAATTTATCGGGAATGTTTCGGACGCGCAGACACGAGGCAGTGAGGAGAATAGGATCTCGAATAATTATTGGGACAATTTTCGTGGCATTGATGCAGATGGAGACGGAAAAAGTGATATATCTTATGCGATGAATCCCTTTTTTCAGAGTCTGACGCAAAAACGGCCCGCATTCCAATTGTTTTTCCAATCACCTGGGATGGTTTTTATGGAAGGGCTCTACCAGACGGAACGAAGTAGATGGACTACGGATATGGCACCGCTAATGGACATGCCTAATAGCAAATATCAACAAGGGGATTCGGAATCCAATGTTAAGACTGGACTTACGGGAATTGTATTACTTGGGAGCACGTTTATATTCATTTTATGGGTGAGGAGACGAAGTACATGAAAAAAGGTTTTCGACTAACCGTAATTATGATAGCCTTACTGCTGTTTTTATCCGCTTGCGGAGAAGACAAGTATGAGCCACAGGCAATCAACGAAGATACGGATATTTGCGTCATCTGCAAGATGGCCATCAAAGACGATCAATATGCGACTCAAATCATTACAAAGGACGGCCAATCGCTCAAATTCGACGATATCGGCTGCTTAAACACATGGAAGAACGAGAACGGAACCGATACGATCGGCGCTGCTTTCGTACGGGACTATAATACCAAACAATGGCTTCGTTATGAGAAAGCATATTATGCTTATGATTCTTCCTATAAAACGCCTATGGCATATGGAATTGTGTCATTTGAACAAGAAGCGGATGCCTCTGCTTTTATTAAAGAACAAGGTAAAGGTAAGCTCATGACAGCAGAAGAACTCTCCAACCACTCATGGGAAGTCAATCGGGATATGATGGACATGGGAGGTGAGCATGAGCATGAGCATGGGCACTCATCGGAGGAGGGACATGGTGAATCAGAGTCAAAACATGCTCCTGATGAAGAAAAAGGTCATTCTAGCGGTGCCGATCACCCAACAACCGGAGGACACGGTTCGTGAGCGTAGTGGGGAATGTTGCCATGAGAGAGATGAAAATTGGATTTCGAAATCCTTGGGCCTATTCATTCATGGCCCTTTTCGCTGTATTCATGCTGAGTCTGATGATGATTAACGCACAAGGCTATGTAAAGGGATATTCAGGAACAAGCGGTACTATGTTAAATCTGGCGTTGTATTTGCTGCCTCTAATGGCTCTGATGTTAGGTTCATTCTCCTTGACCGGTGAGAAGGAGGAAGGCAACTGGGAACTTCTATCGACATATCCGCTGGGCACCTTGTCATTTTTGGCCGGCAAATTTATCGGGCTTACCATTGTCTTATTATCGATAGTGGCTTTCGGATTTGGGCTGTCAGGAACAGTGGGTTGGTTCATTGGCAATGGATTTGATTTTTCAACGTACAGGCAGCTCCTTTTCTTTTCCATCTCTTTATCCTTGTTTTTTCTCGGAATCGCCATACTGATCGGATCACTCGCCCGCAACCGTTGGCAGGCACTCACCATCGCGGTTGGCGTCTGGTTCTTTACTATTATTGCATGGCCATCGATCCTCATAGCGTTGTTGGGTATGATGCCATATCCGTGGATTAAACCGGCGGTAACGACACTGACTTTCTTGAATCCTGCCGAATTGACGCGTCTCTTTACTGTCGTCAAGTTGGGGGGAGGTTCAACGCTCGGCCCCAAATATTACGATTGGATATTATGGATTCGATCTTTCTGGGGGACGCCTGTGTTTTTGGGGGCTATGTTGATCTGGATTAGTGCTGCTCTGGCCATTGCCTATGGCCTGTGGGAAAGGGGGAGAGGTCGTGGATGATCATCTGGTTCGGTTCGATTCAGTACATAAAGCTTTTAAAGGAAAGGTCGTTATTGAGGAAGTAAATCTTCATATCGCTCGAGGAGAATCCGTTGCTTTGTGCGGAGGAAACGGCGCAGGGAAAAGCACGCTGCTGCGCATGCTGGCGGGAATTGTGCAACCTACGAAGGGAACCATCACTGTCAACGGCCAAGCATGGCAGGATAACCAACGGAAGTATGCTCATAACATAGGGTTTATGCCGGATGATTATCGATTCAGCCCGGGATTGACAGCACTGGAGACCCTGTTGTTTTGGGCAAAGCTTCGCGGCCTAGGAAAAGATCGTGTCAAGGAGGTGTTATCGATGGTTGGCCTTTCTGATACTGGCAGCAAGCCTGTCGTCTCCTTCTCCAAAGGCATGAGGCAGCGGATATTATTTGCACAGGCAATGCTGGCGGAGCCACCGCTCATCATTATGGATGAACCCACGAATGGTCTTGATCCATACTGGATGGATACATTCGTTACGCTCGTGAGGCAGGCCGTATCTAACGGTCAAACGCTTCTCTTCTCAACACACCAATTAGAAATTGCTGAAGCGTTAGCAGATCGAATCGTATTTTTAAGAGACGGAAACGTGGTGCTCGATGGAAAAAAGGAAGATATTCGGCAGAGCCACGGGGTCTTAGGGCTGCAAGAAGCATTCAGAGAGCTGTTTGGGATCACCGGAGGATTTCCTTCGTAAATCTTACAGGCAGCATGTTCATATCGGGTTACTCCTTTTTTAGTATCATAGGGAGTTCCTCTAATTCGTGATCAAGGAGTTTTGGTTGAAGATGAATATCCGCAAATGGATTCAATATGTATTGCTGTTTGCCATTGTGGCAGGGGGAGTGTATGCGGTAACCCAATTTTATGGTTCCCCTCGAGATCAGGCTGTTCCAGGACAGTCAGCGCCGACGTTCTCAGCATCGGGCTTGAAGGGGGAGGAAATCAGTCTGGCAAATTACAAAGGGAGGGGGGTAATACTGAATTTCTGGGCATCTTGGTGCAATCCATGCGTAAATGAGCTGCCGCTGCTTAACGAGGCGTATAAGCTTTCCGGTGTGGAAATGCTTGCGATCAATGTCGGTGAGAACAAAGAGACGGTTCAAAAATTCGTGGACCGGTATGAGATTGAATTTCCGATAGTACTGGACAGCGATCTGAACATCAAACAAAAATACCAAGTCGTCGGGATGCCCCTCACGGTCTTGATTGATAAGGATGGTACTATAGTAGAGAGACACGAGGGAGAAATGACCGAAATGGATGATATTTTAAACTTCATGGCTCGAATCAAGCAGGACGAATAGAAATTGCTTAGCTTCCGAATAAATAAACCAATTTTCCGTTTCATGTGATACAGTTTGCCCCTGTCAATCATTCTTTCTATTGTCATTATCGTTCGTTGTCGAGTAAGATGTAAGTGTAATTCATTTTGCCCAAATTGCATAAGTGGGAATAGGTGTCAAACTGGCAAGCGTGCTTGCCAGTTTGACTTAAAAGGGAAGTTCGGTGCAATACCGACGCGGTCCCGCCACTGTAACGGAGGAGCAGGCAGCACATTCAGCCACTGATCTAAATCGATCGGGAAGGTTGCTGCCGAGTGACGATCCCGGAGCCAGGAGACCTGCCTATTCTGACAGCACTACTGTACCTACGGGAGATAGGGAGGTGTTAGATGTACCGTCATAATTTGAGATTATGGAGGCGTCTTTCCCTATGTTTTTTTTACAGGAAAGGCGCCTTTTATTGTTGTCAGGAGATGCGGCACGTATAGACGTCCACAATTTCGGCCTATATGGGGAGGGTTCCATCGATGCGGCACGAGTTGATCCATTTTTTGTCTCATGTTGAAGATGAGCAAACGATGGTCGGGGTTATTGCGAACTTGAATGCCGACGCATACTGTAGCCTTCTTCATCATTTAGAGTTCACCTCACCAGACACACAAGAGCGATGGCGGAAACAATTGAATAAGCTTCTTCGTTAAATTAGTCATCGATAGAGGTCTGTGGAGTGAGGAAGCACTTGATTTCAACAATCAAAAAGGAGAATGGTATATGACAGTTAGCAGTATTTTAGGTTATCCGCGCATTGGCGTTGATCGAGAATGGAAGAAATCACTTGAGGCGTTCTGGGCAGGGAAGATTGACGAGGCGACTTTTTTAAAGCAGCAACAAGAGATTCGGTTAAATCATCTACGCAAGCAGCAAGAAAAGGGAATCGAGCTTATTCCGGTCAATGACTTCAGTAATTACGATCATATTCTGGATACCGCGGTCATGCTCGGGATCATCCCGAAGCGATTTAAATATGAAGGTGGCAAGGTACCGCTGTCAGTTTATTACGGTATTGCGCGAGGCACTAAGGATGCAACGGCAAGCGAGATGACCAAATGGTTCAATACCAATTATCACTATATTGTGCCGGAACTAAGCGATGCGGAACCCATATTGACGGAGAACCTTCCGTTGCAGGCTTACCGGGAAGCAAAGGAAAAACTCGGCATCGAGGGCAAACCAGTCATCGTAGGACCTCTGACTTTCTTGAAGCTATCTAAGGGATATGCGGCAAGCGAAACGGATGCATGGCTCAATCGTCTGCTTCCGATTTACGTACAGATCCTTCGCGAGCTTGAGAGTGAAGGCGTAAAATGGGTGCAGATTGATGAGCCTATTGTTGTGATGAAACTCTCGGATGAAGATATAGAGCGGCTGAAAAAGATCTATACGACGATAGTCGAGGCAGTACCGTCGCTTAACATCATGCTGCAAACGTACTTTGAATCGATTGAAAACTATCGCGACATCGTGTCGCTGCCAGTCAAAGGGATCGGACTTGATTTGGCCCACGGCTTGAGCGGCAACCTGGCAGCTATTCGTAAACACGGCTTCCCTGACACTAAGATTCTGGGTGCAGGCATCATTGATGGTAGAAGCATCTGGCGAGCGGATTTGAACGAGAAGCTGGCTCTGTTGGATGAGCTGTCAAAGCTGGTTTCGGATGAGCGATTGATCGTGCAATCGTCCTGCAGCTTGCTGCATGTGCCGGTATCGACAGAGCGTGAGACGAAGCTTGCAGCAGAGTTGAAGGCGGCGCTCGCCTTCGCTGAGGAGAAACTGGATGAGCTTGTGCTGCTGACAAAGGCCGTCTCGCAAGGGACAGACGTCGTGCGCGAACAGTTGAATGCTTCGGATGAGGCACTTAGCCTGCTCAGGAATTCCGCGGCTCGAAATCGTCGTGACGTGCAAGAGGCTGTAGCAGCTATTGCAAATAAGGAGCCCAACCGTTACAAGCCGTTCGAGGCGCGCCATCTCGATCAGCAGGCGAAATGGCAGCTGCCACTGTTCCCGACGACGACGATCGGTAGCTTCCCGCAAACAGCCGAAGTGCGCAAGGCGCGTCAGTTGTGGCGCAAAGACGAGTGGTCGAATGAGCGATACCATTCATTCATTCACGAGCAGATTGATACATGGGTGAAGCTTCAGGAAGAGATTGGTCTTGATGTTCTCGTACACGGTGAGTTCGAGAGAACCGACATGGTTGAGTTCTTCGGTGAGAAGCTGGAGGGCTTCGCATTCACACAGAACGGATGGGTGCAGTCTTACGGCTCGCGCTGCGTGAAGCCGCCGGTCATTTATGGGGATGTTGCTTTCGACGTGGCGATGACGGTCTCGGAGACCGTTTACGCACAATCGCGAACGAAGCGTCCGGTGAAAGGGATGCTAACAGGACCGATTACAATTATGAACTGGTCCTTTGTTCGTGACGATATCTCGCGCGAGCAGGTCGCTTATCAGCTTGCCTATGCGCTTCGACAGGAAGTTGAGGCGCTGGAGAAGGCAGGCATCGGCATGATTCAGGTCGACGAACCGGCCGTACGCGAAGGTCTGCCCCTGAAGGAATCCGAGCAGGCCGATTATCTGAATTGGGCCGTAAAGTCATTTAAGATCGCAACATGCACCGTACAGGACACAACACAGATTCATACCCATATGTGTTATTGTGAATTCCATGATATGATCGACTCAATCGAGGCCATGGATGCAGATGTCATCTCGATCGAGACTTCCCGCAGCCATGGTGAGCTTATTCACAGCTTCGAGGAAAATACCTACAAGCTAGGTATAGGTCTTGGTGTATACGACATCCATAGTCCGCGTGTGCCAAGCGTAGAGGAGATGAGCGGCATGATCGACCGCGCCTTACGTGTGCTTGATCCGAAGCTGTTCTGGATAAATCCAGATTGTGGCTTGAAGACGCGCGGTCGAGAAGAGACCGTCGCTTCGCTACGAAACATGGTTAAGGCTGCGCAACTTGCACGTGATAAGTATACTTCGCTTGTCTAATTAATATAAGGGATGTCCCAATATGATTATTGTTGGGACATCCCTTATTTATGATAGTTTCCCTAATGAGGTAAGTGATTGATCAACTCAGCCCCCACAAAATAGAACAGCCCTCAAAATGCTTGACAAATGATCTGATTAAATAAGAGTATTGCAAGAAAAAATCTCCTTGTACTTTCCCAACCTAAACATTGTTGAAATCTATTCTATGGTCAAAAAAGCAAATATATAATGACAGGCTTAGATAAGACATGCCGATATATTTTCAAGAGAAACTGACAAAAAAGTATCCCAACATTATAATTGGTATATATATCCTATAGGCACACAGACCGGGGGGACCACATGCAATTTCAACCAGTTTATAATAACGGGGAATTACTTCTACCAAAGATTGAATTACATATGACAACTCGTCAATCGATAGGAATTATAACGGATGTGAAGCGAAAGCAGCTATTAATGGATCAATTAGTTGATCATTCCCAATTTTATATATTTCAAGCTCAGCAAGGTGAGTATATGCGTTTAACGGTGGAAGAGCTACTCACATTTCTAATCAAAGTAACAGAAAGTAATGAACGTGTCGCTTCGTTAATGGATTATTTTGCTTTAAAAGAAGAACGGAAGATAAAAATCAAGGATCTAAACCCATCGAAAAGGATGTATGTGACATTGCTCCGTGTCTTTTTTGCGCATCAACCTACACTTGTACTGGAGGAACCTTACTTTTACTTGGAAGAGCAAGATCGTCGTCAATTTAAACGGATTTTGGAGGATCTTTCGAAAGAAAAGCAGATTTTAATTTTAACTTCGAATTTAGAGGATGCCATTATTTCTTGTGATGCCATTTATCGATTGAACGAGTCTGGATTTCATCAATTGGATATTTTGGACTCAGAAGAGGATAAGCAAGAAGTGCAGGAACCAGACCAGGCCAATATAACCTTACAGAAGATTTCTACGAAAAGAAATGACAAAGTGATTTTATTTGATCCTCCTGAAATCGATTATATAGAAAGTATGGATGGCTCGATCCTTGTTCATGTGGGTGGAGAAAATTATGACTGTGCTTTGACGCTAACCGAGCTCGAGCAGAGATTATTGAATTTCGGATTTTTTAGGTGTCATCGATCCTATATCGTTAATCTGCAAAAAGTAAGAGAGATTATTACATGGACGAAGAATAGCTACAGCTTGCGATTAAATATAGGTATAGATGCCGTGGTTCCGTTATCCCGTTCAAAATTGCATGAATTAAAAGCACTTCTTAACATTTAATTTCCGAGGTAATATCGAACCAATCAAGCATTCTATGGTACCATTCAGACGATAATAGCTACATTTCGGCGGGTTTTGATGGCTCGAAGCAAGCAATCTGTATATATTTAAGCCATCAACTAGAAGGAAGTGGTGTCCATGGAAGTTATCCAAGTAGAACATATTCGAAAAAAATTTGGACATAAGGATGCGTTATCGAACGTGTCTTTTTCCATTCCGAAAGGAGAAATTTTTGGTTTCCTGGGTCCGAGTGGTTCGGGAAAAACGACATTAATTAAGATTTTGACGGCTCAGTTAAGTCCAACGAGTGGACAGGCAAATGTCTTTAATCAGCCAGCGGAAATGATGCATCAGTCCGCTCAAAAGATGCGCTTTGGCATTTTGACGGATAATAGTGGTCTATATGAGAGATTAACGATTGAGGAAAATCTTGCGCTATATCGTAAATTATATGATCTTCCTAAATCTTCGGTTGAGAAGGTGCTGCATTTTGTTAATTTGAGCGGAGAACGCCACAAGAAAGTTAATCGGTTATCGAAAGGGATGCGTCAGCGAGTCATGTTGGCATGCGCGGTGATCCATGAGCCTGAATTATTATTTTTAGATGAGCCTACTTCAGCTTTAGATCCGGTAAACTCAGCACATATTTATAAAGGCTTACGCTACTTGAATGAGAACGGAACAACGATTTTCTTAACTACGCATGATATGGCTGAAGCCGAATTGATGTGTAACCGTGTAGCGATTCTATATCAAGGACAGATCCAAACCATCGGCTCACCAAAAGAACTAAAAAAACAACATCGAGACAACGTCGTTTGTGTTGAATTAATCAATGGGGAGGCTTACGAGCTTCCGTTCGATGAAGGAACGGCTGACAAAATCGCTGATTGGATGAAACGAGGGTTTATCGATCGATTAGAAACGAAAGAGCCAAGTCTAGGTGATATTTTTATTAAAATGACAGGAAGTGAGTTACTATGAGTATCTCATTAAAACGTTCTCGAGCGATATTTGTGAAGGATTACAAAGAGTTTTCACGCAATTATGCAATCTCCATTAGTTTGATTTTCCCAATTATATTAGCACTTCTTTTTCGAGGTGCAGGCCCGACTTTGGGTATAGGCCCATCTGCGAATGGAGCTTTCGCTTTCGGTCTTGTTCTCAATACTTCATTTGTGTTACTAACGTGTTTAGTACAAGTAAGCTTGTTTGCGGAAGAAAAGGAGCGTAACACTCTACGGTCATTAATGATGACTCCTGCCACGACTATGGATGTTTTAGTCGGTAAAAGTACTTTAGTCTTTGTAATGTCTGCTGTTGTTCTGGCTATTGCGACGTATATAATGGGCTATGAGCCAGCTAGTCTATGGGCGTTTGCGGCAGCGATCATTCTCTCGATTATTATATACATAGCAGCCGGGACGATATGCGGCTTATTCTCCAAGACGTTGCTTGAAGCATCGTTATCTATACTTCCTGTGGCGTTCGTATTCACTGCGGCACCATGGGGGGCGTTTCTAGTGGATGATTATCCAATTTTAAAAGTGTTGGAGTATGCGCCAAGCAGTCAACTTGTACATTTACTAGGTATACCCAACACAGGCTTTACGACGGGGGATTTATTAAAACCCCTCCTCATTATTTTGGCATGGATGATTGTATTTATGATTGTATCTGTTGTTTTGTATCAAAGACGTTTAAAAGATGAGTAAGGAGAAATTTACCAAGAGGTATCTGACCATTATACTGGAGTCGGTGCTACAATATTGGGGAATTTAGGTTTTTGCCGCTTTAGAATCGCGTAATTCTACCGAGGAGGGATCAAATTCCGATGAATTTAGCCGTCACATTGAAACAAAAGTTCAAAGACTACGACACCCGGCTTAAGCTGAAGGGCTATCGGGACAAAGCCGAGCTTATCAGAAAGCGCAATCTGGAAACATGGGACGAAAAGCAGCTGCTGGAAGAATCTCTACGGCTGCAAAGGGAAGCAAAATCGGGCACGCCTTTGGACGAGCTGCTTGTCGATGCCTATGCACTCGTCTGCGAGACAGCGAAAAGAAAGCTAGGATTACAACCCTATGAGGTCCAGATCATGGCTGCCATCGCTCTGCACGAGAGATTTTTAATTGAACAGCATACCGGCGAAGGAAAAACACTTTCTGCGGTTATGCCTGCTTACTTAAATGCGCTAACTGGCGAAGGCGTCCATGTTCTTACTTTTAATGACTATTTGGCAAATCGGGACGCGGAGTGGATGGGCCCGATCTATCGCTTCCTCGGATTAACGGTAAATTCGGTTCAAGCAGGAATGAGCTCGTCCGAAAAACGGAAAGCGTATGCCGCAGATATAACTTATGTTACGGCCAAAGAAGCGGGATTTGATTTTTTGCGCGACACGATTGCACTCAGCGAAGCTGATACTGTTCATCGTCCTTTCCACTATGTCATTGTCGACGAAGCGGACTCACTGCTTCTCGACGAAGCGCGGGTACCGCTTGTCATCACTGGCGATTCAGTTTCTTCCAAAAGCGATGGCATTCGTTTCGCAGAAGTGGCCAGACAGCTCGAGCAAGATGAGCATTACGACTTCGACGAGTTCCAGCGGAACGTATACTTAAATGAGGCAGGCTCAGCGAAAGCAGAGTCACTGCTGGGTTGCGGCAATCTGTACGATAGCCATAATAGCCATTTGTTAACCTCATTAAATTGCGCACTGCATGTGGAAACATTATTAAAAAAAGATGTCGATTACATCGTCCGGAACGGTAAAATTGAATTGATCGAGGAATATACCGGTCGTGTGGCAGAGAACAGGTATTTACCTGACGGGCTGCAAGCCGCGCTTGCGGCCAAAGAAGGGCTGCAACCCTCAGCCGACGGGAGAATTCTCGGGATGATCACCCTTCAGCATTTCCTTAGCCTATATCCAAAAATTTGCGGTATGACAGCTACTGCACATGTTTCCGCAATGGAATTCGAAGAAATTTATGCACTGCAGGTTGTACAGATCCCACCCAACCGGCAAAACATACGGATCGATCATCCGCACCGGATATTTACCCATAAAGAAGCCAAACTTAAAGCGCTTGTACAAGAAATCTCAACCGTCCATAGAACGGGTCGTCCCATTCTGATTGGTACGTCAAGCGTCGAGGAGTCTGATATGCTGGCGGAAGCGCTAGCTGCTAGTGGTGTACCTTGTCATGTACTGAATGCAAAAAATGATGCAAAAGAAGCCGAAATCATCGCCAAAGCAGGAGAAATCGGCGCTGTGACGGTATCAACGAATATGGCAGGACGCGGCGTCGATATCCGACTCGGTGGAGGCGATCCCTCTCAAGCGAAAGTTGTCGCCAAGCTGGGCGGACTGTACGTGATTGGTACACATGTGAATGAAAGCATGCGGATCGACGACCAGCTGCGCGGGCGGTCAGGCCGCCAAGGTGACCCGGGAGATTCCGTTTTTTTTGTAAGTTTGGAGGATGAGCTGCTGCTTCGGTTCGGCATGAGTAAAGCGATTCGAGCTCCTAGGCAGGAGGAGGCTCTTGAAGATCCGGTGCTTAGCAGACAAATCGTGCATGTTCAGCGTGTGATTATGGGCCAAAATTTCCATATTCGTCAGGAACTGAACTGTTATTCCGATATGGTGGAGGATCAGAGGCGAATTCTACACGAGGAACGGCTCAGAATTTTAAAAGGCGAAACATCGATGAGCCCTTCGGAGCAGCGGGTACGGCTTTTTTATATCGACAAGTTCTGGGCTGACCATCTGTCATACATTTCTTACATTCGCGAAGGTATTCATTTGGAGAGCCTTGCCAGCTACAATCCGATCGACGAGTTTCATGTTAAGATCACCCAAGCCTACGAGCAGATGCGGGAGAAAATTAATAAATCGTCTGCAGATATGCTCGAAAAGCTCGAAGGTTCGAATGATCCGGCGAAGTGGGAAGAGTTCGGGCTGAAGAGCCCTGCTTCCACGCGGACTTATATTATCAACGATCAATACTTGGAGAATAGACGTAGTTCATGGACTCCAATGACTGTATTTGCTTTTTGGATTCGTAAGTTTGTGAGGCCAATCTTCGGGTGGTCAAAAATTTGATCCGGGCAATCTTCTTCAGCAGGCATCGTTGACTTAATCATTCTATAAGTGTTATTAAAGGACGGAGCTAGTGAGCACCGTCCTTTTTTGTGTAATTTCAGACTCATAAGAGGTAATAGAAATCCTGGGAACAGTGCCTTTTGGACTTGACGGCTTCCCACTTCCGCATTTACACTGACGATGATTTAAGGAATATATTTCCATTGATTGGAGTGAAGTGAATGGATAAATTAATAAGCATTGTGATGCCAACGTATAACCGGGCGCAGATCATTTCCGGAGCGATCGAGTCCATCTTGCGACAGACTTACGCCAACTGGGAGCTGATCGTTGTTGATGACCGAAGCACCGATCTTACGGAAGAGACAATCCGCGAGTGGACAACCACAGATGCGCGAATCCGCTATGTGCGCAATGAACGGGAAAAAGGACCGGGAGGCGCGCGAAATACGGGGATGCTGGCCGCCCAAGGCGAGTATTTGGCCTTTCTTGATTCCGATGACGAATGGTATCCTTACCATTTGACTGACAGTATAGAGACGCTCGCATTAACAAAAGCGGATATCAGCTTTGCACTGTGGGTGGAACAGCATGGTGATATTACCTCCTATAACTTCGACAACAAGGTTGAGCGGCAGTTGCTGCGATCCATGAGAACTACATTCGAAACATGGAATGACGAAGAGACGATCGTATTCGAAAGAGGATTATTTGAGGCTTTTCTGTCACATACGCGCAATTTTTTTCAACTGAATACGATGGTCTTCCGACGGGAGCTACTGGGCGAAGTCGGGTTGATTAACGAAGATTTTTATCTGGGAGAAGATACAACTTATCTACTCCGGTTCTTCGATAAATACAGAATTGCGCTGCAAACCAAACCTCATTCCGTCTACCGGGAATCTCCCGACAGCCTCTATTTATTTTGCGACCGCTGGCAGCTTGATCCCGATACGATTCATCTCAACGAGGAAATATACAATAAAATCGAGGGACTTAGCTTCAAGTCGATCAAGGTCCGCGAGCACATCCGGGATTTAGTCGCTAAGTCCGACTCCATCAACAAAAAAGCAAAACAGCTCTATTACATCGACATCGGCATCTCAAGCAAATACTATACACTCGGCTATTTGAACCGTCATGACCGCAAAAAAGCGCTCCAATATTGTCGCCAATCCATTCGATCAAAAGTTACGATTTTTAATCTGTTTTTGTTTGTAAAGCTGCTGTGTTCAAGCAAGAGAGGAAATGTTTTTTTGCATAAAGCTCTTAATTTGTGGTAGGGCTTGCCAAAAAAAGTAAAAAGAATTTCCCCCTCTATTGTATGATTGTCTCCCTATTACAAGTGAAAGTTTAGCACTACTATAAAATTAGGTTTCAATAAATTACCTGTTTATGAGATTAAGATCAACTTGCACCTCAACGCTTTAATTCTTTACAGTTATACCTTATTACATGTCGAATTCCCCTTTGCACAGCAACGAACAATCCAAGATTCCACACAATCAGCATGAGCTTGCCAGTCAACATGCCCCCCATCACAACTGTAAGAAGTAACCCATTCAACATGATCTCACATATACGAACTTGCTTGTTCCGTACCTACAGCCACATTGTTGGATTTTGTCGCAGTATTTCTTTTTATCTGAGCTTGATTAAAAGAACTTGTTCTTGCTTGTCAAGTAAGAGAAGCAACGTAGATTTGTTTGTACATTGAATATTTCTTAATAAGAATTTTAGATAAAAAAGGAGGATTTTAAGGTTAGCTAAGTTTTTCAAAAAACTACTCCACAAGGAGAGTGAATTCATGTTTAGAGAGATGCATAAGTCCAAAATTCACCGTGCTGTCGTGACAGAGGCCAATTTAAATTACGTAGGAAGCATAACCATTGATCAGGATATTTTGGATGCATCGAACATCCTGGAGAACGAAAAAGTGCAAGTTGTCAATCTAAATAACGGATCGAGGCTGGAGACGTATGTCATTTCTGGTCCAAGAGGCTCGGGTATCGTGTGTTTGAACGGCGCCGCCGCAAGACTGGTGCAGCCGGGTGACCTGGTCATTATTATTTCTTACGCGATGATGGAGGAATCGGTAGCCCGCACGTATCGTCCGCATGTTGTCATACTGGACGAGCATAATCGCATCGTAAGGGAGGATTATCAGGAATTGCATTCCACAACGGTGTGAAAAAACACAGAACGGAGGGCGCAGATGATGAGAACCATCCGTAATTTGTCTGGTGTATTGCTGGAACGTAAGGAAAACGACGCAGGAATTTTATTTTGCGAAAGCGGTCAGGAGCGGTACTTGTCATACGGCCAATTACTTTCATCAGCAGGAAGAGCACTTCATCTGCTGCACGAGCAGGGTCTTCGCCCGCGCGACTTTGCCGTCTTGCAGACGGAGGATAACGAACGGTTTATCCTTCTGTTCTGGGCTTGCGTGCTCGGCGGCATTGTCCCCGTACCAATAACTGCGGCACGTACGGACGAAGGACGAAAAAAGCTGATTCAGGTATGCAAACAGTTGGAAGCGCTTAAATTTCTCTGCGATGAAGACCTTTGGCCAGGAATTCAAAGCTATGCTTCAAAGCATGGGGAGACGGAGGCACTGGCCCAGCTCGAGGCCAGCAAGTTGCCAATTGCCGAGGTGCTTAAGGCGGCAGCGGATGCTAACCGCCCTGAAGCTGAGCCGTATGATGCAGACGAGACAGACACTGCATTCATCCAGTTTACATCGGGTTCTACCGGAGATCCGAAGGGGGTCGTCTTGACACACGGCAATCTTCTGTCGAACATGCGTGCCATTATCCATGGCGCACATTCTACTGAACGGGATTTTTCGCTAAGCTGGCTGCCGCTTACGCATGATATGGGGCTCATTGGCTTTCACCTGTCACCACTTTTTTGCGGCATGAATCAGCTGCACTTGCCCACTTCGACGTTTGTGCTCCATCCGATGAAATGGCTGGAACTTACACATAAGCATCGGGTAACATGCCTTTCTTCGCCCAACTTTGGTTATGTGCATTTCCTCCAACATTGGAAGCCGGACGGAGCGGCTGATTGGGATTTGTCTTGCGTCAGGCTGATATTTAACGGGGCCGAACCGATATCGGCCACTCATTGCCGTGATTTTTTGAAAGCAATGAAACCATACGGATTGAAGGAAAATTGCATTTTCCCGGTATATGGTCTTGCAGAAGCGAGTCTGGCTGTGACGTTTCCAGAAACGGAAGATCCCTTAAATACCGTTATGCTTGAGCGCCAATCTCTTGCTATTGGACAGCCTGTACAAATAGCCACGCACGGAGATCATACAGCAATCGAGATCGTCGAGCTGGGTTTCCCTGTACAAGAGTGCGAGGTACGCATTTGCGACGAAGCGGGAAACGCTTCGGCGATAGGCAGCGTAGGCTTAATTCATATTAAAGGTCGCAACGTAACAAGGGGCTACTATAAGCGGGACGATGTCAATAAGCAAACCATTTCTCCGGACGGCTGGTTGAATACAGGTGATTTAGGTTTCTTGCTGGAAGGGCGTTTATTTGTGACGGGCCGCATGAAGGACGTTATTTTTGTCAATGGGCAAAATGTGTATCCGCATGACCTGGAGGCACTGATCAGCGGCCTGAAAGGGGCCGAAATCGGGAAAACGGCGATTGCCGCTGTTCAGGATACAGAGAGCAAACGGGATGCTATCGCCGTTTTTATCCAGCATCGCGGTAAGACAGACAAATTTGTACCGCTGATGTTCGAGGTGAAAAAACTTCTGAACGGAGCGGCCGGTCTCGACATTGGTTTTGTTGTCCCCATTCGGCGAATTCCGAAAACAACTTCTGGCAAAATTCAACGCTACGTATTGGCAGAAGCGCTGCGTGAAGGTGAGTATGCCGAAGTGCTTGCTGAGCTGGCTGAGCTGGAAACAGCGGCCGCGTTGGAGCTACGTGATGCTGAAAGTGACGATGCTTTGAGCGGGGATATCGATTTGGAGCTGGCTACGGAGGTGGAGCAGCGAATCATATCCATCTGGCGTGAAATATTGAAAAAGGATTACATAAACCGGAAAGACAGTTTTCTTGAGCAAGGGGGCAATTCACTCAAGGCGGCTTATGCAGCAACCAGGCTGCAAGAGGCGTTTGGCGCCGAGCTTACCCTTACCGAGCTGTTTGTGCATGATACGGTGTGCTCACTGGCGAGATTACTGAAGGACAAGATGCAGAAGGGCGAAGGAAATGCCTTCGCCGTAGCGCCACCGGTAGTCAAAGCAGAGGAGCGGACGATTTATCCGGCTACCGCGGCGCAAAAGCGGCTGTTCATTTTGGAAGAGCTGAATCCAGGGCTGCTGGCCTACCATTTGCCATTTGCCATCCAGGTAGAGGGCCCGATCGATATCGAACGATTCAGAGCAGCATGGCGAGCGCTTATAGATCGGCATCCCGCGCTGAGGACGTCCTTTTATATGGAAGATGGCAATGTAATGCAGCGGATCGAACAGGTGGGCGAGCCTCCGCTTGCCGTCCTTGATGGAAGCGGCTGGCTGGCGTCAGATTTGGCGCTGCGAAAGCGCAGCTTCCTACAGCCGTTTCGCCTGGACCAAGCGCCGCTGCTGCGCATGGAACTTGTAAGCCTGGGGTGCGAATCTCGCGTGCTGCTGCTCGATATGCATCATATCATTACGGACGGAACGTCGATGGGTATTCTAATGTCCGATCTTGCTAGATTATACGATGGGAACACGCTGGAGCCGTTGTCCATTCATAGTGGGGATGTGGCTCTGTGGGAGGACGCGGGCCGAAGCAGCGGCTGGCTGGAGCGCCAAAAGTTATTTTGGCGTGAGATCTTTCGGGAGGGTGTACCCTCTCCGGTGATTCCGTCCCCGCGCCCAAGGCCGAAGACGCCAAGCTATCGCGGAGCAGTCGAGCATTTTGAGCTGGAGCCAGAGCTTGCCGGAGCACTGCGTATATTAGCTAAACGCAAGGGAGTCACATTATATACAGTCCTGCTATCGATTTATTATGCGCTCCTTTCAAAATATACAGGCGAATCCGACATTGTTGTTGGCACAGCAGCTGCAAGACGAATACGGTCCGAGATACAAAATGTGGCCGGAATGTTCGTTAATATGGTACCGATCCGCCTACGCGGGCAAAGCGATTTGCGCTTCGATCAATGGCTGCAGCTGGTTAATAAGGAGACACTGGCGGCTATCGGCAACGGGGATGTGCCTTATGAAGAAATAGTCGAGCTAGCGAATGTGAACCGGGAATATGGGCGGAACCCACTGTTCGACTCGGTGTTTACACTGCAAAACATGGAGCTGCCCGAATGGCGCAGCAAGGATATCGTTTATAAACACCAAGCAATGGACAGCGGCTCAGCTAAGTTTGACCTGACTTGGGAGTGCGAGGATAACGGAACAAGCATAGTATTTTCGCTGGAGTATGTGCTGGATATGTACGATGAGGAGGCCGTCAGGCAATTAGCCCGGCATTATGTAGCACTGGCCTGGGCAATCATCGCGCAGCCGCATTCGACGCTTGGTGAGTTTGATCTCGTTGATGCAGAGGAGCTGGAACGACTGCTAAGGCTTAGCCGTTCATTCGCCACGGCGCCGAAGGAGATGTCGCTGCACAGACTGTTTGAATTGCAAGCCGTGGAGACAGCCCAGCAGATTGCCGTCGAAATGGGCGAGCGGGCGTATACCTACTGTGAGCTGAATCAACGTGCCAACCGGTTCGCGCGCGTGCTTGTGCAGCGTGGCATCGAGCCGGGGATGAAGATAGCGCTGCTGCTCATGCGCTCGCCCGATATGATTGCAGCGATATTAGCTGTGTTGAAAGCAGGGGCCGTCTATGTGCCGATTGACCCTCAATATCCCGAAGAACGGATTCTGTTTATGCTTCAGGATACGGAAGCGCGGGCAATTGTGTCTGCATCTGCGACGATAGAGATGGGCACAAGGCTTGCCGGTGACGTCATAGATGTGATCGACATGGATGGGCTCGATTCGGTTTGGGCCGATGAGTCCACTTATGATCTGGACATCGACGGCACGGCGGATGATCTCGCTTATATTATGTACACATCTGGCTCGACGGGCAAGCCAAAAGGGATAATGACCACTCACCGCAATGTGTCCCGGATTGCCGTCGATACTGATTATGTAAACATTTCGGAAAATGATGCGCTGTTGCAGCTTTCCAACTACGCCTTTGACGGTTCAACGTTCGATTTCTATGGAGCGTTGTTGAACGGTGCGAAACTGACGATGGTCGCCGAAGAAGAGGTTGCCGACATTATGCGGCTGACAGAGCTGATTGAGTGTAGAGGCATTACCGTATTCTTTGTGACGACGGCGCTGTTCAATACGCTGGTTGATCATGGGCTGGAGGCGCTGCATGGTCTGCGCCATATTTTATTTGGAGGAGAGCGGGCTTCCGTGCCGCATATCCGCAAAGCGCTCCGCGTGCTTGGTCCGGGTGTGCTGCTGCATGTCTACGGACCCACGGAAACGACGGTGTTTGCTACCTGCTATAGGGTCACGGAAGCATGGGATGAACAAGGAACGGTCACGGTTCCGATCGGAGTACCGATCGCATGTTCGGAAACGTTAGTGCTGAACGAACAGGGCCGATTGCAGCCGGATTGGGTTCCAGGCGAGCTGTGGATTGCTGGCGACGGCGTTGCATCCGGCTATATGAATTTGCCGGAGCAGTCCGCTTCGAAGTTCCGGCCTCATCCGTTTCGGGAAGGCGAAACCGTGTACAGAACCGGCGACCTGGTGCGCCGCTTGCCTGACGGAAATTTGGAGTTTCTGGACCGGATCGACAGTCAGGTCAAGCTGCGGGGCTACCGGATTGAATTGGGCGAAATCGAAAGCAGGCTGCTGGATTGCGCGAGCGTCAAGGAAGCGATTGTAGCACTTATCGAGAATGATGGTGCGCCGTACTTATGCGCTTATCTCGTTGGGGAGCAAACCGAAGAACAGGAAGACATTCGTGTTCAGTTGGCGGGTAAGCTGCCGGCATTTATGATTCCCGCCGCATTTGTGCAGTTGGAGAAGCTGCCACTCAACGCAAATGGCAAGGTGGACAAAAAACGTCTGCCTGCCCCGAAGCGAGCAGTCCCATATGATGCGCCCGTCACAGATACGGAAGTCCTTGTCGCAGGACTATGGAAAGAAGTGCTTCATGCGGAGCAGGTTGGCGCGCTTGATCACTTCTTTGAGCATGGCGGCCATTCCCTGAAGGCGGCCGCGTTGACCTCGGCAATTTACAAGCAATGCCGGGTCCGCATGCCGCTTCAGGAAATTTTCAAGCTGCCGACGGTCAGAGAGCAGGCGGCCTGGATCGATATGGCTGTCAAGGAAGCGTACGAACCTATTATAGGCGCGCCAAAAGCCGCATCCTATCCGCTCAGCCCGCCGCAGCGGCGCATGTTTTTGGCGGAAAGTATGGCTGATATCGGCCTAACTTATCATATTCCGCTTACGCTTAAACTGTCGGGCGCGGTGGATGAGACCAGAATCGGACCAGCACTCAGGAAGTTAATCGAACGGCATGAGCCGCTGCGGACCTCCTATCATTGGATCAACGGAACTGCCGCCCAGATTGTGCACGATTCGGTCGACTTCGTATTGCAAACGACAGAGCTTGCTAAGATGCCGCTGGAGAAATGTTGTAGTGAATTCTTCCGGCCGCTTGAACTAGCCACAGCGCCCGTGATTGCCGCTTGTTATTGCCGACCCAAATCGCAAGAAGCAGAGGCTTATCTTCTGCTCAACATCCACCACATCACGGCAGACGGCATATCCGTCAAGCTGATGCTGGAGGAGTTGACTGCTTTAATTGATGGCGCGGAACTTGCGCCTTTGGCTCTGCATTATAAGGATTATGCCGTTTGGCAGGAAAGGCAGTCCGGCTCTGACCGCGCCTGGGCAATCCGGGCATTTTGGACGGACCAGCTTGCAGAACTGCCAGCGCCACTTGATATGCCGCTGGATCAGCCACGCAGTGATCGTCAAACATTTGCAGGCGATACCTATACTTTCCACATCCCAGCAGCACTCGCCACACAGCTAAAAGAAATGGCTTCAAGTGCTGGAGTGAGCATGAACAGCCTGCTTTTTGCTGCTTACGCACTGTTGCTTAAAGGAACGACGCATCAGTCGGAATTTGCTATCGGTTCTTTGGCAGCAGGCCGGACGCATCCGGACACAGCCCGGATGATCGGCATGTTCAACCAGTTTCTTCCGATTCGGATGGTTGTGGCGGACGATCTGCCGATTCTGGATTTTGTCGCTGAGACCCAAGGACGTTTGCTTGCCGCTTACGAGCATGGCGATGTCAGCTTCGAGCACATGATGGAAGCGGCCGGGTATCCGCATGACCCATCGCGCAACCCGCTGTTCGACACGATGCTGATCGTACACAACCAATTTGACGATGAGAAGCTCGCGGCGCATGGCAACGGCTGGAGCATGGAGCCTCTGCCCGTTAGCCACGGAACATCCAAGTTGGACCTCAAGCTTGATCTGTACAGCGACGGCGAAGGGGGGCTGCGCGCGGAGCTGGAGTATAATACGGGATTGTTTTATAAAGACACGATGGAGCGGTTGGCGGAGCGGCTGCTTTACATTTTGGAGCAAATGGCCGCTAGTCCCGACCTGATCTGTGGCGATGTTGCAATGATGACACCTGACGAAGAAGCATCCTTTGCTGCATGGAATGATACGGGATATCCATACCCGGCGGAGAAGACGATTCACGGATGGTTCGCCGAGTCCGCTCGGCGGTGGTCGGACCTCCCGGCGGTGAAGTCGGCAGAAGGATCGCTGACGTACGGGGAGCTGAATAACCGCGCCGAACGTATGGCTGCTGTGCTGAGAGGCAAAGGAGTTACGGTCGAAACGATTGTGCCGATTGCTGCTCAGCGCTCGTTGTCCATGATGATTGCGATCATGGCGGTGCTCAAAGCCGGAGGGGCCTACTTGCCAATCGATCCTGAGCATCCGTCCGAGCGGATCCGAAGCATTCTGGAGGATAGCGGGGCCAGGCTGCTTCTGGCGGGAGCCAAGTGGATTCCAACACTTCCAACCTTCCAGGGAGAAACGCTCGATCTGGACGTGCTTGCGACTGTCACTGCATCAGAGCTGCCGAGAGGCGAAGAAGAAATGAACCTGTCGCCTCAATCGGGTCCCAGAAATTTGGCGTATGTCATTTATACGTCAGGCTCCACCGGCAAACCCAAAGGCGTTATGGTGGAGCACCAGGCGGTGATCAACCGGCTGAACTGGATGCAGACGGTTTATCCGCTGAATGAGCGCGACGTTATTTTGCAAAAAACACCGATCACATTTGACGTTTCCGTGTGGGAATTGTTCTGGTGGAGTTTTGCCGGCGCTTCGCTATATTTGCTGGAGCCTGGCGGGGAGAAAGAACCGTCTGTCATGCTGCGCGCAATTGAGCAGCAGGCCATTACCGTTATGCATTTTGTGCCATCCATGCTGGGTGTCTTTATAAACTATGCCGCGGACAGTGGCAGAGGAGTCGGGCTTTGTTCCCTTCGATATTTGTTTGCGAGCGGTGAAGCGCTCAAGCCTAGGCATGTCAAAGGTTTTTACAGCCTGATGGAGCGCAGGGGAGGTCAATGCCAGTTTATTAATCTGTACGGCCCGACGGAAGCGACAGTCGATGTCAGCTATTATGATTGCCCGGAGGTTCGTGAAGATACAATTCCGATTGGAAAGCCAATCCATAACATCCAGCTCTACATTGTGGATGAACGGATGAGGCCTCAGCCGATCGGTGTGTCCGGCGAGCTGTGCATCGCGGGTGCCGGTCTTGCACGCGGATATTATAACAGGCCGGATTTGACGGAGCAAAGCTTTGTTCCGAATCCATTTATGGCAGGAGAAAAGCTGTACCGTACCGGGGATCTTGCAAGATGGCTGCCGGATGGCAATATTGAATATTTGGGACGCATTGATCATCAGGTCAAGCTGCGCGGTCTTCGCATCGAATGCGGAGAGATCGAGCATGCTCTGCTTTTGCAGCCTGAAGTTCGCGATGCCGTCGTAATGGCGGTGATGGACCCTGCGGGAGAGCCAGCACTTTGTGCATATCTCGTGACAGCAGCTGGGGAGAGGCCGGGAGAAGAAAACCTACGGGCCGCAATTAAGGAATTGCTGCCGGAGTATATGATTCCTTCGTATTTTGTTGCTATGGAAGCTTTTCCGTTAAGTCCAAGCGGCAAGACCGACCGCGGCCACCTGCCGCTACCTCGGTTCACTGAATCGGCGGCTCGCGGCGAGACACCGGCTACAGTGACGGAGCAGCGGCTGGCCGAGCTCTGGTGTGAGGTGCTCGGTCTGACCACAAACGGGCCAGACGACACAGCGGCTATCGGGAGAGAATCTCACTTCTTCCAATTGGGCGGCCATTCCTTACGTGCAACACAGCTTGCAGGCTTGATCGAGCATCGTTACGAAGCAGCGTTTTCAATGAAGGATGTATTCGCTGCTCCCCTGCTGCGGGAGATGGCAGCCCGTATCGATAATGCAGCTGCTAAGCAGGCCGTAGGTATTGCCCTGGCGGAAAGTCGGCCGTTCTACCCGTTGTCACTCGCGCAGAACAGATTGTTTGTATTACAGCAGCTATATCAAGGCAGCACGGCTTACAATCTCCCACTTGCTCTGAACCTGAGGGGCAAGCTTGATCAGGACTGGCTTCGCGAGGCAATTCAAGGACTGATCGACCGCCATGAACCGCTGCGCACCAGCTTTGACTGGGTAGATGGCAAACCAGTTCAGCGTGTTGAGGAACGTGTTAAGTTCGAACTCGCTGTTCATGCCTTGACGGATGGAGCGGATTTGAATACATTCGCACGCGCGGTCATCCGCCCGTTCGATTTACGAAAGGCACCGTTAATTCGGGCGTATCTGGCGACGGACGGAGAGAGTTGGCATACACTGCTGCTGGACATTCATCACATTGTCGCAGACGGCGTATCCATGAATGTTATGGCACACGATTTCGAGCAGCTGTATCGTGGCAACTCCTTGCAGCCGCTAACCATTCAATTTAAGGATATTGCCGTATGGCAGCAGGATTGGATGGCTTCGGAGGCGAGAAAGGAGCAAGAGCAATATTGGGCGACCCGGTTAGCTGGTACGCTGCCTGTGCTGCAACTGCCGATTGATTATCCGCGTCCGCCTGAACAAAGCTTCGAAGGTGCCAAGCTGGCGCTGCCGATTCCAGCAGAGCTTGCCGAGCGCACCTCGGCTGCGGCGGAGCAATGGGACGTGACTCCATTTCATATCTGGCTTGCCGCCTACCATACGTTATTGCATCTGATGACGGGGCAAGACGATCTCATTGTCGGCACGCCGATCGCCGGCCGCTTCCACCCAGCAACCGAATCTCTGGTTGGCATGTTTGTCAATACACTGCCGATTCGAAGCCAGCCATCCGGCGAACTGTCATTCAGAGCGTTCGCAGAGCAGCTCAAAGAAACAATGATTTCGGCATTAGAGAACGGCTTGCTTCCGTTTGAGCATATGGTGACGATGCTGGATGTGCCTCGCGACCTAAGCCGCAATCCGTTGTTTGACACATTGTTTGTCATGCAGCATATGGAGGCTGGGCACTCAGCGGCAGACGCCTTGGAATTCGAGGTGCAAGTCCCGGACAATCGCGTATCAAAGCTGGACTTGACGTTTGAGATTGCGAATCAGGGCATTAAAGGCACAGCCTTGACGATTGAATATACAACGGCACTGTTTAAAGAAGACAGCATACGCAGAATGGCGGAATGGTATTTCCGCATTATTGACCTTGCATTGGCTGAGCCGGAACGGCCGCTTGGAGGGATCGGGCTGTTAAGTGACGCGAGTGCAGCGGCCCAGAGCGAAGCGTTCAATCGCACGGTCGTGCCGTATGCAAGCAACGATACGATAGAGATTTACCTCGAAAGACAAGCGGCGGAAACGCCGCATGCCGTTGCGATTACATCGCAGGAAGGAACTTTGACGTATTCGGAAATGAACCGGAGGTCGAACCGGTTGGCGCAAGCGCTCAGAAAGCAGGGGATCAAGCGAGAGGAACGCATAGCCGTTGTGATGGATCGCAGCATAGAGATGATGATTGCCATCTTTGGCGTGTTGAAGGCCGGCGGAGCTTATGTGCCTGTTGCGCCGAGCTTGCCGAAGGAGCGAATCCGCTACATGCTGGGCAATTCCGGAGCCAAGCTAGTTTTGACGAAGGGCAACGCCCCTGAAGAATTGGAGACGCTTCTGGCATGTATCGACGTTCATGACGCGCTGAAGCAAGAGCAGGACGACTCCCCTGTAGAGAAGCTGCATGATTCACGTTCGCTTGCTTATGTGCTGTTTACTTCGGGATCGACCGGTCAGCCGAAGGGCGTCATGATCGAACACCATTCCGTAATCAACCGGATCGGCTGGATGCAGAAGCAATACGGACTGGATACAAGCGGAGTCATTATGCAAAAAACGCCGATAACCTTCGACGTTTCAGTCTGGGAGCTGTTCTGGTGGAGCTTTGCGGGAGCCAAGCTGGTTCTGCTGCCTCCAGGCGGAGAAAAGGACCCTGTGCTTATAGTGGATACAATCGTGCGGCATGGTGTAACGACGATGCATTTTGTGCCATCCATGCTGCATCTGTTCCTGGAGAATCCTGTTCTGCTGCGCGGCGATGCCAGGCTGGAGAGCCTGCGTCATGTGTTTGCTAGCGGAGAAGTACTAACTGCGGATCATGTGCGGCGGTTCCGCGAGCGGATAGGAGTTCCATTCAATGCCAGACTTGTGAACTTATACGGCCCGACCGAGGCGACGGTTGACGTTTCCTATTACGATTGCTCTGATGGCGATATTCCGATCAAGGATATTTCGTTCAATGTACCGATTGGCAAGCCGATCGACAATATCTCACTTTATATCGTGAGTGAAGCAATGAAGCTCCAACCTGTTGGGATTGCCGGGGAACTCTGCATATCCGGCGCAGGTCTAGCGCGGGGTTATATCGGCCGGCCCGATTTGACGGAAGAAAAGTTCGTCGATAATCCGTTTGCGGCTGGCTGTCTGATGTATCGGACGGGTGATCTTGCCAGATGGCTGCCTGACGGGACGATCGAATATTTGGGTCGAATCGACCATCAGGTAAAAATAAGGGGCCAGCGCATTGAATGCGGGGAAATTGAGCATGTGCTGCTCGGTCATCCAGCGGTTTCGGAAGCTGTGGTCATGAAGCGGGACGCCACAAGCGGAAGCGAATATTTATGCGCGTACATCGTATGCTCCGAACCTGTTAACCATCAGGAACTGCTGGATTTCGCGGCGCTTCGCCTTCCGGATTATATGGCTCCTCAGACCGTGGTGGAACTTCCGACCATGCCTCTGTCTCCAAACGGCAAAATCGACCGCAAGCAGTTGCCCGAACCGGAGTGGACGGTGGATAACACCATCCCCTTTGTCGAAGCGGCAAGTGATATCGAACTGGCGATCACAGCCGTATGGCGCGATATTCTGCAAAGAGATGACTTCGGCATCCATCATCGTTTCTTTGATGTGGGAGGAGAATCACTGCTGCTGGTACGAGCGCATCAACAGCTTGAGGAGTTGTATCCGGGCGCACTGGGCGTAACGGATTTGTTCACCTATCCAACGATCGCATCGCTTGCGGCTTACCTGGAGTCGAGAAATCGCGAGCTCGCGAGCTGGAGCTGGAGCGGGTTACCTGTGAAAGAGGACTGCCACAGTAACAGCTATGTCGCGGAGCGTATGGGGAGCGTTCAGTTCCAACTGGACGCAGCGGTTGCAAGAGGGCTTGCGGAACTGTCGGCATCTCGCTCGGTGACCGTTGAGGCGGCCGCGTATGCCGTATATCTGTACTTCTGGCGCGGTGAATCCGGCATGAGCCGGCTTATTCTTCCGGCAATGACTGACATCGGGCTGATTGCTCCGAAGGAAATCGACTTTGCGGAGGTGCGCGATTTCGATACGCTGCTGCAGCATGCTGCTAAACGGGTGAGCGCGGGAGATTGTTATACCACACGGCAAATCAGAAAGCAGCCGCAAGCTGAAGCCGGATTTACCTTGTTCCCGTTATTTGCAGGCGCAGCGCAGCACGGCTACAAGGAGCGGGAGGGGCTATTAGAACGATTCGATGTTGTGCTGTATATGGATTGCGCTGCCGCACCAAGCAGGGCAGGGACGTCAGAGCTTGGCGGGTTATGGATATACGATGCACGGCGCCTTGGCAAGGAGGCGGTGCTGGAGTGGGCTTCCGCTTATCTGGAGCTGCTGTCGAGTGTCGTCGAGCAATATCGTGCGGCTGCCGATAGCGCCGACTCAGGGGCTTAGTAGGCCAAACCTAGTTGTACCAGAGCTTGAGCATACATCTGACAGAGGTTGTTTAAAAAGTCCATTTTTGATTAGAAAACCAATCTAGGCAAATTCAAGGGAGAGCGACCGCGATTCAAAGGAGGCACGAAGTAACACTGGAGCTTACAAGGTATTGAATCTTGAATTCATCCGGGCCCCAAGAAGATGCGCACGAAGTCATGCTTCCTGCGGAAACATCTTAGGTTCGCTCACGTACCCAAGGTCCTGAAGGTCTGACTTTTAAACACGTAATGACAGAAGGAAGAAAGGAGCTTTCCTGTGAAAAAAGTGTTGACCATGTTAGGGAATATTGCGCTTTATCTCGGTGTATTTTATGCGCTGCTCTATCTCCTTCGCTCTACTTACAATTACGAGGTGACGCTGTCCTTTGCCAAATTTCTGGATCGCAACCCGGCCATGTTTATGGCCGTACTCTTCACACTGATTACACTTATATACATGCTCATCTTTCTAATCAAAGGATGGATCTGGCCCCATGCGGAGAAAAATCTGTTTCGCGCGTCGGGCTTCAAACGGCTACGCGCCTCGCGTGTCTTATTGATGATTGGCCTGGGTCTTGCCGGAAGCTTGTTCAGCATCGGCCTTATCGTCATTGACGATATCGCGCGGCAATTTCCGTCCATTCCCGCGCTGGTGGATGATCTGATTAGGGGAGATTCGATCTGGTATGTCATTCTAGGCGCAGGCTTGATCGGTCCGGCATTTGAAGAAATATTGTTCAGAGGCCTTATTTTCAGAGAGCTTCGCAGGGTTATGCCTGTATATGTGGCCTTGGTGCTGCAAGCCGCAGCCTACGCCTACTTCCAGCCAAGTGTGGCTCTTTCGGTCATCAGCATTGGTTCGGGCCTGATTTACGGGACGCTGTATTTGCGCACCGGGTCGCTTTGGGCACCAATCCTGGTACAGAATACGGCGATGGGGACCATCTTTCTGTTTAAATACATCGGGTTCTACGAATGGTTTGGCAAGCTGAACGACGTTTTGCTGTATATCATTACAGCGCTCTGTCTGGCTGCGTTGATTGGAGGCTCCGTCTATGTCTGGCGGACCTCGGGCAATGGCGGTATTGGTGCTCGCGCAGGTCAAGGACTGACGACTGACGCTCAGTCCGACAGCACAAAAGGGGGGCTGACCGTATGAAAACGTGGGAAATGATGCTGGCTCGCGTGGCTGTTATTATCGGCCTGTATTTTGCATGGTTTCTTGCCGCGCAGAAATTATTTTTTAATTATGTTTATCCCAGAAGCGCGTGGTTTGAGCAAAACACGGTAACCGTCATTATTTTGAACGATATCGTGGGTTTGCCGCTCATGCTGCTGGCCTGGAGATTTCTATTTAAGGAAAATCTGTTCAAGGCGGCTAAGTTTCGTGTAATGGACGGCAAATCGGTAGCAATAGCTTTATGGATCGGGCTTGGAGCCGGCCTGTTTACGGTCGCATTCTCCCGGCTTCCTGTCATTGCATCGGACAAGTACAAGTTCGTTGAATTGTTTGATTACTTGAACCGTGCAGAATGGTATGTATTTCTGGTCTTTCTGATTCTCGGAAATATTTACAAAGAGACGTTGTTCAGAGGCATTCTGATGAATGAGTTCAGACGGGTGCTTCCGGTTTGGATAGCAATTGTGATTCAGGGCGTGTTGTATGGGGCGTTGTTCTTTCTCGGAGATATTCCACTATCATTGTACGGATTTCTTGGCGCGGTTATTTTTGCACTCTTGTATGTCTGGTTTAAATCCATCTGGGCGCCGATTGCCGCGCAAATCGCCTGTCAGGGCAGCCAGTACCTACTATGGCATTACGGTCCGGAGACGAGGGACATAACCGTCATGTCTATCGTGATGGCTGTGGCAGCTGCCATGATTGCTGTTGGCATATTCCTTGCTGTCAAGCATCGATCTTCGATCACCGTTCCTCCGTATTCTGAGGCGGTGACGCCAACGTGAAAGAATTGCGGATAGCTGGAAATACCGTCTTATATTTGGTCATTTATGCAGCAATTGTGATGCTTGTCAATCAAGTCCTCTACAATTGGGTCAGCGATCCGGGGCTGAAAGACTGGATCAGAGACAATTCCGGCATTGTGATGATTGTATCCAATATTATCGTGCTTACGATCTATCTCCTGCTGCTTCGCTGGCAAAAAATCTCGCTAAAGGATTTGGGATTTGTTCCTGCGCATCGCAGATCGCTGCTGCTGTCCGCAGGGACGGGCATCTGGCTGGGCTTGTTTATCGCCGTTTTTACTCGACTTCCGTGGGTAAAAGTGACCTTTCCGGCCATCTCGGATCTGGTGGCTTTTGTTGCAGGCGGCAGCCTGATCATATTTGTGCTCGGCAGCCTGCTGCTGGGGTCTCTGCTTGAGGAATGGCTGTTCAGAGGAATGCTGTTCCATACGCTGAGCCAACGTCTTTCGGTTCTGTGGACAGTTCTGCTCCAGGCCGTATTGTTCGGCGTGATTTTTATGAATGTAACGGTTGGTGCATTTGCAGCGCTGGGCGCAATTGTATATGGATTCATCCGCGCAGGCTCACATTCGCTTTGGGGCTCACTTGCAGCTCATGTGTGTAGCACAGGCACTTTGTTTATCGTGCTGCGATGGGCAGACGATTGGCAGTCCGGAATGCTTGGATTATTAGCTCTGATCAGCGGACTCGGCATCGCGGCGCATGTTTTGCTTCTGCTTCGTGGCAGCGGTAAAGCGGCAAAAGAACAGGACGTCAGCAATTTCATTTCTAACTAGGAGGGAAAGACGCCATGTTTCAACTGGATTTGCTGGATACCAAAAAAGACACATCTGAGCGGAAGCGCCCGAGCGGGGGCACCATCTCCAATGTTTCCCTCAAAGATATTGCGATTGTCGGAATATCCGCCAAGCTGCCGCGCGCGGCATCACATGATGCCTTCTGGGAGCTTCTGCGAAGCGGCAAGGACCTGGTAGGCGGTTTTCCGAATTCGCGCAAAGATGAATTAAAGCCGTACTTACGCCGCATGGAGGCGCAATACGGTTCTGTTTCCTTTTATGATGGGGCGTATATCGAGGATATTTCAAGCTTTGACTATTCTTTTTTCCGTCTCTCGCCCAAGGAAGCATCGCTGATGAGTCCGGCGCAGCGTCTGTTCCTGCAGACGGCCTGGGGGACGCTTGAAAATGCGGGTTATGGTGGAGATGCACTGCACGGTTCGCGCACTGGCGTCTTTATTGGTTATAACGGCGACGCGCTGCATGATTACAAGCGAATCATCGAAGCGCTGGACCCGGACGCCTTGTCCATGGCAGCGCCCGGCAATCTGAGCTCCATGATACCGAGCCGAATATCGTATTTGCTTAATTTGCGTGGACCGGCGATCAGCGTGGATACTGCTTGTTCTTCTTCGCTGATTGCAGTCCATCTGGCATGCCAATCGATCCGCAGCGGCGAATGCGAGACGGCGATTGCCGGCAGCGTCAAAATTAATGTGCTGCCGCTGGATACCGGCATACGTCTTGGCATCGAGTCAAGCGATAATCGGGCCAGAACGTTCGATGACTCGGCAGACGGCACGGGCATCGGCGATGGTGTAATTGCACTGCTCTTGAAGCCGCTTTCCCGAGCATATGAAGACGGTGACTCCATTTATGCCGTCATCAAAGGCAGCGCGATGAATCAGGATGGCAGTTCGGTTGGCATTACCGCTCCGAACGCCCTTGCGCAGGAAGACGTCATTGCGCGAGCCTGGCAAGATGCGGACATTGATCCTGAAACGGTGACATATATGGAGGCACACGGAACGGGGACCTCGCTGGGCGATCCGATCGAAATCGACGGATTGACGCGCGCCTTCAGAAGATATACCGATAAACGACAATTTTGCGCTATCAGTTCGTTGAAAACAAATATCGGTCATCTCGACCATGCCGCTGGCATTGCCGGGATGCTCAAGGCGATCCTGTCACTTGTCCACAAGCAGCTTCCGCCAACGTTACATTACCGCTCACCGAACCGCAATATTTCGTTTGTGGATTCGCCTGTTTATGTCAACGATGAATTGACACCATGGGAGACGGACGGCGAAATAAGAAGATGTGGAGTAAGCGCGTTCGGCATGAGTGGAACCAATTGTCATGTTGTGCTGGAGGAGGCTCCAGCCCGGGTACCTTCGGATCATTCGGATAGGGTGGAACTGTTCTGTTTGTCCGCGCATAGCATGACGGCACTGGAACAACTCGTCCAGCTGATACGGGACTGGACTCTGCAGCATCGAGATGATGTGAGCTGCAATCTGGCCGACCTTTGCTACACCTTGGCCGTGGGCCGGGGAGCCTATCGGTATCGCTTGGCGATTGCTGTAAGCAGCTGGGAAGAGCTAGCTCAGACATTGCAAGCCGTAGCTGCAAGCGGATTTACCGGGCTTATGCTGCCGAACGTCCTCTTTGGGACGGCCGATTCAGCTGCATCCGGGAAGATTCACCAATATCCCGTTTCTAACGAACGGGATATGGAAGCGCTGGAGCTCGGCCAGCGTTACGTGGACGGGGACAAAATTGACTGGAAGACGATCTACCTCGGACAGCGCAGAAAGCGACTGTCGCTTCCTACCTATCCGTTCGATTCTCTCCATTGTTGGGTGGAAGAGGCCAGTGCTGGATCGGAGCTTCATACGCCATTTGCAGTCTGGAGCGGATATTCGCTCGGTGGCGATATCCCAGATGAACTCCAGCAAGAAATGAACGAGACCTTCGCCAGATGGCAAGCCGAGCTGGAGCGAGGCGGCGGGATGAAGAGTCAGCGCCATCGCCAAAGCGTTGCCTTAACAGGGGAGCGTTCCGGCCTGGAATGGGAGCAGCGTGTTGCAGATGTCTGGGGGGAACTGCTCGGTTATGATCAATTGCCTGCGGATGCAGGGTTTTATGAGCTAGGCGGGGATTCCATTATTGCGCTCAAAATTGTAAACCGGATCAGCGAGCTCGCGGAGGTTCGCATTCAGGTGGCCGATTTGCTGAGCCATGCGGAATTGCCTTCGTTTACAGCGCTGATCGAGCGGCTGGTCAGGGAGAGCAGCGCGGCGACAGCGCAAAGAACGAACTCCCAGCACGAAGAACAAGGAACTGATGTCGGGAACAGCGAGCACATGGCGAACGGCGGACAAGCGCAGGACGACGGACGTGAAGGACAAGCTGTAGCAGGTACTCTTAACAGGAAAATGGTTGGCAGTGCTGATTGTCGAGCGGCGACCAGCGATAATGACGGTTCTGGAGCTTCAAGCACTTTGTCCGGTGTAAAGCTGGAGCCGATTCCAAAGGTGGCCCTGCAAGATCATTATCCGGTATCATCGCCGCAAAAACGCATGTATTTGCAGCAGCAGGCGATGCCGGATGATCGCAGTTACAATTTGCCCGAATTGCTGCATCTGGACGGGGCTATTGATGCAGACCGACTGGAAGCTGTCTTGCAAGCCATCGTGGAGCGTCACGAGACACTTCGCACCACCTTTCACGTCATCGACGGAGAGATCAGGCAGCGCATTCACGATGCCATTCCATTCCGCCTGATTCGCTTGGAAGTCGATGAGACAGAAGTGGATGGTGTACTGCAAAGCTTGTTCCGGCCGTTCCTGCTCGATACGGCCCCGCTGCTCCGCGCTGCTTTGCTCACGATAGGGCCGGAGCGCCATGTTCTGTTTCTTGATATGCATCATATTGCATCTGATGGCATGTCTGCGGGCATTCTTCTATCCGACCTGATGACTTTATATCAAGGTGGTTCGTTGCTGCCGCTACCGCTGCAATACAAGGATTATGCAGTATGGCAGGAGGGCAGGCCGCTCTCCAGAGACGATGAACGATTTTGGCGCGAGCAATGCCGGGGAGACTGGCCGATGCTTTCGCTCCCGACCGATGCCCCGCGTCCGCCCGCCAAAAGCAGTTGCGGCGAAACGTTCGATGTGTACGTCGAGGCCGATTTGATGGCGGAAGTGCGCAGCTTAGCAGCTGAGTCGGACACGACTCCGTTTAATGTGCTGCTGTCGGCATATTACACTTTCCTCGCCCACTATACAGGGGCGGAGGACATTGCCGTCGGCACGCCGATTGCGGGACGGAACAGACGCGAGCTGGAAGCAATCGCAGGCATGTTCACAGGCACGCTGGCGCTGCGAGCATATCCGTGCGCGGACAAGCCGTTTAGAACCTTTTTGTCCGAAGTCAAAGAGATGACGACTGGGGCTTACGCTCACGCCGATTATCCATTCGAGGAGATCGCACAGTGGATCGACAGAAGAGACGCCAGCCGGAGTCCGCTGTTTGACACGATGTTCATCATGCAAAACCTGGGTATTCCAAACGCTTCATCAGCGGGCTTGTCATATCGCCACCAACGCTTTGAGCATGGCACAGCCAAATACGATTTGATGATTCAGGCGGTGGAGATTGGTGCGGAACTGCGGCTTGTCGTGGAATATAATACCGATTTGTTTCACCGGGTGACAGTCGAGCGGTTCATGCGGCATTATGTGCAGCTGCTGCGCAGCGTGACGCTCCATCCCGGCACAAAGCTCGGCGAAACGGAGATGCTGACGGAGGAGGAGCGTCTGCAACTGTTGGCACTGGGAAGGCGCGAAGCGGACTTTCCGACTCCACGCTGTCTGCACGATTGCTTCAAGGAACAGGCGGCAGCCGTTCCTGATCTGCTGGCCGTATCTTGCCTCGGTGAATCCATGACCTACCTAGAGCTGGATCGCCGTACCGATGCGCTAGCTCGAACTTTGCGCTTCAAAGGTGTTGGACGCGGAAGCGTCGTTGGGATCATGGCAGAACGCTCCATCCCTATGCTGACTGCTATGCTCGCCGTTATGAAAGCCGGAGGCGCTTATATGCCTGTAGATCCGCATTATCCCGAGGAACGAGTCCGCTATATGCTGCAGGACAGCGGCGCGGATTTGGTATTAACGGACGGTGCACGTTCTAGAACCGTGGACTTCTTGCCTGCCTCCTTACAGGTGCTGGATATTGCGGATGAGACGCTGTTCTCCGATGGGGACGATGACTTTGTCCCTTTGCCGCAGGATTCATCCGATCCGATGTATGTCATCTATACATCCGGTTCTACGGGTCAGCCGAAGGGTGTCATCGTACCACACCGCAGTTTCTACAATTTCGGACATTCACTCAGGATGTTTTTCGAAGGACAATACGGTGAGGGAGACCGATGTCTCAGTCTGACCAATATTTCGTTTGATGTCAGCGTAGCGGAGTTGTTTATGCCGCTTATGTTCGGAGCTTGCACGGTGCTTTACCCGGAACCCAAATTGCTTGATCCGCGGCGAATTGCCGAAGTAATAGCGGAAGAGCGAATTACATTCGCTTATTTGCCGCCGTCTTTGTTAAAAGAGGTGGCGTGGTTGCTGGATCAATCGGCTTCCGAAATTACGCTAGACAAAATGCTTGTTGGAGTAGAGCCGATTCAAGACGAAACGCTGGAGCTGTATACGAAGCTTAATCCTGATATCCGGATTATGAACGGCTACGGCCCGACGGAGGCGACGATTTGCTCCAATATGTACGTTTACAAGCCGGGTGCTTATCGCGGTGGCTATGTACCAATTGGCGGGCCGATGCACAATGTCGAAATTTATATATTCGGCTATGGCGGGCAGCTAGCTCCTATAAGTGCAGTCGGAGAGTTGTATATTGCCGGCAGCGGACTTGCCGATGGTTATGTGAATAAGACGGATATGACAGCCGAGCGCTTCTTGCCTCATCCGTACCACGAGGGCCGCTTCATGTATCGTACTGGCGATATCGCAAAATGGCTGCCTGACGGCAACGCGATATACGTTGAGCGGGTCGACCAACAGGTGAAAATCAGAGGCGTACGGATTGAAATGAATGAGGTTCGCTCGCAATTGCTTTCCCTTGCAGACGTGGAGGATGCGGCTGTGGTCGTCCGTGAGCAGGCAAGCGGAGACAAGGAGCTGTGTGCGTACGTGGTTGCATCGGGCAAACTCTCTTCGCGGGAATGGCGAAAGAAGCTGAAAGACAAGCTGCCGGAGGCAATGATTCCCGCATATATCACAGGAATTGACGCATTACCTCTGACGCCGAACGGGAAAGTGGACCGGCGTGCCTTGCCGGAGCCGGAACTCGGACTTCGGAAGGGAGGACAGCCGGAGCTGCCTCGAGACGGGATGGAAGAACGCGTTGCAGCCATTTGGGAGGAAGTGTTGGGCGATTCGGCCGGGCCAATCGGCATTCACGACGACTTTTTCGAGCTTGGCGGCCACTCTTTGAAGGCCGCCGTGCTAGCGGGAAAGCTGCAGCAGACGACGGGCGTCCTGGTTCCACTCAGTGTGATATTTGAGCTGACATCCATTGCGGAACTGGCCGTCTGGCTGAAGGAGCGAGAAGACGTTACGACATCCGCGCCGATCCCGAAGGCAGAGCGCCGTGAGTGGTATCCCATGTCGCGCGCCCAGCGCCGCCAGTATATGATGCAAATGCTAGCCGGAGATGCCACCATGTATCATGTTCCGTTCGCGCTTCGCTTACAGGGCAAGCTCGATGTGGCACGGCTGGAAAATGCATTTATGGCACTGATAGACCGCCACGAAAGCTTACGTACAACCTTCCATATGACAAAAGAAGAATTCAGGCAAATGATTCATCCTCCGTATTCGTTCAAGCTGGACGTACTGGACCCTGCAGTGTTGGCAGGGGATGAAGTGGTGCCGGAAGCAACGCTGAACGCTACCGCAGTAACGAGACTGATGGAAGTCTTCCAGCGCCCTTTTCATCTGGACAAGCTGCCATTACTGCGGGCAGGGCTGCTGCGGCTGAATGAGAATAATCATCTGTTGCTGCTGGATGTTCATCACATTATTACGGACGGCGTATCCTCCAGTCTACTGGTGAATGAACTGTCACAGCTGTATGCCGGACAATTACTGCCGGAGCTGCGCATACAATACAGCGATTATGCGGTGTGGCAGGAAGCCGGGTTTACAAATGCTGGTTATGCTGAGCATGAACGGTACTGGATGGATATTTTCGGAGGCAAGCTTCCTGTGCTGGAGCTGCCTACAGATCGGCAGCGGCCATCTCTGCCGAGCTATAAGGGTCGGCGCCACTCATTCCGGCTCGACGCGCTGACAACAGCTGCGGTACGAAAACTCGCGCGGGAAGCGAAGACAACGCTGTATACGGTGCTGCTGGGCGCTTTTGCCGCCATGCTGGCCAAATACAGCGGACAATCCGAAGTGATTGTGGGTACCCCCGCCGCCGGCAGGGATCATGCCGATACACACGGCATGATCGGCATGTTCGTCAATACGTTGGCACTGAGGACAAGGCCGGAAAGAGATAAGACGCTACAAACCTATATGGCGGAACTCCATAACCACGTTGTAGATGCACTTTCGCGCCAGACATACCCTTTCGAGGAGCTGGTCGAGGGACTGCAGGCAGATATGGATAGAAGCCGCAATCCGTTGTTTGACGTCATGTTTATCTTGCAAAATATGGACCGTGCGGTGATGGAAGCTGACGGTGTAGTCTTTGACGAAATACCGTTCGAGACAGGAACAAGCAAGTTCGACCTGACTTTGGAAGCGGTGGAACGGGAAGAGGTAATCGAGCTTCAACTGGAATACGCAACGGATTTATTTAAAGAGGAAACCGCTCGCCGCATGGCGGAGAGCTATACCGTACTTGTAAGGGAGATGTGCAGATCACAGGATCGCACGATCGGTGAGCTTGAGCTGATGGGTGAAAGTGAGCGGGAGCAATTGCTGGCTCTGTTGACCGGAGGAAGCAAGCCGGTACAAGCCGCGAACAGAGAGGGGAGCAATGACAGGATGGAAATCCGAATTGAACAAGGCATAACAGAGCGGCAAGGAGACGCAGCGGCTGCTTCCGTGCAAGCAACGGCGGAATGGACAGGATTCGTCCAGGAAGTGGAGCGCCAGGCGGCACGTACGCCGGATGCGCCGGCGATTCAATTCGGAACAGAGACGGTAACGTACGCTGAGCTGAACGAACGTGCGAATCGGCTTGCCCATTCCTTGCGGGCGAAGGGTGTGGGGCCTGAAAGTATTGTCGCGTTGATGGCGTCCCGCAGCCCACTTCTGCTTGTTGCCATTTTGGGTATTCTGAAAGCCGGAGGCGCATATGTCGCTATTGATCCCGCTTATCCGAAAGAGAGAATCGACTGGATGCTTGAAGATTGCGGCGAAGCACTTCTTCTGACAGAAAAAGCATTTGCAGGAGTCGTTACGCGAGCCGTTGCCGAGTGGTATTTGGACGATCCGGAGATGTATGCGGCGGACAGAGGCAATCCGGAAACTGGCCATAAGCCGGACCATTTGGCGTATGTGCTGTATACGTCAGGCTCGACCGGGCGTCCCAAAGGGGTCATGATCGAGCATCGCGGCCTGGCGCATTTTATCAGCGGCTTCCGAAACCGGATTCCGTTTGTGAAAGGCCAGAGCATCCTGGCGATGGCATCGGTATCCTTTGATATTTTTGTCGTTGAAAATCTGCTTCCACTCACACTGGGCATGCGGATTGTACTCGCTAGCGAAGAGGAACGGAGCGACGCTGTCCTGCTACAAGGCCTGATTGATACGCACAGCGTCGATGTACTGCAAATTACGCCATCGCGCTTTAAATGGTGGATGAATCAGCAAGGTGAAACGGAGGGCTTACAAAAGCTGCAGGTACTGATGATCGGGGCAGAACCGTTGACGGGCGATGTACTCGGCAGGCTGCGCTCTGCTACAGGAGCCAGATTGTTTAATTTGTACGGTCCGACGGAGACGACGGTGTGGACATCCATCCGGGAAGTGACCGAAGGCGAGGACATTTCGATCGGCACACCGATCGAAGGTTCCGTCATGATGGTGCTTGACGAAGGATTGAAGCTGCAGCCGACAGGCGTGACGGGCGAAATATGCATCGGCGGGCCGGGCGTCGGGCGTGGGTATCTCAGCCATCCTGAATGGGATGTCGCTTATGTCCCGAATCCGTATGCACCGGGAGAACGGATGTATCGCACAGGAGACCTAGGGCGTAGGCTTGAAAATGGGGAATTTGCCTATGCGGGCCGCCGTGATTTCCAGGTGAAAATCAGAGGCCACAGAATTGAGATTGGAGAAATTGAGCAGCTGCTGCTTCGGCATGAGAGGGTGAAGGAAACGGTCGTCACCGCATTTCAGGAAGAGGATGAAGAATATGCGCTTTGCGCGTATGTCGTTATGCAGGAAGCTGCGGCAAATAATGCAGAGCAGGACGGCGCCGCACCATCCTACCAGTTGACCCTACAGCTGCGCGCATATCTTGGGGACAAGCTGCCTTCTTATATGGTTCCAGCTTTCATGGTCATTTTGGATGCGATTCCGCTAACGCCAACGGGAAAAATCGACAGAAGAGCGCTGCCGAAGCCGGAACTGGCCGATGCGGGCATTCGCGAGCTTGTTCCGCTATCAACGGATACAGAGCGCAAGCTGGCGGAGATTTGGAAAGAGCTGCTCGGAACGGATTCAATTAGCGCCAAGGACAGCTTTTTCGAGCTTGGCGGGCATTCCCTAAAGGCGGCGGGCATGGTTAGCCGCATTGCAGAACGTTTTGGCATCCAAATGCCGCTGCGCGATATTTTTATGAATCCCACACTTGAAGGTTTGGCTGCCCATCTGGACACTTGTGGAACTATGGCGGTCACGAGCATTCCAAAACAGCCGGAGCGCGAGTTTTACCCGATGTCTAGGGCACAGCGCCGCCAATATATGATGGGGTTGATCTCGGGCGAGGCAACGATGTACCATGTACCGTTCGCCGTGCATATGCAAGGTAAGCTCGATGTAGAGCGGCTGGAGGAAGCTATCCTTGAGATGATACGCCGCCATGAATCACTCAGAACGACGTTCCATCACGAAGATGATGAGTTCCGCCAGCGCGTACATGCGGAGCCGGTATTTACGCTGGAGCAGGGCGCCAGGCTGAGAATGGCGGCGGGCAAGCTGCTCTCTGCAGGCGGAGACGAAGAATTATTCAGCGGCATCAGCGGGTTGATGGAGCGATTTATCCGTCCTTTTGATCTAAGCAGCCTGCCGCTATTCCGTGCCGGATTGATTCCGCTTGGCGAGGAACGCCATCTACTTCTGCTGGATCTTCATCATATTATTACCGACGGCGTCTCCGTTAGTGTCCTACTGCAGGAACTAACCACATTGTACGGCGGTGGCGACCTGCCGGAGCTGAGTATCCAGTATCGCGATTACACAGTATGGCAAGAGGACCAGATCGGCAGCGAAACCTATATGGAGCATGAGCGCTACTGGCTGGAAGCGTTCGAAGGAGAACTTCCGACACTTACGCTCAAGACGGACTTGCCGAGACCGGAATTGCAAGACTTCAAGGGCGGTTTAATCAACTTCCACCTGGATGAAGAGCTGACACTCAAGATCAAGGCGTTTGCGCGCGAGCGTGGTACAACGCTGTATACGGTGCTGCTCGGTGCTTATTCGATGCTCCTGAGCAAATGGAGCGGTGAAGAAGATATCATTATCGGCACGCCGGTTGCTGGCCGTAATCATGCGCAGCTGGAAGGGCTGATCGGAATGTTTGTCAATACGGTCGCTATTCGCAGCTTCCCGGAATCGTACCGGACCGTGGGTGATTATTTGTCCGAGCTGCATGAGGATGTGCTGCGGGCACTGGAGCATCAGAATTATCCGTTTGAAGATTTGGTACAAAAGCTGGCAATTGAACAAGACCGCAGCCGCAATCCGTTATTCGATACGATGTTTATTTTGCAAAATATCGATCGCGTCGCTTACCGTTCGGGTGGCATTGAATTTGATCCGAAGGAGTTCGAACCCGGTGTCAGCAAATTCGATTTAACGCTCGAAGCGATGGAGCGGGAGGGCAAGATTCGCTTAGGGCTGGAATATGCGACAAGTCTTTTCCATGAAGAGACTGCCCGGGGGCTGGCGGATGATTATACGGCGATCATATACGCCTTAGTCGAAGATGGAGCTAAGAAAAAAATCAGTGCTGTGCTTGAGCCAAGCAAGCTTGCTTGAACCAACATTCCGAGCTTAAGGAGGCGGCTAATAATGAAGCTGTCGATGGAAAGGAAACCATTTAACGAATTTTGGATGAACTGCATGCTGAACCAGGCATTTTCAATTGCGGTATCTGTGGAACCAAGCTATAAGGATGCCGCGTATCTGAACATTTACCGTTACTTTCCTTGGGAGGCCGCAACGGACAAGGACTTCCGTTATCCGACAATTGATACGCTGTATTATTTGGACGACCCTGCAAGATTCCCGCTGTCGCGGGTGATCCGTTTAATCGAACCCGGTCATTTCCGCGGCAAGGAGACGGTGCTAGAGGAAATCAGGGGAATGCTTGCGGGCGGACGCAACTTAAGCGTAAATGTCGATCTGTATGACTGGCTGCCAGGCAGCATGGCATGGAAAAAATTCCACTGGTATCATTATTCGCTCTTTAATGGATATGACATAGAGCGCGGCGTCTTTTATGTCATTGACGACACACTTGCGGGCTACGAAGAGCATGAGGTGCCGGAGGAAAGGCTGCTCAAGGCGTATGGTAACTCGGAATACAATGTGAATCCGGACTATTTGGGGCCAGCTTACTATGTATATAACCTGCAGGAAAAGATTGAGCCCTACGAACTCAAGCTCGGTGAAGTGGTTGAAAATGCGGAGCGGCTGACGAGAGAGCTTGGGGAGTTCTCAGTAGAAGGCATGTGGAATGTAGATTCCGATCCGGAGAAGAAGCAAGCACATTTAACCTATGGCCTAGTGGGAGTCAATATCATCTGTAATCGGCATATTGCCAATACGTCGCTGCTTCGCTCCATGCAAGAGAAGGGGCTGATAGGCGAAGCGCTGTATGATTCTCTGTCCGGTCAGCTGGGGGCAGTACGGGAAGGTTGGGATCTACTGAAAGACCGTTTTGTAACAGGTGACTTCGAACGCGGAAGAGAGCTGGCGCTAGCTGACAATTTGTTCGCAAAGGAAAAAGCGTTCTGGACCACTCTTGTCGCTGGCGCGTAAAGACAACTTACACCAACATGTTACTCGGGAGGCGGGTGTTATGACGATATCTTTGATTTGTCTGCCATATGCAGGAGGCTCCGCGCAAGTGTACAAGCGCTGGTCGAACAAGCTGGATTCTGCCGTTCGTCTGGTGCCTGCCGAATTGGCGGGCAGAGGAAGCCGCATGGGTGAGCCGTATTATGCGAACGTGGCAGAAGCCCTGCAGGATTTGCTACCGGTGGTGAGGGAGACGGCTCTTACCTCAGATTCATATGCTTTATTCGGCCACAGCATGGGCAGTCTGCTTGGATATGAGCTGCTGCATGCGCTTAACGAGGAAGGATTCCCGCTGCCTTCGGCAGTCTTCCTCTCCGGCAGAGGGGCGCCGCATTGTGAACAGGAGAAGGCTCGCCGGATCCATATGCTTCCGGATGGCGAATTTCTCGATGAACTAAAGAAGTTCGGCGGCATGCCCGACGAGCTGTTTCAGCATCAGGAGCTTCTGAATATGTTTATGCCAATTCTAAGAGCCGACTTCAAGCTTGTCGGCGAATACGAGCATCGGATGCGGTCGCCGCTGCCGCTCCGGCTCACCATCTTGAGTGGCAAGGATGACATCTGCGTCGAAGGTTCGCTCAGTGAATGGGAGCAGTATGCGATGCGAGGGAGCGAGCTCATGCTGTTTAATGGCGGACATTTTTTCCTGCATGAGCGAGAAGATGAGATTGTAGAAGTGATAAACAAAATGCTGACCGAGGCTCCTGCCCCGATCTGACCCGTAAGGAGCGTGATGGTAGATGCTGAACAAACATGCGATATGGTTTCCCGGTCAGGGATCGCAGCGCGTCGGTATGGGGAAAGTGCTCAGCGAGCGGTATGCCGCAGTTAAAGTGACGATGGAGGAAGCTAACGAAGCTCTTGGTATGCGCCTTGATAGCTTGATGTTTGAGGGTCCGTTGACCGAGCTGACGCGGACGGACATCGCGCAGCCCGCCATTCTTGCGCTTGGCGTGGCGATGTACCGCGTCTACAGCCAGGAATGGGGGTACACTCCGGCGATGGCTGCCGGCCACAGCTTGGGCGAGATTACCGCTTTAACCTGTGCGGGAGCCCTATCGTTTCCTGATGCGCTTAGACTCGTACGCCGCCGCGGCGAATTGATGCAGGAAGCTGCTGCTGCGGGAATCGGCGCAATGGCCGCCGTTAACGGGCCGAGTCCTGATGTTGTCGCTAACATATGCTTGGAAAGAAGCGCAGGTCGCGCAAACGAAAGTCGCATTGTTGTAATATCGAATATAAATTCAGAGCGGCAAACGGTGATATCGGGCCATAAAGAGGCCGTCCAAGAAGCGTCCGAAAAACTGTCAGCACTCGGTGCCTCTGTCATTCCGCTGCAGGTCAGTGCGCCGTTTCATAGCCCGTTGATGGTGCCGGCGGCGGAGCATTTCGCCCAAGTGCTAAGCCATGTCTCATTTGGAAAATTAGATTTTCCCGTAGTTTCCTCGTTAACGGGCTATCCATACAAAAATACGGAGGAGATCGTCGTTATGCTGGAAAGGGGATTGACGGACCCTGTCAATTGGCCAGCGGTTCTTGCATTTCAGAAGAGCATGGGCATTGCCACTGCCGTCGAACTCGGTCCGGGCAATGTGCTGAAACGACTGGCTCCATCCGCTGGACTGCGAGTATTCGCTTTTGACGACAAGGAGGATGAGGCACATCTGGTTGCTTCGAGTCAGCAGACGGACGTTTATTCCATTGAACTGCTTACTCGTTGTCAGGCTATCGCCACTTGCCTCCGCAACCGCAACTGGAACGCAGCGGAATATGAACAAGGCGTGGTTTTACCTTATCGTGGCGTACAGACTTTGGTCGACCGTCTGCGGGTGACGGGAGAACAAGTGGCGGAGGCGCATGTTCGGCAAGCGTTGGCGATGCTGGAATCGGTGTTTCGCACCAAAGGCACATCCGCCGAAGAGCAAGAGCGCAGACTTGAAAGACTACAGGATGAGTTTAACCTGCGCGGCCTGCTGGGCGTTTCTTCAGAAGAGCGGACTTACTCGGGCAGTCTATTATAGTGCATGTTCAATAAGGCAGGTTTCAACACCGAAGCTTATGCTTCCGATGTAAAATCGGTCGAATGAACAACCTTTTATAGGAAGGAGCATGGCATGGGTATCGGGCTTGTCAATGACAATTTGGAACAAGACGGAGCCCGGCGTCACGCAGAGCTGCCGTCTCCAGTAGAGATTTTGCAGGCATTGATCCGCTTCAACACAACAAATCCGCCGGGCGAGGAAGCCGCATGTATTATGTATATCCGGCAACTGCTTGAGGATGCGGGCATTGATACGCAGATTGTAGCGCTTGATCCGGCCCGGCCCAATCTGTTGTCCAGAATGAAGGGAAGCGGAGAGGCACCGCCGCTGCTTCTGTACGGTCATGTCGACGTCGTAGGTGTCGATAAACAAACCTGGAGCCGCGATCCCTTCGGTGGTGACGTCCACGACGGCTTCGTCTGGGGTCGGGGCGCTCTTGATATGAAAGGCGGCGTGGCGATGCTCGTATCAGCTTTTCTCCGCGCGCATGTCCGTAAGCTGCACTTGCGAGGTGATCTCATTCTGGCGATTGTCAGCGATGAGGAAGCTGGGGGCGAATACGGGGCTTCCTTTCTAGTAGAGCAGCATGCCAATTATTTTGCGGGTGTAAAGTATGCGCTCGGTGAATTTGGCGGCTTCGCGTTTCATGCACTCGGGAGAACCTTTTATCCGATTATGGTAGCCGAAAAACAGTTATGTTGGCTCAAAGCGACGATTCGAGGGGACGGAGGCCATGGTTCCTTGGGCAAACCGGGAGCTGACTGTATGGGGCAATTAGGGAATATGCTGCAATCGCTTAGCAGGAATACGCTGCCTATACGTGTGACACCGGCAGCCCGGTTGATGATTGAAGGCATGGCCGCCGCGCTGCCGCTGTTGCCGGGACTGCTGCTGAGAGGGCTGCTGCGTCCCCGGCTGGGCGGCATCATACTGAAATTGCTGGGGGAGAAAGGCGAGACGTTCGGCCCACTTCTGCGTAATACGGTCAGCGCGACCGTCGTTCGTGGCGGCGAGAAAATCAATGTTCATCCAAGCAAAATTACGGTCGAGCTGGATGGGCGAACGCTGCCGGGCATCACTCCTCAGCAATTTATAGACGAGCTGCGCCGATTCGCGATTGATGATTCAATTCGTTTAGAAGTGCTGCGCCATGACCCATGCGTCGCAGCTCCCGACATGGGGATGTTCGGTTTGCTGTCCGATGTGCTGAAAGAAGCGGATAAGGAGGCCGTTCCGGTGCCGATGCTTCTGCCTGGAGGGACGGATGGAAGATTATTTGCGAGGCTTGGCATCCAAACCTACGGTTTCCTGCCAATGCCGCTGCCTAAGGACATGCAGTTTACTAAGCTGATTCATGCTGCGGATGAACGCATTCCAACAGAAGCGATCGGTTTCGGCACCGATGCGATTTACCGGGTGCTCGAGCGGTACGGAGCATAGTAGCTGTCATCGAATGAATGATCAGCCTGCCATGCACATACCATTAGTTCAACATGCAAGTTGTGCATAGAATAAATAAACAAGTTCTGTGAGACACTCGCTGGGGACTGTCCCTATTACATGAGATATAAAAGCACCTTCAAGAGAGAAAGCTTCCATGTCGTAAGATATGGGGGACAATTTTGAAGGTGTTTTTGTCTTGGGAACAAGAGCGGGCTATCCGTTAGAGATGAAGATGTGAACGATATGAAGGAGAGATTAGAATTATCATTGGAGACCCGCAACCGCTTCGCATGTGGATTTACCTATGGGCTTACAAATCACGTACATAATAGGTAAATACCATTACATCAGATAATCTAGTTATTCGTGGATGGTCTGCGTATTCTGGGGGGGATGTACATCGTTCTCATAACCGCAAATTCCAGAAATATAGCTGATCTCATACGATGTGTTCTTCAGCAAATAGGAGGCGCATTGCAGTTTACGGTAACTCGGCTACTTCATTGAAGCAGATTGTCATTATTCAGAATGAGTTGTATAACCTGAAGCTGGGAGCCAGCGAAGCGATGGCGATTAATGAAAATGTAGACGGCTTTCGTATTACGCAGAATATCGTGCACGATAACAACAATATAGGCATCGACATCATCGGGTTTGAAGGCATCGCACCAAACCCTGCTCAAGATCAGGCAAGAAATGGTGTTATTCAAGCAGCAGGCATTACGCTTGGAGGCAATGACGAAGATCGCAGGAGGACGGAAAATTGCATCATTAAAGAAAATAAGTTGACAGAAAATAACGCTAAGCATCTTGGTTACGGTGAAATCAATCTGGCCTTCGACACAAGGAACAATGAATTGCATTCAGACTTGAACTGAGAAAAGGATTAGTTAGGGAATACTAATGCCGAGAAATCAAGGTATAGCATCCAGCCATAGCTTTCAGATTGTCGAGAAACCCACGTCACTAGACGCGGGGTTTCTCTTTTTATTGCCCAATATCAGATCTTCCTCTGTATTCGCTTGGAGTTAGTCCTGTGAACTTCTTGAATTGCCGCATAAAATGTACATCGTTCTCATAACCGCAAATTCCAGAAATATGGCTGACCGCATACGATGTGTTCTTCAGTAAATAGGAGGCATACCCTAGTCTGTTAAGGATAATATCGTTAATTACCGATACGCCAAAGATTTGTTTGTATATATGCTGAAAATAAGATCGACTCATATTCATCTTGTCAGCCAAGTACTCGACAGTATACCAAGTAGAAGGAGAACTGAAAACTTCATTTCGCAGGTTTAGGAACTGGTCATAGTATTTACTAATCTGTTGGTCTGGCTCCAGATGATTTCGAATATCACTAAGCTTCATGAACAGGCAGCGAATGGTGTACTCGATGATCTCATCCCGGAAAGTTCCGTTCTGCAGATTCTCCCAATGAATATCATTCACTTTTCTGGAAATATAGAAGGGGTCGTAAGCTTTGATTAAGGTATCTAGAGGGAGATTCAGCCGATCAAAAAAATCATCTGCAGCCGCAGCCTCCATTTCAAAATGGAACCAATCGTGAATCAGAGGTTGTTCGACATCCCGATAAAAATATGGGCTGTTTTTATTGAAAATAATAAAGGTATTAGGTTCAGCAATCACAGACTGGGAATGAATCCTGAGCTCCATTTTGCTCCGAAAAAATAAAAAGACGTAATCCCCTGAGCCTTCCGGGCGATCGACAGTAAAGCCTTCCGGATGAATCACATTATATCCGCATCGCTTTAGATGTATCAATGAATCCCACTCCTCAAAGGATAATAGATCAGTCATTGGATAGGATAAATCATTTTCTATCTCTAAACAAGATAGTAATCTGTGATAAGAAATACAGAGTATACTTCAGTGACCATAGAGAGGATAGATGCAAAGATGCCTACAGCAGCTACGAAATTTTATATAAAAAACTATCCAAGACCCCAATTTGTACGGAGCCAGTGGCTGGATCTGAACGGGGAGTGGGATTTCAGCTTCGATGATGACAAAGTCGGAGTTGCAAAGCGGTGGATGGACCATTTTCCGGCCGCAACCAAAATAAACGTTCCGTTTACCTATGAAACCCAGGCAAGCGGGATTGGCGAGGAGAAATTCCATGCGCATATCTGGTACCATAGAAAACTGACACTTTTACCAGAAGCGGAAGGGAGACAAACTATTCTGCACTTCGAAGGCGTGGATTACAAAGCCACCTGTTGGGTGAACGGTCGTTTTGCGGGGGAGCATGAAGGGGCGTATACTCGGTTTTCCTTTGATATTACCGATCTGCTTTTGCAAGAGGCGGAAAATGAAATTGTGTTGAAAGTGGAAGACAGCGATAGCTGTCTACAGCCTCGAGGCAAGCAGCGCTGGTCCGGACGGAATCATGATTCGTTTTATGTTCAGACGACAGGCATTTGGAAAAGCGTCTGGCTCGAACATGTCCATGATACCCGCTTGGATAGGGTGAAAATGACGCCAGACATTGACCGCCAAATGATTCGGTTTGACTTCCGCTTTAACGGTACTAAAAACAAAAATTTTCTCCGACTGGAGACCGAAATAACCTTTAAGGGCGACACGGTAAGAAAGATGAGCCTTTCGGTGGACAGAGCCTGGCTGACGGTGGAAACCGGCATGATGAATGGCATCAACGGACCTTGGCTGCAAAACCTGTGGTCTCCGGGCAATCCAAATCTGTTTGATGTGGAGTTTGTGCTATATGAAGGTGAACGAGAGATCGACCGGGTGGGCTCTTATTTCGGCATGCGCAAAATCTCGATCAGAGACGGCCAAATCCTGCTGAATAATATTCCCCTATATCAAAGATTGATTTTGGATCAGGGCTACTGGACGAAAAGTCATCTGACGCCTCCTTCAGAAGAAGCGCTGATCGAAGATATCGAGACAATCGCCGCGATGGGGTACAACGGTTTGCGCAAGCATATGAAAATTGAAGACGCCCGGTTCCTCTACTGGTGTGATGTCAAGGGGATGCTGGTCTGGTCTGAAATGGCGGCCGCTTATGAATTTAATGATGAGTTGGTGGAACGTTTTACCAAAGAATGGATTGAGGTTGTGCAGCAGCAGTACAATCATCCCTGTATCATTACCTGGGTGCCTTTTAACGAATCCTGGGGCATCCAAAATATTATCCATGACGAGCGGCAGCAAAAATTCACCGAAGGTATTTACTATTTGACCAAATCTATCGATCCTTATCGCCCAGTCATCACGAATGATGGATGGGAGCATACTATTTCCGATATTTTGACGCTGCATGATTATGTGGAACGGGGTGAAGATTTGTACGAAACATATAAGGATAAAGACTCGATTACAGGCAGCAGCGGTACGTACAACGAGTGGAAATTTGCATTTGCCCAAGGCTACAGTTATAAAGGCCAACCGATTATCATCAGCGAGTTTGGAGGGATAGCTTTCAGAAGCGAGCATGGTTGGGGTTACGGCAATCAGGTTGATAACGAGGAGGCTTTCCTGGAACGCTTCGGCAGCATAACCGAAGCGATTAAAGCAATTCCGTTTATTTCCGGATACTGTTATACGCAGATTACTGACGTGCAACATGAGGTTAACGGCTTGCTTACCGAAGACCGAAAACCGAAAGTGGCGCTGGAAAAAATCAGGGAGATTAATTTGGAGTAGGGAAGCAAGGAAGAAAGAAGGGAACCATACGGATAAAGGGAAGACCAAGCTAAAATAAATGTAGGATGAGTATGATGAAGATAAGCAGTTCACCCTCAAGCAAGGGTAGACTGCTTTTTAGAAATGAATTTGTTCGTAAAAGCAGCTTCCAATGACACAGAATGTGGAAATGGTTTACATGATGTCGATGGATGCTCTCTTTAGGGGGACAAATAGTTTTTTAACGGCATTCCTACATATTCTCGGCCGTTGTCTTTTACCGTAACGAGCAGGTTTGCGATGAGACTAATCGCACTCTGTATCATTTTTATTTATAGTTCCCTAGCAGGTCATTTGATACTAAAACAATGGACTCTCAATAGTTAATTCAATTCTTTGATATACCAAGCATCCATAGCAGAATGATCAGAACCTGGTAGTGGCTTTTGTAACAGAGTGAATTCAAATTTCTCATACAGTCTGCAAGCAGCTATTAATTCATGCGTTGTTTCTAAATAACACTTTGCATAGTACGCTGAGGCAAAAGACAGGGCAGTTTCCATCAGTTTCTTTCCGAGTCCTAACCCTTGTGCCTTTGGACTTAAATATAATTTCTGTAATTCGCAAACTTCCTCTTGTTCTTTAAACGGTGCTATGCCGACCCCGCCAACAACTTCTCCGTCCATTTCAACGACCCAGTAGTTCGCATGTTGTAAATGATTGTAATAGTGGTAAAGGTCGTTAAGTTGAGGATCAAAATACGCTGTCCCAGGGATTGCTAATCCAAGCGATTCTAGTGAATCTTGTATAATTTCTTTTACTTTTGCATTGTCTTCTTTTTTCATTTCTCGAATAATCATATACAATCTCCCTCAATTAGGTGTTAGCTATAAAACGTGACTGTACCCACCTTTATAATAAGATGGGCTATGTTGTCACCAATCGTGAGCACATGATCAATAATATATTCCCTGCAGTCGTTAATTCAACCCCATTACATCTACGATTAATAACTTGATCCCTTCCCACAGCATCTCAAGGATTTGGAACGAGAAAGCATCTTCGATTGAACGGTTTACCCAACTGTCCCTCCAAAGTAGAATAATCTCTTAGCGAATACACCCGCACACTGTTTGCTGTAATAGAAATAATGTGTGCTCCCTAATAAGTGGAAATATGAAGAGTCCGTATCATAGAGTAGGTTCAATGAACTTGCACACGAATTCAATCAACAATAAAAGCTGCCAAGGAATCCGGGCAGCTTTTGTCATGCTTACATTTAAGTAAGTGCCTACTTATATGTGCGTTCATTACATCCTTTTGAAGCAATGCTAAGCTTGAATTAAGTAGGCCCATGATTGGATCTTGATGAATATTAGTAATTCTTTTTCTCTCTAAAAGGCCTGTAAAACTCACGAATGTCCTGGGCCAGAAGCTCGGGTTCTTCCATAGCGGTAAAATGTCCCCCGCGAGGCATCTGAGTCCAGCGAGTTACATTTAAATTACGTACAGCCCATTCCTTGGGTGGTAACAAAATATCTGCAGGGAAAAGTGCGATGCCTGTCGGCACCTCGATATAATCCAATGGTGGTAAAGAATGCGAATTTTCATAATACATTCGTGCCGACGAACCAAATGTATTCGTAACCCAATATATCATAACATGAGTGATTAGTTCTTCCTCACTGTAACTTTGCTGGAGGTTACCCTTACAATCGCTCCATGCACGAAATTTTTCAATAATCCAGCCAGCCAAACCTGCAGGTGAATCGGCAAGTCCATAAGCAAGGGTTTGGGGGCGCGTCGATTGAAGGGACATATAGCCACCTTCCTGAGCAATCCATTCCGATGCGCTTTTTTTATATTGCAGTTCTTCTTCTGTAAGTTTTGCATCATCAGATGAAGTCGTAAGATTCCTTATGATACCAATATCGGTTAAATGAATACCGAATAACAATTCAGGATGGTTGAATGCCAGGTATCTTGTAACCCCAGAGCCAATATCGCCGCCTGCAGCAGCAAATTTCTGGTAGCCAAGATCTTCTGTCATGAGCTTAGCCCACATTTCCGAGACATGAAAATTGTTGATGCCAGAATGTCTAGGGCGACCGGAGAATCCAAACCCAGGTAAAGATGGAACAATCACATCAAAAGAGTCCTCTGGGTTTCCGCCATAGCTGGCTGGATCTGTAAGGAGAGGAATGATCTTTTGGTAACGAAGGTAACTGTCGGGCCATCCGTGAGTAAGAATTAAGGGAAGAGGGTTTGGCCCTTTACCATGCTCATGCACGAAGTGCACATCGATACCATCGATCTGGCAGCAAAACTGTGACAAGCGGTTTAACTTGGATTCTTGGGCTCGCCAATCATAGTGATCCTTCCAATACGTAACGAGTGACTCTAAATAACTTAATTCTGTACCGTACTCCCATCCCGCATGTTCCAATTGATCCGGCCAGCGAGTACGATGCAATCTGTACGATAGATCGTCAAGGATTTCGTCAGAGACATGGATTTGAAAACGCTCAATAGCCATAGTTAATATCCCTCCTTATGTTGTTGCACCACAATTATATCCCTTACACTTGTGTGGTACACTGACATTACTGAAGAATTAAACTATACTATTTGATTAGGTGATGGCTATGCCGCAAGTAGACCGACACAAAAACAGAACTGTAAATATTGAATTTACCGCAGTAGAAGATTTTAGCAAGCTTCCTTATCCTGAACGTCTTACTTTGATCCTCATCACGTCAGGAAGCATCAGTGGGTCATTAAATAAACGGCCTGTTTCTATTTCCGCTCCCGCGTTCCTTTGCTTGGCCGAAGATGACGAAATGAAAGTCTTGGAGAAACATAACGTTGCCGCACAATCTTTTCGATTTCATCTCGAATTTCTTAACACCATTACTCTTTCCGATACGCAGGATTACTACTTACCCACGGGGCCGAGTATACAAACTGGGCTATCCCTATTTCAAAGAGATGATCCATATATAGCTGTACCATATATCACTGAGAAAGCATATCCGCTTTTATTTGAATGGTTTTTTATATTAGGGATGGAAGTGCATGCGCAAAGTGATGCAAGCTGGGTATGCAGAGTCAAAAAATATCTTATTCAAATTTTAGGTTTGCTTGAGGATTTAAATCGAAATAGCGAACAATCCCCTGTTGATTCAGTGCTAGAATATATACACACGAACTATTCCAGAAAGTTATCCTTGGATGATCTAACGAATTGCGCTCATTTAAATCGTGTGACTCTGAATAAGTTATTTCAGGAAAGATGCGGTCATACAGCAATGGGTTACTTGTTTTCACATCGTCTAAAAGTTGCAAGTGAACTATTAACTCATACGGGAATGAAGCTTAATGAAATTGCGCGTGCAACTGGATTTGAGTATGACACTTACTTTATCAAGCAATTTACGGCTAAAAAAGGCATCTCACCAACAAAATATAGAAACATCACTCGAACGTTCGCCAGGGTTCAATAGATTTAGTATTAACAGACAAAATGTCGAGAGGGAAGAACCGTGTTCTATTGAAAGTCGCTAATTTAGCGGCTTTTTTGGTTTATAGTATAAGTTCTTTCACTAATTTAAAAAATTTCAAAGTTGTTCAACTCTAATTGTAGTATGCTACTATTAGCAGTAAGTTTAATAAATAAGCGGAAATTTTAAATTACATAATAAAGTGGGAATGTTAAATGAGTAATATGAATCTATTAATGGTTAAACACAGTCAGATGGAAAGTGACCGTATCATCTTACGACCGGTTATCCTTGAGGATGCTGAAGATATGTATGAATATACATCGGATGAGCAAACTACTCGTTTCATTTATGACCAACATACCGATATAAACCAAACCAAGAATTTAATAGCTAACTATTTCTTCAAAGAGCCTACAGGGAAATACGCTATCTTGTTAAAAGAAAGCAACAAAATGATAGGAACGATCGAGTTCAGAATACATGAATATAATAAAAGTGGTGAACTGGGTTATACATTAAACCGGCGTTATTGGGGTAATGGTTACATGACAGAAGCAGGGAAATTAATACTCGAATTAGCCTTCAACACACTAGGTTTAGAACGAGTATTTGCGGAATATGATGTTCGAAATAGTGCTTCTGGAAAAGTATTGGATCGCTTGGGAATGACATATGAAGGTACCCGTCGCAGAAACCATATGGTAAAAGGGTTCCTAACAGATAGCGTACATTATTCGATATTAAAAGAAGAGTATGGGGCAAAACCATGGTGAATAAATCCCATTGAAAGTCGCTATTTAGCGGCTTTTTTTGTTTTTTATCAAACCGAATATCGATTAGAACAAGAGAGGTAATAAATGAGTAAATCTATAGTTAACCTTCATCGTGCTCTTCTTTTCATTTATGATGGTGATGTACCACGAACCCAAAAAGGCCTATCCAAACTCTATGATCAATTTATACTTACATAAAAATGACGACAAGCAAATCAGATACAATGGGAGGAATGCAAATGAGTGAAATAAAAGCTGAAACGCTGACAGAGGTTATAAGTAAAATGCTCGGTTCCACAATAATCAGGGTCGATTTCCAAAGCAAACCCTTACAAGGCGGTACACTGGGGGATGTACAGCTTGTAACGGGCCGTGCTACAACTAGTGCTGGCGTGGAGCTGCCCTATAGAATCGTTTCAAAAACGCAGAAGAAATTTGAGCGTTACGGTGATTCCGATTCATGGCGTAGGGAATATGATTTTTATAAATCCAATTTCGGTGCTCTGTTCTCTGAATCTTTCCGATGGCCTGAATGTTATCATGCCGAAATGAACGATGAACAAAACGAAACACAGATATGGATGGAATATATCGACGGTATATCGGGTTTAGACTTGACCGGTAATATGTATGAACGTGCAGCCGAGGAATTAGGAAGATTCCAAGGCAAGTTATATGCCGAACAGCCTGTTGTTTTACAGAACTTGACCAACTTGAGCAAAGTGGATTATATGAAGAACTTCTATCTTCATTATCGGTCATGGAATAGAGTGTACGATTATATACGCTCTGACGATTGCGAGATCCCGAAACACCTATGTAAAATGCTCATCGACATTGATGAGAACGCAGACGAGATATTTAATCGTCTTGAGAAGCTGCCTATCGTGCTGTGCCACAGGGATTTTTGGGTGGCAAACATATTCTATTCAGAAGGTAAAACCATCATTATCGACTGGGATACCACAGGGTGGGGTTATCTAGGTGAAGATATGGCAAGTCTGATCGCGGACGAAGCCGATGTTGAAGACATGGTTGAATACTTCCGTAGATGTATCCCGGCGTATTACAAGGGCTTCTCTGAATACACGAATATTTCACATATTACGGATAACTGCGTTTATGAGTTGATTCTTCTAATGTTCGGATACAGGCTTGTAGAGTGGTATATGGACGCAGGATCGGGAAACAAACTCCAAGAAACAGATGATGAAAGAACGCTGCACCTCAACACCCTGCAAAAAATCTATGAGATCGGAATTGCACGATGACTTATTGTTAAATGATGTTAATACCCCTGCCTGGGATAAGAGTAATCTAGGGCTGGGGTATTTTGTATTCACTAGAATGACGAGTGTATAAGGCAAATGTTGAATTTGGCGTTTATGGAATTGGAGAACCATCTCAGGTATACTACCATAAGAAATTTTATAAAAACTTTTGTCGTAAATACATAATGATAGTCAAAACTGCTTTTACTTAATAAATTTGCGTTAATAGATACCAGAATGAATTTAATTGAAAACTATCTGACATGGAGGAAAAAAATAATGACGACAGAAGAAAGCACAGCAGGATGGGATGCAATTGAAGAAGCAGTCACGAAGCTGTATGGAGAACAGGAACCGAAGCATTATGTCAACTCACTGCCCTATATTCTTGGCGGTCAAGATCCATTAGATGGTCTTAGTGCTTATAAAGCGGAATTACCTTCTCCCCACTGGCATATCGTAACTTTTGGTTTCTCGGAACTCTATGAAAAGGAATCGGAGGATCCTGAGTATAGTGGGTACGGATTTGAGCTTACTTTTCGAGTGGCCCGAAGTGAAGAAGAGGAGGAGCCTCCGGCATGGGCATTAAACCTGCTTCAAAATATGGCACGATATGTGTTTAACAGCGGTAATGTATTCGCTGCAGGTGATTATTTGGATGCGAATGGACCTATCTGCTTGGGAGCTGATACACAACTAACCGCACTTGCCTTTATACCGGATCCAGAACTTGATATAATTCCTACGCCTAATGGACGCGTTGAGTTTATTCAAATGGTGGGGATCACGGAAGATGAACTGGAAGCTATGAAAATATGGAATACACGCGGATTACTTGAGGCTGGAAAAGAAGAAATTCCGGGTTATATCACGGATTTATCGCGAAATTCTATCTTGCGAATTCCTGTTATCCAGGAAAGTGTTCAAAAAGGCATAGATCGTGACGGTTCGAGTACCGGATTTTTATATGTGGATCAATTGACCTGGGAAACTGGTAAGAGTGGTTTGTTCAGTAAGAAGCCGTCTGTACATACACTAGGAGCGAAACAAGCTGAAACGGTCCAAAAACTGTTGCGCGGCCGACTTCTTAAAGGTAAAGAATTGATGTTAATGAGCAAAGAGATAAGCGTAATATTGGAGCCGTCTGCAACGACTGGATTCGATATCGATGAGCAAAAAGTCTATTTAAGATTAGATGAAACAGTTGTCAACGAGCTCTTGCTCAAACTGCAGCCCAAAGAAGAAGAAATTCGTTTGTCTTCGTATAAGCATTTAATCATACAAGTCGTTAAAACGTACATCAAGGATCAGGATGGAAATGTAGTGTCAACCATCGGATAACAGACTAATCCAAAGTAAGCAGGGAGCGGATAAGGACGGAGTGATCTACCAAATTTATCAGACGATTGAACCCGTGTATGGTGTAGTGGTTGGAGATGAGTTGTGGATCGCTTATGATGAAACTACCCAAGAAGCTATGATAATTAACTATTCTTCAAAATAAGATAACTTGAGTTAGTACTAAAGCTGTACTCAACAACGAACAGTTCCAACTTGGGAACTGTTCGTTTCTTATTCACAATACGGATGACTGCTTGTTACACTTTATTGAATGGGAATGACCAATTCTAATTCTTTAAGGAAAAGAGGCTGCTTATATTCATGAGTTATAAAAATCAAAGACTGATCTAGAGTTTGAGCAGGCAACTCAGCTATGTATGACTTAGTCTTGGCGTCAACTAGCTTTGTCTTTATTTCTTCCTGAGGAATAATGGTTATACCCTCCCAAGGAGTAAAGTGATATTTGCTTTCAGTATCTTCAACAATTAACTCTGTTTGTTGAAGCGGATCATTGCCTTCTTTCCGGTAATGTATCAGTGTTACCTCCTCTAAGCGTTCCACCTTTGTAACAAGTAGGCTACCTAATTCCCCTTGAGGAATGATAAAAGGGTGATCTGTCGAAGGTTCATACTTCATCGGTACTCTCTTCCCGTATACTGGTATTTCACCGGCTAAGTGGGGAAGGAGTGTGATGGACTTAGGCATTACTTTTGGCTCATCAAAATGACCGCTCCAATACTGAATATGCGTATCGCCCTCAACATAACCATTCCCTTTTCCACCAAACTGTTTCAACACTTCTCCAGTATCTGTAATAGCGATGACATCGTACATAGGATCCCCTGCTTTTGATGCTGCTCTTCTGAATTCATATTCCATATTCATAACTCCAGGTTTAAAGGATATTTGTTTAAGTAGCATCGATGTTTCTCCATTTGAAGAGCTTATCATCGGAGTTACTGTTTTTATTCCTGTTACGGTCTTTTTCACGGGTATCGAAAAGTCCCAATTACCTTTTATTCCGCCAACGGTTCCCACTTCGATTGTTAATACGAATTCATCCGGTAATTTTTGTTTAAGGGGTTCAAGGTGTATTAATCCAATTCCGTTTCTGCTATCTAATGGTTGTGGGCCATTTCCAGAAATACTGTCGTTGTAGGGCTTGTCATCAATTGTAAATTCTATATCATCCATCGGACTCTCAAACACTGTAAAATGATTCTCAGAATGTTGTAAATAACCAATGGAGAGACGATCACCATCATAAATTAGTTCTTGGATTTCTAAAGTAATCCCTTTGTCACTCGCACTTTGCCCAATTTGTGCACTCATACCTTGTTCAGAAGCTTTGTTCAAACCGATATCTTTGACATAGGTGGACACATCATTCTGAAAAATTGAACCAAAGTATGGGAGCTCCTTCAATACGGATGCCATAGCTGGAGATACAAAGCCGCTCACAATGATTACCGCTAAAATCATAACTGTTCCCGCAAAGGTGAGCGATAATCCTCGAAAAACCCGACGTAAGTGATTCCTATGATCGTTGCTTTTAACATCCTTACCGCCAACTCTCTGCTGAACCCGCTCCATCAGATGGTTCACATCAGTGTTCATAGACTCATAAGGTCGTCTCGCATTTTGAATTTGTTTTTCGATCATAGGATTCTTCCTCCTTTAGCGAACGATTTAATCTTGCTCTAGCACGTGCCATTCTTGATTTCACAGTTCCTTCCTTGATACCCGTAATGTCAGAAATTTGTTGAACGCTAAGATCCTCAAAGTAGTAGAGAACAATCGGAATGCGCATCTCTTCTGGCAATTTTAAAATTGCTTCATACATCTCATCGTTTGTACTCAATCTCACAACGGCTTCCTCTGTACTTGCAGTCAACCGCTCTGGAAGGATGTCGGTAACAATTTCTCGAAAGCATCGTCTTTTTGCCATTTTGCATTCATTAATTACGATTTTCGCCAACCATGAAAAAGGATCACGTTGGTGATCAAATGAGTTCATTGCATAATAGGCTTTGATGAAACCATCCTGAACACGATCATCAGCTTCCGCCTTACTATAGGTTAAGGTAAACGCGAGTCTGTATAGACGGTTCGTATATTTCGTCATCCAATCTCTGAGTCTCTCATCCTGTTCCACATCTTCACGCTCCTTTCACTGGTAATATGCAACTTATATTGTTTCGGTTCCCGAACTTCCCAGAAAAGTAGAAAATCTCATACTAAGAACAAACCATATTCATCAATAAATTTGCAACATTTACCTTTTAGTGAGTGTCTTATTATCATATGGACAAAAAACCATATAAAAGAGGAGGAAAATTATGCTGAACATTAAGAAACGATCAAATGAACTTCTTTTGAAACATATAGCTACAGGTGTACTTGCAGGTCTATTAGTATCTTCTTCACTTTCTTTACAGGCGAATGCTGAAAAAGCTGATGTTTCAGTCAATAACTTATATTCATATTCCAAGATTGAGGTGTCCGAACTGAAGCCTTCCTGGTCGCTAAAGGTAGACAACAAGTTAGACAGGAACGAAATGTACTTCTCAGATAACAATGCTGCTGCGGAGGAAGGCAAAGTATTTACTTTTGTTGGTAAAAAGTTAGTCGCCCTGGATGCGAAAACGGGTAAGCAACTATGGAGTTATGGTAAAAACCTGATACCTTATGTTGTATATGATAAAGGTGTGATTTATGGACTTTCAGGAGATTACAAGCCCTATGCACTGAATGCGAAAACTGGACAGATGAAATGGCAGTCGAGCTCATCCACATATATCGATACTCGGCTTCGTACGGAGGCAATTGTGCCGTTATCTGACACGCTATATGTCATCCAAGGCAGTAAAACCTTCGCTTTTGATAAAACAACAGGTAAGTTACGCTGGGATACAGACGAACCCATGGCAGATGGGAGCGGGACTGATTACCTTGAGGAATCGAATGGAGTCATTCTTCGGACTTTCTATGTACAAGGGGCATTAACATCTGTACAGCTGGACGCTTTTGACAAGAAAACAGGCAAGAAGCTATGGGGGGTATTCGGTCAGGGAGAAGCGATCCATATTAAGGATGGTTTCGTGTACTCGGTTGATTACCATTCTCAACTAATGACCGATTATCAGTCACAACCGGAACGCAAAGTCATCGTCAATGTATACAATTTGGAGACTGGGGTGAAGAAAGGAACCCGTGAATACAGCTGGAAACGGTCAGGAGAGCCGCCATATCCGTATGGACAAGGTGATCTACTAATCCGTGGGAATAAGATATACCTTCAACAAGGTGATAAGGTAGCTGAGTATGATTTTAACTCCTATAAAGCCAATCAGGTTCCACTTCAAACGTATAAGATTCCTAATGGAGATAACTGGTTGCAGGACCGTCTCATTTTCACTGATACAACGAATGAACTGGCTGGTATTAAAATGGTGAACAATCGACAGGTCGGTTGGTATGGGGACGCACCTTTAGCACAGGCTGATGTGTATGGAAAAGGAGTTTACCGAGCACAGCGAAATGGCACACTGCTTGGGATCAATTTATTGACAACCAAGCCTGTTTTTAGAGTAAGAACGGGGTCAGATTTACACGGGGCGACCCTAAAAACAGGAGATATGATTATCATTCAAGGCGAAGGGAAACTCATCGGAGTGAAGCTACCCGCATCGCTGAAGTGAGCAGAATATAATAAACATTCATGAAGAAGGTTGCAGAATATTGTTCAATCTAATTGCAGGTGTTATAACAGCGTCTCTCAGGAGACGCTTTTTCTTATTGAGGAAACGGTTTTTCACATTTAGTCCTTATAGATGACGAGCTCTCTCTTAGCTACTATTGAGGAATGATGTCAGCATAGGATATGATTAGAAATAGCTCATCACGCCGCTCATAAGCGAACAGAGGAGAGATACATATGGTAGATAAACAGATTTATTCTAAATATTTATTTCAACTTATAGATGAAGAGCCGGAACCTGATGAATCCGATATTGATGAAGCTCTGTTTTATGGGTATTTTCAAATGTATATGCCAAATGGAAAAGGGGTAGAGGAAACCTTTGAACCTCTTGCAGATGGAGATGCTTATTTGCAGAGAATTTTGCGAATTTATGAAATGCTTGACCCTGAGGATTTCCGTGGGAGCGAAATACCGGGCTATTTTAATAGTAAAGTTTGTGACGAACCCAATGAGCAATTAATCGACTATGGTAAACAATTTATTCAAAGTTTGAAAGAACTAATAAACGAATGCTCTGAAAAAAACGATACAACTGACGCAGCAGTTTACCTGTCTGGAATCAAAGAGATTAGGATTGTATCCGATGGATCGATCAATGATATTCGCGAGCAATATGATGCCGGAATTTATGACACGATATTCGATATCATCAGCAATCATAAGGATTACGATGAACCGATTGAAGTATTGGATGAGGCGTACTACTCGATTGCCTGTGATTACTGGATCTCCTATTATCTTCAGTGGCATCGCTATGGGCTGGAAGGGGATCCGTTCGCACCTTATTTTGAGTTGTACAAACGTGGGTACTCAGCGATCTTCGCGGAAAATAAGTTATATATCGGTTCGTAATAACCATTTAGAGACGAGTGGCCAGGCGCTGATAGAAAGATGAGGACAAAACCACCGCTCAACCCATGGATAACGGAGATCAAGATAAGATCACCATAATGAGAGCCCGCTTTAGAAGCGGACTCTTACTCATTTCTAGGTATGAACTTGATCTGCAGCTGATCTGCACTTAGACTTCTTTTAACTTATTAATTACTTCCTCTACATACGAATCGGTAAACTGAATATTCCCGTGATCCTGTACAATGCATCCTTCCTTGATGCGGACATCAAGCCAATCTGTAATGAAGGCGGGGGCATATCCGCCTGTGCCGAATTCTCCGCCAAAAGCGATGATATTCTGATAGGCTGCCACATATTGATCACGACTGGTGTCCGGATATGACTTCGTATATAACCAGAATTGCACATCATACATGAGATACGATAATTCATCGGCATGTAAAGAAAAATGGCCTTTTTCTTCTACAACTTGAGTACATATACTGCGGATTTTTTGTTCAATTAGCTCTACTTCAGTTACCCGCGAGCACAGCTCCTCCAGCAGAGGAGAAAATTTGCCGTGTGCTACTTTATCAAGATCGCGTTCTTTGTCTTCCTCCGAAGTATCATATGCTTCATCGTTCACCAGGCCTTTAATAAACGCTTCAAAATTATCTGCGAGGAACGTAATTTCATAGTCATCTTCTTGATCGACGTGAACGACCTCGGGTTCACCGTTTCTACCGCAGGCTCGATAGTCTAACATGACGACATCATGACCGGCTGAAGGACAATCACAAATCACCACTCCAATGTCAGGATATCCCCATTCCTCTATCATAAACGGACTTCCCAAGTCTCCGCATAGGGAATAGCTTTTCTCGCGCCCAATACCCATAATACCCGTAATCGCAATATGATCCTCGGCCCAGGAAGTGGGTTCCTCTGTCGGAAAGTTTGTATTCTTCGGCACTCCGCCATTCTGCTGCTTCATAAGCTCAATATAAGAGGCAGGAAGCTTGTAACCAAGCTCTTTCTCTATAGAAGTGATTAGTTCATCCGTGGGTGGATCAGATTGATAGGACTCTCTTGCATACTCGCTGTCATCCCAGAAATCACTTAGAAACGTATCTGAAAAAGCAGCCTTGACCTCTACAGAACCACTATGCTCCACCAGGGAAGCTTTCTTCTTGGCCAACCGGAGTTCTTCTCTCTGCTGTTTCTTCGCTTTATAGGTACTCTCACTTAAAAAATATTCCGTACTTTCAACACCAGGCTCTAATTGATCGGACCTGCTGAAAGCTTGAACTGCTTCCTCATAACGATTTAAGTGATAAAGAGCAAATCCTATGCGGTAATGCCATAGAGGATCCTGTTTGCCAGCCTCAGAGATGATATCAAATTGACAGAGCGCTTCTTCGTAAAGCCCCAAATTGTTATAAGCTCTGGCCAAAAGGCTGATCAATTCATAGTCTCGTTCTTCAACCGGAATTGCTAAAAGCGAATCGACAATCTGCTGATGTTCGTCTTCTTCATGCCATTCTTTCAATTGATCAATAAGCCTTTGTTCCATTTCTACCTCCAAATGATTATTTATAAAATTACTCCATATGTAACTGGTAGCCACTCCCTTAAAATAGTAACATCTCTAAATGGGGGATTCTAGAACTTTCCTACATGTTAAAATTAATCAAAAAAAGGAGTTTAACATGATTTACAAATTTAACGAAGTGCTGAATGATCTTATAAACTATTTTATTCTCGGAGATATTTTGCTCCTTGAAAGCTGGAAACACTCTAATAATTATTCCGACAATTTGGCAATGGAGTTCACAACGAACGAGAGCGGCGATCATGTGGTACTTGATGGTATCATACTTCCCATGGTGGGGATTGAAAACTATCCCTATACCATCATATTTAATCTTTCTGATGATACTCCGGAATTGTTGAAAACAGATAGCCGTTTACAATTCAGACGTGAAGGCTATTCGCTTAAAGTTGAAAATAACATACTGATGCTGTTTACTTGGAGAATATTGGAACAATTCACTAACGAAAGAGTCAACGCTTTACTTGATCATTATCGGCAATACAACAAGCCAATGATTGAAATCGAAAACGGATGGTACAGCATAGAGGTATTGGGTGGAGAGACTTTGCAGGATTCATATTACGAACCCACATTTGAATTTGTTTTGCGAAAGACAGATAAGAAGGGGCCAGCGGAATTTGATATCCATTCAGATTTTAAGATTGAAAGTTCGACCTACTAAAATAGATTTTTATACATAAAGGAAGGTATAAGGATGCTAAGTGAAAACAATCAAAATAAGCTCGAACATATCGTCCATGAATTCCAGTTTGAACATGCGATGGACTATTTGAAAGAATCTGTACGTCAAGGCATTCGCTTGTCCAAGAAAGAGATCGAAACATACAACGAAATAGGCTCATCACGTATCGGGGGAGATCCAGATCTTCCTGCCATGATAGAATGGCCTGTGGATTCGGATGGAACGTCTATGACGTTTTTGGCTCAGCTGCGTTTAAGTGAATTGGCAACTCATGATGCATCAGCACTGCTGCCTGCACAGGGCATGTTGTACTTTTTTGTAGGAGTGGATGAACCTGCATATGGAATCGAGCACAAGATCATCTATCTATCAGAAGATAAACTTCAGGAAGCTGCACGTTACCATTCCCCTGAAGTAACTGCCCTAGAGGGTGAGTTTACCGGTTATCGGGTAAGCGCTAGATCCACGATGGAACCTCCCAATTATGGTTATGTCGATTATGATATTGTCGAAGACGATGAGCATGATTATGAACAATATGAAGAGCTATGCTTCGAATTGAACGATGAGAACTCAAATGACCTGGCAGTCATGTTCGGTTATCCCTCTACCCAGCATGGGGATTGTGAATACGAAGCAGCACTTCATCTATTGACGGGCCAACAGTATAACTATTCAATAGAATCTGCAATGGAGAAGATTACGGATCTTTTCAAAGGTGATGCCGATAGAGCGAAGCAGGAAGTGCAGGATACACTATTGTTGCTCGCGCTAGACTCCGATCAGGATGTGGGCTTCTGCTGGTGGGACGCTGGAGAATTACAGTTTTATATTCGGAAAGAAGATCTGCTCGCAGGGAATTTCGCTAACACGTATTGCTCCCTATATTCAAGCTAAGCCAGAAATACTTCTCAGTGATTGGAGTGACTGTGTTGAGATATTTAAAAGATATACAGGAGCCGGGAATGGGAACCTGGTATTTTGAAATTGACAATGACGGTGTGGCATACAGACAAATGGTTTATCATGATGACGCTATCTGTATCACATCGAATCGCAAGCATGAGCAATATCATTTCATGCTAGCAGAACATCCACTAGATGCGCAGGAATCCTATTACGAAGAAATTAGTCAGGCGGAATTCGAGGAACTCTGGCACGAGCAGCTTCAGCTCAGTATGGAAGATTGGAATCGGACCCAAAGTCTGTTCCCTGTCGGGACTCGAGTGGAAGGGTATCTAGAAGCTTTTTTTCCACAGGGTACTTTGGTTAATTTACAGGAACCTCATGCTGTAGGAATAACGGACACATCCGTTCTGAGATCTCAAACCCCAGCTGAATGGATGTACCCGCGCTGTCGTCTGATCGCCGAAGTATCTGGATACGATGAAGTTAATCAGTGGGTAATCCTTACTCGAGCTGAAGTTATGGGGAGTCAAGTTTGAGCAGAATGAGGGATTGGAATGGACAATAAATTAATGAGCCGCATCAAGGGTGGAATGTATGGGGTGGCTGTAGGAGACGCACTTGGCGGAACAACTGAGTTTATGACAGAGCAGGAGATTAAGAAAAAGCATGGCTATTTGACCGAAATCGTCGGCGGCGGGGTATGGAGCCTAGAACCGGGAGAAGTAACCGACGATACAATGATGACGCTTTGCGTAGCGGATGGGATACTCGAGAATGCGGAGGAGCCTATGGAAGCGATCGGGCGTTATTTTATGGAATGGTATTAATCGCGCCCTAAAGATATCGGAAACATCATTCGTCATGTTTTTGAAAAATATGAAGGAGACTGGTTTGAAGCAGCTTTTGTGGCTCACATGGACATGGGACAAAGCGGAGGGAATGGGTCGCTCATGCGGTGCCTGCCGGTGGCGCTGGCTTATAAGGAACTAGCTGATATCGATCATGTGACGATTACGCAGTCCCGAATGACGCATTATGATCCCAGGTGTGCCGAAGTCTGCGTCATGTATAACCGAATTGCCAACCGTCTGCTGCAGGGGGAAGATTTAGAAAAATCTATTAAAGCCGAGATTGCTGGAAGTGAATACGAAGAATATATAGAAGCGCATCCGGATTGCCCACCAAGTGGTTTTATCGTACATACTTTCCGATGGGTACTACATATTTTGCTTCATTCATCCAATTTTGAAGAAGTCGTACAGAAGGCAGCAAATCTAGGTGGTGATTCGGATTCGATTGGTGCCATTGCCGGAGGGCTGGCAGGTATTTATTATGGCTATGAAGGTATTTCAGCTCCCTATGCCAATGCGATTCTTATTAAAGAGAGACTTGAGCATACGATTTCGCAATTGTATGTAATGAAGACTTCATAGGAAGACATTATGACATTATAGGTGAGAGAGGAGTAAGTATGTGTCAATATTACTAAAAGCCTCATTTGTTTATTTTGGTGTTGAGGATGAGACATTGTTAATTGGGTTTGCAGATGATGAATATGAGACCAATGAGTATGTATTATTTCAAAAGTCCTTATATATTGAAGACATACCCATTCTGAATAAGGTTCATATAACTCTCAACAGTGAAACTAGGTCTGAGTATGGGGGGATATTAAAGATAACACTTAGTCAAAAGTTAATTTCCATCTATTTATCAAAAGAGACCGCAAGATCTCTTGGCGTAGATGGTTCAATCAACATTGAATATGATATTGATGAAGAAAGGTATAACGCCTTAATCAGTTATTTTAATAAGCTTAATGTAGATCAAGAGATAGAAATTACTTACGTCCCGTATTTATAAATAACTTTACATTGGATGCCCGAAAGAATGTTAATTAGAGGTAGCGATTCTACCTAAACATGAAAGAGTGAATGATATGAACAAAGAAGAGGCGATTTTAGAGAAATATGGCTTAGAGCCTGAACTTCAATATAGAGGGACATTAAGGTGTCTATTGGAGAAAGAAATTAATAATGAAGATTCCGAAGATAATGAATACCTTAAAACCCTTTGTATCATGTTATTTTCCATTGGGGAAGTTGAAGACAGTTTAATTATTTGGGAAGCAAAGCAAAAGAACTTTGATACAAGTTGTTATATTGATGTGCAGCTCCTATTCGGTGCAGGATATGATAATACAATAAATTATCTAATGACCATAGCAAGTAAAGAAGCGAATCAGGAAACGAATCATCTAAAGAAACGTAAAGATACTGATTTTGCTAACTTTTCAAAGAGTGAAATAATCAATAACTATAAAAAGTACTACGGAATTAATGCTTGAGAGACGAATCTATAACAAAGCTAAAAGAAAGGATGAAGGAAGTGCCAAATGATAACCAAGCTCGCACATCTGCTTCTATTAGAGAAGACGTTACTTATCCCATTGACCTGACGGGTCCACACAGCCACAATCTTAACATTCGCCCCGGAGTGGGCAGCCTATCTATCGGACCGTCGCATTTGGGGAAAAAAGCGGACCTTCATGTCTCGCCAGACGCGCGCATTGATTGGACCGTATTCAATGTCTTTGCTACGCCGGCGGGCTCGCCCTGGCCGCGATTCCTATACTATTCGGGCAGTGACACGGGTTTCATAGATTGGGCCAGCACACGCCCTATTGAAGAGATAACATGGGCTCCAACCCTGGCTGCCGATACGCTGGTGGATGCCACCCAGTCCATTATACATAGTTTACATATTGAGCTGGACCCAGCCGGTGGGTACCTGCATTTGAAACTTCCAAAGAGTTCTTTCCGTCTGAACGTGTCCGGCAATCTATCACGCTTCTCAGCCACGGGCAGTTTGCCAGATTTTCTGACACTGGCCCCGCGTACCGGTAGACGAAAGACTGATCCTCCTTTCACATTGCCTGATCTCGGTGAATTGCACCAGGTGACAAGCCTGACACTCCAAAATATGCCGCTGGGCCAGCCCATCTCACTGGACTGTCTGGAGCGGTTCCCGAATCTTGACTCACTGAGTTTGTGGGGGAACTTCAGCGATATAGACTTGTTAGCTCGCCATACCCGGCTAACCAATCTGGAGCTGCGCTTTATGCCTGATTTGAACGACTTCCCCTCCTTGGACACCTGGCCGCTGCTTGACAGATTTATTGCATACAATGTGGAAGAGACCACGGGTAAGCGCCTAAGGCAGCAACTGAAATCACGTGCCAAAGTCCGTCCGTGGACCGGTCATGCTTCAGTAAGCCAATTACGGAAACCTGAGTGGTGGACGACTGAATATGGCCGACCCTTCTCGTCTTGGCCCAAACGTCTTGCCAAGCTCGCTAATGAAGCTTACGAGATTGCACAGAATTCCCTTGCTCAGGCCCGTAGCCTTGCTGATGCCGAGGCAGCCATTACTACTTTCACCCTGCGCTTCAATAACCTTAAGGGCATCGAAACCACCGAAAGAGAAGATCTTGGCGAAGCAGTGTGGCAACTCAGCCAGTCCGATCACCTGATAGGACAGCCTATAACGGAAGAGATGGCTCAACTATGGTTTGATGCAGCTCGAGAATATTGATTAAAAGACCTTGGAGTTAACGCACCACGAACATTAAGCACTTTTTTGATCCCAAACGGAAAATTGACTTCGATAATCTGCGCGGTGAGTACCGCAACAACTGGCCTTATAGTGTTTATAAGATGTATGGCGATTCGAAAATGGGATGCTATTGTTGACGTTCAAAATGGCCGAGGATTATGAGAGCAGGGGAGTTCCCATCAGGGTCAATGCTTTGCAAATCAACCGCGCAAATTGTCTCACGAGACGATCCAAAAGCGAACCCGCGCTGGAGAGTTATGGCCAGGGCTCAAAATTGGATCAACCCGCTGCCGTCCGGCATGGCCGAAACTTACTTCCACATCTGCACCTCGGAGGAATGGCGGGAGATTACGGGCCGGTTATTCAATCATAAGCGGGAGCTGGTGCAGCCTTCGTCCAATGAGAAGGGGTTGGCGCAGGTCGGTAATATTTTCGGCACAAAAACCTATCCCGCCTATGCGTCAGACGCCCGGAATTTAGAGCGAATGAGGAGTTTGAGCGTCGAACTAACTGGAAAAGAAGGAGAATAACAGAACACGATTCTTAGAAACGCCGCAAGGCGTTTTTTGTTGTTTGTGTGCCCAGCTAAGCACGCATCTTCTAGCCGGTGAAAGTCCAGTTGCGGGAGGAGCGAAATCTGTACGTAAAAGCGTATCGACAAAAGTACCTGTCAGAGACAGGGCGAGCAACATATCAGGCCGTAACATAAAGTGAATCTTACCGCGTCGTCAAAAGGGCCCCGCGAGGGGGAAAAGAGGAAACCGAATCTTGAGACAATGGATGAAGGCCATGGAAACTGTCAGGAACTTGGAGCGGCAGTGAAGAATCCTCCGGCGTAAGGAGATCGGCATGGTATGAAAGAAGATGCAGTGAACTGGGGAGACCCTCCCCTGCATGGAAGTTTTTTTCGTAGCGAGATGCGCTATAAGCCAAGAGGCGAAGTGAGTCATCCGCAGGAATGTCACCGACTTCTTAAAGAAGGTAACTATCACCCGCAACCCGTAAAGCGCCAGTATATTCCGAAGAAGGATGGCAAACAGCGGCCACTGCTGTCTGACTCTTTTTACGCTTATGCAGGAAAGAATGTTTCAAGATCCTGGATATCCCTATGGGAGACAAATCCGGCTACTCGTTCTCCGGGCGGCGGATGAATTCCAGCACAATATCTTGCGGATGATCTCCGAATTGGCTGCCGAACAAGTTCAGACCATGCTTATTGACGGCATCTTCCTTGACCTCGAACCGAACGGCAATCGGCTGATTGAAGGACAGCTGGAGCATATCGATGCTTGTATCCGCCGCAGGCTGCCCGTTCACCAGGGAGCCTGCGTTGGTGATGCGCCATTCGGTCAGCATCCCGTATTCCGTGCCGCTCTTCCAGCGTTCCGGGGTCAGCTTGCCCTTGCGGTCGCCGTAATCGGAAGGACAGGTCCATGTCCCGGCATGATGGTCGTTAACCGTGAGCGTAATGTCCGATGCCCACTCCATATGGCATGCCGGCGCTTCGGAGCAGAGCTCGGCTCGAATGCGGATCTCATCCAGCGATACGCCCGGCGGCAGCGGGTTGGCGAAATAATATTCGATATAACCGGCGCCAGCGAACCACAGCAGGGAAGCGTCAATTCGCTCTGGCATGAAAAATACGCGGGGATCATCCTGGGAGCCGATGACCGAGCCGTCTTTGGCGGCCATGCCGCAGGAGGGGCTGATCGAGCAATGGGAATACATGCCGATCGGCATATGTATGGTTTCAATGGCGTGAAGGCCGTCCCCGGGTTTGGTCGGGAGCTCCAGTTGGATGGAACGGCAGGTTACGGAGCAGATTTTTTCCCGATTGGCCCCTTGCACTGAAGTTACCAGCCCGGCCTGCTCCAGTGTCTGTACATTAATTGAAATGGTCGGCTGGGCCACTCCCAACGCTTCGGCCAATTGGCTGACACTCATGGACTTATCCCCCAGAGCCTCAAGAATCCGGACACGCAGATCGCCCGACAGCGCCTTGGCTACATCGAGAATGCGCGAAGCAGGATAACGGATGATGTCTTGCACGGTTTCATTCATTCATAAACCACCCTTTTCAAAATCTGACTTTTTGGACTCGCACTTATAGAGAAAGTGATGCTATTGTGAAATTACAATGTACATTGAAGCGCTTCAATTCCGATGATAGAATGAGCACAATTGCACTCTGATCAATTCTACCATAAGATTCGACTTTTTTCGTATCCTTCCAAATGGGACATCACAACAGGATTTAGAGGATCGGAACATCCAGAAGTAGCCGTCAAAATATTGAATCTGTGGATGAATGATAACTTCGATCATCCGGAGATGAATCCGATTCCTCCCGGCAATGAAGATATAAATTTCTTCAAGCACGCGATCATCGCCGGAGAACCGGTCCGGAAAAATCTGGGCGTCTATAATAATGTGAAGCAGGCGATAGAGACCAAGGATAATTTCCAAGCTGAACAAGTCAGAAAGCGAGCTCCTGGACAGAATCTATGCCTTCCGGGACGGAGACAACACCTTCTGGGGCGATGAGAAAGTATATGCACCGGACGGCTCGTTCAAAGTCATCGATGATTACGTTAAAAATGACATGATTCTGAGAAACGAATTCTATGGCTCCCCGGCGCAGACGATGGGAGGAAAGGCACGACGCTTGACACCTTGCTCAAGGAGACGTTTACGAAGATTATCAGGGGAGCGGCCTCGGTCGACGAGTTTGATCAATTCGTTCTGAATTGGAAGAATCTGGGCGGAGACCAGATCACCCAAGAAGTAAACGAATGGTATGCCGATAAGTAGACCATCCAAGCCAAAGCAAAGATTCAACAGGAAGGGAAAGCGGTCAGCCCGCTTTCCCTTCCTCCAACAAGACAAGGATGTGATCATATGTCAGGCAAATCCGCACGCGAGCTTCCGCTTCATCTTATGCTGTTGCCGGGATTGCTTCTGATTTTAATCTACAGTTATGTCCCTCTGTTCGGTTTATCATTGGCGTTCGTCAAATTTCTCCCCGCCGCCCGCTTCTCGATAATCCTTGGGTGGGACTGGAGCATTTCCGCTATGTGATGAATATGCCAGATACGTTCAGGGTGCTTTGGAACACCATCTATATTGCCTGCTTGAAAATTATTGCCGGACAGATCGTGCCGATCGTGATCGCCTTGCTGCTTAACGAGGTGCGGAAAAATTGTCTGAAGAGAAGCGTATAAACGCTTGTCTATTTGCCCCATTTTCTGTCCTGGGTCATTCTGGGGGGGATTCTGATCGACATTTTGTCGCCTTCACAAGGGATCGTCAATCAGGTCATCCAACTGTTCGGATTTAAACCGGTTTACTTCCTGGGCGATAACCGCTGGTTCCCGATTACCCTGGTTGTGACAGATGTATGGAAAGAGTTCGGCTTCAACACGATTGTATACCTGGCTGCACTACTCGGCAGCGTCAAGGGTTGAAACCGGGGACAGATATGGTCTTGAAGTGAGGAAACGCTATCATTATGAAAACGCAATATATATTGTGTTATGTAAATATCGGTGATAGAATAGGACCAAATCATGAAATGAAAGGTTGTGCATATCGTGAGTACAGCAACTTTCACTGCCGGAACAGCGCGGATTCCCCGCCCTGAATTTCTACATCCTCACTGGCAACGCGAAGATTGGGCCAATTTGAACGGTTCATGGTCGTTCCGCTTTGATGCGAATAATGAAGGACTTCAACAAGAATGGAGCAAGAGCGGTAGCGTTCCTTTTGAAGATGAAATCATCGTTCCCTTCTCCTGGGCAAGCCCATTATCAGGCATTGGCAAGGATGTGAAGGGAATTGGCTGGTACCGCCGTACGATAAAATGGACTCCATCCGAAGAAAATGCACGTCTCTTCTTGCGCTTCGGCGCAGTGGATTATTTGTGCGATGTCTGGGTCAACGGGGAACATGCAGGCTCGCATCAAGGCGGGTACGGCTCATTTGAATTTGAGATCACCGCCCATTGGCTGCAGGACGGAGAGAATATCATCGTGGTCCGAACGGAAGACCAGGATCACAGCTATCAGGCCAGAGGCAAGCAAGGCTATGGCGAGATTCGGGGCATTTGGCAGACAGTCTGGCTGGAGGCGCGTCCAAAGAATTATATCGGTCAAGCCAAATTCAGAACGCATATCGACGGAAAAGTAGAGCTTGAGGCTACCGTTCATGCGGATCAAGCCGGGCCGGTAGAATTAAGCGTCGATTTTGCGGAGGGTACGGTACAGCATCGGATGGCGCTGGAACTTCAGGCCGGAGAGAATCAAGTGGCGACAACGTTTGAAGTGAAGCAGCCCCGGTTGTGGACTCCGGAGACACCGAATCTGTATGAAGGACAGCTTCGCCTCCGGAGCGGTTCAGACAGCGATCAGGTTGACACTTATTTCGGTATCCGGAAAATCGGTACAGCCCGGTTCGGAACCCGGGATTACCGCTGGATCACGCTTAACGGCAAGCCGGTGTATTTAAACGGTACGCTCGACCAGTCTTATCACAAGACCGGATACTTTACGTATCCTTCCGATGAAGAAATGCATGACGAGATTTATTTAATGAAGCGTCTCGGCCTTAATTTTTTACGGATCCATATTAAGCCGGAGGAGCCGCGCAAGCTGTACTGGGCGGATAAGCTGGGACTTCTCGTTATGGAGGATATGCCTTGCTTCTGGGGCAACCCGGATGAGCAAGCCCGGAAAGCTTACGAGAGCGAAGCACTGGAGATTATTGAGCGTGATTACAATCATCCATCGATTTTCTCTTGGGTCATGTTCAACGAGACCTGGGGATTGAAAACGGATCCGGCGACCATGGACGTGACTGGCGGTGCGGAGCAACAGAGCAGCTATCTGCCGGAGACGCAGGTATGGGTTCGGGAACAATATCTCTGGGCGAAAAAGCTCGATCCAACCCGTCTCGTGGAGGATAATTCCCCTTGCAACTATGACCATGTCGAGAGCGACATCAATACTTGGCACTTCTATATTAATGGATACGAGCAGGTCCAGGCGCATTTGGATGAGATTGATGCCAAGACCTATCCGGGCTCTTCGTTTAATTACATCGGCGGACATGTCCAATCCGATGCGCCGCTCATGAATAGTGAATGCGGCAATGTGTGGGGAATCGAGGGCGGAGCGGGCGACAGTGATTTGGCCTGGCATTATCGCTATATGATGAATGAGTTCAGGAAGCATGATAAGCTCTGCGGCTTTGTGTTCACCGAATTCCGCGATGTGACGAATGAATTCAACGGCTATTACCGGTTGGATGGCAGCGGCAAAGATTTTGGCTATGGCGATTTGGTGCCGGACATGACAATCGCAGATCTTCATTCGCCGGACTTCATCGTCCTGGATGCTCCGCCTTGTCAGACTCTGCCTGCTGAAGCTATAGCCGAGATTCCAATGCTGCGCTCTAGCTATTCCGATCAGTATCACGGGCAGCAAATGCAGGTGAAATGGGAACTGCGGTACGACGGATATGGCTCGCTGATCGTTGAGGACAGCGGCAGCATCCAGGTGGATTGGGACGGATATGGCGTCTCCGAGCTTCCTGCGCTTCGTGTCAAGATGCCGAAGCAGGATGCGGTGGCCGTACTGGCCGTAACGCTGGCCGACTCCGAAGGCAAGCCGGTCATGCGGAATTTCATTGCGTTCGATGTCAGAGGGAATGAGACCGACGGCCTGATCCAGTTGCCGGTAAGCTCCTATGCGGAGCAGAGCTTCAACAATCATTGGAAATCGGTTCAGGATGCCAAAGTAAGCGGTGCGGGAGAGGGACGTTTCGTCTACGATATTGTCCTCCCGGATACGAATGAGAAGGCGCTGGTTCAAAATATAGAAATTCTGTTTGAAGCAAGCTCAAAACGGGTGCTGGCCCGAAACATCGAAGGCTCGAAATCGACGGATATGGGGATCGGCGCAATGCACGGTGCCGATGCGCAAGTGGAATACAATACGAATACCTACTACATGACGGATGAAGTAAAGCATCCTTCCCTTCTGAATGTGTTGATTGACGGACAACAAGTAGATACATTCGTACTGCCGGACGACCCGGCCGACGCCAGAGGCGTGCTGTCCTGGCATTATCAGCCTGTGGCGAACAAGCTGGACGAAGCGGGCTCCTACGGTTACCTCTGCAAGCTGAGCGTTCCGGTTCAGCTGCTGACCGAGCTGAACCGCAGACGAACCTTCCGGCTCGAGCTCCAGGCAGGCTCCGGCGGCATCGCCCTGTACGGACGTAATTCAGGTCGTTATCCGCTGGATCTGACGGTTCGGTATAGCTAGGTTAGTGAACTTTGCCTTGAAGAGGAAGGAGAGGATAACATGACCGAACGGTTCTTCAGCAATCCCGTCTTAACGAAGGGGGCCGATCCCTGGATCATTAAGCATACGGACGGCACTTATTACATGACGGTTACGCTAGGAGATCGAATTGCGCTTTGGCACAGCAAAACAATGACGGGACTTGGCCATGATCATCCGACAACCGTCTGGAGCCCCCCTGCAGCCGGATCCTATTCGCATCACCTCTGGGCGCCGGAACTCCATTGGATCGGGGACCGCTGGTACATCTACTATACCGCCAATGACGGTGGCGGGGACGATACGAGGAGAGTATGCGTGCTTCAGCTTACGGGCGATGATCCGATGACGGGGGAGTGGTCCTTTAAAGGAGCCATCAATACCGAGTTTCCGGGGTTGGACGGAACGGTGTTACCGCACCAAGGGAATTTATATTTCTTTTATTCCGGTTACGGCCATTTTCCCGATTACGGATCCGCTATATATGCAGCCCGCATGTCCGATCCCTGGACATTGACGGGCCCCAATGTACTGATTTCTGCACCGACCGCCCCTTGGGAAAAACAAGGGGGCATGGCAATTAATGAAGGGCCGGTATTTTTGCGGCGCAACGGGCGTATATTTCTCGTTTTTTCGGCAAGTGCGACCTGGGCTGACGATTATTGTCTGGGAATGACAACAATTTTGGATTCCGAAGATCTTCTGGATCCGAAAGCATGGAGCAAGAATAACGGCCCGGTATTCGCCAAGAATCCCGAGTCGGGTGTCTATGCGCCGGGGCATAACAGCTTCACGGTTTCGCCGGACGGTTCCGAGGATTGGCTCGTTTATCACGCCTACTCGTATTCCGAGACCGAGCAGGCGCGCTCGGAGGGAACACCGCGCAGCACAAGGATGCAGAAGTTCGGTTGGAAGGAGAACGGAATGCCCGATTTCGGCGCTCCTTTGGCAACCGGAGAGCCAATTCCTTTGCCTTCAGGAGAATAAAAGAATTCTTTGTTGCAAAATTATTGTGTATATAAGAGAAGAGAACCGGCCTATTTACGCCGGTTCTCTTCTTTTTTGCAGCTCAAAACCGCGCCCCATAGCAGAAGCTAGATATGTTTAATAATATTGCTTTAATACAGCTTCTTGTAGTAAAGTACATAAGAGATTATGAATGTAAATTTTTTGTAAATATTGTGGGAGGTTCTTATGCTAGAAGTCGGTATACAGGAAGCCGATAAATTGGTTCAGGTCGCTCACGCCCTCTCAACACGCTCACGGGTCGATATTCTTCGGCTGCTCAATACGCGGAGCATGAATGTTATTGAGATTGCCGAAGCGTTGCAGCTCCCGGTTTCAACGGTCGCGAACAATGTTAAGGTGCTGGAAGCTGCCAAACTTATCAACACGGAACTGCTTCCGGCCGTTCGTGGGGCTATGAAGGTATGCAGCCGCAATTATGATGATATTCTGATCTCGCTGAATTCGATGGTCCGTTCAACGAAGGACGGAATGAAGTTTTATGAGGTGGAAATGCCGATCGGGCATTATAGCGATTGCGAGGTTCACCCGACGTGCGGAATGGCCACGCATGAAGGAATGCTGGTTAGAGAGGATGAGCCGGCTAGTTTTTATCATCCAAAGCATGTGGCGGCTCAGATTATTTGGTTCCGAAAAGGGTATGTGGAATATTTGCTCCCTCTGGAAATTCCCCAGAACGCGAGTATTCATTCGATTGAGCTATCCATGGAAATGTGTTCGGAGGCGCCAAATTACGACAATAATTGGCCATCGGATATTTCCGTCTGGGTCAATGGAGTGGAGATCGGAATGTGGACCAGTCCGGGAGATTTCGGGGACCGGCGGGGTTTGCTTAATCCGTCATGGTGGCTCGATTGGACGACGCAATATGGACTGCTGAAGACATGGCGCATCGACCGGGAACGGACTACGTTGGATATGCAAAGGGTATCGGACGTCACGATAAACGATCTGAATCTGAACCAGCGCCCGAGCCTGAGAATCCGGATCGGGGTGAAGCCGGATGCAGTGCATAAAGGCGGCGTGAATCTCTTCGGCAAACAATTCGGCGACTATGAGCAGGATTTGGTTATGCGGGTATCCTATACCTTGGATGAAACCGAATAAAAAACGAAAAGAAACGGTGGTGCATAGGATCTATCCTTTGCGGCATCGTTTCTTTCTTTTGACCTATTGAAGTCCGGAGGCATAAGCGAGCTTGTCTTTTTATTATAAGCGAAAACAGGAGCATGTCCCTTTTGTTACAATATAATTGTAACAAATGATCTATTTGATAAAGTATTACAAAAAAATAGTTTGAAACCGTTGACAAACAGGTCGTACAGTTTTATATTAGCTTCAAAGGTACAGAAAACGTGTAATAAAACAATATTGATGTTGCGTACCTTTATCAAAAGTTTAAAGGGGAGGTCAACATGAAAAAGAGCTTTGGACTCATGCTTGCCTTGGTGCTTGCGTTCTCAATGTTGTTAAGCGCATGCGGCGGAGGCAGCAACAACGGTAATGCGGGAACCGATAATGGAGCAGCTACAAATGAAGGGACTGCTGGCCAGGATAATGGAAGCGCTTCAAAAGGCGATGAAGAAAAAGTAACCCTTTCTTTCTGGACACTGTTCTCCGGCGGTGACGGTGACAACATGCAGGCGATGATTGATGCCTTTAACAAGGAATATCCGAACATTCAAGTCAAAAATACGAAGCTGGAGTGGGGAGAGTACTACACGAAGCTCATTACCGCTGTTGGTAACGGCAACGGACCGGATGTCGGCATTTCGCACATATCCCGGCTGCCTGACCTGATCGACCAAGGGGTTGTCTCCGAACTGGACGACGTGGCTACCGCGGCTGGTGTGGACTGGTCCACCTTTAATCAGAATATCCTGGAGGCTTCCGTAGTGGACGGAGCGCATTATGCGGTGCCGATCGATACGCATCCCTTCATTATGTACTACAATAAAAAACTGCTGAAAGAAGCCGGACTGCTGGACGATGAAGGCAAGCCGATTATGGAGCAGTCGGCTGACGGGTTTGTTGCTTTCCTGAATACGCTTAAAGAGAAATTGCCTCAGAAAGTAACGCCGTTTGCTCTTTCTAACTCCAACGATGACCCTTTCCGTCTGTGGTGGGCGCTCTATTCTCAACTTGGCGGCAACGACGTCGTTTCTGATGATCTGAGCTCGGCACAAATCGATACGGACAAAGCGGTTCAAGCGGCTCAGTATGTCCAGGACTTATTCCATAAACATAAAGTGATCAAAATAAACGATCCCGACTTCTACAAAAACTTCCAAAGTGGTACGGCGGCCATCATGATGACCGGGGTTTGGGCGACAGGAACCTGGGAATCCACAAAGGATCTTGATTTCGGAGCAATGCCGATCCCGAAAGTGTTCGATCAAGAAGCAACTTGGGGCGATTCGCATACTGTAATTCTCCCAGTAACAAAGAAGGAAGATCCTGCGAAACGGAAAGCCGCGATTACTTTTGCAAACTGGCTGGCAGACAACGGTCAGGTATGGGCGAAAGCAGGGCATATTCCATCCAAACCGTCCGTATTTGAAAAACAGGAATTTAAAGACCTTCCTTACCGCAGCGACTATGTATCCGTTGCTTCTACCGTTAAATTCAGCAAGCCTTCTACAAAGAACTGGCAAATTCGTGACTTGGCCATGTTTAAATATTTGAATGAAGTATGGGCGAACAAATTAAGCCCGGCCGACGGTATCGCCAAAATGTCGGATGAAGTGCAGAAGATATTAAGCGAATAGAAGATCAAGGTAATGAATTCGGCGGACTTTGCGGCATTTGCCGTAAGGTCTGCCGGTCATATGGGGAGGTTTGGTGCTTATGAAAATGAATAAATTGAGAGCAGACGTACAGGCACTCCTGTTCCTGCTCCCCTTCTTGGTCGTTTATTTCATGTTTACCATTTGGCCGATGATCAAGGGCGTAGAGATGAGCTTCTATAAATGGACGCTGATCAAGAAAATGAAGTACGTTGGAGTCGGCAATTATGAACGGATGTTTCAAGATCATGATTTTTGGGCATCCATTTGGCATTCCACGATTTTCGTCATTATCACAACGCCACTAATGATTGTATTGGCCATTATTTTGGCACTCATCGCCAACCGCAACTCCAGGCTGCAAAGGTTTTACCGGAGTGTATTTTTTATACCGAGCATTCTCTCTGTGGCGGTTGCTTCCTTTTTAGGATTGTTCGTGTTTCAGCCCTATACGGGGCTTGTAAACTCTTTGCTTCATTTAGTAAAATTGCTTCCCGAAAATTCCGAGATCTTTTGGTTGTCGGAAACGAATCTGGCCTGGATCGCGATCTCGCTATTAACGTTATGGTGGACGGTCGGCTTTAACTTTATTTTGTATCTATCGGCAATGCAGGATGTGTCTGAGGAAGTCTATGAAGCGGCGCGTTTGGACGGGGCTTCCGATGCCCAGTTGTTCTGGAGAATCACGCTCCCTCTGCTCAGCCCGATCACAAAGACGATAACGATGCTGCAAATTATAGCTTCATTTAAAGTGTTCATGCAAATCTATGTCATGACCGGCGGGGGACCCCTGGATCAGACGCGTCCTGTCATCCAGCTGATCTGGCAAACAGGCTTCCGCAAGAACGATTTAGGGTACGCGGCCGCCATGTCCTATATGTTGTTCGCTATTCTTTTAGTACTGTCCGGGCTGCAATACTGGATCAATAACCGGAAGGAGGCGAACTAGAGATGAAATGGTTTTATCGGATTTTTTCTATATTCATGGCAATATTGTTTGCTTTTCCGCTCGTCTGGATGCTCGTGGTATCCGTGAAAAAGGAAGGTATGAAGATCACGTCCGTTGTGGACTGGTTTACGCCTCCTTATTCTTTCGCGGTCTATCATGAAGTCATCACCGACACCAAATTGCTCAACTGGTCCTGGAACAGCTTTTTTATCGCCATATGCGTGACTCTCTTGACACTAGTGATCGCGGCGATGGCCGGGTTTGCGATGTCCAAAATCCCGTTCCGGTACAGAATGTTTATGTTTTTCTTCATCTTGGCTGGACTGCTTATCCCAGGAGAAGCAATTCTCATTCCGCTGTATCAGGTTGCCAAAGATTTGGGGATTTTGAACTCTTACATGGGTCTGATTTTTCCGGTTCTGGCTTCGCCTTTTGCAATTATCGTGCTCAAAAGCTTTTTTGACGGAGTTCCGAACGACCTCCTGGAAAGCGTGCAGATTGACGGTGGCGGAATCTGGCGGATTTTTCTAAGCATTATGCTTCCGCTTACCCGTCCCGCACTGGTATCGATCGCGATCCTGACGTTTATCGGCTCCTGGAACAATTTCCTCTGGCCGTTCCTGTCGGTTACCGACGATAATCTGTTCACGTTGCCGATGGGGATTCCTACCTTGATGAATCAGTACACGGAAGATTACGTGAAGCCGATGGTTATCAATACCGTAGCTTCCTTGCCGATCATGCTGCTGTTCCTGATCTTCGAGCGTCAGATTATTAAGGGGGTCAGCCTTTCGGGAATTAAAGGGTGATCGAGAGGAGCAACGGTTGTGGCTGTGCGACAGCGTGAAAGAGCGATTGATATTTTTAAAGGTTTGCTGGTGTTAGGGATGGTGTATTGCCATAGCCTGCAATTTTTCAGCGACCCGATGATTTATCCGCAAGGGCAGACATGGATTGAACTCATTAATTTGATCACCTTCTCTGGATTTGTGTTCAGCTTTGGGTATGTATGCCAGTTAGCGTATTATAGCAAGTCATTCACCGAAGTCTGGCATCGCATTCTTGCCGCGGCGTTCAAAACTTTGCTCGCCTTTTATATTTCCGGGACGGCATACCGGCTGTTTATCGATAAACGACCGCTGGAATGGAAAACGATCAAACCGATATTGCTGTTGAACGATATGCCGGGCTGGTCGGAATTTCTGGCCTCATTTACTTATTTAATCGCGCTCGGCTTGTTGCTGTTCGTACCTTTAAAATGGATGGTCGGGCAAAAATGGATCGGGTTCACGGCGGCTGGACTCCTGCTTCTGACCACATGGATTCCTTACGGAGCGATTCATGCGCCTGCGTGGGCACCGCTGCTGGGAACCCGGGATTTCGCCTCTTTTCCGGTGGTGCAATATTTTCCTTACTATCTGCTAGGCATGCTCTTTGCCCGGTATCGCATCGGTTGGGACTGGCGTGTGCTGACGGGAGCGTTGCTTGCTTCGGGGGCGTTTGTCTGGAAGTGGCTCTCGGGCCCCGGTGCTTCGTTGCCTGAACGTTTTCCGCCGTCGGTTTGGTGGATTATCGGTCCTGCTTTGCTGCTGTACGGATATTACCTTCTGTCCAAGCTGATGGAGAAATATTCTCTGCCGTTTGTTCCGCTGGAGGCCATGGGACGAAATGTACTTTGGTTCCTTGTGATGAGCAATGTGCTTATTTTTGCTTTGAAATCCAATCAGCCGTTGCTGCTGCTTGGGTTGCTGGATTCGTTCTGGATGGAACTCGGACTGCTTGCCGTCATCGGGTTCAGCATATGGATAATTACCAAACCTGCGCGCCGCGCTACTTCAATCAATAACACTAAAAATATAACAACCGGATAAAGAAGGAGTAGAAACTATGGTTGATCAACTGGTACGCAATGAATATCCTCGTCCGCAATTTGTGCGTGAAGCCTGGATGAGTCTGAATGGGCAATGGGATTTCGATTATGACGATCACGGGATGGGCGAGCGGGAAGCATGGTACGAGGATCATGATTTCGCCAGCAAAATCATCGTGCCGTATTGTTACCAAAGCCGGTTAAGTGGAATCGGCGATACAACATTTCATGATACGGTGTGGTATCGCAAAGTATTTTCCGTACCCGAAGATTATAGAAAAGGCAGGCTGCTGCTTCATTTCGGCGCTGTCGATTATGAGGCGAAGGTATGGGTGAACGGCAAACTGGTAACGTTTCATGAGGGCGGCCATACCCCGTTCCATGCGGATATTACGGATGTCCTTACCGATGGTGACAATACCGTCGTAGTGAAGGCAACCGATTATAGCCGGGATGTGACCCTACCTAGGGGCAAGCAATTTTGGGAAGAGAAATCGGCCGGCATCTTCTATACGCGAACAACCGGTATCTGGCAGAGTGTGTGGCTTGAACCGGTTCCGGAAACCTATATCGGTCGAATTCGCCTGACTCCGGATATAGACGTAAATGATATCGCACTGGACGTTTTCCTGTCCGGCTATCGTCCGGGCGCTCTGGTCAGCATTAAAGCGGCCGTCACTTTTAACGGTGAATTTGTAGCGGAAGATACGTTCTCAATAAGACACGAGTCGGCGAGCCGGCGTATTCATCTCGAAGATTTCAATGACCATGGATTGGGACGCTGGTGGACTCCTGAGAAACCGAACTTGTACGATCTGAAATTGACCCTGAGTGTGGACGGCGCAGTTGCCGATACGATAAGCAGCTATTTCGGAATGCGGAAAATATCCATTGAGGACGGAAAGCTGCTGCTGAATAACCGGTCTTATTTCATGAAAATGGTATTGGACCAAGGTTATTTCCCGGAAGGAATTCTGACCGCCCCGAGCGATGACGACCTCCGAAGGGATGTGGGATTGACCAAGGAAATGGGTTTTAACGGTGCGCGTAAGCATCAAAAGATCGAAGATCCGCGCTATTTGTATTGGGCGGATCGGTTGGGCTTGCTGGTTTGGGGCGAAATGGCGAACGCTTATCAGTTCTCCGGGCCTTATGTGGAACGGATAACGAAGGAATGGATTCAGGCTGTGGAACGGGATTATAATCATCCTTGCCTCGTAGTATGGGTACCGCTCAATGAGAGCTGGGGCGTGCCAAATATCCTGGTCGACAAGCAGCAGCAACAGCATGCTTTATCACTCTATCATATGACGAAGTCGCTGGACCCGACGCGGCCCGTCATCTCTAATGACGGTTGGGAGTTAGTTAGTACGGATTTGGTAACCGTTCATGATTATGAATGGCGGCGCGAAGTGCTGGCGGAGCGCTATGCGACTAAGGAGGCGGCGCTGAGCGCCCAACCGGGGAACCGTTGGATTCTTGTCCCTGGCTTCCCATATGCGGGCCAGCCGATTCTTGCAACCGAGTTTGGCGGCATTTCCTTCAAGAAGAACGAGTGGGAAGGATGGGGATACTCCGGGGCCGTGAATGAAGAGGACTTTACGGAGCGTCTCAAGAATGTCATGGAGCCGATAGTACAATCGCCGATCATTCAGGGATTCTGCTACACGCAATTCACCGATGTGGAGCAGGAGATCAACGGCTTGCTGACTTATGACCGGAAGCCGAAGATTCCGCTGGAGACAATCCGCGCGATCGTGGAGGGAACTCGAAAATAATTTAAAAACGGCAGATAACGTTATTCGACGGTTCTGCCGTTTTTTCTTGGGAGGCGGAGAGGTCTCGCCGGGTTATTTTGAAAGGGGAGAGTGGTTGTGCGCTTAGGAAAATGGATGACGACCATGCTGCTGTTGGTAACAGCGGCCTGCTCGTCCGTGGAACGGGAGCCGGTCCGGACATGGAGCAATCCCGTGTCATTAGCGGATGAATGGGAAGAGTACGGGCTGGGAGATCCCTTTATTTTCTCGTTCAACGGGTATTATTACTTGTACGTAAGTACGCGGGATACCGACGCAGGGGTCAAAGTATGGAGTTCCCCGGATTTGGTGGACTGGACCTATCGCGGTTTATGCACGGAGGACCTCGTTACGATGGCGGCGTATGCGCCAGAAGTCCGATACTGGAATGGCAAATTCTATATGTATACTTCTCCGGCTGGAAACGGCCATTATGTGCTCGAAAGCGACTCGCCTGTCGGGCCTTTCCGAGTGGCAACGGACAATTTCGGAAGAACGATTGATGCCTCCACTTTCGTAGACGATGACGGGACCTGGTACTTCTATTACGCCGGAACCGGTGGCATTGATGCCGCAGCGATGGATTCTCCGCTGTCCGTAACTGCCCCTGGCTCGCCCACCGGAGCCTATATGGACGGGTGGACCGAAGGGCCGACAGTATTCAAAAGAAACGGCTTGTACTACATGACCTATACTGGGAATCATGTCTTCAGCAACGGGTACCGGATTGATGCGGCGGTCAGCGAATCACCCCTGGGGCCATTCGAGTTGTTTGGAGGGAACCCCGTTCTGATCCGGACAGAAGGGAAGACCGTCGGACTGGGCCATAACTCGCTCGTTACTGGACCGGATCTCGACTCCATGTACATGATTTACCATAACCTCGAGGGTCCCGGTATTGTCGGGCCGCTGCGGCACATGAACCTGGATCGGCTCTTTTGGAATGGCGATGACTTTGCGGTAGCGGGTCCGACGGACACGCCGCAGCCGGCTCCGGCTATGCCTGCGTTTGCCGACCGGTTTGAACGGGATAGGCTCGGCAAGTCCTGGACTGAATCCGGCAAAGGCGACTGGACGGTCGATCCTGACAAAGGCGCTGGCGTCCGGGCGGCGGATGCTTCCGGCATAGCCATACTGCGGACGAAGTCCAAGACCGAGCCGGGGTATACGGCCGAATTCCACGTTCGCGCGGAGAGCGAAGCGAAGGCGGAAGCCAGAGTCGGGGCCGTATTCTCATATCGCGATGAGCAAAATTACGGCACCGTCTGGCTGAATCCGGCGGCGGGCCGGCTGGAAGTGACCGAACTGTCGGGAGGGAAAGAGCAGGCTCTTGGCGAAGCCGATCTGCCAGCGGACTTCGACTACAGCCAGTGGCATAAGATCCGGATCGAGCATGCCTCCGGAAATGCCGTGAGTGAAGGGAATACCCAACTCCGTATATATATCGATGAGATGCAAAAGTTTACCGGCTCGACTTCGACTGAAGGAGGCTCCATCGGTTATGCGGCTTCAGGTTTAGATGCGCGGTTCGGCTATATTGTGTATAGCAATGATGTGAACGGCAGTAGCGACTGGCACGCTTATCAGCCGCTTCCGGGTCACGTGCAGACTGTTCACTTTGAGGAAGGCGCGGAGGGCAAAGCCTATAAGGCCGTTAAGAAAGCGGACGGTGATGGTGCGTCTCCTTACCGCCCCGGAACCTTGAGTATGAAGACCAATGAAGCCGGCGGCTATGTTTTGACCGGTTTGCAAGAGAAGGAGTGGGCGAATTACCTGGTGAACGTGGATGAAGCCGGACAATATTCGATTCATTTCCGAATCCGGCCTCTGGCGGAGAACGCGACTTTTAGAATAATCGATGAGAATGATAAGGAAATCGCTACGTTTACTGCAGCCCAGGAGGAGGCGGGAGAATGGCAGACGGTTTCCGCGCAAGGCGTAGAATTGCCGGCGGGACAGCAGCGGTGGAGGCTGGAAATCACGGCGGGAACTTTGGACCTGGACTGGTTCCGGGCGGAGCGTTACCAGCCCGTGGAAGCATGGGAGGACAACTTTGACGACGGAAACGATTTTGGATGGACCCGGTTTGAGGGCATGTGGTCCGTAAAGGAAGAGGAGTTACGGGCATCTTCGGTGTCGCCTGCCAAATCGCTGACCGGCGAGCCCGGTTGGTCCGATTATTCGGTTGAAGCGAATCTGCGAAGGATGGAGGATACGGGCCGCGCCGGGCTGCTCATTCGCGCCTCGGAGCCTGCTAACGGGCTTGATCAGAACCAGAATCGATCCGATTTTGTTCGCGGATATTATGTTTATGCCGATACCGAAGGCTTGCATCTCGATAAAATTAACTACGGCACTACCTCTTTAATAAGCAAGCCTTGGGGAACGGACTCTCCCGGAGCAGACGGCAAGCTTCATTTGAAAGTAACCGCACGAGGCTCGACGATCGAAGTCTATACGGGGGATTCGAGCGAACCGGTTCTCTCCTATACCGATCGCAGTACCACTCCGTTTCTTCAGGGACAGATCGGCCTGCAAAGCTCGGATGTCGCGGTCCGCATTGACCGGGTCAAGGTCGAGCCGTTACGATAACGGCGGACCTTTCCCATCCCGGTTGCATTGCATTGATAGAACCGACGCTTATTGCATCGAAAATAAAGGAGGTCCATTAATATGACCAAATCAAATGCGCTTCAATCTCTTCCCCGTCCCGAGTATCCAAGACCCCAATGGGAACGTTCGGAATGGATCAATCTGAACGGCTCCTGGCAATTTGAAATCGATCATGGACAAAGCGGGAAAGAGCGCGAATATTTCAAGAGCGATCATGAATTGACCGGAACGATTACTGTTCCGTTCTGTCCGGAGAGCAAGCTGTCGGGCGTGGAGTACAAGGATTTCATGGCCGCGGTCTGGTACAGACGAGAGATTACAGTGCCGGATGCATGGAAGGCTGGGAGAGTTCTTCTTCATTTTGGCGCTGTCGACTACAAAACTGAAGTGTGGATAAACGGCAGCTCTGTCGGAACGCATCTGGGGGGATATTCCTCCTTCAGCTTCGATATCACGGAGCACCTTGCTTCGGGGACAAATATTATAACGGTACTGGCCGAGGATGACGTTCGGTCCGGTCGACAGCCGCGAGGCAAACAGAGTGAAAGATTTCATTCGCACGGCTGCGACTATACGCGTACCACCGGCATTTGGCAGACGGTATGGCTCGAACATGTGCCGGATGCTTACTTGTCCAACATGAAGCTGGTGCCGGATCCGGACAATGCCTGCGTACATCTCGAGCTTGCGATTGGGGGCCAAGTGGCCGGAGCGACCGTGACCGTAACCGCCTCTTATGAGGGAAAAGTGGTCGGCGAAGCTTCCGCCATCGTAACCGGCGCTTATGCGCACGTGACTCTCCCTCTCTCCGAGGTTCATCTCTGGGAAGTCGGAAACGGCAGACTTTATGACCTTGAACTGTCTCTTCGCCAAGAGGGAGTACCGGAAGATAAGGTACGGGCTTACTTCGGACTCCGTACAATAATGATCGACGGAATGAAGGTCAAGATTAACGGGAAGTCCGTATTCCAACGGCTGGTGCTGGATCAGGGCTTTTACCCGGAAGGCATTTATACCGCTCCGGATGATGAAGCGCTGCGCAAAGATATTGAAATTTCTGTGGAGATGGGCTTCAATGGAGCAAGGCTTCATGAAAAGATGTTCGAGCCGCGGTTCTTGTATTGGGCAGATCGGATGGGATATCTTGTATGGGGAGAACATGCCAACTGGGGGCTCGATATTACTACGCCTGCGGGGTTGTCTTCCTTCTTGCCGGAATGGCTTGAGGGGATGCGCAGAGACTTCAACCATCCTGCCTTGATCGGCTGGTGTCCGTTCAACGAGACCTGGGACCGGGACGGTACGAAGCAGGATAATGAGGTGCTGCGGATCGTCTATGAGGTTACGAAGCAAATGGATCCGACGCGTCCGGTGATTGATACGAGCGGCAATTTCCATGTGGTTACGGACATTTTTGACCTCCATGATTATGATCAGAATCCCGAGACGTTCAAGGCCAGATATGAACCGATGAAGCACGGCGGAGAGGTATTTGTGAGATTCTCCGACAGACAAACGTATGCCGGTCAGCCTTACTTCATCAGTGAATACGGCGGAATTTGGTGGAATCCAGACCAGAAAGACGAGAAGTCCTGGGGCTACGGTGACAGACCCGGTTCGGAGAAGGAATTCCTCGAACGCTACCAGGGCTTGACTGATGCGTTGCTTGACCATCCGATGATGTTCGGTTTCTGCTATACCCAATTGTACGATGTAGAACAGGAAGTGAACGGGTTGTACACCTACGACCGGCGGCCGAAATTCGATCTGGAGACGATTCGCCGGATTAATTCGCGCAAAGCGGCCATTGAGGATTAAACATCTGATTAAACATCAACATGTAGAGACAGATTAGCGCAAGGAGGGTGACTATGAATACTGTTAAGACTGGAGCTGCACTAATTCAAGAAGTTCATCAGACCGAGGTTCCGTACGGAACCTTGGCGATCTGGTTCCTCGGACAGGAAAGCGTCATTATTAAGGGGGACGGGATCACAGTCTACATTGATCCGTATGTATCCGATTTTCTGGACCGGACCGGTCCGGTCCGTTCCTATCCTGCCCCGATTACCCCCGAGGACATTACGGAGGCGGATGTGTGCCTGATTACGCACGAGCATGACGACCATATGGATGAAGGCACCCTTACTGTCTTTCACGCTAATAACGGTGGGGCGCCGATAATGGCTCCGACGTGCTGTCATCGGGAACTGCTTCGGATGGGCGTGGGTGAATCCTCCATTTTGACGGTGGATGCAACCGAACCGACGGAGCTGTTTTCCAAGCTGCGGATTACGGTCATTCCCGCGGCACATGAGGAACTTGAACAGGATGATGGCGGCTATTATCGCAGCGTCGGATATGTGCTTCAGCTTAACGGAGTCACCCTGTATCATGCAGGGGACACGGTGATCTATCCCGGTTTGACGGAGCAGCTCGCTGAGATCTCACCCGATGTAGCTATGCTGCCCATCAACGGCGGGGATTATTTCCGCAGGGAACAAGGCATCGTCGGCAATATGAACTACAGAGAAGCCGCCGAATTGGCCGTCCGGATCGGAGCGGAGACCGTCATTCCGCTGCATTATGACGTTTTTGCCGGAAACAGCGAGAAACCGGGTTATTTCCTCGATTATCTATATGAGCGGTATCCCGGACAGAAATGTCATGTCATGGCGCGCGGGGAACGTTATGTGTACGTGTCTTCGAGAACATTTGTTAAATAGTGTGCAAGTAAATATAGAGTCTGATTACCGAATTAGGCCGGACGCAAAATTAAAGGAGAGTTGCATATGTGTGCATTTGAACTGCGAGCTTACGAAGGAGAATATCAGGGAGAGTCCGCCATCTGGTTGAAAGCGGGACGGTACGAAGCCGCTCTGCTGCCGGAAATCGGCGGGAATTTGATCGCCTTCCGCGATGTTGAGCGGGGACTTCGGCTGCTTCATGAGCCGGGACCCGAGGAGATGGATTCTTTCAAGGCGAGACCGATGATTCATGGCATTCCGGTGCTGTTTCCGCCGAATCGTTATGAAGACGGCAAATTTCCTTGGAAGGGGAAAGTCCATCAGTTTCCGGTTAATGAGCCTGCGACCGGCAACCATCTGCACGGATTTCTCTACAACATTCCATGGCAAGTGGAGGAATACGGTATCACGGAAACGCTAAGCTATGTATCTATCATCATGACAGTCGATGAGCATCACGATTCTTATGCATATTTTCCATATAAATATAAGCTGCGGATTCGTTATAGCTTGAGTGAACAAGGCTTGTCCCAGCAGGTTATGGTACTGAATACCGGTACGGAGCGGATGCCCTGCCTGCTAGCCTTCCATACCTCAGTCAATGCTCCGTTTGCTGAAGGAAGCGCGGCCGCGGACTATCGTCTGAAGTTGACGATCGGGGAGCGGTGGGAATTGAATGAACGGATGCTGCCGACGGGCCGGTTCCAGTCGCTCTCTGAGCAGGAACTGCTTATGAAGGGCGAGGGCGTTTATCCGTTCTTCGAGAGCATGGACAATCACTATACCTCGGTTGCCCAGAACGGTAGAAGCCGGATGGAGCTGACCGACCTGAGCCGCAAACTTACGCTTGTGTACGATGTAGGAACATCCTACAAGCAATGGATGATCTGGAACAACGGTGCGCAAGAGGGCTTCTTCTGTCCTGAGCCGCAGATCAATCTGGTAAATGCTCCGAATTCGGAGCTGCCGGCCGATGAAATTGGACGGTTCAGCCTCGAGCCCGGCGAGATTTGGGAGGAGAGCAGCCGCTTGTACGTGCGGGGATAAACGGGGTACAGCCAGCTAACGGCAAGTTTAGCCATAATAGACAAGCACATTTGGAACGTTGTGACCGGATGTGCTTTTTTTGCATCGAACTAAAGTCCCCTCATCCAAAAGTGCGAAATGCTAAAAAAAGACTCATTATTCTAAATACAACCAGGCCCCCTGCTTTCTAAAATGGGAATGAACAAAGAAAGAGGGTGAGCGAGTGGATTCGGAAATTTTGCTGCGAATGGAGAGAATCCGGAAGGAGTTTCCGGGTGTCGTGGCACTTTCGAATGTCGATTTTTGTTTTCGGAAGGGTGAAATTCATGCGTTGATGGGGGAGAACGGAGCGGGGAAATCAACGTTGATCAAAGTGCTCCGATCAGGAAGTTCAGCTTCAAGGTTTCCGGTTACATCGCAGTGAACTTGGTAGTAATTGAGAGTGCAAATTTGACTTGATTAGGCGTTATGGACGTCGTGTTCGTATCCGAGACATCCAGTATCGTCACCAGTGATCGTTCTGTTGAGAAGTCCAGAAGAAAAGAAACAAATGATGGATCGTTTTTTTGTATCATAGTACGGTCATTAATCAGCAGGAGCCTCGTGCGATGTCAAGAGAAACGGGTTTATGTTCCTTATCACAATCTCTGCCATATTCCTTGCCATAATAAACCATCCATAAATAAGAACCGTCCTGCATAAAGAGGAAGAATTCACTTGCCTTTCGCAGGCTTTTCTGTTAATTTTGATAGTAACCAATTGTTATTAACAAAATGATACTAAGTTGTGATTGTGTTTTTCACTCTGCAAACGAGTGGAGAAAGTGGAGGGGATGCAAAGTGAAGAGGGTTACGGATAACTGGAATCTGTTCGAAATCGCGTGGTTGGTACTGTTTACCTCGATCGCTGTTGGATTTACGGTGATATCAAAGGACTCTTTATTCGGATTTACGGTTTTTATTTCTGGAGTGCTATGCGTCGTGCTAGCTGCGAAGGGCAACCTGATGAGCTATGTGTTCGGCATGTATAATACCTTTGGTTATGCCTATTTGGCCTACATTAACGGTTTGTTTGGAGAAGTCATGCTGAATTTGCTGTTCTTCGTTCCTATGAATGTCATTGGCTTCTACATGTGGAAAAATAACCGCCAAGAAGACGGTAAGCTGACCATGCGACAGATGGATCTAAGAGGACTGTTCCTAGTTGGGATGGTCTGTATTATAGGATGTTTGCTGCTGGGATTCGGGCTTTCGTTCATTCCGGGGCAGAACTCGCCTTACATCGATGCCACTACGACCGTGCTATCCATAGTGGCAACTTTCTTAATGGTACGAAGATTCAAGGAACAATGGCTGGTCTATATTGTGTTGAATTTGTTTACGGTGTTATTGTGGGTGATTCGGATGCTTGAGGGGAGCGGCGAAGGCTTGATGATGATCGTGATGTGGAGCGCGTACCTGGTCAATGCGGTATATGGATATTACATTTGGAATAAAGGAGCTAGGGAGGTAACGGCATGAAAACACTTGGACTAACACTTGGGAAGTTTGCTCCGCTTCACAAAGGGCATCAGTTCATGATTGAAACGGCGCTGGAAGAGGTCGATGAGTTGATCGTAGTCATATACGATACGACGGTCACCCCGATCCCGCTTCATGTCCGTGCGAATTGGATACGTAAGCTTTATCCGACAGTCAGGGTAATTGAAGCTTGGGACGGCCCCGATGGGTATTCGAATGACAGAGAGCATGAGATTCGGGAAGAACAGTATATACTCGGTTTACTGCACGGTGAGCAAGTCACACATTTTTACTCGAGCGAGTTTTATGGAGATCATATGAGCCTAGCATTGGGTGCGATAGACCGGCGGGTAGATGAAGCCCGCGGGCGGGTTCCGATCTCAGCGACGATGATTCGATCGGATCCATATAAGTACAGGGAGTTCGTAAGTGATATCGTGTACCGGGACTTGATCACGAAAGTGGTCTTCGTGGGAGCGATGTCGACTGGAAAGTCGACGATTACCGAAGCGCTGGCACAGCGGTATGGCACGACCTTCGCGAGCGAATACGGACGCGATTATTGGACAGAGCATCAGGTGGACCGCAGAATCGGCCTCGACGCATTCGATGAAATCGCGATAGGTCATATCGAGCGTGAAGAGCAGGCTTTGCTTTCGGCGAATCGGTATCTGTTCGTTGATACCAATGCGATTACAACGTATATGTTCGCCCTGGATTACCACGGCCGGGCCCCTGATTTATTAACCCGAATTGCTCTGGAAAACGCGCAGCGCTATGATCTGTTCTTCCTGTGCGATGATGATATTCCATACGACGATACATGGGACCGCAGCGGGGATCAGAAGCGGCATGTTTTTCATAAGCAGATTATTGCGGATCTAAAAACACGTCGGATTCCCTACATTACATTGCGGGGAAGCCTGGAAGAGCGCATGCGCAAGGTAGATGAAGTGTTAGCGAAGTTCGAGCCTTACGGAAACTACTTTGGAGAGCTGAACGGTTAATTCAAAATCAAGGAGGCAGACTCACGTGGATTTATTGGATAAGGATGGACTTACGGAACGCGAATTTTTGGAGCAGTACCGTGCAGGTGATTACGAGAGACCTTCGGTGGCGACAGATATGGTGATCTTCACCGTGACGGAAGCAGAGGTGGACAGCTACCGCAGACTGCCGGAGAAAGAGCTCCGCGTCCTGCTCATTCGCCGGGGAGGTCATCCCTTCCTCGGCAAATGGGCGCTTCCCGGCGGATTTGTTCTGCCGACTGAAACGACGGATCAGGCAGCGGCTAGGGAACTGCGTGAAGAAACGGGCGTTGAGGATGTCTATCTGGAGCAGTTATATACGTTTAGTGATATTGGGCGCGACCCCCGAACCTGGGTGATAAGCTGCAGCTATATGGCTTTGATCAACAGCGACAAGTTGGAGCTTAAGTCGGGAGACGATGCAGCTGACGCCGCCTGGTTTAAAGTATCCTATCGGCTTCTGCGGGAGCAGAAAGAGCTGTTTGAAGACGGATACGTCAAGACGCTGGAGTACGAACTGAAGCTAAGCAGTGAAACAGAAGAACTTACGGCAGTCGTCGCGAGGAAGGTGACAGCGAAGACAACATCAGCTAGCACGGAGTACGAGATTGTTTCCAATGAAGGATTAGCGTTTGACCACGCGAAGATCATAGCATGCGCTATCGAGCGGCTGCGGGGAAAAGTGACTTATACCGATATTGCGCTGCACTTGATGCCAAAGCTTTTTACCTTGACGGAACTGCAGCAGGTTTATGAGGTCATTATGGATAAAGAGCTGTTAAAGGCAGCCTTCCGTCGCAAAGTAGCCGAGCTAGTGACGGAAACCGATCATTACACCGAGAATGCGGGACATCGGCCATCCCGTTTGTATCGGAGAAATTTGGAGGAAACTCAATGATTTATAGTCTTGATGAGTTAAGAAAGGCGTATAACGAGGGAGAAACATTCAAGTTCGTATTCTTTTGGGGACATACGCCGTCTAAAGACGGGAGCGTCGATAAAAGCTGCTTCAGCCAATGGTGGATGTGCCCCTTCACGGTAGAGGGAACGGAGTATTCCTGCGCCGAGCAGTTTATGATGGCTGAGAAGGCTAGGCTGTTCGGTGATGACGAAATGCTGAAGTCGATTCTTAAAGCGAAGCACCCCAAGGAAATGAAAGCTTATGGGCGTGCGGTACGAAATTTTGATAATGATATTTGGGACAAAGAATGTTACGGTATCGTTAAAAGAGCCAGCTTAGCCAAATTTTCGCAGAATCCGAGGCTGGGCGAATATCTTAAGTCGACGAAGAAGCGCATCCTTGTTGAAGCCAGCCCGCAAGACCGGATATGGGGAATCGGCTTGCACCAGTCCAATCCGAACGTGGAGAATCCCATGAAATGGCGGGGCAGAAACTTGCTGGGTTTTGCGCTGACTGAAGCGCGGGACGAGCTGCTGCGAAGTTAGTTTTATAAAAGATTATCCAGCCTCCCAAGAAAAGATCTGTGTGTTGAATAAAAAATAAATCCGTCATGTGATAAGTTCTCTCGGGGAGCTTATTACATGACGGAAATAAGATTAATTGGTTTACTGTATCCCTTTCATATACCCCTGGATTTTCGAGGAGAACAAGAAGAGCACAATACTGAGCAGGATTGCTGCACCTCCGATGACACCAAAATATAACATCTCAGTGGCAGGTGAATAGAATTTAACAATTTGCGCATTAATCGCTTGGGCAGCCGCATTGGATAAGAACCATAAACTCATGGTCTGCGCTGAGAAAGCGGCGGGTGCCAAAGAGATGTTAGATACATCGCTGCTTCGTGATATTTAGGCGAATCGATAATTTATTCATCGACTTCTGCAACCAATAGACTGAATAAACATATTTACAAATCTATAAAAATAGATATAATATTGGTTATGGAACCTTCACTAATCTATAAAGCATTATCAAATGAAACGCGACAGCAAATTTTATTATGGCTGAAAGAGCCAGAGAATTATTTTGATGAAGAGCCTTATCTAAGACAAGGGATTAGTTTTCAAGTTGGAGTATGTGTTGGAGAAATCCAAGTGAAGACGGGGCTGGCGCAGTCGGTTATTTCTAGTTATTTATTAACAATGAAAAATGCAGGATTATTAGAATCCGAACGTATTGGAAAATGGACATATTATCGACGGAATGAAAGGACAATAAAAGAGTTCGCCGACTATGTTCAAAAGGAATTATAAAAAGAGAGGAGGGACTTTTTTTTGAAATAACATATCTATTTATCTAGATATAAGTATATGATACATAAAAGAATGGAGTTTTTACAAATGAAAAAGGTAAGTCCTTTGCTTATTGTTATGCTGGCATTAGGTGTATTCGGAATTATTACAACAGAAATGAGTATTGTTGGGGTATTACCACAAATAGCGCAAAAATTTGCAATTTCAACTTCACAAGCGGGCTTATTAGTAAGTGTATTCGCTCTTGTAGTTGCGATCTCTGGGCCATTTCTAATCATACTAGTATCTGGGATTAACCGTAAGGTACTATTACTAACAGCAATATTCATGTTCGTTATTTCTAATATTATTTATGCTTTTACAACACAATTTGAAGTCATGCTTATTTTTCGCATCCTCCCTGCAGCGCTTCATCCGCTCTTCTTTTCCATAGCACTTGTTACTGCAGCTTCACTTGTCCAGCCAGAGAAAAGTGGTCAAGCCATTACGAAGGTATTCACTGGAGTTACCGTGGGATTTGCTCTAGGTGTACCATTGACTTCTTATCTTGCAGAACAGTTTTCCTTGGGAGTTGCTTTCTTGTTTGGAGCAATGGTAAACGCGCTTGCTTTTATAGGGATCCTTACTTTGCTTCCCTCTATGCCGGTAAAAGAAAGAGTGTCCTTTGGAAAACAGATTGGTATCTTACGTAAGCCGGGTTTATGGTTAAATATTGCAGCGGTTGTGTTTATTTTTGCAGCCATGTTTTCGGTCTATAGTTACTTTGCTGAGTACCTTGCAAGAGTAACCAACATGAATGGCTCTCTCATCAGTGTCATGTTACTCATATTTGGCATCATTATGATTGCAGGTAATCATTTGTTTGGAGCCTTTTTGCAAAGAAATATCGTAAACACCGTAATATCATTTCTAATTGCATACTTATTAGCTTATTTATTGGTTTACTATTTAGGGTCTTATTTCGTTCCCATGATTTTTATGGTATTTATTTGGGGAATCATACATTCAGGTGGGTTAATCGTAGGTCAGACGTGGCTAATGAGTGAGGCAAAAGAATCCCCTGAATTCGGCAACAGTTTATTCGTCTCGTTCTCAAATCTCGGAATTACTTTGGGAACCTCTATTGGCGGCTGGTTTATTTCTCAATTAGGAATTCACCAACTGATCTGGAGTGGCATCCTATTCACACTGCTTTCTTTGTTATTGATCATCATAAAAGTGAAACATTTCAAATCTAGTAGTCAACCATCTTGATGCCGGCCTCTTCACCTTTTTTGTTATTATCTGTATAATTACGGTTAAAGCACAGACAACATAAGCCCCAGCCTAGGATAAGTGAAATATCTAAGGCTGGGATTTTTTATTTGCACGAATGATAATATGATAAATTGTTGAGCTGAAAGGTGGGGAAAAAGATGAGAGAAGGAAAAAGCAGGAACTGGAAGTTCCTGGTGTTTTTCAGTGTATTGTTTACCCTCATTATCGCAGGATGTTCTACCTCACAAGAGAGCAATCAACTCGAGAGGGAGAAGGATCGTGAATTTGATGCAGGAAGTGGCGTGAAATTTTCCAGTCTTTCTGAGCAAAAGATTGAGGATCTGGCTAAGCTAAGTAAGGTATGGGGAGTGGTGAAATATCATCATCCTAAGGTTATATCTGGAGATATAAATTGGGATTATGAGTTGTTTCGGATCATGCCCTCTATTTTAGCAGAAGACTCGGATGTTAACTCCATTCTCTATGGGTGGGTTCATTCATTAGGTAGCGAATCCATTCCTGGTGAGCTTGAAAAAGAATATCAATTTTCTGAAGATTCCATACAGCTTAGACCATCCACAGATTGGTGCAAGGACGAGGAATATCTCGGAACAGATCTGAGTCTTGAATTATCCAAGCTTCTGGATTCTAATATATCAGAACGTGAACATGCATATGTTCGTTTTATGGAGGATTCCTACTATACTTTTATGGATAAAGAAAATCCGTACTCGAATATGAATTTCGATGATACAGGCTACAGGCTGCTAAGTTTATTCCGCTATTGGAATATTATTGAATATTACTATCCATATAAAGATGTCATCGGAGAGGATTGGGACCAAGTACTTCTGGACTTTATCCCCAAAATAATAGATGGGTCGGACTACGATTCTTATTTCAGGACCTTAGCGGAACTGACAACTAAGATACATGATTCTCACGCTATTTTGGTGGGCAAAAATAGAGAGGTAATTACTGATTATTACGGTACATATCGGCTTCCCGTAAACTTTATTGAGATTAACAATCAGATTGTTATAAGTAAAGTAATGAACAAATGTGGACTTGAAGTCGGAGACATTATATTAACTGTTGGCGACAAAAGTATCGATGAGCTGTTAGAAGATAGAAGGAAATATATATCACAGTCACGAGAAGACACGTCTAGCTTATTTTTTCTTGATCTATTTCGAACCGAGCAGAAGAATACGGACGTTACCGTCATACGACGGGGAAATAGGATGAATATTAGTGCAGTAGGCAGTCAACAAGACATTTATTCCCGAGTTGATACAAAATCACAAGCGATGGAGAACGGAGAAATCTACTATATTAATGTTGGTCTCTTGAAAGATGGAGAGATTGATAAAATCATGAAAAAGAGGTGGAACACGAAAGGTCTGATTATTGATCTTAGAAACTACCCTTCTAGCATAATCACTTATGAATTAGCCAAATATCTGATTCCATCAGAAAAAGTATTTGCCACAGCTTCAGCCCCCAATCGTGCAGTCCCTGGTGAATTTTATTATTTTGAACCCATGATCTCAGGGAAACCTCAAGATTCAAATAACGAGGTTTATTAAGGAAAAGTCGTGATTTTAATCAATGAACATACGATTAGTAGCGGTGAGTTTACAACGATGTCGCTCAGAAATACAGAAAACTCCATAGTTCTCGGAAGACCATCTGCCGGAACTGATGGTGATATGCGTATCTTTATGCTTCCAGGAAAAATAAAAACCGCTATAACTGGAATCGGTATATTTGATCCGGAGAAGAAACCTACACAACGAATAGGCTTGCAGCCACATATTCGTCTTGATCCAACCATTGAAGGACTTATGGAAGGCAGAGACGAGTACATTGAGAAAGCTGTAGAATTGATTAATGATGATGGTGATTAAAAACAGAGATTTCTTAAAAGAGTACGGACCCTGAATTAATCGATAGCAATATAATAACCAGGACCCCCATGGTCTCTGGTTTTTTTATGTGTATATAAGCTCGTTCTTGATACCAACACACAAATAATTTTATTTTTTTGGTTAACTATACTACATAAGGAGCGATAACATCGACAGCATGAACGACCTGTTCGGATGGCATCTTGAGAGTGCCATTATTCCGTTTGCATAAATCACCATATTCCTTGAGGGGGGCACCTGTTTTGGATGCACAATTTCTAGAATTATTGGCCCAGCAATATGATACGGAAGAAAAAGTCGTAACAGAAATCATCAACCTTGAAGCGATCTGTAATCTTCCCAAGGGAACTGAGCATTTTGTCAGTGATTTGCATGGGGAGTTCCAGGCTTTTCAGCATGTATTAAGAAACGGATCGGGTATGGTTAAAGAGAAAATCAAAGATTTGTTCCGTGAGGATTGGACGGATAAAGAAATCAATGAATTTGCGGCGTTAGTTTATTATCCGGAAGAAAAAATACAGCTGGTTAAAGGAGACCTGTGCAATAAACAAGCCTTGAACCGTTGGTATAGACAAACGATTGAGCACATGCTTAAGCTCATTTCTTATGCCTCTTCCAAATATACACGTTCGAAGCTGCGTAAAGCTCTGCCGGAGCGGTTTGTATATATTGTAGAAGAGCTACTTTACAAAACCGATTCGACCAACAATAAGGATCCTTATTACGAGGAAATATACCGGCAAGTTATCTCCTTGGGCCAGGCAGACAAGCTCATTATAGGCCTTGCTTATACGACCCAGCGCCTGGTGGTTGACCATCTTCATGTGGTCGGAGATATCTATGACCGTGGGCCAGACCCCGATAAAATTATGGACACGCTGATCAACTACCATTCTGTAGACATTCAGTGGGGCAACCATGACGTCCTGTGGATAGGTGCCTATGCGGGTTCCCTGGTCTGTCTTGCAAATATTATCCGAATCTGCGCCAGATACGACAATCTGGACATCATTGAAGATGTTTACGGGATCAATCTTCGCCCATTGCTAAACTTGGCGGAGAAATACTATGATGACAATCCGGCATTCAGACCGAAACTGCAGGCCGGCCATAACATATCGGAGCAGGAAATCCTGCAGATTACAAAAATTCATCAAGCCATTGCCATAATCCAGTTTAAGCTTGAAATCCCGATTATCAAGAGACGCCCATACTTTAATATGTCTGACAGGCTTATGCTTGAGCAGATCGATTACGACAAAAATGAGATCAAGATCGGTGGAAAAACTTACCCGCTGGAAAACACCTGTTTCGCATCCGTAAATCCGCGGCAGCCTGAACAATTACTGGAGGAAGAACAGCAGGTAATGGAAAAGCTGCTGTTCTCCGTTCAGCATTCCGAAAAGCTGGCCAGACATATGCATTTTCTTATGAAAAAGGGCAGCTTTTATTTAAAATATAACGGGAATTTGTTAATCCACGGTTGTATTCCTTTGGACGAAAAAGGATACATGGAAGAAATGCAGATTGAAGACAAGACGTATTCGGGTCGTGGGCTCATCGATGTTTTTGAATATTATTTACGTTACGCCTTTGCACATCCGGAACAGACGGATGATTTGGCAACGGACATGGTATGGTACATCTGGACAGGAGAATGCTCCTCGCTCTTTGGAAAGAGAGAAATGACCACCTTTGAACGGTACTTTATCCAAGATAACGAAACCCATAAGGAGAGAAAGAACCCTTACTATCATTTGCGTGAAAATGAGGAAATCTGCCGGCAAATCCTGATGGAGTTTGGTTTGAATCCGGATCAAGGACATATCATTAACGGCCACACGCCAGTTAGAGAAATCCGTGGAGAGAATCCCGTTAAAGCAAACGGGAAAATGGTCGTCATTGACGGCGGTTTCTCCAAAGCTTATCAATCCACAACGGGCATCGCCGGATATACCTTGTTGTATAATTCCTTTGGCATGCAGCTCGTCGCCCATCAGCATTTCAATTCTAAAGAAGATGTGTTATGTAACGGAACGGATGTATTGTCTATAAAAAGACTTGTGGACAAAGAACTGGAGCGTAAGCTGGTGAGGGAAACCAATGTCGGGGAGAAGCTGCTGCAGAAAATCTCAAATTTGAAGAATCTTCTGGAATATCGCAACATGGTTTGAACTTCAGTTCATTGATTCCCACTTCAGTTCACTGACAAATTTCGATTTTAACACTGAAGAATCGACATTTTATTATGGGAAATACCCCCGGAAGATGATAAACTCAAATACGGCACAACATACATATCATCTCAATTAACAGGGGGAAAACGAAGGATGGTTCAGTACTTTCGCAACAAAACATGGCTGTGCACTTTTCTGTTGACGATTATTTTAGCAGGAGTTTGCATGTTCGTGTCAGCAGATTTTGCACAGGCACAAGGGAAGAGCATGCCTGTAGAGAAATTAAAAAAGATAAGCAGAATGTCTTTTACTCTACGGGATGCGTATCAGAACTCTTACACGGTTTATATTTTCGCTCAAGATGAAAAATCATCAACCTTGATCGAAAAGGACTATTGGACCGGAAATAAGCCGGGGGACAAGCAGTACACAGGTACATATAAAGCAGCACTTGTCAAAAAAGGAGCGACATATGGTACGATACAATCCGTGAACCTTGGCCTGCGCGGAGTTACGCTGCCTCAGACCTGGCATTATACGGTTCAAAGCAAAGAAAAGGGGACACCGGATATTCTGATGATCACGGAATGGGGGACATCCAATTTTAATCTGGCTAACCCCTTCATTATTCGTTCGGGGTCACTGATGCCCGTGAAGTTTGTCAATCACAATGGCAAAAAAATGGATGACTACTATCCTGCAGGACGGGGAGACGGTGTGCGCATGCTGTCAGATGCGCGGGTACAGTTCAAGTTTTACAATAACGCTGTTGCCAAGTATGCCGTAAATACATTCAAACTTAACGTGAATAAGCTGGAACTGCGTCTGGCCGATACAAGGTACATGGATTATAATCATCCATCCTGGCCTAACTCAGGAATGGGTGACCGTGCTTATCTCGAAAGCTTGAAGGCTGCTGCAAAGAAAGGGATTCTTCCCGACCAGCCAGGGATCAAGCTCGGCATGACTCATAAATCGCTCCAAAGTACGCTTAAAAAAGCCAAGCTGCGGGAGAACGGTGAATGGGGTGCCTTCTATGTTTATCCAAACTATGCAATTGGCTTCGATTACTATCTCCATGAGCTAGATTCCAATGCAAGAGTTATGGTATTCAACATGTTTACTGAAAAGCGCAATCTGTACCCGTCTACAGTTAAACTGTGGCTTGGCAAACCGAATGATGAATATTTCAATGAAGCCGAAGGAGTCTACGACATGATCTACAACTTTGGTTCAGGCAAGCTGTCGTTCCATTATGAGGAAGAGGATGGACAAATTTATTTGGCCTCGATTTATAGATAACTAGTTGATTACGTATTTATAGGTTAGCCAGAAATTCTGGCTGGCCTTTTTTTATGCGCATTATTGCAAACACAACAAAAAATAGAGTAAACTAGGAAATATCATTTTTGTTGCATTTGCATCAAAATTAACGTGCTAAGGGAGTTCAGGATGATGGAAATTCTCCGCGAAATCGGAAAAATCGCCAGAGCATTAGATTCGATAAGCAATATTGAATTCAAAGACTACGATCTGACAAAAGGGCAGTATTTATACCTTGTACGAATATGTGAGAACCCAGGAATCATACAGGAAAAGTTAGCCGAGATGATAAAGGTAGATCGGACAACCGCAGCCCGCGCGATAAAAAAACTTGAATTGAAAGGCTTTATTGAAAAAATAGATGATGAGCATAATAAAAAAATCAAAAGACTTTTTCCGACAGAAAGAGGGGAGAAAATTTATCCTTTTATCAAACGGGAACATGATTATTCCAATACCATTGCATTAGAGGGGCTCAGCGAGAATGAAACAGAATCTCTATTAAACATGCTAACAAAAGTTTCCAAAAATGTAGAAAAAGACTGGGAGTATGTGAAGAAGGGAAACAAAAGAAATTACTGATTTATGATATGGAGGACCATAACATTGACTATAACTATAAAAAAGTGCACGGCAGATGATCTTAGCTTGCTTCAGGAAGTTGGTGTTGAAACGTTCGATACCACATTTAAGAATCAAAATTCACCTGAAAACATGAAAGCCTACTTGGACAAAGCATTTAACTTAAACCAATTAGAAAAAGAACTGTGTAATATCTCCTCGGCATTCTACTTCATATCCTCTGATGAAGAAATCGCTGGGTATTTAAAGGTAAATATCAATAATGCTCAATCCGAAAACATGGGCAATGACTCGCTTGAAATCGAGAGAATATATATAAGAAACAAATTTCAAAAACTTGGGCTTGGTAAATATCTGTTAAACAAGGCTATCGAAATTGCGATAGAACGGAATAAAAAGAGTATCTGGTTAGGTGTATGGGAAAGAAATGAGAATGCGATAGCTTTTTATAAGAAGATGGGGTTTGTTCAAACCGGAGCTCATTCTTTTTATATGGGTGATGAAGAACAAGTTGATTTTATTATGACGAAAACCTTGGTATAAATTTTAGTACATTCGTATGAGCGTTGAATGTGCTTCATTATGAGGGAGGATATGACGATGGCACGTGTTTTATTTATCAATGCAGGTTCCGAAGGCCATATTAATCCAACCATTGGCCTTGTTCAAGAACTGGTTCGTCGTGAGGAAGAAGTTGTTTATTGTATAGCGGATCAATACCGTGATCGCATCGAACAGGAGGGCGTAGAAGTAATCACGTTTGATATCGGTAAATTTGTGGAGGCTTTTTTGGCTGGAGGAAGGAGCCCCTGGGGACGCGTGGGTGGACTTTTGCGCACTGCTGACATCATCATTCCCAGCGTTCTTGAGCAAACCAAGGGAAAAGAATTTGATTACATCATTCATGACTCGATGTTCGGCTGCGGCCGTTTACTTGCTCAAATCCTCAATTTGCCGGCAATCAATTCGTGTACGAGCTTTGCATCTCAACAACACAGCTTTGACCGTCTACAAGAACAGCTTTCAAGCCATATTCCGGTAGAAGTAAATGAGCGTGCACAACAGGAGTTTCAGCACTTAGCCAGTGAGTTGGAAGTGAAATATAATGTACACGTTGGTTCTGCCTACGAGGTTTCCTGCAATCCTGCGCCATTGAGCATCGTCTATACCTCGAAAAGCTTCCAACCAGATGGAGTAAGCTTCGATGATAGTTTCAAGTTCATTGGCCCGTCAATCGTGCCGCGTTCAAGTGGTCCTGTTGATTTCGCTCATGTGGACACAGATCACCTGATTTATATATCCTTCGGCACGGTTATCAATCAGGCTGTGGATTTCTATAAGCTTTGTTTTGCTGCGTTTGGAGAAACGAAGTACAGCGTAATTCTATCCCTCGGCGGGCAAACCCCGATTGCTGAACTGGGGCAGATCCCAAAGAATTTTTCCGTTCACAGCTACGTTCCGCAACTCGAAGTACTGCAAAAAGCCAAGTTATTTATCACACATGGCGGCATGAACAGCACGAGCGAGGGTCTTTATTATGGTGTGCCGCTAATTGTAATTCCCCAAAGTGCAGACCAGCCTATGGTGGCGAAGCGTGTTGCTGAAATCGGAGCAGGCGTCCATCTAAATCAAGAAGGGTTAACTTCGGAAGAACTGAGAGAGACGGCAGAACGCGTGTTCAAGAACAAATCAATGCAAAAGGCAGCCCTTGAAACGGGTGATTCTTTTCGGGCCGCGGGAGGATACCATCGAGCCGTCGAAGAAATCTTCGCATATAAACGAAGTCTAGGATTGAATAATTAAATCATGCCTCACGAGCATTTGTGTACTGCCGGCCGGTGGTCGGCCTTTTTTATATTACGATAGGGAAATGAACAATTCCACTTCCAACCGATTACCGATTATATAAGTATTTCCGCTTTTTCTTCATTAAACTAACGGGGCAGGATAGTTTAATAATTTCACGAATACTCTACATATGGAAAAATTACGAAGTTTGCAAAAGGTTTACTCCTAGGTATCATCACGAAACATACATAGAAGACTATAAAAGAGAGCAGAGGAGAAGTACGCCGGCAGGTAACACATTGTTTACGCAATTCGGCTAAAGTCGCTAGGTCCGCCCGAAGTAAGTAGAAGATAATTCACTACGGAGAGGAGTGTCTTAGCAATGAGGCGATTTTTATTAGCATGGATGGTCATTATCTTGATTTTACTTACTGCTTGTTCAAGTCAGCCAAAGGAACTAACTGATAAGTTAGAGAAGTATGCAGTACCTGTTAATCAATTGACAATCCCTGAGGGTGTCAAAATTATTGGTTTAGGCGAAGCGAGTCATAACAATGCTGAATTTCAATCTGTACGGCTTGATGTATTAAAGATTCTTGTTGAAAACTATGGTGTTCGCACCTTAGTAGTGGAAGAGGATTATGCCAATTCTGAATTAATGAATCGATATCTTTCGGGCGAAGAGATAGAGTTGCAAGATGTGTGGAAAGATTGGTTTCCCTTGTACCATACGCAAGAGATGGCTGAGTTATTTAATTGGATGCGTGAATATAATCGATCCGTGTCTAGTGAAGAACAATTGCAATATTGGGGTATGGATGTTCAGCGATTAGAGCTAATACTACCCTTACTTAAAAAGTACTTACAAGATGTGGATAGTGATTTATATCAAGAGATTAGAAATGTCTTTGTGAATGTTAAGATGGTGAAAGATTTATCCAGACAATTAATGGGCGATATGACGGAAACTGATTATATAAAGGTTCAAAAAAGATGGAGTCCTCTGCTACAAAATGATGTTCGACGTATTGAGCAATTGATACACAAAATGAATATGAATGCTGATTATCTTATATCCAAATCCAGCAAACAATCGTATGAGGTTGCCTTGCAGAATGCAAGGTCTGTACATGTTCTTTATTCAACGATAAATAATTCATGGCTACGAGATTTTAGTGAAAGTTATGGTTTCCTACACTCTATTTCAGGTTCGAATAATCGTGATGCAGCAATGAAAGAAAAAGTAGATTGGATATTAAATCAAGTGAACGGACCGATCTTAGTTGTAGGTCATAATGGTCATCTCTATAATAAAATGAAATTAGGGGAATATATGGCCAAAGATCTAAGAGATCGTGGGATCAGAATAGATAGCGACAAATATAATACGGTTTATCTAGGCGAACTTTTGAAGAAGAGTTATGGTGATGCATATTATTCAATTGGAACCTCTTTTAATGTGGGTGTATTAGCAGCAGACTCCATGATAATAACTGAAAAGAATCCGCCTACAATAACTGTTCATAGTGATAACCTGTTACTTAGTTCATTCACGCGATTACCAGAAGATGTTTATTTCTTGGATTTTGATCGTGCAAAGGAAGATAAGCAATTAAAGCGACTACTCTCAAAAGATCAGTTGAAAATGCCACATATCGGTTCTCTTAATGGTTTTGATTTGAATGATCCTAACAACCGTAACAATGACAATTATTATTTAGATATGAATTTAGAAGAGACATTTGATGCATTGATTAATTTTCGTAAGGTTAACTTATTTACACCTTATAGGTGATTATTTAAGGAGAAAAGTTTTTTTCAATGGTTGTAATGAGCTAACTTTGGAACAATCCTCATGTTGAGGACGATAGTTCAATGATGACAATGAGACAGCCGGTCAATTTGACCGGCTGCTCTTTTTTAGATAATGAGTGAATTTATTCCAACAATATTTAAAGGTTCTTTTCCATCGAATTCAATTTTTCTATGTAACTTTTTTTGCTTATTGACGTTAATTAAGATTGAAGGATATGCAAGAAGAGTGAATCATATGGTGAAGTGAATATGCTTATATTCAAAATTATTATTTGCGTTACTTCTTAATGTACCGTTTACAATTATAAATTTCAGTTCTAGATACAGCCATTATAAAAAGGAGTGTGGACTCATTGCTAAAGAAGGTCATCGTATTCATGGGATTTCTGTACATGGGGTTCGGGTTTGCTGGGACTACTCATCATGAAGTAAATGCAGATGACTCTAAGTCATTGAATGCCTCAACTAACCACCTATTGTATCCCATTGAGCAAAAAGGAAAATTCGGATTTATCAACAGCAACGGTGAAGTTATAGTAGAGCCCATCTACGAAAATCTGGTATATCCAGGTCTAGCGTCTACAACTTACTATATTGTGGATCATACAAATAATAAACAAGTTTATTATAATTCAGCTGGGAATAAACTTTTCGAGTGTTTGAAGAATAAATGTGGCCCCCTGTACGAGGGGAGGGCACTCTTTATGGATGAAAGCCGAACACCTGATGGTACTCGAGTGACCCGGTATGGTTATCTCAACGAACAAGGGGAGGTCGCGATCAAGCCTATTTACCACAAAGCCTTCAATTTCTCGGAAGGGCTAGCACGTGTTAATCAAGGAAAGGCTTCCGGCTTTATAAATACTAAGGGTGAGCTTGTCATCCCTTACCGATATAGCGAGACCTTCGATTTCTCTGAAGGAAAGGCGGTAGTGAAGCTCAGTGCAAAGGGAAAATACGGGTATATCGATACTTCAGGTAAGATGGTCATATCGCCACAATTTGATTATGCTAAGCAATTCTCCGAAGACACAGCGGTTGTGAGCGTTAACGGAAAATACGGATATATCAATTCAAAAGGTGATTACCTCCTAAAACCTCAGTTCACAAACGCTCAACCTTTCTCAGAAGGACTAGCATTCGTTGAACGTAATGGGGCATCCTTCTATATCAACAAGAAAGGCGAAAAGATCATCCAGTTCATCAAGGCAGGGGGAACTTTTTCTGGAGGACTAGCTCCTGCGAGTCGAGGGAGAACCTATGGATTCATAGATAAATCTGGGTTCTTTGTGATCAAGCCGCAATTTGAATGGGCAGATTCTTTTTATGGTGACTTGGCGAAGGTATATCTTCATACAGCAATTTCAGAGGATTATATCGAAGGATATATAGATCGGAGAGGTAACATCCTATGGCCGCCTAAGCAGCGTTAAGTTTGTTGATAGCCAATGGAAGATAGACGATGTGAACGTAGGCAGACAAATGATAGAGCCATAACATGGAACATGTTCAAACACACTATCAATACTGCCGGCCGATGGTCGGCCTTTTTTAATAACACGAGAGGAAAATAAACAATCCCACTATCAATTTTTAATAGGTCCAAATTATCATGATGTGTTATAGTATATTCGACCTAATATACCTAACATGAAGGAGTCGTTCATCTTTGAAATGGAAATTCGCTAAAAGTATGCTTATCGCCAGTATCATCATGCCGCTGCTCGCCTATGGCACTCCAGCGCATGCTAAAGAGCTCTCGCAGCCCGAGTGGGTAGTTGATGTAGCCAAGGGAACATGGAGTCTTCCTACTATTCATAATTGGGGGATCGTGAAGGATTCCCAAGGGAATGAGAGCCTGCTTGGACTGAAAACCGCTGCCAACAAGAATTATCTCGAAAATATTGACCCTACGACAGGGCAAATCAGATGGTCCATCCCGCAAGATTTTGGCTTCTTTCCCTCAGAGGATGGATACATATTTATGGTAGAAAAAAAGAATCAGATTAGCGCTATGCATCTGGCTTCAGGTAAGAAGTTATGGACGAGCACCCTTCCCTTTTCACAGGAACCATACGATTCTTACTACTATTATGAAAATATGTACCCGGGGGATAACGGCAGCCTGTATGTCGTCTCAGACTCCAAGGATCACAAATCCACCTTATATTATTATGACTCCGCTGGCCATAAAACCAAGAAATACACAGTGCCGTATTTGATTGTCAATATAGAAGGGGACTATGTGTTTGCTAAAACCTATAATGATGACCCGAATACATATATAATTAACCTCGCCACGGGTAAAAAAATCAGAACAGTAACAGACGGCAATTCATACCTCCCTGTAAATGTACTGAAGGATGGCACATTGATTGCTCAAAATGTTGCTAAGAATACGTTAACGCTCAAAGCTTTCAATCCTTCAGGGCAGTTAAAATGGACAAAAAAACTTCCATATGTAAACGGTAGGACAGAAGTGTACACACTTCAGGATCGCTTTCTGTTTATCGATGGTAAAAGCGATACCTTAAAGCTCTATGCTTCAGACGGCAAGCTGATTTCCAGCAAGTCTTACAAGCCTATAGGTACCGGCTATAATCGTTACTGGAGCTTAGCATATGTAGCGAAGGACCAACAGAGCTTCATGTTTACCGTTAATAAGGGCAATAAGTACGAAATCATCATAATGGATTCCAAGAATTTGAACGTCATTAAGTCATTCACTGAAGATGAATATTATAACAACAGTGATTATGAGCTTCTCAATAACAAAACCGATTTATATATTATCGACAGTTATGGAAAAGGCATCAGCAAGTACGATCTGCATAATATGTAGACTGTATTAAAGATATGGCAGTACAAACGTAGAATCTAATGAAGACACCCTCGTAAAAGTTGCTCTCGGGGGTGTCTTCGTTGTCTAAACCCTTGACTTTCCCCTGCACGGGAAACTGTATAATCAGATTATGTCATAGATTGGAGTTGATATTTTGTTCAAAATCAGTGCGTTTTCCAGGCTAAGCAAGGTCTCATTAAAAACACTGCGTTATTACGACCAGATCGGCATACTTAAGCCGAGAAAGGTCGATCACGATACGGGCTACCGTTACTATTCCGCAGATCAGCTTCTTGAGCTTAACCGTATCTTAATCTATAAGGAACTCGGTTTCACATTGCCACAGATCATACAGCTGCTCCAGGAGGATATTACACTGGAGAATATTCAAGGGATGTTTAAGCTGAAACGAAGTGAAATCCAGCAAATTATTGATACAGAACAAGCTAAGCTCGTCAGGATTGAGGAGCGTATGCAGCTTATAGAAAAAGAGGGTCAATTCGAAACAGGTCAAGAAATCAGAGTCAAAGCGGAAGGTGCACAATCGTTTCTTTTTCAGACAGCATGCGGGAGAGAAGAGGATATTCCAGATTTGTTTCGTCAGTTTGATGAGCTATTAACCAAGGAGATTCGCCAATTGACTCTAGGGCCTCAGGTTGTATTGTGGAAAGAAATCGACGGAAAAGAGGATGAGTTTGAGTTTGAAGTCGGTTATTTTTTAACCTGTGATCTACGATCTTCTCCGGACCCGTTTCAGCTTCGGACCCTTCCTCCAGAGCCAATGATGGCCACGATGGCTTTTCACTCAAATTCTAAGTTTGATGGTGCGGCCTGTGTTCATTTAGCTAAATGGATTGAGAAGAATAACTATCAGATCAAGGAAAACGAAGCGGGTAGGGAACTATATTTACCGATATCTGCAGAACAAGATGCACAATTCATAGAAATACAAATCCCAATTATACATAGATAATTGAAGAAGGTGGAGTGGAGTAAATTGAAAAATAAAGGAATCATCTACATCCTGGCACTGGCTGTTTTTCTGATCGGGACCATTGAATACATTATTACAGGAGTCATTGAAATGATCACGACGGACTTGGGAGTATCTACTTCCGAAGCCGGGCTGCTGGTGACTGTGTTTGCTCTCGCAGCGGCGATTATCGCTCCAATGTTAATTACATTCACGATCAATATAGATCGCAAAAAGCTACTGATGACTACCCTTGGTGTGTTCATTGCCAGCAATGGACTCATGTTAGTAGATCTTACTTATGAATCAGTACTATGGGTACGAATTATTCAAGGGGCTAGCGGTGGAATGACTACCGTTGTAGCTATGGCAGTAGCGACAAGACTCGTAGAAAAAGAAAAAAGAGGCAACGCCATCGGAATCATTTTGATGGGGCTTAGCAGTTCGCTAGTGCTCGGTGTTCCTATTGGCATTTAGTGAGATATTTGGATGGAGAGTTCTATTTATTTTAATCGGTTTATTAAGTGCTCTTCCGTTATTTATCATCTATAAAAAGGTTCCGGCAATCAAAGAAAAAGAAAAGGTTACTCTCAGAATGCAGCTTTCTATTTTGAAAAAACCTACTATTCTGATTGCATTAGTTATTACGTTATTATATGTTGGTGGCTATGCTACACTGTTCACGTATATTACGCCGTTCTTGCAAGCGACGTCCTCTCTTTCCATGACCGAAATTAGCGGTGTTCTTTTCCTGGCGGGCATTTGCAGCTTTGTCGGTTCAAAAATTGGAGGACAGTTAGCAGATTCAAAGGGATCGAAATTTACGATTTATCTCGGGCTCCTGTTACAAGGGGTGACTCTTCTTTTATTCGCTCTTGCCGGTGTCAATCTCTTTATATTAATCGTGGTACTCATGATTTTCATGTTAGCAACATGGAGTATTTCTCCTGCTCAGCAACTATTTCTGGTTACTCTTGCGCCTCGAAATCCGGACATTGCACTTAGCGTAAATACTTCGTTTATCCAATTTGGTTTTGCACTGGGTTCTGGATTAGGCGGGCTTGTCGTCAGTCGTACATCTGTCCTGTATTTGAATTGGCTCGGTTTTGCCGCTGTATGTTTAGCTTTACTCCTTGCCATCTTGCTATTTAAAAGAATGAGCAATAGGTCTGAGAAAAAGGTTTGATTAAAGTAGCACAAATTGACTATGTAATATGATTGTGGAATCATGAAATAGGGTGATGAATAAGGCCCCACGCACGTTAACGTGCGTGGGGCCAATGTGTTTTTGTATCGTGTACTTTCCTTAAAGTAAGCAGCATCTCGCAGTGCCATTACGAAATATCTTTGTCATTGGCGGAGACCAATGTCTTTAATTAAAATATTACCTTTAGTCGATCGGTCAAAACTAAAACTGATTTTGCTGATTCGTTCCGGATCCAATTGGGAGTTGGCTTCAACAAAATCGGTTAAATGAAAAACAAAGTTCTGAAATACGGGCTCTTTGGTGGTCTTTAAGAAACCTAGCGGCCTTTTCGCTAGAACGCCTTCAAACATGGGAAGTAGGGGAGAGATGTGACTTAAAGGCAAGCTGCTAGTATTTCCTTTTTCATCTTCCACGGATACCGTCAAATCGACCAAAGCATCTGTATCGCCTGCATCAAGAAGTTTATCATTGTTAGCCATGGAAAATACAAGGGCACTATCCTTGGAGGTTTGGATGGTCGACTTAGGCAAAATGACTTTATAGACTGGAGTGGAAGGAGCAGCCGTGTTATCCCATTCCAGGAAAGCAGCACTGTATTGATCACCCGAGTGTACCATTTTCACTTTGTTTTCCTTCCAGACCTTCAGGGATTCTCCTTCTAAGCGGCCACCGGGCAGCGTAGTTGTTGAAGGATCATAATCCTCTTCATAACTGCTCACCATGGTGGTCTTCCCATCCCAATAATTACTGGTATACATCGTATTGGGAAGCCATTCCCTGGCGTACCCAAGATCTTGGAACACCATCCGGTATTGGTCCTTGTCTCTCAGTGTTGCCTCCAAAAAGGACGAAATCAGTACCTCCGCAGCCTCGCGCTGTTGTTCACCAGAAAGCAGTTCGGCGGTGTTAAATAGCAGATTTCCAAGCCCTGTAACATCGGTTCTGCCCCATGCCGTGTTGAATTGCCCATGATTCGCGCCATAGATGTACACATAAGATTTGAAGTAATTGCTATTCTCCGTAAACCGGGTACGATAATACTGATTTGCTCCGATAAATGAGTTTACATCCATATCGTTAGAGCCGTGCAAGGCCAAATAGTTGACGTCTTGGAGGTGGATGGGCTGCCCACCTGGTTTGTACTGCATATCAGTTCCTGCTATCGATATGAGGGAACGAATGTTGAAATGGTAGTTGAACTTGATGTTTGCATCCTCAGGGTACGTCGTCAATTCATTATAGTTTGCTGCTATCGTGATAGCTTCGCCTCCTCGAGAATGCCCTATCAGGGCGAGCTGCTGCATGTCTACTTTGCCATAGAATGGATTTCCCTCTGAGGAGTTCCATGCTTCCCACGTCTTCAAATGCTCCAGCAATAACCAACCCCTGGCGCGATTTTCATCTTTTAACCCATCGAGAATAAACAGGTCGTCGTAAGGAGAACTATTTAAAAAATTCTCATCAATCGAAGCTAGGATATATCCGCGGCTAGCCAGCAATTTGCCCAAATAAGCATATCCGGGATCGGAGTAATCGGTCGCGAGATGGTTACCATGCACAATTAACACGAGCGGGAAGGGACCATCGCCTTCTGGATACCAGACCGTGCCATTTAACGGCATGGCTTCCGGACCAAAACCGAAGGTGTTTGTACGCCGAGATGACCAATTACCCACAAAAGCCGATCCATCTACAGTCTCCGTTGTCAGATGCCCTGGGACGTTCAGATCCTTGCGATATGTTGGATTGCTTGAATAGGTTATCGACTTTACGGGGAAAGTCCCGAGTTCGGCCGGATTAGCCAAAGAAGTCTGCTTGTATTTCTCGGTTTTGACGGTTTGCAGGGGATAGGGCACTTTAAGTTCGACAACACTACCGCTCGTAAGCCAATATCCTAATATACAGAACAAAATGAAGAGAAAGACAGTCCCTGTACCTGTTGTTACTTTTACCCATCTCGCAGCTTCACGGTAGGCTCCCTTCATCAATCGATAAATCAAGGCTCCAAGCAAAGAAGAGCATAAGATGATGGCAAGAAGAACGAGTATCGTTAGTGACAGTGGCCCCAAAAAGCTGATCAACAGCAAGGCAAACGACGCAAGCATAAACCATATGTAACGGGAAGGCATCTTTTTCGCCCAATGAAATAAACCGGCAACGACTCCCATAATAATCAGGATTGCAAGCAAGGATAGTACGGTACCTACGAAGTAGTCCAGAATGCCCCGCGAACCAAGATAATAATAGGCCTGCACCAAAAAAATGAACAACGTAACCAAAGAAAGTGCGATAAGCGCTCCCTTCCAACCCGAACGAAGTGGGGAGATCTGAGGAAGAGGAAGCTTAGGTAACAATCTCCTTTTAACTCTCTTCTCCGAACTTAAATCAATTTTTGACATGGATGTTCCGCCTTTCTTATTCAGATCTGCTTGATTACGACCCTTTAAAAAATGAAAAAGACGTTGATCATTGGGCCTGATCGAACACAATCATTGAACGAATTGTTATGTATCTATTCATGCTATATTTTGGTTGAAAATTCAAGTTATTAACACTAATTAAGCTTATGTCCACTTCAGTAATGAAGCTTTAAACAATTTGATACGTGAAAAGAAAGATATACCGCACGTTAAATACATGTATTTTACTTGTATACGAAAGAGAGGGTGTGATAAGATGATAACGATTTCTGAAAGCGCTTACCCAAATTGCAAGAAAATTTAACCGCAAAGGAGAGAGTTTAGTGAGAAGCAAGTGGAGGAGTCGGGTTGCTGTAGTAGTAACGGCTATCATGATGTTCGCAAGTGTTGAGTGGGCAATAGCAAAAACGTATGCAGATGATAATTCGACCAACGTATTGGTCAACGGCGGCTTTGAGATTTCGGAAGAAGATGGTCGTCTACCGGGCTGGCAGCCTGATGAAGATGCAACTGCCCTGATCATAAGTGAGTCCGTTTTTGAGGAGGGGCAGCGAAGTCTTCAGGTGGAACGCCTGATGCCCACAGCAGGCTCCGGAGCGGTGAGTGACGCCTACGCAGCACAGCCATTTGGTAATGTCATTATGACAGCAAAGGTGCTTTCAGAGGAAGGCAAAGGCGGCAAAGCCGACCTCAGGTTTTATGATGCAGACGGTAAGCTTGTCTCTGTAGTCAGCGGCCTGGTCGGTGAACCCTTGGGCAAATGGCAAAGTTTAAGGGTGGCTGCCGCCGCACCTAAAAATGCAGTAGAGGTCAGGGCAGCCTTCTATTTTAATAGCGATCAGACAGGCAGGTATTTCGTTGACAACGTAGCATTGGAAACGCAAAATTCCTCGCCGCATTTAACGAATTTAGGGCCGCAATCTTCGAGTCTAACTCTGATGACCGCTGCTTTCGGTAAAGACAGGGATGGGCGGGATGCCTTATTTACAGTCGCTCAGGGCGATCCGGCACAATTCATCGTGATGGATGTAGAAACGAAAGAAGTGAAGGCAACCCATCCTTTAGTTGCACTTGACGGGAGCAGCGTATCTGCAGCATGGGCAATTGTGACAGCTTCCGACGGAAAGGTATACATTGGCAGCACGCCGAACGGAACCTTGTTTCAATATGATCCGATGGAGGATAAGCTGCGCGCCATTGGAAAACCGGTTCCTACCGATACTGTCATCTGGACGCTTGTAGCCGGAGAAGATGGCAAAGTGTATGGAGGAACAGGATATTCCCAAACGCTGTTTGAATATGATCCCGTAACTGACCAGACTCGTATCCTTAAATCCTTCAAGTCCTCATCCAAAGAAGCTCACATCCGCAGCCTTGCTTACGATTCCGATCGCCAAGTGATCTATGTAGGGGGAGCCGATGTAGCAAAGCTTTATCAATACGATCTCGCTAGTGGTACATCCATAACGCTTAATCCGCCTGAATTTAACGGCATGACTTCGGTTTACGATCTCCAGTATGCAGGAGGTAAATTATTCGTGCGTGTGGATCCGGGACCTGTCATGTTTGTGTATGACCCCGATTCTGCAAGCTGGATCATAAATAAAAATACGGCCTATAATACCCGGGGATTTTCACCGTTATCGCCTGATGGCAAACAAGTATTCTACACTTATTACGAGACCCTTCCTGGAGGTGCGCAGCAGTGGTCTCTCTATTCATACGATGTGAGTACGGGGGTTTATGGCTCGCTGGGTGTGGATGTTAAGGGAGCGGGTGTCGCTTTTGGTTATGTACAGCTTGACCAGTCAAAGCATCCGGGCTGGACATTGGTCGGGTTGGCTGGGAATAGCGGAAGAGCATTCTATTATAATTTGGAGACCGGTTTGATTGAGACCCCGGAGCTTCCTTTTCCGCCACAGTTTGTAGAATTGTTTAACATCGGGAAGAGCACAGACGGGCAAATGTTGTCTTCGGGCTTCATTTCAGGCGGGGGGATGGGAATTTACTCACCGACACGCAATGAAACCAAGCACTATCCTCAGATCGGCCAAGTCGAGGGGTTCGGCTCCTTGAACGGAAAAATGTATTTTGGCGTTTATCCTAAAGCCACTATCTTTGAATACGATCCGGCCAAACCATGGAATCGAACAGACCCATCGGAACCAAATAATCCGCTACGGCTTGACCAGCTGGGTTACGATCAAGACCGGCCTGTCGCCATGCTCGGAGTCCCAGAACAAAACCTGTTATACATCGGGTCCTATCCGATTGCAGGCAAAACAGGCGGGGCTCTAACAATCTACAATCCCGTTACTAGGAAGTTCGATGTGAAGCGGGACATTATTGCAGGACATTCGATCAATTCATTGCTCTATAAAAATGGAAAGCTATTTATGGGTACAGGCGCGATGACCGGTGGAGAAGCAAAGCTCGCCATTTACGATACAGCTTCGGGCCGAGTAGAACTTGAACAGGTACCTGTTCCGGGCAAAAAAGCAGTAACCTCTTTAATATGGGGCCCGGATGGCAACATATGGGGGATGGCGCTCGGGGCACTGTTCATCTATGATCCGGACCGTCAGGAGGTTATTTACAGCGACGATTTGTTTCCTACCGCCGATTATGCCCACAGCAATCCCCACTTGACCGTTGGCTCCGACGGCAATGTTTACGGAACCATTTTTACCGGCTATGTTGCTGACCAAACGTACACGAGTAAAATGTTTAAGATCGACGCAGCGAGCAAAACGCTGTCCATTTTGCTGGAGAGCAATGCAGAGAAGTTAGCACAGGACGACTTTGGCAACTTATATTTCAAATATGGCAGCGAGCTGATGAAATACAGCGATCCGAATTTAGTGGTACAGATAGACAAAATACAGCTTAAGGCGGCCGAGTCGCTTCAGCTCCACCCTGGAGATAAAGTCGATTATTCCTACGAAGTCTTCCTTGAGAAAGGAAGAACAACTAAGGAGTTATCCGGCGCGAGCATTGAATATATAAGCAGCCGTCCGGATAAGGCGGAGATCGATCCAAGCGGAGAGATTATCGCCAAGCATCCGGGCCAAGCCGAGCTGTCGATCCGAATTACATTAAACGGGGTCACGGTTGAATCCAACAAACTCAAGGTGAAAATAACCGGCCCTTATTAAAACTATTAAGAAATATAGCATTAAGAGACCGTTGTCTTTGACAACGGCTCTTTATTTTATGATACAGTGATCCATTATACTGGGAAAAAGAAATCAGATAAAATACACTCTTGACAAGAAATGGTTATTATTTAATAATAAATACAACCAATTACTGGTAACATTTCATTCGTCTCTACTGGGCCATACTTTAACTTCACTCAGTTTTTGACACTCCGTTAAACACGACTCCATTGTGACCAATCCCTGTAATACCTTTCTATATAGATTCCTCCACATTAAGACATGATCCCATACCCCTCAATGCTTTACTCATAAGCTTGGTTCCGACCTCTAAATCATTGCGCGCTATGAATGTTAGTAATCATCAGCAGTTTACATAGCTGCTTCATTATAGTAGAGCAGAGTTGCTCACGTTTATTTTAATTTCCCCTTCCCGCGAAGATTTCAAACCGGCTTGTTTACGCTTCCCAGAAATGCAATTAGGTATGGTTATTCCTGACTTTGTAAGAGTATATAAGCTCCTTAGGAGTTTGTATAAATCGGCTTAAAAAGGAGCGGATGCCCACACGTTAACGGTTGTGCACAGCATTGGTAGGATCATATTCAAGAGAGGAGGCAGTTCTAAAGAATGCGCAAAGATGGTGTCGGAAAATGAAAGGTTTATCATGACCAAACCAAATAATGGGAGGTAATGTGATGATGTTTCAAACCCGTTCGGATTCCAGTTTCACCCTGCGTTTAATGATGATTGGCGGCGGACTTCTGCTCGTATTCGCTTGTATGTTTGCGTTTTCAAAAAACGTATCGGCCCACGGATATATTAATGATCCGGCCAGCCGCGCGATCCAGTGTAAAAACGGATTGAATACCAACTGTGGCCCGATCATCTACGAACCTCAAAGCCTCGAGGGGCCGAAGGGCTTTCCTGCTGCCGGGCCGCCTGATGGCAAAATCGCCAGCGCCGGTCTTGCCGGCTTCTCTCAGCTTGATCAGCAATCAGCCACACGCTGGAACAAGGTTAATATGACCAGCGGCACCAACAACTTTACTTGGATTTTTACTGCTCGTCATGCCACGACAAGCTACCGTTACTTCATCACCAAGCCGGATTGGAATCCTAATGCACCGTTAACACGTGCCCAATTTGATCTGACTCCGTTCTGTACGATCAACGGGAATGGCCAGCAGCCGCCAGCAACGTTAACTCACACTTGTAACGTGCCGCAAAGAGACGGCTACAATGTTATCCTCGGCGTATGGGATATCGCGGATACTCAAAATGCTTGGTACATCGTCATTGATGCTCAATTCGGTGCTGGCGACAACGTTCCGCCTACGGCTCCGACTAATTTGGCCGTCAGCAACGTCGGCACAACAACGGCCACGCTGACTTGGGGAGCCTCGACAGACAACAAAGCCGTCGCGGGTTATGAAGTGTACAACGGCAGCAATGTCATTGCCACTACGACAGCTAATCAGACGAGCGCCAATCTCACCAATCTATTGGCAGGCACGTCTTATAACTTAGCGGTGAAGGCGTTTGATACTTCCGGCAATCGGTCGCAGAGCAGCAATAGTGTCCAGTTTACGACTGCGCAGTTACCGGTTGACGTGACACCACCGACCAATCCGACCGGCCTGCATGTAATGGGAACGCCGACATCGACGTCAGTTACGTTGATGTGGAATGCATCCACAGATGATTCCGGCGTCGCTGGTTACCGGATTTACAACGGTAGCACGGTGATCGCTACCGTCACTGGAACGGCAACCGAGAAGGAAGTTACCGGTTTGTCGCCGAACTCGCAATATACGTTCACGGTTCGCGCTTTCGACTCGTCCAACAACGAATCGGGCGATAGCAATGCTGTCACCGTGACAACGCCTGACGGTCCGAGTGCAACGCCATGGGCGCCAAATACCGCTTATACGGCCAATACACTCGTATCCTATAACGGCAAGGTATACAAATGCATCCAGAACCATACCTCCTTGCCGGGTTGGGAGCCTAGCAACGTGCCTGCGCTCTGGCAGCTACAACCATAAACGAAGGCTTTAGAAGAACAGGAAGCCCGCCGCTTGCAAAGAGCGTCGGGCTTCTTTTTCATGGTAGATTCGGAGACCGAATCGGATTAACTGAGTTGCTGCGAACCATTGAACCACACAGATTTGATCGACAAGGAATCCGAAATAGTAGTGATCGGGTCACCGTCTACGAGGATAAGATCAGCGCGCGCACCTTCGGTAATACGGCCGCGATCATGAAGACCAAAAGAGCGGGCCGATTTGGAAGTAGCCGACTGAAGAGCTTCGATCGGAGTGAATCCGGCCTTCACCAGCAGCTGCATTTCGTGGTGGACACTGGCCCCATGGGCAAGACCGCCAAGGTTCGGAACGGGAACTGGCGCGACATCCGTCCCTACCAGAATATCAACTCCGGCACGGTGAAGGTCCATCACATTCTTAAAGCTGTTCTCCATATTGCCTTGCGGGTACGTATTGAAGCTTGAGTTCAAAATATCAATCCAATCCGGACTTAACTTGGAATGAACACGAGGATCATTCGCCAATTCCGATGCTGAGTTTCCAATAATTGATGAATTCAACACCAGGCACGGTGTAACAAAAGCGCCTGAATCCGCTATGGATTTCACTAACTCGGGCGTGTAATCGGGTCTGTCGATAAACAAATGACCCAACCCGTCGACTCCAAAATCGATGGCTTCTTGCGATGAACGAGCCGTCAAGACGTGGGCGATGACCAACTTATTGAACTTGTGGGCTTCTGTCACAGCTGTTTTTAGAATCTCGTCGCTTAGTACAGGCAGGCCAGGTGCACCCATAACCGTTCCTTCTTCAATCATGATCTTAATATAGTCGGCACCATTCTCCACTTGGGTATGCACATGTTTAATCGCTTCTTCCACCGTTGTCACTTGCGGTATTTCTTCGTGATCGTGGGCGTATGCGGCCAACATCGCTTCACGGTCTTCCTCCGATAACTTCTCTAGTTCCTTTAATACGAATTCCGGTATTTCATCTCCATCCGGCAGTAATTCATCCGGGTGTCCGCCCGGGGCAGTGATGGCTGTGCCAGCAGAACGGACGTCTGCGACGTCATTCACATTTTTCAACTGAATCTCGCGCCCTCGTTTAGTAAAATCGCCGTTCATTTCGAGTTCTGTTGTAACCCCGAATTTTAAGGCATCTCGTAATCCGCCGATTGAGGTGTGCACATGTGCATCAATCAGACCAGGCATTAGAGTCCCATTTTCTCCATCGATAATTGTTGCATCGGCTGGAATGTCTCCGCCAATTGAAAAAATGGACTCCCCTTTAATGATAATATGTCTGGGCGCAATAATTTGATCTCCATCAAAGATACGTACATTTGTAATCGCCGTAACTTGTTTTAACGCAGCATTTTGAGTTATATTCTCCATTTGAATTCCTCCCAGGTGTTTGTTATTCAACAATTCGGAGTATAACTGTTAGGTTCCTAACTGTCAACAAACTAATATTTCTTTGACAATCCTATAGGATCACTGTATAGTTTAATTACTTACAATTAGGTTTCTAACAATTAGAGGGAAGGGGGATGGTTATGCAATCCCGAAAGGATACGCCTTATCTGGATTTGTTTCAGATTATCGGTCTTAAGTTAAAGAAAAGAGCGGACGAGAGTATAAAAGAACTGGGGTTAAACGCTCAACAAGGAAAAGTAATTGAATATATCTACGAGAACCAAAATAATCAAATTATTCAAAAGGACCTTGCAGACCGGTTTCACTTACGAGGGGCCAGCATTACGAGCATGCTTCAAGTTTTAGAGCAAAAAGGGTTCATCGAACGTAAAATACCAGCCAATAATGAACGGCAAAAAAATATATATGTATTGCCAAAAGGAATTGAACTGATCGAAGACTTTCAAGACTCATTCCAAATGGTGGAGGAAGATATCGTTCAAGTTCTTACCGACGAGGAGAAACAAGTCTTAAAGAAATTATTGCTTAAAATCAATGAACGCATCTAGAGAAGACGATTCCCTACATTAAAAGCCGCATAAATTGCGGTTTTTTTGTTTTATGTATGATTCATACTTTTTCTCTTGATTCGTATATTACAAAGTTGGTGTATACCTAATTATAATCTGCAGCATTATCTATTAAGATTACGTTAACCTAATTGAAGGGAGTATTTTGCAAAGGATTTAAACATACTTAATGAGAAGATAAATGAAGCCACCGATCTATCAAACTTTTCGCAAATTCGAACTTATTTTAGACCTTATTTCACTGACTCATTTATAAATAAAATTATTTACAGTAAAGGGATTAATAATAACGCCTTACTAACAAAAAAAGCCGATATCACTTACAACAGCACCACAGTGGCAAGAATGCATCAATCTACCTATTTAGAAAGTGGTCCTGTCAACCTCAAGCTTGTTGATCGTTATGTGTTCTATAAATCTGTTGATGGCAAATGGAAGGTAGACGATGTGAATGTGGGCACACAAATTATTGAACCATAATACGAATTAACAGTTCATTAAGAAGCTGAATCCAGAATATATCTTATTGATGATCTGGAAATACAAGGAGAAAATCAACAAATTAAACTGTATAAAATAGCGTCATTGATTAAATATTAAAGATGTTTGATCAATATGAAATAACATGGTGAAAACACATGATACTAACTAATCAAAAATTAATTCTTATCATGTTGTCAATGCTAGGAGTATTTCATTTAACTACTCCTGCCTTGCCGATTATACATGATAAGAGCAATCTTGAGATTGCAATTTACCCTGAACGTCACAAATTAATTGTACGAGAACATGGGCAAGTAATTAAGACCTACTCTGTAGCAGTTGGCAATCCGTCAACACCAACTCCAGTTGGAGATTTTAGAGTTGAATATAAGGGAACCAATTGGGGGCCCTCATTTGGCCCACGCTGGATAGGATTAAATGTACCGTGGGGCAATTTTGGAATTCACGGTACGAATAAGCCCTATTCAATAGGGCAACATCTTAGCCATGGTTGCATCCGAATGCATAATAAGGATGTCATTGAACTGTACGAATTAATTCCGATTGGAACCAAAGTAACGATATACGGTCATGTACTTGGAGAAAATGATCAAAATCCGAGGGATTTAGCTGAAGGGGATGTTGGTGGAGATGTGCAGCTTATTCAATCCCGACTAAAAAGCGCAGGATATTACAACGGGGAATCTGACGGGAAGTTCCGCTTCAATACAACCGAGTCACTTAAGAAGTACCAGAGAGATCATCACCTTATTCCAAATGGTGTTGTTTCTAGAAAGGTATATGAAGAGTTAGGCTTGATTGAATAGATGAGAACCAAGCAAAGAAAACAAATCACAAGCCTCTTCAAAATATTGCATCTATATCGAAAGACTTTGTAAGTCGCATTATATGCGGCTTTTTTGTTTTAAGCATATAAGTTTCTGTTATAATCAATTACATAATTGAGTAGATGATTATATCTATTGTCTGGTGCCATTGAACCCTATTAAGCTAACTGGCAGGATGGTACATACATATAGTAAAATATTCTGATCAGTGTATTCCGTATCTCATTCATAATTAAAGAAACTTGAAACGTCATAAGCATTATTTTTCAAAATCGAGTACAAAAAGAAAGAGTTGAATTAAGTTGAAAAGAAAAGCCATGCATCTTATTGCACTACTTTGTATAGTGGTAATATTTTTACCTTCCGTTGTATTTGCTGAAGATAAAAATGAAACAAGCATTATTGTAGCAACTGGAAAAGATGTACCTACAGGTGGCATTCTAGGGAGTCTTCCAGAGAAATACCCTGCTAATGCTGTTGAGTTTGTTACGCAAGATGGAGTTAAATTAACGGGTTATGTATTAGGTAATAGTAATAAAGGTATCACACTAGGTCATGAAAATGGATGGATGGTTGATAGTTGGCTTCCTTTTGCAGAAAGACTTGTAAACGAAGGTTATATGGTGATTCTTTGGGCATTTAGAAATGATGAACCTTCTGATTCGGTATCTGGAGAAGGAACTTATCGTAGAGATTTAGATGTACTGGCTGCTGCCCAAGTTTTAAGAGAACGAGGAGCAACTAAAATCTTGGCTATGGGAGCATCCATTGGAGGTACTTCTACAGCTGTCGCTGCGCCAAACATACCGGAATTAGTAGGTTTGGGGATATTATCTTCACCACGACAATTTGGTGTTAACCCAGCAATAAGCGCGTTGGAGTGTGTTAAGAAGATTGATGTACCCACTTTTTTCGCTGTAGCAGAGAAAGATCCTACCGGAAATTATTATGATGAAGTAAAAGCTCTTTATGAAGCATCTGCCTCAAAACAAAAGCAGTTTAATGTAACCCATAGTAGTGAACATGGTACAGATATGTTATCTGAAGAGGGGAGATATTCCAAGCGTTCCAAGGATTCGACGGTTAAACAACAACAAGAGCGTATAGCATTAGCCGACAAACTGCTGGTTTTTGTAAATGATTCCTTTGGTCAAACAACTAGTACAGATGATGAAAGTAATGAAGCCTCTAAGAATACAGCAGACAATGTTGATAGTAATAAATCCCCTAACAATACATCAGACGCTGTTTATAAGAACAAATCAGAGAAGACAGCATTTATGAATCCTACAATCATTGGAGTCGGAATATTATTTTTACTTGTTGTCGTAGCCATCATCATTGTTAAAAAGAAGAAGTAGGGTATCAATCTTACCGAAGTCATAGGTAGCTGTTCTTATTAAGCTAACGGGCAGGATAATGGAAGTTTTCTGAGTAGAAATTCAAAGATGCGAAGGCATATGCAGAGATCTCGCCAAGGTGGCGCCCTCCGTATATGCCTTTTCCAATCTTTACACCCGGTTGCGCTCCATCCATGCGGTTGCCCAGTCAACCAGCTGTCTTTGGCGTATCAACCGGACAAACGCGTTTCCTACCTGATGCACAGTGATACGATGTTCCTGCTCGAACTCGGCCCCCAGCCGGTTAAAGTCTCCATCATCAACAGCTTGCGTCGAATAGGCCACCCACCTACGCTCCCCGTCAATAATCATGGCGCTGCTTTCATCCGCATATGTCTTTCCGGGAAAATCGGCCCTGGTCTCCGCAAGATGGAGTGAGGTATTCTTGTCGTGACCGACACCGATGAGTAGTACATAACCATCCAGTTCGTACAGCTTGTCGAGAGGGGAGCCTTGGCCAAAAATATGACTCAAATCATGGTTTTCCGTTAAATATTCAGCATGCTTGCCGAGGGCCGCGAAAGACCTTGCCGGATGATCGGAGCGCCTCGCTCCTGGCCATGTCCTGAGCATCTCGGCGATGACACCCATCCCGATCGCCGGGGTGACCGATTTATCGTAAGCGGGCCATTGCTCCCGGATAATCGGCCACCAAGCTTCTTCAGCATCCCAATGAACGCCGGTCGTTGGATCAAGATTTTTCCACGTTTGCGCCGGCATCATCACCGTCCCTTGCTCTCCAATGAGCGTGAGCAGCGCGTGGATGAACGTTTCCGCTCCTCCAACGACATAACCGAGGCTTTTCAAAGAAGTATGAACGATTAAGGTCTGTCCTGCTGATACCCCACACCGTCCGAGCTGTTCGATGAGGTCTTGTCTCGTTAAAATCATTCGCGGCTGTTTTGCTTGTTCCTCCATGTGTTCCCCTCCCGATATGACAACATAAAAAAACAACCCCGCTGCATGAGCGGGGTTGTTACTGGCTGCTCGCCAGAAAAGCATAGCCCTTATGTTGTAGAATGTAGTTCCTTCCCGAATTATACATAGAAGGTCTGAATTATACAATGAGTCTTATGAAGACGGCTGTTATGCTTCAGAAACGAATTCGCTACAATAAAAGTTAGTTGAACAAGACAAAAAGATAGCCTTTACGATATCTGCTGCCTATCATTTTTTCCATCCTCCGTTTTTCTTCGTTTGCTTACTCCGCATGGCGGTCATTTTGTTTCGAGCTCTCTTGTCGATGAGGTAGTTCGTTTTATCTTGGACATACTTATTCTCATCCTGCTGAGCCACATAATGCTCCCACCGTTCACGCGGCAATGAACCTTCGGCAAGCGCGGCGAGAACAGCACAGCCCGGCTCGGCCTGATGACGGCAATCTGTAAATCGACATTGCGGGAACCACTTCTCAACATCGGTAAAGCTTGCACGTATGCCTTCGTCGGCATCAATAAGCCCAAGCTCACGCATACCCGGTGTATCGATGACCATCGAACCGGAGGGGAGCATAAAAAGTTGACGGTGTGTTGTCGTATGCCGCCCCCGGCTGTCGACCTCCCGAATCTCCTGAACCCTCATTACGTCTTGTTCCATCAACGCATTGAGCAGTGACGATTTACCGACGCCGGACATGCCGAGAAATACGGCTGTTTTACCAGGCATCAAGTAGGGATTGAGTTCATTAAGCCCCATGCCTGTATGACTGCTGATCGCATGAACCGGCACATCAGAGATGTTTTTTGTAACTTCTGCGAGTGAGAGATAAGGATCTTCAACAAGATCAGCCTTGGTCAGAATGACGACCGGCTGACCGCCACTCTGCCTGGCTTGTGTCAGATACCGCATGATACGGGTCACATTGAAATCCCCATTCAGAGAAGAGAGGATAAACACATAGTCAAAATTGGTTGCAACAACTTGTTCCCTTACGGTTTTGGCATAGCCTACGGCATGCCCAGAGTAATCCGCGCGTGAGAACTTGGAACGGCGGGGTAGAACCGTAACGATGAGAGAATCTCCGCTCTCGTTATATTGCAGCAAGACAAAATCACCTACGCATGGAAAGTCTACGCGCGTTTCCGCGCTGTAATAGAACATCCCTCTGAGTACCGCCATTACTTCGCCGAGCTCAGTCATAACCGTGAAGCGTTCCCGTCGAAGCTCCGTCACCCTGCCGGGCAATAATCCCTCAGGAATTGCTTCTATTTCTGTGTAGCCATAATTTTTTAAATCCATCATGATTTTTTTGTGAGCTCCTTTTAATGTTGTTTTTTGGACGCAAAAATGCCACGGACAAGCAGCCTCTAAAGAAGCTGCTGTCGCGCGGCATCAGGACGCAAAAAAGATACGACCTTCATCGTATCCTGCAAACAGCAGTATTCACGAAAGGTTACTTTGAGTGGCATACCGAATAATACGGGCATTTTCCCGCTTTTTTTCACATATGCCTGCTATTCAGTTTTAAGACCAAACCACCATATAAGTAGTTGCCATTAAAACACATCTCCCTTCGTGTCAGGAACTTGCTTATCGCTAAGCTTTCTATAAAATAACCTATTTTGGTAAAAAAATCAATGCCTTACAGCACTGTTTGTGTTAAAGATGGTAAATCAGAGATCGCGATACAACGGAGCCTTTCACACATTCTTATATTAAGAATGGCTGAGTTCTAAAAAAGGGCAATCACATAATTACCATAACCGGGATTGTGTTCTGATGTAAAATAGTAAATTAACTCAATATCATATGAATGTTAACGGGATACATAAAAAAGCCGCAATCGCGACTAGAATTAACAGAAACATTAGATGCATATAAGGCTGCTGAAGCATTCACACTCACATACCTGGCTATAGATAGGCTAAGAGAAGAGTCTCTTATCATATATTGTATTGTCAAAATTGAAAAACCCTTATTTGTGTAGTAGACTTTTTAGACCAACGGTCAGATTAGTTACGTAGACGGCAGAATTTTGCATGGAGTGTGATCCACGACCAAATACTAATCGTATGGAAAAGAGTCTGGATAAACAATATACTAGCTATAAAGTTATTTCTTGAGGTGAGTATCAATTGGATGAAGTCAATGATTCAAAACAAATTGTATTACAATTAGGCGCTGCCTTGAAAAAGTACAGAAAAGAAAAAAACATGAGCTTAGACGACTTAGCGGAAATAACGGGCGTAAGCAAACTTACTCTGGGGAATATCGAACGTGGCGAAACAAATCCAACCTTGGCGATTATATGGAAAATTTCAAAAGGTATGTCTTTACCGTTATTTGCTCTGTTCAAATCAGAAGAACCTGTTACTTTGTATCGAGCAGGCGAGGGATTGCGGTTTTCTAATGAGCAAAAAAATTGGATCATTGAACCAGTCTTTAAAAACGCAAGCGAGGATATTGAAATGTGTCGGGCTTACTTACAACCAAATAGCTCGTATCACCCTGAAGGTCATCATGTGAATACAACAGAAATTGCGACAGTAATGACTGGATCCATTGAGATTCAAGTCAATGGTGAGATTTACACATTAAATCAATATGATACGATCAGTTTTCGTGCAGATTGTCCTCACTCTTATACCAATCATACGAATCGCGAAACAGTGCTCCATATATCCTTAAAGTATGGTTTCTAAAAGTCGAAATTCCACTTATTAAATACAACTCCGAATTCCGTGACGGAAATGCAGAGTTGTATTTTTGTTTTTAGATGAGTGTTTGTATGTTACAAAATACTTCTTGTTAAAAATAATATAGTATACTATACTTTTATTGTTCGCGCGGATGTTATTGCATAGTTTTTCAATCAGCAGGAAAGAAATAATACGTCTGAAATCAAGAAGGAGAAATGAAGAATGCCGAACAAACACATTAAAAAAGCCGTACCATCCTCTATAGGGCTGATCATTCTCGGCATTATTGTTATTGCAGCTAATTTACGTAGTCCCTTAACCTCAGTCGGTCCTTTAGTGAGTCTCATAAGGGATGACGTTCATATTTCAAATACATTAGCAGGTTTGATCACAACGGTACCCTTGCTTGCCTTTGCTTTATTATCGCCTTTAGTACCAAAATTAGGACGAAGATATGGGGTTGAACGTATCATAATGATCGCCCTGATCCTTCTGACGGTTGGTATTGTAATACGATCTATATCTGGCGCAGCCAATCTGTTTATTGGGACAGCAATTCTTGGATTCGCAATCGCCGTATGTAATGTATTATTGCCAAGTATAATCAAAAGGGATTTCCCAAATAACATTGGCTCCATGACTGGTGTTTACTCCATTTCAATGAATTTATGTGGAGCAATCGCATCGGGAATCAGTGTACCGCTAGCCGTGAACGCAGGCCTAAAATGGCAGGGAGCATTGGGAATATGGGGGATACTAAGCTTTGTATCGATCCTCTGTTGGTTACCCCAATTAAGAAATCAAACGAAACAAACAGCCACGACGAGTCAACAGATGGCCAGCAAAGATGTGAATGTTTGGCGATCCCCGCTTGCTTGGCAAGTAACCTTGTTTATGGGTATACAATCCATGGTTTTCTATGTGTTGGTCGCATGGTTGCCTGAAATTTTAAAGCAGCAAGGAATTGACTCCAGCCAATCAGGATGGTACCTCTCGTTCATGCAGTTATCTATGCTTCCATTTACCTTTATTGTTCCCGTTATTGCTGGGCGTATGTCTAGCCAACGCTTGTTAGTGGTCATCACAACCATTTTATTTTTGACGGGAACGCTCGGACTTCTTTACGGAAGCTCCAGTATCATTCTATTGTGGATTATACTGCTTGGAATTGGTGGAGGCTTCGCCTTTAGTTTATCTATGATGTTTTTCGGGTTGCGTACTGAAAATGCACATCAAGCAGCAGAACTATCTGGCATGGCGCAATCAATCGGATATCTACTTGCCGCAATCGGTCCTGCCCTCATAGGATATCTGCATGATGCAACAAATAGTTGGAACCTGCCACTATTCATTCTGCTTGGTGCTTCGGTTTTACTCTTTTTAGTCGGTATAGGAGCAGCAAGAAACCGTTTTGTAGGTAGCCGAAATAGTTACGAGCTACCACGGAAAGGATGATAAATATGTTTGATAAAATTATTGTGGCCATTGATAAAGCTGAAATAACGAATAAACTCCTCGATGCAACCGTTGAAATAGCCCGAAACAAACAAACTCAAGTTACCTTGGTTAATGTCAGCCAGGATTATGTCTCGAATGGTATGACATATGTACCAGAGAATTTCTTAGAAGAAATATTGAACGAGATGGAGAAGGAGAGTTTGGAACAGTTGCAACAAGCCAAATCCAAATTAGAAAAATCTGCGGGGATTTACCCGAAAACAGTTCACCTTAAGGGAGATCCTGCACATGAAATTTTAAAATATGCAAGGGATACCGAGCAGCAACTCATTATTATTGGAAGCCGTGGGCTAAGCGGCATAAAAGAAATGATGCTTGGAAGTGTCAGCCACAAGGTTTCACAGCTATCAAAATGCCCAGTCCTCATTGTCCATTAGCTACTTCGGGAACTGCAGAGATGATACATTGTTATACTAGCGGAGTAGGTCTCAGCACAATAAAGACAAGCAGGCAGCCGGTTCATAACGATCGGCTGCTTTTCGTTTGTGTTATTAATGAAATCCCATGAGGTGCCTGTGTTTGAATCTATGGGTAAGTAAATGAAACATAACTACATCTTTTACGTATATTCAATCAGATTCATACTTCAACAGAAAATACGATAGAGAAATCTATAGACTATCGTAGAGGTCACGCGTATGACGGTTTTGATAAAACGAAAGTGGATTTTATGGTTGTCAGCTTTAGTCCTTATCGTTGCAGTCCCAATAACCATTTTCATGCAAATCATCATTCATTCTAATGTACCGGAACTTGCAGAAGGAAGCATTGAGCAGCGGTATGCACAGAAAGGAAGCTATCATGTAAAGGTAGAAGAAGTTAAGAGTATGAACGGGGGGGCATTATTTAGAATATACTACCCAGCATTTCAAGAAGAAGAATCCTATCCTATTATTTCATGGGGGAATGGAACAGATGCCACGCCAGATCGTTATGATGGGATCTTAACTCATCTTGCAAGCTGGGGATTCATCGTAATAGATTCCTACAGCAAAACAACAGGAACAGGCAAAGAAATTATGGAGGCTATTGAATATTTGAAAAATGAAAACGAGCAAGCAAACAGCTTGTTTTATCAAAAAATACAAATGGACCAAATTGGTGTAGCTGGACATTCTCAAGGGTCTACAGGCGCCATTAATGCTCATACCAACTATATAAAAGGATCGTTGATTAAGACGGTTGTATCCATTGCTCTCCCGGATTTGAAGCATTGTGATCCAAAAGATGTGTACGATACAGCACGTATTACAGTTCCTTTTCTCATTATGGGCGGTACACGAGATTTTCTAATCTCACCAGTATCAACGAATCAATTGGCCTTGCAAAGTACTAACGCAAGCACGCCTGTTATGATGGGGATGGCAAAAGGTGCAGCTCATACAGCGATCGAAGGTAATGGTGGTAATCATAGGGGGTACTTGACGGCTTGGATGAGATATTGGCTGCTTGATGATCAGGAAGCCATGAAGGCATTTCATGGGGTTTCTTCCGAGATGATGCATAATACAAATTGGGTGAATGTTATACAAGCAAATATGGATGATAAAAAATTCGTGCATCCATAACCATAACACTGAAATTATTATTCTAACAAATATGTTTATGAAGTAGCACCCTAGCGGGTGCTTTTTCTGTGCCTTCATAAGAGATATTACCGTAATGAAACTAGGAAATGCATATCAACGCCCAAAATCGTCATAATAAGGAAAACATGCGGGGATGAAGGGGGCAAATGGATAGTGAAGGAGCGATCAGCCAATTTCGGGCAAGGGGAACACATTACCACACACATAAAAGAATCTATAGACAGAATTGAAGAAGACTTCAGTGACACACCCGACTTGATCATACGTAAGCTGCATATTAAACAAACTGGGGAAGAAGCGGCTCTCGTATACATGGACGAATTAACCGACAAGACTTGTCTCAATCAAGACGTTCTCGCACCGCTTCAACTTGAATCGGGGAACCCTTCCGGAGACTTCGTCACAAATGTAGGTTATGTAATACCGGAGTCCAAGTGGGATGTGCTCAAGCTGAACATTATGCTCGGTAACAGCTTGCTCTTCATCGAAGGCCGATCCACTGCTTCTATATTGGATACGAAGGGACTGCCAAAGCGCGCGATTGAAGATCCGCAGCAGGAGCCCTCACTGAAAGGTGCACATCAAGGATTCATTGAAATCGGCTCTCAGAATATTGCCATGATCCGTCGTTATATCCCGGATAAAGAGCTGAAGCTGCGGCGTTATATCGTTGGGAAAAGGGGACAAACGGCGGTTTCTTTGGTTTATTTGGAAGATGTTGTAGAGCCAGAGATTATTCAGGTGTTCGAGGAACGAATACTAGCCATTGATGTAGATGCCATTATTAATACAGGTGAGCTGGCAGAATTCATTGAAGACCAGCCCCTTGCACTATTTCCACAGATCCTTACGACCGAAAGGCCGGACACGGCAGCTTCTCATATATTACAAGGCCGCTGCGTCGTTGTCGTTGACGGTTCGCCCAGTGTTTTGGTAGCGCCTGTAACTTTCATGTCTTTTTTTCAAACTGTGGATGATTACAGCTCTCGCTGGTCGATATCGTCTTTCCTTCGCATTCTGCGAATATTTGCGTTTTTTATCGCTATCTTTTTGCCCGGATTTTATATATCGGTCATCTCCTATCATTTTGAAATCATACCCATGAAACTGCTGCTGACACTTGGCGAATCACGGGGACAAGTTCCGTTTCCTCCATTCGTGGAGGCGATTATTATGGAAATTACCCTTGAGATGTTACGGGAAGCGGGAGTTCGGCTTCCTGCGCCGATCGGACAGACTGTAGGGATCGTCGGCGGTATCGTGATCGGACAGGCTGTAGTGCAAGCAGGGCTGATCAGCAATGTCATGGTGATCGTAGTTGCTTTTACGGCCATCTCCTCTTTTATTATCCCGAATCAAGACATGATGGCTGCGGTCCGTATCATGCGGTTCATGATCATGGTTCTTGCGACTTGGTTCGGTTTCATTGGCCTGGTCGTTGGCATGATGACCATCACGGCGAGACTCATTACGCTGAATTCGCTGGATACCTCCTACAGTACACCGCTTGCACCATTTAAAGCTCCAGACTGGAAGGATACCTTTCTGCGCATGCCGCTTTGGCTGATGTCCAACCGTCCCTTAAGTACAAGAACAATCCAAGAAAGACGACAAGGAAGGAACCGAGGCTGGAAGGAGAAGAAATAAGAGATGAAGACGACTCGTCCGGTATCCACGCTACAATTCACACTGATGGTTTCGGCTTTTCAAATCAGCGTAGCCTTTCTATCCCTCCCTCGAGAACTGGCTAGGCAAGCGGGAACGGATGGTTGGATCGCGATTTTTTTTGGCTGGGGAATGGCAACATTGGCATCCGTAGCGCTCGTTAAGTTGATGAAGAACAGTCCAAACGGTTCGATACTAGAGTTGATACAGCGTTATATGGGAGTCTGGGCATCTAAAATGGCTGCTTTCATATTTATGGCCTATTATTTGTTACTGGCTTATGACGGCTTTATGATCGCTTCGCTTGTCATGAAACTTTGGTTATTGCCCAGCACGTATATCTATGTTATAGTACTGCTCCTGCTCATACCTACGTATCAAATTGCCCAGCATGGGTTTCAGGCAATCGGACGGTATTGTGAAATTGTAACGCTTATCTCCATATGGATTCCTTTCGTTTATTTGTCTACGCTTCGCCATGCTCGCTGGCTCTATTTGCTGCCTGTCTTAAAAGAGGGCTGGCTTCCGGTGCTTTCAACCGTAAAAATCATTTTCTTTCCGATGCTGGGCATCGGTCTCGTGTTCTTTATTTACCCCCATCTCGTTAATAAAGAAAAAGCTTTGAAAGCTATGGTGATATCGAATACGCTCACTTGCCTTGTATATTTGGGTATTACTCTTGTGTGTTTTGTGTATTTCAGTCCTGATGAAATCGGCGAATTCAATGATCCTGTTATCAGCATCATGAAGTCGATCGAACTTCAGTTTATCGAGCGGGTGGAAGTTCCATTCATTGCATTTTATCTGTTTGTGTTCTCTTGCGTATGGATCCCTTCCATGCATCTTGTATCCATGAATTCGGCATGGCTATTAGGAAGGGGTGGAGAAAGAGGGAGTCTTGTTGTGTGGTGTTTCGCAGTTGCGGTTAGTTTTTTCATCTATAAGCCCAGCTTTATCGATGCTGCTCGAGTTAATAACTTCCTAAGCCTCACTGGTTTTGTGATGGAATTTGCTTTGCCTGTATGCCTTCTTCTGTATATGGCCATCGCCAAAAAGGTAAGAGGGGGGAGGCGATCATGAGATGGTTCAAAAAATTCTCTGCTGTCGTAATGAGCTGCACGCTGCTGCTTGCACTGATAAGCTGCAGCAGTGACAAAAACAATCTTGAAGATGCAACTGTACCTTTAGCCCTCGGTCTGGACGTCATAGACGGAAAGCTTCATTATTATTTGTCAGCACCGGTATTCAGCAAAGACATTAAGAAGAAAAGTCGGGAAGGGGAAGGAATAGCAGAAGGTTTAAGACAGGCAAGAAATCAGGAAGACGCCCAGTTTCCGGGGACCGTTGCCTTTCGCAATTACCAGGTGATCATTGTGGGGAAGAAGCTGCTTCAATATAAGGATTGGTTTAAAGTGCTGGATGTTACGTTCCGCGACCCTCGCAATACGATCACTGACCGCGTCATTGCTTATGATGGTCCCGTTACCGATATCATTCATTTTCAAGCAAAGGATCAGCCAACGACTTCTGTGTTTTTAAGAGGGCTGATCGATTCGGGAAGCAGAAGGTCAACAACGGTAAAAACGACGGAGCAAGAGCTTCATAGACAATTGCATGACCGTGCAATAACCCCTGCCATCTCGGAGATCATGATTGAGAATGGTAAGATATTGCTCAAGGGCACGACGCTGCTATCTCAAGAAGGCCAGTACCGGGATTCGCTAAGCTATCAAGAAACCTCACTTCTGCAAATTTTAAAGAAAGAATCTAAACCCGGAGTCAGCCTCACTTTTCCTATAGAGGGGATGCAGGAACGGTTGCCTTTTAACACCGATTTGGTGAGTTTTAGCATAGGGAACATTTCTGTGAAGATTAAAACTTCATATGAAGATGGCAGGTTCCACTACAACATTAAGATCAACTCGTTTGTCAGCATTACCGAAAAGTTTCTTGAATATGAGCTTCTGGAGAATTCCGAGAAAATGGCGAGTGATTTAAGCGACGAAATGAAGAAAAGCATTGAGAAACTCATCGGTAAATTTCAGCAGCACAAAATTGACCCGGTAGGCTTCGGCCTGTATGCAAGAGCATATCATTATCCTATATACAAGGCCGCCCAGGATAACTGGGTGGAAGAGCTCGCCCGAGCTAAATTTCAAGTAGAGGTTAACCTTCGAATCGGCGCAACTGGGGCAGTAGAATAGGGAAACCATTTTTTTAATTGTGTGTTAATCTGTCTAATAGTGAACTCTATTTAGAGAGAGGGATGTTACTTGAAAAGAAGCGTGTTATATATTGAAGATAATGAAAAGATAGGCAGTTGGGTAAAAGAAGAATTGGAACAGCGAGGATATTCGGTTCAGTGGCTGCTTTCTGGTGAAGGAGCCGAAAATGAAGTAAATCAGCATAATGTCGTTATTTTGGATATCATGTTACCCGGTTTAGACGGATTTACGGTGGGGAAACGATTAAAAAAGGCAGCTCCTGCTGTTCCTATCTTGCTGTTATCTGCTCGAACATCGATTGATGACAAGGTAGATGGTTTACAATTTGCTGATGACTATGTAACGAAACCATTCCATACGGATGAATTGGTTGCAAGATTGGAAGTGTTAATCCGTCGAAGGGGTGGAACACATTCCGAACGTATTTCACTAGGAAATCAGATTGAAGTAGACCCGGAAGCCCAAATGGTATATGACAAACGCACAGGCGAAGAAATTATACTAACAGGGAAACAGCATCAAATCTTAATGTACTTCTTACGACACCCTAATCAAGTTTTGCCAAAAGAACAAATTTATGAAGCGATTTGGAACGAAACCTACATAACAGGTGATAAAACACTGATGGTACATATCCACAGGCTGCGCCAAAAGCTGGAACGTCATCCAGATTCCCCGGAGATTATTGAAACGTTGAAGGGAATAGGCTATCGGGTGAAACTATGAAACAGAATAGATCATTATTTCGTCGTTTTCTGAAAGTACATTTTCTATTTATCTTTTTTCCTCCAATGATACTCATTATCTTCAGTGCATTTATTGGATTTTCTGAAATCCATAAAAAAGATCTAAATACGTTAAATTTGTTCTACGTTACCGTGCTATTTTTTGGTTTTATTCTGATCGCATTCGTTATCTTATCTTGGCTGTTCTTTTTGAAACTTCGTAAACGTCTCATCAGCTTACAGGAAGTCATGTCATTTTCAGCTAAGAATACCTCATTTCCTAAACCCATATCTGTTCAAGCGGATCGTATGGATGAGATAGACCAGTTAGGAAGTTCTTTTAATTGGATGATTCAGCAGCTGGAAGGCAGCCGCAAACGAGCATATGAAGAGGAATTGTTACGACATCGGCTCATTGCGAATTTATCTCACGATTTACGAACGCCACTTACCATTTTAAGAGGACATGTTACCAGATTAAATCACGAATCCTTGAGTCAAGAAGGACAAAACTCCTTAACAGAGATCAACCATACGATTTCACGAGTCGGGGACCTAATGGATGATTTACTTACCTATACATTGCTTACATCGGGGAAACATCCTTTTGTACCCGTTTCAACAGATATTGGACGCTTAGTTAGAGCATCTGTTGCTGCGTGGTACCCCGTATTTGAAGAAAAAGAAATTCAACTCGATGTTGATTTACCAGGAGACGCAACTTTTTATTGGGAAGCAGACCCTCAATGGATGACTCGGATTCTGGATAATTTATTTCAGAATATTCTGCGTCATGCAGCAGAGGGGAAATACGCAAACATTGTGGTGGATGTAGAAAAAGAACAGATCATTGTTGCAGACAGAGGTCCAGGTATGGATAACTCCTCCTATGATCGTGGGGCAGGGATTGGCTTATCGACTTGTCATTATATGTTACAAAAAATGAAACTCAAGGCTGATTTTACATCAAATGAAAATGGCACGAGAGTAGTTATTGGTAAATCGTGATCGTAACCTGAAATTAACCCAGAAGTAAACAGTATGATAACCGGTATGTAACTTTGTACCTTTATAATGAAAGCCATATCAGAAAGGAAGTGATATGGTTGCTTACAATAAATAACTTAGTCAAACATCGCGGAGCTCAAGAAATCTTATCAGGTATTAGCTTTAAAGCCAGACCAGGAAGAGTAACTGGTTTTTTAGGTCCGAATGGGGCAGGTAAAAGCTCTACGCTTCGCATTCTGCTTGGATTAGATCGAGCCACCTCAGGAAGTGCACTCATTAATGGCAAGCCATATGCAGAATTACATAATCCTCTAGTAACAGTAGGTGCTGCACTTGATGGGTCTGGAGCTCATCGTATGCGAACAGGACGGGCACATTTGCGTTGGATTGCTCGTGCCGCAGGATTGTCTAGCTCACGTGTCGAGGAAGTTCTGGAAATTGTAGGTCTTACTAATGCAGCCGGGAAAAGGGTTGGAAGTTATTCACTTGGTATGGGGAGAAGACTTGGAATGGCAGCTGCACTTCTTGGTGATCCCAAAATCTTAATCTTGGATGAACCCGTAAATGGGCTAGACCCCCAAGGAATTCGCTGGATTCGGACATTCTTACGTGAACGTGCTGCGTCTGGTAACACGGTGCTGCTATCCAGTCATCTCATGGGAGAGCTTGCAGAGACTATTGACGATGCGGTGATTATTAATCATGGAAAAATCGTTGCAGATGGAACATTGGAAGAAATCATAAGTAACCATTCGACGCTGGAGGAAGCCTTTTTTGCCCTGACATCTGAACATGCAGGTGACGTTGTATGAGAGCATTCAACGCAGAATTATCTAAATTGTTCTCTCTTCCAAGCATTTGGCTTGCCTTTCTTATTGGAGCATTTGCCCCTGCTGTTTTTGCAGCCTTGGACAGTTTAGCACAAAAAGAAGAGATCATAGCTGGAGTTAGCACACGGCTATCGGAAGTTGGCTATATTGGACTTGGTTTTGGTGTACAAGGTGTCATCATCCTTGGTGTGCTTGCGGTTAGCAGTGAGTATCTGACGGAGAGCAGTGAGTCGGGTGGAGGACAACAGATTACAACAAGTTTAACTGTTGTGAAGTCCCGGTTTCATTTTTTGTTGGCAAAAGCAGGCGTGGTGACAGTGATCAGCATACTGCTTTGTATTGTTGCTATGATAACCATTGTGCCAACAACGCATTATATACTTGGTGAGTATGCCCCTGCATTTGAATGGTCTAGACTGATCGGCGCCGTTTGTTACTGGGTATTTACTGCTCTTTTAGCATTTGGGATTACTTTACTCACTAAGAATGGCATCATCCCCCTAACAGTGCTCATGATAAATTCATCCGTTGTATCATTTAGTGTCCTGCTTTCTAAGATTTCTAAGTTGGCGTTTTACTTACCAGATCGTGCCGGCCTTGAAATGTTTATGTTTACGAGCGATAAATCTAACACTCCACCGACAGGCAGTTTATTCGATAGATTCCACACTCCGTTCACAGGCGGTTTGGTCATGTTTGCCTGGGTAGTCGTTATTTTCATTGTTGCAGCTATTATATTCCATAGAAGGGACGTTGCGTCATGAGTGTCTCATCTAGTAGAAAGATAATAAAAATTCTTCGTGCTGAAAAAGATAAATTAATTACATTGCCATGGATATGGATCACTCTGATGGGTACATTCATTCTCAATTTATTATTAGCTGCAGCTTTTACTTCTGCTGGTCTACAAGAGGAAGCAGGAACGCAGGGTATACTGAGTATAGGTCTTGCTTCTATGGGATATCTTCAAGCAGGGTTCATTATTCTTGGTATCTTAGCTGCTTGTTCGGAGTATACGGGTGGACAGATTCGAACGACTTTAACGACGATGCCTTGGCGCGGGTTTCAATTATCCACGAAGTATACGGCATTAGCAATAATCACCATTCCGGCGGCTTTTATTATTGCTGCATCAGGCGTGCTATATACTTTTGTAATGATGAGAGATACATCAGCAGGATTTGAAATAGACGCAATACTAGAAGGATTGGTAGGGGCAACAGGCTACCTAACATTAACCTCACTTCTCAGTACAGCTATGGGGTCTTTATTTAGACGAACCACTTCAGCTTTAGTTGTCCTGCTTGGTTATTATTTCGTTGTTAGTCCTTTAACTACAGATTTTCTGCCTAAATTTAGAAGCTTTTTTCCGGATACGGCAGGATCTTATATGTATATGCCACCTTCTCCTGATGGAACAAATGCCTTTACACCAATGCAAGGAACAGGGATTTTAATGTTATGGACACTGATATTAATTACTGCATCCATTGTATTGTACCGTAGGCGTGATGCCTAAGGTTTGCCTTAATTCTAAAACGAAAGCAGCCGACCTGAAGGATCGGCTGCTTTCGTTGTGTTAGCGGGCCAAATTAGATTTTTCATTTAAATATGAATCACTTACCATTACCAATCAACCCGAATAACAACAAACGGTTCAACTCGGCCATCTTTTCTTTATAGTTCCCTGATCTTGCCCATGATAATTGAAGTGTCCCAATCGCGTTTAACAAGTCGAGAACCGTCTCCAGAGAAATTGAAGAGTGAATAGCTCCATCTTGTTTCGCAAGTTCTATAAGCTCTTGAAGCATATGAATTCTAATTTTATTCGTATTTTCACTATATAGACTCGATAACACATGATCATCTACGGCGCCCGGAGAACCCAGCAATTGATAGTCCTGATCGGAGCAGATATTAAAGATATGAATGATTTTGTCCTTGAAATCAATGTCTTGGCTCATGATCTCCTCTGCCATACGAAGGGTATCCTGCATTAAAACGTTTGCGCATTCCTTGACAATCCCCTCCTTGTTTTCGAAGTAGTTATATAGTGATACGGAAGATACACCGGACTCAGCAGCGATATCTTTTATGCTGACATGAACAAACCCTTTTTCTTTAAAGAGCTTTAATGCCGCATTAACAACAGCGGTTTTCTTTTTTTGCGTCCTTATTTCGAATTTATTCACTACACATTCCTCCGTCTCGTATCCCTTATACAGTCAATATAGCACAATTCAAAAATGTTTTTAAATTTAACACCGGAAAATTAAAAAAATATTGACGAATCATTTGGATGGAGGATAAAATCAAATCAAATAATTTTTAAATATGTTGTGCATATATTTAAAAACTTTTATGAAAAACCAAATTGGAGGAATACATATGAGAATACTGGTATACGGAGCAGGGGTATTGGGTAGTTATTTAGCTCACGAGTTAGTACGTGGAGGCAACGAAGTCACAATGTTAGCCAGAGGACGGAGGGCGGATGAGTTACAACAGGACGGTAATGTGATCCGTCATTACTTTCAACTCCGAACCACGATCGATAAAGTAAACGTGATTCGTGAATTGAAGCCGAAGGATGTTTATGATCTTATCTTTGTCGTAATGAAATATCCGGATTTCGACGCAGTTCTTCCTGTTCTTGCAGAAAATCAAAGTAAATATATTATTATTATGGGCAATAATGCAAGCCCCATTGAAATGCGAAATTATTTGGAATCCAATAGCCCCGTAGAGAAAAAGGTTGCCTTTGCTTTTCAGGAGCTTGCCGGTTGGAGAGAGAACGGTCGGGTAAACTGCTTGCACGGTCCAAAGGTAAAATTGATTCTCGGCGGACTGGGAGAACAGCTAAACTGGAGATCGCTTATTGACCAAGCATTAAAATCCACCAAATATACAACGATCACCTATGCAAATATGGATGAATGGCTAAAAAGTCATTTCGTGATGATCTTGCCTTTGAATCACATTGCAGTCTCGTATAATGGGGACCTGCGCAAAGCAGCCAAAGACAAGAGGCTGCTTAATTACGTCATTGATGCAATAGATGAAGGTCATAATGTGTTGGTGAAAAACGGTTATTCAATTACACCTGCAAACCAACAAAAATTTGTCCGAAAATATCGCAAGGTGATTTACATTGCGCTCAAAATTTTACTAGCAACCCAAATCGGCAGAATTACGCTAAGCAATAAAGCGGTTTCTGCCAACGAAATGGCTGCGTTGTACCAAGCATTTTCTGACTTAAAGATAAGAGCGAACGTGGCCACACCCAATTGGGATACACTCATCAATTACACCCCGCTGCAATAATAAATCAAGTTAGATAGGAACTATTAGCCATCGCTAGGTGGCTGCAACTCTTTTTCAGTTATAACGTCAATATCATTAGACACCAGTAGAAAAGGAGAGAAATGAGCGAAATGAACAAGGTTTTTTCAAGTCTAGTATTAGTAATGATATTATTGGTTAGCTCACCAGGAGAAGCATCTATGGAGCAGGCTTCCCGAGATGTAAGTTTCCAGGACGAACAGTTGGAGCAAGCAATAAGAGAAGTATTAAATAAAGATAAAGATGCGGACATTACGCAAAAAGAGATGGAATCATTAACCGTTGTTGATCTTTCTAATCGAGGAATTAAGAACCTTCAAGGTTTGCAATATGCTTCAAATTTGACGAACCTTGACTTGTCCAACAATAAAATTGTCGACCTCAAGCCACTCAAATCATTAACAAACATTCGCAACCTTGACATCGGAAGTAACCGAATTTCGAATCTCAGTCCGCTTGAAGGGATGACGTTAATGAGAATTCTTTACGCGGAGAACAATCAGATTAAGAAACTTGATCCACTGAAAAAAATGTCAAACCTGTCTTCCTTGAATCTAAACTCTAATTTGGTTTACAATCTTGAACCCTTAAAGTCCCTAGACGAACTTAATTACTTATACTTATCGGATAACCGTGTATGGAACTTGGATCCCATTCGAAATCATGCATTTGATACCCATTATGACACCGGTGCGCTAAGATACGCATTACAATTAAACGGAAACTACTTGGATGTACGAAGTGCGACCAAAACGTATCAACTACTTAATAAGCTTGGTGGGGAAGCTTACCCCAAATCTCAACGGAAAGCCCAGCGATTAGTGATGGGGAGTAAAACGGCCTTCATAGGGGAAAGCTCCTTTGCACTTAACGCGGCCCCGTTTATTGCATCGAGTCGAACGTATGTCCCAATTCGATTTGTATCAGAGCGATTGGGATCGAAGGTAACATGGAACCAAAGCAAACAAGAGGTAACGATCAGCAAAGACAACACTACGATCCGCTGGAAAGTGAATGAAAAGAAAGCAAACGTAAATGGTAAAACAATCTCGTTTGATGCGCCATTACTGTTGAAGAAGAACAGTTCTTTTGTACCTGTACGCTTCGTGTCCGAGCTGCTGGGATCTCCCGTAGAATATATGACGAATCCCCAAACTGTTTTGATATTCGAAAATAAATAGCTTTATTAAGTACTTCATGAACCCTCCTGCATAATTTGCTGGAGGGTTTTGTTATAGACTTTATTTTGCTGAAAGTATAAAGGGATGTGATTGTCACTTTCTTTAAGCTAACGGGCGGGTTAGCAAAATATCTAAATTTCCAAAAAAGGTAGGCATCTGTACAATCAAGTGGTTATTCACCTACATAGGATAATTTAAAATTTCATGTCAAATACTGAAAATCTTCCGCAAGGAGTGATGTTATGGCTCATATGGGAAACAACAACTCCATGAGACAACCACCGCTGTCTCCGCCCTCATTCATCCCGCCGAAACCCGCTGTTTCTTATATCATCGACTGTGTTTACCAGTATACCTATGTTTGGCTTAGGTCTGGTGAGAACTTCTGGTTTTATCCGACATATGTCGATATGGAGGGGGTTGCAGGGTATAGGTGGAGCGGTTCATACTGGTACTTCTATGGTATTGATCCGCGTTTTATTGATGCTGTATCGTGCCCTCCGATTCCTACCCTTTACTGAGCAACCAAAAAACAGAGTGCAGGTGGTTATGTTCACTCACCGCACTCTGTTCGTAATATTAGCACAAACTCGAATGTAAAATGTAAGCCAGGCAGGTGTTTACGAGATAAGCTGTTTTCGTTTGAATTTATAAAGCATATATTTTATAATTATGTTTAAATGATTAAACGAATGAACGGAAAGGGTGGATCGCATGAGCCAGCGAACCGAGCAAGTTCTGCAACAATTCAAAGAGTCGATCCCGCTGTTGGAAGTGCTGACCGATGAAAACCGTCAAGCTATTATTATGGTGCTGGCACAGAACAAATCGGGACTTAATGTAAATGCGATAGCAAGCCATATAAATTTATCCAGACCGGCTGTCTCCCATCATCTGAAGGTGCTGAAACAGTCCGGTTTTATTCAATCCGAGAAAAAGGGCGTCGAAAATTATTATGTATTGACTGTCCGCAAACCGCTCGAACAACTCAAAACCTTGATTACTGCCATTGAAGCAGAGTGCACGTGGCCTCAGTGATTACCCAAAGGCTTACATGGAATACTGTAGAGAAGATTATTTTTGCTCAATTGGTTCATTTGTTTAAACCAATAACCATAATAGGAGTGATACTAAATGAAAGCAATAACGATTGAAAAATACGGTAAAAATGTCCCCTACGTCATGACTGATCAACCAGTGCCTCAAATCGGTGAATATGATGTGTTAGTGGAGATACATGCAGCCAGCTTAAATCCAATCGACTATAAAATTAAAGAGGGGAAAGTAAAACTCCTGTTGGATTACAAGTTCCCTCTAATCTTAGGCAATGATTTCTCCGGCGTCATCGTTAAAGTTGGCGAGAGGGTGAATGCATTTAAACCGGGTGATGAAGTTTATGGCAGACCACGAAAGAGTCGCATCGGCACATTGGCGGAATACATTGCTGTACACGAGGAAGATATTTGGTTAAAGCCGCAGAATCTGAACTTTGAAGAAGCTGCATCTATTCCATTGGTCGGACTTACGACTTACCAAGCCTTTACCGATATTCTGCATCTCCAAAAGGGCCAAAAAATTCTGATTCACGCAGGTTCAGGAGGCGTGGGAACGTTCGCCATTCAACTGGCCAAATGGATGGGAGCTTTTGTTGCAACAACAGCAAGCGATAAAGGATATGAACTGGTCAAATCGTTGGGCGCAGATCTGATCATTAATTATAAGAAAGAAAACTTTGAAGAATTGCTGTCTGGATATGACGCTGTTTTTGATACTCTGGGAGGAGCGGCTTTAGAAAAATCGTTCCGTGTCCTGAAGCCAGGGGGACAAATCGTATCCGTCTCTGGCTTGCCAAACGCAAGATTTGGGAAAGAAGCAAAGTTGGGTTGGATGAAAACGGCTATTCTGTCTATCGTGAGCCGTAAGATCACAGCGCTCGAGAAGAAGTACCATGCAACATATCATTTCCTTTTTATGAAGCCGAGTGGAAGACAATTAAGGGTTCTAAAAGAATTCATTGAAGGCGGCCACATTAAGCCCGTTATTGATAAGATGTATCATTTGGATCAGACGGTGCAAGCGTTCTCGTATCTGCAAGGCGGAAGTGCCAAAGGTAAGGTTGTAATTAAAATAAAGTAACTACGCTTCATAAATTACAAGCCATTTGTCATCATCTTGGATTACCGACAATTCATAAACAGGAGAATTTCACAGCCCGCAAATTCATTCATCTGCGCTTCTAGATTGGCAGACGAACGCTGCATTGCTTTTCCTAATGATTCAGATACCATATTATGACAAACTCACCAACCTCACAAATATTGGTAAGTGTATCCTTAATTGTGCCAGCCCTTTCTCCTACACCGGGTCCAATAGAAAGTAATAATGTCGGTGGGGTACGAGAGGCAATTGTAAAAAAACTAAAGGGAGCTAAATTAAGAATCCCTTCTTTACTTTTAGAGGAAACCCACGCGATTGGTCTAGGTACAACCGAACCAATCATTAACTTATACATTTCTTGCTCGTTTAAATCGGTTTTATATTTATGTACTCTGTTAAGAGTAGACACGTGCTTTAAGAATAATAAAGTACGCACTTTGAAGTGCGTACTTACATTTAGGGAAGTGATCTTGATGACCAATGATTCCGAACTTAGTGGAAAACATAACCTCCTGACTCCATTTGACTACACGTTAACCGTTTTGGGCGGAAAGTGGAAAATGAAAATCATGTATCAAATAGCATGCCAAAAATTTTTACGCTACGGTGAACTCAAGAGAAGTATTTTAGGAATCACACATAAGGTGTTGAGTTCTCAATTGAAAGAGCTAGAAGAAAGCGGGAGCATCAAAAGGGTGGAGTACTCAGAAACACCACTAAAAGTGGAATATTCTTTAACTCCAAAGGGTAAAACTCTCATGCCAATCCTTGAAGAAATGTGCAAATGGGGGCTGCAATATCTCTCCGATGAACAGAGAATAGATTTATCATTAAATTAATTACACATCATTCTAAATTGAACTTCTGGAGAATGTTAGTTGAAAACAGTATGGAGCAGTTTGCCTCTTGGCAGCTGCTCCTTTTTAGGTAACGGTACCACGTTTCCGAATATTATATTATTTGGGAATGAGATTAATCGGGTGCTATGTTTTACTGTGAAGGGAGAATGATTAATAGTTATAGATTCAATGAAGAGGGATCATATTACCACACTCAGAAGAAAAGTGTCGAGGGACAAGAACATGGTCGTAATGAAAGTTGCTAAATTGAACTGCACCCCAAATTGTTAGACACTCTCTAACAGCTGGATGTGCAGTTAAAACTTGCGTATTTTTTCTTTTATACTCCAAATTTCGGATTCTAAGTATAGTATACGAATTTACTTCGTTTGCCGAAAATTGAATGTTCGCAACCTTTTCATATTGATTTGATTAATCCTACACAAATCGTTAACATTAATAAACGATGCCGTGAACATTGCTCGCATCAGTAAGAAAAGAGGCGGAGAATACTATGAACAATGCAAAAATACTCATTATTGAAGATGATACTGCGATTGCTGATTTGCTTTCGTACGGCCTTACCAAGGAGGGCTTTCAAACGCGATCGGCTTCAAATGGAGCAGCGGGAATGAGCGAACTGCAGCAGTTTCAGCCTGACCTTTTGCTGCTTGACTGGATGTTGCCTGATCAAAGTGGACTGGATATATGTAAAAAGGTAACAGCAGATTATAACATACCGATTTTCATGATTACTGCGAAGTCCGATATCACTGATAAAATCCTGGGCCTTGAATTTGGCGCAGACGACTATATAACGAAGCCGTTCGACCTGCGCGAAGTTGTTGCTAGAATCCGGACGATTCTTCGCCGAATTGAGCAAGCAAATCACGGGGATAAAAACGGTTTTGAGAAAGATGTAATTCGTTTTCACAATGTTGAAATCAATCTCGGTGAACGATATGTGAAAATAAACAATCAAATCGTTGAACTAACTCCCAAAGAATATGATCTGCTCATAACACTGGTCAGAAATCCAGGGAGAACCTTTACGCGTTCCGAATTGCTTGACGTGGTATGGGGATATCATTTTGTAGGGGATACCCGCACAGTCGATACGCATATCCAACGACTTCGTAAAAAGCTCGAAGGAACCGAATGTATTGCGACGGTATTCGGGATCGGATACAAGTTTAAGAAAACAGGTGATTGAGCATGATACGCAGAATCAGCCTTAAATTCCTGCTCGGGTTTCTATTAATCTTCTCCATTTCTTTTATCGTGTTGAATCAAACGGTGAAGGAGTTCATTCGAACAAGCAATCAAAATCTGATTACGACCGAGTTGGTGGGGCTTAAAAACAACAGTAACGTATACGTCCGTCAAGCATTCCTGATTAATCACTTTTCGAATAATGAGCTGTATTTCGGAGAGATGGCCGAGGAACTGGGGAAGAACCTTTATCATGCCACTGGAAACAGCGTCGGCGTTTATACGGTACAGGGTGATTTGCTATTTTCTTCGGATAAATCCGCATTCTTGCAGCAGGAGAAACACGATTTGGAAGAAGCAATTAATGGCAAGACAGCATATAACATTCGTTATGATGAGAATCGGACATCCGTTTTGTTTTCTTATCCCGTTGTCATTGATGGATCCAAGGTCGGCATTTTGCGATTTTCTAAAGATTTCACCCTGCTGTACCAACAAAGTATTCGAATTTTGAATATTACGCTCTACATTACGTTGGCTATTTTCGCTGCAGCGTTTCTGTTTTCATACATTCTATCCAGGCATATCACGCTTCCGCTTGGTAAACTTGCCCGGGCCTCCTCTGAGGTTAAAAACGGAAATTTGGACGTTCGCATCCAGTTTAAACGAAAGGATGAAATCGGTCGACTTGCCGAAAATTTCAATGACATGATTGATCAAATCAGCCAACAGATCAACATCATCCGAAAGGATCGGGACCAACTCAAAGAGCTTCATGAGCAGGAAAAACGTTTCTTCGATAACATTACCCATGAACTCAAAACCCCGTTAACCTCAATCCTAGGGTATGCTGAGTTAATCAAGGCCAACGGTGAGCGTGATCCGAAGTTTTTTGAAAAGGGCACCAATCACATCATCGAAGAGAGCAAGCGTCTGCATACTATGGTATTGAAGTTGCTTGAAGTCTCGCGGCGTCAAGCGACGAATTACGAGCTGGAAGAAATTGAAGCAGGATCTGTCCTTCGGGATGTTTGTGATTCGATGGCCATTCGTGCAGGGCGATATAAAAAAAGCATTACGGTAAATATTGAGAACGAATTATACGTGTTGGCCGAGAAAGACAGAGTGCGTCAACTCTTTATTAACTTGCTGGACAATGCAATCAAATACAGTTGGGCTTTCTCCGAAATAACGGTAAAGGGTCTTCAAACCAATGGAAAAATCCGTTTCACGATTGACAATGAAAGTGACCCTATCGATGCAGATCAACTCTCTAAAATGTTTGAACCATTCTACTTGGTTCACTCCAAACATTCGGAAGAGGGCAGCGTCGGACTGGGGTTAAGTATCGTCAAGTCCATTGTTGATGAATTGGAGGGTTCGATCTCCATCGTAAACCAAGATAACCATACCACTGTTACCGTCGAATTTAACGGTCTGCAATTGACTAAGGGAGTGAAATCTCATGGCTAAAAAATATGGTGGATGGATGTTATGGATTCTTTTTCTACTCCTCCTTCTGTTGTCAGGCTGCAGTACCGGAGTACAAAGCGAAACCATTGTTATAACCGACAGCGAAGAGATGGAACAAGCCCCACAGGATTCAAGTCCAGTTCAGGTCAAAAGGATCTATCGCCTGCCAGATGAAAATGCTGATACGGGCCATTGGTTGGGTTGGTCCTCAACCGACTCGATCGTTGGTTCATTTAAGACTGTGGACCTGCCTGGACGTTTCATGTTAAAACGTTTGGCCTATCCGTTTGAACAAGGCGAAAACATTACGGAGATTAACATGAATAATTCCCGAATATCGCTTTCGCCAGACGGTAAACATGTCGCCGAAATGATCATGACCAGAAAAGAGGCAAGCTTGAAGGTCATTTCACTGAAGGATATTAAAGAAACAGAGATCGACAGGATCAGTACCAGCGGTCAGAAGTACTTGCAGGACATGTCCTGGTCAGACAACAGCCAATATATAAGTTGTTTGGTACTGGACTCGGTTGATAGCAACAAGAACAGCCTGCGGGTAATTGACACGAAATCAGGGGTTTCCAAACCCTACGCATTAAACGAATTCGAGAAAGGCGACTCACTGCTTAGCGTTCACGTATCTAATGATGGCCGCAGCGCATTGATTACGATGTATGCGTCCGATATACGCAAGACAACCATTGTGCTTGGCAAACTGGTAGATGATCACTTTGAAACCAAATATAAACGCCAAATTGGTGAAATTCAGGTTACCTGGATCGGGAACGATCAGTTTGCTTTTCTGGGAAGGGACGGCACACTGTACGAATACGATCTGCGAAACGGCGAACTGTCGGTTATTTTGGAAAAAGTGTATGCTTATGAATTTTCCCAGGACAAAAAAATTATTGCCTATTCGCTGCAAGATGAAGATGTTGTCTATGTCGGCAAAATGCAAGGGAGAAATGTGCTGTACAACAAGCCCGTATACCACGGTATTATCCCGATGAATATGAAATGGAATTCGGACAATACAAGTCTGTTCATTCAAGGGCCCAAGGCATTTGCGAATCCGAATATCATTCAAAATGACTACTCAAAAGGCCCTTCATTCATAATTGAACTTGAATAGTGTGACTTCATCCAAACACCCTCGTGACGGACCATTATCCGTAACAAGGGTGTTTTTCTTTGTCAACATGGATGTGTCCGTTGTGACAATTTGTTTACATCTTGATCAAACTTTGGCGACATTCACTGATTATATTAATTAAATGAGATATAGCCCATATACAGACAAGGAATGAAACATGATGAGTGGGAAATTGGATCAACCGATGAAGCGTTATATGCCTGGAATCGATGGTTTACGAGCCATTTCTGTCTTGGCTGTCATTGCTTACCATTTCGATTTGAAGTGGGCCCAAGGCGGATTACTGGGAGTAGGAGTATTTTTTGTCCTATCCGGTTACCTGATTACAGATCAGCTCCTTATGGAGTGGACAGTGAATAAACGCATATTGATTTGGAACTTTTGGATGAAAAGGTTTCGTAGATTGTTGCCTGCTATGTTAAGCATGCTTATTCTGGTTGCAGTGTGGTTAGTGGCTACGGAACCTACCAGACTCCTGTCACTAAAAGGAGACTTTATATCTTCTGTTTTTTACGTGAATAACTGGTTCCTCATATTTCATGAAGTTTCCTATTTTGAGAGTTTTGGTCCAGTTTCGCCTATTGGACATCTATGGTCGCTTTCCATCGAGGAACAGTTTTACGTTATTTGGCCCATCGCACTATTCATCGGCATAAGGTTTGCACCGCGGCGTGGAAAGTTATTGTTGTACTTGTTGGTATTAGTGTCTGTGTCCGCGATGGCGATGACTCTAATGTATGTGCCAGGAACTGATCCTAGCAGAGTTTATTACGGAACGGACACCAGGGCATTCGCCATACTGATTGGAGCTGCCTTGGCGGTCGGATGGCCGAGCTGGAAGCTGAGCGAGAAGACTTCACCTGCGGCGCGCATATCGCTTGATATGATTGGTGCGCTAGGATTGCTCGTTTTACTTATACTAATTCACCGTACGAATGAGTATGAGGATTCGTTGTACCAGTACGGTTTTCTCTCTTTGTCCCTGGTTACCGCCGTAATTATTGCAGTGTTGGTGCATCCGGGAAGCCATCTAGGCAAAATCTTGGGATGTCGACCACTAACTTGGCTCGGTAAGCATTCCTATAGTCTCTATATTTGGCACTATCCCGTCATTATCTTAATGCGGCCAGATGCAAATAGTGAAAGACTTGGATTTACAGAAATTTTACTGCAACTCGCCATTATTGTATTGTTGTCTGTCTTATCGTACAAGTACATTGAAGAACCGATTCGCAGGGGTAATTTCCGGGCTAAATGGCGTGTTATTCGGCGTCATGATCGGTTTAAACCAATGATCGGTTTGAGTGTAACGCTGATCTCCTTCTTCATCGCTCATTCCTGGATAACCAATGCAACCAAGGTTCAATCAGAAATGGCTCAACCGGCGAGCATTCAGAACACCGGGCTAAATGACGATCAGAAAATGACTGATCTTCATCAACCATTCACCAATGACAATCAGCAAACAAATCATGACGATGATTTCGTCAACTCTACTAATATAGGGAACAGCATCACACTTATCGGTGATTCTCTTACACTGGATGTGGATTCCTACGTGAAAGAGTTGCTTCCCGGTATTGTGGTTGACGGCTTGGTCGGCAGACAGATGTCCTGTGCTCAAGAGATAGTGGATGAACTACAGTTAAAAGGAAAATTAGGAGACCACATCATCATTGAACTGGGAACCAATGGGGTCTTTAACAAGAGTAAACTAAGATCCATGCTGGATTCTTTACAGGACAAGCAGCTTTACCTCGTAACTACACGGGTGTCCAAAAGTTGGCAGAATACGGTCAATGATGCTTTGAGAGAAGTTGCGAATGACTATCAGAATGTGAAAATTATAGATTGGTATTCTGCTAGTGAAAACAGGAGTGAATTTTTTGCTAAGGATGGTGTTCATCTAACCCCAGAGGGAGCTCGATTTTATGCGTCTCTACTGGTTGAACATCTCAAACAAAATGAATAGCTTACAATACCCAAGATATATGTGAATGAAAGGATGGAATGAAAAATGAAACAACGAAAAGCATTGATGGTGTGGGGGCTTGCTCTCCTGATTTTCGCCCTGGGATATCTCGGCTTCCACTCACAGGCCCCTGCTGATAGCGAACCAGAAAAAACAAGTATTCAATCTTTTGAATCATCCAAAGAGATTTCAATTCATACTCAGACTGAGCCAAAAAATGATATCCATTCATTGAAAGAGACTAAACATTCGGAATCAGCGTCTATCGACGGAGAAGGAGTTACGGTCATAGGAGATTCGGTCATCGTTGGAGTTGAGCCCTACCTGAAGGAGAAGCTCCCGAAGGTTACCGTTGATGGAAAAGTGGGCAGACAGATGTCCCAGGCCAGAAAATTAATTGAAGAATTAAGTGCACAGGGAAAATTGGGAGACCGCATCATTGTAGAACTTGGAACCAACGGTCCCTTCTCTAAAGATCAACTTCGTAGTTTGTTGACATCCCTTGCCAAAGCTAAACAAGTTTTGGTTGTAACAACCCGAGTTCCAAAAGGATGGCAAGATACCGTGAATTCTAACATCAAGGATGTTGTAGGTGATTTCGAAAATGCAAAAGTGGTGGATTGGTATGCAGCGAGCGAAGGGAAAGAAGATTATTTTTACAAAGACGGGGTGCATCTGAAGCCGGATGGTAGCCGATTTTATGCTTCACTTCTCATACAAGGCTTGCAGGAAAAATAAGTTGAATTTCTCTATTGAAGACGAAGGAAAGGAGTAACCATATGCCGCTAAAAAAGAAAAAAAAAGCAGCCATACTAATCATCATTTTACTTGCAGTAGTCGCTTTTGGACTTTATTATTTCTTGTCAATTTATAAAATCTTGGAAGGCTTAAATAAAACTTCGGATAACTCTCCTTTTTCTAAGGTGATGGCGAATGATGAGAAAGTCGTAGAACCTCCCAAGTGGTTAGGCACGGAGCCAGTCAATATTTTATTAATGGGAGTTGATGCTCGAGGAAGCACAAAAGGCGAGATTCCCAGATCTGACAGCATGATGGTGGTTTCCTTAGACCCTGTTCATAAGCGTATTCATGTATTCTCTATTCTCCGTGATACCTATACCGATATCCCGGATCATGGCAAGAACCGCATTAACACAGCGATAACGCACGGACCCAAGACGGCTATGAGTGCAGTAAGTGACTTGCTTGGTATTCCAATCCAATTTTATGTATACACAGACTTCCAGGGATTTATCAAACTTGTGGATGCTGTAGGGGGGATTGATTTTTATGTTGAGAAGGATATGAACTATGGTAGTATTGCCGACAAGCATGAGTACGATATCAACCTGAAAGAAGGAGAGCAGCATTTAGACGGGACCACTGCGCTTCAATATGTTCGTTTTCGTCATGATGCTCTGTCCGATTATGCTCGAACGAAACGCCAGCGCGATTTCATCAATGCCATCGTCGAAAAAATGAAAAGCGCGACATCTATCATGAAGCTGCCTTCCATACTAGAAGAAGTCAGTCCATATATTGATACGAATCTGTCGGTTGACGACATGTGGCAACTGGCATCGGTCGGATATAAGAGCAAGGTCGAGGCAAGTGAGCAAATCCCTCCGATGGAGTTGCTCAAAGAGACCTATGTTGGAAGTGCAGCAGTGCTGACCGTGTCAAGCAGCAATGATCTTAAGGAGTATGTCCGGAATATGATTGAAGCACATGAGCCAGATCCCGCTGAAGCTGGCGATGTAGAACAACAATAGTACATGAGGGACCAGAGGGATGGTAAAATGAAAAGGAGGAGCAAGATGATTAAGAAAACAATGAATCAAAGTGTAATCACATTATTGGTAACACTTTTGGTCTTGATGTACACGATTCCTGACGGCATGGTTTTGGCTCAGTCCGCACAGAGGAACGTGAAGAACCCAGTGACAACTCAAATATTAAAAATGAGCAACCATGTTGCATCGATGACGGAGAAGAGAACATTTCAAGTCAAGTTTGATCTTCCAATAGGTGTGAAAGCGGAAAGTATACGCTGGACGTATGATGATAAACCACTATCTGAATGGAAAACATTCGAACAAGGTGACTACACCGGTCCGGCTTTCATCACGGTTAGCGGTGAGAAGGTGATTAATGGAGAGTTTACGGCCAACGTTACCTTTGATCTGCCTTTTGGTTCGACCAATCTGGCCGAGCCACGCTTGCAGGCCCAGCGATTTGGGTCACTAATGGGCACATATGAACTGGCAGCGGTGGCTAATGGACAAATTATTGCCCAGGCACCCGTGAAATTAACACCTTACGAAAGCTTCATTACTTATGATGAGCTGAAGCCGGAGATAGATGCCGTGACAGCTCAAGCAGCTGAGAAAAATGGAAGATACATTGAAACCACATCCATCGGAAAGTCAGTGGAAGGTCGAGATATTTATTTTACGATTGTTGCCAAGAATAAGGCGACTGTAGACAAATATCAAAATGTAACCCATCCGGCCATGATGAATAATCCCGAACAATTACAGGAGGATATTAAATCGGGTGCATTCGGTGACTATGCTGTACCGGTCTGGATAAATAATATTCACCCAAATGAGTCCCCTGGAGTCGATGCGATCTTTAACTATTTTAAGTCCATAGCTTTGGATAAGAGCATAACGTATAACACTACTTTGCCGACTGGGAAACCGAGCAAAGTCTCACTTAATGTAGAAGATGCGTTAGACCATGTGTTCTTCATATTCGTTTATACCAACAATCCGGATGGACGCGTTCATACGACAAGAGGGAACGCTAATGACTTCGATTTGAACCGGGACAACTCCTACCAAACCCAACCAGAGTCACGCAGCGTTACGGAACAGATTGCAAAATGGTCTCCTCTGTCGTTTCTGGATTTACATGGATTCGATAGAAGTTTTCTCGTTGAACCGGCCACGCCGCCGCATGATCCAAACATCGAATATGATTTGATGATAGACAATATGGTAGAACAAGCGAAAGCCATGGGTGAAGCCGGAATAGCCAATACGAATTATCATTATTATCATATTCCTTACGAAGAACACCGGAAATCCGTTGAAGAACCGAGTTATCAGTCTAAGGGTGTGGCTTCAGGATGGGATGATGCGTCACCGGCCTACACAGCAGTATTCGCCATGCATCATGGTGCATTGGGACACACGCTCGAGGTTCCCGAGAATAACGAAGAATCCACAAAGGCCTTATACTACAGTACAGCAGCAGCTACATCCTACGTGATGAATAATAAAGAAAAACTGTTTGTAACCCAACTAGAGATTTATAAACGCGGGGTTCATAATATTGACGATCATGCAGTAGATCCATATTTGGTCAATGCTAAAAATAATCAAATCGGTCGTCCACGTCAGGGGATGCAGAATTTTTTCCCGGAATATTACGTGTTGCCAATCGACAAGAAGCTTCAAAAAAATCCACTTGAAGCATACCGTATGATTGAGTATTTTCTTCGTAATGGGGTTCAGGTCGAACGTTCCACAGAAGCTGTCAGCATTGATGGTAAGACATATCCTGAAGGATCATTTGTTGTCAATATGCATCAGGCATTGAGAGGGATAGCTAATCTAGTCTTGTATGACGGAGTGGATGTATCCGATTATGAATCTGTCGCCGGAGAAATTGTTCAAAATTTCCCTGATCTGCGCGGTTTTGATTCATATGCTATCCGAAAGCCGCTTGCATTTACAAGTAAGACAATGCCGGTAACCTCGGTTTCGCTTCCAGCGACGACAGTGCCTGGCCATACAGATTACGTGCTGATCGGCAATACCAATAACGACGCAATCCAAGCAGTAAATCATTTACTTGCTGCAGGCAAGGATGTGACCATGCTTACTTCACGCGGTGAAGGGCACGAAATGGGTGATTTCGTTGTTTCCTATGTCGACTTGTATCCACTAGCTTCAAAATATTTTCTTAACGTGAGTTCATTTGGCAACAACAAACCGGATGGAAAGGAACTTAGACGTTCGACAGTAGCAGCGCTAGGTGAGGCCGTATTTGTATTGGAAGGAATGGGCTTCGATGTCACTTCAGATCAGACGAAGGCTGATGTACTCGTCAATACATTCGATTTTTCCGATATGGTGGAGAAGGGAAAACCTTATATCGCCTATGGATACATGGGCATGATGAATATCCAAGACTTGATTCCCGGATTCTCCTATAAGGGGCCAGGATGGCAGCGATACGAAGGAGTATTCTTGGCAGACGTCAACCAGGATAATGTCATCACCGGACCTTACGATGAACAGGAGCATTTATATACCGTATCCGGCTCCTATATTACATCTGTTCCCAAAACAGCAAAAGTGCTTGCTACATTCAGCGACCAAGACCATTTTTACAAGTCGGGCTGGTGGCCAGGACATGATGCCGCCAAGGGCCAAATCATGGCTTTCACCTATAAAGAAAATAACAAAAATGTGACGGTGTTTTCTAACGATTTGACGAACGCGGCCCATTCTCAGCATCAATACCGATTGCTGGCCAATTCCATCTTCAATTCAGTTTCAACTGAGACTCAGGATTCCGGATCAAATGTAGCGTGTAATGACTTAAAAAGCGTTGAATCTTGGGCAGGAGATGAAATCCGCGAATTGGCAAGTCAAGGGATTCTGCAAGGTACAGGCGGAAATCGCTTTGAACCAACGAAGCAATTGACTCGTGCAGAATTTACGACGATGATCGTAAAGGGCTTTAATCAAACCGATGCACAAGCCGGAAGTTCCTTTACCGATGTTCCAACGTCAAGTTGGTTCTATCCTTATATTTCGGCAGCTGTTGAGTCCAAACTAGTTAATGGCTTGGGAGACGGTCGTTTTGAGCCCAATCGAGCTATTACGCGAGAAGAAATGGCTCAAATGGCTGCTAATGTTCTGAAGCTCACTGAGCATACTTCAATTAACAGCATCGACGAATCATTTTCTAAATTTACCGATAAAGATACCATTGCCCCTTATGCGAGAGATGCCGTTGCCTTGTTGACCCAAAAAGGAATCCTTCAAGGCGTTACCTTGACCACCTTCGGTCCAAAAGAAAGCGCCAACAGGGTACAGGCTGCGGTGATAATCCACCGGATGATGCAACTTAAGGAAGAACCGGCATAATTCATGGTATGTAACCCCATTCGAGTTCGAGTGGGGTTAATTGCACATTGCCCAAGAAGAAAAAGCTTTGACATCTAGGAACGCTCCAACGTCGTACAAAATGGCATCATTGTGCGGTTAGTAACATGCAGACCAGAGAGAATACTGTTTACTATGGCGGATTATCCCAGAGGGAGATCGTTTTATCACGGTACCTACGGCGTCGGGATCAAGCAAACCTTTTCATATCTTTCATCTGATGTATGACTCATTAGTCGGTTTGTTACTTTTGGATGAATTTGCTTCGTTCACACGTTGAAATGATGAGTTCAGATGGGAGGTAAGGGTACAGGCCCATTCGTGGTACGGCGGTTGACGCTAAATGACCAAAATAACAGTCCACCCAAGGGTGGACTGTTTGACATGAATTTTTGATAGTACCATCAGAACTTTCTATTTGAGTGTCGGTGCTGAACCGAAGGAACTGAATATCTGGTCGAAACGTCGCATGATGGACTCGAGCGGACCATTCGGTAAACGAGCAAGAATCCAGCCGATCACCAGCGTGATTACCACGACGAGTAAATCACCAAGTGAAATTTCGCTTAAGCTATATTCGACCCCTAATAGCGTAAGTACCCAAACAACGACGAACTGTGCAGCATACATCGTAAGTGCCACACGGCCGACTGCTGCAAAGGGAGTTAAAATAACGATCATTTTTCTCGGAACGAGGAACATTAGTCCTACTACCAGAAGTGCAATGCCAAGTCCAATAAGCGTTTGAAACGTAGATGCAGTATGAGGCGTTGTCGCTAGGAGCATGTGCCAGAGCGGCGGATCGGCATTAAGTGGCCATATGGCATATGGGTCAGGCGGAGTGGCATGCGGACCTTGAACACTAACGAGCCACGACTTAAATGCTATACTTAAATCTGGGAGAACATAAGCACCTATTGCTTTGCTGATGACGAGCGTAATAGAACCGCAGATTGCAAGTGACATTACTCTTCGCTTGTTGGTCAGGTCGAGACGTCCAATCACCATACCTGCTACAAAAGCAGGTGCAAGTGCGAGAGCAGACATCGGACCACCGGCAATATCTTGGAGCAGATACGCACCCGATAAGACGCTCATTCCTAAAAGCATGAGCGGTGGGGCTAACAACAGCAGGGCAAGTGTGGTGTACACAAGTGCGCGCGTCGAACGGTGAACCAGTACCAATGCCAAGACGAACATGGCAGCATAGGCGGGTAAGATAATACCATAAGGGGTATTTAGCAGGATAAGCAAGTAGCCGATCACATCCACAAATACTGCCCGAGCAAGCATTCTTGATCGAAAAACGGTTGCATCCGTCCCGCGTTCTTTCATTCGTCCAGCCATAATCGAGTAGGAAATGCCTCCACAGAGAACAAATAATAGCGTCGTATTCCCTGCCACGAATGCATTTCGTTCGTTTAATGCGAAGTGCTGTAAAAACATGCCGATCACGGCCAAACCTCTCGCAGCATCAAGGGCCGTAAGGCGCCCTGCACCTCCCGAACGGTTAGGTGCCGGCTTTTCCCGATTATCGGTGTTGTTTTCATGGGGAGACCCATCCGGCGAATGTAATACTACTGACAATTGATATTCCTCCTTTATTGTTTTTAGGTGCAGTGATTACTTGACCTCGCGCATCCATACATTTTCCACTATATCGAGCAGATATCGCTAAAGTTTGATCAATATGTAAACAAAATGTCACAAGAAGATCCATTGGCTTGCAGTTGAAAATCAACCGTAGCACAGTTGCTTTCTGAACAATTCGATAAATCGGTGCATTTACGTGGAGAATTTTTCGAGAAGGATTGTAAATAACCGCAAAAAGGTTCTTTTCAGTATTTGATTCATAGTTCTTGACCATGACGTTAGGTCATAGTGCATAATTCTCTATGAATACATAACTAGGAGTGAGAGATATGAACATAAAAACATTGCGTTCAGACCGAATTTATCAAAAAGTTGCCCAAGCTTCGCCCGAAGAAAAGCTTGAATTATTCAGAAATGAAATGATGGCTCCCTTTATGAAGCAATGGCAAATTCAACAGATCCCTTTTAGAGCTGAAGAGTCGAATGGTTTTGACGTTATTACGTTTAATAGTATGATGCATCGATCCCCTGATCAGATTAGCTCTCAGATTTGTGCAGAGATTGAGCTGATTTCGTCCGAATCATTTTGGTTAGAGTGTGAGCATGCTGTGAAGAAAAGCCTTAATCTATTTGTAGAGCATGAAATTAACCTCCCCGTATCCGATTATTTGTTTACCATTCAACTAGGAAATCCGGATAGCCATGCCTTAACCATAAATGAAGGATATAGCGGGTTTGGTGGCATTCCGGGATTTATCTGGGGTACACTCTTGCCGAATGAGTACACCATTCCTCGAATGAAGGCTGCGCTGGCACACGAATGTAACCATAATGTACGATATCAATTCATTCAGTGGGACCACACCGTTAATTTGGGCGAGCTACTTGTAAGTGAAGGATTAGCTGAAAACTATGCAACGTTCATGTTTGGAGAGGAACTTCTCGGCCCTTGGGTAACAAGAACAAACGCAGAAATACTTAACACACACATAAAGCCTGTACTAAGAGAGCAATTACAATTGACCGGGTTTGATCAATTGGCCCCGTATCTTTACGGTGATGAGATCGCCAAGCTTCAAAATCTACAACCGGTCAATATGCCTTATAGTGCTGGCTACGCTTGTGGATATCATCTAATTCAGTATTATTTAAGAAAAACCGGAAAAACGATCTTTGAGGCCACCATAACACCTGCTGCTCAAATACTAGACGAAGTAGAAGGATTTTGGGATGAAAAAACAATTATTAACGGTTAAAGATATAGTTCAGATTACCGGCATTACAGCTCGTACCCTTCATTATTACGATAGAATTCATTTATTTAAACCGACGCACCTGACAGAGAAAGGGTATCGCCTCTATGATCGAAGCAGTTTGGAAAAACTTCAAACGATTCTTTTCCTAAAGGAACTGGATTTTTCTTTGAAAGAGATTGCGGACATTTTAAAGCTCACCAGGAAAGAACAGAAACAAATAATGAACAACCAAAGTCATGTTTTACAAGCAAGAATAAAAAAACTAGAAACGATCAAGACCGCTATCGATGAGTACGTTTCAGGGAAAGATATTGGCAGTTTGCATGTTTTTGATAGTTCCTCCGTGTTGCCATTGCAAGAACAATATGCGAATGAGGCGAGTTTCTTTTATGGCAAGACAGAGGCCTATAAAGAGTATAATGAAAGATTAGAAAAATTATCATCAGATGAAAGAGTGAAGCTGTTTTCTAGTGTTGAACAAGTGTTTAAAAATATTGCATCCAATATGAATCAGTCTCCTTCCTCCGCTATAGTGCAGCGATTAATCGCAGAGTGGAGGGAGCATTTGGAGCAGCTCATGACTTGTGATTCAAATCTGCTGACCTGCATTGCCGATACGTACAAATACGATATACGAATGAAAAACCATATTAATCAATATGGCAATGAAGACTTCGCAGACTTCCTGCACAGTGCTATCATGCATTATATATCTAAATCATGAACAGAAAAGTTGGATAGATGCAGATTAAACTAACGGGATACAAAGCACAATCAATATAAGAAAGGCAGCTGATCATTATGATCGGCTGCCTTTGTTAAGCTAACGGTCAGGATAATAACTAATTAAACTCTCGGTTTAGATTGTAGTTTATTTTTTGGTACTGTCACATTATGGGGCGAGCTGTTCGTTGTATAGAGTGAAAGGGGGGAGACGGCTTGAATGATACGGAGTTAAGTCAGGTCATTGCAGAGGTGTTGGATGGGAAGACAGAAAAATTCGAGATAATCATGGAGATTTATCAAAAACCGATTTTTCGCTACTGTTATCATATGCTTGGGAATTATGCCGAAGCCGAGGATAACGCACAAGAAGTATTTTTGAAGACTTTCCGCATGTTGAACAAATACACCCAAAATCAGATCAATTTTAACGCCTGGATATACAAGATTGCATACCATCAATGTATCGACATTATCCGTAAACGAAGGTTGGTGAAATATTTACCTTTCTTTTATCAGGATGATAAAGAAAATAATGAAGTCGATTTACATATTGAAGCCAACTATTTTGATGAATCCGTACATCAAGCCATGTCAAAATTAACGGCGGATGAGCGCAACTTGTTAATCTTACGCTGTATCGAGGATAAAAGCTACCAGGAGATCGAATTGATTCTCGGCAAAAACAGCACCAGCCTTCGTAAGAAATACGAACGTACATCTGCAAAATTTCGAAAGTATTATGCTCAAGCGAAGGGAGTGGGAAAGTATGAATATGGACAGGGATCGGGATTTGAAAAAACTGTTTGATGACCATCGCATTCCCGACGTCGACTTGACAGGAAAAGTAATGAGAACACTACATGCTAAGCCAAAAGAAAAGGAGAGTTTTTTTATGAAATATAAGGTTGCTTTGACTGCGTTTGTAGGAATGATGTTAATGGCCTCCACGGGTTATGCGGCAGTTCAATATCATTCTTTGACGAATAAGGATGGCGAAGTCGTATATGAGACTAAATCGACGCAAGAGTACGGAAAAACAGAATCAAAAGATGAGATAGAGCGTTACAAGGTATTTTATGAACTTAAGGATAAGGTGCTAAAGAACGGGGAAGCTGGGCTGTTCTATATGGTTGCCAATAACCCGAATCATGAAACAATTCTTGGAACGAAGGTGACTAACTTCCAAGATCTTTCTCAATTGCGCGATAAGATTACGGATAAATCCATTAAGATCGCAGACAAAGTCAATGGAAACTATACATTCCAAAAGGCGGACGTAATCTTTAAAAATGCTCAGGAAGTGAATCCTCCTTCTTCGGAAGAAAAAAAGAGAGTTGAAGAAAAGCTGAGAAAGCAGGCGGAAGAGTCCAATAAGGGATATGCCATGATGCCTGTGGAAATGACAGATCAGTTATCCCTTCTCAATGTTACGTATCAAAATGGCGAAGATGAAATCGTAGTTATGATCAATAATCTGAGCGGGAAAAGCGCGCCGATAGGGTATATTGACGAGAAAGTTGAATTTAAGCAGGAGAAGGTTCAAGTGAAGGGAGTAGAAATGCTGCATACCGAATTTGGTCCTTCGCAGTGGCACGAGCTGAAATGGGTATACGAGAGCCCAGACAAAAAGGTAAAATACGCCTATAGTATAAGTGGAGACCTGAATAAAGTAAGCAAAGAAACCTTGATGAAACTTGCCGAAGGTTATTTAGAATAATAAGCACTAAAACAGCGGGAATCTACTCCAGTTCAATTGGGGTGATTCCCGTTTTGGTATGGGACAAGAACACCGTCCGATTATACCGCTCCAACAACTCAAAACCTTGATACTACCATTGAAGCAGAGTGCACATGGCCTCAGTGACTACCAAAAGACTGAAGTGGAAATCAGTAGAGTAGTAGATTAATTCCGCTCTTCATTTGTTTAAACAAATAATCATATCGGAAGTGATATTATGCGAAGGCTAATTCCCCATCCAGTTCAACCTCTCTCCAGTATCACCGAGCATTTGTAGTAATACAAACACAGCCCCCAGTCCGAGATTGTATTTACTTTCACTGGCCAGGCAAGAAGCTAAGAAACTAATCCCATTAATTGTGTAATACATCAGGAGTGCGTGGAATAGAACGAACAACAGCAACCATTAGAAGCCATAGGAAACGGTTGACGCGTACATTTGCCTTGAATAAGGCCCATGAGATATTCATCAACAGTGATCCATGCCATAGAAACCCATGAAGATTTCTTGGAAACACCAAATTAATTGACATTCGAGCTGAGGAAGAGTATTTTGTGAATATAAAATAAATTTATTCATACAATCATAAAGTATCAGGAGATGGATTAATATGCCCAAAAAATTTACCGATCAGGAACGGGATTGGATTCGCGATAAAATGTTGAAGGAGGCACGACACTGCTTCGAAAAGATGGGACTTAAAAAAACAAGCATTGAAGAGTTAACTAGAGCGGCAGGGATTGCGCAAGGTTCGTTTTACATGTTTTTTGGCTCGAAAGAGGAACTGTACTTTGAATTGATACAGGAAGAGGAGAAACGAATTCGCAAAACCATTCTGGAATTATTCCCTCCTGGTGAAACTTGCAGCAAGGAAGGCATAAAACGGTTTCTTCTGCATTCGTTCCATATGATGGATGAAAGTCCGTTACTGCGCCAAATGATGAGCCAGGGTGAGATGGAACAATTATTTAGGAAATTGCCTCCATCACTGTTGGAGCACAATTTTACCGAGGATCATGATGCGCTTCGCCCTGTGATCGCTGCCTGGCAGATGGAGGGCATTTTAGCCGATGTGGCACCCGAAACGATCGTTAGCATGATCCGTTCCCTGATGCTGCTGACGCTCCATAAGAACGAAATCGGAGAGGAGCATTTCACCGCAACAATAGACTTGCTTGTAGAAGTACTCGCTACAGGTATGCTATCTATGTCGAAGCAAGTGGGGGAAGGAGATCAGGTATGATAGATGTAAAAGGCCTCCAATTCACGTATCCGGGACAAAAGGAAAGAACGCTTCACGGGCTAAATTTTGAGATTCCGCGTGGAGAAATCTTTGGCTTCCTCGGTCCATCTGGCGCAGGTAAAAGCACAACTCAAAAGCTCTTGATCGGAGTACTAAAGGGTTACCATGGAAGTATAAAAGTAATGGATAAGGAAATTAGGAAAATGGGTCCGGACTATTACGAACGGATTGGGGTTGCCTTTGAATTCCCGAACTTCTATGACAAGTTTTCGGTACTGGAAAACTTGAAGCTATTTCGTTCCCTCTATAGTGGGAATATAGAGGAACCCATGCGGCTGCTGGAACTGGTCGATCTTTCCGATGCAGCACATATGAAGGTTTCCCAGTTATCCAAGGGGATGAAAATGAGATTAAATTTTTGCCGAGCACTGCTGCATGATCCGGATATTTTATTTCTGGACGAACCAACCTCCGGATTGGACCCGGTCAATGCCAAAAAAATGAAGGAAATGATTCTGGCAAAAAAAGCGGCAGGTAAAACGATACTATTAACGACGCATAATATGCAGGCTGCAGAAGAACTTTGCGATCGCGTTGCGTTCATCGTGGATGGCGAAATCAAATTAATTGATTCACCAAGGGATTTGAAACTCCGCAAAGGGAAGAAGACGATTCGTATCGAGTACCGAAGAGATAGTGAATTGAAGGAAGTGGTATTTCCTCTTGGCGGAATTGGAGAGAATGATCAATTTCTTAGATTCATTCAGGAGTATCCTCCTGAAACCATTCATTCGCAGGAAGCGACATTAGAACAAATATTTATAGAGGTAACAGGGAGGCAGCTTTTATGAGAGGCTTAGCTCTATTTACCTTCGATTTGCGTTTCCAATGGCGGCACGGATTCTACTTTGTTTACCTATTGGTTTGCGCCGTTTATTGGGTACTACTCCGTCTTATACCTGAGCCGTATCGGGATGAAGCGGCAGTTGTCTTAACCTTTAGCGATCCTTGTGCTTTAGGTTTAATTATGGCAGGCGGTATCGTTCTACTGGAAAGGGACCAAGGGATTCATGATCCACTGTTCGTCTCCCCAATTCATTTGCGGGAATATCTGCTCGCAAAATCAGGTTCGCTCTCTCTGTTGTCACTTATGGCAGGATGGGTCATTCATTTGGCCTCAGGCAGTTTACCGGGTTCACCACTGGCATTCTCTGTGGGCATCTTGCTCACCTCATCATTCATGACCTTGTTATCGATCGGCGTGGCGGCACGCTACCGAACCATCAACGGCTTTATTCTGATGATCCAGGTTAAATCGTTGCCCTTCGTCCTCCCACTGCTCGGATTCTTCGATTGGTGGTATACGGATTTATTTCTTTTTCTGCCGACAGAGGGGACACTACGTCTGCTGGTTTCACCTAAAGGGGGAGAGAATCTGTTAGAAATTCTATATTCTATAACCATCCTGATCATTTGGAATTATGGGGCTTACTTATGGACATATCGCACATACAAACGGCATGTACTGATGCATATCGGTGAGGGGGAAACGAAGAATGGTAAAATATAGAGCCCTCCTCGCGAATGATCTCCGGTATGCTTGGCGAGATCCGGTTTTGACTGCAGCATTGATTGGACCACTCGCATTACTTCTATTATCACGGTATGGTTTTCCCGTTGCTTCATATTGGCTCGAATCATACTATTCTTTTAACTTGGAGGAATATCGTGTTTTTTCAGCCTCATTCTTGATGATTATACCCCCTTTACTTATCGGAATGCTTGTAGGTTTGTTAATGCTTGACGAACGTGATGAGAATGTTATTGCATATTATTCGGTGACACCGTTCATGCGTCGAGGTTATTTAGTTTACAGGCTGGCTCTTCCTACGATGCTATCTACTGTCTTATCCTTGTTATACTTATGTTTTTCCGGTCTTCTTTTTTTTCGCATGGAGTATCTAATTGTCTTGTTATTACTTGCTTTGGAGGCCCCACTGTTCGCTTTACTTCTGGCGGCATTTGCAAAAAATAAGGTAGAAGGGCTAGCCTTATCGAAAATCGGAGGCTTGTTGATCATAGGCCCTGTAGTTGCTTACTTCATACCCAATGCCTGGGGATACCTCGGAGCTGGAGTTCCTACATATTGGCCGGCGAAGGTGCTTCATCTGTACATACAGAACGAACCACTTTTAGCCAATGTTTATTTCATGATCGGATTGGTCATTCACACGCTGTATTTACTATTTATGATATTTATTTTCAGTAACAAACATATATAAAAAAGACCTGTTCTGACACACTCCAAGTCTACTTTCTGACTTGAACTGCGTTAAAGAACAGGTCTTTTTCCAGTTTCCAATTAAAAGATTTCGAATGTCTACAACGATTCTACTTCAAGTGTAGCTCCAGGCGGCAATACGGCTTCAACTCGATTTCTGACATGCTGATTGAGCAAAATTTCCGCATCCAAGATGGCTGCAATCCCTTGATCCGTCGATGAGCGAATGAGTCTACCTAATCCTTGCCGTAAGCGAAGCAGCATATATGGCAGGTCTACTTCTTCATATGCTGAATCAGCAGCTTCCCGTTTAGCTATAAAAACAGGATCTTCCGGGGGATAAGGCAGTGACCAAATTATAACGTTGGATAAAGAAGGTCCAGGCACATCCAGACCCTCCCATAGGCTTGCCGCACAGAGCACGCTTTCCTCTGTATTTTGAAACTCAGAGATAAGGCTGCTAATCTCACGATCACCTTCATACAGCATGGTATAAGATGTGAGAGATGGATGGTGCGAAGCGGCTTGCTTAAACTCGTGCAGCTCATTCATTGTTCTAAATAACAATAGAGCTCGTCCTCCGGTACGTTTGATCAACTTGGCAGCCAGGTCCAGCTTCTTCTCAGCAGCAATTTCAGTCCCAATCTCTCCATCTTGCAAAAGTTCACTCGGTGCTAATAGCTTCATCTGCTTCTCATAATCGTACGGAGAATCCACGGAAAAGGATAAAAACTCGCTGATTCCGAGACTTCCCGCTACGTAATCAAAAGATCCATCTACCGATAAGGTTGCTGACGAGAATACAATCGGCATCTGAAGACCGAATACCCGTTCCTCTAGCACTTCCTTGACCGTCTGCGGCATAATGGCAAGTGTTGCAGCACCATCGTCATTTTCTTCCGCCCAGCAAATGTAGGTATCTGACTCACGAAACAGATGGAGCGCAGTTTGGATCATCTCCAGATGCTCTTCAACGATACGCAGCTTATATTCATCAAGCGTATACAGGCCACTCTCAAAGACCAGTTCTTCATCAATAGCTTCTATGGTACTTTTCCAGCGATTCAGTTCTTTTAGAAGCTTCTCATCAATGTGGATTTGTTTTCGATCAGAACCGGGTATCGCTGTACTTTGCTCCGCTACCAGAGAAAATACAAGCTGACTCTGATCAATGGAATCTTCAATTCGTTCAGCTAGCGTTTCTCTGATCTCTCCATCTAGAAGACGAGTAATAATCTCTTCATATGCACTATGCTTCAGCTGATAACTGAGGGCATGTTGTGCAGCCGATTCGAGTAAGTGTCCTTCGTCAAAGACAACAGAACTATGTTCAGGGAGGAGGGGAAGCTGACCTTCTCTTTTTCTTCCCTCATAGGTCCACACATGTTCCATGTAGTAATCATGGGAGCAGATAATAAGGTCTGTAGATTTTCGATAATGGTCCCGAGATAAGGACATGCCGCAGCGATGTCTTTTATCACATACAAAACAGTCCTGAAATGAATCCCAGTTGATCTTATTCCACTGTTCATCATTCAGATGTGGGTAATCCTTACGATCGCCGTAAGGGTAGAAAGATTGCATCGTTCCTGGAGAATGAACAAAATCAGGAAGGTTTTCATACACGTCTTCAATAACCGCCGCATCTTCATCCTGCAGGCGAACACCGTCTATTTTCTTAAGACATAAATATTGATCAGGAGATTTACCGAGCCGTGCATCAATCTGTAAGTCCAAATAACGGGCAAGCTTAGCTATGTCGCCTTCCTGTTTCACAAGCTGCTCAATGAGCGACTCATCTGCACAGGCAATCACGGCAGGCTTACGTGTATATCTTGCATAATTAACTGCATAAAGCAGATACACGAGTGTTTTTCCCGTACCTACCCCAGCTTCTGCAAAAATAGTTTTCTTATCAGCATAGGCTCTTTCCAACTGGTAAGCCATAAATATTTGTTCATCACGGACATCAAATCCATGTTCAGGTAACACATCATAAAAAACATCCGCAACCCAATCGCCGACCTGCTTAACGAACGGTTCTGACGGATCATAGGAGAAAGGATATCGCTCCACGCTTACGCCTCCGACACTATCATATTCTTAGTAGGAAAACTATAATTATCACATGAATGAGTAGGTTTGGCAATCTGTATTTTTCAAAACCAAAATGATAAATAATAAAAAACAAGCTGCAGTCCAATGAGATTGTAGCTTGTTTTACTAGTATTATACGTTTATCCAGCCGTTTCCGATCACAGTATGCCAAGGTTTGGTATAATCATCTTGTATCATTGTTTTTATTCTATTTCTCATTAGTAGGGAGGTATTTCCCATCCGTAACGATGAGCTGAATGATCCCAAAACACCCGCCGATCCGGTAGATGATACCGATATCCCAGTTGAATGGCAAGAAGAATTGTGGAACCTGGAGGATGACGATGAAGAAGATGAGCTTAATCCCCCGCCAAAAAGAACATGGATCAAAAAAACAATTATTGTTATGCTGGCCATTCTGCTACTCGGTAATCTAATTGCTTTTATACCGCAGGTATATAATCTACCGACACTAAGGTTTTTGAAAAAGGATTCACAGTTATCACAAGATGAACAGATCCAGCAATATAAGCAAGCCGTTGTCAACGTTAGTATCGGCGATCGTAAAGGTACAGGGTTTAATATCGCTCCAAACGGAATCATTATTACGAATCAACATGTTATGGATAATGACAAGGCTGGCATAATCCAATTCCTTGATGGAAAAACATATCTGGCAGATGTTATCGTAAGTGACAGCGAGATCGATATCTCCATACTTCAAATTAGAGACCATGCGAACAACCTACCTACATTGCAATTGGAAACAGAGATAGCGTATGAGGAAGGCGACCCTATTCATGTTATCGGAAATCCGCTAGGATTCTACCGAATCGCAACTGAAGGCACAGTGCTAGGTTTAACACCATCAGAAAGTCTCCAGCTTCCTATGCTGATGATACAGGCGCCAATTCATAACGGAAACAGCGGCAGCCCTGTTATTAACAATAAGGGGAAGGTTATTGCAGTTGTGTATGCCACAACAACTACATCACAGGAAGACCATTCTACCACCGTAGGTCTTGCTATTCCAATTGAATATTTGGAGAAATATGAAAAGATTATGTTTCAATAGTAGTAGGCAGCCGATCCACATGGACCGGCTGTTTTTGTTCAACTAGAGGGCAGATTTGTTTAAACCTTCATTTGAAACCATTTTTAAACGTAAACGTATCATGTTGTAAATAAATTACATTGAGGTGAAGTATGAAAGCTTTTGATTACTTAAGAAGAGCTTATTATAAACTAAGTTATTATTATCAGAAATTTCAATTCATCTTAATGTCTATTGTAGTTGCTGGAATCGTTGATTATTTCTTTATTTACGAGATTCTTGTTTCATTATCAGGTTTAATTCCTGTTTTTATGTTAGAAGTTGGTCCAGTCATTGTTATCATTTTGTCAATCATTATTGTTCGAGGAATTGTTAAGTTTATAAAGAAAATGAAAGAAAACAAATTCTTACTATTTTTACTCTAACAATAATTTATCATATTAAGAAGTTTTGCCGTATTTCATTTAGCAATAAACATCGTATAACTACATATTCACGCTTCATTTATCTTACTTGGAAAAGAGGTTTTGAATCAATGAATAGCAAGATTAATTGCGGGATCGTATTATTAGCGCTCAGTTTGCTTCTTAAGCCAATATTGGCGATGGTGGGACTAAATGAAACGTTGTTCGGATTGCACTGGCAAGGTGAAACTGTGTTTTCATTGAGTCCATTCATAGTTCAGATAATTCTAGCCGTAATTGGGATTATCATGCTTTTCATCGGTGGTATGCAAGTTGCAAAGCAGAGGAATAAGTAGTTGAAAGGATATAGGGCACAATAAGTGATCTTGGACACATATTCAAAGTTGTGGGGAGACAAGAACATGGTTCCTAAGAAAGTCGCTAATATAGCGGCTTTTTTGTTTTATCGGTACAAGTCATGTGTTAATAATGATTGCCGGGAAGACAAAAACATAATATCGTTAGAAATCCAAGATTTCAAAAGCTATCTTAATCTGAATCATCGATAATTGAACAACAAAGCTTAAACTTGAGGTGGAAACAGCTATGAAAAAAAGAAACATAACAGGTATTGTAGTTGCCATGATTTATTGTGTCGTCCTTTTTGAGATTTTAACGGATGCCCCTCCGGGTGAAGCTCCAAATAATCCATTTTGGGTATATTCAATGATTCCACTTGGAGCTGTTGTTATTACCTCTCTTTTTGATTATGTGATCAAGTTCGATTTTTTTAGAAGAAAAAAAAGAAATAAAAAAAGGAAAGAATAGACCAAGGTAACAGTCTCTTAGACTTCGTTTAAAGCAATCCAAAGATTTCAGATGTAACCTGTGCTCTGAGAAGCGGCCGTTAATGTTTTGTGTCCTCCATGCCATGCATCCTCAGAAAACAATACTTCGGGAACAATCATCTCCCCACAGTATGTTCATCCGTTTATGTTTTTCTACCCATTTAGCAATTTCTACACATTATTTTCCCCCTTAATTGATTCATGTGCAGGGTTTGATAAGCGGCCAGACCAGAAAAAACAACAGCCCATGGAAATTTGCAACTTTACTAAAATATGAGGGTGTCCTTATACTAAAGCAGCCTATTAAGTCTTATGCTCGCTTGATGTTGGAGGATTGCACAGTAGTAGATCACATCGGACACCTTCAGAGAGCGAATGACTGTACAGGCAATAAATTATGGATCATGGTGACATCGATGGTATTGACCATGATCAAGAAGGGGGAATGAGCTAAAATCCGATATCAATCGAGTTCTGGCGCCTGTTCTTTATTGCTTCAGAAAGAAGAACTATAGCATGAGGAGGGGGTAAAAGAAATCGCGTGAATCAGTTGACGAATCAATTTAAAGCGCTTACAAAATTCATAGGAAATGGGGGACTACAGTAATGTCAAAAAGGATCGTGTACGCAAAAAGAAGCACTGTATCCATTCTTTCGCTCATGTTGGTTATGGTTTCGCAATGGTGGCTCACGGCTCCGGCGGAGGCCCGGGTGGACAAAGCGTTCGGCGAGCCGGTCTCCATCGGTTCCCCGATTGAGAATGTAGCTGTCTTTGACGCGACTTTCGGAAAAGAAGATGGCCGAGATGTCATGTATACAACGGTAACTGGCAAGCCCGCCATTTTCCAGGTGGTTGATCTGGTGAGCAAGGAGGTGCTGCGCAAATACAGATTGGAAGGAACCGAGAGCTCTTGGACGCATATCACGCTGCCGGACGGTACAGTCTATATTGGCGGTAATGGCAAGCTGTATACGTATTCGCCTGCAACGAAGGAGCTGCGCGACCTGGGCGGGATCGGCGAGAGTGTCGTATACGGGCTGACGTATGACGAACTGGGCAGAGTATATTTCGGTTCTTATCCGAATGCCAAGGTTGGCCGATACGATCCCTCCACCGGCGAGATGAAGGATTACGGCAACGTAATGCCTGGTCAAAGTTATACCCGAGCCACAGCCTATCATAATGGATACCTGTATGCTGGTATCGGTATTCAGGGTAGCCTTGTAAAGGTGAACGTGGATACGGGAGAGAAGGAACAGATTCCGCTGCCGACATATGGCGGTGCGGTACAGACTGCGCAAGTGTATCAGCTTGATGCGGCAGGCAAATACATCGTAGCTGGCTTGAGCGGCGGGAATAACGCTTTGCTGTTCTATGACACGGAAGCCGGGGATTGGAGCGATACCTATTTTCTGCACAATAAGGGAATTCGCTTATCCTTTGGCGAGCCGGGCAGCAACAAGGTATATTTCGTACAGAACAACCGGTTGATGGAACTCGATTTTATCACGATGGAAGCGGTCGACACAGGAATCGAATATTCCACCTACCTTCGCAATACTGCGTGGGTCGAGATGCCAAACGATCCGGAGCTCCCTGGGAAATCGCTGGCTACCATCATGTGGTCGGGAGCGGTGGCTTACATGAACCTGGAGACGAAGAAGGTCAAGTCGGTTACCTACCCGTTCTCCGGTAATCCGATTCCGATTCAGACGCTGGAGAAAGGGCCGGACGGCAAGCTGTACATGAGCGGTTATCCGGGCGGGAAAGGGGCGGCATATTCCCCGATTTCCGGTGAAATAGAAACCTTCTCTTTAGGGCAGGCGGAAGGGATGGCTGCGCTTGGTGACAAAATGTACTTCGGTCTTTATCCGGGAGGTTATATCTGGGAGCTGGATGTGAACCAGCCGATTCAGGATGGGGTCAATCCCAAAGAGATATATAAAATTCCTCAACAAGACAGACCGTTCGCCATGACGCCGGGCGAAGGCAAGTTGTTTATCGGCACCATTCCAGACTACGGCGAACTTGGCGGATCACTGACCGTGTACAATCCGTCGCTCGGTCCTGAGAACGGTTTTACTGTCTATGAAGATGTTGTGCACAACCAATCGATCGTCGGCCTTGCCATCCGAGACGGCAAACTGTACGGTTCAACGACCGTCGCTGGCGGGCTGGGGATCGATCCGACCGAGACGGCAGCTAAAATCTTTGTATGGGATATCGCCAGTGGAAGAAAGCTTCAAGAATTCGTTCCTGCAATTCCCGGCGCATCCATTCAGCCTGCTATGATTAGCGGACTTAGCTTCGGTCCTGACGGAATGCTCTGGGCAGCAGCGGATGGATTAATCTTCGCGATGGATCCTGAGACAATGGACATTGTGAAGAGCGCCAATATTTATCCGTCCGTATCCAATTATGGAAGATGGCGTCCAGTTCACATCCGGTGGAGCGAGGACGGCTATATGGTTACGACGCTTGCGGGCAGAATAACCGTAGTCGATCCAAATGACCCGGAATCTGCAATCTCGCTGTCGTCAACGCAATTGATGACGCTTGGCGATGACGGGCATATCTACTATTCAGATGATACGTTACTTAATAAAATCGAAGTGACGAAGGGCAACGGAGCCGTACACATCCCGATCGAGCTCCCTCTAATGAACGGAAGCTTTGACCAACCTGCAGATAACGGGGTGATCCCGGGCTGGAGCTCCTTGTTCAATATAACGCCAAACGTGTCTTTTGGGCTAAGTGATGAGCAGACTGTAAGTGGGCCTAGCAGCCTGAAAATAACGGACACTTCCACAACGGAAACGGTAGCGGTCGCATCCGATTCCATTCCCGTAATACCAGGTACAGCGTATTCGGCGAGATTCCAGGTTTACCTGCAGGAAGGACGCACCCTCGCTTCAATGAATTACTATGATGCCAACCATAAGCAAGTGGGCGGGACCTCGCTTCAAATTACAGCAGGCGGTGGTAAATGGCAGCAGCTTGAGATGAACGCCGTCGCTCCGGATAATGCAGCATACGTCAGACTGGTCTTTTTCTGTTCCCAACTTTGGACAACGAAGGCGTATTATGATGATGCATCCATAACCTATATGGAGACGGTCACGCCGGATCAGCTGCCCGAATTGATCCAATCTCGAATCGATCAAGGTGAGATACAACACCCGCTCGCAAAGCAGCTTTCTAATGCAATCCGTCAAGCACTGTTTCACTATGGGAAGGACCGCCCCGAACAAGCGGTTCATCAGTTGGAGAATGCGCTGAAGCATCTGGATCGTTCAGGGGATGGAGACATCCAGGAAGGAACACGGATATACATTCAAAGTGTACTTAACGCGTTCATCCAATCCTGGCATTAATAGATAAACGGATCAATTATAGTTGATCCAATGAAGAGAGCTGGATTTTACCCATCCATGCTCTCTTTTTGTGCGAGCTCAGTTGGCACTTAGCCGCTGAGCTCTTTTTCTCGTTTTGTGAATGTATAATGATCCTCACAAACGCGCAAAAAGTAAAATTTGTTCCAAATCGCACATTTCTATTTCTTATAAGCAGCAGGCGACTTTTTTACAATGAAGGTACAGTGATTTATGAGAAAAGCAGCATCAGGTTCGATCCAAGATTTCAAGCGAACGGGGTGCTAAGCAAAAATGCCCAGGAGGAGAGACGTATGAAACGAACCGACAAATCCGCCCATCTCAGCATGGCAGCAAAGGAGCAAATCGCCGGATATTTATTTGTTGCCCCTTTAATGCTTGGGCTTCTCATTCTGACATTGATACCCGTTATCGGGTCCTTGCTGCTAAGCTTTACGAAATGGAACTTCGTAGCCGGAATGGGTGCAATCAAATTTACAGGACTAAGCAATTTCATCACCTTATTTCATGACAGCGCTTTTATACAAAGCCTGGTGAACAACCTGGTCTTCATTATTACCGTACCGATTACCATGATTGTGGCTTTGGTGCTGTCGGTGCTTATTGACCGGCATGTCTATCTTAAGGATGCTTTTAAGGTTATTTATTTTCTTCCTTATATTTCGAGCATCGTTGCTGTGGCTATGGTCTGGCAGGTTCTGTTTCACCCCTCTCTCGGACCCGTGAACAATATGCTGATGTCCCTTGGCATCGACAATCCGCCGAAATGGCTTGCAGACATTGACTTTGCACTCCCGTCTCTAATGATGATCCAAGTGTGGATCCTGCTCGGGTACAACATCATCATCTATATTGCCGGATTACAATCCATTCCTAAGGATCTATATGAAGCAGCTGAAATTGACGGAGCCAATACATGGGTGAAATTTCGCAGCATTACGCTGCCGTGCATATCGCCAACCACCTTTTTCTTACTGGTGACAGGGATTATCGGTACCTTCAAGATCTTTGATCTGATCCAGGTGCTGACCCAGGGCGGACCCGCCAATTCCACCACCGTCATTGTATATGAGCTGTACGATACGGCCTTCAACCAGCTGAAGACGGGTTACGCTTCCAGCATGGCCTTGATTCTGTTCCTGATCTGTCTGCTGATCACAGGTGCGCAGATGCTGGTTCAGAAGAAATGGGTCAACTATTAGAGGTTGTTCAAAAAGTCATCCTTTGATCACGAAGCAGCACAAGAAGCTTAATCGACATCGAATATTGAATTCAGCCGGAAAGCCTGACTTTTTAAACTCGCACTTTTAAACAAATTTCAATGAGAGGAGAGGTACCCCATGAAATTAAATATATCCAAGTTGATTTGGACCATCGTCATGGCTTTAATCGGTGTCCTGTTCATTCTACCGTTTGTATGGATGTTGTCGACCTCCTTTAAACTCGAAACGGACGTATTCAAATTTCCGATTGAATGGATTCCGGAACATTGGAATGCCGTGGAGAATTACCGAACCGTATGGAGCGGACAGTTTGTACGCTATTACTGGAACTCCATTTATATCACGATAGCTACAACGGTCATCAACGTGTTTGTGTGTGCGCTCGCCGCATATGGCTTCTCCAAACTTCGGTTTCGTGGCAGAGACGGGATGTTTGTGTTAGTTCTTGCCTTGTACATGGTTCCGCCACAAGCCTCCCTGGTACCGCAGTTCCTACTATTCAATTGGATGAATCTGATTGATACCCATACGGGTCTGATTCTGCTCAACAGCTTCAGCATTATCGGAGCATTCATGTTAAAGCAATTTTTTATGGGCGTGAACAACGAATACATCGAGTCCGGCAAAATGGATGGCGCGGGTCATTTCCGCACATTCTGGCAGATCGCCCTTCCGCTGATCCGTCCAGGGGTTGCTACCTATGCCATTCTCCGGTTTATCTGGACATGGAACGACTACCAGTACCCGTTAATCTTCCTGAAATCCAAGGACCTGTTTACGATCCAGCTTGGCATCCGGCTGTTTGGGGACCAATACGGGGATGTGTATTCGCTTATGATGGCTGGTGCAGTATCGGCCATACTGCCTCTGCTGATTATTTTTGCCATCGGTCAGAAGCAGGTCATCGAGGGTATTTCGCTTGGCGGAGTAAAGGGGTGATATAAGTCAAAATAGTTTCGCTTCCGTAAAAATTAGCAACTACGCCTAAAGATCGATCATGATAGGATGATTTTGTAAGCACTTACTTCAATGTATGAACGCAAGCAGTTACATTAGAGGAGGGTCTATATGAAAATCAAAAGAATACCCGCGATGCTGTTCAGCTTATCTTTAGCACTTGTCGTTTCGGCCTGTGGGGGCGGTGGCGGCACGACTTCCGATCCGGCTGCTTCAGGCAGTTCGGGATCAAGCAAGGAAGCAGAACCAACTCCTGTTGTATTGAAATTAAGCACCTGGCAGACGGATGCAAAAGCGCAGTGGAGCAAGATCATACCGGAATTCGAGAAGAAATATCCAAATATCAAGGTGGAGCTGGACCTTCTGAACGAAAAAGGAGATTCACTGGCTTCCATGCAAAAACTGGACCTGATGGCTGCCTCGAACGATCAGCTCGACATCGTTGAACTTCCTTATACGAATTATTCGCAGCGGGCAGATATCGGACTTTTTGAAGCGCTTGATAGCTACATCGAACAAGAGGGTTACCAATACGACGGGGAGTATCTGGTGGATACCAGAGTCAACGGCAAAATATATGCACTCCCATCCTCCATGCAGCGGTGGTTCGTAATTTTGAACAAACCGATGTTAGAAGAAGCCGGTCTGCCGATTCCTACGGATTGGACCTGGAAAGAGTTCGAGGAGTATGCGAAGAAGCTGACCAAGGGAGACGGAGCAGAGAAACGGTACGGCGCTTACCTGCACAATTGGCCTGACTATTTCCAGCTTCAATTGATGAGCAAGCCGTCGGACAACACGTTTCTCAAAGGGGACGGGACGTCCAATGCCAAAGATCCGGTGTTGAAAGCCAATCTGGAGATGATGAAACGGATGATGTATGAGGATAAAAGCGCGAATCCGTACGAAGACATTATTTCGCAAAAATTGGCTTACCGTAATCAATATTTCAACGGGCTTGCCGCCATGCTCCCAATGGGCGACTGGATGGTAGCGGAGTCTGGTGGAACGGATGCCATTCCGGCTACCTTCGAAACCGCATTTGCTCCTCTGCCTAAGCTGGAAGGGGAGAGCAAGCATTACTCCCCGGTTCAACCGACCTATATGGCTGTGGCTGCAAAATCCAAAAACAAAGAGGCTGCTTATCAATTCGTCAGATGGTATACATCCGAGGGACTTGAGATCGGTGGTAGAGTCTTCTCCGGCTGGGCCAAGTCGGACACGGATAAACTGATCGACACAATTGTGGGTTCCTCCAAGGACCCGTCGAAGATAGATGTGGAGTCGTTGAAAAATACGATTCATAACACCGTGCCGGGTTCGGCTCCTGTGCCTGTCAAATATGCCGAGGAAGCAAAAAATGTTGTGATTCCGGAAGCTGAGCTGTATATTCTGAATAAGGACGATCTGGATAAGACGATCGACAGCATCGACCAAAAGATTACCGAGGTCGTGAACAGTAATAAAAATTAGGCTGGTATCCGTAGGATTCAGTAAAAAGCGGTAGTCAGCAGCATTGAATGAAGCAACAGGATAAGAGGATGGTCAAGGGAAAACTCAGGTTTTCCCTATTCCAATTCATTAGGATTTGAGGACTGCATCGGTGATGATTCCCAAATTTTCATTGCGAAAAAAATTGATCTGGTCGGCTTTGCTATGTTTTCTGCTTCCGCTTGGCGGAATCTATGGGCTGACCAATTATTTAACCAAAGACCTTCTGCTGGACCGAGCCATTGTCAGCTCTGAGGATGCCCTGCGAGCGGTTCAATCCGATGTGAACAGCGTTCTGGACCAAACGTTGGAGTTGTCGAACATGGTGCTGATGAATTCGGAGATTAGACAGCAGATTATTGCCAGTCAGAAGCAGGGGTCGCAGGCATACCGGAACGAGACGCTTGTGAGTCACAGCCGATTGATCCGGCTGCTTGATGAGCTGTTTGGACAGCATGACGATTATTATGTCACCATTCTTGGAAAGAACGATTTTACATATACCAACTATGCACACGACGACTTTAACCCGGCACTCTTATACAAGCAGGAGTGGTTCATGAAGATGAATGAAGTTCCCCCGTTCTCCACTTATTGGGTGGGATTGCAGGACAATTATTTTGCTGCGGGCCAGAAGGATTCTTATCTGGTTACGATCGGGCGGCCGATAAGAACGTCCTCTAACAGCATCATCGGATATGTGATTATCAGTGTGAATGAACGCAAAATCCGCAGCCATCTTCAAAGCGGCTCCGGTTCTGATCAGAATATGATGCTGCTGGACGAGGAGGGCATGGTCATCTCCCACTCTGATCCGTCCCTGATCGGAAGCAGAATGACCTGGTGGAATCAGGACCGACCTACACGAACCATTCACATGGAGGGGCAGGAATACGTCTATGCCGAACAGTCCATTCGCCCGAATGATTGGAATCTGGTCAGTTTGATTCCATTATCCTCGGCGGTCTCCAAGTACAAACAAATTTTATTAACCAGCTTTGGACTGCAGGTGCTGTTCTTTACCTTGTTCTGCATTCTTCTGATGGTATTGATCTCGGCATTTACGAAACCGATGAGGGAGCTCAGCAGCTTTATCACCTATATTGGCCGCGGTCGGCTGGATATTCGCTCGGGTATCCGCGGCAGTAATGAGGTGACTCAGCTTGCGAAGACGATTGATCATATGCTGGATCGGATTGAATCGAGTATCGAGCAAATTACGGTGGAGCAGACCAAGAAGCGGAAGGCTGAACTAGAGATGCTGCAGGCTCAGATTAACCCGCATTTTATGTTTAATCTTCTGAACTCGATCAGGCTTAACATCCTGATTGAAGGGGATCAAGAGAATGCCGAATTAATTGCTTCCTTATCTTCCCTGCTTCGTATGACCATTAACCGTGACAACGAATTTATTCCGCTTTATGAAGAGGTGCAGACGGTTCACCACTACATCCGGCTGATGAATTTCCGGCATGCCAACCAGGTGAGACTTGAGGTGAATTATGAGGCAGGCTGCGAGAGGGCATTGGTTCCGCGCTTTATGATTCAACCGATCATTGAAAACGCAATCATTCATGGCTATGAACAATTTGCCGGCGTTATCTTCATTGAAGCGGTCCACATAACCAAACAAGGAGCCAATGACATCAGCATCTCCGTTCGTGACAACGGAATCGGGATGAGTGAGAGCACGCTTCAAATCTTGCGCGCCAATGTGGACCCTGTTCAGGAGGAGAGCGCGTCTCCTGCCAAAAAAGGATTCTCCGGCATTGGCGTCAAGAATGTATTCCAGCGTCTTCGTCTAATCTACGGGACTAGCGCCCAACTGGAGATTCACAGTGAAGAAGATATAGGAACAAACATCACGTTAAGGTTTCCATTCGAAGTGGAGAGAGGTGAACTGGATGTTGACGGCGATTCTGGTGGACGATGATTACCCTGTTGTACGTTATTTGTCACAGAGCATTGCGTGGAAGGAACTGGACATTGAGCTGATCGGCTGTTACTCGAACGGTTTGGAGGCTTGGGAGGATGCGAAGGGCAAGCAGCCTGACATTATCATCACAGATATCGGGATGCCCAAGATGAACGGCCTGGAGATGCTTGAAAAGTTCAATGAAGCGAACCCAAAGTTTCGGGCAGTGATTCTATCCTGCCATAACGAATTTCATTATGCGCAGCAAGCCATGAAACTGAAAGTGAACGATTATATCCTGAAAGAAAGCCTGAATGTGGATCAGCTTCAACAACTGCTGCATACCATGGCCGCTGATTTGAACGCGGAAAAGCATAAAGCGGCAGAAGTCATGATGTATATGCACAAAGAATCACTCAACCGACCCGCATTGAAAGATAAACTGCTGAAGGATACGCTGTACCAGCTATCCTGGACCAAGGAAGCGTGGATTAAGCAGGCCCGGATGTACGGGGTCGACCTTAAGGCGAGATGTTACTTCCCGTTCGTTGTTTCTATCGACCGCATGCCTGAAGTATCACGGACACGCCAAATGAACGATTATACGATTGCATTTGCGGTCGAGAACGTACTGCAGGAAGTACTCGATTCGATGCATCGCAGCGTCATTTTCCATTTCAGCAACAAAGAACTGGTTGTGCTGGTATGCTGCGAGGATCCTGCCAAGGAACAGCAGCTGCTGTATTATTCTCTTCAGCGGGCCATAACGGCGGTAAAACAATATTTAAAAATATCGGTCACCTGTTTGTTAGGAAGAGAAACTGTAGGACCTGAAGAGCTCCGAATGGTATTAATGCCGATGCTCAAGGAATGGAGCCATCGCTTCTACCTGGAGGAGTCCAGCATCTGCCGGTTCGAGAAGAACTCCTTCGCCAGCGGGGATATGTATGACGATTATGCCACATTCTTCTCGCGAATCAATGATACCTTGGCCTTAAACCGGCCGGAGCATTTGGAGGAGATTGTCAAGGATTGGGCGGCATGGGTGGAGGCGAACCGGTTTCCTCCAGCGGATGTGAAGGAATGGGTGCTGCAGCTGCTTATGGATTTACAGATGAAAACGAAAGTGACGCTGCAGGTTCAGGATAGCATAACCGAAGAGAAGCTGTATGACGTGATCAACGACATTCATTCCATGCAGCATCTGCGGAGCTGGATCGTGGTCTATCTGACAGAGCTATCCCGCAGATTAAGTGTATTATCCATTCGCTCCAAGCGTTCAGAGATCATTCGGGCACAGAAATATGTCATTCAGCACGTGACCGAGAAGCTGACGCTTGAAGAGATGGCAGGTTATTTGAATCTGAATTCAAGTTACTTCAGCCGCCTGTTTAAACGTGAAACCAACCAGAATTTTATCGAATATGTCAATATGGTCAAACTTCAAAAGGCGAAGCAACTGCTTCAGCAGTCCAATAAGACGGTAGAGGAGATATCGGATTATCTGGGTTATGCCAACAAGAGTTATTTTATCAAATTGTTCAAGCGGGAGATCGGCATGACGCCGAGCGAGTTTACGTCTTGGAATTGATTGATGGCGAATAAGAGAAAGGAAGCGAGACCATGGAGCAGACAACTGGAGCGTTGCAAGGCAATGCACTTCGTACGAAAGGTGATTTGCAGAAAGCCGTCCTGGATATGCTGGAGCCCATCAAGCTGCATTTCACGCCGGGAAACGCAGGACTGATACTCGGATCTACTGCAGCCATACATAATGAAGCCATCGCGCTGATGGAGTCGTTTGCCAGGCCGCTATGGGGGCTGATTCCGCACGCCGGCGGGGGTGGCGAATCGGATTTATGGCTCCGGTATCTGAAAGGGATCGTGAACGGTACGGACCCGGGGCATGCCGAATATTGGGGAGACTTCGTGACCCAGGATCAGCGGATGGTTGAGCAGGCGGTGTTCGGATTGGGACTGGCGCTTGCTCCGCATAAGCTGTGGGAGCCGCTGCAGGAGGAGGAGAAGCTGCGACTGCACCGCTGGCTCAATCAGATCAATCTGGTGGACCATTCCAATCCGAATAATTGGCTGATGTTTACCGTGCTGGTTAATATGGGTTTCAAGAAGGTAGGCATGCCTTATGATCAGGCCATCATGGATGAATATTTGGATATGATCGATACCTACTATTTGGGTGATGGATGGTATTCCGACGGCAAGACGGACCAGCGCGATTATTACATTCCGTTTGCGATGCATTTCTACACGCTGATTTATGCAAAGCTGATGGAGCAGGATGATCCCAAGCGTGCTTTGATGTACAAGGAGCGGGCAAAGACGTTTGCCGAACAGTTCATTTATTGGTTTGCCGAGGACGGAAGCAGTCTTCCCTTCGGACGCAGCCAGACTTACCGCTTCGCCCAGGTCTCCTTCTGGTGTGCGCTTGTATATGCCGGTGTTGAGCCATTCTCCCTCGGCGTGATCAAAGGGATCATTATGAGGCATTTACGTTGGTGGTTTGACCAGCCCATTTTTACGACAGACGGTCTGTTAAGCATCGGGTATGCTTACCCCAACCTGGTGATGGGGGAGAGTTATAATGCTCCGGGATCTCCGTACTGGGCGTTTAAATCATTTCTGATACTGGATTTGCCTGACGATCACCCGTTCTGGAGCGTGGAGGAAGAGCCCTTGCCAAGTTTGAAAGCGGTGTCAGTTCAGCCTCATGCCAGAATGCTGATATGCAAGCCGGAGAATGATGGCCATATTACGGCTTTGGCATCCGGGCAGATGGCGAATTTCGAGATGGCGCACAGTGCAGCTAAATATGCCAAATTCGCCTACTCTACACGCTTTGGTTTCAGTGTTCCTAAAGGGTACTATGGTCTCGGAGAAGGGGCTTATGATTCGATGCTTGCCCTGAGCGAATGCGACGAGCATTATCGCGTGCGGCGTTTTTGCGAGGAATTCCGAATTGAAGAGTCGCATGTTTATTCCAGATGGCTCCCTTGGCATGACGTTGAAATACGGACATGGCTGATTCCTGCTGGACTGTGGCATGTGCGGATTCACCGTATTCGTTCAGACCGGCCCCTGACTGCCGCAGAGGGCGGATTCGCCGTCGGAAGGATGACGGATTTTGCTCTAAATGAGACGGAAGCGGTCAGGGCAGAAGCCGACCGGATCGCCGCGATGATGCCTGGGGGAATCAGCGGCATTGTGAATGTGCAGGGATACGGTGGAGCCATTATTGTCTACCCGGAAGCCAATACGAACCTGCTCAAACCGAGAACGATGATCCCAACATTAACTGCCCGGCTGGAACCGGGAGAACATGTGCTGATCTCGGCCGTATACGGTGCTTCCAACTGTGAAGAGAATCGTATAGGCTGTGATTTTCCTCCCGCCGTGGAGTGCAGCCATGAAGGGAAAATCTCGGTTACAGATCCGAGGAACGGAAGCGTCCGATTTTGTTTGGACTTGTCGCACTTAACACACAAGGGGTAAGAGGAGGATGAATATGTGGAAAGGCGCCATCGAGGATGCGATGCAGAAAATAAAGCAAAACATAGTGAAGCATCCGGGAAAATTGCCTCATATTATCGAGGGACAGCAATATGAGTGGGGAGATAATAACGACTGGATCGAAGGATTCTATGTCGGCATGATATGGCTTGCTTACGAATATGGACAGGACCCCTTTTATAAGGAGGCGGCCGAGTCGTATCTGGCCCATTTCAAGGAACGGCTGGACCGGCACGTCGCTTTGGACCACCATGACATCGGTTTTCTATATTCCCTGTCTGCGGTAGCGCAGTGGCGTGTAACGGGAAGTGAAACCGCCCGGACTGTAGCATTGCAGGCGGCAGATACCTTGTTGGCGCGATGGCGTCCCCATATGGAGATTATTCAGGCGTGGGGACAAGCGGATGATCCCGAGAACGGGGGACGGATCATTATTGATTGTCTATTGAATCTTCCGCTGTTGTTCTGGGCTCATGAGCAGACAGGTGATGCCAAATATTACGATGTTGCCATGAAACACGCTTTGCAGAGCCAGAAGTTTCTGGTACGGGGAGACGGCTCTTCCTACCATACGTTTTACTTTGATGTTAACAATGGACAAGCGATTCGCGGTGGAACCCATCAAGGGTACCAAGACGGATCGACCTGGACGCGCGGTCAGGCCTGGGGGATTTACGGATTTGCGCTCGCCTACCGGTATACAAAGCATGAGGACTTTTTGGACACGGCCAAACGTCTTGCCCGTTATTTCATCGGACATATGGCGGCGGATGCGGTTGTTTACTGGGATTTCGATGTGCCGATTGAGGAGAGCACTCCTCGCGACAGCTCGGCTTCGGCTATTACGGCATGCGGCCTGTTGGAACTGCTGGAGCTGATCGAAGACCGTGACCCGGACCGGTTGCTGTTCGAAGATGCCTTGCATCGCAGCATGAAGGCATTGGTGGAGCATTATTCAACGATGGATCTGCCGGATGCGGAGGGGCTGTTGAAGCACGGCTCCTACCATGTGAGAGGGGACCGGGCACCGGATGATTATATGATCTGGGGAGATTATTATTATTTGGAAGCCCTGGTTCGGCTCGAACAAGGAATTAAGGGCTATTGGTATGAAGTATAAGCGGAAAATAGCATAACGGTGATGTGAAAACCTCTGTGGGCGACCAATTGCGTGCAGAGGTTTTTCAGCATGAATGAGGTTAAAACAGCAATTGCCAAAGAGTAAAACTCGTGCGGTATCCGTCAAATTTGTTCATTATATCTGTATTTAACTTTATTACATTTCCCGATATGATTTGATCGACGGCGGCAGATGCCCTTTTGCTAACTATCAGACAAGATACACTTACAAAAAAATAAAACCGGCACAATTATGTGCCGATTAACCGATTGTCATATGCCAAAAAGGATACCCTAAAAATGCCATGGATACATAATAGTATATAAAAAAATCCAACATAAGTCTATTAATTTTTTGGTGAAAACTGTAAGTTATACATGCGACCGCGGCGCAAAACCTGGATCTATGAAGGAGACGATCTGCATGATTACCCTTAGAAAAATAACGCTGGAAAATCGACGCGCCATATTTAACTTGGAAGTTTCCGAAGAACAACGGCGTTTCGTTGCGTCCAATCTGTCAAGCGTGGCTTCGTGCTATGTCCTTGCTATCAACGGTGGACATCCACTTCCGTTTGCCATTTACTCCGATGAGCAGCCTGTCGGTTTTGTTATGTTGACTTATGGAATTACCGGATATGACCTCCCATCAATCGCACACGACAGCTATTGTATCTTACGACTGATGATTGACAAGCAATTTCAGAACCAAGGCTACGGTCGAGAAGCTATGAACAAAATCTTGGAATTTATACGCACCTATCCGGCTGGGCCTGCACATTACTGCTGGATTTCTTATAAGGCAGATAACTTGCCCGCTAAAAAACTTTATGAAAGCCTCGGGTTCCGTGACAATGGCGAAATCATTGGAGACGAACTAATAACCGTGTTGACACTCTGATTTTTATTGGAAACTCAACGACGAATTGAAAGACGGCAGCGAGGCTATAAAAGAGATTAATCGTTGTTTTTCATTACTGCAGGCACCGTTGTGCTACGTTGTATAGAACATATTATACCTAATGGGATGTGATAGAGGTCGAAGTTGGTCCAGTTGCTTTCGTTTACGAATATCAACCAACGAAAACCAACTATATTTATGGAGATACTCACTCAGTAGGAGTTACATTTGAATGTAAGTTGAAACCAGGATCGATTCCCAAACTTCCTGAAAATTCAGACACTCATCAGAGTGGAGTCAAGTGGATCCCTATTTCGGAGTTACATTCTATTCAACTGTATCCAGAAATTAATAAAGATATTGTGGATTTCTTTAGTGGTGAACGTTACCGCAATTATGTTGAGGAATATGATATTCAACTGAGCAAGACATTGGAATAACTAAAACATAAAGAAGAGAAGGCAGCTGATCAGAGCGATCAGCTGCCTTTTTATGCAAACGAACAGGGAAGTAGAATTGTAGTTTTCTAAACTTAGATAGCCCACTCATCATTTGAAAAAAATTGCCAGCTCGAAATTGATGTGATAAAATGAAAGTAAGTCATTTTGAAAAAAGTTACTTAAATCAAAATCGCGAAGGAAGAGGGAACGGATTGAGCGATAATAACATAAAAATAGGTGTATCCAATAAGGAAGGTCAACTAGGTTTTTTGTTCTCAAGAGGTGGTCTGAGAGAGGGAGCGGGTAGAAAGAGTATAGGCATTACTAAGAAAGTATCATTAACCTTAACAGATGATATGTGGGAGAGACTTGAAAAGGAGTGTATGAACAACAATCAATCCCGTTCGCAGGTCATCCGCAATATGATTGAATCTTTTTATTCAAATTAATTTATTTGGAAGATAGGTGGAACCTTTGCTAATCGATATAAGAAAGGATTCTCTTATTAACGTTCTGCAACTTGTATTAAAAGCTGTATCACATAACAACCTAATACCCGTTTTAGCAGGCATATGTATAGAGGTACATACAACCGAAATAGTGTTTACGACAAGTAACACAAGTATGACAATACAGTATAGGGTTTCCCAGGACAGTGATTCATTGATTATATATAGAACAGGTGGAATTGTTGTACCAGCACGGTATTTTATTGAAGTCATTCGCAAACTTAACGAGGGGTTAATTATATTTGAGGTTAATCAAGGTTTAATTCTCACAATTATATCTGGTAGTTCACAGATTCGGTTACAAGGTATGGACCCTGGCGAATTTCCGTCCATTAATAAAGATTACCCTATGAATGCTAAGTTTAGAATAAACAATTCTTTACTGAAATCAACAATTAGGCAGGTGGCAATTGCAGCTTCATCGTCCGAAGCGAGACCGGTGTTGACGGGAGTTTCGTTCGATTATAACAATGATTATCTGAGATTAGTTGTTACTGATGGAATTCGCCTTGCTTCTCGAACTATTTATACCGAAAATAATTGGAACAACAATACAAAAATTTTGATCCCGGCCCAAAATCTATATGAAATATCAAAACTCTTGAAAAATGATGATGATACAACTGAGATTGTTACGTTTGCAAATCAAGTCAGATTTACTACGAATGAACTAAAAATTGATTCTGTTCTAATTGATGGTGTCTTTCCATCAATAATGAATATAATCCCTAAAGGTTATATATCTGAAGTTTTACTTGAATCAAATCTTTTGTTACGTGCTGTGGAATGCGTCTCTGTATTAGCGGGTGAAAGTATAATAAAATTAGCGACAACTACATGTGCCTTAGCACTGTTTTCTCAGACAGCCGATATCGGGGAGATCCAAAATGAGATACCCTTAATTGAAATGGAGGGGGAGGATTTTAACATCTCCCTTAACGGAAAGCTTTTAGTTGATCTACTCCGATCCATTGAAAGTGAGAAGATCAGAATTAGGTTTACTGGAAAAGTAAGTCCCATAATCCTAATACCTGAAGATATCGATTCATCCACCCTTTTTTTAATTACACCAGTACGAACACATAATTAATTATTGGTTTCAATTAGATCATCATCATACTACATCTCTATCTCCTACAGATTAAATGCTGTTTTAAACTAACGGAAACGTTAGTTTCATAGAAGAAAGGAGTACGTGATCGGCTGTTTTTATCCAACTAAAGGGCTGTCGATGTCGATGGATAGGAGCATAATCCTTTTGTAAGTCGCAAAAATAGTGGCTTTTTTGTTTTATCGGTACAAGTTCTTATCCCGAGTAGGCCATTTACCGATTAGACAAGTATCAAGCTATGTTTCGATCCAATTTCATTAAGTAATGGGCAGAATAACGCAACGAACAGAGGTTGCCAGCGTCTATAATCTCAATGTGAAAAATGTGAAGGGATTGAATTAGAAACAATGAAAACATATTCTCATATGCCTGAAGGATACGAATGCCCGTTTTGCCCTGTTAATATGGGTACTAAACAGAGAGAGATCATTTATCAGAATGAATATGTAACCGCATTTATAGCGAGCAAATGGTGGCCTAACAATAAAGGACATGTTCTTGTTGTTCCTAATCAACATTTCGAGAACATTTTTGAACTCCCTGGGGATTATGCTATTGAAATTCACCGCGCGGCTCAGCTTACAGCGTTTGCAATGAAAAGTACATATAGATGTGATGGGATTTCTACGCGGCAACATAATGAGCCTGCTGGCAATCAGGACGTGTGGCATTATCATCTCCATGTTTATCCTAGATATGTGAATGATCAACTTTATCTGACAAAGGGTTCTCAGACCGATCCGGATGAACGCGCTTACTATGCTGATAGGTTGCGTGCTTGGATAAATGAAAACATTTAAGATTTAGGAGAAGCGATTGATTAACCTAATAGAGGATCGAGCTGAGATTACGTGGGCCTTACAAGAGGATTGGGGAAAAATAGTACAGGAGCCGCTTCGCGAGTTGGCTCCTTTTTATTTCATTGAAGTATCTAGTAGGTTAGCTGGATAGGAATGAAGAGCTAATTAAAAGTTAAGTATGTCAACTTCAATTTAATAAGCGACTTACGGAGGGGCTCCTGATATTTATTCGGTAGCACCGTCACAAATGAAACAAGCGGTTCATCAATTGGAGAATGCCCTGAAGCATCTGGATCGTTCAGGGGATAGAGACATCCAGGAAGGAACCCTGATATATATCCAAAGCGTAATCCGTGCGTTCATCCAATCCTGGAGTTAATCGGCAGAATGTTATATATGAATGAACTAATTGAAGAAGCCGTGTGTTTTACGCGGTTTGTTTTTTGTGTAATAGGAGAGCTTGCACCATTGTGTGCGGTTTTTTTGTACTAGAAATTATAATTATAGGCTGCCTGTTCATATCAAAGATATTTATTAAGTTGACACAAGATGGAATTGAAAATAAACTATTCAAGAAATCAATTGAATAAAATCCGAGGTGTTGGAACGATGAATGAGAGAGATTTTAAGGATAATTTATATAAGGAATTTACGCGAATTGGTAAATGTCTTTCAAGTCCCAAACGATTAGAAATCCTAGAAATCTTAACACAAGGACCAAAATCTGTTGAAGCTTTATCGAAAATCACTTCCATGTCTATAGCTAATGTCTCTCAGCATCTCCAAACTCTCCATCATGCTAAATTAGTAGTGTTTAAGAAACGAGGAAATTTTGTTATTTATGAACTTGCAGATCCTGCAGTTTTACACTTTTTAGATTCCTTATATAGGTTATCTGAGAAACAGCTTTTTGAAGTGCAGCATATCAAGAATAAATTTTTGGATCAGCTATCGGATATAGAAGAAATATCATTGGAAGAACTCTTGAGCCGCAGGGAAGCAGGAGAAGTGACGCTTATTGATGTCCGACCCAAGGATGAATTTGAAGCTGCACACATTCCAGGTGCTATTTCAATACCGATTGAAGAGTTAGCTGAACAGTTAGATTCATTACCAGTAAAGTCTAAGATTGTAGCGTATTGCAGAGGCCCGTACTGTCTAATGTCTGTAAAGGCAATTGAGTTATTAAAATCTAGAGGGTTGGATGCAGCTCGATTCAGCATGAGGGTTCAAGACTGGAATACTATTATAACCAAGCCAACTGGTGAGAAGGAGGTTATCGGGTAAACCAAGAGCGGTCAGAAATCAATTTAAATTCATACAGTTGGTTACTGTGGAAGGATGTCGGGACTAATGACTTTAAATAAGGACCTTAAGAAGCTGCCAGCATCTATACAGGGCTATGTTGATTCACCAGAAAAACAACGTAAATTATATCGGCGGACATTAACCACCGTCATCATATCCCAAATTTTTGGAGGTGCCGGTCTCGCGGCGGGAATTACCGTGGGAGCACTTTTGGCTCAAGACATGCTCGGAACTGACAGTTTTACGGGTGTTCCAACAGCTCTATTTACGTTAGGTTCAGCTGCTGCGGCCTTTCTTGTTGGCCGTCTTTCCCAGCGATATGGACGGAATTTGGGATTGGGCATGGGATTTCTAGCGGGAAGTTTAGGAGCAATTGGTGTCGTGTTTGCTGCCATGACAAATAGCCTTATACTGCTATTAATATCTCTATTGATATATGGCGGAGGAACGGCAACCAATTTACAAGCACGTTATGCAGGGACCGACCTCGCAAACTCAAAGCAACGGGCAACTGCAGCCAGTACAGCGATGGTGTTTACTACATTTGGTGCAGTGGCAGGTCCAAATTTAGTGAACGTCACTGGTGATTTAGCACTCTCATTGGGTATCCCCAGTTTAGCCGGCCCATTTTTACTGGCAGCGGCGGCTTACGGTCTCGCGGGAATTGTTTTACTTGTCTTTTTGCGTCCCGATCCTTTGTTGGTAGCTAATGCGATTGCTCTTCATAGAAAGGACGATGATAATGCCTCTTCATTAAAGGAAGAAGTTAATCAAAGAGCAGAAAAGAGAGGAATCACTCTTGGCGCAATAGTTATGATCTTAACGCAAATTGTTATGGTAGCCATCATGACAATGACGCCCGTACATATGAGACACCATGGGCATGGACTTAGCGAAGTGGGCCTTGTCATTGGGTTTCATGTCGGCTCGATGTATTTACCATCCCTTGTTACTGGTGTTCTGGTAGATAAGATTGGTCGTACAGCGATGGCAGTTGCTTCTGGAATTACACTTCTGCTTGCAGGGATCGTGGCTGCAGTTGCCCCAACGGATTCCTTGGTCGTCTTGATCGTTGCCCTATCTCTTCTAGGATTAGGATGGAACTTTGGATTGATAAGTGGAACTGCGATAATTGTGGATGCAACAACTCCAGCAAATCGCGCTAAAACACAAGGGTCAGTTGATGTATTAATTGCTTTAGCAGGTGCATCAGGTGGTGCCATCTCTGGTATGGTGGTAGCTCAATCCAGTTACGCCATGCTTACCGTTTCCGGAGGTATACTTTCCTTATTACTTATCCCGATTATATTGTGGCGACGTCAAGAAAAAAGCGAAAACCAATTCTCTCTATAATGTGAGAAAAACCGACTCTCATGAAATAGTCGGTTTTTTTGTACGATCACATTACTCATGCTTTGTTGTCTTCAACGTTATAATCCGGCGACTGCGCATTGCATGGGAGGGGGGGACCAACGGCGGTAGAATTCAAATGAATTTGAGGAATGCTCGTGACATGGCGCCAACTCATATTTTTAGCTTGAAATTGGTTTAAAAACAATAACAACAATTCGATTATTTTGAGCTATTTTTTTAAGGGGAATTATTTTCAGTGGTTGTTCATGTTAAGTCAGGAAAAAAATAACTATGCGTAAAAACAAGGGAGATATCTTGGAAACAACGTATTAATACTTTGTAACGGAAGAAAAGTGATATTAAAATGGAGGGTTAGTTATGAGGACAAAAGAAGAAAACTTTTCAAATGATAGTACCCTGGAATCGATCAAAAGTTTAACAGAGCAAGATGCAAAGACCTTCTTGAACCTTATATATGCAGTTATTAAAGACAACGAAAATCCTAGCGAACATTTGGTTTCAAATGTATTAAGAATATTTGAGCAACAATTACCAAGAGTGGCTAAAGCAAGACAGAATAAAAACTAACCATATTAAAAACGCCGACAGAGCGGACGATTTTCGTCCTACGTGAGGCGCTGGGCTTTGATTATACGAAAATAGCTAAATTTATACAACGAAAGGAGTTGAGACAGCATGAATTACTATAAAGGAGCAGTAATTGGATCAGATAACCTCATTTATTTTAAAAGCGAAGTCAAATTGCAGGAAAGTGATGTTCTTATTTTAGATGATAAAAAGTACTTCATTGAGAGTATTGATAATGGGATGTTAATTCTTCAAAGGGTAGGATCAATTATATCAGTAAGTGTCTAAATAGGATGTGAATGATTATCTAGCTGAAAATAAGTTTTAATTAAAAGCACAAATAAATCCCATCCAATAATATATTAATGTTATAATTATAACAATTCATCCATATGGTGGAACTTAGATATTTAATTAAAATTTTATACCTAGGGGGTAAATAATGAACAATGATTATGAAACTCCTGAAAGAACAAGGGAAAGACTAAGACAAGAAGAATTGCTAAATAATCCATTTGGTCATTTGAAAGACGGAATGGATAGGTCTCAGCATAGTAGTTTAGTCAATTTGGTAAGTAGTTTAGGTTGGAAAGGCACTTTAATTTTAATCATTGTTGTTATTATTGTTGTTATAGTTGCCCAATATTTTTAAGTCAGGGAAATTTTAATTAATGGTTATAATTTTTGAAAAAAGCATATTTACGCCATTCTGAACTAATAAACTATTGTCGAGAGACAAGAACTTGGCGTCATAAAAAGTCGCTATTAGCGGCTTTTTTGTTTTATCGGTACAAGTTCTTGTCCTGATAATTAATTAGATTTTAGTTGATGGATATTTTCCACCTCATCCTGATATAACAACAAACGATCAAGGCCATGTTTTCCTCCTGAAGGTTTATTCATTTTCCATATACCGTTCCAGATACTCATTCATCTTGTCAAGATATTTTGCATACAGCTTATTGTCATTTTGCAGACCGTGTCCTGAATTGGAGAACTCGATATAATCATGGGGAACTTTGTATTTCTCCAATGCGTTAATCAGATATTTAACTGTTCCGAAATGAGCTACTCTATCGTATTTTCCATAGGCAGCGAGCATAGGGACATCATCGATCCACATAAATGGTGATATATCTTTGACCGCTTCATCATATTTTGTCGTTCCTAACATATCTGTTGTAATCGTTTGTTTGGACACTTTAGTAAAAACAAAGATTTCTATCTGCTCCTTAGTCAAAGAAATTTGTTCTATCTTCTGAAGGATATGCTCAAAGAACTCTTCGGACCGAAACCGGAATATCCAAACTTCGGTGCTTATGTCTCAGCGTATTTTTCTTATGGAATTGTTCGGATGGATTGAGGAATGGTTTGCTAGAGGTAAGCAAGAAACAGCAAAAGAAATGACGATACTACTGAAAAATCGTGATCTAAATCAATAATAGAATCTCCTACTCGGAATAAGGTGAAGCCAGAAATGAGAAGAAAATGATGGAGGGATACAAGTGATAAACATAATGGAAGAGCTTAAGAAAATGTCCCAAAAGAAAGGGTTTGAAAATAAAGACGATTTCCAAAGGTCACTGGAAAAATGTAAAGATATAACGTTGTCTCATGGAGATGCTGAATTTTTAACAGAACTCTATTTTAAAGCAAAAAATTGTACATTCGCAACACGATTTTGAAAGCACTTGTATTCTGTGAAGATATTGATTTAAAGGAATTCTTCTTAAAAGCATTTAAAAAAGAGCGCTATCTAGATATGAGATTGACTGCAGTTCGAGGCTATGCCAAGTATGCGACTGAGAAAGAAGTAGAGAAACTAATGTCTAAATTCACGGAAATTCTGATGAAGCGACCTGAAAGCACACCTTATAACTATCAAGAATATGAGCTGCTTCGTTCTGCTTTCGGACTGCCGTATTTAGTAAATCAATATGGATATGCCTGTTTTATTCAGGCATATGAGCAGGAGGAACAACAGTATCATGCCATGCCAGATGCTTTCAAAGGACATTTTACTTTAGATGAAAGAGGAGATAGGGTTCAACTCCGCTCATTAGGAGAAAGCAAGAAGATGCTTGATGAATTTTTGAGCAGAGGTAAATGAAATTTGAAAGGAAGTAACACGAATGACAAAACAACACCTGTTATTTAAATTCAATAGATTCTCAGCAAATGAAGTTTTGACAGCATGGGAAAACGCGGATAAATCAAAAGATGAAATAGTGTTAGAATCCGCCGATTTGGATTGGTCAATAGAAGTAGACGGTATCCCGAATATCTCTCAAGAAATGTTTGAACACTTTCTATCTAAAATAGATATATTTGATAATGGAGTGCAGCTTTATTGTAAAGAGGTCTATGAAAACAGTAATGTTAAAATAGAAAATTATATCGTGTCATTGCAGTGGATTTCAATAATTGAAAACTCTATTACAATGGGTTATTGGGGAGATTATGTAAACATAGAGTTAAGATCCAACATCGAGTGTGACAATGGCATCTGGAAGCAGAAAGAAATCTATTATCAATAGCTAGCAAGAGGCTTATACATTCAGTTACACTGATAGGCAGTTTACTTGGGCCAAAAAACTATTAATCCCTTTACTAAAACGAGGATCTAGGCGTATAATCCGTTAAGACATCGGAGTGAGAAGGGGATTTGGATTATGAACAACGGATTGGTCAATGCTATTATCGCGTATATTATGTGGGGGATTCTCCCGCTATATTGGAAGTTGTTTGACGCTGTCCCGGCAGGCGAGATTCTGTCACATCGGGTTGTCTGGTCGTTCGTCTTTATGGGTATTCTCGTAGCAGTCCAGCGTCGCTGGGGTGACTTAAAACGGATTGCGGCTAATCGCTCGGTCCTGCTGTCGCTCACCGCTAGCGGATTGTTGATCGCTGCAAATTGGCTCATCTTCATCTGGGCAGTCAACAACGGCCATGTCGTCGAGACAAGTCTCGGCTACTATTTGAATCCGTTGCTGAACGTGCTGCTTGCGGTGGTCTTCCTTCGTGAGAAGCCAAACCGTGGCCAATGGCTCGCGATTGCCATCGCTGGTGCAGCGGTGCTCATCATCGCCATCGACTACGGGCGGTTCCCGTGGATTGCAATCTCGCTAGCCGTGTCGTTTGGCTTGTACGGTCTCGCGAAGAAGAAGATCGTTCAAGACGCTTCGGTAGGCTTGTTGTCGGAGACCGCTGTAGTCCTGCCCATCGCGCTCGGCTACTGGATCTATTTGGCCGCCGTGGGAAAAACGACGGCTTGGACGCTGCCTGCGCCCATGTTCATCGAATTGCTTCTTTCCGGCGTAGTAACGGCACTGCCGCTGCTCTTCTTTGCGCGGGCGGCCGCCCGTATGTCGCTGTCTACGCTCGGGTTCGTACAATACATCGGGCCGACGATCATGTTAATACTGAGCGTTTTTGTGTTCAAGGAATCGGTCTCACCGGTTCTACTTGTCGGCTTTGCGCTCATCTGGACAGCACTTGTCGTATACGCTTCGTCATCAATTCGCAGCGCCAAACTCGCGAAGGCGAGCTAACGGCACGCGTGTCCCTGTAACGGCATAAGGGCCATTTCCGTCCGAAGGGCGGAGATGGCCTTTTTCGTTTGCGGTGAGTACATTGTGCTGATCGGCTGGTAAATTAGGGGGGAGCTAAGAACAGGGAATGCCATCTATATATTTTAATTAAAATTCCTTTTTAACAAACTCAACGAGCTTGGACTTTAATGCATCACCGTTCTCTCCCTTGTGGTACATATCGGTCCCATGATAACCACTCTCATCCACAATCAGCTCTTTATCAGTTGCTCCGGAAGCTTGATATAATTTGCGCACTTCTTTTTCAATTGACCCCCCATAATCACCAGGCGAAAATACAAACAAGGATGGTGCTTTAATCTTTTTGACACCTGGAATGGCATCATGGGGCCCACATTGTGCAGGAGAAGATAGAATAATGAGCCCCTCAATAGGCAGCTCTTGACGAACACCTGCAATGATTGCTGTACTACCGCCACAGGAAGCTCCTGCCAAAAACACTTTTTGTGCGCCCAATCGTTTGAGTTCGCTTAATGCTGCATCTGCATCACGATCTATATTCTGATTATCCTCTGGAGAATTCTGTGAGGCACCATGATTACGATATTCAGGAATGACAACCAGATATCCACTGTCAGCTAGTTCAGTTCCCATGTCAAGAAAAGAACAGATGTTATAGCCTTGCTCATGTGCAAGCAGGACCCCTTTATCTCCGCTGCCAAGCACAAGTGCCGACAGGTACACCCCATCGCTGGTTGTCAATGTAGTTGCTTTATCGTGCAGGCTATCAGGAACACAACGATTCAAAAGATGCCCATTAGAAGACTTCACTGTACGATCCGGCCAGGCAGGTTCATACTTAACTGGTGGATTTGTTGCTATGTTCGACACTTCGGCAAGTGGTTTTTCTTTAACAGACTCTGTTGCAGGGTTCGTATTTTGAGATTGATTAGGTAAAGATTGATCTTTATTTGGAGATACCGGTGTTGTGCTGGTGCATCCCGTAATTGTTACTAACAAAATGAGCAGCATTATAAATGCCATTTTTATTCCTTTAAAAGATATGTTCATTGATTGCTATCCTCCATTTCTTCCGATCAGAGTTGCTTAGTAAATCAGTTGTTTTAGCGCTTATGTATCCTTGATCTCCTGCAATTTTTTATTTAAACAGAATGAAGTGAGAAAATCTACTCGTTTATTAATCATAACAGTACAACACTGTTCTGAAGTCCGACCGATCATGAGCGATCCACTAATCTAATCTTAATCTATTATCTACCTTAGTATTAGAAGGTCGATATTATTGGATTAAGGGGGTTCATGAAGAGACAATCGCTTAGCGCATGTAGACTTTCAATTTAGTTAGGACTATTCTTACACTAAGTCATTACTTGTTATAAATGGTAAATCAACATATCGCTAGTAAATCTTAATCGAGAGGAATGATCCTTGGTGAATCAATTAGAGAAGTCGGTATTAAATTTTATAGAGACCATGAATAAATATCCGCAAATAGAATCCCCTGTTGTAAAGAAAGGTGGCGCACGTTATAGGTCGAAATCAGTACAACTACAAGTAGATAAAAAACTCATCTTTCTCCTGAGTTGAAATATTTTTATGAACATTGTGAAATCATGTGTGATGTTCGGCATGATGGGCATGAGCTAAAAAGCATGGGGATTGATTTAGGAAATGCTCCTCTTTGTCTTTGGCCTTCCAAAAATCTTGTTCTTCGCCAAGATGGGAAGGAGGCGTACTTTTTCCGATTGCAAACTCATTTTCCGATTTTCTGGATTACCTATCAACTACAATAGAATTAATACATGAAAAATATAATGGAGAAATAATCGATGATGAATCTTATGAATTGCTGGAAGGTTTTATAGACCATTTAAAAGAAATGCTAACTAAGATAAATGAGAGCGATGAACTTATTGATCATTTTATCGATTATTTATATGGTTAGGCTGCACAAGATTTGAAAGAAACAAAGAGACAATTACTTGTCGGGTGACAAAAACATAGTAGCATTAGAAGCCGCTGATTAAGCGGCTTTTTATATTCATATTATCAAGTTCTGATCTATACATGACAGCGCTCTCCTGGATGCGCTATTGCTTTGGCAGTAAGCTACAATATAGATTCTGTCCCTGCCCCTAGAGGTTTGTTTTCATAAAGTCAACGCTATGTAAATGAGCACTTCAAATTTTTTACAGGTAGATAATCACTCGATAACAAAAGGCTTGTATGATGAATTTGGGTTTGCAATAGGGGAGCGAGACACTCGGCAAATCCGAATTATAAATAGTGGGGGTATTTGATAGTGAAGAACAGATGGATGTTAACTGCAGTATTTGCATTAGGCGTGGGCCTTCTTGCAGGATGCGGTTCTAACGGAAACACGGCAAATAACGGAGCGGCAGCGGATAATACGACTCCTGCGCCTCAGACGAATACGGCGCAAGAATCAACAACTTCTGCAACAGAGATCAAGGAGCTTAAGGTCAGCTTCGTTCCATCCAAAGACCCTGACCAAATCATTACGGCAACAGATCCATTGAAGGATCTGCTGAAAGAGCAATTGGCTACTGAGGGCTACAATGTGGAGAAGGTTACGATCGATGTTGGTACGACTTATGAGGCGGTTGGTGAGGCTTTGACGGCAGGGACGACGGACATCGGGTTCATCCCGGGTGGAACATATGCCCTGTATGATGACGGTGCCGATGTAATTCTGACTGCTACCCGTGCGGGTCTGTCCAACGATTCCGATAGTCCGAAAGATTGGAACGACAATAAACCGACGGCACCTACAGACAAGCAAGCAACTTACTATCGTTCGATTGCCATTGCTGGCCCAACGGATAAAGGTAAGGAGCTGGCAGCCAAGGTGAACGCAGGCGAATCCTTGACTTGGGAAGATCTGGACAGCGCGAACTGGGCAGTGATGTCGACTTCTTCTTCTGCGGGTTACATTTACCCGACACTGTGGCTTCAAAATAACTACAACAAGAGCATCACAGATCTGAAACATGTGGTGACCTCAGACTCTTATGGAAGCTCGTTCGCCCGTCTGGCAGCTGGTCAAGTGGATATCATTGTAGCTTTTGCTGATGCAAGAAGAGATTATGAAGAAAAATGGACAACCGAATTCAGCCGTTCCGCTTCGATCTGGGATGAGACGAATGTGATCGGAGTTACGCAAGGAATCTATAACGATACCATCAGCGTAAGCAAAAACTCTTCACTGATGGATGACAAATTCAAGGCTGCATTGCAAAAGGCTTTTATCGCCATTGCTCAAACTGACAAAGGAAAAGAAGTTATCGCCGTGTACAGTCATGAAGGCTACCAAGAAGCAAAATCCTCGGATTATGATAATGAACGCAAGGCTCAAGAGCTGATCAAGAGTCAGAAGCAGTAATCCAGGATCAAGGCGAGGAAGTTAGGGCGGAAGCTTTGAAATGAAATGAGCGCATCATGGCAACTTGATGCCCTCATTTTTTCACGTTTTTACGGAAACTAAAGGATTGGAGCTTATGTCATGATTGAATTCAAACAAGTGGAGAAGAAATACGCAAATGGAACTACAGCCTTGAAAAATATTAATCTGTCCATCGAGCAGGGCGAATTCGTCGCCATCATCGGTCTTTCCGGTGCGGGGAAGTCTACACTGATCCGTTGCATTAATCGAATGCATGAGATCACCGGAGGCCAGCTCAATGTGGATGGCGTAGATGTAGGGAAGCTGAAGGGAAGCCAAGTTCGCCGGTTCCGCCGGAGAATCGGCATGATTTTTCAATCCTTCAATCTGGTGACAAGAACTTCTGTGATCAAGAATGTACTGGTTTCCTTTGTCCCTGATCTGCCGCTGTGGCGCAAGCTGACCGGAATCTTTGCGAAGGATCATAAGATCAAGTCACTGGAGGCATTGGATAAAGTAGGTATTCTCGATAAGGCATATGTGCGTGTGGATCAGTTGTCAGGCGGTCAGCAGCAGCGGGTAGCACTGGCGCGGACGCTTGCTCAGAATCCGGATATTATTCTGGCGGATGAGCCGATTGCCTCGCTTGATCCGGTAACATCCCGGATGGTCATGGATGATTTCAAACGTATTAACCAAGAGATGAACATCTCGGTGATTATGAATATCCACCATGTCGAGGTAGCACTGGAATATGCCGACCGCATTATTGGCATTCGTCAGGGCGAGGTCGTTTTTGATGGGGAGGCTTCCGGGGTCACTACGGCAGTGCTTGGCGAGATTTACGGCGGCCGTTTTGAGGAGGAAATGTCAGTTCAAACAGAGGCCGGGATTGCTTATGTATGACAAACTATTTCCGCCTAAAAAGCTTGCACTTCCGAACGGCAAGATCGTTCTGGAGAAACGCTCCCGCACGCCGCTGATTCTATTGCTTATCATTGTAGCAGTTACTCTGTCCGTGGAATTTACGAATTTTAATCTAAAAGTGTTGTTTGTGCGAATAGGCAAACTATTCGGGATGATTCGCGAAATGTTTCCGCCTGATTGGGCGTACTTTCCTAGATTGTGGGGAGCGCTTGTAGACACCTTGCAGATGTCGCTGATCGGTTCTATGATCGGTGCGCTTCTTGCACTGCCTATAGCGATTTTGGCTTCGTCCAATGTCATTTCAAACCGGTTTGTGACAGCCTTCTTTAAAATTGTTCTGAGTCTGCTGCGTACCTTGCCGACGCTCGTCACAGCCTTGATTGCTACCTTCATCTTTGGCTTAGGGCCAACCGCGGGCGTAGTAGCGATTCTGCTGTTCACACTGTCTTATGTGGGGAAACTGCTGTATGAGCAGATTGAAAATGTGGATATGGGTCCATTTGAAGCGATGGAATCCATCGGTATGACAAGAATTCAGGCATTCCGCTATGCCTTGTTTCCACAGGTGCTGCCAAGCTATTTGTCCAATTCGCTGTTCTGCTTTGAGGGAAATGTACGTTATGCGGCGATCCTGGGATACGTGGGTGCAGGCGGAGTCGGCCTGTTGATTAAAGAAGATTTGGGCTGGCGTGATTATCAGAACGTAGGGATGATCATTCTGGCACTGGTGATCACGGTTTATCTTATTGAGACAGTCAGTGAGCATTTCCGTAAAAAATGGATTGGATGAAAGAGAGGAGGTTAGTCAGTGACGAATATTGAGAAGCAACTTCAGGCCCAACCTCGTAATTTGCGGTATGTGCTTACGCTTACGGTGATTATTATTGCGCTGTTTGTCTGGTCGCTTGCTGCTGTTAATCTGAAGGATATCCATCAGAGTGGTCTCAACATCGCTCAGAATATTATAACCGGAATTATGAATCCCGACTTGAACTTGCTACTCAGCGTCTCCAAACAGAGTGTACTGTATTTGCTGGTTGAGACGGTGGCTATTGCATTTCTGGGAACTATTGTAGGGGCGATCTTATCCGTTCCACTTGCTTTTATGGCTGCTTCGAATATCGTACCCAAGCCAGTGGCCTGGCTTATCCGCCTGCTGCTGATCTTCATTCGGACCATTCCGGCCCTCGTGTATGGCTTGATGTTCATCCGCGTCTCCGGTCCTGGACCTTTCTCAGGCGTGATGACGATAGGGATTACGTCGGTTGGAATGCTGTCCAAGCTGTATGTGGATGCGATTGAGGAACTGGATACCAAGGTGCTCGAATCCATGACCTCCATTGGCTGCACAACCTTTGAAAAAGTACGCTACGGCATTTTGCCGCAATTGATGTCGTTGTTCCTCTCGGTAACCATTTACCGGTTCGATATGAATATGCGTGAAGCGTCCATCCTGGGCTTGGTTGGCGCAGGAGGGATCGGTGCGCCGCTGATCTTTGCCATGAACGGGTATAAGTGGAATCAAGTCGGGGCGATTCTGATCGGATTGGTCATTCTGATTCTGATCATCGAGTGGATATCCAACAAGCTTCGGACGAAGCTGGTAAAAGGGTAAGAAGGGGACAGGCGGTTGGCACACTGCAGAGTTGCCCTTAGCAACTGAAACGGCATCCCGATGAAGAAATCGGCAGCCAACTTTAACTGAAAAAGGGCGACGTCAGAGAATGCGTCTCTGGCGCCGCCTTTTTCGTTGTGGATATAGAGGGAAGAGGCTGCTTAATGAGCTTAGTAAACAACCTCCCAATTATGATTACAAGTCGCCTGGAGCACACCTAGCCGGGAAATGTAATCTGCAAGAATCTCTGTCATATCGGTCGGAATTTCACGAACTACAGGCGCGTCCTTCAGCATGTCGAAGTTACCGCCACCGCCAGCACGGTAGCTGTTCATGACAACGTCGAAGCTTTGATCTGGATCCACTGGTGCTCCGTGGCGCTCCAATCTGACCACCCGATGTCCGACGGGCTTTGAGATGTCGAGCGTATAGTCGATGCCTTCCCACATATCATAATTGAAATGCTGTGGCTTTGGCTCCAGATATGACGGCGCAATGCACAGTCCATCACCGGTCTCATTCACCTCAAAGTACTCAGCAGTCTGCTCCAACATGGCTCGGATGTCGCTGCCCCGCATACGGACAACCTTTAACGTATTAGGATAAATGTAGTTGGACACCACATCCCGCATCGTAATTAATTCTCCGAAACCTCTGGCTTCATTGGTAAAGATGGCAGCCAGAGAGAGCTCAGCCCCGGTCACCTCCATCTGAATCCGATTGATCATTTCCGTAAAGGCATGATCTGCCTGACGAGCTGTAAACGGATCTGGAATCGACAAGTCCCCCTCGGCGCGTCCGATAGGTTGATCGAGCCAAAACTGCGTTTGTCGTTCATCCTCAGCAAATAGAGCCAAAAAATCCTCATCCTCCTGATCCGCTTCATCTACAATAAGCAAAGAGGAAGATTTGCCCGATAGCCGCCATCCCCCCTCTGGAATCGCTTGAAATTCAAGCTCTACCTTTGCGACCGCTTGTCCGGCACTGCCAGGCTGCGTAATGACTACCCCGTTAATTTCCCCGTTTAACAGACGGTGTTGATGGCCGGTGAGCAGTACGTCGACACCCGCGATCGTTTCACATATAGCATACCCTTGATTTTCACCGGTTAAGGGTTCGGTTGCTTTACCAGTCATGGGATCGCGTTCAAAGCCTCCGTGATAGCTCAAAATTACCGCATCCGGCTGTTCAGTGCAGCGAATCTTGTCTACCCAGTACTCAGCAGCATCAAGCGCATCAATAAAGGACAAGCCTTCGATGTGATTCGGCTCCTCCCAATTCGGAATAAAGTGGGTGGTAAGTCCGAGCAGGGCGATGCGAATGCCTTGCGGAAGCTCAAAGATTCGATATGGCTTGCCGAATGCGGGCTTCCCGTCAGTCTTGTTTACAATGTTAGCAGATAGCCAGGGACAATCGGAATCGCTGATCGCCTGTCGAAGCAGCTCGTGTCCGTAATTGAACTCGTGATTCCCGAGCACGGCTGCATCATATCCAAGTGCATTCAGCGCTCTGGCTGCAGGATGCAGACCGTGGCGGTTTAACTTGGCATAGTGATACATCAGCGGCGTTCCTTGAATCAAGTCTCCGTTATCAATCAGGAGCAGATTTGTGCTCCGGCTTCTCTCTTTCTGAATCAGACGTGACAGCTTGGCAAGGCCAAGCGGCTTGTCGCCAGGGCTGCGGTAGTCGGTCGGATACAGGTGACCGTGAATATCGCTTGTATGCAGAATTGTCAGACTTATAGAATTCATTGATGCCATTAATGACTGCCTCCTTATGCCGATCAGAAAAATGCAGAACTTGCATGGAATACAGCTATTATAAACAACTGCTTCGGCGGTATGGTAAACGCAGTGTTATTTTTACAGGACACCGATGAAAAGAAGAATATATTTCTTCATATTTTACACAACCTTACTTTTTAGCTAATAATCCCATGTAAAAATAAGGGTGTTACTCAACTCTTAATCTCATGGGAGGGAAATTATGAGCAGAAAGCTGGTTGGACTTGGGAAGAAGATCGGGGCGAAGTGGTTGCGAATCGGGCTTGCTGTATCCTTGGCATTTACGATTCAACTGGAGCTGGGCGCGATTCTCGCACCTGTGCAAGCCGAGGGTCCGAACGATCCCGCACCCTACATTGCTGCCAAAGTGGTAAATGAGAATGCCGGTAAGAGAATACTTTTTGACAATACTCATGCCCAGACCGCTGGTGCCGCAGACTGGGTAATTGACGGCGGTTTTTCCGATTTTGGACAAGCACTGGCAGCTGACGGGTATGATGTCGCCGAACTGCGCAAGTCAACACCGATTACCTACAGTGATCTAAGTGGCTATTCTGTATTTGTTATTGCTGAGCCAAACATTCCCTTCAAGCAGAGCGAGCAGGCTGCGATGGAGCAGTATGTCCAGAATGGAGGAAGTATATTCTTCATTGGAGATCATTATAATGCTGACCGTAACAAGAACCGCTGGGACGGCTCCGAAGCGATCAACGGGTACCGCAGAGGGGCCTGGGAGGATCCAACTAAGGGCATGAGCTCGGAAGAGCGAAACTCGAAGGCAATGCAAGGCGTTGTCAGCTCGGATTGGCTTGCGGACCATTTCGGGGTTCGTTTTCGGTATAACGCACTGGGCGACATTACGGCCAATCATATTGTAGAGCCGGATCAGGCCTTCGGAATCACTGAGGGAGTTAACGGAGTTGCGATGCATGCCGGTTCTACGCTAGCGATTACCGATCCGGCAAAGGCTAAGGGCATTGTGTACCTCCCGCAGACGAATGAGGCATGGGGAAGCGCGGTCGATCAGGGCGTATATAACGGCGGCGGTGTAGAGGAGGGACCTTATGTTGCCGTAGCAAAGGTCGGATTGGGTAAAGCAGCCTTCATTGGTGATTCCTCTCCGGTAGAAGATGCAACGCCAAAATATTTGCGCGAAGAGACAGGAGCTAAAAAGACGACCTATGATGGCTTTAAGGAGCAGGATGATGCCATTTTGTTAGTCAATTTGATCAATTGGCTGGCCGAACAGGAGAGCTATACAAGTCTGGCACAAGTCGATGACCTTCAATTGGATGAGGCGACAAAACTGCATTCCTTCGAAGCGCCTGAGGCTTCAACGGAGCCCCAGCCAGAACCATGGTCTCCGCCGGCCGCCGGCTATAAATGGTGGGACAGCTCAACCTTCAAGCCAGGTTCCTACGGTGGAGCTACAGTGAGTGCATCGCCAGTTTACAGCTTTGTCCACCAATCGGTTCTTCCCAATGCATCAGAGTTCCAAATTCGCGTTCTTATCGAGAATCTCCCTTCCAATTCAACTGTGACCGGCTTTAGTGCAGGAATTTATGTGACTGGAGGAACCCAGGTGGCCATGACGCAAAGAGCGGACGGAACCTGGCCTGCCGCGTATGGATATAGTGATGCCTTCAGCTTGACCGCTGATAGTCAAGGGCGGGCCTATAAGGATTTGAAGATACGCATCAAGCCAGGCACTTCCGGGGCGGCCAATTTACGCTTGCGGCAGAACGGTAATAATCTGCTGACCAAGTCCGTGACGCTGGGTAACGTGCCTGCCGAGCCATTGCCGGATGCAGGCAGCTCGATCCCGGAAGTGATTACGATCGCGGAAGGAAGAAGCATGCCGGAAGGAAGTCTGATCACGGTCCAAGGTATTGTAACTACTGAACCAGGCATCTATGGTGGGCAAACCTTCTATTTGCAGGATGCTACCGGCGGAATCTATGTGTTTCAGAGCAGCACGGGATTTCATCAAGGCGATAAGGTTAAGCTTACGGCCTCGACAGCTCTTTATAACACAGAGCTTGAATTAGTGAGCCCAGTCTTGATCGAAAAGATCGCGACGGCAGATCTGCCGGAGGCAGTTAAGGTCGACTCCGTCAATGCTGCCAATCAAGGTCAACTGATTGCACTTCAGCAGGTAGAAATCACCAATATCATTACGGCATCTCCATCTGGTTCCTTCGAATTTGATGCGATCAGCGCAAATGGAGTCAGCAATCATGTCCGCGTGGATGTCAGAACAGGGCTGGCACTCGCAGACTTCCCTTATGAAGAAGGTCAGATTGTAAATCTTCAAGGTGTGTCTTCGATTTTTAAAGACGTATATCAATTGAAGGTCCGGGGGATAAACGATATCTCGCTTGCACAGGCGAACGTTCCACCGGTAACCTCTGCCGCTCTATCGGAGCAGCCGAACTCGAACGGTTGGTTTAACCGGAATGTAACCCTTACCTTGACGGCTACGGGTTCGGAGCCGGTATCGACAACCTATCGGTTGAATGATGGGGCTGAGTCCGTATACTCGGGTCCACTAGTTGTCGACAGAGAGGGAGTCAATGTCACTCAATACTACTCTTCTGCCAGCGGCGTGGCTGAAGAGGTCAAGAAGGTAGAAATCAAGCTGGATAAGACAGCACCCGACGTGACGTTGACTCAATCGGGGAACCGAATTGGAGACGTATGGGAGCAGGATATCCTGAAATTTGAGCTTCATAGCACGGACGAGCTCTCCGGGGTCATGAACCAGAAGCTTCTCCTCAACGGCCAGCCGGTTGAAGAGGGTCAGGCGATCAGCGCCAAGGAGCTGGGAGCAGGAGAGCATGTCATTGAATACCGTGTAGAAGACGCCGCAGGTAACGTAGCCTCGGACCGGGCCGTATTCCAGGTGAAGCAGCCGCATGCCGGCGCAGCGCCGGGCACACCTCTACTGTCTGACAATAATGGTTCGGATACAGGTCTTCGAGACGGCGATTATAAGGTGACGATGAATTTATGGTGGGGAAATAACGGTTCCGAATTCAAACTGTATGAAGACGGCGTCTTGATTCAGAGCATCCCATTGAAGGAGGCTTCTCCTTCGATGCAGACAGCTTCTATCGATATTACAGGAAAAGCCAACGGCGTATATACATATGTCGGTGAATTGGTAAATGCCTGGGGAGTATCGCAGTCCCAGCCGCTTCGCGTAACGGTGACGGATGCTGCGCCGGGCAAGCCAGTATTGTCGCATGACAATTGGGACGAAGATGGCAGCTATCAGATTAGCGTGAACATGTGGTGGGGGACGAATGCTACCGAGTACCGTCTCTATGAGAACGGCGTTCTGGTCGACACCCAGGCTTTAATTAACGCTTCTCCTTCGATGCAGCGGGCTGCCACAGAAATCCATAATCGGGCGCCAGGCTCTTACGAGTATTATGCCGAATGGATCAATGCTGCAGGCGTAACTCAAAGCGACCGTATTCAGGTCCGTGTCAGAGCAGGGAGCTTCCTGCCGCAGTACGCCGCTTAATTCATTATATAGTAAGACAAGCGAAAGGCCGATCGGACCGGGGGAGTTCGGAACCGATTGGCCTTTCTATTGGTAGGAATTATCCATCCAAACAATTTATGCTGGGTTCCTCGACGGGAATATCGTAAAAATGAGGGATTTGTGTTTTCCTAACACAGCGGCTTAAGTATATAGGAATAAAATTACAATATTTGATGAGAACCCCTTTTCGATGTGTTATGATTTTTTTATAAATCATGGTTTGAATTTTTCCAGATGTCTGGTAATTACGTCTAAACGAAAGGTGATTCATAATTATGGTGTCAAATAGTAGTGGCTTTAAAAAACTCCGGAAAAGTTTGTTTATTGGTACAATGGCTTTTGGTTTATCAACAATTATTGCTTGTACTCCTAAAGAAGTAAAACAAACAGAGTTAATAACTGATACTAATCGCCATTTAATTGGAAAAGAATCAAGTGGTGATTATATGATATATCGAAACGGGGTATATATTGATTCTAATGGAGTCGAGTACTCACCAGAAGAATTAAAGAATAGAACACGAAATAGTCTTCCTGAGAACCGGATTATCACAGAGACAATGGAAGAAAATTTTATACCTCCCTCAATTTTTGAAATAGAAACAAAAGAAAAAAACGGAGTATTTATTTCCCCTGAGATCATTACTGTAAATGGTTCAGTAAACGTCTTAACAGATACGAATGGAAGGGGATGGGAGCTAAAAGCTGGTGACTCTGTAGAATATGAATTTGAAAAGTATAAATCGGAGGTGGTCGAATATCAAAATATATTCATTGGTTATGTTAAAGACGGTGTTCTAAATCCATGGCAAAAATTCGATCAATTAATGGGGAATTACAATTTAACTATTGAGGAATCAGGGCAATATTACTTTTACATAATAAATGCAAGTTCTGATACGATTGCCTTGAAAGAGGGAGCATTAAGGCTCACAAAACATAAATGATATTTTTTTATATTTTTTTGAACCATAATACATTAGGGGACGTTAGGAATACGGGTTCCGAATTAAAGAGATATAGATTCCGTTTAACTCAAAAAAAAAGACCCAACTCCTCGCGAAGGCGTGAGAGTGGGTCTTTTTTGGTATGCATCTTGTTTTTATACAGCATTAGCGACAGGCCCTATTCCAGCAGTTCTTTGGCTCCGTTCATCACCAAGGGCATACTCTGTTCAACGAATGATTCCGCACTTATTAGCCCACCCTCATTGTTCCAGACGTAAGCCAATCCATACATACCCCAACTTAACATAATAGAAGCTGTATTTATTAAGAATTGCTCGTGTGGACTCGATTGTGTCTTGTCCTTGTCAATAAAGGAAAGAAGTATCGCTTGAATTTTTTCCTTTATTTGAGTTTCAAAGACAGCCCCGAGTGATGTATTTCTTCTTTTGCACATCGTGCTTAGACTCTTGTGAAAATCGCATACACCCAGAAAGATGCTCTGAATGGTTTCTTCATTCAATACTTCGTGACCGCTTATTCTACGATTTATAATTGTCATAAATGATTCCATGAGTCTAGCCTCAAGAATTTCGAATTTATCTATAAAGTGCGCATAAAACGTCGCCCTGTTAACCGTAGCCCGCTCTGCTATATCCCTAACGGTTATCGAGTCAAAATCTTTTTCCTCAATTAAAGAAGCAAAAGCGTCTTGAAGAAGTCGCCGTGTACGTATCACACGAGGATCAGCTTCATTCTTTTTAACTGTCATAGTTAAACTCTCCCCTAATAAAACGACATTATAGAAATGGTGTTGTCTATACAACGGTTCACGGCTATTGATGATTGCTCACATCTGGTTGGAATTATAACATATGAATACAACGTATGTTGTTCAAACAACAAATGTTGTATACCGCTTATCCAAAAGGAGGAGAAACATGTCAGTTTCACAAACCGTCACTAATGATGGAGCACCAACCATTTTTGATGTTATTCGAGAACCAGGTTAGAGATTGGAGAATCATAACGGGCTAGTATCGATGCAATTAAAGATTGTTATTAAAAAAATAGTTATTTAAAACACATCAGGAGAGTGAATTATGAAGAGCACATGGAAAGTTTACGTCCTAGCCTTAATTAGCTTTTTAGTTGGAACATCCAATTACGTCATTTCTGGGATATTAGATCGGATCGCGGAGACGCTGGGAACAAGTGTTGCGACAGCAGGCCAGCTTATCACGGTGTATTCCCTGGCCTATGCGATCGCCACACCTATATTGATGGCGCTGACGGCCAAGATGGATCGGCGCAAGCTCCTCCTTTATTCGCTAGGTCTCTTTATTGCGGCAAATCTGCTGACCTATACATTGTCCGGCTTCGGTCTTTTCATTGCCGCGAGAATCATAACAGCAATAGGCGCCGGGGTAGTCACCGTTAACGCGCTTAGCATCGCCGCCAAAATCGCTCCGCCAGGTAAGCAGGCCAGCGCCATCGCTAACGTCACTATGGGCATTACAGCTTCGCTCATCATTGGCGTCCCGCTCGGCAGAATGGTAGCCTCGGCTTTTGGCTGGAAAGCAGTATTTCTGGTCATCGCAATTGTCGGGGTCATCTCCATGCTTATCATAGCTGCGGTTTTTCCACGTATGCAGGGCGACAAACCTGTCCCATTAATCAACCAATTTGCTTTGTTAAAAAAACCTCAGGTTTTGGTAGCTTTAGCGATTACTTTTTTCTGGTTGGGAGGATATTCCCTAGCCTATACCTACATCACCCCTTTTCTGCTAGAGGTGACTCATGTAAATGAATCATTGATAAGTGCAGCTCTGTTCGTGTTCGGCATTGCCAGTTTGATTGGCTCAAAAGTCGGTGGCTACAACACGGACAAACGTGGCATCAAATCCACACTCGTTTCAGGGATGGTGCTTCACGTCATTTCGTTGATTTTGCTATCTTTAGTCGGACAGTCGGTCATTGCCGTATTCGCCATTTTAATCCTCTGGTCTTTTGCCGCCTGGTCATCCGCACCTGCCCAGCAATTTAACCTGGCCTCGCTTGTTCCTGAATCTTCGGGAGTAATGCTGAGCTTGAACAGTTCCATGATGCAGCTTGCCATGGCAGTTGGCGCAGGAATGGGCGGGCTCATCGTTAACCGTGTTTCTTTGGCATCCATTACTTGGTTCGGGGTACTCGGCGTACTCATCGCCATCATTGCCGTGTTTGTTTTGTTCAGCATGTTATCACGGTATTCGGCGGGGCAGTCAGTGGGTAAAAAACTGCAGTCATGATGCATGCATCTAGATGGTTACATGGGGGAATTAATTGGTCCGTCAACCCGCTGCTAAGTTGCGTGCTTAATTGAAATGGTGGCTAGAGAGAGCGAGAGAACGAGGGAGGTTCGCACCAGAAAGCTTGGGAAATGATGATCTAGCGGTACCGGTACCGGAATTTATAAATCAATAAGGGTTGCATTATTGGAAAAGATAACATAAAATATCAACATGTTAGTGATTGATCAATCACACAATTCGAAGACTACCTCTCATTGAATAAGATAAACGATTCCTCTTAACGACCTCATATTTGTAAAAAAGTCTTTTACCAGGGATCTAGATAGGCAGTTCCTACAAATATACAATGTATTCGTTACATTCGTTAATTGTAATTGATCAATCAATAATTCTTATAATGCTTGCAAAATGAAAGGAGACCTCCCTATGAACGATTTGATTGTGTATGCCCATCCGAGAAAAGAAAGTTTTAACCATGCCATTCTGGAGACTACAGTCCGAGGACTTCAGGAAAAAGGGCATGAAGTTGTCGTGCGCGATTTGTACGCGATGGAGTTCCAACCCGTCATCAGTAGTAGTGAAATTTTGGGTGGAATCGGCGAGGACATTGAACAGGAGCATGAATATTTGAAGTGGGCGGACGTCATCACTTTCATCTATCCGATTTGGTGGACAGGACTACCTGCAATCGTCAAAGGTTATATTGATCGGGTCTTTACTTACGGATTTGCCTACCGCTACGTGAATGGAGAACAGAAGGGATTGTTGAAGGGCAAAAAAGCCTTCATTATTAACACACAAGGGAAATCGCATGCCCAATATGCAGCCATTGGCATGGATAAGGCGCTACTATTAACTTCCGACAAAGGTATATTTGAATATTGTGGCTTAGAGGTATTGCACCATGTAATTTTCGAGTCTGTACCGAGCTCCGACGAGACGACGCGAACGGCTTGGTTGAAGCAAATCGAGGAGTTAATAGGCAAAGCGTAAGTAATGTTTTAGAAGATAAGGAGAGGGACGAGCGGTTAGTTTTGTCGAGGGACAAGAACATGGACTCATTAAAGTCGCTATTTTAGCGACTTTTTTGTTTTTTCGGTACAAGTTCGTGTCCAGAGCCAAGGACAAGAACATAGTCCGATTACCGATTTGATGGTGATCTAAAGTCACTCGCCGAGTTCAAGCAACTCTTCGCTTATTGTTCCGAATGTCCGTATTTGTTTCGGGATCAAACCACCGCAAAAAGCCACTAGATCTGCTTGGTTCATTAGCAGTATTGGAGGGTTTAGAGGACATTAAATGTTATGAAAATTTTCATCATAGTCTGTGACCCGGTCGAGGGTCATGTATGTTTTATTGTTTTTCGTTAATAGAAGTGACGAGTTTGTATAAAGCCTCTCGTAGAGAATGTATATTGAGCATGTAATCCAATTTGGGGTAAAATCAACTCAAGCATAATGATAATGATTATCATTATTAATTAACGAATTGTTTTGCTACAAAACATAAAACTTATGGGAGTGGATTAAATCATGGCAAGTTCAGGATTTATGAAAAAAGGATGGATATCACTTATAACGGCAGCAATGATTACGGTGACAGGTTGCGGCTCGACAGGCGGCGCTACCGATCAGCCTGGACAGGCAACCGTAGCTCCAAGCGAATCTCCGCCTCAGACGGAAAAGCGCGTCGTAACCGATGCTTTCGGAGAGGTAGAGATTCCGACAAATCCAAAGCGAATCTCGGCTCTTTATCGTGAAGATTATTTGGTTGCACTTGGGGTAACTCCTATTGTGCAATATTATAACCCAATGTGGGGCAAGCAGGATTATTTGAAGCTGGAAGTGCCGTTGTTCGACGTGACCGGCAGCATCGAAGCTATGCTTGTGTCCGAGCCGGACTTGATCATCGGCGCCGGGGAGGTCGATGCAGCACAATACGAGCTTTATTCCAAGGTTGCGCCGACGTTCCGCTTGCCGGACGACGTACTTGCGGATTCGCGCAAAACATTGACCTTAATCGCCGAATTGCTTGGTCTCAGCGAGAAGGCGGAGCAGGTTCTTGCCGATTACGAAGCCCGTATTGTCGATGTGAAGGCGAAACTGAACGCGGCGATTGGCGATGAGAAGCTTGTTGTTCTGCGAATGAATGTCGTAGACAAATCGATGAATATTTTCGGCATTCACAACACGTTTGTTGGACAAATCTTGTATGAGGATCTTGGTTTGAAGGCACCGGGCTTCGCCGAGGCGATGACCGAGGGCAATATCGTATTGTCGAAAGAGGTTATTCCGGAGCTTGATGTGGACCATATTATTTTGCTTCCATCCAACGGGACCTGGGAGGAAGAGAGCAACACGAAAGCGCTTGAGGAAATGAAGGCAGATCCGCTATGGCAGACCGTTCCTGCATTTAAGAACGGCCATGTATATCCCGTAGAAAGATCGTATTGGCAGACGGGAGCCATTACGGCCAACGGATTGAAGATGGATGATTTACTTCGATTGCTGGCTTCTTAGCAGGAAATAAGAGTGATTGAGTTCATTGGCTGGACTCATCGCCATAAGTGAGAAAGAGCCGCTACTCAACGAAGGTTGATGGGCGGCTCGTTTTGATTTACACTATATTCATTGAGAATGAATATCAATTAAAAAGGAAGTTGATGGTAACGATGGATATTGAACAGCACAAACCAGCTGGGACTGCTCCAGTCCATTATGTGCTGCGTTCAATCCGCTTGATCGTTGTTGGCGAGCAAGCAGACATAAGTGATTTGGACGGCAGCGATAGAAACGATAAGGATAGCTTTGAACTGTTCATTATAACGAGCGGGACGGGACAAGGAAAATGCTATTTGCAGGGACCTGGGAGATCTTTATCTATTGTTCAAAAGGTTAAAAGCTGCAGCTATTACCGATTGTGTTTCGAAACGAGCGGCTATGATGCAGCTTCGAGCTTGCTGCCGGATAAGCAAGAGCTGGCCTGCGCACCCTTTTCTAAGATGGTGGAGCTGCTTGATGAGTTATATGGACTCCGCTGGGCGACAGGCGGGCTCGAGCTGTTCCAACGTTTTGTGAGATTTCAAGAGTTGCTGCTCTTTCTATTTCGCCAAAATGGACCTGCAGCCGAGGATGAGGGAACGGATATCGAGCGGCATGGGGTAGAGCTTAGCATACGGCATATTCATCAGAATTACCGAGAGCTTCTGACCGTGGAGGAGCTGGCCTCTCTCGCAGGCATTGATCGCTGGAAGTATACTCGTCTGTTCAAAGAGGCTACGGGTCAAGTGCCGCTCCAGTTTTTGAATGAAGTACGGATTAATGGAGCCAAGAAGTGGCTGGCAAGCACCGATGACAGGCTGCTCGATATTGCGCTGAATGTAGGTTTCAACAATGAATACTATTTTAATCGCCGTTTCAAGCAGACGGTTGGCATATCGCCCGGACAATACCGTCGCAGCCGCAAGGGAAAGCTTAGAGTAGTAGCGCCGTATTTGGAGGATTTCATAGTCGCGCTGGATATGCAGCCTATCGCTCAATATTGGCATGCGAAATGGGGAAAACAAGACTATCTAGGATTAAACCATATTCCGACGTTCGATGAGAACGGCGGCAATTTTGACGCGCTTTCCGGTTATAAGCCGGATTTGATATTGCTTATGGATCGTTACCAGCAGCAGCAATATTCTCAGTGCCGACGCATATCCAACACGTGCATCCTGCGTGAGCAGACCCATAATTGGCGTACGCTGCTGCGTACCGTCGCCGATTATTTCGGTCGCACGGAATTGGCCGAAGATGCTATCGCAAAGTATGATTTCAAAGCACGGAGCGCGAGTCTTATGCTGAGTCAGGTTATGAAAGGTGAAACGGTCGCATTTTTGCGTATCTCGGCGGACCACATCATTCAATATACGGATGAAGGGCAAGGCTTTGTTTCGACTGTTCTCTATGGCGATGTTGGATTGCGCTCCCACTCCGCAGTCGGTGTAGCTTCAAAAGCGAATAGGCCGGGCATGTTCAATCTCTCTGTAGAGGACCTGCGTACATTAACCGCGGATCATCTGTTCATTACTTTCGATAAGTGGCATAGCCAAGCAGAAGGAAAGGAGAGGGAACTGCTGGAGCAGCCAGAGTGGCGTGATCTGCCCGCTGTACGAAACAACCGCGTTTACGAGGTTGATTTTCTAACTTGGATGAATAACGGAATTATTTCCAACGGTAAAAAAATCGATGATATACTGCGTTCGTTAGCTTGATTTGGTTTTGCTTGCCACTCAAAGGTCTGCATCCTCCATTTTTGTATTTTGTATAAAGCAACCGTCGATTTTGTCCATTGTTAATGTCACGTCGCCGAGGCTACAATTAGGTTGATAATGATTATCATAGCATGGACGTTTCATGAGCCGGCTGGAGGAGGACATCAATTGACTGAGCAGCTTGAATTATACGATGTGACAATTATCGGCGGTGGCCCTGCGGGAATGTATACTGCCTTTTATAGTGGAATGCGGGATTTAAAGACGAAGTTAATAGAAGCTAAAGACGAGCTGGGCGGGCGGATGCTTATTTATCCCGAGAAAATGATTTGGGATGTTGGAGGGGTTACACCGATCCTGTGCGAGAAGTTAATCGCCCAATTGTCGGAGCAGGCGAAGACGTTCGACCCGACAATTGTATTCGGCCAACACATTATCGGATTGGAGAAACAAGCGGATTCGACGTACATTCTGGAGGCGGCAACAGGGGAGAAGCACTGGACACGCACGGTCATTCTGGCTATCGGCCGCGGCATTCTGCGAATGGCGAAGCTGGAGCTGGAGGGAGCTGAGCGTTATGAGGTGTCCAATCTTCACTATACCGTGCAGGAGCTAGAGCCTTTTAGGGGGAAACGAGTGCTTATTTCGGGTGGGGGAAACTCCGCTGTCGATTGGGCGAACGAGCTGGTTCCCATCGCTGCTCAGGTCACAGTCGTGCATAGGCGCGACCGCTTCGGCGGACATGAGAAAAACATTGTTCGAATGAAGAAGTCTTCTGCCGATGTGCTTACACCATATGAAGTCACGCAGTTATACAGCGGCAACGGAAAGACGATTGAACGGGTGAGGATTACCCATGCCGAATCAGGGGACTCGCACGAGCTAGAAATAGACGAGGTTATCGTCAACCACGGGCTGAAGTCCGATTTTACAGGCATTAAGGATTGGGGACTGGATATGGACGACTGGAACATATTTGTAACCCCGAAACTTGAGACGAACTTGCCGGGCATATTCGGGGCTGGCGACTTCGTCAATTACGAAAGCAAGCTCAACCTCATTGCAGGGGCGTTCACGGATGCGGCCTTAGCGCTTAACAGCGCCAAACATTACATGGATCCCGAGGCACCAAGAATGGCTTATGTATCGTCGCATAATGAGAGGTTTAAAGAACGGAACAAAGCGCTTGGCGTATCCGATGAATAGCAGGGTCTGCTATCATTAGAGCGGACGAGAAATCTATTCTACCTTTATATGGTGTATGAGAGATGTCGGAGGACATGACATAGACCTATTGAGAGTCGCTATTTAGCGACTTTTTTTATTTTATCAGCACAAGTTCTTGTTCCGAGTCATGAAAAAAACAAAAAGTAGTTAAAATTAATAGATGAATGTGTGTTTTTGTGTTTTTGTGGTATTCTTGTATTAGTAAATGATCGTAGTCATATTATTGGGGGAAAATCGAATGCTTGTACATGATCGGCATCAACAAATCATGCAGCTCCTTCATGAATTCCAATCGGTCAAGACATCGGAATTAATTGCGCAATTCGGAGTTTCTTTCGAGACGATTCGAAGGGATCTGGAATACCTGGAACAGGAAGGCTTCTTGAAAAGGGTTCATGGAGGGGCGACCCTACCCGCAGTGGACTATCAGATAGAGCTCCCTTTCACCGTACGAGAGATGAAGAGACTTCAAGAGAAGCGCGAGTTGGCCCAGATTGCCCTCCGCTACGTGGAAGAAGGACAATCCTTGTTCCTGGATGTAAGCACCACAAATACTGAATTCGCCAAAGCATTGATGGCCCGCTTTGATCGATTGACGATATTGACAAATTCCTTTCAGATCGCCTCGATACTCATGGTAAAACCCCAGTTCACGATTATCTTTATCGGAGGGGTGGTACGCAACTCGGAATGTTGCGTGGTTGGCGATTATGCCGAATCGTTCGTCTCACAGTTTCATGCCGACCTGTTCTTTATGAGCGTAAGCGGCATATCCTTGACCGAAGGCTTGACGGATTACGGCATAAGTGAGATTCAATTGAAGAAGAAGATGCTGGAGCGGACGCAAAGGGTCATCGTGTTAGCAGACAGCAGCAAGTTTAACGCAGTTTCGCTCACACCGGTGTGCAGCTTGGATAAGATTGAGCGGATTATAACGGATTCCCGGCTAGAACATGGTGTTCTTGAACGATACAAGGAGGCGGGGGTCAAGATCGATTGCAACTAATATCACAGGAATAAGCAGAACCTTTTGTCAAGGTTCTTTTTTTTGTTCATTTTGAATTGACAGTAAGAATTCCCCATGATAATATCGGAATCAAGTTGTATATATGTGTATTTGTGTGTGAATAAGGGTTTATTATTGTGTTTATGAGAGGAGAACTAATTATTTCACTTGCAGTATTATTGGTACTGGGCTCTGGTATGGCGCACGCGGTATGGAATATGTTGGCTAAGAAGAGCGAGAACAAGCAGTTGTTTTTATTTATCATATATATTCCTACTACGCTTGTTCTTCTCCCAGGCTTTATTGCCGAAATCGCCGCAGCAAATCCACCTTTATCAGGTTATATCCTGTTATTCCTGTCTCTGTTAATTCAGGCGGGATATGCTTATTTCTTATCCAAGTCCTTAACCTTTGGCGACTTATCCCAGGTTTACCCGATGATGAGAGGGATATCCACTTTCTTATTGCCTCTTTGCGGAGTCATCCTCCTGAACGAGCGGTTATCCATCTGGGGATGGCTAGGACTCGGCTTGATTGCTTTCGGCTTCATACTATCAAGCGGCATCTCGATGAAGAAGCAACGATTTCAAGTCCCGAGAATAGTGCTTTTCAATACTGTAGCCGTAGGATTCTGTACGATGTCGTACGTGATGGTAGACAAAGTGAATCTCCAGCATTTTTCCCCAACTTTGCTTCTGGAGATTTCCAATATCGGATTTATGCTGGGTCTCGCCCCTTTTATCCGCTTCGGGGAAGTACGCTGGTTGAGAGAGATGAGAGAGCATGGAAAACTACTGGCAGCAGGTGCAATTCTTTCACCAGGCTCCTATTTGTTGTTTTTGTTCGCCATGAGTATGTCGCCATTAACATACATAGCACCTCTTCGAGAAATTGGAACCGTTTTCGGCACCCTGATGGGAGTGTTGTTACTAAAGGAAGGAAAGGGGGTACTGCGAATCGTATCGGCAAGCATCATTTTTACCGGCATCTTGCTTGTAGGCATGTTGGGAATTTAATTAGACATCATGTTTGAAGGAGGAAGAAGAGCTTGAATATGCAGAATGAAGAGGGAAGAAACCGGGAGGGGAGCGTGCTGCTCCAATTTCAGGTGATTACCGATACGCACGTGAGGTCAGACCCCGGACATACGTACAATCGCAATTTGGCAAGGGCGCTCGAAGATATTAAGCGGGTGGCGCCTGACAGTGACGGAATTATGCACGCGGGCGATATTACTGACCAAGGGCATACAGAGGAATATGCGGAGTTTCAAAGAATATGGAGGGAGCATGGTGCCGGATTGCCGGTCAGTTATTTTGCTTCAGGCAATCACGATGTCGGTCGGGGACATTGGCTTTCCCGATTGGGAGCTTATCAAGATGCCACGAGTATGAATGGGGCATACCACGATCACTGGGTGAATGGGTATCACTTTATCTTCCTCGGAACCGAGGAAGGGCTAGAGCTATTCGCTTCTTTGTCGGAGACTCAGCTGTCATGGCTGGACAGCAAGCTAAACGAGAGCAAGAACCCGGCTCGTCCGGCCTTTGTCTTCCTGCATCAGCCGCTTAAAGATACCGTCGCGGGATCTTACGAGTCGCAGCGGTGGTATGGGGTTACTCAAGATGAAGCGCTCAAGGAAGTGCTCTCCAAGCACCGGCACGCAATGCTCTTCACCGGACACACTCACTGGGAACTAGAGGCGCCTTATACCATGTTCGATGGGCAGGAACGATTACCTTATATGTTTAACGCCGCGTCGGTTGCATACTTATGGACGGACGAAGACGAGCATAAGGAAGGGAGTCAGGGGCTGTTCGTCGAAGTTTATAAAGATCGTGTCATCGTCAGGGGGCGGGATTTTGCTGCTGGCGAGTGGCTTGAGAACGCCCGATTTGAATGTAGAATACCTGAGCAGCTTGAATAATTGGAACATGTTTTAAAAGCACCCTCCATCGAAGTACATCGGTTCATTAGAGTGAACACGGCTGTCGGATTGATGGAGGTTTTTTCATGGAGAAGTAAGTCATGGTTCGAAAAGCTGCTAAACGCCATTAGCATGGCCTTAACTTCATTTATTGTGAGTGGGAAAAATATGACGGAGGACAAGAACATGATCCGATTGCCGATTAGGTATAATTGTGCTTACTTATGTTTTGCTTCGTCAAAGAACTTAGGTGATTCTCATGTTCTTTATTAAACTAACGGGGAACGATAGTCCAAAACAGCGAGGAGCAGATGGCTGGTTAGCAGCTGCTCCATTTTTCGCTAAGCTAACGGGCAGATTAGCACAACCATAGTATCTGAAAGTAAGCAGACCACTAAAATAAAAGTAAACATTTCAAAATAAATGGATTATCCTTGTGATAAGTTTCAACTACCTTTAAGGCTGTATGCAAAATGAGAGCATAATTCTGTAAGCTTATCAAAGATAGCAAATGGACATCTGAGCTATCTCAAAATACAGCATAAAGGAGCATTTTTTGTGATCTCGAACGAAATGTATACTGTCAAAGATGACATCGATACTGAAAAGGAAAGTCTGCCTGCAGGGCTACTGCCCCAGATTGCGAGTGATTTTGACGTAACGCAGGCGCTTGCCGGACAACTTGGTTACGTTATTAATGAAAATCGATCGTCAGGAATCCGTTGCAAAAGCTTCAATTATAATAGACAGACCGCCCAATCCATGGAACGGATAGATGGGGCGGTCTCTGAATATATGCGCAATGCTCAGATGAGAATATTGGTTCCTTCGATGAGGTTTTTATGTGCAATAGGCGAAGACATTGCAATCAGTGTCGTATAGGTCCCGTATTTATCACACTGATCTCCGAACGCTTCCAGGTCTGCAATGGAGTCTGTCATAACTTTTAACAAATAATTGTGTTCCCCGCTTACGCGATAACATTCCACAACTTCGGAAGAAGAACGGCAGAATTCAAGGAAAGCATGGCATTCCCTGGTCCGAAAAAGTAGATACGATGTACTTTGTTGCCGAGTTTTTTTGGATTAATAATGGTACGGTACTCTTCAATTACTCCGTTTTCTTCCATACGTTTCACGCGTTCCGTGACGGCTGGCTGTGATAGCCCCACCAACTTTCCTAATTCGGTTATGGATATGCTGGCTTGGTTCTCCAGATGAAAAAGAATATTTTTATCGATCTGATCCATATTATCGCATCCTTTTAATATTTAGGTTAATTGAATATCATAGTTACCTGGATCGCGTTAAGGGCGACATGGTGTCGAGGAACTGATTAAATGAATCCATTAAGACAACGGGGCAGGAAAATTGAGAGTTGGTAACGAATACATAATTCGGATTTTCAAAAATAGGTTAATTAACGTGATTCAACTTTCGAGTAATGAATGAATCATAAAATTATAAGGAGTAACTTTTACTATGGAGGATTTACAAGATTTTGTTTCAGATTACACGAAAGATAGGAAACATATACATCTTGTTATCGGGATTATTAGGAAGGGAGATACTGAATACTATTCATTTTGTAATACTAAAAAGAAAAGTACGATCTCTCCTGAAAATATGTTGTTTGAAATCGGCTCCATAACCAAACTTTTTACATCCATACTTTTATTAGAAATGGAACGTGAAAAACTGGTTTCCTCGAATGACTTTGTTGGTAGGTACTTGCACAATGTTGAAAACGAATACTTGAATAAGATTACCTTGAAAAATCTTGCTACTCATACCTCAGGATTACCGATATTGGCAACAAATCACTTTTTGGCTAAAAACAAATTAAATCTGTCTAAAAACAGATTGAATCCTTATTCAAATTATTCCGAGGATGATTTGACTGCTTTTTTATCTAATGCTGACTACACCGATAGCATTGGTTCGTTTGAATATTCCAACACCGGTATGGGCTTACTCGGAAACATTCTATGCAAAGTGTCAGGAAGTACGTATGACGATCTGTTAAAAAAATATATAACGGGCCCATTAAAGATGGGTGAGACAGCCGTAATCCTTGATTCAGAACAGAAAAGCAGATTATTGAATGGGCACACTTCAACCGGAAAAAAAGTCCCTCATTGGGATCTTTCTGTTCACGAAGGTGCGGGCGCGATTAAGTCATCTATTAGAGATCTGAGTTTATTTGTCCAAGCCAATCTAAATGATGATAATCCGTTAGCCTCTACACTACAAAAAAGTCATATCCCTATATTGAATGGAGATTCCAACCGATATTTTGGCTGGGGCAATGATAAACTTCTAGAAAAAGATATTCTCTGGCATAACGGGGCCACATATGGTTTTAATAGTTATTTAGCGTTGATTAAGGAACTTGGAATAGGGATTGTATTACTGTCAAATTATTGTTATGCATCAATTTCCATTGTTGATCATTATGTTGATCAATTAAAAAAATGGATTACTAAAAAAGAGCCTTCTCAAGGAGTTTTTGTAGACCCTATAGGTAAAAAAATAATGGAAGCAATCGTGTAGAAATAATAGGTTTCCATGCAATTTCATTAAGCTAACAGGCAGGATACTTCAATTGCTCCTTGTCGAGGGACAAGAGCATAAGCCGATTACCGATTAGCCAAGCATCTAATTATGTTTTTATGCAACTAACAGGCTGTAGGGATGATTAAAACAAGGATGAGATTAAGAAACCCTATCCATTTGTTTCTGGTAAATCCGTTTCAGAAGTATGACTTCATATCTTTGATGAATCTGGACAAACCTATTTGTTTACAATTGAAGAACACAATGCATTTGGCTATAAGATAGAACGAGATGTCACTAGCATTGATATTCGAAATCGAACAAATACAATATGAACTATGTTGAGGATTTTAAAAATACTATTCTTTAATTATTTGGGGTACTACGATGCCTTAATTTTCTGGTCCCTCTTATTGCGATCGTGATTAGCGTTCACTTTTTGGAGAAACGATTACTAACAAGATGCTAGTGGGACTAATTATCATAGGTATTGCACTTGTAAACCTCAAAATGAAATCACTGCAAAAGCGGGGCAACATGCTAAGGGGGATATGTAGGCAAGGCAGGGGTAACACACAATCGTTATTACTATATTGTTGCAGACAGTCCTGTCGGGAGACAAGAACATGTTCCGATTGTCGTTTAGAGATTGCTCTAGGTATATAAAAAAAGATAAGACAACTATCATTACAATAGTTATCTTATCTCCAGGCTGTCGAGACTTTCTCGACAGCCTGAGGCACCCGTTAGGGTGCCTTTTGACTTCACTTTATATGTGGTACGGTAAAACGTACCACATATAAAGTGAAGTTTTTTCGTCTACATGCTTATCCATCCGTAGCTTGCGAGCATAACTCCTGAAGATGGCGGGCGACGATCTGCTCAACAGTCTCCGGTGTGTAGAGCTCCGGGCGGAGCAATGCGAGAATCGTCAAGCCTTCGACAATCGCGGCCAATCTTAACGTTTCGAGTTGAATGTCAACCGAAGAGGGGAGTAGCTTCGCCTTGGCTAGAATTTCGAGGACGGATTTAGTCAGGTAGTGGAGTCCGTCCGTGAGCTCGTCTTTTTTAGCTTGTAATGCCAAACTAGTGAGGGATCGGATGGCGAAGATCCACCAGACTCCGACGGCAGTTCGTTTTTCCGCATCCAAAGGGAGCAGTTGTAACAAAATTTCCCTCGCTGCCTTCATCGGAATAGGGCTTACATCCAGGGACCCCTCTGCTCTGGCAGCTCCTCTTGTCAAATAATAATCCACGATAAATAACAACAGCTCGTCCTGTGTTGAAAAATAATGCCGCAATGCGCCGGGCGACAACCCTGCCGCAGCTGCAACGGCACGGATTGACGCATGTTCGATCCCTTTTTCTTCAATAATATTCCATGCTGATTCAGCGATCATTTTTCTTTTTTGTTCGTGGTCCACAACTTTCGGCAACGGTAAACGCCCCCCTTGTTTTATTTAACACACTGTATTAAAATAATTAATACAGTGTGTTATTTAGAATTTATTTAGTTATATCGCGTTGCAGTTATCACGTCAATAGTACTGGACTTTGCTGTGATTGACGGGAGGGGATTCAATGCAAGAACATATCGATGGATTTTTTCGTCTTCATTGCATCTGTTATAGTTGCAGAAGAGAGTTTTATGTCATTGAGGGGACTCAGGCTTATGACCGTGTGAAACGAAATTCCACAGGAATGCATTGCTGCGAAGATTGCAAAAACAAGATCGAGCTTGAAGCACGACTGCAGTTCGGAAGACGACTTTTGACAGGCAGAGATTAGGTTTCAAGACAGAAGAACGGGCCATCCTGAAAAGGATGGCCTTCATACTTGCCGTTACAGGCAGCGCGGTGGACCGTATCATAAGTAGGGTGAAATATTGAGGTGTTGCCGAAGCCACTCACTTAAAAGTCTGTAATCCATCTTATCCCAGCCTGAGCTAACTTTCATATCTGCAGAAAATACTGGACTTATCGTTCCGGAAAAGCGTATACTTTACCTACAGAAACGGAGGGAGAACCATGGGACGCTACAAAGAGTTTGATAAAGAAGCGGTGCTTCATAAAGCAATGCTCGTTTTTTGGAAGAAGGGCTACGAAGCGGCAAGCATTCCCGATTTGCTGGAAGCTATGGATCTTAGCAGATCAAGTCTGTACGAAACGTTCGGGGACAAACAAACGCTTTATATCGAGGCGATCAACTGGTACAAGAAGTGGAAGCAAGCCAAACGGGACATCCTCGTCAATGCGACATCCGCAAAATCGGGAATCCGGCAGTACTTCGAGATACACATCGATTCCGCCTTGGACGGCGAGTCGCCGAAGGGCTGTCTCATTACTAATGCAGCAGTCAGCATGGATTCGCCAGATGAGCAACTGAATGCGTTGATCAGAGAACGGTTTGACGAGTTGGAGCAATTCTTCTACGAGTTGCTGCGCAAAGGTCAGGAAACGGGAGAAATCATGCCTGAGAAAGATATCAAGACTTTATCTTATCTGCTCTCAAACCTGAATCATAGTATAAATATCGTTGCGAAGGTGCAGGGTGACCGCAGTAAGATGCAGCAGATGATAGACATGGTGATGGAAATGCTATAAACATTTTTTTTGCACATTTCGGAACGAATGTTCCAGAAAATTTCTGGTGAGCAAAGGGGGACTTTCTATGCATTCAGCTTCCATTCCAACGGAAAAATCGGTTTCGCCATCGCTGATTTTTATCCTGGCAGCCGCTTGCGGTATCATAGCGGCAAATCTTTATTATGCTCAACCATTGATAGGCTCGATCGGTTCAACCATCGGGCTCTCCTCCGGGGCTGCCGCACTCATCGTTACGTTGACTCAAGTCGGCTACGGGATCGGCTTGTTATTTATCGTACCGTTGGGAGACATCCTGGAAAATCGTAAGTTGATCCTTTCATTATTGCTCCTTACAGCCGCCGTTTTGACAATTGCCGCTGTAATCAAAAGTGCCATCCTGTTCCTCACCGCTTCACTAGTGATCGGAGTAGGTTCTGTAGCAGCACAAATCCTTGTGCCGTATGCGGCTCATCTTTCACCTGAAGCCGTGCGCGGTCGCAATGTGGGCAACGTCATGAGCGGGCTGTTTCTGGGGATTATGCTCGCTCGTCCCGTTTCAAGCTTGGTGGCGGAGTATATGGGCTGGCGCGCCATATATTTCATCTCCGCAGCATTGATTTTCGCGCTGGCTCTTGCATTGTCAAAGGCACTACCCTCAAGGAAGCCTTCGACCGCTACAACTTACCCGGCGCTCCTGCACTCCATGCTGCATCTGCTGAAGGCAACACCGGCATTGCGCCGGAGGGCAATTTATCATGCTTGTGTATTCGGAACGTTCAGTTTATTCTGGACTACAGTTCCGTTGGTATTGACAAGTCCGCCGTTTCATTTCACTCAGAAGGAGGTCGCTCTGTTCGCATTAGTCGGGGTAATGGGGGCAGTTGTGGCACCAGCGGCGGGCCGTATGGCAGACCGTGGATGGGTTCGTCCGGCTACGGGATGGGCATTGGCCATCGTTATCTTATCCGGACTGCTTCCCTTGCTGGTTCCATCAAGTTCTGCACTAGCAGTCCCCATCCTCGTAGTTGCGGCGATTTTACTTGACATGGGGGTTTCCGCCAACATGGTTCTCGGGCAGCGGGTGATTTTCTCTTTAGGAGAGGAATTTCGCAATAGGCTTAACGGTTTGTATATGGCCATTTTCTTTTTAGGGGGCGCTATCGGCTCTGCGACAGGGGGATGGGCTTACGCAATGGGGGGCTGGGAGGCGGCACTATTGATCGGAATCGCCTTACCGGCCATAGCCATGGCGTATTATGCGACGGAGTTTTCGAGATTAAGGAAGGAAAATCTCATGGATTGAGGAGCACAGTTGAGTAATCCACACGTTCTAAGCTAACGAGGAACATTAGCTGAATAGTGCAGCGGTATTCTAGGGCAATTATGCCCAAGAATACCTGCTCCAAAAAGCTGACACCGTAAAACATGGGATGGGAGGAGATTATCAGCTCTGTGCTTTAGATCGCCTATATCCAGAGCCGCTTATGTCGGGGTATTAGAACATAGCCCCATTGAGAGTCGCTATTTTAGCGGCTTTTTTGTTATATCGGTACAAGTTCTTGTCCCGAGCAAATGACAAGTACTTGTACCGATTACCGTAGAGGACAAGAACATGAGCCGATTATCGATTAGATAAGTTGCCACAAAATATCTAAAAAGACGCTGAGAGCACTCCGTAAGAAACCAGGTTATTCCTCTACGTAAAGTCCGTACTCCTGGTTGTTTGAATTTCTATATTACGGGTTTTTGAAAAGATATTTGATTGAAAACCGTTGTGATTCGTCTTTTTACAAACGTTTTTTTATTAGCTTCATTCAAATTGAGTCGTTATCCATAAATTTTCTCCGATAATTTTGCGGAACTACACCCATCTGCTTACGGAAAATGGAAGAAAAATAGCTAGCGCTCTGAAAACCGCAAGCAAGTGCGATTTCACTTATGGATCTTCGTGTTTCTGTTAACATTTCGCAACTTTTTTGAAGGCGATATTGAGTGACATAGTTGTTGGGCGTCTGGCCCACATACTTATTAAATAATGTGCAACAACGGCTTCTGCAAACAGCTCCTGCAGAGGCGATCTCCTCGAGAGTTATTTTTTGGTCATAGTTTTGATGAATGAAACGAGTCATTTCCTGAACATGCGTCAATACTCCAGGTTGCCCAGAAATGGGTTGCAAATGATCCCCTATTGTTGCACACAAAGATAAAGCCTGTGATGCCAGACGAAGCGGATTGGGAGGTGTATGGTCCTTGTGCATTTCCTGATAGATTTCTTGAATGGACAGTAAAATTCTTTGCTGCCAATCAACCTGATCTGTAAGCACAACAAAATCAGCCATCATGAAACTAAACTTTTCCCCCCAGTATGTTTGAATAAATGAAGGCTTCTCACCAAGGATAGAGGGATGAATGACGGCAACAAGGAATAAACAATCGTTGTGGTCTGCAAGAGAATAACCAAAATGCAAACGTTGACTATTCACAAAAAGTCCATCTCCTTGATGCAATCGAATGATACTTCCATTAACAGAGAAATCCATCGATCCTTGAAATACGTAGATAAACTCTATGTCCAAATGCCAATGCGCTACTGCCGCATGATTGTTAAATTGATGAAGGCTTCCCTTTTTAACATAAAGCGGTAAATCAGGAAGATTGTATTTCAAACGCTCTGATAAATCAGAAAACACCTCTAAGTTTGTCATCAACAAAATCACCCTATGAATATATACGATTTTTACAAAATTATAGCCAATATTAATGGAAATAACAACGATGTTATCCTATCCTTATATTGTGGAAATCAGCAAAGAGGACAGGATATAGATGAGAAACCGCATACAACTCAAAGGATCCGGTAATCGTGATTTTAATCGAGAGTTAATGACACTCGTCATTCCCATTGCATTACAAAATTTAATATCAGCAACCGTGATATCCGTTGATGTAGTTATGCTGGGGATGATTAGTCAATCTGCAATGTCAGCTGTATCACTCGCAGGGCAGATTACTTTTGCATTAACCTTGTTTTACATGGGGATGTCAGCGGGGGCAAGTATCCTCACTGCACAATACTGGGGGAAGAAGGATACTTTAACCATACAGCGCGTTCTTAGCATCGCTTGCATGTTCTCTTTTTGTGTCTCCAGTTTGTTTTTTTTGTCTTCCTTCTTCCTTCCGGATACACTTATGCGTTTATTCACCAATGATGCAGAACTGATTCAATACGGCTCAAGGTTTTTACAAATGAATTCTTTTTCTTATCTTGTGATGGGAATATCGCAGATGTATCTCAGTGTGATTAGAAGTATGGAAAATGCAAAACTTAGTGCGTGGATTAGTTCCATATGTTTGATAATAAACATTTTGTTCAATGCCATTTGCATTTTTGTTGTATTCCCATCAAGGCCCGAACTGGCCATTTCAGCTGTAGCTCTTGCCACGGTTTTAGCACGTATTATTGAACTGGCGTGTTGTATCATTCACTCCATAACCAAGGGATCTATTCGTTTTCGTTTGCCTGTACGTGACGGTATTCAACGAAATTTATTAAAGGATTTCTTAAAATATACTCTGCCAGTTCAGGGGAATTATATTGTATGGGGAGGAGCTCTTACCGCTACTGCTGCAATTATTGGCCATGTGAACTCCGATATGGTAGCAGCAAATTCCATAGCGTCTGTAGTTAAAAATCTAGCTGTGGTTCTCTGTGGAGGTATCGCTACTGGGGGCTCTGTACTTGTTGGAAAGTATTTGGGACAGGGTGAAAACGAGAAAGCAAAACATGCGGGCAACAAAATGTGTTTTTATGCTTTGATATTTGGAGTCCTTGCAGGCTGCACGATTTTGTTCATTAAACCATTGGTATACTCCATCGTCAATTTGAATCAATCTGCTCAAAATTACCTAGATGGCATGTTGTTTATTAGTGCGTGTTATTGTATAGCCAAATCGATAAACTCCACAACTATAGCAGGCATATTCACGGCTGGTGGGGATTCTAAATTTGGATTTTGGTGTGACACTGTTGTCATGTGGTTAATTATTCTGCCGCTTAGTTACCTATGTGCTTTTGTTTGGAATGTCCCCCCAATCTTTTTGTATATCGTCATCAGCTTAGACGAGATGATTAAATTACCCATTGCTTTTATTCGATATCGACAGTTTAAGTGGCTTAACAACATAACTAGAAACTTTGCATAAACCTGATCATTAAGGGTTATGCAATTTACTCTAATAAATATAAGCAGGTATAAAGGAGAATGTTGCATGAATATCCAAGAACGAATGGCTAGCAAACAATTATTTACAGATCGCGATGCTAATTATCCGAAAGAGGCTGAAGAGTTGGCAAAGGCACGTCAGCGTGGTAAGGCAATATGTTATGAAATTAATAATTTGCATCCGGATGATATTGAAATGCGCAAAACATTGATGAAACAACTTTTTGGAAGAATTGGAGAACATGTATGGATGGAGCCGCCCATTCGCATGTCTTATGGTTCAAATACGACTGTAGGAAATAATGTATATATCAATTTTAATCTAACCGTGGTTGACGACTATAAAGTTACGATTGGTAATGATGTCATGTTTGGCCCGAATGTTACGATTGCTGTAACGAATCATCCTGTACATCCAGAAAAGCGCAAAGAAGGCGGGATGTTTGCATTACCAGTGGTCATTGAGGATGGGGCGTGGATCGGGAGCGGAGCGATTATTGTACCAGGAGTTACGATTGGCAAAGGCAGTGTAATTGGTGCCGGTAGTGTGGTAACCAAGGATATCCCTGCGAATGTAATAGCTGTTGGAAATCCATGCAGAGTTCTTCGGGAGATTACGGATTATGATAGAGAGTTCTACTATAAAGATATGCGTTTCGATCAGGTTGAATATTAAAGTAAATGATAAATTAGAATTGTTAATAAGGTTGAATGGGAAACAAAGAAACAACAATCGACCTGAAAATCGATGCCCCGCAGGGGATAACTTATATTTATTAGTTAAGTAAAAACTCTTACCAAAGGAGCAAACATGGCACTAATTGACTGTAAGTTTTTCTCAGAAACACTTGGAACTTTTACTTCCATGACAGTGATCTTGCCTCAGAAGACCAGCCCCCAGATTGGAGTTACCAATGTGAGCAAAGGTGGTAGGCACAAAACTCTTTATTTACTGCATGGTTTCTCGGATAATCATATGGCATGGTTAAGATATACGTCGGTTGAGCGATATGCAGCGGAATTTGGGCTTGCCATAGTCATGCCTAATGGATATACAAGCTTCTATTCTAACATGGAGCATGGCGGCGATTATTGGACCTTTCTATCCGAGGAGCTTCCTGCAGTGGCCCGTTCGCTTTTCCCGCTCTCTTGTGAGAAGGAAGATAATTTTGTAGCAGGGGTGTCCATGGGAGGCTACGGTGCTTTCAAATGGGCTTTGCGCAAACCGGGGATGTTTACCTCTGCCGGAAGCTTTTCCGGAGAGCTTGATATGGCGGTCCGAACCCGAGATTATGAAGCGGGGTCTCCTGTCGGCAGAGCTGTTCAGGCCATTTATGGAAACCGTACGGTTGCAGGCTCGGATGATGATTTATTGGCGCTTTTGGGCCGCCAGCCGACAGGAATAAATCTTCCCTTGCTGTATCAATATTGCGGTACGGGGGATTTTTTATATGCTCACAATATTACATTCCGTAATGCATGTCAAAACCATGGACGCGAACTTCATTATATAGAAGAATCAGGCGATCACACTTGGCCTTACTGGGACCGGGCGGTTGAAAATTATTTGAAATGGCTGGCAGGAAAGAGCCTGCTGTAGAAATAATCGAAAATGGGCTAGGAATTTATCAATTCACCGAGGGTTTGTACACTCAAGTTTATATCGAAAAAGAATTGGTTTGGTGAGGATTTTATGTTACCTTTAGCGGAAAGAGCAACTACTGGTCATGAAAGTGTTCTTGAGTGCAGAGATATATTTATAGATACGACATACAGATTTGCGGCAATATATTCGAGTGATAAATACAAAACGCATGATAAGACGGCATCATTAGAAGAAATTAAGAGTTTTATCAGCTATGATCATATTTCTTTTTCTGCATATCTGGATAGAGGATGGGCCAACATGTTAGCCGTTGAATTGATTCAGGAGGGTAAAATAAATCTCAATTCAATATAGTTGATGCCGGGTGACAAAAACATAGTAATAGTACATTGGATACCTTATAGTGAAATTCTTCTTTCTTATTATCTTTGCTATGTACCTTCACATAATTGTGGTATGGGAGCCAGTGAAGGGTTCTGTGGCGAACATCGCTCGGGACCTCTTTTATGTTATTGTGATAGGAGAGGTTGCAATTGACCGATCGGCGAGGAGAGCCTTCCCCCGTAGACCAGATCGAAATCCTCTTTTAGGAATTAAGTTGCTTAAAGTAGAAGCTTAAGCGTTTTCGTTGAATGATTCACGTTATAAACGTTAACAAGTTTTAATTCGAATTTTCGAGGGTGATTTTCATCAAAATTTTCATCGAAGTAATAGACCATACAGAAGAAGAGGAGATCCGCATCAGGTGTCACCAAGTAGACGAAGAAATACATGAGCTCGTTAATAAAATAAAAACCGAAACACTCATTATACTTGGTTATCATGAGGATAAGATCAGCCGCATTAAAATTAGTGATATTTATTATTTTGAAGCTGTTGACGGAAAAGTGTTTGCGTATTGTAAGAACAACGTTCATGAAGTCAAACAAAAGCTTTATGAACTGGAGGAACTTTGCAAAGAGAAACATTGTTTTCGCGCCTCCAAATCCACTATTCTAAATATCGCCAAGATTTCCAGTATTCATCCGTCGATCAGCGGTCGTTTTCAAGCATTATTGGATAACGGGGAAAAGGTAGTCATCTCACGGCAGTATGTGCCAATACTTAAACATATGCTTGGATTATAAAAGGAGGGAACTATATGAAGTATTCCGAGCTCATAAAAGAAATGCTTAGAGATTTCTTAATTATATTTGCCTCTACCATTATAATCATCACTATTTTGCGGCAAATCTATGCTCCTGATGCAAGTTTCGAATTAAATACGATTTTTATAATTATGGCTTTCTCTTTTCTGGGTGCTTTGACCGGAATCATTTTATATACGCCGCATGCGATTAGCGAGAATAAAATGCGCCTCCGAGTGATTTTACATTTCTTTTTTCTGGAAACTCTATTAATTTCTCTGGCTGTCCTATTGAATCTCGTATACGGCACTTTCGACATACTATTATTGGCTTTGGAAATTGCCGTAATTTACGCTATCGTTCGCCTGCTGACGTATAAGAAGGACAAAAAGGAAGCCAAAAAGATCAATGAAAGACTAAAAACATTTAAAAACGAGGTTTAGAAGATATACACAAACCGCTCCTTAATAAAGTCGTATTCACAGCGTGAGTACAATTCTTTGCGTTGTTTTTTACAACCTATTGGCTCTCAGCTACAGCTTATCGTTTATGCGTATACACCTGCTCCTCCATTTATTATGATGAACTCATAAAAAGTTGGAGAAGGAGCAGAGAAGTCTTATGGAGATATTAATACTTGTTGTTACGTTGGTCTTCGAGCTGGCAATTGCCGTTTATTCCATTGTAACCAAGCAAAGCCGCAGCAAGATAAAGAGTTGGACGAGAATCGCAATATTTATAGTATTCATGATACTGAGCTTGGGTAAAGTTGTCGTATGGGAGTACACTTGGGGACTGTTTGCAGGCTTGCTCTTTATATTAGCGTTCAAGGAAATGGTTGCACTCCTGCGCAAACAATCACACCCCCCGCGTTACAAAGCTTTCTCTACGGTATGGAAATTCCTTTTGTTAGCACTGACGGTAGTCATTACCCTTGTTCCTGTTTTACTTTTTCCACAGCATAGGCTGCCGCAAGTGACAGGTCCGTATGCAGTGGCGACCGCCACTTACAGCTATGTGGACAAGAATCGAATCGAAGAATTTACGGATCAAGATGACAATCGGTCTGTTAACGTGGAATTTTGGTATCCTGAACAGGCAGACGGAACCTATCCTTTGCTTGTGTTCTCCCATGGAGCATTCGGTATCAAAACAAGCAACACTTCTACCTTTACAGAACTTGCGAGCCACGGTTATGTCGTCGTTTCGATTGACCATCCCTATCATTCTTTTTATACAGTTTCAGAGAATGGAAAGGTCGTGACGATTAATCCCGAGTACTTGCAAGAATTCAACAATGCAAATATAAAAGGGATTTATCCGCTTGGTAAGTTTTTCGAGCTTAATCAGAAATGGATGAAATTGCGAACGGATGATATGGATTTTGTCATGGATACGATTTTGGATCAAGCCGAGCAAAAAAAAGATTCTGTATATGAACGCATCGATACACAGAAAATAGGCGTGTTCGGCCATTCTATGGGAGGTGCGGCAAGCGTAGCATTGAGTAGAGAACGCGATGACATTGACGCCGTAGTAAATATAGATGCTCCGTTCTTTAGCGAGCTTGTGTATGATAAAGTTACAAACGAATTAACTGCAAAATCCGAAGCTTACACCATCCCGCTTCTTAACATTTATTCGGATGATGTGTGGATACAGCTCAACAGCAGTTCTTCGTATATCGCGAATAGAATTTCGAATGAAAATTTTAAAGGTGCATACACCGTTCATTTTAAAGGTGCAAAACATTTAAGTTTAACCGATCTACCTTTATTCTCGCCTATATTGGCAAACCTGTTGCAACAAGGCAAAAAAGCAGATATCGATAAATATTACGCGATTGAAACACAAAATGAGCTTATCCTTCGTTTTTTTGACTATGCTCTAAAGAATCAAGGTCAGTTTGCTCCAAAAGCGACGTATTGAGTATCTGTTTCACTTTAATAGGAGGCGATGAATTTTATTTATGTGACTATAAGGGGAATTACTGAATTGACGGGAATAGCGGCTCCCACACTTCGATACTACGAAAAGGAGGGGCTACTTCCACATGTGAAGAGAAATGAAAATGGGAAGCGATTATATGACGAAGATGATTTAAGCTGGATTCACTTCGTTACTGCGCTTAGAGCAACAGGAATGCCGATTGCTCAAATTCAGAAATATGTATACTTGAGGAAGAAAAACAATATAATGCAATGCCAGATACTTTCAAAGGACATTTTACTTTAGATGAAAGAGGGTATATTGTCCAACTTCGCTCATTAGGAGAAAGCAAGAAGATGCTTCATGAATCTAGGAGCAGAGGTAACTGAAGTTTGAATGGAAGTGACACTAATGATAAAACAACATCTGTTATTTAAATTCAACAGATTTTCAGCAAATGAAGTTTTGACAGCATGGGAAAACGCGAATAAATCAAAAGATGTAATACTATTAGAATCCGCCAAGTCGGATTGGTCAATAGAAGTAGACGGTATCCAAAATATCTCTCATCAAATATTTGAACACTTTCTATCTAAAATTGATGTGTTCGATAATGGAGTGCAGCTTTATTGTAAAGAGGTATATGAAAACAGAAAAGTTAAAATAGAAAATTATATCGTGTCATTGCAGTGGATCTCATTACTTGAAAACTCTATTACAATGGGATATTGGGGAGACTTTGTAAACGTAGAGTTAAGATCCAACATAGAGTATGACAATGGCATTTGGAAGCAGAAAAACATCTATTATCAATAGCAAGATGCTTATATATACAGCATTGTCGATTCCGAAAAGGACAAGAAAACATTCCGATTACCGACCTGGTTGAACCCTAAGTGTACAAGGATACCCAACTTAAAACAAAGATCAGCAAACCAAGTTTTGATATTTGCTACATTCTACGAAGGAAATTACTTTTTGTGAACCTGAACTTGTTGAAACGAGCCGAGCCAACTATACTGCCTCAGCACGACGTAGACATGGCATTCTTGCTGCCATCTAGGAATTAATTAACTCCCACCTCAGTTTGAAGTGCACCCCTTAGAATAGACATTGGAAAAACCCCTGGTTATTCCGATGAATTCTAGGGGGTGTATTTTTATGGTAATGAAGGGACAAAAGTTAAAGCAATATTCAAAAGAGCTCAAGTTAGAAGCGATTCGACTTCATGTCGAAGAGAAGTGGACTTATCGGCAAATCAACGAACACCTTGCTATTCAAGACAAAGACCGAATGAAGCGTTGGATGCGAAAATCCATGGAGAGCTTCTTCTCGCATCTCAAAACGGAAGGGCTCTATCCCTATGATATCCGAAATTTGACGGAGGCACAAAGCCGAATTGAGAAATACATACGATTTTACAACCGAAGACGACCACAGCGCAAATTAAATAAACTGACGCCGGTAGAGTACCGACGCCAGTTCGCAGTCTAGGTGTTTTTTCAATGTCCACTAAATGGGGTCTTGACCAGTTTTGGATGGAAATGAATTAATTCCTTTTTTATAGAAACATACGCGAACCTCTTTCTAGTACAGAAGCTTGTTTTCTTTTTCGTTTTAACATAACCAGGGCACCTGCTAAATAAAAACACAGTTCCCCAATTAGAATGCCACCAACAATATCTACCACTACATGTTGTTTTACGAAAACGGTAGAGATAATAATTAGAATAGATGTAAATGCAGTTACCGTCCAAATGATTTTATTGAAGACGCGCGAACCACGAAGTATAAGGTAACTAGTTAATACATGAATGCTTGGAAAACAATTGTAAGGTTGATCCGTGCGATACACGACATCGACTAAACGGTAGATAAGGCCCGTTTCATTCCCAATGTCTGGGCGCTGAACGGTTGACTGAAATAGAGCAAAGAAAATGTACGATATGATTAACCCCGTGCAGAGTGCGATCAAAGTTTGAAAATAAGTCACCCTATTTTTGAAAGCAAGTAAGGCAAGAATACCTGTTATAAATGGGTACCATAATATATAGGGAATTATGAATATTGGGGTAAAGGGTATCCATTGATCAATAATGATTTCAAGATTAAATACATGATTTCCTGCCCGATTTAAAATACCATAGAAGGTGTTCAGGATGGGAATAATAAGAAGCCATAAAAGAGATAACCATGCTGATCTATATGTTGTTTTTTTTTGACGTGCCACGTTCTCACTCCTAAAATGATTTATGAATCTATTAATATTAATATCATTTAAAGAATTTAGGAAGGACTTTCTAAAGAAATTCTATAGATCTAAGGAATTAAATGACGGCATTTTTTCTTTTTAGGTTCGAATTCAAATAACATTTACTTTACAAGTTGGGATAAATCGATTTTCTTTCGCTTCGTGTCGTTACACAGTCGAAAGACGAGTATATTTAAACAAATCGTCGATTAGCTTTCTTAAATGTAATGACTTGTTATACGTATTTTGAACAAAACGCGAATATTCTTCTTTGTCATGAAAAAAGCACAAAAATAATCACATTGTAGGAATTTCACATAAATAAATCTACATTATATGTGATATATTCAAAGTCGCTTGCTTAATGGATCCTTAGCCTGTTATGTTTAACAATTTATCCTGCAGCTCTTACGTCTTTATTCTTAGTAGAGTTGTAGATGATACTTTCAATAATGAAAATGATTAGAATAGATAAACCAAACAGGGGCATTAGAATACCTAGTACCAATAAGGTGACTATAACTCCTACAGACCACGGTTTATTTGTGCGTTTAGGCCAATTCATATTTCCAGGTTTAATTTTTTTCATCCATGATACGAATCCCATAACTATTGCAGCAAGGAATGTGATACAAACAATCAAGTTTAGAATTTTATTAGCCATGCCGAATAAGTGACCTTCATGGAGAGGAATCCCCCAAGTAAACCACTTTCCTATAATCCCATAATCATCAAAGTTTATTCTGGCAATTAACTTACCTGAATATTGATCGAAATAAGCGGTTGTTTCCTGGTACGGGCTAACATCTAACCCAGTGACGCCTGTATTGCTTCCTTTGGAAACCGTAAATACGCCTTGTTCATTTGAAGGATAAACGATCGAAAACGGTCTGACAATATTTTCGTTTTGAGCTTTGTTAATGATAGATTCTAAGCTTTGTTGATTCGGATTGTTTATACTTGCGATCACATTAGAGTGATGATCGGCATGTCCTGCATGATTTGAGGTAGGTTGATCCAAGCTTCTTGTAGCCCAAGGAATCTCATTTACATCAGATAGCGGAGGGTTATAACGTAATTCGGTTCTACCTAATTCAGGATGCTCTTGTCCAAATGTACTAATGTGACTCCCCATAAAAACGGACCAAGGGATCCCTGTTAATACAATTAGAACTAAAGGTATTGCTATTACAAGTCCCAATATGGCGTGAATCTTTTGAAATTTAAGCTTATTAGTTCTTTGTTCCGTCTTGTTTGCAAGTAACCTTTTTTTAAAAGTCATATATATACCTGAAACGATCAGGAATATTGTCCAACAAGCAGTCAATTCGACCAAATATCGTATAAATGTACTTTCAGTAAAAAGGGAACTATGAAAGTTCCGCATAAAATTAGCGTATGTGTATTTAACATTTTGATTGGCGACGATTTGGTTGTTGCTGTCTAGAAATATATAGCGAGAGTCGCCTTCATCATTACTGATCGTAACTCTGTGGTTGTAGGGTTCCTGCATCAAGCTGATTTTTCCAATTTGATGACTTGGGTATTTGTCGCTTATTTCCTTAATAGCCTCGTCAATGCTTTGCTTTGTTTTTATATCGCTTTGTCCAAAAAATTCTCTTTGATAAATGTTATTTTCGACGTCAGTAAAAAACAAATAACCGATTCCCGATAGGGTCAATGTTAAAAGCAGGGGGGTAATAAACCAAGCAGCATAAAAATGAAGTCTTCGGAAAGGATTAAATGTGTTCTTGTTTTTCATATCTATCTCCTTCTATTGATTATAGTAATTTCAACTGTGTATCGATCAGAACAAAATAATACTAATGTAATGGTGTATTAAAATAAATGACTCGATCGGGCCAGTATTGTTTCAGTATTGTGAAAAATGCGTCCTTTTAGGATGGCTTTGTTACAAAGTTTATTTCTTTACACTTGTGATATTGTGCCTACATTCAAATGAACTAGCTCTTTCGGGTTATATCAATGATTTCGTTTTTACGATAAGATAAAAAACGCAATTTGCCCAAGGGAAATTAAGGTAATTACATATGTGGTTTTTTTATGAAAGTGGTTGGTTGAAAATGAAAGCAGCTCTTCAAGAAGAGCTGGCCCAAAGAAAAGAAAGGAAGCAAGAGGTTTTGAATAATTCCCAGTGGCTTCGAGAACTACCTTTGGTTCCTGACCGGAGATGGACTTCAATTCCGCCAGAATAGCCAGAACCCGATGAAGCTCTTCTTCTGAATGGAAAAATGAGAATAGGTGAAATGCTAAGTGCTTATACCTAACTCCATTGTAGAAAAACCCATTTTCGTTTTGAACATTATAATCTAACCCGATATATAAATATTTAATATCTTGACATAACCCTCTATCGATATCACTAAAATAGGGTTGAATTTCAGAAGCTGGTGTATTTGTTGGATATTTCCCTATGGATAATCCTCTATTGTATACTGATCTGATACCTACTAAATATCACTCGAGATCATTTTGAGTTTGCAGTCGCTTCAAATAAAAATGTTAGTGGAAATCAAGGCTGAAAGTTATTATTCTAATTAGCAATTGAAAAACAGACCATTGACCATAACATGATCAACGGTTTTTTAATTCTGGTATTAACTGGAATAAATGACCGAACCGTTGCTGGCTTATATGGAGTTTGTCATTTCTCAGAATCAGATCGTCACCGCTTAAAGCGGTGTTTTTTTGTTTGCACATAAAAAATGGGGAACTTATATTTCAACATTTTTATTGGATGACAAGAACATATATCGTTAGAGCTTGTGAGATTAAATGATAGCCCATTAGGGTCATTTACAATGTAAAGTTTTTCATAATATACTTGTTATTGTTATTTACATTTTTTGATAGATTAGGAGGGAATTGATACTTAGTATTGACCACATTTTGTACTTAAATAAAGGAGGATCATGATGTCGCATCTGCTAATGATAGAAAGCTGGGTAGGAGCAAGCGGGCGTTTACTTCCGCCGCTTCTCAAATCTTTGGGACACACTTATACACTAGTCACGCGTAACGTTAAGCTTTATAAAAAGGATAGTAATGATGCCAACCATCCTGTGATTGAGCATGCTGATGAAATTATCGTAGCTGAGACGAATGACGTACCACTATTAATTGAATTATTACGTCAGTCTCCTAAACCATTTGATGGAGTAATTACAGTTTGTGATTATTATATAGAAACCGTAAGAGAAGTTGCTATAGCCTTACAGCTTCCATGTCCATTTCCAGAGGATGTCACTACCGTTCGGTATAAGCATCTTATGCGTGAAGCGCTTGATAGAGCGGATATCGCTAATCCTTCATATCGACTCACACATAGTTGGACTGAAGCAAGGGAAGCAGCAGAGAAGATCGGTTATCCGCTCGTATTCAAGCCGGTAGATTTGGCTTCAAGTGCTTTTGTAAGCTTAGTCCACAACGAACAGGAATTAAAAGCTGCATATGATACGCTCGAAGAGTTCCCTCTTAACTTTAGAGATCAGCAACGAGAGTGCGCCTATCTTCTTGAAAATTATATGGTAGGCGAAGAAGTCAGTGTTGAAAGCGTTTCCTGTCAAGGCGAAACTACGATTCTAGGCATTACCGACAAATCAATTACAGGCGCCCCTTATTTTATTGAAAATGGTCATATGTTCCCTGCACAACTAAACGAAGAAACCTACTTAGCAGTTACACAATATGTTCAAGAAGTACTTAAGGCCGTTAATTTTGATCATGGTATTGCACATACAGAAGTGAAAATAACGGCTTCCGGACCTCGTATTATCGAAATCAACCCCAGAACTGCGGGTAATTATATTGTCGAACTTGTACAACGAGTAACATCGATTGATTTACTGCAAGCATTTGTAGAACTCTCTCTAGGACATAAACCTGCTGTTCTTACACAACATACCGGAATTTCAAGTGCCGCAGTAATGTTCTTGATTCCCCCTCATCAAGGTGTAATTTCTTGCATCAGTGGAGTTGAATCGCTTCAAACAAATCCTCATGTTGCGCGGTACTCGATTGAAAACTGTGGAGGTCAATATGTCGAAACTCCGATTGATAATGCATGTTATTTAGGCCATGTGATTACTCAAGACCGTAAAGCCTTAAATGCCAGAAAATATGCGGAGCAAGCGCTTAGTCGTATTGAACTAAAATTTGAAAGTACGGTGAGAACATGATGAAACCAAACACAACAAATTATTGGAACTCAGTTTCTTCATTACTTGCTGCGATTCTTGACGGCAAGTTAGGACCGAAGCCAGAAATGTTAACGGTTACAGGGGCCTCAAACATTTATCAGACGACACAGTTCGCATCCACTACGACTAAGTATCACAATTATTACTTGTTATTTCGAGTGGAGGCTTCCTTCGGTGCTTGTTCTCACCTTTCCGAGCAGTTAGCGATGGGAACGGCAGACCAATTTTCAGGGTTACCTCTAGATGTAGTCTTAAGGGATTCCAGGTTACCTGTGCAAATAGCAGCGATGGACGCATATTTAGGAGCGCTCTATCCGCATAAAGATAATTGTAATCAAAAGGTGACCATTACATCAGGAACTCCGATTCAAAAGGCGAAGCAAAGAGATCAGCTTATAGCCAATGTGGCTTCTATCGGCGCAGCAGAAAAGGTCGCCTTAATCGGTGTTGTTAATCCTTTAGTGGAAGCGATTAGGCTGCGTGGAGGAACTTGCTTGCCTTGCGATTTGCAGCTGCAAAAAACCCAGTGGGGTGACATTGTTGAGAAAGATATGGACAAAGTATTAGATCACGCTGATCGTGTAATATGTACGGGGATGACTTTAAGCAATACTTCATTCGACCATATTTTAACAAGAGTTCGAGAAAGAGGAGTTCCATTGACGATATATGCACAAACGGGAAGCGCAATTATCGCACAGTTTATTAACCAGGGGGTTACTTCTCTAGTTGCAGAACCATTCCCGTTTACCCAATTCAGTGCGTCGGATTCGGAGATTTACTGTTATACCGGAAATGAAGAATAAATCTTGATTGCGTTTACATTTTAGAACGGAGGTCAACCATGAAGAAGTTATTTCTTTTATTGTTATCATTAATCACCGTCTCTATCATAATCGGCTGCAGTAGCAATTCAGGGACAACAGGCGGGGAGAAAGAATTGGCTGATGAGCAAGAACTGAGTATCGTTAATCAAGAAATTGCACCTGGTCTAGATCCGCTAATTCCTCAAGCTGCTTTTCATTTAAGAGGTATTGGTGTTGCAGAGGCTTTATTCAAAGTAAATGCAGAAGGTGAAGTTGAACCTTCACTGGCGGAAGGCATTAATGAAGTTGCTGCAATGAAATGGGAAATTCAGCTAAGACCAGATGCAAAGTTCTGGAGTGGCAAAGCTATTAATGCAAAGGCAGTTATTCAATCTCTTGAACATTCCAAAGAAAAGGATTTACTAGCGAAGCCCTATCTCGATGATCTGACATTTACCGAAATTAACGAGTATACGATTCTGGTGCAGGCTAGCAGTCCAAGTATTTCAGCACCATTAAATTTATCTTACTACCAGACTGTTATTCAGAATATTGAAGCTAAACAGGATTCGGTAGATACAATGGATCTTACGGGGATGTATAAGGTCGCAGAGTTCTTACCTAAACAGAAAATAGTGTTAGAACGAAATGAAAACTATTGGGGACAGAAGCCAAAGATCAAGAGGGTAGTTGTCCAAGAGATAAGCGACGGTCAAACGAGGGTACAATCTGCCTTAAGTGGAAGCAGTCATATCGCAATAAATATTCCTGTAACAAGTGTATCGCAGCTTAAGGATCAGAAATTAGTGGAGACCTCGGTTGTTCCGGTAGCCAATACACTTACGATTTATACGAATCAGAGCAGACCCCAATTAAAGGATGTAAGAGTTAGACAAGCTCTTTCTTGGGCCATCGACCGTGAGGAGCTGGTCTTGTTAGCTACCGAAGGACAGAGTACACCTGTATCTAGTTGGTTAGGCTCGAATCCTAAATTCCCGGAAGCTAAATCTGCGGTATATCCGAAGTACGATTCAGACAGAGCTAATCAATTGCTAGATGAAGCAGGCTGGCTGACACAATCGGATGGAATTAGATACAAAGACGGAACCCCATTAACGATTCGCATAATGACATGGGGAGGGGAGAAAGCTACTGGAGAAACATTACAAAGTCAATGGGCGAAAGTCGGTGTGAAAGCTGAAGTATTACATGGGGATTACAGCTTAATAACGGCTGCTCGTGAGAAAAATGATTGGGACGTTTGTATTGAAGCATGGGGCACCTTTGGAGATATATATACGTTACTATCCAGTCAATTTGCTCCTGATGGAAGTGCAAATTACGGCAAGTTTAACGATGAGCAAACCAATCAGTTACTGCAACAATTAAAAGAAACATCGGATAGTAATAAAGCTCATGAGCTAGCTCTTCAGATTAATGAACGTGTCGCTCAATTAGCACCAGTGATTTCTTTATATCCACGCCCGCAGCTTACCGTAGTTAATAAGTCTGTAAGCGGTTACAAAGAACATTTTAGACAATTCGAGTATATTTTGAATGCCGACATGTCACTCGGCAATGCCGAATCGAAATAGGTGACTTACATGTATAAAATCATATTCCGTAGGAGCTTGGAAGCTTGCCTGACCTTATTTATGGCTACACTTATTATTTTTCTGCTAACTTATTTTGCACCCGGAGATCCAATAGAATTATTACTGAATAACCATGCAGAGATCGCCTTAACGAATACGGAAGCTTATCAAGAAAAGGTAGCATCGCTTCGAGCGGAGTGGGGGCTTGATCAAAATCTTATCGTCCAATATGTATCATGGATTAAACAATTGCTGCAATTAGATTTAGGAAATTCGCTTCACACAGGCCGACTAATAAGTGTAGAAATAGCGGAAAGGCTGCCGGCAACAATAGCTTTGTCTGTTGTTTCTCTTATCCTTCAAATTGTATTGGGGATGTTGCTGGGAATAGTATCGGCTCTGCATTCCGGGAGGTGGCTTGATCATCTCATTCGAGTAATTTGTGCAGTGTTTTCCTCTCTCCCTGGTTTTGTTATCGGATTGGTTTCACTTTCGTTATTTGCAGTTATGTTTAATATCTATGAAATTAGTAATGATGCAAGTTTATCTCGAATTTGGCTGCCTGCCGTTATATTAGGTGTTATTAGTGCTCCGCAGTTAATTCGTGTTGTAAGAGCAAGTATGTTATCTGAATTTGGAAAACTATATGTAGCATCCGCTCTCTCGAGAGGATTAGTGAGCAAACACCTCGTTAGACATGTGTTACGTAATTGTTGGCTCCCTGTTATAACGGTTATTGCGTTGTCACTTACATCACTCATTAGCGGTGCAGTAGTTATTGAAACCATTTTTTCATGGCCGGGTATTGGAAAATATGCTCTTGATAGCATTTTGGTTAAAGATTATGCGGTTATTAAAGGGTATGCTTTTATTATGGTGGCGTTAGTTATCATCATTAACTTAATTATTGATCTTTTATATACCCTAGTAGACCCTCGATTAAATCGCAAAGGAGCGGTTATCTTTGAGAAGTCTGAATAGTGCCAAATTTCCGGCGAGTTTTAAAGTCGGTATTGTAATTTTAAGCATAATCACACTTTTAATTTTGGGTGCACCTATTATTGCTTCCCATGACCCCATCGAACAGAATTCATCAGAACGACTGCAAAAGCCGAGCAATGAACATCCATTGGGGACTGACCGTTTCGGAAGAGATTTGTTTTCAAGAACGCTTTATGGAGGTAAGACGACATTAATCGCCGCTTTTCTTGCTCTTGGTGCTGCTGTCCTCATTGGACTAGTAATTGGTTTAGTAACGGGGATGTTTCGGGGTTCAGTTATTGATATCATCTTTATGCGACTTATGGATGTATTGTTAGCTTTTCCCTTTATGGTACTTGCACTGGTTATAGCCGGAATATTCGGTACCAGTTTTGTACATTTACTTATTGCTGTTGTATCTGTATGGTGGGTGTCGTTTGCTCGATTAACTCGAAGTGTCGTCTTGTTTGCCCAAAATGATACATCATTTGCCGCAGCACGAATACTTGGGGCAAGACCCTGTGTCATTATTGTTCGGGAGTTATTACCGAAAGTACTTAGTCCTGTCTTTATTTTGGCTACTTTTGAGCTTGGCAGTTTAATTTTATCTATATCTGCATTATCATTCTTAGGATTAGGAGCTCAGCCTCCAACTCCAGAGTGGGGAAGTATATTAGCGGATGGACGTGACCATTTTCTGCAAGCACCACATATTCTAATAGGCCCTACCGTTTCTATTATTCTTACCGTGTTCGCTTTCAATCTCATTGGAGAGGGGTTGCGAGATCGGCTTGATCCTTATGAAATCACCAAACGATAGGGGAATCTGACATGGTAACAATGGAGCTAGAAAATATAATACAAGTTAACAACCTCACAGTTACCTACAAACAAAACGATCTTTCGACGACAATACTGGAAAATCTGTCTTTTCATTTGACTAAAGGCGAAATAGTTACAATATTAGGAGAAAGCGGCTCGGGGAAGTCAACCATTGCCAAAGCGATTACAGGTTTACTGCCACAATCTGCTCATATTAGTAGTGGGACCTTACGAGTTAATTCAAACACGGAGGAGCAACTTTCAAACTCCAACATCCATTGGAATCGAATACGAGGCAAACAAATTGCTATGCTTTTTCAAGACGCGCAACAAGCACTAAATCCGCTGTTGAGAATAAGGGATCATTTTAAAGAATGCTTGTTATATCATCAGCTTGCGAAATCTGATGAAGTAGAGCTAATAGCCGCAACTTTACTTGCTAAATTGAATTTTTCAGATGGACGTCGTGTGTTAGATTGTTACCCTTTTCAGCTCAGCGGCGGGATGTGCCAACGTGTTTGTCTAGCGTTAGCACTTTGCTTACAACCTTCTGTACTCATTGCTGATGAACCAACATCAGCCCTAGATACCATTGCTCAGAAAGAGGTACTCGAGTTGTTAATGAGAATGAAAGAAGAGTTTGGGTTAACGGTTCTACTTATTACACACGATATAGCGATAGCGAATGCCGTCAGTAACCGTGTTATTGTAATTAACAAAGGTCGAATTGTTGAGGTGGGGGATACGAAATCGGTATTTACTAAACCGCAAGATGAATACACTCAACGGCTGCTCACATCTCGTTCCTATGCGGCTGAACCTACGACATCAGCAGAAAAGTTGCGGCAGGGGAAAGGGAATGAGAATAATCGATCAGATCAGGTACCTTTGCTCGAAATTATTCAGTTGGAAAAAAAATTCAATGGCCGCAAAAATGTGTTGCATGATGTAAATCTCAAATTAAATAGTAGAGAAATTCTAGGTATTCTTGGGCAAAGCGGATGTGGAAAATCAACTTTGGCGAGATGTATAGTCGGCTTAGAGCAAGTTAATAAAGGGCGTGTTCTATATCGAGGTCAAGATATAAGTCAACTAAAAGGAAATGCAAGACGACAAATATGCCAACGTATTCAAATGGTTTTCCAAGATGCTCGAGCAAGTTTAAATGCCAGATATACAGCTGTCCAGTTAGTACAAGAACCACTACATTACTTAAACATTGGTCAAAAAAAAGAGAGAGAAGAGAAGGCTCGATTTTATCTTGATGAGACGGGAATTCATGGTGATGCACAGAACAGACGACCGCCACAGTTAAGTTCTGGCCAATGCCAGCGAATTGCGATTGCACGAGCACTCGTGCTGGAGCCTGATATTCTCATTTGCGATGAGGCGGTATCTGCTCTAGATATGTATGTGCAGGGGCAAATTCTAGCATTATTACAAAAGCTCACTCATCAATTCAAGTTTTCAATTCTGATGATCTCTCACGATATTAGAGTTCTTCAATTATTTTGTCAACATATTGCAGTAATGAATCATGGAACATTCTGTGAAGTAAGATCTGCTGCACAGCTCTACACAAGTAAACACTCCTATACAAACTTGTTGCTAAAATGTGCAGCAGACATGGAAGCAGGGCTTGAGGGCATATGCAACTAGACACTAAACAAAACCGCCCAATTCAACAAGCTACCTCGTGGCCATTTATTCGTTTGTATATTCTTGCTTTCATTTTCTTTAGTGCGAATTCAATCTTAAATGTGATCATGCCAATACGCATTGAAAGTATTGGAGGAAACAACACAATGATCGGTTTAATCATGGGGACTTATATGCTAACTTGCATGTTTTTTCGTCCGTGGGCCGGTTATTTAGTAAATAAATATGGTCCCGTTAAAGTATTGCGAGTGCTGCTATTCATTAATGGGCTTGCTTTATTGTTGTATACGATTTCTGGAATAGAAGGATTTTTCATTGCTCGCTTTATGCAAGGAATATGTACAGCGTTTTTTTCAATGACATTACAAATTACGATTATTGATACCCTCTCCGATAATGAAAGGTCGCAAGGGGTCTCATTGTACTCTCTTTCCACCTATATGCCATCTATAGTCGGGCCTTTGATGGCCTTTGGAATATGGCAGTGGGGGGGGATGAACGCTTTTACAGTTTCCATGATCGTAATGGTGGTCATTACTAGCTGGTTCGGGTATCGGACCTCAATGACTCATGTGTCCCAGGAGAAACAAGAGCAAGTTAGTAATGAATCTAGTAAAAGTCAGCGATTATTGATTCGACAAATAATAACCCATACTCCATTCGTCGTATGTAGTCTATTGATGCTTATTACTTCTGTTGTTTTTGGTGCTGTAACGGTATTTATCCCCCTCTATGCAAATCAAGTTGAGTATGGGAATGCCGGTATTTATTTAATGATCCAGGCATCAGTTATTGTGCTATCTCGTTTCCTTCTACGCAAATATATTCCTTCTGATGGGAATTGGAACTTTCGATTTATTTTCGTCACCTTGTTATTGGCAGCTCTTGCAGCATTGTTGTTGTCTTTATCGGAAGAGCAGGGGCCATTCTTTTTATACTCTGCTGCTCTATTAATGGGCATCGCGCAGGCTTTACTGTATCCAACATTACTGACTTACTTAACTTTTGTTCTCCCTAATTCTTCACGTAATTTGTTATTAGGCTTGTTTGTTGCTTTTGCAGATCTCGGAATATCACTAGGTGGTGTAGCAATGGGGCCAATTGCTGATCAGCTCTCTTATTCTGCTGTATACCTTATCTGTACCGGTCTTATAATTGTCGCATCGATATTAGCCATACATTATCAGATACGGTTAAAGATCTTCCAAAAAAATTGAGTACTTTGCAGGCCGCATTTCTGCGGAGAGTTGTAATAAAGAGGATTGAAATGATTGAAAAATTCGTATGAGAACAGGATGTGATAAGTTGATGATAAACACGATTTTGGATACGGTTGGTAACTCTCCATTGGTGCAGCTTAGAAATTTAGTTAGGGATGAAGTCGATGTAATATTGAAATTAGAAAGGACAAATCCTGGAGGCAGCATTAAAGATCGTCCTGCGCTTTATATTATTGAAGAGGCTGAACGAAGAGGTTGGTTAAAACCTGGGGGGACACTTATCGAATCCTCTTCTGGAAATTTTGGGATTTCTCTTGCCATGATTGGTGCCGCTCGTGGATATCGTGTTATCATTTTGGTAGATCCGAAAACAACGCCAACGAACTTGGCTATGTTAAAAGCTTATGGTGCTGAGGTTATTGTGGTTACAGAACAGGATGATAGCGGTTCGTATCATAAGACGAGAATCGCTCTTGCAAACAAGTTGCACCGCGAGATTACTAATTCTTTCAGACCCGACCAGTGTTTTAATCACTTAAATGGTGAAGCGCATTTCAACCAAACTGCGGCTGAGTTATTCGAACAATGTGAAAGAAATCTTGACGTGGTTATTCTTTCGGTAAGCACGGGAGGGCAAATTGGTGGATTTTCACGGTTTTTCCGAGAAAATGCGGCACATGTAAAGATTATAGCAGTGGATGCGATTGGCTCCACTATTTTCGGAGGAACATCTCATTCTTATCTGCTTCCCGGTATGGGACTTAGTTGGACCCCGACAAATATTGATGATCTGAACCGGATTGATGCTGTATACAAAGTTCCAGATGAAGACTCTTTTATGATGTGTAGGATATTGGCTCGTCATGAAGGAATTCTTTGTGGAGGTTCAACAGGGGCAGCTATGCTTGTAGCCTTAAAGCTGGCGATGCAGTCCAGGAAGGAAAAAAGGATTGTCTGCATTGCTTCAGACAGTGGCGAACGCTATTTATCGACTATTTATAACGATGAGTGGATGCACGAACGTTCAATGACTTTATCCTTAGATCCATTGGAATTGAGGGAGCGAGTCAAAAAACTGAAAGCATACAGTGTGAATCCGATAGAAACTGCGAATTACATTCCGGAGTTGGAAAGTCTTTTGGACTCGCCGAGTCGACAATACTTTTTGGATAGTCAAACGAATTAGGGAAAGAGCGTTTGGAGGCAATTTTTAATTTTAATGATTAAATAAAAATAAAATAAGAACAAAGAATGCAACTTACTCCGTCGACTTTTCTCATTTGACGACTTCGATACGAGCGCCTATGCTCACATCCATATTATGTACCAGTTGACTAAGCAAACGTTATAACATTAGTGCCAAATGTTTGCCTAATCCTATCACTTTCACTGATCCAACAAACGAATTAGCATAAAAAGTCATTCGCAAGAGTGCATTCGATTTTAACTAGGTGTGAGACTATTATTAGATGAGGCTGTCAAAGAAAATGAAGTGATCAAGAAGATAAGGTATATGGAGCACGGTATCATACCCTTGTTTGATCTCTGTAAACAACAGCAGCTGGAAGGAATCGTTATTAAGCGTAGAGACAGCCGGTATTACCCAGGTAAACGGCCAAAGAATTTATGGCAGCGAGTAGTAGTTTATCAGCGAGAGCAGTGTGTCATACTTGGTTATTCCAAATGGGAAATTGCTTGGTTAATCGGGATAGAACAGGATGGAGTAATATTATCTGTAGGTATGCTAAAATACGGTATAACGCCATCAGTGCGCAAAGAGGTATTTCCCAAATTGAGAAAAATGACATCAAAGAAACAAATGATTATGCTTATGTGGATGCCAAGATAATCAAGATCCAAATAGCGCCGCAGCGGATTCAGGCGGATGAGAACCCTGTGGTTCACAATCCGAAAGCTATTTAATTGAGCAAAAGCGAGCCCTGGAAATGATCCGAGGCTCGCTTTTTATATCAAGGGGTTAAAACGGAATATGCTTATCCGTAGCATTCCATTTCCCAGAAGGAGAATCCCCTGATTCACTCAGGTTATAGGGATGTAGATTGGGGGTTGGAGGCATGCACCGAGGTTCTAAGCTCCAGGCCTGAAGTGCTCGGGTGCTCGGGCGGAATCTTCTGTGGTGCAACGGATTGAGGACGCATCAGAAGGGATGGTTACGATATCCGTTCCTGCGTTAACTTATGCCCCACATCCCATCGCAGAAGGCAGAAAATCGACCAGTCGTATAACAATATCTATTACCTGGATTACCTGGATTAAGGAACAAGGACACTCGGAATACAACCCTGGTCATTTAACACATTTTGATCAATATCCGATGAGTCAAAAACTCAACTTGAGATACGAGGTTGCTTTCTCTTAATAAACGATGATATAAGTAGCATAACGATGTTTTGATACACGTCAAGCTGAAATAACGGAAGTGTCCAAATAGGCTGATGTAGTGAATGAATTTAATTCTTAGGAGGTTTAATTGATGTCCCGGCAAAATAGGACCCAAATGGATTGGAATGCAGGTGAATGGCTCAACTCTCCTCAGTCTTCTAGCATAGAAGAAGGAATACTGAAGATTGTGCCGGAAAAAGGTAGAGACTTCTGGAAAAAGACTTTATATGGTTTTGAATTTGAAGATGGACCGGCATTGTTGGCAAAATGGGATTGCAACACGGGAGTTGAGGTCTCTTTCCGGCTCAATTCCTTTGTCGAGTTATACGATCAAGCGGGGCTGCTATTATATCATGGTCAGGAACAATGGATTAAAGCTGGCATTGAAATGAATGATGGGATTCCTCAACTTGCCGTTGTGGTTACAGACGGATATTCGGATTGGTCGCTTGCGGCTGTACCGGAATGGGCGGGGGATGAAGTTACCTTGCGGGCATCGATCATTAAGGATGCTGTGGTTATTCGGGCAAGGAGCGATAAGCATGCTTGGCGGACCATTCGGGTCGCAAGATTCCCATACCCTTCGAATAACCAGGCCGGTCCTTTTGCCTGCTCGCCCCAGCGCGAGGGCTTTGAGGCTACGTTTACTCGTTGGGAGGTAACTGCCCCTGACGAAGACCTTCATATTGACCCACCATTACAATAAAGATATAGCCTAAACTATATAGTTTGAAAGATGAGATTATCTACCGCCGAACCATTGTGGTATTCTTATCCCGGAATGATTGTGTACGTCACCGCACGTCACAATGGCAAGCAGGACGATATGGCTTTAGGTTGGCATTCGTTATTGGATCATCGCCCAGCATTTATGGGATTTTGCTTTGCAAGGAAACCTGTACTTATTCTTTGATCGAGCAAAGCGGAGTATTTGGCGTGTATTTTATGCCCGCCCGCTGTACAGAGCTTGTTCAAGCGGCAGGAACTTTAGCGGCTTTTTTGTTTTATATCGGTACAAGTTCTTGTCCTCGACTCGGGACAAGAACTTGTACCGATTACCGTAAAGGACAAGAATATGAGCCGATTGCCGATTAGATAAGTATCTAACTCGGTTTCCATGCAAATTCATTAAGCTAACGGACAGGATAACCAAAAGAAAAGCAAAATCGTCCGGATTTTCCTGCGGTAGTTTGCGCACTTGATGAAGACACGAGTTTACGTACTATTTCTCTAGGGATTGCCCCCGAATTGTGTGCAGGAAAGATGAGGCGACAACAGACCGATATTTACAACTCTTCTTTAATAATTCAATTGCCAATACCATAGTTACAGTAGAGAGTGATATTGTTTTGTGAAACCAAATCAGTTAAAAAATATAAGAATTTGTTGGAGAGATTACTCCTAAAAGGAATTGAATTAAGATTCACATCAAATTTATATCCACTTAAGGAAGCAATATTTCCGACTTCACAGGATATGGGATACATAGATTTAATAATTCAAAAAGACTCTAACTCATTAGGGAGGTAGCTTGAAAACAACGCATTAATATTTTGTAACAGAAGAATACATGATATTTAAAGATGGAGGAGTTAATATGGAGACGAAGGAAGAAAATTTTCCAAATGATAGCACCATGGAATCAATCAAAAGTTTAACAGAGAAAGATGCAAAGACTTTCTTGAACCTTATATATGCACTTTTAAAAGACAACAAAAGTCCGAGCGAACATTTGATTTCAAATGTTTTATCCATTTTTGAGAAACAATTACCGAGAGTGGCTAAAGAAAGACAGAATAATAACTAATCATCATGCTGCCAAAACGCTGTGAAGATAAAATAATAGAATTTGAACAACGGATAAATTGCGGAGAAAGGAGTAGGGATGATCGGTAGCCCGTTAAGCTAACGAAAACGATAGTTGAATAAAGAAGTGGAGGCAGCTGGTCAGAGGATCGGTTGCCTTTTTAAGCTAACGGGCAGCATAGCACAAAAGGCTGCCGAGTTGATAATCCGGCAGCCTATATTACATCGAAGCGGTTTTTGATTTGGACGACAGCATTTATTCTATTTATCATTTATTTTATATTCTCCCTTTTAATAATCCAGGAGGTTTTGAAGCAGTACGGGGAAGATCCTAATTTTACAAACGAGACTTTAATTCAAGCTTCTACACTTGTATACGTCAGTGCCGATGAGATTTACTAAGTCCCGGATTCGAGGGATGGTGGGGAATAGATTTCAAGTTCTTGTCATTTATGATATAGGCTCTAACAAGCGGTGATCTGCGAAGGCTTTAAAGCTATTTATATAGCGGCGATGGAGTCGATCAGCTGGACATAAGGAAAAATGAAAGAAACAAACATTACAAATTTGCTGAATAAAAGGAGTTGTTCACTTTGAAAATTCTCTCCAGCATACAACGCTAACATATAATCGTTGGGAATTGTCGAGGGACAAGAACATAGTCTCATTGAGAGTCGCTATTATAGCGGCTTTTTTATTTTATCGGTACAAGGTCTTGTCCCGAGTTGAGGACAATAAGTATCTAACTGGATTTCCATGCAAATTCATTAAACTAACGGGTACTTCAGTTCCAATATGTGGTTTATCTGTTTATTAACTTAATGACCGTGTTACTTTGATGTCAGTACGGATGGGGGGCCTGAGTAACATTAAACAGAAAAATTTTGTTGGATTGTTCGCATCCATATTTCTCATTCTCTATGGTATATGGAAACTAAATCATTTTTTTTGAACCAAAAGTTGGTCCAGTAGGTAACGGTCTTAGTGATGCTGATGTGAAAATAGTGTGCATATTGCTTGGGATATCAATGATTTTAGGTGTTGGTGGAGTGATATATTTTTCTATTCTATTTTTAAAAGCAATGCTTAATTAAGCTAACGGGCAAGATGCTTCAATTGTTCCTCGAATACATTTCGAGATGGAGTAGCTACGAACTTTCTGAATATCACGATATATGAAATTACAACCTGACCAAAAACATAACGGAGCGATTAATTATATGAACCGCCTAATAATAATGACAGTTGGAAAACGCATAGTGGAAAACTCGTGCTCTAAGTATTTCAATAGATAAATTAAAGTAAACAACAATACTTTTAAATCACTTTTCATGAAAATATCTGAGTACATTCATTCGTCCTGCTTTATTTAGATTTGAATTGCTTAACATGATGATATATTACATCGACAGCGGCAGACGCCCTAAGAGAGCTTTCCTTTAGTAACTGGATTATGGAAAAAGTATTTCTTGCCGGGCTAGTCCAATAAGGAATGTTGCTTAAGTGGGAACAAGATTAAGGCACTTGAGAGTGACGTGCGGAATAGTAAGGAATCTTGCATCGGAGTATCGAATGATATACACAGGATATCAACCCATGTGTTATGTACCATATATTTGTATAGGTAAAGGAAAGGGGATTATATGGGAGAGGTATTAATGACTGTGGAATCATTGAAGGGCATCCATACATATATCGAAAAGCAAATGAAGGCATGGAAGGTTCCGGAGGTGTCCGTTGCGGTAAGGTCTGAAATGCCGCTTCCACATAACCCCTTACAATTCAGAGCCAGTGGACATAAAAAAAAGATGACCCTGATGAATTAAAGGGGCATCTCCTGGCAGCTTAACTTAGCGGTGTTTTGTTGAAACTGTCCACAATATGGGCCAGTGTTCAATGCTGCTGAAGAGTAACAACAAAAAAAACAATTGAATACGAATTAACGCTATGATAAGATCATTAGCGTCATCGACAATCAAAATATGTATAACATTATATTTTATCCCTACTTTAATTGTACATCTGGAATTTTGATTTGTCAATGATCTTTTTTACTCCAAAAAAAACGGAAAAAGGAGTGTGTTGAGGGGGAAATGGAGGCGAAGGATTGGCAGGAGGAACAGGAGCGGCTGGAAGAGGTCCGGAACAAGCTGCAGGCGAGAATCGCCGAACTGGAGCCGGATGTTGAGGGGGTGCGTAATCAGGCTTCAGACATTCGCAAGCGGTTTTGGGAAGATCTTACGATTAACACAAGTACGGGCGGAGATTTCGAAGAGACTTACTACACAATTAACCAGCAGTCCGCATTATTGGCCGAACGGGAGCGCCGACACAAGCTGCTGACGGAGCAATGGAAAAGCATGAACCGTCTGCTCCCGTCTCCTTATTTCGGACGCTTCGACTTTAAGGAGGATGGTCTGGACTTCAGCGAGGAGATTTATATCGGCGTCTCTTCCTTCGTCGACGAAGACGGATTGAGCTTTCTGATTTATGACTGGCGCACGCCAATCGCGAGCCTGTACTATGACTACCCCCCCGGCCCGGCGTCTTATGTCACGCTGTCCGGACGATTCGAAGGGGTGATGGAGCTCAAGCGGCAGTTTCAGATTCAAAACGGGCAAATCCGCAACATGTTTGACGCGAGTGAAACGATCGGAGACGAATTGCTGCAGCAGGTGCTCGGCAAAGGCGCAGATTCGCAAATGAAGAGCATCGTGGCAACCATCCAGAAGGAACAAAACGCCATCATCCGCGACGACAGCAGCCGGATGCTTATCGTGCAGGGGGCAGCCGGTAGCGGAAAGACTTCCGCGGCGTTGCAGCGAGTGGCGTACTTGCTGTACAAACACCGCCAGACGATCAAGGCTGATCAGATCGTTCTTTTCTCGCCGAATCCGATATTTGCCGGTTATATCTCCACCGTCCTTCCGGAGCTCGGCGAAGAGAATATGCAGCAGACGACATTTCAGGAATATCTCGATTATTGGCTCGGCTCCTCGCTGCGGCCGGAGGATCCTTTTGACCAGATCGAATATGTGCTGACCTCGCAAGGAGCGCCGGGGTACGAGGCTCGCCTTCAGGGGATCGGGTATAAAGCATCCGAGGCTTTCATGCAAGCCCTGCAAAACTATGCAGTGTGGTTGGGACGGGAAGGCATGCGGTTCAACGGTATTCGGTTTCGGGACCGCGATTTGATTACCGCGGAGCGAATGAAGGCGGAGTTTTATGGCTATGACCACTCCCTGCCGTTGTTCAATCGTGTCCTACTTTTGCAGGAATGGCTGCTGAATGAACTTGCTTCGCTGGAACGCGCGGAACGAGAAGCTCCTTGGGTACAGGAAGAGTTGAATTATCTTGACACCGAGCAGTACGTGGAGGCCTTCGAGATGCTGCATAAAGAGAGGGAAGTATTCGAAATTGCAGAAAAATACGCCACTCGTGAGAACGAACGCCGGGGAGATGAAGGCGACTTTGACTTCGGCCTTAAGGAGGAAGAGCTGCTTCGCCGAAGGATCGTGAAAGAAGGCTTTAAAGCGCTTAGGAAAAACGCGAAGAAATTCTCGTTCGTCGATATCAAGAGTTTATATGGGCAACTATTTGAGGGCGAAGCCCCTTATCGGGAGAAAACAAATGGGACCGACGTCCCTCCGCTGTGGTCTGAAATATGCGGGCAAACCAAGGAAGCGCTGCTGCGAAGCGAGTTGCTCCACGAGGATGCGACTCCGTATTTGTATTTAAGAGAACTGATTGAAGGCGTCCGGACAAACTCGGAAATCCGGCATGTCTTCGTTGACGAGGGACAGGATTATTCGGCGTTTCAATATGAATATCTAAAAAAGCTGTTTCCCCGTGCCCGAATGACGGTGCTCGGCGATTTCGGGCAAGCGATTTATATGCAGTCTACAAGTTTGGACGCAGCCGATTCGCCATTGGTCCGCCTTTTCGGTGAAACCGAAACACGCCTTGTCCGCCTTGTACGAAGTTATCGTTCAACCAAGGAGATCGTTGAATTTACGAAATCGATGCTTCCGGGCGGGGAAGACATTGCACCGTTTGAAAGGGGTGGCCCAAAGCCCCTTCTGGCGAGACTGGACGGCGGTGAGAAGCGTGATGCACAAATTCTGGCAGACATCGCGGCGCTAACGGCCGAGGGCTTCGATTCCATTGCCGTCATTACGAAGACCGCAGCCGAAAGCCGGGAGGCCCATGAATCGTTACGGATTCATGGAGGTGAAGCTCTGCAGCTCATTACGAAGGAGACGCCGGGCTTTGAAAAAGGAGTGATGATCATTCCCGTGTATCTCGCCAAGGGTGTCGAGTTCGATGCAGTCTTGGTCTATGATGCTTCGTCCGAAGCTTACGGCCGGGACAACGAACTCAAGCTTCTTTATACCGCTTGTACGCGGGCCATGCACCGACTTCATCTTTACACTACGGGCGATTGGTCGCCGTTCGTGCAGGCATTGCCTGCGAATTTGTACGAGAAAGCACCCTATTAATGGATGGGGGATGACATCGGCAGACATAAGCTGCTCTCATGATTCTGCAAATTTTGGGCGCCATGATCATGGTTATTTTGGACAGCACCGTCGTCAATAATGCCAATCCGAAACTCATAATACTTCGACACCGATCTGAAGATGATAAATAGACCGTCACCATCTATCCGCGGTCCCAGTAGATCTAAAAAACCATCGCTTATAACGACACTTTAACTGCTCCATCATCCCATACAATCGTCGTGATAATCCCTCCAACGTTACAGCATCAATTGGACAATTACCGCACTGGTAAACTCTTGTCAAATGTTTTTATATCAATTTAATGGTTAGGAGAGATATTGAATGAGTACTTTCGTTCTCGGCTTTCAGGAAATGGAAAAAACGCAGCTTTTACTCGTTGGCGGAAAAGGGTTGAATTTGGGGAAATTATCAAAAATTGAAGGAATACAAGTACCCGAGGGATTTTGCGTTACAACCGTGGCGTATCAAAAAGCCATCGAACAAAACGAAGCGTATCATGCTTTATTGGATCGCCTAACCATGCTAAAAGTAGATGATCGAGACCAAATTGGGGAAATCAGTAGGAAGATCCGGCAGATCATTTTGGAAGTGGAAATTCCTTCCGATGTAGTAAAAGCTGTTACTCGCTATCTCTCCCGGTTTGGCGAGGAACATGCGTATGCTGTGCGTTCCAGCGCGACTGCTGAGGATTTGCCGCATGCCTCTTTTGCCGGTCAACAAGACACCTATTTAAACATCATCGGCATCGATGCCATCTTGCAGCATATCAGCAAATGCTGGGCTTCCCTATTTACGGATCGCGCGATCATCTACCGCATGCAAAATGGATTTGATCACCGTCAAGTATACTTATCCGTTATCGTTCAAAGGATGGTCTTCCCACAGGCTTCAGGGATTTTATTTACCGCTGATCCAATTACCGGAAACCGAAAGCTGCTTTCAATCGATGCCAGTTTTGGACTCGGAGAAGCGCTGGTCTCCGGCTTGGTTTCTGCCGATGTTTATAAAGTGCGGGATGAGCAAATCGTCGACAAGAGGATTGCAACCAAAAAAATCGCGATCTATGGACGGAAAGAAGGTGGGACAGAGACCCGGCAGCTCAATCCTGATCAGCAAAAGACTCAAGCCCTTACGGATGAGCAAATTTTACAACTGGCACGCATAGGAAGACAGATCGAAGCTCATTTCGGCCAACCCCAAGACATCGAATGGTGCTTGACTGATGACACCCTTTATATTGTCCAGAGCCGGCCGATCACCACTTTATATCCCATTCCTGAAGCGAATGACCAGGAGAATCACGTGTATGTGTCTGTCGGCCATCAGCAAATGATGACGGATCCTTTTAAACCGCTTGGGATATCCGTTTGGGTGTTAACAGGTGCCAGCCCCATGTTTAAAACGGCTGGCGGAAGGCTGTTTGTGGATATCACGAAGGGTTTGGCTTCGACAACTGGCAGGCAAAATTTATTGGGTGTTTTAGGACACTCCGATCCGCTCATAAAAGACGCGCTTATTACCATCATAGAGCGGGGAGATTTTATAAAGTTAGACCCGAATGACCAGAGCGAACCGGGTCCCGTCAAAAGCCATATAGGTATGTCAGCTACGGATATTCTGGCAGAAGCAGGAAGCGATCCGGCAATTGTTGCTAATTTGATTAAGAGCAGTGAGACATCGTTATCAGCGTTAAAACAGAACCTCCAAACGAAATCAGGATTGTATGTATTTGATTGTATCCTGGAAGATATGCAGCAACGGAGGCAGCGTGCGTCAGATCTGAATAATTTGAATGTGATTATGGCCGCTATGCATGCTTCTGCATGGATCAATGAAAAAATGGATGACTGGTTAGGTGAAAAAAACGTAGCAGACACACTTTCCCTATCTGTACCTAACAACGTCACTTCTGAAATGGGAATGGAGCTACTGGATGTTGCAGATGTGATTCGTCCCTATCCGGAAATAATTGAGTTTCTAGAACAGGTAAAGGATGATAACTTTTTAGATGAATTGGTTCAATTCGAAGGTGGGCAGCAGGTACGTGATGCTATTGCTGCTTTTCTCGACAAATATGGAATGCGATGTGCCGGGGAGATCGATATTACAAGAACACGCTGGAGTGAAAAACCAAGTATACTGGTGCCTATGATCCTCAGTAACATCAAAAACCTTGAGCCTGGCGCCAGCAAGAGAAAATTTGAGCAGGGGCGACAGGAAGCTTTGGAGAAAGAAGAGGATTTATTGGCCCGATTGAAACAATTACCAGATGGTGAACAAAAAGCCGAAGAGACAAAACAAATGATTGACCTGATCCGGAATTTCAGCGGTTATCGTGAATATCCGAAATACGACATTGTTAGTCGCTACTTCATTTATAAACAGGCTTTACTTAAGGAAGCGGAACGACTCGTACAAGCGGGCGTTTTTTATGAAACAGAAGATATTTACTATCTTGCTTTTGAAGAACTTCAAGAAGTTGTTCGCACAAATAAATTAGATTACCAGATTATCAGCAAACGGAAGGACGAGTATAAATTATATGAAAAACTAACCCCACCGCGTGTGATCACTTCTGATGGAGAAATCATTGCGGGCAAGTATAAACGAGAAAATCTCCCAGCGGGAGCTATTGTGGGTCTGGCTGTTTCTTCCGGAGTGATCGAGGGGCGAGCGCGTGTCATTTTAGATATGGAAGCTGCTAATCTTGAAGAGGGGGATATATTAGTCACGAAGTTTACCGACCCTAGCTGGACACCATTGTTTGTATCCATCAAAGGCCTGATCACCGAAGTTGGCGGCCTGATGACTCATGGAGCAGTTATCGCCCGTGAATATGGCCTGCCTGCGATTGTCGGAGTGGAGAACGCGACCAAATTGATAAATGATGGGCAACGAATTCGCGTGCATGGAACAGAAGGGTATATCGAATTATTGTAATGTTGAGAGTGAAGCGGAAATATTGTATTCATCAGGATGATGCATCCATAATATTCTGTTTTTGGTTTGAAGATTTATGAATTGTCAGGTGATGTTTTTCTGGCATCACGTGTTCATATAGCAGAAGTCCAGGACCAGTTCTTGACCTTGGCTCAGGACAAGAACTTGGTCCCATTGCCTAAAATGTGGCTGTAAACCCGTGTGAAATGTAATATATAAATTTATTATCAAAACTTTTATGAAGGTATCACACTTCAAATTTAATTCGTTTACCATAGCTGCAGCCTTCCTTCCAAAATTCTAGCCAACTGTTCAACCATCTCTTCTGGCGTATATGGCATAGATTGGACGACCCACCACTCAATCAACCCCGTAATGGAAACGGATAAGAATTGCGCCAATACATCCCTGTGGATACCGGTTTCTAGCTTCATTTGGTTCACCACCAAGGTGATATTCGCTTCAATCATCTGTGTCATACGGTGTCTGAACGTCGGAATACCTTTATTGGTATTCAAAACGCCATAGATTTCTGCATGCTCTTTCAGATACGTGAACGCACGAATCAGCAGGTCCCGGGACATATGAATACCTACGCCATGCAGGACCATTTGAGTAAACATGGACAGTCGCCTAAACAGGTCGCTTTTGGATTCCAAGCTACCGCAGGTACACGTACCGACGGACGAGTCATTTGCATTCGTGGCGGCGATGGGAGAGGGCTTCAGTGTACTTGAATCATTGGGGTACCCGTTAACCCCTGCGAAGCAGGCGTCTTGGATTACCGGCTATCCAAACTTAATCCGCTGGGCGTTGAAGATTTTCTTCATGCTTCCGGTTAGCGGGTTGATTGATGGGACAGCAGTTGAGCTGACAGCCTTGAATAAGGACTTTGCTGAATGGAGGGCAAGGTCGGATGTGCCTACGCCAAACTGGAATGCGTTAGAGACAGATTGGCTTATTCAATCATAGTCACTGCTGCAAGCCGTGTGATATATCGTGAAGAGTGATATCGGGAAGTGTTGAAGCACTTGCAGGGCAGCACTTACGGCATGTCTTACGTGCTTGTTGTAGTTCTTCTGGCCGTTATAACCAGTTTCTTTGGGACAGGTGCAGGAGCAGATGTATCATTAGCTTTATTAATAGGAAAAAAGCGATCTTCTTTACAGTAGTATTCTTCGTAGGCTGGATCGCTGTCCCGAGGGTGCACGACGTAGACATGATAAGCATTCTTGCTGCCATCTACGAGTCCGCTGAGCGGGAGCAAGAAGTAAGCTCACATAAAAAATAAGCAAATCAGGTAGTCATCGTTCCAGCTAAGCCGTTATCGAATCCCGATAACGGTTTTTTTAATTTTTTATTGGACTCCATGTAGGGTTTGCGGAAATAAAGGTGTCTTATATAGTAGCACCGGATTTATGGCTTGGATCAACCAAAAGAGATGGTTATAAAGGGGGGAGGATCCATGGAGGATCGGACATTGTTGGACGGACTTTCTCGGAAAGATCCGCAATGTTTTGAAATATTGGTTGACCGCTATTCACGCTACATCGCCGCGGTGATCGCTAAGGTGGCTGGTGGACGGATTAATTCCTACGATGTGGAGGAAATCACCGGGGATGTGCTGGTTAAGCTGTGGACAGACGGGCCCAAAATCATGCTGCGAGGAGATAGCCTCAAGCCTTATCTGGCCATAGCCGCGCGTAATCATACTTTGAATGTTTTGCGAAAAAGACAGCGGGTCATTGAATCGGAATTGGAAACTGATGCAGTTTCTTGTCCTTCTGCAGAGGCATTGGCTATTCTGCGGCAGGAGAAGGAAGCGATTAGCGGCATGGTCCAGGATATGGGGGAACCGGACCGTGAAATCTTCATCCGCAGATATTTCTATTTGGAGAAAGTCCGAGATATTGCAAGCAGGCTGAATATGCAGGAGAAAGCCGTTACTGCCCGGATTCGGCGGGCAAAAGACAAACTGCGCATTCATTATGAAACGGAGAATCTGTAGGATTTCTATAAGTACCGTGTCTATAGGAGTGAAGCTTCGAATCGATACGAAAGGAGATGGTTGCAAGTGAAGCGGCGAATTGTAGATATCATGGCCAATATCGACAATCAGGAGCTGGAGAATCTCCTCATTACAGAGGAAGAGGAACGCGAGTTGACACAGCAAATCAGTATGGAACGCATTAAGAATCGAGCGATGAACCGTATTCAAGAGGAGGAAACGATGATGTTTAAAAACAGGAAAGTGAAAAAATATAAAGCCAGTATCGTTATCGCTGCCGCGATGATTATGATACTTAGCACGACAGCTTTTGCGAGCCAATACATGGATAGCTTGAAGCAGTTCTTCGGTCAATCGGCGTCCATTGCGGAAGACGAACGATCACCCATACAAGGAACAGATACCGTGTCCGGGGTAACTATGAATGTGGAAGAAGGGGTTTATGTTGGCAACAGCGGTTATTTGGTGGTCAGCTTCACAAAAGAGGATAGCACGCCATTCCCCGTGGGTGCATCCATACCTCTTCTTGAACTGAAAACGGAACAAAATGTGAATTATATGGTAGGGCAGCAGCTTTTTGAAGATAATAAAAAGCTTGTCGGCGTATTTGAGATTGATGCGATGAATGAACTCGATGGGCTAAAAGCACGAATCACAGCCGATCGGATCACGTCATTGGACAACACCCAAGCCGTTGAAGGCCCTTGGGATGTACAGTTCACCATTTCTCCCGGGAAGCAGAGAGAGCAGAGTCTGAATCTGACAATCGATGAGGGTGAGGAGGTATTGTCTCTCAGCACTATTAGTGTTTCCTCCATCGGTATAGCTATCGAAGGCAAGCGTACTGACGGTGAACTGGATAATCTGCCAGAGTATACGCCGGAGGTTAAGGTTATTACCACGGACGGATCAGAACTGATGCTTAATGCCAGCTCGACAAGTACCACAAAGAGTGGATTCCAGTGGCTGTATAATCTGGACAGCAAGAATAATCTCGTTTTTCTGGGGGATGTGGACATCAAAAGCATCAGCATTGACGGCAACGTGACGGAGTTGAAGTAAAATATATAGGTGGCAGGTGCAAGCATCAAAGGGCAGAAGCAACGACTTCTGCCCTATATACACATTCTTTATATAGTATAGATTGACAAAAAAGAACCCTTTAGATTTAACATAAAGGGAGTATAAACTAACGACTAGGAATAGATGAGGTATTGGCACAAATAAACTGGGTTAGCAGGGACAAGGGTCTGCGTTTCTCCCCTTATGCATATGTAGACCTGAAGAAGGACGTACACTTTTCCAAGGATGAGGTTGCAGGCTTGATGGAGGATACGACTTCATATGTATGGAGGACGTTCCCTGGTAGTGGCGAACTTATTGAAATGCCTATCGACCGGGCTGTTGAGGGAATGGACTGGCGAAGTCTTCGTCTAGTGTTCGAGAAGATTGGTCAGGATCACGCACTGGTAGGAATAGCTCACGATCAATGGACACCATAAAATGATGAAAAACAAATCACCGCATGCAGTCAGAATACGGTGATTTGTTGCTTGCAGGAATTTTTGTCAGGTGACAAAAACATAGTAACATTAGAAGCCGCTGATTTGAAGTGACCCCCAAAAGTTAGACACGGTTATTTCATTAGGCAGCTTTCTCAAAATGAGTTCGGTACTGTACCGGACTCATTTTTAATTTTGCCTTTAACCGTTTGGTATTGTAGTATTCAATATATTTTTTCTGTTCTTCCTTAAAATGTTTCACACTTTCAAACTCTTTGTAGTACAGAAACTCCGACTTGAGAATGCCGAAGAAATTCTCTATGACGGCATTGTCGTAACAATTCCCTTTTCGTGACATGCTTTGGAGAATGCCTCTCGACTTAAGCGCATGGCGATACGGCTTCATTTGGTAATGCCATCCTTGATCTGAATGAAGGAGAAGATGGTGTTCTTCCGGCAGACGCTTCAGTCCTGCATCCAGCATCTCGGATACCAGAGAATAGGTTGGTCGTGAACCCATGGTATAGGTGATAATTTCCCCGTTGAATAAGTCCAAAATGGGCGATAGATACAGCTTTTCTCCAAATAACTTAAACTCCGTAATGTCCGTCACCCATTTCTCATTTGGCGCCACAGCCGAGAACTGGCGGTCCAGATGATTCGGTGTAATCTTGCCGCCGGTCCCTTTATATGACTTATACTTTTTCATGCGAATCAGGCATTTAAGGCCCATCTTCTTCATGAGCCTCTGAACCTTTTTGTGGTTAACATTCCACCCACGCACTGCCAGTTCATCACGAATGCGGCGATATCCGTAACGTCCATCATGTTTCACGTAAATGGACTGGATTTCAGCACCCAACTCGGCATTCGGATCTAGTTGGTTCATGCTTTATAAGGTTGTAATAGGTGCTGCGCGGGATACCAGCCAGCTGTACGAGTGCCTTCACCGGATATTTATGCCTTAGTTGCCAGACGGCTTGTTCTTTGTCTTGTTTGGTGATTTTTCCTTGTTTCGAACTAAGGCATTCAATTTTTTTAGATACTCATTTTCCATTTCAAGCTGTTTGATACGTTCTTCGAGTGCTTCGACAGACCCTTCAACTACGGATCGTTTGGTAGACGAATTGGAATTTTTCTTCATGGATGGACGCCCCTTCTTTTTTGGCTCAAGGGCTTCTAAACCGCCTGTCTCCATCTTTCTCTGCCAGGAATACAACATGGAGAAGTCCGGAAGCTTAAACAAAGCAGCGGTATCCATGAGAGAAGCGTCTGATTGAGCCATAACGCCCATTTGATTTGCGTATTCTGTCTGAGATAGAAGATCAGAGTCATACCCTTGAATTAATGCCAACTTGCTAACCTTAGTCTAAAAAACAAATATGGAAATTCAATTGTGATTCGGTCGGTCTCAGTGACGGCAGCGGGTCAAGCACTCGATCGATCGGCTAAGATAGGATGTCATTATAAATGACAACAACACGTAAAAAGCTCGAGGGAAACAGACTATGGGAGTCCAGCCGCATGATGTTCCAGGGCATAAGGAAACAATAATTCGCCGGCAGTTGGAAGAGGGGAGAAAAGACCGTCCAACGCTTGATTCGCAAGAAATGGAATTAATCGAACAAGCACTGGCCGAGTCCTTTCATGTACACCGTGCAGTTACAGTAAGATTATTTGATGAATACGTGGATAAGGAGTTAGCAGGTATTGTTGTGCTAATTCACACATTCAGACGAGAGATCAAATTGTCCATGGCTGAAGGGGGAGTAGTGTTGGATTAAAATTGATGACATCACTTCCGCAAGAATATCTTAAAGAAAAGCTTTCCGTACTGATTCGTGTATTAGGATCGAGTAAAGCATGCCTTGTCTTGCTGTTTAGAATAAGTCAGTGTCAAGAAAAATGAGCCGCTTCCAGGCAGCTCATTTTTTGTCATACTGGGAGAAGTTTATACTGTCTTTTAATGCATAATGAGGTTGTACAATTTTGGAATTGATCAATTGTCGATGAATCACCTCATATATATTACAAATAAGATGTATAAACGTGAGGGGGGAAAAGTCTGAAAAAAATCAAAACAATTCGCACACGGCCGAACTTAAGGCGGATTCAGAAAGAGATTAAACTTAGCCGTAGGTTGATTCGGAAACTGAAGTGTGCATTGTATCAAAATCGGAGAGATGCAATTTCTAGAAGAAATAAAGCACATGCGATAAGAAAAAGGCGTTTATCTCAAAAGAGAAAACGATGCAATCTAGTTCGCAATAAAAAATACATTTTGGGGCCAAAAGGTGTTACTGGAGCCACTGGGGCTACGGGGCCTACAGGTATGGGCGGACAACAAGGTTCTATAGGTTCTATTGGGGCACAAGGAGCTAAAGGGGCAACAGGTATTGGACTTAGCGGCGTAGTCCCTTTTGATCCTAATATGAGTTATTTGTATCCCCAAGGACAAGTGGTTACTAATAACGGAAGTACGTATTTGACAAATGTTACTAATCCCGAAGGTTTACCCGGAATGTCCCCAGACTATACGTTACTTGCAGCAGAAGGAGCAACGGGAGCGACTGGGGAAAGAGGAGCAACCGGAGCAACAGGTGCAACGGGAGCGACTGGGGAAAGAGGAGCAACCGGAGTCACAGGTGCAACAGGAGCGACCGGGGAAAGAGGAGCAACCGGAGTCACAGGAGTAACGGGAGCGGTCGGGGAAAGAGGAGCAACCGGAGTCACAGGAGTAACGGGAGCGGTCGGGGAAAGAGGAGCCAAGGGAGCAACAGGAACAACCGGCACCACAGGAACAACCGGCGCAACAGGTGCAACTGGAGCCACAGGTGCAACGGGAGCCACAGGAGCCACAGGTGTGACAGGTGTAACGGGAGGGACAGGTGCAACAGGTGCCGCAGGAGCAACAGGTGCAACAGGAGTCACAGGTGCAACCGGAGCCACAGGAGTAACAGGGGCAACAGGAGCAACAGGTGCCACGGGAGCGACTGGGGAAAGAGGAGAAACCGGAGAAACCGGAGCCACAGGGGCAACAGGAGTCACAGGTGCAACAGGAGTCACAGGAGCCACGGGAGCCACCGGAGCAACGGGAGCCACAGGGACCACGGGAGCAACCGGAGCCACAGGGGCAACTGGAGCCACAGGTGTAACGGGAGCGACTGGGGAAAGAGGAGAAACCGGAGTCACAGGTGCCACGGGAGCGACAGGGGCAACCGGAGCCACAGGGGCAACGGGAGCCACAGGTGTAACGGGAGCGACTGGGGAAAGAGGAGAAACCGGAGTCACGGGAGCCACAGGAACAACCGGAGCAACAGGTGCCACGGGAGTGACAGGTGCCACAGGGGCAACAGGAGTAACAGGTGCCACGGGAGTGACAGGTGCCACGGGAGCGACTGGGGAAAGAGGAGAAACCGGAGAAACCGGAGCCACAGGTGCAACCGGAGCAACAGGTGTAACGGGAGCGACAGGGGCAACAGGAGTAACAGGAGTAACAGGAGCCACAGGTGCAACAGGAGTCACAGGGGCAACCGGAGCAACAGGGGCAACGGGAGCAACAGGTGCCACGGGAGCGACAGGTGTAACGGGAGCGACAGGTGCAACAGGAGTAACAGGAGTAACAGGAGTCACAGGAGTAACAGGAGCCACAGGGGCAACGGGAGCCACAGGGGTAACGGGAGCGACAGGTGCAACAGGAGTAACAGGAGTAACAGGAGCCACAGGGGCAACGGGAGCAACAGGTGTAACGGGAGCGACAGGTGCAACAGGAGTAACAGGAGCCACAGGGGCAACGGGAGCCACAGGGGCAACGGGAGTGACAGGTGCAACAGGTGCAACAGGTGCAACAGGTGCAACAGGAGCGACAGGTGTAACGGGAGCGACAGGTGTAACGGGAGCGACAGGTGTAACAGGAGCAACAGGTGCCACGGGAGCAACAGGTGCCACGGGAGCGACAGGAGTAACGGGAGCGACAGGTGTAACGGGAGCGACAGGTGCAACAGGAGTAACAGGAGTAACAGGAACCACAGGAACCACAGGAGCCACCGGGGTAACGGGAGCAACAGGTGTATTCCAGCAATTTCAAGTATCTGAGAATACCCCTAACACCTCTGGAAGCTCTGCAATTTTACTAACTGCAGCACCGACTACACTTAAGACGATTACCGTTACCGCGATCCCTGCAGGAAGCAGGGTATGGTTAACAGGTATAGTTGGTTGGGAGTCGACTGCAGGAACCTCATCAATTCAGTTACAGATTCTTCGCGGAGCAACTGTTATCTTCAGTACGAATGCCCATGCTGCAGCCAATAATGCATTTGCGACAACAAACGTTAACCACGTAGACACAACACCAGGGACTGGCAATGTCACGTATTCATTAACTGCTCTAATGATAGTGGGAACCGGTACGGCAATAGGAGGAATAACTTTTACAGGCTCTTTAATCAATCCTTAATAAAGTGAGCAAGGATATTGTTTTTGGGCACTGAGTGATGATGAATAGAATGAAAGACAGGAACCATCTAACTGTCATATACGAAATATCTGTGGGGGTTCCTTTAACCTTAATTATTCTTCATAATAATGGTTACACAAATTATTAAGTGGTGTTTCTTCCCAATAAGCATCACTCCTCTCCAATTACTATGAAGGTAAATATGGAGGAAGGACCCCAGGCTTATGCTATCGGGGCCCTTTTTTATACTCTTGAGATTTGTAACTTTCTAATATAAACAATCGGCGACAGATGTCGAGTAGCCGGGTCAATATAACTCGGTCTGGCATCACGCAAAGTGAATTGTCGAGGAAAAGAACGTGGCCCCATTAAATATCGAGGGACAAGAATATGTTCTCATTGAAAGTCGCTATAGAAGCGGCTTTTTTTATCGGTACAAGTTCTTGTCCCAAGTGCATATGGTCGACAGCCATCCAAGCATGCCCCGAACCACGCATCATGTGCACAGGAAGCAGTGCGCACGATGTACACAATCAATGACAAGAACTTATTCTGATTCCCGTAAAGGACAAGAACATAGTCTGATTACCGATTAGATAAATATCCTATCAATTTGCAATTATATGATGGAATGATGTTAGGCTTGTAAACCCGTGCTACCTCTATTTATGGGTATCTTCTATCCTAATGTTAACTAAGGTTTCCTTCATGAAACTAAGTCACTTCATTGAGATTGACATACCCAAAAGTGCGTACTTTTCAAGTATGTCAATTGAATTTATACTGAGTCAGAAATAACGAAAGGGAGAGATTAAGTTGGATTATCGGATCAAAATAGAGGATAGCAGCCTGCGACTTGGGTCGCGAATTGATATCGAGACTACCACGTTTCGTGCTGTAGACTCTCAAGAGAAACCGCAATGGGAACTCCCAGTAGGAGTGTACCGCGCGAAAGATATCGTCCGCAAAACAAGCGCCTTACTCGAGGCGGTTTGCTTACAGCTTGGGGACTATGCAGCCGCTGAGTCGCTGCTAAGGAATCTCCAATCCAGCTTAGGAGTTTCCGGAAGAGAAGCCGTGCTGCCGTTGGCCTTAATCGCCTCGGAAGATAAAACGAAACGCCCGTTCCTCGATCAGGCCCAAAAAATCGGAAACACATTGTCAATCTGGGCTCGAGAATTTTATTTAGAGAAGTCGGCTTGGCTGATGTACGGAGAAAAAGCCTTACTCCAGCTTGTTCATAGAAGCCAGTGTGACAATCATCGGTGGACGCCAGAGGTGGTGAGCATTTTAATGGGGCCTGAGGGTAGCCCCGAAATCATGCAGTTATTTAATGAGTATCTGCACCAACTTATCCTCCTGAGAGATGCGTTGATGCCTTTTGAGAACTGGGAGGAAGTTCCTATTATGATCATGAAGGGGGATCAAGCGAAGGGACTTCGTTTTATCGAGCCGGCGCGGAATCGTTTCCTTACAGAACTGTTGGTCAAACAAATGCCACACAAAGAGGTTGTACGCTTCGCGCAAAGTTTCCTAAGCCCTGAACTCTCCATGGTTGGATACGGATTCCAATACCGTCTCGGGATGGTGCTGCCTGCGGCAATTGGAAAACCGATTACCGCCACAAAAAGCTTACTTTGCTGGCATCCCGCTCATCTATTGCCGTATGAGAAGAACGCGGAGGCAGACTCTGTTGTCTTCGATTATGCTGAGGGGGATTACTACGCAGTTACCCGCAGTTGGATCGGTTCCCGTACATCAGAGCAACAGAATAACAATGAAGTGAGTTTCCAAAACGAAATAGATATCGTACCCGAAGCAAATGAACAAGGTCGGGTTATATTAAATCTGAGATTGTCGGATGGGAATTACGAGTATTGTGTGGATGTTGGGCAGGCTATGCGAGGACACCGATATATGTATCGTCCTGAGAAAATCCACGTATCCGCGGAAAGTACAGCCTGGCCGGCCCGTTCCGAATGGATCGAACACTCTGCTTCGGATATATTGGGGGTGACAGGACTCGCGACGTTTGATGAAGATGGCGTTCACTACATTTCGGTTGGAGGCAATCCGCTCGTTGTGTGGGCACTGCTTGGCAAACTGTTTCCGCTAAATGTGGTTGTAATCATTGACGAACAAGCCGATGAGGTGGGGGCGCCGCTTCTGGCAGGTAGTAAATTAAGAGGGTTAATTCTGCTCAATGGAAGCTATTCTCGTTAAGTTGTTACCCGTTAACCTCATGCTCTTGTATTGTGGATGGCAGTTCGTCGTCCGGAAATAGCCGCATATAATCTGTCCCAAAGTCGCGAAGCTGGATTAATATAACCATGAGCGCCTCCCCCAATTGGGTTAGCGAATATTCGACCTTTGGTGGAACTACCGCATACACTTTCCGGGTGATTAATCCGTCGTTTTCCAAGTCTCTTAACTGCACCGTCAGCATTTTTTGCGTAGCTCCGGGCATCAACTTCTGAAGTTCGTTGAACCGGTAGGTTTGTTTCGATAAATGACTTAAAATCAAAGGCTTCCATTTTCCACTTATTAATCCGAGAGTGATTTCGGAGGTGCAAAGAAAAACGCTATTGCGGTATTCGATCATATTCAATCCCCCTTTTTTTGTTATTAATATCGACTAATCAACCCTGTTTAATATGAATATTATCAAATCGAACCAATCGTTTCAAGTATGAAACCCATGCTCAAAAGAAGTAACCAGATATGTTGACCATAAAAAAAGTTGCCATTTTGCTGCTTGTGCTTGTGATATTGATCCTTATTTCAGCTTGCTCGGGACGGGATGAAGTCTCCGATCAAATCACCGGATCGGCAAGCAGTTCTTCGAACGGTGAAACGGTAGACGGGCAGGCTGTCTACCCAATCCAAAATGGGGCCGAACTGACGTACTGGCTGCAAAGCCAGACGACGCTCAAACCGAGCGTTAACGATATTCCTTTTTATCAGGAATGGCAGCAACGGATTGGGGTACCGATTCGGTTTTCTGAAGTGTCTGCAACACAGGCAAAGGAATCGTTCAGCGTAATGCTTGCTTCAGGAAATTTACCCGACATTATCGAATATAATTGGCTGGATGGTATGTCAGGTGGACCAGAAAAGGCCTTGAAAGACGGATATATTTTAAGACTGAACGAACACATCGACCGGCATGCGCCGAACTTGAAAAAGTATTTACAGGAGCATCCCGATATCGACAAATTGGTGAAAACGGACAACGGAGACTATTATGCATTTCCGTTTCTTAAAGAAGGTGGCATGACCACACAGTGGGCAGGTCCGGTGCTGCGCAAGGATTGGCTTCAGGAACTAAATTTGGATGTCCCCACAATGATCGACGAATGGCACCAAGTGTTGATAGCATTCAAGGAGCAAAAAGGTGTACGTGCGCCATTGACTTTCAGCAGCCAAACCCATGCGGGACGGATAACATTTCTTTTGGAGCAGGTGTAGGAGAAGCTCGAAACATCGGAGAAACTATCAAATATGCTACAATCGTGATTGCGACTATGCCCATTCTGTGTATTTATCCGTTTCTCCAGAAGTATTTTGTGAAGAGTGCTTTCTTAGGAGCGGTCAAGGGATAGGGATCATATTAAGAATGCCATGTAAATCGATTTAGGATCAGCTGAAGGTTATGAATAATAGAGTATGGAGCTTTCGTCTAACAATCAGGGATATGACGTTGATAAGTCGACTGCGGCTGCAGAAGATACGGAAGAGGATGCGGCGGAATAATATGCATAAAGCACAACGCATCACATTGACACGTTGTACGGTTGGAAGTACAATATAACTACTATATTAGTAGGAATAATTGGATATGAGTATTGTGTAGTAAGTCGACCAGAAATACTGGAGACTGAAGGGGTTCCTAAGGGGACCATGCCTTCAGTCTCCTTTTGGTTTGTATAGGAGAAAAAGGAGATGAACCATGTGACAGATCAGCAGAACCTTTCAAAAAAATGGAGATTCGATACGTTGCAAGTGCACGCTGGGCAAGAGGCGGATCCGGTGACGGGCGCAAGAGCGGTACCTATTTACCAAAGCTCTTCCTTTGTATTCAAGAATACGGAGCACGCTCGTGCTGTGCTGAATTTTGAAGAACCTGGGAACACCTATACCCGAATCAGCAATCCGACGAATGAGGTACTGGAGCAGCGAATAGCTGCCTTGGAGGGTGGCTCTGGCGCGCTCGCTGTGGCCTCGGGCTCGACGGCCGTCACGTATTCCATATTTAATATTGCAGGGGCCGGCGATGAGATTGTAGCCGCGAACACCCTGTATGGCGGAACCTACAACTTGCTTGCCGTCACGCTGCCCAAGCTTGGCATCCGGACGACGTTTGTCAGCCCGGATGATCCCGAGAATTTCCGGCGTGCCATCAATGAGCATACGAAAGCCCTTTTCATTGAATCGATTGGAAATCCGGGGCTCAACGTGCCGGACCTCAGGCGCATTGCGGATATAGCCCATGAACACGGAATCCCGTTAATCGTAGACAACACCTTCGGAACGCCGTATCTGATCAGACCGATTGAGCATGGCGCCGATATCGTTGTCCATTCGGCAACGAAATATATCGGGGGCCATGGCACCACCATCGGCGGCCTGATTGTGGACGGCGGCAGGTTTGATTGGGAGAGCGGCAAATTCCCGGGACTTACAGAGCCTGATCCAAGCTATAACGGGATCCGGTACCTGGAGAAATTCGGCGAGACCGCTTATATTACGAAGCTGCGCGTTCAATTTTTGCGTGACATCGGGGCAGCCATCAGCCCGTTCAACTCCTTCTTGCTGCTTCAAGGACTCGAGACGCTGTCGCTGCGGCTGGAGAAGCATTTGTCCAATACGAATCGCATCGTGCAGTATCTGAACGAGCATCCCGAAGTGGCCTGGATCAATTACCCGGGACTTGCATCAAGCCCTTACTATGAACTGGGTCAAACCTACTTCCCGAAAGGTGCAGGTTCTATTTTTACCTTCGGCTTAAAAGGCGGGTTTGAGGCAGCCAATCGATTTATTGACAGCCTGGAGCTGTTCTCCCATCTGGCCAATGTCGCGGATGCCAAGTCGTTGGTCATTCACCCTGCCAGTACGACCCATGCCCAGCTGTCGCCGGAGCAGCAGCTCTCCGGCGGCATAACGCCGGATCTGATCCGACTGTCCGTCGGCATCGAGGATCCGCTGGATCTTATTGACGATTTGGAGCAGGCCTTGCAGAAGGCCGGAAGTTTAGCCGGGAAACCAGCGGGAACGCTGCAATCATAAGAAGCTGATCGAAGCCAGTCCGTAAGCTGACTGGCTTCTTATTCACGAAGATGAAATTGGACCGTCAGAGGGGCCGGTGTAGTCCGGCTATTCTGATGGAGTAAATGAAACGGCCCACGGTATCATCACATTGGCCTGGTACAAAGAAGCGCCCCCCGTTTCAATACGGGAGGGCGCTTTAGTTGCTGGGCGATGCCTCCTCCAGCGATCGAGGCATGGAGGTTATCTGTCAGTTTCTTTCGATCACCTCTAGTGCGAACAATCGCTTAACGCTTGGCAGCCTGCGCCTCAGACGCTGTACGGAAGCGGTTGGGAGGGATAGGCAGACCGAAATGCTCCCGTAACGTGGTTCCGGTATATTCCCGCCGGAACAGTCCCCGTTCCTGGAGGAGCGGGACAACCCCGTCCACAAAATCCTCGAGCCCATCGGGAAGGCCGGGAGCCAAGAGCATGAAGCCATCCGCGGCGCCTTCCTTGAACCAATGTTCCAAGGTATTCGCGATTTTCTCCGGCGTACCGACCAAGTGGTCCCCGCTGAAGGAGCCGATAATGAGCGAATAGATTTCACGCAGCGTAGGATTCTCCCTTGCAATGACGGGCTGATGTTTGGGATAGTCCGGATTCCTCGACTGCAGTATGTCCAGTCCGGCTTCCTTTGCGGTGGTTTCAGGCGTGAAGCCGGTAAAATCGACTTCCTTAAAATAATCCGCCAGAAAACCCAGAATCGTCTCATCCGTAAGCAGCTCCTCAAACTGCTTGCGCTTGCGCAGCGCATCGTTCTCTGTCGCGCCGATGACCGGCGAGATCCCGAGGATAATGGATACGTCGTCCGGATTTCTGCCGGCAGCCGCAATCTTCTGTTTGAAGGCTTGATAGTATTCCCGCGCATCTTCGAAATTGTATTTAATCGCGAAAATCACTTCGCCCACGTTTGCGGCAAACTGCTGACCTGCGGCGGAATTGCCGGCTTGGACCAGAACCGGCTGCCCCTGTGGGGAGCGTGCGATGTTAAGTGGCCCCTCCACGGAGAAGAATTCGCCCCGATGTTGAAGGCGATGAAGCTTATCCGGCTCGAAGAAGCGTCCGGAATACTTGTCGAAGACAAAGGCGTCATCCTCCCAAGAATCCCAGAGGCCGCGAACGACATCTACGAACTCGGCGGCTCTAAGGTAGCGATGCTCCAGCTCATAATGCTCGGCAGCGCCGAAGTTCCGTGCCGTATTGCCGGATAAGTCCCGGGTCGTAACAATGTTCCAGCCTACCCGCCCCTTGCTGATATGGTCTGCTGACATCAGCTGGCGCGCCAAGTTGAAGGGCTCCACGTAAGAGGTGGAAGCCGTAGCGACCAGCCCGATGCGGGAGGTCGCGCCCGCCAGGGCGGAGATCAGTGTGATAGGCTCGAACCGGTTCAGGATGTTGGGATGAGACTCTTCGTTAATGGCCAGACTGTCGGCGAGAAACACCATGTCGAATTTGCCCCGTTCCGCAGTTTGGGCAAGTGTTCGGTAATAATCGATGTCGATGCTTGCCCCGGGCATTGCATCGTCGCGCCGCCAAGAAGAGGCATGCATGCCGGTGCCTACAAGGTAAGCCGATAATTTGATTTCTTTCTTCCGTGTCACGGTCTTCACTCCTTATGGATGAATAAAAAAAGACACTTTCCTCCAAAGGATCGGGGAAAAGTGTCTCCAGTTGACTGGTAGACTTAAATCTTGCATTATCAAGATCGGAATAATGAACTATACAAGCTTAACTGAATGTTAATAAGCAATGCCGCCGTTGTCAACCCGTAACTTTCTCAGTATATGAATCGCTGACTTGAGGAAATCCCCCAGCGAAAATAGGTTATTGACGAGACGTACAAACTGCGTTACGATATCACACAAAACCAATTTTTATTGTCGGAATAATGCCATTTACCAGTCAACTGGAGATGTCTGCTGCTAATCGGAAGATTAGCGCGGCATCTCTTTTTTTATCCTTATTTTCTGTCGAAAGGTGAAATATCGATGTCCATTCAAGATTCAATCCGAACGGAACGGGGCATTCCCGTTCCGATGCGGGACGGCGTCCGGCTGTATGCGGATGTTTACCGGCCCAATGATGACAAGTCTTATCCTGTGCTGCTGCTGCGAACTCCGTACAACAGGGAGGATGCGCAGACGATGAATTACGCGCATCCGAGCTGGTATGCCCGGCACGGGTATGTGGTGGTCGTGCAGGATGCCAGAGGCCGATGGTCCTCGGAGGGAGAGTTTCATCCATACATACATGAGGCGGAGGACGGCTATGACACCATTGAGTGGGCAGCCTCACTTCCGTACGCCATACCGAAGGTCGGCATGTACGGATTCTCATACGCGGGTGCCACGCAGTGGCTGGCGGCCACCAGCAGGCCGCCTCATCTTGCCTGCATCGCACCTGCTATGATCGGCTCCGACTCCTATCAGGGCAAAGCCTACCGAAACGGTGCGCTGAGCCTGGCCTTGCAGCAATCGTGGATGTTGTTCGCGGCCCAGGACACCGCGCTTCGCCGCGGACGCGGGGACTGGGCCGCCGAGCTGTCGGCGTTATACGGGGACGTGTTTTCCTTTTACAAGCGATTGCCGCTGAACGATCCGCCCGAGCCGGTTCAGGAGCTCGCGCCTTACTATCTGGAATGGCTGAGGCATCCGTCCCGTGACGAGTATTGGCAGGCTACTTCCTTGAAGGAAAAGTATGAATCGGTCGAGGTGCCTGCACTTCATATCGGCGGGTGGTACGACATTTTTATTGACGGGACGATCGAGAACTTCATCGGGGTCCGTAAGCGGGGGGCCACGGAGAACGCAAAGGCACATCAGTATTTGTACATAGAGCCGTGGTTTCACATGCCGTGGTCGAGATATGTCGGGGAGCTGGATTTCGGACCGGAAGCGGCCAACCGGGTAGATCAGCTGCAGCTCCGGTGGTTTGAGCGTTGGCTGAAAGGGAAGGAGCCGCTTCATGAACTGGCCCCGGTCACCTATTTTCGGATGGGAAGCAATACCTGGCACGAAGCGGAGCAGTGGCCTCCGGTCGATGCTCAGGATACGGCTTATTATCTTCACAGCGCGTCGAGAGCGAACTCGATCCATGGTGATGGAACGCTGACCACGAGCGCGCCGGTTGAGGAGTATCCGGACACGTATGTGTACCATCCTTCGATCCCGGTGCCCGCACTCGGCGGCCGATCCGGCGCCGTGCCCGATTTAACGCCGATGGGTCCTCGCAATCAGATACCGAATGAGGTTCGGAATGATGTGCTGGTCTATTCGACGGAGCCTCTCCAGGAGGAGCTGGTTCTTAGCGGGGAGGTGACGGTTGAGCTGTATGCATCCACTTCGGCCGAGGATACGGATTTTGTCGCAAAGCTTGTCGATGCGTACCCGGACGGGCGTTCCTATAATATCGCGGAGGGCATCGTAAGAGCGAGCTACCGCCAGAGTTTATTGGCTCCCGAGGCGGTAGTGCCGGGTGAAGTGCATCGATACGAAATATCGCTTGGGCCGACGGCAGCCGTGTTCCGGCCAGGCCACCGCATCCGTCTCCATGTCACAAGCTCGCTGTTTCCGACCTTTGACCGCAATCCGAACCGGGTGATGAATCCGGGGGAGACGACGGAGGCCGACTTCGTGACGGCGACTCAGACGATATACCATGATGAGCTGCATCCATCGAAGCTTTGGCTGCCGATCATCCATGAATAAGACAAGGAGGTACAAGGAATTTGGCGATCAACTTCATTTGGTTTGACCTGGGATACACATTAGTGTACCAGGACAGGGAACAGGTTTATGTCCGCTACCTGGCGGAGCAAGGGGTGAATATTCCGCAAAAGCGGGTCGAAGAGGCGTACCATCTGGCGGATAAACATTTCATGAGGGATTACCCGGGGGTGCTGGCCAAGGAACGCGATACCTTTTTCCCATGGTACTTGGGCGTGCTCAATCACTCGCTGGGCCTGCATTTTGATCTGACGCAGCAATACCGGCGGATTTTGGAGATTCAGCGGGAGCTGGAGTGCGTCGGCTGGCGTTCGTTTCCATTTACCCTCCCCATACTGGAGAACTTGAAAGAGCACTCCTACGGGGTGGGCCTTATCAGCAATTGGGATTATACCGCAAGGGATGTACTGGAGAGAAATGGCTTGCTGCCGCTCCTTGATGAGATCGTGATCTCTTCGGAAGTGGGGATCGAGAAGCCCGATCGGGCAATATTTCAGTTAGCGCTGGAGCGCGCCGGGATATCCCCCGAGGAAAGCCTGTACGTCGGTGATAATTATTACGATGACGTCATCGGGAGTGAGCGGGCGGGCATGCAGAGTTACCTGATCAACCGGTTCGGTACGCTGGGGATCGAGGAGCTGGATTCGGTCCAGCTGATTTCATCCATACAAGAGCTTCCGCAGCGATTATCCGTTTCATCCAAAATCATCTCTTAAATTAGAAAGGGAGGGGTCATACCTATGAGAAAAAATCGTAGATTGCGTCATGGCATGGGTATTTTAACGATGGCTTTATTGATTCTGTTTACGGCCGCTTGCGGCAATAACAACGCTGCCGCTCCAACCAGCAGTCCAGAGGGGGGAACCAATGGAGGCGGCGACGGCGTTGCCAACACGTCATCTGCGCCGGCACCGGAAATCAAGACGGAGCAGTCCGCCGGAGCCAAGGTGCAGGGCGGCGACGTTGTCGTTATTATTTTGCAGGATCTTGATTTCCTCGATCCTCACCTGGCGGTGGCAGCTGGCACGAATGAAGTGCTGTTTAATGTGTTCGAAGGGCTGCTGAAGCCAAACGAGGAGGGCGAGCTTTATCCGGCTATTGCGGAATCTTACGAAGTGTCGGATGACGGTCTGATCTATACGTTCAAGCTGCGAAGCGGGGTAAAATTCCATAATGGGAACCCGGTAACCGCAGAGGATGTGGCGTATTCTTATTCCCGCTTGGCTGGGCTGGATACAGGAAAACCGCTGCAGTCGGCTTTCGAGGACGTTCAGTCGATTGAGGCCAAGGACGCTTCCACGATCGAGATCCAATTGAAGCAGAACAGCTCCTCCTTTTTGACGGCATTGACCTCTGCGGTCATTCCGAAGGGGTATGAAGACAGCAACAAGAACCCGATTGGCACAGGACCTTTCAAGTTTAAGGAGTACTTGCCCGGACAGCGGCTCGTTGTCGAGAAGTTCCCGGATTATTATGTGAAGGATGTGCCTTCGCTCGACAAGGTCGAATTCCGGATCATTACGGATGCGGAAGCAGGACTGCTGGCTTTGAAATCCGGAGAAGTGGATGTATTCCCGCGGATCGGGACGGAGCGGCTGGAGGAGATAGCCAACGACTATACCACCCTGAGCGCGCCGCAAAATCTGGTGCAGCTGGTTGCCTTCAATAACGCCAAGAAACCGTTCAGTGACATTAAAGTGCGCCAGGCTTTGAATTATGCCATCAACAAAGATGAAATCATTCAAGGGGTTGCGCTCGGTTACGGTACGAAGATCGGTTCGAACCTGAGCCCCGTGCTTGCAAAATATTATCAGGAAGGTCTCGAAGATCAATATGCCACCGATCTGGAGAAAGCCAAGGCTTTGCTTGCCGAAGCGGGTTATCCGAACGGGTTTGAGACAACGCTCTCCGTGCCTTCCAATTACCAGTTCCATGTGGATACGGCCCAGGTCGTCGCTGCGCAGCTGGAGCAGATCGGCGTGAAAGTCAAAATCGAACCGGTGGAGTGGGCCGTATGGCTCGAACGGATCTATAAGGGCCGCGATTATGAGCTGACGATCATTGGCCTTGACGGCAAGCTGGATCCGTATCAGATTCTGAACAAATATATTTCCGATGCATCCAACAATTTCTTCAATTATAACAACCCTGAATTCGATACTGTCCTCGGTTCGGCGGTAACCGAAGTGGATGATGCGAAACGGGTGGAGCTGTATAAGAAAGCCCAACAAATTCTAGCCGAAGATGCTGCTGCGATTTACATCATGGACCCGAATTCCAATGTGGCGCTCAATAAGAAACTTGCGGGTTACAAGCAGTATCCGCTCTATGTCCAAGATCTGTCGAGTGTCTACTTCACGGAATAGGGGGCTGGAGGTGCCCGGATGAACTACTATGCAAGACGAACGTTCACGCTGCTGCTGACGATGCTGTTTATTGTGGTGCTGACCTTCTCCGTGTTCCGCATCATTCCCGGCAATCCGGCACTTACCATTCTTGGCGTAGAGGCCACGGATGAGCAAATTGCGATGCTGGAGGCGAAGCTCGGCACGGATCGCCCGCTTGGCGAGCAATTTATCGACTGGATTCAGGGCATTGCGATATTGGACTTCGGGGAATCCTTAAGGTTCTCCGAGCCGGTTCTGGATTTAATTGCAGCCCGTCTGCCGGTCACGTTTTCCCTGGCTGTGCTGGCTATGGTTATTACGGTATGCGTAGCCATACCGCTGGGCATACTGGCAGCCCGGACCAAGGGCAAGCTCGTGGATATGGTTGTATCGATAGGTACCCAGATCGGTCTAGCCGTTCCTTCGTTCTGGATGGGGATCATTCTGATTTTAGTCTTCGGCCTTACCCTCAAATGGGTGTCGGTCAGCACGTACGTCGGATGGTCGGAGAGTCCGCTATTAGCCCTCAGATCCTTGCTGCTTCCCGCCATCGCGCTCGCGATTCCGCAGATTGCTATCGTGGTGCGGTACTTGCGGACGACGATGCTGGAGCAGCTGAACCTGGATTATGTAAGGACTGCTCGAAGCAAAGGGCTGCCTGAGAAAGACGTTCATTACCGGCATGTGCTGAAGAATGCGCTGCTGCCCGTCATTACGATTATCGGCATTCATTTTGGCGAGCTGCTCGCCGGCAGCCTGGTCATTGAGCAGGTATTTACGCTCCCGGGCTTCGGCAGCCTGCTCATAACGGCCATTGGAAACCGCGACTATCCGCTGGTGCAAGGGTTGGTACTGATCATTGCCTTTACCGTCATTACGATTAATTTCTTGGTTGATCTGTCCTACCGCTGGCTGGATCCGCAAATCCGATTAAAGTAGGAGCGAAGCTATGATGAATAGAAAATACAGCTTAAGTTTGGTGCTGGGGATGACGTTTGTATCGTTGCTGCTTGCAATCATGCTGATCAGCCTGTTTTATACCCCGCACGCCGTCAACGTCATGAAGATTGCGGATCGGCTGCAAGGGCCGAGCTGGAATCATTGGCTGGGAACCGACAACTTCGGAAGAGACGTGCTTAGCCGCGTCATGGTCGGAGCTCAGACCGCGTTTATGGTTGGAGCCGTATCCGTCGGAATCGGGTTGACCGGAGGATTAATCATCGGAACCCTGGCCGGTTACGCGGGCAAATGGCTGGATGAGCTCCTCATGCGGGGGACCGATGCATTGCTTGCATTCCCCGGCATACTCATCGCTTTGCTACTCGTCACGATTTACCAGCCCAGCATGTTCCAGACGATGCTGGCCATCGGAATATTATCCATTCCGTCGTTTGCGCGGGTCATTCGCAGCGGGGTGCTGCAGCATCGCGAAGCGGAATATGTGAAGGCTGCAAGAGGCATCGGCGCAGGTCACATGAACATTATTTTCATTCAGATTCTTCCCAATATAGCGTCCTCTATCGTCACTACGGCAGCTTTAAGCTTCTCGACCGCGATTCTGGTGGAAGCCGCGCTCAGTTATTTGGGACTAGGCGTGCAGCCGCCGGACCCAAGCTGGGGAAGAATGCTGAACGAATCGCAGAGTTTTCTGGGCAAGGCACCGTGGTTTACCCTCGCACCGGGGCTGATAATCACGCTGACCGTGCTCGGTTTTAATCTCCTAAGCGACGGGGTCCGCGATGTCCGGGATAAGAGAGGATAGAGGTGATTGGCATGGAACTGGGAACCAAACCGGACGAACAGGTTATTGATATCCGCAATTTGAGGATCGAATTGCAAACGTCCCGCAGGACGGCCGTGAATGTGCTGGAGGACGTGTCCCTTCAGATCGGAAAAGGAGAGATCGTGGGCGTTGTCGGCGAATCGGGCTGCGGCAAAAGCATACTGTCACTTTCCGTGCTGGGTTTACTTCCTCCGGCTATGCGGATCGGCGGAGGTGAACTGTGGTACAAGGATAAGCTGCCGCTTCACGCTTATGACAACCGCAGGCTGCAAAGGGTTCGAGGGAAGGAAATATCGATGGTATTCCAGGACCCGATGAGCTCCTTAAACCATGGCTTGACGGTCGGTTATCAGGTGACGGAGAGCCTGAGACTCCATCTGGGCTGTTCCAAGAGCGAGGCACGGGAGCGCGCAATTATGCTGTTTCGCAAGGTGGGACTTCCCCGGCCGGAAAAACTGCTGCACGAATATCCGTATCAGCTGTCGGGTGGCATGCGGCAGCGTGTCATGATCGCGATCGCCATTTCCTGCAACCCGGGTCTCTTGATTGCGGATGAGCCGACGACAGCGCTGGATGTTACAATCCAGGCCCAGATTCTGGACTTGATGCGCAGCATCCGCGAGGATGACGGTACGGCGATTCTGCTCATTTCCCATGATCTCGGCATGATCGCCGATATGTGCGATCGCATTATCGTCATGTACGCCGGCAAAGTGGTGGAGCATGGAACGGCATCGGAGATCTTTGATCACCCCCGCCATCCGTATACGATAGGTCTGCTCAATTCCATTCCGACTCCCGGGAAAAAGGGCAATCGACTGTACTCCATACCCGGCACCGTCCCAGCCCTCCATGAAAGAGGAGCCGGCTGCCGGTTCGCTTCCCGGTGCGAATACGCAACCGACCGCTGCCGGCAGGAGCAGCCTCCGCTTATCCAAGTCGGGAAGCAGCATACGGCTGCTTGTTTCCTGCTCGAGGAGGTGAACGCTAATGCTGTCGTATGAAGCACCGCTGTTAGAGCTTAGAAACATAGAGAAGTCCTACTCGCAGCAGTCCTGGCCCGGCAGCAAGAAGTTCCGGGCGGTTCGCGGAGTCTCGCTGTCCATCAGGAGGGGAGAGACTCTTGGACTTGTCGGCGAGAGCGGCTGCGGCAAGTCCACCGTTGGACAGATGACAGCACGCCTTCTTGAGCCGAGTGCCGGAGAGCTTCACTATAAAGGAAGTGATATCACAGATGCGGCGGGAAGGACATTACGACAGCTGCGTCAGGAAATCCAGTATGTGTTTCAGGATCCGTACACTTCGCTGAATCCGAGATTTACCGTTGGGCGCTTATTGGAGGAGCCGCTGAAGTACAATCGGCTGGGCAACCGATTGAAGCGTAAGCGCGATGTGCTGGAGATGCTGGACCGGATTGGCCTGAACGCCTCGTATAGGAACCGGTATCCCCATGAACTAAGCGGCGGCCAGCGTCAGAGGGTTGGCATTGCGCGAGCCCTCATGATGAATCCGGAATTTGTTGTGCTGGATGAGCCCGTGTCCGCCCTGGACGTTTCCGTTCAGGCTCAAATTTTGAATCTGCTGAAATCCCTGCAGCATGAACTGTCCTTAACCTACCTGTTTATTTCCCATGATCTGAATGTGGTTCATTATGTTAGTGACCGGGTCGCCGTGATGTATCTGGGGAACATTGTGGAGATTGCGGATGTGCACGATCTGTATGACAGGCCGCTCCATCCTTACACGCAAGCGCTGGTATCGTCAATCCCGGCGGAACGGGGCGGTGCCAAGCGGGAGCAGATCATTCTTAGCGGAGACTTGCCGGATCCAACGGCTCATATCAGCGGGTGCCCGTTCCGGTCACGGTGCCTGCATGCTTTCGAACGCTGCGAGTCTGAAATGCCGGGGTGGTCCGGCGTCGGGGAAGGTCACGCCGTACGATGCCATTTGTGGGAGGGCAAATACGCAAGCCCGGAAGCCGCTCCTGTCGAAATATTATCATGAAAGAATGGAAGGGGGTATATTCGATGAGTGATACCATACGGTTGGCAGCTGCGGAGGATGCTGCGACGGTAAGGGATATCCTTTTCCGTGCCTATGAACCGATTCGGAAGTTGGAACTGAAATGGCCTGCCGCCAACGCCACAGCGGAACTCGTTGCGTCCAATATCCAGCGCAATGAATGTTATGTCTTAGAGCAGGACGGTGAAATCGCGGCGACGCTCACCTATTCGCTGGAAGGAGAGGTTCGGGACGTGACGGCCCTGCCTTTCATTAAATGGTTTGCGGTGGATCCCTTGCTCCAAGCGAGAGGACTTGGGTCGAAGTTAATGGATTGGGTCGAACGGTCCGTCCTTCTCGGACAACATGGAGCACCTGCGGTTACTTTAGCGACAGCCGCGCGGCATCCCTGGCTGGCTGACATGTATCGGCGCAACGGTTATGCTTCAATACTGGACTTCGACCCCAAGAACGGCGACGGCGTAATACATCTTATGCGAAAAATACTGGATCCCGCACTGTATGAGGTATACATCATGGAACATCCCGAGGATCTTGCTTCCATTCATGATCGAACCCGCCCAGTTTGCTGAGGGCGGGTCTTCTTATGGCAAGGAATTAGGAGTTTTCAAGGCTTTTAAGTAGATCTAATGAAATCGTTACGAACCATTGGCCCAACGTTTAGAAGGGATTTTTGTTCGTGTAAAGTGTTGACCTTAGTATATGGCATGTCTTTTGGGCTAGATATTTAAGAATTTAATAAATATGGCTTACAGTACAGGTGGATTGACTTACTGGTCAACAGTGCTGGTACTATGCCTAATTCCAGGTTGAACAAAACGTAGGAAGCAAAGCCGGAGCAAGTAACTAGGGGCCCCTATTTTTCACACGGCGCTATGCAGCAGCAGGGAGCCGGGCAGTTTGATCCGGTATCCTTTGACAAGGTGCTCGCCGTTAGACGTATCCGTTTCATAAGCCCGCTCAAATCCGAGCCGCTCATATAACTTCACCGCAGAGGCCATCATGTCGGAAGTATGGAGATTTAGCGTGGTTGCGCCAAGCTGGATCGATCTGCGGGCAGCCTCTTGAATCAGCAGCGTGGCGATCCCGCGTCCCCGGGAACCCGGAGATACGGCAAGTAAGCGGATAATAGGCGAGTGAATCCTCATCTCCGGTTTTCCGTAAGCGGCCTCCGAGGAGAGGAAGAGCTGGACGCTGCCAACGATTTCCCCGCCAAGCTCGGCGACGATCCGGGCATAGGGCGCATCGCTGTACGCCGAACTCCTAATGGAATCCCGATATTCCTCCCATCGCTCCGCAGACAGATCGAAGGCGTACTGCTGATAGGATTCCAGCATCACAGCGGCAATAGCCTCGCGTTCCCACTCATATGCATCCCGTACGATCACTTCTTGGATTGTATTCAACGTTACCACTCCTTTTTTCGGTCATTTAAACTTTAGAGGATACGGCTATATCCTGATAAGGTGAGATTAGTATAGCAGTTTATTCCGATTAAACACATTGGAAAACAAAAATATTAATGCTTTCATTAAAAAAATCTATAAGCATATTTGGTTTGACAATAATTTGTCAACTGCCTAAGATAAGGATAATTTATAAGGAAATCGCAGTTTTTAAACCATCTATATTCATTGGAATAGTGAGTATAATTATGTTCCCGGAGGTGTTAGCTTGAACATTGAAAACATCGAGGCTTTTGTCTACATCAACCACTATGGCAGCTTTAACAAGGCGGCAGACGTTCTGTTTCTATCCCAGCCGACGGTGACTGCACGCATCCAGTCGCTGGAGAGGGAACTCGACTGCAGGCTGTTCGACCGTTTGGGCAAACAGATTCATCTGACCGACAAAGGTAAACAATTCCTTCCCTATGCCCAGCAGATCCTCCAAACCTTCCAAAAAGGGAAACACCATCTTCAATCCAAAGCGTCCATGCCCAATGAGCTCAGAATCGGAAGCACGGTTTCGGTATCTAATTACTTAATGCCCTATCTGCTTATAGTGCTCAACCGCCGGTTTCCCGAGATGAACTTCAAGCTGACGACCGGCCCCACGGAAGAGCTGGCCGGCAAGCTCTCGTCCAAGGACATCGATCTGGCCTTCGTCCGCAAGCTGATGAATCCGGCGTTTCAATCCTATCCGTTCTTTGAAGATCCCATCCGCCTCTATGTATATAAGGATCATCCGCTTGCTGCTGCCGGGAGAGCCTCCATTCGGGATATCCGGCACGAGACGCTGGTCTTCTTCGAATGCGGCTCGCTGGATTGGCTGCGGATTCACCGGGTATTCGAGAGTCTGGAACAGCCGCCGAATATCGTGTTCCAGGTCGATAATTCCGAGACGGCGAAGAAGCTTGTGCTGGGGCGGGTGGGCATCTGCTTTCTTCCGGGTCTATGCGCTCAGCAGGAGGTAGCCGAGGGAAGCCTGATTCCCGTAGATATTGCCGAGACGGCAGGCATTTCCCTGCAGACCCATCTCATCTCCTTGAAAGGGCAGAACAATGAGTTTCTGGACTCCTTGCTGGAGCTCGGCCGTGAATTGTCCTATTGATGAATTGCATGGATGAATAGAAAAACTCTATTAGACGCGTTTCCCAAATCGCGGTAAAGTTAGTGACAACAAAATCCTCACTAAATCTATAGGAATTATTAAATTACGGATCGGGACAAGAGTGAAGGGGGATGAGGTCGTGAAGAAATCAATCGTGGCAGCCGTTGTAATCGCGTTGGCAGGGGTGATCGCCGGATGCGGAACAGGCACGAAGAGTGGAGAGGCACAAAAAGATAGCACGGCGAACGCGGCAGAAGGAAAAGTAACAAAGATTGTTGTCGGCACGGGCACGGCCTTTCCTAGAATCTGCTTTATTGACGAGAACGGAAAACTGACCGGCTTTGACGTTGAACTGGTACGGGAGATTGATCAACGTTTGCCGGAGTATGAGTTCGAGCTGCAGACCCAGGAGTTTTCCAATCTGCTGCTTAGCCTGGAAACGAAGAAAATTGATTTTGTGGCCCACCAGATGGAGAAGAATCCGGAGCGAACGGAAAAGTACCTGTTCAATAAAGAGCCTTACGCCTACTGGCGGAATAAGATCATCGTCGCCAAGGAGAACGACTCCATTCAATCGCTGAATGATTTGAAGGGGAAAAAGGTACTGACCGGTGCAACCAGTGCGGCTGCTCAGATTCTGGAGAACTACAACAAGGAAAATAACGATGCGATCAACATTGTCTATCAGAACGGCGCGGCGAATGATACCGTGAGCCAGATTACGACGGGCCGGGTGGATGCAACCGTCGGGGCGGACTTTACATTGCCGCTGATCGACCCGCAAGGAAAGCTGAAAACAACGGGCGACCACCTGTCGGAGGCCGACATCCTGTTCGTATTCCGCAAGGATGACCCGGACAGCCAGAAGCTGTCGGATGCGGTTGACGATGCGATCAGGGAGCTAAAATCGGATGGAACGCTGACCAAGCTGAGCAAGGAATGGCTGGGGGACGACTTCACGTCGTCGAATCCATGATGAGATAAACCTAGTAGAAGGGAGACGGGGTCCATGGGTGCACCGTTCGATTTCTCGTATGTATTTAGCTTTCTGCCTAAGCTCTTGTCGACGTTAGGCGTCACGATGCTGATCGTGGCAGGCTCTCTGCTGGTGGGAATCGTCGTCGGATTTCTGGTTGCCCTTCCCCGCCTCTACCGGATCCCGGTGCTGAACGCGTTCTCCAAGGTGTACATTTCGTTCTTCAGGGGAACGCCGATCCTGATCCAGCTCTTCTTGTTCTATTACGGTCTGCCGGAGATGCTGAAGCTGGTTCATATCGACATGTCACGGGCGCCTGTCATGGTATTCGTGATCCTGACTTACGGGCTTCATACCGGTGCCTTCATGTCGGAGATGATCCGGGCTTCGGTAACGGCGGTGGACAGAGGCCAGGTAGAGGCGGCGTACGCCATGGGGATGAAGGGACATCAAGCCTTCCTTCGGATCGTCCTCCCTCAAGCGCTCGCGATCGCGGTTCCGGTATTTTCGAATATGGTGATTGCCCTGCTGAAGGATACTTCCTTGGCGTTTACCCTCGGGCTCATGGAGATGACGGGAAAAGCGCAAACCCTGGGCAATATCACCCAGCATTTTATCGAAGCTTATCTAGCGCTGGCTTTCATCTATCTAGTCATCAGCTTTACGCTGGAGAAACTGCTGCTGGGAGCGGAGCGGCGCCTGATGCGTCATGAGGCTCCGGAGTCGGCGGCACGTGAAAGATTCCGTATGCAAAAGAAATTGTCCTACCGCCGCATCATCGCCGGAATGCGACCTGAAAAAGGAGGCGCGGAGCTGTGAAAATCGATCCATCCTTCATATGGACGGCATTTGTAAACTTGCTGTCCGCGATCCCGACAACGCTGTTGATCACCGCCGTATCGGTCACGGCCGGATTTATGATCGGGCTTATTGCGGCATTTGCCCAGATCTATAAGGTGCCTGTGCTCAGCCAGATCGCCACTGCCTACGTGACTTTTATCCGGGGCACTCCCATGCTGACGCATCTGCTGCTGATCTATTTCGGCCTGCCGGTGCTGGTGGATGCGCTGTCCGCCCAGATGGGCTGGGGCTTTAAGTCATCCTCCATTCCGATGATCTGGTTTGCGTTCATATCATTCTCGATTACGGCAGGCGCGTATATGTCCGAAGTGATCCGTTCCGGCCTGCTCGCGGTCAACCGGGGGCAGCTGGAGGCAGCCTATTCGATCGGCATGACGACGTGGCAGGCGCTGCGGAGGATCGTATTCCCCCAAGCCTTGGCGGTCAGCCTGCCAAACCTCTCCAATTCGGTGATCGGCATGCTTCATGGCTCGACCTTGGCATTTACCGTGTCGGTTGTGGACATTAACGCGCAGGCTCAGATCGTGGCTTCGACCAACTGGAAGTTCTTCGAATCGTACTTGGCGGCGGCAGCTATTTTCTGGGGGCTTACGCTTCTCATCGAAAGACTGACCGCGATCATCGAGAGACGAATCAATCTCTACAATCGGGGGGGCGTCGCATGATTCAACTGACCGATATTTCAAAGTCATACGGCAAGAACCCGGTGCTGAAATCCATTGATCTGACGGTAAACAAAGGGGAAGTGGTGGTCATTCTGGGGCCGAGCGGTTCCGGCAAAACCACGCTGCTGCGCTGCGTGAATTATCTCGAGAAGCCGAATGGCGGCGAGATTGCTATCGGCGATTACCGTGTCCAGTGCAAGCGCGCCACCAAGAAGGAGATTCATGAACTACGCCAGAGATCGGCCATGGTGTTTCAGCAGTACAATCTGTTCAAGCATAAGACGGCGATCGAGAACGTGATGGAAGGCCTAGTCGTCGTCAAAAAAATGCCAAAGGCCGAGGCAAGGCTGAAGAGCATCGCCTTGCTCGAAAAGGTGGGTCTGGCCGATAAGCTGGATGCCTACCCGAGTCAGCTCTCGGGCGGACAGCAGCAGCGGGTGGGCATTGCCAGGGCGCTCGCCCTGGAGCCGGAGGTGATCCTGTTCGATGAGCCGACGTCGGCGCTCGACCCGGAGCTTGTCGGCGAGGTGCTTGCGGTCATTCGCAAAATCGCGAAGGAGGGGATCACCATGATCGTGGTAACGCATGAGATGGGCTTCGCGAGGGATGTGGCGAACCACGTCGTGTTCATGGACGATGGCGTGATCGTGGAGCAGGGCCCCCCGTCCGAGCTATTCCATCATCCGTGCGAAGAACGGACCAAGCAGTTCCTGAAGCGGATCACGCCTGAGCTTAACTATAGCATTTAGGAGGCCAACCAATATGGGAATTACGATAAGCGTGCTTGACCAAAGTCCAATATATCCCGGGGAAACGGCAGCGGAGGCGTTCGCGCACACCGTGCTGCTTGCCCAAAAGTCGGAGGAGCTCGGCTTCCGGCGCTTCTGGGTATCCGAGCATCACGATTCGGACCATGTGGCGGGGTCTTCGCCGGAGGTGCTCATCTCTTACCTGTTAGCCAAAACCCAAACCATCCGCGTGGGATCCGGCGGCGTCATGCTGCAGCATTACAGTCCCTACAAGGTAGCGGAGAATTTCAACGTGCTGGCCGCGCTCGCTCCGGGACGCGTGGATCTGGGCATCGGGCGCGCCCCGGGCGGTTTGCCGCGCAGTACGCAGGCGCTGCAGCGGGGCGTTCAGGAGGACGCGTCGTTAACGGATAAAATCGTCGAGCTTCGCCAATTTGTTCATAACACGCTGGAAGAGGATCATCCGCTCGCCGGGCTTCGCGCGGCTCCGCTGCCGGAGACCGCGCCTGAGCTGTACGTGCTGGGTGCTAGCGCAGGTAGCGCGGAAATTGCGGCCGGACTCGGACTGCCCTATGTGTTCTCCCTCTTCATCAACGGGGATGAATCCGCAGCGCTGGAGGCCGTTCGCGTTTACCGGAGCACGTTTGACTACTCCCATGGCAGAGAACCGGAGATTCTTGTCGCCCTGTCCGTGATCGTGGCCGATTCGGAGGAGGAAGCGGCGGAGCTGGCAGGATCGCTGAAGCTGGTGAAGATTCATCTGGCCAGCGGCCGGACGCTGGCGCTGGGGACGAGGGAACAGGCCGAAGAATTCGGTCGCCAGGCAGGAGAGCCGTACACGATCGTGGAACAGGAGCCGTTCATCACCAAAGGGACAAAGGAAACCGTGCGTGGGCAGCTGCTCCGACTTCAGCAAGCTTCGGGCGTCGACGAGATTATCGTCACCAGCAATATCCAGCCCTTTGACAAGCGAATCCGCTCATTCGAGCTGCTGAGCGAGGCGTTGGCTGAGGTTCCTGCCGAGGCGTAATCGAGACGGCCATAGATCCGTGACTATTTAGGAGGTTTTACGAATGCCAAGCCAAGTTCTATCCACGAATATAGACATCCATCGATTTATTGAGATTCGGCGCCATCTGCACCGGTATCCGGAGCTGTCGAACGAGGAGTTCGAGACGACGCAGCTGATCAGGGGCTGGCTTGAGGAAGCCGGGATACGGGTCACGGAGTATCCGCTTGCGACAGGCGTAATCGCCGAAGTCGGCGGAATTCAAGAGGGGCCGATCATAGCGCTGCGAGCGGACATCGACGCCCTGCCGGTCCAGGAAGAGACGGGACTCCCGTACGCCTCGACGATTCCCGGCAAAATGCATGCCTGCGGGCACGATTTTCATACGGCTGCCCTGATCGGAACGGCGTATGCCCTGAAGCAGCGGGAGCAGGAGCTGAAAGGAACCGTCCGGCTGATCTTTCAGCCTGCGGAAGAGAAGGCCAAGGGCGCGAAGCAGGTGATCGACAGCGGGGCGCTCGAAGGCGTGCAGGCGATCTTCGGCATGCATAACAAGCCGGACCTGCCTGTTGGGACTATTGGCATTAAGGAAGGTCCGCTGATGGCCGCCGCCGACGGCTTCGTGGTTGAAGTGGCGGGGAAGGGATCCCATGCGGCCGTGCCCGAAGCGGGCCTTGACCCGATCGTGACCGCGTCGCATATCATTACGGCCCTTCAGTCCGTTGTAAGCCGCAATGTGAGCCCCTTGAAGAGTGCCGTCATCAGCGTGACGAAGCTGCATAGCGGAACCGCGTGGAACGTGATTCCGGATAAAGCGCTGCTGGAAGGAACCATCCGCACCTTTGACGACGACGTCAGGCAGCAGGTGCTCGAACGATTTGACCAAGTCGTTCAAGGCGTGGCGGCAGCTTTCGGAGCGACAGCTGCCGTGCGCTGGATCGAAGGACCGCCGCCGGTCCATAACGACCGCAAGCTGGCGGAGCTCGGTTATGCCGCTGCTGATGAAGCAGGATATGAGGCGGTGATACCGGTTCCCTCGCCGGCCGGGGAGGATTTTGCGGTGTACCAGCGCGAGGTTCCCGGGTTGTTTGTCTTCATGGGAACCGCAGGCACGCAGGAGTGGCACCATCCGGCTTTTGATCTGGATGAGCGGGCGATTCCGGTCAGCATCGATTTCTTCACGAGGCTGGCGGAGCAGGCGCTCCGGCATTATCATGCCGGCGGGGAGACTTCGCGATAAGGAGTTCTTTTGTTATTGTCGTTGGAATGGAAGCCTTGCTCCTATTTCATGCTTCGCCATGAATAGGCCCTGAACACGGACTGTAGCGTTATGCGAAGGGCAGTTCCTCGTTATTTCTATCGGGGCAGGTCATTATCGAGTTTGTATTGGAGGAGATCGAATGAGCAAATTCCCTATTGAAGCCTTTGTTAATACGCATGATCAACTGCTGGCCGCCGTCGCCGGCCTTAGCGAGGATCAGCTCCAATGGAAGCAGGCACCACACATATGGAGCGTACAGGAGGTGCTCTCCCATCTGGTGGATCACAGCATCGTGATCTCGTTCCGAATCCGGGACATTCTGGCCGGGACGACGGCCCAGCTGCCCTCGTTTAATCAGGATGCCTGGGTCAGCGGTCAATATTCGAACGAAGGCAGAGCCGCGGATATTTTGGAAACATTCCGGGCGCTGCTGCACTATAACAGCTTGTTGCTTCGTCGTTTGAGCGCGGCCGATGCGGTCAAAACCGGCATCAATTTCAAAGGGGAGACCGTCAGCGTCTCGGATATCATCAGCGGTTTTACCCGTCACGTACAGAATCATCTTGGGCAGATCGAACGCATTAAACTGGCTGCCGCTCCCGTGTGAGACGAGGGCGCTAAGATCGATAAGGAGGAATGGAACATGGCAAAGCAAAGACAATTGAAATTGGGGGCGCTCCTGCACGGTGTGGGCGGAGGAACCTCCATGTGGCGGCATCCGGATGCGCAGCCCGACGCAAGCGTCAATTTTGATCTGTATAAGCAGTGGGTTCAGAAAGCCGAAGAGGGCAAGTTCGACCTGATCTTCATCGCGGACGGCTTGTATATCAACGAAAAATCGATACCGCATTTTCTGAACCGCTTTGAGCCGATCACCATTCTAAGCGCTCTGGCCGCCGTTAGCACCAACATCGGTCTTGTCGGTACGTTGTCCACCTCGTACAGCGAGCCGTTCACCGTGGCCCGGCAGTTCGCGTCGCTTGACAAGATCAGCGGCGGACGCGCAGGCTGGAATATCGTTACCTCTCCGCTGGAGGGTTCTGCCTTGAATTACGGCAAGAAGGAGCATCCGGAGCACGATAAGCGATACCGGATCGCAACGGAGTATTTGGAGGTTGCCCGGGGTCTGTGGGATTCATGGGAGGACGATGCCTTCGTGCGGAACAAGGAGACGGGCGTATTCTTCGATCCGGAGAAAATGCACGCGCTGAATCACGAAGGCGAGTTCTTCTCCGTGAAGGGGCCGCTGAACATCGCCCGTTCCAAGCAGGGGCAGCCGGTCATTTTTCAAGCGGGCGCGTCCGAGGTCGGCAAGAACTATGCCTCCAAGGAAGCCGACGCGGTATTCACCGGACATGAGTTTGTGGAGGTTGCGGCAGCCTTTTATCAGGACGTGAAGGCGCGGGCGGCGGGATTCGGCCGGAATCCGGATGATGTGCTGATCTTTCCCGGCATCAGCCCGATCATCGGCAGCACGCCGGAGGAGGCCGAGCGCAAATATGAGGAGGTGGCCAGCCTTGTGACCATCGAGAATGCCCTGGATTATCTCGGCCGATTCTTCGAGCATCACGATTTCTCTCAGTATCCGCTGGATGAGCCGTTCCCTGAGCTGGGCGACCTGGGCAAGAACAGCTTCCAGAGCGGTACCGACAAAATCAAAAGGGATGCCAAGGAGAAGGGGCTTACTCTTCGGCAAGTGGCGCTACAGTCGGCCACGCCGCGCGGCGGGTTTATCGGCACGCCGGAGCAGGTGGCAGACAAGATCCAGGCTTGGTTCGAAGCCGGGGCAGCCGACGGCTTCATGATTACCGCAGCGGTGCCGAACGGACTGAAGGATTTTGTGGATCATGTCGTGCCGATTCTGCAGGAGAGAGGCATCTACAGAACCGAGTACGAGAGCGACACGCTGCGCGGCAATTTGGGATTGCCCGTACCCGAGAACCGGTACAGCAAGGTTCAGGTAGTTGCTGCCCGTTCCTAAGGGACGATTCGCATGAAGGCTGCAGTAGAGCGTGATGACATGATGGTTTTTGCGGGGGAGCTTCGGGAAGAGCTCTCCAGGATCTGGAGGGACCTATAAAAGCTGGAGCTTCGAGAAGGGATGGCCGTGGTCAATGACGGAGCCGCGCTGCGTCGTATGACGCAAGCCGCAGGGAAGGTGCTGGGTGAGGAGCAAGAGCAGGGGCTCCATTCACCAAGCTTGGCGGGCGAGGATTTCGGTTGGTACTGGATCAGGTCCCTGGTGCCTTTGGATTCATCGGCTGCGGGAATCCGGATCGGGGAATCGTGCATGCGATACACCAGCCCCGATTCGTCTGGATGAGGATGTCCTGGTGCATGGGACGCGAATATGGGTACGCTTAGCCGTACATGACGTTTACGAATAAGGAGGAAGACCATGACAAAAATTGCATTTATAGCGGGAAGCCCGAATCAAGAGTCCCGTTTGTTCGGACTGACGCAATATTTAGAGGACCGCTTGGTCATTGCCGGCTACGAAATCGAATTCGTCTCGGCAGCGGATCTCCCGCCTGAGGATTTGCTGCGGGCCGATTTTAACAGTCCGGCCATCAAGCAGGCCATCGCGGCCGTTGAAGGAGCAGCTGCCGTAATCATTGCAAGCCCGGTGTATAAAGCTTCCTACTCGGGAGCGTTGAAGACGATTCTGGATCTCCTTCCCCAAAAAGGCCTGCAGGGTAAGGTCGTGCTTCCGCTGTTTATCGGGGGCACCATCGCGCATTTGCTTGCCGTGGATTATGCACTGAAGCCGGTGTTATCCGTACTCGGAGGAACCAACATTCTCAGCGGGGTGTTTGCCGTAGATCAGTGGGTCACCCGCCTAGAACTCGGCGGTTACGACATAACGGAGCAGCTCAGAGAACGCTTGGATGACGCGCTGAACGAGCTGCAGGCAGAGCTGGCCCGATATTCGGCTGCACCGGCAGAGCGTCAGGGGCAGGTTGTCTGACGCATTGGCCGAGGAGAAGTATTTGTTTTGGAGTTGCATAATTCCTAATTATTTGCTGTTAATCGTTATCTGACACATTTAAATAAAAAATTATGCAACTAATTAAATTATTCGAACGACAAAGATATACCTATGTACAAAATACTATGTAATATACACATACTAATTGGATCAAAGATACTAGTGTTGATGCTAAATTCCATGAGTTGTGACATCATATATCAAATCTAAAGATAAGGACAGAAGAAGTCCTGTTCTTTTTCATCGTTTTGAGCTATGAGATAGGACTTTTTTATATACTAAATTTAAGCATAGGTAGGTATTAAGATGGTATAAATACACCTACCTTGATGAGAAAAATGGTTACCGCTATGAGTTTCATAAATAAAAATATTCATATATATAGCTGCAAACTGGATGGGTGAACAGATTGACGGCTCGTTATCGGCTATCAGCAGCTTTTTAATTTTTGAAGAGAAGGAGAGTGATAAATTGATTGATCCGATGCAAACACGCCAATTGTGACACAAATCATCTGTCGGGTGACAAGAACATATTCCGATTACCGATTAGATAAGTTTATAGTTATTTACACTTCTCTAATTCATTAAGCTAACGGGCAGATCAGTATAATAATGGATGATTTCTCCAAATGACGTTAAAATGGTTATAAGCCAATATTAGAGGAGGAAATTCATGCTTGATATTAATCAAATTAAAGAGCTTATTCCCCATAGATATCCCTTTCTTTTGGTCGATAGAATCTTAGAAATTATTGAGGGAAAGAAAGCCGTTGGAATAAATATTGAGCCATGCACATTCGTGTGCTAGATTAAGGATGATGTTTAAATGAAATTGAAGAACCTACCGGGTGGAAGAAACAGTGGACCAGAGGAGTACAAAACTCCTCTGGTCCATTTTTTTGCGGTTATGTTATTGTCCACTGTGATGTATTTCACTAAGTTGTCGGAAAAGGTTGACCTTTTCTTGAACATTCAAGGACGAACATGTGTCATTGATTGAATTCGTGGTGAACAAAGATATAATAACCTTACGGTCAGGTTTCGCACTCGTACTTTTGCCTGCATTCAGTACCAGGTTTATACAGGTTCGTCAGATCTCTGTTCGAAGTACGGTATGACACAAGAATGATGTGGGCGTAGCCAATTTAGCATCTTACTTTGTGAAAAAAATCTCTTTTTACATAGTTGAGATCGATCTACACCTTATTCCACCCGAGTATGGATTGCAGATGAACGACGGCAGGCCTGTTCAAAAGATTAATTTACCCCTGGATTAAACAGAAGTTTGAAAGGAGGCAGTATTATTATGGAAATGGACACGGTACTGTGGAGCAGGCTGGTGACAGGTTTGACACTCGCATTCCACGTAATATTTGCAACGATTGGCGTTGGTATACCATTAATGATCGCAATTGCAGAGTTCATCGGGATCCGCAAGAAAGATCCCCATTATACATTGATGGCGAAGAGGTGGGCACGGGGATTTGTCATTACGGTTGCGGTTGGTGTCGTGACCGGTACAATCATCTCCCTGCAGCTGGCCCTGGTGTGGCCGAACTTTATGAAGATGGCTGGGAACGTCATCGCACTGCCGTTATTCATGGAAGTGTTCGCATTCTTTTTTGAAGCTATCTTTCTTGGCATTTATTTGTACACCTGGGATCGATTTAAAAAACCGTATATCCACTGGATGCTGACGATTCCGATTGTGGTGGGGGCAGGCATGTCTGCTGTGTTTATTACGACGGTCAACGGATTTATGAACCAGCCCGAAGGCTTTGTCTTGGAAGCAGGTCAATTCACAGCGGTTGATCCAGTCCAAGCGATGCTGAATACGGCGACGTTCTCCAAGGTATTCCATGTGTTAAGCTCGGCCTATTTGACAGGGGCGATTCTATTAGCCGGAATTGCAGCCTTTGCGATGCTAAGAAAAGGAGTTTCCGCTTATCACAAAAAAGCCTTGAACCTCATGATGGCTGTTGCTTTGTTGTTCGGCATGCTGAACACGCTCGCCGGGGATGTGTCCGCCAAGTTTTTGGCTGAGCACCAGCCGGAGAAGCTTGCGGCGGCAGAGTGGCATTTTGAGACAGAAAGTGGTGCGGACCTGATTCTAATGGGGTGGCTGAATGCCGAGCATGAAGTACTGGGTGCTCTTCATCTGCCGAAACTGCTTAGCTTCCTTGCCTTTGGCGATTTTAATGCAGAGGTAACGGGACTGGAGGAATTCCCGCAGGATGAATGGCCACCACTGCTCGTGCATTACTTGTTTGATTTAATGGCAGGAATTGGATTTGCTCTGGTTGCCATTTCGCTGCTTTATTTCCTGTTTAAGATCTGGAAAAAGCGCAATGAGCTGAACAAATGGATGCTACGACTCATCGCACTCAGCACACCGCTCGCCTTTCTGGGTGTTGAGCTCGGCTGGTTTTATGCAGAAGTTGGGCGACAGCCATGGATTATCCGTGGAGTTATGCGTGTAGAGGAAGCCGCTACGACTTCACCGACGGTAAGAACTTTATTCTTCGTCTTCTTGCTCCTGTACATCTTACTTGGGATCATGTGTGTAATTGTGTTAAGACGCTTGTTCAACAATAAGCCGGCAGAAGTTGAGATGGAGAAATGGTTAAAAGAAAAGCCTAATCAGACTATAGAAAAGGGGGATCCTGCACAATGAGTTACGAATTGATTGGCATCACGGTGCTCTGGCTGTTCTTGTACGGCTATTTAATTATAGCCTCAATTGATTTCGGAGCAGGCTTCTTCGCTTTCTATGCACGTTTGACGAAGCAGGATCATTTGATTAACCGTCTGATTTCCCGCTATTTATCACCCGTTTGGGAGATCACGAATGTATTTTTTGTTTTTTTCTATATTGGTATCGTCGGATTTTTTCCGGACACGGCCTATTATTATGGCGCCGCACTGCTTGTTCCAGCAAGCATAGCGGTGATACTGCTTGCCATTCGCGGCTCGTTCTATGCATTTGAAAATTACGGTTCTAAGAAAAGCCTTGTGTATTTATTTTTATACGGAGCTACAGGGTTACTTATTCCGGCTTCGTTATCCGTGGCGTTGACGATATCTGAAGGCGGCTTTATTGTGAAGCAGGGTGAGACGGTTTCTCTGGATTACTGGGAGCTGTTTACCCATCCGTTATCCTGGAGCATCGTTGGACTCGCCATCGTATCCGTACTGTTCATTAGCGGATCATTTCTAGCATTTTACGCTTCTCGGGCAGAGGATCACGCTGCTCTGAAGCTGATGCGAAACTATGCCCTATTCTGGAGCACACCGACGATTATTCTTGCATTGACAGCATTTATATTTTTGGGTCAACACAATGAACGGCATTTTCAAAATATGATGGATTTATGGTGGCTATTAGGGCTTTCCGTTGCTTTCTTCATGATCGCCATGTGGCTGATATACAACGGTCGCCGATATGGATTAGCTTTTATATGCGTCATGCTGCAATTTTTCACTGCTTTTTTCGCATACGGAATCGGGCACTACCCTTATATTCTGGATCCATACATCACGGTTCAGAGCAGCGCTACTACACCAGCCATGGGCTTTGCGTTAGTTGCTGCATTTATTGGTGGTCTGTTCCTGTTAATCCCGTCCCTGATATTGGTCTTCAAATTATTCCTGTTTGATGCGGATTATGTAAAAGGAAAAAAATAAAGCGGAATTATCCATTACATCGTAGATGAGAATTCATCATAGGCCTGTATATAAAGGAGGAGAAAACTGTGAAAAGGAAATCCAGTCTGATTTCTCAGCAAATGTCATCACAAAGAAAAAATATAGTTCTCCTCGCAGTCATTTCACTTGCGCTTGGTGCAGCTATATTGAGTCAGGCTGGATTACTTGCTGAAGCAGTCCAGCGGGTTTTTGTGGAGCGTGCTACCTTTTCATCGGTTATCGTGCTGCTTGGCCTGCTTCTGGTTGTTATGGTTGTACGCACGCTGTTGTCATATGGAAACGGTAAAGTTGGACTGCGTATGGCTGCCACGGCCAAGACGAATATGCGAGCAGCCGTATTGCAGAACTTGACTCATGCCTCCATGCCTTCAACCCTTCGTGGACAGACAGGAGGGAAGGTCAGTCTTGCACTAGATGCTGTGGATGAGGCTGACAGTTATTTCAGTCAATACATGCCCCGTATGATGGAAGCGGCGATCATCCCTATTTTGATTCTCATCGTTACATTTACTGAGCATGCCAACACAGGTTTCATTATGCTGTTTACAGCCCCGTTCATCCCGCTGTTCATGATTTTGGTGGGGCTTAAAACGAAGAACAAATCCGAAGAAAAATATGCACAGCTGGCCGAGTTCTCTGGTACATTTCTGGATTCTCTTCAAGGACTGGTGACGCTAAAAATATTCGGACGTGCTCACCGGCAGCAGCAGGAGATTGAACGCAGCAGTCTGGGCTACCGAGATGCCACGATGGGCATTTTGAAGATTGCATTTACGAATACCTTCATGCTGGAGTCGATCGTGATGCTAAGTATCGGCATTGTCGCGCTCGAACTGGCCATCCAGCTGCTCGTTTTCAAATCGATGACGTTCCACACCGCGTTTCTTGTTTTGCTGCTCGTTCCCGAGTTCTACAGCCTGTTAAAGAATACGGGAACCGCCTTTCACAGCGGTCGAACAAGTATGGGCGCTATTCATAAGGTGGAGGAAATGCTTGAGGAAACTGCAGGAATGAGCGAAGACCCGAATAGCACTGAAGGTGCAGGACCATCCGATAAAATCGCCCGGATCGACAACATGCCGCCAATCATGGAACTGGACCATCTCCGGTTTCAATATGCTTCTGATTCTTTCGAGCTTAAGACGGGAGAGATCACGATGGGTCCGGGAGAACATATCGCTATCGTTGGCAAAAGCGGCTCCGGCAAAACGACTTTGCTCCATCTCATTGCAGGTTTGCTGAAGCCAGCATCGGGAACGGTTCGGGTGAATGGAAGCCCGCTCCCCCAATTGGATGAGGATGCATGGTTTAAGCATGTTAGCTACATTACACAGCATCCGTATATTTTTGCAGGCACATTGGCTGAAAATATTGCAATTGGTGCTGGTGGGAACATTACCCGTGCTGAAATAGAGCGGGCAGCGGAGGAAGCCGGGCTTGCTACGCTTACAGCCCAATTGGAGCATGGACTGGATACCTTTGTTGGTGAAGGAGGCAGGGGACTATCTGGCGGGGAAAGACAGCGGCTTGCCTTGGCACGAGCCTTTTTGAAGCAGCCTGCCATCATTCTGTTTGATGAGCCTACCGTTGGACTTGATTTGCACACAGAGCAGGTACTTCAACGCTCCATTGCGAAACTGGCAAAAACGGCTACGATGATAACGGTGGCTCACCGATTATATACCATTCAGCAAGCCGACAAGATCTTGTTTATGGACCATGGCGTGTTAGTGGACGCCGGACGGCATGATGAGCTTCTGGAGCGCCTGCCACAGTATGCCGAGATGATCGATATAGAGCGCAAAAGGGGGGAAGCATCATGAATGAACTGGTTGTTCTGTCGAAGGCGATGATTCAGGAGCGAAAAGACATCCTGCTTTCGATTCTGGGTGGATTCATCGCAGGCATAGCGGGGGTGGCACTCTTTTCCGCGAGCGGGTATCTAGTTTCGCAAACCGTTTTTGCGCCACCGCTTTATACTCTGATTGTACTCACCTCGATGGTCAAACTGCTGGGTCTGCTTCGGGCGGCAAGCCGTTATGGAGAGCGCTTGTATTCTCACCGGGCGACGTTCTCAATGCTTTCTCGTTTACGTACCTCCTTTTTTGCCAAGCTTATTCCTTTAACGCCAGGTATATTGAACAAAAATCGAAGCGGGGATTTGCTTGCACGGATCGTTGGGGACGTGGAGAGCTTGCAAAATTATTTCCTGCGAGTGGCTTATCCCCCCATCATCGTTGTCATGGTGTTCTTGGCTACCGTGCTGTTTACCTCTGCCTTTTCGTTCTGGATTGCTCTTCTGTTTGTAATAGGCATGCTCGCGGCGGGATTCGTTGTACCGGGCATTGTTTTGCTCGGGCAGCGGAGAATACATGAACGCGTTCGCGAGCAGCGGGCGCAGCTTTCCACGGAAGTCACCGAAGTGTTGTATGGTTTCCGGGACTTAAAAGTATACGGGCAATTGGCACAGCGGGAGCAGCAGCTTCAGCAGGCTTCCGCTACACTAGCAGCTGAGCAAAAGCAAGCAGCAGGGAACTTGCTCCGCGGGCAAGCGATGCACGCTTTGGTTACTTTTCTCATTTCCTGGGGGGTACTCGCGCTTGGAGCCTACTTGATTATGGACGGAGCGCTTGCCGGGGTGTTTCTTGCTATGCTTATCATGGCCTCGTTAACCGTATTTGAAGAAGCGGCGGCGATGGCTACATTACCCGCGTATAAGGAGGATAGCGAACACGCAGCCAAACGACTGACGGAAACGGTTAAGCCCACCGACGTGCAGTCTTTGCAGCCAGCGGGCGCATTGTCTCTTGATCAAATCTTTTCAATAGAGCTATCCGATGTTACGTTTCAATACGAAGGGGAGTGGAGGCCGGCGCTTAACGATATTTCCCTGCATATTTCACCCGGCTCCAAAACAGCGATTGTCGGACCGAGCGGATCAGGAAAGTCAACGATTATCGAACTACTGCTCAAGCTGCGTACACCAACGGCTGGCGATATACAACTAAACGGCGTTTCAGTAATGGAACTGGACGAGAAGAGCATCTGGGAAGCGGCTAATGTCGTTTTGCAACAAAGTCATTTCTTCCGGGGAACGATCCGCGATAACTTGCTGCTCGGCGAGGAAGAGCATACTGACGAACAATTGTTGGATGTGTTGACTAAAGTGCAGCTGCCAGATAAATCGTTAACCGATATGGTGTATGAAAAAGGGGAGAATCTATCGGATGGGGAGAAGCAGCGACTGGCTTTGGCGCGAGCAATGCTCCGCAAAGGACGGCTGTGGCTTCTGGATGAGCCCACTTCATCGATGGATTATGTGACAGAGCAGCATGTGATGAAGCATCTCTACGCACAGGCGGCTCAAGATACACTTATCATGATATGTCATCGGCTTACCGGATTGGAAGAGATGGATCGAATTGTGGTCATGGACCAAGGCAAGGTCGTCGAAACGGGTTCCTATTCGGAGTTGATGGAGCAAAGAGGCTATTTTTATGAGATGAAGCAAATCGAGCGGCAAATGATCGGAGAAGCTGCAGTGTAGCGTAAAAAGTAGAAAGCCCAGTGATCTGGATTCAAGACCCGATCACTGGGCTTTGTTTTTATCGAAAACGTCATCCCTATTGAAATGGCTGTCGTTTTCTCAACTCCCTCAAGAACTTTGATATAATATGGGTATCTGATCTATAAGTATGAAAGGGAGTACAACAATGAATAAAATTTTGCGCAGCAGTTCGACGGAAGCTGAGATTAATACCCTTGGGGCGGAACTGATCAGCTTCCGAAAGCTGGATCCGGAAGCTGAATACATCTGGAGCGGTGACGCCACGTATTGGACAGGCCGTTCTCCGGTGCTGTTTCCCATTATTGGTGCGGCCCGGAACGGAGAGATTAAGGTGGATGGTAAAGCCTATAAGATCGGCAATCACGGATTCGCCAGACGCAGCGAATTTACGCTGATCCAAGAAAGCGACACCCACGCGGTTTACCGCCTCTCTTATGATGAGAAAACTCTGGCCAGTTATCCTTATAAATTCAACCTGTATATTACATATAAACTGAATGTAAGCACACTGGAACTTAGTTATCGGGTGGAAAATAGCGATGATCAGGATATCTTCTTCCAGCTCGGGACCCACCCGGCGTTCAATTGTCCGCTTGATGACAACGGTAGCCTGAGCGATTACTATCTGGAGTTCGCTGAACCGGAAAACCTTGAAAGGTTGTTCTTGACTTCGGACGGCCTGCTGATCAGTGGCAAATCGGAGCCCGTTCTGAAACAAGAGACCATCCTGCCTTTGTCCCATGAAATGTTCGCCGAAGGCGCATTGATTTTCCGAAATGTGAGCTCTCGGCAGATTTCGCTTAGAAGCAAGCAAACCGCCAAAAGCGTAGTTGTCACCTATAAGGGTTTTCCTGACCTCGGCATCTGGCAGCCTTTGAACGCTCCCTTCATATGCATCGAGCCTTGGCAAGGAGTAGCGGATAAGGACGTCTTCGAAGGTGAACTTCAAGCTAAAGAGGGAATAATCACCCTGAAGCCGGGGGCGAACTTCACAAGCTCCCTGACCATTGAAATCAACTGACGATCCGAAGGAAGCTGCAGGGATCTCAACTGGTTAAGCTCGGCTCCAGACCATTGCAAAAACCTTCAATCTACAGGAGAGGGCACTGAAGAACAAAGAAGACATTCAACCCCATTTTTAGGAAGGATGTCTTCTTTTTTAGTTCTATTTTATTCAATTTGTCCCTATGTTTTCAATCTGTTCATTAATAATGTCGGGAGACAAGAACATGATGCGTAGGGTGGATCATTGTCATGATATATCGAAGTGAGGGTAAGGGGTAAAAATGAATTGTACTTGGTAGTAAAGAGTGTTACTCTAAAAGTCTGTGTTCGACAATACATTTCATAAATAGTCACCATTTTAGTTATAAAGAAAGGCACTACTATGATAAAAGTTGAAAACTTATCCTTCTCATTTCCACAAAAAGAACTATATAAAGACATTTCATTTACGTTAGAAGAGTCACAGCATTGCGCTTTTATTGGAACAAGTGGCAGTGGTAAAAGTACACTGATCGATATACTGATGGATCCAGAAAGATATTTGTTCGAAGGCAAGTTAGAGATAGATCCAACCTGCAAAATTGGGTATGTAAGTCAGTTCTCCCAACTAGACAGAACTAAAGAAACAACTGTTTTTGAATATATCGGAGAAGATTTTATTAAGCTACAAAATGAAATAACATCTATTTGTAATGAAATGGAAACATCATCGGATATTGAGCCGTTACTCGAAAAGTATCAATTCGCTTTAGACGCATTTGATGCAATGGGCGGAGATAATTTTGAGAGTAACATTAATAAGAAGCTAAATCTAGCAAACCTCTTGAAGCTAAAAGATGTTAGGGTATCCGACCTGAGCGGCGGAGAATTCAAACTTATTCAAGTAATGAAGGAAATGCTTAATAGTCCAGACTTAATGATCATGGACGAGCCGGATGTATTTTTAGATTTTGAGAACCTAAATGCGCTTAAAAAACTTATTAATACTCACAAAGGCATACTGCTAGTTGTTACGCACAATCGATATCTATTGAATCATTGTTTCAACAAAATTATTCACCTTGAAAACACGGAGATCCAAGAGTTTGATGGGCGATATATTGAGTATAATTTCTCATTACTTCAGACAAAAATGGAGTTGCAAGAAATCGCAGTCGCTGAAGCTGAAGAAATTGAGAGATACGATAACATTATTGATAATCTTAGAGCTATCGCAACTATTAATTCAGATGCATCTAGAGGTAGAGCGTTAAAAGCTAGAGTTAGATTTCAAGAGAGATTGGAAGCGCGTAGAATTAAGGCACCATTTGTTGATATTAAGCAACCGAATATCAGTTTCGGTATTGAGAATGAAATTGAAGACAGCATTGTTGTAAAAGTCAATAATTATAGTGTTGCCTTTGATGAACTGCTTTTAGAGAATGTTAGCTTTGAGATAAAATCTACGGATAAAGTAGCCATTATTGGTCCAAATGGTACAGGGAAAACGACTTTACTCCGAGATATCTTTAACAATAATCATGATTCCATTGAAATAAATGATGATGTTAAAGTGGCTTATTTATCACAGAATCAAGGCGAAATACTAAAAGATTCTAATACAATACTAGAAGAATTCATCGATGCTGGTTTTAAAACTTATGATGAAGTTAGATCGTATATTTCAAACTATGGCTTTGAAGGCGAAATCGTTAATCAAAAGATTGAATCACTATCTGGTGGAGAAAAAAACATACTTCAATTGGCTAAAGTTTCTGCTAGTAATGCAAACGTATTGCTTCTTGATGAACCGACAAGCCACTTAGACACATATACACAAATTGCACTGGAAAAAGCCATTGAAGACTATAAAGGTGCAATTCTCATGATATCTCATGATTTCTATTCTGTTGTAAATGGTATGGATTATGTATTAATCATTGACAATAAGACGATTAGAAAAATGACTATGAAAAAATTTAAACAGATGATTTATGCTAGTCACTTTGATAAAGACTATTTAGAAGCGGAACAAAATAAAAAAGCAGTTGAAATGAAAATAGAATTGGCTTTAAAAGATACTAATTTTGAATTTGCAAAAGTATTGGTTGATGAGCTAGAAGAGCTAATTAAGTTGCTTTAAATTACAACTCTCTGATTGAAATGATTACAAGAAAGTGAAGTCAGTTACAGTGAGTAGCTGTCTTTAGTATTTCAAGCAAAGCCTCCAAAGGGAAAAATAATCTCCCAGAAAGTAAAAGTGGAGGTACTAAGACTTTAGATGTCAGCTCGAATAATGGAGACATAAACCTTGAATTTGTTTCTTAGTCATTAATTATATATAAATTTAAGTCTGGTATGGATTAAAAACTTATGAAAAGTCTGCCGTGAACCGTTTGATTATCGAAAGGTTCATGGCAGACTTTCTTTTATCAACGCACAATAAAATCTCAAATCGGTGCGTGCCAGAGCGAAGAAGATGAGCAGTGCAATTATTGAGCCAACGATGGCTGGAATAATATGAAATCCGCCAATCACATGCCCCCTTGGTCCCAGCAATCCCGTTCCTAACCAGGAACCGATAAAACCCGCAATAATTCACAAGTACACCGCCCGGTACGTCCCAATCAAGTTGCCGCTTAACCAGCCAATAAGTCCACCAACAATGAGTACCCAGAGCTGATCCATGGATTATTCTCTTTTCTTCGGGTTTATTACAAGTTATGTTGGGCTCAGTGGAATGTACCCCATCTTCCAGTTGGTGGAGGAATTTAAAGTGTCTGTGCTAAGATGAGGGGTAAATTATGATTCAAGCTGGGGAACAAGGCTAGAAGGGGTGCACATTGAAGAAAATACTTGTCATTGACGATGAAGTCGCAATCAGAGATTTAATTGAGCTCGTACTGAGAAGAGAAAACTACGTCGTTCAAACGGCTGAAAACGGTAAAATAGCCCTGCAGCTGCTGGATGCTTTTGGGCCGGACCTGGTGGTGCTTGATTTGATGCTGCCTGACTGCTCCGGATATGACCTGTGCAAGGAAATCACCGGGAAACGTGCCGTTCCTGTGATCATGCTCTCTGCCAAAAATGAGGTAATCGACAAGGTGTTGGGACTAGAGCTAGGGGCGGAAGATTACATGACCAAACCCTTTGACAATCGTGAATTGCTCGCTCGGATCAAGGTGATTCTGAGAAGAAACGAGAGCAAGGAGGAATCAAGTGAAGGAACAGAAGTGAAATCTACACGCATCATTCATGAAGAACTGACATTTGATCTGGAAAGCCGAAGGGTGCTGAAAAACGGTGTACCCGTGTCTTTAACGGCCAAAGAGTTTAAAATTCTGGAAACGTTACTCAAAAGGCCAGACAAAATCTTTACCCGGGATGAGCTGCTGCAGATCGGATGGGGATATGACTTTATGGGAGACAGTCGCAGTGTGGATATGACCATCATGCGATTACGGAAGAAGCTGGAGGATAACGCGGACGAACCGAAGTATGTCAAGACAATCTATGGATTTGGCTATCAACTTGGAGGTGGTGAGGCCTGAAGTATGCAACCCGGTTACTGCTGAATTATTTATTTTTCTCCGTGCTGTCCTTTGGCATCATCATTTTTGCGGTGAATAAAGCCATTGATTACTACAGCTTCATTACCATTGAAAAACAGATGATGGAGAAGGCGGATCTGTCCGAGTTGTCCTTCCGTGAGGTGTTGGCACAGCATAGATCATCGACAGGAGAGCCGCAGACAAAAGAAATCGTCAGACTTGCTCTGGAGAAGCTGAAAGCTTCAGGCAAGGAAGTACGTATCTATGATACCTCCAAGCAGTTGCTGGGCTTGGCTGTGGATGGCATCATCATTAATGATGGCAAACCTCTTATTTTTGAAAAGAATATTGAGAAAGCCCTGAGCGGCAGTTATGCCTACACCGTAACGGAAGATCATCTGCTTTATTTTGCCACTCCCATTCAGGATCAATACTACCAAAACGCTTATGTGTATGAGTTCGTGGAGGACATTTCCTACTTTTATGCGATTATGGATCAAATCCGTTATATCCTGTTTGCGGGTGCAGGCGGATTTATTGTACTGATTACGTTATCCAGTCTGTGGATTGCCCAGAGCACAACCAAGCCGATTAAGCTGTTGCTTGGCGCTGCGCAAAGTTTCTCTAGACAGGAGTTTCGGAGAGTTCATCTAAACCGGAAGGATGAGCTGGGCATGCTGGCAGATGGGCTGGATTCCATGGGGCGGCAGCTTCATGATTACATTCAGTACCAGAAACAATTTGTCTCCAACGTATCTCACGAGTTAAAAACACCATTGGCAGCAATTCGTGGTTTCTCTCAATACTTGTATGAAGGGGAGAACGAGAACAAGGAGCTGCAAAAAATCTATGCTCATGTGCTGCAGGAATCGGATCGGCTGACGCGCTTGATTAATGAACTGTTGTTGCTATCCCGATTCGACAAGGCTGGTTCTAACGAACTGGAAGCCCGGAAGACGGAAATGAACGAACTGATTCAGCAAGTCGCAACGAGTATGGGTGCCAAGGCCAAAGATAAAGGAATCGAGATTATGTTCAGGGAGGCGGAAGCGGAACCGGAGGATAAGCTTCTGACGAGAGTCCACGCCAACGTGAATCCAATGCTGATGTCCCATGCGATCGCCAACCTTGTGGACAATGCCATCAAATATTCAGGCAGTCCATCGCTAATCGAATTGAAGCTTACACATACACCAAGCGAGGTAGTTATACGGATACGTGATCAAGGTATCGGTATCGCGGGCGATGAGCTGGAGAGAGTGCAGGAACGCTTTTACCGGGCGAAAAATGCAAGCACAGCGAACGGTTCAGGTCTTGGACTTTCGATTTGCAAAGAGATTGTAGAGCGGTTTAATGGATATATCGACATGGAAAGTCAAATCGGGGAAGGAACGACCGTTACGATTGTGTTACCCCGTGCGTAAACACGCGCGTAAATAGTTAACGTTACAAGATTGATACAATTCTGTTATGAGACTAACAAATGCTTTTTTTATAATCACTTCATAAGAAGAAATCACACATTTATGGAGGGATCATGATGAAATTGATAAACAAAGCTACAGCTGTTATCCTGCTGAGTATTTTACTAACGATGGCACTGACGGGCTGTCAGTTCAATGGTGCCAAGTCGCCAGAAGCGACGCAGAACTCGGCTGAAAAAAACTCGCCCAACGAACAGACCAAAGGTGAAGGAGCATCCAATTCTACTGCGCCTGCTTCAGAAAATTCGGAAGGACAGAGTGCTGAAGCTATTAAGGAAGGTTCGATGAAGAAGGAAGGCAATGTGGTGCTGAAGGAGCTTGCTTTTGTCTATAATGAGCACACCATTGCGATTTCGGATACAGCGAATGAAGATCAGATGGAACAGATGCTGGGCAAACCGGATAACCTGAAATCTCATACGTACCGTGCCGACGATGGAACAAACATGGATACATTAATCGGTTTTACAGAAAAGGTTTATACGTATCCTGGTCTGGAGATTAAAACAATCAGTATACCGGAGGGGAAACAAGACTCCATCTTTCATATCGAAATTACAGATTCTAAGTACGCGACAGTGCGAAACATTAAAGCAGGAGATAGCCTGGATACACTCAAAAACGCCTACCCTGAGGGAAAACTGCTTGGTGATGGAGCATCTAATGAGGAGGATGACTTCCGTTACGAGCCATCCAATTATGTGGATGTGATGTCGTTTCATATCAAGGATGCCAAGGTGGAGAGCATTCAGATCTACAGCCTTCTGGACTAATATTTAGTGATCGATGTTGGTAAGCCATTCGTACGATTCACCTTTAATAGCTAGCGTAACATTGGAGATAAAAGAAGGGACCTTTTGGAGTTAAATGGTTTCAATCATGAGCAAATTCAGCAAACATTGGGTGTTAACTTAACTTCTTGATGAATGTGTTTTTCATGGAGGTGAGTTGATTAATTCATGTCCTGATTGCAGAGAAACGATACCTTTTTTGTTAACCAATAAACAGTTGGATCAAGCTTTTATGTGTAAGTGTGGACATTTACTCGCTAATTTTCATTCTTCTAGTTGGAAAGAATGAAGAGGACCGGACTGTATAAATCAAAATATATTAAATAGGGTTCAAAATAACTCGAACGATTCCTTTAAGGCATGGTTGGGTATAGCAGGGAAGAGAAGTCAAGAAACTAGTGTTCCTCGCTGGGATGATATCGAATTAATGAGGGATTTGTGTTTTCCTAACATAGCATTTAAATACGCCCATAAGGATGAATATACAACTCAAAAAAATCGGTTGATCTATATGTTAAAAAATTGAATTTTCAAAAAAACCGTTGATGATTAAGTTTCCAACGGTTTTTTTTATACCGATTTAGTGGAAGAAATCAAAAAGAGAAAAGGGCAAATTACGGGAAAGGGTACAAGTTCTTGTCCTCCGGCATGATGGAATGCTGTCGGGTGACAAACGGGCAGTAGAACGCAATGCAAGATACCTCATGGAATGTGATTGTATCTCAAAAAAGTTTCAGCTTACGTGACACAATAGCTTAAATCAAATGGAGCAGAATCATCAGTCGAAAATTGCTCCATTTTTCAATTGAATATACATGTATGAATGCAAGATGTTGACTCGTTCAACACATGGCGAGTTCGACTTTTTATTTAGGTCAACACGAATGAATCCCAGATTGTAATCGAAACGGCTGCTGAGCACTGGGCGACAAAAACAACTTATAGGCTGGACAGACAAGTCGACCAACTGGTACGGGGATCCGAGCCTTAGACAAGAACCAAATTCAAGCAAAGAACGCACAACTCGACTTATACGATGAACCTATACGCAAGCTTAACTGAGTAAAAAAACCTCAAAAGTGACAAAAATAGTAGGATTCTGTCATATTAATACAATGGATAAAATAGTATATTTATTGATATGAGTCTATATAAGTATAGATTTGGATTTTCTGAGAGATCGTATACAAGAAAAGGATAATATAAAAATTTTCAAGGGGAAGTTTGGTTTATAAAAGAGCGGCACAACCTGCTATTTTTCATTCTTCGTTAGCCCCTCGCTATCAGACTTGGCCAAGAATAGAGACGTATGGAGGAAAATCACTTGAGTATCATTGATAGCTCATTGTTTTATAGTTTTATTAGCTGCAGAAAAGGACAATATTTCCAAAACCTGTCTCACACTGTAGACGTTACCCCTTTTTTCTGGAATTCCTTTGAAGATATCAAGGAAATCTACGAGCATATTATTGTGCAAGGGGGAAGCGGATGGACCTATCCATGGAATACGAATCCGATATCCCCGCAGGCGGGGGTTCATGAAGTTGTTGAACCATTCGTCACTTTTGAAGAAGCAAAGAATGAGATTGATCGTTTACTAAGCCAAAACAAACATATTTTTATCTACATTCGGAATCGTTTTGTTCCCCATATGGTTCTAACCGGCAGTGAGCTGGAAGGTACACATTCAATAACTCTAATTTCTCACGATGCCGGTGAGGACATCTATAGAGTGTGGGATTATCCTTTTGATAAAGAGTACGAACTACACATCATTCAGGAAGCTTGCAATCATTCAACCATTAAAGAATTTAGTTATATTACAATCGACAAAAACGAATATGATAGGTTTCAACAAAATACCAAAAATGACTTTAAACAATGGATGCTGAATAGCGATGGCAACTTCCATTATTATGAACGTTTACGAAAGGTAATGAGTGACAGCTGCCCGGCAGCGAAAACATTAATATCGTTTTTTGGGGTTGTAGCATTATCTAGAAAAATGCTCTCTCAGTATATCGAAAAAGAAGAGTACTCCCGCATACATTTTGAAAGATTGCTGCGCATCTCTAATCTGGCCGAAATCATCAAGCAAAAATTGGTCAGGCTTTCCGTTTCCGAGAATTACAAGATTGAAAAGATCTTAACGAATATTGAAGAACTTCAAAAAATGGAGCATGAGTTTTTAGAAGAATTCAAGCGTGAATTGGCTACCGGGATTGAAACGGACTATAAGTCCATAAAGCCGGCAGCACCGGCACAAATAAATGTAAAACATCTAACGGATACGAGTGCATGGCTCACTTGGGATAATAGCCGCGGCGAAATCGAGATGTTAAAATATAACATTTATGTGGATCATACTTTTTATGGAACTTGTGCCGCCGATAACATTATCATCGGAAACCTCTCCCCGGACAGCGTTTATTCCATTAGTATCGAAAGTGTAAATAAATGGAATCAGAGCAGCAATGAAAGAGCTAGCGTGCAAGTTAAGACGACGCCATTGTTAGAAGAGGGCAATCTTTCACGGTATAAGCCTGTATACGCATCGTCGGAGGAAAATGATCTGTTCGTGGCTGCGAACACGGTAGACCAGCAAGGGGCTACCCGTTGGAGCAGTTTGCACAACGATTCAGAATGGATTTATGTTGATCTTGGGCGAGTGAAAAAATTCTCCTGTGTTTTATTAAATTGGGAAAATGCTTGCGCTGCCGAATATAAATTGCAAACCTCCAACGATGGAGAAAAATGGAACGATATTTACCATAATCAAAACGGTAAAGCGGGAATTATTGAAATTAACCTCGCAGAGGCTTCTGCTAGATATATCAAAGTGTTAGGAATACGCAGAGCCTCGGTATATGGCTATTCGCTATGGGAGATATCCGTATTCTGAACTTCGTGAGAAACAGAGGAACTATCATTTTATAGTGGAGGATTCCTATTTATGAGTGCATCAACAGCATGCATACCGCAGTTATTCGAAGAAATAGTGTCGCGTTATCCAGATCGGAAAGCCGTACAGTTTGATAAACAGTCCATGTCTTATCAAGAGTTAAATGATGAAGCAAATAAAGTAGCGGGAAAGCTGCTGGAGATCGGTGTAAAGCCTCAGCACTGTGTCGGGGTATTCATAGAGAGATCCTTTCAGTTGATCTCGTCTATACTCGGCATACTAAAAAACAGGGCGGTTTATGTTCCATTTTCAGTAGAATATCCGGAAGAGCGAGTCAGATACATAATCGAAGATGCTGGAATCCAGATCGTGATTACGCAAGAGAACTTAATGCCCATGTTTGAAAACATAACAGGGCTTACCCTGTTGAATATAAACGACATAGGGCAATATCATCCATTGTCTAACCATAAAATAGAGCAACAATCCTACAATGCCGACGATACTGCCTATGTTTTGTATACTTCGGGCACGACTGGCTATCCAAAAGGCGTGGCTATCCAGCATTCAGGCATTTGCAACCGGCTCTTATGGATGAAAGAAACTTATCAATTACAACCCCATGAAGTTTTGCTTCACAAGGCTCCGATTGGCTTTGACGTATCGATTTGCGAAATATTTTATCCTTTGACAAGCGGGGCTGTATTGGCTGTCGCTAAACCGGACAGTAATAAAAATATTCGCAAGCTGATTTCAGAGATCAAAGAAAACCAAGTGACCATGGTTCATTTTATTCCGCCTTTGCTTGACCTCTTCTTGGATTATATTAAACCCGGCGATTGCGAGTCTTTAAGAATACTTGTGTGCGGCGGGGAGAAATGGTCATTTTCTCTTGGGGAAAAGACATTGGAAAAACTAAATGTAGAGCTTTACAACGGCTACGGTCCCACGGAATCGTCAGTCGGTGTCGCTTACTGGAAATTTGACGGCATGTATCCTGATCGGCTCGTTCCAATTGGAAAACCAATTGCGAACACAAAATTTTATGTTTTGAATGAACAGCTCGAGTATGTGAAGGAAGGCGAGATTGGAGAACTATGCATATCTGGCATTTGTCTGTCTAGCGGATACCTGAATAAACCGGATGTAACCAATATGAAATTCGTTTCTAATCCCCATAACCATGACAATGCGCCATCGTATGCTAGATTATACCGATCGGGAGATCTGGTTCGTCAACTGGAAGATGGCAATATCGTATACGTTGGCCGGACAGACGGGCAAGTGAAGCTTCGCGGAATGAGATTAGAGCTGGGAGAGGTCGAAAATGCTCTGCTGGCTAATGAAGCTGTCTCTGCGGCAGTTGTTTTGTACCATGAGTCTGGCGGGAGAGCTTTTTTATCCGGTCATGTTGTGCTTTCAAATGGGGATCATGGCCCAAATGAAGAACAGCTCAAGGCTCAACTAAAGGAAAAGCTTCCTGATTATATGATCCCGAATTCTATAACTCTATACAGCAGATTTCCGACGACACTAAATGGGAAAACCGACAAGGAACAATTGAAGCTGCTGGCTGAACAATGATTATTTAAGCAGACCCTAATATTTTTAGAATAGGTGGAGAACTTTTATGAATACACAAATTAACGCTCAAGCTATTACCGATTCAGTAACGCGCATTGTCAATCAGCATCTTCAATCAAGCACAGAAATCAAGCAAACGGACTCCTTAAAAGAACGAGGCATGGATTCTATTGTGTGCATGCGAATTATAGTGGAGCTGGAAAACGAGTTCAATATTGAGATTGAAGATGAAGATTTGCTTATTGAAAACTACGAAAATATGAATACGATTACGGAATTAATGAACAGATTGGTAGCTAAGATTTAAATTTTTGGAGGGGTTCAATTGCAATCGGTTTTGCTTCCGCTAGGCGCGCCGTTATCAAAAGCTTATTCTCATAACGCTTATCAGCTAGCTATTCTGGCGTGCAAAGAAGAAACGCGAACATGGGTTTTTATGAATTACATCAACCTGGTATCGGAAATAGGAAACCGCAATGATCCCATTGCTTTCTATTTGCCGGACTATTCGGGCTGCAATTGGAGCAGTTTGACGCCGTGGTTTGAATATAGCGTATTTACGAGAGATTTTATTAGACAATGCAACCTGAGTTTTAAGGGGCTTGTCAAACATGCAATCTTTAATCAGAACTATATTTTTTTATATGTAAATGAGAAATATATACCGGGAACAGCATGGCATGCCAAAGGCATGGATTTTAATCATAACCTCCTGCTCCATGGGTACAACGAGGCGACGGATGAAGTATCTTTTCTCATCTACGATACGAATAGATCATTAACTGTAAGAAGCATACCTGTAAATGAACTGGAAATGGCATTTTACGATAATACGTACAGTTGTGAAAGAAACGAAAATAGAATGTATTTTCTTAAGTTACGTGAGGATTCCAATTTTAAGCTTAGCTTTGATCTTGACTATGTGATTGAGCAATTGCTGAATTACCAGAGCGGGAAGCAGGCGATTTGTAACGTGATGGATTATCACGCGGACTGCAAGTACAGCTATGGTTTGGCCGTTAATGATCGCATGATCGACCATTTAAACCAGTTGCTTCAAGATCCTGTTGCCAAGCTGCAAGAAAGGGTAATCATCCCGTTGCACCTGCTTATGGAGCATAAACAGATTATGGTCGAGCGCCTGAAATTTATAGCCGAGCTATATCCTCACGCTGACCTGGCTGCTTTCATAGAAGCGTTTGAAAATCTAAAAAAATCTTTCGAGACATTAAGAAATAACGGAATAAAGCTCGAACTGACCGGCAACTCTGCTATTCTATCCAAGATTATAAAAGGAATGGTTGAGCTGAAGGAAAAAGAACGGAATGTACTAACCGATTTGATTAACTATTTGTCTACTATAAACCATTAGAAATGGAGTGCGGTTTGAAGTGAGCTTAAGCGAGGAACAAGTCGAACACTTCATGGAAAAGGGCTGGGTCAAAATTAAAGGAGCCATTCCAAGGGAATTGACACTGGAAGCCCAACAAGAGCTGTGGAATATAGCCGAAAAAAAGTTTGGCATTACGAAAGATCGACAATCTTGGAGCTTGCCCTCATACCAGCTGTCCGAAAATTATAGACACGGTGTATTCGGCCCGTGCAGCACCCCGGAATTGATGGATGCGATCAGAAATTTGATCGGTCACGATCGTTTGGATGAGCGTTATGAGAAAGAAGGCATTCCCTTTGGATGGTGGCCTATCAACGTGGGGGTAGGAGCTGACGAAGATTGGAATGTGCCAATTCAAGCATGGCATTGGGACGGGCTTCACTTCCGTCCTCATGTTAAACATCCCGACCACGGATTGTTAATGTTTGTGCTGTTTTCGGATATTGAGCCTAGAGGCGGAGCGGCCCTGCTCGCTGAAGGTACGCATAAGCTGGTTGTCCAGTTTCTCGAAAACCATTCAGACGGCATGATTGCGTACAAAGAAGATGCCCTCTCTCTCATAGATGAGAGCAATCCTTGGCTGGCTGAACTAACCGGAAACTGTGCGGGAGCTACAGGCGAGGATCGAATCATCAAGTTTATGGAACGAGCGCATTTGGATGAGTCGGGGGCTCAGCTTAAAGTCATTGAATGCACCGGCGAGGCAGGAGATGTGTTTTTGATTCACCCCTTCATCTATCGCACAGGATCTCAGAATCATTCGGGCAAAGCTCGTATCATGTGCAACTTTCCCGTTCCTCTCCAAGAGAAGATGGACCTCAATCGGGAAGGGGATTTGGGCTACTCTATACTGGAGCAAAGCATCCGGCGAGCATTGAATCGGTGATTCCCATGTATCTCTTGCTGGACTAATATTTTTATAAGGAAGTGGCACATGCAAACGAAAGAGAACATTCGGATGTTTACTCAACAAGAAATGAGTGATTTAACCAAGATACCTAAATGGTTAGAAGGGGAGTACAAGACGTTTAGCAGCATTGTTTTGGCTCCCAAATTTCCGTGTTATTTTGGGACGCTCGCTGAAAAAAGGGGCGAAGTCCGATATACCTATATCGAGGAAGATGATTACAGAAAATTACCGCATACTTTAGCTTCTTTTTTAGAATTATCGCGTGCTAACCCGGATAAACGTCAAAATTTAACGGTTTTTTTTGAGCCGGAGAAGAAAGAACAGTCGTTAGAATTTTATAAAAACAAGACATGGGAAGTTCTTCAATATCTGCATAGCCACGATCCTGCCCCGTGGCCGGAAGAAGTCCCCTATGATTCGCAAAATCGATCTTGGGAATTTTGTTTTGACGGGGAGCCGGTATTTGTATTCTCAGCTTCTCCAGCATACAAAAAAAGACATAGCCGCAACTACGGCAACTCCTTGATTTTACTTTTTCAACCGACTAGGCTGTTTAACGGCTTCGAAAGCGACGTTCCCGAAGGAATAAAAGCAAGGAACATTATCCGCACCCGCTTATTGGAATGGGATGATCCCGAAGTCGAAATTCCCGCGGATAGTTCGAAGCTGGGAGAGAAAAAGGATTATTATTGGAAACAATACATTATTTCAGATGATAATGAGCCGATACAGGGCGGTTGCCCGTTCCATATGAAGGATAAAACTTAATTTAACGCAACCAGGAGGAAGGAAATGGATAAAAGGTTTGTGGACTTCAATTATATGTTGAAGCTGAAACAAAAACTAATAGCTTCAGGAAAAGAAGAAGTTATTCTATTTGGCATAGGTTCCGGGCTGGACAAGGTTTATAAAAGCTTACCTTTTTATACGATTAAATATGTGGTAGACACCGATGAGAGTAAGTGGGGGACAATAACCGAGCAAGGACTGGAGATTAAAAGTCCGAACCATTTATTAGAAGAAAAAAAAGACAATATTTTCATTCTCATCACCTCTTCTTCATATTATGAGATCTGCTCACAATTAACGGACTGGGGCTTTCGCGAAGATATTGATTTTGTATATGCGCTCCCGAATGTTCCAATGCCGACAGGGCTTTATCCGAATCAGGAAATCCTTGTGACATGCTGCGGGTCTGGGGGCGGCGTATTTCATATCAATTTGCGAGATGATACGATCACCAAATTGATGAGCGGGGATTTTAGAGGGATTTCTTATGGTCCGAATGGCTATTGCGTATTGAATGAATCCTCAATCTTTTTTCTAGATGAAAAATTTGCCGTATACAAGGAAAAGAAATTGCATGATCGTGATTTTGATTTGCATGGCATCGCTTATGATGATGGACGCTTTTTTATCATTGAAACCGCGACCAATACGTTAACGGTATATGACGAGCATAGCATGGAAATTGAAAAGCAGCTCAATTTAAGCAAGCCGGATGAAGATTTGAATCATATCAATGATATTTTTGTTGGCGAAGAAAGCATATATCTCTCTATGCTTTCTATGAAAGGATTAACTAAAAATCTTTGGACAGATCGACAAGATGGCGCGATCGTCGAATTTGACAAAAAAACGCTGGAGCCAAAAAACATTATCAAACAAAATTTAAATTTTCCGCATAGCGTAAAAGTATATAACGGAGAACTGTATTACTGTGAGTCGCTAAACTTCAATGTAGTGAAAAAAGACGAAGAGTTAGTAAGCTATGGAGGATTTACCAGAGGAATAGAGTCTGACGGCCGCTTGCTTTATATTGGACAAAGCACGTTTCGAAATGCCATTGCGCATACAGTAAAAAGCGTTTCGATGGACGCGGGTATCCACATATTTGATCCGATGCACAGAACAACAAGGATGATCAAACTGGACACGGACAACGTATATGGGATACTGCTCGTGAAGTAATCTGAAGAGGACGACCTGCTCGTCATTTAAATTAAGGGGGGAGCGTTAAGTGCGATACGATTTGAAAGGCGAAATCAATATGTCGCCCATTGTGGGACTGCTATATTCTGCCGTAAAGGAAAACAGCGACCGGCTACAGCTTGTCACTGCCGGCATGTCGCAAGAAGAAGTCGATTATAAGGGGCCCGATGGCTGCAGCAATAGTACGGCGCAGTTGATCAAACATATTTTGTATGTGGACCTTAACTGGGTTTATCGGATAAAAGGACAACCGCTTCCTCTTTCTTTGAAAGTGCAGCATGGCCCGATGATCGATGCGAATGGCAGACTCCCAATGGTTAAGGGAGAACCTTTGCTTACTCTTATATCCGATTATAAAGCGGTCATCACCATGTTGAAGGATACATGCGCGCAATTAACGGATGAGGACCTGAATCGAATCGTGACTTTTGGGCATGAAAATGAAAAGGAAGCAACCGTTCGTTGGGGCATATGGCATATAGCCGACCATAGCCGTTATCATCAGGCGAATATCAACCAGCTTAGAAAATGGTATAAAGAAAATTTGAAGCCATAACACTTTGAAATAGAAGTTTGATTTAATCGAAGTCCTTAAAGTATCGGGGGTTATTCTAATCGATCGAATGACAAATGTTACTGCGAATTGCGAAAGCATTCATCATTCTCTCCATAGCTCCGCCAATATTGTATGGCAAGAGACCGATATTACGAGAGAAATCCGCTCGCAGCAAAAAGGACAACAACCGTTAACATTATGGTTTACGGGTCTTTCTGGTTCAGGGAAATCGACGCTTGCTAACGAAGTTGAAAAGAGATTACTGTTTAACGGAAACCATACCATGCTGCTGGATGGCGATAATATCCGGCTCGGCTTAAATAAAAACTTGGGCTTTGAAGAGAGTGACCGCGTGGAAAATATTCGCCGCGTTGCTGAAGCCGCTAAGTTAATGAATGATGCAGGATTGATTACTCTAGCATCGTTTATATCGCCTTACGAAAAAGATCGTCAAAATGCCAGAGACATTATCGGAAAAGAATATATAGAGATTTATGTCAGCACTCCGCTAGCAGAATGCGAACGGCGCGATGTGAAAGGCTTATACAAAAAAGCGCGCAGGGGGGAGATTCCAAATTTTACAGGCATATCTAGCCTGTATGAAGTGCCCAAAAACCCTGAAATTGAAATTGACACGAGTCAATATTCTTTGGAAGACGCAACGAATTATGTGATGAAAAAAATTGCCCAATATTTAAAACGAGATTATAAATAGCAGAAAAAGGTGGCTGGAAGCAGGTGGGGAATTCCCATTTATACGACCTATTTAATATCTCATTGGAAGCTGGCAAAGAAATAATGGACGTGTATGCACAAGATTTTTACGTGGAATTTAAAGAGGATGATTCCCCATTAACACAGGCGGATAGACGGGCCCATGCTTTGATTATGAGGCGCTTGAATGAGCTAGACTGTACTATTCCGGTGTTAAGTGAAGAGGGACGACAAATTCCGTATAGTGAACGCCGTACATGGACTCGTTTCTGGCTGGTTGATCCAGTCGATGGAACAAAGGAGTTCATCAAGAAAAACGGAGAGTTTACTGTAAATATTGCTTTTATTGAGGGGAATTATCCTACTATCGGCATCATTTATGCCCCGGCATTAGACGTCATTTATTTTGGCCGCAACGGTGATGCTGCTTACAAACTGGAACACGCTTCGAAAGCAACCGTACTCAATGAAGAAGAGCTGATCCGAAAAAGTACAAAGCTGCCGAATTTAAAAGAACATTCAGCTATTCGCGTGGTCGCTAGCCGGTCGCATATGTCGCAGGAAACGGAAGCTTTCATTAAAGATCTGGAAGCAAAGCATGGCGCCATAGAAGTTGTTTCATCCGGCAGCTCCTTAAAGTTTTGCCTCGTTGCAGAGGGGAAAGCAGACTATTATCCAAGGTATGCACCGACAATGGAATGGGATACCGGAGCAGGACAAGCTATTGTTGAAGCAGCGGGCGGAACAGTGACCCACTATGAAGACGATGAACGATTCGATTATAACCGTGCAGACTTGTTGAATGGATGGTTCCTAGTAAAGGGTTCATCCGCTTAGGAGACAATAGGGTTCAAGTTTATTAAGAATCACTTACCAATCCAAATAAGAGGAGCATTTTACATGATCGTAAAGCAACTTGAAGATATTTTAGGAACGGAAAATGACGTAGACACTCCGACATGGAATAGCCGCCGTTTGCTTTTGAAAAAAGACGGCATGGGATTTTCACTGCACGATACGATCATTAAGGCAGGAACCGAGACAATGATCTGGTACAAACATCATGTAGAAGCGGTTTATTGTATTGAGGGAGAAGGGGAAATCGAGGTTGTCCAAGAGAACAAAACGTATCCAATTAAGCCTGGTACGATGTATGCGTTGAATGGGAATGAAAAGCATTTCCTTAGAGCACATAGCAACAGTGACATGCGGATGGTCTGCGTATTTAATCCCCCAATCACCGGACGCGAGGTTCATGACGAGGATGGAGCCTACGCACCGAGTGTTGATGAGCCGGAATTATCCAGTGGAATATCGGGTCATGAATAACTTCCCGCAAAATGAAGCCTTTCAGTTCCGAAAACCTTCGGCAGAAGATGGTTCCCGTGTTTGGCGGTTAATTAAGGAAACTGCGGTTTTGGATTTGAATTCATCCTACTGTTACATTATGCTATGTGACCTGTTTAAGGAGACCTGCGCTGTGGCTGAACAGAACGGGGAACTGGTTGGCTTTGTATCCGCCTTTCAGCCAAGCGAACGAAAGGATACATTGTTCATATGGCAAATAGCCGTAGCTGAATCTGAGCGCGGGCAGGGAGTAGGACTATCCTTATTAAAGCAACTTCTGGAGCGTGAGGAAAACGCCGGGATCCGTACGATTGAGGCAACGGTGTCCACTTCAAATATCCCTTCCCAATCGTTATTCGCCCGTTTGGCAAAAGATTTAGGCTCATCATGCGAGGAAGGCAACGGATATTCTGCCCATTTATTTCCGGGAAATGCGCACGAGGACGAGAATTGGATTCGGATTCAGATCAATGGATAGGGCCGGACGTTTTAGGAAGAGTGTATCCTTTCAAATGATGATAACAATCACGAGTAACGTTTTAGGAGGAAACAAGCATGAGAGAGTTGTTGGACAAGCCGAACATAAGCATTTTCGAAGAGCTTGAATCTGAAGTAAGAAGCTATTGCAGAAGCTTCCCAACTGTATTTACTCAAGCGGAGAACTATAAGCTTCGTGATGTTGCGGGCAAAGAATATATCGATTTTTTTGCCGGCGCCGGCGCTCTGAATTACGGGCATAACAATCCGAAAATGAAAAAAAAGCTGATCGATTATATGATGAACAATGGTATAACGCACAGCTTGGACATGGCGACTTCTGCCAAAGCGGAATTTCTCAAAAAATTTAATCAGGTGATTTTAAAACCCCGGGGGCTGGACTACAAGATTATGTTTCCGGGCCCAACAGGCACAAATTCGGTGGAAAGCGCACTGAAGCTGGCAAGGAAAGTGAAAGGCAGAGAGACGATCATGAGCTTCACGAACGCCTTTCATGGCATGTCGCTGGGCTCTCTTGCGGTTACGGGGAATAAATTCAAAAGAGAGGGGGCAGGTGTGCCCCTGCAACATAGCGTATTTGTCCCTTTTGATAAATATTACGGGGAAGAGGTAGACACTGTTGAGGTTATCGCCAAAATTTTGGATGACCAGTCCAGCGGTGTTTCTATCCCTGCGGCGATTATTTTGGAAACGGTTCAGGGAGAAGGCGGCATCAACGTAGCTCGTTATGAATGGTTGAGAAGAATCGCTGAACTTTGCAAAAACAGAGATATTTTGCTGATCGTTGACGACGTGCAGGCAGGCTGCGGCAGAACGGGAACATTTTTCAGCTTTGAAAAGGCGGGAATTGTTCCGGATATCGTTTGTCTTTCTAAATCAATTGGAGGCTATGGGCTGCCGATGGCCATTACGCTGATTCAGCCAAATTTGGACATTTGGAAGCCTGGCGAACATAATGGAACGTTTCGCGGCAACAACATGGCGTTTGTCGCTGCTGCTGAGGCTCTTTCTTACTGGGAAAATGATGAGCTTTATAACCATGTAGAGAAGAATGGACAGACCGTCCGCCTTTTTTTAGACAAACTAGCGGAAAAATATCCCAATATGAACGGGCAAGTACGGGGAAGAGGGCTTATGCAAGGAATTGCATTTGGAGTTAAAGGACTGGCGGACAAAGTTTGTAGAATCGCTTTTGAGCGCGGGCTGATTATGGAGACCGCAGGAGCTGACAATGAGGTTGCCAAAATTATGCCTCCGCTCACGATTGACCACGAAGGGCTTGTAAAAGGGTTAAACATATTGGCAGACTGCGTGGAGGCTTGCAGCAAGGAGCTCAACTAGCCCATTCCTTGGAAATACTTAGGGGGAAGTCGTATACGCTTTCGCAATAAAGAGCCTTAATTACTAGAGAATGGGGAACAAATCGAACATGCGAGAGAAGAAAAAAAGACAGGCATGGAAATCCTATCTTTGGACCTTATCCTATTTGAAGTCCTATAAAAAAGAAATTGTTTTTCTAATCATCTGTATCGTGGCCACAACATCTGTGGAAAATTTAATTCCGAAACTGGTACAAATACTTATCGATCGGGTATTGCCCCATCAAAATATGAAATTGTTTGGGGTGCTGCTGCTCGTTTTGTTTATCTCTTATGTACTAGTTTATATGGCTAAAGCTTTTAGCAATATTTTGCAACGTTCCATTTCTGAAAAAAGTTCGCGAGATCTCGAATATTCTATTTTTTTGAAGCTTAGACAATTGGGCTTTTCTTATTATGAACAAAACCCTTCCGGCAAAACTTTATCCTTTTTTAATACGGAAGTAGCAACTGTGTTAGAGCTATATCGCACGCATCTCCCCTCCATGATCAACCACTTCCTGTTTGTTGCGATTTCCGTTATTTACATGTTGTCGATCAATTTCTATTTAACAATAATTATGATTCCATGCTTATTAATGTACTACATTTTTGGCCCTTATTTAGAGAGAAAAACAGCAATTGCCTTCCAGAAGGTTTCGCAAGAAAGAATGGTTTTTGGACAAAAAATTTACGAGAGCTTATCGGGAATTAGAGACTTCAGAGCATTCGGCGCAGATGCTTGGGATAAAAAGAAATGTGTGGACTCTTTTGAGGATTTTTCCAAAAGCGTGCGATCGGGAATGATCCTGACTAATATTCGCGGAAGCTACCGAAGATTTGTATCCTATATTGGAGCCGTGGCTATTTTTTACTTGGGATATCAGTTTATTCAACGGGGAATGATTTCGTCCGGCGGACTGGTTGCATTTATTCTGTTATATTTTACCGCGATGCTAAAATTAACATTCCTGGTAACCTCCATTACCGAACAGAAAAACATTATTACACAGGTTAGAACGCTATATGAGTTTTATACTAGATCCGTTGATGTGTCGGAACCGGCAACACCGACCAGGCTGGACAATGTCAAAGGGGAATTGCGATTTCATAACGTTCACTTTGGCTACAGCAAGGACGAACCTTTAATAAAAGGATTCGATCTGCATATAAAGCCCGGTGAAAAAGTAGCTTTTGTAGGAACAAGCGGCAACGGCAAATCAACCTTATTCAAGCTTATCGGGCGGTTTTATGACGTAACAGAGGGGCGAATTGTACTGGATGGGGTTCCGATCGACCAGTTGTCTTTTGAACAATTGAGATCGTCTATTGGTTATGTGTTTCAGGAGGCCTATTTGTTTGGGGGCACCATTAAAGAAAATATTCGCTTTGGGCTGCCGGAAGCGACTGATGAACAGGTCTATCATGCTGCAAAAGCTGCCTTTGCAGACGATTTTATAAAGCGGCTGCCTCAAAAATACGACACTATAGTCGGCGAACGAGGCATTAATCTTTCCGGCGGACAGAAACAACGAATTTCGATTGCACGGTTATTTCTTATGCAGCCGTCCATTTTATTAATGGATGAAGCGACATCTGCTCTCGATAATTCCAGCGAAAACATGATCAAGCAAGCGCTGGAGAAAATTGCAGTGAATAAAACGACTATCGTAATTGCCCACCGGCTATCTACAATCATTCATTACGACAAAATCGTTGTCATTCATGATGGAAGAGCAGCAGAGTTTGGAACATATGAGGAATTAATGAAACGCAAGGGGCTATTATACGAGTTAGTGGAAGGACAACGGAGTAACCCAAAGGAGAATCTATTAAATGGGGTATCTTAAATGGGGAGCACAATACTGTAAAATGATCAAGTGGGGGTATATACTGGCCATTTTATTGGTTGTCATTGACGCCTTATCTTCGGCCGCGGTTGTTTATTTGCAAAAGTATTTGATTGACAGTGTTTTTGTTACCAACAATTTTCAAGTATTCATTTTGCTGCTTCTCGGCTTTTTATTGGCTGCTCTTGTACATTCGATTATGTTCTCGCTCAGCAGTTACGTGGCCATACGGAATGAGTATCATGTCAGCAAATCAATCGTGTTTACACTGCTGGGGAAAATTCAACGCATGCCCATTAGCATTATTCAATCTAATCGAACGGGTGAATATATCCAGACGCTGACGACAAGCGCGATAGAAGCGGGCAAAGTACTATGCTGGAAGTTCCCAAGAATTATATTGTCAGAGACAACTCAGTTATTGATTATCACATTCATTTTGGGAGCTATTTCTCCGCTGTTTCTCGTTTTTGTTTGTGCGGTGTCTATCGTGTATATTTACGTTGGACGATACTTTGCTCCGATTTTAAAGAACAGCAGAAGCGAGATATTGAAGAGGAAAAAGGATCTGATTGTGAGGATGGAAGAAGGCATATCTTCCACTCGGGAAGTCATTGCATATCATCGAATGGACTGGGAACGCAAGCTATATGATCGTCTATTTAAAAGTTATTTCAAGGAGGTAACTGAGGAAGGAAAAATAATCAATAGGCAAATGCTGTATACCGACCCTCTGAAATGGCTGGTGAGCCTTACAGTATTGGGCTTTGGCGGGTTTCAAACGATCAAAGGGAATATGTCAATTGGAACACTGGTGATCTTTATTCAATTCAGCACGCAATTCACTGATTTGTTTATCAATGTGTTCCAATCTTTGATGAATGTGTCGGGTGACATGGCCTATATCGATAAAATTCGTTCATTGGAAAGCAGTCCTGAAATTTCGAATGATGGTAAAGCGATTAAAGGCCCGATAACAAACCTGGAATTAAAAGAAGTTCTTTTTCGATATAATCAGGAGAAAATTATTCTCAATCAATTGAATCTGAATTTTCCTATTGGTAAAAAGATTAGTTTAGTCGGGGAGAGCGGCGGCGGAAAATCAACGATTGTTCATTTGTTTAGCCGTTATTATGAGCCTGCGGGGGGCTCAATCCTTGTCAATAATGTGCCATTGAATAAGATTTCTATGGAAGAATGGGTTTCAAGAGTAGCGACTGTCCCGCAGGATCCCTATATGTTTTCAGATACGATCCGAGAAAATATATTGCTCGGACGTTCGTATACGGATGATGAGATTATAGAAGTATGCCGGGTTGCACAAATTCATGATTATATATGTAGTTTGCCAGAGGGATATGACACTAATATTGGGGAAAGAGGGGTAAAGCTATCTGGCGGCCAACGCCAACGGATTGCGATTGCGAGAGCCTTGATCGGCAATCCGGAACTATTATTATTGGATGAGGCGACTTCAGCCTTGGATTTGGAAACGGAGCGGCAAGTCTTGTTCAACGTTCAGCAATTTCGAAAAGATACGACCACAATCATGGTTGCTCACCGCTTATCCACCATAATTGATTCGGATCTTATATATGTCATTAATAAAGGGCAGGTAGCGGAAAGCGGGAATCATGAGGAACTGATCAGCAAGAAAAAGGCCTATTATAAGCTCATTCATGCGCAATGACCACCAGCCAGCCCGAAGTTACTAGAAAAAAAGACTATAGCCCGTTTGGTATTATCCCCTTCAAGTAGACACTCAAAAAAGTCCACATGGTATCATGAGGGACTGACCCCAGTTTGTGAGACAGGGATCAAAACACCTTGCAAGTTTAAGCAGCCAGTTGCCGGAAATAAACCGGTGACTGGTTGTTTAGTTTTGTTTGAATGCGAATTGAGTTATGTAGTCTCGAATGGTCTGCTCGACGATTGCCGTCGTCGTACAGGTTAAACCTTCGAGATAGAACTTTTCAGACTTTAGCTTGGAATGAAACAGTAGAGCAAAACTTGCTCCCTCTGTGTAAGTTGATCTTAGAAGGGGGGCTATTACCTTCCAGCGTAGGTGTTTTCCCAACCAAAAATTTCATGATGTTTCAGAGTCTGGATATCGGTTACAAACCGTTCTGTATCAGCCTTTGGCAGACTTCTCGTCAAATGGTTTCAGCAGTGGCAAGCGATGTAGCGCTTTCATTTTCTTAAAAAAAGAGTTGATAATTGAGAAATCATCCTCTATGATATTGTCATCAGACCGGTTATGAAAATTAAAGCACTTTAACTTTTATGCATACATAATCCTATGAAACCCTGAAAACAGGGGGAATCTTATATTGAAAGTTAAATCGTTATAATTTTCAAAATAAAAAGAAAGGTTGGTGTTTCCGTGACCCATCGCGAAAGCCGGCGGCAGACGTTATACATGTACCTCTTCATCGCTCCATGGCTTATCGGTTTCCTGGTGTTTGCCTTGTATCCGATTCTGTCATCCCTTTATTACAGTTTCACGGACTATGACATTATCCACCCACCGAAATATGTCGGCCTGGCGAACTACACCGAAATGTTTCAAGATGATCTGTTTTGGAAATCCGTTGTGGTAACGGTGCGGTATACGTTTATAAGCGTACCGATCCAACTGTTGCTGGCACTCGGGTTTGCGCTCCTGCTCAATACGAAAATACCGTTCCGCGGATTTTTTCGGACCGCCATGTATTTTCCGAGCATGGTATCCGGCGTGGCGATGTCACTGCTGTGGTACTGGATTTTCAATCCATCGATCGGTCTGTTCAACTACGTTCTGTCCTGGTTCGGCATCAGTGGCCCGTCCTGGCTTATGAGTCCGGATTATGCGCTTTACGCTCTGATGATTATGTCCTTCTGGACAGTAGGTTCAGGCATGATTCTGTTCCTCGCAGGACTCATGAGCGTGCCTGCAAGTCTCGTGGAAGCCGCCAAGCTTGACGGTGCGGGACGCTTCCGGATTTTTCTGAATGTGACGCTCCCCATGATATCACCGGTGCTGTTGTTCCAGTTGATTATGGGTGTCATTGACTCCTTCCAGGTATTTACGCAAGCGTACGTCATGACCCAAGGCGGTCCTAACTACTCGACATGGTTCTATGTTTACAACCTGTACACCAGCGCCTTCAAAGAATACCGGGCTGGATACTCATCCGCTCTCGCGTGGGTTCTGTTGATCGTTGTCATGCTGTTTACGGCACTTATTATGAAATTCTCGAACCGTTATGTTCACTATGAAGGAGGCGGACGCAAATGAGAACCATGCCGACAGCCAGTCCTTCGGCTTCACCTTCTACGAATAAACGCCGACGCAAAATCGATGCCGTAAGCATTGCCAGCTTTATTGCCTTAGTGGTCACCACCTTTCTCATGCTTCTGCCTTTGTTTTTCATGGTTTCGACCTCGCTGAAATCGAAGAAGGAACTCCTTAAGTTTCCTCCAACCTTTTTGCCGGATTCCTGGCAGTGGAGCAACTACAAGGAAATTTTCGAAACGCTAAACTTCGGCCAAATGTACATGAACAGTCTCATTATCGGCACTTTGACCGTGGTCGGCACTCTGTTGTCGTCGGCCCTGGCAGCCTACGGCTTCGCCAGATACCGGGGCAAGGGCAGCAACCTGTGGTTCATGTTGATGCTCAGCACCATGATGCTTCCTTATCCAGCGATTATGATCCCGCAGTTCATTCTTTTTTCCAAGCTGAACTGGATCGATACGTTCTTGCCGCTGATCGTACCTGCATTTTTCGGCTCGGCATACAATATCTTTTTGCTGCGCCAGTTCTTTTCCACACTGCCGGATGAGTTGTTTGACGCCGGACGCATGGACGGTTGCAGCGAGCTGCGGATGTGGTGGCGGATTGCCTTGCCTCTGTCTGGTCCGGCACTTGCAACCGTTGCCATCTTTGCCTTCATTTACAGCTGGAACGACCTGCTGACACCCGTGCTCTACCTAAGCTCATCAGATAAATTTACGCTTCCGGTCGGTATGTCTTCCTTCACCTCGTCACGGTTTCGCATTCCGCCGTGGCATCTGCTCATGGTTGCCTCCGTGCTCGCCATGCTGCCGATTGTCACCTTATTTGCAATAGCCCAGAAACGATTTGTTGAAGGAATTGTACTTACAGGCATCAAGTAAAGACCCTGCCGCAGCGGCGGCAAACAAACTTGAGTATATGGGGGACTGTAGTTCATGAAAAAAAGAAGGATTAAAAAGACCTATGCACTTCTGCTTGCGTTCAGCATGCTCGTCGTATTGGCATTGTCCGGATGCACCGGCGGCAAATCAGCGGGGGAAGTAGCTCCCGAAGGCAAAGGCGACAGCGGCGGTTCTTCAAGCAAGCAAGTAACCATTACGCATTATACGATGGATTCGGAAGACCGGACTTTTATTGAAAAGCTGGTTCCGGACTTTGAAGCCAAGCACCCTAACATCAAGGTCCGAATAGAAAAGGCCCCTTACGAGCAGTTTGATAGCAAGCTGCAAACGCTGATCGCTGGCGGTAAATCGCCTGACGTGACAAGCCATTATGGCTACGGCGGTTTTGCGGAATATTTCAACAAAGATATGCTGCTTGACATGAACGACATTATAAAGGAAGACGGCTTTAAGGCATCCGATTACAGCATCCCGGAAGACCTCATGGACATTTATACCATCAAAGACCATGTATACGGGATTCCGGTCAATATGTATGTGACCCTCATGCTCTATAACAAAGACATGTTTGATGCTGCCAATGTTCCTTATCCTCCAAGCGATTACGAGGACAAGAGCTGGACGTTTGACAAAATGGTTGAAGAAGCCAAGAAAATGACGCATGTATCCGACGATATCGCTAAAACGCAGTATGGCGTCGACTTTACATGGTCCGAACGCGATATGCGCCCGCTGTATTTCGGCGTTGAACCCTACTCCCAGGATACCTGGACCAACGGCGGCGTACCTTCGGAGACTCATTTTGATTCTCCTGAAGTGATCGCAACCTACAACAAACTGTTTGACCTGATTTTGAAAGATAAGGTTTCCCCGACGACGGAATGGAGTAAGAGCGTAGCCGGACAAAATGGCGATGCATTCGTAACCGGCAAGGTTGGCATGACCGTCAGCGGCTCCTGGAGCCTTGCAGGCTCCAATGACTTTCCGTTCGAGGTCGGCGTGGCTGCAGTTCCTGCTGGCGGCAACGACAAGATCCGCAGCGTGCTGTTCGTCGATCCACTCTTTATTCTGAAAGGTTCCAAGCATCCGAAGGAAGCTTTTGAATGGATCAAATATCTGGTCAGCGAAGAAGTTCAGGAAAAATCCATTGACCTGAGCGGCGGCAATCCACCTGTCAATACGAAGGCAGCTGAAGCTTATTACAAGCATTTTGAGGGCATCGATCCGGAAGAAGTGAAAAAGGTTTATGAAGGCGCTGTGAAATACGGCTTTGAATCCTATAATCACTTGATCACAAACTACTCGCAAATCAATGACATGTTCATCAACGAAATGCAGCCGATCGATACCGGACACAAAACCGTTGAAGAAGTGATGCCAACGATTCAGAAAAAAGTCATGGAAATTATCAAACGTTAATGCAGACAATGGTACCGCCCCGAAAGGGGCGGTACATCTGTTAATTTAGCTTCGCGGCCAGGCCTCCGTCCATGTATACTAGTGTTAAGCCAATGTAATCGTACGGAAAATCCGCCGCAAGGAGTATAAACAATGAAGGTTAGTATATTTGACGTAGCAAAAAAATCAGGCCTATCCGTTGTAACGGTGTCACGTGTCTTAAACGGTGCCGAATCTGTTCGAGAGAAAAATAGACAAAAGGTTCTGGAAGCCATCAAGGAGCTTGATTATCGTCCTAATGCTGCCGCTCGGAGTTTAGCCCGCGGTAAGACAGGGATTGTCGGTTTGATCGTGACCACCCTTCAAGACTCCTTCTTCCACGCTGTAGTCAAGGAGTTGAATGAAGTGCTGGCACTTCACGGTTATTTCCTGGCCATTTCGGTCTCTACGGGCATAGGCTCTGACGAAGCCCATTATCTGATTCAGGAAGACCGCGTGGACGGACTGATTCTGCTCTCGCCAATGGAAGAAGACAACTATATCGTGGAATTGAAACGACGCAATATCCCTTATGTCCTGATTGACAACCAGAAGCCAGATAATGACGCTTTTTCCGTCACCATAGACAACTACAAAGGCGGTTATACCGCAACGAAGCACCTGCTCGATCTCGGCCATACTTCCATTGCGCATTTAAGCGGGCAGGATATGTTCCGCAGTACGAGGGAACGCCGAAGCGGCTTTCTGCAGGCACTTAAGGAAAAGAGCCTGGCGCCGTTCGAAATGATTACGGGCGATTTCGAAATCGACTTTGGTTATGATATCTGCCGCAAATGGCTACAGGATGGGCGACTTCCTTCCGCCGTATTCGCAGGTGATGACAATATCGCGCTAGGGGTCATGAACGCTCTTCTGGAAGAAGGCATCCGGGTTCCAGAACAGGTAGCCATTGTCGGCTATGACGATCAGTATATCTCATCTAAGCTGCGCCCCCATTTGACAACGGTCCGGCAACCTACTGACCGGATTGGGCTTGCCGCAGCGGAAATGCTGCTGAAGCGTATGGATGGTACGATGAAACGTGGGGGCAATGTTCGGATTGACCCTGAACTTATCGTAAGAGAATCTACGGTTATATCTGCAGAATAGTCAGTTGTTTCATTCAAAGAAGAGTGCCTGGTCCCCGTATTTACGGGGACTTTTTCTTTTTTATCGAATGTACGAGTAGATGAGCATGCAGCTTCAAATACCATACATCGGTTAATAGATCAATGACTCGATAGAGTGATTTTCTTGTTTTTCACCGAGTTGTCGGAAAGATACGATTGTTTGTTGAACGAGAGGCTTTCGTGATTCATTTGAGACATTGCTTCGTTATAATAACGTTTAATTATCGGGTAATTATGGTTAGGGTTAATCCCGATCAACGAATGAAAAGGGTAATGGTAACAAATTTGAACGATTGCAATTTCAGGGAATGGATATATTGATCCTATCTTATAAGTATTTCTCAACAACAAATAACATCTTAGAAGGGGTGAGTGATCATGAATAAGAAGTATTTGAGAAGAACTATAATCATTGCATCATGTTGTTTTGTATTAATGAGCGCTTTTTTTATAATCAGAGAACTTATAGATAATAAGCAAGTTATAGACTCGACTATTAATGACACCACCCCACCAAAAAAAGCATTACCGGATTGGCAAATTGAATACGAAAGAAAAGCTCGAACGGAACCAGCGGAAAGGGTAGTAACTGAATATGGAGATTTTTATTATGCTCCTTTTCCAAAACAATTTCCAAGAGATGAAGTCGCTAACCTAGATATTGATGAGGAAGTGACCGAAGATACAAACCAGGTGATAGTAAAGGGTTATTATTACGAAAAAAAATAATATCATCGTATACGGATTTCTCCGGTCTAACCTTCAAAGACGAAAGCTAGAACGTGAAATGTCGGTGGACAAGAACATGGTCCCATAGAAAGTCGCTTTTTGAGCGGCTTTTTTATTTTATCGGTACAAGTTCTAGTAACTAGTGAGGACAACATTTGGATTTCTTAGCATTAAGGGTAAGAAATCTTGTATCCTTTAGATCAAATTTCGATTTGATAAATCTTTCTATTCTGCTAAACGGTAATTCTAGCGTTAATATAACCAACATTTTTAATAATGGGAAGTTGAAACCCACAGCATCCATCACGATAGAAAAATTTATCAAGAACCAGGCATTACAAAAAAAATCCATCATATATAGTTGATATCCGTTCGGATTTGATGAGGAGGATATTATGCAACCTATGTTACCTATGGAAAAATATTTTGGGCAGTTTGAACTGGTGCATGCTTTTTATGGGGCTATGCCTACAGGTGTCAGCGTTTCCGAAACCGGTCGTATTTTTGTTTGCTTTCCAAAATGGGGAGACGACGTTCAATTTACTGTGGCGGAAATTGTTGAGGGTGAATTGCAGCCGTATCCCAGTTCAGAAAACAATATGGTTAATACTGACAATATTACAATGTCTTTTGTCAGTGTCCAAAGTATCGTTGCTGATGGAAGAGGAACACTTTGGGTACTAGATACAGGGGCACCAAATTTTTCTGAACCTATTCAAGGGGGAGCAAAATTAGTTGCTGTTGATTTAAGCACGAATACAATAAGGAGAGTATATACCTTTACAGAAGATGTTGTCTTGCCAACAACTTATCTGAATGATGTCCGTTTGGATTTTCGGGTGGGAAGCGCAGGATATGCATATATAACGGATTCTTCTTCCAGAGGGCCAGGGGCAATTATTGTCGTAGATTTAGAAAATGGAAACGCATTTAGACGATTAAATGGGGCAGAATCAACTTCACCTGATCCCTATTTTTTACCGAAAGTAGAAGGTGAAATTTTGATGAATCGAAACCCGGACGGCTCGACTTTCCCATTTAGATTGGCTTCCGATAGTTTAGCGATTTCTCCTGATGGAAAGGTTTTATTTTATGCTCCGCTAACCAGCCGTCAGCTGTTCTCAATCTCAACGGAAGCCCTAAGAGACAGAAGAATACAGGACATGAATTTATCACAATATGTGCAGTATTGGGGAGAAAAAGGTGCGTCTGATGGAATGATCACCGGCGCAAAAGGAACCGTTTATGCGGGAGACTATGAAAATAACAGTATCCGGAAGATATTGCCGAATGGCGCAATGGAAACCATCGCACATGACCCGAGAATTTTATGGCCGGATACTTTTTCGATTGGCCCCGATCAATACTTATATGTCATTGTGAATCAATTACATCGTCAGGCGAGATTTCATTATGGAAGAGACCTGCGGCAAAAACCATATAGTTTACTTCGTATAAGAATTGATGAATTTCCTGCTCCTACCTTTTCATAAAAGGGCTTTTTGAGGTCGGATGACGATGATGTACTTGGCGGAATTATTTTGCTTCCTAGAAGCAAAAGCCCCTCCGCAGTTTTGCGGAAAGGCCATCTCAAAAAATACTTTTGTAATTTTGCATCTGCATTTTGTCTGGACGAAATACGGTGTTAGGACAGAATGTTCATAGCGGTCTGAATGTTCTTCAGATCAAGCTGAATTTGCTCTGGAATATGGTAGGGATGGTTTAGGCCCCGCTGCATCATGTAGTTTGTTATCTTTTCATGGGAGTCTATAGCTTCGTCAAGCTGTTTCATCAAAATTTGCTTGATTTCGGGGGTGGCACATTCGGTCACGGCCATGGCGTAGTTTCTGACTCCGCTCTTGGCGTTCATCAAAAAGTCCATTGCGATCACTTCATCGGTCAGCGTATGAAGCCCTGTTATGTGTTCTATTATTGGATTCATGTTTTATCTCCTATAGGGTCGCTTTAGACAGCACTCCACCGAGTTCCTGAAGCTGCTGTTGTGATAATTGTACGTCTTGTTGCAAAATTTGCATGAGCTCAGGGTCGGTTACCAGAGTTTGCATGGTCTTGGATTTGGTCATACAAACCGTCTTGAACGCAGCCATTTCATGAACCTCCAGCATCTCATGCAAAGCGTGATTGGAATTCATTCGGATTGTCCTCCCGTGTATCTATCCATAATTTAAGGCTTTAAGATGACTTTAATGCAATCGTCCATTTTGGTATCGAACACTTCATAGCCCCGTTTGGCCTCGCTGAGCGGAATGACGTGCGTAACTATGTCTCCAGGGTCCACTTTGCCAGATGTAACCAACTCGTACATATACGGCATGTAGTGAATGACCGGAGCTTGTCCGGAACGGATATTCACGTTTCGCTGCATAATGTCGCCGAGCGGGAATCCGTTATAGCGTCCACCGTATACCCCAGTGACTTGGATAGTCCCGCCTTTGCGGACAGCCTGAGAAGCAATGATAAATGCGCTCATTGTGCCGCCTTGCAGTTTCAAACCGCTGGCTAGAAATTCGAGATCGCTCATCTTGCCATCCATTCCAACAGCATCAATCACGACATCGGCGCCGCCTTTGGTCATTTCCTTGAGACTGTTGCCAATATTCTTATCCTTTTCGAAGTTTACGATTTCCACATGGTTTGTTCGCTTCGCATGCTGTAAGCGGTAATCGACATAGTCAACGGCGATGACCCGCTTTGCTCCCTTCAGCCAGCAGAATTTCTGGGCCAGAAGCCCGACCGGACCGCAGCCGAGCACGATAACCGTATCTCCATTCTTGACGCCGGCGTTATCTACGCTCCAGAATGCCGTCGTCATGGCATCGGCGATCAAGCTTAGCTTTTCGTCTGGTTGCTCGCAGTTTTCTGGAATCTTGAAGTGGGTGAAGTTAGCAAACGGAACTCGTAAATACTCGGCTTGCCCTCCAGGGTAACCACCGGTTGTTCCAGAGTAGCCGAAATATGCACCCATATCCCCGTTTTCGTTTGAATTATCACATTGGCTTTCCAGCTGATTTTTGCAAAAAAAGCATTCTCCACAAGCGATGTTGAAAGGGATGATCACCCGGTCACCTTTCTTTACCTTGGTCACTCCAGGGCCTACTTCTTCTACAATCCCCATCGGTTCATGCCCGATGACATAGTTTTCCTGAAGGTTAGGGATCATCCCGTGAATTAGATGAAGGTCGGAACCGCAAATGGCGGTACTGGTGATCTTTACGATCATATCGTCCGGTTTCTCAATCTTTGGATCCGGCACCTCTTTGACCAGGACATTTTTAATCCCTTGATACGTTACCGCCTTCATGCTTTATGTCCTCCAATATGTTCATCTGGGGTCCGATCAAACATCCCTTTACGCGATGTATCATCCGGGAACAAATTCATCTGCCCGATCATCACCGTATTTTTCGCTGAAAGCTGGTCGAGTTGGTACTGTTCGTTCAGCTCATAAGGATGGAACCATTTTTTGCGAATCATGAGCTCTGTGATTTCTTGGTGCATTGCAATCCCCTGCTTAAGATGATCGTGCAGCAGCGCTCTTACATCGGGAGAAGCCGTTTCCGTCAGGGCGATGGACAAATTACGCACACCCTCCTTGGCACGAAGAAGGAAGTCCATGGCAAAAGTCATATCTGCCATTTCCGGCATATTTAATGAATTAATCGGGTCTAAATAATCGGTATTCATTTGAATTCCCCTTAATGTGTTATAGGTGTCGGACTATTCGGAACAGGCGCATGGAAAGGAGCTCTTGCGTAGATTGCTTGCAGCTCGGTAATCTGTTGTGTGGATTGAATTACGTCTTTCTGCATTAAGGCTTTTAGCTCTTGGTCAAAGACCAGGCCTTGCATAAGTTTTGACTTCGCGAGGCAGAGCGTTTTGAAGTTTAACGCTTCATGCAATTCCATTGATTCGTGCGGCGCTAGCGTTGAGTTATTCATTTCAGAAATGGTCACCTCCCTATTTCATCAACGTTAGATTTTCCAACGCATCGGATCTTATACTAATATGGATCGCCGGAGATGAGGGTTATTCCATTTCAGAATTTAACAAAGATGTTAATTGACGGAGTATGTTGAATGTGTTAGAATCGCTTTAATTTAAAACGAAAAGGCTATGATGAGAAATAGTAGCTATTAGGGATCTCACAGAGAGAAGATGGTTGGTGCGAATCTTCATTGATCTAATAGTGAAGCAGTCTCGGAGCTGTGAACCGAACAGAGGAATCTTAGTAGGCTTCAACGGAGTTCCACCGTTATTCAGGAAACAATATCGGAGATATCCCGTATTGATAGAGTGCAGAGTAATCTGAAATTAGGTGGTAACACGGACATAAAAGTTCGCCCTAAGTTGACAAGAAATATGTCAGCTTAGGGCTTTTTTATTTGCTTGAATATTTGAAAAAAATTTTCCGAGAATAAATAATAATTAAAATGGAGGTATTGAGCATGGTGAAAATGACACCAGATGAGTTAAGAAAATCATATATTGATTTTATGAAAGGAATAGGGGCTAGCCAAGTGCCCTCTTCTAGCTTGTTACCAGAAAATGATCCCTCAACGTTGTTTACAGGAAGTGGAATGCAACCTATGGTTCCATATTTATTGGGGGAAAAGCATCCGATAGGTAATGAGATAACTAATATTCAGAAGTGTTTAAGAACAGTGGATATTGATGAAGTAGGAGATACGTCGCATCTGACATTTTTTGAAATGGTAGGTCGATGGGAGTTTAAAGCAAATGAAAATAACTATAAGAAAAAGCAAATCGATGCCGTTTGGAATTGGCATATTATCGAATTAGGAATGGATCCTGGCAGGTTGTATATCAGTGCTTTTATAGGAAGTGATGATTTGAATATACAGAAAGATACGGAAGCCATTCAAATCTGGTCAGAAAAATTCAAATCAGTTGGTATAGAACCTATCATTGAAGATGATCCCTATCAATATGGGGTATCTAGAGGTGGAAGAATATTCTTATACGATGAAAAAGAAAATTGGTGGAGTCGAGCCGGAAGTCCATTGGATATGCCTGTTGGTGAACCAGGTGGGCCTGATAGTGAAATGTTCTATGATCTTGAACCAGGCGGTGACCTACTTGCTCATCCTGCTTCTGAAAGCGAGAGGTTTTTAGAAATTGGGAACAACGTATTTATGTGTTACCAAAAAGAAGACACAGGATTTGTAAAAATGCAAAATCCCAATATTGATTATGGAGGCGGATTAGAAAGGGTTGCAACAGCTCTTAATGGTGACAAGGATATTTATAATACGGCTTTTTTCCTAAATCCCAAGAAAAAATTGATGGAGTTAAGTGGTAAACAATATACTGACGATTTAAAGTCGTTTAGAATCATACTTGATCATGTGAGAGCGGCTACTTTTTTAATTAATGATGGTGCGGAGCCAGCTAATAGTGATGCAGGGTATATCACAAGAAGGTTATTAAGAAGGGCGATTCGTGCAGGTAAAAAAATAGGTATACAAGGAAGTTTTGTGGGTGAGTTGTCTGAAGTTTATATAGATGAAGCAACAGCTTATGAAGATTTGATCGGTAATAAAAAGAAAGTTATCGAAATCGTAAATAAGGAAGAAAATCTTTTCTATAGAACTTTACAGCAAGGAGAATTTGAAATACAAAAACATCTTAAGAATAAGGGTAAAGTTACAGGTGCAGATGCCTTTTATTTTTACGAAACATATGGGTTTCCCTTGGAGTTGACGGAAGAGTTTCTAACTGAAAGTGGATATAGCATGGAGGACAAGGCGTCTTATATAGAGGCGGCAAAGAAACATGCTGAAAAGAGCAGAACTGCTTCTGCGGGTAAATTTAAAGGTGGATTAGCTGAACATTCAGCAGAAACAACAGCGCTGCACACGGTATCTCATTTATTACTTGCTGGTTTAAGGGAAGTTTTAGGTGATCATGTTCATCAACAAGGAAGTAATATTACTTCAGAACGATTACGGTTTGACTTCAACCATGATGAAAAACTTACGCCAGAGCAAATAGCTGAGGTGGAAAAGTATGTGAATGATGCGATTTCATCAAAAGCAGTTACCTATATTTCAGAGATGCCTAAAATTGAAGCGAAAGAAAATAATGTTGAAGGGAATTTTTGGGATAAATATCCGGATATCGTTAAGGTGTATACAATCAAAGATAACGAAGGGAAAGTTTGGAGTCGAGAGGTATGTGGAGGACCTCATGTAGAAGATACAACAAACTTAGGAAAGTTCAGTATTAAAAAAGAACAATCTTCTGCTGCTGGAGTCAGAAGGATTAAAGGAGTAATTAATAAAAACGCGGAACAATAGCTGATGTTTTAGGATTGCCATTTGTAACAACGTTATGAGTTGCCGGGAATCCAGGATGAATGATAAATCCGGCAATCGAAGAGGGTTTGACATCGCTTGGCCTTTCCGTTGGCGGTACCGGAGCACAGTATTCAAAGAAAAAGCAATTCGGATTTAATCCGAATTGCTTTTTTACTGCAAGAAGAAAGGGGAACTTATAAAAAAATAGAACGAAAATCGAGCTATATGTTCAAACTGATTTCCCTCGGGTCCCTGGAATATGTAAAAATGCATACCACAACATCAATATGCCTTGGTTCCGTCAGGAGTTCAACGCTGGCGCCTTATACCGTAGCCCTCTTCCTTATAAATTCCTTAAAGATGGCTGTTACCATAGTAGTAACAAATCAATAGGAGTGAAGTTATGATGTATGAGTATATAATAAAAACCAATAATGTTTCTAAAAAATTCAAAAAGACATATGCAATAAAAGATTTATCTATGTCTGTAAGAAAAAATTCTGTCTACGGTTTATTAGGACCTAATGGTGCTGGAAAATCAACATTATTGAAGATGATTACAGGCATTATCAGACCAACTTCAGGTGAAATATTATTCAACAACCAGCCTTGGACTCGAAAAGATTTATTGAATATTGGTTCATTAATCGAATCACCTCCACTGTATGAGAATTTAACGGCATTTGAAAATTTAAAAGTGCGAGCGACTCTTTTGGGGATTTCAACAAATAAATGCAATGAAGTTTTACAAACAATGGACTTAATGGATGCTAAAAATAAAAAGACATCCGATTTTTCGTTGGGAATGAAACAGAGGTTGGGTATCGCATTGGCGCTGTTGAATAATCCCAAATTATTAGTCTTAGATGAACCTACAAACGGGTTAGACCCTTTTGGTATTGAAGAATTAAGGAAAATGATTCGGACTTTTGCGGAGTCCGGGATATCTGTGATTATATCCAGTCATATTTTAAGCGAAGTAGAGCACGTTGCCGATGACATAGGGATCATATACAATGGATCACTGTTGTATCAAGATAAAATTGATGTAAATGGAAACCTGGAACAACTGTTTATGGATATCATTAGACAGGTGCGTGTTTCCTGATGTTGCAAACTTATTTGAAAGCAGAAAACCTAAAATATAAACGCTCCCTGTTCAGAAAACTTATTATATTGATTCCGACAGCTTTAATTATGATATCTATGGTTTTCATATTTATTGGTATTGGTTTAGGCGGTTTTTCAAGTGCTATGGTCAGCAATTGGAGTATGCCGATTGCATCTTTGTCCATAGTGATTTTATGTCATTTAGTAAATAAGAAGGATCAAAAACACAAATACCGAACTATTTATAGTTTGCCCATCGACTTGAAGAAGACATTTATTTCTAAAACAATTTTGATAGCACTTAATCATTTGATCATTTCATTATTCTTATCGCTTATCACTATTATCTCCGAAGGCATATCGTCAGGTGTTTTAGTTTCAATGGGTCATAGCGGATATTATATTTTAGGATATTATATTTTAGGATACTGCTTATTGTGGCTCTCTTTATTATGGCAGATTCCTTTCTGTTTATTTTTGGATCAAAAAATCGGATTTATTGGTTCTGTGATCATTAATTTGTTTGCTAGTGCGTTAGGTGGATTGTTTTTTTCCTTGACGCCTTTGTTTTGGTTCTTCCCATATAGCTGGTCTGCAAGGTTTATGGTTACATGTTTTGGAGTCTTACCAAACGGATTATGGGTCGAAGCCCATTCAAGATACATTTTGAATTTAGGAGAATGCTCGTTGCTGGTATTGATTTCTGTGCTTGCTATGCTGATTCTTTCCGCCTTATTATCGCGCTGGTATAGAAGGCAGGTGTATCGCAATTGACGATGATAAGGGAGTTTTGTTCTAACTTTACCAAAATCAAACGAACTCCAATATTTTTATTGCACTTGTTACTGCCTATAGTGATTACAACATTATTTTTAATTTATTACGCTTTTGCTGGATATCATATTATTTCTGATGTGAGGTTATTTTTCGTTATATTACAAATAGGCTATCCGATTTTTGTTGGTATTGTTGTGCCAATATTAATTCAATTAGATCGGAATATAAACAATATTCAAAATGCTCTAGGTTTAGTGGAGTCTCGAAGAAGTGTATATCTGGGGAAATTGTTCTTTCTACTATTTCTTTCAAGCATAAGTATCATAACATATGAGCTTTGTTTCTATACTGGAGTCCATTTGTTTTTAGATATCAGCGTAACGCACTTTGATTCATATATTGATCTGTTTTATATATTTTTATTTAGCAACTTATTTTTATATTTATTACACGTAGCCATTGCTTTTAGGTTTGGTTCAAGTATTTCTGTTTTGCTAGGGATATCTGGTACAATTTTAGCGGGTTTCTTCGAAAATGCGATTGGTGATAAAATTTGGCCGATCATTCCTTGGGAATGGGGTGTTCGGTTTTTAAAAAATACTTTTGACTTTTCAAGTGCCCCTATTTTTTGGGGGATTATTTCTCTGATTATGATTACTTCAATGATTCTAGTTTTATCAATACTATGGTTTAGTAGATGGGAAGGTAAAGTCATACAAGAGTAAAACAAGGGGGATAGACAATGCGGAAACTGTTAGTGGTCGATGATGACCTTGATATGCTGGCCTTGGTGCGTGCTGCCCTGGAAAAGGACGGTCACCAGGTAGACACCGAGGCGGATTCCACTACCGTGCAGCCCGCACGATGCCATCTGTATGACCTGCTGCTGCTCGATGTGATGATGCCCGTTGAGGATGGTTTTTCCCTTTGCAGCCGTATTCGTGCCGAGGTGGACTGCCCCATACTGTTCCTGACCGCCAAGGCGGAAGACGCGGCCCTTGTTCAGGGTTTTGGCTTGGGCGCCGATGATTACATTAAAAAGCCCTTCAGTATTGCGGAGCTGCGCGCACGGGTAAACGCCCATCTGCGGCGGGAGGTGCGGCAACCGACCCACACCCTGAGTCAAGGTGGTGTGCGCTTTGATATGCAGGCAAAAGTGGCCATCGCGGGCGAACACACACTGCCTTTTACCAAGGGAGAATACGCCATCTGTGAGCACCTGGTCCTGCACGCCGGGCAGGTGTTTACCAAAGAACAATTATACGAAGCTGTTTTCGGCTTAGACGCCGAAGGCGATTCGTCGGCCGTTGCGGAGCACATCAAAAATATCCGCGCCAAGCTGAAAGCGGGTGGACTTAGCCCCATAGAAACCGTTTGGGGGGTAGGCTACAAATGGCGAAAAGACAGCGTTCGGTAAGCCTTTCTTTTGTGCTTTTACGCTTTGCCATCGTTATGCTTTGCTGTATGCTGTTATGTTGCCTGGTATGGTATTTCGTCATGGTGCGCTTTCAAAACACTGGCGTTACTTACCAGGGAGCCGTCTCCAACCAACAGGTGGAGCAAATGCTGGCTGGAAAGCCGACAACCTTTATTTCTCCTGGTGATGATTTCCTGGCCGAATACGCTTTGTTTGGCCGGAACGGCGAAGTGTTGGAAAGCAACGTAGAGGGAAAGAAGCTGGAAGTCCTGGCCGGTTTTTTACAGGAGGACGCCAACAGCATAGATGTTTCGCGGCACACCTACGCGGATGGAAGCACCGTGATCCTTCGCTGGCATTTCAGGGCGGAGTTTGTCAATCCTGTGCTGCGCGACATGCTGCCCCCCGCGGAATACCTGGGGCTGGCCACACTTGTTGTGGCATTGTTGCTTTGTCTGCTGTTCAACACCCTGTGGCTTCGTCGGCGCCTCGCCTCCAAGCTGAAGCTGTTCAGCGAGGTGAGCAAGAAGGTAGGCGCGCAGGAGCTGGATTTCACAATTCCCCACGCCGGCATACGGGAGTACAATCAGGCGCTCGATGCTATGGAGCAAATGCGGGAGGCATTGTACAGATCCCTGTCATCCCAATGGGAGGCACAGCAAGAACGCGATGCGGAAATAGCAGCACTCGCGCATGATTTAAAAACCCCGCTCACCCTGGTGGGAGGAAACGCTGAGCTTCTGCTGGATGAAGAACTGCCTGAGAGCAGCCGCAAAATGGTGGAAACCATTGTGGCAAGCAACGACCGGGCCAAGCAGTATGTTGCCAGCTTGTTAGAAACCTCCACCGGTGCGAATGAGGCATTTGAAAACACCAGCCTGCCCGCCATGTTTGACGAGCTTTGCCAGAGCACAATGGTTATTGCAGAAGCCAAGAGGGTTTGCTTGCAAACCCAAAACGGCCTGAAGGGTACTGCGAGCATTCAGAAAGATCATTTACTTCGCGCCCTCGGTAATGTAGTGCAGAATGCCATTGAGCATACACCGGCGGGTGGAAACGTGTATTTGGAAAGCAGTATGATAGATGGCGGCTGGCAAGTCACTGTGTGCGATGAAGGCCCCGGTTTTAGCGAGGAAGCGTTACACCATGCGACAGAGCGTCTATGGCGCGGAGATGTAGCACGTGGCGCCGATGGACACAATGGCCTTGGCCTTTGGTTTGCAGCACAAGTAGCTAAAACGCACGGAGGACAACTAGAACTGCGCAACTGTGATTCTGGTGGGGTGGTTACAATGAAGTTCTGCTAAGCGCCAGGGATTATTCGGAACACTTGAAAATATGAGAAGCTAGGTTTGCCTAAGATACCTACTATTGCGAATAAACAAAATAGAGGCAGCTATTCTGACATTTACTAAGTAGAGGTGCCTTTGAATCCTGCGTTTGACACCTATATTCAATCAATGGCCGGTCGGGACGTAACGTCAGACGTATGAAGAGAATTGTCGGGGGACAAGAACATCGTCCCATTGAAAGTCGCTATTCTAGAGGCTTCTTTATTTTATCGGTACAAGTTCTTGTCCCGAGCCAAGGACAAGAACTTGTACCGATTACTGATTAGATAAATATCTAACTGAAGCTATTCCCATTGGGACACGAATCGAATGACGGTATTAATATTTTAACGAGGAGAATTCCATCTATGGCTATTGAGTCTATGCTCCAGCACCTCTGATCGAAAAGATCACATATCTAGATCCTGGTTACTCTGGGTATACCAGCGAAATATGCAAGATCAAGACACCCTGTTCCATTGCATATTATTTCTTCATGCCGCTTCTGAATTCCCTAAAGCTTCTAGGTGTTTGTCCTTGATCTTTTTTAAAGGACTGGATGAAGTGATTTACGTGATTGAAGCCCACTTTTCCGGATATATCGGTTATAGTATCGTCCGTGGATACCAGTAGTTCGCAGCTTCTTCTGATCCGGTATTTAATAAGGTACTCATATGGCGTCATACGAACCGTCTTTTTAAAACTCCGGGTACATTCCGAAATGCTCAAATGCGCAGTATCGGCAATTTCGCGAAGCGTGATAGGACTCGAGTAGTTCTGATGGATGAAGCTAAGCATAAGCTGCAATCTTTCCTGCTGCTGTTTTGCGTGTTTTGGCGCCTCCTCTTTCGGTAGCGAAAGGTTAGATATTAAGATGAACCAGAGCTGTACAGTTTTGATCGAAATTTCGTATTCCCATCCCCATCGCTTTTTCATATTAAATACACGTTGCATGCTCCAAAGCATGTTCAATACCTGCTTTTCCCACTCCGCGTTTCCTGCAATAACGATAGAAACGAAAGAAGAGCGGGTGTAGGGAAGCACATACTTTTCTTCCATAGTACTGTCTGCGTGGAAGGCGAGTAGCTTTTCGGGGAAGTTAAAGCTTACATATTCGCCAACATGACTCAGTTGTGTCGTGACATGAAGAATTCCTTTGTTGATCAGAATCGCCTGGCCGGTCTTTAACTCATGATCGATTCCGTTTACTTGAATAACTAGTGTTCCTTTCGTTACTAGCGTAATCTGCAGTTCTTCGTGCCAGTGCAGATCGTTAAACCCCCGTCCTTCAGGAATGCTCGTATAGAGCGAATGGGTGTACATAATGTATGGAAACGAACGATCGGGATATGCGATTGTCTCGTACAGCGGTTTTGGCATGTCAAAAACCTTCTTTCTATGACGATATATCCATATTATCTAGTGATATATTTGCACATTGAATTAAAGAACGATGATATTATTATATCATATCTATGGCTTATCACTTGAGCCTGTGCACAGACGATCGGATAAGACCTCTTGGAGGGTTTTAAGTGAAAGAACGCAAAGCGTCGTTATTGCTGCATCCTTACGCACTGCTTTTTATCGCCATTCTATCGGTTTCCGTTTCTTCAATTATGATTAAATCTTCAGAAACGCCAACTGCCATAGCAGGTATGTATAGGCTTTATATTTCAGCTGTCATCATGCTTCCTTTTGTCCCTTGGAAAACGATCCGCTCCTTAAGCTTGAGCGCCAAGGAGTGGGGGACTTTTTTTCTGGCCGGCCTGCTCCTAGGACTGTATTTCTTATTTTGGATGAAATCGCTTGTCTATACTTCGGTGGCAAGTTCCATGGTGATCCTGGCGCTGCAGCCGCTATTTGTCATGATCGGTTCATATTTTGTATTCAAGGAAAGAGCTAGCCTTCTGAGTGTGATTTGCTTAGTGAGCGCGCTGCTTGGCTCAGTGATCATCGCTTGGGGCGATATCGGGGTTTCAAAAGAAGCACTAATTGGGGACGGATTATCTCTAATTGGAACTATACTGGTTTCAGCCTATATGCTTGTCGGACAAAAGTTGAGCCGGAAATTCGATGCTAATATGTATAGTGTTGTGGTTTTCTTTCTCGGAGGAAGTGTGCTGCTCATCTACAGCATGCTGAACGGCTATTCCTTAACCAATTACGATTCATCGGACTGGACATATTTCCTAATGCTTGCGATCGTTCCCACCATATTTGGTCAGAATATTTTCAATCAGCTGCTTAAGTCGATAGGGGCTACAACTGTGTCTGTAGGCATTATTGGAGAACCCGTTTTGGCTATTATACTGGCTTATATCTTCCTGGGAGAAACCATCTCTTTCTTTCAATTTGTTGGCGGATTGATAACGTTGCTGGGTATGTTGATGTACTTTTGGCGGCAATCCCTGCAATATTCGTCGGCGAATCGTCTTTCGCATTAACGCAGAAATGCAGGGGAATAATTTAGGGGGAAATACCATGGCAACATTCGAAGATTTTTTAAAACTGGATATGCGTGTAGGCACAATCACTAAAGCCGAATTTTTTGCAAAAGCGAAAGTCCCGGCTATAAAACTGGAGATCGGCCTTGGGTCGGAAATCGGTGTTAAAACATCCAGCGCGCAGATCACCAACAGGTAGGATTGCCATTTATTTTAATCATATTACTTGATGCCTCAATAAGGGATATTACGATAACATGGCAAGGAGCTATTAATTCATCAGTAGGAAGTTGAAAGAGAGAGAACAGGAGTCACTAGTCATGGATAGTAATGAAGAAAAATGTCTAATGACACAAAAGTGAGCACATTGTAGGAATTTGACACTAATAAGACTACATTGTTGACACTTGAAATGTAAGAAACCCTGTACTTTGAAAAAAAGTACAGGGTTTCTCGACAATCTGAGAGCCTCTCTGAAAGGGAGGCTCTTTTGAACTTAAAGATTTCACACGATACAGAGGTTCAGGTCATAAATCCGTTCCTCGATGCAATTCAGTCTACGTACTCTCTGGGGACTGCAATCATCACCCATAATAAGATGAATCCGCGAAATTGAGCAGTTGAGCGGGTGAGCGGGTCAAAGTAGAGCAGAAATCTGTGCACTGCATTCCTTCAATTTTTTACTAACCGCACGGTCTCTCTTTCGGCTTAATCGTGCGGCAGGGCCGGATATAGCCAATGCTGCAATCACTTTACCATTATAAAATATTGGTGCAGCAACGCAGCGTAAACCCACTTCTGTTTCTTCATCATCAATGGCGTATCCTTGTTGGCGGATTACGTTCAGATGCTCTTTTAATAAATGGTTGTCGTCAAAGGTATGCTTTGTTGCTTTGTGCTGGGTGAGATGTATAAGCATTTTTTTTAGTTGTTCATCACTTAGGTGCGCCAGGATCACTTTGCCAAAGGCACTTAGATGGGCATAAGCGGAATCACCTACACGTGTATGACTACGGATGGCATGATTGCCCTCCACCACTTGTACAGTCATGACTTTCATTCCATCTAATATCCCGATATATGCGGTTTCGCCAAGTTCCTGTGCTAATTGATGCAGGGATGGAACGACTAACCAATTAAGCCGAGTGTTAGCAGACGATGAATGGTGCCCCTTTATTTCAGAGGCTTTGTACGTATGACCTTCTTTTTGAATAAAACCTGTCATTTCCAGCGTATATAGCAGACGAAAGGTTGTAGACTTGTTAAGATTAAACCGGTGCATGATCTCAGTCAGTCTCATGGGTTCACCTTGCTGCAACGCGTCAAGAATGAGCAGTCCTTTTTTTAGGGTTGAAACCTCATATTGATTCATTGATTCACCTCTAAGCATTTAATTAATGTTGTCTTCAGGATTATCATTTTGATTCCAGGTTTGCTGGAAGCATACTTCTTAACGACAATCAAATATATTTTAATTTAATTATTGACATATTAAATAAAACCTTTGCATTTAGGATATATTTTGGATAACAATTGACTTTGGATAATTAGTCCACATATAGTCTGAAGTTGAATATCTTCACGCATTTTCGACTTGGAGATACTTGCTCATTAATGAACGAAATGAAAAAAAGAGGGCAAGAGCTTTACGCCCAACCCTCTTATCTATTTTAAAGTGGCTATGGCTTAGCCACGACCACTCATTTACCATTCAGAAACAGACGGATGCCCTCTACTGCATAAGCATGATCCAACTCGCCGGTTAATCCACCGACCGTAACAGAACCGACTACGCCAACACCTTTAACACGAATGGGAATAGAACCGCCCACCGCTTGATACTCTGCAGTTGATAGCAGAGAATGTTCTGCATGAGAAGCACCACCTTGGATAAAGCGCTCCTCAATGTAGGCAGAACTGCGGTTATAGTGATCGACAACCCGTTTTTTGCGGAACAACCATACGTAGTTTTCTTCCGAAGTTCCATCCATCAAATGCGTAAACACAGGAACGCGGTTACGTTCAATATGCACCGCCACTGCAACATTGTTTTCTTGGGCATACTGCACGATAAGATTGCCTATGGTAAGTGCATCTTGATTGCTAAAACTTGTGAATTCCAATTCTTTCTCCAAAAGGTCTAATGTATTCAAATCCATTTATCCTCTCTCCTCAATAAAAAGTTTCTGTTTCTTATCCATTCTGTAGTTTATAGCTGCCAGTAAAAAGGCGAATCCCACCATAATTGCACCGATCCAAGCCGTGTCCATAATATGCAAATGGTCTACTGCAAGCCCGCCCAATGTCGAACCAGCTGCTATCCCTATATTAAATGCAGATATATTAAATGCAGAAGCAACATCCTTAGCAGATGGTACCAGCTTTTCTGCAAGCATTAGAATGTATGCCTGTACGCCGGGAGACATCATAAAAGCGAAGAAACCCATTAATATGAGGGACAAAATGGTGAGCGTCTTGTTGGGCAGTAGCCAAATTTGCAACAGCAGGGCAATGCCCTGAAACAGGAATACGAATCGAAGCGTCCTTACAGGATGCCCATTTGCTAATTTCCCCCCGATAATATTCCCAATAGCCACTGCAACACCGTAAACCAGCAGCAGCCATGAAATAGACGATGTTGAGTACCCGCTAATCTCTTCAAGGATAGGAGAGATATACGTGAACAAAGCGAAAGTCCCGCCGAAACCCAGTACCGTCATTAGTAGAGCCGTGAGAATCCGAGGGTTGGCAATTAAGCTTCCAACATCCCTCAAGCTCGGTGAGTGCTTCGAACGCGGGACTTTTTCTACGGCTACGAGACTGACCAATAAAGCTATTAACCCTAATACAGCGACTACAGCAAATGACATCCGCCAACCAAATTGCTGTCCGATATAGGTTCCAAGGGGAACTCCAAGAATGGTCGCGACGGTTAACCCGGTAAACATGATGGAGATGGCGGTACCTTTTTTGTTAGCCGGAACCATATCTGCGGCCACTGTAGCTGCAACTGCGAAAAACACACCATGAGCAACAGCTGTAATGATCCTAGACAAGAGCAAAATGGAATAGGTAGAAGCTACAGCTGCCAGAGCATTCCCTGCAGTGAACACGATCATGAGGAACACCAAGTATCCTTTTTTAGGCAATTTTCCGGTTAGAACTACAACGATCGGGGTTCCAATAGCCAGGGCCACTGCATACCCAGACACCAAAGTCCCAGCCTGCGTTACCGATATACCAAGATCTGTGGCTACCTCTTGCAGAATCCCGACAATAACAAATTCCGTCGTTCCAATGGCAAAAGCACTTAGCGCAAGTGACATTAGAGCAATGAAGATTTTTGAATTCATACTTTCACCTCCTTTATGTAGGCTAATATTAAGTGAGAAATCAACAAAGTTCAAAATAAAGAGAATAAGTTTCTATAAATGAAACTCAATGAGATCATGAGAATCAAATGCCTTAATGAAAACAAAAAAGTATTCTTAAAAGTGCATTGCAATTTATGATTCCGTATTCTGCAAATGATACACGACCTCAGTATCGATTATTGCTTCGATATTTTTTCGGTATGTTTGAAAATGCTCTGTGTTTATATGTTCGGTTATGGCACTTTGATCAGCCCAAGATTCATAAAAGACAAATGTACCTTTCTCTTCGAGCGATTGATGAAGCTTATATTGTATGCAGCCTATTTCTGCACGCGAAGGTTCAATTAGTTTAAGTAATTCATCGCGTAGCTGATTTTCATGTCCTGGTATTCCTTTTAGAATCGCACAAATTGTAATGACACTCATAAAGTACTCCTCTTAATAAAATTTAGTTAAGTTAATGGTTCCATTAATTAGTAATGGGAATTATTATTTCCCTTCGCCCAAGTTATAAGCAGATACTAAACCAGTACGCTTGAGGCGTTAGGGGATATTGATGAAGTTTATATGAACCAGATAAGCAAACGACCATAATGGAACCGACTAATCCGATATTTTTTATGCACTGTGATCCTCCAATTGTTTGGATTGAAAGGGATTATACATATTTTTAGGGGGTATGTTGTATCATGGTCAACTATCTGTTTTTTTTATACAGCCAGTTGAGCATCTCTTTAGCACCTCCTACGAATGGATAAGGCAAGAGGGGGATTGAGTTTCTTTTCGATATGAACAGAAACAGAGGTTTTCTGTGTTGTAGCACGTTATTCATCAGTCCTAACATCATGGCATCTACAAATTATTCCGGAATGACAAAGTACTCTTACCCAATATTCAATCGTTTAGAATGAATCACTCCTAACGAGGTATTGTTTTGTTGCAGAGATGATGAAAAATGTAGGCAGTATGGCCTCATCATAGGTAAATCAAAATGGAATTTCAAAAGAAGTTAGAAAGTTTCTAATAAAGAAACGCAATTAAGCTTCTTTCTATATTTGATGAGTGATGTTTAATCAAAACAGGACAGTATAATCTTATCTTCAACCTCATGATCGTAACTAAGGAGTGTTATCGTGTGAAGGGAATTGGAATCGAAGAATATGGAGATATTTCAAAACTAAAGATTGTTGAAGTTCCAGATCATAAACTAAGACCGGATGAAGTTCGGATTGCTATTCGGGCCAGCGGTGTTAATCCTGTGGACTGGAAGATACGCGAAGGTTGGCTGCAAAGGAGCTTCTCTTATGATTTTCCTTTGATTTTAGGGTCGGATGGGGCCGGAAAAATTATTGAAGTGGGGGATAAAGTAAGTACGCTTCGAGTTGGAGATGATGTTTACTTTAGACCGGAAATCGAGAAACAAGGTACATATGCGAACCAAATAATTGTGCCGGCACGCTTCGTTTCTTTGATGCCTGAAGAATTGTCATATGCGAAGCGGCTGCTTTACCTCTTGTATCTCTGACGGCATTGCAAGCGTTAGTGGAATTTGGTCAAGTCATTGAAGGACAAAAAGTTCTCTTGTTGGGAGGCAGCGGCGGAATCGGCACGACAGCAATCCAGATAGCAAAAGCATTAGGTGCTCACGTCACGACAACAACAAGTTCATCAAATGTCGACTTCGTACGCGCTTTAGGTGCGGATGAGGTTATTTCATATGATCTACCTTTGATAACTTCATACCATGATTGTTTCGATGTAAGCTCATTTCAATCATTTCATTGATCTTTTTCCATTTCGGTGCGACTGTAAGGAGCTTACCGTCGATAATCTTTAAGTTAGATGCTGATTTAGAAAAGGGGATTGATACAGTTCAAGTTTACTATAAAAATAATAGAAGTGATCTACCAATCAATCTGGTGTGTACGAATTGTTCTAGCAATATGAAGAATAAAAATAGAAATATGAAATCGTATATTCCATCAATAGTTGCGATGCGATGAGAATATTTGACAACCCCATACTAGAAAATAAATCACTTCGTGAATACGTTGATAACTATGTAAACAGATTTACATTTTAAAAGTAAAACCCATGCAATCCGAAGGAATCAATATAAGAGAAACTCACTGATCTTAAATGATCGGTGGGCTTATTTATTCCATAAGGCATATTACAAGAAAACATTTAAACTTCCCGAAAATACGCGAAAATCACGTTTTATGCGACCACTGGTTGCTTCGCGAGCTAACTTGGGCAATGACTTGGACACACAAAATAACTATAGAATTACTTACTCTCTATAAGCCGACAGAGAGGGCAGCAGATTCCGCATTGTGTACTATTTAAATTGATCACCACTCACTAAAGAAAAGTAGAAATTGTATGGTAAAATGTCGTTTTTGATAGCTGTATAAAGGATCATAATCACTTAAAGTGGTAGATATCATATGATGGTGAGTACTCACCTGACAGTTAGAGGAGGTAATTATATGGATAATTATGATTTGGTACAACGACAGCTATGGTTTGTAAATCAGAGACTCGGAATGTTTATTCACTTTAATAGTGCTACGTTTCAGTTTGCTGAAACGGAAATTAAGGATTGGGAATACAGGCATGAGAATCATGATGAACCTCGCAGATTTCCATTCGATCCCAAACGCTGGAATCCTGAGCAATTGGACTGTGCGCAATGGGCGAAAGCAGCGAAATCCGCGGGGATGAAATTCGCTGCACTGACAGCAAAGCATCATGAAGGATTCAGCTTGTGGCCTACCCGATATACGGAGCATTGCATCCGTAATGCAACCGACAAAAGGGATGTCGTCAAAGAATATCTTGATGCGTTCAGGGAGGAAGGTATTAATGCGGGTCTTTATTTCTCTATGCTAGACTTGCATCATCAAATCGGTCGAAAAAAATGCACATCGGAAGATAAGCGGTTCATTAAAAATCAAATCGAAGAATTGCTGACAAACTATGGTGAACTTCCGTTTTTGATCATTGACGGATGGAACGCCCATTGGGGGGGGCCTAATTACGAGGACCTTCCTTTCGAAGAAATTAATGAACTCGTGAAGAGTTTGCAGCCTAAGTGCTTATTGATGAATATTAGCTGTGAATCGACTTTGGAACATACTGATATCGTTTTTTATGAAAATGCTGCAGGGCAAGAAATTGAAGAATCCTTTGTAGGTCCGGGGGCAAGCTGCAATGTATTAACTGAAACCTGGTTTTGGAGAACTTCGGATACGACAATGGAACTCAAAACCACTGATTGGGTATTGGATAAAGTACAGGATGCCAACAACCATAACGTGTCATTCTTATTAAATGGAGCTCCAAATCAGCGCGGCTTGTTGGATGCGAATGTTCTAGACCGTTTTAAAGAAATCGGAGAACGATATCGTCATCCGACGGAACTCCAAACTGTTCCAGCAAACTGGCTGATTAGAAAATAACATGTCCCCTTTTGGATTCCACATGGGATTAACGCCTAGATTGGAAAGGAAGCCCTCTACTGAAAAATTTACATGCTCTGGTAAGTAATATGAGTGTTGAAATCTCGATCATTATTAACAATGCACAGCTAAAAAAAAGCGCTTGACCATTGAATGGTGACAGCGCTTTTTTCAATTGGGAGGACATTTCATGTGTTAATCCACTCGAAATACTTGGTATCGCTTCCGGTACTCGCCAGGTGTAAAAGAAGTTTGGCGTTTGAATAGGCGTGTAAAATAATTGTTGTCACGGAATCCGCATTGTTCACCGACCTGGATTAGAGTTAGATCTGAATTCACTAGGAGCTGTTTAGCCCGTTCGATCTGGAGATGATGTCTGTATTGCAGAGGGCTCATACCCGAATACTGTTTCAGACAGCGCGCCAAATAATCGAAGTGGTAATGCAGGTCGTTCTCCATTTGTACGGAATTAAAGGGAGCTTCTAACCCATCTGCCAAATATGAGGCAACTTTCTCCCCAAGAAAAAGGGATCGGGCCTGTGGGCTGCTCTTTTTCATGGTGCTTTGAAGTTCAATGAGAAATCGGCCAAACAAAACTTGCAGCTCGTAGGAGCGGTATGCTGAAAGGACGCTATGTATTTTTATCATTTCCTTCAGAAGGGGGACGACCGTACGCAAATCTATCCCGGTAAATTTTGGGATATCCACCATGCCTGGATGAGCCTCGGTATCCTGGTCCGTCCTGTTCAGCAGAGGCTGCTGCCAATTGTTTTTATCGACCAGCACAGGTTTAGACAATAGCGGATACTCAAAATGAATCCAATACACTTCCGTATTTGTATCGGTTGGGCGATAGCCATGATGCATTTTTCCAGGTTCAAGCACCAATACCATACCTTTTTTGATATCATATTGAATCCCGTTTTCTTCCATATAGAGTGTACCGTTGACACAAATAATAATGTCAAAAACATCAAATCGGCGCCTTGCATGGATAATTCCCGGTGGCCATAATGTATGGCCGACCGTGGCTAACAGAGGGAATGGCGGAACTTTCAGCTCAAGCACAAGCATTATCAATCACCTACATAATTGGATGTAGAGATTGTACTATAATAAAGGCTATTTGTCAGCGTCATTCAGGCCGACTCTATTATCGTGTGTTTTTGCACCTAATCAGGTAGTAAATCAATTGTGGGCTACCTAAATGGGGATACCTGGTTGAAAGCAAATGGAGAGAGAGCCGAACTAAAGTATGAACTTTTTTACTCTTTCAGTATATAAAAAGGTAGGATTTATACTATATTAGGTCGTCATTGTAGGCTGTACGATAGGTGAAATTTCTATAGAGGAATAGAGAATGTTGTGTTTAAAAGGTCTGATTGGGGTGTGATTTTAGGGTATATTTCTTCACAATAACAAGGTCTAATGAGGCAAGTGGAAGCCTGACTATTTTATAAAGGAATATTATAATGAATCTTACCCGATTGATTGATATCAACAATTGGTATATACGACTAATGCTTCCATTCGCCCTGTTAGTCACCCTAGCCTTGTGCGCGGGGGGGTGATTTACCGACAGACGCTCTCATTAGTTGGGGAGGAAGCCCGAAACATCAATATGCAGATGTTTGAACAGGTAACATCGACGCTTGTGGAAGACTGGCGGAAATCGATACAATTGTGATGCAGGTGGCAAACGATCCAAAACTTGTTCAACTACAGCAGATTAAGGATCCTTTCGAGGGAACGAACACCTTCAAATTATTGTCTGCTCAAAAAGGGCTGTATAATTTCAGCAACAAGTTCATTCCGACATGTCGGGTGACAAGAAGATAGTAACATTAGAAGCCGCTAATTATGCGGCTTTTTATTTTTATGATATCAAGTTCTTGTCAAAACACAATGACAAGAACTTGATATCATTCCCGACTGATGACAAGAACTTTGTTACATTCCCGATAGGTGAATTTCTGTGTAGTTAATACGGTAGCTGTAATGGTTCTAGAATACAAACACATTAGAGACTATGAGCTGCTTCCAAACTGGCAAGACATTCTTCGTTGAGCTAACGGGGAGGATAACGTAATCATTTCGCGAATCTCAACATATGGAATTATTTACGAAGTTCGTGAATAAGGCGTTAGGCGAAATACACGTAAAGGAAGAATGCAATTATGACCAATGAAGCAACTGAACATTTTGTTGTTGATTATGGATATTATCAAAGAAATATTGATGGGGTTGGCAAAAGATTGCAAACTATGACCGCGAAGGCTATGTTTGCGCTACTTATCAGAAGCGCGGCAGAAAAGGATGCCCTTCCCATTTCATTCGGTATGATGAGTTAAAGAAGTCTGTTTTAGTGGATTTGCGTCAATTGTCAGTGAATGTGCTGGATCAGAACTCTCTGGTGGAGAAAGCGCTCAAAAAGGCGAGTGAAAAATCGAACCAAGCCGTGTCTGAACTGAAAGCGAACCAGAAGAAGATGCAGCAGCTTCAACAAGAGCAATTGGAACTGGTTCGCGCATGACTCGTAAAATGATCGATGATGATACGTTCCAGATGAGCAATGCAGATCTAAAGGAGGAGCAGCACAACTTGAAAGAACGAGCAACCATCCTTGAGACGGTTGTCAGTCAGGGCGAAGCCAAAGAACGTATTATGCAGCAATTCAGGGAAGAAGTTAGGCGCTTTGCGGAGTTGCAAATCGATGACGAGGAAGCCCTTCGATAAGTGCTTCAGCGGTTAATTGTATAATTGTACGAATAGAGATTGAGTTGGATGGTGGAGTTATTATCCACTATAATTTTGGAAATCCGTTGTCAGCAGGGGCGTAAATTAGCCCCCCTGTATTTACGTCAATATTAAGCACTCGACACATGTTGAATGCTGTGTGTCGCTCGTGAGAACATAGTGATTTAGAGCCACATTAACCTAATGTTTTTCTGTAAAGTTCAAGCAGTCACTTGCTTGGGCTTTTTTATAAGTACCCGAGTTCATGGAAGATGTTTGCTGAAGATATATGCAACAATGATCATTGGTGGATGAAGGAATCACTCAGATATATAGTGTTAAGAAACCAATCATTCATTTTCTTTATTCAGCAATTGCTCTGCATAGATAATACAACGTTCTGCAAATTCCAGTGATTGATCTGTTATAGGATACAGTCCAGTTGTCTCTGACGGCATTTTTCTTACTTCCCAAAACTTATTCATTAACTCTTCATTTCCATCAAATGTATCATTGGAAACTGCAATCAACTCACAACCAATCTGATAGCCAGCTTCAGATTCAGGTAATATGCTATGCTGCTGACACCATTCAATTCTCCGTAATAGTGAAATATATTGTTGGGTGATTCGGTCGCTTTTACTAAGACTAGGAAGCACTTGTTCTAAAAAATCCTTCTCGTCATCTTCAAAATATTCAATCCATTTTTTTGAATTATGTTTGGCTGTCTGTACTAAATGTGAAATTCGTTTCCACGATAATTCTCCCTCAAGATCAAACATGTTGATGAGCGAGGTCGTATTGGAGATGCTAGTTTGGAGCGAAGAAAGTTGTTCTTGAAGATGATTATAGTGAGCTTTTAGTATTTCTCGGTAGGATAGCTTATCCAATAAATTCTGAATCTCTTCGAGTGGAAGCATGAGAGATTTTAGAAGTGTGATCTTTTCCAAAGTAAACAAGTTTTCTTCGGAATAGCAACGGCGTCCGCTTTCGTCTTTAAAGCTAGGTGTAAGGAGCCCAATTTGATCATAATAGCGAAGTGTTCTTACAGAAACATTGCTTTGTTTGGATACTTGTCCTGTTGTCCAATGACTCATGATATTCCTCCAAAAAAAATGCTTGCAGGTGACGTAGCGTCACCCAGTATATTTGAATTATATCACAGAGACAAAGGGGTAAGGGAATGACTGATCACTTAACGCATTGGAAACAAAGGGATAATTGGACATGGAAAGAGTTTGTAGCTTTGCTGTTGCTAGAGTTTGTATTTGTTATCGGATTTATTAAATTTGTAGTAAAACCCGTATATGGGCAATGGCTTGGAGATGAGCTGTATTCAGGAACATTGACAGGGCTTACAATAGCAATAGTATTAATGCTGGGAGTGTATTTCATAGGGCTACGTCCTAAAAAGCTTTCTTGGAGTGAAGTGGGTTTAAGATCCTTTCCTGCGAAGGATTGGTGGCGAATTCTGTTATGGACGTTCTTGCTGATTATAGGCAGCACCATCGTAATGATCCTTACCAGCTATATCGGCAATACATTTGAAAATTCTAAAACGGAATCAATTCAGCAGAATGTTACGGTCTTCAGTGTATTCATTGCGTTTGCATCAGCAGTGATCATCTCGCCTATATACGAAGAGATATTCTATCGCGGTTTTATCTATCGCTGGCTGCGAACCCGATTAGGCATCGGTTGGGCAATGTTTTTGAGTGCGAGTCTCTTTACGATAGTCCATATTCCTACCTATAACGCGATGCCTGCGAATTTTCTTGGGGGGATCATATTTGCATGGGCGTATGAACGAACAAATTCTGTTTGGCCTGCAGTATGGGTACATGGCTTAACAAATGGACTATTTTTATTATTGACTCTGGTTATGTAACGGGAGAAAGAAAAAGAGTTACCTAATTCGTAAACAAGCACTTCGAGGCAATGACGACAAATGAGACGGGACTCATCACATGGCTAGTAGAGTTTAGGATTAGAAGAGATGAATTATAAGTGGGGCTGCCATTTGGTAGCCCTTTTTGCTCGGTTTTGTATTTACCATTTACTATATCTATATGATTGAAAGGCATTAGAAGAAAATTTGGCTTTCCTCACAAACGGCACAAAACTGAGCTAGTATATGGTTATGGTGAGTGACGTTTTATTTCCTCCAATATGTCCGTATGCATACGCATATGTGCTATGTGGCTGTCTATTGCAAAAGAAGGGTCTAGACGTGCCGTTGCACCACCCTGGATTCAAATTGAACAAATGATCGAAATGAGCTTACCATCGTTAATCTTTAAACTTGACTCCGATACTAGAAAAAAGGCTTCGATAATTCAAGTTTACCGCTCGAAAAACGTAAGAGAGCTACCGGAGCTGATGTGTACGATAGGTTCAAAACAAATGAAGAAGGAAATTCGTAATATGAAATCCTACACACCTTCAAGGGTTGCTATGAAAGTATTCGATAATTCTTCCCAAGAAAATATATCGCAACGAGACTACGTTAATAAGTATGTAGCCAAGTTTTCTTTTTAAAGTGTAAAAAATAACATATCCCACCAATGGTGGGTTATTTCTTTTGCCCAAAAATGAATAATAAAAGAGGGGAAGAAATTAGTGCCGACAGAGAGGAATGATATCAAGTTCTTGTCAACCGACAAATCTATATTGTCGGGTGACAAAAACATAGTTACATTAGAAGCTGCTGATTATGCGGCTTTTTATATTTATGTTATCAAGTTCTTGTCAAAATACAATGACAAGAACTTGATAACATTCCCGACAGATGACAAGAACATAGTTACATTACCGATACGATCTTATCCTCAATATGAGTTCCTACTAGAGGGACGAGTTACTATACTCGGGTTCGTTCCTTTACAAAGTCCGCTTAATCCGTGGCTTCTTTTTTTAATATGAGAGGTTGAGGAACTACTTGAATGAACAAACTATGTTATGCTAGATACAACATAGTGCGTTCATTTCAAGAAAGGGGTTAAACTGCGATGTGCCGAAATATTAAGACCTTATTCAATTTTGACCCGCCTGCGACGGATGAAGAAATTCAGGCTGCAGCGCTACAATTCGTAAGGAAGCTGTCGGGCTTTAACCGTCCTTCCAAAGCGAACGAAGCGGCGTTTAACCAAGCGGTGCAAGAGTTTACCGTCGTTGCACGGCAGCTGCTGGATTCTCTGGTGACTCAAGCCGAACCCCGCAATCGAGAGGTCGAGATCGCTCGTGCCCGGGCACGAGCCGCTAAGCGATTCGGAGAATCCTAAGCGGGTATAGACGGAATCGGATTGAAAAGATGTACGCCTATTCTTCGGAAATGGCCAAAGAGTCTCATTCTGTGCTTTTCAGATGATGCCGCGACGAATCTTGCCGAATTGATGAATTCATACCATGCGCAATATAACGAGGGTTAATGGGGGCTGAGCGAAAGTGTAGGAGCCGCTTCAATCCATAATGGCAAACCTGGTGTGTGTCCCGACAAAGGGGATTCACTATTTAACTTTCGGCATGATAAAAGGAAGGTATGATGAAACCTAATGGAGTAGTTATCAGTCGTCGGGCTCGACCAGCCAAAGAACCGCTAAGTCATGATCTGAGAATATTTCCACGTGGTTGTATAAACGATGTGAGAAAAGCGAACTATCAGATGATAGTTCGCTTTTTATTGATTCAATGAGGAATCAGAGAATGTTCCAGTAAGCACAAATCTTTGAGGAGAGGGGGTATATTACAAGAAAAATCAAATTGGTGTCGGGTGACAAAAACATAGGAACATTAGAAACCGCTAATTATGCGGTTTTTTTATTTATGTTATCAAGTTCTTGTCAAAACGCAATGACAAGAATTTGATAACATTCCCGACAGATGACAAGAATATTGTTACAATCCCGATATAGACGCCTTTGTATTAAACTAAAGGGCAGGTTACTTTAATAAGAACGAAACCAGCTCAAGAAAATTGTTAATGATCCTTTTGTCGGGGGACAAGAACTTGGTCCCTTAGAAAGTCGCTAATTTAGCGGCCTTTTTGTTTTATCGGTACAAGTTCTTGTCCCGAGCCGAGGACAAAAACTTGTACCAATTGCCGAAATGGACAAGAAGATGAGCCTTGTACCGATTAGGCAAGTATCCAACTATATTTCCATGCAATGTCATAAAGCCAACGGGCATATTAGTTTCATAATACCTTAGGGTAACTACATAATACTTCGCATAAGGTCAGAAAAACCCAAACCACATTATTAATTAATGGAAGGAAGAAATCCCTGCCGTCTGCTGACAGATGCGTGGATTATCATTTTACAAAATTCGACATAATAAACCTCACAATTTGTCGTGCGATAGAGTCGATATTCCTATTCAACTGCCTACAAAGTATACCGATATCTATAAGATGTCCCAGGTAATGGAAGGAGGTGGAATTAATTCCTGTGGCTGATTGATGATATTGCTAGAGGAGGCAGAGAAGGTGAAGTCTAAGAGAAATCGAATGATTCCATGGCTGTTGGTATTTGCATTATGTCTTAACGGATGGAATCCATTCATGGCAAATGCTGAGGGAGTTCAGCAACCTTTCGAAGAAGAGATGGTATCGGAAGTAGTGGCTGCACCCAGTGTTACGGATGCTGTATATCATAATTCAAATGTAGAATTGCTTGCGGACAAAAGGGAGGTAACTTTATACCCAGGCGACTCTTACAGATTTAATAATACGTCTACCTCAACCAAATCCATTACAAATAATGGGTCAACATCGAAGGGGATTGTGTTTGACTATGTAACCTATAATGCGGATGGCAAAATAACCAGCGCGGATATGAATCATGGCGGGAATGTTTCACAGACAAAGGGGGCATCCACCATAATTACGGTGTCAGGCATGTTCCCAGTTACGTTCTCCATTTTCCCTGAAGTGACACATTCCCTATCCTCAACACCAGCACTCCAACGTGTAACACTTCATAAGGAAGAAAGCTATATTTTTACGAATGAAGGGAATCAGTCCCTTAATCTCCAAAGTGATGCTTCCAGTGGCCAGGAGAAACGTTATGATTTTGCTGTATACACCCCTGATGGCACATTAGACAGATCGGATTTTAATAGTGTCTCAAAGCCTGGTGTAGGCATAGGGAATGAAATCATTGTCACCGGCGCTACGATCAACCCAGTTACGGTCGGGTTTCCGTACGATATGTTTAACGGTGAGTACAGTGCGGAACCAGCGTATACGAGGATCATAATGAATCAAGGACAAAGCTATCAGTTTACGAACGTGAGCTCGAAGACGGATACGCTGGAAAGTGACGGTAAGTCCAGTGACCGCTTCGATTATGTGGTTTATTTACCGGATGGAACTGAGTACTCAAGGGGAACGAATACATCAAATAAACCTAGTGTTGCAGCAGGACGTACCGCAGTACTTACTATGGTTACGGCTAATCCTGTTACCTTTGGCGTCCCATACCGAACGTTTGATGTACAGCCTACAGGAGGAAGTGCCATCAGCCGGATAACCGTTTATCCGGGAGATACCTATGTTTTTTATAATAATGGATCGCTTACGAATCCCATTCGGAATGATGCAAGTAAAGTTGCCGGCTTATTTGATTTCGTCATTTATAGACCTGACGATACCATATACAGAAGCGGATTTAATCAAAAAGGTAGTCCAAGCATTCCTTCATTAGGATACGCGGTTGTCTCCAACATTGGATATACACCTATCGTATTTGATTATACCGATGATTTTGCAGTTGAAGAGAGTGCGGAACCTGCATTTGAAAGGGTGACTTTAAACCGAGGGGAGAGTTACGAGTTTACGAATATTAGTACCAGTATTGAATCTTTGGACAGCGACGCATCCTCCTCGTCCGGTAGATTATTCGATTATGTTACTTATTACGAAGATGGGACTGAACGTTCGCGAGGAAAAGCGACAAGTATTGAACCCAAAGTATATCCGAATAACAAGGCAGTTGTTACGGCCGTGTCGGATAACCCGGTAACTTTTGGTGCTATATATACTGTGTTCCAAGGCGGCGGAAGGCCTAATGAGGCCATCAGTCAAATTACCCTCAATCCAGGGGAGTCCTATATATTCCGCAACCATGGGACACTGTCTAATCCCATTAAGAACAATGCTAGTAAAGTAAAGGGCATATTTGATTACGTCATGTATAAAGCTGATGGCAGTCGATCTTCGGACGCCTTTAACCGGAGCTCCAGTCCGCAGGTACCGAAACAGGGCTACGCTAATGTCACTGTTGCCGGTTCCCAGCCTATCGTGTTTGATTATACAGACGATTTTACGGTGGAACCAAGTACAGAGCCTGCTTACCTGCGCGTAACCTTGTCCAAGGGAGAAAACTTCTCGTTCACCAATGTCAGCATGGAAAGCGCGTATTTGGAAAGTACTGCTTCTTTGGCGGGAGGTCGTACATTTGATTACGTCATTTATGATGCAACGGGAGCAGAACATTCACGTAGAGCAGGGGCAACAGTGGAGCCTAAAGTGCCTCCCGGCTATAAAGCAGTCGTAACGACGGCTTCAGACGAACCTGTTAGTTTCGGTGGCCTATACCGTGTATTTCGTGGGCAAGATGATCCGGGTGAGATAATTGAGCATCTCACAATTTATCCAAATGAATCCTATGTTCTTTATAATAATGGACCTGATGTTGAACTTCGCCACAATGCGGATGTCTTGGGCGGTTTCATGGATTATGCCCTGTATCGTTCTAATGGAACGCTTTCCTCGGACGGATTTAACGTTTCATCGAAACTTGAAATCAAGTCTCAGTCCCATATCGTAATCACGAATCCTTCTTCTGTTCCGATCCTTTATGAGTACACAGGAGGAGATATTACTGCTGAGGCAAGCACAGAACCTGCATTCCACAGAGCTACACTGAATCAGGGACAGAGCTATCAATTTACTAATATCAGTACGACTGACAAGGCAATCGTAAGTGAGCCTGTACATGGTGGCCGTACGTTCGATTATGTTCTCTATGATGGTTCCGGCGTGGAAATCGATCGTCGAATAGGTACCAGCATTGAGCCTGTCGTTGCACCTGGAAATAAGGTGATCGTGACGGTTTCTTCAGACAGTCAAGTTTTGTTTGGAGCTGTATATCGGCTATTTCAGGCAGAACCAGCTAAGGAGCCGGTGGAAGAAACGATAACCGTAAGACAGCATGAGAGCGTAATCTTTACCAACCCAGAAACCACAAGTCAAATGATTAAAACGAACGCTATTGAAGGAAAGAGTTTTTACGATTATGCAATATACGGTCCGGGGAATAAACCGGAACAAGCTCAAATCAATTCCACTGATCAGGAGGTTATCATTCCTGCACGCAGTACCCTCGTAGTAACGGTAAACTCAGCGAAATCCATTACCTATAAATATTGGATACCAGTTATTGCAGAGGCTAGCTTTGAGAAGGCGTTACTTAAAAAGGAATTGGCTGCTGGAGAGCTAGGAAAGTTTACAAATACGGGGCAATTTGAAGCCAAGCTGCTGACGGATGCATCTGTTGTCTCTGACCGGTATTATGATTATCGGGTGCTGGACGCGATTGGAAACGTTATCAGAGAGGAAACCGAAACGGATGAGGAACAAATCGTGCCGAACGGTGCAAGCCTAGAAGTGACCATATCATCATCAAAGAACGTACTTTTTGCGGGACCATCCAGAAGTTTTACATTTACTGAAATGACGGATCCGTTTATCGACCTCTTAGAACGGAGAGCAGAAGACATTGACATAAAGGAGAAACAGGAGAACTACTATCGATTTAAGCCGGAGGCGGATGGATTATACCGATTTGTTGTCAAAGAGAGCAAGAATTTCGAGAAGGAGCCTCAACTGACATTGTACACTGATGCTGGACTAACCGATGAACTAGCTACGACTGTCGATCAAGAGAGAGAGCACGGTTGGGATTACACCGTCTTGGAATGGGAACTGAAAGCGGGCCAGGTTTACTATTTAAAACTAGTAGAGAAAGATGGAGCCGCTTTTGAAGGGGTGATCAATTCTGCTCTAATGATACTAGCAGCGGAAAACAAGTATCACTATAGCTCAAATAACCGGCTTTCTAAAGTGATTCTCCGTACGGGAGATGAGATCCTATATGAATACGACAATAATGGTAACGTAACGAAGCGAAGCAAAAAGGTATTTCCATTCTAATTCCATCAGATGCGATAGAGGTGACGATGTGTTCAAAAAAGGATTTATAGCTGTTTTATGTATATGTTTATTATTGGCAAGTATGGGCTCTCTGGTATATGGAGACAGCAGTAAGGTAACAGCCAAGTCAAGAGAGATTTCTTCACCTGCAATTACGATTCCGGTGTTGGCTCAACAGTATGGTGTAGACACCGCTTGGATTCAAGAGAAGATTGCGGATGGATATACCTTGTATCAGATATACTCATCTCTGGACGGCAATAAAAGCTCAAAAGCAGCCGATACCGTTCTGGCTAATATACAGGTACCGGATGCTGTGCAATATGATGAGAAGGCTATCGTGTCATTATCCAAAACGTTAGCTGAAGATTCAAATGATGTGGACGAAGCAGCTCTTGAGCAGGTACGAATTCATGACGACTCGTCGGCCTATTTCAACAGCTACGGTCTCGATTCGGTCTCCATGGCTACCGGTGATTTAAATTATGCCAGTGTAGATTTGGAGCTACCGGGTATGATCCCTTTTTCATTAACACGGGTATACGACAGCTCGAAGGCGAACGAAGAGATCGGAATCCGCAAGGATGAGGGAACTGGACAGGCCGTTAATGACACTAATATACGAAGAGAGGAGTCAACTTACGGCATAGGTCGGGGTTGGAGATGGGATCTTCCCCATGTCCAAGAGCATGGTGGTAAACATTATTTGTATTTTCCCGGAGCAGGCACCTACTCATTGTCCGATACTCTGGATATCATCGGATATACCTGGAATGATATGAGTTTGAGCACGGATCAAGGTGTGATGGTGAATGGAGAACAGAGTCAATATAAACTGATTGTTCTTAACGGATATGTTTATTATTTTAATGCAAATGGCTATCTGCTACAGATCAGGGATAATTACGGCAATACAGTAAACTTCTATTATGATCAGCTACCTGATGGACCTGTATTAAAGCGGATTTCGAATAGCGAAGGAAATACTCTCCAATTTAACTATAATACATTGAGTCTTTCTGTGGTTTTGGAGGGAACTGATCAAAGCATGGAATATCGTAAGGTTCAGAAAGAAGGTTTTACACTTCTTGCAGAGGCTGTCGACTCCACGTCTCGAAGTACCACCTATGTGTACAACCAACCGGTATCGAGATTTAATTTCCTATCCGGGCTGGTGAGCATACCTGAACAGCATGAAGCTGACGGAACAGTTTTATTGACTCGTATCGTGTACCCAACATCTCGGATCACCGATATTCAATATGATTCGTCATTGAAACAGATTGGGAATTATGCAACTAGGCATGTATTTAAGGTCAGCTCACGCAAGGATACATTCAGTTCTACATTGGGAGAAAAAATACTGGGTTCCCGCAGCTTCAAGTATACGGGCGAAGACTTGAATCGTTATGGTCAAGATGTGAACTGGACCACCACAGTAAGCAGCAGTAAATGGGACGAAACGTACAAGCTGAGCAGTACCTTTGAGGGAAGCTCAAGCCCAGCGCTTCATTACTTGCAGGAGTATCGCCAATCGGGAGATTCGGTTAGTTATATCGAAGAGTATGTCTATGATGAGACGAACAAACGAAATGCACCGCAGCAGATCCAAGAACGATATATTCAAAATGGTGCAGCTTCCGAGCCTGTTTACACGTCGTATACCTATGATGAATATGGTCTCATCACATCGGAGAGGTCAAGCACCGGCCAGGAAACAAGCTATGAATACCAGCAAATGACGGGTACAGCAGAGTGGAAGGAACCTTCCAAGGTAACCGTCAAAATGAACGATACACAGTCTCAGGTTACACAGCTTGAATATGACGGGCAGGGCAGTGTAACGAAAGTGGGAGTGTCCCAAGGAACGGGCGGAACACCGCTTGCTCAATCCGAGTATGAGTATGACACTTACGGCAACCGGACAAAAACCAAAGTCAGGGATGATTCACGATTTATTGAACAGACGTACAAGTACGAGTCCCCGCATGGACGTCATCTGCTGACAAACCAAAGCATGGTCGTGAAGGACGCAGCTGCACGGTCCTCCGTCATTACGACGGACTATTCATATTGGCCGACAGGACAGCTCAAGAGCCAGAGAGATAGCGACGGAAACGTGCAAGCGTACACTTATGATAAATGGGGTAGAATCACCCAGCTTGAATACAGTGACGGCACGCTTTCGAGCGTACGTTACGATGATGCATTGAATCGCGTGACTCAGACAGCAGCGGATGGCGTGATTACGACGCAGCAGTTTGATCCGTTTGGGCTGCTGGTGCAGGAGAAAACGCATGATGCGTTGTATGAGTATGAATATGATGATGAAGGCAACATGACGGAAGTGACCGATGCCGAAGGCAACACGACAAGCCTAACGTATGATGCTTTTGGAAGAAACACGAAAACGGTATACGCTGATGGAACCAGCAGCAGCACAGATTATCAGGTCGTGGAACGGACAACCACGTATAGCGACGCTGCTGGAACCAAACAGCGCGAAACCTATGATGTACTGGGAAGAACAACATCAACGCAAGAGTGGAAAAATGGAGGATTTGCGCCGCTTCAGCATCTGGGATACGATCTGCTCGGTCAGGTGACGGCATCCATGGATGGTAATCAGCAGCGCACCGAGTATACGTACGACGTGCTGGGCCGCTTGACCTCGGTAAAGGATCCGAAGGGAGAGGTTACTCGCTATACTTATAGTATGGCTGGTGATTTGGTTCAGATCGTAATGCCTGATAAACAGACGGTAACGAAGTCGTATGATGAGATGGGCCGCCTGATCAGCCAGACCGATATGGCCAATCAAACCACGGTCTACCATTATGATAATCGTAGTAATGTCACGCAAGTGGTGGACCGTAAGAACCAAATCTATAACTACGGTTATGACTCCGAGAATCAGCTGATTTCAAAGAGCGGACCGGATTTCTCGGTGAATTACACCTATGATGACGCAGGCCGCCGGACCAGTATGACCGATCCTACGGGTAAGACGACGTATTCTTACAATCCTGAGGATGGGACGCTGAAGGAACTGGAGTTTCCGGACGGAACCAGGGTGTCGTATGAATATAATACGCAATCGAAAACCGGATATATCCTGACGGACGCTGCCGGAGCATCTATTCGTATATCGTCTGAGCTCGATGAAATGAACCGGGTCTCGGCGATGGATATCAGCACCGGAAGCAGTGGACCTGCCTTGATGTCTGCTTCTCCGCTTGATCGAATGACCTTTAAATATAAGGCTAACAGTTTGCTGGAGCGCCGAAGCTTTGATAGTGGACTCAGTACCGATTTTAACTATGACGGATATGACTTGTCAGGCGTAACGGTTCAGCAGGGAAGTACATCCGTGCACGAATTCGGATATAGCTATGACCCGAACAAAAATATCATCTCCCGCACGGAGAACGGAACGTCAGGACAATTCACTTATGACCCGCTGAACCGGATTCAGTCGGAAACGTCAGGTGACAAGAATTTACGTTATACGTATGACGCTAACGGGAACCGGCTGGAGCAGGGAAGCGGTAAGATATTCGGCCTGAAGGAAGCAGACTATACGTTCGACAGCCAGAACCGGTTAACCCAGGTGGCCGGGGAAGGCAAGAAAGTCAGCTACACCTATAACGGGGACGGGTTACTGTATGAACGTAAAGAAGGCACGGATACGACGCGTTATTACTATGACGAGGAAGCTAAACTCATTGCGGAAGCGGAAGTAACTGAAAGTGGGGCCGCTATTACCTATGCCTATGTCTATGACCTCTACGGTCAGTTAACGGCAAGGCAGGACCTAGCCACCGGGAAGTTGCAGTACTACCAATTCAACGGTCACGGTGATGTCGTCGGTTTGGTGGATGAGCAGGGGACGTCGCTAAACAGGTACTCTTACGATATTTGGGGTGGTCCGGTTGAAACCGAAGAAACCGTCCCGAACGTAATGCGCTATGCCGGCGAGTATTGGGATGAAACGACGGGCCTGCAGTACCTGCGTGCCCGCTGGTACGATCCGGGTACTGCACGGTTTATGGGTGAGGATACGTATGAAGGGGAATTAGAAGATCCGTTAAGTCAGAATCTGTATGCGTATGTGGAGAATAATCCACTGATTTATGTGGATCCAAGTGGAAACAGCCCGGCTACAGCCAAATCATGCGCACTTCTCTGTTTTGCTGCAGGAACGATCATAGAAACGCAAGACGGACCGAAAGCGATTGAAGAGATTGAAATCGGAGACTATGTGCTGGCCCAGAGTGAAGTGACTGGTGAACTAGATTATAAGCCGGTTGAAGAGACCTATCATCGGGTAACGGAAGAAACCTATCATATCCAGGTGGAGGATACTGTCATCGTCACGACGGCAGAGCATCCATTTTGGGTGATAGGGAAAGGCTGGGTCGAATCCAGAGATTTAAAAGCAGGAGATCGGCTTGTCAATGATGAAGGAATAGAGTATGTCATTGAAAAGATCGAAATCAAGCAAGAAACGATCCGAGTGTACAACTTCAGCGTTGGGGACTACCATACGTATTTCGTAACGGGACTCAAGCTATGGACCCATAACTGCGGTGGAAGTGGAGGCCGAGGCGCTGGCGGCGGAGCCGGAGGCAGCGGAGGATTTGTGCCAAGGATTGGCGGTGGTGGAGGAACATCCCTGCCTAAAAAGGTAACGAGCCCGAAACAAAAACAGAAGCCTGTGGTTAATTTGCCGCAACTGAACAAGCAGCTTCAAAAGGCGATTGCACAATTCCAGAAGAATAGGAGTAAGGGGACGCCAAAAACTAAGTATGCTACAAATAATTTACCGAAGGATCCTAAAGAATTAATTAAAAACGGCTGGAAAGATGCAACGCCAGAAGGAATGGCGAAAAATACTAGATCGCGAGAGTATATTGACCCTGTTAAAGGAATGAAAGTTAGATTTGACCCTGGGAAACCAGGAGCAAATGGTTTTGAGGGTAAAGATCATTATCATATTCACAACCCAAATAGTACTGGGAAAAATGATTATTACCTTGATGTTAATGGTAATCCGGTAGCAAAAGGCTCGAAAGCATCCCACATTCTACCTTAGATTAGGAGAGCAAAATGAAACCATCAGAATTTATTAAAGTGTATACCCTTTTTGATAGTCTTGTAGAGGATTTAAAATATAATGAAGCCAAGAAGCAGTTAAGGATGACTTTAGATTTGTGTCAGTGGAAACAATCTTTCTATGTTGAAACCGAACCAGAAATGCAGCTTGGGATATTAATTTTCTCCGGTGTAACGTTCTACAAAACTGAACCTCATTTGTTTAATTTGGACAGTAGTGAAATACTAGAAGTCGATGTACTTCAATTTGATGGAGAAGGTGAGCGTATTAAAATAGTTCTTAATGGTTTGGACGATGTAATTGTACTAAACATTCAATCTAACGAAATTGAATGGAAAGAAATAAAGACTATAAATGGATAATAGTTAGGAGCTTACAACGTAACAACAAGATCGTACAATACAACCAACAAATCAATTTTGCCACATGCGATTAAGTTTCGCATGTGGTTTTTTAATTAATTCGTTAACGTTTGTCGAGGGACAAGAACATGGTCCCATTGAAAGTCGCTATTGTAGCGGCTTTTTTGTTTTATCGGTACAAGTTCTTGTCCCGAGTCGAGGACAAGAACTTGTACCGATTGCCGTAAAGGACAAGAACATGAACCGATCACCGATTAGATAAGTATCTAACTATGTTCAATGCAATATCATTAAGCTAACGGGCAGGATAATGATAATTCTGTATAGAAGAATTCACGGTAACCTTAAAAAGAAGGTAGGAGCTAAATATGCAGAATATGAACAATCAACATCTTCAGACCGCTAATAACGTATACATTGAAGGCATTCAGTATACAGAGATCCCTGTTTTCGATTTGGAAAAGGCGGTTGATTGGTATTGTGGAAAACTGGGTGCAAAACTTGGACTACTTAACAATGAACTTGCATTCGTAGATTTCTCTATGGGTCCTAGTTTATTTTTAGTCAAGACAAATGATGACACTTCAGCCACATTCATGGTAAATGGTCAAGACCATTACACAATCGGATTTCGTGTTAAGGACATTCAAGGATTTCATAATTTTCTATCACAACTCGATACGAAAGTAAGTCCTATTGTTGTTGAAGGACATGGAAGCTTCTTTACGTTTTACGATCCTTTTGGAAATATGTTTGACGTTCATCAACCGCCACAATAAATTCGTAAATATCCCGAAGTTCTTCCTTATCTTTAACTAGCAGGATACGTTTGAATGGAGCTGCTTTACGCCGGCTCACGGTCGTTTAACTTTCAGAAATTATTCAAGGCTATAAACAGACCGTGATGTCTATTATTGCTGATATGGGAGCTACCCTGAGTAGTAGCCTTCGTTTGCTAAAAATCAAAAGTTACAAAATCGGCTATGTGTAACTATTGGAATAAAGTGATTTATAGATTCTGGGCTCTTAAATGTTGACGTAATTAAACATTTGTTTATGTCGAGATCCATTCGCTCCTCATACTATAGAGCTGAGGGAGGTGATGTACTTGGCAAAAACAACGCAGCCCGTAACCATTGGGGCGAATAGTATTGCGAAGATTGGAGAACAATTTTTCCTGATTGTCGAAGTTGAAGCGAAATCACCTGGTGTAGAAATCGACCCGGTGTTCGCCGTTCGGACGACTGCCCAACAAGCAAGAAGTCTCATTCGTGCAGGTGTCATGCGTACGATCTTTCAACCCAAGACTCCAACCCCGAGTCCTGGCAAGAAAGTTGAACTGAAAGGTGTACTGTTCGCTAATGGTCGTATTTTTTCTGTTTTCGACGTGGAAAATTCAACAGACGTATCTGTTTTAGTGCGGATTAATCGGGAACAAGCAAATAAACTTATCCGAGGCGGCGCACGTATCATCAAAGTAATAAGAAAGCCGTTCTAAACTGCAATTTATAATAAGCCGACCATCACGCCTGATGGTCGGCTTATTATTAGTTATTAAAACGATGGTTTCGAAAAATCGAAAAGAGAGATTTTTTCCAGAGTGCTAATGCTCCGTTGGCGAGAAATCAATTAAATAATTGTGAGGTCAAATTAGCTCAATTCACTGACCAAGTATATCGAACTGAAGGAAAAATTGAGGGTGAAATATTTCATGGTACTTAAATTAAACAAATATAGAAAAACAGCACCTCTTATTTAAATGGGGTATGCTTAGATCCAATAACAAGGAGCCCTGAGATTGCAAGATTACCAGAGCAAATGAGGTAATTAAACCAGATAAGAGCGCAGTAGAATATGAACTCCCGTTCAGCTACCAGGAAGAATCTTTCAAAGAGTTAATTATGAAACTTTTTTCACAAGGGAATATTTCTTATCTTGAAGTAAAATGGTGCCTTAACCATATCGTTTGGAATTTAGCATATAATCATTTTATAGATTGGATGAAAATTGCAAAGGAATCTGCACATCTAAAAACAAGACCAAAAACAAAATATGATGATATTTTTAGTGAAGATTCAATTTGTTTATTTTTAAATAAAGAAAATGGGCTTGAACTGTACAATGTACAAAGAGAAAGTTGGTACTATGATTTAAGTTGTCCGCATAAAAACAAGAAAAAAATCAGTTCTGAAGAAATATCTCATTTACCAATGAGATTGGCTCTAACAAAAAGGTAATGCAGATAGATGGCAGCTGAACATTATCTTAGAGAATTAAAGATTTTATCGACAATTAAATGATCTACTGAGATTAAAACAATAACTCGAGCTTTTTTATGAGTTATTGTTTTTGCATTATTAATCTGATGCAAAGGGAAGAATGTTGTCGGGTGACAAAAACATAGCAACATCAGAAACCGCTAATTATGCGGTTTTTTTATTTATGTTATCAAGTTCTTGTCAAAACGCAATGACAAGAACTTGATAACATTCCCGACAGATGACAAGAACATTGTTACAATCCCGATATAGACGCCTTTGTATTAAACTAAATTATAAGCCGGTTGAAGAGACCTATCATCGGGTAACGGAAGAAACCTATCATATCCAGGTGGAGGATACTGTCATCGTCACGACGGCAGAGGATCCATTTTGGGTGATAGGGAAAGGCTGGGTCGAATCCAGAGATTTAAAAGCAGGAGATCGGCTTGTCAATGATGAAGGAATAGAGTATGTCATTGAAAAGATCGAAATCAAGCAAGAAACGATCCGAGTGTACAACTTCAGCGTTGGGGACTACCATACGTATTTCGTAACGGGACTCAAGCTATGGACCCATAACTGCGGTGGGAGTGGAGGCCGAGGCGCTGGCGGCGGAGCCGGAGGCAGCGGAGGATTTGTGCCAAGGATTGGCGGTGGTGGAGGAACATCCCTGCCTAAAAAGGTAACGAGCCCGAAACAGAAACAGAAGCCTGTGGTTAATTTGCCGCAACTGAACAAGCAGCTTCAAAAGGCCATAGCACAATTTCAGAAGAATGGGAGTAAGGAGACTGGAAACTCTTTAGTAAAAGATACTGGTAACATTTCCAAAAACACTGCTAACTTAAGGTCCTGGGCAAAACGAAATGGTTGGGTGAGACAAGATACTGCTGGTGGTGTCGAACAATGGGGAGTAAGGGACGCCACTGGGAAATTTAGCTGGAGGCTGAAGTTGAAACCTAAAGTAAGTACAAGGGAAGGGCTAGGAACAGGAAGTAACCAACCTCATTTCGATGCTAGGCTAGATGATAAAGGTACATCAATATCATACATTAATCCGTGTACAGGAAAACGGGGTGGTACGAGTGTTGGTACCCATATTCCATTAGGGAAGTGAAGTCTATGAAGAAGGAGAAACTTTTAGAAATTTTGAATGACCCAACTGCATCAGATGCAGAAAAAGATGACGCGGTAATTGAATTAGGAATCAATTTTCATGATGCTGAGACAGTGGACATTTTATTACAATTATCCAATGACAGTAATTATGATGAGATGATTGCAGCTAGCTGCGGAGAATATTTAGGACATATTTGGCTAACTACACAGCAAATAAGCTATGAAAAGTTATCTCATCTAAAAGGCATCGCCTTGACAGAGGCTCTTTCCCAAATTAAAGCGCAACGCCCAGATTGGTACCAAATATATATGAAAATGTATTCTCAATCAAAGTAGCTGTCGGGTGACAAAAACATAGTAACATTAGAAGCCGCTGATATGGTATTCTCCCCTCATGGTAGACAACGAAAAAGAGACATCTGTTAAGATGGACTTACGTGTTGTCTGCTGGAGGGGGTTTTTTTATGGGGAAAACAGGACGTACAAACAAGAGTTATTCTGAGGAAGTTAAGAAGGAAGCCGTGCGGCTGGCTATTGAGGAGAACATGTCCTATCGAGAGGTGGCCAGGCGACTGGGGATTCGGAATAAGACACAAGTTGAGGTATGGGTGAAATGGCATCAAGAAGGTAGAGTTCTAGAACAAGAAGCCTTTCACAAAGGGCGGCCGAAGACTAAGTTTACCAGCCTTGAAGAAGAGGTGGCTTATTTAAAGGCGGAGATCGCATACCTAAAAAAGCGGTATCCAAATCTACACGGGGAGTGACGAGCAAAGCCATTCGTTGCACGATCATTGAGGAATTAAGACAGGAATATCCGCTGAAGTGGCTTCTGCAGCTAGCGGATGTTTCGCGGGCCGGTTATTACAAGTGGCGCCGAAGAAGTTCCGAGATGGATGCGCGCAAACAGCAAGAACGACTGCTAGAAGAGCATATTATGGCGATCCATCGCCTACACCCGTACTTCGGTTATTTGCGTATAACATTCGCGTTGAAGCGCGAAGGACTTCATGTTAACCACAAACGGGTTTACCGACTTATGAAGAAGCTGAGCATCCGTTCTGTTATACGAAGGAAACGGCGTTTCTTTGGCAAACAGGCATCCGTTGTTCATCCCAATCGCCTAGAACGAAACTTTCAGTCGGACGCGCCGCTACAAAAATTGGTAACGGATATTACGTACATTCGGGCGGGAGAGCGTTTCGTATATCTATCCGCCATCCAGGACCTGTATAACAATGAAGTGGTGGCGTGGCACTTATCGGAACGCAACGATCTTGCCTTGGTTACGCACACCGTAGACAAGCTAACCGAGAAAGCAGATCTCACCAGCGTTCTCTTGCATTCTGACCAAGGATTCCAATACACTTCAAAACCCTTTAACCGCAAACTCACGAAGCTAGGTATATCCTTGGTAGCCACTCCAGGAGAGGAAACTGCTTTGACAATGCCTGCATTGAGTCATTCTTTTCGCATCTAAAGACCAAGAAAATTTATCTGGTTCACCCGCAAACTTTACCGGATGTGGAACGAGCCATCCACGAATATGTCTTATTCTACAACAATCAGCGTTTTCAGAAAAAACTAAACGACCGCTCCCCGGTTGAGTTCCGAGAAGCGGTCGCAGCTTAAAGATGTCTTTTTATTCGTGTCTACTTGACAGGGGTATGACCAATAATGCGGCTTTTTATATTTATGTTATCAAGTTCTTATCAAAACACAATGACAAGAACTTGATAACATTCCTGACGGATGACAAGAACATTGTTACATTCCCGATATGATTTCATCGACGGCGGCAAAAAAAAGATGATTAGACGCCTTTTTATTAAACTAACGGGCAGTTTAGCTTAATTCATATTGTGAGAAAAGGGATTTTCTCAAATCAGTCGAATATGTAGATTGGCATTTGTTTAATTTTGGAAGGGAATTGATGTGGTATGAAAAATATCCAAGCTTTGGTGGTTGTCACATCGTGGAAGAACATATATTAACTGCGCCAGTGCTGCCCATGAGATACGACCCCTAGACATCAAGCAATTGGTGGTGTCGTTACATATTTTGCACGAAGGTGCCATTGCGATATGGGCCATTCAGCGGCACTCACAGACTGGATGCGCAAACAAATTTACACAGTATTAACCCACATTTAGAAACTAGGATAGAAAGGGGATATTATAATGGCAAAAGTTATTATTCACGCAACAACAACACTAGATGGATACATGGCCGATAAAGACGGTGGTATCGATTGGATGTTCGATTTTGAAGCCACGGACCAAGATTACGCAGTAGTCAATAAAGTCATAGAGGAAATAGGTGCCATAGTTGGTGGCGCAAACAAAACGAACACGATTGAAGAAGGGCAGATACCGTACGGTGGTATGTTGAAAATTCCAATATTCCTCATGACCCACGAAGCCCATGAACCAGTTGAAAAAGATGGTATCACGTATAGTTTCGTTGTTAACGATATTAAGCAAGCCGTTGAGGCTGCCAAAGCAAGCGCTGTCGATAAAAGTGTCGCTCTTTTGGGTGGCAGGATCTCCCGGCAATGCCTCAAACTTGGTCTAGTGGATGAAATCGTATTAGATGTAGTACCCCTGCTGCTGGGTGACGGTATTTCATTATTTGGCGGGCTAGGAGAACGCATGAAGTTGGAGCGGATAGAAACATCGGCCTTTGCGAGTGAGACCCACCTACGATACCGAGTTGTAAAGTAACGTATCATTGCTAGGTTTTGAAACAGACATCTTAAGTTAATGCGGCGACAGACAGATCTTTCCTCTGCTGAGCGCCTGTTGTGACAAGCTGCCTATGGTGGAGCAGGAGATGGAGTTATTTACGAAGTTCGTAGAGATGACGTTAGCCGAAAGAAGTTCTTAATTTAAGAGGAGCCTATTGATATTAGAAAAAGTTATAAGTAGAATTGTAATTCTTGTCGGGTGAAAAAAACATAGTAACATTAGAAGCTGCTGATTAGGCGGGATATGGATGGTTTTAAAGCGATAGAGATTAACTGGAACTTGGTGGCGCCTATCATTATTCTGCAATTTCTGTTATTAATCATTGCTTTAATTACTTTAATTCGAACCGAGCGAACCAACGGACCGAAATGGATGTGGGCAGCAATTATATTGTTTGTTTCCTATTTCGGGTCTATTTTGTTTTTTATCGTTGGAAGGAGAAAAGAGTAGTGAATTTACTTCGTGTAGAAGGATTGCTTAAACAATTTGGACAAGTTACCGCTGTTAACCGGATTAGTTTTCAAATTGAAAAAGGGCGTTGTGTGGCTCTGCTAGGAGCAAACGGGGCTGGAAAAACAACGACTTTGAAAATGCTGTGCGGACTTATCAAACCAAGTGGGGGAACAATTGAGTTTTCCGGAATGAACGGTGTTGATCTGCGTCAATATATCGGATATATGCCTCAGTACCCGGTATTTTATAATTGGATGACAGGACGAGAATTTATTAATTATGTAGGGTCACTGGCTCACCTGAAACGGGCTGATTTAAAGGTTTGCACGCCAGAGTTGCTTGAACTTGTAGGTTTAAAAGATGCGCTGAACCGTAAAATTGGCGGGTACTCTGGAGGAATGAAGCAGCGGCTCGGATTGGCTCAAGCTATGATTCATTCACCCAAATTATTAATGCTTGATGAACCGGTATCGGCCCTAGATCCAATCGGTAGACGTGAAGTGCTTGATATGATGCAGATGATTAAGAAAGAAACCACCATATTGTTTTCAACACATGTTCTGCATGATGCAGAGGAGATAAGTGACGATATCCTCATTATGCGAGGTGGAGAAATTGCTGTGGAGGGTTCCTTATCCGATATTCTGGAAAGTAATCAAAAACCTATCATTAAAATTCAGGCTGAGCATTCACTGGAATCTTGGGCAAATGATTGGAAGGATAATGATTTAATAGAGAATATTGAAGACATCGATGGAGGCTGCCAATTAACAGTTCGCGACATACATAAAGCTAACGAACAGATCTTTGCTGACCTGGCTGACAAAAAAATACCGGTGCTAAAGTATGAAGTTGCACAAACGTCACTTGAAGATTTGTTTATGAAAGTGGTGCAAAAATGAATCAGTGGATGATTATGTTCCGCAAAGAAATGTTAGAAATGTGGAGAAATTCAAAGTGGATCTGGCTTCCGATTGTCTTTGTTCTATTTGGAATTATGCAGCCTGTTACTGCATATTATTTACCTCAGATACTAGAAAATACAGGGAGTATGACTGAGGGCACTATAATCAATATTTCGATGCCAACTGGAGGAGAAGTGTTAATTAAGACCCTTTCACAGTATGGAACCATTGGATTACTGATTATTGTCCTTGCATCTATGGGGATGGTTTCCAATGAAAGGATAAGCGGTGTTGCAGGGATGATTTTGATGAAGCCGGTAAAATTTGCATCCTATTTGACTGTAAAATGGGCGGCTGCGGTGACTATCACAATTATTTCTTTCACGATTGGATTCTTTGTTTCGTGGTATTATACGTCTTCCCTAATAGGTGAGGTTAACCTATCAAGAGCGTTTATCAGTTTTTTGTTATATTGTCTGTGGTTAGCTTTTATCATCACAATTACTTTACTTGCAAGCACATCATTAAAAGGAAATGCTGCGGCGGCATTTATAACGTTAGCATTTGCTACTGTTTTATCACTTATGACTAGTGTTCTTTCCAAATACATGCATTGGAGCCCCTCACATCTAACTGATCAGGCTACGACCTATTTAATGAAGGGAGAATTTGATCCTCATTTATCATTAGTGCTGACAGTAACTTCATTGTCCATTATTGTACTGCTCTATCTGTCTATTTACGTTTTTAAAAAGAAGGAATTAGGGGTTTAAATAAGGAACCGCTTTATTTACAGGAATATTATAAATTATATTATCAAGGAGAGATGTTGCAATGCTTATAGAATTTGTGAAAAAAAATAAATACATTGCTCTCGGAATATTATTTTTATTGCTGGCTTCAGGAGCAGTTTCAAAATTTGTACGTGGCCTAATGATTGATGTTTATCTTAATGGCGGCTTGGCTGTTATCGTTCTAATAATAATACTCTTTTTTGCTGTGAAAGATAAACGGAAATAGTTCTGTGTTTAACATGCTATATAAATTGAATCATAGCTTACCGTCGATAATCTTTAAATTAAATACTGATTTAGAAAATAGGATAGATTCAGTTAAAGTCTATTATGAAAATAATAGAAGCGATCTACCAATTAATCTAATATGTACGAATAGTTTCAGCAATATGAAGAATGAGACTCAAAAAATGAAATCGTATGTTCCGTCAGTGGTTGCGATGAAAATGTTTGACAACCCAACACAAGAAAATAAATTACTTCGTGAATATGTTGATAACTATGTAAACAGATTTTCATTTAAATAGGTCAAAAACAAGAAACCATCATTCAAGAACAGAGTGATGGTTTCTTGTTTTTGTTTTTTGAACTATTCATTTAATAAAGAATAATGATCGGGAATGGTGGGGAATGTTATCAAGTTCTTGTCATTTATGTTATCAAGTTCTTGTCATGTCGGGGGACAAGAACATGGTCTCATTGAAAGCCGCTAATTTAGCGGCTTTTTTGTTTTATCGGGACAAGAACTTGTACCGATTGCCGTAATGGACAAGAACATGAGCCGATTACCGATTAGATAAGTATCTAACTATGTTTCCTTACAATCTCATTAAGCGGGCAGGATAGTTTAATAAACTCACGAATACTCTACATATGGAATTATTTACGAAGTTCGTAGATAAGACGTTAGCAGAAATCAGGGGAATGCTTAATTAAATTATAAAGATTAGATAAACTATTATTTAAGGACGGGGATTTCAATGAGTAGCTTGTTATTAACCTCTTGTGGTTTTTATACTGAAGATATTAAAAATCAATTTCTGGATTTTATTGATAAAGACATTTCTCAATTAAAGGTCTCTATTATTACAACAGCATCCCCTATGAAAGAAAATAATAGATATGCACAAAGGGCAATGCAGATTTCAAGGACATGGGGTTTCAGCATATTAAGTTTGTAGATATAGAATTTGATGACCCGCAAATTCTCATACATAGAGATGTTATTTATATCAATGGTGGAAATTCATTTACATTATTGTATTACGCTAAGAAAAGTGGTGCTGATGAAATTATTAAAACACTGGCCGCACAGAATGTAATTATATTGGAGTAAGTGCTGGAGCGTTATTACTGGGACCGAATATTAACATTGTCGATTTCTTTACTCCACAGATGAACACAATGGATTTAACGGATTTTAAGGCATTAGGTGTAACCGACAAGCTTATTTTTCCTCACTATGATAGAGAGGACGTATTTAAAGATAGTACTAATAAAACAATTGAAGAGAGAATAGTAGAATTTGAATCAAATGAGAACTGTAAAGTGACAAGGCTTAAAGATGAAGAATATATCTCAATCTTAATGAACCAAGCACATTGAAAGTCGTAAATTCATTGAAAGTAGCTCGAAGAAGCCCCTCAAATCTGCTAACACCGTATTCACGCTGCGTGGCTACGCCCCTTGGTCTGCCAGAGGGATTTCGAGGAAGTAGTATCCGGCAGACAACTTCTGCGAGGCTGAGTCTTCGACCCAGTCGCTGACGCTCCTTTAAGCCTCTCGGGTTCGTGAATACAACAACGTTATCGGAAATCCTTGCAAGATTATAAACCATAGGAGCTGAAGGCGTGGACATAAAAGTCAGAATGGCAAAAAAAGATGACGCATTTGAGTTGTCTGAATTGTTCGTTGAGTTTATTGGAACGAGATCTAACATTGAAAAGATCCAATATCAGTTAGACCTATTACATAAGCAACCAAACTACTATGTTGCAGTAGCATGTTTAGAGGAAAAGGTAGTCGGAACAGCCATGGGCATTGTTTGTCCAGATATTGTAGGAGAGTGTCAGCCATACTTGCTTATAGAAAATGTAGTTGTTTCATCTGTGTACCAGGGAAGTGGAATTGGTAAGAAACTCATGAATGCACTCGAGGATTTTGCTATGGAAAACCTATGCTCTTATATAATCTTAGCTTCTAGTAAAAATCGTGAACAAGCCCATAGATTTTATGAATCAATTGGATATGAGGGTACTAAGCGTGGATTTATTAAACGAATCTGATTTGTTAAATACTAAAGTGCTCTCAGAAATTTCGAAGATGGTAAGGACATCTGATAACAACGTATTCACGTATCGGTCTCCCGAGGTGGAAGCAGGGGAGCATACTCAGGGACAACCCTGCACTAGCTAAGTCTTCGACCCGGTAGGCCGATCATTGTGCTCGATCGACCGGCTGCTTAAGCCAGTGAGGGTTCGTGAATGCCCTAACGTTAGACGAAATTATTGTATGATAAACATCTTCATGTATCCAAATACTATCAGCAATAATATGAACAATAAATATAATGAATTTATGAAGGAGACTAACAATGAAAGATCCTAGAATTGAACAACTCGCTAACAATCTTATTCAATATTCGGTGAAGCTACAACGAGGGGAAAAAATATTAATTGAGGTTGATGGTTTGGAAATTCCCTTGGCCAAAGAATTGGTAAGACAAGCTTATCTCGTCGGTGGAGTTCCATTTCTATTAATAAATAATCATGAGATATTAAGAGAGATATTAATCGGCTGTACTGAGGAACAATTAAAAGCAATGGCATCTTACGACCTAAATCGAGTAAACGATATGCAAGCCTATATACTTATTAGAGCTGGGGAGAATATGAGTGAATTAAGTGGTGTATCTCCTGAAAAAATGGCGTTGTACAGGAAGTATTACTCTCAACCGATCAATGGCAGACGATACAACAATACAAAGTGGTGTATTCTTCGTTACCCGAATCATGCCATGGCACAGCAGGCGAACATGTCAACGGAGGATTTTGAGGATTTATATTTTAATGTGTGCAATCTGGACTATTCAAAAATGGATAGAGCTATGGATAATCTAATAGAGTTAATGGAGCAAACAGACAAAGTTAAAATTATAGGAGAAGGAACTGAACTAACATTTTCGATTAAAGGCATGCCTTGTATTAAAGATTCAGGAATTATGAACCTTCCAGATGGTGAAGTTTATACGATACCAGTTAAGGATTCAGTCAACGGAGTTATCTCGTATAATACACCTTCTTTAAAAGAGGGATTCACTTACGAGAACATTCGTTTTGAAATTAAGGACGGCAAAATTATACATGCTACCGGAAATGATTCAGAAAGAATTAATAAATTATTGAATACGGATCAAGGATCGAGGTATTTTGGTGAATTTGGAATTGGTCTTAATCCATATATTGAGAATGTTATGAAAGATACTTTATTTGATGAAAAAATATGGGGAAGCTTTCACTTTACACCTGGATGTGTTCCAGTTAGTTCACCTGGAAATGAAAATTGGTCCGAGCTTCACTGGGATATTGTTAATATCCAAAGGCCTGAATATGGCGGTGGAGAGATATGGTTTGATGATATATTAATCCGCAAAGATGGAATGTTTATTCCTGATATTTTAAAAGGATTAAACCCTGAAAACTTAAAGTGATGATATTGACTTCAAATTTACATCCTTTAAAAAAATTGGATTTGAAATCATGAGTTTGGGGGAGAAATACCCTGGTGATAAAAGATTTCTATGCACTCTACCAATGAATAAGATCATATAAGAGATGATTCAGGAAGCCAGACTTCAAATAACACAATAATCACGCTTCGGGCAGAAAGGAAAAATAGATATTGATGACCGTAATAACACAACTACAAGGACAATTGTCGAAGAATATTTCAAATTTAATACAAGTTGTGAAATTATTAAAATTAGCGGAATGGAAGCACGGTTTATCCCTGGGTCGAATAACACGATCGGCGGATTTATACGATGGGTACAAGATGGTACTTATTTTGAGAAGGATAGCACCTAATTGTGCAAGAAGGATATGATTGAGGTAGCCAAATCGGGAAAATGAAATATTGAACTAATGGAGAACGTTAGTTTAAAACATTCATGGAGCAGTTTGCCGGTTAGCAGCTGCTCCAATTTTCATTAAGCAACGGCATGTTAGTTGAATAAAAACAGTTAGAGCCGAATACACTCCTTTTTTAAAGCTAAGGGCAGATCCTAAAATTAAGCGAAATCATTATCATTATATACGAACGAATATTCTGTGAAATGAGGTGTAGCAAATGGATTACTTTAATGACTTGAATCAATATACAAATGAAATTAAAGATCGCATTGCTGCTTCGGCTGCTGCAATATGCGTTATGAAAGACAACAAAATCCTTCATGAGTGGTATTCTGGATATCATCATTTCCATAAGGGTGCCAGAAAGGTGGATGTGTTTTCTCAATTTAATGTTTATTCACCAAAGGGTTACATATGTAGGTCTAGCAGCTGCTATTGCTATACATGATGGCGCAATAAAAAGTCTCGATGAGCCAATAAGAAATTATTTAATGACTTATGATAGTAGCATTCTAAATAACACAACAATTAGACATTTAGTTACAAGGACAATGGGTTTGCAATTTCAAGGAGACGGTGTACTACGTAGATTTGAAGCAGGTACGTCTTTTGAAGGAAAAAGACCTGAAATACTAGCAGCAATTATCAAAAATGCAACCGGAAAAACTGTAGCTGAACTAATAAACAAGCGAGTGTTTGAACCGTTGGGTATAACGGAGACCGAGTGGAGAACAGCAGGTAAAGAATCTTTAGTTTGTGATATAAATGATCCTAATAGCTACCCCACTTTAAGACTTGAATCAGATGAAGGTAGTGATCGTAATCTTTATGTAAGCGCAAGGGATCTTGCTTTATGGGGAAATTTCCACTTAAATAAGGGATATTTTCAAGGTCAACAAATCCTTCCCAAAGAGTTGTTTGATAACCTCACTTCTGTCTTAACTCCTTCTTCGTTACCATCCCATTTACCAAGGCTAGGATCATTCTGGTGGAAACAAGACAAGAATGTAAAAAACTCTGAAATGGGCTCGGACCTTCCTGAAGGGAGTTATCAAATTCTTGGAGCTTCAGGATGTTCATGTACTGTTATACCTAAGCATAAAGCAGTGGTGGTGAGAATGACAAATAGTCTTTGGACTTTTGGAGGCAAAAATGGATTTGATTATATTTCAGATATCCAAAGGTTCGGTAACCTTGCTTGTTCCGCTTTAAATCAATACTCGAATGTCGCTCAATGGTAAATGTTCTGTTACTGGGGTAGGGAGGAGAGATTGTTAATGGAAGACTGTATATTCAGCAAAATCGTAAAAGGTGAAGCTAATTCTTGGAAGGTTTATGAAAATGAGTCCGTATATGCTTTTCTCGATATAAATCCCGTAAATGAATATCATACTTTAATTATTCCAAAAAGGCATTATGAGAACATTTTTGACACACCTGAAGATGAATTGATAAAAGTAATGTCAGTTGTTAAAAAGATAACTATGTTATATAACACAAAGTTAGGAATCAAAAATGTCCAGATAATCAACAGTTCAGGACCCGAAGCACAACAAGATGTGTTTCACACTCATTTCCATATTCTCCCTAGGAGACATGGTGACAATCAAGATATTAAATGGACGACTCACCGAGAATGGCGAGGAAAATTTGATGATTTGTTAATGGCGTTAAGATAGCATTTAACTCTTGGCTATTGTCGGATCATCCACAGCCTTATTGCGCTAACGGGAGACGATAGTTTAAAACTTTATTGAGCAGTTTGTTGTTGTCACCTGATCGATAACTCACATTATCTATATTTCATCAAATAAAGAACGCGAGACAATGAAGTTGTCGGGTGACAAAAACATAGTAACATTAGAAGCCGCTGATTATGTTGCTTTTTAAATTTATGTTACCAAGTTCTTGTCAAAACACAATGACAAGAACTTGATAACATTACCGACTGATGACAAGAACATTGTTTCATTCCCGATATGATTTCATCGACGGCGGCAGACGCCTTTTATTAAACTAACGGGTAGGATAGAGGAACAGTTAATCAGAAACTAAAATTCAGTATAATTATCATTAATGTTGGTGGCTCAATCACCAGATTATTTTTGAAGTATAAGACGTTAAATGATTGGGGTGCATAAATTGGAATTTACGTTATTAGACAATGGAACAGATTCTTTAAAGAAAGCCAAAGAATCAATTGAACAGTTTGAAGCATTGCATAGAGAACATAGCTTTCATCATCTCAAAGATGCCATCATCTTCATAAACCATGGGATTGAGATATTATTAAAGTATATCCTTTCTAAAAGGAATGAGTCACTTATATTTACCGATTTAAAAGTATACATGGATGCAAAGAAAGAACTAAAGGGTATGCCTCCAAAGGTAGAAGGTTTTGGCATTTACCTAGATAGAAATAAACCAACTGTATTTGATGTACCTGCAAATAAGATAGGAAATAAAAAATTGACCACCATCACCTTAAAGGAAGCTATAGAAAGAGTGGAACTATTATGTGATATTGATATTCCAAATGATTTTAGAAATGCCGTATTTGTCGTTAATGAATATAGAAATAATTTAACTCATCATTCAATTAAACTAACTGCTGCAGATGAGGATAAGCTCATTACCGTTCTAAAGAGTTTATATGATTATTCCCTAGATTTCTTTGAGGAGTATATAGCAGGAATAATGGAGAATATAGATGCTAAGCGTTTTGAACTAACAGTGGGCGAGTGGGAAGAAATCCAACGTGAAATGCAAGATTTTTATTATGAAAGAGCCATGAGTGATTTAAGCGAAGACGATTTTAGGTGAGGTGTCGAGTGACAAGAACATACACTAAAGACGAACCCTATCACAAGTAACAACCGACGGGCTTACTAATGGGTAAAGGACGAACAATAATGATTGAAATGCATTAATGCAAGGGAGCGAACGGATCTTGTCCCGGGACTCCATGTACAGGAACATCGGCCAGTTCGGCTGGGACGGAGGTACCGGCACAACAGTGTACGCTGAGCGGACAATAGCTCTCCGTAAATTATTATTTTGTCTAATGACACAAAGTTACCTACATATTTAAAGTAAAGAAAGCCTGATGGATGGTCATACCCCTGTCAAGTAGACAGATGAAAAAGACTAAGCAGCCAGCGCGTGTCGGTACTCAATCGGCGCGCGCTGTTTGAGTTTTGCCTGAAACCGCTGGTAGTTGTAAAAGTAGATGTAATCTTCAACGGCTTGATGTAACTCTCAT
>NZ_JBCMXJ010000011.1:0-108146 GCF_050475945.1 Paenibacillus solani
CTTATTTCAAAGTGCTGCAAATACGTTTCGTATCTAGTTTTCAGGGAATCAATCTCTGTAACTGCATACAAGTTATGATGGAGAGATACCCAAGTGGCTATAAGGGGACCCTCTGCTAAGGGGTTAGACTGCGTAAGCGGTGCGAGGGTTCGAATCCCTCTCTCTCCGCCATTTGAATAACTTGAAATGCAATCTAGGTTTATATGGCGGTGTAGCTCAGCTGGCTAGAGCGTACGGTTCATACCCGTGAGGTCGGGGGTTCGATCCCCTCCGCCGCTACCATACATACCTGGAGGCTTAGCTCAGCTGGGAGAGCATCTGCCTTACAAGCAGAGGGTCGGGGGTTCGATCCCCTCAGCCTCCACCATATATTTTATTTTCTCACCTTGCCGGTGTAGCTCAATTGGTAGAGCAACTGACTTGTAATCAGTAGGTTGGGGGTTCAAGTCCTCTCGCCGGCACCATTTTTATCAAATGCGGAACTGTGGTGTAGAGGCCTAACATGCCTGCCTGTCACGCAGGAGACCGCGGGTTCGAATCCCGTCAGTTCCGCCATTCTTTTTAATAAGAATAAATAATGTGGGTTTATCACATGATAAAGTATGACGTAATATACTTCGCACTTTATTTTTAGTATCAAATGCATAAGGCTCGGTAGCTCAGTCGGTAGAGCAGAGGACTGAAAATCCTCGTGTCGGCGGTTCGATTCCGTCCCGAGCCACCTTTATATCCTGGAGGCTTAGTGAAGTGGCTAAACACGGCAGACTGTAAATCTGCTCTCTACGAGTTCGGTGGTTCGAATCCATCAGCCTCCACCATTCCTAAGAGCCATTAGCTCAGTTGGTAGAGCACCTGACTTTTAATCAGGGTGTCGAAGGTTCGAGTCCTTCATGGCTCATCAGAAGAGTCGTCAACGATGTTGACGGCTCTTTTTGTGTTTGTTTTTCGCTAAATCCATTGACTATTATAGAAGGAATTGTGGTTTGTACAAGGTGATATGCTAAAATAAGAAAAAACGATAAAGTGGTGGGGTCATCAATGGTGGAGATGGAGCACATCGTTCAGAAAATTGAAGAGACATTAGGCACGACACTCGTCTTAAAAACCCTAAATGCCCAGGAGACGGCTTGGCTTACTGAGTCTAAAGCGGCCTCCAGTCGAATCGTGGATGTTAAGGGGAATGGGGAAGAGACTACAAAATCCATTAAACGCGGAGATAGCAGTACGACTCCAATATCGCCTATCTTGGATGGAGTTTATATCCATAAGAATCTAGATGAGGTCTGGTTTCCGGTGAACCCGAGCTCGAAAGAAGCGACCCGGGTGATCGCAGCACGGCGAGATACACTAACGGAATCAGAGATGGGGCTTATCACTCTTTTATTGTCGAGCCTTCAAGATACACTGCAGGGGGGAGCGGCTAAACCTAACGGTAAAGTTGAAGAAGAACGTCTTGCTCTGCAGCTGGGTGCATGGATCAAAGAGCGGCTGCATGCCGGTGAGCTGCTTGCTGAATTACCGGATGAATTACAGGCTCGGACAAGCGTCACAGAGGAAATGGTCGCATTTCTTCTAATAAATGGGAGCGAGCACGCATCTAACCCAAGTTATAAAGCATTGCATCGTCTGCTGCGCAGTTATTTTGACGGAGATATTCTCCTTGTGCCACTACAGGAGAAAGAATGGATAATTCTAGCGAAACAAGAATTGCTGAATGGAATTACATCAGATGATAAGGAAGAGGCATCCCCGGAAGGGGATCAGGATTTGTTGTCTTTATTTTGTATGGGACTCTATGAACTGATTTCGACAGAATGGGTGGGGGATTTCCATATTTCGGCCATTCCTTCCATCCCTGCGCTGCATGCTTTGCCACAGACGGTTAGCTTATTGAAGGAAACGATGACAATTGGCCGTACATTCCAGGTTAAGGAACATATTCATTTGTCGACAGGGCTTCATTTAGAACGTCTCGTTTATAGCATTCCGGAATCCCAACGAAATCAGTTTCTGAGGGAGTATGCGGCGGGGCATACCGAACTGTTTGAGGATAGCGAGACTTTATCGACATTGGAATCTTTTTTTGAGTTGGACTGTAATGTCAGCGAGACGGCTAAACATCTATATATCCATCGTAATACGCTGTTATACCGATTGGACAAGATCAAGCAAGAGACAGGTCTTGATGTGCGGAGCTTTAGCGATGCGGTATTAGTGAAAATAACTCTCTTATTGTATAAAGTAACGAAAAGGAAATAGGTTTTTTGTGCAGATTGTGTATAGCAAGACAGGTGCCTATGGGGTAATATAAGACTATAATTAATTGTATTCGATTTCATAACATTCATATGAGGGGGCAAATGCACATGGCTGGTGTACGCTTAGAGCATATTTACAAGAAGTATGCAGGTGCAGATAAAGCAACTGTAATTGACGTTAATCTGGATATTAAAGATAAAGAATTCTTGGTATTGGTAGGTCCTTCCGGTTGCGGTAAGTCTACAACACTGCGTATGATCGCAGGTCTTGAAGAAATTTCTGAAGGTAAACTATACATTGGCGACCGCGTTGTTAACGATGTAGCACCTAAAGATCGTGACATCGCGATGGTATTCCAATCCTACGCTTTGTATCCACATATGAACGTATACCAAAACATGGCATTCGGTTTGAAGCTCCGTAAGGTGAAGAAAGACGAAATCGATAAACGTGTACGTGAAGCAGCAAAAATCCTGGATATCGAGCATCTGCTTGAGCGCAAGCCGAAGGCTCTTTCCGGTGGTCAGCGTCAACGTGTGGCCTTGGGCCGTGCGATTGTCCGTGATCCGCAAGTCTTCTTGATGGATGAGCCGCTTTCCAACTTGGATGCGAAACTCCGCGGTCAGATGCGTGCCGAAATTACGAAGCTGGTTAAGCGTCTTGAAACCACTTGTATCTACGTAACGCATGACCAAACAGAAGCTATGACGATGGGTGACCGTATCGTTGTTATGCAGGATGGCATTATTCAACAAGCGGATTCCCCAGAACAATTGTATAACAACCCGAACAATCTGTTCGTTGCAGGTTTCATTGGTTCCCCAACCATGAACTTCATCACTGGTAAATTGTCCGAGCAGAACGGTGGAGTATTCTTCACTTCCCAAGGCCTGAACGTTCAAGTTCCAGGCGGTAAAGCACAATTGCTTAAGAACAAATCCATGATCGGCAAAGAAGTAATTATGGGTGTTCGTCCGGAAGATATTCATGAAGAGCCAGTATTCCTCGAAGCTTCCCCGAACACAGTCTTCAATGCTAAAGTTGACGTAACCGAGAACCTTGGTCACGAAATGCTCTTGTACCTGAGCGGCTTGGGAACAGATACAGTTATCGGCCGTGTAGACGGACGTTCGACTACTCGCGAAGGCGACAACGTAAAATTGGCACTCGACATGAACAAAGTTCATATCTTCGATAAAGAGTCCGAACTGAACGTATTGATTGAGGACTAATCTTAGTAACTCGATATCATAAAGGAAACCGCCCCTAATTGGGGGCGGTTTTTTTAGCGATATAGCAGATGTAATCTATTACCAGCCTTCATTATATGAAGAGAGGGCGAATAATTCTCCACCCTGAAATAAGACGGAGAGAATTGCATTCAATGGCTTTTTTCGATAAGATAAGCACAAAGCACGGCATACATAAGCATGTTCATACATATCGGTGAACAGGTAGATCACTGGCATAGATATAATAAAGAACATGTAGATTAATCGACCATGAAATCGTTCATCAAAACAAGCCGCCGCATGATGGCTTTGCTTGTAGATGTTCAACATACAATGGTAGAAGAGGGGTAAACCATGGCCAAGAAAGTAAAGGTGTCTGAGCTGGTCCAGCAGTTTCAGCTGGAGGTCATCGCAGGTGAGGAAGGACTGAAACGTCAGATTACAACGGACGATCTGAATCGCCCGGGATTGGAAATGGCCGGTTATTTTGAATACCATCCGCGTGAGCGGGTTCAGCTTATGGGACGTACCGAATTGGCGTTCTTCGGCATGCTGAAGCCGGAGGAGCGAATAGAACGGATGCGCAGTCTATGTACGGATGAAACGCCTTGTATTGTCGTTACACGTTCCCTGGAAGTGCCAGAGGAGCTGGTGCAGCTCGGGAATGAGCGTGGCTTGCCTATACTGCGCAGCAGTATGGCAACGACGATTCTGACAAGCCGTTTCACAAGCTTTTTGGAGCGCAAATTAGCACCGACTACAACCATTCACGGCGTATTATGTGATGTATATGGCGTGGGCATGCTGATTACAGGCTCTAGTGGCATCGGGAAAAGCGAGACCGCGCTGGAGCTGGTTAAACGCGGACATCGATTAATTGCGGATGATGCGGTGGAGATTCGCCAAACTTCCGATTTCCAACTTCATGGAACAGCGCCTGAGCTGATTCGCCATCTGCTGGAAATTCGGGGAGTCGGCATTATTAATGTAATGACACTATTCGGCGCAGGTGCCGTTCGGAATAATAAACGGATTACGCTTGTTGTTCGATTGGAGGCCTGGCAGCAGGATAAACAATATGATCGTCTGGGGTTAGATGAAGAGACTACACGAATCATTGAGACAGATATCCCTCTGGTCACGATTCCGGTTCGTCCAGGACGTAACCTTGCCGTCATTATTGAAGTGGCAGCCATGAATTACAGATTGAAGCAGATGGGTCTGAATGCTGCCCTGCAGTTTACGAACAAACTGACGGCAACGATCGCTGAAGATATGGACGATTTGGATTAGAACGAGGGGGGATAGTGTAATGCAAACATTGCTGCTTGATCCGGTGGCCTTTTCCATCGGGTCACTGCGTGTTCATTGGTATGGCTTGATTTTGGGACTGGGTGCTTTAGCAGGTCTGCTGCTGGCCATTCGCGAGGGTAAACGTTTTGGTGTTCCACAGGAATTTTTGATGGATCTGGTCTTGTTTGGCGTTCCTTCCGCTATCATAGGTGCGCGTATTTATTATGTAGCTTTTAAATGGGAAGACTATAAGGATAACTTCCTGGATGTATTCAAAATATGGAATGGCGGCATTGCCATATACGGTGCCCTTATTGGTGCAGTTGTATGTGCATTGATTTTTGTGCGCAAAAAAGGCTACTCGTTCTGGCGAATAGCAGATATTTGTGCGCCTTCATTGCTGGTGGGTCAGATGATTGGCCGCTGGGGCAACTTTGTGAATCAGGAAGCTTACGGCGGTCCTGTCAGTGAGTCCTTCTTGCGAGGCCAGCTGCATCTGCCTGATTTCATTGTGAATCAGATGAATGTACAAGGGGTATTCCATCATCCTACCTTTTTATATGAATCGATTTGGAATTTGTTAGGGATCGTTCTATTGATGATTATCCGAAGACAAAAATTCCTGCGTGCTGGTGAGCTGTTCATTGGATATTTCATCTGGTACTCAATCGGTCGATTCTTTATTGAAGCGCTGCGTACCGATAGTTTGGCATTCCAGGGCTCTACTGGAGTTGCTGATTTGATTAATAACGTGTTATGGGCACCAATGACTTGGATGGGCTTTGAGCTGGGGCATCTGGACCCCGCATATGGCAATATTCGAATCTCACAGCTGCTGTCTATTTTAATTGTCATTGGCGGCATCGTATTGATTATTGTACGCCGTGTAACAGGCCGTGCCCAAGTTCGATATTCAGATCCAATCGTGAACACCAAGACGGGAGCAGGCCCTACACCGGAGGCGGACCTCCAGGCTCATCATCCTTCTAAACCATCTGTGCCAGCTTCTGAGAAGAGTGCTGGGCAAGTTCAGAAGGCAGGAGAACCGGCTGACGGAAAGTTGCATATGCAAAGCCAAGAGACAGAAGCGGGATCAACCCGGACCGAAGACACTCCGGTAATAAAACCGGATACGGAGGACAAAAAGGAGTAGTTACAGCATGATTGAAACCGTACTGTTTGATCTGGACGGCACTATTATTGATACCAATGAATTAATTATTTCTTCATTTCTGCATGTCTTTGAGGCCCAGGCACCTGGGCCATTAACACGAGAGCAGATTATTCCGCATATGGGAACTACGCTCGAACAACAGCTGCAAACATTTTCAGGCGGCGTTGAAGATGTGAATTCACTTGTGAAGGCTTACCGTTCCTTCAATTCGCTTCATCATGACGAGATGGTCAAGCCATTTCCACATGTAAATGAAGTCGTGGAGCGTCTGCATCGTCATGGGCTTACGCTTGGAATCGTCACCACGAAGATTCGCCCATCTACGATGATGACTTTGGAGAAGTTTGATCTTGAGCGTTTCATGTCGGCAGTGATTACGGTGAATGATGTAGAACAACCAAAACCGCATCCGGAGCCTGTTCTGACTGCAGTTGAGCGTCTGGGAGCCAATCCGGCAACGACATTGATGATCGGTGACAGCCCGGTCGACATTCAGTCTGCGAAGGCGGCGGGCGTGAAGGCTGCCGCTGTTGCTTGGTCTCTCAAGGGTGAAGAGAAGCTGATGGAATATGATCCGGACTTTATTTTGAAGGATATGAGAGATCTTTACGGGATCATAGGACTTCAAGAGGAATAGGAGTTTTGGTGGCATGGCCAGGAAGGTTACCCGTTATCCCGTAGAAGGGCCCAACGCCCTATGGCAAATCTACCGGACTGTGAGCCCGTTTAAGGGTGTTAAGAACTTTATCTTCATCCAGATTGCCCGCTACTGCCCGATCCTGCCGATGAAGAATTGGATATACCGCAACATGCTCGGGATGAAGGTCGGGCGTCATACCGCTTTTGGCTTGATGGTGATGGTGGATGTTTTTTTTCCGGAGCACATCACCATCGGCGAGAATTCGGTGATCGGCTACAATACAACCATTCTGGCACATGAGTATTTAATCAAGGAATATCGTTTAGGTGAAGTGCGGATCGGGGAGAACGTGCTCATCGGCGCGAATACCACGATTTTGCCTGGGGTAACGATCGGAGATGGGGCGGTGGTTGCAGCAGGTTCCGTTGTACATAAAGATGTGGAACCGGGTACGTTCGTAGGCGGCAATCCATTGCGGGAGCTGAGCAGGACGTCGACGGAAAACGAGTCAATTTGAGGGAATATGGCAAGTTAGGTTCTCAAGCTGCTGAATTTATTGTAGAATGTTTGTAGGATAACATGACACGAAGCGATCAATAGTCCCCTGGGTATGAATGGCCTTGTGGGACTTTTTTGCCCGTCTATCTACTCATTCTATGAAAATATGAAATCAAGGGAGGCGACGCCTGACATGAGTGCTACGCTGAATAAGAAGGAGAGGCTGCCGCAGCTCGATATTTATCGTGCGCTGGCCATCCTGGGCGTGCTTCACGTTCATGCGACTTCATTTGCAACCGTAGATGCGATTGATTCGCGATTCTATTATATTATTAATTTTCTGAATATTTTCTTTAAGTACGGCACACCCTCGTTTATATTCTTGAGCAGTTTTGTGCTGTTCTACAACTATGCGGACCGGCCTCTAACCAAGGATTTGATCAAAAACTTCTACAAACGGCGTCTTCTGTACATTTTGCTGCCGTATCTGTTGTTCTCGATCATCTATTTCTTTGTTCGGATGTATCAAAATGGGCTACTGAATAGCTCGTTTGATTTATGGGCAAATCTGCCGCTGTTCTTTGAACGATTAATTCGGGGTCAGAACTATACGCACTTATATTTCGTGTTTATCAGCTTGCAGTTCTACATCCTGTTCCCGATTTTCCTCAAACTGTTCAAGTCGTCCCGTTTCCTTGTAAGATGGGCAGTTCCGATTGGTTTTCTGCTCCAATGGGGATTCATCATATGGAATAAATACGAACTGCAATATGCGTTTAAAGGAAGCTTGGCTATTTCCTATCTAGCCTATTATATGCTGGGTGCTTATCTGGCTATGAATTATGATAAATTTAAGGGCTGGCTCACGTCCGCTTGGAGTAAACAAACGGTACGGCAAAGAGTAGGTACTATCGTGTTATGGGCAGGCTGGCTTGCAATGGCATTGTCTCATGTACAGATTTGGTACAATCAGCGATTGCACGGGGCCAAATATGATTCCTTGTTGTACGAACTGTTATGGAATCTGCATACCGTCTTCTCCGCGCTTGTGTTGATGCAGCTGTCCAGCTGGCTGTATAACAGTGGCTGGAAGATCATCGTCAAGACGCTCACAAGAATTGGCGAAGTATCCTTTGCCATCTATCTGGTGCATCCTTTGTGGCTGTTCCTGTATCGAAAGTACGATCTCAAGCTGAACCCGGTAACCGATGATTATCTGATCTGGGTATATGGCGGCATGGTCACCGCACTGATTGTCAGTGCGGTGGTCGTACAGCTGGTGTTCCGGTGGGTCCCAGGCTCCTGGATGCTGCTTGGCAGCGTTCCGCGTTCGCTGAAGCCGAAGCCTAAAGCACCATCAACCCCTTCACAGAAAAAAGATATCGTCACGGGGGATAGCAAGAAATCAGTTGATCTATAATGAACATGTCTATCTACAGAAGCCGTCCGGGCCGCCGGGCGGCTTTTTGTTTTATTTTTCCCGTTAACATGTTATAAAATCCCCTTCTTCACCGTAGACATGCAGGGCAATCCTGTTCGCTCTTGTGTTACAATGATACCCAGAAGTTCTATGGATGCTGTGCTGGTTAAGGCCAGTAGGGACGAAGAATGATACATAGCAGATATAAGATATAAGCAGTGGAAAACCGTTATGGAATCCATTGACGATCAGCCAATATTCATGGTAATATAGCCAATATCCTTTAATTTATTAGCAAGGTACCACTTTACCATACTAAAGAAATTCTGAATTTGAGGTGGAATGTCATGTCTAAACCGAAAGGCTTTGAGAAACCGTCGGGCGTGCGTGATTATCTCCCTCATGCGGTCACCAAGCTGCGCCGGATTGAACGTGAAGTGCTCGCTTGCATGGACTGCTGGGGGTACCGGCAGATTATGACACCGACGATGGAATATTACGATACGGTAGGCGTGGCAAGCTCCACGTCCGACCAAAAGTTGTTTAAATTATTGAATAAGCACGGAACGACCATGGTGCTCCGCTCCGATCTGACGGCACCTATAGCACGGGTTATGTCTTCACTGCTGAAGGATGAGCCGCTGCCGGTACGATTGTCGTACCATGCGAATGTGTTCCGGGCTATCGAAGAGGAAGCGGGCCGGGAAGCGGAATTCTTCCAGACCGGTGTAGAGCTTGTAGGCGACGATACGCCGGAAGCTGATGCAGAAGTCATCGCTTTGGCGATCGAGTCCCTGAAGGCAGCCGGGGTAGAGAAGTTTAAAATTGCGATGGGACATATGGGTTTCCTTAATGGACTGCTCCAGGAGGTATTACCTGAACGGACCGAGGATCAGGAAAGCCTGAAGCAGGATCTGCTGAACCGCGACTATGTCGGCTACCGGAATACGATTGCAGGTCTGAAGCTTACAGAAGAGCAGCAGAACCGGCTGGAGGAAGTATTAAAGCTGCGCGGGGGCCGAGAGGTTGCCGGGCAAGCGCTGGATATCAGCAGTAATGAGCTGGCAAGGGCTTCGATTGAGCATCTGTGCAGAGTATGGGAAGTGCTGGAGGCATATGATGCCGCTAAACATGTACTATTTGATCTGACTATGCTCGGTGACTTCTCCTATTACACGGGAATGACGTTCGAGGGTTATGCCGCTGAATTAGGCTCACCTGTAGCCAGCGGCGGACGGTATGATAAGCTGCTCCAGCAGTTCGGCCGTGCGATACCGGCAACGGGCTTCGCTCTCAAGACCACTCGCATCCTGGATGGGGTGCAGGGAGAAGAGATCACCGAGGAGCTGCCTGTTCTGATCCGCTACACAGCTGCTTATCGAAAAGCAGGATTAGCGAAGGCATCGGAGCTACGAGCTGAAGGCCGTACTGTTATTACTTCGCTGATTTCCGATACGGATGAGGCAGTTGCTCGGGTTGAGGGAGAAGCCGCTGTATCGGGCAGCATGCTCCATCGAGGATACCAAGAGATTATTACGTTTCAATAAACATAGGAAGTTTACGATCTAAACAAGCTAAAGAAGGGAGGATATGAAAGTGGCAGAAACGTTGAAAGTAGCCATGCCGAAAGGACGAATATATAAAAAGGCATCCGCTTTGTTCCGTTCAGCCGGGCTTCCGGTTCCTCTGGATGTAGATGAGACGCGAAAGCTGGTCATTTCCTTGCCGGAGGCAGGAATGGAATTTATTCTGGCGAAGCCGGTGGATGTGCCGACTTACGTGGAATACGGTGTCGCCGATATCGGTATCGTGGGTAAGGATGTGCTGATGGAGGAGAACAAAGACGTCTACGAGCTGCTGGATCTTGGAATCGCGCGCTGCAGGATGTCCGTGATCGGCTTGCCGGATTGGAAGCCGGGTATTCATCAGCGGGTGGCCACGAAGTATCCGAATGTGGCCTCACAGTATTTTCGCGAACAAGGCCAGCAGGTAGAAGTTGTGAAGCTGAACGGATCTATTGAGCTTGCTCCTCTAATCGGTCTGGCCGACCGGATCGTGGATATGGTGGAAACCGGCCAAACGCTGAAGGAGAACGGACTGGTCGAGATGAACAGCATCTTCGAAATTACAAGCCGCTTGATTGCCAATCGTGTCAGCTACCGGATGAAGAATGATGAAATTCAGACTCTGTGCGATCGGCTGCAGGCAGTCATCCTGTCGGAGAAAGCAACTTTGTAACGACCATAACTTATAGTGAACGGGCTAAGAACAAAGATCATGTTTATGTATCAAAGCCACGATGCGCCTACGAGAACAGAAATGCGTGGCAAGCAGCGGGAATGGGGGAGATGAAGGTGAAGGTTGTATCAGCACGGGACTTTCAACTGAAAAGGGAAAATGATTACGGTACGCCGGAGCAGAATGAAGTCGTTAAAGCGATCGTAGCGGATATTCGGGCCGAAGGAGATGCTGCCTTGCTGCGGCATACCGAGCAATTGGACCGTGTCCGTCTGACCGCAAATCAGCTTCGTGTAACGGATGAGGAGCTCAAAGCGGCTTATGAGCAAGTGGAGACATCATTTGTGACGGCGATTCAGTCCGCAGCGAATAATATCCGCGCGTTTCATATGAAGCAGAAACGTAATTCCTGGATGGATCTCCAACCCGACGGCAGCATTCTCGGACAGATTATTCGTCCTTTGAAGCGCGTAGGCGTGTATGTGCCTGGTGGAAAGGCAGCCTATCCTTCATCTGTGCTGATGAACGTGATTCCGGCGCAAGTGGCGGGCGTGCCAGAGATTGTAATGGTGACACCTCCATCTACCGGCGGGAAGGAAGGAGTTAATCCTTATATCCTGGTAGCCGCAGCTGAGGCGGGCGTTACGGAGATCTACCGCGTCGGAGGGGCCCAAGCGATTGCAGCGCTGGCTTACGGCACGGAGACGATCACACCCGTGGATAAAATCTGCGGCCCCGGCAATATTTACGTTGCACTGGCAAAGCGCGAAGTATACGGAACGGTGAACATCGACAGCTTGGCCGGACCAAGCGAAATTGCCGTCCTGGCCGATGACAGTGCTGATGCAGCGTATATTGCGGCTGATTTGCTCTCTCAGGCAGAGCATGATGAGATGGCCTCCGCTGTTCTGGTGACGCCTTCCCGCAAGCTCGGAGAAGCCGTCGCCGCCGAAGTGCAGCGGCAGCTTGAGCTTCTGCCGCGCCGTGATATTGCCCGGGCTTCGGTAGACAGCTACGGCGCGGTGATTATAACGGAGTCCCTAAGTGAAGGGATTGAAGTCATTAACCGTTTGGCGCCGGAGCATCTGGAGATTATGACCGAGGAGCCGATGGCGATCGTAGGCCGGATCGAGAATGCCGGTGCCATCTTCCTGGGTCCGTATAGCTCGGAGCCGGTGGGGGATTATTTTGCCGGGCCGAATCATATCATACCGACGAATGGAACGGCACGTTTTGCTTCGCCGGTGGATCTGGACGATTTTATCAAGAAATCAAGCTTGATCTATTACAGCAAGGAAGCCTTGCTGCGAGACGGTGAACAGATTATGGAGCTGGCCCGGCGAGAAGGCCTAGAGGGGCACGCGAGGGCGATTCAAATACGCCTGGATCAAGAGCAATAAGAAACCACAGTAGCAGATGTATGTACGTTCATAATAATAGATATCCGTTTAGAGGAGGCAATCAACGTGAGCAGTTTGGATGCAGCAGCAAGATCAGCTGGCGTAAGCCGCAAAACGAATGAGACTGATATTACTCTTGATTTCAATGTTGATGGTACAGGAATTGCGGAGTTGGAAACCGATGTGCCGTTTCTGAATCATATGCTTGATTTGTTTACGAAGCATGGCCTCTTTGATCTTCGCGTCAAAGCGAAGGGTGATATCGAGATTGATGACCATCATACGGTGGAGGACATTGGAATCTGCTTGGGCCAGACCTTCCGTGAAGCACTGGGAGATAAAAAAGGCATTAAGCGCTATGCCAGTGTATTCGTGCCGATGGATGAGGCGCTTGCGCAGGTCGTTGTAGATATCAGTAACCGTCCGCATTTTGAATACCGGGCTGAATATCCTTCTCAGCAGGTAGGTTCTTTTCAAACGGAGCTGGTGCAAGAATTCTTGTGGAAGTTGGCCTTGGAAGCCCGAATTACGCTGCATGTCATCGTACACTACGGACAGAATACGCACCATATGATTGAAGCAGTGTTTAAGGCACTTGGTCGTGCACTTGATGAGGCGACAAGCGTGGATCCGCGGGTAACCGGCGTACCGTCCACGAAGGGAGTGCTCTGATCGATGGCCATTGCAATCGTAGATTACGGGATGGGCAATCTGCACTCCGTCAGTAAAGCAGTGGAGCGGCTTGGATACAAGCCGCTGGTCACGGGAGAGCGGGAAGAGATACTCGCTGCAGATGGGATCATTCTGCCGGGCGTCGGCGCGTTCGGCGATGCCATGGAGCAGCTGCGCGAAACTTCGCTGGACGCGGTCATGAAGGAAGCTGCGGCGTCGGGAAAGCCGTTGCTGGGGATTTGCCTCGGTATGCAGCTCCTGTTCAGCCAGAGCGAGGAGCATGGCAAGAATGAAGGGCTGAATATTCTGCCCGGATCGGTGGTACGGTTTCCAGGCGGTGATTACAAGGTACCGCATATGGGCTGGAATTCATTGCAGTTCAAGAATCCAGAGCATCCGTTGTTTGCGGGACTTGAGGAAGGTCATGTGTATTTTGTCCATTCGTATCATGTTCTTCCTGAGGTTCAGGCTGATTTGCTGGCAGTCACCGATTACGGTCAGCCAGTGACAGCTATCGTGGGCCGCGGCTCTGTGTATGGCATGCAGTTTCATCCCGAGAAAAGTGGGGAGCTCGGCATGAGTTTGCTGCGTAATTTCTTGGCTTTAACGGCAAGAGACTAAAATAGACCAAGTAGAAGGTGGGATTGGGGATGTCCTCTTTTATCATATATCCGGCGATCGATATTCGCGATGGCAAATGTGTACGGCTGGTGCAAGGCGATTACAATCAAGAAACAATATACAATGACAATCCGCTCGAGGTGGCCAAAGCATGGGAAGAGCAGGGCGGCAAATATATTCACCTTGTGGATTTGGACGGGGCGAAGGCAGGTCATCCAGTCAATGACGAGCTCATTGGAAGGATTGCATCGAGCGTTCAAGTTCCGGTACAAGTAGGCGGCGGCCTGCGTACGCTGGCGGATGTGGAACGGCTGCTGTCGCTCGGCGTTAGCCGGTTGATCATTGGCACGGCTGCGATTGAGGATCGCGTCTTTACGGAAGAGGTGCTGGGCAAGTACGGAGACAAGGTTGCCATCGGAATCGATGCGCGCAACGGATATGTTGCAACCCGGGGCTGGCTGGAGACGTCGGAAGTGCAAGCCGAGGTGCTGGCTAAAGAATTGGCAGCCAAAGGTGCGGAAACCTTCATCTTCACGGACATTTCCCGTGACGGCATGATGCAGGGACCTAATGTGGAGGCTATTGTCTCGCTCGCCAAGGCAAGCGGCCGTTCGGTCATCGCTTCGGGCGGCGTTACGAAGCTGGACGATTTGCTGGCGCTCAGCGCACACAGCGGCGATGGCGTAGGTGGAGCGATTGTAGGCAAGGCACTGTATACGGGGAATATTGATTTGAATGAGGCCATATCACGCATACAATAAGGTTGGCCCTTGGCCTGGTTTTTGTTCGATTAAACCTGAAGAAATGAGTTTATTCAATGGGGAAGAGGGGAAAAGGATGCTAGCAAAACGGATCATACCTTGCCTGGACGTGAAAGACGGCCGGGTGGTGAAGGGTGTTAATTTTGTGAATCTGCGTGATGCGGGCGATCCAGTCGAATTGGCGGCACTCTACGATCAGGAAGGCGCAGATGAACTGGTTTTTCTGGATATCTCGGCATCGGTTGAAGGCCGGGCGACGATGGAGGAAGTCGTACGTCGAACGGCTGGAGAGATCGCTATCCCGTTTACGGTTGGGGGAGGCATCTCGTCAGTTGAGGACATGAAGCGGATTCTGCGTGCCGGCGCGGATAAAATCGGAATCAACACGGCAGCAGTAAGACAGCCGGAACTGATCTCGGACGGGGCGCGCAAATTCGGCTCCCAATGCATCGTTGTGGCAGTCGATGCCAAATACAATGAAGCTTGGGGAGAATGGGAAGTGTACACGCATGGCGGACGGACGCCATCCGGGATGAAGGCGCTGGATTGGGTGAAGCAGGCGGAAAGCCTGGGCGCAGGAGAAATCCTGTTGACCAGTATGGATGCGGATGGAACGAAGGATGGCTTCGATCTGGCGCTGACCTCGGCCGTATCCTCGGTGGTACGGATCCCTGTCATCGCGTCTGGCGGCGCTGGCAAAGAAGATCACTTCTATGATGTTTTCACCGAAGGCAAGGCGGATGCAGGTCTTGCGGCAACCATTTTTCACTATAAGGAAATCTCAATTCCTCATCTGAAGCAGCATCTCAGTCAAAAAGGAGTGGAAATACGATGAGCGAAGATATGTTGAAGGATTTATCTCTGGAGCAGGTCAGTGAGCATATCCGTTGGGATGTTTCGGGCTTGGTGCCAGCGATTATACAGGATGCAGAGAGCAAGCAAGTACTGATGATGGCTTATATGAATCGGGAATCTCTTCGGTTGACGCTGGAAAGCGGCGAGACTTGGTTCTGGAGCCGTTCGCGCGAAGAGCTGTGGCATAAGGGAGCAACCTCCGGCAACGTACAGACCGTGGTTTCCATGACGTATGATTGCGATGGAGACACTCTTTTGCTGCAGGTGAAGCCGATGGGACCAGCCTGTCATACCGGACAAACGACCTGCTTCTACAATGAGATTACCATTCAGGGGCAGGAGTGCGAGCCCGCGAGTCCAAGTGCACCAGAAGGCAGCGGACGCTTTGATGTTCTGGCAGAGCTTGAGAACGTCATTGCCCAGCGCGAGGTAGAGCGGCCGGAAGGCGCATATACAACATATTTATTCGATAAAGGTGTAGATAAGATCCTCAAGAAGGTGGGCGAGGAAGCTTCAGAAACGATTATCGCCGCCAAAAATAAAGATAACGCTGAGCTGAAGCTGGAAATCAGCGATCTGATTTACCACCTGCTGGTCCTTCTTCAGGAGCGGAAGCTTCCGCTCGATGAGATCATGGATGAGCTGAGCCGCCGCCATGAACGGCCACGGCGCGATTAGGAGGCATACCGATGATTATTGATTACCATACTCACCATGCCCGGTGCGGACATGCAGAGGGGCAGCTGGAGGAGTATGTCCGGCGGGCCATAGAGCTGGGGATGGATCAGTTGGGATTGTCGGATCATATGCCCTTGATTCACGTTAATCCAGAGACGTATTATCCTGAGATGGCCATGCCGATGGATGAGCTGCCGCGTTATGTGGAAGAATGTCTTCAGCTGAAGGAACGCTACAAAGGACAGATTGACATTCGGATCGGACTCGAAGGCGATTATATCGAGGGGTACGAGGAACAGATTCAGCAGATCGTGAAGGACTATCCCTGGGATTACGTCATCGGCTCCGTTCATTTTCTGGGTGAATGGGACATAACGGATTACCGCCAGACTCAAGGCTGGGAGGGCAAGGACCCGCTTGAGGTCTATAGGCAGTATTATGATGCGGTGCAGAAAGCGGCCGCTACCGGCTTCTATGATATCATGGGCCATCTGGACGTGATCAAACGGTTTGGTTATGGACCTGGCCCCCAGCATACGGCCGATGTGATCGCTCTGGAGAACACTGCGCTTGGTGCGGTAGCTCGGAGCGGGGTAGCCATGGAGTTAAACGCCTCCGGTTTGTCGAAAGCCTGCGAGGAGATGTTCCCTAGCCGCCGCATGCTGGAGGAGGCAATAAAGCTTGAAATTCCACTTACTTTAGGATCGGATGCTCATCAGCCGATGAAGCTCGGGGAGCATTTGGATCAGGCACGGGCGCTGTTATCAGAGCTTGGAGTACGAGAGCTTGCGACTTTTCGCAACCGGAAGCGCGAGATGGTGCTTTGGAATGTGGAAGAAACGATGTATAATAAGGACAAGCACAAATTGTAAAGTGATTTCATGATGACGGCTGTTTTCCTCCCTATACGACGCGGATCACGTGTCGCAGGGGACGGAAACGGCCTGATTTAACGATAACGCCTTCATTATCATCCCATCATCCGACATGTTCATCATCAACCAATCTCGTCAGGAGGTCCTCATGCATCATTCACTACGATTATTCGCCGGAACTTCCAACCCGCAGCTGGCAGCAAGTATTAGCCAGCAGTTGGGAGTTGAACTGGGAAAGATCAAGATTTCCCGCTTTCAGAGCGGGGAGGTTTATGTTCATTTTGAAGAGAGCATCCGTAATTGCGATGTCTTTCTGCTGCAGTCCTTTTCTCATCCAATCAATGAAATGTTCGTGGAGCTGCTGGTGATGATTGATGCTGCCAAGCGTGCATCAGCCAGAACGATCAACATCATTGTGCCGTATTACGGTTATGCCAGACAGGAGCGCAAGGCAGCGCCGCGTGAACCGATTTCGGCCAAAATGGTAGCCGATGTGCTGACTACGGCAGGAGCCAACCGCGTCATTACGATTGATCTGCACGCGCCTGCGATCCAGGGTTTCTTCAATATTCCGGTGGATCATCTGACTGCGCTCGATCTGATCACAGAGTATTTGAAGACCAAGAAGATCGAGAATCCGGTCATTGTTTCTCCCGATGCCGGTCGTGCGAAGACGGCGGAAAAGCTCGCCAGTCGATTGGGCTCGCCGTTTGCGATGATGGTCAAACAGCGCCCAGCGCATAACGAGGCGGTTATTACCCACGTCATTGGGGACGTGGCAGATCGCACGCCGATTATTATTGAGGACTTAATTGATACGGGAACGACCATCGTCCAAGTGGTAGAAGGTCTTAAGGAGCGGGGAGCCAAGGATGCTATCGTGTGTGCGACCCACGGACTCTTCTCCGGGGAGGCATTAAGCCGTCTAGACCATGCTCATATTGAGGAGATCGTGATCACAGACTCCATCGTGCTTCCTGACCATCACTGCAAGATGCGGCTGAAGGTGCTGTCTGTTGCGCCTATGCTGGCCCAAGCCACTCACATTATTATCGAGGGTGGATCTATCGCTACTTTATTCAAAGACGCCGGTGTGTAAACTGGTGTCTTTTTTCTGCAAATGACATCGAAACTTGTGTTATACTGTTGTGGATAGAGGAGCAAGTTAAAGGAGGTGCCTTGCTTTTCGTGAATGGTAATCCATACGGGTCTAGTGACCCCCACAATGTTATATCTATCGAAATGAATGCCAATTTCTTCTTCGATCGTGCGGTTCGTTCGCTTGATCGTTATCAATATGACAAGGCTCTGAAGTATTTTCGCAAAGCTGTTGAATATGAACCGGATAATCCGGTGAATCATTGCAATATGGCGGGTATATTATCAGAGACGGGTGATTATAAAGCTTCTAACGAAGTCCTGTCCCACATTCTGGAGCAGGTGGACCCGCTCATGACTGAATGTTACTTCTATATGGCGAATAACTACGCGAATATGGAACAGTTTGAGAAGGCGGAAGAAGCTCTAGTAACCTATCTGGAGGAAGACCCCAGCGGACAATTTCTGGATGAAGCGGAGGAAATGATGGAGCTGCTTCATTATGAGCTAAATCGTCCTGCCAAGCTGAATCGGATCAAGAGCCGTGAAGGCGTGGTTGAGCACGAGCATGCCCGGGCGCTGCTTGAAGAAGGCAAATTCGCTCAGGCGGTCAAGCTGTTGGAGGAGATCGTTAATGACTCCCCGGATTTTCTGGCTGCTCGCAACAATCTGGCTCTGGCCTATTATTACATGGGTCGTTTTGATACCGCAAAACGCACCATTGGCGAGGTGTTGGATCTAGAGCCGGGCAATCTGCACGGTCTGTGCAATCTGGCCATCTTCTATCAACATGAAGGTAATCATGAACAGCGCGACCGTTTAATGGACATGCTAAGGGTGGCCGTTCCGTTTCATATGGAGCATGTGTTTAAGCTGGCTACAACGATGGGAATACTGGGGCAGCATGAAATTGCGTACAGTCATTTCCGCCGCCTCTTAAAGGATGAAGAGTTTAGCAGTGACCCGAGTTTGTATCATTACACGGCGGTTGCCGCTTGCAACAGCGGTTATTATGACAAAGCCGAGAAATATTGGCGGCATGCGCTGAAGCTGGACGGCGATTCGGTAATCCCTAATTTCTATCTGGCCCAGCTGCAGCAGCGCAAGGAAACAGGTACGGATCAGATGAAGGTGAGCTATCACTATCATCTTCCGTTCGAGGAGCAGTTCAAACGCTGGGAGCATGATGGGGATAAGCTGACAGAGGAAGCGAAGCAGAATCCGCTGATTCGTTCTTCTTTCTTCTGGGCGCTTCGACATGGCGACCCTCAGACCAAGCTTCAGGTGATCCGGACACTGGAATTGATCGCTGACGAAGAGGTCCAGCATGCGCTGCAGTCATTTCTTCAGGAACCAGGTGAGAATGCGGAACTGAAGGATGCCGCCCGTCTGGTACTTCAGCAGATGGAAGCTGCGAGCAGTCGGCTGAAGGATCGGCGCGAAGATCGCGATGCGTCCGCGAGTAAGAGCCTTGAGGTATCCCCGGATTGGCTGCCTTCCTGGAAAGCGGTTCTGGAGAAAGCGGAGCAGACGATGGACATGCGTGTTGATGCCTATTGGAAAAAAGACTTGGAGAGTCTCTGGTCCGACTTCTTAAGTCGTCTGTATCCGGATATTCCGAAGATTCGGAATGTGGATGGCTGGGCGGCGGCATTGGAGTATTTAACGGCCAAGAAGCGCGGACGCGCTTTAACCTATGAGCAGGTGGCTGGGCGCTACGGTATATCGTCATCAACGGTTAGCCGTTATGCACGTCAAATGGATAGCGTATGTGCAGCGAAAGATCAACCGGACGATGATTTCAGACCATTTACCGAGAAAATGTAAACAGGCATTTTATCAAAATGTTGAATCAAACAACGTCCTGCTTCATATAGGAATATGTTGAACATGAAAATTTCTTTATCCCTGAATAGGATGCAACATGCAGCAGAAATTATCACCTTAAGGAGGCTGTATCTATGTACAAATCAATCGTAATCGGAACAGGTCCTGCCGGATTGACGGCAGCCATCTACTTGGCACGTGCGAATTTGAAGCCACTTGTGATCGAAGGTATGCAGCCTGGCGGTCAGTTAACGACAACAACCGAAGTCGAGAATTTTCCAGGATTTCCGCAAGGAATTATGGGCCCTGAGCTCATGGACAATATGCGTCAGCAAGCGGAGCGCTTCGGTGCAGAGTTTAAGAGTGCCTGGGTTGAATCCGTTGATTTCTCCCAGCGTCCCTTTAAGGTGAATGTCGAGGGAATGGGCGAGCTTCTGGCGGAGTCCGTTATTATATCGACTGGCGCTTCTGCCAAATATCTCGGAATTCCAGGTGAGCAGGAGAACGTGGGCCGTGGTGTAAGTACATGTGCAACATGTGACGGGTTCTTCTTCCGCGGGAAGAGAATCATCGTCATCGGCGGTGGAGACTCCGCGATGGAGGAAGCGAGTTTCCTGACGCGTTTTGCTTCCAGCGTAACGGTGGTGAACCGCCGTACCGAGCTGCGTGCATCAAAGATCATGCAGGATCGCGCCAGAGATAACGAGAAGATTGAATGGGCTTTGGACCGTACGCCGGTAGAGGTGGTCACCAGTGATACCGGTGTTAAGGGATTGAAGGTCCGCAACAATGAGACGGGCGAAGAAGAGCTGATTGAAGCGGAAGGCGTGTTCGTGGCTATTGGCCATACGCCGAATACTGGCTTCCTTGGTAATCAGATTACGACAGATCCTACCGGCTACATTGTCGTGAAGCCTGGAACTACGGAGACCAACATTCCGGGCGTATTCGCTTGTGGCGATGTCCAGGATACGCGCTATCGCCAGGCGATCACAGCCGCAGGCACCGGCTGTATGGCAGCCATGGACTGCGAGAAATATCTCGAAGGCCATATGGTGCATGACTGGAGCGAGACACTGGATAAGTAATCCCGGCTTTTATGGGAGTGAACGGAATATAGGAAAGAGCCCCTGCGCTATTCAGCGGAAGGAAGATCGCGAGAGGATATCTCCGAGCTTCACGCTGTTTAGTCAGGGGCTTTTTTTCAGGCTGCAAGTTAGATGCTTATTTGGTCTATGACGACGAGAAAGTCCCGTGTTAGCCAAGATACTGATTCTTCTGAAACGGGGCGGTTTACATAGAGGCGATGCTTCGTTTGGGAATGAGCTTCTCCACCAAAATCAATATGCGATAGTCTATTCATGCGATGGAGGGAAGGTGAGTCTGCCCAATCCAGCTTCTTATAAATCCTGCGACAATCGCACCATATCACGCAGGCGCATGCCGTTCTCGTAGATTTCCTCTTCATAATGACGGACAAAAAAGTCCCGGTCGATGCCTGTCATTCTAAATCCGCATTTCTGATACAGTGCCAGCTGCGTAACACCTGTGCTGCCCGTGCCGACCTCAATCGTTGCATATCCAAGCTCCCTGGCCTGCTCTATGGCATGATTCACGAGCTGCTTGCCATATCCTTGGCCATGCAGGCTCTCGCTAACGGCAACGTTAACCAGTTCGATCGTATCGGGCCTGGTAGGCAGCAGAACATAGACTCCGATTTGGTGGGAGTCCACTTCAGCCACATAACAATGGCCGCGTTTCACATATTCCTCTACGAGCTTCCTCGAGGGATCTGCAAGCAAGAGCAGATCGAGAGGTAAGATTTCATCAGGCTGCAGTTTTCTTATGTTCATGATAATTCTCCCTTACGATGTTCCATATTCATGTTAAACAGCTCTATTGTAACATGTCTATATATTGGAGTACTGGATTTGGTGATTCAACTAGGAGTTGAATTGTTCTGAGATTCAATAATCGGGTTATTGAATGCCCTTAGCAGTGCCCCTACAATGTGGTTAGAGGAAGGAGCGTGAACGATATGAGAACCATGTTAGCCAAAAATATTAATCGTTACCGCAAAGAGCAGGGACTTACCCAGGAAGGATTAGCACATCAGCTGGGCGTTACCTTTCAAGCTGTATCCAAATGGGAAACAGGGCAGACCATGCCGGATATTGTGCTGCTCCCGGAGTTGTCGCGGCTGCTCGATGTGAGTATCGATAAGTTGTTTGGCTATTCTTCAACAGGCAAGCCGATCAGCATATATGAAGAAGAATATAAAATACCGGATTACTATTGGGGCACGGAGCCGGGCGCAGCTTGTTATCAGGTGCTTGAAATGATCCCTCCCACCAGAAGGGTAAAGCTGCTGGATATCGGGTGCGGGGAAGGGAAGGATGCCGTCTTTTTTGCCCGTAACGGCTATGATGTCACGGCGTTCGACATTTCCGATGCAGGAATAGAGAAGACGAAGAGGTTGGCTGATCGTATCGGGGTTCACGTCAACGTATTCAAGGCGGATATTTCGGATTATCGTCTGGACACGGAGTTTGATGTGCTCTATTCCAGCGGTGTCCTGCATTATATCAAACCGGAATACCGGGAAGAGATCTTTGCCAACTACAAAAAGTTCACGGCAGCAGAAGGGCTCCACTGCCTTAATGTATTCGTACAGAAGCCGTTCATCGCGCCTCCTCCCGAGAATGAGCCTTACGCTTACGACTGGAAGTCCGGAGAGCTTATGATGCACTACCATGATTGGCTGATTCACAGCAGCCCAGAGGTGATATTTGATTGCAATTCGTCGGGTATACCGCACCGTCATGCGATGAGTAAGCTGATTGCACAGAAAGTGTAAGGCAAGGGAAGCTCAGCAGCTGCCTGATAACCGGGTGGCAAGGATGAGAATCCAGTTGACGAGACGATTCTGCTTTAGAGTGGCCCTGCCTGGACCTACATAAGGAAGCAGGATGAATATCGGCTAGGATCATAACGTGCTGTACATTCGTTCAGCGAGGAATTATATATCGAAGGAGTTCCGTTCCAATAAACAGGCCAGCAAAAATAGTTAGAATTAAAAAATACCAGCTGGTAAGGAAGGATTAGGGCGGCAAATCGCCAATTCATAAGGTATAGATTCGAAGGCGTTCCGAGGGGGACGTCTTTATTCTGTTGGAAGGCGTTGTTCGAAAATGATCCAGTAGAGAGGGGGATGCACGCATGAATTCATATCATATTCGAGTCGCTGGCCGGGAGGATGAGCTTTTTTTGCGGGAAATGCTGTATGAGTCCCTGTATGTGCCGGAGGGAGAGGAACCTTTCAGCCGGGACATACTTGAAGAGCCTTTCATGAAAAAATACGTGGAGAACTGGGGGAGAACCGGTGATTTAGGCTATATTGCCGTCAATGCCGAGGGAAAGCCTGTAGGTTCGATTCATATCCGATATTTTGATCAAGGGAATAAAGGTTTCGGTTATGTCAGCGAAAACATTCCCGAGCTCGGGATGGCACTGCTTCCGGAATATCGCGGGCAGGGGCTTGGAACTGCACTCATGAAGGAATTGTTTAGAGGAATGAAGGAGCGAGGGATTGAGAAGGTATCGTTAAGCGTTGCTCCAGAGAATTCGCCGGCCATGCGATTATATGAGCGTTTCGGATTTCAGGAGGCAGGTATGTGCGGAACTTCCATTACGATGGTTGCAGATGTCATCTGAAATTTGAGAATTGGAATCATTTAATTAGGATCGTGGGAGGAATAAGGATGCTGGTGTACGAGGCTGGGCCGATTACGGTCCGCGAGCTGGAGGAGAAGGATGTATTGTCTATGGTTTCTTGGCTGTCCAACCCGGATGTGCTGCAGTATTACGAAGGACGGGACCGCCCTCATGATGCAGGACTGGTGCGGGAGCGATTCTACCTGGAGGATGATGAGACCCGCTGCATCATTGAATATGAGGGAAAACCAATCGGGTATATTCAGTTTTATCTTCTGGATGAAGAGACGTTAGGCGAATATGGGTATAGCGAGAGTGATGCCGACTGTACAACGTTCGCCACGGATCAATTCATCGGGGAGCCGGACTATTGGAATAAGGGCATCGGTACGAAGCTTATGACTTCCATGGTAGAGTATCTTGTGTCTCAGAGACAGGCTGATCGGATCGTGATGGACCCGCAGGCTTGGAATGAACGGGCGATTGCTTGTTACGAGAAATGCGGCTTCCGGAAGGTGAGGCTGCTGGAGAAGCATGAACAGCATGAGGGAGAAATGCGTGACTGCTGGATTGTGGAATACCGGCCCTCTTGAAAGGGTAGATATTATGATAACCACCATTTTGTTTGATCTGGACGGTACGCTGCTTGATCGTGATGCCTCCTTGCAGCGTTTTGTCAGAGATCAGTTTGATCGTTTGCTATTCCAGGCCTCGGGGGTGGATAAGGAGTTGTATGTGAGTCGGTTTGTTGAGCTTGATCGCAGAGGTTATGTATGGAAGGACCAGGTATATCAGCAGCTTGCCGAGGAGTTTAGCTTGTCCCTGTCTTGGGAAGAACTCCTGGCAGATTACATATCCGGGTTTCAACATCATTGCGTCGGGTTTCCGAATTTGCATGAAGTATTGGGCGGTTTGAAGAGCCGAGGACTCAAGCTCGGATTGATCTCCAATGGCTATGGCGAATTTCAATATAACAACATACGGGGGCTTGGCATCGAGCATTATTTTGATATCATCGTGATCTCGGAGTGGGAAGGTTTACGCAAGCCTGATCGCAGAATCTTCAACAACACATTACATCGCCTTGAGTCAAAAGCAGAAGAATCCATCTATGTTGGAGATCATCCGGTAAACGACATAACGGCAAGTCGGGATGTCGGCATGAAGGGCATCTGGAAGCGGGATCTCTACTATGATCGGAATTTTGCCATGGATGGGGAAATTGGCGATTTACTCGAAATCATGGACTTTATAGAAAGTTAAAAAAACCATTTCATTCGTATTCTCGTTATAACTGATATGAGCTTGCACGCGCTAAGTGCTTTTTAATCCCGTTTTAAACGAGAATCAACCTTCATTTAAACTTGTTCCTGTACATTAAGAGTAGATCATCACAGAGGAAGTGAACAAAACGCATGCTCGAGGCCTATCTGTTTCCCATATCCTATGCATTTATGACTTTTCCCATAGCAGCTTTGCTGTGCGCCGTTCCTTTTCTGATCGTGCAGTATCGCAAATATGGTTATTTTAATAAATTTCGGGGGTTTCTGCTGTATTTATTCCTGCTGTATATGATGAATGCGGTGTATCTGGTGCTGCTTCCGCTGCCTGCCTCACGGCATAATGCTCCAATGGATGTCGCCTCGGTTATGCAGTTGATGCCGCTGAACTTTATACACGACATATTGATGGAGACCAAGGTGGTATGGCAAGTCCCCTCCACATATATGCTGCTGCTGAAGGAAAGAGCCTTCTTGCAGGTGGTGTTTAACGTGCTTCTTGTGGTGCCCTCCGGCATGTTCCTGCGTTATTATGCGCGCATATCCTGGAAGACGTGTCTGGCGGCTTCATTTGGCTTGTCGTTGTTCTTCGAGATCACCCAAGTGACCGGTATTTACGGATTCTATGATTACCCTTACCGACTGTTTGACGTGGACGATCTGCTGATGAATACCCTTGGTGGCATGATCGGATTCGTGCTCGCCGATTGGATGAAGAATCACCTGCCACGCATGGACCGTCTGGATGAGAAGGTGGATCTGTCTAAAAAGCGGGTCAGTTATACTCGGCGGGCGATCGCCTTCGGGATCGATGTCTGTGTCGTGCTGCCGATCATCGGCGTATTGACTTTGCTTAACGTGAAAGGCGCTTATTTCATTGTAGTCATCATATATTATATCGTGATCCCTTATATGAAGCAGGGTCAGACCTTGGGGGCATGGATCGTCCGGGTCCAGATCCGTGGAGCAGGAGAAGAGCTGAAGCTAAGAGAACTCATGATCCGCAATGGTCTGCTGTATGTCGTATGGGGCGGACTGCATGCCTTATTCCTGATCGTTAATGTTTCGGGTTCGCATGTTTTGCTTGCTATGTATGCTTTGGGCCTATTACTTCTGGATGGCATCGTGTTTATCCATGTCTTCTTATGTCTTCTCCAGCGGGACCGGAGGCTGCTGCATGAGGCCAAAAGTGGAACAAGGCTGGTTATTGTAGATAACAAGGTACGAGATAAGGACGAATAACACGGGTTACTAAATCTGTCTCCATTTGTTACAATATGGTAAATGGGTTTGTTTGAGGAGGAGATACAACTGAAGGGCAAATTCCTCTCCATTACCGCTATTATTGTGGGCTTATTGTTTATTTCCAACCAGCATCTGGGCTATTCGCTTGGGGATGATCTGTTCCGCTGGGCAGGGATCTCTCCTTGGACGAAGGGAGGCAATTATGGTTTTCATGTGCCCGTCATAGCAGGGCTTGTCTTATTGGTGACTGGTGTCCTGTGGGTGTCGCGGATTTATCGTCCCCTTTACCCGAAGATCATGAGCCGCGTGTTGTTGGCCTGTGTTGCTTGGATCATTATTTTCCCCTTCGTATCGGAGTCCTTTATGTATGTGGTGAATTTTAATTCGAGTGGAATAACATCCGTGGCCTACTCCAGTAAAGACAGCAGATGTGATTATCATACAGAAAATGAAGCAACTCTGGCACGCTGTCAGATTCAAATTTACAGTTATGGCACCGAGCGCGAGGTTGCGTTACGCCCGATAAGCATAGAGGTTGGCGGAAAAAAGATTGATTTTCAGTCTAAAGTGGTTACGGTTCGGCCGCGTGGCCAGGTACAGATTGATGAAACCTTTGAAGGTTTCTTGGAACGGCCAGACTCTTCCTTCAGGATGTCGGGTGGGACCAACCAGCCGGGCATCGAGCTTACCGTAGGTGGCAGGAGCAAACAGATGAAATAACTTTCTGTAACGAATGCATGAATCCATTATCCGAGGTGAACCTTGGTGAATACTTTTCGCATGAAACGATATATGAAAGTATCGCTGATCACGCTGCTGCTGGCCATTTGCTCATCGACTGCTGCGCTTGCCTCATGGGCTTATCCGTTTGTCGTGAATGGCGGGAAAATCTTCGTCGTGACCGCAGATCACGTGGAAGCATCCAAACTGGGAGATGTGGTGGGGAAGGTTACCTATTACTCGGATCGGGAAGGTACTTACAGCGGAAACTTCTCCAATATTTACCCGAAGGGAACGAAATACTATGCTATTCAAGGCATCTCCTCCAAACTCGCTATTGCGGTTGAGACGCAGGAAGGCTATGTCATAGCTCGCTATGAAGGAGAGTATGGAGGTGCCCGCTTTCCATTGCAAGTGATCCTGGGCTGGATTGCCGCAGGGCTGGTCCTGTTGATTGTGGGGTGCGTAACGGCTGTAGTGTTCAAGAAGCGGGCGGATGGTTCATACAGGCGCTAGCTACAAAAAGATACTATCCATTAATCTGATTGACCGCAGTGAAATTAAGCCGAAGTTTCAAGCACAATACAAGCCGGTATTCTCTGAGCATGCTCATGGTATACCGGCTTGTTATCCATTTTTGCTTCTATTACATAAGCGGGTACGGCCTACGGAGCCATTATTTTTGCTACAATAGCATTAGTATAAGAAAAACGTAACGATAAGGAGACTTCCCATGAAACCGATTCGGAATTCGGCCAAGGCGATTATTGTGCGGGATCATCAAGTTCTTCTGACGAAGAATGTAGACCATCTGGGGGACTTTTATCTATTCCCTGGAGGCGGACAAGAGAAGGGCGAGACCTTAGTACAGGCCGTAGTCAGAGAGTGTCAGGAGGAGATCGGACGTGAGGTAGAGGTTCTGGATCTACGGCATGTCCGTGAATACATAGGGGCCAACCATGAATTCGCAGAATGGGATTCCGACATCCATCAGGTCGAGTTTTATTTTGAATGCCGTTTGGTAGGCGAGGGCGATTTCTTTCAGGGACATAACCCGGATGAATATCAGGTGGGCGTAGAATGGGTTGATCTGCAGGCGCTGGATCAGATTCGTTTATACCCTCACTCGTTGGCCAAGCCGCTCATGAATCAAGATACGCAATCTGTGGTTTGCTATGTTGGAGATACGAACTGAGGCTTTGTTTGTAGGATATAAACTCTTGAGGTTTGTTGTCATTATGAATGCAATGATGGGAGGATGCGGACTATGGATCAATGGGAATATAAAACACTAAAATATAAAACCGGAGGTTTCCTTGGGGGCAAAGTTAATGAGGAGGAGTTTGAGGATTTGTTGAACAGCTACGGGATTGACGGCTGGGAACTGATCTCATGTTTCGATACGAGCGTGCATCAAGGCCAGTCCAGAGACATCATTGCCGTGATGAAGCGAAAAGCCTATCTGGGATAAGTACAGAACGGAAGGGAGACCACCCGAATGATCATTCGCGAGACAGAAGATGCCTTTGTTATGACTACTCAAGATGACCACGGCCGATTCTCCGGCGATATCGCGCAGGGTTTTCGGAGAGATTTATTTCTGGACGCGTCTGTGTTGGAAGAAGTACTGCTGGCTATTACTGAGCATGACCGTGCCTGGCTGCGGATGGATGATACGCCGATCTGGAATGACGGCAGCCGGCAACCTTACACTTTTATGGATTACCCGGTTCAGCCCAAAATGTTAATGTACAGCAAGGGCGTTGATGAGATTGAAGCCATGAGCCCTTATGCGGGGTATCTGTGCAGCCTTCACTTTGCGTCATTTATGAAAAATGCGACAGAGGCGCCTTTAGTGGAATTCTACCATACGGAGACAGATCGGCAAAAAAGATTACGAGCGCAGTTTCAATTTCCTGATGAAGCTGCCATCAACCGCCAGTTTGGACTGCTGCAGCTATGCGATGACATCTCGCTCTACGTGACCATGAATGCGCCGGGCGCATCCAAGGATCACGAGCACCCTTGGTTCAAAGAGGGCTTTGCCATGTCAATTGACGGAGAAAGAATCATGGCAGCCTGGGTGAATGAGCAAGAAATCAGACTGCGTCCATTCATATTTGAAGATAAGTGGACGGCATCAGTGAAGTGGAAATACGTATTAAAAGACAAGATAGATGAGCATGGAGTGGCTAAGGCATTCCATGATGCGTCATGGACGCAGCAGACGATTACTTTTGTGCCATAAGTTCAGCACCTGTCATCACTTCCTGGTCAAAAATATGATATGATCACCTAAAGCGGCAAGTATTCATAACTGGAGTTATTAATTCTGTAGGAATGTAGAGGATGAATGATGAAGAAAAAGGAATTTTTGATCGTTGCGCTGCTTAATTTCTTGGCTGCAATCGCATTTTTGGTGGTCGTATTCATTACAGACCGAAGCTCTTGGCAGTGGGGGTTCGGGGTTGTCTCCTTGCTGTTTGTGATTGGCGGAATCGGCAATTTGGTGTTGCATGCCAAGAACAAGAACAAATAGCGATGCATCGTAGAGAGACCACAGCTAAATAGATATAGAGCGTACATTAAAAAGATGACTTCTGAATTTTCAGAAGTCATCTTTTTTTAACCCTCCCAAGAAGAAGGGAAATTCTAAGGAATCACTTTCCATACATCCGAGTTGCCTGGTGTTTCGCCTAAAGTCCACCATTTAGCTTCGTAATTCACGCCATTATGTGTTACCTTGTTGCCACCGTTATAGGTAGTCGTTGCACTCCATGCCGGGTAAGTTACCGGTGCGTCGGGTGTCGTCACATTGACAACATTGCTTGCTGTGGATACATTACCTGCGGCATCTACAGCTTTTACGGTAAAGGAATAGGCCGTGTTAGGCGTCAGGCCTGTAGCGAGGTATTCCAATGTGGAGCCAGAAACGGTGGCGATCAGGTTATTTCCTTGGAATACCTGATAACCTGTCACACCAACATTATCCGTAGAAGCATTCCACATCAAAGGAACCGTCGTGGAGGTCGTTGTTCCCATGACATGAAGGCTCGTAGGAGCTGTCGGCGCTTGCGTATCCGGACCTGTTACAGCTAGGGTCGTAAATGAAGCGACGTTGCTGGCAGGGGATAGATTCCCTGCAGCATCGACGGCTTTGACCGTAATATTGTAGAGGGTATTCGGCGTTAAGCCTGTTAGATTGTAATTAAGTCCAGTCGTAGAAGCTAATTGAGTGGCACCATTAAAAATGCGATAGTTCGTTACACCAACATTATCCGTTGCTGCATTCCATGAAATTGAAGCGCTTGTCGTGGCTACATTGGAAGCTGCTACGCCTGTCGGAGCAGTTGGCGGGGTCGTATCGATATTTCCGCTTCCGGAGAAATTGACGTCAATAACATTATAGAATGCATTATTGGTATCGGAAATTTCCCATACTGCGAGGATGACTTGATATCCTGTTCTGCTCGGCACATTACAAGTATCGGAATAGGTGTTGGACGGGGTACCTTTATAAGGTACGCTGCAGAAAGGCGTCAAGTCAAAAGAAGCACGTGTAAGCGGTGCATTAGGATCCCAGTCCTGCTTCGTAATGTAATATTTCCAGCTTGCTGTGGCATGCGGAACTTTTAACTTCCAGTCGAAGGTTGTTGGACCAGGTGAAATATTTACTTTTGTCCAACGGGTAGCAGATTGCTGATCCAGCGGGGCGAACAATCCGTTAGCGCTTGCAATTTTGCCATCAGCCGGGCCTGCTGTAGGGAATCCTTTGAGAGCTTCAAGACTATAGGGTTCGTAGATAATGAGTCCACAATTGGTATTGATACCTCTAGCACATAAATCTGCACGACTGGATGGATTGCTCACGTAGCCATGAGCGGATGCCTTCGACTCAAATAAGAACATTGCCATAATGGCAAGCGCCAGCAATAAACCACCAGCCATAACCTTTCTCAGTAATCCTGAATTAGATAAGCGTAGTGTTGTTGACATTAACACAATTCCTCCTTTTAATGGGTGAAATATGTACGAAGTATTTTCCATATTCCGTACTAGAACAGCGGTATATCTCGTTATTCACCTCCTTTCAGGTCAAATCTATATAAACTCATACAGAGCTTATACCACCTAAATTAACTTTTAAGTAATGATAGAAGCACGTCAAACAAGGTGTAGAAATTCTCAGTTTGGAGTATCCATGAGTGCAGGAAAGAAAGTAGAAGCCGGGTGTATTCCGCGAAAGACTATGCGTGGAGTGAGACAATAGGTTTGGCCATCGAAGAGTGATTACAAAAAGCTGGCATCTCGGAGTGAGCTATTCGACGGAGGCTAAGTATTTTGAAATGGAATGTGGGAGTAAAGAAGCGGTAAAGGAATATGAATTAATTTATGGAAAACTTTAACATTTATTTTATATTAGAGTTTGTTGATCTGCAATGGTAAATGAGAACCATGACATAATTCCTATTTTCCTAAGCGGTTTTTGTATTCCAAAATATATTGGTTTGGAATTTAGTGTTCATAGAGTTTTCACGAATTCCTGATCGTCATTGCTATAAGAAAGTTGTGAACACTCAGAGAATCAATAAACAAGACTTGCTGAAATGAAACACATGCTTGAGAATTTAGTAGGAGGTTTTTTCATATGTCTGCATAGAATAACTAAAGGGGGAATTCTTAACTCTGTATTCGATAGGCTCATAGATTCCTAATTTTATATAGAAAAGTAGGCCAGAAATGAATAAGAAGCGGCGTGTGATGGTTGCGGGATTGGCACTGGTTATTCTCCTGCCCGTGTGGCTTATTGTTCGGTCCCTCATGACCCCATATATAAGTCCTGAAGCGGTTCAAGGAAGATTGGATTTGACAGCATGGGATTTTTCGGAGGAAGGCGGAGTCCAGCTTAATGGAGAATGGGAGTTTTACCGAGGGCAGCTGTTAACTCCTGAGAACTTTAAACCAAGAACACCCGATGAGAAGCTGCCAACTCCTACAAGCATCGTCCAGATTCCCGGCAAGTGGAACCGATATATTGAAGAGGGCGGGAAGTCGGGGGCTGAGGGTGTTGGCACCTATAGATTGGTTGTTCAATTGAGGGGTGAGGAAGGTATCTACGGTATTCATACCGACAATATTCGCTCATCTAACCGAATTTATATGAATGGCCATGAACTAGGCGCCAGCGGTTCCCCCGGATTATCAGGAGCGGAGAGCACGCCGGGTAATATTCCATACGTTGGTTACGTGCAAGTAAACGGGAATGAAGCGGAGATCATTGTGCAGGTAACCAACTTTGTTTATTCTTCAGGAGGTATATATTCGCCGCTATTATTTGGTGACATGCACACGGTTATGAAGAGTCGGGAAGTATCAGTGTTCGTGGATTTAATGACCTTGGCGGGCTTCCTCATTCCTGCCATGTATTTCTTGCTGTTGTTTCGGATGCAGCAAAATGAGAGATCGCTATTGTATTTGGGGCTCTTCTGTCTGTCTTCGGTGATCTATGTGATAACACATGGACAAAAGCTGTTGTCAACGGTATGGACTGATCTTCCGTATGGGGACTTCATCCGTATTCAGATGATCTCTTCAGCATTCATATATTATTTCTTACTGCGGTATATTGCAGTAGCTGTTCAGGGGCTTGTTCACCGCTGGGCCCTTATTCTGAGCAATGTGGCAACGTTGGTCGCTGTAGGAAGCGGGCTCTTGCTGCCTACGGCGATCTTCTCGGAAATGGAACCGGTCGTCTATCTGTTCTCGATCTTTATCGTTGTTTATATCACCATCGTGATGGGACAGGGAATCTGGCGCAGGTCGGAAGATACGGGAATCATGCTGATTGGCATCCTAAGTATAATGGTGGTAATCACGGTTCATGTGCTCAACTTGATGGGACTATATAATAATTTATCCATTGTTCCGCTGGAAATGCTGTTGTTTGTGATAACGCAGGCGATGCTGCTAGCCAAGCGCTTCTCCAGAGCCTTTACGGATGTAGAGCAGCTCTCCCGGAGATTGCTGACGCTCGATGGGTTGAAGGATGACTTTATGGCAAATACATCCCATGAACTTCGAACCCCTCTGCATGGCATTGTGAATATTGCTCAGTCGCTCCGGGATGGAGCCTCAGGCCCTCTAAGTGATAAGCAGTCCAAGGAACTGTCCATGATTGTGTCAACAGGCAAGCGGTTATCTATGCTCGTCAACGATATTCTCGATTTTAGCAAGCTGAACCATGGTGAAATCATACTAAACCGGCAGCCGGTTGACCTAAAAGCGGTGACTCAATCCGTGCTCGAAGTAGTCACACACCTTACAAAGAGTAAGCCGCTTATGCTGGAACAAAACTGGCCAGAATATCTGCCATGGCTGGAGACGGATGAGGACCGGTTAAGACAAATCCTGTATAACCTGCTTGGGAATGCGGTAAAGTTCACTGAGGCTGGTACAGTGCAGATCACGGCTCATGAACTGGACGGATATGTGAGAATCTCGGTGATGGATACGGGGATCGGTATCCCAGCAGAACGTCTGATCGACATCTTCAAACCCTATGATCAGATCGGGTATGCATCCTATCGGGAATATGGTGGTACAGGCATCGGCCTGAGCATTACGAAGAAGCTGGTCGAGCTGGGTGGTGGGGAAATCTGGGCAGAGTCCACGCCGGGGGCAGGTTCATCCTTCCACTTTACATTACCTTCTACAGATGTTTCGCCTCAGACATCCCTGGTCGGATTCATCGGGGGATCGGCATCTGGAGAAGTCTTGGCGGCCGCGGCGATCGAGAAGGACGCTGCCCGACAGAATGAAACGAGTCAGAATCCGAAGAGCTCTACCGTGCTTCTGGTTGACGACGACCTGGTTAATCTGCAGGTGCTTCGTGGCCTGCTCTCCGCTGAACATTATAATTTGATCACTGCAAGCAGCGGAGCCGAGGCGCTTGCGCATATCCGGTCAGGGCAGGGGATCGATCTGGTCATCACGGATTGGATGATGCCCGGAATGTCTGGATTGCAGCTATGTCAGATCGTCCGGGAGCAGCACACGCTCTTTGAGCTGCCTATACTCATGTTGACCGCTCGAAGCTTGCCAGATGACGTGCGCACCGGGCTCCAGGCGGGTGCGAATGACTTCTTGAGAAAGCCTGTAGAGGCCGATGAACTGCGCGCACGGGTTCGAAATTTGCTTGAGCTTCGCCGGTCTGTTCGTCAAACCATTTCTGCGGAGATGGCATTCCTCCAAGCGCAGATTAAGCCGCATTTTATGTTTAATGCACTGAATACGATTCTTGCCGTGCTCTATACCGATCCGGACAAAGCGACACAGCTGCTGATCGAGCTAAGTCATTATTTGCGCGGAAGCTTTGATTTTCAGAACAGAGACCAGCTTGGCACACTGCAAAAGGAACTGACTTTGGTACGATCCTATTTGTTCCTTGAGCAGGCGCGCTTCGAAGACCGCTTAACCATTGAATATGATATTCATGCACCGTTGGAATTGTTGATACCGCCGCTAAGTATACAGCCGATCGTGGAGAATGCAGTGCGTCACGGGGTCATGAAGCGGATATCCGGCGGAACGGTTCATATTGCGATTCATGAGCGTGAGGGACAGATCTCCATTTCCATTATGGATAACGGAGTTGGCATGAGTGAGGATAAAGTTCACAGCTTGCTATCTGCCGCGACTGATACGGCCAGCGTAGGTCTTCGTAATATACATGCCCGATTGCTTACGTTATATGGAAAGGGTCTTCAAATCGAGAGCGAACCGGGAAAAGGCACTTTGGTCAGCTTTGAAGTCCCTTTCTAGCACTATGTTCTCTAGATTCGGTAGCTTCATCTTGGGAATAAGAAAGATTTTATTATAATCATTCTGTGCCGGGACCCTCAAGGACTGTCCATGTTAAAATATCCCTATTGATACAAAGGGTGGGGATCATATGGGTATACATAAAATTGAGGATTGTGCTGCTCGCCGTCAGTTTTCGGGGACGGTGCTATTAACAGATCAACAGAACAACATCATATGGAATGCCGCTTATGGTTATTCGAATCGAGCTGACTGTATCGACAATCAAACAGACACCAGATTCGGTATTGCTTCAGGCTGCAAGCTGTTCACCGCTATTGCTGTCTGTCAGCTCATTGAGCAGGGAAAGCTGGCCCTGGGAAGCAAGCTGAGCGAGTGTCTGGCAGTTCCGCTGCCTAACTTTAGCCCGGAGATTACAGTTCTCCATCTGCTGAGCCACTGCTCAGGTGTTCCTGATTATTTTGATGAAGAGACCATGGATGACTTTGAGGATCTGTGGAAGACACTTCCGATGTATACTCTTCGCAGTGGAAAGGATTTTCTCCCCCTATTCCAGAATGAACGTATGAAATTTCAGCCTGGCGAGCGATTTCATTATAACAATGCAGGCTATGTACTGCTTGGTTTGATCGTTGAACAGCATACTGGGATGAGGTTTGGAGATTATGTGGAGCAGTTTGTGTTCAAGCCAAGCGGCATGCAGAACTCTGGTTACTTCCCGCTGGACCGCCTGCCGGACAATACAGCCTATGGATATATTGAAGAGGAAGACGGGGGTTGGAGAACGAATCAATATGCCATTCCGGTTCAGGGCTATGCGGACGGAGGGGCATTTGTGACCGCACCGGATATGGCCCTGTTATGGAAGGCACTCTTGAGCTACACGCTGCTAAGTCCAGCTATGACGGGGCAGCTGCTGGATTTGCATACTTATGATCCGGATAGTGAGCAGCATTATGGGCTTGGCGTATGGATCACCAAGAAGCACGGGGAAGTGTCCAAATACCATGTCATGGGTTATGACCCGGGCGTGAATTTCAGGTCTGCGTATTATCCTGCTATAGGTCATACCCTGGTGGTGGCTTCCAACGGAAGTGGTGGCGCATTTGAGATGATGCAGATGATAGAGGAAGAACTGATGAAATGATGTAATAAAGGTTTTAAAAGGCCCCAGACGAGTATGTTGAGTCCGGGGCCTTTGTATTTGTGATGGAAGTAGCTGAATGCATATCGGGTTGCTTAATTATGCATGCTTTAGCCGAATCAGCATGAAGGGAGTCCCTGCCTAAATCCAGCCCTTCTCTTCCGCCATTGAGATCGCCTCGATCCGATTCTTGGCATTCAGCTTGCTTAGAATTTCGGACATATAGTTGCGGACAGTCCCATAGGATAGATGCAGCTTCGACGCGATATCATTGGAGCTGCAACCTTCTGCAGCCAGTCGAAGGACCTCCCGTTCACGTTCAGTTAGCGGATTAGCACCTGCCCCGGTTAAAGTCCCGAATACGAGCTCAGGAGAGACTTCGCGGCGCCCGTCCATTACCCGGCGGATAGCTTCCGCCAGCCTCTCACTGGGCTCGTCCTTAAGCAGATATCCCTGGACCCCCGCCTGTACCGCCCGCTCGAAATAGCCCGGTCTGGCAAACGTGGTCAGGATGATGATGCGGCTGGCGTAGCCAAGCGACTTCACTTGCTCTGCTACCTCAAGGCCGCTGCGCACCGGCATTTCGATATCGAGCAGGCATACGTCCGGCTGATGAGTGGCAATTAGAGATAGCGCTTCGTCCCCATCACCGGCTTGGCCAATCACATCAATATCGTCTTCAAAATCAAGCAAGGAAGCCAGAGCGCCGCGCAGCATGCGCTGGTCCTCGGCTATCAGCACTTTGATGCTCATGGGTTGGGTCCTCCTTCCGGTTCTTGATGATAATCGGGACATGAATGCTTAGTATGGTCCCTTGCTCGGATCTGGCTTCGACAGTGCCTCCGATTAAGGATAACCGCTCCGCCATCCCCTTTAGGCCGTTACTGTTTGAAGGGGAACCCGCTTCTTCCTTGCAGATTAGACCGATTCCATTGTCAGCCACAGATAACCGCCATTCGTTCTCCAGCGATTCGATGGTGATCTGGCACTGGCTTGCCTGGCTGTGCTTGACCACATTGGTTACAGCTTCTCGTAAGCAAAGGCTTATGATATTGTGGGCCAAGTCCGATATGCCCTCCAGCTTCGGATTACCGGTGCAGCTAAACTGGATATCGGCACTCTCCAGAATGATCTGGGCTTCCACCAATTCTTCGGGCAAGGTGGCGGTCCGCATATCCGATACCAGCTCACGTACTTGGCGCAAAGCAGCACGGGAGGTGTTCTGAATCTCCCGGGCTTCCAGTTGGGCCTTCTCGGGATTCTTCGCTGCCAGCTTCTCCACAAGCTGACTCTTCAGCGTGATGAGGGACAGGGTATGGCCCAAGGTGTCATGAAGATCCCTGGCGATCCGCATCCGCTCTTCACCCTTTATCAGATTGTGTATTTGCTCGTTGGCCTGGGCCAGCTCCTTCTCCAGCTGCTGCCGCCGGTTCAGCGAGCGGATGGCGAAGGGTGAAGACAGCATGATGAGAATGAAAGGACTCATAAATGCCAGATCCCTCCACCCCAGCATGCTTGCGCTTTTGATCAAAGGAATGGCTTCGATAATGGCAAACAGTACAAGGGATATCGTGAATTTACGTCGGTCGGTATACCAGCCGATGAAATTGGCAGTAAAGAAACCCATGTAGATGTAGGATGGGTGGTACCACATGCTCAGAATGAAAATGATGGACATCTGAACGCTGAGCCACACAAAGAAACGATTCGTACCTGCGGCGAAATAGAGTTGGCGGTATGTGACCAGAAACAGGGTAATAAACGCAAATCCGATCCCCATTTTTAAGCCTTCCTCGCTCAGCATGTTGATGATGGGAAGGGCTATATAAATGAGCCATAAATAGGGGAAGATCCCCAATTGCGTTGGGAACACCTCAAACCCTGCCGATTTAGCATCTTTCAATTTTTTCATAAAGCTATCTTCCTATCTCCTTAATCGGCTTGTTGTTTTTTCCGAATATAGGTGGATAGTAACATAAATACTGTCAAATATCCCGCTAAAACAAGGAAATTATTCAAAGCTGGCGCTTCTCCACGCACGATTGACCAGGCACCCCCGCCAAAATGGTAGGAGGGCATCCATTTGCCGATGGACTGCATGAAGGAAGGCATCGCTTCGATCGGGAACCACATCCCGCCCGTAATGGCCAGCCCTAAGTAGATGCCGTTGCTGACACCGCTTGCTGTATCCACACGTTTCATGGACCCGATCAAGGTACCGATCGCAAGGAATGGAACGGAAGCGATCAGAATCCATAGACCGCTGAGCAGCCATTGTCCGATAGTAAGGGAGACTCCGTTAATCAGATAGCCGGCAACGAAAATGACGATGATACAGAGCAGATGCATAACCGTTTGCACAAACATTTTTCCGAAGAAATACACGCTGCCCGGAAGCGGCGTCACCCGCATGTATACCGCCCAGCCTTGAACTCGCTCCTGAACGAGGCGAATACCGAGCGACATGATGGCCGTGCCCATAACGCTGAAGGATGCCATCGACATGAGATAATGAGCTTGCCATTGTCCGGCATCGTCCGCCCCTGTATTCACGACTCGGGTAAAGATGAAATAGAATAGAATCGGCATGGCCAGTGACCAGAAAATATAATACGGATTACGCACCATCCGGAGCAATTCCATTTTGCATTGTAAGGTGATCAGTTTCCAAGTTGACATGATTAGACGGCCTCCCCTTGTTCCATCGTTAATTGGTCAAATGCTTCGTCCAGGCTTCCTTGATCTATGCGAACGTCGTGTACGGCCAGTCCAGCCCGGAACAAGGCTGCCAGCGCCGTGTCTGTATCGTCGGTTACTGCATTTAATCGGCCGCCCTGCTCATACACATCGGTTACGCCGGGTACTTCATAAAGAAGTTCCTTGACCTGCTGCTGGTCTGCATCTACGACAAAGGAAATCGACTTTCGGGTCAGCTTCGCCTTGATTTCCTCAGGCGTACCATCTGCCGTTACCTGCCCTTGATGGAACAGGAGAATGCGGTCAGCCATATCATCGGCCTCTTGCAGATAATGCGTGGTGAACAGAATGCTTTTCCCCTGATCGGCAAGCTGGCGCACAGTCTTCCAGAACTGCCTGCGTGCCGTCGTATCCAGACCAACCGTCGGTTCATCGAAGAACAAGAGCTCAGGATTACCCGCAATGGCAAGCGCGAAGCTTAGCTTTCGCTTTTGACCTCCGGACATTTTGACCGCCCATTTATTCAGTTCTTCATTGGTAAGTCCGCTTAAGGTCGCAATTTCCTCCAGTGTAAGCGGGTTCGGATAATAGCCCCGGATAAAATTGATAATCTCACGTGTCCGTAGTCCATCCATAACACTGACTTCCTGCAGCATGGCTCCGATCTTCTCACGGACCTTCAAGTCCTGCGGGCTTCGGCCAAACAGGAGGACCTCGCCTTCACTGGCGTCCTTCAGACCGAGCAGCATGGAGATGGCGGTTGATTTACCTGCCCCGTTGGGTCCGAGGATGGCTGTGATTGATCCTTTTTCTATCGTAAATGACACTTGGTTTACGGCTTTTTTGCTACCGAACATCTTGGTTACCTGCCGCAGCTCCGCAACAGGTTCGTGAATGGACTTTGCCATGGTATCGCACCTTTCCTAATCGAAAATTAACTGTCTTCATCTTACGAAAGCCAAGGAATATCCGTTAGTAAAGGTTGTCATCAATTCGAGGTGACTTTTGTCATGTGTGAGAAAGAGAGCATAAATGTGGGAGGAGGCAAGGGATGTTGGCCTTTTAGTAATTAGAGAATTACAGTTTGCAGGAACAACATAGAGGCCTGTTATCTGATGGATTATGATGCAGCGTATCGTATTTCATTGTCTGAATAAAAGATCTCCGCTACGATGGGGGAAGGCTTTTGTACCCCGGCGCCTTCTCTTGACCAGAGCAAGGCCTTGAATTATAGTGGGTACAGTAGGAGCAATCTATAATATAAGAAGGAAAAAGGTGGCTTGAAACATGTCTGAGAACATCTACGTCGGTGTCGATCTAGGCGGAACCGCAATTAAAGTTGGGATTTGCAACGAGGAAGGGCATCTTCTGCAGAAGTATGAGGGGCCGACGGAAACTGCCAAGGGCGTTGACACGGTTATTGACAACATTGAGAAATATGTGCGTCATATTGTAGAGGAATCGCCATACAGCTGGGATCAACTTGCGGGTGTGGGAGCTGGATTTGCCGGTTTCACGAATATTCGTGAAGGCATCATCATTTTGGCACCGAATGTAGGCTTTAAGGATGTACCGATTCGCGCATTGCTTGAAGAGCGTCTCGGCAAGCCCGTCAAAATAGACAATGACGCCAACGTCGCTGCGCTGGGCGAAGCCTGGAGCGGTGCAGGCCGCGGCGTGGAGAATTGCGTATGCTACACGCTCGGAACTGGCGTGGGCGGCGGAATTATTATTAACGGCAAGATTTATCAAGGTTTCGGCGGCATGGCTGGCGAGCTTGGACATATCTCGGTTGTGCCGGATTTGGAAGCGATTCAATGTGGTTGCGGAGAAATGGGCTGCTTGGAAACAGTATCATCGGCTACGGGCATTATCCGTATGGCGAAGGATGCCGTTGGCCGTGGAGACCGCACTTCCCTCGCGCATGTAGAGAATATTGCGGCGAAGGAAGTATTTGATGCTGCAAAAGCTGGTGATGAGGTTGCCATTCGCATCGTGAATCGTGCTGCCTATTATTTGGGCAAATCGATGGCAGCTGTTGCAGCTGTACTGAATCCGGAAACCTTTATCGTTGGCGGTGGTGTATCCAAAGCAGGCGATATTCTGTTCGATGAAATCCGCACCGTGTTTGCGAAGCTAACACCAGAACCGCTTCAGCGGGGCGTACGCATCGTACCGGCTGAGCTCGGCAACGATGCTGGCGTCGTAGGTGCTGCCGGACTGCATTTGCGTTCGTAATCATTATTCATTTTACTTCGTCTGATCTAAACTTTTAAAGGGAGGGAAAGCTGATGCTGGAAGCAGCCGATCGAGGCAGCAACACATCATCCATGGCCACCCTGATCATCATTACCGGGATGTCGGGAGCAGGAAAGACCTTGGCCGTACAAAGTCTGGAGGATCTTGGATTCTTTTGCGTGGATAACCTGCCCCCGGTACTTATTCCCAAATTCGCGGAGCTGATCGATCAATCCAAGGGGAAGATCGGCAAGGTTGCATTGGTCATCGACCTGCGTGGCCGCGAATTTTTTACCGCGTTATCCGAGTCGCTGAATTATATTAAGGATCATTTCACGATCCATTGCGAAATTCTGTTTCTGGATGCGACGGATTCCGTGCTCGTTCAGCGCTACAAGGAGAGCCGCCGCCGTCATCCGCTCGCTCCGGAAGGCATGCCGCTTGATGGAATCCGCTTGGAGCGGAAAATGCTGGAGGAGCTGAAGAATTCAGCTACCCAGGTGATCGATACCACTAACATGAAGCCTGTGCGCTTGAAGGAGAAGATTATTTCACGCTTCACGCATTTGGAGACCAGTACGCTGTCGGTGAATATTACATCCTTCGGATTTAAATATGGAATCCCGATTGATGCGGATCTGGTATTTGATGTACGCTTTCTGCCTAATCCGCACTATGTTGAGCAGCTGCGGCCCAATACAGGCCAAGACAGTGATGTATATGAATATGTGATGAAATGGCCGGAGACTCAGGCTTTTCTGACCAAACTGCTCGATATGCTGCATTTCTTGATCCCGCAATATCGGAAGGAAGGCAAGAGTCAGGTCATTATTGGCATTGGCTGTACCGGTGGGAAACACCGCTCTGTGGCGATTGCGGAATACCTTGGCAAAATGCTGGGTGCCAGCGAAACGGAAGCCGTATCGGTGAGCCACCGCGATTCTGAACGGGATCGGCATTAATTAGAGGAAGTGATAAATGTGGCTGTGCAAGCTAGAAAGCGTCCCCGCATCGTCGTGATGGGTGGGGGAACCGGGTTGTCTGTTTTGCTACGGGGACTCAAGGAAAAGCCACTCGATATTACGGCCATCGTCACTGTTGCTGATGATGGGGGAAGCTCCGGCATCCTGCGTAACGAATTACAAATGCCGCCTCCGGGCGATATCCGAAACGTACTTACAGCACTCGCCGATGTAGAGCCGCTGTTGTCTGATATATTGAAGTACCGTTTTAAGAATGGCTCGGGACTGGCCGGGCACAGCCTCGGCAATTTGATCTTGGCTGCCATGACGGATTTGCACGGTGATTTTGTCACGGCAGTCAAGGAGATGAGCCGGGTTTTTGTTGTTCGCGGGCAGGTTCTGCCTGCAGCGGGAGAGGCGGTTATCCTGCATGCGGAAATGGAAGACGGCACGATTGTGACCGGTGAATCCAAAATTCCGGAGGCCGGCCTCCGCATCAAACGCATATTTCTGGAGCCTGAGCATGTCGAGCCGCTGCCGGAAGCGCTGGAAGCCATTCAGCAGGCGGATGCCATACTGATCGGTCCGGGAAGCTTGTACACCAGTATTTTGCCTAATTTGCTGGTTCCCAAGCTTGCTGACGCTATCGTAGCCTCGAACGCAATCAAAATGTTTGTGTGCAATGTGATGACACAGCCTGGGGAAACCGATAACTATACAGTAAGCGATCATTTGCAGGCGGTTTACGACCATATTGGTCTGCATCTGTTCGATTACGTTATTGTGAATGACGGAGAGATCCCGCCGCAGGTTCAGAGCAAGTATGCTGAGAAGGGAGCAAAACCTGTGCTTCTGGATCGGGATGAGGTCACCAGCAGAGGGTATAAACTTATAGCCGATAAGCTTGTGCTATTTAGAACATACTTAAGGCATGATGCCGATAAGCTGAGCAATCATATTTTTCAATTGGTACAAGATTGGATTTCCAGAAAGGGGTGAGTACCTTGTCCTTTGCGGCACAGACGAAGAAAGAACTGACGATGGTTGAGAGCCAGAGCTGCTGTGAAAAAGCTGAGCTGTCCGCGCTCATTCGAATGAACGGCTCTGTTCAGCTTTCGAACAAAAAGGTAATCCTGGATATTTCGACGGAAAATGCCGCGATTGCAAGACGTATTTATTCCTTAATTAAGAAGCATTTCCAGGCGCATACCGAACTTTTGGTGCGTAAAAAAATGCGTTTGAAGAAGAATAACGTATATATCGTCCGTATTCCCGCCCAAGTTCAGGAGATACTTAAGGAGCTGCGCATTGTTTCTGAAGGCTTCTTGTTTCAATCGCGCATCGACGAGCAGATCGTCCGCAAAAACTGCTGTAAACGGGCATATCTTCGCGGTGCCTTCATGGCAGGCGGTTCCGTGAACAATCCGGAGGGCTCTTCCTACCACCTGGAGATTGCCTCCATGTATGAGGAGCATTGTCAGTCTCTGGTGGAACTGGCGAATGAATTTCATCTGAATGCACGCTGCATCGAGCGGAAGAAGGGTTTCATCTTCTACATCAAGGAAGGCGAGAAGATCATCGAATTCCTTAATCTGATCGGTGCCCATCAGGCATTGTTTAAGTTCGAGGATGTCCGGATCATGCGCGATATGCGCAACTCGGTCAACCGGATCGTGAACTGCGAGACCGCTAACTTAAACAAAACGATTGGCGCGGCCGTCCGTCAGATTGAGAACATCAAGCTGCTTCAGAAGGAAATGGGCCTTGAGAATTTGCCTGATAAACTGCGGGAAGTGGCAGAGATCCGCTTGGCTCATCCGGACATGAACCTGAAGGAAGTCGGCGAACTGCTCAAAGGGACCGTCAGTAAATCAGGGGTCAATCACCGACTTCGCAAAATCGATGAATTGGCTGAAAAGATTCGAAATGCCTAAGTTTTTTTCTTCTAGTGTCCTGTATGGTAAAATGGTATAATATTATAAAATGTCAATCGCGCTTTCAATGCAGCAGATTTATTAGATAGGGGGTAATTTTCATGACAAAGCACCCGGTAGTCGTTCGGTTAAAGACGGGTCTTCACGCTAGACCGGCCGCGCTGTTCGTTCAGGAAGCGAATAAATACTCATCTGAAATTTTTGTCGAGAAAGATGATAAAAAAGTAAACGCCAAAAGTATCATGGGAATCATGAGTCTTGCCATTAGCTCTGGCACGGAGGTTTACATCAGTGCCGAGGGAGCTGACGCTGAGCAAGCGGTTACTTCTCTCGTAAACCTGGTAAGCAAAGAGGAACTGGAGAACCAATAAAGGCAGCCTTCTAAGAAAAGTCTTGTGATTGCAAGGCTTTTTTTACTATAAGGCCTCTTGGGTCTTTCGCTTGAGACATGGTACATAAATAGTTGACGATAGAGAGAGGGGGAGAAATCCGCCTCTTTTTTTGGTTGTTCTCCTAACAGTAAGCCGTCGTTTAACTTCAGTTTAACTTGCTGGTTTATTCTTACCTTACATACAATAAAAAAGTGATGGAAGGGAAGAGAGAACGATGAGTACAACAGACCATGCTTCTATAGAGGTTATGCGGCAGGAAGAAACGGCCCGGAGCAAGAAAGCAGGCTCCCAGGCCTTCCTCCGATTATTAAAAGAAACCAAACCTCCCATGCTGCTATTGATTGGTGCTATCCTTCTGAATGTGATCTCCACGCTGGTGGGGCTCGTCATTCCGATGTTTACAAAAAGCTTGGTTGACGGATTCTCCTTGACGGATATGAATACTACCCATATCGTCGGCCTCGGAATTGCATTTGTGGTACAGACGATTGCTGCGGGAATCTCGATCTTCCTGCTGAGCTATACGGGACAAAAGATGGTAGCTGCTCTTAGGGACCGGCTGTGGAAAAAGCTGCTTGCGCTGCCGATCCGCTATTTCGATCATCATCGTTCGGGGGAATCGGTCAGTCGGATGACGAATGATACAGGAGTGATAAAAAGTCTCATATCGGATCATGTGGCCGGATTCTTCAGCGGGATCATCTCGATTGTCGGTTCCGTGGGCGTGCTGCTGTATCTAAACTGGCAAATGACTTTGACGATGTTTATCGTCATCCCGATAGCAGCGTTGATTCTTGTGCCGCTTGGCAGAAAGATGTATAAAATATCGCTGGGAATGCAGGACGAGACAGCTTCGTTTACGGCGAATATCAGTCAGGTGCTGTCGGAGATTCGCTTGGTTAAGGCTTCAAATGCCGAGAATAGAGAATATGAGAACGGGAACAGGGGCATTACCAACCTGCTGAGATTCGGCATCAAGGAAGGCGTGGTATCCGCCTGGATCGCGCCGCTGATGTCTTTTGTGCTGATGATGCTGCTAGTGGTGGTGATCGGGTATGGTGGACTGCAGGTCTCTACAGGAGCACTGACCGCCGGTGAGTTGGTTGCGTTTATCCTGTACCTGATTCAGATTGTCATGCCGATGACGCAGTTAACGACATTTTTCACCCAGCTGCAGAAGGCCAAGGGTGCAACAGAGCGTATATTGGAAACACTGGATGCAGAGGAAGAATCGATCATGGCCGGTAACGAGGTGGCGAATGCCAATCAGCGCCTGTCCATTGAGAATCTATCGTTTGGATACAAACCGGATGAGCTCGTGCTGCATGATATCAGTTTTCAGATGGAGCCGGGGACGGTCACGGCGGTTGTTGGACCGAGCGGTGGAGGGAAAACGACGCTGTTCTCCATGCTGGAGCGCTTCTATCTGCCGCAAAAGGGACAGATTCGCTTGGGTAATACGTCGATCGACACCTTCTCTTTACGTTCCTGGAGGGGATTAATCGGATATGTATCCCAGGAAAGCCCTATGATTGCGGGAACGATTCGTGACAACTTATGTTATGGGATGGATCGGGAAGTGAGTGATGAGGAGATCCGAAGAGCAGCTGAAATGGCGTATGCGGATGGATTCATTGATGAGCTGCCGAAAGGCTTTGATACGGATGTGGGTGAACGGGGCGTGAAGCTGTCAGGCGGCCAGCGGCAGCGGATTGCCATTGCCAGAGCCCTGCTGCGGGATCCGAAGATCCTGATGCTGGACGAAGCTACCTCCAGTCTGGACAGCCGTTCCGAGATTGAAGTGCAGAAGGCGCTCAAGAATCTCATGGCTGGGCGGACGACCATGATTATTGCGCACCGATTATCCACGGTGGTGGGGGCCGATCAGATTATCTTCATTGAAAAAGGAACGGTCACCGGACGTGGAACGCATGCGGAATTGGTAGAACAGCATGAGATGTATCGGGAATTTGCGAGGCAGCAGCTGCAAATGAATGATGGAGTGGAGGCCTAAGAGCCTCAAGAAGCTTGGAAGATAGGAGGACCGTCATGGCAAAAATATTGGTAGTGGACGATGACCCGAACATCCGCGAACTCGTGAAGGTATTCCTGGAGGAAGCCGGGATGGAGGAAGTGCTTGAAGCCTCAGACGGTGTCGAGGCCCTGTCGGTAATGGATCAGACTTCCGTCGATCTTGTCGTGATGGATATTATGATGCCGAACATGGACGGTTGGGAGTTGTGCCGGGAGATTCGGAAGGATACCGGCATCCCGGTGCTGATGCTGACCGCTAAAGGGGAGACAAGGCAGATCGTGAAGGGCTTTGAGCTGGGCACCGATGATTATCTGGTAAAGCCCTTCGAGCCAGCGGAGCTGGTTGTACGTGTTAAAGCGCTGCTTAAACGATATCAGGTCGCCGCCTCGCAGACCGTGACGATCGGCAAGCTGCAGATGAACCGGAGAACCTATGAAGTCAAAGCGGGGCAGGAAGTCCATACGCTGCCACTCAAGGAGTTCGAGCTGCTCTTCAAGCTGGCCAGTTATCCGGGGAGCACATTATTACGCGACCGGTTGATCGAAGAGATATGGGGTTATGACTTTGAAGGGAATGAACGGACGCTGGATGTCCATGTGAATCGGCTGCGGGAACGGTTCCCGGAGGAGAAATATCGGTTTCGCATTCGGACGGTACGCGGTCTTGGCTATCGCCTGGAGGCAGGCGATAGCTGATGAAGAAGACACTCAAAATCCTGTGGAGGATCATTCGTGAAATTCTACAGACGATCCTCGTGTTCGGACTCTTGGCAGGATCATGGACGGCGGGGACTTATATAACACGCTATGTTTATACCTGGACGGGTACTCCGCCGTGGGACTATGTCCTTCAGCTCATCGACCTGTTTGTGGGCATTATTATCTTCTTCCTATGTATGCTGGTTGTGGGACTGTTCTTCAAGCATCGCCAAATGGCCATGCTGAATTCCATTACGGGAGCCATGCGCCGAATCTCCAGGGGGGACTTCAGTGTGAAGATGGATGAACATGAATGGCGCGGGGAATTCAAAATGATTGCCAGCAGCATCAACGATATGGCCGGGGAGTTGGGACGAATGGAGACGATGCGTCAGGACTTCATCTCCAACGTCTCCCATGAAATTCAGTCCCCGCTCACCTCGATTCGGGGGTTCGCCCGGGCACTTCGCAATCCCCGCCTGACGGAGGAGAAGAGGGCTCGTTACCTGGAGATTATTGAAGGAGAGGGCCGACGCTTATCCCAGCTGAGTGACAATCTGTTGAAGCTGTCATCCCTGGAGGGAGAGCAACCCGTATTCGAAGTGATGCGTTACCGGCTGGATGTACAGCTGCGAACGATCGTATTGGCGAATGAACCACAGTGGCTGGCGAAGCGGATTCAGGTAGAGCTGGACCTCGCTGAAGTAGAGATTGAGGCTACGGAGGATCTATTGAACCAGGTGTGGTCCAATCTGTTACACAATAGTATCAAGTTTACACCGGAGGAAGGCGTGATCTCCATTACGCTGCAGGCAGAGGAGGAAGAAGCCAAGGTCACGATAACGGATACCGGGGTAGGCATGTCGGAATCGGACCAGCTGCATGTATTCGAGCGGTTCTACAAAGCGGATAAATCGCGTAACCGCGCTGACGGTGGCAGCGGACTGGGATTATCTATTGCCAAGCGGATTGTGGACATTCATCGCGGAAAAATTTCGGTCCAGTCGGAGCTGGGGAAGGGTTCAACCTTTACGGTGACGCTACCTTGCACGCGCTCCTTGAAACGAAGCCAAACGGGAGATCAGGGTAAAACGGCCAACAGGCCAGCACGACTGAAAGTACCTAAGGCTCATAGCTGAGCGCTCCCAGGGCTAAGCTGAACGATCGCAAGGCTCAAATTGGAGAGAATGGGTGGACAGCTCTTCGAACATGTCCTGAATTACGCAACGAGCGTACAGGAAGAAAAGGAAAATGATGTATAAACGGAGAAATACAGATCATTATGTCAACAGAACGAAGTGCAGCACGATAAAAGGAGGATATGCTTCTGAGCATATCCTCCTTTATTTGAAGTCATAACGCGTCGTAGTCCGTTCGTTTTCTATGAAAGTTACTGGTATTTAAAAATGCTAATAACAGCTCTCTTAGGGTCGTTAAAGTACCTTCTCCAAAAAGCTGATGGTCCGCTCATGCTCTGGGTTGCCGAACACCTTCTCCGGCGGTCCCTCCTCCACGATATACCCGCCGTCCATGAAGATCACCCGATCTGCCACTTCACGCGCGAAGCCCATCTCGTGCGTCACGATGATCATGGTCATCCCCTCGCTGGCCAGATACTTCATGACACCGAGTACTTCACCGACCATCTCGGGGTCCAGCGCCGAGGTCGGCTCGTCGAACAGCATGATGTCGGGATTCATCGCCAGCGCGCGCGCAATGGCCACGCGCTGCTTCTGACCGCCCGACAGCTGGCTTGGGAAGGCATCCGCTTTGTCGGAGAGATCCACCCGCTCCAGCAGCTTCAGCGCCGATGCACGGGCCTCGGATGCATTCTGCTTGCCCAGCTCAACCGGGGCAAATGTAATGTTCTTCAGCACATTGAAATGGGGGAACAGATTGAAATGCTGAAATACCATGCCGACATTCTCGCGTGCCTTGTTGATATCCGTTGAAGGATCGTTGATATTCTGATCATGAATATACACCTTACCTGCCGTGATGTCTTCCAGCCGGTTCAGGCAGCGCAGGAAGGTGCTCTTGCCGGAGCCCGAAGGACCAATAACACAGACAACCTCGCCTTCCTCAACCTGCATATCGATACCCTTCAGCACATGATTCGAGCCAAAGCTTTTCTTTAGTCCCTCTACGCGTATTTTAGCCATGACGCACCTTCCTTTCCAGACGGTCTGCAATTTTGGTCAGCATGGTGATGACGATCAGATACATGATCGCCACAGTCAGCCAAATATCAAACGATGCGAATGTTCTTGCGATAATAATCTTCCCGGATTGCGTCAGCTCGACCATGCCGATGACCGACAGGATGGATGTATCTTTGAGCGTAATCACCATTTGGTTAATAAAGGTCGGAATCATGATTTTGATCGCCTGCGGAATAATGATCTTCATCATGGCCTTACGGTAGGGAAGGCCAAGTGAACGGGCAGCTTCCAGCTGTCCAGGATCAATCGACTGGATACCGCCTCGGATAATCTCCGTTACATAAGCACCGGCATTCAAGCTTAGTGTCAGCACGGCTGCCACCAAGGGCGACATCGTGAATCCGAACGCTTGCGGAATCCCGAAATAGATGAAGAAGGCGAGCACAAGCAGCGGAATGCCGCGGAAAATGTCCACAAATACGGTCGCGATGCCCCGAAGCCACTTATTGCGTCCGACCTTCATAAAGCCGAATATTAAACCTATGAAAAATGCAAAAAACAGCGAAACAATCGTCAGCAGCAAGGTTTTTCCAAGACCCTTCAGCAGGTAAGGCAGTGATTCCATGACCAGCCCCAGGCGGCTTTGGTTCGCTGGGGATACAGCATTCTCGCCCACATACTTTTCCTGGATACGGTCAAATTCCCCGCTGTTTCTCAAGTTGACCAGACCGGCATTAAATTTCTGCAGAAGCTCCTGGTTCTGCCCTTTGCTGACAGCAAAACCGTATGAAGCGCCGGGGACCATCTTCGTTACGATCTTCAGTCCATTATTCTGTTTGACGCCATAAGCCAATACGGGATAGTCGTCAAAGCAGGCAACGGAATTGCCTGTCTTCACATCCTCATACATCTGGGCTGAATCATCAAAAGGCACGATGGTAAATCCGTGTTCGGCCGAGATGGATTCCGCGAAGCTGTAACCCTCGGTGCCCGTTTTTACGGCGACTTTCTTACCCCTCAAATCCTCATACCCTTTAATGGACTCCTGATCCTCACGAATGGCCATTACGACACCTGAATTGAAATAGGGATCGGAGAAATCGAATTTCTGTTTGCGTTCGTCCGTGATGCTCATACCTGCGATGACCCCGTCCACCTGACGCGCCTCCAGCGCCTGAACCGCGGCATTGAATCCAAGTGGCTTGATCTCGTACTGGAAGTTCTGATCCTTTGCAATCGCTTCCAGCAGATCCATGTCGATACCGACGAAATTTCCGCTGGCATCCTGGAATTCAAACGGGGCAAACGTCACGTCTGTTCCGATTTGATAAACTTTACCGGAAGCTGGCTCTGCCGCGGCACTTGCCGTTCCATAAGGCATACCTACTGCCATGAGGATCAGCAGGGATAAGAATGCGTATAACACCCGGAATGATTTCATAGTGACCTCCTCTTTTTAACACAGTTGTAAGTTAGTTACCCATGAAGGCTTCCCAATTAAACAGATGTTTTGGGCTTCATGGGCTATCCTATTGTGTGGAAATACGAATCATGCCTAGAAGTGCCAATGACGAGGGCTGATATAAAAGTTAAAGAAAAATGTGTAAACGCTCTATCCACCATGCAACATTTACCAACCGCTTCACGTTAGAAGGGTAAGGCAAGCATGGCAATGATGCCAATATCGAAGGAGGACGATTACAATGAAGAGATGGGTCAAACAAGTAGGTTCTGTGATGATTGCGGGTGCACTGTTAACTGGCGGTACGACATGGGTAGGGTTGAGCGGAGCAACCGAGGTACATGCAGCGGAGGCAGCACAGCAGAATCTTCTTACCGTAATGGGTAAAGGCGAGATTTCGGTAAAGCCGGATATCGTATATCTGTCCATTGGGGCAGAGTCGTATGCGGAAACCGCTAGATCTGCGCAGAAGAGCAATGCCCAGAAGATCGACAAGATTACCAAGCTGCTCAAAGAGACTTGGAAGATTGATGAGAAAGATATTAAAACCGAGCAATTCTATGTACAGCCCAACTATACGTACTCCGATGATAATGGACGCAAAGTGAAAAATTATTCTGCGTATCATTCACTGGAAGTTACTCTTCGTGATCTGAGCAAGGTTGGCGATCTGCTTGATGCTGCCTCCGATGTCGGTGCTAACTCCATTGGCAATGCCCGTTTCTCGATAGAGAACCGTGATGCATTTGAAGCACAAGTAATTGATAAAGCAGTGGCGAATGCAAATCTGAAGGCGCAAGCGATGGCGAAGGCCTCCAATCGATCGCTCGGCATCGTGCTGAATATCGTGGAGGGTTCGGTTAGTGTAAATAACATCTATGGGCTTGAAAGCTTGCAATCGAAAGCAGAGGTAGCCTTTGACGCCGCGAGTGCCAACACCTCTGTAAAGCCGGGTGAGGTCAAGCTCTCGACACAATTATATGTACAATATGAGTTGAAGTAATAGCATGCTTGATTAACGTGGAAGAAAACCGTTCATCCGGGTCGTTGCCGGGCGGACGGTTTTTTGATGTTTTCCTTTCGGAAATCGGAATGCCATAATTCGGAGATATATCCGAAGCTTCCCCTGTCTAAATACATAGAAAAGTGTTGTGTATGGGGGGAAAACGAGGTATAGTGAATATGCGAAAAAATGAACTTATATTCTGACCATTAAAGCCATACCCATGGATATGGCTTTTTTTTCTTAGTAGAGATTATTAGATGCTTTCCTCTTAAGAAACGGATTCTACCTTCTATGCAACAATAGGCGGTATAACCGTTTCTTCTTAGTGAAGAACATTTTTGTGCATACTATCGAGCATGAAGATAAGCGTGAATGAAGCTGCATTTTGTTGAGAAAGGGGTTGATGCATGTGATTGAACTTGTCCAAATCGAGAAGCACTTTCAAGGACAAGCGGTCGTGCATCCGCTATCGCTATCTATAAACGAGGGAGAATTCTTAACATTGCTAGGGCCCAGCGGCTGCGGCAAAACAACCATTCTCCGCATGATAGCAGGATTCGAACAGCCGACCGAAGGTCAGGTATGGTTGGCGGGTCAGAATGTGACGGAAGTGCCTGCGAATAAGCGGGATTTGAATCTGGTATTCCAACACTATGCTCTGTTTCCGCATATGACCGTAGAAGATAATATTGCCTTCGGATTAAAAATGAAAAAAATGCCGCGCCAGCTCATTAAGGAGCGCGTGGACGAGGCCGTAACCATGACCCAGCTGACCGCCCTGCGGGATCGCTTCCCGCATCAATTGTCCGGCGGACAGCAGCAGCGTGTGGCCATCGCCCGCGCCATTGCGAACAAGCCTAAGGTGCTGCTGCTGGATGAACCGCTGGGTGCGCTCGATTTACAGCTGCGTAAAAATCTGCAATCCGAGCTCAAGCATTTGCAGCGGACGCTCGGGATTACGTTTGTTTACGTCACGCACGATCAAGAGGAAGCCATGATGCTCTCCGACCGGATCGTCATTATGAACCATGGACGGGTAGAGCAGATCGGTACGCCGCGCGAGATTTATGCAAAGCCGCAAACGCTGTTTGCCGCTACTTTTGTAGGGGAGAATAACGTCTTTAACTCGCCTGAAGGTCTCTTTGCCGTACGGCCTGAGAAGCTGATTCCGCTGCGCGAGGGTGGCAAGAAGAGCGGCGTGATTGAGGATGTGCAGTATCTGGGCAGTGTTCACAAGCTGCTGGTTCAACTGGATAATGAACCGATGAAGGTGACGATTGCCCTGGATATTTCGGATGACCATCCATGGGAGGTTGGTGAACGGGTCGGGGTGGACTGGAACCATAAGGATGAGGTGATCATCGGACCATGAGGAAATCAAGATTCCTGCTGACTCCGGTGCTGCTGTGGCTATTCCTGTTCCTGATCATTCCGATGCTGATTGTGATCGGCATTTCCTTTCTCTCGCGGGATTCGCTTGGGAAAATCGTGTTTTCCTTCAGTTTGGAAGGATATAAAACCTTTTTTGATCCATTATATTTAGGCATCTATTGGGATACCTTGGTATTATCGCTGCTGACAACGGTGATTTGCTTATTGGTCAGCTATCCCCTGGCGTACTATATAGCCAATGCTTCTCCGCGTATCCAGACCTGGGGATTGATTCTGATCACGGTCCCATTCTGGATTAACTTTTTGATCCGAACCTATGCCTGGGTTCTGCTGCTGCGAACGCAAGGCGTTGTGAACAGTCTGCTGCAATGGATGGGATGGATCGATGAGCCGATTCAGATGCTCTATACGTACGGCGCTGTACTGCTCGGCATGGTGTATAACTTCATCCCGTTCATGGTGCTGCCGATTTACGTAGCTCTGGAGCAGATGGACAAGCGTCTCTTGGATGCGGCCAGCGATCTGGGCGCTTCCAGATGGAAGGCATTCCGGCATATTACCTTGCCGCAGAGCAAATCGGGCATTATGACTGGCGCTGTGCTAGTCTATGTCTCAACTTCAGGAATGTTTGTTGTTACGGATATTCTGGGCGGCGCGAAGTCTTCCATGATCAGTAATGTTATTCAGCAGCAGTTCCAAGGTGCGCGCAACTGGCCTTTTGGAGCGGCGCTGTCTGTGATATTCGTCGCCACGTCTTTGGTGCTGATCCTGCTCTTTAACCGGGCGATGCAAGCCCGCCATCAACGCGTAGGGGAGGGAAGATAAGTGAAGAAGAAGAATCATCCGCTGCTCGGGATTCACTCCTTCCTTATGATGGCTTTCATCTATGTACCCATCATTATGATCATCATCTATTCCTTCAATGATACGCGGCTGAGCGGTAACTGGGAAGGCTTCACGCTGGATTGGTATGTATCGCTATTCGGGAACCGACATGTCATGGAAGCGCTGATGAACAGCTTGACGGTGGCTGTCATATCGACCATCGTTTCAACTCTGCTTGGGACGGCAGCAGCACTCTCGCTCCGGAATTTGGGGCGTAAGGGCCGTAGCGGAATGAACGGTCTGCTGTATCTGCCGGTCATTATTCCGGATATCATCATGGGACTTTCGCTGCTGGTATTGTTCAGTCAACTGAACATACCGCTTGGCAAGACGACGGTGATCATCGCTCATATTACGTTCAGCTTGTCGTATGTTTATGTCGTTGTCACGGCCAGGTTGTCGGGCATGGGCAAGCAGTTGGGTGAGGCGGCGCAGGATTTAGGTGCAACACCGTGGCAGACCTTCCGGTACGTCACGCTGCCACAGATTGCTCCAGGTATTATATCTGGCGCATTGATTGCTTTTACACTGTCACTGGATGACTTTATGGTCAGCTTCTTTGTTGCCGGTCCAAGCTCCACGACGCTTCCGATATATATTTACGCACAGGTGAAACGCGGTATTTCACCCGAGATTAATGCGTTATGTACACTGCTCATACTGGTTAGCATTACGCTGATCCTGTTAGCCCAATATATTCTTAACCGCGGCAACGGGCAGAAGAAACACAAAACATTACCGATCTAGCGGCAAGAGCCGTTTTATCGAATACAATATGGAAATGGAAAGAGAGGAGATAGTGAATTGAAACAATCTAGATGGACCCGCCTGCTCGCGGCAGGCCTGGTTGCAGTATTGTCAGTAGGACTCCTGGCTGCTTGCGGCGGCTCGGATAAGGAGACACTTCATATTTACAGCTGGGCGGATAATTTCGATCCCGAGGTGCTAAAGGACTTCGAAACGAAGTACAACGTGAAGGTGACCTACGATAATTATGCAAACAATGAAGACCTGCTGGCTAAGATCCAGGCTGGCGGCGGCGGTTATGACCTCATTCAGCCATCCGATTACATGGTGAAAACAATGATCGAAGAAGAGCTGCTTGAGCCTTTGGACATGAATAATATCCCGAACTTCGTCAATATTACGGATACGTTTAAGGATCCTTCCTATGACCCGGGCAATAAATATTCGATCGTCTACATGTCCGGTGTAACGGGAATAGCATATAACAAGAAATATGTGAAAGACGAGATTAACAGCTGGGAAGACCTCTGGAATCCGGCATACAAGGGAAAAGTCCTGCTTTTGGATGACAACCGTGAAATGATCGGCATGGCCCTGAAGAAGGAAGGAAAGTCCAACAGCACTACGGACGAAGCCGAAATTACTGCTGCCACGAATGAGCTGAAGACGCTGCTGCCGAATGTGCTCGCGTTTGATACGGATAACATCAAGCAGAAGATGATTCAGGAAGAAGGCTGGATTGCTACGGTGTGGTCTGGGGATGCGGCATTCATTGCGGCCGAGAACCCGGATGTGGCATATGTTGTACCTGAAGAGGGGGCGACCATCTTCTCCGATAACTATGCGATTCCCAAGGGTGCGAAGAATAAAGAACTGGCTGAGAAATTCATCAACTACATGATGGAGCCTGAGGTCAGTGCCAAGAACTATGAATTTATCGGATACAGCAATCCGAACACTAAAGCGATGGACTTCCATAGTGAGGACTATCGCAATAACACCATGATCAACCTGACGGACGATGAGCTGCATCGTACCGAGTGGCTTGATAATGTCGGCGAAGCGCTCCAGATCTATGACCGCCAGTGGACCGAGCTGAAGAGCGGCCGATAATCGAAGATATTTCTGTAACAAAGACACGAAGCCTGTCCCTATAGGGATGGGCTTTTTTGTGTTTGCAGCTCTTTCCGGTGGCTATTTGTTTACATCGCATCAAATGGCACTTTTTATATAGTACTGGCCCTTTAGACCCAGAATAGGGAAAATAGTCCGATTTATACGAATCTAACCACAACTAAAAGTCCGTTCGTGGTGTTATATGTTATATATAAGAGAGGATATGCCTTGGGATGCGAGCTTGGGTTTCTTCCCATAGCTCATATTGTGCAAGACGGTGCGATTTGTGGTTTGCAGCCTGCTTGTCATGTACTCTTATGTTCGTGACATTTCCAGTGTAACAGCATGTTACGAAAGATTAGGCATTAAGACCCGGAATCAAAATTGTCACTGACTTTGTTACCAATACATAGAAGGCTTTCCTTATAATGATTAAGGGTAATATATTAATAACTCATGAGAAACTCAATTTAATAAAGGTGGAATCCTAATATGAATCCTAAATTTCGTGTATGTGCATCATTAATCGCTACTAGTGTCCTACTTGGCAGTCTTGGAATGAACGGACAGGTCATCGATGCAGGCGCTCCGAAGACTACCGTTTCCACCAGCCAAAAATCGACTAAGAATGAAGTCCTGTTGAAATGGAACGGCAAGAACTTGTCACAAAAAGGGATAGTGCTGCATGGGGTGACCTATGTGCCGGCCACCGCTTTGCGGGACGGTCTGGGAATGTCTCTTAAATATGATTCAAAAAATCGTACGTATACGCTGAGCAACAGCGGCGGCTATAACAAGCTAAGCGCAGTCGTTTACTCCTCAAATGAAATCGGCATTTTGGTGAGCGGCAGTTATGCCGGTGATCCTGGCGGACAGATCATTAATGGGCGTCTGTATCTGCCTTTCAAAAATATTAGCGAATACCTCGCGATTCAGGGACAATGGAACCCTGCCTCGAAAACACTTAGCATGACGCCGAAGAAGCAGAATGACATTACGATCAAATCAGCAACGCTGAAGAAGAAGATTCTAGGCGTAGAAGCAGTTGCCCATTATCCGGTTGTTAGCGGCCTCGCTGATGCGGATGTTCAGGCTGAAATTAATAGTGTACTGAAAGAGAATGCGTCGGGTGTGATCACAGGTGCTGAAGAAAACGAGGGCACCTTCTCGCCGTCCGATTCCCAATATCCGTATGAATTCAATGGAGATTTTATAGTTCAGTATAATCAGAACGATATTCTCAGCATCACGACATATGATTATTCTTATACCGGCGGTGCCCATGGCATGACTTTCCGTAAAAGCTTTACGTTCTCCTTAAAGGATGGCAAGCAAATGAAGCTTGGTGATTTCATTAACATGGAAGGCAAGAACAAACAGAAGCTGAACAATTTCGTGCTGAGTCAGATGAAGAAGGAAGGCGGATACCTCGGTGGATTTGAGGGAGTGCCTGCCGATGCAGAGTTTTATGTAAAGGATAATGCTGCGGTGTTATACTTTCAGCTCTATGAATACACGGCATATGCGTATGGATTTCCGGAATTTGAGCTAAAGCTGAAGGAATGGAAGTAAGATCCTGAGGATAGATTGTCTAGTCTATAAATGAATGTCAGGAATAAGGCGGATTACGAACTCATTACTCATTATTAAATGATGAATATATGCTGTCCCGAAGCAACAGTGTACTGGAACCAATTGCAGAGACCCTTGGTCATAGAGGCGCAGGAGATAGAGTCTTCTGTTAGCTTCTTATGGCCAAGGTTTTTTTGTATGTGCAATTATATATCAAGGAAAATGAAAAAGGCAGCTGCCGGTTGACACCGGTAACTGCCTTTAGCTGCGATTCTTATAGTCCTTGCGGTGGTGTATTCTCAAGTACCTGATCGATTAGACCATATTCTTTGGCTTCTTCAGCCGTCATGAAGTAATCGCGGTCCGTATCCTTCTCAATGCGCTCCAGCGGTTGGCCGGTACGTTCGGAGAGGATGCGGTTCAGCTTGTCACGCATCTTGAGGATGCGGCGGGCACGGATTTCGATATCCGTTGCTTGGCCTTGCGCGCCGCCGAGCGGCTGGTGAATCATGATCTCGCTGTTCGGCAGACCGTAACGTTTGCCCTTCGCGCCTGCGTTGAGCAGGAAAGCACCCATGGAAGCAGCCATGCCGACACAGATGGTTGAAACATCCGGCTTGATGAACTGCATCGTATCGAATATAGCCATACCAGCAGTAATGGAACCGCCAGGGCTGTTGATGTAAAGATGAATATCCTTCTCAGGATCCTCAGCCGACAAGAACAGCATTTGGGCTATGATGGAATTGGCAACCACGTCATTAACGTCGGAGCCGAGGAATATAATGCGGTCTTTCAGCAATCGGGAATAAATGTCGTACGCCCGCTCGCCGCGGTTACTCTGTTCAACGACCATAGGGATAAAACTCACGTGAAAAACCTCCTCTTAAAAGTACCTCATATCAATACTGTTACCTTATTAACCATATGATAAACAATTTAAATCAAAAAGTCAAAGATAGTCAAACTATTGAGTAAAAAAAAGAGCCGTCATGGGCACTTTAGGGTAATCAGTATAGAGAATAAAGTTAAAATGGCGCGCCCGCGAGGAATCGAACCTCGATCTCAGGCTCCGGAGGCCTACGTCATATCCATTGGACCACGGGCGCAAAGAAAATTAGCAACGAAGTTGATTATACCGCATCTATTTTTAAATTACAAGAGCGAACAAAACTTTGCTCCTATCATATAGACAAGCCCAAAGTTGGCCATAATGAATAAGAATGCATGGGGCGGAGAAATATACTTTCGGACACTTGCAACCAGTGTGATTATTGGTTAGAATATAGGTGGGACTTAAAAAGTTTGACTGGGACATTTTACGGCCAGGTAGAGGAGAGCCGAGACGAAGTTTGCAGGAGTGGAAATGCATGCGTAACCTATTAGAAATACAAGAGCAACTTCTGCCGGATCTGATGGACACTCTCAAACGAAGGTATTCCATACTTTATCAGATCAAGTTGTCCGGAATGGTTGGCCGCAGGACGCTGGCTTCATCACTGTCAATGACCGAGCGTGTGCTCAGAGCAGAGACGGATCTGCTGAAGACGCAAGGATTGATTGAGATTGAAACGCTAGGCATGCGGATTAGCGGTTTAGGAGTACGCTTGCTGGAAGATTTGGAGCCGGTCATGAATGAGTTGTTCGGACTTGTTGAACTGGAAGAGAAGATTCGTCAGGCTTACGGGCTTCGTAAAGTGGTCATTATTCCCGGTGACAGTGAATCATCTTCGGAAGTCAAGCGGGAGCTTGGACGTGCCGGAGCCAGAACGCTGCTTAGCTTTGTAGAGAATGGAGACACGATTGCCGTTACAGGCGGCTCGACACTCGCTGAGGTAGCAGAACAGATGTCTGCTTTACCGAATGGCGAGTCGTTGACAGACACTTGGTTCGTGCCGGCGCGAGGCGGTCTCGGTGAGAGCATGGAGATTCAAGCGAACACTATTGCCTCCAAGATGGCTAAGCGTGTCGGAGCAGAATACCGACTGCTTCATGTACCAGATCTGCTAAGCGAGGATGCTTATCAGTCCTTGGTTCAGGACCAGCATATCCAGGAGATTGTGGATGTGATCAGGCGGTGCCGGGTCATTATTCACGGCATCGGTGATGCGATGGAGATGGCGAGACGGCGCAAACTGGATGATAGATCTATTCAGGGCTTGCAGGCAGACGGCGCCATTGCGGAATCCTTCGGCTATTATTTCAGTGAGGATGGCGAAGTCGTCCACAAGATGCTTACTCTCGGCCTTCGGCTTGAGGATATTATGCGGACGGAGACGATCATTGGCATTGCGGGCGGTCAAGGCAAGGGTAAAGCGATTCATGCGGTGCTCAAGTTCGGACATGAGAATATTCTTGTGACGGATGAAGCTGCCGCACTGGAAATCGAGAAAGAGATTGACGCGGATATTTAAATCCGTGTATGAGGATTGTTTTTCAATATTGTTGTCATGATTGGCTTAACAGCTAATCTTGAATATATAAATTTCATAAATATGGAGGGAATTACTCATGGTTAAAGTAGGTATTAACGGTTTTGGACGTATTGGACGTAACGTGTTCCGCGCAGCGCTGAACAACAGCGAAGTTGAAATCGTAGCAATCAACGATTTGACGGATGTGAGCACGTTGGCACACCTTTTGAAATATGACACTACTCACGGCAGACTGGATGCAACAGTTGAAGCTAAAGAAGGCGCACTGGTTGTAAACGGCCGCGAAGTGAAAGTATTCGCTGAGCGTAACCCTGAAGCATTGCCTTGGGCTGAGTACGGCGTTGAAATCGTTGTAGAATCCACTGGTATTTTCACAGCGAAAGACAAAGCTTCCGCTCACTTGAAAGGCGGCGCTAAGAAAGTTATCATTTCCGCTCCAGCTACTGACGAAGATATCACCATCGTTATGGGCGTAAACGAAGACAAATACGATCCAGCTAACCATACTATTATCTCCAACGCTTCTTGCACAACAAACTGCTTGGCTCCATTTGCTAAAGTTCTCGACGAGAACTTCGGAATCGAAAAAGGTATGATGACTACGGTTCACTCTTACACGAATGACCAGCAAGTACTTGACCTGCCGCACAAAGACCTTCGTCGTGCTCGTGCAGCAGCTGAGAACATCATTCCTTCCACAACTGGTGCAGCTAAAGCGGTTAGCTTGGTTCTGCCACAGTTGAAAGGCAAATTGAATGGTATGGCTATGCGCGTACCTACAAAGAACGTTTCCGTAACAGACTTGGTTATCGAAACTTCCAAGCCAGTAACAAGAGAAGCTGTTAACGAAGCTTTGAAAGCTGCTGCTGAAGGCCCACTGAAAGGTATCATGAACTACTCCGAAGAGCCGCTCGTATCCAGCGACTACAATACAGATCCTGCTTCTTCCACAATCGACTCCCTGTCGACAATGGTTGTTGGCGACAACATGGTGAAGGTTATTTCTTGGTATGACAACGAGTGGGGCTACTCCAACCGTGTAGTTGACCTCGCTGCTTACATCGCAAGCAAAGGTCTGTAATTGATCTAGCCATTCAATCGAAGAGGAGTTCCGTTCACGGGTCTCCTCTTTCGGTTCATGGTTTTTCCTTATTTTCATGCCAGAGCACTGGGAAGAATAGATAAATCCGGGCACTGGTGAGGCGATAGAGAGAGAAACGGGAGCAACCGCATGCTGCCTTGCGAGGAGAAACATTTTCTTAGGAGGAACGTGGAGATGAACAAGAAAAGTGTACGTGATGTAGAAGTAAGCGGCAAACGGGTGTTTGTCCGCGTCGATTTCAATGTACCGCTCGAAGATGGCAAGATTACAGACGACACTCGTATTCGCGAAACTTTACCGACCATTAAATACTTGGTAGAGAAGGGTGCGAAGGTTATTCTGGCGAGCCATATGGGTCGTCCAAAAGGAGAGGTCGTTGAATCCTTGCGCCTGACTCCAGCTAGTGAGCGTCTGTCCGAACTGCTGGGCAAGCCGGTGGCCAAAGCGGATGAAGCCGTAGGCGAAGCTGTTAAAGCGCAAATCGATAAGATGCAAAACGGCGATGTGCTCGTGCTTGAAAACGTTCGTTTTTACCCTGGTGAAGAGAAGAATGATCCAGAACTCGCGAAGCAGTTCGCAGAGCTTGCTGATCTGTTCGTGAATGACGCATTTGGTGCTGCTCACCGTGCGCACGCTTCGACAGAAGGCATCGCACACCATCTTCCGGCTGTATCGGGATTGTTGATGGAGAAAGAGCTGTCCGTTCTCGGCAAAGCCCTTTCGAATCCAGACCGTCCGTTTACCGCCATCATCGGTGGATCGAAGGTTAAAGACAAAATCGACGTGATCGACAACCTGCTTACGCTTGCTGACAATGTCATTATCGGCGGTGGACTTGCATACACGTTCTTCAAAGCTCAAGGCCATGAAATCGGTCAATCTCTGCTTGATAAAGAGAAGCTGGATGTGGCCCTCGGTTTCATCGAAAAAGCTAAAGAGCTGGGCAAAAACTTCTACCTGCCGGAAGATATCGTCGTTACGGATGAGTTCAGCGCTGATGCGAATACGAAGGTTGTTGGTATCGACAGCATCCCAGCTGATTGGGAAGGCGTTGACATCGGTCCTAAGACTCGCGCCAAGTATGCAGAAGTGATCAAGAACTCCAAACTTGTTGTATGGAACGGTCCGATGGGCGTATTCGAAATTGCTCCGTTCAGCAACGGTACTCGTGAAGTGGCACAGGCATGTGCGGAGACGGAAGCTTACACGATTATTGGCGGCGGCGACTCTGCTGCTGCAGCGGAGAAATTCGGCCTGGCTGACAAGATGGATCACATCTCGACTGGCGGTGGCGCATCTCTTGAATTCATGGAAGGTAAAGCACTTCCTGGTGTTGTGGCACTGAACGATAAATAGAAATAGGAACTACACTTGGATAGCGAGTGGATGAAGCTTGAACCCGGGATCATCGGGGGAATAAAGGAGTGAATCGTGTGAGAACACCTATCATAGCTGGTAACTGGAAAATGTTCAAAACTGTTCCGGAAGCAACTTCATTTATTGAAGATGTGAAAGGCAAAGCGGAAGTAGAAGGCGTGGAGAGCGTGATCTGCTCGCCATTTACGAATCTTCCAGCATTGGTTGAAGCGGCAAAGGGCACGAACATCAAAATCGGTGCACAAAATCTTCATTTTGAAGATAATGGCGCCTTTACAGGTGAAATCAGCGGTTTGATGCTGAAGGACCTGGGCGTGGACTATGTCATTATTGGACATTCCGAGCGCCGTCAGTATTTTGCTGAAACCGACGAGATCGTTAACAAGAAAGTTCATGCGGCATTCCGTCATGGTCTTCTTCCGATCGTATGTGTTGGAGAGAAGCTGGAAGAGCGTGAAGCTGGCCAAACCAAGGACGTATGCAAAGTGCAGACGGAAGCTGCGTTCGCAGGTGTTCCTGCAGATCAGGCGATTCATGTGGTTATTGCTTATGAACCAATCTGGGCGATCGGCACAGGCAAATCCTCTACCGCAGAGGATGCAAATGAAGTTATCGCTTATATTCGCGAGCTTGTTAAAGGTCTGTATGGCGAGAGTGTTGCAGAGCAAGTACGCATTCAATACGGCGGCAGCGTTAAGCCTGAAAATGTAGCGGAGTATATGGGACAAAGCGACATCGACGGCGCGCTCGTTGGTGGTGCAAGTCTACAACCGGCTTCTTACATCGCACTCGTTGAGGGGGCGAAGTAAATGACGGCTCCAAAACCCGTTGCTCTGATCATCATGGACGGTTTCGGGCTTCGTAACACCCAGGTGGGCAATGCGGTCGCGCAAGCGAACAAGCCTAATTACGACCGGTATTTGAAGCAATATCCGAACACAACATTGACTGCTTGCGGTGAAGCCGTAGGCTTGCCGGAAGGTCAAATGGGGAACTCCGAAGTGGGTCACTTGAACATCGGCGCAGGCCGGATAGTGTATCAGGATTTGACCCGCATCACGAAATCGATTCGTGAAGGAGAATTCTTCGAGAACGATACACTCTTGGAAGCTGTACGCGCTGCCAAGAACAACAACAAGAAGCTGCATCTGTACGGACTGGTATCCGACGGCGGTGTACACAGTCATATTGAGCATATGTTCGCGATGTTGGATCTTTGCAAGAAGGAAGATTTTCATGAGGTTTACATTCATGGCTTCATGGATGGACGCGACGTGGCGCCGGACAGCGGCAAGCAGTTCGTCAAGGACCTGATTGCGAAGATTGAAGAAGTGGGCGTTGGCCAAATCGCTACTCTATCCGGACGCTATTACGCGATGGACCGCGACAAGCGTTGGGATCGTGTTGAGAAAGCTTATCGTGCCATGGTGTATGGCGAAGGACCTAAATATACCGATCCACTGAAGGCTATTACGGAATCTTACGAGAAGTCTGTGTATGATGAGTTCGTAGAACCGACAGTGATCGTCAATAGTGCTGGAGAGCCGGTAAGTCTGGTGGAAAGCGGAGATTCGGTTATCTTCCTGAACTACCGTCCTGACCGTGCGATTCAGTTGTCTCAAGTATTTACCAACCAGGATTTCCGCGGATTTGATCGCGGTCCTAAGTTCCCGCAGAACTTGCATTTTGTCTGCTTGACGCTGTTCAGCGAGACGGTGGAAGGCTTTGTAGCCTACAAGCCGAAGAATCTGGACAACACGCTGGGCGAGGTGCTTGTTCAACACAACAAGAAGCAGCTGCGTATCGCGGAAACCGAGAAGTATCCGCACGTCACATTCTTTTTCAGTGGCGGACGCGATGTGGAGCTTCCAGGCGAAACCCGCGTTCTGATCAACTCGCCGAAAGTGGCGACATACGATCTGAAGCCGGAGATGAGCGCTTATGAAGTGGCGGATGCCTGCGTACGAGAAATCGAAGCAGATAAGCATGATGCGATCATCTTGAACTTCGCGAATCCGGACATGGTAGGTCACTCCGGAATGCTGGAGCCAACCATCAAAGCCGTGGAAACAACAGATGAGTGTGTGGGCAAGGTTGTGGAAGCTGTTTTGGCAAAAGGCGGGGTAGTTCTGATCACCGCTGACCACGGGAATGCGGATATGGTATTTGACGAGAATGGACGTCCATTCACGGCCCATACCACAAACCCGGTGCCATTCATCGTAACGGACGAGAATGTAACACTGCGTGAAGGCGGCATTCTGGCCGACATCGCCCCGACGATCCTCGATCTGATGGGTCTGCCAAAGCCAGAAGAGATGACCGGAACTTCCATGATTGCAGCACGTAAGTAAGTCGTTCATAATGGATATAAACATAACAACGTTTAAAAGGAGACTATACACATGACTATTATTTCTGACGTATATGCACGCGAAGTCCTTGACTCCCGCGGTAACCCAACTGTAGAAGTTGAAGTATACCTGGAATCCGGTGCAATCGGTCGCGCGATCGTTCCATCCGGTGCTTCCACAGGCGTTCACGAAGCGGTTGAGCTTCGTGACGACGACAAATCCCGTTACCTGGGCAAAGGCGTTCTGAAAGCAGTTAAGAACGTTAACGAGATCATCGCTCCTGAAGTGATCGGCCTCGACGCTCTGGACCAAATTGCCATCGATAAACTGATGATCACTTTGGACGGAACACCAAACAAAGGCAAACTCGGTGCGAACGCAATCCTGGCTGTATCCATGGCTGTCGCTCGTGCTGCTGCTGAAGCTTTGGCTATTCCGCTGTACACATACCTTGGTGGATTCAACGCTAAACAACTTCCAGTACCTATGATGAACATCGTTAACGGTGGCGCACATGCGGACAACAACGTTGACGTGCAAGAGTTCATGGTATTGCCTGTAGGCGCTCCTACCTTCAAAGAAGCTCTGCGCATGGGTGCTGAAATCTTCCACAACCTGAAATCCGTTCTGAAAGGCAAAGGCCTGAACACAGCGGTAGGCGACGAAGGTGGTTTCGCTCCGAACTTCACATCGAACGAAGATGCATTGTCCTCCATCATCGAAGCAATCGAAAAAGCCGGCTACAAGCCAGGTGAAGATGTATTGCTGGGTATGGACGTAGCTTCCACTGAGTTCTTCAAAGATGGCAAATATGTTCTGGAAGGCGAAGGCAAATCCTTCACGCCAGCAGAATTCGTTGACTTGCTCGCTTCTTGGGTAGACAAATACCCAATCGTGACCATCGAAGACGGATGCTCCGAGGACGATTGGGAAGGTTGGAAACTGCTCACCGAGAAGCTGGGTGATAAAATTCAACTCGTGGGTGACGACCTGTTCGTTACAAACACTGAGCGTCTGGAAAAAGGTATCAAAGAAGGTATCGGTAACTCCATCCTGATCAAAGTTAACCAAATCGGTACATTGACTGAAACTTTCGATGCAATCGAAATGGCGAAACGCGCAGGATACACTGCTGTTATCTCCCACCGTTCCGGTGAGTCCGAAGACAGCACGATCGCTGATATCGCAGTAGCTACCAACGCTGGCCAGATCAAAACGGGTGCTCCTTCCCGTACAGACCGCGTTGCGAAATACAACCAATTGCTTCGCATCGAAGACGAATTGGGTGAGCTTGCTCAATACCACGGCTTGAAGTCGTTCTACAACTTGAAGCAAAAATAATGAAATAAGATGGAAGCCCGGCTCCTGACTTTAGGGAGCTGGGCTTTTTTGCGTTGATATGAGGGATAGCTGCTGGAGGGCGGGCTGCACACTTGGTTATCGTGCCGTGGGTCGGTGCGTATATCGGTTCCGGTCGCTGTTAAAATCGGGAAGCTGGAATGGAATAAGTTAAGGAGGCTTCCCGCTTTTAAAGGCGAACGCGCTGCTCCTCCACCGATATTCGCACCTGAGCAGGGGAGAGGTGTGCAGCCTCTTGCGAGCAACTCATGGGAGCGCAAAGAAAGCCCGGCCCATGTGAGGTCTCATGAGCCGTGCTTTTGGGTGGGGGAGAAGGAAGGAAGGGAGAGGCTGCACACTTGATTATGGTGCCGTGGGTCGGTGCGTATATCGGCTCCGGTCGCTGTTAAAATCGGGAAGCTGGAATGAATAAGCTGAGGAGGCTTCCCGCTTTTAAAGGCGAACGCGTTGCTCCTCCACCGATATTCGCACCTGAGCAGGGGAGAGGTGTGCAGCCTCAAGCGCAGCAACTCAGGGGAGCTCAAAGAAGGCCCGGCTCATATGAGATTTCATGAGCCGGGCTTTTGGGTGTGGGAGGAGGAAGGAAGGTGAGAGCATTCACACTTTGTTATCGTGCCGTGGAGCGGTGCGTATATCGGTTCCGGTCGCTGTTAAAATCGGGAAGCTGGAATGGAATAAGTTAAGGAGGCTTCCCGCTTTTAAAGGCGAACGCGCTGCTCCTCCACCGATATTCGCACCTGAGCAGGGGGGAGGTGTGCAGCCTCAAGCGTAGCAACTCATGGGAGAGCAAAGAAAGCCCGGCCCATGTGAGGTCTCATGAGCCGGGCTTTTGGGTGGGAGGAGGGAAGAGGCTGTCGCTTGATTGTGAGATGTTGGATGAAGTGCTATCTTTACACAAGGTAGTACCTACCTGAGAACCTTGTTATACTGTTATAGACAGGGCGAATCTGTCCTGCAAGATGATTATAAACTGCTGGGAGGTAGTCTGTTTTGCCCTTAGATCTTACTTCAGGTACTTAACAAAACTCTATTTCTTATAATAAAGGAGTGCCTGAAGAACATGTTAACTTCAACTATTCATTCTTATCTCAATCAAAACGCAGAGTCATTTCATGGAGCCATTCTGGTTTCGCACCAAGGGGAAATCCTCCATCAGGAGGCCTTCGGTCTGGCAAACCGGGAATGGAATATACCGAATGCCGTAAATACCAAGTTCCGCATCGGTTCGGTCACCAAATCCATTACAGCCTTAGGCATTCTGAAGCTGGTTGAATCGGGTCAGATCGCCCTTGATGATCGTCTGATTCAATATGTTTCGGACTTTAAGCATGCAGAAGGCATAACAATTAAACATCTGTTGAACCATACCTCCGGTATCGGGAATATCACGATGCAGCCGGATTTTATTATTCAATCTCTTCAAAGACGTTCCGTCGACGAACTTGTCGCTTGGATTCGCTCCCTGCCTATGGAGTCCGGGCTGCCGGCGAACTTCAGTTATTCGAACTCCGGGTACATTTTGCTGGGCAAAATTATCGAAACCGTTACGGGATTAACATATGCGGAGTTTCTGGAACGGGACATATTTGGCCCTGTGGGCATGAAGAATTCCGTCCTGGAATCCAGCGTCATCCTGCCCAACCGGGCGAGCGGTTACGAGATGACGGCGGAGGGAGAACTGCAGAACGCATCGTTCATCGACATGTCCAACGCTTATTCAGCCGGGGGCATCGTCTCTACCGCTCCAGATCTGCATTTACTGAACACCGCGCTGGATGAAGGAAAGCTGTTGTCGGGCGATACGTTGGCCAAGCTATTCGCTTGGGATGGACAGCAGCCATACCGCTATGGTTGGAATAGGGCAAGAACCGGAACCAACCGTCTCATGGCCTTCCATCATGGAGGAATCAACGGTTACACAGCTTCGTATCTGAAGCTGCTGGATCAGGGAACCTCGGTCATTGTGTTAAGCAATGTGTCGACAATGCTGACTTCAACGTTAGCCAGTATGATCGTGAACGTGCTTGAGCACGAAATGTAATTGATGCAATAGATTAAGACCAAGCTCTCCTCAGAGAGTTTGGTCTTTTTTTGCCTAATATAAAATAGAACAAATCTACACATCCACGGAGCTTGTCCCCATCATCGACCGCACATATCCATGCATTTTCTTTCATTTCCATCCTCAAGTGAACCGCTGCTGATATAATTGAAGAACAAGCGAGTGCAAAAGGAGTGTGCGGAAGGGTGCTGAACCGATTACGATCCCTGTTTCCCCAAAAGCTTAAATACCGTCTGTTTGCCGCATTTGTTCTGCTAATACTGCTGCCATTTGGCATTTTGAATTTGTATAACTATCAGCGGATCGAGACCTTGGTTCAGGAGAAAATCAGCGAGCAGAGCCACAGCCATCTGGAACAGATGTACCGGACGCTGGAAGATCAGTTGAGCGTGGCCTTTAAGACACTCATTTTTCTGGAGCAGGATTCAACGGTAGCCTCTGTGCTGACCCATCCCGGGCAGCGGCAGGGGCTTGAGAACAAAAAGCTAATGGAAGAAAAGTTCAAAAATTTGAACAACAGCTTCTTCCTGTATAATCCGTCGGTCTACTTCACGATTCTCGACTTTTATGGCAACGCTTACACCTCGTATTCTCCGAGAGAAGCGCTCGATTACAAGAAGCTGCGGGACAACCCTGGTTTTGATCGGCAGCAAATGGAGGGAGTATCGTACCACTGGGTTTCGAGCGATGCGAACTACGTGCTAAGGGATATCTCTACAAGTCCTTACCTGCTGTCGCTGTATGCCTACATGGAAACTCCTCGCAACAAGACGTACGGCATGGCTCGGATCAGCATCGATTATTCCTTTTGGTTTCAATCGGTATTGAAGCAATCGACGCTGCGCCAGGAATATTTTCTAATTACGAGCACCGGCGAGAATGTATCTCAATCGATTTTGAACAGCAGTCTGACAAGCGGGGTGAAAGCCAGAATTGCAGCAGAGCCCAAGCAGAAGTATTTTATCGACAAAGCCTCCGATACTCTGGTGAATTACATTTATGTGGAATCGCTGGACTGGTATATCGTGAACCGGATCCCGCTGTCGGTGCTCTTTAATGAGATTGAGGAACTGAAGCAGCAATATTTCATGACCTTTTTCCTGCTGACCGGCGCGTTTCTTATCATGACCTTCCTTATTGCCGCCACGATTACCCGGCCGTTATCCCACTTGCAGAATAAGATGAAGGCGGTTGTCCGCAAAAATCTGAAAATTCGGCTGCCGGAACGCAAATTTAGAGGCGAGATGCTGGAGCTGACGCAGACGTTCAATTCCATGCTTGACGACATGGATGTGCTGATTCATCGATTAAAAGCGGAGGAGAGGCAGAAGGAGGCTGTGCATTTTCATATGCTGCTGGCTCAGATGAACCCGCATTTTCTGCTGAATACGCTCAATACGGTCAAGTGGAGTGCCATCCGTCATGGGAATGAAGATATCACGAATATTACCTTGTCTCTTGGTAAGCTGCTGGAGGCAAGTTTGAATACGGAGAAGGACCTGGTTCACTTGAAGGATGAAATCGAGCTGGTGCAGGCTTATATCCATATTCAGCAGATGCGTTACAATCACCGGTTTGAAGTTACCTTTGCCTATGATGAGGAGATCCTCTATGCACTTGTGCCCAAGCTTAGCTTGCAGCCGCTAGTGGAGAATGCCATCATCCACGGAATTGGGCCACTGCCGGAGCGGGAGGGTTTTATTGAAATTACGATAACCCGGGAAGGGCAGAACCGACTGGCGGTAGAAGTGAAGGATAACGGTGTGGGCATGGAGCAGTCTCGGAAGACGAACGGGATGCGCAAACGCCCCGGCATCGGTCTTAGCAATGTCCAGGAGCTGCTTCGGCTGCTGTTCAAAGAAGAGGGCAGCATGGAGATTGTCTCCTCGGAGCAGGGAACCCGGATTCGATTTTCCATTCCATTGCTCGTCTCAACGCCTTATCAGAACGATCACTTGATTTCATCATAGAGAGGGTAGCAGGTGCTTTGGCAGGCTGTACAGGCTGGAAACGGCTTTTAATAGCAAGGCAACAAGGAGGGAAGACCTATGTGGAAGGTGCTGCTGGTTGAGGATGAAGTATTCGTGCGAGAGTCTGTGCGGGAGATTATCGCTTGGGAAGAGTTAGGGTTCAAGGTGGCCGGGGAAGCAGGTAACGGTGCAGAGGCGCTTGAGATCATCCGGAGGAATCCGCCTGATCTGGTGCTGACGGATATTATAATGCCGGAAATGGATGGCGTGGAGCTTCTGCGCCGAACCCGGGAAGAGGGATACACATCGCGGTTTGTGATGCTGACCTGCATGAATGAATTCGAGTATGTCCGCCAAGCGATGGAATATGGTGCATCCAATTACATTCTAAAGCTGTCGATGAGTGTGAACACACTGCGGGAGACGCTGCACAAAATGAATGCGGAATTGATGAAGAATCATCCGGGTCATCAAACTTCTACAGGGGGAGAGACCACGGATACGATAACGCCGCAGCTGGCTCATCAAGCTTCTCCTAGTGAGATTACTACACATCCGGAAGTACAGAAAATACTGCGGTATATTCATGATCACTACGAGCAGGACATTACAGTGAAATCGATGTCGAGCTACGTGATGATGGGCGAAAATTATGTGAGCGCACTATTCAAGAAAAAGACCGGGCGCACCTTGATTCATTATTTGCATCAGGTCCGGGTGGATAAAGCAACCGAGTATCTACTCCGTACGGAGCTGCCGGTTCACGAGATCGCCCTTCGCGTAGGGTTTGTGAATGATAATTATTTCATCAAAATTTTCAAGCGGTTGACAGGACTCACGCCTAGTAAATACAGGCAACAGCATAAAGGACCAAAGTAGAACGAATCGATGTATGAAAATGAGAGATACCGGGTTTTGAATCTCATCGTTTTGTTCCATCAACTGAATGGATATGTAGCTTAAAAGCGACTCCCGTTCCCTGCTACGATGAGAGGGCATCAAAACCATTCATATTTTCGGGGAGGTCTCTAAAGTGAGAAATAAAAAAGGTTGGGCGATGCTTCTCATCAGCGTGTTGCTGCTCGGTCTTCTCGCGGGCTGCGGCGGTAAAACGACGGCAACCACCAGTGAGGGACAAGGAACGGACAATTCGAAAGCGCCTTCATCGGATGGACCGGTCAAACTTACGATGTGGGGCGGGGTGCCGCCAGAGGCGGGGCCGCAAAAAGTCATTGATACATGGAATGCCGAGCATCCCGATATTCAAGTTGAATATGTCCGCTACGTTAATGACGATGACGGCAATCTGAAGCTGGATACCGCGATGATTACGGGTCAGGATGTCGACCTGTTCGTGAATTACACACTTTCTCAAACGTCCAAACGGGTAGAGTCCAACCTGGCCTTAGATCTCAGTCAATTCGATGATTACAATATCGATGAGAAAATGGGGCCGATTGCTGAGAGCTGGAAGATCAACGGCAAGTATTACGGCATGCCGACCACCAAGAGTGCATTTTTCGTCGCTTTGAATAAGGAAGCCCTCGATGCAGCCGGCCTGCCGATTCCGAAGGAATGGACATGGGATGAGCTGCGCGAATATGCCAAGAAGCTTAAGGTAGGCAGCAACTATGGATTTATTCAGAATATGGAGCCTTTCGTTGACCCAATTGATTCCGTGTTATCACAAGAGGGGTACACCAAGGCGGATGGAACTTCGAATATGGATCACCCCCTAGTCAAAAAATGGCTTGAAACACTGAATGTCATGATGAAAGAAGAGAAGACAACGCCACCGCTCGGAGAGCAGCTGACTTCGAAAATGCCGGTGGAGCAGGTGTTCCTGAGCGGGGAAGTGCCTATGCTGAACATCGGAGCCTGGCTGCTGCGCAGCTCGAATAACTTTACCGATTTCCCTCGCGACTTCACCATCGCATTCGCCCCTGTGCCAAGACTTACAGACAACGCGGAGGATTATGTGACAAGGGGCGGTCTCGGGGATTACATCTCCATTAATGCCAATTCCAAAAAACAAGCGGAAGCCTGGGAATTCCTGAAGTGGTACGCGGACGGAGGAATGGCGCCGATGGCTGCGGGCGGAAGATTGCCTGCTTCGAAGGATGCCAATCAGGAAGAAGCGTTAAAAAGCCTGCTAGGTGATAAGAAAGAGACTTATGATCTGGATTCATTAATGTATGTTATATTCGAAGACAAGACGCCTACGTACGTACGGAGCTTGCCGCAAGAGATGATGGATATGCGCGCCCAGGAGTATGAGAAATACTTCCTTGACGCACAATCGCTGGATCAAACCCTGGGAGCCATGGTAAACCGGCATAACTCATATTTAAAAGAGGGCAAATAGTGGACTGACCGGTCCTATATGAAGAGGATTATCGCTTCGGCGACAGTCCTCTTTTTGTTTTGCTTTGACCATGACCATGGCTTATGAGAGCAAGGAGGGAGACGTGAAGTGATATATGGGCTAAACAAAATGACACGAGGCGATCGTTCATCCTACTGACATCGTAGGCTCGATATCTTCACCGCCCTGCCGATCTTCTCCACCAAGCTACTTTTTTTCACAGAATAGAACAAATCCACGGAGCTTCCAGCCTCTTGGTCTATCAATTACAAACTTCTGTAGCATAAAGTCGAAGGTTTTGTTCCTTATTTCCTCTGGATTCAGCCTGTATGCTTGAAATGAATAAGACCAAGAGGAGTGGGGCTATGTGAAAACATCCTGGATGAAACGGCAGCAGTATCTCGGTTATCTGTTTATCGGTCCAAACATGATCGGCGTGATCCTGTTTTTTATTTTGCCAGCCATTTATTCGTTCTATCTCATGTTTACAGACTACAAATTTATGAGCCAGAACACGAAATTCGTGGGACTAGCCAATATTCAAAAAATGCTGGGAGACGAGATCTTCTACATTTCAATTAAAAATACGCTGTTTTTTCTGCTCTCTGTACCCATATCGATCGGGCTGGCTTTTGTCGTCGCAGTCGTTCTGAACCGCTCGGTATACTTCAAAAAGCTCCTCCGTGCCCTATATTTCATGCCTTACATTACCAGCGGTGTCGCCGTGGCCTTCGTGTGGATGCTGCTGTTCCATCCCAATAACGGTCCGATCAACGGAATATTAAAGTCGCTTGGCATCAGCAATCCACCAGGATGGCTGTCCACGATGGATTCTTCCATGTACGCCGTCGACATTATTTGGATCTGGTTTATGCTCGGTTACAACATGATTATCTATCTGGCTGCGCTGCAAGAGGTCTCAACCGAACTGCTGGAGGCCGCCAAAATCGATGGTGCCCGCACCTGGCAAACCATTCGCAGTATCCTGTGGCCGCTTGTCAGCCCGACAACATTCCTTCTGCTCATTACCGGGCTTATTATGACGATCAAGCAGTTCGGGATTATTCAAGCCATTACGCAGGGCGGCCCAGGTAACAGCACCACCGTGTTGTCTTTGTTTATATACCAGAACGCCTTCCGCTACTACGAAATGGGTTACGCATCTGCGATCTCCTGGGCGCTGTTCTTGATCATCATGATCTTCACCGTTATCCAATGGATCGGCCAGAAGCGCTGGGTTCACTATTAAGGAGGAAGGAATATGACCAAAGCTTTATATAAGAAAATAATCATCACGATCGTTATGCTGTTCTTCAGCGTGATTATGATCGTTCCTTTCCTCTGGATGATCAGCGCTTCGTTCAAGACGCCGGCGGAAGTATTTCAATACCCGATCAAATGGATTCCTGCTCATTTCATGTGGGATCATCATATCAAGGTGTGGACCGGGGCGAACAGCTTTGTCCATTACTATCTTAACTCGCTGAAAGTCGCCTTGATCAGCACCGTGGGAGCGGTGTTATTGTCTGCTCTGGCCGCTTATGGTTTTTCCCGGATCGAGTTTAAAGGGCGGAATGCCATGTTCATGATTTATTTATCCATGATGATGGTTCCACCACAGGTACTGTTTGTGCCAAAGTTCATCATGTTCGATTGGGCCGGCATTTACAACACGCATTGGGCTCTTATATTACCGGGAATGTTTACGATATTCGGGGTGTTTATGATGCGGCAGTTTTTTCTCTCCGTGCCCTATGAAATATCAGAGGCTGCCTTTATCGACGGAGCGGGACACTTCCGTATATTTTCCCGGATCATTCTGCCGATGGCCAAACCCTCGCTGGCTACACTGGCCATTATTGATTTCTCCTGGCACTGGAATGATTACGAGAATGCCTTGGTATTTTTAATCGATCAGAAGCTGTATACAGTTCCGCTCGGACTACAAAATTTCATACTGGAGAATACCGTTGATTACAACGGTATGATGGCGGCGGCAACGGCAGGCATTATTCCGATGATTCTCGTGTTCCTGATCGGCCAGAGATACATTATTCAGGGTGTAGCGAGTGCGGCTGTAAAAGGATAGCTAAGACTAATTCTCTATATAAAACTTGACGAAGAAAGGGGTCGGAAAATGAGAAACGAAACGGTAATAAGCGACATTACGGTGGTTGGCGGCGGTTTGGCAGGCGTATGCGCTGCAGTGGCAGCCGCAAGGCTCGGACAGAAGGTGGCGCTTGTGCAGAACCGCCCGGTTCTGGGCGGAAACTCCAGCAGTGAAGTGCGCGTATGGGTGTGTGGAGCGACAGCCCACGGAACGAACCGTTATGCCCGGGAAACTGGCATTATGGGCGAGATGTTCGTGGAGAATCAATACCGGAATCCGGATGGAAATCCGTATTTGTGGGATTTGATCGTGCTGGAGACCGTGCGGGCCGAGTCGAATATAACCCTGTTCTTGAATGCGGACGTGCATGAGGTTGAGGCTGATGGCGACCCCGAGGCGCGGCAGATCCGATCGGTGACCGGCTGGATGATGGGCTCGGAGCGGCGCATTCGGTTCGAGAGTCCAATCTTCCTGGATTGTACCGGGGACGGGCTGGTCGGATTTCTTGCGGGAGCGGAATACCGGCTCGGGAGGGAAGCACGATCCGAGTTTGGTGAGGATTGGGCTCCAGAGCATGCCGATGATGTTCTGCTGGGCAGCACCCTGCTGTTCTATACGAAGGATGCCGGGCATCCGGTGAAATTCGTCCCACCGAGCTTTGCCAAAGATATTACGCAGACACCGATCCCGATCAAACGGGTCATTCGCAGCGGAGATTCCGGATGCCATTACTGGTGGATCGAATGGGGCGGGGAGCTTGACACCGTGCATGACAACGAACGAATCCGCGATGAGTTGTGGTCGGTCATCTATGGCATATGGGACTATATCAAAAATTCCGGCAAGTTCGAGGCCGACAATATGACACTGGAGTGGGTGGGTTCCCAGCCGGGCAAGCGGGAATACCGCCGATTCGTCGGCGATTATGTGCTGACGCAGAATGATATTATGGCCCAGCAGCCGTTTGAGGATCGCGTCGCCTTCGGCGGTTGGTCGATTGATCTGCATCCGCCGCAGGGCATGTACGCCGAAGAGAGCGGTTCGAAGCATACACATGCAGACGGCAATTATCATATTCCGTTCCGCAGCCTGTACTCGGTTAATGTGTCCAATATGCTGTTCGCCGGGCGTAATATCAGCGCCACCCACGTGGCCTTCGGTACCACACGCGTGATGGCGACCTGCGCCGTCATGGGCGAAGCGGCTGGCACGGCTGCAGCGCTGTGCGTCCAGCACGGCATCTCACCGCGGGAGCTGTCCCGCAGCCAGAGTGTCTTGCTTCAGCAGACGCTATTGAAACAAGACGCCGCCGTGATTGGGCTGGTGAATGAGGACCTGGCGGACCACGCTCGCTGCGCCAAGGTCAGCGCATCCTCCCATCTATCGAGGATTGTGACCGAGGAGGCGGAGGAAGCTTATCCGCTGAAGCGGGACATTGCCATGCTAATGCCGGCCGACCCGGGTCTTGGCGGGGAACTGGCATGGCTGCTGGATGCCGAACATGAAACCGAATTGACCGTGGAGGTTTGGAGCACGGGGCGACCGGAGAATTATGTGCCGGCTGCGCTGGAATTCCATACTTCTGTCCGGATCATGCCGGGGCAGGGGCAGTGGGTCCCGGTCCAGCTGAATTGGCAGCCGAACGAGCCGCAGAATGCATTTATCATCGTGCGCAAAAATTCGGATCTGACGCTATACCTGTCATCCAAACCGCTGAGCGGGCTGCTCGCCTTCGAACGGGGTGCAGCTGCCAGCGTGTCGAAGGCGCTGGAAGATCATGATGACAGCCAGCCGGTGGTAGAGTGGAGCATGAAGGGGCTGGTTCGTAAGCTGTTCTGCGTAAAATCGACGACAGACTCAAGAGCCTATCATCCCGAACATGTTATTGATGGGTACAAACGTCCTTATGGGGGTCCACATCTATGGATGTCCGAGCGAATGAGTGCTGAAGAGAAGCCTTGGCTGAAGCTGGAGTGGGATGAGGAGCACGAGATTAGTGAGATTCACCTTATTTTCAATGATGATGTTAACGAAGATTTGATCAATCTACATCACCATCGAACGCCGTTCGAAATCCTGCCTGAGTTGGTTAAAGACTACAAGCTGGAGGCATTGGACGAACAGGGGAACTGGAAGGTAGTGACGGAGGAACAGGATAACCGCCGCAGAAAAAGAATTCACCGTCTGGATGCACCTATCCGAACTGCAGGACTCCGACTAATCGTGGAGAGCACGAACGGGTCGGCTTACGCCGAGGTCGTGGAAGTCCGGGCTTACAGCTAGATATAACGTTAATAACGATAGATCCCTGATGCTTATCAAGACATTGGGGAGCTATCGTATTTTTGTTTAGGCGTCATCTATTATGACAAGAGCTGGGCGTAGCATTACGATTGTTTCTGGTCAGATAGCATATTTTCTATTGACATAGACAGTGAGAATGATTATCATTATCTAGTGTGTTGATAATGATAATTGTTCTCACTAATAATCATTAATAAAAAAATATCTACAATACATAGGAGAAGATGAGGGGGAAAACTTCATGCGTCATATGAAGAAAAAGAGTTTCGTGTTTATCATGTTGGTATTTCTTTTGGTTCTAGCCGGATGCGGTGCTGGAACAGCGTCCAAGGACAGCAGTAGTTCTAATGGAACGCCGAATTCAGATCAGGGAGCTGCGCAGGGCGGAGATAAAACAGAGGCAGCACCAGAGACTCGCACCATTAAGCATGCACTGGGTGAGACGGAAATTAAGGGCGTTCCAAAGCGCATCGTGGCACTGGAATGGCTGTACGCAGAAGATGTCCTCGCTCTTGGCATCCAGCCGGTTGGTATTGCTGATATTGAAGGGATGAACCAATGGGTGAACATTCCGGTCGAGATCGGTTCAGAAGTGACCGACGTCGGTACTCGTCAAGAGCCAAATGTGGAGCTGATTGCTTCCTTGAAGCCGGATCTGATCATCGGTTTGAAATCAAATATTGAAGGAAACTATGAAGCTTTTAAGAGCATCGCGCCTACATTGGTATTCGATCCTTATCCGGGTGAGGGACAAGGGGATCAGTATGAAGAGATGGTGAATACCTTTAATACGATCGCTGACGTGCTTGGCAAAAAAGAGGAAGCGACCAAAGTGCTTAGTGATCTGGACCAAACATATGCCGATGCCAAATCCAAGCTTGAAGCTGCCGGCATGACAGACAAACCGTTTGTGCTCGCAATGGGATACAGCAATCAGAATGCAGTGACGTTCCGGATTTCAACGGACAATTCACTGGCGGTTAAAATCTTGGAGCATATCGGCCTGACTAACGCCTATAAGCCTAAACAATTTGAAGTCTATGGTTTTACCACAGCTGACGTGGAGGCGCTGCCCGCCCTTCAGGACGCGAATTTCCTGCACATTATCCAGGACAGCGACAACGTCATTGAGAATCAATTGAAAGACAATCCAGTTTGGAAAGGTTTGAATTTTGTGAAAGAAAACCGCGTATATGCACTTGGTGGTGACATGTGGCCATACGGCGGCCCGTTGTCTGCCCAGACGATGGCTCGGAAGACAGCTGATCTGCTCACACAATGAGTCCCGGCAAGAAACTAGCTCAAGGCGCTAAGCCGATGAGCATCCATCCAGCCCTGCCCCGTTCCACTGGCGTGGGCTGGAAGCCGTTATGGATGCTGGCAGCGGGTCTTGCGGCACTTCTATTCCTTACATTCATCAGTTTAACGCAAGGCCTTGCGGATATATCGGTCAAAACGGTTGTGCAGGCTTTGGTGTCTCCGCAGGACATCGCGGATCATCATCTTATTCGCAGCGTGCGGCTTCCGCGCACGGTGATGGGGCTGCTGGCGGGTGCTGCCCTGGCGGTATCGGGTGTGCTCATGCAGACTGTCACGCGCAATCCGCTCGCATCGGAAACAACGCTTGGCGTCAATTCGGGTGCCTACTTGGCTGTCGTGGCTGGAATGATCTTCTGGCCGGGACTGCTGCATCAATATGCTCTTCCGCTGGCAGTTGCCGGGGGTACACTGGCGGCTGTAGCCGTCTATGCACTAGCGGGGAGGACGCAGGGCTCGCCCCTGCGGATTGCCTTGTCCGGCATGATCGTAACCCTGGTTCTCTCCTCGGTTACGAGTGCGCTTCTGCTGTTGAACCAGCAAGCGACACAGGGGATTTTTCTATGGGGATCGGGCTCGCTGATCCAGAATGACTGGGATGGCGTAGCTTTTTCATGGCCCTGGATCATCGGCGGGTTGATCGTGCTGTATATGGCGGTACGCCAGTGGGATATTCTCACGCTGAATGAAGAGTCGGCGCGTTCGCTTGGTCAAAAAGTCGGAATCACCCGCTTGCTTGCGATGGGAGCAGCTATTGTACTGGCCTGCGTGACGGTAAGTGTGGTTGGTCCAATTGGTTTTATCGGGCTGGTGGCTCCCCATTTGGTACGTTTGTCGGGCGTGGTCCGGCATGCCGGATTAATTCCGCTGGCGGCCGTATGGGGCTCGGTGCTCCTGGTCGGGGCTGATACAGTAGCCAGAATGTTCATCAACGCATACGGAGAGCTCCCGGTCGGTGCCATTACCGCGATGATCGGCGCACCCTGTCTCATCTGGCTGGCACTGCGGGTATCCCGTACGCTTATCGGCGGACGCGGCAGTTCAGGGGGATCGATGATGGCGGGCACAAGCCTGCGCCGGATTCCGTATCCGGTTCTGGTTGTGCTGCTGAGCGTACTGCTCGTGGTCGTATGGGTGCTCAGCCTGATGAGCGGTACACTGCGCATCCCCTTGGCGGAGGTGTGGGCTGTACTTACCGGAGGCGGCGATGCGATGTATCGCCAGATCCTGCTGGACTTCAGGCTGCCGAGGCTGCTTACGGCAGGGCTGTCCGGTATGGCGCTTGCAGTCAGCGGCAGCCTCCTCCAGAATGCCGTCCGAAATCCACTGGGCGATCCGCAGGTGATCGGGGTAACCAGCGGAGCCGGTGCAGGAGCGCTGCTCCTGATGGTGGGCTTCCCCTCATTGTCTGCCGACTGGGTACCGGTCGGCGCAGTGCTTGGGGGAATGGCTGCGGCTGCTCTGGTGTACGCGGTCTCCTGGAAGAGAGGGCTTCATCCGACGATTCTCACGCTGGTTGGTATTGCCGTTGCCGCGCTGGGGTCTGCCATTATCAATCTGATGATCGTTCATGCGAAGGTCGACGTCGCCCCAGCCTTATCCTGGATGGCGGGAAGCACGTATAACCGGGGATGGACGGAGGTTCAGCGGATTGTTCCGGCAATTCTGATTCTGCTGCCCCTGGCCGCATGGCTCGGACGGAAGGTGGACCTGCTGACTTTTAGCGAGGAAAGCTCTACAGGTCTTGGCCTTCATGTACGGAATACAAGAGTGTATGTGGCTATCATAGCGGTGCTGCTGGCATCCATTGCCGCAGCGAATGTCGGCTCGGTCGGCTTTATCGGACTGCTTGCGCCGCATGCTGCCAGAATGCTGGTTGGTGCCCGTCATCGGCAATCCATGGTCATCGCCGCACTGCTCGGCGGCATTCTGCTGGCTGGAGCAGACTGGATCGGAAGAGTGGTTATTATTCCGAAGGAACTGCCTTCCGGTATCGTTACCGCACTGCTGGGTGCGCCGTATCTGTTATATTTGATGGGAAAAACCAATAAGCTGAAGAGAAAATAAAAATAAACAATGAAGAGGCTATTTCATAGTCACCTCAGAGGTGATATGGAATAGCCTCTTTTACGTATGGCAGTGGGTAAAATGATTGGTCCTCTTGTATGGGAAGGCTTTCTGCGAACTTATGGGCCTGCCTTGGAGAAGCTGGTTAGGATTTCGACAAGGAAACTCGATATTTGTAGAGTTTTTGTAGAGATCGATCTGTTACAGTGGTTGTTGCCCATGAACTTTCCTCCCATTAGAAATCAAGGGAAGAACATATTGTTTGTAATAAGTGTCATTTTATATTTTTGGGTTTGAAAAAAGTCATTCAGAAGCAGAGGGAGTCGATTTTATTGAAAGACAGATCACGATTACGATGGAGTAAACGATTGTTCTCAACATTTATGGCACTGTTGATTACGATAAGCACGTTCTCGCCGGCTGCAATCGCCGCAGCTGCGGGAGGCCCGGTAAATGGGGCTACTTATTTTGTTGATACCGATAATTGGGGCGGACCAGGTTCTACTCAAATTGATGGAGATTTGGATATCGGGATAAAGAATCAGAACAATGCACCAGCCGATAACTATGACAAGTTTCCGATTGAATTTAAATTTGATGTGGATCAGCCCGTTCCAAGCGATGCCAATGCATATTTGCTAATTCGAGCGTATGATGTTGATGAAGAAGACGGGAACTATAACAATAGTACAGATGGAGAATGGGACCGGGTCTACTTTTCCTCAAATCCGGATCATATCCGCTTAGACTATAATTATACGAATTGGAAATACCCCATTCCTGGAGCGGGTCTCCCAAATAACAAGTATGCAAAAGAAATGCATAGTGACGCATTCGTAGGAGCCCTTTCCGGTAGTGACTTAAAATGGAATACAACAGTACTCCCTATTGATCCAAGTAAGATTGTGCAGGGGGAGAATTATGTAGGTATTACCATCCATCATTACTATCAGGACCCTAGCTCACCAAACTCTAACTGGCAGATGACTGTCGATTGGGGTCAGCTTGTGATAAACGGTGGAGCCCGTAACAAAGGTGAGATCACCAATGCAACAATGGAGAAAGGTACCGGAAGTAATAGCAATGACCTCATCATAAACACCAACTTCCTGCCGAAAGTAAATGGAAACTTCTCTTTAGAAGTGAGTGTCATTGAGAAGGTTGCGATGGGTGGAGATATAGTAGATCAGAATGTGGGGCTTGGACAAAAGCGGATTAAAGGAAGTACTGCTGGCGTGCCTGTAGATTCTGAAATTATCCTCAAAAATGTCACCTTGGATCCGAACAAAGAATACACCCTCAACGTGATTTTGTATGAAGATGGCGGTGCATTAACAGAGAATCCAAAAGATGTGGCTAATACGCCTATGGCAATTGATATCGATCCACTGGAAGTTCAGCAGATCTATTCTATTTCTACCTTTGACCCTAAGGTGGCTAATATCGAGAAGGACAACCGTCCTCAATATGAAACAACCGACTTTAGCCAGCAAGATTTTGCAGAGAAGTTCTCCAAAATCAATGGTCAGCAGGACAATACACTGGAAAAAGTAAAGATCGTGTCCTTACCGGATCCGGCAGTAGGCCGTCTCGTGCTTGGCCATGATGATGTAGCTACGGGGGATGAGATTCCGACTGCGGATTTGGACAACCTCAAGTTTGTCCCTGCCCAAGACGGCAGCTTCAAGCAGCCGGTTACTTTCAAGTGGAACGGTTTTGATCAGAGCAAACAGAAATACGCTCAGTTTGATGCAGATGTAACCATCACGCCTAATCTTGCACCAGTACTTGAGCATGTCGTTATTCCGGCTAACAAGGGAGAGGATACGATCCCTCTTAGCAGCGAGATCAAGAAAGCAATCCAGGATGGAGACGCGCAAGCAGATCCGGAGCATATAACCATTCTCTCGCTGCCATCACCGGATAAGGGGAAATTGACCCTAGGTACGGTTGATGTAACACAAGGGATGGAGATTCCTTGGGCCGATTTGGGCTCTCTAGTGTACATACCAGCGGGCAAAGATCAGACGGGTACCGTATCTTTTACATGGAATGCTTCAGACGGTGTGCAGTATGCAAAGGATCCAGCAACGGTGAAAATCCAAATCAATAATCCGCCTGTTTCCTTAGATATTGCAAAGCCGGGCCTTGAAGGGCAAAACGTAACTATCCCTGCAAGTGACTTTAAAATTACCGATGCGGATGGCGACGCACTGAAGAGCATTGAGATTATCAGCATTGATGCTAGTCAAGGAAAGCTTCAATATAATACGGTGACCGATGCAACCTATAGAGATATCACAGGCAAGATTGATGTAACAGATTTGGCTAATGTGATCTTTATTCCTGTACCGGATCTGCCGCTATCTCCCCCAGTTATGATTGAATGGCAGGGAGGAGACGGGAAACAAAATTCCGAGAACACAGGCAAGATTATCATCACCTATGATGGAAGACCCGTAGCTAATGCCCAGTTGATTGAGGTAGAAGAGGGTACCCCTCAAATCCCGATCACATTAACAGGACAAGATGCCGAGAGCTCGGTTCTGGGCTACAACATTGTAGGGCAGCCTGCCAAGGGGGTATTGGAACCGACATCTTCCGGAGATCATGTATGGACCTATATTCCAAACTCTGATTTCATTGGCGGCACGGATACCTTCTCATTTACCGTAACCGATGATGTGTACAGCCAGGTCAGTGAGCCTGCAGTAGTTACGATCCAGATGAACCGCGCGCTGGATGGCTGGGTCGGTGAACAGAATCAGGGAGACAATGAAATTGTTACAGCCATTCCCGGGAAGCCTTTGAAGCTATCTGCGGTCAGCTCGCTTAAGGCTCAGCAGGTGAATGCGATTGTAAACGGGGTTATCGTTCCACTTGTGGAGGTTAACTCGCAAGAAGCGGAAACCGTTGGTTATAAAACATGGAGCAACAGCAGCTGCGCCTTGCCGAAGGGAGTCCATCCGGGTAATTGCGTACTGCCTATGGACACGGCTGCTGGTACGTATACTGTAACTTTTGAGGCCTATAGCGGGTCAGGACAGGAATTGCCACCTGAAACGAAGCTTCAGGACAATCAATTCAAGGTTGTAGGCACGAAGCTTACGATCACAGCGAATCCGGCAGCTATTCCTGGAGACGGCAAGTCGACGACAGAGTTAACAGCCGTATTGAAGGATGGAGACGGCAAACCGGTTAAGGGTGTCCAAGTGGTCTTCGATGCACCAGCTGGACAAGGTGAGTTCATTGGTTCGAATATCGCAGTAACGGATGAGGACGGGAAAGCTGTCGTAACATTCAAATCACCTCAAATCAGTGGAGTGGAGAATCAGTCCATCGCTGTTACCGTGACGGTAGATGAACCGGAACAGGGTCTATATGGAGAAGATCATATTCTCATCACATTCCAGCCTGCTACGATCCAAGGGGTTATCACAGAAGGCGGCTCGCGTACACCGGTATCTAACACCAAAATACAGGTGACGCTGGACCTGAATGGCGATGGAAAAATCGAAGCGGGTGTTGATTTCATCGAAACCGTGATTACGGATGCTAACGGTGCATATTCACTTCCGGTTCCAAAAGGCGATGCAACCTATCATATCGAGTTCGTGCAAGACATTGTTATCGGTGGTGTTAGAACACCGGTTACTTTCACGCAAAAGGCTGTTGTTGATAAGCTCAACGGGAACAGCGAGGTATTTGATTCCGATAAAACCGTAACAGGTATCGTTTTATTCAAGAATCCTGACGGCAAGTCGAGTTTACTCGGCAGCAATCTGTCGGAGCATATGAAAGTCTATCTTAAAAACGAGAACGGCAACTACATCAAAGATGGGAATGGCGTGAAGAAACCGTTCGAGCTTGGAACGCAAGGCGTATTCAGTGCGGATGGCTTAGTGGCTAATCAGAAGTATAGTCTTGAGATCTGGTACGAGATGGAAGTCTACGACGAGAACGGACCTACCGGTAAATATAAGGAGATCCTGATCAACGGAAAACGGGATCCGCAGGATCCGAAAAAGATCAGCTATCCAGAGGTTCGGGTTACCGAGGATGGCGAGCTGAATATTGTGCAGGAGCTAGTTGACCCATATGGAACTATTACTGATGGGAAAACGAAAGCCGCTATCGAGGGCGCCGACGTGACATTGTACTATGCCAATACAGAAAGAAACACAGCGAACGGTATCAAACCGAATACCAAGGTGTACCTGCCGCCGATCGCGGATTTTGCTCCTAACGGCAACGCAAGCCCTGGCCAGAAGAGTGATATGAACGGTTTCTATGCCTATATGGTATACCCTGAGACGGATTACTATCTGACCGTAACGAAGAATGGATACAACTCTTACACAAGTCCAAAGATTGAGGTCAATTGGGATATTGTGAAGCATGATGTGCAGTTGTACCGGCCAACTGGCCAGGGACAGGGAGAACCTGCTTCGCCAGTTAAACCGGAGGAGACTCCTAAAGATCAACCAGCAGTATCTTTGAATTTGTCTGTAGATAAGAACCTTGTTCAAGAGGGCGGACAATCCAAGATCACCGTCAATTATAAGAATGAATCTTCCTCTGCTATCGAAGGTGGCAAAATCACAATCCAACTTCCTGAAGGAGTAGAAGTGATAGATGCAGCTGGTGGTCTGGTAGAAGGCAGTACGATCACTTGGACGGTGGGAAATTTGGCAGGAAAACAGTCCGGAAAATATGAAATTGTATTGAAGTGGCCAAACTTGGATGTCAAAGAAGTCATCCATGATGTAAAAGGAATTTTCACAGTGGGATCCAGTACTAAGGTACAAGCAACATCGATGTTGAAAATTAAAGTATTCTCTACTGGATTCGAGCATTTGAATCATCAGCGGTATATCTTGGGTTACCCTGATGGTGAATTCAAACCGAATCGGTCACTGACCCGTGCAGAGTTGGCAGCGATTGTGGCACGTCTGACTGAGAATAGCGAATCCTCTGCTCCACTGAGCTATAAGGATGTACCAGCGGACTACTGGGCTGCGAATTATATCAAGATTGCAACCAAGCATGGTTATTTCAATGGATTTGCTGACGGCACCTTCCGTCCGGATGTGAAGGTAACGCGGGGCGAGCTGGCTTCGGTCATGACCAGGTTCCTGAAGCTTGATATCAGCAAGTCAGGAGAACTGCATTTTAATGATATCGAGGGATACTGGGCTGCCGATGCGATTGAAGGGTTATACCGTAATCAGTTCTTGTCCGGCTACCCGGATGGATCCTTCAAACCGAAGAGCCAGATTATCCGGTCCGAAGCCGTAACCTTGATCAACCGCATGCTGTATCGCGGTCCACTGCAAGGTGTGGAGCAGCAGTTCCCTGATATGCCGAAGATCCATTGGGCATTTGGTGACGTGCAAGAAGCGACCATATCCCATGAATCTGAAAGAAACTCCGACGGAATCGAAGAGTGGATCAAGAACATCAGTGACGATGTGAAGTAAAATGAGCAACATAGAATGATTTAATAGGCATGACAGAAAGAGCCCGGGTTCTTCTCTTAAGGGAGAACTCAGGCTCTTTTTATATTTTCATATGATTTGCTATGTATCATTTCACTTAAGAAGCGCCCAAATCTATCTCACCTTCGGGTCATTCGCCTTACCACCAGGCCGATAATTCATTAACGAACTTCACTGCTGTGCTGCAATATCATCCGCAGCTTCTTAACATTTTCACTGTCCCTATCATTCTTCATCTCTACAATACGAGCGGCTAAAGTAGGGGCCATCCATTCGTTGATCATGGTCTCGTCCATTCCTGTTAGCAGACCGTATTCTTTCAAATATTCATGATGAAATAACTCGCGAAGTGGTCTGTTGGCTAACCAATCTGGAGCATTTGGCGGGAGTGAATGAGACTGCATCATCATAGAGCTTCTGGCAACATCAGCTGCTTGATGTCCAATCCATACATTCAGCCAGTCAATCACAATAGGGCCTTGGGGTGAGATGATGATGTTATCCGGGTGAAAATCATAATGGCAGACAGTATGGCCTTCAGGCAAGGTGTGAAGAATATGCTGAATCATCTGTTTCTCATGATCATTGGTGACTGCTGACGAGTCGATTAATGCTCCAATCTCTGTTTTGAGATTCGGCTCCATATCGACCCTGGCCTGATGGATTTCAGCGTGAAGCTGTGCCATTAACTTGGCATGATAAGATATATTTTCTTTGGTGGGTTCGATCTGCCAGAGCATGGTCGGCCCATCAATTCGTTCATAGACGAGGCAGGACTTCCCTTCATACTCCAATAAACCTGAATATTGAGGCGCTCGAAGATTTAAGCTGCTGATCAGCTCTGCATTTTTTGCTTCCTTATTTGCTTCATACGTTGAATTGAAATGATCATGGAATACCTTGATAACCTCATGATTTCCCCATCGATAAACATTAGCGGTATTACCCATCCCAACTAATTCACCTATTCTCATAACAATCCCCCTCTCCTCCAATATTATACAAGCGAGAACGTAAGGCTGGTAGCGTAGATGCCTGAATATGTTGTTATCTGCTGTCTTTGTCCTCCTGATTAACTCCCTGGATATCGTTAATGAACACGCTTGCCTTCTGGGTAATTCTGGTTCCGAGGCATCAATATTAAAAATCGTTCGTTATACATGTTTCACTTCTATGCAAATTGGGTAATTGTACTAAACATATTATTGCAGTTATACGGACCTATTCATAAGGGACTCGTTTCCTGCTTACGCATTTGGCATATATCCAGCTGGGCTGAATATATCTTCCCATTATACGAACTGGGGCACACAGGCTTTAGATGTTTTGTCGGATGGATGTAACAGGGGATTGCAGAGCTTGGCAGGCTACAAAAGCAAATAAGGTGGAGTTTTTGGTAAGTAAGTCAATGTTGTACCGAAGTTTTTTGACTTAAGTTGTTTATACCTCAGGGTTTCCTCTAATGATTTGTTTCCACCCCTAGATGATGCGCTTCATTTTATCGATTTTGCTTTCTTTTAAAGCTAACTTGTTAGCTTCATTTCCATTTCTACATAACAAGGCTGCTGCCTTCCTTAAATCCGACATTGACGTTTCCCCGCAACCGTTTTTTTGTCATGGATGGATGATTTGCCAAATGCTCCGCATAATATGGATACTGCTTGCAAAGGGGCGATTGAATGATAGTACTGGAGCATGTGAACAAGGTTTATGATAATGGCTTTCACGCGTTGAAAGACATTAATCTCGAATTCAAAAAAGGGGAGATTACCGTCCTGATTGGACCGAGTGGTTGCGGCAAATCGACAACCATGAAGCTGATCAATGCGCTCAATACGCCATCATCGGGTAAAGTGCTGATTGACGGCAAGGATATCTCCAAAATGAATCCGGTAGAACTTCGACGCAATATCGGCTATGTCATTCAAAGCGTTGGTTTATTCCCGCATATGAATATCTCCAAGAACGCGGCTGTGGTTCCGCGTCTGAAGAAATGGGATAAAGACAGAATAGAGCAGAAAGTGAATGAATTGCTGGATATGGTCGGACTCGATCACACCATTTATGGCACTCGCTATCCATCCGAGCTTAGCGGCGGACAGCAACAGCGTGTAGGTGTCGTGCGCGCACTTGCCGCAGAACCCGACATTATCCTTATGGATGAGCCGTTCTCGGCACTGGATCCGATCAGCCGTGAGCAGCTTCAGGATGAGCTGATCCGGCTTCAGCAGGAGCTTAATAAAACGATTATCTTTGTTACGCATGATATGGATGAAGCTATTAAAATTGCCGACACCATCGTTCTGATGAAAGATGGTGAAGTGGTTCAAACAGGCAGACCGGACAGTATTTTGCGGCATCCTGCCAATGATTTTGTGCGTGACTTTATCGGTTCGAAACGTCTGCAAAATGAAAACGAAAGCGAAAGCACCTATGAAATTCCGCTTGTCGATGAAGTGATGATTACGAATCCGGTCACGGCTTTCCCGAGCCGTGGACTGGCAGAAGCCATCAAAATGATGGAAATGAAGCGGGTCGATTCGCTGCTGATCGTGGATCGCAACCGGCAGCTTCAAGGCGCGGTTTCGATCTACCGAGTGCTCGATCAATACGGCGAGGAAGGCAAAACCGTGGCGGACGTTATGCATCCGGTCCGTTATTCCGTTGCTTCGGGGAGCACGCTTCCGCAGGCGATCGAGATCATGGACAGCCACCAGCTCAGCAATCTCCCCGTCATCGACAGCAACAACCGCTTTCTCGGACTCATTACGAGAGGTAGTGTCGTTAAGCATCTAGCCGAAGTCTACCCAACGATAGCTCCTCCTGAGCTAAGCGGAGAGGGTGAGTAATATGAATGCATTTTGGAGTTTTATCACGGATCGTTATCCGGATATTCTGAAGGCTTTGCAGGAGCATCTCGTCCTATCGTTCTCTGCCGTGCTGCTCGGGACGATCATTGCCGTACCAATCGGCATTCTGCTCGTATACAACCGGGTGGGCTGGATCAACCGTATCGTCTTTTTCATTGCGAATCTGTTTCAGACGGTTCCCAGTCTGGCACTTCTGGCGATTCTTATCCCGCTGCTTGGCATCGGCATGAAGCCGGCCATATTGGCGCTGTTTCTATATTCCCTGATGCCGATTCTACGGAATACGTATGACGGATTTCACTCCGTGGATAAAGGTGCGCTCAATTCCGCCCGAGGGATGGGATACAGCATTGCCCAAACGATTCTGAGAATTCAGCTTCCCTTATCGCTTCCTTACATCATGTCCGGTATCCGCATTACGACGGTATACATCATCAGCTGGGCCACACTGGCTTCCCTGATTGGTGCTGGCGGCTTGGGCCAGCTTATTGTATCGGGCCTTGGCGTCAACAAGCCTGAGATGATATTCATCGGGGGCATTGGGGCGATTCTCTTGGCGCTGGTGGCTGACGGTCTGCTTGGTCTTCTCGAAGGCTGGCTCAGCAAGCATTACCATCAGAATCAGACTCGGGACGCTGCGATATGAGCCATATCAACGAAAAGACAGCGAGTCGGCGGAACAAGGGAGGCGTGATGGCACTGAAGAAACTCAAATGGATAACTACGTTGGTCGGCCTGATGATGATAGTCGCATTCACTTCCGCATGCGGAATTAAAAGCGATATTACGATCGGGACCCAAACCTATACCGAAACCAAGATTATTGCCGAAATCTATAAAGCTTTGATCGAAGACCAAACGGATCTGAAAGTGGATATTATCCCGGATCTGGCATCAAGCTCATTGGTCATCAATGCGATGAAGAAAAACGATGTTCAGATGTCGACACTCTATACCGGCGAAATATTCAACAACCATTTCCCGATTAGCGGTACGAAAGACCGTGCAGAAGTGCTCAAGGAAGCGCAGGAAGGATTTCAGGAATACTTTGGTTTCACCTGGATGAATCCTCTGGGTTTTGAGAACACGTACGCGTTCACGGTAAGACGAGATCTTGCCGAAACGAATGGATACACCAAAATTTCCGATGTCAAAAAAGACATGGCCAATATGAAGCTTGGCGTAGATACAACGTGGCTGGAGAGAAGCACGGATGGATATCCGGCATTCTCCAAAGCCTATGATATTAAATTCGGTCAAATATTCCCTATGGAAATCAGCTTGGTATACAGCGCGGTAGCCAACGAGCAGGTTGATATCGTGCTGGCCTATTCAACGGATTCCCGGCTGAAAGCCTACGAACTACAAACGCTTCAGGATGATAAGCAATTCTTCCCTCCTTATGATGCAAGTCCGGTACTGCGTTCGGACCTCTTGAAGGAGCATCCTGAAATTCAGGATGCGATAGCGCCTATCGTCGGTAAGCTGGATGCAGACACCATGATATCGCTCAATTATCAGGTGGATATCGAGAAGAAAAGCGAGCGGGAGGTCGCGATCGCGTACTTGAAAGAGCAGGGCCTCTTGAAAAGCTAAAGGAGGGTTAGCATGGAAAGTGAACATTTAACATTTTCAGATTTTTTGTCGTATATATCGCGGAATAAAGATATGCTCTGGGAGTTCTTCCTCCAGCATATTACGATGGTTGTAATCGGTCTCGGGCTGGCCGTCATTATCGGAGTGCCCCTCGGCATTCTCTGTTCCAAGAACAAATGGGCTGCCAAGATCATTCTGTTTATAACCAATATTCTTCAAGTCGTACCGAGCCTTGCGATGCTGGTTATCCTCATGCTATGGCTGGGCCTCGGCACGAAGACGGTCATGGTTGGATTGTTCCTGTATTCACTGAACCCAATCACACGTAATACGTATGTTGGATTGCAGCAGGTAGACACCAGCTATTTGGAATCGGGTAAGGGGATTGGCATGAGTCCCTTCCAATTGCTCATCAGCGTGCGATTTCCGCTTTCACTGACGTATATTATGTCAGGTCTGCGCATTGCAGCCGTCATTGCCATCGGCGTAGTGACGATCGCTCCTCTCGTAGGAGGAGGGGGACTTGGGCGGGAGATTTATGCTGGACTGAACAGTAATAACTCTCTGCGAATTTTTGCAGGCGCCATTCCTGCGGCAGTGCTGGCGATCGTGGCGGATGTCGTGCTTGGCATACTGCAGCGCAAGATGGATCTGTCCAAGCGCAAGTCAGGCGGTGCGGTTACAGCTCCAGCGAAACCACAGAAAACCGCCTGATGATTGCAACATGTATAGAAGCATACTTTTGACTCTCGAAGAGGCATCCCACAAGTTTAACCGACTTGGGATGCTTCTTTTTTCTGGTTCAAGAAGGCGATGCTCATAAATGGTTGATATCCCCGCTTCTGTCAGTCTATAACCCATGTGGAGTTTTTACTATATATGTCTAAATTCAAAATACTTGGTAGAATTCGCATAACGATCTTATAAAAGTTAGCGTTGTATTATATATAGGCCTAATAGTCCCAATGATCTCATCCAATCACACTAAAGGAAAGAGGTTACAGGTATGCCCAAAACGAAAAAGAAAACATACCTCCTGTGGTCTGCAATTGTGCTTGTCATTTTGTTGACAGGTTGTGGACCAACCAAAGTAAAAGAAGATAAGCCGGAGGCTGAACAACAAGAGAAGGGAGCTCACAAATTATCGGATAAAGATAAGAACATAATTACTGAAGATATTAAATCACTATTCGCAGAAACCTGGGATCCCCAACATTACAGAATCGACAATATATCGGTTCAGTTTCTGAATGAACAGGACGAAGGAGATAAAACATCCGTCGATGCGAATGTCAGTTATACCATGACTTTAATAAGGAATCCTGCGGACAGTCCTCTAATTAGAGGGATGAAAGAGGCCTTAGCAAAAATAAAACCTGACGATGAACGGAAGATAGCTCAAGATATGATAGATGGCTACCTTAAGGAAAAGGAGCCTGAATTCAATCAAGAACAACAACTCAGCCTTCCGCTTAAAGTAGAGGTAACCAACAATGGCAACGACGATTTGGAGTATCAACTATTATATCCCGTAACGAATGGGGAAGAGATCACATTGCATCCAGCAAGAGAATATTTCCTGGAGAATTTTAAAGAAGATGAAGCTGCACAAGAGAAAATGGGTGAGGACATGATTAATGAGGAAATAACCAGAGCCAAAGGGTAGGGCGTCGCGGCGTTCCATCAGATGAGAATAAAATGAAGCCAAAAGCGGGTGAATGCTTTTGGCTTCTAGTTATGTATAAAGTCCTGTTACTTCTGAATTGTAAAGCTATCTTCACCCTCTACAGTAGGCAGCTCTGTTATCGTCAGGTTGTTTACACTCGCACGTTTCAATGACTGCATACACTTGACCAGAAAATCAATATGCAGCTCTTCCCCTTGTAATTCTGCTTCCACGCTGCCATCCTCCAAATTTCTCACCCAACCGGTTAATTTCATTCTTTGAGCAATACAGGATAGTTCCAGGCGGAATCCTACCTTTTGTACCTTTCCGGCAAAGACTGCTTTTTGTCTGATCATCTTGCTTGGTTTGAAGTCGGGAATCTTAATACGATTCGCATGCCAAGTGACATAGTCATTTCTAAATTTTTTTAGAACGCTCATTCATGGGCTCCTTTATAGCTCCGCTTTTGCTGTCAGATTGTTTTTACTTTTTGATCTCCTGTATTTATGACTTCAGAGGGATTTTCTACACATGCTGAATATTCCCACCATGAAATAAAAGGCTAAAGATCACTCGATCATTATACCGAATAGACTCTTCTCCTTGAAATTTATTGAGATCGCCTGACCAAGAACAATGGTATTCAAAAATATCATTCTTATAATGTTTCGGTCCACGATAAGGTGCTTCAGGTGTAACCTGCTTCAAGCACTCAAATAAAAAGTCCGGAAAGCCCTCAATAGGATCGTGGGTATAGCCATAGTAATTCATCCCCCAAAGTGCTTTTTCCTGATGCCAAACGATCTCTTGTCCAATAAAATTGATTTCACCAAAATAACTGTCCATATATGCGTAATCACCATCTTTGTAGGGCAAATCTTTGGAGCCCATTCGACATGGTTCTATCAATGCTCCGCTTCCTGATGCATAAGTTGTTTTCTTAGCTTGAACAAGAAATGATAAGAATTCATGATCTAAAGTCATGGTTATATCCTCCACATAGAAAATTAAATGAGCAACCGATTGCTAGAATTAGACAGATTGGCGTCGAAAACACCTTGTTAGGCGATGCCAGAGTTTTCTTGGAAACTACTAAAATCATGTAATAATTCTACAAAGCCCACCAATATCCTCCCTAATAATACTTCTGAATGGTTGACCTTTCCCTTGATGAATTCTCTTAAGTATAAGTTAATCCAATTTGGAAATTATGTTAATAGCATATAGGGGTTTTACCAAAATGTGTAAGGGGGGTTGAAGATGCTACTCGTACCACGCGAAATAGACAAACTTATGATTGTTGTGGCAGCTGATCTTGCGAGAAGAAGGCGGGAAAGAGGGTTAAGGTTAAACTACCCTGAAGCTGTTGCCCTCATTACCTATGAAGTTTTGGAAGGTGCAAGAGATGGAAAAACAGTTGCCGAATTAATGGAATTTGGGGCGACGATTCTAACACGTAATGATGTTATCGAAGGAATAGCAGATATGATTGACGACATTCAAGTGGAAGCCACTTTTCCGGATGGAACAAAGCTGGTTACCGTTCACAGCCCCATTCGATAAAGCTAAAGGAGGATCTACATCATGGAAATGGAACCTGGTCAATTATTTTTAAAAGAGGAACCCATCATTTGTAACGATGGAAGAGACCTGTACATTCTGAAAGTAACCAATACCGGAGACCGCCCTGTACAAGTAGGTTCCCACTATCATTTTTATGAAGTCAACGAAGGTCTGAAATTTAACAGGGAAGAGGCCTTGGGTAAACGACTAAATATTCCTTCTGGAGCCGCTGTTCGTTTTGAGCCTGGAGATGAAAAAGAAGTGGAGTTGGTTTCCTATGGAGGAGAACGCATAGTCTATGGATTTAACAATAAAATTGATGGATCGTTGGAAAGAGGGTCAGATCAATGAGTTTTAAGATGCCCAGAAAACAATATGCAGAGATGTATGGGCCAACGACCGGAGATTCGATTCGTCTGGCAGATACGGAAATATTTATCCAAATCGAAAAGGACCTGACCACTTATGGAGAAGAGGTTGTTTTCGGGGGCGGTAAGGTGATTCGTGATGGAATGGGTATGCATCCCCTTGTCACACGCGGTGATGGGATTCCCGATGTCGTGATTACCAATGCGGTCATCCTGGATTACACCGGCATTTACAAGGCAGATATTGCGATCCGTGATGGAAAAATCTCTGGAATCGGAAAAGCCGGAAATCCACTTGTTATGTCTGGAGTAGATATTGTTATTGGCGCCGCAACTGAAATCATTGCTGGTGAAGGAATGATTGTAACTGCCGGCGGTCTTGATACGCATGTGCATTTTATTAATCCTGCTCAAGTGGAGACCGCTCTATCTGCAGGACTCACCACTTTAATTGGTGGCGGTACAGGTCCGACCGCGGGATCGAGAGCAACCACGGTCACTCCAGGCGAGTGGAACATTCATCGGATGCTGGAAGCCATTGAAGGACTGCCAATCAATGTAGGGTTGACCGGGAAAGGCCAAGCTGCAACGGAAGAACCATTAGCTGAGCAAGTGAGAGCGGGAGCGATTGGATTAAAAGTACACGAAGACTGGGGAGCTACACCTTCAGCCATTGATCATGCATTACGTGTCGCTGACAAATATGATGTGCAAGTGGCTCTGCATGCGGATACTTTGAATGAAGCGGGATTTGTAGAAAATACGATCGCAGCTTTAAAAGACCGGGTGATTCACATGTATCATACCGAGGGGGCTGGTGGAGGTCATGCACCGGACTTGATTAAAACGGCAAGTTACATGAATGTTCTGCCTTCTTCAACCAATCCAACATTACCCTACACGGTCAATACAGTAGATGAACATCTCGACATGCTCATGGTATGCCACCATCTGAATCCATCTGTGCCGGAAGATCTTGCTTTTGCGGATTCCAGGATTCGAAAAGAAACGATTGCTGCAGAGGATATCCTTCAAGACATGGGGATTTTCAGCATGACCAGTTCAGATGCCCAAGCCATGGGACGAATTGGTGAGGTAATTATTAGGACCTGGCAAGTGGCCGACAAAATGAAACTGCAGCGGGGTTCTATGCAAGGGGACAGCAAACTATCCGACAACAACCGGGCCAAACGTTACATCGCCAAATATACGATTAACCCTGCGATTACGCATGGGATTGCTGATTATGTCGGTTCCATCGAGGTTGGCAAAATTGCAGATCTTGTTGTATGGTCACCGGCGTTTTTTGGAGTGAAACCGGAATTAGTCCTAAAAAGCGGATTTATCGTATGTGGAATGATGGGAGATGCCAACGCATCGATTCCAACGCCACAGCCTGTCATTAGCCGTCCAATGTATGCAGCATATGGTAAAGCTTTGCAGAAGAGCTCGATTACGTTCGTATCCCAAGCTGCCTATGATGATAAGGTCCACGAAAAGCTCGGGTTAGAGAAAGTGGTATTGCCTGTACACGGAATTCGGAAGCTAACCAAAAAAGATATGAAGCTTAACTCAGAAACACCTGAATTATCCGTTGATCCACAAACTTATGAGGTCAGAGTAGACGGGGAACTTATTACATGCGACCCGGTTGACAAGGTTCCGATGGGGCAGCGATATTTTTTATTTTGAGGTGAGAAGATGCTGATCGAAAGAATTGAAACCAATATTGGGAATTTAGAAAAAGAAGAATTAACAAGACGCCATATCGAAAAGGTTTACCTGGAAAGCGATCATCTGATGAAGCGGGTTCAGAAGGTCAAAACCGACCATGGCCGAGAAATCGGAATTCGTCTTAAGGATGCGCGTAACCTTGTGGTTGGCGATGTATTGTACATGGACGATAAGAATATGATCGTCATTGATGTGCTCGCTGATGATTTATTAGTGATTAGCCCGAGAAGCTTACATGAAATGGGGAACATTGCGCATCAATTAGGCAATCGCCATCTTCCGGCGCAATTTGAAGATGATGTGATGCTGGTTCAATATGATTATCTCGTGGAGGATTTATTAAATGCCTTAGATATTCCTTATCAGCGGGATAAACGGAAGGTTAAACAGGCGTTTCTCCATATTGGTCACAGCCATGGATAACAGGATTCTATCCTTATTCCAGCTTTGTGATTCAAACTTTCCAACAGGGGCCTTTAGCCATTCCTATGGACTTGAAAGTTATATTCAAGAGGGTGTGGTACACGACCATGACACCTTTTCTCACTGGCTTCAAGTTTATGTTCAGGATCAGCTCATCTATGCAGATGGGCTGGCCAGTTATCTGGTGTATCAGGCTCTGGAAGAAGAGGATTACGCTAAGGTATGGAAAATGGATCGATTACTGACGGTTCAAAATTTGCCTCGCGAAACGAGGGAAGGTACCCAACGAATGGGTGAGCGGATGTTAAATCTTGTTCAATCCTTATACGAGGGGCCCATGTTATCGATGTACAAAGAAAGGGTTAAAGCCAAGCTATCATTTGGTCACCCTTCGATTGTGTTTACGATGGTTGCCCACGATCTTCGTGTGCCCAAGTCAATGACGGTTACATGTTACTTATATTCTGTTGTTTCCAGCCTCGTGCAAAATGCAGTGCGCGGAATCCCTTTGGGACAGACAGCCGGTCAGAAAATTCTTCATGATGCTGGGCCAGTTCTAATAGAAGCTGTTGAGAAAATCGGCCAGTTGGATGAAGGGGATTTTGGGATGGTTTCTCCCGGTATTGAGTTGTCTCAGATGAGGCATGAGCGGGTAAACATTCGCATTTTCATGTCTTAAACAAAGAAAAAAAGGAAGTGATGTTCTTATGGAACCCATTAGAATCGGTGTAGGCGGCCCTGTTGGTGCAGGCAAAACGCTGCTCGTGGAGAAGCTAACACGTCATTTAAATGATGAACTCAGTATGGCGGTTGTAACCAATGATATCTATACGAAAGAAGATGCCAAATTTCTAATGCAAAATGGCATCCTTCCTGCTGATCGGGTGATTGGCGTAGAAACTGGAGGATGTCCGCACACGGCCATTCGTGAAGATGCCTCGATGAATTTTGCGGCAATTGATGAGTTAATAGGAAGGCATCCGGATGTTGAGCTCATTTTCGTTGAAAGTGGCGGTGACAATCTCGCAGCTACCTTCAGCCCCGAATTGGTTGATTTCTCGATATACATCATTGATGTTGCCCAGGGTGAGAAAATCCCGCGCAAAGGCGGACAAGGGATGATTAAATCCGATTTGTTTATTATTAATAAAATCGATTTAGCGCCACATGTCGGGGCGAGTCTGGAAGTCATGGAATCAGATACCAAAGTATTTCGCGGTGACAAACCCTTTGTTTTCACAAATTTAAAGGATAATACGGGATTGGATCATGTAGTGGGTTGGCTCAAAGAAAATGCCTTATTAAAAGGATTGGGTTAGCATGGAAAACTGGACGGGCGTATTAGATTTAAACGTTGAGGATAGAAACGGGAAGACGGTCGCGAAAAATGTGTATTTTCAGGGTGCATTTAAAGTCATGCGCCCTGTTTATCACGATGATTCAGGTCAAGTTTGCTATTATTTATTAAATCCCGGCGGCGGATATCTAGATGGTGACCGGTATCAGATGAAGGTTCAGCTCGGCGAAGGAGCAAAGCTGACGTTAACAACCCAAGGTGCCACGAAGGTCTATAGAACACCGAAGAATTATGCCTACCAAGAGTCCGAATTCATCCTGAAACCAGGAAGCTTGCTTGAATACATCCCTGATCCGTTAATCGCTTATCAAAACGCCCATTTCAAACATAAAAACGTCATTCGCATGGATCAATCGGCTACCCTTCTTTATTCCGATATCATTACGCCGGGCTGGTCACCGGAAGGGGAGCATTTTAGTTATAAAACTATCCAGTTGTTGAATGAGATATATGTCGATGAGGAATTGGTGGTTTTTGACCATATCAACTTAAAGCCTTCGAGTCAGAATATAAGGGGATTAGGTTTTATGGAGGGATATACTCATTTAGGGTCCATGATCGTCATTGGGAGCGGGGTGGACAGTTCTCTGCTGGACCGGTTATATTTGGCCATTGAAAATAATACCCTTGATTATAAATTGGGAATATCTGCTTTATCGGTTCCTGGCTTTACCATCCGTATGTTTGCCCATTCAACACAAATGATTGAAAAGATCTTTTCGAATATTCATCAGTCCATCCGGGAAGAGTGGTTTCAGACAAAGCCTTCTTTCTTAAGAAAATATTGAGTTTTCGTGGAGTAAGAATAGATACTGTTGATTATGGAGAACCTTAATTCATTAGAGAAGGAGGTTCCGAAGCGAGATGATTGATAATTTTGAAGTAGATCACCTTTTCGAGGGGCAAGTCCATGAACGACCTCAATTTTCGTTAACGGTTGAAGGTCTTGAATACAAGGGGATCGTTCACGATGGTGATATCCATTGGTACCATCCACATCCACAACAAAAGCTTGAGGAAGAACATTTAAACAACATTGAATCCGAGGTTTATGATTTGATGAGTGACCATCTTGAATCCTAAGTGAATAAAGAGGATGTCCTAACGAGGCGTCCTCTTTTCTTGTTCTTTGGGCTATATTTTGTAAATCATTCGTTACAATCTGGGGAGTAATTTCCTGGCACCAAGAATTATCCATGTGCACAAAACAAAAGGCATGGTCAGTACGGGAAGTCCAAAGGGTAAGAGCCAGGTTTGGAGACTCGCTGCTATGGGAACCGTTAAACAAGCCCCGATAATTCCAATGATAAGTCCCTGCCGCTCGTTCTCTTTAAACACAAGGGAAACCGCAATGATGGTTAGAATCGCATTAAAACCATAAAGCCCCGAATTAATTAACTGGTGCTCGCCTCCAAGTCCGTATGCTGTTATTAATGAAGCGAAGCTACCTATGATCGTGTAAGCTCCGAATTTCCATCCAGCACAACATATAGCGATAAATAGTAAAATCCCCGACAGAGGATGATCGAGAAAGAATATTTGTCCGACTCCATTCACGGCTGCGCCAAGCAGCCAATGGATCCCTCCATGAATATCGAGTTTCCAGCTTGCCAGTGTTTGGGGCACAAGATCAGGGGAAATCTTAAACGTAATTAAGCGATACGAGGCGAGCAGTAAAAACCAGGTTAGAATGATGTACGGGAAGGTAAGGACGGGAATAGCAGATTGGCGCATAAAGTGCATCGTGGCAGCTGTACATAAAGCAGCGACGGCTGCACCAAACAGAGCAATAATCCAGCGGTCATTACCGCTTAAGAATAAAGAAAGGGCCAAGCCTGATAGTACAGAGTTATAACCATACAACCCTTGACTGACACTATCCTGGTCTGCACCGCCCAATTTTCCAATTAACGTTCCGATGAGCGCTGAGCATAAAGCAATGATCCCTAAAGCATAGGATGCAACGGTTATAGCAGCCAATATAATAAGTCCGGAAACTGCATTTTCAATCAAGATGACCTGAGATATGCCTTTGAGAGAAGAAGTGATGAAAGAATTGAAGGAGTTCTTGTTCATGATAGTATTAATACAAACCACTCCCTTGGGGATTAACTAATCATGGATCGTCATTAATAAAATCCCCCAGGACAGAAAAAAGTATTCTAAAGAACGGAAAAGCTGCGTTAGGCAGGATAAATACCTGCGATGATGGAAGAAAATCAACACAGCAAATAACCCAGCCTAAGATAAGAGCTATCTATGGCTGGGTCGTTTCGTGAATACAATAACGCTATTATGAAGTTTGCCCTACAATGTCTTCCCTGATTGCTGATTATAGTTGCGCTTCATCATGCCAGTCGTTACACGCATTCCTCTATTCTCATAGTATCCTTGTAGATCCGCATCACATAACAAATCCACCATATAATAATCCTTTAGCTCTTCTAACATTCTGTCAACTAATGCTGAGCCAATCCCTTGTTTCTGATACTCTGGTACGACTTCTAGTAATGGTATGTATGCTGTTAACACCTTATCTGAAATGGCATTAATAAATCCGACAACCTTGTTGCTGTCACTATCAACTGCTAGCCAAATATAGGTTGAATTCTGTAGTATTCGATAAAAGTTCGCCCTCGACGGTGGATTCGGCCATCCATCAAAAAATCCTGAGTCCAATTGCTCTTCATTTATTCCGTCTAAGGAATTTAAATATTCGATCATACGAATGAGTCCTCCAGTTGTTGTGATAATCATGTATCTTCTATGATTATACATTGGAAGTGAAAGGGGAGTAATCCCTAGTGCGTGAAAACAATGTTAGATGATGTAGAGGAGGACTTCGAATTCACGGATTCTTCTTTTTTAGGTTTCTTATTTGTTTTAAGTTCTTCAATGTTATTATCTATTTTTGACATTATGTTACCTATGGAGTAAATCATATTGTTCCTATTGTTTATTATTCAACGAAGAATGCGAGATTTTCAAGAGATGACCTTAAACCTACGGCGTGATATTCTTGTCGTATTCCTTCGGTACATTTTCATAAACGATGGTTACCTCAGTTCCATCCTGGACAATGGCAAAGGTCCATGTCATCGTCATTTCACCCGCAAACATGGGGTCATTGGATTCAAATTCAATTAATTGTACGATTTGCTCATCTGGGACCAAATTCAAGAATCTCCCTTGAACAACATCTGTATGTTCCGACGTCTTTCCAGTTGAGGAATGATCCTCATCATTATACGTTAGAGACATCAGAAATACTCCGCCATTACGCGCGTCGAACTCATAAATCTGACCTTTCATTCCCTCTGGTGGAAGCCATGAAATTTAGAGCTTCAGGATATATAAATGCTTGATAAATTGTTTGCGGAGATGCCTTAATTATTCTAGAGGCAGAGTCGATTCTCTTCTTGGGCGTATTTGTCATGAAAAACCTTCCATAAATTTTTACCGTCTATCATAATTAAACAATCAGCGTCGATAAATTCAGTAGAAGATGTCATTCGAGCAGGGAATTCACCTATTTTTCAAAGTAATCAAAAAATACCTTCTCCATTTCAGGTAAATCTTTAATATCTTTTAGATACACATTCACCTTAACCATTGATTCTAACTGTATACACATTCAGATAAAGTTCTTTTAAGATTGAAAAATGTATTATGTATTTGGGCGGAGAAGCTTTCCCCAAAACCCCGATGTAAGCCAAGAAACACATAATCTCTAGCAATAACCGCTGAAGAGTAGCTAAAAGGGGTTGAAATTTTTGTGATAATATAAACAATCTCCTTCATTTGATATCCGAGGCTCCGGAAGGAGCCGCTGCTTGAATATTATGTTTTGAGATGTCGAATTACTCTCCATTGCTCTCACTTTCGAATTTCTTTTCTTGATTCTGCTTAAACGTCCTTCCATTAACATCTATCCACTCCACAGGGCCTGCTGCTTGGCGCCCCAGTACTACAGCAGTTGCCGCACTAATACTAGAAAAAATCGCATTCTCATTAAATATATAAAATTCTCCGCCATCGACTAGAACTCCGGTTTCTATCAACTTGTTTCTCTGCTTGATCCATCCTTCAGAGATGGAACTCGACGTCTGTTTACAGCTTTGAGATCCAGACAGAACTACATAGCCTTTTTCAGTTTCAATCAATTTAGCAGAAGCTCTCTTACTTTTTAGCGTATATACGATGTCGCTATTAACTTGAACTGGCGCAATCACAGTCTCATTTGATTGGTTAAGGGTAGAAGGAACTAAGAACATAAAATTAACTACCGGAAAAATCAACTTCATCTGCTCTAAAAAGTACTCCATATCTGAGATATCGGCTTCAGGAAGAGTCGTTAACTCAGGCTGAACCGAATTATCAATTTCGGCTGTTTTCGCATCTTTAGATAAAGAGATAATACGAGATTCCAAATACTTTATATGAGACTTAGTAAGCATTTCGTCCTTGCTTATAAAGGCTACAATTTCAATAAAATCCTTATCTGAATCAGCTAAATGTTGCTTTAATCTCTTTTTAAGATTTTCTGCTTCACCTATGTAAATTCGTTCATTATAGTTATCGTTATTAGGTAAAGATTTTAAAATGTAGACTCCTGGTCTATTAAACTCGGAGCGCTCTATAATTTTGGGTAGAGAAGAGCGTTGTGAATATACAGCTTTCCCTGACCAATTACCGATCTCAATTGTTCTAGGCCCTGTTTCTGAGCCATCTACAAGAAATATAGTTAGTTTTTTCCCCACTTTGTTTCTCCTCTAATTTGATTTCTCATAACATTCTCTGTATTCACGACGTCCGACGAAGTCGGATGTGTTCAGCTGGCCCAGATTCCCTGCCAAATCTCCTGCCGGACCGAGGGCGAATGCCTGATGGATGAATATGTTGTTAAACGAAGTAATTGCCTTACTGAGTTACCTACAATACTATTTCTTTGGAATAAACTTGTCTGCGAAAATACTAAGCAAGCCACCTAGCATTATGTAACCGATTACTACTTCTAATGTTACAAGTATTTCACCTAATAAATTTGCAGGTGAAATATCACCGTAGCCTAATGTCGAGAAAGTAACCACACTATAATAGTAGAATGAAAAGGGGGTTAAATCTCTTCCACTTGTGATAATGAAAGAATCACTAAAAGCTGAGTAAAGTGCTCCAAAAATAATCGATATAATTACAGACCAGCCAAACCATCTAAAAAAGCTCTGGCCACAATCACTAATAACCCACCAAATATAATAAACGATTTTATTTGCAACGCTGTGGTTTTTAAAGTTTTTCAAAAAATGTTTTCTTCTTATATTGTCAAGAAATAAAGGATTAGTACTTCCTGCAAATGCATCAGTATCGATATTATAAAAGTCAGTTTTTCTATCAAACTTAACATAACCAAGATTTGAGTCTTTAAAGGATACACTTGATATCCAAGCACCACACAAATCACCATGTTCAAATGAACAATTATCAAAGTTAGAAAGTGTTAGATTTGAATTGCTAAAATCACTATAGTCAATAAATGTAAATTCAAAATGACTATACAAAATATCAGCATTTGCAAATTTTGAAGTCATAAACTTTGAATTTTTAAAATTGGAGTATTTTAGAGAACAATTTGAGAAATCGAAAGAGAAAATTTCGTCATTCTTTAAGTTATAAAAATTGCTAAAATCGATTCCCCTTAAATCTATTTTTGGTGATTTCGCGCTCATATCTTCCTTTATAGTACCTACTAACTCGACGTACTGATTGCTAGTTCCATATTGATAGTTTATTTCAATTATCTTTTGCTTGATCTTCTTCCCTTGAGGAGTATTCCATCTTTTAATAAGAGCATCTTCACTCATTGAACATATAATTTCTCTTTGTTCTTCACTCATTTCTTCCCATTTACATGTAGCAAACATTAGCTGCATTCCCCGATTCTTTTCAATTATTTCGTCTAACCTAACGTCCCCGTATTCGCGACTCGTGTATCGTCTGAGTTATCTCCCATGATTATACATCGGACGATCAAGGGGTGTAAGCCTCGATGCGTGAATATAATGTTAGCTGATGCCCCTTCATCCTCGATTCACTTACTACTCTTTTTAAATTCTTCAAGCTCTTTTGTGTCTCTGAAGTACCAATATATATTATTGCTTTCCTCATATGTTTCTTTATCACCTAATACAATAACTTTATTATTTTTAGGATACAGTATATGTAAATATATTCCTTTTTCTTTTACTTTGATTTTATATTTTTCTCTTTTATTTACTGGCTTGAGTAAAAGCCATTTCATTAAACCTATATATATAAAATAGAACACTAAAATCAAATATCCTGGAAATAATATCATCTCAATAATTAATTGGAATAAATCATTAGTGTCTTCATAATCTAGTAGATAATAAGAAAGATCACTAGCAAAATAAAAAGTTATTATCAAATGAGTATATAATACCCAAAAAGATACAATTTGTATTTTACTCTTCCTTAAATCTTCGACAGCTTTTTTCTTAAATATTTTACATATTGCTATTCTAGCAAGCAATATCAGTAAGACAAATAAAATAATAAGCCAACCATAGGCTAATACTGTGGTTACTTTCTCTTTATTTAGTCCTATTTCTTTAAATAAATAGTTTGTTTGATAACCAAAAAACACAAGAACAAGCCCGCCTATTATACTTGAAATAATAGCCTTTAAAGACTTTAGTAATATACGATTTTCATATGGCATTAAGTCATATTCTAAGCTTCTTGATGTAATTGATCTTACATAGAACTTATAAATTCCATAAATAACAGGTAAAAATGTAATCGAAGCACTTAAAAAACTATTAAGATCTTCACCTGTTACTTTTTTAAGATATTCAAAAATAGGCATAGTATTTTCCTCCATCTTTTCAAGGGGTTTCAGCTAACGTTCCTGTATTCATGAACCCCGAAGGGGTTGTCTGCTGAAATCCGAAATCCATCCCGCAGACCAAGGCTCCATCGGAGCCGCCGCTTGAATATTATGTTATCGGACGGACTTGCCTTCATTGAGTTAGCTATCATGTCTAAAATCAAGTAAATAATGCAGTAATCACTGCACCAATTACCCCACCAGAAATAGCTGCTATTACTGTTGCCGACATAACATTCACATTAAGTTTTTGATTTTCATAAAGTTTAATAAGTTCAGTTACTTGACTGGTAGGATAATTTACTCGTTCATTAATTTCTCTATCTATATATGAAGAAAAGTGAATGATATTTCTTTTGTTTTTTTGGATGTATGAATTATAAAAAATTTGGTCTTTTTCGAAATAACTAATGCTAATAAAGAGATCTTTAAGAATTCTATTAATTAAAAATAAATATTTAACTTTTCTCCTTTCTTGCTTTAAGCTTATTAGAATGTCAAACTTCTCTTCAATTGAACCCCATTCCCTGATTGATGACAAATTTGTATGCATCAATTCATAAAAAAATCCAATCTCATCGAGGATTTCAAGCTCTATATCTTCAAACGCCTCATCAACATCAGTATATCCGTTATACATTATGTTAATTTCATCATAAGCTTTCGTTTCTAAAATTGAAATTTGGAACTTATCTTTTATTTGATTATTTTCCTTGATAAAAAAATCTCCATGAAATGGACTTGGTCCAAGAACTTGAAAATCAATAAATGAATCTATTTTCGAAAATTCTTTCCTTAGAAATTCACGTACTAGAACTACAGCACTGGAAGGATCTACATCTCCTCCATATGGCTCAAGAAGTTGCACTATTGCGACTGGTAAATAATAAGTATAATTAATTACAACTCTGAATTTTTCCGTTTTAAAAAGTTTAGGATTATGCTTTAAGTCTTCTTGAATTCTTTTGGGAATAAATATATCAAATGAAATTCTCACATTTCTTACATTAGGTTTAATTCTTCCTCCTAAAGACATATTGTCATAAATCGAACTGCTAATTTCTTTTGAAAAATCAAAATCTTCTTCATCTAATTCAATCTTTATCTCACTTATATTTGATACAGCTTCGAATGTTTTTTGAAGTTCATTAAAATATCCACCTACAGTAGTAGAAGTTCCTGCTTTCATTCCAAAATTGAAACATCCTATCCCAAACGAGATTTCAGAAGTCATTTTCCCATCTCCAATTCCTACCAAAATATAAGTATATATATTTTTAACATTATCGCTTTATGTACTTTCAATCAGACTTAAGTCTGTCCGATAACGTTCCTGTATTCATGAACCCCAAAGGGGTTGTCTGCTGAAAAGCCTCCTCGAAATCCATCCAGTAGACCAAGACTCCGAAGGAGCCGCAGCGTGAATATTATGTTATCAGATGTCTAGCTTATCAATAAATCGGAAATATCTATGATTCTAAAATCAGTTTTTTCATCGAGTCCAGCTATAGTGATACAAATGTAAGCGTTATCGAAATTAAATTTATTTTCATTCATTTCTGTTTTATAACTTCTGATTTCCTCTTTTAAATTTGAAATAAAAACATCTAGCAACTCAGGCATACTCAGTGCTAAGTCCAGACTATACTTCATTACTATTATCTGAAGCACAACACGATTACTATCTACCCCCTCAAAGCTATTGTTAGATTTAATTAGATTTTTTAAAATCTTTTCTTTGATGGAACTTAAATCAAAGGTGATATTCCAAAAATCAGATAAGCTCACCCCTTCATCATTCAATGAGGTGGGAAATGTTTGAAGTATCCTTCCTTTTTCTGAGAAGCGGTTCAATTCACTTGTAAGTGGCCTAAATGCTATTTCGATCTTCCTTTTGTTCTTCTTCTCATAAACAAAACTGCTATTTACTAAATCTAAATCAGCAGTTGAGAGATATTCTATTAGTTGCTCCCCTAATTCAATGGCTTCCTTATCGCTAACAATAGCCATTGGCATATCAACAACAAAACTATTCGCAATATAATCGTAAACCTTATCATCTATACAATTCATAGCCTGGTTAAACATTCCGTTTATTATGCGCATACCACGCTCCGAAGCAATCTCTTCCGCCTCTTGTTTTTTACTTTTTGAAAAGGCATGATGAAGCCGTTTTACCTCAACTGTTAGTATTTTATCAACACTTTTAAATTGAAAATCAGCAGTAAAATTATCACTCTCTTTATCTGGGCAACTATAATGCTCATAATTCGTGTTTTCTTCAGCCTGTATCCAGTCAATAAAATGTGTAATCTCTCGCATCGTACACTCTTGTGTTTTACATTTATCACAATACTCTAATTCTAAGAAATTCATTTTTTTTGCTCCCTTGATTAGATTTCTGATAACGTTCTTGTATTCACGAAACGACACAACCTTAGATAACTCTTATCTTAGGCTGTGTCGTTTGTTGTCTGAACTTCTCCCATGATTATACATCTGACAACCAAGGGGCTATAGCCCCGCAGCGTGAATATGGCGTTATCGGATATCATAATTCAACCCACAATATCATCATAGATTTTTATTAATCTATTCGAGTTTCTAGCTCTATCTTCATCTAATCCAATATCAAACTTCTCGAAATATTCAACTGCATCATTGAAAGATCTTTTTTTGGCGACCAAATAATAACACAAATAAAAGAGAGCAATATCTAAATTCACATAACTAATTTCATATTCATGATTATCTTCAGAATTTAACCATCTAATGGAAAATTCAATTATATCGTTACTATATTCATTTAATAAATTTTCAATTTCAGAAATATACTCAATACCTAAATAATGTAGTCTTTCAACATACCTATCAAGAAAAACTGATGATATACTTAATTCGTGATTTGCTGTTTGTGCAATTGCTTTTGATATTTCAAGTATTTTATTATTATTATTTACAAAGTATTCCAAAGACACTTTATCAATAGATACCTTAGTTGGTTGTGATTCGATTTGTTTTGATACCTGCTCTTCATAGTCCTCTAGATCATTCCTAATCCTCATAAATTCGGAATCTGCAATTTCTAATAATCCAGCTAATCTAGAAAAGTTTCTTCTAATATCTTTAGGAATTTCTAGTTTGCTTTTATATCCTAAATCATGTTCAATTTCAGCCCATGTATGTTGTAAAATTGTTCTAATTTGAATTTCAGCTGAACAATTTTTAAATCGACTATATTCAGGTAAGCTAATTCTATTTTCTCTTAACTTAATTACATAATGCATCGACAAATATCCAAATCTATCTGGATCCAGAATTTTTCTTTTATCTATTGAATTTTCTTTATCAAAATCAAATTCTTTCTCAATTAAATTAGCAATTAAATCAACCTCATCAGAAAAATATGTAATTATTCTTAAACCTGCGAGGTCTGTAATATCTTCTAACTTATTATATTTGTTCATATTTCTTTGAAGTTTGCCACTTAAGCTCTTAAGCTCTTTTTCTCTGAAAGTAATAGAATGAACATTAATTTTATTGGATAAAAGTATTTCTGAGATTAATGATGCAAGTTTATTAGAAAAATCCTTATATAATCCTTGCTTAATTTCAAATTCATTTAGAATGTCTGGTGTTTTATTTGTTTTCATTGTTATTCCTCCATGCTAATTATGATTTCCGATAACGTTCTTGTATTCACAAACCCGAGAGGCTTAAGGCGACAAAGTCGCCGGCTGCGCTTGCGCAGTTAGCCTCGCAGGGTTGTCCGCCTGATTCAGCACCCTCGAAATGCCCCTGGAGGACCAAAGGATGGCGCATGCCGGACTGCAGCGTGAATACATTGTTATGCGTAGTTACTGCCTACTTTGAATTCTCTACATATTACTTGTTAATTTGCTTTCTTTAGCCTGTATTTACTAACTTCTTTTGCTTTGTTATAAATTGCTGTTATATAACTGAGATCAATTCCTTCAACAATCTTATCTAAAAGACCGTCCTTAAATTCAGAATCCATTAGAGACTTCGAGAAATCTTCAATGGAAACAAATTCTTTAGCTATTTTAAAAATTTCTTCGAACATTTTACCGGCTTGCTTTATATCAGATCCGTTTGAATCTAGCTCAATTATTATCCTTTTCGTCTTGATAAAATTTCCTCTGTCATATTCCATAAGAATAAGCACTGGGTTATATGGAAAATCTATTCCAAAATCTGATTCTAAGTTTCTAAGAAAATCTAAATATATCTCTCTATTAAAATAGTAACTTTTTTTATTTATTGTTATTTTTTCATTTTGATTATATGAGTCCTCCTCCAAATATCCCGGCAAATAAAAATTAATATATTTATCCGATTTGTAATTAAAAGTGTCTATGTAATTTAATATATACTCTTTACATCTATGTTGATGGAAGTCCGCAACTAGTAGTCCAAATGTTACTGGGATATCGTTATTCTCACGTCTCTTAATTTCATGAACCATTCTTTCATATTGTCCAAGTGGCCACATAGAATCACCTTTATTTTTAAGATTTTGTATTGCAGTAATTACGCATAACGTTACTGTATCCACGAC
>NZ_JBCMXJ010000012.1:0-282934 GCF_050475945.1 Paenibacillus solani
CGCTGCGCAGGCGGCGGCACCGCAGCGGCGCCAGCGGCTTGAGGCCGCGGCAGCCGAGCTGCGCGCGGCGGCTGCGCTGCTGACGCCGCATCCCGCGCTCGCCTCGGCCGCGCGGGATTTGATCGCCCGCGCAGAGGCGATGGCGGGCGGCTCGTTCACCCTGGCGCTGTTCGGAGCGTTCAGCGCCGGAAAGTCCTCCTTCGCCAATGCATTGCTTGGCGAGTCGGTCTTACCGGTGTCACCGCACCCGACGACGGCAGCGGTGAACCGCATCCTGGCGCCGACTGAAGGGAACAGTCATGGAACCGCAGCTGTACGGATGAAAAGCCGGGAGATGTGGTGGGATGATCTTAAATATTCGTTCGGCGTTTTGGGCCTTCAAGAGCCAACACCGGAGCAATGGCGCAGTATAGCTGAAGGGTTGAATCCGGCTGGCATTCACCCGGCAGGCCTGCCGCATTATGGTTTCCTGAAAGCCGCCGCTGCTGGCTGGGATGTGATGGAGGCTAAACTCGGTACAACGGAAACCGTACAGCTGGCTGAATATCGCGGTTATGTAGCCGATGAAACCAAGTCCTGCTTCGTAGACGGAATTGATTTGTATTACAGCTGTCCGATGACAGAGCAAGGAATTGTGCTGGTCGATACGCCGGGAGCGGATTCCCTGCATGCCCGCCATACCGGCGTAACATTCAACTATATTAAGAATGCCGATGCCATTGTGTATGTAACATATTACAACCATGCATTCTCTAAAGCGGACCGGCAATTTCTGTCCCAGCTCGGCCGCGTGAAAGACAGCTTTGCGCTGGATAAAATGTTCTTTGTCGTTAATGCGGCAGATCTGGCCCAATCCAAAGACGAGCTGGATGAGGTTGTGAAGCATGTTCGTACCAATCTTACGGCTAGTGGAGTAGGCAGACCGCATATTTTCCCTGTCTCCAGTCTTGCGGCTTTAGACAGCAAGCTAAGCGGAGATGAAGAGAGCTTGAGAGGATCGGGCTTCACGGTCTTTGAAGAGGCGCTTAGCCGATTTGCGGTTGAAGAGCTGCCAAAGCTGTCCCAGCGAGCAGGATATGATGAAATTATTTCTGTTCGTGACCGCATCAGAGCGTGGGCGGACATGGCCGCCCAGGATGAGACGACTAGGGCACACAAGATTGCGGAGCTGGAGGCAGTTCAGGAGCGGGCACTGTCCCGGCTTGCTGCATTAGGCGAGCTGCAGATGACTCGCGATATCGCGCAGGAAAGCAGCGAACTGCTGTTTCATGTGCGGCAGCGGCTGGATTATGCCATGACTCGCTTTTTCCAGGAGGCATTCAACCCGTCCGTGCTTAGAGAAGATGCCGGTCATTTGAAATCGGCCTTCACGGCATGTGGGCGTGATTTGATGCGGACGATGTCTCTGGAGCTGGATCAGGAGTTATGGGCGACAACGCTTCGTTTGGAGACGGCAGGGCGCCAATTAACGGAAAACGCTGCTTTGAAGGCTGCAGCCGAGATCAATGCGATGACCGAGGGTCTGTCCCTGGCTCTACGTAAGGATAAGGAATGGGCACCGCCCGAGCTGGAAGAAACAGAGCTGCAAATTGAAGGAGATTGGTTATCCTTCTGGTCGACCTTTAAGAATCCGAAGCATTTCTTTGAAGGCAGCGGCAGCTCAAAGCTCCGTGAGGTGGCTGAGCCGAAAGTGAAAGAAGCCGTGGCTGGTGTGGTCGCTATACGGGAAGGTCAATTGACTGAGCATTATGTCAGAATGGCCGAAGGCTCGCTTAAGCACCATGTTTCCGTATTAGAGGAACAATTGAAGGAATCCATAAGTGCGATTCTCACCTCGTTACAGGATGGCCAATCTCCATTCATGTGGAGCAAGCTGGCTGATGATTTGGATCAAATGATTCCTATTACTCAGAAGAAGTAAGGATTACCTATTATGAAGATAGGAATACATTCATGATAAAATCTCCTGGATGGATTATGGAGAGAGAGCATCCGACGGATTCGCTTCTTCATCATGAACTAATAAAGAAGAAGACGTCCCGCAGCTTAGCCTGCGTTGGGCGTCTTTTTTTATCTTGTGCTGGTCCGTGCTTCAGTCAGCCTTCAGACATGTTTTATACGCTTTGGAGCCCGAGATTGGGAGAAAAGCGGGTTAGGATTTTACCCTTTTGCAAGGATGTTTAAAAAACTCAAAAAGAGTGGGCGGCGCCCGACATGTACGGGTATTGACAATGTGATTATATCCCCTAGTATTTATGAGAATTAACGATGATTTAATTAGTAAACAAAGATTTGTTCACCAAATTGCCCTCTTTAGGTTCTTTTGGCTCATATATGACGGTTTTCTATCTTTGCCGCTGGTTCAGGTCGATGATAAACTTCATAAATGCTACATAACCTGAACGTAAATTATCCAAAGGAGGATAAACATGAATGTTCTCAGGCAACTGCAGGGCTTCTTTTGGGAGAAACGAAGTTATCTTTTTCTTTCCATTCTGTGTCTGGCGATTGCAACCGCACTCGGGCTGGTCTATCCGCAGCTGTTAAGAGTGCTGATTGACGATGCCATCAAAATGAAGAATTTCGGCATCGTACCCCAGCTGGCACTTACTGTGCTGGGCGTGGTGATCCTTAAAGCTTTCATGCAGTTTTTGCATGGATTCTTTGGAGGAAGGCTGGGCAACTACCTGGCTTACTCGATGCGAAACGCCTGCTACGAAAAATTGCAATTTTTATCATTCCGTTATTATGACACGGCCCGGACTGGGGATTTGATGTCACGGTTGACGGGGGATTTGGAAGCGATCCGGATGTTTATCGGTTTTGGCTTTGCCCAACTCCTGAACCTGGTACTCATGGTGACCTTCGGTTCCATCATGATGTTCACGATCAGCTGGAAATTAACGCTGATTACTTTGGTAGCGATGCCATTTCTTGTTGTGGCCGCGCTGAAGTTCGAATCTAAGATCCACCCGGCCTTTCAGGAGATGCGCCTGGCGCTAAGCTCACTGACTACGGCCGTACAGGAGAATATTACGGGTGTCCGTACCGTTAAATCCTTCGCCCGCGAACCGCATGAGGTGGAGAAGTTCTCTGAACGGAATGAGCGTTACAAAGCTAACCAAATTTTCGCCTCTTCATTATGGGCCCGCTACTTTCCGATGATGGAGCTGTTCGCGAATATCAGTGTTGTCATTCTGCTGGCCGTTGGCGGCGCGATGGTTATCCACGGCTCCATGACAGTAGGGGAGCTGGCTGCTTTCTTCACTTTGATCTGGTACATCATCGGTCCTTTGTGGGGAATCGGATTCCATATTAACAACTATACGCAGTCCAAGGCTTCGGGGGAGCGGGTGCTGGAGCTCTTGAATCAGCCTGTTGATGTCGAAGACAGGGAACGTGCGGTAGATTTGGTGCCAAGCGAAGTGAAGGGACATGTTGTTTTTGATAATGTCACCTTCGCATACGGCAACAAAATGGCTGCAGTACAAGATATTAATCTGGATGCTCGTCCCGGTTCTGTCATCGGTTTGCTCGGGGGAACAGGCTCCGGTAAATCAACCATTATCCAGCTCTTGATGCATGCCTACAATGTAAATCAGGGCAGCATCAAATTGGATGGCAGGAACATCAATGATATTAAGATCCGTAGTCTGCGCAGTCAGATCGCAACCGTCTTCCAAGAGACATTCCTGTTCTCGTCCAGTATCCGTAACAACATTGCTTATGGTATGAAGAATGTCAGCATGGATGAAATCATTCGGGTAGCCAAGCTGGCTAAAGCCCATGATTTTATTATGGAAATGAAGGATGGCTACGATACGATTGTCGGGGAACGGGGAATGGGTCTCTCCGGCGGTCAGAAGCAGCGGATCGCCATTGCCCGTGCCCTGCTGAAAGACCCAAAAATTCTTATCTTGGATGATGCCACCAGTGCCGTGGATATGGAAACGGAGCATGAGATTCAATCCGGCTTCCAGGAGGTCATGAATGGCAGAACGACTTTTATCATCGCTCACCGGATTTCTTCCTTGCGTCATGCGGACGAAATTCTCGTTCTGGATGAGGGTAAAGTCGTACAGCGCGGCAAACATAACGATTTGATTGCAGTGCCGGGGCCTTACCAGGATGTATATAAAATACAATACGCGGACCTGATTGCCAAGCAAGCTCAAGCAGGTGGTACGCAAGGGCAGGTGCAAGCATGAACGCCAATGTAAATACTGAGCCGCATCAGCAGCAGAAAATTCCGAGGCCGCGAAAAACCTCGGATGAAACCAATGAACGTTTTGTTTACAAGGATGACGATGCAATAGAAAAACCGTTTAACTGGGCGCAGCTTACACGTCTGATTTCGTATATGAAACCATATGCCAAACAGATCCTGCCGTTGATCGGGCTGATGATGGTCATCGGCACGATAACGAAGCTCGCGATTCCTTTCCTGACCAGCTTGGCTATTGACCGGGCCATTGATCCGCAGGAGGGCAATCCAAGTCTGACCCTGCTTTATCAGATTACGATTGCAGTACTCGCTATGTATATCATTCAATGGGTTGCGGGGATCTTCCGTATCAAGTTTACGAATATCATCGGTCAGCGTGTCATCTATGACCTTCGCGCAGATTTGTTCCGGCATATCCAGCGCTTGTCCTTTAATTTCTTTGACAAGCGTCCGGCTGGCTCCGTGCTAGTTCGCGTTACAAATGATGTCAACTCGCTGCAGGATTTGTTTACCAACGGGGTCGTCAACCTGATCATCGACTGCGTACAGCTTGTCGGAATCGTGATCATCCTGCTGTTAATTAACTGGAAACTCGGTCTTGCCGTCATCGTGACGGTTCCGATCATGTTCTTTATCTCAACGAAGCTACGCGTGCGCATTCGCCGTGCGTGGCAGGAAGTGCGGATCCGGAACTCGCGGATTAATTCCCACTTGAATGAATCCATTCAAGGGATTCGGGTTACCCAGGCTTACACACAAGAAGAAGAGAATATGAAATTCTTCGATAACATGAACTTGGACAGCAAGAAGTCCTGGGATAAAGCATCAGCGATGAACCAGGCGTTCGGACCACTTATCGAGATTACCGGTGGTTTCGGATCGTTGATTCTGTTCTGGCTTGGCGCCGTCTTGATTCAGCAAGGCGAGCTCACCATTGGTCTGTTGATTGCCTTTACCCAATATGTCGGGAACTTCTGGGAGCCGATCAACCGGCTTGGTCAGATGTATAATCAGCTGCTTGTCGCGATGGCTTCTTCGGAACGTATTTTTGAGTTTATCGACGAGAAACCAAGCATAGATGATGAGCCGGGAGCCAAGAAATTACCGACCATCCAAGGAAATATTAAGCTGGAAAATGTGGTGTTCGAGTATGAGAAAGGACGCCAGGCTCTAAAAGGAATCAATTTGGATGTAAAGGCAGGCCAATCGATTGCGCTTGTGGGTCATACGGGATCAGGTAAGAGTACCATCATTAATTTGCTGAGCCGATTCTATGATATTACCGAAGGCAAATTAACCATCGATGGATATGATATTCGGTCGGTAACAGTGGAAAGCCTGCGAAACCAGATTGGTATCGTGCTGCAGGACACGTTCATTTTCTCAGGCACGATTCGGGATAATATCCGGTTTGGCCGCCTGGATGCCACCAATGAGGAGATTGAGGAGGTCGCCAAGGCAGTCGGAGCCCACGATTTCATTGCTCAAATGCCCGGCGGCTACGATACCGAGGTTGAAGAGCGCGGAAATATGCTGTCCATGGGTCAGCGGCAGCTATTATCCTTCGCGAGAGCACTTCTTGCCGATCCGCGTATTCTGATACTGGATGAAGCAACAGCGAGTATCGACACCGAGACAGAGTTGAAAATCCAGGAGGCTCTCAAAGTGCTGCTTCAGGGCCGAACTTCCTTTATTGTGGCTCACCGCTTATCTACGATTCGGCATGCTGATCATATTGTGGTGCTGGATCATGGTGAGATTATGGAAGAAGGAAATCACAGCCAGCTTATGCAAAAGCAGGGCATCTATTATGGATTAATTGAAGCGCAATACCGATTTTTGTAAAAATGCTTAACAAAGGTTTAACAAAACAGACACAAATGTAAAAAAAATGTCGGTTGAGACTTGCAATCTTCTTCATAAACTTACAAAATAGAAATAGAGTCTGTTCACATTTCATAGAAGAAGGGAAGCATGAGGGTATAATGAGCATCGAAAGCGTATTATCTGCGCCTGCACTGCTGATTCGAAACTTTGAGAAGAATGATTTGGAAGCAGTCACATCCCTAATGCGGGAACTGAATTATCCGACGACGCTAAATGTCATGCGTGAACGGATGGAAGCCATGAACGACAACCCTCTATACGGCAACCTGGTTGCAGAGGTAGATGGCGTTGTAGTTGGAATGATTATGCTTCGTCAAGTCAAATCTTTCACTATGACCGAACCGGTCACTCAAATCACTTCGGTTATTGTAACCTCAAGCTGCCGCGGCCAAGGCATTGGCAAAAGACTGATACGCGGTGCAGAGACATGGGGAAGACAGCATGGTAGCCACCTCTTGTTTCTCACAAGCGGCAATCGGGAAGAACTTCCTCCCGCACATGCATTTTATGAACATATTGGATTTGAAAAGGCGGGGTACCAGTTCAGCAAGAAGCTGTAGCTCTCGTCTCTTCATGAACCCGTCCCAAGTTTGGGACGGGTTTTTTCTTTGTTATGACCTTAAACCAGACTGATGAACCGAAAGCGGAGAGGAAACATTTGATGGCGTTTCCAACAATTGTAGCCTTGTCGAAGGTTTCAGATGTGTTACAATGTGTTCGTAGCTGATTACAAAAATGTAACCAAGGCTTGTTCGTCCAAGACATCATGAAGTTTGCATAGAGGAAGGACGAACAGGCAGATCTATCAACTTAGTGCTAGGAGATGAGATAACATGAACAATCATTGGATCAAGAAAATAGCTGGAGGAAGTATTGCTGCTGCATTGGCTGTCGGGTTAATGCTGCCAACGACGGCCTCAGCTGCCCCTGTCGAGAATAATCAATATGTAAACTGGCAACAAAAAATACAAGAGTTCCTCAAAAGCCAAGGCTTGGAATCCCAGTTCAAGTGGGTTGTTGTTCAGAAGCCGCAGGCTGAGAAACCTCAGACTGATAAACCTGTGGAGACTCCACAAACCAGCAAACCAGAAGTTAGCAAGCCAGAAACAAGCAAACCAGAAACCAGTAAACCCGAGACAAGTAAACCGGAAGCCAGCAAACCTGAGACCAGTGCTCCATCAACTAAACCTTCTCAGCCTTCCGAATCTACAGGTACTACGGAACAATCGAAGTTTGCTTCCGAGGTTGTTGAATTGGTAAACAAGGAACGTGCTAATGCAGGTCTTAAGCCGCTTACGGTCCATGCCAAGCTGACAACCGTAGCGGTAGATAAAGCGAAGGATATGAGCGATAACAATTACTTCAGCCACACTTCGCCGACACATGGTTCCCCATTCGATATGATGAAAGCTTATGGCATATCTTTCGGCTATGCCGGAGAGAATATTGCTAAAGGGCAGCGTACACCTCAAGAAGTGATGAACTCCTGGATGAACAGCCAAGGACACCGTGAGAATATTCTGTCCCCGAATTTCACAATGATCGGTGTGGGGTACTACAACGGTTATTGGGTTCAAGAATTTATTAGCCAGTAAGCACTTATTTCAACTAATAATAATCGAGCTGCTGCGGCACGCAGGAAGACTGCGTCCGAGGCAGCTCTTTTTGCATTCTCATTTGCAAATTTTTAATAGAAGTCTTAAGGTAATGTACATGAGGAATTTTATAGGGGGAGTGTCATGAAATCATCTGCATGGATATGGCGAATCACTGCCTCCGTGTCGGTAATTGTAACGATTGTGCTGATTTTTGGTTTTGTGTACGCGTTTAACGATATTAATAATCCGCAAGGACAGCCCTTGGTCTCCGGTGACAAGGCTGATATTTCTGCAGGGGAGACAAGCCCTGAACAGCATGAAAGCGTTCCTTCACAGCCGGTACTGCCGAATGAATTGCAGGTAACCGTTCTGGGTGATTCCCTAGCCAAGGGAACGGGTGACTCTGCGGGGGGTGGCTTCGTGCGCCGAAGTGTGGAGCTACTAAATGAGGATGGACGTTCAGCAAGCGTACTGGCCAATCTTGCGATAAATGGGCTGACGACCGAAGGGCTGCTGCCCAAGCTGGATGATCAGGGAATACAGTATGCCTTGAAGCAAGCAAATGTTATTATGCTCTCTATAGGTGGCAATGACCTGTTTCAGGGCAGCGGTCTGTTGGAGGGAGCTACAAATTCCGATAATTTAGAGCTCGATCCTGCCAAGCTGATGAGTGCTTTGCCTCAGGCGTCTGAGCGCCTGCAGACCATTTTAGAGAAGATTCGTACGATTAATCCGGATGCTCGCATCGTTTATATAGGCCTGTACCATCCTTTTGCTGACATAGAGGATTTGCTCATCCCTGGGAATGTGGTTGTGACTGCATGGAATCATGCGGTTATGGAGATCGTGAATCGGGATTCCAATATGACGCTGGTGGCTACGTTTGATCTGTTCCAGCATAAGCTTGGCAAGTATCTGTCTTCCGACCACTTTCACCCGAACGGAGCAGGATATCAGGCTATAGCGGATCGTATTGTACAAGGCATGCTGTAGAGTGGATGAAGGATGTCAAATAGGGAGTTGGATTCGATGAATGAGCGAGCAGAAGAAATCGTACTGTCTATCCAGCATGTAAAAAAGAAAATCGGTCGAAAATGGATTATACATGATGTATCCTTCGATGTGCGTGCCGGGGAAATCTTCGGTTTCCTGGGACCTAACGGTGCAGGCAAGACAACGACGATCCGCATGTTAGTGGATCTCATCAAACCTTCAGCAGGCAAGATTTCCGTTTGTGGATATGACGTCAACCGCCAGCAAGAGCAAGCACTCCGCCATATTGGCTCGATCGTGGAGAATCCTGAAATGTATGCCTATCTGACAGGATGGGAGAATCTCGAGCATTTTGCCCGCATGCAGCCAGGGATTGATCAGCAGCGAATCGAGGAAGTTGTTGAGATGGTTAGACTGGATCGAAGAATACATGATAAGGTCAGCACATATTCACTAGGAATGCGACAGCGGCTTGGTATAGCACAGGCGCTTCTCGGCAGACCGAGGCTGCTTATATTGGATGAACCGACGAATGGCTTGGACCCGAAAGGGATCAAGGAAATGCGCCAGTTCATACGTCAATTAGCCGATGAAGGGATGGCGGTTTTTGTCTCCAGTCATCTGCTCAGCGAGATTCAGCTATTGTGTGATCGTGTAGCGATCATTAGCAGCGGCCGAGTGCTGGCCGTAGGTGACGTTGATGAATTGATTGCCGGTAATAGTGATCATGTGATCTGGGATCTGAGTCCGGCTGTCCAAGGGAAGCGAATACTGCTAAAGTTAGACTATTGCGAAATTGTGGAACGACCGGAAGAAGTGCTGGATGACAGTTTGCTGGCAGGAATGCCTCAAGGTGCAGTTGTGACCCGAATCCATTCAGCATATACGCCAAAAGCGGTTACAGCACTGGTAGCCGCAGGGGTTCAGGTCCGGGAGGTTCACCGGATTAATCCGACGCTGGAGCAGTTATTCCTGCAGATGACGGAAGGTGAGCGTATTGAGTAATCTGTTACCGCTGATTAAGAACGAATGTATCAAGATTATAAAACGCAAGCGATTCTATGTTATCCTGCTGGTCCTGCTAGTTCTGGTTCCCATGTTTACTTATGCCCAAATGAAGTCTGCTGAAAGAAGCCAGGAGAAGTTCAACAGCGATTGGCGGCTTGAGCTTCAGCAGCGAATCACGGATAATGAGAATTCACTAAGCAGCGACAGGGTGCCGGATGAGTGGAAACGATACCGTCAGATTTTTATTCAGCAAATGCAGTATTATTTGCAGCATGATGTAAATCCTAATCAACCAAACGGAGTAACATTTACGCGGGAATTTATGGACAATGCCATATCCCTGTTTATCCCGCTGCTCATCATGGCCATTGCTTCAGATATCGTTTCTGGAGAACGGACAACGGGTACGATCAAAATGCTCCTGACAAGACCCGTCAAGCGATGGAAAGTGCTGCTGAGTAAGCTTATTGCCCTGATTATGTTTACGTCACTGATCGTTGTTTCCACTTTTATCATCGCTTATCTAATCTCCGGCCTGGCCTTCGGATATGCTGGTTTTGAATTGCCTGTCTTCACCGGTTTCCGGATTGCAGGATCAGAGGTGGATATGTCGGGCGTTCATGCCGTGCCACAGTGGAAGTACCTGCTGATGCAGGGCGGTTTGGTGTGGTTTGTGGGCGCTTGTGTCGGCATGCTGGCTTTTATGGTGTCTGTGCTTGTACGCAGTACGGCCGCAAGCATCGTGATTATGATGGCTTCGCTGATCGCCGGCACGATCTTGACGAATATGGCATCGGCATGGAGCAGCGCGAAGTATCTGTTTATGGTAAATCTCAATTTGACGGGATATTTAGCTGGTAATTTGCCGCCAATTGAAGGGATGACATTGAATTTTTCCCTTGGTGTACTGGCCCTCTGGGCGATTTGTGCGGGGATTGTTTCATTCAGTGTCTTTACGAGAAGGGATATCTTGAATTAAAATGGACAAAGCATGAAACATTTGTTTGCATTTTTAATAGAACCCTGTTCTACTAATAGCAGAGAAATGTCAAAATAGAAATACACGAGATACGTGAAATTGAAGGAGGAGCATGAATGGTCGAACAGATCGATATGTTTGCAGAGTCATCAAAGAACGGCGGTAATCCCCGTTCAGGATACGATGCTGACGACATTCAAGTGCTCGAAGGCCTTGTTGCGGTACGCAAACGGCCAGGCATGTACATAGGGAGCACAAGCTCGTCGGGCTTGCACCATCTCGTATGGGAAATTGTGGACAACGCCGTCGATGAGCATTTGGCCAAGTACTGCTCGAGAATTGAAATTACATTGCATAAAGATGGATCTGCTACAGTATATGACAACGGACGCGGTATACCAACCGGCATGCACAAAACGGGTATTCCAACCCCTCAGGTTGTGTTTACAATCCTGCATGCAGGCGGGAAATTCGGAGGTTCCGGATACAAGAAGTCCGGTGGTCTTCATGGCGTTGGAGCATCTGTAACCAATGCGTTGTCCGAATGGCTGGAGGTGGAGATATACCGTGAAGGTAAAATCCATCGTCAACGATTTGAATACTGGCAGGACAAAAAAGGAAAAGAGCATGTCGGAGAACCGGTAACCGGTCTTGAAGTGATTGGTAATACGAACAAAACAGGCACCAAAATCACCTTTAAACCGGATTCGCGGGTATTTCCTGCGGGCACGCATCTGAATTATGATACGTTAGCAGAGCGCTTACAGGAGATTGCATTCCTGAATTCAGGTCTGCGAATTGTATTAAAGGACGAGCGCAGCGGCAATGGTGAAGAGTTCTTTTATGAAGGTGGCGCCAGCCAGTTTGTGCAATTTTTAAATGAAGGCAAGGACGTACTGCATGATGTCATCCACTTTTATGCCGAAAAGGACGAAATCGAAGTCGAAATTGCGCTTCAATATAATGCAGGTTACACTGAAACGCTTGCCTCATTCGTAAACTCCATTCCGACGCGCGGTGGCGGAACCCATGAGACGGGTTTCAAGACAGCGTATACCCGGGTCATGAATGATTATGCCCGCAAAAATAATTTACTGAAGGAAAAAGACAAGAACCTGGAGGGGAACGACCTTCGTGAAGGCATGATGACCGTTATCAGTGTGAAGATGGCTGAGGTCGAATTCGTGGGCCAGACGAAGGATCAGCTCGGAAGTGCTTCTGCACGAAGTGCGGTTGATAGCATTGTCACCGAGAAGATGCAAATCTTCCTCGAGGAGAACCCGCAGATTGCACAAACGCTGCTGAAGAAAGCCATTCAGGCGTCCAGAGCGCGTGAAGCAGCCCGCAAGGCAAGAGATGAGATGCGCAGCGGCAAAAAACGCAGTGAAAGCTCCAACCTCGGCGGGAAGCTGACACCTGCGCAGTCCAAGGATTTTTCAAGAACCGAATTGTTCATTGTTGAAGGAGACTCAGCAGGCGGCTCGGCTAAGCAGGGACGGGATTCAAAAATCCAGGCAATTCTGCCACTTAAGGGTAAGCCGATGAATCCGGAAAAATCGAAGCTGGCCGATATATTGAAAAATGATGAATACCGAGCGATTGTGGCTGCCATCGGTGCAGGGATTGGAACGGAGTTTACCTCCGGAGATAGCAATTACTCCAAAATCATCATAATGACCGATGCGGATACGGATGGCGCTCACATCCAGGTACTGCTGCTTACGTTCTTCTACAGGTATATGAAGCCTTTGATCGACGAGGGACGTGTATATCTTGCACAGCCTCCGCTGTACAAAATCGCCAGTAAATCCGGCAAGCTGGAAACCGTTCGTTACGCCTGGACGGATGAGCAGCTGGCCAATTATTTGAAGGAATACAAGAGCTATGAGCTGCAGCGTTACAAGGGACTGGGCGAGATGAATCCCGATCAATTGTGGGAAACGACGATGAACCCGGACACACGGACGCTGCTGCAGGTGCAAATTGAAGACGCCGCGAAAGCGGAGCGTCGCGTGTCTACGTTAATGGGGGATAAGGTAGATCCCCGCAAACGCTGGATTGTAGAAAATGTAAACTTCGCGGAGTTTGAGGAATAGAAGGTGAAGGAATGAGTTTATCGGAGCAATTTTTACCGGCTTATCTGGAAGAGGTTGTAGGTGACCGGTTTGGCAGATATTCCAAATACATTATTCAGGATCGGGCGATTCCCGACGTACGTGATGGCTTGAAGCCCGTACAGCGTCGGATTTTGTATGCCATGTACGATTCAGGTAACACACCGGATAAACCATACCGTAAATCGGCGAAAACCGTCGGTGATGTCATGGGTAACTATCATCCGCACGGAGATTCATCCATTTATGAAGGTATGGTTCGGATGGCGCAGCCTTGGAAGATGGGACATGTGTTGGTCGACGGGCATGGAAATTGGGGGTCTCAGGACGATGACCCGGCAGCAGCAATGCGGTATACCGAGGCAAGGCTGTCGCCGATCGCCTTGGAACTTCTTCGGGACATCGAGAAGCGGACCGTGCTGTTCAAGGACAATTTTGATAATACGGCCAAGGAGCCGGTTGTACTGCCTTCCCGTTATCCGAATTTGCTTGTCAACGGAGCTAGCGGGATTTCTGCAGGTTTTGCCACTGAAATTCCGCCGCATAATCTGCGCGAAGTTATAGACGCTTGTATTGCCGTCATGCAAAAGCCGGAAATTGAGCTGGTCGAGATTATGACCTTTATCAAAGGACCGGACTTCCCGACCAGCGGCATCATTATGGGCGGAGAAGGGATTCTGGATGCATATCGGACAGGTAAGGGACGCGTTTATCTGCGGTCGAAGACAGATATTGAATCGCTTCGGGGCGGCAAGCAGCAGATCGTCATCACGGAAATTCCCTACCAGGTCGTTAAGTCACGGCTGGTGACAGCCATGGAGAATATTCGGCTTGAGAAAAAAGTCGAGGGCATCGCCGAGGTCCGTGATGAAAGTGGACGTGAGGGACTTCGTATCGTTGTGGAACTGAAGAAGGATGCGGACGCAAACGGAATCCTTGCGTATTTGTTCAAGAAAACGGATCTGCAAATTACGTATAACTTCAATATGGTTGCGATCGTGAACAAGACTCCTCAACAGCTTGGGCTCAAAGCCATGCTGTCTGCTTATATTGATCATCAGCGTGAAGTCGTTACGAACCGAACACAGTATGAGCTGGAGAAAGCTGAGGATCGGGCGCATGTCCTGGAAGGTCTGGTTAAGGCGCTGAACATTCTGGATGAAGTCATTGCCGCGATCAAGGCGTCCAAGAATCGCCAGGATGCGCAGAATAACCTGCAATGGATGTTCGGTTTCACCGAGCGGCAGGCCGATTCTATTCTGACTCTGCAATTATACCGCCTCACCAATCTTGAGATTCATTCCCTGCAAAAAGAGCTGGACGAGCTGATGAAGAAAATCGAGGGCTTCCGTGCCGTATTGAACAGCGACAAGAAGCTGATTGCTCTCATACGTAAAGAGCTGCTTGAAATACGCGAGAAGTACGGTATCGACCGTCGTTCTGTCATTCAGGAAGAAGTGGAAGAGATCAAGGTTAATCTCGAGGTGTTGGTCAACGCAGAGGATGTGATTGTAACCTTATCGAATGAAGGCTACATCAAGCGTACAAGCATGTTATCCTTCACGCGCAGCGGAGGCGAGCTGGAAAGCTCGGGCGTCAAGGAGGGGGATTATATCACCCGCCTGTTTGAGATTAATACGCTCGAAAACCTCCTGATATTCACGAGCAGAGGGCAATATTTCCTCCTGCCGGTTCACCAAATTCCGGAATATAAATGGAAGGATGCCGGTACGGCGATCGTGAACGTCATTCAGGTACCGAAGGAGGACCATATCGTTTCGGTCATTCCTGTTTCCAATTTTGAAGAGCCGGGTAAGTCGCTTGTCTTTGTAAGCCGTAAAGGTCAGGTTAAACGCACGGAGCTTAAGGATTATGTAACCAAGCGAACGGGAGCCGTCGCGGCTGCCAAGGTTGCTGCCGAAGACAGTATCATCCAGGTTGTGATGAGTGATCAGCAAAAAGATATCGTATTGATCTCTAAAGATGGAATGAGCATTCGCTTCAATGAGCAGGAAGTTAATGCAATGGGACGCGTATCCGGCGGGGTTCGGGGAATCCAGCTCCGCGAAGGTGATGAAGTCGTAGCAGCATTATGGGTGGAGAACGATGAAGGGGAAATTTTGACCATTACCGATCTTGGATATGGCAAGCGAAGCCTGCTTCTGGATTATCCGATCCAAAGCCGCGGTGGTAAAGGGATTGCTACTTTCGAGTTCAAGGAAGGCAAACGGGTGAAGCCCAATGGCAGCGCCATCGCTGGAGCATTCTATTGCCGTGAACCGCTGCTTATTACAGCTTATAGCGGAGATGGACAAGCTTATCAGATCCATACAGAGAAAGTTCCGATCGGAGAACGTAAATCCATTGGCAAACTTCTTGCCGATGTTGGCAAGAATGGTCAAATTGTTGATCTGGTCAGTCTCCCGCATACAGACGCAGGCAAAGAGAGCTAGGTAATCACCAGTAACGAACTGAAATTTATAAATGAAGAAGACGAATGGGGAAAAAGCACCTTGATTTGATATCGAGGTGTTTTTTTTAATATGAGAGACTGAGGTGCATGCTATCCATTTATACTATTTGACATATGTCTTGAAATGTCGAGGGAAGAAGAAACATGAGAAAGGCCGTCATATAAGGAATGACGGGATTTGTCGCTTGGTTAGAAATTATATTTTTTTACGGAAAAAGAAGGATATTCGGCGGTCAACTCCGAAACTTAATCCTATAAACTATTATGGAGTGCCGACTCGTTTTTTTATCTCAATTTTCTCCTGTTGTCTATAATATACATCAAGCAGTCGAGAGATGATCATGACAGATCTAACTGAAAGGACGGGATATATATGCATACAGCCGAATTTGCCAAGGTATGGTCGAAGCTGGCCAAGGACTATAAACTTCATATGGAAGCGGGATTAGCACCAACATTGACGGAGTCACAGCTGATGGTGTTGGAGGTGCTTGCAGAGCAGAAGCGGATGAAACCGTCCGACTTCATTCCCTATCTGGCTACAAGCCCGGCAGCGGTAACTATGCTATTAGACCGGATGGAGAAGAATGAGTTGATCAAACGGGAGCGGGATGCGGATGATCGACGGATTGTCTGGGTGACCATCTCTTATAAAGGCCACGAGGAATATACACGCGGGTTACAAGTTCGGGAAGAGTATCTATCCCAAATACTGAATCGTATATCTTCCCATAATCAACAGCTGCTTGTCTATCTGTTAGGGAAGATTAGTACAGCTCCACAGAGGGTCTTAGTAGAGGCGTAGAGCTATAAAACGGTGATAGTCATTAGAGAAGCCCCCCGAAGGGATGGCAGCAAGTTGCAGCGGTTATGATTTCAGCAACCATAAAGAAGGCACGTTGGTAGGCAGCTCATTGCTTGCAGATGAAATATTACCTGCTGCATCACGAGCCTTGACAGTAAAGCTATAAGCTGTGTTTGGTGTCAAGCCACTCACCGTGTAAGATAGTGTGCTGCCGGATACCGTTGTGATCAGTGTTTGGCCCTGGCAGACTTCATAGCCGGTTACACCCACATTATCCGTGGAAGCATTCCAGACTAATGAAATGCTGATGCTTGTCACTCCCGTAGATCTCAGATTCGCTGGTGTTTGATTATATACCAGATATGTTCATTTAAACCAAAAAAATGTTAATTTAAAATAGCTACTATTCTTCAACATTCTTTGTTAAAAGTAAAGGGGATAATATATTCTATTAAGGAATATCATTTTATAGTATCTCTCATGTTTACATAGATATATAAAAAACGAAATCCCTCTAAGGGATTTCGTTTTTTATCGTTCTATAGGTCGGATCCCAGGCTTGATTCCAGCTTGTCCATGGGGAAGAGGCTCCACGGGTAAAGAGAAGGCGGCATGGATCGAATGGTAATGTCCTCTTTGGTAACAGGGTGAGGAAATCCGACGAGAATGGACCATAGGGCAATCTGCTGACCGGCTTTGTTCACCTTGCTTCCGTACTTCTGATCACCAAACAGCGGATGACCGGCATGGCTGAGCTGTACACGTATTTGATGCGGCCTGCCGGTGTGCAGTTCGATCAGAACCAGGCTGTAGTTTTCGGCCGTGTGAAGGACGCTGTAATCCAAAATGGCTTCCTTAGCCCCGTCTGTACCTTTTGAGGTAACGTGGACGGTATTGGTTCGAACGTCCTTGTACAGCATATTGACAAGCCGGCCCGAAGTTTTGGCAGGAATACCGTGAACGACCGCGACATATTGTTTGCGAAAGCTGCGATTGCGGACAGATTCCGATAACCGGGAAGCGGCTTTGGAGGTCTTGGCGAATACCATCGCTCCGCCAACCGGACGGTCTAGACGGTGCACCAAGCCTAGATATACATTGCCCGGTTTGTTATAGCGATCCTTGATGTCCTGTTTTAATATGGTCAGCATATCGAGATCTCCGGTAGCATCCTCCTGCGAGGGGATGTTTACCGGCTTGCTCACGCCTAAGACATGGTTATCCTCGAACAGGATCGGTACAACCGGATATGCTGCTGGCTCCCGTTTGTTCATTACTCAGACTCCCAACGACCCAGGATGCCGCATGGCAGGTTCATACCGGAGCGAGTAATCGGCAGCCCGATTTCGCCTGCACTGATGGTACCGCCATACTTCGGCTTCATGGTCATGGTCAGCATGTTGTTCAGAACGGTAGGGGAGATACCTGTTGTATAAGAGTTAATCAGCATAAACAACGGTTGATCTGATACGATGCTCATACAGCTCTCAAGGAAGGGATACAGGCTTTGTTCAAGCTTCCATGTTTCACCGCTCGGTCCACGTCCATAAGATGGCGGGTCCATAATGATTGCATCATACTTGTTTCCCCGGCGCTGTTCCCGCTGAACGAATTTAAACACGTCATCCGTAATATAACGAATAGGACGGTCAGCTAAGCCGGATAATGCCGCGTTTTCCTTGGCCCATTGCACCATGCCCTTCGCAGCATCCACATGGACAACCTGTGCGCCGGCTGATGCAGCGGCGACCGTTGCACCACCCGTGTATGCAAATAGGTTCAGCACGCTGATCGGGCGCCCCGCGGAAGCGATCTTATCCATCATCCAGCGCCAGTTGGCTGCCTGTTCCGGAAACAATCCGGTATGTTTGAAATTGGTTGGACGAATATGAAATTTCAAGCGGTCATACGATATGGTCCAGCGATCCGGAAGCTGTTTCTTCATATCCCACTGACCACCGCCGGATGAACTGCGGTGATAGTGACCGTGAACACTGCGCCACTGAGCGTCTTCATGTTCAATCGGCCAAATGATCTGCGGATCCGGACGTCTGAGAATGACATCGCCCCAGCGTTCCAGCTTTTCTCCGCCTCCGGTGTCGATGACTTCGTAATCTTGCCAATCCTGAGCTACATACATGTTGAAAACCATCCTTCAAATAGTCATTTAGACTTTATTGTACAACATATCAGAAGCCGAATGCCACCAAGGATTGCCTCGTTTGACGAAACCTATTCGGTTAATGAGTTCGAAAACTCGACTTACTCTAATTCCTCAAATGCGGAGTGGAAACGAAACTCGCCATGCAAGTGATCAAGTTCGCCCCGCTGAAGCTCGGCAACCATAAATACTTCATCAGAAACATTGAACTGGGTAATGTCGATTCCATATGCTCTCGCCTTCAGAAACCCGTATCGGGGGTAATAACCCGGATGACCTATTAGAAAAACAAGTGGAAAGCCATGCCCAAGACACCGTTGTTTGCCTTCTTCAATCAGCATCCCGCCGATCCCTTGTCGCTGATATTCTGGAAGGACGGCGAGCGGTCCAAGTGCAGCCACGGGGTGGCAATCAATACCGTCAAAAAGACTGGCTCGGCTGAACATAATATGTCCCTTGATGATCCCATCTTCTTCAGCTACAATCGACAATTCCTGTTGAAAGTTTTTGTCTTCCCGCAGTCTGCGTACCAGAGTCGCTTCTTCCCTTCCGGGAAAAGCCCGCATGAGAAGGTCTTGGACCTTCTCATAATCATGCTTGGTTTCTGTGCGTAAATTCATTGTTATCTCTCCTTAGCAAAACCTGTATTTCTTCTAAGATACCCTGTGACTTATCATGCGAGCTTTGTTATTCCGGCTTCGTTTCAATTTGCAGTCCCTCAACATGTTTTCGGTTCATCAGTTTGCGTTTCTTCCGGTTTTCTTTGCTCTCAAACACGATATCAAGGTCATAATCTTCCGGATAGAGATCCTTGGCCGCAATATAGGGTTTGAGGCGTTTATGGTTAATCTTCAGACGTTCTTTCTGAATCATAACGCCAATATTGCCCATGTTATCCATGGCTTCATAAACCGTTCCACTTCGTTTCATATAAGGAACGTAAACACGATCGCCCAGTTGGTATAGAGAAGTGGGAGAGGGCTCAATGTGGCTTTCTTCAGCGTCCTCTAGCTCTGCTTGATCATGAATCGGCGGTAAGGGGAGTGACTGTGGTGTGCCCAAGTCATCTATCCATGACGTAGCCTCTGCTGGTTCGAGCCTAGGTATTCCGCCATTCTTTACATTCCCTCCTTCGGTGATTTCACGCGATCTGACGATGATCGCCTCTGGTATGCCAAGCTTCGCAGCGATGACAAAGGCATAACTGTGACCGGCTTCTCCAATCCGCAAGCGATAGAGTGGCTCCAGTGTCTCTGCATCGAATTCCATCCGGGCATTTTCAAAACCCGCAGTACGCTCCGCAAAATTTTTGATTTCGGTGAAATGGGTTGTTACGACAACCGTTGCCCGTCGTTTATTCAGTTCCTCTAAGATGGCAATGGATAACCCGACCCCCTCTCCCGGATCCGTCCCGGAAGCCATTTCATCCAACAGGACGAGCGTTGATTGACCTGCTGTTTCCAATATGTCGCGGATATTGCGGATATGCGCCGAGAACGTGCTGAGCGCGTGCTCCAGACTCTGCCCATCTCCAATATCAACGGATACCTCGTCAAAGATAGCGCAATGGCTGCCTTCCGCTACAGGTACCAGTAGGCCGGATTGTACCATAACGGTGATGAGGCCCACCGTCTTAAGCGCTGAAGTTTTGCCGCCTGTATTAGGTCCTGTAATGATCAATGTTTTGTAATGTTCTCCGATGGTAAAGTCCAAAGGTACCATGGCAGAGCCGATTAAAGGATGGATAGCGGATTTCAGATTGATGAATCCCTCCTGGTTCAAATTCACGTTGCGCCCACCGATGGCAATGGCGTATTTTCCTCTGGCTATCACGTAGTCGTAAATTCCAACGGTTTCGGCATTAATGTTAAGTTCAGATTGATACTGCTCAGCAAGTGCTGTTAAATCACTGAGCACTTTTGTTTCTTCTCTGCCCTCATCGGCATGAAGAAGATTCAACTCCATTTGAAGGCCCTGCAAGTCCGAAGGTTCGATAAATACCGTCTGCCCGCTGGCCGATTCATCCAGAATAGAGCCGTTCACGGCTCTGCGGTGTTCTTTCTTGATAGGCAGCACATAACGCCCCCCGCGCTTGCTGATGACATTCTCCTGCATGATGCCTTTGTAACGGCTCATCAGGCTGTCCAGCTTACGCTTGATCCGTTCTTCGGTTACGATGATTTTTTTGCGGATTTTGGCTAGGTCTTTGCTGGCGCTATCTACCACGCGGCCTCCGTGTATGCTGCGTTCGATTTCAGACAGCAGTGGCCGCAGTTCATGCATAGAAGAAGCATAGGAGCTAATCGTGGGGGCAAGGCTGCCCTTGGCATTCATGTACTGAATGAGCTGACGGCAGCTTCTTAGATACTGAACCATATTCCCGAAGTCACGCTCAGTCAGCACGTATCCTGTGCCGAGCAGATCGAGGACCATCTGGATTCCCTCCAGGGAGGGGATCGGTACGCTTGCTCCGGCTTGGAGCAGGATTTTGGCTTCCTCCGTTTCATTCAATTTGTTGCGGATAGCTTTCAGCTGGGTGAGGGGAGCCATTGCTCGAATATGCTCAATTCCCAGGTATGATACAGCGAAACGCTCGAGTTCAGTACGTATTTTCTCATACTCTAACTTGTTTAATGTGAATGGTTTCATGGCTTGGTATTCTCCTTTTGGCTATAGAATAGATGGTTATACAACGCAAAAAGGGCGGAAAACGAACTACTAAGGTTCGCTTTCCGCCCATATATCGGGTATTCTGATTGGTTATGGCTCCCTGGGTACAGTTCGACGCCACCTCATGATTGTTAAAAAAGAGGGGGGACCCAAAAAATCCGTGCTGAACTCAGCACGGATGACCATATCCTAATCGGAATAACTCTAAAGAGGCTTCCATTGATATCCGCAGTTCTTAACTAATTCAACGGACGAAATGATTACGCATCAAAAAATAAACATATCCCATTACAGGGAAATGCCAATTTTTTACACATTTCGGTCCATATGAAATTTGGTTAGTTAAGAACAACCACCGACATCAAAATTTCTCCTTTAAAATAGAGTATGTATTAACTATATCCATATATAAGGAGATAAGTCAAGTGAAAAGTGTGGATTGATCATGGAGAAGTTTAGAGGTATTAAGCTGCTGAGCTGATACAATTCAGATGAAAGATGTTATCCGGGGGATTAAGGATAGATATCTTAGACTAAGGGTACTGTTCAATGTCGAGAAGTAATTCGGACGCTAGAAAAAAGGTGATCCACAGCATAAATTGCCGCAGATCACTCTTATTGGATAGAGATAAATGGACCAAAAAAGTTAATTGTTTATATTGTCGTCATTGAGCGTACAGGTAGGGATCGTAAAGTAGAAGGAGGAGCCGAGATTCTCGCTGCTCTCTACACCAATGACGCCACCCATCAACTCGACCAGCTTCTTACTAATAGCCAGACCGAGTCCAGTACCACCATATTTACGATTCAAGGAGGGGTGAAGTTGCGAGAAGGAAGTAAACAGTTGATGCTGCTGTTCAGCAGGAATTCCGATTCCCGTATCCTTCACTTGAAATGCTAGTGTATACTCATCTGTACCCTTGCGGTGCAGTCCTTCCACACTCATCGTAATGCTGCCCTCATGGGTGAACTTGATTGCGTTGCTAATCAGGTTGACAAGCACTTGCCGCAATCGTAAAGCATCTCCCATAATGACATCTGGAACGGTGTCGCTGTCTATGCTGCAGGATAACGACAGGCCTTTTTCTATCGCCTTGGCCGAGAACAAATCAACGATCACTTCCAGCAACGAACGTAAATCAATCGGTTCATCATTGATCGTCATATTGCCGGTTTCGATTTTACTGAAATCGAGGATCTCATTCAGGATATGAAGCAGCGATTCACTGCTCTCCATCAGTATATTTGTATAATTTTCCTGATTCTCATCCAGCTCCGTCGTTTTTAGCAGCTCGATCATTCCGATAATACCATTCATTGGTGTACGAAGTTCATGGCTCATCATGGTGAGGAATTCCGTCTTGGCTTGGTCTGCTTGTTCAGCATGCTCTTTGGCACGGATGATTTCTTTCTCATCAGTGATATCGCGAAAAACCAGAACCGCTCCTTTACGCTCCCCATGGTCCCAAATAGGGTTAACCTGATAATCGGCCAGAAAGCTTGAACCGTCTCTGCGCCATAAAACGATCTCGGTTCTGGATAATGGAGTCCCTCGTTTGACTGATCGAATGAGCGGAGTGTCCTCTCCTCTATAAAAAGTACCGTCATGGCGAATTTCTTTAACAATCTGATCACAAGATCTGCCGATGGTTGCATCAGGTTCGTAATCGAGCATCTTGGCTCCTGCTGGATTGATGAATGCGACGTGACCGTTCATGTCCAGTCCGATAATGCCCTCAGACACGGTGTTCAGCAAAAGTGTGAGCTCCCGGCTAAGCTTCTTGATCTCTTCCATGGTTCGAATGCGTTCAGTAATATCCCGGGTAATACCGTATACACCCACAACCTCGTCATCCACGACAATCGGAATATTGAGGGTATTGATCTCAATCGGATGCCCATCCTTATGGATAATGGTTAGGTCATAGCTCTGAGGTATGCCTTCCTTGGCTTGATTAAAATGGAACAAGGTGCGGTCCATGTCCTTCTCTGCTACAATCGGACCAAAATACATGCCGACCAGCTCATCGAGGCTGTATCCCGTAAGTTCTTGCAAATTTTTATTGGCTGTTAGGTAATCACCATCCAAGTTCATGGAGTATACCGCTGATGGATTATACTCAAAAAGCGAACGATAACGTTGTTCACTTTCTTTGAGCTTAAATTCCATTAGTTTGCGCTCGGAAATGTCACGGGCAATCGAAATGATTTCCTTCTTTTGTCCGTCTTGTGTAGTGATATATTTGCAATTTACCTCAAACCAGATGTGTCGGCCATCTTTATGTATATAGCGGAAGGTGATGGGGGTGAGCGATCTCCCTTCCAGGCACTGCTTCAAATAAGCCTGTAACGGTATTATATCTTCAGCGTACACATAATCGAATGAGCTTGTTCCGACCATCTCTTCCGGATGATAGCCGAGCAAAGTGAAACAGGATGGTGAACAGTACAGAAAGGTTGAACAGTCTATGGTGCTGCTCGATATAAAATCAAGCGAGTTCTCGGTAATGAGCTTATATTTATTCTCATTCACACGAAATTGCTGCTCAATCAGTACTTGTTCTGTTATGTCCTGAGCCATGCCGATCATCTCCATCGGTCTGCCTTCAACCGTTAAAGAGACCTCCCACAGCGCTCGGATCGTTCGCTCCTGACCGTCAAGAAGCTGAATCCGGTAAATGATTTCGTCGGCTTCGCCGAGAACAGCTTTTCCGACAGCCATCTCCAGACGTTTACGGTCTTCGGGTATGACCAATGACAACAATGAATTGTGGTTTGGTTCGTTGGTGTTGATCTGATACCCAAAAATACGTCTCATTTCATCACTATAGGTGAGCTTGTTCGTTATCAAATCCCATCTCCAGGAGCCGATCTTGGCAATCCGCTGGGCATGGGCAAGTGTATCTTCATCCGTTTTGCGTTTGGTGATATTTCGCCCGATGGCAAGAACTTTGGTTATCTCTCCCTGGAGCCCTCGTATCAGTTGGAAAGACGTCTCAAACCATAAATAATGGCCGTCTTTATGACGGATGCGCCGAGTAAAGCTTTCTTCATCCGAATAAAGCTTACCTGGTTCTTTCATTTGCTGGGAATCGACCTGATGATAGTATTCGATTCTGTTCCTGCCTGACATTTCCTCCTGACTATACCCCAGTATTTCTGTAACTGAGGGGGAGACATATTCGATGATGCCGTCTGTATCGCTGATGGTCACCAGGTCTTGTCCACTTTTGGAGATGAGAGCAAGCAGTTCATCTTCCTTTATTGCCGGTATCGTCGATTCATTCACCAGGTTTCTCCGCTCAAGACAGCATAGAATCCATTGATAATCTCCGTGCAAAGGATGTTTTAGCAGAGATAGCTCCACTGAATATTGGGGGCGCTTTCCGTCACTGCAGATGAAGTTAGAATCCCATTGGAGATGGGTAATTGTATTTTGTGTTAATGATTGTAGTGTCTGATTGATCGATAGATTGGATAACACTTGGATTTCGGAAGGTTTGAAATGGAGCAGGTCAGAACGCTTGGTTTCTGTATAATCACAAAAGCGTTCGTTGACCATCACGACACGCTCATCAACCGCAGAAATCAGGACTGCCCCGCAGGGCAATTTATTAAACATCTGTTCCCAGACCCAATCCTCAGCTGAATGCCTCATAATATTAATTGCCTCCCTGAGCTATGCTATACCATTTGATCATAGAGGATGTGATCACTCTATCGCAATAGGAAATATGAAAGTAAATGAATAGGGTTCTTGTAAGACACAAGAAAGCCAACCGATAAGAGCGCATTCTTATGGTCGGCTAAGCGAATCTAACATTGTACCCATATTTCATGCAATAGGGGCTATTTACTGTTAGGTGTGGAGCAAGGTGCGATCTTCGATATTTTTATCAAAATAATGCCCGGCATAGGAGCAGGCAGGTATAATTTTCAATTTCTCCGACCGGGCATATTCAATCACTTTTCGAACAAGATCTTCTCCGATCCCTTGTCCTCGAAGCGATGGCGAAATATAGGTGTGATCAATACTGATAACGCCATCCCCTTGTGGGGAGTAGGTGATTTCGGCTGCGGTTTTTCCGTTCTCCTCGATGAAAAATCCACCGGATCTTGCTTGTATATTACGTTTGTGCATCATGTCCTGTCCTCCTTCATCTGGTTGTACTTTACCCGAATCCGGCAAGCATTAAACGTTTAACAGATAGGCAAACACCCTTGGAGGGGCATTTGCATACACTACGAGCAGAAGAGGATGAAGGAGGAACATCATGAACCATTATTCAACTCAACAGCCAATGCTGTTTCAATGTGACCACCAGCTGGCACATTCCATGAAAAAACATAGAGAACACGCTCATTCAGCTATGAAAAATGCAATGAATTGCAAGGTAAGAGTGCATACGATGGATGAGGAAGCTATTGAAGGTATCGTCATCAATGTAGACGCAAAGAATGTGTACATTCTTGTTGAACAAGGAAACAGAGGTTTTTTCCCCGGATATCCTCCCTTTGCGCCATATGGGCCTAATCCAAATGTAGTATTGCCGTTAGCCCTGTTCAATCTACTGGCAGTCAGCTTGTTGTGGTAGCAGACGAAGAACCTGCAATTAGGTTTGCAGGTTCTTTTTTTATGATAAATTTTAGAGAATGATTTGACGGTCCTAGTGTCGTAGGCTGGGAGGCTTGGCGCCAGATGGACGAGTTGCATTCAATGAGTCATCTGAGGGAGCAGTTAACTTTGATGCAGGAGAAGGGGATCATGAAGTCAATTCCTGTTGATGCTACGACCCATGCCTTGTCCGGCGCATGAAACGAATGCTCGCTCTGGGTTGCTCAAATGCCTGCAACCGATAAGGGCATCGAGGAAACGATGGATGTGATTGCCGGCATGTTACAAGGGTTCAGAGTTAGAGACTAAAGTATATGATAAGGTTCCCTCCCAATATAAACCGGATTTCCAACAAACCTTACCATTTGCACGAATGTTGTAAGCTGGAGAGGTACATCAAATAATCCATGAAGTGGGAAGGGGTTAACCATGAAACCGATGAAACCGCTGAAGGAATTTTTGGAAGAGCACCAAGATCATCCAATTGAAGCCATTGGAAACTACATTTCAGAATACATGGAGCATAACTGGCAAACCGTACTTACTGTAAATCAGGAGAAATTGCTGAGGGCATACAACGAGGGTGGTGATGCAGCGTATGGGACGTTTTTGAACTTGATATTCTTGCCGATTCATAAACAATTTAAGGAGATGGGAATACGCCCTGAACCTAAATTTCCGGGTAACTTTGACATCTCAAGAGAATGGGGAAGCCAGGAAGGCACGGACCAACAGCGCTGGATGTGGAGTACGGTTTATTCACCGGAGAAGGAGCCGCTCGGCACCATCGTTACCGTTGTATATCACGATCATACCCAGTTTCGCGTCCCAAGGCAGCCTCGGATCATAGCCTTGAACGAGACAGGAAAAGAGGAAGTTGTCGCGTCCCTTTCGCTCAAGTCCTCGGATTTTAAGGAAGCGCTCGAGTTTACGGATGAATATGAAGCATATCTTCGGAGTTTGTAGGAGTAGGAAAGAGCAGCGCTATCAGCACGATTTGTTTATCTGCCTGGGAGATGTCTTCGTGCTTGAGTTGGAATCGGACGGTTCGTTAGCCTGTAAAAAGCGCCTTGAGCAGGATGAAAGTATCCTGGCTCAAGGCGCTTTTAATATTTAGATGGATGACAATTGATCGATCGTTAGGTCTAACCAATCTATTTCTTCCTTCGTCAGCTGGATGCTGGAGCCTTCATCGCAGGATTGTAACTCTGCGGCCGATTGTGCGCCGATGAGCGCACAAGTAGGGAAGGGCTGATTCAATACGTAAGCCAGGGCGATCTGAATGGCTGTTACATTCTTCGTGGCAGCCAGTTGTTTGGCACGCTCTAACCTCTGCCAATTGTCATCATTGTAGAATACCCTCACAAGATCAGCGTTGTCCCGAATCTCAGGTGTGAATCGGCCGGTGAAGAATCCCCGCGCTTGAGAAGACCATGAGAGCAGCGGAAACTGCTCAGCTTCATGCCATGCCATTGTCCTTGCATCGGCTGAGACGCAGCCTTCCCAGAACGGCTCATTCGGTTTAGCCAGACTGAGATTGGGGCTGCTGAAGGAGAATCCGGTAAGTCCATGGGCTTCCGCGTAGGCATTAGCATCACTTATGCGTTCCCATGTCCAGTTGGATACTCCGATGGCACCTACACTTCCTTTCGAAGTGTATTCATTCAGAGCCTCTATGATTTCTCCTGCTGGGACGTCAGGGTCGTCACGGTGCAGCGCGTACATATCGATATAATCCGTTTGAAGTCTTTCGAAGCTCATCGTGATGTCGCTCTTGATGTCTTGTTTATTTACGCGGGGGCCGTTCTGGTCATGATGGGCACCCTTCGTCAGAATGACGAGTTGATCACGGTTACCTTTTTCCTGCATATATCGACCAATGACTTCTTCGCTCTGTCCTCCGCAATATATATGAGCGGTATCGATAGAGTTGCCGCCTATTGCTAGGAACGCATCCAGATTCGCAGCAGCTTTCTCGTAAGAGTCATGATAGAAATAGTCTGTTCCTTTCATAAGGACAGAGACAGGTTTATCCAATCCCCGAATTGAAATATATTTCATGTACCTCTCCTCCTAAGTGTGATTACAGCACAATTCTCTTACGTTGATGGGCTGATTGCAGGCAGGCTTCGATGACCCGCATGTTGTGAATTGCATCCTCTGTTGAGTATTGGAGGGGCTTGTTGTTTAAAATACTTTCCGCCAGATGATCTCCTTGTTCGCTATATGCATTTGCATATGGAACCTCAATTTTTTTGCGTCCTTCGCCTGTCGTGATGAAGAAGTTCGCTCCGTCTTCAGGAAGGCTATAGGCATACGGAACTTCTATCAACCCTTCTGTTCCCACGATTTCTAGCGGATTTCGATAAGCCGCCCACATTCCGCAATCAAAGGTCAGGGACACATCGCCTGGAAATTCGAGCAAACCGGATGCCATCATATCGACGCCATCATGTTCAGGTGAGAAGAAAGCTTGAACGGTGACGGCTTCTGGTTCCTGATCCAGAAGGATGCGTGCAGCATTAATTGGATAACAGCCGACATCATATATCGAACCGCCGCCCCAATCCTTGCGAAAGCGGACATTTCCATGGTCGGCAGAACTGTTGAAGGTAAATGCGCTGCGAATACCCCGGATTTCTCCAATAGAACCATCATTGATCATTTTCTTTATCAAGTCATACCTTGGGTGATATCGATACATGAAGGCTTCGGCAAGAACAACATTCGCTATTGCTGCTGCATCAGCCATTTCGGCTGCTTCAGCTTCGGTCAGCGCAAGCGGCTTCTCGCATAGAATATGTTTGCCTGCTTCCGCCGCACGGATGCTCCATTCTTTATGTAGGTGGTTAGGAAGTGGAATATATATGGCATCAATGGAAGAATCACTCAGTAAGTCTTCATAACAACCATAAGCCGTAGGGATTTGCAGTTCCTCTGCAGTTTGGCTTGCTTTAGCTTCATCACGGCTGGCAATGGCTACGACTTCATTAAGACGGGATTGTTGTAAACCAGGTATGACAGCGCGTTTGGCAATGCCTGCACAGCCCAGTATTCCCCAGCGAAGTTTTGGTTTCATATTCATCAGCTCCTAAGCATGTAATAAGATTATATTGTGATTATAGAAGACAAGAATTAAAATTAATATAATATTATTTTGTATTGTTATATAACAATATTGTCATGAAGGAGTGATAGGGTGAAGCGACAAAGCCATCTGTTGACCCTTCCGCATATGCCATTCTTCTGTTTACCTGAATCCGTTGGGATCTACCGTGATGAGCCGGAACATTCCGTGACCCGGGCGGCGGGATCTTTACATAATTTCAACATCCATTACGTGGCTTCGGGAAAAGGGTATGTTGAAATTGATCATGTCGTACATACACTTGGTCCAGGTGAAGCGGTCCTGTATTTTCCCATGCAGGCACAGCGTTATTACAGCAGTGAAGATGATCCATGGGATGTGCGTTGGTTTCACTTTTATGGCAGTGGTCTGCAAACGTATTTTATTGATCGTGGATTTCACAAAAGCCAGTTATGGAGTATCCGGCAGCCGTCTGCCTTTGAGGAAGCGCATGAAGAGTTGTTATCGGAGGCGGAGAACCATCGAATGCTTAAACCGGCCCGATTATCAACATTAACATATTCCTTGCTAGCTGTATTCGTGGAGCAGGCAACCTCTTTATCGAACAATAAATCCAACAGTTCGTCCAACCGGGTTCTTGAGCTGCTGCCGATCATGCAGCAGGAAGCTGTGAAGCCGTTTATTTTGGAAGAGTGGGCGGCCCGGCTTGGCGTTACGACCTATTATTTCTGCAAATTATTCCGCAATGTGATGGAAATGACCCCGATGGAGTTCATAACGAGGTGCCGTCTGCAGATGGCCAAGCAGTGGCTGCTTGATCATAAGGACAAAACTATCGGACAAATTGCTGTGGAGGCGGGTTATCCGAGCGTCAGTTACTTTAACAAACGATTTATGGAACATGAGGGCATGACGCCGTCAGTGTATCGACGCTTATATACTGTATAGTTACAGGAGCTGCATAAGACCAAAGTTAAACTCGACTAAGGTCCAGGATGTAATCAGACCTGTGGTCGGTTATGGAAACGGCTTGCCTCCATTACAATAAGGTTAACGAAGGATTTGACGAAATCCGGTTCAATTATGTATATGTGGGTGGGGGAAAGCCAAATGTCCGATAATACGAATATATATGTTCTACTGACAGACACAGGTACGATATTTACCAGGTTGATCAAACGAGTGACTGCTGCTCCTTATAATCATGCATCGCTCGCGCTGGACGAGAATCTGAATGAAGTGTTCAGTTTCGGCCGAAAATGCGCAAGCAATCCCTGGATCGGGGGATTTGTGGAGGAGGATGTGTACGAAGGAACTTACCGTCACTTTCCTAGCACGCGCTGCGCTCTACTTCGTATCGAGGTTACCCGGCAGCAATACGAGGCGGTACAGCGCGTAATTCGGCACTATCAGGAAGATGAAGAAGGTTATGGATATAACCTGATCGGCATGTTCGGTGTACTTATGAGGCTCGATATTACGAGGGAACGCTCCTATTTCTGTTCGCAATTCGTAGCCGAAGTGATGAAGCAAAGCCGGATTTACTTGTGGGATCGGCCTTCTTCCGTAGTTACACCGCATGATTTCTTCCAACACGCTGCGTTTGACGTAATCTATGAAGGCATGCTGTATGACTATCCACTGCTAGATCAATCCAGATTGGCAGGACACCAATCCCCGTTACTCTCGGTCGCGCGATGAATGGGGACTATACGAAACAAACATAACTCTCTGCCGTTAGGCAGAGTTTTTTGATTCTTCTTTTATATTCATTCTTATATTGATTATCTAATGGTTTTTGTCATCTTAACTGGGCCTGTGCACGCGCGATAATGGTCTCGATTTTGTGTTCGTGGTTAAATATGCTCTTCTTCTTCGTCAGGATTTGACTAGACAGTGTCAGAAGTCTCTTAAGAATATCGCTGGTTCTGGCGGAGTCATTGGCCTTTATAGCGGCCTTGAAATTTTTCCACTCGGTTGAGAGTAGTTTTTTGAGTGTGGAGATTGCGCTTTTATCGCTTTTAATCTTGCTTTTGTATGGATCAATATCGGACAGGATTGAGCGAATGTTCGCCGCTTTGGCCGATTTATCTTTCTTAGCTGCCGTAAGGGCTGCCTGTTTATTCCGAATATCCTGCCGAGCTAAGGTAACTATAATCTTCATGGCATCAGCCTGTGACTGCAGCATCTTAGATAATGTTTTGTCTTTGAGTTTTTTGGCTGCTGTAATCTGCTTATTGAGACGGGTATAGGAATCAAAAAGTGGTTGGGATTTGGTTTTAGCTGTTTGGAGCTGTTCCTCCAGCCTACGAATTTTGTCTTTATCGATTTCGCTAATTCTTTTGCGCATTTCAGAGATTTTTGCTTCGTTGGAATAATGAAGGGCAGAGATTCGGTCGTCCCAATCCATCGCCTGCTTCTGTTCGCTTTTAAAATCGTTATATTGCTTGATGAGTTTGGTTCGAGTGGTGCTACCAGCTTTGTCAGCTGTTGCATTGAACTGGGCTTGAAGTGAATCAGTGAACTCGATTGCAGCTGCACTTGCATATGGGGAAAGCGTCAGGGTCATCAACATGGACATAATAAAGCATAGAATAAGTTGTTTTCTGAACATCATCATTACTCCTTTATAGATACTGATCTCAGCTGCATTGCAGCAATGGAAAACCGACTTCACGACAAAAAAGCACCCGTAGAATGGCGCGATGATGCGCCAGTCTCACGGGTGCTTCCTTCGTAAGAATATCCGATTTCATTATATGTTAAATATACCGCTTAATCCCTGATTTTGTCAAATGCTTATTCTTGCAAACGTATGGACCATCCCTGTGTGACGATCTTCCAGGCATGTATGTCTCCCTCCCAAGTGGCACCTTTCGGCATATGCATAATGTGCACCTGGTCTGAAAAGGAGGGGAGCTGTTCAATATGTGAAGCGTCATGAAGAATGATGAATAACAAGAATATATTCGGGTTGGGGTATGTTTCGCGAATCGCTTGATCAATGGTTTTGGCGTTTTTTTCGTGGGGGATGATGCGGATGAGAAGCGTTACTTGGTCGGAGCTTAAACATCGGTTAAAACGCTCGATTCGTCGGTCCAGCCGTTCCCGAAAAGCAGGGTAGTCATATAATGGTTTCTCGCTGGAGTCATTCTTGAAGTCATGGAAGGATAAGCAGGAAGTGCGTGTATCACGTACATAGTAACAGTTCGCTGATTTACCATAGACCTCCAGATTCTCCCGAAGCATGAAGCCGTTGAATTGATTTCTGAGAACTTCGCAAAATTTGGGGGTGGATGCGAAGTTGAACCAATCCCAAGGACCTGCCGCATGCCGCAGCTGGTTTCTTCTTAGCTGGGACGCAACCTGACAGTTGTAACCGAGACTATATATAGCATCGAATTCTGCAGGGGTTATCATGTTAGCTCACCTCCTCAATCTATCATTTGTTATCATATGCAGTTTAATAGACTTGGTATGGACATAGTGAAGAGGGCGAACCGGATTTAATGAAACAATAATTAGCGATATAAAGCTATTTGCTTCTATATAAGGTTTACAACCTGCAAGCTAATATGTTGCTCCATTTCTCTGCGGAATACGGTCATTTCCTGTGGCTTGCATTCGTTGACAGAACATGTGTGTGGTGATATTCTCCAATCAAAGACGGGGTATCCGGGATCAAATGAATTAATCCGTATCTGTTCCCTTGGCGGGTAATTAAACTCTCCAGAGGCGGAGTGTGTATACGGTCGTCTGAAGCTCTTCGCATGAAGAGTTTTTTCTATTACTACGAAAAGAATGTGATGACAGATGTTGGTTCGATCGCGGACCCTAATGAACGGCTTGTTAAGTAAGTATTTTTCTGGTGAGTCCATGGACTACCGGCAGATTTTCGCTTTATTTATCCCCATATTGATTGATCAGGCTTTTATTATTGGCTTGAACCTGGTCAACACGGCCATGATCAGTTCATCGGGTGTTTCGGCAGTCAGCGCCGTGAACATGGTCGATTCCTTGAATATTTTTCTGATTAACGTGTTTGTGGCGGTGGCAACCGGGGGCACCGTCGTGGTAGCGCAATATAAGGGAAGCGGTAATGCCCTGATGGTATCCCGTGCTTCTGCTGCCACGGTAACATCGGTTGCGATGATTGCTTTAGGGGTCGCGCTGTTAATCATCGGATTTCATGAGCCGGTACTGAATCTGTTATTCGGTTCAGCGTCACCCGAGGTGCTGGACAGTGCGAGAATATACTTGATTGGCAGCAGCACATCCTTTATTGGAATTGCAGTGGTGCAGGCGGTGTGCGGCGGGCTGCGGGGGATAGGCAAGACACGGGCTTCCCTTGCATTATCGTTAATTATGAATCTGCTCTACGTGCTGCTGAATATTGTGTTTATTAACTTGCTGAATATGGGTGTTATGGGAATGACCTTGGCCATTAATATTGCCCGTTTTGCTGGCGCTGCCTGCGCGCTTTATTATTTGTTCAGAGTGGATGCTACGCTGCATATTCGTCTGCGTGATTTGTTTCATTTTCCACTGTCCATGCTTCGGAAAATCATGTTTATTGGTGTCCCTTTTGCAGCTGAGCAGATGTTCTTTAACGGAGGAAAACTATTAACTCAAGTGTTTATCGTCAGCCTGGGTACCTATGCAATTGCAACGAACGCAATCGGCTCCTCACTTGCTGCCGTTTTCCAAATTCCAGCCAGCGCATTGTCTCTAACTATTGTGACTGTTGTAGGTCAATGCATCGGCCGCGGAAATATTGCAGATGCTCGCAAGTTCATCAAGTCGTTTCTCTGGGCAGGTGCATTCTCGCTGGCCCTTACGGGTTTAATCCTAATGCCGCTCTACCGGCCGCTGGTAGGACTGTTCAATCCACCTCCGGAAATCGTGAATGATCTATTTGTAGTGCTGTTGATTACCACCATCGTGCAGGTTCCGCTATGGTCGATAAGCTTCATTCTGCCATCCGCCTTGCGTGCCGCCGGCGATTCTCGCTTCACGTCGATTACTTCGATGCTGACCATGTGGCTGTTTCGCGTGATTCTCGGTTATGTGCTGGGTATTACGCTTGGCTGGGGTATACTCGGCGTATGGCTTGCTATGAACTGTGAGTGGGGCGTGCGGGGAGCTATTTTCCTGTGGCGCTTCCGAGGTAAGAAATGGTATGCGCATAAGCTGATTTAAGCCGCAATTGATGAATAAAGAGAAAAAGGCCCCGTGTAGCGGGGTCTTTTCTGCATGTAATTCTAATTATGCAATGACAATGAATATGAACAGACAGAAATCGATGAACAGTTATTATGAATTGTATACGGCAGCGTATGTTTTCCAGCCACCGTCGAGATTTTTAACCTGGAATCCATGCTCGGACAAAATACGTGACGCCAAATACCCCCGCAATCCGACCTGGCAAGTAACATACAATGTCTCATTATCTGGTAATTCTTTCAGACGGCTGCGCAGATCATTCAGTGGAATGTTGATCGAACCCTCGATAAAACCGGCTTTCCGTTCCAACGGTTCACGGACATCGATCAAGGTTGCACCGTCTTTAACCAGATGGTTAATTTCATGCCATTGAACGGTTTCCACCAAGCCATCCAGAATATTGGTGGCAACATATCCGGCATAGTTTACCGGGTCTTTGGCCGAAGAATATGGCGGAGCATAGGAGAGCTCGAGTTCCGTCAAATCCCATACACTTAAATTCCCCATGATTGCTGCAGCAATCACGTCGATTCGTTTATCCACGCCTTCTGCTCCAACTGCTTGCGCCCCATAGATTTGGCCTGTATCCGGATGGAACAACAGCTTCAAAGAGATAGGATACGCCCCAGGGTAATATCCAGCATGCGACAAGGGATGAATATGGATGACTTGGTAAGGTGATTGCATCTGCTTCAGGCGTTTTTCATTGATACCCGTCGCTGCAACCGTTAGATCAAAGACCTTCGCAATTGACGAACCGAGCGTGCCTTTGTAATGTTTGGTTTTACCATAGATGTGATCCGCAACAAGTCGCCCTTGCCTGTTGGCAGGCCCGGCAAGTGGTATAAAGGCTTGGCTCTGAAGAACGAAATCCTTCACCTCGATTGCATCGCCGATAGCATAAATGTTCGGGTCAGCCGTTTGCAAATATTCGTTAACCTGAATCCCGCCGCGGTCATTGACTGGTAAACCAGCATTTATCGCCAATACATTCTCGGGACGGACGCCAATCGAAAGTATGATCAAATCGGTTTTGATTTGCTTGCCGCTCGTAAGTTCTATTCGATGACCGCCTTCATGAATGGCTTGAACGCCGTCTTCCAGGATCAGACGAACCCCTTTTTCCCGAAGATGCTTATGGACGACAGCGGCCATCTCATAGTCAAGCGGTGCCATAACCTGGTTTGCCATTTCAATGACAGATACTTGAATACCGCGTTCAGCCAGGTTCTCGGCCATCTCAAGGCCAATGAAACCGCCCCCGACAATAACCGCTTCCTGCGGGTTGTTAAGATCTATAAATTGCTTGATGCGATCCGTATCCGGAATATTTCGCAATGTGAACACGTTAGAGGAATCAGACAAGCCAGGAATATCCGGCACGATCGGTTGTGCGCCTGGCGACAGGATCAGAGAATCATAACCCTCCGTGTAGCTTTCGCCGGTACTCAAATTTTTAATCGTGACCGTCTTTTCTTCACGCTGAATGGACGTAACTTCGCTTAGATTTCGTATATCCAGCTGGTAACGGCTGCGGAGGCCAGGAACGGTTTGCACCATCAGCTTGCTGCGATCCTGTATCGTTTCTCCTATATAATAGGGCAGGCCGCAGTTTGCAAACGAAATATATTCGCCGCGTTCCACGATCATAATGGTCGAGCTTTCATCTAATCTCCGCAGTCTGGCAGCTGCCGATGCTCCACCGGCAACTCCGCCGACAATGACGATTTTTTTGCCCATTGCATAAACCTCCTTGAAATGGCGAATTTTATGAGTAGATAATTTATACCCCAAGGGGTATCATAACATATAGAAACCTTGATTGGGTGTGACAATTATTAGACAAGGTGGTCATACGCAAGAAGATTTGGTCAATAAGAGAAATTGCTGGACTATGAACTTGACGTAATACCCCTATGGGTATATATTGATGTCGTTGAGTCTGTTAGCATTCTAATGATTCGTAAACAATATATGTCAGGAGGTGTTCGAGATGAATTACGATGATCAGATGAAGAATCGGATGAAACGCATCGAAGGTCAGTTGCGCGGTATCTTGAAGATGATGGAGGAGAACAAGGATTGTAAGGACGTGATCACTCAGCTCTCGGCGACTCGAACGGCTATAGATCGCACAATTGGCGTTGTGGTCAGCTCCAACCTAGTGGAATGCGTCCAGAAAGCTGAAGAAAGCGGACAGGACACAGAGAAGCTTGTGTTTGAAGCGGTAAATTTGCTCGTAAAAAGCAGATAGTTGAAGAGCAATGCTCTTCTTTCCTTCAGCGTGTAACAAATTTTACGGATTGACATGGCTTTTCACATTGTTTAATATACCCCTATGGGTATGCGAAATAAAAAATCATTAAATAAATGGAGGTATTATTATGAACTCGGATAAAGTATTGGATGCAAAAGGCTTGGCATGTCCTATGCCGATCGTGAAAACAAAAAAGGAAATGAAGGAGATGGAATCCGGTCAAGTGCTTGAGATTCATACGACGGATCAAGGCGCGAAGAGTGATCTAACGGCATGGGCTAAGTCAACGGGCAACGAATTGCTGGAATTTCAAGAGGATGCTGGCGTGCTGAAGTTTTGGATTAGAAAGGGATAATTTTTTTGATCGAATTAATACCTGGCGGGGTATTTTTGATTGTTCATTCATTAAGGAGGATTGCATCGTGACAGAATCAAAAAAGACCACGATTATTTTATTTAGCGGGGATTACGATAAAGCTATGGCTGCGTACATTATTGCCAACGGAGCTGCGGCTTACGATCATGAGGTAACGATTTTTCATACTTTTTGGGGGCTGAACGCCCTGCGTAAGGATGAGAATGTTCTACTTCCGCAGAAAAAGAGCTTCATGGAGAAAATGTTCGGATGGATGATGCCGCGGGGAGCTGATAACATGGGACTCTCCAAAATGAATTTTGCCGGCATGGGTCCTAAAATGATAAAGGGTGTTATTAAGAAGCACAATGCAGTGCCGCTGCCTCAGCTGATTGAAATGGCGAAGGAGCAGGATGTCAAGCTGGTCGCATGCACAATGACGATGGATCTACTCGGTTTGCAAAAGGGAGAGCTATTTGATGATATAGAGTATGCGGGCGTGGCTGGTTATTTGGGCGATGCTCAGGAAGGCCATGTGAACTTGTTTATTTAACCAGGGCAATTGCCCTGTATAAAGAAAGGGAATATCAAGATGGGAACATTTAATATCATAATCATTGCACTAATTATCTTGTTTATCGTATGGAGAATTATCCCGACCAAAGGAGTCAGACAGATTAACGCGGCCCAATTGAAGGAAGAGATGAAGAATGCTAACGGACACAAACAGTTTATTGATGTTCGGACGCCGGGGGAGTTCAAGGGAAACCATATTCGGGGTTTTCGCAATATTCCGCTAGATCAGCTCTTATTAAGCAGCGACTCGCTCTCCAAAGACAAGGAAGTGGTATTGATCTGCCAGAGCGGGATGAGAAGCGATAAAGCCAGTAAATCATTAAGGAAATCAGGCTTTGAGAAGGTAACCAACGTTAAAGGCGGCATGAGTACCTGGTCTTCATATTAATAATCTTAACAAACAAAGGAGTGCAACCCTGATGAAAGAAATTTTACCCAAAGAAGTTGAGCAGAAGCTGAATGATGGACTGGTTATAAATATTATCGATGTACGAGAAACGGAAGAAGTCGCAGAGGGGAAAATCCCAGGTGCGGTCAACATTCCGCTTGGTTTAATTGAGTTCCGTAAACAGGACCTTGATCGTTCTAAAGAATATGTTCTGGTATGCCGTTCAGGCGGCCGCAGCGGCCGAGCAGCGGAGTACCTAGAGGGTCAGGGCTATCGAGTTGTCAACATGACAGGCGGCATGCTTGCATGGGAAGGAAAGACTGAGTAGCTATCGTTCATGTTGTAAGGGTAGGTGAGTTAAAGCCCCTCTCTTTTTTTTGAAACTTAATATACCCCTGGTGGTATTTTATAAAATGGAGGATTGAATTGTTATGACAAACGTTGAGTCTAATGTAAAGCTGGATGCCAAGGGGCTGGCTTGCCCTATGCCCATCGTCCGAACGAAAAAAGCGATGAAGGATCTTGAAGCAGGTCAAGTGCTGGAGGTTGAGGCAACCGACAGAGGCTCCAAGGCTGATATGAAGGCATGGGCGGAAAGCACGGGACACCATTATCTTGGAACGATTGAAGAAGGTGAGGTGTTGAAGCACTATCTGCGCAAATCTTCAGGTGAAGAAATGGCTGAAAAAACCTATCCGGTTGTAGCATCCAATGAGCAGCTGGAGGAGAAGCTGGGGGGCGGTGCGCCCATCGTTATTGTCGATGTGAGGGAGGCGGCGGAATATGCTTTCAAGCATATTCCGAAAGCGTTATCGATTCCGCTCGGCGAGCTGGACCAGCGGCTGAATGAGCTGAACAAGGAAGATGAAATTTATGTTATCTGCCGTACCGGTACACGCAGTGATATGGCAGCCCACAAGCTTGCATCTAACGGCTATAAAAGCGTGGTGAATGTACTACCGGGTATGAGCGGGTGGAACGGTCGAACCGAAGGTTTGAATGATTAAGCGGGATGTAATAAGATAGCCTGCATTTGAGTCTGCATTATAAATGATCCCAGGCTCAGTTTTTAGAAAGTTAGAAGAAATTTAAATAGTTACTTTGCATACGAGGAGGAAGAGGGGCAATGACAGTAAGAGAAATGCCAGTGCATGAGGCAGCAATGAAAGCAATGATGAGGGAGAGCTTATTTATCCTGGATGTACGGAACCCTTCCGATTTTGAGGATTGGAAGATTGAAGGCGAAGGAATCCAGCACCTGAATATTCCTTATTTCGATTTGATCGATGGGGTAGAAGATATTCTGGATCTTCTCCCGAAGGATCAAGAAGTGCTCGTTGTGTGCGCCAAGGAGGGCTCATCGGTCATGGTAGCCGAGATGCTGGCAGAACAGGACCGAAACGTCGCATACCTGAAAGGCGGAATGAAGGCTTGGAGTGAACATTTAGTGCCACTTAAGATCGGTAACTTAGCAGATGGTGGCGAGCTTTATCAATTCGTTCGGGTAGGCAAAGGCTGTTTGTCCTACATGGCCATATCCAACGGAGAAGCGGCATTGTTTGATGCCACCCGCATGACGGAGGTATATCTTGAGTTTGCCCAAAACATGGGTGCACAAATCAAGCATGTGTTTGATACCCACCTGCATGCAGACCATATCTCCGGCGGGCGGATGATTGCCGAGCAAACCGGGGCTCTCTACTGGCTTCCGTCGAAGGATGCTGGCGAGGTCGTCTTTAAGTATGAAGCTCTGGAAGACGGCATCGAAGTGGTCATCGGCAGCAGCACGATCCGTATTGATGCCCTTTATTCCCCGGGGCATACGATCGGGTCCACTTCTTTCGTGATAGATGATCAATACCTGCTGACAGGTGATAGTCTGTTTATCGATTCCATTGGTCGTCCGGACCTTGCAGGTCTTGCCGAGGATTGGGTTGGCGATTTACGGGAGACGCTTTATTCACGTTATGCTCGTCTTGCGGATGATCTGATCGTGCTTCCGGCTCACTTTATGATCATGGATGAATTGAATGTGGATGGAACGGTCGCAAGGAGACTAGACGAACTCTACCGGGATAACCATGGTCTGAATATTGCGAACGAAGCGGAATTCAGAGCGATGGTTACGACGAACCTGCCTCCGCAGCCAAACAGCTACCAGGAGATTCGTCAAACGAACATGGGTACATTGACTCCTGACGTGGAGCGTCAGCGTGAGATGGAGATTGGACCGAACCGCTGTGCTGTGCGTTAAACCAAGTAGAGATCCTGTACTCAGATGTAAAACTACAATTGAATGAAGAAGATCCATGACTAGTGCAAAACAAGATGGAGTAAGGATTACACAGTATTAAGCAGAAAAAGGGGACCCTAACGGTTCCCTTTTTGATAGAGGAAAGGGGCAGCAAGATGGAACTTAATCTAACCTTCATCATCACCATATTTTTAATCGGATTCATTGGCTCATATATTTCAGGAATGGTTGGCATTGGCGGCTCGATAATCAAATATCCGCTGCTGCTGTACATCCCGCCACTTTTTGGTCTGGCGACATTTTCGGCACATGAAGTATCGGGTATAAGCGCAGTGCAGGTATTCTTTGCCACAATCGGCGGCGTTTGGGCATACCGCAAGGGCGGATATTTGAATAAATCACTCATACTTTATATGGGTACAGCCATATTGCTGGGCAGCTTTATCGGAGGCTTCGGCTCCAAAATGATGAGTGAAGGCGGCATCAATCTCATCTATGGTATATTGGCGCTTATTGCAGCTATCATGATGTTCATTCCGAACAAAGGGGTTGACGATATTCCGCTCGATCAGGTCAAGTTCAACAAGTGGCTGGCCGCTGGGCTGGCTTTACTGGTCGGAATCGGAGCAGGAATTGTCGGTGCAGCGGGTGCTTTTCTGCTCGTGCCGATCATGCTGGTTGTACTGAAAATACCGACCCGAATGACGATCGCGACCTCTCTCGCAGTTACCTTCATCTCATCCATCGGCTCAACAGTGGGCAAGTTGACAACGGGCCAGGTGGATTATGTTCCCGCGCTCATCATGGTTGTGGCCAGTTTGATTGCCTCTCCTCTTGGAGCGGCGGCAGGAAAAAAGATGAATACCAAGCTCCTGCAAATCATATTGGCTGTCTTGATCTTAGCAACAGCCGTCAAAATCTGGCTTGACATGCTATGATCCAACTTGGAAACCTGTTTTCATATATGGACATATGAAGTGAATCTGCATCGTTGAGACAGGAATGGTAAGATGGTGGAAGGATTACTTATGTATATGGACCACACAATAACAAGGAATCATCATCTTGGCAAAGGGGTGTTCAAACAATGAATTCATGGAATGAACGGTTTCGGCGTGAGGATTATGTCTACGGAACGGACCCGAATGTATTTATAGCCGATATGCATAAGAAGTTAGATTTAACGGGCGAGGCATTAGCTATTGCAGAGGGAGAAGGACGGAATGCGGTTTTTCTGGCTCGTGAAGGTATGAATGTCACCGTATGGGATTATGCGGAATCCGGTCTGGCGAAAGCCAACAGGTTGGCCAGAGCAAACGACGTCCAGCTAAAGACAGAGCTTGTAGACCTTGAGGAAGCACGATGGACTGAGAATCAATGGGATGAAATTGTTTGTGTGTTCGGGCATTTTCCTAAGGAATTGAGAATGAAGACGTTAGAAGGCGTTAAAGCGGCAGTAAAGCCTGGCGGGTATTTCCTGTCCGAAGTGTATTCCCCTTACCAGATCCCTTATCGAAGCGGTGGGCCGCAAGATCAGCAATTTCTATACGGGCCCGAGGAGTTCCTCGAGCTATTTGCGGATTGGCGAATTGTTCATTTTTTCATGGGCGAGGTCTTTCGTAAGGAAGGCGAGGGGCACCAAGGCTTGTCCCATGTCATTCAGTTCGCAGGACAAAAGCCTGCCGATTCTTGAAATAGTAAGAGTTAAGTGAACAGCATGGATACATCGGACAAATCTCCTTCATGCACGTAGTCTGTGGGAGATAGCCCGGTGTATTTTTTAAACATCCGATAAAAATAGGACGTGTCGTAATAACCCAAATAATGGGCGATATGAGTAATGCTCATGTCCGAATGAAGGAGCAGGCCGCAAGCTTCCTGCACACGCAGCTGATGCATATACCGAATCGGAGAATGGCCGTACACCTCCTTGAAGAGTGCGGCAGTATAGTTGGAAGAACGCTGGATTAACTTAGCCAATCGATCGATTTCAATCGGTTCACGGTAATGTTCGAGCAGATAGGATTTGATGGTGTCGGCATATTTACGTTTGCTGGGTGTCAGTTCAGTCTTCTCGAGTTCACGGGCCAGCATGCCGATGAGCTCCTGCAGAATACCCTGACAGATCATGTTACGGTAGCTTTTGCCGCCCCGCATTTCCTCGTACAAACGCTCACATCGATGATAGGCATATTGAATATGGGACAGGTTGAATTTCAAACATTGACCCGCATCCAGAAAGGGAATGCCTGTGTCTGTGGAGCCCTGATGGTCCAGCGTAAAGAGAATAGTATGCTTTTGGTGTGGAACACCATTCCAGTTGCCGCCGCTTCGCTGAGCCGCCTGAGGGATAAAGAGCACGTCTTCTTTCTCGGCAATGATTTCTTCCCCATTGATTTCGTATCTCACTTTGCCTTCTCTTACCACCACAAGGACATTGTAGGTAAGCGTCTCAAGCTGTGTCCGCCAATTCGGTATGTAATTATCAAAGTTCACGCTCATCAATTGGATCATGATCGAACACCTCGCAGTGGTTTTATACCTATAGCCTATCATATTCATGCCTCTATTGAGTAGGAGTACATTCATTTCTATGATATTGCTAGTTCGAATCGGAGTGGAATCGTACATAAAAATAACGAAATGTACATCGACTCTGCAAGGAATGCGGCCTATAATTTCAATCAACTGCAGTAAACTGCAAACGCTAACATGTGCCGACATGTCCTCAAGACTTGGCAAGTGAAACTGAAAATAGGAAGGAAATGATTGAATATGAGAGTGTTATTGCTGGATTTGGATTCAACCAGACCGGATCATCTAGGCTGCTATGGCTATCATAGAAATACTTCACCCAATATTGACCAAATCGCTGCAGAAGGCGTACGATTTGACAATTACTATACCTCTGATGCTCCTTGTTTTCCTTCAAGAACCGCATTAATGACCGGTAAGTTCGGTATTCATAACGGCGTCGTAGGCCATGGTGGCACGGCTGCCGATGTGCGGCATGAGGGCATTACCCGTGACTTCCACGATAAGCTGGCTTCGGAGAGTTTTCCAGCCATTTTCCGCCGGGCAGGAATGAAAACAGCGCTCATCAGTCCGTTTGGAGAACGGCATTCGGCATGGACCTTCTACGCAGGTTTTAATGAAATGTACAATACAGGCAAGGGCGGCATGGAATCAGCGGAAGAAGTTTCACCTGTCGTTCTGGATTGGCTGGAGCGTAACGCAGAGGATGACAACTGGATGCTGTACGTGAACTTCTGGGATCCGCACACACCTTATCGGGCACCTCAAACGCTGGGAAATCCCTTTGAGTCTGATCCTCTCCCGGATTGGATTACGGAAGAAGTACTGCAAGAGCATCAGAAGAAGGTTGGCCCGCATGGAGCGAATGAGATTAACATGTATAATAGTAATACATCCCCCGATTATCCACGGCATCCCGGTGAGATCCGATCGATGGAGGATTTGCGGACGATGGTTGACGGGTATGATTGCGGTATCCGACATATGGATGAGCATATCGGGGCGATCTTCGACTTGCTTAGGAGCAAGGGCGTGATGGATGATCTGGTCATCATTATTACCGCGGATCATGGTGAGAATATGGGTGAACTAGGGATCTATGGAGAACATGCAACTGCGGATCAAGGCACTTGCCGCATTCCGATGATTATCCGGGGACCCGGCATTATGAAGGGAGTAGCGGATTACGAGCTGCATTATCATTTGGATCTGCTGCCTACCATGGCGGAATATATGAATGTTGCTCCGGTTTCAAGCTGGGATGGAACCAGTTATGCGGAAACATTGCAAAGCGGTAAGGGCAGCGGCCGAGAGTATTTGGTGGTATCCCAATGTGCCCATGTCTGTCAGCGAAGTGTACGATTTGGAGATTGGCTCTACATTCGGACGTATCATGACGGCTATCACTTGTTCGATAAAGAAATGCTGTTTCATATCACCGAGGATAGCCACGAGCAGCATAATCAGGCGTCTCAAAGACCGGATCTTTGCAGGGAGGCCGTCTATCTGCTGAATGAGTGGCATGATCAGATGATGTCAACGATGCCATTTGATGTTGACCCGTTATGGACGGTTATGAAGGAAGGCGGGCCTTACCATGCTAAAGGTAATCTGCCACAATATATCGAGCGTTTAAAGAAGACTGGCCGGGGTGAAGCAGTTCCGGAATTAATGCGTCGCCATCCTCGGGAGTTCGTATAGTGGATCATTATTTCGTATAATAGAACATGAGAGCGTCAATTAAAGCAGGATAACCGCTACATAGCGGTTATCCTGTTCTCTGTATCAAGCATAGGAGGAACCGAGTATGGGAGAACAACATTCTTGTTGCGCTGGCGCGAGGGCGAGCGTGAAATTGGGCGAAGCCGAGCGGAAGGGACACCATGACAGTCAAAGAAAAGGCTCAGATCATAAGCAGCCGCAACAACCGCCAACGGATCTCCATCCGAATATGATCGCTATCCCTGGAGGTACGTTTACGATGGGTACGAATTCGCAAGAGGGCTTTGCACGTGACGGGGAGGGGCCTGCTCGCAGTGTGAGCATTTCCAGTTTTGAAATATCACCGTATGCCGTTACGAATGGACAGTTTGGGCGATTTGTAGAAGCAACCGGATATGTTACGGAAGCGGAGCGCTTTGGCTGGTCATTTGTGTTTGAGATGCTAGCTTCGGAGGAGACTAAAGCTAGTGTTAAGCAGGTCCCGCAAGAAGTACCTTGGTGGCTGGTGGTAGAAGGCGCATACTGGGCTGCCCCGGAGGGAGCGGATTCAAATATCGAGACCCGGATGGATCATCCAGTCGTACATATATCGTGGAATGATGCGGTAGCATACTGCCAATGGGCAGGAGTGCGGCTTCCCACGGAAGCGGAATGGGAGTATGCGGCGCGCGGAGGTTTGAAGGGCAAGACCTATCCTTGGGGCGATCTGTTGAAGCAGGACGGGGAGCATCAGTGCAATATATGGCAGGGCAAGTTTCCGGTCAAAAACAATGCAAGCGACGGATATGTCGGTACCGCGCCAGTGGATGCCTATAAACCGAATGGTTACGGACTATATAATATGTCAGGCAACGTATGGGAATGGTGCGGCGATTGGTTCAGCCCTTCTTATCATCAACAAACTTCAGCTGACAATCCTTTCTATGACAAGCCCAGCGGAGGAAGGTCGATGCGCGGCGGCTCATACTTGTGCCACAGATCCTACTGCAACCGATATCGAGTGGCAGCGCGCAGCGGGAATACGCCCGACAGCTCAACTGGGAATTGTGGATTCCGTGTCGTGAGGGATCAATCGATGTTGAGATATTCGGAACAGTAGAAGAATTGAAGAAGGTAAGAGAGGTACAGCCATGATTCAGCAGCTGCTGCAAGCGAATTGGCCAGATTGGAATGGAGATACGGTAAAAGGTCCTCCGGGCTGGAATAATACGACCTGCTTTATTTATAACTCTAGGCGTCGCTCGGTCATGCGCATTTACAGTACGCATCGTGACAAATCGAGGATTTGGAATCATTGCAGCCAATCAACTTGAGCTTTACGATTCCAACTCCAATTCCGACCATATCCGGCGATAAGCTGGTTCAAGTTCAGGATGGAAGTGGCCGCTATGCTTGTTTATTTGCCTATATTCATGGCAAGAAGCATACATCGACATATGCAGCAGACTGGATTCCATCAAAAGTTTGCCGCAGCGGCTTATTCACGGCGACCTGAACTTTTCGAACCCGCTGGTGGATTTGGAGAACATGAACATAGTCTCCGCCCTTATTGATTTTGAATTTTGCACGAGAGATGTTAGGGCGATGGAGCCGGCGGTGGTCATATCGGGATTTTTAGGAATTCGGGACGAGAGGAAAGCTATTCGGCAGTTCTGTGAAGGATTTGCCAGCGCTGTGCGATTGAGCGAAGAGGAGATTACCGCGATTTCGGTACTGTTACGATTGCGATTGGTTGATGTGTTTTTGCATTTTTTGAGTCGCTATCGAGAAGGGACCGACGAGGTTCATATTTTAAAGGATCAGGTGGATATGTTGGCTAATGGATTTAAGAGTTTGGAACGAAGCCAAGAGTGGATGGAGGACCTGTTGTTTCAAACGTTGATGTAAGGTTAAAAGCCCGGTTTCTCATGGAAACCGGGCTTGGTGCATTTTATATGGAATATTGTCACTCGGGAAAAATGGCGGTATCCAAGCGTTATTTTTTAAGCAGATTAATATGATCCAGGTCCGTGCTGCTGTTAAAGATAAACTCTAATTTGTAATCTCCACGATTATACGTGAGCTTCGTTTGCTTGGTTTTTCCATTGTTGAAAGTGGTGGTGGCATCCGGAGCGAACCAGTTCTGCTTCAACATTTTCATCGTAATGCCGCCGATGTTCGTCTGTCTTTCCACATTGGTGCCAAAATAACGCATTTCGCGTATTTTATTCAACTTGTACGAGAAAGCGTAGCCCGGATTCCCCATATTAGCTCCATATACATCGAAGGCATCGGCATCCTTGCCGGGCATTGAGGGCTCGCCAATGGCTTTATATACGTCCTGCTTCGAACTTTTGCCGATCGTTAAACCGCTGACGGCGCCAGGAAATTGTCCTTTTAATGCAGGTTTATAGAAGCTGTTAAGCGTCATGAGTGCATGCTCGGAAGCGTAATTGTCGGCACTTGCCGCCGTGGCGCCTGCTGCCTGCTGCACTGGCGAAACAGCATGATTTACACCGATTGAACCTAGGCCCACAACGCTTGCCGCTGTTAAGGTGACGATTGCATATTTGACGGGTTGTATCAAGTTCATGTTGCATCCTCTCCTTCGTAGCATCTAATTACCACATGCGCTGAAAATTAAACAGTTGCGCAAGCTTATCTTTCCATGATAAATGAAGCTGAAGGGCAAAGGGTTACGATTCTATGAAATTGACATTGCAGATTTGATATTTGAATAAGTGTCCTTGTATGATGTCATCATTTGGATGACCTCCAGTTCCATGATACGTTCTGAATAGGTTGCATTCGCTCATGTACTTATACTTCAGGAGGAAAATGGGGTAATGATTCAAAAGATGATATGAATAACTGGAAAAATCGTGTAATCTATATAGGATCGATATCTTCAGGAGGAACTATGGAAACCGAATCTTTACTCAAAGTGGAGCAGCTTGCTCTCAAAAAACACAAAATATTCAAACAAAGCCAGCTGCGTTACATCGCGCGCTCCATGCTCGCCAGCATGTTTATCGGCTTCGGCGTCATTGTCGCTTTCAAGACAGGCAACTTCTTTTATCTGGAGCAATCCCCGCTAACCTACCCGATGGCTGCTATTACGTTTGGAGCGGCGATCATTCTGATCGCATATGGGGGAGGGGACTTGTTTACGGGGAATACGTTCTACTACACGTATGCTGCTCTTCGCAAAAAATTACGGTGGCTGGAGGTCGTCAAGCTTTGGATTTTCAGCTACGTCGGGAATATTTTAGGGGCATGTGCGTTTGCATTGTTAATTTTCTTAACGGGACTATTCATGGATGCATCGGTAAACGGGTTCTTGCTTGATGTCGTTGAGCACAAAATGACCACACCAACCCTACAGCTATTTTTCAGAGCGATACTCTGTAACTGGCTTGTATGCCTTGCGTTTTTCATTCCGATGTCCTTGAAGGGCGATGGCGCCAAAATGTTTGCGATGATGCTGTTTGTCTTTTGCTTTTTCATCTCGGGATACGAGCATAGCATTGCGAACATGTGCACATTCGCCATTGCACTGGTACTGAATCATCCAGGCACGATTTCTCTAGAGGGCGTACTGCATAATCTGATACCAGTAACGATTGGGAATTTGATTGGCGGTGTGCTGCTCATGGGTTTTATGTATTACTTTGTAAACAAACCATTCCTCGATGCGGAGGAATCGCCCAATGAATAAGACAGATGGAGCATTCATAAATGAACAAAAGGGGCTGACCCATAGTCAATACGACTAAGGGCCAGCCCCTTTTTAATGCGAAAATTTATTGGATTCTTTAGAGATAATATATCTCAGTTATTATGTGTTATTCACGGACTTGGATACGACTTAAGCTGCCCCCGTCCGCAAACACACGCTTGATATTACTCTCTACCTCGGCGTCCGGAATTAACGGCGGAGCTTGGTGCGGTTTCGTTCGTGCATCGATAATAACCGTGTCACAGCCCCAATGTTTATGCTCATACCGGCTATCCAAGCCGTGGATATCATGGGAAGGGTTACTGCGCGTAAAGGTCGCCCAGAGAAAATTATTTACGTTCGCACTCATGAACTCACTGTCATCACACAAAATGATCATCGGACAGGAAGGGAGCGACCCCCGCTCACGAATCGCTTCGCTAAGCCGTGACATTTCCTGCTCCACTTCGGAATAACTCGTAAAAGCCCCCCCCTGGATGGCGACAATGCCGGGCATAATCCATCGTGCTGGTGAATAACCAGGCAGATCATTCAGGAGTGCGGGCACCTCTTGGCATAATTCTCTTTGTTTATCACCAACCGCTGCGAATACTACCTTGCTGCCGGTATTGAGCCCAGTTCCAGAATAATCGAGGGTATCTATCGTTGTATTCGTTTGGAAGTGAATGTCCCTGCGCAGATCAATACGCTCCAGGATATAGGTCATAAACTCTTCGATGCGATGTGTGCTTAGAGGCTCCTTCTCTTCAGCCGCGATAAACAGATATTTGGCTAAACTCAACTGGCCTGTACCCAATATCCGATTGGAGATCGTGAGAAGCTCTGCCGGCTGTTTCACTTGTTGGTACGGGGTGTACCGTTCGCTGCCAATCGCTAAGAGCAAGGGGTGTACGCCCGCCGCATCAACCGCATGGACTTCTTTCACGCCCGGAATTTCCTGCCGGATCGCCCCGCCGGTCAGTTCGTGAATCAATTCGCCGAAGGAAGTGTCTTCCTGCGGAGGCCTACCAACGACCGTAAAAGGATAGATCGCATTCTGCTTGGCATAGACCTTATGCACACGCATAACAGGAAATGGGTGAACAAGGCTGTAATAACCGAGGTGATCGCCAAAAGGTCCTTCCGGCTTGGTTTCGCCGGGGTAGATCTCGCCTGTAATAACGAAATCTGCATCATGGCTGATGCAATAACCGTCAACATAGCTGTAACGGAAATGACGCCCGGACAGCAAACCGGCAAAAGTAAGCTCGCTCATGCCTTCCGGAAGCGGCATAACCGCTGAAATCGTATGGGCGGGAGGTCCCCCGATAAAGCAACTTACCTTCAGCGGCTGCCCCAGTTTAGTTGCCTTCGCCTGATGGATCCCAATACCCCGGTGTATTTGATAGTGAATGCCGACTTCCCGGTTTATATCATATTCGTTGCCTGTAAGCTGTACCCGATACATGCCCAGGTTGGAATTCATGATGCCGGGTTTTTCGGGATCTTCCGAATATACTTGAGGCAGGGTAACGAAAGCCCCACCGTCGTCTTTCCAGTGTTTAATCAGCGGCAGATCGGTAATCTGGATTTCCTGAAAGCCGGGCGGGAGGCCTGTTTTTTTGATGGGGAGTGCCGATTTGGCTGCAAGTCCCGCTCCGAGATGCTTGAATGGTTGCTTTAGGGCCTTCATCGGATTATTGCGAATAGCGATGACGTCCTGAGTGGACTCAAAGGTATCGCGAAATATGAATTTACTGCGTTCGATTGTGCCGAACAGGTTGGATACTGCCCGGAATTTTGAACCCTTAACCTTCTCGAATAACAGAGCCGGACCGCCCGCTTCATAGACTTTCATATGTATAGCTGCCATTTCGAGATGAGGATCCACCTCTTCTTGGACTCGTATTAAATGACCGTTTTTCTCCAGATCCACGATGCATTCTTCCAGATTATGATATTTCATTGCTTGGCTCCAATCCCTTAAGATAGTGAACGTATCCTACTATTATCGGCAATCTCAGAGCGAAGGTCAATGATACCTGGTATAGCCGCTGCAGGGATACTCGCTTATGATATAGAAATCGCCTTGTTCCCAGATGATGAAGGAACAAGGCGATGATGGACAAGCCTATTATTTTATTTTTCTACTAACTGGACATCATAGCCTTTTTCCTTTAATAAATCGACTACCATGCCCTCCATAACATAATGCGCTGCACCTACAACGACGAAGGAAGTGTGGGTTCCGTCTTTCTCCAGCAACTGCGCCAATTTGATTGCCATATTCTTGTCTCTTTCTCCTATCAGACGCTGGTTTGTGTCACCTTCCGTAAACGCACCTTCAGCGGCAAGAGTTTTCTTCAGGCCCTCCGCATCGCCTTCAATCCAATATTGCTGCATTTGTTTCAGGTTATTGGCGATGTTCTTACTTCCGGTTTCTGACAGGAGCACGTCCAGAATTTCCTCCAGTTCCTTCGCTTGAGTGTCAACTGGCACGTCAGCGAACAGATCTGCTTGGAGTTTGATGCTCTCAAGCTCATGGATCGGTTTGCCTGTCAACAGGGCGCTGAGCAGGAAATGGCGGTCAACTCCGGTCGCCATGGCTAAGCCGCTGTCCGCCGGATCTTCAAAATATCCGAGTGTAGTGAGGGTATTCGAAATGCCAAATGGTTTGTAGCTGTCGAACGTATTCGCTGGCATTTCAAGCTTTTTCAGCAGACGTTGGAGCTTATCGTAAGTGGCTGCCGGAATGTGATCTTGCAGCTTGGTGCCATCACTGTATACCATTTGGTCCTGGAAATACGTCATATCTCCGTTTACGATATCCACCTCGACCCACAGATCGTCTGAGGCTGCAAACGCATCTCGTATGCTTTTATGCATCGGGTACATATCGGTAATGCCCAAATGAACCGAGCCGAGCAAATACAGGGTGTTGTTGTTATGAGTCACTTTCCACAGCAGGCCTTCGGCTCCGCCACCGGCCTTATCGTATGTATATTCGACGAGTCTGCTGGCCATTACAACTGCTTGTTCCACTGTAGCAGGCTGATCCAGCTGAAGGCCCGCTTTCGTTCCTTTTACGATGCCTGTTTGCTGCATGTATTCAACCGCTCCAATCTCCGTGTTTCCAAAAGCTTCAGGTAGCTCATAATGGGAGATTAGTTGAAATAAGGCAGTAATGATTGTTTCCCTGTTAATGACTTCTCCTGCGGGTATGGAGGGGGTACCGGACTTCTTCTTAAGACCAAGCTGGTCCAGTTTTTTCTCTGTCGTATCCAACAGGGACTCGAACTTGGCTTCTGTAATGGATTGTCTGAAGGTCCCGTCATAGTACCAATCCATCGGATAAATGCCGTATTTCTCACCTTCGTTCAGTGTTGCCACAGACCAAGGGCTGATATCGGGTACGGCTCCTGGAGTATCGGCATAAAGTTGCGGGATTTGGCCCAGCAGAATGGTCAAACTTAGCGCACCGGCACCTACCCAGCGCTTGATCCTGCCCCAGCGTTTGTGTTGCTGCATGAATCGTGCTCCTCTCGAATCTATTTCGTATATGGTAGATAAAGATGCCATATTACTAGATTATACCATGAGTTGAACATTTTCAGAAAAAGACTCATTAGTGAATGCCAAGCCTCGAAGCAGTATACATAAAGTGCAGGTGCAAAAAACCTCTGCCGCAGGGAAGATGAAGATACATAAATGACTTCCAGTAATCAAAATGATAAAAGGAGGGGATATGCTTTGTTGCATCCGGAGAGTCTGTTCATACCGTTTATGATCCTGCTGCCTAATTTATTATTCTTCATTTATCCACCCCGAAACATGTCCGGTCAGCCCAGCAGCAGTATGATCTTCTCGGTAGCTGAAGGGATCGGGCGAATCGGGGCCTTGATTGTCCCTATATTCTATGTAGTCCATGTAGAGCAAGGGTATGAGCTCATGTCGTTGATCATCATGATGCTATCGCTTCTGCTCTATTATGGATGCTGGTGTAGATACTATTGGGGCAGAAGGGAATACCGCCTGTTATTTCAACCGTTTCTGGGCATTCCGGTACCGCTGGCGATCAGTCCGGTGATATATTCCTTGGCAGCCTCGGTGGTTTTGCATTCCATTCTCTTGTTTATAATCAGCATCGTATTTGCCGCGGGCCATATTCTGAACAGCCTGAAGGAATGGAGGAGGATTAAGCAATAGCAGTAAGCTGCAATACAGATTCTGCTGCCATCAAATGCGAGTTAGCGTGAACCATTATAAAAAAGCAGCCCTTTCGCGTATTGGCGAAAGGGCTGTTACTTGTGTGATAAGGTTATTGCTGGACAATAGCGATAATTTCGTCTTCCAGCTCAAGTCTTACCTGCTCGCTGTAGGCACGGATATCGTACTCGGAGTGCAGGTAGCGGAGTATAGCTTCGATGAGGTTAGCCTCAATCAAGTATTGCGTTCTTCCATTGACCCATACTTCTGCAGTATATCCGGTTTCTTCGTCCCAGCTGAGTTCAAGCGATACATCGGTCGGTTTGACTCCCCTGCGCTCTGCCTGATGAAGACAGACCGCATTGATGATTTCATCCATGCTTAAAACCATAGATTAGTACCGATTTTGATGATCGTCACGACGCTCGTTTTGTTGACGACGGTTTCTAACGGCACGTACAACGGCCATAACGATCATAATCAATGCCCAGATGGCGATCAGGTTAATGAGCAAGCCCATGATTTCACCCATGAAGCCCATACCTGCAAACATGCTGCCGAACAGCAAGCCGGCAAGTCCGCCGATCATGAGACCTTTCATCAAGCTGCCGCCGCTGAAGAATCCCCGTTTAGCTGTATTGCCTGCGGCTCCCGACGTATTGGAACGATTGTTCGATTGTTGAACATTGTTGGTATTCTTTTTCGGTGTGCTGTTGTATGTCTTGGTCCCGGATTTAAAACCTCCGCCGCCTCTTCGGGCATCTACGGAATCAGGTGTCAGCGCTACAAAGAAGAGTGTAATCGCCACGAGAATAGTCAGTACTTTTTTCATTGTGTTCTGTCGAACCTCCCAGTAAATTTAGAGTATAAAAAGTAATACGGACGGGTCACGATAAGGTTTCAAACTTTGTTCGTCCATGGTCAGAGTTTGTTATGCTTTGCTGTTGTCTCAGCAATTCCAGTACCCAATCGCACCATTTCAGCTCGGTTTCAGCCATCAATAACCCCTTGGTAGCGAGTATATAATTGCTAAAAGCCTTGCTTCCAATCTGGCGGGTATCCTCCGGGATCCCCTCTAAAATTTGTTCATAATAGCGTTGTTTCTCCAAATAACCAATTCTGCGATCCTCGAAAATATCAATGGCAATGCCGGTCTCTGTCAGCCACAGGCAAAAGGTGCGCAGAGAAAGCTCATCCTTCGTAACTGCGGGCGCGATCGGCTGGTACATCCATTCACGCAGCTTTTGCATGCCTTTTTCCGTAATCGCATAAATCTTCTTATCCGGTTTGTCGCTTTGCTGGACCCAGTGCGAGGACAACAGATGTTTCTCTTCCATGCTGGACAGCAGAGGATAGATTTGACTATGTTTGGCCTGCCAAAATGGCTGAATTCGAAGCATCAAATCATATCCCGATGATTCTTTTCTTGCTAGTAATCCTAACAAGCCGTATGACAACGTATTCATGGACATAGCTCCCTTTGAAACGCATATCGTGGACTGCAGGGGAGTAAATCCGCCCACTGGTCCGTTTGTTAAAAAGTGTACACTGAAACTGTATGGTTTGACAACCGGGAGAGAGGGGAATCTCTCTGCTTTTGGTAAAATTGTGACTAAAAAAGCACAAACGCAGGAGCGTTTGTGCTTCGATTTGACTTCGGCCGATTTATTCGTTCTCGTATCCTTCTACAACCAGATCAAGCGCCCCGGTGGTCGGGTCGATGACCATGCCGTGAACGGGTACGTTCGGAGGAAGAAGAGGATGGTTCTTGATCAGGTCAACTGTGTTTTTGACGCCATCCGTAATGTTATCGAATCCGCGGAGCCATTTGGACAAGCGGATGCCGGAGTTTTCCAGCGTGGACAGAACTTCATCCGAGATGCCGCGGTCTCTCATATGCTGGATCATTACCTCGGCATTGAGGGAAGCCATGCCGCATTCGTAGTGACCTACAACGATAACTTCTTCAGCCTGGAGTTCGTACAGTGCAACCATGACACTACGCATAACACTTCCGAAAGGCTGGGAAATTATAGCACCTGCGTTTTTAATGATTTTGACATCGCCGTTCTTGAAATTCATTGCTTTAGGTAGCAGTTCCACCAAGCGTGTGTCCATACACGTGATGATGACAAGTTTTTTCTCCGGGAAGGCACTAGTCAGGTATGATTCATATTCTTTGTTCTCCACAAAAGTACGGTTGTGCTCCAAAATACTATTTAGATGTTTTTCCATTGATTTTCTCTCCTTTGTATCGGTTGTTTGGCCTTGCTTAAGCTCGGTCATCACTTATTTGAATATGATTTCCATAACTCTGTCCACTGCTGTCAAGGCTGAAAGAATAGGCTTCTGGATCAGCATCGAGCCTCATGGTGTCCTCGAAAAAAACAGCTTGCCGGCGGTTTACAATAAACGGGACAGAGCTACCCGTTTCGACGGCGAGATCCTCGGTCGTCGGCTCATCTACAATACGCAGGCCTGGGACTCCGTTAACGGCACATCCGCATCCCTCCGTGTCATAGATCAGCCTGATGGAACCCGGCCGGTCACCGAGTTTGTTTTTCAGCTTCAGCTCTGCTTGCTTTGTGAGTTGAATCTTCACGGCATCCTGACACTCCTTTATATGTAGTTTGTTATTTATTCTTTCTGGAAGTTGATTATATACCTTGTAAAAAGTATCATCAATAGAGTAAAGAAAATCTCATAATATATTAGAAAAAGAAGGTGTACCAATATGGCAGTTCAACATTTACAGGAATGGGAACAATTTGATCGATTGGTTCGCAAAATTATGAGCTACTATGAAGCGATTGGCCTGCTGCATTGGGATTTGCGGACAGGAGCTCCCCGTAAAGGCGCGGAAATCCGTTCCGAAACGATCGGAGTTCTATCCACAGAAGCATTTAAACTGCAGATTTCGGACGAAATGGGCCGACTGTTGTCCTTTTTCGCCGAGTCGGGAAATACCGAGCAGCTGACCGAGCGTCAGCGCCGTATGATCGCAGAGATGCGCAAGACATATGATCAGAGCAAGTCCATTCCGCCCGAACGCTTCCAGGAGTATTCCATTCTCGCCGCCCAATCGGAGACCAAATGGGAAGAGGCGAAGAAGAATAGCGATTTTGAAAGTTTCGAGCCTTACTTAACGAAAATTGTAGCATTTAAACAAGAATTCATTGATTATTGGGGCGTGAAGGATACCCGGTACGACACCCTCCTTGATATGTATGAGCCTGATTTAACCGTGAAAAAGGTGGATGCCATCTTCGAACGCCTGAAAGCGCGCCTGGTACCGCTTGTTCATGCAATCCAGGAGTCGTCCGTCAAGCCGGAAGCGGGATTCCTTGATCAACTGTTCCCAAAAGAACAGCAGGAGAAATTCAGTCTGTTCCTGTTGGAGCAACTGGGCTACGATTTTGAGGCAGGGCGTTTGGATGAGAGTGTTCATCCATTTGCAACGGGCCTGAATCCGGGAGATGTTCGGATTACAACCATGTACCTCCAGGATGATGTGCTGAGCGCGGTATTCAGTTCTTTGCATGAGGGGGGCCATGCCCTGTATGAGCAGAACATTGATAAAGAACTTGCCGGCACACCACTCTCTGGCGGTACTTCAATGGGAATCCATGAGTCCCAATCCCGTCTATGGGAGAACATGATCGGTCGCAGCCGTCCGTTCTGGCGCCGTTATTTCACGGATTTGCAGCGGCATTTCCCTGACCAATTGAAGGACGTGGATGCTGAGACGTTCTACCAAGCAGCGAATAAGGTGGAAAATTCTCTGATTCGCATTGAAGCCGATGAGTTGACTTACAACCTACATATCATCATTCGATATGAAATTGAGAAGATGCTCTTTAATGAAGGATTGGCCGTAAAGGATCTGCCGGAAACGTGGAATGCCAAGTATCAAGAATACCTTGGCATTATGCCGCCTAATGACGGGATGGGCGTTCTGCAGGACGTTCACTGGTCAGGCGGCGATTTCGGATATTTCGCTTCGTATTCCCTCGGCAACATGTATGCGGCCCAGATGCTCCATACGCTGCGCAAACAGCTGCCTAACTTTGATCAGCTCATTGAAGAGGGGAACCTGGCTCCGATCAAGGAATGGTTGACGGAACAGGTGTACAAATACGGAAAAAGCGAGAAGCCGGCTGAGATCATCGAACGTGTCACCGGGGAAGAACTGAATCCTGACTATTTGGCGGATTATCTGGAAGAGAAATATAAAGAGATTTACAAACTGTAATTACCTAACCATTACTTAACAGTGAAGACGCAGCCTTAACGGCTGTGTCTTTTTTTGTGTCATTAGCCTTGTCTCAACCTGTACACTTCCATCTAATGTCCCTTTCAGGCACCGCATCAATACTTCGAAATTAGGCACTGTCAGGCGTTTAACCTTAGGGCGGGCGTGTGCATATGCTGGAAGGGAACATGGGGTTAATGGAATGGAGGGATACGGATGAAACGTCAAAAATGGTGGGGGCTGGGTTTGTCGATGCTCCTCGTGTACGGGGCAGTGCTTACCGGGTGCAGTGGCGGCGGCTCTTCTACGAAGGTACGGATAGGCGAAGTGACGCGTTCGATCTTTTATGCGCCGCAGTACGTCGCATTGGAGAAGGGTTTTTTCAAGGAAGAGGGTCTGAATGTAGAGCTGCAGACGACGCCTGGCGGGGATAAAACGATGACCGCTCTGCTTTCGGGAGCTATCGATGTGGCACTTGTTGGATCGGAGACATCGATTTATGTGTACCAGCAGGGCTCGGAGGATCCGGTTATAAACTTCGGGCAGGTGACGCAAACGGACGGCACCTTCCTGATGGCCAGGGATGGGGCAGGTGCTTTCGACTGGAATCAGCTGAAGGGTAAAGTGTTTCTCGGACAGCGTAAGGGCGGCATGCCGCAGATGGCAGGCGAGTTTACATTGAAGAAAAATGGGATCGACCCGCAGGCGGACTTGGAACTGATACAGAACATCGATTTTGCCAATATCGCTTCCGCTTATGCTTCCGGCACGGGTGAATTCGTGCAGTTGTTTGAGCCTCAAGCCTCGATTTTTGAAAAAGAAGGACGGGGTAAGGTCGTTGCTTCCTTTGGTGTGGAAAGCGGACATCTGCCGTACACCGTCTTCATGACGAAGCAGAGTTATATCGACAAAAATGATGCAACCGTGCAGAAGTTTACGAATGCACTCTACAAGGCACAACAATGGGTGGAGTCAAGCAGCCCGGAGGATATCGCCGATGCGATCATGCCGTATTTTAAAGACAGCGACCGGGATATCGTTGTCTCCTCTGTCAAACGCTACAAGGAGCAAGGCAGCTATGCAACGGATCCGATCGTGGATGAAGCGGAGTGGAACAATTTGCTGGACGTGATGGAGCAAGCCGGAGAATTAAAGGAACGGGTGGCGCCAGGCACGATCGTTAACAACAGCTTTGCAGAGAAAGCGAAGCAAGCAAAATAATCGCGTGCTCCCGATCCATCGAATGAAAGGAGAGAGCACCATGGTACCGGTAGTTGAATTAAATGATATTGCCCATGTGTACGTCACTGATCGGGAAGCCTCTCTGGCCGTGGAAGGAATACAATTGAAGGTGGACCCGGGAGAATTCATCAGCCTGGTAGGCCCTAGCGGGTGCGGAAAGACGACCATCTTATCAATCATAGCCGGCCTGCTGGCACCCTCCAAAGGAACTGCCTCTCTAAACGGCAAACCGGTAAACGGGCCGTCTTCCGAGGTGGGCTACATGCTGCAGCAGGACTATCTGTTTCCATGGCGGACCATAATGGATAATGCCTTAATCGGTTTGGAACTGACGGAGAGATTGAATCCGGAAAGTCGCAGCATTGTAGAGAACCTGCTCAAGGAAATGGGGCTTGGAGAAAGCGGTAGCCTATATCCCTCGCAGTTGTCAGGCGGAATGCGGCAGCGGGTCGCGCTTGTAAGGACCTTGGCCACAGACCCGGGGCTTCTGCTGTTGGATGAACCATTCTCTGCGTTGGATTATCAGACGAAGCTGCAGCTGGAGGATCTGATCGTTGAGACATTAAAGGAACGTGGAAAAACCGCCATTTTGGTGACACATGATTTATCCGAGGCGATTGCAATGAGCGATCGGGTCATTTTGCTTAACCGTAATCCCGGTCGAGTTCATCGCTTGTTCGATATCCCCGGGAACATTCGGGCAACACAGCCTTTTTATGCCCGCAAGGAGCCGGGTTTCAATGAATTATTTCATGAGATATGGGAGGAAATGCAAGCGATTGGGAAGGAGGGGAGTCTATGACGTCACGAGAAGAGCCTTCCGCGGTTCCGTCTAAGGGCTGGCTGCAGGATCTTTATGTTGAGCATATGAAATTGAAAAGGCGGAGCCGAAGCCGAGTGCTGACCGTTCAGCTAAGCCTGCTGCTGCTGTTCTTTGTATGGTGGGAAGCGGCAGGCAGGTTCAAATGGATCGACGTGCTGCTGTTCAGCTACCCCTCCAAAATCTTCGCCAACATCGGGAAGCAGGCGGTGAGGGGCGAGTTATGGGGACATTTGGGAATCACAGTTGGCGAGACGGTTGTCGGCTTTCTGCTCGGCACACTGGTAGGCACGCTTCTGGCCGTACTCATCTGGTGGTCACCGTTTCTCAACAAGGTGCTGGACCCGTACATGGTCGTATTTAACAGCATGCCAAAAGTGGCGCTGGGTCCGATATTTATCGTGATGTTCGGAGCTGGCTTTACCGCTATTGTCGTTACCACATTATCCATTACGGTGATCGTGACTACCCTTGTCGTCTACAACAGCTTTAATGAAGTGGATTCCAATCTGATCAAGGTGGTCCGGACCTTCGGCGGGAGCAAGCGGCAGGTATTCCAAAGGGTTGTACTCCCGGCATCTTATCCGGCGATTGTCTCTACGCTCAAAGTCAATGTGGGCATGGCATGGGTTGGTGTCATCGTCGGCGAATTCCTTGTCGCTAAGTCGGGGCTCGGGTATCTGATTATGTATGGATTTCAGGTGTTCAACTTTACACTAGTATTATCAAGTCTGCTCATTATCGCAGTCGTAGCTACCGCTATGTATCAGATCGTGGTGTATATAGAGAGGAAGTTGTTAACCCACCGTTAAAGGGGCCTGCTAATACAGTCAAGTACAGTTGTTTATGGCGTAAAAATAAGCTAGGATGAAGTTACCTTATATATGCAATGAATCATTATTCAACTATATCGTTCATCAACCTGCCTGGAGGCTCTTCATCACATGGGATTTCGTGTCATCAAAACGGCTGCGGCAAGTCTGCTTGCCATATTAATTACAGACGCATTGAATATACCGGGGGCAACGTCCGCCGGTCTTCTTGCTATCCTGGGTGTTGACGTTACGCGAAAGCGGAGTGTGCGCTCCATATCCTCAAGACTCTTTGCTTCTTTATTGGGTCTGCTGCTGGCATGTATTCTGTTTTATTTTCTCGGCTTTCATTATTGGGTATTGGCATTGTATATCTTGCTTGCGTTCCCGCTCATCTCGAGAGCTAACTTCAAAGAAGGCATCGTTACAAGCTCGGTCGTGGTATTCCGTGTATTCCAGGGCGAGGCACTTGGCGTGGGTGTTCTGATTACTCAATTCGAATTGCTGATCATCGGCCTGGGTTCGGCCATGCTTGTGAATTTGGTCTATATGCCAAACAGCGAAGGGGCGATGATGGACATCCGCCGGAAGGTGGACGGGCTGTTCTCTGTCATTTTCAGTCACTTCTCACATACGCTTAGAGACCCGGAGCATATATGGGATGGCAAAGAACTGATCGAGGCCAACCGGGAGATCGAAAAGGGAATAGAAGAAGCGAAGCGTGCTTCAGAGAACCAGATGATTCATCCGGATGGCGCCTGGAACATATATTTTTATATGCGAAAAGAGCAGATGGAGAATATTCAGAGCATGATCCACCAAATATCCCAGGTGTATGAGCGGCTACCAACTGGCGTATTGACTGCCGAAATATTCGAGCAGCTAAGCCACGATGTGGTTGCAGAGGAATATACGGGAAAGTCCGAGGGTCTTCTGATTGAGTTGGAGGAACGGTTTAAGGAGATGGAGCTCCCGACCACACGTGAGGAATTTGAGGTTCGGGCTGCGATCTTGCAGTTATGCCGAGAGCTGGAATACTACTTGAATATTTCGAAGAAATACAAGGCGCCCACAGCGAAAAAAGCCCGGAAGAGCGCGGATTCGGCCGTATCCCTGAGGGATCGGCAGAAATAAAACTCATATTTTTTGGCATCATATGAATTTATTTGGACCACTTCATTCAACATTCGCCCATGTCTTGCATACACATGTATGGAATGATTGTATGGAGGAGGTTCGAAGATGTCATTGAGTCATAAACACCAATGTAGAGAAATCATCACGAAGGCGATCTGCGGCAAGGGTCGTAAATTCTCTACCGTAACACATACCGTGACTCCGCCTAATAATCCGACCAGTATCCTGGGGGCCTGGATTATAAACCATCAATACGAGGCGGTTGCCGCCGGAGACGGAATTGAAGTTATTGGTACTTACGATGTAAACATCTGGTATTCCTATGACAAAAATTCGCAGACCGATGTGGCGAAAGAAACGGTATCCTATGTAGAACGCGTGCCTCTTTCCTATCTGGATCCGAAGCATCGTGCATCCACGGTGGAAGTGTCGGCTGAAGCGACACAGGAGCCGAGCTGCGTGGAGGCCAGCGTATCCTCGAACGGCAAAAGTGTTATTCTACGGGTAGAAAGAGAGTATGCGGTGGAGCTGGTTGCCGAGACCAAGGTGGTCGTTAAAGTATGCACGGACCATCACGGCGACTACGAAGACAAGGAATTCGAATACGCCCTTGGAGACGAAGTCGATGATTACGAAGACCTTGATTACGAAGGTCTGGAGGATGAGCTGTAAGTTAACCCTCCTGTAGGAATGATTATAATCTTAGCATATGCAGCGGGGGCAGCTTTGCGGAGGGCGGATGCCCTCTTTTTTATTTTTTTTCGCAGGGGGCGGGAATATGGGCGGATTTACGGTAAAAGCAAAGGCTGCAAACGAGTATGCAGCGATGGGGACGGATCGACTCCTGGTGCAGTCACGATTAATCAGGTCGGGCATCCCATGCCGCATGAGCCTGGGTTCAGATGAAGACAAAAATTACACGGCCCGTTACACCGTCCATGTGAAGGAGCTGGCGGCAACGTGGATCAGCCGTGGTCTGCTGGGGGGCAGCGAAGCGGGATATCAACCTGATCCCGAGAATGGAAGGTATGAAGATGGCCTGCTCCGAAGACTGGAGAAAGCAGCGGTGCGATCCCTGTATACGCTGGGTGTGGATGAAGGCCAGGTTCTCATCGCGGCTCGTTCTGGTCGCAGATATCTGGTAGAGGGAGTTCGTATGATCGCTGGCAATAACAAAACCGTTATGAGTGCAAAAGGGCAGGGGACCGAAGGGGACAGGGCGAATAATGAGGCACAAGATTCTACCTCCGCTATATCATTAACCATGGGAATGGACCCAGAGTTCGTGCTAATGAAGGATAATGGGGAAATTGTACATGCATCGGATTTTATGGAACGCGGCGGAGTCGCCGGCAGTGATGCCGTTCGATTCCACGGTGAGGTTATTTATCCGATCGCCGAGCTAAGGCCCTCACCCAAGCCGAACCCGAAGGCGCTGCTGCTTGAAATGCAAAAAGCTTTGCATGAAGCTCACAGCCAGATTCAGGATCATTCCTTAAGCTGGAGAGCTGGTGCTCTGCCTTACGTAGATTTTCCGTTAGGTGGTCATATTCATTTCAGCGGCGTACGGTTATCCGTGCCTCTTCTTCAAGCCCTGGATAATTACCTGGCTTTGCCAATGGTATTGTTGGAAGACCCCAAAGGGCGGTCTCGCAGACCCCGTTATGGTTATCTTGGTGATTTCCGGCGGCAGGCGTATGGAGGTTTTGAATATCGGACACTTCCCAGCTTTCTGGTGTCGCCCCTCGTGGCGAAGGTGTCACTCTATCTTGCCTACTTGATAGCCCGCTATAGTGACCGACTGCCGGCGAGACCCCTGAATTCCGAGCGGTATCACAGAGCGTATTATGAAGGCGATAAACCAGTGCTCAAGGAGTGTATTGCAGGCTGGCATCGGGACCTGACCGCACTGCCCGAATATGCGGATTACGCACGCGAGATCGAGCTGGCGTTATCGCATATGGAGGCAGGGAGAACCTGGGATGAAAGTAGGGATATCAGACCCTTGTGGAATATTCCCGTGAAGCCATGATGCCTGGGGTTGATTTCTGTTATAATGGAGGTCAAGCTAGATTGGTATTGGAGGTACGTCATGGCTAAATATACGCCGATGATTGAACAATATTTGAACGTTAAAGAACAAGCGCGCGATGCGTTTCTTTTTTTCCGTTTGGGTGATTTTTACGAAATGTTTTTTGACGATGCAATCCTGGCATCGAAGGAACTGGAGATTACGTTGACTGGCCGCGAGGGCGGCGCATCCGAGAAAATACCGATGTGCGGTGTGCCCTATCATTCCGCAGAAGGTTATATACAGCGGTTAATCGAAAAAGGCTATAAGGTTGCGATTTGTGAGCAGATGGAGGACGCATCCGTTACCAAAGGCATGGTGCGGCGCGAAATTGTCAGAGTCGTAACACCGGGAACCATCATGGACGGCAAATCCGTCCAGGATAAAGCTAATAACTACATGGTGTGCGTCACAGAGGCTGGGGGGTTAATGTCTCTCTCGGCATGCGACCTGTCGACGGGCGAGCTTTATGTAACCTCGGTTCCGGCGTCTGAGGAATGGCTCCGGGATGAGATTGGTATCTATGAGCCTTCCGAGATCATCGGAGATGCCTCGCTTCTCGATATCATCTCGTCACAGGCGCTCCCGGGCAGCCGGAACATCGTGTACACGGCTTGGGATCGCAGAGAGGACCAGCTGGTTCGTAGTCAATTCGGAGAACCGGCCTGGGCTCGCCTGGATGAAGAACGTAGAGCCTGCATTTCCCTGCTAATCTCATATTTAAGCGAGACGCAGAAGCGGTCACTTGGACAATTGACCCAGATTGCTTCTTACGAACCTGGGCAATACATGGTCCTTGATCCGTTTACAAGACGCAATCTGGAGCTGGTTGAGACGGTGCGTGAGCGCTCGAAGAAAGGTTCGCTCTTGTGGCTTCTAGACCGTACGGAAACATCCATGGGAGCCAGACTCCTGCGGCGTAGAATCGATAAACCGCTGTTGTCACGAAGCCGGATCGAGGAGCGGCTGGAGGCTGTTGAGCATTTATATAACCAGTACATACTGCGTGAAGATTTGCGGATGGCGCTTAAGGAGATTTACGATCTCGAAAGACTGGTTGGCCGGATTGCGTTTGGCAGTGCAAATGGCCGGGATTTGAATGCGCTCAAGCTCTCGCTGAGGCAGATCCCATCATTGAAAGAGCTTTGTGCGCAGTCCTCTTCTGAGACGCTGCGGCGTGTGGCTGCGGATACCGATATTTGTGACGATCTGTGCGAACTGATCGAGAATGCAATTGTGGATGAGCCGCCGGTGTCTGTGCGTGACGGGGGCATCATCAAGCCTGGATACCATGAACGGCTGGATGAATTTCGGGAAGCGAGCACCAGCGGCAAACGCTGGATCGCGGAACTCGAGGCCAAGGAACGCGCGGTTACCGGGATCAAGTCTCTGAAGATCGGTTATAACAAAGTGTTCGGCTATTATATTGAGGTGACCAAGTCGAATCTGTCGTCCCTGCCGGAAGGCCGCTATGAGCGCAAGCAGACCTTAGCCAATGCAGAGCGTTATGTTACACCTGAACTGAAAGAAAAAGAAGGTCTGATCCTGGAAGCGCAGGAAAAGATGGTTGACTTGGAATATGCTCTGTTTACGGAGCTTCGGGACAAGCTGAACATGGAGGTAAGCCGGCTGCAGAAGCTCGCAGAGCGCATAGCAGAGATTGACGTCTATCAATCATTGGCTGCGGTTAGTGCGGAATACCGTTTTGTGAAGCCTGAATTGAGCGACGGTTACGACTATATCGTGGAAAACGGCCGTCATCCTGTCGTTGAGGCGGTCATGAAAGATTCTACGTTTATTGCAAACGGAACGGATTTATGCAAGGATGGCTCGTCCATTCTGCTGATAACCGGACCTAATATGGCCGGAAAAAGCACGTACATGCGGCAGGTCGCTTTGTTATCGATTTTAGCCCAGATCGGCTGCTTTGTTCCGGCAGAACGAGCGGTAATTCCGATCGTGGACCGTATTTTCACGCGCATAGGGGCGGCGGATGACCTAATTGGCGGCCAGAGCACCTTTATGGTAGAAATGGCCGATATCCAGGTTATGACCGAAAAGGCCACGCCGCGCAGCCTGATCATCATCGATGAACTTGGACGCGGTACCTCTACAAGTGAAGGCATGGCTATTGCCCAAGCCGTTATTGAATACGTACACGATCATATCGGCTGCAAAGCGCTGGTCTCCACGCATTTTCATGAGCTTGCCCATCTGCAGGAGAGTCTTGGCGGTCTGAAGAATTACTCCATGGCTGTTCAGGAAAGTGGGGACAAGGTGCATTTTCTTCGGAAGCTGATGCCTGGTGCGGCTGACAGCAGTTATGGTATCTATTGCGCAAGATTGGCGGGTTTGCCTGGAAGCATTATTGAACGTGCTTATGGCCTGCTGCAGGGCTTGGAAATGGCTTCGCTGGCCGCAGTGGCTTCAGAACAAGGCTCCTCTGCCATGCAGGAAGAGCATCGAGGTTCGTCTGTGCAACTTGCAGAGGGCCAAAAAAGTGTGGAATCCGTCCATGAGCGCCAACAAGGTCTGCTCTCTTCTGGCGGCGGCTTGGATACGCCTGACGGGAGAGGCGGGGTGGTGCAGCTCTCTATATTCGGTGAGGAGGAGCCTGAACCTAGAAATGCCAAGATTGGCAAGGATCAGCATGCCATACCGCAAGAAAACGTCCAGGACCCTGCCGTAAGGAGCATAATTGAGGCCGTTAAAGGTGCCGATGTCATGAATATGACGCCGCTTCAGGCCATGCAATTTCTGAATGAGCTGAAGATTCAAGCGAAGGATATGTAAATTTTAGGGAATAGAACGGAGGTAGGAACGATGGGAATTATACGGATTTTGGACGAGCATATCGCGAACCAGATTGCTGCCGGAGAAGTGGTGGAACGGCCTGCCTCCGTTGTCAAGGAGCTTGTTGAGAACGCCATTGATGCGGGAAGTACCAAGATCGATGTATCCGTTGAAGAAGGCGGACTGGACAGTATTCGCGTTACGGATAATGGCGCGGGTATGGATCCGGAAGACTGCGAGACGGCTTTTTACCGCCATGCAACGAGTAAAATTGCTGAGGGACGTGATTTGTTTCAAATTACCAGTCTCGGATTTAGAGGCGAGGCGCTGCCATCCATAGCCGCTGTCTCGAAGGTGCGTCTTGTAACTTCAAATGCTCAGGATGGCCGCGGACGGAAGATCGAAATCGAGGGCGGTCATCTGCGTGTGAACGAAGAGACTGCCGCCCCGAGAGGAACCGATTTTCTCGTAAGGGAATTGTTTTACAATACGCCGGCAAGGCTGAAATATATGAAGACGATTCAGACTGAGCTGGGACATATTTCGGATTACATGTACCGTTTGGCGCTTTCCCGTCCGGATATTGCATTTACGCTTCGGCATAATGGAAACTCGCTGCTCCAGACCTTGGGAAACGGCGATATCCTACAGGTAATCGCAGCTATATACGGTACCCAATCAGCCAAATCGATGCTTCCCATAGCTGCAGAGAATATGGATTACACACTGAGCGGATATATCAGCCGCCCTGACTATACACGAGCCAACCGGAACGGGATGTCACTTATCATTAACGGGAGATATATCCGGAATTACGGTTTGGCGCAGGCGGTGCTGAGGGGATATCACACGCTGCTGCCGATAAACCGGTTTCCGCTCGTCGTTTTGCATCTGTCCATGCACCCCTCGTTGATTGATGTGAATGTCCATCCTTCGAAGCTTGAGGTCCGATTTAGCAAAGAGCAGGAGCTCTTCGCTTTGGTTGAGGAAGAAATTCGCAAGGTATTACAACAGGAAGTGCTCATTCCACGCCCGGCCAAACAGAATATTGGCCAAAGCGACAATGCTTTTATTCAGGAGCAGCTGCAGTTTCCGAGCGCGAGGGTACAAGCTCCTGTGTCCCGCAATGATGAAGTCCGCGGCATACAGGAAGCTGGAAACAGTGAACGATCCGCTACAGGAAATACAACCTTCCCGATGTCATCTGCATCCTTATCGCAGGGCAAAGCCGACACATGGCCTGCGAATGGGGAGACTCGTTCCTATGTGGATCGACCTGCTGGATCCAATTCGCAAATGCGGGAAACGGCTGCTGCTTCTACCTACCGGAGCGATTACCGCAAGGAAGCGAGGGAGAATGCGGGGATTCCCGCCGTCACCAGAGAATGGCTTCAAGCAGCCTCGGGGCCGGTTCCCGAAATACCGCCCTTCCCGGAGCTTGCGTTCATCGGTCAGCATCACGGTACTTATCTGATTGCGCAGAATGATACTGGTCTGTATCTGATTGATCAGCACGCAGCGCATGAACGGATTAATTATGAGTATTACTATGAACAGTTTGGCAACCCGGCAGACGCTTCCCAGGAGCTGCTCCTGCCGATTACGCTGGAATTTACGTCTTCAGAGTCGGAGAAGGTGAAGGAACGGCTGCACTGGTTCGAAAAGGTTGGCGTATATATGGAGTCCTTTGGGGGGAATACCTTCCTAGTGCGTTCCCATCCATTCTGGTTCCCTAAGGGGGAAGAGAAGGCCATTATCGAGGAGATGGCTGAATGGGTTCTGAATGAACGCAATATTGATATCGCCAAGCTGAGAGAATCCTCGTCGATTATGTGCTCTTGCAAGGCTTCCATCAAAGCCAATCAGAAGCTGACGGAGCAGGAGGCGATGACGCTGATTCAGCGTTTGGGCGCCTGCCGTCAGCCCTATACATGTCCGCATGGAAGACCGATTGTGGTATCATTCTCGGCTTATGATTTGGAGAAAATGTTTAAGCGCGTCATGTAACAGCAAGGAGGACCTTCATGATTATTACAACTGGAGAAGCGGAAGCGCCGGATATTGTGGAGCGCGCGCAGAATTTAGCCCAGGAAACCGGCTGCCGTTATGTCCAGCGCAGCGGTCATTCATTGCGAAAATTAGCCCGCAGATATGGAGATGACGACGTGCTGGTCGTATTAAACGGGCATGTACGTCTAAGCGGACCGGACGGATCGGTCATGGAATTTCATCCAAGTATGGGTTTTGTCCGATTGAAACGCGTGCTTAGTGGTAAACCTGACCCCATGCTGGAGGCTTCCGGCATGGAAAAGGGTGATTCCGTACTCGATTGCACAGCAGGACTTGGAGCCGATTCCCTGGTATTTTCGGGCAAGGGCGGGGAGAACAGCCAAATCACTGCGCTGGAAAGCTCACTGCCTTTATATGCGCTTTTGAAAGAAGGACTTCGGACCTATGAAAGCCATTTGGAGGCTAGTGATCAAGCGATGAGACGAATCGATGTGAGGCACAGCAACCATTTGGAATATTTGAAATCACTTCCCGATAAAAGCGTAGACATTGTCTATTTTGACCCCATGTTCCGTGAACCGATCACGGATTCGGCATCCATTAATCCGCTTAGACATTATGCAAATGGAGAACCGCTGGATACGGAAAGTGTGAGGGAAGCGGTCCGGGTTGCCCGTAAAACGGTTGTTATGAAGGAAGCCAGGTCCAGCGGAGAGTTTGAGCGGCTTGGCTTTACCATGCCTGAACGGGGAAAATCGAAAATAACGTACGGAGTGATTTCCATTGACAGATGAAACCAAACCGAAACTGCTTGTTCTTATCGGGCCAACAGCAGTAGGTAAAACGAAAATGAGTATCGAGCTGGCAAAAGAATTCGGATGTGAAATCATTTCCGGCGACTCAATGCAGGTATACCGGGGCATGGATATTGGCACGGCCAAGATTTCTCGGGAAGAAATGGAAGGTATTCCTCACCATCTCATTGATATCCATGATCCCGATCATCCATATTCAGTGGCAGAATTTCAGGAACAAAGCCAGAAGTTGATTAAGGAGATTCAGGATCGGGGAAAACTTCCTTTTATTGTCGGGGGAACCGGGCTTTACGTGGAGTCTGTGTGCTATGGCTATCAGTTCAGTGAGAGCGGAGCAGACGAGGCATTCCGGGAGGAGCAGTTTCGATTCGCCAATGAGTACGGAGCTGAAGCCCTCCATAGGAAACTCGTGACTGTTGATCCTGAGAGTGCCGAGCGGCTTCATCCTAATGACCTACGCCGCGTCGTTCGTGCTTTGGAAATATTCCATCTGACGGGCATCCCACTTTCGGCCCAGCTGGCGCCCCAAACGAAGCAATCTGCTTACGACTTGTGCTTGGTCGGTTTGACAATGGACAGGCAAATGCTATATAACCGTATTGAAGAGCGAATTGATCTTATGCTGAACCAAGGACTTGTTGATGAGGTGGCAGCACTCATGGACAAAGGGTTTGCTCCGGGACTAGTATCCATGCAAGGGCTGGGCTACAAGGAAATTGTATCGTACCTCTCAGGCGAGTGCAGCTACGAAGAGGCTGTTGTGCTCCTCAAACGCGATACACGCCGATTCGCTAAGCGGCAGCTGTCTTGGTTTCGTCACATGAAAGACATTGAGTGGGTTGATGTCACCGACTCTGGAAACTTTTCTGCAAACTATCAAAAAATCCGTGCTATAATAGCAGGAAAGTTTCACTGAAATCTTGAATATATTTTCAAAACAATCTAATTGAACCATTGGGGGTACGGCTAATGAACAAGTCCATTAACATCCAAGACACGTTCTTGAACCAACTGCGTAAAGAGAACATTCCGGCCACGGTATACCTTACAAACGGCTTTCAAATCCGTGGAACCATCAAAGCTTTTGACAATTTTACCATCGTAATTGACAGCGACGGCCGTCAGCAAATGGTGTACAAGCATGCGATCTCCACGTTCATGCCGCAGCGTAATGTGTCCCTGATGCAGGATAACAACAGCGATCAATAGACATTGGAATGGACTCATAGAGAGCAAGCTGATTATTTTGAAACTTTTTTGTTTATAATTCGTTAAGTGTTTATAGGAGTGCAGAGAGCAACCTGAGAAGGTTGTTCTTTTCTTTCCGGATGCTGGACTTGAGTAAGAAGCTTTATCCCGAGAGGGAGTAAGGAGGGGGACATATGGCTGGAAAAGATAATCAGATGTCGCGATTGAATAAAAATAAAGATGAATCTAAGACATCGAAAAAGACGAAGCCGAATACAAAGAAGAAAAAAGGCAGGGGGAAGCGCATAGCATGGGCATTGTTTTTCACGGCCGTCATTGCGATCTTCTGCGCACTCGCAGGATATTTATTCATCCTGATCAGTGGTGAGAAGCTGCTGGACCAGAATCAGGATAAGCTTAGCGCTTATGGAACTTCCAAAGTGTATGATCGCAACGGCACGCTAATGGGCGAACTTTCCCTTCAGAAGAGCGAACCGGTGGACTACGAGGATATTCCTGAGAAATTAGTACAGGCATTTATAGCTACAGAAGATAGACGATTTATGGAGCATAACGGTGTGGATATGTGGTCGATCGGCCGTGCTGCTGTAAAAGATATCATGGCGCGTTCCATGGTGGAGGGCGGAAGTACGATCACGCAGCAGCTGGCGAAGAATATATTCCTGACAAGGGATAAAACATTCTTCCGTAAAGCGACAGAAATGTCCATTGCACTGGCGCTCGAACGTCAGCATTCCAAGGAAGAAATCATGGGGATGTATTTGAACCGGATTAACTTTGGAGGGCCGTATTACGGCATCAAGGCTGCATCTCAGCGTTATTTCGGTAAATCGGATCTGAAAGACCTGGACTTATGGGAAATCGCAACACTCGCGGCCATGCCGAAGGGGCCGTCCCGTTATAATCCGCTTAAGAACCCTGAGCTTTCCAAAGAACGCCGGGCGGTTGTGCTGACCTTGATGGAGCAGCAGGGTTATATTACGGCAGAAGAGGCAGCTAAAGCCAAGAAAGTAGACTATACCTATACGCCGCCTGAAAGACAACAGAAGTATACGGCGTTTATTGACTATGTTATGGAAGAGGCTGAGGAGACACTTGGCCTAACTGAAGATGATATCAACATTGGTGGCTATCAGATTTACACAACAATGGACGTCAACGCCCAAAAGGCAATGGAAGAAGAATTCAATAATCCGGCCAACTTTGAGGAAAGCCCAGATGATGTGCCAGTAGAGGGCTCTATGGTCATCATGAACCAGGAAACTGGTGGCATTGTCGCCATGGTCGGAGGTCGGGAGTATACGCGCGGCGGATTTAGCCGGGCTACCGACAGCCGTCGTCAGCCGGGTTCCTCCTTGAAGCCGATCGTATCTTATGCACCAGCGCTGGAGTCTGGCAAATTTACGAAAGATTCAAGACTTAGCAACAAGAAACAGTGCTTTGGAAATAATTATTGTCCAAACAATTTGCATGGATATTCCGAGACGATCGGTATGCCGGAAGCGATACAGCGATCCGAGAACATTCCGGCCGTATGGCTGCTCAATGAAATCGGTGTAAAAACCGGTTTTGACTTCGCTCAAAGCCTTGGCATCAAGATGACCGAAGGAGATGCGAACTTGTCCTTGGCCCTTGGCGGCATGAATACGGGTACGAACACCTTTGAGATGGCACAAGCTTTCAGCGCCTTTGCCAATGGCGGGGAATTCAAAGAGGCGTTTGCCATCAAACAGATCAAGGACAGCAAAGGCAAGATTGTGTATGAGAACAAAGGAAGTAAAGGAAAGCGTGTAATGAGCGCTGCGACAGCTTCACAAATGACAGATATGATGCGCCGCGTTGTAGAGGAAGGAACGGGTAAGAATGCTCGAATCAGCCGCCCGGTTGCTGGTAAGACGGGGACCACACAAAGTGGATTCAAGGGCGTCAACTCGAACCGTGACGTATGGTTTGTCGGATATACGCCTGAGCTGACGGCGGCCGTGTGGATGGGCTACGATAATCCTGACCGGCAGCATCTGCTGAAACGAAGCAGCTCTATTTCGGCTTCCCTTTGGGGTAAAGTGATGGAGAAGGCTGTTCAGGGCTACGCAGCCAAGAGCTTCCCGAATGCGGAGCCGACGCCACCACCCGTTGTAGAAACCGAATTAGGCGCAGTCAGCGGATTGACCGGTTCCTATAATGGGCAGTCTCAAACGGTATCGCTGAGCTGGAATGCTGTACAAGGCAATAACATTCAATACCGTATATACCGTAAGGAAACGTCGGAGCAGGGATATACACCGATTCTGGATGCCCTCAGCGGTACTTCCATTGAGGATATGAGTGCTATGGAAGGCTTAGCTTATAATTACTATGTGACCGCGATAGATCCGTCAACGAATGAGGAATCGGAACCTTCGAACATCATTCAGATCGTGGCCGTCTCGGAGGAACTGCCGCCTGAAGACCTAGAACCGGATCCGGGAGATATGGAGGAGCAACCTCCGTTGGGTGAAGACAATAACGAGCAAGGTGAGCTTCCTCCTGGATTAGATCAAGGGAATGAAAACGGCAATGGTCCTGGCGATCAAGGTAACGGGAATGGTGAGAATTCCGGGAATCATGGCAATGGTAACGGCAATGGCAATGGCAATGGAGCAAATCCACCTGAACAGGGGAACGGAGCCGAAAATGGCCATGGTAATCAAGGTGCTGGCAATGGATCCGATGGATCAGGAGATGGATCTGACAATGGTGACGCTGGAGCCGGGGACGACAGCTCGGATTCTGGCAATGTTACTACAGTACCGGGAACGATTGTAGTGCCGCCTGATACCCCGAACGAATCTGAAGGGTCTCAAGAGAGCCCATAATGAATCAGAGCCTCCGCATACATGCGGAGGCTTCTTTGTTTTGAGTGTGAAACTTAAATGTGGTAAGCTGGGAATACGAATGGGGAGGAAAAGTTCCATGAAACGTAAATTCGGAGACCGGGCGAATTGGCGCCGTATCACCCGCAGACACTTCACTTCCCGTTATGTGGAAGGTGAGCAATTTACTGGCTATTTAACGTTATATACCATTTATGGTCTAAAGGAACCTTTGTGGAAGACGTATGGCCATCATACTTACCGAATTGCGGACAAGGGGTACTCATGGCTGCAGTATTATCCAAAGGACAGCCACTTTATCGTTACGGCCATGTTTGACGACAAGCGAAATATCGTGCAATGGTACATCGATATTTGCAAGAAACAAGGGGTAACGGACCAAGGCGTTCCATGGTTTGATGATCTGTATCTGGACGTGGTGGTGGTTAAGAATGGAGAAGTGTTCCTGCTGGATGAAGATGAGCTTGAGGATGCCTTGCACCGACATGATATTACCAGGGATGATTACAGGCTTGCCAAGGTGACTGCACGAAATTTGCTTAGGGCTATCGACGCGCATGAATTCCCTTACTTTATGATGTCTCTGAAGCATCGTGACCAGTTATTTCATAACGGAGAATTCAGGAGGAAGTAATCATGCGTCAAAAACAAGTAATACATAAGAGTCTGCCTCAAGCAGGCACACAGAAGAGAGCATGGTATCGACGAGGGATCTATACCCTGCTCTCTCTTGTTGTAATCGGAGTTCTATGGGTGGGTTATGTGTATTGGAAAATCGAACACCCGGTCAGCAATCCTGCGGATCGTGCCGATGTTGGCATAATTCTGGGAGCTTCCATGTGGGGAGATTATCCTAGCCCCGGCCTTCGTGAACGGCTTGAGCATGCATTGAAGGAATATCATGAAGGTCGTTTTGACACTTTCATCGTATCAGGCGGCTTGGATAAGCCCGGATATACATATACCGAAGCGGAAGGAATGAGAAACTTTCTTGTCGCCGAAGGCGTTCCTGAGGAGCGGATAGTTCTGGAGAATGCAGCCACGAGCACATATGAAAATTTGCTATATAGCCAAGATATTATGGAAAAGCACGGATGGAACACAGCCATTATCATAACTCATGATTATCACGGGACGAGAGCATTGGAAGTAGCAAAAACGCTTGGTTACAATCAACCTACAATTTCACTGACGAAATCTACTGTTCTGCCCATGATCAAACACAAGAGCAGGGAAGTGCTGGCCTATACGAAATGGACAGCAGACCGGGTATTAATCGCAATAGGTGTCCTATGAGAAGAAACTTCTAATAAGCAGGCAGTAAATAGAATATATTGGAATAGACTGTTCATTCTTTTGAAACAGGCGAGAAGCAAGGAGAGGCGCCTGACGGCCGCAAAGCGACGATCTGGAGACAGGTTACTAAGGTGAACTTCGGTCGCAAGGGCGCTGCACGGAATATCCTTTAAGTATACCGATTTATACCCTGAAAGAAGTGTTTCTACCAAGGAAGAAGGTGACTCATTCATTCGCGATAATATGAACTTGTTAAACGGGCAAATCGAACAATTTCGGAGGTAAGGTAAACGAAGCCCACCTTCAGAGCTTGAGCAATCACAAACTTGTTGTTGCGAGGTGATTTCTTTGGGCGGGAGCCTTAGACAAATAACCATTAACGATTCCCGTATGAATATTACTTTTAAAGCACAGGAGGAGGAAAAACGGGCAGTAGAGGAAATCAAGGAATCACCTGTTCACCCAGAGCATGAATCCATCAATCATATCTTTCACGAGCTAAACTCTATGATCGGCCTAGAGAATGTTAAGGATCTTATTTATGAGATCTATGCGTTTCTTCAAATTGAAAAAATGCGCAGCGAAGCCGGTTTGAAAATAGGTTCCCAGTCATTCCATATGTTGTTTAAAGGGAACCCGGGAACAGGGAAGACCACTGTTGCTCGTCTTGTCGCGAAACTTTTTCAAAAAATGGGCTTGTTGAGCAAAGGTCATCTGGTGGAAGTTGAAAGAGCTGATCTCGTTGGAGAATATATAGGCCATACAGCGCAGAAGACGAGAGAATTGGTTAAGAAGGCAATGGGGGGCATATTATTCATTGATGAAGCTTACAGCCTGGCTCGCGGGGGAGAGAAGGACTTTGGTAAAGAGGCGATAGATTGCCTTGTCAAAGTGATGGAAGACAAAAAGGATGATCTCATTATCATTCTTGCCGGGTACCCTGACGAGATGATGGACTTCCTGGAAACGAACACAGGGCTGCCTTCGCGCTTTCCAATCAAAATTGTGTTCCGTGACTATACGCTCGATGAATTGATTCTGATCGCCAACAAGATGGTAAATGAGAGAGAATATACGCTGAGTGATGCAGCAAGCAGGAGACTTAGGGAAATCATTCTTGATGAAAAGATTAGCGAACCGGTATTTAGCAATGCCAGACTTGTCCGGAACCTTATTGAAAAATCAATTCGTAATCAGGCCGTTCGTTTAATGAGCCGCCATACAAAATTGTCAAAACAGGATTTAATGCTGATTCTTCCTAACGATATGATGTCTTCCATAGAGAACGGCATTAAGTCTGAAAGCATTATTTCGTAAAAAAATGCCCCTCAGAAGGAATTGTCCTTCGGAGGGGCTTTCCCGTTAAGGGAGTGTGTTCAGAAATGGTTTTACCGTATTTGCAAGAGCATAATTCGTGGTCGCATCCCAGTTGATGGACCAAGTCATCGCTCCCCGGATATCAGGATATTTAGCAACGGGCTTATAACTTCCACAGCTGTTGCCAGTTGCCAAACAATTCAGGGCATTATTCACGACCGTTGGAGAAACATAACCGCCCCCTGCTGCTGCAGAGGTAGCTGGTACTCCAATTCCCAATTGGGAAGGCGATACCCACTGCAGCGTCAAATCCGAGAGCGCAGTAAGGAAATCTACCGTTCCCTGGGAATAACATTTACCGTCGCGGCCCAGCATACATCCAGAGTTGTAATACTGTACATTGATCACAGTTGTAATATCTTTCAGATTATTGTACAGCTGCATATAAGTAGTATTTGGATTTTGCATGTCAATGGTTTGAGGAGCCATCGTAAGTACAAAATCATTGCCTACTTTTTGCTTCAGTTGACGGATTGCATTCGTCAGGTTAGGTACATTCATGCCATGCTCCAGATCAACATCAATTCCATCGAGTCCAAATCGAGTGATGACCCCATACATGCTGTTCACAAAGTTCGTTACATTTGGTGAAGCACTATTCAAATTGATGTTGCCCTTTTCCCCGCCAATGGAGATAATAACTTTCTTGCCTTGGGCACGTTTAGCCTGAATATCCGCGATCAGATCGGCATCTGTATAACCGCCAAGAGCAGCGGATAGCGCAGAATCTACAGTAAAAGTGACGCCACCAGGATTGGCAGGGTCCATATCGGCAAATGACAATACAATGATGTCATACTGATTCGGTATATCTCTTACTTTTAATTTGGTGGCACCGTTAACGAAGTTCTGCCAATACCCTGTCAAAAGATGCTTCGTTGTAGGCTGGCCACCTCCACCTGTGCCAGAAGTTGTTGCATTCACGGTGCTACTTGCAGGAGAGAGATTCCCGGCAGCATCTTTAGCAACGACTTTAAACGAATATGTCGTGCTCGGTGTAAGTCCTGATATGGTAGCCGATAGACCGGTAACCGAAACAGCCAGGGAAGAGCCTTGGTATACATCATATCCTGTCACACCTACATTGTCGGTAGATGCTTGCCAGGACAAAGTTACGCTTGAAGACGTGACGCCACTGACTGTTAGATTGGATGGAGCCGTAGGAGCCGTAGTGTCAGTACCACCGCCTGTTCCAGAAGTGGTTGCATTCACGGTAGCACTTGCAGGAGAGAGATTTCCCGCAGCGTCTTTAGCAACGACTTTAAACGAATACGTTGTGCTCGGAGTAAGTCCTGATATGGTAGCTGATAGACCAGTAACCGAAACAGCCAGGGAAGAACCCTGGTATACATCATATCCTGTCACACCTACATTGTCCGTAGATGCTTGCCAGGACAAAGTTACGCTTGAAGACGTGACACCACTGACCGTTAGGTTAGCTGGAGCCGTAGGAGCCGTAGTGTCAGTACCACCGCCACCACCTTGTACCAACTGCCACAAGGCAGGAACATTAGGCGGTTCCCAACCGGTTAACGAGGTATGAGGTTGAATGACTTTATACGTATTTCCGCTATACGTGGCGGTGTCGTTTACAGCATAAGAAACATTGGGTGCCCAAGGGCCACGGTCAGCAGCTGAAACCTCAAGAGGAAAAAAGCTCATTAACATAGACATGACGACCAGTAAAGGCAACAACATCATTCGCTTTTGACCAAGTGCTTTGAATACTTGCGTTTTCACAATAAATCCCTCCTCAATGATAATGAATTAGACCGTCGTCTATCCTGCGTAAAACAAGACCACCTCCTTTCAGAAAAGTATATGTAAGATCTTACATTGTGAAAGCGTTATCAAAATATGGTGAAGGTAGGGGGAAAATCTGCTAAAGCAGGGATAAAATATTCCATAAAATTGTTAATATTAACATTTTAAGTAAATCTATATCCGTAATCAAAACTTACAATAAAGGTTAATCTCATTCAATAGATCGGAAGAATCAATTTCATGCCTGTATGAGGGTCTTGGAATAACATTCATTGGTTTTTTGCGCACGTAAGTGGGCAACGCGTTCCTGATATTAATAATGAAAGAACAAAATAATCAATTGAGAGAAAAAAGACAGGGATATCCGCTTTGAATATTGCATCGAGTATGTAGGGGGATGTGCTGCAGGAGTCATGTTGTGACGAATGACCATATTATGAGATATAATAAGGGAACCATTGGTTTCCCGGAAACATGGATCTACATAGAGCGGAAGGGCGAAGCGGAACTCGTATCGATGTTTGCGCACCGGAAAACTTTATGCTAAACGAAAAATTACAATGAGATTGAATGTAACTTCGAACATAATGGAGGGTAGCGCTGCCTTCTTTGGATCATAATGTTTATTGCAGGCAGCAGCAGTTTAGTTCAATAAGGAAACGGAATCGTTAGAAGGAGTTGGCTACATGACAAATATAACACATGATACCCGAACGGAAATCGATGATCGAGCAGTTTTGGTCAGTTTGGTGACAGATGCGGTTAAGCGCTCCGGTATCAATCCGGAACACTCGCTGCAGGAGTTGGTTCAGTTAGCAGAAACTGCGGGTGTTGAAGTGCTCGATGTTATCACGCAGAATCGGGAAGTGCCGGATTCCAGGTGGTTTATTGGAAAAGGGAAAGTGGAAGAGCTGCGCATGGCGATAGATGGTTTAGGGGCTACAACAGCCATATTTGATCAGGAGCTGTCAGGCGCGCAAGTCCGCAATCTGGAAGAATCTCTGGATGTGAAGATCATTGACAGAACTCAGTTGATTTTAGATATTTTTGCCCAGAGAGCCAAAACGCGCGAGGGGATTATTCAAGTGGAGCTGGCTCAGCTTACTTATCTGCTCCCCCGACTATCAGGCCATGGTAAGAATCTGTCCAGGCTGGGAGCCGGGATCGGAACCCGTGGACCAGGGGAGAGCAAGCTTGAAACTGATCGCAGACATATTCGCGATAGAATCAGCGATCTAAAACGACAGCTGGATGAAGTCACACGCCATCGTACGCTTCATCGGGAACGCCGCAAGAAGAGCGGAGCTGTGCAAGTTGCTCTTGTCGGATATACCAATGCAGGGAAGTCGACATTGTTGAATCGATTAACGGCTGCTGATGTATATATCGAAAATCAATTGTTCGCCACTCTAGACCCAACTTCGCGAGTGCTTGAACTGCCTAGCGGCAAAGAAGTCGTGCTTACAGATACGGTAGGATTTATTCAGAATCTTCCTCATGATCTGGTCGCAGCATTCCGAGCGACGCTGGAAGAGGCCAACGAGGCGGATCTGATCCTTCATGTAGTAGACGCTTCTTCACCTATGCGTGACGACCAGATGGCCGTTGTACAGAGCATACTACAGGATTTAGGGGCAGCGGATAAGCCTCAGATCGTGCTGTACAACAAGATAGATATCTGCGAGCCTGAGCAGTTAGAGATGCTGCCTAACGGAGAAGGACACTTGAAAGTTAGCGCGTATAATGATCAGGATTTGGAAGCGGTACGCGAAGCGATCCAGGAACAGCTCTCGGGAGGAAATGTAACATTCCGAATCCCGGCAGATCGCGGTGATCTGAACTCGCTTGTATACCGCGTAGGTGATGTGCTTGAGCAGTCTTTTGATGAGAGTGATATTCTTTATACGGTCCAAATTCATAAAACAGACTATGAAAAGATCGGGTATATGCTCCAAGAATATGTTCAGAATTGATGCAGGCCATCGATAGGATGCAATAGAAGCCCCCAAAGAGGGGCTTCTATTGCGTGTTTGGCGTGAATTGATTCATTTGTTGGAATTACATCAATGCAAGCTGATGTGTTAAGATATGAAACATTACGTGTAATAGAGGAGAGAGCAGGTTATCATGGCCAGATTTTCGCAAGATATAGTTGAATTAAGCAATGAGATCGAATTAAAGATAGGTCAACGATTACGTGAAATAGACGCTATCGTTGATTTTAATCAGTGGAAAGTGATTGATGCCTTCCAGAAACATCAGGTGAGTGATTTTCATTTCGCGGCATCCACCGGTTATGCTTACAATGATCGTGGTCGTGAAGTGCTGGATGAAGTCTACGCAGACATTTTTGGAGCAGAATCCGCCTTGGTAAGACCTCATTTTGCCTCCGGGACCCATACGATATCCACGGCGCTGTTTGGTGTACTAAGACCAGGAGATGAACTGCTATACATTTCTGGGCGTCCCTATGATACCCTTCACAAGGTGATTGGTGAAACGAAGGATGGATCGGGTTCACTGCGGGATTTCGGGATTGGTTACCATGAGGTTGCCTTGACAGAACAGGGGGATATAGATTGGGAACGAGTGACGGAGGCCATCAAGTCTTCTACTAAAGTTATCGGTATCCAGCGTTCCCGGGGATATGATTGGCGATCTTCCTTTACGGTATCGCAAATTGGGGAAATGGTAAGACGAATCCGCGCTATACGCGAAGATTTAATTATTTTCGTTGATAACTGTTATGGTGAATTTACAGAGCAATTGGAACCGACAGAGGTAGGCGTGGATCTGATGGCAGGATCCCTTATTAAGAATCCTGGAGGAGGCATTGCCGAAACTGGCGGTTATATATGTGGCAAGACAGAATATGTGGATCTGGCTGCCAATCGGCTGACTGCACCGGGGATTGGACGCGAAGTCGGGGCTATGCTGGGAACGACCAGAGGAATATATCAAGGCCTGTTTCTCGCCCCATCAACGGTAGGTCAAGCGGTGAAGGGAAGTATTTACGCATCCGCGATGTTCGAGGCTGTTGGATTTACGACTAAGCCGGGCTGGCAGGATGAACGAACCGATTTGATCCAGGCAGTTTCTTTTAGTGGTGCTGAGCATTTAATTGCATTTGTCCAGGGCATTCAACGTGCCGCTGCTGTAGACAGTCATGTGGTACCTGAACCGTGGGAAATGCCCGGTTACGAACATCCAGTGATCATGGCTGCAGGTACCTTTATTCAAGGAGGAAGCTTGGAGTTGTCAGCAGACGCGCCTATCCGCTCTCCTTATATTGGTTATATGCAAGGTGGGTTAACTTACTCTCATGTTAAATATGGGGTACTAATGGCTCTTCAAAATATGAAAGATCGCAAGTTGTTGTGAGTTATCCTAACATGTGGTTGACGTCGCTGATCAGGAAATGTACAATAGGATCAGAATAGACCACTTGGAAGGTTGATGAGATATGGGTGATGAGATTCGGAGGAATATGGCTTTGTTTCCGATAGGCATTGTGATGAAGCTTACGGATCTATCTGCCAGACAAATTCGTTATTATGAACAACATAATTTAATTGTCCCTGCTCGCACTTCGGGCAACCAACGCCTGTTTTCCTTCAATGATGTGGAGCGTTTGCTAGAGATAAAAGCATTGATCGAAAAAGGTGTTAACATTGCTGGCATTAAGCAAGTGATGAACCCTGTCACAAAAGAATCGGAAGAAGCAACAGTTATGACTCCAGATACAGAAAACAGACGTCGTGAAATGTCTGAATCTCAGCTGCGCCGTTTGCTGAAGCAGGAATTGATCACCGCTAAGAGACCGGGGCAGGTTTCATTAATTCAGGGGGAACTGTCCCGGTTTTTTAATAAATAAGGAATGCCATACTGCAATTCATCAAAATCGGTGTTATTTAAAAAGGAGAGGATATAGTGAGTTATACGAGAGAAGACATTCTGCGCATTGCCAAAGAAGAAAATGTTCGATTCATCCGTTTGCAATTTACCGACTTGCTTGGAACGATTAAAAATGTCGAGATTCCGGTAAGCCAACTTCCCAAAGCACTTGATAACAAGATGATGTTTGATGGTTCTTCCATTGAAGGTTATGTGCGTATCGAAGAATCCGATATGTACCTGTATCCAGACCTCGATACCTTTATGATCTTTCCGTGGGTATCCGAAGACCGCGTAGCTCGTTTGATCTGTGATGTTTATATGCCTGACGGTACTCCATTTGCCGGTGATCCGCGAGGTATTTTGAAGAGAGCGCTGAAAGTAGCCGAAGAGATGGGTTACACTTCGATGAACGTTGGTCCCGAGCCTGAGTTCTTCCTGTTCAAAACGGATGAAAAAGGCAATCCGACCATGGAACTTAATGACCAAGGCGGATACTTTGACCTTGCGCCTACCGATCTCGGCGAGAACTGCCGCCGCGATATCGTACTGACGCTGGAAGAGATGGGTTTTGAGATCGAAGCATCTCACCATGAAGTTGCTCCCGGGCAGCATGAAATCGACTTCAAATATGCGAATGCAATCAAAGCAGCTGACCAGATTCAAACGTTTAAATTAGTAGTTAAGACAATCGCTCGTCAACATGGTCTGATTGCTACCTTTATGCCCAAACCGCTGTTCGGTGTGAACGGCTCGGGTATGCACTGCAACCAATCCCTATTCAAAGGCAGTGAGAATGCATTTGTCGATGAAAAGGATGAACTTGGCTTGAGCAATACCGCTCGTCATTATATGGCAGGTATTCTTAAACATGCACGCGCGTTTGCTGCGATCACGAACCCTACGGTTAACTCGTACAAACGTCTCGTGCCTGGTTACGAAGCACCATGCTACGTGGCTTGGTCTGCAAGTAATCGTAGTCCCATGATTCGTATTCCTGCTTCGCGCGGTCTCAGCACTCGTATTGAGGTGCGGAATCCGGACCCGGCGGCTAATCCTTACTTGACTCTGGCAGTTTTACTGAAGGCAGGTCTGGACGGCATCAAGCGTGAGCTTTCACTGCCGGCTCCAATCGATCGCAACATCTACGTGATGAGCGAGGAAGAGCGAATTGAGGAAGGTATTCCTAGTTTGCCAGCTAACCTAAAGGAAGCCATCAACGAGATGGTTCGCAGCGAAGTCATTTGCGAAGCGCTTGGAGACCATGCGCTGACTCACTTCTACGAGTTGAAAGAAATCGAATGGGATATGTACCGCACGCAAGTCCACCAATGGGAGCGCGATCAGTACATCACCATGTATTAATAGAGAAATCCCTTGCGCCGTAAGGCGTGGGGGATTTTATTTTTGTGAGTAGATTGGTTTGAAACGGAGGGTCTTGGACTACGCTGGCCAGTGGTCTGACTACATGGGCGTTTCCAACCATAAGAGCGCCGTCACCCAAGAGGGTTTTATGCGCTTCTTACACAAGGTCGGAATCTTCGAATACGGAGGCGGCGTGCTGCCGAATAATCCGGCTGGGCAAGGATTCATGAATTCACAAGACAATCGCGGCAGCTGCCGCTATATTAGGAGGTTGTTAGCGTGTCGATTTGGGCCGATACTCCACGGATAAGCGGGCCGCCAGATACCCAAGACATCGGCGTGATACTCGGGTATGTGAAAGACTTGGCTAATACGGTTGCAAAGATGGAGAAGGATTTAGAGTTCCTTGTGAATGGTAATCTGGATGTGAACAATATCCAGGCTAACAGTATTGAGACAAAGAATCTTAAAGCAAACTCCATTGGCTTATATGCTGACAGGATCTTTTTTTTAATTTATATAGACATTAGCCTTGTCAATAGTCAAGAACCTGAATACCTTATGGCATAACCCAATAAAGGAGGAAACGTCTTGAGTGAAGTAAGACACGGTCATCATTGTCATCACGGTTACCATAATCCAGTTGGAGCAATATTGGTTCTATTTATCCTTTTGGTTATTATCACTAGTGCTTTCTGTGGTTGGATATAATTTCTCGCCAAGATGACTTGATTTATGACGATTTCACACAGAAAAAGAACTTCGCTGGCTTAGGCTGGTGGGGTCTTTTTTTTGTTAACAAGCACATTGGCCCTGGCATTGGATGAGATTTTGAATATTTTGTATCGATAACGTAGAAAAGGAGGGGACATCATGGGTGAAGTTGGTTACGATGGAGGATACGGCGTTAAAAACTCAGTCGGAGCGGTTCTAGTTCTTTTTATCTTGTTGGTCATCATTTTAGGTTCTTTTTGGGTTTAATTTCTCCAGTTTAAGCAAAGACCCTACCGGTTAATGTGAAGTGCACCCCTTAGAATAGAAATTGGAAAAACCCCTGGTTATTCCGATGAATTCTAGGGGGTGTATTTTTATGGTAATGAAGGGACCAAAGTTAAAGCAATATTCAAAAGAACTCAAGTTAGAAGCGATTCGACTTCATGTCGAAGAGAAGTGGACTTATCGGCAAATCAACGAACACCTTGGTATTCAAGACAAAGACCGGATGAAGCGTTGGATGCGAAAATATCGGGAACAAGGCGAGTTTGGATGGTTGGATCAGCGAGGACGACGAAAAGAATATATGGATCAAGATCGGTATGTCCAGAAGCTCAAACGGGAGAACGAAATGCTAAAAAAGTGCTTAGAAATCTGGATGAAGGAGGTAAGGAAGAACGCTTCGTACTTATCGAACAAGCAGCGAAACGAGGGCAAGTAGCTGAACTTTGCCAGCTCTTCGGTGTCTCTAGAAGTGGATACTACGCGTATGTGAAGCGAAAAGGGAACGACCGGGATGCCGAGGCGAAACGTCTGATCCGTAGAGCCTATAAACGCTACGATGGAAAGTATGGCTACCGTCAGCTCCAATTGTTTTTGTGGCAGGATGACGGCGTGTGGATGAATCACAAGAAGGTACTGCGCCTCATGCAAAAGCTTGGTCTTCAAGCCAGCATTCGCCGAAAACGCCGGTTTAATATGACGTATCAGGCAGCAGAGCGTGTGGCGGAGAATTTGCTTAACCGTAATTTCACGGCCGAAAAACCTAACCAGAAATGGGTGACGGATGTGACCCAATACCGGGTGGGCGAGCGTTGGCTTTATCTTTCGGCAGTCAAAGACTTATTCAACAATGAGATTGTAGCTTACCAACTCAGCCAACGTAACGATAATGAATTGGTTCTACGGACGTTCGCAAAAGCGTTTGCCAAGCAAAAAGACGTGACCGGATTGATCGTTCACAGCGACCAAGGGTTCCAGTACACGTCATACGCTTATCACGACATGCTGCCAAAGGTTGGCGCCCAAATCAGCATGTCTCGCCGGGGCAATTGCCTAGACAACGCCTCCATGGAGAGCTTCTTCTCGCATCTCAAAACGGAAGGGCTCTATCCCTATGATATCCGAAATTTGACGGAGGCACAAAGGCGAATTGAGAAATACAGAAGATTTTACAACCGAAGACGACCACAGCGCAAATTAAATAAACTGACGCCGGTAGAGTACCGACGCCAGTTCGCAGCCTAGGTGTTTTTTTCAATGTCCACTAAATGGGGTCTTGACCAGTAAGGCGTGGGGGGGGGGTTATTATTTGGGATAAATGGATTAATTACGGATAACCACCAGCTCGAAGAACTGATTGAGATAAATTCCGATTGCTTCAAATTTCCTTGTGATTGTAAAGAAAAATCTGTCTGTCTCTACAGTCATTCGTTTGTTGCGGTTGGCATAAGCAATAAAGCTGAAAAAAGAAAAGACAAAAAAATGATGATAAACAAGCTTATGATTTGCAGAATACTGTTATACGGATTAGGGATAACAAAGTATTGAATAACAATATTCTTAATCAGGAAAAACAATGTCCATTTTCTTATGCTGTTAAAAGCATCACCTGTAAAATATTAATTTATCGAAAACTTTATGTAGCCTTCAGATTTCCTATGGTCGCCAGCTCAACTGATATACTTCATGGCGAATAGTGAACATGCTCCGATGATGAGCAGAACAATGGTCAGGATAATAACAAATTTCTTTCCGTTCATGATTTTCACCTCAACAAGATTATACCAAACAATCAATCCATGAGGCGAAAATATAAGAGTGTTATTGAGATTGATTTTGTCTCGTCTATAGGAAAGTGGTTTATGGTCCCCCTTGTCAGCTTGCTATTATTTCAGTTATAAAATTGTATATTAAAAGCAACAAATACGTGACCGAAAGCGTTTATCATATATAACCCCGTGAAGGAGAAATGTGATGAAACAGAATAAAACGGAGGATTCCAATAACTCTCATAAATCCGCTTGTTCGGACGCAAATTATGATTGCGAGATGAAACATAGAAAGGGGCTATTGGTATTCCGAAGAGAGAGAAGCTTGAAACGTCGAGGGACTGTGCGACTCAGGGCGGCAGGCGGACTGCTGCTTCTACTCGTACTTATTGCTGCCCAGTTCCCATTAGGCGATGAGAAACAACAAGCGGCAGGGGGAATGGAGCCAGCCACAGAGACTATTCGGGCTCAAGGTATAACTGAAGAGGGAAAGTTAAGTGTTATTCCATTAGAGAAGGAAAACATGAAACAGCTTGGCGCACCTAGCTGCTTCGGTCTGGATACAGATCTGTCCATTACCGGAGATTATATCGTGCAGTACCGTTCCAAGGACGATACGAATGAAATAGCTACTCTAAAGGACATGACCTTTATTCAACCGACGAATGATCCTGTCCAAATGATTCGGTTGTCTTTTCAAGAAGCAGATGTTTTTATACTTGCTCCGGAATATAAAGACTGTCATGGAATCGAAATCTATGCCTTTGCCGTTGATCAAGAAACGGGACATGCCGTCCAGCTTCAATTCCAGGATGAGTCCTTAATCTCCAACAGGTCTTATTACAGACCTGGAAGTATCCCTCTGGTAAAAAACAATAGACTGGCTCTGGAGTCCGCGGAGGGACCAGGAGGGGAAGGTTCACCTGAATATAAGCCGATACGTCTGTATCAATTAGACATAGAGAATGCAGTTATGGTATTGGCGAATTAACCATTTGTATATGAATAAGCGAAGAGGTTACCATCCATTTATGGAGGTAACCTCTTATTTGTAGAAAAACTGAGATTTAGTGTACGTCTCGGAAGAGACCGATCACTTTGCCGAGGATCGTAACGTGATTCAGGCGCAAGGGCTCATATGTAGGATTCTCTGGTTGCAATCTTACGTGATCCTTCTCTTTATAGAAGGTTTTAACCGTTGCTTCGTCTTCCTCGGTCATTGCCACGACAATGTCCCCATTGTCAGCCGTTTGCTGTTGGCGAACAATGACGTAATCCCCGCTATGAATTCCTGCTTCAATCATACTGTCGCCTACAACAGACAGCATGAACACCTTATCGTCCCCTACATAATGCTGTGGCAGTGGGAAGTAATCCTCAATATTCTCCATGGCAGTAATCGGTACGCCTGCGGTAACCTTACCAACAACCGGTACTCTGGCAATGGTGTGGGTAAAGAGGCTGGTACTCTCGGATTCTTCCTGGCCAAGCAATTCGATTGCTCTTGGTTTGGTAGGGTCGCGACGGATAAGCCCTTTCTTCTCTAACCGATCCAGATGACCATGGACCGTTGAACTGGAAGCTAGTCCGACAGCCTCGCCGATTTCCCGGACAGAAGGGGGATAACCCTTGCTACGAACTTCGTTGCGGATAAACTCTAAGATCGCCAGCTGGCGGCTGGATATTTTCGACATACCGTATCAACCCCATTTAGTAACGTTTGGGAAAATTATAACATAGAACTTCCGTTCGTACAAACATAAGTTCTAAATTAAACAGAACAAATGTTCTTTTGGGTATTGAATCAAACAAATGTTCGTGTTAATATGACTGCATAACAGAACACTTGTTTGGGAGATGATGTTTCCATGTTGAGATACAGTACATACCGCAGTATTTATGAAAATGCTCCAGTGTTAACGGAGAAACCTACAAGAACGACGATCCAATCATTGAAATCTGCCATAAATTCTATTCCTTTATTTAGACTTGTCATTATTTTATTTATCGCAGCTTCCTTCTGGACAGGAGCATTCTCCGTTTTTGCCGGTGGAATGGATAAGCCAACGGGTGAGAAGCAGGTTATTGTGCAATATGGAGATAGTTTGTGGCGTATTGCTTCCTTACATAAGCCAGAGGATATGGATACGCGTGTATATATGGATAGTATTAGAAGAATCAATGGATTGAGAGGACCGGATATCCAGGCAGGAGAAGTATTATCCTTACCAGTCTGGTGATCAGGCTGCTGGCACGCCACTCATTTATGGAGATGGTTTATGATAACCCCATTCCTATGGACCAATTTCAGAGTAATTAGCGTATTTACTCTGTAGTAGTATAGATAATCATTGATTTCTTTGGTTGGTAAGAATCTATTCGTGAACACCATAAGTTCATATTTGTTCCCAATAAGAGTTTGCGAGGCGCAGTTGCCTTGACAAGCTCTTTTTCACATGTTTAAGTTATAATTGATATCGGAATTGGAGGAGAAGTAATGGACATCGATACTTTGGTTGAACGCATTAATGTACTTGCACGTAAACACAAGAGTGAAGGGTTGACCGAGGAGGAGCTTATAGAACGAGCCGAGCTTCGGGAAATATACCTTAATAATATTCGCAGTAACTTCAGACATCAGCTTGAATCGATTGAGTGGGTTGATGAAAACGACCAAAAGGGCGGCCCGCGATTAAAGCATTAACTGGCCGACCGGCCGAGCAGTCCATTGATGATTAAACGGACGCTTGAATGGAGAAAAGGATAGATTTTTTATACTTGGGGTACCGAATCGATAAACGCACGACTTATATCATCGGATGCCCCAAGTTTATATGTTGTGCCATCATTTTGATCATAATTCCAGGGGGAAGCAAATGTCACGTTCATGGGAAAGAAAAGTCAGCAAGAATATGTCTCAACTCAACAAGCAGCGCAAGAAGCAAGGGCTAACATCGTATCAAGGAACGGCTGTGTCTGACAATAATGACGTGTTTAAAGGTCGTAAATATGTACTTCCCTTAGTGCTTGTAGCTTTAGGGGGCTTGTACGCACTTCTAGGAAGTGCCACATCTGAAGCATCAGGCGGCAGTAACAATACGTTGAATTTGATTGGAGTCGGTTTATACATTTTGCTCGCGGTCATGATATTCTTTCGCAAACCTTACTTGAAAGTTGAACGAGCGTCTGTGTCCACAATGAAATTCAACCGGGAACGCAGGCTGGCTGCATCCGACATTGAGAAGATAAAAATAGCCACAGGTTCAGTAGTAATTCAAGGCAAGGGGAAAGCAGGTAACTGGGTTTTCTCGCGTATGATGAATCTATATGATACGAAAGCCATGGGAGATCGAATGGAAGAGTTTGCAAAGGCTCATCATATTCCGGTTGAACATGACTGAGAATGAGAGGTAAATCATAAAAAGATTATTAATGGGTATGGGGGAGTGGGAGAGTATGCCAATATCAGCAGTTTTGTTTGATCTTGATGATACTTTGTTGTGGGATGAGCGAAGTGTAGAAGAAGCATTTGAAGTGACATGCCAGGCGGGGACTGCAGAAACGGGTGTTGATGCAATAGAACTGCTAAGCGCAGTTCGGGAAGAGGCCAGAGCATTATATGAGTCATATGACACCTTCGCTTTCACTAAGATGATAGGGATTAATCCCTTCGAAGGCTTGTGGGCAAACTTTACGGAGGGCTCGCAGCCTGAGTTTAGAAGGTTAGAGGAACTGGCACCCGTCTATCGGAAGGAATCATGGCGGCGCGGACTACTTCGCTTAGGCGTTGATCATGAGGCTCTAGCTGAAACCCTGGCAAACCAGTTCGCGGCTGAGCGCAGAAACAGACCTTATGTGTATGAAGAAACTTTCGAAGTTCTGAAGCAACTGCATGGGAATGTGAAGCTTCTCCTGCTCACGAATGGAAGTCCTGATTTGCAGCAGGAAAAGCTGGACGGCGTTCCAGAGCTGGTATCTTATTTTGATCATATCATTATCTCGGGTGATTTTGGAAAAGGTAAGCCGGATGTCTCCATCTTCAAACATGCACTTGAACTGCTAGAGGTCGAAGCGGATCAAGCTTTGATGGTAGGAGACAAGCTGACCACGGATATTAAGGGTGGAAATGCAGCTGGTCTGCATACGGTTTGGATTAATCGGGTAGATCGGCCGCATGATCCTGCCATTCAGCCGAAGTTTGAAATTCAGCATTTATCAGAGCTGCATGCAATTATTGCTGACTTGTAAAAAAGATATACCGCACGTGATGAGATGGTAAATGCACTTACATAGCGAACAGCCTTCACAGCAGAAATTGTTGGTTGGCTGTTTTTTTTGTCAGACTTCAAGATAATGCGCTCTACAACCGGATTTTCTTAAGGGGTGATAAACGTCACACAATTGTAAGCTGAATGAGATCGAAAAAAAAGGTTGCTGAGATATAATGTATAAGAAACTAACACAGACATAGATCATGTGGCTGAACCATACATTGCACTCGTAAAGAGGTGTATAACGTGAGAAGGAAAAAGATAGCGCTGTTTGCGGCGATGGTGTTGATGGCGGTTGCTCTCGCTGCTTGCAATGACAGCAAGGCAGATCCCAATGATGACGTAATGGCAGAACCGATTATTGTTGAGCTGTCCCTTACGCCAGACCATATTAAGGCTGGTGAGAAAGTGCTGATTGAAGCGAAGGTGACCCAATCTGGTTCCCCGGTGGAAGATGCGAATGAAGTGCAGTTTGAAGTGACATTAGAAGGTGGGGGCGTGCAAGCGAAAGTACCGGTCAAGCATGACCAAGACGGGGTTTACAAAATGGAAAAGACCTTCGATGAGGCCGGAACCTATCGTATCGTTTCGCATGTGACAGCAAGAGGCATGCATTCCATGCCGTTAAAGGAACTGACTGTTACCGAATAAGTCTGACATCAAATAATAAGGCAGCGCATGCTCCGTAACCGGATGCGTACGCTGCCTTGTTCCATATTAACTCAATACTATAATTTCAGTTTATTGAAATTGAGGATCCTCTACCGGAGTAGCCACCCAGCCATTTTCTTCAATGAATAGGCGAACTGCAATGATTTGCTTGTTCTCCATCAAGGTGAAGAAATGAGGTGTGTTTTCCGGAACGGAAATGACATCGCCTGGCTCAAGTTCAACATTGAAGTATCCAACATCATCAGAGCCTTTAATAATGAAGATACCTTTACCGCCAACAATTGCCCGAATTTCATCTTCCGAGTGGGTATGAACCTCTTCGAATTTTTTCAATAAGTCCTCAATATTGGGCGTGGACTCGGAAAGTGTGATGACATCCCAAATTTTGTAGCCGCGTCTTGCAGCCAAGTCGCGAATTTCTTCATCAAAGATTTCCAAAATGCGCTTCTTATCATCATCACTTAACTGAAAGTTCTCTTGAAGCGTGGTCGGGAGTTTTTCCATATTCCAATGCTCATAAACAACCTCTTGGCCATTCAGGAATTCCCGTACATTCTCTTCCCCGGTAATACGTTCGTTCGTGTTGCGAATCACAATCTCTGCCATTGCATTAACCCTCTTTCTCCCGTTGGATTAATATGTATTATAGCCGCCTCCACCGCATTTGTCATCTGAAAATGTTGATGAATGCCTATTATGACGCAATATTTCGCCTTTTCTATTGAAATAGATTCTGATACACTAAGATTTAACGTTTTCGGGGGAGGTTTAAGAGTTGAACAAGCCTAGCTTACACGAAGTACTGAAGGAACGAATATTAATACTTGATGGTGCAATGGGCACGATGATCCAGCAAGTGGACCTCTCGGCTGAGGATTTTGGCGGTCCGGAACTTGACGGATGTAATGAGATGCTGGTTATTCATCGGCCGGATGTGATACAGAGCATCCATGAACAATATCTTGAAGCAGGTGCCGACCTGATTGAAACCAATACATTCGGCGCAACCTCGGTTGTGCTTGCTGAATACGATATACCCGAGCTTGCCCGTGAAATTAACTTGAAAGCGGCTCAATTAGCCCGTGCGGCAGTTGAGAAGTATAATACCCCAGATCATCCCCGCTACGTAGTAGGTGCAATGGGGCCTACAACCAAGACCCTTTCGGTTACTGGCGGTGTGACATTTGCAGAATTGATTGAAAGCTACGAGGAGCAGGCTATCGCCTTGATCGAAGGAGAGGTAGATGCACTTCTGCTCGAAACATCGCAGGACACTTTGAACGTTAAAGCTGGAAGTATCGGTATACGTCAGGCATTTGAGAAGACAGGCATAACACTGCCTATTATGATCTCCGGTACGATTGAACCAATGGGCACCACGCTTGCCGGACAGAATATTGAAGCTTTCTATGTTTCTCTCGAACACTTGAATCCGATCTCAATCGGGCTCAACTGTGCAACGGGACCGGAATTTATGCGTGACCATATACGCTCTTTGTCTGAAATGTCCAGAAGCGCGATTAGTTGTTATCCTAATGCCGGCCTGCCTGATGAAAACGGCCAATATCATGAGTCACCTGAATCACTCGCTTTAAAGATGGGGGCTTTTGCTGAAAAAGGCTGGCTCAATATTGCGGGTGGATGCTGCGGGACGACACCTGAGCATATTCGCGCATTGAAAAATACGATGGATACCTTCGAGCCTCGACCGCTGAGTGGTACGCATTTGCCGGCATTGTCTGGAATCGAGCCTGTCTATATCGAACAGGATAATCGTCCATACATGGTGGGCGAACGCACAAACGTGCTCGGATCGCGTAAGTTCAAGCGGTTGATTGTTGAAGGGAAATATGAAGAGGCCTCTGAGATTGCACGGGCTCAGGTGAAGAATGGGGCACATATCATCGATGTTTGTGTGCAGGATCCGGATCGTGATGAAGCAATAGACATGGCAAAGTTCCTCGAACTAGTGGTCAAAAAAGTGAAAGTACCGTTGATGATTGATACAACTGATCCGGCTGTTATTGATTTATCCCTTCAATACTCCCAAGGGAAAGCAATCATTAACTCCATTAATCTTGAAGATGGTGAAGAAAAATTTGAGCATGTAACTCCGCTTGTCCATAAATATGGTGCAGCGGTCGTCGTAGGTACTATTGATGAGAGCGGTCAAGCGATTACTCGTGAGGACAAACTGAAGGTGGCTCAGCGCTCTTATGATCTGCTTGTGAATAAATATGGCATTCCGCCGGAAGATATTATATTCGACACCCTTGTATTCCCGGTTGGTACAGGGGACGAGCAGTACATCGGATCTGCCAAGGAAACGATTGAAGGCATACGCTTGATCAAAGAAGCAATGCCTAAGGTCCATACGATCCTTGGTATCAGTAATGTTTCCTTCGGATTACCGGAAGCAGGCCGTGAAGTGCTGAATTCCGTCTACTTATACGAATGTACGAAAGCCGGATTGGATTATGCGATTGTCAATACGGAGAAATTGGAGCGGTATGCCTCCATTCCGGAAGAAGAGCGACGTTTGGCAGAAGACTTGATTTATCGAACCAATGACGAGACGTTGGCCGCCTTTGTTGCAGCTTTTCGGGATAAAAAGGTAGAGAAGAAGGAAAAGGTATCCAACATGACATTGGAGGAAAGATTGGCATCCTATGTTGTGGAAGGATCTAAAGAGGGTCTGATACCTGATTTGGATCAAGCGTTAACCAAATATGGTGCACTAGAGATCATTAATGGTCCCTTGATGGCCGGGATGACTGAGGTTGGACGTTTGTTCAACAACAATGAGCTGATTGTGGCAGAGGTACTGCAAAGTGCCGAAGTTATGAAGGCCTCCGTAGCATATTTAGAAACGTTCATGGAGAAAAACGAGACGTCTGTTAAAGGGAAAATCATGCTTGCTACCGTTAAGGGAGACGTCCATGATATCGGTAAAAATCTGGTGGAGATCATCTTGTCCAACAATGGTTATCAAATCATTAATTTGGGTATAAAAGTACCACCGGAGCAAATTATTGAGGCTTATCGTCGTGAGCAGCCAGATGCGATCGGTTTATCCGGTTTGCTCGTTAAATCTGCTCAGCAAATGGTCTCAACAGCTCAGGATTTGAAAAACGCGGGTATTGCAGTACCTATCATGGTGGGCGGTGCTGCCCTTACACGTAAATTTACAAAAACGCGTATTCGTCCAGAATATGACGGCATGGTGCTGTATGCGAAGGATGCCATGGATGGTCTCGCATTGGCGAACCAGCTCAGCGATCCGCAACAGCGGAGCATAATGGAGGAAGCCATCAAAGCAGAACAAGAAGCCGAGAGCGCTGCCCCTCAAGCCGTCAAAGAGATGCCGAAACTGTCTGAAGGACTGCGGTCCAAAATATCGACGGATGCACCGGTGTATTTGCCGCCAGATATGGAACGACATGTGCTTCGAAATTATCCGATTTCCCACATTCTTCCATATATTAACATGCAGATGCTGCTTGGCCACCATCTAGGACTCAAAGGCTCCGTGGAACAGCTGTTGAAGGCTAATGATCCTAAAGCCGTCTCCCTTAAGGAAACGGTAGATGGTATCTTCCATGAAGCAATTGAATCCGGAATCATTCAGGCGAATGCGGTATACCGATTCTTCCCGGCGCAGTCTCGAGGTAATGATATCATCATCTATGATCCAAATGATCATACAAAAGTGCTGCATACGTTCTCATTCCCGAGACAGCAGGTTGAGCCCTATATGTGCCTGGCGGATTTCCTGAAATCCGTAGACAGCGGCGTGATGGATTACGTTGGATTCCTGGTCGTTACGGCAGGACGGGGAGTCAGCAAATTGTCAGCTGAGTGGAAGGAGAAGGGAGACTATCTGAGGTCTCATGCTCTTCAGTCGGTTGCTCTGGAGACAGCTGAAGGACTGGCGGAACGAATTCATCATATGATGCGGGATACATGGGGATATCCTGATCCAGCAGATATGACGATGAAACAGCGATTAGGCGCACGGTACCAAGGAATTCGGGTGTCCTTTGGCTATCCGGCTTGCCCGGATTTGGAAGACCAAGAGCCGTTATTTAAATTGATGCAGCCTGAGGATATCGGTGTTCATCTAACCGAAGGCTTCATGATGGAACCCGAGGCATCGGTATCCGCGATGGTATTCAGCCATCCGGAGGCCCATTATTTTAATGTAGATAAAGCATAACATTTAGAATACCGGTCCGACCGGTTTGAAATCCTCCGGATGTTTCGGAGGATTTCTCCGGTTTACAACCGAAAGGGGAGAAAAGGCATGGAACTCTATTTTTTAGGAACGAATGCGGGGGTTCCGACGCTTCAGCGTAACGTTACCTCGATTGCCCTGCGTATGTTGGAGGAACGTAGAAGCTTGTGGCTGTTTGATTGCGGAGAAGGCACGCAGCATCAAATATTAAAATCACCCCTAAAGCTGTCCAAACTCGATAAGATTTTCATTACCCATATGCATGGTGATCATATTTTCGGCTTGCCAGGGCTGCTGTCCAGCCGTGGAGCTCAAGGCGTAACTTCGCCGGTTACGATCTATGGCCCTCCAGGCATCAAAACTTTCATCGAAACCACCCTGCACATCAGCCAATCACGTGTTCCTTACAATATGGAAATTATCGAGCATACCGGCGGCATGCTGTTTGAGGATAGCAGCTTTCAGGTGGAATCGGCTAAGCTGGATCACAGAGCTGAAAGCTATGGCTATCGTATTGTCGAGAAGGACCTTCCCGGCAGCTTGGATTTGAAGCGGTTGGAGGCATTTGGGCTCAAGCCTGGTCCACTCTATGGCAAGCTGAAAAGAGGAGAGAGTGTGGAGCTTGAGGACGGACAATGGATCCATGCCTCCGATGTACTTCTGACGCCCAAGAAAGGCAGAGTGGTTACGATTCTGGGAGATACGCGGCCTTGCGAAGGTGTGAAATTGCTCGCAAAGGATGCAGATGTTCTGGTGCACGAAGCCACATTTATGGAGGACCTAAGCGATCTTGCACATGAATATTACCACAGCACAGCTAAACAAGCGGCTGAAGCAGCTAAGCGTAACGGTGTGCAAGCCCTGTTCCTTACCCATTTCAGCTCTCGTTATAAAGATATTGAGCATTTGCAGCCTCTCCTTAAGGAAGCGCAGGAGGTTTTCGAACCTACCCGTTTGGCAGAGGATTTCGGCTTGTATCCCATCAACAGGAGAGCTTAATCTTATCAAGGGAGACGTAAGGGAAATTATATGTGGGTTAGCAAATTATTTTCCGGGAAAGCGCAGGAAATGACAAAGCGGTGAATTTTTCGTTCCTGCTTGGACAGGCTTCGATTTCATTCGACGTCTAAGCACGAATGTATCATCTATAACCTGAATCTTGCAACCGGAAGAGCTCTTCTTTACAATTAAACTGCCGAGGTTTCTGCCTTTTCCCATGATCTTTGAAAGTGTGGAGACCGTGGTAATACATAGATTTAATAATTTATAGTTGTTTATAAGAGAATGAGAAGGCCAATGCTTCAGCCAATGAATCATTTATGGCATAAATGAAAGAACATAAAGAAGGTGCTATTCATTCATGGAAAAACCAAAAGGGCTGCTGATCGATTTAGACGGGACCTTGTATCACGGCCGTCAACGAATCGAGGGAGCGGATCTACTTATCAAGCGGCTAATGGCGCTTCAGACCCCATACCTGTTTGTAACAAATAATTCATCTCGAACACCAGAGCAGGTGGCTGCGCATTTGATGGAGATGGGAATTCCCGCCAAGCCGGAAGAAGTGTGTACCTCCTCACTTGCAGCAGCTAAATATATTTCTGAGGAATCTCCTGGCGCCAAAGTGGCTATGCTCGGTGAAGAGGGATTGCGGGAAGCGTTGTTGTCTGCAGGACTGAGCATTGTGGAACATAATCCTGAATATGTTGTTCAAGGCATTGACCGTGCTTTTCATTACGATAAGTTAACACACGCCGTCCGCTGGATACAGGAAGGAGCGGTATCTATCCTGACCAATCCGGATCTGCTGCTTCCATCGGATGGTGGCTTAATGCCCGGTGCAGGCTCTCTTGGCGCAGCAATCGAGGCTGCTTCGGGGGTAAAACCGACGATTATCGGAAAGCCATCCTCCATTTTGATGAAGTTCGCTTCGGATCGACTTGGATTGGCTCCGGAAGAAACCTATGTAGTTGGAGATAATATACGTACAGATATTGCTGCTGGTGTGCATGCTGGCTGTAAGACAGTGCTTGTTATGACCGGAATTACGACCAAGCTCAATATGGAAGCTCATATGAGGGAGACGGGTATCACACCTGACTTTGTCTGCCAGGATTTAAACGAAGTAATCGACCTGATATGTTAATGTGAGCGACAGCTGAACTTTACTTATTGGGTTGACAGAAGGGAAGATGAATCATGCCGGAACTACCGGAAATGGAGAATTATCGGAGATTATTATCACAGACCATTGTGAATGTGCCTATTATGAATGTCGTCGTAAACCGTGAGAAATCGCTGAATGTTTCGGTTGACGAGTTCACATCTGCTTTATTGGGCAGCAAGGTTATCTATGTGGAAAGACGAGGCAAACATCTCGTATTTCATCTGCATAACGGAGGCAGACTGCTGCTGCATCTGATGCTGGGCGGCATTCTGTATCTTGGACGTGTTGGAGAAGAGCGGCCTTCTCGATCGACCCAGATCGAGATTACCTTTGGTGACCATGTGCTGTATTTTATCGGTTTGCGGCTCGGTTATTTGCATTTCTTAACGGCTAAGGAAACGGAAAATACTTTAAAAGACCTGGGTCCTGAAATCTTGGATCGTCGCATGAACAAAGCGCGTTTCATCCAGCTGCTCGGTAAACGGCGGGGTGCCTTAAAAACTACACTGGTGAATCAGCAGGTTATCGCAGGCATCGGGAATTGTTATGCTGATGAGATCGCTTTTGATGCCCAAATTCACCCACTGTCCAAAATTCAGGATTTGTCTGAGCAGTCTTTGGAACAGGTGTATGACAGTACCGTTAAAGTGCTGCATGAAGCGACTGATGGCGGAGGATATATGGAAATGCCGTTTCAGGAAGGCGACGAACTTACCGGAGCCTATAACGACGAATGCAAAGTCTACGATCGTGAAGGAGAACCCTGCGTACGCTGCGGTACGCCGATCGTGAAAGCCGAGCATGCTTCGCGCAAAATTTTCTTTTGTCCGAACTGCCAGCATGAAGCCTGATATCCGAATCGGAGGTCATGTTAGCACAAGAGGCGGATTTCTTGCAGCTGCCCAGCATGCAGCCGGGATCGGTTCCTCGGCGTATCAGTATTTTCCGAAAAATCCGCGCAGTCTCCACTTGAAGACGCCTGACATGCGAAATGCTGCCGCATGCTCGAAGTTCTGCCAGGAACAAGGACTGGTGTCGATTGCGCATACTCCGTATCCAACGAATATGGCAGTGGGCTTCACTCGAGGAGAAGAGTTTTACCGGCTGACGGTGGACTCCCTCAAAAATGACCTCCTCATCGCGGAAGCATGCGGATCGCTGGGGATTGTGGTCCATTTTGGACATCTCAAAAGCTCTGACATGCTTGAAGGCTATCAGAATATCATTCGTTGCCTGAATGATGTGTTGTCAGACTGGACGGGGAGGGCCAAGCTATTAATTGAGAATCAGGCAGGTGACCATGGCCCCATGGGAATGACTCTCGAGGAGAGCGTGAAGGTTAGACAGCTTGCTGATTATCCCGAAAAAATAGGTTTTTGTCTGGATACCTGTCACCTGTTTGCGGCGGGCGGATGGGATATTTCGAATACAGCTGAACTTCTTGCCAGAGGACAGGAGCTTGGCTATTGGGAATCCACCGTTGCGGTCCATCTGAACGATTCGAAGCATGGGGCCGGTTCAAGAAAAGATCGCCACGCACGCATCGGGCAAGGTATGATAGGATCAGACGCGCTAAAGCGTTTCGCTTTAGCACCAGAGCTTGCAGGCAAGGCCTTTATTCTGGAAAGTGAAAAGGGAGCGGACGGCACCCATCAGGAAGATATTGCCTTGGTGTTATCCTGGTCCGTTTAAGGGGAGGGTACGATGATACATCTGTATTTGGATGACTGGCGTCCCAATCCGAAAGGATTTGCGCTGGCACGAAGTGGGGAAGAGTGTTTATTGATGCTTCGTGAATGCGAAGTGGACATTTTATCTCTGGATTTTGAATTAGGTTATGATCAAATGAACGGGGGCGATGTAGTCGCCTCCATGATTGCGGAAGGGCTGCGTGCTAGAGAAATATTCCTGCATACCTCCAGTCCGGCCGGCCGCAGGAAAATGTACGAGCTGCTTTATGCGCATATGCCCGAGGACGTGAAGATCCATAATGGACCGATGTCAGAATCCGTTATGCGAGATGTCGCGCAGGGGTTAAGATAAATGATCGAGGTAACGCAGCGTGAACTGATGGAGCGGCTGGAATGGCAGGAACGTATGGCTAAACGTAACATGAAGGCCGATCCGCTCATTGTATTTTTGCATACGCCATTATGCGGTACTTGTGCTGCTGCGCGGAAGATGATCGATATTGTAGAGCATATCGAGCAGGATATGAATTTGCTCAGTGCGGATGTGAATTTCCTGCCAAGCATCGTTGAACGTTATCAAATTCGGAGTGTTCCTGCGCTGCTGGTTGTCTCATCGAATCCCCGCAGTGTACCGCAGGTACTGTACCGGATGGGTTCTGTACAGGATATTATAACTTTTCTTAGGAGCGCAAAGCTCTGATTTTATCTAAAACAGCAAGAAAATGAAAAAGGAAATCAAGAACTCATCTAACAAACTTATGATAATGGCGCTCATCTGAAAAAGGATGGCAGACGTCCTTGGATCATAGTTATTTCTGGAGGTTAATCCGTTTGGACGAATTAAATGTAAAGCAAGAGCTTGAGGAAGAAAATCAGAATGAACGGGATTATCACAGCAAATGGGTGTGTACGGCAAATCATGGTTTTGCTCCTTATGCACAGGAAGAGCTGCGGCGGATGTTTGGCAGCCTAAAAAGCACCATGATGATCCCTGGCGAAGTGTTTTTAGTCACGATCGACAGCTCGGAATATGAGGCAAACCGTCTTATTACTAGCAGGGCGCCCATTTTTTTGCGGCATCTGTTTCCGGTCCATCTGGAGATTGCGGCGGATACCTATCTTGACGCATTACCTGCAGTCGAAGAGTATGTGCTGAAACGGGAAGAAATAGGCGGTAGTGCTGTAGCTATCCAGATCCGAAAAACAGAGAATAGCTCATGGAAGGAAAATCCGGCGGCGCTTCGTGATGAATTGCAGCGTAGGCTGGCACCGCTTGAGCTTGAGTATACGGTTCATTCTCCGGAATGGATCATTTCCTTATTTGCTGCTGATCATGTCTGGTATGTAGGCGTGTCTCGTCCGGAGGACAATCTGTCAGATTGGAACGGCGGGGCTGTTCGTTTTCAGCGTGAGGAGGGGCAAATCTCAAGGGCTAAATTTAAGCTGCTTGAAGCCGAGAAGCAGTTCGGGATCCCGTTTCATTCATTCCGCAATGCTCTGGATATTGGCGCTGCGCCTGGAGGATGGACTTCGTTTCTGCTTGAGCGAGGCTTGCAGGTTACAGCGGTTGATCCGGCAAAAATGCATCCTTCGTTAGCTGGAAACAAAAATCTTCGAGTGATTCACAAAAATGCAGCGGATGTATCGTTTAGAGAAAATGAATTTGATCTAATCGTGTGCGATATGAGCTGGAGCCCTAAACTTATGGCTCGAATGGTCAAAGGGCTGCTGTACAGCTTACAGGCAGGAGGCACAGCTGTTATTACAGTCAAGCTGCTGACGAAGAAACCCATGGCTTTGGTGAAGGAGATCATGGAGGCGTTCGAAGAATCCCGAATGCAGATCCAGGGAGCCAAGCAGCTGTTCCATAATCGGGACGAGATTACTCTATATATGATTAAGTATTAAAAAAGGCTTTACAAGTTAATGTAAGTTGTTCTATAATGATTCCAAAATTAACCAACGACAACCATAGGGAAAGCATCCCGCTATTCATCATTATTCTGTGATGATAAGGCGGCTTGCTTTCCCTTTTTTGTTGTGTTGTTTGTAAGTAAGAGGAGAGAGCGCAAACATGAATCAGCCTTGCAGATTGGTGCATGGGGAAGTTTTAGGCGAACGTTATGTTATCGATAGGGTGATCGGTGAGGGAGGCATGAGCTGTGTTTACCTGGCTGAGGATTTGAAGCTCCCCGGGAAGAAGTGGGCTGTTAAGGAGAGCCTAGCTGAGCCCGGGACACAGCGTGCTGTCCAAGATGAAGCTCAGCTTCTGATTAAACTCAGTCATCCGCGGCTGCCGCGGATAGTCGATTATTTCCACGTTCAGTCTACCGGTTATATCTATTTGGTCATGGATTTCATTCAGGGCATGACCCTGGAGAAATATTTCCATGGATTTCGTGGAAACGTGAACCCTGAATTCATCATGGAATTGACGGAGCAGCTATTGGATGTACTGGAATATCTCCATAATCATGAGCCACAGGTCATCTTCAGGGATCTCAAGCCATCCAATATTATGCTGACCGATCAATTGGAGGTACGGCTCATCGACTTTGGCATTGCTAGAAGCTACAAGCAGGAGAGCGGCGAGGATACGGTCAAGCTCGGCACAGTCGGATTCGCGGCGCCGGAACAGTATGGGGGGAGACAAAGCGATGCCAGATCAGATTTGTATGGACTGGGGGCCCTTTTACTATATCTCTCGACCAGCGGCAAATTCAGCGAATGGATAACCGGTGTGGAGCGTCATATTCGCGGCGACTTGCCTAGGGAGCTTGTACCTGTCATTCGTAAGCTTCTGCAATATGCCCCGGAGCATCGATACCAATCGGCTGCAGAGGTACGCTCAGCGCTTAGCAGGCAGCAGCCAATATCCGCAAACAGGACAGGAAGTCAGCCAAGTAAGGTAGCAGGGACACTTGTCGCCGCTGTGCTTGGGGCATCTTCCGGTGTAGGAACAACCCACAGTTGTATCGCATTTGGACATTTCCTTGCTGCTATTTACGGACGTGTGGCAGTAGTTGAAATGAGCGCCAAATCCTCAGCGTTTACTCGTATTCAGGAAATTGCAGAGGGGGGAAGATTGGGATCAATCCGAAAGTTCGAAATTAACGGGATCCATTTTTGGCGCCAAACAGCTAGAACCGAAGTGATTTCACTATTGGGTGGGAGCTATGACGCGGTTGTATTGGATCTGGGAGCATACCGAGACAGTGAGCGTATAGAGGAATTTTTGCGGGCCGATTTGCCGATAGTCATCGGTTCTGGTGCGGAGTGGCGGCAGCATGATGTGGTGACTCTGGCACGAATGCTATCCAGACATCCCCAGCCAGGCCGGGTTTATGCCATGCCGCTTGCTGGAGAAGAGACGATTCAGGAGATGAAGAAATTGCTGGGAACAAATAATGTTCATTCATTGCCGCTGCAATTGGACCCTTTTGAAGTGCAAGACAGCAGCCGAGAGGCATTCTCCCGATTATTTCGGGAATACCTGCCAGCGGTGGAGAGAAAGAGAAAATTCAGGTTTCGCAAGAGTTGAATGCATCTGATCCGAAGGAGTTGAAGCAATGCCAATAATCAGGAGGCGAAGCCGCAAGTTGATCATCGCGGGACTTGCTGGCGCAGCCGTAACAGGAGCCGTGTGCGCCGGTGCCATGCTGTACTATATGCATGGTTATAAAGAGCAGCGGAGTTTAGAGCGAACCCAATATGAGCAGAGGATCACGGAGCTCGAAGAGGAGCAGCTACGGCAGCTTAACTCAATGAAGGTTGCTTGGGTTCCGGTCAGAGATATTCCGCCCGGTCATTTCTTAGAGGCGAAGGACATCAAGGAAGTGCGTATTCCGTATGACGGGTCCTCTGGTAATCTTCTCTCCGGTAAGGAAGAGATTGCAGGGAAGGGCGTGAAGATCGAATTGCTTAAGGGAACACCCATAAGTCGAACCATGCTTTTTGAAGAGATGCCGACACCGTCGGATCTCCGGCATCGGGAGATGAAGGCGGTATATTTGCCAAGCAACTTGCGCCAAGGGGATGTTATTGATGTAAGGGTCCAGTTTCCAACCGGACAGGATTACATCATTTTATCCAAGAAAAACATCGACAAGCTTCAAAATTCAGCATTCTGGACAACGCTCAGTGAACAAGAAATATTATTGCTCTCGAGCGCATTGGTCGATGCTTATCTTCATGAAGCTACGATCTATGCACTTACCTACGTTGAGCCTCAGTTGCAAGAGAAAGCGATTCCGAACTATCCTCCGAATGCGGAAGTAACGAAGCTGATCGCAAGCAATCCGAATATCGTAAAGACAGCCGAGAAGCATTTGGAGATTACGCTTCGCAGCACTCTGGAAGACGACTTAAGCAAGCTTTCTCCAGATCAGCAAATCCAGGTATCTGATATGCAGTTTGAATCTTCCACTGCGGAGACTAGAAGCCCGGATGCATGGAGTTCTGCTTATAGTGCTGGTCCTTCTGTAATCGCTTCTTCTACCGCTGAGTCTCCAAACACGCCGCCCGACGATGAGGAATACATAGGAACTCCGTTCCGTGAGGAACGGGATTCAGAAGCTGAACAGATTTTGGGATCATCCGATTTATCAGATGCCCAGTCGGGTGATGATACAGAATCACTTGATCCGGATTTCATATTCTCGAGCCCATAGGTGGTAGGGAGAGGTTGATTGGTATAACAGGAATTAACGAAGGAGTGGAATCAATGTGAAGACATGGATATTTACGGGTATATGTGACAAGAGCGACATGCTCTTGTACATGTGCAAGATATTAGCCTCAGGCGACAAGAGGGTTCTACTTGTGGATGGCGCAATTGACGCCAAGTATAAACATTGCATTAGCGTCATGCATCCGCAGCTGCCGGTTAAAGAGTTTGCTGGATTTGACGTAGCAACCGGATTTGATAACTACCAGGCGTTGGCGGAGTATCTTGAGGCAATGGAGGAGAAGAACTACGACTACATCGTAATGGACGTGGAGAAGCCAGAGTTTCTAAACAAGCATGAGTGGGATACAGCCGATGCCCATGTATGGGTTAGCGGCTTTGAAGTAACCGGACTACGAAAGAGTGCAGCTTTACTTGATGAGCTGAGGGCTGCGAGAGCCGATGACTCCCTTCCCCCTTTTTATCGGGTCTATGTCCAGGTCATTGATGACTTAACGGATGAAGCTTATATCGAAGGATATTTGGAAGACAGCCGCATTCAATGGCTGGGCCCTCCGGTAAAAATGCCTTGGGACGAACTTTTCTTTGCCTTGAAAATTAAAAATGAACATGCAGGAAGACTGGGCATCAAATCTTTGTCGAGGCAGTACAAAAGATCGCTTACTGAGCTTATCCGTATGTTGACGGAAATGGAACAGCGGCATATTCGCCGTGCTCTCAGACAAGCGGGGAGGAGGCATGCATGAGCCTGATTGCGGTATGGAGTCCGCTTAGCAGTGGCAGCGGCAGTACGATGTTGGCTTCGAGTTTACCGATCATATTGGCAATGGAATATCAAGTCAAGGTACTTATGGCCCATGGTGGCTGCGCTGGAGAACGACTGGAGCAAGCCTTTGTGTTTAAGAAGGATTCACTGGATTATATAACAGCCTTTCAGGATACCGGGATGGATGCTCTGGAACGGCTTAAGGTTAGCGGGAGACTGAATCCCGAGAATGTGCGTAATTATACTTTGCCGCTCTTATCGGATCGGCTTGATCTTTTACGTGGTCCTAAATTATATAGTGCTCAAGAAAACGATACTGAGAGGATGAAGGAGAAAGAGGCACGCGCGAACCTGATGTCCAGTGTCCTGGAATCTTCCAAGCGAAGTTATGATGTGACGGTAGCTGATGCAGGCAATGGGTTACCTGGAGCCGTCGACCGGGCCATACTTCAAGCCGCGGATTTGGTCGTCGTGGGTTTAAGTCAGAATTTGCATAAGCTTGAAGAAGAGCTTGAGCAGCAGCGATTACCTCCTGAACTAAGGGATAAGCAATGTTTATATATGATTGGAAAATACGATCGGGAGAGCAACTGCACTTTGCAAAATATTAAACGCCGGTTTGGATTGAAGACGATGGTGCTTGGTGTTCCTTACAGCTCTGGCATGACAGATGCTTGGAATACGCGTTCAGTTTTGGCCTATATCCAGCGAAGTCGTGGGGGCACCGACGCCAAACGCGTGAATTCATTGTATTATGCAATCCGTAATGTGGCGGATGTTGCGGCTGAACAACTTGGCCTTCCTACCGGCGGTTCGAAAGCGGGGGGCCTGCATGCTTTGGGGTAACTCATTGAATACGGTTTGGATTTTCGTCATCGTTTTGTTTGTGATGCTGTTTTTGTATCTACGCTATCTGGATACCCGAAAACTAACGATTACGAGCACTCGTGGAGCCGATCCCTATTCGCTGACTTCCATGACTTCGTTTGTCAAAAATAGTCTTCATCAGTTGACGCATAGCCAGCTGTCAGATTTAGGCCTGCATGAGGAAGAATATCGCCGCAGATTGAATAAGCGAAGTGAACTGCGACGTGCGCTGAAGGGCTGCGTGTCGGGCGATGTGCTGGATAAGGCATATGTTAAGGATTTCTTGAAACAACTCCTTGTTAGGGATCTCGGACTGAATGAGTCTAACATCGATGCAGCCATTCCTTTTGAAAATCTGACTCGTTTAACTGCCCAGGATCAATTTGAAATTGTTTTATACCTCTATAAACAGAGACATGGGGAAGATGCTTTGTCGGTTCTTCTGGAGACTTACGATCTTGCACGGCCACGCGTGATTCCCGGCTACGGTGAGGGAAGTGTATATGCGGTAACTGCCGAAGACATCGCTTATATTTATGAATCCGAGCAAAGGCCGCTGTTATTTACCGAGAAGCTGGACATTGTCGTGCAGCGCATATACCAGCAGTACAAAGGCTTTTCTATCGTCGATGAAATCAGGGACCAACGGATTGACGGGATAAGCGGCGGGGTTAGCGGAATCCATGTTGAGCGTGATGGCGAGCAAGTGAACGATCACTTTCCGAATGACTTCTTGGGATTAGGCAGTTTGAAGGGGACCGAATCTCCTGCAACCGGTTGTGAGAGCGTGTGGGTTTTTTACCGTGGAGTCTCGCTGCATCTAGCCTTCCTCTCTTTCGGGACGATGCAGGAACTTAAGAGGGTATGCCAAAACATATACAAATACAATCATCCGGGGCAGCTATCGGAAGCCAGCGGCTACAAAGTGAATGAGATGAAGGACGGCTCCAGGGTCGTTGTTGTCAGGCCGCCATTTGCTGAATCCTGGGCTTTCTTTGTCCGCAAATTCGATCTTCCTAAGGCATCGCTGAATCAGTTAATAACTGGAAGCGGTTCGGAACTGGCAATAGGCATGTTGAAATATCTTATGAAAGGCAGCAGAATTACAGCGATTACGGGTGCGCAGGGATCCGGAAAAACAACGCTGCTTATGGCTATGGTAGGTCACATATACGCGACCTATACCCTTCGGGTTCAGGAGATGGCCTTTGAGTTACACCTCAGAAAAATTTACAGTCGCAGAAACATTTTAAGCTTCAAGGAAACGGAGCACATTAGTGGTCAGGCTGGCCTGGACCTTCAGAAAAAAACAGATGGTACTGTCAATATTCTTGGTGAGGTTGCAAGTGATGAGGTAGCTTCATGGATGATACAAATGTCTCAAGTGGCAAGTCTATTCACCGTATTTACGCATCATGCCAAAACTTTCAGGGATCTTGTTCAATCCCTCCGCAATTCCCTGCTAAAGAGCGGTGTTTTCAGACAAGAACATATAGCTGAGCAGCAGGTTGTCAGTGTCATTAACTTTGATATCCACTTAAGAAGAGATGCTTATGGCAACCGTTACATAGAACGTATTACAGAGTGCATTCCCGTCGAGAAGGGAGAATTGCCAGAATTTCATGGAACCGAAGGGGACCGCTTGAAAAGAAGTATGGGTGAGTTTTTTGAGTTAAGTTCGGAGCATATGCGGAGATTGAATGAAGAGAGTTACTACATTTCCCGCAATGTAATCGAATATCGGGATGGAAAGTATTTGGCAGCTGCCAAGTTATCAGACCGCAGTATTCAAGAGATGATGGAACAGATGCACCCGGAAGACGTGGAGGAATTTAAGGGATTTCTGGCAGCGGGTTGGGGGGGACGAGGTGACCTCTAAAGATATATTGATTGTCGTTCTTATCGTGTCTTTAATTTTGTTTACCATTACCTTTGGCATCGTATCATGGATGTCACGAAGACGGGGGTATCGCGAGGCAGCTGGCGTTCAGGCAGAAATGGGAGGCAGATCATGGCGTGGGGTTCACCGGCAGTTGTTTCAAATCTTTTATAGGTATGGCATCAAGATTCCGGTTGTCAAATCGTATCTGCGTCGGATCCGTCAACGAATCGCAATTATTCACCCTTATGATGAGATAGCACTCCGATATGAGACAGTGAAACTAACCATTGCGATTACCGGAACTATCGGCTTGACCGCTTTGCTGCTGATATGGAGTCAACCGGATTTGGGGTTTATTGTTATAGTCATTCTGGCTGCGGCAGTGATTAACAATATGCTCGTAGAGATGTTCATAAACCGTCTGGAGCGTAAAGTTCTTGTCCAATCAGTTGAGCTGTTTTCACTTGTTCGTCATCATTATCAACAGCATGGAATGGTAGAAGAGGCTTTGTATGAGGGAGCGGAAGCTTCTGGACATGAAATTTCTATACATGCTCATCGGATATACAACGCCTTGGTTTCGGAGGATCCGGATGAGGAGTTGGAGCAGTACTATGAGGTAGCGCCTAATCGTTATCTAAAAGCATTCGCAGGTATATCACATCTCGTGATGGAGTTCGGAGATCATGCAAGAAAAAAAGGGTCCATCTACCTGCATGGGCTAAGCGGCTTAACGAAGGAAATTCAATTGGAAATTTTGCGAAGAGACAAGCTGGATTATCTAATGAAGGGCTTAAACATCATTGCGCTGGCACCTGTCTTCTTCACTAGGCCGATTGAGCGCTGGGCCAGAAGTAGTTTCCCATCAATGGACGATTTCTATATGAGCAAGCTCGGGATTATAACCAAGATATCGATATATGTCATTATCCTAATCGCTTACCTCCTGCTTCAGAAACTGCAGCAAAATCGAGAAACAGATTATCGCTCTGAGATTCAGAAATTGACCTGGGAAGAAAGACTGTACAGATTACCTGCGGTCCGTTTGCTTGTACGCATGCTGTCTCCGTCACCTGGGTCCCTGAAATATGACAGGCAGATCCGATTGTTAAAGGAAAGCAACGCAAGAATCAAATTCGAGTGGCTCTATATCAGAAGGCTGATGTTCTTTCTCCTTACCTTTTTCCTATCGCTGTCGTTGGCAGTTGGGCTGCATGTACAGGCCAAGCATCATATCTTGTATGTTCCTGTTTCCTTAAATAACTCTCTATTCGGTCAAATGAATGAAGTCGAGCGCCGGCAGGCAGAGGATACCGTAAAGCAGGACCGGATGTTTATGGAGCATTTAGAGATGTCACCGGACATCACTCGGGAGCAGGTCAGACAGGTAGTTAACGATGCGGATTCGCTTGGAATGGCTCAAGAACAGATCGAAAGCACAATCGACCGACTGATAGGCAAATTGCAGCTGTATAATGGCGAATACCTGAGATGGTGGGAGTTGTTATTATCCATCCTGGCAGGTTTGGCAGCATATAGTGCCCCGTTGTGGCTGCTGTATTTTCACCGAAAAGTGCGGAATATGGAAATGCGGCATGAAATCTACCAATTTCAAACCGTCATATCGATATTGCGCGGAGTGGAGCGCATTTCGGTAGAATCCATTCTGGAATGGCTTAACCGCTTCGCGGTGATCTTCAAGATTCCTATCCAAAAAAGCTTGCTCCATTATGAGCATGGGGCAGAGTCAGCCCTGCTGGAGCTGAAGGATGATGTCTGGTTTCCGGAATTCCAACGTTTGGTGGACAAGCTGCTTCTTGCGGTAGACAAGGTGCCGATCAAGGATGTGTTCGATGATCTCGATGGCGAGATGATATTTAGCTTTGAGCAGCGCAAGCAAGAATATGAAGCCATGATTGACACGAAGGCGGCGTGGGCACGAATGATCGGTTTTACTCCCATGTATGCTCTGATCTTTATGTACCTTGTGATCCCGCTGATCGGCATGAGCTTCTCACAGATGGAGACGTATTACGAGCAGATACAACGATTATAAAATATTACAGCTATTAAAAAATATAAATAATAGAATGAGAGGAAGATTTAAATGAATAATGCATCATCTGCTTTAAAGGTCGCGGCAGGAATATTTTTGACCATCGCACTGATCACGATTGTAGTTATCTTGTTTATTTCTGCACAGGAAGCCACTAAAACTGCGCAGAACAACTTTTCAGACATTCAAACAGAACTGTCTCAGGCTGCATTTACCGTATATGACGGGACGACGATCAGTGGTTCTCAGGTTACCAATGCGCTGCGCAAATATAAGGACAAGGACCAATTCGGGGTTTTCATTGCCACAGGGAAAAATAAAACAGGGCAATGGTACGGTAATGTACTGGAGACTGATGGTTCAATCCCTAATCCGGACTCAAGACAAGGGAATATCCAAGATGTCTTGAATGAAAAAAGCGCAGAGTATGTCAATCCAAGCGGAAAATTCAGAGCAAGCATCGTAAAGGATGACTCCAATGTGATCAGGGGCATCAAATTCTATCAATAATGATATGGGTAGCAAATTGAAGTCCATAAAAAGAAGGGTGATATGCTCTTGCGTGAACAAACCGTAAGCATGCTTGAACTGGCGGCGGGAGTGGCAATATTCCTTGCCGCCAGCTTGTATGCATTCCATATTCAGACGGCAATAGACGGCGGTCTAACGGCCGCAGGACGAATGACTCAAGATCAGCATGCCGGTATCAACACGATAGAGATGACTAATGTTAACATGAAGCTAACTTATAAGGGGAGCGAAGTGTTATTCACCTTACGAGAAGTTCAAACGGGCGGATTTCATATATTTGTAGATGGCAGAGAATTTAGATCAGGCAGTAATCCAGAGGAGTTGGATCTTTCGATCATTGACACAAATGCCCGTTATATAACGGAGTATATTCGAAGATACGATGGGGAAATGGAGAGCATCCAGTTTGTTAAAGAGAGGTAACAGCCATGTCAAACTCAGTATCGAAATGGTTTGCAGCATTTTTGGCGCTTTTACTGCTTTATTTAGTTCCGGCAGGTGAAATGGCCCGCAGGCAGGATGATTTGTCACGACTCATTGTTTATCAGTCCGTCACGAAATTCGTTGACAGTGTCCGAACGAAGGGATATGTGACGCCAACCATGTATAATGACTTCCAACAAGAGTTGGCCGCAACAGGTAATGTCTACAACGTGGAAATGGAGCATCAACATAAGAAATATCATCCGGAATATAACGATGCCGGCACATTTCTGAATCGCTATTCCATCGTATATGATGCATATTATCAAGATGATATTATGAGTTACTTGTTCCCCGATTCGACTGTGGGCAAGGAAGATGACAGCCGACGATACCGATTAACGACTGGAGATTTATTTCAGGTAAGTGTCCGCAGCTTGAATCGCACTCCCGCAATGCTGATGTTTGATGCTTTGACAGGATCAGATTCAGGTGGTAAAGCAGCTATCGCATTCCCTTACGGAGGTTTGGTTCTGAATGAAGATAACTGACCTTGCGATTGTATTTACCGCTGTGTTCTTTCCCATTTTTTTTCTTCTGGGCATGCGTGCCGAGAGCTTGGAGGATGTCCGGTATGTGGAGATGAAATATTCAGCTGCACTGCGCACAGCGGTTCAAGACGGCGGGATGATGCTCAATGAGAATGAGACCCAGGCCAAGGAGTCGGTGTATGATTCATTGAAATTTATGCATGCCGATAAAGAAAAAGCGTTGGAGGCCTTCTCCCGGACGTTGTATATGAATATGGGAATCGCCGATGATTCTGCTGCACAGGCTGCCCTGTGGTGGTATATTCCTGCTATCGTCGTGCTTGATTATGACGGCTACTATATGTACGTTTCGCAGACCTTTACCAATGATAAGGGTGAGGAGCTCATGGGACACCGCTGGACAGCCAAAATCCCTTATGCTTGGAGTGATGGTGCAGGCAACAGCATCCAATTTACGTTGGATTCCTTCGTTCATGTGTATGATTCAGGTGCCTCTCGATGGCACTCTGGATTTCGGGAGGATCTGAGCGGCAAAACGGGAGTGGCATTGCTGGGTAATCAGGATATGTTTGAACAAGTCCGGCGAATTACCATTGTAAATACGGTTCAAGAACAGCTCGCCTATTATATACAGCGGCATAATCAAATGGCGCTGCGGAACGGAGTCTCCTACACGTTCACACTACCGCTAATATCCCAGGAAGAGTGGGTAAATACGATTGACGATATCGGGATGATGGCCTTTATACAAGGCATCCCTATAGGCAATCAATACTTTAACAATTATGCGCTCGGGGGCGGGAGGCTTGTAAAAGCGCCGGTCTATTTCGGAGGGACGGATAACAGGGGAATCAAATATTATTATCGAGATGTTTGCAATAATAGCGTTGGAGTTGATGAAGTGTTTCAAAGTGCCAAAGAAGCGGCAGCAGCCGGGTACCAAGAGAAGAGCTGTTTTAATCCCGGTGTCCTGTAAAACTTGAAACTTGGAGTTTCGGCCAGACTCTGTGATGTGATACAATAAACTCTTGACTGTGCATATTTCGCTAAATTAACATGAAATAAGTTCATTTTATAAAGACAGGAGTTACTATAGCCATGAGTTTATTGACTGTAGAGAACGTATCACATAATTTCGGAGATCGTACTCTATTTAAGAATGTATCATTTCGTTTGCTGGCCGGCGAACATGTTGGTTTGGTTGGAGCAAACGGTGTAGGCAAATCAACGCTAATGAATATTTTGACAGGGCAGCTGTTGAAGGACAGCGGCAAGGTAGAGTGGACGCCAAAAATCCGATATGGATATTTGGATCAGCATACCAAGTTGACACCCGGCAAAACAGTTCGCGATGTGCTGAAGGATGCGTTCCTGCCACTGCTTGAACTGGAAAAGGAAATGATGGAGATCACCAATAAGATGAGTGATGCTGATCCCGATGAGCTGGAGCTGCTGCTTGAGCAGATGGGCGAGATTCAGGAACAGCTGGATATCGGTGATTTCTACATGCTGGACGTCAAGGTTGAAGAGATGGCAAATGGACTTGGTTTATCGGTTATTGGCCTTGATCGTGATGTCGCAACGTTAAGCGGGGGACAGCGTACCAAGGTGCTGCTTGCCAAGCTGCTTTTGGAAAAGCCGAATGTACTTTTGCTGGACGAGCCGACCAACTATCTGGATGTTGAGCATATCGAATGGCTCACTCAATATTTGAAGCAGTACCCTTATGCGTTCATGCTGATTTCCCACGATACAGAATTTATGAATCAGGTGGTAGATGTTATCTATCATCTGGAGTTTGCGAAACTTACTCGTTATACAGCAAACTACGATAAGTTCCTGGAAATGGCTGATATTAATAAAAATCAGCACATTGATGCTTACGAGAAGCAGCAGGAATTCATCAAGAAGCAAGAGGACTTCATTCAACGGAATAAAGCGCGTTACTCGACGTCAGGCCGAGCGAAAAGCCGGGAGAAGCAGTTGGACCGTTTGGACCGGATTGACCGCCCCGAGGAAGCGGCAAAACCTGTATTCAACTTTAAGGAATCGCGCGCTAGCGGGAAAACCGTATTTGAGGGAATTGATTTTGAGATCGGATACGACCGGCCATTGCTCCCCAAAATGAATATTCTAATCGAACGCGGAGAGAAGATTGCCATAGTAGGCTGTAATGGCGTAGGTAAATCAACACTGCTTAAGACCATATTGGGCAAAATTCCTGCGTTCTCAGGCAAAACATATCAAGGGGACTTCCTGGTGCCTGCTTATTTCGAACAGGAAGTTCGTCCAGGCAATTTGACACCGATTGATGATGTGTGGAATGAATTCTCTCATTTGAACCAGCATGAGGTGCGCGCGGCGCTAGCTCGCTGCGGACTCAAAAACGAGCATATCACTCGTCCGATGAAAGCACTTAGCGGTGGAGAGCAGGCAAAAGTCCGCCTATGCAAACTGCTCATGCGCGAGAGTAACTGGATTCTGTTTGACGAACCAACAAACCATCTGGACGTTGTCGCCAAAGAGGAACTGAAGCGTGCATTAAAAGAATATAAAGGTACTATATTACTGGTTTCCCACGAACCTGAGTTCTATGAGGATTGGGTAACAAAGATCTGGAACGTTGAGGATTGGTCGCACCAGAATTCCTAAACCCATTGATCTTGCGAGATGCATAAATTCTATAAAGATAAGGAGGATGGGCTAAGGATGCTCGTCCTCCTTTTACGATCAAAGGATGGGAGGAGAAGTCATGTCAGATAGAAGTGATAATAGGGCAAGTACCATTAATGAGCCATCCTTCGAGTCAGTTTCTAAGCCTTCGGACGATCATGAAGAAGTTGATGTGGAACGCAAGCATCGATATTCCAGGCAAGAGAGATTTACTCCCTTTGGAGAAGAGGGCCAGCAGCGCCTCCGTCATTGTCACGTTCTGGTGCTTGGTGCTGGAGCGCTGGGAAGTGCCTCTGCAGAAACCTTGGTTCGCGCTGGCGTCGGACGTGTTACGATCGTGGATCGGGATTATGTGGAATGGAGCAATTTGCAGCGTCAACAGCTGTTCACCGAACAGGATGCAATTGATCGACTGCCGAAGGCTGTAGCAGCTGCTAAGCGTTTATCTGAGATGAATTCGGATTGTTTGGTGAATGGTATCGTGATGGATGTTCGCGCCGGAGAACTAACGACACTCAGCGCGGGCGTTGATTTGATGATGGATGCTACAGATAATTTCGAGACCCGTCTGATTATGAATGATGTCGGGTTCAAATTAGGGATTCCGTGGATATATGGCGGGTGTGTCGGAAGCTCAGGCATGAGCTATACCTTCTTGCCGGGAGAAACGCCTTGTTTGAACTGTTTGCTTGGAACGATACCTATGGGTGGAGATACATGTGACATTAACGGGATTCTTCCTCAGGCTGTACAGATGGTTGCCGCACATCAAACGATGGAAGCAATGAAGCTTTTGTCCGGAAACCGGCAAGCTCTTCGAAAAAAAATGCTGACCTTTGATTTATGGCGTAATGAACGAGTAGAATTCGGCGTTGAGCGTGCTAAGAAACAGGGATGCCCGACTTGTGGCGAGCATCCGGAATATCCATACTTAACTGCGACAAATGCCGGAAAAAGTGAAGTTTTATGTGGGAGGGATACGGTGCAGATCAGACCGGCCAGAACGATGAACATTGACCTCGATGAAATGGCTGACCGACTGAATAAGCTCCCTTACGGAAAAGCGACCGTAACCCCCTACATGATCATCTATCAGGTAAAACCGCATCGGTTAGTTATTTTCCGGGACGGCAGAACTTTGGTACATGGCACATCGGATATCGCCAAGGCCAGGTCGCTGTACAATCAATACGTCGGTGGTTAATCGAAGGCAATGAAGAAGTATCCGTCTAACGTTGCACAGATTCAAAAAGAGGAGTCCACATCGGACTCCTCCTTTTCATGGTTATGCCGTGATTATTGCAAAATCAAGTTGAATCCGTTCTGAATGAAATACAAATCAGGATGAGCGATATTGCGCGTGGTCAGATTGTTAAATGTTGCGGACCCGTTGCCCGTATACGTGTAGATCGCCGCACCTGGATGAGGGGACGAGAACCTGGATGACGTTACTCCGTCAAGACCCGTACCGTCAATATTGATATTGTTGAATACGATGTTCTGAAAACCGCCGCTATATCCAAACTGTACGGCACTTCGCTGGGTGTTCAGAATATCGATGTTGGTGAAGGTGACATTGCGGATGGCATCATTCGATGCTTCCAGATCGATTGCACCGCGCTCCCCATCGTACAGGTCCTTACTCGTTCCGCTGCCAATGATAGTTGTGTCAGAGAACAGAATACCGGTGTTGTTTTCAAAATGGTATCCCGGGAATACGGTATTCATTCGAATGCCCGAACCGCCTACGGTGTCAACGATCAGATTATGAGTGGCCTTGTGACCGCTTCCCCCAAAGAAAGCGATGGCTGCCGCACGCCAATTGTTTTCAATGGTGTTATAGGAGAAGGTGTTGTTAACTCCTGCAGGTGCTCCGTTCACATTACTCGTCCAGACGGCGAGACCATCGTCACCGTTATTACGAATGCTGCTGTTTCGAACGGTTGAATGGCTGGTTCCCTGGGCAAAATTGACTCCATCCGCCAGGTTATTACGGATCCGGCTGTTCTCTATAATCAGTCCTTCAGCGATAATGGCTGGAGTATGTGCATAATCACCTACCCAGAATCCGCACTCGAAATGCTCAACCCACACATTGTGGATTTTGGAGTTGGTCCCGAAATTGTCCATGAATCCTTTGTATACCGCATTTTGATTATATCGCGACCGTAAATTTGAGTTGAGGTAGACATGGCTAAAATCCAGTTGGCCCGTAACCCGGAGCGAGATCCCGCCGGAAGCCGCATTCGGGTTTGTAAATTGAAGATTTGTATGCCAGATGCCTGCCCCCATGATTTTGATGTCATCAATCATATCTCCGACCGAGCCGATCTTCCACATGTTACCTAGATGGAATGTCCCTTCAGGGATGTAAAGGGTTTTGCCGGAAGAAGCGGCAGCCTTAACGGCAGCTTCAAAAGCCGGTAGGTCATCTTGGCCGTCGTTCGGCGTTGCGCCGAAGTCAGTCACAGATACCGAGTTCGCCGGACGAGCGATAGCCGTTGGCACCGGCTCGATTTCGATGAAATCTACGCCATATTCCAGGTTATCCGCATTGGACTTCTGAATACGGATCTTGTCTCCAGGCTGGAGCGGCGCATCCAGTTTCAAGTGTACTTCATCAAACCGGAAAAGAGGGCGTCCACTTCCAGGCGCATCTGCAGGATGATCGCTTGAAAAATATTGCCAGCTGTAATACGAAGTCAATGGAACGGTCTTTTTCTTCGTGCCATTTACATAAACGTCGAGCGAGCCTGTCAAGCCCATGCCGTCCGATGAATCCGGCATTGTATAACGCATGGTGATGCCAGCCCCACCTTCACCTTCTCTAACCGTCCATTCCAGGTTGGAGCCATTTGAAGGAAGAGCCACGTAACGTTGGCCGGAGGCTTCCGATGCTGTGAGCGCTTGATCGAATGTCGGTGCCGTTTTAAGCAATGCGCCGCCTCCGCGTACTGCGTCATCCGTATCATATCGGGTATACGGCATGCTGGCGCCGCGCGAGGAATACACGGTGAGATTGGCATGGCTGACATTGTTCTCCCGTTTGATAGGCGCTTCGTTGGCATCCGCTGCCACGGATGTTGTTAAGACATAGCTGCCGTTTGCCGCTGTCCATGTGCCGGACATATTGACGCTGGTGGATGCACCTGCGGCAAGAGTTCCAGGATAGCTTCCTGTAAAGGTTTGGATCGTTGAGCCGGCCGGATTCTTCAGCTCGACGGAAATCGCATGAGGTCCGTTTGCCGTGGCTTTGTTGCCTTGGTTCTTAAGATTCACGGTAAAAGCTACGGTATTACCGGCGACTGGCGTGACAGGCGTCCATTGTACCGATCCGACCAAATCGGAACTTTCAATGGCACCGATTACAAGAGGGGATGTATGCGTGTAGCTGTTATTTTCATTATTCTGTTCGATGATTTGTTTTTCTTCGTTAACCTTGGCACTGACTGTATATGATGCAGCCGCTTTGGCTCCGGCTTGCAGCGATACTGTAGTGGAAGCGCCCGCGGCAAGCGGACCTACTGGGGAGGAGCCAACCTTAATGTCATTCAGGTAAAAATTGACCGTCGTAGCTCCCGCATCTGCGCTGCCTATGTTTTTAACCGTAGTATGCAATGTAATGTCATCGTTTTCGATCGGAGAGGACGGTGACCAGGACAAACCTGTAATGGTCAGATCCGGATTCTGCGCGGCTGTGCCATACACTTCGAATTCCGCAATCTGTCCTGCCGGTGCGCCTGAATTGGACGTTATGTTTAATTGCAGACGTTTTACGGTTGCGGTTACAGGAATTGTCACAAAGTTGCCGGAAACGGGATTGAAGGTATAAGGCTGTGCCGATACCAAATTGCTGAAGTGCGTGGTGTTCTGGTCATGTCCCAGCACTTGAATGGTTTGGGTACGAGCACTCCATTCCGGAGCCGGATTCAGCTTAAGTAGGATGGAAGTGATATCGTGATCGGATCCGAGGTCGAGGGTCAACGTACTTGGATTGCTTCCACCTTCCCAGTAGGTATGAATATCGTTGTCATTTGCATTGGCCGCTACATACGTGAATGTGCTTGAGGAGGCTGTGATCGGTTTGCCGACCGCAATATTGGTTCCCACAGGAGACGTTGGCGGGGATGCCGATGGTCCGTATATTTCGAATTCGGACAGCTGGGCTGCCGGCCAAACCGTATTGTTTGTTAGGCTCAGGCGAACATATCGGGTGCTTGCTTCGTCAAAGCTGATCGTCACCGAATTTCCTTCGGCTGGGTTGAATTCATACGCTGCTGAATCCACGATATTTGTGAATGTTGAACCGTTCGAGCTGCCTTGCACGATCAGCGATTGAGTCCGCGACTCCCAGCCCGTAGGAAGTTTAAGAACGATCCGGTTAATGCTTGTGTCAGTCCCGAGATCAATTTGAATCCACTGAGGAAACGCATGATTGGTGCTTTCCCAATACGAATCGGGATTACCATCATTCACGTTAGCCGGTCCGTAGTTCTGGGTTTGGCCGCTTGCTGTTACGACTTTGCCAAGCGAGAGATTGATTCCGTCTGCAGCCGAAACCCGAGCGGGAGGCCCGGCGGCCGTGACCACAATGGATATCAGCATGGCTACGACAAGAGGCCATGCCATGAGCTTGCTGCGCATGTTATTATTCCTCCTCGATCATTATTGTTAATAAGCTGTACCGGTGATAAATCCCCCTTTCCTTCATCCTATATCCCATTATAAAAATGGCCTCACGATGGTGATAAGATGCAATTCTACGCAAATCGTATGTGATCCGAGCATCTTTTGCCTTGTGTTGAAATTATTAAAAGGAATCAAGTTCTGGCGGTTAATCATCTAAGAGCAGGAGTGAAAGCAGGCTGAATCAGACATACTTACATTATTAAGCGCTGAAAGCGGGGTGAGCCCGTGGAGAAAGCAATTTTAATCGCGGCAGACAAAACAGACCACCTACAGATGCTCATCGATATGTTAGAGCAAACGGGGTATCAGGTTACGCATGTTACGAGTTATTCGGAGGTTGTCGGTTACATGCAGCACTCCCAGGTAGATTTGCTGCTGATCGACAGCAGATTAGAGGGGATGGACCAATTTAATCTCGTAGAACGGCTGGCAGGAAAAAAGGAACAGATCCCCATCATCGTAATTGGTAGTGAAGGTACAGATGAGGCTGTAGCAGCATTGGAGGCCGGGGCCCATGACTACATCTCTAACGATCGAGATCCTAGAGAACTGGCCGCTCGCATTGCTAATCTACTGAGACTCTTTCAGACAGGTCCCTTGGAAGAGGAAGAGATAATCCGAATTGGGGATCTGGTGATAGATCCATTGGGCCGTACAGTGTTCAGAGGAGATATGCCCATCGAATTGACGCAGCGAGAGTATGATTTATTGCTGTTTTTAGCCAGGAGGCAAGGGCGGGTATGCACGCGTGAAGATATTTTACGACAAGTGTGGGATTATGATTTCCATACGGGCACGAATGTGGTGGATGTTTATATTCTTCATTTACGAGAGAAGATCGATAAAGGACACAAACAGAAACTGGTGCGTACGATTCGGGGGACCGGTTATAAGCTGTTGTCACAGAAGGACATCCATGTAAACCCAAAAGACCGCCTGCCCTAAAGAGGCAGACGGTCTTATAATATTTAATCCTTATGGAATAAACGAATTAATGACTACAGTACGCGACGAGCTTTCAGATATGTCTTGCTCCAGTTGCCAGTCAGAGTGGAGATCGTCACACCAGGCTTCCCGTAAGTGTGCAGAATTTTATTGTTGCCCATATATACAGCTACGTGAGTTACATTTCTACCATTTGCACGGCTTCCGCTGGAGAAGAAGATCAAATCGCCAGCTTTCAAGTTCGATTTCGATACAGCTACTCCTACTTTGGATTGAGCGGCAGACGTACGGGGCAAATTCACACCGTATTTCTTAAAGATATGCTTCATGAACGATGAGCAATCAAAGACTCTGGTTGTAGAGGTGGAAGCTCCGAATTTATAAGGTGTTCCCATATATTGTTTACCATAATTAACGACTTGAGCGCCTTTGCTAACTGCTGCTGCTTCTACAGGAGTTGGTGGTGTCACAGCAAGTACTGCCCCAACACCCAAAGTTGCGCTTAAGCTGATTACTACGGCTTTCTTAATCCATTGTTGTCGATTCATGTTGTAATTACCTCCATGTAGTTTTTGTTTTGGCGATGAACCGAGTATATCAGATTTGAAACCGTCTATAATTTGGATAATCAGCGCAATTCCTTGGGCCGCATGGAATGAAAGCGAATTATTAAAATATCATTAAAAGTAACAAAAAATTAAGAATTAAACGTATGAGCAGTGATAGAAAAAAGAAAAAACCCTTGAAATACAAGGGTTTTCTAAGATGTTAATGAAAGGTTAAACTGTGGGTCTAAAGATGACAAAATAGTCATGATTAGCGATCTTTGCTCTGTATGATGAGCAGCAAACCTCCCTCAATCCGAACGGTACCTTTCTCCTCGGAAAGCTTATTGCTGATTCCTAGTGATTGTCCCAAACGCAGCGTGGCATTTTGGAGCGGATACTGAAATCCTTCTAGATAGATCCCAGTAACTTCGGTTGTAAGCGGCAGAAGTGAGACGTATGTAAATCCTCTGTCCTCAACTAGGCAGTTTGAACCTGTGAGCATAATATAATTGTTCATATCAAGTATGGAACATGGTATATGATGCTGAAGTCCGCGAATCAACATATGAATATTGGCTAGCGTGTGGTCCAAACGTGTACCTGTCGCTCCTAGAATCATGATGGAGGAGGGTGATTGCTCAAGTGCTAATTCGAAGGCGAGTTCGGTGTCGGTCAGATTTTTGTCGATCGGATCGCAAGCGATGACTTTCCCGCTCATGGCTCGGATATGTTCCAACTGATCGGATGGAATCGAGTCGAAATCCCCCACGGACAGATCCGGCCTGATGCCATGGTCAATCAAGAACAGGGACCCGCGATCAGCGCCTATAATGAAGTCCCCTTCTTGAATTTCGTCCAAAAATGTGGGTGACAACTCCCCGCCTGTATATATCAGGACGCGAGTGTGATTCATCATAAATTCCTCCTTTTTCGAGCGAATTGTCATTGAATTCTAGTATAAAGCAGTTTTCATGCTTGCACAATTTAAACAGCCACGTCTACAATGTAAGATGTAAATCGATGGGGAGCGGGGGAACTATGCTTTGGACATGCATATGTTTGATGTATTCAGTATAATTGGCACTATCGCGTTCGCGATGTCGGGAGCTTTTGTAGCAATGGAAGAGGAATATGATATTCTGGGTGTCGTGGTTCTCGGATTGGTTACTGCTTTCGGCGGCGGTATTATAAGAAACGTATTGATCGGTGTGCCAGTGACCACGCTGTGGAGTCAGGGAGATTTAATCATGCTGGCGATGATTTCGGTATTCGTCGCATTTGTGCTGCCTCTCCGCTTCATACAGCACTGGAAGAAGACAGAAGCATTATTTGATGCGATCGGCTTGTCGGCGTTTGCCATTCAAGGGGCGTTATATGCTACACAAATGAATCATCCCATGAGTGCGGTAATTGTAGCTGCCGTGCTTACAGGCAGCGGCGGTGGAATGGTACGGGATCTATTAGCCGGACGAAAACCGCTTGTGCTGCGCGACGAGATTTATGCTGTCTGGGCGATGGCAGCGGGGCTTGCCATTGGGCTGGGCATCGCTACCAAGACATGGCAGCTGCTGACTCTGTTCGTTGTAGTGATCGTATTCAGAATGTTGTCCGTTCTCTATAAATGGAAATTACCTAGAAGGTCATTGCACGATGGAAGACCTTCTCCTTCCCAGGGAAATGAGATCAGCTCGTGATAGTGGAAGGTTGAGAGTCATTCAGATTTATACATGACGTAAATGTAATTGTTATTAAACGTTAAAGGAGATAAGTTCATGATATCCGTTTTGTTTGTATGTCTGGGGAATATCTGCCGATCGCCTATGGCAGAAGCGGTGTTAAGACATAAAATTATGCAGCGGGGGCTGCAGGATCAGATACACGTGGATTCCGCTGGCACAGGGGATTGGCATGTTGGAAGCATACCTCACGAAGGTACACGGAAAATGTTGGATCATTGGCAAATTAGTTATGAAGGCATGGTAGCTCGACAAGTGCTAGACAAAGACTTCAAGGATTTTGATTATGTCATCGGCATGGATAATTCCAATGTTGAGAATATGCGCAAATTGGCCGGGTACGATGAAGCCAAGATTCTAAAGTTTATGGATCTTCTGCCGGATGAGAAGCTGCGCGAGGTGCCTGATCCTTATTTCACCGGAAATTTTGAAGAGGTGTATCAGCTTATCAATGCAGGGTGTGACATTCTACTGGACAAAATCATTCGGGAAAAGCTATAATCGAGTCGAACAAGCGGTGAGTCAGCCGCTTTTTTGACGAAGGAAATTGAAAGCGATACCAAGATGAACGGGCTGTTGAAACAGAAAAGATGAACAATGCACATTCCATTAAAAAAATGCGCGGTTGTTCATCTTTTTTTTGAAGTGGAGACAAAGAGGGAATCCGTTCACCCCTCTTATCTCATTATGAGTATGCGCTTTGCCAACTGCTCACATGTCACGCCACCAGGCCAGGTGGGACAGATGGCGAAAATTATAGTAACAGGTTAATCCAATAACAGATCAGTTGTTGCTGTGTGTAATGAATTAACCCAGGAAGTACATAAGGGCAGCAGGGAGCTCTTTTTGCCAGAATCCCCAAAGGTGACGTCCGTCTTTTTCATAATAAGTAATGGTGGCACCTCGTTCTTCCAGTAAAGCCTTGGTTGAACGATTCAATTCAACGAAGTTATAGACACCTGTATCGGTTGCATAGTTGTCTTCTTGAAGACCTACAATCATATAGATGTCGAGCCAGGACAAATCCTGCTCTTCCCGGATCATATCCTGGGATTTCTCATAGAAAGCACCGGACAAGCTAATGATTCGTGAGAAGAGATGCGGATAACGCAGGGCTAGATGGACAGAGACGCTTCCGCCAAGGGAATCACCAGCGAGAACGCGCTCGGCTGGCTCTTTGCGAACAGGATATTTCTGTTCAATGAAGGGAATAATCTCTTCGGCGAAACAGGACAGATAAGCATCGAAACGATTTCCAAAAGGCGCATACTCCTCGGTGCGTATCTTTGTATTAACTTCAACGCCTACAATAATGAAAGGATCTACGCCTTCTTCGAGAATGAGCTGGTTGGCCCACGTCGCGATCCGGCCGAAGTTGAAAAATTCTTCTCCGTCCTGACAATAAACGACAGGATAGCTGAGGATTTCATTGTAGCCGGGTGGGAGATAGATGCGGAGCGTTCGATTCTCTTGCAAAAACTTGCTTTCAATCACTTCTTTTACGATGGTTCGCTTCAATAAACGTTCATTCGTCATAAATCGTCACCTTTTTCGGGTTAGTTTTTGAAATGCGGTAAACAATAAGTTAAAATTACCCTGACCTATCTAAGATGTCTGTTGTTCTATGATGTTTGTCATTCTGTTATAGTATTGTTTGCGATCTGTTATACATACAAACGTCGAGAAATGTGAAATTTTATCCCGTATTTCTTTGACGAATGGAGTGAAACAGGTGTATAATAATTCTATAACAGCGGAACTTGATATTCAAATATTTATTGAGGTGAAAAAAATGACCAAGGTTCCTTATGAAGTATATACCGAGGAAGTAGGTACTCTATCAGTACTTTCCCCGGATGGCAAAATCGTAAACAAAGATCTTTTGCCGGAATTGTCAGACGATCAACTGAAAGAAATTATGTACCGCATGGTATTTACCCGTACTTGGGATGATCGTGCCGTAAATCTGGGCCGTCAAGGACGTCTCGGCTTCTATGCGCCTGTATCCGGACAAGAAGCTACAATGGTAGGCAGTGAGTTTGCACTTGAGAAAGACGATTTTGTTTGCCCGGGCTACCGCGATATGCCGCAAATCGTGTGGCATGGTCTTCCGCTTTATCAAGCATTCCTTTATTCCCGCGGACATCAGCATGGCGGACAAATTCCAGAGGGTGTTAACGTATTGATGCCTCAGATTATCATTGGTGCGCAAATTCTGCATGCCATGGGTATTGCTATGGGTTACAAATTGAAAAAACAAAAACAAGTTGTTATTACGTATACCGGTGATGGCGGTTCCTCCGAAGGTGACTTCTACGAAGGCTTGAACTATGCCGGCGTATATAAATTACCAGTGATTTTCTTTGTTCAAAACAATGGTTATGCGATCACAACTCCGTTCTCCAAGCAGACAGCAGCATTGTCTATCGCTCATAAAGCTGTTGCAGCTGGAATCAAGGGAGTTAAGGTTGACGGTATGGACGTGCTTGCGGTAATTAAAGCAGTTCGTGACGCAGCTGAACGCGGCCGCAATGGCGAAGGTGCAACACTTATTGAGGCAGTAACTTACCGTTTCCGTCCACACTCCCTTTCCGATGACGCTACAAAATATCGTACGAAGGAAGAAGAGGGCGAGTGGAACGAGAAGGATCCAATCGCGCGTCTTGCGAAGTACCTTGAATCCAAAGGGTTGTGGACAGAAGAGGATACAGCTCGCGTGAAGGAAGAAGCGAAAGCGAAAGTCAACGAACAGATCAAAAAAGCCGAGCAAACGGAAAAAATGACGGTGCCTGGTTTGATCGACAGCATGTTCGAACAAACGCCTAAGCATTTGGAAGAGCAAAAAGCGGATTTCCAATAAGCATGACGGACCGATGATTATCGTTAGTTGTATTTTTCGATAATCATCCGGTCTTCTCATGGCTCCAAGGACGCTTATTCATATGAACATATAGCCGAATAAGGCATAACACTGGAAGTTTACTGTATTTCTTAAGGAGGAAATGAAGCAATGGCACAAATGAACATGAAAGAAGCGATTCGCGACGCCATGCGCGTTGAATTGAGCCGTGACCCTAACGTTGTCATCTTCGGTGAAGACGTAGGTAATGTCGGCGGTGTTTTCCGTGTAACGGAAGGCCTTCAGAAAGAATTCGGGGAAGAGCGCGTATTTGATACACCACTGGCTGAATCCGCTATTGGCGGTATGGCTGTTGGTCTTGGTATTCAAGGATTCCGTCCGATTGCTGAAATTCAATTCGTAGGATTTATCTTTGAGGCGCTTGACCAAATCGTTGTTCAAGCCGCTCGTATGCGTTACCGTTCCGGCGGACGCTATAACTCTCCAATTGTATTCCGTACACCATTTGGTGGAGGGGTTAAAGCAGCTGAGCTTCACACGGATGCACTTGAAGGTTTGATCGCTCAAACACCGGGTATTAAAGTTGTAGTGCCTTCCAATCCTTATGATGCAAAAGGTCTTATGATCGCAGCGATCCGCGACAATGATCCTGTATTCTTCATGGAGCACTTGAACCTGTATCATGCGTTCCGCGCCGAAGTTCCTGAAGGTGACTACACCGTTGAACTTGGCAAAGCTAACGTTGTCCGCGAAGGAACTGACGTTACGATCATCGCTTACGGGCTGATGGTTCACACAGCTACGAAAGCGGCTGATGAGCTCGAGAAAAACGGAATCAAAGCGGAAATTATCGACCTGCGCACCATTGCTCCAATCGATATCGACACCGTACTGGCTTCGGTTAAGAAAACCAACCGTGCGATCGTGGTCCAAGAAGCACAAAAATCTGCGGGTGTAGCCGCTGAGGTTATCGCTCAAATTAACGAAAAAGCGATTCTCCACTTGGAAGCCCCAGTGCTTCGCGTGACTCCGCCCGACACTGTGTATCCATTCGCTCAAATTGAGGATACTTGGTTGCCTACGCCAGCACGTATCATTGACGCCGTAAATAAAGTATTGAATTTCTAATAGCAGCAATATCTAGGGAGGTTTTACAGTTGGCAAAATTTGAATATCGTTTTCCAGAGCTGGGTGAAGGTTTGCATGAAGGTGAAATCATCAAAATGCATATTAAGCCAGGCGACAAAGTAACAGACGACGACATCATCATGGAAGTGCAGAATGACAAGGCAGTCGTGGAAGTTCCTTGTCCCGTGAACGGTACGGTTCAAGAAGTTTTTGCCAAGGACGGTCAAGTATGCCGTGTCGGTGAAGTGGTTGCTGTCATTGATGCAGAAGGTGACATTCCTGAGCAGGAGGTACCTGCTGAAGAGCAGTCTTCTCAAGAAGCTGACGCTGCTAAGGGAAGTGCTGATACGACTTCTTCCCCGGCTAAAGATGCACCAGCTGATGCTAAACAAGGCGGAAACGGTGAGGCAGCAGCACCAGCAGCACCTAACCGTGAAGTTCTGGCTACGCCAAGCGTGCGCAAATTTGCTCGCGAACAAGGCGTGGACATCGCTCAAGTTCAGGGCTCCGGCAACAATGGTAAAGTGACTCGCGAAGATGTTGAAGCCTTCAAGAACGGTGGCGGCCAAGCAGCTGCTCCGGCACAAGAAGCTGCATCCGAAGCAAAAGTAGCTCCTGCAGCAGCATCCGCAGCAGTGGACACTCGTGCAGAAGAAGAGCGCGTACCATTCAAAGGTATTCGCAAAGCGATCTCGAATGCTATGGTTAAGTCGGCTTACACAGCTCCGCACGTTACGATCATGGACGAAGTTGATGTAACTGAACTGGTAGCGTTCCGTACTCGTATGAAACCAATCGCCGAGAAGAAAGGTACGAAAGTTACGTATCTGCCATTCATCGTTAAAGCACTGGTTGCGGCTAGTCGCCAATTCCCTGCGCTCAATGCGATGATCGACGAAGAAGCGAACGAAATTGTGTACAAGAAGTACTACAACATCGGTATCGCTACAGATACGGACAACGGTCTGATCGTACCGGTTATCAAAGATGCAGATCGTAAGAGCATCTGGATGATCGCTGACAGCATTCGTGACCTGGCTGCTCGCGGCCGTGAAGGTAAACTGTCCCCTAACGAAATGAAGGGCAGCACGATTTCCATCACGAACATCGGATCTGCAGGCGGTATGTTCTTTACACCAATCATTAACTTCCCAGAGGTTGCTATTCTCGGTACCGGCCGCATCAGCGAAAAAGCGGTTGTTAAGAACGGCGAGATTGTAGCAGCACCTGTGATGGCATTGTCCTTGAGCTTTGACCACCGTATCATCGACGGCGCAACTGCTCAAAACTTTATGAACTATATTAAACAGCTGCTCGCTAACCCTGAGCTGCTTGTTATGGAGGTGTAACTAATGGTAGTTGGAGATGCTTCTTTAGATATTGATACTCTAGTCATTGGTGCTGGTCCTGGTGGTTATGTGGCGGCGATTCGTGCCGCCCAACTGGGTCAAAAGGTTCTGATCGTTGATAAATCGGAACTCGGCGGTGTTTGCTTGAATCGTGGTTGTATTCCATCCAAAGCTTTGATTGCTGCAGCTCATCAGTTCGAATCCGCGAAACATGCCGATGCATTCGGTATTTCCGTGGAGAACGTAACCGTTGATTTTGCAAAAACTCAAGAATTCAAAAACGGTGTTGTCAAGAAAATGACCGGCGGTGTAGCTGGTTTGCTGAAAGGCAACAAAGTGGAAGTATTCAACGGCGAGTGCATGTTCATCAACGAAAACGAAGCTCGCGTATTCAATGATCATGAGTCTCCGCGTTACCGTTTCAAAAACTGCATCATTGCTACAGGCTCCCGTCCAATTGAATTGAAGCCATTCCCATTTGGCGGACGCATCTTGTCTTCTACAGAAGCATTGAATCTGCCTGAAGTACCGAAGAGCATGATCGTTATCGGTGGCGGCTACATCGGTGCCGAGCTTGGCCAAATGTACTCCAAATTCGGTTCCAAAGTTACAATCATTGAAGGTCTGGACAGCGTTCTGGCTGGCTTTGACAAAGACATGACAAGCCTCGTTACGAAAAACATGAAGAAAACCGGTATCGAAATTATCACAGGTGCAAAAGCTGAAAGTGCTGAGCAGAACGATAAAGAAGTTACCGTGAAATACTCCGTGAACGGTGAAACCAAAGAAGTAACAGCAGATTACCTGCTGGTTACAGTTGGCCGTCGCCCGAATACTGACGGAGAGCTCGGTCTGGACCTGATCGGCCTCGATATGGATGAGCGCGGATTCGTGAAAGTCGACCATCAAGGACGCACCAGCATTCCTCATATCTTCGCAATTGGGGACATCGTGTCTGGTCTGGCTCTTGCACACAAAGCTTCTTATGAAGGTAAAGTGGCAGCTGAGGCTATTTCCGGAATGCCATCTGTCGTGGATTACAAGTGTATCCCGGCTGTTGTGTTTACAGATCCTGAATGCTCCAGCGTAGGTTATACTGAAGCTCAAGCGAAGGAAAAAGGCCATAAAGTAAAAGCTGGCAAATTCCCTTACGCAGGTAACGGACGTTCCGTATCCTTGAACCATCCGGAAGGCTTCGTGAAAATCGTGGCTGAAGAAGGAACAGGACTTATTCTCGGAGCGCAAATCGTAGGTCTGGAAGCTTCCAACCTGATCGCTGAGCTTGGTCTTGCGATTGAAATGGGTGCAACTCTTGAAGATGTAGCATTGACAATTCATGCGCATCCAACGCTGGGTGAGATCGTTATGGAAGCTGCGGAACTGGTTATGGGTCATCCGATCCACATCATTGCTCGTTAATCTAAACGACGCATATTCAGGGCATTATAATTTGGTCAGGGGACTGAGAGTGCAAGTGGCGCTCTCGGTCCCCTGTTTTTGTGAGGATAAACGACGTGAAATCCGACATTTTTCGACAGGGGGATTTTAAGCATCCCAATCATTCCATGAACATGGTAGACTGTTAGTATGAGATTCTAGTGAGGTGACTATAGATGAAACAATATTTGGAGCTGCTGCAGGATATACTAGATCATGGTGTAGAGAAAGGCGATCGTACGGGGACGGGGACGTTATCTGTTTTCGGAAGACAATTGCGTTTTGATTTGTCCAAAGGATTCCCGCTTATGACAACGAAGCGAATTCATTTAAAATCGGTAATCCATGAGCTATTGTGGTTTTTGAGCGGAGAAACGAATATAAGGTACTTAAAAGAAAATGGCGTTAGAATATGGGATGAGTGGGCAGATGAGAATGGAGATTTGGGCCCTGTCTATGGCTCGCAGTGGCGGGCATGGGAAACGCCGGACGGGCGCCACATCGATCAGATCGCCCAGGTGATCGATTCAATTAAGAACAACCCCGACTCCCGCCGACATATCGTCAGCGCCTGGAACGTGGCTGAGATCGAGAATATGAAGCTCCCGCCATGTCATTTTGTATTCCAATTCTATGTAGCGGGAGGCAAACTGTCCTGCATGCTTACGATGCGTTCGGTGGATTCCTTCCTCGGATTGCCGTTTAACATCGCCAGTTACGCTCTTCTAACCCATATGGTTGCTCAGCAATGCGACCTGGAACCTGGTGAATTTATCTGGTCTGGGGGCGACGTGCATATCTATTCCAATCATATGGAGCAGGTACGAACACAGCTCGAACGCGAGCCGTATGAACTTCCGAAGCTGGTTATTAAGCGGAAGCCGGATAGTATTTTTGATTACACGTTTGAAGACTTTGAATTTGAGGGCTATCAGTATCATCCAACCATTAAAGCAACGGTTGCAGTTTAAATAGGTTTCTCTCCACTTGGGTTCCTAACAAATAATAAATCAAGGAAAGGGGAGGCGATTTACATGATATCTATGATATGGGCTATGGGCAAGGATCAAGTAATTGGTCTGAACGGAACGATGCCTTGGCGGTTACCGCGGGATATGGCTTTTTTTAGGGAGAAGACTCTGAATAAACCAATTCTTATGGGGCGTAAGACATGGGATTCTTTTGGCAGTAAGCCGCTGCCTCATCGCAAGAATATCGTACTCACACGAGACGAGAACTTTAAGCTGCCAGAGGACCAAGGTATTGTCATTCACGATATCGAGGATTCGCTCGTTTATGCGGAGAATGAAGAGCTGATGGTCATTGGTGGATCGCAAATCTACGAATTATTGCTGCCTAAAGCGGATCGACTGTATTGCACATTTATTGATGAAACCTTCGAAGGGGATACGTTTTTCCCTACTGTCAATTGGGATGAATGGAAAATCATCGAGGAAATACCCGGCATTACTGATGAAAAAAATCCATACTCCTACCGCTTTGTTATTTATGAACGAAAGTAGTTAAGGGGCTCCCCTATAGGGTTGTATCTTCCTGTAACCTCTGTTTTATCCATGATCGCATAGATGTAAACAGCATGATAGTACAAATGATCATGCATATACTCCATTTATCAGATGAAAAGCGAGATGCTACTATATTTCTAATGATGAACGGCATGGACGAAACGGACGGGGGTACAACATTATGTCTACACCAACAGGATTTATGGAATATCAGCGCCGGCTTCCGGGAGACCGAAGCCCGCTTGAACGAGTTAAAGATTGGGAAGAGTTTCATAAGCATTTAGCAGAAGAGGAGCTTCAGACGCAGGGAGCACGCTGCATGGATTGCGGTACGCCATACTGCCACACTGGCATCGATATGCTCGGAGGAACATCAGGCTGTCCGATCCATAATTTGATTCCCGAATGGAATCATCTGGTATACCGTGGATTATGGAGAGAGGCGCTGGAACGTCTTCATAAAACGAATAACTTTCCTGAGTTTACCGGACGCGTATGTCCTGCGCCATGCGAGGGTTCTTGTACAGTTGGCTTGATTGGTGAACCGGTCGCGATCAAATCGATCGAGCAAGCGATAATCGACAAAGGGTTTGAAGAAGGCTGGGTTGTTCCCGAACCACCAGAGAAGCGCACAGGACGTCGCGTCGCTGTTGTGGGTTCAGGTCCGGCAGGATTGGCGGCTGCAGCTCAATTAAATAAAGCAGGCCATTCCGTTACCGTCTTCGAACGTGCGGACCGCATCGGCGGGCTGTTGACTTATGGGATCCCATCGATGAAGCTGGACAAGGGTATTGTTCAGCGCCGGGTAGATCTGCTTATGGCTGAGGGCGTCGAATTCGTTGTAAACACGGAGATCGGCAAAGACATTCCAGCCCAGCAGCTGATGGAGGATTATGACGCTGTTGTACTGTGCGGCGGCGCAACCAAACCCCGCGAGTTTGCGATTGAGGGCAGCGATCTTAAAGGAATTCATTATGCGATGGATTATTTGAATGGAACGATCAAAAGCCTGCTGGATTCGGGCTTGGAAGATGGTCAATATATATCATCCAAAGACAAGGATGTCATCGTCATTGGCGGCGGTGATACCGGCTCCGACTGCGTTGCCACAGCCTTGCGTCACGGCTGTCGCAGTGTGACTCAATTCGGTACGCATAAACAGGCTCCGCTGCAGCGCGACCCTGCTTCTAACCCGTGGCCTCAATTCCCGAACGTGTATACACTCGATTACGCACAACAGGAAGCCAAAGCATTGTTTGGCCGTGATCCACGTGAATTCTCGATCATGACAACGAAATTCATTGGGGATAAGGAAGGCAATCTCAAGGAGCTTCAGACGGTTCAAATCGAGCGGATTGTAGATGAAACAGGACGTAAAGTGTACCGCCCTATTCCCGGCACGGAAAAAGCCTTCCCGGCTCAAATGGCTTTCATTGCAATCGGCTTTGACGGACCGGAGCGAACACTGATCGAGCAGCTTGAACTTGAGACGGATCGTCGATCGAATGTAAAAGCACCGTATGGCAAATATACGACCAATGTGGATAAAGTATTTGCCGCTGGAGATATGCGTCGCGGACAAAGCCTCGTGGTATGGGCCATTAACGAAGGCCGCGAGGTTGCGCGCGAGGTAGACAAATATTTGATGGGTGCTACCGTACTGGTTTAATCCTTCTTCCAAATATGCTATCATAATAGTAGTTTAAAGGACTTCGCGAGAGCGAAGTCCTTTTTGGAGTTAGCCACTTTGCATATGGGGCAGCTCAATCGGGGAGGAGAATGTCACTTGAAAACATTGGTCATTGCCGAAAAGCCGGATATGGGACGGAACATTGCTGCGGTCATTGAGCCGCGGGCCAAGAATAACCGTACATATCTTGAAGGTGAGCAATACATCATAACTTGGGCTATCGGACATCTGGTTGGGTTGGCGGAGCCAGATGCATATGATCCGAAATATAAACGCTGGAATTTAAGGGACTTGCCCATTATTCCAGAACAATTCAAAATCATCCCGAATCCAAAGACCAAAGATCAGCTGAAGGTCATTGGAGAGGTTGCCAAGCGCTGCAGCCATATTGTGAATGCTTGTGACGCAGGAAGAGAAGGGCAATATATCTTTGCTCTCATCCAACAGCAATTAAAACTGAAACAACCTGTAAAAAGATTATGGATTTCCGACTTAACAGCAGAAAGTATTGCGCGAGGCTTCGCTGAGCTTAAGGATGGCGAGGATTTCGAAAATTTGACGCATGCTGCACGTGCTCGCAGCGAAGCTGATTGGCTGATCGGTATGAATGCTTCACGTGCTTTTACAACCCGTCATCAAACGTTATTGTCCGTTGGGCGGGTACAGACGCCGGTTCTGGCTCTGATCTATGACCGGCAGAAGGAGATCGAAGCATTTGAATCGCAGACGTTCTACGATGTCAAGGCAGTGTTCAAACAAGAGCAGCTGGAATATATGGGGACATGGCAAGGGGAGCGATTAACCTCGCAGGAACAGGCAGAGGTTATCGCTTCAAAGATCAAGGGTAAGGATGGTATCATCGCCAAGTACGAAGTGAAAGAAACGAAGGAATACCCCTTTAAATTATATGATCTGACACTTTTACAACGTGAGGCCAACGCCAAGTATGGGTATTCTGCCAAGAAAACGCTGGACCTTGCCCAAGCACTGTATGAGCGCCACAAGGTGATCTCATATCCGCGGACCAACTCCAACTATGTGAACGAACAGAATATCGAGGGCATGCATAAGGCGCTGCATATGCTGAAATCGACTTCGTATGCGGCAAAGGCCGAAGGAGCAGATCCCAGACGGGTGCATATCAACAATAAAGCGGTATGCAATCCTCAGCGGGTTGAGGATCACCATGCGATACTGCCGACACTAAAGCGGCCGGGCACGCTCAGCAAGGAAGAGCAGCATATTTACGATCTGGTGATTCTTCGGTTTCTGTCGCATTTTTACCCTCCGGCGATGTATAAGCAGCATACAGTGCTTACCGAGGTAGAGGGAGAAACGTTCAAAACCGGGATCAAGGAGCTGCTGTCTCTGGGCTGGAAGGTGCTGATCACGCAGGACAAAGAACAGAAGAAGGCCAAGTCTTCCAAGAAAGGGAAAGAGGATGAAGAAGAGGAGAGTCAGGAATGGAATGACCGTTCATTTGACCTCTCTCCCGATAAGTCTGTGCACTGCAAAACCTCGGAAGTGAAAGAGAAGGCAACCCAGCCGCCAAAAAGCTATACAGAAGGTACCTTGCTAAAGGCGATGGAGAGTGCAGGAAAGTCGATCGAGGATGAAGCCCTTCGGGATGCCATGAAAGACAGCGGGCTGGGAACGCCAGCAACACGGGCGGCTACCATCGAGCGCTTGAAAAAGGTCGGCTATATTACAATGCAAGGCAAGAAAATTACGGTAACCCAAAAAGGTAGAACGGCGGTAGAGTTAATCCGGCATGCCGGAGTTGAGCTGCTTGCTTCGCCAGAGATGACTGGCCAATGGGAACGTCGTTTGCACCAAATATCCAAGGGAGAGGCTTCTGCGGACGTATTCATGCAAAACGTGCAGAAATTTACCATTTCGATTATTAACAAGGTTTCTTCGCAGAGACAAGCACCTTCGTCGTTATTCGGTGGAGAAGAGGATAAGCAAAAGGGCAAAGGAAAACGAAGCACCGGAAAAGCAGCCTCTGCTCAAAGCAACAAGGAAGGCCGTACAGAGAAGAGAAGCACCCAAACTGGAGCCAGCACCTCAACCGAAGCACAGCCTCCTTCTGCACGTTCTTCGCTAGGACGCTGTCCAAGACCTGGTTGTGGAGGCCATATTATCGAAGGTCGAAAAGGGTATGGCTGTGCGAATTTCAAATCCGGCTGTCAGTTTGTGATCTGGAAGGAGTTTGCCGGCAAGAATATTTCTCATGCGATGCTGAAATCCTTGCTGACTCAGGGGAAGACGCAGTTATTATCATTTAAACAAGATGATGGCAGCACCAATAAAGGCCGGATAATCCTGCTACCCGAGGGCAATGGAAAGCTTGCCGTTCAAACGGAGGAGAGCGGTGCTGCCTTGAAATCATAACATTGCCCTATAAGATACAAACCGAGCCGAAATGAAGGAAAAGACTCCTGAATCGGCTCGGTTTGTTTGTGGTTAATTGACATGATCATCAATGATTTCTGGCACTTCAGTTAAGGCAGAAACGGTATACAGCACGTTATGCGGCTCTTGTTTGAGTTCTACCAGATTGTATTGCCATTCGCGCTGTTGCTTGATATATATGCTGTTAATCCCAGCAGTGAGGGCTGGGACAACATCGGTACGAAGGGAGTTCCCAATCATCCACGTATCGGAGCGGGAGAAGGATCCATCCTTAAGAATACCCTCTAGGGCTGTGATGTTCTTATGTTGGCGGATGTAAATCCGGTCTTCAAAATATTCCGTCAGCTTCATCTGTTCGATTTTGCGCTTCTGAATTCTCGCTTCGCCTCCCGTATACAGATGAAGGGAATGACCTTCTTCCCGGAGCTGCTCAAGCGTCTCCACCATGCCGGGATAGGCTTCAATCTCTTGGTCATATACGCTAAGACCAAGCTGGAGGAGAAGCTCTTCTTCCTTGCGTGAGCTGTCTCTGCCATGAGTACGAGCAAAGTAATGGTATGTGTCTATCAAGGATTGCGGAAAATTGGCACTTGCGAATCCAAACTTGTTTACGCCCGCTACATCGATTTCCATCTGCTTGGTTCGAACTTCTTCCGTAGTAACGCCATATTGTTGAAACCATTCGGTCATCCATTCAAAATAATCACCGAGGATGAGGTCAAAATATTTATTGCAATGGATTAAAGTGTCGTCCATGTCAAAGATAATCTGCTGTGAAATTTTACTCATGATACGCTCCTTCTTACTATGAAATTCTAATGTAGGTCTCCAGGAACATCTGAAGCTCAGCAGCTCCGTCCGGCCGCATGCTGAATCTCTCGTTATTCTCAGACTTCAGATGGGAGCGGAGCAAACCGGCTGCTCTTAATATCATCAGATGATGCATTAATTCCTCATAAGGCTGATTCAACTCAGCGGCCATTTCAGATACAGCCTTTGGCTCATCCGCAATATATCGCAGCAGCCGCAATCGTTCGGGGTCCGCGAGCGCTTCCGTCATGCGCAGGAGAACAACAGGCGGCTCATCTTCATTTTCTTCCGGTATATCGATCGGATACTGGAGAAGAAGTACATTATCATAGAAGCAATAGGTATTGATCGGGCGAAAATGCGTGCCCGGAAACAACACCACTTTCTCCTGTGGCACATCATCCAGTATGACGCCGCTTGATGCATATTCAATTAAGTTCTCGTCGTCCATTTTTGGGAGAAGCATACGTTTCTCCTCGGCATCTTCTTCCAGCAGCTGGGACAGGTCTTGTTCCACTTTGGAAAAATAGTGCGCATGCCAAAGTTTGAGAAGAGGAGTATAGCTTTCTCGAATGCGTGAGATTTCATCCAGTGTTAGGGACGGTATATGAGGCTGAAGCAGGGTCAGAAGTTCTTCAGCTGGCGATGATTCGATCCAATTCAGAAAATCGGGGATCGCATTATGTTCTTTTCTCAACATAATCAAGGCATAGAGGACGTCGTAATCCGCCAGCGGCCAGGAACGGGCTTTGCTAAGCTGGACTCGCACCTGCTCGGGCAATCGTTCGTCCATCTCCATGATCAGCTGTTTTCCGATGTCTAGGTTATCGGTCCATTTTCTCGTTGCATATATCATGAAGCTGCCCAGCAGCTCGTACACAGTGGATACATCAATGCTAACTTTATATTTCATTACAGGTATACCCTCCTAATTGATGGCATTGTTATTATTATGGCTTGTATCGATTGGGCTTGTCCACTATAATGTTCATCTGGCTAAATAAATTCATCGTTTATTCATATAAGAGGAGGACCATATTTCAGTGACAGAAGATGCAAATCCCCGTCAAGGGAGAACACATTATTTCATACTTATTGCCGTCGTGGTTGCGGCAGGTTTAAGCCAAGGACTGCTGCTCCCGGTGCTGGCCATATTTTTGGAACGGATGGGCATTTCTTCGTCCATGAATGGATTGAACGCAGCGGCTTTATATGTAGGCTCATTTGCTATGACACTTGTCGCGGAGAGGCTTCTTGGCTGGATCGGCTTCAAAAAACTGATCGTATCCGGCTTGGTGCTGGTAATGCTGTCGCTGGTTGCCTTTCCCTTAATCCCGAGCGTGGCAATCTGGTTCGTACTGCGTGTGCTTGTAGGGATTGGGGACAGCGCCCTTCATTATGCAGCCCAGTTATGGGTGCTTATGATGTCTACGTCTCAAAACCGGGGACGCAGCATCTCGCTTTACGGCATGTCTTATGGTCTGGGATTCAGTATAGGGCCGCTAGGCATCCCTTTGCTGCATTATGGAGAGGCTGTCCCGTTTGCGGTGCTGGCCGTGCTGTTTTTGGTGATATTGCTGGTTGTATGGTTCAAACTTCCTAACCTGAAGCCGGAAAAAAGTGAGAGTGGGTCTACCCAGCCGTCTGGCCGTTATCTTACAAGCTATCGGCTGGCTTGGTTTGCCCTGCTCCCTGCTTTTCTCTATGGATATATGGAAGCGGGCATTAACAGCAACTTCCCTGTTTATGGATTGCGAAGCGGATTCACATTGGGGGAAATATCAGCGCTGCTGCCCTTTGTCGGAATCGGGGGACTTCTTCTGCAGCTTCCTCTAGGCATATGGAGTGACAAATTGGGACGCAAACGGGTACTGAGCATTGCCGGAATTGTGGGTGGCAGCTGTTTCTTGCTTGTTCCGGCGGCAGGAACAAATTTCTGGGCAGTTCTGGTATTGCTGACCATAGCCGGTGGTATGGTAGGTTCCTTCTTCTCGCTGGGATTGGCCTACGCGGCAGACATCCTTCCGAGGCTGCTGCTGTCAGCAGCCAACGTCGTAGCTTCCTTTCATTTCAATGCGGGCAGTATCGCAGGACCAAATGTCGGGGGCGCTATTATGGAAACCGGGTGGAACGGGGGCTTTTTCATCCTGCTTGGAGGTTTATATATTCTGTTTGTCAGCACGGGTTTATGGTTCAAAGTCAAAACAGAATCCCAGGGCCGATAGAAACATTTGTTCTCATGGCAATTGCTTTCGCTTTCTTCTAAACTAGAGAGTAGGAATATGCACTTGACGGGAGAGACGATAACATGATTAAAGTGGATCGGCTAAAGAAAACGATGGGTCCTGACCGGATTCCGGTATTAAAGGATATCACGTTCCAGATGGAGCACGGGGAAATGATCGGTCTGATCGGTGCGAGCGGAAGCGGAAAAAGCTTGCTGATGAGCTGCCTGTCGATGCAGCAAAAGTGGGACGGCGGCAAGTTAACGATTGATGGCGAAGATATGATGAATCCCGCGGGCAAACGGAGAATACGCCGAGAGTGGGCCTATCTTGAGCAGAACCCGGCTTTGAATGTAAATCGTACGGCTTTAAAGAATGTATTGGTTGGGCAATCCAGCCAAACGCCCTGGTGGCGGATGGTAACCGGGATGGTCCGATCTGATGATTATATGGGGGCTATGGATACGATTGAACATCTCGGCTTGTTGGACAAGGCCAAACGCAAAGCGAGTGAGTTAAGCGGCGGAGAGAAGCAGCGGATCGCCATTGCCCGTGCGCTCGTTCATGGCGCGAAGGTGATATTGGCTGATGAGCCGGTGACAGGACTTGACCCCGCCTCAGCCGAGAATGTGCTAAAGACGCTTAAAACCTTGTGCGAAGAAGAGCGTTTAACGGTATTTACCGTCATTCCATTAGAGCTTGCCGAGAAATATTGTACCCGCATAATGGGACTTTCCGGTGGACAGCTGGCAGTCGATGTGACCGGAAGACGTTTAACTCATGGCGAGAAGTCAAGACTGTAAATATCGATCACCCGCTGAAGGTGAGTGAATAGAAATGAGTGGATTCTTATTGAAATATAGAATATTACAAGCCCTGTTGTCGGGCTTGTTACTATTTATTATAAGCGGATGCTCCTTTATCCAAGATCCGGTTTCACTAATGAAGAAACCCGATCTGCCGACAGATAAGGCGACGCTCAATGGCGCAATTCAGTCTGCGCTCCAGAAGGAAAATGGGTCCATTATCCGTCCAAGAAGTGACGTGGATAGCAGTTCCATCCGAATTCATGACCTGGATAATGACGGAGTTATGGAGGCTGTCGTATTCTACCAGACGCCCGATGAGGATGTGAAGATCCATGGCATGATCATGCAGCAGCAGGGTGATACTTGGGTGAAGAAGCTCGACTTCGATGGAGAAGGGACGGTGCTGGAGTCGTTTGATTTTGTTGACTTTACGAATGATGGCAGCGTTGAAATTGTAGCAGGTTTCTCGCGCGGAGAAGAGAATCTTCAGAACTTGCTGGCCGTCTATTCATTCTCAGGAGATACGCTGGAAAAAGTTCCTGCGCTGCCCTATACCCACTTTAATATCGGAGACATGAATGGAGACAAGATCAAGGACATTACAGTTGTCTATCTACAGCAGAAAGAGCTATCGTATATCAGCACCTATCAGTACGATAAATTTGAGAATGCCTTCGTAGAGGTAAGCAAGCTGGACTTGGGGCCGAATATTGAAAGTTATTACAATGTTGTCGCAGGTAAAGTAGCTAAAGACAAAGAAGGTATCATCTTGGATGCTTCGGTTGTATCAAACTCTTCTTACTCCAAACTGATCATCATGGAGGATAACAAGTTCATTGACGTGCTTCAGGATGAACTGCTCACTTACAAGGAATTGCCTGTCGAGAGTGAAGATGTCAATGATGACGGGATATTAGAAATCGGTGTTCTTACGAGACCAAGCGGGTGGGAAGATCGACTTATTATTGATGAGATCCCATTCTTTACCACATATTTTCAGTGGGACGGAGAAATACGCGAGAACAACGAAAGAGAAGGGCTTCAATTTGTGCTTCAGAGATACTACGATCTGAAGAATCGCTTCTATTTGGATTTTCCGCCAGAGATGTATAATAAGATTACCATTACTCCGGAATCCAACAAGAATTCCTATCTGAATTTTGTAATGACTGATACGGGAGAATCCGTCGCGGAGATTAAATTCTTCTCATCAGCCCAGTGGGTAAAAGCTGAATCCGATTGGGAAGTGTTGGTGAAGGAGAAGAGCCGCGTCATAGCTTACCGCAGTCATGGCGATCTGAAATTAAGTAAAAAAGATAAAAAGCCAATCAACAATAATGTGGCTCCTATCGAAAGAAAGGGGAACTAGATCTTGAGTAAAGTACTTATATTAGAAGATGAAGAATCCATTCGCAGTTTTATCGTGATCAACCTAAAACGCAATGGTTTTGAGGTTCTGGAGACAGAAAACGGGAACGAGGCGCTTCGATTGCTGCAAACGACCCCGGATATCGATATTGCCTTGCTGGATGTCATGGTTCCAGGCATTGATGGCTTTGAAGTGTGCCGCAGAATTCGGGAGACGAACGAGAGGATTGGCATTATTTTTCTAACAGCCAAAGTCCAGGAACAGGACAAAGTATATGCTCTCTCCGTGGGGGCGGACGACCATGTAAGTAAGCCTTTCAGTCCTACGGAGTTAATCGCAAGGCTGCAGTCCCTTTTGCGCAGAGTGAATGTCCAGCGTGCGGGAGCTGCCAAGGTTTCATTTCAATCGGGGCCGTTTACACTGGACTTGATCTCCAAACAATTCAAGAAGAACGGACAACCTGTTGAGTTGACACCGACTGAATTTTCTCTGGTGCAGTTTTTCCTGGAGAAGGAGAATACGCCGCTTAGTCGTGATGTGCTGCTTGATCATGTATGGGGCAAGGAATATATGGGCGATCCCAAAATCGTGGATGTGAATATTCGGAGACTGCGCCAAAAAATCGAAGGCAATCCTTCCGAGCCGGAATACCTCCAGACGGTATGGGGACACGGCTATAAGTGGAAGGGTCAGGGACAATGATCATCAAAAAAGGCATTCGGCGGCAAATCGTACTGCACTATTTTTTGGTAGTGTTCATCGCTTTGCTGCTAATCGAGGTTATATTTCTAATCGCATTACGAACGTATTATTACGATACGGTTTACAATCATATAACGAATCATTTCCGTACAGCCAATCCTTTCTACGAGCCTTTTCGATTGTCCGCTTCGGAAAATGCCAATCAATTGAGCGAGATGATTCGCCATTTTGAACTGTATAATACCGAACTTCAAATATTGAATCCGGCTGGTCAAGTATTATCAACATCAACCGGATTCGAAATCGAGCAGACGATCAAGACCAGCGATGTGACACAAGCACTTGCAGGGAATTCAAGCCGATGGATTGGCAAGCAGCAGGGCACGGGGCAGATTGTAATGGCAGTCTCTCAGACGCTTTCTAACGGATTTGAAAATACCTACATTCTTCGTTATGTGACCTCTCTTGAGTTTATTAACGAAAAACTCATGAAAATGACGCTGTTTGCCGTTAGTATCGGTGCGGCGGTATTGGCCATCGTGCTTGCGTTCAGCATTGGGCTGGCGAACTCGATCGTGAAGCCGCTGAACAATATTACAACCGTATCGGCCCAAATGGCCAAAGGTAAATTTAATGTCCGTATCAAGGGGGACTATAAATATGAGCTCGGTGAGCTGTCATCCACTCTGAACTATATGGCTCAGGAAATTGTGCGGAGCAATCAAGTGAAGGATGATTTCATCTCGTCCATATCGCACGAGCTGCGAACGCCGCTCACAAGCATCAAAGGCTGGAGCGAAACCTTGGATTCTGGCGGATATGATCCGGAAGAAACCAAGATCGGCATGCAGATCATCTCGAAAGAAACCGATCGGTTAATCGGACTCGTAGAAGAACTGCTGGATTTCTCGAAGCTGCAGCAGAACGAGATGAAGCTTGTAAAAGGCATTGTTAATGTCCGGGAGCTTTTGCAGGAGATCATGCTTAACCTATGGACCAAGGCTGAGAAGAAAGGCGTCCAAATTAAATTGGAATCCGATGAAAAACCTATTATTTATGGGGATGTCAACAGATTGAAGCAGGTATTCCTGAACATTGTCGATAATGCGGTCAAATTCTCGCATGAGAACGGTGTGATTAATTTATCCTTTAAGCTGGAAGGTAAATTTGTTGCTATAACTGTCCAAGATCACGGCATTGGCATATCAGATGAACACCTGCGGCGGGTAAAAGACCGGTTCTTTCAGGTCAATCCACTAAACGGTGGTACGGGCCTGGGTCTTGCGATTACACAGCAGCTGGTAGAGCTTCATGGAGGTACGATGGAGATGCACAGCGAGCTGGGGCATGGAACAGCCGTCATCGTCACGCTGCCGCTGCCAGAGGGCAAGATTCCAATGGCCGGCGGCTTGGAGAGCGGTGAAGATGAGGGCGTAGGGCCGATAGCCTAAGCTTTGCCGGATAACGGCAAAGCTTTCTCTTTTGAAACAATACAAACTCTAAGGGAAGCATTCTTAGGCAAGAGAGGGGAGAGCGGAAGTGAAAGATGCGGCAGCTACGTTTTCGATACCACAGGGAAGATTTGAACTGAGAAAAGCGGGGGCAGAACAGGCGGAGGAGATGTTACATCTTCTTACAGAGGCGGCTGTAGTCATGGAGCAACAGGGTCTCAAACAGTGGCACCCATCCCTCTTTACTTTGGAATTGATGAATCAATACTTGGCAGAGCGTGAAGTGTATATCCTCTGGCATGAAGAGAAGGCCGCAGGCATGTTCACACTTCAATATGGGGATCCTGCCTACTGGGGAGAGCGCGACGACCCCGGGTTTGGATATTTGCACAGATTAACCGTTCGCTTCTCCTATCGAGGCCTTGGGCTTGGAGAGAAGATGCTTTCGTTTACAGAAGCCTATCTGTTATCCAAAGGCGCCAAAGGTTTCCGTTTGGACTGTGTATCTCATTTGCCCACACTAAATGACTATTACCAGCGCCATGGTTTTCAGTTCGTGGCGGAGCAGGATATGGGTGGACGTAAAGTGAATTTATATGAGAAGACGTTTCCTTCACAATAAACATACCGACGGTGCATGCGCTTTGAGACATAACAGTAGGGCATCCATGAGAAAAAAGCGATCCGCTTGCGGATCGCTTTTTGTATATCTAAGCTATGCAATACTACCTCGGATTTAAGAAGAAGAAACATTGGCGCGTAGACGTCCTTTTTCATACACATCCTGCAGCAGTCGGGCAGGCTGGGTACGAACGGTTGGTTTTGGAAGCACCGTCTCGTAAGGTCCTACCACCACGACGTTACCTGGAGTGCCTTTTACAATGGCTCCATCTTTAATAATGGCACCTTCACCAATGATCGCATGTTCAATATGAGATCCTTTGCCGACTTTGGCATTCGGCATAATCACGCTATCCTTCACGATGGAATATTTGCCAATCTCTGCGCCGCAGAAGATGACGGAGTTTTTGGCTTTTCCTTCAAAGGCGCATTGGTCGTGGATCAAGCTGTCCGTATGCTCCGCATGACGGGCTCGTGCAGCTGCAGGTTTCGTCTTCCAGGCACGAGTATACATCGGCCAGTCCGTTCTCTCCAGAACAAGTTCAGTTTGGCTAAGCACATCCATATGGGCTTCCCATAAGCTTTCTACAGTACCCACGTCTCGCCAGTAGCCCTGGAACCGGAACGCGAGCAAAGACTCATCTCCAGACAGCATCTTCGGAATTACATCTTTACCGAAGTCGTGGCTGGAGTTCGGATCAGCAGCATCCTCGATTAAGTGTTGTTTCAAATAGTCCCATCGGAACAAATAAATGCCCATGGAGGCCAGGTTACTTTCAGGCTGCGCCGGTTTCTCTGCAAACTCGGTAATAATCAGATTTTCATCAACGCTCATGACGCCAAAGCGACTGGCATCTTCCCAAGGAACTTCCATTACCGAGATGGTTGCAGCGGCACCTTGCTCCATATGCGCCTCAAGCATTTGGCGATAGTCCATATGATAAATGTGGTCACCGGATAAAATCAACACATGCTCGGGATTTTGGTCATCTATATACTGGATATTTTTATAAATGGCATCGGCTGTACCTAAGTATCCTTCCTGTTCCGTATTGTAGGATGGAAGCAGCGAGATGCCTTCAGATCCTGATCTATGTGTAAATCCCCAGGGTTCACCTTGGCCGATATGTTCGTGTAATGATTTTGCCTCATATTGTGTAAGAACTCCGACGGTATCGATTCCGGAATTCACACAATTGCTGAGAGGAAAATCGATTATACGATAATGGCCGCCAAATGGAACGGCGGGTTTTGCCAGCTTGGACGTGAGCGGGGCTAATCTTTTACCCTCACCACCGGCCAAAAGCATAGCAATACAGTCTTTTTTCTTCATCACGTTTCCCTCCCAATGTATTTTCACGTTGTTCATTACATAAACGACATTCCCGGGGTTTGAAACGATTATATTGAAAAAGTGTAATGAAAATTACAAAATTATTTTTCAGGTACATTTTTTATTTTCATGATGGTTAGAATGGGGTAATAGCATTAATAATATTGCATTTTTATGATAAAGCAGGTGACGATGATTGAACCACGCAGTTAGGGAAGGAAATATGACCCCGGAACAAATGTATTTATTTCATGAAGGAACCTGGTTTCACAGTTACCACAGTATGGGTGCACACCCCGCGCTGGAAGATGGGAAAGACGGCGTGCGGTTTACCGTGTGGGCCCCGAATGCAAGGCAAGTTGGTCTTGCCGGAGATTGGAATGATTGGGATGGCACCCGGGATACGTTATATAGGATACCCGATTCGGGAATTTGGAGTCGTTTTTTCCCTGGGTTAAAAACTGGAACTCTTTATAAATATCAGATCACCGGGCCTTTTGGAGAAACCTTTTTAAAGGCAGATCCATATGCGTTTCAGGCGGAAGTACGGCCTGCTACCGCATCGGTGGTTACCGATCTGTCCGGTTATCATTGGCAGGATGCTGCATGGAGAAGGAAGAACAAGTCACCTTACACCAAGCCGATGAACGTATATGAAATGCATGTCGGAACCTGGCGGCAAAAAGAGGATGGGACTTTCTTTACATACCGCGAGCTGGCGGAACTGCTTATTCCTTATTTGCAGGAAATGAGTTATACGCATGTGGAATTTATGCCTTTGGCTGAGCATCCTTATGATCTCTCATGGGGATATCAAGGAACAGGATTTTATGCGCTTACGAGCAGATACGGCAGCCCCCATGATTTTATGTATCTTGTTGATCAGCTGCATCAGGCCGGCATCGGTGTTCTGCTTGACTGGGTGCCCGCACATTTTGCCAAGGATGCCCACGGGCTCCGTCAGTTTGATGGAACACCCCTATTCGAGTATGCTGACCCGCAAAAAGCGGAGCGACCAGGATGGGGAACTTTATCTTTCGATTATGCCAAACCCGAAGTGATTTCATTCTTAATCTCCAATGCTTTATTTTGGATGGATGTGTATCATATTGACGGTCTTCGTGTCGATGCGGTGACGAGTATGATCCGGCTCGATTTTGAGAAACGCCATAACCAATTCAGCCCGAATAAATATGGCGGTTTGGAGAATCTTGAGGCGATATCCTTTCTGCAGGAATTAAATAAAGCAGTATTTCATTATTACCCGAATGCGCTGATGATGGCTGAGGAGAGCAGTGCATGGCCAGGGGTCACCGCCTCTGTTCATGAAGGGGGACTGGGGTTTAACTATAAGTGGAACATGGGCTGGATGAATGACACGCTGTCCTATGTGGAAAAGGAGTTCCATGAACGGCCCACCCATCATAATTTACTGACTTTTCCCATTTGTTATGCCTATTCGGAAAATTTTGCATTACCTCTGTCCCACGATGAAGTTGTCCACGGCAAGAGGTCGCTGCTTAATAAAATGCCGGGAATTTATGAGCAGAAGTTTGCCGGTTTGCGAACTTTGTTAGGATATCAAATCACGCAGCCAGGCAAAAACCTGCTGTTTATGGGGGGAGAATTTGGCCAGTTCATTGAATGGAAGGACGAAGAGCAACTGGATTGGCTGCTCCTAGACTATGATAGTCACCGCAAACAGCTGGCCTACACGGCAGCTTTAAACCATATGTATGTGGAAGAGAAAGCACTATGGGAACAAGATCACCGATTCGAAGGCTTCCAGTGGCTCAGTGCCGATGACCATGAGCAGAGTGTCATTTCTTATATGAGAATGGGTAAAAAGCCAGGTGATACCCTGATCATCGTGATTAACTTTAAGCCGCAGGCATATGATCGTTATCGGATCGGTTTGCCAAGAGCCGGGCAGTATGTAGAAATATTGAATTCCGATCATGTCGATTACGGCGGCTCGGGACTGCTAAATGCGCCAGAGATGAAGGCAGAAAAGATCGCTTGGCATGGGCAAACCCACAGCCTGGATATTAAGCTGCCTCCACTTAGCATGGTAGTTTTGAAGAAAAAACCGCCCCGTTCCAGAAAATCGGCAGATTACCAGAGCTTGGAGATGAAGGAAGCAGAGTCAAAAGCGTCATCCAAACGGATAACCAAACGCAGCAAAAGGGGGAAGCAGGATTGAGATTACTATTCGCAGCTTCAGAATGCGTTCCATACATCAAAACAGGCGGATTGGCGGACGTAATTGCAGCGCTGCCCAAATCGCTGAATGGCATGGGAGAGGATATTCGAGTTGTGCTTCCGAAATATCGCGGCATCCCCGACGAATACAAGGAACGTATGGAACACATTGGAGAAACACGGGTAAGGGTAGGCTGGCGTGAGCAATACTGCGGAATTGAATCGCTGCAAGAGGACGGAGTAACGATTTATTTTGTGGATAACGAATACTATTTCGGCCGTGACGGTATTTATGGTTACATGGATGATGGCGAGCGATTCTCCTTTTTTAATCGCGCCGTATTAGAAATCCTGCCGGTGATCGGATTCAAGCCGGATGTGCTTCATTGCCACGATTGGCATACCGCCATGATTCCGCTTCTTCTTGAAGACGTTTATCGTTATGATTCGTTTTATTCCGGGATTCGAACGGTTTTCACAATCCATAATCTGTTGTATCAGGGCGTATATCCATACGAGGTGCTGGTGGACTTGCTTGGCATCCACAGCCGGCATTTCACGACGGAAGGTGTGGAGTACTACGGTAACGTGAACTTCATGAAAGCAGGGATCGTTTATGCTGATCATGTAACGACAGTGAGTCCAACCTATGCCACGGAAATACAGACGGGTTATTACGGGTACGGACTTGATGGGCTGTTGTCAGCCCAAGGATCAAGACTGAGCGGAATAGTGAACGGCATCGATACCAAAAGCTATAATCCGGCGACTGACCCGCATATTGCGATGAAGTACCGGAGCGGCCTCACCAAAAAAACGCAAAATAAAATAGCTCTCCAAGAAGAACTAAATCTTCCCGTTGCACCGCAAATCCCGTTAATGTCGATGGTTACGCGATTGGTAGATTCAAAAGGACTTGATTTGGTCATTCGAATTTTGGATGAGCTGCTCTATTATGATGAGATCCAATTCGTCGTCCTGGGGACAGGGGATCCGTCTTATGAGCATTGGTTTCGGGAAGCAGCCAATCGGAACTCGCGTAAAATGTCGGCTCAGATCTGGTTCAATGAGCCCTTGTCGCGGCGCATTTACGCCGGCAGCGATCTGTTTCTGATGCCTTCCAAATTCGAACCTTGCGGCATCAGTCAATTAATCGCCATGCGTTATGGAAGTGTACCGATTGTCCGTGAAACCGGTGGTTTGAATGATACGGTTCATGCATATAATGAGTTTACCGGAGAAGGAAACGGGTTTTCTTTTAAGGACTTCAATGCACATGATATGATGAATACAATTCGACGAGCGACTTCCATTTATCGGATGCCAGGGCATTGGCGTAAAGTGAGCAAGAACGCACTTGGCGGAGATTACAGCTGGAATGTTTCCGCGAAAGCATATCAGGAGATTTACCGGAAAATTACGAATCAAGAAAGCGAAGTACACTAAAGTACAGCTTCTGTTTAACAACATATCACTAACAATAAACAGGGGTGCAGCGAAAGCAAAGAATGACTTGCTTTCGTTTGCACCCCTGTAGCTGTTTCTTGATCATAAAGGCTTGCAAGCGAAATTAATGCTTCAATTGGCGGCACAACATCCGGAATTCGTAAGGCTCCAAATTGATATGCATCGTACCGTTAACCGGCTTTACAGGCTCACCCGTTTCGCAGTCATGCCAGTCGGTGGTCACGATTGGATGCGAGAGCGTTCGAGGTGAGTCACTATTGTTCATCCACATGATAAAATGCATCCTTTCATCCGCACGTTCATATACAATGCATGGATCATGGAAATTCGCCTGCAGGAAGCGGAAGCGTCCCTGGCGTAATGCCTTATGCTTTTTACGAAGTGCGATCATTCTTTTATAGAAAAAATACAGGTCCTGGTTCCGTTTTTCAGGGTCCCACTCCATACATTGGCGACAATCCGGGTCTCCCTCTCCGGCTAAGCCGATTTCGTCCCCGTAAAAGATGCAAGGCGTTCCCATGAAGGTAAAGAGGAAGGCTACGGTGAGTTTCATGCGTCGTGTATCTCCTCCTACACGGGTCAGAAGCCTCGGTGTGTCATGGCTGCATAGCAGATTGAAAACCACTTCGTTCGTCTGCTGTGGATACCGCATGAGAATCGACCCGATGTGGTTGGCGAAAGTCAGCCCGTCCATATTGCCGTTAAAGAACTCCAACACCTTATCAGCAAAAGGGTAATTCATGACGGAATCAAATTGATCACCTTGCAGCCAAATTAAGGAGTCAGACCATACTTCACCAACGATATAGGCTTCCGGGTTGGCTTTCTTCACGACCTGTCTGAAATCCCTCCAGAAATGATGATCGATCTCATTGGCCACATCCAGTCGCCAGCCATCCAACTTGATTTCCTTAATCCAGTACTCCGCTACACCCAGCAAATAGGCTTTAACCTCGGGATTGGCGGTATTAAATTTCGGCATATTTCCGAAGAATCCGAAAGTATCGTAACTTGGGATGCCGTCCTTGACCTCGCAAGGAAACTGGTTCACATGAAACCAGCTCGCATATTTGGATTTCTCGCCATGTTTCAGCACATCCTGAAAAGGCGGGAATTGCTCACTGCAGTGGTTGAATACCGCATCAAGAATGACTCTTATACCCTTGGAGTGACAGGTATCCACTACCTTTTTTAACAGCTCATTATCACCAAATTGCGGATCTACTTGTTTATAATCAACGGTGTCATATTTATGGTTGGAAGGGGAGAGGAACAGAGGGGTGAAATAAATGGCGTTTATGCCCAGGTCAACGAGATCATCCAGATGATCCAGCACACCCTGCAGATCACCGCCGAAGAAATTATCCACTGAGGGCTTACCGCCCCAAGCTTCAGTTCCTACGGGATTGATGGCCGAGTTCCCGTTTGCAAACCGTTCGGTCATAATTTGATAGAATACAGCCTCTTTTGCCCATTCCGGTACTTTGAAGACATCGACTTCATGTATATACGGAAATTCGAAATATCCTGCTGGCGGATAAGGATAATCCCAACCGATCCCGCTGTCTACCATATATACTGTCTCATCTCCAGCATGAATACGGAATCCGTAAGATAATCTTTTGTATTTAGGTTTGACCCCGCACTCCCAATAATCAAACATGTCGTCAGAGGCGGCTTTTTCCATGGTGATCTCGAAGTACGTCCGGTCCCAGTCATATTTGTCGCCTGTCATGGCAACAACGGAATCAATGTCATTCTTTTTGGTTCGGATTCTTAAATGAATGGTATTAGTATCGTATGCATAAGCCCATTTATCGCGGGGAACATGATACAGTGCTTCTAACAGCATGGTTACACCTCCTATATGAGTAAAGCTATAGCTAATTAATAACCAGCTGCTGGCTTGCATGAATCATTGTCTTCTTGGCCTGCAATAGTCTCAGGAACAGCCCAATTCTTAGGGTGCCCTATTTTATGATGGGACGGGACCGAGAAGTTTATGCATGTACACTGAATATATGGTGAAAAATACATACCTTGCTTTCATTCGAATGCTTATGTATATTTCTTAAGACCTAGACCTACATTTATATGTAGACATCGAATGATGAAAAGGAGGAGTATATATTTACCATAATTTTTACGGTGGTTCCTGTGCTAATCTCTTAATATTTCAAATTTGATTGTTTTAAAGTAAGTTCTGGGTAGTGTCTATTTGGTTCAAGTTTAATCCTTATTGACCGTTGTATTAAAAAATCCCGAGATGTCTAATAAAATCAACTTCAATTATGCGATATGAAAATCCATACTTTTTCATTGCATATTCATGCATCCTGTTTTATAATGACTCAGTTGCATCATTCCAATTATTATTGACTCGTAACAGTAAGGGGAGAAACAAGACGTATGAAACATAAAATAACGGCGTGGATGACCTTGTTCATGGTGATTGTGTTGGCATTTGGCAGTCTCGTCCATGCAGAAGGTGAGAAGAAAACGGTAATACTCGGCACAAGTGCCGATTATGCGCCTTATGAATTCCACAAAACGATTGATGGTGTGGATACCATTGTCGGTTTTGATATCGAGATTGCAAAAGAAATCGCCAAGGATATGGGTGCAGAGCTCGTAATCAAGGATACTTCTTTTGATGCGTTATTACCTGAGTTGACAAGTGGCCGGGTAGATTTCGTAATATCAGGAATGAATCCGACGGAGGAGCGCCGAAAAAGTATCGATTTTTCCGATCCTTATTATGCTGCGGAACAGTCCGTTGTTGTCCGCAAGGAAGATGCGCTCAAATTTAATACATTCGAAAGCCTTGAGGGAGCCCGGATCGGGGTTCAGAAGAGCTCCATCCAGGAGACCATCGCTAAAACGATTCCAGGGGCCAGTGTGATATCGCTTGATAAAATACCGGATCTGTTGATGCAACTGGATTCCGAGCGCGTAGATGCTGTGCTGGCCGAATATCCGATTGCCAAGACCAATATGGATGAGGCAACCATGGTCATTACGGACGCGAAGCCTGAGGCAGAGGTAGATGCCTATGCCATTGGAGTTCGCAAAGGAAACGTAGAGTTGCTAAACCATATCAATGCTACGCTTTCCCGTTTGAAGGAAAATGAACAAATTCAGAAGTTTGTTGACGAGGCAAGTGACTTGGCTGCAGGGCGGAAAAGCGAAAATTTGAATACATTTCAATTTTTTTGGAAGTATCGTGATTATTATGCTAAAGGAATACAGTTTACGCTGCTGATCTCTGCTCTGGGTGTACTTTTTGGATTCCTTCTCGGTTTAATCATTGCTCTGCTGCGGTTGTCGGGTGTAAAAATTCTGAAATTTTTGGCGACCACTTATATTGAGATCATTCGGGGTACGCCGATGTTGGTCCAGTTGTTCATTATTCATTACAGTTTAGCGGCGTTTGATATCAAATTCTCTCCAATCCAGTCGGGTATTCTCACGCTGTCCATTAATAGTGCGGCTTATCTGGCCGAGATATTCCGTGCAGGAATCCAGGGCGTAGACCGTGGACAATTGGAAGCAGCACGTTCACTCGGAATGACGAAGAGCAAAGCGATGCGCCACATTATTTTGCCGCAGGCGTTTAAAGGAGTTCTTCCAGCCATCGGTAATGAATTTGTCGTCATTATTAAGGAATCCTCCATCGTGTCGTTCATCGGGGTATACGATATCATGTACCAAGCCCAAATTTTGCGGGGGTCTACCTTCGCACCCCTGAATCCGCTGCTGGTGGCAGCATTGATTTACTTTATTTTGACATTCGTTCTTTCGAAGCTTCTGGGTGTCTGGGAAAGGAAGTTGAGTGCAAGTGATAACCGTTAAGGATCTTCATAAATCATTTGGCAAGCTGGACATCTTGAAAGGCATCAACGTTGAAATCGCCAAAGGGGAAGTTGTGGTGGTCATCGGACCGAGCGGCTCCGGAAAGAGTACTTTCTTGCGCTGTCTTAATTTGCTCGAAGTGCCCACCAGCGGCGAAATTTCGTTCGAGGGTGAGCTGATCACTGCCAAAAACCATAATATCAATGCCACTCGGGAGAAGATGGGCATGGTGTTTCAGCAGTTTAATCTGTTCCCCCACAAAAAGGTGATCGATAATATCACTCTGGCTCCTATTCAGGTAAAAGGAATGCAGGCCAAGGAAGCAGAAGCGGCTGCCGATGAATTGTTGAAATCGGTTGGACTATTGGACAAGAAGGATGCTTATCCGTCTCATCTGTCTGGCGGACAGAAGCAAAGAATAGCTATCGCCCGGGCACTCGCCATGCGTCCCCATGTTATGCTGTTTGATGAACCTACTTCTGCGCTTGACCCCGAGATGGTGGGTGAAGTGCTGGAAGTAATGAAGAAGCTTGCTGAAGGTGGGATGACGATGATCATTGTGACTCACGAGATGGGATTTGCTCGTGAAGTAGGTGATCGAATCCTGTTCATGGATGGCGGCAATATCGTAGAGGAGGGGACGCCAGAGCAAGTATTTGGTAACCCGACTCATCCACGCACACGTGAATTCCTAAGTAAAGTTCTGTAATCGTAACTTTTATACCATGCAATAAAGCGGACGAAAAAGCGTCTAAACCTTAGTGTTATCAGGTTTAGACGCTTTTTGTATTGGCTATTGGTAACAATTGCTTGCAGTAAAGGTTACAAAGTTGTGATATATTCATGTTCGTTGACATACGACATTCATCCGAAATCATCCATGTACATATAAGGAGGCATCTTAGATGTTACAACAAATGAAATCCTGGACAAAAAATCGTGAATATTATCAAAACTTTAAACGCGCTGGAAAAGCAGCAAAATGGTTGACCATTACAGCGGTAACGCTCGGTCTGACTTTCGCCGGTGGAGGCATGACAGCTCATGCAAGCTCCCTGCATACCGCAAAGGACGGTGACACCTTTTACCGCTTATCCAAGCAGTATGGCGTTAACTTGGACAAGCTGATGAAGGCTAATCCCTCAATTGAAGCGACGAATATATATCCGGGGCTCAAAATTACCATTCCCGGTTCGGTATCAATAAATTCAACGGCATCAGCCGCGCCTATCACCTCAGGAAAATCTGTTTTTACACCTAGCCTGAATGTGTTCCCGCAAAACAAAGTGGTGGAAGCATGGGGTAAAACATTCAATTACAGCAAAACGGTTTCGGTAAAAGCTACTGCCTATTCATCTGCTGTCAGTGAGAATGGCAAATGGGGAGCTGTCGATTACTTCGGTAATTCCTTGGAGCTCGGCACCATTGCCGTAGATCCCAAGGTCATCCCGCTGGGCACGAAGGTGCTGGTAACCGGCCATGAACACCCAGGGCTACCGAAGAAAGCATTTGTGGCAGTGGCTCGCGATATCGGCAGTGCCATTAAAGGAAGTAGAATCGATATTTATATCCCTGGTTCCCAAGCTTCTGTGAAACAATTTGGCATTCAGGATATTAAATTGTATATCATTGATTAATCCGTACCCATCATAATTCAATAAGACGGCTAGCGTGGAGTTATTCCAGCTGGCCGTCTTTTCTATTCCACACTAACGCGACTCAGAAACCCCCAGCATATCCGGCAGTGTGACGAGGCTGAATCCTTTCCTCTGCAGCTCGGCAATGATATCTGGCAGTGCTTCAATCGTCCCCGTTAAATCGGAGCCTACACCGCCCCCAGCATGCTGGAGCACAATGGAGCCAGGCCCGACCGTTGACAAAATGTTATGCTCGACCTCTTCCTTTTTGAGCCCTTTCCAATCGAGAGAGTCGACATTCCAGTTGACAACTTTATAGCCATTTTTTCGCGCCCATTGAAGTTCTTCTTCATTAATATCCCCATAGGGTGGACGAATTACGCGAGGATTGACTCCGGTCAAAGACTTCAAAATTGTGTCGGTTCTTACGATTTGACCTTTGAACTTCTCGAGACTCAGCTTATTCAGTTGTGCATGGTTATAGGAGTGATTACCAATGGCATGCCCTTCTTCATGGATTCGCTTCATCAGATCGGGGTGTTTCTTGGCGCGTTCTCCAACAGCAAAAAAGGTTGCTTTTACCTGATGCTGCTTGAGGATATCCAATACCTTACCGGTAAACCGCGGATCAGGAACATCATCGAAGGTGAGAGCCACCTGTTTGATCTTGGGACCGCTGGAACGAAAGGTATCGGGGTATTTTCTCAGCAATTGGCTTAAGCTTAGCGGTTTCCGGCTTGATCGGTCATGGTTATGTTTGGACAGATCCCGGATTTGATCAGCTTCCGATATGACGGAGGTAGAGGTATCATATGGTTGACCTGCTTGGTTATGTAGATCGGATGCGTTTGCCGGCATGCCCGGCACCATGAGAAGGAATAACATGATCCACAGAAAGCAGCTTCCTGTGTGGAATCGATTGAATATCACGATCAGCCCCTTTCGCATTTAAGTATGGTATACCCCACTGAGTCATCAATTATCCTCAATCTGGGAAAGCAATGATTTTTAGTTTTTCTTTGGAAAGGTGTATAATAACCCGTAACGGATTTTATTACATCTGGATCATTTGGATATGGAAGGAGATAATCGCTTGGCTGACTTGTTTACACCTTACAATTTCAAGAATTTGACTCTCAAGAACCGGATTGTTATGCCACCGATGTGTCAATATTCCGTGAAAGCTGAGGACGGAGTTCCGAATGATTGGCATTTTGTCCATTATGTCAGCCGTGCCGTAGGAGGTACCGGCTTAATTATTGTAGAGATGACAGGCGTTCACCCTGACGGCCGCATAACGAATCAGGATACAGGGATATGGGACGATAATCAAATCCCGGCATATCGCCGTATTGTGGACAGCGTACATGCATACGGAACGAAGATTGGCATCCAGCTTGGACATGCAGGAAGAAAAGCTCAGGATGCAGAGCCTTCGGTAGCACCTTCACCGATTCCGTTCAGCTCTCATTACAAAATGCCGAGGGCGCTTTCAGGTCCCGAAGTGGAAGAGCTCATTCATGCCTTCAGGGAAGGCGCCCGCCGTGCGGTAGAAGCCGGATTTGACACAGTGGAGATTCATGGGGCCCATGGCTATCTGATTCATCAGTTCCATTCGCCTTTAACAAACCAACGCAACGATGAATATGGTCAGGACCTCCCCCTGTTTGGCGAGCGGGTTGTCCAAGCCGTGAAGGAAGTGCTGCCTGAAGGCATGCCGATCATCATGCGTGTATCTGCCAAAGAATATGTGGACGGCGGTTATGATGTTCAATACTGCGCAGAGGTCTGCAAACGATATCGGGATGCCGGTGTAGATATTTTTCATATCTCCTCCGGTGGAGAAGGGCAGGTCGGCTCGAACGGCGGGCCTGAAGCAAAGCCTGGATATCAAGTGGATCTGGCAGCAGAGTTCAAACAGCTGCTTAAGGTGCCTGTGATTGCTGTCGGACTGCTGGACGATTACCATGAAGCTCAAGAGGTGATTTTGTCAGGCAAAGCAGATATGGTCTCGATTGGCAGAGGCATGCTGCGTGATCCGTATTGGGCCGTACATGCATCCAAGGCTCTTGATGGGGAACAGAAGGTACCCAAGCCATATGAACGAGGATATTAAAAAAAATGAAACCGTCTTGGATCATGTAACGTAAATATATTTCATATACCGTAATTAATAGTGAAAGCGAGAGGAAGAGAACGATGTCCATATTTAAAAGACTGCGCGATTTAACCATGTCCAACATTAACGCCATTATCGACAAGGCCGAAGACCCAATTAAAATGACGGATCAATACATTCGGGATATGACCGAGGATCTCGAGGATGCTGAGAAGGCTGTAGCTTCCCAAATTGCCATCGAGAAGCGCTTTAAAGCCCTTTACGAAGAGCAGGAAGCACTGGTGGAGAAACGTATGCAGCAAGCACATACAGCTGCTCAAGCACAAAATGTTGACCTTGCCCGCCGTGCATTGGAAGAGAAGAAGGCTGCTGAAGCAAAACGTGATGAATACAAAGCAAGCTATGACCAGAATAAACTGGCAGCTGACAATCTTCGCAGCAAGCTGGAAGAAATGCGCAAGCAGCTCACAGCGATGAAGAATAAACGTGAAACTTTGGTTGCTCGTTATAATGCAGCTAAAGCACAGACCGAAATCAACAAAGCGATGAGCGGCTTTGGATCCGACACAGCTTCCGCCGGATTAAAGCGGATGGAAGAGAAAATGTTGGCAATGGAAGCCCGCGCCGAGGCAAGCAATGAAATGTCGTCGCGTGAAAAATCCCTGGATGAAGAGTTTGAGAGTCTTGGGAAAGACAAAGTGGTTGAGGATGAGCTTGCAGCTTTGATGAAGCAATACGAAAACAAGTAATGATTTTCGAAATCTGACAGGCAAATCGGTTTGATGGGCGAGGGAGAAAGCAGCAGGTTAGTACCTAAGCTGTGCATCTCCTTCGCTTTTGTTTGATAAGGAACATCAAGAGGACGTAAGGAATATTTTGGGGTCTGGCTTCTATTGGAGCAGCAGGATATGAGTAAAGTTTGAATGTTGAATGTGGAGGCTTAAGAAGATGGATTTTGATATGATCTTACGTGTTTTACTATGGACAGCTGTCGGGGGATTGCTGTTGTTTGTTCTAATGTTTGTGGATTCCCTCTTTACTAAATATAACGATCTTGAGGAAGTTAAAGCGGGAAATATGGCAGTCACCACTAGACTGATTCTGAAGCTGTTCGCTCAGGGTTATATTTTATCCGTGTCGATCAGTACTTCGTATCATCTGCTTGAAGCGATCGTGGTGTCGGTCGTTTCGTTCATCATCTTGCTCGCTCTTGAGGCACTGACTGAACTGATGCTGCGAAATTTCGGGAAGCTGAATCTGGATAAAGGAACCCGCGAAGGCAAGACAGGCTACGGACTGTTCGCAGGCTCGCTGCACGTAGTCGGAGCGTTAATTATTACCGCTTGCCTATAGAACGCATAATGAAGATAGGGGACAGGAAAGATGAGTATGTGGAAAAGGATCAGCAATTTGTTTAGCAAACCCGAGCCGCCTAAAGCAGAGAAAAGTATGCTCCAGCTGGCTCCCGGCGATATATGCGAAGTGTCTTTGGTTACGTATGAAGTGACGGGCCGTGTACATAATCGCGGTCGCAATGCGGTAGTCTTAACGCTCCAAGATGGAAGCACCATCGCGTATCTTCATATCGAAGAGCGAGAAAACATTCAATACGCATTATATACTCCAATCGACGGCCGGCTGGATTCCCTGGATGAGGTACCATCCATCCTTGAGCTGGACGATCATGTTTTTCATTTGGAGGAGGAATATGGCGGGCATGTCTCAATAACCGGACGCACGGCATTTACCCAAAGCGGCGAGCAGCATGTCTGGCAATATCAATCGGATGATTACAAGCTGCTACGGATCGAATGGCAGAATGGACGGTTTATGTTATATGAAGGCGAGAAAGTGATACCGGGGGACGTTCGAGTTATCCGGGCGACTTAGGAGTGGTGGCATGAAGGAACGCTCTTTTTTATCAATCAAAATCATACTGGTACTGAGTTTATTCGTATCTTTATTGAGTGGATGCGGCGCTCCGAATATTAAAGATACGTATCCGCTTGAATCCGTTAACCGGGACGGCAATGCGACCTCTTATGTTTATCGGGCGGAGGGTAAAAGCGTTCCCGAAGTTGCAGACGAATTAATAGCAGCTCAAACGCCGGACCAATCATCTCCAGAGAATGCCGAGCGGATGTTCTTGGTGTATGGAGATGATTACTATCATTTGCAGCAAGATCCGCAAAAGCCTGGGGATACACTGATTGAAATCGACTCGAAGGAGTATGTTCAGCGCAATTATGACTCCAGTTTTCTGCAGGGATACTTAACAGCCGTCCTGATTGGGAACTTATTTGATTCAATGGGTGGCGGCAGCTATCGGGGTTATACGAGTAAAGATGTATACAAACCGGCTCAGGGTAATTACAAAAAGCCAACAAGCCGTGATAAAAAGGTTGCCCCACCACTGACAGTGGATCGAAGTGGTAAGATTACGAGACGGGGCCAGGACTCAGTTGGCAAGGGCGGAGGCCTATTTCAACGCAATCCGTCTTCCAGTGGGGACCGCGGCACCATCAAGCGTGGAGAGAGTGACGGAGGATTGTTTGATTCTCCTAAGAAATCATACACCAAGCCGAAAACACGAAGGGGTTCCGGGAAAATAACCCGTAGAGGGCGAAGGTAAGCATAAAACAGCGTACGGTTTTGAAACCGTACGCTTTTTTTGGCCAAAAAAACAGATGTAATGAATCGATTGACGGATGAGGCCGGTTATCCTGCAATTTAATATAGTCCATGGAAGTGAAGGAAGGAGAGTCAGGTTTAACGTACCTCCAGAATGTAGTACAGTAAGAATGTCAAAGGCATTTTGTCAGAAGGAGAGGACTTGCTGTGAAAGATAGAGATCCGATTTCGGCCGAGAGCCGCCGTGATACATTTAACAGACGAGCATTACAAGTTTCAGATGCACAAACGTTGTCCATATCGTACGTAGAACGTGTTCATGAGGAGTCTATTGCGCTGCAGAACAGTGATGGCCGGGTACTGGCTTCAGACGTCATTGCGCCCCACCCGTTTCCGGCTTTTGCACGTTCGGGTATGGATGGTTATGCTGTGCGGTCAGTAGACACCACAGCATGCGATCCGGAAAAGCCACTCTGGCTGGAAGTTGTCGACCATATTCCTTGCGGGTATGTATCGTCCATCCCAATTGAGCAGGGAAAGGCTTCTCGTATCATGACAGGTGCCCAAGTACCTGAAGGCGCAGACGCCGTCGTTATGCTCGAAGCTACAGAACTGCGTACTGAGAATGGCACGACTTATGTCGGCTTGAAGAAACCGATTGAGAAGGGAAAGAATATCACGCCGCTCGGCTTCGAGCTGCAGGAAGGCGATTTGATTCTTCGCCGCGGCACAGTGATTGGACCGGGAGAAATCTCAGTTCTGGCCACGTTCGGTATACATACAGTAGAAGTATATCGTCAGCCTGTGGTGGGCATCTTCTCAACGGGAACCGAATTATTGGACATTACCGAGCCGCTTGAGCCAGGCAAGATCCGGAACAGCAATACCTATATGCTGGCATCCCAAATCCGGGAAGCCGGCGGAATACCGATGATAATGGAGGCAATCCCGGATGATGTACAGCTTGCCGGGGAGAAGGTGGAGGAAGCTCTGCAGCTCTACGATATGGTCGTCACTACAGGCGGTGTCTCTGTTGGCGATTACGATATTATGGGGGAATTGGTGACATCCGGCGGACTGGACATGCTGTTTAACAAAGTGACGATGCGTCCGGGCAGTGTCACAACGGCTGCGGTCAAAGAGGGGAAGCTGCTCTTCGCGTTATCGGGCAATCCAGGGGCATGTTTTATAGGGTTTTTGCAGTTTGTCAGACCTGCCATTCGAAAGATGCTCGGTATGGAACGGCTATATTTAACTGAATGGACGGCAGAGCTCGGCGCTGATTATTCCAAGGTGAATAACTTCACTCGTTATGTTAGAGGGAGTCTTGATGTTCAAAATGGTAAACTTGTAGCTACGCCTGCATCTCTTGATGAATCAAGTGTTATGATTACGATTAAAGACAGCGATTGTTTGATCGTGATACCGCCTGAGCTTAGAGGGGCAATCAAAGGTCAAAATGTGCAGGTGCTTGTACTGCCTGGAGCATGGATATGAAGATTATCCAGTTATGCGGGTATAAGAATAGCGGCAAGACCACGTTGATAACCGCATTGATCCCCTTATTGAAACAGCAAGGCCTTCGGGTTGCCGTCATCAAGCATGATAGGCACGGGTTTGAGATGGATCACGAAGGAACAGATACGTACAAATTTCGTGAAGCTGGCGCGGAGGGCATCGCGATCGCTTCACCAGGACGGACAGCGATGCTGCGGGAAACGGAGATGGAACTGGCGTCTCTGATCCAGTTATACAGTGACTATGATCTGGTTATCGTCGAAGGCTATAAGATGCAGTCATATCCGAAGCTCGTACTGCTGCGCGGACCCGAGGATATCGAGCTAGTGGATCAAGTCGAGGAAATCAGAGGACTTGTGGTACGTCCTGACATGCTAAAGGAACCGTCTGCCCTGCATCCCATACAGCTGCGGACAGCGGTTCCCTTGTTTACCTGGAATGACACGGAGCCAATTACTTCGCTGCTACTGTCATTATAGATAGATGTTTAGTCTCATTCATCGGCACGGCGTTCAATGGCTTCGGACATGGTTTTGTCCGTCAAATGCGCATAGACTTCTGTCGTTTCGGTCGAAGCGTGGCCCAATTGTTCCTTGGTTTTGTAAATATCGTTCTGCAGGTAGTAATCGGTTGCAAATGAGTGGCGTAGCTTATGTACAGTCAGGGAAGGTTTGCCGAAACGTTTGGCATACTTGATGATCATTGCCTGAATCGCCCGCTTGGTCATTCGCTGTCCTTCACTTTGTCCGTTTCGCAGCGCGACGAAGAGAGCCTTTTCTTTTTTTGGTACCTTATATCGAGCCTGCCGAATCTGCATGTAATATTCCAGATCGTCTTTGGCCTGCGCCCGAAAGTAGACGGGGGTTTTGAAGCTTTCGTCATTGTTACCCTTACGGTATACATGCAGCATTTTGTTGTTGAGGTCGATATCTGCAAGATTCAAATTGACTACCTCGGATACGCGGAGACCGGAGTTTAGGATAAGGCTGGCGATACAGGCATCACGGACTTTATTTTGCTCATGCGCATAGAGCGCCTGCTTATTCTTCTCTACATCGAGCGCGTATCCTTCGTGAATGTAAGTAATAAAATCCTGGAGTTCATCTTCCTCCAGTATTTTTCCTTTTAATTTGGCTGCCGTATCCTTGGGCTTATGAATTCGCTTGATTTCTACTTTGGCCATAATATTGCGCTTCAGAAGCGGATAGAAATCTTCATCCTCCGCAATTTGGCTTAAATAATGGAATAAGGAGCGCAGCGATGACAGTTTGCGGGATACCGTAATTCTGGAGTTAGTCCCTTCGCGCCGCGTCGTGAGATATAATCTATAACTGGTGATGCTCTCCATGCGCAGTGTTTCCAGCTCCAGCAATGACACTTCACGGTTTGAGGCGGCTTGTGATAACCCCTCTGAGCGAAGCCAATTAAAGAATGTCTCATAATCTCTTACATATTCAAGTAGTGTTGAGGGAGAGAGATCCGGAAGCTTATAGTCTATAAATTGTTGTACGAACCATGGCATGGATGGTGATTTTTCATCGAGTCTGGTACGGTCTATATCTTTTTGTATATTCATGTTTCACCTCAATGATTGTCATGATCGGCATAATTATATTCTAGTGTAACATATGGAATGACCATCGTGCCTGCATGCTGAGAAACCGTAACTTGCAATTGGCTTTTTGTAATGAGTGAATGCACGCACTACGCTCAAATCGACAATGGATGTCCCCAAGGGAGGCAGCAGCATGGTCTTAGACCCATTAAAACGTATGGGAATTGAACTGGTTCCCAAGAGAAAGCAAGCGGTTATCGTAAATCTCATGCAGTTGTATCTCTATGATTTTACGGAGTATCTCGATATATCGGTAACGGATCAGGGCTTGTTCTTACCTTATCCCGATCTGGATGAATTCTGGAAAAAGCGCGAACGAAAATACCCTCATTTAATTACATTCGATCAACGGCCGGCAGGATTTGCTTTGATCGAAAGGATGGAAAATGCAGCGGAAGCGGACTATTATATGACGGAATTTTTCGTGATGCGGAAATATCGGCGAACGGGCCTGGGAACTTGGGCGGCTACTCATTTATTCGATCAATATCGGGGGCGCTGGAAGGTTACCCAAGTAAGCAATAATATACCCGCCCAAGCCTTTTGGCGCAAAGTGATCGAATCGTATACCGGTGGCCGTTATGATGAATTTATAGATCCGGTTCGTAATAACCCGTCGCAATTTTTTAATTCTTGAAGAGGCTTGGAACGAGCCGATTTTTAGAACAGCGCTAATCATGAGAGCGATATAATTAAACAAGCAAGGCCCATCCATATTGCCATGGATGGGCCTTGCTTGTTTAAGGAAAGGAGAGATTACATATTAGCTTAATTCATCATATGAAAAATTCACAATAGAAAAATTGATCCGTCTTGCTTAGCCATTTCGCACTTTACCCTTCATTCAGTTCTCCCGGCAATCATTTTGGTATTTTTTGGTTGAAATGGGCATATAGTAAGTAGCTTGGAGGAATTTACCCCTCCCAAATATGAATGTCCCCCTTTGAAACCGGTAGGGGTTGGAATAAAATTTTGGTAGACATCAAGATTTACATAGGTTCTAAAAAATACTTAGGGGGATTACAAATGAAAAGAACTTCCATGTTACTCATGAGTGTCATGCTGTTGCTTTCCATGCTGCTCGCGGCATGCGGCGGCGGTAAAAGCGGCACATCTGAGCCTGCTCCAGGAGGAGAAACAAAGCCAACGGAAACGGCTCAACCAGAAGAGGAAAAAGATTTCCCTCCGACTTCACTCCGTGTGTTCTCGACATTCGGCGGAACTGACGCAGCTCGTGAAGCGTTCAAATCCGTGCTGGATGAGTTTACAGCAGCTCATCCGAATGTAAAAATTGATAACGATACCATGTCTGCAAACGATGATGGTTTCAGAACCAAAGTTAACACGGACATGAACAGCGGCAATGAGCCCGACTTGCTGTTCTACTTCATCGGTGCTGATGCTGAAGGCTTCGTAAATGCTGGTAAAGTTGTACCTCTGAACGAAATTGTTGATGGCGATGCTGAGTGGAAAAATGGATTTATTCCAGATGCGCTTGAGCTTGCCAAGCAAAAAGATGGCAATATCTATGCTGCTCCTTTAACTGGTTATTATGAAGGATTGTTCGTTAACAAAAAGATTTTCGAAGAGAATGGTCTTGAGCTTCCAACAGACTGGGATAAATTGACCACTGCTGTGAAAACGCTCTCTGCAAAGGGTATCATTCCATTGTCTGTCCCATTTGACCAATCTCACTACCTGATCGAGCATACGATCTTGTCTGCTGCAGGTCAGGCTGGCCAGAGCAAAGGTCTACTTGATGGCATTGATCCAAACTGGGAAAAAGCTTACACCGCTATGAAAGAATTGTATGATCTGGGTGCATTCCCTAAAGATGCAGCAACAATTGATCTCAGCATGTCCGGTAACTACTACAGCGAAGGACTGGCTGCGATGACGCTCGAAGGATCTTGGGCAGTAGGTGGTTGGAACGAAGATACTCGTAACAACTCCACGGTTATTCCGTTCCCTACGGTTCCTGGCGGCGCTGGTACAGGTAACGAAATCATTGGTGGATTCGGTTCCGGATTCTATCTTTCCAAAGCTACTTATGACGATGCAGGCAAGAAAGATGCTGCTATCGCATTGTTGAAACATCTGACTTCTCCGGCTTCGATCCAAAAAATCGCTTCTGCGAACGGTGGTACACCTGCAGCTGATGTAGAAGTGACTGGATTGGCTCAAGTTGCGCTTGACGGTTTCTCTATGGCTGCCAAAGCAGATGCCATCGTTGCACCTGTTGACAGCAAAGTTTCGCAGGAAACATTCGGTAATCTTCGTGCTAACGTTCAGCCTGTAGTGGAAGGCAAGAAAACTCCTACACAAGCAATCGAAGAAGCGAAGAAAACTGAAGACGATAATAAAAAATAGTTTTCATCAGTAACCGTAGATTAAAAGTGACGTACGCCGCCCTTCAGTTTCCTTTCGGGCGGCGTAGTCATTTGGACATGGACGATAAAATAAACATCAAGGGTGATTAATATGAAGGGTGATCGCAAGTATATATTGCTGTTTTTATTACCCACAGCCGCCATCATGACAGTCTTTTTATATTATCCATTCTTTAAAAGCTTGTATCTGAGTTTTTATCGCACCTCAGGATTCTTTGACAAAAAGTTTGTGGGATGGGCTAACTATGAGAGACTTTTTACGGATAAGCTGTTGGGAGCTGCAACGCTGCATACATTAGAAATTATGTTATATGTTATCGTATTCCAGGTGGGAATAGCACTTTTGCTCGCCGTCATGGTGGATAACATTTCCAAGTTAAAAGGTTTTTATCGAACAGTATTTTTCTTCCCGGTTGTTATCTCAGGAACAGCTATATCCTTGTTGTTCGTGTTGTTCTACAACTACAACTTTGGTCTGTTGAACAACTTGCTCGCAAGCTTCAATATAGAGAAAATTCTGTGGCTCGATGCGAAAAATGCACTCAAAGCAGTATCGATTCCAACGGTTTGGCACTATGTGGGCTTCTATTTCGTCCTGTTCCTGACGGCCATGTCCAAGATCCCTCAAGATTATTATGAAGCGGCCAAATTAGAAGGAATCACAGGGTTCAAGAAAACCACAATGCTTACTATTCCGCTGATTATGAGTGATGTCAAAGTAGTTATTACCCTAGCGATAACAGGTACAATGAAGGTATTTGATTTCGTGTGGCTGATTACAAGCGGCCAGAATGGTACGGAAGTATTGGGTACTTATATGTACAAAAAAGCTATGGTAGATCAGAACTTTGGATATGGATCGACGGTTGCAATATACATGGTAGTCTTTGGTGTACTGCTTGCAATGTTTGCTAATCGTTTATTGAAAAAAGAGGAGATTACATACTAAGCATTATAGGGGTGTACTGTTATGGAGCCAACCATCGTCGTTGAACACAAAACTCAGCGCGTTAGGAAAAGTCGGTTTAGTTTAGGCACCACGTTGATGTACGTGATTTTGACAGCGTGGTCCTTAACAACCATCTATCCTATGTTTTGGATTGTGAACAATTCGTTTAAGGTTTCTCGTGATGTCATGAACAATTCATTTGGCATTGCATGGGAACCGGTATTCTCAAATTATGTAAATGCATTTGACCGCATTAACATCGGTCGAAGTTATATCAATAGTTTGGTAATGTCCTTTGGAACTGTGTTCTTGGTATTATTACTTGGAGGACTTGCAGCTTATGTGCTCTCCAGATTCAATTTTAGAGGCAGAAGAACGATTTATTCCATCCTGTATGCAACCTTGCTGATTCCGGCTTTTGCTACAGTAGTTCCGGTTTACGAAATTCTCATTAAAACCAGCATGGTTAATACGTATTGGGGGTTAATATTTCCTCAGACTGCAGGGAACCTAACATTTGCGACTTTAGTTATTGCTGGTTACATGGCAACCATTCCGAAGGAACTGGAAGAAGCTGCATTTATGGATGGTTGTAACCGTTGGCAGATGTTTGTGAAAATCTTTGTGCCCATCTCGCAGCCGGTGTTCGCTTCGGCAAGTATTTTCGTGTTTATGTGGTCATACAACGACTTGTTCTCCGCGTTGATTTTCGTTAACAAAGAGAACGTCCGACCGATCGTGGCATTACTGAATGAGATCAGCTCTCAGTATGGAACGGACTTTGGTTTGATGGCTACGGCAGTAGCGTTGACCGTTATTCCTGTGCTGATTGTTTATCTGTTCATTTCGAAGTATATCCAGAAAGGTCTGACAGAAGGAGCCGTCAAAGGTTAATCATAAGAACGGCAAATCCAACGAATAGGCAAGTCAAGAGGGGACGATTCGTCACCTGTTTGACTTGCCTATTCGTTGTTATATTTAGGTGTATAACTGACCAATTAATGTCACACTTCAGAAAATATAAAATTCCACAACAGAGCAGACATATCGTTCCTCCATTTTACATGAAGTGTAGTTAACGTTGAGAGATTTCACTTTGACACTAGTGCCAAGGAATATCTATTTGTATCTGAACAATATGATTATTTCAACATATGAAAAATTCACAATAGGAAAACCTTTGTCCACATCTACTCACATTTCACTATACACAACCCAACCACTCACATAGAAACTACTAAAAAGGTCTAAATGAGGGGAGCCTCTTATTTTTTAATATCGCAACCTTTGGCATCTGTATATAGTTAATCAAATAGAGTCCAAAATTTCCTGCATACAACATTCGATCCGTTGCATGCAGGTTGATATGAATGGTACTTCTGGTTGATGTCTTTGTTAATATTAGTATGATATCACAAGAAACGAATATTAATATCATGAAGTCGACCTGGCGACATTTTCGGCATTTTAATTTGAAGCGTAGGCTGTCTATAAGTTGCAATGGCTTTTGCTGGCAAAATGGGAACGGGTAATACTATGGTCTGGTGTTGCTCTTTTGGCAAGCCATTGATTTTGATCTGCGTCCGGTTCAGTTGAATCCATAACTTTTCCGGATGTATGCGTTTGGGTACATAACATTTCACGACAAGAAAGTTATGAGTATCTAACGTTTCATAACGAAGTGTGTTCGGATCAGGCAGATTTTCATTTCCGGCTGACGCTCGTCGTATCGTATCCTTGACATACTCCTCAATGATCGTTGGATCCAGCTGATAATCCTCATTAAGATGATTCAGGTCTTTAAATGGAAAAGAATTGTTGCTAAAGAAAGAATCCTGTGTCAACCAGTCTGGCTTTTTGGATCTTGAGCTCACGATAATCCCTCCTACCTTCTATATATCCATTGTATGGGCGAAGGATTATTGAAGTGACATCTGGGCATCCGACTACATAGAATATATCCAAACGGAGATTTTGAATAAAGAGGTGGAATTGTGGTTTCAATTATCGGTAATATGAAAATCGTAAATGTGGGCCCCAGTTCTACGGTATTGGTTGGAAATACAGGAGTAGTTGATTTAAACAGCACTTCAAAAGCTTATGCTGGAGCCAACTCGTTCACCACCGGAGACACGATTGGTATAAATATTACAAACAACCAAGCCAGCAGTACGAATACATTTGATCCGGATCTTATTGATTCGCCTAATGCTTAATTAAGGTTGTGAGTGACATTGAATCTTACGGTACATCAATGCATTAATATTCAACAGCTTAGGATTAACGCGGTGACCAACTCCTCGGTACTTCAAATTGGAACCGCCGGTGAGATCCGTGCACTATCCAATGTATATAACACGGGTGGTTTTACGGGCCCTGCTCCAGAATTTGAACCCCCGAACAATACGACACCTCTGGTTCCTTTACCTGCTCCGATTGAAGGTCTCTATTGACAAGAATGAGGTTTATATCATGCGCATACAATTATTAGGGAGGGGAGGGGGGATTTCTATGTACCAGCACCATATACAGCAATTGTTCTGTTGCCTTCAATCCCAGTCAGAGCAGCTTACCAGAATGGAACAAATGCTAAAGGAAATGCGTAAAGAAATAAATCAATTACAGCAAGGCAATCAAAAGACGACGGATCACGTCGAATATAATTTTGATTTATTGAAAATCGAAAAATTGGAAGGGACCTTAAACATCGGGCTGACACCTTCGGATGGCAAGCCATTAGAGAATATCTCCGTCAATGGCCAGTCGGTAGAACAACTCCAGACTGAAGCCGCCGGAGGAGAGCTCTATTCGAATATACATCAGCAGGTTTCTCGCCACTTGGAACATGCAGTACCAGCGCTGATCGAGCGAATGGTCCCCCAGTCCAACCTTGTACTTGGAGATCCGTATGCTACAGTGATGATAGAAGATATTCGCAAACAACTTGGAGATCGAATCAACATTTATCTGCAGGAATACCATAATAACAGTTCAGCCATGAATCCTGTTGAAGTTGAGCAAACGATCGCCAATCAAATGAAAAAAGAAATCGATAAGGCAGTTGAACAACACCTTGATCAATTACAACAAGGAAAGAGGATTACTAATGAAATTAACAGTCATTAATAAAGAGCTCCGGGTGGGATCAATCCGCATCACGGCGATCTCAAGCTCATCCGTGCTGTTGATCGGTGATACCCGGGTCATTAATAGTAGCTCCATCTATGACACTCCTGCTGAATCTCTGCTGACCACCCCGCTCGTTCCGTTATCTCCGGGCACGCCGTCATGAAACGCCATGTTCTTGTTGATAACGTATATATCATCAATATCTCAAATAGTTCAGCATGCATTTGCGGTGAATCGGGGCTTATCGATGCCTATACGCGAGCATTGGCGGTTCAACGTCAAGTTCCGGTTTTTTTTGAAGACGAAGGTAAATATGAGGACTACCCGATATTTTCAAGATCCATACCTGCTTGGCAGCTGCCGTCAGAAGTAGAATTAGACGTTATACAAGACTTTAAAGCGATTCATGTGGGATGCCTGGATGTTATAACGACAGCATCTTCATCGGTTGTGCAGCTAGGTCCAAACGATATGATGGAATTGGAGTCAAGGGTGAAGGCGATCAGACACTTTATTACGGATGCGCCCCAGGAATTAAAGGATTATGTAGGCGTCATTGTCAGACAGAGTCCATAATGGAAGCACTGCTTTCACATGACAAAATAACAGGGAGGGGCTATGAAGCTCCTCCCTGTTATTTTGCTATTCGTGAATTATTCTCCTTGCTGATGAGCTGCCTCGTCTTTGATTTCTTCCCGGAAGCCGGAAATACTGTGTTCGCGACGAGCGTTACGATCTTGAATTTGTTCCTTCTCACTTGCAGGGATCTCATCTCCGAACTCTTCGAGATAATCTTCTGCTTCGCGGTAGTTTTCAATGGTATTATGAACTGCTTGTTGCAAATGTTCTACATTGTCTTTGCGATTATCGGGTTTAGCCACGTAATTTTCACCTCCTTCATTCTTAATTAATTAGCTAATCAATTCACATCTCAAAGTTTTCCATAATGGTATCTTCCTTATGCATAAATAATTAAAACGTGCAAAAAAGATACATTATTGTAAATTCTACAAGTCAGTTCTTTACAAATCCGTTAGAGGGAATGTGGTATAATGTCGAAATAGTAAATGAAAAGCATTGATGTTGATATGATAATGAGGAGGAAGAATTCTTGAGATCAAGTCGTTTTATATTCCGGCTTGGTATGCTAATGATGTTGACATTGATATTAGCTGCCTGTACTTCAGAACCGGTAAAACAACAGCAGACGGCTCCTGCAGAAGCCCCTCCCCAAACGGTTGAAGATGTAGAAGAAGGTCAAACCATAACAATTGTAACGCCTGACACAGCCAAGAAAGCACCTGAAGAAAAAAGCAAGTATCAGATACATACACGGCTGACGGATTTCCATCTCTTAAGCGAATCGACAGGAATTGCGTGGGGGATAACGGATACTGCACTGCGTCTATATATAACCGAAGACTATGGGGAGACGTGGGTTGATATTTCGCCTTCCTCCAACGTTCAATTTGTTGATAAGCTGGAGTATGGAAAAGATATCGTGTTTACGGATAAAGATCATGGCTGGATCATTCGAAACAAACAGAGATCTGCCGAGACGATTCTGCTCAATACGACGAATGGGGGAGATACCTGGAAGCTGTCATCGTTGCCCAAAACAGGGATCGTCTCAGCGATGTCTTTTGTATCATCCCAACAAGGATGGATTATGGCAAAGGGGGATCTTTCACTTGGTGCTGAAGAGAAAACGCTATTCCATACCAGCAACAATGGAGAAATGTGGGACGAGATCATGCAGAACACCGATTATCCGGCTTCTCGTATTCCAGGCAGTGTTATCCCACGAACAGGCTCAATCATTGGTTTAACATTTACGGACACGCTCGTCGGTTTTGCGACGATTCGAGAAATGCAATATTCCAAATTATATATTACCCGTGACGGTGGCCAAAAGTGGAAGTCTTCCGGACAAGTATTTAAAAGTAAACTTTTAGATCAATGTGGATCGGTATTCGCCGGAGCCCCTAAGTTCCTCGGAAATGGCAGTAAGGGTAAAGAAGTCTATATCCCTGTTAGCTGTATAAAAGATGATCAGGCGAGCTATATGGGTTACTTTACGACAGATACAGGGAAGTCATGGAATCTGGTCTCCTTTCCTATGAAAGGTAATCCTGGTAAAGGGACCATACAGCCTGTTTTTTACCGGATCCATGACGGGTTTAGAATGGTGAATGGCATTGTCTATCATTCCAAGGATATGGGGAAGACTTGGACGCCTTTCCCTAAGAGCAAGCTGTTGACCAATAACCTAGCCAAATATCCAAATGTGGTAAAACTGCAATTTACATCACCCAAAGTGGGTTGGATGCTAATTGAAACGACAGACAAAAAACGCTCGCGCCTCATGAAGAGCAGTGACGGCGGAAGAACCTGGCAAGGTATTTAAAGAAAGAATGCGCCTAATGGCAGCATAATGTGGAGATGATTTGTGCAAAGACTTTATCGATTGAGGGCATCAGGATCGATAAAGTCTTTTTAGACACAATATTGTGAAATAAATCACAATAATTATCGATTATATATGCTACTATGAAGATGTAATAAAGATAACTCAAAATGACCTGAAGGGGACGATAATCATGTTTACGGATCAAACGACTATTAATTTCCTCCGCTTGTGCTACCATTGCGATGATGCTTGTTTATGTGACACGGAAGAGCAATGCCTGGCATGCTGGAAGGAACAGGAAGAAACACCACAGGATCATGAACTGGCAGGGGAAGATGAAACAACGAAATGGTTGAGAATGGTTCACGCTTAACATGAAAATAGGAATGGGTAAGGGAACATCCGTGGTATCCAGCTCCCCATAAAACCGATGACTGTCAAAGTACAGACATCGGTTTTTTGGTGTTCAAAAAAGGACAAGTACTTCAAAATTTCTATAAACTTTTCGCATTGTAGGAGTTAAATTGTCCGACATAAAGCATATACATATTTCAAGACAAGGTGGAGGGGGGAGCCGTATGGGATCGGGATCAGTTTGGATGTTCGATTTTTTCGGCAGTGTTATGCCCGTGTTTTTCATCGTCGTCATCGGGATCATATTGCTGTCGGTCGGGAAAGGATTCCTGCAGTGGAGTCGAAATAATCGGCAGCCATTGCTAGCGGTTGATTCCAAGATTGTAAGTAAGCGAACGGAAGTAAAACATATTCAACAGACAGATGATACGATGTCAAGCCGCACACGTACCACCTATTATCTTACATTCGAAGTTGAAAGTGGAGATCGCATGGAATTTGTAGTGAATGGAGAGGAGTTTGGCATGTGTGCGGAAGGAGACGAGGGAATATTGCGTTTTCAGGGCACCCGGTATTATGGATTTGCCAGGCATCCCAGAGCACATCTGCGCGTAGTCCAAGGTTATGACCATTCTGAATAAAGAGACGGGGCAGGCCCCGCCAAATAAATAAGAAGCCTGTAAATAGATCAGATAAAGGTTGGAGAAAGAGCGTCTTCACTAAGGGAGATGCTCTTTCTTATAGTTTATAATCGAGCAAATGTAGAGCTGTTGTTCGTCATTTTCGCATACTTTATTGTTCAGCAATTCTACAGGCTATTGCGTTGTTTTTGCACTTTTCCGATCGTGTTGTATTTTTACGTCGAGTATTCGGAATGCAAAGGAGATCTTATGATGGCTGGCGAATCAAATGAATCATGCAACATTCATGAGAGAAGTTATGATCACTGCTAACAAAGACTAGGAGGGTTATTTGATCATGTGGGAACGAGCAATTATGGATGCAGTAGCCAAGACAAAGAGAAATATCGAACAATTCCCAAATCTTTTTCCACACATTACGGAAGAGAAGCGTTACGAGTGGGGGGACAGTGTTGATTGGATTGAAGGGTTCTATACGGGGATGATCTGGCTATGCTATGAATATACAAAGGAGCCTTTGTTTAAGGAAACGGCAATGGCCCATTTAGAGGATTATAAACAGCGGCTTGAGGAGAAGCGGGAACTGGATCATCATGACATCGGATTCCTCTACTTGCCCTCTGCTCTTGCAGCGTGGATTGTAGATCAGAATGAAGATGGTAAACAGCTTGCACTGCAAGCAGCAGACCATCTGATGCTGCGCTGGCGTGAGGAAGGTCAGTATATCCAGGCGTGGGGACCAAAGGATGATGAGCAGAATGGCGGGCGCATCATTATTGATTGTATGATGAACATTCCACTGCTGTACTGGGCCTACGATCAAACCGGTGATGAGCGATATCGGATAGCAGCGATTGCACATGCCGATAAAAGCCGCCGTTATTTGATGCGCGGCGATGACTCCTCTTACCATACTTTCTACTTCAATCCTGAGGATGGAAAGCCCATCTCAGGAGGTACGCATCAAGGATATCATGATGGCTCCACCTGGTCACGTGGACAAGCGTGGGCAATCTATGGTTTTGCACTATCCTACCGATATACTCGTGATCCTAAATATTTGGAGACAGCGATTCGAGCTTCGCGGTTCTTCATTGAACAACTGCCGGAGGATCATGTGGCCTATTGGGACTTTGATGTCACAATCGAAGAGGACACGCCACGCGACAGCTCTGCTTCTGCGATCGCCATATGCGGCATGCTGGAGATTCTTGAGCATCTGGATGCGGAAGATGACAATAAAGGGCTATTGACAGAGACCGTCGAGAAATCCATGATTTCTCTTGTAAACCAATATTCTACTATAGGTGAGGACGACGAGGAAGGCTTGATTAAGCATGGATCCTATTTCGTCCGAGGCGGGATTGGACCAGATGATTATATGATCTGGGGGGATTATTATTACCTCGAAGCCTTGCTGCGTCTGTCAAAAGGAGTGCCCGGCTACTGGTATGAGCGAGAGTAGTAGACTGGGATAAACGAGATATATAAGGGAGGCTGCATGCTATGCAGCTTCCCTTATTTTGTGTAAAATGCTAGAAGAGCATTGTTCACAATAATCTCATTAGCATTGTCAGAATGTCTTTGTTATGATGAGGAAGATTCAAATTTGAGATAATTGGTTTGGAGGAGATTTTCGTGTTGAAACATGTGAAGAGTTCAGTTTTTCTGGCCTTGATTATGCTGCTAGTGCTGGCGTTCCCCACAGCAACTTGGGCCCATTCAAAGCTGGAGACCAGTACGCCTGCCGCTGATGCCAAGCTGACGGAAAATGTGAAAGAAGTCAGTTTGTCATTTAATGAGAATATCGACGAGAATTTGAGTACGATTAAAATTAAGAACGAACAAGGTGAAGCAGTTGAAGTATCCGAGGTCAACGTAACCGAGAACAATATGGTAGGTACGCTGGCGGCACCACTTCCTACCGGTTCTTACACCGTTGAATGGAAAATCGTAGGCGGTGATGGACATCCCGTAGACGGTACATACAACTTCGAGGTTGATGCACCTGAAGCAGAGACAGTCCCGGAGACACCAGCTGAAACACCTGCCGATAATGAGGAAACGCCTGCAGATACAGGAAATGCTCAGGAAGAAACGGCCCCTGCGGATGATAACACTGCGGACAACACGGATCAGAAGACTGATCAGAACCAGCAGGAGGAAAAATCTTCAACAAACGAAGAATCCCCGGGTAGCGGGACAATCGTGTGGATTATCATCATTGTAGTCGTAGCTTTTGTTGCAAGTTATTTTGGTATTAAAGCATCGCGGAAGAAAAAATAATGTCCTTCTACTGGTTAAGTGAGCCGTTTCTTTATTTAGCCTATGCCTATTTGGCAGGTATCACGGTGTTGTCTATGGTGCCGAAATCCAAGAAACCTTCCATTTCCGTTCCGGCCTGGCTTGGACCGTTGGCGGCAGTGGTCATCATCGTAGCTGGATTTGTTCCCTTGCTGAAGATCATTATGTTTTTTAAGAATGATATCGGGTTCTGGCAGTCTTTTCAGAGCGTGATGTTCAAATTCAGCGAAGGCGAACGGTATGCCTGGGTTCTGGTGCTTTCGATATTGCTCGCCATCTTGACTGTGATCGTTCGCCGAAAGCCTAACTCCGTATTACGCTGGATTATGCCTATTGCGCTATTAGGCATTGCGGTAGCAATGTCCTCGTTTAATCACGCAGCTTCTTTGTTAGATGGCGTGGGGCAACTTGCATTCATCGGTCATTTCACAGCGATGGCAGTCTGGACGGGTACTTTGCTGCTTACTGGATGGTTCAGTATTAATCAGGTGAATTGGGGGGCGTTTCTAAGATGGTTCCACCCCGTGGCCGTTGCCTGTGTCATCGTGGTGATTGGTTCAGGCCTGCTCCTGATGACGGCGGTAACGCCTGAACCGGTGAACAGCTGGACATTGTCCTACGGGCAAGCGCTGCTAGTAAAGCATATTTTAATTCTGCCGCTGTTGGTATTTGCTTTTGTTAACGGCTTTCTAATCAAGCGTAAGCTTCAGCGAGATGACCTGTATCATCCTGCAGCATGGGCTCGAATGGAAGGTGTTCTGATCTGGTTGATTTATGTTTTCACTGGTTACATGAACCAGCAACCGGCCCCGCATGAAGTGACGGATTCTTTGGCTATTTACGGTCCTGCAACAACCTTTGTATGGTTCCATCCCGGATTTACAATTGGTGAACTGACATTCACATGGAGTTGGATTGGCATCCTCAGTCTGTGTCTTGGACTGGTTCTTCTCTGGAATGTAGTACATGTATTTCGGAGGAACCGAGCTGCGGCAGGTGCGCTCTTAAGCGGGCTAGGCAGCGTTGTCTTGATCTATTGTGGGCTGATGTTCTCGGTCACTGCGGTTTAAATATCTACTTGAGTTAAAGATCCTTGCTGGTTAACCGGCGGGATCTTTTTTTTTTGAATTTTTTTAATATCATCAGTCACATTTCTGGGCTAATGCACATACGATACAACGTGATCTTAAGGAAGCGAGGGGAAACTCTGTGGCAGTCATCAGAACGAATTCGAGTGATGTGGATCTTCTGGCAAGATTAATACGCGCAGAGGCAGAAGGGGAAGGCGAGCAGGGCATGCTCATGGTAGGGAATGTCGGTGTAAATCGCATTTTAGGCAACTGCCTGGATTTTCGCAACATCCGCAATATGAATGATATGGTGTTCCAGAGCCCGGGGGGGTTCGAAGCAACACAGAAAGGCTACTTTTATCAGCGGGCCAGGGATCGAGATCGTCGGCTTGCCCAAAGGGTAATTAACGGGGAACGCATATGGCCGGCCAGCAACGCGCTATGGTTTTTCCGTCCAGCGGGAGATTGCCCCCCAACCTGGTACGATCAACAAAACACAGGTCGTTTCAAAGCACATTGCTTCTTCACACCAACCTATGAGGATTGCCCGGGAGTCTATTGATTACGTGTTACAGCCGCATATGCGGGAGTTATACATTAAAGGAGGAAAAATACTTATGTACAATCAAGGTGTGCCGCCTGTGAACTTTATGAATGGTGTGCGTTATCCGGGAATACCCGCTCGCGGGACAGCAGGCTATACCGCAAACGTTCCCCCGCAAGTACCAAGTGGGAGTCCGATGACGCAAGGAGGTACCGTGGTTCCCGCTCCCCAATTCGAGCAATCCTATGTCGAGAATATTCTTCGTTTGAACCTGGGGAAACAAGGAACCTTCTACATGACATACGAAAACAATTCACAGTGGAATGCAAAAGTGTTCACGGGTGTCATTGAAGCCGCCGGACGCGACCATATCATTATCAGCGAACGGTCGACAGGGCGTCGCATTATCCTGCTCATGGTAAATCTTGATTACGTCGTATTCGATGAGCCGCTTACGTATCAATATCCAGGTGTAATCGGCAACCCTCCGCCTACCACAAGATAATTCGAGTTCATACGTATCCTAACCCCCGCTTGCCATAGGTAACGGGGGTTACTCGTATTGAAGAGATGCGGTATTTCTGCGGTTTTAGTCATTTATACATATGGATAATCCTATTCTATGGACATTTACGTAACTTGATTCATAGAATAGATCAATTCATCGGAAAAGATGTGTTAAAGGGTGAGAATCAAATTAAAGCTTGTAACAACGCGGATTAATGTCATAAGACGGCGTTTGACTGTGTATCGTAGTACTATATAATTACTTATATAGCATGATAAAGACGGAATAAGATAAGGAGATGAGTCCATTGGGAAGTTGATGCGCAGTCCGAACACGCTGTTATGCTTCATGGCACCACACATTTTTAATAACCGAAGGAGGTGTTCCTATTCGCCATAGCATGCTGTATGGCGGGTAGGAGATCGATTGAGTGACCCCTTACCGAGTTTGATCAGTTTAACCTTGGTATTGTTTCTTGTTTTGTTAAATGGTTTTTTTGTATCAGCAGAATTAGCATTAGTGAAAGTGAAAGGCAGTCGAATAGACGCTCTGGTTGAAGAAGGACATCGCCAAGCGAAGCTTGTGCAAGATATACTGAAGAATCTGGACGGATATATATCCGCATGCCAATTCGGCGTATCGATCATGTCCATCGGACTTGGCTGGATCAGCGAAAGAATGATATCCGCCATCATGATGCCTTGGTTCAACGGTATGGGTTGGAGCAATTCAGCTGTTCATATCTTGTCCTTGGTATTAGCTTTCATCCTGATAGCACTCATGCACATCGTATTCGGGGCATTAGCGCCCAAGACGGTAGCCGTACGTAAAGCGGAACAAATCACGCTGCTATCCGCAGGTCCTTTGCGGGTGTTTTATACGATCATGTATCCGTTCATCTGGTTTGCCAATGGTCTCTCCAATAACGTTCTTCGTTTATTCCGAATGCAGCCGGTGGTCGAGCGCAATGTTCACACCGAGGAAGAACTAAGGGATATGATGAAAGAGAGCAGTGAAAGCGGTCTGATGGATAGTACGGATATGGCATTAGTCGATAATATTTTTGAGTTTGCCGATACGACGGCAAGGGAGATCATGATTCCCAGAACGGAAATGATCTGCTTATACAACAATCTTTCGATGGATGAGAATCTGAAGATTGCAAGCGAGGGAATGAGAACCCGTTATCCGATCTGCGATGAAGACAAGGACCATATTATTGGTTTTATCCATATTAAAGATCTCATGCGGGGACATGTTCGCGACCATCTCTCTCTGATTCGACCTATCATTGCAGTTCCGGAATCGATCAAGATTAGCGAGCTGCTGCGACGAATGCAGCGGAGCAAGACACAAATTGCGATTCTTATCGATGAATATGGCGGGACTTCAGGACTCGTAACCCTGGAAGACATCATGGAAGAAATCGTCGGTGAGATTCAAGACGAATTTGATGAAGAGCGTCCCGGGATTGAACAGATGGGGGAGGATGAATACTCCATTGATGGATTGATGCTGATTGATGAAATTAATGACCAGTTTGGTCTGAATTTGGATACAGAAGACTATGATACCATCGGGGGATGGTTATCTTCACGTCTTGAGGTACTGCTCCCTCACATAGGCCAGTCTGTCATATACGAAGACCATTGCTTTGTGATTGAGGAGACGGAGAATAAGCGGATTTCGCGAATTCGATTGATTAAACAACAGCAGCAGCTGCTTCAAGAAGAAGCAGGTGCGTAGGGCTGAATGATAAAAGCGGCGACATCTATTGTCGTCGTTTTTTTGTCTGTAAAGATTTCAAATATTATATCAAATAGTGAAAAAACAGATACTTTTGTGCTAGATTTACGTGTTAAAATATGGATGTTCCTAATAAATGAAAGAAAGGTGATGTTATGCCAAAAGTACGCAGTTCTAAACGTATTGCTGCAGCACTTGCCGTTAGCGTTCTCTTAAGTTTATCTCTAGCCGGAGGAGCTTATGCGGATTCCTCTGAAGACATCGCACCTGGTGCGTTAACACCACCGCCACCCGTGGAATTGAATCTCAATTCTTCTATCAACCTGTTAGCGAATAAATATTTATTAAACTACTCTTCTTCGATTAGTAAGGCAAGCAGTACCCAAGTGAACATTAGTGGTTTTACAAGTGCAGGACAAACAGTAGACACCATTGGTATCAATTATGTTATTCAGCGTTGGACAGGGTCAGAGTGGCAGGATATTGGTAGTTCCAGTGATAGCGGGACGAATAGGAGTTCCCTTAGCGGCGTGAAGAATTTCAATGTTACAGCAGGCTACTATTACCGTGGCAAGACCATTCATTGGATTAATAAGAGCGGTACATACGAGGATGGAACTTATTTTACAAATTCATTATTAGTGGAAAAATAATATCGATATGTATTTAGGTAAAGCAATAAACAACAAAGAAGGGCACTTTATCAAAGTGCTCTTCTTTGTTTGTATAAATTCATTTAATGTATGCTGTTAGCGATTTTTACTAATTCATCTTTGGAGAAGAATCCGCTGATATTCACCAATACACTGTCATTATCATGAAAAAAACGGAGATTGGTTTCATTCAGGTAGGCTTCTGCTCCTGATTTCAACGTCAATGTTTCGAGAATCTGTCCTCCAAAGCCAAACGCTCTTTCAGTTGACATATCCATTAAATCAATGTAAAAGAATTTATCATCCGCATTTTTGTATTGGAGGTGAAGATCTAACAGTGGCGCTTGTTCACTATCCGCGATACCCGTTGCCTCATAGAACTCAAAGCCGTCTGGAATATAGCCGATTTCAGGTATCTTAAATAATACGCGCTTCTGCGACTCCGTTAAAGACTCATCGGAATCCGTAAAGTGAACTACGTTCGTTTCCACCACTTCGGCTGGTGGTAATTGCTCTGTATTTTCTTGCTCAGGGAGAGTTGCAATATCCGGTGGCGGGGTTGTAAGGGCCTTGCTCGTATCCACAGGTTCTTTTTTACCGAATATCTGGCCAGTGATACCGTTGCCCCAATCAACGATCTGCTGATAGATTGGTGATACGGCTTGTGTGATTGAAGGTTGAGAGAACATTAATGCTCCGAACGCCATGGAAGCTGCAATAACTCCGGCTAGCTGAAATCTGCGAAGGCGCTGTTTCTTTTTGTTTGTTCGTTCGATTTGCAGTTTGACTTGCTGCCATGATTGACGTTTGGATTCGTTGTCAGTAGGGAGTGAGGAACGTGAGGCCGCACGATCAAAGGCTTCATCAAAGGCTTCATCAAACCAATCATCGTATCTTTCGTTGCTCATCCAATTCACCCCACTCTCTATATAGCATTTTCTTTACGGATTCTCTGGCCCGATACAAGCGCTGCTTCACAATTTCCTCGCGAGTATTCAGCAGCTCCGCGATTTCCCTGTACGTTAGACTGTGTTTCCAGCGGTACTCGATCAACAGCTTGTATTCAGGCTTTAGCTTGTCGAGGTAATACTCAATGGATTCCTCCAGAATGTTGGACTCTACCTGATGTTCAACATTCGTTGAGGAAGCCAGAACATCCTCGTCATTAATAAAAACACTATCGACATCTACTTGGTTACGGTATTTTTTATTTTTTCTTAAATAATTCATGGTTGAATTTTTGGCGACGACACGCAGCCATCCTCGCATCTTGCTTTCCAGTTCGAAGCTGGGTTTACTTGTAATCACTTTAATAAAAGACTCTTGAATGATATCCTCAACAGCAGCATGATCCCGAACCACATATAATATTTGACCGTAGACGAGGTCATAAAATTCATAATAAATCTCTTCCTGAATAGGTTCGCTCAGATCAGCGAAATCTGCTGCAAGGAGGAGTTGCAATCGGTTGGACACGCAATATTCCCCTCTCTGGTGTAACCATCCTATTTCATTCATTATTTTACAACATATTGAATAAAAAAGCCCTACAATGTTGACTTCTTATTCTTATGCTCGGCCATCAAGCCGTATTAGTGTAAAACAAAACAGAGCAGCTATGTGAACCGCTGCTCTGTGATGATTATGCAAGGATGTGTCCCAATCAGGGCTGGATCGGCATCTATGCCCAGTTTCCATCCACGAATACCGGCTCTTCCTTGCCTTCGTGGGTGATTCCCGTAATATTAAGTTCTTTGGACCCCATCATGAAGTCAACATGAGTTATGCTGCTGTTTAGCCCGCTGGCCTGCAGTTGTTCAGAGGTCATCGTCTTGCCACCTTGAAGATTGAAGGCATAGGCACTGCCGATAGCCAGGTGACAGGAAGCATTCTCGTCAAAAAGCGTATTGTAGTACAGGATGCCGCTTTCTGAGATCGGGGAGAGGTGAGGAACCAGGGCCACTTCACCCAGATAGTGCGAGCCTTCATCCATGGAGATCAATCGTTTTAATGTATCCTCACCTTGTTCTGCCGTGAAATCAACAATGCGGCCATTCTCGAAGGTTAAGGAGAAATTATCGATAATGTTACCGCCATAGCTCAAAGGCTTGGTGCTGCGCACCGTGCCGTTCACACCGGTTTTAAGCGGAGCTGTGAATACTTCCTCCGTTGGGATATTGGCAACAAAGCGCTCGCCCTTTTCATTATGACTGCCGGCTTGTGCCCAGATATGACCCTCTGGAAGCTCAATCGTTAGATCCGTTCCGGATGAGGTGAAGTGAAGCTTATGATATTTTTTGGCGTTAAGCTCATCCGATTTGGCTTGAAGTGTGCGGATATGCTCTTCCCACGCAGCAATGGGATTATCCAGATCGGCACGAACCGCATGGAAAATAGCATCCCACATTTTACTCACCTGCTGGTCTTTAGGAACGTCCGGGAACACTTTCGCGGCCCAATCAGGGGAAGCAAAAGCAACTCCGGTCCAGCTCATTTTATCCGCTTGCTGGTATTGACGGTATTTGGACATAGCCGAGCCGTATGTACGTTGGTAATTGGATATGCGTTCAGGCTGCACGCCTTTTAGCAGATCCGGGTTTGAAGAGAGGATTGTCAAGAAAGCGGCTCCTTGCTCTGCAAGCTCGGTGACCTCCTGCGCGTAGTAAGTCGGCGGTTCCAGAAATGCCTCATCCGGGGCAAGATCATATCGAATCCGATTGACGATTTCATCACTATAGTTTACCTTTACTTGCTTCGCACCTAATTCATAAGCCTTCTTAACGATCAGGCGCACCAGCGAGGCAGCATCAATCATGGCGTTGACCACCAATGTTTGTCCCGGCTGCACGTTTGCACCGACTTTGACTGCAAGCTCGGCATATCGTTCCAATTTTTGTTCAAAGCTGGACATGACGTAACACTCCATTTCATTAGAGCTGCTATATAGGCAGCTTTTTGGGTTTTCTTGATTATCGCATATTATTTCCATTTGTAAATCAACCTGAGGTCAATTAATGGCCGTAAAATTTGAAGAAAGCAGCTACTTCCTAAGAAATAGCTGCTGTAGATGTTAATTTTTAGAATGCCCAGTTTCCTTTCAGGAATACCGGTTCTTCCGTGCCATCTTCGGTCACACCGTAAATATCCATCTCGCCAGAGCCAATCATGAAATCGACATGAGTGACACTCGTATTGAGTCCATGTTCTATTAGCTGTTCCTGAGTCATTTCTTTACCGCCTTCAAGACAGAAGGCATAAGCGCTGCCCAAGGCGAGGTGATTGGATGCATTCTCGTCAAACAACGTGTTGTAATACAGGATATTTGACTCGGAGATTGGGGATTGATGTGGTACAAGCGCTACTTCACCCAAGTAGCGGGCACCCTCATCCATGTTCAAGAGCCGCTCAAGCGTCTCGTAGCCTTGCTCAGCCGTGAAATCGACCACCTTGCCATCCTTGAAGGTCAGAGAGAAATTGTCCACGATGTTACCGGCATAGCTCAATGGCTTGGTGCTATGTACGGTTCCATTAACTCCTGTTTTAAGAGGCGCAGTAAATACCTCCTCAGTTGGCATGTTCGCCACAAAAGAATGTCCACGTTCGTTGATGCTGTCACCTTGTGCCCAGATATGCCCTACAGGCAGCTCAATGGTCAGATCGGTTCCAGGAGCGATATAGTGGAGTTTTTTATATTTTTTGGCGTTCAGCACAGAGGATTTCGCTTCAAGCACCTCAAGATGCTGATTCCAGGCTTCAACCGGGTTATCCTGATCGACCCGAACGGTATGGAATATCGCATTCCATAACTTCTCGACTTGTTCGGATTCAGGTGCATCCGGGAATACCTTGGCTGCCCACGCTGCCGAAGGAACAGCGATCAGACACCAGCTAAACTTGTCGGATTGCTGATAAGCGCGATATTGCTTCAGTGCCTCGCCGCGAGCTTTATAGAAGTTACTGATCCGTTCAGAATCAATACCGCTGAGCAGATCCGGATTCTCGGCAAGCACGTGCAGAATGGCTGCACCGTTCTCGACCAATTCTGTCATTTCGCCAGCATACCATTTCGGCGCATCAGTAAATACGTCATCTGCTGCATGTTCGAATTGAAGTCTTGTGATGGTTTCGTCAGCCCATACAATCTTAACCAGGCGGGCCCCCGCTTCGTATGCCTTAGTGGCAATCAAGCGAGTGAATTCCGCAGAATCAACAGGAGCATGCACCACTAGCGTTTGTCCTTCCTGTATATTAACTCCAACTTTTACAGCCAGCTCGGCATATTTGTCCAAGGATGTTTTGAAATCGGACATATGGTACCCTCCAATGCAAAGTTTAATGAACCAAACCATATTATACTAGATCACGCTGCATAAGAAAAACAATAATCAGCTGCCACGAAAAGTGATATACTGAGTCATGAGAGTATACAGCGTGTGTTATAGAACGTGAGTGAAGGAGCGTGAAGATGTGTCACAAGTTCGAATCGAGCATTCAGATATGAAACGGGATGAGAGCGATCAATTCGTGGGTTATACCGTATTTTCAATAGATGGACATGCATCGTCTTATGAGATCACATTCTTGAGCAAGAATGGGCGAGATTGGGATTATGCGTTAAACTTTGCCGGCGAACCGGGTGGGGAAGAGCAGTTTCTCCAGATCGACGAACGGATTGAAACGGATGACGAGCTGTTTGATGATTTGCTGGATGCTGCCATTGATGCCGGCAAATTTGGGGAATAAGAAAGATCCTTATATATCCCAAGCGTAAACAAACCGTGCGCCACCCAATGTAGGGACGTACGGTTTGTTTTTATGTGCCAATTGAGGAAAATGACTTAACCGATCGTGATTCGCCCCTCTGGATGGCGGTACAGCTCTTTATTGCTCTTGCGGCTTAGTGCATAAGCAAGGGTTAAGGGACCCAACCGGCCGAGGAACATGAGCAGTGCGACGGTAACCTTGCCTACACCGGAGAGCTCCGTAGTAAGGCCCATAGATAGCCCGGTGGTACCGAACGCGGATACAGCTTCGAACAGAATTGCCAAGAAGTCACTGGATTCTGTTACAGAAAGGAACATCGAGGCCCCCACCAATAGGAGCAGCGACAGGATGGTTAATGTAATGGAACGATAAACCAGCGCCTGGGAGATTCGGTTGCGATAGAGAACGACATCGCGTTTACCCTGAATCATCGTAATGACCGCTCCAATGAGTACTGCAAAGGTGGTTACTTTAATGCCGCCGCCTGTTGATCCCGGCGCAGCTCCGATGAACATCAGAAGGATCAGCAAGAACTGCGAGGACTGCTCCAGACCCGCGATATCCAAGGTACTGACGCCGCCCGATCGCGGCGTGATGGATTGGAAGAAGGAAGCCATAATCTTCACCGGATAGGAAAGCGGGCCGAGTGTTCTGGGATTGCTGTGCTCCAGGATAAAGATCATGACAGCACCGATAACGATGAGAAGAGACGTCACGGTCAAGACGACCTTGGAGTGCAGCGACAGTTTCTTGCACTTCGGATACTCGATAAGATCGAAAATGACGATAAAACCGATTCCGCCAAGGAAAACCAAGGCCATCACGATTATATTGATCATGGGATCCGCTACATAGGTTGCAAATCCTGAGAATGCTCCGTTAATCTGGCCAAACAGGTCAAATCCGGCGTTGTTGAAAACGGAAATGCTCTGGAATATGCCAAAGTAGGCTGCTTGCGGAAGAGGCATATCGGCTGAGAACCGGAGTGTCAGGAGCAAGGCACCTGCGCCCTCTATGATGAGGGTGTATACAAGCACTCTACGGATCAGGTCCACAATGCCCTGAATTTGGTATTGTCCCATGGCTTCCTGGAGAATCATGCGCTCTCGCAGCGAGATACGCCGATTGAACATTAAGGCAACCCAGGTGGCTGAGGTCATGAAGCCCAATCCGCCTAGCTGAACGAGCAGGAGCATCACGATTTGTCCAAATATGGACCAATGGGTCCCCGTGTCCACGACAGTTAACCCCGTCACGCTAATGGCGGATACCGCCGTAAAGAGAGCGTCGATCAATCGAGTGGATGTTCCATCCGCAGTTGCGATGGGAAGTTTAAGCAGGATCGTCCCTACCAGTGTAATCGAGGTAAAGCCAATCGCCAGAAACTTGGGAGGAGTCATTTGATTGCGAAGGTCTTTCTTTTTCATACGAATTAATTCCTTTTTTTCGAGAGTTAAATTTAAAATCATTCTCTAATATAACACGAAAGGTGAATCATTTAACCATCATGAATTCAAACAGAGCCCCGATTCCCGTATTTATTCCCTTATTTATCGGCATTATCGCCATATCTTTTTCTTCCATTTTCGTAAAATGGTCCAGCAGTCCCGTATCCATACAGGCGATGTACAGACTGGCGATCACCATCCTGATTATGCTTCCCTTCGCAAAACAACATCTGCCGTTCATCCGGTCGCTTAAACGATCCGAATGGTTGTTACTCCTATTATCCGGAACGATGCTCGCCCTGCATTTTTTGTTATGGATGGGCTCCTTGCGATGGACCAGCGTAGCCAGCTCCACGATCATTCTAGCCCTGCAGCCCGTGTTCGTGATGATCGGTGCTTATATCTGGTTTAAGGAAAAGACTTCACCAGCGGCAATAGGTGGCATGGCCATCGCCTTTCTCGGCGTATTTCTCCTGATCGGCAGCAGCGGTCTAAGCGGGGGGCAAGGACATCTAACGGGTGATTTAATGTCTTTACTGGGAACAGCAGCGGTCGCTGTCCACATGCTGCTTGGTCAACTGCTGCTCAGACGCCTGCCAGCCTTCCTATACAGTTGGCTTATTTTTGCTGTGGCAGCTGTTGTACTGGCATTCTACAATCTCGGAATGGATATTCCGATGACCGGGTATTCCGGACGTGAGTGGGGGATATTTGCATTATTGGCCATCGTGCCTACCGTGTTCGGTCATCTTTTGTTTAATTGGCTGATGAAATTTGCATCGGCATCAACCGTATCAATGAGTGTACTCGGGGAGCCTGTGGGAGCGAGTGTACTGGCGTTTCTTCTATTGAATGAGTCGATGAGCTCGATGCAGGCTGCTGGAGGAATGCTTGTCCTGTTGGGACTGGTATTATTTTTGAAAGTCCGAAGACCGAAGAAACAGCCAGTAGACATACAGCCTGAAGCTGAAGCAATCGGCTGAAGTCCCGGCTTTTACTGAAACGTTTGTTTGAGTCGTCTACTTTACAGAAAAACACTTTCTCAATGGAGAAGGTAGAGAAGCATTGACAAGACTTCCGGTAGAATCCATAGTAGTTAAAAATAGAAATGATAGAGTAAGAGAGGAAACGTACTTAGATGAGCACCAAGACAGAACAACAGCTTGCCCAAGGTATAGAGGATAGTGTGGGTAATTCCTATTTTCAAGGGTTTAAAGATTGTATCCCTACACTGCTGGGCTACTTGAGTATCGGCTTTGCAGCGGGCGTGGTTGAGCGTACCGCCGGATTCAGCCTGCTCGAAATTGGATTAATCTCATTGCTGCTTTATGCCGGCTCGGGGCAATTTATTGCAGCTGGTATGCTTGCGGCCGCAAGCCCGATTCTATCCATCATTGTTACGATTTTTTTCGTGAATGCCAGGCATCTATTATTAAGTGCAGCTATTGCTCCGTATTTTAAAGGTCTGTCTCTAGGCAAAAGTTTCTTCATCGGTTCCCTGTTGACGGACGAGACGTTTGGTGTTGCAGCTGCCAAGGCGACCGAGCAGAAGAGGCTTGGTTATAAATGGATGGTGGGTTTGAATATTACGGCGTATCTCTTCTGGTGTGCGGCCAACGTCGTGGGCGGTTTGGTCGGAGATTGGATCGCCGAACCTGAGAAATTAGGCTTGGATTTTGCACTGCCGGGGATGTTTATTGGTTTATTGGCCCTTCAGTGGATTAGCCGCAAGAAGTACAAACTCGATTTCATGGTGGTTGTGTCTGCGGCCGTTACACTGATGGCTGTCAGCACGGTTCTGCCTGGAAGTGCGGCTGTAATTATCGCGATTATAGCTGCGGCTACTGCAGGGATGGTGATAGAACGATGGAAATAAGATGGCATATCGCTATACTGATCATTGGCTGTGCCGTGGTCACTCTCATTCCGAGGGTCCTGCCACTCATGATATTTAGTAAGCTTCGTATTCCAGACCTGATGATCCGCTGGCTGGATCATGTTCCCATAGCGGTGATGGGTGCGCTCCTTGCTCAAGAGCTGCTTGTATCAGATGGGCGTGTAAACCCGGGAGCTCATACACTGGAGCTCATTGCGGCGGTTCCTGCATTTCTGACCGCCTTTCTGACAAAGAGTCTATTTGCAACCGTTATTGTGGGCATTCTGACACTGGTAGGTCTGCGCATGTTATTCTAACTTACCTTATATTTAAATAATGTGTAAGACCGACAGGCTATGATTTCTTAAAGCGAAGAAGGAATGCAATTCTTCCATGCTGACAACCGACTTGGATGGGGTATCTCCATTGGTGGTTCTATGTATCAACAAAAAACAGCCTTCTTCCTAAAGCACATATAGGGAAGAAGGCTGTTTTTCTGGCATGGATGCCGCCATGATTTGGCTTATATCAGGAGGAACGAAGCCAGTGGCGATAGGTTTCTTCAATCCCTTTTTCCAGGCTGAATAGAGGAGCCCACTGGAGTGATTCCCGAGCTCTGGCATTGTTAAGGCAGTTATGCAGAATATCGTCGTTCTTAGCCGGGAGATAATTGACCTCTATCGGGGAGGAATGCAGTTTGCCGAAAAAATCGACAACTGTATTGATCGTATGACTGGTACCTGTGCTGACATGGAGAATACTCCCGTTTCCGTGATGAATAGAAGCGATGTTAGCCTCCACAACATCTTTTACGTAAATGAAGTCCCGGGTTTGCTGACCATCACCGAATACGTGTAATGGCGCCCCCTGACGCAGACGGTCGCCAAATACTGCAACAACTCCGCCTTCCCCCTTCGCAGCCTGACCTGGGCCGTAGACATTTCCATAACGAAGTATGGTGTATTGCAGGCCGAAAAAGCGCTCGTACAGCTGAATATATCGTTCGCCCGTCAATTTGGATAAGGCGTAGAAGGAGTTCGGGTTAACCTCATCTTCCTCCGTCAGTTGAGATTTTTTCGGATTTCCGTACACACTAGACGTTGAAGCAAACACGATTTTGCGAACACCTGCTTTACGGCAAGCTTCGAGTATGTTCAGAGTGCCCATGACATTGGCATCGGCATCAAGCCCAGGCTCCTTAATCGATCGCTGGACATCTTCCTGTGCCGCCAGATGAAAGACGACCTCAGGCTTGAGTACGGATATATAAGCGGTTGTCTGTTGACTGTTCACATCGGCTACATGCAATATCGCCTCGCTATGAAGGCGGCCCGGATCACCGGTTGTCAGGTTATCAATCACATGAACCTCATAACCTACACTTACGAGTCCGTTCACCAAGTGAGAGCCGATAAAACCTGCCCCGCCTGTTACAACCATCTTCATGTATCAACCCTCCAGCCTTTTTGATTGGGATGCTCTATCCTACGTCATACGGGAGGTTCATGCATTAGACATTTGACAGGGGTGATCGAGGAATGGGCGGATTAGATTGATGTTTGCATTCCTGTTATAATAAAAAACGGCAAAACAACATTACATTGATACAAAGAGGGAATGGAGAATGGAACAGAACCTTGAACAAAGGTTGAAGTTATGCATAACCGTTTTTTTGACGCTCTTATTGAAGTTCATTCTTTTAAGAGTGTTTCTGTTTAATGGAGTCGCATGGGGAAGGGTGCTTACGGATGCATTATCCCTGCTCGCTCTGATTAGTCTTATGGAGCTCATACTGCCAGTTAGAGGCAAAAGAGCCGTGTATATAGCCGTGAATGTCGTTTTATCCTTCATCATGTTTGCGTCTGCAGTCTATAATGTCCACTTTGGATCGATACCGACATATACCGCTTTGGCTGGTATCGGACAGGTTAACCAGGTGAGAGCCAGCATTACGGCCTTGCTAGAGCCCGAACACTTTCTGTTCTTCCTGGATTTGCTTGTTCTATTGGTCGTATGGGCAGCTCGAAGCCTTCGTTCGCGCTCCCGAAGAGGGTGGCACTTAGGTAGAGCTCGGTCCGATTATTCCTTAACTTACTCGCGCAGGCTTGGCATGAAATGGCGAGTGTCCATGATCATTGTTCTGCTTGTGACCGTTACTCTAAGCGTGCTCATCATTCGAAAAGATTGGGGGATTGAGAACGAAATCGTCAGGGCAGAACAAATGGGATTCATGAATTATCAGGTGTCTGCCGTGGTTCGAAACACTCAGGAGAATCGTGCACTCGCACAAGGGAATCTGCAAGACACTATCCTGCGGTCTCAGCAGCTGATGGCTACCTATCCTTATATAAAGGAACCAAAGGATAAACCATCCTATTTCGGTGCTGCAAAAGGAAAAAATCTGATCATCGTTCAAATGGAATCATTGCAGAACTTTCCGGTTGGTCAATCCTTGAACGGCCAGAAACTTACTCCGGTGATGAACCAGCTTGCGAGCGAAGGACTGTATTTCCCACATATCTTCCAGCAGATCGGGCAAGGGAATACATCGGATGCTGAATTTGCGGTAAATACGTCAATTTATCCTACAGGGACGGTTGCCATGTCTACTGGCTTTGGGAGCAAGGAGCTGCCGGGGCTGCCACGGCTCTTGAATCAGCATGGTTATGTTACGAGCACTTTCCATGTGAATGACGTGAAGTTCTGGGACCGTAACAAAATGTACCCGGCGCTTGATTTTCAGCATATTTATGATAAACCGTATTTTAAGAACGACAACTTTAATGAGTTTGGACCTTCGGATGAGGAGCTTTTCCGAGTTGGCGTGGAGAAATTGCTGGAGAATCAACAGCAGCACCAATTGACTTACGCCCACTACATTACCGTCTCCAATCATTCTCCATACCGTGTAAAGGATGAATATGCGAAGATTACTTTACCTTCCGAGCTGGAAGGCACTCATCTGGGAAATTACCTGAAGTCGGTAAACTACTCTGATTATGCTCTGGGGACTTTGGTTGATCACCTTAAACAAAATGGCCTGTGGGATGATACCGTTCTGGTTGTGTATGGGGATCATTTCGGTATCAACCCAGCGGAGGCAGATGCTAAACTGATCTCATCCACTTTGGGTATTCCTTACCATGAACGGGTAAGTCGATTTAATATTCCACTGATCATACATGTTCCCGGTATGGAGAAAGGGAAGGTAATTGAGCAGGTGGGAGGACAGGTTGATATTCTGCCGACCGTGGCGAACCTACTGGGGATCTCACTTGATCAGGAAGGTTTTAACGCATTTGGTCACGATTTGTTGAATGTGGATCGTAATGTGATCGGCATGAGATATTATTTACCGACAGGTTCTTTCTTCAATAATGACATTCTATTCGTGCCAGGAGATGGATTTGAAGATGGCACGGCGGTCTCATTACAAACGCTTGAGCCCATAACGGATATTACTCCTTACCGAAGTGATTATGACTATATCCTTCAGTTGATGAAGCTGTCCGATGAATATGTAAAGATGCTGCCGAAGCGGGCACCATAGTATCTCGCTAAGGAAGAGGACCGGATGATCATGGCCTGACCAGGCTTTGATGCACGGTCCTCTTCATTCATTGAGCAATCTCTTTAAAATGAAAGCGATTGGTCCGGTATTCTGAGATAAAGCTTTGGCGAGGGGTATGATCATGCATCCAGTATTTCTGGTATTGACATTCTTTCTTGCTCCACATACTATATACCCGTAGGGGTAAGAATTTTCGATTTATTAGATGCACTAGACTTTTAATGGGGGAATGCTTCGTGCTGATTGCGTTGGCCGTTGTCATGATAAGTATAATCGGTTTGTATTACCGAAGACATGTGCCGATATCCGGACTGCGCTTCATGAAGTGCAGTGATCTTCGACTAGCCCAGAAGAAATGTCCGGATCTGAAGATGCTTGATGTAAGGGATGGGTCTGAATATATGGCGAATCCTAGGAAAGAGACCATTAATATCTCTCTTGGAAGATTGTCATATGTTTGGGAGAAAGAGCTGAATCCCGATGATGCGGTAGTCATCGTAAGCCCCAAGCGTTCGGATGGGATCTTGGCTGCACGCAAGCTGAAGAAAGCAGGTTTTACATCGCTGTTTTATTTACAGGAAGATTGCACAGCATGCGATTCCATGAAACATGCATTATATTAATTAATTCTAGTCTGATCAGCAAATGTATGCTGGTCAGTTTTTTTTGTGGAGTGAGAATTTGACAATGATAATCGTTATCATTTAGAATGGGGGTAGTTGGTAGTTCATTTTAGGACGATATCACTAAGGAGCGTGTTTATTGAATATGTTAATTGAAACAAAAACGATCATTGTCAAAGCGGGCACGTCGAACCTGGTTGTAGAACGATTCAGTAAACCGGGACCGATTGAAGAAATTGAAGGATTTATCGATTTGAATGTGCTTGTAAAGCAAGCAAAGCGTACAGATGAAACTGAAGAAGTTGTTGTTATGATTCGTTGGGAGTCTAAGGAAGCATGGAAGCGTTGGGAAACCAGTCCTGCGCATATCCAAGGACATCGTGAGAAGCGCGGCAAGCCACAACCTGAACATATTGTCAGTTCAAGCCACGGTATGTATGAGGTAATGGCTTCCAAAGGACCAAGACCTGTTCAGCAGGCATAATCTATATTCTATGTATTTACGACGAAGCGGCTAATAGCCGCTTCTTTTTTTATGAGTTCCCGCAAATCGAAATTGTGTCGGTTTAAACAGCAGATTTTAGGGGACGATAAAGTGGTAAACATGTTGCCACACTACGAATAAGTCCACCTTCAGTTGGGAGGAAGTCACTGATGTATCATGTATATAGCCATAATGATCTGGATGGTGTCAGCTGCGGTATCATTGCTAAATATGCCTTTGGTGAAGGGACGGATGTTCGTTATAACTCTATACATGGGTTGAATCAACAAGTTGCCAGATTTCTTAAGCGTGCTTCCTTGCAGGAACATCCCTATGATGTTCTATTCATTACGGATTTGTCAGTTGATCCCGAAATTGAGAAAGCGTTAAATGTGTTTGTTGATGAGGGTGGTCAGGTGCAGCTAATCGATCACCATAAGACGGCTCTTCATTTGAATGATACCAGTTGGGGAATCGTGGAGGTCACGCATCGCGATGGTCGCTTGGCATCAGCTACCTCGCTTTTCTATGAATACTTAATTGAACATGGCCATTTATACAGGACTGAAACGCTAGACCAATTCGTGGAACTGGTTCGGCTCTATGATACCTGGGAGTGGGAAGAGGAACAAAAGATTCAGGCCAAGCGTTTGAATGATTTGTTCTATATGTTGTCCATCGATGAATTCGAGGCCAAGATGATGCAGCGTCTTCGGGAATCAGGGGGCTTTTTCTTTGATGAATTCGAAGAGAAAATTCTGGATATGGAAGAGAATAAAATTGAGCGTTATATACGGCGCAAGCAGCATGAGTTGGTTCAAACTTTTGTCGATGAGCATTGTGTAGGCATTGTATACGCTGAGTCATATCATTCGGAACTTGCAAGCGAGCTCGGGACTACCTATCCTCACCTCGATTATATAGCCATACTGAACATGGGTGGCAGGAAGATGAGCCTTCGTACGATCCACGATAAGGTGGATGTCTCCGAAGTCGCTGCACGCTATGGCGGGGGCGGTCATGCTAAAGCAGCAGGATGCACAATAACAGAGAAAGTGTATGAGTTATTCGCAGCAGATCCGTTTGAGCTTGAACCGATTCGGTTTGATGCCCAGCGAAATCGGTTCAACATCAAAGGTACCGAAACTGGCGTTCTATACGAAAGCTTAGGTGATGATCTGCTATTTGTTTATGCTAGTGCAGGGGAATGGGTAGTTGAATGGAACGGCGAGCCTTTATCTTTTCGTTTTCATTCGTTTGAGGAGGCGGAGCGGCATATGAAAAGGCAGTATGGCGCTTGGTTGTCTCGTGATGATGTGTTTGTATCCATGTTAAAGGAACAGTGGATGCGAAACCGTACTCATGGAGGCCTTGGCCTTCCTACTGACCTGGAAGAAGAAAAATTAATGGAAGATCTGTAGACTTTTTTAACCGGGATCTAAAGAAGAATTGAGGAATAAACCGTGAAGAAAACGTTGGCCGGTTGGGCTTTAGCCCTTCTAACAGCAAGTATTCTGGCATGGACTCATGCTCAGAATCATTCGGAGCCTTCCATTGCAAAGGCGGCTCACAGTCAAGGGCTGATAAAGAATGTTCCTGTTCCTTGGTCTGCTACTAAAAATACCATTCGGCTCAATACGTCTGACCCTGTAAATGCAGCCGTGCTGACCTCCAAGACATTATGGCAGTCTACAAGTGACCATAGCCGACCGCAATCGGTGATTCTTGTGGATTCTGCAGATTGGTCCATAGCCGCCGTTAGTGCCAAACTTACACAACTTAGCGAGGGACCTTTACTGTATGTGAATCATGACGGGATTCCGAAGGAGACTTTGGAAGAACTGCGACGATTAAAGCCCAGAGGAGCCGAGAATAACAAGGGGATTGAGATCATTACGGTAGGGCCAATTTCGGAGAGGGTACTACAGGATTTGGAAGATCTCGATTATAAGGTCGAACATATTGCTGTTAAGGAAGCCCCGAAAGCCGCTGCTGTGATTGATCAATATGCAGCCAAAGTAACCGGGAAGTTATCGGGGGCAGTCATTGTCGGGTCGATGGAGCATCCCGATTACACGCTGCCAGCGGTAAGCTGGATTGCTCATAAACCGGAAACGCTTCTGTATGTCAGCGAGAAGGAAGTACCCGAAGAGACGATCCAAGCGCTTGAGAAGCGACAAGGAGACGCTCATATCTATATCATAGGTCCCTACAAGGCTGTGTCTAGGTCTGTGGAACAGAAACTGCAACAGTACGGAAAAGTGACAAGAATATCCGGTAGCAATCCTGTTGAGAATGCAATTCATTTTGCTAAGTTCAAAGACCCAGGGACAAGCTTTGGCTGGGGGATACAGAGGGCAGGCTATAGTTTCTCTATCACGACCTCAGAGTCACCTGTTTTGTCGATTGCAGCCGCTTCATTATCCCATATGGGAAGACATGCACCTCTTCTGTATACAGAACGAAACGGGGTGTCACTTCCGGTCGTGAAGTATATTGAATCGATTCAACAACCTTCCACGGAGCCATCGGCAATGGAGAGCCTAAACAATCATGCCTGGATTATCGGTGATGAGCATAATTTGACGACCAAGCTTCAAAGTGAGCTTGATGAGATCCTGGATACCAAGGCTGAGCATGGGCATTATGAATCCTAGCTATCCATCGTGTGATGACACTGATGACAAAATAAAGAGCCTCCTTCATGAGAAGGAGGCTTCTGCATCTGGATGAAGAGTTCTACTTAAAGTTCTTCATCCGGTGATGCTTATGCATGGAATGTTACTTCATTACGAGTACCAGCCCCATACGAAGATGAACAGCGTACCGAAGATGGTCACCAGTCCTACGAACAGTGCGTAGGCAATGTTGATGTAAATGGACTTCTTGTTATCACTTTCTCCGACGTGCATGAACAGCATTAGCTGAACAGATGCCTGCAAGATCGCAGTAACAAACAGGATGGCCATTTTCGAAGCTGCCGGCATATCCAGCAGAACGACGAGTGCGACAGCTGAAAGGACGAGAGATGAGATATAACCCGCTACATGCTTAATTGGAAACAGCTGTTTTATCATGTCACATCAGTCCTTTCAGATATACAAAGCTGAAAATGAAGATCCACACAACGTCCAGGAAGTGCCAGTAAAGCGAGAAGATGAAGGACTTGTTAGCTGTGGAATGATCGAGTCCATGCTTTTTAATTTGAATCAGAATAGCAGTTCCCCACAGAAGACCAAAGGTAACGTGAGCTCCGTGAGTGCCGAGCAATGTAAACAAGCTGGATGAGAAGGCGCTGGTTGAGAGCGTTACTCCTTCATGCACATAGGTGAAGAATTCGAAGATTTCGATTCCAAGGAATCCTGCACCCAGCAGCAAGGTGATGATCATAAACATCATCATTTGCTTTTTCAAGCCCAGACGCATCGCATGAACAGCCAGACCGATCGTGAAGCTACTCGTTAAGAGAAGGAATGTCTCTAGCAGAACAGGTGTTATTTCAAAAATTTCTGCTCCGCTCGGTCCGCTGGCAAAGCGGTTAGCGAGAACGATATAGACTGTAAACAAGGTGGCAAAGAGCGCAATTTCAGCTCCAAGGAACAGCCAGAATCCGAAAATTCGATTTCGGTTTTCTTCTGTACCATATTCCAGCGGCTGAGTGGCATCTATTTTCATACCGTATCACCCCGCAGTTTCTGTTCAGTTTGCACAATCTCTTCAACCGGAATGTAATAGCCATTATCCCGATCAAAGGACATGGTTGCCATGATAATCAGGACCCCAATACCGGCAATGATGGATGGAATCCACCAGCTGAATACCAGGAAGAAGCCAAGGAAGAAAAAGGCGATACCCAAAATAAACGGTTTTCCTGTGTTGCTAGGCATATGAATCTTGGTGATTTTCTCATCCGACAACGGTTCGTTGTTCTTCTTGGAGAACCAGTAAGCATCGCGTCCCTTAACTTTTGGTGTAACGGCAAAGTTGTAAACAGGGACAGGGCTTGGTGTAGACCATTCGAGTGCGCGTGCGTCCCATGGATCGCCTGTTTTGTCGCGAGGCTCGTAACGTGTACTCCAGTAGATGTTGTATACCAAGATAATAAATCCGATTGCGAGTCCAATCGCGCCGACCATCGACAGCATATTCAGCGGACCAAAGCCAGTCTCAGCCGAGTAGGTGTACGTACGGCGGGTCATCCCTTTCAATCCCAGGAAGAACAACGGGAAGAAAGTCACGTTGAACGATATGGCAATGAACCAGAAAGCAAGTTTACCGAGCTTCTCATTCAGACGGAAGCCGAATACTTTAGGGAACCAGTAATGGAAACCTGCAATAACGGCGAATACAGCGCCTGGAATGAGCACATAGTGGAAGTGGGCAACCAGGAACATGGTGTTATGATACTGATAGTCCGCACTTGCCATCGCCAGCATAACGCCTGTTACGCCACCGATCGTAAAGATCGGAATAAATGCGAGTGAGTAGAGCATCGGTGTTGTGAAGCTTATTCGGCCTTTACGCAGCGTAAAGAGCCAGTTAAATATTTTGATCCCGGTCGGAACAGCAATGGCCATCGTTGTAATCGAGAAGAAGCCGTTAACCATAGCGCCTTGACCCATCGTATAGAAGTGGTGGGCCCAAACCAGGAAGGAAAGTCCCGAGATAATCACCATACTAAGTACCATGGAGGAATATCCGTACAGGTTCTTTCTGGAGAAGGTCGAGATAATCTCACTAAAGATACCAAATGCAGGCAAGATAACGATATATACCTCAGGGTGACCCCATACCCAGAACAAGTTAGCCCAGAGCATATCCATACCGCCATTGGCCATCGTGAAGAATTGGGAACCAAAAACGCGGTCGAACAGCATGAGCAGGAGCGCAATTGTAAGTACAGGGAAAGCAAAGATAATGATGACACATGTGATCAACACAGCCCATGTAAACATCGGCATACGCATCAGGGTCATACCGGGGGCACGCATTTTCAGAATGGTGACGATAAAGTTAAGACCCGTCAACAGCGTACCTATCCCTGAAATCTGAAGTGCCAGTGAATAATAGTTGTTACCGACAGTTGGACTAAACTCAATACTTGCGAGCGGGAAGTATGCGGTCCAACCAGCATCCGGCGATCCTCCGATAACGAAGGAGATGTTAAACAGCATCGCGCCAGCAAAGAACAGCCAAAAGCTGATCGCATTCAGTTTAGGGAAAGCAACATCCCGTGCACCGATCTGGAGCGGAATAACAACGTTCATAAGACCAAAAATGAATGGCATAGCCATAAATAATATCATAATAACGCCATGCGTCGTAAATACTTCGTTATAATGCTGACCGTCCAGAAACTTCATATCTGGAGCGGCGGTTTGCGCGCGCATCATGATGGCGTCGACGCCACCGCGGAACAGCATGATCAATGCAGAGATGATGTACATGACACCAATTTTTTTGTGATCCACGGTTGTGAGCCATTCCCGCCACAGATATCCCCACTTCTTGTAATAGGTCAAACCGAAGAGGATTGCGAGCGAGACGAGTACGATGCTTACCATGGCACCATAAATCAACGGCTCACCGGTAACGAAAAATTCGTCCCATTTCATAAAGGCCTAGCTCCTTTCTGGATGTATGAAGGATTTCGGATTAAGTACGCTTGACTCGCCGAATTAATGTCCTTCATGTTGATGATTTGAACTTTCATCTACAGATGAATCTGGAACTGGTTTGTTCGGATCAACGTTTGGTACGTTGTCAAACTCGGATTCTTCTGTAGTGGCAGGATCCGGATGTAATTCATTATGGTCCATACCCTCCATATTGCCATGGGCATCCCCACCATGATGGTGGCCTTCGGCTGGAGGAGGACTGAACTCCAAGTGGTTGCTCGAGAAGGTCATTCGTCCAACATGCTCTGTTTCGAGCAGTTTATTGAACTCATCTTCTTTCAGTTCAGGCGCAGTTTCCTTTACATCCTTAACCCACTTATCATACTCGGTCGGAGTCATGGCAAGTGCTTCAAACTCCATGTGCGCGAATCCTTCACCACTAAAGTTCGCATTGCGGCCCAGCATAGATCCTGGTTCCTCGGCAACCATGTTCAGCTTCGTGAGCATGTCGCTCATCGCGTATTTCTGACCATGAAGCTGCGGGATCCAGAAACTTGTGATCGGACCGAAAGAGTAAAGTCTAAATTCAATCGGACGATTGGTTGGAATGTTGACGTAATTTACCGTTTCGATGCCTTCTTCAGGATAGCTGAAGTGCCATTTCCAGTTGGAAGAGGAAGCGTAAATAACCAAAGGCTTCTGGTCCTCATAGCCTGCAGGCACCTTCTCAACGGCCACCGTTGTTTTCACGGTAACAACCGAGAGGACGACAACGATCAGAATCGGGATGGCAGTCCATAGTATTTCCAGCCATTTATTGCCCTCTTCATGCGGTGGTTCATAGCCTTCGTTTGATTTTTTGGCTCGATATTTGGTAAGTATGACAATATAGAGCGTGTAAACCACGGCTAAAATTCCGACCATCACTAATATGGAAAAAATGATTGTATCGGATAGGGTTCTAGCAGCAGGTCCTTTCGGATTTAACACAGTGAGCGAGCTGCATCCCGATAAGAGCAAGGTGAAGCTTAATAACATTGCAAATAACGGCCCTCTTTTGTTCATGATGTACCCCTTTCCTTGAAACGGCTTCATTCGAATCATTTTTTACTGACATATCTATACTAGGAATTTCCGATCTCCTTTGCAAAACACATAAATTAGATTTAATTACATATAAATCCATATTCGTGTCAAATCATGTACTATTATGTGTTCAATTTGTTACAGAAGGGACGTCGTGTGAGCGAAATCATTGTAGTGGCGCGATTTCCGGGCAGTTCATACTTTGTTCAAACTTTCACGAGAATTACTGGTTTCGTCACAAATTTGGGCTGTTTTTGACGGGGCATCATCCTCCATTTTCCATACAAATCCCTTTATTTATAAGGACTTAGACTAATATGTAATTTTTTTCACAAGGATAAAACGACTTAATAAATGATGTGCTCCAATAAAATCACATTCGACAGAATATGTTTCTGAATGTGAGATTATCAAAAAAAGGTATTTTAAAATGCATAGAAAAAACTTAAATACGCGGTACGAAAGGAAAGAGACGACCTGGCATTTGATTGGTGAATGGTTATCAATTCCTGCTTTCAGGTGGGTGAGCAGGCTGCTAAGACACGGGAGTATTGTCTGCATTTTAGGCAGGTTAATACAGGTTATTATACTGGGACTTTACCGCTATGCCATTTGTCACACTATTTAGCCCATCGGTATGTTTCGCGATCACGTGTAGGTCATCAATTGCAAGTTACATTAGACATCCGTTATAAAGTTACTCGTGAATCTGTCAAAAAGAAGCCCAATATCTGTTATCCAGAATTTCTAGTGCGATATTGTAGTTTGGAATCATATGACTCTTTCAGCTGTTCAATATTATCTGAAACACCTTCGATAAAGGCTCTCCCTATGGATTAAAGATCTCGGGAAAGCCTTTCTTTACCAAGTTGGAGGCGGATAAGCTCCGCAAGCCGGATAAGCCCGCTCTCCATCTGATTGAATGAGGCATAAGCATAGGATAAGCGCAGATGCTGCTGGTCGTTACGATCATATATATTTCCGGGATTAAGCAAAATACTCTCCTTCAGCGCCTGTTCAAATAACGGACGAATGGAGAGGAGGTTCTTGATGCGAAGCCAAATATAAAATCCACCTTGCGGGATATTCCAACATGCAATGTCGGCAAAGTATTGGTCCAGTATAGAAAGGATAAAATCTCGGCGTTTCAACAGCTCTGCCCGGATATGATCGAGATGATTCTCATATAATTCGCTTGAGAGCCATTCGGCGACAGCATGTTGGGAGAGGGAGCTGGAGCCGTAATCGGTTTGCATTTTGATGTCGGACAATCGATCAATGACCGGTTCAGGGCCAACGATCCATCCGAGGCGGAGTCCGGGTCCGAGCGTTTTGGACATGCTTCCCATATAAAGTACCAGTCCTTGTTTATCCAATGCTTTCAGTGGCGGTGGAGAAGGCGTATCAAACCAAATGTCCCCGTACACATCATCCTCAATAACAGGGAGCCTTTCCTGTGCACAAACCCGAAGCAGCTCCGCTCGCCTGTCTGAAGACATGAGCGTGCCCGTAGGGTTCTGGAAGGAAGGAATCGTGTAGAGCAGGGCAGCACTGTGCTGGCGCTTAAGTCGATCAATGGTATCCAAACGAATCCCTTGCTCATCCATCGGAATGCCGTGTAAATGCATCCCAGCAGATTGAAACACATGGATGGAGTTTAGATAAGAGGGATTCTCCACCAAAATGGAAGAGCCTTGCTCCAGAAGTCCCAATGAGATCAATTGTAAGCCTTGCAGCCCACCAGAGACGATAAGAATAGAGGAGGGGGAGGCCATAATCCCCTTCTTCTTCAGATGCTCACCGATGATTTCCCTTAAGTATAGGCTGCCTTTCGGTTCCGAATAGCCCAAAGTGAAACGGCTGGCCATATTGCCGCTAAATGCCTGCCGCATTTGGTCGGTCGGCAGAAGATCTGGCGAAAGCTCGCCTGTGCCGAGACGGATCATGTTCGAATCGGTTTCTGCACGATTGATTTGCTGGATCATATGGATATTAGGTTGATAAGAGCCGGATTTCACATAGTGATTCCAATCAGGCGGGGGCGTGGCAGCGAGTAAACTCCAGGTGTTGTTGATGACTAGGGTCCCTTGTCCCACGCGGGATTCGACCAAACCATCTGCGGCGAGCTCCCCAAGCGCATAGACAATGGTACTGCGGTTAACTTGAAACTTGGCAGCCAGATCCCGCTGCGTAGGAATCCGGATTCCGACAGGCCATTCACCGTTCATGATTCTGTGTTTGATATATTCATAAATTTGCCGATGCAGCGGTACATCGGAGGATTTATTTAACTTCCAATCTTCAGTCATAGGTATCGATAATCCCACTTCCATATAGTTGTATGCCTCAGTATAACGCATTGGTTGGGTGAGGTGCCAACCATTTGGTTGGAGACGAAGCTAATATCTTCCTATACAATGATGGAAATATTCGCTGGAGGTATGGTTACATATGATAGGCGTCATCGTCCATGGATTCATTCTAGCTTTAGGTCTTATTCTTCCTTTAGGCGTGCAGAACGTGTTTGTATTTAATCAGGGAGCGGTACAAACCCGTTTCGCCAAGGCACTACCTGTCATAATTACCGCATCGTTATGTGATACACTGCTGATCTCCTTAGCAGTTCTGGGGGGTTCCGTTGTCGTACTGGAATACGAGTGGTTTCGGACTGTGCTGTTTGTATTAGGGATTTGTTTCCTCGTCTATATGGGGATGGTGACCTGGAAGAGCAAATCTTCGGGTCAAGCGCAAGAAGAGGCTCGTTCATTTACCCCGAAGAAGCAGATCGTGTTTGCCATGTCCGTATCCTTGTTAAACCCTCATGCTGTGCTGGATACGATAGGAGTTATTGGTACAAGCTCACTGCAATATTCAGGGACAGAGAAAGCCATATTTGCGGCTGTTTGTATCGCTGTCTCGTGGTTATGGTTCTTGGGCCTGGGCATCGCCGGCAGGGCTATGGGAAGGATGGATCCATCAGGGAAATTGTTATCCGTGTTGAACCGTATATCGGCATTGATTATGTGGGGAACAGCCGGGTACCTGGGGTGGAGCCTAACACTATCTTAGTTAAAAAGATTTGGGTGTGAATTTTTAATTATAGATGATTAATCTCTTTGTCAGCACTTTTTTCAACCTTTATAATGAACCTAATTCTAAAGAGAGTATAAGGAGGGGGAGTTATGGAATATAGATTGGTAAAGTCTGATCGGACGATGTTCTCAAAATATTTTGCTACCTATTATAGAAATAACTGGTTTAGACCGAGCTGGGACGATTTAACCAAGGTTCTTTCAAATTCGGATGATGGTTATTGGGTTTATGCAGGTGAGGATAAAGCAGCTGGAGTTTATATGCCTGACCGTTCCATCGGTCTTGTATTCGGCATTCCCCCTTACTCGATTACGACTGAGCTGATCCATTTCTTGAAGGGATATGCCATTACAACTTGGAATTTGACGAAGGAACTGCAAGCAAATAATGTTCTGGATGAGCAAGAGAGCGCTTATCGCGATACTGGTTTTGTATGGATTGGATCGAGGCAATGCATGCTTCGGCCTACCGAGCAGCTGAAAGCATCGATGAATATCAATTATGTAGACAGAAAACCAGCCATCGAAGATATGTCTAGAATTGTAGAGGTGTTTAGCAAAGCTTACGCCAATGGTCCGGATGAGAGAGAAGAAGGGGGTTATGCTGAAGATTTGATTCGATATTTTGACCAGGTGCCCGAGAAGCTGCTGGAAGCATCTAGCGTAATATACGATCGAACAACGGAAGAAATCGCGGGTGCGTGTTTGATTTCTATGTGGGAAGGCTTACCGCTCGTCTACAGTATAGCCGTTCTTCAGCAGCATAGAGGAGAGAGGTTGGCAACCGCGATGCTGGATAAAGCCTTAACGGTCTTGGAACCTGATTACCCTGTGCTGCGTCTCTTTGTTACAAGGGGGAATCAAGCGGAGCTGCTCTATAAGAAGAAAGGTTTCCTCTCCGGTGGGGAATATCATCATTATAAATATACGATCGAGTAAGAAATGTAGAGTAATTGTCATGCTAAGCTGAAAATTGTACCCCTATTTCATCCTTTTCAGTAGGAGGTTAAGGCAGTGAACTTATCGATTGGCGGCTATTCTTTTTATAAGATGCAAGTCAAACCCGGAAGAAATAATTGTTCAGCCAGGCTCTCACTTTTCACTTCATAAAGTTGCTGGATAAAAAAAGGAACCACTGCATTTCGCCCGCTCGGGCAGTAATATAGTTCATAGGTTTTTAGAAAAAGAGAGCCGATTCTAGTAGAATCGGCTCTCTTGTCTATGATTACAGTCAGCAACTTATCTATCCTACAGAATAAGAACATTCCCTTTAACTGCCTAGCTTTAACTGGACATCTTAAACTGGCTGTTATACAGCTCATAGTAGAAACCGCGTTTAGACAGTAGTTCCTCATGTGTACCGCTTTCAGCAATTCTGCCTTGATTCATGACAAGGATCTGATCAGCCTCGCGAATGGTGCTTAGACGATGAGCGATAACAAAGCTGGTTCGGCCCTGCATCAAGGTGCGCATGGCGGTCTGAATATGCATTTCCGTCCGTGTATCGATACTGCTTGTTGCTTCGTCCAAGATGAGGATAACCGGATCGGCCAGCACTGCGCGGGCAATCGTCAAGAGCTGCCGCTGCCCCTGGCTAAGATTCCCTCCACCTGAGAGAAGCTCCGTATTATACCCTTCAGGAAGATTCATGATAAAGTCATGTGCATTGGCAAGCTTGGCAGCAGTTTCAATCTCCTCGTCTGAGGCATCAAGCCGGCCGTAGCGAATGTTCTCCCGAATCGAAGCAGAGAATACGTAGGCATCCTGAAGGACAATACCGAGCTTACTTCGCAGATCGTCTTTGTCCAGCAGACGGATATCGGTACCGTCTATCGTAATTTGACCAGCATCGATTTCATAGAATCGGGTAAGAAGATTGATGATTGTGGTTTTACCTGCACCTGTCGGGCCTACAAGCGCAATGGTTTCACCCGGCCTGGCAGTAAGCGAGACATCCTCGAGAATTGGCACGCCTTCTTTATAACTGAAGCTGACATGGTCAAATCGAACTTCGCCAAACATATCATCTGCTTGCTGTCCCTCGGGATTGTCTTGATATTCGGATTCGGTATCGATGACTTCAAAGACCCGTTCAGCTCCAGCTACGGCGGATTGTACAAGGTTAAACTGATTCGCCAAATCGTTCAGTGGGCGTTGAAACTGTTTTGAATAATTCAGAAAGGCAACGACGATGCCCACAGTGGTATGGCCTGAGAAAGCCATGTAACCACCAACTGCGGCAATCAAGGCGAAGCTTACGTTATTCAGGACGTTCATGACAGGACCGACGGTTCCTGAATAGATCTGGGCTTGAATGCTGGCATCGGTCAGCTTCTTATTCATCTCGTCGAACTCCGCAGCGGCGTGCAGCTCTCGGCGATATACCTGGACAACCTTCTGACCCGAAACGGTTTCCTCAATGAAACCATTAAGTTCACCAAGAGTGCTCTGCTGCTTAGCAAAGTGCTTTCTTGTCCGGCTGGCCACCGTCTTCGTGAACAGCATAACGAGCGGAATGGTGACCATGCTCAAGAGTGTGAGCCATACATTCAGATACAGCATGATGGCAAGCGATCCAACCAGAGCCAGTACGCTTGAAATTAACTGAGTCACACTTTGATTCAGCGTCCCGGAGATGTTTTCGATGTCATTGGTTGTCCGGCTCATTAATTCTCCATGCGTCTTGCTATCGAAGAAACGAAGAGGCAGGACCTGAAGTCTTGCAAAAATATCTCTCCGCATCGCCCGTATGGACTGCTGTGACACGTTAACCATCACATGCTGCTGCAGCCATGCAGAGAGAGCAGTACCCGCATAAACGGCAAGAAGAACGGCACATAGTCCAATGAGTCCTTTGAAATCACCAGGTATGATGTAAAGGTCCACAGCTGTCCCAAGCAAATAGGGAGCGATCAGGGATAGTATTGTCGATATAAGCGTGAAAATGAATACAGCAATCATTCCGCCCTTAAACGGACGAATATAACTCCAGATCCGGCGTATCGTACCCATTGTATTCTTCGGCTTGGCTTTCGCCATGGTCATACCGCGTACGGGACTGCCGCCACGCAAGCTAAGGTCCGGGGCTGCTGTATTGCCATGCTGAGATTGCTGATCCGATTTAGCCATGGGAAGATACCTCCTTGCCGAATTGCGATTGATAAATATCCTGATACAGCTCGCATGTAGCAAGCAGTTCGTTGTGCGTTCCTTGCGCAATCAGCTTCCCATCATCCAGGACAAAAATAAGATCGGCATCAATCACGGACGAAATCCGCTGGGCAATCATGAGACAGGTGCGTCCTATCATCAGCTTGGCCAGCTCTTTCTGCAGCCTCGATTCTGTTCCCATATCGATGGCGCTCATGCTGTCATCAAGAATAAGAATCGAGGGGCGCAGCAATAAGGCCCTTGCGATGGATATCCGCTGCTTCTGTCCGCCGGAGAGATTGACACCGCGCTGTCCAAGTAGGGTATCGTAACCTTCCGGCATGGATGATATAAACTCATGCGCTTGTGCAGCCTTAGCCGCAGCAATGACGTCTTCATCAGCAGCATCCGGCTTTCCATAGCGGATGTTGTCGCGGATAGTGCCTGAGAAGAGAATGGACTCCTGCAGGACGATACCAATTTGCTCACGCAGTGCAGATAATTCCATATGCCGCACATCGGTTCCATCAATAAATATCCGTCCGGATGTAACATCGTATAGACGGGGGAGCAGGGATACTAGTGAAGTTTTTCCAGAACCGGTGGCTCCCATAATCGCAATAGTCTGCCCCGGCCGTACCTTGAAACTCACATCTTGCAACACAGGCTTCTGTACCTTGGGATTATAGGAAAAGGTCACCTGGTCATATATGATCTCTCCTTGCTTGGAGGAATCCTTGGTCGGATGGGCTTCGTTCACGATTTCGGATTCCGTTTGCATAACTTCCTGGATACGATCAGCAGAAACCTTGGCTGTCGAGATTCGAACCAGCATCATCGCGACAGAGGAAACAGAGAACAGCACCTGCGTTACATAGTTAATGAAAGCTACCAGACGTCCGACCTCAAATGAGCCATCGATGGCATTTTTTCCGCCTAGCCACAGGACAATCACGATGCTAATATTCAGGATCATCGTCAGGATAGGCATATTTAGGGCAACGATGCGCTGAGTCTTCACCGAAACCTGCGTAAAGTCCGTATTGGCATGATGGAACCGTTCCTTTTCATACCCCGCCCGCACGAATGCTTTGGAAACACGGATCCCTGCAAAATTCTCCTTCAGCACCGTATTCACTTTATCAAGCTTCTTCTGAACGGTGGCGAATAAAGGAAGGGTGGCTCGGATTAAAAAAAACATAACTACGAATAAGAGCGGAACGGCAACAGCCAGAATGATCGCCAGCTTGGGGCTGATGATAATCGCCATGATGATGCTGCCAATCGCCAGAAACGGAGATCGTACGAAGATGCGGAGCAGCATCTGGACCATCGTCTGCAGCTGGACGATATCGTTGGTTAATCTTGTGATGAGTGAGCCGGTAGATATTTCATCGAGATTGCGAAACGATAGAGTTTGTACTTTGCGAAACAAATCCCGGCGCAGATCGGCGCCAAAACGCTGAGAAGCAATCGAAGAATAAATGGTACATCCCACACCTCCGATAAGCCCGATGGCAGCCGCCCCCAGCATGAACAGACCGGTCCTCAGAATGTGTGAAGTATCATTTTGCATGACGCCTTGGTCAATAATGCTTGCCATGAGGATGGGCTGCAGCAGGTCCATGGCTACCTCCAGCAGCATAAGCAAGGGTGCAAGCAGGGCCGCGGCCCAGTGTGGACGTAAATAACGAAATAGTTTGAGCAAAGATACTGGCACCTTCTTTATTCTATTTTGTCTAATTACCAAGGTAAGCCATCGACTTCAATCTTGTCAAAGGGAAAAGAGATAAGCCTACTTACCTCTCTTAAGAAAAAATTTAACTTTTCTCTACTTTTCCTTAAACTCTATTCATTAACCTAGAGAGACCAAGCTAGAGGGAGTTGTTGAAGTTGAAAAAGGGTTTGATCATGCTCGTTATATTTATTTTGGTCGGATGCGATTCCATCCTGACGGAGACGCCGAACGCGAATGATAGAGTGGAAAATAGAGATGGACAAGAATTAAAAGTGGGTTCCGGCACGCAATCGAATCAACCATCAGGTACGAGATCGATACATGTAACAGATGAACAAGTGACACGTGGAAATTTGGTCCTCGTCAATAAGGATCATCCGCTTGATCCAGAGGCGGTTCCGGAGGATATCGTAACATTGTTTGAGAATCAAGATTTAATGCATGGTTATGTAGTTCTGGACAACAAAATCCGGTTATCCCGCGGTGTGGCGGAACATTTCCGTGATATGATCGAAGCCGCAGGAGAAGACGGAGTCAATCACTTCATGATCAGCAGCGGGTATCGGGATGAAGACGAGCAAGAACAGCTATATCGAGAAAAAGGTTCCGATTATGCCCTGCCTCCAGGCTACAGCGAACATAATCTCGGGCTTTCGATGGATATCGGATCGACACAGCAGTCCATTGATCGATCGCCCGAAGGGACGTGGCTGAAGGAGCATGCATGGGCGCACGGATTCATTCTGCGTTATCCTCAAGACAAGACAGAGATTACAGGTATTCAATATGAACCTTGGCATTTTCGTTATGTTGGTCAGCCGCACAGCATGATAATGAAGGAATTGAATCTTACTTTGGAAGAATATCTTGATTACCTGAAGGATAAATCCAGCTATAGAACGACTGTGGAAGGGGATGAATATGAGGTGAAATATGTCCCTGTTACGTCCAAAGATATGGAGATTGGGATACCGGCTGAAAGCGAGTATGAGATATCGGGAAACAATAGCGACGGAATTATTGTGACGGTCCGGTTAAACAAGGATGGAAAGAAATGAAATCATCGTATAAATGGTTCCTTGTCATACCATGTGCGTTGTACCTTTATTTCTTGCTCAAGGTGATTTTGTTTAAGTTCGGTTCCGTAGATCTATCGTTTCTGTGGCAGCAGCTGAATCGAGCGCTTGATAACCCGCATCGTATCCAGAACCAATTGCAGCTGGCTAATTTGACGCCCTTTGAATCCATTCGTATGAATTTGAAGCACCTTTCGAGCCCGCATGATGTGATTAATCTCTTTGGCAATATCGCCATATTCATGCCCACCGGTATATTCGTCGGTCTTACGTTCAGGAGCAAGCTCCTCGGGTTCATTGGCTCTTGTGTGATATCATTCGCATTGAGCCTGGGACTGGAGTGCTCACAGCTCGTGTTCACAATGGGAACTTTCGACGTGGATGATCTCATTCTTAATACGATGGGCGGCGTCCTTGGATATTTGGTGTTCCTTATACTTAGAGGACTTTATACAGCAGTTTCGTCTATCGGACCAGTAAAGGCAGGAGAGCATGAGACGGGGAGTAGATCTAAACCGATGCATATACGGCAAGAAAAATAAAAGAAACCCGGCCTCCAGGCTGGGTTTCTTTATCACGCTAAATTAGTTGGTTTTGTAACGCTTCCGCCCATTGCTTATGAAGCTCTTCCTTAGTCAGGTGAAAGATGCCGTGATAATCATCCAGATTTCGGATGAATTGATTTAACAGATCTAGTCCATATTCCTTGGTTATGAACTCTACGAACTGATAGGAAAAATGGAATACCGTCTTGCTACTATCCCAGGAATCATCGTTGAGTTTCTCAAAGCTGGGAATGTCACCTTTACGGATCGCTTCGAAAGTCGTATTTCGTATGACATCTTTGGACATTTGCTGAACTTCGTACCCACCGATACCCTGGCGGATCCATTTGGGTGTGAGTGGATTAATGTCGCTAACCAACCACATCGTATACAAGTGCAGCGTGGACCTTAGGATGGATTGATACGTATGCTCGGGCCCCGGGTTCAAGGGCGAGACGATTTTCAAGATGTTGTTATCGAATGTGCCCATGAACCAATCAGGTGCATCTGATTCTCCAACTGCTTGATGAAACGTTGGCAGATCGGGATATATTTCAATAACAATCTTGCTTGAAGGCTGATGTTTATATTTCGCTGCGATCAATTCTACATGATTCTTAAGTTCTTGAAAGAGGTCCTGATGTACCTTGCTCTGGCGATGACTGCCTTCAATTTTGCTTTCAATGGATATCAAATCGAGAATCGACATCATGGTGATGTCCCCCCATTCTTTTAATTCTTTTTTCAACTTTTCAAAAGCACGGTACAATCGGTTTTTTACCGCACTTTCACGCATGCCCACGATCTTGGATATTTCCGATATTGTACAATCCACGAAAAATCGTAGAGATATAATCTGCTGATCAAGCTCACTTAGCTGCTTAAGTGCAGCGCCAATATCAATTCGAATATCAACATATCTAGCAAAATCAAGGGAGATCGACTGTGATTCATAGCTTGTAAAGTCATAAGGCGTCTCATGTTTTCGTGATATGCTTCGATATTCATTTTTAACAGTGTTCTGGGCTATTTTGAAGATCCAAGTGAACAGACTGGAGTTTCGATTAAACGTATCGAGATTCTTCATTACCTTTATGAACACTTGTTGTGTTAAGTCATCTGCAGCCATCGGATTTACTTTCAATGCGAGATAATGGCGAATCTTCAGGTGGTATTCATCATACACATCTTCAAATATGCGCTTGGTTCCCTGATTATCCGGATAAACAGGGAGATTGTCATGAGCTCGTGACATGGATAAGAACCTCCTCTTGACCTTACAATTCATTAGACACCGGAAGAAGTTAAAAAGCCACATTCGACCGTATAAAGATTTCTAAAGCAAACTATTGTGTTAATGTACTGTGCTGCCAGAGCTAGGTTAATGAAGCAATTTATATGAAATCTCTGGTAAAGGCACAGGATAAAAAGGCGTAATTGCATATGATGTCATCATCAAGAGCATGGGAAGCGAGGTGATCCTATAATGGCTTCAAATCGCGCAAGGAAGTCCAGAACTGCTTCCAAGACCAGAGCCCCGCAGCAATGGGTGGGTCAACCGGTCATAGTCGTTCTCAAGGATGGCAGCTGCTACTTTGGAGAACTGACTCAGATTCAAGACCGTGAGGTGATGATATCGGGCCTTCTCGCCAACAAAAAAATGCCCACTTCAGTTGCCGGCAGCGGAGACAAAGCGCAAATATCCGGTTTTTTAAGCGGTTTGTTTGGGGGGCCACCCAGTGCACCAATAGCAGGAGCTGCTGCGGAAGGGGGAGCGGTTGCCGCTCCAAGCGGATTTGGTTTTCTTGGACAAATCGTGCCTCATATCAAACTTGGGATGGACGTGATTAAAACCATTATGCCGCTAATGGCGATGTTTAAAATATAATCATGGCATTTTTAGCACGTGTGCAAAAGAAGCTTGAACGGTCCATTCAAGCTTCTTTTTTTATATGAGACGTGACCAAGGCTATACCCATTCTCACGAATTGGCGATGGCACGCTGTATAATCAATTTAGCTTCCAATGCAATGGCTTCTTCTTTGTCATTGATGGCCTGCATGAGTATTAACATGGGGATGTATACAGCGATCATCCGCGCCAGTATCTGAGTCTCTTCGTCTACTTCCCCATAAATCTCATAAAAAGCATGCCTTGATGCCGGGGGCAAGAAGCTGTACGCGATACTCAGGTCACAGGCAGGATGCCCAATGTTAACGTCACCCCAATCAATGATTCCCGTGAGCTTGCCGGTATCGTCGACCAGCATGTTTTTAAAGTGGAGATCTCCATGGATAAGGACATGTTGAGGCTTCACCCGATCCAGGGTGATGCTATGCAGATATTCTGCGATTTCATTCAATTCCTCTTGAGTAATAAAGAGGGTAAGATGAGTTAGAAAACTCAGCATCTTTTCTTTGCGTTCAGCGAGATCTGTCAGATTGCGCTGATCAAACAATACCCCCTCCTGCTGCGCCGTTGTTACTGGAAATGCATGCAGGTTCTTCAGGAAGCGAGCGAGCGTTACTGTCGATTGCTTCCGAGCTTCATCCGATACGCCAATCGGAAACTTTCCTGATAGATAGGTATATCCGAGAAAGGGAAATGGATACTCTTCGCTCTCTTCTCCGAAGAAGAGAGGCTTAGAATAAGGAATCGTTATGTAGTTTTCAAGCTGGGGGAGAATTCTCGCTTCGGTTCTTAATAAAGAGACGGCTATTTGTCTTCTGGGAAAACGAAACACGTAATCATCGCCGATACGAAAGACGGAATTGTCCCATCCGTTCCCAATTTCTTGGATCGGGAGGGAGGAAAGTTGCGGAAATTGGTGGTGAATCAATTGCTGGACTAATGGCTTAGTAATTTCCCAATCCGCATCCCATAGTTGACGGCCCATATCAGGTTTCAACTCCTTAAGCTAAAATATTTGTTGGATGAAGTGGAACACTTATCAAGTCTATAGCTTCGCTCCGTACACAGCAAGTGAACTGATAAGTATAACCAAGAACTTCAGATGAATTTGAATATTAAATCATAGTGATTCCTTTCACATAAACATTATTGTATAGTAGATAAGGAGACAAAAGTCACTTGATGACAGCTACTAGACAATAAATCGACGAAATGAAGGGATTAGAGTGCCATATTTACGTTTTAAGGGATTTCCAGAAGTCTTTCTTGAAGAACTTACGCCAAAAGTTGTTGATGAATTCGCGGAGATTGTCCAAATCCCGAAGGAAATTGTGAAAATCGAGCAGCTTCCTTATCAGATCATTACGAATACGCCATTATCTGTAGAAATTCTGATGTTCCAGAGATCTCAGGAAATTCATGATGCGATCGCTTCCTGCATTCATAACATCCTGTCGGAACACGGGTATCGGAATGTACATATTTTCTTCGTGATTCTTCAGCGGAATCTTTATTATAAAGAAGGCAGGCCATTAGAATAAAAAACGAGCTAGAACAAGGGTGCATATATAGGTATCCTTGTTCTTTTATATGGAGTAAATTATGATAATGTGATAGAACGCGTCCAGACTTTATGTATCATGAATGGAGGATCTATGGACCAGTTACCTCGAGTATTAAAGGATTTTTACGGCTTGGAGCATACTGAAGTTATACCACAGCAGGGTGGATGGGCCGCGCTCGCATACAGGGTTCAAATTGACAAACAGACCTATTTCTTGAAAGTATATGAGAAAAGCCGTGCATCCACCCCAAAATGGACTGCGCTGATTAATGATTACGTTCCTGTCCTGTTGTGGCTTGAGGATCATAGTGCTTTAAGGGGGAAAATCCCTGTCCCAATACTTACACAGGACGGATGTTATCAATGCGAGGATGATAAAGGAATTTATCTATTATATGAATATATCGTTGGGGACACGATTGCAGATCATGAGCTGACGAAGGATCAGGTGAGGCAGCTGGCAGAAATAGTCGCGGAACTCCATCGCTATGGGGAAGAGATTCCGATGGTGACAAGTGCCATGAAGGAAAGCTTTGATGTCCCGTTTCTTGGGTCGTTAAGAAGCATTCTGGATGTGGATATGCCGTTTGACATTAGAGAAGTGATGTTTCATCATACTGATCGCTTGAAGGAATTAATGGATGAAGTCGAATCATTGTCCGAAGAGCTAAAGGGTCGCAATCTGCGAATGACATTATGCCATACCGACATTCATGGATGGAATTTAATGTCTGCTGGGCGGCAATTGAAGCTGATTGATTGGGAGGGGATGAAGCTAGCACCGGTCGAAGCTGATATGATGTTTTTTGCAGAGAAACCCTACTTTTCAGAATTCATGAAGATTTATACCGATACGCACCATTATTACGAGGTGAACTTTGAGGCGCTGAAGTTTTATCAAGGTAGGCGAAGATTGGAAGACGTCTGGGAATTCACGGAGCAGCTCCTCTATGATGTCTTAAATGACGAGGAACGTAGGTCGACGCTTAGCAGTCTACGACAAGAACTTGAACAGATAGCGCTCACCCAATAGGGGCGTGGGGTCCAACATGTAAAGATAAGCCTCCTGGTAGTGTTCGGTACATCTGCCAGGAGGCTTATATCTTGCTTGTCTCATTGTTTTACATCACGTATTTTGCCAGCACCCAGCAGAGCAGGGCCATAAACCAGGAGACAAAGCCGAATATCATAACGATTTTGTTCTCGCTCCAGCCGTACTTGAGACTGAAGTGGTAATGAATCGGTGCCATCCGGAACAGACGCAGCTTGGTCCGCTTGTAATACCACACCTGCAGGATCACCGAAAATTGCTCCGCCAAATAGATAAGGAACAGCAGAGGAATCAGAATTTCAACTTTTTCAATAACCGCTAAGAATGAAAGGGAACCGCCAATGGCAAGGGAGCCTGTATCACCCATAAAAGCCCGGGCAGGATAAATATTATAGAGCAGCAAGCCGAGCAGACAGCCGATCATAATCAGCGAGAAGATCTGAACCTCTGGTTTTTCAGAGATTAAGAAGAAGAAAAAGTAGGTGGGTATGGCTACATTAATCAATAGTCCGTCCAAACCATCGGTAAAGTTGATTGCATTAGCCGAGCCCACGATGAACAGCAGCATAATGATGATGTACACGCTAACCGGCAGATGAAGCTGGAGTCCATTGAAGAGCGTAATATCACTTGTTAGTGAGAAGGAATGAAACAGAACATATAGTAATGCACCGGTAAACAGGAACTGAAGCACAAGCTTCATGCGACCTGAAATTCCGGAGGGGTCCTGCCATGCTGCCTTTTTGAAATCGTCCATAAACCCGATGGTGCTGAACAAGAGAAAGGTTGAGCATAAAAATACGGTAAGTGGCGCAGGATGAAACTGCAGTGACATTGCAACACCTACCAGTAAAATAAGACCAGCCATTAATGGCGTCCCGCGTTTGGCTTGATGATCTGGAGGCAGTTCGGTACGGATTGGCTGCGTAAGTTTCAACGTGCGCAGCCCCCAGATAAGCAGGGGCGTGAATAATGCGACTAGCAGGAACGATAGACCGGATACCCCCAGAATTCCATTCATAGCATACACATCTCTTTCTATTTTAAATCGTGTTTACTTTATTGTATTTCGATTAAATAGACAATTATTCCTTCTGATAATAAGTAGCCAATATATAAGTAACTACAAAGGAGACTAGAAAATCATGATGAACCATAAAGAAAGAATGTTAGCAGGGCTTCCATATAAAGCCTGGATGGATGGACTTGCAGAAGAACAATTAGAGAACAAAGAGAAGATTCATGAGTATAACCTCTGTCCTCCCCAGGAGAGGGAGAAAATAGATTCCATCATTAGAAGCATTCTGGGCAAAGCTGGATCCAATCTCAATATATTAGCTCCCTTCTATTGTGATTACGGCAAGAATATTGAAGTGGGGCAAAATTTTATGGCCAACTATAATTGTACGATCTTAGATGTAGGCAAAGTCATCATAGGAGATAACGTAATGTTCGGTCCTAATGTATCCATACTCACAGCTGGACATCCTATTCATCCAGATTCCAGAAATTCCGGCTATGAATACGGAATCCCCATCACAATAGGGAATAGTGTCTGGATCGGTGCTAATACCGTCGTCAATCCGGGTGTAACGATTGGTCATAATGTAGTTATTGGATCAGGGAGTGTCGTCACCAAAGATTTGCCGGATCATGTTGTAGCAGCCGGAAATCCATGCAGGGTTCTAAGAACAATCACGGACGAGGATCGACCATACTACTATAAAGACAGAAAATTTGACGTTAATGATTACTGATCGTATTGCAATGATATGAGTGATTGCTAAGTATAACCCCTGGCAAAAGAGTAATGTATCTTGAACCCAGTTGCAGAGTGTAATTTTCAACTATATTTGAAGTTTCCCTTAAGATGTTCAGTTGGGTTCTGTTATCATTAAGCAGACCTAACCGAAGTTGAAAGGGGAGACCCCGTTTGTTGAATGTCATGAATGTAGCTGATACGTTGGTCGATCATATAAAAGCTCATTATCCTCAGGAGATTGCCATCGTTGCCTATTACGGGTCTTATGCACAAGGTACGGCTACTGAGCGGTCAGACTTGGATTTTTACTTCATACCTGCTTCATCTAAAGGTTATCAAGCGAGTATTCAGTTTATTTTGCAGGATATTAGCTTTGATTTCTGGCCGATCAGCTGGGAACGTGCCGAACGCATGGCAGCCTACCAAGAATCGAAAACTTCTATTATTGCGGATAGCATCCTCCTGTATTCACGCAGTGATGAGGATCTGGCAAGATTTCGGAGCCTGCAGCAAACGATAATCGATCTGCCAAAGAACCAGGAGTTATTTCTGGATAGGGCAGAAGAACAATTGCAACATGCATATTTGCATTTATATAAGCTGAGCAAAGCCAAACTGGACGAAGACATCAGCTATTATCACACTTCAGCAAGCGATGTGTTAATCCATGTTCTTTCCTGCCTGGCGCTGCTAAATCGATCCTACATCAAAAGTGGCTGGGGTAAGAACATAAACCAGATTTTGAACTTTACGCTTAAGCCACCCCTTTTGAAGGAACAGATCGATTCGATTATGCAGGCCGATACGCCGGCAAGTATTCGCGCTGCGTGCGAACATCTCACTGAGAATATGCTTTCGTTGTGGATGAAAGAAAGAACTGCGTTAGCGAAGACGCCATCTTATTCGGAACGAATGACAGGATTTTTTGAAGAAATAAAAGGTAACCTGGATAAGCTCAAAACCGCTTGTGAAGTGAGAGACTATCAGATTGCTTATTTTGGCTCGATGGGTGTCCAAGAAGAAATTGCACGCTTTATGTACTATGCAGAACGAGGATACTGGCCAACCTCGCTAGAACCCAGCTTGGATTATCAGCGTTATTATCTCGGCGCAGGAATGCCGGATCTGGTATCCGTGCTTGATCCGCACGACTTCGCCCCCCTTCATGAAGCCGTCATCCAACTGGAGTCTAATTTGGAGAAATATCTCCTTAATCAAGGCGTTACCATTAATCGTTATGAATCATTGGAGCAATTGAAGCGCAGTCTTGAACAGTCGATCGAGGATATTAAATGATCGAAGATATTGAATAATCGAAGAAAGGTCCGACCATGAGAGAAGTGGTCGGACCTTTGTAATGATTATGGATACTTGAAGAAGCTTATTTCGGTTCAATATGGACATGTACGTCATAAACGCCGTGTCTTTCTTTTAATTCATGTTCTACCTGGTCAGAAATGTCATGGGCGACCCGTATATCCAAATTCGACGTGACAAGGATTACAATATCAACAACGGTGTTGCTGCCATAGTTTCTTGCTCGAATATCTTTGACACCTGCTACTCCATATACTTGTTTGACGGTTTCTTTGTAGTCTTGGACAATGTTCTCATCGAATCCATCGGTTAAATGATGCGAAGCATCGCGGAATATATCCCAGGCGGTTTTACATATTAGAAATCCTACCAACACGGCGGTAAGCGGATCGAGCCATGGAAGATGAAATTGGGCACCGATGATTCCAATGACGGTACCGATGCTTACCCAAGCGTCCGAAAGGTTGTCCTTTGCCGCCGCCATGACAGCCTGACTGTTTATTTTGGTAGCAAGGCGCTTATTGTACCTGTACACAAAGTACATCACGATGGCACAGCCAATGCCGGTCCAAGCGGATATAAGATCAGGCGACTGATGGTTTCCTTCGAATACGGAAGATATAGCTCCGAACAAGACCTGGATCCCCACAGCCATCATAATAAAAGAGGCGATTAAGGAGGCTACCGTTTCCGCTTTCCAGTGACCGTAGGGATGATCCCGGTCTGCAGGTTTTTGCGATAATCGAAGTCCGATCAATACGGCAACTGAGGCCACGATGTCTGTAGCATTATTTAATCCGTCCGCCTTCAGGGCCTCCGAGTTAGCGATGTAACCAATCCATAATTTGATCACTGATAAGCAGACATAAGCAATGATGCTGATGATGGCACCTTTTTCACCCAATTTTAAATCATGATAACGTTGTTGCTCCACATCTTGTCGACTCCTTCCGCATACCCCAAAAAATAGTACCTGACTATATTACCAAGCAGAGCAAGGGTGGGTCTAGAGCAACGTTGTTTCCTCTTGCTCAATAAGTGACAAGGGGCAAAAAGAGTTGCCCCAGACTAAGAAATAATAAAACGAGTTGGGATGTTGGCGCATAAAAATAGCGGGCGAGATCTTCTCTCGGCACCGCTATAGGCACACACCCGTATACTTCTACATGATCTTGTTCAAGTAAAGCATATATTCACCGCGATTGAGCGGATTGACTTGTCGCCGTTTATTTACAGGAGCGGTGGCATGCACCTTCACGTATCCACCCGGTTTAACGGAGAGCATGCCCTCGCCGCTTGTCAGAGAATGGGCTTCGGCTTTCAGCAAGTCGGTCGTCCGTACAGGGATGGTACCATGAACGTGGACAGCATTGTTGTGGAATATCGGTTCTTGATAGGTCCCTTCCAGAGCCGCCAGTTTGGATAACACTTTGCTTAGGCTGGATTCCGGCAGAATAAACTGGATTCTGTTCACGGGCTCATATACTTCCGTTCCGGCTTGGCTGAGCGCTGCCATGAGGACAAGCGGGGTCAGACTGCGGAAATCCTTTGCCGTCGAAACTGGACTTGCGTAACCGGTATGCGTCAGCGTCACGATAATATCAGTCACGGACCATCCATACAATCCCTCTTGAAGCACCTCAATCACCGTGTCTTTAATTGCTTTCTGAAAGGATAGGGGAAGAGAACCCAGTTCCGCTTCCAAACGATATTGGAGTCCGCTTCCGCTCTCACCAGGTTCAACTCGCAAGCCTACCGTTGCATAAAAAGGACACTCCTCAATATATTCAACAGCTTCTCCGACATCTAACGGCTTCTCGATACAAATGACCCGTGGAGCTGAAAAAACAGCTTCGATGCCATATTGCTGCTGGATGGTTTCCAGCAGAATTTCTTGCTGGACTTTACCGAAGACGTGAATGATATTTTCCCTGGTTTGCGTATCCCGGATATATTGTAAGAACGGATCCTCTTCGGTAAGATCGCTTAAGGCAGTGTGAAGTTGATGATCTTCGGCGGAATTCTTGGCCGAGACCTGGACTTGAATCGGCGGCTTCTGAAAATGAATCCTCTTCATCCTGTCGGATACAGCACCGATGACGTCGCCCACCTTGAGTTCATCGGTAATGATAATCGCAATGTCTCCGCCATCGATCTGATTCATCGGAATAGATTTGCCATGATCCAGAGCATTTAGGTGTTTTACCTTGAACATAGTGCTGTTTCCGTTCTGCGTTATCACCTTAATCTCATCTCGTGCCTGAATTCTGCCAGCGAACAGCCGGAGGTATACGTTCCGTTCTCCATTCGGAAGTTTGATTACTTTGAACACAAGTCCGGATAACGATTCATGCTGAAGCTTCAAGGCGTCATTAACAGGGAAACATTCTCCGAGCGCATGAAGCAGGGGCTCGATGCCGATCCCTTTGGCTGCTGATCCTGCAAATAGGGGGTACACTTTACCTTGTCGGGTTTGCCTGTGTAATTCCTCCTGTAGTCGCTCGTGAGATATAGGAATATCCTGGGCATAGTCGTTCAGCAGATCGTCATTGGCCAGTGCCAACATTTCGATCCACCCGGCTTTATGGGGATCGGCGACATTTACCCGAGCGGTTGTACGGCCTTCCTGACTTACAGTGCTCATCTCGCAAATATGTTCATCCAGCAGATTCCGTATCATGGTATAGACATTTTGGTAATTCGCACCCATCCGATCGATCTTGTTCATGAATAGAAGGGTGGGAATCCCTTGTTCTTTCAATGTTTGCATAAGCACCCGAGTCTGTGCCTGTACGCCCTCAACCGCGGAAATCACCAGAATGACACCATCCAGCACACTCAGTGAATGCTCAACCTCCGAGATGAAATCGGCATGTCCTGGTGTATCGATCAGATTGACTTTTAGATCGCCCAGCACAAAGGATACCGCAGCGGATTTTATCGTGATTCCTCGTCTCCGTTCAATGTCCAGCGAATCCGTGATGGTATTGCCTTGGTCAACGGAGCCCGCTTGATCAATAATGCCGGATCTAAACAGGATTTGCTCAGTTAAGGTAGTTTTACCGGCATCAACATGGGCCAAAACTCCAATATTCAATATTTTCTTCATATATATTAACCCTCATTCGTTTCATTAGTTGTAGTCCTTTCGGTTGATTGTTGTGGTTTAATTGCCGCATTCATATCGCCTCCAAATAAAATAAAGTTACTTCTAGTTTATCCACTTAAAGAGACTCGGAATATGTAATAAACGTTTATATTCATTCATTATCTTGATCCACTTCTAGCATTTGTGGGGCGACTTTTTTGAGTTTAGATATTTAATACCGTGAAAACGGGTCGTCATTGGATTAGGATAAAGGAATATACCATATATGAAGGAGTCCTGTATTTGATAACACTTCATACCATAGATAAGGACAATTGGGAGGACTGCATACGTCTTAAACCCACACCGGGACAGGAGAAGTGGATTGCTCCCAATCTATACTCGATAGCGGAAGCTCAGTTCATGGAGGGTTTGAAGACGCGTGCGATTTACCATGATGAAGAGATGATTGGATTTGTGATGTATGGCCTGCATCCCCGCGAAGATAACTACTGGATATACCGGTTTATGATCGACGGTAAGTACCAGGGATTGCATTATGCCAAACCCGCGATTCGATTGGTTCTCGAAGAGATTCGAAACTCATCATCCGATTCAACACACGAGATTATGTTATGCTATAAACCTGAGAATGAGCGTGCGGAAAGACTATATTCCGAAATAGGGTTTAAAGAAGCCGGGATTGCCCCTTGGGGGGACATCATGGCTAGATATAGTTTTATATAGTCAAAATTAAAACCGTGCGTTCAACCATTTTTCTATGGCGAAATGCACGGTTTTTAGCGCAATTCTATGTGAGCTCCGAACATCTCTAATCATTTCATTACTCGTTTTATAGATATATACGATTAAGGATGAGAATGTGCTAATATACCTAAATAGTAAAGTGGTTCGGATTCGATGTCTTTGAATTGTTCGGGTTCGTGAGAAGTGACGGGGAGGGGATAACGATTCGAATATTAGCGATTAGCGATATTCATGGCTGCTACGATGAGTTCAATCAGTTATTGTCTGATGTAGAGTATAATCCAATTCATGACCAACTGATCTTGCTAGGGGATTATGTAGATCGCGGGCCAAGGAGCAGGGAAGTCTTGGAGCAAGTGATGGAATTGCGGAATGAAGGTGCCATCACTCTTCGGGGAAATCATGATCAAATGATGCTGGATGCCATTTTGGTGGATACGGATGAAGTGAATTCACGCTGGATTCGCAATGGAGCTAGGTCTACGATTGAAAGCTACTGCGGCGCTGATTTTATTGATGGTGAAATGGATCGCGCCAGATATAACGAAGGCAAAGCCTATATTAAACAAAACTTTGAGCAGCATATTTCCTTTCTTGATACGCTAGCTCTCTATTATGAAACAGACACTCACATATTCGTTCATGCAGGGATCAATCCGGGGGTTGATGACTGGAAACAGCAGTCTATCCACGATTTCATCTGGATTCGCGACCCATTCTATAATTACCCAACTGGTCTTAACAAAACAGTGGTTTTCGGGCATACGCCGACGATGAACTTGCACGACTCGGAGCAGATTTGGTTCTGTGATGGAGAGGATAAAATCGGCATAGACGGAGCGTGCGTGTACGGTAAGCAATTGAACTGTCTGGAGATCACGGACGAGCAGGAATACAGAACACATTCTGTTCCGCTCATGCACAAATGATGTTTGATATATTATTTTCATCAGGAGGATCTGACTATGCTGATTATGAATGAAAAGATTAAGGCTCGCGAAGTTGAGCTGACCGGCCTAAACGGTGAAGATCTGGGTGTCATTTCGAAGGATGAGGCACTTGCTCTGGCGAAGAAACACAAAGCAGATTTGGTGTGTACCTCGCTATTCAGCAGTCCCCCGCCATGCAAGCTCGTAAGTCGGGGGCAAGCGAAGCAGGATGCGGTTAAAGAGAAGAAGGGCCAGCAAGGTTCATCCGCTCCGATTAAAGTGAAGGAATTTCGTTTGTCCGCACATATTGAGGAGCATGATTACGATACCAAGCTGTCGCAAATGCGTAAGCTGCTGGCAGCGGGTAAAGCTGTCCAGCCTGTTATTCGCATACAAGGCAAGGAAGGCGAGGCTGCCCGTAAGCTGCTTGAACAACTCGTTCAAGATTTGGCTGAGGTAGGGAAGAAGGAGACAGGCCTACAGATCAGCGGCAAGCAGGCGACCGTGAAGCTGTTGCCGATCTGATATGTGGTGTCGGATTTCACTCCGGCTTTTCAAGCTATATCAAGAATTAGGGTTTACATTTGAAATTTCAGATGATACTATGGATCAAATTATAAACGCCATGAAGAGAAGAGTAGATGAACAGGAATCCCCACAGAGAGCTCCGGTAAGCTGAAAAGGAGTGGGAAGTCACTCATTGAACCAAGCCTCTGAGCGGCGCATCGGAACTTATGTTTAGGGATGGTGCGACAGGAGCTCCTGTTATAGAGCTAGGGTATAAGCAATCGCGTGATGGCCGTACCTGACAAGGCTGGTATTGTGAAATATCGGCGAATAGGGGTGGCACCGCGAAACCAATCTCGTCCCCAAGACTAATGTCTTGGAGACGGGATTTTTTTGTTTTTCGTAATGTTAGGACGATTTACAACAGTTGAAGAGGAGGGATTTTCATGAGCGAAAACAAAAACAGAGGAGAAGAAACGGTGGATTTTTTGACCAGGATCATCAAGGAGGATATAGAAAAAGGCGTGTACAACAGACCTGTAGCTACGCGATTCCCGCCGGAACCGAACGGCTATTTGCACATCGGCAGCGCTTATGCGATTTGCGTTAATCACTCGATCGCCAGAAGATTTCAAGGAACATTTAATCTTCGGTTTGACGATACAAATCCACTGAAGGAAGATATGAAATATGTGCAAGCTATTCAAGAGGATATCGAGTGGCTCGGACTGAAGACGGACGTTTATTTCGGATCGGACTATGCGCATCAAATTATTGAAGCGGCGAAGAAACTAATTGCTAAAGGGAAAGCTTATGTGTGCGATCTTACGCCTGAACAGATGACAGAATACCGGGGGACACTGATCGAAGCAGGCAAGAACAGTCCATATAGAGAGCGCAGTATAGAGGAAAATATGTCGTTGTTCGAGCAAATGATCGCGGGTGTATTCCAAACGTCGGAAAAAGTACTCCGAGCCAAAATCGATATGGCTTCCCCCAATATGAATCTGAGAGATCCCGTCCTGTATCGTATCATTCATGCAGAGCATTATCGTACGGGAACAGCATGGTGTGTTTATCCGATGTACGATTTTGCCCACCCTATACAGGATTGGATCGAAGGCATCACCCATTCGCTATGCTCATCAGAGTTCAGAGATCATCGTCCGTTATACGAGTGGGTGCTTACAGAGCTGGAAGTGACAGAGCCTCCGAAGCAGCGGGAATTCGGGAGATTGAATATTTCGGGATCGGTAACGAGTAAACGATATGTTAGGGAATTAGTGGAGGGAGGTTTCGTGGATGGATGGGATGATCCCAGACTGCCTACCTTAAGAGGCCTGAGACGGCGAGGCGTGAAACCAGAGGGGATCCGGCGCTTTCTGGCTGAGCTTGGCGTGTTTCGCAGCAACAGCATGGTGGACCCAGCCATGCTAGATCATTACATCCGCGAAGACTTGAAGGAGTGCTGTCAGAATGCGATGGCTGTGATAAAGCCGCTGAAGGTGATCTTGACCAATATGCCTGAGGATTGGACCGAGCAGCTTGTCATACCGAATAATGAGCATAATCCATCCATGGGTCAGCGGGAGGTACCTTTTTCAAGAGAGCTGTACATCGAGCGAGAGGACTTTATGGAGGAGCCTGTTCCTGGATTTCATCGGTTATCTCCTGGCAAGGAAGTGCGTTTGAAAGGGGCCTATTTTATCAAGTGCGAACATGTCGTGAAGAACAGCTCGACAGGCGAAATCACAGAAATTCATTGTACGTATGATCCGGCTACCAAGAGCGGGAGCGGATTTAATGAGCGAAAGGTGAAAGCAACGCTGCACTGGGTGTCAGCGAAGCACGGGATTCCGGCAGAACTTCACTTGTATGACCAGCTGCTGAAAGAATCGGCCGAGTTGTCTGAGTCGGATAATGTCTGGAAGGAGCTGCTGAATCCTGCATCGTTGATTCGAGTCGAAAATGCCATGTTGGAGCCCTCCATGCTGGAAGCCACTTTGAATCAAACATACCAATTTATCAGACATGGCTATTTCTGCTTGGATTCTAAATATAGTACAGACAGCAAGCTGGTATTTAACCGTATTGTTTCTTTGAAGGATTCATGGAAGAGGTCTATGGAAAGTTAAGATACATTTCGTAAACCAAAACTTTTCGTGCCATTGTGGATGCTATCGTTCACCAGCAAATACCAAACAGCCGGCTGCAAGGTTGTGCAGCTGGCTGTTTTCTGTGATTCAGTACTGTGATTTGTTAGTTACTGATGTATTGAGGATTAATTCGTCCAATGTTCAGGTCGATTTAAAGATGGAGGCAACTTGGTGCTCGCGTCTCCCTTCGCTGCGTTAACCTGGAACTGAGTAAGGAAGAGGCTGTCCATTAGATTGGCCCCCCTCAGGTCCGCATCCCTGAAATCAGCACCGATCAGATCGGCAGTCCGGAGATCTGCTCCTCTAAGGTCGGCGGCAATGAGATAAGCTCCTCTTAGGCTTGCATATCTTAGATCTGCTCCTTTAAGCTTTGCTCCCATCAGGTCTGCACCGCGCCCTCCGATCTTCTGACGTACTGGAGGCCCCTTGTGCTTCTTGCGTGCATCCTCCCGCACAAGCTCACTGGTTCGGAGCAGTAGTTGATTCACTTCTGCCCGGTGTGCAGCCACATCCAGCTGTAACAGGGATTCAGGAGGAAGCTGGGTCAACCGTTTTGTCTCTTCCATCGATAATCTTAGATCGGTATGAATGTCTTGAGCGGGTTGTAAAGTAAGAGCCTCGTTCAGATACCATAACAGCTCGTGAAGCTGCCGCATGATCGGGAAGACCTCGAACATTTCTTTTGCCGTCTCAGGGGCCTGCCGCCAGTCTCGTCCGTTATAAGTAACCTGCGATACCTGTTGGCCTGCCCCAAAGCAGTCGTAAACGGTACAGCCTCTCATACCTCGCTGCCTCAAGCTGCCGTGCACACCGCAGCGAAAGTCGGATTGCAAATGGTGGCAAGGACTTCCGCCATCTTTGTCCATGGCGAAATCTGTTGAAGCAGCGAAGGGTAAAGCTACGCAGCATAGTCCAAAGCAGCTTGCGCAATCTGCTTGTAATGGGTTACTGCCTTGTGCTTCTGGAATTTGTTGTTGTTTGTCTTGCATAAGTTAATAAGTGCTCCTTCCAGTCAGCGTTCGTCCATAAAGTGACATCTATCATTATTTTAAAACAAAATGAACATAGAAGCATAGATACAATATTGGTTTAAAGTGTTCTTTACCTTGCGAATGGAATTACATAAGAAAATATAGACCTTGCTAAGCGAGCTAAAGACATAGGTCATAATAATCCGAATATATCATCGCCTATAGGCGATTCCTTTAAGCCACCTGGAAGTTTGGGCGGCTTATTTGTATGTTGCATGCGAAGCCGACCGATAGTATATAATGAAATTCGTATCTATTCAGGACATATGTCCTTTCCTGTATGAAGGAAATTCACTTTTAATAGTATACAGACCTATTTAGATAAGGAGTACGTAAAACATGAAAGGAATTTTATTTGCATTCGTTGCTGGTGCCTGCATTACGCTTCAAGGTGTGGCTAATGCACGGATTAGTCAGGATATGGGCACCTGGCAAGCGGCTACGGTTACGCAGTTAACCGGATTTATAATGGCCTTCATTATTCTTCTGTTCGTCAGGGATGGAAGCAGACAAGGATTTAGAAAAGTGAACCCGCTTTATCTAATCGGAGGAGCCTTGGGAGCTCCCATCATTTTCAGTGAGGTAACAGCGATTCAGAATGTAGGTGTTACACTCACGATATCTGCTTTATTGATTGCCCAGTTATTCTTGACGTTTCTGATTGACAGCAATGGTTGGTTCGGCGTAGTGAAAAAGAGGATGAGCTTGCCTCAATTCATTGGGATCGGCATAATGATTGCCGGTGTTGTGATTATGAAACTATGACAGCGAAACACGCGGTACAGGAGTATAGGGTTTATCGGAAAGGAGAGAGGGCGTGAAGGAAATTCATAATGCGGAGCTTATGCAGCATTTTCTGCTGAGCAACCAGCTACAGTCCGTTTTCCATGATGACGTATTGCCGTATGTGGTACTGTATCACTTCGAACAAGGAGAACTCGTCTGTACGCAAGGCGAACCGGCCGAGACGCTGTATATTCTGGTTCAAGGGAAGATCAAAATCTTCACTACCTCTGCGGAAGGGAAAGCGCTTGTTCTATCTTTCAAAACACCGCTTGAGGTAATCGGAGATATTGAATATATTCAAGGCAATCCGTTGATCAATACGGTACAGGCCGTTTCCTCTGTTTATATGATCGGTGTGCCTTACCGCTGGCTTCGTAAATACGGACACGACCATGCGCCTATGCTTCAGTTCTTGCTTCGGATTGTTACACGGAAATTCTATATTAAATCTAATTTCTTAAGTTTCAATTTGCTCCATCCGGTGGAGGTACGGCTGGCCAGCTATTTATTGTCCGTTTCGGATGGAGAGACGGATACACTTGCTACCGATTACTCGGCCGCATTCAACTTGACCGATATCGCGAATTTGTTAGGGACCAGCTACCGGCATTTGAACCGGGTAATTCTGAAATTCAGTCAAGAAGGACTGATTGAGCGTCATAAAGGGTACATTCTAATTAAAGATCGGAATGCGTTAACACATGTAGCAGGAGGCAATATTTACGAGGAATAAAACCACAATGATGATGAAGGCATGAAGTAAGGAGATGGAATATGTTAGCAGGACTGATATTGGCGCTATTCGCAGGTTCTTTGGTTAGTTTGCAAAACATTTTTAATAACAGGGTTAATGAAAGGACAGGCTCCTGGTCTACAACGACGTTAGTGTTAGGGATGGGCTTTATCGCTTCGTTCGGCATGAGTCTTGCTGTAGAAGGTAAGGGAACTTTCGCTTTTCACAACATGCAGCCCTGGTATTGGATAAGCGGATTGATCGGGGTCGGTGTGGTGATATGCCTGGTACAGGCGACAAAACTGCTGGGTGCCACATTCGCTATATCCATTGTCATGACCTCGCAGCTCGGATTTGCACTGCTGTTTGATACCATGGGATGGATAGGGCTCGAAAAGGTACCATTTACCATGAATCAGCTGATCGGCGTTCTTGTAATTGTCGGAGGGATATTGGTATTCAAATTAGGCGGGAAGCAGGAACAACAGGAAACAGCTTCTCACTGAGTTCATATGACAAGGGAGGAATTCATTATGATAAAGGAGATTGACAAAGTTGCCTGGATTCAGATCGTCGAGGGTCGTATCTTATGCGCTCGTTCCAAGGGCAAGGATACGTACTATTTGCCGGGAGGAAAACGGGAACCGGGAGAATCCGATATCGATACGCTGGTGCGGGAAATTAAGGAGGAGCTGTCCGTTCGAATCAAACCGGAGACCGCGGCGAATGCAGGCAGCTTCCGTGCTGGCGCTCACGGCAAATCGGAGGGCGTTCGAGTAACGATGTCCTGTTACACGGCGGAGTATGAAGGAGAGCTAAGTGCGGCTTCGGAAATCGAAGAATTGGCTTGGTTAACGTATAAGGATCGGGATCGGGTCTCTGAGGTTTGCCAGATGATCTTCGATCATCTGCATGAATTGAAGAAGCTGGCTGATTAAGCCCCATTGGGAAAAGTATCCTGCGTCCAGGCTACCAACCTAACGAGCGTATTCAATATCCATGCTGGTCCAACGGAAGGATAAATCAATACATCCATGCACCGAAAAAAGACGCTCCCACGGGAGCGTCTTTCATATTTAGAACAAATGTTCGTTTTGTGGGCCATCTAAATTGAATCGGTCGATATTCGGCTTTCATATTATTAGTATAGCTCAGCGCTCATTATAAGTCTATATTTTGCCAGGGAAATGTTTTATAGTTTGTAATACCCGGCCGGGGGACGTGATATATCGTTCGATTTTTAACTTTTGTGCTGCTGCGACATAGAGAGAGGGAGTCTTGTGCAAATACGATTATGGGATAACAATTTAAAGGTTCGATTATTGGGTGAAGCGCTGTTCAATATGCTGTTTTGGATGTACTTCCCCTTCATAACGGTTTATTTCGGAGCGGCTTTAGGCAATCATATCGCGGGAATCCTCATGACGGTTCCTCCGATATTCAGCATTATCGGCAGCTTACTCGGCGGTGCTTTAGCCGATCGGCTGGGACGTCGCCCCATCATGCTGCTTGGCGCGTCGCTGCAGACGGTCATGTTTGCGATGTTCGCCTTATCGCCTTCGCACTGGATCGATTATGCTGCTTTTATCGGCATCGGATTCGGGGGAGCCATCTATAGACCTGCCAGCTCAGCGATGGTAGCCGATCTGGTTCCGGTTCAAGAAAGGCGGCAAGTATTTGCAACGTTTACGACAGCGAACAACTTGGGTGCCGTGCTTGGTCCGGCACTTGGAGCCATTTTCTTTTTTCAGTATCGGCAAGAGCTTCTGTGGTCATGTTCCTTCGTATTGCTGATCTATTTCATCGCGATTTACTTCATCGTTCATGAAACCCTGCCGGGGCCTGCCCAAAGTGTAAAGGCAACGGGGTCGATTCTTCAGGTATTCAAGGAACAGTGGAAGGGATATGGCATCATTTTTCGAGATAAAGTGTTTCTGGTGTACATACTGGCGGGGATTTTTGCCCTTGTGGCGATCATGCAGCTGGATTTGTATTTGGCGGTATATGTGATCGATTATGTACCATCCCAGGCGCTGTTCTCCTGGAACGGACATTCGCTTATGCTATCGAGCACAGAGATATTAGGGTGGGTGCTTGGGCTCAACGGTCTCTTGTTTGTTCTCTTTATTCTGCCAGTCACCAAGTGGTTTCGGAATTGGAAGGAGCGTGATGTATTCGTACTATCTTCCTTGTTATCCGGAGTAGGTACTTTTGCACTCGGGCTGAATACGAACATCTGGTTCTTATTCTTTGTAACCATTATTTTTACTTTCGGCGAAATGGCTCGTTCCCCAGTGACGCAAAGCTTTATTAGCCGTTATGCTCCAGAGCATGCAAGAGGACAGTATATGGGAGCTGACAGTTTACAGTTTACGATCGGAAGATTTCTGGCTCCGATGACGGTATTTCTGTCCACTTGGCTGCCGCCTATGGGTATATTCAGCATCATCTTGCTATCGGCATTAATCAGTGTGGCGCTGTATATCCTGCTATTTCGAATGTATGTAGAAGAAAAAAGCGCAGCATAGCTGACCTATGTTATGAGAGTAGAGGGCAAGCCTGGTTGTAATACAGCCGCACGCTTGCTCTCTTTTTTAATAAGATACTGAATGTGCCTGAAGTCTCTAAAGGAATAAATTTGGAATTCTCCATTTACAAACCGATGGTCGGTATATATAATGAGGTTAAGAAATTCGGAAGGTTGGTGAGGTTGATGATCCCATTTGTCGCGATGATGGTTTCGCTACTATTGTTTCGGACGCTGGGCTTTACAGGCTGGGAGTATGTAAATGACTGGGGCATTTCGCTCAGGTTTGCGGTTGCAGTCATGTTTTTGGTAACAGCTTCTGCCCACTGGGGAAAACGACGACCCGATCTAATCACCATGATCCCCCCGGGAATACCGAATGCCCCGTTCATGGTTACCTTCACCGGGCTGCTGGAGATTGCTGGCGCTATTCTAATCCTGATTCCGGCTACCACAGCTTTGGCATCAACAGGTCTCGCACTGATGCTGATAGCCATGTTTCCTGCCAATGTATACGCAGCGAATCGCCATTTGTCACTTGGCGGCAAGCCGGTCACTCCAATCGGGCTGAGAACGGTTCTGCAAATCGTGTTCCTGGCAGCGGTTCTCATGGCGGGCTGGCTTCCACCTCAGGGGTAACCAACTTATCATCAAGGAGGAGTTATTAGATGAAGCAGGAAGAAAGGCGAGAGCAAACCAAGCGAATACTTCTTGAAGCCACAGAAGACTTGATAAGGGAGCAAGGCTGCAGCCAAACCACCCTTAATGACATCATGAAGCGTTCGGGCTTGTCCAAAGGGGCCATATTTCATTATGTTTCAAGTAAGGATGAGCTGTTTGTGCACGTATTACGAGCTAAGCTTGCTGAGCAGAACGAGCAGTTTATGAGCGAAGTGAACAAGCAAGGGGACATTAAACAGTTTGACGGACCGATGACTGCCATTACCAACAGCATGTCGAGACTGGAAAGCCGTGACGATGTGAGCAACCTGATCTTCATGTACCTTATTGGAAAAAGCGATCAGCCCGAAATCGCCGACATTGTGGCTGGCTTCTATAGGGAAGCGACAGAAACTTCGAAGACATGGATTGTCACAGGTCAGGAAGCAGGGGTCATACCGGAATCCATCGATGCGGAACGGACGGCAGAGCTGTTTGAGCTGTTGTCGTTCGGACTGCGGATGCGGGGACTAATCGGCGTAAATAGTCATGTATTCGGCACGAAGGAATATGCGGATTTCATCATCGACATTCTTCGGCCCGGGCACCGGGAAGAGGGGAAGGATGGCTTATGACATTGTGGTTATTTCTGCACATCGCCGGATGTGTGTTATTCCTCGGCAATATCATTACGGCGGCATTCTGGAAAGTAAGAGCTGATCTGAAAGGGGATCCGGCAGAAATCCATAACACGGTTAAGAATGTCATGTCAGCCGATATGGTATTTACCCTGCCAGGTTTGCTGCTGATCATCATTTCAGGCGTTGTGATGGCTGTCCAAGCCGGATATGGAATGGGCGGAATGAGCTGGCTGATGGCTTCATTGATTCTGTTTGGTATGACGGGGATCCTGTGGGCTGGTTTATTGATTCCGCTGCAAAAAGGGATGATTCGGCATAGTAAACAATCCATTAGGGATGGGGTCATTACAGCAGGTTATAAAAGAGCTTCGGCGTATTGGGCGGTAGGCGGGACGATAGCCACGCTGCTGCCGGTCGTTATTTTGTATTTCATGGTCAGCAAACCATTTTGAAGCGAAGAGAACGATCTGATTGCCTAACGTGATCAGGCCGTTTTTTTGTTTTGCGGTCATCCGCCAATGGAAACATGGGACTTAAGAAATGCTCTCCGCCCCGCCCGCAGGTGCATATTTAACCATCGTCTGCATACGATTAGGCGAGAAAGCTCTGAATAAGGGAGGGTGCCCAAATGTCCGTTAATGATCAGCAGCTGGCACAAATCGGTATGGCCTTTCTGCCGCACGGTGCTGAACTTGTACGAATCGATAAGCCTGCAGAACATCCTGCAGTTGTCGCAGTCGACATCACGGGAGATCACATCCCAGAGATTGTCGGTGTGTCCCGATTGAATCATGATCTTTATTTATTTGTGCTGCTTTACCGCAATGGCGGATATGAGGTCGTTGCCAACGTCTTGGGGCAGGGATATGGGGTTACTTCATTGACGGCGGCCCCTGTGTTGAACCCAGGTATGAATCAATTAATCGTAGGTTGGCAACTCGGTTCCATCTGGTCAAAATTGTCGATCTACGCTTGGACGCCAGAGGGTCTTCAAGATATCGCACCTGCTGATATATATTACAGTTATATCGATATTGCGGATATGCCGGGTGCTTCGGGTCCGGATGGTCAGGCTGAAATCGCGCTTTGGATTCACGATACAGGCGAAGCTTATCGAGTCGAGGTCGTCAGATGGAGCCAAGGGGCGTTAGTGACTGCACCGGATGTATACCCCTATTATTTCCCTGTCGTTGTAAGGTACTACGAGAGATTGACGCAAGAACATCCGGATTATTCTTATTACTGGTATTACCTGGCGGATGCACAATATCGGGCCGGGATGCCGGAGGCAGCCCTTGTGTCAGTCCGCAAAGCACTTACGTTCGCAGAACCCTACCCGGCGCGTGAAACGCTGCTGGATCTTGAGAGGCGAATCAAGGAGATGCTAGCAGGCAGAGGGCAGCCGCAGCAGCATGCCGGTTTATTTCCGGCATCCGTGAAGACGACGGACGGAACGAAGTGGGGATACATTGATCGCAGCGGAAGTATGGTCATTGAGCCAAAGTATGATGATGCACAGGATTTCCAGGACAATGGTCTTGCCATCGTAGGCGTGAACGGTAAGTATGGCCTTATTGACAGGTCTGACCGTTTCGTAGTGAAGCCTATATATCAGTCCATCAGCCCGTTCTCGGAGCATCGAGCGACCGTGATCGATGATCAAGGTTTTAAGATGATTAACGAACAAGGGGAAGTGCTAACACGACGAGGATTTCCGTATATAGCAGGGCTTCGAGAAGGAAGGGCGGTTTATTATGTAACTGATAATGGCAGTGGAGATGGAGCGAACAGCCGATACGGCTACCTCGATTCCGCGGGCCAAGAGGTGATCCCAGCGCAATATGAGGAAGCGAATGATTTTGTCAATGGCAAAGCTGTTGTGAAAATAAAAGACAATCTTTACGCGCTCATTGATCTCTATGGACGCCGATTGGCCAATTATCCGTTCGCCTACGTCGGACCGCCTGGCGATGGCTTGCTGGCCTTTCAGAAGGATAGCACTGGCAAATACGGATATATCGATGAGCAGGGGAACATCGTCATTCCGCCGACCTATACTTCGGCATTTCCTTTTCATCATGACAGAGCGATCGTTAACACGGCAGAAGATTACAAGTCGAAGTATGGCGTCATTAATAAGCAGGGCGAGTGGGTAATCCAGCCGGAATATAACGATATCCGGGACTTGAATGAAGACCGGTTTGCGCTTGGGAGTGCGATTAATCCTGAACAGCCGTATATTGGTTCGATGTATGCCATTGCAGATTGGGACGGAAAGAGGTTATCTGATTTTGTATATCGGGAAGTTTCTGATTACAAGCATGGATTGGCCTCGGTTTATGATGCGAAACAGACGTATTTTATTGATCGAACCGGCAGACCGGCGCCGGGGTATCCCCAAGTGAACGGCAGCGGTTCGCTTACGCTGGAAGCAGGAGGGTTGATTAAGGCCCTGGTTGATCAGCGTCTGTCTTACCTGGAACGGTCGGGTCATGTCATATGGAAGCAGAACACGGTGATTCCGCTGCATCCTCCTTATAAAGTAATGGAAGAAAAGTATAAACCCAATCCGGACTACTTAGTCTATTATCCACAGATCGATGGAATGAGGGATCAAGCAGCTCAGCACACGCTGAATACGAAGCTTAAAGAAATGTCACAGGTGAAATTCATTCCTCCGAATCAACAGCTTGATTATACTTATACAGGCGATTTTGACGTCATTTTCTACAAGCAGAAACTGCTTGAACTGGAGTTGAACGGTTATAACTATCCCTCTGGTGCCGCACACGGCATGCCAACGAAAGTTTACGCCGTGATCAATCTTGAGAACGGCAGGATGTATGAATTGAAGGACTTGTTTAAGCCGGGCAGCGATTATGTGAAGGAGCTCAGCCGCATTGTTGGTAAGCAGATTCAAGAGGATCCGCAGTATTCGTATGTATTCCCGGATAGCTATAAGGGAATTGCAGCAAACCAGCCCTTCTATGTAACCGAGGACGCATTACATCTGGTGTTTGCACCGTATGAGATCGCCCCTTACGCAGCGGGTTTTCCGACGTTCACAATTCCTTTTGCCCAGATCAAGGGCATGATTGATACCGAAGGGGAGTTCTGGAAGGCGTTTCATCCCTAACCTTTCATCTTCGGGAATAGAAGCCGTGCATAGTCTTTCCATATGACCAAACAAGGTTTAAAATAAATGGAAAACTTCCCTTACATACACAGCTGGGATTAGGAGGTTTGGTTATGGCAGATGGTATTGCAGGCAAAGAAGATTTCGTTATCACATGCGAGGAGGATTGCGGGAACGCACCGAAGAAGGAGTTGCTGAAGAGACTCCACATCGCTTTGGCTGGCATGGATACACAATTTATGAATGAGAATTTCACGGATGGGATTCAGATGAGTTACGTTGGGGAAAGAATCGTTCATGGGAAGGATCAAGTGATTGAATCGTTATGTCAGGTGAAGTATGGCAAGACAGCCGAACTGCATATTCATCATCTGATAACGCACGGCAGCACCGGTGCAGCGGACGGAATCCTTGTATTCGATGACCGGAAGCGCCTGGCATTTTGTAACGTATACCGGTTTAGCAGCACCCTTAATGCTGCCAAAATTAAGGAGATTACTTCCTATATCATCCCATTGTCTGAATGATCACGGCGTAGAAAGGACCCTTATTTGTGGTAACATTTTTTCTTCTAATTATTTATTTGGCCTTTATCAGTTTAGGGCTTCCGGATTCCTTGCTCGGGGTCGCCTGGCCGGCCATGCAGCCGGATATCGGTGCTGCCTTCGAATCCGCAGGGTTGCTGTCGATGGTCGTAACCGGAGGCACGATTGTATCCAGCTTGATTAGCGGGAGCGTGATCGAACGCTTCGGAACGGGTATGGTTACGCTTATCAGCTGTTTGTTGACGGCGAGTGCGCTGCTCGGTTTTGCGTATGCGCCATCGCTGTTCTGGCTCATTCTGCTGGCGATTCCGCTGGGTTTAGGCGCAGGCGCGGTCGATACGGGACTGAACCACTATGTAGCAAACCATTATAAGGCCCACCATATGAGCTGGCTGCACTGCTTCTGGGGCGTGGGCGCAACGTTAGGGCCGATTATCATGTCCTATTCCATGGGTGCTAACGATACATGGAGAGACGGATATTTTACCGTATCCATGCTGCAGTTCGTTCTGGTCTTCATCCTGCTGCTCACGCTCCCACTCTGGAGGATCGTGGCAAGTCAGCATCGGCAGCCCGAAGGCATGATTGAAGAACAAACGGGAAATGAATCAACGAACAACGATGAAGCCATTGTCCAGAAGCATGGAAAGCCGCTCCAAATTAGAGGGGTAAAGATAACCCTGTTGGCGTTTTTGTTCTATTGCGGAGTGGAAGCGACCGTCGGTTTATGGGGCGCGAGCTTTCTCGTAGGAACCCGAGATCTGTCCCCGGAAACAGCAGCAGTATGGGTGTCCATGTATTATGGAGGCATCACATTCGGCCGATTCATTACAGGATTCGTAACGCTGAGGTTGAACAATCGGACGCTCATCCGTGCTGGACAAGTGACGGCTATTACCGGTGCAGTCCTGTTGTTGCTGCCGCTGCATTCCTATCTTTCTCTCATCGGTCTCATTGTTATCGGACTCGGGCTTGCACCCATATTCCCTTGTTTGCTGCATGAAACGCCAGCCCGCTTCGGCAAAGCTCAATCATCCAGAATCATGGGTTATCAGATGGCTGTTGCCTATACCGGCACCACGATCTTACCCCCACTGTTTGGTATCGTTGCGGCTCAAATATCGATAGGTTTATTCCCCGTCGTCATTCTGTTGTTTGCCCTGATCATGCTGCTCAGCTCCGAGAAAGTGAACCGGATCCTTTATCAAAGCAGGAAAAGCGAGGCTTGATTAGAACCGGCGAACATCATATTTGAACATAAATGGATCATCGTAATATGCAAAATATCCCTCGAATGACGTTTCCACTTTAGCGACAAAATGTACTAAGGTGGTGAATGTGAAAATGCGAATAAACAGGATGATCCTCGTAATGCTGTCCCTTGTACTGATCACGGTAATGGGATGCCAACATCAAAAACCTGGCGAACAGGATTTGCTGCGGGTTAAATCCGAACAAGGTTCTACACATAAGAAAGTCATATTCCTGATGGTCGACTCATTAATGGCACAGGCGATTGATAAGGGCATTTCTCAAAAACAGCTGCCCACCTTTCAATATTTGATCGAACATGGACAATATTACAAGGATCTGGTCAGCTCTTTTCCTACAATGTCTGTCACGATTGACAGCACGATGTTGACAGGAAAATATCCGAATGGCCATGGTGTACCAGGTCTCCTATGGTATTCGTCCGACGATAAGAAGATGATCAACTACGGAACAGGGCCGATGGAAATCCTCAAGCAAGGCATCAATCCGGTTCTGACTGATGCATTAATCCATTTGAACGGGAAACATTTAAATCCGGATTCACCTACGATTTACGAAGAATTAGCCCGCATTGGCTTGAAATCAGGGTCGATTAACGGCTTGATATATCGGGGGCCGACCGAGCATACGCTGACGATCCCGGATTGGATTCAAGGTCCGACTTCCCTGCCGAAACACATAAAAGTCAAAGGTCCGGATTTTTTAACTCTGGGAGCCTTGTCCAATCCCCTGGAAGGTACGAAGAAGTTGCCTGATGATCTTACAGATCGACTAGGCTTAAATAATAAGTATGCAATTAATGCCGTTAACTATCTGATACAAGCCGACAAGCTCCCTGATTTTCTATATGTATATTTACCTGACCTAGACCAGAAACTTCATAAGCATGGCCCATCCGAGCTCAAAGGCGTCATCAAGGTGGATCAGCAGCTTCAATCGTTATTAAATGCTTTCGGATCACCGGAAAAAGCGCTAAACGAAGTGATTATCGTTATCGCTGGGGACAGTGGAATGACACAGCTTCTTCAGGCGAAGCAGCATTCGGAGATTCATATGCCCGCTATGCTGAAAGGCATCTCCGTTCTTAGGCCCGGTGAAGAAGTAACGGATGAGACGGAAGTTGCACTCGCGGTCAATGAAACGATGGCTTATGTGTATAATTTCAAGCCCAGCCGATCTATGCGAAGCTTGGCGGAGATACTCAGCAAGGATGACCGCATCGATTTTGTAGCTTGGAAAGAGAATGGATGGATTCATGCCCTTCAAGGATCCACTGCAAAAGAACTTCAATATCAGGCAAAGGGGAACTTGGTCGACCAGTATAAACAAACGTGGACTGTGAGACAGAATGCTGAAGTGCTGGACCTCACAGTGAATGCAGATGATCGGACGCTGGATTACGGACAGTATCCCGATGCGTTGGAGAGATTATCAGGTGCCCTGAATTCTCATGCAGGTGATTTCTTGGTTGTCACGGCTAAACCGGGGTATGAATTGAAGGACCGCAGCTCACCAACGCATGAGGGGGGCGGAGGACATGGATCGATCCGACAATCCGAGTCGCTTGTTCCACTTATTATTGCCGGGACCGATGAGAAACCGGCCCATTTAAGAATGGTGGACCTTAAAGCTTATTTGCTTGGTCTGCTGTCAGGCCACAAGCTGAAGACGGAATGAACAAAAATGCTCACCTTCACAAGCTGGATAGATCTATAAAGAGAATAATGAAATAAGATGAGGCGCCATTTTTCATTTAATTTGGAAAATAGCGTCTTTTTTATAGCGATTTATTTGGCTTAAGCGATTATAATATGTTGTAACCAGACCTAATAAATGTAAAAGAAGAGTATTTACTATGAGGTGATATGAAATGAAGAAACTCATTTATGTACTGGTTGCAATCATGATTGTATATCTGCTAATTTACTTATTTGCCGTAAGATCAGCATAGTTTTTACTATTAAATATAAAAGACATTACCGTAACGGAGGGAGAACACATTGAACGAAGCAAGAGAAGCTCAGAAATTGCGAGTAACACCGCGTCAGGCATTAGAACGGTTAAAGCCATACACGGCAGGTAAGCCGATCTGGGAAGTACAGCAGGAATACGGCTTGGATCACGTCATCAAATTGGCTTCCAATGAAAATTCTTTGGGTCCTTCACCCAAAGCATTGAGAGCCATTCAGAAGCAGCTGCCTGATCTACACCGTTATCCTGATGAACGTGCTTCGGGACTTATCCAAGCGCTGGCCGAGCACTTGGGATTAACGGCGAATCAATTCATTGTTACAAACGGGGGAGATGAGCTGATCATGCTTATTTCTCGTGCGTACCTGGAGCCTGGCGATGAAATCGTAGTTCCTGATCCGACGTTCAGCGAATATGAATTTGGCGCTTTTCTTATGTCGGGTACGGTCATAAAGGTACCGCTGCATGAGCAATTTGCTTTCTCTGTTGAAGATATACTCGCCGCGATTACGGAGCGAACCAAAATCGTGTATCTATGCACTCCGAATAACCCAACAGGCACCTACATTTCCGAATTAGAAATGAAAAATCTGTTGGACCGCCTTCCAGAGCGAGTTCTGGTCGTGATTGACACGGCATATCGACATTATGCGACTGCGCCTGATTATTCGGATGGAATCGATTACATCAAGATGGGGTATCCCGTCATCACCCTGAATACCTTCTCCAAAATTTACGGACTTGCGGGAATACGAGTAGGGTACGGCGCCGCTTCAGAAGGTATTATTCGGACGCTGCTTCAAGTAAAAGAACCATTTAATGTGAATGTGCTCGCTCAAGCAGCGGCATCGGCCGCACTTGGAGATGAGGAACATGTGCGGTCATCTTGCAGGATGAACGAACAAGGCAGACAGCAAATCTATGATGGGCTGGACCGTTTATCGATTCCTTACACCGAGAGCATGAGTAATTTCATTCTGGCGGAGCTTGGTGAACATGCGGAAATATTATACTTTAAGCTGCTTGAGAATGGGGTCATTGTCCGGTACGCCAAGGGATGGGGACTTCCAAGGCATATCCGAATTTCGGTAGGAACATCGGAAGAGAATCAGAGGCTGTTAGAAGTTTTAGAGGAAATTCTTGCGAAGCAGGATTGAAAAAATAGAAATAATAGACAAGGCTGCCGAATGGCAGCCTTTGTGTTGTTAAGAGGTGCATAAGTGGAAGGCATATTGTTTCATTGGTTATCTATGCGGAATCCTTATACATATCCGCCTTTTTTCATAAAGGTGTGTAAAAGGTCAATCCCAACGCGTATTTCACTTGGTTCTAGATGACCGTATCCGAACAATAACTTGTTTGCATGAATGCCCTTTTGAATACAGTGATAGTCCAGGGGCGTGATGCGAATGGACTTCTGCCGGGCTTGCTGTCGGAAAACATCATCAAACATCGCTTCCTGAAATTCTACTGTAAGGTGCAGTCCAGCGGCATCCCCCCAAACGCGCCAATTATCTCCGAAGTATTCTTTGAGAGAAGATAATAAGACCTGTCTGCGTTCACGATAAATCTTCCTCATCTTGCTGATATGTCTGTCCAACTTCCGGGTATGTAGAAACTCGGCAAGGGCGGCTTGCTCAAAAGGGGGATTCTGAACATCGGTATGCGTACGTAAATAACTCCAACGCTGCTGCAGGCTTCGCGGAACGACCGCGTATCCGATGCGAAGAGCGGGGAATAGCGTTTTGCTAAATGTACCAATATAAATGACCCGCTCGGCATCCATAGCATGCAAAGGGGCCACCGGCTCCCCAACGTACCGAAATTCGCTGTCATAATCATCTTCAATAATATAGCTATCGGTGTGTCTGGCAAAACGAATGAGCGCTGCTCGTCGCTCTGCTGGCAGAATGCCTCCAAAAGGAAATTGATGAGAAGGCGTAACGTATACCGGATAACCAGGTGCATTTTTCAGGTGATCGGTTTGAATACCGTATTGATCCACCGGGATATGTGATATCTTGAATCCTTTGTTTATAAATGTCTTCAACATCTCAATATTGCACGGATCCTCAAAGTATATGTTTTGGGTATCTTGATAGAGTAGTTCGGCTACAATATGCAGTGCGTGTGTTGCGCCAGCCGTAATAAAGATATCCTCGGTATCCACAACAAGCCCCTTGCTTCGAAGAAGCCAACAAGCAATTTCTTCCCGAAGCGCCAGCATTCCCTGAGGCCCTGTATAACCCAGTAGAGGAGGGCTTAGTTCGGAGAGGGCTTTCATTGTTACCCGCTGCCAAGCATAACGCGGAAACAATCTCAGATCCGGCAGCCCTGTTCGGAAATCAGCTATATATTCAGGTATATCTTCGATCCCCGGTGATGGCCTGGACTCGGTCCTCGTATCCAGTATGATGCCTTCCGCAACTTTTGCTGGTGCCCCGATTCGGCTGACGATATAACCCTCCACATTCAGCATCTCGAGAGCCTCCATAATCGTGTTGCGAGATACTTGAAGCTCCTGCGCCAATTGTCGGGATGATGGCAGGGCTTCTCCTGCTTTTAAGTTTCCTCGGATGATGTGTTCCCGCAAGGCAACATAAATCTGCCGTTTTAATGAAACATCGCTGCTTCGTTGCAGCTTAATTCCCCACATATACCCCGTCCTCCAACTGGTTTGCATAAAATCGTGCTCAACTGGACCTGTTGTGATTCCCCAGTTTTTTCTATGATTGTAGCATAGTTTCTATTGATACCCATCTGGAATATTGGGAGAGAAGGGATTTAAGTGGCACGCTGGAGCGGGATGTTTTATTTGCTGGGGGCTTTCACGCTTGCCGGGACTTCTGTCATTACTGCATGGTTTTTGAATGGAAAGATAGGGACGTTTACGATCACGGCTGTCAGCTTGATATTGGCATTACTATGCATGCTTCCTCTATGTATGAAGGATCTGATGAGGACGATTCAGCGACTGACATTTCGTGAATGGACGCTTCTCTTTTTTCAGGCGTTACTGGGAATGTTTTTATTTCGAATGCTGCTGCTGTATGCCCTCCAGTATACTAGCACAGCGGAGGCGGGGATACTGACAGGAACAACACCGGCCTTCACGGTGATCATGGCTATCACTTTATTGAAAGAATCCATAAACGGCTCGAAATTAGCGGGGATTCTTAGTACAATCGTTGGTATTATGGTAATCCAAGGTTTGTTTACGCCAGGTCATTCTTTCACATTGCAGCATGTATTCGGTAATCTGCTGGTTCTATGCGCAGCTTTAAGCGAGTCTATCTTTAACCTGCTATCTCGAGTTAGTTCTGTTCATCAAAAGGTCTCAGAAAGTGAAGCTATTCATCCTGTAGTTCAAACCACATTGGTTTCTGCGATTACATTGGTGTTATGCTTGATCCCTGCCTGTTTAGAGAGACCGATAGCCGCTCTTGCAGCAATAGGAATACAGGAATGGTTTGCGCTCGTATGGTACGGGCCCATGGTCACAGCAGTGGCTTTTATCATGTGGTATGCCGGCATCAAACGATGTCCGGTTTCAACTGCGGCTGCATTTTCTGGTATGATGCCTTTTACATCCTTGTTATTATCGGTCCTCATATTAAAAGAAACGGCCGGACTGGAACAGTGGGGCGGGGGCATCCTCGTTATACTAGGTATGATTCTTATTGGCAGACAGCAGGCCAAGAATATCCCTCTGAAGAAGAAGAAGATGGTTTCTGATCAGCGAGTCATAGAAGAGAGCTGAGGAAGAAAATAAACAAAGAAGCAGCCCATAGGCCGCTTCTTTGTTTGCTGTATAAGCGGTAGCGTTATGTCCTTCTAATGCATTGCAGGGTCTAACGCGATCGAGTTATTTATTCGGGTCTTTTGATTTGCAATGGTGGCGGAATGAGCCAGCCTTTTTCCTTGAGCATTTGAAGGATTCTTACACCCAATGCCGTCTTGGTGAGGTGATATTTAGCGAATAATGCGCCGATATCCTCACGAATGGATTGCCCCATGACGGAACTGCAGGCCACTAATCCAAGCGATGTGTCGGCAGCGATTTTAGCTGCAATTTCCGGATCAGAGAATCTTGCTCCAACTGGAATATCCTCAAGCTTCGCCGGAGGACGCTCAGGGAGGCCCGGAGCGGGAGTGATTCCGTTGTCTGTAAGCAGTTCATCACATTCTTTAACTTCGAGTTTAGCTTGATCCAGCAGATCATGGAGGATTTTCTTCAAATCCTTATCACCTGCATGGTAGAGAAAAGCTTCATAGCAGGACACCATGCCTTTTGCCAACATAGATGCTTCCCATACGCTGAAGATCTCACCATAATGCATAGGCTCATCTTTAGGATTGCCGCTTAAAATTCCCATTTATATAAACTCCTTTACGTTTTAATCAACAGAGTCATTATGTACTAATCGCTGTCAATTCATTCGTTTGAAATGAACGATCCCAAAAATGCGATACTATTCTTTATATGAAAAGGGATAGGCTAATTCCCTTCTGTTCAGGGGGGCGCAGCAATGGTTCTTGAATTTTGACAAGCGATGATTTATGTAAAAAATAATTTATAAGCATATAAACTATATAGAAGAGATAGTTGAGATGATAACCTGAAGTGTGGGAGGGTTACATATCACTTAGCTAAATTGGAATTACAACATATGGAGTACAACCAGGATGGAGGGAGAAGAATAGATGGATGTTACTGTGGAGCTAACGGATACTTCTAACAAATTTATCATTAATAATATTTATCCGCTGTACTTACATGATTTATCAGGAATCTGGGGTTGGAAGCCGAATTCATTTGGCATCTTTGAAGAAGATGATACAAAAACCTTGAATGATCAGAACAAAGTTTTTGATATATGGTGGGAAAAGCCCACGATTTTGTTTCCTTACCTGATTCGGGTGGATGGCATCACGGCAGGATTTGCTATGGTGGCAACCCCGCCATACACGTATGGCAGTGAGTTTTACATGAATGAGTTCTTTGTTATGAAACCTTTCCGAGGCAAGGATGTTGCTGAGAAAGCTGCAACGCTAGTGTTTGACAAGCATGTCGGCAGCTGGGAGATTCAAACGAATCCCACGGATCGTAATAAACGAGCGCAGGCATTCTGGAGAAAGACGGTGAACCATTATGCTTCGGATCTACAAGCGCAGGAACTTGTTGATTTGAGGGACGACAATGAGAAATTAGTTTTTCAGTTTGATTCAAAGAGGAGCTAGCCTTTTACAAAGATATGTGAGCCTGAAACAAAGTAAAAGAAAAGATCGACATTGCAGAAAAACAATTCATACTTAGGGTATGGGTTGTTTTTCTATTTTTTAGGAGGCAAATATCCCTTTTACCACAGATGAGGTGTTATATAAACGTAAATAAGATTTACGCGGAGGTGCGGCTTCGAATTGGATTCAATAGATGAGTGCGTAAGGCGTGTTAAAACAGGAGAGGTGGATTGTTTTGAGCCTATCGTCGAAACGTACAAAAAACAGATCTACATATATTGCTGCCGGATGCTTGGCTGCAAGCAGGATGCACAAGATGCCGTCCAGGATGTCTTTATCAAGGCCTTTACCAAGATTCATTCCTATGAAGCGAAGGTATCGTTCTCATCATGGTTATACAAAATTGCTTATCATCACTGCCTCAATTTGCTTCGCAAGAGGCAAGTTCGTATGCGAGTGAGCCGACTCATTCGGCCGCCAGGGTATGCAGATAGTGCGGAACAGACCTTGGAGCGCAGCTGGTTCAGCGAACCGCTGGAATATGCCATGACCAAGCTCTCGGTGGAGGAGCGGAATCTACTCGTTCTTCGGGTTTTCGAAGAGAAGCCGTTCATGGAAATTGCGCAGATTCTGGACAAAAATTTAAGTGCAGTTAAGAAAAAATATGCTCGGGTGAAAGAAAAGGCCGTTAAGCTAATCCGAGAGAAGGAGAGGATAGCGCAATGCGAGATTCGGGACAATCAGAGCAAGATCAAATGTTGAGAAGGATGGAAGTTGGCTCCACACATGAAGAGTTAGATGTAACCCCCCTCATCATGCACAAGGTTCGTCAAATACATCAGAAGAAACATGGAAAAAGTAACGGTTATCGCAAGAAATCCTTCATTCCTGTGCTGGTTACCGCAATACTGATTCTTTCGTCGCTTAGTGTCTACGCCGGAAATTACCTGATTCAGATCAAGAACAAGGAAGGCAAAGTCGTTCTGTCTACCATAAAGCCTTGGAAATATACCGAATCGGAATATAACGTTAAACGTGTAAAAGAGTCAGAAGAAGAACTGAGTGAGATCTTAAAGACGGGAGAACAAGCCGTATATTATATCAAAGATCAGCATCTGACTTCATCCTCTCAGAAATATCCGCTGAAATATTATTATAAGGCGACAAAGCATCCGAATTATGAGGAGCTTGCGAAGGAAATCGAGAAGAAAGGCGCACCGCTGCTGCAGGAGCCTGAATATGTACCGGAAGGATATCGATTTGATTTTGGACGGATTAACATTAATAACTACCCTATATTGGGGACTCCGGAGTATGAAAGTCTGCTGGATGAACTCAAAATGCAGGCAGAGAAGTCAGATGAAGAACAGGGACTTTTTTATAGGATTTTGCCGGGCGCTGGGATTGCTTCTACAGGAATGGAATATCGTAAAGGCGAGCATCGGATCACGATTCTGGCATTTGCCAGGGAGAAAGGCAAAAAAGCAGGGGTACCCTCGAACGAAGTCATAATACTGACGGTAAAAGGGAGAGAGAGGATATTTTCCAACGATTCGACTACGGAAACTCGCAGCTTGACGTGGCTTAGCGACAGTGAGGAAGTTCTGTATGTTATTAGAGATGATCCAAAGGATCCCCTGTCCAAGGAGGAGTTCGCAAAAATAGCGGCTGGTCTTAAAACAGAATAATTTATCCTTTTATAACAAAATGTCCCTTTTACGTATGGTTAGGTGTTATACAAGATGTAATTCAACATTATTTCAAAAGGCCTTGCCGCCGAAAGGAGAACAGATTATATCATGAAGAATCACAAAATGAAGGTCGCATTATTACTCGCAGCAACAATGATGGTCGGTTCAGCGAATGTTTATGCAGCAAACACAGCAGGCACTACAAAGAAGACGACAACAGTGGTTGCTTCCACCCAAGCAGAGAAGTCGTATGAGGAGCGTATCAATGAATTGAGCAGCAAACTTAAGCCAGGGCAGTTCGTTGCCTACTATGTGGCCGACGAGGAATATAACGAGCAGGATGAGATCTACTTTACATCTTCAGGACTTGTATATACCAAGTATACGGACTACCTGGCAAAGGCGAAAGCCATGAATGCCCCAACACTTAAACAGCCTTCTGCATTACCTAAAGGCTATAAGTTAAAGAATTCGATTCTATACTTAAAGAGTCCTGAGATAACGTCAAGCCAGTATGAAAAGCTGGATCAGGAGTTAAAGGCTAAGGCTGCTAACGGCAACAAGAAGTTTGTATATTCCGAGACGATGCAATCCAAAGAAGCTTCTGCGGCAGTTCTGATGTTCGAAAAAGGAAAAGAAAAGCTTGAGCTTGTAGCGAGTTATATATACCCAGCGCCACCAGCAGGCGGAGTTTTTGTACCATTTGAAAAACCTAATGAGAAAAAGGAAACCATCGTCATTAATGGAGTGGAATGTGTCTATACAGCTGACTCCAAGGGAAGAGACCATCTGGACTGGGTGGATGAGGAGCAGCAGATTCGATACAGCATTTGGGCCGAAGACGCCAAGTCAGACGTTCTAAGTTTCGCAAAAGGTTTGCTCGCCAAATAAGATGAAATCTGAAGTGGAGGATTCTCCATAGCAACCCATTTTTCTAAGTTTTTCATTTTTTGCTCTATAGTCTAAGCTCTTTTGTTTATCGAGAATAGGATGTTGTGTTCGGAAAAATAAAGGAGGTTAGAACAATGGGTGAAGTTGCTGGATATGGTGGATATGGTGGATTCAACAATTCTGTCGGAGCCGTATTGGTTCTCTTTATTCTTTTGGTCATCATCCTTTCTGCATTTGTTTAAGTCCTAAAATAAAAAGCTCCGCACTGCGTAAGAGGTGCGGAGCTGCTATTAGCAAACCATGCAAACAGCCTCCTATCAAAGGATAGGAGGCTGTTTGGTGAACAAGTGAAATGTTATGGAAGAATATTACCTGCCGCACGATAGATTGCATACCATTCTTCGCGGGTAAGCTTTATGTCCCCGGCTGCGATGCAATCCTTCAGACGCTCGGTGTTCATCGTTCCGACGATCGGCTGCATATGTGCAGGATGACGAAGAAGCCATGCTATAGCAATTGTTGTATTTGTTACGTTGTATTTATCAGCGATTTCATCGATCTTCTGATTTAACTCAGGGAATTTATCGCTTCCAAGAAATACCCCTTCAAAGAAACCATATTGGAAAGGTGACCAAGGCTGAATGGTAATGTCGTGCAGCCTGCAGAAATCGAGAATGCTGCCATCACGATTGACCGCTGCATCATTCTCCATATTTACATTAATTCCGCTTTGGATCATCGTTGTGTTCATGATGCTAAGCTGCAGCTGGTTTGCCACTAGCGGTTGTTTCACGGCCTTCTGCAAAAGCTGGATCTGCATCGGATTCTGATTGGATACCCCAAAATGACGTACTTTGCCAGAGGATTCGAGTTGATCGAATGCTTCCGCTACTTCTTCAGGTTCAACCAGCGCATCTGGACGATGAAGGAGCAATACATCGAGGTAATCTGTTTTTAGTCTTTTCAGAATGCCATCAACAGAATTCAAGATATGTTCTTTGGAGAAATCGAACATACCTGGACGAATTCCGCACTTGGATTGCAAAATAATCTTCTCACGGATTTCTGCATTCATATGTATGGCCTCGGCAAAAATCTCCTCACATTCGCCGCCACCATAAATGTCGGCGTGGTCGAAGAAGTTTGCGCCTTCTTCTAAGGCAGCCTGTACGAAACGCTCTGCCTCCGCTTTTTCCAGCGAATTTATACGCATGCAACCAACGGCTACAACAGGGACTTCAAGTGAACTGCTTCCAAGCTTCATTTTCTTCATGATAGGGACCTCCCATTATACGTGTAAGTTGTTTGTGCGGCCACCTTTACGGGGCAGCTGAGATCTTGTTAGCTATCTGGTTGTCCAAATTCATGCTGACAGTCTCCATGTTATTGTGACATGCAAACGGGTGCAGGATCAAGTGATATTTGGATAGAACGACAGAAGCCGTTCAACTTATATACAGCGTTTTAACTTTCTGAATGACGATCCGGCTGTGGGGAAGAGAAGGCATTAGCTCCGGCTGCTCCCATATGCCTGGATGATGGTTCGTTCCATACAGATCGAGCAGTGTAAGAACACCTTCATCAAATGAATAACCCTGCCAGTTAAAATCCTTGCGGACCCGAGCCGGCACAAAAGGAAAGAAGGGATAAAACCGGCGCACTTCCTGGACAAAATTCTTTAATAGCTGTTCATCTGATGTCATTAATTTCACTCGCTCATCAGGCTGCTGGATGACTGCCAAAGCAGTGAAGCATACATAAATGGCTACCGCCACGATGGGACGCAGGATATTAATGATTTCAACTGCAGCTGTTTTCTCATCCAGAAGTTCCCCAGTAAGGTCGCGATGCCATGACATCGTATGCAGGACGGAATCTTCAGGCGGTTTCAAAGCCCCATTACGAACATCAGCAACAAGTCTCTGAATCCATTCTTCTGCTTGCCTGCGGGAAGTTCTTCCCTTTCTGTGCTTGATTGCAAAAGCTGCGGTTGCTTCAATCATGGCAGCAAACCAGCCCGTTTTCTCCGTGACATCTGACTCAGGGAGCGGTACTGCAGCCCATTCGCAGGCTACCCTGCACAGCACTTCTTGTGCTTCCTTGTAGATTTCGACTTGGTCTGCGGATTTCCATCGGCTTCCCGCAAGCTCCCAATGCTTATGCGTAATCATTCTCATCTGATGAAGAGCTTCCTTGTTCATCAGGGACATGAACATCGCTTTGCGATGGTGATGTTCACCATCATCCAAAGTTTGGACGCCGCCTTCCCCAAAGAGAGTCTTCAACACACGTTTGGGAGCTGCCCCTGTTCGAACAAACTTATCCGGATCATAAAACAACCTGGCCGCTTCTTCTCCTCGCATGCAGATTGCACGTTCTCCCAATAGACGAGTTTCGAATATGTCGGATTGGAATCCGATGGTACGATTTGTTATGAACAAATAACCTTCTCGGAGCATGTTAAGGCTATGATCCATACCTTGTTCCTTGGGAATCCATTTCATGTTATCCAATAAGATCAGCCTCCTGGAATGTCAATATATAATAGGGAGTCACGTATGCGTTACAACACAGTTTACATACCCGATCAAACAGGATTTGAACAAAACCATTGCTTTATAGATAATAACTGTCTATAATGGATACAGAGAGTCTATAATAAACTTCACTCAGCTTAGTAAGGAGGTGTTCTTATGCAATTTTCCAAAAGCACGGGTTATGCACTGCATGCTTTGATTCATCTTGCACGTGCCGAGCGTGGGCAGAATGTCGGAATCAAAGAGCTCTCTGCGCTGCTTGGTGTTTCGGAAAGCTATTTATCTAAAATCATGTCCAAGCTGCGGCAGGACGGTGTACTTAAGGCTGTGACGGGTGTGAACGGGGGATATGAGTTGGCACGGTCAGCCGATCAAATCACATTTCTTGATATTGTAGAAATCATTGAAGGTCGGCAGCAGCTATATGATTGTTTTAATATGGATGAAGAACGCCATCAGTTATTTTTTGAAGCAGACCCCGCTGGGGCAGAAGCCGAGCGATTTTCCGTTCAGAGTAAAGGTTGCCTAGTTAAAAAGGTGATGGATGGCGCTGAGAAGCAGATGAATGATTATCTGCGGCGGCACACGATCCAATCTGTATTGGACTCGGCATCCTTCGATTGCGGGCATGAAGAAACAAACAAGAAGTAACGGCTTCTTGTACTTTTATTATGGATATAAAAGATCTGGAATGGAGATGGTGTGAGTGATGGAACAAATACAGGATGTCGTTATTATTGGCGGAGGTCCGGCAGGATTAAGTGCTGCGCTGGTATTGGGTAGAGCGAGAAAAGATGTAGTGCTGATTGACGAAGGGAAGCCAAGAAACAAGGTTACCCGGGAGACCCATGGTTTTCTTACCCGAGACGGTATCGGTCCAGCTGAGTTTCGCAGCATTGCAAGGGAACAGATTAGCGCTTATCCCTCTGTACGTTTTGTACAGGACACGGCTGTCGGCGTTACAGGAGTTGATGGTGATTTCCAGATAACAACCGGAGATGGAACGGTATACCGAAGCAAGAAGCTGCTCTTCACAGTTGGGAAGAAGGATAGTCCGCTGGATATTAACGGTTTGGCCGATGTATATGGAAAAAGCGCCTTTGTCTGCCCTTACTGCGATGGATGGGAATTACGGGACCAGCCGCTGGTGGTGATTGCCAAGGGGGAGGCGGCCATGCACTTAGCCAAAATCATTGCAGGTTGGAGCGACCACTATTCGATCTGTACGAACGATCCTGATGGACTGACGGATGAACAACGGCGGGAATTAAAGGATCATGACGTCCCTGTATTCAACTCCCCGATTCATCGCATTGAATCGAATGAGGGGATGGTTCGGCAAGTCGTACTGGAGGATGGAGCAGTCATTCCGTGCACAGGCATCTTTTTCGCTCCGAATCTTGTCCCCGGATCTCAATTACCGGCAGCCATCGGCTGCCAAGTCAACGAATCTGGAAGCGTGGTTGTAGATGGATTTAGTAAAACAAGCGTACCTGGCGTCTACAGCGCCGGTGATGCAGCCACCGAAATGTATCAGGCGATTGCAGCCGCTTCGATGGGGTCATTGGCTGCGGCTAGCATCAATGGAGAACTGCTTAATGAACGATGGAATCGTTAGTTCGTGAATATACGAAAAGCAGACTTGGGTAACATCCAAGTCTGCTTTTTTGGTACCACGGGGGGATTTTTTATTTCTAAAATGTTTGTGAATCAATAGTGTTCTATTCTAATCCGAAACAAGATCTAACTTTGATGCGTCTTTCCTGGTTGCTGTGCTTCTACTTCCTTGATGGCAAGATCGTCATCCTGTACTTTCTGTTTAGATGAACTAAACCATCCAACAACGGCGATCAGAACAAGGACCATATAGAAAACTGCCTTCCAGATTGAGCTCTCGGGGAAATGATGGTCAATTAGGGCCACGTCTGGATGGGCAAGGGTGATAACGGCTAGCTTAACGCCGACCCAGCCCACGATAAGGAATGCAGCCACTTCAAGACCGGGACGCTGCTGCAGCAGCTTAACGAAATAGGATGCGGCAAAACGCATAATGATCAGACCTATAAATCCTCCCAGGAAGATAACGATAAACTGCCCTCCATCGAGGCCGCCTATGTTTGGCAATCCGCTGGGCGGTAAGGCAACAGCCAGCGCAACAGCGGCGAGGATCGAGTCAACAGCAAATGCGATATCCGCCACCTCGACCTTAAATACGGTCATCCAGAATCCGGATTGCTTCTTCGGTTTCAACGATTCAGGCTTCGTTTCTTCCGTTGCTTTTCTGCCTTTGAGTACGTGTTTCAGGGTGTGATTAATGGAAATATAGAGAAGATATAATGCACCGATTGCCTGAACCTGCCATACATCCACCAGAAACGAGATTAAGAAGAGTGACCCGATGCGAAATACAAACGCTCCGAGTAATCCGAAAAATAAAGCTTTCTTCCGCTGGGTCTCCGGTAAGTGTTTAACCATAATGGCCAGGACCAGCGCATTATCCGCAGCCAGCAGTCCCTCCAGTGCGACGAGTACTAACAGTACCCACCCATACTCCAACATTAGCTCCATGCGATTTCCTCCTTCTACGAATTATTTGAAGGCACAAAAAGACCTCCACCGGCAGATGAAGGGTCTTGGAAACCACAAACAGACCTTCACCACAAGTCAGTGGTAAAGGTCTCGCAAACAACGTTATCGTTGCCAGCAAAGCCGGGGTGAACTCCCGTAATGACGACTTTGCTGTGACAGCTACTCCCCTTTATTCACGTTCCTGCATAACTGATCTCTTCATCAGTTAAGCCGTGATATAAAGATATAGATTTTTGGGAAAGAAGTCAAGTTTTTGATTTTATATTCATTTCATCATGAATTAATAACAGATTTGAAGATTATTTGAATTCCATCGTGAATTTCTATAAATTCTCAAAAAAAAGTTAATGTGGAAGAGCAAAAAATCATGGTTCTATGGTCTCGTTACATTTTTACCAGAGAAGTACAATGTTTAACAAGGGAAAGGAAGAACATCCCAGTCAGTCATAATAATCGATTGGCAAATAGGGGCGAAATCAATCAATAAGTATGGGAGGACCGTTATGCCGCAGGCAACAGTAAAGGAACCAGACGCGAAGAATACAGCAGATTATACGCCGATTCATCAAAGAAATGCCTTTCAGCGATGGTGGAAGCAAATTGATATTCAGTTAATGGTTTGGCCGGGAGCTATTCTTATCTTTGTATTCGCTTACATTCCGATGTATGGCGTGCTCACCGGATTTATGGACTACAACATTTTTACCGGAGCGAGGATTTTTGATAATCCTTGGGTAGGGTTTAAACATTTCGAGGCATTCTTCTCAGCCCCGCAATTCGTAACGATCATGAGAAACACGCTGGCTATCAGTCTTATGAAGTTCATTATAGGCTTTCCGGCACCCATTATTCTGGCTCTCATGTTGAATGAAATCAGGGGGAGATTCTTTAAACGCACGGTGCAGACGATTACATACTTACCTTATTTCATGTCTTGGGTCATCGTCGGCAGTATGGTCATGAGTTTGCTGTCAACGGAAAACGGCAGCGTCAATATGCTCCTGCAAGGTGTTGGGGCGATCGACGAACCCATTAACTTCTTGTCCATGAAGGAATATTTCTGGGGGATTCTCGTCACGACCAATGTATGGAAAGACATAGGCTTTAACTCCATTATCTACTTGGCTGCGATTTCAGGAGTTAATCCAAGCTTGTATGAAGCCGCCGAGCTTGATGGAGCAACCCGGTTTAAACAGATGTATCTCATTACGATTCCAACCATTATGCCGATTATCATCATTTTTATGATCCTGCAAATGGGCAGCCTTCTGAATGCCGGATTTGAGGATATCTTGATCCTGGCACAAAACCCAAGTCTGCGTCCTGTATCTGATGTAATTGATACTTATGTATTCCGGGTTGGACTTCAAAATCAAAGATACGATTACGGTGTTGCCGTTGGATTGTTCCGAGCAGTAGTAAGTATCGTTCTATTGACGATGGCTAACTATTTGGCCAGAAGATCAGGCAACAGTTTATGGTAAGTCATTCAACTCAAGGAGGGGTGGAAACCATTGGCTTTTAAACGATTGGGATATAGCGACCGGGTTATGGTGATTTTCATTTACATTCTATTAATTCTGCTGTCCTTCACGGCGCTGTATCCGTTCTGGAATACATTAGTGGTGTCACTGAATGAAGGCTTGGATACAGCCAAGGGCGGAATTACATTCTGGCCAAGGGCATTTACTTGGACCAACTATGAGATCGTATTTACAAATGACCGCATAATTCAGTCCTTTGGCATTAGTATACTGCGAACCGTCATAGGTACGGTTTCAGCAATCTTTATGACCGCTTTGCTGGCTTATGGAATGAGCAAATCCTATTTGATGGGACGGAAGTTTTTAACCATTTTCTTTATATTCACCTTGTATTTTGGCGGAGGGCTGGTTCCTACCTACCTGCTTATCAAATCTCTTGGCCTCATGAATAATTTCCTGGTATTCATTATTCCCGGCTTGATCAGCGTGTGGAATATGATCATATTTCGTACTTTCTTTAAGAGTTTACCGAATGGTTTGGAAGAGTCTGCACAAATTGACGGCTGCTCAAATTGGGGTGTTTTCCTCCGAATCGTGCTGCCCCTCTCAGGTCCCGTTATTGCAACACTCAGCTTGTTTACGGCGATTTCTCATTGGAATGATTGGTTTACACCAACGATTTATATTACCAATCAAGACTTGATGCCAGTCCAAACCATACTCCGGCGAATACTGAATGCCAACCTGATTAATGATGTAATCGGAGGAGGGGATAGTTTGGCGTCAGAAAAACTGTCTAAAAAAAGCCTGACCTCCAAATCACTTATTAGTGCGACGGTCATGGTTGTCTCACTTCCGATTATCGTGGTCTATCCATTTGTTCAAAGGTACTTTGTGAATGGCGTCATGGTAGGTTCGTTGAAAGAGTAGGTACGTAATCTGTGGTTTGAGGCGCTATAAGCGCTTTAGACATAAATATTATTCGAGAGGGGAAATAAGGAAGTGAAAAGAAGAAGAGCACTATTATTGGTGATCACCGCTGTATTCCTTCTGGCAACGGTACTCGCAGGCTGCTCGAAATCAGCCGATGGGCCGCAGACAGATCCAGCGCCTACGTCATCGAATAACCAGAAAGAGGGCACAGAGAAAACGGGTGAGGAAAATCCATCGGACGTATGGGAGTTTGGTTCGAGCGAGTTGGAATTTTCAGCTTTTACTCATTACAGCTGGCAGGATTTCCCTGAAAAGATGGAAGATGCTCCTCTGTGGAAGTATTTAAAGGAAAACAAAAAGGTGAATATCAAATCTATCCTAGCAAGTGGGAACAATGATCAGTTAATGGCTACCATGATGGCAGATAATAAGCTTCCCGATCTCATCTATGGAGAACGTAATCATAATGATATTCAGAGACTCTATAAAGCTGGAAAGCTGGTACCACTAGACGACTATATGGAGAAGTACCCGAATTTGAAAAAATGGCTAAACCCGAAAGCAGCAGATTTGCTGCGCGCTCCGGATGGTAAACTATATCAATTCCCGAATTATTATGCCACCATTCCTAACGGAAGCTCGGCCTATGTCATCAACAAAAAGATATACAAAGAACTGGGCTCTCCAAAATTGGAGACGATGGATGATTTGTATAATTACTTGGTTAAGGTTAAGGAAAATTACGGTAGTGAGATCATTCCCTTCGATCCAGAACGTGCATTTGATGCTCAAGGAATTGGCCTTCTCTATGGCGGCTTCAAAGAGAATGCGTATTACCGGTCCTTTAACTCCAACACGATTGCTGTTGTAGATGATGCGAATAACAAACTTACTTCTCTCTTTACCGATCCGACATTCCGTGAATCACAGAAATTTGTATCTAAACTTTATCGTGAGAAGTTGATCAACCAGGATATGTTTACGACGGATCGAGGCAAGATCCAAGAACGGGTTATAAACGGCAAGGTAGCTGTTTTTGCAGGTGCAAGTCCACTGGCTTATGCATCTCAAGGCAATGCGGAACTTTCGAAAGAAGATCCGGATGCAGGTTATTTTGTAACATGGCCATTTTACAAAGAGGGCCTGGACAAAAATAAAATTTACACAGGCGGTTATGATCAATTAGGCTGGAACGTAAGCGTTATTACGACAGATGCCAAAGAGCCTGAGAAAATCTTCGCATTCCTTGACTGGTTGACAGGCCCGGAAGGCATGGCTGTTCAATACTTTGGTCCTGAGGGTGGTTATTGGGAAGGCTTCAACGAGAATCAGGAGCCGATTTTCACAGACGCATATGACCCTGTAAAAGTTGCCCAAATTGAGTCAGATAATGATGCAGTCATTATTGCAGGTAACAGCTCCTATATCGACCCAATCAAAGTAAAACGTGAAATGGATAAGCCATTTGAAGAAAGAGGCTGGATGACGCGTTATCAGGAATCAATTACTTGGAAAACGCATATCGACCACACGGCACTCGGAACGAATCTGGTTCCAGAGGCTGGTACCGAGCTGGCTGATATCAGCGTTAACGTAGTAGATATCTTCCAGCAAGCATTGTCAGCTTCCGGTACCGCGAAGAGTGATGCGGATGTCGATAAAATCTTGGACAAAGCAGAGCAAGATGCTGTAGCGCTCGGATATAATGATCTTCTTGAGTGGCGCACTCAGCAGTGGCTTAAAAACAAAGAAATGTTAGGCCAGTAATACGTATAGGAGCTAAGGATCCATCCTTAGGAAATGTTGCATACATTCCTGGGGGTGGATTCTATCCCTTAAATAAGAATGAGTCTAAAGTATAAAAAATGAGTGGATTCAGAAATACAAAAGATTATGATGTATTCTTCTCCAAATATTGTTATAATTTGACAAGCATGCTTTTCTACATTAAAGCAAATTGTCAGGGGGCGTAACACCGTGCATGTTCTCAAGGGAAGACCAATACGGTTGCTATGGATTGGGTTTATCGTGCTGATACTTGCAGGGTGCAGCTTCATGCCAAAAGAGTCAAAGCATCTACCTAACCCAAGCACTGAAGCGCCACAGCTTGATAAGCAGCAGAAGATATTCCGAACCCATGATGAGCCGCTAGAGCTAAGTTTTTACGCTCATTATAATTCATACACAATGCCGCAATGGGGCGCCGATCCATCATCCAAATGGATTCAGGATACGTTTAATATACATATTAAAGCAATAAGCTCGGATGGAAATGCCAAGCAGAAGCTGCAGAAGATGATAACGAGCAAACAACTACCTGATGTGGTATGGGGCGATCGGGATTTTGATCTGCAGAGAATGCGTGAAGAGGGACTCTTCGTACCACTGGATGAATATATCGAAAAGTATCCCAATTTAAAGAAGTGGGCCGGAGAGAAAGTATTGGATCTACTGCGCGCACCGGATGGAAAAATATATTATTTCCCGAATTACTACACAAGCAAGCCTTATGGCAATGCCGGATATGTTGTGAATAAAAAAATATATCGTCTCCTGGGCTCCCCCCCGTTAGAGACGACCGATGATCTGTATAGCTATCTTAAGAAGGTTAAAGAGCGCTACCCGGACGTGGTTCCTTTTGAGACAGGGCAGGCGAAAGACGGTCATGGAATAGATCAATTATTCTCGGCATTCAAAGAAGAAAATTACAGTTTTACACGTTTGTATGCCGTCCCAAAGGGTAACCGAATGACCTCAATCTATCAAGATCCGGCGTTTCGCGAATCTGCAATTTACGTGGCTAGGCTTATGCGCGAAGGTCTCATGCCAGCCGAGGCTATGATCCAGACAGAGGATCAAGTCAGCGAGAAGTTGACAGAAGGTAAAGTAGCGGTTTATGCAAGTGCCAATCCCATGATTCATGTGATGCCAGCTGATGCCGAGCAGCGCAAACTCAACCCTGAGGATGGTTATATATTTATCGATCCTATATATAAAAAGGGGTTGGACCGCTCTAAGATTTATCCGGGGACGTACAATATTCTTGGCTGGAATGTGGCTGCGATTACCACAGACGCGAAGAAGCCGGAAGCAATATTCGCAATGCTGGATTGGATGACAGGTCCAGAAGGATCCGCAGTACAAATGTGGGGACCACCAGGACCGGATGGATACTGGAACGGTTTTGGACCCGACGGGGAAACTCCCCTTTTTACTTCTAAATATAGTTCCGATCGGGCTGGATTAGCCAAAATCCAATCGATCTCAGGGGATATGATATGGGTTGGAAATACCGTTTATCTGGATCAAACCAAAAGCAATTACGAACAGTCTTTACCTGAAGAAGAAAGGAATTGGGCGACTTACTGGCAGCAGAAGGTGACATGGAAATCGCAGGGTGACGCAACCCCGTTCATTAATGTACAGCCTGTCTTGAATAACGAAGAAGGACAAATCATGCGTGTTATCCAGGAGATCTGGCTTGATGCAAGGGAAGAAGCGCTATTCGGCCAGTCCGATGAAGAGGTGCTGGCTATCCTCGATGAAGCGCATCGTGCTTCTATGGAAGCTGGATTCGAAAAGTACCTAGACTATATCACAAGGAGATGGCATGACAATTTGAAAGTTCTGAACGATGAATAGCAACGAACATTTAGCATGGATGCGGCATGGGGAGGAAGAGACTATGTATAATGTGTTGTTGGTAGATGATGAAGAACTTGATTTGGAAGGAATGAAGCGGTTTATTCCATGGGCTGAACTGGGTATGGAGGTCAAGGGCTGTGTGAATAATGCTTTGTCCGCCTGTGAAGTGTTGGATAAGCATGCGATTGACATTCTTATAAGTGATGTAAACATGCCGTATATGTCGGGATTGGAATTAGCACGGATCGCGCTGCAGCGGAAACCCAAAATAAGAATCATATTTGTAAGCGGTTATCAGGAATTTAGCTATGTGCAGCAAGCGTTGTCGCTTAATGCATACAGTTATGTCCTGAAGCCCATGGAAGACAGTGAGCTGATCGCTTCCTTAATGAAGGTGAAGCAGGATTTGGATGAGGAGCACAAACTGCGGGAAGTTGAGGAAGCCTATCAGGATTTGATTCCAATTGCCAAAAGCGATATGCTGCTGCGACTCTTCGAAGGAGAAGATACGTCAAATCGCGAGTATATGGAAAAGCTGATGAAAACACATGAGCTTGATCGCTTAAAATGGCCTGTAAGGGTTGCCGTGATGGAACTGGATCTGATATCGAGACTGAACGAAAGATCTCCAGCGAGTCATCAAGGGACCAGATCATTCATGAAACAACTGGATGAAGTGATTCATCGAATAGGCGTTATCCCGTATTGCAAGCTGAGCTCCCACCGGGTCGCTCTGTTATTGGAGTCAGAGGGCATAGAAGACATCATAACCAGTGTGCTGGACTCTGCCCAGAGAAAACTATCGATCACGGTTACGACGGGTTTGGGTTCGCCGGTCCATACATCGGATCAACTCTACGAATCCTATTTACAAGCCGTTCAAGCCGTTGAAGGAAAAATGTTTCTTGGTAAGGGAGGCGTCATCAAGTTTGAGGATGTAAGCGTTGAACCTGCCTTGCTTGACTTCAATATGTTGAATGAACATATGAATGCATTAATGAAAGCGGTTAAAGAATACGAACTCGTCCGTATTCACGATGAGCTGGAAAACCTGTTCCGTTCCGTAACAAGCCTTCGCTCCAAGTTCACTGTACATAATCTGATCAGTTACTTCATTTGGAAATTGGATCAATATCTCAGCGCCATGAATGAGGATCTCTTCGAACTGCTGGACATTGATATCCGCAAACTCGATATATTACTTCAATTTGAAACCATTAACGATATTCGTCGCTGGCTGCTATACCGCGTATATGAAATATCAGAAAAGCTCCATCAAAAAAACAACACGATTGACAGCCAGTTTATCCGAAATGTGATGAAGACGATCAAGGACCGGATGAGAGAGAATATTACGATTAAGGATATCGCACAGCAATTTTCGTTTTCTCCCAGTTACTTTGGGTTTCTTATCAGAGAGAAATCAGGATATACATTTAACGAACTACTCGTACAGCTGCGTATGGAGAAAGCCTGTGAACTGCTAAAAATACCGGGAATGAAGATTTATGAAATATCGGATAAGGTAGGATACCGCCATTTGCCTTATTTTAGCAGGCAATTCAAAGAAAAATTCGGCATGACACCACTTGAATACCGGAAAAAAGTGCAGTAGTCAATGGAGGCAAACATGAAACTGGTGTGGGGGAAAATAACAAAACGCGGCTATGTACCCATCGGATACAAACTCATGATGTCCTATCTTATTTTTATTGTGTTTTTGGTTGCGATCGGGTATGTGTCCCACTCCATGTACGATTCTTCCATGCGGAAGCAAACGAGTGAAAATATTCAGAACACACTGGCTCAAATACGAGACAATGTAGCTTATAAAACAGAGGATATTGTGCGGATTTCGTCAACTCTTTATGATGATGAACAGTTTGTAGAGAATCTTAAACTGAATCTTACAAACGCACAAGATATTCATACAAGAGCGAAAAAAGTCTTTGAACCGAAGCTGGAAAGTGCCTCGAAGTCAATTGGGATTAATCTGCGTTTATTCATATATGTAAAGAACGAAACCATCTCACAAGTATATTATAGTTACAAACCAGGTTCTAATTTTCCCAATCAAACGTTTAATATCTATCATATGGGACGCATTGTGAACAGATCATGGTACCAATCACTTCCTACAGAAGAATACGGTATTACGATGCGCTGGGAAGAAGTAGAGAATGATCAAGAGAGCGGCCGTATTTCTATGATTCGCCGGATAATCGATCTGCATGATCCCATAAAAATCCACGAACTTGGGATCATGAGATTCAGTGTAAGCATGGATGAATTATTCGAGAGTGTGGATTACCGCAGGCTTGGCGAAGGCTCCATGCTATATGTATTGGATCGCAATGGCCGAGTCATCTATGCCTCTGACCAAGAGATGCAGGCTGCTTCGAATGATAACAACAGCAGTCTGACAAGGCGGACCACGATACCGGAATTGAAGCCGGAGGGTGAGTATTTGACATTAAAAGAATATATGGCACCGCAGGGTTGGACGATTGTGGCCCACGTTCCCTTAACCATTATCAAACAAGAGGCTGAGCGTGTACGTGCATTCATCATTGGAATATGTATCTTATGTTTTATTGTATTTACCATTACTGGCGTCTATATCTCGGGTTACTTCTCTAAACGGATTACGAAGTTCGTTTCAACCTTAAACGCGTTCCGGGAAGGGGACTTGCGTAAACGAATCACATATAAAGGGAAAGATGAATTTTCACAGATTGCAACAGCCATGAACAACATGGGCGAAGACATCGAGATGCTAATCGAGAAAGTATATTTAACTGAACTTGAGAAGAAGGAAGCTGAGCTGGAAATGCTTCAAACCCAGATCAATCCTCACTTTCTTTATAACACGCTCTCGTCGATTAATCAGTTAGCTAAGTTCGGTGAGAACGAGAAGCTGCGCAAGATGGTCGTGGAGCTTGCTAAATTCTACAGACTGACCCTCAATTCAGGGAAGAACTTAATTCCGGTTTCATCAGAAATTGAGCAGGCCAACGCATATCTTGATATCCAAAAAGTAAAGTATGGCCATCGATTAGAAGTTACCTTCGATGTCGATGTGGATGTCTGGAAATACGAGACTATTAAATTGATATTACAACCATTTATTGAGAATGCTCTGAAACATGCTTGGAGCGGCGGTGATCGAATTCATATTCGGATTGTTGCCCGGCTGGAGAATGATGAAATCCTATACCGAATTATTGATGACGGGATAGGAGTCAGACAAGAGAGTATTTCAGACATCCTGAATCCGTCGGGTGACAGTGAGACTGGATTTGGGATTCGAAATATCCACCAGAGGATTCAGCTTCAATATGGAGACAAATATGGAGTATCGATCTTCAGTAAAGTAGGGATTGGCACTTCGGTTACGGTTCGTATTCCTGCAAGAAAACGCCGATTGTTCCTGGATGATGATCAAGCATCGGGTGAATAATCTACAATTTAGTTATGAACGATTCATGCACTTATGGATTGAAGAAGAGCAAAACCTGTAAACAGGTTTTGCTCTTCTTTATTTGAATTCGGGTGTATAGGTGTCCAGTGAAACGGGACTATTCTTGATCGAAGAATGTCCTCTCGTTTTCACATTAATGCTTGATAAGATAACGCTGAGAAACACAAGCGCAGCACCCCAGTATTGATTGATGTTCATGAACTCATGAGCAAACCAGAATCCAGCCAGTGCTGCGAATACAGGTTCCAGGGAGAACACAAGCCCTGTTCGGGTAGCCGTTGTATATTTTTGAGCAATCGTCTGGAAGATGAATCCTACAGCGGTACATAGAATACTCAAGACGAGAACCGCCATCCACGAGTTGGTTGTGCTGGGCCAGAGCGAAGTTTCAAAGAGCAGGGAAGAAACGAACGCATACAATCCAGTAAACCCAAGCTGCAGGATGCCAAGATTAAGCGTATCCACTTTCTGCGCGGCTGTACTTACTATATTGATATGCAGCGCATAACATAATGCCGCCGTAATGCAGAACAGATCACCGATTCTGAATCTGAAAGGGAGCTGGATGGTTAACAGCGCAATGCCAGCTAAGGCTAGTATAATGCAGATAATGACTTTGTTTTCTAGTTTCTTCTTAAATAGAAACGTATGTATTAAGGGGACAAACACCACCGTTAGACTGACCAGGAATCCGGCATTGGATGTTGTAGTGGTCTTAAGACCGAAGGTCAGGGCGGTAAACATGATAAATAAAATGAAGCCAAGAAGCATAGCATATCGAATCGTCTTTACATTAACCTGGCGCAAGCGGCGGATAAAAATTGCTCCAGCAAGTATAAAGGCCAATCCAAAGCGCAGGGCGATTAAATTGAACGCTCCGAGCGTATCCAGCCCTATTTTCATAAGAAGATAGGACGAGCCCCAACAAAGGGTGATGAATAAAATCATAAGATCAGCCTTCAGCGGTTTCAAGTTCTTTTTCCTCCTTCAAGTGATTGAACAGAATTAGTATACTCACGTACAATAGACAAGTAAAACGAATGTTTGTAATCATAAGCATGAGTAAAATTCATGTAATTTAACTACTGGAGGATCTCTCATGAGTATCAATAAATTCAAAGTTCTGTTGAAGGTTGTGGAGCTCGGAAGCTTAACCAAAGCGGCCGAAGTCATGGGGTTTACACAGTCTGGTGTCAGTCATATGATCAACAGCCTGGAAGAAGAGTTCGGTTTCTCCTTGCTGATCCGAAACCGTTCGGGTGCGAAGTTGACGACCAATGGTGAGGAGATGCTGAAAACGATACGTGAAATACTGAAGTGGAATGAATATTTGGAGCAGCAGGTCGCTGCCATTCATGGGATTGAGCTGGGTACCATTCACATAGGTACCTTTACGAGTGTTGGTGTTCACTGGCTGCCGGGAATTATTAAGGATTTTCAGCGGGATTACCCGCATATCGAAATTCGACTGGTCGAAGGAGATTATCAGGAAATCGAAGAATGGATTGCGGAGGGCAAGATTGATTGCGGCTTCCTGTCGTTACCAACCTGGGATACATTCGAGGCGATTCTCTTGCATCAAGACCCATTGCTCGTCTTGCTGCCTCTCGACCATCCTCTTAGTTCTGAGGATTCCATAACCTTATCCCAGATTGAGAATGAGCCATTCATTATGCCGACCAAAGGGTCTGACTATGATGTGAATCGGTTGCTGGAGAAGGCCCGGACTAAGCCGGATATCAAATATACACTTGGAGACGATTATGCCATTATGGCCATGGTGGAGAAGGGGCTGGGCATAAGTATTCTTCCGGAACTTGTGCTGCGAGGGCAGCAGCGTAATATCCGGCTGATTGAACTAAAGGAAAAAAGCTATCGGTTACTGGGTATTGCCATAAGCTCGATGAGGGAAGTATCGCCAGCTACGCAGCGATTCTTGAATTATGTGAAAAGCTATCCAAAACTGTAAACCTTACATAGAAATGTAATAATGGCGGCTATACAGAGCATCAAGATTCTATTGTTCCCAGTGTTTCATTGATTGTGTTTCTTCAGGTCAAATAAATCATGTCACAAAACGCCTACTTGGGATTGTTATATAGGTAAACAAAGAAGGAGGTGAGCTCAGTTGCAGCCAACCATCCCCGGGGAAGCGGAAGGAAAAAGAGAAGCCATTGAAACCGTAGTAGAACAGGTCAAAACAGGAGACAAACAGGCTTACCAAGCGATAATCATCCAGTTTGAGCGGCAGATGTACACGTATTGCTACTATATTCTAAAGAATCATGCGGAGACTGAAGATGCGGTACAGGACATTTTCATTCGGGCCTATGAGAATCTTCACCAGTATAAAAGACAAGTGTCTTTCTCTGCCTGGTTGTACAAAATGGCCTACCATCATTTGATCAATATCAAAAAGAAACAGAGCCGTTTCCTTAATCTGATTCAGCATTACAAGGAACAGCAGCCGGTTATGCAAATATCTCAGCACGAGTCGGTTGTGTACGAGCTGTTAACCTACCTTACAGCAGAAGAGCGACATATATTGCTGCTTAAGGCAGTTGAACAGTATACCTTTGATGAAATCAGCGACATTATGGGTCTTAAGTCGGCTACGGTACGGAAAAAGTATGAGCGTTTACGCCAAAAACTGATGGAACGAATCAGCCAAAAAGGAGAGGTGGCACGTGGGACAATTGCCGAAACAAACGGAATTCACTGAAATGAGAGAACTGGAAGAGATGATACGTGAGTCAGCAATTCCAAAGAATAGCAGGAGTTATCGAATAATGAACAAGATAGGAGAGCGTGAAATGACAAGAACATCAACCAACAGCAAACCAAATATTGTTAAAAAAGCATTACTCGTTGCATCCGCAGCAGTTGTACTGGGAGGAACCGTTATCGGCTCGGGATTTGTGTCGCCTGTAATGGCAGCAACCTTGAAACAAATCCCTGTGATCGGCGTGCTGTATGAGGGGACCAGCGAGGAAGCGGTAAACACTGCTATCGAACAAGGGATTTTATCCGAACCTAATCTGAGCGTGACTCATGATGGAGTAACTTTAAAGGTGGCTGATCTTCTTTATGATGGAACTCGGTTGTCCTTCATTCTGGAGCGTGAGGGAGTGGATCTGCCGAGTACCGCTTCTCCATACTTAAGCGAGGATGCTGTCATCATCGGTGATTCCGATAGCGAGTATGTGAAGTCGAAGAAAGTAGCCAAGGAAGATCAGGAGAAGGGATATATTGAAACACCAAAAATTTTGGTGAACGGACAACAGATTGAGATGGGTGAAGGTACATTCGGAGACTATCCACAACAGGATAATGCCTATATCGTTGAGCTTACCAAGGGTCTGAGCTTACCTGATCAATTCGAACTGACCATTCAAGCAAACGTAACTCAGGTAAATGAAACTTTTGAATTCAAGGTGCCTGTGAATGTCACGAATAAGTCGGTTGTTGTTAAGCCCGAAGCAGCATCTAAGTCCGATGGAGCGTTCAGCTACACGGTCAAGCAAGTGGATATTTCACCGGTATCCACCCGTCTGGTTTTGGACAGTATAGGCCCTGTTCCAACTTCAACAGAACAATCCGGTGACTATAGTGCGAGCATGGTATATTACGAATTAGTAGACGACCAAAGCAATGTTCTGGCTCCGCGGAAGTTTGAGTACTTTAATAGCGAGCCTAAGAACGAATACCATATCGATCAACTGTTCAGTCCTCTTAATGGACAGACGAAATCCATTACGATTAAGCCGTTTACCCTGACGGTAAACAACAAGGATTGGAGCGTAGTTGGTCAAGGACAGAACAGCCCGGGTGAAAAAACATACCTGACAGACTTGGAATTGACCATTCCAGTTCTTCCATAACAAATCTATGAGAAAAGCGAGACCCGAAAGCAATCGGGTCTCGCTTTTTATTTAGTCGTGTTAGCATGAACATACTAAACAGTCTTTTTTTCAAAAGATTAACGAAGTGTTTTCAGTGCCCCGCTCCATGCCAGCACTTGGTCCAGCATGCCATTCAAGTTGACAAGATGCAGATCAGCTGGCTTGAACACAGAACCATTCTCAAAATCAGTAAACAATGAGAGGGCAGGGTGGATGCGAACATCTGCTACGGACAACTCACCTAAGATTCCGCGCAAATGCTCAGCAGCACGAGCTCCGCCAACTGAACCATAACTGACAATACCGGCTGCTTTATTGTTCCACGCTTCCCGTGCATAATCGAGGGCATTCTTCAAAGAGGCTGAAATACTGTGATTGTACTCCTGAACGATAAACACAAATCCGTCCAAAGTTGCAAGCTTGGTATTCCATGCTGTTGCTTGTTCCGTAGCGTCAGCCTCGCCTAACAGCGGAAGCTTGTAATCCGCGATGTCTACGATTTCGTAATTCGCATCTCCACGCTCATCTGCAATGCGTTTAACCCACTCGCCTACTTGAGGACTCAAGCGGCCTTGACGTGTACTTCCTAAAATAATACCGATATTCAGTTTGGACATAATACTTACCTCCTAATATTTGTTCATATATTTGATCGTGATGTGTTAACTATCTCGCATGAATCAATAATAATCTCAGTGAGTTATCTTTGTCAAGTAACTTACAAAAAGTTTGTTAAATTTCTTTCAACTAACCGTTGAGTACAGATCTCAAATCGCTTCTTGCTATGTAGTGCTTAGGCTAGTCACAATGCTATACTGATATTATGAATGTTATGAAACTTAGTGTTGCCTGATTACATAGGAATGATTCTAACGAGGTGAAGCGCTTATGGAATTAAGACAATTGAGATCTGGTGAGTTTGAAATGAGCACAAAATTATCCGAGTATGCATTTCAATTCTCGCTATCACAAGAGCAGCGGGAATCCCGCAAGGAACATTTTAAACCAGAGCAAAACTGGGGGATATTTGACGGAGATGACCTGCAAGCGAAATTGACGATCATTCCGCTGCAAATCTACATGCAAGGTAGAACGCTTGATATGGGCGGGATCGCAGGTGTGGCAACTTGGCCGGAGAACCGCAGACAGGGGCATGTAAATACATTGCTTAAACATGCATTACAGGAGATGAAGAGCAAAGGCCAGAGCATATCCTGCCTGCATCCTTTTTCGGTCCCGTTCTACCGCAAATTCGGCTGGGAACTCTATGCAGAATATAAGAAGTACATCATTCCGATAAACAATTTTCCACGTAAAGTATCAGTAGATGGACGGCTGGTAAGAGATGTACTCGATATACCTACGCTAAGTGGTATGTATCAAGTTTACGCCAGTAACTACAACGGTATGCTTGTGCGTGATGAGGACTGGTGGACAAGATCCGTACTAACGGACGGGGTGCATAACGTTGTTTATTATTCCGCAGAGGGGCAAGCGACTGGTTATGCGTTATACCATCTCAAAGACAAGGAACTGGTGTGTGATGAATTCGTATTTTTCAACGAGGAAGCACGCAGTGCGCTTTGGACGTTTTTTGGAAACCATGATTCCAGAATCGAGCAGGCAACGATGAAAATGGTACCCGTGGATGATCAGCTGCCCTTTATTCTGCCGGAGCCTCGAGTTATGCAGGAGGTGGTTCCCTACTTCATGGCTCGCATCGTGGATTTGAAATCCTTCATAGAAGCGTACACTTTCGAGTTGCATCACGAAGCTGTAATTACCTTAGCGGTGGAAGATTCAGCAGCCTCCTGGAATGCTGGCATATGGCGATTATCTGTTGATGAAGCAGGAAGAGCGGAGATAACAGAGCTTCCATCTGATGATGAGGAGCAGGCTGATCTGAGCACCGATATTCAGAGTCTATCCGCGCTGTTTACGGGATATAAAAGACCGCGTGAGCTTTATTCCATTCATCGTTTACATGGTAATCCACAAGCGGCAGCCCAATTGGAAACCATGATTCCTGCAGGTCAGACACATCTCATGGATTTCTTTTGAGGAAGGAAGAAGCCACGGTGATTCGCAGACTTAGGCCAGAAGAATTAGACATACTCTTGGCATCGATAAAACAGGAACAGCATTTCTTATATTATTCTTACCTTACGTATCGAAGGCATGGCAGCGTTCATTATGGGCAATTTCTGGAATCGGGAGAGCTGCTTGGTGTTCTGGCTTACCTGAAGGGTCTGCCCTTTCATGCTTTCTCTGTATACCCTCTTCAGCCACAGTTTCAGCTCGGCTCCGTACTGGCACATATAAAGCAAGAGCTGAATTTGCCCAGGAGTACGGAAGGGAGTTTTATCGTCCATGCAGATGAATGGAAGGTGCTTAGTCCGGAAGTGGATGTTATTAAACCTCCCACAGAAATCTGGTTGATGAAGCATGTCAACTCAGAAAGTTTACCGCTGACGGCAGAAGAGGTCATCCTTCTCGGTCCTGCCCATTTTGATCGGATTGAGGATAAATTAGCTGATATTCAAGCGATGGCATTTGCCAAAGAAGAGCTGCAAAATCCTTTCTATGGTGTATTGCGAAATCAAGAGCTTGTTGCCGTCGGTGGCTATCATATATACGGTCAGGATTATGTAGAGCTTGGGAATATAGGAACGGATCGGGGATGGAGAAGACAAGGATTTGGCAAAAAGGTATGCGCTGAGCTGACTCGAAGAGCTCGCGACATCTCGCCACATGTGTATCTCAATGTTCTGGGAAGCAATACGGCTGCGATCCAATTGTATCAGTCCCTTGGCTATGTCACAGTATGCAAACAGTATATGGTTACATTCGCAGTTTCAGGTTGTAAATGACCACTCTCCTAGTGATATGTATATTGCAGTTTGGGAGCACAGAAGGGAAGGTCAGATATGAAAAAGTCAAGAGAGGCTAAAGATTTAATCGATAGTTTAATCCCATTCGGAATGATTGCTGGTACTGCTATCGGTGTCATTGCTGCCATCTTTTTCAAACCAAGCTTTCTAGTATTTTCAGTTAGTTTAGGAGCTGGGATAGGCTATTTCGTTGGAGTTATTGCTTATGTAATTTATAGTAAAAAAGGAAAATAATAGTTCATGAATATATTAGAAGCATGCTGTTTTTTCAGCATGCTTCTTTTTGGAGGATAATGAAGGAGAAATATATTTATTTCATCCCTGCAACTGGTGTTAATTAGTAGATTTAGTCCCGAGCGTCCTTCACGGAGAAAATATGCAGTTTTCCATCATCAGCATATTCTGCATACGCGATATCATCCAAGGAATTATACCCTTGTTCCCGTGCCTTCGCCCTGATCTCCTCCAGATTTATCTGCTTGCCCAGCATGGATTCTTTCAATAGCTTTCCCTTATCGATGACCGTTACCGTAAAAGCATCCGGTGTGGCTTTTAATCCCAAATCCTGCTTGGAGGGCGGTTCATATTCGGGCTTTCGCATGACGGACATCGATCCATCCGTTTCCAAAATAGCGTATTTGACTTCAGTTAATGAGAATATATTCTGATGTCTCAGCATGGACAACAATTGTTTATATTCGATATCGTATTTATTCAGCATTTTTTGATTCAGTTTTCCGTTATCGATCAGCACTACAGCTCGGCCTTCCGCCAAATATCCGAATTTCACGAAGTGAGTCGTTGCCTTCTCGAATAGATAGGATAAGGTGGTCCATAGGGCGAGAGCGAATATCAGATGCGTGATTTTTACGTCTTCATCATATAGAGTATTACCGACGATTTCGCTAAGAGCAAGCGAAGTTAAGAAGTCGAGCGGAGTCAGCTGGCTAAGCGTTTTTCTTCCGGTAACAAAGGTAACAATCCATAATCCAAAAAAGCTGACGATCAGTTTAACCCCTAACGCCATGTACATCTCCATGGGTCAGCCTCCTTGAATGGCAATTTACTTAGATATTAAACGCTTAGACATCAAGCAGAAACTAGGGAGATAGCACCAGTTATTGGATCGCGGATGAACGACTCGATCTAGCACAAAGATCCATGAGGGAATTCGAACATTCGATGTCTTCTACAGATTTAGATATGAGCGGTGTTGAAGTCATCCTTACCTCAATCGAGGAAATGATGTTTAATGAAATGTCGACATATGCATTAAATAACAACAAGACGAGCCGTTTCTCCGTCATGCAGAGCAGCATAAATCATTTGTTGGAAAGATTACCCGAGAACTACGACGCTCACCACAAAAAGGAGTTTATTCGTCTTATCAACAACATCCATTAATCAGATGCATAATCGGAAGCCGCTGTTTTACAGCGGTTTTTTGTGATATTAGGCATGTCTCTATTCGTGGACAAAATACACACTTGAAAGTGACGCGACGTCATCTTGTAAGATATTAGTTGGCATAGAAGTTAACGAATGATGTCACATATCTTAGGAGAAGGAGTGGAGCTAAATGAAGAAGGGAGACAGCATCATATATGCCTGTGTCATTGTGGGGGCCGGAATCGGTTTAGCGTTAGGGAGTGCGTTTCCAGGTGTTCTTGTCGGTCTGGGAGTTGGCTATTTGATAAAAATGTCGTTAACAAACGAGGAATAATGATAGGCCAGTGAGTGTTGACAATTAGAATTTATTGACTTATAGTACTTTACTATCAGCAACGATCAAAGACATGATTCCTGAAACAACCTGTACAGAGAGAGAAGTGATTGGTGAAAGCTTCTACAGTGCTTGCTTCTTGAATTACCCCTTTGTAGCTGTGTTTTTGAACCCTATATGGTATTAGAAAACACCGAATCATCCCCGTTACCGGATGTCTGAATGAGGATCCGAAGAAGAGCATGCTGCATTGGCGAATGCTTGCCTTTCCGGATCAAATTAGGGTGGAACCACGAGCTGAACGCACTCGTCCCTTTGGGACCGGGTGTTTTTTTGCGTTCAATCTTAATTTGATGGAGGGATAGCAATGTCAATCGTAGTTACACTGCCAGATGGAAGTAAAAAGGAGTATCCTGCTCAAACGACGATGAAGGAAATCGCGGAATCCATTCATGCAGGACTTCTGAAACAGGCCGTCGCAGCCAAAGTGGATGGGAAGCTCGTGGATTTGGAGTATGAGCTGTCTCATGATGCAAAAGTCAGCATCGTTACACTGGATTCCGATGACGGATTGTACGTTTATCGACATAGCGCGGCCCATCTGATGGCCCAGGCTGTTAAACGGATCTATGGCAGCTCGTCGGTACATCTCGGTGTAGGGCCCGTTATTGAGGATGGTTTTTATTATGATATGGATCTGGGGCATTCCCTTACGAATGATGACTTGATTGTCATTGAGCGGGAGATGCAGAAGATCGTTCAGGAAGATCTCCCAATCGTACGCAAAGAGGTCAGTCGCCAGGAGGCTGAACAGCTGTTCAAAGAAGATCCGTATAAAATGGAATTGATCCGTGAGCTGCCGGAGGACGAGGTCATTTCCGTTTATCAGCAGGGCGAGTTCGTTGATTTGTGCAGGGGGCCTCATCTGCCTTCAACAGGCAAAATTAAGGCATTCAAGTTAATGAGTGTGGCAGGCGCCTATTGGCGGGGGAACTCGGACAATAAAATGCTGCAACGAATCTACGGTACAGCGTTTCCCAAAAAGTCGCAGCTTGAGGAACATCTATTTTTCCTGGAAGAGGCCAAAAAAAGGGATCATCGCAAGCTGGGAAAAGAGCTGGGGTTATTCATGTTCTCCGAAGAGGCGCCGGGAATGCCCTTTTTCTTACCTAATGGGATGATCATCCGCAATGAACTGGAACAATTCGCAAGAGAGCTTCAGTTCCATCGCGACTATGATGAAGTACGCACTCCGCTGATGATGAACAAACGATTGTGGGAAATGTCCGGACACTGGGATCATTACAAGGATAATATGTACTTTACCCAGGTGGACGAGACAGAATATGCATTAAAACCAATGAACTGTCCGGGGCATATGTTAGTTTATAAAAATTCGCTGCATTCCTACCGGGAGCTCCCAATTCGAATTTCAGAATTCGGGCAGGTACATCGACATGAATTCTCGGGCGCATTGAATGGCATGATGCGGGTGCGGACATTCTGCCAGGATGATGCTCATATTTTTGTCAGACCTGACCAGATTCAAGAGGAGATTAAGCAGGTTATCGATTTTATCAGCCAGGTTTATCAAGTATTTGGCTTTGAATATACAATAGAGTTATCGACAAGACCGGAAGACTCCATGGGGTCTGAAGAATTGTGGGAACAGGCGGAGTCCTCCCTGCAGCAGGTATTGGATCAACAAGGGCTGTCATACCGGATTAATGAAGGAGATGGAGCGTTTTACGGGCCGAAAATCGATTTTCATATCCTGGATTCCTTAAAACGAAGCTGGCAATGCGGTACTATTCAATTGGATTTTCAATTCCCAGAAAAATTCGATCTATCATATATAGGAGAAGATAACCAGAAGCATCGACCGGTTGTCATCCACCGAGCAGTCTTTGGATCGATCGAACGCTTTATTGGTATCCTTACAGAGCATTACGCTGGGGCTTTCCCAATGTGGCTTGCTCCCATACAAGTCATGATCATTCCAGTGTCGGATCACTATATCGATTACTCGTTAAAGGTGAAGAAACGTCTGGATAATGCGGGCATACGGGTGGACGTCGATGTCAGAAATGAAAAGCTGGGATATAAAATCCGCGAAGCAGGTCTGCTGAAAACGCCATACACATTAGTCCTTGGGGAAAAGGAAATGAACTCCGATCATGTATCGGTCCGTAAACGGGGCGAGGGCGAACTTGGTGAAAGCTCCATTGACCAAGTGATTGAACGGCTTCAGAGTGAGATCGAGACTAGGAAATAAGAAAAGGGATTGGATGATTTTCTTCACCGTTCATGATGCTTAGGCATGGTATCATTTGGATATACCTGTTAAGCGGAACATGGAAAGATGAAGGGGAGAGTCCCGTTGCCAACGTACCAGAGCAAAGAAGCTTTAATCACTGAAATCCAGAAGACGTACAGGCTTTTTGACCAAGAATTTGATGATGTTCCAGAGGATAAAAGGAATCTTCGTATTGGCGAAGTGGACAGAACACCCCAAGAAATGATCGCCTATCAGCTTGGATGGCTAATGCTGGTGATGAGCTGGGAGAAGGATGAACTTGCGGGTAAAGAAGTTACGACGCCAACCCCTGACTATAAATGGAATCAATTGGGGGCGCTGTATCAGCAATTCTATCATACGTATGATGGATATTCTTTGGAAGAATTACGTTCGTTGTTGAAGCAGAGGACGGAAGAATGGTGTGAATGGATTAGCCAATTGAGTGAGGAAGAATTATTTCATTCGGGTGTTCGCAAGTGGACGGTAACCAGTGCCAACTGGCCGATGTGGAAATGGCTGCATATCAATTCCGTCGCACCGTTCAAAAGCTTCAGAACCAAAATCAGAAAGTGGAAGAAGTACGACGGCTAGACCTATCGGTCTGCAGAACGGAACGATTCGAGGTTACCTCGGATCGTTTTTTTTGGCTGGATTCGAGCGAAAAGGAACAGGCTTGTTCCATTTTTACCGCCATAGGCACGCAAAAGTCAAAATAGTGCACATCAAGGCAAAAATAGCCTCTATAAGATCCGGGTGACTCCCCCTATCATGAATCGTAATCAGAACGTTTTGAAGGGGGCACGAGGGTATGTGGAGCAGTGCGATTAAAGATGCCGTAGAGAAAATTCGGAAGAACATGGATAGCTTTGGGACAAGATTTCCCCACGTTAGCAGGGATGGGGCTTATTTGCTGAATGACAACGATGATTGGACGAACGGCTTCTGGAGCGGTCTTCTCTGGCTATGTTATGAATACACAGGTGACGAGGCCTTCCGATTGGGAGCAGTACGAACGGTAGAAGACTTCCGTCAGCGCTTTGCGGAAAAGAAGGTGCTTGATCATCACGATATCGGATTTCTGTATTCCTTATCCTCCAAAGCACAGTGGATCGTTGAGAAGGACGAGAGTGCCCGCGAGTTGACGCTTCAGGCTGCGGACTTGCTGCTGAAACGTTGGCGTTCACGTGGAGGATATATTCAAGCATGGGGTCCTGAAGGAGATGAACAGGAGGGCGGCCGCATCATTATCGATTGTTTGATGAATCTACCACTCCTCTTCTGGGCGGGACAGCAAACCGGTAAGTCCCAATATCGGGACATTGCAATCATGCAGGCGGAAAAGACAAGACGCTATCTGGTAAGGGGAGATGACAGCTCATACCACACCTTCTTCTTCGATCAGCAAACCGGGGAGCCGATTGGAGGTGCGACGCACCAAGGTTATACGAACGGTTCGACATGGACACGGGGACAAGCCTGGGGGGTATACGGCTTCGCACTGGCTTACCAATATACTGGAGATCCTGTATACCTGGAAACTTCCAAACGAATGGCGAGGTATTTCCTTAAGCACTTACCGGAGGATCATGTCGCCCTGTGGGACTTTAATGCTCCCGTAACCGCTGATACGTATCGAGACAGCTCGGCCTCAGCCATCGTGGCAGCGGGCTTGCTGGAACTGATTGGACATTTGGAGGAGGGGGATCCGGACAGAGCCGCTTTTGAACAAGGGCTGAAGGATTCCATGACCTCGCTGGTACGAAATTATTCTACCATCGGCAAAGAGGCAGAGGGTCTGCTGCAGCGTGGTTCTTATCATGTGCGCGGAGGGTTGTCACCGGATGATTTCATGATCTGGGGGGATTATTTTTACCTGGAAGCCTTGATTCGAATGGAGACTGAAAACAAGGGGTACTGGTATGAACGCTGATGCGACAAAAGCTTTGGTGAATGCCGTTTGGGCGCTTTGGAATCCGGAGAATCCCGTAATTGGTCCGATGCAGGAAGCAGAGAATCAAGATCATCTGTCTGATGTGCTGAATAAGCTGCATGAATACTTCTCTTTCCGAAAGACACCTGGATGGTGGATGAGCAGTGAGGATAAGCAGAATATCACCAATTATGTAAAGCAATACTGTGCAGATGAACTGGAAACCGTAATGAAGACGGCCAATGAGGTGGTACAGCAGACGTTCCTGTTCCGCTTTCCGTGGGATATGGAACGGAGCGTAGTTCCCGTTACATTTGACGGTGATATTGATTGGTGCCATATCCCCGATCAAGACGTGGAGTGGGCTTATATGCTCAATCGCCACCGCTATTGGGTGGCGCTCGGACAAGCGTATGCGATGACAGGTGATGAGAAGTATGCGGAGACATTTTGCTGCCAGCTTGAAGACTGGATCGATCGGAATCCTGTCCCAGAAGAACCTACGACGGATACGTTGACTTGGCGCCCGATCGAGGCGGGTCTGCGCAGCGTGAACTGGATCAAGTCACTGCGATACATCATCGGTAGTCCATCCCTGACTCCACCCGTGCTCGTGAAAGCGCTGATTTCGCTTCACGAGCACGGAGAGTATCTTGCCGCTTCCTTCACCAGCTGGAAGCATATCAGCAACTGGGGTGTCCTGGAGACTTGCGGTTTATACCATATTGCACTGATCTTCCCCGAGTTCAGCAAATCGGCAAGTTGGCGGGTACTAGGGGAAGAGAGACTGAAAGAGACGGCAAGGCTCCAGGTTATGGCGGATGGCATCCACTGGGAGCAATCGCCAACGTATCATCATGAGGTGCTGGCCTGTTATCTTGACTGCGTTCACCTCGCTAGTCTTAACGGGGTTGAGCTTGACGGTTCATTTCGGCAAACCATTCGCGAGATGGCGACAGCCTCATTATATTGGGCGAAGCCGAATCACAGGCAGCCGATGCTGGGAGACAGCGACGATAGCGATATCCGTGGCATTCTGACATATGCCGCCTGGTTATTCGAGGATTCCGTTCTGCGCTTTGGCGGTCATGCTCGGCCGGATTACGATAATGCGTGGTTGTTCGGCATGGAGGGAATCCGTGATTACGAGGCGATGGCACCCGGGGAGCCGCCGTCCCGGAGCTGGGCTTTTACCCATTCCGGTCATTATACGATGCGAACGGGCTGGGACGAAGAAGCGTTGTACCTTTATTTTCACTGCGGTCCGCTCGGGGGAGGACACGGGCACGCTGATATGCTGCATATTGATCTCCATGCCTACGGCCGTGATCTGCTCACCGATTCTGGAAGATACAATTATAGCGATCATACACCGCTCAGAAAAGCGTTAAAAGAGAGCTCCGCCCACAACACAACGGTCGTCGATGGGATCGGGTTTACCGGGATCAAGGACACCTGGTCTTACGACCGGATTGCTGGGCCGCTGGGCTGCAAATGGATCAGCAGGCCTGACTTTGACTATGTTGAGGGGGCACATGACGGCTACCTTTATGGGAGTGAACCGTTGATTCCTCGTAGAAGGATTATCTTTATCAAGCCGTATTTTTGGCTGCTGATCGACAGTCTGACTTGCCTTGAGCAGCACACCCTGACTCAGCATTTTCATTTTCCACACCCGCCTGGAGAAGTCATGATGGAAGCGGCTTCAATGATTTGCCGAACACACACCCTTGGAGAAGCGAATCTCTCAATCATCCCCGTAAACATAGTTGACCTGTGTGGGGAAGTGGGCGAGGGCGTCTTATCCCGTGAATATAACTTGCTCGAACCGAATTCGAATGCAACTTATTCCAAAATAGGGAGAGGATTGCTCAGCATCATGCAGGTTCTTTATCCTCATCGTCCAGGGGAGACAACCTCTCCGCGAGTCCGTAAGGTACCCGTATATCGCCATACGGGTGAGCGGGTTCATGACGGGCAAGCTGAGGCATGTGGGGTTCAGCTCCCGGGAATGGAAGAGGAGTTTATTCTCGTTGTTAGTCACCGTCCACCGTCCGGTCATTATGATTCATATGTGGTGGAGGGTATGCAGATTTTCGGAGAGGTTGCGCTGATGACCTTCCTAGGAGAAAGAAGGAAAGTAACCGTCATCATTTAATGAATGCTTCCAGCTGAGAGGATTGATAGAATAAAGAGGACAAGAGCATAAAGAGAGGCGCGAAGAAAAATGTTCAAATTCACCTTCTACAAACGCATCCAGCTGTCGTTTCTTGTGCTGATCTTTATTCCGCTGATAGCCGTTTCTATCATTTCGTTTGTTCTGATCCGGGATACGATGGTAGAGAAGCTTCAGCTCAGCAACGAGAATGTCCTAAACGTCATGACGAATGAGCTGAGTAAGACGATTGACGATGTTACGTTTGCTTCCCATTTCATCGTGAACGATAAGAATGTTCGCAATATCCTGGGGTCATTTGCAGACACTAAGCGGTTGGCTAGTTATCAGGATTATGTACATTTTAGACAGATTCAGGATGTGTTTTCCCTCATTAATTCCAAGCCGCTGAACAATAACGTTCACATGTACTTGGTCAACCGGCAGAATTTCGTTATCTCATCCGGGACGGAGGATATGACAGAGATTAACGGAAGTGTCGACAAGTTGATGGAGCGTGTCGATCTCAATAAACCGGAAACCCTGCAATGGATTGGAATGACGGGTGGCAACTCGAAAGGTCAAGGTAAAAGTTACTATATTGCCAGGGTCATCTATGACACTCGCGAGAAGAGGCAAGTGTCCGTATTGCTTAGTGCTATTTCCGATACATACTTCAACAGGCTGCTGGATACGATCGACTTTGGCAAGGTGACTCTTTTTGATACAAACGGGGAATACATTGCAGGCCATCAGGGGCTGATCCCGCAACAGACGGAGACCAAGGGTAGTGTCCGAATGGATAGAACGATTCTGAAATCGAACTGGAAGCTGACCTATGAAGCTTCGGAGAAAGAGTGGTCAGGGCCAATCTCCCGGACCTTTTATACCGGTCTTACCGGAGTTCTTCTGTTGTTTCTCGTTTTTTCCGGGATGTCCATCCTGATCGCCAAAAGGCTGCACAGTCCGATTCTCAAGCTGCAGCGGGTGGTACGCCAGTTCGGAATGGGAAATCTGGATGTCAGACTGGAGGTCAAGGGCAAGGACGATATCGCCGAATTGGGACAGACACTGAATACGATGCTGGATCAATTAGAGCATCTGATTCACGATATCGAACAGGAGCAGGAACAGAAGCGGGTGATGGAGCTTGAAGCCTTGTTTATGCAAATCCGTCCTCACTTTTTGATCAATACATTGAATTCGATTAAATGCAGCCTGATCTTGACGAAGGATACACTTCACAGCGGGATTATTGATTCTTTAATGAGTTTGCTCCGAGCTTATCTCAAGGTCAATGAACCTGCCACTTTACACGAAGAATGCAAGCTGCTGGCCCATTATGTCGACATCATGAAAATCCGCAACGAAATCCCGCTTCAATTAGTGGTCAATCTGGATCCGGAAACCGAAGGGCTCATTTTGCCAAAACTTATATTGCAGCCGATCGTTGAGAATGCCATCGTCCACGGACTTGTTGATCATCAGACTCCGTGTATTGAGATCCGATCCCAGCTCCACCCCGGTGGTATCAGGATTGAGATTACAAACAATGGTGCCTGGGCCGATGAAGAAATGCTCAAATCTCTGAACCGGAGTCTGGGTAGACCAAGCGAAGAGCAAGATGGATCGTATGAGAGAGTCGGTCTTATGAATGTAGTCCAGAGACTCCGATTGACCTTCGGGCAGGAAGCGAGTTTGACACTCGCCAACCTTCCGCATGAAGGAATGTCAGTTTCACTGTATTTGCCCCTAAGTCATCATCACGGTTTTCTACCGGAGGGAGAGGAAGAATAATGTATAGAGTAATGCTCATAGACGATGATGTTCCTATGCTTAAGGTACTACAACAGATGATTGACTGGGAGGCAAACAATCTGCAGATTGCCGGCAGTACGTATTCCAGCGCCAAAGCCCTGCACATGTTTGAGGAAGTGCAGCCGGATATTGTCATTACCGATATTGGACTCCCGCAAAAAAATGGCATTGAGCTCGCGGACCATTTTATTCGCACGAAGCCGGAGGTACGGATTATTTTCCTAACCTGTCATGAGGATTTTCATTACGCCCAGCAAGCCGTAAAACTGCAAGCGGATGACTATTTGATTAAGGATCAGCTTACAGCGGAGCAGTTGGAGGAGAGCCTCGGCAAATCCATGCATTTGTTAAAGAAGCGATCCGGTCTGATTCAGCGCGAGACGGCGAATTACAACAGTCAGCTTTACCGTCAAGATTTGCTGCAAAGGGTAATCAATGGCTCACCGTCTGAGACAACTCTGGCTTATGCGGCGCAGATCGGAATCGCTTGGACTTATCCGTGGTTTATGATGGGGTTGGTCAGCATTCAGCTTCCCAGCTTTGACAAGCGTTTCAGACAAACGGAGTTTCCACTGATTTTATACGCTGTCTATAATATCGCGGCGGAATTGTCTGAATTATATGAAGGGATTACGCCGTTCATGGAGCAGGGGAACATCGTAATTCTATATAACTATCGTCTCAATCTAGCACAGAATGCTAGTCTGCATCTTCATAACTACTTGCAGCGGCTGCGTTACCAGTGTGTTAATTTTCTCAAAATTCAACCGAATGTTATAACAGTCACGGATAAAATGGAATTAAGCTCGATAGGTTCGATTTATCAGGAAATTCTTCATGGCAAGTACGAGTTTTATGAGAATACCGCCGACTTTACGATAACTGAAGTTTCGCAAATCAGGTCCCGATGGTTTCAAAATGCGCCTCAGCGGTTTCTTGACAGCTATGTTTCGGAGCTGGAACGGATGCTCATCAAGCAGGATTTGGACGGTATACGCACAACGTTACAGAAGATCGCCACATCCGCGAAAGAGTTGTCGATTGAACCGGGTGACGTTGCCAGGGATTTATCCTCCATGCTTCGCAGTATTGAATTGATGTTCTCCAGCTTGAAATTCGAAGAGGAACTGTTCGCCTACCTTGCTTTATCTCGCAGACTGGAGGATATGATGGAACTGGTGGAGAGTAACCTTGTACAGATGATGGGAGCCCGGCAAACGGGAACGGGAATGGGGAGTACCACGAACGAACCGAAGCTGCAGGTGATCCAGCAGTATATCGATCAGCATCTTGACGATAACATTACGTCGATTGACATGGCACGCTATCTGTATTTGAACCCGAGCTATTTTTCACGATATTTCAAACGGTTGACGGGGCTTACCTTCACGGATTACGTGCATCAATACAAAATGAAGATTGCCACCAAAAAGCTCAGAATGTCCGGACAAAATCTGGAATCTCTGGCCATGGGACTCGGCTATTCGGATCGGACGTATTTTTCAAAAGTATTTAAAAAATACGTGGGGAGCACGCCGAGCGAATATAAAGCGAAGTACACGGCGCGAAAATAAGTGGAGCGCTACAGTTCAATTCACATTTACAGCAGCAAGCCGCCTGGCAAGGGCGGCTTTTTAAGATTTAAGAATGTATGAGTTTTCTACGAAGCGTTAGCAATAATGTATTCGCATTTATATGTTTTGGGGTCTCCGCAAAGTATTTGGAATAAACATCGAAGCATAGGCTCCACTTTGCGGGGCTTTCTTTAGGTCAAAATCTTGCACATGGCTGGTCATAATCCCTCCTTCTTGATGAGGTCGAATGTATTACTATAATGACAACTTACAAATTGTTGAGGTGATGCTTCATGGAGGCTGTACAACGACCAGTGCCAAAGAGCCGGCGGAAGTTTTGGACTCCCAAGCGGAAAGAGGCTTTAATCGGGTGGCTGTTTCTTGCCCCGGAAATCATCGGGATGCTGCTATTAAACGTATTTGCGCTTGGATTTTCTTTGTATTTGAGCTTATCCAATTGGGATCTGCTGTCGGGTGTCAAGGGGATTGAGTTTACCGGATTTGATAACTACATCAAGATGTTCCATGATCCGACCATTATTCAAGCGGTAAAGAACAATTTGATCTATATGGTTCTTACGGTGCCAATCCCGATTGCCATCGCCCTGGTGCTTTCGGTTTTGATTCACAACAGTGTGTTCTTCAAAAGTTATTTTAAAGTTGCGTTCTTCATTCCTTATATTTCTTCGATTATCGCAGTTGCTGCGGTGTGGAGTGCATTATTCCACCCATCGCTGGGACCGATCAACCAGTTTCTGATGGATATCGGGATCAGCAATCCGCCGAAATGGCTGGTCGATCCGAAAACGTCGCTCTTGGCGATTTCGATTATCAGTTCCTGGGCGGGCCTTGGCTATACGATCATTATCTATATGGCCGGTCTCACGAACATTTCGAATGAGATTTATGAAGCGGCGGATATTGATGGTGCCGGGGCGATTAAAAAGTTTTTTGCGATTACGGTTCCGATGCTGCGTCCAACAACCTTCTTCCTGTTGATTACGATGTTGATTGGTTCGTTTAAAGTGTTTGACATCATCGCCTTTTTAACGGAAGGCGGACCGAACAATTCTTCTACCGTGCTCGTATTCCGTATCTATGAGGAAGGCTTTAAATATTACAATATGGGATACGCTTCGGCCATTTCCTGGCTGCTGTTCGCGATTATCGGGCTGATTACCGCGCTCACCTGGAAAATGAGAAATGAAGAATAAAGAGGGAGAGGAATATACATGCAGTTGCTTCGAAATAACATGTCCAAAGCAGTAATTACCCTTTTCATGGGGGCATTGTCCATCGTGTTTCTCGTTCCCCTTATCTGGATGATTTCCGCGGCTTTCAAATATGAGAAGGATGTTATGCGTTTCCCGATTCAATGGATACCGGAAAAGGTGAATCTGGCGTACAATTTCAAGACGGTTTGGATGGGAAAGGTTCCCTTCTATGATTTCTATTTTAATTCTTTTAAAATAGCAATTATCACCACTTTAATCACGCTAATCATCTCATCCATGGCAGCTTATTCTCTAACGAAAATTCGATTCAAAGGACGGAATATCGTCTTTATGGCCTTGCTCTCGTTCATGATCATTCCCGATCAGGCTACGCTGATTCCGCGGTTTCTGCTCATTCGCTGGTTTGGTCTCTACAATACACATGCGGCTATCATCTTCATGAGTATGTTCTCGATTTACTTCACGTTCCTTCTGCGTCAATTTATGATCGGGATCAGCGATGAATATTTGGAAGCGGCCAGAATTGACGGAGCGGGTCATCTGCGGACATTTGCTTCCATTATTGTTCCGCTATGCAAGCCGGTGCTTGCTACGGTAGCGATTATTAAGTTCATTTGGACTTGGAACGATTATCAGAATCCGCTCATCTTCTTGCTGAACAAGGATTTATACACGATTCCGCTGGGTATGACACTATTCCGTGATGACTACACCAACAACTATGCCATCATGATGACGGCAGCAGTATCGGCGATCATTCCGCTCGTCATCGTGTTCATCGTATTGCAAAAGCAAGTCATAAATGGTATCGCTTTAGGCGGGGTAAAAGGTTGATACAAATTTAATGAAAAAGAGATCAAAAGTATACGCAAAAGTCAAAAAAGTGATCATAGAACATCAAAATTGTGCACTTGATTGGTCTCGCGGGTGCCTATAATGAACATGGAAATAGCACCACAACTAATTTATCTGTGCAGGGGGAAGTAAGATGAAGAAAAAAGTCAAACACAGATTATCCGTCATTCTTAGCACGATCCTGGCAAGCACCCTGATTTTAAGCGGTTGCGGAAACTCCGGGTCAGATGCGGATGCCAGCAAGTCAGGCAAAGAGGTTACCACCATCAAGTACTACAACTGGGATAACGAAGCTCAACAGGCTGGAACGGATGCCATGCTCCAGGAATTTATGGATCAAAATCCGGAAATCAAGGTTGAACATGTGGTTCTGGTTCCCGGCGATTCCGTGGAAATGCTGAAAAAGCTTGATTTCCTGATCTCTTCCGGTGAAACGATTGATGTTATTCAATTTCCAAGCTTGGGCGGAGTTCTCGAACGGGCTGAACGTGGAGCTCTTGCTCCTCTGAACGAGCTCTATGAGAAGGAAAGTCTGGTTCCGGAAGATGAGTACTTTGTAAATCCTAAGCTAAGCGACAAGTACTATGGAATGCAGTACACCAAGAGCACGAACTATGTCATGCTCAATAAGGATGCTCTGGATGAAGCGGGACTTGAGGTACCGAAATATGGTTGGACATGGGACGACTACCGCGACTACGCTAATAAAATGACCAAGGGTGAAGGCGTTGACAAGCGTTATGGAACTTACTTCCATACATGGGAGCTTTATATGAACGCTCCGGCCCAAACCATGATGAAAGATCCGTTTGTGTATGAGGACGGAACAACTATTCTGTCCGATCCGACTTACAAGTATTTCTTCCAGCTCCGTAAAGACATGGAGGAGAAGGACAAGTCGGCTAAACCTTACAGTGACGTACTTGCTGCTAAGCTGAACTACCGTACTGAATTCTTTAATGAAGAAGCTGCTATGATTCTTACAGGCAACTTTACGATCGCTGACCCAGGCAATACCGAGCAATATCCGCATGAATTCAAAACAGCCTTCGCTCCTGTACCTGTGCCTCCTGCTGGCTGGGAACCTAAAGAGTATGAAGGAAAATACTTCACCAGCGGTAATATGCTGGCGATGGGCGCCAATTCCGCCAACAAGGATGCATCCTTCAAACTTATGAGATTCATGACAACAGCTGATTCCGACAACAGACTTGAGTTCTCTGGTTACAAGAAGGCGAATAACGAGGATCTGCTGACGAAGCTGGTTGCAGGTAAAGAGGATATGTACGATATGGATTCGTTGAAATATACACTGTTTAGTGATGAAATCCAATATCTGGATGCGGCCAAAGTTATGATCGCGTCTACAGCAGAATTGACCAAGATCATTGATGATGGCTTTGCGAAATATATGCTCAGCAATGAGCCGATTGATGAGGTTCAAAAATGGATGGTCGATGAGGCAACGAAAATCATTAACGAAAAAAGCGTTATTAAGTAACAGAGATAGCACAAAGTAGAGAATCCTGGTAGGAATCGGGCTTCGGGGGGCCAATAAACCGGCTTCCCCAAAGCCCTTTTTTATTACGACGACGGTAGAGAGTGGGAGGGAAAACGCATGGCAATTACAAGAAAGCCTAAAGACCGGCTTGCTGTTCCTTCGTTGGAGCAGCTGGCTTGGCAGGACATGGAGCTCGGGATGTTCTGCCATTTTGGAATCAATACGTTCTGTGACCAGGAATGGGGGGAAGGTAAGGATGATCCCTCTTTGTTTAATCCGGACAGCCTGGATGCCAAACAGTGGGCCCGGTCCGCGAAGGAAGGCGGATTCCGTTATCTCATATTGACGGCCAAGCACCATGATGGCTTTTGCCTGTGGCCGACGGCAACAACGGAATACTCCGTAGCCTCGAGTCCGTGGAAGGAGGGGCGAGGCGATGTCGTAAAAGAATGCGCGGAAGCTTGCCGGGAAGAGGGCATCGGCTTCGGTATTTATGTATCCCCTTGGGACAGGCACGAGCCGTGTTATGCAGACCCGAAGCAGTATGATGACTTTTATTGCAGACAATTGGAGGAGCTCTTATCGGGCTATGGTCCGCTTGTGGAAATCTGGTTTGACGGCGCAGGGTCGGAAGGCCGTGAATATGACTGGCCTCGAATCATGGATCTTGTGAAAAGACATCAGCCAAGCGCCATGGTGTTTAATATGGGTGCGCCCACGATCCGTTGGGTTGGTAATGAGGATGGGTTAGCTCCGTATCCTTGCTGGAATACGGCCGATTCTTCGAGGGGCAGCATGTTCAGCGAAGAATCGCTGAAGTGGCTACCGGAGACGCCGGACTGGGTGCCCGCGGAATGCGATGTTCCCATCCGAAAAGACAGATGGTTCTGGCATCCGGACGAAGAACATTTGCTGTTGTCTCTTGATCAGTTAATGGAAATCTATTATCGCTCGGTTGGACACGGGGCGACTTTGCTGCTCAATGTCGCTCCGGACCCGCGGGGGCTGTTTCCGGAAGCAGATGTAAAGCGGCTACAGGAGTTTGGCAGAGAGATTGAGCGTCGGTTTGGTCATGCTCTGGCCGAAGGCTCGGGATCGGGAGAGGTCACCCAGTTGAGCCTTCCTCAAGCATGTGTGATCGACCATGTTATTGTCATGGAGGAAATTGCATACGGGGAACGGATCAGTCAATATGTGCTGGAAGCCTTCATCGATGGGGAGTGGCACGAACTTACACGCGGCAGCGCGATCGGTCACAAGAAAATCGATGCGTTCTCTCCAGTAACTGCTGACAAGGTGCGTTTGCGGGTACTGGAATCGGCAGCAAGTCCGAAAATCAATAAAATAGCGGTTTATCGCTGCGGGCAATAAACCTTGGATTATAACATGGGTGGAGGAGATCTGTAATGGGAGTGCTCACTTGGAAGAACGGACGATACTTGCTGAACGGTCAGCCGTACCGGATCATATCGGGAGCGATTCACTATTTCCGTGTCGTTCCTGAATATTGGGAAGACAGACTATTAAAATTAAAGGCCTGCGGCTTTAATACTGTTGAAACTTATATCGCATGGAATGTGCACGAACCCAAAGAAGGGAAATTTAATTTTAGCGGTATGGCCGATGTCGGTTCGTTTATCGAATTAGCAGGGAAATTGGGCCTGTACGTTATAGTCAGACCCAGCCCGTTCATCTGTGCGGAATGGGAGTTTGGAGGCTTGCCGGGTTGGCTTCTTGGTTATGGAGAAGTTCAGCTTCGCTGCAGTGACCCGCTCTATTTAAGCAAGGTGGATCATTATTACGATGAGCTGATCCCAAGACTGGTTCCGCTGCTGTCAACAAACGGAGGGCCGATTTTGGCCGTTCAGGTCGAAAATGAATACGGCAGTTATGGCAACGATCACGCATATCTGGAGTATTTGCGCGCAGGACTGGTGCGGCGCGGGGTTGATGTGCTTCTCTTTACGTCCGATGGGCCAACCGACGAAATGCTGTTAGGCGGGTCAATTGACCATGTGCACGCGACTGTGAATTTCGGTTCCCGGGTAGAAGAATCCTTCAGCAAATATCGTGAATATCGTACGGATGAGCCGCTGATGGTCATGGAATTCTGGAACGGGTGGTTTGATCACTGGATGGAGGATCATCATGTGCGGGATGCGGCGGACGTCGCCGGCGTACTGGATGAAATGCTCGGGAAGGGCTCCTCGATTAATATGTATATGTTCCATGGTGGAACCAACTTTGGCTTTTACAGTGGGGCGAATCACATAAAGACATATGAACCAACAACGACAAGCTATGATTATGATGCCCCTTTGACAGAATGGGGAGATAAGACGGAGAAATATGAGGCGGTGCGGTTAGTGCTCAACAAGCATGGCTTTTACCCAGATTGTGACTTCCCGGAGCCGATTCCCAAGGTAGCCTATGGAAAGGTAGCTTTGTCTGAGATGGCCGGACTGTTTACGGATGCCAATCTGCAGCATCTCTCAGAACCGATAAAAAGCGTATCGATCCAGCCGATGGAAAAATTCGGACAGTCCTATGGTTTTATATTGTACAGCACATTTATTCAGGGACCGCGGCAAGGACAGCAGCTGTTTATTCAGGAGGTTCGTGATCGCGCCCAGGTATTTCTGGACGGTCAGCCGCTTGGCGTAATCGAACGATGGAATTCGGGGTCGCTCGATATAAGTGTACCAGCAAACGGAGCGAGACTGGATATTCTCGTTGAGAACATGGGCCGGATCAATTACGGACCGCTGATCCGCGATCCCAAGGGAATCACGGAAGGCGTGAGAATCGATAACCAGTTCCTGTATGACTGGACAATTCAGCCCCTGCCGCTTGAGCCGGAGATGTTGGCATCACTCTCGTATAAACCGGTTACGGATAAAGGTCAGGTGGAGCAGGAAGAACTGTCCATGCAAGAGTCGGCAAGCGCAGGACTGCCCGGCTTTTACCGCGGCTGCTTTCAAGTGGAGGACATCGGAGATACGTTTCTTCGCTTTGATGGCTGGACAAAGGGTGTCGCCTGGATCAATGGCTTCAATCTTGGCCGGTACTGGAACGCCGGGCCTCAGAAGGCCTTGTATATTCCTGGTCCTTTATTGCGGAAAGGGGAAAATGAGCTGGTTCTTTTTGAATTGCATGGCCGACCCGAATCTTGTGAAGTTAAACTGTCTGATCAACCGGACCTTGGTCAGACTGCGGCAGTGGACGAAGCTGTGCTTAATTTCGTTCAGGACGAAGAAGACAAGTAGTCCATTACGACAGGATTTACGGTTCATCCTTTTCGGGATAACCCGGCCAGAGAGATTCTCTGGCCGGGCTATTATCGTATGTTCCTAAAGTAGGAGTCCAGTTGGATAATGTCAGAAACCTATACGTTTTTAATCAAAAATTCACCTTTTCGATTGTATATTTTGGTTCGCTATGTATATATAAGTTCAAATAGGTTTATTTTTGTTTGTTTTTATCGTACATTAGTGTTGGGAAGCAGAATTTTCATCGGATTGGGAAAGGAGTATCTATGAACGAATATAAAGAGAGAATGAGCCTGATTGTTCGAAACGTTGCGGAACAAGCATGGAGTAAACCTCTGCGTTCTAGCGGATTGTGGTTTCATAGTGATGTGCGTGACAACTTCTATTATGCCTCCTATCTGTTTGCAGCTTCGTTAGACTTTGAGCATGATCCGCAGTTCAGTCGGCAGGAAGGTAAACGGCTGGCAGAGGAGGTTTTAGGTCGTGTGCTGCGGCTGCAGAATAGGGATGCAAAGAGCCCGATGTACGGACACTGGCCGCTGAACCTGGAGCCTGAGCCGGAAGCGGCGAGTCCACATGTGCTGCCGGTAGAATTGATGGGGAGCTTGATGGTTTACTTCCATCGTAAGTTTGAAAGTGAGATGAGTGAAGGACTGGCGAGGGAGTTTGAGACTGCGCTGGAGCACATATATCATGGAGGATTTTTTCGCAAGCCGCTTACCGTGTGCAACCATCATGAGGCTAAGTATACGGCGGCCAAGTTAATATTCGGCCAGCGTTTCAGTGATAAGGAGCTTTTGGAGGACGGAAAACAAAGTCTTAGGGATACCCTGACTGTGCTCCGCCAGGACGGTATGGCAGAGTACGGGTGTCTGCCGTGGTTCTGGCATTGGACGCAGGCATTCACCTGTACGCTGGAATTGGTGGAGGATCCGCAATTGAAGCAGGAGCTTCGTGAACTATTGGATGAACTGTGGAGCTTGCGCACGCTCTATTATTTGAAAGGGTCCTGGGTAGGAGCCCACTCCAGGGGATGGCCTCACGATGCACCGAGGGATGGTAATGTGCTTCACGATTATGTTCAGTTCGGTGATTTCAGCCTGCCGGAGGAGATGCCGCGCACGGAGTATGCCGGTTTTCTATTCTACGAAGCACCGGAAGCGAAACGGCAGCTTGCCCTAAATCGGAGCGAACCGACGGAAGTGCGCAAGGCGGTGATGAAATCGGTTGAAGGCGAGATGCGGCGGCTGCATTCCTATGCCTATGTGACGGAATATTTTGCGGTGGGAGGATTGTGGGAACGGGTTCTTGAGTTCGACAACGAGCAGCTGCGCTGGATGTACAGTCTCCCTGTCCGCACCGAAGGCAAAGTGAATCAGCTGTACTTCTTTCACCCGGGGGAGGGATATGAGCCTTCTGGAAGCGATCCCCGCCACCAAAGCGAGTGGATGGAGGTGCTGTATCACAAAAATGTCGTGTTGGCTCTATATCCGCTGTCTGAATCAGCTGATGCCGGGGGCAGAGAAGTTGTCGGCGTTCTACCGGAAGGGGAATGGTTGTACGATTTAGAAGCTTTGTACGGCAAGGTAGACGAGGTTTATTTTGCCATCCATTTGAGCCCTGGGACGACTTATGACATTAGGGAACAGTCCGGATATCATCTGGTCGTTTGCCGTGGCGACGACATTGCTCTAACCGTAGAGGCGGTGTCCGTTCGGGATGCGGAGCACAGGGGAATCGAAGAAATGGCGGCGTTCGCACGACGTATGTCTGAGCAGAAGCCGGAATTCAAGACAAACGAAGCGCTTGAGGTAGCGTATACAGGATGGACGACTGAAGATCAACTATGTTTGAAACATATGGCTTCAGGCAGTCCAGTGAAAATGATAAACGGAGCGGAATGTACGTTTGAATTGTATTCTGTGTAACTTTCGATAAGAAAAGAGGAGTAAGGATGAAGAAACTGCAGTTGATTCAAAAAATAGCGGAAGAGGGCGTGGTCGCGGTCCTGCGCGGTGAAACGCCGGAGCAGGTTGTGGAGATGGCTGAACAAGCCATAGCCGGCGGCATCAAAGTAATCGAGGTGACGATGACCGTACCGTTTGCACTGCGGGCCATTGAAACGTTGTCGCGCAAATATTCATGGGACGCCGAAGACCCATCCTCCTATGCCATTATCGGTGTAGGTACAGTACTTGATCCGGAAACCGCGCGTGCTGCGATATTGAATGGTGCCGAATTTGTTGTTGGGCCGTGTCTGAGCAGGGAAACCGTAATGCTATGCAACCGCTATCGGATTCCAGTCATGCCTGGGGCCATGACGATTAAGGAGATCCAGGAAGCGTTGGAACTAGGTGCGGACATCGTCAAGCTGTTCCCAGGCAACCTGTATGACCCGTCGATGATTAAGGCGATCAAGGGCCCGCTCCCGCAGGCGAATATCATGCCGACCGGTGGTGTTTCGCTTGATAATCTTGGCGAATGGATCAAGGCGGGAGCGATCGCTGTCGGTATTGGTTCAGATCTGACAAGTGAGGCTTTGAAGCAGCAGGATTACAGCTTGATTGCCCAAAAAGCGGCTGAATACAAGCGAGCCTATCTGCAGGCTAAAGGGCTGACGCAATAGCAATACTTATTAATTGGTAGATTTAAACTAGCCCGTAACTGGTATTATCCCCTCAAAGTAG
>NZ_JBCMXJ010000014.1:0-604 GCF_050475945.1 Paenibacillus solani
CGTTCTTCCCTGGCAACAGAGCTTTACGATCCGAAAACCTTCATCACTCACGCGGCGTTGCTCCGTCAGACTTTCGTCCATTGCGGAAGATTCCCTACTGCTGCCTCCCGTAGGAGTCTGGGCCGTGTCTCAGTCCCAGTGTGGCCGTTCACCCTCTCAGGTCGGCTACGCATCGTCGCCTTGGTGAGCCGTTACCCCACCAACTAGCTAATGCGCCGCAGGTCCATCCTCAAGTGACAGATTGCTCCGTCTTTCATTATTTCGCCATGCAGCAAAATAAATTATCCGGTATTAGCTACCGTTTCCGGTAGTTATCCCAGTCTTAAGGGCAGGTTACCTACGTGTTACTCACCCGTCCGCCGCTAACTCTCAGGAGAGCAAGCTCTCCATCAAGTCCGCTCGACTTGCATGTATTAGGCACGCCGCCAGCGTTCGTCCTGAGCCAGGATCAAACTCTCCAATAAAGTGTTTGACTTGCTCATTTCTTAACTGACGAGAATGTGTTCATTCTCTATTTCAACGTCCCGCCTAAGCGGTCCGTTTTACTCACTCGTTGTTCAGTTTTCAAAGATCAACTTCTTCGTCACTAGCGAATCTCGTTCGC
>NZ_JBCMXJ010000015.1:0-780343 GCF_050475945.1 Paenibacillus solani
TCGAATCCCTCTCTCTCCGCCACTATTTTAATAAGCAAGGCCCGTTGGTCAAGGGGTTAAGACACCTCCCTTTCACGGAGGTAACAGGGGTTCGAATCCCCTACGGGTCACCACTAACATTAAATGCTTCAGGGGATGAGAATCCCGTCGAAAAAATAGTTGCTTCTTATATCGGGTTTTGTTATGATAGAAGTCACTTTTACTCCGGAGGCTTAGCTCAGCTGGGAGAGCATCTGCCTTACAAGCAGAGGGTCAGCGGTTCGATCCCGTTAGCCTCCACCATAATTCATCCCCAAAAAGTGAAGCTCATGCTTCGCAGAAAATTCCGATTACTTTTCGGGGAACCCATACATGCAATCCTTTTAATGACGCGGGGTGGAGCAGTTCGGTAGCTCGTCGGGCTCATAACCCGAAGGTCGTAGGTTCAAATCCTGCCCCCGCAACCAATTACTATCGCTCATGCGATAATGCCTCGTGGAACTGTGGTGTAGAGGCCTAACATGCCTGCCTGTCACGCAGGAGATCGCGGGTTCGAATCCCGTCAGTTCCGCCATTTTTTACAAGCTTCAGGGATGAGATGAGTAACCGATTTGGGTGTTCGTCATAGTTCGCGAAGAGCTTTAAGGCTCGGTAGCTCAGTCGGTAGAGCAGAGGACTGAAAATCCTCGTGTCGGCGGTTCGATTCCGTCCCGAGCCACCATGTACGTTTTATAACTTTATATGCCGGTGTAGCTCAATTGGTAGAGCAACTGACTTGTAATCAGTAGGTTGGGGGTTCAAGTCCTCTCGCCGGCACCATTCTGGAGGATTAGTGAAGTGGCTAAACACGGCAGACTGTAAATCTGCTCTCTTCGAGTTCGGTGGTTCGAATCCATCATCCTCCACCAGTTTTTAGGGGCATAGTTTAAAGGTAGAACAGCGGTCTCCAAAACCGTTAGTGTGGGTTCAATTCCTGCTGCCCCTGCCAATCGATTCATAGGTATGAAATATGGCGGTCGTGGCGAAGTGGTTAACGCACCGGATTGTGGCTCCGGCACTCGGGGGTTCAATTCCCCTCGATCGCCCCATATTACAAAATCATATTGGGGATTAGCCAAGCGGTAAGGCAACGGACTTTGACTCCGTCATGCATAGGTTCGAATCCTATATCCCCAGCCATTGATTTTATGTTTGCGGACGTGGCTCAGCGGTAGAGCATCGCCTTGCCAAGGCGAGGGTCGCGGGTTCGATTCCCGTCGTCCGCTCCATTTTTATTTCTGGCGCCATAGCCAAGTGGTAAGGCACAGCTCTGCAAAAGCTTTATCCCCAGTTCGAATCTGGGTGGCGCCTCCATAACACAATTTTGTGCCCTTAGCTCAGCTGGATAGAGCGTTTGACTACGAATCAAAAGGTCAGGAGTTCGAATCTCTTAGGGCACGCCATAGTGTAAGCCGGTGTGGCGGAATTGGCAGACGCGCGCGACTCAAAATCGTGAGGGAAACCGTGGGGGTTCGAGTCCCTTCACCGGCATTATCAAAAGGAATGTAGACAGCTTATGTCTGCATTCCTTTTTCGTTATACCCATATCTTGAAACGCTGAATATCTTCGCAGCTGACTTCTATTCGCTATATAACCTCTCATGTTATTTTTCACACAACTCCTATATCGTGTATCTTACGTTGCTAGCCATTTGTTCATAAAACTCCTTCTTTTACCTCAGTAATCATTCACATCCTCAAACCTGAATCATTCAGAACCATTCAACTAGAGAGCCAGCGATTCAAGGCGTTAAGAATCTTGAGAGGGGAGGCGTTTATGCACTTGCAAAGAAGGTTGAGTAGGGTATCTAGGATAGAGTTAAGACGTAAGTCTGTAGGTTGCCCCGCCTTAGGTCTAGGTTGAAAAACCGTCCACAGGCCGTTTTGAGAAAACTCATTATTACCTAAAATAGAGTCATAAGGTTGAACAAACGAAACAACGATCAAACAATAGAAAGGCGGTGTATATATGAGGAATTCAAGAGGCAATGGAATGAGTATTTTGTTGATTGGTTTAGGGATCCTGGTTCTTCTGGGAGTGTTCGGTCCTCTGCTTGGCTGGTTATTCAGTCTTCTAATCCCAGTACTGATCATCGCGTTGGGGTACTATGGTATACGCAGAGGAAACACCTTGATGGGATGGGTCGTTCTTGGTATCGGTTTGGTCTGGTTGATGAGTAAGCTGTCCTGGGTGCTGGCTCCGATCCTTGGAATTATCTTAATCGTCTATGGGGTGTCCCGAATGAAGAATGGCAGACACCGCTACTAATAATGAACACAACCTAAACAACATACATGACAGCGAATCATGATAGATGAGGAGGGCTAAACCAATATGAGTGTTTTTCGACGGATAAGAGATATTACCGTAGCAACATTGAACGAAAAGCTTGAGCAGAGCCAGGATCCGGTTCGATTGATCGACCAGTTCCTGCATTCAACGAGACAAGACATCGCAGAAGCCGAGAAACTGCAGCAGCAATGCCAAGTACACTCCAGGCAGCTGAAACAGCAGGTGGATCAAGCAGAGAACATGCGAGATAAGCGTGAAGAGCAGGCTCTGCTTGCACTAAAAGCCGGCGAAGATCATCTTGCCAAGTTGGCTCTGCAGGAAAAGCTAATCTATGAGGAAAAGATTGAACAATACCAAGGTCTGTTAACCTCAAGCCTCGAGTCGCTAAAAGAGATTGAAGAGCAGCTCGGTGAGCTGCGGATGGAGTACCAGACAGTATACAGTAAGCGCCAGTATTACGTTGCCCGAGTGGAGACGCTTCGCCTTCAGCAAAAAATGAATGAGCGTACAGGCTCCTATGGTGGAGGTCCTGATGTACCTAAGATGTTCAATCGTCTTGAAGACCGCATCAGCGACTGGGAACTGGAAGCGAGAAGCCTTCGCGATCTACGCCGCATGGGGCAGGAATACATGGATCAGGCTGGAGAGTCTGTCTCCACCGTATTGGAAAAAGAACTTGCCCGTCTGAAGCAAAAGCTGAATAACAACAGCGGAAAGGAGTAACCATGACTAAATTGTACCGTTCCAACCGCGATAAGATGTTTACAGGATTGATCGGCGGTATATCCGATTATTTTGGAATCGAATCTACCCTGCTTCGAGTCATATTTGTAGTCAGTGTCTTTTTCTCAGGCGGTACATTGCTTTTGATCTATCTGATTGCATCCCTGGTGGTTCCCAAAGAACCGTATTATCACGATCCATATGCTCCAACAGGAAGACATGGCGGATATCGTCCCCACGATCATCGGGGTCCAGGACCAGGTTATAACAGCTACAACGATGGTTATGGACGTCAAAATTATTCGAACGACCAAGGACATTTTGGTCCGAAATATGACCGGCCGAATGAATCCAGAAGCAATGGGTCAGCGGACTCCGATCTGGATGCCATGATGAAGGATATCGAGAAGAAAGCAATGCAAAAAGAAATTGAAGAATTGAAGAAAAAACTTTCGAACTATGAGAAGGGAGATAAATAACATGGGAGTATTTAAAAGAATTAAAGATATGACGAAGGCATCGGTGAATGAGCTGTTGGATAAAGTAGAGGATCCTATCGTAATGCTGAACCAGTATCTGCGCGACATGGAGGCAGAAATTCATGAAGCAGAGGTAACGGTTGCGAAGCAAATGGCGAACGAGCGTCGTATGAAGCAGCGTGTTGATGAGGCTGTGAAAGTGGCTGCTCAACGTGAAGCACAAGCTGAATTGGCTTTGAAAAACGGTCAAGAAGAAGTAGCTCGCAAGCTGCTTGAGGAAAAAATCTATTTCGATCAGAAAGAAACCGAGTATGTGGAACTGCATATGCAATCCGAGGCTCAAGCCAAAGAACTCGTAGCTCAGCTGCATGAAATGAAAGACGAGTTCTACAAAATGCGCAACAAGCGTAATGAGCTTGTAGCTCGAGCTCAAATGGCCAAAGCGAAGAAGCAAATGTCTCAAGTGAGCAGCCTGCATACGATCGAGAGCGGCAGTGCTTCGATGGGCTTCCACCGCATGGAGGAAAAAATCATGCAAATGGAAGCGGAAGCTGATGTGCTCCGCGCTCCATACCGCCCTAACAGTGCCGTATACACAAGTCCGGTAGATGCTGAGAAGCAATTGAAGGTAGATGAGCAGCTGCAAGCGCTCAAGAACAAAATGGGGAATTCTTCGAAATCCGAGTAATTCCTGAACAAGTCAGCAAAATAAGCACAAACCGTATTCGAACACATGGTTCATATGATATGCTATACGAATGAGCTTGTCCGTATAGTGCAGGCAAAGCCATACAGTGGGAATCTCCCGCTGATATGGCTTTTCCGAGCTTTATCTAGGTCATCAAGGAGGTGCGACATGGACAGAAACCGCTGGATAGCAGTTGGTTTAATCAGCTTGGGTATTATTATGCTTTTCGGCCGTTGGTTTGGTTTCTTCACCATCGTCGCCCTGCTGCTTATGTTGGCAGGCGTTCTTCAGATCAGAGAAGGCCGTGTGAAGAAGGGATACATTTTACTCGCCGTTGGTGCCGTTCTGCTGCTGCTGGAGCATCTCATGTTGATTATCGGCATCAGCTTGATATCGCTAGGTATTTTCTATGGCAAATCTAAACGCGCTCATACCACGACAGGATATGTTCAGAAGCAGAATTTTATGTCCAATTTTGATTGGGATCGTGCACCATGGGTGATGCGCAGTTTGAGTGTATGGCATGTGCTTGGAGAGGCGGATATCGATCTGTCCCTTGCGCTTCCCGAGGAGCGCCAAACCGTTCTCATGTTCCATGGACTGCTTGGAGATCTTGATGTGATCGTCCCGGACTATTATGGAGTAGAGGTGGAAGCATCCATCTTGTTTGGCTCGATTCATATGGATGATCGGAAGGAAACTGGCGTATTAAACCGCATGCGGTATCAATCGCCCAATTATGAAACCAGTGAATATAAAGTGAAATTGATCGTCTCTTATTTAGGTGGAGATTTGAATATAAGAATGACATGATTTGTTCTGCTAAACCATTCAGGAGGGTTGCCCCGTGGAAACGGAAAAGAAAGCAAATATGATTACCCGAAGTATGCGTGAGGGGACCCTTCTGGGATTGGTTGTCATGCTAGTTGTCTTGTATTTATTATATACATATGGCTATCTTCAACCGTTCGAGACTTGGAAGAACCGAGTTGAAGCAGGCATTACCCTGGTGTTATTTCCTATCGGTTTAGGCGCGATCTATGGATTCTTCCAGGGATACCGGGTCAAACGCCGGGTGGACCTTGTAAGAGAGACCTTGGTGAACTGGGAAAAGGGCAGCCTTACTGATGTAATGCCGGATATCGGCGAGGATGAAGTGGGGCGGCTTGGAGAGCAGCTCGTAACCATCAGCAAACGTTGGGAAGAGCAGGTGTCTTCCTTGCAGCGTTTATCCACGAACAATGCCCAGCTTGCTGAGCAGGCCAGGGTCACAGCCATTGTGGAAGAGAGACAGAGGCTGGCCCGAGAGCTCCATGACGCGGTATCTCAGCAGCTGTTTGCGATCTCAATGACGGCAACGGCTGTAGGCAGGACGCTGGATAAGGATTTTGACAAAGCACAGCGCCAGGTAGCTCTGATTGAGGAAATGTCGGCTGTTGCGCAATCCGAGATGAGGGCGCTGCTTCTTCATCTGCGGCCGGTTTACTTGGAAGGAAAAGCGCTTGAACAGGGACTACGGGATTTAATTAAGGAATTGCGAATCAAAGTACCGATGGAAATCACGTTTGAGATGGATGATGACATCCATCTGCTTAAAGGGATCGAGAATCATTTGTTCCGTATCATCCAGGAGGCCATGTCGAATACCCTGCGGCATTCGAAGGCGGAGAAAATGGATATCCGTATTCATCGCAGGCAGAACACCGTTCGGGTAATGCTGCGGGATGATGGGGTCGGTTTTGAAATGGATGATAAAAAACAAACGTCCTATGGTCTTTCGACGATGCAGGAACGGGTAACGGAAATTGGTGGTTCGCTGCAGTTCATAACGGCCCCGGGCAAGGGAACGCGAATTGAGATTATCGTGCCGCTTATAAAAGAAGAACGCAAACGGGGGGATGGAGATGGAAACACCGATTAAGGTGCTGCTGGTCGATGATCACGAGATGGTGCGAATCGGGTTGGCAGCCGTGCTTGGTACAGAAGACGGTATTGAGGTCGTAGGGGAAGCGGGCAGCGGCGAGGAAGGCATACGCTTGGCACAGGAATATCATCCGGATGTGGTCCTGATGGACCTCGTGATGGATGGAATGGATGGCATTGAGACCACACGTCTGCTGATGAAACAATTCCCGAATCTTAAAGTGATTGTACTGACCAGTTATCTGGACGATGAGAAGATGTATCCGGTGATAGAAGCTGGGGCGTTCAGCTATTTGCTGAAGACATCCCGGGCTTCCGAAGTAGCAGATGCTATACGTGCAGCCGCACGCGGGCAATCGGTACTGGAATCTCAAGTAGCCTCCAAGATGATGAACCGTTTCCGTCATCCGCAAAATGAAGCACCGGCGCATAACGATTTGACTGACCGGGAGATGGAAGTACTGCGGCTCCTGGCCCAGGGCAAATCCAATCAAGACATTGCTGACGACTTAATTATTGGCATCAAAACTGTAAAGTTCCACGTGACCAATATATTAGGCAAGCTGGGTGTTGAGGATCGGACTCAAGCCGCGATATATGCATACAAGAATGGGCTGGCTGAATAGAAAAGGCTGGCTTCTTTTTTGTATGGAAGTGGCGTAACATTAAAGCATATATTGTGGCAGGTAAAGACTCCCGGTGCGGGAGCCTTTTTTATTTGCGAAACTGCTCTGGAGCCAACAAGGATTATTTGATATGAAGAGGTATAAATCGCGATAGATGAGGTCATCCTTTTACTAGATTGATAGATTCGGATGAGGGGGAGCCCATAATGCGGAACGTTCGTGTACAATTCATGGTGATGATGCTGCTACTGTGCGGGGCAGCGGGTATAATGGTGGGATTTGCCGGAGTAACCGAAAGTCATCGAGACGGTGGGAACGTTCCGCATCCCATGGAAGCATCAGCGGCTTCAGGAAGACTGGCCATCGAAGCGTTTGGAGGATTGGAAGCAGGAGAGGCAAACGAAAGCGATCTGGCCCTGCTTGCAGCGCTTGGATTGGAACATATGGAGTCTTCGGCACTCCTCACGGTAAAAATTCAAGGTGAATTGATAAGTTCTTTATCTAATGATCAAGCTAAGACTGCAGCGCAGCAGCTGGCTCATACAATAGGACTCTCCGGGGTTACAGCATCCCAGCTACAAGGTAATGAAGTTTTTCAAGCTGAGGGTAAACTCTCTGAGATATCGGTCCAATTCAATTGGGCGATCTCGAAGCGAGGAAATAGTTACGTTAGGGTCATGCTTGTGGGAGAAGCGGCCAGGAACACCGGGGAAATGACGAGCCTAAGAGAGAGCATTCAAAAACAAATGGAAGAAGCAGGCATAGCGAATACCTGGAATGCGTCCATTCAAGGTTATGCATCGACGTCAACAGATGTTCAGGCAACGATGACAGAGGTAGAGGAGAGCGCTGCCCAGATGCTTTCTCTTCGTATGGTGGAAAAATATGAAGATGTGGGGACACTAAGCCGATCTTATGAAGCTCCTTCATTAGGTACTTTTGTGAAGAGCGGCAATACACCTATTCATATGCAGATGGCTGTGCATGAAGATTCGGTGAAGAAAAGGAGTAGAATTACGATCGGATTTCCCGTCATTACAATAGAATATTGAAAATGATATTTGAAACTCCGATGAAAAAATATGAATTGAGATAGCATACTTGAAATGAATATGCTAAAATGTCATCACATCGAAGTAAGTTTGGATGCATAAAAATACACTATAATTTATAGAAAGAATGAGGAGCCATGGCTGAAAATCAAAATCTAGATACATTGAAAGCACCGGGCGCTGTATTTTTCATCTTTGGAGCGACTGGTGATTTGGCAAGACGTAAGTTGTTTCCGGCGATCTACAGTCTATATCGGGAAGGAAAACTGGATGAGGATTTTGCGGTAATCGGCGTGGCGCGACGTCCGCGTACCCAGGAAGAGTTTAGGGAGGACGTTTATCGTTCAATTCAGGAATTCTGCCGATATAGTTCGGAGCAGGATAGTGAATGGAATACATTTGCACAACATTTTGAATATAAATCTCTAGACATCAACAATATTGACGGATTCCGTGAGCTTCGTGAACAAACGGAACAATTGGAGTCGAAATTTAATATACCGGGTAACCGCTTGTTCTACCTTGCGCTGGCTCCGGAATTGTTCGGCAGCGTATCCTTTAACCTGATGAAGGGCGGTATGCTTGAGGGAGAAGGCTGGAACCGACTGGTGATCGAGAAGCCGTTCGGCTATGACCTTGAATCAGCTGCCAAGCTGAACGAAGAGATCCGCAAAGTGTTCAAGGAAGAGGAAATCTACCGGATCGACCATTATCTTGGTAAAGAAATGGTGCAGAACATCGAAGTCATCCGCTTTGCCAATGCTTTCTTTGAGCCGCTGTGGAATAACAAGCATATTGCGAACATTCAAATTACGCTTGGTGAGACGGTTGGTGTCGAGGAACGCGGAGGATACTATGATCATGCGGGCGCACTAAGAGATATGGGACAAAACCATATCCTGCAGCTGCTAACCATGATAGCGATGGAGCCGCCTAGCCGTTTGCTCGCAGAAGATATTCGCGACGAGAAGGTCAAAGTGCTTCGCTCCCTGCGTCCATATGCTTCCAATGAAGAAGTGAAGAACAACGTCGTTCGCGGCCAATATACAAAGGGTTCAGCGGGTGGAAAAGATCTGCCGGCGTATCGCGAAGAGGACAAGGTCAATCCGGAGTCCAATACGGAGACGTATTTTGCAGCAAGAGTGTTCGTGGATAATTTCCGCTGGGCGGGTGTACCATTCTATATCCGTACAGGGAAACGTCTTCCGGTTAAGACAACCGAGGTGGTTGTCGAGTTTAAGCGGATGCCAACCAATGTCTATTTGGGCCAAAAGCACTCTCTGGAACCTAACCTGCTCGTTATTCGCGTAAATCCGATGGAAGGCATTTATGTGAAGATTAACGCGAAGAAGCCAGGATCAGAGTCTGAGATCGCACCCGTAGCGATGGACTTCTGCCAAAGCTGCATCGTGGGCATTAACTCTCCGGAAGCTTATGAGCGCTTATTACATGATGCTGCACGCGGCGATTCCACTTACTTCACCCGCTGGGACGAAGTGGCATCGGCATGGTCCTTCGTGGATCGGATTGCAAATGCTTGGAAAGAAAACCAAGGCGAGCTGGAATCATATCCTGCTGGTTCTTGGGGACCAGACAAGGCAGATGAGCTTCTGAAAGAAGACGGATTCCACTGGTGGCCAGTAAACGGTCAGCTTGAGGATAATGTAGTCTGGTTGAAAAAATAACCTTAGAATCTAATAATTACATGACAAAAAATCATCCCCTTGCACACAGAGCCTGGGGATGATTTGCGTATAAATTGTGGTACAATGATATACATGACTTTAGTTACGAAGGGATTTGTGAAATGGCAAAGCTAATAGATGAACTGCAGCATGAAGTGGATAAGCGTCGTACGTTTGCGATTATTTCCCACCCTGACGCTGGTAAAACAACACTGACTGAGAAGCTGCTCTTGTTCGGGGGCGCCATTCGTCTGGCTGGATCGGTTAAAGCTCGTAAAGCGAGCAAGCATGCAACGAGTGACTGGATGGAGATTGAGAAGCAACGGGGAATCTCGGTTACCTCGTCGGTTATGCAATTTGATTATTTAGGGCATCGAATTAACATATTGGATACGCCTGGTCACCAAGACTTCAGTGAGGATACCTATCGAACATTAACGGCCGCTGACAGTGCCGTCATGTTGATTGACGTAGCCAAAGGGGTTGAGGCCCAGACCATTAAGCTGTTTCAGGTTTGTGCCAAGCGAGGCATTCCGATTTTTACTTTTATTAATAAACTCGACCGTGAAGGGCGCAGTCCGTTTGATCTTATGGAGGAGCTTGAGCAGGTTCTCGGTATTCGTTCCGTGCCGATGAATTGGCCAATCGGTTCCGGCCGTGACCTGTGCGGTGTATATGATCGGGTTAAGAATCAGGTTGAATTATTCCAAGGGGATGACCATTCCAAGATTAAAGTGCAGAAGGTCGAAGGCTATGAGGATCCAATCATTCGCGAGATGGCTGGAGAGTACCTGCATGATCAGTTGTGCCAGGACTTGGAGCTGCTGGACGTTGCCGGTGATCCATTCGATCTGGAAAAAGTACTGAAGGGGCAGTTAACGCCTGTATTCTTCGGCAGTGCAATCAATAACTTCGGTGTTCAAACCTTCCTGGAGAATTTCCTTCAGCTTGCGCCGAAGCCGGAGCCCCGTGTCAGTAAGGCTGGTATGGTGGAACCCACCAACGAGAAGTTTTCGGGGTATGTTTTTAAGATCCAAGCGAATATGAATCCGGCCCACCGGGACCGCATCGCTTTCTTGCGGATTGTATCGGGCAAGTTCGAACGCGGAATGAGCGTGAAGCATGTACGGGTAGGCAAGGAAATTAAGCTGTCGCAGCCGCAGCAGTTCTTGGCGCAGGACCGTGATATTGTACAGGAGGCTTATCCTGGCGATATTATCGGTCTGTTTGACCCGGGGATTTTCCGGATCGGAGACTCCCTGAGCCAGGGAGGCGAAGTTATATTCGACGAACTGCCTACTTTCTCTCCTGAGATCTTTGCCAAAGTGACAGTGAAGAACGCGCTCAAGCATAAACAGTATCAAAAAGGGATTGACCAATTGACAGAAGAAGGAACCATTCAGGTATTCCGTACGGTGAGCTTTGATGAGTCGATTCTGGGCGTTGTCGGTCAGCTCCAATTCGAAGTGTTTGAGTACCGGATGAAGGGGGAGTACGGGGTCGATGTCCAGCTTCAACGGATGCCGTATCAGTTTGCCCGCTGGATCGTGGACGATAATATTGACCCATCTAAGTTCCGGATTAACTCTACCCTGGTGAAAGACAAGAAGGATAATTATGTGGTTCTGTTCGAGAATGAGTATGCGATGAGAACGGCCATGGAGAAGAATCCGACCGCCAAGTTTCTGGAGACCGCTCCATAAGATACAGATATATAAGAGAACAATCCCCTAGCTGTAACAGCTTAGGGGATTGTTCTTGTTGACTGTGGGATTATCCCTGAAGGTTGCCTGGCGTAACGGTTTTCAAGTGAGAATGAAGGGATGAGACAAGGCTGGTCTGCTGAACAACATCCATGTCTTTCCACATCATTTCAAACATTACACCGAGTCCCGGCAGGGCGGCTTCAGGCCCGTCAACGGAACCCTCGATCATGGAGCGCAGCTCTTCCTCGTCCTGATTATGGACTTTATGAATGACGGCTTGCCTTAGATCTAACAATATGGACATCGAAATATTCCTCCTTGTTATGAAAGGGTCATTGTGTAATGTACCCGTTCAAGAGCAGTTACATTCAAGTATTCGGAGCAGTATGATATACTGTTATCATTCATATCAGGATAGACCTAGGCTCGTGGAGGGATATAAATATGGCTAAGAAGCAGTACGCAGTAATCGGTATGGGGCGTTTTGGCACCAGTGTTGCCAAGGAACTGAGCGGTATGGGATTTGACGTATTGGCTGTAGACGCGAGCGAACAGCGTGTTCAAGAAATTGCGAGTATGGTTACGCATGCCGTATCGGCAGATTCAACGGATGAAGAGGCCCTTCGCGCGCTCGGTATTCGGAATTTCGATGTGGTTGTCGTGGCGATCGGGGAAGACATCCAATCCAGCATTCTGACGACGCTGATTTTGAAGGATCTCGGAGTACCGGCTATTATTGTGAAGGCGAAGAATGAGCTGCACGGAAAAGTGCTTAATAAAATCGGTGCCGACAAGGTGATTTTTCCAGAACGCGACATGGGGCTGCGGGTTGCCCACCATCTGGTATCACCGAATATTTTGGATTATATCGATTTGTCGGATGACTACAGCATCATGGAGATGCTGGCTACTGGCGATTTGATCGGCCATAACCTGATAGAGCTTGATATTCGGGCGCGGTTTGGCTGTAACGTCATGGCGATTCGAAGCGACTCGGACATGAATATTTCGCCGAGCCCCGATGACCGTATTGAGGAAGGCGATGTTCTCATTATTGTGGGACATAAGAATGACTTAACGAAGCTGGAGCTTGCTTATCCAAAATAAGACTTTCGACCGTGAGCGCTTGCTATGGACGTAATCGGTTTTGTATATATGCTAAGAAACGGATGGGTTAACAGATGGAGATATTATCAACGCAGAATGCCAGAGTGAAGGGCTGGGCACAGCTGCAGGAGAAAAAACACCGGGACAAGCAGAACAAATACGTGGTAGAAGGTGTTCATCTCGTGCAGGAAGCCCTGTCGTCTGGAGCGGACATTGAGTGCGTAGCTTATGATGTAGAGAAGGGCATTCCCCAAGAGATCCGTCATATCTCGGATACAGGGCAAGGTGTCGAATGGATTGGCGTATCCCATGCCGTCATATCGAAGGTGAGCGATACACCGTCACCGCAGCAAGTGTTCGCCGTTGTCCGCAAGGAAGCACGGCAATGGCAGGATCTGATCCTGCGTGAGAGCGGCCTGGTGATTGTTCTGGACGGGCTTCAGGATCCAGGGAATGTTGGTACCATCATACGAAGTGCAGATGCCGTAGGCGCTGCTGGCGTCGTTCTGGGTCGCGGCTGCGCGGATTTGTACAACCCCAAAACGCTGCGCTCTACGATGGGCTCACTGTTTCATCTACCAGTGCTGGAAGGTGATTTGCTGAGCATTTTGCCGGAAGCCAGGGAACAGGGAGCGAGGTTGGTCACAACCTTGCTAGAAGGTAAACGTTCTTGCTTTGAGTATGATTTTACTGGGACAAGCTGGATCGTAATTGGCAGCGAAGGACGGGGAGTTTCACCCGAGGTAGCGCTACTTGTGGACGATGCGATCCGCATTCCTATGCCGGGACAGGCCGAATCACTGAACGCGGCCATGGCAGCTTCCGTGTTAATGTATGAGGCATTGCGGCAAAGAGAGTATGCCGATCGATAAAGATGTGTATGAATCTGCAAGGCAGGAAAAGATTAGCTCGGCTGATCCGATTCCGGCCTTTTTTATTTAGTTTTGTATCAGATTGGCCACAATATCAAGAGTGTTTGAAAGGAGTTCATCCCAAGTGTACGAGCCAAAAACAAAAGAAACAGATCAGAGCGTGATAGAGTTTATAGAGCAGGTGGATTCTCCAAAAAAGCGGGAGGACGCCTATCGATTGCTGGGGATTTTCGAAGAAACGAGCGGTTATGAAGCCAAGATGTGGGGACCGAGTATCATCGGATTTGGCACTTATCATTATCGCTACGCTTCCGGGCACGAAGGAGATGCCCCCTATGTAGGCTTTTCTCCGCGAAAGGCGAAAATCAGCCTGTATTTTGCACCTGGTGACGAGCAGCGTGCGAACCTGCTGCAGAATTTTGGCAAGCATACGGCTGGGAAGGGCTGCGTTTATATCAACAAAGTTGCGGATATTGATACTGAAGTGCTGAGGGAGCTGATTCGCGAATCGATCACTTTTTTGAAGGAGACTTATCCGGATCAGCCCTAAATATGGAATCAAGGAATAAACGGTAAGATGGCTATCTGCTTAGTAAAGACTTAGATGGTAAGCGGCACGTAGCATGTGGCTAATGGAAATGGGAAATATTGGCGTTTGACGTGTAATTGGACTGGCGTCTATAATTCAATATGAAACCAAATGGTTTCCTAATTTCAAACATAAGTGAGGTATGCTCTTAATATGAACAATCCATTGAGCGGCAAGCTGCCGGATATTCGTCATACAATTATGCTTAAAGCGCCCATCGAGAAGGTGTGGAAAGCCGTAGCAACAGCAGAAGGAATATCAGCCTGGTTCATGCCAAACAATTTTGAACCTGTGGAAGGCTTTGAATTCACCTTGAATGCAGGCCCTTTTGGGAATTCACCATGCAAGGTCACCTTGATTGACAAGCCTAACCGTTTATCCTTTAAATGGGGTAAGGATTGGAGCCTTACGTTCGAACTGGTGCAGCAGGGAAATGATACGGAATTCACACTTATACACAGCGGATGGACAGCGGATCAAGTGACCGAGTTCGGGGAAGCGCATGATATCGTAAGAGGCCATATGGACAACGGCTGGGCGGGCATCGTTCAGAAACTTGCCAGATACGTTGGAGAATAATTGATGTCGCAAGCCGTTCCGAAGCATGATGTGTATCAAGCTATTGCCGACCCCACACGCCGTAAGCTGCTTGGTTTGTTAAGTGATGGGGAAATGCCAGTGAAAGAAATTACGGGGCATTTTTCGATGACACGCACGGCCGTATCCAAACATCTCCGTATTCTGGAGGAAGCGGGACTTGTACGGGACCGCAAGGTTGGACGCGAGACCCGATATCGTCTGGATGCGGAACCGCTCAAGGAATTAAAGGATTGGCTAGCTTACTTCGACCGCTTCTGGGAGAATAAATTGTCGATGCTGCGATATTATGTGGAAGAACAACAAGAAGATCCTACAAGCAGCGACGAGTAAATACTTGATTGCAGCATGAGAGGATGAATACGAAAAAGAAGAACCAGGATGGGTCCCATTCTGGTTCTTCTTTTTTTCCATATGTCTGCATACGTTCTATACAGGAGAGCTTGTCATTCAAATCTGCTCCTCGGGGCAAAAATAGGAGGGACCAAGCATGAGGCGAAAGAGATGGGGAAGCAGACGTTTATCTTTTCCGTCCCTGTCATGGCCCAGACCAAGAAGAGCTTATAAGCCACCGTCACGCAGACACAGAGGATTCCGTCCCATACGGCCTGTAGCACACAGCCGGGGAAGCCCTAGAGCTGAGCAGCGGCGCAGTACGAAAAAATGGTGGCTGATTGGCGCTTTGCTGCTATTGTTCGGGATTTTTAAGTTTTTTACCTATATTGAACAGAATCTGCGTCCGCCGATCATGCATTTAGCTCAAATCAGAGTGAAGCAGATTGCTACCGAAGCCATTAATAACGCGATCACGTCGCAGGTAACGCAGGGGAAAGATTTTGATAACCTGGTTAATTGGAAGACGGATCGATCAGGCAAGGTAACGGGGTTCATGCTCAATTATGCCGAGCATTTGAAAATCACGTCCCATACAACGGAGGTTGTACAGAACACGCTCAATGATATTCATAAGCGCAAGGAGCATATCCCGCTTGGACAGGTGTTACAGAGCCCGATCATCGCTTCGTTCGGTCCGCAGATTCCGTTAAAGATCGAGCCACAGGGAGCTGTAAAGGTTCAGTTGGATACCAGACAGCAGGGTGCAGGCATTAACATGATTCTGGTAGAGGTATACGTTCACATTGTAACTGAGGTAGCGGTAGTCGTACCATTTGACATGGAACCACAGACTGTGGAAACCGATATTCCGATTTCATATCTGCTCGTGGTTGGCGATGTGCCGATGTACTATTATGATGGTCAGGGGAAAGCCGTAGGCGAGAATAAGGCAACTGCACCGAGCATAGCCATTCCGCCGCCTGCAACGAGTGAGAACCAACATAACATTCAGCCGGAAGATCCGTCAGGTTCAACTTCCCAGCCGAACCCTCCGGAGGGAACCATTCCTGTTGTCCCTTCACCTGGTGGTAATAACTTACCAGGAGGGCATGAGGGAACGGGTATAGTGGATTAACGATAAGAAAGCGCGCCTCTGACTAAAGAAGCGCGTTTATTTCTTTGCGCGTTTCTCTTCAATCTCCCAGTGCTTCAGCAGCGGAAAAGGGTCGAAGGCCCATTCGGTCAACCCGGTATCCCGGTAGATGCCGTAATGGAGATGCGGCGGGAACTTGCCTTGGGTTCCAGGCTTGCCGTAACCTGAACTGCCGACCCAGCCGAGGGTTTGGCCCGGCTTCACGACATCTCCGAGTGCGATCCCTTTGTCAAAGCCCTGCAGATGGGCGTAATAGTGGTAATGATTGTTCAGATCACGGATACCAATGCGCCATCCGCCGTATTTATTCCAGCCTTTAATTTCGACAACGCCGTAACAGGTGCTACGTACAGGGACGCCGTAAGGGGCAAACAAATCGGTTCCCTCGTGTACTCTTCTTCCTCCCCAGTTTCGACCCATCCCGAATGTGCTTCGGTATGAATAGTTGCTTTTGACCGGGAGAGGAAATGCATGGTCAAACAAGTCCAGCTTCCCAAATGTCTCGTACAGTTTGGCGTACTGCATGACCCTCTGTACGGCCCGAGTATTCTGATAGTAAGACCATAGCCCGATGCTGAAATCATCAGTCGCATGTCTATAGGGGGCAAGTCTTGTTGCGACGGTATAGAGCAGGTCGGTATCATTGTTAGAATCTGCCTTGCCATCTCCATCCCCATCCAAACCGATGCCGGAGAACACATTAATTGATGTAGGATCTGTATCTTCTTGATCGGGATTTAATGGGCCGGCCCATCTTGCCTTAGGAATGAAAATGCCCAGTATCCGTTCCGGGTGCTTGCGATCCTTGGGATGTACACGGGTGAGCGTTCGTTCATACTGATCAATCGCAGCCAGACGATACCATGGGATCTGGGTAAGGGTGGAAACTTGCTCGTACAGCGATTTTCGATTTGCAAAAATGGTATCAGGCTCAGCCGTTCCCGCTACACTAACCTCCTTGGTAACAGTGTCAGAGGCAGGAGGGACGGAGGCTGCCACCGGCCCGCACAGACCGAAGGCAGCGGTGATGCCAGCCGTCACTCCAGCAATCCAGCGATATATGGCGCTTCGATTCGATAGTCTGTTAATCTTCAAGCGTCCTTCTCCTCCTTCTAGATTGTCATATTTAAAGGATGGACAGTCATGCCTACACTGTAGGGTGATTCCAATGAAGGATTTTTATCCATGCCGCAACTAGATCAATCCCATATCGATGCGAAACAAGTAATATGATGGCTTTCATGATATAATATTGGACAGCAAATGATGGGTAATGTCTTGAGCTATATCAATACATTCGAAAGAAGGTTCGTACTTTGACTAAAACTAAACAGCCAAAACCAGACTGGATTCGAATCAAGCTGACTACGGGCGATAATTATAAAGAAATTAAAAGCATGATGCGATCCAAGACGCTTCATACGGTGTGTGAAGAGGCTCGCTGTCCCAATATTTATGAATGCTGGGCGAACCGAACAGCAACCTTTATGATTCTGGGCGATATTTGCACTCGCGCTTGCCGTTTCTGCGCAGTGAATACAGGGCTTCCAACGGAGCTTGATCTCCAGGAGCCGGAACGCGTAGCGGAAGCAGCGGAACAGATGAACCTGCGTCACTGTGTCGTAACAAGCGTGGCACGGGATGATCTTAAAGATGGTGGTGCCTACATATTCGCTGAGACCGTCAAAGCCATTCGCAGACGATTACCGCTCTGTTCGGTGGAGGTGTTGATTCCCGATTTCATGGGAAGCGAAGAATCGCTCCAAATCGTCATGGATGTGAAGCCGGATATTCTAAACCATAATATCGAAACCGTGGAAAGAATGTCGGATCGGGTACGTGCAAAAGCCAAGTATAGTCGCTCATTGCAGCTGCTGAAGAATGCGAAGGCCATGCAGCCTGACATTCCGACCAAGTCCAGCATCATGCTTGGCGTGGGTGAGCAGTGGGATGAAATATTGAAAACGATGGATGACTTGCGTGCGGTGGACTGCGATATTATGACGATCGGCCAATATTTACAGCCTTCGCCGAAACATCTGAATGTGGAAAAATACTATACACCGGAAGAATTTGCGCTCCTCAAAGAAGAAGGCATGAAGCGCGGATTCAGTCATGTGGAGTCCGGACCTCTCGTGCGCAGCTCCTATCATGCACACGAGCAAGTAAAATCAGCTGAACGTAACAAGGAAGAGACCGTAAAGTCTTAACCTACGAAAAAGGCAGGGGAAGCTTTCAATGATCATTATCGGGAACAAAAGTTATGAGTTGTTAAAGGACCATCGAGACGGCTGGAATCAGGAAGCTTTCCGGGAGCGGTACAGTGAAGTGCTGGATCGTTATGATTACATCGTGGGTGATTGGGGATATAGCCAGCTTCGCCTAAAGGGCTTCTATCGTGACAACCATCCGAAGGCTGCCAAGGATTCCACCTTCTCGAGCATGTCCGATTACATTAATGAATATTGCAATTTTGGTTGTGCCCATTTTGTTCTCCAAAAGATTAAGGAGCACAAAGACGCAAAAGAACGGGACCCTAAGGAATCAGCGGAAACGCGCGAAAGCTCATCCAAGGAAGAGCCGAAGGGGAATAAAGAGAAGGCTCCCGATGTTCCTAAGCCAGGCAAAGAACGTGAGCGGCGTGAGGCGAAGGAGACAAGACGCGAGCCTCGAGAGACTAAAGAACCCAAAGAGAAGGACGCAAAGCCTGCCAAGGAGGCTGAGGCTCCTTCTTCAGAGCCGACTCAATAAAAAAGAACGATCTCCTGCTACAGGAGATCGTTCTTTTTTATAGGAATTAGCCAAGGAATGCATCACGGACACGATTCCAGAAAGGGAACGGCCGATAACGTGCAAAACTGACCTGCTGCTCCGCCACTTGGCAGCGTACGGAAACGAGGTCATCAATTGAGATATTCACGTGATCGATCGTAAGGAGCAAGCGCTGTTCTTTACGAGAAAATATATCACAATGATGATGCTTGGGCAGAAGCAGCGGAGAGCCCAGCGTACGGAATATCCGGTTGTTAATGGAGGCGATTTCCGCGATCTGCAGAGCATCGATCGAAGGATGAACCATCGCCCCGCCAACACTCTTGTTATAGGCTGTGCTGCCTGACGGCGTCGACACACAAATGCCGTCTCCCCTAAACATCTCAAAGGTTACATCATTGATGTCAATTTGCGCGACCACAGTACCGTCAACGCCTTTAAGCGTAAATTCATTTAAGGCAATATAAGAGGACGTTCCTGATTTCTTATGGATTTCCAGTTGAACCAGGGGATACTTAACGAGTCGCGGCTTCATGCCGCCCTGTCCACTTTCTCCGCTCATATGATCGATAAGTTCCGTTAGTTCATCTGCCTTCCAGTCAGCATAGAATCCCAGGTGGCCCGTATGAACACCGACAAAAGCGAGATCAGGTATCCGATCGATAAAAGTGTGGAAGGCGTGCAGCATCGTACCGTCTCCCCCGATTGAGACCACAATCTCCGGAGATTCTGCATCCAGCACAAACCCTCGCTGTTCCGCCAGCTTGTGAAACTGCTGGGTCAGCTCGACAGACAATGGGTCACCGCGGTCCAGAACATAATATCTCAAGTTGATAAGCTCCTTTGTAAGGTTATATAAAGATGATAATCAATCTTGGAGAAGAACACAATGTTCACCTTGGGAATTTGCGGAATTTCTGCTGCAAACGTCTAATAAACGGAATGAATAATGCCATACCAATCATAAAACCGATCAGCATGCAGAAGACCGCCATAATATGGGTATACCCGTTAAGTGCGGATTTCGAAACAATCGATTGGGCCATGGTCGAAACTGATGATCCCATCGTGCTGTTCCACAGCAGTAATACCGCTGCAGCTGCAATAAAACCATGTATAAATCTAGCGATGAGAAAAGGAAAATACCTGAGATTGGTTGAGTTCAGAATACTAATGATTTGAGCATGGACCGATAATCCGCCCCAGGACAATATAAAAGCAGCCGCAGCTGTTTTGAATGGCAGCGGGATTTCTGATCCGGCTTCACCGGCATATTGCGCCCCAAGAGTTACTTCGAATAAGCCGCCCACGGTGGCAGTGGATAGGGATTCAGGCATCCCGAACAGGGATAATAACAAACGGATCGCTTCGGTCAGCGCTGGCATGACGCCGGCACGGGTCCAAAGTTCCAGAAAAACAGAGAAGAACACCACCAATCCGCCGACGACAATGATCAGCTGAAGTGATGAATGTATCGATTGTCTGAGCAGTGTGCCAAGGTCCCGCCCATCCTGTTCCCGGGCAGCATGCATAGCATGGAGAGCGGATTTGATCCGGCCTGCCTTGGTCTGGGACAGCTGAAGCATATCGGTTGATTGTTTGGAATCGCGTCCGCCATGAAATCGCATCAGCAGCCCCACAAGAAAGCCACCGCCATAATGAGCCAAAGCGAGTATCAATCCGATCCGGGGATCATGGAAAAAGCCGATGGAGACAGCGCCGATTAAAAATATGGGGTCAGAGGAGGTAGTAAAGGCAACAAGTCGCTCGCCTTCTTCCCGATTTACCATCTTTTGTTCCCACAACTTCGCGGTTAATTTGGCACCTACGGGGTAACCTGAAATATATCCCATCGCGGCAACGAACCCGCCTGCACCAGGGATACGGAATAGCGGTCTCATCAGCGGATCCAGAAGTGTACCGATAAGATGCACCACGCCAAATCCAAGCAGAATCTCGGAAATGACGAAGAACGGAAAAAGGGAAGGGAAGAGCACATCCCACCATATTGTCAGGCCGCGAAGCGCCGATTGCAGTGCCGCATCCGGAAATAGAGCCATCAATAGAATCACGCTGAGCAGAGCACTCACAAGCATGAGCCAGCCTATTTTGTTCATAAACATATAACGTAAACGCCTCCTGGCATTGTTGTGAATGATAGAAATCAATCCTTGCTATAAATCTATGCTGGATATAGGACAAACAGTATAAAAAACATTAGAAAGCGGTTACATTTTTACTTTATTTTCGGGGATATTGTGCTATAATAAAAAACATCAAAGCACATCTTTCGTATTATGTTTGGATGGAGTGATGATCATGAGCATTGTCGCAGGTATCCTTGTGTGCGCCTTCGTTTATGTCATACGTGCTTCCCTCGTCCAGAGTGAAGAGGACTGGCGCAGTTATTAATAGTTCTAAAAAGGTGCTAACATGAGCTTAGCGCCTTTTTTTGCTGTTTTTTGCTATAATGGATAGGTACATCGATCATACAAAACAGATGGGAGACTATACGGATATGAATCCGAAATTAAGCATCTATGATAACCTCGGAGGTGCCGAGGGTATACGTTCGCTCGTCGAAGCCTTTTATCCGCGGGTGCAGCAAAACGAACTGCTTTCCCCGTTGTTTCCGGAAGATATTATGCCTGTGATGGAAAAGCAATATATGTTCCTAAGTCAGTTTTTTGGGGGACCTGCCTTGTTCTCAGAAGCGTATGGACACCCGATGATGCGAGCAAGGCATATGAAGTTCCCGATTACGAATCTCCATGCTGAAGAATGGCTTGGATGTATGGCAGGTGCTCTGAGTGAGATCGGCGTGGAGGATGAACTACGTGATTTTGTGCTGCAGCGACTGTCCGGTCCCGCCCATCATTTCGTGAACACTCCTTAGTTCTCTAGATCTAGATTTAGACATGCAGTAGATGGAATGAAGGGAAGGCGAGTGGCTTGAAATTGGAACCATTGTATTCGATCAAGGTTGTATGCGCACATTGTGAGCATGAATACCTAACTTCCAGGGTGAGACCCAGCTTTAAAAAAGCATACCGAACAGACACTGACTTTTGCTCGTATTATAAATCGGAGAATCCGGATTTCTATGTCGTGCGGATTTGTCCCGAATGCGGATTTGCATCAACGGAGAATTCGACTTTGAAATTGAGTGAACGACAAAAAGCGCTGTTTTATGAGCAAATTGGATGCCGCTGGGTAAAAAGGGATATGGGCGGCGAACGCACTCTGGAGGATGCTCTGGAGAGTTATAAGCTGGCACTCCTCTGCGCGCAAGTGATTGGGGAACGTGATCGCATTATAGCCAGTCTCCTGCATCATATCGCGTGGCTGTATCGGTATCAGAACAACGAAGAGCAAGAGAAGCGGTTCTTGGGTTATAGTCTGGAGTCATATATCCGGGTATTTGAGCTGGAAGGGGTGGGAGCAAATGATGCCCGTCTGCTGTACCTCATCGGAGAAATACACCGGAGGCTTGGTCAGTTCCAAGAAGCCGTTCAATGGTTCTCCCGAGTCGTCCAGGACGAGAAGATCATGGATGCTGCGATGATCCGTGCTTCCAGAGAGCAATGGAAACTGATCTCCGAGCAGATTCGTGAACAGAAGAATCCGGCGCTTAAGGCGGAGTCCTAACGCAAAATAGCCCGCAGACAGGTCTGCAGGCTGTGGAAATTGCTCTAAGGCAAGGTATCGGAAGAAATCAACGTAGTCGTTGATCCGTGAGCAGGTAGTCGAGATCGCTATCCAATACGGTTACTTTGTTGTGGCAGCAGGGAAAGATCAGCAGCTTTTTCTTTCCTTCTCTTACACTGATCAGCTCCTTGGGTTTCATCGGTAATAGAACATTATCCGTTCCACAGAATGGACAACTTTGTACATAAACGTCGTTTCCAATGACATCATAAGGCCAGGTATTAGAAAAAGGGATCATGAGTTCTCCGAATCAGAGGCATCGTCACTCTTCGTTGCTGCTTCGGCTTCCTGATTTTTGGCTAGCTCGGCAATCTTCTGCATTAAGATATGCTGCGGCATATGCATCAGCTGTTCCAATGGAACGCCCAACTGCTTGGACAGTGTAATCGCCGTCTCGGGTGATATTTGCAAAGGTCTCATGGGCATTTAGCTCCTTCAGCAATAATTTTTGTTATATATAGTTATACACTTTTCTCTAGGTCCATACAAACAGGAGAAAACACAAACATAATTAATCTTGAAAGGTGATGAATGATCGATGGCACTTCAACAGACTTGGAATTTGGAATCGATATTTCCCGGAGGCTCCTCTTCACCGCAGCTCAAGACCTTTATTGAGACGCTGGAGAAAGATGTACAACAGCTTGAGCAAGACGTAAAAGCCCTGGACATTCCGCAAACAATCCAGGACGCATCCAGTCTTGAACAGTTTCTTGGGCATTTTCAGAGTGCGTATGCCCGAATTCGGGAAGTCTCCGCATTTGTAAGCTGTTTAACCGCGCAGAACGTAAACGACAAAAAGGCGGTTCAATGGTCAGGACGGGTCACTTCACTATCTGCGATCCTGCAGGCGGTCAAGAATCAATTTGATAATATCCTGCGGGGCATGAACGATGAGCTATGGGCTGCTTGGACTGCCTCGGATCAGGTATCCGACCTGGATTTCGTATTGAACGAAAGCCGTAATCTAGCGCAAGAAAAGATGAGTCCTGAACTCGAAAGCCTGGCCTTGTCACTGGGTGTGGATGGTTATCACGGATGGGGAAAAATGTACGACACGATCGTAAAAAACATCCAAATCCCTTATGAGGAAGAGGGGAAGACAACTCTGCTGTCCGCAGGACAAGCATTCAATAAAATGCATGATCCCCGCAGGGAAGTGCGCCAAGCGATGTTTGAAAAGTGGGAACAGGCTTGGGGCCATTCGGCCGATTATTGTGCGGACACGCTCAACCACTTATCAGGCTATCGCTTAAAGCTGTATGAGAACCGCGGGTGGGATGATGTACTGAAGGAACCGCTTGCGATCGGCCGGATGAGCCAGCAGACGCTGGATACTATGTGGGCTGTCATTCAGGATACCAAGCCGGTGCTTGTGGAATATCTGAACCGTAAAGCGAAGCTGCTTGGACTGGAGGGGCTTTCTTGGACCGATGTCGATGCACCGCTGAGCACTTCGGCAGCCAAAATCTCTTATGATGATGCAGCTGCTAACATTGTGGAGCAATTCCGTAAATTCAGTCCAAGGTTGGCTGACTTCTCACAGATGGCTTTTGACAAGGGCTGGATTGAAGTCGAGGATCGTCCCGGCAAGCGGCCTGGCGGTTTCTGTACATCCTTCCCGGCCAGTGATCAAACCCGGATCTTCATGACATTCGGCGGTACAGCATCCAACGTATCAACCTTGGCGCATGAGCTGGGTCATGCCTACCATCAGCATGTTATGAGGGGCATCCCTGTGCTGAATCAGAAGTACGCCATGAACGTTGCCGAAACGGCATCTACCTTTGCTGAAATGATTGTCTTTGATGCGATGGTTAAAGGCGCGGGCAGTGAGGATGAGAAGCTTGCTTTGCTGGAGGAGAAAATTCAGAACAGCGTGGCTTTCTTTATGAATATCCATGCCCGGTTCTTGTTTGAAACCCGCTTCTATGACAGACGGAAGAATGGGCTGCTCAGCAGTGATGAAATTTCAGAAATGATGGTAGAGGCGCAAAAAGAAGCGTACTGCGACACATTAACCTCCTATCACCCGCATTTCTGGGCATCCAAACTGCATTTTTATATCACGGGCACGCCATTCTATAATTTCCCTTACACCTTCGGCTATATGTTCAGTACAGGCTTGTACGTTCGAGCTCTGGAAGAGGGGCCTGCTTTTGCAGAAAAGTATGACGCTCTTCTTCGTGATACCGGTGTAATGTCGGTGGAAAATTTGGCGAAAAAACATTTGAATGTCGATCTGACGGAGCGCGATTTCTGGCAAAGTGCAGCTAATTCATGCGTCGACGATATTAAACAATTCCTGCAAATGACGGAACACCGAGTCTAAATATCTATCTTTAAGGAGGCCCTTTGGGCTTCCTTTTTTTGTCGCAAAAGAAAGAATACTGACGTAAAGAAGAAGAAGATTTGCTAATTAATTGTGCATTTTTAGTAATAAATACCCATTTATGTTGAATAATGTTGATCCATCGGTCCCTTTCCCCTATAATGAGTCATAAGCCCTAATAATAGGGAAGATTTACTAATAAAGGAGGGAGAAGGGATGGTTAAACTAGATCAATTATCACTGACTAGACAATTGGATATTGTATTTAAAGAGTTGCAGGAAGAGTTGGGAGGTCTAAGTTCAGGGACAGTATTTGTACAAATACGAAATAACGTAATTGGCAAGTTTGGGGTAAGGCATAATCCTTTGGCTGGGCGCAACGGAGTCATCACTCCATGTGGGGAAGGACTAAGTGAAGCCCAACAATTCTCTTTTCGTACGATGGCACTTGAAAGTCTGAAACATAAACGTCATTGGACACATGGTGAGATCAGTTATGAATTTATGCTGCGACACGGCATGGTCGTTGTTGATGCTATACTTGAATCCAACTATAACATGGCCAGTTTGATGATACGGTATCCACGTAATACATATGCCGAAGCTGCTTCGGAATCCATGAATTCATAATTATATAGCATATATAACGAAAGAGGCGATCTTTGGGGAGAAGATCGCCTCTTTCTATTTACGGCTGGAGGGAAGAGTTGCGATTTACAGGTTCGAACGACCCGATAATTGCTGCTCAGCCAATTGCACCAGACGTTTCGTGATGTAACCTCCCAAAGAACCGGTTTCACGGGAAGTGTAGTTTCCATAGTAACCGTCTTGTGGAATCGTTACACCCAATTCTTGTGCAGCTTCCATCTTCAGTTGTTGAAGAGCTGCAGTTGCTTGAGGTACGACAAGATTGTTAGAAGAACGACCTTGAGCCATGTCATGTCACCTCCTTTGATGTTGTATGAGGATATTATGACTGAATGATAGGAATCTCATTCGTTCCTAGAGCAGATTAGTTACTGGTAAAATTAGCCGCTCTGCCAATAAATCAGATCGACATAGAACAGGCCAAGAACGGGCCCTTGATCTCAAAGGGCTACTCTTGGCCTGGCAAGTCTTAAGTATAGGTTTCTCGAACTTGTAAATCGTCGATTTACTCTCGCTCAGAATTCAGTGGCGACTTCTGGATGCTGATCTTGGTGTCCAGATTTACGCTTTGGCCCGGCTCCAAACGGATCAATCCGGTCTCCTCGTCAGAGAGATTCAAATTGGGAGCGTTGGGAAGCCAGGTGTACGGTTCAATACAGAGAAACTGATCTGCAATCCCTTTGGTATAAAGTACCCAGTGCTTGAAATAGGAGCGATCAGCCGTGTAAAGAATTTCATAACCATCATCTCTTTGAAGCCTAGCTTCGGCGGGTTTACCTTCGGGAATTTTTAATATCGTATCCAGATCGGTATCCTTCAAATTGAGTCCGCTATTGAGAAGATCCAGATGGCCGAGGGGTGAAAACTCACCAGTCGGGATAAGCTCATTATTCAAGGTATAAATACCTTCTACAGGCACGTCAAGCGTCCAGCGATGCGGTTCACCATCGAGCAGAAACCACGTATGGTAACCCATACCGAACGGGACGGGACTTGAGCCCAGATTTGTTACACGAAGACTCTGCGACAATCGGGTCCCCTGAAGACGGAAGGTCATCTCAAGCTTTAACGGAACAGGGAATTGGGCAATCCACTTGGGATCATCCGCTGATAAAAATTCTGTTGAAATTGCGCACCCATCCTCATCTTCCTCTATGTCGCTAACACACCAGGCTTGCGATCGGTGAAGACCATGGATATGATTGTCGTTTGCAGTGTTTTGATCAAATTGGTACGAAGTTCCGCCATACTCAAACTGACCTTTAGAAATTCGACCCGGCGGAATGAGCATCGGAATGCCGAAGTGGTAAGGCTTCTGCAAATAGAATGCCAGCTCGCTTTCATCTGGTTTTCGCAGGATTTCACGCTGTTCTTCAGTGTCTTTAATTCCAATGACGTTGTTACCTAGACGAGGAAGGAGAGTCACTTCAAGACGGCCGCTGTTTAAAATATAAGTGTCGTAACCATTCCACTGGCCTTTGGTCACTTGATTCATATCGATGCTCCTTTACTAACAAAAATCATGGTCTGGACGATTAACCACATCATAACAGATTTTTATGGAAAGGGTAAAAGAAAAGCTTCAAAACTGGGTGAACACTTCATATGAATTGGAATTGACAAGGTCGAGCAAGAGTCTTATCATTGCATGTAATAGTGATCTAATATGATGAATTGAAACACGATGACAAGGACAAGTAAGCAAGTGCGGCCATCCTTCAGAAAGCCGGTGGTTGATGCGAACCGGTGGATCCGCTTTGCCGAATGGACCTTTGAGTGCCGTGCTGAACGGGAAATACTGCTATTTCCTTAATATGCCGGCCGGGTATTCTCCGTTACAAGAATGGAAGGCTGCAGCAAGTGATTTTCATGCAAGTTGCAGCGAATAAGGGTGGCACCACGGTCTCACGTCCCTTGCGGATGTGAGGCCTTTTTGTGTTTTGACAGAAACTCCCGCGGGCGGGACAGTAGTGAATTTGAATCATATCAAGGAATATGGAGGGTTAAGTATGAAAACAGTATTATCGGGAATCCAACCAAGCGGAAATTTGACACTTGGGAATTACATTGGAGCTATTAAAAATTTTGTTCAGCTACAAGAGGAACATAACTGTTACTTTATGGTGGTCGATCTGCATGCCATTACCGTACCCCAGGAGCCAAGCGCGCTGCGGGATCGTTCGGAATCGGTAGCAGCACTGTATGTTGCCGCAGGCATTGATCCGAGTCGGGCTCATATCTTCTTGCAGTCTCATGTTCCACAGCATGCCGAGCTAGGATGGATTATGACAACCTTGGTCAACATGGGCGAGCTGGAGCGGATGACACAATTCAAGGATAAGTCCGAAGGCAAGGAATCTGTAGGAGCGGGGCTGTTTGTCTATCCTGCGCTGATGGCCGCTGATATTTTGCTTTATAACGCCAATCTGGTACCGGTGGGAGATGACCAGAAGCAGCATTTGGAGATTACCCGCGATCTGGCGGCACGATTCAATCATCGTTTCGGTAACTATTTCAACATTCCCGAGCCGTTTATTCCCGAAGTAGGCGCTCGGATCATGTCACTGGATGATGCTTCTAAAAAAATGAGCAAGAGTAACCCAGTTGAGGGAAGTTATATAGCGATGCTGGATACGCCTGATCAAATTCGCAAGAAAATCAGCCGAGCGACAACAGACTCCGGGGCAGAGGTCCGTTATGATCCAGCTGCTAAACCAGAGGTAAGCAATCTCATGAGTATTTACTCTGAGTGCGCGGGACTTTCCTTGCAAGAGGTTCAAGCACGTTTTGAGGGGAAAATGTACGGAGCGTTCAAGAAGGAGCTTGGCGAAGTAGTCGTAGCAGCTCTGGAGCCAATACAAAATAGATACTACGAAATTCGCCAAACCGGTGAAATTCATGACATTTTAGCTAAGGGAGCCGAGCAGGCGCAGAAAAAAGCGACTCAGATACTAGATGGTGTGAAGGATAAGATGGGCTTCCTGGCACCTAAATAATCTTGCTCTTTTTATGAAGGTCTGCGTTTGGCTTTGATGATGAAGCCCCACCCGATGTTGAGGATGGAGAGCAGTCCCAGACCGACAGCTAGAAAACCATTGTAGCTTATAGAGATAGCTGAGGCGGCAAGAAGCACGATCGAGGAGACTGCGAACCATAGGGATAACGCTTTACTCATATGAAAAAAACCTCCAAAGATTGAATTGAAAAAATACGTATAACGTTTGAGGATAGAGCCATAATAAGTTTGCAAGCTTGCACTGGAATAACAGACATTCAGTGAAGGGAGAAATTTAATATGGCACGCAGCAGCAACAATCTGGTTGTACCTCAAGCTACGGCAGCATTGCAACGTTTGAAGCTCGAGGCTGCTCAAGAACTGGGCGTAACAATTCCTCAAGACGGTTACTATGGTAACTATACTTCCCGGGAGACAGGCTCCCTGGGCGGCTATATTACAAAACGTTTGGTACAGCAAGCAGAACAGGCTCTCTCGGGCTCTGGACGTACGCTGTAATCTTATTCTCATAATGTTGAAGAAAGCCCGGAGCGCTAGCAATAGCGCTCCGGTTTTGTTTACTTATTAAGATTTGATACAATGGCTAGTACATAGATAAATTGTGCCTTAAACAACGCCATAACGTCAAGATCGGAACCCATCAAATGTCACTGAATTGTCATATAGATGGAACTAATTCCGAAGGATTGCTAAACACTTTTTACTAATGATATGATAAACTTTATAGCGGAGGCAATACTTCCTCCATAATGACAGATATAAGGAGGAACGTTTACACGTGGATAATCACTTGAGATACCAAGCTCCTTCAGAATCCGCAGCATTGGCCTCGGCAGCGCCCGTGCCTCCCGATCAGGCAGGGACTTGGAAAGATTTTATCACGGTGACGAAACCTGGAATTATTCGGTCGAATGTGATAGCAGCTTTTGCCGGATTTTGGTTAGCTTCGCGTTGGGATATTCAATTTGGCTTGATGTTTATGACACTCCTCGGAACCGTGCTCGTCATGGCTTCGTCCTGTGTTTTCAATAACTATTTCGATCGCGAGCTCGATATGAAGATGGAACGTACTCGGGACCGCTCTCTCCCAACTGGACGGTTGACACCTAAGGTTGTTCTTTGGTATGCCGTTATTTTAGGAGTCGTGGGACTAGCCATGTTATTCCTGTTCTCGGGCGTGCTTGCAGGTGTGTTCGGAGTCGTAGGAATGTTCGTGTATGTTGTAGTTTACACCCTATGGCTTAAACGTTCTTCAACTTGGAGTACATCCGTAGGTGCAATTTCAGGAGCTATGCCGCCGGTGATCGGTTATGTAGCAGTCACTGGTAGCGTAGATATGGGAGCAATCTTGTTGTTCGCATTGCTGTTCCTCTGGCAACCGCCTCATTTCTGGGCACTGGGCATCCGTCGGGTCGAAGAATACCGTGCGGCCGGATTTCCGTTGCTGCCGGTGGTTAAGGGAATTAAACGCACAAAGATTCAAATGATTCCTTACTTGGTGCTTCTCATACCTATACCGATTCTAATGTACACATACGGGTATGCAGGTATATTCTTTTTGGTAATCGGACTCCTGTTGGCAATCGGATGGCTTTATATCGCGTTGCAGGGATTCTGGGCCAAGGACGATGAAGCGTGGTCCAAAAAGTTATTCATTTTCTCGATCAACTATTTGACCTTGAGCCTGATCGTTCTAATACTCAACACCACCTTCTGATAGGTGGCAGTGCTTTAGCACTATAAACAATTTGATAGTGTACAGGATTGCCTGAGAATGAAGGGAGAGTATGAAGGGTCATGCAAGCTTTTAAACGCTATAAATGGACATGGGCTCTGCTCGCAATCTGTGTAATTGCAGCCATTTATCTGGTATACAACTCGCTGGGATTCGGAAAGAGTAAGCTCCCTGTTATCCGAGAAGTCGCTGCCTATTCCATGGAGAACGTGGATGGGAAGACGATCACTTCGGAAGATACCAAAGGCAAGGTGAAGCTGATGTATTTCTATTTCACCAGTTGTCCGGATGTGTGCCCTGTTACGACATTGGTCCTCTCGCAAATACAAGAAGAACTGAAAAAAGAGGGGCTCTTCGGCAACGAAGTGAACTTTGTATCCATCTCGTTTGATCCAGAAACCGATACAAAGGATAAAATCAAGGAATTTGGGGACCGATTCTTCGCTGATTATAGCGGTTGGTATTTCCTTCGGGGCGACCAGGAGGAAACACGGAAGCTGATGCAGGATTCTTTCAAAATTCCTTTGCTCGGCAATAACTCTACAAACTTCACGCATGGTAATTCCATTTCCTTGGTTGACCGTGATAATAATATACGGAAGACCTACAACGCAGCGGATCCAGCACAAGTGAAGACAGAGGACATTGTCAAGGACATTAAAACCTTAATCAAGGAATAATCATAGATAAAACCAAAAGGCGTGCTCTATCGTTATAAGATGGAGTACGCCTTTTTTTTGATTTTGGAGTGAAGAGAGGCTATGGGCCATTGATCAAAAGGAGTCAGGAGGAGGGTAAATAATAAATTCTTCTAAACCAGCCTTCTCCAGCTGGGCTATTAAGTATTCGTCTGGAGTTCCTTCGACACCAGCATATCCTCGGCGTGTATAAATCTGCTGGGCATCAGGAAACACATCACGCAGGGCGCCGCGAATTTTCTTGCCGGAGCTGTCATTATCCATAAATAGATAGACTTCCTGGTCCTTGACCTGTTTATACAGGCTCTCAAGCTTGGTGGAGTTTAACGTTCCGAAGGTGCATAGGATGGTTATATCCGAAGTGAGCAAACGGCGAAGTCGGCTTCGGTCGTTCTTCCCTTCTACGATGAGAAATATCGGCATCTTTTTTCACCTCTGTCATGATACGGAAATCCCTGACGGTAATTCCCCGGGAAATGTTGATTTGGCCGTCGAATGATGTAAGTATAGTGTAACTTGTTTTTGGAGAATCATGCAAAGGAGAAATAACGGCCATCCATGCGGAAGGCCGTAAATGTTATATTTCCATGTATGGTCAGTAGAAGCAGCTCAGAATAATGACGAGCAGAATGTACAAAACCAGAATCATTCCTATATCATTTCCGAAACCTGCGGTATAACAAGGTTTATGATGTTGATGATGAACATGAGTCATGTTGCTTCACCCCTTGGTTAGATGTCCGTGGTCATTTGCCACACTGTATCTTATGTGGGTTTACCCATACGGATTGTGCATTGGCCCATCTGCATCTATTTAGGCGCTCGCCTGGTGCAGCTTTAGGAAGTGATAGGAGTTTCCGGGGTGATAGAAGTTGCTGGCACCTCATGATGGCGTTTAGGAAGCAGCAGCAGGACGGTCATCAGCATCAGAAACGCGATGAAATATGGAGATACAACGATCCGCAGCTGTCCTGCCGCAATGGGACCCACAAAGGAGCCCAGCGACATGGCAATGGATTGCAGGGAGAATACTTTACCGAGTCTTCCGCCGCCACTTAGTTCAATGAACAATGAGGAGAGCGCTGGAAAGAGCAGCCCCTTGGCAAGCCCGAGTGTGAACAGAATGATCGTAATGGGTATTTGTTCCGCAGCAGCCAAGGCATAGAAGCAAATGGCAAGCCCCAGCACACCGATGGCGACTCTGTAATGAGGGGCATAACGGTTGAGGAACAGCATGCTAAGCGTCACTAATGCTCCAAGGCTTATGACAGAGAATAAAAGTCCGGTGGACATAATGCTTGCTTGACCACTCTCTCGAAGCGGTATTTCGAAGAACAGAATTCCTTGAGAACATGCGATAGCAAAAGGTATTAAATATAAACGCAGGCTAAAAGGCAGCCTTGATGGCGTCTGTTGCGTGCGCTGCGATTGCTGTCCCTCATTCCGGGTTAGGGCAGGCATACGCTTGGGGAGGCTGAGAAATGCCATCAAGCCGGTGAATATCAATAGCCAGCCCAAGCTTTGGAACGTTCCGGAAAACCCGGCCTTGGCCACAATGAAGGCTCCTGCCGCCGGAGACAATACAGAGGCCAGCGTATGGATTACACCGTGACCGGACATGTATTTCCCTTGCGTTACGGGATCTCGGGATAGAGAGGCGAGCAGCGCCAAGCAGGCGGGTGATAAAAAGGCTAGTACAAAGCCGCTGATTGAGCGGAGGACGAGCAGCTGCCAGGGTAATTGTACATGTGCTTGAAGCAGCAAAATTACACCGGCGGCGGTTAGACTGAAAATAATGTAGCGTCTGCTCCCATGCCGATCAATGAGATTGGCTGCAAGCAGATTACCGGGCAGATGGGTTAAAGCATAGATACCCATCATCCACCCGATAAAGGTAGGAGCTGCACCGAGCGAGATCGCAAAGGGTGTCAGCACAGGATACTGAGCATGCAAATCAAAAAACGCCAGGAACAAAAACATATAGAGCCATAAAGCGGTTTTCAATAGGGCCCCCTCCAATCCGGCAATGGTCGATACGTCATTACTACTTGTACGTTCGAAAGGGCAAGCTTAGACCTTTTTATGAAAAGACAGGTTGGCTGACAGCTTTGCGGGGTATCATGTATAATTAATATAAGGGCCTAACCTGGCCGCTTTGAAACGATTGACGGGAGTGAAAAGAATTGGATATGCAGGTCTGGATTGAGTTCCTTAAACAAAATTGGCTAGTGATTGCGATTGCGTTAATTATTTTATTTATTGTGCTTAATGTGGTAAGAACCGTCATTAAGTGGGCACTTGTCGTGCTTATTGTGGGGGGATTGTTGATATACAGCGGGATCTCCTTGGACAAAATTCAGGAAGTCGTAACGACCGTAAAGGATGAAACGGTAGATACGATAAAAACAGAAGCGTTAAACATGATGATGAAGGAAGCAAAGGAAGCCAAATATACATCCAATGGAGACGGCACTTACTCCATCAAAGCTCCTAATCTGGAACTGACAGGAAGTGCCGGTTCAGATAAGGTTGACGTTACTTTCCGCGGTGTATCTGTCGGGAAATGGGAAATCAATGAGACGATTCGGAGTTTTATCGACGATGCCAAGAGCAGTGCGGCAGCTAAATAAATGCTGACAAAGCATAATCGGATACCTATGTAAGCGGGCTTAAGGTGTATTCATGCTGTCCCGCTTACAACGGTAGTCAAGACATCATGAGAGAGGAGGGGGTACCCGTTGATGTCAGCATGGAAAGAAAGCGTGCTGGATGGAAATGGAGTTACCATCTTGCTGCTTCTGATTGTAGCTTTTTCTTTATTACAAGGATGGAATCGGGGAGCCTCCCGCTCGGCAGGGAAGCTTGTTTTTTTTCTGGGGGATGCGGTGCTTCGTTTGGTTGGACTAGCGATCTCCATCCCTTTTACATTGTGGCTCTCACCGAAAGCAGGCGAGTGGTTGAGCAGTGCCTCTACGCTGCCAAATCGTGTGCTGCGCGTGTGGGAACAGATGTATTATACGGTCATTAAATCGCTGGCCGATTTTCCGTTATTGCGATTTGCTGTGTTATTCATGCTGAGTTATGCCCTTATTGTATTTATGCTTCGTCTCTTGGTATCCCTCATTATGGGGAAAAGACAAGGGCTATCTCGAACTGGAAAGGATAGATCTTCATCGTTGCCCAGCCGTTTGACCGGTGCCGGAATCGGCGTCATCATGGGTGCTGCGCGTGCTATTATCGTTATTGCTCTGTTATTCATCTATGTCAGCCTTAATCCCGATCAAAGCTTCAGCCGGTACGTTGAGGCATCTCCTGTTTACCAACAGGGAGCCCAAGCAGTCATAGAGCCGCTGTCGGGTAAGCTTGTCCGGGAAAAATTACCGGTATTCACCCAATCGGTCCAAGAGGAACTCAATGGGATTATCCAGCGGAAGTATGAGGTCATCGACCATAAAATCCCCGCAGGTATTGAGCAGACGGCGGTCCATGTCGTCAAAGGGGCGGAAACCGATGAAGAGAAGGCACGAAAACTCTATGATTGGGTGGGTACCCGAATTTCGTACGATTATGATAAGGTCACACTTTATGAAGAACAGCGGATATGGAAAGAACAAACCCCGCAGGATACGTATGATACCCGGTTAGGTGTCTGTATCGATTACGCGCGGCTGTATGCGATGATGGCCCGCTCTCAGGATCTTCAAGTCCGCGTAGTAACCGGCAGAGGGTACAATGGGCAGGGCGGTTACGGACCGCATGCGTGGAATGAGGTCTATTTGGCCGAAGAGAAGCGGTGGGTGCCGCTGGATCCGACATGGGCCCAGAGCGGAAACTGGTTTAACCCGCCACGCTTTAATGAAACGCATATTAAGGAACAGGTATTTTGAACGAGTATGAATGATGGAGAGGGGCGGACTTTCGAAAGCGGAAGTGCGCCTCTCCCATCTGGAAGGCCGGCCGGATGAAGTGGAGAGGGCGGATATGTTAATATGGTTTTATGGATTGTGGATAAAGGGGAGAAGCATACGTGAAAGGGTTTAGGCCGGATAAGCGCAAACAAGAAGAACAAACTGCCGGCAGTCAATTTAACTTGCGGGTAAACGTGTTTTTTTTCAGTACATTTATTATATTTTGTGTCATCATTATACGACTGGCTATATTGCAATTCGTGGAAGGGCCTGAGCTGAAAGAACTCGAAACCGGGGGGCAGGTTAAGAACTTCCCGCTGCAGCCGATCCGGGGCAGCATCATTGATGCTTCGGGAACACCGATTGCTTATTCGACGCCCTCCCAAGCACTGTATCTAACGCTGTTAAAGGATTACAGTTCATCTGAACGGGGGAAAAAGAATCGGCCGGAGATCCAGAAGCTGGCTGAGGAAATGGTCAAGGTCTTCGATAAATATGGTGACCCAAAAGCAGATAAGCTAACCGTGGATGATGTGATCAAAGCGATGGACCTGGAGTTTAACAAGCAGCCAGGTTATGAGCCTAGACGGATTAAAGCGGATTTGTCGACTAAGGAAGTAGCTTATTTTATGGAGCATAAGAGCGAGTATCCCGGGGTTGAGGTTGTGGAAGAGAGTGAGCGTCAATACAATCCGGACCGAATCGCCGTGCAAACCATCGGTTACCTGAAAGAGTTTAAAGGAATTAAGACGCTTGATAAGTATAAGGAGATCGATGAGCAGAATAAAACGCAAAAAGATCCGGGACTCATCTACACCGAACAGGAGAAGGTCGGCGTAGATGGACTCGAAATGATGTTCCAGGATGAACTGCGAGGCAAGAATGGATATATCGGTATTCCGATTAATCCGCAGAACATGGCAAGCGGGGTGCCGACTATGGTCGCTCCCGAGAAAGGCTATAATATTCATTCGACGATCCATAAAGATATTCAGAAGGTTGCCCAGCAAGCGATCGTGGATCAATTGAAATGGCTCCACACCAATACAGTATCTGGTAAGACACATCCGAATGCACAAACGGGTTATGCTGTAGCGATGGAGGTGGACACCGGTAATATTGTTGCCATGGCCAGCATGCCGGACTATGACCCCAATGTTTGGGAGAATGGAACCGACGATTGGGATACCGTTATGAAGTATTATGGCAATGGAACCATCTCTCCATACAGCTCAGGCCGATCCGGTAACAATTTGGAGTCGGTTGTACTGCTCGGCTCCACCATGAAGCCTTTGTCGGTATTGGTTGGGCTTAATGAAAAATTGTTCGGTCCCAATGACTATTACCCGGACAATGGGATAGCATACTTCGGTAAAGATAATACGCGAGTTCGGAACTCCGGCAGCAAGGCCTACGGGCTTCTCAATGCAAGGAAGGCGATCGAGCATTCCTCCAACACCTTCATGGTAGACTGGATCGGGGAACGGCTGTATAACAAATACGGCTCCGAATCCGTTAGAGTATGGGATGAATATATGAAGAAGTTTGGACTGGGTGTGTCCACGGAATCAGGTCTGCCGAAAGAACATAAAGGAATCATTGAATACACCAATATTGAACAGGCAGGAAGCTATCTGGCTGCCATGGCGTATGCTTCATTTGGGCAGTCAGGTAAATATACGACGCTGCAATTGGCGCAGTATACCAGCACGCTTGCCAACCGTGGGGAGCGAATTCGGCCGCAGCTCGCCAGCAGGATTGAAGACCAGGATGGTAATGTGATTAAGGAGTTCAAGCGTGATGTATTGAATAAAACGGAGTTCCCAGAACAGTACTGGAATGAGGTCATTGCGGGAATGAATACGCAGGGACTCCGGGCTTTTGAAGATTTTAAATATGACTTTGCACGGAAAACAGGTACATCAGAGCAGGATATTTATAAGAACGGGTCGAGAATCAGGGTGGAAAACGGGGTCTTTATCGCATTCGCACCACGCCAGAATCCTAAGCTTGCCGTGGCGGTTGTAATACCGGAAGCGGGATTTGGTTCCCAGAGTGCTGCGCCGGTCGCTCGTAAGATTTTTGATGCGTATGATGAAATTTATGGACTTGACGGTACGCCTCATCCTAAGCAAACGGATGATCAAGAATGAGGTAGGCTATAAGGGGGTAACACCATGAATAAGAAATATCGTTTACTAGCACTGGATATGGATGGTACGCTGCTTCAAGATGATCATGAAGTATCGGAAGAAACCAGGAAGTGGATCAAGGAAGCGGTTCGGAAGGGCATTCATGTCTGTCTTTCGACAGGCCGGTCGTTTCGGGATGCTTATCCGTATGCCAAACAGCTTGAACTGATGACGCCGATGGTAACAGTGAACGGCGGCGAGGTATGGCGCGCTCCTTATGAACTGCATCGCAGAGCGCTGCTGGATAGCAAGTTAGTGGAGCAAATGCATGCCTTGGCCGTTGAAACCGGATCATGGTATTGGGCGTATGCAGTAGATAGATTGTTTAATTATGAGAACTGGACAGATGATGTCGCGAATCAGGAATGGTTGAAGTTTGGTTATACCACGAACGATAATGAGGTGCGCCATAACATTTTGATGCGCCTGCAGGAGATGGGCGGACTGGAAATCACGAACTCTTCGCCGGATAACCTGGAAATCAATCCGCAGGGTGTTAACAAAGCGACCGGAATTAGACAGGTGTGCGAACTGCTTGGTATTCAAATGTCTGAGGTCGTAGCCGTGGGGGATAGCTTGAACGATCTCGCTGTGATTCAGCAGGCGGGTCTCGGGGTGGCTATGGGTAATGCCCAGCAGACGGTGAAGGATGAGGCGGATCTCGTGGTTTCAAGCAACAACGAGAACGGGATCGTGGAAGTCATCAGGGATCATATTCTGATCGAAGGGTGAGATGTCGATGGACATATTAGGCTGGATTATCGTCATCGCTTTGTTTATCATTGGGATGGCAGGGGCGATTTACCCTATTTTGCCGGGAGTTGTCGCTATTTACCTGGCGTTGTTTGTTTACGGCTGGTTCTTTACGCTTGAGCATTACAATATGTGGTTCTGGATCATTCAGACACTCATTCTCGTGGTGCTCTTTATTGCCGATTATGCTGTCAACGCATGGGGAGTTAAGAAGCTTGGTGGCTCCAAAGCTTCGATATGGGGCAGTACGATCGGACTGATTATCGGACCGTTCGTTATTCCCGCTTTTGGATTGATTATCGGACCGTTTCTAGGGGCATTTCTGGGTGAAATGCTCGCTGGCTCGGGTCCAAGCAAATCCATGAAGGTGGGCTTCGGTTCCGTCCTTGGATTGTTCAGCAGCATTGTGGTGAAGATTATCTTGCAGTTAGCAATGATTATCATTTTCTTCATCTGGATTTTCTAATCGACGCTTAGGAATCGCTGTAACAGGCGCTTTGGAGGAGAAAGAAGGGTACGGTTTTGTCTAAGAAGGAATCATTTATTAAAGGCACCATCATTTTGGCTGTCGCTGCGCTTGTAGCCCGTGTACTGGGCCTGGTTCAGCGGGTGCCGCTGGAGCATATGCTGAATGATATTGGGGATGCCTCATTCACGCTCGCAAATAATGTGTACTTAATGCTATTGACTGTAGCTACTGCGGGCATTCCCAGTACACTGAGCAAAATGGTATCGGAACGCCATGCATTGGATAAGCCAGCAGAAGCCAGACGTGTATATCATGCAGCTCTTATATTCGCTGGAGCAGCAGGACTTTTTATGACGCTTCTGCTCTTTTTTGGCGCTCCATTTTATGCTACCCATATTGCTAAACAGCCTGAGGCTGCCGCTGCTATACAGGCCCTGGCACCAGCGCTGCTGTTATTCCCGGCCATAGCCATGATGCGGGGCTACTTCCAAGGGCGTAATAACATGACTGCAGGCGGCATATCGCAGATTATCGAGCAAATTGCTAGGGTAGTGACGGCGATCGGCTTGGCTTATGTGCTGCTGCGGATGGGATACGACGATGCCTGGATTGCAGCCGGTGCCTCTTTTGGTGGAGTTCTCGGCAGTATCGGAGCGTTTGCGGTTATGCTGTATTTCACGATAAAGCTTCGCCAGAGTGATCGTGAGCTCAACATGCCAGCAGCGGATCGTTCGATTCCGCTTGGCGGCATATACCGAGATATATTCACGCTGTCTATACCGATTGTGCTGTCTTCGCTGGCCGTTCCGGCTGTTAACTTCATTGACGGTTCCATCGTGAAGCCGCTGCTGATGGGACAGATCGGTCTGGAACAGGCAACTTCGGCTCTAGGCATCTTGGGCAACCGGGCACAGAGTGTGGCAGGAATTCCGCCGATACTTGCGATTGCGCTCAGCACCTCGCTTATTCCAATTATTTCAGCAGCATTCGCCAGGAAAGATCAGGAGCATTTGAAGCAGCAGGTGACGCTGGCTATGCGTGTTGCTATTTTAACGGGCATGCCTGTGGTGATCGCCCTGTGCGTTGCATCCTATTCCATAAACGGCTTGCTGTTCAGTTCTCTGGGAGGAAGCGGAATCATCGGTCTTCTAACGTTCGGCACGATTTTCCAGATCACCATGATGACTACCAATTCCATTCTTCTTGGTATCGGTAAGGCCAAGCTGTCGATGGTCCATGTGATGATCGGAATTGCAGTTAAGCTCGCTGCCAGCTTCTTGCTATCTCAGTTCTTTGGCATTTATGGCATTATTGGCAGCACTGCCCTCTGTTTTCTTGTCATCACGCTGCTTAATTTGCGATCCATCAAAGCGATTGTCTCCTTCTCGATTCTGGGGGGACGCTGGACAGGTTTCTTATTGACCGTGGCGGTTGCCGGAGGCATCGGCTATGGTCTTAATCAGGCTGGTATTCAATTGGTGCACGTTATGCCAGCACGCGTAGCCTTCCTGATAACCTGTCTCGTGGTAGGCGCAGCCGTAGTTATTCTATACCTTGTACTGTTGGTGGTGCTTGGTGTGTTGCGTAAAGAGGAACTTAGCACCTACCCGCGCCCTTTACAGAAGGTGTTTCGTCCACTCATGAGATTACAGCCTTCCCGTATTCGTGAGCGGAGTTAAACCATTGAGATAAGGGAGCAAGAGCTTATATACAGATTATCAAAGAGACGATCCCGCAGTATCGGGATGGTCTCTTTTTGCTATGGTATTAATGGCGATGGGGTGGCAGCCGGGCGGCTGCATCATGAGCGATGGAGGTTTTCTCCAGGGCTGCGCGATGAGCATGAGTCATATCCGGCAGCAGCGGACGATGCGGTTTTCGAATATGCGTTAACATGGAATCGTCCTGATACCAGTCGTACCGGGGAATGGGTTCGGAAGATTCATCGTGCCAAACCTCTTCGAGACGTGGGCTGTACAGGCGTTGACCGGCCGGAAGCCATTCCGATTTGAGCAGATCATTGCTCACATGAGCATGATTCATGGCCTGATCAACCTTTGACGTAAACAAGGCAGGCCAATATTCGGCACGGGAGCCCTGATGCTTGGTGGAGTGAGCGAATCCAAGAACAGCACGATGTATTTCCTCATAACCGAACAATAAAGCATAAAGTGAACGTCCTGCCTTGATCCGAAGCGACAGGTTATCGAACTTGGGCAGGGTCAGACCCGCTAATGGCCGCGAGGGAAGGTTTTGGCCCATAGTGTTGTCCATATCGGAGTTGTTCACATATTCATAGCCAAGGGGAAACACGATTTGATTCAGCCTGACAAGCTCGTGCGTTCGGAAGAGTGCATGATGCAGAAGATGTCTTTGGTAAAAAGAATGTTTTGCCACTCGACCCTCAATGTAGTTCTGCTCATTAATGATAAGGGCTATCGTGAGCAGCGAGCTTCCTCCGTCCTGCCAAAATTGCTCCCAGAACGGTGTCATGAATGATGAAACATGAAAGTGCGGGAGTAAATGAAATAAAGGCTTTCCTTCTTTACGACTATGCATATAGAGTAGCAGCTGTGGATAGGCATCTTGAAAGATCAGGGCATTACAGCGTTCCAGAAAGAGGTATAGATTGTTCTTGAATTTAGGATTTGTGAGATCCGACATCAACCCGCCCTTCAGATCGCTCATATTCCAACCAGCATTACGTGAAACCATATGGGCCAACAGAGCCCAATGGATTTCAGGATGGGAGACATAACAGTCCCAGTATGCTTGAGTCCGGGTCACATTGCTGCGATTGGCATTGGTTGTTTCTTCATAAATAAGTTTTACAATCCGCTGCTCTTCTTCGGTAATAGGTTCGGCTTGATAAGCGTAATTCAGAGGAAGTCCTTGCTCCCGTTCACGGCCCGTAGTAAGAATTTCCTTCAGCTTCATCTGAATTGCCTTCACGGCTGCGCGGTCCCAGGGCAACTTCTGTTTTCGGGTTCGAAGCTTCACAGATATTCGTAATGAAGCGAATGCACCGTTCCATGACTCGGCCAAGGCATGGGATATGACGTTTGTCCAGGATCGATCAGTTTCTTGTTTTCTTCTGTTTTGTCCCTCGTGCGAGTGCATTTTGCTTATCACCTGCACTTTCCTATGTTCATCCAAATTGTCAATATTATGTTGTAAGTATGCTCTAAACATTTGACTTCCACTCCACATTTTGATTCACTAGAAGAGAAGCAAGGAATTCGACGTAAAGGGGAGATAATCAATGGAAAAAATCACTTCAGAAGCAGAATTTCAGGTTGCAATCCAGTCTCCGCGACTGACAGTTGCCGTTTTCAAAGCCGATTGGTGCGGTGATTGCAAGTTTATCGATCCATTCATGCCAGAGGTTGAGACTAAATTCTCCAATCAGCTCACTTTGGTAGAAGTTGACGTCGATGCCGTTGGTGACGTAAGCCAACAGCAGAATATTATGGGCATACCGAGCTTTGTTGCCTATTCCGATGGGCGCGAGCTGGTTCGCTACGTTAACAAACTCCGCAAATCGCGCCAAGAAATTGAGGATTTTCTACAGCGTGCCGTGGACGTGTATGGTACGATTCATAAGTGATAATAGCACCGCCGCCGCAGCTACTCGGGCGGCGGTGCTGTTTTTCGCCTTTCCGCTTGGTTAAATTGTCAAGTGCAGAATCACGGAAATCAAACTCATTTTTGAACATTTTGTCACAATCGCTCAAGTGACCGTAGCCGCAGAATCAGGTATAATGAAATGTGGATTGTGTAGTAATGGTATCCTGTAAAGGTTTTCAGATAGGAAATATAGTGAATGATTAAGAGCAGCAGGTGAGATGAGTGAATGATAAACAATTAAAGTGGCTGAGTTACATAACATGCTTGGTGATGTTTTTTGCGACTTTCGGAGGCATGGTTGTAACCAAGACAGATTCGGGTCTTGGCTGTGGTCAGGAATGGCCGTTATGTAATGGTAAGTTTGTCCCTGCTTATACGGTAGCTTCCATGATTGAATACTCGCACCGGGCAGTCAGTGGAATGGCAGGCTTGGCAGCCTTGGCTTCACTGCTTGCTTTTTGGAGATACAAGCGTGAGCGCAGGGATTTGATGGCTTATGTGATCGGAACTTCCGTGTTCGTTGTAGTACAAGCCATTATGGGCGCACTTGCAGTGGTGAAACCTCAGTCGGCTGCAATCATGGCGCTGCATTTTGGTTTCTCGCTGATTGCCTTTGCCTGCTCGGTTATGCTGGCACTGGGTATGCGGCGGCTGGAACAGGCGAAAGAACCGATTGGCCGGAAAGGGCTGCCTCGTGTAAGCAAGGGCTTTCGGAATTTCGTGTGGGGGACCACCATATATAGTTACGTCGTGGTCTATGTCGGCGCATTCGTCAGCCATACAGACTCCAGAGAAGGCTGCTCCGGATGGCCGCTGTGTAACGGGGAAGTGATTCCGGAGCTGAGCGGTGGAGTCGGTATTGCCTTTATGCACCGGGTAGCAGCTTTGCTGCTGCTGATCGTGGTTGCTGTAATGGGGCATTTCGCCTACTGGCGTAATCGGGATAACCGTGAGATTCAGATGCTAGGCCTGTCGGCAACACTTCTCTGTTTGCTGCAGGTAATCAGCGGTGCCATCATTATGGGAACGATGCATAATGAGGAGGTTTATATCTTCTCTGCACTGGGACATACGCTGCTTATCTCGGCCTTGTTCGGCGTACTGTGTTATTTGAGCGTCCGGGTATGGCAGCTTAGCAGGCCGCGCGAATCCGAGATGGTTCAGAATCACAGCATTCCCAGCGAAAAAGTAATCTAAGAGTAACCATCATGATCGTCAATGCGATTATTCGGATGTACAATCTAAATGTTAGCAAAGTCCCCGAGCTGTAAGCTCGAGGGCTTTGTTGTATAGGAGTGGGCATCCGCTAATCGATCTGCAGGCATTAGCACCCGACAGCCATTCGGGGATGCCTCGAATCACTCATTGTGAGCACAGGGAGTAGTGCGGACCTTGCTAAAAGTGTCAATGCATCAAGTTTGATTTTCCAATGGATTTGTTTATATAAATTAGATATCACCCTAAGCTCGCAGACATGAACGTCATCTCTGGAAGCCGCGCTGATGGGGATTGACAGTAAGGCTGCCGCTTGTTTCTATAATAGATAACAATCCTCCATGCCCTACATTTCCCGCTCGATATGGTGAGGGTTTGTCTTGTTCTTCGGGGGCATCCTAAGAGAACGAAACGAACGAACCGGAGTCAGAACGAACCTTTGGTGGAAAGAGCGAGATTACAGGCCAGGAGAGATCAGGAAGAAAACGCAGCAAGCGGACAAGCATAATCGGTAATTGTTATTGCATGCAATCGGTGATAATCCAAAGACGTAAGGGGGGACCGCTATGCTTCGCATGCTGCTTGGGGAAGAGCCCCGGCATAATAATGGCCTGCTGGAAGAGGCCATCGAATCGATGGTCAAGACATCCCAGCTGCTTCAGAAAGAAATAGATAAACATCAGGATCCGACGCATGATTTTCGCAAGCTTGAGATCTGGACCAAAGGGCTGATCGTATCCCTGGACGAGCTGGAGCAGAGCTGGAATGCAGCCAAACATTTCAGCCAATCCGTCCAGTCGGGTTATATCGATGATATGTCGATTCAGGAGCAGGGGGAATATCAGCGCTACGTATATTTTTACAAAAATGGGTTCATTCGCGTATTCTCGATCCTTGACAAGCTGGGTACGGTGTTGAATGATTTATATGACCTTAATACCTCCAAGGTAAAAGCGCACTTTTCTTATTTTACGGTGCTTAGGCAGTTCAGATTCCTCAAGTCACACGGGGAGCTGGCTGACGAGCTGGAGGAAATTAAAGATCGATACAAGAAACCTCTGAATGCTCTTCGGAAACGGCGAAATGCTGAGATTCATTACATGAATGCCGAAATGCAGGATGATCTATGGCAGCGGCACCAAGGACTAAAGGACAAGATTGAGCTTGAGGATATTGATCAGCATCTGGATGACCTGAAACAGGGGCTGGAGATGGTATGCCGGAGCTTGGTGGCGTGCTATAAATATACGAATAAGCTGTGGGCAAAGAATGGAATCAGGACAGAGGTCTGATATCGCCATGAAATACCTTTTGACAAAAACTCAAAAAGATTCTATACTAACAATTGCATTCATTAAGTTATTAAATCAGATCAAAATAATCGGAAAAACTATATATCGATGTTTTCTTATCGAGAGAGGCGGAGGGACAGGCCCGATGAAGCCCGGCAACCGACTCCAGCGTACCGCAGCATAACGCGATGACGCTTGGAGTGACATGGTGCTAATTCCTTCAAAGTTAAAGGGTGATCCTTTAGCTTTGACAGATGAGAAAAGGCGTTGACTTTTACGTAAAGAGGGCCCTTTTTGAATCTACAAAAAGAGGCTCTTTTCTATTGGGTAAATAGATATGAGGCTATCGAAAAAGGAGGACTATCGGATTGATTGAGCTTAAGCAATTGACGAAACGGTACGGAAAAGCCGGAAATCTAACAACTGCCTTGTCCGACTTGGATTTGTCGATTGAAAAAGGAGAAATCTTCGGAGTCATTGGACATTCCGGCGCAGGGAAGAGTACATTGATCCGTTGTATTAATTTGTTGGAACGTCCCACCTCAGGTGAGGTGTGGGTGAATGGCAAGAACTTAACATCGCTCGGCAAAAAGCAGCTCCAGACGGAACGCCGCAAAATCGGCATGATTTTTCAGCACTTTAACCTACTGTCTTCCGCAACCGTGTACGATAACATTGCATTTCCGCTGCGTTTGAACAAAACGCCGAAGGATGAAATAGAACGCAAAGTCAAAGAACTGCTGGCTTTGGTTGGACTGGAGGCTCATCGGGACAAGTACCCGTCCCAGCTGTCGGGCGGTCAGAAGCAGCGGGTCGGCATAGCCAGAGCGCTGGCGAGTGATCCAGAAGTGCTGCTGTGTGATGAGGCAACCTCCGCACTTGACCCTCAAACGACAGATTCGATCCTGCGTCTGCTGCTGGACATTAATAAAAGGTTTCATCTGACGATCGTGCTGATCACGCATGAGATGCATGTGATTCAAAGCATATGCGATAAAGTTGCGGTCATTCATCAGGGCGGCATCGTGGAGCAAGGGCCAGTAACGGAAGTATTCCTGAAGCCAAAGCATGAAGTGACGCGTGAATTTATTCGTCAGGAAATGGACAGTGGAGAGGCTTTGCGGCTGGCTATTCAAGGCCAGGGGAATGGTCAATCTCGGGCGGTCCAGATCACCTTCCTTGGATCGAAGACGTACGAATCTATTCTGTCCCAGACCGTTCATGAGACAGGCGTGAATTTTGCAATCCTTCAGGGAACGATATCCACAATCAAGGAGACGCCGTATGGGCAGCTTATCGTCCGTTTTGAAGGGATGGAGGGCGCTATCGAAACTACGATCGCCAAGCTGCTTGAACAGGGATTAGATGTGGAGGTGATTCAATAATGTTTGGGCTTGATTTTACCCAGATTGACTGGGCAGAAATATGGACGGCAACATGGGATACCCTGCGAATGCTGGGGGCTTCGGCTTTGTTCAGTTTTATTATTGGATTGCCGGTAGGCGTTCTGCTCTATATGGCCGCCAGATCCACATCCGGCTTGGTACGCTTTAGCTACTCGATCCTGTCGTTCATTGTGAACATCCTGCGTTCGATTCCATTCATCATTCTGATTGTGGCCATGCTTCCGATTACAAAATCGCTTGTGGGTGTTTCGTTTGGTGTGTTAGGAACCATCCCACCGCTAGTGGTAGGTGCTGCCCCTTTCTTTGCCAGACTTGTGGAAACCGCTTTGAATGAAGTGGACAAAGGTGTGATTGAAGCAGCTCATGCCATGGGCTCCTCGCCAAGCCAAGTCATATGGAGGGTCCTGCTGCCGGAGGCCCGCCCGGGTTTGCTGGCCGGGATGACGATCACGATTGTGACCCTGGTATCTTACACTGCCATGTCCGGCCAAGTCGGCGGGGGCGGATTGGGAGATTTGGCTATCAAGTACGGATACTACCGTTATGAGACTGAAATTATGATTCTGGCCGTTGTTTTAATGATCATACTGGTGCAGGTTCTGCAAATGGTTGGTGACCGCTTAGTACGACGTTACACAAGAAAATGACGGATAATTGAAGCATCAAGAAAGACAACATATAAATAATATATTTTTTGGAGGGAGAGGTTTTACATGAAAAAGTGGACATTAGCATTGATTAGTTTGGCATTGGTAACGGTGCTGGCTGCATGCGGCAGCAAGCCTGCGGATAACGCATCGGAGCCAGGGGGAACAACGGGAGGCGACAATCAGGAGACGGTAACCTTGAAAGTTGGGGCTTCGCCATCACCTCACGCCAAGATTCTGGAGCATGTCAAACCAGCACTTGAAAAAGAGGGCGTGAACCTGGAAATCGTGGAATTTACAGATTATGTTCTGCCGAATACGCAAGTAGACTCCAAAGAAATCGACGCGAATTTCTTCCAGCACAAGCCTTACTTGGATAACCAAATCAAAGAGCGTAAATTGAATCTTGAATCCGTGATCGCGGTGCATGTTGAGCCGCTGGGTGCCTATTCTAAAACGATTAAATCTGTGGATGAGCTGAAGGACGGAGCTGTTGTAGCTATCCCGAATGATCCTTCTAATGGGGGTCGTGCACTGTCCTTGCTGTCCAAAAATGGCATAATTAAGCTGGCGGATGAAAAGAAGCTTGAAGCTACTGCCAAGGATATCGTGGAAAATCCGAAGAACCTGAAGTTCAAGGAAGTTGAAGCTGCAATGCTGCCGCGTATGCTCGATGAGCTGGATCTGGCTGTCATTAATACGAACTACGCGCTGGAAGCGGGACTCGATCCAACGAAGGATGCACTCTTTATTGAAGACAAAGAGAATCCTTATGCCAACCTGCTGGTAGCTCGTCCGGACAACAAGGATTCCGATGCCATTCAGAAATTGGCGAAGGCGCTGACTTCCGAAGACGTGAAAACTTTTATTGAGCAAGAGTACAAAGGTGCTGTAATTCCGGCATTCTAATCGAGTTGTATTGAATAAGAAAGGGTATGCTCCATAAGACCTGTAGGTCTTTAAGGAGCATTCCTTTCTTTTTTTGTTGCCCTGTAGTATGCGGCCCTTAAGTTGTGAGGGCGTATGAAATCTTTTATACTGAAGGAAGGATAGCCATCTGAGGAGGGAAAGCCTTGAAGGGAAAAGTGGCGCTGATTACAGGCAGTGCGACAGGTTTAGGAAAAATGACGGCTCTGGCGTTAGCTCGTCAGGGGTGTGATCTTGTTATAAATTATGTGAATAGCAAGGATGAGGCAGAGGCGCTGTCCCGTGAAATAGAAGGGCTGGGTGTCAGATCCATTGCAATTAAAGCGGATATCGCCAGCGAGCGTGAGCTGTATTCATTGGTGGATCAGACGGAGGAGCAGCTGGGAAGCGTTGATATTCTGGTGAATAACGCTGGTCCGTTCATTCGGGAACGTCGTTTGTTTTCAGAGTACAGCCGCGATGAAATCGTACATATGGTTAATGGTAATTTAACCGGTGTGATGCTGCTGGACCATCGGGTTCTGCCTGCTATGCGGGATAAGAAATGGGGCCGCATTATCCACTTTGGCTTCGGTCATGCGGGAGAGGCCAGGGCATGGCCTCAGCGCGCAGCCTATGCAGCTGCCAAAGTAGGCTTGGTTTCGTTTACGAAGTCACTTGCCGTGGAAGAAGCGCCGTATGGCATCACTGTGAATATGATCTGTCCCGGGGATATCCGTGGGGTGAATAAAGAGAAGACTATTGCCGAAGTGTCAGGCATTATGGATGGGCTGACACCACGGGGAAGATCAGGCAGTGGAGAGGACATCGCTCGAGTGATTGAGTACTTATGCCTCGACAACTCCGATTTCATTACAGGCAATATTATGGATATATCCGGGGGACTCGATCCGATTCGCCCTCTGATTAAGAATGATTAACGCGCGGCACTATGTTTCCTTATCAAAAAAAGAGTCTTGGTTCCACAGGGGAAGCCAAGACTCTTTATAGTTTAAAGAATAATTTTAGAATACTTGTACTACTTCTTGAATGCCTTCTACTTCTTCAACCAGGGCACGTTCGATCCCGGCTTTCAAAGTAATGGTGGAGCTTGGACAGCTACCGCATGCACCCATCAATTTCAGCTTAACGATGCCGTCTTCAACGTCGACCAATTCCACGTCACCGCCGTCGCGCTGCAGGAACGGACGAAGTTTATCAAGAACTTCAGCCACTTCATCATATACAGTGGTTTGCGTGTTTTCACTCATCTTGTTCAACTCCTTTCCTCCCTATATTATAGTACATAAACCGGCAAAATAAAATGCCAATCTTAAGGCAGGTCTAATATCATGTCCATTATCATTGAGTTTTGTACAAATAATTCATACTTCGGTACTGATAAAGTACTGAGCACGCTTGAAGACCGATTCGATTGCCAGGTTGTTGAATATGGCTGCCTCACCAGTTGTGGGCAATGCTACCTGATGCCCTTCGCTTATGTTGACGGCGATTGGGTTGAAGCGCCAACAGCGGAAGAGCTTCTGGAAGTGATTGTACTGAAACTCGAAAGCTTTCAGGACGATGAAGAGAAAAGCTGACGATCTAATCCGCTCTGCGGTATCCTTAATCCTTCCATAGGAGGATTTATAAGCACCCAGCCCGTTAGACTAGTAATGACGCTTGGATTTCCAGAGCACGCCGCTCTTCAATATTCTTGGCACCCGGCCCATCACCGATGTGCTGCCCATGAGGCCAAAGCCTGCATGTTTGCCAAGGGAGCCGAGAGTACCCTTCAGCTTAAGAGGGGATACTCGGGGCGTATCCTCACGCCATAAGGCTTTCATGACATGTCCTACTTGCTCGGCTTGAGCACCGGCAGCTTGTGCGCTTGGAACGAACGGGAGGCTGGCACAGTCTCCGATCACATACACCTCCGGATGGGAAGGTACTTGATACCACTCGTTTAGCAGAATGCGTCCGCTGCGGTCTTTTGGCAGATCGAGATCCTGTACGACTTGTACAGGCTGGATCCCGGCTGTCCACACGGCCAAGTCTGTTGCAATGGGAACATCCATGTTATACACAGCGTTCTTCTCAACACGAGAAACGGAAACGCCGCTGTGGATATCAACATGATGCTCCTCAAACCAACGATGAATATATGCAGACAATCGGTTAGGAAAAGAGGAAAGTACCCGTTGTCCCCGGTCCAAAATGGCGATATTCAGATCTGGCCGGCTTTCACGCAGATCGGCAGCAAGCTCGATACCGCTTAAGCCTCCGCCAATGATATGAACAGACGCATACGGCCTCAGGTTGTTCAGGTTCAAATAGGTTTCCCGGGATGCGGAGAAAGATTGCAGGCTGAACGTAAATTCTTCAGCGCCGGGTACCCCATGATAGCGATCTGTACATCCGAGAGCAATAGCAAGCTGGTCGTATTCCACAGGATCATTGTTGTCCAGATTAATCAGCCTTTTGTCCAGATCAATGGATTTAACTTCGCCATAGACAATCTGGAGACGGTCATACACAGGAAATTTCACACGAACGGCGGTATCGGCCACGGTGCCTGCTGCCAGTGCATAGTATTCGGTTTTAAGTCCTTGATATGGCATGCGGTCGATGAGCACGACCTCCACGTCCGGAGGAAGATAGCTGCTGAATAATTCTTGAATTAGGGCAAGACCACCATAGCCTCCGCCGAGAATGACGAGCTTTTTCATAGATTTCTCCCTTTCTCAAGAAATAAGAAGGTGGGTGCCAGTCGCAAGAAAAACGCCGCTAAAAGCGGCTTAGGGTACCCACGCTATATTATCTCTTTAACCTGTTTTCCGTTTCTTGGAACGCTGCAGTAGATTCAACTCTGGTATTAGGACTTATTCGTAAACCTTAACCTCGTTATAGAACGTGTCACGTTCAACCGGAATGCGGCCAGCACCTTGGATGAGCCACACGAGCTCTTTGCGTGTCAGACCTTCCGGAGTTAAGGCGCCAGCGGCATGGCTGATGCGTTCTTTTAGGATCGTGCCATGAACATCGGAAGCACCAAAGCTGAGGGCAACCTGCGTTAATTGCGCACCGATATTAATGAAGTATGCTTTGATATGGTCGATATTATCAAGCATCAAACGACTGATCGCAATGGTTTTGAGATCTTCGTAAGCGGAGTTACGACGCATGATGCCTGCGTTCTTATTCTTCGGCTGCATGGAGAGAGGAATAAATACCATGAATCCACCTGTCTCATCCTGTAGATCCCGGATTTGCAGCATATGGCGAATACGGTCTTCATGGCTCTCGATCGATCCGTACAGCATAGTGGTGTGTGTTTTCATGCCAAGCTTATGTGCAGTACGGTGTACGTCCAGGTACTGATCCACATTGGCCTTGTCTACCTTCATTTTCTGACGGTATTGATCAGACAAAATCTCGGCACCGCCGCCTGTTAGGGATTGCAGACCTGCCTTTTGCAGCTCTTGCAGTACTTCCTTTGTGCTGAGTCCGCTAATGCGGGTGAAAAATTCAATCTCGGCAGCCGTATAAGCTTTAAGGGTTACTTCAGGGAAACGTTCTTTCAACGCCTTGAGGGAATCAACATAGTACTGGAATGGTACATGGTTATTATGTCCGCCAACGATATGGAATTCACGAATGCCCGGATGAATATGCTGTTCTACGTACTCAATCATCTCAGCACCGGAGAGGGTATAGGAGCCTTCCTCGCCTTGGTCTTTACGGAAATTGCAGAATGCGCAGCGGGATTCACATACGTTGGTAAAATAGAGACTCATATTTTCGATAAAAAAAACTTTTTTTCCGTTCTTGCGCAGATTGGCTTCATTCGCCAGCTGCCCAAGGGTAAGCAGATCGTCTGTTTGATACAAATACACACCGTCTTCGAGATTCAATCGTTCGCCGCTTTGGACTTTCGCAACGATCTCAGCCATTCTCTGGTCGGTATAAGGTGTCACAATTGTGGACATGTTCCATCCTCCTGTTCACACTTGAGCTGCCTAACAATGGAGCAGCATAAGTGATCATAAAGTGAATCACTCCCGTTAGGGAACGGTCCGTAAGTAGTAGTGGTTTAACAACGTCAGTAATGAATGGGCGAGCATAAATCATTTTTCAAAATAGGTTTGTGAAAAAATATACAACTGTAGACTAGCCATAACCTTTTTCCGATTTTTAGCCGGGGGATGTGACAATAATCCAACAGTTGCCGCCCATGTTCCTTCCCTATTATAAACCTGACCCTTCGGGGTAGCAATACATATAGAGGAATTGAAAATAGGTTATTCCTCTCATGGCAAGTGGCCGTCATAACCACCTTGAGCGAACACGTGAACAGGAGTATACTTAAAGAATGAACAAAAAGGAGGGTGACCTATGATAACAATCAGCGATACAGCTGCAGAACGTTTGAAAGAAATGCTTGCTGAACAGGAAACGCCCAATATGTTCCTTCGATTGGGTGTCGCTGCAGGCGGTTGCAGTGGTTTTTCATATGCCATGGGCTTTGACGATCAAGAATCTGAGGCTGATGTATATATGGACCTGAAGGATATGAAAGTCGTTGTTGAAAAGGACGATTTGAAATACCTGAACGGTCTTGAGATCGACTTCGAGGAATCCGGCATGACAGGCGGATTTACGATCCACAATCCGAACGCTACCGTTACTTGCGGCTGCGGTTCTTCCTTCCGTACAGCAACGGATGCAGGTAAACCTAACGAAGAGCCTTGTTAATCGGGCAACACGCTGTTTAAAGTCCGTTAACTGAATGGATCTGAAACAGAAGCACAACAGGGCTTCCGTCCTGGATTACGACCTCTATAGGGTGATAGCCTCGTGCTATCAAACCTATGGAGGTCTATTTGTTATCTGGATCGGGCATTTCGGGAAGGTAGTTATCTATATTATAAATAGGCTCGGGAAGGTAGTTATCTACTCTAATAATTTCAGCAATGACATCATCGATCTTTAGAACAACTTCATGATCGGCGGATTTTTCATCTTTGATTAATTTTGTTGCTAGTGGATCTGTGAGAGCTAGAGAAGGATGGAATTTTACGATCCCATCTTCCACAAGTGCCACGATCTCATCAGTGCCTACCAATGTATAGGGTTCTTCTGGGTCACCATATTTATCGAAAGTAGCCAAGAAAAACAAATAAGTTTTCCCTTCTTCTAATATAGGTTCGTAGGTGGGGTATTGTTTTCCATCGTATAATCCACCTAATTGTTCCATCATAAACATGTCTTGAGTGCCTTGATTAATCTCTCCAAAAATTATTTGCCCCACTTTAATATCAAGGTCAGTGTAGACAGCCTAAAATGGATCAGACTTATCTGCGCTTATATTCCTATTAGTCGCAGGATGTACTTTAGCTACCGTTCCGATAACAACAAGATCCGAGTAACGTACTGCCTCTTCTAAATTTTGTATGTGGCGTACATCGGATACTGGAGCCATATCACTTGCTTCATTTACTCTCTTTTCCTCCGAACATGCCGATAAAGCGATAACCCCTAACAGAAGACTTAACATTATAATGATGTTCCTCATGGTATATCTCCGTTTCTTTTGTTTAGAAAGCATTTATACCGTTGGTATCATCTTGTTGAAGAGTATCTAAATAAATATATTTCACTGTTATATATAACAACAAAAATAATGAAAGGTTGTTATGGCTTCAATACAATAAAATGAAATCATTTCAGCAGGTAGCGTGTTAATGTCGCGTTGAAATACCGCTGTTTGAGTCTCATTTAGAACGAAAAAATGCAGCTTCCCTCGCAATAACGAGGGAAGCTGCATTTTGTGCTCTTCTTGTCCGATTAGACGGGAAAGAAGAAGGTATCGTTGAGCATAACGACGATCATTCCGCCTGTAACAAGCGAGAATACGATACAGCCTATGCCGAGGCCTCGGCGTTTGTCTTTTATGAACTTGAAGCCCATGACAAAGATCAAGATCGTTATGGCTGCAAAGGCAACCGACATGGCGATAGTTGCAATCCAGTACAAAACTTCAAACAAGTCTGCCAAAGGGGAAGAAGCCTCCTTCATCATTATCCTGTGTGAGGGATTTAATACAGACAAATCTCTGTCCTAACTATACGATAGATCACAGCATTTGGAAAGGGAAGCCCGTATGCTGACACGATAATGCCAATTATTAGGCATGCGTTCAGGACAATCATCCAAGACAAATAGCGGATACGGGAATAGGATAACGTATGTCATGAATAAAAGGAGGGGAAAGCAGCATGGCGGGAAGACAATTGGCCAGCAAGTGGCTGAAAACGGAAACGTTGCTGACCGATCCGGAAGTTGCTCCCTACATTCCAGCTACCAAGCCGTATGGAGGGGATAATCTGGACTCCATGCTCACCGAATACGAAATGGTCGTGATCAAGCCGATTGTGGGCACCGGTGGCAATGGAGTCATCCGAATACAAAAAGACGACACAGGATATTTAATAACCCACAAAAAGCGTTCAGTCCATGTAAATACATTGAATTCCCTGTTATCTACAATAAGAAGAATTAAACTGAGACGACGATATTTGATACAACAGGGTATTCATTTGGCCAAAATTAAAGGACGTCCGCTGGATTACCGGGTGAAGGTAGTCAAGGAACGAGGAAGATGGGGGTTCCGGGCCATGCTTGGGCGACTAGCGAGTCCTGGACTTTTCGTAACGAATGTTTGCAAAGGGGGAGCACTGCTTCGTTGCCGTCATGCGCTCCGATTATCGTTGCCCGATATCAACGCCGTAGAAAAACGAACCGAAATGCGTCAGCTCACAAGGCAATGTATCTCGTTACTCGAATCCCGCTTTCCTGGAATCGGGGAGCTCGGTTTTGATTATGGAGTGGATACGGAAGGTAAAATATGGATTTTGGAAGTTAATACAAGACCAAGTTAATTATTTGTTTAATTATACCAAAATAGGATTGTTTATATGAATTTTTAATAGGGTAATAAAAAAGTAAGCGAGAAATACCGATATAATAATTGATCAATTTTTTTTATAGTAGATTTCCACATATCCTGTGTATAACATTTATCCCCATAATCCACTTTGATATGACCTGGTTTTTTACACTTACCAACAAATTATACACAGGATTTCCACAAGAGGTTGTGGATAAGCGAACAGTTGTTCCGTTTTCTGATGTCTGATATGATAGATTTAGGAAATTTGAGGAAGGGGTGTGAGAGGATGGCTATGTTAACGGATGAAATGCTTCTCGATTCCTATCATATGGCTGTTGAATTGAAGCTGGAGCGAGAGTTCATCACTCTACTGTTGGCTGAAATTCATAAACGGAACTTGGACACCGATTCCAGTAGCATCCTGCATTAACTCGATTTTTCGTATATAGAATAGATAAATTTACGACATGCACGTATATATTGTGGGAGCTTCAACCAAGTTCTACATATGACGGGTAGAAATAGAAAAGGTATCTTCGATCTCTAAAGCGGCGCCTGGCCTCTTGGAACGAAGATACCTTTTTTTCTATAGTATTAAGTATTCAGATGAAGGAGCTATTACAGCTTCATATTACTGCTGTGACCAGGAGCTAAGCGGGCATCCGGGTCGAAGTATACCTTAGCGTTATTTACAGCAGTAGGTGCTTCACCGAATCCGACAGCAATCAGTTTAACCTTGCCCGGATAGGTTGTGATGTCGCCAGCGGCAAAAATACCAGGAATGCTTGTTTCCATGCGGGAATCTACGACAATGGAGTTATTCTCGATGGCAATTCCCCACTCGGAAATCGGTCCAAGAGAAGAGACAAATCCGAAATTGACGATGACATCGTCCACTTCGATCTCTTGTGTTTCCTTGGTTTTGATATGCGAAAGCGTAACCTTGGTAATGGAACCTTCACCATGCAATTCGGAAATTTCGGTTGGTGTGATGATATTCACCTTCGATGCCATTAGCTGCTCAACACTATGCTCATGGGCACGGAATTTATCACGACGGTGAACCAGGGTTACCTGTTCCGCGATCGGTTCGATCATAAGCGCCCAGTCTACTGCGGAGTCGCCGCCGCCGCTGATCAGCACTTTTTTACCTTTGAAGCGGCTGAGATCGTTGACGAAATAATGAAGGTTGTTTTTTTCGTATTTCTCGCATCCTTCAACCTCCAATCGCCGAGGTTGGAATGCTCCTACGCCTGCTGTAATAATCACAGCCTTGGCATGGTGCTCGCCCAGATTCGTTTTTACAACGAAATGGCGTTCATCAAGCTTTTCCACAGATTGGACTTTTTCTTCAAGACGAATATCTGTATTAAACAAATCCATCTGCGCGGAGAGGTTGTTCACTAGCTCTTGAGCGGTTACTTTGGGGAAGCCTGCAACGTCGTAAATATATTTCTCGGGATACAGCGCAGCCAATTGGCCTCCAAGCTGAGGCATGCTCTCGATAAGTTTTACCGAAGCTTGGCGCATTCCGCCGTAAAAAGCAGCAAACATGCCAGCAGGTCCGCCACCGATAATCAAAAGATCCGTCATATTGTTGTCTTGTGGCATCGTTGTCATGCGGTAAGCACCTCCATAAAATGAGTTTATATTCGAATCAGACAGACGTACTTGTCCGGAATAAGCTGATTCAGGAATTCTTACTTATTATAAGCTTCCCGAACCAGCATGAAAAGACGAGAATTGAGTTAAAACGCATAACAATGGATTGGTTGCGCTTACTTTCGATAATAGGCGATATAAATGGAAGAATTTGCACATAAAATGGCAAAAAAATTCTTGATATTTGCAAGGATTATGCATATGATTAACGTGATAACTTGCGTTTATTGCGGGTTTGCTATATCTATTGGTGAGCATATACCATCATAATGATACCGCGGTATTTAGGCTTTTATTGATTTATAAGTAACCATCAGAACAAATGCTGGAACGGGCTCTGATTAGGGCTCTTCTCTTTTTTTGGATGTCATTTCACAGAATGTTAACATCTACACCATACTGTATATATAAAAGAAGTAAGTTGGAAGGAGCAGTAGAATGAGCAGCATACCGAAGATCGTAATCCTTGGCGCGGGTTACGGGGGCATATTGACAGCGCAGCGGCTGCAAAAAGAGCTGAATTATAATGAGGCCGATGTTACATTGGTGAATCGCCATGACTATCATTATATTACAACGCATTTGCATATGCCGGCAGCAGGAACAGACAGCATTGAGAACACTCGGGTATCCATATCCAAACTGATCGATGAGTTCAAGATCGACCTGGTAAAATCCTCGGTTCAGGAAATCCGGCTTCACGATAAGAAAGTCATTCTTGAAGATGGTACCTTGTCGTATGACTATCTCGTCATTGGACTCGGTGGAGAGCCGGAAACCTTTGGTATTCCAGGACTCGCTGAGCATGCAATGACCATTCGAAGCATCAACTCGGTTCGATTGATTCGAGAGCATATCGGATATCAATTTGCATTATATAAGAATGAGCGCAGACCGCAAGAACGGATTAACTTTGTGGTAGGCGGTGCCGGCTTTAGCGGTATCGAATTTGTAGCCGAGCTGGCGGACCGCATCCCAAGGCTGTGCAAGGAATATGATGTAGATCCGGCCTTGGTTAATATTTATAATGTAGAAGCTGCTCCCGCTGCCCTTCCGGGTTTTGCACCGGAACTGGTAGAGTACGCGATGAATGTGCTTGAGAAGAAGGGCGTTACCTTCAAAATGGGCATTGCCATCAAGGAATGTCTACCGGGCGGAGTTATTCTGAGCAATGGGGAAGAGATTCGAGCCGCGACCGTAGTATGGACCGGCGGGATCCGCGGAAATCGCCTAATCGAAGCAGCAGGCTTCGAAACGATGAGAGGCCGCGTGAAAGTAGATGAGTATTTACGCGCCCCAGGGTACGAGAATATCTATATTATCGGTGATAATTCCTTGATTTTTAATGAGGAAGGCCGGCCTTACCCGCCTACTGCCCAAATGGCGATGCAGCAGGGCGTATGCTGCGCACAAAATATCGTTGCAGCGATTCGGGACAAGTCGATGCGCAAGTTCGAGTTCCATAACAAAGGCACCGTCGCATCCCTTGGTCGGGGTGAAGGCATTGCAGTGGTTGGAGATAAGAAATATCAAGGATGGAAAGCGGCCCAGTTGAAAAAACTGGTAGATTTGCGTTACCTCTTCATCATTGGAGGCATTCCGCTTGTCCTGAAAAAAGGCAGGTTTCTATAAATGAGACATTGCAGCGTTCAAGTACGGGGGCTGCTCACGAGAGACGAGCTGGATCGTTACAACGCGTTGATGGAGGTCGGCTCCTATCTGGAGTCGCAAGAGCGGTATGATCTTGCATACACCATTCAAAAGGAAGTTGACATTCTTATTCTTCCTGCCATTGAGCGGCTCAAGGATAAAGGACGAGCCCGAGATCTTGCAACGGCTGAGTATCTTGAATCCTTGCGTAAGGCGGAACAAGACGAAGACGATGATGAATAATAAATACAAAAGGATGCTCCCCTCAGGGAAGCATCCTTTTTAATGTAAGTTTATTTTATGTTCAGAAGGCTCTTATACCTTCATCAGATCTGTAAACGAAGCCTGATCAAGCAGATTGCCAACGTAGAAAGGACCGAATTCGCCGAATCGTGCGCTCACTTCGTCAAATCTCATTTCATATACGAGTTTTTTGAATTGAAGCGCATCATCGCTGAACAAGGTTACGCCCCATTCCCAATCATCAAATCCAACGGAACCGGTGATGATCTGCTTCACTTTGCCGGCATAGCCCCGGCCAATCATACCATGGCTTCTCATCATGGATTTGCGCTCATCCATGCTCAGCATGTACCAGTTGTCTGACAGGTCCCGCTTCTTGTTCATCGGGTAGAAGCAGATGTGCTTCGATTTCGGCAGGGTCGGCTTCAGACGGGCAATGATATGCGGATTCTGCATTGGATCCTCATCGGAAGAGCCAGCCAGATAGTTGCTCAGCTCTACAATGCTCACATAGGAATAGGCCTTGGTGGTGAACTGGGCAAACGTTGTTTTGTTAAAGGCGTTCTCGATTGCGTTCAGCTCTTCCAGCGTCTCGCGCAGATGCATGAAGACAAAATCAGCCTTCTGCCCCACGATGGTATATACAGCCGTACTGCCTTGCTTGGCAGTCTCGATAGCATCCCATTCCGCGAGGAATGCAGTCAGCTCGTCCAGTGCAAATGCACGCATTTCTTCATCTGCAGCTTTCCAGGCTGGCCAATTGATGGTGCGAAAATCATGCAGCGCATACCAGCCTTCCAGCGTCATAGCAGCTTCGTTCATGTGATCACTCCTAAACGTTATGTTCGTTATCATGGAAGCGGATGACCGCTTGCGTTAACTCACTACATTGTACTGTAAGCGCGGGCGTAAGGGCAAACGCTGACACAATGTATTCATGATTGTTCATTGATCTGTGACATTTTTTTTAGTAAACTAGCTATTAGCTAAAGCTTGGTGTGCTGTTTCTTGCTGCAATTAAGTAGGATAGCTGCTATGCGTAGGTGATAAAGAAGAGGTGAAAACAGCGATCATGCTTCAATTTATTCCTGTGCTCGTGCTGATGATTTTGTTTTTTGTCATGATGTTCGGTATCGGTTTTATCCTAAATATGTTGATGAAGACGACCTGGTTTCCATGTTTTCTGTTCGTGATTGTCATTTTACCGGTCGTTGTATACAGCTTGTGGGATCGGGGCCAGATGTCGTTCTGGACCCATGTTGGATCGTTCCAACTGGTGGATTACTTAACGGGAGTAGCAGGTCTGATTGGTGCTTATATGAGCGGATGGACCATTAAGACATTGCGGATTAAGGGCTTTAGAATGTTTTAATAGGCATGTTGCGAATTGAATGTAGTAGTAATGACGGCTCTCCAATTATTGAGGGCCGTCATTTATATTTATGGGCTCAACTGCTTCCATTAAAAGAATGAATTCCAGAATTTCAATGCAAAAGAACCGACTTCGAAACTTCAGTTTTATGATAGAATAGAGGAAGTCTATTTTTGGGCGACAGGGGGAGCATAAACGATGCGCATGACCAATTTTTTACATTTTACAGAGAATCACCGTTACTGCGTATACCGTGACTTCTGTTTAAGCGGCCTGGATGACAAAATGCTTGGTTCGATTTATCAACCGATGGTTGGTGCATTTGCGGTCAGTTTGTACCGTCTTCTCGTATCGCATGTGCCGATGGAGAAGGTGGGGTATTCATCGATCGAGCAGCAGCGGCGATTGTTCTTGACACTGGGCCTTGAGCCGAGTGAAAAAGGACGCCGCTATCTCATCGAGCAGACCTCCAAGCTGGAGGCGGTCGGGTTATTGCAGACCAGCCGGATGTTCGTTCCGGAAACGGACGACCATGTTTATGAATATGAGCTGCAGGCACCGCTAAGCCCTGCAGAATTCTTTAATACACAGCATCTGACGCTGCTGCTTCGCGACATGGTGGGGAAATTCGCAGTTCTGTCACTGCGGGAAGAGCTGTGGAGCAAGGAACCCCTTGAATGGTCTGGTATTTCTTTGAACAAGGAGAACATTTCAGTTCCCTTCTATGATATTTTTGAATTGAATACGCATGTAATCGACTATGAGCTCGAGCAAGCACTGGAAGAGGTGGCAGTCTCGCGCAAGCCCATCGTGCCGCCGAGTCCCCAAGGCGAGGGATTGAACTATGCGGACATTATTCTTCGATTCCCGCGTGAGTCCCGCAATCGGGTCTTTGTTGAGCGACTGCGCTATGATCACGAACAGATGGGCATCGTCAATTACGTTGTGCGAAAATACGATCTGAGCATACAGGATTTATGTCGTCTGCTTGATGAAGACGGGATCTTTACAGAGCACGGAGAGGTCGTGCTGGATGATTTGCAGCATAAGGCAAGCCTTCATTTCCGGCAGGGCATGAAGATGCAGGAGCAGCGGCAGATTACGGCTGGCAAAGTGGTTGCTCTGCATCAGGAATTGATGGCTGATCCGGATGAGCCGGTGCAGGAGCATGCGGTTCAGATGGAATATTATGTAGAGGTTCCAGCTCAATTCCAATCCAAATGTGATATTCATCAATATAATATGATGCTGCGCAACGAACCTTATACCCGGCTGCTGCAGACATTTTTCCCGGGTTCGGTTCCAGCGCAATTTCTCGATATTTTCGAAAAAATTGATCTGAGCTATAAGCTGCCGGGTGAAGTCATAAATGTGCTTATTCATTATCTGATGTCCTTAATGGCCGCAGGTGGTGAGCAGCGAATTAACCGCAATTTCGTGGAGGCCATTGCCTCCAATATGCTGCTGAAACAGGTGAACAGTTACGAGAAAGCCGTGCAATATATTAGGGATCAAGCCAAGATGAAAGGCAAGCAGAAGGCAGGCACACAGCGTACGCGTACATACGCTGCAGGTGGAAAGGTCAAGCCGGAAATTCCAGTGGCACTGGAGACTGACCAGGGTGAGGCCGTATCGGATGAAGAATTCGAAGCCATGATGCGATTTGCAGCGGAAATGCAGGCTGGCAATCATAAAGGCGGATAACTACAGATGTTTATGAGAGGAGGGAATTGGAAATGGAGTCCCTTGGCGAATTGCTGCAAAGTATGAAAAGCCCCGCCCTCCGTCAAAGAGCCGAGCGGATCACGGAGGATTTACTGCGGAATCCGCTGATTCAAGCTTTGCGGAGTGAATATCCGGAGATCGATGACCGAGTTATACGACTGAATTTAAGTAAATTATATCAATATGCCGGAGACCAGGCCCACTGCCGGGAATGTCCGGGGTTGGAGCGTTGTCCGAATGACTTCCAGGGACACTTCAGCAAGCTCGATATCCAGCGGATGAATGGGACAGTGGAGATTTATGAGCGGAAGACGCCTTGTTCCCTGCAGGTTGCAAAAACCAATGAAGATCAAATCAAGAAGCGGATCCGCAGCTTCTATGTTGATGAACATGCCTTGAACGAAGGTTATGACAACATGGAGATTATGGCAAAAGACCGATTGCGGGCGCCAGCAGTGCATCAGGTCTTCAAGTATATCAAGGATACGAAGGAGAAGGGCTTGTCCCCGCGGGGCTTGTATCTAACGGGTTCGTTCGGTACCGGAAAGACCTATCTGATGGGGTATTTGATGCATGAGCTTGCAAAAGTGGGTCACTCAGGTGTCATCGTATATATGCCGGATTTCGTGGAAGATTTGAAAACGATGATGCAGGACGGTCAGAAGCTCAAGGAAATGGTCGAGACGATGAAGCATTGCGATCTGCTTATTTTTGACGACATAGGCGCCGAGAATCTGAATCCTTGGGTTCGGGACCATGTCCTTGGTTCCATTCTGAATTTCCGGATGAACCGGCTCCCGACCTTCTATACGTCGAACTATCCGCTTGACGGACTTGAACAGCATCTTAGCTTCACGAGCAAGGATGGCGAGGAGATCCATAAAGGCCAGCGATTGATGAACCGGATTGCGCCTTTTGTGGATGTCGTTCATTTATTCGGAGAGAACCAGAGAGGGAAGTTTTAATCCCATTACAGCACAACTCCACCTGTTGGAGGGGAGTCCCCTTAGGGGGGAAACGTTAAAAAGTCTGATCCCGTTAGCGTAAAGAACACTATAGGATCAGACTTTTTATGTGGCACAAGGAGTCATCCGTAATTAGCCAACCAAGAACTTGATGATGACAAATCCGAAAAAGATGACGGTCATAAAACCGAACATACCAATAAAGCCCATCATCAAATCACCAAAGTCATTACGCGGCTCTTCATTGATATGCTCCCGTGGATCATTAAGACGTACGTTTACATCCATGGTGCTTGCCTCCTCCATAGGTGAACATGTCGCATGAACAAGAAAAAAATTGACATTTCCCCGACTTGTTACTAGTAGTATACCCAAAGGTCAAATCATTTGTAAAGATTGTGTGAAAAACCTCATTGCAGCTCTTTCTTAAGGTGAGTATATTTCACTTTTTCTGGTCCGTTGTGGTATACTAAATTCGTCGACTCATTCGACAAATATGCATCGCACTATACCTGATCTTATCCTGTGAGGAGGAGAATACAATGGCTATCGTCAATGTTACCGATCAAACCTTCGTGAATGAAGTTGAAGGCCAAGGAACGGTTGTAGTTGATTTCTGGGCGCCATGGTGCGGCCCTTGTAAAATGCTTGCTCCGATTCTGGACGAATTGTCTTCGGAACTCGGTGATGATGTAAAGATCGCAAAAGTAAACGTGGATGAGAATCCTGAATCTGCGGCACGCTTTGGCGTGATGAGCATTCCGACCATGATCTTCTTTAAAGACGGCCAGCCTGTCGATAAAGTAGTAGGTCTGAACTCCAAAGAAGCCCTGAAGGGCATCATTGCAAAACATCAATAAGCAGGACGCTTCATCAACTGCTTTCATACAGCGCCTTCGGTGTAACCCGGAGGCGCTTTGTGTGGTTACTATAGTATACAATCTCCTTGGAGAGGAGGATGAGTATGGATGACTTTGCCAACCTGCTTCAGGAGCAGGAGAAGGCCTTGGAGAATATCCGCCATAAGCTGGCATTGCTTCCGGACCAGCCGGGCTGTTACCTGATGAAGAATCGGGAAGGAACGATTATTTATGTGGGAAAGGCCAAGGTGCTGAAGAACCGGGTTCGCTCTTATTTTACCGGGAGCCATAATGGAAAAACCCAGATGCTTGTTTCGGAAATCCGTGATTTCGAATATATCGTAACAGGCAGCAACATGGAAGCTCTGATTCTGGAGTGTAACTTAATCAAGACCCATCAACCGAGATTCAATGTACTGCTGAAGGATGATAAAACCTATCCATACCTTAAAATAACGAATGAAGAGCATCCCCGCCTGGAAGTGACCAGAAGGGTGCTTAAAGATAAAGCAAAGTATTTTGGTCCTTACCCAAACGCTTATGCGGCACAGCAGACCAAAAAACTGCTCGACCGGATGTATCCCTTGCGCAAATGCGGTGTTATGCCCAAAGAAGTCTGCCTGTACTATCATATGGGGCAGTGCTTGGCACCATGCGAGAAGGAAGTACCGGAGAATGCATATGAAGAGATTACGGGAGAGATCACTTCTTTCTTGAGCGGCGGTCATGAAGAGATTAAGAAGGAACTGCAGCGAAAGATGCAGGAGGCCGCGGAAGAGCTGTATTTTGAACGGGCGAAGGAGCTTCGGGACCAGATCATACACATCGATACCTTAATGGAGAAGCAGAAGATAACGACAACGGATACCCGGGATCGCGATGTATTCGGTTATGCTGTGGATAAAGGCTGGATGTGTGTTCAAATTCTGTACATGCGTCAGGGAAAAATGGTGCAGCGGAACAAGTCGGTCTTTCCATTCTATGGTGATGCGCACAGCGACTTTATGTCATTCGTTGCCCAGTATTACAGTGACAATCCTGCACTGCCGCAGGAGATTCTGCTGCCGGGCCCGTTGCTACTGGAGGAAGCTGATTCAGGCGAGGCCATAGAAACCACTGCCGATGCTGAAGGTGAACGCAGCGCAGAGCATATAAAGGAATTGGGAACACAGGCTCCCTCGGTCTCATCCGAAGAGCATGAAGCGCTTGTTGAAGCCCAAGAGAAGAAAGCGGAGGCAGCAGGCATCGTGGATGCTGCTGGAGGCGCTGACGCCTTGCAGGAATGGCTCGGTGTGAAGGTGCATGTGCCGCAGCGCGGCTTGAAGAAACAGATGGTAGGCATGGCAACGGATAATGCGAAGGTGTCTTTGGATGAGAAATTCCGTTTAATTGAACGTGATGAAGAACGGACCTCCGTCGCGGCAGCCAATCTGGGTGAAGTGATCGGACTTGAATCATTGAACCGGATTGAGGCATTCGATAACTCCAATATTCAGGGAACCAATCCAGTATCGGCCATGGTTGTATTCACGAACGGGAAACCGGATAAGAAGGAATATCGTAAATATAAGATTCGCTCTGTCATTGGACCAGATGATTATGATACGATGCGGGAAGTAATCCGGCGGCGGTACGAACGCGTGTTGAAAGAGAATTTGCCGCTTCCCGATCTCATCGTAGTCGATGGAGGGAAGGGACAAATCTCTGCAGCCATCGATGTATTGGAGAATGAGCTGGGGCTGTTCATTCCCGTGTGTGGACTTGTAAAGGATGCCAAGCATAAAACTGCTCAGCTGATGGTTGGAGATCCGCCGGAGCCGGTTAATCTGCCCCGGGACAGCCAGGAGTTCTATTTACTTCAGCGGATTCAGGATGAGGTTCACCGTTTTGCGATTTCCTTCCACCGCGAACAGCGGGGGAAATCGATGGTGTCCTCCAAGCTGGATTCCATACCGGGCATTGGGGAAAAACGCCGTAAAATGCTGCTGAAGCATTTTGGCTCCATCAAAAAAATAAAAGAGGCTTCAGTCGAAGACTTCAAGCCCCTTTCAATCGGTGAGAAATTAGCAACGGAAATTCTTAATACACTTCGTGAGGAGGAGTCGTGATATACGGCTTCTCTTTTTTTGTTGGATTAAATCGGTAGATCGCATACGCGACAATGGCCGGAAGCACCATATAGAAAGCTCCTGTCAGAATGTTAGCGGTGTCCTTGAGCATAATCAGGCTGATGCCCATCAAGATGCTGTTGAAGATGACATGGGAGAACATAGCCGCCAAATAACCGTATTTCAGGAAAATGTAGCTGAACAGCAAGCCGATAATGACCAGCTCAATGGGCCTGGAAATGACCGGGTAGATAGGATATAGCGTGTGTCCCAGCGCCCAGATGAGCGATGTAATCAAGCTCGCCACAAAGGTATTGCGGACGATTTTCTTCACCATTCTGATACCAAACAGCCGGTAGACGGCCTCCTCGGATATACCGGCCAGCCAGGCCATCAATGGGAACATCCAAGGGTAGAGCATATTATAAGGCGATTGCGTCGCATCGGTGGTGGACCATGTATTCAAGGTGAGGCTCAAGACGATAAAGATAATGGATTGGATGCCAAGCAGGATAAAAGCCCATACATATCCCAGCTTCATACTGTTTAGTACATAATGTCCGTATCCGGGTTCTTTGGCACGCGGCCAAGGATTGAGTCCATCTTTTTTCCACAGTCCGTTGCCGCCGACAAGGGAGAAATAGAGCAGAGCCGAGAAAATGAGCGAATAGATCGCATAGAAAATCATCATCCCGATCAAGCCGGTTTGGGACATGCCTTGGGCTTTGAAAACTGGCATCAGATTATACGTATTCAACATCTGTATGACGAACAGCAGTGCTGACAGAAACAGTCCTCGCTTAAATGATGTATGGGTCCTCGTCTTCACGCTGTACACGATCGCAAGAATGCCAAGGATGAGGGTGAACAGGCCATACCCTGCGAGTGTCAACCATGTTGCATTCTTGGTCTGCTTGTTGACATAAGCCGAATGGGATGCAGGAACGGAGAAAAGCGGCTCATAGGAGCGCAGCTTTCCATCTTCGAAGGTAAATCGGAGCTCCAGCACGGAATCACCGATTTTGGATTCCCGGTCTGCATACCGGAGCCTGGGTTCCCCTTCCTTCGTCACCCGTTCAAGATGCTGCAGATCGTAACCCGCACGCTGAAGCCAAGGCTCTGCAAGTGCCTCTTTTTCGGCCAGGGTCAGGCCATCTTCAGCAATAAGCAGCATCTGCTTCTGTACATCTCCCGTGTTCAGCTCAATCCGGTCATAGCTGGAGCGGGCGTAATCATAGGAGAAGCCGACGATACCTGAATTCTGCATATGCACGTCCACGTTCAGCGCATCGCCTCCCGGCTCACTCAGACGAACGCGATATACGTCATAAGGATATTTGGCTTCATAGGTCTTGTTATAATCCTGAAGCTTCTTAACCTTAGCTAAATAGCCGTAAAGCTCGGATTTCGATTGATATGTAACCAAGGCTTCATCCGGGTTCGCAGCCGAAAATTGCAGCTGCTCAGAAGCAAATCTTGAGGCTGCCTGCCGAGCCTGATCCTTGGATATAATATCCGGCGATGCCATCTCGGCAGATTCGGGACTGAAGGTTGGAAAAACCTGAAATAACAGGAACAGGATCAGGCCGATTGCGGCAGGCACAAAAAGCTGTTTGAGATTGGGTTCCAGCTTCAAGGGCTCTCTTGCACGATTCATGAAATTCCTCCTCTAAAGAAAGTTGATATTCTACATATTCGAGTGGCCTGATTTCAGGTACACATCAACACATAAAGTCAATATAACATAGTTATGAATGTCATAAGCAGCTTATCCCAGTTTCAGAAATATTGAAATAAAACGATGAAAATGAATGAAAGATTTCGAAAACGTTAGAGAACCCTATGCTTGTATTCTTGAATATGCCCAATTCGCGTCCTTTTAAAGATTTTTTGGGTGAAAAAGGGCGTTGGGTTACGTTTCAGATTGCGTTATAATCACATCATGCTTTACGGAAAGTACAAGGAACTGAATATGCCAGCCGAATTTCGTATTGAAAATGGGGGAACCATGTAATTGGGGTGAATTTCATGATTCATAAGAATCATGAATAGGGCGACCTGTGGATATGCCCGAATCCGTCAGCTAACCTCGTAGGCTGCAGCACAGGAACCAGACCTTAGGGGCACTGCGTTTTCCAGTGTCTTTTTTCGTTGATTTTTTTTAAGAAGGTGACCGATTGAACGAGAAAATAAAATGGCTCACATTATCTCCTCCGCGCATTCTCGTGCTTGGCTTTGCAGCGATTATCCTGCTTGGGACTGTGCTGTTAATGCTGCCGATTTCAACGCGAACGGGGGAGTCTCTAGGATTCATAGATGCATTGTTCACATCGACATCAGCAACATGTGTGACGGGTCTGGTTGTGGTAGATACAGCGACGACATTCAGTTACTTCGGAGAATTTGTGATTATGCTGCTGATTCAGATCGGCGGCCTTGGATTTATGACGATGGCGACTCTGTTTGCACTGGCGTTCAAGAGACGCATCTCCCTCAAGGACCGGCTTATTCTGCAAGAAGCAATGAATCAGTCCTCTATGGAAGGAATTGTAAGACTCATTCGCAGGGTATTGTTGTATTCGCTAATTATCGAGGCTTGCAGCGCAGTTATCCTGACGATTCGCTGGGCGTTTGACATGCCGCTTGGGCAGGCGATTTATTACGGTATTTTTCATGCAGTTGCGATGTTTAACAATGCCGGATTTGATCTGTTCGGCGATTATCGGAGTTTGACTGGGTATGTATATGATCCGGTGGTTAATATAGTAGTCATGTTTTTGATAGTATCCGGCGGCATCGGTTTTATTGTGCTGTCCGATTTGATCGATTTCCGGAAGCAGCGGAAGCTGTCCCTGCATTCCAAAGTCGTGCTTACCACGACGGCTGCATTGCTGCTGGTCGGATTTATCATCATTTTTATCTTTGAATTTACGAATCCAAGAACGCTTGGTTCTCTGAACTGGGGCGGGAAATTCTTGGGTGCGATGTTCCAATCCGTAACACCGCGAACAGCTGGCGCGAATACGATAGATATAACCGGTCTTAGACAGGCCACGCAATTTTTTATCGTTATCCTAATGTTTATCGGAGCATCACCGGGATCGACGGGCGGCGGCATTAAGACAACCACCTTTACCATTATGGTTGGAGCGGTTATCGCCATGATGCGGGGACGTGAGGACATCGTCATGTTCCGCTACCGCTTGGCCCAGGAACGGGTGTTAAAGGCGCTGACTATTGTATTATTGGCCATTCTGCTTATTCTTACGGTATCGATGATTCTGTCTACGACAGAAGAAGGGGATTTTTTGAAGATATTATTTGAAACCACATCTGCTTTTGGAACGGTGGGTCTCTCCATGGGCTTAACGCCTGATTTGACCGTGTTTGGCAAGATCATGATCAGCCTCACCATGTTTGTAGGGCGATTGGGGCCATTGACGCTTGCTTATGCACTTGGGCGTAGAAAGGGTAAAGAATTGTATCGTCATCCGGAAGGTAAAATGATTATTGGATAAGGAGCATGGAGAGACATGAAACCAAAGCAATTTGCAATCATCGGTTTGGGACGCTTTGGCGCAAGCCTTGGACTCGAACTGATGGAACAGGGCTATGAGGTGCTCGGCATTGACCGGAACGAAGAGGTCGTCGAAGATATGAGCGAGCTGCTGACACATACGGTGGTAGCGGATGCTACAGATGAAGAGGTGCTTAAATCGCTTGGCATCCGTAACTTCGACTGCGGGATCGTTGCCATCGGCAACGATATCCAGATGAGCATCCTGTCGGCCATCCTGCTGAAAGAGCTGGGTGTAGGCATGGTTGTGGCCAAGGCGATATCTGTGCTCCACGGCCGGGCGCTGGAGAGACTAGGTGTGGACCGGGTTATCTTTCCAGAGCGGGACATGGGCATTCGGGTAGCTCACCAGCTTGTAACGCCCAATCTGCTTGATTATATCGAGCTGTCAAAGGATTATCTGATCGTGGAGATGACGGTCACGGATTGTATGGACGGGAAAACACTGAGCGAGCTGAATACAAGAGTACGCTATGGCGTCAGTGTAGTGGCTTTAAACAAAGCTTCCGGTATTATCGTGGCCCCAACAGCCATGGATGTAGTGAACTCGGGCGATATTATGGTTGTGATTGGATCCAACGATAATGTGGAACGTTTTGAGTCTGAAGTCGTGAATATGCTGGAAAAATAGATAAGTCATAACTAACAAAGTGAGCATGCAATTATATATAGTAGGAAAAAACCTGGCGGACATGAGTATACCGTCAGGTTTTTTGCTATTTTTTCTCCTCCAAATGTCGAAAAAGACCTTTGGTTTCTTCAATCCAGCGGCTCGCCGCTTTGCTCAGTTCAGAAGCTTGGCCGTAGATCAGTGAGGTCGTTCGTCGTGTCTCGATAAGTGCAGGAATATGCACATCGACGAGCCCATTGTCTGATAACAGCTGGGGCCTTAAATAGGATTTGGGCAGAAGAGCGGCTGCCTTGCAGGTCGGAATAAGCCGGACAATGGCTTCAAAGGAATCGATTTCCATCCGAATATCGGGCATGATGCCCCAGCGATGGAACAGATCATCCGTCAATTTGCGGTACCAAGTGCCCGTAGAGAAGATAATCATCGGCAAGCCTTGAAGTTGTTCAATTCCGACATCCTCGATTTCAGTTAATGGATGTGAGGACGGAATGACAAGCTCCAGGTGGTCATCAAACAGAGGAATGCAGTTTAACCCCGGCTGGTTGATGGAGGAAGCAACGATGCCAACGTCGACCCGTTTATCTTTGACATAGGATACGATCTCATGCGTCTTGCCGGTAATCAGTTTGATTTCAGCAGCGGGATGACGTTCCATGAAAGCATTAACTAAAGGGGGCAAGGTAGTCTGCAGCGTAGTCAGACTTGCACCCAGATTTATCGAAATTTGCTCTCCCTCGCGGTAATGGGCCAGCGTCTGCATGAACTTGAGCTGCTGCTGGCGCTGCTCCAAGGCGAAGGTGTACACAAGCTGTCCAATGGAGGTAAGCTCCAGCCGTTTGCCGCGCCGGTTAAACAGCTGCAGTCCCAGCTGGCCCTCCAGCTTGGCAATCTTCCTGGAAAGGGCAGGCTGAGATAAGTTAAGTAGTTTGGACGCCTGGTTTATGCTGGATTGCTCTACAACGACGGCGAACACGTCCAGTTCTTCAAACATGGAACTCCTCCTATATAAAATAAAGATGTGTAGAAAGATTGCTTATGCATAAAGATTATAACGTTTAATAATTATATTGCAATTCCATTATAAGATAAAAAGGAGTAACATGAGATATGACACAAGTTGTTCACACTATTGCCGAAATAGGCAGCTTTTTGTCGTTGCAACGGTTTTAAGCAGGACAGGTAAGTGTATTGTTCTGAGAATAGGAAAAGATTGAAAATGAAAACGCTGCACATTGGAAAGGGGAACGTCAACTGATGAAAGGGTATTATTCCAGAAAGCTTCATTCTTTACTCGGCATCATACCGCTTGGGGCATTCTTGCTCAGCCATATGATTTCCAACTTTAAAGCTTTCGAGGGTGGAAAGGAAGGCTTTGCAAGCGCGGTGAATTTCCTGAACAGCATGCCGCTGATTTTTTTCCTCGAGCTGTTCCTGATTTGGCTGCCACTTCTATATCATGGCGTCTACGGGTTGTACATTGCTTATCAAGCGAATAATAACGTAGGCAACTACAACTATGAAAGAAACATCCGCTTCACGATTCAGCGGATTACCGGCGTTATTACATTTGTCTTCATCATCTGGCATATGTACGATACACGCTTCCAGATCATGATCGGTAAAATTACACATGACGATCTGGGCGCAACGATGCACGGCATCATGAACAATCCGGTATTGTTTGCGCTGTATGTCATCGGTGTAGTATCGGCAACCTTCCACTTCGCAAACGGATTATGGGCTTTCCTCGTAAGCTGGGGGATCACAGTTGGTCCGCGTGCGCAGAAGGTATCCACATACATCTGCATGGGCTTGTTCGTATTGATGAGCGTGCTGTTTGTTCTTGCTATGACAGCATTCCGCGGTTCAGAATTTCAGGCTGCTACAGCAGCTTTCGATGTAGTTAAGACAGTCTTAAGTTAAGGGGAGTGAACCAATAATGGCATCATCTAATATTATCGTAGTGGGCGGCGGTCTTGCCGGTTTGATGGCAACCATCAAGGCAGCAGAAGCCGGAGCTCATGTTCATTTATTCTCACTTGTACCAGTTAAACGTTCTCACTCCGTGTGTGCGCAAGGCGGTATCAACGGAGCTGTTAATACGAAGGGTGAGGGGGACTCTCCTTGGGAGCACTTTGACGACACGGTATACGGAGGTGACTTCCTCGCGAATCAGCCACCGGTAAAAGCGATGTGTGAAGCGGCCCCGGGTATTATCCACTTGATGGACCGTATGGGCGTTATGTTTAACCGTACGCCGGAAGGCTTGCTCGATTTCCGTCGTTTCGGCGGAACGAAGCGCCACCGGACGGCATTTGCCGGAGCAACCACCGGTCAGCAGCTATTGTATGCGCTGGATGAGCAGGTTCGCCGCTGGGAAACTGCAGGTCTTGTGACCAAGTACGAGAACTGGGAGTTCCTGAATGCCATCATTGATGATGAAGGCGTATGCCGCGGGATTGCTGCCCAGGATCTGCGCACGATGGAGATCAAGGCATTCAAAGCCGAGGCCGTCATTCTTGCAAGCGGTGGCCCTGGTATTATCTTCGGAAAAACAACCAACTCGGTTATCAACACAGGAACCGCAGCCAGTGCCGTATATCAACAAGGCGTTCATTATGCTAACGGTGAGTTTATCCAGATTCACCCGACAGCCATTCCAGGCGATGACAAGCTCCGCTTGATGTCGGAATCGGCACGCGGTGAAGGTGGACGGATCTGGACCTATAAAGACGGCAAGCCATGGTACTTCCTTGAGGAGAAATATCCTGCTTACGGAAACCTGGTGCCGCGCGATATTGCAACGCGCGAAATCTTCTCCGTCTGCGTCGATATGGGACTGGGTATTAACGGGGAGAACATGGTTTACCTTGACCTGTCACATAAGGATCCTAAAGAACTTGATGTTAAACTCGGCGGTATCATTGAAATCTATGAGAAGTTCATGGGCGACGATCCGCGTAAAATCCCGATGAAAATCTTCCCTGCAGTCCACTATTCCATGGGCGGCATGTGGGTTGACTATAATCAAATGACTAACATACCTGGTTTGTTTGCAGCTGGAGAATGTGAGTATCAATATCACGGCGCGAACCGTTTGGGCGCCAACTCCCTGGTCTCCGCCATTTACGGCGGTATGGTGGCCGGACCGAAGGCCATTGAATATGTCAAAGGTCTGAAGAAGTCTTCCGAGGATGTTTCCTCTACAGTATTTGATCGTGCAGCGAAAGAGCAAACGAACAAATACGAGGGACTGCTCAAGATGGAAGGAACCGAGAATGCTTACGTGATCCATAAAGAGCTCGGGGAATGGATGACCAATAATATGACGGTTGTTCGCTATAACGACAAGCTGGAAGCTACCATCAACAAAATCAAGGAATTGAAACAGCGTTACCGCAATATCAATATGACGGATACTTCCCGCTGGAATAACCAAGGCGTGGCATTCACCCGTCAGTTGTGGAACATGCTGGAGCTGTCCGAAGCTATGACACTGGGAGCTCTTCTGCGGAATGAAAGCCGCGGTGCTCACTACAAGCCGGATTTCCCTGATCGTAACGATGAGGAGTTCCTCAAAACAACCAAAGCAACCTGGACGCCTGATGGCCCGCAGATTTCATATGAAGAAGTAGATGTTTCCTTAATCCCGCCGCGTGTTCGCGACTATTCGAAAGACAAGTAAGAAGAAAGGGGGATTTACGATGTCACAAACAGCAGCCGCTTCAAAAACTGTTAAGTTTATCATTACACGTCAGGACAATCAGGAGACGAAACCCTATACCGAGGAATTCGAAATCCCGTACCGTCCCGGTATGAACGTCATTAGTGCGCTGATGGAGATTCAGCGTAATCCCAAAAATGCGCAGGGTAAAGATACCGCACCCGTATGCTGGGACTCGAACTGTCTCGAAGAAGTGTGCGGAGCTTGCTCCATGGTCATTAACGGTAAGCCGCGTCAAGCCTGTGCGGCATTGATCGACAAGCTGGAGCAGCCGATTCGGATCCAGCCGATGAAGACATTCCCGGTTGTAAGAGACTTGGTGATCGACCGCAGCCGCATGTTTACTGCGCTCAAGCGTGTGAAGGCGTGGATTCCAATCGACGGCACCTACGATCTGGGACCTGGACCGAAAATGGCCGAGAAGAAGCGCCAGTGGGCTTATGAGCTCTCTAAGTGCATGACTTGCGGCGTATGTCTCGAAGCTTGTCCGAATGTCAACGAAAAAACAGACTTTATCGGACCAGCAGCCATATCCCAAGTTCGCTTGTTCAATGCTCACCCGACAGGTGAAATGAACAAGGAAGAGCGTCTGGAAGCGCTGATGCAGGATGGAGGCATTGAGGGCTGCGGTAACTCGCAGAACTGTGTGCGTTCTTGTCCGAAGGGCATTCCGTTGACGACGTCCATTGCGGAAATGAATAAAGATACAACCAAACAGCTGTTTAAACGCTGGCTGAGCGTTTAATCGCTTTTAGCTTCATCACAAGGCGTCTGACCGGAGCAACAACTTCGGTACAGGCGCTTTTTTTTCATTGTGTGTTAACATTTCATAGATTCTACAGGATATTAGATTGAGGTGAGTCATTTGATCATAGAAAGACCGATTACGATAAGAGATATTTGTGATGACCTGGCGGAACTGGGAGTACAGAAGGGAATGACGCTACTGGTCCATTCCTCGCTTAAAAGCCTGGGTGGATGGATCGTTGGCGGTGCGGAAGCTGTCATTCTCGCACTCGAAGAGGTTCTGGGTGAAGAGGGAACGCTGGTAATGCCGACGCAATCTGCAAACCTGACGAATCCAGAGACTTGGAGGTATCCTCCGGCGGACCCGAGGTGGTGGGAGCTGATTCGCGATGAAATGCCGCCATACGATCCGAATTTGATGGTCAGTACGGGGATGGGGATTATTCCGGAAACATTCCGCAAACAAGCAGGTGTCATTCGCAGTATGCATCCGCATGTCTCGTTTGCAGCGCGCGGGAGGCTTGCAGAAGCATTCATGCAAACTCATGCGCTGGACTATAGCTTGGGCGAAGCCTCGCCTCTAGCACGCCTGTATGATGCAGGAGCTTATGTATTGTTGCTCGGTACGGGCTATGACAACAATACTACTTTTCATCTTGGTGAGTACCGTGCAGATTGGGTGGGAAAAAAGGTAGTTACCGCTGATGCCCCGGTTCGTAGAGTGCAGGGAAAAACAGAATGGGAGGCCTTTCAGGATATCAACTATCATTCTGATGATTTTGAGGAGTTGGGCACCGCATTTGAAGCTCAATGTCCCAATGCATATAAGCACGGCCTTGTTGGCAAGGCTGATTGCGTTCTGGCAGACCAAAGATCAATGGTAGACTACGCAGTGCAGTGGTTGGAGGCTAACCGTTAATTTCCTGGCTCAACTGCGAGTTTAAGGTAACAGTTATCGGTGAGGTCGACAGCCGTCCAAGCATGCCCCTAACCATGCATCATGCGCACAAGGAGAAGTGCACACGATGTACAGGCTGGGGATGACGGTTCCAGGCTATAGGATGCTTACAAAGGACTTGAGATCTGTTGAAGCAGAATGCCAGTGACCTTCAGGTGTAAATATCCTAGGTTCAGGTTAATAGGGGGTAATGGTACAGCCCAGAGTTCTGGGATCGAGCTAAAGGAGGGGGCCTGAACATGTCTTGGTGGATGTGGCTGCTCAATATGATAGGACTTCTACTGTTGATCTATCTGTTCTACAGCATGGATAAAAAGTGGTCCAGCAGGCCTTTACTGCTTGCTCCACTGCTTATATACGTGCTGGTGTCCGTCGAGGATTTGCTTGGCTGGATCGATCTTATGAAAGTCGTGCCAGGCGAAGGCGGCATGCGCGCCCTGATCCTGCTGTTTGCATTAGGCTCCGTTATCTTTTATGTGCTGTATATATTCGGTCAGATAGCAGACTCTGTACATCAGCATGTAGACATGAAAACCACCTTGATCCGGATCAGCGTGGCGGCGGGGATGTGCATCTTGTTCTTCACGATGGTATATATGTCGATCTACAAGCTGTTTGGAGGGGTTTCCTTTGAAGGCAAAAATCTCGGTGAGGATATGGTAAGTCAGTTCATCACCTTTCTGTATTTCAGCATGGCGACATTTGTCACGGTGGGATACGGCGACGTTGCGCCAGTTGATAACACTTCCCGGCTGGTTGTGGTCATGGAGATTGCTTTTAGCTTCACAACCGTGGCTTATGCCTTGTCCATGCTGGGAACGCTGCGTCAGATGTTTAAACCTGGCGGCGAAGGTTTTGAACTGGAAGGATTGGAGGAGGGAAAGAAAGCGGTCATTCCACCGCACCGCAGAAAGCACAAAACGTTTTAAACAGGCGCACCCAGCGGGTGCGCCTTTAGTAATGACCGGGCCAACAGTCATCGATGTATTCCCCGAACCAGATATCGTGCGCATACCGAGCAGTGTGCATGAAGTAAAAAATCTCATGTAAAGCAAGCGAATTTAGCGGAAGTTAGGGTTTCATCAATTTTTTAAGAATGGCAAGTCCGTTCTTGGAAGGGTATCGGAATTTAAAATCAAATCGGTTGGTTTGCTTGAGCACGCTCTTCCTGTGGGAGAAGGTATGAAAGCTGTGTTCTCCATGGTAGGAACCCATCCCACTTTCGCCGACACCTCCGAATGGAAGGTAGGGAGTTGCGAGATGCATCAGAGTATCGTTCACACATCCTCCGCCAAAAGAAACCGAAGAAAGTACATAGTCCTGCACATCCTCATTCTCGGTGAAGAGATATAACGCCAGCGGCTTGGGACGGGCGTTAATGGCCTGAACCGCTTCGTGTATATTATCGTACGTGAGGATCGGACATAGCGGGCCAAAGATCTCTTCTTCCATGACAGGCATTTCCCAAGTGATGTCATCCATGATGGTGGGTTCAATAAGCAATCCTTCTCGGGAAGTATTCCCGCCATGACGCAGGGTGCCGTTGTTTAGAAATCCGGTCAGTCGTTCAAAATGCTTCTCTGACACGATCCGTCCATAGTCAGGATTGATCAGCGGATTCTCGCCATAGAAGGAAGTAATGGCTGTTTTCAAATGTGCGATGAACCTTTCTTTAACCTTGCTATGCACAAGAATATAATCTGGCGCCACGCAGGTTTGACCTGCGTTCGTATATTTGCCGAAAGCGATGCGGGAAGCTGCCAGGGCCAAAGGAGCATCTTCATGAACGATGCAGGGGCTTTTCCCTCCCAGCTCCAGTGTTACCGGAGTCAATTGTTTGGAAGCAGCCTCCATGACGATTCTGCCCACCTTGGTGCTCCCGGTGAAAAAGATATAATCCATCGGCTGCTTCAGCAGGCTTTCACTGACTTCAGGCCCTCCCTCAACAGAGGCCACATATTGAGGCTCGAATGTCTCTTCAATGATAGCGGTAATCAGTTTGGATACGCTGGGTGTCAGCTCGGAAGGTTTTACAATGGCTGTGTTCCCAGCAGCCAAGGCTCCGATCAATGGAGAAATGGCAAGCTGCCAAGGGTAATTCCATGGCACAATAATCAGTACATTCCCATAGGGCTCGGTATATACCATACTTTGGCTGCCGATATGTGTCAGTGCAGTTCTGACACGTCTCGGCTTGGCCCAGCGCTTCAGATTTTTTATGATAAAGGAAAGCTCCTTGTAGACCATCCCGATCTCGGTAGTGTAGGCCTCCTGCTCGCTTTTATTCAGATCTCTGCGCAGGGCTTCCACGATTTCGGACTCTTTGGCTATCAGGACTTGCCGCAGCTTTCTCAGCTGCTGAAGACGAAAATCCACCTCCCGCGTGATGTCTTGGCGAAAATAACGCTGTTGTGCTGAAACTATGGCGGCGATAGAATCGTTAACATTCATAGATAAGCCCCTTTCTCTTGCTATTCTATACATAGAAATAGCTGCAAGACCGTCAACTCTCATTCTTTATTATATAGGAGGCTGCCTGCATATGAGAAATCCAACCTCAAAAGTGGTTCCTGGCTCTGGACGAGAGAGGACAAAGGGAGCAGCGCGGCAAAAAAAGATGACGCGTCGTCAATTTCTAAAGTCAGGGGCAGCGATCATCTTGGGTAGCGGGGTTGCTGGCGGAGCTTACGCTTCCCTATGGGAACCGCATCAGCTCGACATAACGAGGCTGACGTTGACGATTCCTTCACTCCCGAGCGCTTTTGATGGTTTGAAGCTAGTACAGTTCAGTGATTTGCACTTGGGCTTTCAGGCTGGAGCGAAGGATGTGAAACGGGTAGTCCAAGCTATACAGGGTGAGAAACCGGATTTGATCTGTTTCACAGGCGATATGGTGGATAGGGATGCAGAGGAGATGAGGGCTGCGATTGAACCGTTTGCAGAGCTTACTGTACCTTTTGGAATGTACTCTATTCTGGGCAACCATGATTATAAGGACGTGAAGATGCTGGTAAGCTTGGAAGAGGAAGCAGGCTTTCAGGTGCTTCGGAATTCCGCCATCAAGTTGAGGCGAGGGAGTGCGGTCATCGCAGTGGTTGGGCTGGAGGATGGACTACGTGGTCTTCCAGATCCGGCTGCAGCCATCCAGGGGCTGCCCCAAGGGATGTTCAAGCTGCTCTTGATGCATGAGCCGGATTATGCGGATACGGCGTCAGCCCACTCATTCCAGCTTCAGCTCTCGGGACATAGTCACGGAGGTCAGGTACGCTTGCCCTGGGTGGGGGAGGTGCTTACGCCGCCAGGCGCGAGACGCTATGTGAAAGGCCTATATCATATCGGTTCTCATAGAATGCCGCTTTATGTAAACCGGGGGATCGGAACGACACAGCTGCCTATCCGTTTCTTGTGCAAACCCGAGCTTACTGTTCTTACACTGCGTTCCAAGCCGTAGCGAATACAGATAATTGAAGTGAATATTACAAGATGAAAATGATCATCGTAATTTGTTACACAAATGAAATATACCTGTTATCAAACCATAACAGCCACAGGTTAAACTTATCACATGACCCCCTTTTGAGAATATATAATGTTTTGGGACCCGGTAAACGGGTCCACTTTTTTTGGTCTTTTATAGTATATCCCATATAGAAACAACAAAAAAACAGAAGGAGTACCCCATCAAAGAGGTACAGTTACCTTCTGTTTTTGTTCGTAATAAACCCATTCTGTATATCCGATTTCTTTGAGCACCTTGGCCACTTCATCAAATTCGTCTCCGACACGGGACGGCTTATGAGCATCGGAACCAAATGTAATATCGACGCCATGATGATACGCAACTTCCAAAATAGCATTGGAAGGATACCAGCCGCCAGATAATTTGGTTTTGCCCGATGTGTTTACCTCGATTGCCAGGCCGCATTCGGCTATGACCCTTAAAGTCTCGTCAATGGCGGCATCCGTCATGATCTCGGAGAATGGCGGGTAATTGCCCTTCATGGCATCCATATGGGCAATGATTTGGAACATGCCGCTTCGGGCGGATTGGCGAATCAGGTTAAAGTACTCCTCTTTATCAGCAACCTGCTGCTCGGGAGTGAGCTTTTTCCAGCGATTCTTATTAAAGATGCTTATATCCCTGACATGATGAATGGAGCCGATAATGTAGTCAAAGGGGTGAGCGGATAATGCCTTTCGATATACCTCTGCATGTTTCGGGAAATAATCGGATTCGATCCCCAGCAAAACCTTGATTTTTCCTTCATACTCCTTCTTTAAAGCTAAAACTTCCTCAACATAGCCGGCAAGATCTGCTTTTGCCATGGAGATAGCCGGAAAAGGTTGTTCTTCAGGACTTCCGAAATAGGGAGTATGGTCTGAGATTCCAATAACTTGCAGATCTGCTGCGATGGCAGCCTCGATATAATCGCGAATATTGCCATCTGCATGTCCGCAGCGAAAATGATGGGTGTGCAGGTCAAATTTCATAGGTGCCTCCTTCAGTTTGCATACTTGCTTATTAGTTTATAGGAATGGATGCCGTGTTATTCACTGCTGATAAACTGTGTCTCCGGCATGCCTTTGAGATCACTGATGAATTGCCGCATGGCAGAGCTGACATAACGTCCGCTCTTATAAATTACCCCAACAGGGTGACTGACTTCCAGCTCACGCAGCGGAACGATCTGCAGCGTACCATTTCGCAGTTCCGTTGCGACGGATTGTTTGGAGATAATCGCAGCGCCCAAATTGATTTCGACCAACCGTTTAATTTCCTCGCTGCTTGATAGTTCCATGACAACCTGGGGAAGGATACCATGCTTCTTCATGACGTCATCGGCAAATCGGCGACCGACCGTGTCGCGTGTCAATAGAATAAGTGGGATTCCGCCCAATACCTCCATGTCTGCCGTAGACAGTTTGGCTAATGGATGCTGAGGAGATACAACGAGTTCAAAGGTATCGTAATACAGTACGGATGTGCTCAAGTTCGGATTCCGTTCGATCAAGTAACCGATTCCAATATCGATGAGGCCATTCTCTACACTATGATAGATTTGCGAAGATGCCATGGATTGAATGGTTGTTTTGATATGGGGGAATTGATCCTGGAAGTAGGAAAGTACACGCGGCAGGATCTGAATGGCTATGGAAGTCGTGGTGCCAAGCTGAATATGACCCTGAGGAGTTTGATCGAGATCGGATAATCGCTGTTTAAGCTCATCCACAATGCCGAGAATCTGTTCTGCGTGTTCCACGAAAACCTGTCCCCGATCCGTGAGTGTTACGGGCTGGCTGCGATCCACCAGCACAGTCTTGAATTCTTCCTCCAGGCTTTTGATCTGGGCGGACACCGCCGGTTGTGTCAGATTAAGAAGCTCTCCCGCTTTGCGGAAGCTCATCGTTTTGGAGATGGTAATTAGCGTTTCCAATTGGCTGATGTTCATAGCCTTCCTCCTTACTTGATTATGTTTTTCCGCTCATCTAGTTTGCTATCTGTATTTTAAATTATAGGTTATTCTCCCCGGGGGAGCAATGAAACGTGAAAATCAGCGGCCTAACCTTCGAAAAAAGGCGAACATCATGATAAATTCCATTCATTTGTTATTAAAAGATAAGGAAACCTTCCGATAATAGTAAAGTAGACATGAAAAAACGTGAGACCAAAGACCCGTTTGAGCGAAAGGAATATTTTCGTTAAGAGATATATTCATCGCATGTCAGCATGAAGAGACAGTTGTTGGAATAAGGGATACGCTATTTTGTGATGATTTAGTACGAGGTATCCATTATAATGATTAAATAAATAGGTGGGACTTTGGGACCCTGACCAACAACCCAGTGAAAGGGGAGTCACAAGGAATGAAAGCGGAAGTTATTAATCCTTTTTTAGAGTCCGCACGGCACGTTATCGAACAAGTCATACAGGTTTCACCCTCCACGGGGAATCTTGGGGTCAAAGAGATTGGATACATAGAGAATCATATCTGGATCCAAATCGGCATGACAGGTCAAATGAATGGTGACATCCTATTTGGAATTCAGGAGCAGGTAGCCCTGCAGATGGTATCGGTGATGATGGGCGGTTTTGTTATTACCGAAATGGATGAGATGGGACAGAGTGCGATTTCGGAGCTAGGTAACATGATCAGTGGCAATGCCAGCACGATTTTATCAAACCAGGGTGTAAGTGTGGATATTACTCCACCCAAAGTGATGAAGGCAGACAGCACCTCTATTCTTATTCAAAAGAAGGCACTTTGTATTCCGCTGAGGATGGAAGGCATCGGAGAACTGGATATTCAAGTCATGATTTCATAAAATAGGAGTAATGAACCCATAGCCGTGCATTCAGACAGCTCTAATCTGTTGTACTTGGGAATTAGAGAAATGTACAGGTGAAGAAAGGGATAATGAAATCATGCTGAAAAATAAAGTTGTCGTTGTTACGGGAGCCTCCAGCGGGATCGGCGCCTTGATCGCTGAGAAGTTGTCTGCGGAAGGGGCATATGTCGTTCTGTGCGCCCGTTCGGCAGATCGTCTGCAGGAAGTGGGTGCACGTATCTTGGGTCCTCACGAGCTGGCAACCATGGATGTTCAGCGCCCTGAGCAGGTGCAGACAGTCATGGAGGGACTTCTTAGGGAGCATGGCAGAATCGATGTGCTCATTAATAATGCCGGTTACGGCAAATTTGAAGCATTTATGGACATGCCCCAGGAAGAGTTTCAGGACATGATGGACGTCAACTATATGGGCATTGTACGCTGCACACAAGCGGTGCTGCCAGGGATGTTGGAGCGGGGCGAAGGCCAAATCGTTAATATAGCATCCATGGCGGGCAAGATTGGAACAGCCAAATCGACCGCTTATACAGCAACCAAGCATGCCGTGCTTGGATTGAGCAATTCACTCCGGCAGGAGCTCCGGCACACAGGCATTACCGTTTCTACTGTAAACCCGGGACCGATTGACACTCCGTTTTTTTCACTGGCTGATCCGACAGGCGGTTATGTGAAGAATGTAAGCTGGTTCATGATGAAGCCCGAGTATGTAGCGGATCAGGTTGTAAAGCTGGTGAAGAAGCGCAAGGAAGAGCTCAATCTTCCGAGAATTGCTTCACTCGGGATCAGGCTGTACCAGCTGTTTCCGAGGTTCGCAGACCGCGTGTCGTATAAATGGATGAATAAGAAATGAGGGCTGAACGGCACTACATAGCTTCCGTTTCGGTTATAAGGTCCTGAAGCAGCGCAGTGGCTTGTTTTGTTTTTTCTGTATCCGATGAGAGCAGCGTGATCACTTGGTCCAGACGTTCCTTGTAATTCACCGGCTTGAGAGGGAAGGTCTCGATCATGGCCACCGCACGCTTCTCATTGATACAGTACAATTCATTTTTGGCAAAGAGCACTTGGTTCAAGCACGAAATGCAGCGGAAGCAGTGACCTGTAACATACGTGATGTCATCGCTGGCAGCCGTTTTATTCGCCAACATCAAAGAGAAAGATGCCTCGAAAGTAAAATAGCCGATCATAGCATCCTGTAGTGCCCTCGGATAGGGAGCTGTTTTGGCTTTCAGAGTCATTATGCGGTTATCCGAGTCCCACAGTATGCGGCAGATCGCAATTTCCCCCATATACATCACATTCAGATAGGCGTGCGGATGTCCGGTTTGGTAATGCGCGGACACCTTACCTGCCGAACAGTCGTCGATGATGCCGGACACGCGGTGCACATCACGGAATAAGAAATCCACATGATACCCCTCGATCACTAACCATCCGCCCCCGTTAACCCAGGCCCCCCATTCGCCCAATGAAGTGATAATCCCGTCTCGATGCTCATCATCTAGTCTCTTCGCAATCTTGGCGATGTTCTCCACCTTGAATCCTTGGGTTTCATCATAATAAATGCCGATATCGATATCGGAATCCGGTTTGGCGGTTCCTTTGGCCCTGGATCCCCCGAGTACGACTCCTGTAACGCCAGGTACCCCGCGAAGCTCTTCCGTTATCCGTTCAATTATGTGATCCACTTGTGAAGTCATGCAAATCCTCTCCTTCTTTTCTCCCAAACGGGATTGAGTTGTCCTTATGTATACCTTAGGCTCATGGCTTCAATTTTCTCCCGGGTCCATTGAACCGCTTCGGCTGGCGAGGTGATAACAGCCTCTTCTCCGAGACGCCATACATAGTCCGAATAAAAATTGACATCGGTTGCCGGTATTTCAAGCCGAACGACGCCGCTGCCGTCTGTGTTCCTATGGATATGGGAACCAAGCCGTGTATCCGTTTCGAGCAGCCAGACCCCTTTGGAAGTTAATTCTACCTCAAAAAACTTCATTTCTACATCCCCGCTGCCGGGCATGTCCTGCAGCGTTTGGCTCGCGATATCTTCACGGATCGATAAGGATTCATTGAGGCTGGCCGCCGTCATCCGGTCCACCCTGAATTGCCTGACGTCCTCTTGCGTAAAGCAGTAGGCGGGACAATACCAGTACCCCGAGCTTGCGTACAGCCCGATTGGCTGAATATGCCGCTGGCTGCTTCCGGCGGATGAACGATAGGAGATCGTGACTGCTTGCCGAACCATGACGGCTTCCATTAACGTTTGTAAAATATCGGCCGACATCGGACGGAACGGGCTATGGATCATGACGCGATCCTTGAGACGGTCAATCTGCTCCTTTATATCTGCCGGCAAGTAATGATAGAACTTATGGAGTGCGGTGGCGGCTCCGTCACCGAAGGGCAGCGTGCTGAAGTAGCCCAAGGATTGGCAGGCAAAAAAGATGGCAATTGCTTCGCTTTCCGTGAAACTGATCGGTGGCAGCATCCGTTCCTGCAGCAATCTGTAGCCGCCGCCTCGTCCTTGCACAGAGTAAATGGGGACGCCGAGCCCGCTCAGCTCATCCAGATCTCTTGATATCGTTCGGACGGAAAGTCCGAATTCGTCGGCCAGCTCTCTAACGGTAAACGACTTTTTTGCATTGATCATCATCATTAATTGAATCAGGCGCTGTGATTTCTGCATGATTAACCCCCAAGTCTCTTCATTATTTATTTTATCTTATTCTCTAAATAAGACAATATTTGTCTTATTTAACGGCTATGATGTTCTCAAACAGCAAGGATTCACGATGAATCCTTGGAACAGAGGTTCATAATGGGAGGAGAATATAGAATGAGACAAGACATGTACAAAGAAGAGCTGGGATTTGTTTTTATATACGGAGCAGGGATGAACGGAAGCGTATGGGATATTGTAGCGGAAGGGCTGGACTATCCGTGTTTGAAGGTTGATTACCCTTTGCGAGACGGGGATGCTGATACGCCTGGACGTCATCTGGCGCTGGAGGATTATGTAACCCATATGACGGAGCAGGTGAGAAGATGGGATACGCACAAGTTCGTCCTTGTGGCGCATTCCCTGGGCGGGGTGTTGGCCATGGAGATGGCCGCCAGGTTAGCCGAACGGGTAGCCGGATTCGTTGCCATCGGTGCAGCTATTCCTAAGCGCGGCGGTTCGTTTGTTTCGGCGCTTCCGTTTCCCCAGAGGATCATCATGCCGGTTTTATTAAAAACGGCCGGAACGAAGCCGCCTGAATCCGTGATTCGCAAGGGGCTGTGCAGCGATTTGCTGGAGGAGCAGGCCTCCCGCATCGCAGCAGAGTTCATTCCGGAATCCCGAAGGGTCTATACGGATCGCGTTCAAGCATCCGTACCCCAAGTGCCAAAGCTTTACGTGAAGCTCACCCAAGACAAGGAGTTCGGAGAATCCGTTCAGAAGCGCATGGCAGCCAATCTGTCAGCGGACAGGGTGGAGAGCCTCAGCACCGGCCATCTGCCGATGCTGAGCGATCCCCTTGGCGTCCAGCGGATTCTGGAAGGCTTCGCTGGCCAAGTGAAAGCAAGCCATAAATCAGCTATCTCATCATAATCTGATTCCGTCTCGGGCCGACGGAGATCGTCTTGACGGGTACGCCAATGGACGATCAAGAAACTGCAACGACGAATTGCAAACAGGCCAGCTGATCGAGGTGCCGCTCTATCCGCTTATTCCCGAGCGGAGCATTGGAGTTGTATCGCTACGAAGGCATTCCGCTATCTGCATCGGCCAAGTCGTTTCTCACTTTACTGCCTTAGGGATGTCATCAAGCGTAGGGAAAATAACCTGCATGAATCGAAGAGTTTAGCCGTTTATCATGTTTGATTTGGTGGCGACTCCTGTTTTGGCATATAATGAGAAAGAGTGAAGAAGACTCAATTCGAAAAAACGCCTGCTGTATCTTGAAGAAAGCAAACAAACTGCATATAACGGAAGTTTCTTTAGCGATATCAGGCAGACGCGCTTTGGAATCATAGACTTCTAATATCTTAAAAAAAGGATGGACTAACATATGACTTCAACGACTTTTCATACATTGGGAATAAGCGAGGATTTGATTTCCCGTTTGACGGAGTTTGGCATCGTAATGCCTTCTCCCGTTCAAGCAGAAGCGATTCCTCCCATACTGGAAGGCAAGGACGTGCTTGCGACCTCTCAGACAGGCACGGGCAAAACGCTAGCTTATCTGCTTCCTATTCTTCAGAGCATTGATCCAGACATGAAGGGAGCTCAGAAATTAATTCTGGCACCCACGCAAGAGCTTGCTGTTCAGATTGTAAGAGAGAGCGAGCGTTACGGGGAAGCCCGTGGAATCGGCGTGCTGGGTCTAATCGGCGGCGCTGCAGCCAAGCGGCAGATTGAGAAGTTGAGGCTGCATCCCCAGTTGATTGTAGGAACGCCGGGACGCGTACGCGAAATGATCGAAATTCGGAAACTCAAAATGCATCAAGTAAGCACGATTGTCGTGGATGAAGTGGACCAGGTATTTAATCTGGGAGGAGCAGGCGATGTCGATCGCATTCTGCGCAGTGCGCTTCGTGATCGTCAATTGGTGTTCTTATCCGCTACGGTGAGCCCTGAGACGGCAGAGGTCGTCAAGAAGGAAATGGATCAGCCTGTTGAGATCGGGATCGATCCAGAGCAGCGGACCCCGTCATCGCTCGAGCATTATTATTTTGTGACGGAAGAACGGGACAAGATGGACATGCTGCGCCGCGTGGTTCGTCACTACAACCCGGAGCGCGCGATCGTATTCGTCAATGCCACCGAGAATTTGGCAGAGGTGGAGGCGAAGCTGAACTACCTTGGATTAAGTGCAGCTGCGCTTTACGGGGATGCCGACAAGTTGACCAGAAGCCGAGTTCTGAACGCGTTCAGAGAAGGACGTACCCAGCTTCTGATCGCGAGCGATGTCGCTGCACGTGGACTCGATATTGAGGGACTTGGTATGGTAATCAATTACGACCCGCCAATCGATGCCGAGCATTATACCCACCGGGCTGGCCGCACGGGACGCATGGGACGGAGCGGTATGGCGATCACACTCGTCACCGACCGCCAAACGTTTATCATGCGCAAGTTCAATCGTGAACTGGGCATAACCATTGAAGAGCGGGCGCTCTATGGAGGTAAAGTAAGATCGCCGCGTTCGGCGACGCCTGTCGACCGTGGACAAGATGCCCGAGTACAGGGGGCAGGGGCTGCTTCGAAAGGGAAACCAGCACGCAATCCCGCATATACCGGTGCTCAAGGGAAACCGGCTCGCAAGCCAACATCCACTAGTGCTCATGGGAAGCCGGCCAACGGTAAGGCATCCGGTGAACGCCCGAGTGAGAGGGAACGGGACCGCAAGAATAAGGGTGCTCCGAAATGGCTGAAGAATAAACCGCCACGGAGCTGACATTTAAGCATCCAAGCATACTGCTTGTTTGCGTGTGTTATTTACGAGTCCAATACAGCGCATTGGCTGTGATTCGCTAGGGACTGGACTCTTAAGAATAAGAGGTGATTGACGATGAGTGAGCAGCCTGTATTGTCCGTTCAAGGATTAAGCGGCGGGTATAGCATCAACCGACCGGTACTGCATGATATCACCTTTCAGGTGGAGCCGGGTGAGATGGTAGGTTTGATCGGTTTGAACGGAGCTGGCAAGAGTACTACCATGAAGCATATTCTAGGGCTGATGAATCCGCAAAAAGGGAATATTCAGGTTCAGGGGAAGAACCGTGCAGAACATTCGGAAGCGTATCACAGCGCTTTGGCCTTTGTGCCGGAATCCCCGCTCCTGTATGAGGAGATGACGGTACGCGAGCATCTGGAATTTACGGCGCGTTCTTATGGAGTTTCCCGTGAAGACTATGAAACACGTTCGGCTCAGCTATCGAAGATGTTCCGCATGGAAGAGAAGATGGACAGCTTGTCCACGCATCTGTCCAAGGGTATGCGCCAAAAAGTGATGATTATGTGCGCATTCGTAGCCAGACCGTCCTTGTATATTATTGATGAGCCCTTTCTTGGGCTTGATCCGCTCGGGATCCGCTCGCTGCTTGATTTTATGTTGGAGTTGAAAGCTTCTGGCGCTTCGGTACTGCTAAGTTCTCATATTCTCTCTACGATTGAGAATTATTGCGACCGATTTATCGTGCTGCACCGCGGCAGCATTATTGCCCAGGGGACGTTGAAGGACATCCAGGAGCAAGCTGGAAAGCCGGGTATGTCGCTGGAGGAGCTGTTTAATGTGCTGATTCAGGATGGTAACGACGAATGAATCTGCGCGAGCTGTATGTCAAACGACGCGGACAGTTCTGGGGTGAAGTTCTTCCCTATCTCGGTTATGTCATACAGAGCGGTGTAGCCGTTGTATTTCTATTCCTGCTGATTGCGTTTGCTGCCTGGTACACCGCCCTTCTGCAGCAAGTTCCGCCTGATCTGCCTATTCGGTGGATCATGCTGATCATCCTTGTACCGCTTATGATCAATAGCAGCATCCGCACCTATTTGCGTACAGCCGATACGGTGTTCCTCATTCCGCAGGAATCTCGAATGAAGGAATATTTCAAATTGGCCTGGTTCAGCGGAGTCGTATATAAAATCATCGGTTTAGCCCTCGTGCAGTTAATCCTATGGCCTCTGTACATACGCAGCGATGTTTCACCAAAATGGCTGCTGGCTACCTTTGCTGTCCTGGTCGTGTTTAAGCTATTGTCTAGCTACGGCAGCTGGAAGGAGCAGCTCATGGTGTCAAGGAACGCGGCAGCAGCCTATCGGGCACTGCGGTGGGTCGTTACAGCGTTGAGTTTAGCTGCCTGGTTATGGCATCCGGCGAGCCACGCTCTTATATTTATGGCGCTGCTCGGTCTTACGTATGTCGCTGCGTTGTCCGTACCTGTCAAGCATCGGGTAGCTTGGGAACGATTAATTGCCGTCGAGCAGAGACAGGCGAGCCGGGTAATGATGGTGCTGAGCTGGTTCGTGAACGTGCCTCAACGCGAGCAGCGCGTGCATGCACGCAAGTGGCTCGCCGGATGGGGGAAAGGATTGGCATGGAATAAAGAGAGTGCTTACCGCTTTCTGCTCATTAAAAGTCTGACACGCAGTGATATTCTGGGCATACTGATTCGGGTCGGACTGCTGGGCGCTTTCCTTGTGTGGGCGACCCGGGACAGTCTGGCATCGGCGATGGTATATCTGATCAGTTTGATGATCATTGGACTTCAGCTGTCGGCTTTGCGAAAGCTCCATCCAGAATCCTTCTGGCTGCATGTCTACCCGCTTCCGCAAGGAACGCGCCGGGACAATGAAGGAAAGCTGATCTTCCAGGTTCAGTTGTTCTGGGCCGTGCTGTTGTGGCTTCCGCTCATTTCGGAGATCCTCAGTGCTCCGGGGCGGATATTTGGCACAATGGCTGCAGGTGTCGTGCTTGTATTCTTGTTCCGAAGCACCGCCGCCCGGAAAAGTAGACGTGAAGAAGATGATGAATAATACGGGAAGAGGCTTGGACGTTAAGCGTCCAGGCCTTCTTCTATCGGTAATTATTGTATAGGTAGTCGGGGCCGCAGAAATCGCAGTGCGTGGTGAATGACGACCTGCGATTTCTGTTCAGGCTGTCTATCTAGATGTCATTACACCCAGAAAGAACGAGTGATGATAACGAGCAGGATATACAGTACCAGGATTGCTCCGATTCCGTATCCACCGCCGTATCCACCACCGTATCCGCCACATCTTGCATCTTCAACTGCACCCATGTTCATTCCCCTTTCGGTTTGTTGATTTGTAGTACACGGTATTGTATGTAGGGATGAGTCTAAGTGTATGGGCGAGCGTTTATTTGTGGCAGAGAAAAAAACAGACCGGGGAGAAGATCCCCCCGGTCTGTTTTATGTTTCGTTTTATTGCGGTCTTCTTCCGTTGCAATTCTAATGAAACGTCCGCTCATTTCGTTTACATGGTCAGGTGTTACCGTAGCATTAAGCATTCTGCAGATCTTGAATCCCTTTGTAGATCAGGTCGAACAGATCTTCCAAATGCTGCTCATCAATACATGAGAAAGCAATTCGGAGATCATGCTCTCCAAGAGCGATGGTTCCTACCCCATACTCATGAATCAGATGGGAACGGAGCTCTTCAGCGGATACCGTGTTCAGCTTCAGGCACATGAAGTAGCCGGAATTAAACGGATAGTACTCCCATACATCATCATATTTGCCGCTGTCGAGGATGGATTTTACTTTGTTGGCACGGCCCTTCATGATGACAAATTTCTCTTCTTTTTGTTGATGGAATTCAGGTGCTTTCAGCGCTTCAAGAACAAATGTCTGCGAAGGATGGGAGGCACTGGAGATCGTGGCACGGATAATGCCAAGCGTCTTCTGTTCCAACGCGTCCAGCACGTCATTGTTCTCTGCTGCAAATGTGATAAAGCCGACACGGAATCCCCATACGAACTCTTCCTTAGTCGCGCCATCGACTTTCACAGGAAGCACGCGAGGATGAAGACCTGCCAGACGCCCGAAGAGCGATTCTTTCAGCGAATTCTCAAAGAACAATCCGAAATAAGCATCATCCGTAACAACGACCACGTTAATGTCAGCCTCCGCGGCTTCCTTAATCGCGGCAACGATGGAGGCCCCTTCCTGGGCACCCGGCGTATAACCTGTCGGGTTGTTCGGGAAGTTGAGCAGAACGACAGCCTTTCCCTTGTCCTTCTGGCTGAGCAGGGCCTGACGAAGTCCTTCGGCGTTAAATTTCATATCTTCTGTAAAGAGAGGATAGGTTACATGATTGCCATGGCGGCGAATGCCAAATGTCAGCTCGTAATTCTCCCAGTTCTTGTCGGGATATATAACGGCATCCCCTTCGTCTACGAACAGATCGGCTACGATACTAAGTCCGTGCGTCAGCGCATTCGTCACAATAGGGTTGCTGAAATTCTTACCTTCGAGCGATGGATTCTCCTGAATCATCTTGCTTCGCCATACAGAGCGCAGCTCCGGCTTTCCTGCAGGTGGAGCATACGGATACAGATCTTTTGGCTGGTAGGCCGAAAGGTTGTCTTGAATGACGCCAAGATGCATCGGGACTCCGGATTCGGTTGCAATACCAATCGTAGCGTTATATTTTTTCGCATGGCTCGTTGCTTCCGCAGATTGGCTCAAGATACCTTCTTTCGGGAAGTAGATTTCTCTGCCGAGTGTGGAGAGCATATCGTAAACATGCGGATTGCCGGCTTGCAATTTTCCATTCAACTGACCAACCAATGGGTTCATGAACTGATTCCTTCCTTCCGAGTACTATAGGTTAAGGTGAGAGCAGGTGACATGTTGCATTTATGTTTTCATTGCCTAACATTATACCACCTACCCCAGGAACCGTCACGGTTAAATGTAATGCTTCAGCGTGGTCCAGGATGATACTTGCAAATCATCTCTGCCGTCTCTTCATCCCGAGTCTGGGCGCGGCATTCGAGGCCTTCGAGCACGGCGTGGAGCCGATCCGGCTTCAGGTTCTGACCGAATTTGAATTTAGCGCTCATTTGCTGTGGAGCCAGCTTGATCACGGCCACACCCTTCAGCCGGGAAGCGTAAGCACGGTCATTCGCGTCAATGGTGCGGTATCCACCTTCGGGCTGCAGCTTCTGCATCATAGCTTCCATTGCCTGAGCCTTCTCATCCATATCATCCACGATGACGGCCTCGCCGGTTGCTGTCACGCTTTTGAAAAAGGCCGTTGCCGGACATGCCATCTCCGGATCGGAGAAATAGGAAGGAATCAGAGCGTATTCATCAGCTACGGTAAAGCACACTGTCGGCGCCAAACGCAGATGATCCATTTTCTCGCCCATTCGGCTTCCATGAAAATAGAACGCTCCGTTGACATAAGCGAAGTTCAGAGGCGTTACACGTGGAGTTCCCTCTTCATTTGTTGTCCCTAGAAAACCAAAGCTCATACCGCTGAGGAAGTTCTCAATCTCTTTCTGATCCTCCATCGAAAATTCGTTTCTTCTCATGATTAAGCTCTCCCCCATCCATTTTGAATAACAGCATACAATCATTATTGACAAGGAAAAAGCGCCACTTTAGAGTAGTTTGTATAGTCCAATTTTCAAGAGTAAATAGAGGAGTCGTTACCATGGAGTTGGGATTGCCGTTCGAGACTTATCTGGAGCAATATCGATATAAGTACTTGGCTCTATATCATGCGATACGCACCGCAATTCATAGCGGTAAGCTCCCGGAGGGAACCCGGCTTCCCGCTACCCGCAAACTGGCCAGGCTGTATGGGATGTCCCGGGGCTCAGCTGCGCAGAGCTATGACATGCTGATAGCTGAAGGTTATGTGGTGTCCAGACCGGGCAGCGGAACTTATGTAGCCGAGGGCATTATCAGGACGGATCAGCCGCCCGTAGCTGAGCAATCGCCGACACTCTCAGCGTGGGGGCAGCGGCTTATGAGTCATCGCGAAGAATATCAGGAGCAGGCATCGGCCATGCTGCTGCTGGAGCAGACTCCCCCAGATACCATTTCCTTTGCGAGCGCGAGGATGCCGATTGAAGATTTTCCATATGCGGAGTGGAGGAGCGCGCTATCCTATGCAGGCGGACGTGGAGGAATCGGATTGCAGAACGGAGCTCCACCGGAGGGAGATATCGAACTGCGCCGGGCTATCGCCGGACATTTGCGTTTCACCCGCGGAATACCGGCCGATCCCGAGCATATCGTGATCTTCAGCGGATCCATGCAGGGGCTAGTTCTGCTGTTTCAACTGCTGGTAGATCCCGGCGACCAGGTCATCATGGAGGACCCGGGATATCAAGGGATTTATCGGGGGATAAAGCTGAGCGGCGGGAATCCGCTGCCTTCTCCTGTGGATGATGCTGGTCTGATTCCGCACGATTGGGAAGCAGGCCTTCTTGTCGTTAGTCCCAGCCGTCAATACCCGACAGGAGCGGTGCTGCCGCTGGAACGAAGAAGAGCGCTGCTCAATTGGGCCCGGAAACGCCAAGCCTTTATCATCGAGGATGATTATGACAGTGAGTTCCGCTGGGGAGGCAAACCAATTGAACCCTTGAAAATGCTGGATGACGAGGGGCGTGTCATCTTCGTCGGCTCCTTCTCCAAAACGATGTTTACCGGACTGCGGATCGGTTACGCTGTCCTTCCCCCCAGCCTGGTGGAGGCGGTCATGCAGGCCAAGGCACTGTATGAACCGATATCGCCGGCACAGTTGGAGCAGCGTGCGCTCGCACGCTTTATTGTGCGAGGGGGCTATGGGCGGCATCTTCGCAGAATGACCCGGTTGTACGGCAACCGGTATGAAACGCTTCATCAAACGATGGCTGCGCATGCCTCTGACCTGTTTCGTCTACATTCCGGCGATGCTGGCCTGCACGTATATGCAAACTGGCTGCGCTCCCCGGAAGAATATGCTGCATTCCAGGATGCAGCACGGAGGCGCGGCGTGATGTTTCGTGATGCATCGGTGTATCATCGTACGCCCGGACCGCCTGCCGCTTGCTTCGGCTTCTCGCATCTGGACGTAGCCCATATAACAGAGGGAGTTAACCGGATCGCAGAGGCTTGGCAAGACATGCAAAATTCCTGAAAAACGGGTATGATGGGGAGAGATTAATTTTATTATTTTTGAATGAGATGAGGGGGTTATGACGAGATGCTGAATGCATCGCCGTCTTCTTTTGTAATCATGCCTGCGCTTGCCAAAATCGTCTGTGAGCCGGGCTGGAAATGGCAGAAACGTGAAAGACCCATGCAGAACTATGATTTGTTCTATGTATGGAGCGGCGAAGGTACGTTGGAGCTTAATGACGAGCCCTTTGCTATAGGCAAGGGAAGCTGCTTCCTATTCCGACCAGGAGATCATACGAGTGCAACGCATAATCCGCAGAAGCCGCTTGTGTTGACATATATCCATTTTGATGTGACCGATCCTCTGCAACATATTCCCTCATCTTATCGAAAGCTGACGGAAACGATGGATTTTGAATATTTGCTGGCCCGTTATGTACGTTTATATCTGGACAAGCCCTACGGTTTTTTGGAAGAAGGACAGCTTATTCTGAAGCAGCTGATGATTCATTTGCTGCGAAGTGATCTTAATGAACCGGTAGTTAAAAAGGCGAGCAATCAATTGTCACAGGCGATCCATGAAATTGCGAATTACGTCCGTCAGCACCCCGGCGTTCCGCATCGAGTAGAAGATTTAGCGGCGAGAGCAGGTTTATCCTCCCGTTACTTCTCGATCAAATTCAAGGAATTGATTGGGACGCCGGTGCAGTCCTACATTATCCAGATGCGAATCGAGCGGGCTCAGCATCTGCTGCTGCATCAAGGGATGAATGTGACCGAGGTGGCCGATGCGCTCGGGTATCGGGATATTTTCTTTTTTAGCCGGCAATTTAAGCAGTATACGGGCAAAAGTCCATCCGAAATCCGCTGATTTCTTCGTTCACCAGCATGCCATGGGTTTCATGGCAAGCGTCATAGGGTAATGATGGTGTACATGTTCATTACATATATGAAGGGGGGAGAGGAGAATGAACCCAAGAAGATGGGGATGTAGACGTTTTGTTAGACTCAGCGGCAACGGGGTCTCCAGAAACCGCTTGATGAGACGCAGACGAAGAATGCATCAGGTTCAACAGAATATATGGTTTTAAGAAGAACCGAGCCTTTATACGGGTGAACGTCCATCCGATATCATATACCGCTTGTCGAATAGCAGAAAGAGAGCTAACTGGCTCTCTTTTTTTATGGGTTCCATCGGGAAAAGAGTCTGTTTGCAGTGCAAACTTCTGATATATTGGGATTATACATAAGCAACTATTGGCCAGTTAAGTCATCCAGCGAAAAAGAGATCGAGGGTTATATCGGCATGCTTTTAGATGGACGGAAGGGTGAGGTTCTGATGAAGAGAATTGAAGGGGCAAAGCATGGGGTGAACCGCTCATGAGGGGAGCAGAAAAAACGGCATTGGTGACAGGGGCTTCTAGTGGATTTGGACTGCTCATCAGTCTGGAGCTGGCTTTGGCAGGTTATCAGGTGGCAGCTGGTTTCCGCAGGCCTGAGGCGGCTGCTGAGTTGCTGGCCAAGGCGGAAGAGGCAGACATCGCCGAGCGCATTCATCTGTTTCAATTGGACATATGCTATGAAGAGCAAGTAAAGGTCGCTGCTGTGGATATAGGACAGCGATTTGGCCGATTGGATGTGCTGGTGAACAATGCTGGAGAGGCCGTAGGCGGAATGGTAGAGGAGGTGCCGCTCAGCGGCTGGAGAAGGCAGATGGAAACGAATTTCTTCGGGACGGTATCTGTGACACAGCATATGCTGCCGCTCTTAAGACAGACCGAAAAATCCAAGATCATTCTCATGAGCAGCATAAGCGGTGTGATCGGGTTTCCAGGTTACGGTCCTTATGCAGCATCCAAATTCGCGATAGAAGGATTCGGTGAAAGCTTGTCTATGGAGCTGATGCCTTTTGGTATAAACGTTGTGCTGATTCAACCCGGTGCCTATGGCACGCCCATCTGGGACAAGAGTTTTGGAGGTTTGGAGATCGCGGAAAACTCACCCTACAGTGGCTTGCTGAAAGGCGTGCTCGACTATTCCAGACGGACAGCCAAGAATAGCGGGGACCCGCAGGAGGTAGCCCGTCTTGTGGCAAGCATTGCATCCATGTCCAAACCCAAGTTCCGTTACACACTGCCCCGAGGCACGCGGCTAACTGCGTGGATCAAAGGGGTGCTGCCGAACCGGCTGTTTCAGCGGATCATCTACCGCATGCTCGGCAAGCAGTAAACCTTCCTGTTCATATGACCGACAGCCATCCGAGTATGCCCCGAACCACGCATCGTGCGCACGATGTACGAGAATTTACAGTGGCTATAACCCTTAATCCTGGGTGTGATGGGAATGCGGCTGCTGTCCCTTGTCCGTACGCGGATGAAGTAAGCCCAGCAATTCTCCCATTTTTACTTTGGAACCGGGCTTTAGGTCTCCACGCGGCGTAAATGTGTCATTCTCCGTCAGGAGCACAACGGTTGAGCCAAACTCAAAATATGCGAGCTCACCGCCGATCTGGTACTCTTTTACGCTCTCATCAGCATAACGTATGCTGCTTACATTCATGGCTCCGACCTTTACGACTGCGACTTCTCCAAACTCATGGGCAATATACGTAATGAGCCGCTCATTACGGCTTAGTACATTTCGGATATGGGTCATCGCAAAATCGTTCACGGGATATACCCGGCCCTTTAGATGTTCGCTCTCTGTTTGAACACCGGTTACAGGGGAATGAATGCGATGGTAGTCTGTCGGGCTTAAATATAATACAAACGCATAACCGTTTAAATAATTCTCCATTCTGGGCGAATTGGCGAGCAGCTCGCTCAGGGTATAATCCTGCCCCTTGACACTCAAAATGGTGCCGGCATGGATCGTACCCGTAAACGATACCGTTGCATCGACAGGGCTTACCATGGCATCCGCAGTGTCATCAATGGTACGCAGGCCTATTTTTAACCGGCGGGAGAAGAACTCGTTCAATGATCGGTATTCGTGGATTTCTTTCTCCGCTTCCTGGGCCGGAATTTGATAGATTCGTATAAATGCAGGTATTAGATGACGGCTCAGCCGGCTGTGGGAGAAGCGCCCCATAATTTGGGACAGCCACTTTCGGGAGGAAAGCTCGGTCATCAGACGCAGCAGTTGTTTAGCCATGTCAGTCTCCTTTTGTGCATACGTGTTAACAATAGAAATGATGGTCGAAAAGACAACCACTTTGATATTGACATAGAATGGGCCGGAAATCAATAAATAGCCATTTTTGAAAAAAAGGTCCTTGCTTATTCTGGAATGTATGTGTATTTTAAGATTAACATAAAACCGAATAGGGAATACGGGGGCTTGAGTGAATCAGGCTGAGATTGCAGCTGCTATCCGCTGTTGACCGTTAATCTGAACTGGGTAATGCCAGCGTAGAGAATATCCGACCCTGCCACCGACAGGGCCTATTTTTCCGTCTGCGCGTTTACCAGGCGGTTTTTTGTTGTGTTTTACAAAAAAATAGTGGTGGAGAGGGGAATGAATGGTATGGGAACGTCAATGCAGGAGAAGATTGGGGTACAGCCCCGAAAAGGGCTGAGGTTAAGCGATATACTGGTAACGGTATTGGTATCGCTTGTGCTGGGTGTAATCTATCACTTCTGGGGCTCGGTCTACAATCTGTTAAAACCGCTGTTCTTTGAAGCGGATGAGCTGTTGTATGGCATGTGGTTTGCTGCGGCTACGCTTGCCTATCTGCTGATCCGCAAGCCGGGAGTCGCGATTATTGCCGAAGTAGCGGCAGCCCATGTGGAAGTGTTGTTTGGGAGTGGCTGGGGATTGACGTTGCTGCTGTATGGTGTCATTCAAGGGCTGGGTGCCGAATTGGTATTCGCGGCTTTCCGTTATCGGAGCACCTCGGCGTGGACTTTGGCATTTGCAGGAGCTGGTGCTGCCGTTGGCTCGATGATCATGGACTTCTATTACAGCTATACGGATGATCTACAGGCATGGATGTTCTTCGCCAAATATGGCATGCGAATATTCAGCGGGGCTGTCATCGCAGGCCTTCTGATGCTGCTGTTAGCTAAAGCATTGGATCGAACAGGCGTGACTTCACTGCTGCGGCCTGCATCGAGGAAGGATTACGAAGCACTGGAAGATCCGAGACATGTCTAATGCCATTGTTGGCCTGGCCCCGGCTCAGTCTACTGAGACTTCGCTTGAGCAGGCTGTGTGTGTAGAGGGATTGCGCCTGAAGTATCCGGGTGAGGATCGATTGATGTTTAAGGATCTCTCCTTCTCGGTAGTTCGTGGAGAGAAGGTGCTGCTGCTTGGTCCAAGCGGATGCGGCAAATCGACGCTGCTCCAGGTGCTTAGCGGGATGATTCCCCGGGCAACGGAAGTGCCGATGAAATGTGAAGTACAGAGGGTGCCAGATTCCTGGGGGTATGTATTTCAAGACCCGGATACCCAATTCTGCATGCCTTATGTGGATGAAGAGCTTGCCTTTGTGCTGGAGAATCTAAGTGTCCCTCTCGAAGAGATGAGGGAGCGAATGCAAGCGGCTCTGGAGGAGGTTGGTCTTGAGCTGGATGAGCTTCATATGCCAATCACTCATTTGTCTCAAGGGATGAAGCAAAGACTGGCATTGGCATCTGCTCTACTGCTGGAGCCTGAGGTATTGTTCCTTGATGAACCGTCAGCACTGCTTGATCCCGAAGGTCGGGAGCAAATCTGGTCGGCGGTGAAAGCCGTATCAGAAGGGCGTACGCTGATTATTGTTGAGCATCGAATTGAGGAAATGGCCCAATACGTGGACCGTGTCGTTCTATTCAGCCCAGATGGCGAGATCCTGGGTGATGGCCCGCCAGCTGTTATATTCGCTGATTATGAACAGGAGCTTAAAGCGTATGGCATCTGGTACCCTGGCGTGTGGGAAGATTATGCGCAGTCCCCAGCAGGCACGGAGTTATTCGCTCCGCTTGATGGCAAGGGTCAAGTGGCCGGGAATCGGCTGCCTGAGGTTGGACTTGGGGCAGGGGATACCTTGCCGGATGTGTTACATAGGGAACCTGTTATACGCTTGGACGCGTTCAGCGGAATGAGATGGAACCAGCCGGTGATCTCCCTTCCTTCGGCTGAGGTGTATCCTGGTGATTTTATTGCGGTGATCGGGCCGAACGGCGCTGGCAAAAGCTCGCTGCTGCTAAGCTTGATGGGACTGCTGCGGGCCGAAGGGACCTATGAGCTGTGCGGAGAGAATGTCATCCAGGGCAAGCGCAGGAAAGTGCGGAAGGAGAGAGAGCGGCAGCTGCGGCAGATCGGATTCGTGTTTCAGAATCCGGAGCTTCAATTCCTGACGGAGCGCATTGGCGATGAAGTGGTCTATTCACTGCTGGTGGATCAAATGCCCCCAGAGGAAGCACAAGCGCAGGCCGCTCGCTGCCTTGAGCGCTTCGGGCTGAAGGGGATGGACAGCAGGCATCCGTACCAGCTGTCCACAGGGCAGAAACGCCGACTGAGCGTAGCTACGGCTATGGCAAGGCAGCCGGCGGTTCTGCTGCTGGATGAACCGACGTTCGGACAGGATGCCCGAAATACATTCGCGATTCTGGAGATGTGCGAGCAGCTGCGCCGGGCGGGAACTGCTATTCTGATGGTGACCCATGAGATGGAGATTGCACAGCGGGCAGCGACACATATATGGGAAATTCGGGAGGGGCTGTTGACCTCGAGCACACCTTCCCCGCGTTGGTCAGGCGGGACGGAATCCAAACGTCATGCGGCTGCAGGAGTGAACGGCGCTGCCGATACTCGCAGTGTCATATCCGCAGCCGACCATCACCATGCGGGGGTGAGTTCATGAATATATGGAATCCTGTGCGGATCACTTGGCTGCACCGGGCGAATCCGGTTGTGAAGCTGGGCCTGATCATTGCATTGTTCTTCATGACGGTGCTTACCCATAACCTCGATTTTGTCATGTACCAGGCTGTTGTGTTCATGGGCTGTCTCTTGGTGCTGAGCGGGGTAAAGCCGTGGAAGATGCTGCTGTTCTTCATTCCTTTTCTACTTGCCTTCATATCGTCTTCCTCTTCCATGATGCTGTTCGGTAAGGGAGATACGATCTGGTGGGAGTGGGGGCTGTTTCGGGTGTCGGAAGAAAGCTTCTATCGCGGCCTGCATTTGGGGTTTAAAGGGATTGCCTTTGCTTCCGAGGGGCTGCTGCTTGTCACGACAACCTCCTCGGTGGATCTATTCTACAGTCTTATGCAGAAGCTGAGGCTTGCGCCCAAGTATGCCTACAGCTTTATGGCTTCCATCCGGCTGCTGCCCATGGTGTGGGAAGAATATGTGATTCGCCGCCAAGCGTTGAAGGTACGGGGTGTCCTCCCGATTCGAGGCATCCGTGGAATCGTGAGCCGGGCAGGTCTGTATGTGGTACCGCTGCTCGCGCAGAGCATTCGCCGAGCCCATCGGGTGGCTGCGGCGATGGAGGCCAAGCAATTTGACGGAGATGGGGCGAAGAGCCGTACGTATTATTATCCATCCCGTTATTCGCGTTATGACCTGTTAATCATCGGGTTATTGGCGGCTGCCGCCAGTTGTGCTTATATCGCTGCCGGATATTTTCCCTGGTTTGGCATCGGAGATGTGCGATTTGATTAGAAAAGAATAGATTAGATGCTTGTTTTGTCTTCATTGATGAGAGCCTGCTTACGGCTTGTAAGCAGGCTCCTTTATTTTTGGGAATGTGTTTTTTCGGTGAGTAATCAAATTGCAAATTTGTTGCTGCATTGCCATCATGGCTGGACTCATACGCAATAAAGGATTACAATACTATTGGTACTATAAAAGTATTTCTGGTACCAGAAGGAGAGTGTTGGTCCCTTGCGCGAGCGAATATTGAATGAAACGATACGATTAATTCAGCAGCAGGGTTTTACGTTTACAGTGAGTGATCTGGCCCGTGGCCTTGCTATTAGCAAACGGACGATTTATGAGCATTTTTCATCCAAGGAAGAGATTGTTGAACATATCATTGATGGCATGATCCAGCACATCCAGCAGCGTGAGCGTGAAATTGCAGCAGATGAGTCGCTTACCACCTTGGATAAAATTCATCGGATACTGATATGTCTGCCTCAGGAAATGGAGAAGATGGATTTGGGCATGCTGCCGGATCTGAAACGGTCGCACTATGCGCAGTGGGAGAAGCTGGACACTTTTTTCAGAGAGGAATGGGGCATCGTTACAGGATTAATGGAACAGGGCATGGCCGAGGGAAGCATCAAACGCATTCACATGCCGCTGTTCATCGATCTGTACCTTGGATCGCTCCATCAGATTTACGACTCGAGAGCGACGGTGAAGCATCAACTGCCGCTGGGAGAGCTGCTGCAATCGATTATGGACATCTTGCTGTTCGGGATTGCCGCCAAGAAACGGGAGGAGCTGTAAGATTATGCATTGGGTCTATTTATGTTTGGCTATCTTGTTTGAAGTGGCGGGTACGCTGAGTATGAAAATGTCGGAAGGATTCAGCAAGCTGCTGCCGAGCATACTGCTGGTGGTGTTTTATATTTGCAGCTTGAGCTTCCTGACATTGAGTCTGAAGCAGATTGAAATCTCCGTGGCCTATGCGATTTGGTCAGGTCTTGGCATTATGATCATTACACTGATCGGTTATATGTTCTTTGCAGAGCAGATTAACGGGCTGAAAATTATCTCGATCTTGCTGATTATCGCCGGTGTGGTTCTACTGAATTTATCGGGCAGTGCGCATGCGCAGGAACAGCCGAAGACTTACCAATCGGGCAACTAAACTCGATAATTGATCATTGGATTTTGCGAAGAGCTGTACGAGGTACGGCTCTTTTTTGCTGCAATAATGTACTATGCCCCGCGCTGAATCGGGTTCTATAATGGCAAAGGAAAAACCTTTGTCAGGAGCTATCATCATGAACCTTTCTTCGTTTTTGATTTATTGTTTTATCGTCACTTTCTCGCCGGGGCCGTCCAATATCGTCATTCTGTCGTCGGTCCAGCACTCGGGCATGAAGAAGACCTTGCGATATATAGCCGGAGCTTCCGTCGCTTTTTTCTTATTAATCGCCGCTTCGGTTGTATTAGGCCAGCTGCTGTCCTCCGGCATGCCGATCATTCTGTGGATTTTGCGGATCGTGGGCTGCCTGTTCATGTTATACCTTACATATCAAGTGTATACGATGGACGTATCCCGGTCCGGTTCTAATCAAACGGCGTCTTTCGCGTCCGGCTTTCTGATGCAGTTTCTCAATCCGAAGGTTGTATTGTTCACACTGACGGTCATTCCCAGCTACGTGATGCCGTATTATACGGCAGGGTCCGTCATTTCGGTATTCGTTATTGTGGTATCGTTAATTGGACTGTCCGCTTATATGACCTGGGCCGTGTGTGGTAGTCTTTTTCAAGGAATTATGCAAAAATATCGGAGGACGACCAACACGATCCTGGCTTTGTTTCTGCTGTACTCGGCAATCGTTGTATCCGGCATACCGGAGCTCATAAAGGGGTGATGGAAGATGGAGCAGTTTATATATAAAAAAGCAGTAGGCATTACGGCGTTATCCGCAAGCCTGATGGATTTCAAATATAAAAAGCACAACCATGAGGAGTATGCCCTCGGCGTCACGCTGCGCGGGATTCAAAAGTACTCGCTTGACGGCAGCCAGCAGGCTTCTTACCAAAGCGGGGTCATGCTGTTCCATCCGGAGCAGAATCATGATGGCTGGTCCCAGGAACGAACAGGGATCGATTATGTGATGATTTACATCCATCCCAAGCTATTCCTGGAATTGATTCAGAAAAAGGATATTGTCCGGTTTCAATCCCCGATTGTGTATCATGCGGGACTGCGGCAGAGCATCCTGAATGTGACGAGATCGATCTTCACTGGTCAGCCGGAAGCAAGAAGCAGCGAGCTGCTGCTGGGTCTGGCGGATCATTTCAATCATGATATTCTGAATCCGGGTGGCAGGAAGGACAGTTATTTTACCCGGAAGGCCAAAGAATTGATGCAGGACCGTCTGGATCATGTTCTTCGCCTTGACGAATTAAGCGGGGAGTTCGGGATGTCGAAGTATCAATTTATCCGTACCTTTAAAGCAAATACGGGACTGTCGCCGTACCAATATTATCTCAACTGCAAATTGGAGCGCGCCAAGCATCTGATCGAGGACAGCCGGGATGTATATCAGGCCGTGACCCAATGCGGCTTCACGGATCTTGCCCATCTGAATCGGCACTTCAAGAATGTATACGGCACCACGGCGTTTGATTATTTGTCCCATCTGCATAAATAAACAGCCAAAGCATAGGTGTATTTGAAGTCATGCTTGGCAATAGTGAATAAACTCCGTTATAATGTGTATAGAATGTAAAAGGGACCGTGCGCGAACACGATCCCCGGGTACAATCGTACCGCTATAAGAGCGGCCTTACTATAGGAAATTCGATCGGAAATAGACCGTTATCCTGACCAAGGGCGGTCTATTTCTTATTGTGGAACGAAAGTATTAACACAACCAGCGTCGCGAATGAAATCATAAGCGTCAATGTTTGGTATACTTCCATGGCATCACCTCCCATCTTCGGGAGATTAGCCGACCGCCCTTACTAGCCGATAGATTGTACTTCCCAAATTATAGCATACAAGCCATGCATTCAGGGGCTTATTATGGGCTGATTGAGAGAGGTTTTGGAGCTTTATTCAGCTTTGTTATCTTCAACTTAAATGGATAAAAAGTTTGACGATAAGACATTACTTAGGCATGAGCCGGATGGAAGGAATCATTCGAATGGAATATATCTATGAATCAGCCCAGCGCAGCTATGAGGATTTTGCCAGTGGCCGGGTACTGTACAATGCAAAGGGGACAACCTCGTTTCCTGTCAGACTTGCCAGTGAGATTGTGCAGCGATGCTTTCATATATTAGAGGAAAAAGGGACACAAGGGCCCTATACCTTATATGATCCCTGCTGTGGCGGGGGTTATCTACTGACGGTGACTGGCTTGCTGCATGGTCAGCGTATTCGCCGCGTAGTTGGCTCCGATATTGATGCAGAAGTGCTGAACATTGCCGGGAAAAACTTGTCGCTGCTTCGTGAAGAAGGATTAGAACAGCGTGCTGAACAGCTGAAGGAACTGTTGGAGTTGTATCATAAGCCCTCTCATCAGGAGGCACTGCAGAGCGTTGCACGGTTCAGAGAGCTGAACCGTCAATCATCTGTGGAAGAGACGGTATGTTTTCAGGGCGATATTACCGATCCCGATGTAAGCCTGGATTCCTGTAAAGGAACCCATATCGTCATCACCGATCTTCCTTATGGCGACTTGGTAAGCTGGGGCGGTGAGAGCAAGGAGCCGGTGCAGGCTTTGCTGGATGCGATACATCCGATTCTGGATCCCACCCGTTCGGTTGTTGCTCTTATCTCCGACAAAGGTCAGAAATTGAAACATGACCAGTTTAAAAGAGTACAGCATTTCAAAGTGGGCAAACGGCAGGTTGCACTCTTTGAACCGCTATAAGCAGGAGAACCCACCCCTGGTGAATGCCGGCAGGTGGGTACTTTTTACGGTTAAACAAGAACATATGTTCGTTTAAAATTCAAAAAAATATAGCATTTCTTGCGGAATGCCAGCTCTAAGGTAAAACTCATGCAAGGACTCTCCCTGCCCTGGAGTAAGGCCTGCCGTCAATAGAGCAATGGCAAAGCGGTTCGCTTGCCGTTCCAGTTTACCTGGGCTGAAATAGGAATGCTCCTCCAGAAAAAAACGGCTGATTCCCTTATGGAGTCGATCATGCCCAAGCTCATGGGCACACACGAAGCGCTGCCATGGCGGTGGCAGCTGATTATGGATGACGATAAATCTCCGCCGTAGTTTGCGGAAATATAGCCCTTTGGTGGTTTGACCTAAATCTGCAAATCGAATATGTATGCCTAGGGATGCTGCAATTTCAAAAGGGCAGCTGGTATGATGTTTTTTGATCAGCTGACGAATTAAAGATTGTAGAGAATCATCCATGCCAGTTCACCTGCAATATGAATTTTGGTTGAATCGTTATAATCGGTATGTATCTCCTTATCGTGTAAGTATTGTTTGTATCTTGCTTTTACTTCTTGCGCTTGTTCATCTGCTTAGCTTCCCAGAAGAGCCCTGTAAGCACATCCTTAATGCGCTGTTTGTCTTCTTCATTTAGAGGAATCCCGTCAAACATGAGCTCACCATCATCCTCGAGCATTTTTTTGAAGTCCCGCTTATCTCTGGAGGTTGCCCAAGCGGGCACCGAGATGTCCTCATGCTTCGCAGCATCCTGCTGCAAGTAACCTGCTTTATTCATCAACTCTTCATATGGAACGTCAAGTGCCTCTGCGATTTTGCGAAGCGTTTGCGGCTTGGGAATGCCTCTCAGACCATTCTCGATCCGAGAAATCTGTGAACCGCTAATATCGGCAGCTTGTGCCAACTGATTGATACTCCAGCCTTTATTCTCCCTAATCTCTTTTAAGTATGATCCAAATATGTGATCCACGCTACGGCCACTCCTCACCATATTCCATCTACTTCATATAAAACACTTATATATAGTATAAACACATCCGCATTCTTTGCCAACAGGTAAAACAAAATAGAGTATTGTTGCCAAAAGGTATGAAAACGAGAGAAATAATCCCTATTCTAGTGAATAGTAGATCATTTTGCGGGTTTACGCTGGTCTCCAAATAGTGGTATATTAATTAAAAATACGAACAAAACACGAACGCGAGATGAAAGAGCCCTCTGCCAAATGGCAAATTGTACCCGAACATGACATTTAACTAAGGGAGTGTATCAGAATGAATCCATTGTTACCAGAGCTGGATCGCAGAAAGACCCAAGGTGCTGTTGAAGCGATATTCGAGAAATATCGTATTTATAAAACTATCACATTCGAAATTAAGGAGGTGAGCGTGACCGCTTCCTACACGGAACGTTTCCACGGACCGACCAACGTAACCTCAGATCAAACGGCAAAGGTTGCCATATATAATGTAGATATGCCCGCAGCGCGAAAGCAGTATTGCGAGACGATCGAATCGATTGTGGAGCGGCTTGGCGAGCGGGAGCAGACTCTAATCCGGGAACGATATATGAAGCAGGACGACGTATTTGATTACAAGGTGTACAACCATATACTGGAGCCGCCGGTCAGTAAGGACACGTATACGAAGATCCGCAGCCGGGCTTTCTATAAACTGGCCTTGGCCTTTGCCGATCGGGGGCTGCTGAAGCTGCAGGAATTGGAGAAGGCGGCAAAAAGAATATAATGCAGATAAGCTTGGATGTGTATTCTAATCAAGCTTGGGACCGGGAGTTCTCTCAGTAGAGAACTCCCGGTTTTTTTGTTTTCTGTTACGGACGAGGTACAGCCGGTGAGAGACTAGGGGAACAGCCAGCATTATTACAGTAAATACGAACATGGGTTCGTACTATTTTCCGCCGACATTCCACTTAAAGTTCCGCGATATCCATCCCATAAGACGTCAGCGTATCCGATTTAGGGGTGTAAGATTGTATTATCGGAAATGAAGGAAAACAAAAGCTACCGAACACCCATAGTGGATATGCGAGCCGGCCTTGAGAAGGACCGGTTTTTTGCTGCGGCTAAGGCTTCGATTTCTTCGTTTCCGAACCTTATATAACAGAAAGGAGGGGGCCGTGTTGGACAAGCATGTGACCGCCTTTCATCTCCCGTCTTATGGAAGATCGGAAGCCACTCGGCTGTCTGAAGAATGAGAAGCGCGGTTAAGCAGGCCATTGCTGACATCGTTCCAGAACTTGTAGAAAGGAGCTTCTATGCCCATCGAAAAAATACAAATTGCGCTGGTAAACAAACTAATTAGCTCTTTCACAGCTGTTTCCCTCATCTCCAAAGAGAATGCTGACGCACTACCACCGCCCCCATACTTCCAAACTGAACTTACCCTAGCCGAACTCGAGCCGATATCGACCAATCGATATGCGGCTCGTTTTCGTTTCCGCATCTCTTACGTGCCAGTAGAAGGGAAGCCAGTAGCAACGATCATGGACGAGATGCTTGAATCGTTGACTTCACTAGATGTTGGCGGTCGACCATGTCGCGCATCATCCGTGGCGTGGGAGCGGCCAACGGGGAGTGAAGGGGAAGCAGGAGAGGGATATTTTCGCGCAGAGTATGTTATTCAGATGACAACGGATCAGGAAGAAACAGATATCAAGATGCAAACATTGAAACAGGGAGGCGAATTGAAATGAGTAAAAAAGAAACAGCACCGGCGTTCAACAAGCAACAGCTGGCACAATCCAATCAATTCAGTAATCGTGAGAAGGATGTGCTGAGCGCCATTCTCGAAGAGGGCAAAACGTACACCGTTCAACAAGCGAAAGAGCAACTCACCATATTTTTGAAAAAGGAGGTCATCTAAAATGGCCGGAGGAACATGGACAACACCTAATAAAGTAAGACCAGGCGTATACACCCAAATCTCATCGCTGGAGCAGCTGATCGGGCGCGTGGGTGAAAGGGGGACTGCGGCGCTGGGCTTATCCCTTCCATGGGGCGAACCGAATAAAATTCTGACGATCAAACCAGGCACCAATCTGGTTGAGGTGCTGGGTTATGATGTCACATCGCCACAACTGCTCGCAGTAAAAGAAGTACTCAAGCGTGCAGGCACACTACTGCTGTATCGCTTAAATAGCGGCACGCAAGCTGTAGGTTCTGTTGCCGGACTGAAAGTAACGGCTCGTTACGGCGGCGAACGTGGTAACGATCTCCAGATCGTTGTTGAGAACGCGGTGGATGATCCCGGTAAATTCGTGGTCAGCACCCTGCTGGGCGGCAAAGCTGTGGACAAACAGCTTGTAGCAAGTGCAGCAGAACTGGAACCGAATCTGTACGTGACCTTTGCACCGGATACCGGTGATTTAGCAGCAACAGCAGGATTCGCTCTGACAGGCGGTGCCAATGGCACGGTAACGAACCAAGAACATGTGGATTTCCTTGCTGCGCTTGAAGTTCAGGACTTCCAGACCGTAGGTCTGTTGTCGGCTGACCCAACGCTTAAGTCCCTATATACAGCATTCGTCAAGCGCCTTCGTGAGCAAGAAGGTAAGAAAGTCCAAACTGTGCTGTCTGATTATTCCGCTGCGGATTATGAAGGAGTTATTAGTGTGAAAAATGGCGTCGTTCTCACCAACGGCACCGTTGTGGACAAGGTGAAGGCAGTTGCTTGGGTAACTGGCGCTACGGCTGCGGCCGCTGTTAACGAATCTCTTACGTATGCGGCTTACGATGAAGCGGTGGATACCGATGTTCGCTTGAGCCACACCGAGATTGAAGAGGCGCTCACGAAAGGCGAGTTTCTGTTCAACTACAGCGGAGGCAAGGCGGTGGTGGAGCAGGATATTAACAGCTTCACCTCGATTGAGCCGGCTAAAGCGCGACATTTTTCCAAAAACCGTGTGGTTCGCGTCCTGGATGGCATTGCCAATGATTTGAAGCTGATTTTTGAGAAGTCCTACATCGGTAAGGTAGATAACAATGTGGATGGCCGGACGTTATTCTGGGCAGAGTGTGCGGCGTATTTTGCATCTCTGCAGAACATTGGGGCGATTCAAAACTTCGATGCGAACGGAGATATTGTGGTGACGCCGGGTACAGAAGGCGATGTGCTGTTTGTGGACATCAAGGTACAGCCAGTGGATGCAATTGAAAAAGTATATATGAAAGTGAAGGTGGTCTAAGATGGCATTTTTGCGGGCAAATGACACGATTTCCGGACAAGAGGGTAAGGCATTCGTCAAGATTGGTGACCGTATGGAGGAAATGTTCTACATTAAAACACTGGAAGCCACGGTGGAAAAAGAAAAAGCAGAGCTGAAAACGATGGGCCAACGTGCTGTACAGCATAAGGCGATTGGCTGGAAGGGCAGCGGTACGATGACCATTTACTATGTAACTACTCTCTTCCGCGAGTTGATGATGGAATATATTCAGACCGGTAAAGACGTCTACTTCATGATCGAGGTGCGCAATGAGGATCCGGGTTCGGCCACGGGACGTCAGACGGTAATTTTGGAAGGGGTCAATTTGGATAGTGTGATCATGGCTTCACTCGACACCGAAGCAGAGGCGCTGGAGGAAGAAGTCGCCTTCACGTTTGAGAATGTGCGGATTGAGACACCGTTTACCCCATTGGCCTAGTACTTAACATATATGAGGAGGAAGGAATATGAGCGATTTTAGTATGTTTTTTGCTGGACAGTCATCTGCGGAGATCACGGAGGAATTCGTGGTTTCTGTTCGTTTTAAGGATGCTGATGGAAGGCCTGTGCCTTGGAAGCTGCGCAGCATCACGGAGGAGGAGAACCAGGAATGCCGCAAAGCGGCTACCCGTAAGGTCAAGGGTAAAAACGGCGTATTCACGCCAGAAATTGACCCGAATGACTATATGGCGAAGCTGATGGTATCGAGTGTTATCTTCCCAGATTTGAAAAATAGCGAGCTGCAAAAATCCTACAGCGTACTGGGTGCAGAATCTCTGCTCCGCAAAATGCTGCTGCCCGGTGAGTTCGCCGCACTTGGTGAGCAGGTGCAAGCCCTTAACGGTTTTGACCGGGATATGAACGAGCTGGTGGATGAAGTAAAAAACTAATCAAAGAGGGCGATGGTGACGCGAACTATGCGTACTATGCCCTCCACGAATTGCACATCCTTCCTCACCAACTTATGGCGATGGCGGCCCGGGAACGGGCCGCCATCTATGCCATGATCTCGATGCGGGTGGAGAAGGAGAAGCGTGAGCGAGTCAGGAAGCGGAGATAGGTTGTAGAAGAAGGGGGTGAAGGAATGGCGAATACTCCAGTCCCACCAGGAATAATGAAGGCAATAAATAACTGGGATAAACTTGTTTTTGAGCAGACGTTTATATTTGGTTTGAGCTTTGCGCATGCGACAAAAAAAATAAAAGAAACCGAGGCAAAAATTAAAGAAGCTGATGCTAAATTAAAAGATGCTGCGGCAACTCAACAAAATCTGAATGCTGAAGTAAAAAAGGGAGAAAAGGAAACAAGCAAATTAAGCAAGGCGCTTAGTGCAATGAAGACTGCGTATAAGGGAATGAAGTTCATTGCAGATGTTTCCATTATACCGGCGGCAAAACAAAAGAACTTGGAAACTGTAATCCAGAGCAAAATAGGAGATCCACAGGTTGGTTCTGCTATGTTTGAAAAATTCAAACAAGATGCATTGAAGTCAGGAGCAGATGTCAACAAAGCCTTAGAAAATTCAATATCTTTTCTGAACATGACCAAAAATTCCGATGAAATTGCCACTCTAAATGGTTTTTCAGAACGTTTAAGTAAGCTTTCGACTACTGGGAAAAGCTCGGGTGATGCCACTGCTGCGATTATGAGCGCTATGCAAGGTGATACTAGTTCGCTGGCAAAAGAGTTTCAGATACCGGAAACCAATATTCAACAATTTTCTAAAGAAGTTGCCGCATCTAAAGGGAATTTTTCAGCATTTTTGGTATCAATGGACGAACTGCTGCAGAAATCGGGAATGACGGAAGAGGCTCTTCAAATGATGATGGACTCCCCTGGGAGCAAGTGGCAAAAGATATTGGGTTACGTCAATAATTCATTTGCTCAAATTGGAAGCGGAGCGTTAGAAGCTTTAGTGCCAATACTGGATCTAATCTCCTCTGGGTTTGAATCAGGGGCATTTGAGCCATTTATTAGCTTATTGACCTCAGGGTTATCGTTGGTGGGGCAAGGCTTCTTATGGGTTGCAGAGATGATCCCTCCAGCCTGGGAATTCATTAAAGCTACGATTGCTGGTGTCGGTAACACCATATGGAATCTGGTCACAATATTTATGGGGTTGCTTCCTGTTATTGCTTTAGTAGGTGCTTTTTTTGCCATGTTAAATGCAGGGATGATCATGGGAAGAATATCGGCTTACGCTTTTGCAGCAGCTCAGTCCGTGATGGCCACGATTACGAACATAGCTGCAGGAGCGATGAGAATATTTAATATGGTTATCAAAGCTAACCCTCTTATGTTATTAATTTCATTAATTATTGCTGTTATGGCTGCATTCGGGGCTTGGAAAGTAGTGACTATGGGCCTTAAGCAGATATTTAGCAACGTATTTGGTTTCATCGTCGATCTGGCGCAAAACACGGTTAACACGGTCATTTCAGTTATTAATGGGATCATTAAGGGTGTTAACGCGGTAGCGGGCTTTTTCGGCAAGATTCTTGGCGTGGATACCAAGCAAATTGCGGAGATTGAATATAAGGCGGATTTTACGAATATCAAGGATACAGGGCAAGATTATATTGAAAATTTCTCCGTAGATAAGTTCAAAAATCAATTCATGCCAGATAAGAATTTGGGTAAGAACAACGAGGATCTTTTAGAACAGTACAATATGGGCAAAACCGGATACGATGTTACCTATCCAACAACACCCTCAACCCCACCAGTGTCCACAATGCCAACAGCTCCAATTCCGGTAGCCCCTGCGGGCGGCAGCATCGATTCCATTGGTAAAGTGGACAACTCGGTGGACGTGGCGAGCGAGGATTTGAAGGTTATGCGCGACTTGGCGGAAGTGAATGCGATTAGCAATATGATCACCTTAACGCCGACCGTGCAGATGACGACAGGAGATATAAATTCCGGGGCTGATCTGGATACGATCATGTCGAGAATTAACCGAACGCTGGAGGAACAGTTTGTGTCCAGTGCCGAGGGGGTGTATCTGTAGCATGAGTGATTATGGATTTTTTCTGAGCTTCAATAACCAGGAGGAGGTCTTTCGATTTCCGGTGAACCCTGAGCGTATTGACGTCAAGGATAGCGGGGATGGCAAATCCTATACGGTAGCGGGGCTTGGCGAAGTGAATGCGATTCTGCATCCAAAGCTGACGGAGATCTCGTTTGAGAGCTTTTTCCCAGGCAGGGTATATCCATTTGTGCATCTAGGCTCGGATGGGGAGTTGAAGCTGCCGATTGATTATGTAAATACCATTAAAGGCTGGATGGAGACCCGGAGACCTGTGCGTTTTGTGATGACGGGGCTAGTTCCCGATCCGATGAGCGGTACAGATGGTCAAAATGGAGCAGAATCTGTGAAGTCTTTTGGGATCAATATGGCGGCCTCCATTGAAAGCTTCAATTGGAACACGATGCCGGGATCGCCAGAGGATATCGAGTTCTCGATCACACTTAAACGCTATGTGTTCTACGGAGCACGAAAGGTAGTGCCAGTTAAGGACGAAAAGGCCGCTGCGGTAAAATCCAAAGACAGGCCGGATGACCGAAAAAAGCCAACCTCCTATACGATTGCCAAAGGTGATACCCTGTGGAGCATTGCTCAAAAGCTGCTCGGAAACGGTTCGCGTCATACAGAGATCCAAAAACTGAATGGAATCAAGGACCATGAGGTCCGAAAGCTGGCCGTCGGCCGGGTTCTCAAGATTCCTTAAAGAGGTGGAACCATGATCGAACTGATGATTGATCGCAAGAACGGAAGTGTATGGGATCTGGGACAGATTGTCACCGACATCACGTGGAAAACAAGCCGTCAGGCGAAGCCGGCAAGTCTTGATATCAACTACGTTAATGATGGTCTCGCGCAGAGCAAGGAATTCGAAGTGGAAAATGGTGACATTGTGCGCTTTCGCAAGGATGATAAGGACCTGTTTTATGGCTATGTTTTCTCCAAAGAGTGGGGTATGGACGCCCAAGTCAAGGTAATGGCTTATGATCAGCTGCGCTACCTGTCCAGCAACGATACTTACCGGTTCACGAATGCCAAGGTGGAGGATATCATCCAGAAGATTGCCAAGGACTTCAATCTGAAAACCGGGACGCTGGCCAATACCGGCCATACCATCCCTGCCATGCTGGAAGCAGACAAGAAGCTGATCGATATTATTTGCAAGGCCTTGGATTCTACGCTGATCGCGGCCAAGCAGTACTATATGTTTTATGACCATTTCGGTGAGTTGAGATTAACCAACATCAATGACATGCTGCTTAAGCTCGCGGTAGGAGAAGACAGCCTCATGACGGATTTTTCTTATAAAAAAAGCATCGACAACGAGACGTACAACCGCGTCAAAGTCGTGCGGGACAACAAGGAAACGGGGAAGAGAGACGTCTACTTATACCAGCATGGGGAGAACATCGCCCAGTGGGGGCTGCTCCAGCTGTATGAGGTCGCTGACGAGAACATGAATCCAGCTCAATTGAAGCAATTAGCGCAGAACTTGCTGGAGCTGAATAACAGGGAGCAGAAGACGTTGTCAATTGATGCAATCGGGGATTTGCGGGTTCGTGCCGGAAATACAATCTATGTAAATCTTCCCGAAGAAGGCTTGAAGCCGTATCTCATCGATGAGTGCACGCATAAATTTTCGGACGGTACGCATACGATGTCGCTGAATATGAAGGTGGTGTAAGCAGTGATGTTAGATATTATCAAAAAAGCCAGTCTCAGCGCCGTAGGAAGCACAAACCCGATGGCGGTGCTGTATGGCACAGTCACATCTGTAAGTCCTCTTGAGGTGAACGTGGATCAACGTTTTAGCCTTACGGAGGATTTTTTAGTTATGGGGGAAATGTTGACGGAATACAAGCTGTACATTGAGGGTGTAGAGTATGTAATCCGAAAGGGACTTAAGGCAGGAGACACGGTGCTGCTCCTTCGTTACCAGGGCGGTCAGACGTATCTCATACTGGATCGGTTGGTGAAGCCATCATGATCCCGCAAGGTGGAACGCTTCAACCGGACAGTCAGATTATGGAGACTCTAGAGCAGCCAAGTTTGACGTATGAACTAAATCTGAAAGAAAAAACGATAGCTGGCTACATTGATGGTCTGGAGGCTGTTAAACAGGCTGTTGTAAAAATACTTCAGACTCGTCGTTTTGAACATTTGATCTACAGCAGCAACTATGGCCAAGAGCTGGAGTCTGTCATCGGGCGTGATCCGCTATGGGCCTATGCTGAAATTGAGCGGCACATCAAGGAAGCACTGCTGCAGGATGACCGCATTTTATCGGTAGATGACATGAAGATTACTTTTAAAGGCGAACAGGCTTTAGCGGAGTATATCGTTCGAAGCATATATGGGGCTTTCCATATGACAGAGGAGGTGAGGAAGGATGGTTGAGGAACAAACGTATGAGTTGATTCTGGATCGAATGCTGGGCAGAGTACCGGATGGCATGGATAAAAGGGAAGGCAGTATTATCTATGATGCGCTGGCACCCTCTGCAGCTGAACTTGCCCAAATGTACGTGGAAATGGAGTATTCCATGAACCTGAAATTTGCCGCTACAGCGACGGGTGAATTTTTGGATCGAAGTATTGCCTGGTCGGGATTGATCCGAAAGAAGGCAACAAAAGCGCAGCTTCTGGGACATTTCTCAGGCAGTAACGGCTCTCCTGTGGATGTTCCTTTGGGAAGCCGTTTTTCATTGGATTCGTTAAATTACAAAGTGATTACCCGGCTGGATACAGGGCAATATGTTCTGGAATGTGAGACAAGCGGGAAGGAAGGCAATCGCCGATTTGGTTCACTGCTTCCGCTAGAATACGTTGAAGGGTTAGTTAAGGCAGAACTAATGGAGCTCTGGGTACCCGGAGAAGATACCGAATCGGATGAAGTGTTATATGAGCGCTATCGGGAGAAAATCTCCCGCCCTGTGACCAGTGCGAACCGAAATCAATATGAGCTATGGGCCAGGGAGAAAACGGGGGTTGGCAAGGCCAAGGCTTTTCCGTTATGGGATGGTCCGGGAACAGTGAAGGTCGTACTGCTAGACAATGAGATGCGATCGCCTACGCCTTCTGTAGTGGAATCGGTACAGCAGTATATCGATCCAACCATGGATGGCATGGGGGAAGGAACTGCTCCAGTAGGCTCGGTTGTAACCGTGGTGGGGGCGGTTGAAGTCCCTGTAAATATTGAGGTACAGGTTACACTGCTGGAAGGAGCCGGGATAGATGGTGTGCAGGATTCCATTGAGCAAGGTGTTCGCCAGTATCTCAAAGACCTTGCTATGTCCGACCCATTGGTTCGGTATAACCGGATTGCCAACGTGATCTTGGATATTCCAGCAGTTATCGACTACGAGGTACTGACCGTGAACGGCGGTACGGACAGCATTCCGATCGCACCTGAAGCGGTGGCTGTCCTAGGGACGGTGACGGTCCGATGAGTAAAGCCGAAACTTGGCTGGGGTACCTGCCGTCCTTTTATCATGATATTAGAGAAATGAAAGCTATTGCAGATGCCGAAGGGCCTGAACTAGATAAGCTCACGCAGAAAATGGATGATCAATTGGATCAGTATTATCCAGAAACCGCTACATGGACGCTGTCTCGGTATGAGCAGGATCTGAATATCCCGGTGAATCTATCCAAGCCGATCGAGCAGCGGCGTTCAGTTATCATCTCGAAAATGCGAGGCAGCGGAAGGGTTTCTGCCAGCATGCTCAAAAACGTAGCGCAAGCCTACGATAGAGGCAACATTGAGGTGTCCGTTCAGCCGGCAGAGTATAGAGTGACGATACATTTTCGCGATACGCTGGGTATTCCCCCCAATTTGGGGGATCTGAAATCTGCCATTGAGGAGATCAAGCCAGCACATATAGCGATAACGTATGCGTTCAACTACTTGCTGATACGTGATATTCATGACGTGATGACCCTGTTTGACATGGGCCAAACGCCATTAAACAAATTTGCAGGAGGTGTTTGAGTTGTCCAGTAATACACCGAATTTAGGACTATTGAAGAAAGACCCAATGGTGGATGGCAACGAGACCTTTAACATTGAGACGATGCTGAATGAAAACTGGGATAAGGTTGATGAGGCTGTGGGGAGAACTGGAGGATACGGAGTTACGACTCAGCCTAAAGCGAACGAATATGAGGTTAATCTAAAGCCTGCCCCGGCGAGCCTTACAGCTGGAATCCGAGTTACCGTAAAGGTCAATGCTGCAAGCACCGGAGCCCCAATGCTCAACGTTAATGGTTTGGGATCCAAACCAGTGCTCAAGACGAACGGGAGTTCTGCTAGTTTTAAGCAGGATGGCCTCTACACATTGGTATATGATGGTCAGGCTTTTATTTTACAGGGTGAAGGGGGGGAATATGGAACGGCCACCGCGGCCCAGGTTCTGTCAGGGTACACCTTAGGAACCGAGAACGGTTTAGTAAGTGGGAACATACCTGACTATTCCCGCAGTAAGCTAGGGCAAGGCTATGCGCAAGCGGTAAGCGCAAAAGGGGACCACGGGGGTGCCCTAGTAGTAGAACCCGCAAAAGGGTACTACGAACCTGGGGTGAACAGCGGGGGGTTCGGATCAATAATCACAACGGACCCTAACTATAAGCCGGATAACATCCGAGCGGGTACCAGTATCTTCGGGGTTCCAGGGAAAAGTACAGTCGTGGATACTGCAGACGCAACCATCGAAGAACTTCACGTTCTATCAGGAAAATCAGGGTACGCCAAAGGGAAGAAGATCAATGGCTTAATGGCCAACAGGACGACAGACCAGTCAGCTGTGTCTTATGAAGTATCTTCGGGGCAATATGCACTTCGCCCCCCAGCCGGCTACTACAACGGTCAAGTTTGGGTCTATAGAAACGAGCCAGGAATAAAAACCGAGAACATTCGAAAAGGCGTAAATATAGGTGGGGTAGGAGGTTCGCTAAGTTCTATAAAACGAGTCATTAGAGGGGTTTCCGTAATACCAGGAAACGAAGTCACTGCGCACGCGGACCTGTCATCTTATGGGATTGATTGGTACGGGGCCATCCTTAGATTCAGTTCAGTCTCTATAACCCAATACACACAGCATCAGGCTATCATGGGCCGTATACAGCCGCAGTATAATAACGCAGTATTTATGCGGTCCGTATCGGCGTACGAGACGGTCACGGTTTTCTGGGAAATCACGGAGTATGAGAGTGTGGTATTCAGGAATGATTACACATTTGATAAATCATCCGGTTCCACACCTTATAGTAAGGTACTCCCTGATCGTTGGGTGAACCCTAGAAAAACATTGGTAGTCGGTAGTTATTGGTATAGGCAATCCTCTGGCGGTCTGATACAGGGACCTGCGGCAGCTCCTACTTGTTACATTGAAGGGACGTCATCCACGCCTAACATCAACTTTATAGGGGAATCCCGTAACACCGTAGGCACGGAGTACTGGCATGCACAGGTTATAGAGTTCGCTTAGAATAACATAGCCCGGCTTCGTGCCAAGCGGGCCTATTTGAATGAAGTAACAGTAGCGAAGTGAATTCATGAACAAGAGGCACTTGACCAAGCTGTAGATAAGTTGAGTGTAAAAGAGTACGAAGATCCATTTAGCAGCAAAATGGACAAAAAGAAATAAACCAGATTGACTGGTAAGTGAAAGTGACAAATAACACTGAGGCTGAACAGGTTTGTGGTCAGGCTAGCTTCTCTAGGCACAATTTGGAGTGGACGTATAGCCATGATTTCCTCCTCGAAACTCGGAATATCAGATGTTTTAACCAACCACAAATAGTAGATCTGATACAAACAGATGATGAATCATCAAGTGAATTTGAGTTCAATATCTCCGGTTACATTGACGGTATCCCGGTAACTACTGGCTTGTTGCGACCGCGTTTTGTTCTCAATGCTTGGAGTGAGTAAAGCCCAGAATTCAAACAAAGAAGCATTCTCTAAATGGTAATGTTTTGCTGAAGATGGGCATGGTGTGGCGCCAATAATGGAATCTATCTTGATGCTAGACTTTTGAATCGAAGGGTTAACACCTGAAGAAATCGTGGAGCTGACAAGACCGCAACCTGTGGAACTCAATGAATTAGACCGGTTGGGCATCGAGATGGTAACAAGGAAACTCGATGCATTGGAGCTTTGCCATCAGAATGAGGCGCAAGAAGCCAAAATTGTTGGGCTTGAATTACGATTGCTGTCACTTGAGAATAACTGATCGAAAGGAGAAGATGACGATGTTCGAGAACGATTTTGAACGTCTGAAATACTACTATGAAAGAAGTGGGCGCAGAAGCTTCAATTGAGACAATACGTTGGTTTGACGTAATCACCTCAGAAGAATATGAAGTCATCACTGGCGAGTTTTACTAATTCTTCATTGGATCTGCTCACAAAATAAGAAGCTTCAAAGGAGAAGGCGGAATCATGCTGGAGAAGCGGAGCGGTCGCCTTTGTCCACGGATTTTAACCCTATCGATAAAGGATCAGGAAAATCTGTGGGCAACAGCGATCGGAAGCATGATCCGCAGGCGAAGTGACGTACACGCTAACAAGGATTTTCCCCTTTAGCAAACCATGAATATCAGCAACCCAGGCCCTCGGCTCCCCCGAGGGCTTTTTCACATCTTAAAAATCATATAAAGGAGGAACAATTATGTATGAGCACATCGGTCAGCTGTTTAAGATGCTGGTGGCGGGGACGGGGGCCGTGACTGGGTACGTCTGGGGTGGATGGACGCTGCCGCTGCATCTGTTGTTGTGGCTCGTGGTGGTGGACTGGTTGACCGGATGGGGTGCGGCCTGGATGAACGGCGAGCTGCGCAGCCGTATGGGGTATACGGGGATTGCACGAAAAATGACCATTTTTCTCATTATCGCGCTGATGCATCTGGTGGATCAGGTACTGGGCGAGATGAATTATTTCCAGAATACAGTAATATTCTTCTATCTCGCGAATGAGCTGCTGTCTATTATTGAGAATGTCGGGCGAATGGGGGTACCGATCCCGCAGTCCCTGCGTAATGTGGTACAAGTATTTCAAATCAAATCCGAAGAGACTAAGCAGACTACTCGAAAGGGGGAAAACAAGGATGAAACCCTTTGAATTTATAGCCAAGCTGGCGCCCATTGCGACCCAGGACATGCGTCAGTATGGAGTGCCCGCTTCGCTTACGCTCGCCCAGGCCATTCTGGAATCCAATTGGGGAACGAGCGGACTTACACAAAAAGCGAATAATTTGTTCGGCATCAAAGGCACCGGTCCAGCGGGAAGCGTCACGATGCAGACAACGGAGTACCGGGGGCAAATCCCCTATACGGTGAATGCTCAGTTTCGTAAATATTACGGCTGGCATGAATCGGTTACGGATCATACCAAGCTCATACTGAACGGAACGAGAGACAAGCCAATGCGGTACCATGGTGTGCTCTGGGCGGATTACAAAACGGCAGCGAATGAGATTTGGAGGGGAGGCTACGCAACAGATCCCAAATACCCGAGCAAACTCATCTCTCTAATCGAACAGCACTCGCTTTATCAATATGATCTGCCAAATCCAAAGGAGGAGGAACGCATGAAAATCGAACAATTAACCACGGAGCTGCAAAAAACGCAGGAGCAGATGCGTCAGTTGAGTGAGCAATATGCTTCTGCGTTAAAGCTGCTAAACGAGCAGGGTAGCACCATCAAGCAGATAAACGCTAGGCTTACGGCTGTCGAGGCAGCGAAACCTGCTAAAGTTCCAACTTGGGCTGAACCTGCAATACACGCTGCACAGGAGGCAAAAGTATTGAACGATCCTGCAGGCAGCTACGATTTTTATAGAATCATGACCGTCCTGCATCGATTGGGCTTTTTTAATAAAGTGGATAAGTGAACATTGGGCAGGCAGAGTTACGAAGTTATATAGGGACTATGTATGTAAAAATGAAACAATACTGCTGTAAAGAAACTAAGCAGCGGTTCAAACCGATTAGGTATACATGTACAAGTCCTAACGAATATGCAAGCTGGCATCGGTAATCCAACTGAGGTCAGCTTTATTTGTTTTGCTTTGTTACAAACTCTCATTACTATGTATCGGCAATAAGCGTTATGAGAATTGGAATCAAATGTCTATGTCATAAATGAAACGTACGCTGATGTAATAACCTTTTGGCAGGTAAATACGTTTAAGAATTAAACCCTCGAAAGGTGGCCAGTCTGATGAAAAAATGGATAGGCATGCTGCTATGCCTGGTGTTCCTTGCCGGTTGCGGCCCTAAGAGTGACCTAGCAAATTCTAAATATTTCAATATCCAGGAGATTCTTGATCAAGCTGGTGCTGTACCGAAATATATAAGCATTGAAGATTTCACCGGAGATGAACGGGAGATCCTCACGACATTGAACTCATTGATGAAATATAATCTGTCCGACGATATTCCGGGTATCGGTACCTTGTATTCAAAGGAGTCCTCCAGTGAACACGGAAATCCTCAAGAGGCCCATGTGTTAAGTCTGATCGTATCGATGGAATCGCCAAAATTTAACTTTACGTCAAACCAGAACGCAGAAGTATATGTTAAGCAATCCGACATTACCATAGCGGACCCCAACAAGAACCTGAACACCGCCGATAAAATATACTATATGGTTAAAGAGAATGCAAAATGAAGAATCTCATCCATTCAGAACTGATACTCTTTCGTACATAGATGAAAGATCCATTTCCAATGAATGTAGTTTCCTAAAAAATCTATTCCCTCATAAAAAAGCTACATTATCTATCATATATCGTTTTATAACGATGCCCTCATACATGCAGGTAATTGAATGCATTTCCCCAATAGATAGATCTTGCTCCCTTACTCCTGACCTTTTTATTCTGACGGAACTTGTGTACAGCCGGATAACGGAAGCGTCAAAGCGGGTATACAAGGAAGGAACGGATTTACTTTGCTATGGCATTTTTCTTTCAGATGCCTGATGGCATATAATCTAAAGAATGAACTATATAGAAGCGATCCTAAACAGATAAAACAGGAGTGGGATAAATGAAACTGAAGGAGCTTAGAGAGCATCGCCAATATCCAGAGCAAACAAAGTCGGATGCTTCACGGGCGGCCTATGAACGGGACTATTCGCGTTTGATTCATTCGCCGACGTTTCGCAGATTGCAGGGGAAATCACAGGTGTTTGGAGCTGGCACGGGAGATTACTACCGGACGCGCCTAACGCATTCGCTTGAGGTAGCGCAGATCGCACGCGAGGCTGCACGCAGCCTGACGCGTCATTATCCTGAAGTGCTGCCGGAGCAGGCGGAGAATGCAGGACTGATGATTGATCCCGAGGTGGTGGAATGCGCGGCGATCGCTCATGATTTTGGACACCCGCCATTCGGCCATAAGGGCGAAGAGGTGCTGCAGGATATTTTGGAAAAGCATATAAACCGGAAAACCGAGGAAGAGCTGACGCGCCAACCGGGCACGCCGACACCAGAGCAGGCGGCCAAGGTACAACAGGCCATGCGGCGCAAATATGAGCATTTTGAAGGGAACGCGCATAATTTTCGGCTGATTATGTTTTTGGAGAAACGAGAGAATGTCAACGGGCTGAACTTATCGGATGCGGTGCTGCTTGGCATTAACAAGTATCCATTCTCGGGCCTCGATAATCCCAAGGGAATGTACCGTCATGAATGGGAATACATCTCACAGATTCGGAAGGAATGGGGGATTCCCGGCACGCACAGAACCCTTGAAGCGCAGCTTATGGACCTTTGTGACGACATTGCATATTCCGCGCATGATCTGGAGGATGGTATTAAGGCAGGGAAGATCGAGGTGCATGAGCATTTTCTGCGGGACAGCCATCTTAACAAACTGATCGTGCAGAAGATCATGACGCTGGAAGACGAAGTATGGAAGGGCTGGACGAAGGAGCAAATTCACCCAAAGGTGGAACTGGTGCTGGATGAGTTCCTGAAGATTTGGAATGAGAAAATGCCGACCTGCGAGAATGATTATTCCCGTACTCGGCGTGAGGTCAAGGCTTACTGGGTCAGCCTGTTTGTGGGCAGCTTGGGGGTAATCTCAAACGGGAATTGGAAAAAGGTGACGTTTGTCAAAGACGGCGAGGAAGACGAGGATATGCTGCGCACGGTCAGTGTGCTGAAGAGCTTTGCCTGGGTAACCATGATTCGTGATCTGCGCGTACAGCGCCTGCAAAAACGCAGCGAATGGATCATCAAGCGTCTATGGGATGCTTTTCTTGATCCGGTCGCATCCAAGGCGATAATTCCGTCCGATTGGCTCCAACGTTATGAATCAGACCAGAAGCGGGCTCATCCGATATGGACCTGGGAGCATATGGTGATTGATTATATTGCAGGGATGACTGATGCTTTTGCCGAGAAGATCTATAACGAGTTGTATGGGCTGAAGGTAGGCTCCATTTACGATTTGGATTAGGAACAGCGAGAGGACAGGGTTTATGGCTGCTATTCTATTGCCTTAACCATTGCCCATTTTTGCTTCAGCAAGAGTGACTCAACTGAACCTGATATCACTTGTATCGGAAGATGGGATGGAGGTCAAAGGGGGGATTGCATGAACAACCAATTGAAGCTAAGCGTGCTGGATTTGGTTCCGCGTTTAGGAGAGAGCTCGTTCGAGGAAGCCTTACAGCAGGCGGTGACGCTGGCCCAGCATGCGGAAGCTTGGGGCTACGGGCGTTATTGGGCGGCAGAACATCATGATCTGGAGCACTTGTCCTGCGCCTCACCGGAAATTCTGCTGTCCCATATCGGCGCCAGGACTACGCGCATCCGGCTTGGTTCCGGCGCCGTGCTGCTGCCCCACTACAGCCCGCTGAAGGTGGCGGAGAATTTTCGCATGCTGGCAGCGCTGTACCCCGGTCGCATCGATCTCGGGATTGGACGGGCACCTGGAGGTTCCGCCCATACGAGCATGGCGCTCAGCGGTAACTTTCTGGGCCATGTGGCTGATTTGCCGCAGCGGATCAGGTCTTTGACCGAGCTGCTGGAGGATCGGTATCGTTATGAAGATGTGCCGGTCGCTGCGAAGCCGGTTCCTGCAGCTCAACCGGTAATGTGGATGCTGGGCACAAATACGAAAGGTGCAGGCTACGCTTCTGAATTCGGCATGGGTTATGTATTCGGCCAGTTCATGAGCGATGCAGACGGTGCGGAGATTCTCCGATCTTACAGGGAAGGCTTTCAGCCAAGCGCTCATCTGCAAGACCCGCGAGCGATGGTGGCGGTCAGCGTAGTTTGTGCTAAGACGCAGGAAGAGGCGGAGAAGCTCGCGGCTGACATTCCACAGCCGGGACAGCGCACCGTGGCCGCGGACCCTAAAGAAGGTCGATTCGAAGCTGATGCCCACTACACACCCTGTAACAAGACAACGGTGGCCCTAGATCAGAACCTTGACTCGGTTCCTAAGGAACAAGCAGGAGTCCACGGAGCTGATGCTCCTCGATCTATCGGAAGAAGAGACACCACTCCTGCCGGAGACGGATACGCTCAAGGAGAGCCTGGTGAAGAAACTAGAGGCCCTCAGGTGGCTTCTGATGGTTCTACTTCTGCAGGCCCGTCCAAGAGACTCATCGTCGGCACGCCTGCAAGCGTGCGAAGCAGATTGCAGGAGATGTCAGAGCAATATGGCTGCGATGAGTTTCTGATCGTTACGCCCGTTAGCGATTATCAAGCGCGGCTGGAATCCTATCGGCTGTTAATGGAACAAGAGTAAATAACAGGGTTGTACCTGCGCACATATATAATAGAAGAGAGAAGAAATAAATGATGAGTTTACACAAATATGAAATTGCTTTTGGAGAGCAATTTGTAAGCCATAAGCCATCTTATCTGTACACATACTCCTGTCATGAAACGGAGCAGGAGCTCTGCTGCATGGAGCTGACAGAGCTGTTTGGTCATGAGCCTGAAGGAGAGAATTGGCTAGAGAGCGAGCGTTGGATTGATCCTGATCGAAGCCCATTCTTAACGGCTTGCCTTGATATCAGGCTAACAGCGGAGTCGATTGAGCAAATGGCAGAGAAGGCAGCCTCTATTCAACTTAAAGACAGAACCTTCAAAGTGGTATGTTTGAAGGCTGGGGATCGTTTCAGTTATGAGGAATTGCGCGGGTATGAGCGGACGGTAGGCCGAGCCATAACGGGACAGGCACAGATGAAAGCGCCGGATATCACGCTCGGCATGGTGTCCATAGGCGGTAACTGGAGAATGGGGATGCTGCATGAACCTGAGCGGGCATGGCTGGATCATAAGCAGAAACCGCAAAATTATTCCACAGGCCTCAGCTCGCGCGTCGCCAGGGCACTAGTCAACCTGGCTGTTCCAAGGCTGGATGAAGTCACGCTTCTTGATCCCTGCTGCGGGATGGGGAATGTACTGATTGAGGCGTTGTCGATGGGAATCACGGCCGAAGGACGGGATATTAACCCGCTCGCCATTAGGGGAGCAAGAGTGAATCTCAAGCATTACGGATACGATGATAATCTGGTTGCGATCCAGGATATGAATTCATTGCAGGGGCATTATGATGCCGCGATCCTGGATCTGCCATATAATCTGTGTTCAGTTTTCCCAGAGGAGGAAAAATTACAGATGCTCCATAGCTTACGTCGGCTGTCAGATCGTGCTGTCATCGTCAGTACAGAGCCATTAAGGGAACAGCTCATGAGCACAGGTTGGAAGCTGCTTCGTCAAGGAAAGACGCGCAAGGGAAGCTTTGTGAGGGAGATATGGCTGTGCGAGTAAATGGCTGTGCGAGTAAATGGCTATGCGAGGAATGGCTGTGGGAGTAAATGACTATGCGAGTAAATGGTGATATGAGCAAATGGCCTGCATAAATTAATCGCAGTATGAATTGATGGCTATGTTAACCATTCGCTCTCGGATTCTATTCAGGAGGATGATAACGAAATTTCTCCAAATCGATCATACCTTTATGATTCACGATAACGCCTTCGTCTTGAAGGTATAGCTCCTGCATGAGTCGGGATTCATCATCCTTGATGGCAATTTCTCCTTTGGCGTTAACGACTCGATGCCAGGGCAGCTTGTGAATATGACTGAGAGTGTGAAGTATTCTAACCACCTGCCGGGCACCTCGGGGACTGCCAGCTAGTCCGGCCACCTGTCCATACGTCATTACATATCCTTCCGGGATGCTCTGAATCACTTCAATGACTCGTTTCGTATACGGCTGCATCGCTCTCTGATTCTCCTTTAATATATTAATTAAGAAATCGGAACGTCCCGGATGGCAGGAAGCCTCGGGACGTTCCTTTTTTTAAAAGTGCATATAAACATCTAAGTATAGGATTTCCTTGAAATCGCTATACGGTGAAGGACAGCAACAGTCACCTAACTGCCGTCTGTCTTATATAAGGAATGTCAATGCTACAGACATATTTCTTAAACTGCTATGACTAATGTAACGTATGCTTTCACAAGCTCCTAAATAAGGGATATTAATACTTGATATTAGTACCAGGTCACAAACCTCTAATCAATAGGATTTACTATAGTCGATTACATTTCGAGGCAGGGGCTCACGGTTTACATAATGTTGTAAATTCTCTAAGAAGATGTCCATGACGCGTTCGCTGTAACGATCTGTATCTCCGGCCATATGAGGGGTCATGATGACGTTGTCCATAGACCATAGCGGGTGGTCTGATGGAAGAGGCTCTTCCTCAAACACATCCAATCCGGCCCCTGCCAAAGCCCCTGATTGAAGAGCTTCAATGAGATCGTTCGTAACCACGGATGGCCCCCGACCCACGTTGAAGAAGAAAGAAGAGCTCTTCATCGCTGCAAATTTAGTCTTGTCAAACAAGCCGCGGGTTTCGTTGGTCAGGGGGAGTATGTTCACGACATAATCGCCTTCTGCCAGGGCCTCTTCAAGCTGGTCGACTTTATACATGACTTCGACATGAGGATCCGATTTACCGGAGTGGCGGACGCCAACGGTTCGCATGCCGAATGCTTGGGCGACCTTCGCAGCATGACTGCCGATCTGACCAACGCCGACAATGACGATCGTTTTTCCAGCTAGTTCCGTGAAGCTGCCGGAAGTATCCCATTTGTTATTCGATTGCTGGCGAATGGCGAGATGCAGGTTGCGTGTGAAGGCCAGAATCATTGCAAAAATATGCTCCGTAATCGGTATGCTATGTACGCCGCTGGCGTTGGTAAGCTGGATTCCCTTGTTCTCAAGCTCGCTCAGCGGCATTTTATCCACACCGGCTGACCATGCTTGAATCCACTTTAGTTGACTGTCCTTGGACAAGATGTTCTCCTGTAAGGAACGTGACCAGCCGATTAGAATTTCGGCATCTCGAATGGATTGGGGCGTAAGCTCTTTGGCTTTTGAAACCAACAGCTCGCAGTCAGGAGCGATTTCCTTGATTTTTTGCTGTTGTTCGGTAGTTAATTCGTGTATCGCAACGATTTTCGGCATGGTGCTACCTCCTAAGGAATATAATCATCAACCATAAAAAAAGCGTTATTCTTCTTGAAACATATTATCAGAAATCAAAACTTTGCGCACAGGTGACACACCGTGTTGGTAAAATTATACATGTTTTTTTGTCTGATTTATGGTAAATTGGAGCTTCATCATATTTTTAGGCGAACAAATGCACCCTGAATAGTAAATTCAGGTTAATTTGCTCAAACTATAGACGATCTCGAAAACATGGTGCTTATAGGAGCCGACAATGGGCTGCTTGGGTAATTAGGAAGGGAAGGAAGTGTCTTAGTGAGCCTTTCAGAGAAGGAAACTATGGATCGTTTATTTGTTGCCGTACCTTTGCCTGCCGATGTGTCTTCACGGATTCAGGAGTGGACGGCTGAGTGGGCAGAGCAAGTGTCTTTCAGAAAATGGGTTCATCCTCAGGATTATCATATTACCGTGCAGTTTCTGGGCGATACGCCCACACATCGCATAGAGGAGCTGACAGCAGCGCTTCAGGAGGTTGCGAAGAAGCATCAACCATTCCAACTCCGTCTTCATGATGCGGGTGTATTCGGCGCAATGGCCTCACCCAGAATTTTGTGGGCAGGAGTCGGCGGGGAATTGTCTGCACTAGAACAGCTTCAGCGATCGGTAGTCCGGAAAATGGAATCCTGTGGATTCGTGCCGGAGGATCGGCCTTATCGTCCGCACATCACCGTTAGCCGTAAATTTCAAGGTGATCAAAAATTTTCTTTGGATGTTATCGGAAGTGGACCCGAACCTTTCCAATGGAAAGTGCAAGAGATTGCTCTTTTTCGAACAAATTTGCATGCAAGCCCCATGTACGAAAAAGTAGGTGTGGCGCGGCTTTCCTAGATTTTCTGAAAGTGAAAATAAAATGTTCATAAAATTACCATGTTTTCAATGCCTAAAAATGTGGTTACATAGTGTAGGAATGTTTCGACATCATAGGAGGAAAAATATGGTTATGAAAGTGCTACGGCAAAATCGCTGGGTTGCGCTGTTAATTGGTGCACTCTTTGTGAGTTTGTCTCTTATAAGCTTGCTTGGGATGCAGGCAAAGACAACAAGTGGGGAAGAAGGACAGCAGGAGATGCCGAAGTTTGTAGTGGCTGCCCAAGCTCCTGAACAGATTCCTGATCTGTTCAAAACAGAAGCAAGTACATCACAGAATAGGGAACCTGTCAGCAATTTGTCTTCAATTGTTTTCCAGGAGTGGAATAAGACAGGCGGCAAGAACGGGGCGTTCACAAACGATCAAGGTATCGGTTTGGCTGACCCCCAAAAATTATACTCCCAGCAAACAGTGAAGGCTGCAGAAGAGAAAAAGAAAAAAGCCAAATCTCAAACTGCAGACGGGAAACCGGCAAAACAAAAGGGGAAACATGTCGTAAAATCACAGGCCAAGAGCCTAACACCCCCCACAACTCTATACTTCACGAGAACAAATACGTTGACCCAGGATCAGAAAGATAAGGCAACCTGGACTTACGATTTGTCAGCTGAAGAGCTGCTTCTGCTCCAGAAGATTGTCATGGCAGAGGCGGAAGGCGAACCGTACGAAGGCAAAGTAGCAGTTGCTAACGTTGTCTTAAACCGGCTACGGTCAGCTAATTTTCCCGATACGATTACTGATGTTATTTATCAAAAGCACCAATTTAGTCCTGTAGCGAACGGGCGTCTTAAACGTGTCCAGCCGAACGAAGAGACGATCAAGTCCGTGAATGCGGCACTTCATGGCCAAAAAGAGGTAAAGGACGATACGTACTTTTTCCTTTCTCTTAAGCTTGCGCAGGATCTGACCGTGCATCATTCCAGAACGTTTGTCAAAAAAATAGGGAACCACTCTTTTTACAAGTAGAGCCCATATGGGTAAACTAGTATGTAGGAGGTGTGTTTAACCATGAATATAACGTATTACGGCCATTCCAGCATATTGGTGGAAGAAGGCGGCGTTCGTGTCATTATCGATCCGTTGCTGTCAGGGAACCCGAACTCAGGTATCGATCCCAAAGACGTAAAGGTGGATGCTGTGGTGCTGACGCACGGGCACTCCGACCACTTTGGCGATTGCATCGAGATTGCCAAGCAGAATGATTGTCCCATCATCGCGGTTTATGAACTGGCGGTCTATTGCGGCAGCCAAGGGGTCAAATCGCATGGCATGAATATCGGGGGAAGCGCACAGTTCGATGGATTTAAGGTGAAATTTACCCCGGCGTTTCACTCGTCATCCATATCGGTTGGAGACACTTGGCTCTACGCAGGAGAGCCTGGAGGTGTCATTCTAACGATGGGCGGTAAAACCTTCTATCATGCAGGTGATACAGGTTTGTTCGGTGATATGCGCCTGATCGGAGAGATGAACAACATCGATGTGGCTGCGCTGCCGATTGGTGATTCATTAACGATGGGCCCACAGGACGCCCTGCTGGCCGCGCAGTGGATTCGGACGAAATATGTCATCCCTGTACACTATGACACCTTCCCGGGCATTAAACAGGATGCTGGAGCCTTCTGTGACGAATTGGCCAAGATGGGTGTTCAGGGCCATCCGTTGAAAGCAGGAGAAAGTCTGGAAATCTAGTGAACCGAAGGTGAGAAAAAGCTTCCCTGTCACAAACGACAGGGAAGCTTTTTTGGGTAAAGTTCAATAGCTGAAGAATGTGAGCATAATGAATATTAGGGCTGGTCCGCTAAAATCTTGATATGGTCTTCGTGGTTTTCAGGCAAGCGGCCTGCAACCAGCATTTCCATCACCTTGCTGGCACAGTGATTGGGATCCAGATGCGGGGAGCGTCTGCCGCAGACTTGGTCACGTTTATTCGATACCTGATCATAATGATCAGACAGCAGGCTTAGCCATTTGTCGATCACGGAAGGTGAATCCAGGATTTCTGCATAACCTTCGCTGACAAAGAAATGAGAATTCACTTCTTCCTGTCCTGGAATAGGTTCATAGAACAGCATGGGGATACCTTTCGCGGCTCCCTCCGTGCACGTCATTCCGCCAGGCTTCGTAATAAGCAGATCCGATACGTCCATAAGTTTATGTATATCGTTACGATAACCGAGAACATGAATGTTGGGATGCTGGAAGACCGGATCTTCACGCATGCTGGCAACCAGCTTCTCATTCTGTCCCATACAGAAAACCAATTGGATATCCCCGGCCCTTGCTGCCAGCTTGCTGAGCAGATCTTTACTGAATACGAGCCCCCAACCACCACCCATGATCAGCACCGTCGGCATATTTTTCAACTGCAGCTCGGTCTGGAGCGCCTCCCGGTTACCCCGTTCCCAGAATTTAGGGTGCACCGGAATGCCCGTTACATGGATGTACTCCGGAGGGATGTCCCGGAGCATCAGCATGTTCTTCACATGTGGTGTGGAGACAAGATATTCATCAACCTCCGGATTGACCCAGGTGCCGTGTGCATCATAGTCCGTGATGAGCGTATAAAGCGGAACATTGAGTCCCTGACGCTTCAGACGGGAGACCACGGCGTTTGGGAAAGGATGGGTACATATGATAAGATCCGGTTTAAGCTGTTCGATGACCCTCTTGGCCTGCGCATAAAAAATACGGTGCAGCGCGAGCCGTGTTAGACGGTTTAACGATTTCTTATATTGCGAACGGTACAGCATGCCGACAAGACGCGGCCTGGTGCTGACGGTTTTTCGATAGGCGGATAAGATTAACGGTCCCACGGTTGGATTTAAAAAATTGCCAAGCTCAATCACACGGCAGTGGATGCCGGGACTTATCCGATGTATACCTTCAGCCAGGGCATACGCTGCTTGCGTATGCCCTGTACCGAAACCCTCTGAGAAGAGGAGCACTCTTGTATATCGCATGGTTTCACCTACTTCTTTCTCCCTCTATCTTACAAAACAGGAATCATTTTTTGAAGAGCGGCGCGAAAAAAAGAGTTTGCATCATAAGTATACGCGCGAAAGGGAAAAGCATTTCAATTATTTTCCGGCCTGAATGGAAAGGACTCTTTTCTACATTAGACGTTATTATAACGTTTGAACCCCGTAGTGAAATTTATATAAAATTTTTAATAAAAAAATATTGCAATGGTTTCGATTATCTGATAAAGTAATTTTTGACCGAATGACCATAATTGTATTTTGGTCAGTTTCGAGAGGGATAGCCCATCTCAAGAAGATTATAGAAGGAGGGGTAAGCATGTCAGCTGTGGACCGTCGGAAGCAGGTGCTGGATGCTGCCTCCAAGTCGTTTGCTTTGTTCGGATATAAAGCGACGACGATGGAACAGGTGGCGAAGATTGCGAATGTTGGAAAAGGCACGATCTACACGTTCTTTACCAACAAGGATGAACTGTTTGATGAGATTCTGCTATCGGCCATTATGGAGATGAAGCGTCTTGCGGAGCAGGAGATCCGGTCGGACAGGGATTTCTTCGACAATCTCTATCGGGTGCTGGATGCGCTGCTTGAATTCCGTAGTGAGCATGAGCTGTTCATTAAGCTGTCTCAAGAGGTACGGGATATTGGCACACCTAAGGCGCACGAAGGATTGACGAAAGTGGAGAACGGAATCGTTGGGTATCTCCGGGGAATTGTGGAGCAAGCCAAATCGACCGGTGAGATCAAGCCGCTGGATGCTCAAGTGGTATCATTTGTGATGCTGAAGCTGTATGTTGCGCTCACAACGGACTTCAATCAGCTTCGCGAGCCGTTGAGCAAGGAGCAGATCAAGGAATATATGATGGTGTTCTTGGCTGACGGGCTGAAGGCCTCTTCGTAGAATGAATGCTTAACCCTCCTTCGTGTTGAGGAAGGCGTACTCTCATGGCTTGAGGGATCGTCTTCCTTGCCAGCGATCTTTTTTTGGCCTGAACTGACCGAATGAGCAGAATGGTCATTATGTACTGTGTTGGAAAAATTGTGTTCTGCCTATGCTGCAGACGCATGTCGGCTAAATAGCTGCTGTATCTAGAGAATAAAAGGAGAGAGACTGGGATGAAGTCACTATCAGTATTTACAAAAGATCTTGGTGCTGCCGTTCGGAATAAAAAAATATTGATTCCGATCATCGCGGTGCTGTTCATACCGGTCATGTACAGCGGTATGTTCCTCGGGGCCTTTTGGGACCCCTATGGTAAGATGCAGGATTTGCCCGTAGCGGTTGTCAATAACGACCAGGGTGCTGTTTTTGAAGGCAAGACGCTTCAGGCTGGCGAGGATTTGGTCGCCGAGTTGAAGAAAGGGAAGGATTTTAATTGGCAATTCGTTGATCGAAGTGAAGCAGAGCAAGGCATGAAAGATAATAAGTATTACATGACGATCAGCATTCCCGAGAATTTCTCGCAGCAGGCAACAACCTTGATGGATGAACATCCCGCACCGGCCCAAATTATATTTGAGCCGAATGAAGGTTATAACTTCCTCGCCGCGCAGATCGGTGGAACCGCTGTGAAGGAGATTCAGTCCAAGGTATCCGCCAAAGTGACAGAAGCTTACACGGAAACGTTGTTTGATCAAGTAGGCAAAGTGTCCGACGGCTTAAGTGAAGCTGGGGACGGCGCCACGAAGTTATCCGAAGGTGCCGTGAAGTTGGACGATGGCGCAGTGAAACTGAAAGAGAATCTGGCTAAAATGGTCAGCGGCACACAAGCGCTGCAAGATGGACTCGCTCCTTTGACGCAAGGAGTGCAGGACTTGAATAACGGTGCCGGCAAGTTGAACACCGGTGCCAGCACCCTTGCTTCCGGCTTGGATCAGCTTAAAGCAGGTCACAGCAAGCTGCAGGCAGGAGCTGAGGAAGCAAGCAAAGGCGGTGCCAAGCTGCAAGCAGGGATTGAATCTGCGGTAGCGGGCAGCAAGACTCTTAATGAAGGTCTTCAAGCGAATCAGGCAGGAGCATCTCAGCTTGCGGAAGGTGCGAAGAGTGCACATGAAGGCAGCAGCAGCCTGAAGGCTGGTCTGAATCAATCGCTGGAAGCGACGGCTTCTCTGGAGCAGGGAGCCAAAGCCGTTGCCGATGGATTGAAGCAGCTGGCTGAAAGCAATCCGGAGCTGGCACAGAGTCCGGACGTACAGAAGCTATTGGCAGCGAGCCAATCCGTGGCCTCTGGCACAAGTCAGTTGAATGCCGGCCAGCAGCAGCTGGCCCAAGGCGCAGCACAGCTGAATCAAGGCACACAGCAGCTGCAGGAAGGCGCTGGCAAGCTGAGCGCGGGAGCTAGCCAGCTTGCTGAAGGCGGCAAACAGCTTGCCGGAGGCGGTCAAGAGCTGCTCGCAGGCGTGAAACAGCTGAACGCAGGACAAAGCCAATTGGCAGACGGCATGAAGCTGTTTGGTACGAAGCTAGGCGAAGCGGCAGCTGGCGGCAAGGAGCTCGCAAGCGGTGCGGCAACTCTTTCGCAAGGCACGCAGCAGCTTGCAGGCGGAGCAGGCAAGTTGGGTAGCGGTGTAACAACCCTTGCTGATGGTTCCAAGCAGCTGGATTCCGGTGCTGGTGAACTGGTAAATGGAATGAGCGAATTGAAGGAAGGCAGCGGGGAGCTTGCAGGTAAGCTGAATGAGGCTGCCGGCAAGACTGGCGATATTAAGACAACTGACGAGACGGTCAGCATGTTCGCTGGTCCTGTAAAGGTTGAAGAGCATAAAGTTAACGAGGTGCCGAACTACGGTACAGGCTTCGCTCCTTACTTCCTGTCACTTGGTTTGTTTGTAGGCGCGTTGATCTCCACAATTATTTTACCGATCCGCAATTCATCGGTACCGAATGCATCCGGATGGAACCGGTTTGTCAGTCGCGCTCTTTCTTTCGCAGGTATGGGATTGATTCAATCTCTACTGGCAGCAGTAGTTATGTTGTATGGATTGAAGCTTGAGGTACAGAGTGTTCCACTCTTCTATCTCTTCACGTTCATCACGAGTTTGTCGTTTATGTTCCTGGTGCAAATGTTTGTCACATGGCTGGATCAGCCTGGACGCTTCGTCGTGATCGTTATTCTGATCTTCCAATTGACAACAAGCGCAGGTACGTTCCCACTGGAACTCATTCCGAACTGGATGAAGGCCTTGAACCCGTTACTGCCAATGACTTACAGCGTAAAAGGTTACAAGGACGTTATCTCCACAGGAAGCTTCGAGGGCATGTGGTCTAGTGCGGGTATGTTGGCTGGATTCGGTCTCGTATTCTTGGCTTTGACTGCGGTATACTTCCTGACTACGAAAAATAACAAGTCAGCAGATGAAGAGACAGCAGTGACCGCATAAACGATTATAGCTAAGCAAAAGGACATTCTCCCAAAGATCAATGAGATCTTCGGGAGAATGTCCTTTTTTTTCTTGTTCGGAATGTTCTATTTGTATAATTATTTGCACTATAACACATAAAATTCATATGGACATGAAGTTTATTTTTACAAATTACATATAAAAACAATTCTTATCAATTTCATAAAAACTTTGAATTGGATGCGGTTATTAAGCGGTGATAAAATAATAAAACCAATTAATCAACCGTATAAAAACAAAAGTAAGTTCGTTTATAGACTTGCACTAAAATGCATCATGCAGATGATGGCTTACTTCTGTCGATTGAGGATGAATGCCAATTTTTTATATCGTTCTTCCTTGATCTGCCGCATTATATCCTAAGTTAGAAAGGTTGCATCTTATGAAACATACTGATTATCCCCGGAAACAGGGCCTATATGACCCGCGGTTTGAAAAAGATGCTTGCGGTATGGGATTTGTGGCCCATATCAAGGGTAAGCCATCACATGACATCGTCAGCAGCGCCTTGAGGATGCTTGCCAATATGGAGCATCGCGGGGGCCAGGGCAGTGAGCCGAATTCCGGCGACGGTGCCGGGATCATGCTGCAGATTCCTCATGTATTTTTCTCCATTGAGGCAAAGAAGCTAGGCTTTGAGCTTCCGGAAGAAGGACATTATGGTGTCGGCATGCTGTTTCTTTCCCATGATCCTGTAATCAGAGCGGAACATGAAGCCGAGATGACCTCAATCATTGCAGAAGAAGGCCAAACCCTGCTTGGTTTTCGGGATGTGCCGACCCATGATGAAATGCTGGGTCAAACCGCAAGAGCAGCCAAACCGTATGTTCGCCAAGTGTTCATCAGGCGAAGTAACGACATTTCGGATGAACTCTCGTTCGAACGCAAGCTGTACATCATCCGTCGCCGTACGGAGCGGGCTATCCGTTACAGTGGAAATCCGGAAGGCGACAGCTTCTACGTCTCCAGTCTTTCCTGTCGGAAAATCGTATACAAGGGCATGTTGACTACAGAGCAAGTAGGGGAGTTCTATCTGGATTTGCAGGAAGAGAAGCTGGAGTCTGCGATCGCGCTGATCCATTCCCGTTTCAGTACAAACACATTCCCGAGCTGGGAACGTGCGCATCCTTACCGGTTCATGATTCACAATGGCGAGATCAACACACTGCGCGGGAATGTAAACTGGATGCATGCCCGCCAGTCGCTGCTTGAGCACGAACGGTTCGGAAGCGATCTGGAGAAGATTAAACCTATCATTAATCCGGATGGGTCTGATACCGGTATGTTTGATAATACGTTTGAGTTTCTGTATCTCAGCGGCCGCTCCCTGCCGCATGTGGCCATGATGATGGTCCCGGAGCCTTGGAATAATCATGAGGACATGGATAAGACCAAGAAGGCTTTCTATGAATACCATAGTACGTTAATGGAGCCATGGGACGGCCCCGCAGCGATGGCGTTTACAGATGGCATCCAGATCGGAGCTATCCTTGATCGAAACGGTCTCCGGCCATCCCGTTATTATGTGACTAAGGATGATCGTATCATCCTGTCCTCCGAAGCCGGTGTGCTGGATGTTCCGCCAGAGGATGTGCTGTATAAGGACCGTTTGCGTCCGGGGCGTATGCTCCTCATCGATACAAGGGAAGGGAGAATCATCTCTGACGAAGAAGTCAAAGCTGCCATCGCTGCTGAACTTCCATACGAGGAATGGCTGAAAGAGCATCTGGTGGAGCTTCATGATCTACCGGAGGCGCCGGAACTGCCAGAACCGAAGCATGAGAATGTGCGTCAGCTTCAGTTAGCCTTCGGCTACACGTATGAGGAGCTGCGCAAAGTGTTGGAGCCGATGGCTGTCACGAGTGCTGAAGCCATCGCATCCATGGGATACGACGCCCCACTTGCGGTGCTATCCGACCGTCCGCAGCGATTATTCAACTACTTCAAGCAGATGTTCGCTCAGGTGACCAATCCGCCGATTGACGCGATCCGGGAAGAACTCGTCACTTCCATGGGCACAACGATCGGTCCCGAGCGCAATCTGCTGAAGCCGGAACCGGAGAGCTGCCGTCATATCCGTCTGGATTCGCCGGTCCTGTCCAATGAAGAGTTTGCGAAGCTGCGTCATATTCACCGTCCAGGATTTAAGTCTATGACTATTCCGATCTTCTTTCCGGCAGCGGAAGGAGCTGAAGGACTGCGCAAAGCGATCGACACCCTCTGTGAGGCTGCGGATCGAGTCATAGCCAAGGGTCATAATTTATTGATCTTGTCCGACCGTGGACTGGATAAGGACAACGCCGCGATTCCTTCGCTGCTTGCCGTTTCATCACTTCATCATCATCTGATCCGTCAGGAAACCCGGACCAAGGTAGCGATCCTGCTTGAATCCGGCGAGCCGCGTGAAGTCCATCACTACGCCCTGCTGCTCGGTTACGGTGCGAGTGCTATCAATCCCTATCTTGCATTCGAAACATTGGACGACATGATTCAAGAAGGCATGCTGCAAGGCATTTCACACGAGAAAGCTGTTAAGAACTATATGAAGGCGGCGAACAAGGGTGTCGTGAAGGTTCTGTCGAAGATGGGGATTTCAACGATTCAATCTTACCGCGGCGCACAAATATTCGAAGCTGTTGGTTTGAAGGAAGATTTCGTGGATCGTTACTTCACGTGGACTCCTTCGCGTATTGGAGGCATCGGTCTTGCGGAAGTGACCAAGGAAACGCTTGCCCATCATGAACGTGCTTTTACGGATAAGGATGGCAGTGACAAGACGCTGGACTCAGCAGGCGAGTATCAATGGAGAGCGGAAGGAGAGCAGCACTTATTCAACCCGAGAACGATCCATTTACTGCAGCAGGCTGTCCGGACCAATGACTATGCAGCGTACAAGAAATATGCGGAGCTCGTACAAGGCGAGAACGAACAGCATTTGACTGTGCGCGCACTGTTGAAGTTCAAGCCGGTCTCTGAACCGGTTCCCCTGGATGAGGTGGAGTCCGTAGATTCCATTATGCGCCGTTTTAAAACGGGTGCGATGTCGTTTGGGTCTATCGGCAAGGAAGCGCATGAGAGCATTGCGATCGGAATGAACCGCATCGGGGGCAAGAGCAACACAGGGGAAGGGGGAGAGGACCCGGCTCGCTACATCCCTGAAGCGAATGGTGACTCCCGCAGAAGTGCGATCAAGCAGGTGGCCTCGGGACGATTCGGTGTCACCTCCCATTACCTGGTGAATGCAGATGAGATTCAGATCAAAATGGCGCAGGGAGCGAAACCCGGCGAAGGCGGGCAGCTGCCCGGCCGTAAAGTATACCCATGGGTAGCCGAAGTTCGCGGTTCGACACCTGGCGTAGGTCTGATCTCGCCGCCGCCGCACCATGACATCTACTCCATTGAGGATCTGGCGGAGCTTATCTATGACTTGAAGAGCTCGAATCCACGAGCGGATATTAATGTGAAGCTGGTATCCGAGGTGGGGGTGGGTACGATCGCTGCAGGCGTTGCGAAGGGCCGGGCGGACATTATCCTCATCAGCGGCTATGATGGCGGGACGGGGGCTTCTCCGCAAGGCTCGATCCGTCATGCGGGTATGCCATGGGAGCTTGGTCTTGCCGAGACTCATCAGACCCTCATCATGAACAATTTGCGTGACCGCGTCGTGCTCGAAACGGACGGTAAAATGCTAAATGGGCGCGATGTAGTCATTGCCGCAATGCTCGGAGCCGAGGAATATGGCTTTTCCACAGCACCGCTTGTGGCCATCGGATGCATTATGATGCGTGTCTGCCAAATGGATACCTGTCCCGTTGGTGTCGCCACCCAGAATCCGGAGCTGCGTAAGAACTTTACAGGGGATCCCGAGCATATCGCCAACTTTATGCGCTTTGTCGCTCAGGATATGCGCGAGCTGATGGCAGAACTTGGATTCCGGACTATTCGCGAGATGATTGGCCGTACGGATGTTCTGGATGCTATTAAAGCCGATGATCATTGGAAAAAGAAAGGCGTAGATATTTCGGCACTGTTATATATGCCAAAACTTCCGGAAGGCAGCACACGCTATCGCTTGCAAAGACAGAATCATCGCTTGGAAGAAACACTGGATATGCGTTCCCTCCTTAGCTCCGCTGCTCCAGCGTTGGAGTCAGGAACAGCGGTAACAGGCACCTTCCCGATCACGAACGTGGACCGTGCTGTCGGAACCATTCTGGGAAGTGAAGTGACACGCAAATACGGTGCTGCCGGACTGCCGGAGGATACCATTCAGCTTAACTTCGTGGGCTCATCAGGCCTCAGCTTTGGCGCATTCGTGCCAAAAGGATTGACGCTGAGAATCGAAGGCGATGCCAATGATTACATTGGCAAAGGACTTTCAGGCGGTAAGATCATCGTAAAGCCTTCGCCTATGGCGACTTTTAAAGCCGAGGAGAATATCATTGCAGGCAATACGGCATTCTATGGCGCTACAAGTGGTGAAGCTTACGTACGAGGGATTGCCGGGGAGCGTTTTGCCGTACGCAATTCAGGAGCAAACATCGTTGTTGAAGGCGTCGGCGATCATGGCTGCGAATATATGACTGGCGGTCGTGTAGTCGTTCTGGGGGAGACCGGCCGCAACTTTGCAGCCGGAATGTCCGGTGGTGTTGCATACATTTATGATCCTGAAGGTACCTTTATGAATCGCTGCAATTTGGAAATGGTCCTTCTTGAACGTGTAGAGGATATTAGAGAAGCTGAGCTGCTGAAGCAGCTTATTGAGCGGCATGAGCAATATACCGGCAGTGTGCCGGCACAACAAATTCTAGGAGATTGGGATCAGGCGCTTGGTCAATTTGTACGAATTATTCCACGGGACTATAAGCGCATGCTGCTGCATATTGAGAAGATGCAAGACCAAGGCTTGGCGGGTGAATCTGCGCTCCTCGCTGCATTTGAAGCCAATATGAAAGAATTGGTGCGTACAGGGAACTAGTAGCAGTAGGTCTAAGGTTATCAGTAACCACTTGGTATTCTATAATGAATGCCGAGTGGTTTTTTGTATAGATTCTCTGATACCGCTTTCAAAAGATTATTCGACAAAATTAGAACCGGATGTTTTGGACAATGGTTCCATGAGACGACAGCATCGTATGGATTCATTGGTTATAATATTGATAAGTAACTTGTTCAAAAAGTTTCCTGTAAAGATTATATTTACACCTATTGTAAGGAGCTGGGATGGAGACGAAATTATAGATAAGCGAGGTAGTTGTAGAAATGAGTGTGGACAAGGAGAGAAGCTCCGGAAGCACCGAGCATCGGCTTGACCAACAGAAGACAAACCTAGATATCAACAAGCTTATGACTCAATTAGGTATCCATCCTGATCAATGGCTGCAAATGGAGGCACTGCGAAAAAAATAAAAAATCATCCATATCGACAACAATCCCCGATACGTGAGTGCAGGATTTCATTCACATGTCGGGGATTTGTGGTTGATCGTTATGGCGTATTATTTCATGGCCCTTTCCATGCGGACAAATGCAATGAATCGTTTAGCTTCATCTTCGGTTAATTTACGACCATCCACGGTAAGGTTAAAGCGCTCCAATAAATCCTCATCGGATAGCTCAAGGCCATCCACAAATGCCCGTACCTCCGGGTCAAGCACTACTTTCTCCTGTGTCGTTCTCCCGATCAGATAGTCTATGGATACATCGAAGAGATCTGCCAAGCGGGTCAATGTTTCGAAGTCAGGCTTGCGGCGATTTTTTTCATAATGGGATAGGGCTGCACGTGTAATACCGACAGAGGTAGCGAGTTCTTCCTGAGTCCACCCATGCTGTTCACGTAATTCTGATATTCGTTCTCCGTAGTTCACGCATTGATCCCCCTTTCGAGTGGCTTGTATCTATAGAAGTTATTGGATAGATCCATAAGTTCACTTTGCCGATTTATTATATACATAAAAAGGCTACTTTTTAATTGACTAGATACATTATGTATCGTATTATTGACGTAAGTAGGATACATATTGTATCTGGATAATCATGGTTGGTGACGGTTGGTATCATTTTATCCAGCACGAAGATGTCCCATACCACAAAATTCTAACAAGGAGCGGATGGGTTACCACAAATGTTACAAGAACAGCAACATCAAATCACGGTAAGAATTAAAGTCATGAAAATCGGGGATTTAACCATTCATGGGAAAAGTCATTCCGTGACACCGCTAGAGCTGCTGCCTAGTGGTCTTGTATTCCTGTGTCCTTGGGAAATACCGATCCATTCCAACGTTGTTTTGGGATACGAAATTGATGATAATGTAGATCACATCCAGGTAACAGGACGCATTGAATCAAGAGGACTCTTTTATGGCCGTCAACTGTATCATACAGAATTTCATACGGATGGCGATAAAAAGACTCGGATTGTAGGTATGCTGAACCGCATGATGTTTGGTCACAACGATTCCCAGAAAATTAGCCTTTATAACTAAATTGTAATAGATTTCCTGCACCGAACAGGTAATCCTATTGAATCATTATAATGGTTTAATTGATATTCTACTATATTTATGTTGCTTGGTCATTAGTTCTTTTACCTTAAATCATACAGATGATGTAGGACATACCTAAGATAAAAGTTAGGCTATTCCTCATCAAATATGGAATTCTCATCCCATTATTACATCAACAATTTTTAGTTAACGTTACTCTATATCCTCGATATTTATTTCTGCTAATTACCTTTCTCCTGTCCTTTGATTACTTGAGTCCCAGCCAGATCATTGATTTATTATTGTCAAAAATAAAAAAACAATCTCATATGACCCCGCCGTAAGGATCTAGTCATTTCTAGCCTTGTTTCATGCTGGTGTCAATCGGCTCATCATTTGCTTATTCCTACAAACGGACATTATATGGTCCATGCAATGGAGGGCATTTAAGGATGAATATGAAATTAAAATGGGTCCTGTGGCCGCTGGCGATTCTGATATTGCTGCCTTCGGCTTATCTGTTATACACGTATCAATCTATTAAATCAACGGCAGAACAAATTTATGAAGAGCGGCAACCACCGCCTGTAACCCCGACATTCATATATGGTGGGGAGCGCACCAAGGCGGGGGAGAGCACTACAAAGGATACAGATGCATTTACTGTTCTGGTTTTGGGTGTAGACCAAAGGCCCTATGATCGGGGCCGCTCCGATGTGATGATACTCATGGCAGTCAATCCTACGAAGGGGTCTGTGCTCATGTTTAATATTCCCCGCGATACGCGGACGGATATTGTCGGGTATGGGACCGTGGATAAAATTAATCACGCCTATGCATTTGGAGGCATCCCGATGTCAGTCAGTACCGTGGAGAATTTCCTGCAGTTTCCCATCGATTACTACATTAAAGTGGATATGGAGGGGTTCTCGAGCATTGTAGATTCGCTAGGTGGAGTCACCGTAAATAATCGTATGAAGTTCGAATATGGCGGATATAACTTTGATCAGGGACAGTTGAACCTGAATGGCAGCGAAGCACTTGCCTTCTCACGAATGCGGTTTGAGGATCCAAAGGGCGATTTGGGAAGGAATGCTAGGCAAAGAGAGGTGCTGGAAGGAATTCTGGATAAAACGTTAAGAGTATCTACAGTGTTTAAACTGGAAACCCTTCTCAATCAGATTGGAAACAGCGTAAAGACGGATATTTCATTTGAGGAAATGAAAAAGTTTCTAACGGAGTATCGTCATCATATAGGGAAGGTTGAGCAGGTTGAGATTGCGGGTTATGGACAGATAATAAACGGAATATGGTATTTTATCGTCGGTGATAAAGAAAGGGAAGACATTATCACGACACTGCGAGGATATATGGAATGAGTTGCAACCCACCCCCCCTTTTATTCTAAGAGAGGGGGTTTTGGGCGTGAGCACATAAACGAAGGGTGAGGGGAATCGTACTGTTATTCGCAAGTGGGGTAAGTGGGACTATCTTCCAATGATTTGATCAATCGTGGTTTGAAATACATCTGCCAATTTGGTAAGAGTCTCCAGATTAGGTTCTCTGCGATTTTTCTCATAATGTGATAAAGAAGCACGGCTGATACCGATAATCTCTGATAATTCTTCTTGAGTCCAACCTTTCTGCTCCCGCAATTTTGCAATGCGAGATCCATATGACATGCATGCTCACCTCTCTAAAAAGATCCATTAATGTAGACTAAACATCAAAATGGAAATATCAATATGATACAAAATGTATCCTAAATTTCGTCTATCGTCAATACATATTGTAGCATTTATTAAAAAATAAGCATAACTCTCTAAAGCTGTGAGCCTATAGTATTAGTCACTTCCGATCCACAATAATATTTGACAAAGTGCAACAATTTATATAGAATTTCTGTTATAGATACAATTTGTATCATTTAAAAAATACATAGAATAGATGCGTCAATCCCGGGGAGGAGATGACGGGATGAATGAAGTGATGATGTATTGCGTCGGCTGCTGTCGCTTGATTCCGGTTGCTCAAGGCGACAGCTTGTTTAAGACCGGATTTTACAAGCACGATGTTCCAGCGGGGATTTGCAAGGAGTGTCAATCGGCTGATTTGGTACATCAGGAGGATACCGATTGAGCCAAAAGCAGCAGGTTTTACGCATGCCCAATATTTTGCCTCTTGTCCTGATAATGTATAATGTGGAGATATTCATGGTGCATAGGCAAGGGAGGATAGATCACATGAAGCAGGAACCATTGGTAAGCCTGATGGGTGTTACGAAGAAAATATCATCTAAAGTACTGGTAGATAATGTGACCTTTGATATCATGCCTGGACAAATCTTCGGATTCCTGGGACCGAACGGAGCAGGTAAGACGACTACCATTCGCATGATGGTGGGGCTGATGTCCATTACGCAAGGGGATATTATCATTGGAGGATATAGCATTCGTAAGAATTACGAGCAGGCCGCCACTCAGATCGGTGCCATTGTCGAGAACCCCGAAATGTATAAGTACTTATCGGGCTATAACAACCTGAAACATTTTGCGAGAATGATGAAGGGCATCACCAAAGCGCGGATCGATGAGGTAGTGGAACTCGTTGGACTTGGTAAGCGGATTCATGAGAAGGTGAGTACGTATTCGCTCGGGATGCGTCAACGTCTCGGCGTAGCGCAGGCGCTGCTGCACAGGCCTAAGTTATTGATCCTGGACGAGCCTACGAATGGCTTGGATCCGCAAGGTATTCGGGAGCTGCGGGATTATTTGCGCAGATTGACACAAGAGGAAGGGACATCCGTCTTTGTGTCCAGCCATCTGCTATCCGAAATGGAACAGATGTGTGATACCATCGGCGTTATCCGTCACGGTAAGCTGATTGATATTCGCCGGCTTCGCACGGCTGACGGAGAGCGGATGTACGAAGAGACGGCATTCACCGTCAACGATATGGAAGCTGCCGCAGCGCTGCTGGAGGACGTCCAAGCAACGGTTCGGGATCACCAGCTTATGGTTGGGGGAGACCAGGATATGATTGCGGACATAAATGCGAGATTGGTCGGAGCAGGCTTGCGCGTTTATGCCATACAGCCGGTAACCCGGTCGCTGGAGGATCAATTTTTGGAAATGACGGGAGGGGAATCCGTTGTTGATTAACTTTGCCCGTCTTGTAGCGAACGAGAATATGAAGGTATATTACCGGGTTCGCACTTGGGTCATGCTCTTACTACTTCTCTTGTTTAATGCAGCTATGCCTGCCATGCTGTACTGGACGAGTGCTCCGATGGATGTCTGGACTGTGTTTACATGGACGGAAAGCTTCACTATCTACTTGAGCGCCATATTTACGGTCATCATCGCTGCGGATATTGTAGCAGGGGAATTTGCCGGGGGGACCATCAAGCTGCTGCTGATTCGGCCATGGAGCCGGGGGAAGATTCTGCTGTCCAAATTCGTCTCCCTGTGTTTGTTCCTTCTGTTGTGTGCTGCTATAACAGCTGTGGCAGGTATCGCTGCTTCGCTGCTGCTATTTTCCGGTAATACCGGATTTGCAAATAGCTCTGGGGGTTCTTCCATGGATAGCTCCCTTCTGCTGCTGCTGACAGATACAATCCAAGTGTTTGTCATTTCGCTGATCGCCTTTATGCTCTCCACGATATTCCGTTCCAGCGGCTTGGCTATTGGATTATCTCTCTTATTCCTGTTCACTAAGGATATATTCAGTTTTATCTTTAATCCGGAACGGTTTGAATGGGCTAAATACTTGCTCTTTCTGCACATCGATCTGAGCGGATATCTCAAGTCGCCTGTCGGTCCCGGGGGAGTGGGTCTGGGCTTCTCCGTCACGATCCTGGTTGTTTATTGCCTGCTGTTCATGCTTGTTTCCTGGATGGTCTTTGCGAAGAGAGATGTAGAAGCTTAACTCTGTGAGTCATTAGAAAAAAAAGAGCTCCTTCTACCGTGTGAAACAGGGAAGAGAAGGAGCTCATTGGATGGCTCGGCTGAACAAATGGCCGATGGTATGATACATATACGAATTCGGACGGTCGCCCATATACCAGTTACCCTGCTTCTGAACGCTGAATAGGCAGCGTGGTTTCCTTTGACTCTGTAGTGGCCTGACTGGGATTCTGTTCTTCCATTCGGCTTGCACCGTTAAGAAGTCCGCCCTCCATAACGATCAAGGAACCCGCATATACATCTCCATACATTTGTCCTGTAGGTGTAATCGTCAGCTTGCTCTCCGCAGTTACATCGCCATACACTTTGCCGGCAACAATGACTTCCCGAGCGGAAATATTGGAGCGGGCAATCGCTTCTTCGCCTATCGTCACACAGCCATGGCTTTGGATGGAACCGTTAAAACGGCCGTCAATTCGCAAATTATCCTCGCATTGCAGTACACCTTCCATCTCACTTCCTGGACCAATCAATGTATCGGTCCGTTGTGAGGCTCGTTTATGTTTGTTTTTCTTCTTCATTACTACCATCCTCCTGAACATAAGTATAGATGATTACGCCTTAATTCAGATAAGGCATCGGGTCAATAGTCCGGTTGTTCTTAACGACCTGAAAATGTAGATGGGGACCTGTGCTTCGTCCCGAGGAGCCAAGCTTACCGATGGTCTCTCCTTGACCGACATGGTCGCCTACCGAAACGTCAATCTTACTCAAATGCATATACCAGGTTTCCAAACCATTAGGATGCTGAACCACGATATAAAGTCCACGGGCTCCGCTGCGTTCTGCGGCTGTTACTACCCCGGCACCTGCAGCATAGACGGGATCCCCGGTTTTACCGGCAATATCAATGCCTGCATGATAGGCCGAACGTCCGGTAAAGGGATCACTCCGATAACCGAAATTCGATGTAAGCCGTTTGGAGGTTGTCGGCCACAGGGATGGCATACCTTCACGTTTCTCCTGTGTTTCCTGGGCCTGATCCAGTGTGCGGGGAATATGGCGCTCCATGCGTGAAATCAGCTGCTGAATCTCTTCAAAATCATCTTGGGCGTCTTTGGCAACACTTAGCATCTCATTCTCATGAACGGCGATGAATTCGCCGCCCACATGCTCTTTAGCTGCATCCGGGATGGAGGAGGTCTGTCCGGACAGGCTTCCGTGCTTCTGAATAAACTGTTGCAGCTCCTGCTCCAGCTGTTGGACACGCTCCATCTGAGCTTTTGTTTGCTCTGCTTCACCCGAAAGCTGAATGATGGCTTTATTCAGGCGTTCAATAGCCTCGTCCTTGTCAGTGACGGTGACTTCCATCTTTAAGGCTTCCAGGCTTTTCAGCGTTAGCTGCCGTTCGAGCTCCGAGATCGAATGTGCCGACTGGATCTGCAGAGAAACAATCAGTCCGGCAATTGACAAAATAGCGGCGGCAGGCACAGCGATCATCAGGGGCTTAGACAGATGGATTTGTTTGACAGAATGCTGTGCATCCCTCAGTACCAGCAATGTCAAACGTTGTTTACGCTTTGCGGTCTTCATGGCATCTCCCTTCCATACATTCATACTCTAATTCAGGATTACAATGCATCCGCTAGACTTGGTCAACTCCTTATCTAGTATGTATTCTATTCTTTCGGAGAACATGTCAAAAATATGATTGAGTAAGAGAATTTATTCAGCAGGGTACCCATTTGGGTAATTGAATAAATACATAAGAAATTGGTCAATGATGTAGTGTAGTTATCCGCTTGTCTCTCATGACTTTTATTTGTACACGATGCACATTATACGAAGATACTATTATTTTTATCGTGAGGAGGCTGCCGGTATGTTGTGGCTTCTCGTTGCACTGATTGCGTTTATTTTACAGATGGCCGCAGTGCTGCTGCTTGAGTTTCGGAATCCATCCAAAACCGTAGCATGGTTGTTTATATTATTTTGCCTTCCCTTGATCGGGTTCGTACTCTATTTCTTCGTAGCGCAGGACTACCAGCAGCGGTTGAAGATTCGTAAACGGGGCTCCAGGCTGTTTCAGGAAATCAGGGACCACTTATGGGATCGGGCAGCTGTTGTCCGGCGTAAGGAAGGTATGAACAATGCAAGCTTTCATCATAATGATCGCTTGTTTAATCTGCTCAATCATTTGTCGGAAAGCCCGATTACAGGCTGCAATCAGACCCGGGTGCTGACCGATGGGGAAGAGACATATGATGCGATGCTGCGCGCGATGGAGCAGGCCAAGGATCACATCCATGTCGAGTTCTATATTTTTCGCCATGATCGGATCGGTACGAAATTTCAAGATGTAATGATCCGAAAGGCGAAGGAAGGCGTCAAGGTACGCCTCATATGTGATGGGCTGGGAAGTTACAAGCTTAAGAAGACATTTATTCAGCGGTTTAAGGAATCGGGCGTGGAGTTTTATTTCTTCCTGCCAGCGATGGTTTCGATGTTCAGCCGCAGAATTAATTACCGTAATCACCGCAAAATCGTCGTGGTGGATGGCACGGTCGGTTTTCTTGGCGGGATCAATGTTGGGGACGACTATTTGGGCGAATACCCCCACATGGGCTATTGGCGAGATACACATCTGGAAATAGAGGGAGATGCGGTTTATTTTCTGCAGAGTGTCTTTTTGCATGACTGGAAGCTTGCTTCAGGAGAGCGCATTGCTGATGTTGGATTGTATCCGGAGCATCACTGTGTGGGGAAGGAGCAAGTGCAAATACTGAGCAGCGGACCGGATATGATCTGGAATGCGATTCAGGAGATGTGCTTCGGGGCGATTTCCGTGGCGAAGGAACGAATATGGATCACGTCGCCTTATTTTATCCCTGATGCGGGAATTTATGAGGCGCTGAAGACTGCTGCGGTCAGTGGTGTTGATGTACGGATCATCATTCCCGGTCACGCCGATTCCCGCTTTGTAAAGATGGCAAGCTTGTCCTATGTAGAAGAGCTGCTGGCTGCAGGTGTTAGCTTCTATGAATATGAAAAAGGCTTTATCCATGCCAAGGTGCTCATTGTGGATGAGCTTCTCGGTTCGGTCGGTACGGCAAACATGGATATGCGGAGTTTTTTTTGCAATTTCGAGCTGACAGCCGTAATGTTCGATCACCAGCCTATTGAGCGTTTGGTAGCGGATTTTAGAGAGGATCTGAAACATAGCAGACTCATCGATGCTGAAGCGTTTCGTCAGCGGGGAAGATGGCAGAAGGCAGCTGAGATTTTATGCAGGATGCTGTCTCCGCTGCTATGATTTAGAGGAGGATGCATCTGGTGCAATGCTCACGGAAAAGCAAGTAAAGACAGGAAGAACTTTGAAAATTATGTGATCTGCTTTTATTTATATGATAGAATATTTTATAGGTTACACTTATAAATATGTAACTAACTTAGTTTCATACGTTGAACGGGGGAGATTTATGTCAAGTGATCTGAAGATTTTTGCTCAAGTGAAAGCGGAGCAGCAGAAGCCGGAGAATCCCAAGGCAGGATCAACAGCCTTGAAGCTTCTCCGCCGTCTGGTGTTCTTAACTTTCGGTTCCATCCTGATGGCCGTCGGGCTGGAGATATTTTTGGTCCCGAACAAAATTATAGATGGTGGAATTACCGGAGTATCCATTATGGTTTCTCATGTCACCGATATTCCGCTGGGCGTGTTCCTGACTTTGTTTAATCTTCCATTCTTGTTTATGGGGTATAAACAGATCGGAAAGACGTTTGCTTTATCCACGTTATTCGCCGTAGTGGTGATGTCGATCGGCACTTATTTTTTGCATCCGATTGATCCCATCACCATTGATCCACTACTGGCGGCTGTGTTCGGCGGCATTCTTCTCGGGATTGGAGTGGGACTCGTTATCCGCTCCGGCGGCTCCTTGGACGGCACCGAAATTGTAGCCATATTGATCAATAAGAAAACCCCATTCTCTGTCGGTGAAATCGTGATGTTCATCAACGTATTCATTCTCGGCAGTGCAGGCTTTATTTTTGGATGGGATCATGCGATGTATTCGCTAATTGCCTATTACCTGGCGTTTAAACTGATTGATATTACGATCGAAGGAATCGATCAATCCAAATCGGTTTGGATTATCAGTGATAAGCATAAGGAAATCGGAGATGCGCTGACCCATCGTTTGGGACGCGGGGTAACCTATCTGGATGGAGAGGGAGCATATTCCGGGGACAGCAAGAAGGTTATTTTCGTAGTCATTACCCGCCTGGAGGAAGCGAAGCTCAAGTCTATTGTGGAAGACTGGGATTCTCAGGCATTCGTTGCCGTTGGCAACATTCATGATGTGAAGGGCGGCCGGTTTAAGAAAAAGGCCATCCATTAGTTTCCCATAACATTTATGCTCCACCTGCGTTGATTGTTTTAACGCGGGTGGAGCAGTTTTTGGTTCAAGGAGTGTCTGCCTGTAGGCGAAGCGCCTTCTTTTCCCGCGAATAGAGGCGGATTACTCGCGCCATCGTTGTCGCGGCGGATGACTGGCCGAGAACCTGATTAACAGTTCCGGTGAAATAGAGACCCGACTCAGGGTGATGGAAGGCAAATGCACCGCATTGCCCCCAGTGACCGATGAGTCCGCGGCCCAGACCGAAGGGGGATAGCGGCTGCCTTGAGATTCCGGTCCCATAGAAGAAGGGACCAGGTGCCCAAAGAAAATTCCATTGTTTTTGGATCTCTTCCAATTCAGATAGCGGAAACAAATTTCCGTTAAAGAATGACCGCAGGAAAATCATGAGCTCCTTTGCCGTTGATACGATTCCGCCTTCTGCACCGATCGATGCCATGTACAAGGGAAGTTCCATACGCTTTTGCTTATAATAGAATGAGACGGGGCTCTTATCCTCAGGATTTTGATAGAAATACGTCTGCTTCAGATTCAGTCTATCGAAGATATATTCCTTGAAGACCGTTTGCAGGGATTCACCCTTGATATTCTCGATGATATGTCCAAGCAGCCGATAGTTCGTATCGGAGTATTGGGCTTTCCTTCTCTGGCCTGGTTTGAATGGAGGTTTCTGCTGCCTGGCTGCATTCAGTATTTTATCTAGATCCCATGCCTGATCATTCCCGGCTGCGAGATCGGCGAAGACAACCTGGGAGAAATAGTCTGGAATGCCTGACGTATTGGACATTAGCTGCTTAACGGTGATTTCTTTTGTATAGTCTCTGTTATCCATCGTGTGGAGTCCTGCTATGGTCTCCTGGGGCAGATACTTGCTGATTGGATCACCAAGATCGATCCGCTGCTCCGCTCGTAAGTTCAACAGCACGGTTGTCACGAATAATTTGGTTACACTGGCAACAAAAAAGCGATCCTCAGCCTCCATCTCTCCGCCACTGCTGACAAGAGACAGCGACTGTTCCTGATTTTCTATACACATAACCGCTCGAAATATGTTTTTCTTTTTCGTTATTTGTGTCATCCATTTATCAAGAAGTGATTGATCCAGAATTGTTCCCATCCTTTAACCCCTCCATGAAATATAACTTCTTATTCCTCATCTTTTCCTGTTATTCGTAAACGCATGGCACTTATGAAATCTTCTGCGGCTTCGTCCATCAATTCCATCATCTTGTCGTCATTAATGCTTTCCGTAAACAAATCATTGGCCAGCATCACACAGAGACCTGTCTGAAAAATTTGCATTTTTAATAAAAGAGATTGCAGCTCTTCATTAGAAAATCCGGCGAGCTGCGGGTCTTGCTTCATCATCCCAACAACCTCTTGGACTTGTTCGGGTGTATTTTTCATGTGGGGATTGTTCTTCATCATCAAATCTCGGTAGAGCACGGGGTATTCCTTGGCGAATCTCAGGCTGGCCATGCCGATATCCCGAAAAGGCTGGCCGGATTGCTGCTCTGTTATCAACTCCTTAGCGACCTCAAATGCTCTGAACACGACATGCTGAATCAATTCCTCGGCGTCGCTGAAATTTACATAAATCGGTGCGATGGAGCTGCCGAGCCGTTGTGCAACTTTGCGGATCGTAATGGATTCAATACCATCCGTTTTTGCGATATCAAAGGCGGCCAGAATGATATCCTGTTTGGTAAACTTTGTTTTCGGTGCCATGTCTGAACTCCTTATGTAAATACTAATGTAGAACTAACGATATATATCATTTGATATGTATTGATTGTAATGGAATATACTTCCTAATGCAAGTGAAGAAATAAAGAAATATGCCTCCGGGTCGTGTATCACGAACCGAAGGCATATTTTTTTCTCACAAGGACTGAATTCAATTAGGTTATCGTTTGATCTGGAGCCGTCTCGGTTTCATCCTGTGTCTGAGTGGTCTTGTTGCCTCTTAACTTATTGCGGATGAAGCTGAAAGCTCCTGCGACTGCAGCCACGACTATAAACCAGAATTTCTTGAGGAGAACTAAGAGCCCGACTTTTTTCGCTGCTGCTACGCCGGCTCCTCCTAATATTAGGCCGGTTAAACCGAAACTTGCGGCCTTATCAGTCTTGCTATCATAATCCCCATAAGCTTGTCCTGGTGTAGGTGTGAAGTTTGCGAGAATTTCATTTGATAAGACAGAAGCCGCTTGTTCCCTGCTGGCTGAGTCCGTAACTAATATAATGGAAAGATAGCCATGGCGTGTCAGCAGTTTAACCTGATAGTTAAGAAATGGGTCTCTTTCCGAGTCTTCGAGCATTAATGACCATGTCAGATTGTGGGTCTTGCTGTCATAGAAGGGCTCGATATCCCAACCGGTTGCGAAGATATGATCCGATTCCGGTTTTTCTTTATTCGCTTCCTCATTCCCCTTTTTAATCTGTTTCAACAGCTTATCCGCATTAATTTTATCATCCTTGGCATCCTTGATATGTCCTGAATCTATGTAGTCGAAGTAGACAAACCAGTTTTGGTTTTCATCTGTCGATCCAATACTGGCCACTTCGTATCCAGTGAGGAGATTGCCATCCATGAGGGAGACCTTTTCCGTGTCTTTTTTATCCAGGTAGTATAAACCTTTCCCGAGATCAATCGTACCGACTTCCCCGATTTTTACTGTTACCCCTTCCCCGCCTTCCACAAAATTCAGCGAATCTTCTGAAGCGCTGGCAACGGTAGGCAGCATGAGCATAAAGATCAGCCATAACCCTAAAACTCGTTTCACTGTAGCATCCTCCAATATCTAACAAAATAGGTTTGATCAAAACATGGCACATCATAACATAGGATCATGGATTGATCTATCTTCCATGAATTCTCTCATTTTTACATTTTTCCACCGTCTAAGATAGGATTTGGGGGGGTGGCAGATGTGAAAAAACAGTGAATTAGGTCTTTGTAAACGGGTTTTATAGGTTTGGATGTGACATATAATGTCGTAATTTGCAGAAAAATTTTTGTCGAGAAGTAGTGATTTTTGAAAAAGAGCCACGTTTTCTGTAAATGCATATGTAAAAAATGAAACTTTCATCCTAAGCGGTCCTCAATGAGTATCCATATAATTACATTATAATCAGAACGTATGTTTGTTATAATGAATTTAACTAGAACTTTGTGGAATAACCAACTCGGAGGTGAAGGGAAGCCGTGGCAAAAACGATATATGAACAGGTAACGACCAAGCAGACGCTCAATCGGGTGAAGGAGGAAAGGATGCCTTTCGAATGGTCCATCAATCCGTACCGGGGATGCGGGCATGGCTGCAGTTTCTGTTATGCCCGCGCTTTTCAGGTTTTTATGGGCATGGGGGCAGAGGATGAATTCCAGCATCATATCTTCATGAAATCGAATGCGGCTGAGGCGCTTGAGAAGCAGCTGTCGAGCGCTGCGAGGAAGTTTGATTACGATATTGAAGCGATGAGCAGATCGATCGGAGAGGTTGCAATTGGTACCGCAACCGATCCGTACCAGCCTATTGAGGGCAAGGAGGGTATTACGAGGGAATGTTTGAAACTGCTCGCCAAGTATCGCATCTCTACGAGCATTACGACCCGCTCTCCGCTCGTGCTTAGGGATATGGACATTTTGACCCGAATGGAGAATGTGTCCGTTAACATGAGTCTTAACACATTGAGTGAGGACCTTATCCGAAAGCTGGAGCCGGCATCGCCTCATCCCGAGGGCAGGCTGGATGCGGTTCACAGATTATCGGCTGCAGGCATAAGAACCGGCTTGTTTGTAGCACCTGTGTTACCCTTCTTGACGGATAGGGAGTCTGAACTGAAGGATCTGTTATCGCAGGCGAAGGATCGGGGCGTTTCTTATGCCATGATCTCTTTGCTGAGACTGTCGCGCGATGTGAAGAAATGGTACCTCGAGACGCTGAAACACCAGTATCCCGAAGTGGTTCAGCCTTACCGCGAATTATACGGACAGGGCGCATATGCTGAAGAGAATTACGTTCGTTCCTTCAAGTCGATGGCAGCCAGGCTGCTGAAGGAATATGAACTGAATGGACTGACCAGAGAGGCTACTTCTCCTGTCGTGGGCCCGTCCGAGAGGATAGTAAGTGGAGCTTCCCAAGAGAATGGGGCAGTGGTGGAGGATCATCTACCTCCAACGAGGGACTTGGCTGCTTCTCCACAGCCAAAGAAGCTGCCACAGCCGGCAGCACCAGTCTCCGGGGAGGAGCTTATGCCGGATGTTGAGCAGCTATCCTTTCCTTTTTGATGATCCCTTGCCCGGTGGCTTCAGGTGCCGGATGATATTCTCTATTGGCTGGGGAGGCAGGCTCTGGAGCAGATCACCCTTTTCTCTTAGCCGTTCTTCGATGTTAAGCAGGTGAAACTCCGTCGGAGCCACGTTCTGACGAACTTCATCCCATGTGAGCGGCGTGGAGACGGTCCCCAGACGCCGGGCCCGCGGGGTATATGGAGCGGCGAGCGTCCTGCCGCTGTAGTGCTGAAGATAATCGAAGTAGATTTTATCGCCGCGGTTTTTCTTCAGCCGCTCAATGGTGAACAGCTTGGGGAATTTCTCTGTCACATATTGCCCTACGAATTGGCCGACTGTTCGAAGTTCATCAAACGTAATGCCTTCCGATATCGGAACGATGATCTGCACACCTGTTGCGCCTGAGGTTTTCGGCACGGAGGATAGACCCAAAGAGCTGAGTATATCTCCGACAATGGCGGTTGCTTCCATGATTCGGGGTTCTTCCTGCAGCGTAGGGTCCAGATCAATCATCCATTCGCAGGGAAGATTGCTGCCTGCGAGATGCAGGGAAGGATGAAACTCAAGCGCAGCCAGATTCCCCAGCCAGAGCAGCTCCGGCAGTCCGTTGAGCAGCACATAGTTAATATTTTCGTGTACATGGGTCTGAACAAAAGGCGGCAGCGGCTCTGGCGCGTTCTTCTGATAGAAGGATTCGCCTTCGACCCCGTGCGGATACCGGATGGTCGTGAGCAGCCTGCCCCGGCAATAGCGGAGCAGGAATGGGGAAATGGCTGCAAGCTTCTGCAGATACATCGCTTTGGTAATGCCGACCTCCGGCCACAGCGGCTTGTCAGGATTCGTAATTTGAATCTCCTGCCCCTCAATCGTGAGGGTGCCTTTGACGGTACGAGCCATATGATCTAGACCCCCTCAATCGATACGAGTTTGGGATGGCGCATCATGCCATCCTGACTCCACTCAAGAAATGTAACCTGAACGGATAGCGGCTGGCTGAGCCAAGCCAGCTGTTCTTTCTTCAGGTCGGTATGGAGCGTTCTCCAAACCGCCTCAGCACGATGGCTTTCAGCATATTGCAGCAGCCGCTTCTTCGTCGCTTCATTTAGCCCCAGGGAAGCCCGGCCAATGTAGTTACCGTCATCATCCGCCATGACAAGGCTGGCGACGCGCCCTTCCCTGATGATCATGGCCACGGCAGTGGCTGTCATGTTCACGGCAATTTTTTTCTTATACCAATCCTTATGCTTCTTGCCTTCTCGATAAGGAGAGGAGAGGCGTTTCATCACAATGCCTTCCCATCCCCGTTCTTCGGCCCAGTTCCATAATTGCTCGCCTTCGAGAAACAGATCCGCGATCAGCAGGCCCGGGGTGTTGGAAACGATCTCCTTTAGCCGGTGATGTCGTTCAAGATAGGGCAGCTTGCGCATGTCTTGGTCGCCGTCCACCAGAATGTCGAAGAGAACATAAGTAAACAGGGGAGCGTTCGCGCTGATAGCACGCGACCGCTCCCGCTGAAGCACCTTCTGAAATACGGGACGGCCAAGCTCGGGATGAAAATAGACAACCTCGCCATCCAGAAGTAGACGCCTTTCTTGCAGGCCGGACAATGCCTGAACCACTTCGGGGTACAGGGATGTTTTATCAAGCAGCTTGCGGGAGTATAGTGATACGCTGTTCTGGTCCAGTCCGGCCAGAATGCGCACGCCGTCCCATTTCAGCTGATAACCCCAGTCCTCACCCGTCATGATCTGATCCGTCGAGATGGGTGCCATCGGCTCCTTGGGCAGCAGATTCTGCAATTGTCCCATCGTGATCAGGAGGTCGATTCAGATTTCTTGGATTTGGTTGTCCGGCGCTTCGGCTTCGGTGCGTCAAGATCGCCTTCTCCGCCGCTGACCTTGGCAGCCGGTTCTTTGGCAGCCGTCTTGCGGGTCGTTTTGCGCGGCTTCGGTTTGGTGCCAGGGTCCGTTCCGATCGGCTTCACGGCTTCGATACTCGCCTGAAGGGCGGCCATCAGATCCACCACGTTGGTCTCCTGACGGGCAGGTGCAATCTTGATCTCTTCCCCAGATACTTTGCTGTTGATCAGATCCAGCAGGCGTTCACGATAATCATCCGTATATTTCTCGGGATCAAACGGAGTGGAGAGCTGGTCAATCAGCAGCTTGGCCATATCAAGCTCCTTGGCATTGACCTCGGTTCTTTCAGGCAAATTCGGGACCTGGGAGATCGGCCGGATCTCATCCGGGTAGAAAATGGTCTCGATAGACAAGCATTCATCTAGCACGCGAATCGCCGCCAAGCTGCTCTTGGAGCGAATGGCAATTTTGGCGATGCCAATTTTGCCGGACTGCTTCATCGCTTCCAGCAGCAGCCGGTATGCGTTTGCACCTGCTTGATCCGGTGAGAGGTAGTACGTCTTTTGAAAATAAATTGGGTCAATTTCGGTCAGATCTACAAAGTCCAGGATGGTGATGTTTTTGCTGTTCGATTCTGCGAGCTGCTCCAGTTCCTCTTTTTCGAACAGTACGAATTTCCCCTTCTCATACTCATACCCCTTCGTAATTTCCTCCCAGCCAACCTCCTCTTCGCATACCGGACATTTGCGGATATAAGAGAGAGGGCTTCCGCACTCTTTGTGGATGTAGCGCATCGAAATATCCTTGTCTTCAGTAGCCGAGAACATCTTGACAGGCACGTGCACCAGACCAAAGCTGATCGCGCCCTTCCATACTGTATGCATTCTATGAAACCTCCTATCAAGTTTTTATATGTTTGAGAATGACTGTGTAGTAAGCGTAATAAACGACAACTATAAGAACTTCCTCTATTAGTGTGCCCAAAAAAAGACACTAGTATGAGTTATAGCTCGGGATTGCATAATTAGAACCTGTTTGTGGCATATTGACCATGAACTCTGCCTGTAAAGGGAGGTAATATTCATCATGATGGAATCTAAAGAAACCGCAACGTCGGCAGATATCCAGTCCGAAGAGATACAGAAGGACAGAGCCTCGGATCATTCCGCTGCACAATCGGTCAATGGTGAGATGGTGGATTGGAACAGTCTGACCTCGGAGGAGACCGAGATAGCCCGTGAATCTACGATGTTCGATATTGACCGGATGATCAACGAAGGCCTTGGTGGAGGCAACGTCACCTTGGATAACGGGCTGATCGGCCCTTCCACCACGGATACGATGGACGTCGTGGACGAATCGCCAAGAGAACCGTAAGAAGGAGGCTTAAACGCATGGATATACAGCGCGCAGTGGAAATTTTTAATTCCAAGGATACTTACAAGGTAAACCTTGGAGGGGAATCCGTTTGGATCGAGCATGTGGATCAACAGAACGGGATGGCTACCGTTCAGGTTGGTTCCCGTCCGACCAATACACTGACCGTGAATGTAGATCGGCTGAAGGAAGGCGAGTAGTTTCTTAAAAGGGCCACTGTATATGGGCTCTGAAACAATAAGCGCGTATGAGTGAACAAAATACACCTTATTCGGAGTCCCATGTCGGAAACCGGATAAGGTGTGTTTGGCGTTGAAACTGAATATTCGCTAATGGGCAATTCGCCAGTAAATCGGGTGATCTGAAGGCTGCGAAATGGCGGAACGGGGCTGAACACTGACCTATGTATATTGTTGTATGGATGGTGGTCCAGAACTGAGAGGATAGAACCTTAGAGAATCCTCGACGCCGATGTTCTGTTCTTGCAGCGGATTGGGAGGACCGATATAATGAAGATCAAGTATTTTGAGATATGGGCAGAATAAGTAAAGGATGGGTTATCAGTGAATAATGGCCGTACGGAAGGCCAGTTTCGAATGATATCAAGCAGCCTGGAAGATACCGGGCAGCTTGCTGCTTGGCTCGCCATGAGGGCAGAGCCAGGGACTGTCATCGGTCTGGACGGGGATCTCGGAGCCGGAAAAACGGCTTTTTCGAAGCAATTTGCACAGCATCTGGGTGTGCAAGGGGTCGTGAACAGCCCGACATTTACCATTATTAAAGAATATGAGGGGCGCTTGCCGCTCTACCATATGGATGTGTATCGCTTGTCGGTGGACGAAGCGGATGAGCTTGGGCTGGACGAGTACTTTTTTGGCGAAGGGGTTTGTCTTGTGGAATGGAGCAGCCTGATTACCGAGCTTATGCCGGAGCAGTATCTGCATATCCAGCTTGAGACTACTGGCGAATCTCACCGGATTATCACGTTATCAAGCCAAGGTGAGCCTTATGGCGAGTGGTGCCGGGATTTGAATGAAAAATGGGGTAGCAGGAATGAACAACAATGATATGAAGCCGCGGCAGCGGTTTTTGGCGCTGGATACGTCTACGGCATCGCTGGCGGTATCCGTGTTGGAGCAGGACAAGCTTTTGTCGGAAGTGAACACGAATGCCGATCGCAACCACTCGGTGCATCTGCATCCGGTGATGGAGCAGGCGCTTGCGGAAGCGGGTCTTGGCATGGACCAGATCGATGGCATTGCTGTAGGAGTAGGCCCTGGTTCTTACACGGGGATTCGGATTGCGGTAACGGCAGCCAAAACTCTTGCATGGGCGAATGACCTCCCGGTCGTTGGGATATCCAGCCTTCATGCATTAGCGTGGGGGGGCTTGCAGTCCGGATGGAAACAAGCCGAGCCAGAGAAGGGAATCCACTGGGTTATACCGCTGCTCGATGCAAGGCGGGGACAAGTGTATACTGCATTATTCGCTGCCGATTCAGAGCATCAAGAGGAAGCACCAGTACGTATGGAAGCCGATGGTATACGCCTGATGCAATCCTGGGTGGAGTTCCTGAAGGAACAGATCAGCAAGCTACCTGAAGAGGAGCGTCCTGTCAGCCTATGGTTTATTGGGGAAGTGGATCTTCATGCCGAAACAGCCCGAGGGCTGGAAACATGGTTTGAGGGTAATCTGCACATCCATCCTTATGCGTTTGAAGGACGCTGGATAGGGTATCTGGGAGCAGACAGATTGCTGGCGCGAGAAGCAGATGATCTGCATGCACTGGTGCCCAATTATACACAGCTTTCCGAAGCGGAAGCGAATCTGCTGCGCAAGCGGTGAAAGGAGCGTAGGATTCGTCATGGACAAGCAGAATAAGCCGATCGATGGAGAAGACGGATTAGCCTTCCGGCTGATGACCCTGGATGATATTCCGGAGGTTCTCGTCGTGGAGCGCGAAGCATTCACCGTGCCATGGACCGAGGAAGCATTTCATAATGAGCTGAAACTGAATCATTTTGCCCGTTATATGATCATGGAGTACGAAGGCCGGACTATTGGCTATGCGGGCATGTGGACGATCGTGGATGAAGCCCATGTTACGAATATTGCGCTGCTGGAGCAGTATCGCGGACGCAAGTGGGGCGATCGTCTGCTGACAGAATTGATGAAGACCGCTGCTTATATGGGGATGGAAAAAATGACGCTGGAAGTTCGTGTATCCAATCTCGTAGCCCAGCGTTTATATATTAAAAAAGGTTTTAAACCGGCCGGTGTCCGGAAGGGGTATTATTCCGATAATCAGGAAGATGCACTTATTATGTGGGCAGATCTGCCCCCTTATCGGGAGGACGATGGCGAGGAAGGAAGTCAAAGGCTATCATGAAGGATGAAAAAATAGACCGGCAGCATAGCTGCATTTTGGCGATTGAAACGAGCTGTGATGAAACCTCGGTTGCCGTTGTTAAGGATGGCTGTGAGGTATTGTCCAGTGTCATTGCTAGTCAGATTGAAACACATAAAGCTTTTGGCGGGGTGGTCCCTGAGGTCGCTTCCCGCAAGCATGTGGAGAGTATCACGTTAATCATTGAGCAGGCCGTGGCGGAGGCCGGTATTGAAATGAAGGATTTGTCGGCAATTGCCGTTACGCAGGGTCCTGGTTTGGTTGGAGCACTTCTGGTTGGTGTGATGGCTGCCAAAAGCCTCGCGTTTGCGCTCGGCAAGCCGCTGATTGGTACGCATCATATTGCCGGTCATATCTATGCTAACCGTTTTGTGGGCGATATCGCTTACCCTTGTATGGCGCTCGTGGTATCCGGCGGACACACCGAGCTGGTTTACATGAAAGAGGAAGGCTGCTTTGAATTGATCGGCAGAACGCGGGATGATGCAGTAGGTGAAGCCTATGACAAGGTGGCCAGGGCGCTTGGTTTCCCGTACCCTGGAGGTCCTCATGTTGATCGTATGGCGCTTGAGGCTGAAGAGGTTGTAGAGCTTCCGCGCGTATGGCTGGAGCCCGATTCCTACGATTTTAGCTTCAGCGGTTTGAAATCGGCTGTATTAAATGTCGTCAATCAGAGCAAAATGCGTGGAGAGGAAGTCAAGACGGAAGCGATCGCCAGGGGATTCCAGGAATCCGTTGTGGAAGTGCTCGTGGAGAAAGCCGTTCGTGCGGTCCGGGCCTATGATGCGAAGCAGCTGCTGCTATGCGGCGGCGTAGCCGCTAATCGCGGACTCCGTAAAGCATTGGCTGATCGCTGCGAGCAGGAAGGTATTAAACTGACGATTCCGCCATTTCAGTATTGTACCGATAACGGAGCGATGATTGCTGCCGCGGCCCATCTGAAATGGAAGCAGGGGGGCTTTACGCCGCTGGATATGAAGGCGGATCCGCAGATGTCGTTGGAACTTTGGGCTGAAAAAGACGCTGAAATTTCTTGACATGTCTCTCGGCAGCACGTATAATCATGATCAAATTCCAGTATATTGAAACGTGATGAACAGGAATAGTAAGGTATACCTTGGTTAAAGAGAGCTGCGGGACGGTGCAACGCAGACGAGAGGAGCCTGAACTCACCTGGGAACGGAGCAGGGGAACCTTATGCAATCATACGCTGATCCAGCGTGAGTCGATTGCGGAGTTTGACCTTGTTACGGGATGGCCTCCGTGAGCAGGCTGCGCACAAATACCTAGTTATTTGGCGATTGAGGGGGCTTTATAGTCTGGAGATCATCCGGCTTGGAGTCAACAAGAGTGGTACCGCGATAGGATAGCCTGTCGTCTCTTGAATAAGAGATGGCAGGCTTTTTGTATTGTATAGATAACAACATATCGGATAAACGCAATGAACGGGAGCAGTAAAAGGGAGCTGTCCTACAGAGAGCTGCGGGATTGGTGTGACGCAGCGGCAGGCAACCTTCGAATCTCGCCCGGAAGCGGAAGAGGGGAACGGCACGCATCGGTTGATGGAGCAAGACGGGCCAAAGACCATGAATGCAGCAGTACTCTCTTACGGAATTTTCCTCCGTCATCAGGATGTCCATTCTCTTCATGTCCGGCCGGCATGGGGGGATCATGGGCACTAAAGTGGACGTATATGTGACGCGGCAAAAACAGCTGTGAACACGAAAGCGTCAATTAGAGTGGTACCACGGAGGGTCTAAGCCCGTCGTCTCTTATGATAAGAGATGGCGGGCTTTTTTGCTGCCGGCAGCAGCAGGGTGGGATGCGTTACGCAAGTCGACGTGCGGACGTACAGTGAACATAACGAATAAGGGCAGAACTCCCGGCATATCCGGGTTTATATCGTAACCAAGGAGGAAATACGAAGATGAATGAAGCCATAAGAACGATCCGAATATTCGATACAACACTGCGGGATGGAGAACAAGCGCCGGGGGCAAGCCTGCAGCCTGAACAGAAAATCGTACTGGCCGGTAAACTGGCAGAGCTGGGCGTGGATGTGATGGAACCGGGTTTTCCGGTTTCCAGCCCGGGGGAGTTTGCCGCTGTGCAGGCTATCTCAAGAGAGCTTCAGCAGGTGGAGATTTGCGGATTCGCACGAGCGGTCAAAGGGGATATTGACGCTGCTGTGAAGGCAACTCAGGATGCGGCCAGAAGACGAATCCATCTGTTTCTTTCTTCTTCTGACATCCATCTTCGCCATCAGCTGCGCATGAGCCGTCCGGAAGTGGTGGCAAGGGCGCGTGAGATGACAGCTTATGCGAAGCAGTTTAGCGACGTGGTGGAGTTTACGGCAATGGATGCTTCACGTACAGGCATTGACGATCTGATCGAGATGGTGGAAGCTGCCATTGAAGAGGGTGCCACAATCATCAATCTGCCGGATACGGTTGGCTATGCGCTTCCGCATGAATATGGCGAGATGTTCCGGCGCGTGCGGGAAGGTGCCCGTGGCGGAAAGACAGTTGAATACAGTGCCCATTGCCATAATGACTTAGGTCTTGCTGTGGCCAACAGTCTGGCCGCGATCCAGAATGGCGCCAGTCAAATTGAGGTGACTGTGAACGGGGTTGGTGAACGTACAGGCAACTGCGCCTTGGAGGAGCTTGTCATGGCTCTCTCCACCCGAGGTGACATGCTGCGTGCGGAGACGGAAATTACTGCCGAGAAGCTGTATGAAGTTTCCCGTCTTGTTAGTGGTGCCATGCATTTCCCAATCGCCTACAATAAGCCTGTCGTCGGACGGAATGCCTTCCAGCATGAATCCGGCATTCACCAGGACGGTTTGCTGAAGGATCGAAGCACCTACGAGATTATGGACCCGGAGAAGCTGGGCATACCACGCAGCATGATTGTGCTGGGCAAGCATTCGGGTCGCCATGCTCTGAAGGATCGCCTTGCCCGTTATGGCGTTGAGCTTGTTGGAGACGAGATGGAGTCCTTGTATAACACTTTCAAGGAGACGGCCGACCGTCAGAAGGTGGTTAGCGATGATCAGCTGCTGCAGATGGTTAGCAGCACACTTGGTAAGCCGGCACAGGTATATGAGCTGAGCGAGGCGCAGGTCATTTCCGGAACGGGCAGTAGCCGGGTTGCGGCAGTTACGCTGCGCCACCTGAATGATCAAACAGAAGCCACCTACTCCAGCGTGGCGGATGGTCCCGTGCAAGCCGTCATCTCGGCGATCAGCCAAGGCATAAGCAGCGACATCACCTTCGGTGATCTGGAGCTCCATTCCCTAAGTAGCGGTGAAGATGCTCATGCCGAAGCCGCCGTTACGGTAGAAAAGGCCGGCAAGATCTTCCGCGGAACAGCCGTTCATCAAGACATCGTCATGGCGGCGGGGCTGGCTTATGTTGCTGCATGCAATTCGGCATTGATGTCAGTATAGGTGCGGAAGCACTGAAAGTCCCGAAAATACCGAATGCAGGGATGAGTTCCTTGTCCTATCCATAACGCAAATACCTGAACGACCTTTCCTTTTCTACATGAGGAAGGTCGTCTTTTTTAACCTAAACAGAATGTGAATCCTATATAGGGATCTGGTACATAAGACATATAAATCTGTCAAGTTGTGAACAAAGTTATCCACATATCCTCCACTGATTGTGTACAAGTCGGAAAAATCTCGATAAATCGGTATTTTGCAAATCGCTGAAAAAAGCGGACAGGATTTTCAAATACGTTCTTAATAATTGTGGATAATGTGGATAAGTTCGTGGATAAAGCTGGATGCGGAGAAGAAACATGCGTATAACAACAAAAAAATGACCCTTTGGGTCATTTTTGAGGTGGTTGTATGCACTCTTTCTGGGGATAAGTGTGTGTATAAACAAAATGATTCGATTTGAAACACTTTTGTGAATTTTTTAGGATTCCAGCAATGCTTCCCATTCCGCAAAAATCTGCTCGAGCTGATTCTTTTTCTCATCCAGTGCCTGCTGCCGTTCTTGCAGCGCCATATAATCCTGATAGATGTCAGGGTTCGTCATCTGGAGCTCCAGCTCGGAAATGTCAGACTCCAGTACGTGAATCTCCTCCTCTAGGCTTGCGAGCTTTCGCTGGCGGTTTCGCTCTTCCCGTTTAGCTTGCTTGTCAGCTTCAAAGGAAACGGCCCCTTGCTTCTCCGCGGGAGCCTCGTTTTTCCCTTCCTGGTTCAGGGATTGGCGGGCAAACGGCTCGGTCGGTTCGTCATTCATATCAAGCATTTCCTGCTTTTTCTCCGTATAGTCGTCATAATTACCCAGGAAATGTTGAGTGCCATCCGGATGAAGCTCAATGATGCGCTCTGCCATTTTATTAAGGAAATAACGGTCATGAGATATGAATAATAAGGTGCCTTCGTAATCCATAAGGGCTGATTCCAATACCTCTTTGGCAAATAAATCAAGATGGTTCGTCGGTTCGTCCAATATGAGCATGTTGGCTTCAAGGAGCATGAGCTTGGCCAGCGAAACACGCGCTTTCTCCCCGCCGCTTAAGGAGCTGATCTTCTTGAGCACATCCTCGCCGCTAAACAGGAAGTTACCAAGAACGGTGCGGATGCGGGCTTCTTCCATATGAGGATAGGTGCCCCACAGCTCTTCCAGAACCGTATTGCTGGGATTCAGCTCAGACTGTTCCTGGTCGTAGTATCCGATCTTCACTTTAGTACCCCATTGCAATGATCCTGCGGCAGGTTTCAATGTACCGATCAGGCATTTAAGGAGAGTCGATTTGCCGACTCCGTTAGGACCGATTAAAGCGACGGTTTCGCCACGGCTAAGATCAAAGGATACATGCTGAAACAGCGGCTTATTCTGCTCAAATGTAAGGGATAGATCACGAACATGAAGCACATCCTTGCCTGACATATATTCAGCTTCAAAAGAAAAATGCGCCTTCTTTAAATCACCGAGTGGTTTGTCCAGCCGTTCCATCTTCTCCAGCGCTTTGCGGCGGCTTTGCGCGCGCTTGGTCGTAGAAGCCCTGACGAGGTTCCGCTGTATAAAGGTTTCCATACGGGAAATCTCATCTTGCTGTTTCTCGTATTGCTTCAGCTGGGATTCGTACTCGGCTGCTTTCAACTCAATGTATCGGCTGTAGTTGCCTGTATATTTGGTGGAATGGCGGCGTTCAATTTCGACGATGGTCGTCACAAGCCGATCTAGGAAATAACGGTCATGGGAAACGACAAGCAAGGAACCCGAATAGCCGCGCAGATAATCCTCCAGCCATGTGAGGGTCGCAATGTCTAAATGGTTTGTCGGTTCATCCAGCATGAGCAGATCGGGTGCCTGCAGCAGTATTTTGGCAAGGGCTAGTCTGGTCTTCTGACCGCCGCTTAAAGTAGCAATAGGGGTGTCTGGCGAAAAGCTGCCGAATCCCATGCCATGCAATACACTGCGGATGCGTGTTTCGATTTCATAGCCGCCTTGATCCTTGAACCAGTCCGAGCGGATTGCGTAGCGATCAAGGAGTTCTTGATACCTCTTTGGATCATCGCTGGATTTCGGATCGGCAATCTGCTCCTCCATCTGACGAAGCTCGCGCTCCATTTCCAGCAGGGGGGAGAAGACATCCAGCATCTCGCCCCATATCGATGAATCCGACTGAAGGCCGCTGTTCTGGGCAAGATAACCGACAGTGGTTTCTTTTGCCTTGAAGATTTGTCCGCCATCATACGACATTTCGCCTGCCAGTATTTTAAGCAGAGTTGATTTGCCCGCTCCATTAACTCCGACGAGGCCGATTCTTTCGCGTTCTAGCACTTGCAGATTGATCTTATCAAGTACGGGAGTAACCCCGTATAATTTCGTAATGCCATTGGCTTGCAGCAGCATGTTATGTGAAACCTCCATCATTCTATATGTTTCTTTCTTCATTATAAGAAAAACATCTACCGACGTACACTCTCAGAAGACAGACCGCATATAGCGGAAGTTTTTCTTGCGAGATAAGGAGGATATGCCTTTGATGTATATACATTCATATCTCTTAAGAAAAACATCTACCGACGTACACTCTCAGAAGACAGACCGCTTGTAGAAGCTGTTCTTCTTGAGATATCAAGATGATCATGTTACCAAGTTTGATACGTTCAGGTATCCTAAAGTAAGTGTACATGAAAAAGGGCGAACAATCGACCATAATGGCACCTTCCCATATTCTTGGCTAATGGATGGAACAGTGGTAAACTAAACATAATTAAAAGCGTGAGAGGGACGATTCACGTTGACCAAGTCTGGGGAAGAAATAAAGCGGTTATCCGCCAAACAGGCCTTGCGCATAGAGATGGCGTCGCGCAGGGATGAGCTATCCGAGGAGGAACGGGCCGAGCGTTCAAAGCAAGCCTGCGGATATGCTTCAGATTTCATGAAACGGCTGCGATTGCAGAGCATGATGATTTATGTCCCGTTTCGCTCTGAGCTGGACTCCCGGCCTTTAATCGAATGGGCATGGAGGGAGGGTGTGCATGTTATCGTCCCCCGGAGTATGCCGGAAGACCGATCGATGGAGTTGTACGAGCTTAAGGCATGGATTGAGCTGGCCCCGGGAGCCTATGGTATATGGGAGCCGGATCCGTCTCGTTCTCACAAATGGATGAACGGTAATCCGGATATAATCTGGGTACCCGGGCTCGCGTTTGACAGGACCGGCGGTAGACTTGGTTACGGGGGCGGTTATTATGACCGGCTGTCGGACAGGCTTGGCGAGGGAGCGCAAGATAACACCCATCAGACTAGAGAGCCTCTGTGGATGGGAATCGCTTATGAGGTTCAGGTCGTGGAGCATGTTCCCATGGAAGATCACGATAGGGTATTGGACGGTTTGATTACGGAACGGGGACATTTCGTGAAGACCAGATCTGCACCGGAGGGGTAAATAATGGAATTGAGTCATTTTAATGGCCAAGGCAGAGCGCGAATGGTAGATGTTAGCGATAAGGATGTGACCACCCGGACAGCGGTAGCGAAGACTACGGTTACGATGAATCCCTATACGCTGACTCGTATCCAGGAGGGAAAGATTGGCAAGGGAGACGTGCTTGCCGTAGCACAGGTTGCGGCCATTATGGCGGCCAAGAAAACATCGGATTGGATTCCGATGTGTCATCCGCTGTCACTGACGGGAGTCAACGTAGAATTCAGTGATAACGCCAAGGATGAATTATATATAGAAACAACAGTAAAGACGACAGGCAAGACAGGCGTTGAAATGGAAGCTCTGACAGCAGCTTCTGCAGCTGCACTGACGGTTTACGACATGTGCAAGGCCTTACAAAAAGACATGGTCATCGGACCGACCCTGCTCGTGAGCAAATCCGGTGGAAAGAGCGGAGATTACATACACGAAACGACATAGTGTGAATAGATAAATTAAAGTGCTTAGATACAGAGACGTACGAGTGGGAAGGAGAGAGAATAGATGGTGTGGAAAACGGCGATCCTGACAGCGAGTGATAAAGGTTCGCGGGGAGAACGTGAGGATACGAGTGCTCAAGTAATCCGGGAATTGGTAGAGGAAGAGCTGAGCGGTGAAATTATCGAATACCGGATCGTTCCCGATGAACAGGATGAAATTATTGCGGCACTGATTGAGCTTACGGACTATTATCAAGTGGACCTCGTGCTTACAACAGGCGGAACGGAGCTCGCGGTTCGGGATGTGACTCCTGAAGCGACAAGGAGGGTCATTGAACGCGAAGTGCCTGGCATTGCAGAAGCGATGCGCGCTACCGTGATGCAGAAGAATCGAAGCGCAATGCTGTTTCGGGGCGTATGCGGCGTCCGCGGCCGTACCTTGATTCTCAATCTGCCCGGTTCTCCAAAAGGCGTGCATGAGAATTTGGCTGCGGTCATGGATCAGCTTCCGGAGGCTTTGCTTATGGTAACGGGTCAGTATCGGGAACAGCTCTAAAGGGCAACCTTTTAGATAATTATGTAAATAAAATGTCACTTTCTGGCCTGTATATGTGATTTACATTATGGTATGATGGCGGTATAATATGAGCTTGTTTCAACTGCTGTAGTCGGATGGTTTTGGATTAGTTAATACCTGTTGTAGTGCAAGGCATTGGATTCATTCATCCTGATGTCCATTTATAGGCATTAAGCAGGACAAGGAGGAGAACAGATATGGGTTCTACAATCGGAGTGCCGGGCATCATTCTGCTCGTCATTTTGGCGCTGCTCTTGTTCGGACCGAACAAACTCCCTGAATTGGGACGTGCTGTGGGACGGACTTTCCGTGAGTTTAAGAACGGTGCTCGGGAGATTATGGATGATACACCTGTGGAGAAGAAGGAGGAAACTCCTCAGCAGGCCGCTCCTGCTCCAAGCAAGGTGGAGGACAAGCGTCTTCCCGAATAAACTCATGCAAGTTAATTTTTGAAATCCCTTCCTTCGGGAGGGATTTTGTTTTGTCAGGGTCACATATAGGGTGGTGATTAGCATGTCTGAGCAAATGAAAGATATGGCGCTCGTGGAGCATTTGGGCGAACTGCGAAAACGAATTATTATCGTGCTCGTGGTGTTCGTTGCTGGACTGATCGGAGGACTTTTTGTTGCTGACCCGATCTATCAATATTTGACGGCAGCCGAAGAAGCCAAGAATTTTGAATTACATGCCTTCTCTTTCTGGGATGGAATCGGGATCTACATGAAGATCGCTGCTATTTTCTCGCTTGTTATATCCGTTCCGCTGATCTTCTATCAGCTATGGGCATTCGTCAAGCCGGGGCTTCGCAAAGCAGAACAGAAAGCAGCCATTCGTTATGTGCCATATGCGTTTCTTCTGTTCATTGTGGGGATTATGTTCGGATATTACATCGTGTTTCCGATGACATTGTCATTCACGACGACGATTACGCAGGGCATGGGGCTCCAGGAGACCTACGGAATTACCAATTACTTAGATTTTATGTTCAATCTTGTATTGCCGCTGGCCTTGCTGTTCGAGCTGCCGCTGGTGGTGATGTTCTTAACGAGAATTCGCATCCTGAATCCGCTAAGACTCAGAAAAATGCGCAAAGTAGCTTATTTCGTACTCGTCTTCATTGCGGTTGTTATTACGCCGCCAGACTTCATCTCAGATTTCCTGGTTACGATTCCGCTGCTGCTGCTCTATGAGTTCAGTGTGTTTCTGTCTTCCGTGATCTACCGCAAGCAATTAGTAGCGGACATGGAACGGGACAGCAAGTACATGCAGGTAGATGATGAGGACTGATAGTAGCTGTTGGTTACAGTAGGTACTGCTAATAGGATTGGATAAGAACAACCCGCATAACCTTACTCCAAGGGAGTATCGTTATGCGGGTTGTTTTTTGATCAAGAATCTAGCCCCTGATTTTATGCAAATCCATTTCAATTCATCCTAACGTTCATCTTCATTTTGAGTGTATCTCGCCAGTGCGATCGCTGCGGTTTCTTGCATGCGGGCCTGCAGGGTGCTTCCTTCTACTACTTTCACCCGCAGTCCGAGAAAGCGAATGCGGGAGAGCAGGAAGTCGCACTCATCCTCCAAATAGCAGACCTTAATGCGGTATGTGTTGGAATCCTCATCATAATCGACGGTCTTGTCAAAACAGGAGAAGGCGTACAGGATTCGTGACAATTCACCATTGTATCGGCGATCGATTTCAATGAGAGCGTGCTTCTGGCGATGTTCTATCAGATTCTGCAGCCGTCCCTTGATGTGATCAATTCGAAATGACGGAAGTGATGTACCTTGGATATATAGAATATGATCGAGCTTTGTGTACATGAGCCATCTGCGTTTCCTGCTGTACCAGATTAGCATCCATTCCCGTTTGATCATGGAATACTCCAATTTGAAAGGGAAACCGGACTGATTGCTGCGGACCTCTCCAATCTTGGTGCGATAGCTTAAGCGAAACCCCTGATCATTCATGATCATTCTTCGCAAGGTGCGAAGATGCGGGTGATATACGCTTCGTTCCTGCCCCTTGGCTTTCTCCAGAATAATCCCCTTCATCTCGGCATTGCTATGCTCCATGTGAAGAATTTGTTCAAGTCGTTTCAAGGTTTCAGGCGTAAAGGCGTTAGCTGTCTCAGGATGCACCAGCATCATCTTGAGCCAGCCCCGTTCTTGAGTGGTTATGGCAATCGAGTCGGTTTCTTCAAGCCGCGTCATAATCTGATAATTAAAAATCTTCTCGAATGGATTCTGGCTCATAATAAGCGGCAATCTCCTTCCATTCCTTGATGAACTCCATGCGAAGGGAGCGGGGCTTGAGCACCTCGCAGCTGGAGCCGAAGCTCCGGAGCCAGGGCTTTATTTCACTTGTGCCGTTCACTTCGATTTCATATAGAAATGAATCGTCGGATTCCATCGTAATGGTCCCCCATTGTCCTTGTGCCTTGACCCGATTTAGCACAAAATTAACCTTGCTGTCCTTTGGGTTATAGAATCTGGCCACAATCTTGGTAAGATTGCGAGTATCGGTAACCCAACTATTCTCGAATTCGGGCAGTACTTCCGTTAGCCGCTGCTGGAAGACTTCCTCCTCAACCACGTCGCCTTCTTCGATCTGAGTTAATCCCTCCATGCGAAACTTCATGAGACCTTGTCTGCCATTATGACCGATCAGATACCAACGTCCATATTGATGGTCGTAAATCACGCGCAATGGCAGTACCGTTTCCCGAAGTCCTTTAGATTCTCTGTGGAACAACGGATTTGTATTTTGGGAAGCATAGCGTGAAGTGCTTTTGGGTGATAAATACAGGAAACGGATTCTTGCTCTTTTGTTGATGGCCTGAAATATGGTATGCAGATGTGCCTCATCCAATATGCGTGAAGGATAATGATATTTATAGATATAAGCAGCGGTTGAGTGCGCAGCAATGTCACGCTTCCGCAAAGCCCGCTTTAAGTTGTCCCTGAGCATATAACCCTGAACGGATGGGAGCTGCGTATTCGACATGACATCGACATAGTCGTATAGATCAAGCAGCTCGTCATCGGACAACGAATCGATCAGATCAAGGGCGCCCTTGTATCGGTAAGGCCGTTCTGTGCCTGTCTTTACAATGACGCCAACTTCCTCAAGGTATTTGAGATCCCCGCGAATCGTCTTCTCATCCGGAAGGGATTCCCCGTCAGGGAAGTGATCGCCGCATAGGTCGATCAGTTCTTTTGCAGTTAACTGTTGATGCTGCAGCTGGGTGAGGATTATGGACAGTCGCATGCTTTCCGATGCCTTAAGCGATTTACCGCGGAACAATAACAGCAGGAGCGGGTCCGCAGTTTCATAGTAAGAATAGCGCAGTCCCTCCGATAAAGTGGCGCTTTGTTCTTCTGAGAGCTGCGGCTGAAGGGTTTCAATGATGTTTTTTAAGTTCCGGAGCGTTTTATCATAGGTATGTACTGAAATACCAAGTCGATCGGCTAGTTGTTGTCGGTTGTAAGCTCCCCCGGCCAGCGCCAGAATGCGAAGGAACTGGATTTCTTTATCGAAGCTTTCCCGAGCCATGGCGCCCTCCTTCAAATCATATATTAGATCGTACATGATCCTGTCTGTCACTATTGTAGCAAGGATAGGGAACCTCATAAAGGAAGGAAATGATAACTCTTTTTGTTATCGCCATACTTTCGCCCTGTTGAAAGAGGAGCGCTTGGAAGACAATAAGGATATCAGAAATCACACGGCAAATAGAGAAGGAGAGATTCCGGATATGAATATAACGCAGGAAATGAAATCGACGATTCAGCAGGAACTTGAACGAATTGAGCGGGAGGAAGGAATTCTCATTCTGTATGCTTGCGAATCAGGAAGCAGGGCGTGGGGCTTCCCGTCGACAGACAGCGATTACGACGTAAGGTTTATTTATATCAGACCCGTGGAGTGGTATTTATCGATATTCGACAAGCGGGATGTGATTGAGCGGCCGATCAGCGACAGACTGGACATAAGCGGTTGGGATTTGAAAAAAGCGCTGGGGCTTTTTCGTAAATCGAACCCGCCCCTGCTCGAGTGGCTGGAGTCCCCCAGTAAGTATAAGGAGACGCTTGGCATTGCCCAGCAAATCCGGAGTATATCTCCGCTTGCGTTCTCACCTAAATCTTGCATGCATCACTACCTGAACATGGCCAAAGGCAATTACCGGATGTATTTGCAAGGGGAGGACGTTAAGATCAAAAAATATTTCTATGTACTGCGTCCAATTCTGGCATGTGACTGGATTCAAACTTACGACGAGATGCCTCCCATGGAATTCGAGCTGCTTACGGATCGCTTATTAGATCAGGGAAGTGCACTGAAGCAGGAGATTGATCAATTGCTGCTTCGCAAACGTTCAGGTGAAGAAATGGATGTTGAACCGAAGCTTCCTAACATTAACGCATTTATTGAAGGGAAATTGAACGAATATGAGTTGTTAGCCAAGGATAAGAAGCATCGAGATACAGATCTGGATCATAGGTTGGATGCTCTGTTTCGGGACGCACTGGTTGAAGCATGGGGAACCGGCGGACCGCAGTCATCTACGGTTTGACGAAAGGAGAGAGTCATTGTGGCAATTATTCAACTAAAATCAACAAATCCGCAGTTTTCGTTTCTCATTAAGAAGAACCCGAACTCCGGTATGCAGCTTCGGAGCATGAGGCAAGGCACGGCTTACGGATGGTATTCCGAGTCATCGGCGTTTAACGTGTATTTTAAGGACGCGGATAACGAAATATCCTTTAAACAGCATCAAGGGGAGAATTTCGAGTATTTGAACGTGTCCCGTTACAACACGCCGTTGTTCCCACTGGCTGCCATTAACGAATTTTTTGCCGCTCCCTTCAAACATCACGATGAACGGGATACGGAGGGACATGAGCATGTTTTTTATATCAATCTCATTCATATCGAGAAGACGCGTTATATTGAATTTTTTCAGAAGCATCTTGAGGAGTATTCATTCTCACATCGGCATGTTGCCCATAAAAGCTATGGGCTCACGATAACGACCCGAAAGAGTCTGTACCATCTGCTCCATACGGTCAATGTGCTATGCCTGTTCCTGGGGATGTTCGGGAACGAGTATCTTGATACCTCGGAGAAAGTGATTGAAAAGCATATTCGCAGCCTCAATATCATTGATGCCCCATACTACATACGAAGCCTGTTTGTACGCAATTTCCTGAATAACCGGGATCGATTCAAGCAGTTCAAGCAGGAGCTTGAGTGTACGCCTAGATACAGCATCGACTTTGTTTATGGAAACACGGCCATGCAGCGCCGAAGTTATATTGCTCATATGCTGCCATTTAATAAGCCGATTCTGGATATCGGCTGCGGAGAAGGATTTTACGCCCTTTCGTTTGCTGGAAAAATAGAAGAGACCTATTATGCGGTTGATATTAATGAAGCTTTGCTCGAAGTGGTGGAGCGCAAAGCGGAAGCGAAGGGGCTGGATAATCTGGTGACCTTTCCTTCGATCGCTCACTTTCTGGAGGGGTATGACGATGAGAGCGTGGACGTTATTTTGACTGAAGTAATTGAGCATATGCCGGAAGCGGAAGCTGCAGACCTCATCCGTCAAGTCGTGCAGGAGATCCGTTTTGGGAAGTTCATTCTTACGACGCCTAATGCAGATTTCAACCCGTATTATGAGCTCGAAGGTTTCAGACATGATGACCATAAGTGGGAAATGGGGCAGGAGGAATTTATATCCTGGTGTGATGAGATCCTCCAGAATTTGGGCGTTCAATATGAATATGTGATGATCGGTGACAGTGTGGACGGATTGCATACAACGCAGGGAATGATTGTTACGAGGAAGGGAGAGTAAGACTGTGGAATTACATACCAAAATGCACACGATTTTTATGCTGGTTGGCCCAACAGAATGCGGAAAGACGACATTTGCGAAAGAAATTCTGATTCCATCCTTGCAGTGGGAATACCCCGAGCGCAACTACAGGAGCAATGTCCAGTATGTCTCATCGGACGCCATCCGTCAGGAGCTGCTCGGTTATGATTATGATAAATACGATCAGGTAATGTTGGAAGCGAGCTCGCATGCGTTTCAGTTATTATTTGAGCGGCTTAAATTAACGACTTCTTTTCCAATCCAGGCTGACTTTGTTGTGGTGGACACAACGGCCTTGGCCGATGATTTCCGGAGCAAGATTTTTGAAATTGCGCATGAGAACAACTACCGAGTGGAAGTTATTTTGTTTGATTATCGGAAACGGGAAGATTACTACGCCTCCGATCGTTCCAAGAAGCTGATATCCACGCATATTAGCCGCTTGAAAAAGGAGGTGCTCCCCGTCCTTGCCCGGGAAGGATACGATGCCATTCATAAAGTGCGAGCGAAGGATTTTCTTAACACGGAGAAGGAGACAGCAAAATCTGCTTACGAAGTGATTGTGGACAATAAAGAGGAGTATCTGTCCTCGATTCTGAGTCAGGATAAGGAATATATTGTGATCGGGGACGTGCATGAGCGTGTGGATGCGCTTCAGGGGCTCTTAAGGAGTTATGGTTACGGGATAACTGACGGGAGGTTAACCATCCCGGAGAAACTGCGAAACACTCAGATCATTCTGGCCGGGGATTGGATCGACAAAGGGAAGCAGACCCGGGCCATGATCGATTTCCTGTACGATAATATGGAGCATTTCCTTCTTGTTATGGGGAACCATGAGAACTTCGTATACAAGTATCTAAAGGGAGAGATCAGAGGTGCTGATCCAGAGCTGCTGCGTTCCTATTTTGATTCTACGGAAACGTTAGGCCAAGATGAAGCACTGCGGCAGCGCTTCGATGAACTTGTAGGAGGGGCTAAGCCATTTTATCGATTTGTGGGCCGGCAGGGACCTTCATATTACGTTACCCATGCTCCTTGCCGGAATAAATATGTCGGTAAACTCGACTCGAACTCCCGGCGCCATCAGCGTTCCTTCCGTCTGGACCGGAGCAACCCGGAAGTTACGACGGAGCAGCAGCTTCAATTTTTAAGCGAAGAAGCGGTCAGTAATCATCCTTATCATGTATTCGGTCATGTCGCCGCTGTGAGACCGTTTCGGATCAAGAACAAAATTCACATCGATACAGGAAGTGTGAACGGGCATATGCTGACGGCCGTGCAAATCAGTCATAAACCGATCTATCGAAGCTTTAAGTCGCCGCTTAGGGAGCAGGACCCTGCATTCCTACTTGAAACATTACCGGATTTGTTTGCAAGATCAGAGCGCAGCAGCAAGGACATCCGGGATTTAGACCGCGAAGACAAGCGGAGATTGTTATATTGCGCGGAGCATAAGATCAATTTTATTTCCGGAACCATGTCGCCCGCGGATAAGGATGTGGCTAAGGGGGAACTGGAATCCCTCACAAAAGGGTTAGATTACTACAAGAATCAAGGGATTGAACATGTGGTGCTGCAGCCTAAATATATGGGATCCAGATGCAGTATTTATCTGTTCCGGGACCTGGAGCGCTGCTATGCCGTCAGCCGTAACGGTTACCGAATCAGCGGGATTGATTTAACTTCGGTGTATGAACGGCTGCTGGAAAGATTCTCGTCTCATATGCAGACCGAAGGTCTCGAAATGATGATGCTGGATGGGGAGCTGCTGCCATGGAAAGCACTCGGCAAAGGCTTGATCGACAGACAGTTTCAACCGATCGCGGCTGCGCTTGAGTCGGAAACAAGTTTTTTGAAAGAGGCGGGTTTTGAGGAGGCTTACGCTCAGCTGCTCACAGCCTATGACGAAAGCGGATTTGAGCAGGAACAGTTTCGACTCTCCAAATCCGCGCTTATGGATAAGCACGGTTCGAGCAGCTATCAATCCTATAAACATATACGGGATGTTCGGAAAGCTTATGTGCCCCTCGGGAAGCATGAGGAAGCTTATCGCTTGTACAAGAAGCAGCTTGAACTTTATGCGGGGGACGCAGAATTGGATTACAAGCCGTTCGCTATTCTGAAAGAGATTCGGGTTAGCGGAGAAGAAAGCATGCCGGGAATGAGCACCTCTGCCATGTTCCGTTTCCTGAATGACGACGAGATTCTGGTGCTGGATTTAGGTGTACAGGACAGCTACGAACAGGCAGAGGCTTTCTTCTCCACGCTGACGATTCAGAACGGTATGGAAGGCGTTGTGATCAAACCGGAAGAGGAGAGAGAGAACACGGCTCCTTATTTGAAAGTGCGAAATCCGGAATACCTCTCGATTATTTACGGTTATGATTATCGGTTTCCGCATAAGCATGCCAAGCTGCTGAAACAAAAGAACACGCACAAAAAGCTCCGTACTTCGATCGCCGAGCATCAGCTTGGTAAGCGGATGCTTGGGGTAAAGTATGAGGAGATTTCTCTGAGCAACGGGGACTACCAGGAGATTGCGATGCAGCTGCTGTTCGAGATGGACAAAGAGAAGGAAATCGATCCAAGGCTTTAATTAATGAGCACCGACATTGCTTTAGATGAAGCAGTCTGAAAGGCAGAGCCTCCGGCATAGGAGTCCGCCTTTTAGGCTGTTTTGGTTTGGTCGGGAATAATCAATCGTCCTATTGTTTCAACCACATGGCTCCTTAAGTAATAGGCATATTTTGGCTGATGGTGGATACAATGGTGAAGGGGGTTAAGGACAAACCTGGCCGGAGTCTATTCTCCAAAAAAATGATCAAAAAATCATGCAAAAGACTTGAAATTTCGAGACAACTTGAGTATCATAAAATTGGTTGTTAGCACTGAGGCTTGTCGAGTGCTAATACATAAAGCTTTGAAAAAAGCATCACAACATATTTAAAGGAGGCTATTTTTTCATGATCAGACCTTTAGGTGAACGCGTATTGGTAGAACCGATCGAACAAGAAGAAACTACAGCATTCGGGATTGTACTTCCTGATTCCGCTAAAGAAAAGCCACAAGAAGGTAAAGTTATTGCTGTTGGCAGTGGCTCCCTAAAAGATGGCGCACGTGTACCTTTGGAAGTTAAAGAAGGCGACCGTGTTATTTTCTCCAAATACGCTGGAACAGAAATCAAATACGAAGGTAAAGAATATTTGATTATGAAAGAAAGCGACATCCACGCGATCCTAGGCTAATGAACGCCTGAATATATCTTTGATGTACGATTATTCCATAATCCACTAGGGAGGTACGTAATACTATGGCAAAAGACATTAAGTTCAGTGAAGACGCCCGTCGCTCCATGCTTCGCGGTGTAGACGCTTTGGCAAACGCAGTAAAAGTAACACTCGGTCCGAAAGGCCGCAACGTGGTGCTTGAGAAGAAATTCGGAAGCCCGCTTATCACTAATGATGGTGTAACCATCGCTAAAGAAATCGAGCTGGAAGATGCATTCGAGAACATGGGTGCACAGCTTGTTAAAGAAGTAGCAACCAAAACCAACGATGTTGCCGGTGACGGTACAACAACTGCAACGGTTCTGGCACAAGCTATGATCCGCGAAGGTCTGAAGAACGTAACGGCTGGCGCTAACCCAATGGTTATCCGCAAAGGTATCGACAAAGCGGTTAGAGCTGCCGTAACTGAGCTTCAAAACATCGCAAAAGAAGTGAAAAACCACCAGGAGATCGCTCAGGTTGCTTCCGTATCCGCAGCTGACGAAGAAGTAGGTCAACTGATTGCTGAAGCAATGGACAAAGTGGGTAAAGACGGCGTTATCACCGTTGAAGAATCCCGTGGTTTCTTGACAGAGCTGGAAGTTGTGGAAGGTATGCAATTCGACCGCGGCTACATCTCTCCATACATGATTACCGATACGGATAAAATGGAAGCTGTTCTTGAGAATCCATACATCCTGATCACAGATAAAAAAGTAACCAACACTCAAGAGATCCTGCCGATCCTTGAAAAAATCGTACAACAAGGCAAGCCGCTCGTTCTGATCGCTGAAGATATCGAAGGCGAAGCGCAAGCGATGCTGATCGTAAACAAACTGCGCGGAACATTCAACGCAGTAGCTGTTAAAGCTCCAGGCTTTGGCGACCGTCGTAAAGCGATGCTGCAAGATATCGCTGCATTGACTGGTGGTCAAGTGATCACGGAAGAGCTGGGTCTTGACCTGAAAACGGCTTCCATCGAGCAATTGGGTACCGCTCGTCAAGTGCGCGTAACCAAAGAAAACACCATCATCGTTGATGGCGCTGGCAACAAAGAAGACATCGAAGCTCGCGTGAAGCAAATCCGCAACCAATTGGAAGAAACAACTTCCGATTTCGACAAGGAAAAGCTGCAAGAGCGTCTGGCTAAATTGGCTGGCGGCGTAGCTGTTGTCAAAGTGGGTGCAGCTACCGAGACTGAACTGAAAGAACGCAAACTGCGCATCGAAGATGCTCTGAACGCTACTCGTGCTGCGGTTGAAGAAGGTATGGTATCCGGTGGTGGTACAGCGCTCGTTAACGTATACAGTGCTGTTGCTGCTCTGGAAGTAGAAGGCGACGAGAGAACAGGCGTGAACATCGTTCTGCGCGCTCTGGAAGAGCCAATCCGCACGATTGCAGCTAACGCTGGCCAAGAAGGTTCCGTCATCGTTGAGCGTCTGAAAAAAGAAGAGATCGGTATCGGCTACAACGCTGCTACAGATACTTGGGTGAACATGTTCGAAGCAGGTATCGTTGACCCTGCGAAAGTAACGCGTTCTGCTCTTCAAAACGCAGCTTCCGTTGCTGCAATGTTCCTGACTACTGAAGCGGTTATCGCTGACAAGCCAGAACCAGAAAAACCAGCTATGCCTGACATGGGCGGCATGGGTGGAATGGGCGGCATGATGTAATAAAGGGCTCAAAAACCCTATAATACCGCATGATTAAAGGCTCCCGAGAGGGAGCCTTTCTCTATAAAATCACGAAAAAATCACATTCCTTGCAAAACTGGATCGTTTGCGGTGTTGAGAGTGTTGAAATTGAAGTTCAAAATATCGGTGAAGTATATACGGATTCTCTCGTTCGCATCTTTTCTCATTTTCTCAGTTACGTGGGTATAGATCCTTAATGTGGTTTCTGGATCATCGTGACCGACCCGCTGCATAATTGTTTTCAAATCCACTCCAGCTTCAGCGAGCATGCTAATGTGTGTATGCCTGAAGATATGAGGTGTTGCTGCTTTTTTTATTGATGTTTTCTTTAGAAGTCTTTCCATTCGATTTAATACGGTTTTCTGAATAAATGGGTATCCGTTATCCCGACAAAATACAAATTAGCGTCATGAAATTCTGGGTTATTCTCTTTATTTTCAATCATGACTTTCTGCTGAGGATCTTTGTAAGTCTTTAGTAAATTCATTACGCTCTCATCAATGTCTACGGTACGGATCGATCCTTTGGTTTTAGGTGTGACAAGTACATACTCTTTCATGTTATTGTTTTCGTTATAAAGCGTCTTTGTAATGCGAATTTGATTTGATTCGAAATATATGTCCGTCCATTTCAATGCGCATAACTCGCCTGAGCGCATACCGGAGAATGCTAATAGGTAAAACCTTTCTAGATCCATCGGCATACCATGAAGGAAAGCTGCTTCTAGAAATTCCGTTAGTTCGTTTTTCTCTAAGAATTCATCCTCGATGGATGGTGTTTTCGATTTCTTCTACTGTAAGTATCTTTTCAGGTATGATTGCACCTGTACAAGGGTTGTCAATCCTTCATTTTATTTTTTATTGCATACTTGATGATCATGTTGGCTGTAACATGAACTCCCTCGATAGTAGTTCTTGCATACTGGACTTATTCGATTTATGAATGTTATCGATTACCGGGACCTAGCGGCTAAAGAATATATCAGCTGATAGATGGATCAAAGAAATGGAATTGTTCTCACGGCTTTATTATTGGAAATTAAACGATCCAAGGGAGAGATAATAGTGAAAATCGATCTATACCCGAACTTATATCGTCAGTGAAGAGCCGGTAATGTGCATTGGAATAGATAAAGAATCTGATTATATTGTGTTCGCACCATTTTATTCAGATACGGAAGAAGGACACCCTGAGTTCATGTAGAGGATGGTGTCATGGTCATACATGTGAGAGACCTCGAAAACGATATCTTCCCGATTTCGCCTTATAGATATGAGCCAAAGTTCAAGCTATGGGCTGAGTTAGTTGGATTTACGGAGGTCAGACAATGAGCGAAGCAAACCAAGGAATTTATAACCTGAACTCTTGGAATGTGACTGGTGCGGCGATCCAGCAACGGAGTTGAGTCATCCTCATATGTTCGACCCGGCCATTGGTAAGCGCATGTGCCGCGGCTGCTGGGATCATGACCGTGATGTTTACAAAGGGGCGTATGGCGAGGATATCGGACCATTCAAACCTATTGAGGGGAAAAGCGCATGAAAGCCATAACCATAATCCAACCCTGGGCGACGCTGATCGCCCTTGGCGAAAAGCAATTTGAGACACGCAGCTGGTCCACAAAGCACCACGGCGAACTTGCGATCCATGCTGGCAAGAAGATCGATCGGGAAGCGTGCCAAACTGAGCCTATACAGTCAACGCTGGCAAAGCACGGATATACAGCAGATAATCTCCCAACCGGAGTGATAGTGGCTCTATGTAATTTAGAGGAGTGCTACATGGTGGATAACAGTCATGTTTATGGGACAATCGGTTTGAAAGCCAAGAGTGGCAAATTCATTATGTGGGGCGGCAGTCGAGGCAACGAGTATTATTTCGGTGATTATACAGATGGCCGTTATGCCTGGCAAACGTCAAACGTTCGGCAGCTACCGGCACCGATCCCGGCTAAAGGCATGCAAGGGCTCTGGAACTGGGCAGGGTAGAATTTGAATGTACTATGATGAGGAATAACTTCAAATGCCGATGGAGTTATTTGCAATATGGGTAGGTAATTGGATATTAAACCAATTAAAAACATGGACAAGAGCAAAAAAAGAGCTGCATTCACAGCTCCTTTTATAAACAAATTATTCTGGCATTATCCAAACGATTTCGGCAATGCGGACAAAAAACTTCTTATGTCTTTGATCAAGAACAACATGGTCTTGTTTGACATCAACGACACATCCGTCGATTCTACCACGTGTGGTTTCCAGTATAACAACTTTTCCAATGTGTGACATTAAAGTTTCAACAACGCAAGTATCTACAGGATTGACCACGATAGTTCGAGGCATGTGATGCATATGTGGCTTATGGTGCATATGAGGCATGTGATGCATCATTGGATAATTGTTCAAAAAATTACCTCCCAAGTATTTATACAGCATTGTACGCAGATGCCTACAAATTGATTGGGCGAATGCCCAGAAATCGTAAATATAACTAACCAGGCAGAAGAAGCAGTAAAGATGCAAAGGAGGTATAGAAGATGTTAGAACAACTCCCTGAACGCTTATCTAATTATCGTACAGTACCAGGTCATGGTCCGGACATATCCAGGAAGACAGATTATGTGAAATTGATGGAGAGCATGTTCGACACTGCTTTTAACGAAGATGCTTACAAGGACAATGATGATATCTAATAGAACGGACGGCAAGCATAAATACTTGATGCCGTTAAACAAAAAGATGCGACGTAAAATAAAGCATCTACAAAAATCTTATCCAAATAAAAAGGAGGACGCGGTAACGTCCTCCTAATCGACCAGGGTATCCCCCGGCTGAGATAGCGGCCCGCCACGCGTGGCATTTTGCAGACATCCGCTATCTCGTATCCAATACTAAATGGAAGCCGAGGGGAACATCAATGGGAACACCTGAGAATAAAGATTTGCTTATGCAGCACGAGTTTCAAGTCATGGAAGGTATCCTCGAGAGCAAGGAACAATACCGCAAAATCGTCAAGGCTGGCATAGCCAAGTGGGTCAAGGACTTTCAAGATGGTCGAATCGAGATCAAGACGGTGGACGATCTGAAAAAGCTGATTGAAATAGATATTGAATTGCAAAGAGATACAATCTGATTGGTTAGAAAAGAGGGCCGGAGTATCCGTTTAGACGGGCAATTACCCCGATTTGTCCCACATGGTATGTCTCATGATCGAACACATGATGAAATATCCAGCGTAGAGTAGGAGGAGAAGGTGGTTGCCAACCATCTGAATAAGTAGGAAGTGGGATCGCGGGATCATCCTCATTAAACAGCATTGAATTGAGTCTGAGATCAGTTTGATTCCGGATGTCTATATAAGCTTGCAAGAGTTGCTGGGGGGATTCTATTTTATGGGGTAATTGCAACTCTGCCTTCAAAGCAATGACATTGATCCATTCATCTTCGCTACGAGCGATATGTTCAACGATCCAGGCTATTGAGTTAGGGTGATCAGGGTGTGTCGCATACCATTGTTCTATCGTTAGTTCTTTTAAGTAGGGAATTAATGTCTTTCTTACATCATTTCGATAGGGGAAAAAAGTTGCAAGGTTCATATGATTCCTCCTGATAGATTTGTACATTCTGGTTCAGTCTATCAAAACCAGTAATGGCGTCAAGGACAAATATCGGAGGTGGTGATGGTGTAGCATGGCTAGAGAAAGAAGTCCAGACCGGGACAAGGCAAAACAGATGTGGCTGGAAAGCGGCGGTTCGATGAAGCTTAAAGACATCGAAGCCGCTCTTTTTATTGGGGAAACGCAGGTCCGAAAGTGGAAATGACATAATCTCAACCAACTAAAACATATGCGGGAGGAGTTGCGGAGTGCGAATGCTTCGTATATGCTATCTAATATCAGGTTGTGATAAAAAGAACTTCAATGAATTAAGAGATGAACTGTACCCTTTAAGCTCGAGGATCTACTTAAGCTAAAGAGAATCTGATAAAGAATAGAGACGTTTTATAACGAAACTTTTTCCTCCAGGCAAGGCAAAAAAATCACTAAAAAAATCACGAAATCGGCGGTTAACGATGAATATCCACGATTAATTAATTTATGGAATACAGAAACAGAGCGAATTATCGACATTAATGAACGACGTCGAACAAGGATGAAGTGATGTGAAAGATGGGCGGCATGATGTAAGTAAGGCCTTAAAAGCCTGTCATATCAATACAAATGAGACCTCTTGGGGTCTCTTTTCTTGTATAAGGTCACAAAAAGGTCACATTTCTTGCGTAAAGATGCCTGCAAGTCATTCTGCTACAGGATTGCAAGGGTTCCTTTTTTTCATGATCCGCAGATGCTGCGGGTCTTTTTTGTATTCAAACGAAAATAAAAAAAATCTGCACAAACGTATTGACATTATTGAACTACAATTGTAGTATTATATCGAAACTACAGATGTAGTTTATGAAAATAAAAATTATAGGAGAGGAGCATTAGCAAATGAAAGTAGCAACAAAAGTAGCAATCGCGACACTAAGCAGCATTTTATTAATGGGTTCTTCCGTAAGCCTCACGGCGAAGGCGCAATCCTACGAAAAAGCCCCAAAAGCTACTGTTAAAAAAGCAACCGAAACAGCCAAGCCTATATCTGAAGAGGAAAAAAAGTTCATCGAAGATGAGATCCAGAGAGTGAAGGAGTTGGCCCAAGAATCGGGTGATATGTATGTCCTGTATTACAAGTACCCAAAATTAAATAGCGGGTTTGATATTAGCTATTGGGGAGGGATACATGAATTCACTTCATACGAGGACTACTTGAAAAAAGCTTCAACCCTGAAGGGATCCATCTTGAAGCAGCCTGCCAACCTGCCTAAGGGGTATAAGTTTTTATCAGCGGTTATTGAAGCCCCGATCGAAGGAAAGTTCGTTGATGAAGTAAGAGCCGAAGGTAAGAAGAGCGGAAAGCCCATCTATGTGAAAAAGATAGATTGGAAAGAGGCCGCAACCATCCGTCTTAAATATACGAACGGAAAAGACACGCTGGGTTTTACCAAGTATACGGCAGACTCGGAAGGAAGTAAGAAAAAAGGTTTCTTTGACGATAAGCTGCCGGCTCATATCTTTCCAAAATACGTTTTTTGGAATGATGGCGGCAAATTCGAATACAGCATTTCAACCTCCTCCAAAGATATGTCCAGAAAACAGAAGATCGAAATGCTAAAAGCAGCCGTAAAAAGATAACATTTTGCATGTAATAAAAACGAGAAAATTACGCTCTGACAAACAAGTTGACATTACTAAACTACAAATGTAGCATGTGTATTATAACTACATATGTAGTCTGAGTAAATTGACTTTGGAGGTTTCATGCATGAATCAAATACCACCGATTACAGATGCAGAGCTGGAAATTATGCGCGTATTGTGGACAAATCCGGACTGCCCTTCCAGCGAGGTCGTAAAACAAATGACGGATCGAATGGGGTGGAGCCCCAATACGACCCGGACGCTCCTCACTCGTCTGGTGCAGAAGGAAGCAGCGGGTGCGAAATTGGAAAAGGGTTCAAAGCGCACCCAACTATTTTATCCGATCATCAGCGAGCAAGAGTATCTGCAGTCCGAAACCAAATCCTTCATGAAAAAGCTTTATGGGGGAGCTTTAAAGCCGATGCTGGCCAACTTTCTGCAGGATAAAAAACTGAATGCGCAAGAAATCGAGGATCTAAAGGCTTTGTTTGACGAAAACCACAGCGACGGGGAAACAGAAAAGAGAGAGCCCTGATGAGTTTTACATTGCATGAACATTTATTGTCTTTTTTTGGCTGGGTGATTCGCGGATCGTTCATGGCCTCCATTCTGATCGTACTTGTCCTCATCCTGCAATTTCTATTAAGAAACAAGATTGAGGCCAGATGGAAATATTGGCTTTGGCTTCCTGTGGCCATTCGCTTGCTGCTCCCTTGGGCCCCGGAATCCTCGCTTAGCCTATACAATGTTTTGTCCCTGGAGGCCATAGCGCCCGGTATTCATCAACAAACTCAAGCTTCATCGGGTGGGAAGGAAGCGGGGAGAATAAGCGAGGCGACGGTTCATGTTGAGCGCTTTATAAACCCGCAAGCAAGCGGAACTTGGGAAGTACCTGCTCCATCCCTTGAATCGGGACCCGGGCAGGAGAGCAGCTTTTGGTGGAATGGGTTCAAGCAAATAGGCTTCACCAATACGCTGATTGCGGTTTGGCTTGCGGGCGTGCTGCTTCTTGCCGCGAAAACGGTATACGACCAGCTTCGATTGAAACAAGCCCTGCGCGCGGGCCGAAAGATAGATACGCCTTTTCTATCGGCAGTGTTTCACGAGACGAAACAGCAATTAGGCGTGAAGCAAAAAGTGCAGTTTGTAGCCAGTGAGCGAATTCCTGGACCTGCCGTGGTCGGTTTTAGCAAGCCGGCGATCGTCCTTTCGCCAAGTCTGCTCATCACGCTGCAAAAGGATCAACTTCAATATATTCTGGCGCATGAGTTTGCACATATTCAGAGGCGGGACGTCGCCGTGAACTGGTTAGTGCATATCATCCTGATCATTCATTGGTTTAATCCGTTATTATGGCTAGCCGTACGTAAAGCAAGACAAGACCAGGAGATGGCCTGCGATGCGTGCGCCTTGAATCGGATGAGTCCGCAGCAAAACAATGCATACGGACAAACGATCATCCATGTGTTGGAGCATTTTTCAGGAAATCAACGCCAGCCGGGGCTTGCCGGCCTATCCGCCACGCATAAACAAATGAAAAGGAGACTTACGATGATTAAACATTTTCACAAAAAATCCTACCGCCTGTCCATTCTGGGGATGGGGATGATTCTCGCGCTTGGCAGCGTGACATTGGTTAATGCCAAGGAAAGCGGTACAGGGAACGTACCACCAAAGGCTTCCGTGCAATCGGAACAGGATTTAAAAGCTGCTGATATGATCTATCCCGAGGGAGATATAGACCGCGAGCTCTACAAGAAAGAACTGGAAAAGGCGCAGAAAAAAGCAGAAGTTGCAGCCAAGGCTCTAACTCCAGAGGAAAAGAAGTATATCGAAGCTGAGACCAATAGAGTGAAGAAGCTAAGTAATGAGACAGGCGATATGTACGTTCTGTATCATAAATATAAGGATCTTAACAGCGGACTCGACCTAAGTTATTGGGGAGGGATAGAAACATTTACCGCTTACGAGGACTACTTGAAAAGAGCCTCCACGCTGGAAGGTTCCATCCTGAAGCAGCCCGCCAACTTGCCGGAGGGATATAAGTTTTCCAAAGCGAGAATTGAAGGTCCAACTGAAGGCAAGTTCCTTGATGAAGTAAGGGCCGAAGGCAAGAAGAGCGGAAAACCCATCTATGCGAAAAAGATAGATTGGGAAGAGGCGGCAACCATCCGTCTTGAGTATACGAACGGGAAAGACACACTGGCCATTTCAAAGTATACGTTGGACTCAGAGGGAAGTAAGAAGAAAGGCTTCTTTGAGGATGACTTCCCGGCGCATATCTATCCAAAATACGTTTTTTGGCATGAAGGCGGCTTTGAATACAGCATTTCAACCACATGGGATATGTCCAAGGAACAGAAAGTCGAAATTCTGAAAGAAGCGGTGCAGAAATAATAACGTAGGTTATCATTTTACGTTCATGTCACAAATTCCTTGATCGGTATTGTTATATAAATAGACAACAACAACTACCGGAATATGCTTATGAAAAAAGATGCGAAAATGACGATTGCTGCCTTAAGCGGTGCATTTCATGCTGGGTTCCATGAATTTTGCAGCCGAGGCAGCACCGGGTAAGTCTGCTAACTCGGCAGCCGCTGTGAGTAAAGCGGAGCAACTTGATAAAGAGGAAACCGCCAGAATTAACAAATTGCTTGAGAACCATCCTGATGATTCTTATGGTATACATCAGCAATGAATTGAGTCGGTCCTTACAGCAGCGAATATCATAATGAACTGAAAGCTGAGGCTCCCGGAAGGGAGCCTATTTTATATAACACTCACATTTTTCGCAAGAAATTCTGATCCTCTTCATTGATAGAACAACAGCAAGCTATTAAATGAGCAGGGTGTATACCCATTAGTTTTTAAAAAAATAATTAATAAAGACACTGTACAAATTAATTAAATCAGTTATAATGTGATAAAAAGCTTGAGGAAAGCGACTGGAAAATAGAGTCGAATATCATGTAAATGGTGATTTGAAAGCGCTTAATGTATGCGTTTCCAATTCAGTGACTGATATTCCACTTATGGGAGGAGTTGTTTAATAAACGAATCTTGAACTTGGAGTACATGAATGAATGGAGCCTAAAAAGGGGAGTTAGGTAGCAAAGAATGAATGCGTTGAAAGGAGTTTGAACATGGCTGGCTTTGAACCGACAATACAGATCGATACGAACAAGAAGAAGGGCACCAAACTTCAGGTAATGGCCAAAGAGCTTGTATACAACAAATGGCTTTACATTATGTTTCTACCTGTTTTTATATGGTACTTCATATTTGCATATTGGCCGATGCATGGATTGTTGATGGCATTTCAGAAGTACAACGTAGTCAAAGGAATATCTGGAAGCAGCTGGGTCGGCTTTAAGTATTTCCAACAATTTTTGGATGACCCCCATTTTTTCAGATTGATAAAAAACACGCTTCTTCTTAATGTTTACAGCTTGATATTCGGATTCCCGGTGCCGATTATTTTAGCTCTTTGCTTCAATGAAATACGAAACCTCCTGTTCAAAAAGATTGCACAGACGATCAGCTATTTACCATATTTTATCTCTACGGTTGTCGTATGCGGGATGGCGCTTACCTTCCTATCGCCAAGTACGGGAATCGTCAATATTATTTTAAATAAACTTGGAATGGAGAGTATTTTCTTCTTTCAAGATCCGGATTACTTTAGAACGATTTATGTGCTACTAGGGATTTGGCAGGGAGCCGGGTTCTCCGCCATTATTTATATCGCCGCTCTTTCGGGCATTAGCCCTGACCTCTATGAAGCAGCCAAGATCGATGGGGCGGGCCGATGGAGTCAGCTCCGTTACATTACATTCCCAAGTCTGGTCCCGACTATTATTATTATGCTGCTGTTAAACCTGGGCACGATTTTAACGGCTGACTTCGGCAAAATTCTGTTGTTATATAATCCAACAATTTATGATACCGCGGATGTCCTGAATACTTACGTGTACAGAAAAGGACTCATCGACAACAACTACAGCTATGCCACAGCGGTTGGCCTGTTCCAGGCGGTAATTGGTTTTATTCTGGTATACGGAGCTAATTACTTGAGCAAAAAGGCTAACCAGACTTCGCTTTGGTAGAAGGGGGAAGAACATGCTTAAGAGCAGAAAGAGAGTGGACGTCAGTGACACCATTTATTTTGTATTCATCTATCTGTTTATTATCGTCACTTGTATCGTGATGCTCTACCCGTTCATTTATATTCTATCCGTTTCAATCAGCAATACGGACAGTGTGATGCGAAATGAAGTGCTTCTTTGGCCCAAAGGAATCAATTTGTCGGCTTATGAGACGGTTTTGAATTATAAGGGAATGATCGTGGCCTATGGCAATACGATTTACTACACGGTGGTGGGAACATTTCTCAGCTTACTGTTAACAACGCTGGCGGCCTATCCGCTGTCACGGAAAAATTGGAAGCTGCGCAATTTTGCCGCTATCTTTTTGGCGATTCCATTATGGTTTGGTGGCGGAATGATTCCATTTTATATGGTCATGAGAGATCTTCATTTGCTTAATTCCCGAATGGGTATCTTGCTTTACGCAGCGATATCTACGTTCTATATCATCATTGTACGGACTTATTTTGAGAGTCTTCCCAAAGAGATCGAAGAATCGGCCAAGATCGACGGAGCCAGCGATATCAGGATATTCCTGCAAATGGCGCTGCCTTTATCCAAACCGGTTCTTGCCGCTATCGGCTTGTATTATGCGGTCGGCAAATGGAACTCCTTTTTTTGGGAATTGATACTGCTTAGCAAGGAACAATTGATGCCGGTTCAGGTGCTATTGGTTCGGATTATCCGGGACAGCTCATTTGATAAGGAATTGGAGAAGGCGCTGGTTCAAAGTTCCGGAGTTCTGCCGATCACCATTCAATATGCGGCTATCGTGGTTACCGCTCTGCCGATTATTATGGCCTATCCGTTTCTGCAAAAGTATTTCGTGAAAGGGGTGATGATCGGCGCCGTTAAGAGTTAGTAGATCAGTAAATGAAGATGTGCTGCGTTTAATGAATAATCCAAAGTGGAGGTCATAAGAATGTACAGACAATGGAGAAAGAATGGGATATCCTTATTGATCATGGTAATCATTATGGCTCTTCTGACATCAGCTTGCGGAGGCGGAGCGTCAGATGGAGAAGCGTCGCCTTCAGACAATAAGAGCGGTGATGATCAGCCGGTGAAATTATCGATTTTTATTGCGAGCCGGGCAACGGATGAAATGTACAGCAACGAAACACTGGTATGGAAGGAAATCGGGAAAAAGTTTAACGTGGAATTTGACTTTATTACAGGTGATGCCAAAACGATGCGTGACAAATTTCCGCTTATGATTTCTTCCAATGAGTATCCGGATATCGTTGCGGATGCGCCTGGCAACTTTAACAAGTACGGTCCGCAGGGCGTGTTCATCCCGCTGAACGATCTGATTAAGGATAAGCCTAATCTGCAAAAATACTTAGTAGAAGACAAAATTGCCAAATCTCAGATTGTGAATGCGGATGGCAATATTTACGCAGTTCCCATGTTGTCCGCGGTTCGTACATCGGAAGGTCCCTTGGTTCGTCAAGACTGGTTGGATCGTTTAAGTCTGCCAGTACCCGAAACGATTGATGATTGGTATAATACTTTGAAAGCGTTCAAAGAGCAGGATGCCAACGGAAATGGTGATCCGAAGGATGAAGTGCCGTTTTCTACGGCCGGCACTTTTTATTTGAACTTTGCCGATGCTTGGGGCATTGACTTGAATGAGGATGGCCGCTGGATGGAGGAGAACGGCAAGATGATCTATACGCCAATCGATCCACGCGCCAAGGAATTTCTTACTACGATGAACAAATGGTACAGTGAAGGATTGTTTGATCAAGAGATCCTGTCGAGACAAGATAAAGACTATACTTCGATGATCTTCAATGATAAGGTCGGTGCGACCAACCATTGGGTTGGATATGTGGCAAGTTTCAATGCGAGACCTGAAGTTGAGAACATTAAAGGATTTAATTTTCAGGTTACGCCACCTCCAGTCATGAACAAAGGCGACAAACCGCTTACGAGCAGGCAGCAGCAAATCGTGGTGCCTGTTGCTTGGGCCATCAGCGGCCACAACAAGCACGTCGACAAAACGATGGAAATTTTTGAGTATGCTTACAGTGACGAAGGTCAATTGCTATTTAACTTCGGGGTTGAGGGCGACACCTATACGAAGGAAGCCGATGGAACGCTGAAGTATACCGACAAGATTATGAACAATCCGGATGGGGCTGCTAAGGCATTAAGTAGAATCGGAGCGCAGCCATGGATCGGTTTCCGTCAAGATGAGCGTTATGAGAAAGCTGCTGCGGTGAGCGAGGATGCTGCCAAGCAACTGTTCTATTACGTCGAACAAGATTATTTCCGGGATCCGGTACCAGCCTTGAAGTACACTGAAGATGATTTTGAGACGAGTACGGAGATCAAAACGCAGATCGATACCTATGTGAATGAGATGATCAGCAAGTTTATTATCGGGCAGGAGCCTTTATCCCAATTTGATGCATTCGTTGAGAAAGTGAGATCCATGCGTTTTGATGAACTGGAAGCGATCCAGAACAAAGCATATCAGGCGAATAAAGAATTAATGAAGTAATGGGTAAGAACAATGGAAACTAGGGGGTTTCTTTTTCTAGAGAACACATTACCCTGGAGAAAGGTATAGCAATGAAACATATTAGAGGTAACGTATATCTTATGAAAGAAATCAACCGAGCGACCATCTTAAGCTTACTTCATAGGGAAAAAGCGATGTCGCGCGCGGATATCGCAAAGGTTACGAAGCTGAGCGCTACGACCGTGTCTTCCTTGGTGGATGAGCTGATTGCCGAAGGATTCATTGTCGAATCAGGTGAAAAGTCATCGGTTGGGGCGGGGCGTAAGGCCATATCGTTGGAGATCAGCAAGGACAAAGGGTTTGTCATTTCAGTCGGTTTGGGAAACAACTCATTTTATTCCACGCTGTCCAATTTCCACAGTGAAATTGTCGCTGAGCTTACAGTTCCAGCCGTAAAAGGAAATGACCAGGTGCTGCAGACGATATTGCATTGTATAAGCGAGATTGCCCGAATTGCAGGAATCCAAGATTTTTCCCAAGTCAAAGGAATCGGTATCGTTTCTCCCGGCATTGTTGACGAGGGTAGCGGGACAATATCGTATGCACGTTACTTGAATCTAAAGGATTTTGAGATCGTCAAGCTGCTTCAATCCCGTTATTATAATCTGCCTATTCACGTCATGAACGACACCAATGCGGCTGCCTTTGCGGAATATTACTTGGAGACGAGTCCGAGCGTTAAGAACGTGTTATATGTATGGATTTATGAAGGCGTTGGAGCCCGGTTTATCGTGAATGGCCAGGTCTATTCTGGGTACAAAGGAAGAGCAGGAGAGGTCGCCCTGCTGCATGATAATTGGTTTAACAGTACCTATGTGCTGGAGCAGGCGCGGAAAAGGGCAGTCAAGCATGGCTGCCCTGTACCTCAAACCATTGAAGAAGTTGTACAAGCGTATGAACGCGGGGAAATTTGGATCGAGACGATGATGAATCGAAGCCTGCTATTTTTGAGTAGGGCGGTTGCGGTTATGATGAACCTGTTTGGTCCGCAAAAGACCATTTTGGACGGGTGGTTCATGATGTCACCGAAATGCCTTCAGAAGATCCACGATCATCTAGCCAAATTTACGGTGGATGGTTTATATGACTCGAATTGGGTTACCCCTGCAAGCTTAGGCAAAAGAAATTATGTGATCGGCGTAACCACGATGGTTTTGCATCAGCTGTTCAAAGGTAAAATTTCGTTAACTTGACCATCGACTTTACAAGCAGAGAGTGCCGAGAATTTTGATCCCGTGAGGGGTCTTGTTAACTTGGATGTAACCATAGAAAAAAGCGAGAATGATACGCGCGGCTGCATGAATGCGGCATATGACTGAGGCGTAAATCTTCTCGCTTTTTTTAGTAAATCAGTCTTACAGAAATCTTTAGAAGAAAGTTTGAATAGGCAATCAGAATAAATAGAAGTACACCAATCAACATGCGACCCCAGAGAGCAAGGTACGTATCGTCTATCATAAACGAAATAAGAAATATGATAATGTTCAAGATTACATACAGAATTGTTATGTACACAAATGTAGTAAGCTGGGACTTTGTGTCTTTGTCCTGGCTTGCATTATTAGAAGCGAGTGCAGCAATCGCAGCAAGTAATGCCCTGTAACCTATTGAAATCGAAATGTTTAAAGTTGCTAATTATGGATGAAGTGATGTGGAAGATGGGTGGCATGCGACCTGTGTTATTTGTTCCAAGACGAATCCGGTTCAATTCATTTTAATTAGCTTCATTGTTGAAACCTCCTTAACAGGTTTTTGGTCTAACTAATTTCAAAGAAAAAGACCCTAATAACGGGTCTTTTTTTAGGATTCGCTTTTTGCCAAAATTCTAGTAAGTAATATGCCACTCAATATTCCGAATATAATGTTAAATAAAACGCTCCATATTTGCTGCAAGGGAAAGCTCACTAATGTATTTGTTCATGGATACGTAGGAATGATCAATAGCGAGTAAGATAACAAATATAACTATTCCAACAACAAGGAATGTGATGATTTTCCTCAATTTTATTTAATCCTCCTCATCTGATTCACTTGCTAAGTCTAATTGCTTTTGTTTCCCTTCCCATATATGTCATGCCTTTATACCTGGACGAACCTCAAGTACATTTCATTTTAGATAGCAAAAAGAACCTACTAGGGATGTGTCAGTAGGTTCTTTTTTACGTCTAGTCGTATTAATCGACTCACATGCTTTATTTCCTCTAATGGCACCCAGACTGGCCCATAAGGACTCCGCATCTTTAAGCGATCTGTACAAGTATCTGGTATGCCTTGTAATACTGCGCCGTCAATAAGGTATATCGTCACGATTTGCTTCTTCTGTATAGCTATTTTCAGTTCTTTATCCCACATTTGATTAATCACATACCTATGCCTAAAGTTATGCTTTCAGTATATCAGAGGTGGGTAAAATTTACTATGAGGCATTTGAACAAAGTAGATGTTTTATTCATGAAATTGGTTTGCTGCTAACTGACTTTTACAATAGGAATCGAACGGCTGGTGGTTCTGGCTGCTGTTGGTGTAATTCCATGTAAAGCCTGAAAAGCGCGGGTGAATGCGTCGGGTGAACTGTAACCATACTTAACGGCGATATCGATCACTTTAAGTGTTCTGTCCTGCAAATCCAATGCTGCGAGTGTGAGACGTCTGCGGCGAATATATTCTTGAAGAGGAATACCTGCCAGGTATGAGAACATCCTTTTAAAATGAAAAACTGAACAGTAAGCACGTTTTGCTATCTCGTGTTCATCAATCTCATTCTCCAGATTCTGTTCAATGTAGTCTAATGCTCCATTTAAGTTTTCAAGCATATTCATCCAACGACCTCCGTTCATCTATAGGATAGCAGGGACTATCGGCAGGCATCCGACAGATCTTGTTCAGCTTCTGCAGGGTGCAGGGAGTAACTAACACTCGTTGGTTAACGTTCTAAAATATAAGGAGATAGAATAATTCCTGAGTGGCTCGATGTGGAGCACTTTCTACAGTCACAAGCATGACCGTTAGTTTATGGGGGGGATTTAAATATTTATAAAAAAGAAAAGCCTAATTCTTTCACTATTGTTGGCGATCATCCTTGCAGCGGCCTGCTATTATTATTTTGCCATTTATAATTCGGTTCGCAATATTAGAACTTACCCAGATTATAAGGGATACTCAACGGGAAGAGCATTATTTTCGGGTGCCGAGCTAGTCGTTATTGGAAGTCCCGTGAAAGATTTTGAGGATCGTGAAATGACGATTAGAACAGTTGAGAATGGTGCAATTATGGACTTTTACACACTAACCGAGATTGAAGTGGAGAGGGTTTTGAAAGGTCCAGAGGAAGACGCGAGTAACTTGAAAGTGATAGAACCCATTGTTCTGAGGCAAACTCTTTCGGGGAAAGAAAAGTTAAAAATGGCAGGATATACTGAAATGAAAAGCGGCAGCAGTTATATGATCTTTATGGTGAAGAATACGTATGGACAATACAGCGTAATTAATATGCAAGCTGGTAAATTCAATATGGATGGGACGGATCTAGAAGATGCGTATACTGAGAGCGTAAGCAAGCAAAGAATTTTCTCAGAATTGAAATCATTGCAAAATTTGCAGTAGAGAAAGAACGAGACTTTATGCGTTCACACCAAACAGATCAAAAAAAGTAACCGAACCGAATGCTAACTAGGCATTTCATGGACGGTTACTTTTTTATTGAAACAGTATGTGATGGTGCAAGCTGGTAAATTCAATTTGGATGAGAATAATCCAGAATGGTGAGAATAAACCTCACTCACTTGTCGACTTTTCCATTCGATTTATCTTTTCTTTCAGGTTTTTGACCTCGATCCTCAACTTAGTAATATCTGTTTTGAGTTCTGAACGGTTAACAGCAAGCTTAACCAATCGATATACTATTAATAAAGTAATTAAAAATATGATTAGCATAGCTATGATACCCGCGTAACCAACTGCTGATGCTGATCCCATTTCAAAAAGCCCCCTTTTTATGATCACCACTTTATCGTAATCCCTCTGTTAGCTGAATAGATAGACGATACCTGCTGCTGCCAGAAAGGCAAGCCCGGCTAGGAAGAACCCGTTGGCCACTTTCTTTTTAGAGGCGCGATCATCCTTGGAGTCTACATAGAAGTTGTCCCTCTGTTGATATCCTGTCGTAAAGGCTTCTGACAACAGCCCGGTAATTGCCAGGCATAATAATCCTGCAGTTATCAGAAAATTCATCATGCCCTTGGTTTTCGCCCTCGTCATTTCTTTACCACTTTTATTCTATCACATTCATTTTTTGGAAGTGCATCAAATTTCCATATCCCCTTTACTTCTCCCTGGGATACTTCTTCTAATGGGTGGGTTAAATTTACATTGATAAAAGAACGAGTGTTCGCATATAATACAAACGAATGTTCCTATTTCATGACTTGAAGGAGGAAATAACCGTGAGATCACCCAAACGGATTGTGATGTTAGGTGATTGCCAATCGTTTTACGCCAGTGTAGAGAAGGCAGAGCATCCGGAATACAAGGATCGTCCGCTCGTGGTTGCTGGCGATCCGGAGCGCCGGTCAGGAATTGTGCTGGCTGCTTGCCCGCTTGCGAAGAAAAAAGGGATAACCACGGCGGAGAGACTTGGGGAAGCTATGGCGAAGTGTCCGGATCTCGTCGTTATCAAGCCCAGAATGCAGCGGTATATTGATGTGTCCATGCTCATCACGGACATTTATAAGAGATATACGGACCTGGTGGAGCCGTACAGTATCGATGAACAGTTCCTGGACGTAACCGGCAGCATGCATCTATACGCCGATACTCCGGAAGAGCTTGCTCAGATGATTCAAACGCATGTTCAGGCGGCAACGGGCGTGTACACTCGCTTTGGAATTGCGGAGACGAAGATTCTGGCGAAGACGGCATGTGATAACTATGCCAAAAAAAATCCCTCAGGCATCTATACCTTGTCCAAGGATATGCTTGCCGAAACGCTCTGGAAGCTGCCGGTGAATAAAATGTTCATGGCTGGCAGCCGGATGACCCGCCATTTTAATGTCATGGGTCTGCCAACGATCGGCAGCGTCGCACAGACGCCGCTTGCCAAGCTCAAACAGATGATGCGGCGCAAGTTTGGAAAGAACTCGGACATCCAGGCCGAGATGTACTGGCGAATTGCTAACGGAATCGATGATAGCCCTGTACGTCCGGGTACGCATCAGGTCGATCCTAAGTCGGTGGGACATATGATGACGCTCCCTCGGGATTACAGCAAGCTTGAGGAGATCAAGGTGGTGCTGCTGGAGCTGACGGAACTGGTGTGCCAGCGCTGCCGCGGTCTTGGTTTTATGGGGCATGTGGTAACGGTCGGCTGCATGGGAGCAGACTTCGATCGACCTACCGGCTTCAGCCGCCAGCTTAAAATGGAAGACCCCTCCAACATTACGAATCAAGTCTACCAATGGGCTTGCCGGTTACTGGAGAAGTATTGGGATGGCTTACCGATTCGGAGAGTGGGCGTAAGTTTATCGCAGCTTAGTCCAGACTCGGAATATCAGATGTCACTGTTTGATACCGGCCGGGAGCGGTCGATGGCTCTGGAGCGGGTGACGGATGCCCTTAAGAATAAGTATGGAAATTCGATTGTAATTCGGGCCGTATCCAAGACAGACGCAGGCCAAGCGCTGGACCGATCAGCCAAGATAGGAGGACACTATAAATGACAACAACACGCAAAAAGCTGGAGGGAAACGGACTATGGGAGTCCAGCCGCATGATGCTTCCCGAGCACAAAGAAACCATTATCCGCCGGCAGCTGGAAGAGGGAAGAAGGGAGCGGCCAATCCTCGATCCACAGGAAATGGAGCTGATCGAAAGTGCTTTGGCCGAGTCCTTTCATGAGCACCACCAAGTTACAGTAAGACTGTTTGATGAATATGGGAATACGGAGCTGGTTGGGATTGTGGTATTGATCCATACATTCAGACGGGAGATCAAATTGTCCATAACCGAAGAGGAATGGCATTGGATTAAGATTGATGACATTGTTTCCGCTAGATGAGAAATCCCTCACAGCTTTCCTGCTACAATAATGACCTAAAGATCAATTTCTAACATCGATCGAGCCGCCGTCATTGGGGTCGGTTACGGTTTGCTCAGCTATAAGCTCCCCTTGTTCATCAAAAGCTTCGATATCAAAAGGAGTAAAAGTGGACGAGGGCAGAAATGCAAACCAGATTCTCTTCCCGCTGCCCACGGCAGCCAGTTCAGCGTTGTAATGGCCCCCGCCTTTGCTCTGAATAGCGATACTCGTGACCGAGGGGTCAAGAATATTTCCGAAAACGATGGGAAAGGTATCTGAAATATGATCAGGCCTAGGCATGATCATATAGTTTAACGCAGACTGTGGGGACTTACTCATACCATATCCTCCACCCCAAGCCCATTTCCATCCAAACCATGTTTTTCGTACATACTCTATCTGAAGATTGCTGCTGTCCTCTTTACCATCCCGGTCCATAAACAAAAGGGTGCCCCCTCTTACAGGTTCATGGTGAATAACCCGCATCGTCGATGGGCCTCTAAACTGTTCAATAGCATCTTCCGGTGACTTGCCAAGCGGGATTCGAATCGTACCCTCGAGTCCCATGGTGCGCGATATACGCCAATCCGAAAACCCGCCAGGTTGTTCTTTCATATAAAGCAGTCCGTAGAACAGAATGACGGAAGACAACATGAGCATGATAGTAATTAGGGTCATACGTTTGTGCTTGAGCAGCATCATTAGATTTCACCACCAACATGTTTTATATAATGAAAATTTCCTCTGAGAATGGAACAACGACTCCACCAATATACCATAAATTAGGGGGTGCTAAGACATGGATTGTGAAAGCAGAAGAAGAAGAATTAAAGTAGGCGATAGGTGAAAATCCCGTTTAATAACTTCGATCCCAGCAGGGAAACCCCGCTTTATGTCGAAGTTTGAAGCGGGGGGGATTTACATGTTAAAAAAGTTGAAGGTTGAGATCTTTTGCGATTCCGAGCTGGATGAACTGCAGGAAAAGGTGAATGAATTCCTGTATAATCTTCATCCGGATGATGTTAAAGATATCAAGATGTCATCGTCAGATGGAACGTTTGATGTCATGATTATTTATAAAGAATAAAGAATAAAGAATAAAGAATAAAGAATAAAGAATAAAGAATAAAGAATAAAGAATAAAGAATAAAGAATAAAGAAAAAAAAGCACCTTGAGTTGGTGCTTTTTCTTTATATCTGTTCATCCTAGAGCAAGAGCCCTGTTCCGGACGATTACGGGGTTTTTTCGATTGTCGAAATGCCCATAAGAACTGAATTTGTAGTCCCGCCACTAATATTTTCAAATGAATAATAGGTAGCCGGCACGCCCCGCATCGTTACGTAATCGTCTTGAAGAATATCGCCAGTAGTATGGGCGTAATAGCCGAAAATGGAGTTATCATAATCATCAATGATATGGATTTCGGTAACGGTAAGACCCTCATCAATCTCTTCTTCCATGATTTCAACAACATATCCGCTGACCTCAATCATTTGTTCTAAATATGGATTGATATTTTTAAACAGATGTCGGGAATCGATGTTTGGGTTGACTTCGGCGATCGCCTTCTTTTGAGTTTCACGTGTTAGTGCTGGAAATAACGTATAGTTCTTAACAATGTAGTTATAGTTTTTTTGGTCAAGTGCTCCGTTTTCGACTTCGATCGGGATGATATAAGCCATCATTTCAGCAAAAAGATTTTCCTCCGTAAGATCGTCGTTGTTCGTGCCAGCGTTAGCATTCGGGTCTGCAACGGCATGGTTAGCGTTAACGATTTCGAAGGAATCTATTATGTTCTGAACAATCGCTTTCCCTCCATTATCGTAAGCATCTTTGGGGGAGGCGATGGAAAGGATATACATCGCTTGGCCATCCGAGACAAAGTATTGCGTTAATATGACCTGCGCGTTCAACTCTCCCTGCGTGTATTCAGCTTCGAGGATCCCTGCAGCTTTATCCGCTATATCCATGTAATTTAATTTTTTGTAATTTTGTATTAGCTCTCCGCCAGCTCCACTGGCTAAACCTTCTGCGGAGATATCAGCTGCTTCCTGAGGTGTGGCAGATGATTCTTCGATAATTAGGTTTACGTTTTCAGCAAAAGGCCCTTGGGGATTCGGATTTACAAACGCAGCAGTAATTTGAGGAACGTCAAGCCCGGCATCCTTCCAAGTCGAGGGGTAGGAAAAGGAGAAGTTCTCCCCTGAAAATTGTTGTGTTTTATTAGGTACTTCTTTCTCCTTTGTATCGTCAGTGGAAGTGTTTTTTACTACTTCTTCTTTCGGCGTAGGAGCGGGTGACTCCTCGGCTGTTTTTTTCTCTGAACTGCAGGCAGTTAGCATGGCCGTTAATAATAGGATGAACAGGGTGAATTTTACGCTTGATCTCATTTTTTCTTCTCTTCTCTTTTCTTTAAGTCCCTATCGGCTAGGGGATTGGCTCAGGCGGAATAATTCCACTTGTTGTTAATGAGGGAATAGCTATAAATAAATACATCCATCATAGGAAGATTATAGACCAGTCTATCAGAACTAGGTATTTATTTCTATAACAGGATGCTAAATTGTGAGAATATTGGAGAAAAAAGAAGTTTAGGTGAGCCGAAAGAACTACTACCGTAAATTTTGATTGAGGCAGTGTATGATCATCGTAATTATGGGAGTGTGCTAACTTTTTATGTTCCCCTAATGAAGCTTTAAGGTTTTATTAAGCTGCATATTTTATGATGAAATCACCTCTTAACAATAGATTAGGAGCCCCTCTAATTCCGTGGTTAGAGGGGCTTCTCTTGTTTACATAAGTTTTTGGCTATAACGAACGAATGGAAGGGCTGCTTCTTTGACATGCCGATACGATGCCGATGCACGCACAAGCATGTTCCACTAAAGGTTTGATTCTTCCTATTTTGTTAGGCTATGATAGAATAGTATTTTTAAAAGACAAATGTGTTTAAAAGATTAGGAGAATTTGTATTATGGGAGATTTCATTTTGTGGTTGAAGTATTTGCTGCTGGGGATCGTGCAAGGGGTTACGGAGCCTATTCCGGTATCCTCCAGTGGACATCTGATTGTCGCCCAGAGACTTATGGGCATGGAGCAGAACGGACTGTCGTTTGAAATTTTGACCAATACGGCATCATTAATTGCGATTGTGTATATCTTTCGTAAGGATGTGCAGCGCCTGATCGTCAATGGCTTAGGTTACTTGCGCACACGAAAACCGGAATATAAATCAGACTTCCTGTTTATTCTGTATATTATTGTAGGTACAATTCCGGCTGTCATTATCGGGCTGTTGTTTAAAGATCAGATTGAGGAGATATTCGCCTCTGTACGTACGGTCGGAATTGCGCTGCTGTTCACGGGCGTCGCCCTGTGGCTGATTCGGAATTTGCGGGGGCGCAAGCTGGATAATGATCTGTCATTTAAGGATGCGCTGATTGTAGGTCTGGCACAGGCTGTAGCGCTGATTCCGGGTATTAGCCGATCGGGCTCAACCGTCATTACGTCCATTGCGGTAGGTATGAAACAGGAAACGGCTCTGCGGTTTTCATTTATGTTGTACATCCCGATTAGCCTGGGGGGCATGGTGCTGGGGGCAAAGGATATTGCATCAGATCCTAACATCTCCTCGCTGTTTATCCCGTATCTGATCGCGTTCATCGCTACGTTGGTCTGTACTTATTTTGCGATGAAATGGTTCATGAATATTATGGCGCGCGGGAATTTGAAATACTTTGCTTATTACTGCTTTGTCGTGGGAACGTTGCTGATTATTTTCCTATAAGAACGAAAACGGGGGGCTTCTCATAGGTTCATTGAACTTGTGGGAAGCTTCTTTGTTTAATAGTGAAATTGGACAAAAATCAGGATATGATTAAATATAGAGGAAAGATATAAGAGGTAACCAATAGGAGAGTGATTGTGATGTCAAAAGTTCCTTTTCAATCGGTTATTACATCAGAGGATGAGCTTCGGGATTTGTTCGGCGAGTCCAGCCCTGTGGTCAAAAACAAGGAAATTGATCGATTGGACCATCACTGCATAGACTTCATAGCAAAAAGTCCATTGTTATTTATATCTACTTCCGATGCATCCGGATCCTGCGATGTCTCGCCCCGGGGCGATGCAGCGGGATTTGTACATATAATGGATGAATCCTATTTGGTTATTCCGGAGCGGCCGGGCAATCGACGGTTTGATTCGTTGCGCAATATCCTGTCTAATCCGAAGGTTGGACTCGTGTTTGTCATCCCCGGCTTGAAGGAGACCTTGCGAATCAACGGCAGTGCCGTCTTGGTAAGGGATGAGGACATTTTGGATCACCTTAGCGTACAGGGCAAACGGCCATGGCTTGGCATCGGAGTCAAAGTTGAGGAATGCTATATCCACTGTGCCAAGTCATTTATGCGTTCGCAGGTTTGGGATCCGGATTCATGGCTGGCCCGCGAACAGCTTCCGAATCCGTCCAGGATCATAGCGGATCATGTGAATCAAGAGAGCGTGACGGAAGAGACCGTTACTAGGGCACTGCAGGACAGTTACACGAAACGGCTTTATTGATATTCATTTTATAATAGGTTTAGTGATATCAGGAAATGATGAGATATGACGGTCAGTTTGAAGATAAGGGGACCCATAACTTTGATAACGACCAGAGAACAGATTTTAGATCGATTACATAGAGGATTACAGACCCAAGAGCGATTGATTGGCGTTGCGGCAGGAGCGGGAATTTCAGCAAAATATGCGGTCAGGGGCGGTGCCGATTTTATATTGGCCCTGAACTCTGGCCGTTTTCGGCAGATGGGGCTCGGCTCTTTGGCTGGGCTCATGCCCTATGCCAACTCCAATGAGATGGTGATGGAATTCGGCTCGAGGGAGATTCTGTCAGCGGTCCGCGATACGCCGGTCATCTTCGGCTTGTGCGGAACGGATCCAACGGTCCAGATGGCGGATTATTTGGCATGGATTCGGGACAGTGGTTTTGCCGGCATCATCAACTATCCGACCGTAGGATTAATTGATGGACAATTTCGAGAAGCTTTGGAAGAGGAAGGCATTACTTACCTGCAGGAGGTCGAGGCCATTCGAATCGCCCATGAGCAGGGGATACTTACGATGGCTTTTGTATTCAATCCGGAGCAGGCGAAGTGGATGCTGGAGGCCGGAGCGGATATGATCTGTGCCCATCTGGGTGTCACAGCAGGCGGCATGATGGGCACCACGAAGTCATGGTCGCTGGAGAAGGGGGCGGAAATCGCCAGAGGCATATTCGAAGTATGTGACGCTTCGAGCAAGCAGCCAATCAAGCTGGTTTATGGCGGCCCGGTTCATACGCCGATTGATGTGCAATACATGTACGACAACACCTCCGCCATGGGTTACGTGGGCGGGTCGAGTGTTGAACGGACGCCGACGGAAGAAGCCATTGTGGATGCAACACATCGCTTTAAGGCTATGGGCCATCTGGAGCAGGATCAGCAGCTGATGAATAAGCTGACACAGCTTGAAGAGCCGCTGGATTATGTTGCTTATGTTAAAGAATATGTCGCCGAGCATTATGCAGACCCGATTTCAATGACGGAGCTGGCAGAGATGATTCATGTTTCAAGAACGCATCTGAGTGCGCTTTTTAACAAGGAGGTTGGATGCACCTTTCCGGAGTATATCGCCAAATACCGGATTCACAAGGCGCAGGATATCATGAAGCAGAGTAAGTTGTCCCTAGGCAGAATAGCAGAGCTGGTCGGGTATCCTGATTATGTTCACTTCAGCAAAACCTTTAAAAAATACACGGGTATATCTCCCCAATCCTATCGTCAGCAGATCAAAGACAAATATACATAAAGATCGTACATGGATACGATCCTTTTTATTTGAAAGCGCTGTATTATGGTCTTGTAGGGATCAGATGCCGGACTGGTCGGGACGGACAAGCGATCCCGCAGGAGACATAAGAGGAGGTCTGTGCGGTGAAGACGGTAGCGATTGCAGGAACTTTTGATTCAAAGGGTGCCGAGTTTTCATATGTGAAATCGATCCTTGAGAGCTTGGGTTTAAAGACGTTCACGATCCACTGCGGTGTGTTTGAGCCCATGTTCACACCGGATGTAACCAATGTGGAGATTGCAGCAGCGGTAGGCATGGATATACACGAAATTGCTGCTCGGAAGGACCGGTCAGCTGGGACCGAAACATTAGCCCGCGGGATGGAGCACATCGTGCCGAAGCTCTATGCAGAAGGTAAATTCGATGCCATGCTGTCATTTGGCGGAACAGGAGGAACGTCCATCGTTACAGCGGGGATGAGAACCTTGCCGATTGGCGTCCCGAAACTAATGGTGTCCACGGTCGCTTCCGGCAATACAGCACCGTACGTAGGGACAAGCGACATTATCATGTTCCCTTCCATCGTAGATGTATCCGGACTGAACTCGTTTTCCACCAAAATATTTACGAACGCGGCTCACGCAATTGCCGGGATGGTGACGTTTGAATCGGCACCTCCGGCGGATAAGAAACCCTTAATTGCAGCAACGATGTTTGGAGTTACAACTCCTTGTATTGATTATGCCAGGGAGCATTTGGAGCAGCATGGTTACGAAGTGCTTGTGTTTCACGCAACAGGTACGGGCGGACAAACGATGGAGAGCTTAATTGAGGCCGGATATATAGATGGCGTACTGGATTTAACGACAACGGAATGGTGCGATGAGCTGGTTGGAGGCGTGTTGGCGGCTGGACCGCATCGACTGGAAGCTGCTGGACGCTGCAAAGTGCCGCAGGTTGTATCGACAGGAGCACTGGACATGGTCAACTTCGGTCCTTATGAGAGCGTGCCTGAGGCATTCCGGGGACGGAATCTGTATAAGCATAACCCTTCGGTTACGCTGATGCGCACGACGGTCGAAGAGAACCGGCAGCTTGGTGAGAAGATCGCTGAGAAGCTGAATGAAGCACAGGGTCCTACAGTGCTGATGCTCCCTTTGAAGGGCGTATCGATGCTCGATGTCGAGGGAGAAGCATTTCATGGAACGGAAGAGGATGAGACGCTGTTTAATACGTTAAGACAACGCATTGATCGTAAAAACGTTGAGTTGATCGAGATGAATACGGATATCAATGATCAAGCTTTTGCAGTGGCTGCGGCCGATAAACTGATGGAATTGATGAAACAGCAGTAAGGTTCGTCCAAGCCTGTATCTTAAAGGAGGAAATGATCATGGGAATGACAACAAGAGCAGAAGTATTAGCAAAACTGAAATCTGAGGTAGCAGCCGGTCATGTATTACTGGGAGCAGGAGCAGGGACGGGCATCTCAGCCAAGAGCGCTGAAGCCGGTGGTGTAGACTTGATCATCATTTACAATTCGGGCCGTTACCGGATGGCTGGTCGCGGCTCGCTTGCCGGGCTGATGGCGTATGGAGATGCGAACCAGATTGTGGTGGATATGGGGAATGAGGTACTGCCAGTCGTGAAGCATACACCGGTACTTGCAGGGGTGTGCGGCACCGATCCATTCCGGATCATGGATATCTTTCTGAAGCAGCTGAAGGAGCAAGGCTTTGCCGGGGTACAGAACTTTCCAACGGTGGGTTTGATTGACGGTGTATTCCGGGCGAATCTGGAAGAGACGGGCATGGGCTATGATCTTGAGGTTGAGATGATTCGGAAGGCACATGAGCTGGACATGCTCACAACTCCATATGTGTTTGATGTTGATCAGGCGAAGAAGATGGCTGAAGCTGGCGCGGATGTCCTGGTTGCTCATATGGGTCTTACTACGAAAGGAACCATAGGCGCTAAAACCGCATTGACGCTGGATGATTGTGTGGAGAGAATTCAGGCGATCTGTGATGCTGGTAAAGCTGTGAACCCGGATATTATGATTCTATGTCATGGTGGTCCGATTGCGGAGCCTGAGGATGCAGCATATGTTCTGTCCCGAACCAAGGGTGTAGAAGGATTCTTTGGAGCATCCAGCATTGAGCGTTTTGCGACCGAGGTGGGCATCAAGCAGCAGACAGAGGCATTCAAGAACATTTTGAAATAAAGTTTTGGACAGAAATGATTCACAATATTGAACCCCACATAAAAGGGACCCCGCTAACGGAGTCCCTTTTGGGTTTTGTCGAAGAACGGCTCCCCCAGTATATTACTTACCTTGGCGATTTAACATAAAAGGCAGAAGCCTTAGCTCTCGCCATCACGCCCTTGTGGTCACGCTGACAATGAATGAAGGCTCCACCCAATTTTAGTGTAAAGTATGAAAAGCATTCCAGATCAAGCTTTTTTATTGCTGTTCATCTCTTGCCTTCATCTTGTAATCCTTCAGCGCACTTAGATTTGCTCTGGAATTTCCAAGGGACGGCTTTATATCACGCGGAAGATGTTGAAGCACTTCCCTAAGCAAGGTATTATTCTCCGACACGATTTCATAGATATCGCCGACTGTATAGAATAGCGCTCCCGAGATGGTGCCGCTTATGAGCCAAGTAATCCCTGTCGGCCAGTCGCCTTCCATAATAATAAATACGATGACACCTCCGATAAAGCCGCCAATAAACCATATAGCAGCAAGTGCCTTGAGTAGTTTAGACATAAGCTACCTCCTAAGGAATGATGTAATTCATCATATCAAAATAAGGGAAATATAGGAACATCCGTGAAACGTCTATGGAACCTTTCCCCCACCGCCTCGGTCTCCTTTTTGAATAGGGGAACCAATCATGATAGTATCAGAAATGAAGCAAGTGGATGGAGAGGGGGAGATGGGTTATGGCTAATATTAAAGAGATTGCCAAGCTTGCAGGTGTGTCGGTATCGACCGTGTCTCGAGTGCTGAACAATCATCCTTATGTCAAAGAAGATAAACGGACACGCGTGCTGGAAACGATGGAGCAATTGAAATACGCCAGAAACATGAACGCGGTCCATCTGATTACAGGCAGGACGATGAATATTGCTATCATGCTGCCGTTTATTCATCACGCCTATTTCTCCTTATTGATGGAGGGCGCCGGCCAAGAAGCGCTTACCGCAAGCTATCGTCTAATTCTGTGCCAAACCGGGTATGCACCGGACAAGGAGCTGGAAGTGCTCGAGATGCTGCGCAATCGCGAAATCGATGGCATCATGATCTTATCGTCGGCGGTTACCCCTGAACAGATTGAAGCTTACTGCACTTATGGGCCGATTGTTTGCTGTCATGATGCGGGTGAACGATTATTTTCTTCAATATATATAAACCATGCGGAAGCCTTTCGCAGTGCCATGCAGTACTTGATGAAGCGGGGCCATCGACATATCGGATTCACGGTAGGTAGACTGGATAGTCCAAGCACGAGAGCACGTCAAGTCGCGTATGGCGAATTCCTTAAAGAGATCGGAGAGCCTTACCGCGAGGAATGGATCCTTGACGGATGTATCAATCTGGAAGACGGCGCTGCGATTATGGATCGGCTGTCCGGCATGGAGGAGCGTCCGAGCGCTTTGTTGGTAACGGGTGACCATGTGGCCGCCGGGTTAATCTATGAAGCGGGAAAGAGAGGAGTGTCCATTCCACGGGAGCTTGCTGTCATCGGTTTCGACAACCAGCCGATCGGCAAAATGCTGGGTTTGACTACCATCGACAATCGGCTGTTTGAGATGGGCTCGGAGGCTTTCAGGATGCTATATGCACATATTCAAGGCGAGCAGAAAGAGCCGGTTCGCAAGGAGCTTGCTTTTGAGTTGATTGAGCGATCCTCGGTGTGATGAATGGCATAGGCAAGTTCTAACAAACGGATTACAAAGTTCGACAATTATGTTATTCTTATTTATGCAAGTTCTATGTTTCACAACGTCCAACGTCTGCAAGCAGTTGCAGGCGTTCTATTCTGTATTTTTACAAATTTCATCAAAGGAAGGAGCATATCTAAAGTGGATGCCCTTGCACAGTTCAAAAAAGCTTCCCGAATCAAAGTGATTCCCGTCATGCTGATTCCGGTTGCTTTGGGAGCGCTTGGGGCTTATGTATGGGAGGGCAAATTTCATATAGGCCTCTTTTTATTGACGTTAATCGGAAGCGGCGCCGCCCATCTGTTCTCCAATATGGTAAATGATTTGTGGGACTATAAGAACGGAACGGATACCGAGGCGCAGGAGCATGTCGATGCGATCTCCACAAACTCCGGCTTTCTTACGAAAGGTGTCTGGTCGCTGCGCAAGTTTGAGATGATCACCTGGGGGCTGTTTGGGATTGCGGCGCTGAGCGGCATCATTCTCAGCTTGATTAGCGGCTGGTGGGCATTTATCTTCGGCGGACTCGGCGGACTGATCGCTTATTTCTATGTTGCACCGCCGATTCAATTCGGATACCGGGGCAAGGGTTATAGCGAAATTGCGATTTTGCTATCCTTTGGTATTTTGCCAGTGATGGGCGCATACTACGTTCAAACCTCACATATGGATGTTCGGGCGCTGCTGCTGTCCCTGCCCATTGGGCTGTTGACGACACTGATTTTGTTCAATCATCACTTCTTGCATTGGCAGGCAGACCGTCAGGCCGGGAAGAAAACCTTGGTCGTGGTATGGGGCGAAAAAAGAGCGCTGATCTTCTCGCGAGTTCTGCTGCTTCTGGCTTGCTTATCCTTAATCGCATGCGTGTTAGTCGGGGCGCTGCCGCCCTATGCATTAATTGCACTACTGACGATGATTCCATTGTATCTGGTTTATGGAAGACTGAAGAGCAGCAACCGTTCTGAAGCGTATTTACCGCTGATGGGCGCATCAACCATGACGACAATGCGCTGCGGCGCTGTATTAATTCTATCGTTGATCATCCAGGGAATCATTCAGACTTTGTAGAAAGAAGGGGAATTAGATGGAACAACAACGTATTTTTGGTGATTTTCACTCCATCCTGTCTGAGAGCGGAACGTGGAAGATTGGTGGCTTTCCGCTGCCGGACGGTTCATTCTGGGAATATCGCGAGCCGAATGCAGTTGTAATCGTACGCAACGACATTCTATATGTGCGTGCGCCGCTGAGCCGTCAGAATAACCAGATTCAAATTCTCGACAATGCCAAGCATATGTACTATTCCAACGAAGAGGTGGAAGTGCCGGAATCCGGAGAAGTGACTTTTGAGCTTCAAATTCGTGCACGCACTCAAGGTACCGTTCCCGGTGATTTGTATGACGGATATGTATCCTTGAACCTGCTTGATTTCAGCACAGGAGCTGCCCTGGATTTCTTTGCTTCGAACGACAAATATGCCAGTGTGTACGCAGTTCTGCCGTTCCCTGGTGTAGAGGTGCCGGAATCGGACAAGACCCGTTTCTTCTGCATTTTTAAAGAGGAAGATACCCATTTTACCCCACGCGAATTCAATACGTACAAAATTACGTATAATCGCGGCGAGGACGAGGCGATCTTCTACGTGAACGGTGAAGAGATCCGCCGGGAGAAGAACATCCCGGTCAAGTTCAACAAATTCACCATCGCCCTTGGAATCATGACCGAAAAAGACCTGACGCCGCAAGGCAGCGTATCCGTGCATGGACAAACCGTTATCGCCGAATACTCTCCTGTGACGGTTACGATAAAAGAGTAGTAGATAGAAGAAATTAGATTTAGGCAGTAAAAAGATCATGCCCATGATGTAGGGCATGATCTTTTTGCTTTCTAGAGCGAGGGAGCCTTGTGGTGGATATAATGCTACAAGGCCGTATGGGGGAGTTGTAAGCTCCCGAGGGGCCGAAGAAGCTGCGCCGACAAGCCTGTTGAGTCTCAGAGGGGGTACGCAGCTTGTTCGGCAATCCGGGTGTAGAAAGATTGTGGCCAGCTCGGGGCCAGACCACAAGCTGCGCCGGCAAGCCTGTGAGTCCCAGGGGGATTCACAGCATGTTCGGCAATCGGTGTGGAGAATGAAGGTCGGCCAGTGCCAGACCTTCAAAGCTAAGCCGACAAGCCTGTGAGTCCCAGAGGGACTCACAGCTGGTCCGGCAATGCAAACCAGGCAAAGCTGACCGTGTAATACTGGTCAGCTTTGCCCCTTCCCCGCCCCGCCCAAAAAGCCATCCCAGAGGAGTGGGATGGCTCTCTTCATGTGGGGGTGGAAAGATTGGAGGCCTTGAGCTAAGAATTGGAGGATGTATCCGTGGAGGAGACCTGGCGTTCGCCTTTGAAACCGGGAAAATACCGCAAAGTATAATCCTCATTTTCCTGGTTTCAACAGCGACCGGAGCGGATACATCCTCTTCCACAGTCAGGCCAACAATCTTGGAACGCATGCCTACATAGAAAAAAGCCACCCCATATACTATGGGATGGCTTCTGCCATTATTTCAAATCTTCAATCGAATTAGCTTCCACATAAGATGGAACGACAAGGCCGGTTTTTACGCCTTCCATGTTAGCGCCAAGGTCTTCCACTTTGTCCTTGAACTTATCCCAGTAGTCGGCATGCGTGAGTGGCAGCCAAGCTGCTACTGTTGCATCCACGTCGCCATTGGCAACACCAGTCCACATTGGGCCTGCTTCTACTTGAAGTGCATCCACTTTATATCCCAGCTTGTCTTCCATGATTACTTTCAGAAGATTCGTGCTGGCAATTTCGGAATCCCAAGCGACATAACTGAATTTGAAGCTTTTACCGTCAACCGGCTGAACGCCTTCAAGCCATGCGTCAACCTTCTCGGTATTGCTGTCTGCCCACTCTTTAGCGGCAGCTTCAGGATCTTGACCTTCTTGAATCGCGGTCATAATTTCACCCATATCATCAGAGGTCCATTTGAAGTTACTCAGGAACTTGTATGCTTCCGGATGATCTTCCTTGAGTCCAAGACGGACAACCGTATGAATCTCTTCAGCTTCACCGTATACTTTCTTCGGATCATCCAAATATTTCAGATCATACTTGGCGAACATCCAGTGTGGAGTCCATCCGGTAATAATGATCGGATCTTCATTCTTGATAGCTTTAGCAAGCGTTGCAGTCATAGCAGCACCGGAACCTTCAATCAGTTTCCAGTCAGTCAATCCATATTCTTCAATAGCAGCAGCCGTTGCTTTCATGATACCTGCGCCTGGATCGATACCGATGATTTCATGTTTAACTTGTTCGCCGAGAGAAGCGGTTGAGCCTCCATTCGTACCTTTGTCGGTGTTTCCATCAGCGCCGTCTTTTCCGCTCTGTCCGCAAGCAGACAGCACTAGAATGGCGACCAAGCTTAGTAACAACCAAAATTTCTGTTTCTTCAAATCAAGCACCCCTCTTTTTAGATTTAAATATATTTTGTGTAAAGCGGTCGAGCACAATCGCCAGAATGACGACAGCCAAACCGGCTTCAAACCCTTTACCAATTTGCAGTTGAGTTACTGCACGGTAGACCTCGGCACCAATACCCTGCGCACCGATCATCGAGGCTATAACAACCATCGACAACGAGAGCATGATGGTCTGGTTAATGCCGGCCATCAAGGTTGGCATCGCGAGTGGAAGCTGAACCTTGAACAGTTTCTGTCCGGAAGTTGAGCCGAATGCATCCGCAGCCTCCGTCAATTCCTCCGATACTTGCATAATGCCAAGGCGAGTCAGACGAATCGTTGGCGGAATGGCGAAGATAACCGAAGCAATAACCCCTGGCACCACACCGAGGCTGAAGAATGTAACAGCAGGCAACAAGTATACAAAAGCCGGCATCGTCTGCATAAAGTCGAGGACCGGTATGATCACTCGGGATGCATTCTTGCTATAAGCAGCCCATATTCCCAGCGGAACACCTAGAATGATGGAGATCAATGCTGCTGTAATAACCAGACTGAGTGTGCTCATCGTTTGTGGCCAGTAACCCAAGTTATCGATAAGCAGAAAACCGATGACAGTGAACAAGGTCAACGGCAGTCGGCCCAATAGATAGGCGATGACAGCCAGAATGACGATGAACAGATACGGATGGGGCAGCATAAACACATCAGTAAACAACTGCACCACGTTTTCGATGATGAAGGAGATCGCGTCAAACAATCCGGAAAAAACATCTCCCAACCACTCGACAAATGAATCAATCCAGCTTGCGAGAGGAATCTTAGGCATCTTGTGTAACCCCCTCATTCTTGCTTTCTCCAGCCAAGGCGCCAAGAACGGCACCGCGGACGATGACGCCCATCAATCTGCCGGTATCATCCACAACGGCGAGTGGCACCTTGGACATGCTCGTAATTTCAAACAATTCATTTAGCAGTGTGTCTGGTCCGACACTTGGACCGTCCGTAATAAGAATATCCGCAAGCTTGAGGTTATTCTTCATCGCATTTGATGCATCCTCGGCGGTAATGACGCCAAGCAGTTTCTTGGAACGGTCAATGACGAACAGGTTGGAGATCCCTCGTTCACGCATAAGCTCCAGCGCAACACGAGGTCCGCGATCCATCGTAATGGTCTCTGGGCGGCGCATAACATGTGCTGCGGTAAGCACCTTGGAGAGATCGACATCTTCCACGAACCGTTCAACATAATCGTTGGCAGGCTGGGTCAGGATTTCTTCCGGCGTTCCGATCTGCACGATCGAACCGTCCTTCATCAAGGCAATGCGGTCCCCGATGCGAAGAGCTTCATCCAGATCGTGTGTAATGAACACGATGGTTTTCTTCATTTTGTCTTGAAGCTCGATCAATTCATCCTGCATGTCTCTGCGGATCAGTGGATCCAATGCGCTGAAGGCTTCGTCCATCAGCAGAATTTCGGGATCATTGGCAAGTGCGCGGGCAAGCCCGACACGCTGCTGCATGCCACCGCTGAGCTGATCGGGCATTTTCTCCTCCCAGCCTTTCAAGCCGACAAGCTCAAGTGACCTCAGAGCCGCTTCGCGGCGCTTGCTCTTGTCTACCTTTTGAATCTCTAATCCGTATTCCACGTTGTCTACAACCGAACGATGGGGGAAGAGGGCGAATTTCTGGAACACCATACTGATTTTCTTACGGCGCACTTCCCGCAGCTGCTCTTTGTTCATTTTTCGCAGATCTTTACCATGAATCAATATTTCGCCTGATGTTGGTTCAATCAACCTATTTAGCAAACGGACGAGTGTGGACTTGCCGCTGCCGGAAAGCCCCATAATCACGAAAATTTCGCCTTCATGAATATCGAAGCTGACGCGGTTGACGCCAACCGTTATATTTTTCTCTTTCGCAATTCGCGCTTTACTCCAGCCTTGCTCTAGCAATTGAATCCCTTGTTCTGGATTCGCGCCGAACAGCTTGCTGACTTTGTTAACTTGCAGAATAGCCAAAAATACTCCTCCTTTTATTGTAGAGAGACTCTTTCCCTTGGACGAGTCTGTATCGCTGTCGTCTCGTAAACCCATGTCACCCATTGTAACAACCGATACGTAAAGTATCAAACGTTATATCCGTACGTAAAGTACGTACAGTAAAAACTGTACAATGTTATCCTTTGAAATGCTCCCATATGCTCCTATATGCTCTTGGGCGACCATCTTTACTTTTAAAATAGCTTTCCCTACAATAGATCAGAGAATGTGTGTGAGTTGGGTTGGTTTAGATTTGTTGGAGATCGTTCACACTACACTTCGAGTCCATCAAGTTATGCTGACATGACTTTATTGGATGGCTACAGAAAGAGGAGGCTGCAAGCATGGGCTTGTACCATTTAGATGATGAACGGCAGGCAGCCGTGCATAAGATTCGTAAGCGAGTCATTGAAAATATTGGACGGAATATGGATTTGTACGGCATTCCAATCTCAACGGGACATTTATACGGGCTGCTTTATTTTGCGGATAAACCGATGAACCTCGATGAAATGGGACAGGAAATGAAAATGAGCAAGACTAGCATGAGTACAGGCGTACGCACATTACTCGATTATAAAATGGTCAACAAGGTGTGGGAGAAGGGCTCCCGCAAGGACTTGTATGAAGTGGAGTACGATTGGTACCAGAGCTTCGTGGATTTCTTCGATATTAAGTGGCGTAAATCGGTGGAGAGCAATATTCATGTCCTGCGAAAAGCGCTGGATGAAACGGAGAAACTGTGCAAAGCGCATGAAGATGATGAAGAACTGACAGCGGTGCTGCAAGAGGATCAGGCGAAGATGCGTGAGGCCGTTGCTTACTATAAATGGCTGGAGCGATTGATTGATACTTTAGTGGATGGCGAGATTTTTAATTATGTGCCGAAAGAGCCGCCGGAGGGCAAAATCTGATATTGAAAATGGAGAAATTGCCCAGTATAATAATGGGTAAGGCAATGCTTACCCAAGAGGTACAACCTGATTTGATCAGGTTGTGCCTTTTTTTGTTGGTTGGATCGCCTTGAGAGATTGAAAAACGCATTTGCAAATGCGACGGGTGCAAAATTAGTCAGGAGGGGTTAGAATGGTCAGTATGTCCTCAAGAATGGTAGAAGTTGCAGATTTTCCATCGGTTAGCTTAGGCAATTCCCGAAGTTTGTATGTATATCTTCCGCCCAGTTATCATGAGAATACGGAGAAGCATTATGCCGTACTCTATATGCATGACGGGCAGCATGTATTTTCGGCCGATGAGCGAGGCGGCTCGTGGGATATGCATCTCACCGCGGATCGGCTGGTTTCCGAAGGACGGATGAAGGAAATTATTATCGTTGGAATTTCAACGGTTCCCCATCAAAGACTGAATGAGTATTTTCACGACAATCCGAGGATGCATCTGGTGTTCGATCCGCCGTTTGCCGGCGAACGGTACGAGTCATTTATCATTGAAGAAGTTATGCCATATATCAACCAGCGCTTTCGGACGCTTCAAGGACCGGAACATACCGCGATGATGGGCTCGTCCGCAGGCGGCATCGTCACCTACAATATTGGCTTCAGAAGGCCGGATGTGTTCGGAAGTATTGCGGTCATGTCGCCTTATTTTGTCAAAGCCCATTTTGATGCTGAGGGCGAGCTGAAAGAACACCCCTTTTATGAAAGATACGGCACGCACCCCAAGCTTCGAATTTGGCTGGATATGGGCGGGGCCGAAGGGGTCTTTATGGAAAAATACGCACGGGAGGAAGCAGAGCGTCTCATTCAAGACGGCTTTGTGCCCGGGGAAGATCTCATGCTGTTCTTGGATCCGGGAGCGGCTCACAGCCAGAGCGACTGGGCTGGAAGAGCGCATGCACCGCTGCTGTATTTTTTCGGCGATATTGGAGAACCTGCTTCGATTAAGCTCTATGGAGATAGCGTCGTAGGCGTAAGAGGACCCGTCAAACAACTGAATCCGGTCATTACATATAATAGTGGTTTTGTTCAAACGTTAATAAACGGAACATACCATGTGGAATCTCCGGAATTGCTTATGCTGCTGCCTGACGGAAAGCTGAAGCCTCAAACAACCGGCAGCACCCGGGTTACTCTGCAAATGGGGAAATTGATCGCAGATAAAGAGATTACAATCGTAGAGGAATTGCCCGAACTTGTGAAAGTTGCGATTCAGGTGAAGGTACCTCCTTCAACGCCGGTTTCTCCTATGATCTATGCCGGATTTGAGATTCCGTACTGTGGGGAAGGTGTGTACAAGGGAAGTGCGATGGTACCACATGGTTTGTCTTTTACGTTCAAGGTGTCCAGAGGGTTTGGATTGCATGAGAAGATTGGGGATCCGGAAGTGAAGCGGCGCTCTTTTACTGCTTTGTCGGATATGGAGCTGTTATATGAGGTTGAGGACTGGGATATTTGATATGAACTAGCAAAAGCAATACATGGAGGTTGAGACATAATTATGACGATAAGATCAGCAAGACCACAGGATGCGCCCGAAGCCGCTAGACTTCTGTATGATGCTCTGCATGATATAGCACATCAACTGACGGGAGAAGCAGAAGAAGAGAAGGCTTTGGAAGTGCTGGAGCAATATTTCCGCGCGGATGAAGGCAGGCTTAGCTATCGTCAGGCAGCTGTGGAAGAGATCGATGGGAAAGTAGCGGGCATTGTGGTTGCTTATGGGGGCGATCAAGCCGCCGAGTTGGATCGTCCGATTCTGGATCGTCTGCGAAAGCTCAAGAGCGACCCTTCCCTGGCGCTGGACAAAGAAGCGGATGAGGATGAATATTATATCGATACATTATCTGTTTCTCCACAGTTTGGCGGAAAGGGGATTGGTTCAGTTCTGATATGTCACGTGGAGCATCAGGCAAAGGAACTAATGTATCGTCAGATCGCCCTTGCCGTGGTGACGGACAATCAACGTGCCTATTCTTTATACGACAGAAGAGGTTATAAAACAGATAAGGAAATCATGATTAACGGGCATGTTTATTATCATATGGTCAAACCCGTTTAGAAAAAAACAACGATAATATAAGCCGCCTATTTACAAATGGTAATAGGTGGTTTATTATTATGCCATATCGATCTAATAAATTAGAATGATAAATTAAATTAGAACGAACTAAATTTATCGTACATCTTAGAAATATTGAACGTATAACTTAATTCGATTGGAGTGTTTCTTTATGAATGAAAATCAGAATCAGAGCATCGAAATATCGGTGGAACAAGCGAAGCTGCTCGGCAGTGCCCAGCGGGTGAAGATTATCGGAACCATGCTGGATACGGCCAAAACCGCCAAGCAAGTCGCGGATGAACTGGGAGAATCGCCAGGGAGCATTCACTACCATATCCTGAAGTTATATGAAGGCGGATTAATAGATTTGGTGGAGACCCGAGCCGTTGGCGGTATTGTAGAGAAATATTATAAGTCCAAAGCAAAGTGGTTTAACACCAAGGGGACGCAGATGGTTGATCCGGTTCTAGCCGACGATTATGCAGCGGCCAGCCGCACAAGGATCAGTTTGCGAATGCAGCTGAATGAAGAGCAGTACGAGGAAATGACACAGGAATTCAGGGAACTGCTTGAAAAATGGGTGAACAAGACTCTCGCAACCAAAGGGGAAGACAGCAAGGAGTATGCGGTAGGAATCAACGTGGTTTCCACGGAAACGTCCGAATAGGAGAGGCCTGTTCAGCCTCTTCCTATTCAAAACTAAACAATCAAACTATACTTAAGGAGTGCTTCCTTATGAACATTTTAAAAAACCGCAATTTCCTGCTGTTATTCGTTGGCCGGATTCTTACCAATATCGGCGACAGCCTGTATGCCGTAGCAGCCATGTGGCTGGTGTACGATCTGGGAGGTTCGACATTGTATACGGGACTTGCCGGATTTCTCTCAATTCTCCCTCGAATCATTCAACTGTTATCCGGTCCGATGATTGACCGCGTGCCTTTACGGGGGCTTCTGGTGTACACCCAATTGGCTCAAGCGCTTCTTCTGTTAATCGTTCCGAGTGCCTATTATTTCGATTTTCTGAATGTCGGACTTGTACTGGCGATTACACCGATTCTATCAACGCTGAATATGTGGGTATACCCAGCCCAAATGTCGGCCCTTCCCAAAATTCTCGATAAGAAGCAGCTCACGCAAGGCAACTCGCTGTTCTCCCTAGCCTATCAAGGCATAGATGTTGCTTGTAATGCCATATCCGGCGTATTGATTATTGTGCTGGGTGCAGTCTCCCTGTATTTATGGAACTCGATTGGATTTTTCATCGGAGCATTGTTATTCTCTCAGTTGAAGATCAAGAAATCTATCAAAACTTCAGATAACAACGCTATTAAGACATCTGCGAAAACAACAGTAACTTCAAAAACAATGCGAAAGGCCCTTAATAAGTATTGGGCAGACATGAAAGAGGGTCTTCGTTACATTCTGGCAACCCCGCTCGCACGGGTACAGATGGGGATTATCGTGATCAATGCTGCGGGCGGCGCTACCTTTACGGTTATGCCTGCTTTTGCCGACAGCCTTGGAGGAGCCGGCGTGTACGGCGTATTGCTTATGGCTCAGGCTTGCGGAAGTTTGCTGGGTGCGATATTGGCTCCATATTTGAAGCTGGAACGACTGCCCCTTGGATATCTTTTTGCCGGAGCGTTTTGTCTGTCGGGCGCTGCCTGGTGTCTTAGTGTATTTACCCCTTGGACTTGGCTAGTAATTCTGGTGTATGGCCTGGCCTGGTTTCCCGGAGGCGTTACAAACGTCATCATCAATTCGGTCATTCAGAAGGCGATTCCTGCGAAAAGATTGGGCACGGTGTTCGCGGCAGCGAGCGGACTTAGTGGGATTGCCATGCCGCTTGGCAGCCTGATCGGAGGTTCCCTTGGCGTGGTTGCCGCAAGTTCCTCTGTTATCGCGGGATGCGGAATTGCTGTATTCTGCGTAGGGATCTTCTGGGTGTTCGACTCGACGACCCGCAGCCTGCCGTCACCTGACCATGTGGATGAAGAATGGTTCGCACCGTATACGAAGACTGTTCCTGAGCAGTCGGTTGTGCATACCTCCTCTTAAATCTTTCCTCTTTCTGGATGAATGGATGAGCTGCACGATATAGAAGATCAATATAGTACTGTTCTACAGAACCTATAAAAACGAGCTATTGGAATCGTGATCGTCCAGGATCGCTAAGCCCATTGTTCGTTTTTTTTGTTACAAGCCGTTATAGAGCCTGCCGTGGTTTACGTTCACGGTGCTTGTCAGGCTAGTCTGCATAATGTGACCAAGTCCCTCATAGACATGTATCAATCAAGTCAAAACAAGTATTGAAGGGGATGATGACATGCGCCGGATTTCATGGGTGCTGCTCGCGGTAGTATTATGCTTAACCACAGTACTGGCGGGATGCGGGAAGAAGAATGCAGACAGCGTTGTGAAGGATCTGGGCAAGGTGGCGGATAAGCTGGAGAGCGCCAAGGGAGCTTACCAGGGAGCGGGTGTTATGACCATACATACCGGTTCGGCGCCGCAGGAATATCAGGTTGAGGTATGGTACCAATCTCCGTCTTACTACCGGATCAGCTTAACCAATGGGCAAAAGAACATTACGCAAATCGTACTTCGTAACGATGATGGAGTGTTCGTGCTGACGCCTAGCTTAAACAAGAGCTTCCGCTTCAAGAGCGACTGGCCGGATAATCAGGGGCAGGTCTATTTGTATCAAACGCTGCTGAGCAGTATTCTGAGCGATAACACCCGTCAGTTTGCCGAGGACAAGGATAGCTACGTATTTGATGTAGCAGCCAACTATCACAGTCATTCCTTGATTCGTCAGAAGATCTGGCTCGCCAAGGACAACTATACGCCGAAACAGGTGCAAGTGTCCGATACGGAGGCGAACGTTGTCGTTGAGGTTAAATTCAATACCTTTACCTTCGATACGAACCTGACCAAGGATTCGTTTGATACGAACAGAAATATGAGTGCAATGAATAATACGGAGGGCACCTTAGCCGAAGTGGACGAGAATGGAGTACCCGTGGCCTCTACGACAGAGGGTAGTGAATCCCAAGGACCCGATGGTTTGACGGAAACGGCCACAGGCCGCGACATGGGATCGTTCGGCATTGTCTATCCGGCCTATGTACCGGCTGGGGTAACGGAGCCGGATACGATGGAAATCCCTGAGAACAAGGATCATGCGGTTATTTTGAAGTATGATGGCATATACCAGTATACAATTATGGAGTCCAGACCCGTGGACCGTGCCGTTTCCCTCGTACCGGGAGAGGCTGTGTATATCGACTTTACAACGGTTGGGCTGCTCACAGGCGATCAACAGAGAACCCTCACCTGGAATTCGGACGGAGTAGAGTACCGGATTACGAGCGCCAACCTGCCTGTCGAAGAAATGAAGAAAGTCGCTGCTTCCATGCAGGGAGAATCGGGTAAATAATATGAAGCAGGCGGATACCGACCATTGAAGGAGGGTTATACTCCGGCAATGAGGCCATTCGCCTCTTTTTCCAAATAGAGGGACTTTGTCGAGTGTCCTGATGCGATTTCTTCCCGGTAATTCGATGTTTCACCAAGTTTCGTCATTGAAAGGGAACCACGAACCTCATAAATAAGCAGTTGGTCTCAATTGACAGTTGCCCTTTGGAACATTACCATTAATCTATTGTAAGCCTAATGCTTTTTTCTCAAAATGGTAAGAAGGTGACTGGAATTGCAAGCGATATATCGACCTACCTTGGCGGAAATCAACCTGGACCATCTGCGCGCCAACTATAACGCGTTTCGTGAGGCGTTGCCGAGCCGAATGACATTACTTGCTTGTGTGAAGGCGAATGCCTATGGTCACGGAGCTGTCGAAGTGGCACGTGAACTTCAGCAACTGGGAGTGGCTTATTTAAGCGTAGCATTCCTCGACGAAGCGCTTGAGCTTCGGCAAGGAGGCATCACAAGCCCGATCTTGGTGCTCGGTTATACACCGCCGGAAGCTGTACAGATTGCTTATGAGCATGATGTAACGCTGACTCTGTTCAGTCCGGAAGTGCTCCAAGCGATCAAGGCTTTGCCGGTTACGCCGGAGAAACCGCTCAAGGTACACATCAAGATTGACAGTGGAATGGGTCGTTTAGGCCTGCTTCCTGGTGAAGATGCGATTTCTTTTATAGAAGAGGTATTTTCACTGCCGCAGGTGATTGTCGAAGGAATGTTTACCCATTTTGCACGAGCGGATGAACACAACAAAGACTATACATTGGAACAGTACCGCCGTTTTCAGGGCGTAGCGGACGCTCTTCGGGATAAGGGCTATCTTATTCCTATTATACATACGGGCAACAGTGCTGCTGCTATCGATACACCGGAGTTATCCTATAATATGGTACGTATTGGTATTGCATTGTACGGACTATATCCTTCGGATGAGGTGAATCGAAGAACAGTGACTCTCCGCCCTGTCATGACGTTAAAGACCAAACTGGTCTACGTCAAAAATTTACCTCCGCATTCCGGAATCAGTTACGGGACGAAGTATGTAACAGAGCAGGAAGAGCGAATTGGAACCCTTCCGATCGGTTACGCTGACGGCTTCTCACGTATATTGAGCGGTAAAGCGGAAGTATTGATACGCGGCCGCCGCGCCCCTGTAGTTGGCAATATCTGTATGGATCAATGTATGGTATCGCTCAAACTTTTCGCCGAAGAGGCGGAACAAATCAAAGCTGGTGAAGAGGTTGTACTCATCGGCCAGCAATCTGGCGAATGCATTTCGGCAGAGGAGCTGGCAGCCAAGCTGGGGACGATCCCCTACGAGGTCGTCTGCATGATTGCCCACCGGGTTCCACGTTCGTATATACGCGGGGATAAACCTGTGAAGACCGTGAACGCGCTCTGGAACAACCTGTAAAGTAGTACCGCGCATGAGTCATTTATTTGAGGAAAGAAGGAATATGTACAGACCATACCGAATTAGGAATTATGTCGTTAATGTCTGTACGAAAGTGTCGATTGTAGTTTATAATGATATGCAGCATACTTGATATACCTTCGGCATATATATTCTTTTGTATAAATTTCCTTAAATAAAGTAATACTTGTGCACAGGGTGAGAAGGTTGTGGGGGTGTAATAGAAGGTGGCCAATATGCAGAACACCAAAAGAATTATGATCAGTTTGCCGGATCATCTTTTGCAGGAAGTGGACGGGATCGCTCAGCTGGAAAATTCCAACCGCAGTGAGCTTATTAGGCAGGCCATGAAGTTGTACCTGAATGAACGGAAGAAACGTTACATTCGCGAATCCATGCAACGAGGTTATATGGAAATGGCCAAAATTAACCTGACCATGGCTTCTGAGGCGTTTCACGCGGAGGAAGATGCAGACAATACTCTAGACCGCTTAGTAAGCGGGGTGTAAACAGTGATCGTTAAACGGGGCGACGTATTTTTTGCGGATTTATCGCCTGTTGTCGGTTCGGAGCAAGGCGGCGTAAGGCCGGTCCTTGTGATTCAGAACGATATCGGCAATCGATTTAGTCCGACTGTAATTGTTGCAGCCATTACGGCACAGATTCAAAAAGCCAAGCTGCCGACTCACGTCGAAATTGACGCGGCGTCGCATGGATTTGACCGGGATTCCGTAATTTTGCTGGAACAGATCCGGACGATTGACAAGCAGCGGCTAACCGACAAAATCACCCATCTTGATGACGAAATGATGCGCAAGGTGGATGATTCCCTGCAAATTAGTCTGGGCTTGATTGATTTTTAACTTCAGTCAAGTGCCGCATAACCACATAGAACAAGAATGCTAGTGAAACCTCAAGGGATGAAATTCCCTTGGGGTTTTTGACATGGATGTATTTTGTTATTAACAGGCCGTACGATTGATTATGTATTGGTGGGGATGAGCATGTACGCTGTAGTGACTGCTGCAACGATAAAGAGAAGGCAGACTACGGACCAGGCAATCGCATGTTTGTCGTTCATCTAGGATGCCCCCTTGATTAGTAAGTGGGATTCGTACCCTAAGTATATGAAGTCAATCTTAAAATCAGATGAAATAGACATTAATCACAGCTTAAAGCCAGGTGATGTGAGCGATGTAGTGGAAATGAACGCTTAAGTTTGGGATAATAGCAATATAGTTTCAATGTAGAAAGAGGGATATCATTGTCTGAATTAGAAGCTGTTGTGGAAGTAAATGAAGAACAGATTCGCAAGGAAGAATTGAAACGGATCGTGAAGCAAATCGCGAAGGAACTTCAATTGTCCGAGAAACAGGTGCGCACGACCGTTGAACTTCTGGATGAGGGCAATACCATACCGTTTATTGCGCGTTACCGTAAGGAAATGACAGGCGAACTGGACGAGAATCAATTGCGTAATATCGAAGAGCGTACAGGCTATTTGCGCAATTTGGAGGTCCGTAAGCGGGAAGTCATCCGCATCATAGAGGAGCAAGGCAAGCTGACAGAAGAGCTGAAAGCATCGATTACAGCTGCTGTTAAGCTGCAGGAGGTAGAAGATCTCTACCGTCCGTATAAGCAGAAACGCAAAACAAGGGCTAGCGTAGCAAAGGAAAAAGGTCTGGAGCCCCTGTCGGAATGGATATGGTCACAGCCGAAGCAAGCGGATGTGATGGTGGAGGCTGCCAAGTATGTCGATGAGGAGAAGGGCGTGGCTTCTGCAGAAGAGGCTGTGCAGGGCGCGATGGATATACTGGCTGAGAACATTGCTGATGACGCCACCATTCGTTCCTGGGTACGCAGATACAGCCTGGATCATGGCATCTTGACTTCTGAGGCGAAGGATACCGAAGTGGAATCTGTATACGAGAATTATTACAATTACCGGGAATTGGCGAAGAAAATGCCGCCGCACCGGATTTTGGCCATAAACCGCGGTGAGCGTGAGAATATTTTGAAGGTCGGACTTGACGTTCCTTCCGAATCCGTTCATACGTATATCGGCAAGCAGGTGCTTACAGGTCCATCCGCGGTGACGGATATTCTTACGGCGGTGATTGAGGACTCTTACAAGCGTCTCATTGCTCCATCGATTGAGCGAGAAGTACGGGGCGAGCTGACGGAAAAAGGGGAAAACCAGGCGATCTCCATCTTTGCGGGGAACTTGCGCAGCTTGCTGCTGCAGCCTCCGGTCAAGGGACGGTGTGTACTCGGCGTCGATCCGGCTTACCGTACGGGCTGCAAGCTTGCGGTCGTGGATGACACGGGCAAGCTGCTTGAGGTAGCGGTGACGTATCCGACGCCGCCTGCTAATAAGAAGCAGGAAGCGGCTGCGAAGTTCAAGGAGCTGATTGCAAAATACGGCATCAAGCTCATCGTTATCGGTAATGGTACGGCTTCACGTGAAACCGAGCAGTTCGTTGCTGAAGAGGTCATTGCGGAACTGGCGGATCCTGAGCTTGCTTACCTGATCGTAAATGAAGCGGGAGCCAGTGTGTACTCCGCCTCCAAGCTAGCCCAAGAAGAATTCCCGGATCTGGATGTTGCCGAGCGCAGCGCAGCCTCGATTGCACGCCGGGTACAGGATCCGCTGGCCGAGCTGGTGAAGATCGACCCGAAGTCGATCGGCGTGGGCCAGTATCAGCATGATGTGAGCCAGAAGCATCTGGAAGAAAGCTTGAAGGCTGTAGTGGAGTCAGCGGTTAACCATGTCGGGGTGGATGTGAATACAGCATCGCCTTCGCTGCTTTCTTATGTAGCCGGCATTAATGCTACCATTGCGAAGAATATTGTGAAGTATCGGGAAGAGAACGGGAAGTTTGTCAGCCGGAAGCAGCTGCAGAAGGTTCCTCGTCTGGGTGCCAAGACATTCGAACAGTGCGTAGGCTTTATGCGAATCTCCGAAGGAGAGAACATGCTGGACCGTACTCCGATTCACCCGGAATCCTATGCGGTGGTTGACCGTTTGTTCCAGGAGCTTCAGGTTGGCCTGGACAAGCTGGGAAGCAAGGAACTGGCTGAACTGCTGGATGCCCAGCAGCCGGAGAGTCTGGCCGTGAAGCTGGAGGTTGGTGTGCCTACCCTTCGCGACATTCTGGACAGCTTGCAGCGTCCTGGACGCGATCCGCGGGAGGAACTGCCTCTGCCAATATTCCGTCAGGACGTATTGAAGATTGAGGATCTTGTACCGGGTATGGAGCTGCAGGGAACGGTACGTAATGTCATCGATTTTGGCGCTTTTGTCGATATCGGCATCAAGAGCGACGGCCTGGTGCATATCTCTCAGCTGAGCGATGGATTTGTGAAGCACCCGATGGATGTTGTCTCCGTAGGCGATAACGTGACCGTATGGGTCCTGAACGTGGATTTGAAGAAAGGCCGCGTTGGATTGACGATGCGCCAGCCGAAAAACCAATAATAGATGTTGTTGAATAAAAAAAGAGCCGTATTCCCCTTAAGGAGAAACGGCTCTTTTTGCATTATGGGCTGGAACGACAGGGAATGAAGTAACTCTGGAGAGTGGTTTAGCCATGGCTCAGTTTTTAACAGAAGGACGTTGTTTTTTCGCACCTCAAAATGTATGTTATGAAGTACTAAGCCCATTCATAAAGCAACGGCTTAATGTGTAGTGTCCGACTGCTGTTTTTTCTTCGCCCGAAACCGTCTGACCTTCATCAGATTGCCGCAGGCCTTATCATCGCAGTACCTTTTGGAGCGGTTTCGCGTGTCGTCGTAATACACCCAGAGGCAATCCGGATTCGTACAGATGCGGAATCGGGATAACTCGCCTTTTCCGATGGCTTGCGCAAAGGATCCGGCGATTTCTGCAGCTGCTGCTTGAAGACCTGAATGCTGCTGGATATAAGACAGTGCCAGGTTTTGATCCTCATCTATTTCCAGCTGGCGAATAACGGGGCCATCGGCCATCCAGCGGTTTAATTCCTCAATCTGCAGGAGGGAAGGCGACTCTCCGGCGACAATGTGCTGCACGCAATTTAGCAGGAAGGATCGTAGCTGTTGGAGCAGGTTCAACTCATCTAAAGTCAGTGGAATGCCGACTTGGAGATCGTATTCCCTGGTAAAATCGGTGAGCCAATCCTCTCGGGTAAGCCGATCCTCGGAGCGGCCGCTGCCTCTCCAATCATGCCATTTGCTGTTAATAAAATCATCCCATAACAATCATACTCATCCTTTCTTCTTCATTATTGTAACAAGTGAAACTTTATGTTGCTAGTTACTTGTAATGAGGAGGTGAAGTGTGTTATTTTTTATGTAACGTTCTATTTTATTTTAGGTGGTTACAAATAAAATGCGGAGGCGATGAGGATGAACTTAAAGGAATTGCTGCTGCAAAATTGGGATTATGCGATGGATCAGGAGGATTGGTATCCTCCGATTCTTCCAGCCCTGAAGGATGTGACGGTGGAGCAGGCACTGTGGAAACCGGAAGGGCAGGCGGCAAATTCCATTTGGGAGAACGTGGAGCATTTGCTGTATTACAAGCAGCGTCTGCTCGCAAGATTGGAAGGAACACCGCTTCTTAATGAAGGGATCGGCAATGACGAGACGTTTCTCATTCATGACACAAGTGAGGAGGCATGGAATACGGCTCGGGAGCAGCTTAAGGATGTTCATGCCGCTTTAAGACAGAAGTTTGAGGAGATGCCGGAGACGGAGATCATCGAATCGCCTCAGCGAATACTTAGCTTAATCATGCATGATGCATATCATACGGGACAAATTGTTTTTCTCCGGAAGCTTCAGGGCTCTTGGCCAGCTAAGCGCAGCGATCTATAGTGCACAATTCGACCATTCAGCCATCATACTAGAATGCAAAAATAAGCCGGACAGACGTCCGGCTTATTGTCATACCTATGGATCGATTGCAGTGCCCTTAACGGACATTCGAGCTTTCTTGGCCGGGGGAATTCCGGTAAAAGTACCAGCATTCGTTCAGCAGCTTGATCTGACGCCGGTCCTTTTTGCGAAAAGCGCGTGTTAATTGATTGCAGAGCCATTGCGGCAAGGGTATCTCCTCCTCTTGCTAATTCCATCTGTATGGATAGCATATGGGGAAAATGCCCAAAGCGTGCAGGTCTACCTCGATTATTGCGCTTCTTCCTCGTACCACTGCTCAAGCTGAGCTTGGAGAGCCCGTATTTCGGTGAGCAGCGAGATGAGCGGATACTCTGTTTCGTTTAGGGAAGCAAAGGCTTGTTCAAGCTCGTTTATGTATTCCAGACCACCTTGAATGCTCAGCGATTCCTGGAGCAGATCCAGATTGTCGCATTCGGCTATAGCAAGAGGAAGCGAAGGCTTGCTTGAGGTGGTGAGCTTACTGATTTCTTTGTTCAGACGTAAATTTAATGCACTGAGCTGATAGGCATAGTCACTGGGCATCTCGACAAATTGAAGCTCGTCCTGCCCTTTAAGAATAACGTAGCGCATGTTCGGCATGATTGCAGGTTCTCCCTCCATACTTTCTACTTGACAGTGTAGCCCAGAGGGAAGTTAAAATTCAAGTAGATTTATAAGGTGAGGAAGGATTAGACACAGTGATGAAAAATGAGATGAGCAATGAGGAGCTGCAGGCTTGGGTTGAGAAAATCTCGCTGGAGAGCTTCCGGGTTCCATTCAGGCATCAGGCGACGTTTAACCCGCGCTTGTCCTCGACAGGCGGCCGTTATTTCATGAAAAGCCATCATATCGAGATCAATCCCCATCAGCTTGCTACGCATGGCAGGGAAGAGGTGGAGAAGATCATCAAGCATGAGCTGTGCCACTATCATCTGCATATTGCGGGCAGAGGATATCGGCACCGGGATGCAGATTTCAAAAGCCTTCTGCAAGCCGTTGGAGGAAGCCGCTTCTGCAAATCCTTGCCGAAGGGCAAGGGAACGGGACGCCAACCTGAACCCTACCGCTATATGCTTCGCTGCAGCGCCTGCGGGACCGAATACCTGCGTAAACGTAAAATGAATCCTGCCCGGTATCGCTGCGGAAAGTGCAGTGGTCGACTTACGCTTCTGGAACTTGACTCCCCCAACAAGTCATGATAAATTATTAGTATTGAATTTAACGTTCCCTGATAGCTCAGTTGGTAGAGCACTCGACTGTTAATCGAGTTGTCACAGGTTCGAGTCCTGTTCGGGGAGCCATTTATGGAGAGATACCCAAGTGGCTATAAGGGGACCCTCTGCTAAGGGGTTAGACTGCGTAAGCGGTGCGAGGGTTCGAATCCCTCTCTCTCCGTTTAGCGTTACATCGAAGAAAGCTCCCATCGCGAAGGCGATAGGGAGCTTTTTTGCATAGGAATGAGAAGCCTAGATAGGGTTCGTCGGAGCATAAGCAGCGTTAGGTATACTTCGCAGTCTCGACCGAAGGGCGTCAAGGTAAGAACAAGCAGGATACGCTGCTGATGATGGGGCTGCACTTCATTTTATGGATGGAAGGTTGCATAAAGTCGTAAGCTCGAGGAGAAATGCAGAAGCATATTATGTGCAACTAGAAGGAAACAGTGTTCGAGAAACGTACTTAACGCCAGATTTTTTAGGCCGAATATAACCGGGACAAGTCTCTAAAAATAAATTCTATAATTCATGAAAAAAAAGCTTGCCAGCATTTTTGAAATTATGCTATACTCAATCTTGTCGTCACGGCGACGTGGTTAAAGTGGCCCGTTGGTCAAGGGGTTAAGACACCTCCCTTTCACGGAGGTAACAGGGGTTCGAATCCCCTACGGGTCACCACTTTCTATATCACTTCGGGATGAGAACCCCGCCGGTTCGTCGAAGCATAACCCTCGTTAGGATAAGCTACGCAGTCTCGAACGAAGAGAGAGTATCCCCTACGGGTCACCACTTTCTATATCACTTCGGGATGAGAACCCGTCGGTTCGTCGGAGCATAACCTTCGTTAGGATAAGCTACGCAGTCTCGAACGAAGAGAGAGTATCCCCTACGGGTCACCACTTTTCTTATATGGCAGCTGCACGATTGTCATCGAGAGCCATTAGCTCAGTTGGTAGAGCACCTGACTTTTAATCAGGGTGTCGAAGGTTCGAGTCCTTCATGGCTCACCAGTTTTATTATGTATCACAATGAGGTTTCCCTTATATTATGCGGTAGTGGTGGAATGGCAGACACGCTATCTTGAGGGGGTAGTGGGTGTATACCCGTGGAGGTTCGAGTCCTCTCTACCGCATACGAAGAATGTAGAAGAATCCCGCATACTATGCGGGATTTTTTTTGCGTGTTTATCCGAATATATATCTGAAATATCCCGGGTTTCATCAGTTTTCGCTGCGCAATTATGTATAGTTGATGTTTCATCTCTGACAAAGAGGTTAATATCATAGCGTGGACGAGTAACAACTTTTAAAACTTCCAAAAACCTATAAGGAGTGATTCAGAATGGCTAAGAACAATAACGGGAAAATGAGCCGTGAAGAAGCAGGACGTTTAGGTGGAGAAGCAACAGCGAACAATCATAACAAAGAGTTCTATCAAGAGATTGGCAAAAAAGGTGGAGAAGCAACCTCCAAGTCTCATGACAAAGATTTCTATCAGGAAATCGGTCAAAAAGGCGGCGAAGCTACATCAAAGTCGCATGATAAAGAGTTCTATCAGGAAATCGGCCAGAAGGGCGGAGAAGCTACTTCCGACTCCCATGGCAAGGATTTTTATGAGGATATCGGCCGCAAAGGCGGCGAAGCGACCTCGGAAAGCCATGGACGCGAGTTCTATCAAGAGATTGGACAACAAGGCGGCGAAGCTCGAAGCAACAGCGGCAACGGGGATGGCAAGATGAGCCGTGAAGAAGCGGGACGCAAAGGCGGAGAGGCGAGAGCTCGCCAACGCGATCGACGAAATTAAGAACAACAATGCGGATAAGAGAAGAACGTCTCCTTGGAGGGGACAAGTATTCTCGCATACGAAAGATCCGCCTATATACACCCAATAAGCAGCCACGACTCCGGAAGGAGGCGCGGCTGCTTTCTTTTTGCCTAAAATCAGCGTATGGACAGAGGCTTTAGTGACAGTTCTGCTGGACATTTGAAATGACGTGTGATACTTATATGATAATGATAACCATTCTCAATAAAAGTTAGGATCGATGAATATGTTAAATCTACCGACGAGTGGCAGTATAGGAGATTCGCGATCATATAGCGGTCTCATGGCACGTTTATGGAATATAGATATTGTCCATGGACAGGAACTTTACTTGGAACAACAGCTGGCAGTACAACCTGCATTAATTATACCCCTTAGCGGTGAATTATGTTTACAGCAGGCAGAGCAATTCACTCGCATGAATAAAGACTGTGTTTATGTTTGTGGGGCAGGATCTACCTTCGGAATCACAATTGATAGTCAGCCGGCTTCCGCGGACCGCGAACAGGCTGCCGTCGCTATCTTGCATTTTGATTTTTATGGAGGGGGACCAGGCTGCGATCCATTACATAAGGTGGATTTTGCTGATCTCATGCCCAGTGAGGGTGTTTATAATATCAAGGCCCAGGAGCGTTTGCAGCTGATCTGCCGCGGGATCTATATGGATTTTCACAGTGAGGAACCGATGAAGCATTGGCGGGCTCAGTTGGATTTTCAGGAGCTGTTGTACAGATTGATGGCCGACAGCAGCCCTTATACCAAGCATAATAAACGGCAAGGGTTGCAGCGGGTGAAGGAATTTATTGATACGCATTATAACGAGGATCTAACGATGGAGCAATTGGCCAATCTCTCCGAACTGAGCCCTAAATATTTTGTTGAGGTATACAAGAAGATGTATGGCTGCAGCGCCATGGATTATTTGGCTCAGGTGCGTTTGAACAAGGCGAAGCAGCTAATGCTGGGAACGGATTCTTTGCTGCGTGAAGTGGCGCATATGGTGGGATATAAGGATGAATTTTATTTTAGTCGTAAGTTTAAGAAGATGTTTGGCATCTCGCCTTCCGCATATATGAAGACCCGTAAAAATAAACTGGCGATGTATGGCTCAACTTCCCTCCTGGGTTACGTTATGCCGCTGAATTTCACGCCATATGCGGCTCCGCTTCACCCGAAGTGGTCCCAGCATTACTATAATACGCTTGGACCGGATATCCCCGTCCTCCTGGATGCTTACCGCTTAAATCATAATAAATATGCCAATCTGGAGAAGCTGGCTGAGGCCAGGCCCGAGCTGATTGTCTGTGCGCATGGGGTCGAGAATTGGGAGAAGGAGCAGCTTCGGCTGATTGCCCCTGTCTACGAAATGACGGGCGAGGGTTGGGAGTTCAATTTGCTCAGCCTCGCGAGGATGCTGGACAAGCTGCCTGAAGCAGAGCAGTGGATCGAAGAATTCCATCGCAAAATATCGGCCTATCGTGATCACCTACCCCATGCCATGGGAGGAGAACAGAGAGTTTTAACAGCCCGTCTGCATCAGGACGTACTAATGGATTATAGTCATCCGGGTATACAGGAGCTATTATTTGATTATTTTGATTTTCAGCCAGCATTGCCTGATACCGCGGAGAACAATGAGCGTTTAACAATCGAGCAGATCAAGGAGCTGCGCGCCGAGCATCTCCTTCTTCTGGTCCGGCAGGATTCGGATACGCTTGCCTATTGGAGAAAACTGCAGGCTTCACCGGAATGGTTGGCGCTTTCTGTGGTCAGAGAGGGTGGTTTTCATCTATTGTCCTCCTACCCTTGGCGCGAGTATTCCCCAATAGCAATGGAACGGATGGCAGAGGAAGCCTTCTTGATGTTTTCCGGAAATTGTCCATGATAAATTCGGTTATATGTCCATGGTGAATAGAGAGCAAATCCTATACCATAATTAATAATGATAATCATTATCAATTGATAGAGACCATGGAAGGGGTAAGGAGAGAGAAATGAAACGAATGAAATGGATCTTAGGGTTATTAGTTGTATTTGCGCTGGTACTGTCCGCTTGCGGCGGGGGTAACGAAGCTAAAGATACAGGTGAAGCAAGCACGACTGAATCAACAAATAATAAGACTGCAGCTGAAGAGGATAACGCTACACAGGAACAATCCGGCTCGTCAGATACCAAAGTTGTAAAATACCTCGATCAGGAATATACACTCCCGGCCAAAACAGAGCGCATCGTCATCACGGGTGCTGTTGAAGCGATGGAAGACTCCATTGTATTGGATGTGAATCCGGTGGGGGCGATCAGCTTCGCAGGTTCTTTCCCTCCACTGTTCGAATCGATTACGAAGGATGCCCAGTCGATTGGTGAGAAAACAGAGCCCAACTTTGAAACGATCCTATCGCTCAAACCTGACGTGATTTTGGGGTCTACAAAATTTAAGCCGGAGGTCGTAGAACAATTGAATAAAATTGCCCCTACGATTCCTTATTCCCATGTATCTACGAACTGGGAGAGCAATTTGAGATTGTTGGGTGAGTTAAGTGGCAAGAAGGAGCAGGCCGAGCAAGAGATCACTAAGTACAAAGAAGACCTGGAGACGGCTCGGACGACGATTGGAGACAGCTTGAAAGATAAAAAAGTTCTGACGCTTCGGGTCCGCGGAGGAGAGATGTACATCTATCCAGCAGGCGTGTTCTTTAACCCGATTCTATATGAAGATTTAGGAATTGACGTACCGGCTGAGGTAGAAGCAGCGCAAGCACAGGAGCTGATCTCCAAAGAGAGAATGGCAGAGATGAATCCGGATTATGTATTTATCCAGTTCTCACCGGAGGAGAACATGGAAACGCCGAACGCATTGGAAGAGCTGCAGAATGATCCTATCATGAAGAATCTTAAAGCGTTCAAGAACGGAACCGCTTTTGTCAACGTGGTTGATCCGCTCGCTCAAGGGGGCACTGCATACAGTAAAATTGAGTTTTTGAAAGCGGCGGTTGAAAATCTTACAAAGTAGCATCATTCATTCCAGATAAATTGTATAAGGCGTGTTGTTGATGGGGTTCAAAAAATCACTGCCGGCTGTCATCCTTGTGATGGCCCCGGCAGTCTGTTTATTACTCATAGCGGCCTCCATCTTGTATGGAGCCAAGAATATTACGATGGATACCGTTTGGGATTCCATTTTTGCTTTTGATCCGGAGAGCATTGATCATCAGATTATTAGGAGTTCCAGGCTGCCGCGAGTTGTAGGGGCGATGCTTATTGGTGCCTTTCTCGCTATATCTGGGGCGTTAATGCAGGGGATGACCCGAAACTATTTGGCCTCTCCCTCCATTATGGGAGTATCCGATGGTTCCGTGTTTGCGGTGACCTTGTTTATGGTGTTCATCCCGAATGCCAGTTCTAATATGTATATTGTCAGTTCTTTGGTCGGTTCTGCGATCGGAGCAGGCATCGTGTTTGGATTGGCATGGCTCATACCAGGCGGACTTAGTCCGGTCCGACTGGCTATACTTGGAACCGTAATCGGGACTTTTCTTAGCGGCACCGCGGAAGCTCTAGCTTCTTATTTTCAGATATCCCAAAGCATTAGCTTCTGGTATAATGCTCGCTTGCACGCCATGGATCCTGAGCTGATCAAGCTGAGCATTCCTTTTGCCATCGTTGGTTTATGTCTTGCGATCGTGCTGTCCAAATCGATTACGCTGTTGTCCCTTGGCGACGAAACAGCTAGGGGATTAGGTGTCAAAACATGGGTGGTCAAAGGGCTTGCGATGCTTGCGGTTGTTATCTTGACAGGTGTATCTGTGGCGCTGGCAGGGAAGATTGCATTTGTGGGCTTGATTGTCCCCCATATTGCAAGGTTCCTATCAGGGTCTGATTACCGATGGATCATACCCGTATCAGGTGTGCTTGGCTGTATGTTCCTTGCGCTGTGCGACATTCTCGCGCGGTTTGTGAACGCTCCCTTCGAGACGCCTGTCGGTGTCATTACAGCTCTCATCGGTGTTCCATTCTTCCTCTATCTGATCAAGACGAGGGGAGGGGCTCAGCGTGCGTAACCCTTATTATCGATTCCCGATTGTTCTTACTGGGGGAATTCTATTTGTATTGATTGCCGTATATTTCAGTCTGACCAACGGGACGTTTGATATGACCATCAAGGAAGTATTTCAGACACTTTTTCGGATGAATACCAATGCCGATTTTGATCTCGTTGTATTTGAATTCAGGCTCCCGCGTATTGTACTTGGTGCACTCGTTGGGTTCGCGCTGGGTATAGCGGGTGCAGTCGTCCAAGGGGTTACCCGTAACGGACTGGCAGATCCGGGTATTCTCGGCATCAATGCAGGTGCAGGCATGGCAGTTGTTTTGTTTATGTTCTTGCTGCAAGGGCAGATTCAGCTGACAGGCTGGCTTGGAGTAATGATGATGCCTATGTTCGGGATCGCGGGTGGTTTGGCTGCAACGACCGCCATATATATGTTTGCTAGAGAAAACGGAAAGCTGGATCCGCAGCGGCTCATACTTGTGGGCATCGCGATCGCATCCGGCTTTGGCGCCGTCACCATGTATGTATCGCTTAAAATGAACCCGAAAGATTATGAGACGGCGGCTGCCTGGCTGGCAGGCAGTCTCCACAGCGCCAATTGGAAGTTTGTCGTGACCATGCTTCCGTGGCTCGTTATTTTGCCGCCTGTCATTTGGCTTCGCTCACAAGTGCTTGATTTGTTCCAGCTAAGCGAGGAAAGCGTGAAGAGTGTCGGGGTAACAGTCGAGCGTGAGAAGAATATATTGCTTTTATGCAGCATTGGGCTGGTCAGTGCGAGTGTGGCCGTTTCCGGCAGCATCGGATTTGTTGGTCTGATCGCTCCGCATTTGGCAAGGCAGCTAGTCGGATTACGGCACAGGCATATCTTACCTCTTAGTGGGATAGCAGGTATGGCGATTGTGGTCATCGGCGACTTTATTGGCAGAACCATATTTGCTCCGGCGGAGCTGGCTGCAGGCATTGTGGTGTCTATTATCGGGGTACCATATTTTATCTATCTATTAATTCGCATGAGAAAATAAAAAGACATCTCTTGGGGAGGGTCACATGAATCGTTATCAGCAGCTGATGATTGAAGAAAGAGAACTCATACTGTATTTACCTCCTTCTTATGAAGAATCGGACCGTTCCTATCCTGTCGCCTATGTGCATGATGAAGGAGATCTGTTTACAGACTGCCTGAACTATCTGGACCACCTGTTTGCTGCTGGCCAATTGGATGAGGTTATATTGGTCGGAATATCTTCAGGAAATCGTAATCGCGAGTACACGCCTTGGCCGGCAAAGCCGCTGGTGGAGAGCGGTCCTCCCTTTAGCGGAGACGGCAGGGCCTATGTCGATGAGATTGCCGATGTTATCAAGGCATACATAGACAGACAGTATCGTACGCTGGCAGAACCCCAACATACGGCGATCATCGGCGGTTCTTTTGGCGGTCTGATCTCCATGTTTGCCGGATACTGGCGTCCCGAGATTTTCGGAAGGATCGGCATGCTGTCGGCCTCGTTGTGGTACGAGGGAGTGATGGATTATATTACGCAGCAAGGGCGGCTGCCAGCCGGGCTGAAGGTCTATATGTCCATCGGTCAGCTGGAAGGTGTGTATAAGAAAAATGCACAGAAAAATATGTTTCCGAGTAATATCGAGGCCCATCGCTATTGGAGCGAACAAGGGGTTAGCCCCGATCGGCTGCACCTGGCGGTAGATCCAGATGGAACCCATGACCCTATCTTTATGTCCAAAAGATTCCCCGATGCGCTCCAGTGGTTGCTCAATGGGGAAGCAGAGGAACAAGTGTCGGTGAAGGGGCAGACCCAACGCGAGGATACGGACTATCACGATCAGCACAAAGAGCACAATATCCAAGACAATAAAGGTAACCAAGACAACCAAGATAACCAAGATAACCAAGATAACCAAGATAACCAGGACAACCAAGATAACCAAGATAGCCAGGGCAAAACCTCTTTGTTCCACGTTCCTGGAACGCTGACCTGGTCTATGCAGTCCAACGAGAATGGTCGCAAATACCGTATTTTTATAGCCGAACCGATGGGTCCTCCGCCAGAGGGGGGATATCCGGTGTTGTACTCGCTGGACGCGAATGCGACCTTTGGAACCCTGGCTGAAGCAATTCGCCTGCAATCCCGCACACCCCGCGGCATACCGTCAGCTCTGATCGTCGGCATCGGCTTTGAAAGCGACAGTCCTATCGTGAGCGACGAGCGTTTCTATAATTTTACTGAATTTGCGGCTGACGATGAGCTGCCCGTCCGACCAAATGGAATGAAATGGCCTGAGACAGGGGGCATTGAGGCATTCCTTACATTCATTGAGCATCAGCTGAAACCAGCTGTTGAGAAACAATACGCCGTGAACCGGTCGAAACAAGCGCTGTTCGGACACTCGCTCGGTGGTTTTTTTACCCTCTATACACTTTTTACGAGACCTCATATCTTCCAGCGCTACATTGCAGCATCTCCATCGGTGTGGTGGAAGAATCATGTGCTATATAAGCGATGGGAAGAGGGAAAAGTTCGTTTGCAGCAGAATGAGCAGCTTCGTAAACTGCGTCTATACGTCGGGTCGGAGGAGAAACCGTCTATGGTTCAGGACGCCAAAGAACTGTATGCGCTTCTGAAGGAGCATACAGAGGTGCTGGAGACCACTCTTGATGAAATAGAGGGAGAAGGTCATGTGTCGGTGCTGCCTTCGCTGATAAGCCCTCTGCTTCGTTTTGTGAGCGCATAAGCGCATGACATCGGGGTGGACACCTATATCTATAAATAAGCAGCCTCAAACCCTGTACGAAGGGATATGGAGGCTGCTTATTTGATGTTGTATCATGAATGTTATTCAGACAATTCGGGGTTATCCAGGATAGAGGAATATTTGGGGTATAATCTGCGGATGCAATCCGGACATATATCATGGGTAAACTCAATCGGCAGGCGACTCTCCAAATAACTCTCAACAGGCTCCCATCCTTCGCCATGACGAACATATTTGCATACAGCACAGATGGGAATATGTCCGGGAAGAGGGACGCTGTGAGCCAGTGCTTGCGCTAAGAGTTGTTCCCTGCGCTTAAACTTTGTAATATCACTGAACGATATGACAGCCCCATGAATCTGCTCGCTCATGAGCAGGGGCAGCACCTCGCAAAGAACCCAATTCTCTTGACCCATCCACCTAATCACATATTCAAATGAGTAATCCGTCTGCTTACCCTGTGTAACATCTTTTATGGAGGGCATATCCAACTCCTGGAAAAAATGATCTAGGGAGGTCAAGCCTACAGATTGGGAGGTAAGATCAAAAAAAGAGATTCCCTGCCGCTTAAAATCAGGAGAGAAGCCTATTCGTTCGGCCATCGTCACAAGCGGATCGTTCATTCTGTCGATGATGCCATCCATATTAATGATCATGAGTCCCTTATTCAAGGAGTGAACTGCATTATTCCAAGAAGTGTTCCCGGTATCATAGGGCAAACGACTCGCTCCTCGTACTTAAATAGACTCATGAGTAAAAGATACAATCTTTTCATGAGTACTATGGTATAATTTAGGCAATACATATCGATTATATACTTAATTAAGTGATTATGCAAGAGAAAAATACTTAAATAAGTAAGTTTTTTGAAAAGAATCAGGAAGGCGGTTGTTTGATGCAGTCTATTTACCAACGAATCGAACATCTTATAGAAAGCCGGGGTATGACTAAGAAGGCGTTTTGTGCAACCCTCGGAATCAGCACAGGGAATTTTGGTGACTGGAAGAGGGGAAAAACAACGCCGAGCACGAATAAATTGATTGAAATTGCGGCATTTTTTTCCGTCAGCTTGGATTGGTTGATTATTGGCAAAGGCAGCCCCACGCCGCGCATCAAGGAGACCAGTGGTGAATATGAAGTCGATCCAGAGACGCTGGAGCTTCCTATGATCTCCGGATTGGCTGAACATGAGAAGGATTTCATCCGTGAGTATATCGAGTTCTCCGCCTACCGGAAAGAAAAGCGCAACGATAAGAACTAGTGGAAGCAAGTATTTATTGTCGTTCCATAATTTAGCTCTTTACTTTTGCTTCAGGGATCCGTATAATAGGGAATGTTCGCTACAGAACTTTCCTTATAATTTGCGGTAGTGGTGGAATGGCAGACACGCTATCTTGAGGGGGTAGTGGGTGTATACCCGTGGAGGTTCGAGTCCTCTCTACCGCATAATTTTAGAAAGAAGCTGTATATCAAGTGGGTTAACGCTTGATGTGCAGCTTTTTTTGTTTCTCTGTATAATTGTGCCTCTAAGCTATCGGTTATGGTGTATTTTCCATCAATTCTCCCCTTTTTCGTTTCAATTCCTACTGTAAGTTTAAAGAGTACATGTAGAGAACATAATAGGGCATGAAGGAGATGAACGAGCATGAAAGCATTATACACAGCTGATGTAAAAGTCATTGGAGGCCGCGAAGGCTCGGTTGAATCTACGGATGGAGTTCTAAAGCATAAATTAAGCATGCCGAAGGAACTTGGAGGACCTGGCGGAGACGGGACCAACCCCGAGCAGCTATTTGCGGCTGGTTATGGAGCCTGCTACGAAAGCGCCTTGGCTAATATAGCTCGTAAGGAGGGCATTGAGCTTAAGGATGTCGTGATTCATTCTCAGGTGATGATTGGAAAAGATGAGGGTGCCGACGGCTTCAAGCTTGCAGTAAAGCTGAAGATTGAAATGCCGGGTGTGGATAAGAGCCAGGCAGAGGACCTTGCTAAAAAGGCCCATGCATTCTGCCCTTACTCCAAAGCAACCCGCGGCAACATCGACGTGGAACTAAGCGTAGTTTAAGAATAGAGACGAAAAGATGATCCCCCGTCTTGGAGGGTCATCTTTTTTTGAAGCAGCAGCTGATATGAAACTTTTTGCATGTCGCTTCGTATTTCTGCTATAAACTACAAATGAAAAAGGGGCGTTTAGGATGCGCATTGAACAAATGATAGAGCAGAGGTTTGTATGCAGCAAATGTGGCGGCAATCATTGCCAGACGAAAGAGGTGTCCATGTCAGGAGCAGGACTTAGCAAAATGTTTGATATCCAGCACAACCACTACCTCTTTGTCTCCTGTACCAACTGCGGATATGTAGAAGTGTTTAACCCGGATATACTGGAAGGGAAAAAGCGTGGTCAGCTTGGGTCGATTCTGGATGTGTTCTTCGGTTGACATCAACCTCAAAATTCTTTAATATGACTAAGTACCAGAAAGTACAAACGAGTCACAAGGAATTTAAATAAAATAAACGGGTGATGACATGCCATACAGACCGCAGATTAAAGACGTGACTACAGCTGGAAGCAATGACAAGGAAGGGCTATACGAGTTCATTATCCACACGACTGACGGAACGGACATCCGCGTATTCTATAACCGCTTCCCGGAATGGAAACTAACTGCGCTTAGCCGACTTGGGAAAGTACCTTGCCCGGTTTGCCGTAAGGACTTCATATGCAAATGCATGGACAAATTCTCGAATGAATTCGACCAGCAGATGCGGGACGGCGAGTGGCTGAACAAAGCTGCCGAGAAATAAACCAAAAAAGCGTACTTGATCAAGCGTAGGAGAGGGCTCCTGCGTTTTTTCTTTTTTTAGGGGTGTGTGAGAGGAGGCATTTGAAGGATATGAGTCATTCAACTGATGATCCTAAGGAATCGGCTATTGTGCTGATTGATGGTGTGTGCCATATGTGTCAGGGGTTAACCCAGTTCATTATCCGGAGAGACCCTAGAGGTGTCTTTCGCTTTGCCTCACTCCAATCCGAGATTGGACAAGAGCTGCTAAGGCAGGGAGGAATTAGTAAAGGTTCCATTGATACTATGGTGCTGATTGAGAATGGAAAATATTACACAAGGTCGACCGGTGCTCTACGTATTGCACGGCGTCTTCGTTTTCCTTGGTCGCTGTCGTATATGTTCATCCTGATTCCCCCGTTCTTACGGAATCTGGTGTATCGCTGGGTGGCAAGAAACCGGTACCGGTGGTTTGGTCAATCCAGTGAATGCATGATCCCAACGCCGGAGATTCGGCGCCGGTTTCTGCCCTGATCCAGCTTTTTTAATGATGATGCTCTGCCGTACCTTCCTGAAATGTCGGAGTTCCCGCTTGCAGATAGGCAAGTTCGTCCTCTGACAGTTTGCCAACAGCAAACGGTTTCTGGGGAATGATGATCGAACCGTTGTTGCCGCTGTGAAGTTTGATGAAGTACAGCCCCTCTTTATCGAAAGTTTTGGTTACTGTATACACGCCATCACCGACCTCCACCGCATCCGTCATGGGATCCCGCAGGGAGCCGTCATGGCTCCACAGCTCGTAGTGAACAAAATCTGCACCCGGTACTCTTTGACCGTCTTGGGTGAGGATAATCTCGATGGTTTCCGGCTGATGTATGGATAGTGCTTCCGGAATGTTTACCTCAGCAATCAATGGAATTTCTTTTTCATACCGGTTGGCTGCATCGGGACTTGCCGTACATGCACTCAGCAGCAGGGCCGCCAGCAGTACAGTTAATACAATACGGCTTTTTATGATCATCAAATACTTCCCCCTTATTATCGATCGCGTGATAATGGATCAGGCATTTAGGAAATTCTTGATTGTTGGAACCCTCCTAACAATGATATAATCAATGATCCACACGATGATGAGAGATAGGCCTACAAGCGGGAACAGAATACCGAAGGCAATGAGCAGCAGCAGAAACAGCCTTATTTTCTTGGCATTGGCTACAGGTGCTTTTGGTGCTCCCAGCCCATGATCCGGTTTTCGTTTCCACCACAAGTACAAACCACTTGCCACAATTAAAATGATGCCCATACATATAAGCAAACTGAAGATCTGATTGACGATACCGAATTGGGTTCCTTTGTGCAGCGTAATGCCAAGGGCAACCGCTTTGCCAACGAATCCGTAATGATCATAGCGATAATCAGCCAGCACTGCGCCGCTGTACTGGTCGATATGCATGGTGGCTTCATCCTGGGCTTTCGGTGGATAGGCCGACAAGGTGTACACACCGTCCGCTTGCTGCGGGATACTGATGGTGTAGCTTGGATGCATTCCTTCGCTTCGGGCTACGTACATGACATCTTCAATCGGAAGCGGGGTGAAGTCGGAGATGGTGGAGTTGGGTACTTCGAGATTTTCGGCCGCCCAAGGGACCTCTGCCACTTCCTTCGTCTGCACGACATGGGAGGAAGGGGCACTGCCTGACCAGATGGAAGGGGGATAACCGGCACCGGTATTGGTTGCCATGGTTTGAAAATTACTGCCCCACAGACCCGACCAGGGCAACCCGGTCATGATGAGAAACAGCATGCCTGCTGCGATCCAGAAGGCGGGAACGGCGTGCAGGTCCCGGCGGAGAATCTGCTTGCCCTTGCCGAACCTCGGATACAGAATACCTGCGAGGCTTCTTTTCTTCTTGCTTTTGTTTTTATTTTTCGGGAACCATAAAAATAATCCGGAGAAAATAAGCACGATCGCCCAGCAAGCGGCAAGCTCTACGATCCGGTCGCCGATGGTTCCGACCATCAGCTCGCCGTGAAACTCCTCGATTTTGTCCATGATCCGGTCTTTATCTTTCAGCTCGCCAATCTTATTTCCCGTATAGGGGTCCATGAATACAGTCATCGTTTCGCTGCCCGTTGTCAGGCTGATTTCTGTGGAGCGGGAGTCCGACTCACCGGGGCGGTATTTATTGATGGTGGCGTCAGGGTAGAGTTCTTTCACTTGTCCGACCAGCTTGCTGGGCGTTATACGTTCAACTTGAGGTGTTACTGTGTAGTAGTCCCGATATAAAGCTTGTTCAATCTGGGGCTTAAATAAGTAAACGGAGCCAGTGATAGCTAGGATGATCAGAAAAGGTGCAAAAATGATGCCGGCATAAAAATGCCATCTCCAGATGATTTTGTACAATGCGGCAGAGCTTGGATTTGATGCTTGACTTTCATTTGGTTTAGATACTGGAGTTTTTCTTTTCCCCATGACTCGTGGCTCCTTTTCCCTACGGCTCAAATTTATATAAGATGAACATATGCGTTCATTTCATATATACAATTTTACTTAAGCGGTGCCCGGAAACCGGCCTGCACGGCTTCTTTTTCACTGCAGAACCACTGTTCTTGCTTGGTACGCTCATAATATGGGGAGTCGGGCGTGTGGTAGATTTTTTCACCTTTGGAGTTGATATTGCCTTTAATATCGCAGCCTTGCTTTTGTTTCTGAGGCTTCTCAGCCGGGACCTTGCTTGCGGTTGTACTATTGCTTCCAATGGCTCCTTCGTGTTCTTCCGGATGGAATCCGTCTTCCTGGGCGTAGTTCTCTACACTCCATATGCCGATAGCCTTGTTGCGGCTGATTCGCTGCAAATCGTCAAACTTGTCCACATAACGGGTGTTGGGAGGATAGATGTAGGCTACGCGTGCAAGTCCCTGTTCAAGCAATGATTCCTGGACCATCTTTCCGTCGGCATACACGTAGGCAAGCAGCCTGGAGTATTTGTCGCGGTTTGGACCGATATCAAACTCCAATTCAAGCTTCTTAGCCTGTTCGACGAGCTCTTTGGTATATGATTTCGCCTCAGGCCCGAATGGCTGTACACCCAGTTTTGGATGGCTTGTCTCAGGTGTATCGATCAGAAGCATGCGAACATTTTCCTTTTTGCCCTCGAACATCACGCTAATGGTATCTCCGTCAATGGATTTCACCAGTTCTACGGGTACTCGCGGAAGATTCAGATCATCGGTGGGATAGGTCGTTTGTTTGGAATTCGCCTTATCGGTATTTGTCTTGGCAGGGGCTGTAACGGTTGTTGGGGTATCATCGCTTGATGTCGCCGGGGACATCAGCGGCTGGCTGCAGCCTGATAATAGCAGCAAGGCAGTCAGCATGACGGATAACATACGTTTGTTCACTTGTTGTCACTCTCCTGAGCTTGGAAGTATTGTTTTAATTGGTTTAGGAGTTTATAAGTTACATCTATATAAGAAGTTTCTATATAGAGAACATTAGTTCTAATTCTATATAGTAGGGCATATATCCTTGTTTTGACAATAGTGATTAAGGGCTATCTATATATAAAAATAAAATCTTGCTGTTCATCTGCAACTGTGATATTCTAATGTCAAATTATAACAGGCAACGGAAGCACCGTTCATTGACCGCATTTATGCGGCTTTGACGGTGCTTTTTTGTCGTTGCTACAGAAGAGAGGGATTGGCCATATGATACCGGCCCGACTTGTGCTGGCAGTGCAGGATTCCCGGTATGTTGAACCGCTGCTGAATTATGTGCATGGAAGCTCTTACGGTACGGCTCTGCAAGTGATTGCATTTACGCGTACGGATTCGTTCCTTCGTTATATGGAAACGGGAGAAGTACCGAATTTGGTCGTAGGTGATACGGAAATGCTGGAATGTTGGCTCGCCCGTGGGGAAGTCTCCATCCCTTGGCTGCATTTAAGTGAAGGCAATACAGCTATCTCTTCTATGGAAGGTGGTAATAGTACCCCCAAGTATCAGCCGCTGCCTCAGCTTCTGGATGTCATACTCAGCCACTGCAAGCGAAGCGGGGGGGCCGCTGAGAAGCTGAATGCCGGCAGCACACCGATACTCGGCATTGTTTCTCCACTGGGCGGAAGCGGGAAATCGACCATAGCGATGAACATGGCGAAGCAGCTGGGTGTTCTGGGTTTGAGGGTTTTCTATCTTAATTTGGAGACCGTGAACAGCAGCGCCTTGTTTCTTTCCGGTTCTGTAGGTATGGAGGGAAGCTTCTCAAGATTGCTGTACGACATGAAGGCCGCTCAAGAACCGATATCAGGGAGCGAGTTGTCGGTAACCTCATATATTATCCGGCATCATGGCCTGAAGTGTGATTCCTTTGAGCCCAATTTCAATGTGAAGGAAATGGCGGAGATGACCCGGGAGGACACGGCATTGTTGTTGAACTCTCTTGTTTCTTCCAATCATTACGATGTCATCGTGGTGGATACGGAAGAGTATATGGGGGAGCGAATGCAAGCCGTTCTCGAACAGGCGGGACTGCTGATTTGGGTGCTATTGGATGACCTTATTAGCATACATAAAAGCGGTGTATGGGTCGATCAATTGGAACAGAGGCACCCTGCTCTTTTGGAAAGCGTAAGAAAACGGAGCACATTCATTGTCAATCGTTTTACAGGCCAGCTTGTGAACAGCTTCCCCCGTAAAGATATCAGCATCGACGGCGTACTGCCCTATATACCTTCATGGAAGCAGCTCCATCAAGAAGAACTACTGTTGTCCTCTCCAATCTATCAGAGAGAGGTGTTGAAGCTCTGCCGGCAGCTGCTGGAGGGCGCGGGTATCATGGCGGTACAAGCGGGTGGTGGGCAGTGATGATGGAAGATCCGTTCAGGTCGGTTCGTGATCAGGTGCGCTCCGAGCTTGATATGAGTGCCAGCATTTCCAACTCGGAATTGATGGTCCGCATTGAGGAGATGGTGTGGAGAAGACGCGAGCTTATGGAGCTGACGGCGACAGAGAAGCGAAGGCTGGTGCGCCGGGTATATGATTCTTTTCGCGGGCTGGATGTGCTCCAACCTCTGGTGGATAACCCCAGGATTACGGAAATTATGATTAACAGCCATGAGGATATATTCATTGAGCAAGATGGCGAGGTTCAGAAGCTGCCACTCCAATTTGAGTCCCAGAACCGCTTGGAAGATATCATACAGAGCATTGTCGGTACGGTAAACCGTGTGGTGAATGAATCAACACCCATCGTGGATGCCAGATTAAAGGACGGTTCCCGGGTTAATATCGTGCTTCCTCCTATAGCGCTGAAGGGACCGACCATGACGATTCGGAAGTTTCCGGAATCGCCGATGACGATGGATGATTTGGTTAGGAGGGAAGCCTTGACGGAAGAGGCGGCTGAACAGCTTCGTATCTTGGTCAAAGGGAAGTACAACATTTTTATAGGAGGCGGAACAGGTTCAGGAAAGACAACCTTCTTGAACGCCTTGTCACAGTATATTCCTCCAGATGAACGTGTCATTACGATTGAGGATTCGGCTGAACTGAAGATCGTTACTGTCCCGAATCTCGTGTCTTTGGAGACCCGTAATGCCAACACCGAGGGCCGGGGGGAAATCGCGATACGCGACCTTATCCGTTCTTCATTGCGGATGCGTCCCAATCGAATCGTGGTAGGTGAGGTGCGGGGCAGCGAGGCGTTGGATATGCTGCAGGCGATGAATACGGGACATGACGGGAGTTTATCGACCGGCCATGCGAACAGCACTCAGGATATGATAAGCCGCTTGGAGACAATGGTGCTGAGCGGGGCGGATCTCCCGATTAGCGTCGTCCGTCAGCAGATTAGTTCGGCAATTGATATATTTGTTCATTTATCCCGGCTTCGCGATCGGTCGCGGCGAGTAACAGAAATTAGCGAAGTGATCGGAATGCAGGACGGCGAGGTACTGCTGAATCGACTGTATCGTTTCCGGGAATCAGGCGAGTCAGGCGGACGTGTGATCGGACGCCTGGAACCCTGTGGCAATCCGCTCCAATCCGTGGACAAGCTTCATATGGCCGGGATTACAGCATGGCCGCTGCAGAAGATAACGGAGGTGACGGGATGAAACGATCCCAGAGTTCAGCCTTGATTCCAAAGCGAAATCGGAGGGAGCGGGCGGTGAAGGAAAGAAAGGGAGACAGGCAGGCCGAGTCTACTGCTGCAGTCCGTACACACACCTTACCTGATTACAGTGTATATCACTTTTCGATGGGTCAGAGAACCGGATGCATAATCGTTGGCGGTCTACTGTTTTTTTTCATCGGTTACCTGTTTTATCATCACGTGATCTTGTCCCTGTTGCTGGGAGCCGGAGGTTTGATAGTTCCCAAGTTTTGGCGGCAGTTCATGTTGAAACGCAGACGTAACACGCTCAATCTTCACTTTAAGCAAGCGTTGTATTCCCTGTCCTCTTCCTTGTCAGCTGGGCGGTCGGTAGAGAACGGGTTCAGGGATGCTGTTCAGGATCTGCTGCTTCTCGATCCCGGAGGTAATAGCGATTTAATCTTTGAGCTTAAAGTCATTGTGTCCCGCTTGGAATACGGTGAGCCAATCGAATTGGCGCTGCAGGATTTCGCCCGGAGGGCAGGGATGGAGGATATCTCCAACTTTGCGGATGTGTTCTCGACTTGTAAACGGACAGGTGGCGATTTGGTTGAAGTCGTGCGCAGAACCTCCTCTATTATCGGTGAGAAGCTGGATATCCAGCAGGAGATATCCGTCATGATTGCCCAGAAGCGGTTCGAATCCAAAGCGCTGCTTGCCGCGCCGTTCCTTCTGCTGCTGTTTATGAATATGACGTCTCCCGATTACATGGAGCCTATGTACAGCGGCGCAGGAATTGTTATCTCTACAATCGCACTGGCAGCACTAGGTGGGTGCTTCTTGTGGATCAACAAAATGATGAATATCAAAGTGTGAGGAGGTGAAACGGCATGCTGACGTGGATATCCGGCGCGCTGCTGGTTCTGCTTGTGGGTGGTTGGGTGGTGCTGAATTATGCGTGCGGCGAACGATACCATCGTCTTGCGACGTTATCAATGGAAGGGCTGAGACTGCAGAAAGTGGCGCCGCCCTTGTTGTTCCTCTTGGAACGGGGGAAGGTCCCCATGCGGTTGCCGATTGTCTTTTATCGGATGCAGGCCTCGATTCAGAAGATCCATGGATTGCGGCACAGTGCAGAGATGACCTTGTTGTTTATGGCGGAAGCACTCGGATATACATGGCTTATTTTGATAGGGGGTTCTGTATGGTCGTTGGTGTCAGGAGATGGCACGGGCCTTATAGGAGGTTTAGGCTTAGGCGTATTGCTTCCCGTTGCGTTGACCAAGGATCTTCACAAAAAGGTGATGCTGCGGGAGCAAGATATTATTCTGGAGCTGCCCGAGCTTTTAAACAAGATGGTGCTGCTTGTCGGAGCCGGAGAGACGGTGCAGCGGGCAGTCATTCATTGTGTAGAGCGGAATGAGAATATGAATCATCCATTGTATATAGAGCTTAAGAGGATGGTGCTTGAATGGGAAGGCGGGCATCCGTTCCAGCAAGCCTTCGAGCAGTTTAATAAACGGTGCGGCATACAGGAAGTCTCGATATTTACAACAACCGTGCTGCTTAATTTTCGCCGCGGCGGAAACGATTTTGTGTTGGCACTGCGTGATCTGTCCCGTGTGTTGTGGGAGAAGCGCAAGGCGATCGGCAGGACAAGGGGAGAGCAGGCCTCCTCGAAGCTGGTGCTGCCGATGGTGGTTATTTTTATGATCGTGATTGTTTTGCTCGGGGCGCCTGCATTTATGATGATGGATATGTAGAAGGGATCGGTGTATGAATATGATGTTGACCATGATCAAGAACGGAATGAAGGCTTTTTGGAAGGATGAGAGAGGGATTGGAACACTTGAGATGATTCTGATCCTTGTTGTTATTTTGATTATTGCGTTAGTTTTTAAAACACAGATTACGGATTTGGTAACCAAACTCTTTAATAATGTCAACAATAAAAGCCAAGAATTTCTTAAATAAAGGGATGCGGAGAAGATGGAAGGATGATTCGGGAAGCTTCACGATCGAAGCCTCCCTGGTACTTCCTATCGTGTTGATGGTGACGGTTCTGTTTCTATTCCTCTGCTTGTATATCTATCAGCAGTCTATGCTGGTCCAGGCTTCGGCTGCAGCCTCTGAGCGGGCGGCATATAGCTGGGATAACAGCCACAAGGTGGCAGCAACGGGTTCTGTAGAACAGGGACTTCATGATTCACTTTATTGGCGGTTAACGGATGATCATGTATTAGGACTTCTATTCGGTTTGGCGGGTGGCGACGGAAGCAGGTCCATATCCTTGCCGGGTGGTGGGGAAGGCAACGGAAAGCTGCCCGAACTAAAGATGTCCAAGGGAGGTACAGCTGTTCCTTCAAGCATGGCGGGAGAGATGCGCTATACGAATCAGCTGCTTATTCGAAAAGTATCAACGTCATTGCAAGAGCAGGTATCGCTAACACCGCTAAACCGTATCTTGGATAACGGAGGCGAGATCAAGGTAGATACACAGTCCATCGTGGTAGATCCGGTTGAGTTTATTCGCACTGTGGATTTAATGCGATATTACGGATCGAAATTTCAAGGCGGAGGAAATGGAACGAATAAGGCTACTGCAGGAGAAGTTCTACAAAAGTTCGGAGGTTTGCGATAGTCATGTTGAAACGAGAACGAGCACGTTCTGTCAAGAGAAAGAGAAGTTGGCAGCGGTCGTCGGATGGATCAGTTTCTGTTTTTTTGATTATCGCCTTGGCTGCTGTATTCATGTTTGTAGCCGTATTTATCGATTTTTCCCGCATAGCAGCGATGAAGGTGCAGAGCGAAAGACTGACAAGAGCAGCTGTACGTTCCGTAATGTCGGCCTATGATCCGCAGCTGCAGAAGGAATATGGATTATATGCTCTTGGAGACAGCAGTGGTGATCTGATTATGGGCAATGTGCTCAATGAAACTTTGAACCCGGGCAACAGGAGCGATGCGTTCTCTTTGATGGCCTTGGAAGTTGACAGCTCTGGCCTTGAACTGCAGCGCCAGCTTGGTAGTTATGATATCTTCAACCGGCAGATTATCGAGGATATGAAGTATAAAGCACCGATTGACTTCACGCTGGAGCTTGTCAACAAATTTAAGCCCATGTCGCAAGGGATGAAGGAAGCTTCCAATACGGTAGATGTCCTAAAAAAGCTTCGCAAATTGTATGACAAGCGGGAAGATGCGCTGGATGAGATGCTCGCAAAGCAGCGTAAGGCTGGAGCTAATGCTATGAAGTTATCAAAGCTGGTCATGGATCCGCCAGGGCAGTCCATCCCCGATACTTCGCTAGGTGGCAGTGTCTACAGCGCTGCTGACGTGGCATCACAGTACGAGGATTATAAGGTCAAAGAACAAGAGGATGCGGACAGGCCTCCTAAGGAGAAACAGTATACGCTGCTGCTGATAGCTTACCGCAGCGCGATGTCTTCCATGGGCTCGCAGATCTCGAGAGAGGCAAGCCAGCTCCAGAGGGAGAACGAGAAGCTGCTTGCGGATGCTCATAAGTTATGGGAAGAAGCCAGGGATCTGAATGAAGAGATGAAACAGGTCATTAAGGACTCCGAGAATCGTTCATCCAACGTAGGATATGACCAGGTCACGAATGATGTAACACCGGGATCAACCGATTCTTCCGCTGTAGAGGCGGAAATGATTCAATCCATTCGTAAACAAGCGGATAAGCTGATTCACGATGATGGACTCCTGAATGGCTTTAGGCAAGAGATTGAGAATCAGGAGAGGTATTTTCAGCAAGTTATCCAATCTGTTTCTTCTCTTCAATCCTCATGGGGCGGAGAGGGAATGAAGGGGCCGATACTTGAAGCAAGCCGTTCATTGCAAGGCTTCATATCCAGTTATGGGGTGTCTGGAAGCGGCAATATCATCGATCGGCAGCAGGCAGCCCTAGAGCAGTTTCGCACATCGGATAAGGAACGAAAGGCGATGGAGAAACAAGCTAAGCAGAAGCTGAAGGAGGCAACCAAGGTCATTGAGAGCCTCAACGGGCTAGGTGGGAATCATCAAGCTATTATGGACGAGTTTCGTGAGCTTCAGCAGTACTATGATGACAGTCTTCAGTTTAATGCTGAAGCGGACAGCATGAATAAAGGGAAGTCAATGGACGACGATCCGTACGATGCAGGCAAGAATGCGATGGATAATATGGACGGTATGTTTGGATTTATGGGGAACGTGCTCGGTGGTGTCAGGGATGAGCTGTTTCAGAATGAGTATGCGGTTCATTACTTTCAGCATTTTGATATTGGGAATTTATCCGGAATCGCGGACGGCTCCCAGAGTGGCGGGAATATGATAGAAGAATTTTCCATTGAAAATCAGGAAGTGGAGTATATATTGTACGGGTTCCATAATCCTGCCGGAAATATAGCGGCTGCCTATGCAGAGATTTTTGCTTCCAGGCTTGCGATTCGGACGATGGAAGGATTCATCGTTAATAGCAAACTCGGAAATCCATTGGCGATTTTGGCAGCAGCAATACTGTACGGGATTGAGAAGGCGATAGAGGACATGATTCGGTTGTGTCAGAAGGGGAGTGTTCAGTTATCCAAGTATGTTCCCGTTGAGTTAACTTACAGGGATCATTTACGGATATTTATGTTCATTCACAGCAATAACGAGAAGAAGATGTCTCGTATGTTGGCGCTAATTCGACTGAACACCGGCATTAATCCCGCTGAACGATACACTTACGCTTCTGGGGAAGTCAGCACGGCGATGCGATTATGGTTTTTACCAGGGGTGACAAAAGCGATCGGTGTTGTATTTGGAAACGATGGGGATGAAGTACAGGGGAATCGTTACTTGGTAAAGCGCCATGCCGATTTCTCTTATTAGGATTAGGGGTTACTCGTATGAGACGATTGTCAGGAATACAGCAGCCATATCGTAAGAGCAGAGCATCCGAACAAGGAAGCATGATAGTTGAAGCAGCTCTGGTGCTGCCGATGTTTATGTTTTTTGTCATATTTCTCATATATATCGTGCAGATGACACTAATATCCACTGCACTCCAAAGTACGGTTTCGGATACTGTCAAAACTGTGGCGGCCCATATGTACCCTATTTCTCTTGCAGTACAAGCCAATTCCGATGATAGCGGAACAGGGGAGCCAAGCACATCCCATTGGGAGATTCCGCAGTTGTCGCTCGCTGACTGGGTATCTAAGTATAGTGATTCACTTCCTGCTCCTGTTAATGAATGGGTTAGGGACGCAGTCGCCTCTGGTGAGGAACCGCTGCAGCAGCTCAAGAATCAAACCATAGAAGCAGTATTGGACCCGGTGCTTAAGCCTGTGCTGAAACCGTTTATGCCTGGCAATCTCCTGGACTATGACAGAATTCATGTGTCTAATGTACGCATTCCAAATCTGAAGAGCGGGGCTAGCCCATATTTTGGTATAGAGGTGAATTACGCGCTTCCGATCCGGGTTCCTTTCTTGAATAAGCGTATTGTGCTGCAGGCGAAGGCACAAGAACGATTATGGATTGGCGATACCGGCGAAGGAGGGGCGGGCTCAGGAACAGACGATGAGACGAACGGGGCTATCGAGCTGCTAGAGAAGCCGAATCCGGCGGTCGCTAGTAAACAGGCTTCGGTAAAAGTGAAGGTAGAGCCGGGCAGTAGTGCTCAATTGTCAGTCTATTATAAGAGCGGTCAGAGCACAGCGAAATACTTGGGATGGAAGACGGCAGACGAGAATGGATATATCGACTGGGAATGGAATGTAGGATTCAATACAACTCCCGGTACGTGGCTGTTTGTTGTTGAGACAACGGACGGGGAGCGGATCGAAGTACCGTTTACCGTGGTTGCGCGGTCTGATGGTTGAGCTATGAAAAACATAGTCTCGGGTGCAGCACTATGTGTGTGTTAGAGGTTCAAACTCAATAGACAGCTTGAACACCCGTAAAGCATAAGACTATTGGGTAACATGGAGGATGATCAGGATGGGTGTCTGGGTGTATCTAATAAGCAAATTCTATTGGTTATTCCTGCGAATAGTCTCAGCAAGGGAGTTTTGATATCGTATGGCCGTTGCATTTATTGTTTGTGCCGTTTATCTGATTGCAGCCTTCTTCACAGACCTTCGATCGATGAGAATACCGAATGTCTTAACCGTTTCAGCAATGCTGTCCGGTCTGATCTATCATAGTATTGTGAACGGATGGGAAGGCTTGTTCTTTTCATTAAAGGGGCTTGGCGCGGGTTTCCTCATCCTATTGCTTATGTACTTTATAGGGGCTGTGGGAGCAGGTGATGTGAAATTGTTCGGAGGGATCGGTGCTTGGACCGGTCTATGGTTTACCGTACAGGGAATCATGTATTCGGTTCTATTTGCGGGAGTTATTGGTCTGTTAATACTGCTGTGGCGGCGGGAGGCTATAAAGCGACTGCGCAAACTTGCTGGCAGCATCGTGGGGGTCTTTATCTTCAAGAGCGGGTTGCCATGGCGTAACCATCAGGAGGAACATTTGCGATTTCCATTTATGATTGCCGTCCTTCCTGGTGTAATCAGCACTTATATAGTACTGCATGGGTAGGGGGAGACGCTTATGTTCGGATTAAAAGCGGATTTTAAGCAGAACGGTGGAACAATCATGGTGATGGATCGCCCTGAGGGTATCCCATCCACCGATTTGAATCATGTACAGCTTGGTATGATCCGTTCTTCAAAGATTCCTCATCTTCTGAGGCTGCATATAAAAGAAGTCGATTTTAGAGTAACACTGGAATATGACATTACCGGCAAGAAAATGCTGTCTCAGGCATTAAAAAGTGAGCGCATGACACTAACCGAGTATTTCGGATTGCTGCTGCAGATCGCGACTGCTCTGGACGATAGCAAGTTGTATATGCTGCAACCGGAAAATTATATACTTCATGAGGATTATCTATTTATCGAAGGTTCATTGAATCTGGGTACTTTACATTTGACCTATGTCCCAATAGCAGCCATCGATGAAGGCAGCAGAAACCTCCCTATATTGCTCAAAGAGTTAATGACAAGGCTGCTTGCATCCGTATCTGAGCTACGGGGAGGAGGTGTCCAAGCGCTGATGTCCTTTTGCAGCGATACAAGCTTTAATCTTAAAGGATTCAAGAGTCTGGTTGTTGAGCTGCTTGCGAGAGAAGATGGTGATGAACACCGTGTCGTTAATCAAGCAAATTCAGGAGTGCCTGCACGCATGAATGAAAGTTTGCCGAGTAACGCGATCCAATCTAGAAACATCACCTTCTCCAAGCCCGCGTCTGCAGTTACAGAGCCAGCTAACACTCGGGCAGCAGTGCCCCATGCAGAGAAAGATGCCAATACAGATAAACAGAGCTTAATTCGAAGCTTGACGGAACGTACCAATGAAATGCTTGGGAAGAAGGTTAGATACGAAGATAACGATTCTCATCCGGACCGCAGTTACTCGGGTTCAGTTCCTGCGTGGCCGTCTGATGGAGATAATAGTGCTCTGGAAGGCTCGGATGATGATAAAGCTTCGCCGGTTCGCACCTATATATTGTTGGGATGTTTGCTCGGAACCGCTATGGCTTGGAGATTGTTGTATATGAATCAGCCGAATACCCTGATGCTCGGGTTGTCGGTTGGGATTACGGTCCTCCTAGCTGCAGTAGCTTACCTTGGCTGGACAGGAAAGCTTCGCCTTCCCTCACGCAGGAACGACGAGTGGAGCGATTCACTGCCGATGTTTGAATCAAGTGAGCTTGGTTCGCAGGAGCAATCCAAGTGGAAGCCGGTCCCTCGTTTTCAGGCTGAGCCTCTATCGGGACTCCTAACGGGCAACCCAGGAACAGACCAAAGGAAGTCTGAGCCAGACCCGGAGGAGGGCAGGGAGAGCTGGAGATGGAAAGTTCCTGAGCCTCCATCCCATCCTGAGAGGCAGGAACGTTATTCTGCACCGTCGCAAAGTTATGATTATTCATCCGGACGTGAGGCTGCAGCCTCGGCTTCTTATGAGGAAGAACAGGGGGACTATTACGCCCAGCTGTCCCAACGTACAGAGGTGCTTTCTTCCTCTGGAGCCGGGGGAGCTACTGTGCTGCTAAGCGGAGAGCCAGCGGCTCGTCCAGCAGGGCAGCGTCCACCAAGCGCCTATCTGGAGCTGAACGAACCGAATGCACCCGCCCCTCAGCGGATTGAGCTGCACCAGCCACATTTCATCATCGGTCGGTCACCTGACGTAGCCCAATTTGTTGCTCAGGGAGTGGGAACTTCACGAGCACATGTGGAGCTTTCGCGTGAAGGCGGAGAATACGTATTAAAGGATCTGGGTTCAAAAAATGGTACGGTGTTAAAGGGGGAGGCCATGGTGCCATATAAAGAATATCCTCTGATGGAAGGGGATGTCTTTACTATTGCGGGATGGTCGTTTACGCTGCGGCGGAGTTAATATTAAGTCGAGATCACATGTGTTGAAGAAAGAGCAACAATAGGTTATAGCTTTGCCCAAGCAGACTAAAGAGAATTCGTGAAATTCACGAGGATATAACGAAAAAGATAAATTCGCCTGAGCCTGTGGCTTAAATACTTGGATAGAGGTAAGGCATATCTTTGGGGCCAAAAAAGAAACAGGAATCATTTTTAATGGGCTTAGAGATGAACTCAGAATAATTGTTGAAAAGACTAAAGGCGCTCCTTGATATTTAGGAGTGCTTTTGGTCTTTTTCTTGTTTTAACTAGATCTATAGAAACATTTGGCGTGATGCTTATGGTAAAATATACCTACTGACTATAATGAGACTAAGTTTGTATATTCCAGTCTATTTCAACATTTTTCAGAAGCAGCTCTATCAGAAATGAGATGGACCTTCATTATATTGCTGGAGTCAATAGTTTTAGTTATAAAGTGATGATTTCATAAAAGGGAGAAGTAAATTGAACAAATTAGATCCTGCCTGGATTGGACTTGGTGGAGTTCTTGCTGGTTCGTTGGTTGGTTCACTAACTACATGTTTAGGATAAAGATTGATCTTTTAACAAACGGGATTGAGTAACTATGAATAAACTTCCTGAGATCAGCAAGAACGTGAACACAATTTAAAAGATGCCGTTCTTTCTTTTAATCATGGGAAAAGAGATTCACTTAAATACATTCCCAGGCAGAAAGAAGATATTTAATTTTATATAGATAAATTTATGTCCGCAGAAGAAGGTTCTTAAAAATGAAAAAGACAACGTTTTTGAAGTAAATCCTAATTTGAGAACTATAAATTTATCGGAGTGTATAGACAGACTAAAACATCTTTGCCTATTCACAATATCTGAGGTTCTAGAAAAAATTTATTATTTAAATGGTATTAGAAATCAGTTTATGGATTAAGAGGTTATTCTATCAGAAGAAGGGATGCTTGAACTTTTTCGCAAAATACAATTGGACTATGAGATATGTGTTGAATTTTTGGTTCATTGAGTGTTTACAGGATTCTGAGTTTAGAATCGATGTCTAGTTGAATCTGGGTAGTTTAATACAAATCAAATTGACCACTTGACCAGCAGTTAGATTACTCCAGTGATAACCAATTTGGTTAATCTAGAAATTAATAACCAAGGTGTGTAAATGGGAAATTCACATACTAAAAAAATCCCCTTCAACAATGAGTCAATATGTATTGGGTGACATTTGGTGTCACATCATTTAAAATTCAAAGCCACTCTCTCTTGTTTGGGCTCATACTTGGCTTCCATTTTCAGATCCAATGCTTTGAACACATCATTGATTGGAACCAGATATCCTTTTGTTTTTTCGTTATATACAACGCCTTTGCTTGACTGCTTATCGAGAACAATATCATATGTGTTGTTATTCTGCAGGTTCTTAAGCTTGTATGATTTTTGTTTTTCTATGATATCAAGATACTTATATTCGCTTGCATAGTGCTGAGCTGTCACTAAATCAGGATCGTCATTACTAGATTCATAAATCATGTAATCATTTGAAGCAATAGAGATGAGAAGATCTAATCATGAAGCTTCAAAATTGTGATATATGGTGTCACCCTGTACGAACAATGCAGCTCCCGTTACTAAAGGATAATAGTTCTTGTCCACTTTAAGTTTTAATTCAATGTTTTCATCTAACCTGATAAATTCCCCAGTACTTGTTGTCTTGCTTGAGCCAGAAGCAGTTATTCTATTATCTAGCATAATATTTCCTTTGTTTAACGTTAAATTATATCCTAAAGCATTAGAAACCTCTCTGACGGGCAAGTATGTAATTCCATCAATAACAACCGGCTTGTTCTTCAAGTTTTGTTCTTTTCCATTAACATACACCTTATAACTTGCTTTCGTGGCGGTTAACTTGCCTGATGCTGCATAAGATACCCCTGAAAAAAACACTGCCCCACATATAAACCCGATTACGGCCTTTTTCATAGATTATTCCTCTCTTAGAAATATTAACTAAATTCTACCATTGAGGAACTCCTAGGTCTATGGGTTTATTGAGAACGCGAGATTATCTTATATTATAGAATTTTTCAAGCATCGCGTATCAGGATATTATAAATTACCTTGCGAAAGGGAAAAGTTGAACGCAACTCCAATAGCATGGTTGTCTATACATATATACTTCCCGAAATCTACGGATAATGACAAAACTTCGCAGATTCGGATCTATATGTGATTGATGTTTAATTTGCATTCGAGATATCCAACCGAATGTCTTGGTGATATAGGTTTATAGTCTATAGTGGATTTTTATCTTATGGAAGGGTAAGTGATAAATAAATCCTTGATATTATTTAAACACCAAGTACTAGGAAAAAGGGATCATCGTTTTGATGATCCCTTTCTAAACAAGCTAATTTGATTTTTTAATTAAATATGATCTAATCTCAGAAGTGAAATAACCAACCAAATATGTCCCAAGAATGATTAGTTGAACAGACAGTATACCCTTTGATGATAAGCCCCAACTCTTAAAAAAATTAGGAATCCAAAATATACAAACCATAGCTAAAATAATCAATATTAATACTGGAAGAGTACGTAGCAGTGCCTTCATAGTTGGCTCCCTTATTCATAGTCTTCATCATAACTTAAAAGCATTTTGTTGGCAGGTCACGCGGCCAGAAGAAATGCATCAGAATATTTTTCACTGTTGTTTTTCCTACTTCTTTACCAACAGTTAGACAAACTATGGATTTCACGAGGTCGACTTCATACATCTCAAATGTGACGGACATATCTTCATCTCTTACTGTCTGATAAGCAGTGAGTATCAATCCGGTAACAATTGCAGTAATCGCAGCAGCAAAACCCGCTGTAATTATAGCTTTGTATGCTAGTATTCCAAATAATGCACCTACGGCAGCTACTCCTATTCCTAAGATATAGCTTGCATCACCGGCAGCTATATAAACCTTATAGCCAAACCCCTTGACTGCACTCCAAATTTTTTCGATTTTACTACCTTTCCAAAATCCACTCTTAATCCCGATCTCCCCCTGTACAGGAGCAGAATTAGCACTCTCTATAGCTTCTTCGAGATTTTTCTCAAATTGGAAATATGTTCTTTCTACAACAATAGATTCATTATTATTTGCTAGAAGAGCGAGATTATCCTCACTATTTATACTAATTGTTGAAGAAACTGTAGCATAATGAGTATTGCCGTCATTATTATTTTTCACTTCAACAACCGACATTCCATTTTCGGCATTAGTGTAGACAACTGTAGATTCACAATCACATTCTTCGGATTGAGCATACGCCGGGGCAACAACTGAAAACAACAATATCAAGGATAAGAATAGACTAATCATTTTCTTATTTTTAATCAAGGTTAAATCCTCCTAAAAAAAGTGATTTATTTGAAATCCGGCCGGATATTCAAATCATAACACGATATACATGTAATAATATACCATAAAAGCGCTTTAGATGGAATAAATAATATAATTATCCTTATATTTTAATATATTCCTCGTTTTTATGTCGTTATGAGACTAAAAAACTATCCAATCAAACATAGATTATAAATTTGTATGGGAATGTATAAATCTCCCAGTTGTTCAAAACTAATACTATTAATGGGGGTTATATGAAAGAAGAAGGTTACAAATGATATGAGGAAACTGAGAAGTTTTAGGAACATAAAAAGACATCAAAAGCCCCCTTTACTATTATTGAAGGGGGCCAGAAAATGTCACTTATTAATTAAATGCTGATAAGGCTTGTAGTCGATTTCCTTCATCTGGAGGAAATTCATCAGGAATTTGTAATCCCGCTTTAGGCGTGGCCACGATGTAACCTTTGATGCAGTGATCCCGGGTTACTTCGGTTGCACCGGATTCGACGGCGATTTTGCCGATTTCGGTTGCAATGGAGTGTTTGGCGATATCACGGAACGGTCCTAGCACAGGCTACACCAGTTCATTCAGAAATGTTTTGGATTCATCGGTCATAGCAGACGGCTTCGCTCTACCCGGTAATTTTGCCAATCGAGCTTTGATTTTCCATCTGCCTTGGGAAGTACTTTGAGAAACTTGCGTAACATGAAAAATCCGCCAATAGTATATTAATCTATAGGAGTTGAGTCTAATGTCAAATAGACAACGGTTTAGCATAATATTGTCTAGTGCAGTTTTTTTATGTGGTATAGCAGTCATAATATTTTCATTCCGACCAGCACAAGTCACTTCAACTCTAGAGGAAAAACCGCTCATTGCTCAAAGGATCAATAACAGAAGAACCAGGTTCTCCAACTCCACCTAAAAAACCACTTTCTGTTCATGCTACAATGCTAGACTACACTTATGACATTAAAGAAATGAGAGATGAATCAGATTTGATAGTTGTGGGCGAAGTCATATCACAGTATGAACCCTCCAGAGCTACCGTTGGGTCTGTAATTCGAGTAATTAAAGTTTTCAGGGGTGAGCAGTCAGACGAAATAGTAGTATTTCAATTTGGACAGATCAATGAAGAAACAGTAATTGAACCAAACAAAACTTACTTGTTCTTCATGGCATCTCAGAATATAGAAGGCCAGTATTACACTAAAGGCGGGGAACAAGGGATATTTCTAATCGATAATGAAATATTAAGACCACAAGATATCATTATGAAGGAAGAGTTTGAAACAAAGTTCAATGAAGAAGACGTATTTAATATCAATGCTAAATCTACCAGTGAGTTTGAAAAATGGCTATCTGAATAGAAGCAGCAGCCGTTTCTCGGTTAAGCATCGAGGAACGGTTTTATTTTTTTGTAATCCTAACATTGTTATTTTGCTCACTCATCAATTTTTTCACGTTATTGTCTTATGATACGACAATAATTTACATTTATTTAGAGAAAAAGATAGCAGAGGTTTAAAATGCTGCTTTTGTATCCTTTTAATTAAACGAAATTTATAAAACAAATCCCCCTGACCCTCTCTCGAGGACTAGGGGGAAACTTTTGAGAAAGAAAACCCTCTTTTGGAGGGGGATGTCTTTATTATTGCGGGATGGTCGTTTACTCTGCGGAGGAGTTTATTTTAACGAACAATTATACGGTAGAAGAAAGAGGATTAATTGTTTTCCTAGCTAATATTCAATGGTCTCAGAGAAAATTGAATTATTGTAGAAAAAAACCAATGGCGTTCCTGGATCTTTAGGGCTCGCCTTTGGTTTTTTTCTTGTTTTTAATAGGACACTGGAAACATTTGGGGTAATACTTATAGTAAAGTATACACATTAACTATAATATGACTAACTTTGTATTTATTAATATAAGGAGGAATTTGATGTGTCAGAAGAACTAAATAGAGAAATATTGAGAGAGTTAAAAGAAATAAATAATAAACTAGATACCTTAAACTCGTCAAAGGGGTTATCAGGTACTCTAAAAGTTATTGCTCTGATATTCGGGTTTTTAGTGATAGGACCTTTGCTAATAGGGATTATTGTGTATCTATTTGGAATAACTGGCTAAAATGTTCTTTATGATTCTTATCTTAAGTTCTGAAAGGAGAGGAGATGTAGGAGAGAGGCATATAGTGCTTCATTATTAGTCCTAGCCACCTATCTTTATTTACGAACTTTCGGGGATTGAATGATCAAATACAACCTATGATTACCTATCACTTTATTCCAGCAGATTTATATATATGCGGAGAGCATCTAAAATTTGTCGCTTCATTATTTGGTTAAGCGACATTATCCCTTATATAACAACAAGCAATTCAAGATTAAAATGAGACCAAGTCCTCAGGAGTTATATTCCATATTATGTTAATGTTAAATTATACCAATAAAAGGAGGTAATGTATTATGAATATCAAATCTTTAACAATGGGTGCTCTAATAGGGGTATCAATGTTATTTGGAAGTGTGAGTGCGAGTGCTGCACCTGTTGATACAAATTCTGTATCTCCGTATGCTTCCGAAAATTTGGTCTTGCGCGTCGGTGAAAACCACACCTTTAGTGGTACAATCTCCATGGTTGATAATATACAGAATGTAATAGCTGTAACATATCCGTCGACGATTAGAGGAATCAAGCCGGGAAGCGCAAAACTTAGAGTTTATAGTAATGGGGTATATACATATTATGATATTTTCGTAAAAAGCGGCATATGGTAAACCTACGTTCTTATAATTAAAGCATAGTATCACTAGGGCACTACGCAATGAGTTCATCTTCTTTTGCGTACCACTAAAGGATTACATGCAGAACGGCTTAGATATGTTACGTATATGGCATGTCATTGAGAAGCGGAACCCCCGGGTATTAAGGCAGCAATCCTGCCCTAATACCCGGGGGTTCGTTCTATTATTATTGAAGTGTGCGTTCGAAATATTTATAACGAACTAGAATAGATCATATACTCCGTATCGCCGGTTGGGTCAAAATACCAGTAAGCTACCTTTTTCGAGTAATTATAAGATCCTCCATATAAGGGCCAGCGTGTAACATACATATTGTATTCGGGAACGAAAACATTATACTGGGCATCGTATCCGCTTGGGTAAGAGGAACTGGCAAAGAAGGTAATGATAAATACGTAGACATTTTTGTAGCCGTATTTTTTATGTACATGGTCGGCAATGTTCTTGGTTAACAGATGCCCTGTTGAAGGTTTGCTGTCAAAGGCGTCGATAATGTTTTGCATCGTTTGTTCATCCGAAATTTCTACAGCGATGGAGATTGTATCCGAATCGTCTCTGACGCCATAAGTTAACTTGTTCAGGTGCAGTTTCCCAGAGGAGAGATTCGAGTATTTGGATTCCAATTCCTCTTGGATTTTGTCGGTTTTCGTTTTGACTGGTGGAATCGGAGCAGGCTTTGGTACAAACGGCTCTGTTCCTTGGTAACTGGTTATGTTGATGGTATTTCCTTTTACGGCAAGAGTTGCTCCAGTGGCTTCGCTAATAAAGCGTAGCGGAACGAATATGTTTCCGTTAATTGATACAGGCGGAGATTCGAGCAGCACACGAGAGCCGTTTATATAGGCGTTTTTATTGCCAACGGTCAGCACCAGGTTGATTCCTTTTTTAGTTCCTGTAATTTGCTGTTTAGAAGAATCCCACTTCACGGAGAGACCTAAGCTTTTGAATATAGGAGCGAATTGTACCAAGGTTACCCCGTCTCGCACAATAGGAGCTTGCATCCCCACTTTAACGCCATCTACATTGACGATATTGGCTGGTGCCGCAACTGCAGCTGGTACGAGGCATGTAAATAATAGAACTATAATCGCAGCGATTTTAAACTTCATGTCTTTCTTTCCTCCTGGGTCTGTTGGTATATATTTCTTATAACAGTCTATTATACTTACTTTGCAATTGATATCCTTAATTCTTAAAGAGTAATCTATAGGGGTTGAGTCTTGTGTCAAATAGAAAACGGTTAACTATAATATTATCTAGTGCAGTTTTTTTATGTGGTATAGCAGTCATAATAGTATTTTTATTCCGACCAACACAAGTTACTTCAACATTAGAGGAAAAACCGCCCACTGCTCAAGGATCAAAAACAGAAGTACCAGAAACCCCAACGTCACCAAAAAAACCACTATCTGTTCACGCTTCCTATTCAGACTTCAATGCTGACCTTGAAGCTATGAAAGATTCAGCATATGTGATCGCTGTAGGCGAGGTTGTTTCTCAACATGAGCCCTCTAGAGTTGCGGTAGGCTCTGTAATCCAAATAAACAAAGTTTATAAAGGAAACCCACAAGAGGAAATAATAGTGACTCAGGTAGGTCAAATTAATGAAGAGACAGTACTTGAACACGGCAAAGCATATTTGCTTTTCTTAGGGGATCAGGAGGTCGAAAACACATATTACGTTAAAGGTGGGGAACAAGGAATATTCCTAATCGATAATGAAATCTTGAAACCTCAAGATTATATTATGAAGGTAGATTTGAAAAAAAGATTTAATGAGGAAGTTTCATTTAATATCAATGCTAAATCTACTAGTGAGTTTGAAAAATGGCTATCTGAATAGAAGCAGCAACCGTTTCTCGGTTAAGCATCGAGGCACGGTTTTTTATTTTTCTGTGATCTTAACCTATGTTATTTTGCTGACTCATCAATTTTTCAAATTATTGTCTTCTGACACGACAATAATTTTACATTTGTTTTACATACCTCCGATAGCTGGGTTATTTAAACGATGCTTTCATATCCTTTCAATTTAGCGGTATTTTAAAAAACAAATCCCCCTGATCCTCTCTCAAGGACTAGGGGGAATACTTTTGAGATCAATACGGTTGTCCAGTCATTAGATTGAGAAGAATAACCATTGATCCATTTAGGTTGTGTCATCACTTGTTAATTAAATGCTGATAAGGCTTGTAGTCGATTTCCTTCTTCTGGAGGAAATTCATCAGAAATTTGTAATCCCGCTTCGGCGTGGCCACGATGTAACCTTTGATGCAGTGATCCCGGGTTACTTCGGTTGCGCCGGATTCGACGGCGATTTTGCCGATTTCGGCTGCAATGGAGTGTTTGGCGATATCCCGGAACGGTCCTGGAACAGGCTGCACCAGTTCGTCCAGAAATGCTTTGGATTCATCGGTCCATAGCGGGCGGCTTCGCTCTACCCAGTAATTTTGCCAATCGAGCTTTGATTTACCATCTGCTTTGGGAAGCACTTTGAGAAACTTGCGGAACATGAAAAATCCGCCAATCCCCATCAGTCCGAGCATGACCCATCCCCAGAAGGCAATGGAGTACATGAACCAGGATGGCGGTGCACTGGACGATAAATAACCCAAAACGGCTCCTGTGCTCTGCATCTGTATATCACCTCAATGATTATTTCACATGACACTTTCACGAGAATTATAACGCATTTCTAGATTTATTTCGACTTACAAGCTAAAATAGGTGTAATTGTGTGTTAAAAAAGGGGGATACAGCATGTTAAAAATTGGTTCCCACGTGTCGTTCTCAGACAAGGGATTGCTGACTGCAACGAATGAGGCCAAGTCTTACGGGTCCAGCTCGTTCATGATATATACCGGCGCTCCGCAAAATACACGCCGCAAGCCGATCGAATCCATGTATATTGAAGAGGGCAGAGCGGCTATGCAGGAAAACGGGATTGATGAGATTGTGGTCCATGCGCCATACATTATCAACCTCGGATCGTACAAGCCTAACACGTACGAGCTTGCCGTGAGCTTTCTGCAAGAGGAAATTCGCCGAACGCATGCGGTCGGCGTGAAGAACATCGTTCTCCATCCCGGCGCTTATACCGATAAGGATGCGGAATACGGTATTGATCGAATTGCCGAAGGCCTCAATGAAGTGCTTGGCGGTACGGATGAGACTGAAGTGAAGATTGCGCTTGAGACCATGGCAGGCAAAGGTACTGAGATGGGCCGCAGCTTTGAAGAAATTGCTTCCATTATAGATAAGGTGAAGTACAATGACCGTCTGGCAATTTGCCTTGATACTTGCCATATCCATGATGCCGGATATGACATTGTGAATGATCTGGACGGCGTACTTGAGCAATTCGACCGATTGATCGGCCTCGACAGATTAACTGTCGTGCACGTGAATGACAGTAAGAATCCGCGTGGAGCGGGTAAAGACCGTCACACTCCGATTGGAACCGGATGGATCGGGTATGAAGCTATTCAAAGAGTAGTCCATCATGAAAAGCTGCAGGGCAGACCATTCATTCTTGAGACACCTTGGATCGGTAAAGATCCGAAGAAGCAGCGGCCGATGTATGAGATCGAGATTGCACTGCTGCGTGGTGATGTGGAAGGGCGCTTCGGATCTGATTTTGTTCAGCAAGTACAAGAGCTAGGCGCATTCTTTAATAAGGAAGGCATCGATTCCCGTTCTTTCGTGCTGGATACCTGGACGCTCCTGAAGAATGATGCCAAAGCCAAAAAAGCGGACCCTAGAGAACCGATGGAACGTTTGTATGATATGGTCTTAGCGGCAGGATTGTTGTCCGACTTGTCAGAAGAGCAGATCAATCAACGTTTGATTGCTTGGTTGTCAGGCGCTACTCTGACGGCATAGGTTCCATTGGAATGAGACTTAGTTAAGTTCCGGTCTGAATGTAAAGCAGTATGATAGAGAGTGTCCTCAGCTAGAATGCAGTTTGGTTTTTTGGATGAGGCACTCTCCAATTATTGAAAAGTGGACGTCAAACCTTTATGAAAGTTGTCTTTAGGCTTTCATGTAGGTTGTCGTCAGGGTTTCATGTAGGTATTCGTCAGGCATTTATAAAGGTTGCCTGTAAGCATAAACTATTGAAGTATATTGTAGAAGTATAAGGAGGATCACCTAGTATCATGGAAATACACATCAAGAAAGATTTGTCATCAGCGGCAGGCCAGTACCCTAATCGTGCCCGCATGCTGATTTCCTGTCCGGATGGACCAGGAATTGTAGCGGCAGTTTCCCGCTTCTTGCATGAGCATGGAGCAAACATTGTGCAGTCTGATCAATACACGATCGACCCCGACGGCGGAATGTTTTTTATGCGGGTTGAATTTGATCTGGAGGATTTGAACACCAGGATTTCCAAACTGGAGGAATCCTTCCGGAAAGTGGCGGATCAATTCCAAATGGAATGGAATATCTATCACGCCGCGCGCAAGAAGCGGTTGGCGATTTTCGTTTCGAAGGAAGATCATTGTTTGGTAGAGCTGCTGTGGCAATGGCAGGCAGGTGATCTGGATGCAGATATCGCACTGGTTGTGAGCAACCACCTCGACATGAAAGAATATGTGGAGTCATTTGGTATTCCTTATCACCATATTCCGGTTACGGCCAATACGAAGCCTGAAGCAGAGAGACGCCAACTGGACGTCATCGGTGATGATATTGATATGATCATTCTCGCGCGTTATATGCAGATTATCTCACCGACCTTTATCGAGCATTATCGGAACCGGATTATCAACATCCACCACTCCTTCCTCCCGGCTTTTGTGGGCGGCAAGCCTTATGCGCAAGCCTATAACCGCGGCGTGAAGATTATCGGTGCGACCGCACACTATGTAACTGAAGAGCTCGATGGCGGACCGATTATTGAGCAGGACGTGCAGCGCGTAAGTCATCGGGACGATGTTAACGAACTGAAGCGAATTGGCCGGACCATCGAGCGCGTGGTGCTGGCGAGAGCAGTTAAATGGCATGTTGAGGATCGAATTCTGGTGCATAACAATAAAACGGTAGTTTTCAGCTAATGACGTAGCAGCTTAAGGCAGGATGAAGAGAGAAAACGGGCAATACCCCGCTCCGGCGGCCACTATCCGTGGCCAACAGCTCATTGGAATGATATACCATAGATCATGTAATGGAGCAGCCTGACACTTTAACGCTGCAATGGAATAACCTTGAACCCGCTCCTGTTTCTGGAGCGGGTTCTTTTTTTACAAATGCAAGGATGAAATCGTTTCAGATTTATTTTTTGGATATTAAATGCCAAACTTTTTGTATTTTCGACTCGTCAGTATATTTGAACCTTCGAAGAGAATCATTACATAAGTCTTCGGATTCTTGTGTCATATGTCGTGGGAAAGCAATTTATATGTGGAGAGGGGAATCATCAGTTGTCGTTTTATACTAAGAGAACGTGGATATTGCTGCCGATGATGGTACTGCTGATCATGGCGACTTTATCCTTGTCAATACCGGCAGGAAAGGTTTATGCCGACGGTGCGAAGATTGGCATTCAATCCGAGATGGGGTATCAAGGCAAGATCAAACATGATAAATGGAATCCGCTCAAACTAACCTTAACGAGTGACCGGGATATATCGGGTGACATAGTCGTGCAGATTCAAAGCAACTACGGCAATGGTTATCACACTTCCTATGTCCAGCAGGTGGATTTACCGAAGGATACACCTAAGGAAGTCATTATCGGAATTCCAGGGACTGTGCTAAACAAAGATAATAACCAGATCCTTTTCTATGAAGGGTCTTACTCCAAGGGAAAGCCAATCTCTTTTGCTACGGGTAAAAACTATGTGCAAGCTTCCCCTTACCAAGGCGCGCTTATGGGGGTCTTGTCCGATGATCCGGACACCATGAATTTCATGAACGTCCTGAATGGCAAAGGCAATAGCGTGAATGTATTCCCGCTCAAGCCGACCAGCATTCCAGCAGATGCGATGCTGCTTAACGGGCTGGACGTGATCGTAATCAATAATTTTTCATCCGATACATTGTCAGATCCACAGCGCAAAGCGATCACGGATTGGGTGAATGGCGGCGGTACGCTGATACTTGCCGGTGGTGCGGGTTATGCCAAAACGGCTGCGCCGTTTGCCGACATTGCTCCGGTGGTGGCAAATGGTACGATGACTGTTAACGCTTTGCCCGAGCTTGAAAAACTGGGCGGAAAACCGCTGAAACTGGATGGGCCATTTACCATTTCTACCGTGACGGCGGTGGAAGATGCACAGATCGGAATTAAAGCAGACGGTCAACCTGTATTTGCCTCGCATGTTTATGGCCAGGGAAGCGTTCAATATGCTGCATACGACCTTGCCATGGAGCCAGTAAGCTCATGGGCTGGCCATCCGGATGCATGGGCCTCGGTATTGCGCAATCACCTACCTATGATGGGTTTGCAAAATGGCATGTACTACAATTCGCTTATGGACAATTTGAGTTATGTGCTGGAGTATTTTCCATCGCTCAAGATGCCTTCCTTCACATTGCTGTTATGGATGCTTATTATATATGCGGTCATCGTAGCGCCACTTCTCTATTTTATTTTGAAGAAGGCGGACAAGCGGGAATGGGCGTGGTTCTTGATTCCGATTATTGCTGTCATTGCGAGCGTTTCCGTTTATGCGGTGGGTTCGTCGGATAAAACGAGGGAACTCGCGCATACCATCAACCTGATTGAGCTTAACGGGCGGGGAGACGCGGTAAAATCCACGGCCTCCGCATTCTTCACGCCGCGCAGCGGCAATTATGCCCTCGAATTCCCCGAGCATACGTATTTGAAAACGGGAGGCTTGCAGAATACGTTTGGGGGAATGCGTGATAATAATAGCTTTGTCCGTGTGGGACAGGAGTCCACAACGCTGGAGCTCCGAGATATGTCTCAATGGTCGTTAGCCAAAGTATGGATTGACGGGCAAGGGACGGAGGAGATGGGACGTCTTTCTCTGGATTTAAAGCTGGATGACAAAGGGGATTTAAACGGTAAGGTCACTAACAATACCATTAACGATTTGACCGAGGTGGCATTGGTTGTTGGAGGCAAAGCCTACAAGCTGGGAGATATCAACAAGGGGGGAACGGAAGCTATTCCCCAGGATCCGAAACAAATCATTAAGTTTGTAGGCGGTGATTTATCCGGAATGCTGTACCCATACTCGCAGAATGACACCAAACAGCGGGAACGGGATATTTTGTCTAATTACGGGTATTCGAGAGGGATGGTGGGCCAGGACGCTTACATTTTGGGATGGAGCAAAGACCATTTGACGAACTATACGCTGAAAGGCAGCGAAGTAGATAGTGATCAGCTTAATTTCTGGATACAACCGGTGAAGATGGAGTGGGGGCTGAGCGGCAAGGTTAACATTCCTTACGGTTTCCTATCTGCTGAAATAGCCCAGGTGAATGCACCAATGTTTGGAGTATATCCGCATGGGGTCGAGATGGGACAAGGCAGCTTGATCGCTGAATTCCCATTAATATCGGAAGGCAATGTAAAGTACTCGGAGTTGTCCATTAAAGGCACCAAATTCAACAGCAACGTTACGATGGAGATTTGGAACGCGAAGAAGAGCGAATGGGAGCCTGTTACTGACACGAACAATGTATATACCATTAACAATAATCCCGAGCAGTATATTATAGGGAACCGGATCAGGTTCATGATCACCGCTAAGGATCAAACCAACTTTATGATGCCGGAACTGTCTGTGAAGGGGGAGGCCACGCAATGATCGAAATTCAAAACCTTAGTAAAAAATACGGTACATTTCATGCGCTCAAAGACATTAGTCTTCATATCGAAAAAGGGACGGTATTCGGGTTTGTCGGTCCAAACGGAGCAGGCAAATCCACGACCATGTCCATATTGGCTACCCTGATGCTGCCAACCTCTGGCGTTGCCAAAGTCGGTGGCTATGACGTGACCCAGCATCCCAAGGAGGTCCGCAAGCGGATTGGCTACATGCCCGATTTCTTTGGGGTATATGATCAGCTGAAGTCTACCGAGTATCTGCATTTTTATGGAGCGAGTTATGGCATTCCGCGTGCCGAGCGGGAGCAGCTCATTCCACAGCTTCTTGAGCTGGTGAACCTGAGTGACAAGGCAGATACGTACGTGGATAGTCTCTCACGCGGCATGAAGCAGCGTTTATGCCTGGCGCGCTGTTTGGTGCATGATCCAGATGTATTGATTCTGGATGAGCCAGCCTCGGGTCTTGATCCGCGGGCCCGGATCGAGATGCGGGAAATATTGAAGGAATTGAAGCTTATGGGCAAGACCATCATCATTTCGTCGCATATTCTGCCGGAGCTTGCCGAGATGGTGGATGAAATCGGTGTGATCGAGCATGGCGAGATGGTGGCGCAAGGCAAGGTGGCTGATATCCAAAGCCGTCTCCGCGTCAAAAAGGTCATCCACATCCGCACGCTGGAGCGGGAAGAGGAGCTGGCCGAGAAGCTGCGGGACGAACTCCATGTCACATCGGTATTGACGGATAATACCGGCGTCCATGTCCATTACAGCGGGGATGATGTGCAGCAAAGCGCTCTGCTGCGGCAGGTGGTCTCCTGGGAGATTCCGATTGTGTCGTTTCAGGAAGCGCAAAGCAATCTGGAGGATGTATTCCTCGAAATTACCAAAGGAGGACCCCGCGAATGAATTGGAGTAAAGCGCTAATCAATCCGGTCATTGACAAGGAATTTCGGCTGCGGATGCGTTCAAAGCGTTCGATGCTGTCCGTATTGCTGTATGTGCTGGCGCTTGGCGCCATCGCCATGGGTTTCATATATCTTTTCTTATACTTAGGGCAGCGAGGGCCTCAACGATTCGATCCGCAAATGAGCCAGATGATGTTCTACGTGCTCAGTTTTGCCCAGCTTGTGCTCATTGCGTTCATGGCTCCGGCACTTACCGCCGGGGTCATCAGCAGCGAACGGGAGAAGCAAACACTTAGCATGCTGCTGACAACCCAGCAGAGCTCAGCTACCATCGTGCTAAGCAAGCTGGTGTCGGCACTTAGCTTTATGGCACTCATCGTGCTGGCCACACTGCCGATCTACAGTATTGTTTTTCTGTATGGAGGAATTTCGCCAAAGCAGCTCGTATCTGTGTTTATCTTTTATTTATTCGTCATGCTGCTGCTCGGCTCGCTAGGGGTCATGTTTTCTACTTTATTCAAAAGGACCATCGTGGCGATCATTGTTACCTACGGTGCTGGACTTATTATTTTCCTTGTAACAGGACTGCTGTATCTGTTCTTCATGGGGATTGAACAGCGGAATATGTATCAAAGCGGGCAGCCGATCGTACCGGGGAGTTATTCCTGGGTTGGATATTTGCTTGGTCTGAATCCAGCCGGAGCGATGCTAAGTTTATTTAACCCTTCCTTCTCGGAGCAGGTATTCATGCTGCGCGGCGGAAGCTTAAACAGCAAGGCGCCCATCGAGTTGTGGCTGGAATTCTTCATCGTGTATTCGGTTGTGATCGTCCTTGCCTTGTGGGTAGCTATTCGAAACATTCGACCTGTCGCAAGACGGAAACGAAAGGATAAGATTTCAGCTCAGCCACCCCAAGCACAGGAGACGGCAGATAACGAAGTCTAACATATCCAAAGCTCAGGATAAGGAGGAAGTGCAGTGGACAACATCATGCGCTTTATTGAAGCCGCCAGAGCGCGGCTGCAGCGATTCCGCCTCATTACGTATGCATTATACGGACTTACGGCAGGGTTTGCCGCGCTGCTGCTGCTCCTGGTGCTTGGGAGATTCATACCCATAACCTGGCTTACATTCGCATACATTGCCTTTCCGATTGGTGCAGGCTTTGTAGGTTTGATATGGGGATGGCTGTATCGGGTGCCAATCGAAGAGGCTGCTTCCGCGATGGATCAGTCTTCGGGCGGAACGGAACGAAGCGATATGATGGTGACGGCATTATCGTTTAAGGAAGAGGAATCGCAGGCAGTCAAATGGCAGCGGGAACAGGCGGAGCGTTACGGTGCGCGATTTGCGGAGCAATTACCGGAGCGGCTCCCTTCTCCTCGTCGAAAAAAACAACTCCTGCTGTGCATCGTTACACTCGTTGCCGTGGTCATCCTTGCCTTTGTCCCGAATCCAATGGATAAGAAGGTCGAAGCAGCCAAAGAGCAGCAAAACTGGATGAAGGAACAGGTAGCCAAAACCGAAAAGCTTGCGGAAGAGCTTCAGAAAGAAACACTAGCTCCTGCCGACAGGAAAAAGCTGCAGGAGAAGCTGGATGCCTTGAAAAAAGCATTGAAGCAAGAAAAGCATCCCGAGCAAGCGCTCGAGAAGCTGGAAGAAGCCATGAAAGAGCTGGAGAAGATGGCGAAACAGCAGCAGGAAAAAGCAAAGGCGATGTCTGAACTCGCCCAAAAAATGCAGCAGAATAAGCTGCTATCCCAAGTCGGGAAGAAGCTTGCCGAAGGTATGGCCGATCAATTAAAGCAGGAAATGAAGAAACTCACCGAGCAGGTGAAGAAGATGTCTCAGGAAGAGAAGAACGAGCTGTCCGATGCTTTAAAAAAGCTGGCTGAAGAAGCTGCCAAGCAGATGGAAGACAAGAAGCTGGAGCAAGAGCTTAAGAAAGCAGCCGATGCACTAAAAGAAGGCAAGCTGCCGCAAGAGCTGGAAGAAGCGCTTCAGCAGCTGGCAGAGGAGTTGGCCAAGGCAGCGCAATCCAAAGCAGCTTCAGATAGTCAGTCGCAGTCTGCTGCTTCGCTGGCAGCTGCTCTTGCTTCACAGGGGCTAAGTTTAGCCGATCAGATGGCGGCAGCAGGAATGTCGGTATCCGATGCCTGGAGCAGCGGCGGCAGTGCTGAAGCATTGGCTCTGGCTGGTTCCGGCGGAGGCTCAGGCGAACAAGGCGAAGGCTCGGAGGATTCTTCCGGCGAAGGAAGTAGCGGGGCTGGACAAGGTCAAGGCGCTGGCAGCGGATCCGGTTCGGGAAGCGGCGCAGGTTCCGGTACAGGCTCGGGTTCGGGCGGCAGTGGATCAGGCAGCGGAACCGGCAGTGGAGCCGGTCTTGGCACAGGCGGCCGTGAGCTCGTGACGATCCCGCGGGATTACAAGGGCAGCGGCAATGTACAGAATGATTCCGGCGAGATCAAGGGCAGCGGCGGAGATGTTCAGAAGGGCGGCGTTTCACCGACAGTTCCCGGCATGTCGAGGCCTTATGAGGAAGTGTACCGCGATTACGAGGCCGAGGCGCGTAAAACGCTGGACCGCAATCAGCTGCCGGACCAAATGCAAGGACTGGTTGAGGAATATTTCATGCAAATCAATCCGAATCCGTGAGGGTTTAAAGATATACGAAGTTAGAATGGACTATTGAATTTCATTTTGAATTTTACCAAGAAGATGGAGGTTGAATCCATGTCGGACATAGCAGTGAGGCCGCAGGAATGGATGGAGAAAATAGCAGGCCTGCGGGAACATATCGGCAAGGTGATTGTCGGACAGCAGGATGTCGTGGAGCAGATGCTGTGGTGTATTTTTGCAGGAGGGCATGCCCTCCTGGAAGGGATTCCTGGTCTCGGCAAAACAATGCTCGTCCGTACCGTATCCGAAGCGTTGGAACTGTCCTTTTCCCGTATACAGTTTACGCCGGATTTGATGCCGAGCGATATTACGGGCACCAATATCCTGTCATTTGGCCAGCATGGCGACACCGGAATGACCTTTCAAAAGGGTCCGCTGTTCAGCAGCATTGTGCTCGCCGACGAAATCAACCGGGCAACGCCCAAAACCCAGAGTGCTTTGCTGGAGGCCATGCAGGAGAAAACGGTTACGGTCGGTGGGGTAACCCATCAGCTTCCTAAGCCTTTCTTCGTGCTCGCAACGCAAAACCCGCTGGAAAATGAAGGGACATATCCATTGCCAGAGGCACAGCTTGACCGCTTTCTGCTGAAGATTGAGGTATCATATCCCAGCGCGGATGAACTGAAGGAAATCGTGAAACGGACGACGTCCTCTCATGAATTTCAGGTGGAACGGCAAATGACCGGGGACGAGCTGCTGGAGATTCAGCGCGGAGCCAAGGAAGTGCTTGTTGCAGACGAAATACTGGATTATGCAGTTCGCTTGCTGATGATGACGCATCCGGAGGAGGCAGCAGCACCGGAAGCAGTACGTAAATACGTGCAGTTCGGTTCCGGGCCGCGGGGCATTCAGTCCATCATCTCAGTGAGCAAAGTGCGGGCTCTGTGCAGCGGACGCATGCACGTATCGACGGGCGATATCCGTGCTGTAGCTCTGTCTGCGCTGCGCCATCGTCTGTTTCTGAATTTTGAGGGGCAGGCGCTCGGCATTACGACAGACCATGTCATTCAGGAGGTTCTGCAAGCATTGGAGGCATCCGCGTGAGCGGGGGCGAATACCTGCTTCCTCCGGAGTGGCTTCCGCGCCTGGAGCGATTGACTCTTGATGCAAAGCGAAGGGTCGCTGGAACGCTGCAGGGGAAGAGACGATCCCGCCGGCTCGGTTCATCTCTCGAGTTCGCTGACTACCGGGTATATGCTCCCGGTGACGATGTCCGCAGATTTGATTGGGGCGTTTATTCTCGTACGGGAAAAGCATTCGTGCGGCAATTTATGGATGAACAGGAGCTGACCGTGAGTATCTTTGTAGACTGTTCCGCATCCATGGGAACTGCTATCTCATCGCCTATGGAACCAGCCGCCGATAATCCGGCGGAAGGGAAGGGAAACAGGAAATGGCTGCTTGCGCGTCAACTCGCTGCAAGTATCGGCTATATGGCATTATCATCCTACGACAGGCTGCAGATTGCCTGTTACAGCCGTTCGATTCATGCCCGTCTTCCGATCATGAGAGGAAAGGGATCGGCCCATCGCCTGTTTTCGTTTCTGCAAGGGGCAGAAACGGGGGGAGAGGGCAGTTTGGGAGCGGCGCTTGCGGTTCCAGGTGCCTTGCCAAGGCAGCCCGGAATGACCTGGGTGTTCTCCGATTTTTGGCTGGAGGGCGGCGAAGAGGAATTGTTCAGGGCGCTTTCCCTTTTGTCTGGTACCGGACAGGAGGTCGTGCTGGTGCATGTATTATCAAGGGAAGAGCTGGAACCTAAATTAACGGGCGATTTGCGACTGATTGACAGTGAAACAATGAGCGGCAAGGAAGTAGCATTGACGGGGAAGGTCCTTGAAGCTTACAAGGAGGAGCTGGAGAGTTACCGGACGATGCTGTCCCGCGTGTGTGCGGAACGCGGAATGTCCTATGTGCTTATTCCGGCCGATATGCCGCTTACAGATGCGATGTTTGGAGTTCTTGCGGGAGCTGGTTTGGTCACTGGATAGAGAGGGACTTCATACATGGAGGGTCATTGGATAAAGAGAGGAAGTTATAGATAGCCCTTCTTTTTCAATACTTGGGGAAACAAGGAAGTCTCGCTAGTCAGGGTCCATGGGAGTAAGGAGGGAACAACTTGGGGATTCAATCTTGGCTGAGTCTATGGTTCGGTTTAACGCTGCCGGCCATCGTGCTCATGTATATGTTCAAACGAAAATATGTAGATACAACTGTTCCCAGCCACTTGCTGTGGGAGCGCGTGCTGCGGAACCTGGAGGCCAACAGGCCTTGGCAGAAGCTGCAGAACCGGCTTCTCCTGTGGCTCCAACTGCTTGCTGCAGCACTCATGGTCTTCGCACTGATGCAGCCCTTTTTGCAGGTGTCGGGTGGAGGAAGCGCCCATGTCGTCATCGTTGCCGATACCTCGGGCAGCATGAGCGCGCAGATACAGCCTTCCACAGAAGGAGAAGCAGTTACGAGGCTGGAATTGATGCAGGAAAGAATCAGGGACTATGTAAAGAATCAAGGAAGAAGAAGTGAAATTACGCTGCTGTCGATGGGAGCAAGTCCGATAACACTGCTATCCCATGAAAGTGACCGTACAGCTATTGATAAAGCTGTGGATGACTTGCGTCCTTATTATGGGGCAGCTTCGTATAGGGAGACCCTGTCGCTTGCCTCGGCTCTGACGCGAGAGGAACCTGATGCAGAAGTGGTCATTTTTACGGATAGCTACTGGAAACAGGACACGGTGCCTATAGCATTTCAGGTCCCGGTATCCGTAGAGAAGGTGCAGGGCGAGCTTCCTCACAACGTGTCCATTGATCAATTCGGCATTTCGGCAAAGGGAGAATCGGGCTCATCCTATGGGGCGGTTGCGGTTCTCAGCACGAATGCCAAGGAATCCGTTTCGGCCGAAGTAAATCTTTACGGGGATGAACAGCTGCTGACCAGCAAGGTGCTGGAGCTTTTGCCCGGCAAGAAATTAACGGAATCGTTTACCGATCTCCCGTTTGCGGAGGTATACCGGCTTGAGCTATCCGGGGAAGACGGGTACGCCGCAGATAATCAATCTTATGCATTCGGTCTCGGGCATGGATCTTCACGCGTACTGCTGCTGACTTCAGGCAATCTGTTTCTGGAGAAGGCCCTGCAGTTGAGTGGCGCCGAAGTCACCCGGGTTGCCTGGAATGATGCGGAAGGCAAGAAGGATGAGAATGAGAATTCAAATATAGAAGCGGACAAGGGCAGCGCAGCCTCGGACATACCGCCTGTACCTGACGGCGAATTTGATCTGCTGGTAATGGATGGAGCCGTTCCCGCAGGGTTTAGGCAAGGGAAGTGGGCAGAATTGACTGCCAAAACACCGCTGTGGACGATCGGCGGAGAAGGCGACAAAGTTGGAAACCAAGGAGGACGCCCCGTTCTTGCCAAGCATCCGGTGACTAAATTTGTTACCCTCTCGGGCGTTTATTTCGGAACGCTGGTGGATCAAACCCCGACATGGGGAGATGCTGTCGTCAAGCTTGGTGATCAACCCATCGTCTATGCAGGGAATGAAAGTGGACGCCCTCGATTGTCCTTCAATTTTCTGCTTCAGGACAGCGATCTTCCGTTATCGCCTGAATTTCCGGTCATGGTCAGCAATGCGCTGGAATGGATGACTTCAGGCAAAGGAAGTGGGCTTGGCCGATATATGGCCGGTGCGCAAGCGGATATTCCGATTGCGGCGGATACGGTATCCGCACAGTTCGTGCCCAAGAACGGTCTTGCACTTGCGGACGGAATCTCACCTGAGGAGGCTCTCCGTAATGAGCAAAGCATATCGCCGGTACAGATTGTACCGGAAATCCCTGGGTTGTACGCTTTTGAACAGCAGAATGAGGCGGGCGATAAGCTCCGTTACTGGCTGGCCGTAACGGCAGATCCATATGAGGCGGAGTGGAGCAAAGATCAGGGTCCGCCTGTGAGTCAAACATCATCGAACCAGGATGATACGACAGCTGGTGATCGTGACGGGTCATCCAAGCACAGCGAAACGTCAAGTCGTGCCGGTTCGTTAATGCCATGGCTGGCAGCCTTGGCACTGGCTGTGGTCGCAGCGGAATGGGGGGTGTATCAGCGTGGGCGTTCAATTTAGCCAACCATGGCTTCTGCTGCTGTTGATTCCGGCTGGCGTGTTTCTCTATTACGCATACAAATCGGATTTTCGGTTAAGCGGCTTTCGCAAGAAACTGGCTTTGTTCCTGAGAACCTGTGTCATTCTGTTATTGATCCTTATGATTTCGGGCTTGCATGGTTTTACCGTACTCCGTGATAAACAGGTAGTGTATATGGCAGACCGATCGGACAGTATGGGGGAGTCTGCACGGATCACGAGCTGGATCAACGAGTCTCTTGCGGCAAAAGGGGAGAAGGATGGCACGGCCATTGTATCTGCCGGCCTTGAAGGCGCTGTGGAGCGGCGCTTATCCACTGCGACGAACGCCGGCGCATCTTTAAACGCGCTGCTGGAGCAGCGGTTTACTGGTTTGGAGTCCGGTCTTCAGCTTGCCGGGAGCCTATTTCAGGGCAAAAGTGATTCGCGAATCGTACTGATCTCGGATGGAGAAGAGAATGTAGGCAGTATGGCAGCAGCGGGGAGGCTGCTCAAGGATCGGGGCATTGCGGTTGATGTACTGCCGGCCCCGAAGCAGGTAATCAAGGACGCTGCTGTTGAGGAACTGAAGGTGCCGGATAAGCTGTATCAGGCGGAGTCTTTTTATGTGGAGGTCATGATTCGGAGTACATTCAAAACCTCCGGAGAATTGCGCATTTACGAGGATAACCGGGAGATCGGGCGGGAACGCGTGGACGTAACTCCTGGCGAGAATCGGTATGCCGTTAAAGGTTTGGCCAAAAATCCGGGACTCCATCGCTATCGTGCTGAAATCTTCATGGACGGGGATGAGGCATCCGCCAACAATGCAGCGTTTGATTTTACCCGTGTGGAAGGTCCGCCGAACGTGCTGATCGTGGAAGGTACACCGGGCACGTCAGGCAACATAACAGCTGCGCTTGAGTCCGGAATGATCGGCACCGAAGTGATTCCGCCGGAGCTGCTTCCGCTGGAAGCGGCCAAGTATGCGGCATACGACAGCATCATCTTTAATAACGTGTCGGGCAGTGACGTTGGCGGCAAGCAGATGGAGCTGATCGAGCAGGCTGTCCGAAGCTTTGGTATCGGATTTATGATGGCTGGGGGCGAGGACAGCTTTGGGATGGGGGGATATTTTAAAACTCCCATTGAAAAGGCACTGCCGGTCTCTATGGAGCTTGAAGGCAAGCGGGAGATTCCATCGCTTGGTCTCATCCTTGTCATTGACCGTTCAGGCAGTATGGATGGCGACAAGATCGAATTGGCCAAAGAATCAGCGATGCGAACGGTGGAGCTGCTGCGAGCCAAGGATACGGTTGGCGTTGTTGCTTTTGATGATCAGCCGTGGTGGGTCGTTCCGCCTCAGAAGCTCGGAAATAAGGAAGAGGTGCTCAGCAGCATCCAGTCGATTCCAAGCGCTGGCGGAACCAATATTTATCCGGCCGTTTCTTCAGCGCTTGAGGAGATGTTGAAGATTAAATCGCAGCGCAGGCATATCATTCTGATGACTGACGGACAATCGGCTATGGATCCAGGTTATCAGGATCTCACGGATACGATGGTGGAGAACAAAATTACGATGTCTTCAGTAGCAGTAGGGATGGATGCTGACACGAATCTGCTTCAATCCCTGGCTGAGGCAGCTAAAGGCCGTTATTATTTCGTAGAGGATGAAACGACACTGCCAGCGGTATTCAGCCGGGAGGCCGTTATGCTGGCCAAATCCTATATCGTGGATAAGCCCTTTGTTCCGGCCATTCATAATGCGGGTGATTGGGCGAGCTTATTCCAGAAGGGCGTACCGGGGCTATATGGATATGTAGCCGCAACGCCGAAGTCGTCTGCCCAGACCGTTCTGTCCAGTCCCGAACCGGACCCGATCCTGTCGCGCTGGCAGTACGGATCCGGCCGTACGGTGGCCTGGACGAGTGATTTAAGTGGCAAATGGTCGAAGGAGTGGGTGTCCTGGCCCAGCTTTGCCAATACGTTGACCGAAATCGTGAAGTGGACGTTCCCTCAGTTTTCGTCATCGCCCTATGAAGTGACGACTGAGACAGCAGGCAATCAAGTGAAGCTGCAAGTGACTGCAGCGGGTGAGAATCCGCCGGAGAAGCTTACCGCGGTGATTGGGGACGATGAAGCCGGCGAGCAGACCGTGGAGCTCACGCAGGAGGCTCCGGGTCGTTATACCGGACTTGTTAACGTATCAAAGCCGGGAGCTTATCTAATGTCCCTTGAGGACGCAAGCGGCGAAGGAGCGGTGCAAGCTGCGCCGGGCACCGGTTTCGTTGTGCCGTATTCGCCGGAATATCGCATTGCTTCCGGCAGCGGTGAGGAAGCTCTGAAACGGCTGGCCGAAGCGACAGGTGGCCGCGTGTTATCCTGGGATAACCCGGCCGAAGTGTTCGACCGGCAGGCAACCTCGCGGATGCAGCTCCATGATTGGAGCTATCCGCTACTGGCGGCGGCCCTGCTGCTGTGGGTCGCTGACATCGCCGTGCGGCGCCTGGCTCTGCCATGGGGCGCCATCGGCGCTAGGATGGCCGCCCTGGTCCGCAGGCGGCCGGCTCCTGCCCGCGAGGCCGCGCGTGACGCTGGCCTCGAGCGGCTGGCGGCGCGCAAAGCCCGCGCCGCCGATTTCTACGGCGGCAGCTCCGCGAAGCCGCCGCCGCAGGCCCCGCCCGTACGCGAGCGCAGCGGTGCGGGCCGCAGTGCCGGGGGCGGGGACCCCGCCCCGGCATCCCGCGCAGCTCCGGCAGCGGGCCGTAAGGCCCCGCCGGAGGCGCGCGATTCGCAGCGGGCGGATGCCCCGCTGCGGGAAGAGCGGCCGGCCCAGGCGAAGCCGGCCGCAAGCCAGGGCGCGCGCAAGGACATCGCGCCCACACCGCCTCCCCCGCCGCCGAAGGCGCAGGGGGACGGCAGCAGCCGGCCTGGGAGTACCGGGCCGGCTCCGGAAGCAGGCTCCTCCATGGATCGCCTGCTCAAAGCCAAAAAACGCGGCTCGCGATGATACCGCGCCGTACGAGATTCTCCTAAAATTAAATCTGATTTTTTTAACGAGATAGCTCATTAGATGAAACATACAAAAAAACAAAGAAATGGCGGTATCAGAGATAAACTCTGTACCGCCATTTTTTTGTTTTAGTCAGTTATCTTGCATGGATGCTTATGCATGAAGCAGTGGAGAGAACGAAACGATTCCGGACCAGCGGTAGCGGTCGCCTAAAAGCTTTCCGAAGGAAAGCTACATCGGAAGCAGGTGCTTTGCCCCCGAATTTCGTCCTTGCTAGAAACATTCCAAGATATTTGGGGGCAACAGCGAGAGGAGGAACGTTTCGTACGCGCTATGTTTAACGAAATCGTTTAATGACTGTCGAATCCGGTTATAACCGGACTATTAAGGGAAATAATGCAAGTGGGATGGTGGCTGCCCTGGTGACTTTTACATCACATTGACAATTACGTTATGGAAATGAAAGACGTGTGGTGTTACAATAAGAGTCAAAATGATATTCTCAACATTCCTAACTGCTCAGATGCATGTGAATTTGGGCGGTTAGGGCGTAAGAAGCCTTCATTTTTGAAGCTTACTATGGAAAAGATTTGAGGAGGACGAATCATGACAACCGAACATAACCAAACGATCGACAACCTGTCTATCGCAACGATCCGGACATTGGCGATTGATGCTATCGAGAAAGCGAAATCCGGTCACCCGGGCATGCCGATGGGTTCTGCACCTATGGGCTACCAATTGTTTGCGAAGACGATGAATCATAACCCGCAAGAGCCAACGTGGATTAACCGTGACCGTTTTGTCTTGTCTGCGGGCCATGGCTCCATGCTGCTCTACAGCTTGCTTCACCTGAGCGGCTATGACTTGTCCATTGAAGATTTGAAGCAGTTCCGTCAATGGGGCAGCAAAACGCCTGGTCACCCTGAGTTTGGCCACACTGCTGGTGTTGATGCAACAACAGGTCCGCTTGGACAAGGTGTGGCGATGGCTGTGGGGATGGCGATGGCAGAAGCTCACTTGGGCGCGACTTACAATAAAGATGGCTTTAATGTAGTGGATCATTATACGTATGCGATTTGCGGCGACGGCGACATGATGGAGGGCGTTGCATCGGAGGCAGCTTCGATGGCAGGCCATCTGAAGCTCGGCAAATTGATTATGCTGTATGATTCAAATGATATCTCTCTTGATGGTGAGCTTAATCTGGCCTTCTCCGAGAATGTAGCGAAGCGCTTTGATGCTTATGGCTGGCAGGTGCTGCGCGTGGAAGACGGTAACGATCTCCCTGCAATCGAGAAAGCGATCGAGGAAGCGAAGGCTGATACGAATCGCCCGACGCTGATCGAAGTGAAGACTGTCATCGGTTACGGCAGCCCGAACAAACAAGGCAAAGGCGGCCATGGAGGTACGCACGGTTCCCCGCTCGGTACCGAAGAAGCGAAGCTGACCAAGGAATTTTATAAGTGGGTATATGAAGAAGATTTCTATGTACCTGAGGAAGTACGCGAGCATTTCGGCAAAGTGAAAGACCGCGGTATTGCGGCTTATCAAGCTTGGGTTGATCAGTTCGCGAAATACAAAGAGGCTTATCCTGAGCTGGCAGCACAATTCGAGCGCGGCGAATCCGGTGAATTGGCTGAAGGCTGGGACAAAGACCTGCCGAAGTACAGCGCAGATGACAAAGCGGTTTCCACTCGTGTGGCATCCGGTAAAGCCCTGAATGGTTTGACTGCAGGCGTACCGCAGCTGCTCGGCGGATCGGCTGACCTGGAGAGCTCCACGATGACGCATCTGAACGACCTGGCATCCTTCACGGCAGAGAGCTATGAAGGCCGCAACGTTTATTATGGCGTTCGTGAATTCGCGATGGCTGGTGCCATGAACGGTATCGCACTCCACGGCGGACTGAAGATTTTCGGCGGTACGTTCTTCGTATTTACAGACTACCTGCGTCCAGCTGTTCGTCTGGCTGCCATCATGAAGCTGCCAGTTACGTATGTATTGACGCATGACAGTATCGCTGTCGGCGAAGATGGTCCTACGCACGAACCGATCGAACAATTGGCTTCCTTGCGGATCATTCCAGGTCTGACTGTAATTCGTCCAGCGGATGCTAACGAAACTTCCGCGGCATGGGCGTATGCGGTTGAAAATACGGATCGTCCTGTAGCGTTGGTGCTGACTCGTCAGAATCTGCCAATCCTTGCAGGTGCGGTGGACCAAGCTCGTGAAGGCATTAAACGCGGTGCTTATGTTGTTTCCGATGCGAAAGACGGCAACGCACAAGCTCAAATCATTGCAACAGGATCCGAGGTTCAGCTTGCTGTTAAAGCACAAGAAGCACTGGCTGAAGAAGGAATCGCTGTTCGCGTAATCAGCATGCCAAGCTGGGATCTGTTCGACAGCCAGGATCAAGCATACAAGGATTCCGTGCTGCTTCCGAATGTCAAAGCTCGTCTTGCCATCGAAATGGCTCATCCGTTCGGATGGGAGCGTTATGTCGGCGACCAAGGCGATATTCTTGGCATCAACACATTCGGCGCATCCGCTCCTGGCGACCGCGTCATTGCCGAGTATGGCTTTACGGTTGAGAACGTGGTTAGCCGCGTAAAAGGCTTGCTGTAAGATATTTGTGATATAACTCCATATGGTTGTTCCGGCACCCGCTTCATGCGGGTGCCGTCATATATACAGCTTTACATATTTTGGAGGAGGCGATGAAAGCCGATGTCACTGTTTAAGAATGCAACCATCACGAAAGCAGCTAACGTGTACTATGACGGACAGGTAACCAGCCGTACGGTACTCTTGGAGAATGGAGAGAAGGTAACCCTGGGGATCATGCTTCCGGGAAGCTATGAATTTGACACTGCCGGCCCTGAGATTATGGAAATTCTGTCCGGTGATCTGCGTGTCCTACTGCCAGGTGAGCAGGAATGGCTCGAGATCCAAGACAGCACGACCTTCAATGTTCCTGGCAATTCTAGCTTTAAGCTTGAGGTTCGTACCGTTACGGATTACTGCTGCTCTTATCCGACCATGTAACAGGCTGATGTGCCATTAAAAAATTCGATGCTTTAAACCCTGCACAGCCTGAAGGCTTTCTCTGAGTGACTGAGGGGTTTGCACGTAAATAAAAAACAAAAAAGGCTCAAAGCCGGTGGCTTCGAACCCTTCTTGTCAATGTCTGATATCAATGCATTATCATCCCGGGTAAATGTATCATGGACTCATTCTTCCGGAATTGATACGATCTCGCCTCGATAATCAGGATCGCTGCTGTCCAGTTCCACCCATCCGGCTGCCCATTCATCGGTCTGATTGATCAAGCGGTAGCTGGTCACGCCGGAAGGATAACGGAATACGAAATACGCAAACGTCGAATTTCTGACATCCGGCTGCTTGCCGATCTCCGCTATAATCGCGGGCAGGAAGAACAGGTTTTGTTTTGCCGGTACCTTGGCATTGTAGTCCAGCTTGCCTTGCCATTTCAAATATTTGACGCCGCCGTGGATTTCGAAGTAGCTGGCGATATCATTATCGACCATGAAGTAACGATTGGTTTCGCCTTTGGGAAAGTAAAAATCCCAGCCTTGCATTTCTACAGGGGACATTTCCAATTCAGGCTTCTTCAATTGAGATGTATAAGCAAGCCGAGTCGCCGCATTTCGTGCGGTGGCCAGATCTGAGCTCTTTAAGTCGGAGATGATATCGGCTTCGGCCTTATTAATATAGGCTGTCTTTAGAGATCCGTTCCAATAGACGCTGGCATCAAAAGCTTGGGCAACGGCTCTGAGGGGAATCATGGTCTTGCCTTTATGCAGCACTGGGGCAGCAGGGAGCGTCTTCTTCACTCCGCCGACGTCCATGCTGGTGTGTCCTGCCGTAAGTATCACCGTTTTATGATCACCTTTAATGGTCACCTGCTTCTTGCTGTTGTCATACTTTATGACGTAGTTCCCCAGCGGCTTCAGATCAGTCAGGGTAACGAAAGTAGTGCCTTGCCGAATCAGCACTTCACCGCTTGCCTTTACATTGTTAATGGTAGCGGTAGGTTTGGAAGCGGCAGAAACCGGTGAAACCGCAATGGCAGGAGACAGTACAGTGGTGAGTATGGCAGCAGCTGCCATCGTTTTTAATCCTTTGGTCCAATTCATTTTGTATTTCCTCCCTTCGTATAGTAGACGGAACGAAATTGAGAAAAGTTTCTTCCGGAGGGAAATAAGAGAGGGAAACTATAAAAATGGCTCCTTTCTCCTAGTCCGGATGACCGTATAACTAGAAGAAGGAGCCGTGATAAGACAAGGCATGGCTTGTCTGGTTAAGACGGTTGTCCGCCGATTTTTTGACCGATCCAGGCTTCATAGCATTTCACAACAGCGGAGAGATCCTCATCGCTAAAGCCCTCGCTCGCACCTGCTTGAAACAGGCTTTTGGCCAGGTTCAGCATTGGAGAAGGCATACCGATGCCGTCAGTTAGTGAAGACGCCAGCTTGAGGTCTTTGAGCATAAGCCCAAGCGAGAACTGGTTGCTGAAATCACCGTCGATAATTTTACGGCCTTTCAGCTCGGCTGCTTTGCTGCCGGCCGATCCTAACTGTACAAGTTCCAGAAAGTTGTCAGCGGGAATGCCTGATTTGGCGGCGATGGCAAAGCCCTCGGCAAGCGCCAGATTGTTAATGCCTACAATGGTGTTATGGGCAAGCTTTGCGACAGCACCGCTGCCGTTAGGCCCCATGTGAATGACTTTTTTGCCCAAGGTATCAAAGACATCCGCATGCGCTTCGATGACTGCGGCTTCGCCGCCAACCATGAAGACCAAGGTGCCATCGATGGCTGCTGGCTTGCTGCCGGTTACCGGGGCGTCTAGGAAGGAAGCGCCAAGGCCCGAAACGGCCGAAGCAATTTCCTTAACAAGGCTTTCTGAGATCGTGCTGCAATCTATGACAGTCATTCCGCTCGTAAGGGAAGCTAGCAGACCGTTCTCTCCATAGAATACATCCCGGATGGATTGGTCATTGCTTACCATCGTAATGACCAAGTCCTGCCCATGTGCCGCCTGACGAGGAGTGTCCGCGATGGAAGCTCCCTGCTCGGCGAGCGGGCGGCATTTTTCTTGGGTACGATTGTACACGGTCACATCATAATCCTGTTTGAGCAGATTGGAGGCCATGGGTGCGCCCATGGTGCCCAGTCCGATAAATCCGATTTTCTTCATAGCTACATCACCTTTAATATGGATTCCCGATCCATTCCATCTTAGCATGGGTTCTTGAGGCGAAGCCAGTATTAGAGAAAGATTGAAGAGACGCAGGACATGAAGAATAAATGACAGTTCTCCCATGAAACTTGCGGTCTTTATTAAATTAAAGTATCCTATTTCTAAATTAACTGGAGGTTTAAGGCATGACTAAAAAAATCAAATTTGATTACAGTAAAGCACTGACTTTTGTCAACCAACACGAAGTTGATTACTTTGCTGAGCCGATCCGCACAGCACATGAACAGCTACATAAAGGTACAGGAGCTGGCTCCGATTATTTGGGCTGGATCGACCTGCCGACTCAGTATGATAAAGAAGAATTCTCCCGCATCCAGAAAGCGGCTGCCAAAATCCAAAGCGATTCGGACGTTCTGATCGTTATCGGTATTGGAGGTTCTTACCTCGGGGCAAGAGCTGCCATCGAGATGCTGTCGCACTCGTTCTATAACGAGTTGTCCAAAGACCAGCGCAAGACGCCGGAAATTTATTTTGCAGGAAACAATATCAGCTCCACATATGTTACGCATCTGCTTCAATTAATTGAAGGCAAAGACTTCTCCGTCAATGTTATCTCCAAATCCGGTACAACGACAGAGCCGGCTATCGCATTCCGTATTTTCCGTGCGGAACTGGAGAAGAAATACGGCAAGGAAGAAGCACGCAAACGCATTTACGCTACAACGGACCAAGAGAAGGGCGCTCTCAAAAAGCTGGCAACCGAGGAAGGCTACGAGTCCTTCATCATCCCTGATGATGTGGGCGGACGTTATTCCGTGCTGACTGCGGTTGGTCTGCTTCCTATTGCTACGGCTGGTATCAATATTGAAGAAATGATGCAGGGTGCGGCTGACGCTGCCAAAGAATACAGCAACCCTAACGTTGCCGAGAACGAAGCTTACCAATATGCAGCAGTTCGTAATGCTCTATACCGCAAAGGCAAAGGCATCGAAATTCTGGTGAACTATGAGCCGTCCTTGCATTACGTATCGGAATGGTGGAAGCAGCTTTACGGCGAGAGTGAAGGGAAGGATTACAAAGGCATCTACCCGGCTTCCGTCGATTTCTCTACCGACCTGCATTCCATGGGTCAATTCATCCAGGAAGGCAGCCGCAACATCTTCGAAACGGTCATTCAGGTTGAGAATGTATCCGAGCATATTACGATTGAATCGGATCCGGACGATCTGGACGGTTTGAACTTCTTGACTGGAAAAACATTGGATTTTGTTAACAAAAAGGCTTTCCAGGGAACAATGCTGGCCCATACCGACGGCCAAGTTCCGAATTTGATTGTGACAATTCCAGATTTCACTCCCTATTCGTTCGGATATCTGGTATACTTTTTCGAAAAGGCCTGCGGTATCAGCGGCTATCTGTTAGGTGTCAACCCGTTTGACCAGCCGGGTGTAGAGGCGTACAAGAAGAATATGTTCGCATTGCTTGGCAAACCTGGGTACGAGAAAGAGAAGGCCGAATTGGAAGCTAGACTCTCCGAATAAACCTGACACTTTCACATGGATGACGCAAGACGCTGAAGGAAGCAGTCCACGGGCATAATATAGCCGTGGACTGCTTTCTTGGCAATATAGAGGTGGTTGTAGTTTCATGCTGGATCGATACAAAACGGTACGTCAGGCGGGTTCCAAAGAGATTGTTATCAAGAAGTCGCGATTCATCGGGCATGTGATGCCGGTGGAAACCGAAGCGGAAGCCGTCGCCTTTATTGAAGACATCAAGAAAAAACACTGGAATGCCACACATAACTGTTCCGCTTATATGATTGGTGAGCGGGACGAGATTCAGAAGCAATCGGATGACGGAGAACCGAGCGGAACGGCTGGCAAGCCGATTCTCGAAGTGCTCCGCAATCAGGGGCGGAAGAATGTAGCCATAGTGGTCACGCGTTATTTTGGCGGAATTATGCTTGGTGCAGGCGGACTGATCCGGGCATATACCGACGGCGCCGTGGCTGCGATCGAGTCAGGCGAACCGATCACAAAGGTGCTTCACCGGGAGATTTTCGTCGAGCTGGATTATACGTGGCTGGGTAAAGTGGAGAATGAGCTTCGCAACCGAAGCGTTCGTATGGGTGAGACAAATTTTGCCGACACGGTGACCTTGACCTGCTTGCCGCTCGATGCTGATGCGGAGAGCTTTATGACTTGGATGGTGGATTTGACACAGGGGCAGTCCTTGATCACAGAGGGAGAGCGGCTTTATTTTATTGAAGGGGAATAAAATAATATGGCAAGAAGAGCAGTAGAACGCGAGTTGTCGAGAGAGCGGATACTGGAAGCAGCCAGGCATTTGTTCATAACCAAAGGGTACAGGGCCATTTCGATGCGCAGCATAGGCCAGCATCTGGGTTATAGCCACGGCTCCTTGTATTATCATTTTAAGGAAAAGGCGGAGCTGTTTTACGCCATTGTCGTGAAGGACTTTAATGATCTTAATGATTTGCTGTTGGAAGTCTCGGGAAAGCCTCCCTGTGACGGGGTATCGAAGCTGGAACAGCTGATGCTGGAATTCGTCCGTTTTGGTCTGGATCATCCTTACCAGTACGAAATCATGTTCATGATTCGGGACGAAGAGCTGCTGTCCTACTGTCGCGCTGAGCAGGGACGCTGTTTTGAAATGTTTGCTATGCTGGTTCGTCAATATTTGCTTGAAGAGAATTACGATGAGGAAGAGCGGCGAACCGTCCCGTTGACTTTGTTTTTGTCGCTGCATGGATTCATATCGTATTATATTCAGGACAGGATTGGTTATGATGAGATCAAACCTGCCGCTCATACCCATGTTAAAGTGTTATGCCGGAGCTTGTATAGCAGGGTCTGACTATATTATATGTACTTTGAAGCATAGCCCTGTACTTCAATCCGTTACAACGGCCTAGCGTTGAAACGTCAATCGCCTAATGAAATGAAACAGACAGATGCACGCTCCCTAGCATGTACCTGTCTGTTTCTTTGTGTTTGGAATTGGTAAGCAGTCGGCTATTTCGATCCGGCTGCGAGGTTAGAGATTATCCTTCCATGATCTTCACATGGTATTGACGCTGTCTTGGTCCGTCAAATTCGCAAAAATAGATGCCTTGCCAACGTCCAAGGAGCAGATGTCCATTCTGAATGATGACCGTTTGGGAAGGCCCGCAGGTGATCGATTTGAGATGAGAAGCCGTGTTGCCCTCAGCATGGCGATATTTGGGATGTTCCCATGGATAGACCTCATCCAGGGACATCAGCACATCCCGTTTCACATCGGGATCCGCATTCTCATTGATGGCAATGCCCGCCGTCGTATGAGGACAATAAATCAGGGCGGTGCCTTGCTGAACCCCGCTTTGTTTCACAATGGAGATGATCTCCCTCGTGATATCCCTCATTTCATCTCGTCCTTTTGTATCCAACTCACCAGTAAACAGCATATTAATACCTCCTCATATTTCCATTTCTATTATTTTACCCGATAAGTTGCAAAAGATGGATTGACGATCTGATTCCGCATTTGGTAAAGTATGTGTAAAGTAAAACCAAGTATACAAATAGGAAATATAAAGATGGTGTGTGGAGTCGACCGGAATGCCATCCGGAGGCGGGAGGGATACGATGTGACAACATGGATTCGTCATAGAGGTTGGACTTGGGGTTTTAGAAGTACCGTGCTGCTTTATTTTCTTGCCTTGATCGTATTTCCGATTTTTGGGGTATACGTGCAATCCTTCTCTTCAGGCTGGAGCCATTTTGCGGAGAGCATAGCGGATCCGATTGCCTGGAAGGCTGTGCTGCTTACGATTAAGCTGGGTGTCATCGCTACTCTTATCAATGTGTGTATCGGAACGATGATTGCTTGGGTCCTCATCAGATACCGTTTTCCGGGAAGGACGCTGCTGAACAGCCTGGTAGACTTACCTTTCGCGCTTCCCACAGCCGTAGGCGGCCTGATGATACTGCTGCTGCTGGGACCGGGAAGCTTGCTTGGAGGACTTGCAGAGAAGCTGGGCGCCCAGATCGTGTTTCACCAGCCCGCAATCGTCATTGCTATGCTGTTTGTTACTTTTCCATTTGTGATCCGCGCAGTTCAGCCGCTCCTGGAAGAGCTGGACCCGCTGGAGCAGGAAGCGGCTTATACGATGGGAGCCTCCAAGGCGAGAACCTTCTTCAAGGTTATTCTTCCTTCGATGCTGCCGGGCATTATCAGCGGAGGAATGCTAGCCTTTTCAAGAGCTTTGGCAGAATTCGGCGCGGTTGTATTGGTTGCTGGGAATATTCCGGGTAGAACCCTGATTGCATCCGTCTTTATTTTTGGAGAGGTTGAAAGTGATAATCCGGCAGGCGCGGCTGCGGTATCGGTCCTGCTCCTGACTTTATCGTTCATCATCCTGTGGGTGATAAGCACGGTACAGCAGAGGGGGAGACGGGCTTGAGACGACTGTGGATCGGACTTACGTATGTGGTATTTATCATTCTGCTCATCATTCCCTTGTCTCGAATTGCAATCGGTGCATTCGAGAAGGGGCTGGACGGATTTATGGAGGGACTGCTGAGGCCGGAAGCCCTGCACGCTCTGATGATGACGGGCTTGATTGTGGTGCTTGTAACGCTGCTTAATGCATTGTTTGGCATCATGATGGCGCTGTATCTTGTGCGGGCCAACTGGCTTAGCCGAAGAATCAAAGGCGTTCTAAACAGCATTGTCGACCTGCCTTATGCAGTTTCACCTGTCATTGGCGGCTTGATGATCGTGCTGCTGATTGGTCCAGACAGCATCATTGGTGGTTTTTTTGAAGGGATCGGATTTAAAGTCGTGTATGCTTTCCCAGGCATGGTCATTGCGACACTCTTCGTTACGTTTCCGCTGATGGTTCGTGAGGTCATGCCAGTCCTGCAGGAGATCGGGCATGATCAGGAGCAAGCGGCAGCAACGCTTGGCGCATATGGCTGGACAACATTTCGGAAGGTAACATGGCCGTCCATTCGCTGGGCGGTTGTGTACGGTGTGGTGCTTACGGTAGCCCGTTCATTGGGGGAATTCGGTGCCGTGCTGGTGGTGTCCGGCAACATTATGAACAAAACACAGACGGCAACAACGCTAGTGTATCAGGATGTGGAGAATTTTAATGTGGCTGCCGCGAACGGAGTTGCATTGGTATTGGCTGCCTTCTCGGTAGGGATCTTGCTGCTGATGGAATGGGCCAAAAAAAGAAAGGATGTGCAATGATATGCATGTGGAGGTTCGCGATTTAAACAAGCATTTTGGCACGTTTCATGCCGTCAAGAATGTCAGCTTTGGGATCGAGAAGGGACATCTGATCGGACTGCTGGGACCCAGCGGAGGCGGTAAAACCTCCATCCTGCGCATGCTGGCCGGGCTGGAGAATCCGGATTCCGGGCAAATTTCCTTTCATGGCCAAGTGGTGAATGATTTGCCGCCGCAGGAGCGCGGTATCGGCTTCGTATTCCAAAACTATGCCTTGTTTAAACATATGACCGTGTTTGATAATATTGCTTTCGGTTTGAAGGTGAAGAAAACCCCTAAAGCCCAAATCAAAGACCGAGTGATGGAACTGGTCGAGCTGACCGGTCTAAAAGGTTTCGAAAGCCGCTATCCGCACCAATTATCGGGTGGACAGCGTCAACGGGTAGCCTTTGCCAGAGCGCTTGCTCCCGAGCCGCAGCTGCTCTTGCTGGATGAGCCGTTCGCCGCGATCGATGCGAAGATTCGCCAAGAGCTGCGCTCCTGGCTTCGGGAGTTGATTGAGCGGGTCGGCATCACATCGATCTTTGTTACGCATGATCAGGACGAGGCAATTGAAGTCGCGGATGAGATTATGATTATAAACCAGGGTCGAGTAGAACAGAAAGGAACGCCTTGGGATATTTATAAGGAGCCAACAACCCCTTTTGTCGCTTCCTTCATTGGCGAGTCGACCGTAATTTCAAGCGCTGCCGAGCTGAAGGGATTTGAGGCTGCATCTAACAAGAATGCGACGCGCGCGCTGATTCGGCCGGAATATATCGAGATTGGCAGCGAGCATGATTTCAGTGTGCTATCCGCAACCGAGACTGGCATTGTCCGTCATTTACATTTTCGCGGCAGCGAGTGGCTGGTAGAGGTAGAGGTTAAGGGCCATAAGCTGATCACCTACCGGTCACTGGAAAAGGAAACACTGCATCCGGGTCAAGAGGTCCGTGTCCTCGTTCACCGGGCTTATCTCTTCAATGATGAACACAGCTGGATTGAGGAGAACCGGCTCAAGGTCGATCCGATGCCGATCATGATCTAATGGATCCAAAAATATACGAAGGGAAGTGGATTCATGCGAATCTTGAATATGAAGCGAGCCTCATTCCTGCTGGTTGGCATGGCGCTTCTCTTCAGTGTGCTCATTACAGGATGCGCCAGTGATCAGCCTGTCAGCGAAGAAGTGTTATCGCCGCCTGGCGAAAGAACGATCGTGCTCGGCGCGTACAGCGTAGCAAGAGATGCCTTATCAGAGATTATTCCTGCTTTCCAAGCTGAGTGGAAGGACCGGACCGGAGAAGATATACATTTTCAGGAATCCTATGAGGCATCCGGCACACAAGCCCGTGCTATTACGGGGGGCTTTGAGGCGGATGTTACACTGCTCGCCATGGAGGGGGACATTGACAAGCTAGTTCGGGCGGGGCTGGTCGATCCTGCATGGAAATCGCAGCCCTATGAAGGCATGGTAACCCGATCGATTGTCGTTCTCGGCACGCGTGCGGGTAACCCAAAAGCTATACAGGATTTTGATGATCTGACCCGCTCGGACGTGAAGGTCGTATATCCCAATCCGAAGACCTCGGGCGGTGCACAGTGGGACATCAACGCAATATACGGCGCAGGGCTGAAACGATCCGAAGAGAAGGGGAAGCGCGATTCTGCGGAAGCAAAGGCTTTTCTTGAAGCGGTTCATCGCAATGTGGAGTCACTCGATAAGAGCGGCCGCGCATCGATGGCGGCATTCGAGTATGGGGTCGGCGATGTTATCGTGACTTATGAGAATGAGCTGCTTGCCCGGATTGCCCAAGGTGTCCAGTATGACATTGTTGTACCACAGCATACGATACTGATTGAGAATCCGGCCGCTGTTGTGGAGCGGTTCGCCGAGAAGCACGGCACTCAGGATGTATCGGCGGCTTTTGTCGAGTACTTACGTACGCCGGAGGCGCAGAACATATTCGTGAAACATGGCTTCCGTCCGGTTGAAGAATCCGTTCAGGCACAGACAAAGGATCAGTTTTCCAACCCGCCCGGACTGTTCGATATCGAATACCTGGGAGGATGGGATGAAGTTCGCGAGACGCTGTATTCCAAGCGTGGAGTTTGGTATCAGGTGCTAGCGGGACTTTGATAACTGTATGCGAGATGTTGCGCTCGAAGTGACGGGCACCGCTTGCGTGCGGTCTATGGTCTATCGTAAACAGTGAAATGCAAACACCTAAAACGAGCCTATTCAGCTTATTTCTGGAGGCTCGTTTATTCTGTATCTAGGGAAAGTCAGCAACCTAACTTGGTAAGCGTGCTGTTCGTGCTTCCCATTCCTCCCGCAGGATCCCCATACGGATGGAATCATAGTAGACTCCCTTGTAATACCTGCACTTCCTCATTCGTCCTTCGAGCTGCATCCCAACCTTCTCAGCACAGCGCATCATTCGCGGATTGCCGGACCAGGTGGTGATACCGACACGGGCGATATCAAGATGTTGGAATAGGCATTCAACCCATAAGGACAATGCCTCTGTACCGTACCCGCCGCTCCAAAGACTCGGATCGTAAATCAGGATTCCGGCTTCCAGCCAGCGGGATGCTTCATGCTCCCAGTAGAAGGTGACGATGCCAACCGTCCTTCCATCTACTTCGATGAGCAGATCGTTCGGGAAGTGATCCGTTTCAAAGTCGGCATTCCACTGCGTTTCAAAAATTTCGTAGGAAATTTGCTTGAGCGGAAAATAAGGCGCATCGTATTTTTTCCATTCCGGATTCTTCGTGCCATAGATCAATTGATATAAAACCGGGGTGTCCTCGGGCTTTCTCGATCGCAGCGTAACCTTGCTGCCTACAAGACGTATTTTTTGCATGGAAGATAGGTTCCTTTCGCTCTGTATGTAGTCAGATATGTTGTTAAATCCCAACCTTCATTGTAACGGTGATGAAGTTCATTGCCAATTAGATCTGGATATAAGATCCTATATATGAAACATTAGGTGACCTTATTCCGTCAATAGCAGGTAGATACAGAATCTGACATTGATGGGGGACAAGATGATGAGAGTAAGAAAGGTACTAATAGGTCTATGTCTGCTTCTAGGACTTACTGCTTGCGCACAGGGCAGCGAGATTCAGCCAGGGGAATCCCAAGGCAATGTGCATAAGCAGCCTAAAGCGAAGGAATTGTCGGCGCAGGAACGAAAAGAGGTATTGGGCAAGGTCGATATTGGCATGGCGAAAGCGCAGAATGATTTCGGCTTGCGACTGCATCAAGAGTTATACAAGATAGCTGGACAAGAAAGCGACAATCTGATTATTTCTCCGTACAGCATTACGCAAGCTCTGGCATTGGCTTATAACGGTGCCGTGGGTGAGACAGCAGCTGAGATTGCCGATGTGCTTGGCTGGAAGGGCATGAATACTGCGGATATCAACGAGGGAAACCGTTCGCTGCGGTCCTTGCTGGAGAACGGGGGAGGCGTCGTGTTGAATGTCGCGAATTCCGTGTGGCACAGGCCAGGTCTTAAGTTGAAGAAAGCCTATACGGAGACCGTAAAGGACGCATACAGCGCAGAGGTTAGAGAAACGGACCTTAAGCAGGAGGAGGGGATGAAGGCGATCAATCAATGGGTGAAAGAACAGACCCGTGAAATGATCCCAACGATTTATGATCGGCCTCCAGGCGGCGCCGCAGTCCTGATCAACGCCATTTATTTCAATGGCGGATGGATGGATGAATTCGATCCGGCGCGTACCGTGGAAGAACCATTCACACTGCTGGACGGAACGCGCAAGTCTGTTCCCATGATGAAACAGGAAGGAAGATATGGCTACAAAGAAGGAGAGTCCTGGCAGGCCATTCGCATTCCGTATGGAGACGGCCGTATGCATATGCTGGTCATTCTGCCGAATGAATCATATTCGATGGATGAGCTGCATCAGCAGCTATGGCAGGATGCCTCCGTCTGGAAGGAGGGTTATTCGTTCGAAACTGTGCAGCTTGGGCTGCCCAAGTTTAAGGCAGAGCAGGGCTTCGAACTTTCGGATAACCTCAAAAGCCTGGGAATGGTAAAGGCATTCGACTACGGCAGAGCAGATTTTAGCTCCATGGCGCAGGAGGGTGATGAATTTTATATCGATCATGTCAAACACCGGACGATTGTCGATGTCAGCGAAAAAGGGACAGAGGCCGCAGCGGTTACAGCAGTCGGGGTCGAGGCAGGTGCTGCACCGCAGTCCGAGCCGATCGTCATGAACATCAACCGCCCTTTTTTCTTCGCCATTGAAGACCGCGATACCGGCACATGGTTATTTATGGGGTCTGTTTTGAACCCGTAGCATATACTGTACCAACCTGCATGGCGAGAATTTCCACCCAAAAATAGGCAACTTTGTTATAATGGTCAAATAAGACTAAAATGTATAACAAAGGGAGAATAGGTGTGCCTATGACCATGCCGAAGCCGAATTTATTCATAGGATCTTCCAGAGAAGCCATCAAGTATGCAAGGGCGATCCACGAACAGATCAAGCGTTCTGCACAAGTGACCCCGTGGTATGGCGGAACATTTGGGGCAAACATGTATACGATGGAAGCTTTGGAGAAACAGCTGGCGTCCAGTGATTTTGGTGTGTTCGTCTTTTCTCCGGATGATGTGGCCCTCATTCGAGGCAAACATGTATTTGTCACTCGAGACAATACGCTGTTTGAGATGGGGCTGTACTGGGGAAGGCTGGGACGACGAAGGGTGTACTGCATTATCCCCGATCAGGTGGAGTCTGATCATCATTCCGTACAGGATGTTATTGTTAAAGACTATCATCTTCTCTCCGACCTGCAGGGACTCACTCTGCTCGAATATGAACTGCGCAGTGACGATGATTACAAATCAGCGGTCGATGTCGCCTGCGGGCATATTCTGAATGCAATCGAAAGGGAAGGATTCTATAACAACCCGAGTGCCGTGATTGAGGAGAAGGATGCAGAGCTTAGGCGCAAGCAAAGCGTGCTGCATTTTTTCTGGGAATATAATCGTCATGTGCATGTGAGTGATCAATCGGAAAAATATCATGCCTTGAGCGAAGCTGTACGAAATTCTTTGCTGCCGCCGGCAGCAGGGGGATTCAGGGTGACCGGAGCCGCTTTCTGGGCACGAAAAGATGAAGGCATTGCCCAAATTGGGGGTAATGTAGGAAGAGGAAGGTACTTCCCGTTCGAGGGAAATGGCGAGCATTCTTCGAGCAACCAGTCCATGTACGTCATTGATGTCTATCATAGTGGAAAATGGGCATTTTTTCACAAAGAGGAAGTTGCACAGGTGTATGTGTTCTGCTATCCTTTAGGTGTGAATCATGTATTGTCCGTGCATTTTACGGGAGATGAGATTCTTACGGATGAAGATCTCGCGGGTGTTGTGGAACAGAATCGCGAGCTGCTTCGTACCATCAGGCATTTAGTTGGAGGGGATTCGTCGTGAGCAGGAATGAGAAGAAGAGAACTTCAGGTCATCCACAAGGGTCCGCCAATGGCAGCTGGGTGGTTCGTGGACCCGTACCGATGATGAGTACCGTGAAATCCCGGAAACGTTCGGTAAGACGACCAAGCCAGAACAGCGTATACGTTGGTCCTTCCGTGGAAGGTGTAGATAAGAAGTACGTCAAGGTCATCAGCGGAGCTGTTGACGATAATAAACCTTCATTTGCTTAATAAGAGGGTAAAATAATCGCATCGTTATGCAGAAATGACGAAAGACCGTTTCGGGATGATCCCGGCGGTCTTTATTGTTTCCTATACGTAACTGGGAAGTTCCAATCAACATACATGGGGGATGACTATGAGTGGAGATACATTAACTTTTTTGGGAACCGGAGATGCCATGGGTGTCCCGCGGGTATATTGCGATTGTGACGTATGTACTGAGGCCCGGGATACAGGCGTGAACCGGCGTTTGCGATCCTCAGTGATGGTGGACAGCGGGGAAAGCTCTTTTGTGATCGACTGCGGTCCCGATTGGCGGGTCATGATGGAGCGGCTTGGGAAGCGAAAGATGAGGGATATGTTAATAACGCATGCTCACTTTGATCATATTGGCGGCCTTCCGGAATGGAGCGATGCCTGCAGATGGCAGAGGGAGAAAGGAAGATTATACGCGCCCTCCGAGGTTCTGGACCAGATTATGCGTCAGTATCCATGGCTTTCACGCCAAATGGACATGACGGCCGTGGATGATGGAATTACGCTGGCCGGTTGGGAGATTTGCTGCTGGAAGGTAAACCATGGTCAGAACGGTTATTCTTACGCCTACCGGTTCCAGAAGCAAGGATACATCTGGGTATACAATTCGGATTCGATTAATCTGAGTCCTGCGGAAAAAGAACCTCTGAAAGGTGTGGATTTGCTGGTGCTGGGGACAAGCTTTGTGCATGAAACTGCCGATTTGAAAACCCGCTCCGTCTATGACATGAAGGAAGCGGCTGAGCTCGTCTCGGAGGTGAAGCCTGGACAGACGGTATACACCCATATGTCGCATGACGTAGACGTTCGAACAGAGCTGCCACTGCCCGCAGGAGTCCAGGTGGCGAAGACTGGGATGACCTTGAAATTAAATAAATGAAAATATTAAGGTAGGCAGAGTATGTGTACGGATCGATTGCTCCCATGCAGGAAGGTTACAGCGCGAACATACGGCTGGATTGCCACTTTGAGTCGCGCGCTTGCAGGATCACCTCTTACAGGGATCTGGCCATGCCGTATCGTTCAGGATACAGCAGCTTAAATCCGGCATTCTGATACAGCTTGATTCCGGGAACATCTGTAATGACGGTGACCTCTGTACCGCTTGGTGCTATTTTCCCCAAGTGCTTCAACAGCTCGGACACAAGCATCTCCTCAATGCCATGATCCCGGTAGGGTATCGAGACTATAATATCTGCCAGTTGAAAATAAAAAGCACCATCGCCAATGACTCTTCCCATACCGATCAACCGGTCATTCTCGTCTCGGATGAGGACACACAACAGGCTGTGAGTGAGTGCCGTCTTAGCGACTGCTTCCTCCATCTCAGGCAGCCCTGCATCTAATTTAAGATCCATATATTCCTTGCTCAGTGGAAAATCCTTGGTTATGTGTATATTCATTACGATTAGCCTCCCGCTGTTAAGAATGAGTTCAACTTGATTTCACACCATCAATATACAACATTGATGCAAGTGAGAAGGCGCTAAACACCGAATTCAATCCACTCTAGGGGATAAATTGCACAGACTTTGTCATAGCACTTTAAGGTCTAGATTCAAGGTTTGCCTATGCCTAGTAATTCTGGTAAAGTAGGTTCTCGATTTTGAACAAGGGGGGACGACATGCATTACTACAGACCGAAGGATATCGCCAAAGAGCTGCGTATCAGTACAAGTGCTTTAAGGCATTATGAATCTATGGGAGTGGTACCCTCTCCTGAGCGGAATGAGAAGGGATATCGTCTCTACACGCATTTACATTTGGCCTACTTCCGGTGCCTGCGGGCCATGTTCCCCGCGTACGGTTACCCGGTTACATATGATGTGATTCGCCACATCCAGAAGAGGGAGATGGATGAAGCCCTCTGGATTGTGAATGCGGAGCAAGTTAAACTGCAGCAGGAGAAAACCGTTGCCGACGATACGCTTGCCCTGCTCGAGAATCCAGAGCTTGATAGCATCAAGAATAAACGTTTGAAAGCCCATATGACGATTGGTGAGGTGGCCGAACTGAGCGGCGTGGAATCATCTGCGATCCGCCACTGGGAGAAGGAAGGGCTGATCACCCCAGATCGAAATCCCGAGAATGGATATCGGCTGTACAGCCCCTCGCATGTTAGGCAGATTATGCTGATTTGCTCGCTAAGGCGAACGGTGTATTACCTGGAGAGTATTAAGGATATTATTCAAGCTGTCGAGCATCAGAGTATTGAGCAGGCCCAAAAACTGGTGCGCGAAGCTTTGTCCGTCATTCATCAACGGATTCTGCAGCAATTCAATGGCATTCATAAATTGATGGAGCTGTGTAGGGAGTTAGGATTGCTCAATTTCAACGATGCAGCCCTTTTAAAGCCGATTCTACCTTTTAACCCCGACCGGGATTGAGGGATATGCGACGTTCGTAAGTTTCCCGCTAGCCAGTTCCGGTAAGGAGCGGTCCAGACTCATCATCGGACATGAAGAAGCCCCCACGGATATCGTGGAGGCTTGTTATTGTGCATTCTATTTTGTTGCGTAAATTACTCTTGGTTAAGCACAAATTTATCAATGACAAGCTTCACGCCGTCTTCATTATTCCCGAGTGTAACAAAATCGGCAATCGCTTTAAGCGGCTCGATGGCATTTCCCATGGCAACGCCAAGACCGGCCGCTTCGAGCATTTCGTGATCGTTCCAGGAGTCGCCGACAGCGATGGTTTCCTTGAGATCGCAGCCGAAATGATTAGCAAGGAAAGTGAGGGCATGTCCTTTGGTGCCTTCCTTATGCATGAATTCCAGAAAGTGCGGCTTGGATTTGGTAATATGCACATCCTCGCCAAGCAGCTCGCGGAATATAGGGATCAATTCATCGAGATAATCGGGATCATCGATAATGAGCATTTTTGGTGTCGGCTTCTGAACCATCGTCAAGAAATCAGGCTCGATATAATACGGCGTCCGGTTCAGGGCGCAATAATCTTTAAGCTTTTGATTCTCTTCGCGGGCATAGAGCTTATCATCGACGTAGGTTTGAAGATGCAGATTATGCTCCACGCAGTATTCAAACAGCTTCACGGCAGCGTCGACGGGAACGAAGCGTTCATAGAGAACCTTCTCATCGAGCAGATTTTTAATCAGCGCGCCCTGATAGGTAATGATAGGCACGTTGAGTCCGGTTTGACGGGCGATCGCCTGGGCTGATGCATAGGCACGTCCGGTTGCCAGTGTCACAACGACACCATGGGCGACCGCTTGCTCAAGCGCCCGCTGGACGCCGGGAGTTACTTCTTTATCGTCATTGATCAAGGTATCATCAATGTCGATGGCCATCAATTTGTAAGTAGTCATAGTTATCTCTCCTTCTGATGCTGTCTATGTCTCTCTAACTCTATTGTACCTTTTGTGGCGCAGACTTCAATTCCGCAATCATCATTCCCGCCAAAATACACAGACAACCGATGCCGCCGATGACCGTAAGCCGTTCACCCGCAAACAGAATACCGGTGATTGCCGCGAATACTGGCTCCATGGCATAGATGATGGCCACCCTGGAGGGCGAGGTATATTTCTGGCAGACCGTTTGAATCCAGAAAGCGAATGCGCTCGTAGGCCCGATGGATATGGCTAGTGCCCACAGCACGTCCGGCTTTGTCAACTTGTCGATCAGTTCAGACGTATTACCAACCTGCTCGGTCCATGCAGAAGCCGCCAAGCTGAGTATCCCTACAACGGCCATCTGGAGCGCCGCCAGCACCAGAGAGGGGTACCGTCCTGCATATACGCCTGTATAACCGATATGCAGGGCAAAGCCGATGGCGCAGACAAATACGAGCAAATCCCCTTTATTCAAGCTCATGCCGGCTCCGGTGAAGGTAAGCAAATACAGGCCTGATGCTGCAAGCAATGCACTGAGCCAGGTAAATCTTGAGATGGCGTGCTTTAGCAGGACATAGGACAGGAAGGGAACCAATACGACGGACAAACCGGTAATGAATCCTGCATTAGACGTAGTTGTGTAGAGAAGGCCTGCTGTTTGAAAAGCGTATCCTATGAACAAAAAAAGACCCAGCAAGCAAGCATGCAGCAGCATTTTACCCGATATTTGCTTCCACTGGCCCCGGTAAAACACGGTGATGATCAAAGCCAGAAGCAGGGCTGCTCCCAGAAAGCGGACCGAGTTAAAGGCCATGGGCGGAAGCACGCGCACCGCATGCTGGACGATGAGGAATGTGGAGCCCCACATCATAGCCACCAGAAGCAGGCTGATATCGGCAATTCGTGAGCGATTCACTAGGTAGTCATCCTTTCGAAAAAGTATGCAGCTCTTGATGAGATTTCCGTACAATGTACCCGGATTCACATTTTGGACAAGTGATCAAATTGTATCTCATAACCAAGATTCGGACAACTATTTTTGCACCCGGAAAAAGTGGAAGGGGTAGACAAAAAGAGGATGATTTTGCTATACTAATAAACCGAACATATATTCTCGTTATCCTGGGCTATCGGACGAACGACCGACAAATGATCCATAGTCGACACACAGCTTAGAAAGGAAGATCGTCATCATGATGGGCAGAGCTCATTTGATTATTAGCACAGGGGTCGCTTTATCTGTAATGGAGATGAGCGGAGTTCCCGTTACACTGCCCGCTGCCGCGGTCGCTCTGGTTAGCTCGCTTCTTCCCGATATTGACGAGCCTAACTCCCTGCTGGTTCGTAAAGCTATTCCTTCCGGGTTATTGCGAATTCTGCAGCTAGCCATGATCGGTGCCGCGATATTCGTTGTCTTTTACGGCAAAGAGTATGCCCCTTGGAACATCGCACTGGCTGGACTTATCGGGATCGTTTCATACCTGCCCAGCCGAACGCTGCGTCATATTGTTATGTTCCTGATTGGTCTTGGATTGATATCCTTCGGCCAAGGCTTCAGCCCGTGGAATACCATCGCAGGCAGCGTACTGATTGCAGGCTCTTTGGTGACTCATAGGGGACTTACTCATACCGTTTATGCCGCTGCGGCTTGGACGGGCCTGCTGTATTTTGCGTCTCAGGGCAAGGCTGGCGGAGAAAGTCTATGGTTTGCCGGGGGATTATCCTATTCCATTCATTTGCTCGCAGATGCACTGACCAACCGCGGAATCCGTCCGCTCCCGCCGTTTAAATGGAGAATTAAACTGAAAATCATGAGCACCGGAAGTAAATGGGGACGTGTGGTAGAGAATGTCTGTATCTTCCTGACCCTTGTCCTTGTTTGGTATGTATTTATGGCATCTTGAGCCGAAGTACTCTGTTACAGATGAAAAGCCTCCCGTCCCTATGCGTGTTGCACAGGGACAGGAGGCTTATTTGGCTGCGAGCAGCTTTATTCCTCTAGAAAGATAAGGCTGATCAGATCGTCGAATTCAAGGTTGCCGAAGTAATGCTTGACGTCAATCTCGGATAGGGCGGTGCGTACTGCCGTTTCTTCATATCGTTTGCCGCGAAGTAGGTTCTCGATATCCGTGACATCGCCAACGCCGAAGAAATCGCCGTAAATTTTGATCTCGCCGATATGTCCTTCACGGATGTCCATGCGGATATCGATAATGCCCACTGGAAACTTCTTGGCATGCTTCACATTGCTCTCAGGTGACAGTCCATAGTTCCAATCCCAGTTCTGGTACCGTTCCTTTGAGATCTGGTTGATAATCTCCCAGTCCTTCTCTTGAAGGACATATTGCGGTACTTGATCCGGCTCCATACCGAAGATGGAGCGGAGCAGCTCCGCACGGAACTGTTCAATGGTCATATCGGTGCCAAGCAGTTCCTTGATGTTGGCCACGCGGCTGCGTACGGATTTGGTGCTCTTGGATTTGAATTTTTCCGGATTGGCATTCAGCGAAGCTTGTACATCATCCAGATTCAGATCAAACATCAGCGTACCGTGGCTGAACATGCGCCCGCGTGTGGAGAACTGTGCATTCCCCGATATTTTCTTCTCGCCGACCTGCAGATCATTCCGGCCGCTGAGCTCAGCAGGAACACCCATCTTTTGCAGGAAATCGATGACTGGTTGTGTAAACTTCAGAAAGTTATGAAAAGACTGGCCGTCATCCTTCGTAATGAAGCTGAAATTCAGGTTGCCGAGATCATGGTAAACGGCTCCCCCGCCGGACAAACGGCGAACAACCTGAATGTTGTTATCGCGAACGTATTCCTGGTTGATCTCTTCAATCGTATTCTGATGCTTTCCAATGATAATGGAAGGCTTGTTGATATAAAAGAGAAGGTAGCTCTCGTCCGTGGACAAGTGCTTCAAGGCATATTCTTCAATCGCTAGGTTAATGGAAGGATCATGGATCCCCTGATTATCGATAAATAGCATAGTACCCTCCGTCGTCACAATTCTAAATATGATGCTTCCAGACTATTGTAAACCAATTTCAAGACAGAGACAAAGCATTCCATGTTGACGAGTCAGGGACGGTAGCGACATAATGATGGCATTACATAACGGCAGGGCTTGCAAGAGCCAGGACATGGAAACGAAAGGAGCCCTTATGAACGATAAACAACAACCCGTGATTGAGGTGTATGGCCACGGAGGGGATGTGGAGACGGCCTCCGCCGCATTTGGAAGGAGTGCCGGGGATTTTCTGGATTACAGCGCCAATATTAACCCGCTCGGGCCGCCACCAGGAGTTATAACGGCCTTACAGGAGGGGATGAGTGCCGTTATACGTTATCCGGACCCGGGACATCGCAATTTCAAGGAACGGTTGGCAGCAGAGCTGGATACCGATACGCAGCGCATTCTTGTTGGCAACGGAGCGGCAGAGTGCATGGCGCTGCTGCTGATGAGCCTGCAGCCAGGAAAGGTCGGCGTGGTCGACCCATGTTTTTCCGAATACCGCGAGTTGTCTATGAAATTCGGTTCGGATATCTGCTCCGTATGTGGTCATCCTGAGCAGGACTGGCGTGCGGACAAGGAGGATGTGCTGGAATTGTTGGCACGCACGGACCTCTTGTTTTTGGGACAGCCCAACAATCCGAACGGCGTTCAGTACAGTCTTGCGGATATTCGCGAATTCGCGGCATGCGCAGAGCAGGAAGGGACCTGGCTGGTGTTGGATGAAGCCTTTATCGATTTTATTCCACTTGAAGACAGACAGACGCTGATGCCGGAGCTTCAGGATTATCCACGGACGATTATTGTCCGATCGATGACCAAGTTTTATGCGATTCCGGGTCTGCGTCTGGGGTATACCGTTGCGCATCCTGATGTGATACGCAAGATGGCAGGCAAGCAGGTTACCTGGAGCGTCAATGGACTGGCGCTGCTTGCGGGAGAGGCTTGTCTTGACAGCGGAAGGGAATACGAGCAGCATACGCTGCAATTGATTGACGCAGAACGCGAGAAGCTTACACGGGAGTTACGTGAGCTAGGGCTTGACGTTACGCCGGGTGAGGCCAATTTTCTGCTTATCGAGCTGCCGCAGCCATGGACTGCTGCAACATTTCAGAAGGAGATGGGTTTACGCGGCGTGCTTGTCCGCAGCTGCGCCATGTATCCGGGGCTAGGTGAGCGTCATATCCGGTTAGCCGTAAAGGATGCCGAGGCTAACGGCAGGCTGCTTGCCATCACATCGGGGGTTCTTGGAAGATCCTTAGCAGACGGAACCTAAGTTGCCCCAAATGGCATATATCCATGAATTTGGGGAGCAGGCTGGGTTGATAGCCAGGTGGTCATAAGAGATGGACTCATATCCAGGCGGGATCGTATCCAAGTGGGTTCAGTTCATATTATAGAGAGTAGGGAGAGAGGAACATGGCAGTACCTTTTCTAAACAGCAGGAATCGCCTGCATCATTCAATGGCGTGGCCCGGAGCAGTGGTGTCTCTGGAATCGGAGCTGGAACAGCCTCATATCCGGATATCGTTACCCGGGCGGGCTGCGTCCATAAGCAGCGCCATATATGGCGGTGGATTTGTTCATTTGGACCATATCGTGAACCGATATGTGGACAAGCATTACGATTGCAGTGACCCCGTGAATGATATGACTAACTTTATGGCCGCTTACGGTTATCCGGGTGAATCCTCAGCGGGATTAATGACAGCAGTGAAGCTGAAGTACACTTCCATTCGTGAAGAGCGAAGTGAGCAAGCTTCTATTCTATGCTGCGCCACCGCTGGTGTGGGCAATGCAGCCCGTGCCGGGTCCAGCCGCACGACCTTTGCTGCTTACCAGCCGGGCACAATCAATATCATATTGATGATCGATGGGATGTTAACACCAGGCTGTATGCTGAATGCTGTTCTGACGGCGACAGAAGCAAAGGCGGCGGCGCTTCATGATTTGAACGTGTTAGATCATGAAACCGGGGCCCTTGCGACCGGAACGACGACAGACGCCATAGTTCTGGGAGTCAGCGGTAATACAGCGTATGGGGTAAACCACCATTATGCCGGTACTGCGACCGATCTTGGCGGCATGATTGGCCGTCTTGTTTACGAGAGCGTTACGGAAAGCATCATCTCCGAAAGAGAGGACCGGGTATGACCGTCGTGTGGGTCATGTGGGCAGCGGTCTTGCTGGACTTGCTGATCGGGGACCCGAGATGGCTCCCCCATCCTGTTATTGGCATGGGGAAAGCCATTCGCCGAGTTGAAGCCTGGATACGCCACTGGACGAAGACTGCCCAGGGTCAGAAGCGGGCAGGCATTCTGCTGCCGGTGATCGTAGTCGGCGGCTCCTTCGTGCTGGCATGGCTGCTGCTGAAGCTGTGTGCAGCGATACATCCCTGGCTTGCTTGGGGAGTAGAGATCGTGCTTATTGCGACTACGATTGCTATCAAGGGTCTGCGTGAAGCCGGCTTGGAGGTCTACAATCATCTGCGAGCAGGCCGCATCGCGGAGGCCAGACAGGCGCTCAGCATGGTGGTCGGGAGAGACACCGGCCATCTGGATGAGCCGGAGATTGTGCGGGGAACGGTGGAGACGGTGGCAGAGAATATCGTGGATGCGGTTATCGCTCCGCTGTTTTTTGCCATGATTGGTGGTGCTCCGCTGGCGATGGCTTACCGGGCCGTGAATACGCTCGACTCCATGGTCGGTTATAAAAACGAGAAATATCAACATATCGGCTGGGCATCCGCCCGCCTGGACGATCTCGCTAACTGGATCCCGGCACGTTTGACCGCAGGGCTGTTGACCATCGTGGCTGCGATGTTGTCACTGAAGTGGAAAAAAGCGATCAAGATGGTCAGAAGGGATGCACGCAAGCACCCCAGTCCGAACAGCGGTTTCCCGGAATCGGCTGTTGCCGGTGCCTTAGGCATTCGTCTGGGGGGCGAGAATTCCTATCAGGGTGTGCTGTCATTCCGGGCATATATGGGTGACCCCGAACGTCCGCTTGAAGCGGAGGATATCCGGGTGACAAACCGGCTGCTGCTGGGCGTCTCGGTACTGTTTACAATACTGGGGACAGTAGTGCTTGGACTTGTTGCTGCAGCAGGAGGAAGGTTATGGATATAAGGATTATCCTGCATCTGGTCCGTCATGGTCGCACATTGTGGAACGAAGAACGTCGTTATCTCGGTCACGAGGATCAAGGAATTCTGATGGAAGGCAGACAGCAGCTTCTCCCTTTGCGGGAGAGGTATTTTGCCAAGGAGTTTGCCCGAATCTATTGCAGTGATCTCCTGCGATGCAGGCAAACGTTGAACGTTATCCTGTCGGACTCCAAAATGCCTGCTATTCCCGAGGATGAAGCTCTGGGGCGGTTTATACCTGGTGTTGAGTATGATCCGCGGCTGCGCGAGCTCGATTTCGGAGATTGGGAAGGGAACACGTATGAAGATTTGAAGTCGGATCTCTCTTATCGCCGCTGGATTGATAATCCGGCCGAGGTCACGCCGCCGAATGGAGAGAGCTGGGAGGCATTCCGCTCTCGGGTTCAGGCATTTTTGACAGGATTGTATTCGGATTTAAAGGGACTGCTGCTTAAAGAGATGGATATGGATACCCTTGTGCAGACAGAAACAGAGACAGCCGGAGGCACGGATGCAGTCGCAGTCACAGTTGCTGTCGCAGACACAGGTACAGATGCCAAGCCTGCTCGTTATGGTCTGGGCACACAGCGGTCGGAGCCTGAAGTGCTGGTGGTCACGCATGGTGGCGTTATCCGGCAGATCGTTGCAGCAACCCTTCCACATACGGAATTCTGGGCGACATCAGTGTCCCCAGGCGAGGCGCTCATGCTGCAGTTGACATGGGATGGACAACAGTGGCAAGGCGTACGGTTAAGCGAATAATGAAATTGTATGATATCGGTTCGAAAATGGACGATAACAGGATAACTCGGTATCATTATGCATTCGAATTAAACGAAACTTTCAGTTGTAAGCGAAGGGTTTATCGCCTATAATCTTGGGCAGAGAAACCATGCTTGGCCGAATATACATAAATTCATAAGTTTTGCGAGGGTCCCGGACAGAGGGTGTATGTCTTCTGCCGGGTTAATAGGGAAGCCGGTGCAAGTCCGGCACGGTCCCGCCACTGTGAAGCAGGGATTTCTCCATATGCCACTGAGCGATAGCGCTTGGGAAGGCGGAGAAGTCGTTACAGCCTGCAAGTCAGGAGACCTGCCCTCGACAAATGAATGACGGTCCTTCGAGGAGAGGATTACGTTTGCCTGATCCGCACAATATGTGTGGGCGGAAGTTTAAGGCGCTATCTGTGAATGGATCATCCAGATGACCTTATATTAAAACGTAATCCCTGAGTCCTTCTAAATTGAGGAATCAGGGATTTTTGCTTCTTTGGAATATGACAATTGATGTTTTCTTCCCAAGTAAGGATCGGTCGAAGGAATTTAGATACAATGCGCCAGGTTCTCAATTATGTTCTAGGAGGATTTTAAAGAGATGAAAGCATTAAACAAAACATGGTCCATACTTCTGGTAGCCATACTGATGGCTCTGGCCTTGGCTGGTTGTGGGGACAAAGACACAGCTCCGAAAGAAACAACACCGCCGGCACAACAGGAAGCGCAGACTAACGAAGCACCGGCCGATTCCAGTGCAGATCTTAAAACAACGTATCCATTAACCGTTACCGATTCAACTGGTGTTGAAATGACGTTTGAGCAAGCACCGGCCAAAATCGCGTCCCTCGCACCGTCTGAGACGGAGAAACTGTTTGCACTTGGATTGGATGATGAGATCGTAGGCGTATCCGATAATGATGATTATCCGGAAGCTGCTAAATCCAAGCCTAAACTCGGCGGGTACCAAGTAAATGAAGAGGCGATTATCGCAGCTGATGCGGATGTTGTATTTGCCGCTTCGATCAATGCACAGAATGCCGAGAAATTGCGTGAGCTTGGCGTTACCTTGTTTGTTAATGATCCGAAGACCGTCGATGCGGTTATGGAGAACATTGAATTAATTGGCCAGATTACAGATCGCCAAGCGGAGGCTAAATCGGTCGTTGACCAGATGAAGCAGGAACTGGACAGTGTGACGGAAGCCGTGAAATCCGTGAAGGATGAAGATAAGAAGAAAGTATATGTTGAATTCTCTCCAGGCTGGACCGTCGGTAAAGGCGAGTTTATGGATGAGATCATTAATCTTGCCGGTGGTATCAACGCAGCCGGAGATACGGAAGGCTGGTTTGAAATCAGCGAGGAAAATATAATTGCAGCGAACCCGGATGTCATTCTGTATACGGATGATGTTGTGGATGAAGCAACCAAGAAAACTTTGGACCAATTGATTAAAGAGCGCGGCGGCTGGGATCAAATCGAAGCCATCAAGAACGATCAGGTGATTGCGGTGGATGCCAACCTGCTGAGCCGTCCAGGTCCCCGTGTGACACAAGGACTGATTGAAGTGGCGAAGGCCGTTTATCCGGAACTGATGAATCCATGAGTAAAAAACTTGCAGGATTCGGTGCGGCCGGCCTGATCCTATTACTGTTAACCTTGGTTGTCAGTCTCGGAATCGGTTCGGTGCACCTGCCTGTGAGAGAGATTGGGGCGATGCTGCTGCACCGGCTGCCGGGCATTGGCGATTCCATCGTTCCGAACTGGGAAGCTTCATCCGAGCAAATCTTAATGAAGGTAAGATTGCCACGCATATTGCTGGGGATGCTCGTAGGAGCCTCCCTGGCGATTGCCGGGGCAGCTTTTCAGGGCGTATTACGAAATCCGCTGGCGGATCCGTTCACGCTTGGTGTATCCTCGGGTGCTGCTCTTGGCGCGGCATCCCTTATTTTTTATGGAATGGAATACTCCTTCGCCGGAGGGTATACGTTACCACTTGTAGCGTTTCTCACCGGGGCGGGTACCCTGTGGGTCGTTCTTCTGCTGGCGAGGGATCAAGGAAAGCTGCCCATCCATGGGCTGATCCTGTCGGGCGTCGTCATGCAGTCGTTTCTGGGCGCGGTGGTTTCGTTTCTAACTGTAATGTCCAAAGATACGGTAAACCAGATCCTTTATTGGACCATGGGGAGCCTGAGCATGCGTGGATGGTCGTATACGGCCATCCTTTTCCCGTATTTTATCGCAGGTTTTATATACTTATGGAGCAGGTCGCGGGCACTTAATATTTTGTCGCTCGGTGAACGGCAGGCCACACATATGGGAGTGAATGTGGATCGGCTGAAAACCAGTGTGCTGATCGTTGCAACCCTGCTTGCCGCTGCGGCTGTGTCGGTCTCCGGCGTCATTGGGTTCGTGGGACTGGTTGTGCCGCATATGATCCGCTTAATTACCGGCTCCGATTACCGTGTCATCGTTCCGCTATCGGCTTTGGGTGGAGCAATATTCATGGTCTGGTGCGATACGGCGGCAAGGTCCGTGCTGGCTCCGACGGAAATCCCGCTGGGGGTAGTTACGGCGTTTATCGGTGCTCCGTTCTTTGCGTATCTGCTGTACCGGAACAAAAAACGGCGCAGGGAGGCGTTATCATGATCACAGCCCGCGGACTTGGCAAAGCGTATGGAAAAATGCCTATTCTCTCAGGAGTGGACCTTCATATTGGCGAAGGGGAATGGTGGGGAATCATTGGTCCGAACGGAAGCGGTAAATCCACCCTCATGCAGCTGCTATCCGGTGTGGAGAGCCCTACGGAAGGGAGCGTCACGCTCCTGGGCAGGGAGCTTGGGAGTTATGGCCGCAAAGCATTGGCACGAATCGTAGCGGTGCTTCAGCAGGAGGGTCTGGAGCCCACGGATTTTACGGTCCGTGAAGTTCTGGAGATGGGACGGTTCCCGTTCCTGAATTGGCTGGGCCGCGAGGAGAAGGATGCGGCTCCGCTTATTGAAGCTATTATCAAAAAGCTGGATCTAAACGGTCTGGAGGAACGGCGGCTTACCGAGTTAAGCGGCGGACAGCGTCAGCGTGTCGCTCTTGGCAAGATCATGGTCCAGGAGCCTTCGCTGCTGATGTTGGATGAACCGACAACCTATCTGGATATCCGCTATCAGCTACAGTTCATGGATATGGTGGCAGAGTGGCGAAACACGTCCGGTATAACGGTGATCAGCGTACTGCATGACCTGAATCTGGCAGCACAATTCTGCGATAAGCTACTGGTGCTCGACCAGGGTAAGATCGCAGGGATTGGAACGCCGGAGGAGGTGCTGACCGCCGCTTATATCCGCCGGATTTTTCGGGTAGAGCCTTCCATTGTGACCCATCCCGAGAATGGAGCACCGCAGGTATTGTTAACGGCGAATCGTGCATCCTACGCAGGGGGATTGCCGCATATCGAGCCAGGATGTAAGATGGAGGCAGAAGAGGAAGGGGATCGTTTCATTGACCAATAACATCAATGACATGATGGATACTTTGCATCGCATCACGTCTGACATTAAACCGTTGAATACAAAAGTACAGGCTGAAACAGCCGCTTATTTGGATACATTGACGAAGCCTCCGGGGAGCCTGGGCAAGCTGGAATCGCTCGCCGTCCAGTTAGCCGGAATTACGGGGCAAATGAAACCTGCGCTGTCCAAAAAATCGGTTGTCGTCATGGCTGGAGACCATGGAGTCTGCGAAGAAGGAATCAGCGCGTTCCCGGCTGAAGTGACACCTCAGATGGTCATAAACTTCCTGAATGGAGGTGCTGCGGTTAATGTGCTCGCCCGTCAAGCGGGAGCAGACGTTCACTGTGTGGATATCGGCGTAGCGACTGAGCTGAACCATGAGAAGCTCCTGTCCCGTAATATTAGCAGAGGTACAGCCAATATGGTCAAAGGTCCAGCCATGACGCGTCAAGAAGCGCTCCAATCCCTAGTTACAGGAGCAGAGGTGGCGGCAGAGCTTGTGTCGCAAGGTACGCAATTGTTCGTGACCGGAGAGATGGGGATCGGAAATACGACCCCTAGTGCAGCTATTTTCTCGGTACTATCAGGCAAGCAGCCATCCGAGGTCGTAGGTCGAGGGACTGGCGTAACCGATGAGCGGCTGAGCCATAAGATTCATGTTGTCGAACAGGCTATACAAGTCAATGTGCCACAAGCCGAAGACCCAATCGATGTGCTGGCCAAGGTCGGAGGATATGAAATCGGCGGTTTGGCTGGACTGATTCTTGGCGCGGCTGCCCACGGATGTCCAGTCTTGATTGATGGGTTTATATCTAGTGCAGCTGCCCTGGTAGCCAAATCCATCTGCCCGGAAGCCTTGTCCTACATGATCGCTTCTCATGTGTCACATGAGCAGGCTCATGTACTCCTGCTTGAGGAGCTGGGTCTTCATCCGATGCTGCAAATGGATATGCGTCTTGGGGAAGGGACAGGCGGGGTGCTGTGTCTGCACTTAGTAGAAGCAGCATGCAGAATTATGAGTGAGATGGCAACGTTTGAGAGTGCTGGAATCAGTGGAGGAGCCGTATGAAACAACAGGGAAGAGTGCTGGTAACCGGGGGTGCAAGAAGCGGGAAGAGTTCATTCGCGGAGAAGCTGTGCATGAAGCGGGCTGATTCCGGCATGTATGTGGCGACAGCGCAAGCCTATGACGATGAGATGCGGGAACGGATCCGTATTCATCAAGACCGTCGGCATGATTCGACCTATGCTTGGGAGACGGTGGAGGAGCCTGTAGCCCTGCCTGAATTGTTGGATACGCTTGGCGAATCTCAGTCTAATGCCCCTGCGGTGGTTGTGGACTGTCTTACCCTATGGCTCTCGAATGTGCTGCTGCAGGCTGAGCCTGAAGGTACGGCTGCCATGGAAGATCAGCTGAGACTTCAAATCGGCAGATTGGCAAGGGCGGTGCAAATCTATCCGGGCCTGATCATCCTGGTGACTAACGAAGTGGGTTCAGGCATTGTACCGGAATATCCTTTGGGCCGAATATATCGTGACTGGGCAGGGATTATGAACCAGAGGCTAGCCGAAGTTTGTGATGAGGTCTTTCTGGTGACTGCGGGCATCCCGATGGAAATCAAGAGCAGGGAGTATCTGATATGAGCAAGATGATCGAAGCGGCTGCGGCCGCTTTTCAATTTTTATCCAGACTTCCGATTAGAAGGGAGGTTCCTTTTACTCCGGAAGTTCAACAGCGGAGCGTCATTTTTTATCCATTGGTGGGGGCGGTTATAGGTCTTATTGTTGCAGGATTGGGACTGGGCCTAAGCTTTGTGCTGCCTTCCTTTCCAGCCGCAGTCATCGTGCTGGTGGTATGGGTTGCCTTGACGGGGGGGCTGCACCTCGATGGCTGGATGGACAGCGCTGATGCGCTGCTGAGCTATCGTTCACGCGAACGGATGCTGGAGATCATGAAGGATAGCCGCGTAGGAGCGATGGGCGTTATTGCCTGTATAGTGCTGCTTCTCCTGAAGACTTCCTTGATCATGTCGGTATGGGAATTAGCCGGTGGAACATGGAGACATGAGGTTATGCTCCTAATGCTTGCTCCAATCTGGAGCCGCTGGTTTATGGTTCATGCCATGTATCGCTTTCCCATGGCGCGGGGGAGCGAGGGACTTGCTGCTCTGTTTCACGGGCTGACTGCCGGTAAAAAATTGCTTGCAGGTGTAATGGCGTTTTTGTTAACGCTGGTCATTTTAGGTTGGAATGTGATCATAGACTTCTCGCCCAAGAGTTGGTGGATAGGGGCGGGTGGCCTGATAATACCGTTCATTGCCTGGGCGGCGGGAAGTTTGACGGCTGGCCGAATGAGCCGAAGGCTTGGCGGATTGACGGGGGATACTTACGGCGCATTGAATGAGCTCATCGAAACGGTCATATTGATTTATCTGGTTCTGCTCCTGTCGAATGTTTAATACCTTAAACATAGAATATACCAACTAATCCCATCCATATAATATATATACACAAAAACAACAGTTCCGGTAGGAATTACACGTCAAACGGGTAATGTAATGTTTAGAGTGGGCGGCTAATTGGAAATGACTACATATTAGCGCACTTTTGACATCAGGATGAGGCAGCATATCCTTTTTTGAAGAATAGGAGGATTTATGAGGATGGAAACGCTTTGGGTTATCATCAATGTTCTTGTTCTCTTTCTGTTAGTCGGTATTCTGTACTGGATGCAGAAAAAGCATTACTCGTTTACGAAACGCGTGTTTGCCGGGCTGGGGTTAGGTGTATTGTTCGGCGTGGCGCTTCAGCTCATCTACACTTCGACCTCGGAAGTAGTGGTGAAATCCACCGATTGGTTTAATCTGATTGGATACGGGTACGTCAGGCTCCTGCAAATGATGGTCATTCCGCTTATCATGGTGTCGATCATATCAGCTATTATGAAGCTTAAGGGCGGCCGTAATCTGGGCAAAATGAGCGGGCTCATCATCACGGTGCTGCTTCTTACAACGGCGATCGCTGCTGCGGTCGGAATCACAACCGCACTGGCTTTCGATTTATCCGCTGTTAATATCCAAGGCGGCGCTGCCGAAGAACAGCAAGGCGCTCTGCTGCAGGAGCGACTGGGAGATGTTCAGGACCGCACCTTGCCGCAGCAAATCCTCGATTTCATTCCGAGCAATCCGTTCGCTGATATGACTGGAGCACGTAGAACGTCAACGATTGCGGTCGTCATATTCTCGGCTTTTGTCGGGATTGCGGTGCTCGGCTTGGACAGGAAGAACAAGGAACAAGCGGAAACATTCCGCAACATGATTAATGCAGTCTATGGCGTCGTTATGCGTATCGTCACGCTGGTGCTGCGTCTGACGCCTTACGGGATCTTAGCGCTTATGGCCAAAACGATTGCAACAACCGACCTTGCGGTCATCATGAATTTGATTGATTTCGTTCTGGCTTCCTACGTGGCCTTGATTGTGATGTTCATTATCCATCTTGTGCTGCTTGCCATATTCGGTTTCAACCCGATTAAATACGTGAAAAAGGTATTCCCGACGCTGACCTTTGCCTTTACATCCCGGTCGAGTGCGGCTACCATTCCGTTAAACGTGCAGACACAGAATAAGAAACTGGGCGTCTCGGAAGGCATCGCAAACCTCTCGGCTACGTTTGGCGCCACGATTGGACAGAACGGCTGCGCGGGGATCTATCCTGCCATGCTGGCGGTTATGATCGCGCAGACCGTGGAGGGAGTGGACCCGACCTCCTGGTCATTCATCCTTACTTTGATCGTGGTCGTGATGATCAGCTCCTTCGGCGTGGCGGGCGTTGGAGGCGGAGCAACCTTCGCATCGCTTATCGTGCTGTCCACGATGAACTTGCCAGTTGCCTTGGCGGGTCTACTGATCTCTGTCGAGCCATTGATCGATATGGGACGGACCGCCCTCAATGTGAATGATTCCATGACAGCTGGCGTGATAACCGGCAAAGTCATGAATGAAGTGGATAAAGACGTGTTCAATGACGACCATATTGAACTGGATATGGTGCAGACATAAGGAGCAAAACCAAGAGAGCCATCTTGAAGGCATGATTACTGCCGGAAGATGGCTTTTTTGCATATGAAATAACTACAAATTACCATCTCTTAATCAGTACAATGACAGCATTAATCAGATAGATGAAAAAAGCAAAAGCCCGGATTCAGTTATGAAAACGGCCCGGGCTTTTTATCATGGTGGGTTCAATTATCCGATGATGGTCAGCTCTTTCGGGAACGAGGTCAGGACTTCAACGCCATCGTCGGTTACGAGGACATCATCCTCAATCCTCACGCCGCCTACGCCTGGGAGGTAAATACCCGGTTCGATGGTGAACACGGCTCCGGGCTGCAGTGTTTCCTCGTTCAGTCCATGGACAGACGGATATTCATGAACATCCATCCCAAGACCATGTCCGAGGCGGTGTACAAACGCAGCGCCATATCCTGCATCATCAATCACTTTACGTGCTGCCCGGTCAATTGACCCGTAGGTTACGCCAGGCTTTACAGCCTGAATGCCGGCCAGATTCGCAGCGAGAACCGTCTTATAGATGTTGACCGCTTCCGGCTTTAGTTCGCCGACGGCGAACGTACGCGTGATATCCGATGCATAACCGCCCGCATATACCCCAAGATCGAACATGAGCAGATCCCCTGCTTCAATCCGGCGGGTACCAGGAACACCATGAGGCAGGGCGGTGTTGGGACCGGATAAAACCATGGTGGCGAAGGACGGAGAATCCGCGCCCAATTTTTTCATCAAATACTCTAGCTCTGCGACAAGCTCGATTTCAGTAACACCGACTTTGACTTGGGCCAGCCCTTGAGTCAACACATCTTCAACCAGCCGAACAGCATTCTTAATGATGCTTACTTCCTCGGCGGATTTTTGAATTCGGAGTCCACGAAGCACATTCCCTACATCCTCGACCCGTTCTGCCTTTACATGCTGCTGCAGCTGCTCATAACGAGTGACCGACAGCTGGTCCTTCTCCACGGCCAGCGTACCTGCCGTGCCCTGAATTTGCTGCTGGAGCAAGAGGTAAGGGTTATCCGTGTCCTGATGTGTGACAATATACTTAACCGTTGAAGCAGCCTCAGCCGCTTCTCTATCCAAAGCAGGTACGATGAGGACCGGATCATTCTCAGTGGAGAGGAGCAGTCCCAAAAAGCGTTCATGCGGGTCGCTCGCAAACCCGGTCAAATAATAAACATGCTTAGGGTCTGTAACAAGTACATGATCCCAGCTCTCAGCTTTCATGGATTGGAGCAGACTTAGCAATCGTTCATTCATTCTGTTCATTCCTTTCTTTAACCCAAGACGGCCTTAAGCCCGTCAATGTAAGGGTATCGCGTTCAATCGTGTAAGTAAAGTCTGCTCCTAATATGTGCAGAATTCCTTCATTCATGAAGATCATCTTAGAAAAATAGGAGCGTTTTATTCTCCTCCCTTGTACAATAGAACTCATAAAGAAGAATAGACATCTATTTGGGGGTATGGCGTGGTGACGCATCAATATCATATTGAGTACGCCGTCAAAGAGGATTTGCCGGCCATTGTGGACATTTATAATTCAACGATTTCCAGCAGAAAAGTAACCGCCGATCTGGAACCTGTTACGGTTGAAAGCCGTATACGCTGGTTTGAAGAACATCAAAGCGACCATCGTCCTCTATGGGTTATGCGGGCCGAAGACGGGATAGTTGCCTGGATGAGCTTTCAGTCTTTTTATGGGCGAGCGGCTTATGACGGCACTGCTGAGATCAGTGTATATGTAAACGAAAAATACCGCGGGACTGGGGCCGGGAGCCTCTTGATTCAGAGAGCTATCGAGGAATGTCCGAGGCTTCACATTCACAATCTGGTCGGATTTATATTCGGCCATAATGAGCCGAGTCTCAAGCTGCTGAAGAAGTTTGGATTTGAGCAGTGGGGACTGCTCCCAGGTGTTGCGGAGCTGGATGGAATCAAGCGGGATCTGGTCATTGTAGGCCGTGCAATTTAAGTGCTGAAACACCTGAAGGAACTTAGTTATCGTAAATGGAAAATGTGTTACACAGCATACAGGAGGTTATGTCGAATGAACTCTGCTCAACGGAATACGAAGCCAGTCCGGTTTCTGGAAGGCGAACGGCTTTACTTGCGCCCCTTCAATCAAGAGGATATTGCAGGCTATTATGAAATTCTGTTTCACCCGGAAATGCGAAGGCTGACCGGAACGCGGCAAGCTTTTACAATCGATGGCGTTAGGCGGTATATTGAAGAAAAGTCGGGTAGTCCAGATACGATTATGCTGTTGATCGCTTTATCGGACGATGACCAATTCATTGGTGACATTGCTCTGCAGGATATCGATTACGTTAATCGGAATGCAAATATGCGGATTGCTATTGGTTCGGATGAGCATCTCGGTAAGGGGTATGGACCGGAAGCCATGAGGCTTTTGCTGGAATATGCTTATGGAATCCTCAATCTTCATCGAATTGAGCTGCAGGTGTTTGACTATAACCAGCGTGCAATCAAGGCATACGAGAAGGTTGGCTTTAAGCGCGAGGGGGTTCAGCGTGACGCCTTGTATTACCAGCATCATTATTATGACTCGATTATGATGAGCATGCTGGAGGACGAGTACAGAGCGAAATACCATCGAGGGCAATAGTGCTTCGATTGTATAGCTGATGTATAAGTGCAAACTATTGATGTCATTCTGCATTCGTCTCCCTGCTTCTCATCCGGTACACTTGGGTAAGCTGCTAGCAGCAGGGAGAAGGGAGTGGTGATATGGAAGCAGAGGTTCATGTATATCTAGCGGAACTCAAGGATCTGGGCAAGGCAGCTGCGTTGTTTAATCAGTATCGGCAATTCTATGAGCGGGAAGATGATATGCTCGGGGCTGAGCAATATATCAAGGAGAGATTGACCCAGCGGGATTCCGTTATTTATCTAGCTGATTGGAACAAACAGGGACTCTCGATCCCGGTAGGTTTTCTGCAATTATATCCTACGCTCTCGTCCCTATCGATGTCCAAGCTGTGGATATTGAATGATCTATACGTGGATGCCAAATATCGCGGGCGCAGCATCGGCAGGAAATTGCTTCATCAAGCCCGAATGAACGCTATACAAACCGGAGCTAAGGGGCTGAATCTTTCCACCCAGCATCATAATCTGGCAGCTCAGAGGCTGTATGAATCAGAAGGGTATGTGAAAGATGAGGAGTTTATATCCTACTATCTGGAACTATAGTTTCATATAATTGCAGATACATTCTAAGGTAAACAAATAAGACGCTATCCCCCAAGGACAGCATCTTGTTTGTTATTGATAGATCGAGCATATTTTTCGAAAGACTTCAACACGCGCAATTTTAAGTTCCCACATCTGATCCAGCAGCTTCCGCTGTGTCTCTTGGTCATTTGTTGATTTCAGTTCCTTGTACAGGGCAAGCATGCGATCATTGATCTGATCCACACATTGCCACAGCTCCTGTTCCGTACATTTCCCCGGTTTGGCTGGTTCACGGTAACCCGGTTCTGTCCTATGATGCAGCGTTCGAATGATGTCTGCCTGCCATTCTTGATCTCCCAAATGAATAGCCAAATTGAGAATATCCAGATAATCATCGAGGGACAATGATGTCAGTTCAGTATCACGATGTTTCAACCTGAAAGCCCCCTTAAAAAGACTGCCAAAGATATATACCAAGTATTATACTTGGAATTATGAGTTTTTCAAGGACAAATTCAGGAGTATATTGTTATCTATAGGCTTTTGATTGTTGCAACTAGGCACGTGAATCAATATAGTTAAGGGTGACCGTATTTTTCCAATCCAAGGAGTTATATGATGAAGGTAATTCTTGTAGATGATGAACCGTTGGCTCTGAAGTATTTAGAACGTCAGCTGTTAAAACTGAATACCATGTCGATCGACGTAATCGGTACATATACGAATCCCTTTGAAGGAAGAAACGAGATTCTCGCTAGGAATGTGGACATCGTATTTTTAGATATCAGTTTACCTGAATTGAACGGCATCGAGCTGGCAGAGCAGCTGCTGGAACAGAAACCCCACCTCTGCATTGTCTTTGTGACGGGATATCATGAATATGCGGTGACAGCGTTTGAGCTGAACGCCGTAGACTATATTGTAAAGCCTGTTCAGCTCGACCGTTTAGCCAAAACGATGGAACGACTGCGAAGCCGCATTGTATCCAAGCCGGAAGTAACCATCGAGCCCAATCGCAAGATCCGAATGACGATGTTTCGTCAGGTTATGATTGAGCAACCGAATGAGCCAGGGCAATTCGCCATGCTTCATTGGCGGACAACCCGGGCTCAGGAGGTATTCATTTATTTGCTCCAACACAGAGGGCACCTCGTTCGTAAATCGGCGTTGATCGATATGTTGTGGCCTGAATTTGATATGGACAAGGCGTATCCTCAGCTCTATACCGCAATCTATCATATCCGAAAAACAATAGAGCCGTATAACTCCCGGTTCCAGATTACCAATACGCGGGAAGGCTACGTTCTGAATATGGAGGATGTGGAGCTCGACACCGAGGAATGGGAGAATTGGTTTACTTCGAATACTGCCATAACGGCTGATTTAATGGATCGGCATACGGAAATGCTTAAGCTGTATACGGGAGACTACCTGCAGGAATATGATTATTGGTGGGCTGAAGGAGAACGACAGCGGTTAAAAGAGTTATGGTTAAGCGTTTCGTTTTCTATGGCGGAGTGGTACGCGGATCAGGAACGCTTTGACGAAGCCATGCTCTGCTACTCCTCGATACAAAGATTGCATCCGCTTGAGGAAAGGTCCTATTTTTCGCTGATGAAAATATACGACTTACAAGATAATCCTGGTCAGGTGCATCGCCAATACAGTCTCTTATCCCAAGTGCTCCAGGAAGAGATGGGGGAGCAGCCAAGTCCTTCTATCAAGAAATGGTACGAGGAATGGAGTGCAGAAGTTCAATCTACAACGTGAATAATGTAACTGCTCGGCCATAGGGCATGTTGGCATCGGATGTTCATCCGATGCTCTTTTTTATGTGATGATAAGGACCGGGTAGACGGCTTTACCGGCTTGTTCAGAAATTGTAGAGGAAGGCCCCCTATACTTGAGAATGAAACAGATGAATCGGGAGGTATATTTCGATTATGAAATTCATTCGAAGATTTAAGGAATCTTCGCTGCATAAAGCCATGGGGCTCGAACTTGGAACATTTCAGGAAATGGAGCTAGATGCAGGGAGGGACGAACAGCATTGCAGGGGCTTCTATCTTCACTTCAATGGCATGCGGATCGGCATCGTCGCGACGGACGAAGGGCCGGTATTTCTTTGTAATGAGGACAAGTATTTGTTGGACAAACATACCGCCCATTTTTTACTCAAAAAAAATACCGAGATCAATACATTTATTTTTATGTGGGAAGGAGATGTGAAGCTCCAAATTTCTTATTTGCGCTCCTTAATTAAATATGATGAAAAATGGGTAGACGATTCAATATTCGACTTTTTCTCCTGGTTATATGAAGCCTCCGGGAAAAGGAAATTCTACGCTTACTATACGGTTAAGAACGTATCTATCGCAGAATTAAATCCGTATGAGTCGCTGCACCGCTCTGGTAATACTTTAGCGACTTCGCCAGCATATGCGTAAGCATAGGATTATGGATAGGATTCTATAAAAAAAGGACAGACAACAGTTCGACGCTCATGTAAAATAATGGGCATCTAGATCGTGCAGTTCATGATTCCAATATGATATAAAGGACTGTTGTTATTGTCGACTCTCGTCCATGCTAAATCGAAACTAATCTCCGGCAGAAGATTGCTGGTGATTACTTTGTTATTTATCATCATTCTCATTTCGCTGCGCTTTGTATGGTTTAAGATGATCACAATACCAGAGCAAGCCTCAATCCAGCAAGGAGTATTGGATCTGCGAGAATGGCAGGCTGATTCCCGCAGGATGGTGGCTTTAAACGGAGAATGGAACTTTTATCCTAATCAATGGGTGAACCAGGAGCAGGAGGGACAATCCTACCCCGGTTTAGATGCCATTCAAGTTCCGGGTCCCTGGAAGAATGTTAATGAAAATGGCAGTTCATTCGGATATGGCACCTACCGCTTAAAGATACGCTTGCCAGATACGAACGTGTCGTACGGCATGTGGATCTCCGATATTCGGACGGCTTATCGATTATATGTAAATGGCGATTTATTACACGAATCAGGGCGTCCATCCGCTTCCCCGGAGAGTCATGTCTCAAGGATTGTTCCTCATGTAGAGATTCTTCCTGCGGCTGTCGGTAATGAGCTGGATATCGCTCTGGAAGTGAGCAACTATCAATATCCCGATTCGGGCGGAATTCGGCTGCCGATTAACTTTGGTACGGCCGAAGCGATTATGAAGGGAAAAGCCTTCTCGGAGAACATGCAATTATTGGTATGCATTGTGCTGCTGCTTCATGTAATGTATGTCCTCATCTTGTATTTGATTGGTTATCGGAACAAGGGCCTTTTTTATTTTGCCTGCCTTATTCTATCAACGCTTGTAGCTACGCTTGGAGATGATGATAAGCTGCTGCTAGAATGGCTGCCTATGATCAATTACGAATGGGCGGTGAAGATCCGAGTAATATCCTACGTCGCTATATCATTATGTTTGATTCTGTGCACCAAGCATTTACTACAGCCCCAAATTAGGGAAGGCTTCTACCGGGCTTATACGTTTTTTGTGATTTCCTATGCGGTTATCTATTTGCTTTCGCCAGTTTATGTGATGGTACATCTCTCTAAATTCTTGTCTGTCGTGTTCATTAGTGCGGTGCTGTTTCTACCTTCATTGGCTAAGAAAGCGGTAAGTGAGCGAAAGGAAGCCGCCATATTTATCTTGTTATCTGCTGTCGCGGTATCTTGCAACATAATGCTTAGTGGCGTTTTAAAATTTCGATTTTTTAAGGAACTGCCCTACTATCCGTTTGACTTAATCATTGCATTTCTTGGTTTTGCTTCCTTCTGGTTTATCCGCTTTACCCGAAACACCGTTGTATTGAAGGAGCAGGCCGAGCAGTTACTGCGGGCTGATAAAATGAAGGACGAGTTTCTGGCGAATACGTCCCACGAGCTGCGTAATCCTCTGCACGGGATGATTAATATGGCACAAACCATATTGGATCGTAAAGGAGAAAGATTGCAGCAAGAGGACCGAAATCATCTTGAATTAATCACGGGCATCGGACGGCGAATGTCCTTGTTGCTGGATGATTTGCTGGATATATCGTTATTGAAGGAAAAGAGGGTCCGTCTGAATGTAGGGAGCATTCATCTTCAATCCACGGTCCAGAGCGTGATGGTACTGCTTGGACCGATGGCAAAAGGCAAGCAGATCGAGCTTGTAAATGAGATTCCGGATGAGTTTCCCCGGGTGTTAGCAGATGAGAATCGTTTGATTCAGATCATATTCAACTTGGTTCATAATGCAATCAAGTATACGGAGTCAGGCAAGGTTTGGGTGACTGCCGATGTTGTTGATGGAAGGGGGTATATACATGTTCGAGATACAGGAATGGGGATGGACGAGGGGACATTAGGGCGAATCTTCTCCCCCTATGAGCATGGAGATTCCCATGTTGCCTCGGCAGATGGCGGTTTGGGGCTAGGACTAAGTATCTGTAAGCAGCTTGTAGAGCTGCATGGAGAAGAGATGTCCGTGTCGTCGACGCCGGGACAGGGAAGCTCGTTTACTTTCACACTGAAGGTGGATGATATGATGATTCAGGCGAAGTCCGATACCCTGAAGCTGATTGCGGCTACTACCGTTTCCGAATTTTCGGAGGATAGTATGACGCGATATGAATACAATGCTAAGAATGAATATGATAATACCGAGATGGCAGCGCCTACCGCTCCACCGCTTGGTAAATTACTAATCGTGGACGATGATCCTGTAAATTTGGAGATCATTCATCATTTACTGTCAGGCGAGGGATATCAGATTATGGCAGTAACCCGGGCTGAGGAGGTTCTGCATCAGCTTGATCAAGGGGAATGGGATGTCATTATATCCGACGTAATGATGCCTCATATGTCGGGGTATGAGCTGTCACAGAAGGTCCGGGAGAGGTATATGTTATCCGAGCTTCCGATTCTGCTGCTGACGGCAAGAAACCGGCCAGCGGACATTCATATGGGGTTCAACGCAGGAGCGAACGATTATTTGATAAAGCCAGTGGATCATTTGGAGTTAAAAACAAGGGTCCGAGCTTTGCTTGAACTGAAGCGGTCTACTAAGGAACGTTTACATATGGAGGCGGCTTGGCTCCAAGCTCAAATCCAGCCGCATTTCTTACACAACACCTTGAATTCAATCGCTTCACTTAGCGAGATTGATTCTTCTCGGATGATTATGCTGCTGGAGCGGTTTAGTCATTATTTAAGAGCCAGCTACGATGTCAGTAATTTGCAGCGATTTATCCCGCTCGAGCAGGAGCTTGAATTAGTGCGTTCCTATTTGTATATCGAGGGAGAGCGATTTGGTGAACGACTGCGTGTCCATTGGCATATTTCAGATCGAGTTGCCCGCCAGCAGTGGGGAATTCCACCACTTGCCATGCAGACGATTGTGGAGAATGCTGTGGTCCATGGGATCCTGGCACGTACCGAAGGAGGAGCTGTTACCATTAGCATTACAAATGAAGGTGAAGCAGTAAGGGTCACCATTTCGGATAATGGAGTCGGAGCAGATCCTGAGAAACTTCGTTTGATTCTGGGAAGCGGACAACGCTCTAATAAAAATGTCGGCCTTATGAACACGGATCGACGCTTGAAACAAGCCTATGGCCAAGGGCTCAAGATCGATAGCGCACCGGGTAAAGGAACGACCGTGTCATTTCTGATCAGGAAGATGACACCCTAAGAATCTAAACCTATTAGTGCTATAGTCTTTGTATCTTGGACGAATGCTTAACCTGTGGGGTAGGATTAAGAGGTAATGATATTGACTTCTGTATAAGGGTGGACTTCATGATCTCTTCTATTTTGCTTACGATGTATAACGTATTTCTACCCATATCGCTCCCTGTTATCGGCGGAGCCCTGCTTAAGCGGTTCAAGGGAATTGATACCAAGGGACTGTCGGCCCTGTCTCTATATGTACTGAGCCCGGCGTTAATCTTCGAAACGCTGGAGAATGCCTCCATTACTTCGAATGAAGTGGCTGTTACCGTTGCATTTTGCTTGCTGAACATGTTAGTCCTTTGGGTACTAAGTGCTCTCATTGGAAGATGGCTTGGCTTGTCACAGGCGGAAAAATCCGGTCTGTCCTTAACCACCATTTTTACGAACAGTGTAAACTATGGGTTGCCTTTGGTCCTCCTTGCGTTCGGACAAGCTGGGCTGGACAAAGCCTCCGTGTACGTCATCGTTCAGATTATCTTGATGAATACACTCGGGGTGTATCTGGCAGCGAGATCTCATTTTTCGGCTGTAAAAGCTGTCCGATCCGTATTTACGCTCCCCTCGGTCTATGCGGCTGTGCTCGCTGTATTTTTCCGGTGGATGGAGTTTCGGCTTCCCCAAGGGTTTGAAACCGGCATATCCATGTTGTCTGCGGCTTATGCACCATTAGCTCTTGTTATCCTCGGAGCACAGATGGTCGGAGTTCGTGAGGGAGAGACCACACTTACTGTTACGAAGCGAGGATTCTGGTCAGGGATGGCCATGCGAATGCTGGTGGGTCCTACCGTTGCCTGGCTCCTGCTGCTGGCGCTATCGATTGAAGGAACTCTGTTTTCGGTTATTCTAATCTTGTCTGCGATGCCTGCTGCCGTCAACGCGGTCATTCTTGCCGAGGAGTATGACGCAGCACCGAAGCTGGTATCCAGATGTATTCTGTGGACAACCCTAGCATCCTTTATTGTTCTGCCTCTCATGATAGGTTTATTGTAAAAGCTCATTCTCCGGCTCCTCCTAATAACTGGTTCAACATCGAGATGTGCGTGTATAAAGTAGTAAGCGTTCAGAGATAACCATCATCTGCACGACAGAATCGGATGGAGGTGGAGATTATGAGCAGGCATGACCATGATGTGGAAATCGAGACCCGCAATATCGAAGAGCGTAATGACTCCAGCAGGGTAGCTTCAACACTCATCAAATATGTTGCATACCTTATTATCTTTTTTGGATTCTTGTATTTCCTTATCAAATATGTATTCCCGATGTTCTAAACATCATCTCGAAAGTCTTTCCCCAAAGGGGGAGAGGCTTTTTTTCATATGGTTTAGAATGCCTTGGCATGGTTTATTGATTTAAGAGAATTCGCTGATTGACCTCAAGGCCTGATCGTTGACTTTAGAAACCAATGTTACTATGATGGTTAACATGTTAGTCAATTGAGATTATGGCCGTCAGGAGGGATTGCATGAATATTAGCAGCCGATTTGCAGTGGCCATTCATATTCTAACCATACTCGAGATGAATAAGGCCGGCGTCAGCACCTCGGATTATATTGCAGAGAGCGTGAATACTAACCCGGTTGTGATCCGGCGTATTGTAGGCATGCTGAGCAAAGCGGGCTTGGTCGAGGTAAAACCTGGCGTAGCGGGAGCGAGGCTGGCTAAGCTTCCGTCCGAGATTACGCTGCTGGACATATATCATGCCGTACATGTCGTTCAGGAAGATTCCCTGTTTGGCATTCATGAAAATTCAGACACGAAATGTCCTGTTGGAAAACATATTCAATCGGCGATTGTTCCGGTATTCTCGGCTGCCCAGAAGGCAATGGAGAACACGCTTCAGGGAGTGGATTTGGAGGAAATTGTCGGGAGAGTCCAAGCATCTACGGACGGAGTATTAAGTGAATAATTAATGTGGCTGCGCTCTATCCTGATAAGGATGAGCGTTTTTTTTCGTTGTTTCAGTTTGACAGCTAGGGGGCCTTACGGTCGGCATAATCAATATTGTATTTGACAACAAGACGATCCTGTAACTATAATGATTACAAGTTGGTTGTAACTGTTTTGATTACAGGATCCTATTGTTAACCTGAATACATTCTATGCAATAGACAAAATTACAATACTCAAGGAGTGAGCATATGACATCTATTATACATCCATCCACGAAGCTTGGGCCGGTCTCTCTTCGAATTCGTAATCTGGCACAATCCGTACGCTTTTATACGGAAGTTGTTGGTTTGCGAATGCTTCGCCAGCATGGCAGAATAGCCGAGCTGACAGCTGATGGCAAACGGCCGCTGCTGATCATCGAGGAAGTTCAGGATCTGGTGATTTCACAGACTCGGACGGCAGGACTATACCACTTTGCAATTCTGGTTCCGGATCGGGAAGCGCTCGGCCTTGCGCTTGCCAATCTGATTGCTCACAACATTCCTGTCGGTCAAGGCGATCATCTGGTCAGTGAAGCATTGTATATCAATGACCCGGACGGAAACGGCATTGAGATTTATGCCGACCGGCCTAAGGATACCTGGAAACGCGATGCTAACGGGGAATATGTGATGACCACCGACCCGGTTGATGTCGAAGGACTGCTTGCGCTAGCCCAAGGCAAGGAGTGGCACGGTCTTCCCGAAGGGACTGTAATCGGGCATGTGCATTTCCATGTATCCGATTTGGATAAAGCCCGCGCATTTTATTGCGATGTCCTGGGGTTCGAGCTGACCGCCCATTATGGCGGTGCCGCATTGTTTATATCCGCAGGAGGATATCATCATCATATCGGCCTCAATGTATGGGCAGGAATCGGTGTACCGAATACTCCCCGAAACGCGGCCGGGATGGAAGACTATACGATTGAGCTTCCAAGCCTTGAGGCGCTTGAGGAAGTAGTGGGTCGCATCCGTGAGGCAGGACTGCAAGTGGAACAGCGGGATGGTACTTTCATCGTCCAAGATCCATCAGACATCTGGATCCGGTTGGTCGTAGCTTAAATATGAACATGAAATAAGCCTGACCCCTATCATAGCGGTCAGGCTATATTTTTCGCATCGATTTGCATGCTCCCCTGAATAGGGCAAGTCATACCTGATTTAATTCTTCCAGTGTACGAAGCATAAACTCCAAAATATTAGGGATATCGCTCATCTGCTCTTCGTTGATCTTGCGAGGAAAGAGCAGCTCGATCGTGTTGTGGAGGAGGAGCGGTTCATCACCATGGATATATCGTATCGTTTGTATCGGTGAAAGCTCCGGTTTCCATATGTCCTCAACGATCTGTGCGAGTGCGGGACACTCCACGGAAGCATCAGTCATGTTTTTATAAAAGCGGAGCTTCAACTCGCAGCCGGGTTCATCTTCTGAATTGTCCAGAATTTCAGCTGCCAAATCTCGCACACCGGTCTCCAGGCAGATTTCAGCCGAGGCTTCGGGTTGAAGACTCAATTCAAACCGGAGGCTGAACGTTCTGGAGAAGGTAGCCATATCCAGCAGATCCTTTCGATCGGTGACACGAATAACTTCATCAAGATTATCAAGGTCATAGACCGCATTCTCAATACCGACCTTTAAATTATCAAAAATCGTCGGATCAAACATAACTGCATATCATCCCTAACTTCGGTCCATATTTTTACCATAATAGATTTCGTCCATCTCCAACTTGATCCGCTCCGTAATCTCCTGCTGCTCCCTATCGGACAGCGTATCCTTCGTGTAACCGAACAGATAATTGTCCAGATCGAACTGCTTCAGCTTGCACTTGGTGTGGAAGATGTTTTCTTTATATACATTGACATCAATCATATCGAATAAATCTTTCGCCTCATCGGGAATATAGTTCTGAATAGAGCTGATCTCATGGTCGATAAACAGCTTGTGCCCATGAATATCTCTCGTAAATCCCCGAATTTTATAGTCGATCGTCATTATATCCGTATCAAAAGAATGGATCAAGTAGTTCAAGGCTTTTAGCGGTGAGATTTCCCCGCATGTCGACACATCAATGTCTGCCCGGAATGTACTGATCCCCTCGTCGGGATGGAACTCCGGATACGTATGGACGGTAATATGGCTCTTGTCGAGCTGCAGAACAACGTTATCCGGTAGCGGTCCCGGTGATTCGTCATATGACTCCTCCGGAACCTCCACGACAGGTCCCTCAGATACAAGCACCGTTACGCTGGCGCCTTGTGGGATATAATCCTGCTTGGCGATATTCAGGACATGCGCCCCGATGATTTCAGCCACATGGCTTAATATTTTTGTCAGCCGATCCGCATTATACTGCTCGTCTATATATTCGAGATATGCTTCCCGTTCTTCCCGGGTCTTTGTATAACAAACATCATACATATTGAAACTGAGAGACTTCGTCAGATTATTGAACCCATGGAGAGTAACGCGTTGTTCTGGTGTGATATCCATATGAATGTCCCCTTGTGTAGTTAATATATCAGTTCGAGTACCTATTATTTCCAAAACCGACTGTTCCTAATCTGCCTGTGCTTTGTCTTCAGAGATTTACATTAATATGTTCTTACCCGTATCAGGTTCAACATTAACAGATCAGATCACATACTAAAAAGGACACCCTGCATACATGCAGAGTATCCTTCATACTCCTTGGACTTCATATTGCAGAAATCATGCTCCTCACCAGAAAACGATTTACTCCGTAAATTCCAGCAATTCGATCACATTGCCAAACGGGTCTCGTATCGCACTGTATAGACCGGGAGGGCAAGGCTTCGGGGGTTCAATGATGACTTCAACACCTTGTGATTTGTAGTTCTTGATAGCTGCGTTTACATCAGCGGTCTCGATTCCGATGATCACCTGTGCTTCGTGAGGGTAATCCGTGTTCGCTCGGCGGTCGCATTTTTGTAGAATCAGAGATATGCCCTCATGCTTCAAACTGATGAGCTGTTCATCGTAAACTTTGGAAATTTCGAATCCTAGAATGTCACAATAAAATTGTTTGGCTTGATCCATATCATTCACATTGATAGATATTACGCATAGGTTTGGCATAGTTATGCACTCCTCCAGTTCTTGACTTGGTTTATTCGCAGCATAGAATGCCTTTACCGGATTCCACACTGGATTTCAAGCTAGCAAGCATGCCCTTCCATGCGTCTACATGCCATTCGCGGGCTTGCAATGAAGCCTCGGAGTCTTTCCAGCCTGTATGTTCTAAGGTGATTCTTGTACCGCTATCTGGTTCTGGTCGAAAAGACACCTTGACCGTGGTCAATTCTCCCTGATTCATCGTATCCGCAAAATGGTCGGGTCCCTTCCATTCAAACATGAGGGTGCGCGGCTCATCATACTGCAAAATGGTACAGCCTGCAGTGCACATTGATTCACGATTGCCAGGGTTAAAATAAAGCTCAAATTTCCCGCCCATTCTCGGTTCGATATCCGCTGCCGGTGCAAACCACTTCGTTATCCTCGCAGACTCCGTCCATGCTCGCCAGAGGAGCTGGACATCAGCCTGAATCACGGTTTCTTGAATAATGTTCATATGTATTCCTCCGTAATAACGCTCATTGTATTCGGATCATATTCTTGCAGTTCCATTATATAGGGATAAGCTCTTACAAAATTCTTCTACTTTGCTCTGTCATTCCAATCCTTCTCGAATAATAGTAGAGGCAGATTGACAACAATCGGCGGGTCATACGGCAGAGGATCCCGTAAGGTGATCGTCACGGCTAGATCTGTTCCTTGTTCGATATGTACAGGATCGTCCAGCTTGCCGCGCAAGGATGTGTTCAGAAGCAAATAATCCCGCGGATTGAGACTCCAAGGGATGCCGGCTGCGAGCACATAGTACGTGCCGGTCGGGATGTCAGTTAGGATGCAGGTTCGGTTTTTAAGATTGACGGCCGTACCGGCTACGGGCTTCTGATCGGGTGCGGGTCTTGGAAACAAGCCAACATAAATGATGCCTCGGAATGCATCCGGCGCTTCAATTCGGCAATGAATCCGTGGGAGAACATGGGCTTCTTCCGCGCTCCAGGCTAACGGTTTGTGCTCATATTGATTCACATAACGATGGAGCGAATCAGCGGTGGAACGGAATTTCAGGGGGGACAGACCGACAAGCCGTTTAAATCGGGTGTTGAAGGTACCCTGACTGGATAAACCGACGCTCATCCCTATTTTTACAAGAAGGGAAGGACTGTGCAGGAGTTCGGTCTTACCGGACTCAACCCGGAGCGCAGATAAGTATTGTCTGACCGAAATTCCGGTTACCCGCTTGAATAATCTGGAGAAATGAAAAGGACTGTAACCCGCCAGATCGGCGAGCTGCCTGGTCGTCATCGGCTCATCCAGATGCTCCTTCATATATTGAATGGTTTGGATTATGGTTTCGGTATGTTCGTCTTTCACAAAGATCACCAACTTCATGTTTTCGGTTGTTCATGATATCATGCAAAATTCCATTATGATGAAGTTCTCCTTAGCGAATGCAATTTCCTCCCGTATTCGGTTGCCCATTCATGAAAAGGTCGTTAAACTGAAAGAATGAGGCCTTTTACGAAATGGGAAACCAAGGTAAAATAAGGAGTTTTTATCCATGAATGTGGAAACAAATGATAGAGAAGCAATGAATTTAGATACAGCAAGGGAATATTTGCAGAAATATTACGGTTATCCTGATTTTCGGGATGGTCAGAAAAAGATCGTCGCCAGCCTGCTGGGTGGTCAGGATACGCTGGGAATCATGCCGACGGGCGGAGGTAAATCGATCTGTTACCAGATTCCAGCGCTTCTGTTTCCGGGGCTGACTTTGGTTGTTTCGCCTTTGATCTCTTTGATGAAGGATCAGGTAGATGCTCTAACGACAGCGGGTGTGGCTGCAGCTTATATCAACAGCACGCTCAGCGGCAAGGAAGTGAACGAACGCATACGTGCAGCAAGGCGCGGAGAGCTGAAGCTGCTGTATGTCGCCCCGGAACGGCTCGAGCTGGATTGGTTTCGGGAAGAGATGGCTGGCCTTGATATTTCGATTGTAGCCGTCGATGAAGCGCACTGTGTATCCCAGTGGGGACATGATTTCCGGACAAGCTATCTCTCGGTGGCTCCTTTCGTACAAGGACTGCCGAACCGACCGTTATTGGCGGCATTCACGGCCACCGCTACGCCGGAAGTTATGGAGGACATACAGCGTTTGCTGCGACTGGAACAGCCGCAGGTGTTCGTAACCGGACTTGGGCGTGACAATCTGGAAATGTCGGTGCTTCGTGGTGAGAACAAGCGGGAGTTTGTGCTCGAGTATGCCGCCTCGCATAGCCATCAGCCGGGAATCATCTATGCCGCCACGCGCAAAGAAGTGGATGATTTAAGCCAGCGCCTTCAAGCTAAGGGGCTTCTTGCAGGACGATACCATGCGGGTATGAGTGATGCCGAACGGGCAGAGAGTCAAGAGGCCTTCCTGTATGATGATATTCGTGTAATTGTTGCAACAAACGCATTCGGTATGGGGATCGATAAATCCAACGTCCGGTATGTCATCCATTATAATATGCCGAAAAATATGGAGTCTTACGTGCAGGAAGCGGGCCGCGCAGGACGAGATGGCGAACCCAGCCAGTGCATTCTGCTGTTCAGCGCCCAGGATATTATGACCCAGAAATTTCTCATCGAACAGAATCCTCAGGAGGGGGAGCGCAAGCAGAACGACTACCGGAAGCTGCAGCAGATGATTGATTACTGCTATACTACCCGTTGCCTGCGCAGTGCGATGCTGGACTATTTTGGGGAAGAGCATGGAGATAAACCTTGCGGTACGTGCAGCTCCTGCACGGATGACCGGGAGCTTGTCGACATCACCGTGGATGCGCAGAAGATCTTTTCTTGCATTCACCGAATGCGCGAACGATTTGGTGTGTCCATGGTTGCTTCCGTGCTTAAGGGATCGCGGGCCAAAAAAGTGCTGGAATATGGCTTTGATCGTCTTCCAACCTATGGGGTGATGTCGAATCGGACCGAGAAAGAAATATCCGAAACGATTAATGTTCTTGTATCCGAAGGATTCTTGGCGCTGACGGAGGGCCAATATCCAGTCGTTAAACTGCAGAGTGGGGCGGCTGATGTGTTAAAGGGTCAGCGTGAAGTCATGCAGCGCGTTCCACGGCCTTCCAAAGCCGCATCCAGTCAGCGCAGTGGTCGCCGCACCGATTACTCGCCGTCTGCTGTCAACGAGACGGTGTTTGAGCAGCTGCGCCTCATTCGGCGGGAGCTGGCAAGCAAAGAGCATGTACCATCGTACATCATTTTTAACGACGCAACACTGCGTGAGATGAGTGTGGTTTGTCCGCAGAGCGAGGAAGAGATGCTGAATGTCAAAGGGGTAGGGGAAGTCAAATTCCGTAAATACGGACGCCCATTCCTTGATTTTTTCCTGAATAGTCAGGAGACGCCAACTGACAGTGACGATTTATTTGACTACGAAGATTAACATGGTGATCCGCAGATTCATGGATTTTATTACAGATTACCTTTGAGATAATAACAGCTCTTGAATACTCGTAATTAATAGATTTGAATTCCTGTGAGAACATGCCGTCTTATGAGCGGCTAGGGAATATTTTATGTAGAAAGAAAGTGGACTACCATGAAAGTCATCTTATCAACCCTGAATGCCAAGTACATTCATACATCCTTGGCCATTCGCTGCCTCAAGGCATACAGCGAGAAGGATTTCGATATCGAACTGGCGGAGTATACGATTAAGGATCCGGTGATGAACATCGTCTCCGATTTGTTCCAGCGTAGGCCCGACGTAATTGGCTTCTCGTGTTATATATGGAATATCGAAGAAACGATTAAAGTGATCGACATCGTGAAGAAGATTATGCCGGAGGTTACGATCATACTGGGCGGGCCCGAGGTATCATATGATACGGATTATTGGATGAAAAGGCTGCACAACGTCGACTTTATCGTTATGGGCGAAGGTGAGGAGACATTCCACCATTTGCTGCATACAATCGAAGGGGACCGTAAATTTCATTTTGTATATGGCGTAGCTTACCGCAAGCAGGACGAAGTCATCGTGAACCCGGGAAGACCGAAGAGCATACTCGCCGAGCTGCCTTCCCCGCATCGGTTTCTGGAGGATATCCCGCATCTTGGAAAGCGGGTCGTCTATTTTGAGACCAGCCGCGGCTGCCCCTTCAGCTGCCAGTTTTGCCTGTCAAGCATTGAGGTAGGGGTTCGCTATTACGATATTGAACGGACAAAGGCAGATATTCTCTACCTGATCGATAAGGGAGCTAAGCTGATCAAGTTCGTGGATCGGACCTTTAACATTAAGCGGGATTACGCGCTTGAAATGTTCGAGTTTCTAATTGAGAATCATGGTGGTTGCGTATTCCAGTTCGAGATTACGGCAGATATCATGCGTCCCGAGGTGTTGGACTATCTGGCGAAGAATGCGCCTCCCGGCATTTTCCGGTTTGAAATCGGGGTCCAGTCCACAAATGATCCAACGAACGAGCTGGTAAAGCGTCGGCAGAACTTTACCAAGCTGTCACGTACGGTGACAATGATTAAGGACAGTGGCAAGATCGACCAGCATTTGGATCTGATTGCAGGTTTACCGGAGGAGGATTACGATACCTTCCGCAAAACGTTTAACGATGTATTTGCGCTCGGGCCAGAGGAGCTGCAGCTGGGTTTCTTGAAGATGCTTAGGGGAACCGGGCTGAGGATCGATGCGGATAAGTACAATTATACCTATATGGATCATGCTCCGTATGAAATCCTGGGCAGCAATGTGCTTCCGTTCTCGGATATCGTCCGTCTGAAAAGACTGGAAGATGTGCTGGAGAAATATTGGAATGCGCATCGTATGGATCATACCTTGAATTATTTGATGAAGCATGAATTCATGTCGCCTTTTGATTTCTTTCAGGAGTTTGGCGACTATTGGGAAGGACAAGGCTGGCAGAAAATAGGCCACCAGCTCGAGGATCTGTTTACGCGTTTAACGGCATTTCTTGAGAGCCGGAAGACAGCGCATATGGACGTGATTCTGGGGCTGATGAAGTTTGATTATTTCCTGGGACATAAGTATAAACCGCGGAAGATATGGTGGGATCATACTCAGGATAAAGCGGTATGGAACGCTAATATTCGACGAATTCTTGAGGAGCCTGCGGCATTATCCAACCGTTTTGCTGATCTTGGCATTACGGAGCGCGAACTGCAGAAACATGCAATGATCGAGATGCTGCCATTTAATCTGAACGATGTCATCCAGGGAGGCAGTGGAGTTTCGGACAAGTCAAACCAAGCAACGATGCTGCTGGTTCTGTATCAACAGGACGAAACAGGTCAACCACAGTATTATACGATGCCTGTGCAGCTTATAGAGCAGGCCTAACAAGAGAAAATGAACGTCAAACTCACTTCTTGCTTGGAATTGTCAGGACAGTCTAGCTGTTATGGAGAGATTCTAGGAAACCTGTACTCAGAAAAAGCAAGGCCTTCTTGAGATCCAAGGTTATCGCTGCGTTCTTTATTAACGTGCACACTGGAATAAAACATCCCGGGTATCCGTATTCTAATCGCATCTACAAGATAAGGAGGGGATGTTTATGAACGGGGATCAGAAGGGGCAAGAACAGCCTTCGTCAGGTGAGCCAACGATTGCTCCAGGGATGGAAACCAATGACGATCTGCGTGAAGAAGCTACCGAAGATGAAGTCGCGCAAGGGGAATACACAGAGGTTACACAGCTGCTCGTGGATCGGACTCCGAGCGATGAAGAATAAGAGCAGCTGATTTGTTTCACAACAGAACAGCTGCCCAGATAAGTGCTAAAACAAAAAACGCCAATATACTAAAAAGGGATGCCCCGGCTTAAAACCGGGGGCATCCCTTTTATGCGTTCATTACCATTACACACTACAACATCGGCATCGATACCTGCTGGTTCTCATTCGATGAGGACGTATGACGCTCGAGCCAGTCGAGAACATCGGCTGCTACTTCATCCCGGTTGATCTCATGCAGCATTTCATGACGCCCGCCCGGATACAAACGGTACTCCAGGTCTTGAAGGCCGTATTTCCGGTATAATTCAATCAAGCGCTTCACGCCCTCGCCGCGGTGTCCGACAGGATCTTCTTCGCCGGAGAAGATATAAACTGGCTTATCCTTCAGCAGGCATTCCATCAATGAGGGCTTATGAATCTGGGATAGCAGTTTGAAGAAATCGCGGAAGAAACGAGCGCTGCATACCTTGCCGCAGTACGGGTCGTCGACATACTTATCCACTTCCTTTTCATCTCGGGATAACCAATCGAATGGCGTACGGATGGTGCCGAAGCCTTTGCTGTAAGGACCGAACACGATGGCGTTCAGCATCAGGCTTGGATGCGTGCTTCCTCGGAAACGCATTTGCGCAGCCGCCAAATTCATGCCGAAGGTCAGCAGTCTTTGTGGACCGTTGGTGCCTGACAGAATGAATCCGTCGAATATATCGCCGTTCAAACACATCATCTTTTGTGTCAAGAAAGACCCCATGCTATGTCCCATCAAGTAGTGGGGTACACTAGCATGGCGTTTCTTAAGCACGGAAGCAAGAAGCAGCTGGTCTTCAATCATTCCTTCGAAACCATCTTCGCCCGCATCTCCCAGAGACTCTAGGCCGGCCGTTTGTCCATGACCTCGATGATCATTGCAGTATACGGCGTAGCCATGCCCTGTAAGCAGCTCAGCAAGCTCTTCGTATCGTTTTCCCGTCTCACACATACCATGCGCAATTTGCAAAATGGCGCGAATGGGCGTTTCCCCATCCGGCAGCCATTGATATACAAACACATGCATGCCCTGCGTATTCAGCATCGTAAACGTGTCGGTTTGCATGTAAGGTATAACACCTCCACAATAACGAGTGGTTACTATAAATGATTTATACCCGGTTTAAGGAAGATATGAACGAAGAACGGTGGACTGCCCATCTAATTTATAGGCTCCCAGGTTGGCCGGCAGCAGGAAGCATTGTCCCGACGTATAGTCGATGGAGCCGTTATCCCAGCTAAGCGTGCCTTGACCGTCACATACAACTACGATCGTGAAGCTATCTGCTGAAGTCGACAAGGACCAGTCGCCATTGACAACACCCTTCTCCACGACAAAATAAGGGGATTTCGCAAGCTCAAGCCATTCTCCAGGTATGGTTCCTTCTGTGCTCATCGTGGTTGCTCCGGAGCCTTCGTAGGCCGTCACGTTCAACGAGTCCTCGATATGAAGCTCACGCGGCTTGCCATCAAGGCCAGGGCGATTATAATCGAAAATCCGGTACGTTGTATCCGAGTTTTGCTGAATTTCGGCTACGACAACACCCGCGCAGAGCGCATGTACCGTACCGGCAGGTATGTAGAAAGTATCTCCGGCTTTTACGGACACTTCTTGCAGTTGATCCATCACCGTGCCGTTTTCCATAGCTTCCTGCAGCGTTTCACGGCTAACACCATCTTTCAGACCGTAAATGATTTTAGCGTCGGGCTTGGCAGCAAGGATATACCACATTTCAGTTTTGCCAAGCTCGCCCTTCGGAAGTCCTTCGTAATCATCAGTCGGATGGACCTGAACCGAAAGGTTGTCATTACAGTCAAGCAGTTTGATCAGCAGAGGAAAACGTCCGTTAACCTCGGAGAAGCCTTTGCTTCCGAACCATTCCTGACCGAATTTTTCCCGAACCTGATCCAGTCCCAGACCAGCAAGCTCACCGTTTACAATGTGGGTCGTTCCGTTGGGATGGTCAGCGATCATCCAGCCTTCTCCGATATGCCCTGCGGGAATATCAAGGCCGAACTGTTCCAGGGCGCGGCCGCCCCATACACGTTCTTTAAATTCAGGTTGGAATAATAGTGGATATGGTTTTGTCATTGTAATCATCTACCTTTCTTCATGGTTGACTTATCCTTGGATGCCTAGTACAACATGGATACTCTCTTAAGAACTTATATCATAACGTCTTCTTTCGTTCCAGTGCAATGAGGTAAGGCGCTTCCGAACGTTGAAGACCACGATATAGAATGGTCTGAACGCTCTGCTGCGGCAATTTTGCGGCCCACGCTTGCACAGCATTCGCTTCGGCGTCTCCGCCTCTGTGGCCTGGATACAGCACGATGGTGACGATGCCGCCAGGACGGAGCAGCTCGATGGCAGCCTCCAGGGCTTCCAGTGTACTCGCGGTTTCTGTCATAATCTGTTTATCGGATGAATCCACTGGCAGATAACCCAGATTGAACATGATGGCACCTACATGACCGTGATCATGCTCTGGAATGCTGCTTTTCATGAGAGCATGACTTTGATGATGAAGCGTAATTCCGGCAAGGGCACCCGGTGATTCCTTAGCCAGCCTGTCGCGCGTAAGCATCAGCGCCTGCTCCTGAATATCAAAAGCATGAACATGCCCTTTTGTCCCTATGGTTTTGGCCAGAAACAAAGTATCTGCCCCTGTTCCAGCTGTGGCATCCACTGCGGTGTCTCCAGGGCGAAGCCTTTCGGACACCAGTTTATGGGCAAAACTCAAGACCGACAGGAAACCCATCAGGACACCCCCCACAATTTTCCTTGCCAGGTCTCACGGCGCTTCAGCTCGGCATCGATGCCGTTTAGCACTTGCCATTTGTTGAGACTCCAAGTAGGGCCAATCAAGAGATCACGGGGAGCATCTCCAGTCAGGCGGTGTACAATCATGTCCGGCGGCAGAAACTCCAGGCTATCCACGATAAGGTTAATGTACTCATCCTGCTCGAGAAAACGCAGCAGTCCGGCTTCATATTGCTTTACCATTGGAGTTTTGCGCATCAGATGCAGTAGATGAATCTTGATTCCTTGTACATCCATGTTGGCCACGGCTCGGCCTGTAGCCAGCATCATGTCACGGTCCTCCTGCGGAAGTCCGTAAATGATATGCGTGCAGACACGGATATTGTGCTTGCGGAGCTTCTCGACCGCTTCGAGATAACATTCCGTATCATGGGCCCGGTTGATCAGCTCAGAAGTAGAATCATGAATCGTTTGCAGCCCCATTTCCACCCACAGATAGGTACGCTCATTCAGCTCAGCTAAATACTCCACAACATCGTCAGGAAGGCAGTCAGGGCGCGTAGCGATCGACAGACCGACAACGCCGGGCTGCTGGAGAATTTCTTCATAATATTCACGAAGCTCCTCGACAGGAGCATAGGTATTGGTATAGGCTTGAAAATAACCAATATATTTGGCATTCGGCCATTTCTGATGCTGTCTGTCACGAATGGTATTGAATTGGGTAACGAGGTCATCCCGGCGGCGTCCCGCAAAATCTCCTGAGCCTCGCGCACTGCAGAAGGTACAGCCACCCTTGGCAATCGTGCCGTCACGGTTTGGGCACGTAAAGCCAGCATCCAGCATCACTTTAAATATTTTTTCTTGGAATTGAGTGCGCATTTCGTAATTCCACGTATGAAATCTTTTGTCTCCCCATAGCTTGGGGATCGTTATATGTGGTGTGCTCATGTTGGCTCCTTTATAGCAATCTCAACTGATTTATACAGATACATCCATTGTAACAAAAAATAAAGAACAACGTTATATACAGGTCTTCAAGCCTAATTAAGGCGTTGTTACTTGAATGGTTTACATATAATTGATATATTTAAAATAGATAAATAAATAAATGATTCAATCTATTTTGGCGAGGGTATATATTGGATAGGATTCATATTTGTGTGACGTCATGGATACAATTATACCGTGAGGTGATTACGAATGAATTCGTCAACTATTCAGAATGGAAGCAAGGAAAAAATCACTGTGGAACTCACCCCGAATGAAGCTTTGGCCCTCACGGGTGTAGCATTTAACGCCAGTAAGGATGTAAAGGCTTCGGCACAACGTAAGATTCGGGCTGCCTTCGAGAAGACATTTGATTTTACGGCAGAAGAGAGGTAAACTATTCCACAGTTTAACTATCGCGGAACCCCAATTCCAAATATATGAAAAAGGAACCTAAGGCTTTGCCAAGGCAAAGCTCGGGTTCCTTTTTCTATGGGCTCTTTACTTTTGGGACTAACTTCGTCACAATAGGTGCAGTATCTTGATATCAATCTAAATCTTACTTGGAAAGTTTCGGAGGTATGACATGCGGTTACGCGGAAGAAAAGGAATACGGGAAAATCTGGAGCAGCAGGAAGACCTGGTCGTTTTGGACCCCGGTCAATATAGAGGGAAATGGGCTTCTTTGTTTGGCAATGACCTTCCGATTCATGTAGAATTCGGCATGGGCAAAGGGCAGTTTATCAGTCAGATGAGTTATAAGCATCAGAATGTGAATTTTATCGGGGTTGATATGTATGATGAGCTGATTCGCCGTGCAAGTGAGAAGGGGCGTAATGCGTGGGCTCAGGATGATATCACTACACCTCCGAACTTGAAGCTCGCCTTGTTCAATATTGAGAATGTTGAAGAGGTGTTTGAACCTGGTGAAATTGAACGAATGTATTTGAACTTTAGTGATCCATGGCCAAAAGCAAAACATGCTCGCCGCCGTTTAACGCACCCGCGTTTTCTGGACAAGTATTCCCGAATCCTGAACGAGCGCGGAGAAATTCATTTTAAAACCGATTCGGTGACTCTCTTTGAATTTTCTCTGAATGCTTTTGCCGATTATGGGCTGCAAATGACCAATATTTCACTGGACCTGCATCGTGATGGATTGAACGAGGAGCATGTGATGACGGAATACGAGACAAAATTCGTGGGTCAAGGAATGCAAATCCATCGTTGTGAGGTTATAGTTGGTAAGGAAGCCCTTGCTTCGTACCAGAAGAATCGCCTTGAAAAATACGGTAAATAATCTGGACTTCTGGCGGACTTCCCTATGATTGCGTTTACATCTATTATAATAGAAGGAAATCTATCAATTTGGGGATAGGCTCTCGGTATAAGTACCAAAAAAGGTGTACTCCTGCTTAGGAGTACACCTTTTCATTTTCCAGCATATCGATGATGCTGCGGGCGCTTTGCATCGGATGGGAGCGTTCGATATTTTGTAAATTCTGGGCCCGCTGCTGTTGGAGCAGGTCATATTGTTGCAGAAGCTTATTCATCCACTTCCCAAGAACTTCTAGGGACTGAATAGGCTCTCCCAGCCCCTGCGCTGTAAAGTATTGGCAATTCTCTTCTTCCTGCCCTGGAAGGGGCTGGTGGAACAGCATCGGGATTCCTTTGGCCAGGCCTTCCGTGCACGTCATGCCGCCAGGCTTAGTAACGAGCAAATCCGATACCTCCATCAGCTTGTCGATCTCGCGTGTAAAACCTAAAATTCGGATGTTTGGATGCTGGAATCTTGGGTTGTTCTCCATTTCCTCCCGCCCCTTGTCATTATTGCCGAAACAAAATATAATTTGGATTTCTTCACGCCATCGGGTCAAAAATTCGTGCACGACCTCATCATTCATGATTCCCCAGCCTCCGCCCATGACTAGCACGGTGGGCATATTTAACAGATTAAACTGCTCCCTGATTTCTTCCTTGCTCGGATGGGTCCAGAAATCGGGATGGATCGGAATGCCGGTGACCTGAATTTTTGCATGAGAAACTCCGCGGCTCAGCAGTTTACGCTTTACTTCCGGCGTGGATACGAAATATCGGTCGACCTCTGGGCTGATCCATGTATCGTGAGCATCATAATCGGTTATAACGGTACACAGGGGCACATTTGTGCCCAGCCGTTTTAAACGCGAGATGACTGCGCTGGGGATGAAGTGAGTGCACACGATGATGTCTGGCCGGAGCTGCTTGACCACGTTCTTCGTACTTGTATAGAACATGCGATGAAGGGCTAGAGCGGTAAAACGGTTAAATGACTTCTGGTGGCGGTACATGTACCCGACCAGTCTGGGGCGAGTTGTAATCGTCTTTCTGTAGGCCGAAATGATCAGTGGAGCAATTTTGGGGTTCAAGAAGCTTCCAAGCTCAAGAACTTTGGTCTGTATGCTAGGAGACAACTGGCGCAAGCTGCTGGAGAGAGCATGAGCGGCCTGTGTATGTCCGGCACCGAACCCTTCAGATAACAGCAAGACTCTTTTTTTAGCCACTACTTTTCACCCGTTCTGCAGCGATATTCATTACCTTTAACATATCGATTTTGAGAAAAGAAATCAACCAGTACCATCCTACAAACAAGGGGACTTTAGTCCTGGGAGAGAGAGGCTTTACCGACAGGGTTCTCGCTGGTTGCCTGCTACCTAGGCGGTAATCGACAGCGCGCATTTTGTAGAAAATCAGGGACCGTAGTCTTTTGACTTGAATATAAGTTGCCGATACAATGATTCAAACAGACATCAAAAAGTTTATTAGAGAAAGAGAATGCCGCAATACAACTTTTTGGCCATCTGTTGCGTTTATTAATTGGCGGACAAGTCGATTCAGAAAAGATGGGCGGCAAAAAGAAATAAAAAGTTAGAAAACGGATGAAAATAAGAACTAATGCCATTTGAAACGAAGCTTGCTGGCAAACTGGATTGCAAGCTGAGCTCTTTTACGAAGTTTTTCCGTAAATTAGAGCATTCCACGGTTTTGACAAAAGATTCAAAAGTGTGGAAAATCGTGTATGATGTGCAAAGTTGCCCCGAGGCACCGAGGCTACTAAAAAGGACAGACACAAGTCACAGGGTCATGCAGAAATAAAAATAGCGAAAAACTTAGAGAGAAAAAACAAACATTCTCGGGTTAAAAAAAGGGGGTAACGGAGAATCATGACAGACGCCATCTTTATCGCGCTCCAATTATTTTTGGCCGCGGTGGGTGTGTACCAGTTCGTATTCTCTTTGTTTGGTCTGATCAAGAGAAAAAAGAAACAGCAGTTTGAACCAAATAAATCGTTCGCAGTGCTAGTTGCTGCGCACAATGAAGAGCAGGTTGTCGGGGCGCTAATGGAGAACCTGAAACAGCTTAATTATCCGAAAGAACTGTACGATGTATTTGTCATCTGTGACAACTGTACAGACCGTACTGCAGAGATCGTCCGTGCCCACGGGATGAACGCTTGCGTACGCACGAATCAGAATCTGCGAGGCAAGGGTTACGCCATCGAGTGGATGCTTAAAGAGCTCTGGGCAATGCCGCGCCAGTATGATGCAGTCGTTATGTTCGACGCGGATAATCTGGCAGATCCAAATTTTCTGAATGAAATGAACAATGATCTTTGCTCTGGAGCGAGAGTTATCCAGGGATATATCGATACCAAGAATCCGGAAGATTCCTGGATTACTGCTTCTTACGGGGTGTCGTACTGGTATATCAACCGCCTATGGCAGCTTTCCCGCAGCAATCTGAATATGGCTAACTTCCTTGGCGGTACAGGAATGTGCTTTGAGACCAATCTGCTGAAGGAGATTGGCTGGGGAGCAACAAGTCTGGTTGAGGACCTTGAGTTTACGATGCGCAGCGTTATGCGCGGCGTGTACCCGAAGTTCAACTATGATGCAAAGGTGTTTGACGAGAAGCCGCTTACGTTTAAGGCTTCGGCCAGACAGCGTCTGCGCTGGATGCAGGGCCACTTTACGGTTGCCCGCCGTTATTTCTTCCCACTGCTGTGGCGTGCCATTAAAGAACGCAGCCTTGTAAAATTAGACTTGGCATTGTACGGGGTCAACGTTTACATCGTGTTGCTGACTTTCTTGTTGACAGCCGTCATCTGGATTGACAATTCGTTCTTTGATGGTCCGAATATTGCGAATCTGTACGGTTATCTACCGTTATGGCTGAGCTTTACAGCGATCGCAGCGAATGTCTTCACCTTCATGATTGCCATGCTTCTGGAAAAGGTGAAGTACAAGAAGGTCTATCTGTATCTGGTACTGTTCCCGATCTACCTGCTTTCGTGGTATCCGATCACGGTGTATGCGTTCTTCACGCAGAACAACAAGCAGTGGAGTCATACGGAGCATACCCGCGTTGTGCGCCTTGAAGAGGTACAGAGCAAACAAGGATAATCAAAAAATATCACTTCTGTGTTGACACGGGATCGTATGACCTGTTATACTATCCTAGTCTGTTAAACAGAATATCTGATTGCAAGCAGAAGCACCGCTTCTCACCTGACCGACATATGTTGGCTGGTTTGATCACGAAATCAATCAATGGATTCAACTTCATTTGTGAGATGAGTATCAAATAGGGATGTCGGTGTTTAACCCGGCATCCCTTTATTTTTTTGCAAACAGGAACAACAAGTAATTTGGAGGTGGAGGACTATCAGTAAGGAACATATGATCAATGACGAGATTCGGGCCAAAGAAGTACGTTTGGTTGGTGCCGAAGGTGAGCAAATCGGGATCAAGCCGATTCGTGAAGCACTGCAAATGGCAATTGATCTCAATCTGGATCTGGTGAACGTAGCCCCTCAGGCGAAACCGCCGGTATGCCGCATCATGGACTACGGTAAATTCCGCTATGAGCAGCAGAAGAAAGAGAAGGAAGCACGCAAGAACCAGAAAGTTGTAGATATCAAAGAAGTATGGTTCCGTGCAAACATTGAGGAGCATGATTATCAAACCAAGCTTCGTAATGTTGTCAAGTTCTTGAAAGAAGGCGACAAGGTGAAATGCTCCGTGCGTTTCCGTGGTCGTGAAATCACCCATGCCAATATTGGCCAGAAAATTCTGGAGCGTGTGAAAACGGAAGTGGCAGAACTCTGCATCGTTGAGCGCCATCCTAAATTGGAAGGTCGCAGCATGATTATGATTTTGGCTCCAAAAGCCTAAGAGAGATTAGAGGAGGAAGTACTACAATGCCTAAAATGAAAACACATAGCAGCCTGAAAGGCCGCTTCAAAATTACCGGTACTGGTAAAGTAAAACGTTATAAAGCTTACAAAAACCACTTGCTTTCCCACAAATCCAAGCGTGCTAAGCGCGTGCTGTCCAACAGCCCTGTTATGGCGCCTGGAGATGTTAAACGTTTGAAGCAAGGTCTGGCTAACTTGAAATAGTAAACAACAATTATTGGGAGGTCTATTGATATGGCACGAGTTAAAGGCGGATTTGTCGTTCGTCGTCGACATAAAAAAGTATTGAAGCTTGCGAAAGGTTATTTCGGTTCCAAACACCGCATTTTTAAAACTGCTAACGAGCAGGTTATGAAATCCCTCGTTTATGCATACCGCGATCGTCGTAATACGAAGCGTAATTTCCGCAAATTGTGGATCGTTCGTATCAACGCGGCTGCTCGCCAAAACGGTCTGTCCTACAGCAAATTGATGCATGGTCTGAAGCTTGCTGGCGTGGATATTAACCGTAAAATGCTGGCTGATCTGGCTGTGAATGATCTGAACGCGTTCAACTCCTTGGCTACTGTAGCTAAAGAAAAAGTGAACGCTTAATTAAACGTGTATGAAGAAACCGCCGTATGATTACGGCGGTTTTTTTTGTTTTCTTTTCGTAAAGCAAATGGCATCTCTTAAAATAGCATAATACGCAAGCCTTGATGCTAGAAGGATCTGCCTATCTTTTGCCAATAGGAGGGCCATGAAACAAGCAAGTGAACTCCCTCGGGAATAGATTGAAATGTATATTACCTGAGGAGGGATCTTATGCACAAGCCTGTCAGCAAGGCAAAAGTGAAGTCATATGTGGGCAAACAGATCGTAGCGTATAAGAAGGACGGGACGATGGTGACAGGCAAGCTGGTCCGCGTTTCGGGCAGCCGCCTATTTGTCACCCCGGAAACCAAAGGAAAGAAAGTGAGAACCAAGGCGATTATTCCACTGGCTTTATTTGATCTTCTTGCCATAGGTACCGCACCGTATGCATACGGTGGTGGATATGGAGGCGGCTATGGTGGATATCCGGTAGGGTATGGCGGATATGGACCGGGCTACGGCGCTTTCGGACCGGGATATGGTGGGGGCTTTTTCTGGTAATTATATCAAGCCGTTTTTATTAAGTTCATAGCACTGGCTGGGCTCGATGATTCTGGTCACTGTATAGCCGAGTTTTCGGTAAAATTTCAGACCAGTCGTATTTCCGATGTCTACCATGACCTTGGCGCGTGTGCATCCGCGGGTTGCAGCGAAATGTTCGGCATGCTCCATTAATCGGGCACCCCACCGTTTTCGCTGCGCTGTGGATGCTACGGCCAACATGTCAATATACAGCAGTTCGCCATGCATCATGAAATGGATAAAAGCAAAGACTCTGTCATCATTCTCCGACGAAGCAACGAGGGTAACGCCGCGTTGTAATCGAGAAGGAATATCTTTACGAATGGTGTCGAGCTCTTTTTTTGTCATGTGGGAAAGCGGAACGAGCTGGGACTCGATCAGCTGGAGAATCATCGGATCATCATACCCGGGTTTCCGATAACGGATTATCATATTGCTCCCTCCCTTCGCGACGTTTAAAGTAAGCTCCGTTTATCATATGTAGCAAGCTTTAAGAGGGTGTTTTGCAAGAAGGGAGCGAGGCAAATGATATCACTGTGAATGATACCCTTACACCGGAAGCAAAATAAATGTGTTGACTTCTGGAATGAATGAATCATATAATGTTTCTAAACATTTTAACGAATATATCCAATCGGCAATGATGAGGACGAAGTTTAAAGGGCTCTTTTGCTCAGAGAGTGGCTGGATCAGCTGAAACCACCACCTTAATCCCTTTTATACGAGCTCACCTCGGAGCTGTTTCCCTGAAAGACGCTACGCTAGGACTTTATCGCATTAAGTCGTAACAGCGCGTTTATTAGGGGGAATCGTTATAGTCCGCGTTAAGGACTGCAGATATTGAAGGGCTGTGTTTATTGTTCTTCATACCTGCTGAGGCTTTACACTGCGAAGTGTAGGGCAAACATGGGTGGTACCACGGAAGCTAAACCTTTCGTCCCTCACACGGAGATACTCCGGGTGTGGCGACGGAAGGTTTTTTTATTGCTTGATCATGAGATAGTGAGTGCCAATATTTGAGAGGAGGATGACTGATGAGCGCGCAAACTCCAGAAGTGCGGTCTACAGAACAATTACGAGAGAAATGGTTGAAGCCTGAAGTGATTACCGGATCGGAAATCTTGCTTCGGAGTCTTCTTCTCGAAGGTGTCGAGTGCGTCTTCGGATATCCGGGCGGAGCTGTCCTGTATATCTATGATGCCATGTATGGTTTTGAGGATTTCAACCATGTCTTGACACGTCACGAGCAAGGCGCCATTCATGCAGCTGACGGTTATGCCCGTGCAAGTGGAAAAGTCGGTGTATGTATAGCGACTTCAGGACCAGGGGCAACAAACCTTGTGACCGGGATCGCAACAGCTTATATGGATTCCGTTCCACTCGTTGTCATAACCGGTAACGTTGCAACAAGCTTGATCGGTACAGACGCTTTCCAGGAAGCGGATATCACAGGAATCACGATGCCGATCACGAAGCACAGCTACCTGGTAAGAGATGTAAAGGATCTGCCAAGAGTGATCCATGAGGCGTTCCATATTGCATCGACTGGACGTAAAGGACCCGTGCTGATTGATATTCCGAAGGATGTTTCCGCAGCTACCACCTTGTTCCAGCCGGAAGAGCGGATTCAGTTGAAAGGTTATAACCCTCGAACAGTTCCGAACAAGCTTCAGCTTGATAAACTGGCCCGCGCGATTGAGGATGCGGAGCGCCCGATGATATTGGCTGGCGGCGGCGTGATCTACTCCGGGGCTCATGAAGGACTGCACGAATTCGTGAATAAAACAGGGATCCCGATCACAACCACACTGCTTGGTCTTGGTGCTTTCCCAACCGGTAATGACCTGTGGACAGGGATGCCGGGCATGCATGGAACGTATACATCGAACCATGGCATTCAGCAGTCGGACCTGCTGATCAACATTGGAGCAAGATTTGATGACAGGGTTACAGGTAGGCTGGACGGATTTGCACCACATGCAAAAATCGTCCATATCGACATTGATCCGGCTGAGATCGGCAAGAACGTGCCGACCGATATTCCGATTGTCGGCGATGTAAAAACGGTGCTTGAAATGCTGAATCCTATCGTTTCCTACGCAGCCAAAGCGGATGCTTGGAGAGAGCAGATCAGCAAGTGGAAGGCTGAATACCCATTCCGCTACGTTGATTCGGATACGGTACTGAAGCCGCAGTGGGTCATCGAAATGCTCAATGATACGACGAAGGGCGAAGCGATTGTAACGACTGACGTTGGTCAGCACCAGATGTGGGCCGCACAGTATTACAAGTTCAACCAACCGCGTTCATGGATCACCTCAGGAGGCCTTGGAACGATGGGCTTCGGATTCCCGTCAGCGATCGGTGCCCAGATGGCGCATCCGGATCGACTGGTCATCTCGATCAACGGTGACGGCGGTATGCAGATGTGTTCCCAGGAGCTTGCGATTTGCGCCATCAACAACATTCCGGTAAAAATCGTTGTCATCAACAACCAAGTGCTTGGTATGGTTCGGCAATGGCAGGAACTGATTTACGACAACCGATACAGTCATATCGATCTGGCTGGCAGCCCTGATTTCGTTAAGCTGGCTGAAGCCTATGGTGTCAAAGGACTTCGCGCCACAACGAAAGAAGAAGCACAGCGTGCTTGGGCCGAAGCGATGGAAACACCGGGACCCGTCCTTGTTGAGTTCGTCGTTGAGAAAGGCGAGAACGTATATCCGATGGTGACGCAAGGGTCGACAATCGATCAAATGCTGATGGGGGATGCGTAAGATGAGTACAAAACATACCATTGCTGTACTAGTAAACGACCAGCCGGGTGTCCTGCAGCGTGTATCGGGGCTATTCGGACGCAGAGGCTTTAACATCGAAAGTATTACTGTCGGGCAGTCGGAAGAGGTTGGATTATCCCGGATGGTTATCGTAACCACCGGTGATGAAACGACATTGGAGCAGGTGGAGAAGCAGCTTTACAAGCTGATCGATGTTATTAAAGTTATTAATCTTAGCTCCAAACCGATGGTAGCCAGAGAGCTTGCTCTAATCAAGGTAAAGGCTGAGCCTTCGGCCAGACCGGAAATCATGGGGGTTGTCGAAACTTTCCGCGCATCCGTCGTGGATATTGGCTCGGCTAACCTGATGGTGCAGGTCGTTGGCGATACTGTCAAAATCGATGCCATGATTGAACTCCTCAAGCCGTATGGCATTCAGGAGCTTTCCCGGACCGGGGTTACCGCGATGATTCGCGGTAATGCGTAATCATTATACGATTCTCTTTTATATGGGTGACAAAGTTATTGAGATATAAGATAAGAGTGTTAGATACCTGCATCGTATGAGCGGGTGTCTCAGCAGATCGAAAGATAGATCCGTTGGTCTATTGAGATACCCGCTCATCATGAAGGGTCTTTAAAATCAAAGGAGGACTTATACAAATGGCAATTACTACTTATTATGAACAAGATGCAGAACTGAGCGTATTGAAGGACAAAACGATCGCGGTTATCGGTTACGGTAGCCAGGGCCATGCCCAAGCACAAAACCTGCGTGACAGCGGACTTAAGGTAGTTATCGGCCTTCGTGAAGGCAAATCCTTCGACAAAGCGAAGAATGATGGTTTCGAAGTGCTTCCTGTAGCAGAAGCTGTAAGCCGTGCGGATGTGGTACAAATCCTGATGCCGGATGAAACACAAGCAGCGGTTTACAAGAACGATATCGAACCAAACCTGAAAAAAGGTGCAGCACTGATGTTCTCTCACGGTTTCAACGTTCATTTCGGTCAAATCGTAGCACCAAAAGACAATGATGTCCTGCTGGTTGCTCCTAAATCTCCTGGCCACATGGTTCGTCGTACGTATGTTGAGGGCTTTGGCGTACCTGGACTGATTGCAATCGAGAAAGATGCAACTGGACAAGCTAAGGCAATCGGTTTGGCTTATGCAAAAGGTATCGGTTGTACTCGTGCAGGCGTTATCGAGACTTCCTTCCGTGAAGAAACCGAAACAGACTTGTTCGGTGAGCAAGCAGTACTGTGCGGTGGTGTATCCGCACTCGTTAAAGCTGGTTTCGAAACTCTGACAGAAGCAGGATATGCTCCTGAAATGGCATACTTCGAGTGTCTGCATGAATTGAAGCTGATCGTTGACATGATCTATGAAGGTGGTCTTGCCAGCATGCGCGATTCCATCAGTAACACAGCTGAGTACGGTGACTATGTAACTGGTCCGCGCGTTGTGACCGAGGATACGAAGAAGGCAATGAAAGAAGTGCTTTCCGATATTCAACAGGGTAAATTCGCTCGCGACTTTATTCTAGAGAACCAATCCGGCCGTGCATTCTTGACAGCTACTCGTCGTAACGAGTCTGAGCATCCAATCGAAGTAGTGGGTGCAGAGCTTCGTGAAATGATGCATTGGATCAAGAAATAAGAATATATAGATTTCATAAGGAATTCTTCCGGATACGAACAGTCAAGCAGGCAGTGAGAAGAAGCTATGACTACTCGATCCGTTAGATGAAGCAGCCGGCGGCAGGGGATATACGAACCTGCCGCCGGGTGTTTCCCTCAAGCGTGATAAACTTCAAGGAGGTGCCGACAATGCGAAAGATTTATGTCTTTGATACAACACTGAGAGACGGGGAACAATCACCAGGCGTGAATTTGAACACTCGGGAAAAGGTGGAAATGGCCCTTCAACTCGAAAAGTTGAAAATCGACCGCATGGAAGCCGGATTTCCAGCGGCGTCACCCGGAGACCTTGCAGCTGTGAACGCCGTGGCACGCGCGGTCAAGGACGTTACCGTCATCGGATTGTCACGTTCCCGAGAGAGCGACATTGATGCGGTTCGTGAAGCACTTATTGGAGCACAGGACCCATGCATTCACGTGTTTTTGGCGACTTCGCCGATTCACCGCAAGTTCAAGCTGCGAATGGAGAAGCAGCAAGTGCTGGAAACAGCGCAAGCCTCCATCCGTTACGCCAAGAAGTATTTTTCCAAAGTGGAATTCTCCCTGGAGGATGCCGGACGGACTGAGCTGGATTTTATGGCTGAAGTCGTTGCAATGGCTGTGCGCGAAGGCGCCAGTGTCGTGAATATTCCAGATACGGTAGGTTATTTATACCCTTCGGAGTATGGAGCCATATTCAAATACTTAAAAGAAAACGTTCCTGATATCGAAAAGGTGCAGCTGAGCGCACATTGTCATAACGATCTGGGCATGGCCACCGCCAATACGCTGGCCGCTATTCTGAATGGCGCCGATCAAATTGAAGGCACGATCAATGGTATTGGAGAACGGGCAGGCAACACCGCCATTGAAGAGATTGCAATGGCGCTGGAGACACGTTCCGAATTCTTCGGTGCAAGGACAGGGCTTGCACTGACTGAGATTGCCCGCACCAGCCGCCTTGTCAGCAAGCTCACCGGTATGGTCGTTCCAGGCAACAAAGCCATCGTTGGCGCGAATGCATTCGCTCATGAATCTGGTATTCATCAGGATGGAATGCTGAAAGAAAAGACAACATATGAAATTATGACCCCGGAATCCATCGGACTCAAGGAAAGCAAGCTGGTACTAGGTAAACACTCCGGCCGTCATGCTTTCCGGGAGAAATTGATGGATCTCGGTTATGATTTGAACGAAGAACAGGTGAATGAGGCATTCGCCAAATTCAAGGTGCTGGCTGACAAGAAGAAGGAAGTATCCGATGAGGACCTTCTGGCTTTGCTGGAAGAAAAATTGATCGATACACCGGAAGTTTTCAAATTGGAAACGATCTTTGTCGCTTATGGTAATGAATCAACGCCAACGGCACGGGTTCGCATTGCTACAGAAGATCAGATGATTGAGGAAGAAGCCGAGGGCAACGGTTCTGTAGACGCGATTTATAATGCGATCGACAAAGTGACCGGTGAAGAAGTGACGCTTGCGGATTATTCCATCAAATCGGTAACCCATGGTAAGGATGCTCAAGGTGAAGTGCATGTGGTACTGACACAAAACGATGTGGCTGCACAAGGCCGCGGCCTGAGCACTGATATTCTGGAAGCAAGTGCAAGAGCTTACGTGGATGCGGTCAACGTTCTGATTGAGAAACGCAAAACGTTCAGCCGGCGCGAGCGAGCAACACTGTAATTTTATACTTAATGTGGAACAATGAATGATGGGTAACTCAGGGTACGTGGGGAAATCCATGGAGATATCCAAAGAAAAAGAGGAGTCGCAGTATATGCGGCCCCTCTTTTTTGGTATCAAAATATAATGGTCCAGCCGTGTGCTGTCCCTTCATGTAGAGATTATTGTCTCGCAACTTCCGGGTCAAAACGATGAAAACTTAAATGCAACTTTTACCAGGCATAGGCTTGTGGTGCTGCTCCGCCTGGTCCAGGGAAGATTTCGTCCAGACGGTTCATTGTGGATTCGTCCAGTTCAATCTCAAGTGCGCGCAGGGAACCTTCGAATTGCTCCAGCGTGCGCGGTCCGATAATCGGTCCCGTAACGGCAGGGTTCTTCAGCACCCAAGCAAGAGCTACAGAATCCTGCGGTTCGCCCAGCTCTTGGCAAAGCTCAGCGAACTGTTCCAGTTGTGATCGATATTTCTCGACACGCTCGGCATTCCCTCCGCTGCGCGTGCCCTCAACTTTCTTAAGCGCATTGCGTCCCAGCAATCCTCCATCCAGCGGGCTCCACGGAATAACACCAAGTCCTAGCTTCTGAGAGGCGGGAAGCACTTCGAGCTCAGGCAATCGGCAGGTCAAGCTGTACTTGTGCTGCTCGGAAACCAGGCCAAGGAAGTGACGGCTCTTGGCCGCGGCTTGTGCCTCGGCAATCTGCCAGCCCGCAAAGTTGCTGGATCCGACATACCCGATTTTTCCTTGATGGACTGCTACTTCAAAAGCTCCCCACAGCTCGTCCCATGTAACAGCAGGATCGACGTGATGCATCTGGTACAGTTCGATATGATCCGTCTGCAGACGTTTCAGTGATGCTTCCAGATGCCGGCGCAGCTTATAACTCGACAATCCGGCCTCATTGTTAGGACCATCCAGGGGATCATTCATGGAGCCATAGAACTTGGTCGCCAATATAACCTTTTCGCGGCGACCTCCACCTTGCTTGAACCAGCGTCCGATGATGGTCTCAGTCAGCCCGGCGTTCTCGCCCCAGCCGTAGACGTTGGCGGTATCAAAGAAGTTGACGCCGGCATCAAGCGCCGCATCCATGATACGGAAGGCTTCTTTCTCATCCGTGGCGGGCCCGAAATTCATCGTTCCTAGGCACAGACGACTTACTTGCATACCGGATTTACCTAGAGCAGTGTACAGCATAATCAATGATCACTCCTTGGTCATTTAGGATATAGGACAATTTCATCCCTATTGTAGCGTATTAGCGTAGAAAAATATAACGAAAGACGTTCGGTAACGTTAATGTGGTTGTAATAAAAGTAGCAAACCTAAACCTATCGTTTTCTGTTCTTAATGCTCGTTAGAAATTGTGAAAAGGTGAAGCGAGCGCATGATGTACGAGTAAGTAGCCGAATCAGGAGCTAGTGCAGAAGGTATGAGCAAGTAGTAGAACCGGGAGCAGGGAGCACGAAGGAAGTAGCCGAATCAGGAGCAAGTGCAGGAGGTATGAGCAAGTAGTAGAACCGGGAGCAGGTGCAGGAAGCACGAAGCACGAGCATGTAAGAGAATCAGAAGCAGTTGCAAGAAGCACGAAGCAGGTAGCAGAATCCAAGAGCACGAAGCAGTAGCAGAATCCAAGAGCACGAAGCAGTAGCAGAATCAGAAGCAGGTGCAAGAAGCCAGAAGCAATAGTTGCAATGCAAAAAAGTAGTAACCAAAAGCCGCCCCATGGCTTCATGCATAGGGCGCTTTATCTCCCCCACCCATTGTGATCAGGGAGATGTGCTCATCTCCGGGGAACCCTGCCTAACATTCGGCTTCGAAGCAGCGGAGAGGACGAATCGATTCCGGAGAAGCGGAGCGGTCGCCTTTGGAGCCGAGTTTCAACCGAGATACCATAATTCAAGAAATTCGGCGACAACAGCGATCGGAGGAGCGATACGTACTCGGAGCCCCCCACATCAATCCTTCGAAGCTCCCACATCAATCCTTCGAAGCATCTGTACAACTCTTCGACGCATGCCATCTCCCTGATTCACATTCCCCTCACTTATAGGCAAAATGAATTAAGTTCATAGTTTCTATATCTTGGTCAATTGATAGTGAGTATGTTAAAACAGTAACTAGATGATTAAATACGATCAGTGTACATAAATAAGGAGTGACGAAGGATGGCAGAAACGAAGAAGATTGCGGTAATCGCAGGAGACGGTATTGGTCCTGAAGTAGTGGCGGAAGCGGAGAAAATCATAAGACGTACCGAAGAGGTATTTGGATATTCATTTACGACCGAACATGCATTGTTTGGCGGAATTGCGATTGACGAGAAAGGCACACCGCTGCCGGAGGAAACACTCAAAGTATGTAAAAGCGCCGATGCTGTATTGCTTGGTGCAGTTGGCGGACCGAAATGGGACAACAATTCGAAGGAGCTTCGTCCCGAAACCGGATTGCTCGGTATCCGTAAAGAGCTCGGCTTATTCTCGAACCTGCGTCCGGCTGTCGTTTTTGATTGCTTGAAAGATGCTTCCACATTGAAGCCTGAGGTTCTCGAAGGTACAGACCTGATGGTCGTTCGAGAACTGACAGGAGGTATCTACTTCGGCGAGAAGTTCAGACGCGAGGGTGCTGGCGGCGAAGAAGCAGTGGATACTTGCGCATACAGCACTGCTGAGGTAGAACGCATTGTACATCAAGCCTTTGAGATTGCTCAGAAGCGCCGGAAGAAGCTTGCATCTGTCGATAAAGCAAACGTGCTTGAAACGTCCCGCTTGTGGCGCGAAACCGTAAACCGCATCGCTCCCGAGTACCCGGATGTAGAACTGGAGCATGTGCTGGTAGACAACTGCGCGATGCAGCTGCTGCGTCGTCCGTCTAGTTTCGACGTCATCGTAACCGAGAATATGTTCGGCGACATTCTAAGTGACGAAGCAGCTATGCTGACAGGGTCGATCGGCATGCTGTCATCCGCATCCATGGGAGAAGGAGCTTTTGGCCTGTACGAGCCGGTACACGGTTCCGCACCGGATATTGCTGGTCAAGGCTTGGCGAATCCAATTGCTACGATTCTTTCGGTAGCGCTCATGTATCGCCTTACGTTTGGATACGCGGATGCCGCTGATGCGATTGAACGGGCGGTTGCTGAAGTGCTCGACGCAGGGCATCGGACAGCTGATATCGCCGTGGATAAGAGCAAAGCGCTCAGCACTACGGAGATGGGTGATTTGATCGCCGCATCAATCCGTTAATTCAGGAAAACATCCATCCAAGATAGTTAGTTATTTATAATAATTATTATTAAATAATATATATAATCTTGACTTTGCATATCCTCAATGATAACATTTCTATTAAATGTTCAGAGATGCATAGGTGTAGAAAATACGCATATTTTCATACATAGGTCAAGGAGGATATTCAATCATGGCAGAACGTTTGGTTGGTAAAGCAGCTCCAGAGTTCACGATGGAAACTGTATCGGGAGACGGTAAAGATTTTGGCAAAGTCAGCTTGTCGGATTACCGCGGCAAGTGGCTTGTATTCTTCTTCTATCCGCTTGATTTCACTTTTGTATGTCCAACTGAAATCACGGCACTCAGCGATGCTTATGATCAATTCAAAGCATTGGATACAGAAATCTTGGGTGTAAGTGTTGACTCAATCCACAGCCACAAAGCTTGGATTAACACGCCTAAAGAAGCTAATGGTCTGGGCGCATTGAACTTCCCATTGGCTTCCGATATCACCAAGAATGTAGCTAGAGATTACGGTGTTCTTATTGAAGAAGAAGGCGTTGCTCTGCGAGGCTTGTATATCATCGATCCGGAAGGCGAATTGAAGTATCAAGTCGTTAACCATAACGATGTGGGCCGCAGTGTTGAAGAAACTCTTCGTGTTCTTCAAGCACTTCAATCCGGCGGGTTATGCCCGATGAACTGGAAACCGGGCGATACAAACCTGTAATTTGTTTTTTGCGAAATAAAGGCAACCCTCATTATCTGACATTATATGCAGATAATGAGGGTTTTTCACTCTGACTGTATTGGGTAAATTAGGGGAAGACTCCTTTAAGGGAAACGGATTTGCGATCGTAATAGGATAACAGACTTAAGGTAGGAAAAAAATCCTAATTTTCTCATCCGGTTATTTTCATGAAGGAATTAGAGAGTATGAAAGCGAATACAATAATTTGTAATGATGAAGAATCCATAAAAGGAGGGTGAACGGTATGAGTTTTTGCTGTGGGGCTAGTATGATGGGTACAAAGGGTACACTGAAGCATTATCGCACTCAAGTACATAATGTTCCCCTGCTGTCTTGTCCGGTCTGTCACCGTGTTGAGGTGCATCATCGTGTCGAGAATGAGTATGAGATTCTAGCTGAATATGCCCATGGTGATGGGGCCTCCCAGTTGGATTTTCAGGATTACGTGATGGAAGATGAAGATTCCATATTTGAGAATGTGGTCAACCGGGAGTCCGAGGATCCGCTAACAGTCGTTCAGAGCCAGATTGATATGTCGTTAGATCTCCTGGTTGTAGCCAAATGGATGGAAGATGAGAAGTGGCAAGGCGAACTGAAAAGACGGCTGGCTGTGATGAGTCAGCGCCGCCTGCGGCTGCAGAAACAACCTTAATCCAGGAAATAAAGCCTCGTGATGACCCGGGGCTTTTTTAATGTTGTGCATGTTATGTTTATTTTTTTCGTTCGGGTTAGGTATCTAGAATGGTATTTTTATGCAACTTTCCATTTTTCGACAGGATTTCTGATTGACGTTTCTTTGCCTGGATGACTATCATGAAAGGAAGAAGATTTAGTCTGCTACTGATGCGAAGAGCGGACAAGCAGATTTATATATGTTTTTAATGTCGGTTTGGTGAGTTCAACTTTTCAAGAAATGGGGGAGCCATCTTGTTGAGTCAAATCCGTGAATCTGAGCTGCAGGCAATTCGATCATTTCATTCCAGCCAGCTTATTAGGAACAAGTATGAGAACATACTAGAAAATCTCGACAGCGGGATCATCCTCTTTGATAGTAACGGAGTATTAGCCTTTGTAAATGTACAGATGGCCAAGTTGCTGGGTGTACCCCGGAAATCGCTAACTGGCTGTACATTGACCCAATTACTGCGCCATCCCCAGCTCTCCAGATTTAAGAAGAGAAAAATACTTCGTTTTTTTCGGGAATCGGTGTTTCATCGTAAGAGATTGCATGAACTGGTTGATGAATACGGGAGATCTTGGCTCATTACCATGACTTATGGGGACCAAATGGAAGGAGATTTTCTAATTAGCGTGAAGGATGTATCTGACTTCAAGCGAATTGAGCAAACGGCTTATCAGAATGATAAGCTGGCCATGCTGGGCAAAATCTCGGCTTCCATCGCTCACGAAATACGTAACCCGTTGACATCTATTCGCGGCTTTATTCAGCTGCTTCGTCCACACCTTGTGAGTTTGGGTAAGGATGAGTATGCCAGAATTATACTTACGGAGATCGATCGTGCAAATGATATTATATATGAATTTCTAAATTCCTCCAAACCCTCGGCTCCTGAGACCAAGATCGTCTCCGTACCCTCACTACTGAAGGAAGTCGTTCTTCTTACAGAGAGTGAAGCCTTGATGAAGGGATGCCAGATCAATCTGCATACCAACAAGACCCCTCCTGCGTTTATATCCGTAGATGTGAAACAGATCAAACAGGTGATACTTAACATTATCAAAAATGCACTGGATGCTATCCATGAGCACCATGATGAGAATGAGAACATAACTGGGATGATTGATATTTCGGCCCGTGATACAGGGAAGCATATTTGCATCTATATATCCGACAATGGCGGCGGTATGGATCAGAACACACTGAATCATCTGTTTAATCCCTTTTTTACAACAAAAGAGAGTGGCACGGGACTAGGGTTGTCTGTAAGTTACAGTATTATCAGAAACCATGGTGGTTCGATTGCCGTGGATAGCCAAGTTGGTAGCGGGACGGAGTTTGTGATTACCTTTCCCAAGGTGAGCGTTTCTGAAGTTTAAGAATTCAGGTTCTACAAATTCAATGTGTGAGCAGCTGTTCCGATGGAATGGCTTTTTCTTTTTTAGGAGGAGACCCTATGAGATGGACGTTTACAAGTAATACGACAGCCGAACAGATTGAAATGAATGCCATTATAGTACCCATTACGAAAATACAAGCAGCAGAAGGAGGAATCTCCACTGCCTGGGATCCGATGCTAAAACAGTTGGCTGGTAGCCGGCTATTTGATGGCACGCCCAACAGATCCTATATATTACCGGAGAGCATTGGTGGAAGAACCCGCCTGTTAATATTCGTAGGCTGCCCTGAAGGCATTCTGACCTCCGAGCAGCTGCGACTGATAGCGGCTCAGGCGGTTAAAGCCGCCTTGAAATCAGGAATAGACAGCGCCGCTATTCGAATTCCGTCTACCATGGTCAGCTTGACGGATGAGCAGGCATCCCAGGATGCCGCTCAAGCATTAACTGAGGGATGCGTACTTGGGGGCTACCGCAAGCGGCATTATAAGCGTGATGCTTCAGAAGCAACGAAATTAGAAGAAATCCTCTATTATATAGAAGAAGATTTAAAGCCGGAATGGACAGCTGGATGGACTGAAGGGATGTCGCAGGGTGCAGCGATAGGGGAAGCAACCTGTCTGGCACGCGATTTGACGAACTTGCCAGGTAATATGCTGCTGCCTGAAGATTTGGCTCAGAGGGCTCTTCAGCTGGCGAAACGGCATGATTTTGAAGCACAGGTTCTAGACGAGGAGGGAATCCTTGAGAAAGGCATGGGCGGCCTCCTGGCCGTGGGGAAAGGGAGTGTTCATCCTCCACGCATGATTGTGATTCGCTATCAGGGACGCGAGACCTGGGATGATGTGATCGGCCTTGTTGGCAAGGGGATTACCTTTGATACTGGGGGCGTTTCTCTGAAACGGACGCCCGGTATGGAAAATATGATAAGCGACATGGGCGGAGCGGCGACGGTGCTAGGCGTCATGGAGGCGCTCGGACGAATTCGTCCCAAGGCGAATGTGATCATGGTGATTCCTTCTGCGGAGAACGTATTGAGTGGCAGCGCCTATAAACCGGGTGATATCATTACGACCTTAAGCGGACGTACCATTGAAGTTCTGAACACCGATGCGGAGGGTCGCATCGTACTGGCGGACGGTATCACCTATGCGAAGCAGCTGGGTGCTACCCGGTTGATTGATGTAGCCACATTGACGGGGGCCGTCGTCTCGGCACTTGGAGACATAGCTACAGGCGCTGTGACCAATGATGAGGACTTTCTGCAAGAACTTATAGCCTCTTCACGGAGGACCGGCGAAAAAATATGGCCGCTGCCCTCTTATCCGGAATTCTGGGATAAATTAAAGAGTGACGTTGCGGATATAAGAAATCAAACCGGCCGCGAAGGCGGAACGATAACGGGCGGTCTTTTCGTCGGTACTTTCGCTGATGGTCTGCCGTGGGTACATTTCGATATTGCGGGAACGGCTTTTTTGTCGAAGGAGCGGGGGCTTGACCCCAAGGGAGCAACGGGCGTGCTTGTCCGCACTTTGATTGATTGGATCTGCAGGCAGGCCCAGGACAAGTTGGATTGAAGTACATCATCTTCCCTGGATGCAATATCTAAGTTACCCGAAGGGAATGGGTGGTAATGGTACGTCAATCGACAGTTTTGCTTTACTTTTCAACCGGGCTTCAAGTATGATGAAGAGAAAAATTGCCGAGAGGAGTTTAGCTTAGAATGATTAAGAGTAGTCAGACAAAGATTGTAGATTGTACCATTCGCGATGGCGGATTGGTCAATAATTGGGATTTTAGCGTAGAATTCGTACAAAATTTATATGCGAGCCTGAATGAGGCTGGCGTGGACTATATGGAAATCGGTTATAAAAATTCACCAAAACTGTTAAAAGGCGCTGACCAAGCTGGTCCTTGGCGTTTTTTGGATGATGAATTCCTTAGAAAAGTAATTCCGAATAAGGGAAAAACGAAATTGTCCGCACTTGTCGATATCGGCCGTGTGGATGAAGACGATATTTTACCACGTGAGGAAAGCCTGCTGGATCTCATCCGTGTTGCTTGTTACATTAAAGACGTGGATAAGGCGCTTGCATTGGTTCAAACCTTCCATGAACGGGGTTATGAAACTACGCTGAACATTATGGCCCTCTCCAATGTGATGGAGAACGAGCTTATGGAAGCTTTTGAGATGATTAGAGAAAGCGTCGTAGACGTGGTATATATCGTTGATTCTTATGGAAGCCTTGATCATAAAGACATGGAATACCTTGTGAATAAGTTCAAGGAACATCTGCCGAACAAGCGTCTGGGCGTACATACCCATAACAATATGCAGCTGGCGTTCTCCAACACCCTGGTCGCTGCAGATCTGGGCGTTGAGCTTCTGGATGCATCTGTATACGGAATGGGGCGTGCAGCCGGCAACTGTCCGACCGAGCTTCTGGTTACCCACCTGAAAGGCACGAAGTATGAGCTGCGTCCGGTTCTGGATATTATCGAGCGCTTTATGATTCCTCTTCGTGAAAAAGAGGAGTGGGGTTATATCATGCCTTACATGATTACGGGTACCCTCGATGAACATCCTCGCTCCGCTATGGCGCTTCGCGCTTCGGAAGACAAGGATAAAATTGTGGACTTTTATGATAAATTGACGACACCGGAAGTGACTTTCGACAAAAAATAATAAGGGCGCGCTGGAAACCATCCAGATGCCTGTCTTGTAATTAATTTAGCGCAGCGTCCTTCCCTTGCAGGAAGGATGCTGTTTGCTCTCTAACCATGGAAATAACAGTTTCCATAAAATACATGTTGAAATTAACTTTCCGGCATGGTATATTTATTTTTGTCTTCAAAAGGAAGATGATCATCATCGGGACGTAGCTCAGCTTGGTAGAGCACCTGGTTTGGGACCAGGGGGTCGCATGTTCAAATCGTGTCGTCCCGATTCGCTTATCATTTAGACCTCGCAAAAGTGTCACTTTTGTAGGTTGATATGCGGGTGTAGTTCAATGGTAGAACTCCAGCCTTCCAAGCTGGTAGCGTGGGTTCGATTCCCATCACCCGCTTAGTCTTATGAAACACCTGAAACCCTTGGCCCACAAGGGTTTTTTGTTTGCCCTTTTTTCGACTTACGACTGACGACTTTTTATCTATGAGGCAAATCATGGGGCAAATTGCATCCTTTTTGGATTAAGCTCCTCAAGGGGGCAATTAATTCCCGGCTAACAACTTCGGATTCGTGTGTATATCGGTTAGTAGTTAAAAGTTTAGTATGTCTGAAGAATGTTTAAATCGTTCTTTGGTTTGGTCCATTCTCTCGTAAGAGGATACCGGCAGTATGTCTCAGCCCATGAGGCTTAACATGAGGGAGATTATTTCTCTTTTAAATTTTGACCATCTTCCGGTTGCGGTACTCGGGTAATACATAACACCTTTTCCACCATGGAACAGGTACTGTTTGTCCGCCAAGCCATTTCTTACAAAAAAGCTTCTCTTTTCTCCATTGGCGTTCAAAGCGTTTAAGTTCATCCATATACCATTCCGGCATCGATACTCACCCTTCGGATTCTATGGTTTTCACCTCACTTCCAACCTTTTGGCCTTCTTTGTTTATAGTGATTTGCTTCTCGATGTAGATTGCACTGCGATCGTAGTCCAAATCAGTCCAGTCTACGGGCATTAATTCACCAAAAAATCGATTTGAGAGCTTTGTAGACACTCAATTTACTATTGGTGAGTAAAGAACCTTACTCGCATAGGCTGGTGGACTTCTTTTTATTGAATAGGAACGCTTGTTCTGGTATAATATTCTATAAAGGGAGCGCTAAGTTCCTCAAAGTTCCTCAAAGTTCCTCAAAGTTCCTCAAAGTTCCTCAAAGTTCCTCAAAGTTCCTCAAAGTTCCTCAAAGTTCCTCAAAATAGACCCCAAAAACACTTTATCTGGCTGATATTCTGTATTGGCAAATCTAGGTAAATGAATTATCATGTAAGAAAAACTTTCGGAGGTTCCAATGGGCGGCGATCTAGTAAAGGCAGTTATTGAAAAGATACCTAGCTGGGTTTTTAGTATTATTGGAATAGGTATCGTGGCTTTGTTTTTTTATGTATCATTTCTATTGTCAAAAGGAGCACGAAAGATATCCAGCGTATTAGACAAGGAGAACAATATAAAAGATATGCAAGAGAAGATTCGTTCTCTCGAGAAAGAAAACGAGCGCTTTAATGGAATGTCATCTCAGTTAAGTACCGCGATGGAGAATTTAACAGCTCACATATCTACTCTCGACTTGATAAGGGTAGGGTCAAAGTCATCTGTAGAGACTAGGTATATGTTGACTAATTTACTAGCGAAAATGACGGATTCCTTGGCTGCAGATATCAAATTCTCACCGGGTGAAAAGCATAGATGCGGCTACTGGATATTTGAGAATGAAAATAGATTACTCCGTTTGTTCCAAGGAAGCTCAGGATTTCCGAATGGATATATCAATAATCGAGAATTAAGTGTCGATTCGTCTGTTGCTGGAAGAGCTTATAGATTAAGAAAAACAGTTTACGAGCCCAATGTAGAGGAGGCAATGGAATGGTCTAAGAATCCAGATTCCTTAAGTCGATATAAAGCTATAATAAGTATTCCAGTATTCCCTTTTGGGGTACTTACTATTGATGCAATTAATCCTATGATGAAAGAGACAATAGAGATAGGTGAAGCGTATGCAGCATTATTTGCTATTGTCTCGAGTGAGCTATTTATTTTTAATGCATATATACCTCAAGAAATACCAGAAGATGAGATTTTTGACGAGGAAACAGCATAGGGTATATAATCAAGATAAAGGAGGGATAGGAATGTTTCATGATGAACAAGCTACAATTCTGAAAAAGGTCCTGGAACTCTCACGTGAACGAGGAAAAATTGACGAAGAGGCATACAGTAATGCAATACGGAGGATTATAAGGCAACAAGAAGAAAGCAAAGAGCGCGAATTAGATCGGATTTATTCCAATATGAATCAATTTTTGAAGGAATATAAGAATCTTAAGGATAAGGAATCTTTAGAGGATAACAATGACTCTAAGAAACCTCAATATGCATAATTTGAGCTCCTAGCGCTCTTTTTTATGGTGAAGGTTGTAGAAGGGTTTTTGATATCCCACTGGCCCTTGGTGAAATAGAAGAGGTCCCTTTGTTTAGCTGACAAGGGTCTTCCATTACAAATATTTATGGGGCAAAATGTAACATTTTACTTCTATAGAGATTGATATTATGGACATCTTTAGACTACCTTCTTTCAAAACATTACTAATATGGCGGCGTTTTTGATACAATAGAGCAACGATGAACTGTGGAACGGCCAGCCTTCCAAGCTGGTAGCGTGGGTTCGATTCCCATCACCCGCTTACGAATATGTTTCACAAGAAACCCTTGCGCAGCAAGGGTTTTTTTGTTGCTTAATTGATGATAAACATTCCTTGTCCCTAAGATATATCAATCTTGTTAAATGCAAGTTCGAGTTATGAATATAGTTTCATATCCATGTAACCATGGCGTAGTTTCCTCGTCGTGCTTGTCTTTTATAATTTATATAGGTAATAAACAAAACGACATCGTAGGAGATGACTAGAAGAATGATAAAGCTAGACGGAGTCAAGGGAATACTGGCAGGGGCAGTGCTGACCATTGGATTGGCTGCTGCTGTAAGTACGGTTTCAGCTGGAGATGTTTCCAAAGAAAAGAAGATCTCTTTCAATAACGTCAAAGTAAATGTATCAGGTGACAATGTGGAGTTTAAGGATGAAAAAGGACAGAAGCTAAATCCGTTACTTATCGATGGGACAACATACATACCCCTTCGGGGAATTGCTGAGCAGCTTGGACATGCTGTTGCATGGGATAAGTCAGAGAACATCGTTTATGTGGAAAATTCGGATTCGGGCGGTATCATAAATCTGAAATCAGAGACGGTCCCGAATCCGGAACTGGAGAATAGTATCAAGAAGGTCATGGAACTGGCTTCAGATGAGCTGAAGGAAACTCGTTATTATTATAATTATGTTGATTTGGATGGGGATGGACAGAACGAGGTATTTGTCCAGCTTGTCGGCATGTATGTGAGCGGATCGGGCGGGGATACTGGTCTGCTGTTCCGGCAGAGGGACGGGCGTTATGAACACATTCAGACGTTCACGCTTGTTCGAAACCCGGTCATTGTAAGCAACAACCTTACAAACGGCTGGCATGATCTGATCATGGAGATGTCAGGCGGTGGAGCAGAATTGACACAGGTGAGGCTGCAGTTTGACGGCAGGAAATATCCTGCTGTTTCAGATGGAATAAAAGTGAAGGATAGTGAGCAAGTGAGCGGGACCGCCTTGATTCATAACGATATCGCACAAGATTTTGAGTTAGGAAAAGGATTGTATTTTAAATAGAAGGGTAACAGAAGTGGATTTACGCTTAAGCCCCTTTAATAAACACAGAGTATCTGTTATAATGGCCATAATTTCATTCCAAGAATGCGAGGTAATCTAGTCCAATGAAGTAAGACACCCTTTTCTCTAAACAACTGCATGGATTTTGCAGGCGTTTCTCTACGGTGGTAGAGGAGAGATTTGGTGTGTCTGAATGATGTGACTGGGGTGCCTCTTATTTATATGGTGAGCTGTACCCGCATATATACATTTCACATGCATGGAGTGGATTTGCAGCTACTGCTAACGGGCAGGTAATTGAGCTTATCTCAATTACCGTAAAGACTGGACTGGAATGACAGCCAAACGTTAGGATCAGTTATGCGAAGCGTTCCGTGATTCAGGTCCTACCTATACCTCTCTCTTCATACCCGCCGCAGGCAATCGCCTGCGGTTTTTTAATGTTTAGCCAAAGAGAGAGGATGAGGCGATATGACGATGATTCTAAAAGCAAAAGATATTCGTATGGAACTACAAGGAAAGACTTTGTTTGAGGACATTCAGCTAGAAGTGGCGGAAGGAGAACGCATTGCGCTGTATGGGCGCAATGGTACCGGCAAATCCACGCTTCTCTCCATCCTGGCCGGTGAACGTGAACCAACGGCAGGTATCGTGGAGGCGATCCTCCCAAGAGAGCGATGGGGCTGGATGAGGCAGCAGGATGAGCCGGACGAAGGCGAGATGAGTGCCATCGATACGGTCCGCAGTCTCAGTCATCCGTCGTTGTGGCAGCTGAAGCTTCAGCTTTCCGAAGTTGAGCAGCGAATGAGCGGCGAGAGTTCGAGCGAAATGGAACAACTGCTTGAGTTATATAGCACTCTGCTGGAGAATTACGAGTCTCAAGATGGTTTTCAATGGGAGACGGAGGTGGAGAAAGCCATGATGATGTTGGGCATCAGGGCTGAAGTATGGCCTGTGTCCTATCGGCAGCTGAGCGGAGGTCAGAAGACGAAAGTGATGCTCGCCGCGCTGCTGGTATCTTCACCGAAATTTCTGCTGCTCGACGAGCCCACCAATCATCTGGACAGTGAAAGCATGCTCTGGCTGGAGCAGTGGCTTGTAACGTCCTATAAAGGAACCGTGCTGTTTGTATCGCATGACCGGGAATTCATCGACCGGGTAGCGACATCCGTATGTGAGCTGACATCGAAGGAACTTAGGCAGTATCCGGGAGGATACACAGACTACCGCCGCGAGAAGGAGCGGGAGCTGCGCGAACAGGAGACGCTCTACCGAAAGCAGGAGCTTGCACGGAAAGCGCTTGAGGAATCTATTCGAAGATATGAAGAATGGTTCCATAAAGCGCATAATTCGGCCGGGGATGTCAATGAGGTCAAGATCACCGCCAGTTTTTATAAAGCCAAGGCCAAGAAGAATATCTCGCGATATCATGCCAAGGAAAAAGCGCTTGAACGACTGGAGGCAGAGCGGGTGGATAAGCCGCGCAGCGGACCTAAGCTGAATATGGACCTGGAAGGGGAAGCTTTTGGTGGACGTACTCTTCTCCATGCGGAGGATGTTTGTTTTGGATATGGGGATCATCTGCTGTTTAATCATCTTACCTTCTATCTACATCGCGGCGACCGTTTAGCCGTCAGAGGTCCCAACGGAAGCGGAAAAACGACACTACTCAAGCTGCTGCTGGGCGAAATTGAACCGCAGGAGGGCCGGATTGCCCGCAATCCTTCCGTTAAGATCGGCTATTTCTCCCAGGAGCTGGAGGGGCTTGATCCGGAAACTACGCTGCTGGACAGTCTGCTTGTCATTCAGGGCATGACGGAGAGCCGTGCTCGTACCTTGCTGGGCTCATTTCTATTTCGCCGCGATGATGTGTTTAAGAAGATGGGACAGCTGAGCATGGGGGAGAGGTGCAGAACAGCCTTTCTTAAGCTGTATTTTAGCGGAGCGCATCTGCTCGTGTTGGATGAACCCTCGAACTACCTTGATGTGGATACCCGCGAGGTGATTGAACAAGTGCTGGTAAGCTTTCCGGGTGCGATTGCGCTTGTATCGCATGACCGGTATCTGGTGCGAAAAATTGCCAATCGGCTGCTAACGCTGACTCCAGGGGAAGCCCCCATCTGGTTCGAGGGAAGTGTTGATGAGGAGGAAGAGCAGGCTTCACGAACCGGCGTGATCAAGGGCGATACCGAGAAGGACAATCGCCGGATGGCGCTTGAATACCGGATTCAGGAGTTACTGGGGGTATCCGCAGACGGGCTTGAAGCGGAAGATGAGGCAAGCTGGCTTGCTGAGATCAGGGAGCTTCGAGCTGAGCTTGCAAGGCTTCAGTTGGAATAAGACCAGGCGGCTTATAAAATGTTCCGGATGGGGTTAAAATGGGGGAATGAACTTGCCATATTCCGAAAGGTTGCATATAATAAAGCCTATATATTTGTATATGTTACAAATGCGTGGATGGAGAAGAGTAACCAGTGCCTCTTTACAGGGAAGAGATACCATGGATTGAGAGTGTCTCTCAAAGAAACAGGCTGGTGAAGTTCGCTCCGGAGCAGTTCCTTGAACACGGCATCAGCCAGTCAGTAGGGGATAACGGGTCCGATTCGTTACGTCGGTTAAGTGAGCATGATAGGATTATCCATGTTCAAGACTTTTACAGTTTTGGCGCGGATACATTTGCATGTTAACAAGGGTGGTACCACGGTCTCTTCGTCCCTTTTCGGGAGGAGAGGCCTTTTTTGTTTTCAGTACAAACGATGGAGTTTACAAAGGGGTGTGCGAATAGCCATGAAGGAAAAATTGGAAGCATTAAAGCAGGAAGCATTGGCGCAATTGCAGGATGTCAACGATCCGCAGCAGTTGAATGATTTGCGAGTGAAATACCTTGGCAAAAAAGGTGCCTTGACGGAAATCCTGCGCGGAATGGGTGCGCTGAGCGCAGAGGAACGTCCGATTATTGGCCAGGTGGCCAACGATGTACGAGGTGCAATCGAGGAAGTCATCTCCGCGAAACAGGAGGCTTTCCAGCAGCAGGAAACCGAAGAGCGTCTGCGTGCAGAGAAGGTGGATGTAACCCTTCCGGGACGCAAGCTCAGCCAGGGAGCGATCCATCCGTTGAGCAAGGTTATACAGGATATTGAGGATATTTTCATCGGGATGGGATACCGCGTAGCAGAGGGACCTGAGGTAGAAACAGACTACTTCAACTTCGAAGCGCTGAATCTGCCGAAGAACCATCCGGCACGTGACATGCAGGATTCCTTCTATCTGACAGATGATTTGTTGATGCGTACGCAGACATCTCCGGTGCAAGCCCGGACGATGCTGTCGATGCAAGGGAAAGCTCCTGTCAAAATCATCTGCCCGGGGCGTGTATTCCGCAGAGACGACGATGACGCGACTCATTCGTTCCAGTTCCATCAGATTGAAGGACTGGTCATTGGCGAGAACATCCGCATGAGTGATCTAAAAGGAACGCTGCTGCAGTTCGTGCAGGAAATGTTCGGGGATAATACGCAAATTCGTTTGCGTCCAAGCTTCTTCCCGTTTACGGAGCCAAGTGCAGAAGTCGATGTATCCTGCGTGAAGTGCGGCGGCAGCGGCTGCCGCGTATGCAAGCAAACAGGCTGGCTTGAGATTTTAGGCTGCGGGATGGTCCATCCGAAGGTGCTGGAAATGGGCGGTTATGACCCTGAGAAGTACAGCGGTTTTGCTTTCGGTATGGGAGTTGAGCGAATTGCTATGCTGAAATACGGCGTGGATGATATCCGTCATTTCTTCAATAATGATACAGCATTCTTGAAACAGTTCACACGGATCTAATTTTAACGATAAAAGGGAAGTGAATAGAAAATGAGAGTTTCAACCGATTGGTTGTCCGATTATATTTCGCTCGAAGGTGTAAGCTCTGAGGATTTGGCGGCTCGCATTACCTCGGCTGGCATTGAGATTGATGTGATTGAGAAACGGAATCAAGGGATTAACAAAGTTGTTGTAGGCTATGTCAAGAGCAAGGAGAAGCATCCGGATGCCGATAAGCTGAATGTGTGTATCGTGGATGCAGGCCAGGAAGAGGATCTGCAGATCGTGTGCGGAGCCAAAAATGTGGATGCTGGCCAGAAGGTGCCGGTAGCGCTTGTGGGGGCGAAGCTTCCAGGCGGATTCGATATCAAGAAAGCCAAGCTGCGCGGTGTGCTCTCCCAAGGCATGATCTGTTCTGCCAAGGAGCTGGGCATGAATGATAAATTGCTGCCTAAAGAGCTGCAGGAAGGGATTCTGGTCCTTCCGGCCGAGACGGAAATCGGTAAGCCGATTGTGGATGTGCTCGGTCTGAATGATGAAGTGCTGGAGTTGGATTTGACGCCAAACCGCTCCGATTGCCTCAGCATGCTGGGAGCAGCTTATGAAGTGAGCGCCATTCTGGGCCGTGAGCTGAGTCTTCCAAATCCGGAGAAGGAAATTCTAGAGGTTCAGAATGCAGCAGCCGATCATATCTCGGTTACGATTGATGCTAATGAGCAGTGCAGCCATTACGCAGCACGCTATATCACAGGCGTGACGATTGCTCCTTCTCCGCTCTGGATGCAGAACCGCCTTATGGCTGCGGGCGTACGACCGATTAATAACATCGTTGATATTACGAACTACGTGATGCTGGAATATGGTCAGCCTCTGCATGCTTTTGATGCCGACCAGCTCAAAGACGGTGCAGTTCATGTGCGTATGGCCGAAGCCGGGGAGACGATGGTAACCCTGGATGGTACGGAGCGCCGCTTGGAGCCGCATATGCTGGTTATTACTGCTGGCGGCAAGCCAGTGGCTTTGGCTGGAGTCATGGGCGGCCTGGACTCAGAGGTAACAAGCAGCACGGTGAATATTTTCCTGGAATCGGCGAAGTTTGACGGGGGTACAGTGCGTAAAACATCCCGTCAGCTGGGATTGCGTTCAGAGGCAAGCTCCCGCTTTGAGAAGGAAGTAGATCCGGCCAGAGTCATTCCTGCCCTCGACCGCGCAGCGGCTTTGATGGCCAAATATGCTGGAGGTGCTGTGCATCAGGGAATCGTGGAAGCGGGCAGTACAGTAGTAGAGCCTACTGTAATTACCTTGTCGCTGGAAAAGCTGAATCGCTATCTGGGTACGGAGCTGTCCCTGCTGGAAGTGAAAACAATCTTCTCCCGTCTGCACTTCCCTTGTGGAGATGCAGCCCAAGGTGTGGTGGATGTCCAGGTGCCGTCCCGTCGCGGTGACATTGTGCTTGATGTAGACCTCATTGAAGAGGTGGCCCGTCTGTATGGATACGACAATATCCCTACAACCGCTATTGAAGGTCCAACCACCCCGGGTGCATTGACAAAAGCACAAGCTGTTCGCCGTTCCCTGCGCCGGTTGCTCACGCACAGCGGATTCCAAGAGGTACTGGGATATTCCTTCATTCATCCGCAGCAGGCGGAGATGTTTACCTCCCTTGCATCCGAAGGAATGGCAGTCAAGCTGGCTATGCCAATGAGCGAGGATCGCAGCGTGCTTCGCACCAGTCTGCTGCCGCAGCTGCTGGATATTGCCCTTTACAATGATCACCGCAAGCAGCCGGATTTGGCTCTGTTTGAAATAGGCAACCTGTTCCATACACATGAGAAGACGCTGACAAAGCAGCCGTTGGAACGTCCGGTTCTTGGTCTGCTGCTGTCAGGACGCCTGGGGAACAAGCAATGGAATGTGCAGCCGGCCAAAGTAGATTTCTTTGATCTGAAGGGTGCGCTAGAAACGGTGTTCGACTATCTCGGGATTCATGAGGATGATATCACTTATGAAGCCAATTCTCCTTCCGGGTTCCATCCGGGGCGTTCCGCTTCCATCTATGCGGGACAGGGTGAGAGCAAACGTCTGCTAGGCGTGCTTGGACAAATTCATCCAAAAACACAGCAGGAGCTCGATTTGGAAGATACCTATGCTGCTGAAATCCTGCTTGAGCCGCTGTATGACATGACCAATGATCGAGTTGCTTATCGGGATCTGCCTAGATTCCCAGGTATGGAACGTGACCTTGCCATCGTGGTGGATGAGGGGGTTGAAGCCGGCTCCCTGATTCAAACGATTAAGCAGAATGCCGGAGAGCTGCTCCAGCAGATTCAGGTATTTGATGTCTTTACCGGCAGCAAGCTTGGAGAAGGTAAGAAGAGTGTGGCAATATCCTTGACATACCGTCATAAGGACCGGACATTGACCGATGAAGAGGTGGCTGCAGTGACAGAAAAAGCAGTCGCTGCCCTTCAGCAAACTTTTGGCGCAGAATTAAGAAAATAGCAGGAATTGTGAAAGCCCGCATCGAATCCATTACATCAGGGATTCGATGGCGGGTTTTTTTGCTCTAAATGGATCTGGGATTTGCATCAGGATGCCCGCAGGGTACATAATTATAGACACAGAACTGTGTTATCATATACCAAACTTCGGTCTGCCATCAGGAGGTTCGTCTATCGACGTTATCTCATATATAATGTAAGAGAATAGGACAGACCACATCAGACATCATAGAATTTACACATAGATAGAAGGAGGGCATAATTTTGACTACACCGGATCGTAAAAGCGTCACCGTAGAAATCTACGGGACTTCCTATAAACTTGTGGGCAGTAGCAGTGATTATACTAGGCAGGTAGCAAATTATGTGGACGACCGCATGCGTACCATATCGAAGGCGCACTCCCGGCTCGATACCCCGCGCATTGCCGTTCTTGCCGCAGTACATATGGCCGAAGAAGCTTTGCAGAAGCTGGAATTTCAGAATGAGGCCAAGCAGATGACAGCTGAGCGAAATGAACTTCGCTCGGAACTTGCCAAGGTACAGGGAATTCAAATCGAACAGCAAGAGAGGCATCGTCAGCAGCTGGAGCAATTGGAGCGGAAACTGGCAGAGCAGACGGCTTTAGCGGAGGACTACAGAGTAACCAAGGAGAAGCTGACAGCAGAGTCGGAGCGTACTAAGACATTGCTCCAACAGGAGTCGGATCGGAGTGCGGAATTGCTGAAGACGAACCAGCAGCTTGAAGTGCAACTTAAGGAACAACGTGAGAAGTACGAGAGCAGCCACAAGCAATCCCTCGACGATCTGAAGCGCCGTCACGACGGACAAATTGCACAGTTAACAAACACGCACAAGCAGGCGATCGAGAAGCTGGAACAGAACCAACGGAATTCTGCGAAGCAGGCGGAGGATAAGCTGGCTGAGCAGTTGAAGAAACAGGAGAACACCTATAAACAAGAAGCCCTTCAGAAGGATCAGCAGCACTCAAAGACCGTGCAGGATATGGAGCAGAAGTATACGAAGAGGGTACAGGAACTGGAACAGCAGAATACACAGACCGTTCAGGATCTGAAGCAAAAACATACGAGTACAGTTCAGGACCTGGAGAAGCAGCTTGCCGAGCAGCGCAATCGCGGAGGACAGCTGCAATCAAAATTGTCGTCCGTAGAGAAGGAGCTGACTGCCGGCAAGGCCGAAGCGGACAAGCTGAAGGAAGAACTTCAGCAGTCAAAGAAGCAAGGGGCAGCCGCTTCCCAGGAACTTCAATCCTTCCGATCAAAGGTGGACACATTAACCAAGGAGCTTGAGGATTTGAAACAGGAATCCGCTAAGTCTGAGGAAGAGCGCCGTCGTCTGCAAAAGCTAGTGGTGGATGCGAATCAGACCTCGCGCAAGCAGCAGGAGGAGCTGCAGCGTTTAAGCAGCGAGCTTCAATCCTGGCGTACGCTGGCTGATCAGCGCAAAGAGGAGACCGGTGAGCTGGAGATGAGAATTGTCGAGCTGATGGAAGCCAATGAGAGCCTGGAAGAAGGAATGAAGGGACTTCAGGATGAGCTCCAGGTTATGAAGGACGAAGCTGACCGGAGCGTCTCTGAACGTAAAGGTGCCCAGGAAGAATTGAAGGCATTGAATTCTCGTTATGACGAACTCGAGAAGCTTGCGAAGGAAGCTCGGATACGTGAAGAAGAGACCAACAAGTTATATGCGATGCTGGAAGAAGAATATGATACAGTATCGAATCAGCTTGATAATATTCGCAAAGGAGCCGCAGCGAGTGAGGAACGGGTACGTGAACTTGCCGAGCAGCTGAGAGAATCCGAATTGCGATCCGTAGAGTGGCAGAACCAATATGAACAATGGTTAGTCGAGCGTGAGCAGCTTACTGCTGACAGCGAGAAGATGGCCGCGGAGCGGGATGAATGGAGATATGCGAAGCAGTCTTTCGAAGAAGAGCTTCAGTCCTGGCAGCAGGAAATAGCGACAACCAAGCAAGCTTGTGAACGGCTTGAAGGTCAGAAGAGCGAAGCGGAGCAGCAATATTCCGACCTTGGTGAACAGTATGAGCTGGTCATGCACCAATACCAGCTGCTTCAAGCAGAACAGGAAGTGAAGGCAGAGCATGCCGCTTTGCTTGAAGAGGAACATCGTAAACTGAAGGAAGAATACGCGAAGCTCCAAGTTGAATACAATGAATGGATAGAGTTGATTGAGCAGGATCAGCGTTAAACCATGAACAGTTGGCAACCTGAAAAAGACCTCCGGAATCAAGCAGAGGGTACTCTGGCGATCCGGAGGTCTTTTGTGAGTTCTGTATTACTCCTCAATGATAAGTTTGGAGATCATCTTGCTGTGACCAGCTCCGCACATAATGGAGCAAGAAATCTCGAATTCTCCTGTTTTTTCAGGTGTAACAACTTTAGAGTTATTCTTACGGTCCAGTGACAAACCAAGCACAGGAATCATGACGCCATGATTGCCGTCTTCGTTTTCGTATGTAATCTTAACAGGTACACCTTTTTTGAGGCGATATTCCTTTTGATCAAACTGGAAGTTGGAGCCCTTAATCACGAGTTCCGTTTCAGCTACGCCAGTATCCGTGATCCCGGAATCTCCTTGGGATTCATTTTGCCCTCCGCCACAGGCGGCCAGTACGAATAGAAGCATGCACGAAACAAGTAATGCTATGCCTTTTTTCACTATAATCTCTCCCAACTGTTAAATGTTCATGAATTTATATGCTATTCTTTATGATAGCTCAGAACAAGTACAGTGGCACATGTGTGTTATGAAAAATTGGTGAACGTCCGGCGTTTGCATTGAAAGCTCCGTTTTACGCTATAATGTAGGGAAGCATGTTAATGCGATTGCACAGCCCAACTATTATAAAATTGAACAACCCCCTGTTTCTATGACAACAGGGGGTGATGTGGATATAACATCAGCTGCTGGAATGTACCGCTAAACATGCAGGACATTCAGAAAGAGGGTTCAACCAGGACTTCGTCAGCAGCAGATCTATTTTGATTCTTTGCTGCTTTTGCCTGCTTCAAAAGGGGTCGCGATCGGAATAAACAGATCGATGATCCCGATGACGAGTGCGGCAAGCAGAGCACCCAGTACAGAGACTCTGACGTCTCCCACGATGAACTGGGCAATGTAAATAACAAGTGCACTCACAAGAAAGCCCACGATTCCGCGTCCAAACGGCGTGACTTTTTTACCGAAGATCCCCTCGATAGCCCAGCCGATCAGGGCAATGACGAGAGCAAGCAACAGGGCACTTCCAAATCCGCCGATGGAGAATTGAGGGACAATCCATCCAACAACCATAAGTACAAGCGCGGCAACGATAAACCGAACGACATGCCCGAGAAATTGCATGGTACCTGCCTCCTTAGAATAAGACTACTGGAATGTTACGCAGAATTTATTTTGTTCAAAAAGGGCGCACGTTATGTGTGGAAGGATTTTGGATTCCATGGCGTATTGGCGTGGCTTTCGATATAATATAGGCATCGATTGAGAGGAGTTGTGAACTTCTTGAATGACAAGATTTTACACACTTTAGAATACCGGAAGATCTTAAATGTATTAACACAATATACCCAAACGAGCATGGGAGGCCAGAGGGCCGAAGAGTTGCTGCCCGAAACTGAACTGGAAGCCGTGAAGGATTTACTTGCGGCTACCGATCAGGCTTACACCGTGGACAGGCTCAAGGGAAGTCCTTCTTTTCGTGGAATTACCGATATTAACGATGCTCTAAAACGGGCTAGAATCGGCGGCACTTTGAACCCCCATGAATTGCTTGCTACATCCAATACGATTCATGGTTCTCGCCGTATCAAGCGGTTTATCGCAGGTATTCATGACGATGAGAAGATCGATATTCTTTATAACCTGAGTGACCTTATATCGGAGCAGAAGCCTCTGGAAGATGCCATTCGGCTCTGCATTGATGATACGGCTGAGGTGCTTGATAGCGCAAGCGCAGAACTATCACAGATCCGCCGCGAGCTGCGGGGCGGAGAGGTGCGGATTCGTGAGAAGCTGGAGTCCATGATTCGTTCGCAATCTGTGGCGAAAATGCTGCAGGATCAGCTGATTACGATTCGTGGAGACCGTTTCGTCATTCCCGTTAAAGCGGAATACCGCGCTCATTTTGGTGGGATCGTGCATGACCAGTCGGGATCCGGCGCAACACTGTTTATTGAGCCCGAGTCCATTGTGGCCATGAACAATAAGCTGCGCGAGACCAGAATGCGGGAAGAGCGGGAAATTGAAGTGATTCTCCAGAAACTGACTGCTCAGGTCGGAGAACAGGCTGAACTGCTGTCCATAGATGTGGATTTGATTGGACAGCTCGATTTTATCTTCGCTAGAGCGCGTTTGGCTCATGTCATGAAGGCCTCGCTGCCAAGAATGAATGACAGAGGATACATTAAGCTGCGTAAAGGCAGACATCCGCTTATTCCAGCAGATCAGGTCGTTCCGCTTGATGTAGAGCTAGGCAATTCGTATACATCAATTATCGTCACGGGTCCCAATACCGGTGGTAAGACGGTGACGCTTAAGACAATTGGTCTGCTTAATTTGATGGCCATGTCCGGTCTTTTTATCCCGGCTGAAGAAGGCAGTCAAATGTGTGTGTTTGATGCAATTTATGCGGACATCGGGGATGAACAAAGCATTGAGCAGAGTCTGAGTACCTTCTCCAGCCACATGACCAACATCATCCGGATATTAAGTCATATGACGCCTAAGAGCTTGGTGCTGCTTGATGAAGTAGGTGCAGGAACCGATCCGGCGGAGGGTTCAGCTCTGGCGATTTCTATTCTGGAACATATTCACCAGATGGGATGCCGTATGGTCGCAACTACGCACTATTCGGAATTGAAGGCCTATGCATACGAACGCAAAGGCGTAATTAATGCCAGCATGGAGTTCGATATTAACACCCTAAGTCCGACTTATCGGCTTCTAATAGGTGTGCCTGGACGCAGTAACGCGTTTGCCATCGCAGAACGTTTGGGATTGCCTGGGTCCATTCTGGAATTTGCCCGCGGAGAAGTGAAGGAAGAAGATCAACGCGTGGAGCATATGATTGCCTCTCTCGAAGAGAATCGACATACCGCAGAAGTGGAACGCGAGAAGGCGCAGCAGGTCCGTCAGGAAATGGAAGCGCTGCGTGCGCGGCACCAGCAAGAGCTTCAGAAGCTGGAAGAACAGAAGGACAAGCTCGCCGATAAAGCTCGCACTGAAGCGCGGCAGATCATTGACAAGGCGCGAAGCGAAGCCGAGGAGATCATCTCGGATCTGCGCAAGTTGGCTCAAGAGGAAGGAGCTTCCGTTAAAGAGCACAAGCTGATTGCTTCAAGGAAGCGCCTGGATGATGCTGAACCGAAGCAGGGCAAGAAATCAGCAGACCAGCGAGCAGCGAAGCAGCAGCGCCAGATCGAGCCTGGCGATGAGGTTCGGGTATACAGCCTGAATCAAAAAGGGCATGTCGTGGAAATGGCCGGCTCAAAGGAAGCGCTGGTTCAGCTGGGTATCATGAAGATGAAAGTATCGCTGAATGATTTGGAACTGTTATCGAACCCGGCAGCTGGTTCCAAGCAAGCTCCGAAACAGAATGCTACCGTCCTGAAACGCACCCGTGATACCAATATTCGGAATGAGCTGGATTTAAGAGGAGCGAACCTGGAAGAAGCGCTAATCGAAGTAGATAGTTTCATTGACGAGGCATTCCTAGGTAATCTGGGACAGATCTACATTATTCATGGCAAGGGCACAGGGATTCTGCGAACCGGTATTCAAGAGTATTTGCGTAAGCACAAGCACATCAAGAGTTATCGTTTGGGCAATTACGGCGAAGGCGGCAATGGTGTAACGATTGCTGAGTTGAAATAAGAAAAGCTGGAAATTGGGAACCGTTTTCTCCTTCATCCGTATAACATATCATTATAGGGATCAGAACAAGGGATGCGTAAGATGCCGCATCCCCTTTATATCGAGGAGGAACATAAGGGAATGACAGAAGCGATTGATCACTTGCTGACCCATCCAATCGGTGTGCTTGTCGGCTATTTCTCGGTTGCGATACTTGCGCTTATTGTTTACTTGTATATCTTTGAACTGGTAACGAGGTACAAATGCTGGGATGAGATTCGCAAGGGGAATGTAGCTGCAGCCTTGGCAACCGGCGGGAAAGTGTTTGGGATCTGTAATGTTATGCGGTATAGCATTACGGCCAATACGTCCATATACGACATGATTAAATGGTCGTTCTTCGGGTTTATACTGCTATTATTGGCTTATTGGTTGCTGGAATTCTTGACGCCTGTATTTTCGGTCGATGAAGAGATTGGCAAGGATAATCGCGCAGTGGGCCTGATCGTATTTCTTATCACCGTATCTTTATCTTACATTATTGGAGCGTGCATTACTTAACAGCTTCGGGAGGAAAAGGACGATGAAATATTTACCGCGGATTTTGTTTGCGGCTGCCTTAATTTTTTTTGTAGCAGGCATTGTATACTTGATGTCTCAATAATTATAACTTTAACAGGGCCGCTCATGGCCGTTTGTATCAAGAAAGGGATGAATGACCAATGGAACCGACGGTTTGTCCATGGTGCCAAAGTGAGATTGTATGGGATGAAGAGATAGGTCCCGAGGAGCACTGTCCTCACTGCGCCAATGAGCTCAAAGGCTACCGAACTTTGAATATCGCGCTGGATGATGAAGATGCTGAGGAGACAGAGGTTTACGAAGCGGATTATGAAGAAGCATCCGATGAAGAGGCCGATGATCTCCGCCGAATATGGGGAGCAGAGCCCGAATCGATGTCGACCCTTCGAACAGTCGATAAGTACGGAGAGGATCATGATCTGTTTGCATTTGAAGAAACGGTAGAGAGAATTCTGGATGAACAAGAAGAAGTCCCTGAGTGCCTGCATTGCCGGGAATATATGCTTTTTGCGGGGACTCAGCGTGTAAGCGGAGAAGGTTTCCAGCCGGTTAACCCTCCGTTGATCCAAGGCCCTGTGTTGCAGACTCCGTATGAGATGAACGTGTACGTATGTCCGGGATGTTTCCAAGTACAGTATAACTTGGCCGAGAATGATCGGCTTCAGATGATTAAGAGCTTTATCCACAAAAAGGAATAGACCTGAAGGAAGGCGCTATGAGCCGCTCTCTTGCTTTTGAAGGAATCCGCTTCGTGCGGTTTCCTTTTTTTTGTTCATGAAGTGAAGGAGGGAAGGGTAAAATACCTTGGACTTTAAGTGCGAAGGCAAGGGAGGAACTGTATATGAAATGGACGAAGGACCCCCAGGCTATACTGCTGTTATCCGTTCATGGGCTGTTTATTCTCTCGAGCGCACTCTCGGGTACCTTCCTCAATGTATACCTATGGAAAAGTCGTCAGGATTACACGATGCTTGGCTGGTTCACGATTGCCCAGCAGATTGCTCTGGGTCTGACGTTTTGGGGCGCTGGCAAATGGGTGAAGGAACGGAATAAAATGAATGCCCTTCGTCTAGGGATTGCGGTGGCGGGCCTTTTTTATTTAAGTGTGTTGTGGACAGGACGGGATGCCGTTCATTATATCTGGCCGCTCGGTTTACTATTCGGTGTGTCTTTAGGATTATTCTGGCTCGCTTTTAATGTGGTTTATTTTGAGGTATCAAGTGCAGAGAATCGGGACTGGTTTAATGGCTGGATCGGACTTCTGGGCTCTATAACGGGAATCATCGGTCCTTGGCTCGCAGGATGGATCATTACACTAATGCATGGAGACCGGGGCTATCGATTCATTTTTACCGTGTCGATGGTAATCTTCGCAGTGACAGTAGTCCTGAGCTTCTTCCTGCGTAAAAGACCGGTGCAAAATGACTACCATTGGCTGGAGGGGCTGAATCGCCTGAGAAAGGGCGGTGTCTGGAGGTACGCGATATGGGGCTTGGCTGTACAGGGACTCAGGGAAGGTGTGTTTTCTTTTCTCATTACACTGCTTGTGTTCGTGGCTACGGATCAGGAATCCAAGTTGGGGCAGTATGCATTAATCACTTCCGCCGTTTCGCTTGTCAGCTATTGGGCTTGTGGTAAATGGTTTAAACCCAAATTCCGCAAGACCGGTATGCTGGTGGGTTCCGTATTAATGCTGCTGGTGATTATTCCGCTGTTATTCTCTGTCAACTATGCAACATTGCTGGTGCTGGGAATCGGGTCAGCGTTAGTCTTACCGCTGTACATGATGCCGGCGATATCAGCCAGCTTTGATCTCATGGGATTAAATCAGGAGGATGTAGAGAAGCGGGTGGAGTTGGTTGTGCTGCGGGAACTAAGCCTGACGATAGGCCGCATCACGGGCCTGCTTATATTTATCGTTGTCTTGACATTCAGGCAGGATACGCTAACGGTGACGTTGCTGTTGCTATTTCTGGGGGCTTCTCCGATCGGTTCTTGGCTGTTTATACGCAAGTTGTTTCCTTCAAAGGAACAAGCGACCTAATTATGGATGGCCGTAATAAAGAATGAGAACTCAGCGCCGTTTCATTAGCTGTGTTGCTATTTAGGCATGGAGCGAGCGAGGATGTAAGAAAGCAATCGAAGAGAAGGTATCTCCTGGGCACCGGGCCACGCGGGAGATACCTTCTCTTGTTGAGTCAAATTTCGGTCGTTTGACGTATAAGGGAGAACCATTTAAGCTCCTCCGGCTCGCGACCTGCAATCGTCTTGGCCAGCAGATCAGCAGCCATCATGCTGTAAACCGTCCCATTGCCGCCGTACACCTCGATAAAATAGCTGTGTGGATATTGCGGGTGTCTGCCGATTAACGGGATACCGTCTTTGGTAGAGGCAAATACGCCCGCCCAATGACAAGCAATATTCAAGTCATCCAGATGTGGAAACAGCTTCTGGACTTCATGCAGCAGCCTTTGACCTCTTGGCTCAGCGTATTCCTCAGGTCTGCCTGAAGGAGGGAGCGGTTCATCCAGCCCCCCGGCAATGATCCGCTGATCCGGCGTTGTCCGAAAGTAGAGATAAGGCCGGCTCGTTTCCCAGATGAGTGCACGATCATGCCATGCCGACAGATTCTGTACCGGTTTGGTTAAAATAGCATAGGTATTAAGCAGCTCCGCTTGCGGGTCGGGCTTCCAATCCTGAGTACTGTATCCTGTGGCCCAAATCACATTCTTGGCTACAACGCTTCCGTATTCTGTCGTCACTGTAACATCGCTGTCCGTGTATCGCGTGTCCTTCGCCTCGCTGTGCTCAAATATCCGCGCTCCATGAGCGTGAGCATCCAGGATTAGATTATGTCCAAGTCGGTATGGATCGACCTCGGCATCTCCGTGACTATAAATAGCAGCTTCTTTTGAGAATGGGAAGTGGGCCTCAATTTCCTCCCGGCTCCAGTACTCAACATCGAAACCTTTACGTTTCAGCAATTCATATTCATGTCGAAGCATAGGAGCATCTTCGGTAGTACTGGCATAGTAGAGACTGCTCCGCGGAATGAGGCCCGAATCCCTGGATAACTGATTTGCAATTTCACTAAGCCGGCGTACTGCCTTCTTACACAAATTATAGATCGAAGTGCCGCGATGTTCGCCGAACAGTTCAATCAGTTCGGTCAGCGAGTTATCGTTCGCAAATTGCAAAAGCCCGGTGTTGGCAGAAGTACTGCCTGCACATACGCGTCCTTTATCCAGAAGGATGGTATTCACCCCTTGTTTGCTTAAAACGTAGGTCATCAGTGCACCGCTGATACCCCCTCCTATAACCAATACTTCGCAGCTGAGTTGATCGGTTAACCGGGGGTACTCTTTTATTGATTCCGTATTTAAATATGACCAAGGTGTTGTTCCGCCGGTGAGTAACATAAACTCTACCCCCTTCTCTATAATATCGTTATTAATTTGGTCGTTCCCATTCGTTTTTAAGCCATTTAAGAACATAGATTTTCGCCATGGTGGCATACTAGGTTCTGTGGGATCTAAATGGAAAGGGGAACTGAATCAGGATGACAACGAATCATCAAATACAACCGCTAACTTCCAAAGAACTTGATTATATTGTCGATTGCATTTCCAACGAGTCGATGCTGGCCAAACACTGTGCTGCCGCAGCGGCAGCGAGCCAGAATCATGCCCTACAGCAGGCATTGCTTGGATTCGTAAGCCGCCATGAGCAGCATCTGAATACGCTGGTAGACTCCCTGCAGACACACAGCAGCATCGCACCAGCACAGCCACCACAATAATGAGGAGGACAACCGATGACAACGATGAACGGAACTTCTTACCTACCGGAAGAGGATATGCTAAGCCCCATTCTGGGAGAATTGAAACGGACAGTTCGGGAGTACACGACAGCTACGACGGAAGCTTCATGTCCTATTGTACGTCAGATGTTTACGGATTTAACCGCAGATACCTTGAAGCTCCAAGGTGAATTTTTTAATATGATGAAGCAGCAGAACATGTATTCTCCAGGCTTGCATGCGCTTAAATCAGATGTGGATAAGCAGCATAAGCAAGCCCAGCAAACAGTCCAAAAAACCCGTGATACCATAAACCAAAAGACATCGGGAATGGGTGCTTTCGCTCACCATCCGAATGTCACTCCTCATGCAACGAACGTGGAGCCTTCTCCTTATAATTAACCCGTTATCTAATTTGGAACCAAGCTTTATAACCGATCACATCCGCAGCTGGTGTTGCGGGAGTGCATCGGTTATTTTCTTTTGCACATCCCGTGTAAGTTATTGTAATATAAGTATTAATCTCTGTTCCGTGAAGCCTGTGTAAACATTGCCCGGGTATTTGGAACAAGTGCTGGAGGATACGTATATGGAAGAGCTAAGCGAATTGAAGTTGAAGGTGCTTGATCTGCTAAAAGAGGATGCGAGAAGATCGCCGGCTCTACTCTCTACTCTACTTGGTGTAGATGAAGAGGAAGTTAAAACTTCCATTGCGGAGCTTGAACGAGATCACGTAATTGTCAAGTATGCGACCGTTGTCAATTGGGGCAAGGTGGAAGACGAGAAGGTTACAGCGCTGATCGAGGTTCAGATTACGCCTGAGCGCGGGAGGGGCTTTGAAGGAATTGCCGAACGGATTTACTTGTTCCCTCAGGTGAAATCGGTTTATCTTATGTCAGGCGCCTATGATCTGCTGGTGGAAGTAGAAGGCGCAAGCTTGCGTGATGTGGCCAATTTTGTTTCCGAGAAGCTGTCACCCATCGACTCTGTATTATCAACCAAAACGAACTTTATTTTGAAAAAATATAAACAAGACGGGATTATCTTTGAAGAACGTCAAGAAGACAATCGTCTCCTGATCTCGCCGTAAAGGAAGCGTGTGCTATGATTTTGAACGAACAGCAGCTTGCAGAAAATAACAGGAAATCCATGAGCTCTTACTTGGCGCCACGCGTCAGGGATATCCAACCATCGGGAATCCGAAAGTTTTTTGATCTTGTGAGCGGTAATAAGGATATAATTACGCTTGGTGTTGGGGAACCTGATTTTGTAACTCCGTGGCATGTGAGAGAAGCTTGCGTGTATTCGCTGGAGAGGGGCTTTACAGGATATACTTCCAATGCGGGTATGCCGGAGCTGCGGGAAGCAATCGCCGAATATCTGAGCGCTAGTTTCCAAGTAAACTATGATCCTGCAAGTGAAATGATTGTAACCGTCGGTGGCAGTGAGGCCATTGATCTGGCTCTGCGAGCCTTAATCGTTCCAGGTGATGAAATTCTCATCCCTGAACCGTGTTACATTTCCTACTCGCCAATTGCTTCGATCGGCGGCGGGGTGCCTGTTGGCATTGAAACGACGGCAGAGCATCAATTCAAGCTCACGGCAGAAGCCCTGGAAGCACAAATCACACCAAAATCGAAGATTTTGATCTTATGCTATCCAAGCAATCCAACGGGTGCAATTATGACTTATGAGGATTGGCTGCCTATTGCAGAACTGGTCGAAAAACATGATCTGATTGTAATCTCTGATGAAATTTACGCAGAGCTTACGTATGAAGGCAAGCATGTGAGCTTTGCCTCAATTCCGGGCATGATGGACCGCACTATCTTGGTGAGCGGATTCTCCAAGGCGTTTGCGATGACCGGCTGGCGTATGGGATATGTATGTGCCCATAGAGATCTGATCGGTGCCATGCTGAAAATCCACCAATATACGGTTATGTGTGCGCCGGCAATGGGCCAAGTCGCGGCCCTTGAGGCCCTGCGTCATGGCATGGGTGAAAAAGACAGGATGGTTGAGTCCTATAACCAGCGCCGGAGACTCGTCGTTTCCGGACTTCGGGAAATCGGTCTTGATTGTCACGAACCACAAGGGGCATTCTACGCATTTCCAAGCATAAAGAACACCGGCTTACCCTCGGAGGAGTTTGCTCAGCGTTTGCTGACCGAAGCCAAAGTGGCCGCCGTGCCGGGCACCGCTTTCGGTATGGGCGGTGAAGGATTTATCCGTTGTTCTTATGCCACATCCATCGCTCAACTAAATGAGGCACTGGAAAGAATGGGCAACTTTGTGGCAAAATTAAAATAGCAAAGTAAAATGTTGAACCTTTTCCTTGATTTAACAGAAAAGATACTTTCCAATGGCAAAAAGTATGTTATAATTTTATTTTGGGAGCAGAATTTTACTTTCGGAGGAGGGATCACCAGTGTTTTGTGATTATGAATTGTCAAACTATCGTGGTGAATACATGGCTGAAGACAATAATCACGGTAAATGGTCAATTAAATCAGCCAAATCCACCCCTTCGGAAATTACCTTGGAAGACGAAATTCATATGCTTCGCCGAAAAATGGAACAGATTTTTTTGGAAGAGCAGTCCTTCACATCGGAAATCGTGATTGAAATCAGCAGTCTGCTGGATTTGAAGATCAACGAATATATGAAGGCACACCCCAAAAAGAAACTATAACATACGACATGATTCTAATAATATGAGGCTGATCATGAGTGCGATTACTCAGTGATCAGCCTCGTTTGCATTTGGTTTTCTCTGTGTATCAGGGTGTTTCTGGCGGCCCATGTTCACTGCACGAGGCTGCTGCTTGGAAGCGGGACCGCCGCTGTGAATTATGATATAGTTGAGCTTAATGAGATATGTAGGTGCTTGGCGACGAACAGAGAAGGGACTTTAAAGGAGGAAGATATATTGAAGGTCTATACAAGAACGGGAGATGCGGGGGAAACCTCGATTATTGGCGGCCGGGTGCCAAAGGATGATCCGCGCATTGAAGCATATGGCACCATAGATGAATTGAACAGTTTTGTTGGGCAAGCCGTTTTCTTGGCCAAAGAAGCCGAGTTTGAGGAGCTGCATCAGCAGCTGATTCGAATCCAGCATGAGTTGTTTGATTGCGGATCAGATTTGGCTTACGCGAGACCCCGGGAGGATAAGCTTAAAGTAGCAGCAGAGCTTGTGGACAATTTGGAGTTGTGGCTGGATGCTTTTGAGGAGAAGAATCCTCCACTCGAACGATTTATTTTGCCAGGTGGGAGCGCGTTGTCTTCTGTGCTTCACGTATGCAGAACCGTATGCCGCCGAGCTGAGCGATTGACTATAACCCTTGGACGAACCACAGAAATTAATCCGGAAGTACGCCGGTATTTGAATCGGTTATCGGACTATTTCTTTGTTACTGCACGCGCAGCCAATGCCCATGCGGGGATTCCGGATGTCGAATATGAGCGCAGTGGAAAGGTCTTCCGTTAATTTATGGGCTTGTATTATCCACCAATACGCTATGTTGTGCCCACCCATGAAGACGGCATGCTGCTTAAGACCATTTTGCAAAAACGTATGGGGGTATCCCGTAAGCTGCTTTCACGGCTCAAGTTGACCGAGCAGGGCATTATGCTAAATGGGACCCGTGTTTACATTAGTGTTAAAGTGCAGGCGGGTGATCTAATCGAAATTCGGCTGGAACAGCAACGTTCTGATGATATGCTCCCACAGCCGATGGAACTTCATATTCTGTACGAGGACGAACATCTGCTTGTTCTGAACAAGCCTGCCGGGATTATTGTACATCCGACACATGGGCATTATACTGGGACGCTGGCGAATGGAGTGGTTCACTATTGGCAGGAGAAGGGCTGGAATTACCGCTTTCGAGCGGTTCACAGGCTGGATCAGGAAACGTCCGGTGTGCTCGTAATCGCAAAGAATTCCTACATTCATCAGCATATTTCTGAGCAGATGATTGCCGGCACAGTTGATAAGAGATATGTAGCGCTGGTCCATGGTAGGCCAAGCTCAGAATCAGGCAGTATAGATGGGCCGATTGATCGGGATCCGTTAGAGCCCCACCGCCGTATCGTTACGCCGGAGGGATACCCTTCACTGACAAGTTACAAGGTGTACGAAACGTATCCTGCAGCATCCCTGGTGGAATTGAAGCTGGAAACGGGCCGGACGCATCAGATTCGGGTGCATATGCTCAGCATCGACTGCCCATTAATCGGCGATCGGATGTATCAGCATCCCGTTTACAATTTGGTACAAGCTGGTGCGGACGTGTCTGCAGAGTATAACGATGTACATGAGAAGCACGGGGAAGCATCTTCGATCCTGAAGCTGGACAGCTATATCGACAGACAGGCTCTGCATGCCTCAAGCTTGACATTGGTTCACCCGATTGAAAGGAAGACGATGGTTTTTACAGCTCCTCTTCCAGAGGATATGAAATCTCTGAGATCAATGCTTGCCGGTGAAGAGGCCATCTGATATATCATGACAATCGTAGAAGGAGATCGTATCGAATGAGTAAACTGAAAGTATATCAATATCCGAAGTGCGGCACATGCCGAAACGCAGTGAAATGGCTGCAGAACGAAGGACATGAGCTGGAGCTTCAGAACATTTTTGAAGAGCCGCCGGCGAAGGCGGAATTAGCAGACCTGATCGCCAAGAGCCGCCTGGAACTAAAGAAGTTTTTTAATACGAGCGGAGAGGTTTACAAGGAAATGAATCTGAAAGACAAGCTGCTGGGACTCTCCGATGAGGAGAAAATTGAGCTGCTGTCCTCCAATGGAAGATTGATCAAGCGCCCTATCGTGACGGATGGCAGTAAAGTTACCGTTGGATTCAAAGCCGAGCAATACGAAGAAGCTTGGAAGAAGTAGAACCGCTCAAAAGTGAATATATCTAGCCCTCTGGATTGGATTATCATTACGGTCCTTGTCTTCAGGGCTTTGGAGTTTGTACATGAAGCAATATTACTATTGCATCCCGCGGTCTTTGACTGCCGGGGTGTATTTATGTTAAATGAAATCGCCAATGTTAGGAAATTCAATGAAATGTACTTCGATAAGTCCAAGTCCCTAAGGGGATATGATATAATGAATAGGTTCATTTAAAGGTTTTATCAGAGATGTAAAAGTTAGGAGCGATTCTTACTGTGATATCGAATCAGCAACCATCCTTAATGCTTGTCGACGGGATGGCTTTATTATTTCGTGCTTACTATGCTACCGCGTCAAGCGGTTATATACGACGTACCAAAGCGGGTGTTCCTACTAACGCAATTTACGGCTTCTTGCGTTATATGTGGGATGCCATTGATAAATTTCAGCCTACCCATGTGGCTTGCTGCTGGGATATGGGTTCCAAAACCTTTCGTACCGAGCAGTTCGCCGCCTACAAAGGAAATCGTGCGGAAGCACCGGATGATCTGGTCCCGCAGTTTTCGTTGGTTCGTGATGTGACCGAATGCCTGGGAATTCCGAATCTGGGCGTCGTCGGCTATGAAGCTGATGATTGCATCGGTACACTGGCCAGACGGTTTAGAGACAGCATGAATGTGATGATCCTGTCAGGAGACCACGACCTTCTCCAGCTTGTGAATGACTCAACCTCCGTTATTATTATGAAAAAAGGCCACGGCAATTATATGCACTATACCCCTGAAACGCTATATGCCGAAAAGGGACTATCCCCTAAACAAGTCATCGATGTTAAAGGATTGATGGGGGATACAAGCGATAATTATCCGGGCGTTCGCGGAATCGGCGAAAAGACGGCAGTCAAGTTGATTCAGGAGTATGAATCAGTGGAGGGTATCCTTGCAAACCTTGACTCACTGACCAAAGGGGTTCGCACCAAGATTGAAGCGGATATGGACATGCTGCACTTATCCCGAGCATTGGCTGAGATTCATTGTGAGGTTCCCATGGAGTGCGAATTGGATTTATGCCGATTAAATGTAGATCACGATCGTGCACTGTCCAAGCTGGAGGAGCTTGAAATGAAAAGCCTCGGTTATTTGTTTGGAATCGCGGTCGGATCCTAGTCATAAAGAAACATTTATAGCATTGATTGATTCCTCACGGCCTCGCTGTTTTGCGAGGCCCCTTATTTTAAGTTGGGGAGCCGCCGTGATCGCGGCCATGGCCTCTTGTTTATCAAGCGATGCGGGATAAGACGCCTAGCAGACTTGACGGGAGCGCGATGTTTACATATGCTCGAATAGAGCTTGTTAACAACCAAACAGAAAATTAGATACTGCACATCATGGAGAGGATGGAAGAAGCATGAGTTTACTTGGAGCAATTGAAGCAGGAGGAACCAAGTTCGTATGCGGCGTAGGTACTGCGGATGGAACGGTTGTGGAACGTGTGAGTTTTCCGACAACAACCCCCGAAGAAACGATGGCAAACGTTTTCAACTTTTTTGCTGACAAGGATATAGAGGCGATCGGAGTCGGTTCATTCGGACCGATTGATCCGGTGAAGGGAAGCCCGACTTATGGCTGCATCACAACGACACCGAAGCCGCATTGGAGCAATTACAATATTGTGAAAGCGCTGAAAGAGCGCTTTGATGTTCCGATCGGATTTGATACGGACGTAAATGGAGCAGCTCTTGGCGAGTATACTTGGGGTGCTGCCCAGGGCCTGGACAGTTGTCTGTATATTACGATTGGAACTGGAGTAGGGGCAGGTGCTGTGGTAGCGGGTGAATTGATTCACGGCTTGTCGCATCCGGAGATGGGACATATTTATGTGCGCCGCCATCCGGAAGATCAGTATGAAGGAACTTGTCCTTATCATGCAGACTGTCTGGAAGGCCTTGCTGCCGGTCCGTCTCTGGGTAAACGTTGGGGCGTTCCTGGCGTGGAGCTGACGCCGGATCATCCGGCTTGGGAAATGGAGGCTTATTATCTGGCCCAAGCACTGATGAATTATGTGCTCATTTTGTCCCCTCAGCGAATTGTTATGGGCGGAGGCGTTATGAAGCAGGAGCAGCTATTCCCGTTGATCCGTACGAAACTTCAGGAGTTGTTGGCTGGTTATGTTCAGCATCCAAGCCTTCATGAGGGGATCGACCAGTTTATCGTTCCACCGATGCTTGGTGATAATGCGGGACTCTGCGGCGCATTGGCATTGGCCAAGCTGGCAGTCGATGAGGCGAAGAGCGCACTTGCGTAACCTCTATATAGAATGACATAAAAGCGCTTGATTCCATGGCAAATTATGGTATTATAGATGCAACAGTATAACATGTTTGAATGGGAAGCACCTTTCTTGACGCTGCGGCGGAGGAAAGGTGCTTTTTTGCGTGGTTTTATCGTTATGCTGATTGAGTAAACAGGAGGTAACGGGGAATGCAAATTGTATTTATGAATCAGATGAGCGGGGCGGATGAGTCAGGTCATCCCCGATCTGCTCAGGTGTGGATCGGCGAAGAAGAAGGGGGATGGCGGCTCGGTTGGCGGAGTATCGAGCAAGATGGCGACTTTTCCGATGAGGAGTGGTACGAGGGAAATTCATGGAATGAGTTGTTATGTGTGTATCGGCATCAATTGGCGAAGAAGCTGGGTGAAGGCTTTCGACCACTGATTGAGGGAGTGTTTCATGAATCGGTAGAGAATGGGGGCAAGAGCCAGGTAAGCCAGAAACTGCAGTGCTATAGTGAACTGTATGGCTCGGAGGAGCTGTACACTGAGCTCTGCGCCTGGCGCAGGAGAAAGGCGGCATCCGGCAGGAAGGCACCTTATTTTATTGCCAGCAATCGGGTTTTGCGCATGATTAGCGCGTTTATCCCCCAGACAGAGGAGGAACTCCTTCAGCTTCCGGGAATAGGAACTAGTAAGGCTTCGGAACACGGCGCAGAATGGCTAGAAATAACGTCGAAGATCGAACGAACGACATCATTTCCATTGGATTGGGTATATTCGCAGCTATCTGAAGAAGTGTTCTTATCCTGGCTGTATAAACAAAAAGAACAGAAATACAAGCAGGAGTTGGAGCGCTTCCAAATCCGTCGTATGATGCTTCTTGGCATTGCTGAAGGAGTTTCGCTGGCCCAGCTGGAAGAACGTACTTCGCTGTCGCGTCGGGATCTGGTCGAGGAATTAGAAGGACTTGAGAAGGAAGGTTATGATACAGAACAGCTGCTGCAGGTTGAATTGAGCACAATTACTGAAACAGAGCAGACAACGGTATGGCGTGCTTTTGAAGAGCTCGGTGACACTTTTCTAAAACCGGTATTACAGCGTGTGTATGGACAAGCACAAACCGAGAAGGGAGAGGCAGAGGAAATAGGAGGAACGGAGAAATTATACGAGCGGTTGCGCTTGCTGCGCATTCGGTTCCGAAGGGCAGAGGCCAGCAAAGTTAAGGTGAGCTGAGTCTAACCTACATAAATCAGGCCAGGTTCTCCTTGTTGCAAGGGAACCTGGCCTGATGATGTCTGCAAGTCGTGCAGTCTGGATAAAGTGCATATCATATCCAGTCTTTCTTGCGGAACAGATAAAACATGAGAGCACCGGCAGAAATCATGATGCCTAGTACCACATAGTATGAATATTTCCAGTCGAGTTCAGGCATATTTGTAAAGTTCATGCCGTAGATTCCCGTTATGAGCGTCAGCGGAATGAAGATGGTTGTAATCGCTGTAAACACACGCATAATTTCGTTGGCCCGATTGGCAATACTGGATTGATAAGCCTCGCGAAGGTTACCCATGAGATCCCGATAGGTCTCGAAGGTCTCGGAAATTTTAACGGCATTTTCATAGATGTCGCTGAAATATTTTTGCAGCTGATCATCAATCAGCCGAAGGTCTTTTTTGTTAAGTGTATTGATGACTTCCTTCTGAGGTCCAAGCACTTTCTTGAGCCACAGAATTTCACTGCGCAGACCAATAATTTCGCTCAGGTGGGATTTCTTGGTATGCATCAGAATATCTTCTTCCAGTTTTTCGATCCGTGCCTCGATCCGGTCTCCTACTGTGAAGTAGTTGTCTGTGACGAGGTCGATCAACAGATAGAGGAAACGGTCAGGTGTACTGACTTCATCCTCCCACAGGAGCGGCTTGACGGAGCGAAGCTCATGGATCTTCTGCTTGGTTACCGTGATTATAAAATGTCTGCCCAGGAAAACGTTCAATGCTCGAAGAAATATTTCTTCGTCATCAAAGCGGATACTGTTGACAACGATAAAATAGTGATTTTCATAAATTTCGATTTTGGGGCGTTGCTCCTCTTCACTAAGGCAGTCCTCCACAGCAAGATCATGAAGGGAGAAGAGGGGCTGTAGTTCGGCTAAATCATCCACGTCCGCATCCAGCCAATAGAAGCCGCTAGCTGGTGGTGTTAGTGTCATTTGGATGTCTTCAACAGGTGTAAATACGCCCGAATCGACCAACCGGATTTTCATCTGATATCACTCCTTTGTCAATTACAAGCTGCTTAATTAAGCAGTAAAGGCACAGGATATCAGCCCACCGGTATACGGGCATGACTTAAGAAATAAAGAGCAGAATCAAAGCGCATGAAAAATAACGCTGCCCTTCGCCGGTAAGCTGATCTTAATCCTATGCGGTTGTGCGTCTTGTGCATCCAGTTTCTGACTCGGGTCACCGTCCATCTTTCATGTCACCTCTTTCATACTCGTTTTTTAACAGCACTTGTCTAGTATACCGCTGGGTTTGGGACCTTTCAAGTTGAAATCCAGACCAGTCAAGTGCTTATCATATAGGGTATGGAAAACTTCCGTGTTATGTGTTGGGCGGATGTACTGCAGAAAAGGATCTTGACGAACAATGGTGGATGATTTAAAGTAAGTATCAATTACGAACAAATTTCTAAAACAACTGAATAAAGCGAAATCTTATCAAGAGCAGGTGGAGGGACTAGCCCTATGAAACCCGGCAACCGGCAGCAACATCGTACGGTGCTAATTCTTGCAGGAGATACAACGATTCACGTAATGGTTGTATAGCCTGACAGATGAGAGAGGCGCATTATGATACGTAAATGATGACCTTTCTCCAAGTGAGAAAGGTCATCTTTCGTATATACACAATTAACGCCTAATCTCACAGCTTAAGCATGTATCATTTCATAATTCGAAGGAGTGAGCCATAATGCCAATCAAAATTCCCGATGCCTTGCCGGCCAAGGAAGTTCTGGCTGGAGAGAACATATTTGTGATGGATGAGAGTCATGCGTTCCAACAGGATATCCGCCCATTGCGAATCGCTATACTTAACTTAATGCCAACCAAGGAAACGACGGAAACTCAACTACTGCGGTTGATCGGCAACTCCCCCCTCCAAGTGGATGTTGTCCTTCTTCATCCGGGTTCCCATGTTTCCAAGAATACGTCAGCTGAGCATCTGGAGTCTTTTTACAAAACCTTTGAAGAAGTGAAGAACCGTCGCTTTGACGGCATGATCATTACAGGAGCCCCGGTGGAGCAGCTGGAGTTTGAAGAAGTGAACTACTGGAATGAGCTTACTGAGATTTTTGAATGGAGCAAGACTCATGTTACCTCCACTTTGCATATATGCTGGGCATCGCAGGCCGGTCTTTATTACCATTACGGCGTGCCGAAATACAGCTTGGAAGAGAAATGCTTTGGCGTCTTTTCGCACACGATCAATGAACCCTGTACCAAGCTGCTTCGCGGCTTTGATGAGATGTACTTTGTTCCGCATTCCCGTCATACGGAGGTTCGGCGCGAAGACATTACAGGAATCGACGATTTAGTCATCCTGTCCGAGTCGGAGGAAGCAGGTATTTATTTGGTTGCAAGCCGGGACGGAAAGCAGATTTTTGCCACAGGGCATTCCGAGTATGATGCAGACTCGCTCAAGTGGGAGTACGACCGTGATGTTGCCAAAGGAATGGACATCACGCTGCCTCGCAACTATTACCCGAACGATGATCCAACTAGAACGCCTCCGTCCATATGGCGTGCGCATGCAAATTTATTATTTACTAATTGGCTCAATTACTATGTATATCAAGAAACGCCATATGATATTGGACCGCAAATATAGCAGCGTATAGGAGGAAATATGTGATGGAGAAGAAATCGTTAAATATAGAGAGCAGGCTTGCCCAGATTGGATCGGTACAAGAACCGGTTACCGGAGCGGTGAACTTTCCGATTTATCAAGCTACTGCTTATCGCCATCCAAAGTTAGGCCACAGCACAGGATTTGATTATTCCCGTACGAAGAATCCAACGCGATCCGTGCTGGAAGAGGCCTGCGCGGAGTTGGAATCCGGGGATGCCGGCTTTGCTTGCAGCTCTGGCATGGCTGCCTTGCAGACCATTTTCGCATTGTTCAGCCAAGGCGATCATTTGATTGTATCGTTGGATCTGTATGGCGGAACTTACCGTTTGCTTGAACGAATCATGGCAAAGTTCGGCGTGACTGCAACCTATGTGGATACGAATGATCTGGATGCACTCGAAGGATCCAGACGGCCCAACACGAAAGCGGTCTTCATCGAAACACCGACCAACCCGCTCATGATGATTACAGATATCGAAGCAGTCTGTACATGGGCAAGTCATCATCAACTGATCAGCATCGTAGATAACACACTTCTCACTCCGTATTTTCAGAGACCGATCGAGCTCGGAGCGGACATTGTCATACATAGCGCCACTAAATATCTGGGAGGACATAATGATGTGCTTGCCGGCATCATCGTCACGAAAGGTAAAGAGTTGTCAGAGGAAATGGCGTTTCTTCACAACTCCATTGGCGCAGTATTGAGTCCTTCTGATTCTTATCAGCTTATGAGGGGAATGAAGACACTCGCCCTTCGCATGGATCGGCATGAAGAGAATGCAACCGCAGTAGCTACATTCTTAACGACTCATCCAGCAATAGAGAACGTATATTATCCTGCCCTGCCGGATCATCCGGGACATGTGATTCAGAATCGCCAATCCAGCGGCAATACCGGTATCTTCTCTTTCAAAGTAAAGGATGCCTGCTATGTGGAGCCTGTGCTGCGACATGTGAAGCTGATCGCATTCGCTGAAAGTCTGGGGGGCGTCGAGTCCCTGATGACTTATCCTGCTGTGCAGACCCATGCGGACATTCCGCTAGAGATTCGCGAAGCGATCGGTGTAGATGACCGCCTGCTCCGATTCTCAGTTGGCATTGAACATGTTGATGATCTGATTGCGGATCTGGATGCTGCGCTGAACGCGGCTATCGCTGAAGTGGAAGGGGGCGCTGGGGAATGAGTATTGATAAAGGTCCTTCAGGGCTGGAAACACAAAGCAAGAAATGGTCAGCAGCGCAGAAAGACCATCAGGATGATGATCTCCGTTTTGAAACGAAATTACTTCATTTCGGCGGGGAAATCGACCGGGCGACGGGAGCCTCAAGCGTCCCTATCTATCAAGCTTCGACGTTTCATCATGATGATATCTATAACCCGCCTCAACATGATTACAGCCGTTCCGGCAATCCGACTCGGCAGGCGCTGGAGGACTATATTGCGCTTCTGGAAGGAGGCGTACGTGGTTTCGCTTATGCTTCCGGGATGGCGGCGATCTCCAGCTCGTTCATGCTGCTCTCGGCAGGCGATCACATGATCGTGACGGAAGATGTATACGGGGGAACCTACCGCCTGTTGACCAGCATCCTGAGCCGTATGGGCATTGAGAGTACATTCGTGGACATGACGGATCTGGATCAGGTGAAGAGAGCGCTCAAACCGAATACGAAAGCAGTTTATATGGAGACCCCTTCGAACCCGACTCTCAAGATTACTGACATTGGTGCTGTAACGTCATGGGCGCAGGAGCAAGGACTTCTTACCCTACTTGATAATACATTCATGACACCGTTCTATCAGCGGCCGATTGAATTTGGCGTGGATATTGTCATCCACAGCGCAACTAAATTTCTCGGTGGACACAGCGATGTGCTTGCAGGTCTCGCTGTTGCCAGAACCGAGGAGCTGGGAGAACGTTTAAAGCAGCTGCAAAATGGTCTCGGCACGGTGCTTGGCGCACAGGATTCCTGGCTGCTCATGCGCGGAATGAAGACGCTTAGCACACGTATGGCTCACTCCGAGCAAAGCGCAGCCAAACTGGCGGCTTGGCTGCAGGGTCGCAGCGACATTGAACATGTGTATTATCCCGGCTTATTGAATCATCCGGGACGCGAGGTCCATGAGAAGCAATCCAGCGGTTATGGTGCAGTGGTTTCCTTTGATGTAGGTTCAGGCGAGCGGGCAAAGCAGGTGCTGAATCACGTGAAGCTGCCGCTTGTGGCAGTCAGCCTGGGGGCCGTGGAGAGCATCCTATCCTATCCGGCTATGATGTCGCATGCGGCTATGGGTGCACAGGTTCGGCATGAACGCGGAATTACGGATGGTTTGCTGCGGTTCTCAGTCGGGCTGGAGGATATAGATGATCTGATAGCCGATTTGGACCGTGCTTTTTCAGCGAGCTATTAAAGAGAACTGAGAAGTGCTGAACGGAAGGTTCAAGCGCTCTCTATAGAGTAAGAATTCTGGCATCCCGTCATGGACGGGATGTCGTTTTTAATCCCGGAATGTGGTAGGATGAGAGAGGTTATAGTTTTACTTTTACTGGTGATTTGTTATTTTGTCCTAAGTTGGGAGGCTTCAACAATGAGTACGGTAGACCGTATACTAGATAAGGCTTTACGCGGTGAGCGTTTAAACTTGGAAGATACTGTGGCGCTTTTTGAGAGTGATGAAATTGAGAAAATAGGCCATGCGGCAGATGTGATGACAAAGCGTCTGCATCCGGACCCTATAACAACGTTTGTGATCGGCCGAAATATTAACTACACGAATATTTGTGATGTTTTCTGCCGTTTCTGTGCTTTTTATCGCAGACCGGGTTCTTCCGAAGGATATGTTCTTCCGGATGAGACGATCTTTCAGAAGATTCAGGAGACCGAGGATGTGAACGGCACGGAGATTCTCATGCAGGGCGGAGTTAATCCGGACTTGCCATTTAATTATTATACGGATCTGCTGCGCAACATTAAAAAGCGGTTCCCTAATATTACGATGCATTCCTTCTCCCCTGCTGAGATTATGAAAATGGTGGAAATTTCGGGACTGACACTCGAGGAAGTGATGCGCGAGCTCCATTCGGCAGGACTGGATTCCTTGCCTGGCGGCGGCGCTGAGATCCTGGATGACCGCATCCGTAAAAAAGTCAGCCGCCTGAAAGGTACATGGCGCCAATGGATGGATGTTATGCAGACGGCTCATAAAGTCGGCATGAATACGACAGCGACCATGGTAATCGGTCTGGGCGAAACGATGGAAGAGCGTGCGCTGCATATGCTTCGCGTGCGTGACGCGCAGGATGAGTGCATCCAGAATGGTTATGATTCTAAAGGCTTCCTGGCCTTCATTCCGTTTACATTCCAACCGGACAATACGAATCTGAAGCGTGAGCGCGAAACGCCGGAGGCATACTTGAAGACAGTAGCGATCGGCCGCCTGGCGATCGATAATGTTCCGAACCTGCAGTCGTCCTGGGTAACGATGGGACCTGAGATCGGCAAGCTGTCTCTGAGCTACGGCTGCAATGACTTCGGCAGTACAATGATGGAGGAGAATGTAGTTTCTTCCGCTGGTGCTGTGTATAAGGTCAATATTGAATCGATCATTCAATTGATTCGTGAGACCGGCAATATTCCGGCTCAACGCAACACGCGGTATGATATCCTTCGCGTTTTTGAAGATAACAGTACGATTGAACGTGACTTTGTTATGCAGAACTAATACAAGTAAATCGATCTTCTAAAGACGAGCCGAGCGATCGGCCCGTCTTTTTATGATACAAGCCGTATTCTGCACCTGGACTTGCTTGTTTTTCCAAGCAAGAGTTCCGTATATCCCCGAGCGGGTCCCCATATACTGAAAAGGGAACTCGAAAGGAGTGATTCCATGGAACTGTTCAGCGTATCTGCAGGTATACGGAATGAAGACGAGAAAAAAGCGTTTCACCGTATCATGACAGACAAGCAGAAAGAGTTACATAAACAATGCAAGCAGCTGAAATTCACGTTCAGCGCTTCGGATGACCGCGTAATGTGGACGTGCTCCGGCAAGGTTCCGCTGTCCACTTGGACGGCATCAGCCGACACACTGCGCCGACTCACCGCCGAAGCAATCACTGCTTATATCATGGAAGAGAAAGAGCAGGAGATCGCTGCACGGTTAATGTTCTCGGAATTCGAGTTTGATGATGAGGATGAGGCAGGAAGAATTCTGCAATGGTTTTTAATGCTCCTGCAAAAAAATGAAGGTCCCTCCTGTGAGTTCATGATGAGCCGCAGACGAAGGCTGTCCGATGGCATATACCAATGCCTTAACGAAGTCCCCGAGCTTAATCTCGATGGATTTCTGACATTTCGGCTTCAGCCTTATGAACAGGAGCTTCGCGAGATGGCGGAGTATGCCGTGGATGAATTTATGCTGGATCAACAGTATGAAGAATTCGTAAGCTTGCTGAAGTATTTTGTGTACTTCCAGGAGCCCAAAATGCCCTTGGTCCATGTCATTCACAAAGGAGAAGAAGATTTCCTGCTGCTGGATGGAAATCTCAGACCGATTGAGCGTCCACGCGACGACGGGTTGGTGATGGAAAGGCTTGACCAAGAGATGGAGATCGAGGATATGGTTGTGAGCACGCTGATAGCTGTTTCCCCTGCCAGAATGATCATCCATACAAGGCAGCCGGAGCTTCCTGTAATCGTGACGCTGGCCCATATTTTTGATAATCGGGCTGAGGTATGCTGCAGCTGTCCGGAATGCAGTGCGCTTCTTGGAAACGGCCGAATGATGACTTGACGCACCGAGCTGATCGGGCTTATAATTACTGATAAAATCACGTAAAAGCGATGACAAAGATATGAATCAAACTGGGAAAGACCGTTCAGAGAGAGGTAACCTAGGCTGAAATTTCCTCCGGTGCTCCATTGATTTACCCCTTTGTAGCTGTGTCGCCGAAATCGCACTTCACTATGATTTGCAGATGAGTAGGCTTCACCGGTTCATGACCGTTACCCCATGCTGATGAAGGATCATCCATTCGGGTTAAGTACAGGTATACGGTACGTAAGATGATGGAGAGGTCGAATTAGGGTGGAACCACGGGTATAACACTCGTCCCTTTGCGGGACGGGTGTTTTTTGCATGTTCCGGTATTTCTCGTGATGTATGGGCAGGCATCCTATAGGACCTTATCCTGCATCGCGAGGTAGACTAAAGCGTCCTTCATATATGAAAGTAACGTGAAGTACTTATTAAAGTAATTATTTAGGAGGAATGCAAGGTGGCTATTCAAATTAAATTGCCTGACGGCTCCGTTAGAGAGTACGGGGAAGGCAGCAATATCGAGGATGTGGCTGCATCCATTAGCAGTGGGCTGCGTAAGAATGCCGTAGCGGGCAAATTGAATGGGATCGTCGTGGATTTATCAACTCCGCTTGAAGACGGGGCTTTGATCGAAATCGTTACACAGGATACTCCTGAAGGGCTTGAAGTGATGCGTCACAGTACAGCGCATCTGCTCGCTCAGGCAACCAAGCGTTTGTACGGAGCCAAGGAAGTAAAGCTGGGCGTAGGACCGGTTATCGAGGACGGCTTCTATTATGATATGGACCTTGAAGAGCCACTGAATCCGGAGGATCTGCAGAAGATCGAGAAGGAAATGGAACGCATTGTCGGTGAGAACCTGCCGATTGTCCGCAAGGAAGTAAGCCGTGCGGAAGCGCTGCGTATTTTTGGCGAGCTGGGGGATCCGTACAAGCTGGAGCTTATCAATGCTCTGCCTGAGGATAGTGTCATCACCATTTATGAGCAGGGCGAATTCTTTGACCTCTGTCGTGGACCGCATGTCCCTTCAACAGGCAAGATTAAAGTGTTCAAGCTGATGAATGTGGCCGGCGCTTATTGGCGTGGTGACAGCAAGAATAAGATGCTTCAGCGTGTATATGGTACAGCTTTTGTAAAAAAAGCACAGCTTGACGAGCATCTGCATCTGCTTGAAGAGGCCAAGAAGCGTGATCATCGTAAGCTGGGCAAGGAACTGCAAATGTTTACTTTCTCACAGCTTGTTGGACAAGGCTTGCCGATCTGGCTGCCTAACGGCGCGAAGCTGCGCCGTACCTTGGAACGCTATATCGTGGACATGGAGGAGCGTCTGGGATACCAGCATGTGTACACACCTGTTCTCGGAAACGTAGAGTTGTACAAAACGTCCGGTCACTGGGAGCACTACCAGGAAGATATGTTCCCGAAAATGGAAATGGACAACGAGGAGCTTGTGCTTCGTCCGATGAACTGTCCGCACCATATGATGGTATACAAGAGCGATATGCACAGCTATCGGGATCTTCCGATTCGTATAGCGGAGCTTGGCATGCAGCATCGTTATGAGATGTCCGGTGCACTGACAGGCCTGCATCGTGTACGCGCGATGACATTGAATGATTCTCATATCTTCTGCCGCCCGGATCAGATTAAAGAAGAGTTTGCACGGGTGATTCAGCTGATCATGACCGTTTATAAAGACTTCGGCATCCATGATTATCGCTTCCGACTGTCTTATCGTGATCCTCAGGATACCGAGAAGTACTTCCAGAATGATGAAATGTGGGAGATGTCCCAGCGCATGCTCCGTGAAGTTGTGGAGAGCCTGGACATGCCGTTCTATGAAGCGGAAGGTGAAGCAGCCTTCTACGGTCCGAAGCTTGACGTACAGATTCGCACAGCGCTTGGTAAGGAAGAGACATTGTCAACGGTTCAACTTGACTTCCTCCTGCCGGAACGTTTTGAGCTTGAATATGTCGGTGAAGATGGGCAGAAGCACCGTCCGGTCGTCATCCATCGCGGAATACTGGGTACAATGGAACGTTTCACTGCCTTCTTGCTTGAGAATTTTGCCGGTGCGTTGCCGCTGTGGCTGTCCCCGGTTCAGGTGAAAGTCATTCCGGTTTCAAATGCCTTTGAAGACTACGCTAAGGAAGTAACAGAGAAACTGCAATTCGCCGGAATCTCGGTTGAGGCCGATCTTCGTAATGAGAAGCTGGGCTATAAGATTCGGGAAGCACAGCTCGAGAAGATTCCTTATATGTTTATCGTTGGTGAGAACGAGAAGAATGCGAATGCTGTTTCGGTTCGTAAACGCGGTGAAGGGGATATCGGTGCCCAGCCATTGGATGAAATCATCCTTAAGCTGCGCGAAGAAATCAACACCCATGTCGTGTAATGTTAGCTTTGTATTGTAATATGTAATTAGAAACAAGACCTCTGCTATGGTGTATATTCTATTTGAAAAGTGGGAACCCTCGCTAGTAAGGGGGAGGTTCTCACATGATTCAATGGAAAACATGGCAGAGGTTTTTTGTCGGTTTTATATTAGCAGCTTTCTTGTTTAGTGCAGGTGCTTCAACTGCAGAGGGGGTCAATTTGATTCTTAGTGAATCCTATGATTCCACTGATACCAGAAATGTGTATGATCCTATGGATGAATTTCAAGGTTCCGATTACATTGAAATGTCTCGGTTCTATGCGCTTCGTGCAGCAGGATTAAGCGATATGAATAGATATTTAGGCGTTCCTGATCGGGAGCCCAAGCGCAGCAAGCCTGGGAAAAAACGTGAATCCATGCCTGTGCTTGCACCGAGAGAAGAGCAGGTTCTGCATACGGTGAAGGTTACTGCGACCGGGTATACGGCGGGGTATGAATCTACCGGGAAGAAGCCGGGGCATCCTCAATACGGAATCACCTATTCCGGGGTAAAAGTCAAGCGCGATCGAAATACATTGTCTACGATCGCCGCGGACCCCAAGGTATTTCCGCTTGGCAGCATTCTTTATATACCCGATTATGGCTACGGAATTGTAGCGGATATCGGTTCTGCCATCAAGGGGCCCAAAATTGATCTGTATTTCACCACAACCAAGCAGGTTTTTAAAGAATGGGGCAAAAAGGAAGTCGAGGTGCAGGTCATCAAGACCGGCAGCGGCAAGTGCACGGAGAAAATGCTGAAGACGCTGGACCAGGCGATTGAAACTTATCGTTTCCTGCCTTCAACCATTCTGGAGGAAGCCATCTAAAGTTTAAGAATAATGACACCCTGTTCATCACATACTACTTTTCGGGGGGCAATCCCCTGAAGAGGATGATGGTATTGCATAAGAACAGGGAGGTGAATACTGTGGCTAAAAAGAAGGTGCAAGATAACTATCAAACACCGAATGAAAAGTTCAACGCTGAGTTTGCTGAAGACACAAGCATCGCCAGCAACCCTAAAGGTAACTCCAAGGTTCAGGAAAACTACAAAAAACCGAACGAGAAGTTTGATGCTGAGTTTGGCGAACTGAACACACCAGGGGACCATTCTGCAAACCGCTAATGGTTTAGTGTCAGCAATCGTTCGTGCCACAATAAGACCTCCGCTTATGCGGGGGTTTTTTACTGTTTTAGTAATCTTACAATATTATCCACCGTATCGGTCTCAAGACCGAGATGAACTTCATTCCACCGCCGCTAACCCGTTTTCCTCCATATGTTGTACACTGTAATTAAGAAAAAATAGAATGGAAGGCAAGGGGATGGCCATGAGTAGAAAAGGATGGAGCCAGCTTAGCAATGGATTGCTGCTCATCGGTATTGGTGTGGTATTTCTTTTAAATCAGCTTGATCTGATACATGTGGACCTTGGCTATATATTCTCGACTTTTTGGCCGGTATTTATTATCTGGTTCGGGCTGCAAAGCTTAATATATGCCCGCGGAGGAGCATTGTGGGGATCTATCGTACCGATCATCATTGGTTCGTATTTTCTGGGAAGAAATCTGGACTGGTTTGATATCTCATTCGGTGAGCTTATCAAGTATGCGATTCCGATCATCCTGATTGGGTATGGATTGCAGGTTATTTTTAAACCGAAACATCATACGCCTCCGCCATCACCGCCAGCTCCGGATGACTTTAGTGGTCCGCGGCACGATGAATATAAGTTTCCCGATCCGCCTGAAGCGCGTCCGCTGGAATCTTCTCTGGATGAGGAATTCGAACGGAGATTTGGCAAGCCGGACAAGGCAGAAAAAGAAACACATCAAGGATACGAGTCTAAGAGCACCTATGAGACAGATAAAGGTTACCGCTGGCAGGGTCAGCAGCAGGATCGCCGGCAGCATCATGGACGTCAGGATGGCAGCCACCCGAGAGTCCATGTGGATGTCGACTATGACGGCAGAAGCTACAGCGATGGTTCAGGTAATCAGGATGGAAGGCACGACCACCATCATCACAATTCTTGGCATAGCCATGATACGGTGAACAAGTCCTCATTTATCGGAGACGTGCATATGGGGAAGGAATATTTTCAGTTGAAGCCGACGAATATCTCGCAGTTCATTGGCGATACGGTACTGGATCTGACCAAAGCACAAATCCCTTATGGAGAGACAAAAGTTAATATTTCGGCATTTATCGGAGATGTCAAAGTGTTTGTACCGAACGATTCGGATGTCGGCATTCATGTCACGACCAACTCCTTCATTGGCGACATGAAGGTGCTGGAGGAAAGTCGCAGCGGCTTTATGAGCAATGCAGGGCTTGAAAGTCCGCATTACAGGGAAGCAGGTAAAAAAATCAAAATCATCGTCAGTGTGTTTATCGGTGATGTCAAAGTGAATAGGGTAGGATAACCGTGATGAAGGGCATATTAAAAAACACCAAATGGGTGATCATGTTTTATTTTCTGTTGATCGGAGCCGGAGTTGCTGTGTTCTTATACACAGCTGATCAATCCGGCTACATACATATTGAAGATAACCGGCTGTGGATCTATTACACGGTCGGTGTACTTCTGTTTACAGGCATAGCAGGGTACATTGCCGGTCAGCGTATTCAGCGGCCGCTGGATCTTCTGCATCTGAATATGCTTCAGGTTGCCAAAGGGAATTTGAATGCGCGGCTTCCTGTCATGGAAGATGACTCATTCGCCAGAGTGTATGAAGAATTTAATGGTATGACAGAGGCATTAGAAAAGAAAATGAAGCTGCTGCAGCGTCTCGGCGAACAGGATGTCATGGAGAAAGAGATTGCCGCAGAAGCCGCAGTGCTTGAGGAGCGGCGCCGGATGGCCAGAGATCTGCATGATACAGTAAGTCAGCAGCTGTTCGCCATTCACATGTCGGCGTCATCCCTCCCAGCAGTGCTAAAGCGAAATCCCGAGCATGGCGATAAAGTGCTCGGCCAGTTAATCGAAATGTCGCATATCGCACAGAAACAGATGCGGGCATTGATCGCCCAGCTTCGTCCTGTAGAGCTGGAAGGCAGGACACTGGAAGAAGCACTTGAACGATGGTTCCCGGATTATTGCCGTCATAATGGACTAAAGGGTATGAAGGATGTTGAGCTGTACGGCGGAGTATCGGATGCTATTGAGCACCAGCTGTTCTTAATTATCCAGGAAGCCGTAGCTAACATTGTAAAGCATGCGGGAGCAGGTCTTGTCAGCATGTCGCTGCGAGAAGATCAGAAACGCGTAATGCTCAGCATTAGTGATGATGGCGTCGGATTTGACGAAGTGGCAGGCAAGCAGGGGTCCTACGGACTGTCTACGATGCGTGAACGGGCCGAGAAGCTCGGCGGTCAGGTGGATATCATAAGCAAGAAGGGTGCAGGAACGACGGTGCGGGTGAATATTCCGCTTTTTGATGCCGAGGATATGCAGGAGTCGGGGACTGAGACGGGCAAGAAACAGGAAGTAGTCGCTGAGACAGGGGAATAGAGAGGGGAACATCATTATGGGGACGATTCGAATACTGTTGGCTGATGATCATGATATGGTCCGTATGGGCTTAAAAACATATTTATCGCTGGATCCGGGATTTGAAGTCATCGGTGAAGCAGCAAATGGACAGGAAGTTCTGGATATGCTGAGAGATGGAGATGAGGCGAAGCGGCCTGATCTCATTCTGATGGATTTGATGATGCCGATTATGAACGGGGCAGAGACGACCCGGGCGGTGATGTCGGAATTTCCAGATCAGAAGATCGTGATTTTGACCAGCTTCCTCGAAGATGAGCTTGTAGTCGAGTGCATTGAGGCGGGAGCTGTCAGCTACGTGCTGAAAACCGTATCAGCTGATGAACTCATCTATGCGCTTCAGGGAGCGTTTCGAGGTATGCCAGTCATGACGAAGGATGTATCGGAGGCACTGACCCGCGGGATTCGTCGCCATATGGTGAACGGAGAGGATTCGGGATTGACTGAGCGGGAAAGAGAAGTGCTGCTGCTCATTGCTGAAGGCAAAAGCAATAAAGAGATCGGGGAAGAGCTGCATATAAGCATCAAGACAGTCAAAACCCATGTCAGCAATCTGCTAATGAAGTGTGAACTTGATGACCGTACGCAATTAGCCATCTATGCTCATCGCAAAGGATGGGTAAAAATGTAGAGATGGTCCCCTGAGCGGTCCCCTAGCACGCCTGGTTTTCTTTTATCTGCCTTTAAATTGTTTTTAAGGTACTATTAAGGTTTATAGTACACAATAAGAACAGTTAATCAATTAAACCACTTGGAAGCAAGTGATTCTAATAGGAGGTAGACCTATGGACGACCAAAGAAAGCGTTATGGGTATCCGAATGATGAGGGAATGAACAACAACGAGTCGAATAACAATGAAACATCAAGACCTGAGATATCATCCACTGAAAATTCTTCTTACTACTATTCTTACGGACCGTTTCAGTCCATATCCGAAGACGGAGATGACCGGAAGACAGAGCGGTCCTACCAAAACCGCGCTTCACAGGAGGTTGAAGTTACTGCACCGCAGCCTGTTAAACCAATCCCAACCTCGGGTTTCTCGCAGTCGAATTCCGGAAATCAAGGAGGCGGCGGGCCTATGGATTCCATGAAAGCAAATAAAGAATGGAACTACAGCCAGAAGCCTAAAAATTCCGTGAAAACAGTACTGCTTTCTTTCCTGGCAGGCGTCATCGTTATTTCAAGCTTGATGTTTGCTGCTGATCGAACGAATCTATTCACACCGGATGCAGCTTACTCATCCAGCCCGGCGCAAGAGGCATCGGCCCCTGTGAAGGATAATGGAGGAGCTACGACAGCATCAGCCATGATTCCATCGAACCCGGGTGACGTAGCATCTGTGGTAGATGAGGCTAGCCCAGCTGTCGTGCTGATCCAGACGATGGTGAATAGCAGCAACAGACAAAGCACGAACCCAAGTATGAATGATCCATTCTGGTATTTCTTCGGCGGCAGTCAATCAAGCCAGGGAGGAAATGGCGGAAACAGTGGTAACAATGGTAATAGCAGCAACGGTGGACAAGAATCCCAGCTTCAGCCTTTGGGAATCGGCTCGGGATTCATCTTTGACAAGTCTGGATATATTTTGACGAACGAGCACGTTATCCATGGCTCGGATGTGATTCAGGTTACGGTACAGGGAACCAAAAAGCCATATGAAGCGAAACTGCTTGGCTCCAGTTATGAGCTGGATTTGGCTGTTTTGAAAATCGAAGGTAATGATTTCCCAACCGTTCCGCTAGGTGATTCTAATTCGCTGAAGGTCGGAGAATGGCTTGTTGCGATCGGCAACCCGCACGGATTTGAACATACGGTAACCGCGGGCGTACTCAGCTCGAAGGAACGTGAGATCGATATTCAAGGAACTAACGGCGAGGAAGACCGCAATTATGAGCATCTGCTGCAAACCGATGCGTCCATTAATCCGGGTAACTCCGGTGGCCCGCTTCTTAATCTGAAAGGTGAAGTCATCGGGATGAACGTAGCTGTTAGTGCGGAGGCGCAAGGCATTGGATTTGCGATTCCATCGAGTACGATTAAGGAAGTTGTAGAATATCTGAAGAATAATCAGGAAGTACCAAAAGAGCCAGTGCCATTTATCGGGGCTAACCTGGGAACTGTTACTCCACAAATTGCCCAATCCCTGGGTACCGATGTAACGGAAGGCACTTACGTTGACAGTGTGGTATTCCGTTCACCGGCTTACGAAGCAGACCTGCGTCAGTATGACATCATCGTGGGTGTGGATGGCACCAAATATCCAACTTCGCAGGATTTGGTTGAATTGATCCAATCGAAGAAGGTTGGAGACAAAATTACGCTGAATGTTGTTCGCAACGGCAATAAGATTGACCTGCCGCTGACGATCGGGAATAAGAACGATTTCGATCTGACTCAACAACAGAAGCAGCAGCAACAGCAACCGTAACTCGGAAATAGGCATAAAGACAAGCGGAAGGGACCTTTCCCTTCCGCTTGTCTTGTCCTTGAGGCGACCGATATAATGGGATTGTAATGTCGTACTAAATATAATGTTAGAAGATAGAGGAGATGCCGCTATGCGATCCCGGATTTTAATTGTAGATGATGATGAGAAGATTATTTCCATGCTGCGCCGAGGACTTGCGTTTGAAGGATATGACGTTCTGACTGCATCCAATGGAGCAGAAGGATTGAAAGTGATACTGAGTGAGGACCCGGATGTAGTCATTCTGGATGTGATGATGCCCCAGGTTGACGGGTTTGAAGCGTTGCGCAGACTTCGTGAAGGCGGGAGCACCGTACCAGTGCTGATGCTAACAGCGAAGGATGAAGTCGAGAACCGGGTAAAAGGACTTGATATCGGTGCGGATGATTATCTGGTTAAACCCTTCGCTCTGGAAGAGCTGCTTGCCCGCGTACGGGCCTTGCTGCGCCGTAAAACAGGGGAGGATGCCTCCAATCACCGACTTACGTATGAGGACCTTGTGATGGATACGGATGCGAGGGAAGTGATTCGCAGTGGGCAAAGACTGGAGCTTACCGCGAAGGAATTCGAGCTGCTGCATCTCTTTATGCAGAATCCGAAGCGGGTGTTATCCCGCGACTTAATTATGGATAAAATATGGGGCTACGACTACAGCGGGGAGTCCAACGTGCTGGAGGTTTATGTCGCCATGCTCCGGCAAAAGACCGAGGAACATGGAGGGAAACGGCTGATCCAGACGATCCGCGGGGCCGGCTATATTTTAAGAGGAGATAACTAGCATGTCCATTCGTTTAAGGCTGACCGCTTGGTATACGGGTATTCTATTTGTGACACTACTGGCATTCAGCTCGGCGGTGTACGGCTTTGTTCATTTGTATACGTATGAGGAGTTAAAGCAGCGGATAGTAAACCAGGTCGATAAGGTTGCTTTTGGTACCAATGGCTTTGAAATTGTGCCCAGTAAAGATTCCGCTGATCGACTTGAAGCTGCTGATCTGTATATGCAGAATTACTCCTTTCATAATGGACAGATTTGGCGTTCTGATAATATGCTCTATAGTGGACTTCAGTTTGAGATTCCTTCTACTAACAATATTGCAAAAGCGAATAATGCTTTTACACGCGTACATCTCAATGGGAGTACATTTCTTGTGTATCAAACTGCATTCACAGACTCAAATAAGCTAGTCCTGTGGCTTCAAGTCGGAGCTAATACCCGAACCATCGAGCAGACGCTCGACCGGCTCCAATCCATTCTAATTATGGGTTCGGCAGCGACCCTGGTCATTGCTTCTACCCTCGGCTTGTTCCTCGCCCGGAAGTCCATGAAGCCTATTGGCAAAGTAACGGAGGCTGCTGACTTGATTCAGAAGGGGACGGACCTTAGCGTACGGATCGAGTACGATGGACCGGAGGATGAGATCGGGCAGTTGATTGGCACATTTAACGGCATGCTGGAGAGGACCGAGGGCTTCTATAAAGAGCTTGAGGATGCTTACGCGGCACAGCGCCGCTTCGTATCCGACGCATCCCATGAGCTTCGGACGCCACTGACTACGATCCGGGGCAATGTGGATCTCCTGCAGAAGATGTGGACGGAAGCTCCCGGTGAGAGAGCGAATATGGACGAAGAAACGATGAAACAAATTTCGGCCGAGGCGGTAGGTGATATATCCGATGAAGCGAAGCGGATGAGCCGGCTGGTGAGTGATATGCTGTCGCTGGCTCGGGCGGATACCGGTCAGACCTTTGAACGGGACCCGGTTCCGCTGCAGCCTTTGGTCGAAGAGGTTGCCCGACGTGCGCAATTCCTGGAGAAAACCGCCGAGTGGCATGTAGGCGAGCTATCCGTTCTGAACGGCGTTTATGTTGAAGGCAATAAAGACTATTTACAGCAGATGCTGTTCATTTTTATTGAGAATGCCTTTAAATATACGCCAGAGGGTGAGGTTAGTCTGGATGTAGTTCTGTACAGGGGCCAAGTTGGCATTCGGATTGCAGATACGGGAATCGGCATGGATAAGGATGAGGTTCCGTTTATATTCGAGCGCTTTTATCGAGCGGATCAGTCCAGAGGCGTCACGAGCGGAACCGGACTGGGACTATCCATCGCCAAATGGATTATTGATGAGCACAAAGGCTCTGTTGAGGTGGTGACCCGCAGAGGGGAAGGAAGTACCTTTATCGTTTGGCTGCCCATCATCTTTGCTCCCCCGCTGGAATAGGTTATAATAGACTAGATCGCTCTACGTAATACAACGAAAGCAGGTGAAGATCATCGAGGTCTTGAAAATATCACCGAGAGGATACTGTTACGGCGTCGTTGATGCTATGGTATTGGCGCGTCAGGCGGCTCAGAACTTGGATCTTCCTCGGCCTATTTATATATTGGGCATGATTGTTCATAATAGTCACGTCACGCAATCCTTTGAAGATGAGGGTATCATTACGCTGGATGGTCCGAATCGGATGGATATCCTGAATCAGGTGGAGAGCGGAACGGTTATTTTTACGGCACACGGAGTTTCTCCGGAAGTTCGCAAGCTTGCCCGGGACAAAGGGCTAACTACGCTAGACGCGACATGTCCCGACGTGACCAGAACCCATGATTTGATCCGGGATAAGGTAGCGGACGGGTATGAGATCATTTATATTGGCAAGAAGGGACATCCTGAGCCGGAAGGGGCCATTGGGATCGCTCCGGATCATGTGCATCTCATTGAGAAGGAAGAGGAGATTGAACAGCTGCAAGTGAAATCTTCCCGAATCATCATTACGAACCAGACAACGATGAGTCAATGGGATATTAAACATATCATGAAGAATCTCCTCGATAAGTTCCCGGGAGCAGAGATTCACAATGAAATTTGTCTTGCAACGCAGGTGCGGCAGGAAGCAGTAGCCGAGCAAGCAGGTCAAGCGGATTTGGTTATTGTTGTTGGAGATCCGCGCAGCAATAACTCTAATCGCCTTGCACAGGTATCCGAAGAGATCGCAGGTGTTCCGGCTCATCGTATCGGCGATGTGACGGAGCTCAAGCGCGAATGGCTTGAAGGCGTAGGCAAAGTAGCCGTTACCTCAGGGGCTTCAACACCAACTCCTATTACCAAGGAAGTCATAGCTTACTTGGAACAGTATGAACATGATAAGCCGGAAACTTGGGAGATCAAGCGTACGGTTAATATGAGCAAACTGCTGCCGCCTGTTCGGGTGAAGAGCAGTTCATAATTCTCGAAGAAGAATACCGAAGCAATAGGAATTAGGTCAACCGTCCCGATTGGATCGGGACGGTTGTTTTTTTGTTTTTGTCCATCTATGCTATAGCAGAACCCCCGATTAACGCGGATAATTGCCCAAGCCAGAGAAAGTTGTAGTTTAATCGAACGTTATTCTTAGGTCTCATTCATCGCTAGAGTTTACCGATAACACTGACATCACAGAGAATGGTTCATCAATCGTCGGATTAAACCGTGTTGAGCTGAGAATTGATGATGTTGATTTTATAGTTATTTTGACACATGCCCCGTCCGAGAAGAATCATCTTCTCTCAATTGACAGGCATGAAATATGGTGGACATTCTCCCCTTACGGTAAATAGCGGAACATGAATCCTGAGAAAGAAGGACATGGCCCTGTAGACCTATGGGGATTTTTTTATGTACTGAATCGAAGAGGGAACCACTAGACAATCCATAAAATTACATCCCTTTCAGGTATGCCCTGAAAAGGAGAATCCACCCCTGCAGTTATGTGTGAAAGCGTTTTACTACACGATTGATTTCTATCATTTTTCGTTGATCAGGCAAATATTTATATGTTCGAGTTTATTCTACAATATTAGACATCAGGTACTTCAAGGCAATAGCACAACGGGGGGTTGGAGATGGCACAGATATCCGTAGAACAGAAGGCTGTTCCAAAACGGAAGAGAGACAATGGATTCATACGTTTTTTTAAACAGTGGGATATTCAGTTAATGGTACTTCCCGCGCTCGCATTAATTTTTGTTTTCAGTTATATACCGATGTACGGTATTCTAATGGCTTTTCAGGATTTTAATATATTCAAAGGCATGGGAGGCAGCCCGTTTGTCGGGATGAAACATTTCCAGATGTTCTTTGAATCGCCAGAGTTTATGAATGTCATGCGGAATACCATCGTGATCAGCTTGCTCAAGTTTGCGATTGGTTTCCCGGCACCGATCCTGCTGGCACTTATGCTGAATGAAGTTCGGCATATGTTCTTCAAAAGATTGGTACAGACCGTTAGTTATTTGCCCCATTTCTTATCTTGGGTTATCGTGTCGGGGTTTGTGGTTTCCTTGCTATCTACCGATAACGGAAGCGTAAACATCCTTATGGAAAAAATGAATTTGATCAAGGAACCTATTAACTTCCTGTCCCTTCCTGAATACTTCTGGGGGATTCTGGTGACTACAGGGGTTTGGAAAGAGATTGGTTTCTCCTCCATCGTTTACTTGGCGGCGGTTGCGGGAGTCGATCCCAGTATGTACGAAGCTGCAGATATGGATGGAGCGAGTAAATTCAGACAGATCCTCACGATTACATTACCATCCATCATGCCTGTTGTAATCATCTTTATGATTCTGGCAATAGGTAACCTGCTTACTGCAGGTTTCGAGGATATTTTGCTCTTGGCTAAGAACCCTGTATTAAGAGGGGTTTCCGATGTAATTGATACTTATGTTTACCGAATTGGTATTGAAAACTCCCGGTTCTCTTATGCAACGGCTGTAGGCTTGTTCAAAGCGGTAATCAGTGTGATGCTTCTGACCATCGCCAATGTGATCGCACGCAGATCAGGTAACAGTCTATGGTAAACGAACATTGTAACGAGGGGAGCGATTAGATTGGTACGTTTAGGATTCGGTGATCGTTTCATGATGATCATGATCTATATCTTTCTAGCATTTTTGGCCTTTGTCACCTTTTATCCATTTTGGAATGCGCTTGTGGTTTCTTTTAACTCAGGAGCAGATACGTCGCTTGGAGGAGTCACCTTCTGGCCGAGAGACTTTACATTGGAGAACTACGAGATCGTGTTTCAGGATAAACGCTTGTTGAACGGCTTCGGCATATCCGTAGCACGTACGATCGTGGGAACGATTACTTCGATTCTCGTCACTTCCATCTTCGCATATGGCATGACCAAGCGCGAACTGATGGGCCGCAAATATTACATGATTATGTGTATCGTGACCATGTATTTCGGTGGCGGATTAATCCCAAGCTTCATGCTGATTCGCGGTCTGGGCTTGATGGACTCCTTCTGGGTATTCATCATTCCTGGCTTGGTAAGTGTTTGGAATATGATCATTTTCCGAACGTTCTTTGCGGGCTTGCCTAATGGCCTGGAAGAATCGGCGAAAATTGATGGTGCGGGTAACTGGGGAATCTTCTTTAAGATTATCCTGCCGCTATCAGGACCGGTTATTGCCACATTGTCATTATTTACGGCGGTTTCTCACTGGAATGAGTGGTTCTTGCCTAGTATTTATATCAATAAAGAAGAATTGCTGCCAATCCAGACGATACTGCGTCAAATATTGAATTCCAACATTATGTCTGAACAGATGAGTAATTTGGACTCAGCCTCTCAGGCAGCATTATCCCGAATGCAGAGTGTGACAACGAAATCGTTGTCCATGGCGACTATGATTGTTGCTACGGTTCCGATCATCATGGTGTACCCTTTTGTACAGAAGCATTTTGTTAAGGGTGTACTGGTAGGATCCCTGAAAGAGTAGCCTTAAAGGCTAGTAATCCTGTTGTTTGAAGCTTTAGCTTTAGACATATATATCAAGTGGAAGTACGAAAGGGGAAATCAGAGAATGAAGCTCAGAAAAAAGTCTTTGACCACATCGGTCACTGCGTTGCTCGCAGCAGCATTAATGCTCTCAGCATGCGGCGATAATACGAAGACAGCTAACCCGGCTCCTAACACTGGCGACAATGGAAACAGCACGCCAACAGAAGCAGTATCCGAGAAGTATGTACTGGGTGAGCAACCGCTTGACTTCAGTTTCTACGGACACTATGACTGGTACACCATGCCAACATGGGGAGAAGATGCAGCAACAAAATGGATCAAAGAGAATAAAAAGGTCGATGTAAAAGCGATCAACTCCCAAGGTAATGCACAGCAAAAGTTCAATACGATGATTGCTTCCGGTGAGCTTCCTGACGTAATCTGGATGGATAGAAACTCGGATGTTGAGAAATTGAGAGAGAACGACATGCTTGTGCCTTATGATGACTATCTGGATAAATATCCAAACTTGAAGGAATGGCTGGGTGAGGCTGGAATTAACATGCTTCGTTCCCCAGATGGCAAATTGTATCAATTCCCTAACTGGTACACCAGTCAGCCGAACGGTAATGCGGGATACGTAGTGAACAGCAAAATTTATAAAGAGCTTGGCGAGCCTAAGCTTGAAACAACCGATGATTTGACTAAATACCTGGAAGCTGTTAAAGCTAAATACGGAAACACGGTAGTTCCATTTGAGCCAGGAATTGAAGGACAAGGTATTGATATTCTCTATTCTGCTTTCAAAGAGGATGCACTGACCCGCTGGGTTTCCATTCGAGGTGTGCCTAACGGTGATAAATTATCTTCCATCTTTACAGATCCGACTTATCGTGAATCGATGCAGTATGCATCGAAGCTGTTCCGTGATAAACTGATCTCTCAGGATGCCCTGACTCAAACGGCTGACCAAATCAAGGAAAAAGTAATGACAGGACGCGTAGCAGTATATGCAGCTTCCAGTCCGACTGAAAATGCAATGAACGCACACGCTGAACTTATTAAAAAAGATCCGGATGCCGGTTATTTCATGATCTGGCCGATTCATAAGGAAGGTCTGGATAAGAATAAAATCTTCCCAGGAACTTACACTCAACTTGGTTGGAACGTAAGCGTTATTACGAAAGCTGCTAAAGATCCTGAAGCGATCTTCGCTTTCCTGGATTGGTATACAGGTCCAGAAGGTCAAACGCTGTTGATGTGGGGACCTGAAGGCGGATATTGGGATGGATATGAAGAGGATGGCATAACGCCTAAGTTTACTGAGAAATATGTTACAGATGCTGCAGGTTTGGGTAAGCTGCAGGCTGACACAACAAACCTTCAATGGAACGGTAACACGGTATTTATCGATACAGCAAAAGCGAAATATGAAAGCACATTGCCTGAGGAAGAGCGTAACTGGTCAACTCGTTGGCAATACGAAATAACTTGGAAAACGCAAGCGAATGCTACGGAATTCATCACTCTTGATCCGGCCCCAGAAAGCGAAGAGGGTATTATTCGCCAACGTGTCGAAGATATCTACACAGAAGCTAGAGCGAAAGCGCTGTTTGCAAAAGACGATGCAGAAGTATTGGCTGTCCTGGACAAAGCAGAAGCAGATGCTCAAGCAGCTGGATATGAGAAGCTTCTGGCATACAAAACAACGAAATGGCAAGCTAACCTGGCTCAAATGAATGGCCAATAATAGAATAACATAAACCGAAAGGGGTATGCTGCACATGCAGCATACCCTTATCGAAATTTAGGGGAGATGAGACCCATGTATAAAGTGCTGCTGGCTGACGATGAAATACTGGACCTAGAGGGCATGAAGAGCTTTATTCCGTGGGAGAGTCTTGGAATGACCGTGGTTGATTCCGTTAATAGCGGATTTGCAGCTTGGGAAATTCTACAAAAAGAGAATGTTGATATTCTCGTGACCGATGTACGCATGCCTAATATGACAGGTATTGAATTAGCGCAAAAAGCGCTGAAAATTCATGATGAATTACAGGTTATATTCGTAAGTGGTTACCAGGATTTCAGCTATGTTAAGCAGGCTATTGCGCTAAATGCATGTAATTACGTACTGAAGCCTATGCAGGACGAAGAGTTAATTGAGGAGTTAACAAAAGTAAGGCTCGAGCTGGACAGGCTCCAGGACCGCAAGGAAACAGAACGGGCTTATCAGCAGATGATACCGATTCTCAAAAATCAATTTTTGCTGCAAATTCTGCAGAAGCCCTATGACGGGGCGATGTTAAATATCATGAAACGCGAATATAAGCTTGAGGAGTTAAACTGGCCCGTGAATGTCATATTGCTTGAAGTGGATGATATAAGCTCGTGGAGGAGCAACCATGACGAGTTTGAGAAACCACAGGGGTTAAACGAGCAGTTCTTCACGAGTTTGCATAAGGAGCTGGAGAGCTGCGGCTTCAAGAATATATGCAAGGTAACCGACCAGCGTCTGGCCGTACTCATGGATACAGAGAGGGGCAAGACAGAGATTCAGTCCGTTTTGAAGCAGCTTTGCCAAGAATATCCCCTTACCGTAACTGTAGGCGAGGGTGGGGCTGCCCATCAGGTTGAAGAGCTTCATCCCTCCTATATGATGGCAGAGGGAGCATTGGATTATAAAATGTTCCGTGGAAAAGGGAAATGGATACTCTATAACGAAGTGCCAACGGAGGATCGGGAGGACGCGAGGAGCCTCGATGTCAGACTGGACTCTTTATTTGCTGCGATGACGAATTATGAAATCGTCAAGATTCATGATGAGATCGAAGCTATACAGGTTCTTGCATCCCATATCGGCTCTAAATCTACGGTCCGGAACCTTGGCATGTATATTATGTTAAAACTGGACGCCCATTTGCACACCATGCATGAAGATCTGTTTCGCATGCTGGGAATTGAACTGAAAAATCTGGATGTGCTGCTGCAGTTTGAGACGATGGATGATATTTTTTCGTGGTTAAGAATGAAGGTATTCGAAATATCCGAGCGATTGAACTTTCGCAAACCGACCAAGAATGGTCGGCTTGTTGAGGAAATTATTGGAAATTTACGTGAGCGACTGCATGATAATATTACGCTGCGTGATATGGCCAACCGCTTTTCCTTTTCGCCAAACTATCTTGGAGTTCTGTTTAAGGAAGAAACAGGTTATAATTTTAGTGACTATGTCATAAAGCTGCGCATGGAGCGGGCTAGAGACCTGTTAGTTAGCACCAAACTCAAAATATATGAGGTGGCCTATCAAACAGGCTATCAATATTTGCCTTATTTCAGCCGTCAATTCAAAGAGATATATGGAATGACACCCCTGGAGTACAGGCGTAAGCACTCTTAACATACTACTATAGCGCTCGCAATGGGGTTGTGATTGGTTTTGGCGGGGAAATTTGAACGAATACGTGTCAAGATGCCATTTGGCTTCAAATTGTTGATATCTTACTGCGTATTCATCATTATACCGGTAATGCTGGTTGGGTATATTGCGAATCAGGTATTTATCCAATCGATTAGAGAACAGACAACGAATAATATTCAAGGTACCCTGCTTCAAATGAGTGATAACATTTCCTACAGAATGGGAGACATTGTCCGAGTTTCGGATATGCTTTATTTTGACTCTTCCCTCAATAACCGGCTGCGTTACTCTGAAAGCGCGTATGTCAGCTATGATACGATGGTCAATGTTCTGATGCCCAAGCTGGAAACAGCGATCAGTACAGCGAACTCCAAGGTATGGTTATCGATCTATTTGAGTAACGAAAATTTAGGAGAAGTATATAATAACTACAGTTATTCAGACCCGCTTGATTCAAATACGCGTCTCTTTGACATATATCAATATAATCGTCTTGTCGACAAGGCCTGGTACAAGCAGTATCCTCAGGAAGAAAGCTATGGAACGACGATGGAATGGAAACAAGTTGAGAATGATGCAGACAACGGGCGTATTTCGCTGCTGCGGAGATTAATAGATATCAATTCTATAAAGCTCCAGGAAATCGGTTTCGTGCGAATCAATGTCAGTCTTAAGGATATGTTTGATAGTGTAGATTATAACAAAATCGGTGATGGGACAGCGCTGTACTTAGCAGATTCACAAGGGAAAGTGATTCTCTCATCAGGTGAGATACAGACATCGGTTGTGTTTAAGGAGAATGAGCTGCGCAACAATGGAGATTTACTTATCAGTAAGCCGATCCCTGAACTCGACTGGAATCTTGTAGCGGTCGTTCCTGCAAACATCGTAGAGAAAGATACGGTGAAAATCCGAAATCTCACATTGCTCATTTGTATTGTTTGTATTGGAATCTTTTTTGTGGTCAGCTTGTTAGTGTCACGATACTTCAGTCGCCGGGTATCCAAAATCGTATCGGTTCTCGATTCCTTCCAGGAGGGAGAGTTCCACAAGCGAGCTCATTTCAAAGGAAACGATGAGTTTACACATATCTCTTCAGCCTTGAATGAAATGGGCAGCAATATCGGCAAGCTGATTAATGAAGTATATCTAGCCGATCTTCAGAAGAAACAAGCAGAGCTAGAATCATTACATGCGCAAATTAATCCGCATTTCTTGTATAATACCTTATCCTCCATTAGCCGATTGGCTCGGTTTGGTATGCTGGACAAGCTGCAGCGTATGGTCATGGATTTGGCCAAATTCTACCGTTTGTCGCTTAACGATGGCCGAAATATCATTCCGGTGAAGGATGAGTTGGAGCAGGCTAAAGCCTATGTGGACATTCAAAAAATCAAATATGATGAACGCATGCAGGTTACCTATGATTTTGCGCCGGAAGTAGTCCGCTATGAGACGGTAAAATTGATATTGCAGCCGTTTATCGAGAATGTGCTTGAGCATGCGTGGACCGGCGAGTCAATACATATCCGGATTACCGCAAGCGTACTGGATAATGTCCTTGAATTTAAAGTTATCGATAACGGAGTGGGCTTTCCTCCAGGAAGAGTGCTGAATAATATAGGCGGACAGGAGCTTACGAATGCCGGTTATGGGATTCAGAATGTGGACCAACGGATTAAACTCTACTATGGCAATGAATATGGGGTCACGTTATTCAGCCGGGCAGGCATTGGGACTACAGTGAGAATAGTAATACCGCTCGAGAAACGTACAGTCGCAGAGGGGCGCAACAAACTGTTATAGACGGTTATGGGTATCTAAATCTCTCGGTCGTGAAGGCTTTAAGAATGGGCTTGACGAGGAGAGGTTTTTTCTGTATATTTACTTTATTGAATAAAAGCGTAGAAGCATAAAAGCTTAAAAGCGAACAAGCGTGAAAGTGAATGCTGATATTCATCAATTGAAACCATATTCAGAAAGAGGGTTTAATAAATGATCGTTATTACATCCAATCAAATATCAGAAGAACAAGTTCAGAACATCGTAGACGAAATTGAGAAGGAAGGGCTCCAGGCACATGTTTCCCGAGGTGAAGACCGCAATGTGATCGGATTGATCGGCAGTGTGAATCCGAAGCTGGCTGAGCATCTTCGTCAGATGAAGGGTGTCGAGAACGTCATCAAGATTTCAAAATCTTACAAGCTCGCCAGCCGCGATTTCCATCCTGCTGACACCGTCATCGATATTAAGGGAACCAAGATTGGCGGCGGCAATCTCGTTGTCATGGGAGGCCCATGCGCCGTAGAATCTGCCCAGCAGATTGATGAGATTGCTCAGCTCGTCAAGGCAGCAGGCGGGCAAGTGCTTAGAGGCGGCGCATTTAAGCCACGGACGGGTCCATACAGCTTTCAGGGCGTAGGCGTTGAAGGTTTGATCATGATGGCGGAAGCAGGGCAAAAGCATGGGCTGTTAACCATTACAGAGGTTATGACACCTGAATATGTGGACATCTGTGCGGAATACGCCGATATTCTTCAAGTGGGTACACGTAATATGCAAAATTTTGATTTACTGCGGAAACTGGGTACATGTGGGAAGCCAGTTTTGCTAAAAAGAGGCTTTAGTGCAACATATGATGAGTTCCTGAATGCTGCAGAGTACATTCTTGCTGGCGGCAATCCAAATGTTATGCTCTGTGAACGGGGCATACGAACATTTGAAACGTATACCCGCAATACACTGGATTTAACGGCAATTCCTGTTTTGCAGGGGCTGAGTCACCTGCCGGTGATCTCGGATCCGAGTCATGGAACAGGAAGACGTGAGCTTGTTGAACCGATGTCCAAGGCTTCTGTAGCAGCTGGGGCAGATGGATTGATTATTGAAATGCATACAGATCCCGACAATTCCATGACAGGTGACGGCGTTCAATCCCTCTTCCCTGATCAATTTGCTGCACTGCTTAAAGATTTGGAGCAGCTGGCTCCGCTGGTAGGCAAAAGCTTTGCGACAACGAAGGCTCCAGCTTCCGAATTTGTACGTGTGTAGTCCTTGTTATAAGCAAAGCCATATTTAAGAATACAGTATCAATACGATGGAGACAAAAATTCCATCTGTAATACCGAACAAGACACTTGCAAACCACTGCAGGTGTCTTTTTTTAATTCTATGTTATATTACTTAACATGAGTTTCAAAAATACCTTACATAGGTATTGACGTCAGGTTATCTCACCGCATATAATGACGAAAAGAAAACGAAAGATTAGGAACATTCTTGAGTGGTTTGAGTCTTAATGTTCGGATATTGGGAGGAATAGACATGTCGGTAGAGAAATTATTGCAAACCATTAAAGAGAATAACATCGAATGGGTCGATTTCCGTTTTGTGGATTTAGCAGGAAGGGTACATCACATCAGTTTGCCAGCTTCCGAAGTCGATGAGGAAACATTCGTGAACGGGGTAGCATTTGACGGATCGTCGATTCCAGGATTTCGAGGCATTGAAGAATCCGATATGGTCATGATGCCTGATCCGGAGTCATGCTATATTGATCCATTTACGGCACATCCTACACTTAACATTATGAGCAACATCCATACGCCGGATGGCGAAGCTTATGAGCGTGATCCACGTGGAATTGCAGCCCGGGCTGAGCAGTATCTTCAAGAAGCCGGGATCGGTACCGCAGCATTCTTCGCACCGGAATCCGAGTTCTTCTTGTTCGATGAGGTTCGCTATGAAAGCTCCATGAACAGCTCCAGTTATTTCGTTGATTCGGAGGAAGCCGGATGGAACACCAACCGCAAGGAAGAAGGCGGCAACCTCGGATTCAAAGTTGGCGTCAAAGGCGGATACGTTCCTGTAGCCCCTGTTGATACTCAACAAGACATTCGCAGCGAGATGTGCCGTTTGCTTGAAGAAGCAGGACTCCGCGTCGAGCGTCATCATCACGAAGTAGCCACTGCCGGCCAAGCTGAAATCAATTTCCGTTTCGATACATTAAAGAAGACTGCCGACAATTTGTTGATCTACAAATATATTGTTCATAACACTGCCCGCCAATACGGCAAAACAGCTACCTTTATGCCAAAGCCATTGTTCGGCGATAACGGAAGCGGTATGCACGTTCATCAATCGATATTCGATGGCGATACTCCCCTGTTTTACGAGAAAGGCGCTTATGCTAACCTGAGCGAAATAGCGATTCACTACATTGGTGGTATTCTGTACCATGCTCCTGCATTGATCGCCTTGACGAACCCGAGCACCAACTCATTTAAACGTCTCGTACCAGGCTACGAGGCCCCGGTCAATCTTGTATTCTCCAAAGGCAACCGTTCTGCTGCAGTACGGATCCCAGTCGCAGCTGTAACGCCTAAAGGCTGCCGCATCGAATTCCGCACCCCGGATTCCACAGCAAACCCGTACCTTGCGTTCTCAGCAATGCTGATGGCAGGTTTGGACGGAATCAAGCGTAAAATTGATCCAACTGCACTTGGCTACGGTCCTTACGACAAGAACATCTACGACTTGTCTGACGCTGAGAAGAAGGAGATTCGCAGCGTGCCAGGTTCCCTTGATGAAGCTCTGGATGCCCTGCAAGCCGATTATGAATTCCTGATTGAAGGCGGCGTATTTACAAAAGAGTTTCTTGATAATTTTATTGCGCTTAAGCGTGCTGAAGCCAAAGCAGTTAACATTCGCGTTCACCCTCACGAGTACTCGCTGTACTATGATCTATAATAAATGTGATTCAACATCCCTGGGCATCTGTGCCCGGGATGTTTTTGCACGCAAACTTAGGATATTTTAAATGTGAATAATTACACTTGAAGGTCTATAGGATTGTTGCTATGATTAGCGTTAATTAGAAATCATAGAAAAGAAAGGGTGGAGAGTCTTATGAGCAAGAGAGCATACAATTTTAACGCAGGTCCTGCTGCATTGCCGCTTGAAGTATTGGAGCGCGCCCAGGCTGAATTCGTCAATTACGGGAATACCGGCATGTCAATTATGGAAATGTCTCACCGGGGGCCTGTTTATGAAGCAGTACATAATGAAGCACAGGAACGACTGCTGTCGCTGCTAGGGAACCCATCCGGTTACAAGGTGTTGTTCATACAGGGCGGGGCAAGCACTCAGTTTGCCATGATCCCTATGAATTTCTTGGGACAAGGCCAGATTGCAAATTATGTCATGTCGGGAAGCTGGGCTGACAAGGCCATTAAAGAAGCGAAGCTGATCGGTGAAACCCATGAAGCGGCCTCCTCTAAAGAGAGCAAGTACATGAGCCTGCCTGACCTCAAAAACATGAAGCTGTCGGACCATGCTGCTTATCTCCATCTCACGTCTAATGAGACTATTGAAGGTACGCAGTTTAAGGAATTTCCAGATACGGGCTCGGTGCCGTTGATTTGTGATATGTCGAGTGATATCCTCAGCCGTCCTTTTGATCTGAACCAATTCGGGATGGTATATGCGGGTGCCCAGAAGAACTTGGGACCATCCGGTGTGGCAGTAGTCATCGTCAGAGAGGATATGATTACCGATTCCAAACAGCTGCCGACAATGCTCCGTTACCAGACCTATTTGGCGAATAATTCCCTGTACAATACACCACCATCTTTCGGTATTTATATGATTAATGAAGTTCTGAAATGGATTGAAGAGAAGGGCGGACTGCAGGGCGTTCAAGCGATGAATCGGAAGAAAGCCGGTCTTATCTACGACGCTATTGATCATAGTGACGGTTTCTACCGCGGCTGCGTAAATGCAGAGGCGCGTTCTGATATGAACATCACTTTCCGTCTTGCCACGGAAGAGCTGGAGAAGCAATTTGTTAAGGAATCGGAGCAAGCAGGCTTTGTTGGTCTGAAAGGCCATCGCAGTGTCGGTGGTTTGCGTGCTTCGGTATACAATGCAGTACCTTACGAGAGCGCCCAGGCACTTGTGGAATTCATGCAGCAGTTCAAGAGCCATCACAGCTAATCATTTATGAGATAAATACCCATAACCTTCAGCCCTGTTAGGGCTGAAGGTTATTTTTGGATATCGGGAGAGATCGCTCTGGAATCGGTTATAATAGAAATAAAACAACAGAAAAGGTGGACTATATCAACATGGCATTACACATCGTACTCGTCGAACCGGAAATACCAGCCAATACGGGCAATATCGCCAGAACATGTGCAGCAACGGGAACGCATCTGCATCTGGTTCGTCCACTTGGCTTTAATACAGATGACAAAACATTGAAGCGGGCAGGGCTGGATTATTGGTATGCTGTACATATCGAATATCATGATTCTTTTGAGGAATTACAAGCGCTGTATCCGGATGGACGTTATTTCTATGCTACAACGAAAGCGACCAAGCGTTATATGGATATCGAGTATAGGGATGGAGACTTCCTCGTATTTGGCAAAGAGACTAAAGGGTTACCTCCAGAACTCCTTGCTGCTCATCCCGAAGATTGTATCCGGATGCCAATGACGGATAAGGTTCGTTCGCTAAATCTGTCCAATTCTGCAGCTATCATGGTATATGAGGCATTACGCCAACTTGACTTTCCAGGTATGGAATAAGTCCTCCAGCATCTTGAGTTGGGGAGAAGCATCCGCCTGTACCTAGAAAAAAATATAAAAATTAAGAAAATCTTTATAACCAGCAGGATTCGACAGTTTTTTATCGAACTATTATACTAGGCCCTTATTATCAGTTTCGTACTGTGGTGTCAGAAATCACTTGTTAATTATGAAAGAGGTGTACAATCGTTATGAAACCTGCTGGTGTGGTTCGTAAAGTGGATCAGCTGGGAAGAATCGTTCTACCTAAGTCTCTCCGAAAAAGATATCAAATGAACGAGGGGGATCCCGTAGAGATTCTTGTACAGGGGGACCATATTATATTGGAACGCTATCGTCCGAAATGCGTCTTCTGTGGTTCTATGGATGGAGTAAGCGAGTTTAAAGAGCGCTATATCTGTTTGCCATGCATGTCCGAAATGCAACAACTTCCTAAACATGCATAGTGCTCCATATGAATTACCTTTTGAGCATCGCTTTTAAGCGGTGCTTTTTTGTTTCGATAATAGTCCTGAAAAAATAAAAACTCCCTCGATATACGAGGGAGACGCCTTACAGGCCTTTGGTCTTATCATCATTGTATGCCGCGGTCCAAATACCAACCATATAAAGGGCGAATACAAGCATGACAATCCAAAATGTTAATGAGAAAGACATTCTTGCCACCTCCTGCTAAGCTAATCTTTATTATACCCATCTTGGGCGAAAAAACCAACGAGAATATAGGTGCAAGAAGCTATCATTTGAAAAATAAGAAATGCGTAGGAACGGGCCGCAGGTTTCCATCCGATGGTTTATTTACGACACGGCCGTTAAGCACAAGAGAGGTGGAACCTCCGCCATCCAGATTATATGCATCGATGACGCCTAGTTTTTTTAGCTTGACTTGCAGTTCTTGCAGCGTGGCTCCTGATTTGCCCTTCTCATCATACCCTTCGGTAACTAGGATGAGCAGCTGATCGTCTTTATAATTGCCAATCACCGTGCGCGGCGCACGGCCCGGAGATGTTCTCCATTTTTCCGGGATTGTCGTCAGATTACCATTTTTCATCAGAACCGGTACGAAGGTAGCACCAAAACTCGGATTCAGCCGATCAAGGTCACGCTGGCTGTGGAACTTGCCGCCGATCAGCTTGCCGGATTCGCTTAGGCCGACAAACGCAAGATCCTTAAAGCTGGGTTGAAATCCCGAAACGTACTTGCCGTTATAGAAGGTCGTACTGAGCGGATGTCTGCCCCCGTTCCCGTCTGCAAACCCACCGGCATTAATTCCTGCAACCGCCCCGTGCCGGCTAACGGCACGCATGGTAGTTTCTACAGACCCCGGCCTGCCGCTTTCGCTGCCAAGGGACATCTTCATCGCAGTCGGATCCTTGAGCTTGATCTTCATCGCATATCCATGGTAGGCACCAGGATTGACCTTGTATAATTCGATACGGATCCGGTCACTGTTTACGGTCTCAATAGGAACTCCCAGCTTGGCAGTGATTCTCCGATTATAAATCTGCTCGGGACGTGCTGCTTGGGATTCCGTAGTTTTCAGGATGGTACCTACCGTGGCGGTCGTCTGCCTGTAAAGCTTGGCCGTTTTTTCAATGGAGGATATCGTCTGTTCCGCCGAGAGTGCAGCCTGATCCAGATTCTGTTTGATGATGGCTGACTGTTCCGATATGCTGCCGGTAGGTATGTATGCTGCGGTGTCGTGTGACAAACGCGGCGGCTCCGTTAATAACCACATACATAACAGCAACCCAATAAAAGGAGCGATGGCTAGCATAAATGTACGGTTTAGCTGCTTTGGACGAATATACTTCAGTTTCCTCAGTTTACTCACTTGAGCAGCTCCATCTTGCGCTCCAGGGCTTTCAGCTGTTTCTCCACTTCGTTTAATTGACTGTACAGCTTGTTGCTGTTGTCTGTTTTGCCGCTAGCCTGATCTTTGGTAAAAGTCAACAGCTCATTAAACGATTGAACCTTGCTCTGCATTTCGTCTATCTCCTGAACCAGTTCATTAAACTTCTGATCATACTCCGCTTTGAACGATGCCATTTCCTTCCGCGTATCCTCTTGCAGCTGTATTACGACTTGCTCTTTTAGTTGATTGCTATATAAGTAGGCTGCGGTAGTACCCAGCCCGATGAGAACAATCCAAAAAACCCAGAACCATTTGGTCGAAGGTCCCTTTTGGTGCACTTCCTCACGGGTTTTATAGGGGGAATTGTATTCTGGCCCCAACGCTGGCATTTCATCACCCCTCAAAAACTATCATTTTTTCCAGCTATCATTCTATCATGTCAGAATTACTTTCGCAAAGACGAATAAATCATGCTTGTTTTTATGAAAAATAGATTGCCTAGAAAGTTAGAGTGGGATACAATTTGTATAGATTTGTTAATCCAAAAAGATACATATGAGACATTAGCCTTGTATACCGTCCCTTTCATACGCAGCTGCGGAAGATAAACCTCTTTTATATACGAAAAAGGTTGAAAGTGTGTCAGTCTGTATCTGCAAACAACGAAGGATCGAATGTGGCGGCAAGCAAGGAAATGACGCTGCTTACTTAGATAGAGATACTAGTGATTCAAGTTCGTTGAAACAGGAGGTCTATTTGAAGATGAATCAGGTTTGGCGAGTAGTTATAGTCGGCAGTCAACCTACAAGCATGCTGGGAACAAAATTGATCTTGGAAGAGCAGCAGGACCTGCTCGTTGAGGGCATGACGTCCTCGGATTCTGAAGGGCTTCGAATGGTCGGGAGTCTTCAGCCCGATTTGGTACTATTGGATTACCATCTGCCGGAACACACATCCGAGGATGTGCTTGAGCAGATGAAACAGCTGTCTCCAAAGACGCATGTTGTCATTATGACGGATAATGACGGATTGTCTTTGCTGCAATCCTTGATCAGTCGCGGAGCAAGCGGCCTGTTATCCAAACAGGCATCCACTTTCCAGCTTATTCATATGATTACCGGATTGCGGGAAGGCGTTGCCTCGCTGCCGCTCGATTGGGTAAGGCAGGGCATATGGCCGTTAACCGTATCTGCGATGAACGAAGGCGGCCTTCAGCTCTCGGATACGGAAGCTTTTATTATGGAACGGATCGTCCAAGGTATCACCTACGACAAAATCGCCTTGGAAATACAGGTCAGCCGGCGCTCGATTGATAATTACCTCCGTAAAATCTACGTGAAACTAGGAGTATCCACCCGTGCGCAAGCGATCGAGAAGTATGCCTTATATACCCGCCAAGGCAGACAAATCTATGCATAAAGTCATACATAAAGTTATAATTAGGTCTAATATACAAATAACAGGAATACCTTTTAGAGGTTATCTTAGAGGCTCCTGAACACAAAACCGAGGCTATGATAACGGTTAGAGGAGGGACTTCCATGCAGTATTCCTTTGCTTCCCGTGCACAGACCCTTTTGTCATCCCCGCTGCGCGATATCAGGGAACTTGCGAAGCGGGATTCTTTTATTTCTTTAGCCGAAGAATTGCCGGCAGAAGAGCTATTCCCTGTGCATTCTCTGGCGGAGTCGGCAACATCCGTACTCTCCGAAGACCCGCTCGCCTTGCAGTACGGTGAGGCCGAAGGTTACAGACCGCTCCGTGAGTGGCTGAGTCAAGATTTTTCCCGCCGAAAAGGTCTACATGTCCAGCCCCAGCATATACTGCTGACAACGGGTACCCAGCAGGCTATTGATTTGCTGGTCAGGGTGTATGTGGACCCTGGGGATCCTGTGCTGGTCGACAATCCTACCTCACCGGGACTGCTCCAAGTGCTTCGGCTTCAAGGAGCTGCGATCATACCTGTTGAGGGAGATCAGGAGGGGATGGTGCCTGAGCATCTGGAAGCCATGATCCGAAAGCATAAACCGAAGCTGCTAATGACGGCACCCAATTTCACCAATCCAACCGGTGTGGCCTGGAGCTTGGAGCGGCGCAAGAAGGCGCTGGACCTGTGCATTTCGCATGGACTTCTTATTGTCGAGGATGATTCTTACGGTGATCTCTCCTTTGCAGACGGTAAGAATCAGGCAACAGAGTTGCCCTCGATTTTCTCACTTGAAGAGAAGCAAGGCGAGCATGTCCTGTATGTCGGATCTTTCAGCAAGACGGTGGCACCGGCGCTTCGAACGGGATGGGCTGCCGGCAACCGGCGTGTGATTGAGATGATGACGGCTGTGAAGCAGATGGCCGATTGGCAATCCAGTATGCTAAATCAGCGGATGCTGCACCATCTGCTGGAATCCAAGCATTTTCAGCTGGAGGATCATATCGGCATGCTGAATCGGGAATATGCCATCAGGCTCAAGCTGATGGTGGAACTGCTCAAACGCAGTGCTTGGAAGGATTCTACGTATAGTATACCTTCCGGTGGGATGTTTCTCTGGGTACAACTGCCTCCAGGATTGGATGGAGAGGCGCTTCTGAGAGCGGCTTTATTAAAGGGGGTTGCTTTTCTTCCAGGCTCCATGTGCTCTGCAACATCGGCAAAAGATCGTATCCGCGAATGTATCCGGCTGAATTTTACACATCCCGGCCGGGATGAGCTGCTGCTCGGAATGAATCTCATCAGCGAAGCGGTATTGGAATTTACGGCCCGGAACTAGCCATGGTGGCTTAGTGATAGTTGAACTGGTTGTAACATATCGGAAGCTGCTGAATGGAACTTGATCCGTTCAGCAGCTTTTTTTCATGACGGCTACGCTTTATGATTTCAACACAGAAGCATAGTCTGTCAGGGCTTGGATACCGGCTGGCGTGAGTACGTAGCGTCCACGACTGACTCTGCGGAACCAGCCATAGTAATTGCGCTGCAGAATGTCGGCGGCCGACCCTACACCGCTTCGCTCACGGACAGCTGCCGGGGAAATGCCGGGCAGCACCGAAGGCGAAGGTCCTTCCGGGGACGCGTGGTCATTCTGCAGTTCACGCAAACGGCGTTCTTCCATTTCCGCTGTATTCATGACCGCTGCTACGCGCAGCGTCTTTTCCCGATAGGCCGTCACCAGCTTAGCTCTCGTAATTCCGCCCGTGTTGTAATCGCCGCTGCGCTCTCGAAACTCATACAGCAAGCGTTCCTTCCTCCGGATGGCGGTTCGCCCTTGCTGCACGGCAATCTCCGGCTCACATAGCACTTCGACGAAGGGTGCCTTGGTTTTGTAAAAGGTTACCGTGATGAGACCCAGTCCCAGCTTACCGCATAACGCGGTGAGCTCACCCCAGCGCTGATTGACGGCTCCTTTCTTCGCCCGACTCTTCTCGACGGCAAGATATACGTACGGAGTCAGCTTCAGCCGCTCGATGCCCTGGAGCAGAAGGGCCAGATTGAATGTTTTCTTTAGCTCCACAATGAGTGGCTCATCGGTGCCGTCCTTCATTCCGACCAGATCGCAATTGCGCACCTCGCCTTTAACTTCATATCCGTTTAGTTCAAAAAAGGCCTTCAGGGGAGCGTACAGCTCGGCTTCATGCTTTATTGCCATGATGACTCTCCTTTTTTCTATCCGTAAATGATGAAATGTCGTGACTCGTGATGTCATTTTAGTATAGCATGTGAACGCTGTGATGGCTCATCCGTTCGTCGAATGACCGATGGTTAGTTAAAAAGCGTCTGCTTGACTTCGAAAATAAGGTCAACTATTCCAAGCAAGCCGCATAGGTATGTAATACACTTTTTCGATAATGGCATGTTTTCTAATGACGCTGTGGAATGGAAGCCAATCCCCATAAACAGACTCATAGGAGGTAGCGATATGGATATTTTCGAACGCATAGCATCGTATCGGGCAGAAGGCGACCGTTTGGCGTGGAGCGGCACATTCAGGGAATACATCGAAATACTTAAGAAGGATCCCTCTCCAGCCATGACGGCACATGCCCGTGTGTATGACATGATCGAATCCTACGGTTTCGAAGAGAGCGGGGGTCAGAAAAAATATAAGTTTTTTGAGCAAGAAATATTCGGTCTCGACCGGGCTGTTGAGAAACTCGTAGAGGAATATTTCCATTCCGCAGCCCGCAGGCTTGATGTACGTAAACGCATATTACTGCTTATGGGACCCGTCAGCGGTGGCAAATCTACCCTGGTTACGCTGTTAAAGCGTGGGCTGGAAAAACACTCACGTACGGATCGGGGAGCCATATATGCCATAGCAGGCTGCCCGATGCAAGAAGAACCACTGCATCTGATTCCGCTGGAGCTCAGACCGGAGATCGAGAAGGAGCTTGGCGTCCGAATCGAGGGGAATCTGTGCCCCGCCTGCCAGCTGCGTTTAAGAACCGATTACGGCGGTGATATAGAGCTTGTTGAAGTGGAACGCGTGTTGATCTCGGAGGAAAACAGGGTCGGTATCGGAACCTTCAGTCCTTCTGATCCCAAGTCGCAGGATATAGCCGATTTAACCGGCAGCATCGATTTCTCAACGATCACGGAATATGGCTCCGAATCGGATCCGCGTGCCTATCGGTTTGATGGTGAGCTGAACAAAGCAAACCGGGGCTTGATGGAATTCCAGGAGATGCTCAAATGCGACGAAAAATTTTTATGGAACCTGCTCTCCCTGACCCAGGAAGGGAATTTCAAAGCGGGCCGGTTTGCGTTAATAAGCGCGGATGAGCTGATCGTGGCCCATACCAACGAATCCGAGTATAAGGCATTCATTGCCAATAAGAAGAACGAGGCCCTGCAATCCCGGATGATTGTCATGCCGATCCCGTATAATCTGCGCGTCAGCGATGAGGAGAAGATCTACTCGAAGCTGATCGGTCAAAGCGATATGAAGCATATTCATATTGCCCCGCATGCGCTCCGATCAGCAGCAATATTCTCTGTCTTGACTCGTTTGAAAGAGACGAAGAAGCAAGGGATGGATTTGATCAAGAAGATGCGGATGTACGATGGGGTTGAGGTCGAAGGTTATAAAGAAGCGGATTTGAAAGAAATGCAGAATGAATATTTGGAAGAAGGCATGTCCGGCATCGATCCGCGATATGTGATCAACCGGATTTCCAGCGCTTTGATTAAGCAGGACCTTCAGTGCATTAATGCGCTGGATATGCTGCGGGCGATTAAGGATGGATTGGATCAGCATGCGTCCATTGCCAAGGAAGAGCGGGAACGCTATCTGAACTTTATATCTGCCGCGCGTAAGGAATATGACGATCTGGCCAAGAAGGAAGTACAGAAGGCTTTTGTCTATTCTTTTGAGGAGTCCGCCAAGACGCTGTTCGAGAATTATTTGGATAACATTGAGGCGTTCTGCAATTGGACCAAAATTCGCGATCCGCTAACTGATGAGGAAATGGATCCCGATGAAAGGTTGATGCGCTCGATTGAGGAGCAGATCGGTGTGTCGGAAAATGCGAAGAAGGCCTTCCGGGAAGAGATCATGATCCGGATTTCAGCCTATTCACGTAAGGGCAAGAAGTTTGAGTATCATAACCATGAGCGGCTTCGTGAGGCGATTGAGAAGAAGCTGTTCACCGACCTGAAGGATATCGTCAAAATCACAACCTCGACGAAAACGCCGGATGCCGTCCAGCTGAAACGGATTAACGAGGTAAGCTCCAGATTAATAGATGAACATGGGTATTGCCCGGTATGTGCCAATGAGCTGTTAAGATATGTTGGCAGTCTGTTGAATCGATAAAGTTATATACAAGGCTTCTGAAGCCATTGGATTTCATAGGAAATACCCAAAACGTGAGCTATGTCCTAATAAGATGTAGTTCACGTTTGGGTGTTTTTTCATGTTAAGGATAAATCGACCTGGATAGTGCGTGAATATACACATAATTAGGACTTTGGGTTTATGTTTAGATGGTAAATATAGTCTATAATGGACCTTAAGTTACTTGAACTTGTGAGATTCATCACACTACTTAGGAGTGAATTTTTCGAAATGATTGATGTTTCCCCGAAAAGACGTCAACAGTTGGAGTATATCGGTTTAGATGACCACGGATTAGAGCTTCTGGCCAGTCTTCGTGATGTATTTTCGAAAGTGGTGGATGAGGTCGTTGACCGATTTTATGCACAGATTGGCACGCAACCGCAGCTTATGCAGATTATTGACCGCACTTCGAATGTGGAGCGGCTTAAGGAAACCCAGCGGGTATACTGGTTATCGCTTGCACAGGGAAAAGTGGATGATGTCTATATTGCCGAACGGATTAAGATCGGACAAGTTCATTCTAGAATTGGACTGACAACAGATTATTATCTTGGAAGTTATATGGTTTATTTGGATATCGCCGCCGACTTACTGCAACAAATCGTTCCGGATCAATGGGTTCAGGTCGTGCATGCATTAAGCAAGATGTTCAATTTGGATTCCCAGCTCGTACTGGAAGCTTACGAGATGAAAGAGAAAGAAAAAATTAGCAATTTGGCTACAGATCAGCAAAAAATGCTGGAAGCGATCACGGGGGCTGTTCAAGAATTGACTGCGATGATCGTGGAGCTGGACCAGAGCGCAGCACTGATGGCGGACAATGCCATGAAGACAGCCGAAGCACAGCAAAATGCGCATACGCTGACTTCCGAACTGGGCGAAGAGATTCTGCATATCGAGCGGATGGGAAGTCTGATCAGAGAGATCTCCGATCAGAGTCATTTGCTTGGCCTGAATGCAGCGATTGAGGCAGCTCATGCGGGAGAGCTGGGCAGAGGGTTCGAAGTGGTTGCTGGCGAAGTCCGCAAGCTGGCCACCAACTCCAAGAAGGCAATGGATGAAATCCAAACCAAAGTCAGCGGTATTATCCGCAAGCTGGGTCTGGTCGAACAGGAATCGGAGAAGACATCCGTGAGCGCACGTAATCAAGCGGCAAGCTCGCAGGAATTGGCTGCCTTTGTCAAAATGATGGAGAAGCTGGCGGATGATCTGGAGTCACTTCAGCATGAATATGATATTCAGAAGCACGATATCGAATTGGAGACCATTTATAATTCTCGGTAAATAACAGCAGAACCAGATGACTTATATTTTATATGGATAAACACGACAGCACCAGCAAATGGAGGCATTACTCCAATCGCTGGTGCTGCTGCGTTATATAGGGTTATTATCATTCGCAGACTTGTTAAATAAACCGCCGATGAAGCTTTTTTCCATCATAGGAGAACAGAATCGGCTTGTTCTCTATCATCGTATGCAGATGCACCGGTTTGCCCCAGAGCCTGTAAACATGAGGGACAGTGCGCTCCATATATTTCAGGTCAAGCTCGATGCCTTCGTACAAATGCTTGATCATCAGCTCACCGGAACGGAGATGGTCGCCATCTGTCACCACGAGGTAAGGCGATCCGCCATTGACGCGGGATACGACCAGCTGGTCGCGAATATTCTCCCAAGCTTTATCGGTGATTTTCCACTCTGGTCCTTTTTTCTCGAACACATACAGGTCCAGATCTCTCACCAATTCTTTGGTAAGATAATTGCGCAGAAAGGAGATATCGGAATCGTATTCGCGTACATCAAACATCTTCTCCCGATCCCAGCGGCGCTCGATATCCTCAAAGATTTTAAGGCCCAGGTAGTACGGATTCAGACTATGCCGTGACGGCTGAACAACCGAGGCGTTAAGCTTGGCGAATTCCACGGTTTCATCGCTGGTCAGATCCATTTCCCGCAGGATGCGCTGATGCCAATACGAAGCCCAGCCTTCGTTCATGATCTTCGTCTCCATCTGTGGCCAGAAGTACAGCATTTCTTCCCGGAGCATGCTCATAATGTCCCGTTGCCAATCTTCCAGAATATCGGAGTACTCCTGAATGAACCACATGATGTCTTTCTCGGGCTCAGGCGGAAAGCGCTTGGCTGAGGCTGTGTATTTATTCGGTTTCTCTTCATCCTCTTCGTCCATTCCCCATAAATCATCGTATCGGCCAGGAGGCTGCTGCCGCTTCGCTTCTTCTTCACGCTCTTGCATCCGGCGTGCAGTGTACCGCTCTTTATCCAGTTTATCCGGCCTTACAATCTGTGGATCCACATGCTCTTGAATCGCCAGTACAGCATCGATAAACTGCTCAACCGCTTCCGTACCATGCTCAATTTCATAGCGGGATATCCGCTCGGCAGTGGCCGACATGCTTTCCACCATATTGCGGTTGGAGACGGAGAAGCGGGCGTTGTTCTTAAAGAAATCACAATGAGCAAGGACATGAGCTACGATGAGTTTGTTCTGGATCAGTGAATTGCCGTCCAGGAGAAACGCGTAGCAGGGATTGGAGTTAATTACGAGCTCGTATATTTTACTAAGTCCAAAGTCATATTGCATTTTCATTTTATTGAAGGTTTTTCCAAAGCTCCAATGGCTGAAGCGGGTAGGCATGCCATAGGCACCGAAGGTATATATGATGTCTGCCGGGCAGATTTCGTATCGCATAGGGTAAAAATCAAGACCAAAGCCTGTAGCGATCTCGGTAATCTCCGCAATGGAACGTTCCAGTTCCGCGATCTCGTCTTGGTGCACAAGGATTCCCCCTTCGTCATGAAAAACTTGGTTCTTATCATTTATATGGAATCCCGCTGCAGATATGCGGGCTGCACAAGGGAATCGGAGAAATGATGTAATAATGAATATTATCTTGATCTTCTCGGTCGGGAGACGTAGTGTCTTCTACGTCCGAATAACGATACCGAACAGGTGAATTTTGGGTTATAATAGGATTGGAATCCGGCGAGTTTCCTAATTATATCCATTTATTAACCGCTGGATTATTCGATAAGATCAGGGAGGCAGAACAATGATTGATTTTCCTAAACCGGATGTAGAGCAATTTTTTCAAACGTATGCCATTCGTACATTTGGCATCAGCGCCGATGAATCACGCCTCGTATTCAGCAGCAGCCTGAATGGTAAGTTTAATTTATGGGCCATGGATTTAGAAGGAGAGAGCCCTTATCCTTATCCCCTTACATACAACGATCAGATCGCGAGCTTCATTAAGCTGGACCCGGAAGGGCGGCATATCTTAACGGCGTTCGACCGTGATGGAAATGAGAATTATCAATTTCATGCGTTGCGGTGGAACGGCGGAGAGCCTATGCCACTGTTTGGCGGAGCTGATCCGAATGATAAGCATTACTTCATTCATCTGTCGGAGGACGGAAAACGTTTGTACTATGTCACATCCAAAGACAATCCATCCTTCTTAAATTCGCATGTGTATCATCTGGATACGCAAGAGGATCGACTGCTGCTTGAAGGCAAGGAGACGTCGACTGAATTATGCGCCGTAAGCCCGGATGAGAAGACGATCGCATATACTAAGATGTACGCAAACACTTATTATGTAAGTTATGTGAAGCGTGAAGGCGAGGAAGCCCTCTGCTTGACGCCTTCACCTGAACAGGTGCATATTTCGGGCAATGTACTGTTTACCAGCAATGATCAGGTCATTTTCGCTACGGATTATGAATCGGAATTTTCCTATGTAGCATGTTATGACATCACGCAGCAGAAGTTTGAGCCTCTGTGCCGCATCGACCGGGAGAGTGTTAAACACATGCGGTATCATAAGGATTCCCGAACTATCTACATCGTCACGGAAAGAGGAGTAGAGGATCGGCTGTATTCCTATTCGCTTGACAGTGGTCAGTTAACCGCCATTCCTCTTCCGTCGGACATCGTGGAACAGCTGAATGTCACGAAGTCCGGTAATCTGTACCTGCTCGCCCGAGGTGCAGTGAAGCCGCTTAACATTTACCGTTACTCAGGTGGCACATGGAGCATGATCACGAAGAACGTGCTGACAGGGCTGACCGATGAGGACATGGTGACGCCGGATGTGGTGACATATCCATCTTTTGACGGGATGGTGATTGAGGCACTTCTGTTCCGCGCCAAAGACAACGTAGCAAACGGATATACCGTGTTTTGGCCGCATGGGGGCCCGCAAGCCTCGGAACGCAAGCAGTTCCGCTCCATGTTCCAATATATCCTTGCGAAAGGATATCACATCTTCTGTCCGAACTTCCGGGGAAGTACGGGGTATGGCAGTTCTTTTGTCAAATTGGTAGAGCAGGATTGGGGCGAGGGACCGCGCAAGGACTGCTTGGCAGGCATGGATTGGCTGTTTGAGCAAGGGATTTCGAGCCGCGAGAAGCTGTTTGTGTTGGGCGGAAGCTACGGCGGTTATATGACCCTGCTGCTGGCGGGCCGGAATCCGGAATATTTCAAGGCTGCCATTGACATCGTTGGGGTCAGCAATCTGTTTACCTTCTATAACTCGGTACCTGAGCACTGGAAGCCGATCATGGAACGCTGGATCGGTGATCCGGAGCGTGATAAGGAGCGCTTTATCAAAGATTCGCCGATTACGTACCTGGATAACATGGTGAACCCGATGCTTATTGTTCAGGGAGCCAACGATCCGCGTGTCGTCAAGGAAGAGTCAGACCAAATCGTCGAAGCGCTGCGGGCCAAGGGCCGGGATGTGGAGTACCTGGTATTCGAGGACGAGGGTCATGGAATAACCAAGAAGGCAAATGAAAAAATCGCCTACGCTCGAATGGATGAATTCCTGAAACGCAATCAATAAGCATGTCATTACCATTATGAAAAGAGAGGCATACCCGAGGTTCATTCGAACCCTGAGGATGCCTCTTTGACTATCTATTTATCGATGTCTTCGCTCGGATTCCAGAGCTTGATGCCATCATCCTCCAAAATGCCGAGGGTCACATCCGAAATATTCGGATCCTGATTCAGCAGGGCATTGATCCTCATCTTGGAATGGCCAGCCTCAGCCAAGGTCATTCCCTTCTTCAGTTCAATATAGGCCTCTACATGATAGTTTCGGCCTTCCTGCAGAATTCGCAGGCGATTGATATCACGAACGTCACGATCGCTTAGAATGAGCTTGGATATCTTCTCTTCAACTTCATTCGGAGCGGCTACTCCAATTAAGCCAACCATGTTATCGTAGCCGACCTTAAACGCCACGCCTACCATGAGACAGCCGATCAGGATGGTCGCAATTCCGTCCAGGATGAGGAAATGGAAGAAATGGGCGAACACAATAGCAATCAGAGCAAAGAGGGCACCCAGTGTTGCTACGATATCTTCATAGAACACCAGTCTTGTCGGTGGAGCAGCACGGCCTGCGTGCTTGAAAGCCGCTGGCAGCAGGGCAAGGCCGGATGCCTGAACGTGCGTTTCTTTCATAATCTCTTTCATGGCTTTGAACAGAATCGAGCCGTCGATGAGTACGGCGACAGCCAGCACAATGAAATTGAGCCAGAAGTTTGTGGCTTCCTCCGGATGCTTTAACAGTTTAAAGCCTTTAAGGATCGTCTCATAGGCCATAATGGTAACCACGATCACCGCCACCATACAGACCAGATTTATGACCCTGCCGAAGCCGGTGGGAAACTTCTTGGTCGGCTTTCGCTCGGCGAGCACACTGCCGACAAATACAAATCCCTGGTTCACGGCGTCTGCCACCGAATGCATAGCCGATGCGAACATGGTTCCGCTGCCGCTGACCGATGCGGCAATTCCCTTGATCACCGCTAATCCCGTGTTGCCAAGTGCCGCGATGGCAGAAGAGGTATTTCCTTTCTTAATGAGCTGCCATGTGTTCTTCAACCTAAACCCTCCATCAATAATGTCAAATGACTATCATTTCCGAAGAATATTTTATCATGCGGTTCCAATTTAAGGATATAAATTCATCGTTGGGCAGATTATTCTTTCGTCAAGTTTTCAATTTTTTGTTTGTATTAAACATGATGTACTCATAACTTCATTTATAATCCAATATATTATGATTACAGTGGGAAATAAAGGGAGGCGTGAGCCGGAGATTAAGGATTAATATCGAGCATGTTGCAACGGGTTGTTTGGCTAACGAGCAGGTGTAAATGGCCTTGCAGCAAGGTGAATAAGCCTAAGGAGGAAATATAATGAAAGCGTTAACAAGCCCGGAGGCAGCTAAAGACAAGACAAATGAGGAATGGGGCCTGATTATATGCTCCAGATGTGACGAGATGGTGGATACAATCCCGAGCGACGGTGTGAAGATTATTTATGGATACTGCGGGAAAGGAGAATGTAAAGGGACAGAATCCCTTAATTAATGAATGACAATGGTGATCCTCGAAGGATAAACAAGGCATGCTTAAGGGGAGATGATTCCTATAAGCATGCTTTTTTAGTTGTGTTACTTATATGATGGTTTCTGCAGTGTATTGTTCGTAGCAACCGGTGTAACAGTAGGAGATTTCCTGCAAGGGGTTAAATAAATGCGGGACAGCGGGCTAAAAACCCATTCCGTCATGATGTACTTTGGCACGAGAACTGTCCGGTATATTCGCAGCATTCATCATCTGTTTCAAAGTAATGAATCTTTCGCTGTCACTGCGTCTTCATAATTCATGGCGGCGTAATCCTTAATATTCATAAACATATAAAGGCAATCCGAATTTAGTTATCCTTCGGATTGCCTTTATGCATTGTTTAACGGTTTAACGAGGTATTACTTAACTATGTCTTCTTCGCCCAAGAATCAGCCATGCTCCGCCAAGTACAAGAATGACGGCAATGACAGGCTGTATGAATGACAGGTAGCTCATTACCGGTCCTATGGAGAATACAATGAAGAACAGCAGGGAGAGCACAGTCAGAATGTTAATTGGAATAAGCAGCCACTTGTTACGCGAACCGAACCAATAGAACTCAAACAGCCCTGCGGCGGCCGCCAGAATAAAGCCGGGCCACATGGATCCCCATGAGTCGAACAGGGTGGCGATTTGGCTGACAATACCGGCAGTGAGCAGGACGCCGCCTGGTATTAACAGTCCGATTCCCTTGCGTCCAACAAGCGAGAAATACATCCAATGGAAAAATAATCCGAGTGGGATCACAAACATCGTGGGCCAGAATGTGGCAAAGATTGAACCGGGACCAACCGTTCCGCCTTGATTTAATAGTAAGTAAGCGCCGAGCAGGATGAGCAGAGGTGCCAATATGGTACGTTTCATCATCAAACGTCGTTCCTTTCCTTATGTAAATGGATTAATCCAAGAATACCATGCAAGAGCCGGAGTGTCCTCGGTCCATCGGGGAATGTTTAACCTAGACTTTAGTCTAGGAAGGTCATCCGATTGGCTTAGCGGGAGGGTCATGTGTTTATATAGGAGCATAGGATCCGGCAGACGATATTCCAAAAAAGACAATCCTGCTGAAGTGTTTACATTGCAGGACTGTCTTCGGATGAACAAACTTTAAGATGGCTTCTTGGTGTACATGAGACCAACGGTTTGAGGACCACAGTGACTGCAAATGACACAACCAGCTGTCGAAATGCTAACCTGTTTAGCACCGGTTTTCTCTTGCAGCTGCTTCTGCAGGAAGCGGGCTTCCTCTTCTGCCATGGTATGTACAACAACGATCAGATCATTGTCCATGTTATCAACTTGCACCAGGGCATTCTGTATCATTTGGTCGAGGGCCTTTTCCTTCTTGCCGCGAACCTTGTATGCAGGCGTCATGCTGCCGTCCATGACCTTGATAACCGGACGGATTTTCAGCAGACTGCCGATAATATTCTGCATGCCGGAACAGCGCCCGCCCTTATACAAATAATCCAGCGTATCAACAACGAATTCGCATTCCACTTCATTCACGATACTGCTTAATAACTCCACGATATGGGGTATCGACGAGCCTGCACGGGCCGCATGTACAGCCTTCATGACAAGCAGTCCAATACCTGAGGATAGATTCCGCGAATCAAAGACCGTGACCCGGCCTTCCGGAAGTTCTCCCGCGGCTATTAGCGCATTTTGGTAAGTGGAAGAGAGCTCTGAGGAAATGCTCAGGAACAGAATATCTTCACCTTGCTCGATGGAGGGCGTGAAGGCGGCAATGAAGTCAGACGGTGAGGGAGCCGCTGTTTTGGGCAGGCTGCCGGTCTGATCTACTTTGGCGTAGAGCTGCTCGGGTGTAATGTCGACTCCATCGCGTAAGGATTGTTCTCCAAATACGACATAAAGCGGAACAATGCCGATATTATATTCTTCTATCCACGAGGACGGCAAGTCGCAGGTGCTGTCAGCAAAAATTCTAATTGTACCAGGCATGAACATCTCCCTTTATCTACTAATTGAGTCTGTAATACTAGAATACCTTGTTTGATAAGAAAAGGGAATCTATCATCATTGTTTTGATGAGAATGTGGGACGAATGCTAGAAAAAGTGTAAAAATGCAACTTCAACAACAAGTTTCCCGTTTAGGATGATGGAGGTGGTTTTTTATGGCAATGCATCAGCACAGGTGCAAAATGCTAGCAGCAGCGAGCGCTGTTATGCTTCTGATTGCGCTTACGGCATGCGGTGGTGAAGAGACTTCTCAACCGCCGCTTAAGCGGAATCCGATAGAGGAAGGTGTCAAGCAGCCGAATGACCAGATCAAGCAAGGAACAGGCACTTATGTAGGTCAAATCGATAATAACTCCGTTGAAATTGAAACGGCCGATGGTCCGTCCGCATTCCGCTTGGGTGAAGGCATGGATCAGGTTATATCCAAACTGCAGGGCAATGAGTCGGTTTCATATGAGTATAGAGTGCAGCCCGCCCAGGGTGAAGAAGAATTGAAACAGCTGGTACTCATTAAGCTGACGGTGGAAGAGGTAGACGGTGATAGGGGCTTAGAGCATGCTCAGCTTCCCGCGACCAAGGATTTTGAGCTTGAGCTGGAAGGGATGAAAGAGACCAAAACAGCCAAACTCGTGGAAGGGGATGGCTACGCGCTATATGTTTTTGATATCTTTTCCTTTGACGCAGAAACCGGCAAGCTGATCATGAATGTTGATAATAATTATTATGTGGAAATTACGAAGCTGCCTGCGGACTATGACAGCGATGAACTTCAATCGCAAGCAGAGAAAGAACTTGAGGAGATTGGCAAAGTCCGTATAGCTGAAGACAGTGAAAGGAATCAGGCCATGCAAAATGCTTCGGTGTATATGATAGGGGAAGGCGAAGATCTGACCAAGTTTTATATTGTTGATGAAATGGATGGGCAAGGTTATATTTTTCGCGTGAATAACCCTCACCGCGAACCATCCGAAGGATTTGCGCCGCATGCCTTTACATCTCTGAGCTCAATTGTTAATCAATAATGCTATCTAAAACTATAATAGCCTCTGCTATTGGCCGAAAGGCTCAATGCAGAGGCTATTATTCATGTGTTTATGAAAGTGTGTCCAATCGTTTACGGAGTCGACTCCAGATATTGCTTGATGAAGTGCATGGCATTGTCATTCCGCTTGGTATCTCCTCGAATCCCTGCGAACATTTCTTTCTTCAGTAAAGGTAGTTCTTCACTTAGCTTACTGTTCATAATATCGATGGCATACACATGTTCTGAACCATCTTCCTCGTTCTTGCCCTTTAATAACATCTCTGGTGTCAGCATATCCTTCAGCTCGCCTTCCACCTCTGGTTCGAGAGGCCGTACCATGCCTTGATTACCAACCCAATTAAATGCATTCTGATCCATGATATACAGATCCGGGCGTTCGGTGGTCAACACTAACAGCGCCTTTTGCAGCATGACTGCATCCTGCGGATTACTGGAATCCAGAGGAGGAACATAATTCAGGGTAACCGTGACGCGTTTCCATTCAGGAAATTGTGCCAATATCGCGTCTTCGATCGGTTTAAGGTCTTGTCCTGCATCCTGATTCATATATGAGCCGAGGAACATGACTTCCAGATCAACCGGAGGCAAACTAGCCAGACGTTCTTTCTCCGCTTGGTGATTGAAAATACTGATTACGATATAAATAAGCAGGCCGACCAGAGCGATACCGCCGAGTACATGAAATTTATAATAACGGAAGAAATGGTCGGTTTTTTCCGCTGTCCCGGCAAACTTCTTGTATTTACCGTACCTTTTCTGATTCATCTCTTCTAAAGATTTACGATTTTCTTCTTCCAGGATGAATTTGTAAGATTTGGTGATTTCGGCAAATTCGGCTTCAATCTCCTCGGCACGGTCCGGTTCCCGCCTTTGATGAGAGCGGGTCTGGCGCATGAGCAGTGTATATCGGTCATCAAGCTGTTCCCTGGTTGCTTCCTCAGGTAGACCTAGTCGCTCATAGGCTTCTTTCATTTGGTCCATTCATGTCACCTCTTCTATAACTGTGAGAGTTTCCTAATTACCAGTATATAGTGTAGAGGTGGTAGGTTACAAACGTTATGGAGATGTTTCGATACTGGTTCGCTTATTATGGGTATAGTATGTACAAGTCATGGGACCAACGAGAGCATTTCTTGCTCATGAGGGCAGGCTATAATCTGGTCATGAGCGAAGGGGAGGAGAAATGATAGAGATGAAGGAACAGAATAGCAAGTTACGCGGCTCAGAAGAGTTGATCGAAGAAATCAATCGGACTTCTACTTCTGAAGGCATGGTGGCGGTATGGTTTCTAGGGCAGGAGAGTGTTGTGCTCAAGGGAGGGAATGCCATCATTTATGTCGACCCTTATATGTCGGATGAGTTGGAGCGCAAAGCAGGAGTCAAGCGGGCATTTCCTGCACCGCTCACTCCTGAACATATTACGAATGCAAACATGGTGTTGATTACCCATGAGCATGATGATCATATGGATCTTGCAACGATATCGGTCATTGCTAAACAGAGTCCAGAGACTATGTTTATTGCCCCTGCATGCTGTCATGAAGCGATGCTTGGAGTAGGCGTAGCTGCTGAGTGTTTGTTGGCTGCTAGGTGTGACCAGTGGCAGGAGTTTGAGGGTTTTCGGCTGATGGCGATTCCTGCGGCCCATGAAAGCTTGGAAGAGCATGAGGAGTTAGGACATCGATATGTTGGATATCTGGTGGATATTGAAGGCGTATTGTTCTATCATGCGGGGGATACGGTTGTATATCCGGGCCTGGCTCAGAGATTGCAAGCCTATTCTATTGATATCGGGATGCTGCCGATTAATGGGGGGGATGCATTCCGCCGGCGGGACGGGATTGTTGGCAATATGGGTTTCCGGGAGGCAGCAGAGCTCGCCGCAGCGTCGAACATCGACCTCACCATTCCAATGCACTATGATATCTTCCCTTGGAATGGAGAGAAGCCTGGGTACTTTGTGGATTATTGCTATGAGAATTATCCATATATGAAGACCAAGGTGATGGCGCGGACGGAACGCTTGATATATGTAAAAGCTGAATAACGTTGAGTATACGCATCGCATTTTTTTTGAATCCGGGACAATGAATTTGCAATTTTTCGGATTGACAAGCATATGATTTAGACATGCTCTAATAAATGGAGATGGGGATATGTGGTCATTGCGAAAACATGTCATTATTGTGATCGGTAGCTTACTGATCTCGATAGGGACTAATTTCTTTCTTGTCCCGCATAAGATTTTGGATGGCGGGGTTATCGGTATTGCCTTAATTGCCAACTATGTGTTCGATCTACATATCGGGTTTGTCATTGTTTTATGCGGGATCCCTATGTTTATAGCAGCCTGGGTCCTCAATCGTGAGATCTTCTATAACAGCCTCTCAGGTATGCTCATTTCATCCTTTATGATTGATTTGCTCTCACCATTGCGGAGGGATGCTGCACAAATCCTCGCGTCAAATATTCTCTTTAGTGCACCTATTGGCGGTGCGTTAATAGGAATCGGGCTTGGATTTATGCTCAGAAACGATGCAAGTACGGGAGGGACGGATTTGTTAGCCCATTTTCTGGCGAAATATGTGCCAATGAATGTAGGGGTCATTATTCTACTTATGGATGTCATGATCATTGGCGTTGGCGGTCTCTTGCTGTCGGGCAGCACCTTCATGTACTCCCTTCTGACCATCTTTGCAGGTGGGGTGACCACAGGAATATGCACCCATAAACGTGTATTCCCTCAAAAAAGAATCCATTAGGAAGAACAAAAAGCCTGTCAAGAGAAGACTTGATAGGCTTTTTGTTCTGTTTCTCGCGTAATTATTTGCTTGCTTTAGCTTTTTCAAAGGCATGAATATAAGCGCGTGCCTTCTCCGTAATGAGATTAAGGTCGCCGCTGCGGAGTGCGTCTTTGGTCAAATCGGATCCGATACCCACGGCAAATGCGCCAGCCTCTATCCATTCATGCAGGTTGTCCAAATTGACGCCTCCCGTAGGCATGATGTTGGCCTGCGGAAGCGGACCCTTAAGCGATGGAATGACCGATGGAGCGTACAGATTACCCGGGAAGAGCTTGATGACATCGACACCAAGTTCCAGGGAAGCTACAATATCATGCACGGTTACAGCACCTGGCATAACGGGTATACGGTAGCGGTTGCAGAGCATGATGGTATCGCGATCGAAACTGGGCGAGACAACAAATTCGGCACCAGCCAATATGGCAATTCTGGCAGTTTCGGCATCGAGTACCGTACCGGCGCCGATGATGGCATAGTTGTCCGCTAGCGGATCTTCAGATGTGTACATTTTCGATAGGGTTGTCATGGCTTCGGTCGCAAACGGTACGGTCATGGTGACTTCGATTATTTTGATCCCGCCTTCAATCGCATGCTTCGCAATCTCGACCACTTGTTCGGGAGAATCTCCACGAAGTACGGCTACAACGCCTGCATGGTGAATCTGTTCGATCAGTCTCAATTTTTTCATGCGACACACTCCGTCTCTATATAGTAGATAAAATGACCCGTATACAAAGTATCGTCAGCGCTCGATATGAACCGAATTGCCACGAAGCTGCTCAACCTCTTCCCATGTAGGGAGTGCTTCCCAATCACCAGGTGCCTGGATAACTAGAGCCCCTGTTAAGCCGCCAAGGGCCAGAGCTTCTTCCGGGGTCCAACCTTTGGCGATGCCTGCCAGGAACCCGGCACAGAAGCCGTCACCTGCTCCCACGGTATCCACAACCTGATCAACCGGTTCAAAGGGCAGGGAGTAAATATGGTCCTGATGAACAATGACATTGCTGTCATTGAAGCTCTTGATAACGGATATAGCGGGCAGCTGTCGGAGGCGATCAAGGATGATCTGTTCATCGTCTGTTTCAAACAACAGCTTGCACTCATCATAGCCAGGTAAAAAATAATCGCAGGATTCTGCAAGCTCCAGCAGTACAGGACGTGCATCCTCGATGTTCCATAATTTAAGCCTGACATTAGGATCAAAACTGATCCGTACATTATTCGCTTTGCATACTGAAATGACATGGCGAATCGTTTCCAGACAACTGCTGCTCAAGGCTGCAGTGATACCCGTGAAATGAAGGATATTTGCGCTGGCTATGTATTCAGAATCGATATGTTCCGGCTTAAACTGACTCGCAGCGGAGCCTTTTCGATAGTAATAGACAGAGGATTGCCCACGGACCTTTTGTCTTAGCATGAGGCCAGTGGGTCCAGAATCCGTTTGTCTGGCGCGGGAAATGTCAACCCCTTCGCCTCGAAGCGCTTTCAAAATACCGGTTCCGATCGGATCATTGCCGAGTTGACCAAACCATCCACTGCTGCAGCCGAGCCTGGCGAGGCCAATAGCGATGTTGCTTTCAGCACCTCCGAAGGACTGTGCCATACTTCCGCCTTGGCCGATGCCTTTCACTCCTTCGGGATATAATAAACCCATGGACTCTCCGAACGTAATGACGTCAATGGGACGCATACCAATTTTCATTGTAAACTACCCCCTATATTCCATTTTCCACTATTACACTTTACCTTGAGAGGGAGGATAACACAATCATTAATCATGTAACTAAATAGCCTCCTATCGGAAAGGATAGGAGGCAGGACGATGCATATCTTGGAACAAGAACAAAGTATTAGAAGCCTTTGTACTGAGGCTCTTCCTGTTCAAGCTGCTGAACTCGCTGAGCTACTTGGTCTACGACCTGCTGTGTTTGTTGTGCGGCAGCTGTGAATAGATCTTTGGCATTTTGGTCTTGGGTAGACAATGCGAATTGCTCAAGGCTCGCCTGAGCGCTTTTTAGGGAAGAAAGACATGTTTTAACATCGGAAGCTACAGTCATTGTGTTTGATCACTCCTTTCATGCGTAATAATGTACGCATAATGCCAAAGAACCATGCATGGAATTAATCTGGGGAATAATGGAGTGATTTCGATAATGAGAAATTGACAATAATCTATAGAGTATTGGTCGATGAGTTCGTTAATGACCAAGTCAATAATCGCTTAGGAGGTCTTTCTTGTGCCGCAATGGTTAGAAATTGTACTTAGAACCTTATGTGCAGTCGTTGTGCTGTTTTTCATGACGAAATTACTTGGCAAACGCCAGGTTTCGCAGCTATCTTTTTTTGAGTATCTGACGGGGATTACGATCGGCAGCTTGGTTGCTTATATCTCCCTGGATCTTGAAGCGAATTGGTATTTAGGATTAATTGCGCTGGCGGTATGGGTAGCCTGTTCTTTGCTTATCGAGTTTTTGCAGCTCAAGAGCAAGAAAGTCAGGGATTTTATTGATTTTAAGGCGACCGTGCTCATCAAGGATGGCAAGATATTAGAAGATAATTTGAAGAAGGAACGCTTGACTTCCGATGAGTTGATGGAGCAGTTGAGGAAAAAGAGTGTGTTTCAGGTTGCTGACGTAGAATTTGCCATCATGGAGTCCAGCGGCGAGATCAACATTTTGCAGACCCGAGAGAGTTTACCTCTGACCCCTAAGGATCTTGGGGTTCAGGTTGCGTCTGAGAAGGTTGCCCAAGTCGTTGTCATGGACGGCCAGGTGATGGATGAACCGCTGCGCGTGATGGGCTTCAATCAAGGATGGCTGACGGAAGAACTGGACAAGCAGGGGGCTAAACTCCAGGATGTATATCTTGCCCAGGTAGATACTTATGGACAATTGACCATCGATTTGTATGATGATCAGATCCAGACGCCTCAGAATGAGGAACGAAAGCTGCTATATGCAAATTTAAAGAAATGTCAGGCTGATTTGGAGTTGTTCAGCCTCAGCACGAAGAGCAAGCAGGCGAAGGAAATGTACGAGCAGAGCTCCAAACAGATTGAGAAAATTTTAGCAACAGTCAAAACGATCCTTACTACTTAGCGCATGTCCGAGTCATAAATCGATCAAATCAGGAATAGGATATGTTTGTGTATGGCAAAAAAGGAGCCGGTTGCCGCCGACTCCCAAACACAGCAGATGATCGCCTGCAAGGCGGATATTTGCTTGCAACCAGACGTAAGAAATAGATTCATCTGTATGAGGGACGGGTCTATTTCTTATTATGGAAGGCAAGGATCGAAACGACCAGAGTGGCGAACGATATCATTAAAGCCAAAGCTTCATTTACGCCCATGCCTATCACCTCCTGCTGCCACCCTTGCTAGCTGGTCTACTGTACTATATAATATGCCAATTGCTTACAATAAAAGAACCTTTTTTGGGAAGCGCTTACATAAAATGTTGTTAATTTGTTAAGATTCTTAGTTATATCGGTACACAAACAGGGAGAGCGGTTACGCCGCTCTCCGGGATGCATACCGATGCTATCTTAACCTGATTTCGGTTGAGGTTTTTTTCTGTGCTTGCGTTTGCGGAACCGAGAGGCAACCCAATAGAAAATAGGGATGAACTCCATCAGGAGGAAGAACATGGCCATGCCGAAAGAATTAAAGCTTTCAAGGAATTTAATGGGGTCTTGTGCATATTGGTAGGCCAGAACGATTGCTGTCCCACCCAGTATCACAATCAACGGTCTATCCATTTGATTAAGATTTAGAAGTCTTGCCAAGCATCTTACACCTACATGGATCAGGAAGGCGCTGTGCAGAAACAGCGAACTGCTCCATAATCCGATGACAAGTGGATCGGAATTTCCGAGAATGCCCCTTGCAGAACGCATTAATTCAATAAGTGGATATTGCATTTCCCCTCCTAAATAGGGACCGAAATTCAGTATAGCTGTTGCCCATTGGAGTAATGAGGCTATCATTACCAGGATGCCCGCTGCAGCAAGATTACGAAATGATCTCCGATCGAATTTGAGATAGGGCGCGAGAAAGAGAAAGACGATCCATTCAGCGAAGAAGGTAAGGCAGAATAGGCTATCCTTGATTACCGAGCCGTAATTATGATGCCTGATCAAGGCGATCATCATTTCAGAATGGGCATCCTGGAAGAAGAATACATTCATTGCCACAATCGTAATGACTATGACGATAAATAACCCGTCCGAAATGTAGATCATCGTTTCCAATCCCCATCTTGCAGTAATGATGATTACAAAGCCGACGACGAGTAGGACCACCCACTGCGGTGATTCTCGCATGTAATTGGTACTAAAGAATAAAGTGAAGCTTTCGATATCCATGGCTACATAATTGATGGCCCAGAATAGAATCAGAGCGACAATTGGGAAATGAACCCACTTGGTGACGAGCTTATCGCCAAAATCGACCCAAGGTCGCTGAGGATCCCAAAGTCCTAGTCTTACTGTAAACCAGAGAAAGAGTAAACTCATCGCATAACCGCCCAGAATTGCAAGCCAACCTAAATAAGCTGAATTGTGCATAAGAGGACTTACCAGAAAACCTGTAGGTATGGCATTCAGGTAAATAAATCCGAAACGGAACAACTGCCAGGGCGTGTTGCGCATGACCTTTTTACACATCCTTTCCGTTTAGAATCGATCCATCCACCCGAACAACAATAGAATCAAATGGTTGGGGGTGAACCATTTATCGTTTACTACGGAAACGAAGTTCCATGTTGATAGCACAATGATCAGAATGAGCATCGTCCATTTTTCGCGTGGTGCTCGTGTCTTTCTCTTCGCCATATACCATTCCACCAAAGAATATACGAGAAACAGAAGAGCGATCATGACATTCTCCTTTATTCCGGCTTCGTTCTCAAAATAGTTCCAAAGTTGCGGATTTTGATATCCGTAACCACTTCGATTTCGACTTCATTTTTGTAATATTCAGACCAGTTAGCACGAACCTTTTCCCAGTGATTCGGGTAGTTCCAATCCACCAGCATACCTAATTGTACGACGTCTGAGCCTACCCGCTGTGACGCATGCAGAGCCCTTCTCAAATCCCCAGCGACTTGATTGTTGAGCTCGCGTTCGATAATCCTCTTCACTTCTGGTGTATCGTATTGATTATAGTTTCGTTTGTATACAATATCTCCAGATCCGCTTAATTTGACTGTGAACACGGGGTGACCCGAAACCATACGCACGGACCGGGTGGATTTGGTTGAAATCAGAAGAATGCTCGCCTTTCCTTTTTCGTCCCATGAAACGGTATAAAGCGGAGCCTTGATTTCATTAACGGCCCAACTGATCGTAAGCGATTCGTTCAATGGGACCGTGGTCAACATTTTATGACTCTGGAACAAGGCTGTTCCTTGAACGCCTGTCCACGGCTCCAGCTTTTCTTGCTCGGCTACCATGGGCTTCAATCCAGCTGAAAGATAGGTCAGCGCGTAGCCCTGGTTGCCTGATTCGGCGTAAAGGCAATCCCTCAGATTAGTTGGAATAATATTGTGTTGTTCCGCAATGCGAATCAGAACCTCTGAAGGCATCTGTTCATAGATAGGAGTTAGTTCCGCCACTTTCTTTGCATCTCCCGGTGCGACCATAAGGAACGTATTGAGGTTCGTGGTCGGTTCACGCTGAAGCCAATCCATCAGATCTTTCAAACCTGCCTCCGCGTAGCTTCTGCCAACGACAACAACTCGTGTGTGACTGAAATCAAATCGCCGGGTGAGATCCCGTTGGATCAGTTTCAGTGCATCTTGAACCGTAGAAGCCTCCCTGGTAACCATGGCATAAGGGGCTCCGTTTCCGTGTCCGCCAGCCTGTTGTCCTGAAGTGAGCCTGTTTGGTAGAGGAGTGCTGATCGTAACCTCCGTGTTGCCCTCTTGCTTTCCTTTGTTCACATATAATGCAAATACAAAAGCTTGTTGGTTGATTTCCACCTTGGTTTGATTTTGGGAGCATCCCATTAATGGCGAAAACGTCAGTATTAATATGAGATAAATAAGTAGAGACCTCATGATCAATCCCTTCTCCGTATATTGTTGTTAGATGCATACGATTTTGGGCGATTCTTCATACGCATGGAAGGTACCCGTATCAAGGTGTCTTTCCATTCGGACAGTATAAGAGGTGCGATTGGCTGTAAATAAGGCGTATTAAATGATCTTAGGGAAGCCATATGTCCATATACAAGGAAGGCGGCGGCAAATACTCCGATCAGGCCGAGGGTCCCTCCAAAAATCAGAATGGGAAAACGCAGCAGGCGGAACGTTAACCCAAGCTCGAAATGCGGAATGATGTAAGAAGCAATGCCAGTAATCGACACTACAATCACCATCGGGTTGGATACGATGCCGGCTGCAACTGCAGCCTGACCAATAACGATAGCTCCAATAATGGATATGGTCTGGCCGACAGGCTTGGGGATTCGGGTTCCAGCTTCCCGAAGCCCCTCGAAGGTAAGCTCCATAATCAGCGCTTCCATCAATGCCGAGAATGGAATGTTTTCACGTGATGCCGTAATAGTGATGAGCAGGTCAGTCGGAATGATGGAAGGTTGAAATGTCGTAATCGCTACATACAGCGAAGGCAAGAGCAGCGAGATGATGGCAAAGAGAAAGCGAATCAATCTTATCCAGCTGGAAGAGAAGAAACTGTGATAATAATCCTCGGATGATTGGAGCATAGAGAACAAGGTAACGGGTACGAGTAGTGTGGATGGTGTCCCATCCTGCATGAGGCCAACTCTTCCTTCCAGTAGTGATGCAGCTACGGAATCTGGACGTTCTGTATACTGAAACTGCGGGAATGGGGATATGACAGCTTCCTTCATCTGTTCGGACAAGGTGCTGACTCCAAAAGCCCCATCAATGGTTATGCTGCTCAGTTTCTGGTCCAACTGTGAAACGATCTCGGGTTTGCATAACCCGTCGATATACACCATGTATACGGTAGTCTTGGAATAGTCCCCGATCTGATAACGAATGGTCTTAAGATCGGTGTGTTTAATTTTATGCCGGAGCAATGACAAGTTTGTGTTGATATCTTCGATAAAGGCTTCTTGGGGGCCGTTAACGACCTGTTCGTTCTGGGATTCGGAAACGGCTCTTTTCTGATATTGGGCGATGTCAAATAAATAACTTTCCGATAATGGCTCTACAATCATGGCGGCATTTCCCGACACAATCATATTTGCAATGTAATCCGCAGAGGAAGAACGCTCGAATGGTACCGACAGCATATCTCCGCGATCCAACCGATCAATGAAACTGTCAAAATGCTCCTCCACCGCTGCTGACTCTTTAATCAACGGACTGATGATGCTTTCCTGCAGCGTACGGTTATCCACAATGGATTCGATGTAGATCATCGTGCATGTCGAGCCGTGGATGCGCAGCGCCTGATAGATGACATCCTCACATTTTTCCAGTCGTTGTTTAACAAGGGCTAACAGGTCGCATTGTATTTTCGGTTTCATTCAGGGCTTCCCTCCCTTGCGGGTATGTAGTATAGATTGATCCTTTGTTAGGTTGCCATGGTCTTCGAAAGTTATACCGGGTTTTCAAAGAAATTGATCAAAAGCTAACGATAAATTTCAAAGAAGACAGACAGCATTCAGAATCACATAAAAAAACGCCACGAAGCTGAGCTCCGGGCGTTTTTTTATTAGTTACGACTTCGATTTTCTATTTCGAATGGATTGTTTAATCTTTTTAAGCAAGGGTCTGCGGTAAACGGTGAGTATGATGCGCATCAGAATATAGAGAATGAGGGTAGACAGAATGCTGTTTATGAGGGCCCCCACGAGAAAGTTAACGCCCATATCACCTAATCTGCCAAAATGACTCGTCTCAACCAAATAATCCGTCTCAGGGACAGGGGCGGTAAACGCATCTTCGATTTTGAAAGATGCAGGAAAAGTAGTAAACAGATGAACAAAAACCCCGATCCGATAATTTAAATAAAACAGGACTGGCCACAGAACGGAACCGGTCGAAGCTGCCAAAAAGGAGGAAGGGACATTCCCTCTTACCATGCGAGCGAACAACGGGGCTAGGAGCAGGTCCATGCCGAAAGTTGGATACCAGCAAGGGAAAAAGCCAACGGCAAAGCCGAGCGCAATTCGGTGATCGCTATTGTGCATGCGGAGGGTTCGGAGAATATAGTATTTCAGTCGTCGTATATATTTAGAAAGCAAAACCTTCTCCTCCTGCAAGTACTTATATGCTTATGAAGCGTGCGGATGTCATAGACAATATAGTATGAATCCTATTTATAATAGGAAGAACTTTCAAAAATTATATAGTAGGAGCTTGTGACACGTCAATCTAAGAAGTGGAGGCAGCCTATTTCTATGGTCTCATTTCGGTTAAAAATGAACATCCAAATATAACTATCTGGAATATTACTTTGACAAACATAGTAGTATAAGATACATTATACCTAACCATTCCATATGAGGAGGAGGTACAGGTATTGACTGAACCCATATATAACAGTGATTTGATCCGCGGACATGTCGATACCTTTATTTTGAGCGTGCTGGCGGATGGTGACAATTACGGTTATCACATTATTAAGGAAATTTCATTGCGGAGCGGGAATCGCTTTGAGCTTAAAGAACCAACGCTGTATGCCAGTTTGAGAAGGTTGGAGAAACAGGGTTTTATTCGTTCCTATTGGGGAGAAGAAACCCAAGGTGGAAGGCGTAAATATTATAACCTCAGCCAAGAGGGGCATGCACGTTTGCAGCAAAATCAGGAAGAGTGGAGAGCTGTCCGTGAAATTATCGATGTTCTGATCGAGAACGGGAAGGAGATGTCTTGACAATGTACAACAATAGTAATGATCTGGAAATCTTTGTCGAACGCCTCTTTGCAAACCAGCGTAAAACCAAGGAAGTCGTAGAGCTGAAGAATGAGGTGCTCAGTAATTTGGAAGCACGTGTTTCAGATTATTTGGAGAATGGCATGGAATATCAGTCGGCTATCAGTCTGGCTATCCATAATATTGATGATATTGAGACTCTTATTGACGATAATCAAAAAGTGTACAGCTATCGACTCCGTTATGAGCTTGTCCAGAGCACACTAATCTATTCTTTGTTAGCCTGGATATGTACGATTCCCTTCCGTTTCGTGGCAAGTGGTATATGGGCGAACATGCTATTCTTATGCATTGTCATCCTGAGCGGAGCCCTATATTTATCTATGTCACGACATTTGAAAAGGTATGATAAGCAGACAGGCATTATTAATGCAGGTAAATTGGCCAAATGGCGCAAATGGGCCTGGTCGCTCTGGGGAGTATTTATTATGGTAATGTGGGCATATACGTTTATTATTCAATTTGGCAGCGATGTATGGTTTGGCCGCGAGTTGCGCATCCAGGGACCTTATTCGTTCTATGCTACCTTTGTTCCGTACGCCATACCGCTGACATCGATCCTGATCCCGTTGCTAATCCGTAAAGCTTCCAAGCTTACTACTCAACTTGAGGTGAAGGAATTATGAACAGGAAGAACTGGATTATCATTATGCTGCTTCTCATAGGGATCGGAAGTATAGTTGCTGTGGAGGGATTTATCAAGCCACGGGCACATGAACAAGCCATTCAATACGAAGCAGAGCAGAATGATCCGCTCACGCATGATATTCGTAAATCGCTTAAATTCGCCAGTCCGTATATGGGAAATGCTTCAAACCTCATGAATTTGAACGCCTCGCTTCCCATGCGTGACATCGGGCGCACTTTTCAACTTTATCCGGAACAATTGACAGCTGAGCTTCGATTCCAGGCCAGAGCGGGTGATCTCCAAGAGGAGAAGCTGAAGCAGTTGCTCGTGTATAATTCCACTGCGAATTTTGTGCTGATTGATAATTTGCAGAAACTGATCTTCGCCTTTGAAGACCAAGCCTTTACGATACGGCGAGACGAGGTGGTGTCGTGGTATGCCAATGCTCCTCTTGCTTCATTGCGGGATGCGGCGACATGGGAAAAGGAAGTCCAATCCCGTTTGGATGATTCGAATTATGTGAGTGAATATGTAGACAGTCTTGTGAAGCGGGAATTTCTTTAGATATACTGACTTGCGTAGAGCTAAAGTGAAAGACAGCAAAAGAAGCAATAGATGAGTGCGCTTGAAACTTTGTGTTTCAAGCGCTTTTTATGTTGAATCGTTAGCTGCTAATCTGTTGTTGCGCTTCGGATCATGGACACGCTGGATTCCCGGACGATCAGCCGAGGTTCAAATTGCACACGTTCATACTGACCCGTGATTCGCTCACGGAGCCGCTTGAGCAGCAGTTCCGTAGCCAGCCGGGCTACTTCATCGCCCATAATGGACACCGAGCTGATCTGAGGCGTCGTGACGGTGGTCCATACATTGTTGTCAATGCCGACGACGGCAACATCATCGGGAACCCGAACCTTTAGTTCTTTGAAACGGTTGACGATACCGATAGCAACCATATCGTTCACCGCGTAGATCGCGTCAGGCATATGCTTCAAGCCGTGGAAGTAGTCTGCTGCGCGGACGCCTGTTTCAAATGAGAAATCCTCTCCGAAATAAACCAGTGACGGATCAACTTGCGTAAGCGATTGCTCGTATGCCCAATACCGCTCCTCAATTTTATCTTTTGGTGCTCCGGCATATGCAATCCGGGTGCGTCCTATTTTCAGCAGATGCTCCATGACAAGCCTGCCCTCATGGCGTGCAAGCCCTACAATATCGGCTCGATATTCTTCTCCCAATTGTTTTCCGTAATTGATGATAGATACAGGGAGACTCGATTTGTTGATCAGGTCGCCTAGTGTTTTGGGATAGGCGAGCGGCATAATAATTAAGCCATCGACGTGCAGTTTCTTAATATCCCTTACAACCTCAAGCTCGTTCCGCGCATTACCTGCTGTATTGATCTGAACGACCCGATAGCCGTGCTGTTTGGCAGTCTGTTCGACTGACCAGGCAATTTCCGGAATGATGGCATTACGGATATCGGGAACTGCCAAGGCGATTTGATTCGTTTGACGAACCTTCAGACTTTGAGCAGATGTATCCGGACTAAATCCGATTTCTTCGATCACCTGCATAATACGTGCTTTCGTTGCTTGACTGATTCCTTTGCTATTGTTGATGGCCCGGGATACGGTTGCAATACCAACTCCCGCTTTCTTGGCGACATCTTCAATTGTGACTTTTTTGGAGTTCACCATATATTAAATTCCTTTCTAATCCGGAAACGTTTCCTGTTATTGTTGTGGTGGAGATAAGGAATCGCACAATATCTATATTATAACATTATGGGGGTTCTTAAATCATGGAAATGTATTATGAAAAATCGGAGTATAATCATAGATAGACGGGTAATGTGCAGCCTTATCAAGAAAAGTCTGGGACAATGCAGTGACGAGTTAAGCGGGTCATCTCGAAAATTCTTGACGGTTGAGTTTGACAGATTGTCAGAAATGTGACATATTTGATTTCGGAAACGTTTCCTATTTCATTGTATTTTTTTCTAACATATAAGGAGATGAAGACGATGCAAGCATTACGCTGGCATGGAGTAAAGGATTTGCGTTTGGAAACCATCGCAGAGCCGCAAGCAACGAGTGGAAAAGTGAAAATCAAGGTGGAATGGTGCGGAATTTGTGGCAGTGATCTCCATGAATACGTGGCAGGCCCCATATTTATACCTGAGAATACCCCTCACACCCTTACTGGAGAACAGGCTCCGGTGGTAATGGGCCATGAATTTTCCGGCCAGGTGGTAGAGGTTGGCGAAGGCGTCACGAAATTCAAGGCTGGTGACCGCGTGGTTGTTGAGCCAGTATTTGCATGCGGAAAATGCGCAGCTTGTAGACAAGGAAAATACAATCTGTGCGACGAAATGGGCTTCCTCGGCCTTGCCGGCGGTGGCGGCGGTTTCTCCGAATACGTAGCCGCAGATGAGCATATGGTTCATAAAATCCCGGAAAGCGTCTCCTATGAACAAGGAGCTTTGGTCGAGCCTTCGGCAGTCGCTTTGTATGCCGTGCGCCAGAGCCAGTTGAAGGCTGGGGATCGGGCGGTCGTATTCGGCGCGGGGCCAATCGGTCTGCTTGTCATCGAAGCATTGAAGGCGGCAGGGGCGTCCGAGATTTACGCCGTGGAGCTGTCTGCTGAGCGTAAACAAAAGGCTGAAGAATTGGGTGCCATCGTCATTGATCCTAAGGCTTACGATGTGGTTGAGGAACTTCATCGCCGTACCGGCGGCGGGATAGATGTCGCATTTGAAGTGACGGGTGTTCCACCTGTGCTGAATCAAGCGATCAATTCCACCAAGATCGGCGGACAGATTATGATTGTCAGCATATTTGAAACCTCCGCTCCGATCGTACCGAATGATGTCGTGATGAAGGAACGCAATATTACCGGAATCATCGGGTATCGCGATGTGTTCCCGGCTGTAATCAGCTTGATGGAAAAAGGGTTCTTCCCGGCTGATAAGCTGGTAACTCAGCGGATTCAACTGGATGAAGTTATTGACAGGGGCTTTGAGGCCCTGCTCAAAGAGAAGAACCAGGTGAAGATTCTAGTGAAAGCTCATTAATACTGTTGCTGCTGAGTACGCAGCATAGGAAAGACCGCGTAAGGGAGTGTTGACAAAATCGAATTGAATAGGTTTTCTGAATGGCCGTGTAGAATTAGTATCTACGCGGTCTTTTCATTGGAGGGAAATGTTATGATGGGTATAGATGGAAACAAACAAAATCAATTGATGTATATAAACCTAGATGATCTCGTGCCTCAAGACCATTTGTTACGGGATATTCGACAAAAAATCGACTTCACCTTTATTTATGACACGCGGGTATGGTCCTTTTTCCTAAGTGCTATCATTGTGATTATGCTAAGTGTTACCATCGGCGTATTTAATTCCCTGATTAACAACATCTATAGCAAGCGTAAAGAATTTGCGGTATTACGGGCCATTTCCGTGGATAAAAAGGGTCTTGTTCAGATCATTCTAACGCAGGTGCTGCTGTACCTATGTATCGGAATGTTTGTAGGGGTCACGCTAGGGATTACTCTGGTATATGCTTTTAGATTGATTGACCCGTCACCTATCCATATTCATCCTACTTTCGTAACCACGATCATAGGAATCATGCTTGCGCTGGCGCTTGCCGTATTTATTCCATATGCAAGCAGCCTCGCGAATAAAAAGGTTGCGTCCGAGCTGAATCATAGCCACGTATAGCGGTTGTACCAGCAATTGGCTGGGAGTAGGTCACACAGGCAATATAATAATCAAGCTCAGACGCATTATACAAAAGAACGGCGATTTCCTCCTGTATGTACCGGGAGGCAATCGCCGTCTTTTTATTATAGCCGTTCAACTTAATCCTTGATCAGTAAATATATAAAGTAGGGTGCTCCGAGGCAGGAGACGACCAATCCAACCGGGATCTCGGAAGGAGCCATCAGGTTCTTGCCGATCATATCAGCCACAAGCAGTACAAGAGAGCCGAGAAGTGCAGAGACAGGCAGCATTCCCTGATGACGGGGTCCCACCAGTTTTCGGGCCAGATGCGGGGCAACAAGTCCCAGGAACGCGATGCCGCCGCCAACGGCCACGCAGGCACCTGCCAGGGCAACGGAGATGAACAGGAGCGTTCTTCGCTCGCGCTCCACCATAACCCCAAGCCCAGTTGCCGTATGGTCTCCCAGGTTGAGCACATTCAAATTTTGCGATTTATATACCGCCCAGGGAACCAGCAGAAGGATCCACGGAAGGATCGCATAGACATACTCCCAGCTTGCTCCCCAGATGCTTCCGGACAACCAGATGGTAGCCTGCATAAAATTGTTAGGGTCCATCATGAGCTGAAATACGATAATGAGCGCTGCAAAAGCGGCGTTGATTCCGATCCCTACGAGAACCAGCCGGATAGGCGTCACGCCTTGCTTCCAGGCAAGCGTATAAATCAGGAATGCAGCAAGAAAGGCACCGAATAGCGCGGCAAATGGCATGATGTAGACCGACCATATGCCGGAACTGAATGAGCTGCCTTGAAAATAAAAGATATACAGCACAACCGCCAGTCCTGCTCCGGAGTTAATGCCGAGAATGCCGGGGTCTGCAAGCGCGTTTCGCGAAACGCTTTGCAGAATGGCGCCTGATACGGCGATGCCGGCACCGATCAGTATCGCGATAACCATGCGGGGTAACCGAAAGTGCACGAGCACGGTATAGTTCTGCTCAGTTCCTGTCCCGTTGAAAGCTTTTATTACCTCATCGAGCGGGATTTTCATGGTTCCCATATTCAAGCTAACCAAGAACACGGCTGCAATAGCCAGCAATAGGATCATCGAGACGGACATGACTTTTCTTCTCGTATTCATCATTACAGCCCTCTCCCTTCGCGTCGTGCAAGGTAGAGGAAGAAGGGAACACCGATGATTGCAGTAATGGCACCGACAGGCGTCTCAAACGGAGGGTTGATCATTCGCGCCGCCACATCGGCAAACACCAGCAGAAGTGCTCCCATAACGGCAGAGCAAGGGATGATCAGCCGATAGTCGGGGCCAACGATGAACCGAACGATATGCGGAATGACCAGCCCTACGAACCCGATCGTTCCTCCCACAGCGACAGCTGCCCCTGTCAGCAGTAACACAACGAGCGTGCCGAGAAACTTCACGGTTCCCGTTTTTTGGCCAAGTCCGGTAGCTACTTCTTCGCCAAGGCTCATGACGGTAATGGATCTGCTGAGTGCGAGTGCAATGAGCAGCCCAACGATGGCGACAGGGATCAGAAGCTGCACGTTCACCCACTGCACGCCCGACACGCCTCCGGCATACCAGAAGCTGATATCTTTGGCAACGTTAAAGCGGATGGCAATGGCTGAGGAAATCGAGCTCAGGAGCGCGGTAACGGCAGAACCGGCCAGCGCCAGCTTGACAGGTGTCAGTCCCCGCTTCGATAACGAGCCGATCATCAGCACCAGTCCGGCACCGAGACCCGCACCTGTGAATGAGAGCAGCATGAGTGTGGTGTTGGATGCAGATTCCATAAAGGCTAATCCGATCGACATCATGAAGGTAGCTCCGGCAGTGACTCCCATAATGGAAGGGGAGGCGAGCGCATTTCTGGTCATGCCCTGCATGATGGCTCCCGATACGGCCAGGGAACCGCCGATTAACGCAGCTGCCAAGGCCCTCGGCATGCGCAGTCTCTGAATAATCTGGTGCGAGGTGGAATCGGCATCGAAACGAGCAAACGCCTCCCATATGGTGAACAATTTGATGTTCGATGCACCGTAGATAATCGAGGATGCCATAGCGGCAGCCAGTAGACCAAGCCCCAGCAGAATGACGGCCACGGCTGTTTTGGGCCGGTAAATGGATTTTGCGGTTGTGTTTTTAATGGGATGATTTGCGTTCATGTTCACCTAAACCTTTAAATTGATAAAAAATAAAAATGACGTATTGTAATTGAGAATGAATTTCATTATCATGATAAATGTTATTATATCACTTGATCAGCAGAATGCTAGTGATTCGAATCAGAAAATATACATAGGGGGAAATGAACATAATGAATCATTTCAAGAAAAAAATATGGATTGTCGCAGGGTTGCTGGTTGCCTTGACGCTGCTTGCGGCTTGCGGAAATAGCAAAGACGCAGCTGGGAACGAACCAACGGAGGCGCAAACGCCAAGCGAGCAGAACGGCGGCGCCGAAGCAAAGCCGGGGGAAGGAAGCACGGAAGCCAAGACAGAACATACGTTGACAGACGCGATGGGCCATGAGGTGAAAATTCCGGCCGAGCCGAAACGGGTGATTGCTTCTTACTTGGAGGATAACCTGGTGGCGTTGGGCATTACCCCAATCGCGCAGTGGTCGGTCAAAGGTGGAAGCGTCCAGGATTATCTCCAGGACGCCTTGAAGGACGTGCCTACGATTGAGTATGATCTTCCCTTTGAAGCGGTAGCCAGCTTCCAGCCGGATCTATTGATCATGGACTCGGCTTCCATGGTAGAAGGCAACAAGTATAGCCAATACGAGAAGATTGCTCCAACCTACGTCATTGGCAACGAGGTCAATAACGATTGGCGCGAAGAGCTGAAGAAAGTCGGAGAAATCTTTGGTATGGAGAAGGAAGCGCAAGCAGCCCTTGATAAATACGAGCAGAAGGCAAAAGAAGCTAAGGAGCAAATCCAGCAAGCGATCGGCGGCGAATCCGCTGCAGCGATTTGGCTTGTCGGCGGTAAATTGTTTGTTGTCAGCGAGACGCTGTCCAGCGGTGCGGTCATGTATGGTGATCTCGGCCTGACCGTACCAAGCGTAGTGAAGGAAATCTCGGCATCGGCTACGGGCAACTGGTCCTCCATTTCCCTGGAAAAATTAGCCGAGCTCGACGCGGATCATCTGTTCTTTATTAATAGCGACGGCGAAGGAGCCGAAGTGCTTCAGGATCCGCTCTGGGCGAATATTCCGGCCGTCAAGAACGGCAACATCTATGAATATGGAAAAGATACAAGCTGGCTCTATACCGGCACGATTGCCAACAGCCAGATCATAGATGATGTACTGGAGAGCTTGGTGAAATAAACGCTATCAGATTGAACGTGCAGCCGTCTTCCCGGTATTGATCGGAGAGGCGGCTGTTTTGTTTGAATAATTTAACCCGCATCCTGCGGATTGGGATATTGAACTTGGCATTTAAGCAGGAAAGCATCAGCGCCCAGAGAACTAATTAGCGAGGTGATTGACGGCTATGCCAGAATACACGCTGGATGTATCCGGTCTGCGGACCAGACTGCACAAATATTGCCTGCATGTGGCCAGGGACCCTTGGGAAGCGGAGGATCTTCTGCAGGAGACGATGATCAAAGTGATGCGGGCGGTTGAAACAGAGCCGGAAAGGCCGTTATCAAGTGCCTATTTATATCGTATAGCGAGTAACGCTTGGAAAGATCGATGGAAGAGGGATAAGTTCAATCGGAGTGTTTCCGAGGATGTGCTGCGGGACAGATCCGGCGAGGATGGCGGCTTATCGACCAGGGAGCTTCTGGAGACATTAGCGGATCGGTTATCCTCAAGGGCCATGGTTATTTTGCTGCTGATGGACGTTTTTGATTTCACGGCCAGGGAAACGGCTGAATTTCTCTCTATGTCTGAAGGGACTGCACAGGTGTAGCTTGGACGTGCGCGGGCAAGGCTGAAGAAACTGCATCAGTTGCAACAGGCAGGCATTGAATCTAAGCCGCAAGAGAGAACCCGGGAGGGAACAGCCGCTGGGCTGGATATGGACGCGCTTGTGGACGCTTTCCGGAGAAGAGATCCCAAAGCTATATGTGCTTCATACCTTCAATTGACGAAGCTGCGGTTCAGAATCAGCGAATTGAGGCGGGTTCGCGGCATCCTTGTATTTTATATGGAGGATCCGGACGGCAATGTGTGGCTGATTACAGAGTGAGGATATTTTTTCAGAACTTTGTTTGGTTTTTGCACGAAATATCGTTTCTTATGTGTTGGAACACAACCAAACTTTAGTATAGGGAGGAGGATGGAGATTGACCAAACCCCCATTGTACGGCGTAGGAATTTTTGTACCGGTGAGTGAATTGAAGCGTTCAACGGAATGGTATACCGAGATGCTGGGCCTCGAAATTATTCACAAGGATGAACCCGATGCTATCGTCATGAGAATGAACGACGAGAAAGTGACCTTCTGTCTAGTACGGTCCTATGAGGTGAAGCAACCGGTTTTCCCTAAAAACGACTATGGTGTAGGCCAGTACTTCAATATCCACACCACGGATGTTGGCGGGATGCATCGGCAGTTGAAAGCCAAGGGAGCAAATGTGGGCGATATTGAAGACTTTGATGGAATTCAAGGCTTCTCACTGACGGATCCGGACGGCAACCGGTATGGCGTGACGTCGTAGCGAACCCAAGGACAGCGGTATTGGAATAGACAAGAAGATGTCACTCTTATAAAAAGAGCAGGATATCGCAATAGCAAAAAACACCCGTTACATTGCTTAGCAAGGATGGGTGTTTTTGCTGTTTAATTGTTTATGGAATGCGCATCGGCGATAACCCGCTATTCCTGATCTCGACAGTGCTCCTCGGCCGCCGAAGTAAACTCTTCCTCATTCTCGGAAGCAAGCTTGTCGCCGTATTGGTCCAAACGTTCAGGACTGCTGGAAGGACCGTCGTTTTTAGGTTTGCTGTTTCTGCCTGTCATGCTGTACTCCTCCTTATGTGGGGTTCTCATCGATTGCGGGCGTACGAATGATCGCAGTTCGCGAACGTTTATGTTGTTCCTGATTTGAAGCGGGATTATGCACGTAACCACAACTTCGCTTGGATGTTTTGCACAACGACACTTGTGCCTTCAGTTTCATGTGTTGTTGATGAAGTTATGGTGACAGCGCCCGAAGCTGCTTGTTTGTTCCGGCCGTGACGTGATAACATAATAGAATTTAGAAGATTCATAGATTCAAAACGCTTAAACGATATGGATATCACGGAGGTTGCGTAAATGAAGCTAGTGTCATGGAACGTCAACGGATTGCGGGCCTGTGTAACGAAGGGCTTTATGGATTATTTTCAACAGGCGGATGCCGATATATTTTGCGTGCAGGAGACGAAACTGCAGGCCGGGCAAATTGAACTAGATTTGGGTCCGGACTATCAACAATATTGGAACTATGCAGAGAAGAAGGGATATTCGGGTACGGCAGTATTTACGAGAATTACCCCCTTGTCCGTACGCTATGGGTTGGAAGAAGACAGCGAGCCTGAGGGCAGAGTGATCATACTGGAGTTTGAAGATTTTTATCTGGTGAACGTATATACACCGAATGCGAAGCGTGACCTGAGCAGACTGGATTATCGGCTGGAGTGGGAGGAGAGGTTCCGTACTTATTTGCTACAGCTTGACGAATCAAAGCCTGTGATTGTATGCGGCGACTTGAATGTGGCACATCAGGAGATTGACTTGAAAAATGCCAAGTCCAATCATGGCAATTCCGGTTTCACCCAGGAAGAACGGGGCAAAATGACCGACCTGCTGGCAGCTGGCTTTATCGATTCCTTCCGTTATTTCTACCCGGATCGCACCGACGTGTACAGCTGGTGGTCGTATATGGCCAAGGTAAGAGAGCGGAATATCGGCTGGCGCATCGATTATTTTCTGACGTCTGCACGTTTAGGCGAGAAGCTAAAGGACGCGGAAATCGACTGTCATGTTATGGGCAGTGATCATTGTCCGGTGAGCTTAACGTTAAGCGAGTCATTACGATAGTACTGATTTCTATAAAAAGCCAACCAGAAGAGCAGGGAGCGGATAGCGGCCGCATCCCTACTTGTTGGTTGGCTTTTGTGCTTGGTAGCAAGGGTCGCGCGTTTATCCAATCTGATGCTTCAGCCTGTCCAGAAAGATCGATGCCGGCTTCGACAGGTGATGGGTTCCGAGCTGTACCCATCCGAAAGAAGAGGCAGTATGGCCTACGGGCATCTCCAGCTCCAGTGTTACGATATTTCCCGACGGTACCGGAGAAAAGCTGGAGAAGGACAAATCGACCCCCACTGTAAGTGCCACATTCTCTTCAACGATCTTTTGGATAACCCTCGTCTGGTTGGTTGAGAAGAGAACATCCATTTCTCCGTATTGCTCTTCGAATGCATCCATCAGCTTTAACAGACTGTCATCCTTGTAGAGAACCAACGGATGTTTACGCAGTTCTTCGGGCGTAATCGATTGCCGCATGGCAAGTGGCGATTGACGGCTCACACCCACTACGAAATTGCTCTCCAGCAGCTTGCCGAAATGAAGACCGCGATGCTGCTGAATGATGGAATCATCAACAAATATCAGACCGATATCTGCATGGTTCTGCTTGATATCCTCAATAATATCAAGTGTCGGTTTTTCCGTGATTTCGAGTTTGATATGGGGGAAGTCCTTCTTGAATTGGATAATGGCATCGATAGACAGCGTTAAGGGTACTGGGACCGTAGCAATCCGCAAAGATCCGCCCAGCAGGTTGGAATATCCTTCAGCTTCTGATTTCAGATCCTGAAATTGTTCCAAGATGGTATAGGCCTTCTGGAGAATTCGCTGGCCTTCCGCTGTGGGTGTGGCACCAAGCCGCGAGCGGGTGAACAAAGAAAAACCGAACTCGGCTTCCAGGCTGGAGACGGCTTGGCTGACGGCGGAAAGGGTAACGTTGCAATTCTGAGCAGCTTTGGTTAATGAACCTGTCTTGGCCGTCTCCACGATATATTCCAATTGTTCAAGATTCATATGATCTCTTCCTTATACTTTAATTTAAGTTAAGTAATATTAATTAGGTTTAAATTTACTTAAATATAACGCAGCGTTACAATGAACACAAGGACATGGACACACAATGTTCAAATAATAAAGCTATTTTACCCAAGGAGGTCATTGATAATGTCAGAACAACGTGTTGCGGTAATTACCGGAGGAGCGAGCGGGATCGGTCGTCAGGTCTCCCTTAAATTTGCAAGAAAAGGCGATCGTGTCGTCGTTGCCGATTTTAATGAGACAGCTGGTCAAGAGACGGTGGAGATGATCAAAAAAGAAGGCGGCGAAGCCACTTTCGTTCAAGTCGATGTGTCCAAACAAGAAAGCGTAGAGGCGCTTGTGGATAAAGCGGTTGAGCTTTACGGTCGGATCGATGTCATGCACAACAATGCAGGTATTGGCGGAGCCGGACCTGTTCTCGAACAAAATATGGATCTCTACCATCGCACAATAAACGTGAATCAGCACGGGGTAGCTTATGGTATCATTGCAGCAGGCAGAAAGATGAAAGAGCTTGGTATTCATGGTGTTATCATCAATACGGCATCCGTATTCGGATTCCTGGCTTCACCCGGAACGTTTGCTTATCATGCTACAAAAGGCGCTGTTATCATGATGAGCAAATCAGCAGCACTCGAACTGGCACCATACGGCATTCGCGTCGTTGCTGTTGCTCCTGGAGCAGTAGATACACCGATTATCCAAGGCTATAAAGATTCCGGAATGCTGGATTCCATGAGAGCCAAAGTCATGGGCGGAGAATTGACACAGCCAGAAGTTGTGGCGGATACCGTGTATCTCGTGTCTCTGGATGAAGCAGCAGCGATCACAGGCAGCGTAGTCATGGCTGACCAAGGGTACGCTTCGTTTAAATAAGTTTTCACGGACATATAAAAGATCACCACTGTACGAATAACTATCACAGGACCTCTCCTTTTGAATTGATGCTGACTTCTGTTCTCATCGTTCGAAAAGAGAGGTTTTCTTGTTTTTCTGTCAAATGATTTCCTCTCTTCACAAAAAACAGTTAAAATAGAAGGGAACTTGGAAAAGCATACATACAGTATGAAGCGATGAACCACAAGAAGAGAGGTATATAAATATGATTATTAAACCTAGAACACGAGGATTTATTTGCACCACCTCCCATCCTGTAGGCTGCGAAGCCCAAGTACGGGAACAGATTGATTATGTATTGAAGCAACCTGGTATCGAGGGACCGCGCAACGTACTGGTCATCGGTGCTTCTACAGGATACGGCTTGTCAGCCCGAATTGCTGCCGCATTTGGCGCACGTGCGAATACGGTGGGAGTGTATCGTCCCAGCCAGGCAACCGAGAAGCGGACAGCTTCGGCAGGCTGGTATAACTCAGTCGCTTTCGAGAAGGCAGCAGAAGCCGCCGGCTTGAAATCGTTTAGTGTGACGGGAGATGCCTTCACGCAAGAGACCAAAGCCAAAACGGTTGAACTGATCCGTAAAGAACTGGGCCAGGTTGATCTTGTTGTATATAGTGTAGCCTCGGCACGCCGTACGCTGCCTGAAACGGGCGAAACCGTCAGCTCTGTGCTGAAACCAATCGGACCAGCTTACACTAATAAAACGGTTAACTTTCATACTGGTGAAGTGACAGAGGTCACGATTGAGCCGGCAACCGAAGAGGAAGTGAAGAACACGGTTGAGGTTATGGGCGGCGATGATTGGGAATTGTGGATGAATGAACTGGCGCAAGGCGGTGTATTGACGGACAATGTGACGACGATTGCATTCTCCTATATTGGCTCCGAGATTACCAAAGCCATCTACAGAGATGGATCGATTGGGCAAGCCAAGGATCATCTGGAGGCTACTGCGCTGAAATTGAACGAGAGACTCGCTGCTGGAGGCGGACGGGCTTATGTGACCGTCAGCAAGGCGCTTGTGACCCAGTCCAGCTCGGCGATTCCGGTTGTACCACTCTACGTATCAGCCTTGTACAAGGTCATGAAGGAAAAGGGGCTCCATGAGGGCTGTATTGAGCAGATCTACCGTCTCTTCTCCGATCGTCTCTACAGCGGCCAAGAAACGCCGGTGGATGAGAAAGGCCGAATCCGTATCGACGATTGGGAGCTGCGCGAGGATGTGCAAGCTGAAGTGGCCGATTTGTGGAGCAAGGTTACGAGTGAGAATATTGAGGAACTGACTGACCTTGCCGGTTACCGCCGCGAGTTCTTCCAGCTGTTCGGCTTTGAAACCGACGGCGTGGATTATGATGCGGATGTGAATCCTGTGGTCGACAATCCGAAAGCTATCTAAATAAGCACAAGCGAGCCCAATGATGTCCGGGCTCGCTTTTTTTATAATTATCATTCGAACGCATAGTCAGCTGCTTTACTTAGGAACCTTTCCAAAAATCACTGTTTCTTTGGAACGCACTACTTTCGTTGGGATTTTTTATACTGTTACAGTTTCTGGCATAATCCAAGTATATAATGAAATCAAATATATTTAAGAGGAGGAGCCTTTAAGGATGACAATCGATCAACGAAATGAAGCGACACTAACGAGGAAGGAAGCTTTTCAGGCGGTCGGATTGAGGTGGGAAGGGACTTTTGCCGAGGCGGGTGCCGGAGGTATACGTGCGGTGCATCGAAGACTGCAAGAGCGGCTTGGGGAGATACCTTATGCCATACATACCGACACGATGCTGGGCCTATCTTACCATGCGGTTCCGGGTGGAGACGGATTTATCCATTACGCGGTCGTAGAGGTGGAACGGATTATCGATCGAGTTCCTGACGGAATGGTTACCATATCCGTTCCGGATTTAACCTATGCCGCTTGTTCTCACCGTAAAGAGCAGAGCATCGATCAGTCGTATAACAATATCTATGCTTGGATCAAAGAACAAGGTTATTCGGAATATAACCCGGATCATTTAACGCATTTTGAAAAATACCCGATGAGCCAGGACCCCTATGCGGACGACCCCGAATTCACGATCATGATTCCCGTACGGGTTTGAGAACGGAGTGCTCACCGCCAGTATCTGATAAAAGGACAACATCATGATCATATTGGCGGTGAGCGTAATATAATCCATCGTTCCAGCAAAATTTTTATGAAGCTTTTCTTACTACAGGAATCCATAATTCGTTCTTAAATTCGTCTGGTGGCAGATAGCATTCGATTGCAGGAATAGAAGCGAGATTATAGGATTGGGAAGGGATCCACTCGGTATACAGCCTCTTCCAAATCTCCGCCATCCTGTTTTGGTCACCTGCCACTTCGAATACAGCCCATGTAGCAGCCGGGAAATGGCATTGTATCATCGGTTCCGAAGGCGAATCTCGGGATACAACGGACATAATGTAATCAAAGGTCTCGTTCTTCCCATAATCACCATCCGAACATACACCCAGAATGCCCCGGATAGGATGATTTTCTACACGGTGATTCCATAGCTTCTCGAAGATGCTCTCCTCGTGGGCTTCTTTCCAGATGCGGGGAATATCCTCATAGGCTTGCTGTGTACGAACTTGCTTCTTGAAACCGACAACGGAAAATCCCTCTAATTCTTCGATTCTGTAATTCATTTCAGCAGCTCCTCGTATTGAAAATTGAAAGGAGATTCGTGGATAGTCCTTCAGTTTCGTGCCTGCCTGGCGGGCGGCCGTTGGCGTTGTTCCATGCATGTTCTGAAATGCACGTGTGAATGCCTCCGGGGAATCATAACCATATTGGAGTGCAAGGTCGACCACTTTGATCTCGCTGTTCTGCAAATCATAAGCTGCTAGTGTCAGACGGCGTCTTCGTATGTATTCCGAGAGAGAGACATCTGTAATGTACGGAAACATGCGTTGAAAATGATACACGGAGCAGCAAGCGATCCGGGCAGCTTCGGCGTAATCAATCTCCTCCGTTATATGCGCTTCAATATAGCTAATGGCTTCATTCATCCGCTGTACCCAATCCATCCGGTCATCATCCTTTCTAAGATCACTATAATAGAAGTGGGGCAGGATTAGCCTAGCCATGGTTGCACGGTTATTGCTAGCCTATTCTAGTCCCAAGGCAACGAATCCTCCTCATCGTCATGAAGAAAAACTGGTAAGGATTGCCGTATATAAGTCCTCATGCTTTAATGGAACTACATATACGAATTTAAGATGATGGAGGTATTACATATGCAGCCTAATTTCAGCATACAGGATAAAATAGCGATCGTGACAGGTGCAAGCAAGGGTATCGGTTATGGTCTAGCCCAGGCGCTTGCGGCGGCAGGCGCCAAGGTCGCCGTTATGGCACGAAGTGTTGCAGCGTTGGATCAGTTAGTGGAGGAGATTTCCCAATCAGGAGGCCAAGCAAGGGCTTATGAGCTGGATGTACGCAATGTGGAGCAGATCCGGTCCGTATTTGATCAAGTTGCTGAGGATTTTGGCCAAATTGATATTGTCGTCAACAACGCCGGCGTGGGAGATGGAATGCTGGCTGAAGACATTACGGAAGAGTACTGGGACGAGATGCTGGATGTAAACTTGAAGGGCGTATTCTTCTGCTGTCAGGCTGCCGGCCGCATCATGCTGAAACAGGGATATGGAAAAATCATTAATGTCAGCTCACAGGTGAGTGTTGTAGGCATTACCGAAGGTGCTGCATATTGCGCTTCCAAAGGCGGCGTAAACCAGCTCACGAAGGTGCTGGCGCTGGAGTGGTCCAGTCGCGGCGTGAATATTAACGCCGTCGGCCCTACCTTTATCCATACGCCGGGAACTGCAGAGAGACTGGATTCTCCGGATTTTCGGGATGGCGTACTCGCCCGGATTCCGGCGGGGCGGATCGGAACTATTGGTGATGTAGCGGGAGCAGTCATATATTTAGCTTCCCCGGCATCTGACCTTGTGACAGGTACTTTATTGCTTGTGGATGGCGGTTGGACGGCCCAATAAAGCGGCAAGCTCATGAACGCATGTTCCGCGTTATAACTTCATAGAGGCAAAGCAAGAGGTCGCTCTCTAGCGGCCTCTTTTTTTTAAAAACTTATGTTTATTTCAACAAAATTCGATATAATGATATAGCCATAATATAAAGGTAAATAATATCGCATATGTAAAATATATGATGTTATCTAGGTCTAGCGATACATGCCTAGAAACGCCAAAAATGAAGCAACTGCCACAATCAGATATGTTGGAGGTGCCTTTTCGGGCATGTTATTTAATTCCTATCCTTTTATTTTTGTATTTCTACCGATTACCGTTATCGTTTATTTTGTGTTGAACCGATTTCGATATGGAGTGGCGGCCAAATGCTGGTTGGCACTCTCTTCATTGTTTTTTTACAGCTGGTGGAATATCAGCTATCTACCTCTGCTTCTTGGTTCCATTGCGTTCAACTATACGATCGGAAGGCTGCTGCAAGCCCGGCAAACAGTCTCCCTAAATCCTTCTTCAACTCAGAAGAGACGTGCATCAACAATCATATTGTTTTTGGGCATCTCCGGCAATGTGCTGCTCTTAATTTACTATAAATACGCCGATTTCTTTCTCGTTAACATAGGAGCAGCTACCGGATGGGAAGTGCCGCTTCTAAACCTGGTGCTGCCTCTGGGGATCAGCTTTTTTACGTTCACCCAAATTGCATATTTGGTCGACGCTTACAGGGGGAAAGCCAGTGAGTACAATATCATCAATTATGTATTATTCGTTACGTTCTATCCGCATCTGATCGCGGGCCCGATTCTGCATCACGGCGAAATGATGCCGCAGTTTGATCGGGTTCGAGGAAAGCTGTGGGACTGGGGCAATGCAGCGAACGGCATTTATATATTCTGTATTGGTTTATTTAAGAAGGTAGTGGTTGCCGATACTCTGGCGGTATATGCTAATGCAGGTTTTGATACGGCATCAGGCTTTGTGGACTCCTGGATCGCTGCCCTGACTTATACGTTCCAGCTCTATTTTGATTTTAGCGGTTATACCGATATGGCTATCGGTGCAGCGCTTCTATTTAACATCCGGCTGCCGCAAAACTTCAATTCGCCTTATAAAGCGGTGAATATACAGGATTTTTGGCGCCGCTGGCATATGACGCTAAGCCGTTTTTTACGTGACTATATTTATATCCCGCTCGGAGGTAACCGCCGCAGCGAAGCAATTATGCTGCGAAACCTGGTGGTTACATTCCTCATTGGGGGGTTATGGCATGGTGCGGGCTGGACATTTCTGTTCTGGGGCCTGCTGCACGGCGTCGGGCAAGTAATTCACCGGTTATGGGGGAAGCTAGGCATCACAATGCCGCGTATTCTTGCTTGGGCGATCACGTTCGTGTTCATTACGGTTACCTGGGTCTTTTTTCGTGCAGAAACCTGGGCCGAGGCCATGCGGTTATTAAAAGGAATGAGTGGGCTGGCAGGCCTGCATCTCTACTTGAATTCAGCCTTATTAGAACCGCTTGCCTTGATTGTCGTGATAACGCCAATGGTTCTGTTAGGCCGTAATTCTTCAGAGCTGTCCGTGTCCTTCCGTCCGAATTTTAAACAAGCCATTACTTGCGCGGTCCTGTTTGTCATCTCCCTCATGTATATTACGCGCATCAGCGAATTTCTGTATTTTAATTTCTAGGAAAGGCGGCTATACAATATGCCAACGCCATCCACAGCCACCAAGTCGGCTTCTCCGAAGCCCGGTGCAACTGTTCCTCCTCAATCCTTTCGTCCTCGCAGGCGGGCAGGAAGACGCATGCTGATACAGTTTGCGCTTTGCTCCATTATCGTGGCTCTGCTGGTTAGTGGTATGACCTATGTGCTGGATCCGCTTCAGTTCTATCGCAAAGCCACATGGTATCCACCCGTTTTTACCAGTGAGCAGCGATATCAGAATCCGGGGCTGGCTCGCAATTACTCGTATGATACGATTATTCTTGGCACGTCCATGACGGAGAATTTCCTGCCGTCTGAGGTAGGAAAGGCTCTGGGAGGACAAGCCCTCAAACTATCCATGCGAGGTTCGACAGCAGATGAACAGTACAAAATTGCATCCCTGGCGCTTCAGACTGGCAAGGTCAAAACGGTGCTTTGGGGACTCGACTATTTTGCACTAAAGAATCCGGATGAAGGTGCGGATGCTTATTTCCCGGAATACTTATATGACGACATCTGGTGGAATGACTATAAATACTGGTTCAATTACTCAGCCTATGAAAATTTTGCGAAAGGGATCGTGAAAATGCTCATGGGTGATTCACCTCAAAATATAGAGTACCTATACAATTGGAACTATGAGGCGACCTATGGAAACGATCAAGTGATGAAAGCCTATGAACGGGCCAGAAATACGGAATACTATTTTGGCATGAATGAAGAGCCGATCGAGCAGGTTCAGCATCATTTCAATACGTATGTGCTGTCGCTTGTGGAGGCCTATCCTGATGTAGAGTTCATCGTATATTACCCGCCGTACAGCATTCTGCGGCAGAAGCTGTGGCAGGATACGAATCCGGCCCGATACAGCAATCAGCTGGAGATGAAGACCTGGATGTTTCAGCAGCTGAGCCAATATGGCAATACGCAAGTGTATGATTTCCAAGCTGAGGCGAAATGGACTTATGACTTTACCCAATTCAAGGATCTCTCGCATCATTCGCAGGACATAAATTCCCGGATCACTGAAGCGGTGGGCGCAGCTGATGCTCGCTATAGAATGACGGCTGGTAATGCAGCTGCATTCGTGGAACGCCTGAAGAGACAGGTTGACACGGTGCTGATCATGGGGAAGGAAGTCCGGAGTGTAGAAGTAGTTATTGCTGACGGCATGGAGTCCGTTCCCTTTACAATTCGGAAAATGCCGGATGAAAAGGAACTGATGGTACCCGTAAAGGAAGCGGTTAAAGCACTTGGGGTATCGGCAGATTATCATGCCGGAGCGATGACATTATCTGGTCGCAATGCGATAGCGGAACTGACGGTAGATTCTGCAAAAGCGCGGATGTGGAGCGGCAAACAGAAGCATAATAAGGAGTCCGCAGAAACCGAAATCACCCTGCGGCATGCTCCTTATATCCTGGAAGGGAAGACAATGATTCCACTTCTGCAAACGGCCGAATTGCTCGGATACAATGTAGAAGTGCGGAAGCTGGATCGCTATACATTACAATTTGTGCTTAATCTGCCTTGAGTCTTGATAGGGTGATATAGGTGAAAGAAGTGGAAGAGAAAAGAGTACGACTCATGAAGAATGTTATCGTTTGAGGTTCTGGTCATTGGATAATCCGATCGAAAGTTTGCACTATCCGGATAAAAGGATTTTCAGCGGATATCAAAAAAGTTTACAATTGAATGAGTTTGATATACTTATACTCTATAGCAGCACATCAATATTGTGCCGAGAGTATGGATTAGCAAAGGGAGGATAACATTGAACACATCAATTAAAGTAGGAATCGTAGGTTACGGTAACTTGGGTAAAGGCGTCCAGAAAGCGATCGGACAAAATCCGGACATGGAACTGGTAGCCATCTTCACACGCAGAGATCCGCAGCAAATGCCGGCAAATACCGGCGCACGCTTTGAGCATATATCCGCGGCAGAGCAATATATCGGCAAGATTGACGTTATGATCCTGTGCGGTGGTTCAGCTACGGATCTGCCTGAGCAAACACCGCAGCTTGCAAATATGTTTAATACGGTAGACAGCTTCGATACACATGCTAAAATCCCTGAGTTTTTCGAAGAGGTCAATAAGGCAGCAGTAGCTGGTGGCCATATCAGTGTCATCTCGACAGGCTGGGATCCAGGTTTGTTCTCCATGAATCGTTTACTTGCCGAATCGATCCTGCCTGAAGGACAAACGTACACCTTCTGGGGTAAAGGCGTGAGTCAGGGCCATTCAGATGCAATTCGCCGTGTTCCCGGTGTACAAGCCGGAGTTCAATACACCGTTCCAGTGGAAGAGGTTATCGACCGGATTCGTTCAGGCGAAACCCCAGAGCTGGCAACACGTGAGAAGCATCGGAGAGACTGCTTCATCGTTGCCGAAGAAGGAGCGGATCAAGAGCAAATCCGTCAAACGATCGTATCGATGCCTAATTACTTTGCCGATTACGATACAACCGTGACTTTTATTACTCAAGAAGAGCTGGATACTCAGCATGCCGGAATGCCTCATGGCGGTTTCGTTATCCGAAGCGGTGTTACCGGGTCCGGTAACAACCAAATCATTGAGTTTGGTCTGAAGCTCGACAGCAATCCTGAATTTACATCCAGTGTGCTCGTAGCTTATGCGAGAGCAGCACAACGTTTAAGCAGAGAAGGGCAGCAAGGCGCCAAGACGGTATATGATATTCCGCTGGGCTACCTCTCTCCAAAATCGGCTGAAGAGCTCCGCCGCGAGCTGCTGTAAGCCTGTAAGAAGCATAAAGAAGCCCTGCCGCATATGTGGCAGGGCTTCTCCTTTTGTCTTATACAATTCCTTGGGCGATCATGGCATCCGCCACTTTGATAAAACCTGCGATGTTCGCGCCAGCTACAAGGTTGCCAGCCACACCATATTTTTCAGCAGCTTCTACTGCACTGTTGTAAATGTTCTTCATAATGACATGGAGCTTTGCATCAACCTCATCAAAAGTCCAAGACAGTCTCATGCTGTTTTGGCTCATTTCCAGGGCGGATACGGCAACTCCTCCGGCATTAGCAGCTTTAGCCGGTCCAAACAACACGTTATTGTCGATGAACAGTTCAATCGCTTCTAAAGTAGAAGGCATATTCGCACCTTCTCCGATGGCTTTCACGCCATTGGCGATGAGTGTCTTCGCAGCCTCTGCATCAAGCTCATTCTGCGTGGCGCAAGGGAGAGCGATATCACACGGAATGGTCCAGATGCCTGTACAACCTTCAGTATATACGGCATGCGGGTGAATTTTGACATATTCACTGATCCGCAGGCGATCCCGTTCTTTCAGCAATTTGACGGTTTCAAGATTAATTCCTTCCGGGTCATGCAGGTATCCGTTGGAATCACTACAAGCGATAACGTGAGCACCGAGCTGCTGTGCTTTTTCGATCGCATAGATGGAGACGTTACCTGAACCGGAGACAACGACGCGGCTGTCTTTAAAATCCAGATCTTTCGAAGCCAGCATTTCCTGAACGAAGTAGACACAGCCATAACCTGTGGCTTCTGTACGTCCCAAGCTTCCGCCATAAATGACGCCTTTGCCTGTCAGCACTCCAGCTTCATGTCCTCCGCGGATCCGTTTGTACTGACCAAACATATAACCGATCTCGCGTGCACCAACGCCGATATCACCAGCTGGCACATCGGCATCTGGTCCGATATGGCGGTAAAGCTCAGTCATGAAGCTTTGAGTAAAGCGCATGACTTCCTGGTCGGATTTGCCCTTAGGATCAAAATCAGAACCGCCTTTGCCGCCGCCGATTGGCTGGCCTGTGAGTGCGTTCTTGAAAATTTGTTCAAAACCAAGGAATTTGACAATGCCGGCATATACCGAAGGATGGAATCGGATACCGCCTTTGTAGGGGCCAAGCGTGCTGTTATACTGTACACGGAAGCCGCGGTTTACGCGAACCTTGCCATGATCATCTACCCAAGGTACACGGAAGGTAATCATTCGTTCCGGCTCAACAAGACGCTCTAGGATACCTTGCTCTTGGTATTCCGGATGCTCGGCTAAAACAGGGACGATGGAATCCACAAATTCCCGGACAGCCTGATGAAATTCAGTTTCATTAGGGTCTCGGGACACAACCTGGTTATAGATGGATTCCACATAATCATGGGCGGCAGTAAGGGGTGAAGAAACAGAAATATTCGTAGTCACTTTTGCGATGCACTCCTTCAAATCGTTAAAGTAGAATTGCGGTGGTATCATGGGTACTGCGTAGAGAAAGCCTGTCTTGGACAATTTGTACTAAACCATTAAAAAGTTTGCATTCAGCATTTTTAAGTTAAAAAGAATTGTATAGAATTTTGCCCCGCATTACCAATAAAATGTTTTTTATAACCTCATTAAATATTTCTATAAAGTTATCAAAAAGTCTGATGCAGCAAGCTGTTTCTCCTTATTTTCATGCAGAAGCGGCACAAATGGCTATGAAAAATGTTGCAAAAAAGTGCAAATAAAGTATCGTCGAATGCAAACTTTTCGGATGTATTTTGCGTCTGGAGATATGGAGAATTTGGAATCTTATAACAGGAGTTGATGGGATAATGAAGTTTTCGATTGCCCTATTTATGATTGCACTAAGCATGATGACGGCATGCTCAGTTGGTCAGAAGGAGCAGGTGAAAGAGCCGGCTATCTCTGAAGTGAAGCCGGATCGCCAATTGGAAAATGAAGAGAAACAGCAGGTGATCCAAGATGCGGTTGCTTTGAAGAAAGGGATTTTCGCTTTTGCCAATGAGAAGGGCCAAAAGCTATTGGCTGACCCGGAAACAGCCGTTTATGCTGGTGAGGAACCGCTCATTGCCATTGGCCAGGCAGGCAAGCTGCTTACGGTTCGCTATTCAGGCAAGCAGCAAGCGACTCCGGAAGATGATGGCCGGCAGACCATACACAATTTTAACGATCAGGCTGGGCAATTATATCAGGTAACGGAAGGGTCGGCAGAGCCAAACGAAACCTATTTTATTATTCCCGCGAGTCAGTTCCCGGCCGAAGCGCTCCTGACCATACAGCGTGTGGACCCTCAGCATGCCGGCGCGGATAAACAGGAGCTGCAGGAGATCAAGGAGAGCAAGGGACGAGAGGTAGAGCAGGCTTGGCCGCTGATTGAGCTTCCAGATGGAAAGTCCGTCTATCTGGTGCAATTCGTCAGACAAGGTGACGATATGCTGGCAAGTCTGGCCCTGAAAGACAGAGATACTTGGTTGTATCACGATTATCCGGCGACGTATGATCCCTATTCCACGTGGAGAGTGGATGATGGAGGAGAAGTGCGGCCGGAATTATTCAATTTTCTATTTGCAGCTAAATCTACATCGGGTCTTGTGCTAGGTGTTCAGTGGATGGGCGCGGAAGGAGAGTATGTTTCGCTTCTCTCCGTGACCGACCAAGCCATTACCGATCTCGGTTTGTCATATGGAAGATATATGTCTCCAATATAAGCTGAGGATACTCTATTTTGAAATATCGATGAATCCTTCACCAAATACGTCGCGTACATCATGGATGGTGACAAAAGCATCTTTGTCCTCAGCCCGTACGATTTTTTTGAGCATGGAGACTTCCTGTTTGCTGATGACGATGTAGAGTACATCTTTGGTCTGTCCAGTGTAATAACCATAACCGCGCAGAACGGTCACACCGCGATCCATAACTTCCGTTACCCGTATCGCGATCCGGTCATGGTGAGGAGATATGATGGTGACTGCTTTTTTGGGATTCAAGCCTTCAATGATGAACTCCATTGCTTTGGTCCCGATATAGAGAATGACCACGGTAAACATCACCTTCTCGATTCCAATCACAAAAACGGATAGCCCGGCTACAATCAAGTCAAAGAACAGCAGGGCATAACTTATATTCCAATCCCAGTATTTGTTCGCCAGACGGGCCAATATCACCGTACCTGCCGTTGTGCCGCCCACCCGGACGATGAGCCCGATCCCGACGCCGGCAAACAGGCCGGCAAATATGGCGTTGATTACCGGCTCATTTGAAGCGATGTGCCAGCTCTCCGTCAAATGCAGGAACAGAGAGTGGAAGGCAACCGCGATGATGGTGTAAATGGTTGTCTTTTTATCCAGCAGCTTATAGCCGACCATCAGCAATATTCCGTTCAATATAATGCCGACAAGAGCCGGGGACCACTTTAACGTATAATAGAGAATGATGGATATCCCGGTAACGCCGCCTTCACCAAAGTCATTGGGAATGACAAACAGATTGACTGCTAACGCAAAAATAAATGCTCCGATGAGCAGCATGATCATATCAAATGCTCTTTTTTTCATACGATATATACCTCCATGACTTTCAATAAGCCCACAAAAAAAGCGATTAAAGGAAAAACTCATCCTTTAATCGCTTTATGCAAACATAAGTTGCGCAGCTCTTTTGATATTTTCATTATAATAACCTTCACATCGAATGTAAATGATTTTAATTTCCAATCGAGCACGGGAGCCGGGCGCAAAAGTTTGATTCCAACCGTCTGTGCTGACGGGGATGAAGGTTTTGAATGGGAAGACAGCTTTGGTTACAGGTTCCAGCCGAGGCATCGGACGTGCCATCTTGGTGCGTGTGGCACAGGAAGGAGCTTTGGTAGCCGTTCATTATAGTAAGAGCCGGTCGGCTGCTGAAGAGGTTGTGAGCGAGATTGAGTTGGCCGGAGGGGAGGCTTTCATGGTTGGGGCGGAGCTTGGCTCCTTGGATGAAGTAAGTGCCCTCTACGAGTCGCTGGATGAGATCCTGAAAGCAAGGACAGGCAGCACGCAATTGGACATCCTGGTCAATAACGCAGGGCCGGTTTAGACCCGGAGCGGACATTGAAACCCGTCACGCAGGTTGAATGTTTCTGATGAAACTACGATCGACCGCATCATTAAAATAGGTAGGAAGCGGATTTACCATCACAGAGGAGTAGAGCATCTGGTATAATAACATCACATCAATTGATAATGATTATCATAATCAAGGAGGAAGCTCTATGTCATTTGCTCCAGCGACCCCGCATTCCCCTCATTTTTTTCACGTACCGACTCGTTTAATCGGATTGGATGAAGGGATTCCGAGCACCGGCGGGAACCATCATGAGCCGGGTTACCGAATCGTAATTATCCAGGATGGAGAGGGCGTGCTGCAAGCAGAGGGCCGCACCTACCCGATGTCCAGAGGAAGCGTATTTGTATCTGATGGTATTACGGAATTGAAGGTGAGCTCGAACAGATCAACTCCGTTACGGGGGATTTATATAGAATATCGATGTTTGAATATCGATGGCGGCGGCGTTTCTTGGGGGCTTGAATGCATGGTTCCGCTACATAGTATTCCGTTTGAGATTTTAAGATTGGCAGAAGAGTTTGAGCGTGTTTGGGGAGCGATAAAACGCCAGGAGCCTTATCAACTGCAGCATTTGTTTATTCGATTATTGCAGGAGCTCCATGCGGAGATAGCATTCAGGCCATCTTCATCGCCATTATCGTGGCTGGAGCACGCCTTGCAATATATTGAGGAGAATTACCATAAAGAAGTCACGCGAGAGCAGATAACCTCGATGGCAGGCATCAGTCCGGAGCATTTCTCGCGCATGTTCCGCAAGCACACGGGTCGTACCTTTAATGAATACTTGACCCTGCTTCGCATTCGAAAAGCGCAGGAACGACTGTTGACCGGATCGCAAGATTTAAATGCACTGGCGCAGGAGGTAGGGTATAAGGAGGGCTTATACCTAAGCCGTAAGTTCAAGGAATCCGTGGGCATGTCGCCTACGGCATATAAACGCAAACCGAAGCGAATCACCGCGTTGAACCTTAATCATACAGCGTCATTATTGGCACTTGACGTTGTTCCGGAGCTGGGTGTGTATACCCCTTGGCTTCAGCAGACCCCATACAGCAAGGGCTTGAGTGCGGATCATCTTTTTGATCCATATATCCTCACATCCGATCATTATTATGATGCCGTAGCTTCATCCCATCCGGATCTGATCATCAGCTACGATTCGACCAAGGAGAACAAAACGCTGCTTACGTTGGCACCTGTCCTAGAACTGCCTTTCAAGACCATGAGCTGGCGTGAGCAATTTCGTTTCATCGCGTGCACCATCAATAAACAAGCGGCAGCGGAGGAGTGGCTCTCGCGTTATGACGAACTTGTGGATTGTTCGAATGTTGAACTGAACCGAGTGCTTGGAGAACGGGGAACCGCCGTCGTTTGGGAGATATGCGCGGACACGGCCTACTGCTTCAGCGGAAGCTTCGGCAGGGGTAGCCAGATTTTGTATGATGATATCGGTTTTCGGCCACCGGTCCGGCTGGTGGAGGAGGGCTTGCACCTTCAGGGGTTCGTGGAAGCCAATATTGAAGAAATCGCTTTTTACGATGCCGATCATATTTTCATTACATCACTGCCCGACCATCCCTATGGTCAGAAGCGCGTGGATGCCCTGTTCGGATCACAAGCGTGGCGGGAATTGGAAGCGGTCAGGACCAACCGTGTTTATGTTCTGGACCAACCGGAGTTATTCTTCGGGTATGACCCCATCTCTTCGCAAGCCCAATTGCACGAAATGATGCAAGTACTGACCGGACATCATAAATTTGCATGACCGGATATCATTTAAAGGCATAGCCATTTGGCTGAACAGGAGGTAAAGTTTATTTGAGAATGATTATCGTTATCGATAAATAAGGGGGGATTCATGTGTTTTCTTTACATTATTTTAGCAGACAGCGTCTTATCCTGATCACCACCATGCTTTTTATGGCATTCATGATCAGCGCCTGTGGAACAGGTGAGACTGGTAATGGCAGCAACGGGGAGGCTGTACAGACAACAACGGCTGATTCTTCACAAGCTGGTGAGGCGAATTCAGTGGAAGAATCCGGGATGAAAACTGTCTCCACGATCAATGGTGATATCGAAATTCCGGTGAATCCGCAGCGCATCGTCGCTGAGGAATATTTGGGCAGCCTGATTGCGCTTGATGTGATTCCGGTTGGAGCTCCGGGATTAACCATTCAAAACTATTATTTCAGAGATTCCTTGCAAGGAATTGAGGATATTGGCGATTATGGAAAACCGTCCATCGAGAAAATCGTGGCTTTAAACCCGGATCTCATCATTACCGGCAATGGGGAAAAAACTTATGAGCAGTTAAGCAAAATCGCACCGACCATTGTGATTCCATACGGAGATTTAAAGAATGCCCACGAAGAACTGACGCACTTCGGCGAGTTGTTCGGTAAGGAAGAGGAGGCCAAAACCTGGCTGGAGGCGTACGACCGGCGTATTGCGGAGGCCAAGGCTAAAGTCGATGCAGCTGTTCCTGCGGATGCCACCTTTAGCATTATGGAAGACGGTGAGAAGTCGACCTGGGTGTACGGGGATAATTTCGGCCGTGGCGGTCAGCCTGTCTATCAGGCATTGGGAAGAAAGCCTCCAAGCGGGATTGCTGCGGAAATCATGGAGAAGCAATGGGCAGAATTATCGGCAGAAATGGTAAGCCAATATGCGGGGGATTATATCATTATGACCGCCAATACACGTACGATCGAGGATTTTAAAGCCGATCCGATTTGGAGCACACTGTCTGCGGTCAAGAAGGGACAGATGTATATATGGCCTGAGGAGCGTTCCTGGTATTACGATCCGCTTGCCGTTCTTGCTCAGACGGAAGAATTGGCGGAATGGCTCTCCAAGAAGAATTGATAGATAACTAGGCGCTTGCCATTGTCCTGTAAACATTCAGGCATGGCGGGCGCCTTATTTTATTTTGATGTCACACAGTTTTCTAAAGCTGATATAATACATGGTAGATATACCCCTTATCAGATAACAAAGGTGATTCTTTATGCTTTCATTTACTAGACTAACTAAATGCAAACCCCCTATCCCGTAATTTCTTTGCCAGCCTACTTGAGATTTTTGAATGATAAGGGGGACGTTAGCTGTGCAAAGAAAAATCTCAAATCCATCCATATGGTTATTAATTATCCTTGTGGGTTTCCCACAAATTAGTGAAACAATATATACACCTTCATTGCCGGATATTGCCCATCAATTGGGAGCAAGCAACAATGTGATCCAACTAACCCTCAGCATTTATTTCCTGGGCTTTGCCTTCGGAGTGTTTTGTTGGGGAAGGCTTTCGGATTTCATTGGACGTCGTCCTGCCATGCTGTGGGGCATCCTGGTTTATGGAATGGGCAGCCTGGGCTGCTATCTATCCGGTTCGGCCGAATGGTTATTGGTGAGCCGATTCATTCAGGCTTTTGGTGCCAGTACAGGCTCGGTTGTCACCCAAACGATTTTGCGTGAGAGCATCGACGGAGCCAAGCGTCATGCGGTGTTTGCCCAGATTTCGGCAGCGCTTGCGTTTACGCCTGCTGTTGGACCGCTCCTTGGCGGATGGGTAGATCAATCTCTTGGTTTCAGAGCAGTGTTCTTGACGCTGGTTTTGATGAGCGCCGCTATTCTGGCGTATACCTGGACTTCACTTCCTGAAACTAGAGTCAAGACGGGCTCGAAGATTAACACGCTCTCCGTGGCCAAGCGCCTCGTCTCTGACCGCAGAATATGGGGATTCGGTTTTCTCATTGGAGCCACGAACGGCATATTGTTCAGTTACTATGCGGAAGCCCCGTTTATTTTTATTGAATTTTTTGGGATGAGTCCCGGCAGTTTTGGTTTCTTCGGGATCTTCGTTGCGATGTCATCCATCTTGGGTGCGATGCTGTCGAAGAAACTGCTGCCCAGGCTCCAGGCTGAGCGAATTATTGTGATCGGCACGATCATTACGATGCTGGGTGCCCTTTGCCTTACTGTTCTGGCTGTGAGCGGAATGAATGCCACTATTATGCATATGGCATTATTGGTAGTATGTATTTTTATCCTTCTGCTCGGCATCGGGATGGCGATTCCAAATTGTCTTAGTTTGGCGCTGAACCAATATGGGGATGTGCTTGGAACGGCAGGAGCGATTTTCGGGCTAGGTTATTACTTTGTTGTCAGCTTGATTACGAGCGGCATGAGTATTCTTCACAATGGCTCGCTAGTCACGATGCCCTTGTATTTTCTTGGCCTTGCCATACTGATGGTACTTGTAAGCATGAGGCTTGCTGGTTATAAGCGATAATCCGGAAACTTACTAAAGTATTTTTTTGCGCTTTCTTAAAAAAGCTGTCCCCCTCGTCGGCACGAGGAAGGGGCGGCTTTTTCTTGTTCAACGATGACAGTGTGTAAGATAGCATGCAGTCAGTCGCGTGTGCGGAAAGCGAAAGATTTATAGATTCACGTTTGAAATATCATCATGTTATAGTTAATAGCAACACTAAGTAACAAACTAGATTGCTTGGACAGCCCAGGGATCGTCTCTTAGGATATCTAATATCTGAGATTGTATCTCCATTACATCGAATAATTCAGTGATATCGCTACAGTCGCGACAATTTTAAACACACAAGGTAAACCGTCTTTTTAACTCGTATGTCAATTTCAATATTCATATGGTGGAGGGAGAGCAATATGAGTGAACCGTGGACGGCTTCGATGAGGGGTATTCCCTGGAACATGGACAAAATGGAGAGTGCCGTTAAACAGCTGCGGAACCGTGCTAGTCTTGAGTTCGTTGTTGGGTCAGATAATGCCGCAGATTTGCTGAAGCTGGATGAACAGGTGTTTTCCAAGCGTCCGGATCTGATTCTGCACATATATATTCCAGAAGAGGCAGGTCAATATACTGAGGAAGTTCTGGAGGCACTTGCTGGATTGAAGTTCGTTGCTGCGCTTTATTTGGATCTTAAACAGAAGCAGGATTTGAATAGGCTGGGTGCGCTGGATCGAATGGAGTTCCTGAAGATACGTTCCCCCAAAAAGCAAAATCTCGATTTTATCCGGAATTACAAGTTTTTAAAGTACCTAGAACTCAGCGGTAAATTTGAAGATCTATCACCGGTTGCTGACTGCATTCGCTTGGATACACTGTTTCTGAACTGTGCGATTGATCAGCTGGAGTTTGTCGTGGAATTGCCGATGATGAAATATCTGGCTATCGACAGTTGTACACTGAACGGTTCGCTGGAAGTGTTGGCCGACTCAGATATAAGTATGCTGAGGCTATCCTCTGTCCGAAACCTGACTAATATTGATACCCTGGCATGTTTGAGTAATTTGTCTTATCTTTGCTTGTCGCTGCCAAAGGTGGAGCGCCTATGTGATTTCTCGAATATGAAGAAGCTTCGACAGCTTGAACTGGATTATATGAAATCCTTGCAGGAGATTGAGAACCTGTGGACTGCAAGCCGGCTGGAGGTTTTGACACTTAAGGAGATACATACGCGAATCAAGGCGGAAGCCTTGGACGGCTTAACGAGAATGGAGTGCTTGCGCCAAATAGACTTCCGTTTTATCGACACTGGCAAAGGCCGGATTGCCGCCATCCGTAAGCGAATGGCTGAAGCAGGCAAAGAACATCTTCTCTACGAGAACATTCCCACGGAGAAGCAGAAAAGGTCACTGGCTCTTGAGCATCTGTCAGGGATCTTGATGTAAGACTAGAGATGGCATATAACAAGGAGAAAGCCCGCTATGATAGCGGGCTTTCTTGCCGATTTCAATCTTCCACTATAATCTACTTCAACGATCTAAGTTATGGATATGCATCTTGTAAGAAACAGGAAAGGAGGTTATTATATTTTATTGACTACAAAATTAATTTTCAGTCAATAAAAAGGAGGGGGATAATGCCTAAGATTGTCACTGAACGTGAAAAAGATCTGGTGAGAGAAGCGATGTTTACAAAAGGGATCGAATTGATTCGCAAGAAAGGCGTAAGGCGGATTACGGTAGAGGATATCACCAATGCGACCCATATCGGCAAAGGTTCTTTTTACTCCTATTACAATTCCAAAGAAGAACTTCTCTATTCGATTATCAAAAAGAGCGAGAGCAGAATGTTTGAGAGAGTGGAGGTCGTATTGTCCGAACGCATAAGTTTGAAAGAAAGGCTTGTAAAGGCATTGAAGGAAGTTTATCTGGCAGCGGACAGTATCGTTCTCTACGTTTCTCCATCGGATATCGAGCTGCTGCTTCGTAAGCTTCCAGCTGAGGCGGCGGACCAGGAAGCAATAAAATCGAACGACTACTTTAGCAGGACGTTGTCACTTTGTGGCATTGATGAATCAAGATGCGAAATGGATGTGCTTGCATATTTAATGAACGCGCTCCATTTTATTGGTTCAACAGATATGTCTTTTGGTGAGCGGGGAAGAGATAAGGCCTTGGATATACTCGTCCATTCCATTGCTGACTATATGACGGGCGGAGCCAAACAATGAGCGTTATATGGATTGTATTAGCTGGGCTGCTTATGACCCTCGCTCCCTTGGCTCTGTTTGTCCAGTACATAAAAAAGAAGACTGCACATCAGATACGGATGACTCCCATGAGTAATGGCATTGATTGCAGAGAATTCGTAACTATCGGTGGCATTTCGCAATATTTGCATCATCGGGGCGAGGACATAGATAATCCTGTGATGCTGTTTTTGCATGGCGGCCCAGGTGAGCCTATACTGCCGTTTGCCCAAGAATTTCAGATCCCTTGGGAGAAGCGCATCACGGTTGTTCATTGGGATCAAAGAAACTGCGGTAAAACGTATTTCAATAATGATCCCAAACAAGTTGCTCCAACGGTCACGGTTGACCGTCTTGTTCAGGATACGTACGAAATTGTTAACTATTTGAGAAGAAAATATCACAAAGAGAAAATTATCATTTTGGGTCATTCATGGGGCTCGGTGTTAGGCAGCCTGTTCAGCAAGCAATATCCGGAGCTTGTGCAGACTTATATCGGCGTCGGGCAGGTTGTCAATATGAAGGACAATGAACGCGTTGGATATGAAAAAGTACTGGAAGCGGCAAAAATGGCGGGAAATGACATCGATTATCGAAACCTTCTTCGTTTGAAACCTTACCCTCCGCTTGCATTTGATGACGACATGATCAAGAAACTTAAGAAGGTTCGAAAATATCAAAGAAAGTATAAGTTATCGGCCGGTCCCACAACAGAGCTTATCGTCAATGCTTTAAGCTCACCATTTTATACGCTCAAGGATATGAGGTATTTTTTCATATCCGGAGCATTTGGCGACGGACAGCGTCCTATCTGGAGATATTTATGGGAATCCTTCGATCTGTCGACTATGGACGCTGCATTTGAAATGCCCGTTTTTTATATACATGGAGAGCGAGATTGGCAAACACCCTATCCGCTAGCACAGGAATTTTTTTTAACAATTCAAGCTCCTCTCAAACTGTTTTACTCCATTGCGGAAGCGGGCCATATTCCCATGCTTGAACAGAAGGAAAAATTCAACGAGGCATTATTTGATATTTTTGCGCGAGTGAATGTTACGGCCAAAACCCAAGAGTCTCTGCACAGACCTCCCGTTGGTCCAGGCTGATGCGATCGCTGGTTGGAGCGATTGGATCAGTTATAAGGAGAACTCGCTTTCTATGAGGAGGAAAAAACGAAGAGACCTCGTCCGACGCGGGTTCTTCGTTTTTACTAATCGAAGTGTCTATGTAAGACAAACAAGCACTTCGGCTGCTTACACCCCATACTTGAATAGATCCAAGGCTCAGTGAAGTCAGGTAGCTTACGCAATGATGGATAATTATTTAATGTTTATCATTAAATAGTTATTGTTTTTCGTGAATAAATCAATTAGTATATATTGTAAGTTCACATGAAAAGGAGATTACGCATGAACGGAATTGAATTCAAAGCTAAACCTGGCTTTAAAAGAATGCACACTGCGCTTATGATCGGATATTGGGGTGGGATCGGGCTGCTCGTGGCATTCATCTGTTTCAATCTATGGATCGGTTTGAAGCCCCAGGAGTTGTTCTCTGCAGAGAAGGGAATCATGCACTGGTCCTTTTCAGTACCGTTATCGGATACGGTGACGAAGAGTGTCATCGTGCCTTTCACTTATTTTCAACCGATCAATCCCGACATGTTCGATGCCAAGAACGCTTATCTGGTCGTCAGCTTGACCAATACCGTGCTTGCATTCTGCGCCTACCTCTACTCGATCGGCAAGATTCGTCTTATAATAGGAAGCATACTTAGTGGAATTAGTCCGTTCAGCCTGGCGAATGCCGCCCGTCTGAGAAAGCTGGGAATCGCCGTAATTCTATATTCTTTGCTGGCGAAGCTCATTCTTAATATTTTGATCTGCTTGCTCGTCACACGCATCTTTTCGATCAATCTGGCTGGTATCTCTTTAATCGGAATTATTATTGGTATACTCGTTCTGTTCGTGTCCGAGATTTTCAAGTATGGAGCTCTTCTGCAGGAAGAGCATGATTCGACTTTCTAAGAATGGAGTCTGACAAAAAAGTGCCGATTATTATACGCCTGGACCGTGTCCTGGCCGACAAAAAAATGAAATTGAATGACCTGGCTGACAAGGTCGGAATTTCGAACGTCAATCTGTCCAATCTGAAGACGGGTAAAGTGAAAGCAATCCGGTTCTCCACATTGGAAGCGATCTGCGATATTCTGGACTGTCAGCCGGGAGATATTTTGGAATTCGTTCCGGCCGATAGCGACAGCTGTGAGAGCGATTGAAGGAAATGTCTTGTAAATCCTTAGGTAAATGGCGGATATATCGATGTGCACACGTACTTACCTGTTCCGGCGAATCGAAATCAACTACCAAGTCCAAAATATCGAGCACATAAAATTCCATAGGATTCGACTAAACAATCTCGAAAAATATCTTTGCCTATTTAATGATCTTTCATCGTGGTTTTGCAGGTACAGCAAAAAGCCGCTCGAAGCCCTTCGACTCCAAGCGGCACATCTACCAAGTTATATGGTTACAGGGGGTAACAAGGCTATTCCTCACCGGTGGCCACCGGATTCTCCTCATAGCTGATCCAGTCGCTCCAGCTGCCTGCGTACAGCTTCACGTTGCTGTAACCGGCTGTCTCCAAGGCAAGCACGTTAGGGCAAGCGGTAACGCCGGAACCGCAGTATACGATGATCTCGGCATCCCGCGGAATGTTGGAGAAATGCTCGCGAAGATCATCTGCGTTCTTCCAATGTCCGAAATCGTCCAGGACACCCTTCCAGAAGTAATTCACAGCTCCAGGGATATGTCCGGCCTTGATGTCCATAGGCTCCTCCACGCCGGCATATCTGTGCGGCTCGCGGGAATCGATGAGCGCTTTGCTTCCGTGAAGCGAAGCCTCGCGCACTTCATCCACGCCGACCAGTTTATCGGACTTTAGATTGACTTCATATGTAACGGGGATCACGATCGGCTGTTCGTTCGTTACTGGATACGATGCGTTCTTCCAAGCAGTAAACCCTTCATCCAATACATAAGCTTCTTCGTGCCCCGTGTATTTTAGCAGCCACCATAGACGGCTGGCCATGGCGCCGCCCTGATCGTCATAGATCACGACACGGCTGCTGCCTTGAATGCCCGACTGCCCGAGACGCTTTGCCAGGTGATCCAGGTTCGGCAGGGGATGACGTCCGCCATGTTCCGTAATCGGTGAGGAGAGGTCCTTCTCTAAATCAAGGTAAACTGCCCGCGGAATATGTGATTCTTCATATGAAGCTCTGCCGCTTTCCGGCTTACCGAGGGCAAAACGGCAATCGACGATGACCAAATCCGGTTCATAGAGTCTCGCCAGCAGCCATTTCATTGTAACGATATTGTTCATATACCAGGACACCGCCTTTTAATAGAAATAATGAGAATAGTAATCGAATTATATCATATTGCTGCTTCTGCATACGTATATAAGTAAAAAGCCGACCTGACTCATAGAATGATGAGAGCAGGTCGGCGGTATAGGAATGAATGATGGCATAAATCAGGATGGCTTATTTCTTGATGGCTTGAAGCAGCATGGAGGTGTAGGCTTTGGCGCCCTCCGGCTCCAGATGAACGCCGTCAGACCGGAAGTATTCCGGATGGTTCTTACTGGCTGAATACCAATCAACTAACGTGATTTTGGGATTCTGTGCGGCCGCTTCGGCCAGCATGTCGTTTACATTCTGTTCCCAATCGCGCGGAACCCGCGTGTTGATCAGCAGAATCTGTTTGGCAGAATCCAGAGGACGCAGCAGTGCATTCAGATCCTTTTTCGAGAAGGCGCCATTGGTGCCAAGCCCAACAATGATGATGCCGCCATTGATTCGGTTCTGGTCTTTCATAACAGGAATCAGTTCATCGGCCTGACGCATTTGGCGTCCAATCACCGCATCGATATGAATGCCAGGCAGCGATTGCTCCAGATAAGGAGATACGCCCAGCATGACAGAATCTCCTATCGCCGTAATGACGGACTTGGATGCCGGTGGGTGGGAGGGTTTATTTGCTGGCTTGGCAGGGTTACCCTTTCCACTGGTTGTTGTTTCGCTAGCCGAGTCCTTGGCTGGAGATGACTTATCCGTTTTATCTGCACTAGATTTACCCGTCTTTTCGCCGTTCGATTGATCGGGAACCGTCATTTCGGAATTCACTTTATTCGTATTTCCGCTTTCTGCATCGGTTTGCCCGTCTTCGATGTTTTGGTCATTCCCTGTAGGCTGGTCCGGCAATTCCTTCTCTTCAGCATCGTCATCGTCCGAGTTTGCCTCTTCATCTTGTGCCGGAATCTCAGGAGTTTTATCCCCAGTACCTGGTTTGTTAATCACTCCTGGTTGATTTGAAGGGGCGCTGGTAGGCGGTGCCGCATTGTCCCCGCCAGCTGGGTGGGGGGGCTGCTCTTCCGGTGGCTTAACCGCAACAGCCTCATCACTTGGAGTAAACTCCTGTTCTTCCGAAGGGGAGTTATCCAAGTTCAACATGGCAGCGATATCGTTTACCGTTCTTGCCGAAGATACGCTGCTCATCATTCCCGAGCAGAAGATGCCGATTAGAATAAGCGAGCAGACTGATACGATCCAGCCTCTTAATGAAATCGAAGCCGGGCGACGACGTAGGGAAGAGGCTTTAGACCATAGTTTCTTAAGACCTCCATGTCGTATTGGTTCTTCGACATACTTCCAGGATAGAGCTGCCAGCAGAAAACTTGCTGCGATTTGCAGTGCTACTGCAGGCCAAGGCAGATCGCGCGCACCCGCATCTGGCGATGTCAGAATCATCACGGGATAATGCCACAAGTAAATTCCGTAGGAGCGAACGCCAACCCATACGAGTGGCTTCCAGCTTAACAAGCGACTGACCGAAGCCGCTGGATGTGCTAATACGGCTACGAGTACGGCAGCAGCCAGGGAGAAGAGGAGCATGCCTCCTTGATATAGAAAAGATTCATAACGGTCAACCTTCCACATCATGAAGAGTATCATGAGCAGAGCCACCATTCCCGTGATATTTAGTCGGCGCCGGGAGGACACCGATACATGCGAGGATAGCTTCCAGCTGGGCCATATAATGGACAGCCCTGCCCCGATAAGCAGCCCGAAAGCCCGAGTATCAGTGCCATAGTAAACCCTACTAGGATCATCCCCAGGCTGGTAAATAACAGCCATCCACAGTGCTGATAGTGCAGCCCCGATGGCTATGAAGGTGAACAGAGGTCCTCTGCGGGGAAAAAGCTTGAGCCCCACTAACATGATCAGCGGCCACAGCAGGTAGAACTGTTCTTCTACGGCTAATGACCAGAAATGGCCCAAAGGAGACGGCGGGCCAAATGATTCAAAGTAGGATTGCTCCTGAAAAATAAACTGCCAATTGCTTATGTACGTAACAGCTCCGAGTACATCACCCCGAAGTGCAGTCAGTCGAGAATGGTCAAACAGTGTAACCCATACCACCAGAATAAACAGCATGAGCAGCATGGCTGGCAAGAGCCGCCGAAACCTTCGTATCCAGAAATCCTTTAGATCGATCCGCTGCTGATGATGCCACTGGGAAGCCAGAATATCCGTGATGAGATAGCCGGACAGTACGAAGAATAAGCTTACCCCGAGAAAACCGCCCTTTGCAAAACCAAAACTCCAGTGGTATCCCATAACTCCGATTAATGCGAGGGCCCTGAGTCCGTCCAGACCAGGCATATAACGTGAACGTGGTTTATCTGGTACTGGCATGGGAGATCGCTCCTTCCGAAGGATCTGCACTTGTGCCGCCCTGTGATAGCCGGTGCCATAATATGTAGGACATATTCTCAAACGTCTGGGTGGTTAATAATTGATGTGTCATTTGGAACATGATAACCTTTCCTTTCTTTTATATAAGGACAGATCAGGAGAAGTCTAGTGCGAAGCCTGTCATATCCTGTAGAAATTGTCATAACTACTACATACTATCATCTCGGGAAAACCAGAAGGTGACAAAAAAATGAACCTCTGGCTACATTATGATGTCAAACCTAAGACAGAATTTTCATCTGAACGTACAAGATTTTATTATCATTTTATCCATTCTTCGGTAATGCTCTGTTAGCTGTAACATGACAGTCGATAAGAAAAAAGGAGGCCATGCTGCCTCCTCCATTATTATCCTTTATTAAAATTGCGTTGGAATTAATTAACAACACCTTCCCGTTTGCGAAAGAAGGTTTTAAGGGCTTCGTAGACTTCGCCTTTGTCTTTGATGACATGGTACATGAATTGGTCCAATTTAATATTCTTATAAGCCGACATCAGCGTGCTGCTGCGGTTGTATTGGTTGACCTCTCCATAACCGAACATATTACATACTTTAAGCAAATCACCAATGAGCTTGACGCATCGTTCATTATCAGAGGTGAGATTGTCACCGTCCGAGAAGTGAAAAGGGTAGATATTATATCGGGATGGAGAATAGCGATGATGGATGATCTCTAACGCCTTCTGATAAGCAGATGAGCATATGGTTCCGCCGCTTTCACCGCGGGTAAAGAACTCCTCCTCGCTTACTTCTTTTGCTTCGGTGTGGTGGGCGATAAACACGATTTCCACCTTTTCATACTGTTTGCGGAGGAAGCGGGTCATCCAGAAGAAAAAGCTGCGTGCGCAGTATTTCTCGAATGATCCCATGGAGCCGGATGTATCCATCATGGCGATAATGACTGCGTTTGATTCGGGTATCACGGTATCATCCCATGTTTTATACCGTAGGTCATCCGGACTGATGCCGTGAATACCGGGATTACCTTCTCTGGCATTACGGTGAAGGTTCTCTAAAATGGTACGTTTTTTGTCGATGTTGGACATGATGCCCTTTTTCCGAATGTCGTTAAAAACGATGGATTTTGTGTCGATCACCTCTTGATCCTTAGGCTGCAGCAGCGGCAGTTCGAGCTCCTCGAACAGCATATTTTCCAGCTCCTCCAGGCTGACCTCCGTTTCCACGATGTCCTGTCCTGCTTGATCGCCAGCAGATTCTCCTTTCCCGGACTGGGAAGGCGAAGGGTCACGACCCAGGACATCACCTACTTGACTGTCGCCGTCGCCCTGACCGACATGCTTTTGCTTTTGGTAATTGTAAATGAAACGGTATTCGTCGAGGCTTCGTATGGGAACTTTAATAATCTGTTTTCCGTCAGACAGAATTATATTTTCTTCGGTAATCAGATCGGGCAGGTTGCGTTTGATCACATCGCGGATTTTGTGCTGGTGGCGTACTTGATCCTGATAGCCTTTGCGGTGCAGCGACCAGTCTTCGCGGGATACGATAAACGATAGAGCATCTTCATTTTGCATGGACAGTCACCTCCCAAGTGTAGCCATGACGCTTGTTGCCGTCTTTTTCGGCTGTAGTATCTCATTATATTCGGGAGAAAGAACGATATGTGAGGGTGAATCATGGTTTGGCATGAAAAAGACACCGCACCTGATTTAGATCAAGTACGGTGTCTTTATTCTTGTGTCCTAAGCGTTTAATACAAAGAAGAACAGACCAGCGATGGTAATGATGACAATACTATTCACGATGGTGGCAATGACAGCGACGGCTCTTTTGCGGGTTTTGCTAAAGCAGCCTACAATGCCAAGCGCCAGTCCGATGATATTAATAATCATGACGAGGATGAATACAGCCGCTAATGTGGTCATCGCTTCGAGTGTTTCCTGATTCGGCTCCAAAAGCGGACCATTTTCAGTCATGTAAGGCTCAATCATCGTCGTGCCGAGCGCCCCAAGCAGAATATATCCTAGCAGCGTCACGATGGATAATGTGAAAGATGCTATACCGAAGCGGGAGTGTTTTCTGTCCTCAGGGGGGATGAAGGTAGTTTTGGGTCTTTTGGGTGATGCTTGTTCCTCGGATGGTGAGGAGGATGATTGCTGATCCATGTACATAATCTCTCCTTACTTGGAATACATTCTTTAATCATTTTTTTGTTGGTGTCTACCAAAGTTAGTTATGCTTCCTTATTAATCTTTCACAAAATAGATTGGAAATCAAGTCCAGAGCACTTATACCCCTGTGGAAAAGCTGTAGAGAATCCGTTAAACTTAACATGATGACATAAGGACAGGATGGTCCGTTGATAAAAAAGGGGTTGAACAGGCTTGAGTCGAACATTCATTGCGTGGGGCTCGATTCTGATGGCTTTATCTGTAGCCATCGGAGCATTCGGTGCACATATGCTCCAAGATCGCATTACTGCAGATGAGCTGGCTACGTACGAGACAGGTGTCCATTATCACATGATACACGGACTGGCCGTATTGATTACAGGTATTCTCGCGAAGGTGCTGGGCGAATCCCGCAAGCTGTTTTGGGCGGGCGCTCTTTTTATCGCCGGAACGATTATTTTCTCAGGCAGTCTCTATGTATTAAGTATATCAGGTATTAAGTGGCTAGGGGCTATAACACCAATAGGTGGCGTATCCTTTATCGTCGGCTGGCTGCTGCTGATGTCTTCAGCGCTATCCTCGAAACGAGCTTGATTCTAAAGAAAAAACGGCTTCACCGAACCCTTGTTTATGGGGCGGCGTAGCCGTTTTTTTAATGGATTACGGTGGCGATGTACCGACTTTAACTGACACTGAATTCGTCAATTTCATTTAGTTTGAAGGTATAAACCTGTTTCTCATCGACATGATATACGTTCACAAGAAAATTGCTTTCGTCATAGTTGAGAATACGACAGGGAAGGCTTGTTTGCTTTCCGTTGCGGTTCGTTGTCAGGCGAACAAGTCGATTATCCTTACTGTATACTTTTATCCATTCAAAGGGATCACTTCCGGTGATTGGAGTTTGCACGGGGGGAGCGCTTGCAGTGATCTTTTTCTCCGGTGTCGAAGATGTGGCAGGCGTAACCTGCTTCTCTTTGGGAGAGGTTTCAGAATTCGATTTGCGAGAAGCTTTGCTAATAACAGAATTCTTTTTGGCTTGGATCAAGGTATTGATAATTTCTCCAAGCTCCATTCCGGATTTGACCCGGAAATCGATGACTTCAGCCTTTTCGTTCAGCATTTCTAGCAAATATTGCAGAGCCAGTGCGTTGGAAGAACTCTTGACCAGAATATCAACGTTGAATAAAAAGCCGTTCTCATCGGTGACAGGAATTGTGTTCATAGCTTTTATCATACACCAGCTTTCACATTGTTTTTCCACTGAATCTAATATACCATAATTTTCGAATTTTGATAGTCCTAATGTCATAACGTTTTCATCATTACTCTATCTACTGAAGAGACATTAGCCCCATTTATTATAGAAGGAAATGCATGAACTTACGAGACATTTGCACCATGTCGGTTCATGAGGAATAAACATAATTCTAAGCGAAAAGCGAGGGGAGGTGTGTGAATTGGTGACTTTACTGCCGATTAATATTGAAGGACATACCGTTATGGGCGTGGAGGTTCAGCTGCCGAAAACCACGCTCCTGGCTGTTTATACTTCCCGTGGCTATATCATGTGCGGTGCACTCGATGTGGGACTGCTGAATGAACGGCTGGCTGACCGGAAGATTATTGCAGGGAGGGCTACCGGGGTCCGCACACTGGAGCAGCTGCTGGAAGCACCTCTGGAATCCGTAACTCTGGAAGCAGAGAAGTGGGGAATCCATCCTGGTTTGGCCGGCAAGGATGCCATACTGAGAATGCTGTGAACACAATGCATGCACTACAAGCGTTCACCAAAAAACGGACAATCGGTTGTTAATCGGCTGTCCGTCTTTGGTGTCAAGGCTTATTGATATCGTAGCTGCTATTCAAACAGGCTTTTCAAGCTCTCATGATAAGGTGCTTTCACGACGCCTTTTTCCGTAATGATCGCAGTTACATATTCATTCGGGGTTATGTCAAAGGCAGGATTGTACACTTTAATGCCTTGCGGCGCCGTACGTTTTCCGAAACCTTCCGTGATCTCTTCCCCAGGCCGTTCCTCAATCGGGATATCGGCTCCAGACGCCGTATTCAGATCAATCGTCGACAGCGGGCACGCCACGTAAAAAGGAATGCCATGAGCTTTAGCCAAAACGGCTACCCCGTATGTCCCAATTTTGTTGGCTACATCGCCATTTGCGGCTACGCGATCAGTACCCACGATGACCGCCTGGATCCATCCTTTGGACATGACCATAGCAGCCATGTTGTCAGCGAGAAGTGTTACGTCAATACCCGCCTGCTGGAGTTCAAAAGCGGTTAAGCGAGCACCTTGGAGCACCGGTCTGGTTTCGTCCGCGAATACTTTAATGTTCAGGCCCTGCTCATGAGCCAAATACATCGGTGCCAATGCCGTGCCGTACTTGGCTGTCGCGAGTCCACCCGCATTACAGTGGGTAAGCACGCCCATGCCATCCTCGAAGAACGGAAGTGCGTTTTCACCGATACGGCGGCACACATCCTCGTCCTCAGCCCGGATTGCCTCTGCTTCTGCCAGCAGTGCTGCATTAAGTCCGGCTGCCTCAAGGTTTGAAGCAGCGAGCTGTTCTGCAGCAAGCTTGATCCGGTCCAGGGCCCAGAACAGGTTGACGGCTGTCGGTCTGGAAGTAGCCAGATAAGCGCACGTTTTTACAACTTGCTCAAGCCAGCCCTTGCTGTCGGCACCTTCGTACTGCATGCCGCCAAGCACAGCGCCGAATGCTGCTGCGATTCCAATCGCTGGTGCCCCGCGGACCTTCATGGAGTGAATGCCTTCCCATACTTCTTCGGGTGTAGAAAGCTGAAGATAAACAATTTCCTCCGGGAGCAAACGCTGGTCCAGCAGAACCAGATGATCTCCTTCCCAATAAACCGAACTTAGCGGTGCATAAGTGTTAGCATTGCCGGATGTTATACCGCTCATATGGATACCTCATTTCCTTTCGTTGCTTGTGTTATTAGTGTCAAAATATCCTCTAAGGATTCGATGCTTCTGTGATGGCGCACGAGCTGTTTACCGATGGCAAGCGCTTTGCGCTGTGCCGTTTCTCTGGCGTTATCGTCTGTGATGGTGTCAATGTCCGCTACATGGGACAATCCTACTATGCGGCGAATCATTTTACAACCGGCATACCCGGCGCTATCCTTCAAAATCTGCGATACATAATGATCCTGATAGCCTGGCGTTCGAGACATTTCATCAAGGAGATCCTCATTCCAGAGCTTGCGGAAATTGTTCTCGAAGTGGGTCCACACATCGCTTGCCATCTCAAGGAGTCTGGCTTCCCGCGCTGCCAGCGCATGTTCATCCTGACTCCAGCCCGGTTGTGCTGCATAGTTGAGCAGAATATTACCGATCACAGCGCCGATATCAAAGCCCATCGGACCAAAGAAAGCGAATTCCGGATCGATCACCTTGGTAGATTCTGATGTGACGAAGATGCTGCCCGTATGCAGATCTCCGTGCAGCAGAGCTTGCGCATGGGTTAGAAACTTTTCGCGAAGCAGCGTCACCTCGAAGTGAAGGGACAGGTCGGCACGTAGGGCTTCCGCTTCATCGGCGATGCTTGGCTCATAATTGTTATTAGCTGATTCCCGGTAAGGGTCTTCGAAGATGAGATCTTCTGTGATTTTGCATAAATCCGGATTCACAAAGCGGCCGGCAAGTATTTTCTTCTCTTGCTGGTTCATCCCCAAATCTGAAGTGTAAAACAAGGTTCTGGCCAGGAATAGACCAATATGCTCAGCGAACTTAGGATAAGCGTTTCCTTCAATTAAGCCTTTGCGCATGATGGTATACTCGCTCAAATCCTCCATGATCGTATAAGCAAGCTCATCCGAATATCCGTATACTTCGGGAACAAGATCCGGGCAGAGCGAATATTCCATTTCAAGTGCCTGGCGTTCAATACGTGCGCGTTCCAAAGAAAGCGGCCACGATTCTCCAACGACTTTTGCATAAGGAACCGCTTGTTTGATAATGATACTATCGTCCGTGTTTTTGGCGGTGACATGAAACACCAGATTGAGATTGCCATCCCCGATTTCATGGCATTCAAGCTCAGCATGGTCCGGAAAACGGCCGGGTAAGCTCTTGGCTAATTGTATCGCCTTCTCCGCATTCAGCGGATGATATGTAGACATGTTTAGTCACCCCCAAATAATATAAAAGAAAAAAAGCCAACGTTTTTGCTTGGTATTATCTAGTATAACGTTTTTTCGTAAATTTTGTATCATTTTTTGGGTGAAAGACAAGTTTAATGAACTTGATTCGCTTCGTACTTGTGAGGGTAAACTACAAATAGACGCCCAAGCACAGCATGTACTCATATATTAATGAAGGAATAGCAATAGCAGTTGATTCCAGTTACAATGGGATTACACCGCTGGTGCAGCATATCCTTGGAGACAGTACAGGGTGCATTTCATATAGAAAAGGAAGGGATTAATCATGGCAAAAACTACATCTGGCAAAGCTGCGGGAAAAACCAAAAACTCCAGCCTGGAGCAACTGTTGAATCAGCAAGTAGCAAATCTCAACGTGCTTTATGTCAAAATTCATAACTATCACTGGTATGTAACCGGGGAACAATTCTACTCCCTTCATGTGAAATTCGAAGAGCTGTATAATGAAGTTACACTTAAAATGGATGAAATCGCTGAGCGTCTGCTCTCGATCAAAGGCAAACCGGCTGCAACGATGAAGGAGTATCTGGAGCTTGCTACCGTGCAAGAGGCCTCCGGCAATGAAGATACTCGCGGTATGGTTCAAGCGCTGATTGAGGACTTTGCTACCGTTTCCGAGGAGATGGGCGAAGGCATTGAGATGGCCGAGAAAGCGGGAGACATGCCTACAGCGGATATGTTTACCGGCTTCAAGGCGGATCTTGAGAAGCATATGTGGATGCTGCGTGCTTATCTTGGATAAGAGTGAAACATATAAGGAATGAATTCGGTATCAAACAGGCTTGGCCGTCCAACGGCTAGGCCTGTTTTTTGATTGCTCTACCTGTCTGATGATGTCTTCAAAAAGCCTGTCCGGTTGAAATACGTCATATTTTATTATAAAATGGCTTGAGAATCAGTGATAATCAGTTTAGAATGATTATAAACAAATAATTATTTTTTAATTTATGAAATCAGGGTGTCAAACCTGTTATCATATAGGACAACAATACACTACCTATTCAACGGAGGGAATCTAATATGTCAACAAAGTTTGTCATTGAAGGATTGAAAGCAACAATCGAAGGCAAGGAGATTCTTAAGGGAATCGACCTTGAGGTGAAAGGCGGAGAAGTTCATGCCATCATGGGACCGAACGGTACAGGTAAAAGTACGCTGGCTTCCGCGTTGATGGGTCATCCTAAATATGAGGTTACAGATGGTAAAGTATTGCTTAACGATGAAGACGTACTGGAGATGGAAGTTGATGAGCGTGCGCGCGCAGGTATGTTCCTCGCCATGCAATATCCAAGTGAAATCGCTGGTGTAACGAATTCTGACTTCCTGCGCAGCGCCATCAACGCTCGTCGCGGTGAAGGCAATGAAATTTCTTTGATTAAGTTCATTCGTCAAATGGAAGGCAAAATGAAAGAACTCGAGATGAATCCAGAGTTCGCGCACCGTTACCTGAACGAAGGCTTCTCCGGTGGTGAGAAGAAGCGTAACGAAATCCTGCAGATGATGCTGCTGGATCCAAAACTCGTCATTCTTGACGAAGTAGACTCCGGTCTTGATATCGATGCATTAAGAATTGTAGCAAACGGTGTGAATACGATGAAATCCGAAGAACGCGGTTTCTTGATTATTACCCACTACCAACGTTTGCTTAACTATATTACTCCAGATTTTGTGCATGTTATGATGCAAGGACGTATCGTGAAATCCGGCGGACCAGAACTGGCTGAGCGTTTGGAAGCAGAAGGATATGACTGGATTAAGGAAGAGCTGGGCATTGCGGATGAAACTGTAGGTCAAGACGCGTAAATTGACGGGAGGAGGAAACGATATGACTACACAAACCATACTTCCGGTCAACGCTGAGGCTTTGAAGGCTTTGTCCGAGAGTAGACAGGAACCAACTTGGCTGACAGACAGCCGTTTGGCTTCTTTGGAACTTGCCGGCCAATTGGAATTGCCCAAGCTGGAGAAACAACGCATCGAGCGTTGGAACATCCAAAGCTACGGTGAATATAAAGAAAGCAAGAAACTTGCTTCCCTCGATGAACTGCCTGAGCGGGCAGCACAGCTTGTCGAAGGTTCAAGGGAAGGCGGATTGGTTATTCAACGCAACTCCGGAACGGTATATACAAGTCTGGCTTCAGAACTTGCTGCCAAAGGCGTGATTTTCACGGATTTGGAAACAGCGGTGAGAAAGCATGAGGATCTGGTTAAACCTTACCTGCATCAAGCGCTTAAGAATGACGAGCACGCAATGGCTGCTCTCCACGCTGCAGTATGGAACGGCGGAGTGTTCCTATATGTTCCTAAGAATGTTGAGGTTGATGTTCCGCTTCAAGCCGTTATGCTGACTGATGATGCTGAAGCGACATTCGCTCCGCACGTGCTGATTGTAGCCGAAGCTAACAGCCAAATCACATACGTAGACAACTATGTATCGGATTCCCTGGCTGCGCCGGTAACCCATAACGGAGCGGTAGAGATCTTCGCCAAAAATGGTGCGAAAGTTCGTTATGCTTCCGTTCACCAGTTGACTGTAGAAGCAACGGATGTTACGTTCCGCCGTGCTGTACTTGACAACGATGCTTCGATCGAATGGATTGTTGGCGAGATGAACGATGGCGATACAGCGAGCGATACCATGAGCATTCTGAAGGGCAACGGTTCGACATCAGATGCGAAAGTCATCGCGGTAGGTTCCGGGTCTCAGAAGATCAACTACACAACGCAAGCGAAGCATTATGGTAAGAGTTCCGCTTCCCAGATGATTACGCGTGCGGTTATGCGTGAAGAGGCACAGGCCATCATTAACGGAATCACCAAGATTGAGAAGGGCGCAACCAAGGCAGATGGTCAACAGACCGAACGTGTTCTGATGCTCAGCCCGAAAGCCCGCGGAGACGCGAACCCGATTCTGTTGATTGATGAGGATGACGTAACAGCTGGACACGCGGCGTCCGTGGGACAAGTGAATCAGGAGCAAATTTACTATCTGATGTCCCGGGGGATTTCCCGCAGCGTTGCGGAATCCTTGGTTATTTACGGTTTCTTGGCTCCGGTTGTCAGCGAAATTCCGCTTGAGGGACTGCGCGACCAACTGCAAGGGCTCGTTGAAAGGAAGCTGGGACAATGATCGCCTCTGTCCGTGAGCAATTTCCCATTCTTCACCAGGAGATCAACGGACATCCGCTGGTATACCTCGATAATGCCGCGACATCTCAGAAGCCGCAGGTCGTCATAGATGCGATCAAGCGGTATTACGAGTGGGAAAACTCCAACGTTCACCGCGGGGTTCATACACTCGGGAGCCGTGCTACCGATGCTTATGAAGGAGCCAGGGAGAAAGTTGCTCGATTCATTAATGCCGAGAGTTCGGAACAAATTATATTTACCCGGGGAACGACAACGGCCTTAAATTTGGTCGCCTCATCCTATGCTCGCTCAGTTTGCGGGCCTGGAGATGAAATCGTCCTTACGGAAATGGAGCATCACAGCAATCTCATTCCGTGGCAGCAGGCGGCTTTGGCTACTGGTGCTACGCTGAAATATATACCTCTGCAGCCTGACGGCACGATCCGTGTTGAAGATGTAGAACAACTGGTTACCGAACGGACGAAGGTTGTAGCTATCGCATATGTGTCCAACGTGATGGGTGTTGTACATCCCGTGAAAGAAATTGCGGAGATTGCGCATCGTCACGGTGCTGTCATAGTGGTTGACGGAGCGCAAAGTACGCCGCATATGAAAGTGGATGTTCAAGACCTGGATTGCGATTTCTACGCTTTGTCCGGCCATAAGATGTGTGCTCCAACAGGAATCGGCGCATTATACGGCAAGAAGGCGCTGCTGGAATCAATGGAGCCGATCGAGTTCGGCGGAGAGATGATTAATGATGTTGGACTGTACGAATCCAACTGGAAAGAGCTGCCTTGGAAGTTTGAAGGCGGAACGCCTATCATCGCAGGAGCTGTCGGGCTTGGCGCAGCGATCGATTTCCTGGAGGAAATCGGGATGGACGCCATCGAACAGCATGAGACGCAGCTGGCAGCTTACGCTATGAACCGTATGTCAGAGATCGAAGGCATAACTATTTATGGTCCTCGGGAGCGTAAGGTGGGGCTTGTTACATTCAATTTGGGTGACGTTCATCCGCATGATGTAGCGACCGTGCTCGATGCCCAAGGTATTGCAATTCGCGCCGGACATCATTGTTGTCAACCGCTTATGCGTTGGTTAAAAGTATCTTCCACGGCACGTGCGAGCTTTTATCTGTATAATACAGAAGAGGACGTTGATCGATTAGTTAGCGCCTTAATCCAGACAAAGGAGTATTTTGGCGATGCAACTTGACGATTTGTACAGACGTGTCATTATGGATCACTATAAGAATCCCCGCAACCGAGGAAAGTTTGAAGCTGATGCAGTCACGATTGATTTGAACAATCCGACATGCGGAGACCGAATTTCCTTGCAGCTTAAGGTAGAGAACGGCGTTGTAGCCGATGCTAAATATACGGGAGAAGGCTGTTCCATCAGCATGTCTTCCGCATCGATGATGACTGACGCAGTGAAGGGGAAAACACTGGATGAAGCCATCAGCCTGGCAAACCGCTTCTCCTCTCTTATGCAAGGCGAGGATGTTGAATTTGAAGAGTACGAGGATATTGAAGCCCTATCCGGTGTTAACAAGTTTCCTGCCCGCATTAAGTGTGCAACACTTGCCTGGAACGCACTCCGAAAAGGAATAGACGCGAAGTAATGAATAAATCGATAGGGAGGTAAGTTAAATGGCTAAAAAGGCACCAGAAATGGAAGATTATAAATACGGTTTCCGTGACGAGCACAAAGCTATTTTTCAGACCGGTAAAGGTTTGACGCGTGAAGTCGTGACGGAAATATCCAAGATTAAGAACGAACCTGAGTGGATGCTGGAATTTCGTTTGAAATCTCTGGAGCAGTTCGAGAAAATGCCGATGCCTCGCTGGGGCGGCGACCTCGATGAGCTGGATTTCAATGATATCCAGTACTATGTAAGACCATCCGAGAAACAAGGGAAGACTTGGGAGGAAGTACCTGCTGAGATTAAGGAAACCTTCGATAAATTGGGTATTCCGGAAGCAGAGCAGAAGTTCTTGGCGGGCGTATCCGCACAGTACGAATCCGAAGTAGTTTACCATAACATGCAGAAGGATCTTGAGGATCAAGGCGTTATCTTCATGGATACCGATACGGCTCTTAGAGAGCATCCGGAAATCCTGAAAGAATACTTTGCAACGGTCGTTCCTCCAGCTGATAATAAGTTTGCTGCGCTGAACAGTGCCGTATGGTCTGGCGGAAGCTTTATCTATGTACCAAAAGGCGTAAAATGTGAAATTCCGCTGCAGGCGTATTTCCGTATCAACTCCGAGAACATGGGCCAGTTCGAACGCACACTGATCATTGCGGACGAGGACAGCTTCGTACATTACGTAGAAGGCTGTACAGCTCCAATCTACAGTACGAACTCGCTTCATAGTGCGGTAGTTGAGATCATCTGTAAGAAGAATGCTCGCGTTCGTTATACAACGATCCAGAACTGGGCACCAAACATCTACAATCTGGTAACGAAGCGTGCGGTTGCTGAAGAGAACGCCACGATGGAATGGGTCGATGGCAACATCGGCTCTAAGCTGACAATGAAATACCCTGCCGTTGTTCTGAAGGGCCGCGGTGCAAAAGGTTCCGTGCTCTCCATCGCGGTAGCAGGCAAAGGCCAGCACCAGGATGCTGGTGCGAAGATGCTCCATCTGGCACCGGACACTACGTCTACGATCGTATCTAAATCCATCAGTAAGCATGGTGGTAAAGTAACGTATCGGGGACTTGCTTCCTTTGGCCGCAACGCGGAGGGCGCGAAAGCCAACATCCAGTGTGATACACTCATTCTCGATAATGAATCGACGTCCGATACGATTCCTTATAACGAGATCAAGAACGATAATATTACGCTTGAGCATGAGGCGACCGTATCCAAGGTATCCGAGGAGCAATTGTTCTACCTCATGAGCCGTGGACTTAGCGCATCCGAAGCTACGCAAATGATCGTTATGGGCTTTATCGAGCCGTTCACCAAAGAACTTCCAATGGAATATGCGGTTGAGATGAACCGACTGATTAAGTTCGAAATGGAAGGGTCTATTGGATAACAAATAAAACCTTGTAGAAGGCGAACTCTTTGAGTTCGTCTTCTTCAATTTTTTCAGCAGTTGTTTAGCGCCAACATTTTATAAGTCATAGCACTTGGAGTGTTTATGCTAGTTGTAATTTCATGGGGGGAGATAAATCTTCTTTAGTAAATTAGAGAAAAAAGATGGAATTTATAAAAAATGTAAAAACAATAGGTTGGATATGTTTTTTTTCAACTGTAATTATAGGACTAGTGCTAATTTGTTCTTTTCCTGAAATTTTTAATACATATCGTTTTTGAATAAGCAATAAAATGAACCCATCACATAAATGTGACGGGTTTTTTGGATGAAGGATTTATTGTCGTTTGCAACATTTATATGAAATAGCAAATTACTAGCTACAAAAGGATCTCTTGGATCGAGGTATGATATTCTTTGGAAAGATCAATGAATCGATCATCAGTTTTAACTAGCGGACGGAAATAATCGGAAGGATGGTTCATGACGATGATGCCGGATTCACCTGTTGTCAGCAGGACTTTCTTGCCGATAAAGTTTGGCAGCATTTGCTGAATGAAGGCATGCGTCGGTTTGCCGTTCAGTTTTCCGAAGCTGAGGCTGTATAGTTCCCGTAAAACTGTCAATAGCTGCTGCTTGGATTGGTAAACCCGATTCGTAGTCATCGCACTGTATACATCGGCTACAGCGCAAATATGAGCATAGGGGTGGATTTGTTCTTCTCGGAGCGCCCGCGGATAACCGGAACCGTCATCCCGTTCATGATGCTGCAGCGCAACCATGGCGGTAATCTTGTCATTCATGGAATCAGAGATCATCTCATACCCATAGACGGTATGCAGTTTCACTTCCTCAAATTCCTCTGTTGTCAGTTTGCCAGGCTTATCGAGTATATCCCTCGAAATCTTGCATTTGCCGATGTCATGGAGATAACCGGCTTTGCCAATTTCATAGGCTTCTTTCTTGGAGTAGCCCATCCAATCAGCGATATAATACGATAACATTCCGACTTGAATGGAATGTCTGTATGTATAATCATCTTTCCCATTAAAAAGCAGAAGCAGGGATACAACATCCGTATGAACATCCAAAGAGCCAACTAGTGGTTTGAAGACATCGTCTACGACCGATTGATTGAATTTACCCGTTTGGGAAGCTTCTGTGAATAAGGTAGAACACCCATCAAATGCGAGATTGAATTGTGGCTTCACCTTGTTGAATGAATCTGAGATTTCAGATAAAGGATCAAGGGATAATGACAATGTGCGCGGTTTTATTTCTACGTAATCGATTCCATGCTGGCTAAGCTTGGATATGTCCTCTGAACGAAGTGTGGTCCCTTCCTGTAGAACATGAACGCCCTTATCGTTGTATGCATCGTGCTGTATTTGATCTCCGGGTATCAGGTCTGTGACATGTACTCTCAAATCATTGCACCTCTTGCCCTTATAAAAGTGAGCATTTTGCATAAAATTCTATCTTTGAAAACCAATTGGCGAATTATCGATGTTTTGATCGGATATATTGTATTCGTCAATATACGATGTTATATAATGCGCGTGATAGAATCATGCAAAATACTGAAGTAAAAGATCAAAACTATCTTAGCAAGAAAATTATGGTTTTACAATGTAAAATTGCGTCTTATAGCCTATGATGTGGACCTCAAGAACCTGTTCGTATACTTTGTACTCCCATCTATCGTCCTATATTCTATATCGGAAGATATGTTTCAGTTATTTAATACAAGCTGGAAGGTGGCCAGGAGTTTTGCATGTCGATCATGACACCGGACACAGGTGGAATTAGCATTACCTCATCATCGTACTGAATAAGGCGAGCTGAAAGTGCATATTTTTTGATTGACGCCACGAAAGTCTTGTGAGAGCACTTCCGATATCCATTCGGTTAATCCGAAGTAGCAGCTAAGAATGACTGTCGACAACGGTATCACTCCGTAATTCTTGTGGGCTGCAATATACCATATTCCTTGTTAAAATGTTATGCTTGTAAGACCGGAAATTATCCGTATAACGGACTTATGAGAGGGGGCCGCCAGGTGGTAACAGGGGAGACATATCAGAAGCTGACCCTATTGTACACGAACGATATACACAGCCATTTTGACACGATGAGTAGCGTGGCGGCACTTATTTCCCGGGAAAAGGAAGCTGCCGGCGAGAAGGTGGTTGTGCTGGATATTGGTGACCATATGGACCGGGCATCGATGGAAACTGAGGGTTCCATGGGCCAAGCCAATGTGGATGTCATGAATTTGACAGGATACGACGCAATTACGATCGGCAATAATGAAGGGCTAACCATCTCGTATGATGTGCTGGAACATGTATATGCCGGATTGCAATGCCCTATCGTTTGCTGCAACATTCATGAAATCAAGAGCGGTAATCCTCCTTCTTGGATGAAAACTAACGTGGTTCTGGAGCGGGAAGGCATTCGCATCGGACTTACTGGTGCAACTGCAGCTTTTGCAGGATTTTATCAATTGTTAGGCTGGGAAGCTGGGGATCCGGTGCAAGCCATTGCTGAACAAGTACATGAGCTGCAGGACCACTGCGACATTATTGTTGTGTTATCCCATTTAGGTCTAACGATGGATAAAAGATTAGCAGAACAAATTGCTGGCATCGATGTTATTCTTGGCGGTCACACTCACCATATCTTGGAGGAGCCGTTGATCATCGGACAGACAACGGTGTGCGGTGCAGGCAAATTCGGACAATATGTTGGTCGTCTCGTCATGCAGCGGACCCATGAGAATGAACGCTTTACCTGTATAGAAGGCAGTTTACTGTCCGTGGATAAAAGCTTGATGGAACCGCTCGTAGAGCAAGCAATTATGAAGCACCATGAGCTGGCTAAGGAGAAATTATCGGAGGCGGTTGCCGTTATTGACCGACAGCTGCCGATCAATTATGAGAAGGAGTCACCCTTTGCGAATCTCCTGGCTCAGGCCGTGCTGCAGCATACAGGCGCGGAGATTGCCATCATCAATTCAGGACAGCTGCTTGGACCTTTGCCGGAAGGCGAAATCAGTACAGGAATGCTTCATAGCTTATGTCCGTCCCCGATTAATCCCTGCGTTGTCAAATTGCTAGGAGAGCATATCTACCAAGCGCTTGAAGAAAGTCTTCTTGAGGAGTTTAGCAGGAAGAAGATAATGGGCTTTGGTTTCCGCGGATATATATTAGGCGGACTGGCTGTGGATGGATGCAAGATTCATTATGACAAGGACGGAGAGCCTTATCAGAAAATAACGGATATCTCCTTAAAGGGAAAACCGCTAGACCGGAAACGGGAATACACAGTAGGAACTCTCGATATGTTTACCTTTAAGATAGGATATGAAACGTTGGCGCTTGGTAAGGATACGGTATATATGCTGCCAGAGTTCATCAGAGATTTGCTGCGGACCGAGCTCGCCCGTCCCGGTTCGCTTGAGGAATCCATGATTTCACGCTGGAACTCCTGATATCACCCCTCGACTAACTTGCTTTGTCCGAGCATACATATAAGGAGGACAAAGGTTAGGGAGGGGTAAGATATGGATTTTATCACATCTATTATTCTTGGCATCGTAGAAGGGTTAACGGAATTCATCCCGGTGTCTTCCACAGGCCATATGATTTTGACGACCAAGGTGCTTGGGTACGATGATCAGACACCCATGATGAAGACATTTGAGATTGTTATCCAGCTTGGCGCCATCTTGGCTATTGCGATCGTTTACTGGAATCGGATTCTGAACTTGCTTGGCTGGAGCAGGAGCGAACCACTGAATAAGAAGGAAACACGTAAAAGACTGAATCTTATTCATATCATATTGGGCATCGCTCCAGCTCTGCTCGTTGCTTTTTTTGCAAGGGATTTTATCAAAAGCTTGTTTCATGTCCAGACTGTATTGTTTGCACTCGTTGCCGGCGGTATTTTTATGATGTTTGCAGAATGGTTTAATAAGCACAAAGTTCAAATGACTTCTCAAGAACTCGACGATATGACGTACAAGCAGGCGCTTCAGATTGGCATCTATCAGATTATATCCGTTTTATGGCCGGGTTTTTCCCGTTCGGGATCCACGATCTCCGGTGGCATGCTTAGCGGCGTGAGCTACAAGGCATCGGCCGATTTCTCGTTTATAATCGCCATTCCAATTATGTGTGCTGCGTCCGGTTACGAATTGCTGGATTCGTACCGATATTTTACTTCAGAGACGATCAGTGTGTTTCTAGCTGGTTTTATCGTTTCATTTGTAGTTGCTTATTTTGTCGTCTTAGCCTTTAGGAAGCTTATACAGAAGATTCGCCTGACTCATTTTGCGATCTACCGTTTTGTTCTCGCTGCCGTTTTTTGGTTATTCATCATGCAATAGTAGTCGTACACAAGAAGGGAATCGGCTTCGTCGTATAGGACTCCAGTGAAGACTGAACGCTATATCCTACACAAGTTTGAAAATAGCAGAGGAAGTGACGGATTTTGCGTCTTATACCTATTAACGCGTTGAGGCCGGGAATGGTTCTTGGTAAAAAAATATATAGTAGCGAGGGGCTAATTCTGCTTGCCGAAGGGGTGGAGCTGACAACAGGACTTATCCGCCGACTGGGCACTTTAGAAATCGGGTATGTGTATATTGAGGATCGGATGACAGATGACATTATCGTTCCAGAGCTGTTAACTGAAGAGACCCAGCAGCAGGCGCTTCGCTCGCTTCGGACAAGCTTCAAGAATCTGGAGAATCAGACCACTTTGAAGGGCAGCTTCCTTCATCTTGGCAAAACATTTTCCGGGATGATGGAATCGATTATGGATGAAATATCAGAGCACGATGAGTGTATGGTACTGCTTACGGAGATGAATACGAATGATTACAACCTTTATCGTCATTCGCTTAACGTTTGCACTTATACCACGGTCCTCGGAGTGGCTCACGGTTATAGCCGAGATGAGCTGAAGGTTCTGGGCTTGGGGGCATTACTTCATGATATAGGCAAGACGCGGATCTCCCAGAAGCTTCTACAGCATCCTGGCCGCTTGAGTGATGAAGAATTCCGCGAGGTTCAGAAGCATACCGAGATCGGATTTGCAATTTTGAAGGATGAGCCCAACATTCCGCTGCTTTCGGCCCATTGTGCTCTATCCCATCATGAGCGCTTGGACGGCAGCGGCTACCCCAGGGCTTTAAAGGGACCTGACATCCACGAATATGCAAAATGGATAGCCATCACGGATTCTTATGATGCCATGACAACACAGCGAGTGTACAAGCCAGCTTTATTGCCGCATGAGGCAGTGGAGGTCATGTATGCAGGTTCTGGAAAGCTGTTTGAGCAGTCATTCCTGGCCACGTTTCGAGACCGTGTGGCGATATACCCTCCTGGAATCACTGTGAAATTACATACAGGAGAAAGTGGTGTTGTATCCAAAATACACGCGAACGTTCCGCACCGGCCTGTTGTACGTGTATTAACAGATGCCGAAGGCGTTCCGCTCCCCGCACCATACGAATTGGATTTGTCCCAAACGCTGACCACCATGATTACAGGCATCGGACATACTAACCAAGATCATACTTGATGATAAGGAGGTTGACTCGTGAGACGTAACGACCATACAACATGGCTGCATTCATGGGGGCGGTTCATTTATCGCCACCGTAAATCCATTGTTGTGGCCTGGTGTCTTTTGTTTTGCGGGTTGATTCCCTTTGCGTTCAAGCTGCCATCCCTACTCCAGCATAATGGGTTTACGCCGAAGGACAGCCCTTCCCAGGCGGGGGTTGAGAAACTGGAAGAGGGTTTAGGGTTGTCGGCGGCATCTCTGGATATCGTCATCATTAGCCAAGATGATGAGAATCTTACCACAGGTACATCCCAGAGGCGAATCATGACCGAATTGGAGCCTTTCCGGGCCCTTCCTTATGTCAGGGATATTTATATGAATATGGCTGCTCACAAGGCAGGTGAGGACCAGATTGTGTCGGTGACGGCATTGCTGGACTTGGATGCCTCAGAAGCCCTGAAGCGATTTGAAGAAATACGAGACTCCGTTCCTGACATAACGGGTGCAGATACATACATAACGGGAAATACCGCCATATTTGCTGATATGAACCAGGCTGTCAAAAGTGATATTATCCGTGCGGAGATGATCGGTATTCCAGCAGCGTTGCTCATACTGGCCATCGTATTCGGCACATTGACAGCGGCACTTCTTCCCTTGATAGCAGGTGTAACCAGCGTGGTGGTTACGATGGGTGTTCTGTATTTTGTTGCGCTGGCTGATGGCTCGATCAGCAATTTTCTTCCAAATGTCGTCACGATGTTGGGGCTTGCTGTAGGAATCGATTATGCCCTGCTGGTCGTAAGCCGTTTTAAAGAAGAAATGGGGAGAAACGGTGGAGATACCAGAACTGCTTTGGGTGTCACATGCGCTACTTCCGGTAAAGCTGTCATATTCTCCGGAGCTGCTGTTTTGATAGGTTTTGTGGCGATGAATTTTATAGATCTACCGATCTTCCGTTCCTTTAGCATAGGCGGTATTACTGTCGTTCTATTGTCCGTGCTGGCAGCCAATACGCTTCTTCCCGCTTTATTAGGACTTTTGGGTACACGGATCGATACAATTCCTTTATTTCCGGCCAAATACCGGGCTCATCGGATACGACAGACCTCCGGCATGTGGAAAAGGATCTCCAGATTTGTGATGGCTCATCCCGTAACCATTTCCCTGGCTGTCATCGGATTACTCATGGTGGCCATTTTTCCTGTTCGAAACATGAATATTGCCATTCCTGCCGCTGAAGTGCTTCCGCCTACCTATGAATCCCGATATGGTTACGACCTGCTCACACAGGCTTATGATGAACGAGAACTGAATTCCATCGTTGTAGCGGTTGATCTTCCAGCTTCCTATGACAATGTAAGGTCTATCGAGCTGATGAAGGCTTATACCGATGAAGTCAGGGGAATGCCGGGTGTGAATAGGGTGGAAAGTTACTTGAGCATTGGCAGAGGCTCCATCCAGGAAGTAACCAACTATTTGTCTCGTGATGACATCCGCCAGCAGCTGGAGCAGCATCACTTTGTCAAGAATAATGTGGCAGCCGTCGCTGTAATTCCGGAGTATGGGGAATCTCATGCACTCACCACGGAGCTTGTCCGGGAACTTCGGAAGATGGATACGAAGGAATTGACTACCTACGTCACGGGAAGCCCCGCTTACAAGCTTGATATTATAGATGCCATCCATCAAAATATTGCGCTGGTCCTGGGGTTTGTTTTTGTTGTTACCTATGTCATCCTTCTCTTGGCGTTTCGCTCGGTTGTACTTCCATTAAAAGCAAGTGTGATGAACATGCTTAGCCTCGGGGCTGGGCTTGGGATCGTGGTGTGGGTATTCCAAGAAGGGATAGGTGCTGATTGGCTCGGTGTCTCCTCTACGGGATCTATCTTTGCCCTTCTGCCGATACTCATATTTTGTGTTGTATTCGGCATATCGATGGACTATGAAGTAATGATGCTCTCGCGGATCATGGAGAACTATGTACGAACGGGAGATAACGAATTCAGTACAGCTGAAGGGCTGGAGAGCACGGGGGGACTGATCACAAGCGCAGCTTTGATTCTAGCAGTTGTTGTGGGAGCCTTTATATTTACGGACAACGAAGTTATGAAAGCCATTGGGTTAGGCCTGACTGCTGCCATTTTGCTGGATGCCACAGTAATCCGTGTGCTGCTAGTTCCAGCATTCATGAAAATCATGGGCAAAGCGAATTGGTGGAGTCCCCGCTGGCTGTTCCCTAGACATAGAGTGTCTTCCTCAGAGTGGACCGAGAAGGGGAAGTAAACGGTAGAACTTCATTCCAATCAAGCAAAAGCCTTCTGATTGGGTATGTTATAATCATATAATGGACTTTAATCCAAAACCGTAGAGTACATTCACGCTAAGTTGTACTATTTGATTCGGTAATTTAATGAAATAAGGTGAGTGAAACATGAGTAATACAGCACAGCCAATTCCAGCAGCCGTAAGGCAGATTTCGCCGAGTTATGATCCGTGGGATCCCATCACCTCCTTGCGCGAGCATGGCCGCCATGTGCTGACTAGTGTGGAGATGACCGTGACCCATCTATGTAATATGCGCTGCGAGCATTGCGCTGTTGGGGATATGCTAGTCATGAAGGAAGCCCCGATGCTGCCCCTGGATACGATGCTTAAACGGCTGGACGAGGTTGAGCACCTGCAGACGATCAGTCTGACTGGCGGTGAGCCGGCATTCTTGGGCAAGACCGTGGACAATGTCATTGTTCCTCTTCTGAAGTATGCCAAGGAGCGGGGAATCCGTACCCAGATCAATTCCAATCTGACGCTTGATATTAGTCGATATGAGAAAATGCTGCCCTACCTGGATGTCATGCACATCTCTTTCAATTATTTGAACGGAGATGATTTCTATGAGGTAGGCTTTGCCAATAGTGCACGCCCCGTTTCAAAGGAGACGGCATACAAGATGTATGATACGATGCTGGTCAACTCGGAGAAGCTGAGCGCAGCCGGGATGTACATATCCGCCGAATCTATGATTAATTACCGGACACATACGAAATTGGGCGGCATACACAAGCTGATCAAAGACATGGGCTGCAAACGGCATGAAGTCCATCCGATGTATGCTTCTAACTTTGCTTCGGCCCTACCGGTATTATCCTTGGCGGATATGAAAACCGCTATCCATCATCTGCTGGATGTCCGTGATCCAGACATGTGGATGCTGTTTGGAACGCTGCCATTCTATGCCTGTAGCTCCGATGATCAAGACCAGGAAATCATTCGCCGCCTGCGGCATGAACCGAACGTTACCGTTCGGAATGATCCGGACGGAAGGAACCGGGTGAATGTAAATTTATTTTCTGGTGATGTATATGTAACGGATTTTGCTGATATTGAGGCTTTTGGTAATATTAAGGAACAAACGCTGGACGATATTTTTGAAAAATGGTCAACAGGACACCCGTTAAATCAAACGGTCAATTGCCACTGCGATGCAGTGAGCTGCTGTGGACCGAATTTGTTGGTAGCCGACATGTACTACCGGGGTGTGGATTTCAAGTCAAGACAAGCAAAGACAAACTAGAACCCTAGGAAAGAAGGCGTGTCATCATGGCAGAGGAATTTGAGGTCGGGAAACTGATTTTGAATTTGCTCTTGGTTTTCCTACTCGTGTTGTTAAATGGTGTATTTGTAGCTGCGGAATTCTCATTGGTTAAAATGCGTCAATCCCGGCTGACCCAATTGGTTAGCGAAGGGAATCGGCTGGCGGGCATTGCCCTTAAAGTCAATCAGAAACTGGATGCTTATTTATCTGCGACCCAGCTCGGAATTACCCTAACTTCCCTGGGTCTTGGTTGGATCGGGGAACCTGCGATATCCGATTTGCTGGTGGCCCCGATCATGCATAGTCTTGGTATTACGAATGAAGCCTTGATCACCACGATTTCGGTTGCGGTGGGCTTCTGTATTATTACCTTCCTGCATATTGTGTTAGGGGAGCTTGCACCAAAATCTTTAGCCATCCAGCGGACGGAAGGAACAGCACTGCTTCTGTCAGCTCCGCTGCTCTGGTTCTATCGCATTTTTCTGCCAGTGATCTGGGTGCTGAACAAATCTGCCAACGGTATACTGAAGATGGTCGGCATCGAGCCTGCGAATGAGTCCGAAGCTGCTCATTCCGAGGAGGAAATTCGGATTCTGATGAGCGAGAGTGCAAAGAGCGGAGTCATTGACGAGAATGAAATGAAATTGATGGACAACCTGTTCGATTTCTCTGATTTGAGAGCCAGAGAAATTATGCTGCCGCGAACGGATATGGACGTTCTCTTCACCAACGCTACTTTGGAAGAGAATTTGCAGATTGTAAGTGAGACGAAGCATTCCCGTTATCCAGTAGCCACGGATAATAAGGATCGCATCATTGGATTTGTTCATATTACGGATCTTTTGCTTGCCGAGCCTGAGAAGCAGCGCGATCTGGCTTCCTTGGTAAGACCTATTATGGATGTATCGGAATCGACGGAGATCAGTCGTGTGCTGCGGCAAATGCAGGCAAAGCATGAGCAGCTTGCGCTAGTCGTAGACGAGTACGGCGGGACTGCCGGCATCCTTACAGCTGAGAAGATTCTTGAAGAGATTGTTGGAGACTTGTATGATGAATTTGAGGATGAACGGCCGGAAATCGAAGTGTATGATGAGTACTTTTCGGTGGACGGGCGGATGCTCATTGAAGAAGTGAATGATTTGACCGGTTTAATGATTGAAGAGCATAACGTAGATTCCATCGGCGGCTGGCTATTCAAGGAGCTTGAAGGCAATCCGGCAATTGGCAAGAAGGCGACCTTCAACGGAGTGGACTTTGAAGTTGAGGAATCTACACGTTTACGGGTAACTCGCGTTAAGATTCATTTCAAGTTGGAGAGCCGTCTCATCTAGTACTAGCAAGACTCTATCGGTTAGGAAGTGGATCATGTCGATTAAGCAGCTGATATTTATCGGCCTGGGGCTCCTGTTGCTGTATGGAATGTTTACGGTCGGAGCTCCCTTCTTGTTGGCTATTGTGATCGCTATTGCACTGGAGCCGTTAAATCGGCTCTTAATAAGAAGACTGCGGTTGAACCGCATTGCGGCTGCAACTGTGACCAGCACGTTGTTCCTTCTTCTAATGCTGCTTCTGGCGTATTTGATCGGGCTGCAGGTGTTTAATCAGCTGGTCGAATACTGGAGCCGGGCTCCGCAGTATTTTGAAGGGGCCAACGAATTTCTTCAGCATACGATTATCCAAGCACAGGACGTGCTGAACGGCATTTCTCCTGGGCTTGCCGATAGCCTTACGGAATTCATGTCGAATATTTCTTCCTATGTCCGCTCGCTTGTCAACTCGGTATCTTCAACCTTTTTGTCATTTGCCAAAGTACTGCCGAACCTGTTTGTGACGTTCATCGTATTCTGCGTGGCGGTTTACCTGTTTGCCTTCAGCCTCGATACGATGCGGGAAAAAGTTCTGTCCCTGTTCGATGAAACCTCACAGTCACAGGTGAATGAAGTATTGTTAAGTCTTAAGAAGTCGATCTTCGGCTTTTTGCGGGCACAGCTGATTCTCAGTCTCTTTACGTATGTGATTACGCTGCTAGGCTTGCTCGTATTAGGTATTAATTATCCGCTGGCAATTGCCTTGCTTGTTACGATTGTCGATATTTTGCCGATTCTGGGCGTTGGCTCCGTATTGGTGCCATGGTCCATCTATCTGCTCGCGGTAGGCGATATCTTTACGGGGATTGGTTTGATCATCCTCTTCATTCTGATTACAGTGATTCGCCGGGTGCTGGAACCGAAGGTTATAGGAGATGCCGTCGGAATTGGTGCTTTGCCTGCGCTTGTCAGCATGTATGTCGGCTTTAAGCTGGTTGGCGTGATCGGATTTTTTATCGGCCCATTGGTTGTCATTATCTATTCTGCTATGCGGAAAGCAGGCTTGTTTCAAATCAAAATCAAATTTTAAGACAATATGAAAAGAACCCTTTTCCCGGAAAAAATCCTGGGGAAAGGGTCTTTTTTGTCAAAATTAAAGTTCACTTTCTGGGCGAAAGACATATGTTAGTTACGAAGAGTCTTTGATAACTATGGTGAGCGATAATAAGGAGGAATACCTTTGAAGGAGAATCCGGAGGTACGCGTATATCCAGTCTTTCATTCGCCGTTTGACCCATGCCCTCCCAAACTTTACAGATCGTATGTTGTCCCTGTTAACCAGTTTATCGTGTTTCAACCCCCAGGCCTACCACAGTTTAGCCCTGCCGAAGCATTGAGACACGGAACGTTATGGCCATCCTTGTACAGTCCGTATACCTCGCGAAAATTTAAAGGAGAGTGATCGGCCGTGAATGAAGCCAGACCCCAGGTTGGAGATCTGAAGTATTACGAAATGCTGGAGCAGCTTCAGGCATTGGATTTTGTCCTGGTGGAGCTGAATCTGTTTTTGGATACTCATCCGGATGATCTCAAAAGCATCGAGCAGTTCAACAGGCTGACACAGGAACGGACAGTGCTTGCTAAGCAGTTTCAGGAGTGTTATGGACCGCTGCAAAATTTTGGCCGGGCTTTCTCCAAATATCCGTTTGAATGGGCGCAAGGTCCATGGCCTTGGCAGGTTTAATGGTGCTGGCTAGCGGGCTGCTGCTTTGTTTAAGACTTGCATGCAGCCCCCGTGAGGAGGAAAAGCGAAAACAAGGAGGCGGAGGAGCCCATGTGGGTATATGAGAAAAAGCTTCAGTATCCTGTACGCGTAAGTAAATGTGATCCCAGAATGGCAAGGTTCTTGATGGAGCAATATGGTGGTGCCGATGGGGAACTCGCGGCTGCGCTCCGGTACTTGAATCAGCGGTACACCATTCCAGACAAGGTCATCGGATTACTGAACGATATCGGTACAGAGGAATTGGCACATCTTGAAATGATTGCTGCCATGGTGTACAAATTGACCAAAGATGCAAGCGTAGCGGAGCTCGAGGCTGCCGGTCTTGGCCCTCACTATGCAAATCATGATCATGCACTGTATTATGAGAATGCCGGTGGGGTTCCGTTCACGGCAACTTACATTCAGGCAAAAGGAGATCCGATCGCGGATTTATATGAGGATATTGCGGCAGAAGAGAAAGCGCGTGCTACATACCAATGGCTCATCGACATGACGGATGATGTAGATTTGCAGGACAGTCTTAAGTTTTTGCGGGAACGGGAAATCATTCATTCTCTCCGCTTCCGTGAAGCCGTAGAAATCATCAAGGATGACCGCGCCACGAAGAAGATATATTAAGATAGGGAAGCGTTCATTCAGCCTAATGAAATATACAATGACAGGCCAGGATGCAAGGAGATTTCCGGGCCTGTCTTATTCATGCTAAGGGGACTCACTTGGAAGCAAGTATCCAGCCTGGGCATGCAAGTTGAAGTGGACAAGCCTAGGTAGGGTGCATATTATTCGCCAATATCTGCGAGGTAAATGGGGTTTGCAGTTGTGATATCGTTCCTATATGATGAGGGAAGACTAGACTATAATTAACGTATATGGAGCGAAGGGAAGGGAGAACCCAAGTGGAGAACACTGCAACGTTGACCAAGCCGGTAGCGATGATATTTGATATGGATGGAACCCTGTTTCAGACGGAGACCCTCCTGTTGCCTGCTTATCACCAATTATTCGACATTTTGCGTGAAGAGGGGCATTATGAGGGGGAAACTCCGGATGAGGAACTTATGCTTGGATGTTTGGGGATGCTGCTTGATGATATCTGGAAAAAAGTCATTCCCAATGGGACATCCGCGGCACACCGCCGTGCGGACGAGCTGCTGCTGCAGCTGGAGCTTGAAGGATTGAATAATGAGGCCGCGGTTCTGTATCCCGAGGTGAAAGAAACGCTGGAGGAGCTTCATCGACGCGGCGTTCGCTTGTTTGTTGCCAGTAACGGTCTGGAGCATTACGTGAAAGGCATAGCTGAAGCGAGAGGGATCATGCCGCTTTTTGAAGGGATATACAGTGCCGGGGAGCATGGGACGGCTTCGAAGGTAGATCTGGTTCGTTTGCTGCTGGAGCAGCATGATATCCAAGACGCTTGGATGGTAGGAGACCGATCATCCGACGTGGAGGCAGGTAAAGAGAATGGCCAGACGGTTATTGGCTGTCAATATGCAGGTTTCGGAGGGAAACAGGAGCTGAAAGGATCGGATGTAATTATCCATTCTTTTTCACAGTTGTTGAAGCTTCATGACCATGCCGAGTAGAGATAGATAGGAGTCACAAAGGCTGTTTCCAATGGTAGCAATTGACCCACTTGGAAATAGCCTTTGTGTTATCCTAGAAATGCTAAACCGGTATTCGTACGTTTGACTTAAGCATTCTTAGCGTTTTTTTTCTGGTTGTATACCCACAGGGCATACTCTAACGGTTTTACCATGGACTCACGGTAGGCGGCCATATCGCCGACTTGTGAGAATACTTCCCTTGATGGTTTAGGATTCACCTCGAGGAGAAAGACTCTTCCCGTTTTATCGATGGCTAGATCCAGGGCTAGCTCGCATAAGCCCCCATACTGTCCGTCAAGAAATTGGGCTATATCTACACCGAGGGCTTCGGCTTCCTTTCGGATATTGGCGGATTGTACCGGATCCTCGATCCATTTACTCAGCAATTCATCCATCATGGTTGCGCGCCCGCCGCCATGCAGGTTGGATGTGACACTTCTTAGTGCGCCGACTCGCCCTACACATCCGGTAACCTTCCATTGACCGGAGCCGTTTTTTTGTACGAGCATCCGATAATCATGTACTCTTCCATCGGGAAGCTCCAGCTGAATTCCCTCTTGTACCAAGTATCTATCTTTATTACCCCAGCCTGACAAATATTGTGCCAGATAGCCTGAAGGCATTCTTTTCGGTTTAATGATGCTTCGGTTGTGATTGCGTCCCCGGACTTCATACGTACCCGTAACACCCGGGACCTTCGTGATTCGCAGGATTCCACGCCCGCCCGTTCCGTTGATCGGTTTAAAATAGACGGTAGGGTGGTTTTCCAGCATCCGATGAATGTCACTTGTGCTGCTCACAATCCGGGTAACAGGCAAATGGGGCCGGAAGCGTTTTTTGGTGGACAGTATTTGATGAATCGTCCATTTGTTACGTAAAGGTCTGTTCAAAAACAGCAAATGCCGATAACGCGAACGAAAACTTAGCAGCTGTTGGAAGCGGGGACTCTTTTGAATGCGACAGCGGTCAAAAATCATATTGGGAAATGAACGCCATCTTCGGCTCCATCCCCGGTTATCAGGATCGTACTCCATGGCATTGATCAGGCCTTTAGAGTTGTTTACATCGGAGGGAGTAAAGACATAGACGTCCAGCCCCATCTCTTTCCCTTCCTTGATCATATGCTCGTAGATATGCCGTTCCTCCAGCTTTTTCCGTTGATCCAAGTATAACGTCATAATGCCTAAGACGGGTTTTGACACGGAAGCTCACCTTCTTGAATAGAGTCAGCGCTAGTTGTTAAAGAACTTCGGAATTGGTTTGAGGGCAAGGCTCCGCTCATGATGAATCTAGGCTTACCTGACGGGCCTTGCTCCAGTGTAACGGCCTGCAACCCTGCATGAAAGCACATTCGCAAACTGGCTGAATATTCGGCAGTCACTTTGCATCGCAATCGGCCGAAACTGATTAATTGTAAGCGGATCAGAGAAGATCCGATACGTCGATTACGATATAGAGGGTGTACAGCAACCATACAGGCGTCTTCTCCAAAGTTTGCCGCAAAGCAAATCCCTACCGGTATATGGCCGACATCGCTTCGAACCGTTGCCGCGACGATGGAGGTGCCAGGTTTCAGCAGCCCATCGTAGGATAGCGTTGCAAGACACTGATGATCTTCATGGATCAGTTGCTCATTGCTGTATCGCCGTAAGAAATCACTGCATTGCCGCTTTGCAAGAGGCCATTCATCCGGGCTTGAGAGAGAGAGGGATGAGATCTTCATAGGATCCTCTCCTTTCCTGGGTTTTTAATGAATAAGGAGCTCGCGTCCTGCTTATCTTTGATTGATAAGGTAGTCGGAATATTGAAAAATCCGCTCCAAAGATTTCTTGCGAATCCCGGGTTCATCGAATTTCATTGGTCTTGAGTTGGCTTCAAAGAACCACAGGACACCTTCATTGTCAATGCCAAGGTCCATGGACATTTCTCCATGTGGATGACCGGAACTTTTCTCAATTTGCCGGGCCATATGGACGACTGCTTTTTTAACTTCACTGAGAATGGCATCGGAGCGCTCCTGGCCAAACACGATGGGCAGTAATTTCTCAGGATCCTCAATCGTTCCTCCGCGAGGAACGTGAGTCGTTATACTTTTGGCACCGGCCATACGAGCACCAACGCCGGTAACGGCCCAAAGTCCGGATTCATTTTTCTGTACAAGAATACGGAGGTCAAAAGCACGCCCATGGACCTGAGCTAATTCAATTCCCTGCTGGATCAAGTAACAGCTCCCTTTAGTTTCCTGATAGATCCGGTTCCAAAGTCGCTCCAGGGAAGCTGCTTTGTAGGTAGTACTGTTTTTGTTATTCTGAATTTGAATGCGGTAGGGCAACGATTTATCCTTCTGGTAACGCACCCTCATGATGCCTTGGCCGGCTTTGCCATCCTCAGGCTTAAGATACAGGTAAGGCTTTCGTTTGATCATTTCGTATAAAGTAGGAAAGCCCTTCATACGCTTCGTTAAGGGAGCCCATTTCTTGGTTAAACCTGATTTATTCAGCCATACAAACAGCTGCCTTTTATTAAAGAAATGCGGATTGTAAATATCGATGCGGGGATGCAGCTGACATTCCTTGATTTTGCGACGAACCCAGGGGAGGGATTCATCCTCCCGGTTTGGAATTCGGTTGTATATCACCTGGGGCAGCGGGCACTGTCTCTGCTCCCAGGTATTATCGTGCTGCAACATATAGCCTTTAACGGTATCCGAGTTCAATTTCAGATCGCGTACGGTCACTACATAGACTAGAAAACCCATCTCTTTTCCCGTTTTGATAATTTCCTGGAAATTTTGCCTATTGCCTCTAAACATCGTATTTGAATCATGCATGGTCAGGATTGCCACAATGGGTTTTCCATCACTCTCCACTCGGCTGATCACGAATCATTCCCCCTGTGGAAGCCACTCAAATACATACTATGGTCGAAAATATGCTCGACCGATGCTTTTCCTTCTGCTTTGAGCGCAGGATGGTTGAAGATCGATCGGCCTGGCTTCGAATTTGCTTCAAACATCCAGATTCTCTCTTGATCATCAATTCCGATATCAAATCCGAGTTCTCCCAGGAGATGTGGATGATGACTCTCGATGGCTTCCGACATTGTGATGGCAGCTTGCTTGGTACGTTCCAGTACTTCCCGCGATTTGGAGCCGAATGCTCTGGAAAGCGCGTGTTCCGGCGTCAACAATGATCCACCATTTTTGATGTGCGTAGTTACACTGCCACGGCCAGCCTTTTTGGCACCGATACCAACTACCGCCCAGCTATTTTTGCTGTTCTTATGCATATGGAATCTGAAATCGATCGGGCACCCATCAATTTCTATGAGACGTATTCCCTGTTGAATGACATAATTCCGCAGCCTGGAACCGTGTTTGGCTTGGAGCATCCGCATTAGGCTATTAAAATTGGGGAATTTAAGCAGTGTGTTGCCTTCGTTGCCGTGATAACGCGCGTAGTAGCCTTTTTTCGGAAGGTAGGTTAAGCGGTAGATGCCGAGGCCTAAACTACCGGCAGAGGGCTTATAATATACAAAATTATGACGCTCCATCATATCTTTAATCCGTTCAGGACTTGGATTATTATGGGTTTCCGGCAAGTACTTTCCTGCTTGCAGATCGCCATCCAGCAGTGAATATATATCGGATTTGTTGAAGAAGGCCCAGTTAAAGAACTTGATATTGCGTTTGCCAAAACGGTCCCGCAGCTGATTAGTAAAAGGTGAAAAGTCAGTTTTGCGGCTAGGGAGGCGGTTATAGACGACGTCAGGAAGCGGGGCGGTTCGGCGAACAAAGCCTCCGTTAGCGCCGAGTAAATAACCCTGGACGCTGCCCCGCTGCCAGTTTATATCCCGCGGAGCAAATGCATATACAAACATTTTTTTATTGCCTTCGCGAAGCAGCTGCCGGATATAGGAGGTCCGAGCCCCGAAGGGATTGGACGGAGTGTGCGGACCATCCGATAGAATCCCGACAACAGGCCCTAATTCGATTTCTCCCTCATGGGCAGAATGAATGTAGATGGGTCCTTGTCTGGGAACGGGGATGCTGTTTCGGACTCCGCTGCTTAAATAGATGTGTTTCCCGGATCGCTCTATCGGCTTTACCGCAGTTGATATGGTGCTCGTGCCTATTCGAAGCTGAATGGATTTTTTGCTTGATACCCCTAGGCTTCGAAACAGCGAACCGGATAAAAAGACGACTTTTTCGGGCTGCTGCGAGAAGTGAATATTTCCGAAATTCAAACTCATGTATTTACCCTCCTAAGTTGTCGAAGCAATAAATATCGGGCGTATTGAATCGGATGTTCAACGGATAACCTGGCTGCGTGAGCATCTCCCGTTAAAGTGAATGCACGTCGGCCAGGTTTGGAATTTACCTCCAGAATCCATACCCGCCCTTGGGTATCTACGCCGAAGTCGAACCCCAGCTCGCCCAGTCGGCCGAATCCTTCTTCCAGCAAGGGGGGAAGCTGAACAGATAAATGACGGATGGTCCGAATGATCCGAGCAGCCTTTTCATCTCCGAAATTGGAGGCTAAATATGACAAGGCAGGGTAAGCCGTACCGCCTCCATGAAGGTTAGAAGTCAATCCGTCCTCTGCTCCTTGCCGAACCGCAATTCCTGTGATGGACCATAAGCCGCGATCATTCTTTTGAACGAGAGACCGGAGATCATACGGATTCCCTTTTCGGTTTAGAAGTTTCAGGAAAGGTTGAATGATAAATCGGCGATTGCCCGTAAAATGCCGGACCCAGTCGTCCATCTGCTGGAGAGTAATCGTCTGCTCGAACGTATGGTTTCGTCGGTCTCTTCCTTGCAGTTTGATCTTCTGATCTTCTATAAAAGACAGGTATAGAGTATGACGACCTTGTGAGCCCCCGCTTGGTTTCATGAAGATTCCGCTCCTGAAAGTCAGCAAAGCCCGGTTTAGTGACTCAGCCCCTGTATATTGAATAGTGGCTGGAAGATGAGGTTTTAAGTCGGAGGAGCGTTTCAAGAATTGATGAACTTTCAGTTTTCCCGGCAGCCCCCGTGACCAGAGCATGGAGCCTTGCTGCAGCAGTCTGTTCAGAAACTCACTGGCGCTAGCGGTTTCCTCACCGTTTCGGTGCAGGCATCGGTCGTAGATGAGCTCAGGCGCAGAAAAGGTGCCGATGCTCCATCCATCTGCTCGATTGTAGCGATACCCTTGTATTTGTTTTACAGGGCCACCGGTTCCCCCGACGGCGGAATCGCCCTCCGGGCAAAATACGAATACCTGCACTCCAAGTCCCTTGGCCTGTGAACTCAGTTTTCCTAAATATTCCTTCTCGGCAAAAGGCGGAAATCCCGGTCTGCGACATACCATGACACCCAGGGTGCCTATCATATTTAAGGACATAGGGTTCTCCTTTTACAAACCCGTCAAGTATTGACAGTATTGGATGAGACGTACGGCTGAGGGCCTTACCTTGGAGTCGGTATTCAATGGTGCATTTTCACCTTTGGACGGCTTAGAGTTGACCTCCAGAAGCCAAATCCTGCCTGTTGTATCCATCGCAAGATCAATGCCCAGCTCACCGAAATGATAGGGAATGGCGGCTTCGAGACCATGGGCGATATCAAGCGCGGCTTGGTTCATTCTCGCGGGAGCCGTTTGCTTGGCGGATAATGGAAGTACGCTCATGGCAAGAGCATCTTTAACGGAAGATAACGTGCCGCCTCTGGCGAGATTGGAAACAAAGTGATCTCCCCCAGCGATTCGGGCGACTATTGAGGTTACTGCCCATTTACCGCCTTTGTCTTTATGCATAAGTGCGCGGAAGTCTACATTCCGTTTGTTGATTCGGATCAAATCCAGTCCTTGCTGAATTTGATAACGAGTTTTTTTGATTTTTGCGGATAAGCTGCTGAACAGCTTCGGTAAAGAAGCATAGGCATGCTTCTTGATTCCCTCAAGTGAAGTGGTCATTGTCTGATAATGGCCGTTCTCCTGGCGGGATATCCGGATGATTCCTTTACCCAAGCTTCCTCGCACCGGTTTTAGAAAAACCGTTCGATAAGCTGCACACATTTTTTTGAGCGTCGGATAACCGCTGAGTAAATAAGATTCAGGTAAATACTTTTGGAGCTTTGCATTGGTTCCCAGCGCCTCAAAGACATCTGATTTATCGAGAAATTTCTCGTTAAAGATTTGGGTGCCGTATTGCGATTTTACTTCTCTCATAAAATGCTGTACGCTAGGACTATTCTCCAGTTTGCGGGTAGACAGCCGGTTATTAATGACGTCCGGAGCTGGAACGCTGAGCTTTTTCCAACCCGAGTCATAGGCAATCGCTTCAAGTGTTGACGGATTCGTACCGATCATGTCAGGGGTGAAGAAGTATACATATGCACCTTGTTTCTTGGCTGCATTTACCATTTCCAGGCAGAAGGCCGAGATCGACCCGAAAGGTTTCTCAGGTTCATCCGGCTGATAGCGGCTAACCATGACACCAATAAGGGGACCAATCTTCAGCGTTTTCTCCGCTGGGTAATATCTGACATTCATGGTGGTACGAGGAAGAAGACCCGTGTTACTGAAGATGGAAGGACTGAGGGCAAGCGAGTTCGATTTTCCTCCTGAAGTAACTTGGATTTCCTGCTTGAAGGAGCCAAAGGCGAGCTGTACCGGTGTATCTGTCGGGATACGGAGCTGTCTTATGAGCCGGTCACCAAGCTTGATATCGTAATCCGGAAGCTGAGCTGAGCGGATGATTTGCACCGATATCTTGGATTTGGTGTTGGGTTTGATCTTCGGTTTGCGCATGGTGGATCTCCTTCCGACAACAACTGGATACTTAAGTGAGCAGACTAAAGACATCGTCTGACCATTGCATGTAATGCATCATATGAGGACATATATCCCTTGGTGATTGTACTGTTCGGGAAAAAGGAGTGCTGAAAATGCCGAACTGGCTGTTTATTTTGGTGAATGTGTGCGTTGCTGCCTTTGTTGGCGGCATTACGAACCATTTTGCGATAAAAATGCTGTTCCACCCCCGGGAAGAAAAAAGACTTCTGGGTCGCCGTCTTCCCTTTACGCCTGGTCTAATTCCAAAGCGTAAAGACGAAATCGCAGAGTCGCTCGGACATGTGGTTTCGGACTACCTGGTGACAAGCGAGGGGCTTCAAGATCTCATCCGCAAGCCGGTGTTTCGAAGTAAGATGGAGGACAGCCTTCGTCATAAGCTGGAGGAGTGGAGCCAGTCAGAGCTGAGTTTTGGTGATTTGGCGCTGAAGGTATGGAGTCCCGAGCAGTGGGAACGCTTGAAGCTTCAAGCCGAACAATCAGCACGTCAGCTTACATCTCAAGGTGCGGCAGCAATATGGCATGGTTACGGGCTGGAGGCTAAACCGCTGAAGGAACTTGTTCCCGGCTGGTCTGAGGAAATGATTAAGAAGTGGAGCTCCGCAGCAGCCGATGTCGTATTGAAGGAATTGGGTAATACTCTTTTGTCGGCAAAGGGCCAGCTGATGCTGTCGAGCTTGGCTTCCTCGTTAATGGATAAGGCTGGCGGGTTTCTGGGGACCATGGCTTCGATTTTTATGGATGAGGATAAACTGGTTCAGAAGCTGACTCCCATGTTAATCCAGCAACTCGAGGGCGAGAAGGTCCGGCAGACCATCACGGAGATCGTTTTCGGTAAAATAAACCAGTATGGTGAGATGCCGTTTGGTGATGTTATCGAAAATGCAGCTGGAGAGCCAAGCCTTGAATGGGTCACACGCATATTGGATGACAAGCTGCCTTGGTCCAAGTGGCTTCAGCGGCTGGAGGATCTGCATCTGGCAGAAGTTATTGGACCACGCGTGCCTGCTATCGAGGCAGCGCTGCCTGGGTTGCTTGATAAGGGCCTTAGCTTCCTTGAGCGAAGCATTCCTACAGCCATGAAAGCTGTAAACTTACCGCAGCTTGTCCAGGAGCAGGTGGAGAAATTCCCGATTGAGCGATTGGAAGAGGTTATCCTTAGTGTATCCGGACGCGAGTTCAGGGCTATTACCTGGCTAGGAGTTCTTCTGGGCGGAATGATCGGATTGTTCCAGTCCTTGGTGACCATGCTCTGGAAATGAGAGATGTATGAAGAATGATTTCAATTACGGCGGATTAGCCGAACATAATGGAGGAATTAAGAATGAATATCTATGATAAGGCACATGATTTGGCAAAAGCGATGAAGGAAAGTCAGGAGGTAGAGGAAATTACTTCTGCGATGAAACTTGTGGATGCTGATCCGGAGAGCAGACGTATGCTGGATGACTTCCGTCAGCGTCAAATGGAGCTTCAACAGCGCATGATGTCAGGCGATATGCCGGCACAGGAAGAAATGGAGAAGATGGAGAAGCAATTTGAAGTGCTGAGTCTGAACCTCAATATCCGTCGATTGTTTGATGCCGAGCGTCGTTTGAGTGTTATTATTGAAGATGTGAACAAGATTATTTCGGATAGCCTGCAGCATCTATATGGGCCAGCCCAGTCTTAATAGATCCTTCTATTCTGGCATTGACCGATAGCTTCATTGATTTTAAGACATTTTTGCAAACTTGTCTCATAAATTACGCACGTTCCTCATAGAGTAGAAATATAGATTTCAGAGAGTAGAGGAGCTGCGTTAATTATGAAAAAGAAGAAGAACAAGTTTAAACACACGGCTTATTTATTAGTTGCACTAGGAATGTTGATATACGCCCTGCCCAGCATAACCTTTTCTGCAGGATTCTCATGGGTTTCGCTGTTTGGTGCAGTCTGGGCGGGGTTTGCCTTACTCGTCATCGGCGCGCATTTATATTATCTCATCGGCGTAGATGAAGCAAAGCAGAAAGCGCTGGATGCGATCCGTAAGGAGAAATTGAGTCAATGGGAACTGAAATGGCCTGAGGAACAGAAGAGCCAGGAGGCCAATTAAGAAAAGAATCCCAGCTAAACCTTCTATTAAGGAAATGGTTGCCTATATGGCATCTGTATTCTTAGTCGGAAGGTTTTTTGTGTTGGACGGTATGGGAGGATAGAAGGACGTGATATAATAGATACAGCATAGTACAGATAGTGTTATGGGGGTGTAACAGTTGGACGTTCGGGATGATACGATTACTAAACATGAGCAGTTGGTTCAGCATATTGAAGGTTTAAAGGTTGGCAGCAAAATATCCGTTCGTCGATTAGCCAAAGAGATGGGCGTGAGCGAGGGAACTGCATACCGGGCAGTAAAGGAAGCGGAGAGCCTGGGTATTGTGATTACCAAGGAGAGGATCGGCACGGTGCGCGTGGAACGGAAGCCGAGGAACATCTCTGAGCAGCTCACCTTTGCTGATGTTGTGGAAATCGTCGAGGGGCATGTGCTTGGCGGTGCAGAAGGTCTCAATAAAAGCCTGCATAAGTACGTGATTGGTGCCATGAAAGTAGAGGCGATGGTTCGATATATTGACGCCGGAAGCCTTATGATTGTTGGTAACCGCGAAGATGCCCACTCTCTGGCACTAGAACAGGGGGCAGGCGTGCTGATTACGGGCGGCTTCGGCACGAGCCGGGAAGTGAAGCATCTGGCGGACCAGCTGCATCTGCCGATCATTTCTTCCCGGCATGATACCTTTACGGTAGCTTCTATGATTAACCGTGCCATATTTGACCGTTTGATCAAGAAGAAAATTATGCTGGTTGAGGATATTGCTCGTGATAAGCCGAAGAGTCATCAGTTGAAAAACTCGGTCACCGTTCAAGAATTTATACGGATATCTAAGGAGAGTGGAGAAATCCGTTATCCGGTAACGGACGAATGGAACCGAGTCATTGGCATCGTCGGGGTCCGGGATGTGGAAGGGATGGCTGAATCCCAGCCGATCGAGAAAGCAATGACTCGCAATCCCGTTACGGCAAGCATGAAGACATCCTTGGCATCAGCGGCGCAGATCATGATGTGGGAAGGAATCGATTTTCTGCCGATCGTTGATCGGAACCGCAAGCTCCTGGCTACAGTTACGCGAAAAGAGGTGCTTGGGGCGCTGCGGGATGCCCGAAATCAACCACAGCTTGGCGAGACGTTTGATCAGCTGATCTGGAACGGAATTGCAGAGGATCGGGACGAGGAAGGCCGATTGTTTTTTCACGGCTTTATCACACCTCAGATGGCCTCCGAACTTGGAACGATCTCACAAGGGGTGCTCACGACCGTGATGAGTCAAGCGGCCGTTAAGGCGGCCAAGGATATCAGCGGCTGGGATCATGTGCTGGACCATTTATCAACATATTTCATTCGGCCTGTACAGATTGAGGACCCGATTGTCATTATGCCTAAATTGCTGGAGAACAGCCGGCGCACATGCAAGATGGAGATTGAGATTCAGCATCAGTCCAGCCTGATTGCCAAGGCGGTAATGACCCTGCAGGCCATTGATCATGGATAAGTAATCTTTCACACTATAAATAAAAGGGGCATTCCGCAGGTCGTAATAGACTTTGCGAAATGCCCTTTCTTTGTCGTATAAATCATTCAGTTGGCTTTGGCTGCTTGTGAATTCTTCAGTCTCGAGTAATAAGTACGGCTTCGGATGCCGGCAAATATATTAAATGCCCCCAGCACCAGAAATACCGCTTCGACAATGACAGCCGGCGTGGACCCGCTGAATAGAAACATGCACACAAGTGATAGAGAGACGAGCATGATGCCCATACTGATGTTCATCATGGACATGTATATACCACGGTCGGCCGGATCAGCCGTACGCCGGGCGCGAATGCTGTAGAGCGCGGCTGCTACTACGGACAGCACCAGAACGATATAGAGGATATAGTGGATGACAGTTAACATGGAAGGCTCCTTTATTTTCATTACTAGCTTAAACGCTGCAGGCGTCAAGCATACCGATTATAATCATTTAGCTATCGGTATTGTATCATGCTCCGGTTGACTTTGCATCCACATGATCGATGCTAACCCAGATTTGAAGCACGCCTTCCATGACGAGCATGGTCTTGATTTGAACCTTGTAATCTTTCTCGCGGACTGTATAAATTTTGTCACTGAGGAGGGAACGCGTCAGTTTGCTGTCTGTGTCGATATCAAACACGTTTCGGCCGCGAAGGGCTGCCAGATCCTCACCCATCAACCTGACGAGCTCCTTGATGATTAAAGGATCCAGTGGTTGTTTATCGTTTTGTTCGCTGCGAATCTTAATCTCTTTGATCACCGTGGATTGTTTGCTGTATTTTTTTAACGATTTGATATCTTCTTCATATTGCGCAATTTTGAGCTGCTGCTGTTCATTGACCAACCATAATTTATTGTAGCTGGCATGGTAGAGCGAGTTGTAGACGATGCTCCCGACGACCATACCCAGCACGAAGATCGAAGCGACCTGATAAAAGGGACGGAAGCGATGGGTAGGAGGTACGCGCATCGATCAGCTCCTCCCGTTGCACACCCATTTGACCAGCTCGCTGCCCATATGTGCTCCAAGAAATGCAAAGCCTAAATATAAAACCTGCTTGATGGCAGGAGATAAATTGCCGACTACCATGTTGCTTTCAATAACCCTCATGGGATCAATCGTGCCTCCGATCGCAGCTGCAAGCGCCCATATCTTTATCCGATCAGCTACTTCAATCATGGTTAGTGTGGGGGGCTGCAGAGACAGCACAGCCCCTACCCCTCCCACCATGGCTCCTCCGAGCACGATGCCGAAGGCTATAAAAAAGTCCAGAATCGCTTTCGATAAAAAAACGCTCATGCATTTTGTCTCCTCTCTTCTGACAGTGGGGGTGCTCATGGCTAATTCGCCTGTCCACATTCTCCCTTGTTTCATTCTATGGGCGGTCCTATCAGGATTATGATAAAATAGTATATAGACTTTTTAAGCTATGAGGATATTCATGGAATGTCCTGAAAATATACATGTACCTGCGAAAGGAAGGCGTTACGATGAGCTCTTTCGTGCATTTGCACGTGCATAGTGAATACAGTTTGCTTGATGGAGCGGCACGTATCGGTGACCTGGTGCGGGAAGCGGCCGCGCTCGGCATGAAATCGCTGGCGCTCACGGATCATGGTGTGATGTATGGTGCTATTCCATTTTACAAAGCGTGTGTAGCCCAAGGCATCAAGCCGATTATCGGATGTGAAGCTTATATCACGGCAGGCTCCCGCAAAGAGCGGGGAAGCCGCAAAGACCAGCCAATCTATCATCTGATTTTGCTTGCCAAGAATGAGACCGGTTATCGAAATTTGATGAAGCTGTGCTCGATCGGGCATCTGGAGGGGTATCATTACAGACCCCGAATTGATATGGAGTCGCTTACTGCCCATCATGAAGGAATCATATGTCTCAGCGCTTGCTTAGGCGGCGAAGTTCCCCAGCACTTGCTTCATGGACGTGAGGCCGAGGCGAAGGCAGCTGCGCTTCGTTACCAGGCGATTTTTGGAGATGATTATTACCTGGAACTGCAGGATCACGGCATTCCTGAGCAGAAGCGTGTGAATCCCCAGCTGATCCAGCTTAGCCGAGAGACGGGCATACCGCTGGTAGCCACCAATGATGTTCATTATCTGACCGAGAACGATGCCGAGGTACAGGACGTTCTGATCTGCATTGGAACGGGAAAGACGGTGGAAGACGAAGACAGACTGCAGATCCAGACGAACCAGCTCTATCTGAAGAACGGCAGTGAAATGGAGCGCCTGTACCCCCACGTGCCTGAAGCAATATTGAATACAGCTAAGATTGCAGACCAGTGTAATCTGGAACTGGAATTCGGCAAATCCATTTTGCCGGAATACCGCTCCCTACCGGATGGGAAGGATGCTGCGGAATATTTGCGGGATCTCTGCTTGAACGGATTGCAGGAACGTTATGGAAGTACGGCGCGGTGGCAGGATGAAGCACTGCGCAGCGAGCTGGAGCAGCGTCTCGATTATGAGCTAGGCGTTATCGAGAATATGGGTTTCAGCGATTATTTTTTGATCGTATGGGATTTTATCGCCTATGCCCACCGCCAGGGCATTGCCGTTGGACCCGGCCGGGGTTCATCCGCAGGCAGCCTTGTAGCTTACACGCTTCAGATTACAAATGTGGATCCGATGAAGTATAAGCTGTTGTTCGAACGTTTCCTGAACCCGGAACGGATTACGATGCCGGATATCGATATCGATTTCAGCGACGAACGCCGGGATGAGGTCATTGATTACGTTGTGGATAAATATGGTAGGGGGCATGTGGCCCAGATCATAACGTTCGGAACGATGGCGGCAAGGGCAGCGGTCCGTGATGTCGGACGTGCTCTGAATGTGCCGTTCGGAGATGTGGACAAGGCAGCTAAGCTGATCCCAAACCATTTGGGAATCAGCATTGAGAAAGCGATGGAGCAGAGTCCGCAGCTGAAGGAGCAGTACGAAGCGAAGCCGAAGGTGCGAGAGCTGATTGACATGGCGATGAAGGTCGAGGGCATGCCCCGCCATGCTTCAACGCATGCGGCCGGCATCGTTATTTCCAGGGAGCCATTGACGGATGCGGTACCGCTGCAGGAGGGCAGCGAGAAGACGGCACTTACGCAGTATTCCATGGAGAATCTGGAGAGCGTGGGACTCCTTAAGATGGATTTTTTGGGCCTGCGGACGTTGTCGATTATCGAGCGTACGCTCAGATGGATACAAGAATTGACTGGCAGAGAGCTTGATTTCGAACAAGTCCCAGATGACGATCAAGCGACCTATGAAATGCTGAGTCGCGGGGAGACCACGGGCGTATTTCAGCTCGAATCCGCTGGCATACGGCGGGTTCTGAAGGATTTGAAGCCTTCGGTGTTCGAGGACATCGTATCCGTGAATGCTCTGTACCGCCCAGGCCCGATGGAGTTTATTCCGAAATTCATACAGGCCAAGCACGGCCAGATCGAGCCGGAATATCCCCATCCGGACCTGATACCGATCCTGGGCGATACGTATGGCATTATTGTCTACCAAGAGCAGATTATGCAGATCGCTTCAAGGATGGCGGGCTTCTCGCTTGGGGAAGCGGATTTGCTGCGCAGAGCGGTATCGAAGAAGAAACGCGAAGTGCTTGACCGTGAGCGAAGCCATTTCGTTTCGGGCAGCCTGAAGCTGGGCTATACCGAGGATGAGGCCAATCGTGTGTACGATATGATTGTCCGGTTTGCCAACTATGGTTTCCCGCGTGCGCATGCCGCTGCCTATGGTGTGCTGGCTTTTCAAACAGCTTATCTTAAGGCGCACTATCCGGTTCCGTTTATGGCTTCCATGCTGACAGCTGTCATGGGGAGCCATCGGAAGGTAGCTGAATACGTGCTGGAGGCGCGGCGAATCAACATCGATGTGATGCCGCCTGACGTCAACGAAAGCGGAACGTATTTCACGCCGGTCATGAGCCGCTTGGCTGCCGAGGGCAGTGATGAGCAGACTGGTTCTCCGGAGGGCGGCGCGATCCGCTTTGGGCTAGCGGCCATTAAGAACGTGGGTACGCAGGCAGTGGAGAATATCGTCGAAATACGACAGGAGAAACCGTTTGAAAGTCTGCTTGATTTTTGCCGCCGAGTCGATCTGCGTGTATGCAATAAGCGCGTGATCGAGTCGCTGATTCAGGCTGGAGCCTTTGACTCCCTGCAAGGCCATCGTTCGCAGCTGGTTGCTATGCTCGACGAGACGGTCGATGCAGCCGTGAAATGGAGGAAGGAGCGGGACGATCTCCAGATTCAGCTTTTTGACTTTGTGGAAACTACGAATTGGGATATTGAATATCCTGACATCCCGCAGTATACCGCAAGTCAACAGCTGGAATTCGAACGTGAGCTGCTGGGCATGTATTTGTCCGGACATCCACTGGACGGATTCGAGGATACGCTAACGGAACTAGGAGCGGATCGGTTAATGGATCTGCATGATGCGGCCGATGATTCGATGGCAACGGTCGCCGGTATGGTGGTAACGCTCAAGACGATAACGACGAAACAGGGGAAGGCGATGGCCTTCATGGAATGCGAGGACCAGATCGAACGCTGTGAGGTAGTCCTCTTTCCGGAAGTGTGGAAGCGAAGCTCACATCTGATCGAAAAAGGCGCGCTGCTCGCGATTCGCGCGAAGGTCCAGCTGCAGGACGAAGGCTTTAAGCTGCTAGCTGAAGAAATAGCGCCGCTCGAAGCGCAAACTTTGGGTCAACTGATCCAGCGCAGCAAGGTTCGGGGAACTTCAGGCAGCAGAGGGAGAAACGAGGGAGCAGGCAGGAACGAGAAACCAGGCGGAACTGGAGCACAGGCAGTTTTGTCAGGCAAACCTTCGTCTGTCACGACTCCCCCAGATCAGGTTCTGCAGCCTGGCCGAATGGAAACAACAGTATTACATGAGCCATCCAAGAAGGAATCGCCCGGCAGGATACCGAATGCTAAGGCTGAACAGCGTGTATTTGTAAAAATAACGGCCGATGTGGAGCGGTCGGAGCTGCTCGTGAAGCTGAAGGAGCTTCTGCAGCAGCATCCGGGCTCCATGGCAACAGTGCTGTTCTATGAGCGAAGCCAGAAGGTGCTCGCGCTGAGTGATGCTTACCGGATCAAGCCCTCACAGGAGCTATTTGCCGAAATTGAGAGCATGCTAGGTAAAGACACAGTTAAAGTGAAATGATATGAAAATTTAAGAACGTTTTTCCCCCCTCCCGCATACAAATAGGACACTACAGGTAATGTTGGCCGAGTATTTTGCTCAAATTACAGCTCTTCATAACAGCAGCAACTGGAGAGTAACGGCCAAAGACGCGGGAGGGATTTGTAATGTCAACGGACTTGGCAGAAAGCATGCTTAGCCGCAGAGGAGTCAGTGTAGGCTCCATCGCGGATATCGTATTTAAGCTTCAGCAGCGCTATCATCCCAAGCTAACCATGCAGCAGTGCGAAGAAAGCGTCCGAGCCGTACTCGGCAAGCGAGAGGTGCAGTATACGCTGTTCACGGGCATTGCACTGGATGAGCTGGCCGAGAAAAAGCTGCTGCCTGAGCCGCTGCAGTCCATACTGGAGAATGACGAACCGCTTTACGGAGTGGATGAAACGATGGCGCTGGGTGTTACGAGCATATACGGCATGATTGGACTGACCAGCTTTGGCTATCTGGATAAAGAGAAAATAGGTGTGATTGAGATATTGAATGAACAGTCAGACCAGATTCATGTGTTTCTGGATGATCTCGTTGCAGGCATCGCCGCTGCGGCTTCATCGCGGATCGCACATCGCAGTCCCGATGCGGCCCAGTATGCTGCGGGATCTGACTGATTTGCACGAGGCATGTCGAATCGCTGCATAAGGGTATATAAATGGTTTTCAGCCCCCTGTCTCTTTGTTGAGGTAAAAACTGAAGTATGTTATCATTATCCATTATATCGGCTCAGGAAATGCCTGTGGGACGAGATTAGGGGGATCTGAAAGGCATGTGGACGGTAATCTATATTGCGCCAACTGCAAAGGTGGCGGAAATGATCAAGACCAGGCTAACGGAAGAAGGTTTTTTGGTTCAAAGCCGTCCTGTGAATCTTTCCAAACAACAGTTTGAGATTTTGGTACCCTCCGGAGAGCTTGAGGAAGTACAGGAAGTATTGAATTCGATCTTGCATCCCTAGTTTTTTCTGGGTTACATAGCGAAGCAAGTGTACGGATCGGCGATATGTTATTGCGGCGGCCATTCAAATTTACGGCTGGAGAGGTGTAGTTGTGTTTAAAGACTTGTTTCAGAAAAAAAGGAAATACGCAACGATCCCATCGGAACGATATGGGACAACAGGGCAGCCTCAGGAAGGCGAACGCCCGAAACGGGAAATTCCGGAGGGTCTGATGAACAAGTGTGCCAAATGTGGCACTATTCAATACAGTAAGGAACTTGAGAAGAACCTGAAGGTCTGTCAGGAATGTGGACATCATATGCGCTTGAACGCGGTAGAGCGGATTTCCATGACGCTGGATGAGACAGGCTTCGAAGAGTTCGACGCAGAAATGATCTCGGTGGATCCGCTGAAGTTTCCGGGATATGCAGCCAAGCTGGAGCAGCAGAAGATGAAGTCGGGTCTTCATGATGCCGTAATTACGGGACAAGGCTCCATTCAGGGACAGCCCGTAGTAGTTGCTGTCATGAGTTTCGACTTTTTCACGGGAAGCATGGGCTCCGTCGTTGGGGAGAAGATCACCCGAGCGATTGAGTTTGCAACGGACAAGCGTCTGCCACTTATTATTTTCTCCACTTCGGGCGGTGCGCGAATGCAGGAGAGCATACTTAGTTTGATGCAGATGGCCAAAACAAGTGCAGCTTTGTCCAGGTTCAACGAACTCGGCGGGCTCTATATATCGGTGATCACGGATCCGACGACAGGCGGGGTGTCCGCCAGTTTTGCGACTTTAGGCGACATTAATATCGCCGAGCCGGGAGCTGTCTTCGGCTTTGCGGGCCGGATCGTGATTGAACAGACGATTCGCCAGAAGCTTCCTGACGATTTCCAGACAGCGGAGTTCAATCTGGCTCATGGTCAGCTTGACATGGTTGTTCATCGGAAAGATATGCGCTCCATGCTAGGTAAGCTGCTGGAGATGCATACCGTGAAAGGGGGATTCTAATGTCAGGCGAATTGCCATTTGAAAAGCCACTTGCCGAAATGCGCAAGAAGATTGAAGAACTGAAACAATTCGGAGAGGAAAAAGGGATTGACTTTACGGATGAAATCGCCCGCCTTGAAGAACGATATAGTCGTTTGGAAGAAGAAATCTATACTTCGATTTCACCTTCCCAGAAAATGCATCTGGCCCGTCATCAACAGCGACCGACTTCGCTTGATCTGATCCAGTTGATCTTTACGGATTTCATCGAGCTGCATGGGGATCGTCTCTACGGGGACGATCTTGCTGTTGTCGGCGGTTTGGCCAAGCTTGATGGAGTTCCCGTGACGGTGCTCGGACAGCAGCGCGGGAAAGATACAAAGGATAATATCGCCCGTTTCTTCGGAAGTCCTCATCCGGAAGGCTTCCGTAAAGCACTCCGGCTTATGCAGCAGGCGAATAAATTCAACCGTCCGATCATCACCTTTATTGATACAAAGGGCGCGTATCCGGGTAATACAGCTGAAGAAAGAGGTCAGTCCGAGGCGATCGCCCGTAATCTGCGGGAGATGTCTTCTCTTGGAGTGCCCGTTGTTTGTGTGGTCATCGGCGAAGGTGGAAGCGGCGGTGCCCTTGCGATGGCTGTAGGTAACCGAGTGCTTATGCTTGAGCATGCCATCTATTCAGCGATTTCTCCGAATGGCGCCGCTTCCATTCTATGGAAGGATGCTTCCAAAGCTGACCAGGCTGCCGAAGCGATGAAGATCACCGCTAAGGATTTGCTGGAGATGGAAGTCATCGAAGAGATCATACCGGAGCCTAAGGGTGGAGCGCATCGCAGCTATGAAGAGACGGCCGCTGCGATTTCAAGCGCACTGATCCGTCAGCTGAAAGAGCTGTCCTTGATGGATGCTTGTGAGCTGAAGGAAGATCGGTACCGTAAATTCCGCAAAATCGGTGAGTTTGATTTTGCAAGGGTAGAACAGGAAGACGTTTCCCTATAAAAGTCTGATGAGTATAGGAAAGATGACGAATTTCCTATACAAATGAGACTTTTTGTAGTAGATTTAATTGTTGGAGAGATATAGAGAACCTTTTAATAAACGGAGGAAACCCAAATGCGCAAAACTAAAATTGTATGTACTATCGGTCCTTCCAGTGAATCGTTGGAAAACACCAAGAAGCTCATTATGGCCGGCATGAACGTGGCACGCTTGAACTTCTCCCACGGCGACTTCGAGGAGCATGGCAACCGGATCAAAAACATCCGCCAAGCTTGCGAAGAGCTGAACAAAACGGTAGCGATCCTGCTTGATACCAAGGGTCCAGAAATCCGCACCGGTAAACTTGAAGTGGAACCGATTGAGCTTGTACAAGATGAGTATGTCACCCTTACTACCGAGGAAATCCTTGGTGATAAGAATCGTTTGTCTGTCACTTACAAAGAGTTGCCGCAGGATGTGGTGGTTGGTTCCACTATCCTGATTGATGATGGTCTGATTGGTTTAACCGTTGTAGAAATTCAAGGCACTGAGATCAGATGCCGCGTTGTCAATGGCGGAACGATTAAGAGCAAAAAAGGTGTAAACGTGCCGGGTGTAGCGATTTCCCTACCGGGAATCACGGAAAAAGACGCCAACGATATCATTTTCGGAATCGAACAGGGCATCGATTTTATTGCCGCTTCCTTCGTTCGTAAAGCAAGTGATGTGCTTGAAATCCGTGAATTGCTGAAGAAGCATAACGGTGAGCACATTCAAATTATTTCTAAAATCGAGAACCAACAAGGCGTTGACAACCTGGATGAAATTCTTGAAGTTTCCGATGGTTTGATGGTAGCCCGTGGTGACCTCGGCGTAGAGATTCCGGCTGAGGAAGTACCATTGGTACAAAAGCGCATGATCGAAAAATGTAACCTGGCTGGCAAACCGGTCATCACGGCTACACAAATGCTCGATTCCATGCAGCGCAACCCTCGTCCTACCCGTGCGGAAGCAAGTGACGTGGCGAATGCGATCTTTGATGGAACTGATGCAATCATGCTGTCCGGCGAAACAGCTGCAGGTAAATACCCTGTGGAATCCGTACTCACGATGTCCCGCATCGCAGAGAAAGCGGAATCCGCGCTGAACTATCGCGAAATGTTCTTGAAACAGCGTATCGCTCAAGAAACCAGCGTAACGGAAGCAATCAGCCAATCTGTAGCGATCTCGGCACTTGACCTGAGCGCGAAAGCGATCATTTCCTCTACAGAATCAGGCCAAACCGCCCGTATGGTATCCAAATACCGTCCAGAGGCGCCTATCGTTGCTGTGACGACACAGGAGAGAACGATGAGACGTTTGGCACTGACTTGGGGCGTAACGCCGGTTAAAGGCGAACAGGCTTCCTCTACGGATGAAATGTTTGACTATGCACTGCAAGGCGGTGTGAAATCGGGTCTTGTCAAAGAAGGCGACCTGGTTGTCATTACTGCTGGCGTGCCGCTTGGCCGTTCCGGTTCGACTAACTTGCTGAAAGTGGATCATATTCCGGCACAGCAATAATACAAGAGTCAAGAATCCGTTGGATTATGAATATAACTGCAACCAAGCAATGGACGAGATTGTCGGCCATTGCTTTTTGCATAGATGAGGGGATGATGGTGTTGCCTGATCCATCCATAACGACACTAAGCCGCTGGTTTCGGACTTCCTTTCGGGTTCGTTACCATGAAAGCGATCAAATGGGTGTCGTATATCATGCCAACTATTTAAACTGGTTCGAGATCGGCCGAACCGAGATGATTCGGGAACTGGGGTTTACCTACCGGGGCATGGAAGAGGAAGGCGTCTTGCTTCCGGTGGTGGATTTGGATATCAAATATCGGCAGCCTGCCCGTTATGATGATCTGGTCACGGTATTTACGAGAATGACTGCTTTCTCCCCCCTTCGAATACACTATGAGTATGAGGTGCGTTTGCTTAGCGAACAGGAACAGGCTGGTCTGAGACTGAATGAAGAGCCTGGTCAAGCTGATCTTCCCGGTGTTCTGCTCACGAATGGTTCGACTCGCCATGTATGGTTGAACCAGGAGTGGAAACCGGCTCGACTGGATAAATGCGCGCCTAAGCTGTATCATGCTTTGAAGGACACCCTTTTAGGGAGGAAGGAGTAGCTTCATGTTCAAATGGTTGCTGGCAGCGATTATTTTTGTGCCTGCTATTGAAATATTAGGATTCCAATTCGTTGCGGATCGCGTAGGCGGTATGAATACATTTTGGTTAACATTGCTGACTTCTGCGGTTGGTGTCGCGATGATGAGATTTGAAGGCCGAAAAGCAATGGAGGATGCCAAGCGGAGAATTAACTCTGGCATGGTTCAAGGAGCTTCGATGGCTGATGGCCTGTGTATATTTTTGGGGGGGATTTTCCTCATTCTGCCCGGTTTTGTTACAGACATCATCGGATTCACGCTCATTTTCCCATTAACCCGTCCGCTGTATCGACTCTTGCTGTGGAAGTGGATGAAAAAGAATATGAAAAACGGGAAAATCACGATATTTCGCAGATAACAGCATACGAATTAACAACAGACCGGCCGCTAGCGGCCGGTCTGTTTATGTTGAGATCCCGTTATTCAACGCAGTGCTGCTTCAATTAATCCTCAGTGATGAAGGCGCAGCAGTGAAGAACAAGGTTCGTCTGAGCGCAGACTGATTACCTGAACCTTCCGCCTATCACGTAATTCCTCAGGTCTTTGAATACATGGGCGCGGTGAAATGCATCTAGAATAACCAGCGAAACCGGACCGATGATCAATCCTAAGATTCCGAACAGCTTCAGACCCACGAACATGCCCAGCAGGGCGGCAAGCGGGTCAAGACCCACACTGCTGGCAAGCACTTTGGGCTCCATGATCTGTCTGACGATCAGAATGATACTGTACAGAACAGTCAAACCTATTCCGAGTGTCAGATCATGGGACATGAAAGCATACAGTGACCAGGGGATCAGGACAATCCCGACGCCAAGATAAGGCAGAAGGTCCACCAAGCCGATGAGAAGAGCGATCGAGAACGCGGAATGTACCCCTAGCGCATAAAGAGCGATCATGACGATAAAAGCCGTAATAGAGATAAGAATCAATTGGGCTCTTGCGAAGCCAAGAAGTGCTTTTTTTAAATCCGAAAAAATATAGATCATGGGTTTATGGATGACCCCTGGGACGATACGTAGAAGAGCGCGATTATGACGTTCCCAGCTGTTGCTGAGAAAAAATGTAGCCAGCAATACCACGATAAGAATTGTGCCTAAGTTCGGCAGATAATATATAACCTGCACGATACCGTTAAAAATCCCTGTAACCAAATCGGTCACGAAGGTGCCTATCGTTTGTGTTGTGCGGGTGATATTTTGATTAATGGTATCATGATAATTTGGATTGTTTTGGTAGAAACGGCTGATTTCATTCACGATATTTTGGATGCTGTCACTCTGTGTCCAGGCCGTTAGCCAATTCATCCAGGTGTCGATATGCAAATTGAAGGATTGGGACATAGCGATCAGTTCCTTGACCAGCCTGGTGATGGCCGCGGTAAGAATCATTAGTGCAGCGCCGAAATATAGCAATAGGGATACGATGACAGCTATCCAGCGCGGCACTCTAAGGCTCTTCTGCAGCAGATTGACAAAAGGATTCATCGCATAAGCGATGATCCAGGCCAGAAGGAAGGGATAGAGCAGCGGCAGCGTTACATATATCAAATAGGCGATGAGGCAGAAGGATGCCATCACGCATATTCCCCTGCCACAACGTTTGAGAATTAAACGATCCATGGGCATCACACTCCTTGTTAGCTGCATCCAGGGACGAGCAAAGTGGATTATTCTATACGTATGCAGGGAGTGTTAATATAAGGATAAGAGTTTGAAAAAACAGCTTCATGTGATTCGACAATGAGAATTATCATAGGTATAATGGAATTGTAAGTGATTTCAAAAAAAATGGTTTATGGTAGCGATAAAACATTTTAATGTAGGGAATATCCTTGCTCTTGTTCACATATCAGACAAAATCCAGTATGATATGAGAAGGTTTGCGACTTAGACCATAGCATTTTTTTTGTGCGCTTTTCTTTTTTAATCCGACTTCATGAAAATGTTTTCATGATTGTCAAAATAGTTCAGTTTATCCCGATCATAAAGGAGAGATGATGCATGACAGCTACCAAGGGTTTGGAAGGCATTGTAGCTACCACCTCCACGATTAGCTCGATCGTTGATGGCGTTCTGACTTATCGTGGATATGATATTGACGATCTCGCAGAACATGCAAGTTTTGAAGAGGTAGCCTATTTGCTCTGGTTTGGAAAGCTCCCGAATGAAAAAGAGCTGAAGGCGCTTCAGCAAGATTTGAGCGACTATGCTGCTATTCCGAATGAGCTTATTGAGCAAATCAAACTGTATCCGAAGGATACTAACACGATGGCTGCTCTTCGCTCGGCTGTATCCGCACTTGCTCTGTATGACGCCGAAGGCGACGACATGAGCCGTGAAGCAAACGATAAGAAAGCGGTTAAGCTTCAAGCCCAGCTTCCAACGATTGTTGCTGCTATCGCGCGAATCCGTCAAGGCAAAGAACCGGTAGCTCCGAAAGCGGGTGTCTCCATTTCAGAGAACTTCCTGTATATGCTCAGAGGCGAAGATCCTGACGAAACCTCCATCAAGGCTTTGGATCAGGCACTTGTATTGCATGCGGATCACGAGCTGAACGCTTCGACGTTTGCTGCCCGTGTAACCGTAGCTACGCTGTCTGACATTTATTCAGGCGTAACTTCTGCTATTGGCGCGCTCAAAGGCCCTCTGCACGGCGGTGCGAATGAAGCTGTTATGAAGATGCTGAACGAAGTCGGTTCGATTGATCGGGCACAGGCTTATATTCAGGAAAAGCTGGACAACCGTGAAAAAATCATGGGCTTTGGACACCGCGTGTATAAGAATGGTGATCCACGAGCGAAGCATCTGCAAAAGATGTCGCGTGAGCTTGGAAAGATGAAAGGCGACACGACGCTGTATGACATGTCGGTTCTGATCGACGAAACGGTTACCAACCAAAAAGGGCTGAAGCCAAACGTTGATTTCTATTCCGCCTCCGTCTATACTCAGCTCGGTATCGAGCAGGAATTGTTTACGCCGATCTTTGCCATCAGCCGCGTATCGGGATGGACGGCCCATATATTGGAACAGTATGAAGGCAACCGTATCATTCGTCCGCGCGCAGAGTATACAGGGATGACAGACCAAAAATATGTGCCGATCGAACTTCGCTAAGTGACCGGCATTCGTGTACAATAGGCTAGGGAACCGCTCATACGTGAGTGAATCACGCGTGGCGGATTTCTCTGTGCCTATTCACATGGGATTTTTGGGGAATAGCAAGAGACAAGCAACATCAATACGAAGGAGGAACTCATACTTATGAAATTGGAAAAATTCGCACTACCAACCGAAGGTGAGAAAATCACGATTGATAACGGAAGCTTGCAGGTGCCTAACAACCCTGTGATTCCATTTATTGAAGGTGACGGTACTGGCCGTGACATCTGGAAAGCTTCCAAGCGCGTTCTTGATGCTGCTGTAGAAAAAGCATACAGCGGTTCGAAGAAGATTGCCTGGTATGAAGTATTTGCCGGTGAGAAGGCATACAATACATATGGCGAGTGGCTCCCGAATGATACGCTTGAAGCGATTCGCGAGTACATCGTTGCCATTAAGGGACCTCTGACTACGCCAATCGGCGGCGGTATTCGTTCCCTGAACGTTGCTCTTCGTCAAGAGCTTGACTTGTACACTTGCTTGCGCCCAGTTCGTTACTTTAACGGCGTACCGTCCCCGGTTAAACGCCCAGAACTGGTTGACATGGTTATTTTCCGTGAGAACACAGAGGACATCTATGCTGGTATCGAGTACAAAGAAGGTTCTGAAGAAGTGAAGAAAGTTATTAAGTTCCTTCAGGACGAAATGGGAGCAAACAAAATCCGCTTCCCTGAAACCTCCGGTATCGGGATCAAGCCTGTATCCTCCGAAGGTTCCAAGCGTCTCGTGCGTGCAGCAGTTGAATATGCAATCAAGCATGGCCGCAAATCCGTTACTTTGGTCCACAAAGGCAATATCATGAAGTTTACTGAGGGTGCCTTCAAAAACTGGGGTTACGAAGTGGCTGAGGCTGAATTTGGCGATAAAGTATTCACTTGGGCTCAATATGATGTCATCAAGGAAAAAGATGGCGTAGACGCGGCTAACGCTGCTCAAAAAGCGGCTGAAGAAGCTGGCAAAATCATCGTTAAGGATGCCATTGCCGACATCGCGCTGCAGCAGGTTCTAACTCGCCCAACCGACTTTGACGTTATTGCGACATTGAACCTGAACGGTGACTACCTGTCTGACGCACTGGCTGCACAAGTTGGCGGTATTGGTATCGCTCCGGGCGCTAATATTAACTATGTTACAGGACATGCAATTTTCGAAGCGACTCATGGTACTGCTCCGAAATACGCAGACAAAGACGTCGTAAACCCTGGCTCCGTTATCCTCTCCGGTGTAATGCTGCTTGAGCACCTCGGATGGCAGGAAGCGGCTGACCTGATTTATAAAGGCATGGAAACAGCTATCAACAACAAAACTGTGACGTACGACTTCGCTCGCTTGATGGATGGCGCTACCGAAGTGAAATGCTCCGAGTTCGCAGACGAAATCATTAAAAACCTGTAAGGAGGAGATCTACCGTGGCAATTACCCGTAAGAAGATTACAATCGTAGGTGCTGGCTTTACAGGAGCGACTACCGCGCTCATGCTTGCTCAGAAAGAACTTGGTGATGTGGTGCTGCTGGATATTCCGCAGCTTGAGAACCCTACCAAAGGTAAAGCGCTGGATATGCTCGAAGCGAGTCCCGTTCAAGGCTTTGACAGCAACATTGTTGGTACATCTAACTATGAGGATGCAGCCGATTCCGATATCGTAATCATTACAGCGGGAGTAGCCCGCAAGCCGGGCATGAGCCGCGATGATCTTGTTAATACCAATGCAGGGATCGTTAAATCCGTATGTGAGAACGTGAAGATTCAAGCTCCGAATTCTACGGTGATCATCTTGAGCAATCCGGTGGATGCTATGACCTATGTGGCATATAACACACTCGGATTTCCTAAAAACCGCGTAATCGGCCAGTCTGGCGTCCTGGATACGGCACGTTATTGCACCTTTATTGCGCAGGAATTGAATGTATCGGTTGAAGATGTCCGCGGGTTTGTTCTTGGAGGCCATGGGGATGACATGGTTCCACTCGTGCGTTACTCCAGTGTAGGCGGTATTCCAATCGATACATTGATTTCGGCTGAGCGCATTGAAGCGATTGTACAGCGTACCCGTGTGGGCGGCGGCGAAATCGTAAACTTGCTCGGAAACGGCAGTGCGTATTATGCGCCAGCGGCTTCCCTGGTTCAGATGACGGAAGCGATTCTGAAGGACAAGAAACGAATCCTCCCAGTCATCGCTTTACTGGAAGGCGAATATGGCTACGAACAGCTGTTTATGGGTGTGCCGGCCATTCTCGGCGGTGACGGCATCGAGAGAATATTTGAGCTTGAGCTGACAGCCGAAGAGAAGGCAGCTCTTGATAAATCCGCGGAATCCGTGCGGAATGTGACCTCGGTCATCAAACTGTAATCGAATCGACTTCACAAATTTGTCTTATCCTACAATCCCGTCCCGTTATTCGGGGCGGGATTGCTTTTCATTGGATGATCTGTCCAGTATAATAAGAGACAATGACTTAATGTAATATAAATCACACTAACGATGTTGGAGGAATAGTTTATGTGGAATGTAACATTTTTTCTGCATATGGTCGGTACGGCGGCGCTAGGATTTTATTTGATCCTGCCGTTTGTTGTTGGCGGTATTCAGAAGCTGTCTCTCGGTGCTCAAGAAGGAGCTGTTAACACAATTCGTGTGGTGAACCGATTCGCTCAATACGGTCTGGTTCTCCAGCTTCTGACAGGCGGGTATTTGATGTCTCAAAAGGATTACTCGGTTCCTTGGATGATCATCGTAACCATTCTGCTGCTGGCTATGTTTGCAATTGGCGGGATCATGGGCAAGCCACTGAAGAATGCTCTTGCAGGAATCCGCGAGAAGCGCGAAGTAAAGGAAGAAACCAGCAAGCTGGGTACACTCAGCGCACTTCTCTCTTTATTACTTCTGGTTATGATCTTCTTCATGGTGTTCAACCATATTATCTAAGAGAAATGTATGTTTATTTAAGAAGCCTTCCGTTCACCGGAGGGCTTCTTTTTTTGCAGCGAAAAAGGAAGCCTATGCGTTTGGTGGCTTTCAATCTGGGTAAAAACAATAGCGAAGGGCTTTTTATTAGTATAATGAGCCGCGTCATACGCATCCTATGAATGGTTGTTTGAGATACTGACCTGAAAGGAGAAATGTTCAGATGCCACAAGATCAACAGAAACAAACATTGCCGCCCCAGCATCAGGATCACAGACCTGGAACCGAATCGGAGATGCACCCGAAGCCGGAGTATGAGAGCAGCGAGTATAAAGCAGCTGGGAAGTTAAAGGGGAAAGTTGCTTTGATTACCGGAGGTGACAGCGGTATAGGACGTGCAGTTGCCGTTCATTTTGCGAAAGAAGGCGCTGACGTATCCATTGTATATCTAAGCGAGCATAAGGATGCAGAGGAGACCAAACGCCAGGTGGAACAAGAAGGCCGTAAATGCCTGCTGATTGCCGGGGACGTTGGGGACGATGCATTTTGCCGTGATGCCGTAGGTGAAACTGTGGAGAAGCTTGGAAAGCTTGATATTTTAGTGAATAATGCAGCGGAGCAGCATCCGCAGAAGAAGATTGAGGATATCACCAAAGAGCAACTGGAACGAACCTTCCGTACGAATATATTTGGCATGTTCTTTATGACCCAGGCAGCAATGCCGCATCTGTCTAAGGGCAGCTCTATCATTAATACCGCGTCTATTACGGCGTACAGAGGCAGCCCGCAGCTGCTTGATTATTCATCCACAAAAGGGGCGATTGTAGCCTTCACTCGTTCTTTATCGATGAATGTGGTAGAACAGGGGATCCGCGTGAATGCCGTAGCGCCAGGGCCGATTTGGACCCCGCTGATTCCTTCAACATTCACGTCAGATCAGGTCAGCGAGTTCGGTGCAACCCAGCCGATGAAACGTCCGGGCCAGCCGGAAGAATTAGCACCAGCTTATGTTTATCTGGCTTCAACAGACTCCTCCTATGTGAGTGGACAAGTGATCCATGTCAACGGCGGCGAAGTGGTTAACGGATAAACAGAAAAGCCGCTTACTTGATTTGTAGAAATTTATATGCTGGAAATAAATACAGCGGACATTGGGTTCTTGACCCGATGTCCGCTGTTTGTATCGAGGGGGAAGTTGCATAGAATTAGATGATTCTGAAACCGTTTGGAAGCTCGCCGGTATTCCGGATTTCTCTGATTTGGGCCAACGTCAGACGACGATTGGTACTGATAATAGATTCCGGCTCCTCGCCGCGAATAATATCATCAAGATCGCCGATATTCGAGATTGCGGATACCCACATTCCCGCGCACTACAAACCGGCGTCCTCTATAAAACTCGTTTCTAAACAGGGAAAATCTTGGAAACAGAATCTGTGAGATTGAGGCTTTTATTATCGTAATCACCTCCTTTTCTAAACCAATATATGCGAGATTTATAGATTGGTATGGTCTTAAAGACGAGGAATATCCACACATTTTCTCTACTCTTTCATTTTTTGAAGTAAACCCTTTCAAGTGCAGAATGATATGATATGATTACATTATTGACAGTTTATAATGATTCTTGTTTGCTCTAATGATTGGGTGATGAAAGAGAGGAGAATACTTACGTGACGAAGTTATTTGAAGAGAGCATGTATCGACTGATTGTGGAAACCTCCACGAATTTGCCCGGAGATGTTAGAAGGGCGGTCAATCGTGGGAGGGCTTCAGAGGATGCCGCTACACGGGCTGGGCTGGCACTAACCACGATCGCTCAGAATATCGAGATGGCCGAGCAGGAAGTATCACCAATCTGTCAGGACACCGGCATGCCAACATTCATCATACATACGCCGGTAGGCGCGAACCAGATCGAGATGAAGAAGGCCATTTATTCAGCCGTGATCCGTGCTACGAAGGATGGGAAACTGCGCCCGAATTCGGTTGATTCGTTGACAGGAGCTAACAGCGGGGATAATTTGGGCCCCGGTACGCCTGTCATCCATTTTGAACAATGGGAGCAGGATAAGGTGGATGTCCGTCTGATCCTGAAGGGGGGCGGCTGTGAGAACAAAAACATCCAGTACAGCCTGCCAGCAGAGCTGGAGGGGCTTGGAAAGGCGGGCCGCGACCTGGATGGAATCCGTAAATGCATTATGCATGCCGTATATCAAGCCCAGGGGCAAGGCTGCAGCGCAGGCTTTATCGGGGTAGGCATCGGTGGTGACCGAACCACTGGTTATGATCTGGCCAAGCAGCAGTTGTTCCGTCATGTGGATGATGTGAATCCGCATGAAGATCTGGCCAAGCTTGAAGACTACATAATGGAAAATGCGAACAAGCTGGGAATCGGTACGATGGGCTTCGGAGGGGAAGTCACGCTGCTAGGCTGTAAGGTTGGTGCGATGAATCGCCTGCCGGCAAGCTTTTTCGTATCCGTTGCTTACAACTGCTGGGCCTTCCGCCGTCAGGGAGTATTGATCGAGCCGTCAACCGGAGAGATTACGGACTGGCTCTATGAAGTAGGCAGTGAAGTGCATATGGAGGCAAATGCCGAAACGGCTGCTTCGCAAGTCGAGTCTTCCGATTCAGGTGAAGCCAAAGGCCGTGAAGTGGTGCTTCAGACACCGATTAGCGAGGAGCAGATTCGTTCGCTGCGTGTAGGAGACGTCGTAGTCATCCGTGGTGAAATGCATACCGGACGTGATGCCCTTCATAAATATCTGATGGATCATGATGCCCCTATCGACCTGAACGGAGCGGTCATATATCACTGCGGGCCGGTAATGATGAAGGATGATGAGGGATGGCATGTGAAGGCAGCAGGGCCGACGACGAGTATTCGCGAGGAGCCGTATCAAGGCGATATTCTGAAAAAATTCGGTATCCGCGCGGTGATCGGTAAAGGAGGCATGGGGCCGAAGACGCTGCAAGCCTTGCAGGAGCATGGCGGTGTATATCTGAATGCCATCGGCGGAGCCGCCCAGTACTATGCAAGATGTATTAAGAAAGTAAACGGCGTTGATTTCATGGAATTTGGCATCCCGGAAGCCATGTGGCATCTGGATGTGGATGGCTTTGCTGCCATCGTTACGATGGATTCGCATGGAAACAGCCTGCATGCTGATGTGAGCAAGGATTCGGCTGACAAGCTGGCGATGTTTAAAGAGCCTGTATTTTAAAATAAACATGATGATCCAAGAGCATCGAGAGGCAGAAATATGCCTGTCGGTGCTTTTTTGTATTACGCAGGATCGAAGTCCGTATTTTGGATTTTCGTTGCAGATCGGATCGCTCCGGTTTATGATGAAAGGCAAATACGTTTATTCAGTCATGAGGAGGAAACAGGTGAGAAGTTTGGGACTGGCCTTTACATCATGGTTTGAAAAGTACACTTTTCTCTTGATTCCCGGCTCACTGGTGGTAGGTTGGCTGCTCTCGGATGTCTTGGAAGACTATGTGCCCTTGATTCCGTATCTGTTCGGTTATATTACGCTGGTCATGGCTTTAGGCTGCGGTGTTCGTCATCTGCATGGAGTCCTTAAACGCCCATATGCCGTTCTTTTGACGTTGTTTCTAGCCCATGCAGCCGCTCCGATTATTGCATATGGACTGGGGTCAGCTATATTTGGCGCAGACTCGGATTATACGATTGGCTTGCTGTTGTTTGCGATCATTCCGCTAGGAATATCCTCAGTGATGTGGGTCGGAAGCTCCGGGGGAAGCATTCCATTCATATTGGCAGTGGTTGTGCTTGATACCATACTTAGTCCGCTTATTGTGCCAGCTTTGATGGATATGTTTATCGGGAATGCCATGGTAACTTGGAATGCGTCCGGGTTAATTATGGATTTGCTGACCATGGTAGTATTGCCTACGGTGATCGGAGTGTTGTTGTACGAAGTTTCACGAGGGAGGGTTAAAGACTGGTCTGCTCCCGTAACACAGCCGATTTCCAAGCTGTTTTTTATGCTCGTGGTTATGCTGAACGCTGCTGCGATCGCTCCCCATGCAGCAGGTATGAAAGAGGAAATGCTGGTCGTTATCCCGGTTGTCATAACACTGATTGTAATTTGCTATTTGCTGGGGTTCTTCGGCTCCTATGCGATGCTGCGACCGTCGCCTGATATGCAAGTTACGTTTACATACGCATCAGGTATGCGAAATATATCGCTCGGAATGGTGCTTGCGACTACATATTTCTCACCGCAGGCCTCCATTCCGGTGGTATTGGGCATCATGTTTCAACAGCCTGCGGCTACGGTAATTCATGCGCTATTTCACAGAAAACGCACCCAGGCGGTAATTTATCCAAAATGATTACGCGGCAGAAAGAGGAGAGACCATGAGGCAATATCGTAACCGTTTGACTCTGATTATGCTTACCCTAATCGGGCTATCCATGCTGGCAGCAGGCCTGGCAATGGTGACGGTGTTCAAGCAGTCCCATATTCAGCTGCTGGAGGACAACATGGTTAGGGAGATCCGGCTTCTACAGACTATGATGGAATTTCGGGATACGACCGGCACGGATGCCGTTGCGTATTATACAGACAAATCCTTGCAGCTTGAAGCAGTGTCGGATGCGAGAGTGACTTTCATTCTGAAAGACGGCAAAGTGATTGGGGATTCGGAGAGTGATCCGCTGACCATGGATAATCACGCTTATCGCGAAGAAATGGTCCAAGCCATGAAAGAAGGCAGAGGGATCACCATACGCCGCAGCCATACGCTTCAGCAGGACATGCTGTACGTTGCTCTCCCGGTCCAGGCCGGAGAGAACTTTGATGGATTCATCCGATTATCCGTCAGCCTGAAGGAAGTGGATAAAGGTGTCAAGCAAGGCTGGATCGTCATGGGGATAGGTCTGCTGGTGTTATTCCTGATTGCAGCCTTTGTAAGTTACCGTGTGGCCAAAGGCTTAACGTCTCCACTTGAGAAAATTACGCGCGTAGCCAGGCGTATATCACGTCTGGAGTATGATGCCAGAGTGAATATTCATCGTAAAGATGAAATCGGTCAATTGGCTCAAGCCATTAATGGCATGGCCGATAGCCTTCAGACTCAGCTGCGAACGATTCGGGACAATGAAGATTTATTGCAAAGCGTTCTGAATAATATGACAGGTGGCATTGTGATGGTGAATGGCGCGGGTCATATCATGCTTGTGAACCGGGCTGCCGAGAGAATGCTCGGCATTGATGCCGAAGTCATCACAGGCAAATCGTATCGTGAGCTCAAACAGCATTACGAGCTCATGAAGTTGATGGAAGAGGGACTTGAGAGCAGAACTAGTTTCCATGAGGAGCGCAATATATATTATCCGAAGGAAGCGATTATCCTGCTGGATGGGGTCACCATGATGCAAGAGGAGGAACAGGACACTTATCGAGGCATGCTGTTTCTGCTGCAGGACGTGAGTGATATTCGGCGACTTGAACGGATGCGAAGCGAATTTGTGGCCAATGTATCCCACGAGTTGAAGACCCCGCTTGCTGCGGTGAAAGGATTTGCCGAAACCTTGCTTGGCGGTGGAGTTACGGATGAGAAGACATCGCGTTCCTTCCTCCAGATTATTTATGACGAGTCCGAACGGCTCAACCGGCTGATCGGCGACATTCTAGAGCTGTCTAAGATCGAATCAAAACGGATTCAGATGGAATATTCACCAATTCATCTGGCTACATTTTTTGATACGATATCCGAAATGATGCGCACGGTAGCGGAGAAGAAGCGTATTAATCTTGAGCTGGATATTCCGGAAGAATTGTTTATGGAGGGGGATGAGGACAAGCTTCGCCAGATCTTCATGAATCTGCTTTCCAATGCAATCATCTATACGCAAGAGGGCGGGCGAGTCCATCTAACAGCGCGTGAACGGCATCATTCGGGGGATGCTGATGATACGGTAGAATTCATCGTAAAGGATTCGGGAATCGGCATCCCGAAAAAAGATCTGCCCCGAATATTTGAAAGGTTTTATCGGGTGGACAAAGCGCGTTCGCGCGGGTCAGGCGGAACAGGACTGGGGTTATCCATTGTCAAGCATCTAGTGGATCTTCATCACGGTACCATTAAAGTGGAGAGCGAGCTGGGCATCGGCAGCTCCTTCATTATGGAATTTCCGATCCTGCAGGAAACGGACGCTGAGGAGAGTTAACACTGCGTTAACATTCTGTTGATATACTTGCTTAAGCAGTCCAATATTCAAGATAAGGGCGGGGGTAACCTTGACGCAACGCATGCTTGTTATCGAAGATGAGCCGACGCTTTCTCGGCTGTTGTCGTACAATCTGACGCAGGAAGGTTTTCAAGTAGAGGTAGAAGAGCATGGAACCGCAGGCTACGAGAAAGCAGCGAATCATTCCTATGATCTAATTCTGCTGGATGTGATGCTGCCGGGAATGAACGGTTTTCAGATTCTGGAGAAGCTTCGAAGTAATAGAATCACTACGCCAATCATTATACTAACCGCAAAGAACGCTGAGGAAGAAGTTGTTCAGGGCCTGAAAATGGGCGCGGATGATTATATTACGAAGCCGTTTGGCGTGTCTGAGCTGCTGGCCCGCGTGTCAGCTGTTATGCGCCGGGTTTCCGGGCAGCCTGAAGATGTCAGAAAGACCGAACATCAAGGGAATGTCATTTCACTTGGGCAATTGGAAATATACCCTGAGAAATATGAGGTACGACTCGGAGGGCAATCCATCAATCTTCGACCGAAGGAATTTGAAGTGCTGCTCTATCTGGCGAAGAAACCGGGCGTTGTGTTAACTCGGGATGATTTGATGAATGTGGTGTGGGGGTTCGACTATATCGGCGGGCAGCGCACCGTTGACGTACATGTAAGTTCCCTGCGAAAGAAGCTTGAGCTTGACCCTGAATCCGTACACATCGACTCCATTCGAGGAGTGGGTTATAAACTTGTTGTAAATCCTAAAAAAGGCTCCCATCATTCCATTTGAAATGATGAGGAGTCTTTTTTAGGTCTTATGGCAGATAAATCCCTCTTATGATCAGATTCATTCGCCCATTGTTTACGCTCCTTTGATTAATCGAGTATATTCCCTTAACACTGGTCCGTTAAGATGCGTCTAAAGAACCAGATAAAGAAGGGGCGAGGGCGCATGACACTGCTTCAAACCAGACCGATTCAGACAGAGAGAAACCTAGTATTAGCAGAAGAGGCTACACTTCAATATCCAGGGCAAGCAGCTCGCGAGCCTGAAGCAGGCGCTTATTATCAGCCATACATAAGAGAAGTTCCCGTAATCCGTGAAATTGAGTCGTGCCTTGATGTGCTCAATATATTTGCTAAGGACGACCGAGTTCCTTGTGTGGTTTATTGTGATGAAGATGATCAGCCGGCTGGGCTGATTATGCGGGATGTTTTTTACCAGCGAATGATGGGCAGGTTTGCTGTTGATCTGTACTATTCGAAGCCAGCTTTCAAGTTTGCAGATCAACAATTCATGAAGATCGACATATTCGAAAAGGTGGGAACACTGCTGAATCTGGCCCTGCAACGCTCGGATTCGAAATTTTACGATTGTGTTCTCCTTACGAGTGTCGGCCGGTTGGAGGGTGTATTGACAGTTCGGGATCTGATGAGCCTATCGAACCTGCTTCAAGCGGAAGCGGAAGAGAAGCGGGAGCTGATTCTACAGGAAAGCTACCGCCATACAGGGAATATTCAACACTCATTAACCGAGGTACGGTCGGCAGCTGCAAAAACAAGCTCGGAATGTATCCGGATGAAGCAGTGGTCCCAGACCGGAAAGGCAAAGCTTGACCTTGTGCAAACGTCATATCTTGGACTTGTAGAAGATATGACGAAGCGGGAAGGACAGGCCTTCGATCTCGTGTCCGATGCTAGTCAAATTCTATCCATAACCGGGAAGATTACCGAACTTGCGAACCAGAGTAGTCTACTGGCGATGAATGCCTCGATCGAAGCCGCACATGCCGGCGTGCACGGCAGAGGGTTTCAAGTGGTTGCAGCGGAAGTGCAGTCGCTTGCCAAACAAACGTATGAATTGTCCGGAAATATCTCGAAGCTGCTAGAGCATATTCGGCGACTGGCAGAAGATACAGCCAAGGGAGCGGTGTCTTCGCTGAAGGAGCTTCAAGCCTGTGAGGGGTTCGTTATGGAAGGTGCCCGCATGTTCCATGAAATGGAGAATGCTGTTCAAGAGGTACAGAAGTCCGGTAACCAGGTTCATCAACTCGCCGAAGAGACAGGGACGCGTGTAGACAGGGTTATGGATGATCTCGCTGGCATGAACTCTGCCAAGCAGCAATCGTTTGAAGACGAATCAACTCTATGAGTTTATTTCAAGCCACATATTTTACATTGCGTTTACATTTCTAGAAAACTGTTATTACATTCCGGTATTAATATGAATATTGTGAGTAGGAAGTAGAGACAACAACCATCTTTGAAGGAGTGGATTCGTTTGTTTAGAAAAAGGGGTCGTAAACCAGCAGGTATTCTCGTATTGGTGTTGATGCTGAGCACGCTTTTGGCAGCATGCGGAGGAGGAAATTCCGGCAGTGCTTCAGGAGAAAATACAGATAACGGTTCAGCACAGCAAACCGAGGGAAATACCACAGCAGCTTTGACAGGAACAATTGAAATTGACGGTTCTAGTACACTTCATCCATTAACTGAAGCAGTGGCTGAGGAATTCGGCGCCGCTAATCCAGATGTACGTGTTCCAATCGGAACAGGCGGAACAGGTGCTGGATTCAAACGCTTTAACAACAGCGAGATTGCGATCTCTAATGCTTCAAGACCAATTAAAGATAAAGAAGCTGAAGAAGCGAAAGCTAATGGAGTTGAATATCACGAAGTTTTGGTAGCATATGACGGATTGTCTGTCGTAGTGAACCCTAGCAATGATTTTGTAGATAAACTGACCGTAGATGAGCTTAAGAAAATTTATGAGCCAAACAGCACGGTAAAGACATGGGCTGATGTTCGTGAAGGCTGGCCGGCTGAAGAGATCAAAATTTATTCACCGGGCACAGACCACGGTACATTCGACTACTTTACAGAAGCGATTAATGGTGAAGCACAGGCAAGCAGAAATGATAGCCAAATTACATTCAGTGCGGATACAAACGCAGTTGTTCAAGGGGTAGCTGGTGATAAGAACTCCATCGGATATTTCGGGTTCTCCTTCTATGAAGAGAACCAGGATAAGCTGAAGCTGGTTCCGATTGATAACGGAACGGCTACCGTAGCTCCAAGCATGGAGACGATTAAGGATAACAGCTATGCTCCATTGTCCCGTCCACTTCTGCTCTATGTTAATGATAAAGAGCTTGAGCGTCCAGAAGTAAAAGCATTCATGGACTTCTACCTTGAGAACGCCGCTAGTCTTGCTGGTGAAGTTGGTTTCGTACCACTTCAAGATGACCAGTATCAAGCAGAAAAAGACAAGTTGGCTAAATAATTTAAGACGACATGCCCGAAAGATACCCTTTCGGGCATCCCAATAGAAAGGGAAGAGGAGAATGAACAAAACTTCACCCCTGGCGGTAAACACAAAGAGTATGACATTCCGTCGCAGCAAAACTCGCATCTCAGACAAAATCATTCCAATTCTGCTCGGCTTGTGTGCCATACTCTCGGTGTTTACCACTATCGGTATTGTATATACGCTTCTACAGGAATCCGTGATCTTCTTTAAGGAAGTACCGGTATGGTCCTTCCTGACGGGAACGACATGGAGTCCTATTCTCCCTCCAAAAGAATTCGGCGTGCTGCCCCTGTTGGGCGGCACATTGCTGATTACAGGCATTGCGATCCTATTCGCAGTGCCTATCGGCTTGGCTTGCGCTATTTATCTTAATGAATACGCACCTGCCCGGGTTCGGGGGATTGTTAAGCCAGTACTTGAAGTATTGGCTGGCGTACCAACCATTGTATATGGTTATTTTGCGCTTGAAACGGTAACGCCATTCCTTCAAAAGATATTTCCCAACATGGGAATATTCAATGCGCTGAGTGCTGGTATCGTCGTAGGTATCATGATTCTGCCCATGATTTCGTCACTGAGTGAAGATGCCATGCGCGCTGTTCCAAAAAGCTTGAGACAAGGGGCATATGCGCTGGGTGCAACCCGATTTGAGGTTGCCCTTAAAATCGTACTGCCTGCTGCTCTGTCCGGTGTGGTTTCCTCCTTCGTGCTTGCTTTCTCTCGTGCGATTGGTGAAACGATGATTGTGACGGTTGCGGCCGGTGCTACTCCACAGTTGACACTGAATCCGCTGGATAGCATTCAGACCATGACCTCTTATATTGTGCAGGTAAGTATGGGGGATGTTCCACGCGGCACGATTGAATATGGCACGATTTTTGCAGTGGGTCTGACCTTGTTCGTCATTACCTTCTTGCTTAACATACTGGCGCAGTGGGTCGCTCGCCGCTTCAGGGAGGAATACTAGATGAAACAATTGAACCTGGGGGACAGTAAAGGCATTAACCGAAGACGCCTTGGTGACAAGACACTGCATATTATTTTTCTGGCTTGTACCAGTATCGGGATTCTAGCATTAATGGCTCTGATTGTAACGATCGTAATGGATGGTATTCATAGACTCTCACCCGATCTGTTCACTAACTATCCGTCACGTATCGCAGACCGGGCAGGCTTGAAGTCACCGATTGTCGGTACGGTCTACCTGCTGCTGCTCATGGCGCCGCTGTCTTTCATTCTAGGTGTTGGCGCAGCGATCTTTCTTGAAGAGTATGCGGGACGCAGCCGCTGGGTTCGGCTGATTCAACTGAATATCAGTACCCTCGCAGGGGTTCCTTCTATTATATATGGTATCTTGGGGCTTGCGATTTTTGTGCGGGGAATGAATCTTGGACGCAGTCTGCTGTCCGGTGTATTAACCATGACTTTGCTCGTACTGCCGATCATTATCGTTGCCGCTCAAGAGGCCCTGCGTGCCGTACCTAAAAATCGCCGGGATGCTTCTTATGCGCTGGGCGCAACAAAATGGCAAACGGTATCCCAATCGGTGCTTCCGTCAGCGATTCCGGGAATTATGACCGGTGTTATTCTCGCCCTGTCTCGCGCAATCGGCGAAACTGCACCACTTATTATGATTGGTGCTTTAACCTACGTAGCCTTCTTGCCGGAAAATCTGCTCGATTCGTTTACAGTCATGCCGATCCAGATCTTCAACTGGGTATCAAGACCAAGCGAGGCATTCCACGAACTCGCAGCTTCGGGTATTATTCTGTTGCTCATCATGTTATTTATTATGAATATTGCAGCCGTGTGGATCCGGAATAAGTATTCGAAGAACATCTAAGAGACGCTAAGCAGATTCTATCCGTGAAAAAGGAGACATGAATAAGATATGGAATCCATCATACAGATTGAGAAATTGAACCTTTACTACGATACGTACCATGCGCTTAAAAATGTAGATTTAAACATTCCCGAAAAAACGGTGACAGCGTTCATCGGGCCATCCGGCTGCGGGAAATCGACACTGCTGCGGACGCTGAATCGCATGAACGATATGATTCCTTCCACTCGAATCGAAGGCAGCGTCCAAATCGGCGGAACGGAAATCTACAGCGAGGAGGTCCATGTGGAAGCTTTGCGCAAGCAGGTTGGGATGGTGTTCCAGCAGCCGAATCCGTTTCCGAAATCGATCTATGACAACATTGCATATGGGCCAAGACTGCATGGAATTAGGAATAGGGCAGAGCTTGACCAAATCGTCGAACAGAGCTTGAAGCAGGCTGTTTTATGGGATGAGGTAAAAGATTATCTTAAGCGTTCTGCGCTTAGCTTGTCCGGAGGGCAGCAGCAGCGTCTGTGTATTGCACGGGCCCTTGCCGTGCAGCCGGATATCCTGCTTATGGACGAAGCCACATCTGCGCTGGACCCGATTTCAACACTCAAAATTGAGGAGCTGGTCCAGGAACTGAAGAGCAATTACACCATCGTTATGGTTACCCACAATATGCATCAGGCCGCTCGCGTATCCGGGCAGACGGTATTTTTCCTGAACGGCGAAGTGGTTGAATCCGCTAATACCGATTTGCTGTTCTCTACGCCGTCAGATGCTCGAACCGAAGACTACATTTCGGGCCGCTTTGGCTAATACGTTCGTGATTACAAATGATCTTTCTTAAAAGTAGATAGGAGGAGCATCATATATGATCCGGAGAATTGAGTTTGATCAGCAGCTGAATGAGCTGAAAACCCTGCTGCAGGATATGGGCAAGCATACGGAGGAGGCACTCGCAAACAGTGTGAAGTCTCTCCAGGCTCTGGATGCGGAGCAAGCGCAGGCGGTTATTAAGAACGATGTGCAGTTAAACACAATGGAAGAGCAGATCATGGACATCGGCTCCCGCTTGATCGTGACCCAGCAGCCTGTAGCGAAGGATTTGCGCCGTATATTGGTTGCGTTCCGGATTGCAAGCGATTTGGAGCGGATGGGAGATCTGGCGCGGGATGTCGCAAAAGTTACAATTCGCCTGCAAGGCCAGAAGCTGATTAAGCCATTGGTGGATCTTCCGCGTATGTCTGATCTGGTGCGAGTGATGGTTGCAGAGTCCATTGAATCCTATCTGACGGAAAACACGGATCTTGCTTATAAAATGGCCCAGGATGACGATCAGGTCGATCATTTATATAGTGTGATTTTACAGGATTTATACACTCATCTTACTTCGGGTCCCGACTCGGCAAACCAAGCCATGTTGCTGATCATGGTGGGACGCTACATTGAACGGATCGCTGACCATGCAACCAATATTGGTGAAAGCACGGTGTATCTGGTGACGGGCCATCGTCCGGACCTCAATCAATAGATAGATGTAAGTTCAACATGAACGCCGGCGAAAGCCGGCGTTTTTATATGGGCGTACTTGAAATTTACCAGGAATCGGATGGATGGTTCGGATTTCACGGTGACGTATGTTATCATGTGAAAAGGAAGTAATATAGGTGCGAGGTGTTCTATGGACAAGCTGATTTTGATTGATGGAAATAATATCATTTACCGTGCATTTTTTGCGATGCCGCCGCTAACCAATGCCAGCGGACAGCAGACGAATGCGGTTTACGGCTTTACAACCATGCTGCTTCGCTTAATCGATGAGCATAAACCGACACATATGATGGTTGCGTTCGATGCCGGCAAGGAAACGTTTCGGCATGCGGATTACCAGGATTACAAGGGCGGCCGTCAGAAGACTCCACCCGAGCTGTCAGGTCAATTTCCACTGCTGAAAGAGCTGCTGAAAGGCCTGGGCGTAGCTCAATTTGAAATTGGTGGTTATGAGGCCGATGACATTATCGGTACGATATCTCGTCAAGCTGACGAGGCTGGACGCAAGGTAATGGTCGTATCAGGGGATAAGGATATGCTGCAGCTGGCTTCAGAGCATACCACAATTGCCATGGTCCGCAAGGGCGTGACCGATATTGAATATTATGGACCGGAACAGATCAAGGAACGTTATGACCTGACACCTGAGCAGATCATTGATCTGAAGGGGCTCATGGGTGATGCTTCCGATAATATTCCAGGGGTTCCCGGCGTAGGCGAGAAGACTGCTCTGAAGCTCCTTCATGAATTTGGCTCGGTTGAAGCCGTGGTATCACGGACAGATGAGCTCAAAGGCAAGATGAAGGAGAAAATCGTGGAGCATGCAGATTCTGCGATACTCAGCAAGAAGCTGGCTACGATCTACCGCGAAGTTCCGCTTGAGCAATCACTGGATGAGATGGCATTTACGGGCCTGAATGAAGAGACAGCTGGTCCCGCACTGGCGAAGCTGGAGTTTAAATCGCTCATTGAACGATTGAACCTGAGCACAAGTGGTGGCCCTGGTGCTGCATCTGAGTCGAAGCCTGAAGCGAAGATTAATGTGACCCTCATGGACGTGCAGGGGCTTGCCAAAGTAGCGGATAATCTGGACCAAGTGAACGTGCTTCATGTGGAGACACATGGGGATAATCCTCATCATGCTGATGTTATTGGGCTGGCACTTGCTACGGAAGAGCAGCAGTTCTTCATCCCGTTTGACGTGCTGAAAGCGGAGGAGGCGGAGCCTGTCCGCGCTTGGCTTGCTAATAGCGAGATCCCTAAACGCGGGTATGACCTGCATCGTATTGACCTGGCACTGCATTGGCAGGGCATCGCTTTTGCCGGAGCGGCATTTGACGTTCATTTGGCAGCATACCTGCTGGATCCAACGGAATCGAATCAATCGCTTAGCGGACTCGCTTCCAAGTACGGACTTGCGTATCTTCAAGCGGATGAAGAAGTGTTTGGCAAAGGGGCCAAATACAAGGTTCCGGAACAGGATAAGCTCAGCGAGCACATGGCCAGAAAATGTCTGGCTGTATCCGATCTCGTACCCGTTCAGGAGAATGAATTAGCTGCCAATGAAATGCTGCCGTTATTCCATGATCTGGAGATGCCGCTGTCCCGCATATTGGCTGACATGGAGAAGCAGGGCATTGCTGTCAACGCAGAGGATTTGAAGGAACTGGGAAGCGAGTTTGAAGTGCAGATCAAGAAGCTCGTTGAGGAGATTTATGAGATCGCCGGAACGGAATTCAATCTCAACTCGCCTAAACAGCTGGGCGAAATTCTGTTTGTCAAGCTGGAGCTGCCGGTCATCAAGAAGACCAAGACAGGGTATTCCACTGATGCCGAGGTGCTTGAGAAGCTTGCGCCTTATCATGATATTGTCCGCTTGATTTTGCAGTATCGCACTTTGGCCAAGCTGCAATCTACTTATGTGGAAGGTCTGCTGAAGGAGATTTCGACCGAGACGGGTAAAGTCCATACTTACTATCGTCAAACTATTGCTGCTACAGGCCGCTTAAGCAGCCAATACCCGAACTTGCAGAATATTCCGATCCGCCTGGAGGAAGGGCGTAAACTGCGCAAAGTGTTTGTTCCTTCCGAGCCGGGCTGGAGCATTCTGGCAGCGGATTATTCCCAGATCGAGCTGCGGGTGCTCGCACATATCTCCGATGATGAGAGGCTGAAGGAAGCCTTCGTGCATGATATGGACATTCACACCAAAACGGCTATGGACGTGTTTGGCGTCAGCATGGACGAGGTAGATTCCAATATGCGCCGTTCCGCTAAAGCGGTCAACTTCGGTATTGTGTATGGCATAAGCGATTATGGTCTGTCCCAGAATTTGAACATTACCCGGAAGGAAGCTGCAGCGTTTATTGACCAATATTTCGAAGTATTCCAAGGCGTTCGGCGCTATATGGACGAAATTGTCAAACAGGCGAAACAAGACGGCTATGTGAAGACTCTGCTCGAACGTAGACGCTATCTTCCAGAGATCAATGCCAGCAACTTCAATCTGCGTTCTTTTGCAGAACGGACGGCGATGAATACGCCGATTCAGGGGACGGCAGCCGATATTATCAAACTGGCTATGGTCCATATGGACAAGGCGCTGTATGATCATCAACTGAAGAGCCGCATGCTGCTTCAGGTGCATGATGAATTGGTATTTGAGGTGCCGGAGGATGAGCTGGAAATCATGAAGAAATTGGTGCCGGAAGTGATGAGTCAAGCATTGAAACTGTCCGTACCGCTGAAATCGGAAGTCAGTTATGGAGAGAACTGGTACGAAGCGAAATAAAGCCGTAGTGAATGTTAACTGATGCAGGTGCTTTATATGAGGGATCATGGGTGAAGAGGAGCAGCAGCTGCACTCCTTTTCCACAAAAACCATGGTCCCGCTCTGTTCCAACTTCCGGTATAATGGATATGAGGTGAAATCATTATGCCGGAATTGCCGGAAGTAGAAACGGTTAAACGAACACTTAACGAATTGATTAAAGGTAAGCATATAGATCACGTATCTGTACATCTGCCGCGAATTATCCAGCGGCCTGACGATATTGAGGCATTTGCTTTTATGCTGAAGGATCATACGATCGAAGGCGTAGAGCGCAGAGGCAAATTTCTACGAATATTGCTGGACGGACTGGTTCTCGTCTCTCATCTTCGGATGGAAGGTCGTTATGGATTGTATGATGCCAAAGATCCGGTGGAGAAGCATACCCACGTCATCTTTCATTTCTCGGATGGTACGGAGCTGCGGTATAAGGATGTACGCCAGTTTGGTACGATGCATCTGTTTGCACCGGGGGAAGAGTTTAAACATGCCCCTCTTGCCAAGCTTGGATACGAGCCGCTCGATGAGACCTTTACCTACGTCACTTTTAAAGAAGTTATCGGGAGCAAGAAAACGAAGATCAAAGCCGTGCTGTTGAATCAGGCATATGTGGTCGGCATCGGCAATATATATGTTGATGAGGCCTTGTTCCGGGCTAAAATTCATCCTGAGCGCAATGCTAACAGCTTGAAGGATGCTGAACTCAAGCGGCTGTATCAGGCGATCATAGATACGTTGTCTGAAGCGGTGAATGCGGGAGGATCCTCCATCAAATCCTATGTTAACGGTCAGGGCGAAATGGGGATGTTCCAGCACAGCCACCAGGTATACGGCCGGAAGGACAAGCCCTGCCCTGCTTGCGGCGGACCGATCCATAAGATCGTAGTCGGCGGCCGGGGAACCCATTATTGTCCGAAGTGTCAACCTGTGAAGAAGTGAACCAATAGGCATGCACCCTTCCTCTCCTCACACATATAATGTGAAAACATATGTGGAGCGCATGAAGCTGCTTTTTTCTAGGGAATAAGCAGTTTGATGTGGAGCTTGTCGAGGAGGGAATAGGGTGCTCAGTCATGTTTTCTCGGTTGTACTGCTGGCCATGGCTTTAAGCCTGGATGGATTCGGGGCGGGGGTTACATACGGTCTGCGCAAAACAAGGATACCGCTGCTTTCTGTATTAATCATCTCGCTATGCTCGGGTCTTGTGCTCGGCGTCTCCATGCAGGCAGGCGCGCTGCTACAGCGGTTCTTCTCGCCGTCTACGGCGGCCGTTATCGGTGCTGCCATTTTAATTCTGCTGGGCTTATGGTCTTTATATCAGCAGATACGAAGAAGAAGTGAACCTGAAGAAGAAACGCAAACGGGTGTAAGAGCAGGAGATCCGCCTTGTGAGGTAAGCATGGCAAGTCAAGAGCAGCTTCAGCGGGCGGTATTCTCGTTAGAGATACCGAAGGTCGGGGTTGTCATTCAAATTCTCCGCAGTCCGGCGAAGGCGGATCTGGATGATTCCGGCAGTATCTCGCCATGGGAGGCGATGTGGCTCGGGATCGCGCTGTCGCTGGACGCGTTCGGAGCGGGACTTGGCGCAGCGATGCTGGGCTTCTCGCCACTGGGTACCGCAGCTGTTGTTGCCTTGTTCAGCGGAATATTCCTGATGCTCGGGATACGGATCGGTTTGCGTTTTGCTGCTAAAGGCGGTATGCGATTGATTTCATATCTGCCTGCTTTAATGTTAATCATCATGGGTATAATGAAGCTGTTATGAGGTGAAGTGTCATGAATATCGGTTTAACCGGAGGAATTGCAACAGGCAAAAGCACCGTGTCCTCTATGTTGGCCATGAAGGGAGCGCTTCTCGTCGATGCGGATGTTATCGCCCGGGAAGTGATGCTCCCGGGTCATCCGGTGCTGGGCAAAGTGACAGAGCATTTTGGACAATCGATCCTGCTGGAGGACGGCACGTTGGATCGTAAGAAGCTCGGGGAATTGATCTTCAATAACCCGCAGCAGCGCGAAGTGCTGAACGGAATTACGCATCCGGCGATCCGCGAGGAAATCCGGGAACGGACGGAGGCGTTCGAGCTTCAGCATCCCGACCGGCTAGTGGTGGTGGATATTCCGCTGCTGCTTGAGGCAAGGGAACAGTATCCCTATCTGGATGAGATCGTTGTCGTGTATGTTCCGCGGGAACTTCAACTGAAGCGTTTGATTGAGCGGGATGATCTTGCCCGAGAAGCGGCGGAGGCACGCTTAAATAGTCAGATGGATATCGAACAGAAGAAGGCTTTGGCGGATATCCTTATCGATAACAGCGGCACCCTGGCTGAAACGCAGCAGCAGGTGGACAAGCTGTGGCATAGGTTGGTCCTGCAATGAAGTGGCTCCGTAAAAAAAGAGTGCTGCTCCTGTTGTTTATTTCTTTTGTAGCGCTGCTGTACTTAAGCTCCAACTGGATGACGCTGCTCTATCCGATTTATTATAAAGATGAAATCAGAAAGCATGCTGCACATTATAAGGTTGATCCATTCCTGGTGGCTTCCATCATTCGGGTGGAAACGAACTTTAAACCGGGTAAGGAGTCCAAGAAAGGCGCGCTTGGCATTATGCAGCTGATGCCGGACACAGCCAATTGGGCGATGGATATGGCCAAGCTGCCCTCGGTGAATCTGTTGAATGTGAAGAATGAAGTGGATGCGAATATCCAGCTCGGCACATGGTACATACAGAACCTGCATAAGGAGATGGACGGCAATCCGATTGCTGCCATAGCCGCTTATAACGCAGGGCCCGGGAACGTTAAGAATTGGATCAATAAAGGCATGTGGGATGGTACCTATGAGAATGTGAAGAGTATCCCTATCGGGGAAACTCGTCATTATGTCCAGCGCGTGATTTATTATTATAATCAGTATACGGATGTCTACAAGGATGGTTTTTAATGTGAAAAAAGAGCGCTGGAAGGCTCTTACCTCGAGCCCCAACACTCCTTTTTTTAAGGAAGAATCAATTATTGACCGGAGTATTGACCAGCCAATTGTTGCTCGGCCAGGGTTACAAGACGCTTTGTGATGTATCCCCCGATCGAACCGTTCTCGTAGGAAGTCATGTTACCTTGGTATCCGTCTTGTGGAATGGAGATACCAAGTTCTTGAGCCACCTCATACTTCAATTGCTCAAGAGCAGCGTTAGCGCGAGGAACAACCAGGTTGTTGGAGTTGTTATTGCTTTGTGCCATGTGTAGTTCACCTCCTTGGGTTGGTAAAAGTATTATGTCTCGCGTTTCGCATTTTCATAACAACAAGAAATAAAGTTTGACTGGTAAATTATTCTTGCCGTTCAATTAACGGCTAAATACGCTTGAAACAAAGGAAGTGAGTATCGTATGAAGTGTCCATATTGTAGTTATGCTGGAACCAAAGTGCTGGATTCCAGGCCTGCTAACGAGAATAAATCCATTCGCCGCCGCAGAGAATGCGAGCAGTGCAGCAAGAGATTTACGACCTTTGAGATGGTGGAGGAAACGCCACTTATCGTGGTCAAAAAAGATGGAAGCCGTGAAGAGTTCAGCCGCGAGAAGGTGCTCCGTGGATTGATACGTGCTTGCGAGAAGCGTCCGGTCTCTGTAGACCAACTGGATATGATTGTATCGGATGTGGAGAAGGCACTGCGTAATACCGCAGCAGCTGAAGTGGAGAGCCGCCAGATCGGGGAGCTGCTCATGGAACGGTTGTATCCGGTCGATGAGGTCGCTTACGTCCGCTTTGCGTCCGTGTATCGGCAATTCAAGGATATCAATATGTTTATGAAGGAACTGAAGAGTCTGTTGTCCAAAGATATGGATACGGACAGTCAGGAACTCTAAGAGCACCGGTCCCTCGATCAAGGTGCTCTTCGGGTGCTCGATTAAGCAAGCCTCATCAGGATAAGTGACATTATATAGAGAAGTAAAAGAGTTGCAGCACGTCTTCGAATATTGCAAAAAAATGTTGACATGCCTGCTTTAATTTTATATGATATAGAAGTCGCTTACGGGGCTATAGCTCAGCTGGGAGAGCGCCTGCCTTGCACGCAGGAGGTCAGGGGTTCGATCCCCCTTGGCTCCATAGAAAAAACGCCACTACGATTTTCGTAGTGGCGTTTTTATGCGTGTTGGGGGGGCGAACCCCTGAAAGGGGGGCGTCCCACGCGGAGGCAGCGATACAAGGGGGCCCCGCAAAGTAATAGGAATAAGCTTCGAAGCTTTGCTTCACTTTGTGGGGTATAGCAACGAGCACGGCATCGAAATCTATCTCAAGGATCTGAAACGTCGATAAAGCATCGTAAGCAAAGTTGATCAAGATTTCGATATCCCCCTAGGCTCCACACATAAGAACCGCCAAACACACGGAATCCGAGTGTTTGGCGGCTTTTCGCAAGTAGAAATAAACCTGATGATTGATCCGTGGTCATAGGTTTGGTCACAGTATCCCCGAACAACAAATTTCTATATTGTTTTGCTGTTTCTTTAAGGACAGAAGGAAGTACATGGGAGCCGGTTGTTCAAGCCTGACGGGATTGTTACCCGAGCTGAAGCAGCTGCCATTGCAGTGAGGGTACTGGAACACTTGACAAATGAATCCATAACGAAGCAAGTCCAGTTTACAAAAGCTTAACATTAAGTTGATCTCTGGCAAATAATCACTTGTTACCCTTAGCTAGTATGCAGATAATTCCTCGGAATTTTGATTCATCTAAAGAGAGGGGTATTAAGTAGTGATTTTGAAGAGGAAATTGAAGAGATGGACATCTATGTTAATTTTGAGCAGCTTGCTGCTGAGTGTGACAGTCCCTGCAGCAGGTGCAACAGGCATTGCAACAAATGATGTAAGCAACACTGATCAAGTATTAATTGAAGCAGATGGAACAGGAGTTGCAATAGGTGAAACAGGAGTTGCAACAGATGTAACAGATGCAACTTATGGAACAGATGCTGAAAGCAATACTGTCCAAGAATCAACTAAAACAGGTGCACTGCTTATTACGGAGATGGTGCCGGATACGAATAATGTCAATGGGGCAGATGCATACGAGTTTGTTGAAGTTTACAACAATACGAATCAACCGGTCAATTTTGATGAGCAATATTATTTTTTCTACAATAATGTTGATCCCTGGTCATTGACAAATAAAGATGTTCCAGTTGTCATTCCGGCTAATGAAGCTGTTGTCTTCTGGATCATGAATGGGAAAAATACAGCGGAAACAGTAGACGGCTTTTTGACTAATTTCTCCTCGGACGTTGATCTTCAGGAAGGCGTGAATTTATTCCGTATTGAAGGCGGCGGAGGAATGGCGAACACAGCTTCGCGTAATCTGCAAATTAGAGAGAAGGCAAACAATACTGTAGTGGTATCAGCTTCCTATGAGGCAAGCCATGTCAAATTGAACAAAGGCATTTTCTTCAGCCATCCAGAAGGCGCAAGTCAAAATATGAACGTTGTTGTACCTGATTCAGGTACTTTGGCCGCGACACCAGGCATAGTAACGACAGAACAAATTACGCCTCCGATCGTTTCGGAAGTACAGCCTGAAATTGTACATACCCCAGGTTCGTTAATTGAAGCAGCCGATTACGAGATAGCCGCAGCTGTCAAAAACTTCTCCGACTTCGAGGAGGGGAAACTGCCGGCAATGGAGCTGCTGTATAAAACTCCTTCTCAAGCGAGATATACGATCGTATCAATGATGTCCAAAGGTGCAGGGCAATTCAGTGCGATTATACCTGCAGTAGCCTTGGTCGAGCCTGAGCTTGAATATAAGCTTCGGGTTAAGGATACAACAGTTAGCTATTCGGTTCAGGTTAAATTGTCTGAATTTGATCCTGAAAAGGCGCCTGAGCTGCTTGTGACTGAGCTATTGCCTAATTCAACGAATGTACCAAACACTTCTTCAGATGCTTTCGAATATATTGAAGTATACAATAATACCGATCAGCCGTTAGACTTTAACAATTATAAGATTTATTATCGATATCCCGATAAAGGTTCTGCGGCTGATGTGAAATGGCCATCTACGCAGGAGAACTTTATAATACCAGCTCAACAGTCTGTTGTTTTCTGGATTATTAATAGCGCGAACAGTAATTATACCGTTCAGGATTTTAATTCATTTTTTAACACTTCACTAGAAGAAAATAAAGATTTATTCATGATTAATAGTGACGGGATGGCTAACTCCGGCCGGCGTGCAGTTGTTATTAAGTCGAATATCGGCAAGGAAATTTCAGCTGCCTATTATGATGCGGACCAATTGTATGATGGTGGAGTTAAAAGCGACGAAACGAAAGAGGATCGAGGAATTCAATATAAGTATCCGGTCAACGGCAGTACACCAATGATCAAAGCAAGCTCTGGCATTGAAATGGCTTCGCCGGGCAAAATTGATTCTTCCCAGGTTCCTGCTGTCCCTAAGCATGTTATTCCCGATACGATTGAACCAGTGGTCACTGACCTTACAGGCGTAACCCAGATCGATCAGTCCCAAAAGCTTGATCTTAAGGTTCAAGCTGAGGATGACAACCAAATTACTTCGGTAGAAGTATTCGTACGTTCTGACAAGCAAACTGATTATGTCAGTCATCATTTAATGCAAGATTATAACGACAAACTGTATCATTATGAGCTTCCTTCCGCTGATCTAATAGGCAGAGCATATGTGGAATATTATTTCAGTGTGTCCGATGGAACGAATACAGTAAATACAAATATTCAAAAAGTGGAGATTGTTGGCGGGCCAGACCAATCGCCTCTGAGACTTAATGTGAAAGACGGCGATATTATAAGCGGCACTACCGTTTTGAAGGGCACCGCACAAAATGCCGGCCAAGAGCAATTAACTTTAAGCATTGACGGCAAAGAGATAGCTGACAAGAACACGTCTCATGCACTTGAGAATGATGCTTACTTTGTATTTGAAGCTAAAAATGTAGACTATTACTTTAAAAACGGGATTACGATGGGACCACCAGAGCTTGGCGATGCATCCATTCTGTATACGTTTATGGATCCTATTCCGAATTATACGACTTTATCTTTTCCAATCCCTTCTGAGCGTCTTCAGCTTGGCGACGACAATGTGATTTATATCCGTGCAGGGTCTAAGTCATCGCCGTTTGATCCCCGACCAGAGGAAAATAAAGATGATTTCGAAATTAAAAATATTCGGCTTTTGCTGGCAGATGGAACTGAAATTAGAGATCCGTTGTATGCAGAGCGCGATAAAGAAATTAAGATGGGTGACAGTGCAGGCAAGCATGAGTGGATTGGTTTCCAATTCACGCTGGAGCCTGAGATGCTGAAGTCTAAAGCGTATGAATGGGATACAACAGCAGTGGCAGATGGCAGTCATGAGATTAAAGTGAAACATGAATCCAATGAAGTAACGGCTAATGTTTCGGTCGACAACACAGCTCCTTTGATTCAACCAAGTGTGGAGGAGGGAAAGCAATACCGCGGTCATTTTGAGATTAGCGCGGAAATTTCCGATGTACTGTCGGGCGTGGATCAAGTAGAAGTGAAGCTGGATGGGCAGAATATTTCGCTGCCGTATGCAACCTCATCCGGTAAATTAGATGGCGGTTCCCATACGTTATTTATTAAAGCAACGGATAAGGCAGGCAATACGGCTGATAAGACAGTTCATTTCGATGTACCGAATGAGAATCCATATGCTCCAGTGCTTGTAGGGCCGGTAGACGGGAAAAGCGGTATCGGTAGCAATACAAGCTTGACTGCGAAGGTGGAGGATCCGGAAGGAGATGCACTTGACGTCTCTTTCTACAAAGGCTACAAATATGACGGCAAGCATAGAAATGGCTTCGAAGGCTTTAAGCATGCATCAGATACGGAGCCGCCTAAAGTGATGATTCCAAACGGAGAGCAGGCGCTCACTGATGATGACTATGCAAAAATTGGCGCTGCAGACGGGCAGTATTTGGTTAATGATGCTGTGGAGCAATTCCCGTATCAGCGTTATGAAATCAAGCTCGATCCTTCGGTGAAATCAACCGATCAAGCGGTTATAGAATGGAAAGGTAATTCCCTTGAAGGGCGTAAAGTAAGCTTGTATGCATGGAGCTACTCAAGCGAAACATGGGAGCTGCTGAGCAACCAAATTGCAGGAACGGAAGATTTTGAGCTAAAGGCGGTTGTACAAGCTGGTGATTATGCAAAAGACCATACGATTCAAATCTTAGTTCAAGACGAGATTGCTGCCTACTCATCACCATCGCCTGTTACAGAAGACCGATATGATTTTACCATCGGATGGATGTCCGATACACAATACTATTCCGAAAGCTATCCTCATATTTATGAGTCAATTGTACAATGGTTTGCAGATAATAAAGAGCGAATCAATCTACAATATGTTATTCATACCGGTGATATTGTGGATAAGGAATATCAAGAGTATCAATGGGAAGCAGCAGATAAAAGAATGAAAGTGCTGGAGAATGCCAATATTCCTTACGGCGTATTAGCAGGCAACCATGATGTCGGTCATCAGAATAATGATTATACGAAGTATTATGAATACTTTGGCGACTGGCGTTTCAAGAATATGCCAACGTTTGGCGGCTCCTATAAAAATAACCGCGGACACTATGATCTAGTGTCGGCAGGCGGGAATGATTTCATTATCGTCTATATGGGCTGGGGGCTTGCTGATGAGGAAATCGAATGGATGAATGAAGTCGTCTCCCAATACCCGGAACGTAAAGCTATTCTAGCCTTGCATGAATATTTGCTAGTATCGAATAACCGTGCACCGATTGCAGATAAAATCTATGAGAAGGTCGTAGTACCGAATAAAAATGTATTTGCAACATTGTCAGGTCATTATCATGATTCACAGCTAAAAGTTGATGAGCTGGATGATGACGGCGACGGTACAACGGATCGGAAGGTTTATCAAATACTTGCCGATTATCAAGGAGCGGCAGAAGGCGGACTTGGTTTTATTCGGCTTATGCAATTCGATATCGAAAATAATAAGCTTCATATGAAAACTTATTCACCTTATTTGAATGAATACAATTACTATGATCCAATTGAATTCCCTGGAAAGGATGAATTCTCGCTTGATCTGGATTTGCAGCCAAGAACGAAGCGTGTTGCCACTGACTATATCGGTGTAAAGATATACACCGATCGGCTTATTGGCAACATCAACAATGTGCCAAGCGGTACAGAACCTTCGGTTAATTGGAAAAATCTGAGCGACAATACGAACTATCAGTGGTATGTAAAAGCAGAAGATGCTAACAGCGGCATGGTAATGTCAGATATTTGGGGCTTTCAAACGGGTGAATCAGACGGATCTGGCGGTACTGGAGGCACGGGCGGATCAAATGGCTCTGGGGGATCAAGCGGCTCTGAAGGATCAACAACTAATCCTAATCCTAATCCTAATCCTAATCCTGAGCCGGGGGCATTGCCAATTGTAGAAAATGGTACAATCAAATTCGAGCCTGGCATAGCAAACGGCGAGTATATAGTGGACCGCACAGCTATGGAGAAGGCGATGAAGCAATCGAATAATGGGAAGATTGGTATCCATATAGAGGATAAAGTGACAAGTGGCTCCAATATGAGACTTGAGCTGGATGCTGCCGCATGGCATGAAGCAAAGGCCCGCAAGCTGCTGCTTGAAATCGTGACGCCGTCTATATCGGTGAAGGTTCCGGCTTCATCATTGCCAGATCATACGGCCGATGCTAATACTATCGTGTTGGAGCTTGAGGCTTTATTGAGTAAAGTTTTTGAGAATTTACAGAATCCTTGGGTCAAAGAGGGAGATAAACTCAATTCAACAGGAGTTGCATACGGGCTATCTCTTCGCATGATTAAGGATGGTAAGGAGACTTTGATTCAGCAGCTAAAAGAACCAGTGACAATTGCTATCACATTGACAGATGAACAGCTTCGCCAATTAAATATCGATTTTGCTGGCGTATATTCTTTGATTAAAGGAGAAGCCAGTTATATTGGCGGCAAATTTGCGGGCAACACTGTAACCTTTACTGCTGATCAATTATCGCAATATGCTATTTTAGAATTTTATAAAAATTTTGATGATGTAACAGGAAGCTGGGCTGAGCCGTTCATTATGAAGCTTGCAGCGAAGCATATTATCCGCGGTATAGACGATCATCGTTATGGTCCGCAGCGGAGCGTATCGCGCGCAGATTTTGCAACACTTGTCATTCGCTCTCTAGACATGCCGGAGACGGATAATAATTCCCGCCCTGTATTTGGCGATGTACCGGAGAATGCTTATTATACCGATTATGTAGCTAAGGCTGCAGCCTTGGGAATTGTTCAAGGCAGCGGCGGCAATTTCCGTCCAATGGATACCGTTACCCGTGAAGAAGCTGCAGTTATGATCGCTAAGATGGCAGCTTACATGGGAAAAACGAAGAAGAATGAGGCTTCGAATTCTTCCTTCGCAGACATCGGTCTTACATCCTCATGGGCAGTTGATGCTGTAAATGAAGTGAAGACGCTTGGTATTATGAGCGGTAAAGTCGGCAATCGTTTCGATCCGAAAGGCCATGTAACACGGGCGGAACTTGCTAAGATGTTGTATCAGGTTCTGAATCTTGAGTAAAAAGAAAAAGCTGTGTAAAACAATTAAAAAGTTAACAGTTTAATAATGTTAAATAATCCCCGCCAGATGTAATGGACAGCTTTCCGAAGCCGATTTCGAAGCTGCCCATTGCTTGGCGGGGATTTTTGTATGAGAGGGAATAGAAATTATATAAAACCATAGGAACTACTTGTACCTCGAATAAAACGCTATCTCGTACGCGATCGACAGATGGACCAGAAGCTACCTGTTCGTATACGGCTAGGGAGAATATTGCTATGGGGCGATTGGATCGCTTGACCGATGATGCCGGCATTAAGGAGGCAGCGAATCAATCGGGTGCAGGAGAGCTGTTAAGCCGTTTGCCTGAAGGGCTGGACACAGAGTTAGGTCCGATGTTCGATGGTGGATACGAGCTGTCAGGCGGGCAGTGGCAGAAAATTGCGTTAAGTCGAGCGTATATGAAGGATGCCCAGCTGGTCATTCTTGATGAACCAACCTCGGCGCTTGATCCTAAAGCAGAGGCAGAGATTTACGATCACTTTGCTAGTCAGTACGAAGGTAAGACGACGATCATGATTTCGCATCGCTTAAGTAGTTGTCGTCATGCTGATCGCATTATTGTACTGAAGGATGGCAAGATCATTGAAGAAGGAAGTCATGACGACTTATTACATAAGAATGGACAATACGCTGAGATGTTTCTTACGCAAGCGAAGAGATATACAGCATAGCTGATAGGTGGAATATGCACTAAGGGTAGTATGGAATTGATAACATTGACGTCAAGTCCTTAATCATTGAAGTCATTTTAATAGAAACAGCAGACTGAGATTCCATCCTAGTCTGCTGTTTCTTATTTTGGGATATAACACTAGGTTCGAAAAGCTAGTAAAGATTGCTGTTATTGTTGGGGGGCTTCGCTATGGGTCGTATCCTAATTCAAGAGAAAGCTATAACGCCGGAGATTGACAGTGTCAAAGCGAAAGAGGATTCGAAGCGGGTAGAGGATCAAATCAATTGAAGAAGTGGTTGATCACTAATCAGAATGACATGTTTGGTAATCTGTACACGGATGCTGATGATAATTATGGAAAGAAGATCGGAAATCAGGTTTCGGAGATTGTTCGGGGAGATCTTGAGCGTCTATTTATGTGAATCAATTGTGAGAGCAACGTTCCACTTGAATGTAGATAGGTGAAACCTCAAAAGGTCTAGCTCTAAAGGGCTTTCCTCCCAGTTTTCTTAAGGTACAAACTCCAGTCGCTCCACTGGCAGCGATGAGGTCAGGGGTTCGATCCCCCTAGGCTCCATAAACTAAAGAAACCGCCAAACACAGGAATTTTCAAGTGTTTGGCGGTTTTTTGCGTTGCGTATTGAAATCTGTTGATTGATCCGTGGTCATAGGAAATAACGTGTTTAATTGCTGTTTTAAATGAAGACTTAATCAACTATCTCTTTCAAAAAGCAATTGCTTGTTAATTATCCGCTTCCCTGAAATAGATCTTTTTGGGGTGGATTTGTATTAATATGAAAGTTTAACTCTTTATAGATTCAATTGTTATTTTTGATAAAAATAAGAAGGTATTTCATTTATTTTGTCAAATAAGTAAAAGAAATTATTTTTAGATAATTTAGTATAATATGTTAATCATTCGTGCGAAATAGTTAAGCATCATAGATAGCTAAATTAGGTATTTATTTAAGATGTAATTACTAAATTCCGATGCGGGGGATAATTAATGTATCTACCGATTCAGCCAGTAAGAGGAATCAGCACGGATTGTTTCCAAGACCTCATCATTTCCACGATGATATATTTGGGGCTGCCTTATCAGTTGACATTTTCAGAATCCATGGGTTTTAACTTTGTACAGCATGATCGCAACGACTTGATTGGAAAATGTATCGTTAATAACAAATATACTTCACTGGATTTATTGAGGGGCTTTCATGGAGTCTTGTTGAGCAAATCTACATTGCAATCTTCAGAAGAAGTATATGACATCATATTGAATGAATTGCGGCAAGACATGCCTGTCATCATTTATTTAAGCTCATATTGGAATCTTTGGGGAAATCCTCATGCGTATCAAACGATCGATAGTGCGCATTTTTGTTTAGTGAGCGGTATTGATAAAGATCATCTGATGTGTGTAGATCCTACCTTTGGAAAAGAAATGAAATCGCTTCCATTTAAGAACTTTTTTGAAGGGAATAATGGAGTTTGTTTTACTTTCAAACGTGTGGAGCCTGAGATCAAAGACACCAAGGACGTTTTTTTGCGAGTGATTAATAATGTGATATCCAATAATAATTATTTAGCGTTATATGATTTGGCGAATGCTATAGAGTCTCAGGAGAATTTAAGGCATGAATTTGAAGGGTTTCATGATTTTTGGGCAAGTGATTTTTTCCAGGGAATCGATACCTTGTTGTTTAGCAGGTTATATTTCCGTAAGGCGATAGAGTTTCTATCCCAAATCATCGATGATAATCCAATAAGCGCAAAAATGCCTCAATTGATAAGCTGCTGTGAGCAATTATCGAATGGGTGGGAGATTGTTCAAAAAATGATTATACGAGATTATCTGGATCTTGAACTTGTTAGACATAACAGATCTATAAGAAAAATGTCGAATGCAATTAAAAAAAATGCTGAACTTGAAGAACAGCTAGTTAATGAACTGATTGAGATGAAAAGATTGCTCGTCTAATTTCGTTATAATTAAAGAACCCGCTAAACACAAGATTTCCGTGTGTTTGGCGGGTTTTTGCTATGCATTGAAAGCTAAGAATATGGTCTGTTCATATTCCGTTCATATTGACGTCATAGAGAGTACATATCCGTCATGTAAGATTTCCTGGAAGGTTTGAAGCTATTAAAACAGACAAGGTCAGGAGTCGATACATATGAAACGAAGTGAGGACATAAAGGGGAAGAAGGATCCGGCTACAGATAAGAAGTCAACCCCAATGACGAGAAGAGTTCTTATGCTCTTGCTGAAAGCAATAGCAGTATTGGCCATACTAGGAGTTATATTTATAACAACTGTTTTTATTGTGGATAAGGTCGCTACTAAATCGGAGCAGGGGAAAATACAATCCTATGGTCAACTAGTGCCTGTAGACGGTAAAAGGATCAATACTGTGATTCAAGGAACAGGGGAAGAAACAATTGTGCTCTTGCCTGGCTTTGGAACAGCGGCGCCAGCCCTTGATTTTAAGCCGTTAATAGATGAACTAGCACCGTTCTACAAAGTTGTGGTGATTGAACCTTTTGGTTATGGACTGAGTGATACAACCGACAAAGAAAGAACGACGGAAAATATCGTGAGTGAAATTCACGAAGCTGTGCAGAGCCTTCAAATTGACCGTTACATTCTAATGGCTCATTCCATTTCCGGCCTGTACGGATTAGATTATGTGAACAAATATGAGAACGAAGTGAGTGCGTTTGTTGGACTCGACAGCAGCGTTCCAACGCTTAGCGAACAAGAGGTTTCATCTTCAACATTAGGGATATTAAGCCTAATCAAAAAATCCGGGTTCACCAGATTATATGCGAAACTAGGCGATGACCCGTATGCTGAGCTGCCCTATGATGATGAAACTAAAGAACAAATGAGAATGCTTGGTCTCAAAAACATGTTAAATCCAAGCCAACTAAATGAAATTAAGTGGATGCCTTCTAATTTTAAAGCGGCTGAACGTTTAACATTCCCACATAAGCTTCCCGTTGTTTTCTTTATCCAAGCGAATCATCCTGTAACGGATAGATGGGTGCCTGAGCATGAAGAGCAAGCAAAAGCTTCTGTTTATGGTAAAGTGATCACATTGGAAGCAGATCATTACTTGTATCGTACCGACGCAAAAGAAATTGTAGAAAAATTCCGGGCATATATGGAAGGAATCAAATAAGAGAAGCTGTTGCGGCATCTTGTGCAAGGGTTCTTGCATAGGATGCCGTTTGTTTTTACGCATTCATCAAAAAACTTCTACAGCGCTCCACCTTTATGCACGGTAATTGCTTTATAGTATACTGGTTACCAAGTATAGCGAGGGAAGAGAGGGAACGGATGAATGCCTACGATATTAGTTGCTGATGATGATGTGAACATTCGCGAACTCGTCTGCTTGTTTTTGCGCAATGACGGATTCGATACCGTAGAAGCCGCAGACGGCAAGGAAGCGATGGCAGTATATAACTCGACTAGAGTCGATCTTGTCGTGCTTGATATTATGATGCCGCTTATGGACGGCTGGGAGCTGTGCAGGGAGCTTCGAAAAGCTAATCCTGACCTCCCGCTGCTAATGCTGACGGCAAGAGGCGAGACATGGGAGAAGGTAAAAGGGTTTCAGCTGGGTACGGATGATTATTTGACGAAACCATTTGATCCGCTGGAGCTGACCGTTCGCGTGAGGGCGCTGCTGAAGCGTTACGGAGTCAGCACGACGCAGACCATCCAGATCGGCAGCGTCATACTGGACCGGCAGACTTATAAGGTGACGAGGGGGTCAGAATCGCTGGCGCTCCCGCTAAAGGAATTTGAATTATTGTACAAGCTGGCGGGCAAGCCTGGGCAAATCTATACGCGCGAGCAGCTGATCGATCAGATTTGGGGAATGGATTACGCTGGTGATGAACGGACGGTCGATGTCCATATTAAGCGGCTGCGCGAACGGTTCGCGGAAACAGCTGATTTTCGGATCGATACTGTGCGGGGTCTCGGTTACCGGCTTGAGGTATCTCCATGATCAGCTCCTTATACACCCGTATCGTATTGACCTTTCTGGTGTCTGTCATCGGGGGGACGATCATTGCCACGTTTACTACATCGTGGCTGTACAAGGAGAAGCTGAACGATAACCTGATGCTCAACGTATTCCACTTCGGTGAAGACGTCTCACGGATCTACGATGCTTTGCCGCCTGCGGAGGCGGAAGCGTATGTCCGCGGAATGAAGCAGCTCCATTCCTACTATATTCGCATGTACGACCAAGGCGGGCAGATTCAATCATTCGGGGAGCTGAACGGTCAGAGCGTATCAGAAGTAACACCGGAGCAAATCAGTCGAGTGCTGGCTGGAGAAGTGCTTCAGATCAGCTCGCAGGGAATAGTGCCTGTTCTGATGGGCATGCCTCTTCGCACAGAGACAGGAACGAAAGCCATGTTTGTAGAGCCGCTTGCGGCCTCCTCCGTCTCACTGTTGGTGAGGTTTTTAACCAACTCCTTAATAACCGGAAGCTTGCTCATTCTGATCGCTGCCGTATTTCTGGTCAGGCCAATCAAGAAGCTGACAGAAGCAACCAAGCGCATTGCGGCGGGGGACTTCAACGTCAAGCTGAATATTAAGCAAAAGGGGGAGCTGGGTACGCTTGCCCGCAGCTTTGAGGAGATGATGCGTGATCTGAAGCAGCTGGAACAGATGCGCAAGGAGTTCGTATCAAATGTATCGCATGAGGTACAGTCACCGCTCACCTCGATATCCGGTTATGCTATAGCGCTCAAGCAAGCAGGCATCCCTGAGAGCGAGCGCAATCGCTACCTCGATATTATCATCTCCGAAGCGAAGCGCATGTCCAAGATGAGCGACAGTCTGCTCAAGCTAAGCTTGTTGGAATCCAGCACACAGCAGCTGCGAGTAACTGAGCTAAGGCTTGATGAGCAGATCAGGCGGGTCATTGTAGCGATTCAGCCGCAATGGTCAGCACGGAGCATTAGCTTTGACATGAATCTGAAGCCTATACCCGTCACGGCAGATCATGACCAGCTTAACCAGGTATGGACCAATATTATTGGCAACAGCATCAAGTTTTCCGAAGAGGGCGGCACCATTCACGTCAGTATGAAGCAAGACGCCAAAACCGTAACCATCCGCATAGCCGACGCCGGTATGGGCATCTCCCAGGAAGATCAGAAACGTATATTCGAGCGGTTCTTCAAAGCTGACCGTTCACACAGCCGCAAGTATGACGGCAGCGGCATGGGGCTCGCCATTGCGAAGCAGATCGTATCGCTTCATCAAGGACACATCCGTGTCGAGAGCGAGCTTGGACGGGGGGCTGCTTTTATCGTCACCTTGCCGATTGCATCCTCGTCAGAGTAGTCTCAATATTTTGGGCAGCCGTTCATATTCAGTTCATATACGCGTCATCGTCCGTACATCTTCATCAGATAAGCTTTCTATACGGCTCGCAAAGGCAGCCGAATGATCTGGAGAAGAAAGGTGTAGGTAAGATGAAAAAGTGGCTGAGGATTCTGCTCAAAACTTTAGCAGTAATTCTAATATTGATTGTAACTTTTATCGCGATTGTATATATCGTGAATGTGGTCAGCAACAAGACGGATCAGAAGAAGATTGAGGCATATGGACAGCTTGTTCCCGTAGACGGCAAGCATATGAATGTGCTCATTCAAGGGGAAGGCGAAGAGACCGTCGTGCTTCTGCCGGGTTATGGAACAGCATCGCCTGTTCTGGACTTCAAGCCGCTCATAGATGAGCTGTCGCCTTATTACAAAGTGGTAGCCATTGAGCCATTCGGATACGGATTAAGCGACTTGACCGATAAGGACCGCACAACCGGAAATATCGTTCAAGAAATTCATGAGGCGCTACAAAGCCTTAACATTGACCGCTATATCCTGATGGGACACTCGATTACAGGTCTATACGGTGTAGATTATGTAAGCAAGTATAGGGATGAAGTTACTGCATTTATCGGAATCGATACCAGTGTTCCAACGCAGGGCGGCATGGATGTCGAATTCCCGATCAGCAAATTCAAGCTGCTCAAAAACTCGGGCTTTGCCAGATTGATGTTGAAATTTAGTCCCGATCCTTATGAAGGTTTGCCTTACGATGAAGAGACCAGAAAACAAATGAATTTGATCCAGCTCAAAAATATGTTCAACCCGTCCATCTTGAATGAGATGGAGCATATCTCCTCGAACTTTAAAGAGGGCGAGCATATGAAGTACCCGGTTGATCTTCCTCTGCTGCTTTTTGTCGGAAGCGATAATCTCTCAGAGGAATGGGTTCCGCTTCATGAAGAGCAAGCGGCTAGTGTAGAGAATGGCAAAATGGTAGTTTTCGATACAAGCCATTATGTACATCATACGAAATCCAAGGAAATTGCGGAGAACTTCAGACAGTTCATGGAGGACATGAAGGAAGCATCATTATAGCTTAGATTTGAAATCTGCATTGATAGAACAGTTTTTGGTAGTGAAACCAGCAATAGTGGGAGAGCCCATCGCTGGCAGCGATGAGGTCAGGGGTTCGATCCCCCTAGGCTCCATACATGAAAACCCTTGATGCTATATCATCAAGGGTTTTTTGCTTTTTCTAATAAGTCATAAGTATTGTTCGAAAACGTCATTGGAGACGAAAATTGAGCATTATGGAGATGAGTAATTATTTTAGGTCATAAGAATTCCTCGGTATAGGCGAAAAGCCAGGTTCTTAAGGTCTAAAGTATCGGAAACATTGACCGGGCAGAATGTGTTCACGTTTACGGTTCTAAACCGCTTTGTATTATAGGGTTCACCATTACGGCGGATGATTAAACAAGTATGGTCGAATGTGTTTTGATACGAGGACTGGCGATTGTATCAGGACCAACTGCGTTAAAATATTGATTTAATGAAAAAAACTGTCGAATTATGGTGACTCGTTGCTATAATAGTCTTAAATGGAATAAACGATGTAGTACCGGGCGGGGGGATGGACACCAGCCGATGCGGGACAGGCAGAGAAATATGCTGGCATGCTGCTTTTATAAGCTTTTTGCAATGGGTTGCATACACGTGTTTTTTAAGCGAGTGTCCGTTTGGAAGCGCCTTCTCTATGACTGTCGTGTAATCGAACTAACCTTATGAATGTCAGGCTGATAATCGAAGGCATCATCATGTATGAAATCATAGAAATGATATTTCCATTGATAGCTTATATTGCGAGGAGCCTTTAACATGAGAACAAAAGATGATCATTGGATAACCCGGAGTCGATGGTTTATGAGCAAGCCGTCCTTTTACCGGAAAATGATATGGATTGCTTTACTGTCATCGATTATTCCGGTTATGATTTTGGGAATATCCAGCTATATCATGACAATGAGGATGGTGGAGCGTGACGCCAGTCAGGATGTATCGCAAATTTTGAGCTATACTTCACAGACGATCGATTCGGGACTCGATCGTATCCAGGATAATTTGATTCAGATGCAGATGGGAAGCTTCTTCACCTCTGATTTTAAGGAGCAGAAGCATAGCAACTACGCGGGCTTCTATGCGAATGTATATCAAAATCTGGCGGCGTTTAAAAACGGGAATCCCCAGATCAAGGATATTTCTCTGTACACGCTGGACGAGAACTATTTTATATCTGCTACATATGGCGGACACAAGGTGGTGGCAGAGGAAGAAAAGAAGGTGGCTCACCAGATGCTGAGCAACAAGCAGCATTTGTATTGGAAGGCGGGATATTCAATTAATGGGACAGACGCCAACGGCATAACGATTGTCAGTGCGGTCCCGCTGCATACCAATGATCCGATCGGCTTTATCCAGATTACGATGGATAACCGGATGTTCGAGTCTTTGGCCAAGCCATTTGTCAAATATGCCAATGAGCGGATGTACGTGCTGAACGATAAGGGTGAGCTGGTCTTCCAAATGAGCGACGCTTCGGTACCACAAGAACTGTACAAAATGATAACGGTTACAAATACAGAGCATCAAAAATTTATGTACCCTTTGGAAGGAAAGGAATACCTCGTCACAACGAAACTTTCCCCCGTGTACAATCTGCTGTACATCAACATGATCCCAACCGATGAATTGTATAGCAGCTCGCGCTGGATTGCCGGCATGACGCTGGTTCTGGTCGTGGCCGTTATTGTTGCAGGGACTGTCCTTGCATGGCTCGGAGCGAAGAGAGCCTATCGGCCGATCAAAAAACTGGTGTATCAGGTCAGCGGCAGCCATGCGGACGATATGGGCATGGATGAGATCAGCTATGTGAACAAGCGTTGGACCGAGATTAACAGCAAGGCGCTGGAGCTGGAAGGACAGCTGAATGAGCAGCTGCCCATTATCCGGGAAATTTTTGCCCTGCGGCTGATGGAAGGGCAGTTTACCCATGACCGTCACGAGCAGCTGGTTGCGCTGCTGCGCAGATACAGCATCCCTGAGTTGCAATCGGCGGTTGTATTTATCATTGCCTGCGACCAGTTTGCGGAAGAAGCCAAATTCCAGGAGTCCGATAAGGATTTGATTCTGTTTATTATGAAAAATATTACGTCCGAGATACTGGAGCAGCGGAAACTTCAGGGGATTGTAATCAATGCGTTGAACGATGAGGTGGTTGTCTGGCTCTGGACCGAGGAAGCAGAAACGGAGGCATGGGAGCACAATCTGCGGTCGGCTGTGGAAGAAGTGCGTCAGCAGATCGCTCATTACCTGCGCTCCCCCGTGACGATTGGCCTCAGCAGAAAGGCCGATCAGGTGGAAGAGTTGCCGGATTTGTACCGCGAGGCTCATCTCGCTATTCATTCGCGTATAATTCATGGCGGCAACCAGATTATCGAGAGCAAAGGCCTGACGAACTCTATGAACTACCGGTATCCGAGCGAGCTGGAGGCCCATTTCACCGATTCGCTTCAGGTTGGCAATTTTGACGAGGCCGAGCGCATGCTGCAGGCGTTCTCTGATAAAGTGAGGTCGGCTGTTCATAATCCCGAACTGATATTGATGTCCTATGACCAGCTGCTGTCAACGACACTTCGAACCGCTTATCTGATGGAGATCGATTCCGAGCTTGTGGTTGGCCGGCCGGTAGTGGACCTGTACAGCGAGATGAGAAGGTGCTCGACGATCCAGGAGCTGGACGACTGGTTCAAGCATGAAATTGTAGAGCCGATCATTATGTCGCTGAGCAATAAAAAGAATCAGGAGTATGAGCATCTCATTCAAAAGGTAACCCAATACATTGTCGAGCATTACCATCTGGACATTTCCCTGGACCAGTGCGCGCAGATCTGCAATTTAAGCCCTCCGTATCTCAGCAAGCTGTTCAAACGAGTGATGGGTATTTCCTTCATTGAATATTTGACGCAGGTTCGGGTTGGCAAAGCAATGGAGCTGCTGGTGACGACGGACCTGCTGGTGAATGAAATAGCCGAGCAGGTCGGCTATAATCCTAAAAATTTCATTCGGGTGTTCAAAAAACAGACCGGGCTGCCTCCGGGCCAATATCGGGATGTGAACACAAAACAACGCTCATACCAATAACGCTCATGCCGCAATGGACTTGCAAAAGAGGGGAACACTGCACCTCCCCGATTTTGCAAGTTTTTTTGTGCAAAAACGCAGGGTTCTTTTTTTAATTAACATCTCCTCACGACAGTTAAAAATTGAGGTGCCGCATGCGGAAAAGACTGCTGTATCAAGGGATTCACAATAATTGCTCAGGGAGGGGAACCTTCAAAAGAATTGGTCATTGTCGGGGGAATCGCCGGCTTGCTAAGATGCAGACATGAAACGATTAGGCAAGTGAAGCTTCATGAACATGCAGGAGGTGGTGGTTACCTTGTCGCAATCCAATATCCAACAATCGATTTTGGCATCTGGTAGTGAGAGGGAACAAAAAGGAAAAAAGGCATCAAAACTGGAACGATTTAAAGTCGTGTTCGCCCGGGAGAAATATTTGTATTTGCTTGCACTGCCGGGGTTGCTCTTTTTCCTTATATTCAAGTATTTTCCGATATGGGGACTGGCGCTCGCCTTCCAAAACTATTCTCCATATTTGGGGTTCTGGGACAGTGAGTGGGTCGGTTTTAAACATTTCATTGATTTCTTTACCAATCCGGACTTTTTGCTTCTATTCCGAAACACGATGGCGATCAGCCTGATGAACATTTTCTTCTTCTTCCCTATTCCGATTGTGCTGTCATTGCTCATCAATGAAGTGCGGAGCATGAAGTTTAAGAAGACGGTTCAGACCATTATTTATTTACCCCATTTCTTGTCATGGGTTATCATCGCTGGGATTTGTTTTATAATCCTGGGCCACGACGGTATTATCAATGAGATTATCGTGGCGTTCGGCGGTCAGCCGATTGGAATTCTGACGGAGCCAAATTATTTCTGGGGCTTGCTCACAGGGCAAAGCATCTGGAAGGAAGCCGGCTGGGGTACCATCATTTTTCTGGCAGCGCTCGCAGGGATCAACCAGGACCTGTATGAAGCGGCCCAGATTGATGGGGCCAACCGATGGAAGCAGATGATTAACGTTACGCTGCCGGGGATCAAAAGCACAATCATCGTTCTGCTGATCCTGAGACTCGGCCAGGTCATGGAAGTCGGGTTCGAGCAAGTGTACCTGATGATGAGCTCTCCCGTGTCGCACGTAGCGGATGTATTTGATACGTATGTGTACCGGACAGGAATTCAGAACGGCCGGTTCAGTTATGCAACAGTAGTAGGTATATTTAAATCGATTGTCGGTCTCCTGCTTGTTGTGATGGCCAATCGCCTGGCTAAGAAATTCGGTGAGGAGGGTCTTTACTAAATGCAGAAAACCTTTGGATATAAATTTACCAACGCGATCATTTATACCGTACTGGCGATTGTGGGTTTAGTTACCCTGCTGCCATTCCTGTATGTCGTTATTGTATCGTTCACCGATCCGACGGAATATTTAAGCAAATCACTGATCATTATTCCGGAAAAATGGAGCATCAGCTCCTACAAGTACATTTTGTCGACGGAAATGTTCTTGCGATCCCTAGGAGTCAGCGCCTTTCTGGCTATTGTGGGCTCGGCCATCAGCATCATCGTTACGAGTGCGCTTTCCTATGCACTGTCACGCAAACGGTTTTTCGGGAAGAAATTTTTCCTGCTGGCCATTCTGATGACGATGCTCTTCAACCCCGGCATGATTCCGAACTTCTTGCTGGTGGAGAGCCTGGGGCTGATTGATACAATCTGGTCGCTCATTCTGCCAGCCATCACCAGTGCCTGGTATGTATTCCTGATGAAGAACTTTTATCAAGAGCTGCCGGACGAGCTGGAGGAAGCGGCAAAAATCGACGGCTCGAACGATATCGGGGTGTTCTTAAGAATTATGCTTCCGATCTCGCTGCCGGCCATTGCCGCCTTTGGCTTGTTCTTCGCCGTTGGCTTCTGGAATACGTACTTTAACGGGGTTCTGTACATTAACTCCGAGGAGCTGCGTCCGATGCAGGTCGTGCTCCAGATGATGCTCATCTCCGCATCCACCAACGTGGCTGATCCGTCTGTTGCCGCCATGCTGCAGAGCGAGCAGATTCTTCCGCCGGAGACGATCAAGATGGCAGCCGTTGTAGTGGCATCACTGCCGATCATCATGGTCTATCCATTCTTGCAGAAGTACTTTGTCAAGGGTATGCTGGTGGGTTCCGTGAAGGGTTAAAACCTTCCGGAATCCCCCTTACTATAGCTTCATAAATTATAAAGGGAGGGTCTTTACGAATGAAAAAACGAAGCTGGGTCACCAGGTTATTCGCAATAACGCTTACACTATCACTAACCCTGGTAGGTTGCTCCAAAGGGGGAGAGACGACAAACACTGCTGATACGGGAGCAGCAGGAGGCGACAAGCCTACGGAGATCACCATCGGCACCATGACCTACGGTGAATCGCCAAGCAATGATCTGGACAGCATCAAGCAGTTGAACGAAGAGCTGAACGTCAAGCTCGACATTGATTTCTATCCGATTAATAGCTACAAGGAGAAGGTAAACGCATTACTGGCCTCCAAGAGCCTGCCGGATGTTATCTTGATTGAAGACATTAACGATCCAGTATTCTCAACCGCAACCGAGCAGGGAGCGTTCTGGGATCTGACACCATATATCAAGGACTATCCGAACCTGTCCGCTTACCCGGAAAATACGTATGAAAATACGAAGTTTCAGGGCAAAACCTACGGCATTCCGCGTGTCCGCCCATTGGACGGCCATGAATCTCTCATCATCCGCGAGGATTGGCTGAAGCAGGTTGGCATGGAAGCTCCAACAACGATGGATGAGCTTTATAAAGTATTGGAAGCCTTTACAAAAAATGATCCGGATCAGAACGGAAAGAACGACACTTATGGTCTTGCACAAGCAAGTGTAAGCTCTTACCTGATGTCGATGTTCGGTGCGGGAATAAACTGGAAAGAGCAGGCTGACGGCTCGCTTCTTCCATACTGGATGACAGAGGAAGCCAAAACGGCGCTTGAGTTTTGGAACAAAGCCTATGTAGACGGCTTGATCACGCCGGACCTGCCGGTCATGAAGTCCAGCCAGGTCAAAGAAATGTTGATCCAGGGTAAAGCGGGCATGGCGATTGCCAACGTCAACGAAGCCTTTATGTTTGGCCAGGAATTGAAAAAGGTCAACGCGAATGCCGAGCTGAAAGCTTACGAAATTCCTAGCGCTCCGGACGGCAACAAATATCATGATCAGGCGTACGGCTCCTATGGCGTATTCATGATCAATAAATTAACGGTTGACGAAGCGAAGCTGAAGAAAATTCTTGAGGTTTACGACAAAACCGCTTCTGTTGAGGGTTACAATCTGGTTACTTACGGCGTCAAGGACGTGCACTACACGATTTCCGAGGACGGCTCCATCGTACAGACTGAAGAAGGCAAGAACAAGGCATATGGAACGGCTACGACTGCACAATGGATCTCCGGCTATTTCAACAAGTATCAGCGTGCGGAAGCACCGGATATGCCGGCCGACGTGAAGGATTACAACTACAAGCTGATCGATGCCATCGCCAATTCCTCCGTGGCTAACCCTGCTGCAGGCTTGCCTGTGACTCAGGCTTGGATGGAAAAGGGCGCCGACTGGCAGAAGAAATTCGTGGATATGTTCACGAACGTGCTGATCGGCAAGTCTAGCTTGGCGGATTGGGATAACTTCATTAACGGTTTGAAAGCAGATTCGAGCTTTCAGCAGCATTTGAAAGATACAACAAACAGCTACAAAGCCAAGTAATGAAATAATGATCTGAAGTACCCCGGTAAATTCGAATAGCACGCTCGAGTTTGCCGGGTTTTTATTATACCGCTCAAGGAGGAGATCAAGTGGAAACAATCTATTCGGCGGACCAGCTGGAAACGAGACTGGTCAGCTCGCTGGTAAAAGTGTTTGCGGATGAGGATCTGCATGCGCCCGTTCATCCCTCCGGTTCTGCTTTGCGCGGCGAAACCTATTCTTTTCAGGTAGCTTACCGCTCCAAGGTGCATATGAGATCGCTGCAGGTTCAAGCGGAGTCTGAGCTGCTGCCGGACATATCCATTCGCACCGTGGAATTATCCCCTGCGAATTTCGTCAACTATCATGATGCGGATGATTTTGTGCTACGTTCCACACCGGGATTGTACCCTGACCCGCTCTTTCCGCTGGATGCTGCGCGCGGATTGACGGGGTACCCGCATCAATGGCGTGCGCTTTGGATCGCTGTGGAGGTTCCCGAGCAGGCTGCGGCAGGCTCGTATGATATTGCCATCAAGATCAGCGACGGCCAAGGAAATCTTTTGGGAGAAGAAACGTTCAAGCTGGAAGTGATCGCGGCGGAACTTCCGGAACAGAGGCTGCTGCACACCGAGTGGTTCCATGTGGATTGCTTGTCGACCTATTATAAGACGGACGTATTCAGCGAACGGCACTGGGAGCTGATTGAACAGTATATCGAAACAGCGGTCAAGCATGGCATGAATATGATTCTGACCCCGCTCTTTACGCCTCCGCTGGATACCGAAATCGGAGGAGAACGCCCGACGGTTCAGTTGGTGGATGTGAAACGGACGTTGGGAACCTATCGGTTTTCTTTTGAACGGCTGAAGCGCTGGATCGAGGTATGTAACCGCACAGGCGTGAAATATTTGGAGTTCTCCCACCTGTTTACGCAGTGGGGGGCAAAACATGCGCCGAAAATTATGGCTGACGTGGACGGCCGGCACATCCAGCTGTTCGGATGGGAAACCGACTCCAGGGACCCGGAATATACCGCATTTGTCACGGGATTTTTGCAGGAGCTTGTGCTATTCATTAAGGACAACTCACTGACGGACCGGGTGTTTTTCCACGTATCGGATGAGCCGAAGCCGGAGGATCTGGACACCTATCGAACCGCCAGCGAGCTGGTGAAGCCGATTCTGAAGGATTTTCCGATCATCGACGCTTTGTCGGACTTTGAGTTCTACAAGAGCGGGCTGATCGAGCAGCCGATACCGGCCAGCAATGACATCCAACCATTTTTGGACAACGGGATTGAAGGGCTGTGGACGTACTACTGCTGTGCCCAATATAAGCTCGTATCCAACCGCTTCTTCCATATGCCATCCTCACGCAACCGCGTGCTGGGCATGCAGCTTTACAAGTTGAATTTGAAGGGCTTTTTGCACTGGGGATATAACTTCTGGTACGCACAGTTCTCGAAATATGCAATCAACCCGTTCCAGGTGACGGATGCTGGCGGGGGGTTTCCGGCAGGCGACCCGTTCCTGGTCTATCCTGGCGAGGAAGGGCCAATTGAATCGATCCGGCTGGAAGTGCTGGCCGAAGCGCTGCAGGATCTGAGGGCGCTTGAGCTGCTGGAGCGGAAGCTGGGTAGAGAAGCAGTCGTTGCGATGCTTGAAGAGGGGCTGGAGGAAGAAATCACGTTAAGCGTATATCCGCAGGAGACCGAATGGTATATCCAAAAGCGGGAGCAAATCAATACCATGATTCGTGACAGCATGATCAAGGCGTAAGCGCAGTTTGGATCAAAAGCTATCAGCTGATCATGAGCAGAAGGGGCGAATATCGATGACATCATTCATGATACAAGGGGATCAATTCGTAATGGACGGCCAGCCGATCCGGCTACTGTCCGGAGCTATACATTACTTCCGCGTCGTGCCGGAATATTGGAAGGACCGCCTGCTCAAGCTGAAGGCTTGCGGCTTCAACACGGTGGAAACCTACGTGGCCTGGAATATGCATGAGCCGAAGGAAGGACAGTTCAATTTCACCGGGATGGCCGATATCGTCAAGTTCATAGAGACGGCGGCGGAGGTCGGGCTATATGTCATTGTCCGACCGAGCCCGTACATCTGCGCGGAATGGGAGTTTGGCGGAATGCCCGCATGGTTGCTGGCGGATGAAAGCATACGCTTGCGGTGCTACGACACGAAATTCCTGGCAAAGGTCGATGCTTATTATGATGTGCTGCTGCCGAAGCTGAAGCCGCTGCTATGTACGAATGGCGGTCCGATCATTGCCATGCAGGTGGAGAATGAATACGGAAGCTACGGCAATGACCTTAAATATCTCGAATATTTGAAGGAGGGCATGATTGTCCGCGGGATGGATGTCCTGCTGTTTACGTCTGACGGCCCTGAGGATTTCATGCTGCAGGGCGGCATGATTCCGGGCTTGCTGGAGACGGTGAACTTCGGTTCGCGGGCGGAGGAGGCCTTCGAGAGCCTTAAGCAGGTGCAGCCAGATAAACCGCTGATGTGCATGGAGTACTGGAACGGCTGGTTCGACCACTGGAACAAGCCGCATCATACGCGCGATGCCCAGGATGCGGCGAACGTGTTTGAAGATATGTTGAATGCTGGCGGTTCCGTCAATTTCTACATGTTCCACGGCGGCACGAACTTCGGATTTTACAACGGGGCCAACAACCACGGGACATATGAGCCGACGGTAACCAGCTACGACTATGACAGCCTGCTGACCGAATGGGGAGAGATTACCGAAAAATATGTGCTCATGAAGGAGATAATCGAGCGGTATTTTGATGTAGAACCGATGCCGCTCCCGGAACCCGTCCGCAAGCAAAGGTACGGTTCCGTAGAGTTGAAGCCGATTGCCCCGCTTTTTGATGTGCTGTCCGTTCTCTCCGAGCCTGTTCAGCGGACTTGCCCGGAGCCGATGGAAAAGCTGGGCCAGGATTACGGCTTTATTTTGTATACGACACAGATTACCGGTCCCAGGAAGCAGTGCTCGCTGGAGCTTCAGGAGGTGCATGACCGGGCGCTAGTATTCGTTAATGGCGAATACAAAGGGGCCATTGAGCGCTGGGACCCGAAACCTATCGAGTTTCAGGTTCCGGAAGGCGGGGCAGAACTGCGCATTCTGGTCGAAAATATGGGCCGTATCAACTATGGCCCATACTTGAAGGACTACAAGGGAATCACTGAGGGCGCCAGACTGGGCTTCCAGTTCCTGTTTGACTGGACCATCCATACACTGCCGCTGGATAACATCGGCTTGCTGAATGAACGAACTGTCGACCAGCCCGCAGAGGGGGGGCGTCCGTCAGAAGGACCTGTATTCTATAAAGGCAGCTTCCATATCGCGGACGAGGCTGATATTGCCGATACCTTCCTGAAGCTTGAGGGATGGACCAAAGGCGTTGCGTACGTGAACGGCTTCAACCTGGGACGCTATTGGGAGGCCGGTCCGCAAAAGTCGCTGTATGTACCCGCTCCGCTGTTGCGGGTGGGCGATAACGAAATTGTTGTATTTGAGCTTCACGGAACTTCACAACAGCAGATTACGCTTCAGGATCACGCAGAATTAGAGTAGGACTACTATACTTAGCTTCAGACGAAAAGGAGCGCACTTATGGATATCAAAAAGAAACAGATATCAATCATAGTAGTATTCTGTATGACGATTCAGCTGGTTTTTGCGGGGTTGCCCATATTTAATGGGCAAGTCTACGCGAGCACGCAGACGGATCCAGCGGCGAATATGCTCGTTAACGGCGGATTCGAGAACGGGGCGTTGACGCCGCACGCGGACTGGACGGGCGGCAAGCCCGAGGGCTGGAGCGTTTGGAAGCCGACGCCGGGCGGACAGGTGTCCGTTACGGAGTCCGTCTATCACAGCGGCACCCACGCAGTAGAGATCAGGCACGATACGACTGCGAGAACAGCGGTATCGCTGAGTCCGCTGGCGCCTGTCACGCCGGGGCAATCGTATACAATGCAGTTCTGGCTGAAAACGGACAATGTACAGCCTGCTGATGTCAGCAAAGGCGTGTACATTCGTACACAGTTCTGTGCGGAAAGCGGCACCAAGATCCAGGATGGACCGAGCATTCCTTTTGTGAAAGGAACTAGTGACTGGACGCTGTATGAGTTGAACATCCAGATTCCCAACGATGCCCAGGTTACAAGATTCAAAATTGAAGCGCTGCTGGAGACGGGCACGGGAACCTTCTGGATGGATGATGTTTCCCTTGTTCCAGAGAAAGGCCTCATTGCGCTGGATATCTCTCCGAAATCGGCCAACACGAAAAAAGGCGAAACCTTGCAATTGACGCCGATTGCTACACCGGCAGGCGAGCCGCTCGACGGCTTGGCCTGGAGCTCTTCCAATCCCGCTGTGGCTTCCGTTCAGAACGGATTGGTCACTGCGGTCGATCACGGATCGACAGATATTGAAGTCCGTACCAGCGACGGGAAACACTCCGCGCTGAGCCGGATCTATGTGGAATCGGAAGCCCAATTGCAGGCATATGATCTGGTCCGGCAGAAGTGGGCGTCCAAGCTGGCCGGCGGCTCCGGCATCGACCGGAATGATCCCGATGTCGCTGCAAACTTGGAGGCACTGGTGAAGCGGATGACGAATCCGGAAAAAACGGGCAGATGGGATACGATGAACAAGGCAGCTGATCCGGACGCTCTGTGGCCTGGTGTGATCAGCAAAACCCAGAACGATTCGTGGCGCATTTCGTGGGCCTACGGCATTATCCGCGATCTCTCGCTGGCCTATTCCATCGAGGGCTCATCGCTTTACAAAAACGAAGAGCTGAAGCAGGATATCGTGCGTGCCATGGACTGGATGTACCGGCACCATTACAACTCGGGCAAAAACATAACCGGCAACTGGTGGGACTGGGAAATCGGCACGCCCCAGGAGATCATGAACATCCTGTCCCTCATGTATGACGCGATTCCACCGGCAATGCTGGATCAATATTTGGCCGTTATCGACAGGTTCGTTCCCGATCCGAAAAAACGCGTAGCCAATTCGGCGGCCGTTGAAACGGGAGCGAATCTGCTAGACAAGGCCTTGGTGGTTACCTTGCGGGGCATTGTCGGCAAGCAGGAAGCCAAAGTGCTCCAAGGCAGAGTTGCCATCAATAATGAATTTTTGTATGTGAAGCAGGGGGACGGGCTCTATGAGGACGGCTCTCTCGTACAGCATAAAAACATAGCCTACACCGGCGGCTACGGAGCCGTCCTGCTCGGACGCATGGCGGATTTGTTCTTCCTATTCGAAGGCTCGCCATGGCCGATCACCGATCCGAACGCGGGCAATGTCTACAACTGGGTGGAAGACTCCTTTGAGCCGCTGATCTACAAAGGGGCCATCATGGATTCGGTGAAGGGACGCAGCATATCCCGGGCTGCCGATTCGGACCATATCACCGGGCACATGATCATCATGACGCTGCTCCGGCTTGCGGAGTCCGCACCGGCTGATCAGGCGGCAAGAATCAAAAGCATGGTGAAAGAATGGGCGCTGACGGACACGACGTTCGACAACTACTATACCGGATTGCCGCTCTATGAGCTGAACCTGTTAAAGAAACTGATGCAGGATCAGAGCATATCCCGGCGGGGTGAAGTGGTTCACACCCAGATGTTCGCAGGCATGGACCGTGCCGTTCAGCTCCGACCGGAGTTCGGACTCGGCATCAGCATGTTCTCGGACCGCATCTCGGCTTTTGAATACGGCAATGGAGAGAACAAAAAGGGCTGGTATACCGGCATCGGCATGACGAGCCTGTACAACAATGACCTGAAGCAATTCAGTAATCAGTATTGGCCTACGGTTGACAGCTACCGACTGCCGGGCACGACAACGGACGGCTCCTATAAGGCTCCAGCGGAATGGGGTTATTACATGAACCCTAAAGATTGGGTCGGCGGGTCGGTCCTAGATCATTACTATGGAGCCTTGGGCATGGAATTTTCATTGTCCGGCAGTACGGGAAGCCCGCTGCAGGGCAAAAAGTCATGGTTTCTGTTTGACGACGAGATGGTGGCGGTTGGATCGGACATTGCTAATACATCCGCCAATCTGACGGAAACGATCGTTGAAAACCGGCAATTAACGGACACGGGGACGAACCGTCTTATCGTGGATGGCAGGGAAATGCCGTCCCAGCTTGGCTGGCAAGACAAGCTGGCCAATGTGAAGTGGGTCCACCTGGAAGGAAACGTGGCGGGCTCGGATATCGGGTACGTCTTCCCGTCCGGGCAAGAAGTGGCAGGCAAGCGTGAAGCCCGCAGCGGTTCCTGGCGGGACATCAACACCAGCGGACCGACGGATGTCATTACCCGCAACTATTTGAGTCTGGCTGTTGAGCATGGCGTCTCGCCTCAAGCAGGGACATACGAGTATGTGCTGCTGCCTGGCAAGACACCGGAGCAAACGGCGGCGTATGCCGTGAACCCGGACATTCAGGTGCTGGCGGCGAGCGAGCGGGTTCATGCCGTCAAGGAACTGAAGCATAACGTAACCGGCATGAACTTCTGGAAGGCCGGTGCCTTCCAGCATGTGAAGACCGACAAACCAGTCTCGCTGATGCTGAAGGAAAGCGGCGATCTGCTGACGGTGGCGGTGGCCGAGCCGACGCAGAAGCAAGGCACCGTTATTGTGGATATCGGCAAGCTCGGTTTCGAAGTCATGTCAAAAGATCCGAGTGTAACCGTGATGCAGACATTCCCTTATACCCGCCTCGCGATTGATACGCAGAGCACGGCCGGGAAGACGTATGCCATTACGCTGAAGATCGACCCGAACCAGACGATCAGCATGGAAGGCTCGGAACCAGCGGCTGGCGAGGTTGTCAACGTACCTGTAGCGGAGGATACCTTCGTCCGTGACGGCAGCTTTGCCGGAACGAATCAGGGGAACAAAACGTTTCTGGAGGTCCGCGAAGCCGGTGGCGGCTATACCCAGCGTTCATTCCTCAAGTTTGACCTGAGCGGGATTGCAGGGGAAGTGGAGTCCGCCCGTCTGAAAGTGCACGGAGCGATCAACGACAATAAAGCGACGGATACGACGACAACTGTCATTCGTGTCCATCGGGTCCAGGACGACAGCTGGAAAGAGATGGAGATGCTGTGGGGCTCTCAGCCCCGCTATGAAGAGGCCACCGCTTCAATGACCATCGGTAAACAGCAGAAATGGCATGAACTCGATGTGACGGCACAGGTCCGGGCAGAGGCAGCAGGGGATAAAACGCTGAGCGTGGCCCTGATCGAGCAGCCGCGAAATGCTAAAGCTTGGAATACGCAAATCAAAAGCAAGGAGCAAGGCCTGCAGGCACCTTATCTGGAGGTCAAACTGAAAGGAGCGCCTGCCGTCGTCGTAACGAAAGTGGCTGTTACACCTGCAAGTGTCAAGATGAAGCAAGGCGAGCAGGTCACGTTCACGGCAGCAGTGAAGCCGGAAAACGCGCATAATACTCAAACTGTATGGTCTATGAAGGCGGCTGACCAGAGCTTGGCTTCACTGCAAGCGGCTGGCGGCCAAGCGGTTGTAACGGGGTTGCAGCCGGGTACGGTGGAGTTGACGGCTACCGCTGTGGACGGCGGGGTTCAGGCGTCCGCGATGATTGTGATTGAAGCGGCGGCTGGCGTTCCGGGACTGGATCCGGATCCAAACCCAAACCCAAACCCAAGTCCTAACCCGAGCCCAGGCCCGGGCTCAGGCTTGGATCCTCGAGAAGGAAGCGGCTGTGATCGTGAAGAGCGGGATCGTGCAGGGTGATCGCCATCAACAGTTCAAGCCACAGTCGATCGTCACCCGTGCCGAAGCGGCTGCCATTCTGGGCCGTATGCTGAATCTGATGAATGGATAGATGGAAAGGAGTAAGGACATGTGGAAACAGGCAATTGAGGATGCAATGATCAAAGTCAAAAATAACGTGGAGCGTTTCGGAGACCGCTTCCCGCATGTCAGTGTCAACGGAAATTATGAGTTAAACAACAATGAGGATTGGACAAACGGCTTCTGGAGCGGCATGCTCTGGCTGTGCTACCAGTACTCCGGCGATGAAGCTTACCGTGAGGCTGCACGCCTCACGGTGCAAAGCTTCAAACGGCGAATGGAGCAGCATATTGTACTTGACCATCACGATATCGGCTTTCTTTATTCGCTGTCCTCCAAAGCGCAGTGGATCGTGGAGCGCGATGAGGAAGCAAGGCAGCTGACGCTGCAGGCGGCCGATGTGCTGATGCGCCGCTGGCGGGAAAAAGGGCAGTACATCCAGGCATGGGGGCTGCCGGACGATCCACAGCATGGGGGACGCATGATTATCGATTGCCTCTTGAATCTGCCGCTGCTGTTCTGGGCTTACGAGCAAACCGGGGATGACCGTTACCGGCAAATCGCCGTCCGGCAGGCGGATCAAAGCCGCCGCTATCTCGTGCGGGGCGATGACAGCTCTTATCATACCTTTGTGTTTAATACGGAAACGGGCGAGCCGCTTGGTGGGGCGACGTATCAAGGTTATACCAACGGCTCGACCTGGGCCCGCGGCCAGGCATGGGGAGTGTACGGGTTTACACTTGCTTATCGTTATACCGGGGACAAACTGTACCTAGATACGGCCAAGCGCATGGCAGCCTATTTTCTGGAACAGCTGCCGGAGGATCATGTGGCTTATTGGGACTTCAGTGCTCCGATTGATACGGCGACCTACCGGGACAGCTCGGCCTCTACGATCGTGGTAGCCGGGTTGATCGAGTTGCTGGAACATATGGATGTGGAAGATCCTCAGCTCGCCTGGTTTGAAGAGAAGATGAAGCTGTCCATGACCTCGCTTGTGCAGAACTATTCCACGATGGACGAGCCAGAGGCTGAAGGGCTGCTGAAGCACGGGTCCTATTATGTGCGCGGCAATTTGGCTCCCGATGATTTCATGATCTGGGGCGATTATTACTATCTTGAAGCGCTGATGCGTATGGATAAAGGAATTAAAGGATACTGGTACGAGTAAATGAACAACACATTATAAAGCTTGCTGAATCTGGAGACGAAAGCGTTACAGCCGGTCAGGACCTCCTTGACGGAAGGGGATGAAGGACGAAATACAAGGAAATCGTGGAGAACTTCAGACAGTTCATGGTGGACATGAAGTAAGCATCATAGCTAGTATTGAACGCTGGCAGGAAGATAATTTTACAGTTTCATTCAGGTATAGGGCTTCTTTTTCAGTCTTGAAATGGTGGGCTGCCGTGATCACGGAAACACGGCGATGGCTTAGGCCTGGACCGCCTCCATTATCGCAATTTCATTTATCAGGCTGCTTTTTAAGACAAAAAGGCACGGAATGAATGTTTCTCATACGTAAAACAAAAGCTGCCAACCCCTCGAGAAGGGGTGGCGGCTTTACTATGCTGTGAATAAAATTGTCAATAAGTTCGGTTGATCACAGTGGAAGAGTTGTTACATCATTCTGTAGACGTTGCATCATTCTGTAGACGTTGCATCATCCTGCCGACACAGCTATAATCCCGCACTTCCACAGTTTATTGCTTAGTCCATGTGCCAAGCTTATACGCTCCATCGGACAGTCGATCCGTATTCGCAAAATCAACCGCTGGGCGGTTCGTAGTTGGATCCAGGATTGCGATGACCAGATCATAGGTACCGCCTGGCAGCGTGGATGTGGAGAGAGAGGCCGAGGCCGTGTGCAGGCCAGTTTTCCACGTTCTTAAGTCGGCGGACGTCTTTTGACGCGCCACGATGTTTCCGCCGCTTCGGAGTTGGATTTCAACAGGCCAGTTGAACGGGAAGTGCTGAACCCCTTTATTTTCCACATGGACGGAAACGTCTAATATGCTTCCGTTTTCCATGGTCGCCTTGCTCACGACAAAATGATAACCCATTCGTTTCTTGAGCTGATCCATATTGCTTTGCAGCGGATTGCCCACCGCCAAGGAAGCCGGGGCATTCGGCCCGAGCCAGCTTGGCTTGCTGAGCTCAGTTTGCCGCATCGTCTCGTTAAAGCCGCTGCCTGTCGTCAGGGCGGATTTCATACCATAGTCGCCGCCATAAAATTCCCCGCCAGACACGCGGATGTCCCAGAAGTTCGGATGGCCCGGCTGCTTCTGGCTAATATCGTCCCAATAACCGTTCTGCGTCCCCGTGTACCATCCCCATTCGGAATCAAAGCTCGGCTTGTCGCCGAATACGTCATTATACATGCCCATAATGATACCTTTGTTATTGTTCTTGGCGAGTTCCACGCTCCGCCGGATCATTAGCTGCGTATGATCTTCTTGATTGGCAAATGCATCGATATAATGCTGAATGTACTGGTTAGAAATAACGTTCGGTGGAAACGCGCCGGTATAGTTGCTTTCCCCTTTGGGTCCTATGTAAGGCCAAGTGTGAAATTCCGCCCAATGGCCGAGAGAACCGATTTGTACAAAAGCGATCGGGCTGTCAGGGGTGTCGTAATGCTTCGCAATCGCATCGATTGCAAGCTTGTGCCGGGCGATCAGATATTCGGAGCTATAATTTGGAGAGAAGCCCATATTGTTGCCGGCGCCCATGCCTCCGGTTTCATCATGATAGGCCTTTCCCGGCGATTGCCCCAGACTGACCATGTCATTGTACAGCCAGTCCGGAATATCCCGGTGAGGTACGCCGGAAGGACTGTCCATAATAAAACGCAGAACGACTTTGACTCCGCGGCTCCGCCATTGCTCGAAATGATTGGAAGCTTCAATTGCGCTGAAATCATATTTGCCCTTCGTTGGTTCCAGCTCCTTCCAAGTTACGCCGACATACACGAGACGGTGATCCTGAGGATAGCTGGTTGATTTCGCAGAAGGAGCCCAGCCCTTAAACGGGTTGTTTAGCGGATGATCCAGCTCGGTTGGATAGAATTCGATCATAGTTTCTCCGGGATTCCTTTCGCTTAGGGTATAGACAGGAAGCGTCTGGTTTTGCGCAGGCAGGCGATTGGTGTCCGAGTTGTTGTCTATATATCCGATGCTTACGCTGCTGCCTGCAGAGAGTCCAAGCTCCGGGAGCGGAAGTGCAACTTCAAGAACGGATGAGGTGCGTGCGAATTGGGTAGAAGGAAGAGTTGAAGACAAATTCCAGCTCCAGGTACTTCCGTTCCCCCCATAGCGGTACAGGGAAAATTATTTTCAAGAAGCCACTCAATCCCTGTCTCCTTCCAGCCATAGGCTTGATATCCCGTGGAAGCGCTGCCATCCGTATTTAACCAGAGACTGCCCATGGCCGTACTCAGGCCGGAGCCTTCCACAAGGAGATACAGATTCCGGTCGTCGTGGGCAGCCTTTAGAGTTTTGGTTGTTCCGGAATTCGTGGAAAGAGCCGGAATGCCCTCCCAGTCGTTTGTTTTGCCGTCGATAACAATCGAGGCTGCTTCCGCAGTCGGAGTAAAGGCGGGTAAGGGGGATAATGTAAGAAGAATGGCCATCATCATTAAAACAATCATTTTCATTGGATTACCCCGTGTTCTCATGTCAAATCTCCTCCTAGAAATATGGGTTAGCGTAAAACTCCAGGTCCATAATCGGTTAACCTGGGTATCGCGATGATTTCGAAGCGCTCACCTCCTTTCATATCGAAATTTCGTTAGAAAAAATAGAGCACCGTGTCAGGTGCTCCTTTCCTTTACAGATCACTAGCTTACGTACACACTTGACCCTGAGCGAAGGATGCGTGCTCCACGGTATGCATGAATGGCCGTCGACCTCACGGTTGGCTTCAAACATATGCTTAAGTCGAGCTGCGCACGATCAAGTGGGTAGGCAGTATGACTTTTTTCGGTAGCAGCTGGTTCCCGTTGATGCGGTCGATCAGGTTGTCCACGGCAACCATGCCGATTTCCTTGGTCGGCACTTCGATTGTCGACAGCGGAGGATTGGAATACTTGGATACCTCAATGTTGGACAGACCGATAACAGCCAGTTGATTCGGAACGGAGATACCGTTGTTGTAGAGCCCATTAAGGGCGGCCATTGCCATTAGATCACTTCCGGCGAAGAAGGCGGTCGGATAGTTGCCGGTTAGGCATAAACGGTTGATCTGCTCGATGCAGACCGCCTCATCCCATAAGCAATCGATTACCCAATCGGGATTTACCGTCAATCCCGCGGCATGCATGCTTGCGTAATACCCTCGGTAGCGGCGGCTGTCTTTCAAGTTTCCCGTGTATCCGCTTCCCCCGATATATCCAATATGGGTATGGCCCTTCTCAATGAGATGGTTCACCGCCATCGAAGCCACATTGTAATGATCATAGCCCACGTTATCGATATCTCCGCGCTCCGTATCAATCCCCACGATATAAGGGACCTGCTTGCGAATATACTCGTAGGTTTCGCTGTTCAAGGACTCCATCAGGATCAGACCGGTAATCGGCTCGCTGAACGTATTGAACAGAATTTTGCGGTCATCCAGCTCAATGCCAGTCCGAATAAATGCGATGTTATACCCTGCACTGAGAAGCCTCTCTTCTACGCCGGATAAGATCGACATGAAGTACGGATCGTTGTACTTGTCTCTCGTTACGCTTAAGACGCATCCGATTTTGATTTGCGACTTGTTATCAACTTGATCCTTAGCTGTTAAACTTCGCTTGGGGCTGGAACTGATTTTATAGTTGAGCTGTGTAACAGCTTGCCATACCCGTTCTCTGGTTTCTTCCGTAATTTTATATTTTGTATCATTATTCAAAACTCTGGACACCGTGGCAGTAGATACGTTCGCTAGCTTCGCAACATCCCGAATCGTACTCATGGATAGACACATTCTCCTTTGTAAAAATGCATTTAAATTGCTAATTGATCATCATTTAAGGGTTAATTAGAAATGTTAAATCGCAAACAATGATTCGTATAATAATATGACTCGTTACGTAATTTGTTACGTTGTTCGCTGATGTTCTTACAGTTTACATGATTATTATTGTGAATTCAATATATACATGTATGAATCAACGTTTATGTACATGAATTTTATAAAAAATTCAAAATTGTTATTGCACGATTAAGGCAGAATGATATAACATGAAGTCACTAAACATAAAGAGTTTGTTACGTTAAATTTACGTAACAAATGATGTAACGAATTAGATTTTCTACTAGTCAAATGGGGGTATAGTGCGAAATGGCGAGTCTGATGAATTTTAAAGAATGTACTGCAATCTGCAACTTCGATTACCTGCCTGAAGGTTTGGAAGCAAAGTTCAACCGGTATACGCCGGATAACAATTCCCAGCTCATCCCGCGAGCATTCCTTTTGGAGCTCTTCGAGTCCTATCAAGTCCCAGAGAATCTCCAGCAGCGACTTGTCGCCGGCATTGAGGAGATCGAACAGGATGATGTGTTGTTTCACTTCACCAAGTTTTTGGTGGAAGACCTTTGCTCCGTGCGCGATCGCTGCGACGAGACGCCGTATTCGAACATGACGCCAGGGTGCATGAAACAGCACGGAGATCTCTATTCCTTTCTGCTGCTGGTTGCCTGTGTTGTTCCTTCCATGAATAAGCTTGAGCGGCGTAACGTGCCCAAAGCGTACTATGAGCAGATCCCCCATCAGCCGCTAAAGCTTCAATTGGAAAAATTGGCGCTCCATGGAGATCCCAAGGTTCATGATTTTCCATGGGTGATGAATTTTTATACCTGCTCCATCTTTCTATTGGACCGATTTTATTTCATCCCTTACCAGTTCGGGGATCCGTTTACGATGTTCCGCCAGATGAACACAAGAGAGGTAGCCGCCCTCCGGCATGCTGGGGAAGAGTTTCGCAGCGATGGGCAGCGCAATGGGATTAACGATGTGCTTGACCTACAAGGAAGCTTCACTTCCAAATGGGATGAGAACGATACCTTCATCATTGCCAACCGGATCAATCCGTTGGGCTTCGTCGAAAGAGAAACGACGCCGATCTTCAAGAACGAATGGGAGCGGGTACTGGAATCAGGGGATACACTTCTGGCTCTTCACATTCCATCCGGCCCCGGATATACACCGGATCGTGTGAAGAATTCAATGATGATGGCGCTTGAATTTTACGACCGATATTTTCCGGAGTTATCGATCAAAGGCTTCTGGAGCTCTAGCTGGCTATACGATACAAGGCTATCACTCATCTTGGACAACGAGAAAAGCAACATCGTCCGTGTTCAACAACAGTTTTACAATTATCCAACATTGGATGGGGACGGCATGCTGCGTTATGAAGTCTTTGGCGATTGGAAGGCCGATCCCGTCGGCAGTCCCGGCGAACTGACAACTTCGCTGCAACGGGCGGCGGCTGAATATATGCGTACGGGTGCGCGGTTTAATACGTTAAGCATGGTGGTGCTGAGGGAAGATGTCCCACAGATCGGCAACATGCCTTACATAACCGACGCAGATAAGGAGCAATTCCTCCGAACCGTAGACAGTCACTTATCCAACCTGTCCGGTAGAGCGCAGCAGGATATATAAGATGAGGCAGGCGCGATTGCAGATATTGAATTTTTGACAAAATACGAGTCGCTGGAGGTTATTGATTTGAAACTAGCATTAGTTGGAGCAGGACAACGAGGCATGATCTATGCGAGGCAGGCTCATCAAAGTGATGAAATCTTCGCGGTGGTCGAGCCAGATGATGAGAGAAGAAAGGCGGCAGCAGACGAATTCCAGATTCCGCCGGACCGACAATTCACATCGGTAGATGAATTTTATTGTTTAGGGAACATTTGCGATGCCATTATCATTTCTTCAATGGATCGGGATCACTATGAGCAGACGATGGCAGCACTTGAGCTTGGCTATGATATTTTGCTCGAAAAGCCCATCTCCCCAAGTCCCGAAGAATGTATGAGAATCCAGGAAAAGGCCGATGAAAAAGGCTGTAAAGTGATTGTTTGCCATGTCCTAAGGTACACGAATTTCTTTATGGAGATGAAGAAGATCATCGATAGTGGGGAGCTCGGCAAGGTTGTCACGATTCAGCATAACGAGAATATCGGCAATTTCCATATGGCCCATTCCTTTGTCAGGGGCAATTGGCGGAGAAGTGATCTTGCCAGTCCGATTATCATGCAGAAGTCCTGTCATGACATGGATATTTTATCCTGGTTGGTGGACAGTGGCGCCAAGCGAATCTCTTCCTACGGCAGCCTTGCATATTTCAAAGAGGAGAATGCGCCGGCCGGCAGCGCCGAGCGATGCCTGGACTGCAAGGTCGCCGCAGATTGCCGGTTTGATGCAAGAAAAGCCTACCTGCCTATCAGAGGGCAATGGCCAGCTGCGGCCGTGTCGGCAGATCAGACAGAAGAAGGATTGCTGAAGGAGCTCGAAACGAGTCCATACGGACGATGCGTTTATCGGGTGGACAATGATGTGTGTGATCATCAGGTAACCTTGATCGAGTTCAAGAACGGGGTAACGGCTACGTTTAACCTAAGTGGATTTACCAATAAAATGTATCGAACCATCAAAATTATGTGCGAGCATGGAGAAATTCGAGGCGATGATACCTTGAATGTCATTGAAGTCACTCGATTTAACTCCAATATGGCTGAATCCCAGCAGCACACCGTCATTCGGCCGGCTGCGATGGATGGTGGGCATAACGGCGGCGATACGGGGCTGATGATCGACTTTTTGGCGAATTTGAAGACCCCTGACTTCAGCAGCAGATCCTCAATTGAGATGTCGGTCGAGAGTCACATCATGGCCTACGCAGCAGAAGAGGCAAGAATGACCGGTACCGTGATCGATCTCGATGAGCTTAAAGCGAAGCTGCAGCAGAGCATTACAGCCTAATCGATTGTATAAAGGTGGTGAGGGTATGAGCTCCGTCGTTAAGGGGTTTCTCCATGAAATCAAGAAAAACCGAATTCTGTATCTCATGTGCGTGCCTGCGCTGATCGTGCTAATCATGTTCGCGTACATCCCTTTTGCGGGAGTATGGATGGCATTTACCGATTTCAATGTGGTGGATGGAATCTTCGGCAGCAAGTTCGTGGGGCTGGACAATTTCAAATATTTTTTCTCGGCAAACAGCATGGGGTGGAAGGTAATCTACAACACGCTGTACATCAACTTCTTCGGTCTCATCTTAGGGGTCATCGTCCCGGTCAGCATTGCTGTCCTGCTTCATGAAATCCGGCATAAAACTTACAAAAAAATCGCCCAAAGCATGATGTTCTTTCCATACTTTCTGTCTTGGGTCGTCGTCGGGGCGATTCTGTACGGCATTTTTTCCACGGACGTGGGTGTTGCCAACAACATCCTGGAGTTCTTTGGAGCCGATCCGATCAGATGGTACTCGGAGCCGAAGTATTGGAAGTGGATCATCATCCTATCGAGCGTCTGGAAATGGAGTGGGTACAATTCCATAATCTATTTGGCGGCGATGTCCAATTTCGACGGAAGCTTGTACGAAGCGGCTAAAGTCGATGGAGCCAGCAAATTGCAGCGTATTTTTTATCTAACCGTGCCGATGTTGAAACCGACAATCATCGTTTTGACCCTGCTCAGCGTGGGAAGGATCTTCTATGGTGACTTCGGTATGATTTACGGCATTGTCGGCAACAACCCGGTTCTGGCTGATGAGGTAACAGTCATCGATACATATGTGTACCAGTCGATGCGGACGCTGGGCTTCTCATACTCGACGGCCATCGGACTGTTCCAGTCCTTGATGGGATTGATCCTGATCACGGTCGCCAACAAATCGGCCAAGAAAATAAATGATGGGGAGGGTCTGTTTTAATGTTGGGAAAGACTCGATTGCTCAGCGACAAGCTGGTTATCGCCTTTGCTTACGGTTTCGTCGGCTTATTCGCTCTCATTTGTCTATATCCTCTTGTTTTAACCTTAAGCGTATCCTTTTCATCAGAGCAGGCCGTCGCAAGAAGCGGCTATTCGATCCTCCCCTTGAGCCCCACTTGGGATACGTATAAATACATTTTCGTTAATAGCGGTATGAAAATACTAAAATCTTACGGCGTGACGATCTTCATTACGGTTGTAGGTACGACGGGCGCCTTGCTTATCACAAGTTTGATAGCGTTTTCATTATCGATCAAAAAGCTGAAATACCGTAACGTGCTGGCCTTTATCAGCAATTTTACGATTATTTTCTCGGCCGGTCTGATTCCATGGTACATGGTCAGCGTTAATTTCTACGGCTTGAAGGACAGCATTCTGGCCCTGATCCTGCCGTCCATCTTCAGCGTATGGAATATGTTTCTCATGCGCACGTACTTTTCCAACATCTCGATCGCGCTGTATGAGGCTGCCGAGATGGATGGCGCCAATTATTTTACGATCTACTGGAGAGTCGCTCTTCCATTAAGCAAGACCGCGCTCCTTACGGTCGGATTAATGTATGCGCTTCAATATTGGAATGATTGGTGGCATGCGCTGATCTTCATTCAGGAGCAGGATTTATTTCCGCTGCAATATTACCTATACAATATTTTGTCCAACGTTAATGCAATCAGCTCTGGACGTATTCCATCCGGAGCCGCGGGCAGCATTACATTGCCTGCGGAGACCGTGAAGATGGCCGTCACGGTCATAACGATCGGACCGATCATATTCCTCTACCCCTTTGTGCAAAAATACTTTGTTCACGGGATTATGGCCGGTGCAGTCAAGGAATAGGCTGTGCACGGTTACTGCCGAATCAGGCTTTATATAGATGAACCATTTTATTAGGGGAGGGTCTTATATGAAGGCAAGGAAAATGATGCTGATCAGTTTGGTTCTACTGCTCGCTTCGCTGTCGGTTTTGGCAGGGTGTGGCGGAAGCAAAGAGGGGAAAGAAGAAGCTAAGCTTGAAACCGTGAAGATTTTGTACCCTGGAGATCGAAGCGATCGTATGAACGAATTTCTCAAAAACGAATTCGCAGAGAAGATGGCAACCGATCTTGGGTTGAAGGTGGAGGTCGTATTCGTGCCGTGGGCCCAGTATTGGGAGCAGAAAGACATCATGCTGGCCGCGAATGAGTCGATCGATCTCTATTGGGACGGGCTTCCGGATCTTTCAACGATCGTGAACAAGAAACAAGCGATGCCGCTGGATGATTTGATCCAGCAGCACGGTCAGGATATGCTGAAAGTGCTGCCGATGGAGCAGCTTCAAGGGGCAACAATTGATGGGAAGATTTACGGCATTCCATCGGCGTATGCGCCATCCTCCGCGATGTTTCAGTTAGTCGCCGTCCGCCAAGATATCCTGGAGGCCGTCGGAATGACGGAAGTAAAGACTACGGACGATTTGAAAGAATTCGCTATGAGGGCAAAAGAGAAGTTTCCTGAGATGAAAGGGCCAGCCGATATTATATTTAAGCCGCTGACACGTTATTTTGCAGATGAGCAATATAACTGGATCGCTGTTGAGGATCTGGTCGTATTCGGAGAAGACAGCAAAAAAGCATACAGCTATTATGAAACCGAGGCTTTTCAGGAAGTCGCCAAATTTAACCGCAGCATGTATGATGGGGGATTATATACGGAGGATCTGACGATTAAATATAACGAAAGAGACTCTCGCATGCAGACAGGGTTATACCTATGGGTGGAAGGATCCTTGGGTAAAGAAATGGAAATTATCGATGCCGTCAAAGCGAATGCCCCGGATGCCGAAATTAAAACGTATCTGTTGGCCGAGGAGAAGCCTCGTTATATTACAGCGGCAGGTGGTGAGGTTCTGGGCATTCCGGTAAATGCACCAAATCCGGAAGGTGCCATGAAGTTTATCAACTGGATATACAAGTCGCAGGAAAATTACCTATTCGCCCTGTATGGCGTTGAAGGCAAGGATTACGAGATCGTGGACGGAAGAATCAAAAAGCTGTCTTCCAGCGAATTTTTCTATGAGTGGATGTTCCGGAATCAAAATTACCAATTGTTCGGTCCGGAAGTGGCCCAAGAGTCTATCGATCAGTATAAAAGCTGGGATAACAATGCGGTTAGATCCAACTCATTAGGATTCCGCTTCAATAACGAGAATGTCAAGCTCATCGAGACAGCCTTGAAGGAAGTGGCAGGTAAGGATATGGCCGCGATCCGTTCCGGTTTCGTGGATTTCGAAACAGAATATCCGAAGGCTGTCCAGAAGCTAAAGGCAGCAGGCATTGATGATTATGTAGCCGAGATACAGAAGCAGCTGGATGAGTTTTTGGCGAATCAGAAATAAGAGACAAGAAAGGAAAAGCTCTTGGATCCCAAGGGCTTTTTCCTGTTTCCTATCACCAGATTGCAGGTTATTTGGAGGGAATTGTAACAAGATTTCGTTCATGAATGGTTTGGGTGAGCTGCTTCAAACTTATGCCGTACTGCCGGGCGATGTCTCTTGCGAAGCTTTGACCTTGCGGCTTTCCGGGAGTTACTTTATATGAGCGATTGGACTCGGTTAAATGATGATCTATTCCTTCTTTAATCCCTGCTACCATGCTGATGAGCTTGCTTTCACCGGCTTGCTGGGTATTAATTTCATTTACGCTTTCAGCTAGTTCATGCAGATGTGTAGCGATGACAGCACGAAGACCTAACAATTTAAGGGCACAAACAATATCTTTCATTAAATAGAGACTTTCCCCTGGACTGGTTGAAGAGAATGATTCATTAAGTAAGATCAAACTGTTTGGTGTTGCGTTCTGAAAAATTTCACCTATTTTTTTGGATTCCACGCCTAGCCGCCCCGTCTCCATGCTGGAGTTTTCCTCTACATTAAAATAAGGATAAAGTCCATCCACAGGACTCATTTCGGCTTCAACACAAGGAACATATAACCCAGCCTGCATTAGAACCTGTGTCAAGCCGATAGCTTGGGCATATGTCGTTTTTCCTCCAGAGTTAGGACCTGTTAGAATAAATATGCGTCCCTGATCGTCAAAGGTAACATCATTGGTTACGATATGGTCCCCCAATTTGCCATCCTCATATCGAGTTGACAGTCTAAGCGCGAGATTAAGATTATAATTTCCTTTCAAGTGGGTCTTGCGTTCCTCAGATGGAAGCAGAGTAGGTCTGCACATTGGCATACCCCAATCTCGTAATTTATTGATAAATCTAACAGCCCCAACATAAAAGGCTATATCCGTCTCTAGCGAAAGAATCCAGTTGAAATGCAGATAAGCATATCTTTCAACCATCGGCTGAATCGGCTTCAACACATGTTTAAGTACCTTTTTCAGATCACGAAATAATATTCTTCGAAGTTCAGTCTCTTCTGGCGACATGTCATAAGTGGAGGTATCATTTTTAGAAATATGTACGGTTTGCATATGCTCAGGGTTTTTGTACAACTCGGATATGCCTTGGTACTCCTTACCGCTTGCAAAAAGTTTGCCGAGAAGTGAATTTCCGGAAAATTTCTTATCGTTAATAGAGATAAGTGTTGCTTCAACAGGGTTTAATTGAGCATCAAAGTTAATACCGATTGTTACGCTCGAAATTGAGTCTAGCCCTTTTTGTAGTATAGGAAGCTGTTCGGATAAGTTTTTAAAGTCGAAATCTTCGGAAATTTGAATAATACGATCTTTCAGACGAATAAGTCCTGCAGATTTTAAGTGGGCGTCGGTGAAGGCTTTAAGTAATTGTTGAACAAAGTCGACATATATACTTAGCTCCTTGATTCTCGATACAGTTTGCAGCATATCAACACTTACGCTGGAATTCTTTCCAGAAACAAACCGCATATCAGCAATGATAGATAAACTCTCTTCTAGACATAGCAACAAGTCAGAGTTATTTAACAAGTCTTCTACAATATCTAACCTGTACTTTATTGTTTCAGGATCATAGTTTAGTTGCCTAAATATATTTCGAATATCGTTAAAGTGTTTGCGGTTATTGTCTATCATATGAATGATTGCGTTAAGTTCGAGCTCGTTGAAGTCCTGCTCAGTTAATCTTACTCCTTTCATTTCTATACCATGAGGAAAAATAAGATTTATATTTTCGTTGGTGAGGAGGGGCACTTGCATCATTCTCCTTTTATATAGATGTTGTAGTAGATGATATTAAAATGGCACCGGCAACAACTCCACTTAGCAAAACGGTTACAATTTTTGGACTCCAGGTACGGCATATTCCTTTCTTTTGTGAAGTTTTCGACACGGTGGGTCATGTTAATATTTACAACGTAATATACTGCTGAGTAGTTATATTATTTTTCTTACTGATTGCTTCCGGGTCAGCTTTTTTTGATCGTGGTACATCTTCAAATCCCTGGCCTGATTGAAGGAGGTTAATTAATTGAGCCCGCTCTTCTCCCGGTTTACATTCCGTTTAAATAGGGGTGTTACGATCCTTACATCATCCATTAGCGAATAGGAGGAAATCATAATGGAGCATATATACAGAAAGCAAATGGAGTATAGCCCTGGAGAATTGGCAGTTGAGGCTTACGGGCTAGTCAAAACATTCGGCGACAACCGTGCCGTGGATGGCGTGAATTTGAACGTGCGCGCCGGCACCATCTATGGCGTGCTGGGTCCGAATGGGGCAGGCAAGACAACCACCATCCGGATGCTGGCGACCTTGCTTAAGCCGGATGCGGGTTCGGCCCGAATCTTCGGGCACGACGTGCAGGCGGAATCGCAGATCGTCCGTCAGTTGATCGGGGTAACTGGCCAGTACGCCTCGGTGGACGAATCGCTTAGCGCTATGGAGAATCTGATCATCTTCTCCCGATTGCTTGGTCTGGGTCGTTCGGAGGCACGGCGTAAGGCGGTTGAGCTGCTTGAGGAATTCGGTTTGTCGGAAGCCGCCAAACGACCGCTCAAAAATTTCTCCGGCGGTATGCGTCGCAGATTGGATCTGGCAGCAAGCCTCATTGCCCAGCCGCCTCTCATCTTCCTGGATGAACCGACGACGGGGCTAGACCCACGCACGCGTTCACAAATGTGGGATACGATCCGCCGGTTGGTGAATACCGGTTCAACGGTACTGCTGACCACGCAGTATCTCGAAGAGGCGGATCAATTGGCGGACCGGATCGCCGTTATCGATGACGGCCGGGTCGTGGCCGAGGGAACAGCGGATGAACTGAAGATGTCGGTGGGCACATCTTCGCTGCATTTGACTATCCAGAATTCACAGGCCATGGATAGCGCCCGTCATATCGTTGAACAAGTGCTGAAGGTCCATGCAAATGTATCGCCGGAAGCCGGAAAGATTACGGCACCGATGGCCGATGCGGACCTCGTTACTGACCTGTTAATCGAGCTGCGTTCGGCAGGAATCGGCTTGTCCGAGGTGAGCGTGCAAAAACCGACCCTGGATGAAGTATTCCTGACGATCACCGGCCATGGCGTGAAAGAAGACACACCCCAAGCGTCTTATGAATCCATTAAGACGGAGGTGGCAGGGGTATGAGCAGCACTATGATGAAGCCGACGAAGAAACATCAACTCAAAAACCGCACGAGCTTACGTCAGACGATACGGAATTCGCTGACGATGGCCTACCGGGGGCTGCTAAAAATCCGCCGCACGCCCGAGCAGTTGTTTGACGTTACGTTTCAACCCATTATTTTTACGCTGATGTTCACCTACATTTTTGGCGGTGCCATCTCCGGTGACGTTGCGAGTTATTTGCCAGTTATTATACCCGGAATCCTCGTCCAGACCGTGATTACGACCTCGGTCGTCACGGGTGTACAACTGCGAGAGGATATGGATAAAGGCGTGTTCGACCGATTCAAGTCATTGCCAATTGCGCGCATCGCACCGCTGGCTGGTGCCCTGCTGGCCGACACCGTCCGATATACGATTGCAACCGTGCTTACCTTCTCGATGGGATATATTATGGGCTACCGACCGGGTGGCGGTTTAGGTTACGTTGCACTTGCCGGGCTAATCGTCATAGTATGCTCATGGGCGATCAGCTGGATATTTGCGTTCTTCGGCGTGATTGCAAGATCCGCCTCCAGCGTTCAGGGAATATCGATGATCGTGCTATTTCCACTCACGTTTCTTTCTAATGCCTTTGTTCCTGTCGATACGATGCCGGGTTGGCTGCAGTGGTTCGTGAATATCAACCCGATTTCGCACCTGGTGACGGCCGTCCGGGATCTCATGAACTCCGGAAATGTGGGCTGGGATCTCATGATATCCTTGGCTGGCGCTGCGGTGATTGTGGCGATCTTTGCACCCGTTACGGTTCGCGCCTATATGCGCCGCACCTGATGTTTGGATGCACCACCTGATGTTTAATCCATGTGTCCGAACGAATCAAGGCATCCGTCCGACACATAGTTGACATCGATATATTAATTCACTATACTGTCTGTAATCTTATAAGCGACATACGTTGAAAGAGCCCAGTAGCAGCTTGGTCCCTGTTGCAGAAAGCCGGGGGTTGATGAAACCCGGTACACACCAAGACAGCGAATTACACTCTGGAGTATCTCGGGTAATGCCGAGCGGTAACGGCGAACGATATCTCGTCGAATGAGCGGCATGAATGACACGCAGCAAGCGCTGCAGATCATTTGTGCAATCTGGGTGGTAACACGGTTATTAATCGTCCCTATGTCTGTAACAGACAAGGGGCGATTTTTTGTTTTTTCAACGGCAATGGACGTTTCGTTATAAGGATACCAATGAACTGAAGGAGTGTTAACGCTGTGAATATTATCGATGAACTAGAATGGCGCGATGCGATTAACCAACAGACGGATGCCGAAGGTCTCCGGGAGCTTACGAATGAAAAATCAATCTCGCTGTATTGCGGCGTGGATCCAACGGGAGACAGCATGCATATCGGTCACTTGATTCCCTTCATCATGCTCAAGCGTTTCCAGCTTGCCGGTCATCGGCCTGTCATTCTGATTGGCGGCGCCACCGGCACGATCGGCGATCCAAGTGGTCGTCAAACGGAGCGTTCACTGCAGACGTTGGAGCAGGTCCAAGCTAACGTGGATGCATTGACGGGCCAAATGAAGAAGCTCTTCGTGACGGAGGGCGACAATCAAATCCGCATGGTTAACAACTACGACTGGACGCATAAAATTAACATTATCGAATTTCTGCGTGACTTTGGCAAGAACTTCAGCATTAACTCCATGCTGGCGAAGGATGTAGTGGCAAGTCGGCTTGATAGCGGTATTTCCTTCACGGAATTCTCTTACCAGATCCTGCAGTCGGTAGACTACCTGCATCTGTACCAGAATGAAGATGTGCAGCTTCAAATCGGAGGCTCGGATCAATGGGGGAACATTACAAGTGGTCTGGACTTGATTCGGAAGAAGGAAGGACCTGAGGCCAAAGCATTCGGCCTGACCATCCCGCTCATGCTGAAAGCAGACGGCACGAAATTTGGCAAAACGGCTGGCGGCGCGATCTGGCTTGATCCGAACAAAACAACTCCATTTGAGTTCTACCAGTTCTGGGCCAACACAGACGACCGCGATGTTGTGAAATACTTGAAATACTTCACCTTCTTGACCAAAGAGCAAATTGATGAATTGGCCGAGAAAGTGCAGACCGAGCCGCATAAACGCGAAGCGCAAAAAATGCTGGCTGAAGAGATGACGAGATTTGTTCATGGTGAGGAGATGCTGGAGCAGGCCAAGCGTATTACGGCGGCTCTGTTCAGCGGGGATATTAAGTCGCTCACGGCAGATGAAATCGAACAAGGCTTCAAAGAGATGCCAACATTCGAAGCGACACCTGAGACAAAGAATATCGTGGACTGGCTTGTGGATCTGGGCATCGAGCCATCCAAGCGGCAAGCTCGTGAGGATATCACAAAGGGCGCGATCTCAATGAATGGCGAACGCGTTAGCGACGTGGGCCATGAAGTGACAGCCGACCAGGCGATCGGCGGCCGTTTTATCATCATCCGCAAAGGCAAGAAAAACTACAGCTTGGTGAAAATGTCCTAGAACACGCTGCTTAACTTAATTACTGAGGTTTTCAGTAAGGGAGGCAGCCCTGCTCTAATGCTGTAATGAGCCGCTAAACACTTTTTTTAAGTGCTTGGCGGCTTTTTTTATAATCGAAGTTCAAGGGACTTGCTAGACTTATAATTATATTTATAAAGGAGAGTGAGAGTGAACATGGATATTCAACTCCAGACCGATGTTTGTCATCTGTTCGGCATTCGCTATCCGCTCATTCTGGCAGGGATGGCCGGAGGGCCGACGACAGTTGAGCTTGTCGCTGCCGTATCCGATGCAGGCGGACTTGGTACATTAGGGGCGGCTTATATGGAGCCGGAAGCGATCCGTCACAGCATCAGGGAAATTCGAAAGCGGACGGATAAGCCTTTTGCCGTCAACCTCTTCGCATCCCGGTCCACGGATTGCTGTGATCGAATCGAAGAAGTTCAGCGACAGTTAAATGGAATGAGGAACGATCTTGGTATCTCCCACTCGGATGCACAAGAAGTAACCACCCCGGATTGGTTTGAGGAGCAATTTGCAGTTCTCCTTGAAGAACAGGTGCCTGTCATCAGTACGGCATTCGGGATTCTGCCCGAACCTCTTATGCAGCAGGCCAAAGCGTTCAAGCTTCGTGTTGTCGGAATGGTAACAACAGTGCGGGAAGCGATCTTGGCAGAACAAGCAGGCTGTGACGCCATCGTGGCTCAAGGCAGTGAAGCAGGAGGGCATCGAGGAACGTTTGATATCACCGAGCATCCGCTGGGTGCCCAAATTGGGTTGTTCGCCTTGGTACCGCAAATTGTGGATCGCGTTAACATACCCGTTATTGCTGCCGGAGGTGTGATGGATGGACGAGGAATTGTAGCCTCTCTGGTTCTTGGAGCACAAGGTGTGCAGATGGGGACGAGATTCCTGACGGCGGTGGAATCCGGTGCGCATGAGGCTTATAAGCAAGCGCTCCTGCAGAGTACGGAAGAGAGCACAGTCATCACCAAAGCGTTTTCGGGGCGGCCGGCAAGAGGGATCAGCAATTCATTCATCGGGCGCTGGAACGAGAGTGGCGTAGAGCCGCTGCCTTTTCCTACACAAAATACGGTGACACGTGACATCCGAAACGCTGCAGCCCGACAGGGCAATCCGGAGTATATGTCCTTGTGGGCAGGACAAGGCACCAGAGGGCTCACTTCGGGACAGCATGCTGCAGAGATTGTAGAGGAGACGATCCGGGAAGCGCTTTTGATATGCCCCTATAAGAGGTAATTCAGCGATTTGAAATGATGAGATGATATGTAATATCCGGCAAGAGATCTTCAGGAATTCATCAATTATAATCACAACGAAATAGGAGGATTATGATGACAGAACGGCTGCCATGTCGAAGCGATGGATGTTCAGCTACAATACTGCCGGCAACCGCGGCCAAAACCGGCGGGTATTGCATGCCGTGCAAGCAGGAGATGGAGCGTAAGGAACGGCAGCGTTACATCGAAGCACATCGGAGAGATGTCGACTTGTTTGAAGGGATTACAGATCCCGTGGAGGTCCTTAAGATCATGCATGCCCCGCTTAAACGGGATCCGTTGATTCGCTACATTCCCTATCCACGCAAAAGAGAGGAGGTATATTCGGCGTTATCTCCAGCCGAGGCCCAGCGAATGGTAACTATGGCCCTTGATCTGCTGGAAGCAGGTGATGAAGATACCTGCCAGGACATTCTTGTCTCCCTAGTCTGCTACCAGAACAAGTCGCTTGAATCCTATATCAAGGCATTGATGGAACACGATATCTATTATCCTGGCATTTTGTTTAAAGATGCGTCTGCCCATAGCAGGAACGAATTGCTGCAACGGGTAGAACAGGACAGGGATAATCGCAATCACCTACTGCTTGCCTTGGCTTGGATCGGGGATGATCAGGTCGTGCGCCAATTTCAAGAATGGCGGTCCGATCCTCCAGCTTGGGCAAAGGAACTGTATGTCCCGCCTGAAGCTTATGCGCGAGAAGGAGGCTGGGAACTCACGGAAAAAGGGAGCAAGCGGGACTTATACCACCGTGAGAGCTATGCCATAGAGAAAAGAGTGTTGTCCGAGACCCTGCGTTTAGCGTTATCTAATACGGAACCTGCAGAATTTCTAAGGGAGGATCCTGCTCGCTGTCCATGGTGCGGAAGCAGCCTGACTACTTTAGCGGATCTGGACATCAGCCATCCAAAGCTTCGATTCCTGGGGCTGCCTGGAGAGAGGCTGCGGGTGAACACCTGCGTGAACTGCAGCTGTTACGATACGATCTATATGGATGTGGATTTTCACGGGAAATCCGAATGGAGTCAAGCCAACAGTAGACAAGGTTATGAGCTGGAGCTAAGTTCCGATGAGGATGATAGAAGCTATACGGCGGCGGGGCAGTCCTTACGGCTGGCGGACAATCCTCGCAATAGCTATTATGCGGCCTATTGGGCACTGGGTTCGGCTGTTTCGCAAATCGGCGGCTACCCGGCTTGGATTCAGGACGCGGTATATCCACCATGTTCCTGCTGTTCCCAAAGCATGACCTTCATCGGCCAGCTGGATTGGGAACAGATCGAAGAGTACGGGGAAGGTATTTATTATATGTTTCTGTGTGCGGACTGCCAGGTAACGGCAACTTTGTTTCAGCAAACTTAAACAGCTCTCTTCTTCTAGTACAATTCCCTGGAATTTGGTTCAGGTATTTAGACATATCGTTTTTTATTCATCCTTCATTAGGTGTGGTATTATATACCATTAGAGAAAGATTTGAGAATGGAGGCCACATTCGTGAAGAAATTGAATCGTAAGGTAGCTTATATGTTAATGACGATCCTATTGATGGTCAATTGTACAGCGATAGGCACTGTTGCAGCTGAGAAGGCAGTCAATGGAGATTCCAGATCTAAACCGGTTAGTGTTGCAGGAGGCAGCGGACACGGCGTAGCTGCATGGTATGACGGTTCAGTTACCGCCTGGGGTTACAACAAGTCGGGTCAAGTTGGTGACGGGACAAGCATTCACCAAATGGTGCCTAAGCAAGTGGCGGGTCTAACGGATATCATTCAGGTGGCTGCTGGCAACCATACTTCATTTGCGTTGGACAAGAATGGTGACGTATGGGCTTGGGGTGAATATTACTCTCCCTATATTAGCGGAGATCCTTTATTGCCTTTCCAGAAGCGTGGAGGACTCATGAAGCTGGAAGGGCTTAAAGATGTAGCGAGTCTGGCTATTTCCAGCCATGGTTCAGTCGCATTGCATAAGGACGGGACGGCAACGATATGGAACGAGACTTTTGATCCGAATGATCCTACAAAAATGACGGTAAAGTACTTCCCTATCAAGGGAGTCACGAATGCACAAAACATCGTCGTCGCTGGACATGAGGCTCTGATTCTCGGCCGTGACGGCAGTGTTGGCATGATAACGGTATATAACAGCTTTTACGATCGATTCCGACTGGAAAGTGAGTTTCGCGAGGTTAAGCCGCTAGTCGCTTCCTCCATTACCGGAATCGCATCATATTGGTATGACGTGTTTCTGCTTGATAAGAATGGGACAGTGCTGCACTGGAATGTGAATACGAAGCAGAAAGCTCCGGTTGCGGTGAAAGGACTTAAAGATATCAAGGAGATCAGAACGGGGTACAACCGTTTATTCATGCTTAAGAAGGATGGTACAGTCTGGCAGTGGAATTATAACAACCCAGCAGCTAAGCCTTTTCAATTGAAAGGTTTGACAGGTATAACAGCATTATGGGGCAGCAAGGGACGTACAGGTTATGCAACCAATAAGGACGGTCAACTGCTGGCTTGGGGAGAAGAGCAATATCAAGGCAGCGGTTCACTTAACGAGCATGATGGGAAGCCAGTCTTGGTACAGCCTCCTTTATCTTGGACGGTAAATGGACAAGAGATTAGCTTCTACGGTTCATCTGCCGTTGTAAAAGGCAAACTGTATGTACCGTATAATAGTGTATTTGAAGCGCTTGGGGTAAAAGTAACGCGCGGACAATCTAATCCCGATCCAAAACATGGTAATTATCGATATCCAGTCTGGTCTTTCTCATATGGTGGCAACACCGTATCCATTAAGTCCAGTGACCCGGCGGTTGTATTGGTAAACGGTAAGGTGACGCGAGAGGACACCAACGTTCCATTTCTGTCCAATACGAGCATGTTTCCATTGGAGTTGATCACATCCAAGCTTGGCATCCCGATGTCCTGGAATAAGACGTCAGGTGAAGTAATCCTTGGGACAACTTCATAAGAATAGCGCGAGGAAGACACGCCCATGGCGTATCTTTTGCTTTTCTGGATAAAGCCACTCACATCACCTGAAGCCGTGATACATCATGACCAGCATGCGCCGCTGCTCTCTTATAAAGCTGCGCAAGCGGTTCAAAATTCATCGGGCTTCCGCCAATGATCGCTAGCATAAGCAGCAGCCCTAACAAACCTGCACGGATGGCGGAATTCTGTCTGCCTTCGCTGCCTATCCATACAGGCAAAGGGTTTTGAACAGGCCGTGGGTACACGCCTAAATTGTTAATTGCTGGTCGGTGTCCGCCTGTTCAGGTTACTTTATCGGATTCCTGGAGCTTAAGAAGCAATTTCAAGTGTTCTTCGAACGGCTCATCATAGTCATTCAAGTCATATCCGAACAATGGAAAAGATTCGATAAAAGAACCCCGTCCGGCTATAATCTCCGCACGTCCATTTGAAATACTATCCAGCGTGGCAACATCCTGAAATACACGCACTGGATCAGCTGAAGAAAGCACCGTCACCGCACTGGCCAACCGAATCTGTTACCAATCTCTATATGATTTCTCTCCTTTAAGTTGCAATCATTATCGTGATAAGTCATCCTTAGTACCTTTGGTCATAATCCAAAACACAAGCGCAAAAGCGCTGACTGAAGCCCCTAACACAGATACTCCATTCCAGCCGTACTTTGCGTAAACATGGGTCGAAGCAATGGAGCCTGCGGCACTTCCGATAGAATAAAAAATCATATAAGCGCCAACGAGTCGACTGCGTGCTTTGGGACGCAAAGCGAAGATCATGCTCTGATTCGTGACATGCACGGCCTGCACCGCCAAGTCCAGCAGAATAATGCCAATGACCAATGCGAACAGTGTCCGTTCTGTATAGCTGATGGGCAGCCATGATAGTACTAGAAGGAACAACGCGATTCCTGTCGTTCGCTGTCCATAACCTCGATCGGCTAGCTTGCCGGCCTTGGCCGCAGCCAAAGCTCCTACGACACCCACGAGGCCAAACGCCCCGATGGCTGTATGTGAAAGAGATAAGGGTGGCGCACTGAGAGGCAGCACTAATGGTGTCCATAAAATGCTGAAGACAGTGAAGATGAGCATAGCCAGAACAGCACGGATGCGTAACAGCCGTTCTTGTACGAACAGCATCAGTACGGACTTAAGCAGTTGAGGATAGGATATTGACTTATCCTCATGCTTTACATTTGGAAGTGCCTTGTATAATGCATAAATCACAAGAAGCATCAGTGCAGCAGAAGCCAGATAAACTGAACGCCATCCTGCAAGATCCTTCAAAACTCCGGCAACGGTTCGTGCCAGAAGAATGCCGATTACAATGCCGCTGGTTACTGTACCAACGACACGCCCTTGTTCAGCAGGGGCAGCTATGGTCGCCGCGAACGCTACAATGGTCTGCGTCACAACAGCAAGCAACCCGACCAAAGCCAATCCTGCAAAGAGCATGGAGCCGGAGGAAGCAGTCCCAACGATAACCAATGCTATCATGGAGACTGTCATCTGGCTGAGAATCAATTGGCGCTGATTCAGCAAATCTCCTAGCGGTACCAACAGAAGCAGTCCCAACGCATAAAAGACTTGAGTGGTGGTAATAAGAATTCCAATGATCGAATAGTCAATGCCAAACTCAAACGACAGCTGATCGAGCAGCGGCTGAGCGAAATAGATATTGGCAACCGATATTCCGCAAGCTATCGCAAACAGTAACGTCACGTAACGAGTTAAAGGGAGGCGAGCAACGGATTCTGCTGAGGTTACCGTCCCCTGTGATGTTTTCGCCCTAGTGTTGTTAGGGACCGCTTTTCGTTCTATCATCTCATCCATTTCTGAGCATCTACCCCTTTTGTTTTTTTGTATACCGATCGGTATGATATAACTCCCGATAAATATATCCTGCGATGATATTTCTTGTCAATATGTTAATTTTGAATGATTGGTGTAGTAACTTGTAATTGTTCTAACGTTGGTATGTATAAGAAAATTCGGGGTTTGACAAAAGAAGCAGTACATCATAAAATTATTTATACTGATTGGTATTTAATACGAGTTATTTACACGCCGTTATGATCACGGCATTCTCCTTAAACTAACAATAACGAGAGGTAATCCATTATGGGACGAGTTCGCGAATTTGATGAAGAGAAAGTACTAGATGCCGCGATGCAGCTATTTTGGGAGAAGGGATATGAGGCTACCTCATTAAGCGACTTGACTTCCAGAATGGGCATTCAACGGCCCAGTATATATTCAGCCTTTGGAGACAAAAAGGAACTGTTTGAAACAGCCCTGCGGAAGTATACGAGTTCGCGTGCTTCCGAGACGCGAACCAGGCTGCAAAGTCATCAATCGGTCAGGGAGGCGTTTCGAGCCTTTTTTGATAATGTAGTCGAAGAGGAATACTCCGATAGCCCCAGCCGAGGATGTTTCTGCATCAACACGATGGTCGAGCTTGCGCCACATGATGAGAAATTTGAAATTCTCACAAGGGAGCATCAGATGTACCTGGCCGTTATATTTCAAGAAACCATCGAACGGGGCATCCAATCGGGTGAGCTTGCGAGCGATACGAACGCCAAAGCTTTATCCCAAGCGCTCATCATATCGTTAATTGGTCTGACTGTGATGTTGAAATCCCGTCCGGACCGCTCATTCATCAACAATTCGATAGAGGTGACTCTTACATTGCTTAAATAGGATGTTTTCGAGCTGTATGGTCATATGTTGTTGCAGCGGTCAAAACATAGTAAACTGTTCTAAAAAAACAACAGTAGGTGCATCGATGAATATGAACATACGGATAGGAAACACAGAAGATCTTCAGGAAATCACGGCTTTGATTGCCCGCTGTGTTAAGGTCATGCAGGCTGGAGGCAGCGATCAATGGGATGATCAGTATCCGAACCGGGAAGTTATCGGGGGGGATTTACAGCGTGGAACGTTGTTTGTAGTTGAGGGTGAAGGCCGGATCTTGGGAATTATTGTCCTAGACGAATCACAGGATGAACAGTACCAGAACATTAACTGGAAGCAGATAGAAGGACCTCACTTGATGATGCATCGCCTTGCCGTTGACCCAGAAGCACAAGGACAGGGTGTGGCGCGAAAATTGATTGCCTTCTCCGAGGAATTTGCCTTACGTGGTGGTTACAAAAGCCTCCGACTGGACACCTATGCCAAGAATACGGCTGCGCTCAAGCTGTATCAAGGTTTGGGGTACGATCTGCGGGGGGAGGTGAATTATCCTGGGCGAGCCATGGGCTTCCCGGTATTAGAGAAGGTACTCGATAAATAGCCTTACAATAAGAAAGTCTGCTGAGGATTAGAGTTTATGCTGATCCGAGGTGGACTTTTGTTGTTTATTAAGGTATGAGCTGGATAGTTCCGGAAGTTCCTAGGATTGAGGTTTGTCAGTATGGTTTTTTGCCTCTATTTAGATTTTTTTCGAAATAGATATTGAAATCTGTATGGGATTGAGCGATAATGTATTTAGAAGAAATTCTAAATAGAAATACGGGTGATGCAAATTGGGGTTTCCTGAAACATTCAAGGCGTTATCTGATCCGGTAAGGCGCGAAATTCTGGTTATGCTTAAGCGCGGCAAAATGTCAGCAGGTGAGATTGGTCAGCATTTCGATATGACCGGCGCAACTATTTCGTATCATCTATCGCAGCTGAAGAAGGCTGGGCTGATATTTGAATCAAAATACAAGAATTATGTTTACTACGAAATTAATGTGTCGGTCTTTGAAGAAATTATGTTATGGTTCTCACAATTTAACGGGGGGAAACAAGATGGGGAAAAAGAATAGCTCCACACTCATTATGACCACGCTGGGATGTTTATTGCCGATTATTTTATCGATCACACTGTATGACCAATTGCCCGAACAAATGGCTGTTCATTGGAACAGCGCAGGCAACCCGGATAATTATTTACCAAAAGCTATAGCTGTGTTCGGGCTCCCGGTCCTCATGGCTGTGATTAACTTCGTTGTGCATATCGTCGTTAACAATGATCCTAAGAAGATGAACGCTGCTCCCGCAGTAAGATGGATTGGTTTATGGATGATTCCCGTATTGTCAGTTATTATCATGCCCGTTACGCTATTTAAGGCCATGGGTGCTGATCTGCCGATTGAGACGATTGCTCCGGCGCTTGTGGGCATTCTAATTATAGTAGTCGGAAATTATATGCCGAAGACCAAACAGAACTATACGATGGGCATTAAGCTTCCATGGACGCTGCATAATGAGGATAACTGGAACAGAACACATCGTTTTGCAGGTTATCTATGGATGATAGGTGGAACGCTCATCATTATGACGACATTTCTAAAGTTAAATATTGCTTTAGCGATCATCCCGATTGTGGTAGTGCTTGTAGTTGTTCCGACTGTATACTCGTATTCCATGTATAAAAAAGGTATGTAAATTATCTCTTCTTCTGGAAGCGGAACATTACAATTAACATATAGAAATAACAAGGCTGAACCCCGAATCCAGGGTTTCAGCCTTGTTTTGTTTTATTTACCGTACGGATCAATGGTTTGAATGGTGCCGTCCTCATTGTAGGTCAATTCCGTAAATTTCACGCTGCGTTTATTGTCTGCTCCTCCCGAAAGGGAGCTGTCATGATAGAAGAGGTACCATTTATCCTGGAACTGAACGATAGAATGATGCGTAGTCCAACCGATAACAGGTGTAAGGATCGTCCCTTTAAACTCAAATGGCCCCATTGGGCTTTGACTCGTGCCGTAGACGATTTTGTGCGTTGAACCGGTAGAGTATGACAGATAGTAGGTGCCCTTGTATTTGTGAACCCAGGGACCTTCAAAATATCTGCGTTCTTCATCTCCTGCTACAATCGGCTCGCCATTCTCATCGGTAATGGATATCTCCCGGGGAGCATCCTTGAAAGTAAGTATATCGTCACTTAGTTCCGCAACCCGCGGACCGATGGCAGGTGCATCAGCTGCAGGTCCTTCCGCATTCGGAATATGCGCTTCGGTCTGCCATTGCTCCAATTGCCCGCCCCAAAGGCCGCCGAAGTACAAGTAGGCTCGGTTATCATCATCAATGAATACGGCGGGATCAATGCTGTAACTTCCCGGAATATAGTTGGGTTCAGCCTTAAAGGGGCCAGAAGGGGAGGAGCTTGTAGCCACTCCTATACGGAATATATCGTCATGATCTCTTGCAGGAAAATACAAGTAGTAAGTGTCGTTCTTATAAGCGGCATCCGGTGCCCACATCTGTTTCTTGGCCCATGGAACATCCTTGATATGCAGTGCTTCGCCATGGTCCACGCATGGAGTATTCACATCATCCATTGAAAGAACATGATAGTCTTCCATGTCATATTGGTCCCCGTTATCATTGGATGTGTTCTCGTGATCGAGGTCATGGGAAGGATAAATATAAATCTTACCCTCGAATACGTGGGCAGAAGGATCGGCGGTATAGATATGAGTTACAATCGGTTCGTTAGGCTGTACGGGCTTGATCATCACGGTTCCTCCTTGATTCAATACATTGTAAGCGCTTCTCATGTTATTTTATCAGACGCTTATTGCACCTTAAACCTAAGAAAATTAGGTATTTCACCTAAAAATATTAGATCTTTTCTAATCAGGAAGGCCAAAAGAGACCTCCAGCACTTGCACCGAAAGTCTCTTTTACCAAGCAGGATTGCTATTTGTTCAGCCAGTTACATGTAAGACAGGAACATGGTCGCTATGCCGAAATAAATAACAAGCGAAAGGATATCATTAATCGTTGTGATCAATGGGCCTGAGGCAACAGCTGGATCAACCTTGAATTTATACAGGATCAATGGAATGATTGTGCCGGCCATCGTACCCACGATAAGCGTTGCAATTAATGAGCTTCCGACCACGAACCCAAGATACATATTGCCCTGCCAGAGGTAGGCGATCAGTGCGATCAGAATTCCGCATATTACCCCGATCATCAAACCGACCCTCAGCTCTCTGACTAACAGCCGGATTACCACAGATCTGGACAATTTCTTTGTTGTCAGTCCGCGCACAATGACAGCGAGGGACTGTGTACCGGTATTCCCTGTCATCCCTGCAATCATAGGCATGAAGAAGGCCAAGGCTACAACCTGGGCCAGCGTCTCTTCAAATCTGGAAATAATGGTCCCTGAGATCAGACCGATGAATAAAAGCAGAATCAGCCATGGCAATCTCCGATAAGCAGCAACGGTTGCTTTGGTGTTGAAATCAATGGTCTTACCTCCGGTGGCGTTCATTTTGCGAAAATCTTCATCCGCTTCCATGACGATGATATCGAGGACTTCGTCGACCGTAACGATGCCGACAAGCCGCTCATCCTTCTCTACGACCGGGATGGCAACCATATTGTATTTTTGGATAAGGAATGCCACTTCTTCCTGATCTGTATCCACGGGTACGGACAGAACGGGGCTGTGCATAATTTCCACGATATATTCGTCCGGCTCAGCCAGAATAAGTCCTCTGTATGAGACGACGCCCAGCAGCTTCCTTTCCTCATCTATCACATACAGATAGTTGATTGTTTCCGAAATGGAGGCATAGCTTTTTAGCTTATCTACCACTTCTGAAACGGTGTAATGCTGCGGAATCCACACATAACGGTTGGTCATGATCCGGCCTGCGGTTTCAGACGGGTACTCTATCATATTCAATACAAATTGGGACTCCTCTTCGCGCATCCCCTCAAGGAGTTCTGTTTTTTGCTGGATTGACAGGTCTTCGAGCAGAACCGCAAGATCCTCATTATTCATCCAATCCAACACGAGAGCTGTTTTTTCTTTACCCAGCTTGTGGAACAAGTCAATTTGCTTGTCGTGATCCATAATCAGGATCAAGTCCGTAAGCTGTTCCACATTAAGAAACTGTAAAAAATGGAACTGTTCGGTGTCGCTTAATCGGCTATGTACGAATGCCAGATCAGTAGGAAGAAATTCATGAATGATTCTCTGAAAATCATTGGACGTCTTTGCTTTCAGACTTTCTTTAATTACAGGCATTCGGCGTTCTATCGTACGAGAATTCATGCCAAGGGCCCCCTTTCTTATTCCGAATGATGATAGTGAAAGAATCGATGACGTATAATAGGGTTCACCATAACAATTGCTTATTAAACAGTCAAATCTTTAGTGAGAGAACGAAATTATGATGTTAGGCGAGAGAGAGTGCCAGTTACCCATATTTGCAAACGGTTTCAATTTCAAATAAGATATAGGCGCGTAGTGTATAAATTGATGAGTAGGGGTGAGTTCAGTGAAATACAGACGTCTTGGGAAAACCGATTTACGGGTTTCGGTAATAGGTGTAGGAACATGGCAATTTGGCGGTGACTGGGGAAAGGATTTTAATCAAAAAGAAGTGGACGCCATCTTGAACCATGCGAAGGAACGCGGAATCAATTTGATCGATACGGCTGAGTGCTATGGACCTCACCATATGTCCGAAAATTTCATCGGAGATTTCTTGTCGCGTGACCGCCGGGAGGATTGGGTCATTGCTTCGAAGTTTGGTCATCAGTGGCACGCAAAGTGGGAAAATGCTTGGGACGTTAATCAGATCCAGCTTCAGCTGGAGGAATCCCTTAAAGCACTCCGCACGGATTACATCGATCTGTATCAATTTCATTCCGGCTCGGATGAAGTGTTCAATCAAGATGATATGTGGACGATGCTGGATAAGCAGGTTCAGGCGGGAACGATTCGCAATCTTGGCATTTCGATCGGCAGCAACCGCAATATCTATCAAACCGACAGGGCTTCAGAGCTAAATGCCAAAGCGATTCAAGTGGTGTATAACCGTTTGGATCAAGCGCCGGAGGAAGAGGTCTTCTCTTCATGCATAAAGCAGGATCTTGGTGTATTGGCGCGTGTTCCGCTTGCGAGTGGCTACTTAAGTGGTAAATACAAGCCGGGGACGGTATTCAGTGATAATGTACGTAAGAACCGCGATCAGGATGAGATTGATATGAAGCTGAAGCTCGTGGAAGAGATTAAGAAAAGTGAAGTGCCGGAAGGCGTGAATATGGCACAGTGGGCCTTGGCCTGGTGTTTGAAGCATCCGGCGGTCAGCTGTGTAATCCCAGGTTGCAAAAGTGTGGAGCAGGTAGAGAGCAACGCAAATGCTGTGGAGTTGGACATGGTGAGGGAAGATCACCCTAGCGCTTGGAAATCCTGAAATGACAAGATGACTGCAAACCTACAAAACACGCCTTCGAAGGCGTGTTTTTTGTATTTCAGCGCCAAGTCTTCCAGCTTGGTCAAACAGGATATGTCATAGAATTCTGCCGTGCTGTGAGATGACATAGACCCCAATTGAGAGAGTTTGTTATAGTTAGGTTATCATGCCTATTGTTTAATACAGAAGAAGAGAATGATTATTCAGGATGTTCAGGGAGGAACCAGATGAAGGCTATAAATAAACTTAGTATACAAGAGGAAATTGTCGGTTTTTATTTATTAAAAGAATTGAATATGAGGCAGACCAACGGTACACCGCCAAAGGATTACTTCGATATCATCCTTGCGGATGCCAGCGGGCAAATATCGGCGAAATACTGGGATGTGACGGTTCAGGACAAGGAAACATTTCTGCCGATGCAATTAGTCAAAATTCAGGGTACCGTTCTGAGTTATAGGGATCAGCCGCAGGTCAAAATCAGTCGGATTCGCAAGGCCACCGAAGCAGATGGCGTTTCCCTAACCGATTATGTGCGGGCTGCACCGATCCGTCCCGTTGACCTGGTGCATACGATTAATCTGACCGTGAATGAGATAAGAGAGCCGCAAACACGAAGCATCGTGCAGTACTGTGTCTCGAAGGTAGAAGAGAAGCTGATGCATTATCCAGCAGCGAAAACCTATCATCACGCCTATTACGCAGGACTTGCCTATCATATCGTCCGCATGCTCGAAATCGGCGATTTCATCTGCAAGCAGCGGCCATTCTTGAATCCGGATTTGATCAAGGCGGGTATTATCCTCCATGATATCGCCAAGCCGGAAGAGATGATCGCACAGATGGGTGTCGTTACGGACTATAGCAACCATGGAAAGCTGATCGGGCATATAGCTCTTGCCTCCAACTGGATTGTGGAGGCCGCCATTTCGCTGGATATCCCGCTGGAATCCGAAGTTGTACTAGGTTTGCAGCATCTCGTGCTTTCCCATCATAATCTGGGAGAGTGGGGGAGTCCGGTCCAGCCGCAAACGGCCGAAGCCGTAGCTCTACACCACATCGACAATCTGGATGCCAAACTGCAAATGGTAGAAGATGCACTGGATACAACAATTGAAACGGAGCCTTGGACACCGATGATCCGCGGGCTTGATAATAAGGCAATATATCGGTTGAAGGTATAACGATGAGGCCCCCTTGATCCATTGGATCATAAGGGGGCCTCTTTATTTTTGCAGGGGGACGATCATGTTTCTTGGATGGGCAAGGTAAAACGAACGGTTGCCCCGCCAGATGGATTATTCTCCGCATAAATCTCTCCTCCATGATGCTGAATCAGCAGCTTGGCAATATACAATCCAAGACCTGAGTGTCCTTTTTGCCTGGAGGAATGACCCTCCCCTTGATAAAACTGCTTGAATACCTGCTGCAGATCTTGCGTCTCTCCAAAGCCTGTTCCATTATCTGAAATAGCCATTAACACCTGCTGCCTGGTGATTTCAATCTGCCATAGAATTACACCGGTTTCAGGCGACGCATACCGAATACTGTTGGAGACAAGGTTATCGAGGACCTGAATGATGCGATACGGATCGAGGATAACAGGAGTTTTGAGCGTTCGGTTATCGTTAATTTCAGTATGAAAGGCGATGCATTTGTCCTTGCATAATGCGGCGTATTCGGGTGTTTTATCATTCGCCAATTCCTCAATATCTACGGGGAGCGGCTGAAGACGGAACGACATCTTCTCAAGTTCTGTTATGGTGTTCATATCCTGCAGCAGTTTTGAAGCACGAATGGTATTTCGCCTGATCACTTGCAAATATTGTGCTCTTTTGGCAGCATAGAATTCACCCTTCATCTGCTCCATGCCCTCGACATGCCCTTGAATAATCGTAAGCGGTGTACGCAGGTCGTGGGCAAGTGCTGCAAACATGGTGCTTCTTTCTTGTTCCAATCTCCACTCCCGCGTTATGGATTGCTCCAGCTCCTGACGCATGTCTTCAAAGGCATTCGTCAGTCGGTTGACTTCCGTTATAGATGACGTTCCGGTCATAGAGAACCGTAAATTTCTCGTCTTAATCATTTCAGCTCCTTGCAGCAGCTGCTGCAAAGGAGTGCTGATCATCCGGCTGAACCGCCTTCCAAATATGAAGGTGAACAAAATGATATACAGAAATGGCGTTAAAAAAAGGTTAGGAACCCTATGGTTACCATAGGATTAAGCGCTGGATCATCTGCAGTCACTTTGAGATTGTATCCCAGCAGAAGAGCACCTATGAATTCTCCATTTTGGGATAAAACGGGCGTGTATTTAACAACCTGGTTGAGGTTGCTGTGCGTCTGGTTCAAGCGCGCTATTATTTTCTGCCCGGTGAGTGATTCTTTAATCTTGAGATCTCCGTACAGAGTCTCACCTGCAGGTGACACAACAAGATAGTTCATGCCTTGGGAAGGGATGAGCTTCTCTAAACTTGCCTGCCCCTGCTTATCCATGATAGAATCGCCGCGGGTTTTCGCGTACTGTGTTATGGCAGGAATTTTCGTTTCGTAATGATTCGCCGGGTGCGCAACGTTATGGTTGAACAAGTAGCCGAGCAGCAGCGCTAGAAATCCCCAAGTCAACAGAGTAGCCACTAAACTGAAGGTCAGAATGGAGACGAAGTGTCGGGCAAACGTATTTTTTATGGAACGTTGTTTGGTCATTTGGGATCCCATTTGTAACCGATGCCCCATACCGTTTGAATATAGGTACGGTCTTGTGTGTGAGCGGCCAGCTTAGCCCGGACTTTCTTGATATGCTCCGTGATCGTGGAATCGTCACCCATCGCATCGAATCCCCATAATTTCTCATAGATTTGTTCCCTGGAAAAAACCTGGCCCTGATGCATGGCCAACAATTCTACGATCAGATACTCTTTATTTGTAAGAGGAATGTTGTGTCCATTGCAATTCACGGTATGTCCTTTGCAATCAATCGTTAAGGATGGGAATCGAAGGACACCTTGTTCTATTTGCATATGGATTCTCTGCTCTCTCCGCAGATGGGCATGGATTCTAGCTTTTAATTCAGCGAGGCTGAAGGGTTTAAGCAGATAGTCATCTCCGCCCGCGGCCAAACCTCTAATACGGTCCACTTCACTCTGACAGGCGCTTAGAAATACAATGGGACATTGCGTTGTTTCCCTAAGCTGTTCGCATACTTCAATGCCGTTCATCTCAGGCATCATCACATCGAGTATTATCAGCGAAGGCTGCTGTTTGCTCTGGATTAAGGCATCCCGCCCGTTAGCGGCAGTCAATACATGGTAGCCTTCTAGCTCCAGCGAATCTTGTATAAAAGCAATGATTTCTTCTTCATCATCCACCAATAGGATCGTTTCGTTTGCCATACCCGTACACCCTCCAAGAACTAGCTATAAAAATGTCTATCTTGTTATTGTACACATCATTTCTAAAGAATGAATAAAGAAGTGGACTTAATATTCTGTAGATCAAGCACCACTACGCCTGCGGATCATTCTTCCGATCGCTGTTGCCCCCAGATTTCTATCATTCAATTATTAATTGTTGAAATCCGGGTGCAAAGGCGACCGCTGCCGCTTCTTCAGAACGATTCCGCCTGCTCCGTTGAAGTAGGACACTTATACTAACAGCAAGATTTAAATCTTTATCCTTTCTTTATGATTGTACCTTAATCTGGGAGCATCATAATTAGGGGGTACGAGAATGGCATTGAACTCACAATCAAGAATAGAGCTGATTGACAGCTTGAGAGGGTTTGCACTATTAGGCATATTCTTGGTCAACATTTCCTTTTTCACAACATCGCTGCAGACGATCTCATATGGGGTTGATTTATGGTCTGGCTGGTATAATGAGCTTGTTTTGCTGCTGCGCGGGATTGTCATTGACGGCAAATTTGTACTCATTTTCTCTTTCTTGTTTGGTTTTGGGATGGTATTGATGCGGGAGAGTGCTCAGGCAAAAGGAAGAAGCTTCAACCGTATTTATACCCGAAGATTGACGGCGTTGTTATTGATTGGATTGCTCCATGGGATCTTCATCTGGTATGGAGACATTCTGACACACTATGCGTTAATGGGCTTTCTCCTCATGCTGTTTCAGCGCTGCAAGCCGAGAACATTGCTGATTTGGTCATTGTCACTGCTGCTGATTGTTCCAATCCTGGTGACGGGTGCAAGTCTGTTGAGTGACTCAGCAAGTCAGGCTTTTGACCCGGTAAGCCAAGCGGATGTTCGGCAGATAGGAGTCTATTATCAAGAGCGGGATGCAGCCATTTACGGTGCGGGGACGATGACCCAGATTATCATTCAGCGGGTAAATGATTACATTGGCTCCATCTTTAATATGCTGCTATTTTATCCGCAAATATTAGGCATGTTTTTGATGGGGGCTTATTTCTGCAAACGCCGGATTTTACATGATGTTCAGGAGAACCGGAAGGGAATTATACAATTGCTCATCATTGGCGGAGGCATAGGACTTGTCCTTCAACTTGTATTATCGCTGGTAAAAGGACTTCCGTTCTGGGGCGAAGCAGCAGCTTTGTTCGTAGGCGCGCCACTTCTGGCGCTGGCCTATATCGGAGTGTTTGCACTTTTATACCAAAGTAACCTCTGGAAGAAAGGACTCCATTGGTTTTCCTACCCAGGGAAAATGGCCTTCACGAACTATTTGTTACAATCGGTCCTGTGTGGATTGATCTTTTACAGCTACGGCTTGGGATGGTATGGAACGATCGAGCCAGTCTGGCAAATGGTGATCGTTGTCGTTATTTTTGCTCTGCAAGCGGTGTTTAGCCGGGTATGGTTAAAGCTTTTCCCAATCGGACCGCTCGAATATGTGTGGCGCCTGTTCACCTATTGGGGAAGCCCGCTGAATCAAGGGCGGAGAGGGCAGACCCAGCCCTTGCATGAAGCAAAATGAAATACATCTTCACTGCATCAAAGCATGCAAGCTTTAAATAAAACTCTTGCATTTCTGATCCGGGGTGTAATACAATGCTTCTAAATTCAACACGATATGTTTAAACAAGCGATGATGGAAAGAGTAAGCGAAGGAACATTCCTGACAGGAAAGGGCTGCCACCGACTGAGAGCGCCCGAGAGAAGGTTTCCCGCTGAAGTTCATTCCGGAGCTGGTATTCTGAAACGCTGCATGTTTCATGCAGGCGCACGTAGGTTTACCCGTACCCTTGCGTTAAGAGGTTCAAGTGAGATGTGTTTGTTTTTTTCGACATATCTAATAAGGGTGGTACCACGACTCCTCGTCCCTTTCCGGGCGGGGGGTCTTTTTGTTTTTATATACTAGAAAATATGAGGGAGAGATTGTGAATGACTCAACGTTTAGAACAATTAAGATCGGAGCTTGATACCGTTAATCTGCAACTGCTCGAGCTGTTGTCGGAGCGGGCGAGAATCGCGCAAGAGATCGGCCAGGAGAAGCAAAAACAGGGAGTGCCCGATTTTGATCCGGTTCGTGAGAAAAAAATGCTGGATACCCTGGTGGAGCATAACCAAGGACCTTTTGATAATGAGACTGTTCGTCATTTATTTAAACAAATTTTCCAGGCATCGCTGAAGCTGCAGCAGGTCGATCATAAGAAACATCTGCTGGTCAGCCGAAAGAAGAAACAGGAAGATACACTGATTCAACTGGGCGACACTGTAATCGGTGGCGGCGCACCGGTAATGATTGCAGGACCATGCTCAGTTGAAAGCTATGAACAAGTACGCCAGGTTGCGGCTGCCCTGAAGGAAGCAGGTATAACCGTCATGCGCGGAGGTGCGTTCAAACCGAGAACATCCCCTTATGATTTCCAAGGACTGGGGGTTGAAGGGCTGAAAATCCTGAAGGAAGTGGCTTCTGAGTTCGGACTGAAGACGATTAGCGAGATCGTGGATCCTGCGCATATTGAGCTCGCTTGCGATTACATTGACGTCATCCAGATCGGAGCGCGGAACATGCAGAACTTCGAGCTGTTAAAAGCAGCGGGTGACGTTAAGACACCGGTGCTGTTAAAACGCGGCCTCGCAGCTACGATTGATGAGTTCGTGCACGCTGCGGAGTACATCGTATCCCGCGGGAATACGCAAGTAATGCTGATCGAACGCGGCATTCGGACATACGAAAAGGCGACAAGAAATACGCTGGATATCTCGGCGGTGCCGATTCTGAAACAGGAAACGCATCTTCCGGTGCTGGTGGATGTGACGCATTCTACAGGCCGTAAGGACATTCTTGCTCCTTGTGCCAAGGCTGCGCTGGCTGCGGGTGCAGACGGTGTCATGGTTGAGGTCCATCCTGATCCGGCTACCGCACTTTCCGATGCAGCACAGCAGTTGAATATTCCGGAATTCCATGATTTCCTGGCTAGCGTGAAGAAGTCCGGATTGCTGTAATAAGCGAAATTACGGAGATCTTGCATGCTATAAGTACGGCTTTCTGATCGAAACGCTTGTTTGTTCGACTATTCGTTCTGAGAAACACTCTTGAAAACCAAAGTTAGCTCGTCGGCATATAGTCGACAGTCATCCAAGCATGCCCCGAACATGCATCATGCGCACAAGGAGAAGTCCGCACGATGTACAAAGAGCATACAGTGGAAGACCATGACATCGAGTTATGGTCTTTCTTTATTAAGTGATTGATCAAGGGAACGGCAGAGAATAGGTTTGACACATCGATATTTTTCGATATAATGATACGTATGAAACCAATCGAAGTTTTTAAAGCATTGTCTAATGAATCGAGGCTTGAAATATTGAATTGGCTCAAGGATCCGGAACAACATTTTACACCCCATGAAGGGATTGATATGAGGAAAGTAGGGGTATGTGTAAGCCAAGTGACAGAGAAGCTGAATATGACGCAGTCCACTGCATCGCAATATTTATCGATTCTGCATCGGGCAGGTTTGATCCAGACGGAGCGGCTTGGGAAATTCACATATTACAAGCGGGATGAAGATGCTATTCGGGAAATCGTCGAGTATTTGAAGCAAGAAATATAGCTCAGGAACTGAATATTCTTTACGACATAAGGAATATTCAGTCTATTTCTGTATAATACATCGACATATCGTAATATGTACTTCTTTTGGTTTATATATCGACAATTTATAATATGTAAATATAACAGAAGGAGTGGAATCATGACTAGTGCTTGGAAGATTTATTTATTGGCAATCGTCAGCTTTCTAGTGGGAACATCGGAATATATTGTATCGGGAATTTTGGATAAAATTGCGGATTCGTTAGGAATTACAATAACAGCAGCAGGTCAGCTTATTACGATTTTCTCACTGGTATATGCCATTATGACCCCTGTACTTATGGCATTAACAGCTAGGGTGGAAAGACGGAAGTTGTTGGTTTACTCTTTGGGCATCTTCGTGATTGCCAATATTTTGTCATTTGTTCTTCCGGGTTATGTCCCGTTTGTGATCGCGCGAGTTGTTATGGCGATTGGAGCAGGAATGGTAGTTGTTACCGCACTCGGAATTAGCGCCGAAATTGCGCCGCCGGGCAAACAAGCGAGTTCGATCGCCACTGTCATTATGGGATTCACGGCTTCTCTCATCATAGGCGTCCCTCTTGGACGTGTCGTGGCAGCTGCTTTTGGTTGGAAATCGGTGTTTGGGTTGATTGCCATTCTGGGTGTTATTTCAATGTTTATCCTCAATAAGACGGTGCCAAAAATAAAAGGAGATGCTCCCGTTCCGTTGCTCCAGCAATTCGCACTGCTCAAGAAGCCCAAAGTGGCACTTGGCTTGGCAATCACATTCTTCTGGTTGGGTGGATATTCGGTTGCCTATACTTATCTGTCTCCTTACCTGCTTAACGTCAGCGGCTTGAGCGAAAAATGGATCAGTCCAGCTCTGTTTGCCTTTGGTATTGCCAGCCTCATCGGATCTAAGCTCGGTGGCTTCAGTACAGACCGGTGGGGAGTATCTCTTACATTGTCCGGGGGGATGCTGCTGCATATTGTCGCATTGATCGTACTGACCTTCACTCATGCAGCGGCATCTGTCATTCCCGTGTTTATTATTCTTGTGATATGGTCGTTAGCTGCTTGGTCATCCGGTCCGACACAGCAGTATAACCTAGTCCAGCTCGAGCCAGGTTCATCCGGAGTCATGCTTGGCTTGAACCAGTCGATGATGCAGCTGGCTATGGCTGCAGGAGCAGGGATCGGGGGGATCGCCATTGAGAAAATATCCTTATCGTCGACTGCCTGGATTGGTGCTGCGGGCGTTGCGATCGCTATGGTCGTATCGTTTGTGTTGTTCCGATTTAGGAAACAGGGGAGCACGATCACGCAGAAAGTTGAACAATCGACGGGCATGAAGCAGTGACCCTTTAGCTACCCTGCAAAACATGGAATTGGACTTCTATGAGAGTATGATACGCTTAATCACTGCTTCACGGCTTCATATTTCACAGAGAGAATTAAGAAACGAACCTGTCACTGGTTCGTTTCTTTTTTGTGAGACGATGCAGGTCTTCATGTTAATTGTGCTGCCCTTTAAGGACTGGTACAAGATACGCTTGTTATCATGTCAATAAAGTTCAGAGCGGTTCTGGAGATATGATGATCCTTCAGCCAGATCAAAGCAGTGGAGGCGGTGGCGGGGATATCCTTTATATGAACGGCATGAACTGATTCAGGCAAAGATTGTTTGATCAGAGTTTCGGGAACGATCGCCATGCCAAATCCCGAATCGACCAAGCGCAGCAACAGCGAAATGTCGGAGCATTCGGCAACGATGTTCGGCTGGAGCTTCTGCTCCGAGAAAGCCATGTGGATTGTATAGTATACGCCAAGCCCCTCCGTACTGGGCAGAATAAGCGGATACTTCGCGATATGGGAGAGCGATATATCGTGTTCGAAAGCTGGATCTGCTGTAAGCATATAGTAGGACTCGGTCTGCAGATGAAGGATCGAGAAATCATCCAATTCCAGTGGGAGGCGAACGATGGCTAATTCGAGCGATCGGTTTCTCACGAGCTCGCAGAGCTGATACGACTCATTTTGCTGAATTTTATACGAGACTTGGGGATATCGTGCTTTGAACTTATGCAGCCATGACGGCAGCTCAACCGAGGACAGTGTATTGATTCCAAGACGGAGCGTCCCCTTGTCGCCAATTCCGACCTCTTGAACCTCAGCTTTGGCTTCTTCCAAGAGCTGCGTCATCTGGAGTGCATATTTGTACAGGGTTTTACCGGATTCGGTAATTTCCAGCCGCTTTCCTCTGCGATAAACCAATACAGCTCCCAGCTCTTCCTCCATAGCCTTCAGCTGCTGGCTGAGAGGCGGTTGGGAGATATGAAGCCGGTTTGCGGCAAGGGAGATCGTACCTTCCTCCACAATGGCAATAAAATAACGCAGCTGTCTGATATCCATAAGATGTCGCAATCCTCCTTGTATATGAAAAACCTTAGTAAGTTCAATTTTTTAAGTATTTTTCATATGGTTCCGTCTCATGTTAGCATAATCATATACACGATAGAAAGAGGAGGGCGTATTGGAGTGCTGCGTTTTTCAGCGATTCTATTGGTCCTGTTCCTGTCGGCTTGTCAATCAAATCTGGAGAAAGAAGAGGTGCAGAATATGGATCGTGAACTCATTGAGTATGCCGAACAGGGCAATACGGAGCTTGTCGAACAGCTTCTTCAGTCTGGAGCCAACATAAATGCGACGAATGAGCAGGGGAGAACAGCGGTGATGGCTGCAACTTACCGTAACCATGTCGAAACGGTAGAGGCCTTGATCCAGGCGGGTGCTGATATCAATATTCGGGACCATCAACGAAACAATGTATTTTTGTATGCCGGGGCAGAAGGAATGGCGGAAATCCTGCAATTGGCGATCGAAGCTGATGCGGATGTAACGTTAACTAACCGTTACGGCGGGACGGCTCTCATTCCGGCCTCTGAGCGCGGGCATGTCGAGATTGTACGACAGCTGCTGACCCAGACCAACGTTGATGTGAATCATGTTAATAATTTGGACTGGACCGCTCTGCTGGAGGCTGTCATTCTTGGTGACGGCAGCGAGAATTATCAGCGTATCGTTGAGCTGCTGCTGGATCATGGGGCGGACGCCCAGATTCCCGACGGGAAAGGCATAACTCCTCTGCAGCATGCCAGGGAGCGGGGATATCAAGAGATCGAACAGATTATATTGATTGCAATTAACGAAGAACAAGGCGAATAGAAGGCAGGTATAACCAAAAAGGGGATGAACGCTATGAGTGAACAAAGCACAGCATATTGGCTTCTGAATGTCCGTCTGGAAACAGGGTACCGCTATGAGAATGAAGTTGTGACCGGAACTGAAACGGGACTTTTTCATGTGAAAATAGAAAATGGCACCTTCACTGAGATCCTTACGGCGGATGCTGTGCCTGATACGCTATTGCCGACACGGGACATGAAGGGGGATCTGATGCTTCCTTCATTTAGAGATATGCATATCCACTTGGACAAAACCTACTATGGCGGCCCTTGGAAGGCGCCAACACGTCCGGCCCACGGCGTATTTAGCAGGATCGAAGAGGAAGAAAGGCTACTACCCGAACTGCTTCCTACCGCCAAGCAAAGAGCAGAAGGCTTGCTGGATCTGCTGCTGAGCTTTGGGTCTACCCATATTCGCTCTCATGTTAATGTGGATCCTGTCGTTGGCTTGAGAAATTTGGAGGCCACTTTGAAGGCAGTGGAAGGATACAGGGAAAAGGCTTTTGTCGAGATTGTAGCGTTTCCTCAGCACGGCTTGCTCCGCAGTCAGTCCGTATCCCTGGTCAGGGATGCGCTTCGAAATGGGGCAGCTCTCGTAGGCGGCTTGGACCCCGCAACGATAGATGAGAATATGGAGAAATCGCTCCATACCGTGATGGAGCTGGCTGTGGAAGCCAATGCGCCTATTGACCTGCATCTGCATGAGCCGTCTCATGTCGGGCTTAATACCTTTAAACGCATAGCCGATCTTACGGAAGACGCGGGCTGGAATGGAAGAGTTACGCTCAGTCATGCTCTGGCTTTCGCTGATATCTCCTCAAGCGAGGTAGACGAGATGGCGACTCGACTGGCAGACCTGGGCATTTCAATTACTTCCTCCGTACCGCTGGGTCGAACCATTCCAATCCCACAGCTTCAGCGCTGCGGCGTAGACGTCTCCCTGGGTCAAGACAGCATTATGGACCATTGGTCTCCATTTGGCAAAGGGGATAATCTGGACAAAGCGGGTACGCTGGCCGAACGCTTCAATATGAGCGATGAACGTTCGCTCGGACAGGCTCTCGGGTTTATTACGGGAGGCGTGACCCCATTAGATCGAGATGGCCGCTATGCTTGGCCTAACGCCGGGGATGCGGCAGACGCGGTAATCGTAGAAGCCAGCTGCTCTGCGGAAGCCGTTGCCAGACGGTCACGCCGCCGACTCGTCCTGTTCAAGGGCAACCCGGTTTACGAATCATGATAAAGAAACAGCCGCTGCCTGCCGGAGTTTTCCGGGTGCAGCGGCTATTGTTGGTTATGGGGTTATAGCTGCTTCAAATGCTCATGAGGGTCATCCTTTCCACTGCGTCAAGGTAAATTCCTATTGAACATTTTTAACAACGAACCGGTCTCCCGCTTTGTTCGGATTGGAGGGAATGGAGGTAACCTTTGAATTCTGCAACATGATGCCTCCGTTATCCGCCGTGAGTTTCGGTTTTTTTCCGTTGACGCGGCAGCAGGAAAAGACGACGGGAGACAGCCTCGCCATGGTCGCTAGAGCCCCATTAATTTGGGGTGCTTCTACGATCCACTCCGCCGAGGTCTGCGGACCGTTGTAGCGTTGCAATGTTCGAAATGTCCAATTCCGGGATTCGTTTCGAAGGGTGATTAACCAGTTAGAACCGCTGCGTTTGCTGATGCTGGCATACATCCGGTCACCCGGCTGAATCGGTAGCGGGATGATTGTAGCCGAGGCCGGGAGGATCTCCCACCATGCATAATAGTAAGCCTTACCGTCTATGAATTCATGACCCGTTCCGGTCTGTATCAGATTGCTGTTGCCGAAGCCGTCTATTCCAATCCATGCAGACGAATAGGTAGCTGCACGGCTTGGACGAACAAACGGCACATTCCATTTGGCGGAAATCTGTTTGTAAGCTCCTTTTTTTCCTTCGAGACTGTATCCGCTCCAATTGCTTGATATCCATCCGATGTTACGACGCGGCTTGGTTGAAGTATCAAGTTGGCAAGTGTGATTCCACTTTTCTATCGTGAGAATTCCCATATCTCCCACCGCCTTTACTAGATTGATAGTATATCTAATGAAGAATCGATAGAGTTGGTATGGGTTTTCTGCTAGAAAGTTCGGTAATGAATAGTCGTGCATAAAAATGAGCCTGACACGATGTATTGAAACATCATGTCAGGCTCGATTATGGGTAAAGCAAATTCAATTTCAACCTGTTGTTACGATCATTCCGCTCTGTCATGAAGCTCCAGCTCAATAACCGTATTGCGTTTGTCAGGAAGCGGATACGTAAAGTGTTCAGGCCGGGCAAAATTCACGAAGGCATCTTCAACGAATTCCGCAGCACTCCAGGGGCGGCTAAGGAATAATTCATAACCGTCAGATAGCAGCCTTGCCTTCTTGACTTTGTCGGCCATGCCAATCAGATTGATTGGACCAATGGACTCTTCAAAAACATGGGCGTACAGCTTATTCCCTTTTTGCGTATAGCGTCCCCACTCCGGCTTCGGATAATCGGCTGCCGCGCAGCCATAGATACTGTCGCTGTTCTTGCTCATCCAGTCACCAATCTCGGCCAAAATGTCAAGGCTCTCCTTAGGGATATTGCCTTTTGCATCGGGTCCGACATTCAGCAGCATGTTACCGTTCTTGCTGACGCACTCTACCAGTTTACGGATAATTGTGGTGGCCGATTTATAATTGCGGTCAGCTGCAGCATAGCCCCAGTTGTTGTTCAGCGTAATGCAAGCTTCCCATGGGATCGGGGCTCCTGTCACATCCACAACGCCATGCGGTGGGATAATCTGTTCAGGGGATGCAAAATCGCCGCTATAAACAGAAGGCTCGGTGGTATAGATGCTGCCGCCGCTTTCGCCGCTGCCCTCGAGCCGGTTATCGATGAGGATGTGAGGCTGGAGCTCGCGAATCATTTTCATAAGCTCGGTGGCGCGCCACACTTCACTGCGCATGTCATCATAAGAGAAGTCAAACCACATAATATCGAGTTTGCCGTAGCCTGTCAGCAGCTCCCGAACTTGCCCATGCATATAATCCAGGTAACGGTCGAAATTTTTAGGATCGCGCTTGAAGGCTTCATTCGCGCGCATAGGGTGAATGCGGTCACCATAAGCAGGGTAGTCTTCGTGATACCAGTCGATCAGCGAGAAATATAGGCCGACTTTGAGGCCTTCTTCACGGAAGGCATCCAGAAATTCTTGCACGAGGTCCCGGCCTGCCTTCGTGTTCGTAGCTTTATAGTCTGTCAGCTTACTGTCGAATAAACAGAATCCGTCATGGTGCTTGGCTGTCAGTACGGCATATTTCATGCCTGCCTTCTTGGCAGCTTTGGCCCATTCACGAGGGTTATAATCAACCGGGTCAAATTCATCGAAATACGTCTGATAGTCTTCGATGCTCATCTGCTCCGAGCTTCGGAGCCATTCGCCTCTGGCGGGAATCGAGTAGAGTCCCCAGTGGATGAACATGCCAAAACGGTCGTTTTGGAACCATTGCACACGCTCGGTTCGGTCGCGGATGACTTGGTTTTGTGGAGTGGTAGTTTTTGTCATATGTCAAACCTCCGGTTGTTGGAATTGTCGAGTTTGATTTTATCAAGAATGTGATAGTATGAATAGAGAATTACTTAACTCTGGCGGGTATTATAATAACTTTAGAGGATAATGGAAGATGAAGAATGAACGAAATGGACATGAAGCCATTCAGCAGATGCTCCTGAACATGCAGGTTCAAATCTGGGAAGCCGAGAGAACGCAGTGCTGGCCGGAGTGGAAGGAATTTGACTACACCGTGTCATACAACAAGCTCTATTTTATTCTGGATGGGGAAGGATGGGTGAAGATCGGTGATGAGGAACTGTATCCCGTTCCGGGGCAGCTGGTTCTGATGCCGGCACGCACCAGGCAATCCTACTCTGTCATCAGCGGTCGTCCCTATCTTAAATACTGGTCGCATTTCTCGGCAACGGTGGGTGATTCCGATGTGTTTTCCTGGCTGAATGTGCCCTATTGCTATGACTTGTCGGGGAACGCGGAGATGCCTGCTTTGTTCCAGCAGCTTGTCGATTCGCATCGCTCCGAATCAATCGCCGCAAGGTTGAGAGAAAAGTCGGTGATGCTGGAGATTCTATCCCGGGTATTCGAACATCAGCAGCCGCAGATCCATGCGGACAAGATGGAGGATATGGGCCGGCTTCACAAAGTACAGCAGTACATTAAGAATCACCTGCACGAGGAGATAACCTTGGAGCAGATGGCAGGAACGCTGCATTTGCATCCGAATTACTTTATTAAGTATTTCAAGCGGCATTTTGGGATTACCCCGCAAAAATATTTAAGCCTCAAGCGGATGGAGCAGGCGAAATTGATGCTCCGGACAACTCCGCTGAGCATTAAGGAAATTGCGGACGCGACCGGGTTTGAATCGGCGAACTATTTTTCCAAAACGTTTCGTAAAGAGGTCGGCTACAGCCCGTCCGAATATCGGAACAATATATAGTGAAAAGAAGCTATTCCTGAATTTCGATTCGGGAACAGCTTCTTTTTTAATGGCGTGAAAAATGAATATACTAAATCCCTTTACCCCCAAGGGGTTTCAGCTTGAGCGGCTCCGCGCCGGCGATCAGTGACCGTCCGCGCTGCAGCAGCTCTGACGTATCGGCTCCCTGCAATGAAGCGGCATGGGCATCTTGGCTGCTCCACAATTCCGTAACCCATACGGCATTGGGGTCGCTGTCTGACACGTTCACAATATAGAGTTCACAGTCTTTGTTATCGCTGAGCATCGCTGCTGCTTCGAGCAGGATCTCCGCAAGTTCATCCCGTTTGCCGGGATGGGCGATCAGCTTTCCGTACATGGCGAATTTCTCCATCGTGGTTCATCCTTTCTTATTGGTCATGTGGCTTAACATGTGTTCATAATGGAGGCTCATGCTTGTCGTAATTTCTGTTAACTTAAGGACAAGAGATTCGGGCTCCTGAATGGTTAAAGCTTTGCCATAAGGGAGGAGAAAATAGGGAACATAGGACATCAGTGAAGAAGTGCCCAGCCGGAAATGAACTTCTTCATGCCGACGCTTGATGAGGGTATGTCCGAATAACCAGTGCTGACACAGTTCATTCAGAACATGCTCATGACCTTGGATGATAACATCGACCAAGGATTCATGGCTGTCCGGACCGGGGAGAAGATTGCCAAGGAGTGCTTCCTTGGCCGAGAAATCAGCAGGCCGTTCAAATAAAAGTTCTGTCTGCTCCAATCCCATGATCCGATCCACGCGAAAATTGCGAATCTCATGTCGCAGATGACAGTAGCCGGCTGCATACCAGTGACCTTTCCAATGGATAATGCCATAGGGATCGAAGTTACGGGTCATGCTGTCGCCTTCCCTGCCCTTCGAATACGTCATCGTCAGCGTTTGCCTATGTGCCGCGGAACTCTCCAGCGTCTGAAGCAGCGGCCGAAGCCTGTCATGGACAGGAGGCTGCAATACCGAGACTCCGCTGCCGTGCCGTTCAATGTGAGAAAGCTGTTCCGCGTTCGTATAACGCTTCAGCTTGCCGATTGCCCGCTCCAGTGCGTCCGTATACGGATAGCCGGATTCTTTGGCAAAAATCGAGGCGTGCACCAGTGCTTTCTGCTCTTCCGCATCAAACAACAGCGGGGATTCCGCAAACTGCCCGTGAATCCGAAAGCCGCCGTTCGGCCCGGAATCGGCAATGATCGGTGCACCACTGGCACACAACGAATCGATGCAGCGGTATACCGTTCGAACATGGATTTCCAGCTCATCGGCGATCTGCTGTGCGGTCATTTTCTTGCCTGAACGGAGCATCCACAGGATCGACAGCATATTATCCGCTTTGGACATCAAGGCAGGCTCCTTCCATTTGCAATAATCTTCAATGTTGAAATTAATTCGATTGTATCTTTTTTACACGAGCGGGTCCATGCCCTTGTCGATCCAGGAATCGTAGTTCGGACCGTAGATCTCGGGAATCCGCAGACCGGCTTGTCTCATCAGCACCGTCATCTGTCCGCGGTGATGGGCTTGATGAATCAGAGTAAAGTGGAGGAATGCCGCATTTGTCCAAGGCTCTCCATCGAATTCACGGGTAGCGCTCAGATCCTCCTCGCTCCACTGTGACTGAACCGCATCCAGAAGTGCATGCCGGATCCGGCGGTAGCTATCCGCAATTTCGGAAGCTGAATCGGGAATCTCCTGCTCGCGAGACGGGGCTTCAAATTGCAAACCGAGCATGGTCATATACTGAATGGACATTACCAAATGCCAGGCCAGCTGACCCAGTGTGCGATGCTGGTCCGTTATGGCAGTTTTAAGCGAATCGTCTGTCAAAGTCTCCAATACTTGTTCTGTTATATGCGCCTCTTTTAACCATTCCGTTGTAAAATCCGCTTTGCTTATGTTCATGTGCTAACCCTCGCTTTGTTTAGAATGTGTGCTTCAAGTCGAGTATAGGACATTATTCCTGACAGTTACGGTCAGTGATTAGGAGGCAAAGTAGAATTTTAGTGGAAATGGAGGGACAATCTAATCATTCAATTATCAATAAGGACACAAAAAACCAAGCATTGACCCTCGTCTGTTACAGATGGGACAAGAACGCTTGGTTGTTCCTTTTGCAATATAGAGTTAAGGTTTCAAGATCACCTTTGTGCAATCCTCTTGGTGATCGCTAAATATCCGGTAAGCATCACTGGCTTGTTCGAGTGGCAGCCGATGGGAGATGATCTCGGTCGGGTCGAATTCGCCGGCGGTAATTTTCTTATACAATTCGGGCATATAATGAATGACCGGAGCTTGGCCCATGGTAAGGGTAATGTTTCGTTCGAATATATGGCCGAGCGGGAACATATTGTACAGCGAACCGTATACGCCGGTCAGCTGAATGGTGCCGAATTTCCGAACGGCATCCATCGCAATATCGATTGCACTTAACGTGCCGCCCTGGAGCTTCAGTTTTTGGCCAATGGCCTCCATAGCGGATTTTTTGCCGTCCATCCCTACGCAATCGATTACGATATCCGAACCGCCCTTGGTAATCTCGCGAATATAGGCACCCATATCGTCATAATCTTCAAAGTTGTATATCTCAACATTGTTCATTTGTTTTGCTTTTTGCAGCCGGTAAGGGAGACGATCCACAGCGATGACTCGTTTAGCGCCTTTCATCCATGCGAATTTCTGGGTCATCAGTCCGACAGGCCCGCATCCAAGCACCGTTACGGTATCACCTGGCTTCACTCCTGCGTTCTCAACACTCCAATACGCAGTCGGCAGAACGTCAGATAAGAAGAGAAGGGCCTCGTCTTCCAGCTCACATGATTCCGGAATGACAAATGGCATAAAATTACCGTACGGTACGCGTAATAACTCAGCTTGTCCTCCCGGATAGTTTCCATAACGCTCCGTGAATCCCATATAACCGCCAGTATGGATATCCGCTCTGCGATTCGAATTGTCGCATTGGCTTTCCATATCATGTTCGCAATAGTAGCAATTACCGCAAGATACATTGAACGGGAGAACCACACGGTCTCCTTTTTTCACGCGAGTGACGTTAGTGCCGACTTCTTCAACAATTCCCATAGGTTCATGGCCAATGACGTAATCTTTAGCGGCTGGCAGAGCTCCTAAATATATATGGAGATCGGAACCACAAATAGCTGTAGAGGTAATACGGACAATGATGTCATCCTGCGTCAGAATCTTAGGATCCTCGACATGCTTGACTTGTATGTCTTTTGCGCCTTGAAATGTGACTGCTCTCATACTTTCCCTCCTCATCTATTGTGCCTTATCTTTGGATTAAATACCCATTATGTGTTTTCATGAACATCTCTATCATTATTGATAGCTGCAGGAGTTTGTATGCACTCAAATGTAAAGAACTTCATTTTAACTGCAAGTGGAAAGAGGCAGAGGAGGATGCTGACATACCGAATGTACATAGCTGTAGGAGAAAAATAGTGGGTTAATTGATGAGGCATTAGCTTCTTATTCGCTGTAATTGAAAATTGTTTATATTGTGCAAATGCATCTACATATAAGTAAAAGACGCATATCGGCAGGATTCGATTCCTGCGATATGCGTCTCTTATTACGGGCATCTATTCTGACCTGGTATGGTCAGTTAGCTTACGGAGCCGAGGTTATTACACTAGCTTCAGATACTGTACAATTGTCAGCAGCCCTTTATCGAAATTCTCCAGATTAAAATGTTCATTTGGTGCATGCAGATTCTCATCCGGCAAGCCAAAGCCCATCATGACAGCAGGAGCATGGAGTGTACTGGACAGCTTCTCCACGATCGGAATGGAGCCGCCATCTTTTGTGAAAAGGGCGCGGGTTCCATACACTTGCTCGAATGCGTCCGCCGCTTTTTGCAGCATCGGATGGGACGGATCGATGTTAAATGCGAATGCCTTTTCCTTCGGTTTGAATGTAATCTTTGAACCGGTAGGAGTGTGGGCATGTAAGTGTGCTTCAATTGCATCGAGAACCGCTTGCGGATCCTGGTCTGCAACCAGGCGACACGTAATTTTGGCATGGGCTTCTTTTGGAATTACCGTCTTGCTGCCCTCACCCTGGAACCCGCCGTATACGCCGTTCAGCTCAAGAGTCGGACGCGCTCCCACGCGTTCAACGAAGGAAAAGCCTTCTTCGCCATACAGGGAATCCAGGCCGAGGTCCTGCTTCAGCTTTTCCTCATCGAATTCTTGTTTGGCAAACTCCTCGCGCATCTCGGGAGACAGCTCCAGCACACCGTCATAGAAACCCTTCACGGCGACGCGGCCTTGTTCATCATGAAGTGAAGAGAGCAGGGAGACGAGGGCATGCAGCGCGTTAGGAACGCCGCCGCCATATGTACCGGAATGAAGGTCCGTATTGGCTGTTTCCAGGGACAATTCCAGCGAACATAATCCGCGAAGACCTGTGGATATGGCCGGTCTGCCCGGTGCGAGCAGGGATGTATCCGAGATGACGATGGCATCTGCAGCCAGTTTGTCCTTGTTCTGCTCAAGGTAAAGCGGCAGGTTCGGGCTAGATACCTCTTCCTCGCCTTCAATGCAGAATTTAATGTTGACCGGAAGCTCTTTCTCTTGCTTCAGCATGGCTTCCACGGCTTTCACATGCAGGAAGAGCTGGCCTTTGTCATCTGTAGCTCCGCGAGCGTACAATTTACCGTTACGGATCGCCGGTTCAAATGGCGGGGTTTCCCATAAATGAAGGGGATCAACAGGCTGTACATCATAGTGGCCGTAAACGAGCACGGTCGGTTTGCCTTCAGCATGCAGATAGTCTGCTGTGATGATGGGGTGCCCGGCTGTTTGGTGGATTTCTACATGCTCCAGTCCTGCTTCATTCAGTTTGCTGGCAAGCCATTCGGCTGCTTTTGCAACGTCGCCTTTATGGTCAGATAAGGCGGAAATGCTGGGAATGGACAACCATTCCTTTAATTCATTCAGATGTTCTTCGCGATGTTCAGCAAAATACGCTTTATAATCAACGCTCATGTATAGGAACCTCCTTAAATTTACATTGGGCATTCAAATGATGCCTTACCTTACTATTCTAACCCTTTTTCAAAGATAACGAAATAAAACGGCGTATACAAAATAAGAAGATACACAGCTTTAATTATGGCTGCGTATCTTCAGAAGCTCGCTTCATCCCCAGAAGGGCCTTGAGAAAATATCCCCTTGATTGCCGATCATTTGCTGCTGCGGGCGCCGGGACTGCTGCTGCTCAGATGGAGATGGTGGATGCAGAGGGAAGGTATCTTGAAACAGTTGTCGCTGCTGGAAGAGCTGCTGCTGTTGCTGGAATTGTTGCTGCTGCTGTTGTTGAAGAAGCTCATAATCATGATTGTTATAAGTTCCCTGATGATCATAGTGATGATTATGATGCGAAGGATGATGTTGATGCATCATCTGGCCTTGCATTTGTTCTTGATGCATGCAATTTTGGGGTGGCCCGATCACAACGGTATCGGTAATAGGTGCAAGTGTATCTTTGACTTTGGCCTCATCCAGGCAGTAAGTATGAGCGAACACGCTAGCCGGCGTCAATCTCAAGAGATCCGAACCTCCAATGAATTCAGGCACAGGAGCGTCAAAGACCGCGATCAGGTGCGTGTTGTCAACCGTCGCCATTTCATAATGCCACCAGCCTTGAGGGACGAGCGCAACCTGGCCGGGTGTTACCGTGAAGTTCAGCAGTTCTTTCGTAAACGGATTGACGATGGAGACGATGACGGAACCGGAAATAACATATATCAGCTCCGATGCATTCTGGTGGATATGCGGCTCCACCACGTTGCCAGTGCTGAGGTATATATCCAGCAGGGAAGCGTTGCCGAGCGTATTCAATTCTTTTACCGAGAGAGAATTAATGTAATTTTGACTGTCTTTTCTGAAAAAAGGGTTATTGCTCATATCATAAGTAAACCGAACGGACGGTGAGGTGAAATCCATATAAGAAGTTGCCACTGTGACTCCTGCCCTTCATCATGTAGTAGGCGTTGACCCATAAAATACGTTATTCTCCTAGGCAATCGTACGTGAGCCCAATTTTATGAATCAGCAGCATGCAAGCCATCCGATAGCAGGGAGGTTTCCGCTAAGTTCATCATGAGTGGAACGGTTTGTTTCTGCTTCTCATTAATATGGTAATGAGGTTTATAGCTAACGATGACAAGGAGGGGGTCATAATTAATGAATAAAGCGAGAATAAATCGCGGCTTACTTACGCTGGTTTTGGCCGCTGTGGCACTGCTGTTATGGACATCCATATGGAGTACATCAGTTCATGCGATCGCCCGGTCGGCAGCCGTTGGTGACAGTGGAGCTGTACCATCAGGATCTGATCTGTCGGAGGACGTAATAGCCTGTTCCACGGCATCATGTCTGCATAGTGCATTAAAGAATGTGCTCCCCGGCAAGCGGATTGTACTTGCACCCGGTACGTATACGGGAAGCTTCTCAACGGATGTTGAGGGAACAGCACAGCAGCCTATCATAATCGAAAGTCAGAATCCGGATAATCCCGCTATAATTTCAGGATATTCCATAGGTTCCGGATATGGTCTGCGTGTCCGAGGCGATCACTGGGTGATCCGTAACCTGAAGTTTACCAATGCGCAAAAGGGAATCCTTCTGGATCATTCCAATTACACTTTTATAACCGATGTGGAGGTTTACCATATTGGATATGAGGCCGTGCACTTCCGGGACGGCACTTCCTATAGTTCCATCGAAAACTCAAGTATTTATGAAACAGGTAAGGCGGGGGCAGGCTTTGGGGAAGGAGTCTACGTAGGCTCTGCCGAAGGTGCGGGCTACAATCAGAACACACACTACAATACAATACGTAACGTTGTATTCGGACCGAATATTACTGCGGAGCATATCGATATTAAAGAACGATCGATCGGAACGCTGGTGGAGGGATGCACCTTCTACGGCGACGGAATCAGCGGTGCGAATTACGCCGACAGCTTCATTGATGTAAAGGGTAATGGAGCCATCATCCGTAATAATACCGCTTATCAGAACGGGAACAGCCTTATCGTGGATGCATTTCAGCTTCACGAGATCGTAACTGGGTGGGGGACTGGTAATGTATTTTCCAACAATACGCTGTACCTGACAGACCCTTCGGTATATGTAATCGGAGCTTATAACCAAACGTCGGCCACGGCGCATCAGAATACGAGAAGCCCGGCAGGCAATATGTACAAGGGGAATGTAACAGTTCAATAAAATAAGCGACCGGCAATATTGAGTGAAATGAAAACAACCCGTATGCCATGATGTCAGCATACGGGTTGTTTCTATATATAGAACTTCGATGAAGCGATGAATCAAACTGTCAAAGAGGACGAAGCGATATTAATGCCTCCTGGTCCATTACATGTTCAGATCATGTCCTTTGCTTGAGGATTCGCCCTGTTCCTTAGGACTGAATGGCCACCAGTTAGCCCGGCCAAAGATACGTACCATGACCGGCACGAAGAATGGCAGGAATACGAGAGCATAGAGCACAAGTCCAACCAGAACTACGGTTGCGATCTGCATCATGGACAGTACGCCCGATGGATACATCGCCGCGAAGGTACCGCCAAGAATGACTACCGCAGACAGGATTACCGTTCCCATGTTGCGCATGGCATGGAGAATGGCATCCTGAACATTCCAGGATTTGTTCTCATTGAAGCGGGCCATGAGGAAGATGCTGTAGTCAACTCCAAGCGCGATCAGCATGACAAAGCTGAAGAACGGCGTGGCCCAAGTAATACCGGAATACCCGAAGCCGTGAACGAAGATCATTTCAGTTACACCTACAGCGGTAAAGTAGGTAATAACCAATGAAATAATCAGGTAAATCGGCATCACGATGGAGCGCAGAAGCAGAACCAGAATAATGAAGATTCCGCTCAGCATGAGAATAACGGTTCGGGAGTAATCTTCATTCGATATATTTTGCAGATCATTGTTGGTGCTGGTAATGCCGCTGATGGCAACTTCTGCATTCTCTAATTTCGTGTCTTTTACGGCACGATCTACGGCAGCTTGGATCTGCTCGACGGTTCCAAGTGCTTCCTCGCTGTATGGATTGGTAGCCAAAACTACATCCAGTGTCATCACTTTACGGTCTCCGCTTAAATAGGTATCGAATACCGTCTGGAACTCTTCATTCTCGAGAGCTTCTTGTGGAATGAAGAATCCGCTGAGGTCCTCATCATGAAGATCCTGAATCTGCTGCAGATAATCCTGTGCGGAATGCAGTCCATCCGAAATTTGCTTCAGACCGTCCGCGCTGGCGCTCAGCCCTTCCGTCAGCTCTCCGATTTGGCCGGTAAGATCACCAAAGCCGTTGGCGAGCTGCTTCTGACCTCCCTGCAGCTGGTCCAGTCCGCCCGTAATGGAAGGGATCTTGCTTACAATCTGGCCTTGCCCGTTAGCTGCCTGAGATAGACCGGATTGAAGCTCTCCGATACCAGCTACAAGCTGTTGAAGTCCATCGGCAAGCGCCGTTTGCCCGGCAGCTGCCTTTGCGTAGCCTGCATTTGCTTCAGACAAGCCGGCTGCAGCACCTTTGAGCTGTTCGGAAATCTGACCCAAGCCTGCTGCCAATTCGGCTGCGCCTGCGGCCGTCTGCGTTACGGTTCCTTTTATAGTTTGGTAATCCGTATCTTGCATAAGCTCCGGATAGCTGCTCTCAAGGCCCGTGAAGGAGCCTTCAAGCCCGCCTAATGCAGCCGAAACACCGCCAAGCTGCTCTTTAAGTCCGGCAATGCCGCCTTCCAATGCTCCCAGTCCCGTATCGAGTTGTTTGTAGCCTTGAAGAAGCTGGGCATGTGCTGTCGCTAACTCTTTGGCGCTTTGTGCAGCTTTCGCTAGACCGGCTTTGATCTCGCCCGCGCCTGCGCTTCCGTTTTGAATCCCTTTTTGAATAGCGCTTAGACCTTGACCAAGTTCCGCAATTCCATTTTTGAGATCGGCTGTTCCCTTGGTTAATTCCTTGGCTCCCGCGGCGGCTTCATTTAGCTTAGGTGCATTATCGCTGAGCTGTTTGCCTGCTTCGGTCAGACCGTTCTGAATCTCGGTCAGACCGTCTTTGGTTTCTCCCAATCCTTCATTTAACGTCTTGACTTGAGTAGGAATAAGGAAGTCGTTGATTTGCTCACCTGTTGGGCGGGAGAGACCGCGTACGCTGGATATGCCCTCAACCTTTTCAACTTCCCGGCTGATTTTCTCAGCGAGACCCATGTATTCGGCTGTATCCATCCGGTCATCATTCTTGATTACGATGGTGGAAGGCAGCGATTGTCCGGGACCGAAGCTGTCCGAGATAATGTTGAAGCCCTTGACCGAAGCGTAGCTTGGTCCGATTTCTTCTAAGCTGTTAAATGACAGCTTGCCGCTATAGGTGACCAGGAATGGAGCCACAATCACAGCTACAACAAGCAATGCAGCCCATGGGCGTTTAAGCGAGAAGGAACCCGCCGCTCCCCAAAGCTTATTTTCACTATGCTCCAGTTTACCGCGTGATGGCCAGAAGAGCTTCTTGCCAAGCACAGCCATGAAGAACGGCACAACTGTAACCAATGCAAGTAACATAACAGCGATGCCGATGGCCACCGCAACTGCTGATTTATACAGAATGAATTTGGATAATCCGATCGCTGCAAAACCTACAAATACGGCAAGACCGGAATAAAGAACGGTGCCGCCTGCTTTTCGGTAGGTCTCGATGATAGCCGTCTTGGTATCTTCAGATGTGCTGAGCTCTTCCTTAAATCGGCTGATCAGCAGGATGCAGTAATCGGTTCCGATCCCGAACATAACCGCCACCATAAAGATCTGGGTGAATGTCGATATCGGAAAATTGAATTGGTCTACAAGGAAGGATACAACCGATTGAGACACGATGTAACTGAGTCCCACGGTTAAGAGTGGCACGAACGGTGCTACAAAGGAACGGAAGACAAGAAACAGAATAAGAAGAATGAAGATGACCGTAATATATTCCGTTTTCTTCAAGCCTTCCTCGGAGCTGACGATGGTATCTTCGTTTATGAGACCTTCGCTTGTCAGGTAATGGTCGGCTTGAACGCCTTTGAGTACCTGATCAACCTTCTTCGGCAGCTCCTTCACGGCTTCGTCGCCGCCGCTGACCTGAAGAGCGACCATGATGGTCTTTCCGTCTTCAGCAATCAGTGTGTCTTCCAGCTCTGGCTGTGTGAATGGTTCATTAATGGAGTCGATATGGAGGCTTTTTTTATTGTCGTTCAGTGCTTGAACGCCCTCCCGAATACTCTCTTTATCCGCTGCACTTAGCCCATCGGGCTTGTTGAAGACGAGTGCAACCTGGTTCAGGATTTCGCCGCCTTCACCACCGGCAGCTTCCTTAAGAATTTCCGCGGCTCGTGAAGAGGTATAACCATCAGGTACGGATAATTGCCCCTTTTCCCGTACCAGATCCGCCATGGAGGGTGCGAGCAGAAACATCGCGACAGCTGCAACCAGCCACAGCACGATAATGGCCCATCTTGCTTTCAGTATGGCTTTCAATTCTTTCTCCCCCCTGATTCAAACATCAATTGCCCCAGTTTCTCGAACATCGAGATAAACATTTCAATATCTTTTTCTTCAAAATGCTGTAGATAAGGGGAGACGATCTCCCTCATCTGTTCCTGGGCAGATTCAAAAATCGTATGTCCGTATTCCGTTAAAGTGAGATAAACCAGCCTACGATCTGCTTCATCTCGGGTTCTGTCGATAATGCCGGCATCCACGAGGCGGTTGACGATGGCAGTAACCGAGCTTTTTCCGACCGCCAGAGCTTCCGCCAGATAGGACGAAGTGCAGCGATCCATGCTGTTGATCAAGCGCACGACTTGAAACTGGTCACTAGTCAAATCCTCCCCGAGCTGCTCCCGAATCTGGGCATTGATCCGCCGCGATACCAGCAAATAAACATCGACATACCGGTCGATCCATTGCCTTGCCTTATCGTTCAACAATAGTTCTCCTCTCGAATAGTTCATGTATGAAATAGTTTCATTAATGAACTATATGGCAAGAGGAAAGAAAAGTCAATATTTGCGACGCGAATAAAGCAGGGGGGATCACATTACCTTGGGTAATGTGAATAACCTGGATATTTCACTACAGGCTGCTTTTCTTTGCGCAGCGCGCCGGTAATCTCTGTTCCGACTCTTAGATTACTCTGGACCAAATCTCGAGGAGTCAGGGCCATCCATTGATTCAAGGATATATCCTCGAATCGGTCGCTTCTGAACATTTCCAGGAACCATAGGGATTCCGTGCCTGTGTTCTGTATGTAGTGACCGAATGCAAAAGGCACATAACCGACGTCTCCCGCTCTGTAATTTAAGGTTCGTGCCGTTCCATTGCCAGCAAATACGGTCATTCTTCCTTGCCCGGTCAGGTAATACTGCCATTCATCCTGATTCGGATGCCAATGAAGCTCTCTCATGGCGCCCGGTTTAATCTCGACAAGCGCGGCTGCTATGGTTGTTGAGATCGGAAAATTGCTTGAATCCACGATTCTTACGCTTCCTCCGGGGGTTATGATTGGTTCTTGCGCTAGCAAGCGATGCTTGAAGCTGAACGGCACTTTGCCGTAAGGAGACTGGACCTCCTGGCTTTCGAGTGAACCAGGTAACCGGTCTTGAAAAATATAAACTTGTTCCTTTGGGATATGGTCAAGCGCGTTCTCCGGAACTCCGAAGTTGGCGGACAGCACGTCCTTAGGCGTATGGGCAAACCAGTCGGAAATCGACAAGGTGTTCAGGTCCGAGAAATGACCGTCGTCAAAGACAAGCAGAAACTCGCAGCCTTCTTCGAGACCCTGGATCGAGTGGGGAAGGCCAGCCGGAAAATACCACAGATCGCCTGGACCCACATCCGCGATGAAATTCCTGCCGCTTGCATCCATTGCCGTAATCCTGGCGCCGCCCCAGATCATATAAGCCCACTCCGCCTGCTGGTGCCAATGCAGCTCCCGAACGCCGCCGGGTGTAAGGCTCATATTGACGCCAGCTAGCGTGGTGGCAATCGGGAGGTCACGTACCGTAATTTCTCGTGACCAGCCGCCATGATTCAGCTGCATATGCGTGTCGGAGAACGACATTTTTAGATTAGGCATCAAGCCTGCATCTGTGACCGGCGGCACTAGCATATCGGGGTTCTCGATATCCCTCATCACATCCCGCGGCCCATAGTCCGGCCCGCCTGCTCCATCGCTGCGTATTGGTTGGGGAACATGGTGATGACTTCCTCGTTTCTTGCTCTTATCCTCCATCAATCCGTATCTCCTTCCATACGTCTCTTACGTAAAACAACTGGTTAAAGGGCTATCTCTTATGGATATGAGCCAGTTCTTGGCTAATATGCGGGAGATATGCGAGTCCCGTTGGAGATGGCTTCCGCCATGATATTTCTCATTGCAATTCGAAAAGATAGTTGGCTTTTGAAGGCGCTCCCGGAAGAACATCTAACGATTACATGCCTCTACGAATCGGTGCGATATACTTTCCTATGGTTAGACCGAACCATACCAGAAACAGAATGATGGGCAAGGTGATTAGTGTTCCGATCATGAGCACCGGGGTGGTCACGAAGCCGTCATGTATGAAGCGATAAAGTGCAAAAAAACCATAAGGCACCTCAATAAAGGCAGCCGTAATCACCCCAGGGGTGTATGTCCGAAGAACGATAGAAGCTCCCACATGCTTAACGCCGTCCAGTGCGAAAACGGCAACCAAACCGGCAAACAGGACGTTGACTAGGCTGCCGGGCTCGAAGTTTCGCGCCGTTAGGAAGGTAACACTGGTGAGCATGAAGCCAATTACAAGTACTGCAAATGTGAATTGAAGAGTAATATGCTTATCCCATCGAATGGAAACCGGATAGATCTTGGACAGCAAAGGGTTGTTGCGGTTATGTCGAAGCCACCTTTCCATTGTAATTATCTCTTCGCCGTCATGAATAATGAACATTAATGGCAGAAACCAGATAATCGACTCCAGACTCCAGTCTTGCATGAATGTAAACATAGAACTAGCAGCTCCCCTCGATTAATATTAACGTTGATGATTTAAACCCTAAAAACTGAGTAAACACTCAAAATGAAGTCGAAAAAATAGCTGATGCAGTTCTGAATCATGATACTGCTATCAGCTTTATTAGCATTCTAAGCCTGATGATCAAGCGATGAGCGCTCGTTCCACCCATGCATTAGCAGCCGGACTAATTCACGGATATAAGAATCATCATCAAATGGCAGGGCTTCTTGTCCAAGGCGGGAGTGGAGTATGCAATAGACCAGGATGGAGGAGGTCATCATCATCATCGCAACCTGAACCGTTTGTTCCGGTTGATGACTCGATCCTGTAGCTCGTTTGAGAATACTGCCTCCCGCTGTCCCGAACCCTGCGATCAGTCGCGATACTTCACTTGACACCTCAGCATCTCTTATGAGTTCAGGTGACCAAATGAGCATGAGATAATCCATGTTCGTCCGAAGGAAACCGAGGTATGCCAAGCCGTATTGAAACAGGGCTTCCTCCGCAGGAAGCATTGAAAGTTCGGCCGCGTCCTCTTGAAGTTGGGTAACAAAGGAAAAATTATTTACAAGATAGAGCAGCAGCTTCCGCTTATCTCCGAAGTGGTAGAAGATCAGCCCTTCGGCAACGCCGCTTTCGGCGGCAATCTCTTTAGTGGTCGTCGCATGATATCCCTGCAGTGAGAACAGCTTGAGAGCGGCGTTTAATATTCGTTCCTTTTTGGCATTTGGTTTGTTGGTTGTAGGCATAGGCAGATGGGTTCCTTTTTTTGATTGAAATGTCGATTCCAAAAAAAACTGAGTGTTTACTCAATAATATAATCATCATCCCCAGGAATTGTCAACCTGCACGATAGTAGATATGGAAGGTTCTAAAATTTCTTTCTGATTGATAATTATGAAGGGAGGATGCTATAGAGCATGCTGCATATGTGATGGAGAAGAGGAGAATCACATGAATTGCTTGTCTGCTTTTTGGCATGCAGTTTATGTGATTTTTTGTTTACTTTATTTGCGAATCCTTGCGTCTTTTCTTATGCAGAGCAAAATTTTCGAAGAAAGGGGAATGTCGGTTGTCTCGTAATGAAAGCGTTTTATCTGATGAGAAAGCTAAACACGTAATAGTAAGAAAAAGGCTGTGGGGTGAGCATGCTTTAGCTTATGGATTTCTGGCCCCCTCCATTATCCTGTTTGTGATGTTCTTGTTCTACCCGATGCTGAAATCGGTTTATCTCAGCATGACAATCACAGATCCGCGGGGGCAGGTTGTTGAATTTGTATGGTTGGAGAATTTCATCCGGCTCCTATCAACAGAATCTTTCTATAGGAATCTTGGCGTAACGCTAATGTTTATCTTGTTTACCGTGCCCACCTCCTTAGTATGGTCTCTGTTTCTTGCCGCCATTACCCACAACAAGCTGCGGGGGATGAAGGTATTTCAGTTTATCTTCTCACTGCCGATTGTCATTTCCGTCGGGACCGGCTCGATAATATGGTTTCTTTTATTTCATCCTACGGCGGGCATGCTGAACTATTTTCTAAGTTTCGTTCATCTCGGGCCGATTCCTTGGTTAACTGATCCTTCATGGGCTCTGATCTCCATCTCGATTATGACGATCTGGATGAACATGGGATTTCTGTTTATTGTGCTGTCCAGTGGTTTACAGGGAGTTCCCGAAGAAATATATGAGAGTGCTAAAATGGACGGCTCGGGACCGATCCGAACCTTTATTCAAATTGTGCTGCCGCTGTTATCGCCCACGATTTTCTTTGCCTTGATTGTATCAGTAATCAGTGCATTTCAAGCATTCGGGCAAATTCACATTCTGACCAAGGGCGGACCGATCAACTCTACGAACGTCATAGTCTATTCCATTTATCAGGATGCTTTCGTTAATTTCCGGTTTGGCATCGGCAGCGCACAGGCTCTGATCCTGTTTGCGATTATTCTGCTCCTTACATTGCTGCAATTTAAAGTTCTGGAGAAGAAGGTGCATTACCAATGACCCTGCGCGGAATCACTTCTTTGTTTACTTATCTGCTGCTCATACTCCTGTCTTTGGTTGTTTTATATCCGCTCATCTTTACCGTGTTCTCATCTTTTATGACCGAGAAAGAGGTAGCTAATTTTCCGCCACCGCTCTTCCCATCTAGCTTCTATCTGGGGAATTTTACGGAGGCCATCTCCGGCTTCCCGATTATTCGCTTTATTCTGAACAGCTTCATCGTCTCAACGGCTATCATGATCAGTCAGGTCATTACATCGAGTCTGGCCGCATACGCGTTTGCATTTCTGAATTTTAAAGGAAAGACACTGCTGTTCGGGCTCTTCTTGTCAACGATGATGATTCCTTGGGAAGTCACGATTATTCCGAATTATCTGACCATCAAGGATTGGGGCTGGATGGACAGCTACCAGGGATTGATCGTGCCGTTTATGGCTGGGGCGTTTGGCGTTTTCCTGCTGCGTCAGTTTTTTCTGCAGCTCCCGCGAGAGCTGTTTGATGCGGCCAAAATCGACGGGTGTGGCCATATTCGCAGTTATCTGTCCATGGTGCTGCCGCTGTCCCGCTCTTCCATTGCCACCTTGGCGGTATATACCTTTCTCACACACTGGAATCACTTCTTGTGGCCACTGCTGATCACGAACCAGGCATCCATGCGAACTGTGCAGATTGGGGTGGCTATGCTGCAGCATGCCGAGGTGATGTCATGGAATCTGATTTTGGCCGGCGTGACCATCGTATTGATTCCTTCCTTTGTGCTGCTGGCTTTTGGCGTCAAACAATTGGTGCGCGGTATTACCGCTGGGGCGTTGAAAGGTTAGTGTGGTGGTTGACCTGACATAAGCAGGTTTATCATAAGAAACATTTTACAAAACGAATGGGAAGGGGATCGCGATGAGAAGAAGAATGAGGCTGGTAAGTATCGTATTAGCTGCTGTCATGCTGGTGCTTAGCGCATGTAACATTAACATGGGTGAGGGTAAGGAACCTGCAAAAGGGACGGATACTGTGCCCAAGACCGATGTTGGCGCTCAAAAAGTGGTGTTCTGGCACGCGATGGGAGGGGCTACAACCAATGTCGTTGATCAATTGGTCGCTAACTTTAACGCATCACAGGACAAGGTGCAGGTAGAGGCAGTGTATCAGGGAACCTATGATGACCTGTTAAGTAAACTGAAGGCGTCCATGGGTACAAATGAGGGACCATCCGTAGTCCAGATGTACGAGATCGGCAGCCGGTTTATGATCGATTCCAAATTAGTAACGCCCATGCAGGAGTTTATTGATGCGGATCAGTGGGATGTGTCGCAGCTAGAGCCTAACATCAGCGGGTATTATACATTTGAGGATAAGCTGTATTCCATGCCTTTCAACTCCTCTAATCCGATACTGTATTACAATAAAGACCTGTTCAAGGATGCGGGGCTCGATCCGGAAAGTCCGCCCAAGACGTTTGAAGAACTGAAAATCGCGGCAGACACGATATCGAAAAAAGGGAAGGCGGTTGGAGCGAATTTTGCTATATACGGCTGGTTTATGGAGCAGTTGTTTGCCAATCAGGGTGCGGAGTATGTGAACAACGGCAACGGACGCGACGATCTGGCGACCGAGTCACTAGTCAATACCGAGGCTGGGGTAAAGGTGCTGACTTGGTGGAAGGATCTGATCGATTCCAAGGCAGCCAATAACCTGGGACGGAAAACCGATGATTCCAAGAAGGCATTCTCGGCCGGTCAGGTCGCCATGATTCTAGACTCAACCGCAGCTTTGAAGGGACTTGTGGATAGCGCAGAAGGCAAGTTTGAAGTAGGAACAGGCTTCCTTCCAAAACCGGAGGGAGCGGGAGAAGGCGGTGTTATCGTGGGTGGTGCAAGCCTCTGGATGATGAACAGCCGTCCTGAAGCAGAGCAAAAAGCCGCATGGGAGTTCATTAAATTCCTGACCTCTCCATCGGAGCAGGCATACTGGCATATCAATACCGGGTACTTCCCGATTACCACGAAGGCGTATGAGGAAGAGAGTGTGAAGGAGAATCTGAAGAAATTCCCGCAATTCCAGACAGCCATTGATCAGCTGCACCAGACGAAGCTGGTTAAAGCGACCCAGGGTGCCGTGATGGGCGTATTCCCCGAGGCAAGACAGATTGTGGAAGGAGCGATTGAAGAGGTGCTAAATAATAAAAAGTCACCGCAGCAGGCACTGGACGACGCAGCCAAAGAAATTACGGCCAAAATTCAGGATTATAACCGTACGGTAAAATAAACTACTTGGCGATATGCTAACCAACAATCGCTAACCAGACTAAGGTCTAGGAAAAAACTGGTCCCGGGAATCGTGTTGATTTTTTCCTCTGCGATATAATGGATATATACATAATCAGGAATGGACGTGGAGGATAGTATGAAGAAAAAGAGTATGATGGCAGTGAAAATCTCATCGCTGTTGATATTTGCCGTCTTGGTGGCATGCGATGCCGCCAATAATGCGGAGGAAGTAATACGCCGGGAGCTTGATCCATTGGCAGAAGTCGGGAATATAGCCGGAGATTCGGCGCTCGCTATCAGCGATAAAGTAAAACGGGAAGGGAAAGAGTTCGAGCTGACGACGGCTCAGGAAGCTGGAGAAGCAGAGGGGCTGGCCATCGACCATGCCGTAGGCGATATTGAGCTGATCACTGTACCCGGTAATGAGATCAAGGTAAAAACGAGAGTGTGGTTTAATGAGAGCTTCTTCAAGAATGAAAACATTCGTACCCAGGTGACAGAACAGGCCGCTACTTCCTTTAAGCTTCATGGCGGCACGCTGGAATTACTAACGCATTCCAAGGAGGATTCCAGCAAGAGTTTATGGGACTGGTCGCAGAAGAAATTTGGCGATTCGGGTTTTATGATCGATTATGTGATCGAGGCGCCGGAAAGCCTGAACCATATCCGCATTAAGAATGATGTTGGAAAAATACAGGTGAACAAATGGATAGGGGCTTTTGATCTTCAGTTGGGAGCCGGGGAAATTCAGCTTGGCCAAACTGAAGTCACGGACAATTCCAAGATCGTATCCGAGGCAGGGAGCGTGAAACTGGATCTGGTGCAGATCGATAAGGACAGCACGCTGACGGCCAGCACATCGGCAGGCAGCATTACAGCCTCGTTTGCACCGTCTATGGCATATACGCTCAATACCAAAACCGAGCTCGGACAGATTACAGGCGCAAGCCGGGGGCAGAGCGATGTGAATGGCGGCGGAGCGAAAATCTCGCTGTCTACCTCAGTCGGTTCTATTAAGGTTAATCCGTAAGTGTCATATTTCCAGGCGACGAACTTGCACTATATTATAGGCTGAATACTTAGAAGAAGTTCCAAAGCGTGAACCGCTTAAGGGATAGTCAGTGCGACTATCCCTCTTTTTGGTTTCAGGCTGTATAATAGAGCAAGGGAAATTCGAGTAGGATTTCGATAAAGCAAAATGTCTTGTTGAGGGAGGGTTATTCATTGACCTTACAGCAGTTAAAATATGTGATCGAGATCGCCAATCGAGGCTCGATGAACGAAGCGGCCAAACGACTGTTCATATCCCAGCCCAGTCTGTCCAACGCGATCAAGGATTTGGAAGAAGAGCTGCGAATTACTATATTCGAGCGGACGAATAAAGGTATCTCTCTGTCCAAAGAAGGTGCGGAGTTTCTCGGATATGCACGGCAGGTGGTAGAGCAGGCGGAGCTGCTGGAGGGGCGTTATCTGAATGCAAAGCCCTCTCCGCAGCATTTTTCGGTATCTACCCAGCACTATGCTTTTGCGGTAAATGCTTTTGTTAATCTCGTTCAGGAATATGGTCAGGAAGAGTATGAATTGGCACTTCGCGAGACGAAGACATATGAAATTATTCAGGATGTCAAAACTCTGCGGAGTGAAATCGGCATTCTATATCTTAATGAATTCAATGCGAAGGTAATCAACAGGCTGCTTAAGGATGCAGGACTCCATTTTAACAGCCTGTTTACGGCGCGGCCGCATATTTTTATCAGTATTCATAATCCACTGGCCAAGCAGTCCATCGTGACAATTGATGACCTTCAGAACTATCCTTATTTGTCCTTTGAACAGGGAGAATACAATTCCTTTCATTTCTCGGAGGAGATTCTCAGTACGTTGTCGCATAAGAAAAGCATCCGGGTCAACGACCGCGCAACTCTGTTTAATCTGCTGATCGGATTGAATGGCTATACGATCTCTACGGGAGTACTGTGCGCTGATTTGAACGGAAATGAGATCATCCCGGTTCCGCTGGATTGCGATGAGACAATCAATGTGGGATGGATTAGCCATAAAAATGCGACATTGTCCAAGCTTGGAGCTGCCTATGTAGAGGCGCTGCATGAGGCGATATCCTAGCAGACGAGATTTGGAATAAAGTTATAATCGATCAATCACCCTCAGGGCCATAGGCAGGTAAGTTGCCTCCTATGAATCCTGGGGGTTTTATACTTTACTTTGACAAAATAAATTAACTTATGTTAATTTATTTACAAGAGTTAACGAAAGGCGGTATGTACTTTGCTGTATTCGGATATTCCTTTAAGGGAATTAAAGAAAGCTACAAACAAAATCACACTGTACGAGGCGGCATTATCGTTGATGAGAGACCGGATGTTCAGCCAGGTCATGCTGGAGGACATTTGTAAGAGAGCCGAAATTTCAAAGGTCACTTTTTTTAAGTTCTATCAACGTAAAGAGGATTTGTTGATTTACTTTATGCGGATCTGGTTAACCAAGCGGGTCATCGAAATCAACGCGGAAGGAAAAAGAGGGTTTCAAGCGTTCCGGCATCTATTGTCCCAAGTAGCTAAGGAGCATCAAGTACGACCGGGCATGATGCCGAGTCTGATTTCGTTCCTCGCGGAGCAGAACATGCAGCCCTCTATGCCGGAGCTTAGTCTCGCGGAGGTATCGCTGCTCTTTCCGGGCCACGAGGAAGAGGGAAGCCAGTCGCCCAACATGTACGCTATGTTTCAGCAGTTCATGGTGGAAGAGGAGCAAGCCGGAAATCTGAATAAACACTTGACCTTGGAACAAGCCGTACAGATTTGTTTTACGATTTTTTACGGAGCGTTTCTGACGGCTCAATTGTACAATTCAACCGAAATCGGACACTTTTACGAAACACATTTGGGTCTGCTGGAAAATAAGGAAGAGGAGTGAGCAAGCATGGGCAAAGCCATTCCGGGTCGATACACAGCACACATGGACGGCCCCTTTGTTGTATTCATGATCGGGTTTCGGATTAACAAGTGGTGGGCGGTGCATAAGTGGCTGCCCGTCATGAACGCCATGCCCCCGATGCTTCAGGAACTGTACCGGAACAAGGAGGAGCTTGGCTTCATGGATGGCACCTATCATTTGTCCGGCCGTGGACTTACCCTCGTCCAGTACTGGAGGAGCTTTGAGCATCTGGAACATTATGCCCGCCACGGAGCCAATCACCTGAAGGCTTGGCGGGACTTTAACCGCAAGGTCGGAACGGGAGGGGACGTGGGGATATTTCACGAAACCTATCTGGTCCAGGAAGGCCAGTATGAATGCCTGTACAACAACATGCCGAGGTTCGGCTTGGCTAAGGCGGGGGAGCATGTACCTGCGACAGGCTATAGAGAAACGGCAAGCCGGCGGCTTGGACGTGAGAGCGATCCGGCTGTGCCCACTCCTCCGAATCCATAGATTAGAATCTAAGAAGCTGATTGCAGCATGACCGGCAGACCAGCCATAGGATAGATTCCCCCCAGGTTAAGCTCCTGTGCGAATGTCCCTAATAAGTTTAAATAGCCCCGCATTCCTAAGTGTACGAGAATGCGGGGCTATCTGAATTATGTACATAAAACCTGCTTATAGAACTTTATGGTTTCTTGCCATGAGTCCACACTTGCTTGTGCGAGTTGCTGCCTAGTTCCCGGATCCGTTGAGATTACTCGCAGATAAGGGATGCCGATGTAATGACCTGCCCCCTCATACTTGAGATGCTTGGACCTTCCGGATGGATAGGCTTGTATCTTTCTGTTGAATCCTCGCGCGGAGAGGGTGGCCGAATCCCAGCTTTCATCTTCCAGCCCCGAGACCATGAGAAGTTCGCCATGCATTTTTTCTAATGGTATGGTCGCCTTCTCAAGTAATTCCACATTCTTCGACAATCCGTCATGCCATAACCGGAGAGGGTTCCCTTTGCGGTTCACCCACATCTCTTTACATTCAAGCGCCAATTCGATTGGGTTCTCAGGTTGAAGATAAGGGAGGGGCTGCCCTTGGTAAGTCCATGCAGGTGGAAGCGTTGGCTCTTCCGTCCAAGGGACAATCCCGCAGAACGATACGGCTGAACCGTTTAAGGATACCGTTGCCATGATGTCGGGAAATAGCGTCGCTGACCATAAAGCGAGCTCGCTGCCCCGGGATGTACCATGTATTCCGATGCCTCCTGCTTGAACCTCCTTTCTTCCTTTTATCCAGTTTAAGGCGGAACCTATGTATTCTAGCGGGATCTCCCGAAGTTGTTTCGGACGTTTCTCTATACCAAAATAGGCTACAGCCAATACTGAGAAACCGTGCGAGGCCAGAAGGGCTGCGGTTTTCTCATTGATTCCTCCCTCAGACCCCCCCAGAACAATGATGGCAGGTCTCGGTTTCCGATCTTTATGATAAAAAAAGGAGCCGGTCAGCTCTTCCTCCTGAATGCCATGTTTCTCTATGTCACTGCTCATCCATTGACGGGTTATGGCCTGATGTGACACGATAATATCGGCCATTTCCAGCAGTACAACCGAGACTTGTGGCGACAATTCATCATATAGTTCAGATGGTTGATATTGATCAATATAGCATTTCATCTCTTCCGTCAAGTATGCAGGTTCCATGGACCAGAACAGGCCCATACGATCTATCCCTTGGTAAGAGCCCTGAACAGGTGATTGACGGCCAAGGTCCACGGTCCCTTCTTGGTCTGCGGTATAGCTGGCCTTGGAAGCGAGATAACGTTCGCCGTTTAATTTTTTGATCAGATGTAATGTGATGACCTCTCCAGGCTGAACACCATTGACGGATATATTGATAGGTTCATCTATTCTGGAAAGAATATCATGGATCACAATGTTTGGATGGCTCACAGTCACAAATCCCTTCATTTTTGAGTGAAGATACTATACTTCTGCTAATGAGCGATAAATCCTTTAATCGATGAGATATTCTTGGATCAGTCAACAGCGGCAAACCACGAAGGCGAAGAAAGAGGTACTCAGTGGTTCTAGTGGTACTGCTGAATTTATGCAATCATAGAAGCAAGGGGGGCATACGATGTATTCCGATTTCAGGCCGGCGAATGACCGACCAGCGTATATTCAAGTCAAAGATTACATGAAACGCTTGATAACGACAGGTGCCCTGCAAGCGGATCAAAAGCTTCCTTCCACGCGTGAGCTGAGCGCCCTGCTGCACATCGGACGAAATACGGTGCTGAGCGCTTACGCAGATTTGGAGGATGAAGGATATATTTACGCAGTCAAAGGGCAAGGTCACTTCGTGGTCCCTTCGATCAGTGGAGTATCCGTTCATCCGGTAGGTAAGCCACTGGATTGGGGGCTTCGTTTGAACGATTACGCTAGGCTGGCCGAAGAGAATGACCTGATGAAACACGGCATCCGCGCCGAGAAGGGCGCGATATCTTTTACAAGCATTGCTCCTGATGAGAAGCTGTTTGATTTGCAAAATGTAAAACGTGCCTTTTTGGACCGGATGTCGCTTGAAGGTGATGTGCTTCTAAACTATGGATACGCGAAGGGCTATAAACCGCTCATTGATTACCTCCTCGGTTATATGGAGAACAAGGGCGTGAACATTCAGGGGAAGGATATGCTGATCACAAGCGGGTTTACAGAGGCTTTAAGCTTGGTGTTATCCACCTTGAACAAAAACCATGGCCGCATTCTGTGTGAGAATCCGACCCATCATACGGCTATTAAAAATTTTAAAATGCACGGGTACGATATCACTGGTATTGAGATGGAACCTGACGGCATCAGTCTGGAAGGACTGGCGCGGGAGTTATCGAACCGACCTTACGATTTAGCGTACCTTGTGCCTTCTTATCATAATCCAACCGGGATTGTTATGTCTCATCAGAAGCGGCTGGAAGCGCTGAGGCTGCTCAATGATTACGAGATCCCCGTGATTGAGGATGGCTTTAACGAAGAGCTGAGATACTCGGGATCTCACATTGCGCCACTTGTTGCTTGCGCAGGTGGAGAGAGTAACAGCGTAATCTATCTGGGCAGCTTCTCCAAGATTCTATTTCCCGGTTTACGGGTTGGATGGGTGCTTGCCGACAAGACGCTAATTGATTATCTGGAAAGCGTAAAACGTGCCCGCAGCATTCATACATCCACCTTGGATCAATCCCTGCTTTATCAATATCTGTATAACGGCAACTTTGAGCGGTATTTAAAGAGAGCGAAGGCCGAGTATAAACGAAAATATGAGCTTGCGATCCGCTGCTGCCAGGAATGGATGCCGATGGAACGCTTGTCCGGCGACGGCGGGCTTCATGTGTTCATTGAATTTCACCGTGAATTCCGGACCAGGGAGCTGCTGGCTGCCTGTTCTGCCAAGGGCGTGGTGTTTACGCCGGGCGATATTTTTTATACAGATGGCGGGGGCCATCACACCCTGCGTCTTGGCTTCTCCCGCGTCTCCGACGAGAACATTGAGAAAGGGATCCGTATCATCGGCGAGGAGGCAAGAAAGCTGGTGTAGTGGGCTGCAACGGAGAAAGTGGAATTATTGCAGCGAAGCAGAGGAAGCTCGCTTCGGAAGCCGAATGCAGACGGGAAGTTGGTTTTGACTTCAACGGAGAAGGCGGAATTATTCTGGAGAAGCGTAGCGTTCTCCTGAAAGCTTTCCAGAGGAAAGCTCGCATCGGAAGCCAATACAGCCGTCGGATTTCAACATATGAAAATTCCAATCAGTAGAAATCTGAGGGCAACAGAGATCGGAAGAAAAATCCGCATGCGGAGTGATGATCAACATACAAGGAAAGGTCTCTTGCTGCAACGGGGAAGGCAAGGTATGCAAAGAGGTCTCACAAAACTTTTAGGAGGATTACATCATGAAGGTAGGCATCATCATGGGAGGCGTTTCATCCGAGAGGGAAGTTTCGCTAATGACTGGAGCGGAAATGATGGCTCATCTGGATAAAAGTCGCTATGAGGTTTATCCGATCGAAATTAACGATACACGTGAGCTGATCAGCAAAACGGAGGGCATTGATGTGGCCTTGCTCGCCTTGCATGGCAAATATGGGGAAGACGGGACGGTGCAAGGCACGCTTGAATCCCTGGGTATTCCGTATACCGGCAGCGGCGTGCTCTCCAGCAGTGTGTGTATGGATAAAGATTTGAGCAAGAAGCTGCTAAGATACGAAGGGGTGCCTATAGCTGATTGGATCATGGTCGGCAGTATGGAGGAGCTTGCCAACGCTGATATGGGTGAGCTCGGATATCCAGTTGTGGTGAAACCGAACGCGGGCGGGTCCAGCATAGGTACCCGGATTGTTCGTAACCCTGCTGACCTTGCACCCGCTGTCGAAGAGGCGCTGAAGTGGGACCGCTCGGTGATGATTGAGCAGTTCATCGAGGGAGAAGAGCTGACTTGTCCGGTTTTAAACGGAGAAATCCTGCCCATAGTGGCGATCAAGCCTCACTCCGAGTTCTTCGACTATACCTCTAAATACAAGGAGGGCGAAGCGGATGAACAAGTAATTGAGCTTCCTGAAGAGCTTCAGAGGCAGGTGTGTACAGTCGCACTTCAATGCTATAAATCGTTAAAGTGCAGTGTGTATGCAAGAGTCGATATCATCTTGAAGAATGGAGTTCCTTATGTTCTGGAGGTAAATACACTCCCTGGATTAACGAAGAACAGTCTACTGCCCAGAAGTGCACAAGCGGCAGGATACTCGTTTAGCGGGCTTCTGGATGCCATTATTGAAACCTCATTATTAGAACGAAAAAGCGAAGGCAAGGAGTAGAAGGATATGAAACCAACGAACAGCTTTCTGACATCAACCGTGCAAGTCATGCCGCCTTCCGGCATTAGGCAATTTTTTAATGCTGCAGAAGCGGATGATGAGGTTATTTCGCTTGGGGTGGGCGAACCGGATTTCGTGACACCGCAATGTGCGATTGATGCCTGCACACGTGCCTTGGAGCATGGTCGTACGATGTACACGCCGAATGAGGGGTTAATGGAGCTGAGGGAAGAGATTGCGGGCTATCTGCATACCGGTTTTCAGTTAAAATATGAACCGTCGAGAGAGATTCTGGTCACGGTAGGAGGCAGTGAAGGGATTGATATTACGCTGCGGGCCCTTATCTCGCCGGGTGATGAGATTATCATTCCCGTACCCGGTTATGTCGCTTATGCTCCTTTAGTGCAGTTGAACGGAGGGGTCGCTGTTGAGCTCGAGTTATCCGCAGAGGATGATTTTAAATTAACTGCAGACGCATTACAGAAGGCGATTACTCCCCGTACGAAAGCGATCGTTGTTAACTTTCCAAGCAATCCGACAGGCGCTGTGATGACGGAAGAGGATTGGCTTCCGATTGCCAGCCTTGCAGCTAAGCACGATTTGGTGGTGATCTCCGACGAGATCTATGCCGAGCTGACCTTCGGCAGTACGCATACCAGCATTGCTTCGCTGCCGGGGATGCGGGAACGAACCATTGTCATTGGCGGATTTTCCAAGGCCTTTGCGATGACGGGATGGCGGGTCGGTTACCTCTGCGGCGATGCCGACTTGGTAAGCGCGATGATCAAGATTCATCAATACACCGCGCTCTGTGCGCCGATTATGGGGCAGGTTGCGGCTATCGAATGTCTAAGGAATGGACTGAAGGATCGGGATGCGATGAAGCAGGCTTATGATGAGCGCCGAATCATGTTTGCGCAAGGTCTAAGCGATATCGGCCTAAGCTGCAGAACTCCACGAGGGGCCTTCTATGCATTTCCCAGCATAGCGACAACTGGTCTAGGGTCACAAGAATTTGCAGAGCGATTACTTCGGGAAGCAAAAGTAGCGGTGGTACCCGGTCATGTATTCGGAGCTGGAGGCGAAGGTTTCATTCGCTGCTCATATGCCGCATCGTCCAACCAATTGAGCGAAGCACTTGGCCGGATGGAACGATGGCTTGAAGTAAACACATCTGCACACCAACGACAACACGCATTATAGAATTCTTGATAATTTGCGGTAGTCGGTGGCGGTTATTCCCTCCAGCCTGCGGAAGATCCGGCTGAAATAATGTATATCCGGGTATCCGACCCTTTCGCCAACCGCCTCGATCGAGATATCGGATTCCCGGAGTAGCCGGCGTGCTTCCCGGTGACGAACGGATTGAACAAATTCACTGGGTGGCATTCCTGCAAAGCGTTTAAACAGCTTGGCGGTATGATCGGCGCTTAACATCAACTGCTCTGCAATCACTCTGTTGCTCCAGTCTTTGGCTGGAGCTTGTTCGATTTGTGTCATAAGCTCAATCAGCCTCGCGTTATGCGGCGACGTTTCCATCAAGGACTGGGAGGAATGCGTACGAAACAATTGGACCAGCACATCCAGCATAAGCCCTTTACAGGCGAGCTCATAACCAGCCGGACGCAGGGTGAATTCCTCCACGATTCGTTCCATCATCTGAACGCAGGACAGCGGAGGCGTATAGATCACCCGGGATGAAAGTGGAGGGAAGGCGGATGACACCGCCTCATGGGCGAATTTATTCACATCCAGTACAGCTTCATTCACGATCATATCTGCTTCTGTCTGGATGTCCAGCTCATCATAAAAATCGAAATGAATCCCCAGAAACCGTGCATCAGGGTGGGAAATCACCTCATTCTGGTGGTAAACACCCGAAGGTAAGAAGATCAGTTGACCAGCCTCGATCGTATATGTATTGCCGTACATTGTGGTGACCGCTGCTCCCTGACATACATAAAGAAGCTCAAAATCATAAAGTCTGCGCTGAGGGAGTGCTCCCGTCGCCATGCGCTGAAACTGAGCATAGTGGATACTGGGCGACCATTCCTTGACTGGGGCTTCTCGCTTTATAGGAAAAGAAAGGTTCACATCAACCATCTTTGATTCACTCCCACATGTAATTAAGAAGATGATACATAAACACGGAAAAATCCAAATATTCGCTTTTCTATCTAAATCAATTTGCAGAGAATTTAATTACTATATAAGTATTATTACATTCAAATACTGTGATTACAACTTAACGGAAAAAGTCAAAATAGACGTTTTCCGAACAAGGAGTTCACAGCAACTGCCTATTGATTCGAGGAGGGATTCGCGATGAAGAAAGGGATTAATATTTGGTCATTTTCCGGAGAAACATCCATTACAGACTGCATCCGGTTGGCGAAGGAAGCCGGGTTTGACGGGATCGAATTGTCACTGGACCAAACAGGAGAACTCAGCTTGCAGTCAGGTGATAAAGAAGTGCAGCGCATTACAGAGCAGCTGAAAGATGCGGATTTGGAAATAGCGGGCTTAGCAACTGGCTTGTATTGGGATTATCCGATGACAAGCGATGACCCGGCAATTCGTGACAAGGCCATGGATGTGTGTAAGAAGCAGTTGGAGCTCGCAGCCGCCTTCGGAGTGGATGCGATCCTGGTAATACCAGGGGCTGTAGGCGTCGATTTTATTCCCGGATCCGCCGTTACTGATTATGAATTGGCTTATGAGCGTGCTCAAGAGTCCATTCGCAAGCTAGTACCTTATGCGCAGAGCGCGGGCGTTTCTATCGCGATTGAGAATGTATGGAATAAATTCCTGTTGTCGCCGCTCGAATTGCGAACTTTCATTGATGAAATCGGTTCCAATTATGTCGGCTCCTACTTTGACGTAGGCAATGTCGTTCATAATGGCTATCCTGAGCAGTGGATTCGGATATTAGGCGAACGAATTAAGAAGGTCCATTTCAAAGATTACCGCAGACAGGCGGGAGGATTGCACGGTTTTGTCGACCTGTTGGCAGGGGATGTTGATTACCCGGCTGTAATGGAATCGCTGCGTTCCATCGGCTATGACAATTATGTTACGGCAGAGATGATCCCGGCATATACCCACTATTCGGAACAGATCATTTTTAATACATCTAACGCAATGGATGCGATTCTGGGTCGAACGCCAACATTGCGAAAACCAAACGTTCACCTGAGTTAAGGCCAAACATCATAACAAGGAATGGAGGAACGACAATGCTGAAAATTGGAATTTTAGGTTTTGGTTTTATGGGCCGCATGCATTTCGATAACTATGTTCGTCTGGCCGAGGAAGGTGCGGATATTGAACTAGTGGCGATCTGTGATCTGCGTATCGATGAGCTTAAAAACAGCAAAGCCAACGGCAATATGGCGACTGAGCGCGATGTATATAATCTGGATCCTTATCATTTATATGACCATGTGGACAAAATGCTAGAGCACGAGGAACTGGACATCGTGGATGTATGCTTGCCGACATATTTACATGCGGACATGTCCTGCATGCTGCTTGAGCGGGGCATTCACGTTATGTGTGAGAAGCCTGTGGCGGGAAGTTCCGAGGAAGCTTGGCGCATGGCGCAAACAGCGAAACGCACCGGAAAAACATTAATGATCGGACAATGCCTGCGTTTCTGGCCAGCTTATGAATATTTGAAAGAATGCGTAGAGGACGGACGCTACGGCAGCATCGTAACAGGCGAATTCTTCCGGGGTTCGGAGCCGCCTCAAGGCTGGTTCCTGGAAGGGGACAAAAGCGGAGGCTGCATTACCGATATGCATGTGCATGACGTAGACATGATTCACTGGTTGATGGGCAAACCTGAGCGGGTATCGACGTTTGCCAAAACGGTCATTGAGGGAAGTTTGTATGATACCGTATCTACTCACTACAGTTACCCGGATGGCAAAATAATTAACGCCCATGCCGATTGGACGCTGCACGGAGAACATGGATTTTATATGGGATACCGTGTAAATATGGAGCAGGCTACACTTGTATTCGAGAATGGGGAATTGAAAGTGTATCCAGAAGACGCACCAGGCTTTACAGCCGAGCTGTCTCAAGACTCCGGCTATTACCGCGAGCTTCGTTATTTTATTGAGCATGTTGCAAAAGGACAGCCGGTTTCCGTATGTACACCGGAAAGCGCAGCCGGATCACTGGAGATTATTGAAGCTGAAATTCGGTCGGCCAGAGCGAATGGGGCTTTAGAGATGGTATCCACAAAGGCATAGTAAACCTAATCCTTCATAACTTCTCGCAACAAAGTGAAGAATGACAAAAAACCAGCCGATCCGGATTCCGGATCGGCTGGTTTGATTAAAATATAAGGTGCGACTCTGCTTCCACAGAACGATGGTTATAGTCCTGCTAATTACAGTCGGAACTCTTGCTGACGAACAGTCTAGGCTCTGAACGTTTTTAAGAAGTCTACCGCAAGCTTGATGTCGGCTTCAGGACTCGCTTTTACCTCGCGTTCGATTGTCAGATAGCCTGTATAGCCAATATCCTTAAGAGCTTGCAGGTATGCGTTCCAGTTAACGCCGCCTTCTCCAAGCGGTACCTCACGGAACTTCTCGCCGGATTCCGCCATGTCTGCAATTTTGTCATGGTCAAGCGCAGGTGCCTCGTATCCGAAATCGCCATATACATCGCGAGGATCGATATAATCGGCCAGCTTAATGCCGTCTTTCGCATGTGTATGAACAATATAATCCTTCAGGGTATATACGCCTTGTACCGGGTCATCCCCTGTGACCATAACCATATTGGCCGGGTCAAAGTTCACGGATACGCCGTTGGAACCCAGGCCGTCCAGGAATGACTTCAGGTGAGCGGAAGGCTCAGGACCTGTTTCGATGGCAAAGAATGCGTTCATGGATTTAGCGAAGGAACTAAGCTCCATACAAGCATTATGCATCGTTTCATAGACGCGGCCGTTATGATCCTGCGGAACAATACCGATATGGGTGGTGATGATATTGGTTCCTAGTTCCAGGCCGAGCTCCATGATACGTTTGGATTTCTCGATTTTGGCTGCATTTTCAGCAGGATCCTGGAAGCCGTGCCCGCCAAGGTCACCGACGAGGGCGGAGATTTCAAGGCCTAGCGAATCAATATAATCCTTCAATTCTTTTCGCGCGGAAGTAGAGAGGTTAGCTGGATCCATTTCACCGTGAACGGCATAAATCTGTACGCCGTCAGCTCCAACCTCCCGTGCTTTAACAAGACCTTCTCTTACGCCAACCCGAAAGCTGTCAACAATAACGCCAATTTTATTCGGCATGATAGGCTTTGTCATCGTTATATCCTCCTCATATCATATATATATGATCTATTGAATTTAGACTTCATTCCATACTTTGCGGACGTATTCCAATCCAAACTTGGCGCCAGTGCGGCAGTCTTCCATTCCTTCGAACTCAATTGAGATATAACCGTCATAACCCGATTCCTTCACAATGCGTATAACTTCCGGCATATCAATGTCGCCTTGACCGACAATGGCGCCGCGCAGCCAATTGCCGCTGGAGGTATTGAACCAGCCCGAACCTGGTGCCCGGTTAGCCGGTCGATAATAGAAGTCCTTGAAGTGAACCATTGAAGCCAGGCCGATGTTGTTCTTGACAGCTACCGTGGATACCTCGTCTGCACAGAGGAAGTTTCCGATATCGAGCGTCGTTTTAAAGTTAGGGTGATTCACAGTTTGAACGAGCGCCTTCACGCGGTCGCTGTGTTGAATGAAATATCCGTGGTTTTCTACACTGGTTGTGATACCGCGCTCTGCTGCATAATCCGCGATGATACGGCAAGCATTGGCCATCCGGGGGAGCTCCTCCAGGAAATGAGTGATCGACAGGTCCTTGGAAGATCCCACATCATGGCGCATCAGTTTGACGCCAAGAGCTGCCGCGATGTCCACTTCGCCTTTGACTCTTTCAATCTCAGCTTCATAAGCAGCATCATCCAATTCGGCGAAATTGGCACCGATTGCATAGTTGGAAATCTCAATTCCTTTGGAAGCTGCATGGGACTTGATGGTATCGATCAATGCTGGTGTTTCCTTCAGATTAAAACCGAGCGGAACAATTTCAATATGCTCTCCGCCGATTTCTGCAACGTAGTCGATGACGTCGGTAATGGTCATTTCACCTTTGTTCATAGCCTGGTACAGGCTGTATGAGCTTACTCCGAGTTTCATAGCAGAACTTCAGCTCCTTTTTCGGCGGATTCATAGATACCGCACAGAATTTTCATGATTTCCACACCGTCTTCAACTGGGCTGAGCGGTGTTGTACCGTTCTCAATGCTGGAAATGAAGTGATTGACTTCGCTTTGGAAAGCAGCGTCGAAATCAAATCCTTTGTTGTCTGTCTGCGGCTGGATATTGACGATGGTATCATGCTTCTCTGTAACGATGACCACTTCAGGATCAATCTCGAAGCCGCCCTTGTCTCCGAATAATTTAACGGATTGCTGATTGTCCTTCGAATGGAGCGTAAAGCTCACATCTACCAGCAGCGAAGCTCCGTTCTCAAAACGAATCATCGCGTTCGCCATATCTTCTACCGTATTCTTCTCCGCATCATAATCAGCCGCCTTGTAGAAGGACAGATTACGGACGTTGGAACGGTTGCCGAGCTTCCGGTATGTATTGGCACTGACAGCAACCGGTTTCGGACGGCCCATCATGTACCAGCACAGGTCAATGACATGCACACCGATATCAATCAGTGGCCCGCCGCCGGAACGTTCAATGTCAGAGAACCAGCCGCCAGGATTGCCGAGACGACGGATGGAGGAAGCCTTCGCAAAATAAATCTCACCGAATTCCCCTTTATCTGCGAACTCGCGGAGCATTTGAGCGTTAGGGTCATAACGTCTTACGAAACCGACTTGAAGCAGCTTGCCTGAAGATTTCACGGCCTCCTGGACTTTAAGCGCTTCCTCAACCGTGCGGCAGAGAGGTTTCTCAACCAGTACGTGTTTGCCAGCGTTGAGTGCCGCGATACTAATCTCGGCATGTGTGTTGTTCCAGGTACAGATGCTTACGGCATCGATTTCCGGATCAGCCAGCAGTTCGTTGTAGTCTGTATAGACCTTGGTAGCGCCATATTTTTCAGCAGCACGCTGTGCCCGCTCTTCATTTAAGTCACATACAGCGAGCAAGTTTGCGTTCGCATGTTTTTGATAGGATTGCAAATGCATAGCGGAGATCGATCCAGTACCGATGACGCCAACATTAATAGATTTCATGATTTCATTTCACTCCTCAGATTTTACTGCATTACACTTTCGTATTATAATGCTTTTAGAGGAAGAAACCATGATAAAGCGTGCTGTTTGTTTGTACAATTGTGCTGTCTTACTGGAAGGAGATCAGAGGGTTGGACAAAACACTGCAAGAACCGATGACGATGCCGGATCCTCAGTTTCCGATCAAGGTTCATCGCTGCGATTATGAGGGTCGAGGTCAAGTATTATTTAACCATCACTGGCATGAACACCTAGAATTTCTATATTTTGTTACCGGCGAGGCGAGTCTGGAATGCGGATCATCTACCTTTACGGCGAAGGAAGGTGATGTGATTGTCATCAATCGCAATGAGCTGCATTACGGCGTCAGCCTATCGGATCATTTGCAATATTATGTGCTGATTGCAGACTTCTCACTGCTGCAGAGCCATTCCCTGGATGCGCCCGAGATGAAATTCATCACGCCGATCACCCAGAATCGGCTGCTCTTTCATAACCGGATCAGCGGAGATGATATTCTATCCTCAATGCTGTCCATTGTCAGCGAGCTGGAGCGTCAGGAGTTTGGTTATGAACTGGCGATCAAGTCGGAGCTATATCGATTGCTAACACTCCTGTTACGGGGCTATGTTGCGACCGTACTCACGCAGGATGAATATGTGGAACGGATGAAGAATGTGGAGCGGTTTGCCCCGATATTCAAGTATATTGAGGATCATTACCGCGAGGACTTATCCGTGGAGCAGTTATCCGCTATGGCCGGTCTCAGCCGCTATCATTTCAGCCGGTTGTTCAAGGAGATTAGCGGCAGAACCGTGACGGAGTATGTGAATGAAACCAGACTTAATCGAGCGGATTATTTGCTTCGCGAAAGTCCGCTTACGGTGTCGGAGATCGCTGCTGCTACCGGGTTCAATGATATTTATTATTTCAGCAGAACCTTCAAGAAATATAAGCGTATGGCTCCGTCGGCATTAAGGAAGAAATAACAGTCGGCTTGTTCGTCTCCGTGAGTCCCCATGCTGACTATGTAGACATAAGTATAAAACCAACCTATAATGAATAGACATATGTATTGCATAAAGTGGTGGAGATAGCAGAGAACCCTTTTTGCTTGAGTGCGTACTTAATTTGGTGCGCATTTCTGGCAGGATGGGTTCTCTTTTTAATAGCTCAGTCTTCTTTTACGGGCAATCGAGATATGGGCTTTGAATATACGTCAGGGAGGGAATAATCGGGTGGACACAAGCTTATCCGCTAGGATGCGGACCCAATATATTCAGGGCATGTCGGCGAACAAGCTGGATGTGCTGGTGATTGGCGGCGGTATCACGGGTGCGGGAATTGCTTGGGATGCCAGCAGTAGGGGAATGTCCGTCGGATTGGTGGAGATGAATGATTTTGCTTCGGGAACGAGCAGCAGGTCAACGAAGCTGATCCATGGCGGACTCCGCTATTTGAAGCAGGGGGAACTTAGTCTGGTGCGTGAGGTGGGCTACGAACGAGCCCTGCTTCACCGGAGCGCTCCGCATCTGGTAGAGCCGATTCCCATGCTTCTGCCCATTTATCAGAAGAGCACGTATGGTTATTATGCCAGCGCCCTAGGACTGTTTCTATATGATTGGCTGGGTGGAGTCAAACAATGTGAGCGGCGGAAGATGTTCAGACGTGAGGGAACCTTGAAGCTTGAACCGCTTTTACGTAAGGAGGGGCTAATAGGCTCCGGGTATTATTACGAATACCGAACCGATGATGCACGCCTGACGGTTGAAGTGATGAAATCGGCTCAAGCTAAGGGAGCTCTGATTGCCAATTACGCCAAAGTACGGGGATTTATTTACCGGGGCGGGAAAGTGGTTGGAGCTCAGGTAGAGGAACGATTGAGCGGGGAGACGTATCCGATATTCGCCAAAAAAATCATTAATGCAGCAGGTCCTTGGGCCGATCTGGTCAGACTCAAGGAAAAATCGCTGGATGGGAAGCAATTGCTTTTGACAAAAGGGGTTCATCTCGTGGTGGATCATACCAAGCTGCCCATTAGGCAGGCTGTTTACTTCAATGTGCCGGGCGGAAGAATGCTCTTTGTTATTCCAAGGGAGGGCAAAACTTATATTGGAGCAACCGAGACGGTACATGAAGGCGCAATTGAGACGCCAAACATTACAGATGAGGATCGACAATATCTTATCGGGGCTGTGAACCATGTTTTTCCGGAATCCCGATTGGTGCTTGATGATATTGAGTCAGCATGGTCCGGTCTGCGTCCTCTTGTCCGCGAGGAAGGTAAGAGCCCTTCAGAACTATCAAGAAAAGATGAAATTCTGATATCGGACTCCGGGTTGATCACGATTGCTGGCGGTAAACTGACGAGCTTTAGAAAAATGGCCGAGAAGGCAGTGGATTTTATAGCCAGACAGTTCCAGGATACCGAGGGAATTATCTATCCTCCTTGCACAACCGATCGTCTTCTGATCAGCGGGGGAGAACTGAATAGTCTTACCTATGAGCAGTATCAGGAGGCACTGATCAAGCAAGGGAAGTCGCTTGGTATCCGAAGGGAAGTCATGTGGAGTCTAATCAATAGGTACGGTTCTAATACCCCGCTGCTTCTGGAACGGGTGGGTTCCTCTTCGGTCAGAGCCGAAGCCCTTGAGGAGCAGTTGTTACGCGCGGAAATCGAGTATTCTATTGAGTTTGAGATGACGGTGGCCGCCGTTGATTTCCTGTTAAGAAGAACAGGTTGGGTATGGTTTGACCGGCAAAAAGCCGAGCGATCGATTGCATCCGTTTTAGCAGTAATGAGCGAATGCTTGGATTGGGATGAGGAAGAGGTTGAGAGACAGCGGGAGCTGTTGCAGGAGGAATTGCAATCAGCATGGGGAATGCAGAAGGCAGATGGAATGGATCTGTCCTCTGGTAGGGCAGATCCAGAAGAGGTCGCGGCAACGGTCTCAGAGGATGAGGCGATTAACTCCACCACCCTATCATCCATGAAATAATAGAAATCTTTAATTTAATACATTCACCTTGTCAAATGTAAAATATGGATGTAGTATAACCATATAAAGTTATAGAGCTGGGCAGAGATGATGAGAAGCCTTTGCATAACGAAAATCTTTCATTTATTGATAAATGAAAGCGTTTTTCAATGCAAAGTGCTTCTCATTTTTTGTTCCCACAGAAGCTTTTTGTCCAAGGACTAAAGTGCATAGCGAAGTCATATGTATACGTTACGGATGGGAAGTGTGGATCCATAACAGAACTGATCTGATCAGGACTTGTGCAGTTTGGCATTCTTGGCGGCGAAAATATCAGATTGAATATGCAGAGGAGAACGAACAATGGACCATTTTTCGGGGTATATTTTTGATTTGGACGGAACGATCTATCTTGGGGCAGAGGCCATCGAGGGAGCAGTTGAAACCATTCATTACCTGCAAGGATTGGATAAGAAACTATTGTTTTTGACCAACAAAACGATAGATTCCCGCGAGAATTATTTAAAGAAATTAGCGAAGCTGGGCATTCAGGTTGGACTGAATAATATATTGAATCCTGCGCTTGTAACAATTCATTATCTTCAGAAGCATCACCCCAATGCAAAGGTTTACGTCATAGGCGAGGATATATTGAAAAACGAGCTCCTTGCGAGCGAAATTACATTTGCATCTACCCCAGAGGAAACGGAAGTTGTGGTTGTATCATGGGATCGGGAGTTCCATTACCGTCACCTGGATTTTGCATACCAGGCGATTAAACAAGGAGCAGAAGTGATTGCAACACATCCAGACCGGACTTGTCCGATGCCTGGTGGAGATATTCCCGACTGTGGCGGGATGATTGGGGCGATCGAAGGCACCGCTGGCATCAAGATAACGACCATTATGGGCAAGCCTTCCATCTTGACGGCTTTAACAGCTCTTGATATTTTGGGAGTGAAGGCTGAAGCTTGTCTGATGTCAGGTGATCGGCTGGAGACGGATATTCGGATGGGCGAAGAGGCAGGAATGAGCACGGCATTAGTTCTAACGGGCGTATCCACCAAGGATGATCTTGTTGGAAGCAGTGTTAAGCCAACCTATGTGCTCGATTCAGTCCATGATATTTATCTTCAGCGTACAGCTTGCAAGCAGATCAACGAAGCTACGCCATGAAATTAACAAAAATATGCCGGGGCAGCGGGAGAAATGGAGAAGCTGTTGCGGCAACGAGGTGAAGACATGAAGACAAGTGGTGAAGGTGCACAGCGAATTTCGTATTGTTTGAAGCGTAGGCCTATTATAACGTCATTAATGAATGCTGATGAATTGCCAGCTGTGCTGGCCACCGAATCGAATATCGTGTTTATTCTCAAGACGGATATCTTTATCATTGAATCCATCGTTGAGCAAATCCGGGAAGCCGGCAAGCTTTCGTTTGTGCATTTTGATCTCATTGAAGGAATCGGCAAAGACAAGACGGGTGTCAAGTATTTAGCCGAGAAGGTTGGCATTGACGGAATTGTGACGACCAAAAACACAGCAATCGTGGAAGCGAAGAGATTGGGTTTACTAACGGTTCAGCGTTTGTTCGTCTTTGACTCCGTTTCCCTGGACAACGGGATTAAGATGATTAAGGCTTCGAATCCGGATGCCATTGAAGTGCTGCCTGGCATGGTATGTCAGCGGATTATGGATCGTATTCGTGCAGAGGTGGACGTGCCTGTTATCGCAGGGGGACTTATGATCGATTTGCAGGATTTTGATACGGCTTTGAAGAGCGGCGTAATCGGGATATCCACTTCCAGCAAAGATCTGTGGCGCTGGCAGGATGAACATATGATATAACGAAGAGCCGCCTTACATAACAAAGATAGGTGGAGATTAGGAATGGACATGGACGTGTTTCTACTTGAAACAGAGACCATGCTTATGCGGCTGCTCCTTGCAGCACTACTTGGCGGCTTGATCGGTTGGGAGCGTGAACGCAGAAATAAACAGGCAGGTTTAAAAACCCATCTCCTGGTAGCTGTGGGCTCCACGCTGATTATGCTGACTTCCATCTACGGGTTTGATCCCTCTCTGATCAATCACCCGAATGCGAGGTTTGATCCTGCCCGGTTGGCAGCACAAGTGGTGAGCGGTATCGGATTTTTAGGCGCCGGGGCCATCCTGCGGCGTTCCAATCACATTATTTCAGGTCTTACTACAGCAGCAACCTTATGGGTGGCAGCAGCGATCGGTTTAAGTGTCGGCTCCGGTTTTTACTGGCCAGCAATTATAACGACCACAATCGTATTGGTCAGTACGCTGGTGCTTAATAAATTGGAGTCGAAGTTTCTTTTTATCAAGAAGTCTGGCAGCTTGAAAATCATCATTGAGACTGGAGACCGTCCTGTACATGTGAGCACAATTACCGAATTGCTGCAAAGGGGGAACTTGACTGTTGAAGGAATGATCGTGAACAATGATTCAACAGAAGACGATTCAACCAAGGTAACAATGGAATTTCGGGTGTACTCCTACAACAGCAAGGGCATCGACAGTTTGTTCGAGCAATTGTGGCAAGTAGAGGGAATTCGACAGGTTCGGATGAATTGGCGGGATTAAGGCTTATGATCTGAGAAGCGGCGAGATGGCTGAGTGCAGGGTGCACCCAGCCTTACTTATTAGTGTGATTGGTCAGTTTTCAAGTGCCGGCTCCTTGAGGTTTCATCCAGCAGATATATCTGAATGGTGTAACCACTCAATATTGCTTGGGAAATAATGATCGAGAAATAAATGTAACAAATCACAATTTATGTTCATTATCTTGGGCATATTTATTTCAATAAGTTTTGTATTATTATGCTGCGCTGATAACTTCTTTCGATTGTTAAATAAGTTATCAAAGATGGGGAGTGTCTTTCCAACTGTGTTTGAAGGCTTGATAATCATCTTTAAGCGTATCGTAAGAAAACAATATTGAAATTGCCCTGAAGGCCTAAGGCATAATCGATATTGTTCATCAGCGAACTTAGGGGGTATAGACCAGTATAATGACAGGAGAATGATGCTTTTTTTGAAAGGAGGGGGTTAGGTGAAGAAGCTTGATGGCATGAGTAGATTGCTTACCGGTATTTTGGCTACAGCTATTGGAATAATCGGTTTCATTCAGTATGGAGGAGAGGCGCTGGCTTCTGACATATCAATGAACCGCTCTATCGAAGTTCGAGTGAATGGCGGCAAACTTCTACTGGAATCACCTGCAATTATCCATCACGGCAGGGTAATGGTGCCGTTCCGGGATATATCAACAGCAATGGGGGCTCAGGTTCGCTGGTCTCAGTCTGAGCAGATGGCAATTGTCAGTAATGGCCAACACACGACGAGTTACACAGTGGGGAAGAATCGTATGATTAAAGACGGCAAGTCCATGACGATGGATGTCCCGCCAATACTCAGGGAAGGACATGTGTATATCCCTCTACGCTATTCGGCAGAAGGTTTGGGTGGCAAAGTGGTTTGGGATAACTCTGCAAAAAAGGCTGAGATTTATCCGCTCCTCACTCCGAAAGAGGCGGAAGACGCGGTGTCCGAGATTGCGGAGCAGGCGGTTACCTATCTTAGAGATCGGGAGTTTGGGAAGCTTGCAGAGCTCGCTCATCCGGACGGAATAACATTTTCGCCGTATGCCTATGTAGACCGCAAGAAGGATATCACGCTTAGCAAGCAGCAGCTTCGTGAAGGATTTCAGTCAGATACCCTATATCGATGGGGGGAGTATGACGGCAGTGGAAAGCCGATCCTCATGAATGTTGAGGACTATTATAAGAAATTTATTTATACTCAAGACTTTGCCGCGGCTCCTTGGGTAGGCTACAATCAATCCAAAAGTGAGGGGAATACGATTAATAATGGAAGCAGCCAATATAAAGGGGCTGTTTTCGTAGAATATCACTTTGATGGAGTTCATCCTGATTATGCAGGAATGGACTGGGAGAGCTTGCGGCTTGTATTTCAGCGGTTGGAAAAGCGTGGGTCATCTCCGGTATCATTCATGATCAATGGACAATCTAATAGGTCGAAAAATGTCGAATACACGGGAAATGAGTGCTTTCGACATTTTTTTCACATAAAATGCTTGCTTTTTAACTGCAGACGTTATATACTCTTAATTACGGTGATCAACACGATCACGAATTACATACTATGCGGTCGTGGCGGAATTGGCAGACGCGCACGGTTCAGGTCCGTGTGGGCTTACCCCCGTGGAGGTTCGAGTCCTCTCGACCGCATCTATATTATGAATAAATTGGCTCTTGAATTTGTCTTCGGACGATTCAGGAGCCTTTTTGCGTACTCGGATTTAAATCTTTGAGTTGTATTCAAAATGAGCTTAGATCTTAGCAGTCGTTGAAATAATAGCTGTGCACCACCCGATCCGAATCCCACTACAATTATGATTCCGGCGGGTCCTTGGTTATAGAAAGTTGAACCCTAGTTTGTTATAATCATAGTATTTTTGTCTTATGATTGAATTGAGTAATGTTTTGGCTGATATGGAGGGGAATAAATGATCCGGATTGCGATTGTTGAAGATGAAGCTCATTACAAAGAGCAACTCACGGAATTTCTAAATCGATTTGAGCAAGAAATCGGCGAACATATTGAAATTGCAACATATGCGGATGGAGATGAGTTCGTTGAGGATTACAAGGCGCAATTTGACATTATTTTAATGGACGTGCAAATGCGCTTTATGGATGGTATGTCGGCAGCCGAAGAGATTAGAAAAATGGATTCCGAGGTTGTCATTATGTTCATTACCAATATGGCTCAGTATGCGATTAAAGGCTATGCGGTAGATGCGCTTGATTATATTTTAAAGCCGATTTCATATTTTCAGTTTTCACAGCGCTTGAATCGCGCGATTGAACGTATGAAAAGACGGGAGGAGCACTTTATTACAATCAAGGTCAAGGGTGGAGTAAAACGGTTTCAAGTATCGGATATTTACTATATTGAAAGTCATGGACATAAACTGATTTTTGCAACGAGATTAGGAGAGATTGAAACTTTAGGCACGATGAAGGAACTGGAGGAGCAGTTTGCGGGCTATCGTTTTTTTCGCGGCAATAAAGGATACTTTATTAATCTGGAGCATGTGGAAGGTATGAACGATATTTTTGCAATTGTAAAAGGCAAGGAGCTGCTGATCAGTCGCCCCAAGCGCAAAGCATTTATGGAGGCCCTATCGAATTATTGGGGAGAAGTGATTAAATGAACAGCGTGCTTCCAGAGATTCCTCGGATGTATACTGCGCTTGCGGAATGGTTTGCGTGCGTAGTGTATATTTTGCCGTTGAAAAAACAGTTAAAAGGCTGGAGTTTAATCGCTTTTTCCTGCGGTTTTTTTATCGTTCAAGCCTTGTTTTTAATGCTGACCAAGAATTTACCTATTTATTTTTGGATTCCTTGCATGATTGCCGCGATCGGCATGATGTTTTTTTTCATCTACACAAGCTGCAATATTAGTATTCAGGAAGCAGGATATTTTAGTGTAAGAGCATTTGTCGCAGCTGAATTTGTTGCCTCATTGGAATGGCAGGTGCATGTGTTTATATGGCAGGACGGACATGCTTCGGTATTGGAGGAAATACTGCTGCTGTTTCTAATCTATGGGGCGTCGTTCGCGATTATTTGGCTTTTAGAGAAGCGGCATATCCTAGAAGACGGCAAGTTGAATATTAAGCCTCGTGAACTCTGGTCAACCGTAATCATCGGCGCTGCTGTATTTGGTATTAGCAATTTAAGCTTTATCAGCACGCAAACGCCGTTTAGCGGACAGTATGCACAAGAAATTTTAAACATTCGCACGCTCGTTGATTTGGGAGGCTTTGCAATTCTTTATGCCTACCATATTCAACGTAATGAACTGCGTATCCGCCACGAGCTGAAGGCGGTGCATAACATTCTTCAGCATCAATATTCTCAATATCAGCAATCGAAGGAAAGCATCGAGCTCATTAACTATAAATATCATGATTTGAAAAATCAAATCATAGCGCTGCGTGCTGAAGAAGATACGGAGAAACGCAATGCCTACTTAAAAAAAATGGAGGACGAAATTAAATTTTTTGAAGCGCAGAACAAGACGGGGAATCATGTGCTTGATACGCTGCTTGCCAGCAAAAATATGTATTGTATTAAAAACGGAATTACGCTAACCTGCGTTGCGGACGGCAGCTTGCTTGATGATACCGATGTCATTGATATTTGTACGATTTTTGGTAATGCGCTGGATAATGCGATTGAATATGAGCAGCGTATTGAAGAAGCTGAAAAGCGCTTGATTCATGTGTCGGTCTTTGAGCAAAAGGGCTTTATAATGATTCGCTTCGAAAATTATTTCGAGGGCAAACTGGAGCTGGACGGCGACTTGCCAGTTACTACGAAGACGGATACCTTTAATCACGGCTATGGGTTAAAAAGCATACGCTACTCCGTAGAAAAATACGGCGGCGTTGTCAGTATCGGGCAGCAGGATAACTGGTTCGAACTGAAAATTTTAATCCCGATAAAGCATAAGAGCGTTAGCTAACACATGTTATAGTCAGCTTTAGCGTACAAAGAGCCAGCTTATAGCTGGCTGCTTGTACGCTATTTTTGTATGCCATCATACAGTTCATGCAGAAATAATTACAGTTTGTGCGTTTTCCCTTTGCATGAAAAATTAAGTGCTAGAATTGTTCATGTTGAAGCTTGAAGGGGGCTGTTAATGCGGTGAATGCCTGCTAAGTTTGACAGTTATTATGAATGCAAATTATAAAAAAAGACAAAATGAATGCGCTTTATTTTCGAACTTTTCAGCAAATAATCATCGCAGCAACATTCGTGCATCAAGATGAAACACCTAAAAACAGAGGGGGAAATTAAAAGATGATCGAGCTCAATATGGAAGATGTTATGAATGTCATTAATCTTGCACTGCCATATTTGATTTTCTTTGGGGCATTTTTGCTAGTCGCGTTAATCGTGATTGTGCTGGTAAGGAAATTGGTAAAACCTAAAAGATTTATGGTACGTGCCCAAGCGGGAATTGCCATTTTTTTAGTGTTTATTATTGCGGCTAATTTGACAGCATTCGGTCCTTTATCTACATTGCTTACTTTGGCAACTGGGAAAGGCAAAATTAGTGAGGCATCTGGTAGCCATGCGAAAGCAGTTGGCGAGAAAATTGCCGCAGAAGGCATCGTGCTATTAGATAACGAGGACAATTTCTTGCCTCTCGAGTCTAAAACCAAAATCAATGTATTTGGCTGGGCTTCAACTAATCCAATTTATGGTGGTACTGGATCAGGTGCGATGTCAGATGCATATCCAACGGTCAGTTTGCTTGATGGTCTAACGAAAGCTGGCTTCGATCTTAACAATGAGCTTTCAGAATTCTATACGGCATATAGAGCTGAACGTCCAGCATCCGGCATTTTTGAACAAAACTGGACATTGCCTGAACCAGCAGTATCTTCTTATCCGACGGAAATGGTAGAGGGTGCCAAAAATTTCTCTGATACAGCAATGCTTGTTATCGGACGCTCTGGAGGAGAAGGTGGTGACCTTCCACAGGATTTAAAAACTGTTACATATGAGAATAACTCAGAGGAATATCCTGACTTTGGAGAAGGTCAGCATTACTTACAGTTAAACCGTTACGAGCAGGAATTGCTTGATTTGGTTACATCGAATTTTGATAACGTCATCGTTGTATATAGTGGTGCAAACGCATTTGAGCTTGGTTTTACTGAACAATACGAGCAAATTAAGAGTGTGGTTTGGGTGCCAGGAACAGGTCAAACAGGCTTTGATTCCTTTGGCAAAATTATAAGCGGGGAAATTAATCCGTCAGGCAAAACAGCAGATACGTTTGTCTATGATTTGTCCAAAACACCTTATTTTAATAACATTGGCAATTTTGATTATAAAAATATGGATGAATTTAAAGTAAATGTATTTAACAGTGATGTTACACCTACTTTCGTTAACTACGTTGAAAACATTTATGTTGGGTATCGTTTTTATGAAACAGCACATGAAGAAGGTTTAATTGATTATGAAAATACAGTGCTTTACCCGTTTGGACATGGGTTATCCTATACAACCTTCAAGCAGGAGATGGGACAACTTCATACAGATGAGGCAGGCAATATATCAGTAGATGTAAAAGTAACAAATACAGGCTCTGTTGCTGGTAAAGAAGTAGTGGAGTTGTATTACACTCCTCCTTACACAAATGGAGGTATTGAAAAAGCGTCAGTTAACCTTGTTGCATTTGATAAATCCAATACACTGGAGCCTGGCGATTCTCAAACACTAACGCTTACATTCAAAGCGGAAGATATGGCGTCATACGACAGTTATAATGCTGGTTCATGGGTACTGGAAGATGGTGATTATAACATCACTTTACGCTCTGATTCGCATACTGTAATCGCTGAACAAACCTATCATGTTGATCAAACAATTACGTATGGTGAGAACAGCAAGCGATCAACTGACAAAGTAGCGGCAGTTAATCAGTTTGCTTTTGCTGAAGGAGATATAACGTACCTGTCTCGTGAAAATGGCTTTGCTAATTATAAAGAAGCTGTAGCAGCTCCAACATCCTTTGATATGAGCGCAGAAGCAAAGGCTGTTTTTAGAAATAAAGTTAACTATGACCCAAGCGATTTTAATAATCCTGACGATGTAATGCCAGTAACAGATGCGAAAAATGGCTTGAAATTAGAACAAATGCGAGGCTTATCTTATGACGATGAGGCTTGGGAGCCTTTACTTGATCAGCTATCAATCAGTGATATGGTGAACTTGATCGGCTTCGGAGGCTACCAGACAGCAGAAGCAAAATCTGTAGGTAAATTATCTACAATTGATGTTGACGGACCGGCTTCACTAAATAACAACTTTACACGCGTTGGTTCTATCGGGTTCCCATCTGCAGTAACGATGGCAAATACTTGGAATGAAGAGTTGGCGAAGGAGTTTGGCCAAAGTATCGGAGAAATGGCAGTCGAGATGGGAGTGTCTGGTTGGTATGCTCCAGCAATGAACATGCATCGATCCGCATTGGCAGGACGAAACTTTGAGTACTACTCGGAAGACGGATTTTTGTCAGGTAAAATTTCTGCAAATGCGATAGTCGGAGCAAAAGAATACGGCGTTTATGCATATATAAAACACTTTGCTCTTAACGATCAAGAGAACAATCGGTTGAAAATGTTGGCGACATGGTCAACTGAACAAGCGATTCGTGAAATTTATTTAAAGCCATTTGAAATTGCTGTAAAAGAAGGCGGGGCAGGAGCCGTTATGTCCGCATTTAATTATATCGGACCAGAATGGACTGGCAGCTCGGATGCTTTGCTAAATAAAGTGCTGCGTGGTGAGTGGGGATTCCGCGGCATGGTCATTACAGATTATTTCGGAGGCAATGGTTACATGGATACAGACCGCACGATTCGCAACGGCGGCGATATGGCGCTAATTGCATATGAAGGTGACGGTAATGTACTGGATGATACAGAGAGTGCAACTGCGGTAACTGCCATGAGGCAAGCAACAAAAAATATTCTATACACTGTTGTAAACAGTCGCGCCTACAGTGAGGATGCACTAAAACAAGGCATGCATGTATGGCAGATTGGGGCAATCATTATCAACATAGTAGCAGCATTTATTATCCTATTGCTTGAAGTGGTCGTTTTCAAAAAATTCAGAAAGAAAGTAATGCAGTGGAAGGAAGAGAAAGCAATCCAGGCACAAGAATTTGAATCGTAAAATCGAAACGCATCTTTGAATCCTAAGAAGTTTCCAAAATATAAATAAACGGTCCAGGGCAGTCGTTAAGTCGTACATTATCAGACCTAAAGCTGCTCTGTTCCAAATGGTGGAGATATCCGTATGAAACATAAAGATATTGTGAAAAAATTGACGCTTGAAGAAAAAGCATCACTAATGTCAGGTAAAGATTTTTGGCAGACACAAAACATTGATCGTCTTGGCATTGCAAGTATCTTTCTTGCTGATGGTCCGCACGGGGTAAGAAGGCAAGCTGAAGCAGCAGATCATCTCGGGCTGAATCCCAGCCTTCCAGCAACCTGTTTCCCTACAGCCGCTACAGTCGCAAACAGTTGGAATGAAGAACTAGTTGAAAAGATGGGGTCACATCTTGGCATGGAAGCAGTTGCACAAAATGTTAACGTGTTGCTCGGACCAGGCGTTAATATGAAGCGAAATCCTCTTGCAGGAAGAAACTTTGAATATTTTAGCGAAGATCCATATTTGGCTGGCAAACTGGCTGCCGGAATGATTCGTGGCATTCAATCGCAAGGCATTGCCGCTTGTGTCAAACATTTCGCAGTCAATAATCAAGAAGAACGCAGAATGGTAATCGATACGATAGTCGATGAACGGACATTGCGAGAAATTTATTTGACCGCATTTGAAATTTCAATTGAAGAAGGCAGGTCCAAATCAGTCATGTCCTCCTACAATATGCTGAACGGAGCATTTACTAATGAAAATCTACATCTGATGCGTGATATTTTGCGCAAAGAATGGGGATATGAGGGGGTAGTCGTTACCGATTGGGGAGGAAGCAATGATAGAGTTGCGGGTTTAATTGCTGGTAATGAACTAGAAATGCCGACAACAGCAGGGGAAACGAACGCTGAAATCGTTGCGGCAATCAAGTCCGGCAAAATGAAAGAAGAGATTCTGGATGAATGTGTAGATAGAATTTTGGAGCTGAACTTCTCAACAACTGCAGCGCTACAAGGAAAAAAACCAGATATCGAAAAGCAAGTACACCATCACATGGCACAAAAAGTGGCTGAAGAATCTATTGTACTTTTGAAAAATCAAGATCAAATCCTACCGATTAGCCAAGAAAAAAAAGTAGCGGTTATTGGAGATTTTGCACAAGCTGCTCGTTATCAAGGTGCAGGTTCCTCTATTGTAAACCCAACTATTTTAGATCACACGGTGCCTAATTTGGTTCAATCAGGACTAACCAGCATTGGCTTTGCCCAGGGCTTTAATCGTTATGGCAGAAGAAGCAATAGCAAGATAAAAGAAGCATGTGCACTTGCAGAAAAGGCAGACATTGTACTTCTTTATATTGGATTGGATGAAGTAACAGAAGCTGAGGGACTGGACCGCCAAAATGCACAAATTCCTGCTAATCAAATCGAGTTGTTAGACGCTCTCTATCAGGTCAATCCAAACATTGTTGCAGTCCTATCCTGCGGGGCAGTGGTGGAAATGCCATGGATTAACCAAGTAAAAGGTCTTGTGCACGCATATTTAAGTGGTCAAGCTGGAGCAAAAGCAGTGCTGCGAGTTTTGACTGGTGAAGTTAATCCATCGGGCAAGCTTGCCGAAACGTATCCGCTTCGGTATGAGGATACCCCATCTTATTATCATTTTCCAGGTAAAGAGGCTAGTGTAGAGTATCGTGAAGGACCTTATATCGGGTATCGCTATTTCGACACGGCTGGTGTTGACGTTTTATTTCCTTTCGGATACGGGTTAAGCTACACAAGCTTTGAATATGCTAATTTGCAGATTACTAAGCAAGGCGTCAGCTTTGAGATTACAAATTCGGGAAAAGTAACAGGGATGGAAGTGGCTCAGCTTTATGTGGGTAGTCAATCTGATCATATATTCCGACCGCGTAAGGAATTAAAGGGGTTTATAAAGGTTCAGCTTCAGCCAGGCGAAACGAAGACGGTCTCGATTCCATTTGACAATAAAACGTTCCGTTACTTTAATGTAAAGACTAATCAGTGGGAAATCGAGGAAGCCAATTACGACATTTTAATTGGTCAATCAAGTAGAGATATTTGCTTGCGGGGCGTACTTTTTGTTGAAGGAACAGGAGCTCCATTTCCATATGATGCAGATAAACTGCCTACCTATTACTCAGGAAAGGTACAAAAGGTCAGCCAAGCTGAATTTGAAAGTTTAATAGGACGTAAAGCTCCCAATGCTAGATGGGATCGTACACAGCGGCTTGGTTACAATGATACGATTGCGCAATGTCAATATGCCAAGGGCTGGTTAGCGAGATTCGCATATCATACAATTACTTTTGCCCATTGGTTCTTTAAGAAAATTGGCAAGCGGAGTATGGCTAATTTGATAATGATGTCAATTTATCATATGCCATTTAGAGGCGTGGCGCGCATGACTGGCGGAGTTATCAACATGCCCATGCTTGACGGAATTTTGCAGATGGTAAACGGCCAATTTTTTAAAGGTTTCTCGCATTTGTTAAGGGAAAGAAAGAAATTGAAAGTGGCAAAAGGCAGAATGGTGAGAGCAGCAAAGGGAGAGGTATGATAGAATGGGAAAGCTTAAGGATCATAAATTGTCTGGTGCTGCCTTAGGATTCTGGAGCAATTATAAAGAAAAGCACCCCAATATCGCCCAATTTCTTGTTTTCTTTTTGCTGAGCAATGGGATTACAGTATTGCAACTGGTGCTGATGCCGATTTTTAAATGGATATTTGCCAAAACATCATTAGTTGATATAAATTTTCAAATCATGCAGTTCGGTAATAACTTTGATGGCAGCCAATACTATATCTTTGACTATGCGGCAGGACCTTTGGCAGATGGCGGTGGCGGTGGCCTTTCATATTTTCTTGCAGTCCAAATTACGATTGCTATTGCACAAATCATTAACTTTTTTGCCCAACGAAGTATAACTTTTAAGTCGAACAGCAATATTTGGAACGCAGCATTCTGGTATTTAATTGCTTATATTGTAATTACAATTGGGGCGGCTGCGGCACAAGGTTTTTATAAAGCACCAATTTACAATATGCTGATGAATACATGGGGAATGGGCTCGGCAGGTGAGACAACTGCTGATTTTATTACCATGATTATTAACAGTGCCATATCTTTCTGGGTATTCTTCCCTATTTTTAAAATTATATTTAAGAATAAATAAAGGTTGTGTGAACATGAAGTTATTATCAGTCGTCATTCCTTGCTATAACTCACAAGATTATATGAAGTCGTGCATCGAGTCCTTACTGCCTGGCGGGGATAGCGTCGAAATACTGATAGTAAATGATGGTTCAAGCGACAAAACGGCGGATATTGCAAATGATTACGCAGATAAATATCCAGCCATCATCAAGACTATTCATCAAGATAATGGAGGGCATGGTGAGGCGATTAATGCAGGGATTCGCCATGCGAGCGGTTTATATATAAAGGTTGTTGACAGCGACGACTGGGTAGACGTTAGAGCATATATAAAAGTGCTGACTGTATTGGAACGGTTTGCAATGGATAAGGAGCCTGTTGATTTGCTGGTCAGCAATTTTGTTTATGAAAAGGAAGGCGCGAAGTATAAAAAAATAATGAAATACGAAAACGTATTGCCGGAAAATAAATGGTTTACATGGGACGAGATCGGCCGCTTCCGTAAAGGCCAATACTTGATGATGCATTCGCTCATTTATCGAACAGCCTTACTGCGGGAATGCGAGCTTGAGCTGCCTAAGCATACGTTTTATGTCGATAATCTTTACGTTACGACGCCACTGCCTTATGTAAAAAGTATCTACTATCTTAACGTTGATTTCTATAGATATTTCATCGGGCGCAGCGACCAATCGGTCAATGAGAGGATTATGATTAATAGAATCGACCAGCAACTGAAAGTAAACAAGCTGATGATAGAACAGATTAATCTGAAAAGCATCAGAAACAGTAAGCTGCGCCAATATTTATTCAATCATTTGGAAATCGTTACGATGATTTCGACGATTTTGCTAATACGTTCTAACTCAAAAGAAAATTTGCAGAAGAAGCAAGCCCTTTGGCGCTTTATTAAGGAATATGATTTGGAGCTGTACCATCATTTGCGCTACGGGATGATGGGGCAGCTGTTAAGTCTGCCAGGGCGAATCGGGCGCATCATTTCGGTGGGCGTATACAAAATTACGCAAAAGGTCGTCGGCTTTAACTAACTTGGAGGCTAGCTATGCATAAAACCTACGATTTCCTTATCGTCGGAGCAGGGCTTTACGGAGCTGTATTTGCACATGAAGTGAACAAGGTTGGTAAAACCTGTCTCATCATCGACAAGCGTAATCATATTGGCGGTAATGTCTATACAGAAAAGGTGGCGGATATCGAAGTTCATCGATACGGCGCGCATATTTTTCATACGTGCAGCAAGAAGGTATGGCAGTATGTCAATCAGTTTTCAGAGTTTAACCGCTTTACGAACAGTCCGATTGCCAACTATAAGGGCGAGCTTTACAATTTGCCGTTTAATATGAATACCTTTAACAAAATGTGGGGGGTAACGACGCCGGAGGAAGCGAAGCAAAAAATTGAGCAGCAGCGCAAGGACAGTTATGTGGAGCAGCCGCGTAATTTAGAGGAGCAGGCCATTAATTTGGTAGGACGCGATATTTACGAGAAATTAATCCGCGGCTACACGGAAAAGCAGTGGGGACGATCTTGCTGCGAGCTGCCTGCTTTTATTATTCGCAGATTGCCGGTGCGCTTCACATATGACAACAATTACTTCAATGATCCGTATCAAGGCATCCCGATTGGCGGCTATACGGCGATGGTGAACAAGATGATCGAAGGGATCGATGTACAGTTAGAAACCGATTATCTTGCCGATAAAGCGTATTGGGACAGTATGGCAGAGAACATTGTATATACAGGGCCAATCGATGCATATTTTAATTACGTCTATGGTGTGCTGGCTTACCGCAGTTTAACCTTTCACACTGAAATATTGGATACGGACAATTATCAAGGTAATGCTGTCGTCAACTATACCGATCTGGAAACGCCGTATACGAGAATTATTGAGCATAAGCATTTTGAGTTTGGCGCACAGCCGCAAACGATTATAACTCGTGAATACAGCGGGGAATGGAAGCAGGGCGATGAGCCCTACTACCCGGTTAATGATTCGAATAACAGTAAGCTGTATGCCAAATACAAGCAATTGGCTGATGCCGAATGCAATGTGATTTTTGGCGGACGACTCGGCGAGTACAGGTATTATGATATGGATAAAGTAATTGCCGCAGCTCTTCATAGAGTAAAAGAAATTTTAAGTAAAAAGTAAAAAAACATTGATTTTACAAGGCTTTTGGAGGTTTTTTATTTCCGTTCCTTTGACTTATATTTCGCTTGGACGAGAAATCAGGTGATACAGAGTCTGCTGTGGGAAACCGGCTGGATACAGAACAGCATGAGGCCCATGCTTCTCACAATCAAGCCAAGCATGCTAACGTCGTTTATCCACTGTGACAGCAATTCAACTTGTTGAACACCAATCTGGCTGGATTGGGGGAAGGTTTGAAGCAGGTCGGAATGTTCCGGCCTGCTTTTTTTAAAAATCTTGTGCAGGACAAGGGAGTTAGGGGAGTTCCTTGAATATATTTTTGGATCCCGCCCATAGTCCGGCAGCCATGCCCGCACAGCCAAAGAAAGTCACCAAGGCAATCAAATGGTAAGCCTGTGAACTGAGCAGAAACCCGATACCGCTTCCCATTGTTGTTCCAGCCAACAAGCCAAGTGCAGTACCAATCTGCTTATGACGTATTTTCAATTGTCTTTTCGTCTCCTCACTTCTTGTTGTAATTCCGTATTAGTTTATATTCCCTGATTGTGTCGAAATATGCCATAACTGAAAATAAGCTCAGCCTTGCCGGATGTGATCCAGCTAGGCTGAGCTTAGTCATGGTTAAGTAAGTATGGTAAGTGACGCAGTCTTAATTAAGAATCTTCCTTCAATGCGCAATCTGCGAACAGCACGGATTTAGGGATACGGAAGAACTGTTCTGCTTTATCCTGGAACGCAGCGGAAGGCAGGGTACCCTGGTGCAGCCATTTACGGAAAGTTCCGGGATGCACACCGATCCAGCGGCTGACATCGCTTACGGATAAGTCATGAACCATGCACAGGCCTGTCAGAATCCGGTTACTGACCGGAGAGCGTGTCAGTGTGCGCTTCATAAAGCGGGAAGGTGCCGGCTGACAGATCAAAGGAGACTTGTCCAGGAGTTCTTCTCTGAAGAGAATATGGCGGGGATATCCCAGGTAACTGCACGCCTTCTCCAGATTGCTTTTACCGGGAACACGTCCTTCATATACCCAGGCGCTGACACTGCGAGAGGAAACTCCCAGATCCTCGGCTAGTTGTGACAACTTGATATCATTGGCCATAAGAATGGCGAGTAGGACGCGGTTGCGAATTTGGCAGCGGGTCGGCCTGCGGAAGCGCTTGACACGCACACCTTTCCCCAGATATTTACGATTGATCAGGGACCACGCCTCAATAGAGTGTTTTTCTTGCTGTAGTTGTGTAGGCATAATTCCTCCGATTTTTTTTAACACAATACTACAATATTCGACACTAACTTTTCAATAGCCAAACGTTAAACATTTGTTTCCATATCGTTGTTACCTGATTTATACGCCCGAGGGATGTGATATTCGGCTTAAGCTTTGTAATTTGAATGATGAACCGAATGTTCGTATATTTTAGGTTTGTAGTAAATAAACACAATACTTCTTATGGGTATTTTCATGAAAATACGGAAATTATAAAGAAATAAATCGTAAATATTCGTCATTTAAAGGGACTTAACAATGAAAAAAGTTATCATCCGCGGATGGCTAAAGATGGGATGCTTTTTTGCAAGCGAGTTTCCATGCCGAGCCTGAGAGAAGCAAATGTATGTTTAGGTTCGGACTTTCTGCTTGTCCCTGAGCCAGCCGGAAACGATTTCTTTTTCCTGATGAACGGGGTATGATAGAAAGATAGATTTACATACATGGAAGAGATGGAGGAACGGGCGATGATTAAACATATTGTTTTTTTTAAATTGAAGGAACCCACGGCGGCGAATATTGAGAAGACCGTACAGGTTCTGCGCAACATGGATGGTAAGATTCCGATGGTCAGATCTCTCGAAGCGGGTGCTGATGTGATTCAATCTGAGCGCTCCTATGACTTGGCTTTGATCGTTGAAGTGGACAACCTTGAAGATTTGCAAGCATATGCTGTACATCCTGTTCATCAGGAAGTCATTCAATATATCAATACAGTGAAAGATCATACGCTTAGCGTAGACTTTGAAGTATAGACGATTCTGATTGAATTATTACGACAGGCTGGAGGAGATTTGCCGTGTATTATGTGAATCAAGAGCAAATTGAACGGCGGCTGAATGCAATCCCGGAAATTGCGGAAGGGTTGCGGACCGCGGCACAATCATGGGACGGAGGACTGACACTAGGGTTGGTCCAGGAGCGTGCGCTTCATCTGGCAATTGAAGTTGTTACGGATATTGGAAGCTACCTCATCGACGGATTCATTATGCGGGATGCCAGCAGCTACGAAGATATTATGGATATCAATCATGAGGAAAAAGTATTTCCGCAAGAGGTTCATACCGTGCTTCTGGATTTGGTGCGCTTGCGTAAGCCGCTAGTTCAAGACTATTACGAGTGGGAGCGGCATAGCCTTCATCCTTTAACTCCGGTTTTGCCCGATGTGCTGGAGCAATTTGCAGGTAATGTCCGCGAATATTTAAAGAATGAATTGTACTAACGGGTTGTACCGCTTGATTAACCTGTCTTAGCAAGAGCGGGCTTATCTTTGAATCATAAGAAGAACAGACCTTCAAGGATTCTTGAAAGGTCTGTTTTTTTGTGGGCTTAATATCCTCGAACAAAAGGTTTGAGCGGCGTCTGCTTCCTCAACAATAAATCGGCTGAAGGATTATTTCATGAGATATTGTGTCAAAACAAGCCCATGCTGCTTATAATGCATCATGCGACTAGGCATTCGCCCGGTCGAGACGAAAGGAGGAATTTCCCGATGACAGAATGGAACGCGCTCGTCGCAGCCATTGGCATCATACTAATCGCGGTTGTGTTGGTTATCATGATGCTGTCGGTTAAGAAGCTGATACGACGAGCCGAGAGCCTGTTGGGCCAGCTTGAGAAAGACAGCACCCGATTAACCCAAGAAGCTTCGCAGGTGTTGAAGCAGACATCCGTCTCATTAGAGTTGATTCAGCGTCAGCTTGAAGCCGGTGAAGCTATAGCTGCTTCCTTGTCCGATGCTGCCTCAGCGGTTGTCAAGACGGCCGACGCGGTTCATGCTGTTGGGAAAAAAGCTTCCATCACCGCCATTGAGCATCTGGAACGTGCTCGCCTCGATAATGAACGGCAGATCGGGGAGCTGTTCCGGTGGGTTGACGCTGGAATGACGCTTTGGCATTCATGGAACAAGTACACCTCCAAGTCCGGCGAAGGGCAAGCCAAATAGAAGGAGAGATGGAAGATGAAAGAGAAGAGCAAAGGACTCCTCTGGGGAGTATTGATCGGCAGTGTTGCAGGTTCGGTTACCGCACTTCTTTTGGCTCCAAAATCGGGCAAAGAGCTGCGCAGTGACATTGCCGACGGCGCCCGCGGCATTGGCACTAAGGTGCAGGAAGTAGCGGAGAAAGTAGGCGAGCAAGGCGTTCATTTCATCGGCATTATGACGGATCGGGCAGAGAATGTAATCTCCGATATTCAATCCTGGCGTAATCGCCAAGAGGGCTGGCTGGCAGAAGAAGAGGTAGCCCAGGTGTCTTCATTTGACCGTGAGTATGATGTGAATGGGGAAGATGACGAGACTTATGCCTCTACTGTTTCAGAAGTGAAGATCAGCGAATAATTCCGATTAGACGGTTATAGACCTTATCATCATTGATCTTATATCAAGAAGCTGCTGCATATGGTGAAAGCCGGGGCCGATTATGGCCCCGGCTTTGCTGCTTATAGGGGACAAGCATTATTGTATTTATCTCTGTAATGGAAATTCGGTGATTGGATATCGTTAACATAGGACTTATGGAAGATATGCGTCGCTGCGGGCGAGAGCGGAGGAATCAGCCAGCTCCAATCGCCCGTAAGGTCACGACCAGCTTGTTCTTCACGCCGCTCGAATGCAGCGAATTGAGTTGCGGCTGTATGGTGATCGACGATGCTGACGCCTGCTTTTTTGTAGGAATAGAGCACCGCATAATTGAGTTCCACCAATGCTCGATCCCGCCATAGGCTGGATTCGCTGGAAGTATCCTGTCCCATGAGCTGAGCCATCAGTGGAAGCTTGTTATAACGCTGCTCATCGGCCAGATTGCGTGCTCCGATCTCCGTTCCCATATACCAGCCGTTAAAAGGAGCGGCCGTATACATTATGCCGCCGATCTCAAGTTGCATATCCGAAATGATGGGCACCGCATACCACTTCAAACCTTCCTCTATGAGCGCTGGGATCTCAGGATGCTCCAAGGAAACTTCCATTACGCAGGAGCGGGGGATCTGATGCCATGTTGGAGGCTCATTTCCCTGCTGTACAACAAGTGGCAGCACATCATGCGGGGTCATGTCTCCCTGCCATCCTAATTCCATGCATTCTTTTGTAAAAGAGATGGATGCCGGGTCTCCAATGACGCCGCTTGGCGTTTCATAACCCGCATATCGTATCAGCTGATGGTTTTTGATGATTAGGGGTTCCTCCCCTGGACGTGCAGCTCTGAATATCGTAATCTTAGGTACGATTCTGCCGCCATTGGTGGCGCTCTCGATATGATCGATAAGAGCGGATAGAATATCCGAGGATTCCGTTAGATGCCGGGCATCGGTTACATGAAGGCGGTCCCAGAACAACCTGCCGATGCAGCGATTGCTGTTTCGCCAAGCTATCTTTGCCCCAAGGATTAGTTCCTCTGACGTATGCTCGTACATACCTGTCAGCTCGATCTGCGCGCGGATGTCCTTCAGACGGGCTTCCGCTTCCTCCATGGTTCGGTCTAGTTCTGTATAACAGAGCATGATAAACTGCTTCGCGGACTGGAAAAGATCAGTATGATGCAAGTTGTTATTCACAAAAAGGTCTCCTTTACTATGCGTGCACTTAAATATAGAATAACACTCTCGCAAAACGAAAAAGGAAGGAGAGTCCTACAATTGCTTGAACAAAGGAACCGGTAGTTTAATCCAAAAGCCCTTTATTGAAGATAAGGGGGAATTGGGGTAAGATTTAAGGTACATTTCGATCTGAAATGACATATGGTATCACTGTGAGCCAAGATTATGACAAGAAGGAAGCGGTGGGTTCGTGCAGCAAGCAATCGCAATACTAGACTCGGGTGTGGGCGGGCTAACTGTCGCAAAAGAAGTGATGAGACAGCTCCCGAGAGAGAAAATTATTTATTTTGGAGATACAGCCCGCGCACCCTACGGACCCCGTACACCGGAAGAAGTCCGTTTATTTACGGAGCAAATTGTAGACTATTTAATTCAATATGACCCCAAAATGATCGTCATTGCCTGTAATACGGCCACGGCAGCAGCGCTTGATTATATTTCATCCAAAGTATCTGTGCCGGTCATTGGCGTCATCCACCCCGGCGCGAGAGCCGCGATAAGCGCTACAAAGACAGGCAACGTCGGAGTTATTGGTACGGTTGGAACCATTGGCAGCGGAGCATATACAGCGGCTCTGAAACAGCTGTCACCTTATGTGGAGGTGGAGAGCCAGGCTTGCCCTGAACTGGTCCCACTTGTCGAGCATGGACTGTTTCGTTCGAAGGAATCATTGCAGGTTGTACAGAAATCCCTGAGAGGGATCAAGGATTCGCCAATTGATTGTCTCATCCTAGGCTGTACACATTATCCGTTTCTCATGAAGACGATTCAAACCGTCATGGGACGTGGAGTGAAGCTGATCAGCTCTGCCGATGAGACGGCTCGCGAAGTCAGTACCATTCTATACGATAAAGGGCAGCTAGCGAGCAGCGAAGAGAGTCCCGTGCATCAGTTCTTCTGTACAGGTGACCCGGTGATATTCCAAAGCATCGCAATTGAATGGCTTGGAGATCATATCAAGCGAACGCCTGTTGTATGGCAAATTACAAAGCTATAATCGACAATTTATGCTTTAGACTTTTTGGAGAATAATAGGAGATCCGCCCAAGGTTTAGGCAGGCAGGACAAGGAACTACCTTGTACGCCTGCCTATTTATATGGGCAATTAAGGGAAGCGGCATTGTTGTTAATGGCACTTTCAATTTGTAAAACTTTATATGATACATGTTGGACAAACGCCAGCTCATATACATGGAATGGACGCTAATCGAAGCGGTTTTGCCGCGGAAAGGAAATCCATTATGCAGCAATATGTCGTTCAGAAAGGCGATACGCTTAGACGCGTAGCGGCGAGACATAGTCTGGCCTATGAACAGCTGATTACGGCAAATCCATGGGCGGGCCAGCAGCCATATCTTCAGCAGGGCCAGATGTTATATCTTCCAGCCTCGCTGCGTCGCAGGTATGTCATCCAGGAACAAGATACATTAGATAGCATTGCATTGACTTTCCGGTTTAGAAAGGAAGCACTGGAGGAACTGAATCCCGGATTATCGGCGACGCATCTTCCCCAAGGAAAAACTGTAGTCCTCCCAGCTTCCACAGATAAACACTTAATACGGTTATCCGGTGAATATGGGCCGGCAGATCTGGAGCGGGACATCGGTGAGATGCAGAAGCGCTATCCTGCAGTGGAGTGGAGCACCATCGGCAGAAGTGTACTAGGCAAACCCCTGTACGCTGCCAAAATCGGCGAGGGTCCAAAGCATCTTCACATCAATGCCGCGCTCCATGCGAATGAATGGATTACCACCCCATGCCTAATGCGATTCTTGGAGGACTACAGCCGGTCATTAGCCCATCAGTCGCCTAATTATCTGCAGAATACGGATGAGTGGTATCGGAACTATACCTTATGGGTTGTGCCGATGGCAAATCCGGATGGCGTCGAGCTCGTTCAAGAAGGAGTTACTCCCATACATCCTTTTTATAACCGTCTGCTTGAATGGAACGGTGGACGTGAGGACTTCCGACGCTGGAAGGCAAATGTGAATGGTGTAGATTTGGGGGATCAATTTCCTGCGCATTGGAACGAGGAGGTAGAACGGAGAGGGAGGCATTATCCGTCGCCGCAGGATTATGCGGGTACTAAACCGCTTAGCGAACCGGAAGCTGTAGCCGTTTATGAGCATACCCTGGGGGTCTGTCCAATTCGAGCCATCTCGCTTCATAGTCAAGGCAAGGAAATTTATTGGAATTATAGAGACTACGAGCCCCCCGAAAGCGAGAAGATGGCACGAATATTGGGGCAGGCTGGCGGTTATCGCCCAGTAAAGCTGCAGGGTAGTGATGCGGGTTATAAAGATTGGTTCATTCAGCATTTTAGGAAGCCGGGCTTTACAGTTGAAATTGGTTATGGGATTAATCCGCTGCCGCTTGAAGATTTTGAGGATCTGTGTGTCGAAGTGAGGTCTATTCTGTCGGCGTTCATGAATTTGGAGTAAAAGCTTATGAAACGCATGTATTTGCTGGAGCGTATATTGAGAAAAAGAGGCCGCTGCTCATTTGGTAAAGGCGTGGGCCTCTTTCGCGTTCTGAGCGATGACGGCTTTTATCGTTCCTTGGAGGGCTATTTTCTTAGAGATTCGTAAAATGGGTAATGATATAGGCAAGCAGTTGGAATGGAGGGAACATCTTGAAGTGGAGAAGATTATGGTCGCTTCGACGCTGGTCACATGTATTCCAGAGAATATTCGGTTATTTGGCCTCTTCCCGGATTTCATTAGGGGACAAGCTGCTATTTCTGATTCCGGTTGTCTTGTATTGGGTGCTGCCGGATGTTATGCCCTTGCTTCCGATTGATGATATCGGGGTTACGATGCTGCTGATGAACTGGTTTGTGTCCCGGGTTGAACGGAAATATCCAGACTTGCTTGAGAAGGACCAGGGTACGGCAAAGCGCGTTCGCTGAAGACAGCAGGATTAATGCCAATCCGATATGGCGTGTGCCCTTGCGAAAAAGTCGACAGGGGTCTACAATAACATATTGAATGAATCATCCGTGAGGAGATGTATATACATGAAATGTAAAATAACCCGTAATGCGGCTAAGGTTATAAAGAGAGAATTGGACAAGGAAGAGAACAAGGGTAAGAAACTTCGCGTTCTGGTCACCCACGCTCATGGGGATCATGCCCACTACGGTCTTGATCTGGATACGCCTAAAGAAAACGATGTTGTGGTTTCCACCGATAAAGAGATCGATGTCATCCTGGAGGCGGGACAAGCCTTTTTGGACGGCGTCAAAATCGACTATCTCTATTTTCCTGAGGAAGGCTTTGTGATTACAAATCCGTCCCAAGGCAATCACGGCGACCACTAGGTTACTTCAGAATAAAGAGGGTATTAATTCATGGCTAATGATATACGCGTTTGCGAGAAGTGCAAACATACTAGATTGAAGTCTATCATCCCGAAAATCCAGAAAATGGCACCGGACGCCGACATCAAGGTCGGTTGTAAATCCTACTGTGGCCCTTGCGGCAAACGTGCATTTATTTATGTTAATGGCCGATATGTCAGTGCGCCTACAGAGGATGAAGTGCTGGAGAAAGCTAAACCGTTCATCAAAGGATGAGCCGTTAAGAAGCGCGTTAGAGAAGAATTCACAAAAAAACCTTCTAAGAGTATAGTTCCTGGCTCTGCCATCCATCCTAAGAGGGCAACAGGAACGACAACTTTAGAAGGGAGCATCCGTTATGAACAGTCATGATTCCAGTCTTCATTCCAACAGTCCCAGCAACAGTGCATTAGATTCCGTCGAGAAGCTGCATCGTGCCGTTTCATCGGCGATGTCTCATCCAACGGATCAGTTGATCCAGCAAGCAGAGAATTCGCTATCCCATACAGAGCGAGCGGTCGACCAGGTGACCGATCAGGCGAACCGGAATGCGGTGGAATTGGCTGAAGAATTGCTGGGGGAAGAGAAGGAACGACTGTCCAAGCTTCGTTCAAGTGATAAGTAGTTATATCCGTTGCAGCCCGTTCAAGAGCTTTTGAGCCTTTGAACGGGCTTTTTATTTGTATTTATTGTTGCAGGGTGTCCGATAGAGCCTTTAGTCGAAAATACCTGAGGGGAAGCCCTGTAAGGTACCCAACTTGTTATTTGGCTTCACCGAGCTTGCCGCCACCATCTGCTTTAAACTGCTTCAGCAAATCATATGTGATGACTTGGTCCGAGATCTTCAGCTCTTTCTGAGTCTCGTCATAACCTTCACGACATGCTTGAATGTCAGTGGGCTGGCGCGAAGTCAAATCGTAGCAAGTTCCGCCTTCCAGTCCTGCCGTTTCCGAAGGAAGGTAGAATACATTTTCATCGGAAAAAGCACCACTGCGCAGCGGGATCAGACGCGGACGCCCATCAAATAGCTGGCTTCCGATCCAGTAATACGGCTCTGATGACACACCGAGAAGATGGAGGATGCTCGGGGTCACATTCATCATGCCCGCGGCCTCGGGATATACTCCGGCATTCTCGCCATCAGGCAGGTGGATGAGCAAAGGCACTTGGTTCATGATTTGCTCCATGTCGAGGGCATTCAGCTTCCGTCCGAGAAATTTCTCATAGTCCGATTGATCCTTGATGGAATTATCATGGTCCCCATAAATGATCAGGATGGTGTTATCCCACAAGCCCTGTTGCTTCATTTGATCCACGAACTGGCCGAAAGCTTCGTCAACATAATGGATGGATTGCAAGTAGTTCCCGAATATCGTGCCTTCGAACTCCCCCGTATCCAGCTTGCGGCCATCCTTCGGCACGTAATACGGATGATGGCTCGTTAACGTAATCAGGAAGGAATAGAAGGGCTGCTGGATGTCCTTCATATAACTCAGTGATTGTGCAAAGAACGCCTTGTCACTCAGCGACCATCCCTGAACATCAGTCATCTCAAAGTCTTTCTTGCTGAAGAAACGGTCATACTTCATTTCCCGATACATCGTTGTTCGGTTCCAGAAGCTGCTGTCATAAGCATGAAAGGCATTAGCAGCATAGCCTTGCTCTTTCAAAATCTCCGGCAGGGTATCGTATTCGCGGTCGGCATATCGCGTAAACACCGAACCGGTGGGCAGGGGCAGCAGGGAACTGTGCGTGACAAAATCCGCATCGGATGTTCGTCCTTGTCCGGTTTGATGATAGAAATTGCTGAAGTACATGCTGTCTTTCATTAATCGGTTGAAGTTGGGAGTGATCTCCTGTCCCTCAATCGATTGGCCGATCACAAAATTCATGAAGGCTTCCGTCTGAATCATAATGACATTGCTACCTTTATACTTGCCGAACATAGCATCGGTACCGGCTGGCATAACACGTTTGGTATCAAACCATGCCTTAACCTGCTCGGTTTCTTCCTCAGCTAGCTTGGGCTGGCCCAATAGATGATCCCGGCCGTAACGGTACATATCATATCCATGGAAGCCGATCAGTCCCGTCACATTATAAAGCGTAATATTCCACCAATTGCCTTCAAAGAGACCGACCGCCCATGTATCTGATGCTCTCTTGATTGGAACAAAGGTCATGGCAATGCCAAGGATGAGAGCCAGCGTTCCTGTCACCAAGCGCCGAAGCACCCGTGTCCGCCGCTGCTGACGATATTCACCCGGGAGCCTATAGGCTATGGTGGCTGTATTCCGTTTGCGGAACACTATCGCGGCCGTAAACGGAACAATTGCAAGCCAATCAATAAAGAATAGCAGGTCGACGCCGTGAATCAGGGAACGGATGCTGTCCCCAAGCGATCCGACTTGCCCGGCCTGCATGAGCACAGGCACCGTGATGAAATCATCGAAGTACCGATAGTAGATCAGATCGGCGTATACGATCCCCGTCCAGACTAAATTTAATAAAGTTAATGATACCAGCCGGCCTCTTGCCGGAAGCCACAGGGTCCAGAAGGAGATCAACAGGAGCGACCCAACAGCAATCACATAGTCGGCCTGATCCAGCTTCATATTGGCAATATGGAGTTGATGATCCAGCATGAGCAGCTTGTACATCATGAGGATCAGGAATAGTGGATAGGCAGTGTACCGGTAATGCAATCCTTTGGAGACCCGGCTTCGGATATCAGTCCATGATGGCGATAAACGCACGAAGGCCATCCTCCTTTTCAACAGAATTTTCGAATTAAGTTCATTAGAGCGAAACCTACTTGATAGCTATAGCAAAACAAAATAATGCCATAATTCAAGCTGTGTTCTGCAAAATCTGATTTGTACGCTACTTATTATAGCTTGTCCGGATATGATTTCAAACGCCAGCCGAGCCCAAAAAGCCGCCCGAAGGCGGCATGGCATATCGCATTATTCTGTCACTGGTTTGTTGCGTGGAGGCAAGGGGCCGAGATATTGATAGTACTGGCATTCAATACGGCCATTAAACAATTTGCGGCGCTTGTCTGCTTTACGACCTAAGTAATGCTCAAACTGCTTGGTCGGACTAAGCGCGAAGAAGGACCAGGTTGGCAGAGAGTGCATGACGGATCCGATCTGCCTGATCAGACGTTCAACCTCTTCTTTCTCACTTAAGCGTTCGCCATAAGGGGGATTGGTAATGATGCAACCATAATCCCCTTCAGGGATGGCTTTGGCGGCAGGGAGAACCTTAAAGTCGATTTCGCCTGCGAGGCCGGCGCTCTTGGCTGCTGCCTTGGCAACCTCAATCGCTTTCGGATCAATATCACTTCCGGCAATATAAAGCGGAATATCATCCTTTACGGCATCAAAGGCTTCCTCGCGTGCCTCTTCCCAGCGTTGGTTACCGATGATGTCCCACTGCTCTGACGGAAACGAGCGGCGAAGTCCGGGAGCAATATTCCAGGCCATCATCGCGGCTTCGATCAGAATCGTTCCGGACCCGCAGCACGGGTCATACAGTGGGCGATGCGGGCCCCAGCGGCTTAGCTGCAGCAGAGCGGAAGCCATAGTTTCCTTGAGCGGAGCTTCCGTAACCAGCTTGCGGTAGCCGCGTTTATGCAGGGCAGGTCCCGTTGTATCGAGCGTCAATATAGCCCGATCCTTGAGCAGAGATACCTCGATTACATACCGTGGACCATCCTCGGGGAACCACTCGGTATGATGCGAGAGCTTCAGCTTCTCCACGATTGCTTTTTTTACGATGCCCTGACAGGCGGGAACACTGCTGAGCTGCGATTTATGGGAGCGTCCTTCCACAGGGAACTCGCCATCCGCCGGAATCCAATCTTCCCAAGGAAGTGCCTTTGTTCCTTCAAAGAGCTCATCGAAGGTGAGTGCCTTAAATTCTCCCATCTTAACGAGAATACGATCCGAGGTCCGGAGCCACAGATTGCAGCGGCAAATATCGATCAGGTCACCCGAAAAGGTAACTCTTCCATTCTCTACTTCCATGTCGGTATACCCGAGCTCCTTCAGCTCGCGGGCAACGACGGCTTCAAGCCCCATGGGGGCAGTCGCGATCAATTGTAATCGAGGCATTAACGATGTCAACTCCATTTAACATGTGTACGGCGATAGACGCCGCCAGTTTAATCTATATAGTATAGGCGATTGCATTGACTAAGACAATTATCATATGATAGTTCTCGTTAGGTTTAACGGGAAGAAATGATACATTGCCAAGAAGAAGGAGGCAGCCACAGTGCTTACGACCCCTGATGATTATGTTAACCAATTATACCCGGAGGATGAAGAGCTACAGCTTGTGCTTGAGGCTATCCGCGAGCAAGGAATGCCAGAAGTTTCAGTAGCACCGGCATACGGCCGACTGCTGACCATGCTGGTTCAGATGGCAGGCGCGCGGCATATTCTCGAAATCGGTGCACTTGGCGGTTATAGCGGCATCTGTCTGTGCCGGGGTCTTCCCGAGGACGGCAAGCTCACCTCCCTGGAACTGAAGGAAGAATACGCGGCACTGGCAGGCAGGCATCTGGAGAAGGCCGGATTCAAGGATCGGGTGGAATACCGAATCGGTCCAGCTGCGGATAGCTTATCGGCTTTGAAGCAGGAGGGGCGGAAATTCGATTTCTTCTTTATCGATGCGGATAAGGAGAATTATCCTGTATATCTGGACTATGCGATGGAACTTGCCAATCCAGGAGCCCTGATCGCAGGGGACAACTGCTTCTTGCGGGGCAGAACATTGAACTCGGAGAAGAACGGACCTTCCGTCCAGGCCGTGCGCCGTTTTAACGAGATCATTGCATCTGATGAGAGGCTTGTCAGCACGCTGCTGCCTGCCTATGACGGGTTGATTCTCGCCCGCGTGAAATAAGCTCATAATAACCATAAAGAGGGCTGTCCTTCGGGTCTATGGAAGACCACGGGACAACCCTCTTATTGGTTCATGATGAGATTGTGAGTCTAACTCTGAGCCTAAGCGTCGGGCGTACATCCTTATGTCACGAAAAGACAGGCGTCAGTCAGATTAACGGTATTTAGGTGAAGGGTGGTGGGAGAACAGCTTCCTTCTCACCCAAATCATATTGATGATCAGCAGGCAGCCTGACGTAATAAATAGTCCTTCGATTCCGATGAAGCCTGATAAAAAGCCGCCAATGACCGCACCCAGCATATTGCCAAGTGCAAGGGAGCTTGTGTTGAAGCCGAAGGAGCGGCTCTCCATGCCGTCCGGTGTATAGGAGCGAATCAGAGCGTTTACGCTGGGCAGTAAGCCGCCCATGAATACGCCCATCATAAAGCGTACAATGATTAACTGCCATACGGATTGAACAAAAGCCTGTGGTATCAGTGTAAGTCCCGTACCGATCAAGGCATACGTCAATATGCGATGGGCACCAACCTTATCGCTAAGTTTGCCGAGGATCGGGGAGGCAATCATATTCGACAGGCCTGTTACAGCGACAACGAAGCCGGCCCATATGGCAATGTCTGCCGCGGTTCCATGAAGCTTCTGAACATACAGAGGAAGCAGCGCCATGGGGCTGATCATAGCGAATTGAAGCAGGAATGTAACGGCGAATAGCGATGGCAGCTGTGGAATGTGGCTGAGCTCCTTAAGTCCCGCTATAACCGAAGGCTGAGGTAACTTTGCTGCTTGCTCGCGGTTGAAATTCTCTTTAACCAGAAACAAGGCGAGCAGCGAAGCCGCAAATATCAGTGCGCCAGTAATATAGAAGATGGGCCGGAATCCAACCCAGCTGGCCATAAGTCCGCCGATCAACGGACCGAGTATCGTGCCTGCAACTTGTCCGGATTGCATGATGCCCATAGCGAATCCCATGCGGTTCTTGGGTGTCGTACCCGATACGAGAGAGATCGCCGCGGGGTTAAATCCCGAAATCGTACCATTTAGAAGGCGCAACACGAGCAGATGCCACGGGTGGGTGGCAAAGCCCATGCAGGCAATGACAAGCGCCATACCGAAACCCGAGCGCAGCAGCATCAATTTACGACCGTATTTGTCTGCAACTTTGCCCCAGATTGGCTGAAAAATGAATGATGTCAGGAAATTGGCCGCGAATATCAATCCGGCCCATACTCCTATTTCCCGGTCCCCAACGACATTCAGATCTTGTGCCAAATATAATGTCAGGAACGGGGTAATCATGGTCATTCCCGAATTGACTAAGAATTGACCAAACCATAGCACAATGAGATTAATTTTCCATTTAGCCAATATGCCCTTCACTTCCTTTCTAAGCTGTCCGAGGCTGAATGAACCGGACGTATGAAAATTTGTCCTGAAAAAAAGCCGTTCTTTCAGTATAGCATATTTAAAAAATGCCAAAGGCCAACAATGTCATAAGATTGTCATGTGATTTTCATAGGATATCCATGTAAGGCAGTTGTTACTTACTTTTAAAAAGGGCATAATGATCTTTAAGAGACTTTTTATATTGATGGGGGCCTAATCATGACTTATAATGATCAGTTTATCCGTGCTTGCCGAAAGCAGGAGGTAAGCCACGTTCCTGTATGGTACATGCGACAAGCAGGACGCTACGACCCGGAGTATCGAAAGATCAAAGAAAAGTATTCATTACTTGAAATATGCAGTCAACCGGAGCTGGCGGCAGAAGTAACTTTGATGCCGGTACGCAAGCTCGGCGTCGATGCGGCTATTTTATATTCCGATATTATGAATCCTGTTGCCTCAATCGGGATAGACTTCGATATTGTGAAGAATATCGGTCCTGTGATTGACAATCCGATCCGATCGGCGGCGGATATTGAGAAGCTTCGTCCGATTGATGTGGAGGGGGATCTGGGACATGTCCTCGAGACCATCCGAATTTTGGACAAGGAGCTGGAAGTGCCTCTGATTACGTTCGCCGGGGCGCCCTTTACGATTGCGAGTTATCTCATTGAGGGAAGGCCATCCAAAAACTATCTCCGCACAAAAGAGCTTATGTACAGCGAGCCAAAGGTGTGGTTCTCGCTGATGGACAAGCTTGGTGACATGGTTATCGCTTATTTGCGTGCTCACGTTGCTAACGGCGGAAAAGCATTTCAATTGTTTGACAGCTGGGTGGGTGCGTTGTCTTCACAGGATTTCCAGACATACGTCCTTCCAACCATTAAACGCATCTTCTCAGAGCTTCAGGATCTGAACGTTCCGAAGATTTATTTCCCAGGCGTAAGCTCGGGGGAACTGCTGCCTACACTTACGGATCTCAGTGCAGATGTTATCGGTCTTGATTGGAGAGTGTCCATAACCGAAGGCCGCCGCCGTTTAGAGCATAAGTATGCCGTTCAGGGGAATCTGGACCCGACTGTTCTGACCGGTCCGATGACGGTCATTCAGCAGTATGCAAAGGACATCATTGATCAGGGAATCCAAGAGCCGGGCTTTGTATTTAATCTGGGACATGGCTTATTCCCAGAAGCTTCGCTCGAGAAGCTGCGTGATTTAACATCGTACATTCACGAATACTCCGCTCAAGTAATTAAGGCAGGAGCACAACGCTCGTAATTGGCGAATATTCTATTAGTCAGAGGTGAGACGGTATGAAGAACAAAATTGGTGTATTGGTAATGTCCTACGGCACACCTGAAAGCATGGAAGGAATCGAAAGCTATTACACACATATCCGCCGGGGAAATAAGCCGTCGGAGGAGCAACTCAAGGAACTGACTGACCGCTATGAGGCCATCGTGGGAGGCGTGTTTCCACTTCGTGCGAACACAGATCGGCAGGTACGTTCACTCCAGGATACCCTTAATGCGGATCCCCGAGCTATCGATCTTGAATTTGTATGCTATCAGGGATTGAAGCACGCAGCCCCATATATTGAAGATGGTGTTGAGCAGATGGTGAAGGATGGCATTAAGGAAGCTGTCGGTATCGTGCTGGCTCCTCATTACTCCACCATGAGCATCGGCTCCTATGTGAAGCGCGCTCAGGCTAAAGCGGATGAACTGGGACTGGAAATTTCGTTCGTGGAGAGCTATCACATTCATCCAAAACTGATCGAGGCTTTTGCAGACCGGGTGTCTGCCAAGCTGAATCAATTCGAGGAGGCTGGAGCTGATCGGGACAGCGTGAGAGTATTATTCAGTGCTCACAGCTTGCCAGAGCGTATTTTGTCAATCGGCGATCCTTATCAGGATCAACTGCTTGAGACATCCAAAGCCGTAGCCGAGAAGGCAGGTTTGAAACAGTGGCAGTTCACTTGGCAAAGCGCCGGACGGACGGCTGAGCCTTGGCTTGGTCCCGATATCCTGGATACGCTGCAAACGCTGAATAAGGAAGAACAGGTAGAGGATGTTCTGGTTGCGCCTGTTGGCTTCGTCTCCGATCATCTGGAAGTGCTCTATGATCTGGATATCGAGGCTAAGAGCATTGCGAAGGAAATGGATATGCGGCTTGAACGCATTGACTCCCTGAACAGTGATCCGCTTTACATGGAAGCACTCAGTGATTCCGTGATCACCTTGATTGGTTTGTGAACGCGTTATACTACATCCAAGCATGAATAGAAGCGGTACCTAGAACTCCCCGGCAACGGGGGGTTCTATTCTTTACCTGGAAGCTGGTATAATGGGAGAAGTGAATCATAACGTGAATTATTATTAGTTTAATAAGCGAATAAGTAAATAGAGGAGTGACCTATGCAACTGTCACGATCAGAGAAGAGCAAAGCTGAGAAGAAGGTACGTAAGCAGAAGACCGGCCAGATCTGGATGATTCTAAACGTATGCCTGATTATTTTGATTGCTGCTTTGCTAGTCTATCATTTTAAGTTTAGAGAAGATCCGCTGCAGCAAACGGCCTCCTTGCCAGGTATGCCGGACTTTGTTATGGAAGAAACTCATGCGGATAGTCCGGATACCGAACACCAAACGGACGGTGAGGGAACCAATCCAGATCCGGCGAAGCCAACCGGAGACGACGAGTCTTCAGATCCCGATATATCCGGACAGGAAGACGATAGAGCGGATGAAGCTGTCGATCCCGATGGATCGAAGCGGGTGGTCATGCATTTTGCCGGCGATACCTTATTCTCTGGCAAGGTGGGGGAACTGCTTAAGAAGCAAGGGTATGATTATCCATATGAGCACTTGGGTTCTATGTTTCTGGAGGATGATCTTACCGTGCTGAATCTGGAAACCCCGGTTACGACGGGAGGCGTTGGCGCGGCCAATAAACAATTTGTGTTCAAGTCCTCCCCGGATGTACTTCTAGCTATGCGGGAAGCAGGCGTAGAGGCTGTGAATCTGGCTAACAATCATATCCTGGACCAAGGCCAGGAAGGGCTGCTGGATACGTTGAAACATTTGCAGGACCAAGGTATTCGGTACGTAGGAGCCGGCCGGAATGAGGAAGAGGCCTTTAAGGCTCAGTATTTCGAGCTCCAAGGTATGACGGTTGCTTTACTCGGGTTTAGCCGGGTCCTTCCAGAGACGTCCTGGTATGCGCTCGAGAACAGGCCGGGGGTAGCCGGGGCATATGATCATGTGCTGCCTAAGGCGGTTGAAGCTATCCGGGAGGCTCGGTCCAAGGCTGATCTGGTGGTCGTCATTGCGCATTGGGGAGAAGAGCTGCACAAGACGCCGAATGGCCATCAGATCAATCTGTCACGCGCATTTATCGACGGCGGGGCTGACCTGATTATCGGCGGGCATCCGCATGTGCTGCAAGGATTGGAGCAGTACAAAGGCAAGTGGATTGCTTACAGCACCGGTAATTTCATTTTTACCAAATCTTCGAATGCCGATACATGGAAAACAGCGGTTTTCCGAGCTTCATGCAGTAAGGAAGGAGACTGCGATCTGCAGCTGACCCCTTACCGGACGGAGATCGGGAAGGTTATTCCACTGGAAGGAGAAGAAGCGGTTTCTGTGCTTAAAGAGGTGCAGAAACGTTCTATCGGTGGTGTCAAAATAACGGAGACTGGGGAAGTTATATCAGGAAAACCAACGGACTAATTCATGAACAGTGACAGCAAGGAGGTTCCACCATGGACAATTTATGTGTGGCGCACCGCGGCTTTTCCGCAAAAGCACCTGAAAACACGCGCACAGCGATTCAGATGGCGATGGATGAGCCTTTTGTGCAGTGGATGGAAATTGATGTGCAGTTGACTCGGGACGGGGTCCCTGTCGTGATTCATGACTATAGCGTAGATCGAACGACGAGCGGGAAAGGCAAGGTCAAGGATCTGACCTGGCAGCAAATCCGGAGAATGGATGCCGGTGAATGGAAAGGACGCCAGTTCAGGGGAGAGCAGGTTCCTTCACTGGATGAGGTGCTGCAGCTTGTCAAGGGACGATTGAAGCTTAATATCGAGCTGAAAACGAGCGGAAATATGTATCCTGGCCTCGAGGAGGCTGTGCTGGAACGGATTCATGCCCATCGGATGCTTTCGGATGTTGTACTCACTTCGTTTGAGGCAAAAGCTTTAATTAAAGCAAAGGAATTGGATTCGGATGTGAATACAGGGCTTATCATTGATGCCCATCCACGTAATCTTTTGGCAAGATTAAAGCAAATGAAATGTTCTTTTTTATCGATTGGATTCTCTCACCTTGATGCGGCTTTCGCGTCGGATCTGGTGAAGAACGGTATTACGCCTATGGCTTGGACAGTGGACGATGCGAAGAGCATGAAGTCCCTGGCCAGAATGAATCCGGCTATTATGATCTGCACGAATCGGCCGGATACATGGGGTCAGACCTTTATTCATAAAATTGCACCCAAGGTTCCATTCTGGAGAAGAAAATGGAGGTTTTAATATATGTGCGCCTTAGTAAATAACGTTTATTGTGTAGGCCGTAATTATCGACTGCATGCCGAGGAGCTTGGCAATGCCGTTCCTGAAGAGCCGATGATCTTTCTGAAGCCTTCGCATGCCGTTGTTCCGATGAACGGCAGTGTCCTCAAGCTGCCTATGGACCGCGGCAGTCTGCATTTCGAAGGAGAGCTTGTCATTCAGCTGGCGGAGGATTATGCTCCCGGAAAAAGTGTAGACGAGCTTGTAAAAACGATGGCACTTGGCATTGATTTCACACTGCGTGATGTTCAATCAGCCATTAAAGCGAAGGGGCATCCATGGACAGCGGCCAAAGCGTTTAAATCTTCTGCGCCGCTTACACCATCCATCGCCTTCCCGGGGACAGCGGAGCTTGCGGATGTTGATTTTACGGTATGGAAGAACGGCCAGGTGGTCCAGCGGGGGAATGTGAAGGATATGATCTTCTCCCTTCAGCGTATCATTGATTATATAGGCGAGAACTATGGTCTCGGTAAAGGCGATTTGATCTTCACGGGTACCCCGGCTGGTGTAGGACCAACGGAATCCGGCGATGTATTTGAGCTCTACTGGGGCGATGTACGTCTGGGGCGCTGCGAAATCGGGTAATCCGGCATGCTTTATTATGGGAGGGATCATGGATGGATTGGCTGATCGGTGCGGCAGGTGCCATCATCGTGGCAGGTGCCGCTTATAGGAAACGATCATTATCGGGTTCGGGAGCCGCAGCCGCTATTCTGATGGGGACTATATACTACGGAGCAGGGAACTTGTTTTGGTTCGGAACCCTGCTTCTTTTTTTCATCACATCTACACTGCTTTCCCGCTATGGAAAAAAACGTAAGGCAGATTTGGAGAAATCCTATGCCAAGACGGGCCGGCGGGATGCTGGACAAGTATTCGCCAATGGAGGAATTGGTATGGTGCTGTGCCTATTAAATGCATGGTCACCATCTGATCTCTGGGTATTTCTGTTTATAGGTGTTATGGCTACGGTAACGGCCGATACCTGGGCCACGGAGCTTGGCAGCCTTAGCCGGAAGCCACCGCGCTCCGTCCTAAACGGCAAGGTACTGATTGCCGGGGAATCCGGCGGCGTCTCCTGGTTCGGCTCTACGGCCGCAGCGGCAGGGAGCATTCTGATTGGGGCGGGCGGATGGTTACTTGCAGAATGGAGCGGTATAGAAGCAGAATTATTACCGTATGTTCTGGCAGCTCTTGCGGGCGGATTGGTTGGTGCTTTTGCCGATTCGTACCTTGGTGCGACCTTACAAGTGATGTATCGCTGCCGGGTCTGCGGTAAGTCGGTGGAGGTATCTCAGCACTGCAGCGAAGCTACCGAGCGTACACGCGGGTATTTCTGGATGTCCAATGATGCGGTTAATCTGATCAGTTCACTTCTCGGCGGCGCGGCGGCTTATGGGATTGCCGTACTGATTGCGTTATAATATATCCATCTTGCCAATGAACGAGCGATCAACGAAATCTATAGATGTAAGTAGGGATCATAACAATGAATATTTTGACCGTCGAACAGGTTACAAAAACTTATGGTGACAAAATTCTGTTTCAAGATGCGTCCTTCGGAATGGAGGATCAGGATAAAATCGGTATAATCGGCGTAAATGGTACAGGAAAATCGACATTCCTGCGCGTCATTGCAGGGCTCGAGCCGTCCGACTCTGGGAAAATATCGATGGGCAATCGCATCCGGGTGCGTTATCTGGCACAAAATCCGGAGTTTGACTCGGATAAAACCGTCCTGCAGCAGGTGTTCGAAGGCGATCTGCCGGAGATGAAGGCGGTGCGGGAGTATACCGAAACGATGGAACTGCTGGAGCTGAATCCGAGTCATGAGGAGCTGCAGCAGAAACTGCTGAAGCTCAATCAAACGCTGGATACGCTGCAGGCGTGGCAGCTGGAGAGCGATGCAAAAACCATCCTGTCCAAGCTGGGAATTCGGAATTACGAGGCGAAGATGGGGACGCTGTCTGGCGGCCAGCGTAAACGGGTGGCGTTAGCCGCCGCCTTGATACAGCCTTCCGATCTGCTTATATTAGACGAGCCAACGAACCATATCGACAATGAATCTGTCGCCTGGCTGGAGCAATATTTGCAAAAGCGGCGCGGCGCCCTGCTCATGATTACGCATGATCGGTATTTTCTCGACCGGGTAGCTAATGTCATGCTGGAGCTGGATCATGGACGGCTGTTCCGATATGAAGCGAATTACAGCCGATTCCTGGAGCTGAAGGCAGAACGCGAGGAGCGTGAAGCCGCTTCTGAGCAAAAACGCCAGAATTTGCTGCGCAGCGAGCTGGCCTGGATTCGCAGAGGCGCAAAAGCCCGCACGACCAAGCAGAAGGCGAGGATTGAACGCTTCGAGAAACTCAAGGATCAGGAGATCGTGCACAGCTCGGGAGAACTGGACGTTTCGGTCGCTTCTACTCGACTAGGACGCAAAATTCTGGAGATCGAAGGTCTCCGGAAGAAGGTCGACGATAAAGTATTAATTCAGGACCTTTCTTACATCGCTGTTCCCGAAGACCGCATTGGTATCGTAGGCCCGAACGGTAGCGGCAAATCTACGCTGCTCAATCTGATTGCAGGAAGACTTCAGCCTGATGGCGGGGAAGTTATACTCGGACCGACAGTCAAGCTCGGTTACTTTACGCAGGAGCATCAGGAGATGGATGGCAGTCAGCGTGTGATTGAATATATCAAGGATGAAGCAGAGGTAGTACGTACGGCAGACGGTTCGGCGATTACCGCGGCCCAGATGCTGGAGCGCTTCCTGTTTCCGCCCGCACTGCAATGGACGCCGATTGCGAAGTTGTCCGGAGGCGAGAAGCGCAGGCTGTATCTGCTGCGAGTGCTGATGAGTGCACCGAATGTGCTGCTGCTTGATGAGCCGACCAATGATCTGGATATTCAGACATTGTCCGTTCTGGAGCAGTATTTGGATGAGTTTCCGGGCGTCTGCATTGTGGTGTCCCATGACCGGTTCTTCCTGGATCGAACGGTGGACAAAATTATGGCGTTTGAGGGGAATGGACATATCCGTGTCCATGTCGGATCTTACAGCGAATATGCGGAATGGATGCAGCGTCATGGCGGAGAAGCTGCCGGGAGCAAGACGGAAGCCTCCGGGCCCAAATCTTCTTCGGGGAGCAATGGAGGCACAGGCTCAGGCAGCGGTTCGGCACAGGAAGCCCCACGAGAGCGCTTGAAATTCAGCTATAAAGAACAGCGGGAGTATGAACAGATAGATGGTCTCATCGAATCCGCAGAGGGCAAGCTGGCATCGATTCAATCCGAGATGGAGACTGCTGGCAGCGATGCAGCTCGGCTTCAGGAGCTGATGAAGGCTCAAGAGGAAACGGAAGCTGAGCTGGAGCATCTCATGGAGCGTTGGACTTATCTGAATGAGCTCGCGGAGAAAATTGAGCAGAGCAAGAAATGATAATCATTACGCGATCCATATAACTGAATAATAAAGGGGCATCCCCAGGCAGAGTATAATGCCTTGTCGGGACGCCCCTTTTTGTTAAGTTATAAGATGTTTAAGCTTTCAGTGTATGTTGTTCAAGAAAGTTTTTATCTGACGTAGGCTGCCAGCAGCTTGACGGTATTAAGAACCGCTTGTTTATGGGTTCTTTCCATGGCATGGGATGCGTGAACACCGGGACCGATCAGTGCGGCCTTGATGTTGTTGCCAGCGGAGAGCGCCGCGGAGGCATCAGAACCGTAATGAGGATAGACATCCACTGCATAAGCTATGCCTTCGCTTTCGGCTAGCTCGATCAAACGGCTGGTCATGTCATAGTCATAGGGACCGGATGAATCCTTCGCGCAGATGGATACATCGGTTTCCTTGCAGCTCAGGTCATCGCCGATGCAGCCCATATCGACAGCAATCATTTCATTGATATCGGCAGGAATGTAGGCTGCGCCATGCCCTACTTCTTCATAGTTCGAGATAAGAAGCTTTACATTGTGTTTAGGTTTCCAGTTATCCCGCTTCATGCTTTCGAGCAAGCCGAAGAGTGCGGCAACGCTGGCTTTGTCATCCAGATGGCGAGATTTGATGTAACCGCTTGGTGTAATAACTGCGCGTGCATCGAAAGAGACGTAATCTCCAACCCCAATGCCGAGTTTCTTCACATCATCGGCCGATTCCACCAATTCGTCGATCCGGACCTCCATATGGGCTTCCTGGCGCTTGAAATCGCGTGCATCGCTGTAGACGTGAACGGAAGGATGCGTGGACAGGATGGTACCCGTATATTTCTTGCCGCTGCGGGTATGGATAATGCAGTATTCATTCTCAATACTGTTCATCATGTATCCGCCAATGGAGGTAAGGCGTAGCGTACCCTCTGTTTTTACGGCACGAACCATTGCGCCAAGCGTGTCCACATGGGCGCTCAGACCAATCGTGCGGCTGCTGTCTTGTCCGGGTACGGACAGAATGGCACCGCCTTTTTCATTCCATTCGAGCGAAACATCAAGCGCTGTGGCTTCCTGCTCAACCCGCTTCATAATGTCATGCGTATATCCAGTTGGGCTCGGTGTATCCAGCAGTTCTTTTAACAGATCCAGTATATAGGTTTCGTTCGGTTGTGTAGTCATTGTGATGTTATACCTCCTAGATTCGGTTCACTTCATTCATGATGGCTATAGACTTCCATCTACGGTTCCACCGGCATGTCCTGCTGCTCTTTTTTCTTTTCCTCTTTGGCGGCTTGCACTTCAGGTGTGTATCCCGTTGCTTGACGGATATGTATAAGTTGCTCTGCCAACGAACGGATTTCCTTCTGCATTTGGTACTGGCGGTAAATGCCGAAAGTTCCGACAATCAGTCCTCCGATCAAGGAGCATCCGATAATCAGCAGAATAAGGGGTACGTTAACGGTTCCGAATAACAGATTTACTGAAACCGGATTGACATTGATTACTGCAAAAACAGCTGTAATCAGGGCAAACAATAAGGCTGCGATTAATGACCATTGAATTTTCATGGGGAATACCTCCTTCCTCCAAACAGTATAAAATCCCTTGCCTGTAAAGGGCAAGGGATTTTATTCCACTGGTCAATTTGAGAGCGTAATATCTTGCTGTTGCGGTGTTTATTTCGTCAATTGCTCCATTTGACGGATGATATCTTCAAATACACTCATAGCCTCGCGGATCGGCTCTGGAGAAGACATATCCACGCCAGCTTTTTTAAGGATGTTGATCGAATAGTCGCTGCCGCCGCTCTTCAGGAAGCCAAGATAACGATCGACAGCCGGCTGGCCTTCCTCGAGAATCTGCTTGGAGAAGCTTGTTGCAGCCGAGAAGCCGGTTGCGTATTTGTATACGTAGAAGCTGTTGTAGAAATGGGGAATACGAGCCCATTCCATTCCGATCTCCTTGTCGACCTGCATACCTTTGCCGTGATACTTCACATTCAGCTCATAATAGATGTCGGAAAGATCCTGAGCCGTCAGGGATTCTCCGCTCTCCGCACGTTCATGAACGATCTTCTCGAACTCGGCAAACATCGTTTGACGGAATACCGTGGTCCGGAATTGATCGGCATAGTAGGTAAGCAGGTACATTTTCTGCTTCGGATCCTTGGCATTTTTCAATAAGTAATCCATCAGCAGCGCCTCGTTCGTGGTGGATGCCACCTCAGCGAGGAAGATGGTATACTGTGCATCGCGATATTTCAGTGCATTGTCAGAATAGTAGGAGTGAAGAGCATGACCCATCTCATGAGCAAGGGTGAACATGCTGTTCAGATTATCTTTATGGTTCAGCAGCACATAAGGGTGGGTGCCGTAAGCGCCCCAGCTATATGCGCCAGTCCGTTTGTTCTCGTTCTCATAGACGTCAATCCAGCCGTTGTCATACCCTTCTTGCAGGCTGTTCAAATAGTTTTCACCAAGCGGCGTAAGACCTTCCTTGGTCATTTGCTTCGCTTCTTCGTAAGTGATATCCCACTTATACTCTTCGACGAGTGGCGCGAATAAATCATACATGTGAAGCTCATCTACACCCAGCAGCTTCTTGCGAAGCTCCATGTAGCGGTGGAGGAGAGGCAGGCTCTCATGAATCGTATCGATCAGGTTCGTGTAGACTTCCTTCGGAATGTTGTCGCCATAAAGGGCCATTTCCAGAACGGAAGGGTACTTGCGAACACGAGAGTAGAAAATATTCTTGTTGATATTGGCATTCAGCGTAGCCGCAATCGTGTTTTTTTGCTTGCCATAGGTTTCGTACACGGCTTTGAAGGCACGCTCGCGAACCTCGCGGTTCGGGCTTTCCAGGAATTGAATGTAGTTGCCGTGCGTGAGTTCAACTTCTTTGCCATCTTCGTTTGTGATTTTCGGGAACTTCATATCCGCATTGTTCAGCATGCCGAAAATGGTCTGCGGGGCAGAGGAGAGGTTGCCGACTTGGGCCAGCAGCGCTTCTTCCGTTTTGGACAGTACATGCGCTTTCTCCCGCTTCATTTCGGTCAGCGTGAATTTGAAATCCTGAAGTGAAGGATCATCAATCAGTTTGTCTAGCTCTGCTTCAGACAAGGATAGAATTTCCGGCGTGATGAAGGAAAGAGCTTCTCCAGCCTCCACATTCAATTTTTTGGCCTTGGCAGACAGTGCTTGATATGTAGGGTTTGCTGTATCCTCATCATGATGCATATGAGCATACACATATAGACGCTCCGCGTTATATGAAATTTCGTCTTCAAGCTCGAAGCAGGCTTTAATGGAAGCTGCGTTGTTTAGCTTTCCTTGATAATCGGCTGCACGTTTCAGGAGATTCTTTAATTCGGCAAAGCTCTCGTCCCAAGCCTTCTGATCAGCGAACATATCCTCAAGCTTCCATTGATGTTCTTTAGGTACATCTGCGCGTTTTAACAATTGTTCCATGGAAATCCTCCTTGAAAGATAATTATTGGTTGAAGTCCGGGTATCTTTGGATAAAACTTCGGAGCGGGTAGTAGAAACAGCGGTTAGGCAGATTGCTAATGTAATACAGAGCACCCTGGCGCCTCGCATGGCAATGACCTCCTCGAATTGAAGCATCCGAGCGATAGTATGCCGCGTACCCGTTCCTTTCATGCTCTTTAATTTAAGAGGAACCCGGATTCAGGAAACTGTATACAATAAGGAAAAAGGCAAACAGGATGAAGGCGACGGCAATCAGGGCCATACCTCTCCTCAGTCTAGGTGGTATTTTCTCACGGTACATGATCATGATGGCACCGAGACTGAAGGCGAGAATAATAAAGATCACAATATTCGTATAATCCATAACTTACACCTGCTTAAAGGCAGTCATCATTTCTCTCCACTCGTCTTCCCGTCCTTCGAAATCTGCTTTGGGAAAACGGTTTTGAGCCCAATGCATTAAAGCTGGCCGACTCATGAAGGTATGTGTTTCCTCACCCCATTGGTCAGAAATTTCGCGGAGAACAATGTAGCGGCCCTGCACTTCGACCGTCATCATATTCCACTTGTCTTTTTTGTATATTTCATGTTTTTTGATCATATGCATTCTCCGTTTGCTACTTAGGCTTTTGGGTAAATGATAACGCACTCAGAGGCTTAAAAGCAAATAATCTTCCGATTAATATTGCGGTTTAAAAAAAGCCCCACAGGGTGATTTGACGGATTGCATTGTTGGAAAACATGGGATATAATATGGATATTCGCCATAGATGGCGGTATTTTTAGGAGGTTGTTCATTTGAAAGGTACAGTTAAATGGTTTAACGCAGAAAAAGGCTATGGCTTCATTTCCGTTGAAGGTGGCGAGGATGTATTCGTACACTTCTCCGCAATCCAAGAAGAAGGCTTCAAGAGTTTGGAAGAAGGCCAAGCGGTAGAATTCGACATTACTGAAGGTAACCGTGGTCCTCAAGCAGCCAACGTAACAAAACTGTAAGTTAGCTCCAGACCGGAGATCTTATAGAATTACCAAGGCATGAAGCACAGTTCTCGTCAGAGAACTGTGCTTTTTTGTTTTTCAGCGGGTCAAGCCCCATGTCGCTGCCTTCGATTAGGAATAAGGAACAGTAATCGTCAATATTCCTGCCACTTCCGTCTATGATATGCGTTATTTGTGCAATTTGAACGATCATATTATAATAGGGGTGATTTGGATAGGGATAAAAAGACAACCATGTGGAGGCAGAGTTCATTGAATAATCAAGAGCTAAGCCGTAAGGTTCCGCGCAGTCCAGTCGGACTAATGACCCGGGTTTACAAATTTATACTCCCGGAAGTGCGGATCGAATTGGATAAATGGCGCCGGGAGGCTGAGCTAATTCCCGATGAGGAGCTTCGTAAGCAGGCTCTTGCCAGCATAGAGACCAAACGGTTTCATTGTCAGGGGGGAGCTGTTTATGCCGCAGCTAATTTGCCGGAAAAGCATATACTCATTCCATTGATTGTGGCTTACCAGACGATAAGTGACTACCTTGATAATCTATGTGACCGCAGCACTTCACTCGATCCGGCGGATTTCAGACAGCTTCATCAATCCATGCTGGATGCTGTTACGCCAGAAGCGGAGCCGGCTGATTATTATGCACTCCGCACCGAGAGAGAGGATGGGGGATATCTTCTCCGTCTTGTGCAGAAATGCAGGGCATGTATTAGTGAATTATCTGGGTATGAAGCAGCAAAGCCCTACATAAGGGATCTGGCAGGACTGTATACCGATCTTCAGGTGTATAAGCATATCCATCCGGATAAAAGAGAAGCGGCGCTGCTCGAATGGTGGTCCCTGCATGCACACCGAACGCCTCATTTACGATGGAACGAGTTTGCTGCTGCTACAGGCTCAACTTTGGGTGTATTTATGCTGTTTCTGGCTGCAACCGATCCGTTTCTGGATGACGAGGATGCATCTTCCATCCATGCGTCTTATTTTCCGAATGTATGCAGTCTCCACATTATGCTGGATTATCTTATTGATCAAGACGAAGACAGGCTGGGCGGCGATCTGAACTTCTGTAATTATTATGAAGACGCCGATATGATGCTGAGCCGGATTGCTTCCATTGTTGAATGGGCCCGGAAGGATGTCAGAACAATTCCCTCGACCACGTTTCATCGTATGATCATTGAGGGGTTACTGGCGTTATATTTATCCGATCCCAAAGTCAGCGAGCAGCAGTTGGTTCGCACCGCATCCAAGCGTTTGATGAAGAATAGCCCAATGGCACGGATTTTCTTCTACGTCAACAGCCGATGGATTCGCAAGCATAAGTATGAGTGACATTGAAGGAGGAATAAGAAACATGGCAGAAGTTAAAAAAATAGCAGTTCTTACAAGCGGTGGCGATTCTCAAGGTATGAACGCCGCGCTTCGTGCAGTTGTTCGAAGCGGTTTGTACTATGGACTTGAGGTTTATGGAATTCAACGCGGTTTCCAAGGGCTTTTGGAGAATGACATTATTCCTATGGATCTGCGCAGTGTAGGGGATATTATCCAGCGTGGAGGTACGATCCTTCGTTCTGCCCGCAGTCAAGATTTCAAGACACCGGAAGGCCAGCAGAAGGGCGCTGACATTCTGAATCAGCACGGCATTGATGGACTGGTCGTTATCGGAGGAGACGGTTCATACCAAGGTGCTAACAAGCTGAGTAAGCTTGGAATCAAAACGATGGGTCTTCCAGGTACGATTGATAACGATATCTCCTTTACAGATTATACAATCGGCTTTGATACTGCCGTCAACGTCGTGGTAGACGCAGTAAACAAATTGCGCGATACCATGTCTTCGCATGCCCGCTCCTCTGTTGTAGAGGTAATGGGTCGTCACTGCGGCGACATCGCCCTTCATGCTGGACTGGCCTCGGGAGCAGAAACCATTCTGGTTCCGGAAGTGAAGTACGACCTGAAGGAAGTGGCTGCACGATTGCAGGAGAATTTTGCGAAGGGTAAGCGTCACAGTATCATCATTGTGGCGGAAGGTGTTGGACGCGGCGAGGATATCGTTCGTGATCTGAAGGAATGTCATGCCTCGATTGATGCCCGTGTAACGGTGCTCGGCCATATTCAGCGCGGTGGGGCTCCAACTCCATTTGACCGTAATTTGGCTAGCCGTCTTGGCGATTTTGCGGTTCGCAGTCTGATTGACGGCCAATCCGATAAAGGATGCGGCATGATCAAGGGCGAACTGGTCCTCACAGACATCGACAAGGTCGTGAACACGAAGAAGGAATTTGACCGCGATCTGTATGATTTGGCACTTCGCTTGTCTCAATAATCAGGCAGCTTAGTGAATAGAGAAGCTATATTTCAAAAAGACCGTCTACCGATTCAGAATGAATTCTGAACGGAGACGGTCTTTTATTCGTTCTAGCGCATTACGTTACGGTTCTCTTATGAATTAGATCGAGACGGGGCTGCTTGCTCGCGAGCGAATTTGCGCTGGACTTTGACTAAACGCATAAGCATGAGGACAGCGCCGACTGCTAATCCTGTGATCAATCCGATCCAGTAGCCAAAGGCTTGCCAGTCTGTAAAGTTGGCAAGGACATATCCAACAGGCAGCCCTATGATCCAGAACGACAGAAACGCGAGCATAAAGGCGACGTTGACATCTTTGTAGCCGCGGAGCGCTCCTTGAGTCGGTGTCGCGATCGCATCGGAAATCTGAAAGAAGATTGCGAAGAGCAGGAAATGCTGAATCAGCGCCACAACCGCAGGTTCGTTGGAATATAATCCAGCAACCTGGCGACCGGCCATAAACAGGATGACAGCGGTGATTAATGACAAGAAAACAGCTGTGCCGATCCCGAGTTTGGCATACTTCCAAGCATCCTTTGTCCGTCCGGAACCCACTTCATAACCTACAAGGATCGTTAGACTCATACATATGCTCAGCGGCAGCATATAAAGTGTCGTAGCGAAATTTAGGGCAGCTTGATGTGCGGCAATGGTGGCGGTATCGAAGCTGCTCATGAGCAGGGTCACGGCCGCGAAGACCGCGGTTTCGAGAAAGATGGAGAATCCAATGGGCACCCCGATTTTCAATAGGTCCTTCCATGCTGCCAAAGATATTTTCTGAAGCTTCTGGAAGATACGAAATGAGGTGAACGGATGGTTCTTATGAATAATGACGATAGCAATCACCAGTAAGGTCCAGTATGTAATGGCAGAAGCAAGACCAGCGCCAACACCTCCCAGTCTAGGGAAGCCCCAGAACCCATAGATTAACAGAGCATTCAGCCCGACATTCACCGGCAGGGCGATCAAAGTAATGACCATAGAGATTTTGGTTTGGCCCAAGGCATCGATGAAGCTGCGGAGCACGGTGTAGGCAAACAGCGGAATGATGCCTAACGATATGGCGGCAAGAAATTGTGAGGCGACTCTTCGTACCTCCGGCTCCAGCTGCATAGCTCCGAGAATGCCTGGCACCACGGCATACCCGAGTGCAAGAACAATAATCGCGAGCAGGGTAGACAACCAAAGTGCCTGGTTCACCTGATAAGCGACTTTATGTTCCTGTTTCTGGCCGACCAGCTGAGAGACGATAGGGGTAATCCCCATTAAGATGCCGCTAAGCCCGGTTTGAACCGGAATCCAGATGCTTGTAGCGATCGCTACGCCTGCCAAGTCGATTGAGCTGAACTTTCCGGACATATTGGTATCAAAAAAAGTAATAGCTGATAAGGCAAGCTGTGTAACCAGTATGGGGATCAGAATGATCGCAAACTGCTTCAGCTTTCCGCTTGTTGTATACGTCTGCTGCATGGATGATTAGCCTTTCTAATTGGAATGAAGGAATTTTGAGGGTGACTTATTCCCATGATCCATCATAGCATTTCCTGTCAAGTGATCCCTCCAGAATAAATAAAGGGCAAGCCATTCGTATGGCTTGCCCTTTATTTATGAATGATTAATATTATTTATGATTGACGCCTTCCGTATATCGGTTGGAAGCATTCCAGAGTAAATACTCCTCTACATTCGTATCCTTCAGGGCACGAATCTGCTCTTCAACTTCCTTTTTACCATACTTAGCATAATTTCCGCTTCCAAGCCAACTGGCGGTAAAGTCCTGAATCCAAGGTCTTATGATGGGTTTTTGTTCTCCTAATTCCTCCAGCTTCTTGTGGGTATCCTCCATGGAGCCCTTAATGGTCTGGTAAGGAGCCTTGTCCGGGACAGGGGAGCCGAACCAACCTGCTGTATAGTGACTTGGGTAAACCATGGGGCTAATAATATCCACATTTTTGGAAATCTTGACGAAATCCTGCCCAATGCCTTCCGCAGCTGGCACAGAGGCGGCATAACCAAAGATATCGACAGATACACGTATGCCGAGCGGTGCTAACTCTTCACGTGCATATTGTACGAAGTCAGAAATGACATCCACGCGAGATTGTTCCGTTTTGGTGTACTTCAGGGAATCGGCGCGTTTCTCGAAGCCTTCCGGAAAACGGACATAGTCAAACTGGATTTCTTTGAAACCAAGCTTTGCGGCTTCCTTGGCAATTTCGATGTTATAATCCCAAACCTCCTTGCTGTACGGGTTGACAAAGCTGTCGCCGCCACCGTTGGCCCAGACGCTGCCGTCTCCCTTACGGAAGGACAGTTCAGGATTTTTCTTGGCGAGGATCGTATCCTTGAATACTACAATCCTGGCGATGGGATAGATATCATGCTTTTTCAACCGTTTCATAAGCTGATCGATGTCTCTAATAAAAGGCTGGGGTTTGCCGAGTTCCTGCAGTTTAGGATTATCCGTCTTGTATGTTATGTATCCTTCATCATCCTTAATATCGATGACCATGGCATTAAGATCTGTATTGTCCATCAGATCCACGAGCTGATTCATTCTGGAGCCGCCTGCGCTATAAGCCGTTACATAAATCCCTTTGACTTTAGGTGCGTCAATTTGCGGATCGATTGTTGTCGTATTAGGCTTTATGCCACCCCCGCCTTGGTTTGATTGGTTGCTTTGGTGTATGCCTTGAATCATGGCGGTATTAATAGATGCCTGCAGTTTGGTGCCAAGACTGTCTTCTTGCGCCCCCGAACCGCTTAAGCCTGCAGAGGCCAAGATGAATAAAGCCAAGATGATATTCATAATTACTCTCTCCCTTGTGTACATTCACACTATGATTATAAAGGAACCGATGCGCTCAAAAAGAACAGGATTGTTACATTCGACAAAAATTTGGCAACGATGGGCGAGCGTACTTAGTTTATTAAACGGGGGAGGGGCTTTTTAAACGGAATTTAGCGAATTTATCAAGTTAACTTATGAAATTCGGGAGACATGCATAAGTACAAGAGCAATAGCTACAACTGGAGGAGAATGCTGGCAGAGATCTTTTTGGATGGGGAATATGTGCTTTTAGTCATTTACATTTACTCACAAAAAAATGCCGTTATTCTCCGGCGGATTTAACCGGTAAATAACGGCATTCGTCGTGCGAATGTCACGCATTGCATAAAATTAATGAAGCGGAGTTTGATTCTGATGCTCGCAAATGCTGAACTGAATAATTTCAAGAGCGTCCTCCTGCTCCAAAATCCTCAGCCCGTCCCTAAGAACGATCATGGAATTCAGCTCGTTCTGTCTGAAGAACGGTATCATTTCCGGGAACCACTTCATGACGATTTGTGACAATTTTACCGTTTCCATTTCCATCCAAAATCACCCTTTCCCTCCGAATTGGTTAGGCAGGACGTTCTTCTGTAAAACGGAAAAACAATTAAAATTGGGCCAAAAGGATGCCCGGGAAACAGATCTCATGAATATTGTAGGAACCGCGCATAAATATTATACCACAAATTTACCGATTCTTCACTGGATGAAACATTTAGTTTTTCCGGAATTGTCCCATGACAGCTGTAGTTTCCACGATGTTTACAAAAGCTTCGGGGTCTGTTTCTGTGATGATTTGCTTCAGCTCAGCTAGCTCATACCGAGTCGTAACCGTCATGAGCATATCCTTCTCTTTATGGCTAAAAGCTCCTTCGGTTTTAATCTTGGTTATGCCGCGGGGACGCTTAAGCAGCTTCTCCAAGAAGGCCTCTGTTTGGTTCGTAACGATAAAAACGGTAACCTTGATATGGCTAACGTGAAGCATATCCACCATTTTCCCGGCTACATAGATGGAAGCCATGGAGGCGAGCGCCAGATTCCAGTCTTTCTCTAAATAAGCAACCGCCATAATGACGATGGCATTGAGTGTTACGAGCACACTGCCAACCGGAAAATCGCGATATTTGGTCACGATGGAACCGATGATATCAAATCCCCCGGTTGAACCGCCAACTCGAAAGGAAAGGCCGGTACCGAATCCGACGAGCACTCCGCCGAACACGGAAGACAGCAGCATATCGCTTGCAACGGGAGTAACCGGGATAAACTCCAGGAATAAGGTTGTTATGACAACAGAGAGCACGCTGAGACCAACGAATCTTTTGCCCAGCTTGAACCACCCGGCAATCAGGATCGGAATGTTGAGCACAAAATACAGGATACTGATATTAAGCGGCGTGAAATATCCGATAATCAATGCGACGCCGGATACGCCGCCACTAAGCAAATGATGGGGGATCAGAAATAGATTAAATCCACCGGCAATAAAGATTCCGCCAAGCACGATCGACATATAGGTCCATAGACGCCTCAACATAGGAATCACCTCCCGGTTATTATGACTTCTTTAAGCTTGCTGGTATTCCAGAATTGTTTTGTGATATAATGTATTGGATATTCTTGAGTAGTCCGTTACATTGATAACTTTGCAAGCTTATCAGGATGATTATACATTAACCAGTCCTTACACTGGTGATAAGAGAAATATACCGGTTCACCTTATGCAGAAAATCCTGCTGGCCGGGAAAGCCTATAAACGTTACCACTACTTAAGAATACAGAGAAGAAAGTGGATGTCCACAGATAGAAGGAGTATGAACCTATTGAAAAATTTCGCAGATTTTGGCTTGGAGCCGCGCGTGCTGCAAGCAATCACTGAGCTTGGCTTTGAAGAAGCCACACCGATCCAATCCCAATCGATTCCGATCGCTCTAACCGGAAAAGATATGATTGGACAAGCACAGACAGGTACAGGAAAGACAGCGGCATTCGGACTGCCTCTGATTCACAAGATCGCTAAAGAGGAAGAACGTATCGTCGCCCTCGTTATGACACCAACCCGTGAACTTGCCATTCAGGTCGCAGAAGAAATCGGCAAACTGTCCCGCTTTAAAGGTATCCGTTCCTTGGCCATTTATGGTGGACAGGATATCGGACGTCAGATCCGCGCTTTGAAAAGAAAGCCTCAGATTATTATCGGTACACCAGGCCGATTACTTGACCACATTAACAGAAAAACCATCCGTCTTGATGACGTACAAACCGTTGTACTGGATGAAGCGGATGAAATGCTGGATATGGGCTTCATGGAAGACATCCAGTCGATCCTAAAGCTTGTTCCAGAAGAACGTCAAACCTTGCTGTTCTCCGCAACGATGCCGCCTAACATTCAGAAGCTGGCATCCCAGTTCCTGAATGAACCCGAGCATGTATCAGTTATTCCTAAGCACGTAAGTGCTCCACTGATTGACCAAGCATATATCGAAGTCCCTGAACGTCAAAAATTCGAAGCCTTGAGCCGCCTTTTGGATATGGAATCGCCAGAGCTTGCGATCGTTTTCGGTCGTACCAAGCGACGTGTCGACGAATTGGCAGAAGCTTTGCAAAAACGCGGATATTCAGCAGATGGGCTTCACGGCGATCTGTCCCAGCACCAACGTGATACCGTTATGCGTAAATTCCGTGACGGCAGCATTGATGTTCTCGTGGCAACAGACGTGGCAGCGCGTGGTCTTGATGTATCCGGCGTTACACATGTTGTTAACTTTGACTTGCCGCAGGATCCGGAGAGCTATGTACACCGTATCGGCCGTACAGGACGTGCGGGTAAAGAAGGTACTGCCTGGTCTTTCGTTACGCCGCGTGAGATGGATCATCTGTATTTCATCGAGCGTGTGACGCGTCATCGCATTCCTCGCAAGCCGCTTCCGACGATCGCTGAAGCGATTGAAGGCAAACAACGCATCATCGCTGAGCGAGTGATCGAAGTGATTGACCAAGGCGAATTGACTGAGTACAAAGGCCTTGCCATTCAATTGCTGGAACAGTATGATTCCGTTCAATTGCTGGCAGCAGCAATGAAAATCTTGACGGGCGACAAGAAGGAAGCATCTGATATCCACCTTACGCCTGAAGACCCGATTCGCGCAAAACGCCGGAAGCCGGACATCCGCAGTGGCCGCAAGCCAAGTGGCGGATATGGTGGTCGCAGCAACAACGGCGGATATCGTCGTGACGGCGGCAGTGGTGGAAACCGTGGTGGCTACTCCAAAGGCGGATATAACCGTGATGGCAACAGCAGCTACGGCAACCGTGATGGCGGTGGTTATAACCGCGACCGTAACAGCAGCGGTGACCGTAAACCACGTTCCTACAACAATGATCGCCGCCCTAGCCGTGGCGGAGATGAATAAGGGATAAATCGGTTGACTTCTTGATGAAGTAACCGAGTAAAAGACGAAGTAACTGCCTTTAGGAAGGGCTGTGCTTCGTCTTTTGTTCATGATTAAAGGAGATGCACCTAGGCGCATCTCCCTTAACTTTCAGCGTATAAGCATGATTACTGGATCATCCAAAGTCGATTAGATATAGAATGTGCTAAGAATGATTACAAGGAGAATGAACAGAACCAAGACAATACCAACATTACTTCCGTAACCGTAACCGCCGCCACCTTCACAAGACATACATAATCCCTCCTCGGTAATTTGGATAATGAATTGTTTGTTTGGATTACGTGATATGGTATGGTGAAATAACGGTACCGGATTGGATATATACCCAGATCGAAGAAAATTAGGCTCTGGCAATGCATGCATAAAATAAGGTATATTAATAGATACATGCATGATTTGAGTGAGGAGGAAACGGATTTGGAAATGAAAGGAGCCATGGGTGGCTTATATAAGCTCACCGAATGGATTACTCGTATTGCTTTTTCGAACGTTTTGTGGGTTCTATGTACATCGCCCTTCTTGTTTATTGTTTTAACCAAATTTCTGATGGCTGCTCAGACACCGGATGCGCATAATGAGCAGTTGCTATCGAATTGGTTCCTGGGAATATTATCGCCTTTTGTATTATTTCCGGCTACAGCGGCTATGTTTACCGTTGTCCGCAAATGGGTCATGGGCAATCCTGATGTTCCGGTGTTCAAAACTTTCTTTAGAGGGTATAAAGAAAACTATAAGCAGAGTATGATCGGCGGTATTTTTTATACGCTTCTGTTCGTCATTATGTATGTGGATTACACCGTGTACATGACACAGCTTGAGGGATTCCAGCTTGTCGGTATCATCATGCTGGTGCTGCTCATCCTGTTGTTTGTATCCTTGTTTAACTTCTTCTCCATGACAGTGCATTATGAGATGAAGACCCTGCAGTTGTTGAAAAATGCTGTGCTTCTTACCTTGATCAGACCGTTCCGTGTATTTACAACTTTGGTCGGAAGCGCTGTCTTGGCATATATCGGTACCCAAATGCCAGTGCTGTTCATCTTCTTCCTGTTCTGTCTGATGGCACTGTTTGCTTTCTTTAACTTCTATGCAACCTTCACCAAAATGCAGGAACAACAGGAGAGAATGAGGAAAGCTGAAGAAGAATCCGAGACGGAGCAAGCGCTGCTGGATAGCATGGATTCCGTCAAAAAGGAAGATAATGGATCGAAATCTTAGCGGTGAAAGGTTTACTTTTGCGGCAAAACCCCCTATAATAAGACTACATCCTGCGATGTTCGTTTCGGTTTTCCGTTGTTTTGAACCAATGACGATGTCTAGGGAGATCTATATGTAACCGTGGCTGGAATGCCCTGTCTATATGACAAGGGGAATTCATAAGCGGTTCTGCGGTCACCCACCTGCTATAGCAGGTTCGAAGACAATGTTTACCGGACGGCATAGGCGGGTTTCGTTAGACCAATGAATGGGCATCTCTTTTATTTCGAACTCGAAATGAGAGGGGTGCCTTTTTGCTATATATTATGGTTTGCTGAAAGCATAAACAATGTTAAACTAGAGTATGGAAAGGAACGGTCATTTATAAAGGAGGAACGGTCTTTGTCATTAAAACGAGTTCTAATTGGTTTGGTGCGCAGCTATGACGGCACAAGCGACCGTGCTAAAGATCCCAAGCTGAAGACGCGTTATTACAATCTATCAAAAGAAAAGTGTTTTGAAGAGGTTTCCTCGACACTAAAAAAAATTCAGGGCTACAAAGTACTGCATGAGGTTCAATCCGTGGGAGAGATTACACTTGAGAAAAAAACCTCCTTTGGGCGCACACTGGACATTACCGTATCCGTGCTTGGCATCAGCCCGGTTCGCAGTGCAGTTGATATGTATTCGGCGTCTCGCGGTTCCCTCGGGGATCTGGGAGCGAACTACCGGGTCATTCTAAATTTGTACGCGGTTCTCGACAAAAAACTAAGCAAATATAAAGTGGATGCTTAGTCCAATAAGAAAAAGCGGGAGAGTTGCTCTCCCGCTTTTTAAAAGTGTGCTTTATATGTAACCTTAAGAGTGTTACCGCAGAGATTTCACGGCTTCCACGGCAGCTTCATAATTCGGATGCTCTGTCATTTCACCGAGGTATTCGGCATAAGTGATCTTATCGTTAGTATCGACAACGAAGATCGAACGCATGTCGAGCTGGAACTCCTTAATAAGCACACCATAGGCTTCACCGAAAGAGCGCGATTTATAGTCGGAAAGCGTAATGACACGGTCTACGCCAGCGGCTCCGCACCAACGAGCTTGGGCAAATGGAAGGTCTGCACTGATTGTAAGTACCACGACATCATCACCCAGTCCAGCGGCTTCCTCGTTGAAACGGCGTGTCTGTGCGTCACATACTCCGGTATCGAGGGAAGGAACGACGCTGATCAGCTTGATTTTACCAGCATAATCTTTAAGGGAAACATCCTCGAGCAGGTTCTTGCTTACTGTAAAATCTGGCGCGGCATCACCAGCCTTGAGCTGTGGTCCGATGAGAGTAATAGGATTGCCTTTAAAAGTGGCAGCTCCTGAACGTTCTTGAGCCATGATAAATCTCCTCCTTGGATATCAAAGTTTGGTGATCAGGTTCATGGTACATTATAATCTTTTTAAAAAGGGAATGTCCACTAAGAGACATCCCTGTCCTGATTTTGGATGAGGAGGATGCTATGATATTCGTACGATATGAGAATTGGAGAAAATACCTGCGTTATTACCCGGTTACATCGCTGCTGATTGTGATTAACCTGGTGATGTTCGTCCTGACGTCGATTGACGGGGGATCGAGAAATCCATTGACCTTGATGAAATACGGGGCTTTATCGGATTTGCCGCAGTTTGTTGATGAAGCGTGGCGATATTTTACCGCGATGTTTCTCCATAACGGATTTGATCATTTGTTGTTTAATAGCTTCGCACTGCTGGTGTTTGTACCCCCGCTGGAGAGAATTATGGGGAGCTGGAAGTTTGCGATCCTGTATTTGCTCAGTGGCCTGCTCGGCAATATAATCGGATTGGCATATTATGAGCGCATGGAGGGTTTCCACTTCCTTGTCGGCGCTTCTGGAGCCATATATGGTGCTTATGGCGCTTATCTGTACATTGCGCTGTTCCAGCAGCAAGTCATTGATGAGTCGTCTCGCAAGACACTGTTCACCCTGCTTATTTTGGGAATTCTGTTCTCGTTTACTCCAGGGGTCAGTCTTATAGCCCATGTGGGCGGATTGGTAGGTGGATTTTTCCTCTACGGTCTCATGATTCGATTATTCAAACATCGAACATAATCGGGCCTTAGAGGGTCTGTTATAATAGAATTGTAGGGAATAAGAATGGAGCGATAAAAGGCGTGGAATTACGACAGTTGCAATACTTTGTAAAGGTTGCGCAAAAAGAACACGTTACCCAAGCGGCAGAAGAGCTTCATGTGGCTCAGTCAGCCGTTAGCCGTCAAATACATCAACTGGAAGAGGAACTTGGTGTTAATTTGTTCATGCAAAAAGGCCGGAACCTGCAATTAACCCCGGTAGGTCAGCTTTTTTGCAAACGGGTGGAGAGCATTATGAAGGACTTGGACCGTGCGGTTGTCGAGATACATGAATTTCTGGATCCCGAACAAGGGGAGATCCGCATCGGATTTCCTCATAGCCTGGGCATACATCTCATTCCGTCCATCGTGGCTGAATTCCGCAAGAAATACCCGAACGTGAAGTTTCGCTTCAAGCAGGGGATGTTCCCGACACTGATCCGGGATGTGGTTGGGGCAGAAGTGGATTTGGCCTTTGTGTCTCCGTTTCCGGAGCGTCATGATCAAGTGGATGGAGATGTCGTCCTAACAGAAGAGCTGTTTGCGATTCTGCCGCCGAATCACCCGCTTGCCGGGGAGCAGTCGATTAAGCTGGAGCAACTGAAGGAGGAGCGCTTTGTGTTGTTCAGCAAGGGTTACTCCTTGCGTCCCATCGTATGGCATGCCTGCCTCGAAGCCGGATTTACACCGAAAATCGCTTTTGAAGGCGAGGAAACGGATACGATCCGCGGTCTGGTTGCTGCGGGTATGGGAGTCAGTCTGCTGCCTGAAATGGCGTTATTCCAGACGAATCCGTTGCAGCCGGCACGTGTCCGAATCTCGGAGCCGAAGGTAACACGTTCGATTGGTCTGATTCACCGTGCGGATGAGAAGCTTCCGCCAGTTGCGCAGGCGTTCCGTACGTTCCTGCTTCAATATTTTGGGATTGACCCATCATCCAAAAAGGAAGAGAAGGCGGATTCCGCTGCGTCTCCCTAAGGCTTCATTACATTACGAGAATGACATTATTGAATTATACAAAAAGAGGGCTTTCCTCTCCACCGATCGATGGTAGAGAGGAAAGCCCTTTGTTTTGCTAAGAATGTTCATTTAATTTAAGTAACTGCTTAGTCCCGATTGCTTGTAAAAATCATGATATAACGGATCAGCTCGAGCAGGGAGATCAAGGCTGCAGCGACATAAGTCAGGGCTGCGGCATTCAAGACTTTAGCAACCCCGCGCTCCTCGTTATTGGCGATATAGCCTTCTTGAACCATGAGTTGACGAGCACGGTTACTTGCGTTAAATTCAACCGGCAGGGTGACAAGCTGGAAGGCAACGGCGCAAGAGAAGAAGATAATTCCGATACCGACCAGGTTCATCGCATTAAACAGGAATCCTGCAATCAATAGAAATGGAGCGATGCCGGATGCAAAGTTAACGACAGGGAACATTTTGTGCCGGGCGACAAGCATCGGATAATGTTCCGCATGCTGGATCGCATGGCCGACTTCGTGGCAAGCAACAGAGACAGCCGAGATGGAACGTTCGTAGTATACAGGCTCGGACAACCGCACAACGCGTTTGGTAGGGTCGTAGTGATCCGAGAGCGTGCCTCGTACCGGTTCAATCGGTACATCGTGAAGACCGTTGGCATCCAGCATATGCCGGGCTGCATCGTAGCCGGTCATGCCAGTGCTGTTCTCCACTTTAGCCCATTTATTAAAAGTGCCCTTCACACGGAATTGTGCCCATAGTGAGAAAATAAACGCAATAATTATGAGTATAAACATCCAGTCAGAATACATTTATCATACCCCCATACATAGTTGTCAATTGGTGTGGCATCGTTACATTGAAGTAAAGTGGTTCAGCAAAATTTGAATGGACTCGATGCAAGCCGCTCCCTTAGGAAGAATATTAGCAAGCACTTCCCTTGCTTGACTGGGTTTTAATTCACTCAGCAGCGGGTTTAGTTCCTTAACGTCTCTCTCAAGCTGTCTCATCTGGATTTCGAGCTTGGTTAGCTTCTCCGTCATTTCCGTATCATCCGAAACTGACTTCCACCGATCCAGTCGCTCCTTAATCTCATCCAGAGTATATTTCTCTTGCTTTAACTGATTAATACGTTCGAGAGTGCTTAAGGTTTCATTGCTGTATAACCTGTAATTCTTTAACGTCCGTTTTTCAGGGGAAATCAAACCCAACTTCGTATAGTAATCAATGGTTCTCTCGCTGATTCTAGCAGCTTTTGCCAGTTCGCCTATCCGGAAGAGGCTACCGCTCTTGATCCCCATAATTCATCACCTCACAAGACATCATGGAATTGGACATTAATGATTGCATATATATTTTCATTTTAATAGAAATATGATACATGATCTTCAACCATACAGTCAAACGTTGTAGTTGAAACGGAATATTAGCATGGATTCTTGGTGTGGAGTGATATCAGGTATGATGTTATGAGATTCGAGTTGATTATGTTATATTATATTACACAAAACTTGTGTTATTTGATTATTTTGTAAAAAACACATTGCGAATTATAGCTAATCCCTCGTATACTGGCCATAAGTACTCAATTATATGTAAATAAAACTAACATTAGGAGTGAGGGTATGAAGAGGAAAACATGGCTGAGTGTGATGATTGGGGCAGCAGCGTTACCTGCTTTCCCGGGTAGTGTGTTCGCCTCCGGTGAAGGAGCAACGAATGTTGAATTAACGGTTGGTTTGAACTCCGTCTTCGTATTCTTGGCAGCATTGCTCGTATTTTTCATGCAAGCAGGGTTTGCACTGCTGGAGGCTGGGTCGGTTCGAATGAAGAATGCAGGACATGTGGCAGGCAAAACTTTTTTGACCTTCGGGATATCCATTGTGGCTTTCTGGGCATTAGGGTTTGGTTTGGCCTTCGGTAACGGAAACAGCTTCTTCGGATTCGAAGGTTTCTTCTTAAGCGGTGACCATGCTTCGGGATCATTTGATTCCTTATCCGGATATGACGTTCCAACCACCATCATGTTTCTATTCCACTTATCTTTCGCCGCTGTATCTCTGGCTATTGCTTGCGGAGGCATGGCCGAACGTGCAAAGCTCAGTGTGTATATCGTGTTCGGATTGTTGTTCACCATTGTGATTTATCCTATTGTAGCTCATTGGGTATGGGGCGGCGGCTGGCTTGGAGCATTAGGAATGCAGGACTTTGCCGGGTCGACAGTTGTTCATCTGACTGGGGCTACAGCAGCTCTTGCGGCTACCATTCTGCTGAAGCCTCGGCTTGGCAAATATAATAAAGACGGCAAGCCGAACAGCATACCGGGTCACAATCAGGTTCTATCTGTGCTGGGTGTCTTCATTATCTGGATCGGTTGGTTCGGATTTAATCCAGGCAGTACTATCTCAGCACTTACTGATGGATTCTTTGGATTTGTGGCATTGAACACGAATATCGCTGCGGCGGCGGGAGCACTTGCTGCATTGCTGATCTCTTGGGCAGTGCTTGGCAAAGCCGATATTCCCAGCATGCTTAATGGAATTCTCGCTGCTTTTGTAGCCATTACGGGGGCTTGCGCCTTCGTTGAGCCTTGGGCTGCTGTCGTGATCGGTGCTATAGCTGGTATAATCACTTTCTTTACGGCTCAATGGTTTGACCGCAAAGGGATCGATGATCCCGTATATGCTTTCTCCGTGCATGGTATTGCCGGTATGTGGGGGGCTGTATCGACCGGTTTGTTCGCAGCACCGCGGCTTGTTGAAATTACGGGCGTAGGCAGCAAAGGGGCTTTTTATGGCGGAGGCTTCGGGCAGCTTGGGGTTCAGCTTCTGGGTCTGATCGGTACGTTTGCATTCGTATTGGTGATCTCATTCATCATACTGTATATCATGAAAGTTACGATGGGTATCCGCGTGACGGAGGAAGAAGAAGTGATGGGGCTTGATATCAGTGAGCATGGAACTTACGGATATCCGGAGCAAATGAAGCTCCACGCAGAATCGGAAGGGCAGTCCCGGGAATATAGCGCTGCCGGAAGCGATGCAACATGAATAGCACTGGAACAAACGATTCTGACAGAGCGAAGCCCCATAAGGAGGGCCGGCATGAAACCTCAGAAGTCTGAACATGAGTTTCCACTATTATCGGAAATATGGAACGCATCGAGTGCACAGCAATTACGAGATCAACGAATTGCTTGTCAGAACCAACTGATCGATATGCGCAGTGAGCTGGAATTAAGGGAATGGATTGCACTTATCAATGTGATGCATGATGTCATTGGACAGCGTGCTGCGGCGATCTGTGAACAGGACATGTGGAAGGCTGGCTTTGGCCGGCCTCCTGCACGTTATGCGTTTGTTGCTTTTGGCAGCAGCGGGAGACAGGAAGCTACGCTGTGGAGTGATCAGGACAACGGATTGATCATCGGGGATGAGCTGAAGGAGGAAAGTCACCCTTATTTCCGGGAATTTGGCCTTCGGCTGGCGAATCTGCTGGAGTATGCTGGCTATCCCAAATGTCCGGGAAAGGTGATGTGTTCCGAGCCCTTATGGAGCCAGAGGCTTGGGGATTGGAAACATCAGATCAGCAAGTGGTGTGAAGACCAACAGTGGGAGCCGATTCGCTATTTCGTCATCGCCTCGGATCTCCGTCATATTGCTGGAGACAGCGAGTTATCTGAGGCATGGGTTGACCACTTTCGATGCTCCGTCAAGCTGCACCCGGACATCGGTCATGCCGTGCTCCGAAACACAGTCAACCACAAAGCTACACTAAATGTGATGGGGCGGATTGTAACCGAACGAACTGGTGAGCATGCTGGTGATTTTGATGTGAAGTACGGGGTTTATATCCCGCTTGTGAACAGCATTCGTACCTTGGCTTTGCAGCGAGGCATCATCGAAACCTCGACGCAGAAGCGCATGGAGAAAGTACTACTGCTTGAAGAAGGCAGCTTGCTGCTGGAGAGCGTGGATCGTACATGGTTGACGGGGCTTCGTCTAAGAAATAACACGCCTGCTCGGATTGAAAAAGGAATCGTGGTGAGCAGCAGTTATATTCCCGGGGAGCTGCTCAAGAACAAAATCATCCAGTACGAGCTGCGTGATACGCTAGCTGTCGTGAGACGGCTGCACCGGGCATTGCAGCGAGAGCAGCGTCTTGCAGAGAGAAGGAGCCTGTGAAGGAGCCGGATCGACCAAGTGTAGGCTTCTGGAATTCAATTCGTTCAGGAAAATTTCATTCTGCCTTTGCCTTCATGCGCGAAGCACAAACAGCTCAGCAGCTCGCGTTCATCCGCTCCCTAATGAAAGACAACCGACGGCCGGAGATCCTGGGTATCCCGCTGAATGAACTTGAGGTTGTCGTGTTTGATCTGGAGACGACAGGGTTTCATTACCAACAGGGAGATGGGATTCTATCATTTGGTGCAGTCAGAGTCATCGGAGAACGGGTGATCGAGCATGAAACCTTTTATACGATCGTTAACAGCGGGATTCTTGTTTCTCCATTCATTACTGAACTTACAGGTATTACGCAGCCTATGGTTGAAGCTGCTCCGTCACTGCTGGAGGGGCTGCATGATTTTATGGCTTTTGCCGGAGGCAGTGTGCTTGTGGCCCATGCGGCGGCACATGACCGCGGTTTCTTGAATGCCGCGTTATGGAAGACATCGAAGGTTCGATTAAACCACCGCTTACTGGATACGATGATGCTCGCGAAGAGGTTATATCCGGAGCAGGCGGATTATAGTCTGGATGAGCTGCTGCGCAGCCGAGATATCCCCGTGGAAGGCAGACATCATGCATTGTCAGATGCTTGTATGACCGCGCGGTTATGGACAGATTACATGAAGACGATCCGGACTCTTGGTCATGCAGAGACGCTCGGAGATATTTATGTTTATTTAAGTAAGGGATAATTGAGATTCATGCGTGTTTGAAAGTTGGGGTTTTCGGGGTACAATAGGGACTATAACTTCGCTCAGCAAAGGAAACTATCCCTATGAAACGTAACATCATTATTATCGTCCTGCTTATAGTTGCAGCAGGTGCTGTTATCTATAATCAGGCCGGTGAGAATATTAAGGCTGCCTTTATGCAGGAAGAACCACTTCCGACGGAAACAGGAGCCAAAGCTGGACTGCTTGCTCCGACCTTTACTTTGAAGGGTATGGATGACAAGTCATATACCGGTGGAGGAGCTCGTGATAAGGCGATGATTATTAATTTCTGGGCATCGTGGTGCGGGCCATGCAAAGAGGAAGCCCCGGAACTGTCCAAGCTCGCGGCGGAATACGCCGATAAGCTTGAAGTATACGGTGTCAACGTGTCCAAGTATGACTACGAGAAGAAAGCCCGTCAGTTCGTTCAGGATTATCAACTCCAATATCCGATCCTAATGGATCGTAAAGGAGAGGTATTCGAAGGACTGTACAAAGGGCAGGTCTTCCCTACGAATGTGCTGGTTGATCGGAACGGCGTAATCCAGGAGATTATTCTGGGTGCCCCGGACCCCAAGGATCTTCGTAAAAAGGTGATCAAGCTGTTGAAATAGCTTTAGCCCATGAAACATAAAGAAGAATGAAACATACAGAAAAAGCGCGGCCGCGATGCATAAGCTATCGCGAAGCCGCGCTTTTTGTATGAAGAGAAACTAGTGGTTAACCAAACCTTGCCTAGTTGCCGATTGATGCACATGCTCTGGCGAGATTTGACCGAGTAGTGCGTAGCGCATACTGTCGACAAGAGCTTCCCAGCTCGCTTCAATGACGTTGCTTGAGACTCCAACCGTGTTCCAGGAGTTCTCAAAGTTCTTGGATTCGATAAGCACCCGTACTTTGGCTGCGGTTGCATCCTTATCATCGAGCACCCGTACTTTATAGTCTGCGAGATGCATTTCTTTAAGTGTAGGGAAGTATTGAACGAGCGCTTTGCGCAGTGCGTTATCCAGCGCATTGACCGGACCATTGCCTTCCGCTGCAGTATAAATGCTCTCACCGGCCACATTAACTTTGACGAAGGCTTCGGAGACGACCGGCTGTCCGGCTGTCTTCTCTACCAGCATTTTGAAGGATTCGAAGGTAAACAGCTCTTGAAGTTCTCCGTTCGCTTCCCGAAGAAGCAGTTCCAGCGAAGCGTCTGCGCCCTCGAACTGGTACCCTTCATGTTCAAGGTCTTTAATCTTCCCGATGATAGACTTGGCTTGTTCACTAGCCGGATCAAAATCCAGACCCATGTCTTGAGCTTTGGATACGATATTGCTCTGGCCAGCCAGCTCCGAAACGAGCACACGCTGTTTGTTTCCGACTTTTTCCGGTTCGATATGTTCGTACGTTCTGGAGTCGCGGAGGATTGCTGATACATGAATGCCTCCCTTATGGGCAAAGGCAGCGTTACCAACATACGGCTGGTTAACCGGCATGTTGACGTTGGCGATCTCGCTGATGTAACGGGCTGTATTCGTCAGCGTACCGAGGTTGTCGTCTCCAATGCATTCGTAATCCAGCTTCAACTGCAGATTCGGGATGATGGAGCAGAGGTTTGCATTTCCGCATCGTTCCCCATATCCGTTCATCGTCCCTTGTACCTGCCGGACACCAGCTTGCACGGCGCTTAGGGTGTTCGCAACAGCAAGCTCGCAGTCATTATGAGTGTGGACACCAAGAGGTGCACCTGGTATTTGGTTCGTCAGCGATGTGACAATGCTTGCGACCTCGTGCGGGAGACTGCCTCCGTTCGTATCACACATGACAAGCCAGTCCGCACCTGCATTCCGTGCCGTAGACATGACAGCAACGGCATACTCCGGATTATTCTTGAAGCCGTCAAAGAAGTGCTCGGCATCAAACATCACTTCGAGGCCCTTCCGTTTCAGAAAAGCGATGGAATCATGAATCATGGCCAAATTCTCTTCGAGGGTCGTCTGGAGCGCAGTGTGGACGTGGAAATCCCATGATTTACCGACCAAGGTAGCTGCAGAGACACCGGATTCCAGAATCCGCTGTAAATTAGCATCCTGATCAGCAATTCCACCTTTGCGGCGGGTGCTTCCAAAAGCAACTACTTTAGAAGTGAAGCCGAGATCTTGGACTCTTTTGAAGAATTCGATGTCCTTGCTGTTGCTTCCCGGGATACCGCCTTCAATATAATGAACACCAAGAGCGTTGAGTTTCTTGGCGATTTTGACCTTGTCATCCGCTGACAAGCTGATTCCCTCGCCTTGGGTTCCGTCGCGAAGTGTCGTATCAAAGATGGATATGGACTTAGACATGATGTCCTCCTTTTGGTGTCCGGGAGTGGACCGCATTTTTTATATTTTTGTATTATAACATTTCTTTGCGGGAAAGTAACAGAGTATAGCAAACTTTTCCCATACTCTCTCATCTTGACCACCATAGAGGGGAACGGTATGCTGAAGGCACTGGCATATAGCGGAAGAAAACCGTATCGAAAGAAAGAGGGAATCCTGCGTGGGACATATTGACGATTATTATCCGGCCAGCGGCCGGGTTATACTTCATGTGGACATGAATGCTTTCTATTGTTCTGTGCATGAGGCAGAGGAGCCGGAGCTCTACCGTGGCAAGCCGACTGCTGTCGCAGGCAGCATCGAGCTGCGAAAAGGCGTCATCGTGACCAGCTCCTACGCAGCACGTTCACTCGGCATACGCACAGGACTGAATGTAAGGCAGGCGCTGCGCATCGTTCCTCACCTGATCATCATACAGCCGGATTTTCAACTCTATCGGAAGTACTCCAATGCATTTATGAATATAGCTTATGCTTATACGCCCCTTCTGGAGGCGACTTCGATCGATGAATGTTATTTGGATATTACGGGTTCGAAGCAGTTCGGTACCCCGCTGGATATCGCCAGGGAGATTCAGGAGCGCATTCGCGAAGAGTTGTCGCTGCCGTGTTCCATCGGCATTGCCCCCAACAAATTACTGGCAAAAATGGCCTCGGATATGAAAAAGCCTAACGGGCTGTCCATCCTACGAATTCGGGATGTGCCGCTGGTACTATGGAACAAGCCCTGTGCGGAATTGTTCGGCATCGGAAACAAGACGGCTGATAAGCTGCGGAAGCTGAACATTCTGACCATTGGACAGCTGGCAGCTGCCGATGAAAGCCTGCTTATCTCGACCTTTGGAATTACGGGGTCCTGGATGAAGCGAGCGGCCAGCGGCATCGATCACGCCCCGGTCGTCGCAGAGCGGGAACAGAGCAAATCGATTGGACATACGACTACTCTGCCGCATGATGTCACTTCAGCTGAGGAGGCCAGAAGGGTGCTGCTGAACCTGAGCGATCAGGTGGCCCGCCGGCTTCGCAGACAAGAATTGATGACTTGCGGTATACAGATTACGCTTCGTACGCCGGATATGAAGACCATTACCAGGTCAAAACATCTTGCTGTTCCGACGGAAAATACGGAAGATATTTATCGGCAAGCCTGCGAGTTGTATGATCGACACTGGCAGCCGGACAAGCCGCTGCGTCTCCTCGGTGTAACGCTTCAGCAGCTTGCAGCGAGGGAAGAATCCGCCATTCAGCTGGATTTGTTCGATTATGAGAAACAGCCAAAGAAAGAATCTCTCACCCGAGTCATGGACGAGCTGCGGAATAAATTCGGCGAGAGTGCGGTGCTGACAGCCGGAATGCTTGGCGACGATCCTTCTTCACTTATTCGTAATCATAAACGGAGAGGAACGTCGCTGCAGATGGATTTTGTAAGGGAACTGGGAAGCAAGAACGAGCATCCCGATCACCCGGCATCCAAGGAACCGAATCACGATTAAACAGTGTATTTGGTGATAATGCTGCTGAATCCCTGTGAGCGGGCCGAATTATGTAGGAAAATGTTAGGGGATTTAATTGTATTCCTAAATAATATGTATTAATATATGTAAATGGTGGCGGCTGAGCCGTCAGCTTAATTAGGTTTATAGAGATGTTTATAGATATACAGGAGGAAGAGAGAATATGGCGAAGTTTACTTGGGTAGATAAAGATACATGTATCGCTTGCGGCGCATGCGGCGCAACGGCACCCGATATTTACGATTATGATGACGAAGGCCTGGCAGAAGTCATTTTCGACGGAGACAACAACCGCGGGGTAACTGAAATTCCAGAAGATATGCATGAAGATATGCTGGATGCTTGCGACGGCTGTCCGACAGATTCAATTCGGATTGCTGACGAGCCTTTTAACGCAGAATAATATAATTGCTCGATCCCTGATATTCCATCTTGAACTTATACCGACGCCCTTTGCCGAACAGGCAGAGGGCGTTTTTTCAAGATCCTTCATTACCTAAAACTTACACTTGTGGACTTTCCGGTTACTTTTAAAATTTTTACGACTGACACCTTCTTTCTAAGAGAATGTGCGTTGTAAGACGTTTTTCTTATGGAGGGCGATTCATACATATTTGGAGTGTTTATACCGATATACAGAATAGTAGTGCTGAAAATGTTTATATAGGGGGCTCTCGCATGAACAATTCACTATACCTCAAGCGGTATGTGGAGATGCATCCTGATAATAAAATGGCCTGGTACCTCTTGGGCAAGGAATACGAGCAGGCAGGCGAACAGGGAAAGGCAAACTATTGCTACAACAAGGCGGAAGGGGTCTATGAGGCCTTCGAGCTTAGCCAGGTTCCGTCTGATATATGGAAGAATTATGAACAGCGCTTGCTGGAAATGGAGAAGGAAAAGGAACGAAAACGAAGAAGAAACCGGCGTTTGCTTACAGCGCTTGTATTCTTGCTGCTCGTTTTTCTTCCCCCTGCCCAGGCACCGGGAATCGCTTCAAGGGATGCTGTACAAGGGGGTTACCTGACGGATGAACCCGCCGCGGTAACAACGGTTGGCAAAGAGCAGCGTGATTCGCGCAATGAGCCGCTGTACACCGCAATTGCTTCCAAGCAAGGAAAGGACGCAAGCGGGGTCCTGTCCTCGCTGCTTCAGCATCCGCAGCAATTACCTGATTGGTCCGTTGCCCTTGGGATGGAGCGCTCCGGCAAATGGCTGTTATGGAGCAAGGACATGGAGCGGTTATATGGGCTGCGCCGGGATGATCAAGGAGCCATTGCGATTCAACCTTATGAAGGAGCGGCAGAAGAATGTAACTGCAAACCTGCGAATAGCTCGAAGTTGAAGCAGAGTGCGACAAAATGGGCTGATCTGCAGGTGGAGACGGCCGTTCTGCAGGAAGCAGCCAATCAGTATAAGGCTCGGCATGGACGCTTGCCGAAAGACTTGGATGAGCTGACGCAGCCGTTTCCGAACAATTGGCTGTCAGGCCGTTCAAAAGCGATGGAGGATATGTTTGGGGGGTTAATGAAGCAGCGAGCCTCAGAGGCAGGTGGACAAGGGAATGAGCCGGGTACGGCTCAGGGAGAGCTGGGATATTGGGGAACTTCCCCGAAGGGAGATCCTTTTTTTGAACAGCCTCTGCAGGTTGTTATTGACCGGAAGCGTCATCGGCTTGCCGTCGTGAGCGGCTCTGTCATCATACGCAATTATGCGGTCGGCCTTGGCGGAGCCAAAACCCCGCTGGGAGATTTCAAGATCAATGACAAGGTTGTGAATCCGAACGGGACCACGAAGGGTCCCTATGGAACGCGAGGAATGCAGCTATCTGATACGTCGTATGCCATACATGGGACGCTTGATGTGAACAGCATCGGGGCGAATGAATCCGAGGGTTGTATCCGTATGCTTATACCGGATGTAGAGGAGCTGTTTGACCTGGTTCCGATGGGAACCTCCGTGAAAATCCAGGAAGGGGTCCTGCCCGAAGATCTGTGGACGCCGAAAGAGCGATTTAAGCTCAAGCCGTCCCAGAATCAGACCAACCCCAAGAAGGTATATCACTGGCTCGATTAAGGCTGGGCAATCACAATCAGAACGATAATCAGGATAATAAGAAGAGCGATGCCGGAGCTGATCCATAGTATGGCCTTCTTATTTACCTCTTCTTTTTTCTGCTGCAAGGTAGGAGGCTTACGTTTGGCTGACATGTCTTTCCCCTCTTTCTTTCATCATCGTGAAATGATTAGTATTAATGGACAACCTACCTTCATTGTAAGGGGTTTGTGCAGAAAATGCCATATCGCTTTCTCATCAGGATGATTGCCCGGATTGTGCCGAGGAACTTTCTTTTTGAGGCAGAAACGGATAAACTGAAGGATAGAGAAATAAGTGGATGAGAGGAAGAGTGGATGTGCTGTACCGCAACTTAGGCAAACCTATATTTTTTAAAATGGATCCGGAAAAGGCGCATCATCTTGTCGTTGGCGGTCTTGGACGTGCCTCCGGCGTAGCCGGCGCAGAGGCTGTCATGCGGGGAATGTACGGAGTTAGCGAAACACCGGATTTGGCAGTAGATTTGTTCGGACTTCATTTTCCGACACCGGTCGGACTTGCTGCCGGACTGGATAAAAATGCCCAGGCTGTCAAAGGTTTCTCCTCCATCGGCTTTGGATTTATGGAAGTCGGCACCGTGACTCCAAAGGGACAGCCCGGCAATGAACAGCCACGTTTATTCCGGCTCCCGCCGGACGAGGCACTCATCAACCGGATGGGCTTCAATAATGAAGGGGCCGAGGCTATGGCGAGAAGGCTGTCTTTACTTAAAGAGCGCCGGATTCCGGTTGCTGTCAACATCGGCAAGAACAAATCGACGCCGAACGAGAAAGCCAACGGGGATTATGAAGCTTGCATTCAAGCTTTGTTTCCGTATGGCGACTTTTTTGTGGTTAATATCAGCTCTCCGAATACACCGGACTTGCGCAGTCTTCAGCATGGAAGCGAGTTGTCCTCCCTGCTGGAAGCGGTCAAGAACGAAATGTCGAGACAAGCCAAGATTCATGGCGGCGAGAAGGCTGTTCTGGTGAAGATTGCGCCGGATGTGAGTGATGAGGAACTGGAATTTATGGTGGATACGATTCGTGAAAGCGGCGTTTCCGGTATCATCGCTACGAATACGACGCTTTCACGGGCGGGGCTAACACACAATAACGCCAAGGAAACCGGCGGGCTTAGCGGAAAGCCGCTGCGTAACCGTTCAACCGAAATTGTATCCCGGATCTATAAGCAAACCGGAGGAGCGCTTCCGATTATCGGATCCGGCGGGATTTTTACAGCAGAGGATGCTTATGACAAGATACGCGCAGGCGCAAGCCTGGTCGAAATTTATACAGCGCTTATCTATGAAGGACCCGAGGTAAACCGTAAGCTGCATTCCGGTCTCCGGGAGCTGCTTGCAAGGGACGGCTTCAGCCATATATCCGAAGCTGTCGGGGCGAATCATCGGTAATGGGGTAAAGACAGGAGGCAAGGCGATGGACGTTAGAGACTGGGGGACTTTTTTACTTCCGTATGAACAGGCTGTTGAAGAATTGAAGGTCAAATTCAAGACGATGCGCTCCGAATTGAAAAAACGCGAGGAATACGCACCTATCGAATTCGTGACGGGTCGGGTCAAGCGGATCTCAAGCATACTGGACAAAGCGAAACGCCTGGATGTGCCGATGGACCAATTGGAAACCGGAATTGAGGATATCGCAGGCATTCGGATTATGTGTCAATTCGTGGAGGATATCCGGCGGGTAGCCGAATATATCCGTGCGCGAAAGGACCTGACCGTATTGTACGAGAAGGATTATATTACCAATTTCAAAGAGAGCGGCTACCGAAGCTTTCATATGATTGTGGAATATCCGGTTCAAACAGCCTTGGGCCAAAAAATAGTGCTAGCCGAAATTCAGATCCGTACACTGGCGATGAATTTCTGGGCTACCATCGAGCATTCGCTTAGTTACAAATACCGGGAAAGCCTTCCGGACGACATACGAGCACGGCTGAAGAAGGCCGGAGAAGCGGCGAATACGCTGGATACCGAAATGTCGAGTATTCGCGAGGATATATTGGAAGCGCAGCGGCAGTTCGAGGATGATTCGAATATTACGACACAGGTTCTCAATGCGATTCACAAGTTGTACTTCTTCCATTTGGTCAATGAAGCGATTGCGTTTCAGGGGAGGTTTAATGCCATATGGCAAGATCATGACATGGATGCGATGAAGGAGCTTCTCGATGAAGTGAAGGAGCTGCTGGCTGAAGCCAAAAAGAAAGTAAACGAACATGACCTATGAGCCGCTTTATGTCGCTTACCTTGTATATTTCAACCGGGACCAGGATTATTTCGAATGTCACGAGGTGCTTGAGGAATTGTGGCTTAAGCAGGACCGGGACCCGAGATATAAAGGGCTACTGCAAGTGGCCGTGGGACTCTTTCATTTCCGGAACAACAATGTAAGAGGGGCATACAAAATGTTCACAAGCGCCGTATCCCGGCTTGAATCCTATCCCAGTAATGAGCTTGGAATCGCAATGGGGAAGCTGCTGAGCGAGGTGCGAAGCTACGCCGAGCAGCTGTCCTCGTATGATACAAATCCCTTTGCTTATCGCGATTTGACGATTGAGATCGAGGATATGGAACTTAAGCAAGCGGTGGAGCTGGCAGAATCGCGCATCAAGCCGAACATTCCGCAGCGACGAAAGCCGGAGCGGGCGAGGGCAACTTAAGTAACACCGAAGGATAAGTAAAAAAAGAGCGGCTCACAAGTGGTACATCTACTTGCGGGCAGCTCTTTTCGTTATATTCTGAGTCCGTACTGTATTAGGATTCGGTACCCTTATACTTGTTATCGATGAACTCTTTAATTTCGTCAACGGATTTACCTTCATCATGGAGTCGTTTGGCGTCTTGCAGTTCGGTCAGGCAGATACCGCATTGAGCGCCATGGTCCGTCCATTTAACCTCACCGTCCTTATTCTCGGCGATGAAGCAGCGGCGAAGTGAATCGTGATAACCGGTTTCCTCATCCATACAGCCGCAATAACATTTAATTTCCTTAATGACGTCCATTAATTCATTAACCGTGGCATAGGTTGCCTGTGTATTGTCGGTGTAATTCGCCAGAAACTCCGGCATAGTTGTCAGACTGGCTGTAGTTTCGTATCGCTCGGACTTGGCTCCGTGCTGATGTTCTGCAGCGGATTCTTTGCCGCCGCATGCAGTCAGCAGCATGCCGGAGATGACGAATGTAAAGAGAATCGCGCGAGTTCGTCTCATTTGGTCACGCTCCCTTTATATTTGTCCAGAAATTGCTTAAAGTCATCGACGGAGTAGCCTTGAGTGGAGCCTTCAGGCTTCAATCCACCGATCATACGTTCTTTCTCTACGCCATTCTCGAAGTAAACCAGCGTCGGAGTGAATTCTATGTTGTACTCTCTCCAACCTTCCTGATATTCACGAAGATTGTACTGCGGCATCGATACGCCAGCATCCGCCGCAAGCGGCATCAATTCCGGGGTCGTTGCACGGCAGTGCGGGCAGTCGGAGGCAAAGAAATAGACGAAGAAGTTCTCTTTGTTGTCGACCTTACTCTTCAGCTGATCCGGCAGGATGATCTGTTGATAATTCGGATCTTTAAGGAGTTCTTGGGTAGCGGGGTTCAGCTCGGAGATTTTCTTGCCGCCATATAATTCGCTTGTTCCCCCTTGACCGTTCAGAAAAATGAGTGCGGCAACCAACAGGACGAATACTCCGCCGAAGGCGTATAGTGCAGTGTGCTTGTTCTTTTTGTTACGGTTCATTAATCCACCCCCTCATAAGATTAATAATAAGTAAGGACTTGTCCATTTGGATGTAGTTTATTATACAATATTAAAAGTCGGAGCGGAACAAGCGGTAGTCTCTCTTCGCATGAGTAAAATCATCTTCAATCGGTTATGATTTCGTACAGGCAGTTACTTAATGATGCGTTCCGTCTGTGTTTCTGGTTTTTCGCAGGGATGCATTTTCATTACCGTGAGAGTTATGACAATTTTATGACGTCTTGGTCTGGCATGGGTACGTATGTGATCAATCGCATAGAAGCTAAAGCAGCGGATTGTATGTTAAGGTTGTATAGAGCTCCCTTGGCTGGTTAGAACGATGACCGGATCAGGTTTCATACATAAAAATATCCGGCATATTGGAGGTGGTCATCAGTATGAGTACTGGGAGAAGAACGCAAAGACTGGACAAGGTGCTGTCTAATCTGGGATTCGGCTCACGGGCGGAATTGAAGAAAAAGGCAAAACAAGGAAGCATCATGGTTAACGGAATGGTTATTAAAGATCCGGGGAAACATGTTGATCCCTATAAAGATATCATAGAGTTCGACGGGGAAACGATTCAATACCGGGAGTATGTGTACCTGATGCTGCACAAACCGCCGGGCGTCATATCTGCAACGGAAGATCTTCGCGATCGTACAGTGCTGGATCTCCTGGATGCAGAGCATCTTGTCTTCGAGCCGTTTCCGGTGGGCAGACTGGATAAAGACACGGAAGGTTTACTGCTGCTAACAAACGATGGCAAGTTGGCTCATGAGCTGTTGTCGCCCAGGAAGCATATCCCTAAAACCTATGAGGCGATTGTAGAGGGGCGTGTAAGCGAAGAGGATGTGCGGTCGTTCGCTGAGGGAGTCATCTTGGACGACGGATATCATACATTGCCCGGAGAACTGGTCATCCATTCTTATGAAGAACAAGATGAGGGGCCAGTGCGCTCACGTATCTCGCTGACGATCCATGAAGGCAAATTTCATCAGGTTAAGCGGATGTTTGAAGCGGTAGGCAAAAAAGTCGTGTATCTCAAAAGAGTCAGCATGGGTGACCTTCATTTGGATGAAAATCTTGAGATGGGTACATACCGCGAGCTGACCGAGGATGAACTGGCCATAATCGGAAGGCCAGTGTCAGACTAAAGAAATAACTTTTTAAAGGATGGATGGAGAATGTCTCACAAATATAAATTGGTAGCGCTCGATGTTGACGGGACGCTGCTGAATGATGATCACGAAATTACAGAGAAAACGAAGAATACAGTGATGGAAGCGGCTAAACAAGGAGTGGAAATCGTCCTGTGCACAGGACGGGGACCGCTCAATTCGATTCCTTTTATGAAGAGCATGGGGCTTGGCGGTTATGTAATCAGTCATAATGGCGCAGCTACGGTTGAAGTGGAAACTCATAACATTGTCCATCAATTCGGCATGGATCCGCTGGAGTTGGAACCTTTCATGGCATACTGCCGTGAACAAGGGGTGCATTTCGATGTGAATACCGCTTTCGAAATGTACGTGGACCAAGTGGAAGAGCTTGCCGGCCCGGTTCGATCCATGTATGAAAACTATTTAATGCTCCCAAGTAATCTGCCGGCATGGGAGGAGTTGTCCGATCCACTCGTCAAGTTCACAGTATTCGGCGAATCGGCTGATATAGACCGGGTTTTCGCGGATTGGAGCAATTGGACCCTTCCGTTTAATATGCTGCGTAGCGGCGAGTTTTTTATTGATCTGATGCACAACGAAGCGTCCAAAGGAAATGCACTAAAACAGCTGGCTGCAAAAAGAGGTTACCAAGCGGATGAGGTGCTGGCTATCGGCAACTATTTTAACGATATTACGATGCTGACCTATGCAGGTATGGGCATAGCCATGGATAATTCCCCCGTGGAGGTTAAGGCTGCTGCAGATGTGGTGACGGCTTCGAATAATGAGGACGGCGTGCATGAAGCGCTGGTGAAATACTGCTTGTCGTAAAAATTGGATATTGTAGGAGCGAGAACCCGCCATAGGACACTTGAAAAAAGTGCCTAAGGGCGGGTTTTTTGCGTGAATTGGAGACGGTTAACCGTTTGCTCTAAGATGATGGAGACAAGAATATCCTTCCAAATTTGGATTGACACGATAAAAGCGGCATGCTATTTTTATCAATGAAAATGATAATCATTATCAGTTATTGAAGTGGAAACGCCTGCATATCGTTTTATCGAAAAAAGGAGGCAACTCATGCGTACAGAAGAAGAGCTGAACATAGATAGCGCATCGGATTCGGATCGTAGCGGAAAAACCAGCCTGGTGGAGATCAAGGAGTACATCGACAGTCATTATCACGAGGCGTTAACCATTGGCGAACTGGCCGGAAAGGCTAATATATGTCCCAAGTATTTTGTGGACCTGTTCAAGAAGACATTCGGCCAGACCACGATTGATTACCTGACGCATGTTCGCATGAATCACGCCAAGCGTTACTTGGCCGAATCGGACGATCGACTTCGGGATATCGCACAGAAGGTTGGTTATAAGGACGAGTTCTATTTCAGCCGGATTTTTAAAAAGAAGGTGGGCATGTCGCCGTCGGAATATGCCCGAAATTCGAGGCAGCTGATCGCGGCCTGTTCTTCTGCAATCATCGGGCAGCTGGTGGCGCTGAACGTCATTCCAACCGCCGCGCCGCTTGATGCGAAGTGGACCCCGTTTTATTACAATGCCTACAACTCAGAGATCAAATCGCGCTTGAAATTGACGAACCCTTATCCGGACAGCTGCTTTGAGGAGAATATCGAGCAGCTGTTCCGCGCCAAACCCGACGTCATTATCGGCATGGATCACCTCGCTCAAGAGGAAATCGCCAAGCTGGAGCCTATTGCCCCCACCTTCATTGTTCCGTCCCATGCGGGGTGGAGGAAGCAGCTGGAGCTGATCGCGGCATTCTTGAACAAAGAAGAAACGGCAAAATCTTGGATCGGGCAGTATGAGCGGAAAGTGGCGCATGCACGCTCACGATTGCAAGAAGTGGTGGGGAAAGATCGTGTTGCCGCGCTGCGGATATATGGGCAAAATCTCTATTCCTACGGTAATCAGGGGCTTGAGGAAGTGCTGTTTCAGGATTTGCAGCTTAAAACTTGCCGATCCCATGCCAGCCGGAATCAGCAAATAACGCTGGATGATTTGTTGCAGTGCGATCCGGACCGAATTCTGATCGCGGTATGCCCGGAAGCCGCATCGCGGCGCTATTGGCTCGCGCTCCAGCATTCCGCCGAGTGGCATACGCTTCGAGCTGTTGCTCAAGGAAGGGTCTACACGATCTCGTCCGATCCTTGGTTCGAATACTCTGCGCTTGCCGTGACGAGAATGCTGGACGAGGCGATGCTGCTATTCACAGGAGATAGTCCAAACGGAGTTCTGGATAAAAGCCATGGTGAATCGTTTGCTACGTAATATATACTCGTCTTAATTGAGAATCATTATCACAGGAGGAGATACATTGTGGCAAAACGTTTCAATCGTGGAAAGAGAATTTGGAGGATCAACATATCGACACTTGCGTGCTGTGCCGTCATCATAGGCTTGCTGTCAGGCTGCGGAGACAAGGCGGAGACCGAAGCGTCGGGTGTTGATCAGGAGGCAGCGAAGGCCTCAGCGGTGGAGACGTCTGGTAAAGCAGAGAGCAGCCAAGCGTCGTCGGAGGAGCCAGGGACGAACCATGAGGAGACGTCCACGAAGGAGGAACGTACAGTAACGGATGAGCTTGGGCATGAAGTGAAGATTCCGGCCGCGGTAAACAAGGTGTTTGCGCCGAACATGGAAGATTCATTGCTGAAGCTCGGCGTGAAGCCCGTTGCCCAATGGGCCAACGGCAAGCTGGGACACTCTTATTTGCAGGAGGAGCTGGACGGTATTCCCTTGATCGATTTTTCGGGAGGCTTGCCTTCACCGGAGGCCCTGATGTCATTCGAACCGGATCTTATCGTGCTTCACACCGAGACTTACGCGGCGGACGGCACTTATGAGAAATACGCCAAAATCGCGCCAACGTACGTGTTCAAAAATGCTTCCGGGAATGTCGAGAAATCGCTGACCACCCTAGGCGATCTGCTCGGGAAAGTGTCGGAGGCCGAGACCGCCTTGAAAAATTATCAGCAAAAAACAAGCGAAGCGAAGGCGAAGCTGAGTTCTGTGGTAGGGGACAAGAATGTGGCCATTATCCGTTTCGCACCCAGAGGAGTAAGTTTGATGGGCGGAAATTACCTGTGCGGATATGTCATCCATCAGGATCTAGGTCTGGGTAAGTCCAAGCTGGTCGAGAACGAAAATGCAGCTAACATATCGCTAGAAATACTCCCGCAGCTCGATGCGGACTATATATTTGTCATCAACGCTTATGATCAAGGAACGGAACGCCTGAAGGAAATAACGGAAAGCCCGATCTGGAAAGGCATGTCGGCTGTCAAGAACGGACAGGTCTATGAAGCCGATAACGAATACTGGCTGGGAAGCGGCTTGATCGCCTACGAGAAAATCGTGGATGACGTCGTTCGCTCCATCACGGGGCAATAGGAGGAACATATGAGCCATCCTACGACTTCCGTTGACATGATGAGGCACAGCGTGGTGCTGGCCCGTGCGGAGCATTGGGTGATGCACTCGAGGGGCGGGCGACGCTATCGAATCATAACGGCACAGCCGACGGGACCGGCCCCGCCGTCTGGATATCCGGTCATCTATTTACTGGACGGCAACAGCGTGTTTCACACGATGGTTGAGACGCTGCGCCTGCAGTGCCATAGACCGGACAAAACCGGGATATTGCCGGCTGTCGTTGTCGGCATCGGTTACGAAACGGAAGGGCAGTATGCTTCGGACCGGTTCTATGATTACACGCCCTATCCGAACACGAAGTTCAGGAACAAGCTGGACGGGGATTCCGTGCCGGAGCAGGGGGGAGCGGCTGAGTTTCTGCAATTCATCGAGGAGGAGCTGAAACCGCAGATCGAGGGCGAGTTCAACATTGACCGACATCGCCAGACGATATTCGGCCATTCCCTCGGTGGACTGTTCACGCTTTATGCCATGTTCAGTAAACCGCAGGCGTTCTCGTGTTACATCGCCGGCAGCCCTTCTATTCACTGGAATTCGGAGTATTTAGGGGAACTGGAGCAGTGCTATGCCGATCAGATCAAGGAAAAACCTTATCCTGTTCGGCTGCTGCTTGGCGCAGGTGAGCTCGAAAGGTCCCATGTCACCGGCAATTGCATCCGTGCTTCTCAACTCGCCGAACGCTTGGCTGATCTGTCCGAGTATGGCATGCATGCTGAATTCAAGGAGTTTGAGGGGGAAGGGCATCTATCTGTGCTGCCAGTCCTCATCAGCAGAGCATTACGGTTTGCCCTTCACCCTGAACACGAAGGAGATGATCACCATGGAGAGCACAGGCATTAGAGGGAAAGTAGCGCTCGTGACCGGTGCCGCCCAAGGAATAGGCGAAGCGGTGGCACGGGCCCTTGCCCGGCAAGGAGCCGTTGTAGCTGCCTGCGACCGGAAGGAAGCCGAGCTGCTCCGCCTTGCGGCCGACCTATCCGGCTCAGGCGTTCATGTCGCGGCTTACAAGGCTGATGTCAGCCGCAGTGCCGAGGTTGAAGCGATGGTCGAACGGGTTGAGGATGAACTCGGACCGATCGAGATTCTCGTCAACGTAGCGGGAGTGCTGCGGGTCGGTGGAGTCGAGTCGCTTACCGACGAGGATTGGCAGGCCCACTTTAACGTTAATACCAACGGCGTATTCTACACGTCACGCTCCGTCGTAAGGCGGATGGCGAGCCGTCATTCCGGAGCTATCGTGACGGTAGGCTCGAATGCATCCAAGGTTCCGCGGTCCCAGATGTCGGCCTATGCCGCCTCCAAGGCGGCATCCACGATGTTTACCAAATGCCTGGGGCTCGAATATGCCCGCCATCATATCCGTTGTAACGTGGTTTCCCCGGGCTCTACGGATACCGAAATGCAGCGTTTGTTGTGGAAGAATGATCATGGTGCAAGGCCCATTATCGAGGGGGCGCCGGACTCCTTCCGCCTCGGCATACCGCTTGGCAAAATTGCGCTCCCGTCGGACATCGCGGATGCGGTCGTATTCCTCGTATCCGATCGGGCTGGGCACATGACGATGCAGGACGTATGCGTGGATGGTGGCGCGACGTTGGGCTGCTGAGGATTTACGGGGGGGGGTCATACTTGATTTTCTTAATTTAATAAACTAGGTAGGCTCATAAGCAGAGAGGAGACTGAAATGTTACACTATGATGCTCCAACCGCAGCGGAGGCTGCGCAACTTATGGAACAATACCAGGTCGGTTCGTCTTTCTTCTTCTCATCCCCGCGCAAGACGCTGTTAACGCATGGAGAGTACTCAAGATTGCCGGTTCCCACGGGGACCGGGCATAGATCGCTACCGGAACGCGTCGGTGAACTGTTGGAATTTGCGAAGCAAGCAGGACGGCGGGATGCCGTTGTTGTCGGCGCCATACCTTTTGATATTAAAAAACCGGCCAGTCTGTTTATTCCACTTTCAGCGAAGTGGCACGATTCCCTTCTATTCTCTGAAGGCAAGGATCGGGAAATGTCCCGAATTTCCAGTTACAAGGTGCTTTCCGTTCCGGAGCCGACGGCGTTCAAGGAAGGCGTGAACCGGCTGCTGGACCTCATTTCTCAAAAGAAACTCCATAAAGCGGTGCTTTCCCGAACGCTGGATATCACGCTTCCTCATGCCCTGTCCATTCCACAGATATTGACTCATTTAGCTTATCACCACTCCCATGGCTACACGTTTGCCGTACCGTTGGCACCCGAATTGTCCCACACTTCAAGCCCGGATGCCGTTGCATCCACCCGGACGCTGTTTGGCGCAAGCCCCGAACTCTTAATTACGAAGAAGGGTTCACGAATCAAAGGAAATCCATTGGCGGGTTCTGCGGCACGAAGCGCCGATCCCGCTGAAGATCAGCGGCGGGCGGCAGCCCTGCTGTCATCCGCCAAAGACCGATATGAGCATGCCATCGTAATTGATGCCGTGGCATCGGCCTTGCAGCCTTATTGCAGCAAGCTGGAGGTTCCCACTGAACCTTCGCTCGTACAGACCAAAGCCATGTGGCATCTATCCACCGAAATCAACGGCGTCCTGAAGGATGAATCGGTAACGTCATTGGAGCTTGCCCTGGCCATGCATCCGACACCGGCAATATGCGGCACGCCGACCGATGCGGCCCGGGATGCCATACAAGAGATCGAGCCGTTCGATCGTGGCTTCTACTCGGGAGCCGTCGGTTGGTCGGATGCCAACGGGGACGGCGAGTGGGCGGTGACGATTCGCTGCGCGGAAACGGAAGGAACCTTGCTGCGGGTATTCGCAGGGGCAGGGATCGTGACAGGCTCCATAGCGGAAGCGGAGCTGGCTGAGACTTCGGCCAAATTCCGCACGATTCTGGCCGCGATGGGCTTGAAGGAACAATAAACAACGATGTTGGAGGAGGAATGAGGAATGTTGGCAGGTTGTAAGGCTTGGCCGGAGGAATTTGCCGCCCGCTACCGGGAGGCAGGCTGCTGGCAGGGCGAAACCTTTGGAGAGCTCTTGCGTAAACGGGCTGCAGCGCATGGGGAACGGGTTGCGGTCGTGTGCGGCGACCGGCACATAAGCTACGCCGAACTGGACAACCGGGTGGATCGATTGGCCGCGGGATTTCTTAAGCTCGGCATTAAGTCACAGGAACGGGTTATCGTTCAGCTGCCGAATATCGCTTCATTTTTCGATACGATATTCGCGCTGTTCCGGATCGGAGCGCTTCCCGTCTTCTCTCTGCCCGTTCACCGCCGGTACGAAATCGTATATCTGTGCGGCTTTAGCGAAGCCGCCGCGTATATCATTCCGGATATGGATTCGGGCTTCGATTACCGGGACCTGGCAGTTCAAGTTCAGGCGTCGGTTCCTTCCCTCCGCCATGTCATCGTAGCCGGGGACCCGGGTCCAGGGGCGTTCGTAACCCTGAAAGATTTGTACCTCGATGATTCGGAGTGCTCTTCATACGGGGCAGATCCGGAAGGCCCTGAGCCCGGTGATGTCGCATTTCTCCAGCTGTCGGGCGGGACGACCGGACTCCCGAAGCTCATTCCGCGCACGCATGACGACTATATTTACAGCTTGCGCATGAGCGCCGAAATCTGCTCGCTGGATAAGGATAGCGTTTATTTGGCGGTATTGCCCGTCGCGCATAATTTTCCGCTTAGCTCGCCGGGCGTGCTGGGGACGCTGTATGCCGGAGGAAGAGTAGTTCTTGCCCGGTCAGGGAGTCCGGATGCGGCATTTCCGCTGATCGCCTCCGAGGGAGTCACGATAGCGGCGGTCGTTCCGCCCCTGGCCTTGATTTGGCTTGAAGCGGCACCATCCTGTTCCGAAGACCTCTCCAATCTGCAAGTGCTGCAGGTAGGCGGGGCCAAATTCAGTGCGGAGGCGGCCAAACGCGTGCAAACGGTGCTTGGATGTAAGCTGCAGCAAGTGTACGGGATGGCGGAAGGCTTGGTGAACTATACCCGGCTGGATGACCCCGAAGACATAACGGTGTACACGCAGGGGCGTCCCATGTCCCCTTACGATGAAGTGAGGCTGGTTGATGAGGATGATGTCGAGGTAGCCCCCGGCCAGGTCGGGGAATTGCTAACACGGGGGCCTTATACGATTCGCGGATACTATAAAGCGGACAAGCATAACGAGAAGGCTTTTACCACGGACGGCTTCTATCGCACAGGCGATCTGGCCAGTTTGACGCCTTCAGGGTACCTGGTGATCGAAGGCCGTTCCAAGGACCAAATTAACCGCGGGGGCGACAAGGTTGCGGCCGAGGAGATCGAGAACCATCTGCTTGCCCATCCCAGCGTGCACGATGCTGCCGTGGTCTCCATGCCGGACGAATATCTTGGCGAGCGGACCTGCGCTTTCGTTATCGTTCATAATGGCGCGGTTAGTGGTAATGAGCTGAAGGCATTTCTTAGAAATAGAGGGCTCGCTGCGTATAAAATCCCGGATCGGGTGGAATTTATGGATTCTTTTCCCCGCACGGGTGTCGGCAAAGTAAGCAAAAAGCAGCTGCGGGAGCTCGCGGCGCAGAATCAGGACGCACGGCTGAATCTTTCAAAATAATATTGAAATGAGGAGATATGGATGGCACTTCCTAAGATTGTACCTTATCCCATGCCAGGGGAGACCGACCTGCCCAAGAACAAGGTAGCATGGACGGCGGATCCAAGCCGTGCTGTGCTGCTCATCCACGATATGCAGCAATATTTCATCGACGCGTTCACGCCTGATCAATCGCCTGTCTTGGAACTGATCACCCATATTCAGAAGCTGCGTTCCTGCTGCGCAGAGCTTGGCATTCCCGTGATCTATTCGGCGCAGCCCGGGGGCCAGGCACCGGAGCAGCGCGGCCTGCTTCAGGATTTCTGGGGATCCGGCATCAACGACGGTCCCTACCAGAAAAAGTTCGTGGATGCGGTGGCGCCGTCGGAACGGGATATGCTGTTGACCAAATGGAGATACAGCGCCTTCCAGAAGACCAATTTGCATGAAATCATGCGCGAGCTAGGACGCGACCAGCTGATGATCTGCGGGATATACGCTCACATCGGCTGTCTGCTCACCGCCGGCGAAGCTTTCATGAAAGACATACAGCCGTTCTTCATTGCGGATGCCCTAGCGGATTTCTCGTTAGAGAAGCACCGCCTGGCCCTTGTTTATGCTGCGGAACGCTGTGCCGTTACGCTAACCACGGAAAATCTGATCGCTTCGTTGGCTAAAGCGCAGCACCCCGTCTCAGGTGAATCCGAAACCCCAAGCGGAGAAGGAAGACACGTAGATGCTGCGGAGGGGCAATCGCGGCTGACGCTGCAAACCTTGCGAGTGAATGTAGCGGAATTGCTGCAGGAACAACCGTCGAATATCGGGGAGGATGACCATTTGATTGAATACTGGGGACTGGATTCTATTCGCATCATGAGTTTGGCCGAGCGCTTCCGGCGCGAAGGAATGGATATCAGCTTTGTGGAGTTAGCTGAGCAGCCGACGCTGGCGGGCTGGTGGGGATTGCTGTCGGACAAGCAGAACATGCGCGTGTCACCGCCCAATTATGATTACTATTCGGTGTAGAAGGAGGGAATTCATATGCTTGAGCAAAAGAGGGAGCGCTGGTCCCTGTCCGGCGCGCAGCTGGGGATATGGTATGCCCAGCAGATGGACCCAGACAATCCGATATTCAACACGGCGGAATGCATTGAGATTCGAGGACCTGTAGATCCGGTTCTGTTCGAGAAGACTTTGCGCCAAGTGGTGGGAGAGGCCGATGCCCTGTTTGCCCGCTTCGGCGAAGATGCGGACGGTCCTTGGCAGTCGATCGATCCCTCTCCTGACTGGCCACTGTACGTGATGGATGTCAGCGGGAAGGAGGATCCTCATCTTGCTGCCCAAAGCTGGATGGAGCATGACCTTGCCCAAGCTATCGATCTGAGCCGAGGACCGCTATTTACGGAGGCGCTGTTCAAGCTCGCTGCCGATCGCTACTATTGGTACCAACGCATTCATCATATCGCGATCGATGGATTCGGCGCATCGCTTCTTCTGCAAAAAGTTTCCGAAGTCTACACGGAATTAACGGGCGGAGCCTCGTCAGGCATAGGCGCGTTCGGCAGATTCCGGACGATCCTGGAAGAAGATGCGTCATACCGCATATCGCAACAGCTCGGCTCGGATCGCCAATTCTGGCTGCAGCGCTTTGCGGATGAGCCGGAGGTGGTCAGCTTAGGGGGACAGGCACAGCGGTCAGCGCGGAGCTTCCTGCGCCGTTCGGCGCAGCTTCCGGCATCTTCGATGCAACGCTTACAGGCGGCTGCCCAAGCTTCAGGGGGGAGCTGGCCGGATGTGATTGCGGCTGCAGCAGTCCTATATGTCCATCGTATAACAGGCGCAGAGGAGATTGTGCTTGGATTGCCATTGATGTGCCGCTTAGGCTCGTCATCCATCCGTATTCCGGGCATGGTCATGAATTTGCTGCCGCTCCGGGTGAGCGTCAAGCCCGATATGACCCTAATCGACCTGCTGCGGCAGGTCGCACGGGAGATTCGCGAGATCAAGCGACATCAGCGCTACAGGCATCAGGACATCCGGCGTGATCTCAAGCTGCTTGCGGACAACCGCAGGTTATTCGGACCGCTCGTGAATGTGATGCCTTTTGCGGAGGAATTGGATTTTGGCGGTTTCCGCGGCAGTGTCCGCAATCTTGCCTCCGGTCCCGTGGATGATTTGACGATGAACGTGTACGGCGGAATGGGCGGGCACGGGCTTAGAATTGACATGGATGCCAATCCGCTGATCTACAGCGCAGAAGAGACAGAGTCCCATTTGCAACGCTATTTGTATTTGCTGGACAGCCTTGTCGAAGCGAAGCCGAATGATCCCGTCGGGGGCTTGGCCTTTATTCTGCCGGACGAACGCGAGAAGGTGATTGTTCGGTGGAACGATACGGCCCGCGCTTTGCCGCAGCTCAGCGTGCCGCAATTATTCGAGGAGCAGGCTGCCCGTACACCGCAGGCGGAAGCGGTCATATGCGAAGGGTTATCCCTTCGTTACGAGGAGCTGAACAGTCTGGCGAATCGCCTGGCCCGCTTGCTGATTGCCCGGGAAATAGGGCCTGACCGAATCGTTGCCCTGTCGCTGCCACGGTCGGTGGATATGCTTGTTGCCATCCTCGCCGTGCATAAGGCTGGGGCGGCATACTTACCATTGGATCCGGACTATCCGGATGAACGGATCGCTTATATGCTTGCCGATGCCAACCCGGCATGCTTGATAACGACCCGGCAGCTGTCTGAATATTTCGCGGCCGTCATGGAGGATAAGGACGTAATCCTGTTGGATGCCCCGTCTACCCTTCAGCGATTGGAGCAGCAGGCTTTTCATAATCCTACAGACGCTGATCGCGTACGTCCACTGCTGCCGCTTCACCCGTCCTACGTTATCTATACTTCCGGATCAACCGGCCGGCCCAAGGGGGTCATGCTCACGTTCGAAGGCCTGGCCAATCTGCTGTCGGATATGTGCGAGCGTTTGGGTATCGGAGAGCGGGACCGCTGGCTGTCGGTCACCACGATGTCATTCGATATCTCGGTCATGGAGATGCTGCTGCCTCTGGCATGCGGTTCGACGCTCGACATCGTGATGCGGGAGACGATTCTCGACGCCGCGGCGCTCATACGCCGAATCCGGGAGACGGGGACCACCATCATGCAGGCAACCCCGACATTATGGCAGTCGATTGTCGCTTGCCGTCCAGGGAAATTTGAGCGGCTCAAAGTCATTACCGGTGGCGAGGCGCTGCCGGTCGGCCTTAAGCTCGCGCTTCAAGACCTGAACTGTGAAGTGAACAATCAATATGGACCGACGGAGACAACGATTTATTCGACGGCGGCAAAGCTCGATCAAGCACCAGAAAAACCGTCCATCGGAGGACCGGTGTGGAATACGAAACTGTATGTGCTCGATTCTTCGCTCTCCCCGGTTCCGCCAGGCGTAACGGGCGAGCTGTATATTGCAGGCTTGGGGCTCGGTCGGGGGTATTTGGGGAGACCCGACTTGACGGCGGATCGGTTTGTCGCGGACCCTTATGGACCACCGGGCTCCCGGATGTACCGAACAGGCGACCTTGCCCGCTGGCTGGAGAACGGCTGGATCGATTATTTGGGACGCGCCGATCATCAGATCAAGCTGCGCGGCTTCCGGATCGAGACTGGCGAGATCGAGTCCGTGCTTGTGGCTCATCCGGCAGTGGAGCAGGCCTTTGTCATGGTCCGTGAGGATCGGATCGGCGATCGCCGGCTTGTGGCTTATATCGTTCCATCGTCAGCCGGGCCATCTTCCATCGAATCGGCAGATTTACGGAGCTATGCCGCAGAGAAACTGGTTGAGTATATGGTGCCGTCTGTCATCGTAGCCCTTGAAGCGCTGCCGCTTACGCCGAACAAGAAAGTGGATCGCCAAGCGCTTCCCGTACCTGATGTTCGGCTGGCGTCCGGGCGTATGCCCCGAACGCCGCAAGAGGAGATGCTGTGCACGATTTTTGGCGAGGTGCTGGGCTTGCCGAGGGTTACCATTGACGATGATTTCTTCGAGCTTGGCGGTCATTCCCTGTTAGCCGGCCGGGTCATGGTCCGTATCCGGGAAGCTTTCGGCGCAGAGCTTAGCATTGGCAGTCTGTTCGAAGCGTCAACGGCCGCAAGTCTCGTCAAGCGGCTCGATCATGCGCAGGCAGCCAGACAGGCCGTGCGTCCCGCTGCAAGGGACGAGCGCTTGCCGCTGTCGTTTGCGCAGCAGCGGTTATGGTTTTTATATCGGTTGGAGGGTCCGAGCCCAACTTATAATATTCCTCTTGTCGCCCGCTTGACAGGTGACATCGATCTGGCATCGCTGCGTATAGCATTGGGGGATGTAGTGGCTCGTCATGAGTCGCTGCGCACGGTGTATCCTGAGAACGACGGGGCTTCGTATCAGCACATTTTGGATGCCGAGGGAACCCGGACGGAGCTGAATGTAACCGAGATTAGCGAAGCGGAGCTTGCGGATCGATTGGCCGAAGCCGTCAGGTACCGTTTCGAGCTTGCAGCCGAAACTTCCCTGCGGGCTGAGCTGTTCAAGCTGGACGATCAAGAGTTTGTCCTGCTGTTGCTGCTGCATCATATCGCGGGAGACGGCTGGTCGCTTACCCCGTTGACGCGGGATCTATCGGATGCCTACGCGGCAAGGTGTCTGGGGAGTGAACCGAAATGGACTCCGCTACCGGTACAATATGCGGATTATGCCGCTTGGCAGGAGAAGCTGCTTGGCCGCTCGGGCGAGGAGAACAGCCTGATTGCCCGTCAGCTGGAATATTGGACCGAAGCGCTTTCCGGCTTGCCGGAGCAATTGGAGCTGCCTACCGACTATCCGAGGCCCCCCGTGGCCAGCTATCAGGGCGGCAGCGTGCCGTTTTCGATATCCCGTGAGCTGCATCAGCAGTTGAATGCGCTCGCGCAAAGCAACAGGGCAACTTTATTTATGGTATTTCAGTCCGCGATGGCTGCGCTGTTTACGAAGCTGGGTGCAGGTACGGACATTCCGATCGGAAGTCCCGTATCGGGTCGGAATGACGACAATCTGGATCACTTAATCGGTTTCTTCATCAATACCCTTGTGTTTCGTGTGGATACGTCGAATGACCCGACGTTCGGTGAGCTGCTGCGACGGGTGCGGGAAAAGAGCCTGGCAGCCTTCGAGCATCAGGACGTGCCGTTCGAGCGCCTTGTCGAGACGCTGAACCCTCCGCGTTCCCGGTCGAGACATCCGCTCTTCCAAGTGATGCTGGTGCTGCAGAACACGCCGGAAACTTCGCTTGAGCTTCCGGGAATCAGCTCGAAGCTGCAGCTGCAAAACGTGGGCACTTCGAAGTTCGACTTAACCTTCGAACTGACCGAGCGGCGGGATCAATACGGAGAGCCGGACGGAGTGGACGGCTTCATTGAATTCAGCTCGGATTTGTTCGAGCGCGCCACGGCGGAAGCGATGGCAGAACGATACGTGCGCGTATTGGAAAGTGCTGTCGTTGAACCAAGTAAATCCATCAGTAAACTAGATATTTTAACCGTTGATGAACGGGAGGACATTCATCGACAATGGGGCGCGCCGCTGCCAGTCACCGAGCCGGCAACCTTGCCCGAGCGGTTTGAAGCGCAGGTCAGCCGCTCGCCTCAATCGGTTGCGATTGTCCATGACGGCCAGTCTCTGAGTTATGAGGAGCTGAACGAGCGCGCTAACCAGCTTGCTCATTTCTTGATTGCCTCCGGCGTCGGTACGGAGCAGATCGTAGCTCTCGCACTGCCGCGTTCCGTGGATATGGTCGTCGGCATTCTGGCCGTACTTAAAGCAGGAGCCGCTTACCTGCCTCTGGATCCGGAGTATCCGGAGGATCGACTGGCTTACATGATGGAGAATGCTTGTCCGGTATGCGTCATGACGAGCGTTCACGTGATGAATCAGTTGCCGAGTTTCGGACGATGGAAACACGTTGTCATCGATGAGCCTGAACAAGCATTGCGACTGCTGGATTATTCCAAGGAGAATCCAAGAGACCGTGAGCGTTCTGGACGGCTTATGCCGCAGAATGCCGCTTACATCATTTATACTTCCGGTTCCACCGGGAAACCGAAGGGCGTGCTCGTGCCGCATCAGAATGTTGTTCGGCTATTCGATTCTACCCGGCATTGGTTTCCGTTTGATGAAACCGATGTATGGACCTTATTCCATTCGTATGCCTTCGATTTCTCGGTGTGGGAAATATGGGGGCCGCTCTTGCACGGCGGCCGGCTCGTCGTGGTTCCACATACGGTCAGCCGATCGCCTGAAGAGATGTTAAGCTTGCTCGCCCGGGAAGGCGTGACCGTGCTGAATCAGACTCCGTCGGCGTTCTATCCGTTGATTCAGGCGGATCGGGAGCATCCGGAGACGGGTCGGCAATTGTCGCTGAGGTACGTTGTGTTCGGAGGCGAAGCCTTGGAGCTTGGACGGCTTACGGACTGGTATCGGCGTCATGCCGACGATGCTCCGCGATTGATCAACATGTACGGCATAACGGAAACCACCGTGCATGTCAGCTATATGGAGCTGAACCGGAACCTGGCGCTGCCAGGAGCCAGCCTGATCGGCGAAGCGATTCCGGATCTGCGGGTATACGTGCTAGATGACAGGCTTCAGCCCGTTCCGTACGGCGTGATCGGGGAAATGTATGTCGCCGGCGCAGGATTGGCTCGCGGGTACTGGGGGCGGCCCGACATTACCGCCGACCGGTTCGTGTCCGACCCATACGGCCCGCCGGGGACAAGAATGTACCGAACCGGCGATTTGGCGAGGCGTTTTGCCAATGGCACGCTGGATTATTTGGGACGGTCCGACCATCAGGTGAAGATACGCGGCTTCCGGATCGAGCTTGGCGAAATCGAATCGGTCCTCGTGCGTCATGAGACGCTCTCGCAGGCGGCTGTCATCGTGCGTGAGGATCAGCCCGGAGACCTGCGGCTTGCGGCTTATGTCGTTGGCAATCCCGGCGAGTCGCCTTCGGGTACGGAGCTGTGGCGTTATGCCGCTTCGCTGCTTCCTGATTACATGGTGCCATGGGCCTTCGTCATGATGGACAAGCTGCCGCTTACGCCTAACGGAAAGCTGGATCGCAAAGCGCTGCCGGCCCCCGAGATGTCGCCGGATGCGGATGGGCGCAATCCGCGAACGCCGCAGGAGGAAGTGTTATGCGAGTTGTTTGCCGAAATACTAGGCGCCAAGCGGGTCGGCATCGATGACAGCTTCTTCGAGCTCGGCGGTCATTCCTTACTGGCCGTCCGGCTTATCAGCCGGGTTCGCGAAGCCCTCGGCAAAGAATTGAGCATCGCAGCATTATTCGAAGCACCGACGGTAGCGGGGCTAGTCGACAAGCTTGAGATGGGCGGCGGGAACAGCGCGCTGCAGGTCGTGCTTCCGCTTCGGTCGCATGGAGATCAAACCCCACTGTTCTGCGTGCATCCGGCAGGAGGATTAAGCTGGTGCTACGCTGGTTTAATGAAGCATCTCGGCATGAATTATCCGATTTACGGCTTGCAGGCGAAGGGGATTGCCCAAGCTGAGGAGCTTCCGAAATCTCTGGAAAAGATGACGGCAGACTATATCGACCATATACGCTCCCTTCAACCAACGGGACCATACCGGCTGCTTGGTTGGTCTTTGGGTGGCAATGTCGCTCAGTCGATTGCAGTGCAGCTGCAGGAGGTGGGTGAAGACATTGAACTACTCGCCATTCTGGATGCTTACCCCAGCCATTATTTACCGATCAAGGATGACCCCGATGAAGACGAGGCTTTAACCGCGCTGTTGGCGCTTGGAGGTTTTGACAAGGAGACCATTGAAGAGGGCCTTGGAGACACACCGTTAACCATTGCCACAGCGCTTGAATTGCTGCGCAATGAGAGCAGTGCATTGGCATCCCTTGAGGAAGACACCATAATGAATCTGAAGACGACCTATGAGAACTCGGTTCGACTTTTAAAGGCATATGTTCCGAAGCGATTTAAGGGAAATATGTTATTCTTCCACTCCACCATCATCCCCGATTGGTTCGACCCCATTGACCCGGAGATGTGGGAGCCTTTTGTGAGCGGAGGGATTGAACGGCACGATATCGAATGTCGGCATAAGGATTTATGTCAGCCCGGTCCTCTGGAATATATCGGCAAGTGCATTCTAAGCAAGCTGGAGGATATGGCGACTAAAACGGATATAACGACGGATAGGAGGGAACTGATCTATGACCAATCCTTTTGAGCATGCCGACGGCAAATTTCTAGTACTGATGAATCATGAGGGTCAATATTCGCTCTGGCCGGCTTTCGCGGCTATTCCGGCTGGCTGGCATCAGGTTCTGGGTCTTAGTACGCGGGAAGAATGCTTCGCCTATATTAATGAGAACTGGGTTGATTTACGGCCCCGGAGCTTGTGTGATAATACACGGCTATTACCGGAACACAGACCATGAGCAGTTGGTTGAGTTCGAAAAGGGTATTATGCATCGTCTATGTGGCAGCGATGTTTGTTGTTGCTATGGATGCAACTGTGCTGAATGTGGCGCTGCAGACGATTAGTCGAGAGCTTGAAGTGCCGTCTGCGGCCTCTGGGGTCCTGAATGTCGGTTACCTGGTCAGTCTTGCCATCGTTCTTCCGATGGCCGGCTGGCTTGGCGACAAATGGGGCACGAAGCGAGTGTTCCTGCTAGCTCTGGCCATTTTCACAGGAGCATCCGTATTGTGCAGTTCTGCAAATAGTTTAGCTTCGTTGACATTATTTCGAGTCATCCAAGGTATCGGCGGTGGCCTGCTGACTCCGGTCGGCATGGCGATGTTATTCCGTATGTTCCCGCCGCAGGAGCGTGCGAAAATCTCTCGTGCACTCATACTTCCTATAGCGATTGCGCCTGCAGTTGGGCCGATAGTGAGTGGTCTGCTGGTTGAGTACTTTACATGGCGGTGGATCTTCTACGTGAATTTGCCGATCGGCATTCCAGCGTTGGTGTTTGGTCTATTCTGGTTGAGGGAACATAGGGAGCCGAATGCCGGAAAATTGGATGTATCTGGCTTGCTTCTATCTGGGCCTGGTCTTGCGCTGCTTATGTACGCACTGAGTCAGGGGCCGCTGCATGGGTGGCATGCTCCACAGGTATGGATCGCGGGCATGGCAGGGATAGTATTGCTGGCTGCACTGGTCAAAGTAGAACTGAGTGTTGAGAAGCCGCTCTTGGATCTGCGGCTGTTAGGCAATCGCTTGTTCCGAACGACAGGCTTTATCGCGATGTGTGCATCAGCTGGACTTCTGGGCATGCTGTACGTATTCCCATTAATGTATCAGAACGCTCTGCGTGTATCCGCCCTCGATACAGGGCTGGCTACGTTTCCCGAAGCCATCGGTCTTATGATTGCCTCGCAGCTCGTACCCTGGACATACCCAAGACTTGGTCCAAAAAGAGTGATTATGATGGGCTTAGTCGCTACAGCAATTATCTTCATCATGCTCAGCATGGTAGACGCCAGCACGAATCTATGGTTTATCCGAGCCTTGTTCTTTGGTATCGGTATTTTTCTTGGGCAAACGGTTGGGGCTGTACAGATTGCGGCCTTCGCTACGATCCCGCCAGCTTCGTTGGGTCGTGCCTCGACTTGGTTTACGGTGCAGAACAGACTCGGTCCTGCAATCGGGTTGGCCATTCTATCAGCCATATTGATAGCGGTCGGTACGGGAACCGCCAACGCAGCAGGGGAGATGGAGCCGAATCTGATGGCTTATCGGGCGGCATTGCTTGGGGCTGCAGGATTCCTGCTCTTCGGAGTGGGTGCAGCATGTTGGATTCGGGACGCTGATGCTGCAGCCACGATTCGCAAACCTGCCGCCAAAACCCCAGCGAAGGAACAAGCCGCTCCGGCTGAGAGCTGAACAAAAGGGAAAGAAAGCAAGAATGATGAGCCTGGGGGATGTATCGTTGATCAGGAGAATTGGGTGCTGTACGAGGAGATGGTGAAGCCTCCAAACCAGTGGGCGTTATTCGGGAGTGATGATATCCCAATATGATGAAGTAAATAAAAATTGAGGGGCTATTCTCCCTGCATATGAATGCAGATAGATAGCCCCTTTTTACATACTCACTTCAGAGTTCAGATGTGTTATCCATTGCGTGAGGAATTCCATCTGGATGGTACATTCCGATTAGCAACAGTGGTGTTATTTAGGGATTTCGCAATCCTTTGGGCAGGTGATTCTTAAGCTGTCCTCCGCTGGCTTTGCCCCAACCAAGGGGAAGTCCATCGGTGGTTACGAGAGTCCAGCCTTGATACTCAGGAGGGACCGAGAGTACCTCTCCTCGCAAATAGGCATTCACCTCGGCAGAGCCTGAGGGCAGATCCCATTTTTTGGCGGCCTGGTCAGGACGCAGGGACATCGCCAGCGCGTGGGCGGGTTCGATCCGATTCTTCTTCAAATGGCCCAGATGAAGTCCGGCACGCGGTATCTTCAGCCCTTTCAGCTGCTTGTCATCCCATATCAAACTTTCGCTGAGTGGCAGCCAGTACAGTGTTTCACCGAAAATAATAGGCGTGCCGTCGTTAAGCTCAAGACCGGGAATGTTTTCCTTGGCCCATTCTTGGAAATCGGCGAGAGCCGAAGCCGCAGCAGTTTGCTTGCTGTTCCGATGCGATCTGGTTTGAGATTTGCTGCTGTCGGAAGATGAAATGAGGTCTTCATGAAGAGATGTGGCATTTGCAGACTTGACCAGGATCGCAACAAAATGTCCCTCACCCCGCTCCAAATGCGGCCATAGACGTTTTATGAATTGCAGCTCCATATCGGGATAACGGGAGATGATTCGCTCGATCATCTCTTCATTCTCGGCCGTGTTAAATGTACAAGTGGAGTAGGCTAAGGTTCCGCCCGGTTTGAGCATTCGGTACGCTTCCTGTACAATGTCCCACTGTCTGGCGACACATAGGTCTACATGTTCGGGTGACCATTCGGTAATCGCCGCAGCGTCCTTTCGAAACATGCCTTCACCGGAACATGGGGCATCCAGCATGATCCGGTCAAAGCAGGCAACGAAACGGTGGGCTAGCTGATCGGGTGCCGCGCACGTAACGACTGTATTCGTAATTCCCATCCGTTCCACATTCTCAGCGAGGACACGGGCCCGTTCAGGATGAATTTCGTTGGAGACAAGCAGTCCTTGACCCATCAACTTCGATGCAATATGAGTGGTCTTGCCTCCGGGAGCGGCTGCGAGATCCAAGATGGTCTCTCCAGGTTGCGGATTCAGCAATTCTACAGCAGACATGGCCGAGGGTTCCTGAATATAATATAGTCCGGCGGCATGATAGGGGTGCTTGCCTGGACGAACGCTTGCCTCATAATAATATCCGGAATCACACCAGGCTACCGGCTCAAGCTGGAATTGCTGGATGAGATTCTCTACGTTCTCGGCGGCATGGATCGTCTTGAGCCCATTTAAACGCAGCCCGTGGGTGCGGGGCAAATCATAGCTGTCCCAGAAATCGCAAGAAGCGTCACCCAGAATTTCATTCATGTTCGTGACATAGCCAACAGGCAATAGTTCCTTTCCCATTCGTTTAATAGCTCCTTCTTTAGAATAAAGCACATTTTATCATTGTGCCTCGCGCAAAGGCAAAAAAATCCCTGGTCAGAGACCACCCGGTTCTCTGTCTTTAAGGAATCGGTCCTTAGTTTATCACGTTGCTGCCGGAATAGTAAAGAAATGTAAAGAAAAAAAGACTGCCCTCTGTAAGCGAGAAAGGGCAGCCTTACGGTACGAGCTATCCGATGGATTCCACGGGTTCTGACGATACGTTTCTTAGGGAGCGGTAATCGGATACTTTGTTTTTGCCAGTTGTTTTGGATTGATACATCGCTTTGTCTGCTTGTTTCATAAGTTCATCGCCGCGTACTCCCTTACGCAGCACGCTGTATCCAATGCTGATCGTGACGATGGTTTCTTCTGCGACTCTGGCTCGGATATTCTCGGCAACCTGCGCTGGCTTGATTCTGCGGTCAATCACCAGGGCAACCAGCTCCTCACCACCATACCGGCCTGTAATGCCGATTCCATCAAGTTCTTCTTCCATAATGCGGGAAACTTGCTTCAACACTTCATCCGCTTTTGCATGACCCTGCGTATCGTTTAGTTTCTTAAAATTGTCGATGTCGCAGAAGATGGCGGAAATTTTTAATTCCTGTGATGTGTAGTGATCCAGAAGCTTCATAAAATGTCTTCGATTAAACAATCCCGTCAATCCGTCCGTAATGGCCGATCGATAGATCGACTGCATCAGTTCGACAATGCGGATGAACAGAATAAAGCACACGACACTATAGAAGATGACCGGCAGAGAAAGCGCCAAGGCTTGAAGCGTCGGTGACAAAGCAATTGAATAGGTATGTATAGCTTGCAGAATTACCCAGAGAACGTATACCGTAAGGCCCATCGCATATTTAATCGGTTGCCCGATGCGCGGGGTGACTTTCGTAAAGGCCAGATAAACGGCAATGAGCTGGAAAACTTCTAGATATATTTTTTTCCATATCGGATCTAAGGTGAAGGGAAGGAAGGATGCGAGCATGAGCGGCAGCATAAGCAGTGCCACTGACAGTAATGGAAGCCAGTATTGCATGGTCTTGATTTTACGGTACAGCATGACAACCGAGATGTTCAGAAGGACGAATGAAAAAAGTTGGATGTTACGCAGAATGTCCGGCTCCGCTGCAAAAACAGACAATCCTGTCCATGCTGAATGGATGTTCAGACCCTCGTATGTCATAATAAAAAAGAAAGCTGCGGCCATATAAATATAGGCACTCTTGCGCTGCTTGCTGTACATAAATAAACACATCATCAGCATCATGAGAGCGATATAAGCCCCGCATACAGCAAAGATGGCGGGGAGTGGAGAAGTGGACCAGTAGCTCAATTCATAGGACAAATCGATTCACTCCTATAAAAGGATAGATTTCCTTTGCACGAAACATATGTTCTAATATATCATATCAAAAAAGAATCGTAAAAAGAGATTCAAGAGAGAAAGGGGGATCCCCATGAAACTTCTTCAAGCTTTATTCTTCCCTCCTGAACAGCCGGGCGGCGTCTCGTCCATGATTCCTTATTTACAGGAACGATTCAATTCCACTCGTTGGGAGATGGAAATGTTCTGGCTGCCTAAACGGATCCGCAATAAAGGACATGATGAACCGGTATTTCACACCTTTGATTGGAGAGAGTTCGAAGGGAGTCCCATTGTAGCTAAGTACGTTCAAACCTATCAGGATTATCTATGGTGGGCGCGCCTGCGCATACAGAAGCCTTATGATCTCATCCATAGCCATCACCCTATTGCAGGCATGACGATGAAGGCTGTCTTCCCTGAAGTGCCGCTCATTCAAACTGTGCATTCCAGTTACGAGCGGGAGCTGATTTTGAACGGAAGAATCAAGGAAGGGGAGCTTGAGCACCGATTCCTCGTTTCGTTATACAGAGAACTGGAGTATATCAGTGATCGTTTGCTCACAGTGTCCAACTCTTTTAAAAAATATATGTCTCCCTATGTGAATACGCCGGAATCCATTGGTGTCATTCATAATGGCTTTGATGATAAGCGATTTAAACCCGTGCCGCATGAAAATGCAGTGCCCCAGCTGATAACGGTATGCCGTTTAGTACCTGCCAAAGGATTGGATATATTACTGCAAGCCTGCGCGGAACTGAAACGGAAGGGATATGATTACGTCCTACATATTATCGGCGACGGACCGTCCCGTCATGAGCTCGAAGAGATGGCCAAATCATTGGATATCTATCAGGAGACGATTTTTTACGGATATACGCTGCATCCTGAAGAATTTATGCCGTTCTTTGATATTTTTGTGCTGCCATCGAGAGCAGAGGCATTCGGCTCGGTGTTTGCGGAGGCAGCACTTAGCTGTCTTGCGCTCGTAGGCACCGATGTTGGCGGAATTGCAGAGCAGATTGAGAATGGGGTAAACGGTTTGCTTGTTCCATCGGAAGACCCGATCGCTCTCAGCAATGCACTTGAGAAAGTCATCAGCGATCCGTTATACCGTTACGAGCTGGCCCGCACTGCTTCGGATAAGGCCAAGAGTCAATACTCGCTCTCCAGAACTGTGCATGAGCTTAAAAAAATGTACCTGAAATATCAACCCAAGAAAGAGAGTTAAATAACGATTATGGCGTCTTTTCGATTTATTCATGCTGCGGATTTGCACCTGGACAGTCCATTTATCGGCATAAGCGGACTTGATGATAGCCTGCGGTCATTCGTGCAGGAATCAACCTTCCGTGCGCTGGAGCGTCTAATGAAGCTTGCGATCGATCAGCAGGTTGATTTTATCGTTATAAGTGGAGACGTATATGATAGCTCCCATATTTCCCTGCGGGCACAGCTGCGCTTCCTGGATTTCCTTGAGCGTTTGGGAGCGGAAGGGATTGCCGTATATGTCATCCATGGCAATCATGATCCGCTGGATAGTACCAAGCTTTCCATGAAGCTGCCCTCCCATGTACATGTATTTGGAGCCGAGCCAGGCAGCGTCACGGCGAAACGCCGCTCGGACCATCAGGAAGTAGCTGTGATTACCGGAATGTCATATCCGACCTCTAAGGTAACGGATAATATTGCGCTACGTTATCCAGCACCCTTATCAAGGCTTTATCATATCGGACTATTGCACGCGAATGTGGATGGAGACCCGCAGCATGAGACGTATGCCCCCTGTTCAAAAAAGGATCTGATTCGAGCCGGTTATCATTACTGGGCGCTTGGACATGTTCACACCCGTCGCACCTTGCAGGAAACTCCTTATATCGTATATCCCGGCAATATCCAGGGCCGGCATGTACGGGAGACGGGCCCCAAGGGTTGCTATGTGGTTGATGTGGACGATAATTTTAACACGAGGCTAAGTTTTCATGAGCTGGATTCCATGCGCTGGGTCATCATTGAAGCACCTGTGGATTCTTGCCGGGACGTCGACGAATGGAGACGGTCTCTGGCCTCCATTCTTGCACGGACAGCCAGCGAGAATGCAAATCAATTGAGCATGGTGCGTGTGCGCATTACGGGACGCGGACCAGTTCATCGCCAGCTTGAAGGCGGTTATGTACTGGATGAGCTGCTGGCCGAATTGCGAAGAAAAGAGGCCTCGAAGGGGGCGACAAACGGATATCGCGGATGTGTCTGGATCGAAAGCTTCTCCCTTCAGTCCGGTGACTCCTTCGATACGCAGCGGCTGCTTGCCGAAGACAGCTTCGTGGGTGATTTGCTGCGCCTTGTCCGGTGTGAACAGGAGCAGCTGCAGGCGCCTGACGGAGTTATAGCGGCCAGCCTGGAGCCTTTGCTTGAGCATGCAGAAATCCGCACCCTGCTTGAAGAAACAACACCTGATGAGATGGAGGACTGGGTGCGCAGAGCAGAGGAACTGACGCTTGGGTTACTGTTACGTGATCGCTTGCAGGAAGAAGGTGTTGAGCCGTGAGACTTGAGCGGATCAACATTGAAGGCTTTGGGGGTGTTCGAGACAAGAGCTTCTCTATACATGCTCCGGTCACTGTGTTATATGGACCGAATGAAGCCGGAAAGAGCACGGTGCTATATTTTATTAGAGCCATGCTTTACGGATTTCCGGGCAAGGGCACGCCGGCAGAACGTGGGGAGCCTTCCGGGGAAGGCGTCCATGGAGGCGAACTGCGCTTTCTGGATCAAGAGGGGATACCCTGGGTAATCCGGCGTTACAACCGATCCAGAGAAGGAAATTCAGCCTTCGGCAAAGGCGAACGTGTACATATTCATCAACAGACGGATAACGGGATGGTGATCGAGCTCGGGCAGAAGGAATTGGAGCAGCTTGCTCTGGGCGGCATATCAAAAGATATGTTTCGTCAGCTCTTTGCCATTTCGCTAAGCGAGCTGCAGGAAATCCGGAATCTTCAGTCTGCCGAGATGAGCAGCTATCTGTTTCATGCGGGTATTGGCGGCGGCGCTTATATATTGGAAGCTGAGCGCAAGCTGTCGCAAGAGATGGATAAACTGTATAAACCGCGCGGCAAGGTACAGGAAACGGCGAAGCTTCTGCAGTCGATTGAGCATATGAGGTCCCGGGTTATGGAAAGCCAGTCGTATGTTGCCCGCTTTAATAAGGTAACTACAGCCATTCTGGAAATCCAGGAAAGGTTGAATTTGCTGGAACAGGAACACGACAGGGATGCCAAGGATGCATCGCTGCTTCGAAAAGCACAGGACATTCGTCCGGCTTGGCTGGAATGGCGTGAGGCGAAGCTGGCATTAAAGGATCTGATGAGCAGTGAGCATTTTCCACCGGATGGACTTGCCCGATACGAGAAGCTGCAAGACGAAGAACGTCATCTTATCACCCAGTCCATTCGTATAGACCAGGCGATAGAAGATGCGGTGGACAAGCTAAACGCCCTGCCTCCAAATACGTTCATGGAACAGTACGGGGAACGGATTGAGGAGCTATGGGCGAAGCGAAGCCTGCATGAAGCAGGGAATCGGGAGCTAGCCGAGCTTTCGACCGAATATAAAGCTCAAGAAATTCGGCTGGAACAGCTTCTTCGGGATATCGATCCGGCATGGACACGTGAAAAGCTGTTATCTCTGCCTCTATCTGCGTCAGACCGAGAGGAGGTTCGGCGATTAGGGGCGGCCTTCGCGGGGTATGATCGCCGGATGGAGGGGCTCTTCATTGAGCAGCGTGCCTCTCAGCGTGCCGCCGCAGCTGCAGAATCGGTGCTCCGGGAAGCCAAGAGGCTGCTGCGCGAGGAAGTGGCTCGTGGACAAGAGGCCTTTGCGATGATTAAGCCCAAGGCGCCCCATGAGACTGCTGCGCTCTGGAGCCAGCTTCAACTGGAGATCGAGCATTGGCGAGAGAGGAGATTGACCCGTGCTTCGTCTGAGCCTGCCTCTTCACGCCTTACGAAAAAAGGCAGTCGTTTGCCTCGAATACATGCAAGGCTGCTGGCGGGAATGGCTGTAATGACGCTGCTATTGGCAGGGGTCATGTTATGGGCGTCAACACCAGCAGCTGCTGGAATTACGAGTATTGTGATGCTGCTTGGTATGGGCTACGTATTCTGGAACGGTCGGCATGGTCGTGAAGCACAGCGGGCAGCTTCAGATGATTCGCAGGTTCTGGATGAAGGAGGAATCGAGCGGGTTGACCAGCTCTATTCCAGACTCGTCTCATCTCCTTATGCTGCTGTCTCGAGTGAGAATACGGATGGACGCCGGCATCTAGCCGCAGCACTGACTCGCGATCCCGTCAGGATTGAAGTACAGATGCGTGAGCTTCGAGCCGTGATGGAGGGCTGGCAAGCTTGGCGGCAGCGGCTTGATCGATTGACGTCTGACTGTGCAGCGGCTGAGGAGAAGTCTGCTCTGCAAACTGCGGAATTAAAGACGGTACAGAACACGGTTGAGCAGGAGGAAAGGCGCTATCTGGAGCTGGAAAGGCAGTGGGAGGCCTGGCTGAAGTCCCGAGCTCTCCCAGAGAGTCTCTCGCCTGATGTGATGCTTGATGTGTTCATCAAAGTTGAGCAGGGACAGGAGTTAATCCGGCAGCAGAAATCGCTCGGAATGAGAATGGATGTACTGCTAAGAGAAGCGGAAGAATATGTTTCTCAGTGCAATGAAATCGTTACAGCAGAATCCAATGGGCGCATCGATAGCCAAAATTCCGTGGCTGGGCTTGATCATGTTCATTCTCGCTGGAAGGCATACCAAGAGGAATCCAGGCAGAGGAAGGTCCTTGCGGATCGGATTCAGGAGCTGCAGAACGAGGCGGCCGCGTTAGAAAGGGAACGAGAAGACGTTCAGCAGCGCAAAGCGAGTCTGGTTGAACTGTCCCAATCTGCGGATGAGGAATCCTTTCTGCGCATGGGAGCTGCCGTGAAACGACGGGAAGAGCTTGTTCAGGCGATTCGGCACCATGAAATCAGCATGTTTAGCGGGTGGGATGACACCGGGCGCCTTCAGCTTGAACAGCTGCTCGAGCATACGGATGCAGCCGGACTGGAGGCTCAGTGCATTGAGAAGGAGGCGTCCGTATCGGCGGCTGTGAAGCTGCGGGACGAGCTTCAGGAACGGCGGGGACGACTGCTCCAGGAACGGGAGTCTCTGGAATCTGCGGGAAACCAGGACTCTGCCTTACAGCAGCTGGAAGAGCAGCGTGCTGCCCTGCGCGAGGTCGTCGCTCAGTATGCGGTTCGTTCGATGGCTTCCGAGTTCATCAAACGAACGCGCCGCATATACGAAGAAGAGAAACAGCCGCAGGTATTGTTATTGGCTTCCCGATACTTCTCATTGCTTACCGGCGGGGAGTATAGCCGGATTGTGATGCGTATGGGCGATCAGAGTCTGCTTGCAGAACGTCCGTCAGGGCAGCTGGTGGAGAGCAGCCGGCTAAGCCGCGGTACGGCAGAACAGCTGTATCTGTCAATGCGGCTAGGACTGATCCAAGCGATGCCTCATGCGAACGGCATGCCTCTGCTGCTTGATGATCTGTTTGTTAATTTTGACGACAAACGGACAGGGTATGCGCTTCAGGTCATCTCCGAGATGTCGCAGACCCGGCAGGTTATTTTGATGACTTGCCACCAGCATGTGGCAAAGCAGGTAGAGGCAGCGATACCCGGTGCACAAATCATTACGATGCAGTAAATAAGAACAGGGCTTCCCAAAGGCAGGCGTCAGGCACCTTTGGGAAAGCCCTGTTTATTTTCCCCTCATCTCGGGAGTTCCGAAGAGAGTCAACCGGAGCACCCAGAGCAGGCACAGCCCTCCAAATATGGGATAGAGCAGGGATAGTAAGGAGCTAAATCCAAACTGGCTGAAGAAGTAGCAGAACACCATGATGCTCAAAGTAATCACTTTTGGTGATAGTGAGGTGCGCTGCTGTACCTGTAGAGTAATTCCGTAGATATTGGCGACGAAGGTGCTGAAGATTTCCAGAAAGATCAGAATGAGATAAATAACTTGAACCACCTGGCCCAGCTGATCGGCTATACTGCCCATGGGAATTTCATATTGAGAGATGCCGGGCATGTGGGCTGACATTGCAAAATGAGCTGCCATCAGCATGAAGCCTACGCCAGTGCCTCCCATAATGCCTCCCAAGGTTACGGTACGGGAGCTTTCTGTTTGGCTGCCGAGCGGGACTAGTACGGGCATGGCCATCACCAGATTAAAGGAAGTGTAGAGCAGAGGGGCAAGCCAGACTACCGGCAGGCTATGGTCTGTAGTAAGCGTTAAGAATCGGGTGGCGCCAGGTGTATGAATCGTCTGAGAAATAATAGCGACTGATAAGGTCAGCATCATGGGGACGACCAGGCTGTTCATGGTCATAATGGACTGGATGCCTTTCCTAAGGATGAAGTAGGTACCGATCATCGTGATGAACAATCCAGTTTGGTAACTCATATTTAGATGCTCCACAAAAACCGACCCGGCACCGGCAAGCATAATGCTGTTTACACCGAGCAGGATGACAAACATAAACAAGCTGATCCACACGCCGGCTTGTTCACCAAACAGATACTTGTTTAAATCTTCAAAAGATCTGGCACCGATCCGTCTGGAAATCGTCATGATTTTCGTTCCAAGCCAGATGAATAACCCTGTCGCAAGAACAATGGTAAGTGTTGCCCAATGGCCATACTGGGTAAAAAATTGAAGAATCTCCCGTCCGGTAGCAAAGCCAGCGCCAACAATCGTACCAATGTATGTAAAGGCGATTTGGAATACGCGAATAGAATGACGCAAATGCCGTGCCTCCCCTGTACGTTAATAGTTCTGCATAATACAAGGTATGCTTGGTTCCACTTGGACATGACTCCTACCTGTCCAAGATGAGGACTAGAAAGCAACCTTAGCTGGTGAACTATTGGGGAACGGAGGTTCATGTCAGAAATTGTGACGGAAACCGTACAGTTAAGTGACGGCGACCTCGGTTTTACTTGCCGTGCATAAAGGAATATGTTACTTTTACGACAAAGAAATCATGGGAGGGCTTTGGATGGATTGGTTGAAAGAGCGGATCGTTAATGAGGGTGTTGTATTATCGGATCAGGTGCTCAAGTTGGATGCCATACTGACGCATCAGGTAGACCCTGCTTTAATTATGGAAATGGGTCGCGAATTTGCAGCGAGATTTAAAGAGAGCGGTGTGACGAAGGTGGTTACTCTGGAATCTTCGGGGATTTCCGTTGCATTTGCGGCGGCGCTAGAATTAGGGGTCCCGATGGTATTCGCAAGGCGCAAGAAGACGCTGCTCGCTGATCCGGATGCCTTATGTGAACGGGTTCCGTCTTTCACCAAAGGAATCGTAACCGATATTATGATGTCGCGCCAGTTTATCGGCAAGGAGGACAAATTGCTCTTCATCGATGATATTATTGCAAATGGCGACGCAGCAAGAGGCCTAATCAAGATTATTGAACGTGCTGGCGCGGAATTAATCGGGCTTGGCGTCGTGATCGAGAAGAGCTTTCAAGCCGGGGCAAGAACGCTGCGTGAACAGGATGTGCGTGTGGAGTCGCTGGTTACCATCTCATCACTGGAGAATGGCAAAATTTCATTCATCTGAAAAAATGCCGAATTTTATTGAGATTTCCGCCTAAAAACGCAACAAAATCTTTTCGCGTTTATGTTTTTGGCTTATAATGAAGAGGTAGGCAAGAGAGAGGAGGAGGCACCATGGGGAAACAACCTGTAACCGAGCCGTTTTTGATTGAAAAGCTGAATGAAGCAAAGGTACATTTTGAACGTGCTTTGGATTGTAAACATACGGAGTTTGATGATCTATATCCCTATATGATTGAACATCCTCAGTTTTTCTGGTACAAACGCTATGTTGCCTGGTCGGAATTGCTGACGATTGCTGGATTATGCGAGGAGGTTTCCTTCGAATGGAAGGAACAGTTTACGCCCCAGCAAGTAGAGTATATTGAGAAGCGTGTCATGTCTTCCACTGTGCTTGATTACTGGTATGAGAAGAATGACAGCATCGAACCGGCACAGCGTTAAGTAGGATATAGAACATCTCATTATGGGATGTTTGACGATACGGCACTGCATTCAAGCGACCTAAATGAATTCATTTAGGTCGTTTTTTGCACAATAATATACTGGAGGAGGTATAGCGATGATTAGCGATGAAAGACTGGACGAGCTGCGGCTCTCGGGCGAGTTGGTCCGGGTGGTACGTGATGGGCTCGAAACCAATGATATTATAGGTTTTGTAGTGGCATGGGACCCGGAACAGGTCATTATTCGCCGCAGAAACCGACGAGTGGTAAAGCTGGACCGCCGCTACAGCTATCAGCTCAAAAAAGAGCCAAGAGTAAGTCCCATCGAATAGGGATAAGCATAGATCTAGAAAATGTCGGACAACTTAACCTCATACCTAAGTTAGGAAGAGGGGCTATAAGCGATGGAAATCTCCAATGACAAGATCACGGCGTACAAAAATGAAATACTGAATTTGAAGCAGACCATGCCACAAATGGCTGAGTCGTATCACCAGTTCACGGGAGCTTGCTTTCAGGAAGGGGAACTGGATGAGAAAACGAAGCATTTGATTGCACTCGGCATTGGACTGTTTGCCAATAACGAGCTGTGTACGTTCTATCACATGGAAGAAGCCCGTGCCAAAGGGGCCACGGATGCTCAGATCATGGAAACCGTTGCTGTGGCTTCGGCAGCCAGCGCGGGACATGCTCTCTCTCAAGGGCTGACTCGCGTACAACAGAACCTGCATTGATCGATAATACAAAAATAACCGTCTCGTGACTAACTTTAATGGTTAGGATAGTGAGACGGTTATTGTCTATTTACAGGGACAATCCTTAATGGTTGGAGACAGCAGCAGGAGCGTGAGACAGTTCGGAGGAAGCGGTATCTGGGGAAACCAGACCCAGATAGGCGCGCATACGATCCATCATCTCTTCACGGAAGGATGGCCATAGGATGTTGATCGATCCAATGTAGCCGCGGCATGCATATCGTGCCTGAATCCCTTCCTGGCTTTGCCCGACATCATACACCTTGATCGCACGCTTAATGAACTCCTGCTTCACTTCCCGAAGAAGCACGGCGGCCCGTTTGGCGCCATTGCCTACTACTTCTACGTATAATTGAGGGGTCTTGAAGACACCGCTCTCCTGAATGATCCGGCAATCCCGTTCAAACACTTTATGGATGTACATGAGCAGCAGGTAACTCTTGATCAACGCACGCTCTTCCCTGGTCACAGCTGGTATGGCCATCAACATCACCGCCTTTATATAGAAAATAATTATTCAATGAGAACTTATGTTCTTATTTTAACCGAAATACATGGTTTTAATCAAGTTCAAAAAAAATGTTGACTCGATTTATTTAGCGTGATATTATATATCTTGTCGCCGCTGATGTGAGCTTGGCTCAAGAGCGGATGATCATGATACGCGGTCGTGGCGGAATTGGCAGACGCGCACGGTTCAGGTCCGTGTGGGCTTACCCCCGTGGAGGTTCGAGTCCTCTCGACCGCATCAAAATAAACAGGTTCTTGTATTGGCTAACGCCAGCAAGAACCTGTTTTTTTGTATGTCCAAAAGATCAATCCTTTACCAGATTGAAGAAACAAATCAATTCAGTAAAATTGTTTATGGAAATAAATTCCTTGGTAATTTGATGAAGTGGATTATTTGCTGCGGATCCCCTTATTTCTACATATTTGCGTGCCTATTCTCAAACAATAAGATTTAGGCTGTTAGTAAAAATGTGAAAGGGGTGCAGATATGAGGGATCTATATATCAAAACGAGTATCTTGCTAAGCGTGTCATGGATGGCTATGAACGGCGTACAGACCGGATATGAAATCCGATCGGACAAGGTGGATGCTCCAGCTGCCCAGAGCAGGCTGGTACAACCTGAATTCACACAGCCAATCACGTTTGGTGAAGAACAGAAAGTCAAGAAACTTGCGATCATTATTGATGATTTTGGCAATAATCAGAAAGGAACTCGGGAAATGCTGAGTTTGCCTGTCAAAATCACGGCTGCCGTCATGCCTTTCCTGGCTACAAGTAGAGAGGATGCGGAAGCGGCGCATAAGCAAGGACATGATGTTATCATCCATATGCCTATGGAACCGAAGCGAGGACCTGCTTCCTGGCTTGGACCGGGTGCCATTCTCAGCTCGCTTACCGATCAGGAGATCCGAAAGCGTATGGAAACTGCCATTGATTCGGTTCCTCATGCCATTGGGATAAATAATCATATGGGTTCCAAGATTACAGAGGATAAACGTGTGATGTCTATTGTACTTGATGTGTGTAAGGAAAGAGGTTTGTTCTTTATCGACAGTAAAACGAACCACCGCAGCGTGGTGGGTAAACTGGCAGCAGAAAAAGGTGTGCCTTCTATAGATAATGACATATTTCTGGACGATGTTCACGCCGTTCAACATGTAAAGAAGCAGCTTCTGACAGCAGCACAGTATGCGGAAGAGAAAACATTCTGTATTGCTATTGGCCATGTCGGTGCATACGGAAACCGGACAGCGGAAGCGCTGAAAGGATCCATCTCAGAACTGCAAAAAAAGGTGGAGTTTGTCGGGATTAGTGAGTTGGTCCAGGAACGTACAAGCTGGAGACCCGATCTGCTGCCAAAGAAATAGCTGAAGGCAGGATGATCCATCTCGGCTAAACTTGAAGGTAAAACTGGTTTTAAGCCTAGATGTATAGGCCTTTGCTTACAAAAAAACAGCCTTCCATTTATGGAGCCAGTACATTACCGGTTCCCTGGATGGAAGGCTGTGTCAGTTAAAGCCATAGAGCGCTACAGAGCTGTTAAATAGCTGATGATACCATCGGCGATGGCCTCGGCAATCTGCATTTGCCCATTGCGGCTGGTTAATAGCTGCCGATCCTCCGAATTGCTGAGGAAGCCGGTCTCAACGATAACCGCCGGTACCTGTGTTTGGTTCAGTAAGTAATAGGCCTTGCCTAAGGTGATGTGGTTGTGGCTATGATAAACGCGATTTAATTTGTCTTGAATGATGTCCGCTAACAGGATGCTTCGTCCCTCGGATTGATGCAGAACGATGCCTCCTCGTTTGGAGGTGTTCTTTCCCCAATTCACATGAACACTGACAACCAGCTTGGTCGGAATCTCGCTGCTGAGCTGCTTACGCTGTGATAAATCCCGGCGATGTCTGGAAGAGCTGCGATGCCAGCGATTGTCATCGCTTAATGCATAATCGGCATCTCGGTTTAATATGGCATGGTAGCCTTCCTGCCGAAGAAGCATAAACAGTTTGCGGGAGATTGCCAAATTAATATCTTTTTCCAGAATATCGCCATACGAAGTTCCGCCATCGATTCCGCCATGTCCCACGTCAATCAGAACTACTTTTTGCGGGAAAGGATATAGATTATGGAGCTTGGCATGATCGTTTTCTTGCCCTGAAGAGGGTGTGGATTCGGGTGCCTCGGGTATAGCTTGGATTCTTATTTTGCTCTGGTGAACGGCTCGTAGGGGGTGTGTCTTGGCTGAATTCTCCATAGAACTGGCTTCCGCAAGGGTGTTTGGAATTGCGAGTGCAAGGAGAAGCAACCACAGCCCTGCTGCTTTAACCATGATGGATTCCTTCCTTCACGTAAAATATCGGCTTAATTAGAATGTGCATTTGAAGGAGAAATCATGCTGCAGGAGGACAACGTCTACAATGACTTGAAATGGAGCACACTGATTCTAATGATGGATTAAATGAGGAGTTGAGGCATGTGGCAAGCAGCGATGAATTAATTAAATATATTACAGAACGCGTAGTCCATTATATGGATACCCCTAGGGAGGTCCGGCGAAAATCAAAGGTAAAGGAAGCCTGGAGCACCCGATGGTTCGGCATGATACCTTTGTCCATGACACTGTGGAAAGAGGAGGTCACCTCCAAACGCAAACATAAGAAGAAGTAGGGCTTTATCATGTTAACGATTCATGATTGATTCCTCTTTATATCAGGTTAGGCAAAGAATTATGTTCTTTGTTATACTGGGGCTAAAGTTTCATGGCAGGGAGGAATTTACAGTGGAAGTTATCGGTCTGACCCATGTTCGCATAGCAACTGAAACAGAATGTATAGAAAATGGTTCCATCTTGATTGAGAATGGACGCATTACGGCTATCTATGAGGATATCCCTACGTTTCCGAAGGGGAGTAAGATTATGGATGGTCAGGGCAAGCTCCTTATTCCCGGTATGGTCGATGTCCATATTCACGGGGCTAACGGTTATGACATGATGGATGGAACGACCCGAAGTATTCAAGAGGTATCCAAAGCCTGTGCCGCTACGGGCTGCACTTCGTTTCTGGCAACTTCCGTCACCTCAGAATTGGAAGCGCTTCTTCTAATGATCGATAATGTCAAACAGGTTATGGGGTGTGAGGAGGGAGCATTGATCGCCGGAATTCATGCCGAAGGGCCTTATTTGAACCTGAAAAGAAAAGGAATGCAGAACGAAGCTTACCTTCGGCATCCGGACCGGGCCGAAATGGAAGTAATCTTGGAGAGAGCAGATTCTGCCCTGCGTATGGTTACCATTGCTCCAGAGCTTCCGGGCGGAATGGAGATGGTATCTTTTTTGCATGGAGCGGGAATTGTGGTTGCCGTCGCCCACTCCGATGCGACTTATGAAGAAGCCAAAGAAGCATTCCGCCTGGGCGCGAGTCATATTACACACTGCTTTAATGGCATGCGGCCAATTCATCATCGGGATCCGGGAGTTGTTGTAGCGGCTTTTGAAGAGCCGAAGGTATCATTACAAGCCATCGTAGACAATGTGCATCTTCATCCAGCTATTGTACGAATGATGTTTCGCATGAAGGGACCAGAGGGCATAGTATTGATTACGGATGCGCTTCAGGCCATGGGGCTGGGAGACGGTGAGTATGAATTTGGCGGACATCAAGTGAAGGTTCAGGATGGAATCGCCAAGTTACATGACGGGACGCTGGCCTCCAGTACCGTTACAATGAATGAAGCCCTGAGAAATACGGTAGAACTGGGTATTCCTCTCCTGGAGGCGGTCAGAATGGCAAGTACCACACCAGGGAGCGTGCTGGGCCTGGCTTCCAAAGGACGTATAGCTCCTGGCATGGATGCGGATGTAGTACTGCTGGATTCTGATTTCCAAGTGGAATGGACGATGATCGGCGGAAATGTCGTTTATCGGAAGGAAGAAGAATCAAAACCTACCGGATGATACCTAATTGTTCGCACTTATCTGACTGTCGTGCCCTAACTGTAGGGTCCTTTTTGTTGGTTCCTAACTGTTGACCTATCTGTTGGCATCTAACTATTGCACCTATCTGTTGGCATCACACACAATCGATACCGACTCGGTTTACTTATCGACAGAGGCATAGAAGACGCCTTCTTCAAGGAGCCGCGATGCGGGCAGATAGCGAAGGGTATCGGAATTCCGCAGGGGAACCGAAACATAGATCGCAGACGGTTTCTCGTTATTCCCGGACGACCAGCTCTGCCATCCGTTTAATTGAAAAGGGGAGCCGAATGCAGCATTATGTGCTGCAGACCTGAATATTAGCGTGGAACGCTCCTCCAGTAAATGCAAGAGGTCTGTGCTATTTCCTGCCTCTAAAGGGGCAGAGGTGAGCCAGAGAAGGTTATCGTAAGGGTCTTGCTCACCCACAGATGAGGTGGAAGGCGTAGCGGATCTCCAGGTGCCTGATACTGTCGAAACCACTGCTCCCTTGGCAAGCGAAGGAAGGGATACTGATGTTGCTGATGTCTGTGTAAGCGGAAGCTGATCCGGAAGAAGCTCGCTGTTTAAGGCACTGTAGTAGAGCGGCTTCTTCCCGGGGAGCTCCACTTGCCAGACCGGTGACACATCATACAACTTGCGGACGATGCTTCCTGCAGGCAAAGTGGTTCCGCCTTTCAATAATCCCTCGGCTGCAAGCCGCTCATTCAATGGTGCTTGACTGAAGGGCAGGGTAGGGCCGATTCCATATTCGCTGAGTACATAGCCGCCGTCTTCGCTTGCACTGATTATCATATATCCTTGTGGTAATCCATTCTCGGTAATGGTCACCAACCATCCGTGTGTCCCTGGACCAAGCGGTGTAACAGCCAGCTCGGCTTCGTCCCAAGTTGTGAATGGCGCATGGACTGATAATTGATTGACGGTATCCTCGGCAAAATTCATAACACTGTCTGGCACTCGAGCGGCTTCGCTGCTCTTCTCACTTACGGACTGCGAATTATTTAAGGTATGCAACGAGATCAATGGAGGCGTGCTGCCTGATGCATGCTGCAGGATCGCTTCGTCAGCTTTAGCTGCACTTGCCGGTGATGAGTGTATCCCCACACCGAGCAGAGTGGTTGCGATTATGGTGACAGACAATATCCGAAAAGGGAGCATCCGTTGGTTATTGCTGTATTTTGGCTTGTCATTGCCATCCATGTTATGGATTTTCATAATCTGTCGTTTCAAAGTAAAACCGCCTTTCCTTGGCCTAAATGCGCCATGGATGTGATGGAATCATCATATCGGACAAGCTGTGCAAAGACTGTTACAAGCTGTCGCGGCTGGCGAAAGACGTAAGGTTCTATTTTTGCCTGCTTTTGTTGAGTGGCGTCATGAGGGCGCACTCACAGGCGAACACAGATGAAACAGACCGCAGGTTATGACGGACAAGCTCACTTTAGGCTCATACTGCCACTGCATTTCGGAACGGCGGATCTTATATTGCTCCTCAATGAGTGCTTTTTTCTCTTCATCCTGCTCCTTAAGCAAGTCCTCATAATAGCCGTCAATGACAAGCAGTTCATCTTCAAGACGTTCTCTTGCTTGAGCGGCCCAATCGTAGTCCAGGTTGCTTAACTTGTCGATGAGATGGTTCTCCAGTGCTGCTGCGGCCTGCTGGAGGGTAAGCACAGCCGGGCGTACGTGAACGCTCTCGGGCAAACGGGGGGTCAGGTCACGTCCATCCAAGCATGCCGGAAAGTCTTGCGCGATGGCGCGGCTTGATAGCGATATTCCGAGAAAAAATAATTCCTCCCGCTTCAAATCGCAGCTGAACTCTACCTTGAAGCAGACGCCGAGCCACTGCTCATAAGGCGTGGAGCGTCCCCTGGGACGCGGCTCCGTATCGCGCTGCTGGAAGAGATAGACGCATTTGCCTTCTTCCCGAGAAGCATTCCAGATTTGGGCGAGCCGGCTGCTGCCGTAGCCGATGTTCTCGCGCTGAATGCGGCCGGGACCGAGGACAGGCAGAACCGGGGCGTTCCCGTAAAAGCGGGCCAAGAGCGGATCCTGTGCAGGAGCAGCGAGCTGCGCCTTGGCTTCGGCTTCTTTGGACTTGGCAAGCCGCTCGTCATATTTTTTCGGGTCAAATACGAAATTGAACGACAACGTTTCGGCGGGAGCGCCGGTACGTTCAACGAAGCCCCAGTAATAGGGGCGGTTGGTGAGCATTTTGTCAGCCTGTGGTGACAGTTTCACGGTGACATGCTCGGGCGATTTTTCAATGACGGTGCATTCGGTGGCTTCCAAATAGGCCATGAAGTGCTGCTGCACCTCCTGCGGCGTCATGGTCATATTAGGCTTCTTCCTCTCTGAGAGTTTCTCCAGCTGTGCTTTCCAGCTCGATGTCCTGCTTGATATGGTGAATCGATTCGCCCAATGTGCTGATGCGCTGACGGATTTCATCATCATTACCGGACTCCAGCATAATTTTGTACAGGCTCTTCTCGATGGATTCCTTCTTCTCAAAGCGCTCCAGAATGACATCCAGTCCGCCGATCACCATCTCGAACATATTAATCTTCTCGTGCAGCAGGTTCAGGATATGCTCTTCAATGGTGCCGGATGTGGACAGATTGTAGATCTTCACGTCATTGGTCTGGCCGAGACGATGCACACGTCCAATCCGCTGCTCAACCCGCATGGGATTCCAGGGCAAATCAAAATTGATCATATGGTGGCAAAATTGCAGATTGATGCCTTCGCCGCCGGCTTCCGTCGCGATCATGACCTGCGCTTTCCCCCGGAAGAGATCCATCATCCAATCCTTCTTGCCGCGGTTCATTCCGCCCCGGTACGGAACGGAGATCAGTCCATGATCGCGGAAATAATTCAGCAAGTATTCCTGTGTAGCACGGTATTCCGTAAATACGATGACTTTCTCGTTCATCTGCTGGATCAGCTCAATGGCTTTCTCTGCCTTGGTGTTGGCTTTGATGGCCTTGATGAGATAGACGAGCTCCCAGATTTTATCACGCAGCGGGGAGTCTTCGGGCAGTTTCTTGGACAGATTAACGAGTGTCACGAAGACGGCATCGCGGCTGCTGCACACTTCGCGCTGAAGGGTAACGAGGGATAGCATACTGCTTAAATTTCCCCCTGCTGCCTGATACTGATCTTTGACGAAGGATGTGACCCCATCGTATAATGACTGTTCTTCGGGCGAGAGACTAAGCCCTACATTGCGAACGGTTCGCTTAGTGAACTTGACTTCACCTTCCCCGCGGCGGTTACGGATCATAACCTTCGCCAGCTCATCCTTGAGCTGATCCTGGTTCTTCGGTCTTCGTTTATCGACAACAAAATTAGCGGCAAACTGCCCCTGACCTCCAAGCTGGCCCGGCTTCAGCAGGGTGATCAGATTGAAGAGCTCGCTGAGATCGTTCTGCACCGGTGTGGCTGTCAGCAGGAGGCAGTATTTTTTGCGCAGCTTTTGTATGAATTGATAGTTGGAGGTTTTCTTGTTCTTGAGCTTATGGGCTTCATCGATGATGAGCATATCGTATTCCTCGTTTAGCAGAATCTCCTGATGGGGATCGCGTTTGGCCGTATCCATGGAGGCCACAACGATATCATTGCCCCAGGAATAGGCTTTTTTCTGCGCAACCGCAGGAATGCCAAATTTGGAGTTCAGCTCCCGTACCCATTGCAGTACAAGTGAAGCCGGTACGAGAATCAACACTTTCGATACCAGACCGCGAACGATATATTCTTTAAGTATAAGACCGGCTTCGATCGTTTTTCCGAGTCCTACTTCATCGGCAAGAATGGCTCTCCCTGACATCTCAAACAATACGCGTCTGGCGGTTTCGGTCTGGTGAGGAAGCGGGGATAAGCCGCCAAGGTGCTTGAGACATTGCAATTCTTCGAAGCTTGTAACGAGTCGCGACTTCTCACCCTCAAGGGCCAGACGGGACAGACGGTAGTCGCCCCAAGGGCCGCCCTTGTCCAGTCGACCGGTGAGATCATCCAGCCAGGAACGGTCGATCTGTAATGGAACGGGAAGACGCGGGTCTATGATCATGCCGGATTCGGCAGTTGGCTGTTGGTTCATGTCGATCTCCTCCAGTCGTAAAAATTCCATTCCGGGCGAAGCGGTGTATTTGTAGTATGGACGAAAAAAGAAGTCTTCATAACCTTGCACGGATTCGGAAGGCACTGAATACCTTATAGGACGCACGGCTGCTGGGATTGGAGATTTTCATCCTCTTTTTCATAGGGATCAGCAAAAAAGAGAGCGTGAGGAAGAAAGCGTAAGCTTGCGGGAGGAGCCTCCGAATAGGCGTCTTAATTTTCACATTATCGGCATAGTTATCCTATATATAGTGTAGTATAATGGAAGGACAACACTATATATGGTGTATATAGTGCTTTTGCATGTTTGATCGGCTACATAACAGGTTATGTTGTTGGTGAACACAATGCGGCAGAATCTATTTTATTTTTATTTTATATAGGAGGTAGTTGCTCTTGAGTACGATGCATAATCAGCGGCTGGAAGGTTTAAGTGAGAAGATCTTTTTGGACCGGTATGCCTGGAAGGATGCGGACACCAACAATGCGAAGGTTGGCGATGTGGTGCTCGTTCTGACGAAGGATGATCCTAAATTTCCGACAAAGGAAGTTGGCGAAATCGTAAAGCGCGAAGGCCGCAAGGTCACCGTGAAGACACGAAAGGGCGAGCTCGTAGAATCGGATGTGGAGAAGCTGACGTTAACCATCGAGAAAACGCCGGAAGAAATGTGGGATCGACTCGCGGCTGCCATGTCATCGGTAGAGGCAACGCCGGAACTGCAGAAAGAGTGGCGCGGAAAATTCCGTGAAATTCTGGATGATTGGAAACTCGTACCGGGCGGACGGATTGCCGCTGGAGCAGGTGCAAGCGATGAGTTGACGCTGTTTAACTGCTATGTAATCCCTTCGCCGAAGGACAGCCGGGGCGGTATTATGGAAACTTTGACCGAAATGACGGAGATTATGGCACGTGGCGGCGGTGTGGGCATTAACTTGTCTTCTCTGCGTCCACGACGCGCGATCGTCAAGGGTGTGAATGGTTCTTCCAGCGGTGCTGTATCCTGGGGCGGATTGTTCAGTTATACAACAGGCCTGATTGAGCAGGGAGGTAGCCGCCGCGGTGCGCTGATGTTGATGATCAACGATTGGCATCCGGACGTGGAGGATTTCATCACCGTGAAGCAGACGATGGGACAAGTTACGAATGCGAACCTGTCGGTATGCGTCAGCAACGATTTCATGAAGGCTGTAAAGGAAGATCTGGACTGGGAGCTCGTATTCCCGGATACCACCGATCCCGATTACGATGAGCTGTGGGACGGCGATTTGGAAAAATGGAAAAAAGCCGGACGCGCTATCATTCCATACAAAACGGTCAGAGCACGCGAGGTTTGGCATACGATCATCGAATCCGCCTGGAAATCGGCAGAGCCGGGCGTTGTCTTCATGGAATACTACAATCAGATGTCCAATAGCTGGTATTTCAACCCGATTATCTGTACAAACCCTTGCGGTGAGCAGGGACTTCCAGGCTGGGGCGTATGCAACCTGTCCGCGATGAACCTGTCGAAGTTCTATGATGAAGCGAACCATGATGTTGCCTGGGATGAGCTGGCGACGACAACGCGTTATTCCGTGCGTTTCCTGGATAATGTCATTGACCGGACGCCGTATCATTTTGAAGAAAACGAATTGAACCAGAAGAAAGAGCGCCGCGTTGGTCTTGGCACCATGGGCCTGGCTGAGCTGATGATCAAGCTGAACATCCGTTACGGCAGTCCGGAATCGCTGGAGTTCCTGGATAAGCTGTATGGCTTCATCGCGCGTGAAGCATACCTCGCTTCTGCTGATATTGCTGAGGAGAAGGGTTCCTTCCAGGCATTCGATGCAGAGCTTTACTTGCAAAGCGGCTTCATGAAAAATATGGCCGAGGTGTATCCGGAAGTAGCTGAAGCGGTACGCAAAAAAGGTGCACGCAACGTAACCGTCATTACCCAAGCGCCAACGGGAAGCACGGGTACGATGGTTGGAACGTCCACAGGGATCGAGCCGTACTTCGCCTTCAAATACTTCCGTCAAAGCCGTCTTGGCTTCGACGAGCAGTTCGTGCCGATCGCGCAGGATTGGTTGGACAGCCATCCGGGTGAAGAGCTTCCGGACTATTATGTGACTGCGATGAGTCTATCTGCTGAGGATCATATCCGCGTGCAAGCGGCGATTCAGCGCTGGGTGGATAGCTCCATCTCGAAGACAGCAAACTGTCCGTCCGACTTCACAGTTGAAGATACGAAGCGCCTGTATGAGCTGGCATTCGATCTGGGATGCAAAGGCGTCACGATCTACCGCGATGGCAGCCGTGATGTGCAGGTGCTGCAAACGGAGAAAAAAGAAGATAAAGCCGCAGAAGCAGCGACAGCATCTGCAGAGAAAACAGCTCTGGAGCAAAGTGCTGTAGGGCAAGCCGCAGAGGATGCGACTAGCGTAGAGCCGGCTGCTGCAAGCGTAGCAGTAACTCCAGCGAGCAAGAGTGGGCTGGATAAGCAATACAAGAAGCGTCCGCAGGTTCTGCACGGTGCAACCTATAAAATGAACACGCCATTCGGCATGGCGTACATTACCATCAACGACCTAGACGGCATTCCAAGCGAAATCTTCCTGAACGTTGGTAAAGCGGGATCGGATGTATTCGCGATGGCGGAAGCTTTGGGCCGCGTCTGCTCGTTGTTCCTCCGTTACGGGGATCACGGCAACAAGGTAGAGCTGCTGATCAAGCACCTCAAGGGTATCGGGGGCACGGGCGCAATTGGCTTTGGCGCGAACCGCGTAGAGTCCATCGCCGACGCTGTCGCGAAGGCGCTTGAGACGCATGTGGCCAACAATGCCGAGTTGGAACATGACCATGATCCGGCACCGGTCGCAGCCACGATGGCACCGGCGGATGCAGGTGAAGCCGGAGCGACAGCTGCTGTGGGACACGGTGGCGGATTTGGCTCGAACACAGGCGGCAGCTCCATGTCGCTGGATCTATGCCCTTCATGCGGCGGGGCTTCCTTGATTAACATCGAGGGATGCAAGACCTGCGGGAACTGTGGATATAGCAAGTGTTCATAATCGATGTGTTACCGTTAATCTATTGAAGAGTGTGAGCTGTATTAATTTTTCAGAGTTATAGAGGATGGAAAGTCACCTGTTTTAATATATGTATTATCGCCTGATCCTTGATGGATCAGGCTTTTTTTAGTTTATAATGCATGCTATGTTTGAAGTTATTCAGAATGGTTCATTATTTGATGATGATAGGCAGCGGGATAGAACCGCAATTTTTCGACATTTTATTGAAATAATATTACCTAAATTAAATATAATATTGTAATTTTATTTCTATTCCTATACACTAGTATCAGATAGAAGAGGAGATGATAGAGTGCTGCATGAATTGCAAACAGAGAAAAGAAATCCGCACACGATGGATTTGGACCAGCTGCCAACACTTTCGGTCCTCAGACTTATGCAGGAGGAGGATGAGAAAGTATCTTTATTAATTAAAGAAAAATTGAACGAGATCGAACGTGTTACGGAGTGTGTGATTCACAGCTTTAAACAGGGTGGTAGACTCATCTATATCGGGGCTGGGACTAGTGGTCGGATGGGAATTTTGGATGCTGTTGAATGCGTTCCCACTTTTGGTACCAATCCGAGTATGGTCCAAGGCGTGATTGCTGGCGGAGAAGAAGCTATTCGCTTCGCTGTAGAAGGAGCAGAGGATTCACTTGAACAAGGGATGGAAGATCTGGCGAAACTGAATTTAAGTGACAAAGATACCGTTATCGGCATTGCTGCCAGTGGTCGAACTCCCTATGTCATTGGCGCATTGCAATATGCGAGCCGGATTGGAGCGACAACAGCAAGCCTGGCATGCAACGAAAATGCCGAAATTAGTAAATACGCCAAATACTCGATTGAAATTGTAACGGGTCCGGAATTATTGACTGGATCGACCCGCCTTAAAGCTGGAACAGCTCAAAAAATGGTGCTAAATATGATTTCCACAGCTGCCATGATCGGTATTGGTAAATCGTTCGGCAACTTGATGGTGGATGTTCAGCCTACGAATGAAAAATTAGTAGAGCGGGCAAAAAGCATGATTCAAGAGATTACAGGCTGTGATTACGAAACCGCTACCAATTACTACGAATGGAGTCATCAGCATGTGAAGGTAGCAGTGATTATGATTCTTACGGGCTTAAATTATGCAGAAGCTAAGATAAAGCTGGATCAGTCGGAAGGTTTTGTACAGCGAGCCATACAACCAAACTAAAGGAGACATCAACATGGCTAAAGAAAAAGATTTGGCTTTAGGTATACTAGATACAATTGGCGGAATACAAAATGTTAAAATGGTAACCCATTGCATGACTCGTGTCCGTCTCACGTTGCGAGACCTTGAAGCAGCTGATATCGAACAATTGAAAAAAGTGCCCGGGGTAATGGGCGTTATTGTCGAGTCTACTCTTCAGGTCATCGTCGGACCAGGCCTGGTCGGCAAGGTCGCACAGGTAATAGCGAATATTAGCGGAGTAGAGATGGGTGAAGAAATTCCATTGAATACTGCGAGTTCCAGTATAGACAGTGAACAAACTAGCAATAAAATGAAAGCCTCCCAATTAGCATCTGAAAATAAGAAGAAGTATAAGGAACGGAATAATACACCGATTAAGAATTTTTTGAAATCGATTTCACATATCTTTATTCCGCTGGCGCCAGCTTTTGTAGCCGCTGGTTTATTGGCAGGAATTACGGCTGTTATTGCCAACTTAATTACATCTGGTCATTTATCCGGTGATGGCTGGCAGCAATTCAGCCTTATCCTGAATGTGATCAAGAACGGGATATTCTCCTATATGGCGATTTTTGTAGGGATTAACTCGGCCAGAGAATTTGGCGCAAGTCCATCGCTGGGGGGAATCATCGGGGGCGCCACACTGCTTACAGGTGCGAGTGCAGAGCTCCCTATTATCAACTTGTTTACGGGCGATCCACTTATTGCTGGACAAGGCGGGATCATTGGCGTTGTTCTGGCTGTATGGATATTATCTCTCATCGAGAAAAGACTGCATAAAGTTATTCCGAATTCGATCGATCTCATTGTAACCTCCTTCATCAGCGTGTTGGTAACCGGTCTGTTGACCATCTTCGTCATCATGCCATTTGCCGGCTTTGTTGCAAGTTATCTATTGACAGCGGTTAACTGGATTCTGGACGTTGGAGGAGCCCTATCCGGATTCTTGTTAGGCGGAATTTGGCTGGTGATGGTAATGCTCGGAATGCACCATATAATGACTCCGATTCATATTGAGCTGATCAATCAGACTGGTGTTACTATCCTGCTACCAATTCTGGCTATGGCAGGAGCTGGGCAGGTTGGTGCAGCACTTGCGCTTTGGGTTCGCTGCTACAAGAATAAACCGCTTATTAATATCATCAAGGGTGCCTTGCCTGTTGGGGTAATGGGAATCGGCGAGCCGCTTATTTACGGTGTAACCCTTCCACTGGGCAAGCCATTCGTAACAGCATGTTTAGGAGCAGGGTTTGGCGGTGCCGTGATTGGTTATTTCGGCAATGTTGGAGCCATTGCTATCGGAGCATCAGGTATCGAAATGCTTCTTTTGATCGCGGACGGTAAATGGTGGATCTACTTGCTCGGCCTTATCACAGCCTACTTCTTTGGGTTTTTGTGCACTTACTTCTTCGGTGTACCCAAAGAAGCAAGACAACCTAAAGAAGCTTAAACCTAGTGAACGCTAAATATATGATGAACTAAAAGGAGTGTTGGAACCATGGCTGGTGTACTTGTTTCATTGACAGAACAAAGCATAGACCGTACTATAGAATACTTGGCTTTCATGCGACCTTACGGATTTGATACGATATTCACCTCATTGCAGATTCCCGAGGAAGCGGCAGAGAATCTTATGGAGCCGCTGGGGCAAATCGGTCGATTTGCTGAGGAGCATAAGATGGAATTGATGGTGGATGTGTCTCCAAGAACTTTTGAAAACTTCACGCTGGATCAGTTGAAGCAGCAGGGTGTTACAGGACTGAGAATAGATAACGGAATGGAAAATGCCGAGATTGCAGCGCTAACTCATGATTGGCAGGTTTCTCTTAACGCCAGCACGATTGATCCTTCTTTTCTGAACGAGCTCAGAAGTTTGAATGCAGACTTTGCCTCGCTAGAAGCTTGGCATAATTATTATCCACGACCGGAGACGGGCCTTGAATGGAGCACATTCAAATCACAAAACGAATGGTTAAGATCTCAGGGGCTAAAGGTGGGTGCCTTTGTTCCGGGTGACGGTCAATTGCGGGGGCCTTTGTATGAAGGGTTGCCTACACTTGAGCAGCATCGTTACCAATCGCCATTTGCAAGCTTTCTCGAGCTGCATACTGAAGGAGCCGTGGATCTAGTCATCATTGGAGATTTATCGCTAAGTGAGTGGACCATGTCCCAATTTAAGTCTTGGCATGAAGGAACCGTGCTGGTTGGCGTCCGGGGACAGCTGGCGTCCCATGTGTGGAGTGAAACTCATCATAACCGGCCGGATATCGCACGTGATGTAATCCGTTCAGAGGATGCGCGAAGATATTTTAAAGGGGATATTCCTCCGGAGAATTGTGTGGAGCGGCCTCGGGGAGCACTGACCCTGGATAATGATAATTACAAGCGTTATAAAGGCGAGTTTCAAATAGTGCTGAATCCATTGCCTCCTGATGAACGGGTGAACGTTATCGGATATGTGACCGACGAGGATCTTTCATTACTGCCATTCTTGCAAAAAGGGCGATATTCATTCCGTTTTGTTGCTAGAGAGCCGAATAGGGAATAATATAATAGTATTGCTATTTTAATTGATTAGATGGAGGCGTTAGCGTGGGTTTTGGTCAGATTTTATCACGAATTGAGAATGTGATACCTAAATTGACGCAGTCCGAGCAGAAGGTAGCCAGGTTCGTCCTGTCAGTTCCTGAAGAAGTGATGTTTATGTCCGTTCAGGAGATGGCGAGCCGCTCCCTATCCAGCAGTGCTTCCGTTGTCCGCTTTTGTCGCTCCCTAGGCTTGAAGGGCTTCCCGGAATTAAAAGTGGCGTTATCGGCCGATCTAGCCCAGGATCAAAAATCTGGCTATTACGATCTAAACAAAAATGAGAATACTACCGATCTGGTTGATAAAATTCTATCCAATGCGGTTCAGTCTTTGAGGGATACTGTGGGCCTGCTCGATACGAAAATGATAGAAAAAACAGCTCATGATCTGTATAATGCACCGGCCATTTTCGCTTTCGGTGTAGGTGCATCTGCTCTGGTAGCGGAGGACATCGCACAGAAATGGCTTCGTTTAGGAAAGAATGTTTATGCATTGTCTGATATTCACGTTCTAACGATGAGTATGGCGAATGCGCCTAAGGGCAGTGTGTTTATAGGGATTTCTTACAGCGCGGCTACAAAGGAAGTTGTCCAGCTCATGAAATTTGCTAAGAAAATGGGGCTGGTGACGATCAGCTTCACGGGGTTTGGAAAAAGTGAGCTTTCAGAGCTCAGTGACTATAATCTGTTTACTTCCCTGGCTCCAGAAGCCAAGGTCAGAAGTGCAGCGACGGGGTCGAAGCATAGTCAATTTTTCATTGTAGACGTACTGTATTATGTTTGCGCATCGATTGATATTGAAACTTCACTGGACAAAATTCAAAGGACCAGCGATGCGATCCAAGATTTGAAGCAGTTCGATGCAACCGATCGAAGTAATCGAGAGAAGAATGATTGATAACAAATAAAGTTTGGAGAGTCCCCTTTAAGTAGACAGCGTGTACATGGCGCATTGAAGTTTACTTGGAGGGGGTTTTTTCAAGAAAATTATCGTTTAGCGCATGTAAACCTGTTAAATCATAACCGAGAGGATTGAGCTTTTGTGAAACAATTAGAGAATTCGATATTAAATTTTATAGAGACAATGAATAAATATCCTCAAATAGAATCCCCAGTTGTTAAGAAAGGTGGAGTGCGTTATAGGTCAGAATCAGTAAAACTACAAGTAGATGACAAAATTCATCTTTCTCCTGAGCTGAAATATTTTTATGAACATTGTGAAATAATTTGTGATGTTCGACACGATGGTCATGAGCTAAAAAGCATGGGAATTGATTTAGGTAATGCACTTCTTAGTCTTTGGTCTTCTAAAAATCTTGTTCTTAGACAAGATGGGTTCCGATGGATTGGAGTAGATCGGAAAGAAGATCCAAATTGGAATCCATATTGGCTCGTCATTGCAGATGTAAATGATGATCCTATCGTAGTTGTAACTGATAAAGAAGGCTCACCAGTCACGGCATCTTATGAAGGAGGCGCTCTTTTTCCGATTGCAAACTCTTTGTCCGATTTTCTGGATTACCTTTCAGCTACAATAGAATTGATACAGGAAAAATATAATGGGGAAATCATAAATGATGAAACTTGTGAATTGCTCGAAGGATTTATAGAAGATTTAAAAGAGACGCTAATTAAGATGAATAATAGCAATGAACTTATTGATAATTTTATCGATTATTTATATGGTTAGGCAGACAAGATTGGAAATAGGTAGATGGTTCGAAATTTAATATATATGCAAATAATCTTATTTTTGATACAATAGTAAAAATATTACTTTTCGAACAAGACCATTACATACACTTTCTCTACTGACATTTCGTATCAAGAAGGGAGGTGAATTAATGAAAAAAGTAGTTTTGCTCTTATTATTAGCGTGTTTTTCTTTTTCTACTAGCGCATTTGCTGCCTATACTGCAACATCCCATGATTTATACGTTGGCCAATCTGCTCAATATAAATTAAGTGTTGGCCTCTGGAGTTCTACAAATGAAACGGTTGAGCTGTCGCTGTATTCCAAAGGACCATCCGGTCAGCTTAGCAGAGTATTCTCGACTACTGTGAATATTGGCCCAACCACTCCAAGCCCTGTCGAGTATTCAGTAGGTTATCTCAGCCCAGGAACTTATGTCGTTAAAGGTGAATTCCAAGGCTCTTCTGGAAGTCTCGGACCTGTTAGTTTGAATCAAGTTTATTAATGAAAAGCTAGAGTTGAGAACGGCCAAGCGAGACTTCAATCGTTTGGTCGTTTTGTTATTAGAAGTGGAATTGTTTTAATAATAGTAAAATAATAGTTTTATTCCAAAAGAATTGGAGATTTCCGCGTAAGCCGGAGTCTCCTTTTTTTATGTGATTAGAGAATGGAGAGAGGGAAAATGATGAAGGAGAAGGAGCAGAAAAAGCACCCCTATGTTGCTCTGTATGATGGCAACTCGTGTGTATTGCTGAAGGTACCCTATGTTCCGAAATGGATTGAATGTGTACGTCGAATTCCCGGCCGCACCTGGGATCAAGACAAAAAAGTATGGCAGGTTCCGGCACAACATGAGACGATGGTGATATTATGCAGTTTTTTAGAAAACACTCCGGTAAAAACGGTGGACCGATCATTGTATGAGCGTTTCCCTGAGCTGCTTAGACTATGCACACCGGAGGATTATGCAGCAATGGGGAAGCTGGATGAGTTACTAAGAAGGAAGGGATACAGCAGCAAAACGCGTAAAGCATATCTTGGTCATGCTGAGCGTTTTATTCGGCAATCCGCAGTATCGGTTGAGGGAGTGACCTCTGTACATTTGGATACTTATTTCATGCGATTAATTGAGGAAGGACATTCCCGCTCTTATGTAAATCAGGCCATAAGCGCACTTCGATTCTGGTTTAAGGAGACACTTAAGCGAAGTGGTTTCTCCAAGGCATGGGTACGCCCAAAATCTGATCAAACGCTTCCCACGGTATTATCAGAAGATGAGGTGCTGTCATTGTTCAAATCCACACAGAACCTAAAACACAGGCTGCTTCTAACTCTTGTTTATTCTTCTGGCCTACGCGTCAGTGAAGTCGTCCGCTTACGTAAACAAGATATCGATGTCTCCCGCAAAATGATTCATATCAGACAAGCGAAAGGTCGCAAAGATCGGTACAGTCTCCTGTCCGGGACGGTAATCGAGATGATGCAGACATATTTGGAGACCCATGCGGTGCTGGACTATCTATTTCCTGGAGCCGACAAGAGTGCCGGGCATCTCACGGAGCGTTCCGCCCAGTATATGTTTGAGCGGGCCAAGCGGAAAGCAGGAATTGTGAAGAAAGCCTCGATCCACACATTACGACATTCATTCGCTACGCACTTACTCGAGAATGGCACCGACCTGAGGCATATTCAGGAACTCCTCGGTCACTCCAGCCTGAAGACAACCGAAATTTACACACATGTCGGACTAAAGAATCTCCAGCGCATCCAAAGCCCGCTCGACCGCATTATGGAGAACAAGTTGCCGGAGCGAGGGGAGGATTGACCACCTGTTCGTCTAATATATAGGTATGCGTGTATTATATGAATTCGTACATTTGGCCAGGTGTGGGAAATGGGCGAATTCGGGGAAAAGACGTTATAAGAAATCGGCGAAGAGCGTAAAAAATCATTAGAGTTGGTGATCTCGATGAAGGATCCAGT
>NZ_JBCMXJ010000016.1:0-697754 GCF_050475945.1 Paenibacillus solani
GCCGCCGCCTGCGCAGCGGCGGGGCGGGGCGCTGTGCGCCCGTGCCCCGGCTGCGCCGCTGGGGCACCGCCCGGGGCAGCCGCTGATGCGGGCCGCCCTTCCGGCTCCCTCACCTCCGGCAGGAGGCCCGGAGGGAGGGAGAGGCGCGGCGGGAGCAGCTGTGCCAGCTCTGCCGCGCGGGCGGCTTCCGCCTGCTCCAGTGCTGCATAGCTAGCGGAAGCCGCGGATTGCGCCACAAGCTCAGCGCTCTGGCGTTCCAGCTCTTGCAGACGGACCTCTGCAGCGTCCGTCAACACCTCCTTCAGCCGGTCGGCAAGCGCCAGCACGGCTCGGCGGTAGCTGCCCTTGATTTCCTCAGCCAGCTCCCGGTTATAGTTCAATACATATTCACCGGATACCGTTGCTTCCGGATTCACGGTCCGTGTGATCATCTCTTCACGAACGCCAGGGAGCTCAGCATCCATCAAGCTCTCCCATTCGGTGCTCCACTCCGTATGCTGCTCTACGATTTGGCGGAATGCTGTGCGAAGATGCCAATCGATCTGAGAAGCCGTCTGTTCCTCCAACCGATGATGAAATGCCTCCAGACGACGTTTCCGTTCCTCTTCGGTCTTACCGCCTGAGAACAAGAATCCGACCTTGAAGCCGCTCTTACGACTTTCAAGGAAGGACAGACTTAAATCCCGAACATCGGCAGGGGTCAGATTGGCGTTTGCCAAGAGCGCATCCGCTTCTTTGCGAAGCTCCGCGCGAACGGATTCGGGTAACAGCTGGGCCGATTTCTTCTCCGCATCCAGCTCCTGCATACGCGCTTTCAACGCAGCTGCAGCCTCTTCTCCGCCCATTTCTGCCAGCAGCCGTTCCTTCTCCTCCTGATGGCTGCGGGTGTAAGCCTCCACATGCTGATCGGCAGCATGACGGATGGAGCAGGAAACGCTGTAGCGCAGCAAAGGTTCCTTGCGAGATATCAATTCTCCAATCAGAGACTTGAGCGTCTCCCATTGATTGTACGGATGATCCTTTACTTTAAGGGAGGTACACAGCAATCCCTTATACGTTATTTTCCATTGGGCGAACGCCTTTTTGATATCGTTCAAGTAAGAAGTCAACGATAACTCCCCATCCCGGTGTTTATCGATCTGATTTATGATCAGATAAAGCGGTTTCCCCCAGTCTGACAAACTCTTGGCAAACATTAAATTGCTCTCCGACTGCACATGGTTATAATCCATAACATAAAAAACGATATCTGCCATATGCAATGCGGAATGTGTGGCGAGACGGTGCCCGTCATCGGTGGAATCGACTCCGGGAGTATCCATCAACACGCCGTCTTCTCCGAGCAAAGGTACATCATCCCACACTTCAATCGCTGAATACTCGCGGCCTTCCTTGCAATATTCTGCCAACTGGTCGATCGTCACGGTTAACGGACCGCCGTGTTCGGCTGCCGACCGGTGTATCAGTGCCTGCGGCTCTCCGTTGCGGATTGTAACTACATTCGCACTCGTAGGCACAGGCCCTGACGGCAGCACCTTTTTACCACAGAGTGCATTGATCATACTTGATTTACCTGCGGAAAAGTGACCGCAGAAAGCGAGCGTAAGCTCGCCGCCCGTCCCCTTGCGTATTAAATCCTCCGCCAACGCGGAGGAGGATTCATCATTCCACGTCAAGAATCGATCGCGAACTTCGGTTAGTTCTGTCATGTTATATCCGATTTCATGTTCAGTAATCAGCTTCAACGTCATGTCTCGCTCCTGTCCATTGATCTATCAATATCTGACACAATCTTTTCACATCATTTTATTTTATCACCGCTTGGCTCGTAAAGAAATCATTGTTTCATTCACAAGATGTCTTTATCATCACTTGAGCTTTATTATATGCAAAATGGCAGGCAAGGAGGTAGAACTCCTTGCCTGCCATTTCTTCAAACATATGTGGTGCCGACATCACATTCATAATTAATTTCACTTCAGTATTAATTATGATACGACAGTTGTGTCCTCTGCAGGGATCAGAATTTCAAATACGTTTCCGTGCTGCAGAATAGTCAAACCGCGGGATTTATCGCGCATGACAACCACTTCCGGCTTCTGAGACATCCGCTCCAAATAATGCTCGGGAGCATCTCCGGAATGGCTGAACGTTACGCCTTCGATTTCTTGCTCTTCATTCTCATTCAGTTGGTTTTGATTCTCCACCACATGTTCAAAAATATCGGAGAACAACTCAAAGTTGTCGGTGTATACGGAGATGCATTTCATGTGTAATCCCATCCTCTTTTTAGTTTGGCTTATTCCGTTTCAAATTACCGTCTTGTTGTCCCCCAGAAGTATCGACATTTCGATCACTTTTATTTCCAGATCCCCATTCCCTGTCTGGCAGGTTTAGAAATCCGGAGACAAAGGCGAGCGCTGCACCTTATGCCAGTCTGTCCCATTTGTTTGTGACTTAACAAGCGATGTCTTTCTTAAATCGGATAAACCTTTCTTTTGTCTATTTTTTGCCCGTTTTACGGTTGTTCCTTATTCTTCCTGACTGCTAAAGTTTTCATACGTTTTTTTCCTTCACGGCATACATCCAGTAACGGGCAGACCGGACATTGCGGATTTTGAGCCTTACAGTGGTACCTTCCGAAGAAAATGATCCGATGATGTGTCAGGGTCCATTCATCCCGCGGCACGCGCTTCATCAGCTTCTTCTCCACCTCCAGGACGGAGTCTTTCCAGGCTGCCAAGCCAAGTCGCTTGGAAACACGCTCCACATGCGTGTCGACCGCTATCGCAGGCACACCAAAAGCATTGGAAACGACGACATTGGCCGTTTTGCGTCCAACGCCCGGTAACTTGACCAGCTCATCATGAGCCTCGGGCACTTCACCGCCATACTGTTCAATCAGAATACTGCACAAACGCTGAATATGTTTGGCTTTATTCCGATATAACCCGATTCGTCTGATATCCTGCTCAAGCTCCTCAATCGGTACCGATACATAATCCAAAGGCGTTTTGTATTTCTGAAACAGGTCCTTTGTCACTTTGTTCACTGTTTCATCCGTGCACTGGGCGGACAGCAGCACGGCGATGGTCAGCTCAAACGCATTGCTGTGATTGAGTTCACAATGTGCATCCGGAAACATGCTCTCCATCGTATCCAAAATATGCCGTACCGTTGCCGCATTCATATGATTTCCCTCCTGCAAAAAAAAATCTTGATGCGGGAATCCCCGCATCAAGACGGTGTTTTAGAGTAATCCCCAGGTAAATACCTACTGTTTTACAATCTCTACAACGACACCGTTGTTTAAGTACAGTACAATATTATCATTTTCCTTGAGGGATTGCACGGACAAAGTCGTGTCACCTTGATGAACAAATACGTTACTGGACAGGTTGAACCGGAAATTATCGTTCATCGAATTGCGCTTCACTTGAATTTCCGTTTGGTTCGCCTGCCAGAATGGACGCTCTACCTTGTCCAGAACCTGAATGATCGTAACACCCTGCGTATCCTTTCGGATCTCGACGCGATCACCTGAAATAATTGGGCTCAGATTCGACGCAGTGGATCCGTTCTTAATGACTTTAACACCCGCGCCTCCACCGAAACTCTGGCTATTGCCCGAATAGTCCTTTAACGTCAACACCTGACCCGAAGGATCTACACCCGTAACCTCACCAAGCGTCAGCTTGACCTCAGCTACAGACACCGCTGTTAAGCCCTGGAACGTAATTTGGACCAGTGTACCAGGACGGAGGTCAGCCAGTAGAATGGCTTGTCCGTTCTCTCCAGCCAATGTAGCTTTGTCAGTATAAATATCGCTTGTAGTACCGTTCGCTTTTACCCGAATTCGGTTCTTCAACGGTTCTGTGAATACAACCTCGAATTGGGCCGCAGTTTTGACCTTCAAGCTCTGCAAGTACTCCTGATTGCTGGCGAGCTGGGCAGATACTTCGTCACCAATACGTACATCAGCTAACGAAGCATTCGATTTGCCGAAAATCTCAACTTTCATCAAACCGTTGTACGGTACTTCTTCTACCTTCCCGTTTGCAGTCAATACCGAAATCGACATTTTGGAAGTATTAATATTGCTGATTTTTCCTTCAACTTTATATACTACTTCAAGTGAAAGTGCACGGGTGCCGATCAGCGAGACGCTGACTTTACGGCCTGCGCCAAGCAGAGGTTCCACTTTATCCAGCGTCACTCCGTTGCTTGACTCGAACTTCGTCTTGTTATCTAAGACAATAACCCGAGGCTGGTTATCGGTATCTTTGACTGTAAGCCAATGCGTTTTTGGATCATAGTTCACGATGGTTACCGCGTCCAGCTGCTCCATCTGGCGACCCGTTACTTCGATCTTGGTAACCTGTTCTTCGCCATTGATGGTCAGCGTCACTTGATCTCCAGATACAGCGTCCGCGAGCAAATCGCTCAGAACAGGTTTCGCCACACCGCTCATAATGATTTCCGGCTTTTCAACCAAAAATTTCGTTTCAAGCTGAGCACTGCCACTGCGCTTGTACGTAATGGTTTTTCCGTTCTCTTCAACAGAGTACAGCATCGCTTGCACCATCCGATCGACGCTTTGCGTAACCTCTATCAACTGCACAACGCTGTTCTTCACCGTAAAGTTGACAGTGAAACCATTCTTGAGCTCCGCAGGAGTCAATATTTGATTCTGATAGCGAATAACGGTTGCATCATCCCATGTATACGTATCCTCATAACCGGAACTATCCTTAAGTGTAACTTTTTTGTTCGCCGTATCCACGTTTTGGACGACGCCAGTTCCCGTTTTGTTAACCAAACCGCTCTTTACGCGGATCGATACAATTTTCTTCTGCGGGCTGTACGTCTCGCGCTCAATCGTAAGCAGACTGCCTGCGGCAAGCGTCTTCGGATCGATTTTGACACCGTTCTGGTCCAGGAACACCGTGCTTGGATCATAACTTAGCTCCTCAAATGTGCTGCCAGTATCAAGCCAAATCAAGTTGTTCGGCGACAAACGGGCGTATGTACTGTCAAACCGCTCCACTTGCTGAGTAGCATCCGTAACTTCCAGGTATGCAGCAGTGCCATTGTTTACGATGACCACAGCTTGGGTATAAGGAAGAATATCCGAGGATTGCAATCTTTTCTCTGAATCCGATGAAAAATATGCAGTAGATGCATCCAGCTTGAAGGAATGCAGCTTTCCATCCGCATACAATTCTAATTTGCCGTTCTCGATAGAGGCGATGGAACCTTTAAACTGATTCTCGTAATTCGTATTAATATAGGCTTGGGCACGGCTAAAAAACGTAGCAAGCTGAGCACGTGTAACAGCCCCTTGCGGATCAAATTTATTGCCGTTCACGCCTTTTGCAAGGCCTAGCTCAACTGCTATATTGACGTATCCCAATCGATCTGGGGATATCTTGGCATTGTCCGCAAAGCCTGTCGCTTTATTCTTGGCTGCATTAGCCTCCGTGGTGCGTCCAATGGAACGTACAAGCACTTCAGTTATCCATTCCCGGGATGCTTTCTGCGCGCCCCAGATGACTTTTTCATCCGTGTATCCGGACTCTTTTTGCTTGTCGAGCAGGTTTTGCTGAAAAGCCAGTTCTACATACTTGGTAAAATAATCATTTACTTTAATATTTGTCGGTAATGTCGCAGCGCCGCTGCTTAATTGATCCTGCATACTTAAGAATCGGATCGCCATAGTTACAGCTTCCTGCTGCGTTACAGGATCATTCGGGCGAAACTTTCCGTTATTCCCGGTTACGATCCCCTGTGCTGCTAATTGGTAAATATACTTTTCTCCCCAATAACCGGCACTCACGTCACTGAATACGTTAGTTGGTGTCTGGGTTGCATTCGCTGCACTCGTACTTGTCGCTGATTCATCTGCCGAGACAAGCGAAGCGCCGCCTCCGAAAGCTATAAGTCCAGCCATGACGGCGGAGACCACTTTTTTGGAATGAACATGTTTGCTGTGTCTTAGTACCATTTTCTTTCCCCTTTCAATAACTACTGCTTCATCTACTAGTATTCGACAGCAGAACGTGATCTCCTTCAACCATCATTACCGAGTCATTGGATACTCTAGATCGACATGTCCCATCAATGATTCAGCCTGCTGTCCATCAACCAGAAGTTGAATGGATTTAACCTCGTCAAACTGGAAGAAGGTTTTCTTGATCGCATCGATCGCAAAAGCCTCTCCGCCTGCGCCTAGATTGGCCTCATCGGGAACATGAACGTCTATCGTAATAGTCCCGTTTTCGAATTTCAACGATTTCATTTCGATTTTTTCCCAGAGAGGAATCATGCCTTGATTATCACTTTTCTGTAACGTTTGATAAGCAGCTTCGTATTTGTCCTGATCTTCCTTGTACGATATGTTCGCTGTCCCCTCTACCAGCTCCATTACATCTGGATCCGTGTAATAGGATTTAATGCTTTCCGTTTTCGTTTCAGGCTTCGTTACATCCGTACCCGTGGAAGCTCCACCCGCCCCGCTAGTAGGGTCTTCATTCCCCTGACCCGTCTGACCACCAGGTGCTGGTGTCACTTGTTCAGGCGTATTGTCGGGAGCTGCTCCGGGCTTCTGTCCGCAGCCTGCACTAACCAGCATCACAGCTGCCAATAAGCCGATTGACCAAAATTTTCTATTCAAAAGTAGCCACCTCCTGCAATCACGATAACTTTGTCGTATCGTTAATCAACCTTCAGATATGTTTTAATACCTCTGACAATAGCCTCTGCTACGCGATCCTGAGTCGCCGAATCAAACAGCTTGCTCTCATCATTCTTGTTGCTCAGGAATCCAATTTCCAGTAGTGAACCTGGCATCGTTGTCTCGCGAATCACATGGAAATTCCCGAATCTCACTCCGCGGTCCTTTAAACCAACCGCCTTGACGATTTCTTTATGGAGTGCGTTTGCCAGCGCTTTGTCAGATTCATGGTAATAATACGTTTCGGTTCCGCTTGCAGTCGAAGGGCCGCTATTCGCATGTATCGATATAAATACATCTGCCTTCAGGCTGTTCGCAATCTTCGCACGTTCCTTCAGCTCAAGGAAAGTATCGGTAGTGCGAGTCATAACGACTTCGATATTCTTCTCCTTGGCCAGCAGCTTCTCAACCTTGAGGGCCATCGCTAAATTGAAATCTTTCTCCTTTTTCTTCGTCGCCCCTAATGTTCCCGGGTCGTGAGCCCCGTGTCCCGCGTCAATGACCACGAGTTTCTTCCCGCTTGTTCCAGGTGACGGGGTAGGGTTGGAGGTCGCATTCAAATCAACAACGAGGAGGCCTGAACCATCCTCAAGTCCTGAGACGGCATAATTTTTGGCGTAATTGAGATCAATGACAATGCGAACAGTCATCGGATTAGTATCGTACAGGGAGTAACGGACAGCTTGTACATCCGGATATCCTGATACTGAAAATTGTCCGTTCTTGTTGATCTCATCAAAATTGTTGTTGCTGCCAAATGTGTCCGAGAACTTCGCATTCACCATATCAATGACGATACGGTCCGGATTGCTCAACTTCGATACATTGGCTTTCGCATTGCCTGTAACAGCTACTAATAATCTGTTCTCGTCGAAGACAAGACCGTCTACGGTAGCAGCGTTGGAGCCAGTCGTTTCATCAGGGTTGAATTCACCGTAAGTTGATGTAAGATAAACCGCCTTTTGCGCATTATCCCATCGTACTTGAAGGCCCATTTGCTCACTTACGAAGCGGATAGGGACTAATGTCGTTCCGCCGCGCAGAACAGGTGCATTGGTCATTTGTACCGATTGACCGTTAATGTCAGCAAGCCGGTTTCCGACCACCATCGTAACATTTTGCGACCCGTCCTGGACTGTGACCGTCTTCGTCGCCTTGTTCCAGCCAACGTTAAATCCGAGATTTTCGGAGATTACCCTGATTGGAACCATGACAGTACCGTTGTTGTTCTCCACCTTCACGCCAGATGACAGATTGATTTGTTGACCATCCAGGTAAATCTTTGCGTTGTACGAACTCGCATCCGCCACTTTAGGAAACGCAATCATGATGACAACCAGAAACATTAAAAAACCGAACTTCTTCATCCTTCACCCCTACCATCCTATTATTTTGCCATAGATTGGCGTTTCTTAACTCGGCCTGTCCGACATTACCTGACAACCTATAGACGCCAAGGCTCAATAAAAGTTGCGAAAATGTTCCCCTTTTACCAAAAAAACACCTATTTCGAATATCGAAATAGGTGTTTAGTCCTTCGTATGTTTTTCGTCACTAGTTCTTTGTGACTAATTTCGGACCATTGGGTGCTCTAACTCAACATGTCCCATCAAACTTTCAATCTGCTGACCATCGACCAACAACTCAAGAGATTTGACTTCCTCAAACTGGAAGAATGTTTTCTGCAAAGCCTCAATCGCAAACATTTCGCCACCCGACCCGAGATTAGCCTCATCGGGTTTTGTAATATCCAGTGTTAATGCTCCACTATCAAACTTAATAGAATTCAGTTTAATCTTATCCGACCACAACGGATTAAGTTGTGCATCGTCACTCTTTTGCAGTTCTTCAAAGGCTCTCTTAAATTTATCTTCTTCGCCCGAATAGGCAATCTCTCTGTTTGTCTCTTTCAGATCCATGACTTCTGGATCCGTATAATAGAGTTTGATCTGAGCTTTCTTGGTATCAGTATTTGTGGCTTTTACATTGGTTTCAGCTGAAGTGGCCGTATTTTCCCCAGCTGTTTGCTGTGGAAGAGCTTCACCGCCCTTGTTAGCATTCACTGCGGTGTCTTCAACTTTCTCATTATCCAAGACCGCTGTTTCATCCGTTTCATTCGTCGTCGTTTCCACTTGTTCTGCTGCATTATCCGGACTTGTCCCAGCGGGGGCAGCAGCCGGCTTCTGACCACAGCCAGCACTAAAGACCAGCATCAACGACAGCAATCCTGTCATCCAATATTTTTTATTCATCCCTTACGTCCCCCTCCTCAATGATCCAAAACCGCTAAGCACATCATTGTATATTAAGATATTCTTTTATACCCGCTACAATACCTTGTGCAACACGATTCTGGAAATCGTCATTAAACAACTGGGCTTCGTCACCCTTGTTGCTCAAAAATCCAATCTCGAGCAGGACGGCCGGCATCGTTGTTTCTCTTGTAACATGAAGATTGCTGTACTTCGCGCTGCGATCCTTCAAACCGGTCGCTTTGATCAGATGTTTATGCATGATATTCGCCAAGGATTTGCTTGAATCCCTCGTATACAGAGTTTCGGTACCACTCGGACTGCTGACAGTGCTGCTGTTAGCGTGAATGGACACAAAAATATCAGCATTCAGGTTATTTGCAATCTTCACGCGATCACTAAGTTCAAGATGAGAATCATCGGTGCGAGTCATCACAACATTTATATCTTTCTCTTTCTTCAGAAGTGCTTCAACCTTCAGCGAAAGATCCAAATTGAATGCTTTCTCTTTAATACCCGAAAGGCTGACCGATCCCGGTTTGATTCCACCATGTCCCGGATCGATTACAACCGTTTTCTTGCCGTTACTGGTTATTGGAGGAACAGGAGGGACGAGGACGTCTCCTTCAACGTTCAGATCAACCATAATAATACCTGATTCATTGCTAACAGCATAATGCTTGGGCCCAGTGAGATCCATCACGATCCGCACGGTCGACGGATTATCGCTAAACAGGGCATACCGCACCTTTGTAACGTCTGAATAATCACTGATTGCGATCTCACCACTGCCTTGTACATTCCCTGCATGTCCATCCAGGAACGAAGATGCGAAGACGGTATTGGGAAGATCAATCACAATCCGGTCCGGTCCCGTTATGCTGGATACTTTCGGCTGGACATTACCTTCGGTAGCGATCATTAACCGGTTATCGCTAAAGCTAAGTCCGATCAAAGCAGATTCATATGATGAATCGACGGATGGAGGTGTTTGACTATCAGGTACCACTTCGGTTTGCGGAACAGTTACAACTTCCTCAGCAGCAGGCGGGACTGAGCTGGAAAGGAAAACGGATTTCATCTGATTATCCCATTTCACATCGAGCCCCATCTGCTCACTCACAAACCGAAGCGGAACGAGGGTTGTTTTCCCGTCCAACACAGGGGCCAGATTCAATTCAACCTGGGTCCCGTTCATTTCAGCAAGCTGGCTGCCAACCACCATACGGACAGCCTTCTGGCTGTTCTCAACCGTTACGGTTTGACTGATCTTCTCCCAGCCTACCTTGAAACCAAGATTCTCAGATACTACGCGTATCGGAATCATTACATTGCCCTTCATGTTGGCTACGTGGACACCCGAAGACAAATTCAACTGTTCCCCATCCAGATAAATGTTCGCGCTTGAAGAACTCGCCTCCAGATTTTTTGGAAACGCTAGCAAGAAGACGATCAACATCATTACAAACCCTAGCTTCTTCATGAATCCTCCTCGTTCATCCCATGTTTGATTTTGGAAAAGCAATCTAGCATAAATCGATACTACAAATATGTGAATCAGTATTTCCCCGCATCTAATGCCGAACAAATACTGACATAAAACGCTTTGCTTCTATCTACCTTTGCATATTAATTCCATAATACCAAAAAAAACTTCCATTTCCTACATCGGAAATGGAAGTTTAATAATCTTGTAAACTTTTGTTGAGTGATTTGCGAGATTAAGCGAACAGACGATCGTTGTGTTTCTTCTCATAAGCATCAATCGCACTTTCATGCTGAAGCGTCAAACCGATGTCGTCCAAACCTTGAAGCAGAAACTGACGGCGATGCTCGTCAAGATCGAAATCAATATGAAGCCCTTGATCATCCGTAATCGTTTTGCTCTCCAGATCCACGTTTAGCTGATACCCTTCGTTTGCTTCAGTACGCTGGAATAACTCTTCCACCTGTTCTTCCGACAACTTGATCGGCAAAATCCCGTTCTTGAAGCAGTTATTATAAAATATATCCGCAAAAGACGGAGCGATGACAACGCGGAATCCGTAATCAAGAATCGCCCAAGGTGCGTGTTCACGGGATGAACCGCAGCCAAAGTTCGCGCGGGAGATCAGAACTGTCGAGCCCTGGTAACGAGGCTGATTCAGCGAGAAGCTGTCAATGTTGCCTCCCTCTTCATCAAACCGCCATTCGTAAAACAGAAACTGTCCAAACCCTGTGCGTTCGATCCGTTTCAAAAATTGCTTCGGAATAATTGCGTCTGTATCTACATTCACCCGGTCCACGGGTGCAACTAAGCCTTTTAATGTTGTAAATGCTTGCATATCCTTCTCCTCCGTCCTTCTTAGCTCACAACTTCTTCAGTTGCAAAGTTCCAGTCACGTACATCCACGAAGCGTCCTTTAACCGCAGCAGCCGCTGCCATTGCCGGCGATACGAGATGTGTTCTGCCCCCGCGGCCCTGGCGTCCCTCGAAGTTACGGTTGGATGTGGAAGCGCAGCGCTGTCCAGGCTTGAGCACGTCCGGGTTCATTGCCAGACACATACTGCAGCCTGCTTCACGCCATTCAAATCCGGCTTCAACGAAAATTTTGTCAAGTCCTTCTTTCTCGGCCTGAATCTTCACTCGGCCCGATCCCGGTACGACGATGGCTGTCACATTGCTGGACACTTTATGTCCTTTTGCAACAGCAGCAGCAGCACGCAGATCCTCAATACGCCCATTCGTGCAGGAACCGATAAATACATAATCAATCGGAATCTCTGCCATCGGGGTGCCAGGTACCAGATCCATATACTCCAAAGCTTTCTCAGCAGCCTTGCGCTCGTTCTCCGTCTTGAAGTCTGCAGGATTCGGAACCGTGGAGGAAATGTCTGTACCCATGCCCGGGCTCGTACCCCAAGTCACTTGAGGAATCAGGGATTCCACGTCGAACTCAACCACAGTGTCAAACTCGGCGCCTTCGTCTGTTACAAGCTCTTTCCATGCTGCAACTGCAGCATCAAAAGCTTCGCCCTGCGGCACGTACTGGCGTCCGCGCAAGTATTCAAATGTGGTTTCGTCCGGAGCGATCATACCCGCTCTAGCTCCACCTTCAATGGACATGTTGCACACGGTCATGCGCTCTTCCATGGACAGCTCGCGAATGGCTTCGCCTGTGTATTCAATAACATAGCCCGTAGCAAAGTCTGTTCCGTATTTCGCAATTACGCCAAGGATCATGTCCTTCGCAGTTACGCCCGGATTGCGGTGACCGACAAAACGCACTTCCATCGTTTTTGCCTTCGCCTGTTGCAGACATTGAGTTGCCAGAACATGTTCTACTTCACTCGTGCCGATACCAAATGCAAGCGCACCGAAAGCACCATGAGTGGAAGTATGGCTATCGCCACAAACAATCGTTTTGCCCGGATGCGTCAAGCCAAGTTCAGGTCCCATGACGTGTACAACACCTTGATCAATTGTATCCAGATCATAGAGAGTAACGCCGAAATCCTGACAGTTCTTGGTCAGTGTATCAATTTGCTGTTTCGAGATCGGATCAGTGATGTTAAAGCGGTCTTTCGTAGGTACGTTGTGGTCCATCGTTGCAAACGTCAATTCAGGACGGCGTACTTTGCGGCCGCTGAGACGCAGGCCCTCAAATGCTTGCGGGGAGGTCACCTCGTGCACCAAATGCAGGTCGATGTATAAAATCCCCGGTTTACCTTCTTCTTGATGAATCACGTGGTTATCCCAAATTTTCTCGAACATTGTCTTCTTACTCATCATAATCACCCCATTGTTCTTTACGTCCATGAGAAGATAATTGCTTGGATCTTCTTCACGTGAAGAGGAAGATCTACAACGCATCATCTTTACGTTGATAGTAATATATCATTTCCTTCTTCATTGTTCCAAGATATAATATCTATAAATGTAATAGGATTCAGCTATAGTGGAGTGATGCTTAAATGGAATTAAGACAACTGCAATATACACTACAAATCGCTGCGGATCGGAATTTCTCTCGCGCTGCCGAGAAACTTCATATTGCCCAGCCTTCCTTAAGCCAGCAGCTCTCGAAACTGGAGAAGGAGCTTGGCGTCATGCTGTTCCAGCGAAACACAAGCAGTGTGGAGCTTACCCATGCCGGGGCCAGCTTTGTCGAGCACGCCCAGAAGATTATGGACGCTGTCGAGCAATTGAAGCAGGAGATGTCGGATATTTCGCAGCTCCGCAAGGGAAAAGTTGTTGTCGGCAGCATGCCGATAACAGGTTCTCATCTGCTGCCTAGAGTACTGCCCGCTTTTAAAAAAGGATATCCGGATATTGAGATCACCCTTCTGGAAGACTCCTCCTTAAACTTGGAGAAGCTGACGGCCAGCGGTAAGGCCGATCTGAGCCTGCTCGCGCTTCCGCTATCCGAACCGTCACTGTCCTGGATTCCTATCGGCGAGGAGATGATCGATTTAGCCGTTCCACCGCAGCATCGGCTTGCACTGCGTGCAGCCGCTGATCCCGTTCGCCCCATTACCATAGATGAGCTCCGGGATGAAGCATTTGTCGTACTAAAGAAGGGGCAGGGCTTTCGTAAGCTGACCTTTGATATTTGCCGTGAAGCCGGCTTTGAGCCGAACGTTGTCTTTGAGAGCAACAACATTGAGACCCTCCAATCCCTAGTCGCTACGGGGATGGGAATTACGCTCGTGCCTCGTTTTATCGCCAGGGCCAAACGCAGCGAGTTTATCCCGGTATACTTGCCGCTTGCTGACCCGGTTCCCAGCCGTACGCTGGTTGTTGCATATCGTGATGGCCGCTATCTGTCCAAAGCGGCTGATGCGTTCATCGATACCTTCAAACAGGTCATGGACCATCTCGTAGTTGAAAGTATAAGAAATCATGACTGAACAGAACACGCATAAAGAGGCTCAGCCAAAGTCTGTACTCAACTTGGCTGAGCCTCTTTTTGTCGTTATGTCTAACAATGTGGTGCGCATCTCTAGATCAAACTATTTGCGCAAATTCTGCTTATCAATCATTCGGTTCTGTTCATCGGCGGTACGGGATTGATCATGCAGTGATTCGTTCTTGCTGTTGTTCTCTCCCACGACCTGCTCAACAAAACTGCGGAATTGATCTTTCTGCTCTTGTTCCTGCTCATTGTTTCGGCTGTCGAATTGGTTGTTCTCTGCCATGATTCTAAGCCTCCTCTCAGACGGATTACCCTTAGTATACCCGTCAATGCGCAGTTGAAACTTTACTTTGAACGTTTAGAGACGCTCGTCCCTATGAGCATTTACTTAAAATATAAATTGGGCCGGCGGTCTTCAAATACCGGGATACGCCCTCTCACTTCATCCGGAAGATTGCAGTCGATCGTTCCGGTCAGGATCACTTCCTGATCATCGCCTTCCACAATAACTTCTCCCCAAGGATCGATGATCATCGAATGGCCGAAGAAATCCGTATCACCACTAGTGCCTACTCGGTTGCAAGCTACCACATACATTTGATTCTCAATCGCTCTGGCCATAAGCAAAGTTCTCCAGTGATGCAGACGCGGGTGCGGCCATTGTGCAGGCACGAACAGTACTTGAGCATCAGCCAGCGCAAGTGTCCGCATAAATTCCGGGAATCGAATATCATAACAGATGGAGGCACCTGCCTTGATCTGCTCCAAATCAAAGGTCACCGTATGCTGACCAGCCTCCAGATGTTTCTCTTCATCCATAAGACGGAACAGATGAATCTTGGAATATTTGGCGACCTGTTCCCCATCACGGTTGAAGACATACATCGTGTTATATATCCGGTCCTCCACGCGTTCAGCTACAGAACCACCAACAATCTGAATGCGGTGTTCTTTCGCAAACTCGCTCAGCATGCGGGAAGTTTCTTGTCCCATGGGATCAGCGATATTCTGAATCTGATCCAGCGCGTACCCTGTATTCCACAATTCCGGCAGCACGATCACGTCCGGCTTCGTATTTGCGCTTGCAGCCTTTTTCATCATGTCCAGCATTTTATTCATATTGGCTTTTACGTTACCTATCTCAATATCAGCTTGGATAAGGGCGATATTCATTGGTGCTTCAGCTTTTGCAGTCATCTTACAGCCTCCTGTTATCGGTTTGAATCCATAAGGATAGCGTAAAAGAGATCGTACCATTATGGATACCGCTTCCTTTTTACGGATTTATCCGACTCGATATGTCCTCATCATAGCCTCACTGGCACAGCTGCCGCAATACCTAAAGCTGTATCTCCCTCTATACACCTCTGATAAATCGTGTTAAATTAATCCTGATTGTTTCCCATATTAGACTTACTGGAGCGCAAATAGATAACGGAGTGATGAACCTGCGATGAACAACAAATTAAATGAATTCCACATAGAACCCGCTGAGATTATGTCCCAGCTGCCAACGCAATTTTTTGCAACTTTGGTTTCCAAAGTAAATCGACAAGTGGAACAAGGACATGATGTGATTAACCTGGGGCAAGGTAATCCCGATCAACCTACGCCGCCCCATATTATTGCCAGCCTGAAAGAAGCGGCCGACAATCCGCTGTTTCATAAATATTCACCATTTACCGGGTTTTCTTTTCTTAAAGAGGCCATTGCCAAGCGGTATAAGGAAGACTATAACGTAGATCTGGACCCGGAGACGGAAGTAGCCATCATATTCGGAGGAAAAACCGGTCTGGTAGAGCTGCCTCAAGTTCTGCTAAATCCTGGTGATGTGTGTCTGGTACCTGACCCCGGTTACCCGGATTACTGGTCAGGGGTCGCGCTTGCCCGAGCCCAGATGAAGTTCATGCCACTAACCGCGGATCATCAGTTCCTTCCTGATTATGATGCCATATCACCAGCAGACAGAGAGAAAGCGAAACTGATGTTCTTGAATTATCCGAATAATCCGACGTCTGCCGTCGCTCCTTTATCCTTTTATGAGGACACGGTGGCTTTCGCCGCTGAGCACAACATTGTCGTAGCAAGTGATTTTGCCTATGGTGCGATTGGGTTTGATGGCGATCGTCCGGTCAGCTTCCTGCAAGCGGAAGGAGCCAAAGAAGTTGGCGTAGAGTTTTATACTCTTTCCAAAACCTACAATATGGCCGGATGGCGTGTTGGGTTCGCCCTGGGGAACAAAAAAATCATCTCGCTGATCAATATGCTGCAGGATCACATCTATGTCAGCCTGTTCGGCGGCATCCAGGCGGCAGCAGCAACGGCTCTTACATCCTCTCAAGATTGTGTTGATGCACTGGTCGGGCGTTATCAATCAAGACGAGATGCCTTCTATGGAGCCCTCTCTGAAATCGGCTGGAAAGCCAAGAAACCGGCAGGCTCCTTCTTCTGCTGGCTGCCTGTGCCCGAGGGCTTTACCTCGGTATCCTTCGCCGACCTTCTCCTCGAGGAAGCCAAGGTTGCTGTGGCGCCGGGTGTCGGGTTTGGCAATCATGGAGAGGGCTATGTCCGTGTTGGCCTCTTAAGCACTGAAGAACGGATGAAGGAAGCTGCCTATCGAATAGGCAGACTAAATCTGTTCAACCGAACCTAATTCCTTTTGAAAAAAACAAACTGATGTGCTATTCTTGCTGTAATCTATAAATGCATAATGAAACGTGAAGACGGGACCAGTACGAAAGCATGTGGCACGCCTTAACAGAGAGCAATCCCCTGGCTGCAAGGATTGCCGTGACCCCCTTTCTGAAACCTACCCCCGAACGGCCTGGCTTGCCAGGACAGTGCCTTCTGTTACAGGGCTAAAGCCGGGTGAGCTAAAGCTCATCAACGAAGGTGGTACCGCGGAAGTTAGACTTTCGTCCTTTTTCATACAGGACGGGAGTTTTTTTATTTTATCTAAAGGATTCAAACAGTTATACCACTATCATACAAGGAAGTGATCACGATGCGCTCACGCATCGTCGTAAAAATCGGAAGCAGCTCTCTAACGACAGATGAAGGTGGACTTAATCTTGATGCCATCGCTTTTTTTGCCGGAGAACTGGCGGCACTACGCAAGCGCGGACATGAGGTTCTGCTTGTAACCTCTGGAGCCGTTGCTGCAGGCTTCCGGGAGATTGGCTACGACACAAGACCTAAGCTATTGCATGAAAAGCAAGCCTCGGCTGCGCTGGGTCAAGCGCTGCTAATGCGTGCCTACCAGAATGCACTCGCAGAGCATCAGCTGAAGGCTGCGCAAATTTTGCTGACACGAACGGATTTTGCCAACCGCAAACGAATGAACAATGCGAACATGACTATTACGGAACTCCTTAAACAGGATGTCATTCCTATCATTAATGAGAACGATACGGTTTCGATTGACGAATTGAAATTCGGTGATAACGATACGCTCTCTGCTTTGGTCGCTAACCTGGTTCGTGCGCAGCGGTTGATCATTCTGACCGATATGGACGGATTATATACGGCTGATCCCCGCAAGTCGCCAGAGGCGAAGAGATATGAAGAAGTCGATGAAATTACAGAGGAAATTTACAGCATAGCCGGAGGGGCAGGTTCCAGTGTAGGCACAGGCGGCATGCGCTCCAAGATTGATGCTGCCAAAATCGCTACGCGCGGCGGTGTTCCCGTATTTATCGGTAAAGCCAACGAGACCGGTGATCTACTGAAAGTTCTGGAGCACACAGGCAAAGGAACCTATTTTGCCACTCACCTATCCTCTCTGCCCATGAAGAAGCAATGGCTGGGCTTTATGTCCTCCCCGCTAGGCCGGATCGTGGTCGATCCTGGAGCTGAGCAGGCTTTGCTTCACGGCGGCCACAGCCTTCTTCCTGTTGGTATCAAACGAATCGAAGGCAGCTTTCACGCAGGGGATGTGGTCGAGGTCGTCAATATGAGCAACGAACAGCTCGGCAGAGGGATCGTGAATTACGATGACGAACAGTTGCAGTCCGTGCTCGGTTTACCAAGCAGCCAAGTGATCGACATCATCGGTGAGATCCACCGATTAGAGGTCATTCACCGTGATGAATGGATCACATTAAAGTAAACCATGTGTTGTAGTTATTATTTAAATGCATGTCCAAGGAGGAATTATCATGAGTGAAGTACGCAGTAAAGCCCAACTCGCCAAACAGGCCGCGTTCAGTCTCGGCAAATTAAGTACAGATGAGAAAAACCAGGCACTGATCATCATGGCAGACGCGTTGATTCAGCGAGCTGCTGATATCATGGAAGCGAACGCAGAGGATCTGCGCCGCGGAGAAGAAAACGGCACATCTGCTTCCCTGCTCGACCGGCTTGCGCTCAACGAAGCCAGAATCGAAGCGATTGCCGAAGGCCTGCGCCAAATCGCCGAGTTGCCTGATCCAATCGGCGACACCTTGGAGACGATCGAGCGCCCTAACGGGCTGAGCATTGTGAAGAAACGTGTTCCACTTGGCGTTATTGGCATCATCTATGAAGCCCGTCCTAACGTGACGGTGGATGCAGCTGGCCTGTGCTTGAAGACAGGCAACGCGGTGGTGCTTCGAGGCGGCTCATCCGCCCTCTCCTCCAACCGCAAAATTGTCGAGGTACTTCACGAAGCCATGGAGCGCACGGCATTGCCGAAGGATGCGCTTCAGCTAATTGAAGATCCGAACCGATCCTCCGTGGATGAAATGTTAAAGCTGCGTGGTATGCTGGACGTCATTATTCCGCGCGGCGGAAGCTCACTCATTCAAAATGTCGTTTTGAATTCTACGGTTCCTGTGATCGAAACCGGCGCTGGAATCTGCCATACTTTTCTGGACGCATCCGCTGAGCCAAGCATGGCAACAGCCATTAGCATCAATGCCAAAGTACAGCGTCCTTCGGTCTGCAATGCCATGGAAACACTACTTGTCCATGCTGACTATGCCAAATCGAATATGACGGCATTAGCTGAGGCTCTCCGGGAGCGCAAAGTTGAACTGCGCGGATGTGAGCGCACTCTGCAGTATGCGCCATGGGCCACTGAGGCTACGACTGAGGATTACGCCACCGAGTATAACGACTATATTTTGAACGTGAAAATCGTTGATCATATGGATGAAGCCATAGCGCATATTTCAAAATACGGAACGAAGCATTCGGAATGCATCGTGACTGAGAATGCGGATCATGCAAACCGATTCTTACAAGAGGTAGATGCGGCGGCTGTATACCATAACGCTTCGACCCGCTTTACGGACGGCTTCGAATTCGGCTTTGGCGCCGAAATCGGAATCAGCACCCAAAAGCTCCATGCACGTGGACCGATGGGGCTACCCGCGCTGACCTCCTCGAAATATGTTATTATCGGTAGTGGTCAAATTCGCGAATAATAGACATTCATATCATCCTTGAAGGAGGAAACTACGATGTGCCATGCCCCACAGAACAGACCCCTAATAGATAAAGCGATCACCTTTTTCGGTGCAGGCTCGATGGCTGAAGCGATCGTGCGAGGAATGGTGAGCCGTTCCGTCGTGCTTCCAGAGAATATCACGATGCTCAACAGGAGCAATGCCCAGCGCCTTCAGGAATTGAGTGAACGTTACGGCATCCAGATCAACAACGACGATGCCGCCAAAATCGAAATTTTAAAAACTTCCCCGGTTATTGTACTGGCCATGAAACCGAAAGATGCTGCCAAGGCGTTGAAGGAGCTTGGTCCGATGCTCTCAAGTGATCAATTGATCATCTCCGTTATCGCCGGGCTGTCCATCTATACAACGCAGACGCTGCTCGGGAAGCAGCAGCCCATCGCGCGTACGATGCCCAACACCTCTGCTTCGATTGGCCTGGGTTCGACAGGAATTTCCTTCTCGAAGGAAATGAGCGAAGAGCAGCGTCAGCTTGTACTCACCATATTCGAAGCTGTAGGTAGTGTGACTATTATCGAGGAAGAAAAAATGGATATCTTGACCGGCATTTCCGGCAGTGGCCCTGCTTATTTCTATTATATGATGGAAGCCATGACAGCTGCGGGAATACGAGGCGGTTTAACTGCGGAGCAAAGCCGTGATTTAACGCTCCAAACCATTCTGGGCGCGGCCCGCATGGTACAGCAGACCGGAGAGCTGCCTTCATCGCTGCGCGCAAAAATCACGTCGCCGAACGGTTCCACGCAGGCTGCCCTAGAAACCCTTGATCAGGGTGAGTTCTTTGAAACCGTCATTGCTGCAGTGAACCGCTGTGCTGAGCGCTCCAAGGAAATGGGCGCCATGCTGAAGGAGCAAATCTCATGAGCCGCTGCATTGCAACATACCGTATCTATGACGACCAGGCGGATTTTCGAAAAAAAGCAACCTCCATTGCCGTTGGCATGACGGTTGGCAGCTGGACCGAGCTGCCCCAGGCCAAACGTGAAGCTATGCAAAAACATCTAGGCGAAGTCGTTGATATTCAGGTTAACGAAGGCTGGGAACCCGGCAGCCGTTATGCCGATGTCAGCATCGCCTATCCGGATATTAATTTTAGCCGGGACATTCCTGCGCTGCTTGTTACCGTGTTCGGCAAAATTTCCATGGACGGGCGCATCAAGCTGACGTCCCTAGACCTGTCTCCTGACTTCTTAAGTGCGTTCCCTGGACCGAAATACGGTATTGACGGAATCCGTGATCTTCTTGGCGTCCATGATCGTCCACTGCTCATGAGCATCTTTAAATCTGTGATCGGACTGAATGCCGACGAGCTTAGAGCTCAATTCATCCGCCAGGCCCTTGGTGGCGTGGATCTGATCAAGGATGATGAGATCCTGTTCGAGAATGATCTAACCCCGATCGAGAAACGGGTGAGCATGTGCATACAGGCGGCAGCTGAAGTCGAACAACAGACAGGTAAAAAACTGCTGTATGCAGCCAACCTAACGGGCCGGACTTCAAAGCTCCGTGAGCAAGCACTGCGCGCGATCGATGCAGGCGCCAATGCCCTGCTCTTCAATGTGCTCTCTTATGGTTATGACGTTCTGCACGAGCTAAGCGCAGATCCTGACATTACGGTCCCGATTGCGGCCCATCCAGCTCTCGCCGGTGCGCTCTATCCGTCTCCCCATTACGGGATCACGGCTCCGGTACTGCTCGGTCAACTGATGCGAATCGCGGGCGCGGACCTGGTGCTCTTCCCTTCTCCTTACGGTTCTGTAACGATGCCAAGAGAAGAGAATCTGGCCATTCGCGATGAGCTGCACAGCGCAAAACTGGGTGTAAAGCGCAGCATGCCGGTACCATCCGCTGGTATTCATCCTGGACTCGTTCCGCGCATCGTGCGTGATTTCGGTATGGACGTAGTCGTTAATGCCGGCGGTGGTATCCACGGTCATCCCATGGGAACTGAAGCGGGCGGCAAAGCCTTTGTACAAGCGATTGAGGCAACGATGAAATCCTTGCCTCTTGCCCAGTATGCCGAAGAACACGAGGAACTGAAAGCAGCACTTGATATCTGGGGAGGAGAAGCATGACATCAAGAGATAGACAGCCCATCATTTTTTGCGATTTTGACGGAACCATTACGAATAACGACAACATTGTCGCCATCATGAAGCATTTCAAGCCGGAAGGTTATGAGCCGATCATGCAGGATACACTCGAACGGACCATTTCTATTAGGGAGGGCGTTGGCCGCATGTTCGCGCTCTTCCCTTCCTCCATGCAGGAGGAGATCACCGATTTCGTGCTGAGCCATGCAGGAATACGCGAAGGGTTCGGGACATTCCTTGATTATTTGAAGTCCGAGCAGATTGAGTTCTATGTTACAAGCGGCGGGATCGATTTTTTTGTAGATCCATTGTTGAAGCCGTTTAATATTCCTACAGACCATATCTTCTGCAACGGTGCGAATTTCGATAGGGAACATATTGAAATCACATGGCCTCATCCTTGCAAAGAATCGTGCAATAACGATTGCGGCATGTGCAAGGTAACGGTCATGGACCGATTCCCTGCCGAGCAGTATTACCGGATTCTGATCGGGGACAGTCTTACCGATTTTGAAGGCGCGAAGCAGGCCGACCTGGTCTATTCCCGTTCCACGCTCACCGAGCAGTGCAAGAAGCTTGGCGTGCATCACGTGCCTTTTGAGACATTTACGGATATTCAAAACGACATGAAAAACAAGTTTAAACGGGAGGTGCTATAAATGTCATTTTCAGCGATCCAGCTCGAACAGAAACAGGCCGCGTTACATGATCTTAGAGGAATCAAGGAGCTGTTTGCTGCGAGAAATTGGTTCCCCGGCACCAGCGGCAATCTATCCGTCCGTGTTGGCGATTTTTCGCCAGAGAAGTTTTATTTTGCGGTAACTGCAAGCGGAAAAGACAAGTCTGTGCATACACCTGAGGATTATTTATTCGTGGATCAGAATGGCGCGCCTTGCGAGGAAACTGGTTTAAAGCCTAGTGCGGAAACCTTGATCCACTGTGAAATCTATCGCAAAACCGGCTGCGGGGCGATTTTTCATGTGCATACGATTGATAATAATCTGATGAGTGACTGGCATGGTGATCAAGGCTATATGCTCGCCCAAGGCATTGAGCTGATCAAAGCGTTTAATATCTGGGAAGAAGACGCCGCGATTCGCATCCCGATTCTTCCAAATTATGCAGACATCCCGCGGATTGCCGAGCTCGTTCCGGATGCGCTTGATCCTGCAGTGCCGGGTATTCTGCTGCGCAATCATGGCATCTATGCGTGGGGTAAAAATGCCTTTGAAGCGAAGAAACATCTGGAGGCGTTTGAATTCATATTCGAATATTCATATCGTCGATTGCTTCTAAACGCTGCCGGCACCAAGTAAAATGAACGAATACAAGTATTAGAACAGTAACAGCCGGATAGCCGCATACATTTGGCGTTAGCACCCGTGTACCAACAGGGCTCGGGTGCAGCCGGCACGTTATGATCAGAGGAGTGCAAGGCTAGTGCTTGAAAGTTTGTTTATCGGGATCATATTTATTTTGTATGGACTGCTGCTTTTTTTGATCCCACCAAAGAGTACCAAAAGCTTCTACGCTTATAAAACCACATCTTCTCTTAAGAGTGAACGCAATTTCAAAGCAGCCAATGCCTACGTCAGCCTGCTCTTGATGATCTTCGGGGTCATCCTGCTGCTTATTGCGAGACTTACCGGCTCTTTCACAATCACCGGTATCGCAACCATAATTGTCTTCATCTTGATTTATATTTTGGTGGAGCGGAAACTGAAAAACCTGTAAAACGATTTGATTCGTTTTACAGGTTTTTTTATTCATTCCATTGTCAAGATACGGGGTGAGGTGGTTCGTACAGATCGAGATGCGAACCAGCAACCTAAGCATGCAGCCATAATACTCAGGGGAATCATCGCGGCTACGCCTGCTCCATTCATAATTAAAGGAACTTCAACAATACCGTAATCCGCTAAAATGAAGTTAAGCAATGGCGGCAGACATGCATATCCTAATGGTACTCCTACTAAAGCCCCGAGTGTCGAGACCGCAAATATTCCCGTCGTTACCGACATCCGAATCTGTCTGGACGTCATGCCGATTGATTTATAAATTCCGTACGTCCTGCTCTCCTTCTTCATGTGAATACGGGAGATGCTGTAAATAATAACAAAGGTAATGATGAGAAACAACAACACCATGATCGACATAGGAAGTATCAAGATTAGAACCGCTTGAGAAAACACCTCATCCACTAACGTAGCTTGACTTGCCCCCCCGATCGAGCTGCCATACCTGAGATGAAGTTCGTTCACGAAGTCCTCGATTGAAACGCCGTCTTGCAGATTGATGAAAATTGTATTCATCACGGCTTCATAATCGCGACTGCCTTCTTTGATGACATCTGCTGTGATTCGTCCCGTATAGGCCATGTTGGCAATCGCCTGATAAATGCCGGTAACGGTGAGCGTATGTTTCACTCCTTCAATATAGATATCCACAGGGTCTCCCAGATCGATATTCAGATTTCTGGCGATGTTAACGCCTACTGAAATTTCTTGGTCATTCAACGGATTTCGGCCTTTGACGTTCTCATAGCCGATCTCATCATAATTTCCTTCTGCCACGGTCAGCAGGATGCCCATCGTATCTTGCTTCTTGTCGGCTGATAGCTCCTGATTTATCGGCAGAACCGCATTGGCGTCTCCATAACGGCTATAATTCTTTACTCTCGCATCCGATAATATATCCTCGCGAAGCTGATCATAGCTCAGTACTGCAGAATTATCGATTCTTACGGATAGATCGGACGAATCATATCCCCATTTTCCAATCGTTCCATGAATTGAAGAGATACTGTAAACGAATATAAATCCAAATACAAGTACCGCAGTGGATAATGCCGAGATCACTAGGATCAGTGTAGAGCCTCGAGCATTCTTCTTTATCCCTCTTAGGCCGATCATCATTTCTGTCGGAAGCGCCCCCAGATTCAGCAGGTTCTTCTTCCCTGTGCTTCCCTTCCCAGATGTTCTTGAACTCTTCTTCTCCGACATTCCGTATCGAATCGCTTGAACCGGTTGGATACTGCGGGCCTTATAGGAAAACATGAGGGCTGAAAGAAAGATGGCCACAATCACCACAGCTCCTACCCATATAGCGACCGCCGAGAATTGTATATTCATATCCGCTGCTCCCGTATTGAGATACGCCATCGAGCTGTTAACAATTTGGTTGGAGAAAAAGAAACTGAGTCCGATCCCGGGTATGACCGACACCAAGGCCAACAGCGTATATTGTGACACGTAGACCGAAACCACTTTAAAAGAGGTTAAACCTATGGACTTGATTATCCCGATTGTCCTGTAGCTCGAAAGTATCGCATCGGATATCGTAAAACCAAGCGTATATAGAGCAACAGAGATCATCACAACCGCAAGAAATACCATGATGAAGCTAATAACACGATTTGCGATCATATAGTAAGAGGATATATTCTCATAATCCTTCACTGACTCCAGGTATGGTCCACCTAGAGCTCTTTCGAAGCCCTCCCAATAAGCTCGATTCTGGCTGTAATCATCAAAACGTAGCCCGATCATGTACATGTCCTCGCCTTGCAGCGGGGACATATGAGCATCGTAATCCTGCTCATTCATCCATATTCTGCCGCTCGTTGCAAAAGGTGAACAATACGATATGTCGATCACAACAGCTGCGACTCGCAATTGAAAGGTGTCTTTATCTGTCTTGAATTCAATCGGATCGCCCACTTCAATATCGTTGGAATAAGCAAGAGATGTTGGAATCCAGGCTGTCCCAGGCTCAGGTGCCTTCCTCTCTTCTCCTTGTACAAATAAAAGCTTATCGACGGAAAAAGGGCCTTTTGGTGTATTCATCATAAACAAGTCCACATTGGGAATTTCCTCTCCAGCATGAGACATGCTGGAGAGATAGCGATACCGCATCATGTATGAGGCCGTTACTCCTTCCTGTGCTGCCCACCACTGTTGGACCTGCCCAGGATCATGAATGCCGTTCTCCAGACGTAATATTTGGTGGGCGCCATGAGTCTTGGCATGCATATCTTCATAAACCCGGTTCGTGTTATTAATAACGAGCACCGCTGTGGTGAGAAGGAAGGCAGATAACATGATAATGATCGCCATGAAACCGTTCTGTACTTTTTTTATTATTAGGTTAGACCAGCATAGCTTCCAGACCGCATACATTCATGATCACCCCCTATTTGCCATGAACTTGAATATCTGGTTTTCTCTCGCTTTCAATTGCTCTGTCGAATATTTCCCTAGCTCCAATATTCCATGGATGTTCCCATCTTCCACCAAGACCAAACGATCCGCTCTACATGCTGCCTTTATATCATGTGTGACCATGACAATCGATTGTGATTTACGGTTCATCTCCGTCAAAATATCCAAGATGATCGTACCTTGCTCCTGGCTAAGCGCTCCCGTTGGCTCGTCTGCAAAAATCACCTCAGGTGAATTGATTAGAGCTCTGGCAATGGCTGCCCGCTGCTGCTGACCTCCCGAGACTTGAGAAGGCAAGCGATCGGCTTGTTCGGCAATCCCCATCATCTGCAGCAGGTTCATCGCCTGGTGATGGACCTCGCTTTTGCTGCGGCCAGCCACATATCCAGGAAAGGCAGCATTCTCAAACAGGGTGAAATCCGGAATTAGATGAATCGATTGATAGACGTATCCGATTTTGTTGGAGCGAAAATAAGTAATCTCTTTTTCAGAATATTCATCAATCCGTTGTCCTTTAAAGTATACTTCCCCAGAGGTTAGCGTATCCAGACCGCTCAGCAGATACAGCAGTGTGGATTTGCCAGAACCCGAGCTGCCCATAATGACTGTAAAATCCCCTTCATACAAATCCAAATTCACGCTTTTTGCTGCATGGAATTGCTCGGTTCCCGTATCGTATGATTTGCATACATTCACCGCCTTGATCATAGCTGCCTTCTTGGATCGGATCTTAATCAACTATACTCCTCCTAACAACATCGCTATATTCAGTACTATTTATTGTTCAATACCTATGAAGGAAATATTACCATTTAGTACTGATTATTGCAAGATACCTATTAATATATCTTTCCAGATTGAGTCTGAACTAAAAAAAACACTGTCATCGGTGTTCTTATCAGCAGATCTTCGCATATTGTCATTCACGTCTTGCTTCGTGGATCAGGATGGCACGTCTTGCAAGGCAACCGGTTTATATACTGGTAACGCGAAAACTAAAAAACCTGTACAACGATTCAACTCGTTGTACAGGTTTTTTTCTGTATCTATAGAATAGACTAAAGCCGATTCTGATTCTGCTCTGATAAAGTGATTGAAGGCGACGGAGGCGAGTCCGGGGATGAGTAAGCATTAACGATAAATAAACAAGTTACAACAAACAGTGCAATATACAGCAGATAATATAGATTTTTAGCCACTTTATCTCCTCCATATCTCGTTCATATATACGATAGACGATCTCTTTTCATTAAATTGAATCCTTCTTGGAGCCTGTCATGAGCTTGATTCCTCCGCCTATCAAAAGAACAGCAATGATTCCCGTCTTCAAGTACTCCCCGATGAAGGAATAATGATGGATATCCGGAAACAGTGTATTCAAATATGGCAGTATCACGCTTGTAAATACAAAATAGATACCGAGAATCAGCAGTCCAAGCCCAAGCCAGCGCTGTTGATTGCCTACCCCTGAGATGATTGGATTATCTCGCAGCGGTTCTCTGCCATATCGGCTTACTTGCTGTAACCCATCAAAAAAAGCATAAAACCAGATCAGCGGAATCAAAAACAGGAACAGCGACAGCTTGAGTACATCCAATACATAAATACTGCCGAGAAAAAGAACCATGAGCTGAAGTCCACGCTTTTGCAGCCCTAAATACATTTGTCCCGCTCCGGGAAACGCCGATAACAAGGTAGCAACCACTTTACTGCGGCGCCCGCTATCCCGGCCACTCTCTAGCTCATCAAAGAGGGTTCGGTCTTCAATAAATTCCCCTGCTTGTTTGCGGTGGACCAGCTGTACCACGTCGAACATACAATAGAGCCATATGATTGGGAGCATTCCCAGGAATAGCAGAAATACCGTTTGGTGAGTCAAGCCTGTCAGAAACAGCATAATGGTACCAAGCCCGAAAAATGCAATGAGAAATGACAATCCCCGCTGCATCAAACCCATTTGAAAATGACCTAGCCCGGGGATGAAGGATAACAAAATGGTGTAAAAGCGCTCGGACTCATCGCTCTTTTCCTGACGAATCTCCATAGGCCGCCCATATTCATCGCGAATCATCGTTACGGGATTGTAGCGGATTAGAGCAATTAACAGATCAAGCATGCTAATCCCCCAGATCATGATTGCAGCAAGAAGGCCCAAGGCAAAAATATTTCCAGTACCACTCATGATCCCTAACAAAAATCCGCCAAACAAACTTCCAAAAAACAAGAAAGGGTATAATAGTGCACGCCCTTTTCTTCCCCAATAATAATGGCCAAGGCCAGGAAGAATATTTAATATAAAGGCAAACCCTTTATTTCGTTGTGGTTGCACAAGGCATCTTCCTTTCATTCATTTGTTCTAGATAAAAGCTGGTCAAGCCAGCCTGTTGTCTTTTCCATCCAATGCTCGCTGTAGGAAGGTGTATTGGACAAGGAGATATCCCTGCTGGTTTCACCCGGAAGCAGCTGGTTGAATGCCCCGGTGAAGAGGAACAGCATGGTAATGGACGCTGCAATGGTATAATGGACGATGGCTCGTTCATACCAACGTTTCGGATGATCCTGATTCCGCAGTGTTGTTCTGTGGACATATGGTTTGATCTGCTCATGGGCAACTAGTTCATCCGCAAATGCTTCCGGATCCGGCAGGTTCGGCAGTTCCGATTCAAACTCGGCCAGAACTTGCATGTACAATGTCAGTACGCTGTCATCCGACAACATGAGTTCCTCATAGTTCGACCGTTCTTCATCTGTACCTTCTCCTCTAATATATCGTTCCGTCAGATGTCTGTACTCGTCGTTAACCCCCATGTTCATTTCCACTCCTCCTCCTTCCAAGACTTGCGGATCCATTGTCTGGCCCGGTACAATTTGGATTCAACCGTTTTTACTGTAACCTTCATCTCGTCGGCGATTTGTTCGTAATTTTTCTCGTTCAAATAAAATGCTGTAATGATATCACGATGGTTGTCAGGCAATTGCTCGATTTTCTCTCGGAGTTCCTCTCTCTTCTCCTTATGTATCAGCAGAGAGGCTACATCTTCGTCCCGGGAAGGGAGTTTATCCATTACTTCATCATGGTCGCCGGAGAGCTGCTCCGGTGGTTTGCGGGAAAGCTTCCTTTTCATATCAATTGCTTTATTCACAGTGATTCGTGTAATCCAGGTCTTAAAGCCTTCAGATCGGTACTGGGGGAGAGCTTTATATACTTGAATAAACACTTCCTGCGACGCATCCTCCGCTTCCTTGGCATCTCTCAGGACCGAATATGCCGTATGGAACACATGCTGGCTGTATTGATCCACCAGCTCCCGAAAGGCATCTTGCTCACCTTGCAGGATACGCGTGATTAACGTTTCTGCATCAATAACTCTCCCCTCCCTTCCCATATCCATTGACGTCAGCTTTGAGAGCTGCCCCTGCACTTTTTTACAAAAAAAATAAAAGAATTAAAAAAACATGAACAGCATATTTTTTCCCCATATCATTTCCCTATATAGATAAAAACGAAAAAAGAACGTCTATAGACGCCCTTCTTACTAACAGACTGCAGATAATGGTATCCATATTTACAAAGATGACTAGCAGAATCACGAGTCTTATCCGTAGAAAAAACGGATTTACAGGATCATGCCGCTAAGAACAAATAGAATGTTCATCACAAAATGCATGATCGTTACGGGGAGTAGGCCCAGTGAACGGATAGCTACCCCGCCCATCATAATACCAAAGAGTGAAAACAAGAGGCAAACGAGCCAAGAAAAACCGAGGTGGTAGTGGTATAGACCAAAAGCTGTGCCGGCAATAATAAGCCCCTGTATGTCGCCAAATCTGCTTACAAAATAACTAAGTATGAACCCGCGCCATAACAGTTCTTCAAGTATGGAATTAATCAGCGCAAAGGATAAGGCATAACCGACAAGAACTAGGAATTTGGGCTGTCCCCATTCAATAAAAAATGAAAATATTGCACAAATGATAACCAGAAAGATCAGCATAAACCGCCAGATCGGGTCTTTAATCGGGCCCTTGAATATCCACGGAAAATGAATCGTTGTCATCCAGGTGCCTTTGGCGAGATAAAGTGGCTTTTCTCTTATAAACATCGTTGTGATTGCAAACGGCAGTACAAACAGAATCAGGCTCAGTCTGGACAGAATGATCCCCCATGCCTTGTGGTCGATTAACGAATTTCTGATCATTTCACCACACAAATAATAGAGGATAAACCCGATAATCATAAGAAGTGCCAAAATGGATGTTTCTCTAATTGAATTTGATATTTTGGATAAGCTGAAGCTGCCCAACCTGTATAACATATAAACCAACAGAGCAAGTCCGATTAGCCACAACATGGGCATAGGAAGTGAGGTCCATTGAACCCAGACGATGGCTGCAGACATTAACATAAAGCGTATTGCAAACTCGCCTGCGCGCTTCCTTACCAACAACCTTTTCTCTCCTATTCTTCGTACGTGTAATGATCCCATGATACCTTTCTCTAATAGTTGGGGCAACCGGGAAATTACGTTGTTAAGATAATTCCAGTGGTTTCACCACATTCAGCAGAAACGAATCCCCATTTAAATATGTATCGATGTAGGCGAGAGCATACATCTGCTCATGCTTGAGGCTATCCGTCTCACTCGGATTGGAAGCATGATGGCTATAATTCTCTATCATAATCATGATGAAGAAGCACTCCATCGACTGAATATAATCCTTGTCCAGTTCTCGTATGCTTTCATATCCCTGAATGACTTGATATCGCTGTCTTGGAACAAGAGATAACAAAACCGCTGCCAGATCATACAGATAGTATCCGAATCCGCATCTGCCAAAATCGATCGGCCGGGGATGGTCTCCTTCAAACACGATATTCCCTAAATGTAAGTCGGAATGTATAAGTCCAAAGTTACCATCATGAGCGTTCATAAGCTCAAGCTGAGATTGAACTTGTTCAGCTGCTCGTTGATATTGTAACCATGAGGCCGCAGACAAGAACGTATGGGCATACGTTCCCAACTTGGCAATCGCCTCTCTAAAGCTGTTCAGCCCCCATGTTGGTCTGGTAAAACCAGCTGGTCTTTCGAAAGCTATAGCTGCCTCGTGCAGCTTGGCTATCATAACGCCAACATGAAATGCTTGGCTTTCCGTAAGGCTTTCACTGGTATGCTCCCCATTGACCCATTTCATCAATGTAACATGAAGTGCCGGGGAACCCTCGAAAGAGTCGATTGGGATCACTCTTAATCCATCAGGAGCAGTTAAACCTGTTGGTACCACAAAACCTGCAGCATGAAGAGCATCCAGAAATTGAAGCTCCGACATTAATTCCGTTCGACTTATTCTCCCCGGATGAATCCGCAATAAATATTTGCGGCCATCCTCGGTCTTTACCTGATATGTAATCGTGTCCGAATAACCGATAAATTCAAGCGCGACCTGCTTCAGATTAAATTCCTGCAATGCCGATAACGCAATCGTTTCTGCTCTTGCGAGCAGCGCATTCCGCCCTTCTCCATCCTCAAACTGACCATAACCGTTCATACAAACCACCTCTGCTATAACCATAATCGTTCATAAAGCCATTATAGTAGTGAGGTTGCTCGATATCCTATATAACGAATGATTTAATATGATGTTTACATACACAAAGAAAAAAGCCACATCAGAATCCAGTCTAATGTGACTTTACTTTACTTGTCCTTGCTATACACGATTTTCTTGATGGAATCGCAAGATAAACAATATTGAGCGGAAAGCTGATCAATCGTTGCACCGTTACCGAACAGTCTCCGAATCTCCTGGTTCCTGTTCTTCAAATATAACCGGCTGCCCGAGTTTTCTCCCCATCTCTTGCGCAAGCCTTCAGGCTTAGGTATGTATACCATTCCACCCTGTACATATTTTTGTACTTCCTTGAGCAGTTCCTCAGGAAGTATGATATCCGCGTTTATATATTTCATGGTATGCTCTGCTCCTTAAAATGTAAGTTAAGGTTTTAAGGATGCAAAGTCCACAAGATAAACGGCCTCTCTATGCGAGGTAATCAGGCGGTACCTTTCTTATCGCTCCATGCAAACAACCGCCGTTGTTCATCATATAGACCTTGCATAGAGCTCATTGTCAATCTTCCCATCATGATCATGCCCCTCCCTTCAAAATAATGACAATCCGACTGGTTATGACCATTATACCCGATATTGCATAAAAAATCGAAGCGCTTTCCTGTATCGAAGAATTTTATACCGTCAAGCCTGTGAACGCCCCCTGCATTTCCTCCACCGTCTTGAAATAATAGGTTGGCTCGCATGCGGCCAGTTCTTCCTCCGAGCCAAAACCATATCCAGCAGCAATGCTGTCCACACCACAGTTCTGAGCTCCTATCAGATCATGCTTCCGGTCCCCGATCATCACGGCATCGGACTTGTCAATACGGCATGTATCCAGCACATGCTGAATGATATCACTCTTGGCGGATCGGGTGCCATCCAGTTCGCTTCCACACACCATGGTAAAATAAGAAGACAACCCAAAATGCTCAAGGATCGTTACGGCAAAAACGGTAGGTTTGGAGGTTGCAACATACAATTGACGTCCTTGCATCAACAACGTTTCCAACAGCTTGCGAATGCCTTCATATTCTTCATTTTCATACATGCCGGTCTCCTTGAAATATTCACGGTAACTCAGAACGGCTTCCCAAGCTTTGTTTTCATTGAAATGGTATTTCTCAGCGAAGGTCGCCTGGAGCGGTGGACCGATAAAGCATTCAAGCTCTGAGAGATCACTTACGTTAATTCCATGTTTATCGAGTGCATATTGGACGGCTTTTGTGATGCCTTCACGCGGATTCGTCAAGGTTCCATCCAAATCAAATAGAATATGGTTGTATTTCATTGAATCGTACCCCTCTATTCTAAATTTCTAAATCTAAACGAAATCTTTTACTTCCAAAAGATCCTTAATGATATAAGCAGGACGCTGATGATCACTTAGTGGGGTATCCTGGCGATTATAATAACAAAAATTGATCCCGGCTCTCGACGCTCCTTCATAGTCATCCGCAAGCGGCAGTGTTTTCTATAGCACTGGATAATAATTTGATTTAATTATGCATTTATTCTCATTTTGAAAACGGATTGATCAAAATGTATTATAACATTAAAAGCCGCCCATAGAAGGGCGGCTTTCCAAACAATCTAACAAATTCACTTTTTTAATGAGTTCATGATTAATCCAAAATTTTCTTCGAAATTTTTATACGGATTCACATTTTTTTGACCATAAACTTTCATAGCATAGCTCGCAAAATTCAGACCAGCACCATAAATTTGTAATGCTCCATTTGCTAGATCGCCTTTTTGAATAAGCTCAATTCCGTCTTTCAAGAAATTTTCGCTTTCATCAAAGTGACAATCCGTAATATATTTATCCCCGCTGTGATATAACTTTAAATTTTCGATGATTTTATTTGCTGTTTCTTCACTAATGGAAGCACCTACATCGATTAGTAATTGATTAATTGGTTTTACCAGTTTAGCATATTGACTATCAAATATTTCGCATGTTTCAGCAATTGTATTTCTTAATTCTGTTGAGTTCATATTAATCTTCTCCTTTTATTTATCTAAGTTTAAATCGAATTAACTTCCAACAATATTCTTCCTCTAGCATGTCCAGTTTCGCTTTGTTCATGAGCTTGTTTCACTTCATGTAATGGATAAACCTTCTCAATTTCAGATGAAATTTTACCGTCAGCAAGTAATTGAGCAATGGTTTTTAAATTGTCTTTTGTTGCTTGACCTGTATTAAAATGTACTTGTATACCCAATTTTTCCGCTTTATCTGAAGAAAGAGGTTGTGTAAGGCTAACTAATGTTCCACCTTTTTTAACAACCTTCCAAGATTGCTCCAATGTATTTCCACCAACAGCGTCAATAACTAAGTCGAATTCATCTACAACTTCTTCAATGGCTGTCTTTTTATAATCAATTACTTCATCTGCACCTAAAGATTTTACAAATTCAATATTATTAGTTGAAGCTGTGCCAACAACTTTCGCGCCGTGCCATTTAGCGAGTTGCACAGCAAATTGTCCTACTCCTCCAGCAGCAGCGTGGATCAACACTTTTTGATTCGGTTGTAAATTTCCTTCACTAAATAACGCCTTCCATGCAGGAGCAGCACCTGCACAAATAGTAGCAGCACTTTCAAACGTCAATCCGTTTGGCATGTGCAATATATTTTCTTCAGTGGAGATCGTGTATTCAGTGTAACCACCATTATAAGTAGTACCGAATACAGCTTGACCAACTTTGAAATTCTTTATGCCGCCTCCAACTTTTTCAACGACACCTGATATTGAACCTCCAGGGATATATGGGAAAGTTTTAGGAAATACACTATGCAGGAGCCCTTTACGCATTTTCCAATCAAATGGAGTTACAGTTGCATATCGGACTTTAATAAGAAGCTCATTGTCTTTTGGTTCTGGGCGCTCAATACTTTCATGTTTCAGAACATTAGTATCTCCATATTGATGTACTCTAATGGCATTCATTACTAATGAAGACATACAATTCAACTCCCTATTTCGATATACCAGCTGGTTTCTTTAGGCCTAACCATATATTATATTAGAGGGATCATTTTTAAAAGTAGTAACATTTTTATAACATAGTCACAAAAAGAGGACTATTGTATAGAGGAGGCACTTTTCATGAGTATAAATAAAATAACAAATCCAAACTTACCCGAAAATAAATGCACTGTCTCGTATACACAGCGACTAATTGCAGGAAGATGGAAATTAGTTATTATGTGGCACTTAAGTAAAGAAACAAGACGATTTAACGAACTTCAAAAGCTTATACCTGGTGTTTCAAAAGGAATTCTCACTAGACAATTAAGGGAAATGGAAGAAGACGGATTAGTTCATAGAGAAGTCTATAAAGAAGTACCTCCTAAAGTTGAATACTCTTTAACAAAAGAAGGACGTGAATTTCTTCCGATACTCACAAGTATGGGAAAGTGGGGAGAAAAGCATAGAGAGATTCTAGAAAAAAAGAAAAACAATAAATAGTTTTCATCGAAGACCACCATCTAATGATTTTCTTTCCATCAAATACCTCGTCAAAAATAATCGATCGCAGCATGCACAATGGATCGAAATGAAAAAGAGGCCTTCCCTTAGTCATCAGCTGATGACGTTTGGGACAGCCTCTTCTCTTCTATCTTCCAATATTTCTGAATTTCTGTGTATAAGCTTTGGCATCCTGCGCTGTACGCACGCGATTACGGCTCCACTCGAGCAGGATCCGATCAATGTAGCGGAAATGCAGCTTACCGGCAAATACCGCTTCCTTCAAAGCCAACAAGATCAACTCGTCCGGATAGCGATCCGCATCGACCCAGCCGGAAATCGTCTCCAGCTCCATGGGAGATAACGGACGCCCAAATTCTTTCTCGAAAATGCTAAATAAATTTCGTTCTTCCTTATCGGACACATCCATTTCTTTTTCCGATCCCTTAGCGGATGCAAACTTTGCGTTCAATAGCGGGGAGGCAAAAGACGTTTCTGTCGTTCCGTTCTCCTTGCCATCTTCAGCCAGCCGCAAAGCAAGTTTCTCATACAAACCATTCAGGTTGTACCTTTCATAGTGAACCCCTTGAGACTCGTCCACATACTCATCGATACCGATCAGCCCGATCTTCATCAAGCGTTGCAGGCTTGTGGCAACAAACGCCGCGGGGGAACCTGTTACTTCCGCTAGCTCTTCAAGTGAAGGGAATGCTTTAAACTCTACCTGTTGATAGCCTATGAGATGGATCACCAGCATGGCTTCACGATCGCTTAAACCAAGCGACCGGTAATGCCGGAGCAAGGCATATGGAATGACGGCCATGGCTTGGCTCATGCCGGCAGCGGCGCCGGCACTCCAGCCTTGTGCGTCATTGCCGGCATGACCGCGGTTCATCGACTCACCTCTCACGGCTTACGGATACAACCGGTACAGCGTACGAGGGAACGGAATGGTTTCACGGACGTGATCCAAACCGCAGATCCAGGCAACGGTACGCTCCAGACCTAATCCGAAGCCGGAATGAGGCACGGTGCCGTATTTACGCAAATCCATGTACCATTGATAGGTTTCCATCGACAGATCATGCTCCTTGAAGCGTTCTTCAAGCAGCTGCGGATCGTCAATCCGCTGCGATCCGCCAATAATCTCGCCATAGCCTTCCGGAGCAATCATATCCGCACACAGGACAACTTCAGGACGATTCGGATCAGGCTTCATGTAGAAGGCCTTGATTCCTGCCGGATAATGAGTAATAAAGACCGGCTTTTCATACTTCTCAGCAATAGCCGTTTCATGCGGTGCACCGAAGTCCTCCCCCCATGGAATATCGAAATCCTGGGTATGCAGGAAATCAATGGCCTCATCATAAGTAATCCGCGGGAATGGTGCCTGAATCGCTTCAAGCTTCGATATGTCGCGACCGATCGTCTCAAGCTCCTGACGGCAGTTTTTAACCACGGTCTGCACCACATGACTAATGAACTGCTCTTGTACCTGCAGGCTCTCCTCATGGTCCGTGAAGGCCATCTCAGGCTCAATCATCCAGAACTCGATGAGGTGACGACGGGTTTTGGATTTCTCCGCACGGAATGTTGGACCGAAAGAGTATACTTTGCCAAGTGCCATAGCAGCAGCTTCCATATAAAGCTGTCCACTTTGGGTCAAATAGGCATCCTCGTCGAAATACTTCGTATGGAACAGATTCGTTGTACCCTCTGCGGAAGTAGGGGTCAGGATCGGTGGATCCACAAGCGTAAACCCGTTCGTATCGAAGTATTCCTGTACGGCTCGGATGATCTCTGCACGAATCACCATAATCGCACGCTGTTTCTGCGTGCGCAGCCATAGATGACGATGGTCCATCAAATAATCGACACCATGCTCTTTAGGCGTAATTGGATAATTCTCCGTAAGGTGTATAATTTCAATGCCGGTAACCGTCATCTCATAGCCTGATTGACTCCGCGGCTCTTCTCGTATAACGCCCGTAACATATATTGAGCTTTCTTGCGTCAAGCTTTTCGCGTCATCCCATACTTGCTCGGGTACTTCACTCTTCACAACAACACCCTGAATATAACCAGACCCATCGCGCAGCTGCAAGAATTGAATCTTCCCGCTGGAACGCTTGTTATTAATCCAGGCGCCGATCGTGACAGTCTCACCGACATGCTGGCTGACGTTGCGAATCACACTTTTGGTGGCCATGCTAAAATCTCTCCCTTATATCACTACTGTATTAACGGTTAGAAGCTAGTACGATGCGATGTGTATCCCGGGCAATAACCAATTCTTCATTGGTAGGGATGACAAGCACCTCTACTTTCGAATTGGCCGCTGAAATACGGCGCGGTTCGCCGGAACGTATGCTGTTCAGCTCCTCATCCAATTCTACCCCCAGATAGGTGAGCTGCTCAAGCACTCTTTGACGAAGAACGATCGAATTCTCGCCAACACCCGCAGTAAAGACAATAACATCCACGCCATTCATAGCCGCAGCATAGGCACCGATGTATTTACGGAGACGATATTCATACATGTCAAAAGCCAATGTGGAATTAGGCTCCCCTTTCTCCATCCCTTCCGTAATCTCGCGCATATCACTGCTGATTCCGGATATCGCCAGCAAGCCGCTGTGCTTGTTCAGCATGGAGTTCACTTCATTAACGGTCAACTCTTCCTTGTTCATGACAAACGGCACGATAGCAGGGTCCAAATCACCACTACGCGTTCCCATCATCAGGCCTTCCAGCGGAGTCATTCCCATCGATGTGTCCACGGACTTTCCGCCTTTGACTGCTGTCAAGGAAGCACCGTTGCCGATATGGCAAGTGATGATCTTCAAATCCTCTATTGGCCGATCCAAAAAGTCGGCTGCCGCCTTACTTACATAATCATGGGACGTACCGTGTGCGCCATAACGACGTACTTTATACTTACTATAAAGCACTCTAGGTATTGCGTACAGATATGCTTTCTCAGGCATGGTCTGATGGAATGCCGTATCGAATACGACCACCTGTGGAACCCCTGGCATATTCGATTCAGCAGCATTAATCCCCATCATGGAAGCAGGATTGTGAAGAGGAGCCAAGTCAAACAAGCGACGAATTTCTGCCTTGGCGTCACTGTCCACGAGCGCAGACTCTTTAAATGACTCGCCGCCGTGCACTACGCGGTGTCCAACAGCTTGGATACTGTCGATGGACGGAATGACACCATGCTCCTCATTTGTCAGCATGCCCAGCACCTTACGAATCGCGGTGGTGTGCTCCAGTATCTCGCTGACTTCGGTTACATCCTGCTTACCTGTCGGCTTGTGTGTCAGAATTGAGGAATCCATGCCGATCCGCTCGACTAAGCCTTTTGCCAGAACGGATTCATCTTTCATATTATATAATTGATATTTCAATGAAGAACTGCCTGCATTGATTACGAGAATATTCATACCCGGTCACCATCCTTGTCGTACTTGAAAAAGCCTTCTCCCGTTTTGACGCCCAATTGTCCAGCGCGAACTCTTTTCTTCAATACAATCGATGGACGGTATTTCAGTTCGCCATATTCCCGGAACATACGCTCCAAGGCTGCCAGGATAGAATCTAAGCCGAAGCGATCCGCCATCTCAAGTGGTCCATGTTGGAATTTGTATCCAATTCTCATCGCATCATCGATATCCTCGGCTGATGCCACGCCTTCTTGAAGCAAATGCATAGCTTCATTGATCATCAGCGTAATCATGCGCGTTGTGACAAAGCCTGGAGATTCATATACCATGATGCCTTTTTTATCCGCTACTTCTTCGACAAAGCGTTTGGTTTCGGTAAAAGTTTGGTCTGATGTTTTCAATCCACGAATAATTTCAACCAAATCTACTTTGGAAACTGGGTGAATAAAGTGCATGCCAATAACACGCTCAGGATATTTGGTAGAGCTGGCGAGCTCCGTCAAACTAAGCGTGGATGTGTTGCTTGCTAATATGATATGACTCGGACATACCTGATCTAACTGTGCAAATACTTCTTTCTTTGCTTCCAAATCCTCTATAATGGTCTCAATCACCATATCGCAGGAGCTGAGTTCGGCAAAATGAGTAACTTTTTGAATCCGGGACAGTATTAATTTCTTCTCTGCTTGAGTAATTCCCCACTTCTCTAGTTGCTTATCCAGACTGGCTTCAATCATACGGTACGAATAGTCCAATTTCTCTGGAGTTTTCTCTACGAGCAGCACGTCCAGACCTTTGGCAGCTAGCATCTCCGCTATGCCCTGCCCCATGGTCCCGCCGCCTACAACGCCGATTTTTTTGAAGTACATGGTTTCTACTCCACCCTTTCCTTATCTCTATACTCTATTGTACCCCATTTGTCGAAAAAAATTGTCGAAAAGACATTTTTGGAGCACAACCTCTAATGATATCTTAGCACGGCAAAAAAGTAAAAAAAAATAACCAGCATAACAATTTATGCTGGTAAAAGCTTGTTTTCACGAAATTGACATCTAAATTGTTCTCCCGATAGAATTTCTTCCTTTAAAAGGATATCCAGAGAATTGTCGAATATTAGCCGTTGTTGTTCCAAGAGATGCTTAGTACGGTTCATTAACTCTTCCAATATTTTATTATTCTCTTTCATTAACTCTTCAGTTGTTACCATATTCATATTCACGATGCCGAGGGCCGTTAAACCAGACTTCATCATCGTCTCCACGATATTGAGCGATTGCTCAAAGTCATTGCTGGAACCTGTGCTTCGGCCACCATAATACATTTCTTCAGCAGCGGCACCGCCAAGTGCAATCATGATTTGCTCTTCCAGGAATGTCTTGGTATACAAATATTGCTCCTGCTGCGGGTTATGACGGACATAACCCAGCGCTTTACCACGCGGACTGAGTGCCACTTGTTTCACGCTGCCGGGACGAACAAGCTCTGCCATAATAGCATGTCCCAATTCATGAATGGCAACCCGCTTTTTCTCTTCCAGATTCGATTCGCGATCAGATCGTTCGCCCATCATGACTTTATCAATTGCCATTGATAAATGCCGCTGATGGATTAATTGTTCATTCTCACGCATCGTGTAGATGGCTGCCTCATTCATAACACTCTCAAGCTGAGCACCAGAGAAGCCGTAAGCCTCTTCGGCAATTTTCTCCAAATCCACATCTTCGTGCAGCGGTTTATTGCCTGCATGAAGGTTCAAGATATGCGCACGGCCCTTCTTATCCGGTAAATCCACCTGAATATGCCGGTCGAATCGACCTGGACGCAGCAACGCACTATCCAGCATTTCTTTGCGGTTCGTTGCAGCGATAACGAGAATACGCGGTGTTTCCTGCGAATAGATACCATCCATCTCCGTCAGCAGCTGATTCAGCGTCTGGTCATATTCCCGCTGCTGACCGCCTTCGCGCTTGCCGCCAATGACATCAATCTCATCGATAAACACAATCGCATTTTGCTTGTTTTCCTTAACTGCACGGTTCCGTGCATCTTTAAACAAGTCACGGATACGCCCTGCACCAACACCTACATACATTTCAACAAATTCACTACCTGAAGCAGCCACAAAAACTGAATCTGTATAGTGAGCTGCCGCTTTTGCCATCAAGGTCTTCCCTGTCCCTGGAGGCCCGGTGAGAAGAATCCCTTTTAATGGACGAATGCCGAATTTCTTGATGTCTTCATGACGAATTAGAAAATCCAGAGCTTCACGCAGCTCTTGCTTGGCATTATCCTGTCCGCCTATTTCTTCGAACGTCAGCTTAGCCGGTCCGCTCTTCTTCCGTTTGCGCTCATTCCCAGCGCCTACAGCGATTCCGCCTTTCATTTTTGCAATAAATAACAGGGCACCGACCAGTCCTCCCGCGATCAATAGAGGTACGATATTCACACCAATAAATACTAGAAATACCAACAACACCGGAATAAAACCTATTAATATTTCTTTAGCCAGCTTAGGCATGAATCCACCCCTCCATTTTACCAGGTTGACGCGGTAAGATTATAAACTTACCTGACTTGCCATCGGACAAGCTGACATAAACATTGTTTTCATCAATTGTTGCTTTTGCTTTCAAATTCGAGGACTTACCAGCCAGCTGCTCCAGCGAAGTTTGAATCTGAGTATATTGCTTATTGTCCATGGCTTCAGCTACGGACAGCATGGCTTGATCCCACCACTGATCCAAGGCTTCTGATGAATGATCTTCAACCTGGACTTTCAATTCTCGACTTCCGATTACGGATTTACCTTCATGCTTGATATGCTGGATCAGTCCTTGTAAATTCGTATTTGGTTCCAAATCAAGTTTCAAAGTGACGGTATCCTGTTTAATATCTATTTGAGAATTCTTCACGCCATCATATTGGGACACAACCGATGCAAGCGGATTCTGCAGGGCCATTTGCCGATACAGAAACCAACCACCAAAGAGAACCGATGCTGAAATCACGACAGTCAGCACGATAGGAACGATGCGTACTTTCATGAAGTTCCTCCTTCAATATATTAAATTTTTATCTATCGATAAAACAATAAAATCACAACCAAATTTCCTATAACAATGATATATCAAAACACTTGTCTATTTATCTACTCTTTTGATACATGTACGAGTATATCATATCTTATATACTTTTTCATGCATCACTGTGAAAATATTTAGAACATTTTTTCCAATATTTTCTGAATGCGCTTACATTATGATCGAATCAAAAAAGGCATCCCTCTATGCTTTCAGGGACGCCTCTTTTCTATCTGTTTGCGCATTAATTGGGCAGAATAATATCATCTCCGATGGCATTTCCATCTTGAAAACGATAGAATCGATAGCCCCGCTGGTCATGATTTTCATACTGCAGCTGCCATGCATACTCTCCTTCATACATTCCGGGCAGCAATCGCTTAATGACCGCATCCGGCATTTCCTGATGAATTTGAGCCAGCATCTGAGCTTCTGACAAGCCTGTCTTTAGCAGTATGGAGTGAACCGCATCATCAGCTTCGACAGGCACGTTATCGTCGGTGAATTTCACCCATACCATTCGATCTTGATGATCTGCGTCCTTCCCCGTGACCACCCAGTAATTATTGTTTTCGCCCCATACCGATTTATAGGTTTTCTCAGACGAAACCAGCTCCCCGTACTGTTTGGCGGCTTGGATGGCCATTGATTCTTCATTCCATGTATCTTTCATAACATAAGAATAATAGAGCTGTATGATAAGCAGCAGCAACAGTAATCCAGTTATGCTCCATAATATCCACTTCGTCTTTTTCTTCAATCCGTCTTCCTCGCTCCCCTTGAATATTCCCTAGAGGGTTGTAAGACGCTCAAATGCCATCTGTGTTTCCCGGCGGATCCGCTCTTCGTCAAGGGTAAGGCTGGCACCATGCTTTACTACCTGCTTCCCATCAATCCAGACATGCTCCACATCCTTCGCGCTGGCGGAATAAATAGCATGTGAAATATAATCCGTTCGCGGAAGGAAATGTGCTTGGTCGGTGTCCAGAGCAATGATATCTGCTTTCATCCCTACGGCAAGATGACCGATATCGTTCAGGAATACCGATTGAGCTCCATACACAGTTCCCATCCGAAGAGCTTCCGAAGCCGGGATGGCTGTCGGATCCCCACTGACTCCCTTATGGATCAGGGCAGCCAGGCGCATCTCTTCAAACATATCCAGATTATTATTACTAGCGGGTCCATCCGTACCCAGTGACACTGTTACGCCAGCTTTCAATAACTCAGGCACCCTAGCGATGCCGCTTGCTAGCTTTAAGTTGCTGCCCGGATTATGTGATACCGCTACACCATGCTTAGCCAGAATCTCAATTTCCTCGTCGGTCAGATGAACGGCATGGGCAAGCAGCGTTGGCCGGGAGAACATCCCCAGCTTCTCTAGATGGGCTACGGGACGAAGCCCATAGTCATCCACATTCTGAGCCACTTCAGCTTTGGTTTCGGACATATGCGTATGAATCGGCAGATTCAAATCATGCGATGCCTGAACAAATTTCTCAATGAGATCAGGCGGGCATGTATACGGGGCATGCGGCGAGATCATCGTCGTGATTCTGCCGTCAGCCTGTCCGTGCCAGTCTTTAGCAAAAGCTACGGCCTCATCCAGTTTCTGCTGCTGCACTTCTGGAGGGCATAGTCCGATAACGCCACGTGTTAGAACACCGCGCATCCCTGAATCCTCCACAACCTTGGCAACCTGATCCATATGATCGTACATATCAACGAATGTAGTGGTTCCACCCTTAATCATCTCCAGAACGGAAAGAGAGGTGCCCCAATATACATCGTCAGATGTAAATTTAGCTTCCATAGGCCACATTTTCTCCTGCAGCCATACTTGCAGAGCCAGATCGTCGCCATAGCCGCGAAGAAGTGACATGGCTGCGTGTCCATGTGTGTTCACCAATCCAGGCAGGAAGAACAGATGTGTACCATCGATGATCTCGGTTCCTTCTTCCACAGTAGGCTCGTCTTCGCCCAGATACGTGATCCGATCGTTCTCAACGACCATATAACCTCGTAGAACGGGTCTTCCTTCCTCCAGTACAGCAAATGTTCCGTTCTTAACCATCCACTTCGTTGTCGTCATGGGCTGCATCCTCCTTACCATTATCCAAATAATAGGCCAAACTTTGCAGATCCGTCGTAAAATCAGCCGTATGAATACGGATATGGGAAGGAGCCTTCAGAATGGTTGGCGCAAAGTTTAGAATCGCCTCAATTCCAGCAGCAATCAGCTGATTTGCTACATTTTGTGCTTCAAAATCGGGTACGGTAATAATGCCGATACGAATACTGTGCTCACGAACGGTCTTCTCAAGTTCCTCCATCGGCTGAACGACTAAATTGTTAATATTCATACCAACTTTGGGAGAATACGAATCGAAAATGGCCACAATCTTCATATTATCCTTCAGAAATGCATTGTAGTTCGACAATGCATGACCAAGATTACCGGCCCCGATCAATGCAACATTGATCTGCTGATCCAATTTAAGAATCTGGCGAATTTTCTCGATTAGATACGATACATCATAACCGATCCCCTTTCGTCCAAAATCACCGAAATACGCCAGGTCCTTACGTATTTGCGCGGGATTGAGGTCCAGCTTCTGTCCCAGTTCCTGGGAGGAAACCGTTGAGACCTCTCTTTTCTGAAGTTCATTCAAATAGCGCAAGTATACAGGTAATCTGCGGACCACGGCCTCCGAAATTTTTTCCGATTTCATGCATGCTCCCCCTAATAATAGGTTAATAACCATTTCCTTTTTCGTTTTATATCCATTGTTTTACTTACTCTTCTTCATTTACACTTTCCTGCAGCCATTCCGTTACTCGCGGCACAATCGCCTCGGTCGGCATATGCTCCATCTTCGGACCGGGCAAGGAATACAAGAAATATTTCCCGTAGTAGGATTCAATCACTCTGGTGTCATACACAATCACGATTCCTTTGTCATGTGCTGTCCGTACCAGACGGCCAAATCCTTGTTTGAATCGAATGACGGCCTGCGGAACCGAAAGTTTCATGAAAGGATTCTTCTTCTGCTGCTGAAGCAGCTCGCTCTTCGCTTCAACCAAGGGATGATTTGGCGGCTGAAACGGCAGCCGGACGATCGCCAGACAAGTCAGAGCTTCCCCCGGAATGTCTACCCCTTCCCAGAAGGAGCTTGTCCCCAGCAGAACGGATGCACTGCTCTCCTGGAACCTCCGAATCAGCTTGGTCCGACTGGTACCATCCATCCCTTGTCCCAATACGGTGATGTCACTAGCGGCCAGGGCTTCCTTCAAAGGTTCATGCACCTGCCTCAGCATGCGGTACGAGGTGAACAGAACAAGCATACGCCCATGCGTGGCGTTCGCCGTGTCCGCAAGCGATTGTACAAGCGTATTCACGAAGAGGGCATCGCCAACCGAGCCCTTCACGCTCGGAAAGTCGCGAGGCACAACAAGAAGCGCCTGCTCCCTGTAATTAAACGGGGAAGGCAGCTGGACAGTATTCAGATTGCCTGTATCGGCCGCTTCCTGAAGGCCCAGGTTCTCAATCATGAATTGAAATGACTTGTCCACCGACAAGGTCGCCGATGTTAAAATCACACTTTGTTTTTTGTCGAAAAACAATTCCTTTAAGTGGGTGCTTACATCGATGGGTACTGCATAAAGCTGCAGCGATTTACTGCGGAAATTGCCATTAGCCTCCATCCAGTATACCGTGCCTTCATCATTCAATGCCATAAAGGACCGGAGCTCTTCACGGTGCGCGGCCAGATCCTTAAATAGACCCGAGAGGTCGGTAAGCAGGCTGTCCGCACTGTAATCATCCAGATCTTCCTTCATCTCGGCTATCAGCTTGTCCCCCTTGCGAACAACATCGCCCAGCGTGATGTGAATCTGGTGCTCGAGCTCGGCCAGTTCGTCCCAGCTCTTCGGTTTTTTGGCTGGCGACAAGCGAAGCGAGAATTGCCCGGCATCTCCCGGCGATGCATCACCGCGCTCCGGCAGCAGTCCAAACAATTGGTCGCTGAGACGATCCCAATTCTCTTTTACGGTGATCAAATCCGGATAGATCCGATCGATCACGGAGGACCATTCAACGGCCTTCTCGTGCGCAGATGCTTGCAGCAGCTGGCGAAGAGCCGGGAGCTGACCACTGCGGCTGTCCTTGTACATTCGAGTCAAGGTATGGACGACCGTGAAATATTTCATTTGCAAGCCAAGATGCTTGCCGGCGACATCTTCAAGATGATGCGCTTCGTCAATGACAAGCCGTTCGTAGCTCGGAAGCAGCTGATGATTCGCTTTGACATCGGTGAACAGCTTCGAATGATTCGTAATGACGACATCCGCGATGCCTGCTTCATGCTTGGCTCTGTGATAGTAGCATTTGCGGAACCACGGACAGGCACGTCCCAGACACGAATCGGAATCGCTGGAAATGGTCTCCCAGAAATCGCCTCCGCGGCCGCCAAGATTCAGCTCCTCATCATCACCAATTTCCGTCTGGGTTAACCAGACCAGCATCTGAGCGGCGATGATCACATCTTCCTTCGGAGAATGAAAATCTCTTCTATTTATTTTATGTTCAAATTTTCTCAAACACAAATAATGTCCTCTTCCCTTGAAGATTGCAGCTTTAAAAGGAAAAGGAACAACCTGGGTGAGCAGCGGAATATCGCGGTCACGCAGCTGTTCTTGAAGGTTGATCGTATGCGTGCTTACCATCACCTTCTGTTCCTGCTTCACGCTTTGATAAATCGAGGGCAGCAAATATCCAAGTGATTTACCAGTCCCTGTGCCAGCTTCGATCAATAAATGTTTATTGTCATCCAGCGCCTGCATGACTTCCCGGAACATTAGATCCTGTGCATCCCTGCTCTCATAATGAGGCAGAGTCGCCTTCAGACCCGCGCGCACATCATCCATGTATTGCTCGAAGCTTACATCCGCCAAAGGATTAGGCTCTGATTCGTCACGCACAGGTGCAATATCATTCCAATCGTCAACAGCCAGCGCAAACTGACGGTAGTAAGTATGGCCGTTATCATCTTGAATGCCCTGCAGCTCCCGATCGGAACGAACCCCGTCAAAGAACCAGGCCAAATCGCTGTCCTCATCAGCAAAAAGATCACTTAACCGCTGAATGGTGAGCAGAGGAAGCTCATCAATCTCCTCCAGGCATTTCAGCAGGGCGTAAGCCGTAGCAAGTGCATCGCTGTCCGCTTGGTGCGGACGGTCATGCTCCAGGCTAAAATGGGAAGACACCATCCCAAGCTGATAAGATGGCAAAGACGGAAAGCATATTTTCAAAAAGTGCATCGTATCTAAAATGCGGCCGCTAAACGGTAAATAACCGCAGCGATCGAGTGCATTTTGCAGAAAGTTGAAGTCAAAAGCTACATTATGCCCAACTAATACAACATCGTCGAGCATTGGCACAAGTTCCATCATCATCTCCTCAAGAGACGGAGCATCCGCCACATCTTGATCGGAAATGCCGGTCAAACCGGTAATAAAAGGAGGGATCGGAATCCCGGGATTGACATAGGAGCCGTATACGCGGGATATGCTTCGATCCTCTTCGATGATGGCCAGTCCCACCTGAATAATCTCATCTGCAGACTGGTTGCCCGTGGTTTCAAAATCCAATACGGCAAATTTCATTTCGATAAAATCCCTTTCCTCCAGACTAATTACCAGCATACCAGAAGTTGCGGCATTTGAACATTCCGGGTACAAATTCGCCGATAGGTTATCTCCTGTTCGCATGCCAAAAAAGCGATACCCGAGTCTCAAGAATGAGCTCTGGCATCGCTTCATGTTTGGCTTGATAACTATAGCAGTGAAATCAATTGGCTTCCGTACTGGAGTTCACCACAGTTCTGCTTGCAGACCTCCATGTTGATCATGGGGTCAGGAAGCGTCGGGTCGCTTTGCATCGCCAGTACAAAATGCTCCTCGGCCTTTCGTTGTTGTCCATTCAGCACCTCGATGCATCCCAGCGCGTTGTGGATAATCGCCCTCAGCTTCCTGTCGTCAGCTAAAGGCAATATGGATACAAGGACATCGGAGGCTTGTGAGGTTTGACCCAAATACATATAGGACATAGCAATGTACAACTTGATCAAAAGACTGTCAGGGAAAATCAAGGCAGCAGCCTCAAACTGCTGTATCGCTGGCTGAAACATCAGCAACTTGTAATAACCTTGACCGCGAACAAACGCATCTAGCTGCAGTTCAGGCGCTTCGGTCGGTGGAAAAACCGGCGGCGACACAGCACTCTCACGAAAAATGGCCATTTTTTCTTCGAAATGAAGCCATTCCTCGAGTATGCCCTCACTCATGCTTTTGAGCATATTCCAGTTTTGTACCAGCGCCTGTTTTTGGGGACCTTTAGCAGCAGGGTAATGCTTCACAATTTCATCTAACATGTTGTTCATTTCAGCGAATACATGTTGAAACATAGCTGCATCCCACCCCTAGCTTAAAAATGAGATCAGTGCGTCGACCTGAACTCATTTTCTGTAGAAGACAGTCTTTTCATCCCTACGAAGTCCCGACACATTTTGGTTCCTTGAATTCCTGTTTAAAAAAGTCAGGTTTTCAGCACCGAGAAGGAAGCTTATTGAACCACCTCTTAGAGAATTGCGGCGTGAACCTCACGATACTCCGTTGTCACCGGCTTATTCAATTCGTCAACGATGACAACAGTTGGAGTATGATTGTCGTATTCCTCTTTGGACATCATGGCATAAGAAATAATAATGACATTGTCACCTGGCTGAACGAGCCTTGCAGCCGCCCCATTCAAGCAAATCACACCACTGCCGCGCTCGCCTTTGATTACATAGGTTTCCAGACGGGCACCATTGTTATTGTTCACAATCTGAACTTTTTCATTTTCCAGAAGGTCGGCCGCTTCCATCAAATCTTCATCAATGGTAATGCTGCCCACATAGTTCAGATTCGCTTCCGTCACAGTAGCACGGTGTATTTTGGATTTCATCATCGTTCTAAACATGGGATTCCCCTACCTTCGGTTGAATTAACGCATTGTCGATGAGACGGGTGCGGCCAAAACGTACGGCCAGCGCCATGATCACGGTTCGGTCTTCATCTACAATACGATAAGAATCTTCCACGGGAGCAAGTTCCGGGAAAGTGAGCACTTCCGCATAATCAATATCAGCAAGCGGGGACCGGGATATATATTCCCGAAGATGGGCCCGGATCTCGCCTGCTGTTGCCGCTTGTCCCTGCTGGATCGCCTCCTGAGCCGTCCGCAAGGAACCCGACAGCACAAGAGCCTCTGCCCGCTCTTCTGGCTTCAAATACACATTACGCGAGCTCAGAGCCAGTCCATCGGACTCTCGGATAATCGGACATGGTACGATGGTTACGCCCATATTCAAATCCTGTACCATTTGTTCAATAACGGCCACTTGCTGGGCATCCTTCATGCCGAAGAAGGCATAATCCGGTTTTACGATATTGAACAGTTTACTAACGACTGTTGTGACGCCGTCAAAGTGCCCGGGACGGGATGCCCCGCACAATAAAGATGTTATTTCCGATACGGAAATTTTAGTTTTGATCGGCTGCGGATACATTTCTTGAACGGTGGGGATAAACACCACATCCACGCCTTCAGAATCGGCCAGCGCCAGATCGCGTGCTTCATCTCGAGGATATGTCTCATAGTCCTCACCTGGTCCGAATTGAATCGGATTTACGAAGATACTGATAACGACTGTGCCTGAAATCTCACGCGCTCTGTGCATAAGACTGGCGTGTCCTTCATGCAAATATCCCATCGTAGGCACAAGACCTACGGGACCCTTGCCGGAATTCCGGCGATCCTTGAGTTCTGATTTTAATTCCGCAATGGTGCGAATTACTTTCATGAAGACGTGCCCACCTTTTCCTTTTTGCCGCCGTATAAAGTCGTTTCGCTGATCTCTGCTTTCTCGGCTTTGAATACATGCTCCTCAGCCGGGAACGAACGCTCCTTCACTTCCTTCACATACTGCGCAATCCCGTCTCGAATGATGGAACCTACGTCTGCGTATGTTTTCACGAAGCGTTTATCACGGTATGGTGATGCGTATTTCAATAAGTCATGGTATACCAGCACCTGACCGTCACAATAACGGCCGGCCCCAATGCCAATCGTCGGTATGCTCAGCGCTTTGGATATATCCGCCGCAGCTTCTTCCGTAACCAGCTCCAGGACGATGGCAAATGCCCCCGCAGCCTCCAATGCCTTAGCATCATTCATGAGCCGCTCTGCATCTTGTGCATCCTTGCCTTGTATGCGATAGCCCCCGATCTGATTGACCGATTGAGGCGTCAGTCCAATATGACCCAGCACCGGCACGCCGGATTGCACAATTCGTTTCACCGTATCAGCAATTTCCGCTCCGCCTTCCATTTTCACTGCATGCGCATGACCTTCCTGCATCAATCTCCGCACGCCGCGAAGGCTTTCATCAATATTCCCGTGATAGGTCATAAACGGCATATCTGCTACGATGAACGTATCCTCCGCACCGCGAGCGACGGCACGGGTATGATACACCATGTCATCCAGCGTTACCGGAATCGTAGAGTTGTAACCAAGCACAACATTCCCGAGAGAATCGCCCACCAATATCATATCAATATCCGCTTCCTCTGCCAGCTTGGCCGAGGGATAATCGTACGCGGTCAGCATGGTGATCGGTACACCCTTCTTCTTCATGTTCTTCAATTTCACAATGTTCAGTGTTTGTTTGCCTGCCATAGTGACACAGCCTCCTTTGTGTAGATGAGTTAGACACAATAAAAAAACCTTTTAGCACATACTCGCTAAAAAGTCCGAAAGGCAAAAAAGAGTCACTCGCGATCGTCCCTTCTGTCTCGGTCCTTTCGGCTCAGAGCAGAATCCAACGTAACCGGCATAACAGTTATGAAGGTGTTCTATTACTTAAACGCTATTCAAGATAGCGGCTTTCTACAGAGTGCAGTTCGCTCGCAGCGATACCGCCTCTGGTCTTAGTATAACAAATTATTTTCTCGAAATCACCAAGATTCATTTACCGGGTATCAAAAAAGATATCTCCGGAATAGACGGGAATCAGCTCACCAGCCTGATTGCGTACCAACAACGCGCCATCCTTGTTAAGTCCTGTAGCCATCCCGCTAAAACGTTCCCCGGCCGTTTGTACATGAACATCGCGACCGACGGATCCCGACAAAGCTTCCCAAAGGGAGGCAATCGGCTTAAAACCCTGCTCGTTATACAATTGATACAGCCCTTCCATCTCTGCCATGATGGAATGGATCAATTCTGTCCGATTGACAGCAGCTCCACCAGCCATACGAATGGAAGTCGCCACGTTACGAAGATCCTCCGGAAAATCAGATTCCTTCAGATTGGCACTAATTCCAATACCAGCAATGCAGTACCGCACCCGCTCATCCTCGGTGGCAGATTCCAATAGAATACCGCAAACTTTTTTGCCTTGAAACAAAATATCGTTAGGCCATTTGATATCCGTTTGCACGCCAGTGCATTTAGCAATCGCTCGACAGACAGCAACGCCTGTCATTAAGGTAAGCTGTTGCGTGAGATGCAGTGGCTGTTTCGGTCTAAGCACCAGACTCATCCATATGCCTTTACCTCGCGGGGAATAGAATTTCTTGCCCATTCTGCCGCGCCCGCCCGTTTGCTCTTCGGATATGACGAGCGTGCCCTCTGATGCCCCCTCCTCCGCCAACTGCCGGGCATCTTCTTGTGTGGAATTGGTCTTATCCAACAGAATTAACGGTTTGCCGAAGTATTCACTGGTCATTCCCGCTGTCAGCGTATCCATGCTCAGTGCATCAGGTTCATCCATCATGCGGTACCCCATACGCGGAATGGCTTCGAACTCATACCCCAGATTGCGCAGCTTATTTATCTGCTTCCATACAGCTGTCCGGCTAATGGATAATTTGCGACTGATCTCCTCGCCTGACAAAAACCGGCCCGGATTTTCCTGAAACATATGGAGAAGTGTATTGTCTTGATCAGATTCCTTCATTATGAATTACCACCCGCTTTGCTTCGTCAATCAACGATTCCTTGTCGTTGTTTATATTTCCTGCCGCCGTTTTCTCCAGCAGCTGCCCAAGAAGCTCCCCAAGCCATGGCCCACGAGGCTTGTCCAGCGCCTCAAGCAGTTCGCTCCCGGTAATGGCCAAATCCTTCAAGCTTCGGATCTGGAGCTCGCGCTGCCAGTGCTCAAGCTGCTGAATTCTGTCCCATGAAATCGAACCCGCACCTGTTTCCTTCAAAACCTTCTGCATATGCAGCCAACTTTGGGCTGCCTCGGCTCCCAGAGCAAGCACTAACCTGATCCACTCTATTTTGCTATGTGCCTCTCGATCACCAGGCAAATGCATATAAGATTCATGCAGCTTCAGAAGCTTTACGATAGCTTCCCGCTGTCGATTGGAGAATGTCCATGATCGCAGCAGCCTTTCGGCTTCCTGTGCTGTAATACCGCAGGCAAGAAACAGTAATGACCAACGGATCCAGGATTGTTCCGGTTCGATTTTATCGATGGCTGCTATCGTATCCTTATCATGCCCTGTATACGGAAAAGGTACCTTCATGCGAGCATGCAATCCGCTGCGAACAAACATCTCTAATCCTCTTAATGGGGAGGGACCCGCAATAATTTTTTCAAATTCACTGCGGATGCGTTCGAGCGCAATCCAGCCTATGGTATCTCTTTCCGAGAGGATTCCCCTCCAAGTATGCGGCGCAATGGAGAAGCCGAACACAGAGGCAAACCGAATACAACGAACCATACGAAGCGCGTCTTCGCGAAATCGAAGACGTGCATCGCCTACACACCGGATCAGCCCCTTATCAATGTCCGCTCGACCATCAAATGGATCAACCCATGTGCCATCAATCCCTCGGGCCATCGCATTCATCGTAAAATCGCGGCGTCTCAGGTCTTCCTTCACCTCTCTGACAAAAGAGACCTCTGTCGGGTGCCGATGATCCTCATAACCGCTCTCCACGCGATACGTCGTCACTTCAAAGGCCTGTTCTCCCATCAAGACTGTCACGGTCCCATGCTTGATACCTGTGGGGATCACTTTAGGGAAGATGGAACAGGTGACTTCCGGCAAGGCAGAGGTGGTAATATCCATGTCACTGACTCTGCGTCCCATGTATTCATCCCGCACACAGCCTCCGACCCAATACGCTTCATGACCATGCTGAAGCAGCGTACGGATCACTTCTGCGCTCTGCTCGGCCATGGGGCCGTCCGCATTGCACCATTGTATTGAATTAAACATATCTGCCATTCGTTTCCCGTTCCTTTATCCGAAAAACTCGGAGAGGGTGAAGCTAGCCGCAGGCCGGCCTTAGCTTGGTCGCATCCCGTCCCAATACTCGGTAATATATTTCTTCGTACTTTCCACGTATCAGTTCATTGCAGAACATCGTCATGGAACGCTGCAGGCATGCCTTCCGCAGCCGCTCACTCAGCGCTTCATCCTTCAATATCTCCAGCACATGCTGTGCCATTGTTTCCGTATCTCCGATAGGCGCCAGGAATCCGGTTTCTCCATGAGTAACCAATTCCGGAATACCTCCAGCAGTAGAACCGACCGTAGGCACTCCGCAGGCCATCGCTTCTAGTGCAACAAGGCCAAAGCTTTCCTTCTCTGATGGAAGCAGGAGCACATCTGCCATCGATATAACATGGGCAATTTCATCCTGCTTGCCAAGAAAGCGCACCTTGTCCTCAAGACCCAGCTCATTGATCCGGCACTGGATCTTAGGCAAATCGGGTCCTTCTCCGACTAACAGCAATTTGGATGGAATATGCTGCTGAACCCGGGCGAATATATCCACAACGTCATTGACTCGTTTAACTGGACGGAAATTGGAAATATGCATCATAATTTTTTCGTTCGGACTCGCATAATCTTGTCGCAGCGATTTCGAATCCCGGTGATAATATACCCGCGGGTCCACGAAGTTGTATGTCAAGTCAATATCACGGCTGATATCCAGCAGCTCCCGCGTCTCTCGAATCAAGTCCTGGGATACTGCTGTTACCGCATCGCTCTGATTAATGCCGAGACGGATCAAGTCCTTGAGCGATTCATCCTGCGCCAGCACCGTAATATCCGTTCCGTGGAGCGTAGTCACTACTTTGAGCTGGTCTCCAACCATCTGTTTCGCCAGCAGAGCACATACTGCATGCGGAACTGCATAATGGACATGGAGTACGTCAAGCTGCTGCATCTTCGCCACCTGAGCCATCTTAGATGCTAATGACAAATCATATGGCGGATATCGAAATACATAGTAGTCGTTCACTTCAACTTCGTGATAGAAAATATTTTTATGAAAAGATCCTAAACGGAATGGAATGCTGTGTGCAATAAAATGAACCTGGTGTCCTTGCTCAGCCAGAAGTTTTCCCAGCTCTGTCGCCACCACGCCGGACCCGCCCAATGACGGGTAACAGGTAATTCCGATTTTTAAGGGTTCTTGATTCATGTCAGCCTCCTTTATGTACACTTGAGTATATTATGTCTGATCGGAGCCGAATAGATGAACGAGATACGGACTCTTACTGGCAAATCCTTCCGCACGTGGAATAAGCCTGCGCGCTCCAAGCAATGAATCCCTGGCCCGCACACGCTCGATGTACCCCTCGGTTAATGGGGTAGAGACTGTATCTTCTTCAGTCTTCTGGAACTGGGAACGGTAACAAGACAAGGCCTGCTCTTTAACGCTATATACATCCGTCACGTCAACGATCAGATCCGTTCTTCCGATGTCATTAATGAAATAAAAATAGAGCTCGTCCACCTTAACCGGAGCGTGCTCAGGCATATAACGACGAAGCTTGGCATTAAATACCGCTTCCTCAACTAAACGGCTGCAGGCCACATGGTCCGGATGCCGATCTTCCCAATAAGGTGCAAACACAATAGAGGGAGCAAACCTGCGAATTTCGGCTGTAATCCGTTCAATATGTTCCGGTGTCACGAATAACCCGCGATCCGGTAAGCCGAGATTACTCCGAACCTTGAGATCCAATACACCGGCAGCATGCTCTGCTTCCTGCTTGCGAATATCGACGGAGCCGTTTGATGACATTTCAGCCTCCGTCAGATCGCAAATCCCGACCGAGAGCCCCGCTGCCGTATGCTTGGCAATCGTTCCCGCCATGCCGATCTCGGCGTCATCTGCGTGGGCTCCGAAGATTAATATATCGAGTTTGCTGTTCATTAGCTATCCACACCCGGTTTGTATTTATGAACAAGCTCCCGCCATGCAAAATCGCCGCGGTCCAGCGCTTTGACGAGAATTTCAGCAGTTGCCACATTGGTAGCAAGCGGAATTCCCTGCACATCGCATAATCGAAGCAAGGCATTAATATCCGGCTCATGAGGCTGAGCCATCAACGGATCGCGCAGAAATACAATGAGATCCATCTCATTGTCCGCAACAAGCGCTCCAATCTGCTGGTCGCCGCCAAGCGGACCTGAAGCGAAACGATGGATGCTAAGATTGGTTTGTTCCATAATGCGAGTACCCGTTGTTCCTGTTGAATACAGCTTATGGTCTTCAAAGACATGTTCATAAGCGATAACGAAGTTGACCATCTCTTCTTTTTTACGGTCATGAGCGATAAATGCAATATTCATAGTAATTTCTCCCCTAAGTTAGTCGATAAAATGATCAAATCCATAGACCAAGCCGGTATAACCCATGACCTTCTCGATCGCCATTTTTACCCCAGGCATATACGCTGCACGCTCATAGGAATCATGACGGATCTTCAAGCTTTGGCCATAACCACCGAATATAACTTCCTGCTGCGCAAACACGCCGGGCAGGCGAACGCTATGGATACGGAAACCGTTGTAATATCCGCCTCTAGCACCCTCAATAACCTCTTCCTCTTTCGGATTGCCTTGGCGAATCTCTTCCCGGTTGGCAGCAATCATCTCCGCAGTCTTGATCGAGGTACCGGATGGGGCATCTAGCTTCTGATCGCCATGAGTTTCAATGATCTCAACATGCGGCAAATATTTGGCCGCCTGAGCAGCAAATTTCATCATCAGGATCGCTCCGATGGAGAAATTCGGTGCGATCAAACCGCCAATATTCTGCTCCATACACTGCTTGTCCAACTCTTCGATTTGCTCTGGCGTGAAGCCGGTAGTGCCCATGATCGGACGGACGCCGTGCTTAATGGCCAGAGCCGTGTTGCTATAGGCAAATTGCGGTGCTGTAAAGTCAACCATAACATCTGGTTTCGATTCGACCAACGCCATCTCCAGATCGGATGTCACCGTAATGCCGCAGGCAGGAAGACCCACAAGCGTCCCTGCATCAGCACCTTCATCCGATCGGCCCACAGCGGCAACCAGTTCCAGTTCCTCATCGCCCAAAACAAGCTTCACTACTTCTTTACCCATACGGCCGCCGGCACCGACGACCGCAACTGTCCATTTGTTTGCCATTGTACATGTCCTCACTTTCAATCCGATGCTGTATCCTGTATATATGATTTCAAGCGCTGTTTGAGTTCCTCCTTTATATGCTGAAGCCCACTCTCCTGCGGGTACAACGAAATTACCTCTTTAAGCGTGGAAATGGCGAGCGCATGCTCATCGAGTTCACTATAAACAAGAGCAAGCCATACATAAGCCTGAGCATACAAAGGGTCCATGGCTACGGCTGATTTCAGATGAGACACGGCCTGATAGAGCTCAGACTTGGTCACATCCTTGCGATTCTCCACCATTTTTCTGGCGCGTTGTACGAGCTCGGCTGCCTTGATATGCTGCAAATGAAGGGCATACTCTGGTTTATCGGGCTGCAGCCTGACAGCTTCTTCCGCATGTGTAATCGCCATCTCCAGTTTATTACTTCGACCGTAGGTAATGGAGCACCGGTAATGCACTTCCGCATCGCCGGGATTTGCAATAATCGCTCGCTCAAACCAACGCAGCGCCTCTTCGAAATCATTTTGAAGGATGCATCGATATGCTTTTTGTATATAGCTTTCCGGTTTCACTGGCTGTCCCTCCCCACAGCGGGTTTGGTACAGCATATGTAGCAGCTGCCTAATCGGTGTTGATTTTCGTCCACCGGTCCTTATCACGTGTTGAAAATTTATGCATGACTTTATCATGCGCCTCTGTCAGATCTATGCCAAGAGAATTCGCAAAACACATCGTAATAAACAAAATATCACCAAGTTCCATCTCGATGGAATTATCGGCTTCATCCGCTTTTTTCGGCTTCTCGCCGAATTGATGATTTACTTCTCTGGCAAGTTCGCCAACCTCTTCCGACATTCGGGCCATCATGGATAAAGGACTGAAATAACCTTCCTTGAACTGGGATATGTAGCGATCGACTTCCTGCTGCATGTCAGCCATTGATTTCCCCATGATTTTAGACTCCCTTCTCGATCGCCGTCTGTCACAGCGTTCACCGACAAGTGAACCAGCGATCTCACATGATGTGCGTTTTGGTTTTAAACCTATGTTATCGTAAAGCGGATTTGAAAACAAATAAATTTTTATGGCTAAAACGTTATCGGCGCATACTAAGCAAGCATAACAGCAACCCGGCATCCAGAGAATCTCGACTATCGGGGAAACGAGGGTTATTATGAAAACAGCCAAGATGTTCGATCAGCTTAAAGCGATCATTGCGATTATCGCCGGTTCCGCCATTTACTCGTTTGGCCTGCTCTACTTCATAATTCCGAATGAACTGATGGAGGGAGGTGTCACCGGCATTACCGTCCTGCTTAACTATGCCTTTAACCTATCACCGTCCATCTCAACCATGGTTTTAAATATACCGCTTTTTTTGATCGGCATGAAAATCCTCGGTAAACGTCAGTCGATCTACACAGGGATAGGTATCGCGTCGTTAACCCTCTTCCTGTGGCTATTCGAGCTATTGATCAACCGGGGCTTTGTAGTCCCCTTTCGCACAGAGCATGATTATATTCTGGCATCACTCTATGCAGGGGTTACGTTAGGTGCAGGGCTTGGCATCGTATTCCGATTCGGGGGAACAACTGGTGGATCTGATATCATCGCAAGAATCATCAATCGAAAGTTCGGCTTCAGTATGGGGCAAATTATTTTGTCCCTCGATATCTTGATTATCGGGCTTTCCCTGTTCTATATTCCGCTCGAGCGGATATTGTATACCTTTGTCGCTGTATTCATCGCATCCAAGGTCATCGATTTCATACAGGAAGGGGCTTACGCCGCTAAAGCTTTCACCATTATCAGTGACAAGGCCCCTGATATGGCCGAGCACATTTCGACGGAGATGGAGCGAGGGGTTACACTAATCCCTGCTGTTGGTGTGTACTCCAAGCAAGCGAAGCATATGATATACTGCGTCGTATCCAGGCAGGAGATACGCCGCCTCACGGAAATCGCCAAATCTTTAGATCCCCGGGCATTTATTATCATTAATGATGTCAATGATGTGCACGGCGAAGGCTTCAAAGAGAAATAGCCCGGTATGCACCGGGCGTCTAATCGTAATGTGAATATGTCGTCCTGCCAATCACCTTTTGGGTGGGAACATCGGCTTTGCGCTGTACAGCTGCCCACGGTACTTGCGGTAGCCTGCGAAGGATAGCGCAGCCAGAATGAAAGCACCAATTACTAGCTGCCACATTATGGGGTTCTTAACTTCTCCTAAAGGAGCAAGGGCGGGCTCATCCTTCTTTTTGCCAAATAACATGTTTATCATTTCCTCACCCTGTGCAACTACCTTCTGGACCTGTTCGGATTCCCCAGAAGAGACCAACCCCCCGGCATAAGAGATCCAGGAATCCATCATGTTCACGTCTTCTGGTTTTCGCTGAATGATAACAGACGGGCGTATAAGCTCGTAATGTTCAGTCAAACTGTCATATGCACGCTTCATCCCAGCTGTATCCTTCTGTTCAGCATATTGACCCATCACCCTGAGATCTTCGCGGATCACCTTATGATATTGCAGCCATAACGCATTTTTGGTCTGAATCAGACTGTCTGTTGCCAAACGGAGTTTGCCTGCCGACCTCATCCAATGCTGCGGGTCCTGTACGGCTCGTGCAGTGGCTTCCTTCATCTCCAATATACTCTCTGACAATGCATGAATGCCTTCCACTCCGGTCAGTCCTTGAAATGAAGAAGCTTCAAACAATGCCGATACCCGGCGCATATCCTCAAGCACCGCTTGGACATTGCCTTCCTCGACGTGGCGATATACTTGCTCTGCTTCTTTATTCAATGCCTTGGCTTGAATCGGAGCTGCTGGTGAAGACTGCGGCTGTGCTTGGATCGGGTTAGCCCTTATCGGTTCAACCATACTATTGGCAGCCAGCATCAGCAGGGCAGACAGAGCCAGCAGAAACTTCGGAACGGTTCGAAACATGGGACATCCCTCCTACCGTATTTGTATGGCAGAAGGGAAGAACGTAGAACCATTCGAGCAAACGGACTAACGCCGTTTAGTATGAGTCCTTTTCATAAAATACCAAGCCGCAAAACCGCTCAGCAGCGTCAAAAGATAAGTGAACAGCTCGACTGCGGATAAATGGTCATACAACTGACCCGGCAGCCAAGGAAACACGCCGTAAGTATAATCAACAGTATCATTCAACAATGTCCAGGCAATTGCACCAACAAGCGCTGTCCAGCGGTAATGAAACAGACGAACAAAGAGAAGCGCTTCTACGGCCATAGCTGTATGTGATGCAACAAGCATCCAATCCTGCCATACCAGCACATCTCCTTGCGCTTGTCCGGCAAAGATGATAGCAACTGCCCAAATTCCGTATTTGACCGATGTGACAACAGCAAGTGCTTCAATAAATTGTTGCAACAGTCCAATTCCTAGCACTTTTGGCGGGTAGAGCAGCAGCAGCAGTGCCAAGCTGAAGAACAAGCTCGCTGTTGGGCTGTCCGGTACGAAAATAACCTGCCATATGTAGCCGTGGCTCACCGTATCAACCATTTGGCTACCGTACCATATGTATCCATAGATCGTTCCAAGGATGTTGCATATTAACAGCAACCATAATATTGATCGTTTGCTAAGAAACTCCCGGCTCCAAAGATGCGATATTGTCAAACTTCGTCCTCCTGACTTGACCTATGTATTCATTAGTAACAACTATAGCCGATTATACCTAAACACTGCCTATATTTCATCTGCCTATCGGTAAAATCGACTGACGATGTCTCTGGAAAAAATCTGCACGTGAACAAAGGCAGTCTTCAGCATAACAGCAGAATAATAAGCACCGAAAAGTTTCTACTATAATATATCTTCGAAAAAAGAACCTGACCGTAAACGGTCAGGTTCTTCTATGCAACTTACTTGGCTGCGTCTGCCTTCTGGCTTGCAAGCCATTCAGCCAACTGATCGAGTTGGTCTTCCGTAACGCCAGCTGCGAGAGCTGTGTCTTTCATTGCCGGCATATTGCCTTGGCCATTATTAATAATAGCCACAATGTCATCTTTGGAGTGGGTATCCCCTACACCACGAAGCGATGGGCCGGATGCCCCTTTCAAATCTACAGCATGACAAGAGATACATGTCGCCGTCTTAAAGGTCTCCATGGCTGGATTATCCTTATCAACAATGGCAACTACACTATCCTCAGACTGCTTCGCATTGGACGTTGGAAGTCCAGCTGCGTGTTTTTCCTTAGCTTCTTCTTCCCGCTGAATATGCTCCGGCTTTTGTCCGGTTTCAGCCAGCTCATTCTGATAGTGCGTCCATGCAGCATTCGTCAAATAAATGACTGCGAACAGCGACAGAATCATGAGAGCCGAAGTAATCGGTCTCTTGTAAAACCTACGCTCTTTCCCCGTATCAAGGAATGGAACAAGCAGCAACGAACCAAAGGCAACGCCTGATACGCCGAGAGTTCCGAGCACGACATAATCCCCGGAAGCGTATGGAAGCTTCAAATATTCATACAGGAACAGGAAGTACCAGTCCGGCATCGGGATTACTGATGCTCCTGGATCTGCCGGATATCCAAGCGGAGCAGGTTCCGAGATGGTCAGCACAAGGAAGCCGACCAGTACAACTACACCAACCATCCATTCCTTCAACAAGAAGTTAGGAATGAACGCTTCTGATTTGCCGGGATAAGCGGTGTAATCAGGCGGTGTAACCCAGCCGCTGCCTTTTTTTACACGAGAATCACCGACGAATACAACTTTCTCATCAGATTTATGACCATGTGCCATAAATATGCGCCTCCCTTCTTCTTATAGTGGACCGGAAATACCTTGTCTACGGATCATAATAAAGTGTCCAACCAACAGTGCAAGAAGGACAGCCGGAAGGAAGAATACGTGAATCGCGAAGAAACGGGTCAACGTTTCAGCACCAACAATCGTACCACCCTGCAGCAATTCTTTAATGATTGGTCCAAGCCAAGGCACGGAGTTCGCAATCTCCAGTGTAACTTTTGTAGCGAAGTATGCTTTGTTATCCCATGGCAGCAGGTAACCTGTCAAACCAAGACCGAGCATAACAAAGAAAATGAGCATACCAACAACCCAGTTCATTTCACGCGGCGCTTTGTAAGAACCGGTGAAGAACACACGCATCGTATGCAGGAACATCATCACAATGACCAGACTTGCGCCCCAGTGGTGCATACCGCGGACAATTTGCCCGAAAGCGACCTGCGTCTGCAGGTATTCAACACTGTTGTAAGCGTTTATGATATCCGGTACATAATACATTGTCAGGAACATTCCTGACAGAATCTGGATTACGGTGATAAAGAACGTCAAGCCGCCGAAACAATACACAAACGCGGAGAAATGATGCGCCGGGTTTACGTGTTCCGGTACCTCGTGATCCGCAACGTCTCTCCAAATCGGCGTGATATCGAGACGTTCATCAATCCAGTTGTAGACATTCTTCAACATCTGAATCTACGCCTCCTATTTAACTACGGTATTTGGCACAATTGCGCCGAGGTAAATCCAGCCGTTTTCGATTTTCGTTTCGTACTGGTCAAGCGGCTTTGGTGCAACTGCAAGATTCTTACCATCCGGTGTATAACGTGCACCGTGGCAAGGGCAGTGGTATTCATTCGGGAAATTCTTGTCGTTATTCCATCCAACCAGACATCCCAAATGCTTACAAATCGGTGAAAGCGCTACAAGTTCACCTTGATCGTTCTTACGAATCCACGCCGTCAGAGTAGCTGTACTGTTGTACCAGCCGTCCTGCTGTTTAAGCTCAAAATGGAATTCTTGTGGTTCGTTGGTAATTTTGCTCTCCTCTACGACCTTTACAAAAGACCCTTCTTCTTTATTTTGAAGAATCGGATCAACAGCAAAGCGGAGCATTGGCAAAACTACTCCAGCAGCCATATAAGCTGTGGCACCGCCCAACGTGTATGTAAGAAATTGTCTGCGGGACATCTCTTTCAGTCGGGGTGGATTGTGCGATTCTACATGCTCGTCATTGTGGTTGCTGCTCATTCTGTTTCAACCCCCTTTGTCAACCGTTCTTAAGTGTCATCAATGATTAAAATCACACGACGTACTAGGACATACTAATAATATCTTAGGCACCCAAGACCGTCAAGAATTTGAACCCCATATTTGGGTTCGCTTCCAATAGCACCTTCACAAATTGTCGGTTTTTTGTCACAATTCGACTCGGCTTTCCTGCTGCCACATTTCACTAATTCGACTTGATATCAAAGCTGGCAGCGAAACACCTTCGATCCCCTCCAACCTGTGCTGCGACAGGACTAACGTACTCTCCGTCACCTGCTCTTCAGACAGATCCATATCAGCAGTCATAACGATTACATATTTGAAGCCGATGGATTTGACATTGTGACATACTTCATTTAGAAGCTGTATATCATCAGTCTTTCCATACTGTATAGCAGGATATGTAATCAATCTTCCCTTAAACGGAATTTCTGCCAAATCCATAAAATCACGAAGACGCTCAAGTGCAGCTGTCGTTTCCCATGGTGTCTCCAAACCTGTTAATCCCGTATACGGAATGAGGCAGGTGTCATAAAAAGGCATTAGCTCCGGCCAAGTCTGCTCATCCACTTCACTAAATTTCATCCGAGGTACATCCTTTCTGTTCACTTCTAATGATTTTGTCTTCATTATACAAGTGGGATACAGGTTAGGCAAAAAAAAGAAGAAATGCGTAAAAAGCATTTCTTCAATTCAAAGTCCTCAGTTCATCCGTCAGGTTTCGGAAAGCCACTTCGTCGCCGGAAGCCAGCGCTTCGTCAATTTCTCTATATAGCTCCTCACTCCGATGCTTGCGCAAGGCTTCGTCCCACACCATCTCGGCCGCCAGACCTAACATAACCTCGTAAGTAACCTTCATCTTATCCATTAGGATGCACCTCCAAACTAAATTTTGCATTTCGCTATATTCTTTCCCTTTGTTTGCTTTACTTGCATCAAGTTTTTCCACTCTGCTTTGAACATAACGACGATACAACTATGCTAGAGGATCAACTCATTCGAATCGCTGATATGTACGCAGGTTTCTGCCGCTTTCAAACCAAGTGCGGTCATCTTATATGACGTTCCCCTGCTTTGGCTCTCCCCTATCCGGAGCATCCCCAAATGCATCAGCATCCGAATAATCCGGATTTCCAAAATGCTTTGTGGATTATCATAATAGTAGGGACGAATTAGCCAGCCCAGCGATTCGTTTAAAGAGGCTGCCGTTACCCAATCTTTAGCGCATTGACTAATCCAATAAACAAGTGAGGTAAGATTGGGAATAGCGCCTTTATAGAGTCTTAACCAAAAGCGGAATATCTGTATCACGCCAACTTGATTTCCTTGCTCAAGAAGCGCTGCTCCGCTTTCACTCAGGCTCAACCGCGCATTATTCTCGCTGACCCACTTTTTTGCATAGGCATAATCGTACAACAGGGCGAGCCGATCAGGATATTCAATGCAGGATCGGCCATATCCAAATCGCCATGCCCCCTTCGCAATCAGAGGCTCCGTAATATGCAATGAACTCAGAAGCTGTTGCTGGTTTCGCCTATACATGAATCCTTCCTGGTTCAGCTCCACTTCATGTTTACCAATATATCGAAGAATCAGCAGCAGATCTTCCATAGCCAATCCCTGCTCATCCCGATATACCTCGGGATCATCCGGCAATCGTTCCAGCGTTTGAAACAACCGTTCACGGAGAACCTCTCGAAAACGTTCCTTCAAATCCGACGGAACTTGAAACAAATACTTGGTGGAGTGGGTGAATCCGTTAAATAGCCAGCCGCTTCTCCGATAACGGGCAACAACATCCCGCGGACTTTCTGCCTGTGAGGCAGGCTGCTTTTTTAAAGGAGCAGGCTTGTCTCCTTCTTCAGAATCTGCCGTACGACGAATTGCGGCCGTCAGTTCTTCCAGACTGTACCCTGTTCGAGTGTCAAAGGCCAGATGATTCAGAAATCGCAAATCGGCGGGTGACAGGGCGCGAACCTGTTCCGCAAAGAATTCTCTTCGCCCGAGCTTGGACAAGATGCTCTGAATCAGGTCATGCTTTGAATTACGCTTTGCGTCACACCCATAGTGATTCGCAATATTGCTAAGCTGTCCAATATCGGCATAAGTAAGCATATCCGCTAGATTCATCTTCCATCGCCTCACCGTTTTACAACCATTATGGGAAGCTTTTGGACTTTTGATACCTGACCCACTTCGAATTACAAAAATTTTTATGTTATATAGAAATGACTATGCTCTCTTATTTAATGATAGAATACTTACTAACCGCAGCAAGAGATTTCACTCATGAAATTCTACAACTAATACGATGTAATATTGCATAAACGAAGGTTTTTACTACAACGAGGAGGAGTCAGCGAGTGAGAAATCCAGAACATGAATTATAACTAGGAGCGAATAGCATCCGAGGACCTCCAGCAAGAGCAGTTCAGTTGATGACACTATACATTACTATTTGCTTGGAGGTAATTCAAAGATGATCAAAGACCCTGCATTTTTAGCCTTTATTCAAGAAACGGAACAGCATTTTTCAGGATGGGACTTTTCACGCATCACTGCTTCAAATCGCATGCAGTCCAGCGCCCTCCCCTGGTCTTTAGGCAGCATGGTGATCCCGTTGATGCGAAAGTCTTCAACGATGCTGGACATGGGTACGGGCGGCGGAGAATTTTTATCCAGCCTCCAGCCGCTCCCGCATACCGTTTATGCAACCGAAGGGTATAAGCCGAATGTACCGATTGCAAGGCAAAAACTCGAACCACTTGGTGTAAAGGTTGTTGATTTTGAAGAAGATACTTCGCTTCCGCTGCAGGATCATTATTTCGACCTTATCATTAATCAGCATGAATCCTATTACGTCGCGGAAATACGAAGAATTCTGAATGAGCATGGCGTGTTTGTAACCCAGCAAGCAGGAGGAACTGATTGTTACGGAATCAACCAAATGTTCGGTGTCCCGTTGAATGAAGAGTTTGCTAATTGGAATTTGACCACCGCTGTCCAAGAACTGCAGAACCACAAGTTCAACGTGTCCTTCAGTCGAGAGGACTTTCCGCTGCAACGATTTTTTGACATCGGCGCACTGGTCTATTACTTAAAAGCAATCCCTTGGCAGATCCCCGACTTTACAGTGGAGCGCTACCTTGAGCCGTTACTTCGTATTCATCATATCATTGAGAGTAAGGGGTATTTCGAGGTTCAGCAGCATCGGTTTATTATTATCGCAGAAGCGTAGTGTTCATTGAAGTACAACAAGAAGGAGCCTTCCCTGAGAGGAAGGCTCCTTCTGCTGCTTACAATATTAAGATTGCTTCGTCATCAAATGCTTGGTGCAATTAAATAGTAGTGGCGCCCAATCATCTTCTGTTCTCTCCAAAACGGTTAGCGACAGATTGCCAATTCGCTCGCTTAAAACGCCTCGGCACACTAGCTTGTATAGCTGTGCTAAAAAGCCACCATGACTAACCACCAGAATATTCGCTTTCGGGTGCTTAAGTCTCATGTCATCAAGAAAAACCAGTCCCCTAGACTGTAATTCCAGATCCGTTTCTTGCCCTAGGTCCTGCAAATGCCAATCAGTACCGAAGCGTGCCTCTCTCTCAGTGGCCGTTAATCCCTCAATCTGGCCATACCTGCGCTCGCGCAAACGGGAGTCAGGAGGGAGCAGCGGAATATTCAACATGGAAGAAATAATCTTTGCTGTCTCTTCAGCCCGGGAGAGACCACTGCTAATCGCAAAATCCCAGCGATAAGGCTCTTGCAGGAGCCTTTCTCCAAGTAACCGAGCTTGGTGACGACCTTCTTCGTTAAGCGGAATATCCGTTTGACCTTGAATTTTGCCTAAGGCATTCCAGTCTGTTAATCCATGCCGGACCAAGCCGATTTGCATGACACCTCTCCTCCATCCTTCGTTTTATCTTCTAATCCGGTTTAGTCTTGCCAGGAAAAACAAAGCGAAACCAATACCCAGCAGGGATAAAATCATCCAGTACTCCGGTTGAGTGGGATTCATATCGACCACAAACGGGTCAATAATGCCGCTGTTGGTTTTCGGGATTTTGTAATCGTCTTTAATTTTGAGTCCTTGGGGTGTGTCAGCCATGCCCGTTGGCATAATCCCTGTCGTGACCGCTTCCGGGGCGGACTCGGGCTGGTTGCCCGTCACCGCAAAATAGACGACGCTGCAAACAAACAATGCCAGAAATCCTGCAATCATGAGAGTCAACCGTTTACGGAACACCCGGCTCACCGCACGGCTTTTGGAGGTCTCCTCCACCAGCCATGGGAAATCACGATAAATGCGGTCCATCACATTGCGATTGATCTGTTCAGCGTCCATATCCGGAATCTCATGCTCCAGCTCATGAAGCATATTCTGACTATCCGTCCACATCTCATATTCCACCGCACATGACTGGCAGGTTTGAACATGCGCGATCAGCCGTTGTCGCCGCAGATCATTGTCAGGCAAATCCCAGACAGTTTCCATCAGCTCTTGGGCTTCATCGCAGGTCATCTACTCTTCATCCCTCTCATATCCTCAAAGACCGGCTCATAAAAATAAGGCTCGAGCTGGATTTTGACACTGCCACGGGCTCTGAATAACAACGACTTGACCGAACTGACACTTTGACCCAAAATATCTGCGATTTCCTGATAATCCAATTGATCGTACTCCCGAAGAATCAGTGCTGACCTCTGTTTCTCCGGCAAATTATTAATTGCTTCCCTAACCATATGTACTCGCTCGCTGCGAAGAATCGCTTGTTCCGGTGCCACCTCCGGTGGAGCGACAGGTACGACCCCGCTTTCTTCCAGAGGCAATGTTCCGCTGCGATGCTTTCGTAGTTCGCTCAGTACGGTATTGCGTGCAATGGTGTAAAGCCAAGTCGAGAAGGATGCATCGACCTCACGGAAGGAATGCAGACTCCGAAAAGCCTTATAAAACGTTTCCGAACATAAATCTTCAGCCATAAGCTCCATGTGCGAGCTCTTCAACATATGATAGACAAACGCCAATATTTTTCTCTGATAACGCCGCATTAATTCTGAATATAATTCCGTATTGCCTTGCTTAATTTCTTGTATTAACTGGGAATCCGTCATATGATTTATCGTTCCTCCTTCACCCACCGGTGCCTCTTCCTTAACCTTGTGCTTACTTCAAGGCTGCAAAATCAAGGATTTGCAAAAGTACCGTCAAACCATATATAGTTACGCCTCATGATGTCTGACTATTCTATGTATATGGCAATTTCCCCAAATCTTCTACACTAGCACTCTAGCATTATAGCACATATTGGTGAAAAGTTCAGGTTTGTGCCAGCAGCTTTTCCAGAGATTGAAAGATAGACAAAAAAAATCCGCCTTCAACATTGAAGGCGGCTGCACATTGTGCAATATTTTGGATAGGAGTGGAGACTCTTATCCTGAAGCTGTAGTTTTTTATCAGTCTGGTCGGGCAAGCGATTGCCTAAAGCCTGAACCAATGGGAAAAGCAGCGGCATAACTGAAAGATAGACGGCTTTAGGCCGCCAACAACTGAAGCGAATGCTCGATCAAACCTTTTCCCCCTATAATGATGTTGAGATTAAATCCCTGGCAAATTAACTGCCGAATTGCAATTCACAGGAAAACGCACACGGATAGTCCTTTCCTCTCGCAATACCAAGTACATGTCGGAAGAACAAAATTCATGTATCGTACACATTAGAAGGCCCCCTTTCAAGAAACGTATATAGTTAAAGACAGAGGCTTTAACTTTTGGCAGAGACATCTATCCGTTAACACTAACTAAGCAGTATACCGTTTGGCCTGCGTGTTAAACATTTCGGCGTAAACCCCGTTAGATCTTAGCAATTCATCATGGTTGCCTTCTTCAATAATTTCACCGTTATGCATGACGAGTATTTTATCAGCATGCCTGCAGCTGCTTAAGCGATGCGAGATCATAATAGTTGTTTTGCCCTCATAGAGCTTGGCGAAGTTGTCATAAATCTCAGCTTCCGCTCTTGGATCCAGAGCGGCTGTTGGCTCATCGAGAATGACCACTTGAGAATCTCGCATAAAAGCTCGGCTAAGCGCAATTTTTTGCCATTGTCCTCCGGATAGTTCATAGCCATTGTTGAACATAGCCCCCAGCTCCGTATCAAGACCATTGGGCAGCTTCATGAGTTTAAGCCCAGCTTTGACTGATGCCTCCTCAACTAAAGCATCATCATTAATGCGCTCATGTCCCATTGCAATGTTTTCGCGGGCAGTCATTTGATAGCTTACAAAATCTTGAAAAACAGCTGACACGTTATCTCGCATGCTCTTCGAATCAATAGAACGGATATCAATTCCATCAAACCGAATCGTTCCATGGTTCGGCATATACAGTCCGAGCAAACATTTGACCAGTGTACTTTTGCCGGCGCCATTTTCCCCTACAATTGCGATTTTTTCCCCTGGCTTGATTGAAAAACTAATTCCCTTCAGCAAAGGCGAAGTATGGGTAGCGTAGGTAAACGATAAGTTGTCGACTTCAATGCGATCCGTTAACCGGCGAGGGAATTGTTCCGTTCGCTCGGTTGTATTCTCTTCTTCGAGATCTATATAGTTTAGAACTTCGCTTACGAATAAGGATTCTTCGTAAATGCTGGCTATGGCAGTCCCAAGACTCATAACCATGCCCTGTATTTGAGCAAGCGCTTGGGTGAGCGAGACATAGTGACCAATTGTCAAAGAGCCGCGCATACCGAACAAGATGAGCACGACGATGACTGCAATATCCATAAGAGATTCGAATAAATGAACCAGCAGCATACGGGAGCCTGCTCGTTTTTCTAGTTCGTAGCGTTCGTTTGAAGTTTTCCAGAAAAGAGTTTTCCATTTGGAGATTAGATAAGAAATAGGATTGTACACACGAATTTCTTTAGCGGCGCTGCGGCTTAAAATCGTTTGCAGCAAATAATGGGTTTTTCTTTGCTCAGGTGTTTGAAGAAGCATTTGATAAAATTTTTGTCTGCCGAAATAGGTATTGACGAAAATAGTAGGGATGATCATGAGAAGAACAACGACCGCCAGTATCCAGTGAAAGGATAATATAATACCGATTAAACCGATCAAGGAAATACAAGTACGTCCGGCATCCGACAATAAAGTAAATATTTTAAAGCCTTTAAGATCCAGACCGAACGTAGTTCGCTCTAACTGATCATAATAGTCTGCACGGTCAAAGTAGCTCAAAGGCAGCTTTGATGATTTTTCCATTAAGAGTCTTTCAAAATGGTATTTCAGCTTTTGTTGGGCCCGCAACGCTATATTGGATTCGAAATACGAGCATATTCGTTCAGTTAGTACAACGATCACTTGCAGCGCCAGCAGCTGGAAAGCGGCAGTTAATAATTGCTGTTGACCAGCAAATATTTGTGTAACAGCGTCGACTAATTCCTTAATAATATAAATTTGAACAACCGGTATGAGAGATAAAATTGCTTTAATAAGGAGTAGAAGCAGTGTCGGGCCCGGTATGACCTTAAACATAATTGGCAAGAACCGGCGGAATACATCTATTACGACATGCTTCTTATCTTTAAAAGAAGGGTTCGTGTTGTTGAAAGAAGTGGTGTGCACCGTATCCACCTGCGCCTTCATAAATATAAGTGAAGAGCGGAATCCGCTCTTCACTTTGTTGTTACGCGATTAGCATTCCCCACATGCTTTAGGTTCAGTATGAGTATGTCCTAATCCGCAATTATACTGATGAGTACCGGAGTATTTCGGTGCCGATCCTGGGCATCTATTGCAATAAGTCACCAATTGACACATAACATTCACCTCCTTTCATGCTAAGTATATATAGTGAAAGGCAATTGCCCTTACTATCCGAATGAATGGCTGGAATCTATCTATTAAGACACCTGGAGGTAATTTCCCTTATTAAGCAGCATCAAAAGCTGCTCTTCTTCTAAGATAACGCTTTTGGCAATAACCTCTCCTTGAGGAGAGAGATAATAGAAGAAAGGGGCGTAACTCGTCTGATATTCGCTAATATCTGATATAGGAACAACAGGCATAGTCAGTTGATAATTATGCATATTTTGTATGACATCTTCTTCTTGTCCTTCACTCAATACTATAATCTGCAGGCTATGAAATTTTTTATTGTACTTTTCCAAAATAGGATAAGTAACCTTGCATTGGTTGCAGCTAAGCGAAGTAACCGCTATCAAAAATCCGCCGTTAGCTGGAATTCGATTGAGATTAATGGAGCCTTTGTTCACCGTTCTAAATTGCATTTGTGGAAACCGCTCTCCCTGAGGAATGCCGTGATCTTCATGTATAAGTGTATAGTCGTTGTTTTCAACTTTAATAGGCCGCGCTTGCTTGGTTTTACTTACTTGAATGAGCAAGTAGGTTTGCATAACGACAATAAACCATAAAACAAGATAAGAAATTTGGAATAGGCTCATGGCTGGGCATCCCCTTTGAACAAATGTATATTTTTGAATAACAGATAAATCATTAATAGTCCAAGAGATAGCCCAATACCGCCAATCAACTCGGTTGTACCCATGGAAAGAAGGTGAGAAGCACCGTTCATTGCAAAGCCTGCGAGCGAGACTAGAAATAATGGAGCTGCTTTTCCTATCGTGCCCCAACCGAGCTGTTCTTCGCTTGCTTTGCCAAAGCAATTGCACGGCACGTCCAGCTTCTTATGAATTGAATAGGCTGCCACGAAGCAAAAGGAAAGAAATAAGAGCAGAGAGCCTATTTCTCCGATTGATCGAGTCGAGTCTATTAATAGTAATGCTGCAATAATGATTTCAAATGCTATAACCAGCCAAGTCGTGTATAAAGGAAAACGTAATTTCTCAATCGTTTTTTTGAAATCTTTGTAAGAAATGATTTTACTTATAGCCGAATACAATAATATCGTTGATAAAAATATTGATATCAACAAATTAATATCCATATTCCCCTCCCCTAAATCCCAAATTTGTAATTTATTCCTTGTTCAAATCATATAATGGTCTTATATAAGATATCAACCATTTTTTGATATAATTATTAATATTGGTAATAATTACTCATTCTATTCACTTTTTTTTCGCAAAGGGTAATAAGGTAGTATTGACTTCGATTTTTTATTTGAATGTGTCAGAATTTATAATGGAAAACGACAAATGATGATGCTATATCGTTTTTTTCATTCTTTATCTCCTTCATTTTGTGCCTTGTTTGTCGTATTGCCGCAGCGTTTTGTCATTCCCACTATAGTAGCGCTCATTAAATCACATCGAAAATAGAGACGGAGTGTAATATGAAGTTCGACAGCTAAAAACAAAGAAGCCCATGAATGGATTAGTGTAAAATGGAAGTCAGAGATATCGTCACTCGACGATTGCACGAAAGGTTGTTCGGGGACAGAACAATAATACTGCAAAGCTGAGACTGCACATGAAGCGTACTGGAAGCGAAGAGCGCGGAGTGTGTCGCCATGTAAGTTCATACCCGATTGAGGCAAAGAGCTGCGTGAGAAGTTGGAGCAGACTTGGTCTCCGAAGCTGTTAGCCGATAAGCGACATATGGAAGGCAAAGCTTTTGTATGCTTTAAGACGGATCTACCGTTGGCTCTACGACGGTAGACTTACCATTTCCTAGACGCAAGGGCTACGAGACAAAGGTAAGCGGCGCAAGGAGCTAGCTATATGTGGAGGCACTCGGGCGGAGATCGCTAAAAAGCATACACGAAACTCAAAAGAAATGAGATTCCGTTTTTGACAAAAAAAAAACCACTCCGAGGAGTGGCCAGCTTTCATCTAGAAAGCTACAAGTTTTGGATAGGAGTGGAGAGAAACCATACTGTACTTTTATTATATGTATACGTTTACATTCTGTCAATACTGAAAACGCATTTATTTCCGGTTGTTTTAAACAACCGGAAATTATCACTGGTACACCGAGTGTCCTTGGGATAAGAGCAACTCTTTTGCCCGCTCCTGTTCCACTTCATTGCGGAAGGATAATCTCATCACACCAGGCACATCTTCCCGACTCTCGATAATTTGCATATTACTGAGGTTGATGCTGTTCGTTCCCAAATCTGTTGCAATGCGGCCGATGATACCCGGATGGTCAGGCACATCGAGATACAGATCATACTGAGAAACAATCATCCCTTTCCGCCGCTCAGGAAGGACGCTGCGGAATTCACCCGCTCTGCGGAAAGCTTCTTCAATGGCGGAGCCGTCCTTTTCCTCCAGCATGTTCATAAATTGCTGGATTCCCTCATTCCAGTCACGGAGTAACGGCAGCATGACATTACGATTATTTAATAGAATATCGCGCCAAACAACAGGATCACTGGATGCAATCCGGGTAATATCCCGAAAGCCCCCGGCAGCAAGTGTACGATACAACGGATTATCGTCATTGTATGCACTAATCTGATTCACCAAGGCCACTGCGATAACATGGGGCAGGTGACTGATCGCTCCCACGATCTCATCATGCAGTCTCGGTTCAACCTGCACGATATGCGCACGGGTATAAGATAGGAGCTCAATAAGGATGTCAAGCTTCTCCCGAGGGACTTCTCCTGGTGGAGTAAGCACATAATAAGCATTCTCGAACAAGACCGTAGAAGCGGCTCCTACGCCGGACCGCTCCGAGCCAGCCATCGGGTGTCCCCCGATAAAATAGGCATCCTGAAGAGCTATTCTGGACGCGCACTCGGCGATACTCGCTTTAGTGCTGCCCACATCCGTAATGATACATCCTGGTTTTAACGATATTTCGCTTAAACGTTTCATATATAACTCAAGACTGCCTACCGGCACGCACAAAAATATGACGTCTGCATTCTGTGCTGCTTCTTCTACCGAGAGTGTCACCTTATCTACGACACCCTTGGCAGCCACCTGGTCGGCATACTCTTGGGTATGGGCATAACCGGTAACGGTTATGCCTGGTTTTCCTTTGAAGCATAAAGCTAATGAACCGCCGATTAAACCGACGCCGAAAATTGAAATATGCATTGTCATATTCTCTCTCACTCGTTTCAAGCTGCGATTATTGTTGCATCATTAATATTAGGCTGTTGCGTTTAATTCGTTGAGCACTTGTTCCAATGCCCCGATAAATGCTTTGTTCTGTTCTTCCGAGCCAACCGTGACGCGAATATAATTCGGATACACTGCAAATCCCGGACGCACGATAATACCTTTTCTAAGCAAGGAATTAAATACTTCAGCACCCGGCTTTTTCACATCTACCATAATAAAGTTCCCGTTCGCTGGGAAATAAGACAGACCCAGACGATCAAACTCCCGTTGAATATAAGTGATTCCCTCGGCATTCAACCGTCGGCATGTCGCTATAAATTCCTGATCCTTGAGAGCTGCCATTGCAGCTACTTGTGCAAGACGCCCGGTATTAAACGGCTCACGCACCCGGTTAATCAAAGAGATCACCTCTTGCTGGCCTATGCCATAACCAATGCGAAGGGCAGCCAAGCCGTAAATCTTGGAGAAAGTGCGCAGGATCACCAGATTCGGATAACGTTCCATTAGCTTGATGCTGTCCGGATATGCTGCATCAGTTACATATTCATAATAAGCTTCATCGAGTACAACCATCGTACGGGCAGGAACTTCATCGAGGAAGGACACCAGTTCACTCTCCGAAACGATCGTACCAGTTGGATTATTCGGATTACATACCCATATGATTTTGGTTTTGTCAGTAACAGCTTTCGCCATAGCCTGCAGATCATGTTTACCGTCAACAAGCGGTATTTCGATGCTTACAGCACCTTCAATGTCCGCGTTGGTTTTGTATACCGAGAAAGTCTGGTCCGCCATGATGGTCTCATCCCCCGGCTCCAGAAACGCACGGATAATCAAAGCGATAATCTCGTCAGATCCACAGCCAAAAATAATCTGGCTTCGCTCTATTCCCAGCTTCTCGGCAAGAGCCGCTGTTAACTCAGCTGCACTGCCATCCGGATACAGACTGAGCGCTCCCAATTCGGCGGTAATCGCTTCGGTTGCCTGCGGAGAGCATCCATACGGGTTCTCATTTGAGGCCAATTTAATGACTACATCCAGACCTAATTCCTTTTTGACTTCCTCAATCGGCTTTCCGGGTTGATAAACAGGAAGATTAACGATTTGCGCTTTCGGTTTCATTTAATATTCGCCTCACCTTTCTATACTGCCATACACAAGCACTATCCTATTAATTGTGCCACAAACTCTCTAATTTGCAAAAGCCCCTGCTCACGCGTGTCTTCCTTCTCAAGCAAAGGAATATTGGACTCGACCTGGCGCACGATCGCGCTGCCGACAACCACGCCATCACAGATTTTCGAAAATCTGGCTACTTGTTCCTGTGATGAGATGCCAAAACCGATCACGATAGGCACCTTGCTGTATCGTTTCACCGTTTCCAGGAAATTATCTACGCCTGAATAGAAGTCGGTGCGTTCCCCTGTCACGCCAAGCGAAGATACACAGTAGACAAGGCCAGTTGCTTCCGAAACAATGCTGGCAATCCGCTCATGAGAAGTGGGTGCCACAAGCGGAACCAGATGTATTCCTGCTGCATGAGCAAGGGATCTGATCTGTTCGCATTCTTCCAGCGGGAGATCTGGAATAATTAAGCCGCTGATATCATGCTTCACTACTTCCTCGAAGAAAGTATCGAATCCAGTTTGAAGAACCGGATTATAATATGTGAACAGAATGAACGGCAATTGGCTTCCTCTTTCCCTAGCCAAGCGTGCGGTTTCCATCGCCGTACGGATCGTCACTTTGTTCTTCAGCGCACGTTCCGAGGCACGCTGGATGACCGGGCCATCCGCAAGCGGATCAGAATAAGGAACGCCGAGTTCAATAATGTCAGCTCCGGCACTTTCAAGCTCTAGAATAATATCCACCGTAGTTCTAATATCCGGGTCTCCTACTGTCAGATAGGGCATCATTGCGGTCTTGTTTTGCTGTTTTAAAGACGCAAAGGTCTGATCAATGCGATTCATTCCGTTTTCCCTCCCGTGTAAGCCATAATGGACTCCACGTCCTTGTCACCGCGGCCGGATAAATTAATCACGATGATATCGTTCTCCGTCCATTCAGAAGCCATCTTTACCGCTTGTGCCACAGCATGTGCGGATTCCAATGCCGGAATAATACCTTCTGTACGGCAAAGCAGCTGCAAGGCATCCAATGCTTCTTGATCTGTTATAGGTACATACTTCACTCGTTTAATATCTTTTAAATAGGAATGCTCCGGGCCTACACCGGGATAATCGAGACCGGCCGAAATGGAGTGTGCCTCTTGTACTTGTCCGTACTCATCCTGCAGCAAATAACTCATCGATCCCTGGAATACACCTTGGGTCCCCTTGGACATCGTAGCAGCATGAAAATCGGTATCGACTCCTTTACCTGCTGCTTCGACGCCAATCAAACCGACTTCCTTATCTTCAAGAAACGGATAAAACATGCCGATCGCATTGCTCCCCCCCCCGATCGGTGCAAGAATCGTGTTTGGAAGGCGTCCTTCCATCTCCAAAATTTGCTTGCGTGTCTCATCACCGATAATTCGCTGGAAGTTCCGCACCATCATCGGATACGGATGCGGTCCTACGGCTGAGCCTAGTACATAGAAGGTATCCTCGACGTTGCTGACCCAGTATCGCAGCGCTTCATTACCAGCATCCTTCAGCGTGCGGCTTCCGGACGTGACCGGAATGACTTCAGCTCCAAGCATTTTCATACGGAATACATTCAATTGCTGGCGCTTGGTGTCTTCCTCGCCCATGAATACTTTGCATTCAAGTCCCAGCAAAGCAGCTACGGTTGCTGTAGCCACGCCATGCTGCCCTGCACCCGTTTCGGCTATAACCTTGCCTTTGCCCATGCGCTTGGCCAATACACCTTGGGCAATGGCATTGTTGATTTTATGCGCACCCGTATGGTTCAAATCCTCACGCTTGAGATATATTTTAGCCTTGCCAAGATGCTGACTGAGTCGTTCAGCATAATATAGCGGTGTTTCCCGTCCGGAATACTGTTTTAACAAATAGGCGATCTCCTCTTTAAAAGCAGGATCCTCAGAAAAACGGTTATATTCTTGCTCAAGCTCTATTAAAGCGTTCATCAGTGTTTCCGGTACAAACCGGCCTCCAAACACTCCGAAGCGTCCATTACGGTCAGGAAGTTGTGTCATATCCCCTTCACCCTTTCTACGAATGCTGTCACTTTGTTTATATCTTTCACGCCCGGCGCACTCTCCACGCCGCTGGATACATCCACACCGTATGGGGCGTATTGGTCCATTAGTTGCGTTATATTGTCCGAATCAAGTCCGCCGGCTACGAATAAGGGAATTCCCTGCTGCTTAGCCCACTGCTGGTAAGGTGGGATCAAATCCCAGGCAAATGTTCTGCCTGACCCACCGCCATAAACCGGATCGTAAGTATCGATCAGTAGTCCGTCAATGCAGCCCGCATACGATTGCAGTGCTGACAGTCGTTCCATTTCGGGGCGTTCGCTCTCGATCGATACCGCTTTAAATACGGAAACCGGGAAGCGCTCCTTCACTTCCCGGCAAAATTGCGGAGATTCCTGTCCATGCAGCTGCACGACATCGAGTTTCGCTTCTTGCAAGAGCACTTCCAGCTCCTCCAAATCAGGGTTAACAAAGACGCCGACAGCGGAGGGAATATTGTCAGTTTCCCACTCCTGCAATACTTGCAGCAGCCCCGCAGCCTGCTGCGGCGATACCTGCCGCCGACTCTTGGCAAACACAAATCCGATATAATCCACAGGTAAGTTTATCATCGATTTTAGCACTTCAACGCTTTGAAGTCCACATATTTTTAGAGCTGTAGTCATCATCTTGTGTCCCCTCTTTATTCTGTGTCCACGGTGATCGGCAAGGGTCCCATTAGATCATTCACGGCCCGGAACACATCAGGCTGACGCATGAAATGCTCTCCTACCAGAACACCGTGTGCCCCCACATAATGCAGATAGGAAATATCCGCAGGCCCCGAGATGCCGCTCTCACTGATTAAAGTAACTCCTTTTGGTACTTGCGCCGCAATGTCCGCAGTTGTTTGCAGCGATGTTTCGAACGTCCGCAGATTACGATTATTAATCCCGATCAACTGTGCTGTCCCTAAACCTAGGACGGAATCCAGTTCGGCTTGATCATGGACCTCAATCAGGCAATCCAGACCGATGGAACCGGCGATGTCCATAAACTCTGCAATTCGCTTTGGCTCTAATATGCTTGCGATCAAAAGCACCGCATCGGCACCAAGAAGGCGCGCTTCATAAATTTGTACCGGATCGATAATGAAATCTTTGCGCAGCAATGGAATACTGACTGCAGCTCTTACGGACTTCAAATATTCTCCACTGCCCTGGAAATACTCCTTATCTGTCAACACCGACAGACAATCGGCATCGGCTGCTTCATAAGCTTTGGCGATCATGACCGGATCAAAGTCAGGCCGGATCAATCCTTTTGATGGCGAAGCCTTCTTCACCTCGGCGATTAATCCCATGCTCCGTTTTCGTCCAGTAGACAAAGCCTTCTCAAAACCGAGAGTCGGAGGTAAATCCGCTATCTGCCTCTCTGCCTCCGAAATGCTCAATGTTTCTCGGAGCTCGGCAACCTCTCTATGCTTCGTTTCTACAATGCGATCAAGATACATAACTCATTTCCCCCGTTCTTGAGATCAACTGCTCCAGCTTGGACTGAGCCAGCCCTGAATCGATAGCCTCTGTTGCCCGCTGCACACCTTCGGCCAAACTATCCGCAAGCCCCGAAACATAAATGCAGGCGCCTGCATTAGCCAGGACGATATCCCGATATGCACTGCGCTCACCGCGCAGTACGGATCCAATGATTGCTGCGTTTTCTTTGGCATCGCCGCCTAAAATATCACTCATCGGATGAACCGACAAACCTAATTCGTAAGGATGAATATCATATGTTCTGACTTCTCCGCCGCGCAGCTCGGATACCCGCGTCGGTGCTGAAATACTAATCTCATCCAAACCGTCATGACTGGTTACCACCATGGCTCGTTTCAAGCCCAGTTCTTTAAGCACCTGTGCGATGGTTTCCGTTTTATTTATATCGTATATCCCCAGCATTTGACGATCGGCTCCCGCCGGGTTGGTCAGGGGACCGAGCATATTAAATACAGTTCGAACCCCAAGCTCTTTGCGCGGTGCAGCTGCGTGCTTCATGGACGGGTGATAGATCTGTGCAAACAAGAAACAAATCCCAATATCCTCCAAACAGGCAGTTGCCTGCTCTGCTGTCAAATGGATATTCACACCAAGCGCTTCCAGCACATCTGCGCTTCCCGCTCTGCCCGATGCAGAACGGTTGCCATGTTTGGCCACTCTAACCGAAACAGAGGAGGAGATAATGGCGGACACGGTCGAAATGTTAAACTTGTGAATACCAGAGCCTCCGGTTCCGCAAGTATCCAGCAGTCTGTTCCGCTCGGTAACGACACGCCCGCCAGCGCCTCTCATGGCTTCAGCAAATCCGGTAATCTCTTCAACCGTTTCTCCCTTCATTCTCAGGGCTGTAAGCAGCGCACCGATTTGTGAGTGAGTAGCCTGACCTTCCATAATGGACTGCATAACCCCACGGGATTCATCGCGGTTTAGGTCTTGACCACTAATCAGCTTTGAAAGACTGGATTGCATCGTTTCCATTGTGTTCATAAGATTCTCCTCCTTCAGTTAAGGTGTATATTGATACAGATAATCCTGGTTTATTAAGTCATTACCGTGCGAGCTGGACGGAAACATCGCTTCCGCAACACGAATCGCCTTGAGCATCCCTTTGGCTTTATTCACGGTTTCCTCATACTCCATCTCCGGCACCGAATCCCATACGATGCCTGCTCCTGCCTGCACATAAGCTTTACCCTGGCGAAAAACGATGGTGCGGATCGTAATACAGGAATCCATGTTGCCGCCGAAACCTAGATATCCGATGGCTCCAGCATATGTGCCTCTAGCTTCCCGCTCCAGCTCTGCAATAATTTCCATCGCCCGGAGTTTTGGAGCCCCGGATACAGTTCCAGCAGGCAGACAGGACAGCATCGCATCGAAGAAATCTTTATTCTCGCTCAGTTGTCCCGATACGCTGGATACTACATGCATGACATGAGAGTATTTTTCAATCTCCATGAATGTCTGGCACTTCACGGTGCCAAACTCTGACACGCGGCCCAAATCATTGCGACCCAGATCTACCAGCATAAGATGCTCAGCGCGTTCTTTCTCATCCTGAAGAAGCTCTTCAGCCAGCGCCTTGTCTTCAGCCTCATCCCGCCCTCTTGGCCTTGTACCCGCGATCGGTCTTGTTTCTAGCCTGCGTCCATCCACTTTCACCAAGGCTTCAGGCGATGTGCCGACGATGATGTCATCATCCATTTTGAGATAATACATATAAGGTGAAGGGTTCAGCGTTCTCAGCACCCGGTATACGTGTAGCGGAGAAACATCAGTTTCGATATGAAAGCGCTGGGACGCGACCACCTGAAATATGTCGCCTGCACGAATATACTCCTTCGCTTTTTGCACATTCTCAATATACTTTTCTTTGGTCATATTGGATTTAATGTCACCCATATCAACATCGGCAGGAATGCTGCGGGAGTTCACGTTCTCTCTCGGTCCTTGCTCTTGCAGCTGCTCGGCCAAAGCTTCCAAAGTGCGGCATACGTCCATATAACTTTGGCGGATCGTGTCATCCGAATCTCCAGGCTTCACATGAACATTGCCGACCAACAAGATCTGCTGTTTAACATGGTCAAAGACTATCACTTGATCGCAAAACATGAACCTGATATCATCCATGCCGAGATCATCTATGGCATGCGCGGGAAGCTTTTCGTAATATTGAAGCAGGTCATATCCGAAAAATCCGATTGCTCCTCCGGTAAACGGAGGCATCTCCTTCAGCTGCGGGCTTCGGTATGTTCGCAGCAGTGCCTTCAACTCTTCAAGAGGGGAACCCTCCAGCAGGGATTTCTCACCCTTCATTTCAAGTTCGATTTTTCCTTTTTTGCCTCTTATCATTAAGAAGGGATCGGTTCCGATGAATGAATACCGCGCCCACTGTACGCCGCCCTCTACACTTTCAAGTAAAAATGCCCGCTCCCGCTCCGCATAACGTTGAAAAATACGAATCGGGGTTTCCATATCGGCTAACAGTCTGATCGCTACCGGAATCAGGTTGTATTCACCTGCCATTGCCACCACTTGCTCCATTGATGGATTCGCCATGTCAATCCCTCCTTAATGAGTGTATACAACAAAAAAACCTCTACCGAAGTAGAGGTTAACGATTAGAATAAGTCTATGGAAAAAGAGCACGGTTAAGATTCCCCCATCATATCCATTGATAAACTACAGCGGCTGTTGTTCAACTCCAAGTACAAGACGTGCCTGTAACCTTGATATGAACATGCTGTACTATTCATCAAGAAATCTGATTGGTTTCTTACCCGATTATGTTATGATCTAAAAATGTCTCAGCTCTTCTCAACTCAACTCATCTATAAAACCTAAACTCTACTCAGCTATTCTGATACTCACTATACAGGATGATACCATATTATTGCAACCCTAAATTGCAAAGATCAGGATTTGGATCCTGATAAATCTGGACGAAGCCGCTTGGCCTCATTCAAATACACATGCTTGATCTCGCTCTGGCTTTTATCCGTGTTGACCTGCACCATAAAACGAATACAGCGCGGCAGACTGCCTTGAACCGGTATTTCAACCGAACACATCAACGGGACAAGATCCCAGCCATCCAGCTGGCGTATCGCTTTGGCTGGAAACGTTGCATCCAGGTCCTGCGTCATCGTTATCCATATGTTGCTGATATATTCCGGCTCGAGCTCGTTGCGTCTCACCATCTCTTCAAGCAATTTCAGCGTTTCCTGCACAATCTCCTGCTCATCGTTACGAGTGACAGTTGTTGCCCCCCGGATTCCCCGATTCATCATGTACTATTCCTCTCCCTTCAACTGTTCAACCACCGATCGAACAGCTTCAACAGGCACATCCTTTACGATGCTGACCGAACCGATAGAATCTGGCACAATAAATACCATTTGCCCTTCGGCAAATTTTTTATCGTGCTGCATGGCGTCCATTATACCCTCAACCGGGACATCATCCGGCAAAATTACCGGCAGATTCACCGCTCTCAGCATACTAACCGTTTCACCGTATAAATCCGAATCTCTGCCCAGCATTTCAGCCAGACGTGCGGATCCCGCCATTCCTATTGCAATCGCTTCGCCATGGAGAAAGCGCCCGTAGCCTCCGACGGCTTCAATCGCATGACCGATCGTATGTCCCAAATTTAGGATGGCACGCAATCCGCCTTCGCGTTCATCCTGGGATACAACCTTGGCTTTAATAGCGCATCCCCGTTCAAGACCATAGATCAATGTATCCGGATCAAGATTTAGCAGCTTTTGGCCATTCTCTCGGCACCAATAAGCAAAGTCACGATCCAGGATCAAGCCGTGCTTCACCATTTCCGCAAGTCCTGAAGATATTTCACGCGGGGACAGTGACTTCAGCGTATTCACATCATAGACAACCATAACCGGTTGATGGAACGCGCCAATCATATTTTTCGCTAACGGATGATTAACCGCCACCTTGCCCCCTACGCTGCTGTCATGAGCCAGGATTGTGGTGGGTATCTGAACAAATGTCACGCCGCGCATATAGGTTGCCGCTACGAATCCTGCCAAGTCGCCCACAACGCCTCCACCCAGTGCGAATACAGCGGAGCTGCGGTCCAGCTTGCCGTTAATGGCTGTGGTCATAACTTCTTCATAGACCTGAAGCGATTTGGAGGATTCTCCCGCAGGAACAATATGCGTAATTACGGTGTAACCCTGTGATTGCAGACGTTCTACGGTCAGTTTTAAATAATGAGGAGCTACTTGATCATCCGTCACGATCAGATGCGGGCTTTTCCGGGTAATTCCATGCTTCTCGCTGAGTTCACCGAGAGTATCCAGAATTCCGGCTCCAATATAGATCGGGTAAGAACGTTCTCCCAGATCAACCTGAAGTGTTCTCATATTAGTAGTTCTCCAGCTGCTTCAGGTAATTCTGATAGTTGGCATGAATCTCTTCCATTGAATCACCGCCGAATTTCTCAAGAAATGCCTTGGCGACCTCCCAGGTTACAACATGCTCCATGACAACGCTGGCTGCCGGAACCGCACAGGCATCCGAACGTTCAACCTGAGCCGTGAAAGCTTCCTTTGTATCAATATCCACGCTTTGAAGCGGCTTATAGAGCGTAGGGATTGGCTTCATCACCCCGCGGACAACGATCGGCATACCGTTGGTCATCCCGCCTTCAAATCCGCCCAGACGGTTCGTTGCCCGGTAGTACCCGCGCTCTTCACTGTACATAATTTCATCATGAACTTGAGAGCCTCGCAGTTCCCCTGCCTCAAACCCGATTCCTACCTCAACACCCTTAAATGCGTTTATCGACATCACGCCTTGTGCAATGCGGCCATCCAGCTTACGGTCGTATTGAACATGGCTACCTAATCCAACAGGCAATCCTTCAATGATGCATTCTACAACACCACCGATGGAGTCGCCTTCTTTCTTGATCTCGTCTATGTAAGCTTCCATCTTCTTCTCGGTTTCTTCATCCACTACCCGCACCGAGGAAGCTTCCGTCCGCTCGATCAGCTCATCGATCGGCAAATTGTGTGGAGGTGCTTCGATCTCTCCAATCCGAATGACCTGACCAGCAACTTTGACGCCAAATTGTGCCAAGAACTGTCTGGCAATTGCGCCAACCGCTACGCGAACCGTCGTTTCACGAGCACTGGAGCGTTCCAGCACATTACGCAGATCCTTTAGATTGTACTTCAATCCACCGTTCAAATCGGCATGTCCCGGTCTTGGGCGATGCACTCTTCTCTTCGCCTCGTCATTGCCCTCGATCGGCTCCACATTCATGATGTTTTGCCAGTGCTTCCAATCGTTATTCTGCACAACGAGTGCAATCGGTGCGCCAGTCGTATATCCGTGCCGCACCCCTCCCAGGATTTGAGCGGTATCCTTTTCGATTTGCATGCGGCGTCCCCGCCCATATCCCTTCTGTCTCCGATGCAACTGAAAATTCAGCGCTTCGAAATCAAGCTCCAAATTACTTGGAAGTCCTTCAATTATGGTTGTCAACTGAGGACCATGTGTTTCCCCAGCAGTTAAAAAACGTAAACTCATGCTGCTTTTCCCCCTTTAGGCTTTTAAGCGTTAAACCGCTAAACTCCGTAAACATCTTCTGCTCATTATAGTATAGGTCCAACGCTTTGACAAGAATATGCTAAACGAGCAAAAGCGCCTCTCATCCTCAGGATTGAAAAGCGCTTTATGGCTCTTACAGCTCTATTAATTAAATTTTTCGGTAGAAAAAGGTTTCGTTGCTCTCCAAACCATATTGTCCCGGGTTAAAGATTTGCTCGGTACTACCAACGAACAGGAAGCCGCCAGGCTTCAGGCTAGCCGCAAATTTCTGATACAGCTTGTGCTTCGCACCTTCGGTAAAATAGATCATCACATTTCTACACACAATCAAATCATAACCGCTTTCAAATCGGTCCGTCAGCAGATTCTGCTTATGAAAAGAAACTTCCTTCTTCAAATTATCATTGAAGCGGTAAACAGATCCCTCTTCCTGAAAATAGCGGGCGGCCACTTCCGGAGGGACATCCTTCAATGACCTCTCAACATACAGGCCTTCTTTCGCTTTATGTAACGCGCCGTCATCAATATCCGTCGCCACAATGCGAGCACGGCTGAGCATCCTATTCTCGGACAGAATCATGGCAAGCGTATAAGGCTCTTCGCCCGTAGAGCAGGCAGCGCTCCATATTTTGAGCACACCGGGATTCTGCGCAGACAGAATTGGCAAAATTTTATCGCGAAGAACCTCCCAACGGTTCGGATTGCGCCAAAACTCTGAGACGTTGATCGTCATTCGGTCTAAAAACTCATGGAATAGCGGCTTGTCCTTCATCATGGCATCATAAAAGGCCGAAAAGGTTTCATAGCCCTTCTTCATTCGCAACGTGGTGAGCCTTCGCTTCATTTGCGCTTCTTTATAATCCGCCAGATTGATCCCCGTGCTTCGTTCGATGCTGCGAACAAAGCCGATATAATCCGGATCCTCCAGCACAGGTTCATGTTCCGTCATCGTATCATCCTGTTAACTATAGTATTCGCGTCCCGGATTACAGCCAAGGGGACAGCGTCTTGTTATATACAACCAATTCTTTCTCTTCAAAAAAATTAGCAATCTCGCGCTGGGCACTTTCCGGGGAATCCGATCCATGAATTAGATTATGCGGCGTATGGGCCGAGAAATCCCCACGAATCGTTCCTGGCAAGGCATCCTTCACATTCGTTTTGCCGATGACCTGGCGGGACAACGCGATGATGTCATCTCCCTCCCAAACCATGGCAAACACCGGTCCGGACGTTATAAATCCAACCAGATTATCAAAAAAATCCTTGCCATCATGCTCCGCGTAATGGCGCTTGGCCTGCTCGTCCGAAATCTGCATAAACTTTCCTGCTACCAGCTTGAACCCTTTATCCTCCAAACGACCGACGATTCGGCCAATAAGTCCACGCTGCACACCATCTGGTTTAACCATCAAAAAAGTACGTTCCATAGGCCCATCACTCCATCCTAGGTTATTGAACAAACATTTCATGCTCAGGTGATGTTACATGTTTGTACCCGTATTTTAACAGATAGCAACCTCATGAGTAAGGCTAATATGAGCGCTTGGTAATAAAATTTGCAATATCTCTAAGTTGTTTTTTCGTCTTGATGTCAGGCAAAGTATCCAATGCAGCCAATGCTTTATGGATATACCGATCAGCCAATGCTTCGGATCTCGGTACACCTTCACTTGAGGTTACAAGCCTTACGGCTTCAGACACATCACACTGGCCATTCAGCGCTCGGATTCGATCCAACTCTTGGAGCAACTGCTCTTTGCGCTTGCTGTCTTCTAGCGCAAATATGACAGGCAGCGTAATATTCCCCTGTCTCATATCGCTGCCAGGTGGCTTGCCGATCTGCTTCTCTGTGCCGCACAGATCCAGAAGATCGTCCTGGATCTGAAATGCCATCCCGACATTATACCCAAACCGGTACAGACTGCTCGCCACTTTACGGTCAGCATCGGCAGCCAGCGCTCCAAGCTGGCAGCTGATGGCAATCAGAAGCGATGTCTTGCGACGGATGCGGAGAAGGTATCTTCTGACATTTTGATCCGTATTAAAAAAATCTCGAATCTGTTCCATTTCGCCGATGGACATTTCTACCATGGCTTTGGCCAAAATCTGATGTATCTCGGGCTGCTTCAGACGGGTCGTCAGCTCTAATGCCCGGCCATAGATATAATCGCCTGTATACATGGCAATTCGGTTGTCCCATTTAGCCTTCACCGTCGGCTTTCCCCGCCGGGTGTCTGCATCATCAATTACGTCATCGTGAACGAGTGAGGCGCTGTGAATCAGCTCGAGCGGCACAGCTACATACTTCAGCTTATCAATGTCATAATTCCCGAACTTACCCCCCATCAGCACAAATACGGGACGAAGACGTTTGCCGCCTGCTCTAAGCAGATGTAATGAAGTCTCCGTCAGTTCAGGACTGTCACCTTCCACACTAAGGTAGAGCTCCTTCTCGATAACGTCCATATCTTTTTTTAATGTTCCGAATATGTCAAATCGTTTCATCTTTTCACCCGTCTGCTTAAATTCTCATTCCATAATTACAGGCCACTACCTGTAACGATCCGCAGGCCAAGTTCGTATTCGAACTTGAAGTATAAGCGTAACCCTTCCTGTTGTCGTTCGTCAACGTTATCAAGTATCGGCAGCTTTAGTCACCCCATCTGGTATACAAATGGTGGTCGATGCGCAGGCTGTCGAGCACCTTGCCGACCAGAAAATTAACAATATCATCAATCGTTTTGGGTTTATGATAAAACGCAGGCATTGCTGGAATAATTTTGACCCCAAGCTTGGACAACGTCAGCATATTCTCCAGATGAATCGCATGAAGCGGCGTCTCTCTCGGAACAAGCACGAGCGGACGGCCTTCTTTCATCATAACGTCGGCAGCACGCCCCATCAGATTATCGGAAGCTCCGTGTGCTACGGAGGATAACGTACCCATGGAGCACGGCATAATAATCATTCCTTCAACCAGGTAAGACCCGCTTGCAATCGTGGCACCGATGTCGGATATCGGGTGATAGATTACCCGCCCCTCATATCCGCCGAAATTCTCGGCCAGCATCTCTTCTCGGCTGGTGACCTGAAATCCCATTTCTTCTTTCAATACACGCCAGCCAGCATTGGTAATAACCAAATGCACATCGAAGCCCAGCGAGAGCAAGCTCTCCGTAAGGCGAACACCGTAGATGCTTCCGCTGGCCCCGGTTATACCGACAACCCAGCTTTTTTTGCGCTCGGAACTCATCAGGTATACCGCACCACCAAATCAATCAGCGTAAATACAAACAAAATGATGCTTAGTGTGCTGTTCATCGTAAAGAAAGCAGTTTGTAATCGGCTCATATCATTCGGCGACAAGATGTAATGCTGATAGAACAAGATCCCACAGGCGATGACCATACCAGCCAGATACCACCAGCCCACCGGCGTAACAAAGAAAAGAATGATGAAGCCGATCGCCGTTACGACATGAAACCCGCGTGCAAACCAGAGCGATTTATGTAAGCCGAACCGGGAAGGGATTGAGTACAGCTTCTCATCCGCATCAAACTTTTCATCCTGACAAGCGTAAACGATATCAAATCCCGCCGTCCAAAAAGACAGTGCAATATAAAATACGATCGCCTTCCAGTCGATTTGACCAGTTACAGCAACCCATCCGCCTAAGGGAGCCAGAGCTGTTGTTAGCCCGAGCACCAAATGACACAGCCAAGTAAACCGTTTGGTAAAGGAATAAATAATAAGCAGAAAAATAGCAATAGGCAGCAAACGAAATGCAAACGGATCCAACATGTACGTGGCCCAGAAAAACACCGCAAAAGACAGGATAATGAATAATATAACTTCAAGCGGCTTTAGCAGACCTGCAGGAATCGCCCGTTTTGCGGTGCGAGGGTTCTTGGCATCAATATGTCGATCCGCCAATCGATTCAATCCGAAAGCGGCGCTGCGTGCTCCGAACATTGCGAGAAAAATCCACCCAATATCTCCCCAGGAAGGCAATTGATTAAATACAACGGCCGATCCGAGAATCGCCCCCATAAAAGCGAAAGGCAGAGCAAACAACGTATGCTCCACTTTAATCATTTCAAGATACGTTCCTATTTTTTTAAACATCCAGATTCTCCTTGGTCCCAATATGTAAGGCTACGACTCCACCGGTTAAGGGATAGGCCTGGACTTGATTGAGTCCGGTTTGACGGAAAGCTTCGGCAAGCTCCTCACGGCCCGGGAATAAAGCCAGCGACTCTGGAAGCCATTTATACTGCTCATATCGTTTGGCTACCAGTTTCCCCATCCGAGGCATCACTTGTTGAAAATAAAAATAATATAGTCCTTTAAACGGCTGCCAAGTTGGCTTGGACACATCCAGGCATACCACCATCCCGCCAGGTTTTACGACACGCTTCATCTCCCGCAGGACCTGCATATAGTCCGGCACATTGCGAAGTCCGAAACCGATTGTGGCATAGTCGAATGATTCGTCTTCGAACGGCAGACTCATTGCATTTCCTTGAATGAGTTGAATCTGTTCGTCCAGTCCCTGCATGGCAACCTTCTCCCGACCAACCTTCAGCATCCCTTCACTGAAATCGAGTCCGACTATGTGGCCGGATTCACTTGCCTTGGCCATGCTGATGGTCCAATCGCAAGTTCCGCAGCATAAGTCAATCGCCGTATCACCAGGTCGCATGCCCATCTTTTTCATTGTGAATTTGCGCCACGCTTTGTGTCTCCTAAAGCTAATGACGTTATTCATCATATCATATTTCCCTGATATGCTTTCGAAGACGGAATGAACATACTCCTCTTTTGGGCTTTTGCCGTCATGCTTGCTCAGGCCCACTGTTTGATTATCCACTGTATCCCCTACCCTTCACTTACGACAGATCGGTACGTGCTGAGCCGCTTCAAGAATGGATCCAGCATACCGGTACACGGACTGTCGCCGCGGCTTGCCAGCAGCTGCTGTATGACATTAACGGAATCTCGGAGCTTGTCCAGCAGCTTCTCGGAAGCCTTATGCTTCAGAATCAGTTTCTTCCAGTCCTTCATATCTGTCTTCTTGCTAACCAGCAGATTTCGTTCCTCTTCGCTGCCCGACTCGATCAAATGCCAGAACGCGTAGCCACCTCTGCCGATTTCAGGCGCAGCACAACGCTCCATCTCCCGCACAATGGTTTCACATGCCGTAAATTCCTTGAGCAGCTTCTCCCATGTTTCTTGCACGGACACCTCAAGCAGCGGAGTAAAAGAAAGAAACAGCTGCATATTCAGCTGTACAGTTAGCTGCAGATACTCTTCAGAAGGCAGCAACGATTTTTTCATTTTGCCATACAAACGCATCTTCATCACGTTCACATCGCTGACAGCCCTGCTAAGAAGCGAGATCACGGCAATTTCACCCTTATGGGCAAGGAGTTGATAAAAACGGCTGCTAAAATAATCCCCAGCGAGCACTTTTAGCTGCCGGGAACGCATCATCGCCTCTCCTTGATTGCCCTCCGTAACGTCGATGCTTTCATGTGTATCGAGTCCCAACTGAACCAGTGACGTAACCAGCGCGTACAATTCTTCGTGCCCGGCAATGTTCTTTCCCGAATCCTTTAAAAATATGTATAACAAATGAACACGGGCATCCGGGAATTCAGGAAGGTCCGTGTGTTTTTGAATCATATCATATTGAGTATATTTCTCTGCCAGTTCTGGTACGCGATACGGTTTCATTCTTAGCCTCCGAGCACTTGATGTTCTTTTGTCCAAATTAGCTCACAATCCAATCTATTATAACACATGTTCAGAGCACGTACATGCCCTGTCATCTACTATTTTAACCGTTTCATCGGCCGCTGAACTGCTTCTGCCAAAGATTCGTAAAAGTTATGTTAAGCGAGTTGGCAAGCCCTGGCGGGAATTCCCCGTTCTCAAGCTCGATTAAAGATTCCGCATATTTTGAATCCCACGCTTCCCTCGCCATATTCGAAGCGAGCAGCAAATATCGCTTTCCGCTCCAACGATCAATGGCAACCACTCGTAGATAAAGCTGCTGCACATTATCCGTTCCCTCAAATGAAAATGACAGGATGCTGGCAATATCTTCATAGACATCAGTGGCAGCAATTTCAGCTTCATCATGGAGTTTGATATCCAGAGTGAGGGCGCCCTCCCCATAATCCGCACGACTGATCTTGAGGTGGAGAGGAATCGACATGAGGGAATCCACTAATCCTTCATCGCTTAATTCTCGACTGTGATAAGGAAGCGCTGCAGTCATCGCTCCGGCCTTATCAAGCAATTGCGGTTTTAGCCCGGTTAATAAAGCCAGCATCGTAAATGAGATCACCGCTGGCAATAATAATGCTCGTACGAAATGCCAATGCTTCATGTCCCCTAGCCTCCTCTACTATTAAGTTTCTTCCTCTCACCATAAGTCCATACCTCATTGTATAAAGAAAAAAAGCAGGCTATGCCTGCTTTTAGAGGTTGTTCAAAAAGTCCGCTTTTGATAAGAAAACCAATCGAGGCCAATCAAAGATGAGCGACCGCGATTCAAAGGTAGGTTTTCTTGCGATATAGAATTCCATCAGCTCTGCTGATAACGAATAAATTCTATATCTAACACGAAGCGAATCAGGAAGCAACTCGGCATCGAATCTTGAATTCAGCCGGGCCTTCCGGTGCTCACGTACCCAATACGTACGCTCCGCTCCTGACATCCCTAGCTTCATCCAACCTTCTCGGTGCTGAAAATCGACCTTTTTGAACACGCACTTTTAAGTCAACCAAACTCATGTTGTTTTAGAATAGCGATTGGGATGTAAAGATCACAGCGATCGTCAACGCTGCAATTCGTGCAAGATTCATCAACACAAAGTTTTGTACCGCGATTACGAAAGTCTTTTGCTTCGAAGGTTCGTCAGTAAATTTAACGCTTTTTTTGTATATTGGAACTACTGTGATCAATACCAGGAGGACCAGCACTGGATGAACCTTAATCATCAGCAGTGCTACCAAATCGAAATAGGCGAAACAATACAGCAATCGAAACAGCTTCAAGGAATGCTTGGTCCCTATGTATACAGGCAGGGTGTAACGCTTATTCTCCATATCTTCTTCGATGTCACAGATGTTGTTGGCCAGCATAATGTTAGCAATCCCAAGAATGGCAGGCAAAGATACCATAAGCAGTAATATCACCTCAAAGAAATTCACGTGAATCGCTGCCATCCCTGTCCATAGATCGATATCTAGGACAGCCAGACTGATCGGGTTGTCCAGATGAATCCAGGCCGATATAAAAATGATTACGAATCCCATAAACAGTCCTGAGAACAGTTCTCCAAGCGGCATTCGGGAAATCGGGATCGGCCCAAACGAGTACAATATGCCAACCGCAAAAGACAGTCCACCGAGCAGCAGGATCAGCCAGCCTGTCGAAAGGAATAGCGCAATGCCACAACCTGCTGCTGTAAGGAGCAGTATGACGATTACAGACACGACTGCAGACTCTTTCAGGCCATAACGTACAATGGCATTATGCTGTTCGTAACCAAAACCATTTTTTTTAATTGCCTTTTTATAATCGTAGTAGTTATTGATTGCCGTCGTAGCCATGTCAAATGAGAGCAATGATGCAAGCATCAAGGCAAAATGAACGCCATCAAATGACTGAAAGCGAAACATCGCATAAACAGTTCCGAACAAGAACGGGATCATACTGGCTACCTTTGTCTGTATTTCCACCAATTTAAAAAAAGCTTTTATTCTCACGGCTATCATCCTTTATCCAAAAGATCTAATTACAGAATAAAGGATTCCAAGACCGCAGTCTGTTGGAATTGTACTTGACAAAACCTTCTCGAAAGTGACGAAAGTTACTTTTGCATTGAATTATTCTTTCGCGGATAGATCCTTCTCTTGTCGTCTCCGGCTCCATGGTGTACCCAGCAGCGGCAAGGCCCAGCGGTCTAAACCATACCAACCCGCGACTTTCCATGCCATAACGAGCCAGGTAGCCAAAATAAAGAGCAGTGGATTGGTGCTTACCGTACCTGCGAATAGGAAGCTGGCATTCATCAGCCCGCCAAAAAAGGCGGCAATGCCTGTCAGAAGACCTACGATCAAGCCAATCCCTACCAACACCTCTCCAAAAGCTACCATGTATGAGAACATCTTGGCATTGGGAAGTACGAATCCTTCGAGGAAAGAAGCATACCAGCCGCTTACGTCCTTACCTTCCTCTGCCTTGGCCAGTGCGCCGCCTACAAAGCCCTGTATGGCTGAGCCAGCTTCACTTCCTGTCCATGCTTCTGATGTAATCTTTTTAATTCCTGCTGATATCCATGCATAACCAAGATATAGTCTCACAAACAGCCATATCCATGCAGACCGAGTGCTGTTAAACAAAAACATGGATACTGGATTTTCGGGGACCACTACATATTGTCCTTCTTTGTACGAGTTAGCCATTGCTGCTTCAATCATCCTTTTCGTATATTTATTCATCCCATTCCTGCTAGTATATACATAGTTCCCGCACTCGGCAATAGTACGTTTAACAAGTTGTTAACACACATAGCGTGAGAATAAATATCCGAAACAAAAAAAGCCGCCACCTATTGGTGGGGCTTTTCCTTATGAATAAATGAATAGATCAGCTGCCGGACTCGACCTTCCCGTGCTTGGTTATCACTTCAGCTTTACCGCGAATTTTCACAGCGGATGTATGGTCCGTGAATTGGGCGATGATCACTTCGCCTTTGTCCAGCTTCTCGGTATGATGAAACCGAGTATCCTGTCCCCGGGTCAATCCAATCACTTGCACTCCATGATCTAATGCTTTAACTATAAAATAATCCCCGCTCTGGGCGTTCTCCATCTTCAAGACCTCCTTACCGTATGTCTAAAAGAAAAGGCCGTGAACGAATTCACGACCTGTGCTCTTAGGTAATATGTAGAAATCATTATTTGATTCCGTCTTTGAGCGCTTTACCAGGTTTAAACGCAGGAATTTTGCTCGCAGGGATTTCGATTTCTTCACCTGTTTGCGGGTTACGGCCTTTCCGCGCGGAACGCTCGCGAACCTCGAAGTTACCAAAACCCACCAGTTGTACCTTGTCTCCGTTCTGCAATGCTTCAGAGATAGCATCAAAAACGGCATCAACAGCTTTCGTTGCATCTTTCTTGGAAAGCTCAGTTGATTCGGCTACTTGTGTAATCAGATCCGATTTATTCATTCTTTCACCTCCCTAACAAGGAATGTGCTCCACTTGCTATTCACTGTTTCCGTTTTACCGCAAATTATACGTGCAATCGGGTAATTTACCCCTATTTCGCGTTTAGAATGCATGACGCGGAACAAATTTATAGTAATACAGTCATCTCATAATTTCAAGCACTTTGCTTTATTGGACCAAAGAAAACACGAAAAACAGTCGCTAATCGGGACTATTGTCCTGTTAGCGACTGCGTTTTTAACGCTTTATCCGCTTTCACTTATAGAATAATTGCGATCAAACCGCCTGAACCCTCGTTAATGATACGCCCCAATGTTTCTTGCAATTTATATCTGGCATTGTCGGGCATCATAGCGATTTTGCCTTGAATTCCTTCACGGACGATCGAGTGCAGCGAGCGCCCGAATATATCGGATTCCCAAATCTTGATCGGATCGTTCTCAAAATCCTGCATCAGATAGCGCACAAGCTCCTCGCTCTGCTTCTCTGTACCGATGATCGGCGAGAACTCGGATTCCACATCGACCCGTATCATATGGATCGATGGAGCCGTCGCTTTCAGTCTTACCCCGAAGCGCGTGCCCTGGCGAATAAGCTCAGGCTCATCAAGCGCCATTTCGGCTAAGGAAGGTGCAGCGATTCCGTATCCCGTCGTTTTAACCATTTCAAGTGCTTCAGCGAAGCGGTCATATTCCCGCTTGGCATGAGAGAACTCCTGCATCAACTGGAGCAGATGATCTTTACCGCGGATCTCCACGCCTACAACTTCCATCAGGATTCGATCATACAGTTCATCAGGCGCGAAGAGATCAATCTCGGCAACCCCTTGCCCCATATTCATGCCGCTGAGGCCGGCATGGTTGATGAAGTCATATTCCATGAACTGGCTAACCACACGATCGACATCGCGCAATCGGCGGATATCCTTAACGGTATCTCGAACTGAATTCTCATAGTTACTGCGCAGCCAGTGGTTCTCGTTGAGCACCATCACCCAGCTAGGCAGATTAACATTAACTTCATGAACCGGGAACTCATACAGTACTTCACGAAGAACACCGGTTACATCATCTTCGGTCATTGTGGCTGCACTCAGCGTCATAACCGGAATATCGTATTTCTCTGCCAGCTCATTACGCAGCTGGAGCGTTTCCTCACTGCGTGGGCGTGTAGAGTTAATGACAACCACAAATGGCTTGCCGACTTCCTTCAACTCTTCAATTACCCGCTCTTCCGCCTCTACGTAAGAGCTGCGTGGGATTTCGGCAATACTTCCGTCAGTGGTTATCACTACACCAAGCGTGGAGTGCTCCTGAATCACTTTACGGGTTCCGATTTCAGCGGCTTCCTGGAACGGAATTGGCTCTTCGAACCAAGGAGTTGAAATCATTCGCGGACCATTCTCATCTTCATAGCCCTTGGCGCCTTCAACCGCGTAACCTACACAATCCACCAATCTTACATTGACTTCAAGGCCATCCGTAACCTTGATCTGTACAGCATTGTTTGGCACAAATTTCGGCTCGGTTGTCATGATGGTTTTCCCTGCAGCACTTTGGGGCAGCTCATCGACAGCTCTTACTCGATCCGCCTCGTTCGTAATATTCGGGAGAACAACCGTCTCCATAAACCGCTTGATGAAGGTTGATTTTCCCGTACGGACGGCACCGACGACACCCAAGTAAATGTCACCTCCGGTCCGTTCGGCAATGTCTTTAAAAATGTCCACTTTTTCCAAAAGAGATCCCCTCCTCAAATTACTCCGAAGGAAAAATGCTTTAAGAGCATCCGCTTCGTGTTCCACTCATAGCCAAAGCCATTGCAACAGATGAGCAGCCTTTACAATGTCGCCAGCATCCCGCCGCCGGTATTCCATGAGTTTTTGATGGAAACGGCAAAGCGGAGTAACTCGTACATGCATTTGGACTAGTATCATCATATGTACCGGGTTCAAAAATATGACGGTCGCTCCTTATGTCCCTCCTATTTTTTTAAAGAGAAGGAAATGCCAAATCAACTAGACACCGTCATCAGATTTTCAATGATAAAACTACCGCAGGGACGCAAGTCTTCTTCCTTATGCACCTTCAGTCGTTTTCGTATTGCTCATGATGAGGGCAACCGGCTCTTGCCCGCACTACTCTTTCGAATTATGATTATGCTCGCACTTTACTAGATATTCCAAACAGATCAAGCTGATACAAAAAAAATACCCGCCGATCTCGGCGGGTATAATGCTTTAAGTTAGTGGCTGAGCGACTGGCTGGCCGTCCTGCCATGTATAGGGTACAGATTTCACAGGAACATAATAGGATTCCTGTTCCAAATATCTCCGTAAATCTTCATCTTTTTTAGGGTCAGTGCCGTTCTTTTGGATTGCCTGCATAATATCGAATGCATAATCGGCATAAACGGTACCGTTTTCATCCATGATAAAAGTCATTTCCTGACCCGAATACACACTGTTCAATTTAAGGGATTTGGCATCGGTTTTGGACAGATCCACCGTCGTATATCCAGGATAAAAGGCTTCCCCTGCGGGAAGGGCGTCGTCATGGCTCATTTTATACAGATTAACAGCTCTCTGAACGTCATTTACCTTTTGAGTGGTGGTCAGGTCCATGACCTTCACGGTTGGTTCGGTTTCTTCATTGATAATGAGAAAATATCCGCTGCCTCCCTTCTCAAATGCCGTATTCGGAATTTGATCGATGTACCCTCGGTTCTTCAGCTGATCCAGATCAACGCGATATTTCTCATAGCGCGGAACTTCTGAGCCAGCCGTAATAATCGGCAGTATGCCTTGCTCTTGATAAAAGTCGTCTACAGCCGACTGGATTCTTTTGACGCTTTCCCTATATGAAACTTTATTCTCAGGCATGTTCTCACCAGGATACAAACAGCCTGTCAGCAATGCTGGTAACAGCACCAGAACCAAGGCGGCAGACATTTTCTTCGAACGGCCTGCCGCTCGGGTCAACCAAGTGATCCTATTCAACTATCATCATCCTTCGCATTAAATAAAATCATCCGTATCTCGATTTCTCGCAGCTTCCAGCTGCTTACGTATTGCAGCTTTCAGGGGGTCCTCCGGTATGACTACCTTCAAGTGATTCATGATTTTTGTCTGGCAGGCAAGCCGGTAACCTTGTTCAATCATGGATGTCCCCAGCTTTCTAACTTCCTTAGGCTCCGGCGGTGAACAATGTTCCTTCTCCTCGCCTTGAACCAAGATCTTGCACATCAAGCAGCCGGCTTTGCCCCCACAACGAGTAGGGATACGCACACCCGCCCGGCGCGAGGCGTCCAAGACATTCGTCTGCGGACGCACCTTGATCTTCTTCTCATCCGGCTGAAATAATATCTCGTAGTCCAACGGTAACCGCGCTCCTTTGTCTTATGTACACAAGCAATCCTGCTCTAGACCCTCGCGATTTATGTGTGGTGCGGTTATTGTCCGAGAAGCTGATTAAGAGCTCTCTTATGTTCTTCATTCAGTTGATTCCGGGATAAAATCTGCTGCAGAAGTGGTATATGATGTTCCTTATCCTTCCGCATGGCCTCCGCAATAGCTTCATAACGATCAGCCCGGCCTCGAAGGACATTAAATACAAGCTCATGGCTTAAGGGCATCAGCCTTACCGTGCCACCTTGTATGTGACGCGCTGCAGCAGCTGGGTACAGCAGCTGATCAATCTCAACTCTATAAGACGACCCTGTGGCATTCACTTCAAACCCGCCAACTAGTTCAATTGGATATTTCATGAGTTCATAGTGGCTTAACGTTGAAGTATAGATCCCTTCCTGGTCCAAGTGGGGTACATCCACCGCCGCGAAGGCCAGGGACTGATGCAACAGCTGTATCCCGCTTGCATCGGCATATATATCGATATCTCTAGGCGCCTTATGTAAATTGACATCCTGAAGCAGCAGGCTGCAGCTTCCGCCCAACAACCAAGGGATTGAGGCCTGATTCAGCTTATGAATGGCTGTAGCTAACACATTCTCCAATTCCGGCATATCATTCAGTGTCATGCTGCACCCCTTCTACCATATCTCCTGAATGGACTCTCCATATCAAATAATGGAGGCCAGTCCAATAATAAACCCGAAAATCATCATCATAAAGGCCACGAATGACAATGTGCCTCGCAGAAAACCCTTGGTTTTGCTCCGCGCAAGCGTAACCACTATAACGGACAGCGCCATAATCAATAATGCGACAAGGGACAGCCACATCTTTTGCATCGGATCCATGTCACGAAACTCTCCATTCTATCATCAAATTATTCAACCTATTATATCACAAAAAACGATTGCGCCTCATTCGCATACATCAAAAAGAATAAAACAAAAGCCGTCGTCCATCTGGACACGGCTTTTGATCTGCATCGCCCTATCTTATTTGTTCATCATCATTTTCATCAAGGCTTCCATATTGCTCGGATTCATGCCACTCTTCTTGACCGCGCCGACAATCTCCTGGATCGTGTCCTCACTCACAGGTATATTGGCCATGGCCGATACCTGCTTGATCAGCTGGCGGAGCTGGGCTTCATTTTGCATTGTAGACGGTTTAACCGTGCTAGCCAGCTTATTGACAGCCCCTGAAGAAATTTTTTTGCCACTCTTCTTGTTGATCGCATTCAGAACATCCTTGTGAAAGCTTTTGCTCATTTCCACCCCTCCTCCGACATCCTCACATCAATATATGAGTCAAACATCGGAATGGTGAATAAGCTAAGTGTGCCACTGTTCCCAAGTTTCGAGTGGCATCATTTCCATCTCGGTTTTGGGATCACGCCCCATTAAGGCTTCCACGGCGATGCGTGGATTCCGGTCTTTAAACAATACATGATACAGCTGATCGGCTATCGGCATCTGTACGCCATACTTTTCTGAGATCGCATGTGCCGCTTTAGTTGTACGAATGCCTTCTACAACCATGCCCATAGAACTTAGAACCTCGTCCAGCTTTTTTCCTTGTCCTAGCATCGAGCCAGCGCGCCAATTCCGACTGTGCTGACTTGTCGCCGTTACGACCAGATCTCCGATCCCTGCAAGCCCGGCAAAAGTGAGAGGATTGGCTCCCATCTCCATGCCGATTCTTAAAATTTCCGCCAAACCTCTCGTAATGAGTGCTGCTTTGGCATTATCGCCAAAGCCCAGTCCGTCAGACATCCCAGCTCCGAGCGCGATAATATTTTTCAACGCACCGGCCAGTTCTACGCCAATCATATCCCGGTTTGTGTAGACTCTGAAATAGGCGTTCATGAACAAATCTTGAGCAGCTGCGGCTGCCTCGGCGTCCAATGAAGCCACAACAACCGTAGTTGGACAACGTCTGACCACTTCCTCGGCATGGCTCGGTCCTGATAATACCACGACATGCCCTTCCTCGCAGCCCAGCTCTTCGGCGATGACACTGGACATTCGCTTTAAAGATTCAATCTCAAATCCTTTGGTTGCGTGAATAACGAGCATATCTTCGCTCCAATATTGCTTCAGTTGCCCTGTAACCTCCCGCATCGCGGACGAAGGCGCAACGATGACGACTGCAGCAGCGGAAGAGACTGCTTCTCCCATTTCAGTTGTAGCCCGAATCTTCGGAGAAAGTTCCACACCAGGCAAATAACGATTGTTGGTATGAGACTCGTTAATTTCGCGAGCCTGTTCCTCCGTTCTTGTCCAGACTACGACATCCAAGTTATTCGACGCAAGAACACTTGCCAAAGCGGTTCCCCAACTGCCTGCTACCAACACAGCAACTTTGTCAGACAACACGCTTCCCTCCTTTGTCCTTTCCTTTTCCAGAACCCAGCTTATTTTCACGGCCCTCTACCAGCTTCAAGATGTTCGAGCGATGCCTCCAGATGGCGAATAAGCAAATGATCAAGCTCGTCCAAAAAATTGGCCAGGGATATCCTGCAATCAATAGAAAAATAGGTGTAAGTATTACAAATATAAGGGAACCAAGTGATACATATCGAGTAATTACGATAGATAAGATGGCAATGATACCAGCGATCAACGCTGGAATAAAGCATAGCGTAGCAAGCACCCCAATGGCGGTTGCAATTCCCTTTCCTCCCCGAAAGCGGAAGTATATCGGCCAGTTATGACCGATAATAGCCGCTATGCCGCATAATCCGGGAAGCCACGCATTGTCTCCTCCGAGCCATCGTCCGATCCAAACCGCAGCGATGCCCTTAATAACATCCAAAGCCAATACGAGAATGGCAGGTCCCTTTCCAAGGACACGAAGGGTATTCGTTGCCCCAGCGTTACCGCTGCCATGTTGACGAATGTCAATCCCTTTCAGGATTTTGGCAAGCAGTACGCTAAAGCTTACCGAACCAAGTAAATAACACACTACGATCGCTACGATTTCTAGAAACAAACTATTCTCCCCTAACTCTCATCAGACTTTCTTCGAGTAAATATCCTGATGGGTGTACCTTCAAAGTCAAACGCGGCCCGAATCTTATTCTCAAGATAACGTTCATATGAGAAGTGCATCAATTCCGGATCGTTGACAAACACAACCATGGTCGGCGGCTTGACCGCAACCTGCGTACAGTAATTGATACGTAATCTTCTTCCCTTATCCGTCGGAGGCGGGTTAATGGCAACCGCGTCGGATATCACATCGTTAAGCAAATGTGTCTGAACACGCAATGAGTGCTGATCTGCCACATGCTTAACCACAGGAAGCAATTTCTGCAGGCGCTGTTTGGTTTTGGCGGATAGGAACACAACCGGTGCATATGTCATGAACAGGAAATGATCCCTGATCTTCTTCTCGAACTGCTGCATCGTTTTATCGTCTTTCTCAACCATATCCCACTTGTTCACGACAAATAAGGAAGCTTTACCTGCTTCATAAGCATAACCGGCAATATGCTTGTCCTGCTCAATGATGCCTTCTTCGCCATTAATAAGCACAAGAACGACATCTGCGCGCTCGATGGCTCGCATGGCACGCATAACGCTGTACTTCTCCGTTGTTTCATAGACTTTGCCGCGTTTACGCATACCCGCTGTATCGATGAGCACATAGCGCTGTCCGTCCTTCTCGAAAGGCGTATCAATCGCGTCGCGGGTCGTGCCTGCAACATCGCTGACGATAACGCGTTCTTCTCCCAAAATAGCATTAACCAGCGAGGATTTGCCCACATTCGGTCGGCCGATCAGGGCAACTCGAATAACGTCCTCGTCATACTCATCTTCTTCCAGTTCTGGCAAGTTCTCTACCACTACATCCAGCAGATCACCGATTCCAGTGCCGTGGCTGCCCGATATTCCAACAGGGTCACCAAACCCGAGGGAATAAAACTCGTAAATATCGTCAGCACGTTTCAAATTATCAACTTTATTTACACTTAGGATGACGGGTTTGCCGGAACGAAACAGAATTTGTGCTACTTCTTCATCCGACTGGGTAACTCCCGTCTTTGCATCGCACATAAATACGATGACATCCGCCTCTTCAATAGCAAGTTCGGCTTGCATGCGTATGGATTTCAATATCATGTCGTCGCCGTCAATTTCGATACCTCCGGTATCGATGACGCTGAACGCTTTGCCGTTCCATTCGGCATTTCCGTAAATTCGGTCGCGGGTAATACCCGGTTTATCTTCAACGATGGCCAATCTGTCGCCTATCAATCGGTTAAATATGGTGGATTTACCGACGTTCGGCCGTCCAACAATAGCCACTACGGGTCTTGCCATAGTCACTCCTCCTGTCAATTCTTACGATTATCATCATAGCAAAAAACGTTACAATTGGCTAACCTTTCATTCTTATTTCTATTATGCTCCACCCCATGTTACAACATCCGCTGCTATTCGTCCTCTAAAAAAACAAATGGCGAACCCAGAGATCTGGGTTCGCCGACTTCGTTATGATAGGTCGATAGACCGAACAAAACTGTTCCCGGGCTTACTTGAATTTGCTCAGCTTATCGCCAAAGCGCTCTCCAAGCGTAACGCTCATGCCTTGATTGCTCAAAGAAACGTTCGGATTGTCTTTCAGGTCGATCTTAGGACCTTTGGACGGTTTTTCAGCACGCGGAGCTTGAGCCGGTGCTTCTTCAGTTTCTTTGATACTCAAGCTTACACGCTGCTCGGAAGTGTTGATATCCAGCACTTTAACCTGAACTTCCTGGCCTTCTTTCAATACTTCCTGCGGAGTTCCGATATGCTTGTGAGAGATTTGGGAGATATGAACCAAACCTTCTACGCCTGGAGCAAGCTCAACGAAAGCACCAAAGGTAACCAGTCGTTTAACCACACCTGTTACGATGTCGCCAGTTTTGAATTGCTCGCCAGCCGTTTCCCAAGGGCCCGGAGCAGCAGCTTTGATACTGAGGCTGATTTTTCCTTTTTCAGGATCCACTTTCAGTACCTTCACACGCACTTGATCGCCTTCGGACAATACGTCCGCTGGTTTGTCAACGTGGCTCCAAGCAATCTCAGATACGTGTACGAGACCGTCTACGCCGCCTACGTCAACGAATGCACCGAATTGTGTAAGACGTTGTACTGTACCTTCCAGTACTTGGCCTTCTTGAAGTTCGGACATTACTTTTTGTTTATTCGCTTCGAACTCTTCTTCCAGAACATCTTTCTGGGAAAGAATCACTTTGTTGTTCTCGCGGTCCAGTTCTTTCACTTTTACGCGAAGTGTGCGGCCTTTATAGTCGCTGAAATCTTCAACAAAATGACGTTCTACCATAGATGCAGGAATGAATCCACGAGCGCCTACATCAGCAACAAGCCCGCCTTTTACTACATCTGCTACCGTTACTTCGAAGACGTCTTGATCTGCAAAGTGCTTCTCAAGCTCTTCCCATGAGTTCTCGGTATCGATGGCGCGTTTGGACAATACCAGGCTCTCTTTGTCATCATTGATGCTTACAACTTTGCATTCTACTTCTTGGCCAACCTGAACCGCCTCAGAAGCATTATCAAGCTGTACCGAAGACAGTTCGCGAACAGGAATTACGCCGTCATATTTATATCCAATGCTTACATAAGCTTGGTTGTCCTCCAGTTTGACGATCGTCCCTTTCACGGTGTCCCCTTTTTTCAAGGATACGATTTGGTCGAGCTGTTCTTGATTCTCAACAGCCTCTTGGTTTCTTGTTTCTTCCGACATGTCAAATAACCTCCTCAATTCAAACCCCATTTATTTAAACTCGCATAGGCGAAGTTCAAAACATAATTGCTGTAGTATCTTTCCAAACTTCCCATGGTTTTTATGCATGAAGCGCATAATTTCAGTTCACGGTTGGTTGGCCGCTTGCTCGCATTTCATGAATTTTACTCATAATGATTTCGGTTGCGGCATCGAGTGCTTCTGGTGATTTCTCTCCTTCGAAGCGGGATAAATCCACAGGAGCCCCATAGATAATCTTCACTTTCCGGAACAGTTTATAATCCCCAATAATTGCAGCCGGAATAACGGTTGCTCCACTGCGAAGTGCAAAGCTTGCTGCTCCCCGTTTGGCAGCCGTCGCATCAGAATTGCGCGTGCCCTCAGGGAAGATTCCCATAATCTCGCCGGAACGCAGAATTGTAAGAGCCGTCTTGATGGACTCTTTGCTGACGCCTTCGCGCTTAACCGGAAAAGCTCCAAGCTGATGAAGCAGCCATCCGAACCCCGGGGTTTTGAATAATTCAGCTTTTGCCATGAATTTCACCTGGCGCTTGACGTGAATCCCGACCGATATCGGATCTCTTATGCTAATATGATTGCTACAGATCAGCACGCCGCCTTCAGAAGGTATGTTATGTACGCCGACAGATTCAAATCTGTAGAGAATAGCGAACAAACCGCGGACCACCGCTCTGCAAAAAACATAAATCATGTTCTTTTCTCTCCATCCCAATTAAGTTTTGCAGTATGAAAGGATTGCCTCCACAACCTGGTTGATATCCATATGTGTCGTGTCGAGAATGATGGCGTCTTCAGCACATCGGAGCGGCGACACTTCACGTTCCTGGTCAAGCCTGTCACGTTCTGCGATATCTCTTTCCAGTTGTTCCAGCGTTATGCCTTCATCACTCAACTCATTGAAACGGCGAAGCGCGCGTTCTTTGACACTGGCCGTCATGAAAATCTTCACCTCGGCATCCGGTAAAACCGTAGTTCCGATGTCACGTCCATCCATCACAACGCCCTTATCCTGTGCCATTTGCTGCTGCAAATGGACAAGTTGTGCTCGCAAGCCTTCGATTCGCGCATACTTCGACACTTCTGCACTCACCTGATGGGAACGAATATAGGGGGTGACATCCTCGCCGTTAAGCCAAACCATTTGGCCATTTTCATGCGGTTTTAATTCAATCACCAAGTTTTGGGCATGTTGAAGCACTTTTTCGGAATCTTCTGCAGAAATTCCATGGTCCAACATAAACCAGGTAACTGCCCTGTACATGGCACCGGTATCCACGTAGATGTATTGGAGCCTGCTGGCCACCATACGTGCCACTGTGCTTTTACCTGCGCCGGCCGGGCCGTCAATGGCAATATTAATGTTGTCGCGATAACCTGTCCCCTGCGTAACCAACGGGGCATTCCTCCCTCAAACATGAACCTTCAAAATCAAAGAGCTTGCCACCCTAAAAAGGATGGGCACCACCGTTACTTCGCAAAAATATTAAGAACGTGAGGGATATTTCGACACATTCTTCATATTTCATTAAAAAAGCAGGCGCCCGCCTGCGACGTGAAAATTATACCACACTAGCTAGAGTGATGCAAAAGAGAAGGGGTGTTTCCACACATCCAATCGTTTACATTTGGCTCGTTAACAGGAATTCCTTCCATTTGCTGAACGGGTGAAATATAGGGCCTGCTGGGCTCGTAATGGAGCAGCAGCTGGATTACAATCAGGGTAAGTATCAGTCCGATCAACAGCCTCAAAAACACCTTGCCATACCGCTCATCTAGTGCTTGACCCTGCTCCTCTGCTGTCCAATCGACATTCTTCGTCCCCGTCATCTGATCTTGTTCATTGCATGTTTTTGACATGGCAGATATTCCTTCCAGCACGAAATTTCCGCTAGTATACCACCATATCGATTCGATTATTCATTAACGATTACGAAAATCAAATTGTCTCTCAAAACAATAACGAATCAGCTTCTGGCGTTCCATGTCTGCAATCTGTTTAAATTTCAACATGGCAATGCTTCGATTCGTAGGCAGTTCTTTGATTCTGACCACTTCACCTTCAAAAGGGACATGCTCGACCGACCCGTTCTTATAAGGGACGAGTAACCAGCAATGAAGTACGCTTCCTTCCTTAATCCGCTGTTCCGGTTTCAAGTAGAAGGATATACCGCCTCCGCCGACATCCTCCGTCTTCGTTAAGAACTGTGTGCCATCTTTGGCTGTAACTGCAACTTCGAGCTCAGCCTGTACTCTTAGGAAGCTTCTCCTTTGTACTTTTGTGATCTGATCAGGTTCCGGTTTTTTGATGCGGACTAGGCGTATTACATCCTCGTGGTGGCTTAGAACATATGTATTGAAATAATTTTTTACGCCGCCTTCTGTCAAAAAATAAGCAGAAAGCTCATCTCCGATAAATAGCTTCTTTAATCTGCCGGTTCCTTCCTGAAGCGGTACCTCCATATACATCGATTCTTCATCCATGTCGGAAATACGGGATTTATACACAATGCTAGCTTCTTTCTCATCACCCGTATCCAGCTGGATATAGAGGACATCATTGATCTTTGGATACAATACTCTCACCCACTACTTCATCATAATCAATATGTTTCATTATATCACGGCTTGCCCGGCTCGATAGGGAAAAATCTTCACGCACATGCCGACTTCTACAGAAAAAGCCGATTAAGGATTTCCTTAATCGGCTCGTATACTCGGTAAAACAATTATCTAACTCCAGCTTGTGCATCTTTCACAACCTCGACCGTTTCTTCAAGCCCGGTATCCGAGTTAACGTAAATTCGGTACTGAGATCCATTGATGCGTCCGCCAAATTCGTAGCATAACACATCCTCGGAACGATCATTTTTAATGATGGCTTTCCGATGATAAAGCACCTTGAAATCAGGATTCAGAACCTTTTTCGCTTCGGCGAGGCTGATGGATGGCTGTGGAATCTCGCGCTTCATCTGATGCTCATAAACAAAGTCGCTGGCCTGAAAACCGATGACATCCCCGTTATCCAAAGCTGAACGAACGGTGATTTTTTCAGGATAAATCAGAACACCATCCTCTTCACGTACAAATGAGAAGTTAGCGAGATTATCATATGGATCCGCTGAAACGGCGGTCATATCGGGATACCCCTTCTTCTCCAAGAATAGCTGAGCACGATCAATAGCGTCTTGAACAGATACCCTCTGCGCACCAACATTCCGTTCATTTGTGTATGAAATGATTTGGCCGCCTTTTTCAGTAAAGTCCATACTGATCATATAGCCTTTCGGATGTTTCACCTTTGCCGTGAAGGATACCCAATCGGTTCCTTTCCCATTCTTCGTTATTTGTACTCGGGCATTATCGCCGGCGTCGGCAAACTTCAGTGCTTTTCGTTTTACATCCTCCTCCGTAATCGGCATGCCTGCCAACTGTTTCACGGAGCGTTTGTTATAAATGCTGCTAACGGACGGACCCCAATCCAGCTCAGGATAGGACTCCACTTTTTTATCAACTGTTTTGAATCCGTCAATAATCGAGTTATCCTCTATACTGTTCGTAGCCAGGGCCGTTTCTACGTCCATCCATCGCAAACTGTTTGTGATGACCTTATGCTGCACTTGTTGTAAATCCTTTGTGATCTCGCCCGAGTTGGTGTACAACGTTTTAAGCGTTTTGACCTCACTCTCACTGAGCGGCTCTTTCGTCAAATCACGTACACCGGCTTTATAAGCAAAATTGGAGATACGTGAGAGGAATTCCTCCGTTTTGTTAAAAGGAAGCAGCGTAAGCGGCAGCTGACTGATTTCGTTCTGCGCATTGCTGGTCAGACGCCATACATTCATCAAGCCTTTCCGGTGCATCCCCTGAGAGGTAGAGCTTACGGCCAGCGTATTGCCAAGCTCTGCATGAATTCTGTCCATATTATACGACAAGTTATGAAACGCCCGCTGGTATTGGTTCTCCGCATTAATCAATATGGCGTTTTTTTCTTTATTCTCTTGATATCCCCACACCAAAGCTCCGACCAATAAAATGGTCGCCAGAGGAAACAGTATAGCGCTTATTCGTCTGTACATGATACGATCGTCTCCTTTCTTCTACTCACTGCAATTAGTTTGACTAGAAGAAAGAAGTCTTATGCACTTTTTCCAGGATCACATCGTGAAATTAATAATCTTCCTCAATATCGAAATGATCACGGTTGTTGCACAAACATTGTTTAAAGCCCGTTTCAATCCTGCCTTGTTCTTTCTTTCCCCGAAGCACAAACCGTTCGCCGCAGTCTCTGCAAAGAATTCTTACTTTTATACGCAACAAAGGACACCTTCCTTATCTAGGATACCCGGCTGCCAGCCAGGCTCTATAGAACGAAGTGTGCCCTTATTTGTCACGTATTAACCTCTTCATCCCGCTGGATTAAGCGAAAGGGAGAACGGTTGTTGGCCCTTGTGATTTTGCCCATACCACCATACCATAGCAGTACCATAAGCGGAACAATAAACCATAACCATGTATGAGTGAATAAATTCAGAATAACATCGTAAAGAGCATGCCACATCCAAGGCAGCATGAGGGACAAAGCGAGAAAGAAGCGTCTCCTTTTCCCTTCTGTAAATCTGGCGTGTCCCATATAGTACCCCATTATAACACCGAACATTGCATGACCTGATACCGGTAGCAAGGCGCGCAAGAGCATGGGACCAAAGGCAGCCTGGCTGTACCAGGAATAAATCAAATTCTCCACCGTTGCAAAACCTAACGATATCGCAACTGCATACAGGATGCCATCGTATGGCTCGTCAAATTCCGTATGGTTAAAAATAATATGATACATCACAAACCATTTCAAAAATTCCTCTACGCCCGCGGAAACGAACAGAGAGTTGACAACCGGATTATCGCCTAGCCACAGCATCATTCCCCGTTGCAGGATCATCACCGGGAAAACAATCAGAACCCCTAACATGAATACTTTGATTACCATGTGCAGGGGTTCTTGATCATACCTGTCCTTCAGGTAGAAATACGTGAGCAATGCGAGTCCCGGCGCCAAAGCTGACGCAATTACCGAGAACATAAGCACTAAAAAATCCCCTTCCATCCGCTGCGAGCCTAGAGTCCGGCACGCACGCCCACATCCATTATTGCTGACGCTGGAAGTGTGTACAGATCACCTCAACTGCTTGCTGAGGCATTACTTTCTTCCCGTATTCCTCCAGCATAGCCTCCGTTACTGAGGAGGATTCTCCGAATTCAGCGAGCATGGCAATGACCGCCGGCAGCTTCTCGCTGTTTAATTCCTCAGGGTCGAAGTACAAAAACCATTTATCCATATAGTGATAGAGCTTACCTGCTCCGCCTACTAGGTCCTTCAACATATGTGATGCTTCAATGAGCACTTCAAAATCTTGAAAAACATAGACGATTGTATCACTTTGATCCAGCGTTAACTCCATTTCGTAGATCTCGTCCGGCATATCTTCTTCGGACAGGCCGCCGAAATGATCGTATTTCCCTCTCGTCACAATAACCACCATGCCTTGGGCAGGCAGTGCAAACACCTCAACGGCAAGAGGTCCGGTGGCATCAAACCCGAGTTCACTGTATGCCTGATCCATCATCTCCGTAAACAGGTCATAAACTTTCGGTATTTCCTGCCACATCTCTTCCTTCTGGATCCCACGCTCACTCAGATCGTCAAACGTGAGGAAAATCCGTATCTTATCTTGACTCAAACGCTCTATTTTCATGACAGGATCCTCCTTACGTAAACAAAAGTTTATAACAAATTATGATGTCTGGATTATGACGTGATAAAAATGGTTTTATATAATTGATTTTATCATTTAATACCCACAAATGCACGTAAATATGTAGCAGAAGAAAAAAGAATCATTCCAGGGACCAGAGAAATCGTTCCCCGAGAATGATTCAAAAAGGTCCTTGCCGTTTACAAACCCGGTATGACGGTGTGAGTTTCTTTTAAAATCTGTTCGACTTCGGATTTCACATCCGGGTTATTGCGAATGAAATCCTTGACTTGCTTCAGGTTGGCAGATTTCGTTTGGGTCGTAGTCTGTACCCCAGATACACCCGTAGTGCGGTTGATGTCATGTTGGCCCATGCTCTCTTGGCTGGAGCCGGAATACTGGCTTTTCGTGCCTTGCATTTTGCTGATTGCGGTATCGGCAAAGTGGCCGAGATTTGTATTTTTCATCATCGATGAAATCGACATGTTGTTTTTACGGGAGATCACTCGGGAAGCCACCGCACCGAGTATGACACCACATAAAAATGACGAAGTCTTCATACATGATACCTCCTTCTATGGTAAACTCGAGATTATTGTTCTCGCACCGCCCGTAACTCATGCTACATAAATACAGGAAAGTGAGATGGAATCATGGCCTTAAAACGAACAGTCCTTTTGCTGGCTTGCTGCCTCATGCTTAGCGCCTGCGGAAATAACGGAGCAGATAAGCAAGGTACAGCCACTGAAGGCGGTAATGTACCCGCAGCGCAACAGCCCGTAACACAACAGAATGATAATACCGGACAAGCCTCCGAGCCACCGGTTAAACAAACGGAGGAAGTGGACCCAGAGGCCGCCCCGGATGCAGAGGCGACAGATGAAGGCTCTTCTGAGGACTCCGAGAAAAGCACCGATGTCACAGCACCGATAGAACCGAAGTACCACATGAACAAGGTATACCGAATCGTACCTAACGACGAGTCCGTTCCTGACAAAGTGGTACTGCTTACTTTTGATGACGGGCCTAAAGATGAGGGTATGATCAATCAACTGATTGATACACTCGATAAACATAATGCCAAGGCTATCTTCTTCGTAAACGGGTATCGTGCGAAAGCTCATCCTGAGCTATTGAAACTTATTCACGATCGCGAGCAATTCATTGGCAATCATTCCTGGGATCATATCGACCTCAAAAAGGAAAGCAAACAGAAGGTTAAGGAACAGATCGGGGACGTGCAGGAAATCGTAAAGGAAGCAACCGGATCGGAACCAAGGTTCTTCCGCCCTCCTTTCGGCTCTGGAGGAGATACAGTCAAGGAAATCGCCGCAGATCATGACCTGTTGTTTATGACTTGGTCCAACGGCTCCTTGGATTGGGAAGGCAAGAACAAGAATAAACCCGATGAAGTTATAAAAAATGTTATGGAACAGCTTCATCCCGGAAGCAACATTCTCATGCACGAGCTTCCATGGACCGTTGAAGCACTTGATGAGCTGCTGACCAAGCTGGAAGCCAAAGGTTATGGCTTCGTCGATCCGCAGCTGATTGAGCCGAAAATAAGATAAGTCCAAACAAAATATCAAAACTGCAAAAAACCATAATTCTTCCGTCATTCCCTAGACGATCGAATTATGGTTTTTTGCGCAGTGTAAGCAAATGATACTCTGATGGGCATTGCAGACGCAGCGGGATATGAGACGTGCCAAATCCACGGCTTATCAACATTCGGGAAGAAGGCTTGATTTCTGCTGCTGTTCTTGGCAGCGTATACCAGCCTGATTTGAACTTTTTGTAAAAACGCGTCAAGCGCACGGCACCTGCCAGAGGCAGAACTATCTGCCCTCCGTGGGTATGACCAGCCAGCAAGAGATCCGCTTGCATCTCCTGCCTTCCCTTGACCCAGATCGGATCATGCACAAGGATGATATGGAAATCTTCCTCATGTGCTTTCCCCCGAAATTGGGTATACGGGTGCTTCCTGCTTGCCGGTTGTCTAACTCCGCTTAAAACAATTTCCTCTTCCTCACGCTGGAGGGTGATGGTTTTATCGTTCAACAGCGTGACTCCTGTTTCTCGCAATACTTTACGCACCGCATCTTTGCCTGCAAACAGATCATGATTCCCTAGAACCGCATACACCGGAGCGATACGCACAAGCAACGACATATTATGTCTTAAGCGCTGAAAGGGCACGCCCTTCTCCGTAATGTCCCCGCCAACAAGCACACAATCAACCCCGGATAGACGAGAGGTTAACTTGGCTTCTGATAACTTTCTACGATGTATATCGGTAATAAATAATATTCGATACCCGTCAAACGACTGCGGAAGACGGTCTGATATGACTTCCTGTTCACGCATCCGGTAGCCTTGCGCTTCCATACTCATCCACCCAATGGCGCCCGCTCCGACAGCTGCAGCACATGCTAACCACATCAGCACACTCATAATATCTCCTTAAGCAGCTCCCTTAATGGAGGCGCTCCGATAAGTCCCCACCATAATAGTGACGCCATTAATAATATGAAGACGATAATCAATGAGTTCACAAACCATTTGCTCATTCTTACGCGATAAGAGGAATATGTATTCGTTCGTTTGGGAGCCAATTCTTCTTCCATTGTGGCCGGCGCTGATCTTGACGATCTGGAGCGGCTCAATCCTTCGGTTGAAGCCCTCCCTTGCGTCCGTTTCGTCCCTGCTCTCGCAGAGTTGGAAGATGTAGTATGCCCCCATATTTCCTCTGTTTGTCCTGCCTTTGTTGTCTTTCCTTTTTGTGATTGAGCCGATGTCTTGTTTTTCCGGCCTTTATTACGGCTCTGGTGTCTCTGCATTCTGCTAAGCTCACTCATGCTCCTCTTTCCTCCGAAACCGAATCAACATTCCTGATATGAAATCGATCAGAAAATGACACAAGATGGGTGCCCAAATGGTGCCTGTATGAATATATACGTATCCCAAACCATAACTGCTCAGAAATACCCAGCCTGTCGGTAACCAATGCTTTAAATATCTGACATGGATAAGTGCAAACAATATACTTGTCCAATAGGGTCCGAAGGCATGTTGAATCGCTCCGCGAAACAAGAGTTCTTCACAGATGGATACCATCAGAGCGATCACAAATATATGCCATATCGGCCTTTTTCGGAATAACATTTCGTTAATTCCACCATCATCCATACTGTCTTCCGACACAAACCGGGATAATACAAAATCTACAACCAGCATGGTTCCAGCAAGACCCAGCCCCCAGTAAACAAACTCGACATCTTGAGGGATGGCGAATAGCCCAAAGGGATTCCTCTTCTGAAATAAAATCCAGATGAGTCCCGTGATGAGCGTTAATGCCTGTGTAAGATACAGATTAATTAAGAGCAACCGGTCGTTTAATTGATGCGCTTCAATTCTTTTAACACGTATTTTAAATTTTTTCATAGAAGATGGGCCTGTCTTTCATCCTGATTTTTAAATATATCATAATGATTAGCAAATGATGATTCAATGAATTAGGCGGGCATATGCATCATAGCAAATTAACAGCATGATGTTCAAGCTATCCGCGGTTTCCGCGGTTTCTTCCCCCGGCTACCAATCTATGAACAAATGATTCACCTATTGACACAATGTTAGAAGCCATGATACATTATGAAAAAATTAATCTGTGAAAACCGATGACGGAAAAAAGATGCTGTAACGTCCTCAGAGAGCCGATGGTTGGTGGAAATCGGTGGCGAGAAAGTAATCTTGAGCGTTCCTGAGACATTTCGCTGAAGTATACAGTAGGCGCAAATCGGATGATATCCGTTACCAATCATGGTCTGAACAGACCGCTTGAGGCTGCGCGACAGCAGCGAATAAGGGTGGCACCACGAATAACTCTCGTCCCTTACTACGGAGGTAGTATGCGGATTGGGAGTTTTTTATATTTCACATCCTTTGCCACGACAACGCGTCAGTTATTCATAGTCATTTTATGTGTTTAACGGACCGCGCTTATGCGTGTTCCTTATACAATATGCAGTACCACATTTACAGAGAAATGTTAAGGAGGAAGAGAAAACCATGTTTAAAGTATTGGTATCGGATCCGATCAGTGATTTAGGGATCCAGCAGTTAATGGATGCTGCCGATGTGCAGGTAGACAAAAAAACCGGGCTTAACGAAGATGAGCTCACTGCCATTATCGGTGAATACGACGGTCTCCTCGTTCGCAGTCAAACCCGTGTTACAGAACTCATTATGAAAGCTGGCTCAAACCTTAAGGTGGTTGGCCGCGCTGGCGTAGGTGTTGACAACATTGACCTCGAGGCAGCAACCAAGCTCGGTATCGTTGTCATTAATGCCCCTGACGGGAATACAATTACGACTGCAGAGCATACATTCGCCATGATGATTGCCCTCGCCCGTCACATCCCTCAGGCTTATGCCAAGACGGTAAGCGGAACATGGGACCGAAAATCTTTCCTTGGTGTTGAACTTCGTAACAAGACGCTTGGCGTCATGGGTATGGGACGAATCGGCACCGAAGTGGCCAAACGCGCCAAAGCTTTCGGTATGAATATTCTGGCTTTCGATCCCTTCTTAACGGAGGAACGTGCAGACAAACTCGGCGTGAAGCTCTCTTCCGTGGATAATATTATCCGCAACGCAGACTTTATTACCGTTCATACGCCGCTTACGCCGGAGACGCGCCATATGATCGCCAGACCACAATTTGAAGTCATGAAACGCGGCATGCGGATCGTGAACTGCGCCCGCGGCGGCATTATCGACGAGCTCGCGCTCGTGGAAGCCATTGATGAGGGCATTGTTGCAGGCGCTGCGTTTGACGTTTTCGAGCATGAGCCGCCGGAAAGTGATCATCCGTTCCTGAGTCATCCAAAAGTCATCGTAACTCCGCATTTGGGTGCATCTACTGTTGAAGCGCAAGAAAATGTGGCAATCGATGTGTCGGAACAAGTTCTTCACATACTGCGTAACGAACCGTTTAAGAATGCTGTCAACTTCCCGCTTGTAGCGGCGAGTGTTATGAACAAGCTCCAGCCTTATTTCTCCCTCGGCGAGAAATTGGGCAGTGTAGCGGCACAGATCACTGCACATGCGGTGAAAGAGATTCATCTGGACTATGCCGGTGAGCTGGCTGAAGTAGATACGCAGGCCCTGACCCGATACATCGTCAAGGGAGTGCTAGAACGCCATCTTGGTAATGAAGTGAACATTGTTAACTCCATGCATCTCGCAAAAAGCCGTGACTTACATGTGGTTGTTACCCAGACACCGAAAACCAAGGACTTCACCAACCTGGTTACTGTTACGCTCAAAACGCAAAACGGTATGGAGCGAATCGTCGCTGGTACACTTCTGCTCGGTTATGGAGAGCGCATCGTCCGGCTTGACAAGTTCCCAGTCGATATTTCTCCGGAAGGTCATCTGATTCTGATCTCCCATAATGACAAGCCAGGACTTATCGGGCGTGTTGGAACCCTGCTTGGCGAGAACGATGTCAATATCGCCTCCATGCAGGTTGGACGCAAGGTCATTGGCGGAGAGGCGATCATGCTCCTGACGGTCGACAAGAACGTTCCTAAGGACGTGTTAATCAAGCTTACCGGTCTGTCAGACCTGAACACCGCACAACAAATCGCTATGGGCTAACATATTGGACTAAATCATTCATAAAGGGTTTAATCATTGTTCCACGTAGAACAAGATTAATCCCTTCATTTCAACAAAAAAACACGCTCCCGGGGAGCGTGTTTTGTCTTATATGCGGAGATGCTCTAGGATTCTGGCGCTTTTGCGGGAATGGTCAACGTAAACACGGTCCCTTTTCCCACTTCACTCGTTGCAGTAATCGTTCCATGATGAGCATTCACAATATTTTTCACAATGGCGAGTCCTATTCCTGTTCCCACTGTCTCACCCCGTACACGTGCCTTATCGGCCTTGTAGAACCTCTCAAACACAAAGGGCAGATCCTCCTGTGGAATCCCGACCCCTTGGTCGCAAATCTTCACTTGCAGAGCTTCGGTGTTCGATTGGCGGATCCGATCAGCGACAATTTGGATTTGCTTATCCGAAGGCGTATGACGAAAAGCATTATCGAGCAAATTGGTCAACACCTGCTCCAGTTTGTCTTCGTCGGCTGCTTCAAGTTGAAGATTCGAATTTAGCTTGTTCAGTTGAAGATCAATATGGCGCTCCTTGGCACGAACCGTAAACTTCCGATATACCCGTTCGCATAATTCACCAGCATCCATCTTCCTAAGCGATAATTCAGAATGTCCCGCCTCCATACGGGTTAAATCAAGCAAATCCTTTACCAGCCGTCCCATGCGCAGAGACTCTTCATGGATCACCTGGATGAGCTCGCGGCTCTCTTCCGGTGAAGCCGCCATCCCGTCAAGCAGCGCTTCACTATAGCCCTGCATCATGGATAACGGCGTTCGAATTTCATGCGACACATTCGCTATGAAATCTGTACGCATCTTCTCCAGCTTCACCTGTTCGGTAATATCTCTCAACACGACAACAGCGCCTCGAATCATATCATCCGAAGATAAAGGTGCCATATGGGCTGACCATATCCCCTGGTTGACATGCAGGTCGGCACTCTTGTCTATACCTTCATGTACGGTGGCATAGTATAGCTCACTTAACGGTTTTGGCATAACATCGGCTGCCCAGCCTCCGCCCTGCAGCTCATCGTCCCATTGCAGACCTTTCCAGCTCTTCATAATGTCTTGTCCCGGCGGGTTCGCCAAAATGACCTGGCCATGGTTATCGAAGGTAATAACGGCATCACTCATGCTTCTCAGCACACTAGATAAATGCTCCTTCTCATGATTCAAATTGCGAATGTTCGATTCGAGCTCTGCTGCCATATGATTAAACGTATTTGCCAGTTCGCCGATCTCATCACTGGTTACAAGATTCAATCGAGTCCCGTACTTCCCCTTACGAATGTCATTAGCCGCCTCAATGAGCTGCTGCATCGGCTGCGTAATCTTCGTTAACAGGAACAAGCCGAAGAAAGTTGTCATTGAAAAACCAATAATGGCCACATACGTGAATAATCGCTTGATCGCATCTGAATTCGCAAACGTCGTATCAATATAAGGGAGCAGAAATAATCCGAGCGTCAGGAGCACGCACGCGACCAAACAAGTGATCGTAATCCAAAGCTTGCCGACGAGTGACCTCCAGAAACTCACGTTACTTCGGGACCTCCAACTTATAGCCTACTCCCCATACCGTCGTGATCATCGCCGCAGATTCCAAGGAAACCTTGTTTAACTTCTCACGCAGTCGTTTCACATGGGTATCGACTGTGCGCAGATCACCGAAAAATTCATAATTCCATACATCTTTAAGCAGTTCTTCGCGCGAAAACACCTTATCTGGCGAGGAGGCCAGATAGTGTAATAGCTCGTACTCCTTCGGCGTCAAGCTGATCTCATGTCCGCCCGCTGTTACGCGGTGAGCATCATGCTCGATGACCAAATGCGGGAATACGATGCTGTTGCTAGGATTCGATTCTTTGGTCAGATAGGCAGTAGCCGATGAGCGGCGCAAAATCGCCTTCACCCGGTAGATCACCTCGCGCGGACTGAACGGCTTGACGACATAATCATCCGCCCCCACTTCAAACCCCTGAACTCGGTTGATCTCTTCGCCTTTGGCGGTCAGCATCAGAATCGGTGTAGACTTCACCTGACGAAGGCGGGTGCACACTTCGACCCCGTCCATTCCGGGCAGCATGACATCCAGAATAACGAGTCCGTAATCTTCCGAACTTGCTTTACGCAGGGCGGTCTCTCCATCCTCCGCCTCTTCGATTTCATAGCCTTCTTTCTCCAAATACATTTTCAATAATCGGCGAATCCGTTCTTCATCATCAACAACGAGAATACGATTTCCGTGTTCTGACATTGGCAGCCAACTCCTTATGAATGATAGGGAAAACCAGAAGTGGCCCTCTTAACTAAGAAAGGGCCCTTCTGATATTAATCATTGCTATTATGTTCGATTAATCGGTACCGGCGTATGAATGCAGACCCGCGATAATCAGATTGACACCAACCAGCGTAAACATGACTACGATAAAGCCGATAACGGACAGCCAGGACGAGTATTTACCCTGCCAGCCGCGTGACAGCCGGAGATGGAGATACACGCTGTAGAACAGCCATGTAATAAGCGCCCATACTTCCTTCGGATCCCAGCCCCAGAACCGGCCCCAGGCAATTTCTGCCCAGATCATGGCGAATATGAGCCCGCCAAGTGTAAATACTGGGAAACCAATCGCAATGGCTCGGTAACTAATCTCATCCAGATCATCCGGATCCAGTCGGTTTAGCGCAGGCTGAATGAATTTCGCCAGCGGCTTACGCAGAATCAGGCGGAGCAGTCCATATAGAATCACCCCAGTGAGCAGCGACCAAATGACTGTATTCAGCTTGCGCCCCGCATTTACTCCGTGCATCCAGGATGGTGCTTCCATGAGAGGAGATTTCATTCCCAAGAAGGATTGCATGCTCTCCGTCTCGCTCTTGTATGGCGCAACAAGTGGAGGCATGTTGTATTCCACTTTTACTATTGTACTATTTTCTGTCTTCGGGTCAACCAATGTCTGATTAAATTCAGCCTGATAACCGGCGGTACGGAAGCCGTATACCGACACTATAAATCCGATCAGAATAACGATGGCAAACATGCACAGTTCAAGCCAGAGTTGTTCTCTGCGCGAACCCTTGTCAGTTCCGCTAAAGTTAACAGTACGGAGAAGGTGCATCAAACCGGCTATGAAGCCGACGGCAAAAAATGCATCACCCAATGCCGCGAGCGTAACGTGAATGCCCAGCCAATAGGACTGAAGAGATGGGATCAGCGGCTGAACCTCCTGCGGGAACACGGCTGCATAGGCCATAATCAGAATCGCCAGCGGCAGTGCAAACAGTCCAAGCAGTGACTTTTTGTATATAAAATAGAGCACAAGAAAGGCAATCATGATTGCCATCGACAAGAAGGACATGAACTCGTACATGTTGCTTACAGGTACATGACCTGAGCCCGCCCATCTTGTGAAGAAGTACACCAGATGCCCAATCAAGCCGATCGCTGCCGTCACAAACGCAATTTTGCCCCATTTCGCCAAATGGGCTTCCGGGTCCCGCTTGCGGAATCTTCTTCCCATTACGGCAAGTGCATACAGGATAAACGCTACACAATACAAGGCAAAGGCTACGACAAACGCGTTACCACTAAAATCAATTAGATTCATGCTTATTCCCCCTGTTATTCTCCAATGACTTCTCGTCGACATCCATATTCATTCCCTTGAATATTGCGGAGATCTCCTTACGAAGTCCAAACCAGTTTTTATTCGTATGAGCGCCCAGAGTCAGCATGCCGTTATCAATACGAAGCCAGATTCGGCGATGGGTGAAGTAAAAGCCCATGATCAGCCCGACCATGCCTATGAAACAACCAACCCATATGAACGGCATGGCTTTATCTACACGTATATTCAAATACGTCGTCGATTCTGCAAAGTCTACATCGTCCATGCTGAGCACATCCAGTGATACGATTTCTTCCCCGCCTGCCAGCTGTGCATTAATCGCTTCCTGGTTGAATCGTTCCTTATCGATCTGTTTCGGGAAGTAAAAGTATTGAATACCTTCCTTCGGCAAATCAGGCCCTTCAATCAGAAATAAGAATGCAGGCGCATTCGGGTTCGGTGACAGGTTTACCGGTTTACCGTTATCGCCAAGCCCAAAATCGGTATAGGTTTGGGTTAGCGTGAGCGAGTACTCTCCCGCCTGGTACTTTCTCTGGGGATCATTGATCGACAATGTAATCTTGCCGTATTCTTTGCCGCTCTTGCTGTTAATCAGCACTGGCGAAACCGAACGGAGAATCGGGGTCAGATCATAATCGAATTGGTATGCCTTTAACCCTTTGTAGTTGAGCGGATGATTCACCTCAATGTTATGGCGAGTCACTTCCACAAGCTCAGGGTCCTTATCCAAATCGCCGCAATTGGCCTCACACATGTACAGCACAGCCTGCGTTTGAAATTCTTTCGGCAGCACTTTATTTTTGCCTTTGAATTCTTCAGGCATATCATCTTCGGTATAGAATTCAACCTTAAAACCATTGTTCAGCAAGTAATAACTGGTGTTCTTGATATGCACCGGCTCACCTTGCGGAAATGCCACGTGCTCGTCCATATACAGCCCTGGAAGATTCCGTCCGAGTACCGCCAGAAGGAATATGATCAGACCAATATGCAGAACATAGGGCCCCCAGCGGCTGAAGCGCTGCTTCTCCGCCAATAAAGTCCCTCCGTCTGTGCGCACGCGGTACCTTTTTTTCTTAATGATGGGCTTAACGCGTTCAACCCACTCTACTCCGCCCTCTTCGACTGGTCCTTGATAAACGACCTTTTGGCGGGTAAGAAAAGACATATGTTTCGGAATCCGCTGCCGGCTAAGAGCCTTGTAGAGAGGCAGTACACGGTCAAGACTGCATATGACAAGCGATGCGCCAATCATGACAAGCAGCAGCACAAACCACCAGGATGTGTATGTATGTGACAGGCCAAGCAAGTAGTAAATATGCCCGAGCTGTCCGTACTCCTCTTTGTAATAAACCGAGGGGTCAATGTTAAGGAACGTGCTCTCCTGTGGAAATATCGTCCCTAACGAGGAACCGATCAACGTGAACAATATCAGATATATTGCTACTTTTACCGAGGAAAAGAAATTCCATACCTGGTCAATAACCCCGGGATTTGCTTTCTGTGACCGGCGGGCAACCCCATCGTAGCGCATTTCTAAAACAGGCTGCGCTTCAGCCTCCTCGGTAAGCGGCTTTCCGCAAGCCTCGCATAGAACGGTTCCCGTGGGATTCTGGTGGCCACAATCACATTTCGTGTTCTGGATCAAAGGCTTGGAACCTTGACTCATTTCGCATTCACCAACTGTTCAATTTGTTTGTCCAGGGTGTTCAAATCCAGTTCGCCTATACGTATATGGTCAATCTTGCCAGAGGCCGTTACGAAGAAGGTGGTTGGCATGGGACCTACCCCGAAGCTGGCAACAGCATTCCGTTTAGGATCCATCAATATGGGGAATTTCACACCGGTCTGGGCAACAAAATTCTCTACCGTCACTTTGTTCTCCCCTACGTTAATCCCGATGATCTCAACGCCTTCGCTGCTCCATTTTTCCCACTGGGATTGAAGAGCCGGCATTTCGCGAACGCATGGCGGACAGTAGGTTCCCCAGAAATTGATCACTCTGGCCTTACCTTCATAATCACTCATGGTATGTACGTTACCATCCATGCCTAGAAGTTCAAAATCCGCTGCCTTCTGACCCACTTTGGGTACCTTGTCAGAGCCGAAAACAACCGTGGCAACGGCGTATACTCCGACCAACACGATGGCAAGCAGAATCACGATCTGTATATTTTTCTTCGATTTGCCCATAATGCAGCAGCTTCCTTTCTATGACAATCATCATAAACGTACCCTGCGGGTGTGAACATCCTATGAACAATTATAACGAAATTTGTCATAAACGCCGCTCGCCAATTTGAATATTATGTGTCGGGTTTAGCGTTTTTTCTTCGATTTTCCGGCCGGTTTCGCGGATTTCGCCATCTGCAGCAGCTGATTGATTTCATTTGGCGTCAAATGGCGGTATAGGCCCCTTTTTAAATTCTGAAGGAGCAGATCTCCGTACGATATTCGCTTCAAGCGAACAACCGGATGAGATATCGCTTCAAACATTCTTCTCACTTGACGGTTGCGCCCTTCATGAATGGTAATCGAAATAACGGATTGTTTATTATCGGGGTCGACATCCTTATACTCCACTTCAGCAGGAGATGTCATGCCGTCTTCCAGCATAATCCCTTGACGGAGCTTGTCCAGTTCAGTGCCATGAGGCACCCCTTTCACGGTAGCCAAGTATGTCTTGGGCACATGATATTTAGGGTGGCTGAGCAAATTCGCGAACTCGCCGTCATTGGTTAGCAGCAGCAAACCCTCCGTGTCGTAATCCAGTCGCCCTATCGGATAGACCCGCTCTTTAATGCCTTTAAGATAATCGGATACAATTTTTCGGCCTTCGGGATCGGAAGCGCTTGTAATGACTCCCTTCGGCTTATTCAGCATGATATATACCTTTTTTTCATTCTTAATCGGTTTGCCTGAAACCGTAATGACATCTTGGGCTGGATCGGCCTTCGTGCCGAGCTCGGTAACGGTCTCTCCGTTTACCTGCACCTTGCCTTCAAGAATCAATTCCTCGCACTTGCGGCGGGAAGCAACTCCGGCCTGTGCCATTATCTTCTGTAATCTCTCCATGTTCTTTAGGTCACCTCATTCCTAATGATAACCATCGACAGGATAAATCACAAGCGCGTTCCAAGGAAAATATGAGCCAGGGCAATCGTCTGTGTGCGGAAATAGGTATAGCGGGGAGATATCATGGAGTCTGGACAGCTCCATAATCATTTTGCTGGCGATAAACAGCTGGGTTTTTTGGTCCAGGCTCATGGCGGCGTAGCCGATATTGAAGTCGCCTTCCAGACAAATATGAATCTGCCCCGGGTGGACAGATATCGAAGAGGCGGTGACCGAACCGTCCGCATGAATAATAAAGTCATAGTTCTGTTGTTTCTCTAAACATGCGTTATGATGAATAACAAAACCCTCGATTTCCATTTCATCACCCCTCCTACAATTTTCATTGCAGCAGTATATGATGCAGTGGAACCAAGGGTATAGGCATATCTCTCGATTTAATGGAAATCTACCCGTCACTTAAATGTTGACCACGGGGTACCGACTAACCGAAAACCAGTAAACAGACGGCAATCGCCGCGATAAAACCTACCAAATCGGAGAACAATCCCACCTTCAGCGCATACCGACCATTCCGAATGCCAACAGCTCCGAAATAAACGGTCAGCACATACAATGTCGTGTCTGTGCTTCCCTGGATGGTTGATGCCATTCGTCCGATCATCGAATCCGGACCATATGCCCGGATCAGTTCCGTCGTGTAAGCTAGTGAGCCCGTCCCGGTCAGCGGTCTTAATATTCCCAATGGTAAAATCTCGCTAGGTACCCCCAAGGCTTGAAGGAAGGAACCTGTCCAACCAACAAAAAACTCTAACGCCCCGGAAGAGCGGAAAACACTGATGGCCACCATCATCCCTACCAAATGCGGTATAATTCCGATCGCCGTTGAGAAGCCGTCCTTGGCTCCGTCCACAAATGACTCGTATACAGGTACTTTTCGTGTATAAGCATAAAGAGGGATAAAAGCGATAATAATGGGAATAGACCATGCTGAAACGAGATTTATCCATGACAGCAATGTGTATCACCCCTTCACATCCGGGTTCAGATCTGTTCGAATATCCGGCCGTCTTTGGCGACGTATCGTCTGCCTCCGATACCACCGGTCTGCGATAATCGCTGCTCCCGTTGCAATCGCTGTTGCTAATAACGTTGTACCAACGATTTCTGACGGATTCGCAGACTGATAATTCAGCCTGATCGCTATGAGGGTTGTCGGTATTAGCGTGATGCTGGCGGTATTTAACGCGAGAAGTGTACACATCGCCGGTGAGGCCGTATCCTTATCTGGATTCAGCTTCTGAAGCTCCTGCATCGCTTTAATTCCCATCGGGGTTGCAGCATTGCCAAGGCCAAACAAGTTGGCACTCATATTAGATAGAATATATCCCATGGCAGGATGATTCTTAGGCACATCAGGGAACAGGAAGCGGACAACCGGTCCGAGCAGCTTGGCAACCTTAGCGAGCAGTCCAGCATCCTCAGCCAGCCGCATCATACCCAGCCAAAAAACCAGGATACTGATTAGACCGAAAGAGACAGTCACTCCGGTTTGAGCTCCATCAAATGCGGCCTTAGTAACACTGTCTATGTTGCCGTTAAATGCCGCAAAGCAAAACCCAACCAATATCATCCCCATCCAAATTAAATTAATCATCACTTCGCCTCCGTTTTGTGGCCCCGCTGCATGAGAATACAGGATCTCTTTAGCGAAGACTAATTATGGTGGGCCCTGAACAGCTCCCTTAGCACTTCTCCTGCAGCCTGCCATAACGACAACGAACCGACAGGCGCCGATGCGCTTCTGGATTTCTGCACAAACTCAGGAGTTTCAGGAAGCTTGCTTCCTTCCTCATAGACCGGTATTTTTCCGATGCTGACATTCTTGAGCAGCAGCTCAATATGACCGCGAAGTCCAAACGACAGATCCGGTGAGGCAGTCTTATACAGTACCAGCCTTTTGACCAGCTGTGCCTCCTCGTCATGGGCGAATGCATAAGTAAATGTACTGCCCGCAACCAGTGAATAGCCCTGGATCTTTTGCCCTTTTTCCGTCACTTTCTTTAATGGGAAATTCGCGAATCCATAGTCCAGCATCGTGGAGTGGTCATTCCAATCATTACCATCATTAAGCGTTACTGCCGCAATCTGCTGGCCGTTTCGGGTTGCCGAACTGACCAGACAGCGAAAGGCTTTTTTGGTATAACCCGTTTTGACACCGTCAGCTCCTTCATAGAACCGAAGCATCTTGTTCTTGTTATCCCACTTGTAATCCCATGCCTCATTCGGATTGGGAGCCTTCTTGGTAGGTGTTTTGACGATTTCGCTAAAAATAGGGTTAGTGAGCGCATAGGCTGTCAGTTTAGCTACATCGTTCGCAGAAGAGTAGTGTTCATCATGATCAAGACCATGGGGATTCATAAAATGTGAATTCGCCATCCCTAGCTCCATCGCCTTCTCATTCATCAACATGACAAAGCCTTCTTCCGTACCACCTACATGTTCGGCAATGGCGGTTGCCGCGTCGTTCCCTGAACGGAGCATTAGGCCATACAATAGATTTTCCAACGTCATCTCTTCTCCAAGCTTCAAGAAAATCGAAGAGCCCTCTTTGGCAAAAGCATTCTTGGAAACTTTGACGCGATCATCCAGCTTGCCGTGTTCAATAGCTACGATGGCTGTCATGATTTTGGTCAAACTGGCAATTCTTAATCTCTCATCCCCTTGCTTGCTGTACAGGATTCTCCCGGAAGTAACATCAATCAGCGCTGCTGCCTGGGCATGATTGGGCGGTCCACTCTCATGATCCGAATATACGGGAACATACATCACCAGCAATAGACATAGGGAGACTACCAAAGATACCAACGACTTGCAGTTTGTCCGCTTCATTTTCATTATTTTATCCTCCGGGGTTCAGAAATCTTGTACAAGTATATGTCCTCTTCGCCGAAGGTATGTCCAATTTTATTACAGCAAAAATCCCCTCCATACCTGGAAGGGATCAGCTTGCGCCTATCAATAAGCAGACGTATTGTTGTCGTGCCCATTGTTGGCTGATTGAAACATCGACTGGATTTGCTCAAGTAAATATGGGGTTGCGTCGATAATTCGTTCAAACAGATGGGTTTGGTTGTCGAGTGGCACAATGTGCACGCCATCCTTGCCTACGACCAGGAAAGCAATCGGGCGAATGGAGACACCGCCACCGCTGCCGCCACCGAAAGGAAGGGGATTATGATCGCCGCCATGAGCCCCGTTAGCAGCATGCTGATGACCGCCGCCCTCGATGTTATAATCACTGCCGCCAGCCGCGAACCCGAAAGCCACTTTACTGATGGGTAATATAACACTGCCATCAGGCGTATTCACCGGGTCGCCTACGATGGTATTAACGTCCACCATTCCCTTGATGTTCTCCATAGCGGTTTGCATCAAGCCTTGAATAGGGTGTTCTGCCATGTTTTAATTCCTCCTTTCACCTTTAACACGCGAACTATAAGTACCAGTCCAGCATACATAGCTTTACCGCAGGAGATTTTCGCTATGCAGTATAGCTCTGTGGAAATTTGCGGAGGACCGTTAAAGATCGGAACCACCTCAACCTGTGGCATCTCCTCCATAATCAAGCGGTAAGACATCCATCCAAGTAGGGTATGCTTTACACCATGAAGAATACCTGTTGCAACTGCCGTATCGGCTGCATGCTCGAGTGCAATGCGAGTCGACCAGCGTACATCCATAAGATGTACCGCTGCCATTGTCTTCTTCGTCCATTTTTTGAGCCCTTTTGTTGATAACAATACCCGCACATAGTCACTATATCGAACCGTTCTGCTTGAAGAATGTTTCTCTTCTTTTGAACCAAGCGGGATACCCTGGTCTCCGGGAACGGTCTTTTTTTTATACTCAATGCCGCCGTTGGCCAGATGAAAAGGGACCTCATACTTGCGTGTAATTAATCCGAAAATCATCTTCATCTCCGCCAATATTTTATATTCATTGTTCCTCAAAACCACATCCAGCTTAATCGTTACCCGAGAGCTCAATACAACGATCAGCAATAAGATGAGGAGCACGACCAGGCCCGCCGCCAGTAAGATCCATATCCTCACGAAGTAACCCCCAAGAAACGAGCTTAGTAAAATGTAATCCGCTTGGCTTAGTATGGCAAAAACTCCTCCAAAAGATGCGGAGCCTTTTAGTTTAAAAGGCCAAGGAGGATGAAACAGTTGCTCCGTGTGTGAGTAGCAAAATCTTGCATTGGAAAATTTTATGACAATATAGATAATGCAGTATAATTTACCCGTAGAACATTTCATAAATGAGGTGTATAGATGAATAAAATTTTTAGTTTCTTTTTAATCACGGGACTTTTGTCAACTGTTCTCGGCTGCAATGGCGATCAACAAGACCAGAATGTTCAAATATCGGATGAGACAGAAATTTCAAACAATCAGAAAAGCGCTGGCCAGATTACACAGCAACCAACGAATACAAATGAAGCAAAAGATGGTAAGAGCGAAGTGGACAAAGTATCTCAAGAATCTGAAAATTCTAAGAAACCCTATAAAGCGAAATATATCGATAACCCACAGTATCTTGATGAAAGCCTCTACGAAGGGGACGAATTAGAAATTGTTCGATTGCTAAATAAAATGATGAAGAGCATTCTTACGGAAAATGTGGATATCTATAGAAGTGTTTTGACAAAAGACCACTACCAACAAACAGATACTGAACAATATCTGAAAAATATCAAAATAACATATTTATCTGATGCGACTTTTTATGAGGGTCCTTCGGAGTACTTTTCTGATATGGAAGTAGGTGTTAAAGAAGAATCCTATCTTCCCAATTCCACCGATTCCCCCAATGCTTATTTCGGAACAGCTATATATCTAATGTTTAAGGAAGATGGCCAGTGGAAGATCGGTGAAAAAAAGTGGTGACATATTGCCCTATAACAAAGTTAACAGTTGCTAGTTGTAAAAGCCCAATTGAAAGCACAAAGTTAATTGAAATTTATCGAAGGTTGATTTATTCCATGAAAACACAAAAAAATCCCGAGCGCGATTAAACCGCGCTCAGGATCCATCCCATCTTATATGAGATACTAGCTTTCTCCCACATCATCAAACGTAAGCTGACGATCGTCCAGCTTATCGAATAACAGCTGTGTCTCTTCTTCTAACTGATCCGTATCCTCAAACTGTGACGGCTCGGGTAAATCCTTGATGTTGGCGAGTCCGAAATAATCCAGAAATGATTTGGTCGTTCCATACAGAATCGGCCTTCCAATCGCTTCGGCACGTCCGACTTCTTCAATCAACCCCTTACTCACCAATGTATGGATTGCACGCTCGGATTTAACGCCCCGGATGTCCTCAATCTCCACACGCGTTATCGGCTGGCGATAAGCGACAATGGACAGCGTTTCGAGCGCAGCTTGAGACAATGCCGAGCGGGAAGGCGAATAGGCCAATCGCTCGAAGTAGGGGGCATGCTCGGCTAATGTAGCCATTTTGTAGCTTCCAGCAATTTGAACGATCTGAATTCCCCGCTCCTGACGCTCCCATTCCTCCTTCATGTCCTCAAGTGCTTCGCCAACCAGACCATCCGATTGCTCGGTAATCTCAGCGATGTGCTTGACCGACAAACCCTCTTCTCCGGACAGGAACAGAAGCCCCTCAATAATCGATTTCAGCTTCGGATAATCCATCAATGCGTTCTTCCCCTCTCCACTCTAAAACGATATCTTCAAACAACTTCTCCTGATAGCACAAAATTTGTTTCATTTTCATAAGTTCCAATATGGCCAGGAAGGTCACCACGATCTCATGCCGTTCCATTTCTTCGTGTAGAAGCTTGGAGAACAGAACCCTTCCCCCTGTGCCGGCCTGTTCCAAGGTGTCCATAACCTGGCGAATGCGGTCCTTTACCGATATTTCATCCCGCTGAATACGAGCATACGAAGTACGCTTGACTGCTTTGCTTAACGCTTTCTGGAAAGCGCTGATCAAATCCGATATATGTAATCCCTGTACCGGGTTTTCCTCCACTAACGGCATATAAGCGCTCAGGTCTTCCGCTTCCTTGGAATAAATGTGGCTGCGTTCAAACTCTTTCTCATGCAGATGGCGTGCGATGCCTTTATATTTGCGGTATTCAATCAGCTTGGCAATGAGTTCTGCTCTCGGGTCCATGTCGTCCTCTTCATAAAAATCGAACTCGTCCATTTCGATAATGGGAGGCTTAGGAAGCAGCAGCTTGCTCTTTATAGACAACAGCGTGGCAGCCATGACCAGGAATTCGCTCGTAACTTCCAGCTCCAGCTCCTGCATATTGTGCAAATAGGCCATATACTGCTCAGTAATCTCACTGACGGGAATATCCTGGATGTCGATTTCCGCTTTATCAATCAAATGCAGCAGTAGATCGAGCGGTCCTTCAAACGTTTCCAGCTTGTATAATACGGTCACGGTAAATCCTCCCGCCAAAAATAAAATGCAGTGCTCTTAAAAAAGAGCACTACATTAAATAAGCACTATTTTAAGCTTTTCGTCAAGTTCGCCATTTCAATGGCTGCCATGGCCGAATCCCAGCCTTTATTGCCCGCCTTGGTTCCTGCACGTTCAACGGCTTGCTCGATATTCTCTGTCGTGACGACTCCGAAAATCGTTGGTACGCCGGTCTTCAGATTAATGGCGGATACTCCTTTGGCCACTTCGTTGCATACATAATCGTAGTGAGTGGTGGAGCCGCGAATGACGGTTCCCAAGGTGATGATTGCATCGTACTTGCCGCTTTCTGCCATTTTTTGGGCAATGAGCGGGATTTCGAATGCTCCCGGTACCCAAGCCACGTCGATTTCGTTGTCATCTGCACCGTGACGTTTCAATGCGTCTAGAGCGCCGCCGAGCAGCTTGCTGGTGATGAATTCGTTGAAACGACCTACGACGATACCGTACTTCAGACCCTCGGATACTAATTTACCTTCAAATATTGTTGCCATTATGGATGACTTCCTTTCGGTTTGGAGTTTATAAAGGTCTTACCGTGATCATAGTCATGCTGCGCATTTAAGTCGCTGCCGGATCAAATCGTTCTTCCGATCACTGTTAACTCCTGATTTCATGAACTATTTGACCAGGGTAGAAATCAGGAGTTAAAGGCGAACGCTGGCACTTCTCCAGAACTGATTTGCTCCTCTGCTTATCAATGCTTTAGCAAAACCTTCTTCTCAAAAAAGACCTTTGTTATTTTGTGTTTGATTAGTTGGCACTCTCGTTCTGCTCGATGTCATTGAATTTCAGCATATGACCGAGCTTCGCTTGCTTGGTATGCAGATAGCCTGTGTTATCCTCGTTCTCCGGCATCTGGATCGGGACCCGCTCCACAACCTCCAGGCCGTAACCTTCAAGGCCCTTGATTTTGCGCGGGTTGTTTGTCAGCAAGCGGATATGTCTCACACCCAGATCCTTCAGAATCTGGGCACCGATGCCGTAATCACGTAGATCTGCCGCAAAGCCGAGCTTCAGATTCGCGTCAACGGTATCCAGTCCCTCTTCCTGGAGCTTGTAGGCTTTCAGTTTGTTGATTAAGCCGATACCCCGCCCCTCCTGTCGCATGTAGAGGAGTACGCCTCTGCCTGCTTCATCGATCTGGCGAAGGGCCGCCTCAAATTGCGGACCGCAGTCGCAGCGATGGGAGTGGAACACATCCCCCGTCAGGCACTCGGAGTGAACGCGGACGAGAACTGGCTCATTTGGGTCGATCTCTCCTTTGACCAAAGCGACATGCTCTTTGTTGTCCACGTCGTTGGTGTACGCAACGGCCTGAAACACACCGTAGTCGGTCGGCATCCGCACAGCTACCTCACGCTGCACGAGCTTTTCTTTTTCGTTGCGGTAATGGATCAGATCCTTGATGCTAATCAGCTTCAGAGCATGCTTTTTCGCAATCTCCACCAGGTCGGGAAGCCGGGCCATCGTTCCGTCTTCCTTGATCACCTCACAGATGACGCCGGCCGGATAGGAGCCACTGAGCCGAGCAAGATCGACCGCCGCCTCTGTATGTCCTGCACGGCGAAGGACGCCCCCGTTCTTTGCAATTAGCGGGAACATATGTCCCGGTCTGCGGAAATCCGCAGCAGACGCGCTTGAATCCAGGATACTCTTCACGGTTACAGACCGCTCATAGGCGGATATGCCTGTCGTTGTATCCTTATGATCAATAGAGACGGTAAAAGCCGTTCCATGAAAATCTGTATTTTGGGTAACCATCGGTTTGAGATCAAGTTCCTGAGCTCTGGCCTGCGTCATCGGCAAGCATACCAACCCGCGGCCTTCGGTGATCATAAAATTGATAACCTCAGGGGTTGCCTTATCTGCCAGAGCGATAAAATCCCCTTCATTCTCGCGATCTTCATCGTCAACGACAATGATGACCTTGCCTTCCTTCAAATCTGATAACGCCTCTTCGATTGTATGAAATGAAAAACGTTCATCCATCGTTGCCCCTCCTTCTTCTCCAAAACGTCTGTTGACTAGAAGCAATCTTTTATGCAAATCCATGCTCAGCAAGATAGTCTCTGCTCAATCCGGGCTTTGTCCCTTCTCTTCTTCCCCTATCTTCTGAGCCGAAGTGTAGAAGATGTTCCACATATTTCCCTAAAATGTCAGTTTCGATATTCACTGTATTGCCTGCTTTTTTGTAAGCGAGCACCGTCTCCGCCAGCGTGTGAGGGATAATGGACACCGTAAAGGAGGTCTCTGTCGTTTTGACAACAGTCAGGCTGATTCCATCCAAGGTAACGGAGCCTTTCGGAATAATATATTTGAGTATGTCCTTGTTCACAGGCGCAACCTCGTACACTACGGCATTCTGATCCGTCAGCACGCTTCGGATGACCCCCACACCATCGACATGCCCCTGCACAATGTGGCCGCCAAATCTTCCTCCGGCTGCCATCGCTCGTTCCAAATTGACCTTTCCTCCAGGCTGCAGATCCTTTAGATTGGTGCTTCTATAGGTTTCAGGCATGACATCCACCGTAAAGATTCCTTTGTCAATCGTCGTAGCCGTTAAGCAGACGCCATTCACGGATACACTGTCGCCCAGCTTTAAATCATCCATGATCCGGCTAGCTGAGATGCTCAGCAGCATGGCCTCGCCTTTGCGCCCAATCCGCCTCATCTCACCGATCTCCTCGACCAATCCGGTAAACACAGGCATGCCTCCTTCCATGTTTTCTTAATGCCAGACTGGAATACCAGTTATATATATATTGTCGTCCAGTCTTTCTGTCTCAAGCCTTGTCAGCTGAATGGCTTGGTTCATTAACTCATAACCGCTAAACATGTAATTTCCAGGGGCATCGAATCCTCCGATAATTTTAGGGGCGATAAACTGAACGATCCGATCTACCAGCTTATTCTCCAGCATCGATCCATTGAGTGTTCCCCCGCCTTCAAGCAAAATGGAGGAAATCCCCATCTGTCCCAGCTTCGCCATCGCAGCCTTCATATCAACGCGAGGCCCTGCCCCGCAGAGAATAATCTGAACCCCATGTTCTTCCAACCTGGCTCGCTTTATCCCGTCAGCCTGTTCCGTTGTCAAGATCCATGTAGGGGCCAATCCATCTGTTACAACCCTGCTGTCAGGCGGTATGCGCAAGCTGGAATCTACAATGATTCTAACTGGATGCAGCCCTTCAACGCCAAGCCGGGTCGTTAGACTCGGATTATCTGCTATTACCGTGGAGACGCCAACCATAATGCCTTGATGCCGATGACGAAGACTATGCACAAGCTCCCTTGATTTTTCATTGGAAATCCATTTGCTATCGCCTGTTTTCGAAGCGATTTTGCCGTCTAGCGTACTCGCCGTCTTAAGCGTTACGAAGGGCTGACCCGTCGTAATGTATTTAGTAAAGGCTTCATTAAGGCGAAGTGCACGGTTTCTGAGTATGCCAGTATCGACCTGGATTCCTGCTGCACGAAGCATCTGTATCCCTGTTCCTGCTACAAGGGGATTCGGGTCTTCGCAGGCAACGACAACTCGCTTGACCCTCTCGGCAATCAGCCTTTCGCTGCAAGGAGGCGTCGCACCATAGTGACTGCAAGGTTCCAATGTCACGTATACTGTGCTGCCTGCTGCTTTCTGGCCGGCCATATTCAGGGCGTGCACTTCGGCATGTGGGGTTCCGCGCTCTAGATGAGTACCTACTCCTGCAAGCGCACCGTCCTTTACGATGACGCAGCCGACAACCGGGTTCGTCCCCGTCTGGCCTTGAGCGCGTTCAGCCAAGTCCAGGGCAAGTGTCATATAGAATTCATCATTAACGATATCCATCTAAACAAACCCCCTTTCATTGCAATGACACAAAATAAGCCCCGGCAGGATTCGGTGGAATCCTTACCAGGGCTTGATGAGAGTAAAATAAAGGACATGATAAATAACCGTTATGAACGCAGATTTTGACTACAACAAACGATCCAAATCCCGTTGTCAGCGACGCCAAAAAAATCGCCATAACAGCTTTGAATTGCATGTGAAAACCTGCACATAACGCATGTCACGTTGTACGCGTAGACACAATAGCAGATACTGCATATTTGTGTCTCTCACTCCTTCTCCCATCCAGACTATACTGTCGGTCCCGGATTTACACCAGGTCCACCGCATACGGTGTGTATCATCACACGCGTATCCGGGTCACGGACTAAGACGCAGCGTTCAGCTTCGGTAAGCTGCTCTACTGCGTACATCACCGCCGGTAGGGAATTTCACCCTGCCCCGAAGGATCAAACTTATTCAATTGTACGATCTTAAGGAGAATCTTATCACCACCTTCTGAAAATTGCAAGAAAACAATACTAACTTTTTTAAAGCATATAACATAAATATCTGACCAAACATGAGAAGTAGAAGGAGAATCCACACCAGGGGGAGAACAGTACAGTTACACAATCACATCAAGGATCACAGTTTTATAAAGGAGCGAACCATCATGAAAACTTCACTGGACATCATCGTCCGTCCTACGGAGATCGACGTCAATGGACATGTAAACAATGCGAAATACCTGGAGTATTTGGAATGGGGCCGGGAGGAATGGTACGAAGCAGGAGACCTTCCATACGATGTGTTGAAACGGCTTGGCATCCAGACCGTAACCGTCAATATTAACATAAATTACCGTAAAGAATGCGGACAAGGCGAGAGACTAACGATCGTGACAGAACCGGATGCTATAGGTCGTACCAGTTATGTGCTAAATCAGAAGATATACAACGAACAGGGAGAACTCTGTGCGGATGCTGCAGTGACCAGTGTTGCCATGGATGTTGATACGCGTAAAAGCCGACCGGTTCCGGAGGAGCTCCGCAAATTTTTTCCTAAATCTGTGTGACTCTACTCCTTCCAGCAACATAAAAAACAGGCTCACCTCTGAGGCGAGCCTGTCCAATACGAGGCGATAAATTAAGCTTCGTATACTTCTACTTTTTCCATTTTGTCGCGGCCTTTAAATGCATCCACGTACTCCATACCCTCTACTACTTTACCAAATACCGTATGTTGTCCATCCAAATGCGGCTGCGGCTCGTAGCATACATAGAACTGGCTTCCGCCCGTGTTGCGGCCGGCATGCGCCATAGCCAAGCTTCCACGCTCATGCTTGTTAGGGTTGATCTCACAGTTGATTGTGTAACCAGGACCGCCGGTACCAGTACCTTGCGGGCAACCGCCTTGAGCAACGAAACCAGGGATTACACGGTGAAATACAAGACCGTTATAAAATCCGGAGTTTGCCAGTTTCTCAAAATTGGCTACCGTATTCGGTGCATCGTTCTCAAACAGATCAAGTACAACCTCTTTACCATTCTCTAATGTGATCTTCGCTTTTTTCGCCATTTGTGTATCTCCTTCCGTTCTTAGAACGTTTCATCGATTATTTACAATGCAAGTTATAGTTTACTATGAAATGAGCCTTGAAGCAAAACGTACTTACACATTCTCTTTAGGATATAATCAACGCAAAAAACAGGCCAAAGAGCCCAGTCCCTGCCGGAGGCGTGGGTGGGCCCTCTGATGAGGTTTATCTGATGACGCGGTTAACTTGTTACGGTTTCTTTCGCAGTGTTCGCTGGCACGACATCGTGGCTGATGATGTCTGCAAGCGATTCACGGCGCACGACCAATTTGCTCTGTCCGTCCTTAACGAATACGACAGCTGGCTTGCGGATTCGGTTGTAATTGCTGGCCATGGAATAGTTGTATGCGCCCGTGCAGGTTACGGCTAGAAGATCGCCTGCTGTCACCTTTGGCAGCTCCAAATCCCAAATCAGCATGTCTCCGCTCTCACAGCACTTGCCCGCAATGGACACCGTTTCTTCCGGCTTCTCCTGAGCCCGGTTAGCGAGCAGCGCTTCATATTTCGACTCATACAATGCAGGACGCGGGTTGTCCGTCATTCCGCCGTCAACAGCTACATATTTACGTACGCCGGGAATATCCTTGCTTGTGCCCACCGTATAGAGCGTGGTTCCTGCTTCTCCTACGATACTGCGGCCTGGCTCCACCCAAATTTCGGGAAGCTCTGAGCCCAGGTCGGCAAAGTGAACCTTTACCGCATCCGTAATCGCTTTTACATATTCAGAAACATGAAGGGGCGTATCCCCCTCCACATAGCGGATACCAAAACCACCGCCCAAATTAACTACCTTGAATACAATGTTCAATCCTTCTTTTACAGAAGCGGCAAATTCAGCAACGCGCTGAACCGCCATTTGGAATCCATCCACTTCAAATATTTGTGAACCGATATGGGAGTGAATGCCCAGAAGATGAATATTCGCTTGAGTATCTGCAAGCTTCACAGCCTCATAAGCCGAGCCATTTCCGATATCAAAGCCAAATTTTGAATCGGTCTGACCTGTTGAAATATATTCATGCGTATGGGCTTCGACGCCTGGTGTCACGCGAAGAAGAACATTAACCTTTTTATTCTTCTCAGCAGCAATGAATTGAAGTGTATGGAGCTCAACCAAGTTATCTACAACGAAACAGCCAATATCAGCATCCAGCGCCATTTCGATTTCTTCCGGCGTTTTATTGTTTCCGTGAAAATGAATTCGGTCTGCCGGAAAACCCACCTCGAGTGCTGTGTACAGTTCTCCATCAGAAACAACGTCAAGTGACATGCCTTCCTCTTCGGCCAAACGGCACATTGCCATGACGCAAAATGCCTTGCTCGCGTAAGCGACTTGAAACTTCAACCCAGAGGCTTTGAAGGCATTAATGTATTCCTGGCAACGGTTTCGAACCGACTGCTCGTCTATAATATAAAGTGGTGTTCCGTACTGAGCTTTCAAGCTGGTGGTGTCACACCCACCAATCTCTAAATGCCCCTGATCGTTAATCTTGCTCGTCCCGTGTAAAAACATGCTTACAATTCCTCCGATCCATTGATTCAAATTAAAGTAATCGAATAATTGTTCACAGTATAGCAGACAACGGAACGTAATCAAAATGGATTTTTCAACACAACTTTTGTGTTATTGTTAATGCTCGCGTCTCGGATTCATATCAGACCCCATTTTGGTATTGTCTCGAGTCTTGTTCAGAGCCGGACGTTTTCTCGACATAAGCAGTGGTTTACGGAATAATATCTCGCCCATCGCTTTTGCACTAAACGGTATAAAGGGCCACAAATAAGACGAGTTATAGGAACGGTGAGTCGTCAGAAGCAGAATCAAAAGCGTTGTCCCGATGACAAAACCCTTCACTCCGAATAATGCAGTAGCTATCAGAAGGAGCAGCCTGACCATTCGATTGGCAAGTCCCAGCTCATAGCTTGGAGTCGCATACATTCCGATGGTGGCAACCGCCATATACAATACGACCTCATTCACGAATAATCCAGTCTTGACGGCGATGTCACCAACCAGAATGGCAGCAATCAACCCCATTGCCGACGCAAGAGGGGTCGGTGTATGAACGGCCGCCAGCCGGAGCAGGTCGACACCGAACTCCACGATCATAAACTGCAGAATAATGGGTATCTTCCCATTCTGATGGGGACCGATAATATCAAGTCCCGGTGGCTTTAACTCAGGATGGACCACCAACAGCATCCATAGCGGGAGAAGGAACATCGAGGCAAAAATGCCTATAAAACGAATCCAGCGCAAGTATGTCCCCATAAATGGCGTTTGGCGATTCTCCTCGGCATGTTGACAGAGGTCCAGGAAAGTGGATGGCATGATCATCACGCTTGGCGAGGTGTCTACCATGATTACGATTCGGCCTTCCAACAGATGCGAAGATACCACATCGGGCCGCTCCGAATATCTTACCAGTGGATAGGGATGCCAGCCTTTATTCACAATAGCTTCCTCCAACTGCTTGTCACCGAGAGGGAGTCCTTCCAAATCCACTTCCTGAATTTTCGCACGAATCGCTTCAACCTGAATATGATCGACTATGTCGTCAACGAAGACGAGACCGACGTCCGTCCTTGTCCGCCTTCCCACTTTCAAAATCTCTATATGCAGTCCCGGATCGCGAACCCGCCTGCGCACCAGGTTCACGTTGGTAACAAGCGTCTCCGTAAAACCATCCCTGGCACCGCGGACGACACGTTCCACATCAGGTTCTTCGAGCCCGCGAACCGGATATTTCCTGGCATCCAATAGAATGGCGGAGTGCGCATCCTCTATGAATAGCGCGCACAAGCCGGAGAGTACTTCATTGATTATCTTACTAAGCCTTGTATCCCGCTCCACCTGAACATGGGGAATGTACTTGGTCATCATCTCGGTCAGCACTTGTTGATTACTAACGTCCTCCGGTTTCAAGTACGTTAGCCTGGTTAAAATCTCCGTCAGTATATCGTCATTGGTGAACCCGTTTAAGAACAGCAGCCCCGCATTTCTGCCAGCAAAGTTCATTTCACGAAATACCACATCAAACGATACTCCTAGGCCGATCACCTCTTTAAGAGTTTCTTTCAGGACACTCAATTTTGCGGGAATATGGTCGTTTTGCTGCCAATATAGGACCGATTCCTCTGTACTGTCGGATGTTTCGGACTCCCTCTTCTCCTTCAGCGCCTCTTCCTCCAACGCTTTAATTTCCGATGGAGGGATCACGGGTATCCCGGTTTCGAGTTCACCATTATGCATTGTTTTGTCGTCCATAAGCTGCCTCCTAGCCATGACAATCACTTGTTGTAAACAAACCAGTCGAACAAAGAGCCTGCTACCTTTCCTGCCACCATGGCCATAAGAAGACCAAATAAATAACCTGTCAAGCGGAGCCGCTTGGCCAGGATCGGTAATACATTCAATACTTCCGTTAGCGCAGCTGCCAGCATACCGATAAATATGCCGCACATCAATCCGATTACAGTACTCACCATCGGTCCAAGCGGTATGGACCATTTCCAGAAATCGGCCACCGTCCCAATGAAAGAACCTGCGATCAATGCACCCTCATACCAATGTACCCGCCCATAGGTAGCCGTCAGCTGGGATAGTCTCGGAATGATGTCCAGCACAATGATAAGTGCTATCACTCCACCTCCGACCGCAATACCTCCCGCGACACCGAGCAGGCAAATGAAAATCCCCTGAAGAATGGACAAGGTCATCGTTTGGTACCTTTTGTATTGGCACTGCCGTTCATTTTGCGATATTCTTCGGCAACGACGAACTGATCCAGATTTTCCTGATACAGATACATCTCCACTTCAAGCGGAGTCGGCTCTTCATTCCATTTCTTCTTGAACAAATGATTGAAGAACACCGTCATTCCGAATCCGAGGCCAAGGGAATACGCAATTTGGAACAAATACGGATGTTCATCTCTTTCCCCTGTCACCATCTCAACAATCCGGATATGTACCTCAAGCATGTTGACATCGGCATGAAAGTTCATGATGGTAAGCGCAGAACCGAAAAACAAAAGCAGCCATATGAGTGGAAACCACAATTTCGAGCGTTTGCTGTCAGGACCAACAAGCTCGACCAGCGTGTGATGGTTGCCCATCGTTTCAATATGAACGCCGGGAATCAATGCTTTGATCTTGGGAATGATTTGAATCAGATCCATGACAAGCCGGTTGCCATCCATATCCTTCGGTTGCGTTAGCGGCATGGCTCTAAGCCTACTCTCCCATTCGGGCTCACAGACGATGAAGGCGACATCACCGAGTTTGACGGTCTGGTCTTTGGGTAACCGTATGCGGCTTCGCAGCTGCAAAAACACCGTCGGAGTGGGATTAATCTTCATCCGAAACACTCCTTTACTGCTAAATTACCGTTAGTATGGGAAAAGCCTTCCGTTTCTACTCGGATTAATCCGTACTTTTCTTTGATAATCCTAGGATGGCCCAAGGTACTTCAGTATCAATAAAAGCGCCGTCCCTAAGGACGGCGCTGATTCGAGCAAATTATTCGATTGTTGAAGGTCCAGGTTACTGCGCGATTTCATTGCGAATACTCTGCAATATTTTTTTCTCGAGTCGTGATACCTGAACCTGTGATATACCTAAACGGCTGGCAACTTCCGATTGCGTCTGATCACGGTAATACCTCAAATAAACGATGAGCCGCTCCCGTTCAGTCAGACCCCCTATCGCTTCATTCAAAGCCAGTTTGTCGAACCATCGCTCCTGCGAGTCATCGGCAATCTGATCCATTAGTGTGATAGGATCTCCGTCATTTTCAAATACGGTTTCATGAATGGAGGTTGGCGGTTTATTCGCCTCTTGGGCAAACACAACTTCTTCAGGCGTTACTCCAAGCTCTTCTGCCACCTCTTTTATCGTTGGAAGCCGATCAAGCTGTTTGGACAGCTCGTCCCGCTTCTTTCTGACCTTGTTGGCCATTTCCTTAAGCGACCGACTGACCTTGAGCGTCCCGTCATCCCTTAAAAAGCGCTGAATTTCTCCGATGATCATCGGTACGGCATAAGTAGAGAACTTAACGTCATAACTGAGATCGAACTTGTCCACGGATTTGAGAAGACCGATGCAGCCGATTTGAAACAGATCATCAGGCTCATACCCCCGGTTCATAAACCGCTGAACGACTGACCAGACAAGACGAATATTACAGTTGACGAGCGTATCCCGGGCGACATTATCCCCGCTTTGGCTAAGTGCAATGAGTCGTTTGACCTCCGCGTCGTCCAAATAAGTCTGCGAAGTTTTTTTCACATCGGCATCCATTTGTCCAACCCCTAATTATATAAAGCTTTCTTAGATTCGATCCTCTTTTTCATTTTGATCGACGTACCGCTTCCTGGTTCGCTGATCACTTCAAATTCATCCATGAAATTTTCCATGATGGTGAATCCCATGCCGGATCGTTCGAGCTCTGGCTTTGAAGTATATAGCGGCTGCTTGGCCATTTCCAGATCCTCAATGCCTCTTCCGGAGTCTTCAACGCACAGCGTAATAATATCCTTGTCTATGGAGGCTTCTATCTTGACAACTCCGTCCGGATTGCTGTCATAGCCGTGAATGATACTGTTCGTGACCGCTTCAGAGACCACCGTCTTCAGATCACTCAGCTCATCCATATTCGGATCCAACTGGGAGATGAATGCAGCCACAGCGACACGGGCAAAGGATTCGTTCTCCGACTTTGCGGCAAACTGCAGAGTCATAAAATTATGCTGTGCTTTTCCCTCACTCATGACACGACCTCCATACCCGAGAGCGCCGTACCCTCGTTCTCATATATCGGCATAATTTTGAACAATCCCGACATTTCAAGCAAGCGGTACACCTGCGGCTTGACATCGCACACCGCCATCTTTCCGCCCTTTTGCTTAATGAATTTATAGCGTCCCAGAATGACCCCAAGACCCGAGCTGTCCATAAAGTCCAATTCCTTTAAGCTCAGCACCAAATGCTCGGTTTGACGTCTCTGAATAGCCTCATCCAGCTGCATCCGGACATGATCGGCCGTATGATGATCCAGTTCCCCGGATAGACGGACGATCAGAACATGTCTGTGATGCTCCATATCAACGTGCAGATTCATGTTTGCTCACTCTCCTCCCTGACATGAACAAGGATTTCTACATAGAGAAAAGACATTCCTGCATCATGACAAAACTAGAAGAAAACTCCTATGAATCTACATGAAACAACTTGCCTGTTGTCCGTTTAAACAGTTTCCAGAAGCCGGCCTTCTTTACCTCGACAGGAGAAGTCAACTCGAACTCTTTCACCAAGCGATCTCCTTGATAAACGTTTAATTTGCCAACGACCTGTCCTACAGATACAGGCGCCTTTACATTGGTTTCCATCTGAATCTCATGACGGATATCAGGGTCTTTTACCCCCTTCTTGACAAGGACGCTGTAATCTTTTTCCGCTTGGATCGAAATCTGCGGCTCCCTTCCCTTTTGCACTTTTACAATGCCGAGCACTTCACCCGGCTTATAAATAGAGCGCATCGTATACTGGGCAAAGGCATAATCAAACATCCGGGACACTTCCTGGTTCCGTGTCTTGGTATCTGGAGCTCCCATGACTACGGCTACCGTACGCAATCCGTCCCGCTTAGCTGTTGCGGACAAACAGAATTTAGCCTCCGACGTATACCCGGTTTTCAGCCCGTCGGCACCTGAATAGAAACGGACCAGCTTGTTCGTATTGACCAGCCAGAACGGTTTCTCTGAGTCTTTGCGCAAATAATCTTGATAGATGCCCGTATAATCGGTAATCTTTTCATATTTCAGCAGTTCCCGGCTCATGACTGCAATGTCGTGGGCGGAAGTATAATGATTCTCTGCGGGAAGTCCGTTGCAATTTACAAAATGCGTATCTTTCATTCCAAGCTCGGCTGCCTTGTCATTCATCATCTTGACGAAGCCTTCTTCTGAGCCGGCAATTTTCTCTGCCATTGCCACAGAAGCATCATTTCCCGATGCCATGGCAATACCCTTGAGCATTTCATCCACGGTCATTTCTTCGCCAGGCTCAAGGAAAATCTGGGATCCGCCCATAGAGGCTGCATATTCACTAGCCTGTACCTTATCCGTAAGCTTCAGGTGCCCTTCATCAACCGCTTCCATGATGAGCAGCATCGTCATGATCTTGGTGATGCTAGCCGGAGGCAGCTTATCATGGCTGTTCTTCTCATAAATAATGGTCCCGGTGTCCGCATCCAGTAATATGGCGGAACGCGCGCTTGGGGCCAGTTCCCCTTGGTTCAAACCTCCGCCGCCCTTACTCTGCTCTTCTGCATAAGCGGGTACCACTGCACTGGACCATCCCATCAACAGTACGAGAAATCCAGCGATTATTGCTTTTTTCACTTTCTGTCCCCTCCTGACATTCGTAATCATGGCATCCCGATAAGTACGGGTCTGCTATTCATTGTCGTCAGGATGAAAACAAATTATTCCAGCTTATCACGAAAAGTTCTGTGACATTTAACCTTGAGATATGAAAAAGAGGCTGAGCTTTTTGCAGATACTTTTATCTGCAAAAAGCTCAGCCTCTTTATAGGACTTAGTTACATTTTTGGAATAATAGCCATGACAAGGTCGAGGAATTTCGCCCGAACCTTCTCAGCCGTTTCCATAACTTCATCATGGGAGAGCGGCTGATCCAATATCCCTGCTGCCATGTTGCTGATGCATGAGATGCCCAGCACCTCGAGACCCGCATGTCTTGCAACAATGACTTCCGAGACCGTTGACATGCCTACCGCATCCGCACCGAGTGTGCGCAGCATGACGATCTCAGCTGGTGTTTCATAGGTTGGTCCCAGCAAGCCAGCATAAACCCCTTCTCTTAGGACAACATTTTGGCTCACGGCCACCTCTTTTGCCAATTGACGCAGCTTCCGGCTGTAAGCTTGAGACATGTCCGGAAACCGGACGCCGAGCTCCGGCTCATTTGGGCCGATCAACGGGTTGGTGCCGGTCATATTCAAATGATCAGAGATCAGCATCAGGTCACCAGGCTCATACGAGGTGTTGATTCCGCCTGCAGCATTCGTAACCAGCAGACTTTTCACTCCCAGCTCTTTCATGACCCGCACCGGAAAGGCGGTTACTTCCGGGCCATAGCCTTCGTACATGTGGAAACGGCCTTTCATCAGAACGACAGGTCGGTCGTGAATCGTTCCAAGCAGCAGCTCCCCATCATGGCCTTCTACAGTCGATACCGGAAAATGGGGAATGTCTGTATACGGGATGGATACCGGATTTTGAATCAATTCAGCCAATACACCGAGACCTGAACCCAAAATCAGACCAACTTCAGGTTCGACGCCCTTCTGTTCGCGTATGTATGCTGCAGCTTCCTTAATATGCTGTTGAACTGTACTCATAATTCATACCTCTCCTAACTGAGATTAAGTTATAGTACTCCAAAGACAACCGCTTTAAGCTCTAGGATGATGATGATCGTATACTTCCTTCATGCTTTTCTTTGCAGGCTGATACATGCTGGTTGTGGATAAGGCCGAATGCCCCAGCATTTCCTGAACCGAGCGTAAATCAGCGCCGTTCTGAAGCAGATGAATGGCAAACGAATGGCGGAGCGTATGCGGCGTAATTTCCTCCTCAATTCCAGCCTGCTTGCCATACTTTTTAATAATTTTCCAGAATCCTTGCCTTGTCAAGCGAGTACCCAAGGAATTCAGAAATAATGCTTCCTCTTCGGTATCCTTTACCAGCTGTTCCCTCATATTAGGCAAATAATCAGCCATGCTCCTGGCAGCAATCTGCGTAATCGGAAGAACCCGCTCTTTCCCTCCGGCGGAGGCACAGCGTAAGAACCGCATCTCAATATTTATATCATGCGTATTGAGATTCACCAATTCCGAAACCTTGATACCTGAGGCGTATAACAGTTCAAGCATCGCCTTGTCTCTTGCCCCTATGGGTGTACCGGAATCCGGTGCAGACAGCAGTTTGTCCACCTGTTCTATCGTCAGAGCCTTCGGGTCCTTCCGTTCGGGCTTTGGACGGTCGATCAGCTGGGTCGGATCTTGGGAGATCACAGATTGCCGAACCAAGTATTGAAAGAAGGAATGCAGAGAAGCAGTGTTTCGAAGCAGGCTGGAGGCCGCCCGGCCTTGCTGTTTGAGTCTACCCATATACAGTCCCAGTGTGGTTCGATTCACTTCATGCGGGCCGGTTATTCCCTTCTCCTCCGCATACGCGATGAATCCGGCAATATCAGCCCGGTAGGATTCAATCGTATTTCGAGAAAGTCTCTTCTCGTCTTCTAAATAAGTCGTATAATCGTGCAGATATTGCTTCATAATTGTTCATGCTCCTATTTCCTTGCGTCCCTAACCATATTACTCCCCATACCAATAATACAGACGCAGACGTTCAGCTGGCGAATAACGGGAATCCATCGTGCTTTCAGGTCGAAACGCTTTAATCGCTTGTCCGGTAGGTGTACGGTACGGATCAACTGGCGTCATCCAATCTCCTACCCATCCCAATACAATGTAAAAGAACATGGTCAGAACAGCAAAAACCGAAATGAAGCGGATCAGGGAACCTATTTTTCGAATCGAAATAATCACGGGCAGCGCCTCTCTTTCATCATTGAATGATCACCGTAAATGGGCCATCGCCATCGATGTCATATCAAATAAAGCTTATGATACAAGCTGCCGGATTATGATGTTCCCTGTTCAGTGCCATTGATGATGGTTCCTCTGAAAGATGCTGAGAATAATAAAAAAACGTCTTTTGGGACGTAGCATGGATTGATACCATCTAAAAAACCCTCCCGGCTTACGCCGTAGAGGGCTTGCCGTGATGGTTATCACTGCGGGTTGTTAATGGGTATAAGATTATTAATTGTCCTGGTCGTTCTTGCCCTTCTCTTTGCAACGGTAGCATATGCCGTGGAAATCAAGCCGATGGTCATGAACGGTAAAGTTGAATTCTCTCTCCAACCGCTCTTCCAAAGGACCAAGCCAATCCTCGCGAATCTCATCCATGCTTCCACATTGAGTACATATTAAATGATGATGATGATGCTTCGACGTATCCGTCCGCAAGTCATAGCGGGCAACACCATCGCCAAAATTTATCTTCTCTACAACATGAAGCTCACTGAGCAGCTCTAGGGTACGGTAAACGGTTGCCAGACCGATCTCCGGAGCCTTTTCTTTCACGAGCATAAAAACATCCTCTGCGCTAAGGTGGTCGTCTTCATTCTCCAACAATACGCTTACCGTGGCTTCCCGTTGGGGCGTTAGTTTGTATCCTTGGGATTGTAGCTGCTGTTTAATTTTGTCGATCCGCGCTTCCATCGTTTCCCTCCCCCTTGGAAATCACTGCACGTTATTGTTCACTTCCTTCATTATAGGGGGATTTGACAAACAAAGTCAAACGGTTTTGCTATATGGAAAAATTCTCGGATTATAGCAACACTGGGGTGACCCAGCGCATCATGACGGGTGTTACCCAAGTTTCAAATGAAGCAACTCCGAGTGTGAGCAGGACCATAATGAAAGTCAACATGGCATACGATGCAAAAGGCTTGGTCATGCTGCTGCCGCGATTCATGATAAATCGATCCCTTATAATATATAGCGAGAACGTGATCGCTGCCACGCTGCACATCATAAGCACAGGTATGACAAACAAATTTTGCGGGGCAATCGATACCAGAGCGAACAGCAGGCCTTTCCATGAATACTGGCCAATCAGATAACCGACGGTAAACCCGATGAGAACCCCTTTTAAAAAATCCAATATCAATATTCCCGGAAGCCCGATCACGGACAATCCCAGAATCCATATCAAACCGATCCATTTCAGGTGTAGGGCTGCGATACTCCAGTAAGAAGACGAACCCATTGTGTTTCCACTATCCTGGACATTGACAAAAAAGTGGTTTAAATAACGGGCCATATCTTGCTGCTGCTCCAAAGAAAGGGCATTGACCATCAGTGCTCCAAACAGGACACCTACCAAAAACAAGACGCCTACGAACACATAAAGCATGGTCTGATCTTTAAAAGCTTGGCGGAATGATTGCATAGAATAGAGTCTCCTTTCTGGTGTCTCTACTCTACTTTATGACAATCGTAAGCCTTGTATGACTCTTGGTTGAGAGAGTTGACCCGATTTTACTGGAGCACCTTCCCGTAAGAGCCTCCGCCTCCAGCTGATAAGGGCAGTGTCCCATTCCGGGCCATCACGATGCTTGCCGCGAGCCCCTCGCCGGCAACGGCCGCCAGCTCGGCTTCCGTAGCCTGATGAAGGATATTCATTTCGGTACCGAAGGCGTCAAGCAGCTTCGACATGGAGGACTTTCCGAGACCAGGGATGAACTCTAGCGGAACCTGATAGTAATACGCCGGTCGGCTTTCCGGAACGATAGGTTCTGGGCGGTCAGCAATGTTCAAAATCCGGTCAAATACACCTTGAACCAGCTTTGTGCTTCCGCAGTACGGACATCTGACCAATTCATGAATATCGCTTCCTTCATCCAGGACACTATCACATCCATTGCAGAAGGTGCGGTGATATTTCCCTAACCGGGGATTAAGACCGTAATTTGCACTGATTCTGCGGCCTTCCTTCATCGCTAGCGCTTTGCGAAATTCAGAAAATGATGGCTCTGCCATGTCAATCCGGTTGTATTCCCTGCCGATCTTACCAAGTGAATGGGCATCCGAATTGGTTAAGAACGAGTAAGCGTCCAGTTCGCTGATCCGTCCCGCCATTGAGGAATCCGCACTAAGCCCAAGTTCGATTCCAGCAATTTCGTTCAGGTTGAAGACTTCGCTCATGCGATCAGCCATATTGCCGTACAAGCCTTTGTGCGGAGTGAATACATGCGCAGGTATCAGCAGTCCTCCTCGATCCGTAATTTCCTGCTGCAGTTCGCGTGGCGATACATAAATGCGTTGAGAACTGAGCTGTATGTTTTTCATATATTTTGCCATCCAAACAGAAAACTCCTGAATGGTGCGAAGATCAGGGAAAAATGCCAGTACATGGGCTGCACCACGTCCGCTTTCACGAATCTCGATCTCGCTTCCGAGCAGTATCACCGTATCTTGATACGCAATGCCGCCGCCCTCTACTTCTCGCATGGAGCCGCCCTCCAAACACTTCAGAATATCTTCCTGGACCGAAGGAGAATGGCAATCGATAATGCCGATCATCTGGATACCCTTCCGCTTTGAAGCCTCAACGGCGATGTTCTCAAAGGTCAAGTTGTTGCTTGCGCTTATTTTCACAGCTTGACCGTTACCTGCCCGTCCAATATGAATGTGCATGTCACAGTAATAGGATTGAATTCCGGCGGGAGACACATTCTTCTTGGATTGCGGCATATTAGATCTTTCCTTTCAGGATATACATATCCCAAGCGTAAACAGCAAGAATGGTTTTCGCATCACTGATTCGCTCTGCTTGTATGAGTGAATACGCTTCTTCAAGCGTGATCTCCATCATTTCGATAAATTCATCCTCATCCGGATTCATATCTCCACTGATCAGATCCTCTGCTAAATACAAGTGAATGATTTCATCTGCAAAGCCAGGCGACGTATAGAAGGAGTGAAGTTTACGGATCGACCCACATGTATAACCCGTCTCTTCCTGCAGTTCACGCTTGGCGGCTTCCAGTGGATCTTCGCCTGGTTCGAGCTTGCCTGCAGGTATTTCGACCTCGCAGCGTCCAAGCGGTTGACGATATTGATTCACCGCTAGCATCTTATCGCCTTTTATAGCCAGCACTGCTACAGCCCCCGGATGCCTAACCACTTCACGGGTTGCTTCTTGTCCATTGGGCAGTTTAACCGTGTCTACCTGTAAAGAAATGATATTTCCTTTAAAAATAGATTGGGTGGAAACCGTGGTTTCTTCCAGCAATTTATCCGAAGCTTCTCGGTTATTACTACCGAAATCGCTCATATCATGACCTCCTTTGTTTAAAAACGGTATGACTGACCATGCTATTGCATAAGGTGTATTATATCAAAATTTCCAAGAAAGAAGGAAGCGCCAGATGAAAAGCTATAAAGGGGAGAACTCGATACATATGGTAGGACAGGCATGGCAGATTCGAATCATGTTAAAGCAGTGGCAGCAGCAATGGGGACCCGGAACGATGGTTAAGGATATACTTACAAAAAACGGAAGTGATTTTCACGAAAAAAAGAGTAATAAATTAGGTCTTTAGACTCTTTTTTCGACTTTTTTCTTTTTTTTTGATCAAAGTCCATGACCTTTGCTCCTATATAGGTGTTATATCATTGGGAGGCTTCGTGATGCGAAATATACCAATTATTGAAACCGGACCTATAGCCAATCCGCCTTCAAACCATTATGAGCGCGGTAAATGGTACAAAAGACGCGGTTATCTTGAACAGGCTTTGGAGAGCTTCAAGGCAGCCGCACATACTACTTCCACCGACATAGAAAGCCGGGAATGGAAGGAAGTGGACCCAAGCTGGCTCGAGTACGGGTTATTAAGCATGCGCATGCGATTATTTGCTAAATCGGAGGAAGCTTTCAGAATTGTCGTGCAGCATTCCGGTACATACGCTCAAGAGGCATTAAATCAGTGGGCCGCACTCCTGCTCATGAAAGGAATGCCCGATCAACTGATATGCGAACGGCTCCTGGACGAAACCAGGAACTATAATACGGCACCAAGCATGGTTGGCAAATCGATGTTCTATATTGGAGCATATCGCTATGCTTCTCTATGTTTCGCCAAACAAAAGCGCATATATTCCGATAGCTGCATCCAGAATGCTGCCAGTATGGTTATGACGGGTCAAATCGCTGAAGCTTTGCAGTTCATCGACCATTACCTCCACGAGCATCATGGCGATCCCATCAAACGACCTAATGCAAGAACATCCGAAGCGATTCAGCTGTCCAGAATCGGGAAACTATGCAAATGGTCTTTGGCAGATTCAATCCCCGATAGGTTTATCTTCAAGTCAGAGGCCTTGGAGCTGGCTCGCATGGCCGTATCGCTTAATATGGTCCCTATAGCAGAAGCTCTCCTTCCTGAGCAGGACACCTCTGCTTATTATGCTCTGATCTGTTTTCTTTATTATGAAGGGTACAGAGATCTTGCGATCTCAAAAATGGGCCAGCTTGAGGCACTGCCTCTGGATGGTCGAGACACTTTCAGCAAGAAACTATGTTTTATCGCCGCTGAGAATTTGTATATACACAGAAAATATCATGAAGCCGCCTCCTTGTTCGAACAGCTCAGATTGGCTGATCCTCTACATGAGGAGACACGATTTGGCGAAGCTGCTTGCTATTTGCAAACGACCTTGATCTCCCTCTCCTCTCGTTTGGAAGCACAATACACTTCTGCATCTGCAAGCCAAGAGATCAAATCTCATATGAACAATGTTAATACTGCCCTGCATATCGTGGAGAGCACTAACTGGCGTACGATCTGGTCGCCTGCACAAGACAGGATCGAAAACTCTAAGCCCAAGTCCATCTTAAATTAATATGATCAATTATAAATAAGCCCGTAGCAGAATGGATCATCTGCAACGGGCTTTACATTGAATCACAATATACTAAGCTTTCGCTGTCTCTTGAATAATGCCTACCACGATCTGCGCTGCCTTAACTAAATCTGAAGCTTGAATGCGCTCCTGTGTGGTATGAATATCCTGATATCCGATGGCCAGATTAACTGTTGGTATCCCGAGTCCATTAAAAATATTGGCATCACTGCCGCCTCCGGAATGGAATGTACGCGTTGGCAAACCTAATCCGCCTATAGCACGCTGCGCAAGCTGGACAACCTCATCATGTTCATTGAAGCTAAAGGCCGGGTATACGACTTCACTGATAAACTCACAATTGGCACTATATTCACGAACCGTGGTTTCCAGAGCTTCCCGCATATCGTTCACTTGCTTTTCTACTTTTTCTTGAACGATACTGCGCGCTTCGGCATCAATCTGAACATAGTCACAGACAATGTTGGTTGCTCCTCCACCTTGGAACTTGCCGATATTGGCTGTAGTTTCCTTATCGATACGTCCCAGCTTCATTTTGGCAATCGCTTTGGATGCGACTTGGATCGCGCTGATGCCATCCTCCGGGTTTACACCTGCATGGGCGGACTTCCCTTTGATGATCATTTGAATTTTGGCTTGGGTCGGAGCAGCAACAGCAATAGAGCCTAACTCTCCGTTCGAATCCAAGGCAAAACCAAGATCTGCATCCAGATGATCCGGGTTAAGTGACCGAGCTCCTACGAGACCCGACTCCTCCCCAACTGTAATTACAAACTGGATCTGTCCATGCGGGATGTTGTTCTCCTGAATGACCCGGATTCCTTCCAGCAAAGCTGCAATGCCTGCCTTATCATCAGCCCCGAGTATAGTTGTGCCATCGCTTCGAATCCATCCGTCTGCGCCTAAACTCGGTTTAATGCTTTTTCCAGGTGTTACGGTATCCATATGACAAGTAAAGAGCAGCTTAGGAGCTTGCTCTGCCGATTGATCCGCTTTCCATGTAATAATCAAATTACCCGCTCCGTGCCCGGTATGCTCCTTCGCATCATCTTCGATGATGTCAAAGCCAAGTTCGGAGAATTTATGTTTGAGAACTTTCGAGATTTCTTGTTCATGCTTGGTTTCGCTATCGACCTGAACCAATTCCATGAATTCTTGGATGATACGTTCTTCTGAGATCACTGGACTTCCCTCTCTTTCGCAGATACGATACAATGTCTTTATATCCATATCTCATGTAATGAATGCAGCATGCCTGTTCATCATTAAACCTATTTTAAAGGAGTTACACAATGCAACGTAAAAAGTGGTTTCGAATTGTGATTTATCTCATGCTGATTGCCATGGTCGGATCAACGCTTCTCGTTATACTTGAGCCTTTATTCCTTCGTTAACACCTAACGTTCCCAGAACAACGAGTTACAACCAATGAGCTTCATATGGAAATACCCGGGTGAAGAAAGGGACGATCTCCCGGGCTACTTCCTCTACCTCAAAAGTGCGCCCTGTACAATCCTCCAATGAGGTCACTCCATATTCTTGTATCCCGCAAGGTATAATTCCTGAGAAGCCGGCTTCTGCGATTCCCGATTTAATATTAAAAGCAAAGCCATGGCTCGTTACAAATCCGCGATGCTGCCGGCATTTATTGAATTTGACCCCAATGGCGCATATTTTCAAATCTCCAACCCACACTCCGGTATACTCAGGTTTTCGATCTGCTTCGATATTGTAGGAGGCTAAATAATCGATAATAACCTGCTCTACATCGCGAAGGTAGCCGTGCAGATCCAGATTTTTACCGCCATCCAGCAATAAGAGCGGATACCCTACAAGCTGCCCAGGTCCATGATATGTAATATCCCCGCCACGATCAATTTCAAACAAGCCGATGCCTTGTCTTTCCAACTCCTCCTTGCTTAACAACAAGTGCTCTGGATGACGCTGTGATCCTATCGTATAAGTTGGAGGATGTTGGAGGAGCATCAATCTTTCATGACACTCCCCCGAATCAATAGCGGTTACCTGCTGTTTCTGATGCTCCCAAGCCAAGCCATAATCGACGATCGGCGTATACGTTATTTCCAAGGGTTTATTCATGCGACAACGCCTTCTTTCATCAGGGTTCCCATAAACCATTCAATGTAACTGACATCGACTTCATATGAAATGACATCATGTTCCGATTCTTCAACTAGTGGTGAGCTTTCCTCCACAAGAAATACGCCGTATGGAATGATTGTGCTTAATAAAGCTTTGTATCCAGCGTATAACCTTCCAGATTATCTTTTACTCGCTGCAGGAATCTTCCGCAGATCACCCCATCCAAAATCCGATGATCCAGAGATAAGCAAAGATTCGCCATCGAACGAACAGCGATCATGTCATTGATGACCACCGGCTTTTTAACGATGGATTCGAAGGTCAGAATGGCGGCCTGCGGGTAGTTGATGATCGGATAGGACAGAATCGACCCGAAGGATCCTGTATTGTTCACCGTAAAGGTACCGCCCTGCATATCGTCCAGTTTCAGCTTGCCTTCACGGGTCTTGCGCGCAAGCTCTTCGATCTCTCTAGCTAAACCGGCAATATTCTTCTGATCCGCACGGTGAATGACCGGTGTCAATACGGAGTCTTCTGTGCCGACAGCCAATGACAGATTGATATCACGTTTGACCACGATTTTATCAACAGCCCAGAACGAGTTCATGATCGGATAATCTTTAATTGCATTCACGACTGCTTTCAGCAAGAAGGCCAGATAGGTCAGGTTTACCCCTTCCTTGCGCTTGAACTCATCCTTCAGCTGATTACGCAGCAGCACAATATTGGTCACATCGACTTCAATCATCGTCCAGGCATGCGGAATTTCCGTCACGCTTTGACGCATGTTTCTAGCTATGGCGTTACGCATCGGCGTAACATCGATGAAGTATTCCGATCTGCCGCCTTCCATTCCTTCCACTTCGATGGTCGGAATCTTCGGCGATTCTGTCAGATGCAGTCCCGAATGGCGAACATTAGGGATCGCTGTGCCGAGCGGAGGCGAAGGTTCCGTTGGTGTCTGATGCTGGAGGCCTTTGAACGGTGAAGCGGAGCTCTGCTGTACCGATTGTTTAGGTGCATCCACACGCTGGCTTGGTGCTGCTGCGGCTGAAGCGCCCTGGGCTCCCCCTTTTTCAATATAAGCCAGCACATCTTTACGGGTAATTCTACCGCCCATGCCGGTCCCTTGCACACGCGCCAGGTCAACCTGATGCTCGGCAGCCAGCGTCTGGACAGCCGGAGAATAACGGAAGCGCATAAAGCTGTCTTCACTGGTATTTAGCTGAGCTTGAGTAGTCGGGGCTGCAGCTGGCTGTTCAATCTTCGTCTCAGGAAGGGAGCCAACGGCAATGCGGCAAATCACTTCACCGACATTGATGGTCTGGCCCTCCTGGGCAAGGATTTCTCCCATGACGCCATCCAAGGTGGATGGAATTTCGGCGTTGACTTTATCGGTTATTACTTCACAGATAGGCTCATACTGCTCAATCGAATCTCCCGGTTTCTTTAGCCACTTCGCAATGGTCGCCGAAACAAGGGATTCTGCCAGCTGAGGCATCGTAACATCGGTCAATTTTTGATTTTCGGACATGCTCACAACTCCCTTGTTCTTAATAAAGCGCCAATTGACGCATGGATTCTTTGACTTTGTCCTTGTTCAGCATAAAAAACTTCTCCATCGGCGGACTGATTGGCATGGCTGGCACATCCGGGCCGCATAGGCGCATGATCGGTGCATCCAAATCATAGAGACAGTTCTCGGCAATAATAGCGGATACTTCCCCGCCTACGCCGCCAGTTTTATTATCTTCATGAACGATCAGCACCTTACCCGTTGCGCGGGCAGCTTCGATAATGGCTTCGCGGTCAAGCGGTTGAATCGTTCGCAGATCGAGTACATGAGTGGTAATGCCTTCTTCCTTCTCGAGCTCTTCCGCAGCCTGCATTGTAAAATGCAGCGGCAGGCTGTAGCCGATCACCGTAATATCCGATCCTTCACGAAGCACCTTCGCTTTGCCAATCGGCACAACATAGTCATCATCAGGTACATCGCCGGTAATCAGCTTGTAGCATTTTTTATTTTCAAAGAACAACACAGGGTCCGGATCACGAATCGCAGCCTTAAGCAGTCCCTTTGCATCGTAGGCTGAGTACGGCGCTACGATCTTCAGACCAGGTGTACCGAAGAATACTGATTCTGGACATTGGGAATGATACAAGCCCCCGAATATGCCGCCGCCAATCGGTGCGCGGATAACGACCGGACAGCTCCAATCGTTATTGGAACGATAGCGAATCTTCGCAGCTTCGCTAATAATCTGATTGGTAGCCGGAAACATAAAGTCCGAATACTGCATCTCGGCGATTGGTTTCATCCCGTACATTGCCGCACCGATCGCTACACCGGCAATGGCTGATTCTGCGAGCGGCGTATCCAGCACCCGCATTTCGCCGAATTGATCCATCAAGCCCTTAGTTGTTGTAAACACGCCGCCTTTGACGCCAACGTCCTCACCTAACACAAATACAGACTCGTCACGCTCCATCTCTTCCTTCATAGCTAGGCGAATTGCATCGATATATTCCATTACTGCCATCTTTACGCGCCTCCTTGATCATCGGCATATACATGAAGAAGCGTGTCCTCAGGCTTAGGGAACGGAGCCAAGTCTGCAGATTCCGTCGCTTCTTTGATCTCCAGGTTTAATTGTGCGATCAAGTCCTGTTCGCGTGTTTCGTCCCAGAGTCCGCAGTCGATTAGATAGTTCTTAAAACGGGCGACGCCGTCCTTCTTCCAGTTCTCTTCAACTTCTTCCTTCGTCCGATAGGCCAAATCGTTATCTGAGGTAGAATGCGGCGACAAACGGTACATCATGGATTCGATCAGTGTAGGGCCTTCTCCACGGACTGCCCGTTCGCGGGCTTCCTTCACGGCGGCATATACTTCAAGCGCGTCGTTGCCGTCTACCCGAACACCCGGGAATCCATACCCGAGAGCACGGTCGCTTACTTTCCCGCTGATCTGCTTATGAAGAGGAACAGAAATCGCATATTGGTTATTCTCACACATGATAATAACAGGGAGCTTGTGAACGCCCGCAAAATTGCAGCCTTCATGGAAATCACCCTGATTGCTTGAGCCTTCTCCAAACGTTACAAAAGAGACAAAATCCTTCTTCTGCATCTTCGCTGCAAGCGCAATTCCTACGGCATGCGGAACCTGGGTCGTCACTGGGCTGGAGCCCGTTACGATTCGCAGTCGTTTACTACCAAAGTGCCCCGGCATCTGTCGTCCGCCGCTGTTTGGATCTTCAGCCTTGGCAAAAGCCGACAGCATCAATTCGCGTGGCGTCATCCCTACTGCCAACACAAATCCGTAATCGCGGTAGTAAGGCAAAAAGTAGTCCTTCTCCCGATCCAGTGCAAAAGCCGCTGCAACCTGACAAGTCTCCTGCCCGATACCCGACACATGGAAATTAATTTTGCCCGCACGCTGCAGCAGCAGGTTGCGCTCATCGAATTTCCGTGCCAGCACCATATATTTGTACATGTCTAGCACTTGTCCGTCCGTCAGTCCAAGCTGCTCATGCCTATTGTTGTTTGTTGTAACCGTTTCTTGTTCTTTCATGGAGATCCCTCCTTTATGTGAGCCATGACTTGAGACTTGATCTGTTAATTATCCATTAGTTAGAGGTGTGTTTGATCAAGTATTAAAACCTGGTACTAAGACTTGGCTTAATATTATTATAATCCCTTTCTCGGCAAAAAGAAATGAGGGATTCCACAAAAGGATATATTCTCCCCCTATAAACCAATCGCACGACCGTCCACGGCAAGCATCGCTTCGCCGATAATTTCGGACAAGGATGGATGCGCATGTACGGCAGTTCCCACTTCCCATGGCGTGGCATCCAGCACTTGTGCCAATGCAGCTTCACCGATCAACTCGGTGACATGTGGTCCAATCATATGCACGCCCAGGATATCCTGCGTCTTCTGGTCGGCAATGACCTTGACGAACCCTTCCCTGGTTCCATGAATCAACGCTTTTCCGATTGCTGAAAATGGAAACTTGCCAATTTTGATATCATGTCCCCGTTCTCTCGCCTGTTTCTCTGTCAAGCCGACACTTGCCACCTCGTGGCGTGTATAGATACAGCGCGGAATCCATTCGCTTGGGAATGCTTCAGACTTTTCACTAGCAAGATGGTTTACAGCTGTTATCCCTTCATGGCTAGCCGCGTGAGCCAGCTGAAGACCACCAATGCAATCGCCGATGGCGTAAATATGAGGCTCTGTAGTCTGCATGTTTGCGTTCACTGCGATGACACCATTGGTCACGCGAACATCTGTATTTTCAAGTCCGATATTCTCGGTATTGCCAACTCTTCCTACAGAGAGAAGGAGCTTATCGGCCGTCAATGTGATTGATTCTTCCTTATGCTCGATCATGATGGACACGCTTTGATCCTGAATTGTACAGCTGTCATCTAAAAGTTTGATATTGGTGATAACTTCTACGCCTCTGGCTGTAAGCATCATGGTCAGCTCATGTCCGATGTCTTCATCCTCTGTCGGAAGCAGATGAGAGGCCGCCTCTACGAGCGTGACCTTTACGCCAAAATCATTCAGCATCGAGGCCCACTCCACTCCGATTACGCCGCCTCCTACAATGATGATCGACGATGGTAGCTCCTCAAGCTCAAGCGCATGATCGCTAGTTAGAATATGTATGCCATCCGGCTCAAGCCCCGGCAAATGACGCGGACGAGAACCAGTTGCAATGATCAGATGTGTAGGCACCACCGTTTCCATCTCTCCATCCGGAAGCTCAACCGCCACTGCTCCGCTGCGAGGTGAGAAGATGGAGGGGCCGATGACTCTTCCTTTGCCTTCCACCACGGTGATTTTATTTTTACGCATTAAATATTGGACGCCTTGATGCAGCTTTTCCACAATGCCGTTCTTACGCTCCTGTACCTTGCCAAAAGATAACCGGACTCCGTCCGTCTCAATTCCATAGCTCTCACTGTCCTTCATTTCCGCAAACAGCTCAGCGCTTCGCAGCAAAGATTTACTTGGGATACACCCACGGTGCAGACAGGTTCCTCCCAGTTTGTCCTGTTCAATGATGACGACATTTTTACCAAGCTGGGCTGCGCGGATGGCTGCTACATATCCACCGGTTCCCCCGCCAAGAATTGCTACATCGCATGTTATAGCCACTAACGGCACCTCCATAATAAGTCCATTTTCACACTATCATTGTACTCTCTTTTTTTCTGATTACAAAATCTTGAACCATAAATCCAAATAGACATCCCCCTGTGAAAAAGGTATGATAAACGTTAGTTAATGACTTCAATGGCAGGAAGGAATCTTCTATGAGAATGTTAATCTCCCGTTTCATTGCCATCTTGATTCTGGTTATTCCGGGTTTTCTGGCGATGAAGGGTTTCTTAATGATGAAGGACGCGGTCTTTTTATATATTGCCGTTCATGGTGACGATACCGTGGCAAACCCTGCGTTCGGGTGGCTTTCTTTCCTTGGCGGTCTCGCGCTGTTCGTCATTGGGATCGGTTTCTTGGGCGGCTGGATTCTATTCCGGGATCGCAAGCGAAATTATGTGGGACCGAGATTCAAAAAGAAACGCGTAGCACCGAAATCAGGCACGACATCTAAACAGTAGTCCATAAACACCAAACACCGGGCTCCTTTCTCCCCGGTGTTTGGCGTTTTCCTCGTTTATTCCATCAGTGCGTCTTTCAGTTTACTCGACATTCTCATTTCTTTGGAGGTTGCCTTTAATGCAGTTTTCCGCAGATTGATATTCTGCTTCGTTAACATTTCAATTTCTTCATACATCGCATTGACCAGCCTGCTGGCATCCCCCGATAAGTGCCCCTTGGATTCCATCTCTTGTATCCGCTGTTTCCATGCTTCCAACTTGTCATTCATGCTGATCTTCCTTTCAGGAAACTACTCCACTTATCCTTCTATCCTAGCTCTATCATGTACCTATGCTAACGCCCCTTCAAGTCAGCAGTCAATTCAGCAATCAAATTCAGCATCCATTCGCTCAGATCCCAAAATTTAAAACCAGCTGCTGCTGCTCTGGAATGGTCCATTGTCCAATCTCCCGGTATGCCAAATGGAGACATATGTTCAGGTGCTGCCGAGGTTTGAAGAGGGACTGTTCGTCCAATTTTCTGCTGGATCAAGCTCATCAGCTCGCGAACTGAAATCGTTCCGCTGGAGCAAGCATTTACCGGACCCTCAAATTTAGTATGTCCCGCCCACTCCAAAAACTCAGCCGCTTCCTCGGCATGCACAAACGAAATCCGCGCATCCGGATCAGGCAGTCCGATAGCTTCTCCACTTGCTGCATGTTCGATGTGAAAGAGCAGTCTTCGTGTATAATCATCTGGTCCAAGAACGATTGGAAACCGGACGGCAGCAACGTTCAGATTATGCCGACTGAATAAGACGGCTTCCGACTGACGCTTTCCTTCCTCATAGCTGTAATCTCTGCGATCATTCATCATGACAGGATATCGATAGGGATCAAAGTCCTCTTCCCTCAAGGGATGATCTGCAAAATCATAGACCGATAAGGAGGATGTCAATACATATTGTCCCACTCGACCCGAGAAGATATCTGCGGCTTGCCCAGCTTCCTCCGGAGTATAACATATATTATCATATAGAATGTCAAATTCCCGGCCTTCTACGACCTGTCTCAGTTGATCCGGGTCTTTCCGATCCGCGATAAGCCGCTGTACAGCATTGCCAAAGGAATCCTTATGAGATCCACGTGTCAAAATCGTAACGGTATCGCCGCGAGCCAGCAGCCGGTTAACCAATCGTTTCCCGAAAAAGCGAGTCCCGCCCAATACTAAAATGTTAGCCATTTATAATTCCTCCCTGTAAGGATAAGAATACGATCGATTTGACGCCCCTTTATACAATCATACCCAATGAATATAGCGACCTGTCCAATTTCTCCATAGAGATCTCAGACTCCTTCTTTTCTCCTATATTTTATGTTATGCGGTCTGTATCCTAAGCAGCAATTTGTACATCGTTCGGTCTATTGCTCAGTCGGCCTACAGCGGCATATCTCGCAGACACATTAAGTGTTATGACCTTGCAAACGCAAAGAAGCCCGCCGACGATAGTAATACGCCAGCGGGTAACTTTGATTACTATTATTAGTAAAATGCGCAAGTAATGCATCAGTTAAAGTTATAGGTGAATACGGAAAAGTTCATCACAGATAACACGTTAAGATTTACCTGAATCTCATGCCAACAGTTCGATAAGTTAGGCGAATAACGTTCTATCCATCATCATTGTTCCGCGTTACACCAGCGTTTCACGATACCTTATGCTCAATCCGCAGCTTATCTGCCACCATCGCGATGAATTCGCTGTTAGTTGGCTTCGACTTGCTGATGTTAATCGTGTAGCCGAACAGATGGCTGATGGAATCGATGTTGCCACGTGTCCAAGCGACTTCAATGGCATGACGAATCGCACGTTCCACACGGGAAGGTGTAGTTTTGAATTTCTCGGCGATTGCCGGATACAATGTCTTTGTAATCGCGCCTAATATTTCGATATTGTTGTATACCATCGTAATGGCTTCACGCAAATATTGATAACCCTTGATATGAGCAGGAACGCCAATCTCATGGATAATGGAGGTAATATTCGCATCGAGGTTCTTCCCCTTGCCCATGGGAACCACATTGGATTTCATATTCATAAATGACGCGCTGGAGGACATGCTGTTCGTAGAGCCCACAAGCTGGCGAATTCGGCTTGCAAGGACCTCCATATCAAACGGTTTTAAAATATAGTAAGAAGCACCTAATTGCACAGCACGCTGGGTGATATTCTCCTGACCAAAAGCTGTAAGCATGATGACTTTCGGCTGCGGAGACAAATTCATATCACGTAAACGCTCCAGAACGCCAAGGCCGTCCAAATGGGGCATAATAATATCGAGGATCAGTATATCCGGGACTTTACCCGATTCCTCAATCATGCTCAGTACTTCTTCTCCGTTATAAGCGATTCCGGAAACCACCATATCTTGTTGATCCGAAATGTATTCACCAAGCAGGTTTGTAAACTCACGGTTGTCGTCTGCCAACAATACTTCGATCTTTTGCAATTCGTGCTCCTCCTTTAACAGATCAGTTGTAATTTTAACATTTTCTTGTAATATTAAGTTTTCGACATGTTGATTTAAATTCCTTCTGTCGAAAATTATTTTTCTTTATTTTTTTTTGCAGTTGATTTATAATTAAATATTTTGTTTCAAATTAATCTGTATTTCGTTATTTTACGACAAAAAATCTCAAGGCGCTAACCAGCCTTAAGATTTTGAGGTGTTGCTTTTTTAGTTTGTAATATGCCGGAGTCCTGGAGCATCCACTCGATGAAGCATCCATACCCTGACTTAGGGTCGTTAACAAATACATGGGTCACTGCTCCAATCAGCCTGCCGTCCTGAACGATTGGACTGCCACTCATCCCCTGAACAATCCCTCCCGTTTTCTTGAGGAGTCTTGGATCTGTAATGCGCAGTACCATTCCCTTTGTTGCAGGGGCATCTTGTTTGGAAACATGAACAATTTCTACGGTATAACGTTCCACCTTCTGCCCTTCCACAACGGTCAAGATTTCAGCGGGGCCTTCCTTCACCTCATGAGATAAGCCGACAGGAATCGGTTCCTGATAAAGACCATGCTCGGGAAGTTGATTCATTTTGCCGAAAATGCCAAAGTGAGTATTGCGCTCAACATTGCCCAAAACTTTGCCGTCTTTAGTGAATGTTGCCCGCTTCTCTCCAGGCTCTCCCTCTTCACTTCGGTTAATGGATGTGACGTTGGATTGAACGATCTGCCCGCTTCCAACCTCAATGGCTGTTTGTGTATTCATATCGGTTATAACGTGGCCTAGAGCCCCGTACACTTTCTGATGGGGAGCGTAGAACGTTAAGGTGCCTACACCAGCAGCAGAGTCACGGATATATAGGCCAAGTCGCCAGCTTTGGTCCTCTTGATCATAAGCGGGACTGAGCTTCGTTCTCAATTCCTTGCCGCTTCGTCTAAACGTTATGTCCAGTGGACGTTTGGCCTTTCCTGCTTTCTCAACAATGTCGGCCACCTTTGATACATCGTTTAGAGGGTTACCGTCCATCGTTGTGAGCAGGTCACCAAGCTTTAACCCGGCTGCTTCCCCGGGTGAAACCTTGGCACCGTTCTGGCCACGAACCAAATGATGTCCCACGACCAGAATACCGGAGGATTTCACTTTAACGCCAATGGTTTGTCCTCCCGGAATCACCTTAAGCTCGGGCACTACATTCACATGGACAGTCTTCAAAGGAATTTTACCAAATAATTTCAGGCTAACCTCGGCTTTGCCGCTTTGCTGGGGATTAAGCTCCAATGGCTGCTTTAATGATACTTGAAGTTTCGATTCAGGGGAACCATTTAACTGCAGGACATCGGGTCGATCAACTGAAGCGAGGGCTTGAACGGGCATAGCAACATCAAGATGGGACTGCTGTCCGGAAATCAATCTAAGCTCATCAGGCAATGAAGCAAACGACTGAACAGGATCAGCAGTTCCAAGGAAACAAAGAAGGAAAGCAAGAACGAAACCGAGCAGTTTTCTCCTGAGGTTGGGCTTCAATGGCTGTCACGCTCCCTTTTTCTTCTTTCGCTTGACGAAAAGGTGGTCGCCAATTGCGTACCTTTAAGTTACCCTGCCCCTAAGGATTTATAACTGTCAATCATTGACCCAATGCCTATCTGGATGCCTTTTGCGCTGCCGCCAGATTGAGCATTTCTTGGGCATGATGCAATGTTTTTTCGGTAATTTCGACTCCGCCGAGCATGCGCGCAAGCTCCTTTACCCGTCCTTCCTCATTCAAATGTTCTACCTGGGTCATGGTTCTTGAGGCTTCAAGCCTCTTCTCGATTAGATACTGATGATCCGCCATACAAGCAACCTGGGGTAAATGGGTAATGGAGAACACCTGACAGGTTTTTGCCAGCAGGAACAGCTTCTCAGCAATCGATTGGGCAGCCCTTCCGCTGACCCCTGTATCAACTTCATCAAAGATAAGGACAGGGATTTGATCATGACGGGCAAATATACTCTTCATCGCCAGCATAATTCTGGACATCTCTCCACCTGAAGCAATTTTGGCAAGCGGACGCAGAGGCTCCCCTGGATTCGCGGATATAAGGAATTCGGCCGTATCTATTCCATGCTTGGTCAAGCGTACATTTTGGCCCTCAAATTCATAGCCGTGCGGATCAAGCTGCAAGTCCAAACGAACTTCCAGCGAGGTTCTTTCCATTTGAAGATCCTTCAGTTCGCCCTCCACTTGCCTTGCCAAATCCAGTGCGCATTGTTTACGGGCATGGCGAAGCTCCTTGGCGCTGACCAAGAGCACACTCAACAGCTCGTCCCGACGCTGTTCCAATGCTTGGATAAATTCGTCCTTATTCTCCAGCATATCGGCTTCCTGCTGAATTCTCCCGTAGTATTCCAGAATTTGTTCTACATTATCCCCATATTTACGCCGTAATGCGGATATCATATCTAAACGAAGCTCAATTTCATTCAGCCGTTCCGGATTAAACTCAATGCTGTCGCGATAATCCCTTAGCTGAAATACCGCATCTTCAAGCTGATAATATGCGGATTGAAGCTGTTCTACAATTGGCTTTAAGCCCTTCTCGTCATAACCGGACACATCATCCAATCTGGATAGGGATCGGCTGACAGATTCAAGACCCGAAGATCCATACAATTGGTCATATGCGCCCGCTACTGAATCCATCATCTTCTCGCTATGAGACAGCTTGATCCGCTCTTCAGACAATTCCTCATCCTCACCGGTTTTCAGATCTGCTGCCGCAATTTCCTCCAGCTGAAAACGATACATATCCAGCATTTGATAGGCCTTCTGACTGGTCTCCTGCAGTTCCTTAAGCTCTTTCTCCACTTTGCTGAATTCGCCATACAGCTCCTGATACTTACGCTTGGCTGGTCCTATGACCTTATCTCCATATGTATCCAAGAGACTCATATGCTGCTCTGCTCGCAGCAAGCTTTGGTGTTCGTGCTGACCATGGATATTAATCAGCTTCTCACCAACCTCGCGCAGCATGCTCAGGTTCAGCAGTTGTCCATTAATGCGCGAAGTGCTCTTTCCTTGCGAGGTCAATTCACGCCGGATTAATAAAAGCTCTTCTGGATCCGCTTCCACACCAAGCTTATTCAACGTATGCCATACAGGATGTGCAGGAGGAAGTTCAAATAAAGCCTCAATTTCCGCTTTATCACAGCCATAACGAATTAACTCAGCCGAACCGCGCCCTCCAGCAATCAATCCCAAGGCATCGATAATGATGGACTTACCTGCTCCGGTCTCCCCTGTCAAAACGTGGAACCCTGGATAAAAGTGAACATCCACACTTTCCACGACAGCCAAATTCCGAATCGATAGCGTGTTTAACATGTAACCACCTCCACTACTGCATATAGAAAGACACGTGTTTTATTACTCATTACAAAAGAAAATTCTTGATTTGGGAAACCACATGTTCCCCATCCTCTTCCGTACGGCAAATTAACAAGATCGTATCATCTCCACATATAGTACCCATTACCTGGGACCATTCCATATTATCGAGTAGTACTGCAACCGAATTAGCTGTCCCTGGCAAGCATTTCATGACGACAAGATTACCAGTACGATCAATGTAAACGAAATTGTCAACAAGCGCTCTCTTGAGCTTCTGTACAGGGTTATAACGCTGATCTGTCGGCATGGAGTATTTATATCGCCCATCATCTGTAGGTACTTTGATAAGGAGCAATTCTTTAATATCACGCGATATCGTAGCCTGTGTAACCTGAAATCCTTCAGCCCTTAGAGCGTCAACAAGCTCATCCTGTGTCTCGATATCATGGTGAGTTATTATATCCCTGATTTTTATATGACGTTGTCCCTTCATAAAGAGCCTCCTGAATTTTTAACTGTTGTATTCATCTTGACCAGTCCATTCTTCGTCTGACCAATCCATGCTGATACGGTGGATCGCCTTCTCATTGGCATCAATGTAGAGCAGCCCGGCGCACTCGGGGTACAGCAGGAGAAACGGCATCAACCGATCACGAATGCCTGATCCCGTCCAATCGACCGGCATTCGATCCCGGGCCAGCTTCACCATATAGAGCTCGCCGCTTTCATCGGACGCTACATAATCAATAAACAAACGACTTAGGATGGGCTTATGTCCTGTTTCAAACGATAAGTTTATTTTTACTTTGCCCCCGACCACATCATATCCTTCTTGTTCAAGCAGCCCAATCACTGGGTGATCTGGAATGCGTTCATTAATCGGGATGCCCGGCAGCCGGTCCGGTGTCGGCGACATCAGCCAACGATTCAGCCTGTAGCCGATAAGCAGGGCAATGACGATACCAAGCAGTATCATTATTAACCAATCATAACGCTCATTCATCCTCTCACCTCGAATTTTGTATTCGCGGATGAGAACATAAATTCCTCTTTTTCAACAAAAGAAACTCATCATTTCGATGAGTTTCCTGTGAATGTATGAGCCGCTTGCATGACCACGGTGTCAATCCATTGACTCAAGTGGACCGAATCTTGTCCACTCTCCTGAGTCGGTTCTTCCGAGCTTTCAGCACCCTCTGGCTCGATACGCCAGTGGGCCAGGAATTCAATATTTCCTTCCCCTCCCGTAATGGGAGAGAAGGTCAGATTTTTCAACTTAAAGCCCAATTCATCAGCGAAAGTCAGCACTTGCCTAAGCACTTCTTTATGAACCTTCGGATCCCGTACCACACCCGATTTGCCTACTTTATCCCGCCCTGCCTCAAATTGAGGTTTGATCAGAGCGGCTATATCTCCGGAATGACCCAGAAGATTTTTCAAAGGCGGCAGGATAATGCGTAGAGATATAAAAGAAACGTCGATGCTGGCAAAGTCGGGATGTGGCCCTTTCAGGTCCTCAGGGGTCATATAACGAAAGTTCGTTCGTTCCATGACACACACACGCTCGTCATTACGAAGTGACCAATCCAACTGATTATACCCCACGTCAATGGCATAAACGTAGCTTGCCCCGTGCTGAAGCGCGCAATCCGTAAACCCGCCTGTCGATGACCCGATATCCAGCATAGTGCGTCCCTTCATATCGATACCGAATGAACGAATCGCTTTCTCAAGCTTTAATCCTCCACGGCTAACATACGGATGCACGGAACCCTTGACCTTCAGCTCCGACGTCCTTGGTATCTTCATGCCGGCTTTCTCAATCCGTTCGGTTCCGGCATACACAAGGCCTGCCATAATCGCCGCTTTGGCTTTTTCGCGGCTCTCATAATATCCCTGCTCCACGAGCAGGACATCAATGCGTTCTTTCTGAGTTGGATCCATATTATACTCCCGATCGTTACTAAGACATAAAACCTCTCTTGCCAAGCACAGCTGTCCGGGCATTCTTCAAACGCCGTATTTCCTGACAAACATTTTCCAATGTTAAACCTACTTCTTCACGCTGCTGCTGAATGCTTCCATGTTCAATAAAGCGGTCTTCAATGCCCATTAAGGATACTACCGCATCATGGAGTTTTTGTTCAGCGAAGTATTCCAAGACGGCACTGCCCAAGCTGCCTGCTTGTGAAGCCTCTTCCAGAACCAGCATCGAGGTTCCCTTCTTCGCCAGGTTCTTCAGCATATCACCATCAAGCGGTTTAAGGAAACGGGCATTGACCACCTCGACCATGATTCCTTCACGCTTGAGCTGTTCCGCTGCTTCTTCGGCAAGCTGCACCATAGGACCGGCAGCCAGAATAGCGTATCCTTCACCAGGCCGGACGACTTGCCATGTACCGATAGGGATCGGCACGAGTTCAGTATCCATAGGGACACCACGCACATTGTTCCGCGGATAGCGGTATGCGATAGGTCCTTCATTATAATCAAGAGCGGTCTTCATCATATGACGAAGCTCATTCTCGTCTTTCGGCATCATGATCACGATATTCGGGATATGGCGCATGAAGGCTACATCGTAAACGCCTTGATGTGTTTCGCCATCAGCACCGACGAACCCGGCACGATCAATTGCAAACATAACATTCGCATTATGACGGCAAATATCATGAACGATTTGATCATAGGCACGCTGCATAAATGTGGAATAGACCGCAAATACAGGTTTCATGCCTTCCATGGCCAGCGCTGCACATAATGTTGCCGCATGCTGCTCCGCAATCCCTACATCGATCATCCGGTTCGGGAACTTCTTGCTAAACGGGATGAGTCCCGAGCCGCCAGGCATCGCTGGCGTAACGGCTACGATCCGTTCGTCCTGTTCGCCCAGTTCAACGAGAGTCTGGCCGAACACTTCCGTGTACATCGGATTCCCTACTGCCTTTAACACTTGCCCGGATTCTATTTTATAAGGCGTTATACCATGCCATTTATGGGAATCGGATTCCGCTGGCCGATATCCCTTGCCTTTCGTAGTTACAGCATGAATCAGGACAGGTCCGTCTACATTGTCGGCCTGTTTTAGTGTATCAATCAGTTTGTTCAGATCATGCCCGTCAACAGGCCCGAGATACGTAAATCCTAATTCCTCGAATAATACGCCCGGAACCATCATATATTTAAGGCTGTCCTTCATCTTCTCCGCGGTCTTGGCAAGCTTGCCTCCGATGGCCGGGATTTTCTTCAGGAGCATTTCCACCTCGTCTTTGGCCCGCAGATAATAACGGTCAGAGCGAATCTTGCTTAGATAATTGTGCATGGCGCCGACATTCGGAGCAATGGACATCTCATTGTCATTCAGAATGACCATCAGCTTTTTCTGCTCGTGTCCAATATGGTTCAGCGCTTCAAACGCCATGCCTCCGGTGAGTGCGCCGTCACCGATCAAAGCGATAACACGGTTGTCTTCACCTTTCAGATCACGCGCCATAGCCATTCCCATTGCAGCAGATAGTGAGGTACTGCTGTGTCCGGCTTCCCACACATCATGCTCGCTTTCTGAACGCTTGACGAACCCACACAAACCTTTGTATTTACGGAGGGTATCGAATTTCTCCATTCGCCCGGTTAAAATCTTGTGTACGTAGGCCTGATGCCCAACGTCGAAAATCATTTTGTCACGAGGGCTGTCAAAGCAGTAGTGCAAGGCCAGCGTGAGTTCAACGACTCCCAGATTCGGTGCTAGATGGCCACCGGTGGCGGAGAGCTTTTCGATTAGAAAATGACGGATTTGTCCTGCTAAATCCTCGAGTTCGTCCACCGATAGAGACTTAAGTTGTTCGGGATGTTTGATATTTGGAAGAAGCACGAAGAATCTCCCCGCTTTCCTTGAATAAGTTTACGTTTCTTAAGCTGAATGAGTTCAGCCATTAACAGACATTATATCACAAAAAAACCGTTTGCATGTAAAGCGTGCTTAGTGGTCCCTAGCCATCAAGAAATCTGCGATTTCCAGAAGTCTTGTTGGATCGGTGAAGTTTCCTTCGGAAATAACTCGCTTAGCCTCTGCTGTCAGGCGCTCAACCTCACGTTTGGATGCATCCAAACCGATGAAGTACGGATAGGTCACTTTCTCTTGTTTCAGATCACTTTGTACCGGTTTCCCAAGCTTAGACTCATCCCCGACCAAATCCAAGATGTCATCTTGGATCTGAAAAGCCAGCCCAATATGATGCCCGAAGGTTCGCAGTGATTCGATTTGTGACTCTGAACAGTTGGCTATATGTCCACCCGCCATTAGTGAGAACATAATGAGATCACTTGTTTTATGCAGATGGATGTATTCAAGCTGCTCCAGTGTCGTTAAACCTTGCTCACCCTCCATATCGGCAACCTGCCCGCCTACCATCCCGCGGGGGCCTGCATACTCGGCCAGATCTTCGACAATCGTCAGCACGCGTTCCGCTGAAACACCATGCTGTCTCGAAGCTTGGATTACGCTATAGAATGCATGTGTCAGTAAAGCATCCCCTGCTAATATAGCACTCGCTTCGCCAAAGACCTTATGATTGGTCAATTTGCCTCGACGATAATCATCATTATCCATTGCCGGCAAATCATCATGGATAAGGGAATAGGTATGGACCATTTCGACGGCTGCCGCCACAGGAAGGGCAGCGTCACGGTTGCCGCCACCAGCCTCGCATGCCGCAACGACAAGCAGCGGTCGCATTCGCTTACCTCCAGCCTTTAATGAATACGACATGGATTCACGCAAAGTTTCAGGAACTTTCCAGCTCGTCGGAAAAAGATTGCTAAACTCGCGATCCAGTCGGTCTCCGATGTCATTCATATATTGATGGATCGAAATTCGATTATTCAATGATTTCACCTGTCTCATCAAGCATTCCGCCAAAAGGCTTACGCTTTAATTCTCCGCCTTCTTCGACGATCATTTCGATTTTTTGCTCCACCTGCTCCAGCTTTTTACTGCAGATTTGTGAAAGCTTCATGCCTTGTTGGAACAAATCGATGGCTTTTTCCAGCGGCACATCTCCGTCTTCCAACTGTTCCACGATCGTTTCGAGCTGAGCCATTGCGTCTTCAAAACTAATCTCCAATGTATCACTCGCCATACTCTTCATCCTCCTTCATTCCCCACACTTGGCACAGCAGACGTCCATCGGTCACCCTTACGTTAACCAAATCACCTAACTGCACTTCATCTATAGACTTAACAAGCTTCTGCTCTTTCTCATCGTACACAAGACTATATCCCCTGGACATAATCTTCAGCGGGCTGAGCGCATCAAGATGCCTTATTTCCGTTTGCAGCTCCGACATCTTCGATTTCATGATCAACTGCATCGCATTCATTAACTGCCGGTTGGCCTGCTCTTTTCTTTTGACGGCTATCTCCACTTGAGTCCGAGGATTAAACCGGATCAGCCCCCGGTGCAAGGACAGCTGCCGCTGGCGGGTCAAGGACAGCCGTGATTTCAGGCTGCTCTGCAGCTGCTGTGTTAGCATATCGAGCCGCTCAGCATGCTGAAGCATATACCTTCTGGGATATATGAGGACCGGAGAACGCTGCAGCGAGCTTAAACGCTCACGACTTCGTTTCAGGCGCTGCTGGAGCCCCTGATTCAGCTGCCGTTGCTTTTGAAGAAGCTGCCCTCTCAGCTCTGCACTGCTTGGTACAGCGAGCTCCGCTGCAGCAGTTGGCGTAGCAGCACGAAGATCGGCAACAAAATCAGCAATTGTAAAATCCGTTTCGTGTCCAACGGCTGAAATGATAGGAATATCGGATTGATAGATGGCTCTGGCAACGATCTCCTCATTGAACGCCCAAAGTTCCTCAAGTGATCCCCCGCCGCGCCCCACGATAAGCACATCCGCCTCAGCCATGTCGTTCATCACTTGGATAGCCTTCACAATCGAAGGGGCAGCTCCTTTGCCCTGAACGAGCACCGGATACAAGATCGTCCTGGCATGTGGATAGCGTCTGCGGATGGTAATCATGATATCCCGGACGGCAGCTCCTGTAGGTGAAGTGACAACACCAATTGTCTGAGGATAACGAGGTAGAGGCCGCTTGCGTCCAACAGCAAACAATCCCTCGTTATCCAGCTTCGTCTTCAGCTGTTCATAAGCCAGATACAAACTGCCAATCCCATCGGGCTGCATTTGAACCGCATAGAATTGGTACTGACCATCCCGTTCATATACAGACACATTGCCGCGGGCAATGACGCGAGTACCCTCCTTCGGTATGAAAGGAAGCCTCTGATTATGGGTCGCAAACATAATCGCACGAATCCGGCTGCTCTCATCTTTTAAGGTGAAATACATATGTCCGCTGGAATGATGGGTGAAATTCGAAATTTCTCCGCGGATCCATACGTCAGATAGTCTCGCGTCGCCTTCCATTTTCATACGAATATAACGGTTTATATCCTTTACGGATAATACACGTCCCGGATCTGAAGACTTCATATTAATTCAACCCATTCAGTCTTTTGGCCGCTATCAAAGTATTCTGCATGAGCATCGTGATGGTCATGGGTCCCACCCCGCCAGGTACCGGAGTGATCGGGCCGGACACTTCCTTGACGCTTTCGAAGTCAACATCCCCGGCAAGCTTTCCGCTCTCCAGACGATTCATTCCGACGTCGATAACGATTGCTCCAGGTTTCACATAACTGGCATCAATCATATTCGCTCGGCCGATCGCAACAACCAGAATGTCGGCTTGGCGGGCGATTTCAGCCATATTATGCGTTTTCGAATGACACATTGTAACGGTAGCATTCTCACGCTGAAGGAGAAGTGCCACCGGCTTGCCGACAATATTGGATCTGCCAATAACAACAGCATGTTTACCCGCGATCTGAATGCCTGTCCGTTTTATCATCTCAATAACACCCGCAGGCGTACATGGCAGCAGACTGTCATCGCCAATGACGAGATTGCCCACATTTACCGGATGGAAACCATCCACATCCTTCTCCACTGCGATGGCATCTATAATTGCTTTCTCGCGGATGTGCTTGGGTAAAGGAAGCTGGACGAGAATTCCGTGAATAGACGCCTGTGCGTTCAGCTTGTCCACAAGAGCCAGTACTTCGTCTTCGCTGGATTCCGCTGGCAGGCGGTGTACCTCAGAATAGAAGCCCAGATCCTGACATGCTTTCTCCTTGTTGCGGACATAAACATGGGAAGCCGGATCATCACCTACAAGTACAACAGCCAAACCGGGACGTATATTCTGCTTGGACAATTGCTCTACTTCTAACGCAATCCCCTTGCGAATTTCTTCAGAAATCTGTTTGCCGCTAATAATCGTTGCTGCTGTCATCCTCATCTCTCCTCCACTATGATAGAATGATGCCGTTTACGAAAAAGCCTAGCCGTTCGCCGATGGAGGAGCAAGCTTCTCCTTCACTTGATCCAGCTCCTGGATCATCCGGCCAAGCACACCGTTAACGAATTTACCTGATTCCTCGGTTCCAAAATGCTTGGACAACTCAATCGCTTCGTTTACCGCCACTTTCCCTGGCACGTCTTCACGATGAGTCAGCTCATATACCGCTAAACGCAGGATTTGACGATCCACACGGGAAAGACGGCTCACCTGCCAACCTTTTAAATAATGAGCGAGCAGTTCATCAATCGCATCCTTGAGTGCCCAAGTTCCATCAACCAGCTGCAGTACATAGTCCCTCATTTGGACTTCGTCACCGATGACCCGCTCGGTCTCATTTTCTTCGGCCGCTTCCGAGAGCAGCATCGACACGGCTTCTACACTGTCGACTTCGTTCATTTCCATCTGATAAAGACTCTGAACGACAATCTCTCTAGCTACACGTCTTTTCATCTTGTTCCTCCTGCGGACCCTGCTGAATCCATTTTTTCTAATTAGTATGATCCATTTGCCATCAAGAATTGACAACAATTAAACGCCAAAAAAAAACCTGTGAATATCTCTCTCCGCAAAAAAGGCACACTACGCCTGTCCTTTAGCATTTTTTCCGGAGAAAGCATATCACAGGGTTCATTTAAACGGCCGCCAGCGCTCGGAAAGCCAGCGTCCCCATTCCTGAAAGTGGAACATGGAGCCCTGCTTCAAATCCTTACGCTTGCCAAATATATAGCCGATAAATACCACTAATGCAAAGAACAGCATATCCCAAAAACCGGATAATAAATAAATCAGTCCGCACACAAGCCCGCCGGTTACCCCGGCAATTCTTCCTCTGTGACTCTCCCATATTTCTTTCCAAGGCATTTGGGAAGCTCACCTCTATTCCACGCGGCTCTTGAAGCTTGGTGCCTGAACCACGTTTGCTATATACACGGATACAGAGGATACGGGTATTCCTGTTGTATCTTCAACAAAGTCATGCACCTGCTTCTGCACGTCGGTAGTCAGAACAGGAATAGATTCCTCGCCATCAACCACAGCCCGAATCGCAATATTAAGACCCGATTGGGACACCTTGATCCGTGACTTCAAATCCTTGATACCCCGAACGCGAGAAGCGGCCTTCAGGCATAGATTCTCGATCGTCTCCACCGAAATTTGAATGTCACCGAATTCCGTGCGCTGATCGATGGAATTCAGATTCGAGCGATCGCGTCTTACAGAGATGTAGAAGAAACGAATGCTCAGCAGAAACACAACCGCAGCAACGATAATTCCAGCCCAGAAAAGGCGTTGTTCCTGAACACTCGTCAATGAATAAGGAACAGCGCCGCTCAATAGGAGGATGGCAACTACGGATATAACACCGATGCTTAAGCTGTATATAAACAGTAGAAGTCTGTCCATGATTTTGGCCACGATATAGCACAGCCTCCTTAAATTAGTTGAAACCCTCGACATCGCTGTCCAGGGCTAGCCTGAAACTATTCTATTTCACGCGTTGAGCCAAATCCAATTCTTCCGTCTTCTCAGCGGCTTTCATGAAATGGACGTCATGAATATGTACATTGACCTCAATCACCGTGAGTCCTGTCATATTCTCAATAGAACGCTTCACATTGCGTTGGATTTCCCCGGCTACTTCCGGAAGACGATGACCATATTCCACGATGACGGATACGTCAACAGCAGCTTCGCGCTGTCCAACTTCTACTTTGACACCTTTGGATAAATTCTTACGGCCTAGCAGTTCAGCGATGCCACCAGCAAAGCCTCCGCTCATTCCAGCCACTCCGCGCACCTCTACCGTGGCAAGCCCAGCAATAACTTCAATTACTTCCGGGGCAATTTGAATCTCTCCAATATCTGTACGTTCAAATTCAGTAGGCAAAGTTTCCGCCATTGTCTCAACACCCTTTCAGAATAAGTTAGCGAATGATCCGAAAACAGCTTAAGGACATGCGCTCTTATTACTCATACTATACCATTTGGCCAAGTTTATGACAAACTTGGCCAAAGTTTTTAAATCTCATTTTCTTCCAGAAATTTAATATCAAAATCACCTTTCAAGAAGGTAGGGTGTTTCAAGAGCTTTTGATGAAATGGAATGGTTGAATGAATTCCTTCAATTTCGAATTCAGCCAATGCACGTCTCATCTTCGCGACCGCCTCATCCCTTGTCGGTGCCCAAACGATTAATTTGGCAATCATGGAATCATAAAAAGGTGAAATCGTATAGCCAGGATATGCTCCGCTGTCTACACGCACACCAGGTCCGCCTGGAGGCAAATAGAATTGAATGGTTCCAGGAGCAGGCATGAATCCCTTGTCCGGATTCTCGGCATTAATTCTGCACTCGATCGACCAGCCATTGATGACAACATCCTCTTGGCTGAAAGAAAGCGGGTTGCCTTCTGCCACATGAATCATTTCCTGAATCAAATCGATTCCGGTAACCATTTCGGTGACTGGATGCTCCACTTGAATTCGTGTATTCATCTCCATGAAGTAAAATTGACCATCTGGACCCAATAGAAATTCCAGAGTTCCCGCTCCCGAATAGTTAACCGCCTTCGCTGCACGAACTGCGGCTGCCCCCATCCGGCTGCGTACCTCTTCACTTAGCACCGGACAAGGAGCTTCTTCAACAAGCTTCTGTCTCCGACGCTGCACAGAACAGTCACGCTCCCCAAGATGAACGGCATTGCCATGTTTATCAGCGATGATTTGAATTTCAACGTGCTTCATGCCAGTCAGGTATTTCTCAAGATAAACGCCGGCATTGCCAAACGCTTTTTGAGCTTCCTGCTGGGCGTTAGTGATCTGTTTAACCAGCGTTTCTTCATCTTCTGCGATTCGGATGCCTTTACCGCCACCGCCTGCTGTTGCTTTTATAATGACAGGATATCCGATATCCCGGGCAAGCATAACGGCTTCATTCAAATCCTCAACCAATCCATCGGACCCCGGAATAACCGGTACACCAGCATCCTTCATCGTTTGCTTCGCAACCGCCTTGTCGCCCATACGGTTAATTGCATCAGCAGAAGGGCCGATAAAGGTGATATTGCAGGATTCACAGATTTCAGCGAAATCCGCATTCTCGGCCAAAAAGCCGTAGCCCGGATGAATCGCATCACATTCGGTCAACGTAGCGACGCTTATGATATTGGTAATATTCAAATAGCTGTCTTTCGATAAAGTCGGGCCGATGCAATAAGCCTCGTCAGCCAAGCGAACGTGCAGAGATTCACGATCCGGCTCTGAGTATACAGCAACGGTTGCGATGCCAAGTTCCCGGCAAGCTCTGATAATACGAACAGCAATCTCTCCGCGGTTCGCGATAAGTATTTTTTGAAATGTCATGCAGTAACCTCCTTCGGACTCATATGACTCTCGTTCTTGGCGAGTCCCTCCATATTACTCCGGTTTTACCAGAAACAGAGGCTGCCCGAATTCAACAAGTTGACCATTCTGCGCGAGGACTTCAACGATTTCGCCTGTGATCTCTGCTTCCAGTTCATTCATCAATTTCATGGCCTCAATGATGCAGACCGTTGTCTTGTCGCTCACCTTGTCTCCAGGGCTTACAAATGGCCCTGCTTCTGGGGATGGGGAACGATAGAAGGTTCCAACCATCGGCGATACGATTTTATGTAATGAGCTGTTGCTATCCTCCACTGCTTCCTGCGCAGGTGCTGCTGCAGGTGCTTGATTCTCTGTGCTTGGCTGCACGACTGGCGGTGCCATCACTTGCTGCGCCGGCATGTACGCTTGCGGTGCTGCCTGGTAATGGTTTACGATCTCGGCCGCATTCGGTTTCTTAATGGATAAGCGTGTACCTTCGCTTTCAATCTCCAATTCATGCACGGACGTTTGATCCACCAGCTTAATAAGTTCCTTGATTTCATTTAATTTGAACATTATCGACGTTCACTCCTTCACTTTCTTGGAAGCCCGCTTGGGACAGTCAGTCAATAGCTTAGAGTATTATATCACAATCGAGCGAAATAGAAAGAGTCCAAGGGAATCCTTAGACTCTTTCAGGTTAATCATAATTTCGGGATTTTTGTTGAAATCTGTAGACCTGCTTATGGCGTAACATATTGAACAGTTACTTTATCAGGTGATACTTTAAGTTCCTTCATCACCAGATTCATGATGCCCGCTGCGCCTTTTGCATCCAGTTTCTCACTCAGGACAACCACATTATATTTCTCGCTCTCTTCCTTAACAACAGCGTTGCCGAATTGCTGCTGCAGTGATTCTTCAATGCTGTTAATTACCTCTTCTTTCCATTCGGCCGCTTTCAGTTGCTCAGCTGCTTGTGCCGTTTGTTCCGGCTGATTTTCATGATTGTTTATCTTGGCAATTAAATCATCGTACAGTTTCATATTTTTCTGATTGCGATCCAGCTTATAGGAATCCAATTGAGCTACAGCTGAGGTTGCGTTAGCCGCCACTTCTTCCAGTACTTCCTTCTCTGTTTTCACGCCGCTGTCGATACTGCTTGTATCTTTGGATTTCTCGGATCCTTCCTTGGACTCCTTAACTTCGGGTTCAGCTGCCTTATCCGCTTCTCCGCCAGCTTTGCCTTGCTCTGCGCTGCCGCTTGTTTTACCTTGTTCCCCTTCTTTACCTTGTGTGGCTTCCGCCGGGTCATCTACACCGGTAACTCCGGTATCTGTCAGTCCAGCTCCCTGCTCATTAGCGCCAGAATCTCCATCTGTACCTTCTTCGAGCACTTCGTTGATCACCAGCTCATCTACAGCCCCTGTGATTCCACTCGCTTCTTGGCCAGCATTAGGCTTCTGACCATCCACCTGCGTGCTTTCAGCAACCGGTGGTGCTTTCGTGCCTGCATCGTCTGTGAACAAATAGTATGCTGAGAGAATAACCATTAAACTAAGCATGGATACCAACCAGATGGTTTGTCTTTTATTATTCATGTGAACATTTCCTCCTTTTGGATGAAAAACATATGCATGGATACTCCGGGATCTGATCCTTGAAAGGATTCGCTGCTATTCCTGCTTCCGCGGCACTACAGATATGCGGTAGGAAGGGACGTTGAGACCGCGCTGAATCGCATCCACAATCAGACTTTTTACAACTTCATTCTCGGCGCCTTTAGCTACGACGAGTACTCCCCGTACCTGAGGCTTGATCTTCTTGGTTATAATCGGCGTCTCATCACCCGAAGAATCATAGGTGACAATCTGTCCATCACGTTGATAGCTCGTTACATGACGCTTACCACCATTAGCATCCGTTTCTTCCGTTAGTTCCTGTGTGTCTTTCACATCTTTCTGCATAACAAGTTCTTCTGTAGATTCTACGGTTACCATGACGTCTACGGATCCGACACCTACAATCTGCTCCAGCATCGTCTTTGTGCGCATCTCAAAATCCTGTTCGATACTTTCAAACGCACTGCCTCCACTGCCCGCAGCCCCCTCAGGAGTTGTTGAGATCACAGCAGACTCTTGCGGCGGCTCGCGACCGATATTCTCGTGATCCAGTTTCTTTACGTTGACAAAGGAGTTGAACAGCATGATCGCAACCCCGATTAGAGCCAGAATAATCAACCAGCGGAAGGTCTGGATTTTCCTTACTCCATTCGCCCCGCCCCCAAGCCACTGTTCCAACCGCTTCAACCAGTTTCCCATCATCCTCACCTCCACTAAAGCTTTTTATCTTGTTCTTGGCCCGGCATATATATCGCGATCAGATCCGGCTTCAAATCCCATCTCCTGCTGATATAACGGCGAATCGGCTCTGCCCTTGCTGCTTGGGTTTTACTGACTGCTTCAGCCTTCTCTTCGGCATCGTCTTTCCTCTTTCGCTCAGACGTGTTAGATTCGACTTGTACCTGAACGGAATCCACTGGCGTTACGTTAATGGGCTGCCGAGTTTCCTTGATAACCTCTTCATGTGTCAATTCACCTCCAGCCAATCTCACATCTACCGAGCGGATCGCTGCGCTTGCAAATTCCTTGTCCTTCCCAGCAACTGCCGACAGCATGACCTTGACTTCCTGGATCGCTTCCCCGGTTTCTTGCTCAATTTCCTCTTTCATCACGCGGGCCAATTCATTGCCTGCCCACTGAAGACTCTGACTCTGCTGCATATCTTTGATTTTCTCTGCCTGTGCCATAATCTGCTCTAATTGAACCTCTTCCGGCAGCCCCTTCTCCTGTCTCTCCAGTTCCAGCGCCAATTGATTCTCTGGCGGCTCTGTTAATAATTTAACAATCGGACTTAGAAGCGTTAGCAGAATCAACAGGCTCAGAACCAATCTGGCGTATCGTTCAAGCGCCTTGCTCGGCAGAATCAAATCAACAAAAGCTGCAAAGAGAACCACCATGACGACGCTTTTCAACCAACCTCCAAGCCAGTCCATTCGTCATTCCTCCCCATCGAACGCCGCAGCCGCTTGTTGTTTCACCTCATCATGACAGTAATGTTGCCTGCCGTAAGCAGAATTGTAATCGCCAGGAAGAACATCATACTCACGGCGGCAAGAGCGGCGAAAACATACAACATCGTCTTGCCGATCGTCTGTAAACAAGTACCGATTGGAGTGTCGCCCAGCGGCTGCATGACGGCAGCAGCCAAGTTATAAATCAAGGCCAGCGTCAGAATCTTGATCGCAGGAAAGGCACACAGGAACAAGATGATGATGACCCCGGCCAGTCCAATCGAGTTCTTAACAAGCAGCGAGGCCGAGATCACGGTATCTGTAGCATCAGCGAACATCTTGCCGACGACCGGTACAAAATTGCCAGTAACATATTTAGCCGCCCGGATCGTCACTCCGTCAGTAACCGAACTCGTTAATCCTTGAACAGATATGACGCCGAGAAACACGGTGAGCAGCACACCCAGCACGCCCATTGATATTCCGCGCAGCAGATTGCCAAGCTGGGTCAGCTTGTACTTTTCAGATAGCGAACTGACCAGATGCAAGAGAGCCGAGAAGAACAGCAGCGGGAATACTATGGTGCTGATCAACGTACCTACCGTATGTACCATGAATATGACGAGCGGATGAGCTACTGACACGGTTACCACATTGCCCATCGAAGCCATGAGCGCAAAGAGCAAGGGCAGCATAGCCATCATGAAATCGATCATTTGCGTTATTGCATCCCGTGCGTACCCAATGGCGATGTTAAAGCTGTTAACGGCTATGATCAGAACCACCATATAACAGATGGTATAGGCAACCCGGCTCACAGTGCTCTTTTCGAAGGCGGACTGCAAATTCTCAAGGATCAGACTCATGATACTCAGCATCACGATGGTTGCGAGCAGCTTGCCGTTGTAGAGCACCTCGTGCCACAAATATTTACCGATCCCGGACATAACTCCCTTGAAGTTCAGCCCGTCACCGCCCGGGAGCAGCATATCCATCAATGAGGGAGTCCTTCCGTCAGGAAAAAAACCGCCATAATCCTTCATGAGCCGATCCCAGTATTTCTCAACCTGCTCTGTCGGCAATTGCTCCGTCTGCTGCTCTATCCACCCATCAGCCGGATTACTTGCTGCAGTCGCATGAACTACGCCACAGAATATGCCGGATAGAAGCAACATCAGAATCAGTAGTCGAAAGACGGCCATGCTTCTTCGAAGTATCGCTCCTCTTCCCATGTCCCCTCCACCTTTATTAAGCCGGGAGGAGCTTCAGGACCGTCTCGATGATGATCCCGATAATCGGTACAGCGAGCACCAATATGAGCACTTTTCCCGCCATTTCTATTTTGGATGCGATTGATTCCTGTCCGGCATCCCGCACGATCTGGGCCCCCATTTCTGCAATGTAGGCAATTCCGATAATTTTCAAAACCGTCTTCAGATAGATGATTTGAACTCCTGAGTTCTCCGCTAAATCTTCCAGCATGGACAGAACATTGCCGATCTTCCCAACCAGGAGCAGAAAAATTAGAACCGAAGTCGACACAGCTAGAAGAAAAGCGAAGAGCGGTTTCTGTTCCTTCACGATCAATATCAGAACGGTAGCGATGAGGCCCAGTCCTACCACCTGGATCATTTCCATAAGAGTCCACCTACTGGAATAGAAAAATACTTTTGATTTCCTTCAGCAAATCGTCGAGCAATCGTACAACCATGAACAGCACAACCACAAACCCGATTAGGGTTACCCAATGTGCCATATCCTCTTTACCCATCTGTTTCAGCACGGTATGGATCATGGCTATAATGATTCCGATCCCGGCAATCTGGAAGATGGCATTCACTTCAATGTTCATTCCCTTGGCACCTCGCTAAAAGATCAAAATGACGATCAATGCTCCAATGAGCAGCCCCAGACTTTTGCTCATCTTTTCATATTTGACCTGGTCATCCCTCGCCGCCGCTTCTTCATGCTTGAGCTGGTGGGCGGCCAGTGCAATATGTTTGATCTGGTCCTGCCTGTCACTGGTGCCAAGTACGCCGCTTAGCTGCTCTAACACTTCACGCTCGGCACTTCTCATGGACGTTCGCCTCCAATATTCTCCCAGCGCCTTGCGAATGCTGTCCTGTGCCGATAAACCGTAGTCCGGTCTCATGTAGAGCGCCGCTGAGCCGAACAATGACTTGAGCGGTTCGCGGAGGGAAGCACTGATACGCTCTAGCGCATCAGGAAGGGGCGTTAATCCATAGCTGATCTCCGTCTCCAACCGTTGCAGAGCAAGAATCAATTCTCGCAGTTGCCTGGGCCTGGCTGCAAATTGCTGGGCCTGAAAAAAACCCGCTAGCGTACCGGCTCCGAGCACGAGTACAGCCCCCACCAGTTTAAGCATAGGCGTCACCGCCCGGTGAACGGCTCATTGTCGTTTGAAGGGCCCGCTGGCCTCCGTCGTACAGCTTGTATGATCTGTGCTCTCCATTTCTATTCAAAACCGCGTACATCTCAAACAACCGGTTTTCCAGGAGTCCAAAGAGCGCTGGACGGACCCGCATATCCTGTACGGATGAGCCGTGTGCGGTGGCAATCACGCTGATGCCTGCATGCAGCGCCTCGATGACAGCCTCTGCATCCTCGGGCCTGCCAATCTCGTCCACAATCAGAACATCCGGGGACATGGACCTGATCATCATCATCATTCCTTCAGCTTTCGGACAACCATCAAGCACATCAGTGCGAGGGCCAACGTCGAATCCGGGTACTCCGCGCAAACAACCGGCAATCTCAGAGCGCTCGTCAACAATTCCAACCTTCATGCCCGGCCAATGCACGGCCGAATTGCCCCACTTGCCGTAGCTGATTTGTCGTGCCAGATCTCTTAACAGTGTGGTTTTGCCATGTTGGGGGGGAGATAGAATCAGTGAGTGCATCACCCGTTTTTGTTTCCGATCAAGCAAATGCGGAAGCATCTCATCCGCCGCTCCCTGAATCTCCTTGGCGATCCGGACATTAAAACTGCTGATATCCCGAATATGCTCCACTTTCCCCCCGCTGAGCACGGTCCGGCCGGTAAGCCCGACACGATGGCCGCCAGGTATCGTGATAAAGCCTTTGCGCAGTTCTTCTTCCATCGTGTAGAGGGAGTGATTGCTGATCAAATCGAGCAGCCTGTGGGTATCTTCGCGCGTCGGGATATATGCTTCCTCAGGCCGTAAAGTAAGTCCGCCTTGACGGTCCAGAAAATGATGCTTGCCCGCTGAATTGATCTCAAGCGGACGACCCTCCCGGATCCGCACCTCCTCTACATGATCAAGAAGCTCTTTCGATAAATTGTGCAGCATTCGTTTCACGGTTTCGGGAAACAGCTCTAACCAATTCAGTGTCATATCAATTTCCCCCAGAGTTGTCCTTTTTTTGATCATCTTCTAATAAGAGAACTTCTTATCCCATGTGTATGCTTGTACCGGGGAAATATGCAGCGAATCTATCATCTTTTTAAAACTCCGTATAAGAGACAAGAGACCCCACATAAAATCCACCCAATCTTCCCCCAAGACAATTTATCTGCCATTCCCACAAGACCGATCGCGGTTGTTACGATAAGGACCAGCGGGCCCATGAAGGCCAATGCAGAATTTACGGCCAGCGCTTTATCCACCTGGTTCAAACGCAGCATGATAATAGCCGCCACGATCTCGAGCCCACCGGAGAAAAAGCGAAGCGTTGCCATGCTAGCGACAAACTTGTCCAACATGCGATATTATCCTCCTTCTACCTTCTTCACATCTGTGATGATTAAAATTATGCGAAGAACTCTCGTTTTATCTCTATTTCTTGTAATTTCATAGAAACGAATATCAATCTTTGGACAACGCAAAAAATCCCGGTCGCTATCGACCGGGATTTAGTCTATTAAAATTAATAATTACAGTTTTCAATAAGGCTTTATTTACCGCCGAACCTGCGGTCCTCCGACCAAAGCCTGCTGATCTGTATCGAGGCCGTACGCAGTGTGAAGCGCTTGTACGACTCCTTCCAGATTGCTTCCTTCAATAACACAGGATACTTTGATCTCAGATGTGCTGACCATTTTGATGCTGACTCCCTCTCTGGAAATCACATCAAACATTTTGGCTGCGACACCAGGGTGACTGACCATACCAGCTCCGACAATCGATACTTTCACAAGATTATCTTCCGAGGTTACATCACGGTACGGAATTTCGCTGCGAATGTTCTCGATGACCGATAATGCACGGTCCGTGTCCGCCAAGGAAACGGTAAAGGAGAAATCTGCTTCACCATTCTGCACGCCACTCTGAACGATAATATCAACGTCAATCTCTGCTTTGGCAAGTTCGCCGAACACTTGTGCGAGCACGCCCGGCGTATCGGAAACACCCAGAATACTGATCCTTGCCACGTTCTTATCAAATGCAATTCCGCTGACAACCACACCTTGTTCCATGCTTGCTTCCTCCTTAACAACCGTACCCTCGTTATGATTAAAGCTGGATCTGACGACAAGCTTCACCTGATTATGTTTGGCATACTCAACCGCACGCGGGTGAAGAACAGCTGCACCAAGATTGGCAAGCTCCAGCATCTCGTCATAGGAAATCTCTTTAAGCTTACGTGCACATTTGACAACCCGTGGATCGGTCGAGTAAATGCCGTCCACGTCGGTATATATTTCGCATACGTCCGCTTGAATTGCAGCGGCAAGAGCCACCGCAGTGGTATCTGATCCCCCGCGTCCAAGCGTAGTAATTTCACCATCTTCAGACATCCCCTGGAATCCAGCAACGATAACGATATTCCCTTCAGCCAGCGCTTGGTGAACACGCTCTGGCTTAATATCATTTATACGGGCTTTGCCATGGACGGCTTCGGTGCGGAATCCCGCCTGCCAGCCGGTAAACGACATCGCTTTACGTCCCAAGCCATGAATAGCCATCGATAACAGCGAGATGGATATCTGCTCCCCTGTGGTCATCAGCATATCCATTTCCCGTGCCGGTGGATTCTCGTTCAACAGTTTAGCCTGATCAATTAAATCGTCTGTCGTATCTCCCATAGCAGATACTACGACTACACATTGATGGCCTTCATCTTGCTTCTCCACAATTCTTCTGGCAACGCGTTTCATGCGTTCTGTATCTCCTACAGAGCTGCCTCCGAATTTCATGACGTACAATGACAATGCTTCTTTCACTCCCCACTAATATCAATATGTAACAGTACTCAGATGGTTTCTCACTTTAAAACAGTATAATACGAAAGAGAGTCACCCCGTCAAGGCTTTTCAGAGCAAAAGGGCATGATACGAGCAAAAACCCCCCGTATATCGCAAAAAAACTCCCGTACAATTGTACAGGAGTCATGTTGCTTCTGAAGATAAAGGCAGCCTGTCAATAGATGAAGGCGCCCGCATGCATACTATGCACGGGAGATATATTTACCTTCGCGGGTATCAATTAGAAGTACATCATCTTCGTTAATGAACAGTGGAACCTGTACATTCAGACCGGTTTCCAATTTCGCGTTCTTGGTTGCACCTGTAGCCGTATTGCCTTTAATGCCTGGCTCCGTTTCAACTACTTTCAACTCAACGCTGTTTGGCAGGTTAATCCCGAGGATTTCCCCTTGGTAACTGATAATATGCACGTTCATGTTTTCTTTCAAGAAGTTAAGTTCCCATTCCAGCTGTTCACTGGTCAAGCTGAACTGATCATAGGTTTCGTTATCCATAAATACATGCTCTTGCCCGCTAGCATAAAGATACTGTACGCCACGGTTTTCGATGATGGCGCGGCCAATCGTTTCTCCTGCGCGGAATGTTTTCTCAACAGTGTTGCCATTACGAAGGTTTTTGAGCTTGGAACGGACGAAAGCAGCACCTTTACCTGGCTTTACATGCTGGAAATCCAAAACGGTAAAAATATCGCCATCTACTTCTACGGTCAAACCTGTTTTAAAATCGTTAACTGAAATCACTAAGATTCCCTCCTAAGGTTACGGTCTAATTAATATAGTACATAACGTTCTTGAAGTACAAGCTCAAAGCGTCTGCTTATTGAACAACTCTTAGAGCACGGTGTAATCTTTCGACGAGCTTGTTAGTATGTGAATACCCGTTTCTGTGATTACAATATCATCTTCGATGCGGACACCACCAAGACCCGGCAAGTAAATCCCCGGCTCTACAGTGACCACCATACCCGGCTGCAGCACATCATCACTCAGCTTGGACAGTCGCGGAGATTCATGAACCTCCATGCCTAAACCATGCCCTGTGCTGTGACCAAAATATTCCCCGTATCCGTAACGTGAAATAATATCACGCGTTAATGCGTCTGCCTCGCGCCCCGTCATACCAGGCTTGATATGATCCAGTGCATGAAGCTGCGCTTCCAGCACAATATCGTAAATTTCTTTCAGTTTAGGATCTGGGCTGCCAAGGGCGACTGTTCTTGTCAGATCAGAGCAGTATCCATCCAGCAGCGCACCGAAATCAAACGTAACGAATTCGTTTCCTTGAATCACGCGCTCGCTGGCAACGCCGTGCGGAAGCGCTGAACGTTCTCCCGAAGCTACGATCGTATCAAAGGAAGAGGATGTAGCACCATTCGTACGCATAAACATTTCCATCTCCAGATCGATCTCCCGCTCTGTTTTGCCAGTAGCCAGAATCGTCAGTACATGGCTGAATGTTTGATCGGCCAAATCAGCAGCCCGCTGCATAATTTTCAGTTCCTCAGCATCCTTGAATATTCTCAGTTCCTCGACCATCCCAGAAACCGGAACCAGGCTGATTGGAGCCAGTTGTTCCGAATAAGTGGAAAACACGCCGTATGTAACATGATCTTGTTCAAATCCAAGCGATGTAATCCCTTCGGAAGAAAGCAGTTCTTTAACGGTCTCCATGACGTTCGCACCATGCTCAACCACTTTAAATCCGGTTGCTTGCTGCGGAGCTTGCGTCATGTAACGGAAATCCGTCAGCAGATAGTTCTCATTGCTCGTAACCAGAACATATCCGGCGGAGCCAGTAAAACCTGATAAATATCTGCGGTTGATCGGGCTTGCCACCAGCAACGCCGACAAGCCTTTGGTCTGGAGCTTCTCGCGTAGTTTAACGACTCGTTTGTTGCTCATTCTTACCCTCTCCTCGCCCTTGTCTTAAGCCAGTATGAAGCCGGCAAAAAACGTCTTCGATAATGTTCGGATTGCCAGTCTGGGTTTGTGAACATTTTCTGCAATAACCGCTGCCCCGTAGGAGGGCAAGCTATACAGAAATCTAGCTACCCTTCTTGATTATCCAGAACTTGCAATAGGGCCGACAGCCCCAATGTGTAACTCGCTGCGCCAAAACCGGCAATTTGTCCCGCTGCAACTGGTGCTATAACGGAAGTATGGCGGAATTCCTCTCGGGCATGAATGTTCGATAAGTGAACTTCTACTGTCGGAATTCGTGCAGAGCTGATGGCATCACGTATTGCGTAGCTGTAATGGGTCAGTGCTCCCGGATTGAGAAGTATGCCGTCCGCCTGTCCAATCGCTTCGTGGATACGATCAATGATAGCACCCTCATGATTGGACTGATAGAAGGAAATACGGATACCGGCGATATCCGCCTGTTTACGCAATTGCTCTTCGATCGCCTGCAAACTGAGTGAACCATAAATACCCGGTTCACGGAAGCCGAGCAGGTTTAAGTTCGGTCCGTTGATCACCCATATGGTTTTCATAGGGCTCCCCACCTTTTCGTCAAATAACCAAAAGCTATTTTACCATAGGCGATGTAGGATTGAGAAGTTTTTCTTCTTTAAGAGGTTGTTCAAAAAGTCCGCTTTTGATAAGAAAACCAATCGAGGCAAATTCAAATGCTGAGCGACCGCGATTCGGAAGTAGGTTTTCTTGCGATATAGAATTTCATCAACTCCGTTGATAACTTATAAATCCTATATCTAACACGAAGCGAATCAGGAAGCAACTCGCCATCGAATCTTGAATTCAGCCGGGCCTAAGCAGATGCTTCCGAAGCATGTTTCCTACGGAAACATTTCAGGTGCTCACGTACCTAAAACAGCAGATGCTTTCGAAGGCGTTTTCTGCGGAAACGTGTAGCTCCGCTCCTGACGTCCCTAGCTTCATCCAACCTAAAGCGTTTTGAAAAAACGCACTTCGGAAGCATAAGCTTCGGTGCTGAAAATCGACCTTTTTGAACACGCACTTTAACCAATTACCTTCTTGGGTTCTCGCAGTTTTTCATCTGTAAATTCCTGCGCAGCGGTATATCCGATAAATAACCCCCACAATATAAAAATGCAAAACTCGGATATATTCGTATCCCAAGGCAGCTTCTTCACAGGTTCCGTTAACCGAAGCCAGGGATTCAGCGCTACAAACAGCACCACCCACCATACGATTCCGTAAATAATGCCAGGCCAGGGGCCCTTGAGCTTTCTGAACAGAATCACATAAAGCAGCGAGGCGATAACAGAAAAAGCGATGAAGGATAACCAACCGGCAATTTGACCTGCCGTGGTTACAAGGAAGTCATGTTTAAAGAATGGCTCCAGCAAGAAACCCGGCAGCACTTTCGTAAATTTCAACCAGTAAAACAGCCAGAGCACGGCACCCCAGATCAATCCTGCGTAATAGCCCAGCTCCAAGGCGAACAAAATAGGATTTGTAATTTGATTTTGCTTCCGAAACTGATATTCATGCATCTATGGATTCCCCTCTCTAGGCTTATCGAAGAACGACATATCTTTTGTTCTTATCGCAAAGTAGTATGCTCCGCTTCGGCCGAGCTAATCCAACTAGAAATTACGATCAAAATTCGATACAATAGTTAATAGAACGAATAATATGTCAGGGAGGGTGAGCTGGTTGTCCGATAAGTCAACCCCGATCAGCTATGGAGGCCAAGCTGTAATCGAAGGCGTTATGTTCGGCGGCAAGCATGTGAATGTGACAGCCGTGCGACGTAAGAATAATGAAATCAAGTTTCTCGAGGTGCCTCGCGAAGACAAGGCATGGATTCGGAAGCTGCGGAAGATTCCGCTTCTTCGCGGCATCGTCAGTCTCATAGATTCCACAATAAAAGGCTCCAAGCATTTGAATTACTCGGCGGATGCTTATGCTGATGATACCCTGGAGCCTGAAGAACGGGAGAAGCAGAAGGAGAAGGAAGACTCAGGCTGGAGTCTAAGCATGATCATCGGTGTAGCCGCTGTCAGCGTGCTATCCTTTGTAGTCGGCAAGCTACTGTTTACACTCGTTCCTGTTTTTGTAGAAGATTTCTTGTTTGGCAGTTCATTTGATAACTACATTCTGCATAACCTGATTGAAGGTGTCATTAAGTTAATCCTGCTCCTTGTGTATTTGTGGGCAATCTCCCAGACACCTGTTATCAAAAGACTATTCCAATATCATGGTGCGGAACACAAAGTTATCAGCGCATTTGAAGCCGGTGAAGAGCTAACGGTGAAGAACGTTCAGAAATATACTCGCTTGCATTACCGCTGCGGAAGCAGCTTTATGATGCTGACCATCGTACTCGGCGTCGTCGTCTACTCCGTAGTGCCATGGGATACCATGACGCAGCGAGTCATCCAAAGAATTGCACTTCTACCGGTTGTGCTTGGCGTTTCCTTCGAATTCCTGAAGCTTACGAATGCCATGCGAGACCTGCCGATCCTCCGTTTTCTCGGTTATCCCGGTCTGTGGCTTCAGCTTCTGACGACGAAGGAACCTACCGATGATCAAGTCGAAGTATCTATCGCGTCCTTCAACAGAATGCGCGAGTTAGATGCTCAATACGAGAATGTTCCCGTTCACCAATCTGTGACAGGAAGTGTGCTCGATCCCGCGAAAGGGTGATAATCGATGAGAAGGCATGCGATCATTTTTTGGACGGCGGTCTCGTTAGGCGGCTTTGGACTGCTGGCGCTCCTGTTAGACCCGGGTTCTAGAATGCAGCTGCTGATTCCACTGATTATAGTTGCAGTCGTGTACGTGCTCTACAAGTTTCCGCCTCGCCGTTTCAACAAGCGGCCCAAGGTGAAGCCGTCCAAGCGAACGGCCGCCAAGCTGGCGGCCAAGAACCAGGCTGTACGGAAAAGCACGCCAACCACCAAGCGCAAACAATACCCGTTTCAGGTTATCGATGGAAACAAAGGTAAATCGGATTCGTCTGATGATGTGCCTAAATATCATTAACAAGAAAACCGTCCACCGTGCAAGTATTTCGGGTGGACGGTTTTTTTAAGGCTCCGAGCTCCAGCGGGAAAAAAACATCGTTCCTGCGGATAAGCCCGAATTGTACAAATTCTCGCTCTCTTCCCTGGTCAGATTAAAATGGGTGGTTCCAATACCAAGGGTCGGAATTTTGATAGTACGACTCCGGTTTTGCTGCTCGATATACCGTTCATCATGGGCAGAGAGCATCGTTTCGAACATCGCTGTTAACATCCCGATGGGACCTTCGATGAGATACGGTGCATTGCTGTTCTTCCCCACCATCTGAAATCCCAGCACCGGCAGCGGCTTTGTTCCTCCCTTCGATTCCCGATCGAAGAGCCATAATGGAAAGTTGCTGAGCAGGCCTCCATCCACGATGTAAACAAACTGTTCGCCAAAGGACTTTCCCTTTGCAGCCCGGCCCAATAAGCGCAGTATGACCGGATCAAAAAAGTAAGGAATACTGCAGCTCATACGCACAGCCTTGGCCACAGGAAAAGTAGCAGGGTTAATACCGTATTGGCGCAGATCGTCCGGAAGCACAAGCAGTCTTCCGTTTGTAATATCAGACGCAACGATATACAGCTTTCCCGCTGGTATGTCCGAGAACGTAAAGATCCCTCTGGCAAGCAAGATCTCCCGAATCCAGTTCTCCAGTGCTTCTCCGGAATAAAGCCCTTTCTTTATTAACACCCTTAAGGCTGGGCCAATATATTTCGTATTAAAAATAGGGGCCCTTTGAAGGAATGAATGAAAAGGCGTTGACTCGATAATGTGCTTCATTTCATCCGCGCAATAACCAGCAGCCAGCACCGAGGCGACAATGGAACCGGAGGACGTCCCCGCAACGCGGCTGAATTCCATTCCGGCATTCTCCGCAGCCTTGACAGCACCGGCAAGCGATATGCCTTTGACTCCCCCACCCTCAAAAACCGCGTTGATTTGCATAAAAAATCCTCCGCTCATACATAGTCTAATGACTATGTATGACCACGGAGGAAGTTTCATACCTGCAGGTTTGGCTTATTTTATCGATAATATGATTGCAATTGATCTTTAAAACCCAGTGGGTTGTTTAAAATATTTTCTGCCCTAAAGAAGATGCTGCCCTTTACTTCGTCATAATTCTGATTGTATTTCAATTGGTTGATGATTTCAGATGCACTCTGCCAACCGATCTCATTGGTACCCAGTTTGTATGGGGCATGTCCGATCAGCAGGTCAACGTCGGTTCCTTGTACTTCACCGACCCACCAATCAACCAGCTTATCATAATCGACAGCAGGATTGCTCATGCTCCAGTAGATTTGCGGCGCGACATAATCGATCCATCCATTCTGGATCCATGCTCTGACATCGGCATACATGCTGTCATAAGCCGTCACACCTGCCTTTGTGTCTGATCCTGTCTTATCCACCGACTTGTTGCGCCAGACACCAAAGGGGCTGATACCATACTCAACGTCAGGTTTCGCTTGATGAACACTCTCACCAAGTGATTGAACGAAATCATTGATGTTCCCGCGGCGCCATTCTCCAATATTGGCATATTGCCCATTGTTGTATTGGCGATAGGCGGCTTCATCATGAAAGGCTGTGTTAGACGGGTAGAAGTAATCATCCAGGTGAACACCGTCAATATCGTATCCATTCACCACTTCCATGATTGTATCAATAATATGCTGTCTCGCTTCTGGAATTCCCGGGTTGATATACAGCTGTTTATTGGCATTTACGATCCAATCCGGGTGCTGAAGGGCGACATGGGATGGATGAAGCGAAGCGGTCTGAAGATCGGTGTTTGCCCGGAAAGGGTTGAACCAGGCATGGAACTCCATATTCCGTTTATGCGTTTCTTCTACCATGAAAGCGACCGGATCATAGCCGGGATCGTTACCTTGAATGCCTGTCAATACTTTCGACCACGGCACCATGGTTGAAGGATACAATGCATCTCCGGCTGGACGAACCTGCACGTATACAGCATTAATGCCCACATCCTGCAGCGAATCCAGTAAAGTTATAAATGATTGTTGCTGCTGCTGTGCGGTAGATTTCGCTTTGGGCCAATCCAGATTAAATACCGTGGATATCCAAGCTCCGCGAATCCCCTCTTTCGATAACTCTGGTGGAGGAACAAGTTCAACCCCAGTAAATAACGATATTCGTTGTGCCGCTTGATTCCATTCAACTTGTAAACCGAGGTTCTCACTGATAAACCGGAGCGGAACCATCACCCGGCCATTCTTGATTTGGGCAGAGGCATCCAGCGCTACGGCAGATCCATCAACCAGGGCCATATTCTTGCCGGATGTCAGCTGCAGGCTGGAACCATCCTTGCCGATCGTTACCGTCTTCGACTTTTGATTCCAAGCAACGGAAGCGCCAAGGCCTTCACTAATAATCCGCGTAGGAACCATGGTTACATTGACCTTTGGCAATATGTAAGGAGATACGTCGCTGCTAAGGCTTACACCATCCAGCTGAATGCTGATACTAGCCGCCTTCGCTTGCACGGGAGGAACCACCGACGGGAGACACAATAACAGCATGATCAGCACTAACAACCATCTACGCAGTTTCATTTCTATTAATCCTCCGAAAATATGAAATTTGCAGGTAATCTAACTTATTAATATAACATATGAAGTATGACAATCGAGTTAAAAAAGCATCTGTCACAAGCGGACAGATGCCCCATTACGATTCGTTGACTAATTGGTTATGAACGTCACGCAAATCCTGAAGTCGGTTCTCATCACGCTTGAAATACTCTACAAGCGTCTCAATTCTCGTAATGGAATCCCAGCTCAAATGGTGCTCGATTCCCTCAACATCTCGGTAAATATTTTCATCCTGTACACCTATCATCTCAAGGAATTCCTCAAGCAAATGATGACGTTCCATGAGCCGCTTGCCCATTTTTTTGCCTTTGCTGGTTAAAACCAAGCCACGATATTTTTCATAAATCAGATAATCGTCCTTGTCCAGCTTTTGAATCATTTTCGTGACGGATGAGGGGTGAACCTCCAAGCCTTCGGCAATATCCGAAACGCGCGCATATCCTTTTTCATCGATCAACTTGTAGATGCGCTCCAAATAATCCTCCATGCTAGGTGTCGGCATCTTATTCCCTCTTTTCTATAATTACATAACGCTCATAACAACTGCTTTACCTGCACTAATTATGATACATGTTTTTGAGACCGGTTGGCAAGTCCTGGTCCAATCCTGCCCAAGTAGGACTTATGAAGTGAACCAGCCTTATCCGGTCTTAGAATTTAAGCCACTCCGGCGTTATGCCTTGCAGCCAGATCGTAATTTTGTACATTTGATCCGTGAAGAGCAGAATCCCCATAAGAATCATTAATACGCCGCCGACTTTCATCAATATGCTTGAATACTTAAGAATCCAGCGGGTAGAGCCGATGAAAAAGGCCAGAATAAAGAAAGGCACCGCGAATCCCAGAGAGTAAGAAGTAATCAGCGGGAACCAAGTTCCTGGATCAGAAGCTGCCAGGGCAATAATTGCAGTTAAGATAGGTCCAACGCAAGGCGACCAGCCTGCCGCAAACCCGATGCCAAACAAGAATGTTCCTATGTATCCGGTCGGTTTGGATTTAAAGTTAAATTTCCGGTCTTTCATGAGAAATTTAGGCTGAAAAATGCCGATAAGCATGAGTCCCATGACAATGATAAGCAGCGCAGATAACTGGCGAATCAAGTCTTGGTATTCGGTGAAAAATTCACCGAATAAGCCCGCTCCCCAACCGAGAGTGTAGTAAACGGCAGAAAACCCAAGGATGAACGCAAGTGTATGCGTCATGGTCCGGAAACGGACGTCCTTGCGGTTCTGCTCGTTCTTCAGGTCATTGACCGACATGCCGGTAATAATGGATAAGTAGGACGGGTACAGCGGTAAACAGCATGGAGATATAAACGATGCAAAACCGGCAGCAAACGCAATGCCGATATTGATATCAGCCATTAAATCTCAGAACCCCCTTATGTCGTAAAACCCTTTTTGCCGACAAGTGTAATGATAAGCAGGCTTATTAGCAGCAGCACAATCGTTGCGCCTGGTGCCAAATTAAACACGCCCGCAAGCATCAATCCCCCGATTACGGCTATTTCGGAGATGATCACCGACAATACGATGGAGCTTCGGAAGCTTCTTGCCAACAATAAACTGATAGCTACCGGAATCACCAATAACGCGGATACCAGAAGCGCACCCACAATCTTAATGGCGGTGCTTACAACAAGCGCGGTCAGTACTGTAATGATCATATTCATCATTTTGACAGGCAGACCGCTGACACTGGCTGCATCCTCTTCAAAGCTGAGCAGAAAGAACTCTTTGAAGAACAGAATCACTACGGCTATGACAATCACAGTCACTCCACCAACCATATAAATATCCGTGGAATCCAGCGTGTAGATGCTTCCGAATAAATAACTCATTACATCCGTATTATAGCCCATCCCAAGAGTGAAGAACAGCGAAGCAAGCGCAACCCCGCCTGACATAATGATGGCAATCGATAACTCTGCATAACTTTTGTATGCTTTTCTAAGTTTTTCAATTGCAAAAGAGGCAAGTACCGCAAAAGCAAGTCCCGCAGCAAGCGGGTATACTTCAATTAAGAATCCGAGTGCCACACCTGCAATCGTCACATGCGACAGCGTATCGCCGATCATGGACAAACGTCGCAGCACGAGAAAAATACCGATTAGCGGAGCTGTAATACCGATCAGAACTCCCCCGATCAGCGCCCGCTGAAAAAAATCGCTAAGCAAAATATCCAGCAATGATAACGTCTCCTTCTTCTGCTTCAAAAATTTTCGGTCTGCGAATTATATACTCATACCAGTGAATGCTGCAAATCCACTTCGTCACAATTCTCGATGTCATGGGAATGTCTTACAAAGAACTGAATCTTGCCATTCTGCGATACGGGAGACTCTCCCAAATAGTCTTTGACCATATCCAAATCATGCGTAACCATCAAGAAAGTCATATGATGATGGGCATGCATATGGGTAATTAATTCAAAAAATCCGGCTTGAGTCTCGGCATCAATACCGATCGTAGGCTCGTCCAGAATGAGCAAATCCGGGCGATTAATCAGGGCACGGGCAAGGAAAACACGCTGCTGCTGGCCACCGGATAAGGCCCCGATCCGCTTATCGGCAATATCCTGGATCCGCATCACTTCAAGTGCGTCCTCACATTTCTGATGATCCAAACGGTTTATACGTCGAAACATTTTTTTCTTATTATATAATCCAGACATGACCACTTCACGCACAGTGGCAGGAAACAGCGGATTGAAGGAATTCTTCTGCGGTACATATCCAATCCGTTCCCAATCCTGAAATTTACGGATCGGCTGGCCGAACAGCTCGATAGTCCCTTCTGCAGCAGGCAGCAATCCGACAATCATACGTAGTAAAGTGGTTTTACCTGCACCGTTAGATCCGACAATGCCTACAAAATCCCGCTCTTTAATGGAAAAATTGAGATCCTTGATCACCTGTTGATCACGGTAATGAAAGGATACATCTTTGATTTGTACAATGGGTTGGTGGCAATTAGGTGCTGCCGGTTCCATAATCAGGCCGCCTCTCTTTTGTAATTTCTATTAAATATATGAACATCCCGGATATCTATTATACATAAAAAAGAGGGGGATCATCCCCCCTTCTTAATTATTGTAGGGCCTTCGTTAGATTTTGCAAATTTTTTTCCATCAGGGTGAAATAATTCTCGCCGCTATTCGCCTGCTCCTTGGTCAGTCCCTCTACTGGATTCAGCACCAAAGTTTCCACACCTGCTTCATTTGCCAGCGTTTTGGCAAGTTTATCCGAAACAAGTTCTTCGAAGAAAATATACTTCACTTCCTTCTCTTTCACCGTCTTGGTCAGGTTCACGATATCCTGCGCCCTAGGCTCAGCATCTGGTGAGAGCCCCATAATTGCATGCTGGGTCAAGCCATAATCCCGGCAGAGATAGCCAAAAGCTTGGTGTGAGACGACAATGTCTTTTTTCGGCAACTTGGACAACTCGCTTGTAAAGTCGTTATCCAGCTTGGTCAGTTTCTCTTTCAAGACTTCAAAACGTTGTTCATAACCATCCTTGTGCTCAGGATCCACCTCGACCAGACTATTCTTGATATTCTCAGCCATGATCAGGGCCGATTTCGGGCTTACCCATGTATGCGGATCCGTATGATGGGTGTCTGCGCTAGTCTCAGCTGACTTTTCCTCGTGGTCATGACCTGCATGATCCTCTTCTACACCTTCCTCATGGCTGTGATCGTGCTCCTCATCATGAGCCCCTTCCCCATGCCCATGACCATCATCCCCCATGGCATCAATAAGTTTAATACCTTGGCTTACTTCAACAGGTTTTACTTGAGTATCGCGGTCCAGGCCCTTCAAAAAACCGGGCACCCATCCCTCGAGTCCCGCACCATTATAAAGGAACAGCTGAGATTTGGAAGTATTTACAATATCCTGACTGCGGGGTGTCCAATCATGCGGCTCTACGCCGGTTGGCAGCAGATTCACCACATTTACCTCGTCTCCGCCAATTTCCTTCGTAAATTCGTATATTGGATAAAAGGTCGTCATCACATTTACCTTACCTTCTACGATGCCTCCGCCGGATTTGCTTCCACAGCCCGACAGAATAAGTACAGTCAACAATATAGAGGTCACACTCCACGTCCATCCATTCAGCTTGCTCATGCTCTTTCTCTTGTTCATATTCATCTCCCATATCCATGTTTATGATTTGTTAATCGTAATCTTTACTAACAAGATTATAAGAGCAAGCAAACATGATTGTCAACTAAATCGTAAAAATTACTATTAATTTTCGATAGAGTTATTCTACACATTAACTGAGAGACAAAACAACGGTGTACCCATTATCAGGGTACACCGTCTACTTCGTCTTCATTCAATTGAGGCGCTTATTACTTTACAACCGCACCGTTTGGCATGCCCTCCGGCACCGTTGCAAGCGTCAGCTGGTCGCCATGGGAAGCAGCCAGAATCATGCCCTGTGACATTTCACCTCTAAGTTTTACTGGCTTCAGGTTGGTAACGCAAATTACTTTGCGTCCTACCAAATCCTCTGGCGTATAGAACTTGGCGATGCCCGATACCACTTGTCGCTGCTCAAAACCGAGATCAAGCTGCAGCTTAAGCAGCTTATCTGCTTTCTTGACCGGCTCAGCCGCGATGACTTGCGCGACACGAAGCTCGACTTTGGCAAAATCCTCAATGCCGATTTCCTCTTTAAGCTCAACCGGCTCCTCAACACTTGCGCCTTCTGCCGAAGCTGGGGACTCTTCCTGGGCATTCTTCGTCCCGCCTGTCATGGCTTCAGCAATGTAGGCGACCTCTTGCTCCGGATCGAGGCGAGGGAAGATCGGCTCACCTTTTTGAAGCTTTGTACCAGCTGGAATGGCCCCGAACTGGCGACCGCTTTCCCAAGTGGTCAGCTCTCCTTCTGACAGACCGAGTTGATCCCACATTTTCTTCGGCGTACGGGTCAAGAATGGCTGGAGCAGAATGGAGGCAACGCGGAGCGTTTCCACCAAGTGGCTCATGACAGAGGCGAGCTCATTACGTTTACTGTCATCCTTGGCCAGCGTCCACGGCTGGGTCTCATCAATATACTTGTTGCTGCGGCTGATAAACTGGCTTATAGCTGTCAAAGCCACAGAGAACTCCATATTCTCCATCGCGGATTCGACTTTCTCATATACCGACTTGGCCGCTTCTTCAATCGCTGCGTCATATGGCGTGACCCCTGGTGTAAAAGCAGGAACCTCTCCATCAAAATACTTGTCGACCATGGCAACGGTTCGGTTTAGCAGATTACCCAGATCATTGGCCAGGTCAGAGTTTACCCGCTCTACGAAGCTTTCCGGCGTAAACGTACCATCTGCGCCGAACGGAACTTCGCGCAGCAAGTAATAGCGAAGTGCGTCCAGTCCATAACGGTCGATCATTGTGACCGGATCAACCACATTGCCTTTGGATTTGGACATTTTGCCGTCTTTCATAAGCAGCCAGCCATGAGCAAATACCTTTTTGGGAAGCGGAACATCCAGTGCCATTAGAATGATTGGCCAGTAGATTGTATGGAAACGCACAATTTCCTTACTCATCAGATGTACATCGGCCGGCCAGTATTTATCATACAAGCTGGTGTCCTCTGTGCCGTATCCCAGAGCCGTTATATAATTCAGCAAAGCGTCAATCCACACATAGATAACATGTTTGGGATCGCTCTTCACCTTTACGCCCCACTCATAAGTCGTGCGGGATACTGCCAGGTCTTCCAGGCCGGGTTTAATAAAATTGTTGATCATCTCATTCTTGCGGGATACCGGCTGAATGAAATCCGGATTTTCTTCATAGTACTGAAGCAGACGGTCCACGTACTTGCTCATGCGGAAGAAATAGCTCTCTTCCTTCACAAGTTCTACCGGTCGGCCGCAGTCCGGACAGTTGCCGTTTACCAGCTGTCGTTCCAGGAAGAACGATTCACAAGGGGTACAATACCAACCTTCGTATTCTCCTTTATAGATGTCATCCTGCTTCAACAGGCGTTCAAATACATCCTGCACGACCGTGGTATGGCGCTTCTCCGTGGTACGAATGAAATCTTCGTTTGATATATCGAGTTTCTTCCATAGATCCTTGATGCCAGCAACGATGTCGTCAACGAACTGCTGCGGGGTTTTCCCAGCCTCTGCCGCTTTGCGTTCAATCTTCTGCCCATGCTCATCGGTACCCGTCAAATAACGTACATCGTATCCGCGAAGCCGCTTGTAACGGGCCATAGCATCGCCCGCCACCGTCGTATATGCATGGCCGATATGCAGCTTGTCACTTGGATAATAGATTGGTGTTGTAATATAAAACGTCTTTTGGTCTGTCATCGTAACCTTCCTTTTCCGTAAATTGATTGTCGCCACTGGAGGCGATTGACCATGGTTTCAAGAATAAACAGCAGTACATAGCAAAAAACCCCCGTCCTCATGGGACGAGAGCTACTCTCACGTGTTACCACCCAATTTCCCTGTCCCCTTGCGGGTAACAGGCTCATCTGCCGTCATATACCGGCCGTCCATTAACGCTGGCTCACGCCGCTCCTTTACGGCAGCCCTGCAGCTGCATCGCTCAAAAGCGGATCCTCCAAGACCATTTTCCGAAACCCGCCAAGACCGGTTTCCAGCTACTCCGGCTCTCTGTTCAAGGCATGTGCATTTCGTACTTATCTCTTCCTCGGATATACCTATAATTTCTTACATTTTAATCAAACGGACAGCGGTGTGTCAAGCTGATCGCTGGTCCATCTGATTCATTCTAATTCCTCAGCCAGCGATGTGTGCGTTTCTCCCTTTCGCGGCGGAACCATATCAATGCCTCCCGGATGAAATGGATGGCATCTTGCAATACGTTTGGCCGCTAACCAGGAGCCCTTCCATGCACCATGCACCTCAATGGCTTCCAGTGCGTAGGCTGAGCAGGTTGGGTAGAATCTGCAGGTCGCCGGCTTTAAGGGAGAAATGAATTTTCGATAGAAGTGTATGGGTGCCTTGACGATCCTGCGTGGCGAGCTCATACCTGGCCGTCCCTCTTCCCGCCTACGGATGGTGAAGATCCCTTCTCGCCTTGGTCTTTGCCGCAATCTCCGCAATAACCGAATACTTCGAATTTATGTTGAACCACCTGAAAATCCTCAGGTGCATCGGTCAGCTGCATAGGGCAAAACATAATGGGGTAGGTCTTCTGACATTGCAGACAAATCATGTGGTGATGATGATGATCTTCGCTGCAGCTTCCGCGGAATTTGATTCCTTCCTCAAACACAACCTGCTCCAATACACCAAGCTCGTACATTACCCGAAGATTACGATACACCGTATCGAAGCTCAAACCGCTGTATTTCTGGCCCATATATTCGTATACATCCTTAGCTGTCAAATATCCAGGATGTTCTCCAAACAATTTGGCAAGCGTCTTGCGCTGATCGGTAATGCGCAGCCCATGTTCCGACATCGTATTAATGATCTGCTCCGTCGTAAGCATACGCAATAACCCCCTCTTCATGAAGATACTCTTCTCTTATAATGCCTGAAAAATAAGGCAGCGTCAATGAAGGCGATTACGCACGCTTGTCAAGCAAGCCATGTTCCTTCAAGTAAAAAAGAAACACTCCATTACGGGGGCAACGCCACTTCAGAAGCATCAAAAAAGGCAGTCCCACCATGAATGGCGATCAGGACTGCCTCATTGCTTATAAAATAATAAATGATTAGTGCTTAACCTGCGGAAGCGGCTGCAGCAGCAGATTGATCGGCAGACTGCTTCCAGGAGCGGCTGTAAACAGAATCTCCACGGTTTGTTCATAATCACCTGTGCGATACAACACAGCCGCTTCATTCGGAGCGGAAACGGCTCCACCGCTAGTGTTCGGCGTCTGAATGATGTTTCCGTTTACCATCATCACACCCATATATTTGCCACCGCGCGGATTTAGTGTAATCAGCGTCCGCGGTGCTACACGGTGCAGCTTGATTTTGTACAGCACACCAAAATTTCCGGCATTCGATTGATAAGAACCGGTAATGCCGTCATACCCTTCCAAGTTTGGATCGTTCGTTTTGTCGCCAATCGGAAGTCGGGTAGGTGTGTTACCTACGAGATCGTACGATTCAATGATCCTTGTCGAATCCGGATAAGTTCCGCGGTTATGCACACCGTCTCTAGCAAGCAGCTTCAGATAAGGAAGCTTCTGAATCGGATCCTTCGCTTCATCAATCATGATGACATCATACCGGATCGGGGAATCTGAATACAGATCAGCAAACATTGAGAGCACCTGCTGATTTTTCAACGTTTGTGAACTCAGATCCTGCAAGATGATCCGGCTTTCACCAGGTGCAAGAGAGATCGTCTTAAAAGAGTCTGCTGATTGCATAGATTGCAGATATCGCTCGACAGCGGCTTTGCCCGTAGCGGTTGGAATGTTGATCGGTCCACCTACGCCGGTATACTCGGTTGTCAATCGCGCCGTCATCGTGTTGATGTTCGTTGCAACAACGTACATTTTCATATTTCTTCCGGTTGCGTTCAAATGATGGATCATAAACCGTGTGCTGGCATTACCTACCTCACGGTACAGGATTCCCTCTTGATAGACAGTTTCCGGTGAGTTGCTGCGAATGAGCAGGGATGGTTCAGAGCTTCGTGTAATCGGAATGAGATTCCATGTCGGCACCTCTGTCCCGTTAAACGAATACTTATCCCCGATATCCGTAAATAATTGGTTGAATTGATCATGCGTGTACATTACTTCAGTGGTTACATTAATGATCTTCTCATAAGAGCTTGTAGCTCCATGCTTGTCCGTAACAATTAACAATACTTTATGAGGCCCTGGCGTAAAAAACGCCTGATCGTTATTTTCCCACTTTGATGTAATCGTGTCGCCGGGATCATTATCATAACTTTGGTTGATATACGTGATTTTCTCACCTATTTTGTACTCCTGTTTGTCCGTATCGAACATGGCAACCGGAGGAGTATTCGGCGCGGAAACGTGTATGGCCAGGCTAAATGGGTCGCTCCACTCCCCGCTCGAATCCTGAACGGAATAGGAAACGGTGTGGACACCTGGTTCGTCAAAAATTTCTTCGCGGCCTTCCCAATACTCATCTACAATATCCAGTCCTGTCGGCGAATAAGCATTTGTTTTATACGTAACGGTTGTTTGCCCAGCCAATATTTCTCTAGGCTGTACCGTAAAGGAAGCCACCGGCTTGGAGCTTAAGCTAAGGATAACCCGCTTATTAGGCTGGTCCACCCGATAATTGATATCAAGCGCCTGCGTAATGCTGGTCAGCGGCACCATAAACGTATTGTTGGATTGGTATGCAGGCCCCTTCATTGTTTTCTTGACGCCATTCACCGTGTAAACGCTGCTGTTTGTTTTAAAACGAAGCTCATCATTACCCCGCATGATGATTGTTTCCTTCGTTTTTCCGTCATAGGTCAGCTTCAAACCGACACGATTAACGAGGGAGCGGATCGCAACATAGGATACGCCATTTTTTACGGCCATCGGCTGCCCTGCCATATACTCTTTCCCGTTCTGATACATTTTGTTGCTGTTCATCATCAGGACAAGGTCATTCGGACCAAGATTCGGTATGTTAGGAACCCCACTGCCGGATCCCCCTCCGGTATTGCCACCTGGCTGCTGAGGGCCGCTGCCCATACCGGATAAATCGAGGATAACCTTCTTCTCGGATTGGTTAACCTTATATGGAATGTCAAGCGCTTGTGTGATCGAGGTTAATGGCACCATAAATACATTATTATTCTGGTAGGCAGGACCTTTCATCTGGCGCACTTGCCCATTGACTTTATATTGGCTGCTTCCTGTCGTAAAGCGAAGCTCGTTACCATCCTTAAAGATGATCGTTTCCTTCGTCTTGTTATCGTAAGAAAGCTTCAATCCTGCGCGCTCCACCATGGCACGAATAGCCACATAAGAAACCCCTTGCTTTACAGCCATCGGCTGTCCAGCTTTGTACTGTTTACCGTTATGATACATGACATTGCTGTTCATCAGGAGCACAAGCTCATTAGTGGAGACATTAGAAGCGCTAGCCTTGGATTCATCCACGGTCTGGCTGCCTGCTTCTTTCTCTGGTGCCGTATTACCGGAAGGCACGCTGTCTATTTCTTCTGTTTCCTCATGTGATGCAGAAGAATCGATTGGGGAATCAGTTACCGTTCCCTCCACTACATCGGATGATGTTTTTGTGGAGTCTGCCGATGGCGTTTCCGCCTTGTCAACCGATGGTGTTGTTGCCGGTTCTTTCGATGGTGTTTCCGCCGGGTCTATCGACGTTTCATCTGCTTGCTGCAAGTCCGTTTGCTGTTCTATTCTCTGCTGGCTTTGTCCTTCCACCGGGGACTGCAGCGCTGATGGACTAGATAGCGCCGGAGCTGTTATATCCGGTGATTCAGCTGCCACGGGAAATGCCGTTGATACCTGTGCCGCAGCAAGGACTGTAATCATCGAGATTCTTTTGAAATTCATTCTCTACTCCTTTAAAACTCTCAGTATAGTCTGTCTGCTCTATAGGTTACAGTAGTTAGACGCGAACTTTGCCGAAAAGTTGCTCATCAGGGCTGGAAAATAGGAAAACCGAAGTTTTCCTATACAGGAAGACTCCGGTTCCAATAAGCATTATTTAATTATTGACATAATCCTGGTTAGCACTCCAGCCCATCGGGTATGCGTCACTGATACTTACCGGGAGCTTTCCTCCCGGTGTAACTTTACCTATCAAAGCACCGGCTACAGCATTCATATAATAAGGCGTGTTCTCGTAGCTGCACAGATACGTAGGGATAGAAGGAAGATCATTCAAGTCATATGGATTTCGAGTAGCAACAATTACAAGCGATACGTCCTGAAGCTCTGCCAGTTTGCTTACAAGCTTCTGTTGGCCAGCCGGAAGACGACTCTCGGAGGTATAGGTTGCTACCACGATCTGTTTGTATCCTTCCGCCGCCTTCAAAGCTTGCTCCACTTCTTCATCGGACATGTCTGTACCGACACGCAAATCATCTGCTTGAACACCATAAGATCTCAATGCATCTCCTAAAGTGTAGCTTTTGCTCCAAGCTTCATCCACCTGTGTGGCTTGAAGCAGCTCTGGCCAGATTACCGCAATCGCCTTCTCGGGTTGAAGAGGCAGCTGCTGCCCTTCGTCCTTCACCAGTGTGATGCCTCTGCCAGCGAGATCAGCCAGATATTGTTGGGTTTCCTCTGTAACCTCACCGATCGGATAAATCGGAAGATCTTCGGCGAGCTTCGTATTGCGCTCCTTAAGCGCTAATATCCGCTCAACTGCTGCATCGATCAAGTCCATGGACAGTCGTCCACTCTTCACAGCCTCGATAACAGCGGTAATTGCCGCTGTCTGTTCCGTCAGCCTGTGGCTGACCAATACGCAGTCTGCCCCCGCTTCAATGGCACGAATAGCTCCCTCTGGAATACCATATTCTTTGGAAATCGCATGCATCTCGAGGCAGTCCGTTACGATCAGTCCTTCGAATCCCATTTCTTCTCTCAACAGACCTGTCAATACAGAACGAGACAAGGTGGCAGGTAAATCGCTAGGTTCAATCGCCGGGAAACTGACATGCGCTGTCATAATCGCATCTACGCCATCTTTGATCGCTTGTGTGAACGGATACAGCTCCACGCTGCGAAGCCGCTCGATATCATGCGGGACAGAAGCTCGTCCCAGATGGGAGTCAACGCTGGTGTCTCCATGTCCAGGGAAGTGCTTGGCGGTAGCGGATACGCCTTCTTCCTGATATCCCTTAATTGCAGCTGTTCCAAGCGCTGCCACAACCTTTGGATCTTCAGCAAAGGAGCGCACGCCGATTACCGGGTTACGCGAATTGTTATTCACATCGAGACAAGGAGCAAAGTTCATGTTGACGCCAAGCGAGCGTAATTCACGTGCCCCAATTTGAGCTACCTTGTAGGAATCTTCTTCACTGCCTGCTGCTCCTAGCGCCATATTGCCCGGGATCCGGCTGATGCCTTCATGATCGATCCGGGCAACCATGCCACCCTCTTGGTCAATCGAGATGAGAAGTGGAATCTTCTGGCTGCCGGATGCAAGCTCTTGCAGCGACTCTGAAAGCTCGGCAAGCTGAGGCAGTGTCTTCACGTTGCGACGGAAGTAGCAAATGCCTCCTACCTGATATTGCTCGATCAGTATTTTGGCATGCTCATCCGGCGTAAGTGCATTAAAGCCGCATATAAACATTTGCCCAACCTTTTGTTCTAATGATAAATCTGCTGCTGTCCATTTCATGAATCTACATACCTCTTTCATCAATTTGTGGACTCTGCATAGTCAGATGAAATTACTCTAATGATGACTGAACAGCTTAGCATACATCCCATACCTAATCTATACCGTTGCTTCCCCGGATAATTCCCTAAATTCAGACGGGGTCATACCCGTAGCCTTCTGAAATACCTTGGTAAAATATCGTCGTTCATGATACCCCACAAACGATCCGATCTGGGCAATATTTTTATCGCTGTTCACCAGCAGGAATTTGGCTGCTTCCATTCGCTGTCTCGTCAAGTACTCTACAAAGGTAAGGCCGACATGGTTCTTGAATAATAGACAGAAGTAGCTTGAGCTGATTCCCAGATGCTCCGAGAGCTCTTCAATCCCCAGATCCTGCCCCATATGTGTATTGATATACTCCAAGGCAGACTGAACCAATTGTTCAGGCGTTTTCTTAACGGCCTCCGGATTCGGAGCCTCATCCATTAGCGAAACGGTATTATAATACTTCTCTTTCGCCCTCTTCTTGCGAATCTCCTCCCCAATCTCCCGAATCTTTTCCTCCAATTCACCATAATGGATCGGTTTACTGATATAATCCTTGACGCCAAGCTTAATCGCTTCCCGTGCATACTCAAACTCCTGATAACCGGTCAACAGAAAAATCTCCGCCTGGCTCCCTCTTTCGCGCATCTTTGCTATGAAGGTCAGTCCGTCCATGACCGGCATCCGGATATCACACAGGATCAGATCCGGTGGATACTCGTCGGCTACTTCGAGCGCTTCCATTCCGCTGCGGGCGAGCCCAACTACCTTCATGCCCATCTCTTCCCAAGGCAGAACCTTGCTGAGATTATTCAATATAGGCGCCTCATCATCAACTAATAATACTTTCAACATGTTGCCCTTCCCCCCTGTCATAATTGGGTATGACACATTGTATTACAGTGCCGCCGGGGCGACTGGAGCATATGAACAGACCGTAATAACTTCCGTATTGAATTCTAATCCGGTCAGCCACACTCCGCAGTCCAAGCCCGCGACGTTCCTGATTCAGTTTGAGATTCAGCTTCATCGACGGCTCAGCTGGATTATCCTCGGACATCATATATTCAAACCTGGAGAGCTGCTCTGAAGTCATGCCGAGTCCATTATCCTCCACTCGAACGATCACATTACCAAGGTCTTTCCAGGCGGAGATGCGAATCCATCCCGTGTAGGAAATCCCTTCAAATCCATGCTGAATACTGTTCTCAACCAGCGGCTGTAATGTCAGCTTAAGAATACGGCTATGCATGAGCTCTTTAGGAATATCAATTTCATACTCAAATACATCCTCAAACCGGAATTTCTGTATTTCAAGATAACTCTGCAAGTGCTTGATTTCTTCTTCAAGCGTTATTTCTTCCTTGTCCTGTATACTGATTCTCAATATGCTCGCAAGCCGGTATACCATCTCGCTAACTTTGCGGCCTTCATTCTGGATGGCGAGTACATTGATGGATTCAAGGGTATTAAACAGAAAATGCGGTTTAATCTGCGCTTGCAAGACGCGCATCTCCGCATCAGTCTTCTGCCTCTGCTCCTTCTTGATCTGGGCAAACAGATCATTGATGCGATTCATTAGATTATTAAAACCTTTTGACAGCAGCAATAACTCATCCTCGCCCTTCTCCTCGACCCTTGCATTCAAATCCCCATCCTCGACCCGGCGCATGAACCGCACAATGACAGCAATAGTGCCGGTAATCCGGTTCATAAACAGCCGATTGAACACGATAGCTGTGACGATACATAACCCCATGATGACAAAAAACCACTTAGCAAAGGACGTAACCTCTTGGGATAATGAGTTCCAATCCGTCACCGAGACGAGATTCCAGCCATAGTCGTTCAGATGGTAAATGGACACAATGTTCTCTTTGCCGTTGAACTTGGCCTTAAAACTTTGATACCCTTGCTTGTACTCAACCTTTTGCTTCATGTACTGATTGATATTTTGGCCGTCCATATCATTATTCGGATCAAACAGAATCAAACCCTCATTGTTGACCACCATGAATGAAGTGTTCTGCAGATTGTTGGGGAGCGTGAGATTACGGAATATCTCCTCAAACTCCCATTTCTTGATCTGGACGACAAGAAAACCAAGTTTGCGTAAGGTTGTAACATCCTTAATTAATCGGATCTGCGTAAACAGCGGTTCCTCTCCCGTCAATTCCGGAAATTCATGCGGAGCCAGCCATTTGGCCATCCCGTTTAGCTGCACAACTTCCTCGTATAGAGGACTGTTCTTGAACTGCTCGTAAGGCAAGGTTCTGAAATTTTCTTTGCTGAAAATCGGTATCGGCCTGGATTCCTTATCAAAATGATATAAAAACGCATAACTGATAGCAGGATGATTATATAGAAGATTTCGAAAGCTGCGCTGTCTATCATTCAATTTCAATTGCTCGGCATTGGATTCCTTGATTAGATTCTGCGCATTAGGATCTTTGGCATTCAGCGCCATGGCGAATACGGAGGTGGCAATGCCATTATCGGTAACGTACTCCATCTCCTTAAATACATTGAGAATGCTGTAGCTGATCGCTTTTAGCGAGTATTCAGCCTGCTGGCTGTACTTTTTTTCAATCGAATTATAGGTAATAAAGAATGTAAACAGACCTAGTACAAATAACGGAATAATAATGAGTCCCAAAAAGGCGGTGAAAAGCTTGTTACGCAAATTCATTAGCATGCTCCTGCTCCTCGTATTACCCCTTGACACTTCCTGCGGTCACACCTTCAATGATCTTCTCTTGTAAAATGGCGTATATGATAAGGACTGGCAGCACGCTGAATATAATACCCGCTGACATCTGTGCGTAGTTCGTATTGTAAGCGTCTCTGAAACCAACCATACCAACTGGCAGCGTTCTCAGTTCATCATTGGAGAGGAAATAGTTAGCAAGCAGGAACTCGTTCCAGTTACCCAGGAAGTTGATAATGAATACAGTAACGATAGCCGGAACAGTTAGAGGTAAGATAATTCTAGCAAACAACCCGCCTGACCTCAATCCATCAATTACCGCGGCTTCCTCAATTTCACTAGGCAGCGAACGCATAAATGCGGCCAGAATGATCACCGAGAATGGTATCGCGTTAGCAACATATGGCAGGATAAGTGCAATATGCGTATTTAAGATATCCAACTTTCTCATGATTCCGTATATCGGCAGCAAAAGAGAGTTGTTCGGTATCAGCATGCCTATCAGAATCAGTTGAAAAACAATCGCACTTATGCGGTTATAACGCATGCGGGTGACGGCGAATGCCAGCATAGCCGCAAAAAGGATCGACAAACACGCGGACAATACGCCGATATACAAGCTGTTCCAGAAATACGTGCTGATTTTGGCATTCACCCAAGCATTTACGTAGTTATCTAATATAATGGTGCTTGGCATACCGAATGGGTTCGTGGCGATCGACTGGTTATCCGTCTTCACTGAAGAGAACAGAACGAACAGAAAGGGGTATAATATAACGAGCAAATAAGCCATCAGGAATATGTGCGGGACTAGCTTCTTTATCGCTCTCATCAGTATTCAATCCTTTCGTTCCGTCTTGCAATCAGCACCTGGTAAAGCACAGTTACGACTAATGTAAAGAGGAATATGAGCACGGCAATCGAATTCCCGAAGCCATGTTTGAAGCTCGTAATTGCATATCGAATCATATATGTCGCCATGACATCGGTGGAGCCGGCCGGCCCGCCTTTGGTCATAACCAGAATAATATCTGCTGCCTTCATGGCTCCCGCGATCGAGAGCATGATCACAACAGAGATAATTGGCATAATTAACGGAAGCGTGATTTTGGTTGCCCTCTGAATCCCCGTCGCACCATCAATCGCCGCAGCCTCGTCAAGCTCCTTGGGAATGGACAGTATCGCTGCAAGCACCATTACGATGTAAAAGCCGGTCCATTGCCAAGCGTTCGTAATTAAAATCGAAATCATAGCCCATTTTCTGTCGGATAACCAATAGATGGACTCAACGCCAAACAGCCCCAGCACCTTGTTAAACAGACCAAAGTCCGGATTGTATATAAATCCCCATAGAATACCGATAACAGCCGTTGACATAATGGAGGGCGCGAAAACAGCCGTTTTATAAAGTCCTTTTAAACGCTTAACATTTGCTATTAACAGAGAAAACAAGATGATAATCGGAACCTGAATGAAACAGGAGAAGAGAATAAAATAGAGGTTATTGCGTACTGACTTCCAAAATGCTTGGTCATGTAGTGCGGTTGCATAATTATCAAACCCGATATAAGTCACATCTTTGGAAATGCCGTTCCAGCTTGTAAAACTGTTATCGATCGCCGTAAAGATCGGATAAATGAAGAACGCCAGAAACAGCAGGAATGCCGGCAGTACAAAAACAATGTAAATCAGAGGATTTCTCAGCGCTTTGTTCATGGTAACCTCCGTGGTTATATCTGTCTTAGTCGAGGCAAAAGGGCACCCCCATGCGTTACAGCGGGTAGCGCCCTTTCGTCTACGATTTTATTTATTTCTCTGCAGCATTCGCTGCTTCTTGCACGGCTTGCACATTCTCTAGCATCTTCGTCGCATCGAGCTCGCCGCCGATAACCTGTTGAATCCCCAGGCTCACCGCGGTGTTTACGTCTGCTTGAACAAGTGCATCAAAGGCAGGGAAGGATTTGTCAATCTCACTAACCCCTTTGAATATGTCCTGCATAAGCGGATCATCCGATGTAGAGTTCATCTTTGCCAAATCCATGGTCATGGCCGGCAATACACCGTCTTCCTTCAATCCGCGAAGCTGCATTTCATCTGTCCACATATTTTTGATGAACTCTTTAATCGCTTGCAGTTTGCGAGGATCTTCTGCTACCGCTGCGGAGAAACCATAACCGTTATTAGCATCCTGCATGACGATGACAGGATCCCCTGCATTAACCGGAGGCAAATTGAAATATCCGACCTTGTCGACCATATCACCCGCTTGGGCAGGATCTCTAAATACGGAGTTTGCCCATGATCCGTCCATCATCATGATGGCTTCGCCGGAAATGATTTGGTTTCTCATATCTGCATATTCAAAGCCGAGCTCGCCTTTTTTGAAGTAGCCCTTCTCGACCCACTCCTGATGCTTCTTCACACCTTCAACAACTTTAGGGTCAGTCCATTTGCTTTCGCCGGTCTTGAAGCCATAAGTAACCTCAGGTCCTGCGTAATAGCTCCACAAGTTGTTCGTAGTCATAAGCGGAATCCAGGCATCCTTGGAGGATTGGGCGAACGGAATCTTGCCGTCAGCTTTGATGGTTTCCGCAATTTGCTCCAGCTCCGTCAATGATTTAGGAACGCTCAGGCCTTTTTGGGAGAAATACTCCTTGTTATAGAAAATACCCTCGATGGAAATTCCAATCGGCAATCCGTAGATCTTACCGTCATGCGTAAACGGGTCCAGTGTTGAAAACTTGTCTTTGATGCCTAACTCTTCTAAAATCGGGGTCAGATCGAGCATTAAGCCTTCTTTGGAAAATACGCCTGCATCCGGGCTACCGAACACGTCAAACACTTCAGGCGGCTTACCTGCTGCCATCTCACCTCTCAGTTTCTCTTTCCGGTTTACTTCGGAGTCTACAGCGTCCAGCTTGATTTTCAGTCCTGGTACTGCTGCTTCGGTTTTGCTGACTACATCGTTTAACAATGCTAATCGAAACTTCTTGGCTTCGCCTACCTGCGTATGACGAATCGTGATTTCGAACGGTTCATTACCTCCCGCACCATCTGAACCGCCAGACGGTTTGTCAGCTGTCTTCCCGCCGCATGCAGACAAAAGTGTAGATGAGACAAACAGAAGCGTCATTAATAACGCTAGACCCTTTTTCTTCATTGACTTGACCTCCCGAAGAATTATAATTTGATAGGCATAACCCTTACATCTTCATTATAGAAAGCGATTGCATTTTACGATAGGTCGTTATTAATCTTGACAAGGGATAAAATCCTCCAAGGAAAACAATAACCCTTCCATTATTGGGAAAGGTCGCTGTTATGTATATTAACTTTAGGTGTTAATTAAATTCAGCATTGACATACCATTTCAGTTGATTTTCGTACATTTCTTTATAATAGCTCCCCTCCTCCATTAACCGATCATGGGAACCTATTTCAACAACTCTACCTCCATCCATGACAATGATTTTATCCACCCAACGACAAATTCCAAGTCTATGTGTGAGCATAATGGCCGTTTTATCCCGCAGATGAGTGAGCATCCCTTGGAAAAGCCGATCTTCCGCTAAAGGATCGATTGCAGCTGTAGGCTCATCCAAGATAACAATATCTGCATTCTTATAATAGGCGCGAGCTAAACCAATTTTTTGCCATTGGCCCCCAGATAAATCGACTCCATCATTAAAGATGGGATTGAGCTGTGTCTTCAGAAAACGAGGCAGGGCACTTATAAAATCCTGCGAATCACTTAATCGGACAGCATCCCACAGTCGTTGATCATTGTCGCCCCCTCTCTCTTCACCAAGCCAAATATTCTCTTGCACGGACATTGGATATTTCCCGTAGTTTTGCAGCAACACAGCTATATGCCTGCGCAGCGAATTTTTATCATAATCCCGAAGCGACACACCATCGATAACAATATCTCCTTCATCAGGATCATACAGTCCGAGCAAGCATTTTACCAAAGTTGTCTTCCCTGAGCCGTTATGTCCCACAATCGCGACTTTCTCCCCAGCATGTATGGTCATGTTTATGTGCTGCAAGGCTTTGCGTTCTGTATTGGGATATTTAAACGACATATTCTGAATTTGTATAGTGTGCTTCAAACCTTGGAACTGAAGGGAATCCGGTTCTTCCGACTCCTCATCAAATTGCAGTACTTTGAAAAAAGAAGGCAAGTTAATAGCTGCTTCTTGCAGGCGATTAAAAGACTCCACCAATTCATGAGCCGTATTTTGCAAGTGCAGCAGTCCTTGTGTAACTAACAAATAGGTTCCAATCGTAAATGATGTGAATAAAACCAAAATGATAAGCATCGCCAATTGTAAGATTTGGGTTAGAATTTGTAAGGAACCATACAATATTTCTTGTTTGTTTTTGAACTGAACTTGTAATTTCTCCACGTTTACGAACAGTGTTTTCCATCTTGATATGATAAACTGATTCAGTTGGAACATTCGAACTTCGCTTGCCAGTTCCCGGTTCGTCAATAGTCCCGATAAATACTCAGCCTTCCTGGAATCTTCACTCGCCTGCACATACATTTGCAACTGTCTATGGTAATATTTACGGACAATAAAGACATTTAGAAAACTTACAGCTGCAATAATAATAAGCACAGAAGCATGAATATTTCGCATCACATATAGCATAATCGATATCGACAGGATTGATTTTGCGAAGTTAAATAAATTCATCAATAAAGGAAAGCCGAGACTAGGCAGTGTGTTTGACAAAGTCATCATTTGATTATGTACATCCGCTCTTTCAAGCAGCGAAATTTTAACTTTTGACATTTTTTTATGAATGACTTCTTCCAAATAACATTTAAATTGGCTGGTTAATTGTTTCTCGATCATTCTGTTCCCGGACGAGAACATTTGTATTAAAGCAAAGATTCCCGCTTGAACAACCAACAGAACGATGAGTTCTCCAAATTGTCCTAGTTGAATGGAGGTTGGTAATGCATTGCCTATGCGTTCTGTAACAATTAACTGCAGATTAGGTAAAAATGCAAGCCCAACCGAAATCATTACAAATAAATATACTTTCCAGGAGAATAGGGGCTTTAACATAACAATCATAGAAAACAAATGATGAAAGTTTCTTCTCATGCCTTGACTCTCCTAATTTCTAATTTAAATAAAAATAGAACTCGAAATCGAACATCGAGTTCTATTTTTGGAATGCTAAGATATAAAGATCATGTATTAGTTCGGGCAGCATTTTCCTGTTTTATCGTCTCTTAGTGGTGGACCATTGTTTCCCCAGCAACCCGGATCATATACACATGCCATATTTCTCACCTCCTTTCATAGATTTCATCCTCTTAGGAAGCTTTAATCGTGACAGAAGATTGGAAATGAGGTGCAATTTGATGAGCATCAGCCAAATAGGTACCAACAACTTTACCATCTGGTTTTATTCGCATTAACGTCGGAAATGAATTGATCTCCAATTGGTTTATACTCTCTTCTAGTACAATAAATTTTCTGCTGGCGGTTAGTTCCTCAAGGAAATGTGTATGCCTTGCTATTTTATCATCCGCGTAATATACGCCAGGATAGAGGAACGTGAGAATGCTCAAGTCGAATTCAAAAGCTAACAAATTATACATTTTCATATGTTTTAAAGTTTGCTCGCATGATTCGCATCCAAGCAAGGTAATAAGTATAACGGACTCCTTAGAACGACTAAGCTCCAGCGCCATGGATTCTTGTTGGTCCATACTCAGCACTTGTAGCTGCGGAAAAATCGCGTCTTCTCGCAAACCATAATGCGCCGGAACAGGTGAACTCGCTATAGATGCAGATGAGCTTGACAACAGGCTCGACTCCAACCTTTCAATCGATGCTTTAAGCCACCTCACGAACCTTAATGCAAAATATATAAAGCAAAATAATAACAGCGACGAAATCGTCAGATTAACCCCAATCATCCACTCCAAATATCAACACCACACTTATTATGTAATGATTTAACTCATCTACTCTCTGTAAGCGCGTTCAATTTTAAACGGAAATAATAAGTTCCCAGCAAACATAGCACGAGCAATTCAGCCAATAACCATACCTTGAGGTATTCAGCTTGAGACAAGAATTGAAGGACAAATGGTATTTCAGGAGCACCGATGGCAAATAACAAGCCAGCCATCATCAATAAATTCCTGATCGGTATTCCAATATGGATCACTTCATTTCCTAAAACTCCGCCGCAGTGGCATGTAAGATTCGTTTTTTTGCTAAGATGAAATAGGATCAATATAGAGAACACAGCTAGCAAGACCATTAATAGAATGGCTGCCGTCTTGTAATAAAACGAACAAATGAGTAATCCGCCACAGCTGATTTCCATCGCGACAATAACTCGCGAGATGAACCAGATAAACTTGGGGTGCCTAAGAGGAGTAAACTGTGAAATTCCTTCTTCAAACTCAATGAGATGAAAGCATTTCGAAATTCCGGTACTCAAAAAAATATGGCCAACTAGCAGGTTTATGAATAAAGTAAGTTCCATCAGATCTACCGATGACCATCCTGCCATAGCCTGCAATTTTGCAGGATTGATTGCATTGATGAATTACTGCTGCCGCAATGACTGTAAGGGGAGTTTTGATCTAGTTCCAACATGGCGTGTTCACTTGTTATTAAATGAATATGATGCTTCAGCTTCATAAGTATCTCCCTCCTAGCGTGCTCATAGTTTACGGTCCTTCATTTATCAGCAGGTAGTCTTGTTAACTTCACTATAAAAGAAACAGCCAAATATTTATATATACATGGATCATATGCTCATATTAGGGGTCTAAAAGGCGAAATACTCGTCCTAATAGGCATTTCAACTGGACGAATAGGTTTAATATTGATATATAAGTGCGGGTTAAAGTTTATGGCGAGAAAGATGTACAAACTGTTCGTAATTTCGACGCGTTAATGGGATATTTTTAGCAAGAGCAGGATATTCAATGAGGTAATTGCCTTGAATGATGGGGTCAGGCACAACCATTCTAACATGGTCTAAATTAACCAAAAAACTACGATGAGGCTTCATGATTGAAGCTGAACACTCAGCTTGAATTTGCTCGAGATTAGAACTCGTTTCAACGATTCTTCCTTCCGTTAGACAAATTTCAAATTTTCTTTTAGCCACCTTTTCTACATAAATAATAGAACCTTCATCAATATCCATTTGATGGTGCCGATGCTTCACCTTGATTCTTTTCATGCTGTTTCTATGCATAAGCGATAGCATGTTTCGCTGTTCAATTTTCTTTTTTGCTTTCATGATCGCTCTGCCAAAGCGTTCATACGATAGAGGAAGATTAATATAGTCTATACAATCCAACTCGAAAGCAGCAGAATAATGTGCGGATAGCGTAGATCGAGAAGTAATAATGATGGGAGGGTTATAGCCTTGTCTTTTAATATATTCACATGCGGTTATTCCATCTGTCCTATCTAAAAAGATACCCGTTATGATAAGATCAGGCATAAATTTGGCAACGCTTTCAATTAACCCATCACCAGAAACAGGCGTGTCGATAACATAGAGACCTAGGCTTGTGACCAGCTCAATGATTTGGGAGCGTGCTTGAGTATGATTATTAGCAATAATACAAGATAATTCCCCTAAACATGGGTATTGATACGACATAGCTCACCCTCATTTCATTATTGTAATTTATTGTATATTTATTCCACATTATAGGTTATTGACGTTAATTTTGAAAGTTTCAAAAAACCAATGCTTTATAAAATACCCATGGTCAGAGTATTACGGATCCCTTCATAGCTGACCTGGTCGTGCGCTTTTCGGTCAATCTAATCCATAAAAAACAACAACCCTTCCCGTCTTGGGGAAAGGTTGCTGTTCTTATAGGATCTTATTTATTATGGCTTGATGATGTAGCATCTCTAGTTTCGCCAATCAAACGGTACGCGCGTGCCACTTCTTCCTCGGAAGGTGACGGAACGCCTTCCAGCGGATAGGCCATGCCGAGTTCCTTCCATTTGTACACGCCCATCTGATGATAAGGCAATATCTCGAATTTCTCCACGCCATCCAATGTGCGAATATATTGACCGAGCGCGACTAAATCCTCTTCGCTGTCATGAATGCCCGGAACGTACACGTGCCGGATCCACATCTTCCGATGATGATCAGACAGCCAGCGGGCCATCTTCAAGGTTCTTTCATTGGATTTACCCGTCAGTTTGATATGCTTCTCATCATTGATATGCTTCAGGTCGAGCAGCACCAAGTCGGTATGCTCCAGCAATTCCGCAATCTTCTCCGGTTCATTATAACCGTTGCTGTCCAGTGTCGTATGGAGATTCCAGCGGCGCTTCACTTCCTTAAACAATTCCGTAACAAAAGGATACTGCAAGGTAGGTTCGCCACCCGAAACAGTCAATCCTCCTCCGGAGGAGCGATAGTAATTTAAGTAGGGTTCAATTTCTGCCAGCACGTCTTCCACCGTCATTTCGCGTCCTTCATGGAGTCCCCAGGTATCCGGATTATGGCAGTACTGGCACTTCAGCAGACAGCCCTGCATGAAGAGCACAAAGCGGATACCTGGACCGTCCACCGTTCCAAACGTTTCTATGGAGTGTATATGACCTTTTAACATGGAGCGTCATCCTTTCTGTATCCGCGATTGCCCAGTTCGTATCAATTACATCGATCCGTGGAAAGTACGATTGATAACATCCAGCTGCTGTTCGCGAGTCAGCTTGACAAAGTTAACCGCATAGCCGGATACCCGCACCGTCAATTGCGGATAATCTTCCGGATGTTCCATTGCATCAATTAGCTGCTCCCGATTGAACACGTTCACGTTCAAGTGATGTGCTTTGCTGCCAAAATAACCGTCCAGCATGGCCACCAGGTTGTTCTCGCGGATGTCACTTTCTTTTCCAAGCGCTTTAGGCACGATCGAGAATGTATTCGAGATTCCATCCAGACTGTCCTCATACGGCAGCTTGGCAACGGAAGCCAGCGAAGCGAGAGCTCCCTTCTTGTCGCGTCCGTGCATAGGGTTAGCCCCTGGTGCAAACGGCTCACCTGCTTTACGTCCGTCCGGCGTAGTGCCTGTCTTCTTACCATATACCACGTTTGAAGTGATCGTTAACACCGACTGAGTCGGCATGGCATCCCGATAAGCCTTGTGCTTGCGGATCATGGACATGAAGGTCTCAACCAACTCAACGGCGATGCCGTCTACACGGTCGTCGTTATTACCATAACATGGGAAGTCGCCTTCGATTTCAAAATCCACAGCAATCCCTTGTTCATTGCGCACCGGCTTAACCTTGGCGAATTTGATCGCGCTCAGTGAATCTGCTGCAACCGACAGGCCGGCAATGCCGCATGCCATTGTACGCAGGATATCCCTGTCGTGAAGTGCCATCTCAATTCGTTCATAACTGTATTTATCATGCATATAGTGAATAACATTGAGCGTATTCATGTAGAGCTTCGCGAGCCATTCCATCATTGGCTTGAAACGCTTCATAACCTCATCATAACTCAGCACGTCAGCGGTGATGGCTGGATATTCAGGTCCAACCTGAACGCCGGATTTCTCATCCTTACCGCCATTGATCGCATACAGAAGCGCTTTAGCAAGGTTCGCTCGAGCTCCGAAGAACTGCATTTGTTTACCAATACGCATAGCCGATACGCAGCAGGCAATACCATAATCGTCTCCATAAATTGGACGCATGAGATCGTCATTCTCGTATTGAATGGAGCTGGTTTCGATCGAAACCTTCGAACAGTATTTCTTGAAGCCTTCCGGAAGCTTCTCCGACCAGAGAACCGTCAAGTTCGGTTCCGGAGCTGGTCCCAGATTGTACAGGGTATGCAGGAAGCGGAAACTGTTCTTGGTCACTCTTGTTTCACCGTTTACCGACATGCCGCCAATGGATTCCGTCACCCATGTTGGATCACCGCTGAACAGTTCATTGTAATCCGGTGTGCGCAGGAACTTGACGATCCGAAGCTTCATTACAAAATGGTCAACTAATTCTTGAGCAGACTCTTCAGTCAATGTACCTTCAGCCAGATCACGCTGGATATATATATCAAGGAACGAGGATACCCGACCAAGCGACATCGCAGCGCCGTTCTGCTCTTTGATCGCTGCCAAATAACCGAAGTACAGCCATTGAAATGCTTCTTTCGCCGTATTTGCAGGCTGGGAAATATCAAAGCCGTGCATGGCTGCCATTTCTTTCAATTCCTTGAGTGCGCGAATTTGCTCAGACAATTCTTCACGCAATCGAATCACAGACTCTACCATTGCGTCTACTTCGAGTTCGCTAAGTTCTCTCAATTTATCCTGGATCAACGCATCCACACCATAGAGCGATACGCGGCGGTAGTCGCCAATAATCCGTCCACGGCCATACGCGTCAGGAAGTCCCGTAATGATCCCGGCCTTACGCGCGGCTCTCATCTCTGGTGTATAGGCATCAAACACGCCTTGGTTATGCGTTTTGCGAATGCCGCTAAAGATATCCACAATGGCCTGCGGCATTTCAAAGCCGTATGCGTTACACGCATCAATCATCATGCGGATCCCGCCAAAAGGCTGTATGGAGCGCTTGAACGGCTCATCCGTCTGAACACCGACAATCTGCTCTTTTTCCTTGTCGAGATAGCCAGGTTGATGAGAAGTGATCGTGGAAGGCGTATTAACGTCTACATCCAGCACGCCGCCATTATCCCGTTCTTTCTTTGTTAAATCCGAAACAATATCCCACAGTGCCTTGGTGTTATCCGTGGCTCCTGCTAAAAATTCATCAGAGCCATAATAAGGTGTAATATTCTCTGCAATAAAATCGTTAACATCAATGTGCTTTGTCCATTTGCCTGAAGTAAAACCTCTCCAGCCTTTTTCTTTTTCAATCACCGACATGTTGAATCCCTCCTAGATTATGCTACAGCCTGCAAGGAACACGGGGGAGCATCCGGATCAATCTCAGACCTTCTTGTGATCATTTTCACGACCCAAGATGCTTTCACCCCACCATGTACCTCCAACTTCTATATACAAAGATCTGAGATTCGGTTTCTCTCTACAATTTAATTGTAGGCCTGATGCGATTTAACATCTGTGATAAAAATCACAAACCTGTATATTTTCGTGATTTTTATCACTCCATAGTTGGGATCGCATGGTTTATTCCATAGTATCACAAAACTACATAGACTGGATTCGATTTAGAAGCGTCCGTAAAATGCATTGCGGTACACTTCTGCAAGTTCAGTTACAAGCGGCAATTTCGGATTGCTCGTCGTACACTGGTCTTCGAAAGCCCGGTCAGCAAGGCGTTCCACATTCTGCTCAAAATCCTGAGGATCGATACCAAGCTGCTGGAACGACTCTTCGATACCCAGCTTAGCGTTCAGCTCCCGGATGGCGTTAATGAGACTGTCCACTCCCTCTTCTGTCGTTCTGGCAGGAAGCCCCAGAATCCTTGCAATTTCAGCATATCTCTCATGAGCTACGAAGTGGGTGTATTTAGGCCATGCTGCGAACTTCGTTGGCTTCTTGGCGTTGTATCTGATAACGTGAGGCATCAGAATCGCATTGGTACGGCCATGCGCTGTATGGTATTGTCCGCCCCATTTATGTGCCAGGCTATGGTTGATGCCCAGGAACGCGTTGGCAAAGGCCATACCTGCAAGGGTCGAAGCATTATGCATTTTTTCACGGGCTAATTTGTCACCAGTGAGCGCCGATTGCTCCAGATACTGGAACACCAGCTGTATGGCCTTGATCGCAAGTCCATCCGTATAATCGCTTGCTAATACCGATACGTAAGCTTCAATTGCATGGGTAAGGACGTCCATTCCTGTGTCGGCTACTGCTGTTTTTGGCAATGTGTATACATATTCCGGATCAATAATCGCTACATCCGGTGTCAACTCATAATCTGCCAGCGGATACTTGGTATTACCCTGTACTTTATCCGTTATTACAGCAAACGACGTCACCTCCGAGCCCGTACCCGATGTTGTTGGAATGGCAACGAACTTCGCCTTTCTTCCAAGCTTCGGATACTTATAGACCCGTTTACGAATATCCATGAATTTCTGCTTCAGGCTGTGGAAGTCCGTATCCGGGTATTCGTAGAACAGCCACATGGCTTTGGCGGCATCCATCGGCGATCCCCCACCTAGCGCAATGATGCAGTCCGGCTGGAATCGTTCCAGCATCTCCGTCCCTCGTTCTACAGTCGTTGTCGATGGGTCCGGCTCAACCTCCGAGAACACTTCGATGGCTACTGGCAGTCTGCGCTGACGAAGATAATGTTCTACCCGTTCCACATAACCCAGCTTCACCATCATCGGGTCGGTAACGATAGCCACTCGCGTGATATCCGGCATTTTGGCAAGGTACTGCGTAGCCCCTTTTTCAAAATAGATTTTGTCAGGTACTTTAAACCACTGCATATTCACGGTTCTTCGATTCACCCTCTTCACGTTAATGAGATTGACGCCCGATACGTTCGACGACGTAGCATTGCGTCCGTACGAGCCGCAGCCGAGTGTCAACGATGGCAGATTTGTATTATAAATGTCCCCGATACCGCCTTGCGAAGAAGGTTGATTCACCAGAATGCGGCAAGTCTTCATCCGATCCGAGAATTTCATAATGATATCTTCATTGTGCGAGTGAATCACCGACGAGTGACCCATGCCGCCAAAAGCAACCATTTCTTCAGCCCGTGTAATGCCTTCTTCCGCATCTTTCACCTTGTAGCAAGCCAAGACCGGACTTAGCTTCTCGGCCGACAACGGATACGCAGGACCGACTCCCTCCAGCTCGGCAATCAGGATCTTGGTGCTTTCCGGTACCTCAAAGCCGCAAGCTTCGGCAATCTTGGCGGCCGGCTGTCCTACGATGGAAGGATTCACTGCGCATTTCTCCGATACCATTGCATGTGCACTCAGCTTTGTCAGCTCTTCCTTGTTGACGAAATAACATCCGCTGGCGATCATTTTTTTCTTCACTATATTATAAATCGGTTCTTCAATGATGACGGCCTGCTCCGAAGCGCAGATCATTCCGTTATCAAAGGTCTTGGATAAAATCAGGTCGTTCACTGCTTGGTCCAGATCCGCACTCTGCTCGATAAAGCACGGTACGTTGCCCGGTCCTACACCAAGAGCTGGCTTACCACAGCTGTAAGCTGCCTTGACCATAGCCGAACCACCTGTGGCCAGTATGCAGGCAACGTCGGTATGGTTCATAAGTGTATTGGTTTTCTCCATGGAAGGAGCCTCGATCCATTGGATGCAATCGGCCGGAGCCCCTTGTTTCACAGCGGCATCCCGCAGAATTCGAGCGGCTTCCCTGCTGCATGCCTGCGCAGATGGGTGGAATCCGAAGATGATCGGGTTTCTTGTTTTTATGGAAATGAGCGCCTTGAAGATTGTCGTGGAGGTCGGATTGGTTACAGGGGTAATCCCCATGATGATCCCGATCGGCTCTGCGATTTTTTGAAAGCTGTCATATTCGTTATCTTCTATGATGCCGACGGTCTTGTCATATTTAATACTGTTGTGGATATACTCGGTTGCAAACATATTCTTGATGATCTTATCTTCATACACACCGCGTCCCGTCTCCTCAACGGCCATCTTAGCCAGCTGCATATGTTTCTCCAGACCAGCCAGAGCCATCGCCTGCACAATTCCATCAACTTGCTCCTGATTGAGGTCCATAAATTGCTCTTGTGCCCGATTCGCCCTGTCAATCAACGCTTGAATGTACTCAGCAGCCGTTTGTCCCTTCACTTCTAGCTTTTCTTTGCTCACAGCCATTACTCTCATCCTCCCATGGTTTATGTTTTTTGTCTTTATCTACGATTTGATCGTACCATAGTCGTTTTTTATTTTATGTGAATTAATTCACAATGTATGTTATTTTCCTTTTCTGTGTTATTTATACACGCTGGACAGGGGCTCTAAGTGAAAAAAATCACAACGTTTGAAAATTCGCCATAATTTCCCTCCCTAACCTCCCCAAAAGTGAATGTTTTCACGTTATAATGTATTTAAAGATTGAACAGATCAAATTTGAGGATGTTAGGGGATATCACCATGACCATGAAAACTGTAGACCACATATTGGATATTGAAAATTTGGGAAACACTCAGTGCTTCTCGGAACAAAACCGCAACCGTCTGCTGATCACCATGAAAGAAAGGGTACTCCCTGAAGGATCCCATTTGTTCTGGGAGGGCGACTTCGCCGACAAGCTTTACTTCGTTAAACAAGGAAGAATTAAATTAACCAAATCGACTGATGAAGGCAAAGAGCTTATTCTATACATGTATCACCCTGGAGATATGGTTGGGCAAGCTGATCCTTTCTTCAGCACCAACCACAGTTATTCGGCAGAAGTGCTGGAAGACAGCGTGGTGGGGGTCATTGAGCATAAAGATTTGGAAATGCTGATCTGTCAGCATTGCGAATTTGCCATTGATTTTATGAAATGGATGGGTATTCACCACCGCATTACCCAGACGAAATTCCGCGATCTCATGATGTACGGCAAGCCTGGTGCATTAACGTCGACGCTGATCCGTTTGAGCAATACTTACGGACAGCATCAAGCAGATGGTACCATCTTGATCAACAAGAAGATTACTCACACCGATCTCTCGAACATGATTGGAGCTACTCGCGAAAGCGTGAACCGGATGCTGAGCGACCTTCGCAAAAAAGATGCGATCGAATATGCTGGCGGAATGATTGTCATTAAGGACCTTCCGATGCTGCAGGAAGTATGCCACTGTGAGATGTGTCCAGTTGAAATCTGCCGTATCTAACGAATGACGGATTCTATCGCATAATATATAGCGATTTGTTTACAATAACCTTGTCTACCAAATCCAAACTTAAGGGAGTGTTCAGCATGCGTGAAGGTTTGATTCCTGCTGTTCTTGGAACTGTGGTTTCTGCTTCGGGTGCCGCTCTGCTTGGCAGCAAGTATAAGCTTGCCGCAACCGGTATTCTCGGCTTTGGATTGGCTCATATTGTCCTGGGCGCCATTGACCTGGTGGAACACCGGTAAACGATTTGGAAGACAAGCCAAACAGCTGTCCTGCTCAGTCCATTGACTGTAGGGCAGCTTATTTTTCTGTTAATTAACATATAAAAAAGCGGACTTTGCAGCTCTGAACTGCGTAAAGTCCGCTCGTTCCTCCATTCTCTTAAGAGGATTATTGCTATTTGCTCTTTTTTTCCGAAGAGATGAACCAATAAGCCATTCCTACTAAGACGACTCCGCCGATGATATTTCCCAGCGTGACAGGTACCATATTGCTGATCCATCCGCTTATGGATATCGTCTCGGGGTGCCCCGGGATAATGGTGGCGAGCGTCAAGAGTGTCATATTCGCTACGCTATGTTCATAACCTGTCGCAATGAAGGCAAACAGACACCACCATATTAAGATCAGCTTCGTGGTTTCTCCTTTGGCACGACTACCCATCCACAAGGCCAAACATACAAGCCAGTTACACAATATGCCTCTGAAAAACAGCTCCATAAACGGATCATTCATTTTTTTGGCAGCAGCCGTAAAGATAAGATGATCGGGCGGCAGGCCTTTGAACAAGCCGGTGGCATACACCAGATAACTAAGCAGTATCGCTCCTGCCAGGTTGCCGATGAACACCAGCACCCAATTTTTCAGCGTATCGCCTACCGTCGTTCGGCCGGATAATGTTCCAATCGTAAAAAACATATGATTGCCCGTAAACAGCTCAGAACCTGCAAACACGACCAAGGTCAGGGCGATGCCAAATGCAGCTCCCATCACTAGCGTTTGAAAAGGCGAACCCGCAGCTGCGAGCGGTGCGCCCAGCTTAAAGATCAACACAATCCCAATGCCGACATACGCCCCGGCGAGCATGGCAGATACCATATACCGCAGCAGATTCCCATTCATCTGTTCTTTCTTTGCAACGGCAGCATTGGCGACGGCTTCTACATCAACCTTGAACATGGGATACCACCTCTTGAATTCGTTATATTTGGCTGTTGTGTAAATTCCGTTACCTTGCCTTAGACACTTACCTCAACCTCTCCGTTTACGACGCGAACTGGATAGACCTGAACCTGCCCCTCATCCGGAGCTTGAACAAGCCCAGTCGAAAGCTCAATTTTCCAGTCATATAATGGATCATAAATATAATGTCCGGATACGATGGCTTCGGATAAAGGCCCCCCTTTAGGGTGCGGGCTTTTATTATCCAGGGCAAACCACAGATCATCCGAGGTCCGGAATATGGCAAGCTCCCGTTCCCCCAGACGAATCACTTTCCCAAGCTGTAGCATGAAATCATCCCTTGATCCCACGGGAATATAATGTTTGGTTTCCATAGCTTGTTACCTCCACTTCTGTTCTCTATCCATTCAATCTCAAACGGTGTTTATTATTACTCATTGGAGACAAGAGGGAAGGATGTCCTTCCCCGCTCCTATTTGCTGCTAACCGGTCTTACATCCTGATATAATGTACCACGAAGCTTCTCATCGTTCAGCACTTTTTTCCAAGGATCTTCTACCTGCGCAAGAGCCAGTTCGATTCTCTCCACCAATTCTTTACGCTGCTTGGGGTCATCTAAGATGGCCGTACGGATGTTAGTAAGTCCCATACGCTCTACCCATTCCGAGGTTCTCTCCAGATACTTGCCCGTTTCGCGGTAGTACTGCATCACAGCCCCACAAATCTCAACCAGCTCCTCATCGGTTCTCACTTTGCAGAATGAATCGGCCAAGCGGGCTTTCGTTCCACCGTTGCCCCCGATAAAGATTTCCCAGCCACCGTCATTACCAACGATACCGATATCCTTCGTACACGATTCAGCACAATTTCGCGGACAGCCATTGACCGCCATCTTGAATTTTGCCAGAAAATCCAGTCTCTCGAATTTCTCTTCCAGGAATGCGCCCATCCCCATCGAATCCTGCGTTCCGAAACGGCAGAACTGGGAGCCGACACAGGTTTTGACGGTTCGCAGCGACTTCGCATACGCATATCCCGACGGCATATCCAGCTCTTCCCATACCTTCGGTAAATCCTCTTTCTTGACTCCAATCAGGTCCAAACGCTGTCCCCCGGTCACCTTTACCACTTTTACATCGTATTTAAGCGATACATCGGCAATTTTCTTCAGATCCTCCGGTGTCGTTACACCGCCATACATTCTCGGAACTACTGTGTACGTACCGTCCTTCTGAATATTCGCGTTCATCCGCTCGTTAACAAAACGGGATTCCATCTCTTCCTGATGGGTTACCGGATTCAGCATAGCCAAGTAATAATGGATGGCTGGACGGCATTTCGAGCAGCCTTCAGGATGGCTAAAGCCCAGGACGTGCATGACTTCTTTTGTCGTTGTCAGGCCCTTAGCCCGGATTTCGGCTACAATTTCATCCCGGTCAAGCGTAGTACATGCGCATATCCCTTGCTTACCGGCCATCTTGAAGCCATCGCCTAATACGCTTTGCAGAATCTGTTCCACAACCGGCTTGCAGCCACCGCATGACCGTGTGGCTCCTGTGCATACCTTGATCTCATCCACAGTGGTGAGACCTTGAAGCGTTACGGCGTCCACGATGGCTTTTTTGGTTACACCATTACAGCCGCAGACAATCTCATCGTCCGGCATCTGCTCCAGCGAAAATGCTTTGCCCTTTCCTTTCCCAGCACACTCGGTACCCATAATAGAATGATAAATCTCTTCCGTCATGGCTGTTTGCTTGCGGATCATGGATTGAAGACTTGCCGAATCACTGACGTCACCGAATAATATCGCGCCTACGATGATGTTATCTCGAATCAGGATTTTCTTATAGGTTTTGCGCCAATCATCCTTGGCCGTAATCACGGAATGCTCAGCATACTCCATAAACTCGCCAGCAGAGAATACATCCACTCCGCTGATCTTCAGTTTTGTCGAAACAATGCTGCCCTCATAAGGCTGGCCTTCTACGCCGCATAAATGCTTGGCGAGCACCTGGCCTTGCTCAAACAGCGGAGCAACCAATCCATAACATACGCCGCGATGCTCACTGCATTCTCCAACGGCATACACGTCCGGTACTGAAGTTTGAAGATAATCATTGACCACAATTCCCCGGTTCACTTTAATACCGCTCTGCTGGGCTGCTGCAATATTAGGCCGGATACCTACAGCCATAACCACCAGATCAGCCTTGAGCTCCCCTCCATCCTTAAATCTTAGGCCCGTAACCCTGGCGTCTCCTAGTATCTCCGTTGTTTGCTTGCCCAATAAGAAACGAATGCCTTGCCCTTCAAGCTCCCTTTGCAGCATTTCCGATGCGGTATGGTCGAGCTGACTTTCCATAATATCCTGCATGAGATGGACCACCGTTACGTCCATACCGAGGCTAACCAAGCCCTTGGCGGCTTCCAGGCCCAGCAATCCCCCACCGATCACAGCGGCTTTCTTGTAGGTTTGTGCGGCCTGCAGCATCTGTGCGCAGTCTGCAATATTGCGGAATCCGATAACCCCTTCTTTATCACTTCCAGGGACAGGCAAAATAAATGGGCTCGAACCTGTAGCAATAATAACTTTATCGTAAGGTATCGTCATTCCCTTATCTGTTTCAACGATCTTGCGCTCTCCATCTATCCCCGTTACGGTAACATCCGTATGCAGGGTGATCCGATTATCTTCGTACCATTTCCAGTCATTCAGCACGATATCATCTAATGTTTTGCTTCCTTCCAACACATAGGACAGCATAATCCGGTTATAGTTTGGGTGTGGTTCCTGTCCTATGACGGTTATGTCAAAACTCCCACCCAATTTTATGATTTGTTCGACTGTACTTATTCCAGCGATACCGTTACCAATGACCACTAACTGTTCTCTCTTTATATTAGACATAGCTTGATTCCTCCCAAACACATGATCTAATGATGATTGTGTTATTCCATTTCCTATGTATAAAGTATAAAGGGGGAAAGTTGATTTTATTGTGATATATTTCACATTTATGGTTAAAATTTATATAAAATTTGAACTATCCCGCCCCCCTAACCAGAGTTACCTTAAATTAATGATATACTGACTTATCATCTGTTAACTTTCGTCGCACGAGAAAAAAACCCTGAGATGAGAGTGGTCTCATATCAGGGTTTAATCATCGACGTGCGTCATGGGGTCCATCATTAGTCAACCCACTGTTCAGCCCAGGAAGAAATTTGTTCCATGACCGGGCGAAGCGCCTTGCCTTTTTCAGTTAGTTCATACTCAATGCGTACCGGTGTTTCCGGATATACATGCCGGATCAAAATGCCTTCACATTCCAAATCTTTCATCCGTTCGGAGAGCATCTTATCGCTCATGGAAGGAATTAGATTCGAAATATCCTTAAAGCGCTTCGGTCCGCTCATCAAAGTTTGAATAATCAATCCGTTCCAGCGTTTCCCCAGAAACGAAAAAGCCGTTTCAAATCGGGGACACATCGTAACATTAGTAACTTCCATATCCCTTCACCTCTTTACGAAGTCACGTTGTTTATAGGTACTCCTCAGTCTAAGCTTGTTTATAAAACTTACAAATTGTAAGTATGTTTCATTTTAACATATTATTGTGGAACTGAAAACCATCTAGCTCTTATTTCCCATAAACTCACGGCTTAATTGATAGGATCCCGGCCAAAGTATCCAGATCAGACTCAATCAAACGGGATAATTTCCTATTATACATTACTGCCGCCGGATGGAACAGAGGGAATATCTTATAAATTTCCTCTGAAAACCTATACCCCGCCTCCAGATTATCGATTTGAGCCGCTTGCTGGATGGGCCCCTCAATCAGTTTACCATGCATCGACGTCACCGTTTCATGATTTCCGATTAAGCGATGCAGCGCTGTATTTCCCATCGGTGCGATGATCTGCGGTTTTACCCACCGAATCTCCTCATCAAGCAGCGGTGCATGCGCTAAAACTTCAGCCTTAGTAGGGGTGCGATTGGAACGACTGAAAATCTTCTTGCCCGAAGAACGAACGATCTCCTTGTCCTTATAGGGTCTGCTTCTCACCGCACTAGTTATATATACCTGCTCACGAGTCAAACTCAAACGTTCCAGATAAGCACTCATCTCTTGCCCGGCTTGTCCTACAAAAGGTTTGCCTTCCTCAATCTCATGAGCTCCCGGCGCTTCCCCAACAAACATGATTTGGGCCGCTTTGGCTCCTCTCCCCAGGAGAAAGCCCTCCACTGGCTGATGAGCAAGTCTGGCCCGGCATAGGGCGATAATTGCGGGATCTACAGGTGCGCTTTGTACCTCATCCATGTGTAAAGCCCCCTTTCTTGTATATCATACAATACCCCATACCTACCTATATTCTATCCCTGGGCGACAAAAACATTTCCGTTCTCTCATTCTTATTGCATAACAAAAACGAGCCGACCAAGGTTATACCTTGAACGACTCGCCTGTCCTACTTAGGGTCTAGTATACTCTCCCTCGAAGACTATACTAAAACGGGAAGCGCACGGACCGGCTGACTGTTGCCGAATGTTTGCTTGCCTGCTGTGGAATGAGCCCAATGTATCGCATTGGAGATCACTTTGAGCACTTCGGGGTTATAGTAGGTTGGGTAAGTTTCATGTCCGGGACGGAAATAGAATATATTCCCGTGTCCCCGCTTGAATGTACACCCGCTGCGGAAAACCTCGCCACCTTCAAAATTGCTGACAAAAACCAGTTCATCCGGAGCTGGAATATCAAAGAACTCCCCATACATTTCCTCATGTTCAAGGATAATTGGACCCGTAATTCCTGCCGCGATCGGATGCGTTGGGTTCACGCTCCAGATCACTTCCTGTTCTCCGGCTTCACGCCATTTCAAATCGCAGCTCGTGCCCATCAAAGCTTTGAACGGCTTCGAAAAATGTCCGGAATGAAGAACGATCAAACCCATTCCATCCTGTACACGTTTCACGACCTTGCTTACGATCTCATCACTAACCTTGTCATGGGCCATATGTCCCCACCACAGCAGAACATCAGTCGAATCCAGCACATCTTCCGTCAATCCATGTTCCGGCTGATCAAGTGTAGCCGTTCTGATGATAAAATCCGGATGCTGCAGACCCTCCGCTAAAGCAGTATGAATCCCTGCCGGATATACACTTCGAACCTCATCATGGATTTTCTCGTGTACGAATTCATTCCATATGGTTACGTTAAGCATGTTGCTGTTCCCCCTAAATTGCTTATTCGGCTAAATTCTAGGCTGTTTAGACCCACCACATTTCTCCCAGCGGCTCTTCAATCAGCACTTGCTGAAGGTTTTGCACTGCTTTGGAGAAGCCTTCTTCGATCGACATCAATCCATCTTCATGTTCGATGCTGACGACATAATCATATCCAACCAGACGAAGGGCACTCATGATATCTGCCCATTCTTTCACATCATGACCGTAACCTACGCTGCGGAACTGCCAAGCGCGGTCCAGCATGTTGGCATAAGACTGCATATCTGTAACGCCGTGCTTGTTCACATTAACCGGATCAATCGTTGTATCCTTCGCGTGGAAGTGATGAATAGCCCCTTCACGACCCAAAATATGAATCGCCTGTACCGGATCAATCCCTTGCCACCACAAGTGGCTTGGATCCAGATTGGCACCGATCACTTCGCCTGCGGCCTCACGTAAACGGAGCAGTGTGCCCGGCGTATGAACAGAGAAGCCTCCGTGCAGTTCAAGACCGATTTTGACATTGTGATCTGCAGCATATTTGCCCCACTCAGTCCAATAAGGAATAACCTTGTTATCCCACTGCCAAGTCAGGATTTCCTGATAGTCATTAGGCCAAGGCGCTACCGGCCAGTTCGGGTATTTAGCATCCTCATGATCGCCCGGGCAGCCAGAGAAGGTATTCACAACTGGGACTTCAAGCTTCTCGGCCAGCTCTACCGTTTTTACGTATGTGTCATGGAACTCTTTTGCGATCGCTTTTTGCGGATGAAGCGGATTGCCGTGGCAGCTCAATGCGCTAATCATCAATCCACGAGATTCCACTGCATTTTTGAAGTTTTTCAACGCAGTTTCATTCTCAAGCAGCTCTGCCGGATTACAATGTGCATTTCCTGGATATCCGCCTGTTCCAATCTCAACTGCCTTCAGACCCTTGGATGCTACATAGTCCAAAGCATCCTCCAATTTACGACCGCTCAGCAATACCATAAATACGCCTAATTTCATTGTGTACCTCCTGGTTTGTCTTAGTATTAGTATATTGTAAGATTAGTTATCGAAATAAACCGCTTTTCCCGTCTTGGCTGATTCATAGATCGCTTCCAAGATTTGCGTTACAACAAACGCCTGCTCAGGCTTAACGACTGGATCTTTATCCTCCACAATCGCTTCAAGCCACATTCTTGCTTCACGGTCCGTATCATTTTCCTTGGAACCGGAATAGAATGCAACCCCGCCAGCATTCAGATCTACCTTGGTTTCATATAATCTGCTCATTTTCTCACCGTTAATACGCAGCCCGTCCTTCATATCGGCACCACCTTCGGTGCCCGCCAGTACGGTTTTGGCTTCGTCAGTCTCAACGACATTAAGGGCCCAGCTGGATTCGAGGATGATTGTCGCCCCGTTCTCCATCGTGATGAACCCGAATGCCGAATCCTCTACCTTGAATTCTTTCGGATCCCACGGTCCGAAAGCATTAGCCGCATTCTCGCGGTGTCCAAGTTTATGGAATGTCGAGCCAAGCACGCTTTTCGGCTTGTAGTTGTCCATCAGCCACAAGGTCAAATCCAGGGCATGAGTACCAATATCGATCAGCGGACCTCCGCCTTGCTTCTCTTCATCCAGGAATACGCCCCAGGTCGGGACTGCACGACGGCGAATAGCCAGCGCTTTACCGTAGTAGATATCGCCCAGTTCGCCTTCCTCACAGATGCCTTTCAGATACATGCTATCATCGCGGAAACGGTTATTGTAACCGATCGTGAGTTTCTTTCCTGTACGCTTAGCGGCGTCCAGCATCGCTCTTGCCTCGGCAACGGTTTTTGCCATAGGCTTCTCGCACATCACATGTTTGCCCGCTTCCAAGGATGCTACTGTGATTTCGGAGTGTGAATCGTTTGGTGTACACACATGGATGACATCGATGCTGCCATCCTGCAGCAAATCTCTGAAATCGGTATACACTTTTGCATCTTCTATGCCGTATTCGGCAGCCGCTTTCTGCGCACGTTCTTCAACAATGTCGCAAAAAGCTACCAATTCGGCTTGCGCCTGCTTCTTCAAGCTCGGCATATGCTTGCCGTTGGCGATTCCCCCACAACCGATAATTCCGATTTTTAATGTTTTTGACATGGCCATATTCTCTCCCGTCTGCTTGTTGTCCTCTAAACAAGAACACACTTATACTGATTGCAACGCTTTCAAGCAGTTATCGGGCCGGATTCAACTCCGGCCGGGTTGCCTGAAAGCATTCTGCTGCATGATGTCCATAACCAGCCAGCAACTTACTGGTACCCTAATTCGTTGATTCGGCAGCTGCATAAGCCGGAAGTTTACCGTAACGGTATGTGCTTTGCAGAACGATGTGTCTTCCTTCGAGCGAAGATTGCTGGAAAGAATGCATAATCTCCAGCACGTGGTACGCCAGGCGGGCACTCACGCGATGATCCTTTTGCTCATGAATCGATTGAATCATATCCTCAATCCCCAGACCCCGCTCGTTCTTCCCGCATTCAAACACGGGCTCAAGCAATACCCATTCATCAGAGCCGTGTTTCCGGAGTTTCACTTCCCCGTTAAAGTAGTTTGGATCACCCAAGCTTAAAGTTCCATGCGTACCATAGATTTCGATCCAAGGCAGATGCGATCCGCCAAAGATATCAAAGCTTGTAATCATGGACACGATCGCCCCATTCTCAAAATCGATCGTTCCTGCTAAATGCGTTGGCGTCTGAACGGTTATCGGCTTCGCTTGGAGCGGGCCAGAGGCAACTACGCGATCTGGGATCTGAATGCCTGCTGATGCACTGACCCGACTGGCAGGTCCAAGAAGTTCAACCAAGGCTGATACATAATAAGGCCCCATATCCATCATCGGGCCGCCACCGCCTGAGGCGTAAAAAAATTCCGGATTCGGATGCCAAGCCTCAGGCCCGGATCCCATCATAAATGCTGTGGCAGCAATAGGTCTGCCGATTTGTCCGGAATCAATAGCTGCTTTAGCCGTTTGGATACCTGATCCCAAGAATGTATCAGGTGCGCAGCCGACGCGAAGACCTTTTTGATCCGCAATATTCAGTATGCGGCGGGCTTCATCAAGGGTGATAGCCAGCGGTTTTTCACTATACACATGCTTTCCTGCTTCCAGAGAAGCGATATCGACATTAGCATGGCTGGCCGGAATGGTTAAATTAATGATCAATTCAATCTCCGACTGTGCAAGCATCTCCTCCACGGTATACGCTTTCGGGATGTTGAATTCCTCGGCCTTATTCTTCGCATTGTCCAATACAATGTCAGCACATGCCACGACTTCTACCCAAGGGCTGTTCTTTAAGTTCGTGAAGTATACGCCGCTGATCGTTCCGCAGCCAATTATACCTGCTTTCATTTTTTGCATCGCTGTCACTCCTTGAGTGTTTTGATGTGCTCGGACTAGTACCATGGTATTCTTTTATGCTTTCGTTTAAAATGAAGAATATGATTAAAACATGAACAATCTGGTCATTATTTTCTTATTCTTCAAAGGGGACTCAAGTAATGGATTCAAATCTTTCCAACCAAGTCGTAGCAGCTGATTTCTCGTTTCATCGCAAGCCCTTCAAAATGTCCCTGGCGGACGGTTTTGACACCTACTTGATGCGCTGGCAAACCGATGGCAAATGCCGTGCCAAAATCGATGATGAACTATCGCTAGTTGAAGCAGGGGACCTGCTGATCTTTACTCCTGGACAACCATATGAACTGCGAATTGATGACGAATACAACGCTTCGGGTGAATTAACCATCGAAAGCGGGGATTATCATATTTTTTTCAAGGGGCCATGGGCTGATGCCTGGTGGAACTCCAAGAAGCGGCCAACCAAAATCCGTGTACCGCTTGAAGAACGCTACCTCAGCCTGTTTCGGCAGATTCTGCTGGAGCAGCGTCGTGTATCAGATCCTTATCCGGAGATTTCGGATTATACAGTGCGTATTCTCTGCCTGGAAGTCGACCGGCTGTTATCTGAACAGCCATCCACGACACCAAAAACATATCTCGCTTACCGGATGAAGAACTATATTGAAGAGAATGCTTCCTCCATGTTCAAGCTTGAGGATGTAGCCGCACACGTCGGCATTAGCGTCTCCCGTGCCGTTCATCTGTTTAAAGAGGCCTTCGGCACTACCATTATGCAATATGCCATGGAAGTGCGTCTGAGCATGGCCAAGGAACGGATCGTATTCAGCCCTCTATCCCTTGAAGATGTAGCTGAAACCTCGGGGTTTGCCAACTATACGTATTTTCACCGTGTGTTCCGCTCTCGATTCGGCGTTTCACCTAAGCAGTACCGAATGGACAGCCGAACATCTAATTAATCACATTTCCTCTATTAAAAAAGCGGGCCGACTAAGGATTTCCTTGGTCGGCCCGCTTTGCTCATGAATTACATGCAAGATATTTCATAAGTGCACATCTCACTTCTTATTTGGGCCTAAGCTGGCCGCTGCCTCGGCTACAACGATCGCCAAGTCTTCATTTCCGAATAACGACAGGACTCCTAGCAGGGTCTGATCCGGTATTTCACCAGCTTCTTCTTTGGGTACCGTTAATTCCAACACACGCGACAGCCGCTCGTTGTCTGGCTGATTCGGATATGCTTTGCGGTACAGCTCTGCTGGGTCCAGTCCGTGATTCACACACCACTGGGCAAACACGAGGATCATCATATCCTCATCCTGCCGGTACGATTCCACAATCCGTTCCTCGACGGATTTATCCGCGGATTCCATGTAGTACGCCTCCTCTTACGAACAGGGCTTCTTCAGCTCTTTATCGTTCATGAAGACATTATACCGTGTATTACGGCTCTGACAAAGTCCGAATACTAATCGACCATTTTCACTTGGACGGCATTGCTCTTTGCCTTTTGCTCATGTTTCTTTTTCATCCAGGTTCCAAGACCGATAATGATGACAATAACGAGAATTTCAAATCCATATTTAAGAACACCATTGGAGAACCAGCTGTGAATCAACGGCTCTTCCACAATCATCTTCGATGCGGTCCAGGCAAGCACCGCAGCACCGAAGGTGATAATAATCGGAAAACGATCCGTCAGCTTCAGAATAATGGTACTGCCCCATACCATGATCGGCACGGAAATCGCAAGACCGATAATAACCAGCATAAAGCTTTCTCCGGCCGCACCAGCTACAGCCAGAACATTATCCAGTCCCATCATTGCGTCTGCGATAATAATCGTTCGGATGGCCGCCCACATTTGGTTGCCAGCTGAAATTTCATGTTGTTTCTCATCTACCAGCAGCTTGTATGCAATCCACATTAGTGCAAGCCCGCCGATTAAGCGCAAGCCCGGAATCATCAACAGCTGAACAACAAGGAGCGTTGCCACGATACGGATGACAATTGCACCAACGGTCCCCCACAAAATAACCTTCTTCTGATCCTCTTTCCGGACGTTCCGGGCGGCAAGGCCAATAACAATGGCGTTGTCGCCAGCCAGCACGAGGTCAATGAGAACGATCGACAGCAGCGCCGTCCAAAATTCCATCGACAATAAATCCATACCTCTCCACCCTTTCTGCATTTTTATTAGGTTTCCACCTACCGATGTTCTCCATCCAAAAAAAACGCTGTTGCCTTATTTTATAAGGTCTACAGCGTTTTTTGGGCGCAAAAAGAGACCTCTACCTCATTAATAAACAATCAGGCAAAGGTCTCGCTAAACAACATCATGGTTGCCAATAAAGCCGGGGATGGTGAATCCCGTAATGACGACTTTACTTACAATATAGAATATATAAGTAGGGCCCATAAAATTCTATATCGCAAGAAAACCTACCATTGAATCGCGGTCGCTCATATTTGAAAAGGCCACGATAGCAGGTTTTCTTATGAAGCTACTCCCCTTTGGGAACTATTCGGTTGGACATATTATAGCATATGAAAAATCGCTTGTATATCCATTTTTTCGCATACAAAATCAAAGGATAACACCCCAAAAACGCGCACAGCACAGATTGTTTCTGATATCATATGGCTATTCAGGTGAACAATACAAAGTGAGGATACTCTGCATGAAGAAATGGATTTTACCCGCATTTTACGCATCCCTAATGGTGATTGCTTTTGTACATCGGTATGAAATTATGGACTGGCTTGGGGGGAATCCCCCATTCATACTCATGATTCTATTAGCGACCCTGCTGGCCCTATTTCCTGTTGCCCCATACAAGGTCGTTATCGCGATTCTTGGATATGCATACGGCACGGTATGGGCCGCAGCTATTTCGTGGTTTGGAACGACCATAGCTGCCATCATACTCTATGTCATCGTACGTACCTTATATCGGGAAGCCGGGAGGCGTTTGATTGATAAATATTCCGTTATCCGCTCCTTCACCGGTGCGGTTGAACGGCGTCCCTTTCAGGCGATATTGCTTGTCCGCATGCTGCCCATTGTCCCTCAAATGGCGGTCAATATTTATGCTGGCGTCGCTGCCATTCCTTTCTGGACATACGCCATCGCAACGGGCATCGGTAAAATACCTGCCATTCTACTGTATGCTTGGCTTGGCAGCGGATTTGTCGACCATCCCGTGATGTTCACCATGATTGCTGCAGGACTCATGCTGGTAACGGTTATAGGCGTCGCCATTTTCCGAAAAAACGAAGGAAAACAAACGTAAGGACGAAGGAATTTGGGTTTCTTTCATCAATATGATTATAATAATAGTAAGACTTACATTTATAATGTCATAACGATGGAGGGATAATAGATGAATAATCGTTCAAACCCAAGTGAATTGGCTACCTTTGCTGGAGGCTGCTTCTGGTGTATGGTCTCTCCTTTTGATGAGCTTCCAGGCATCCTCAAAGTCGTCTCCGGTTACACTGGCGGGCATAAGGAAAACCCGACGTATGAAGAAGTATGCTCCGATACGACCGGTCATTATGAGGCCGTGCAAATTACTTATAATCCGGAGGTGTTTCCTTACGAGAAACTGCTGGAGCTCTTCTGGCAGCAGATTGATCCTACAGATGCTGGCGGACAATTCCATGACCGCGGCGACTCTTATCGTACCGCGATTTTTTACCATACGGAAGAGCAGCATGAGCTTGCGGAGCAATCGAAACTGGAAGTAGCGGCAAGCGGACGGTTTGACGGTCCGATCGTCACGCCGATTATTCCCGCCAGTACCTTCTATCCGGCCGAAGAATACCACCAGGATTACCACAAGAAAAACCCGGGTCATTATAAGCGGTACCGCAAAGGATCGGGACGCGAAGATTTCATTGAGCGGCATTGGACTGCCCCCGTGGATACACTTGAACTCAAACAAAGACTGACTCCGATCCAGTTCGAGGTCACCCAGAATAATGCGACCGAGCCACCGTTTCACAATGAGTTTTGGGACCATCAGGGAGAAGGCATCTACGTAGATATTGTATCTGGCGAGCCGCTCTTCAGCTCGACAGACAAATATGATGCCGGTTGTGGATGGCCGAGCTTTACCCGTCCGATTCGTGAATACAACATCAAGGAAAAAATGGATCTTACCCATATGATGGTTCGCACCGAGGTAAGAAGCAAACAGGGCAACTCCCACTTAGGACATGTGTTCGAAGACGGCCCAGGGCCAAATGGGCTTCGCTACTGTATCAACTCTGCGGCATTGCGGTTCGTACCGAAGGAAGAGATGCAGCAAGAAGGCTACGGAGAGTATTTACAACTTTTTGAATAAAAAAGAAACTCACTGTGCATTGCCTCGAAAGGGCGGTGCACTTTTTTTTTACCTATAAACCGACCTATTCAATTTCACTGCACGGGGTAATATAGATTACATACCTTATTACGACTGAATGGAGGGATCGTTAACATGCCATGGAGCAAACATGATTATCCACCATCCATGAAAAATCTGGAGCCACGGGTAAGGAATAAAGCGGTAGAAATCGCTAATGCCTTGCTGGAAGAGGATTATGATGAAGGACGTGCCATTGCGATTGCTACGGCCAAGGCAGAGGAATGGGATGAGAATCATCCCAAAGACAAAAAGTAAGAAATAAACGGAAGAAGCCCGCCCTGATGCGGGCGAGCTTCTCTTATTGGGACCGTATTATGAACGGCCGCTAACTGTATGTTGGGCAGCTTTCGGAGTAACTGGTGTGCTTGATGCACGGACCGTTTTCCGAAGCGGTTTCTTTTCCGTTTTCTCTGCACCGTACGTAACTGTGATCGTGATCACTTGCCCAGCGATCGATACGGCTAAAATAGTATATAAGGTTTCCATAAGTGGCATGTAGAATAACGATAACAGCAGTACGATGGCATCCATCAGGAAAAACACCGTTCCTACTTTAAGCCCGCTCCACTCGCTGAATAGTACGGATATGACATCGTCACCGCCTGTTGCTCCGCCGAAACGGAGTACAATACCGGCACCGAAGCCCGTCAGAATGCCAGACACAATCGCGGCTGTAAGCAAGTGGTCACCAAGATCAATCACAATCGTCGAATAACGCTCGATCAATGCATAGAACAGGGTAAACATACTCGCTGCTACAACTGTGTTAAGAATAAATTTCCGACCCTTGATGAACAACGCGATCAGCAGCACGGGTATATCCATGAGGATCATGCTTAAGGCTGGCGGGATATCGAATGCATACTTGCCCAGCAAGGCCAAGCCGACAAAGCCGCCTTCGCTTAAATGATTGTAAAAATTAATGTGATAATACGTAAATGCCATTAAAAACGTTCCGAACAACATGGCTGACATGGTAATAATTGTGTTTTGTCTTTTCCTCATACAGGATCCCTCTTGTCGTAGTAGATTGGTCAGACTTAGGCCAATCTCTACATAGGGGCAACCTGGAGGAGCTTATCCTTCGAACCATAGTTCCCATCCTTTCGCAGAGACCGTCCTAGTCTTTAGACGTCCGACTTTGCTCTACGAAGGAAGCTATGTGTATGAGAGATCATAACGTTTCCAAATCGTCCTTGGGGAATTCGTCCTTCGGGGACACATGGTATCCTGATCCTTTCTCTTTAAATTCTGTGCTTCTCTATATTATAACACAGTTGGCATACAAGCTAAACAGCCGGTTAGGAAATAGGCCGCTAAGTGGCTGTTCACACATTCGCTAAATCCTCTGTGATTTGAATCACAATAGTCCATTTCTTTACTATCTATACTTAAAACAGCACCAAATTTCGATTCAAAAATCAAGGGGGATTTTCGCATGTTAAGCCAAGAAACGATACAAATTATTAAATCCACAGTACCTGTCCTGGAAACTCACGGAACAGCGATTACGAGTGCATTTTACAAAAAATTGTTTCATAATCATCCAGAGCTTCTTAACATCTTCAACCATGCGAATCAACGAGAAGGAAAACAGCCCTTCGCTCTCGCCAATGCTGTCTACGCCGCTGCTGTCCATATTGACCAGCTTGAAGCCATCATTCCGGTTGTCAAGCAAATTGGTCAGAAGCACCGGGCATTGAATATACTGCCCGAGCACTATCCGATCGTCGGTGAAACACTGCTGGCCGCAATGAAGGAAGTGCTTGGCGATGCTGTAACTCCCATAATTATCAACGCTTGGGCAGAAGCATATGGCGTCATAGCCGATGCATTCATTGGTGTTGAAGCAGAAATGTATGAACAAGCTGCAAATGAACCCGGCGGCTGGAAAGGGTATCGTAATTTCGTTATCGACCGGAAGGTGGAAGAAAGCTCTGTCATCACTTCTTTCTACCTGGTTCCGCAAGATGGCGGCAAGATTTCCTCCTATCAGCCTGGCCAATACATTACGCTCCGGGTAAAACCTGCGGGCGAAGAATTTTATCACAATCGTCACTACAGCCTATCCGCTGCACCCGGACATCCTTACTACAGAATTACCGTAAAACGTGAGGACGCAGTGGACAGGAAACCTGCGGGCGTCGTATCCACTTGGCTGCATAATGTTGCCGAGGTTGGCACCGCCCTTGAGGTCACTGCTCCAGCCGGATCCTTTACTTTAGATATGGACAGCGAACAGCCGCTCGTGCTGATCAGCGGAGGTGTTGGCTTAACGCCGATGGTGTCCATGCTGGAAAGCGTTCTGATCCATCAGCCTAACAGGAAAGTCACATTTATTCATGCCGCCAGATGCGGCAGCCAGCATGCAATGAAGCAAGATATCCTTGAGCTTGCCTCCAAGCATCCGCAATTAAGTTCCTACATCATTTATGAAATACCGGAAGAAGGAGATCAATGCCATAAATCGGGCTATATTGATCTTGAGTTCCTTCAGCAAACCGTTGATCCGAACTCCGACTTTTACTTCTGTGGTCCGGTTCCATTCATGCTTGCCGTTAATCAACAACTGAAATCCATGGAGGTACCTTCCGAACGCGTACATTACGAGTTCTTCGGCCCAGCGGGTACACTGGATAGCTAAATCATCATTCATTACCAAACCGATCAAGGGATGTCTGTCTTGCAGAAGACGGACATCCCTTTTTGGGTTCAATACGTGAATTTTCATCGCCGAAAAAAATATACTTTCCGTATACTTTGCAGCCATTGAAAGTATATGGGAAGCTTCAGTTGTTTATGCTGATATCATTAAATGACCTTATCGATTCCCCGCAGCAACCGGTTTACGGTTTCCCGCCTTACGCCAATAAGCTGGCCAATCTCTTCCTGTGTCAAATATTCGGTCAGATGGATTCCCTGAGAATATTCATCCAGCCAGCGAATCAGCAGCTCCAAACGCTCCGCAGGTCCACCCACTGTCAAATGATCCAGCCTCATCTGCATAAACCTTACCTTTTCCTGCAGCAATCTTGCGACTTCAAGCGGCTTCTTCGGATCTTCTTCAAGCTCACGGTACCAAGTCTTGGCTGAGATGACCTCCACCTCACTTTGGATGAGCGCAGTCGCTGTTCCATGGGTTTCCTTCGGACTGATCAGCGAATGGTGCGGCACCATCTCACCGGGATATAAAATATTGAAAAGCACCATATTGCCATTCGGATGAAGACGTGTCACCTTGAACAGCCCGCTCCGAATATGAAACAAATGATCCCCACTATCCCCCTGCCGGAACAATATTTCTCCTTTATGAAGAATCATACCTTGTCGCCTCCTGTAAATACCCTTATCTGGAGTTTAAACGATACAGCGGCGTGAATCCAATCCTATACCATAAATTAAGGGTTGCACGTCTCTATATAGTGACATACTATGAACAAAGACAAGAACATATGTTCCTTTAACGTGGATTGAAATCTATACTGAAGAGGTGTCACCGTTATGAAACCCTCCATCCCCCCTCCGCCTACCCGTGAAGATGAAGCACTCATCAGAGACTACCTGCTGCATCGCATGCTTCAGATGGTTCTTGAACGGGATATCCAAATATTCAAAACCCTTGAGCTGACCATGACGAATCTCTATATCCTGAATCTGCAGCACATTATCAAGAGAATGTCCGAGCCCTACTGGACAATTAAGCAGCAGATCAGGCAACGTGGCATCCGGATTGAGAGCAAGAGCTGGACCCCTGAGGGAGAAATTCAGGTATTATATCTATGCCGAGGCTATCAGCGTTCACTGCTTTGCAGTTGGCCTCCCATGAAGGAAGAGTTAAAGAATCGAATTATTTCGTATCTTGGTACGGATTTGGCGGCATACTAGCCCCAACAACGCACAAGACAGGAGTATCCATGAAAAATATCTTTCACATATATGCTGCCGATATCCATAGACTTATCCGTAACTGGGCTGCGGTCGTCATCATCTCCGGACTGGCTGTTCTTCCTTCCCTATACGCCTGGTTTAACATTGAAGCATCCTGGGATCCTTACGGACAGACCTCAGGTATATCCATTGCCGTTGCCAATCTTGATAAAGGCACTACCCTGCGCGATCAGCCAATTAATCTCGGTAAAGAGATCGTCCAATCGCTGCAGCATAACGAGAAGCTCGGATGGCGATTTACGACAGATAGCGAGAATGCGATTCAGGGCGTACGACACGGCGATGATTATGCCGCCATCGTCATCCCGGAAGACTTCTCCGCCCGGATTGGAACCGTTCTGACCAATGAGCCGGTCAAGGCTCAAATCCTCTATTATACAAATGAAAAAATCAACGCCATTTCTCCGAAGGTAACTGCACAGGGTGCATCCGGTATTGTGGAGGAAATCAGCAAAAATTTTATCAAGACTGCCAACGGCACGATCTTCGAGATTTTCAATACACTCGGGATTGAAATTGAGAACCAACTCCCTGCCATCCAGAAAATCCGAAACCTACTGTTCCGGCTGGAGAAGAGCTTTCCAGAGCTCAATGAGGCAGTGAGCGTAGCAGAAAAGGATATTAAGCTGGCTAACCAGCTGGTCAAACAAGCCAATTCCGCCCTGCCTCGCTTGGAGAGTATTGCAAAGGATGGCAAAGAGATCGCTGGTGCCCTGGTGGAGTTCACCAATGAAGCGGCCAGTGCTTCCAAATCACTGGAACCTTCACTGCGCCAGGATTTGGAGGTGTTGGATGCCGCAACCGGAACACTCTCCCAAGTACTTGACGCTTTAGGGAATACCGATATTGACCCAAAAGAGCTGGCAGAGCGCCTGAACGCTGCCAAGGATCGGGCACAGATAGCATCTCAAGCCGCAGACCGGCTGGCCCGTTTGTTCAAGCGGCTGGGTTCGTTATCCCCGGCAGCGGCATCAGGTGCTGTCAGACTCGAGGAGATTGCCAAGCGTTGGGCAACAGCCCAATCTGTGCTCCAGACCATCACGCAAGCCGTTGCAGAAGGAAAAGAAGCGCCCGCGGAATCGATCGACAAGCTGAAGAAACTGAGTGATGACATAACGAGCCTGACCGGTACACTGTTAAACCGTTATGACAGCGAAATCGGTCCAGCGATCAGCAAGGCCTTCGCTAAGGGATCCGATATGGCCAAGCGTGTCCAGAATGAGTTGAATCAGGCACTTGCCAGCGTTCCCGATATCCAGCGATTGCTTGAAGATGCACGGAAAGGTCTCAACCTAGGTCGCAAAGAAATTCAGCTTGCCCACAGTCGACTACCGGAGGCCGAGCTTCGAATCACAACATTGGCTAACCGGATGCGCGAGATGGAAGCGGAAGGGGATATCCAAGAGGTAATCGATCTGCTTAAAAATAATTTTGAGCTCGAAAGCCAGTTTTTTGCCGAACCTGTCACACTCCAGGAAAACCGGCTATATCCCATCCCGAATTACGGCTCTGCGATGTCTCCTTTCTTCACGACTTTATCCTTATGGGTTGGTGCCCTGCTGCTCGTATCCCTGCTCTCTGTCGAGGTGCATGAGGAAGAGAAGAGTTTCCGTAGCATCGAGGTATACTTTGGACGTTTCCTGACCTTTCTGACGATTGCCCTGTTCCAGGCATTATTTGTTACCCTGGGCGATCTTTATTTGTTGCGAGCCTATGTAGTGAATCCGGGCTGGTTTATTCTGTTTGCGCTGCTTAACGGCTCGATTTTCATGCTGATTGTCTATACGTTGGTATCGGTATTTGGCAATGTCGGAAAAGCCATGGCGATCGTGCTGCTCGTCCTGCAGCTCGCTGGCGCGGGAGGAACCTTCCCCATACAGATGACACCTCCTTTCTTCCAGTCCCTGCACCCCTATCTGCCATTCACTTATGCCATCAGCATGATGAGGGAAGCTGTCGGCGGCATCCTGTGGGATATCGTCTACGTGGATATCTTGTTTATGCTGATCTTCGCCGTGATGGCGCTTGTGGTCGGGATCTTCCTCAAGAAGTCGATCAATCAGGCCAGCAGCAGGCTTGTCAGCAAAGCAAAAGCATCAAAGCTCATTCATTAGTTCAGCGATCGAAAAAAACCTCCAAAAGTCTCGCTTGAGACCTTTGGAGGTATGTTGATTGAATATAAGTGAATGATATCAAATGATTGCAAGCTTGAGGCTTGATAACTGAATGACACAGGGATTAAGGTTCATCCTTGGCCATTGCGGTCCTCTTTTGTACCCAGGCCTGGTAATGGTGGACAGCCAAACCTGCAAAGGAAGAATGGCTGCTGCCAAGTTTAGCCGCGCGAAGGGCCTCATCCTCCATCTCCTGCTCGCTCTTGGCATAGAAGGTCAGATGCTCACCTTCATCTGTGTCACCGAGCTCCATACCGATCCAAACGGACTTGCCGAGCGCATCCGCTTGTTCCAGTTCTTCCTTGGACAATTCGTACATCTGCTTACCACTGTCCCGATAGGCCATAACCGCAATCGCGTCCGTATTCCGGATCATCCAATTGCTGAATGATTCGGAATCTGTGCGATTTGGTCCTGGTATTGAATCCAGCCAGAAGGGAACGGCGGCACTAAACGGGAGCCCTTGGCGTTTAGCCTCTTGCTTCCACACTTCCACGTTCGCGCTCCATTCTGCTACCACCTGTTCCTGTTCGTTATCCCAGCGCCGGAGGATGTACGGCTCAACATCGAATTGCACGCCCTCGAATTTCTCCTTGGGATCAGAGGCTTGATTGTACTCTTCAAGCCAGCTAAGCAGTTCCATGCCTTTTCGTCTGCCGTCCTCGTAAGCCCATTCCGGCCGGCCGTCCAAGGCGTGGACACTGATGCCCTGCTGATGTGCCGCAGCCACGAAATGCCGATACTCCTCATCTTGAACCTCATTTTGAATTTGGAGGAAGATCGTCGTTATTCCTTCACTGACGCTAAAGGAAACAATATCCTCCGTTTCACTTTGGATCAAGCTTGCATCCCACAGCCAGGTTGCCTTATTCTGATTCACCTGATGTGACGGAAGAAGAAGAAGGAGGAGGACCAGCAAAAGACAAGTGCCCGCGATCAGGGTGATCCACTTCGCTTTTGCATTCAGATGCCCCACTCTTCTCGTCCATTTCATTAGATTAAGACAGCTTCGCCCGGCTCGGACACATGCTGTACGGAATGGCCAATCTTATAAATATGAGGCTCTGCATAGGCTTTAAATGCATTCCTTGTATCGAGAATAGGTACACCGGTGGAAGCGATCGAATGATAGTCCAGATTGCTGTGGTTCGTAATCAGCACGATGCAGTCATAACGGCTGAACTTCGCGAGATCGTACTCCACACTGTAAACTGTATTGCCTTGCTTATCCTCAAAACGGTGTGCGTACGGATCATAGTATTCTACATTGGCACCATTCTCCTTGAATTGCTCGTACACTTCAAGGCCTGGCGATTCCCGCAAATCGCTGATGTCAGGCTTGTACGCCATTCCTAGCAGCAGGATGTTGGAACGCTTGATCGACTTGGCATATTCATTCAGAATCGTAGCCGTTTTGCTGATAACGTAGTAAGGCATGTTGTCATTGGTGGATTGTGCAAGCTCAATAAATTTACTATAGAAGCGGAAGCCTTTGGCCTTCCAGGACAAATACATCGGATCCAGCGGGATGCAGTGACCGCCGATACCCGGGCCCGGATAGAACGGCATGAAGCCGAAAGGCTTGGTTGCTGCCGCATTGATTACTTCCCATACATCAATGCCCATGCGATCGCACATCATGGCCATCTCGTTGACAAAGGCGATGTTCACGCTGCGAAACGTATTCTCCAGCAGCTTGGACATTTCTGCAACCTTCGGGTTGCTGACTGGTACGACCTTCTCCACATACTGCTTGTACAACGCTTCACCCAGCTTCAAGCAAGCATTCGTCGTTCCGCCAATCACCTTCGGCGTGTTGCGTGTATTAAAACGGCTGTTGGACGGATCAACCCGTTCCGGTGAGAAGCATAGATAGAAATCTTGACCTACTTTATAGCCAAGCTTCTCAATCTGATGCTGAATCAATTCTTCCGTAGTTCCTGGGTAGGTGGTGCTCTCCAACGTAATTAGCAGATTAGGCTTCATAAAGCGTTTGAGCTGATCAACTACCATTGTTATATAGGAAGTATCTGGGTCCTGGTTCTCGCTGAGCGGCGTTGGCACACAGATGCTGACCGCGTCGATGACGGCAATCATGCTGTAATCCGTAGTCGGTTTGAAACGACCGGTCTCCATGCATGCCGCAAGCTCTTCGGATGAGATGTCCGTAATATAAGATTCGCCACGATAGATACGATCGATTTTATCCGGATCTAGATCAATACCGATTACCGTAAATCCCTGTTTCACCATTTCGACAGCCAATGGCAGACCTACATAGCCCAGCCCTACGACACCCAGAACTGCTTTCTTACTCTCAATGGCACTCAATAAAGTTTCATATTCCTCATTCACAAGTATTCAACCTCCATCAGATGTATAGTCTATTCGTCTATTTCTTTTGCTCATTGGCCAAAAAACAGACCACGTTTTGTTGAACGCTCTCCTTGTGATTAAAGAACCTGTTTCAGCTCAACTAATCACGTATCCATTTATGAATCCTCATCTTAAAATATTCCTGGCGTATTTTAATGAAGGCAGCGGCGGATACGGGCATCCAGTTCCACTGGCGAGAACGGCTTGGTTACATAATCATCCACTCCGTTTTGAAAGCACTGGCTGATCGTCTGTTCGACGCGTTTCTCGGTCAGCACTACGATTTTAGGAGATTCCTTCACATCTAGCTGCTGGATATGATGGATGAAAGGTAAGCCGTCAATGCCATGCAGATTCAGTTCTGTCAAAACAAGATCCGGCTCCCATTTCGCAATCAGCTCCAATGCTTCCAAACCATCTAGCGCTTCAAGTGTTTCATAGCCTTGCATAGCCAGGCGAATCTGTAAAAACTCCCTCACCGTGGCATCTTGATCCACGATTAGAATACGGTTCTGATCCCGGTCTGCTTCCTCTTGCGTGAATATATGAATATCCGAAGAAGTGCTGAGCCTGGTCGATTCTGCCATCTGCTTCATCGTCTGCATGGACGGCGTTTCGGTAAGTTCTGCAAGCGTAATGCGAGGATCTGCTTCCCCCAAACGGCCCTGGAGGTGCTGCTTCAGAAGCAGCGCCTGATAATGGGCCGCATCCAGTGAATAGCCAGGCAGCGTAATCGCCATGACGCCGTTATTGGCGTCTTGCAGAACCTTACCGTTGTCGCCTGACAGCTGGTCCACAAAGCTCTGAACCTCCGACAGCTCGACTTCCGATCCGGATGAATCACCTGCACAGTACAGGAACAGCAATGCCGTTCCCTGGGAATGTTCTCTCACTTCCTCTTCCAGTCGGCCGTAAAAATCAACGGCCTGCACGCGTTGCAATGTAGCGGATTGAGACATAACTGTAAGTCCCACCTCTCTTTATTTTTTTAACCTTTCATCAAATTTGAACCGGGCCACGATCATCAAGCAGCCTCTTTCTTATCTTTCCAGCTCTGCCGGGTCATGGTACCCCATGAATTGTTGTTTTGCAGATATTGAATATGCCCCTGTACTCTCCACAGCACACCCAGCTGGTGATAACCCACAAACTTGAGTGCAGAGAAGAGAAGCATCTTCACCTGATCGGACAATTTGGTGTACCTCCGGAAGGCGATCTCCTCGAGGATAAGGGCTCCCACGCTGAGCATGTACCCGCTTAAAAAGTTGACGAGTCCAAATACGACCAGCACATGCCAATTTGTCATATCCAGCAATACATATCCAAGCAGAGCCAGAAGGCCCGTGATTCTGAAGTAAGGGTTTAACGCTTCAAAAATAACGTTATAGGGCATCGTTAACAGGCCCATAATTTTGTATTTCGGATTGAACACCATATCGCGGTTCTCGATCATATTCTTCAGGTTCCCTCGTCCCCAGCGTTTTCGCTGATTGGACAGGATACGGTAGCTGTCTGGCGCTTGCGTCCAGCACACCGCTTCCGGGCAGAAGGCAACACGGTATTTGATTTTATTCTCCAACATGTAGCGGTGCAGCTTGATAATGATGTTCATATCTTCACCGGGGTACCCCCCCCGATAGCCGCCTACCGCAATGACATAATCCTTCCGGAACAAACCGAAGGCACCTGAGACGATAATGAGACCGTTTAAATGACTCCAACCGATTCGCCCTCCCAGGAAGGCCTTCATATACTCAATGGATTGAAACATAGGCCACATGCGGCGCGGCAAAGATACATCCTTCACCTCTCCGTTTTCAATCACGCAGCCGTTAGCAATCCGCACATCTCCGCCGATCGCCACGGTTTCCTCGGGATTCTCCATATACATCCGAGCCATGCGGATCAGGGCATCCTTCTCCAGCAAGGAATCGGCATCGATGGAGGAGATCAACGGATATCGGGATAAGTTAATGCCCGCATTCAAAGAATCCGCCTTACCGCCGTTCTCCTTATCAATCAGATAGAGCTGGGGATATTGAGGGTTATAATAAATCCCGCGAACCTTATTGGTATTGATGTTACCGCGAATCTGAGGATTCGGCAGCAGCGTTAACCCATACTCCTCAATCAGTACCTTCAGCGTTTCATCCGAGGAGCCGTCATTGATAACGATGACCTCGTATGTCGGATAATTCAGCGTCATCAGACAGCGGACATTCTCCGCGATGGTCAGTTCTTCATTAAAAGCCGGAACCAACAGGGATACGGAGGGCACAAGCTCCGAGCCTGAAAGCGTATTGTATGTCGAGTATTTCGCTCGTCTGAAAATGTCCTTAATATTTCTGAAAGAAAACAACATAATTACAAAATAGAGCGCACTAACGATCATGACGTAATAAATCGTCACCATACCGTAGGTGAGCAGGATATCTCTAAGCAGTGTAATCTCCTCCTACTCCTGCAACGGTGCCAATTCGTTTGCTTGTTTGAAGACCGAAATAACGATCGTACACCAGTTTTCGTTTATTAAAGGCCACCATTTGCTCCACTTGCTCATGCTCGCCTTCCTTGGACATGATCTGCTCAATTCGGTATAGGGCCGTTTCCCTGGCAGGACCCTCTCCCGTCAGTGCCGCCTGACATAAGGTCTCAAAGCCTTGCTCTCCGAGCATGGCAAGACTTTCCGCGCTGTTGTTGCGCACATACCAATTCTCGTCCTTCAGGGCTGAAGCCAAGAGAGGAATGCTGCCTGCTGCATGAAGATTACCCAATGCTTTGGCAGCGGCTGCCCGAACTTCCCACTCATGGTCATTCATGAGCTGTGCAATGGTATCATCCTTCAAGGAAGGGTTCGAGCTGAGATAGAGCTTGACCGCCTCTGCCCGGACGTCCTTCTCCTCGGACCCGACCAGACGGTCGAGCGTAGGAACGACAGCCGGAATAGCTTGTCCCCACATGGCTACCAGCGAAATCTTGACCAGTCCTGGATCAGGATCGTCCAGGAGCTTGCGCATGAGACTTGCCGAATCCAGCCGGGTTTCAAGTAAAATATCGGCTGCCATATGATGAATGGCTTTATCGTACGATAGCAGCTTTGCTAACATTTCCCGAATCTGCTGTGACTGATTCCCGCTTTTGGCTATGGCCCGCGCAATGATAATGGTCATCGGGCCATACTTTGTCCGATTCATCAGTTCCTGTAGTTGGGGCACCGCCTCTTCAGCACGCATCCCCCCCAGCCGGTAGACCGCTTCGATGCGGCGGTCTTTCCGTAAGCTGGATAATGCCCGAATATCCTCCTCTATAAATCCGGCATCCCTGCATAATTGAAGTAGTTTCTCTCTGGCGTCTCCTTTGAACTGCTCGATCCACTCCATGCATTTGGCTTGGATGACCCGGCGTTCCGCCGAGGTTAGTTTACCTGGAGGAAGCTCCAGCGTAACATCGTCATGCAAATGACTCTGCACGTACATGAAATAATCATGGTGTTTCTTCGTGAAACGTTCTACGTCTCTTTGCTCCGCATTGTGCTTGATCTTCATTTGGAACAACAGGATAATGCCGGCAGCAATGAGGCCGAGGCATACATAGATGAAGACGTATGCCATTTCTAAATTTGAAAACATATCCGATGGCTCCTCCTTTTATTTAGCATCTGGTTGCCGTCCGGTATCAGGCAGACGGGTAAAGATGTCCTGCATATCGTAATAGCTCTGCTTCAAACGTTCACTGTATATCGTGTCTTCCCACAGATCCCATGTATAAGGCTCGATATCCTTGAGGTTTATAGTCGCAAGCGATCCCGCTTCTGCTTTCCCACCGCTCTCAGACCGTTCTGCGATCCATGGCGCCAGCCGGATGCCTTCCGTAGTTACCGTGCTGAATGAGCGTTTGTCTTGAAGCGGACTGTAATCCAGGACCTGCAGCGAGCTCGGATCTCCGAAGCCCAGCAGCATCCAAGGTATTCTCATCTCGATAAATCGGCCTTGATACTGCCACGCGGTAAGGGAATTGAAATCGGGAGACTCCGGATCACTGGTTCCCCTCATTAATAATCCTACCGTCTCATCAACAAATGGATGAGAAAAACGGGTATCCGGCGGATTCATCAACAAGCTGATCGCCAGCTTCCATGAGTGGAATGAACCTCCTGGCACAACAGGGTCATCCTTTGTTCCCTTGGCTTCCGCTCCCGGCAGCATCCAATACCCCTCTTTCCCGTACAAGCGGCTGTGAAAGTCATAAGAAGGTGCAATACTGACTTGAGATTCATCCTCTTGGCCCAGCTGGATCAAAGTCTCCAATGCACCGCCTGTGAGTTTTCTCCCTGCCAACTCTTTCTCAGGAATATCACCGCCAGGGATCGTATCTGCTCCGATGAAGAGCTTGGAGTGTTTAGGATCAAACTCCTTCTCCAGTTCCATGCCGATATATAAATACGCTTCATCATGAGTCAATTTCATGCTCTTGACTCCAGGCGCCGTTCCAGACCACGTCTTAACCTCACCCTCCGGAACCTTCTCCCAATCACTCAAATCCCCATCGATGGTAATCTGTTCTGCTTTCCCCGGCTGCATGGCCAGTACACCGAACATCTTCTCATTGGTCAACACATTCAACCAGAATGCCCTGCGGTCAGCAGGTATTTCATAAGGCATCGTATTCCATGTCTTCTTGAACCATTCGTCCTGCCACATGAACAGGATCGCCCCCGAATAACCTTCGTCGTAAATATCCTGGGTCAGTGACACATTGACTGAACCTTGCTCCGCTTCATCATGTCCTCCTTGGTCCTTCCCTCCAGGCCCATAGTGTGAGACACCGATGGATGAAGGTACGCCGTATTCAGTGACCATGATCGGCATATCCTGAAACTCTGCCTTAAGCTTGCGCAGATAGGCTTTATACGTGTTGTAACCCCCGTCTCCATCCGGAATGGTCTGCAGCGTTTTGTCTGTACGGAAAAAATCCGGATAGTACGGATACACATGGTATGCCGCGAAATATCCCGCATCCCAGTTCACCGGTTCTACATGCCTTGCATCAACGGACACCAAATCCTCTTCAAATAACGGTTCTCCTGGATGATCAAGCACGTCCGTTGTGACCCAATTTGTAAAGGTCATCGGATGCTCCCAGCCGTATTTCTGCTCCTCGGCTGCCGTATAGTCCAGCATGGATGCCAGCCAATTCTCAAAAGGACTTGCATCCTTTGTACCCGAGAAATGGTCCCCTTTATACTGAGGCACATCCTTATGGACGGTATTGGTGTTATCAACCATGCTTGGGTCCCATTCCGTCCCAACATGCCAAGCCATGAGATACTTGCTTGCATTGACTTTATACTTCCCGCTCGACTGTCCATGCTTGGGCTCAACGTTAATATCGCCATAGACTGCGGCAACGGCTTTGGAGATTTCCGCCTTGAACGTCTGCACGATTTCTTCATCGTACGCATCCCGGCGTTCGATTAGCTGCTCCTCCGGTGACCATATCCCCTGCATGAAATACAAGGGATCATCCCCTTTATCCCGGTTGTACTTCACCAGCGCGGAATAAAAAACCGGATTATGCACCGTATAGACCCTAATGACGTTCGCTCCCATATCATCAATCTGTTTGAACCAGCGGAGGTAATCCTCTTCCGTTGCCGGCAGCTCTCCGGGAAAATGTCCAGGCACCGTTGCTCCCAGATTTACCCCTTTGGCAAAAACCTCCTTCCACTCTTCGTCATTTTGATATACCAGGAAGGAGGTTCCCTCGGTTTTAAACTTCATTTTCACACCGTCCGCATCCGCATACGTTTTAAGTGACGGTCGTATATTTTCATAGATTATAGCGGCACCGCAGAGAAGCACTATAGTGCAGAGAACTACGAGTACCCACCATTTACGTTTGCTCATCGTCTTCGTTGCTCACCTGCCCATTCATAAGTAATGTTTGATGCTGCATCGGCGTTGACGACGATTGAGCCACACTCGTCATTCTATAGCCGATGCTTTCCCGATACCATATTTCTTCTTTACCAACTTTTCCGATAGCGATTTTAGTCATAAAGAAGTAAAACGCAACTTCTTCCATTTTTTCCCCCGTTGAAGCCAATCGCTATCTCTTCATCCCTGACATTTGACAACCTAACCACCTGATGCTAAGCATGCCGTAAAGGAGCTCTGACTCAACAAAGGCCCCAGCCTGCCAATATGTACGAATGAAAGAAGGATGGCATCATCACGATGATTTTCAGAAAATTTTCGTGAATTGTAATGTTAAACGCATAAAAATTGCTAAAGTTCCGGTCATTTTTACATCATTATCCATAGTTATGACAAAATTGATACCAAAGTCGTATAAAAAAACGGCTGAGATCCGCATTCTGAAAAGGTTTGGAAAAATTACCCTTAACCTCAAAATAAGAATAGAGTCCTGTACCGGGATTGTTTAATATTGTATCGGAACGAGAAGCAGGTTCAAGTGGTAAGTATCGCCTATTTTTATAGTTTTCTGTTTGAATCACAGTGCAATATGTTTAATAAATTTGTTTGGGATTTTTAAGATCTGCGGGGGGACAACCTAAATCGAACCCGAATCCATGAACGTCCGAGTCTGATCAGATCCCTATGATTTTGAAGAGATACCCACCGCTTCCAATATTCTGTGGAGGGTAATAATGGATTTACCGCCAAAATGTCGGATAACTTTGCCCCTTTACCGCATTATATTTTCGCAGAATCACAAAAAAACGCCCCTGTTTAGAACAGAGACGTTGTTCAGCTGCATAAGGAATCGAAAGACTAGATAATCAAGCTGCTGATGGCAAAAGCAGTGCCAATGAATACCATAGCCAGCAGGACGCCGATAGCTACATTTCCTTTTTGCAGGTGCTCGGAAATTCGAAGACCCGGTGTTGCCAGCTCGAATACCCAATAGGCAATGATTAAACAGACATACCCGACGACAAACCATATGATCATATGCCAAATCGATGAATTCGTATAAGCGGATATTCCCAGAATGATGGCTGTGCCCATAAACTTGCCGCCAAACGCAAGACCAACTGCGACATTTCCTTTCTTCAGCTCCTCCATGTCGTTAAACCGGGTCATCCAGCTGAAGATCAGCATCCCCAGCAATTGAAGTAAGATAATACATACTACACTAATAGCAATATTCACGACGACCATCAATCCGCCCACCCCCGAAATTTTGCATAGGCCAAGTCGTAATCGGCGAAATCATGCACTTCCTCCAATACAACATCAACCTTTTCCTGCTTCTCCATCGCAGCATAACGCTTCTCGTCGATCGGTTGTTTGATCCGGTTCCCTGTTGGAAGCTCGACGACCGCAAAATGCCTGGTATCTTTTTTATATGTTGTCTTATAAACTCCAACCAGCTTCACGTCCGTTTTGACGATCACCTTGAGGTTGGTCAAATCCGATTCCGCCGATTTTTGATCATTGAATGACTTAATGGTCTGCCATGAAGATAAGCGTATATCATTCCGTTGATTCGCGTCCGTGGTTAATTCCGCATCCATGAACTGAAGCGTCCATATTTTATCCCCCGTCGCATAGTTGTTATCGTTTGGCAGGAGCTCGTTGTCGGGCAGCACGGTCATATCCCCGCCAATCAAATCACCAACCGTTCCTTCAACGATCCGATAGTCCCAAGGCACACGGGCGGATGTCGAGGACACTTCATCTGATCCGGAATTAAACACTGTTGAACTGCTACCAGAGCAAGCGCTCAGCGCAAGCATAAGGGACAGGATAAGCGCCGTCAGAACAATCGATGGCCTTCTCTTTCCATTCATAGCTTCCTTCATCGTTCTATGATTATGTTTCACATGCATTTATTTCACTCCCATTGCGATAAAATGACTGGAATTTCCCGTAATCAAACCGCCTGCCCGTCCCAATAAACCGCAAGGGGTTCCATTAATGACAAACATTCCAGTCAATATGTGAAATTCACCCGCTGCCGTCTCCACACGCGCCATCTCAGCCCTATGCTGATATACCGTTGGAAACAGGACACTTGTGTCATAACCATCCTGATCCTCAATCTCAAGCTGTCCAGCCGGATCATACAGTTTGACAGAACCGCCTTCACGGCCGAACATTGATTTTGATACATATTGACCGGAGAATACCGGTTTATTGTAAGTCGGAAGCATATAGTTGTTAATCGCTTCGCGCTCAATCTCATCAAACAGTAGTCCAAGCTCAAACATTCCCCACATAGCGGCAAGCAAGCCTTTGGATTGCAGCAAAATACTGTGCGGCGAATTAAACAACTGCAGTCTTCCTGTCTCGATGGCATAGGCCAGCGCATCCCCGCCGTCATCGACAGACATCCATTCCTTCGGATACAGAGCAAACATCCGCTGAATCTCCCGGCCCTGGCCGTCCTTCAATATACCTTCATCCACCCATAAATCCAAACAATCCACTAAGCGGATATCCAGCCCGCTATGCCGGACCAATGCCTCAATCGTTCCGGAATCCTCTTTATGTTCGCCGTAAGCAATACATGCTGCCGTATCGGGACGTTCTACTCCCCAGGCTTCTGCCACGAGCGTCTTCATTTGTTCATTGGGGGAATAAATGCCAGCCTGAGCACACATCCAGGGAGTCGCTATGGAAGCTTCAACATACCCTGTAGGCGTGTCTGCGTTCAGTTCCAGCAGTTTGATGCTCCCATCGTGAGCGATCGCAAAGTCAAATCTGGCATACCGGCTGATGAGACCTTCTTCTGGCAGCGGACATTCATCCAGCATCGCCCACAAGATAGGAGGAATGCCGATCAGACTGTATATATGATGATTTCCATGAATATAACGAACCGTTTTATCCAAAACCCTCCAGAGCGATGCCGCTGCTTCCTTTAACTCACAATAGGTCTCTTTACGCAAGGTGACAATCTGGTCGATCCAATAAGCTTCCCCATCCATATCGGCCCAGGTAAAGCCAAGCCGTTCCAGTTCTGATACCCGCCCTGCCCGGTCGGGATCAGGCTGTCCTGTCACTGTAAATATGCTCTCGCAGCTCATCCACCAAAACCGCCTGATCTTGTGCTGGATTTTGGGCCTGATGAGCTAAATCCGCTGGAGTTGCCGCCAATGCCCCCCGATTTGGACGACGTAGAACGGCGAGTGATTGTACCCGAGGAAGAAGTTGAGGTTTTGGGGCGAACATTGGAGTTGACGACCGGCTTATTCTGAAATGAACCACTGGAATAAGTACGAGGTTTATACGGCTTGCCGTTGTTAGCATAATAACCGCGGTGATTGTTGTACCACCCGCTGGATGAATAGTAGGAGCCGTTGTTAAACAGCATGTGATACAGCAGCAGATCATCCCAGCCGAAGCCAGAATTGTAGCCGTGATAGTTGTTGACCACCGTAGTTCCGCCCCCGGTGCCAGCACCTGCGTTGCTTCCTTCAAGCGGTTCTTCCTGGAATTCCTCCTCGCTTGGGAACGGAATGTTCCAATCCACGTTCTTATCGAAGTACTGTTTTACTTCCTCTGTTGACCATGACACCAGCTGCGGCTCGTCAGCTGCGGGGACCGCTTCTGAAGCGAGATCCTTAGCTGCTGCACCTGAAACCAAAAAGGCATTTGCCAGCAAAGCAATACCAAGGGAGCTCGATAACACACGAATCGGTTTGCCTTCCGGTGTCAGCCATTTGGAGGCCGGCAGCTCTTTTTTCTCTTTTTCATTACTCAAAGCGATTTCTCCTTTCGGACAGATTTCATTCGTTTCGCATTGGAACGAGCAGTAGTTCCAGCTTGCCCGTATCCACATCGAGTCTGCCTTCAATCGTTTCATATTCACGGCCGCCGGCAACGATATAATTCACATGCTCCAAAGCCGCAACCATGTTGCTCGTCCAAGTCCGCTCTTCAATCTCTACCAGCTCTCCGTCTGGTTTCTTCTCATACAAAACGACTTTCATTCCGTTATCCAATGGTTTATTCCCCTTCCATTAATCTGTGAATATTGATACGTGCTGTGGTTGGATTCGTTCCATAAATCTGCTATAACCATCATGCAGGTATGTCAATCCGATCATAAGAGATACAATCCATATAATAACACCCTTACAGATTATTTACACGGTGGAATTTACTATAGGAAAAGAACATTTTTAGCTCAAATGGATGGTGAGCAGAATCCGAGTTGTTCCAACGTAAAAAAGCATGGACCCATTCAGCTAAGAAAGATCCATGCCCCTATATGGTATACATATCCCACCGATTACTTCAGCAGCTCCCTGATGTCAGTCAAATTATCGGCAAATCCAACAAATACCTTGTCATCTATAACGATGGTGGGTACCATTTGTTTTCCTGTCAGTTGCCGGACTTCTTCTGCGTAATCCGGATTTTGGGTGCAATCGTATTCCGTGTAAGGGACCTGCTGTTCCTTAAAGTAACGCTTGGCATGCTGGCAGTCGCTGCAAGTGGGTATCGTATAAATTTTCAATGATGCTGTCATATCAATCACTCCTCATCGTATTATTATTTGATTTCAACCACAAATGGAACTGTCATTACTTGACCCTCGTGTTGAAATTGTCCCCAAATTTTGTAGATGCCGCTATGCGGGAAGACTGCAGCGAATTCCGCTTTTGGACCCCTGCTTCGCTCATCGAGAGGATGCACATGGATGTACTGTTCAGCGTCTGCAGATAGAATGACAACATGGCCCACGGCACCAAGATAAGGCTCTAGATTATCTATTCCTTGTTTAGTCTTAAGGTCCCCAATATGATAGGTGAGCACGACTTCTTCGTTGGACAAGGTATTGCTCAAACTCAATGTAAATTCCTTTCCGTCCACTTGTTTGATCAGTTCGGAATCAGGCTTAAGCACCGAAGCAACACCTTCCTCACCCTTCACTTGAATCCATTCGCTAAGCGTGGCTCCCGATGTCCCCTTCGGTACAGCATCCGCGATCAATTTGTATTTACCGCCAGCTGGGAATGTTGTATTAACCGTAAACACGCCATTCTCTCTATAATCGGGATGGATATGATTGAAGGAGGATAAATCGCGATTCACAACGATCAGATGCAGCAGCTTCTCGTGATTGGTATCAAATTGCTGAACCGCATCGCCATTCTGATCTGTAATATGAATTGTTAACTCCGTCTCGGTGCCTGCCGTGATCGGCTCTTCCCACGTAAACGCAGCTTTGTAGCCATTAGAACCCGACTCATGTCCATGCCCGCTTCCGTGTTCACTGTGGTCACTCTCTTCTTGGCTTGCACTCTTGCCGCCATGGCCGCCTGTATCCTGCACCTCGGTGGCGTTAAAACAAGCTGTCAACAATCCAAATGAAAGAACACTGGTTAAAGTGAGCATAGTTGCCTTCTTATTCGCCATTTGATGATCACTCCATTCATTTTAGAAATACATTATAACTTGCAGCATCCTTATATTTAGTATACCCCCCTATCCTATAATTAAACTTTTATTATGTTCTACATTCAAAAAAAACACCATGCTGTCTGCATGGTGTTTGCTGCCCTTTTCTCAGGATCACCTAAATGAATGGTTATATTCCCCATGGTTTAAGCCGCAGCACCGAACATGGTTCATATTCCAATGATTTCATATACCTTCTTCAGGTCCAGATGCTGCCGAACTATATCGGCCACGCGGTCAAATTCAGCAAATTTACGTTCCTCTGCTTGAAACGTTTCCGAAATGGGGAGAAGTCCTTTCTTCATTCGAAGACCGTTCAGCCAGGCTCTCCGAAACGCATCATTATCAAATAAACCGTGCAAATAGCTTCCCCATATGCGGCCATCCGAAGTGCCAAGCCCTTCTAGATGCGTTTGAATATCATCGTTTGACTGTGATAATTCCAATTCTTCTGCTTCAATCGAAAAAAGCGGGCGATATCTGGAGTCATCCTTCAAGGTACTCCATTCCGTAACGCCCATATGGATTTCATAAGCATGAATCGGGAGAGTGTCGTTGGTATCTTGCAAACTCAGTTCAAATGGTACATTCTTACATAGTCGCCCACTAACCCGAACAGTTCTTTTATGTGCTAGAAAGGAAGTCCGAATCGGCAGCAGTCCTAGCCCTTTCGCTTCCCGGCCTGTTCCTTCTACTGCATGGAAATCTGATAACCGTTCGCCCAGCATCTGATATCCTCCGCAGATGCCCACCAGTTGGATATCCCGCTGCTGAACCTGTTTGATGATCGCATCAGCCAGTCCCCGCTCCTGAAGAAATTCAAGATCACTGATCGTATCCTTGGTACCAGGTAATATAATGACATCCGGTGAGCCAAGCTCATCCACGGACTGAACAAAACGAACGACCACATCCGGCTCCCAGCGAAGCGCGTCCATATCTGTAAAATTAGAAATGCGCGGATACCTCACCACGACAATATCAAGCTCACGTGCTTCCTGTTTTCGATATTGAAGCTCATCCAGCACAACGGAATCTTCTGCCTCAATCCTTAGATCCTGAATATAAGGGAGAACACCCAGTACGGGAATGCCCGTCCGCTCTTCAAGCCAATCCAATCCAGGCTGAAGCAGTGCCAGATCCCCGCGGAACTTGTTAATGATAAACCCTTTGATTCGTGCGGTTTCATGAGGCTCTAGCAGTTCAAGTGTGCCTACAATCGAGGCGAATACGCCTCCGCGGTCAATATCCGCGACCAGGATGACTGGCGAATCTGCCCATCCCGCCAAATTCATATTGACGATATCCCGATCCTTTAGATTAATCTCGGCGGGGCTTCCGGCCCCCTCCATGACAACGATATCATAACAAGCTCGGAGTCGACCCAGCGCATCCAGCACGATGTCTTTTGCCTTAGGCAGGAAATGATTCCTGTAATCCATTGCACTCATTTGCATTTCAGGCACGCCATGAATCACAATCTGCGAATGCATGTCTTTCACAGGCTTGATCAGAATGGGATTCATATCCGTATTAGCAGCAATGCCGCAGGCCTCGGCCTGCACGCCCTGAGCTCTTCCAATTTCTTTGCCATCCAAGGTTACGTAAGAATTAAGCGCCATATTTTGTGATTTATAAGGAGCCGTCCGATAACCGTCCTGTCGAAAAATACGACAAAGAGCTGTGGTTACGATGCTTTTGCCAACATCTGAAGCCGTCCCTTGCAGCATTAGAACTGCTCCTTGCGCCTGTTGTACATTATTCGTTGTATTCGGTGGTATGTATTGCGGTTCGATCATCTGTTTCACCCTTCTTCCAGTCCTAAGCCACTTTTCTCTCATTATATCAAACCTATGGAATTGTAGAATTAAATAAAAAAACCTCGATTGATCGGTTCAAAACTATCATTCGTATTCATTAAAGGGATAAATTCATAGAAATCGGGGATATATTCATCTAAAAATATACTTTTTTATCTAAAATTGTTTTATCTTGTATATGTATCTAGAATTAGTTGGGGGAGGAACTTATTGTATGTTAATGCAATTCTCCATTCATAGCAATATCTATATTCATGTAAAATGGTTCTCAGATAATCTTGATCGGGTTCCTCTTCCATTCTCACGTATCATAACACTGACGTTCCTGTTTTGGTTAGCGTTTACAGTCCTAGTCCTATGGTTCACAAGTGTTATACATGCTCCCTTGGGAAGACAGAAGAATGTCCTACATATTCATCGGTGGCTGGACAGAATAAAGCCCCATACCGAGCTAATCATGCGGACCGGGCTCGCCCTCGGATTATCTATGCAGCTCCTGAGCGGATCATATCTTGCACCTGAATTCAATATCAACTCCATGTGGATTATTCTCGGTCTTGTTGGTGCTGTCGTCTTTCTATTCAATAAAAGAACGCTGCCTGTAAGCGGTGCCATCCTATTCTTGCTTTATGTCCAAGCCACCTTAACTTACGGCCTCTTTCATGCGATTGATTATTTGTTATATCTCGGCATCGTGTATTATCTGTTTGTATCTGGCACTCCTCTCAGAAGAACAGCGGTTGCCGTTATGTACATATGTACGGGTGTATCCCTTGCCTGGCTCGCCATGGAAAAGCTGACCATCCCTGAGCTTGCTTGTACTGTAATGGGAGAATACGGTCTTCCTACCTTCGGATTTAGTCTCGAAAACTTTGTCCTGATCAGCGCGTTTATAGAGCTGGGACTGGCATGGGCCTTTATTGTTGGTATTATGAATCGATTCACTGCTTTGCTGGTATCCGGTGTCTTTATTATGACAAGCCTTGTATTCGGTCACATCGAGATCATTGGCCACACCATTATTCACACGGTACTGATCATGTTTCTGTTCGAGGGTGTCGGAAATTTACGAACTCCCCTTCAATTTCATCGCTCGCCTCTGCTCCGTGGATTATTTGTAAGCGTTAACTTCTGCTTGTTCATGTTCGGCTTGATGTCCCTGTACATTTGGATGGGCAAAACTTTTTAGTACTTTCTTGGTCGGATAACCGACCCAAATTGCTGTGTTGTTATCCGGTAGCTAACTAGTGACAACTAGACACAGAAACAGCTGCCTCCATCGGAAAACCACCTGACAGAAAACAACACACAAAAAAAGCACCGCAGCCCCAAGCATAAAGCCTGAAAGACCGCAGTGCTTTCTATAGAATAACCGATGAGTTCTTTGCTGAAACCTTATGCAGGATAAATATCGAAATCTGTCAGAGTTTTACCCGTTCTGGCTGACTCAAACACCGCTTCGATCAAGTTCAGTACACGCAGTACTTCCTCATTCTTTACAATCGGTTCTGCTTGCCCTTCGATGACAGCCGCAAAATTGTCGAAGAAGCTGCTGGATTGACGGTATGGTTCCGGCAAAGCACCCGTAATGGTAGCCTCTTCGGAAGGAGGGGCCATTGTTTTGGTCAAACCTACCCCGGCTTGGATAGGTTTTGGTTCCACCTTCACAGCATCCTGATTGCGGGTTACAATTCTGCCGTTTAACGACCAGTCTTCAATAACTCCAGTTCCTTCGGTTCCTTTCACGTACCAGCGTGGCAGCGTAATGAAATTCGTCGTTCCCACTTCAAGCAGCACGGATACACCGTTCTCGAACTGGATAACCGATTCAAAGCCGTCATCTACTTCATCGCCCAGAATGAAGCTCAAACGGCTGCTCAGGCTGGTCATTCGGCTGTCCACCATGTGCAGGATCTGATCCAGCAGATGCACGCCCCAGTCCAGCAGCATGCCGCCGCCATGCGCTTCCAGATGGCGCCAGTCACCAGGTATGCCGTTCGCCCCGTGCACTCTGGATTCAATGCGGAACAGATCGCCAATCGTCTTCTCGTTATACATTTGTTTAATGGTAAGGAAATCCTCATCCCAGCGGCGGTTTTGGTGAACCATCAGTACCCGGCCAGCAGCATCGGCCGCAGCCACCATTTCCTTGAAGTCACTAACATTCAATGTTACCGGCTTCTCACAGATAACATGCTTGCCAGCTTTAAAAGCCTCAAGCGCCAGATCCTTGTGCACATCGTTAGGTGTTGCAATGAGCACCACATCCACTGCATCATCATTCAGAACCTGCTCATAACTTTCGTAGGCTGGATAGCCTTCCTGCTGAGATACCTTCCGACGTTCTTCCAAAATATCATAGGTTCCCGAAACCTCGAGAAATTCATTATCCTTGATCAGCTTGGCATGGTAACTGCCCATTCCGCCATAGCCTACAATCACGATTGCCTTTTTAGTTTTTTCGGTCGTCATAGATTTCATATCTCCTTTTCGCTTCTCAGAAGTAAACGCATACACCTTTATTATAATATATAATACGAAAGAACGGTTCTCTTTTACGATATTGTATTCCTACTAATATCTTGTAGCTGTGAGTTTTTTCTCAACTTCGAATGTAGGATTTAGCATGATAAGCCCTTTTATCCCCCAAAGAAACATCTATCCACTCCATATTGGTTGAAGGCAAACCTCTGTACCTACCGTTATCTTACGATATTAGAGAGACTAATTATTACAAAATTGATACCACTCTATTGCACCGATCCGTTATCACTTTCGTTTTCGCAGAAATGTGTAACCGGTTACGGACTGGGTCATTTATTATATTTATTTATCTCTTTTTCAACTATGCAGCTTTGCAAGTAAGGATCATCATTGAAGATTATGTAATTTCAAACCATATCTTACGGTATTCTTACAAAATCCGGGACTGAATTTAACATCCGGTCCTTATACTCAGTAGCTGTAAGGCCAAGCCGGAAAGCGAGGTAATCACGATGATGGATAATGAACTCTCACTCCCATCTCCGGGGCATTCCCTGACAGCGCATGCCAGCCAAACCGGAGATTCAGCAGCAGCGATGCGCATCGCAGCGAAGAAAACCAGAAACAGGGAAATCATGCTCGCCTACGCATGTCTAGCACCTTCGCTGCTCATTTTCGGTCTGTTTCTATTCTATCCACTGCTCAAATCGGTCTATCTCAGCTTGTTCCTCACCGATCCCCAAGGCCGGGTCGCAGAATTTGTAGGTCTCGATAATTTCAAGGAAATACTAGCTTCTGAGATGTTCTATACAAGCTTTGGTAATACGCTGCTGTTCATTCTGCTCACCGTTCCGACTGGCATGGCAGCTGCAATTCTACTCGCTGGCCTGACACACAACAAACTGAAAGGCATGAAAATTTTCCGTTTCATATTTTCTCTACCAATGGCCGTGTCCGTCGGTACTGGCTCAATGATCTGGATGATTCTATACCATCCAACCTTAGGCATACTGAATTATTTCCTGTCACTGCTTGGATCTCAGCCGATCCAATGGCTGACCGATCCGAAATGGGCCATGCTCTCTGTCGCGCTCATGACGGTCTGGATGAATCTTGGATTCAACTACATTCTGATGCTGAGCGGTATGCAGGGGGTGTCTGAGGATATCTACGACAGCACCAAGATTGACGGTTCCGGACCATTAAGAACTTTTTTTCGGATTACGATGCCGCTGATCTCTCCTACATTATTCTTCACGTCGGTTGTATCTGTTATTGGAGCTTTCCAGGCATTTGGTCAGATCAACATCCTTACCAAGGGTGGTCCGGTGAACAGTACCAACGTCATGGTATTCAACATCTATCAGGATGCGTTCGTCAATTTCCGCTTTGGCATCGGCAGCGCGCAGGCACTGATCCTGTTTGCCATCATTCTGCTGCTGACACTCTTTCAATTTAAATTCGTGGAGAAGAAGGTGCATTACCAATGAACATGCGTCTCATGCCCAAAAGCTTCATCTACACCGCGCTGCTTCTCTGTTCACTGGCCGTTCTTTTTCCACTTCTCTATACCTTGTCGACATCATTGATGAGCGAAGCTGAATCAGCCGTATACCCGCCGCCCCTGCTGCCCGAAGCCATTAATCTATCCAATTTCGCCAAGGTGATTGATACGATCCCTGTCCTTACCTTTATCGGAAACAGCCTGATTGTCTCCATTGCCATTATGCTTGGACAGATCGTAACCGCGAGTTTGGCGGCGTATGCCTTCGCCTTCCTGCGGTTTCCGGGGAAAACGCTGCTGTTCAGCCTCTTTCTCGCTACGATGATGATTCCGTGGGAAGTGATCATGATTCCCAACTATCTGACGGTTAAAAGCTTGAATTGGCTTGATACCTACCAAGGACTTATCGTTCCATTCCTGGCAACGGCCTTCGGAACTTTCCTGCTTAGACAGACCTTCCTGCAGCTGCCGAAGGAGCTGTTTGAGGCGGCCCGCGTAGACGGCTGCGGACATGTCCGCACGTTTCTGAGCATGGTACTGCCGTTATCCATTCCCGGAATCGCCACGCTGGGCGTGTACTCGTTCCTGAACAATTGGAACATGTATCTGTGGCCGCTCCTGACAACCAACCGCATTGAAATGCGAACCGTTCAGATCGGGATTGGTATGCTGCAGTTCGAAGAGATGAACTCATGGAATCTGATACTCTCCGGCGTTCTCCTCCTGCTGCTGCCTTCCCTGCTGCTGCTTGCGCTCGGGCTGAAACCCCTTGTCCGCGGCATTACAGCAGGTGCTTTGAAGGGCTAATGCCTATTAAACCGGATAATACATGATCAGCCTTGCGGGCCGGTTATCGGAAGAAACGGGTTTCCGCAATTTCTGATAGATCAAACCATACTTTATTTTCAAAAAGGGAGAGATTAACCGATCATGAAACGTTTTGGTAAAAGGTCCTTCGCGCTGCTTCTGCTTTCCTGCTTCATGCTGATCAGTGCCGCTTGCAGCAACACGCCAGCCGCTGGAGAATCAGCCGTTGCCGCTGGCAGCGAGCCAGCCAAAGATCCTGTTAAGGTCGTATGGTGGCATTCCATGAGTGGAGAGCTCGGGACCGTCGCGGACAAGCTAATCTCCGATTTTAATGCGACCCACCAGGATATTCAGGTTGAAGGCGTATTTCAAGGAACGTATGATGAGAGCTTGAACAAGCTGAAGGCCTCTTTGGGAGCCAAGAGTGGTCCGACCATGATTCAGGTATACGAGATCGGCAGCCGCTTCATGATGGATACCAAAGCGATCCGTCCGGTACAAGACTTCATGGATGCTGAAGCATACGATATTTCCTCCTTGGAACCCAACATCAAAAATTATTATACCTTTGACGGCAAGCTGCATTCGATGCCTTTTAACTCCTCCAACCCGATCCTATACTACAACAAAAATGCCTTTAAAGCGGCGGGACTGGATCCGGAAAACCCTCCAAAAACCTACGAAGAGGTAGCAGAAGCTGCTAAAGCGCTGACGAAAGGCGACCAAACCGGCGCATCCTTCGCAATTTATGGCTGGTTCATGGAGCAATTCCTCGCCAACCAAGGTGCGGAGCTCTTGAACAACGGCAACGGCCGCACTTCCCCGGCAACCGCTTCGCAAGTCAACAATGATGCTGCCGTGAAGACGTTAGAATGGTGGAAAAAGATGCTGGATGATAAGGTGCTGCTGAACCTCGGACGTAAAACAGACGATACCAAAAAAGCTTTTGCGGCGGGTCAAGTCGCCATGACGCTGGACTCCACGGCTTCGCTTCGCGGAATCGTTAGCGCAGCGGAAGGCAAGTTCGAGGTCGGCACAGCTTTCCTGCCCAAACCGGCTGACGGCGGTGAAGGCGGCGTGATCATCGGTGGTGCAAGCCTGTGGCTGATGAACAACAAATCGGAAGAAGAGCAGCAGGCCGCTTGGGAATTCATGAAGTATTTAGCCGAGCCGCAAACACAAGCCTACTGGCATGTTAACACAGGTTACTTCCCGGTAACGACCAAAGCTTACGACGAGCCTCTCGTTAAAGAAAATCTGGAGAAATATCCGCAATTCCAGACGGCCGTGGATCAACTGCATCAAACGAAGGCCAACCTGGCAACACAGGGCGCTGTCATGGGCGTCTTCCCTGAGGCCCGCCAGCTGACGGAAACGGCCATTGAGGAAGTGCTAAACGGTCAAAAAACACCGCAAGAAGCACTGGACAAAGCCGCTCAAGAGATCAGCTCCAAGATCGAGACCTATAATAAAACGGTAAAATAAATGTCGGGGCATGCCGCGTATGCATGCGATGAAACCTAATTCGAATTGCACGTCATTAACACCCTTCATGCTGTCTCATGGGGCTCTCTGCAGTCATTCCATGAATCATGCATAAAGGGTGTTTTCTCGCTTAACCCAAAACCTTCCATATTTGATCAGCTTGTATAGGGCTTTGCCCAAGTCACTCAGCCCGGCTCCGGAATACACTGTTACAAAGTGGAGGTGAGCAAAGTAATGATAAATCTTCCGTCCACCGTATCGATCATCCCGGTGCCCTTCGACCGGGGAGCTACCCGCCGCGGCGCCGGACAGGGACCGGACGCCATATTCGGAGCCGGTCTGAAACGCAAGCTTAACGCGCTCGGTGTAACCTACCAGGTCGATGATTTTGCTGCGCTCCCCGAGCGCAAGGATGAAGCGCACCATCCCCGATTAAAACATTTGACAGAAGTCGTGACGATGAACGAGCAGCTGGCAGCGCGCGTATCCGCCCTGGCGAAAGCGGGCACCTTCCCTCTTGTGCTCGGCGGCGACCATAGCATAGCAATCGGCACGCTCGCCGGACTTACCCGGCATTACCGCAACTTAGGCGTCATCTGGATCGATGCCCATTCCGATCTCAATACGCCGGATACTACCCCGACCGGCAATATCCATGGCATGTCCCTGGCTGTCAGCTTGGGAAAAGGCGATCGGCGGCTAACCTCGATCGGTGGCGTTAAATCAACCATTAAGCCGGAGCATGTCGTGCTCATCGGCGCGCGCTCACTTGATCAGGGCGAGCGAGACTTCATCCGCTGGGAAGGCATCGCCTGCTTCACGATGCAGGATATCGACCGCATGGGCATGTTCCGGGTCATGGAGGAAGCCATCCGCATTTCGTCAACGGGAACGGATGGCGTTCATCTTTCCTTTGATATTGATAGTGTCGATCCGAAGATCGCACCGGGAACAGGAACGCCGGTTCAAGGGGGGCTCAGCTACCGGGAAGCGCACCTGGCCATGGAGATGCTGTCGGAATCCGGTATTCTGACGTCAGCCGAATTCGTGGAGAACAACCCGCTGCTGGACCGCGGGCAGAAGACGTCCCGGTTGCTTGTCGGTTTAATCGCCTCCATGCTGGGCGAAAGCATCTTATGACATTTTTATGACATGGCATCATGCTTGATTATGAGAAGCCTCTTGCGCAGGGCATGCTGTATTTTCCGCGTTGCGGTTTCTTTAGACTCCCAAGGAGGTTACGCCATGGACCCTTCCAACCCTCATATCGAGAAATCCGAAAGGTACGGCGCGAGAAACTACCACCCTCTTCCCATCGTCATCGCTTCAGCTGAAGGCATTCATGTGACGGATTCGGACGGCAAACGGTATATCGATATGTTAAGCGCCTACTCGGCACTTAACGCAGGTCATTGTCATCCCCGCATCATCCGGGCCTTAAAGGAACAGGCGGATCGGGTGACCCTGACCTCGCGCGCATTTCATCATGATCAACTAGGCGATTTTTACGAGAAGCTGTCCGCTTTAACCGGCAAAGGGATGATTCTTCCCATGAATACGGGAGCCGAGGCGGTTGAAACGGCGCTTAAGGCAGCGCGTCGCTATGCTTACCGGAAGAAAGGTATTCCGGCAGATCAAGCTGAAATCATCGTCTGCGAGGGCAATTTCCACGGCCGTACGATCACGGTTACCTCCTTCTCCTCATCCCGCGAATATCGCGAGGACTTCGGTCCGTTTACGCCGGGATTCAAAGTCATTCCCTATGGCGACCTTGAGGCGCTGGAGCAGGCGATTTCGCCGAATACGGCCGCTTTTCTCGTGGAGCCGATCCAAGGCGAATCCGGCATCGTCATTCCGCCTGACGGATACCTAAGCGGGGCACTGAAGCTGTGCAGGCAGCACAGCGTCCTCGTGCTAGCGGACGAAATCCAGACCGGCTTCGGCAGGACGGGCAAACGCTTTGCCTGCGACTGGGAGGACGTCGAGCCGGACATGTACATTCTTGGAAAAGCGCTGGGCGGCGGCGTCTTTCCCGTCTCCGCCGTGGCGGCGGACGCGGATATTCTGGATGTATTCGAGCCGGGTTCCCACGGCTCCACCTTCGGCGGAAATCCGCTCGGCTGCGCGGTGGCCATCGCCTCCATGGACGTGTTCATTGAGGAAGGGCTGGGGGTTCGCTCCCTGGAGCTCGGCAAATATTTTCTTCGGCTGCTTCGATCCATCCCGCATCCCGATATCCAGGAGGTGCGCGGCAGAGGTCTGTTCATCGGCATGGAGCTGAAGGTCCCGGCCAGATCCTATTGCGAGAAACTGAAAGATCTCGGCCTGCTCTGCAAAGAAACCCATGAAGCCATTATCCGCTTCGCCCCTCCGCTCATCATCACCAAAGCAGAACTGGACCAGGCGGCGGCGATCGTAAGGCAGGCGTTTGCGTGATAACTCGATACCGGCTTGCACTTGCGCAAAAAACAGTTTGTTCACCCCCTGGCTCCAAGGCATGGGGTGCGGCAAACTGTTTTTTGCGGTTTCTTTCCGCTCCTAGCCAGGCAGAAGCTGAAGCGTTGACTGAAATATCTTATAGCGGTGCCATGCCGCATTTCCTGTATAATGGGTTGTATAATATTGGATTTACGATTCTGACAAGTAACGTATCGTTATTCCCTTCTCGGCTCATTTCAGCGTATGACGGGTAATGATTCCCAGCCATGTTTTATCAGGGTTGATGATAACTTAACAAGGAGGTTCACTCATGAGAATAGCCATCTGCGGGGGCACTGGCTTCATTGGTCAAGCATTGTGCAAGCGCTGGCTGCGCGACGGACATGACATGATCATCGTCACCAGGTCCAAGCCGGAGATCCCCGCTGTGCAGCAGAACGGGTCGTTATCCTACTTAACCTGGGATGAGATGAAATCCCATCCGGAGCGGTTCGAGCGCTTGGACGCACTCGTTAACCTTGCCGGCTCCTCCCTGAGCCAGCGCTGGACGCAAGCAGGCAAGAAGAGAATTCTTCAGTCCCGGCAACGAACCGTGTCTGCCGTAGCGGACCTGATGCAGCGCCTGGATCACAAACCTCCGGTCATTCTTCAAGCATCGGCAATGGCCATATATGGTACATCCGAGCATGAAGAGTTTGATGAGGACAGTCCGGCCACGATCATGGATTTCCCGTCCGAGGTTGTGCAGCAATGGGAGCAGGCAGCCGATTGCATCCCGGTCGACCGGTTAATCAAGCTGCGCATCAGCGTTGTCTTTGGCGATCAGGGCGGGGCACTTCCCAAAATGCTGCTGCCCTATAAATTAGGCGTTGGCGGCAAGATCAGCTCTGGCAAGCAGTGGCTCTCCTGGATACATATCGACGACATGGTGAGTTTGATTGATTATTGTATTCGGCATGAAGACATTTCCGGAATCGTGAATGCAGCTTCCCCGAATGCGGTCACAAACAACGAGTTCGGCAGGAGCATCGCCAAGGTCTATGGACGTCCGCACTGGCTCCCTCTGCCTGCTTTTATGCTCCAAGCGATCCTGGGCGAAATGTCGCTCATTCTGTTGAAAGGTCAACGTATCCTTCCTGCTAAAGCGCTACGTCACGGCTTCGTATTTCAATATCCTGAAGTGGGAGCCGCTCTGCAACAGATTAAAGAGAGTTGAAATTTCTGCAATGAGCATAAAAAACAATCGCTCTCCTGATCTCTGGAGAACGATTGTTTTTTTGATGAACTTTATTTGACTGGAGATAGTTCACTCTCCGTCACCCATTTGTGGTTCTTGACTTCTTCGCCTGTCGTCGATGTATAATCCACCATATAGACCGTCGTTTGCTCGGCAGAGTCAATTACGGCTGTAGCCCCCTTCATCCCTTCCATGTGATCTGCATTGACAACGGCTTTATCACCAGGTTGCAAAGGTTCCTTGCCCGCATCCTTCAGCTCTTCGTGAATGACCCATTTATGATCTTTCACTTCAGGTCCTCCATTGGTTGGTGTATAGGATATGGAGTATACCGTCGTATCGTACGCTCCCACAATCGTTGCTGTAGCTCCCTTCATTCCGGGCATATGGTCAGATTCAATAATCGCTTGGGTGCCGATCGCATAGGTTGGATTCTCAGCCGTCTTCAATCCTTCCGGAACCTCGCCTGATCCATTATGGTCCATGCTCACATGATCCATGCCATCCATGCTGCCGGTATTCTCTGTGCTTTCCGATTGATTAGCATTATCCGCCGGTATTGCATCTTTCGTATTCCCGCAGGCACCCAGTACGAGGATGAGGCATGCTAGTGCTACCAGAGTGAGCGGCTTCCATCTTTTTTTTGTTGACATATATAAACTCCTCCTTCATGTATGGAATGTAGATATCATAGCAACTACTTATGAAGAACTAATGTAGCTGTCTATGCATAACATCACTATACCCATTTTTTCTTTATCTCCATTCTTGTGATATAAAATAAAGTGATATTCTAAGATGCACTCAATCTATTTTAAAGGCAGATCTCACTGCCCTATTTAAGAAGGAGAACCATCTCCCATGCAAATCGATGACGATGATTTCATCCCGCTATTCAAGCGGGCCAATTCCATATTAAACCGAACCTTGAGCCGTATTGAACAACCTGAGCTAAACATCCAGATTCATTACTGGGGATTCATGCCGCGCCATTACGACAATACAGAGCACAAGCATTCTTTTTTTGAAGCTTGTTACGTGTTAACAGGCAACGGAACTTATATCGAAGGCGAGACCGAATTCCCCCTCCACCCAGGGACGCTGTTTCTATCGCGGCCGGGCGTCCAGCATCAAATAAGAAGCAAGGACGGCTTGGCCTTGTGCTATGTCGCCTTTGAACCGGAAGAAACGGCAAGCGGCGAGTTGTATGCGACCGCGTTCCGGTTGTTGGCCAAACAAGGCAACCCGGTGGTTACAGAAGGAGCCCGGCAGGCGTCCGGATTATTGTGGCTTTCGCTGTTATCGCTGTTTCATACGGGTTCCGGTAAACAGCACCCGCCTCAAATGGTGAACAGTTTGGCCGCGTCACTGATATTATCCTTTCTGACCGTCCATGGCCCAGGCTTCCATCATGAGCCTTCCGGTGCCGAAGCTAACGATGAAGGAACCTCCATGTTTCATCAGGCCGAACTGTTTATCAAGGACAACCTCAACGAACCTCTCTCGCTGGAGCGCGTGGCGGGCCATCTCCACATCACAACCCGTCATTTGACCCGGCTGTTTCGCAAATACGGCCATCAATCCTTTGTCCATTATGTGCAGGAGCAACGCGTGCAGCAGGCAAAGCATATGCTCCTCCATACGGATCGGCAGATCAAGGAGATTGCCGTATACTGCGGATTCGAGTCCGTGCATTACTTCACCAGGGTATTTACATCCAAACTTGGTGTAACCCCGGCCCGCTTCCGGCGCTCGCAGTTTTCGGAAGGACGCTACGACTCCGAGGTTTAGCGCCAAGGGCCGCCGATGTCCTGATCGTACAAAAACACTTCCTCTTTTTATAAAGACGTATCCTCCCTTGCCTTCTACAATGAAGTCGTAACAGACATTTACGGAAGGGAGGATACATCCAATCCATGAAACCTGCAACTGCCTTTCAATCACATCCGATCAATCCTGTGGATTTTCGCCACGAGCCCTTATTCATGAATCAGGGAATCGACTCCTGGTGCTCGTTCATCATGTCGATCCACAAACAAAAATCGCAGCTTCATCCCCCTGAAAAGCGAGGCGTCTACATTACGCTCGACGGAACGCACGGTGCCGATTTCGATAAACTGCTGATCCAGCTTCAGCAATCCTGCAAACAAGAGGGCATTGCCTTCTCGAGCAATTCGACGTCCCGTTATTTAAAACCCGAAGCCGAGCTCCGGGCCGAGATGGCTCCTTATCTGACCGATAACCGGGCATTCGGCTATAAAGCCTCGGATATCCGTCCCATTCAATATTTTCAGCCGGACGCAAAGGCTGCCTTACAAAAAAGCGCGCTGCAATTTGACGTGATGTGCGGCATTCACGTGCTGTACGGCCCGGGTGCCTCGCTGCTGGAAGGCAGAACCCCCGATCTTCGCTTCTACGCCGATTACTCCCGCGAAAACCAGCAGCGGCGCCATGCCGAGTTTATGGGCAGCTTCGGCCTCGGCATCTCGAGCGATAAGGTTGAGACCTACAAGAACTGCCTGTTTCTCGAATGGCCCGTCTGGGAGACTTACCGCCGGGACTGGCTGGACCATCATGTTCAGCACTCCGTTAACCAAGCGTACTATATGGACATGAATCGTACGGAAGCTCCCGTCTGGCTGCCTGCAGCGAAATTGGCAAGCGTGCTGCTTCAAGCGGCCCGGCAGCCGTTTCGAGTCAAGCCGTTTTTTGCCCCGGGGATATGGGGAGGCCAATACCTTAAGGAATTGTGCGGCCTTCCCGAAGAATGGCCGAACTGCGCCTGGAGCTTTGAACCCATTGCTCCTGAGAATACACTGCTGCTGCGCGTGCAGAATGTCACCTTCGAGGTTCCGTTCACTTTGTTGATGGAGACAGCCTCCCAGGAAATTATGGGAGCGCGTAATTTCGAATTGTTCGGCGACTACTTTCCGATCCGGTTTGACTATCTGGATACGATGCAGGGTGGCGAGCTGTCGCTTCAAGTGCATCCGCTGCAGGAATATGCAGAGGCACAGTTCAATGAGCATATGACGCAGCAAGAGTCGTACTACATCATGCGCAATGTCCCGGGAGCCAAGGTGTATTTGGGACTGAAGGAAGGGGTCACCGGCGGACGGCTCCTTGAAGCCGTCGAGAATGCCCATCTTCAAGAAGAGCCGCTTGAGCTCTCCGAATACGTTAACGAGTACCACTCGCAAACAGGGGATCTCTACCTTATTCCACCGGGTACGGTCCACTGCTCCGGCAGGGATAATCTCGTGCTGGAAATCTCCTCGACCACCTGGTGGTTTACGTTCAAGATTTACGATTATCTGCGGCTGGACGCCGATGGCAAGCCACGCCCGATGAACCCTGAGCATGCGCGCCACAATATCAATGACGCCATAAATACGCCGGCGGTAGAGGGCGGACTTATCGCCAGGCCATCCGTCGTAAGCCGTCAAGGCGGCAGCACGGAGGAACTGCTGGGACAACGGGAAGATCTACTGTTCCAAGTCAGCAGGCTGAATCTGCAGGACACGTGGAAAGCGGACACTCAGGGAGAGTTCGTTATGTACAATCTCGTGGAAGGCGACCGCGTCCGCCTAGTACCGGCAGCGGATGAGGGTGGGGCCGTTGAATGGGGCTATGCGGAATCCTACATCGTTCCGGCATGTATAGGTGAATACCGTTTGGAGAACCTGTCGGATTCCCCATGCACATTGATTGCGGCCAGGGTCAATCCCGAATGGAATCTCCCGCTGCTTCCTCCTTCCCGAAGAGCGGCAAGCGGAGAGTTTTCATGAACCGCCCTGATTGGGACGATCCGAGTAGCGTGTCTCCCCCGTTCCCCATCACCATAACGCTCGATGCCGGGGGAACCGCTTTGAAGGGAGCGCTCATCGTGAATGAGCAGCTGGTCCCAGGCTCCTTCCTCATCCGGCCTTCGGCATCGCAAGGGACGGCGGAGGATGCGATCGCCAGCTTCGCCAGCGCCTGCCATGATTTGTTGCACTTCTACACCTCAGCCTTCCGGCCAGTGGACGATCGCGATTCGATCCGGATCGGCTTTGCCTTTCCGGGGCCCTTCGATTATGCAAAAGGCGTTGCCCTTCTTCAAGGCATCGGCAAATATGATGGGCTGTACAAACTGTCTGTTCGGGATCTGCTCCGTTCGAAGTTCCAAAGCCTCAAACCATCCTTTCCGGGTGCCATGATGAATCGTTTGACCGCTGCCGATATCCGGTTCGGGAACGACGCCTTCATGTTCGGGCTAGGCGCCTCCATCCGGTTCAGGGCGGAACGTCTCCTATGCCTAACACTCGGTACGGGCCTCGGTTCCGCCTTCGTGGAGAATGGCCGGATCGTAGCCGGCAAGGACGGTATCCCTGGCAGCGGCATGCTGTATGCGGAGCCTTACCGGGACCACATCGTGGACAGCTATTTCGGGAGAAGAGGCATTCTGAGGATGGCCTCGGAGCGGGGACTCCTGACGGACGGAATCGACGTAGCCGATCTGGCCGAAGCGGCAACGCGAGGTAATGGCCAGGCCCGCGATTTATTCCGGGAATACGGCAGCAATCTGGGAGGAATGCTGCGGCCCTATCTATCCGAATTCCGGCCGGATCGTTTGGTGCTGGGCGGACAGATCTCGGGCAGCCTGCCCTTATGGGAAAGGGATATGCAGCTGGCGTTGGGTACGCACAGCGTTCCGATTGACTGTCTTGAGGACGGTACGTCCGCTGTGTTTTACGGCATTGAGAAGCTGTTTGACGATACGGCGAGCGAACGATCCGCTCCATATTATCATTAGGAGGTCCTATTATATGAACAAGAACATATCACTCCAAGGAAGCCATAGACCCGCTCGTCCCTGGACGATCTATGCCATCCATCATTCTCACACGGATATCGGTTACACCGAGCGCCAGGAGCGGATCGAGCAGTACCACGTCGATTTTATCCGCCAGGCTCTGGGCATCACGGATGCCGCACACCGCGGGGAACGTCCGGAATGGGAATCGTTCCGCTGGACTTGCGAAACATTCTGGGCGGTTGAGAAATTCCTCGAATCGGCCACGACGGAAGAAAAAGAGGCTTTTCAGCAAGCGGTAATTCGCGGTGATATCGAATTGTCGGGAACCTATCTCAACATGACGGAGCTTCCGGACTTCGACCTCCTTCTGCGCAATCACGGCAAGGCGCAAAGATATGCAAAGACTTTCGGACATCGGATCGACAGCGCCATGACCGCCGACATCAACGGGTACAGCTGGGGTTATGCGGAAAGCCTGCTGCAAAATAATATCGAGCATCTGTTTTCCTGCATCCATACGCACCACGGCATGTATCCGCTGGGCCGCAAACAAACCCCGTTCTGGTGGGAAAGCCACAGCGGCGGCAGGCTGCTCGTATGGAACGGCGAGCATTACATGTTCGGCAACGAGCTCGGATTCTGCCCTGACGCACTCGGCAAATACATCATCAAGGATGAACTTCAGCATAATCTGATGGAGCCCGAGGAGCGGCACAACGACATTGCTGCCCTGCGGATTAACCGGTATTTATGGAATCTCGAGCAGGAGTCCTACCCGTATTCCTTCGTTCCCGTCATGGTCTCCGGCCTGGGTACGGACAATGCGTCCCCGAATTCCGATATTGCGGAGTGGATGAGCGCATGGAATGAACAATACGGCGACCAAATCACCATTAAAATGGCCACGCTTTCCGAATTTTTCGCCGTCTTGAAGCAGGAGGATCTGTCCGCGCTTCCGGTGCACCGCGGGGATTGGCCGGACTGGTGGACCGATGGGGTCGCCTCCACGGCGATGCATACCCAGATTTACCGGGATGCCCAGCGCACGCTTCGAAAAGTCAAGCATCTCGATCCGGGCCATGCAGCAGCAAGCCTCGCCGAGATTGAGGAGGCCTCGCAGGCGCTGACCATGTACGCCGAGCATACCTGGGGCTACCATTCCTCCGTGTATGAGCCTTGGCATCCGCAGGTGCAAATGCTGGAGGTGCGAAAGCAAGCCTATGCGGCCGAAGCCAGCAAGCTGGCCTACCGGGCACTGGACCAAGTGCTCGCAGCCCGTCATGGCGCGCTGCTTGCCCCCCATCGTCCCTTGCGCTATGAGGTGATCAACACGGAACCGGCCGCAGCGACGCTGCAGGTTGCCATACCGCTGGATGGTTGGGAGCACGTGATTTTGAAGAAAACGTTCGAGCTCATCGACGAATCAACCGGGCAGCCGCTTCCGTACCAGCTGGCACATACGGGAGCTCTCGTTACGGAGCTCACGCTTGAACCGGGAGAGTCCCGGATCCTGTACATCCATCCGCACGAAACGCCAGATGCATTCTCCGCTTCTGGGAACATGGCAACCGCGCGGAATACCGAACCGATCGCATGCGAAGGCATCGCCGACATCTGGACCCAGCCCTTGGCTCTCCATCCGATCGTGGTGGGCAAGAGTTCGCTCGAATCCGACTTCTTCCGGATCGAATGGGAAATGAACAAAGGCATTACGGCCTGGATCGATAAGACACGCTCGGCGGACCTGCTGGACGGCGAACGCGAGCACGGGGCATTCACTCCTGTCTACGAGGTCACGCCGGCACAGGATGAGTTTAATCCATCCGAAATATGCTCGACCCGCCGCCGCATGGGACGCAACCGGAAGGGCACCAATGTCCAGCGGGATGCCGGGCGCTTGACCCGGGCGACCGTGCTGGACAACGGACCGCTGTTTGCCCTGGTCGAGCTGGTGTTCGACGTGAAGGGACTCAGCTACTATGCCCTCCACATCAAGATGTTTGCCAACCAGCCTCGTGTCGAGGTGTCCGTCCGCTTCCACAAGGACAGCGTTTGGCTGCCGGAAAATGTCTATGTAGCACTGCCGTTCTCGATGGGGACGGAAGCCGAGTTATACGCCGAAAAAGCCGGATGCCATATCCGGCCTTGGAAGGATCAAATTCCTGGAAGCTGCCTCGATTACACCAGCGTTCAGGAGGGAATATTCTGGCACTCGGCTAAAGACCGCGAAGCGTTGACCCTATCCATGACAGACACGCCGCTCGTACAGCTCGGAACGCTGGAGCACGGGCCGCGCCAGCTTCACACCATGCAGCCAGCGGACAGCCGACCTTCCACGTATGCCTGGATATTGACGAACTACTGGGAGACCAATTTCAAGGCTACGCTCGGCGGCTTCTACGAGTTCCGCTATGCGGTAGAACGCCATCGCCAGCTGGACCCCCAGCAAACGGCGAAGACGCTGCACGCCTCAACTGGACAATTCACCGTTCATCGGATCCAATAATTCATGATGAAGAACAGCTGCCCTGGTAACCAGGGCAGCTGTTCTCATTGATATAGGGAAGCGAACTGTCGATCTCCTGTCGATCTGGCCCCTCACTCTTTTGATTATTCGGTTATGGTGGAACTACGTCCAAGCCCACATGAATCCATCGCGATCCCAGGCAATCCGTCCGCCATGCAATTTGCGGAATGCTTTTTTCACGTCCTTGGACAGCGAAGCATTTCCATTCTCGTTAACGAAAACAAACTCTTCGCCAAAGTTCTCACGCACATAGCGAATAGCCTCCGTCTGATACAGATTACCTGTAAAGTGGATTTCCTCGACCATCCACTCGGCCACTTGCTGTGCTGTATATGTCATATTTACATCTGTCCCTTCTGTTCAAGCGCCCATGAGTTCTCACTTTAATGCTTCAAAGCCCTATTATTCCCCAATCTTCACAGGCACACCCGTTTCCGCTGATTGCAAAGCGGCGCAGGTAATTTCCATCGTTTTGAAAGCATCCTCATAGGTAGATAAGATTCCCGAAGCGTCACCTGTGCGAACCGCATGGATGAAAGCTTCATTCTCTCGAAGATAAGGGTTAGCGGCATTTCGATATTCCGTTGTTTTTCCTTTCTCCTTCACCATAAGTTTATCGGGATGTATCTCAATAACTCCCTGCTCCGTATAGATGGAAAGCCCGATCTTCTCTGCTTCTGGCAATACGCAGGTATTAGAGATCGTTGCCACGGCACCGCTCTTTAACTTCAACGTAGCAGTACCCACATCGTGTACCGTCACACCTTCATGTAAGTCCTTCATGGCTCTATGAGCAAAAGCTGCATACACCTCATCCACTTCACCCAGCAAGCAGCGAAGCAAGTCTACCATATGGGTGGTTTGCTCAATAAATTGTCCGCCGGAGCCTTCCTGCTGCCTCCACCAGTACACCTGCGGCATGTCTCCCATCCAGTAGCCAAGCGCCATTCCAATCCTCCGGCTTTCTAATATCTCGGCCGCCTTGCTGGCTGCATCTGTATAACGAAAATGATACCCGGCCGATGTTATTAAACCCGACTTCTTGATCTCAAGCATAATCTGCCTTGGTCTGTCCAGATTGGTACCTAGCGGTTTCTCTACCAGAAAAGGAATACCTCTTCGCACAAGCTGAGATTCGATCTCACCATGTGCAAACGGTGGAACACAGATATAGACAGCATCAGGCTTGGTTTCATCCAGCATATGTTCCACATTGCTGTATGCCCTGGCTGTGGCATATCCCTGAACCGCTTGCTCCGCCTTTTCCTGACTGGTTCCAACAAAGGCCGCAATCTGCACTCCGTCCATGCTGGTTAGTAAGTCTGCATGTATCTTGCTAAACCAGCCTGTGCCTACGATTCCGATTCGTAATGTCATGTGCTCTTAAGAACCTCCCCTTCATTTAGAGAAGCTGTGGTAAATAGTTTCTGTCAAAGATACATAGATACATAGAAACGTATAATCTCCACGAACCCAATCTCATCAGCTTCAAGTATGCTCTCGTTATCTAACGAACTGGTGACTCCAGAATACACCATACCGAATTATCGTTCCAATTATAAGCCCCTTTATCCTAATAAATAGGACTGCTTCCCGGTCATTCTGCCGGGAAGCAGTCCTTGTCGTTATTTAAACATCATCCATATGACCACAAACGCAATTAAAGAAACCACGTAAATGACTAGCAGTTTCGTAAGATTGGTTTTCGTTTTCCGCTCATAATTCGGGTTTGCCTTCTTATTCTCCTGGGATAATCCTACGAGAAGCGTGGAGACCCCTCCAATCAATGCTAATGCGATGACGATAATATACATAACCAACCACAAACAACCCCATTCGATTATTCATTATATATTCCATTATAGAACCTGAGGCTTCAGGATCAATCCATACTTATCATGAATTTGTTATTTCTGCCTCATTATAATGAACAATCATCCAATGCACACCATCCAATTGAGCGGTTGTTGAGACCATCCAATTGGCTGCTTCACCACCATCCAATTGCTGCTCACCTAATCACGCGTTATCCATTGATACAGCCGCTTTAAGGCGTCTTCGGCTTCAGGCATCGGAAAAAGAGGCCACACATGCATCATGTTTTCGTATTCCCAGTACTCAGTATCGACACCTTCGCGGATCAACTTATCGCGTAGCAAACGGGCGTCCGGCAGCAGACAATCATCGGTTCCAATGAGAATGACCGTACTGGGCAGGTTCTTCATTTCGCCAAACAATGGGCTAACCGCAGGGTCTTCCATCGGAAGGACGCCTGCATAAATTTTCCCAACCTCACGAAGTCCTGCTGGCTGCAGAAAGACGTCGCGCTGCGGTATCCCGAGCTCGCTAATGCACGGATTATCCGTGGCTGCATCAACCCAGGGTGAGAGGAGAATCAAGCGCTTTGGCTGGTGCGGTGTTCCCTTGACCGATTGAGCCATATCGAGAGCCAGCGCACCACCGGCGGAATCGCCCATAAGAAATACCGATCCCCGTGCCTGAGGGCAGGCGAACTTGTAAAATTCACGCATCAGCCCTGTCAGATCCTTCGCATCCATGGCTGGCACGGTGGGATAATTAGGCAGGATTACCGTTTGTCCGGTTTGCTTCGTCCATTGTTCGGCAAACGCAAAATGCGGCGGAAGAATCTCTTCGATATAGGCTCCGCCGTGCAAATATATGACGGTTCCCTTTTCTATCACTCCATGCGAGATATAATAATTCATAAGTAAACCCGAGCTGCTCTGAAAACAGCGGGTTTCAAATCCTTCCTGTTTCTCAGAAAGTGCTGGATAAGAAGGCAGTGTCGCAATATATTGCCGGATCGTTTCAGGACTTTCCCATTTTTGGTGGAACCCTTCAGCAGTCAACAGCTTTTTGATAGTCAAACTCTCTTTGCTCGGCATAGGTATTCTCCCCTTTGTCGGACGTTATAAATGAATGGATAAATTAGCGTGTCCGAGTTCAATGTAGCACGCATTGTTGTATTCTCACTGTGGCAATTGATACAGAAAGGGATAAAGAAATATGAAAAGCCTAAAGTAACGCAAAATGATATGATTAAGATAATAGACGAAATACAACCTGAATAGGCTACGAAAGGATGAAGAAGGTGTGGAAGCCGGATCGCAACAGCACAGATCCACTATATCAGCAAATTGCCAATGATCTGGAACAAAGAATATCATATGGTGAGTTTCCGCCAGGCAGCTTGCTCCCATCCGAACGAAAGCTGGCGGAGCAATTAGGAGTTAATCGAAGCACGGTGGTTCTGGCTTATTCGGAGCTTCGGGCACTTGGCATCATAGAGAGCCGTTCCGGAAGCGGCACGCGGGTTAGTAGTTCCAAGTGGGGAGCTACGCCAAAGCATACGCCGAATTGGCACCGCTATGCGGAAGGAGGCAGCTTCCTGCCAAATCCCCCTTTTCTAAGACGGATTCGGGAAGCCTTGGCACAGGACCCCACCCTCATTGATTTTGCCAGTGGAGAGTTAGCTGGCGATTTGGTGCCAGTCCAGGAAATGAATACATTGATGAGCCAGAACCCCAGTATGACTTATTTTGGATATGTCGATCCGCAAGGATATGGTCCCCTTAGACAGGCATTGGTTCGATATCTCGCACAATATCGTGGAATCCATACTACGGAATCGTCCATACTGATCACGTCGGGATCCCAGCAATCGTTATATCTCATCACGCAATGCCTGCTGTCACCAGGTGATTCAGTGGCAATCGAAGATCCTTCTTATTGTTATTCACTGCCGATGTTTCAATCTGCCGGTCTTCGATTGTTCAGGCTTCCTGTCGATGAACATGGAGTTCAGCCGGAAGATATTCGCTCCCTGTACAAGAAACACCGGATCAAGATGATCTTCATTAATCCGAATTTTCAGAACCCGACAGGCACGCTCATGGATCAAGAGAGAAGAACCCAGCTGCTGAATACTGCAAGTGAACTGGGCCTTCCAATCGTAGAGGATGATCCCTACAGTTTAACAGCCTATCAATGTGAGCCACCTGCCCCCTTAAAGTCTGCCGATACGCTGGGATCTGTGCTGTACATTGGATCCTTCTCGAAAATGGCTGCTTCCGGCCTTCGCGTAGGCTGGATGGTTGCCCCGAATTCCGTGGTAGAGCGGCTCGCAGACGCCAGGCAGCAGATGGATTTCGGATTGAGCGTGGTTCCGCAAAGTCTGGCTGGACAGTTTCTTGCCTCTTCCTATTTTGCGCCTCACCTCGATAATCTGAGGATGAACCTGCTGTACAAACGAGATTTGCTGATAGAGGCACTTCAGAAAGAACTGCAAGATCTGGTCGAATTCCATGTACCCGAAGGCGGCCATCATCTCTGGTGCCGAATCGTACCCGAGGTAAATGACAGCAAGCTGCTGGAGGCTTCCATTCAGAACGGTGTCATAGTTGCACCGGGAAGCATATACGGTTCATCGGCAGGGTATGTGCGATTCACGTTTGCTCGTGCAAAAGCCGAGGAAATTCCAACCGGAATATTCAAATTCGCTCAAGCGCTGCGCGCCACGATTCACTATTAGAAATTGGAATATGTATCATACATAAGCGATGCCAACCTCTACAAAAACTCACAATTAAAGCAGCCGATCAGCATCACACTCAATACGATCCAAAGTCATTGGAACATTGGAGGGTCTTGAGCCGCTGTTGAAGGCTGCTTGAGTTGGGATCAGTCTCATTTCTGAGCCTCAATCTTAAGACGATACTCATTCGGTGTCACGCCTACCCACTTGGCAAATACTTTATTAAAGTACCTTCGATCCAAATAACCTACGGTTTTACTAATGGTTGAAATGCTCTGTCCTGTGTTAAGAAGCATCGATTTAGCCCATTCGATTCTTATACTTGTTAGGTGCTCAACAAAAGTCTCGTTAAAGTGTTGTTTAAACAGGACGCAGAAATGACTGGAGCTTAAACCCAGATAACTAGCCACTTCTTCAACGCTTAGATCGCTTGAAGCGTTCTTTGCGATGTAATCTTTGGCCGCATCCATAAGCGTTTGATTCGATTTATGACTCACTTTCATCTTCGTGGCGACATTAATCATTCGGTTCAGCATGGTTATCAATTCCTTCACCGACGAGGGTGATTCCAAGCAGGTCCATACTATCCGTTCCTCAGCCTGATCAATTCTTTTCATTTCTTTCAGTTCACGCAGTAAATGAAGGACCAGAAAATGCAGGATCTTCTCTAGCTTTGCTGAAGATACACTCTTGAATTCACGAACAAGCATCGTGTGTGCCTGAGCAACTTTCTTAGAATCACAGCGTTTCAAGGACACTATAATCTCCTCTATGAGTTCCCAAAACGACAAGGTAGCAACTTCCTTCTCATATTCAGTTGAGAACGAAACAATTTGTATTTGTTCATGGGATAATTGGATTTCTCTCTGAAGCCCCTTATAGACTTGGCCTAACTCTCCAACCGGCACGTAATCGGGATAATAACCCACTCTAATAGACAGTCCCGTCTCTTGCGCTACACATTCAATACATTGACGTGCCATTTCCAAGGCCTCATCCATTTTAAACTCTGAGCTTTGATCCGAGCACCGAACGAGTATGCACCACTCACCCTCTCTCGTTTGCACAACCGAATAATCAGGATGATGACCAGGCAGAACCTGCTGAAGCACCCTCCTGACGTCCATTTGCTTCTGACGCTCTTTCTCTCCCCAATGCTCCTCATTGAGTACAAACCTTTCCTGATCGGCCAGTAAAAAAAAATAGGATGACTCCTCCCAATTTACATCGATATGAGAATACTCAGGCCGCAGACGTGACGATGTGTCCTCAAATAAAATATCCGTCATTATCTTTTCATAGATCATGCCCTGCATGTACTTGAATTGCTTCTCCTTCTGCGTGTGTTCCTCCTTAATCTCCCGGATCCGATTGCCTGTCTCCGCAATGACTTTGTTAAGTTCATTGTAATTAATCGGCTTTAAAAGAAGATCCTTCGCTCCGAACTGAAGCGCCTTTCTGGCGTATTCAAATTCAGCAAACCCTGTCAACATAATGACAGAGGACTCGATCTCGAGTTCATTCAACTTCTGAAGGAACGTTAGTCCATCCATCTTCGGCATCCGGATATCACACAGAATCAAATCAGGACTGTACTCTTTTACCATATCCAAAGCGATCAGACCATTCTGAGCAGAACCAACCAGTTCAAATTGGTGCTGCTGCCACGGTATGATCGCCGAAAGATTTTCCACAATTAAAGGTTCGTCATCAATAAGTAATGCTCGAAGCATTATAGCAAGTCCCCTCTTCTTTTCGGAATCAAACATTGAACCACTGTCCCTTGTCCTTCAAGACTGCATATGAACATGCCATATCCTTTCCCGTAATGCAATCGCAATCGGTCAGCAACATTCATGACGCCAACTCCTCCACGGAGGGTGTCACGCTGCTCCAGGCCTTTATGCTCAGATTCAGACTTTCGGTAGTGGAAGGATTGCAGTCTTGCATTGCTTATGCCTATGCCGTTATCCTCGACCCATATCCGTAAGCATCCCCTGTGTTCTTCTATCCGGACAGTAATGTATCCCCTATGCTCAATATCCTCTAAACCATGCTGAATGCTGTTCTCAACCAATGGCTGAAGCGTAAACTTCAAAATAGAATAATGGCCTAATTCAGGCGGCATTTGGATCTCATAATCGAACAGATGACCAAATCTGACTTTTTGGATTTCAAAATAATTGAGTAAATACCCGATCTCCTGTTCCAGGGTTATTTCCACTTGCTCTTGAAAGCTTAGATGCAAATTCTCACCCAAGCGATATACCATTTGGCTTACCTTTTCCTTCTCCCCGCGCATATTTAAGGCATTGATCGATTCAAGCGTATTCATAATAAAATGCGGTTTGATCTGTGCTTGAAGCAGCATGAGCTCAGCCTTATTCTTTCTTGACTGCTCTTGCTTGACTTCCTCAATCAGCACCCCCACCTTCTCTGCGAGCCGATTCAAGCTTCTGGCCAGCGATCCGGTTTCATCCCGGTTATTCAGTTTCATTCTAGCACTGAGGTCGCCGATCTCGATCAGCTTCATCGTATTCATCATTCGAATAATAAACCGGATGTAGCGATTTACAAAAGCGATATTAAAAAATAAAGACAATAGCAGGATGATCGCAATCACGATCCCGACTAACCGGATAATCGAGCCGGTTTCACCGGTCACATACTCCAATGGAATGACAGTCACAAGGGATAAGTGCTCTATCCCTAAATCCTTCATTTCCAGCGGCTGAACCGTGAGCAAGCTCTTCGTGCCATTGAACTCCAGCGGAGTACCGTGGATCTCCTTGCCAATATCAAACTTCCCCGTCATGCTCTCATATATATTCGAATCACCCAGCAACTCCTTGTTATCATAAACGATAAGCCCTTCTGAATTGACCAACAGAAAATGATTGGGAATACCCATCTGATTCGAGTAGAAGCTGAACAAATTGTTCAGTTCTTTGAAATCATACTGAAGACTCACATAACCAATCGGTTCTTGCCGGTTGAGATCGTTAATAACTCTTAATTGTGTAAAAAATCGGGAAGATCTTGTTATCTCCCTATGCTCATAAGGGGCCAGCCACTTGGAAATGCCGCGCCGGGAAATAATTTCAGAGCCTACCCCGGATTGCTCAAGCTCATCCATCGAAATCGGAAGTGTATCCGATTTCGAACGGCTAAAAGCTGCTCCATCAAGCGTGTAGAGGGTTACGGTATTAAGAGGGCCATACATAAGAAATGTCTGGTTCAGTATGCTGGGCACAGCGGCGATATCCCGCTCATCCGGAGCAGTATTCAGAAAATCCTGGACTCGGCTGGACAGCATGGACTGATCGGAGGAAGCCGTAGCATCTTTGAATATGGTTGCTATATTTCTTGAGACCGATGAATTGACCAGCTGCGACTGTTCGGCATACTTTTTCTGCAGCACGGTTTGCAGCATGACAGAACCAACAACCCCAATCACAATGATCGGGATGATGATCAGGGTAACGTAACCAAGTAGTACTTTATTGCGTATGCTCATGCATATAACGCGCCCCTTTCGCTGCACTAAAAATCAACCTTTTAGACTCCCGGCGGTCAAACCATCAATAATTTTATCCTGCAAAATCACATAGACGACAACAACGGGAATGACGCTGTACATCGTAGCAGCGAATAGTCCGCCATAGTTGGTGTTAAGCATATCTTTAAAAGCTGCTACGCCAACGGCAAGTGTTCGCAAGCTCTCTTTAGAGAGCAGAAGATTCGCCATGATGAACTCATTCCAATTATTCAAATAGTTTACGATAAATACAGATATGAACGCAGGAAGACAAATCGGGAACACGATCCGGAAGAACAATCCGAATATATTTAACCCATCCATGACCGCCGCTTCTTCAAGCTCCTTGGACATTGAGCTCATGAAAGCCTTAATGATCATGACAGAGATCGCCAGGCCAAACGTTGCATACGGGAAAATCAAAGATAAGTAAGTATCGTAGATCTGAAATCCAAAATATTTCTCGAAGTTTCGCACGAATGCGTATAATGGTACCAATATCGTAGCACCAGGAACCATGATCGCCAAGAGTAATACGGTCATAATCGCCTGATTAATTCGTTTGTACGGAATCCGGACTAATGCGTAAGCCGTCATCGCAGCCATAACGACCGTCACTGCACTCGCAATGATGCTGACGATAAAGCTGTTCGCCAGATAAACATTTACATTCGATGTATTCCAAGCATCAATGTAATTCTGGATGGTAAAGTTTTTAATCGGTGCGAACGGATACGAAATAATATCAACATGGCGTTTGAATGAGTTCTGGAACGCCCACAATAAAGGATATAAGGAAATAAGTACGTAGCCCATCAACACAATATGAATCCACAGACTGTCTTTTTGCTTCCGCGCTCTTCTCACCATCATCTTCATCTTCAGACCTCCTCCAGCTTCTTCGTTATAAAACTGGTGATGCCTGTCAGAATCACTGTGAATATAACCATGATGAAAGCAATGGTATTGGCATATCCGGATTCCAGATACTGAAAGCCCACTCGGTACATGTACGTGGCCATGACATCTGTTAGCCCTGCGGGACCTCCTCCTGTCATTACCATGACGATATCGAGTGTTTTTAGTGACCCAGCAACCTTTAGCAGTACAATCACGGAAATAATCGGCTTAATCATCGGCAATGTGATGTGGATCGCTCTTTGAAAAAAGTTAGCTCCATCCACTTGTGCTGCCTCTTGAATTTCCTTGGAAATTCCATATATAGCTGCAAGCGCAAGCACGATATAGAAGCCGACGTTAGCCCAAGCATTCGCTACCAGAATGGATAAGAGTGCTGTGTGATCATCAGCAAGCCAGGCTTTGACCCGATGATCGAACCCGATCCCTCGAAGAATCAGATTAAGCAAACCGATCTCAGGATGAAACACAACGAATGACCATAATACGGCAACGACGGGCGTCGAGAGAATAGCAGGCATGAAAAATGTCGTTTTGTAGAATCCCGAGAATCTTCTTACCTCCGATATCAAGATCGCAGAAGCCAGTATAGTGGGAAGCTGTACCAGGAGTGCAAACCCTGTAAAAGCCAGGTTATTTAATAACGATCGGTACAACTGCTCATCGACTAGAGCTCTCTTGAAATTGTCTAATCCGTTGAATACCGGGGCCGATAGACCATCCCATTCTGAGAACGCATACATAACCGTGGACGATAGTGGATAGAGATAGAATACACTATACAATAAGAGCGTCGGGATGATAAATACTAAAAAGGCTGCAGGATTTCTGAATGTTCGATTCATTGTACTCCCCTCCGATCCTGTAATCAGTAAGGGCATCACCGCTAAGCCTTAGTGATGCCCGCTTGAATTAGCAGATGATCTAATCCTTCTTATTTTCCTTGTCTTGATTCTGTTGCATCGTCTCAAGCATTTGCTGAACCGTTATTTTACTTCCTACCACCTGCTGCATTCCTGACTCCAGATCACTCTTGATCTTTGGCTGAACGAGTGCGTCATATGCCGGGAAAGTTGCCATTCCTTGAGCTGTGTCGCTTATTTCTTTAATGATCGGCTTAACATCCTCCGTGTCAGTAAGTACCATGGAAGGAAAGCGGTTGGAATCAATCAGCTGTCTCTTCTGCCATTTCTCTTGGTAATATTCCTTGATGAACGCCTTAACTGCCTTCATTTCATTCTCATCCAGATGGGAAGAAAATGCATAACCAGTAGAGAAGCTGGCATTAATGGTGTTATCCCCTTTTCCTCCAAAGTTCGGTACTTTGAAGAAACCGAGGTCATTGGCAACAACTGATCGATCTTCATTAGCGTAAGTATTAAGACCCCATGTTCCGTCAAAAATGATTGCAGCCTTACCACTGGAGAATTGTGCTTGTGCTTCGGAATGTTTATAACCGAGCGTATTCTCTGTATAGTAGCCCTTCTCCATAAGCTCCTTAACCTTCTCGAAAGCCTGGGCCATTTCCGGATCGGTCCATTTGGTCTCTCCTGTTCTCAAATTCCGAAACATGTCGACTCCACCCAAGGTAGCTGCAAAGTTGGTAGGGATCATGTTGATCGACCACGCTTCCGCTGCCCCTAGTGCCAAAGGTGTATACCCTGCTGATTTCAAGGTTTCACACATCGCCAGGAATTGGTCCCATGTCGTTGGAGGAGTCAGACCCAACTCATTAAATATCTTTTTGTTATAAAAGAATCCTTCAATATATCCGTTATCAGGAATTCCATAAATTTTGCCGTCAACCGTAAACTCGGAGAAATCCTGAATTTTATCCTTGAGGTCCAGCTCCTCAACAATAGGGGTGAGATCGAGCAAATGGCCTGTTTTCGCGAAATTTTCCGTATCGCTGCCCCCAAAATTATAGAAAATTTTGGGTGGGCTACCTGCGGCGAATTCTGCTTTAAGCTTGGTTGAACGATTAACGACAACATCTACCCCTTCGGTTACAATTTTTAACCCGGGTACCTGATTTTCGACTTCCTTGATGACATCATTAAGCATAGCCACTCGGGATTGATCCGCTTCATTAATAAAAGTGTGACGAAGCGACATTTCAAAATCCTTCACCGCTCCTTCGTTACTCCCTCCGCTCGAAGAACCTTCGTTCTTAGATCCGCATCCCGTCAATAACAGCAATGAAAGCATTAGCATCGTCATGGAACCTGCGATTAGCCTTTTCATCAATTTGCTTCCCCTCTTTCAAAGTTTATCCGGTAGCCGCTATACTAACACAGAGCAGGATTTCGAGTTATTCACTATCTCTTCTGCACTGACCTCGTGTCCTAACTGATCGGACAAGTAAATCCCCTCGCTGATCAACATCGTATTAAGAGCAATTTTAGCGGTAGGAAGCAGAGGCACATGCCCCGCCAGAGCAGCAATCCAGTGATGCTGCGAAGAGTCATAAGCCGACTCATTCTCCCGAAGACGATGCCACCTCAGATCCATCTTGGCAAGGTCCACCGTGCTGTCCATATCGATATCACAGACGGTGCTGTGAAAACTGAACGGCTGGCTTATCTGGTCCGTTAAAGCAGAAGGGAGCCGAATCCCTCCTTGGGAACCGAGCACGCTTCCTCCTTCGAAGCCCCCCATATGTACTGACCAGGCTTCCATGATATCCAGCGTGATATTATGATCGAATTTCACCATGCCGACCGCAAATTCCTCAACATTAAATCCGCTATCCTGTCTCCGATCCTCCTGCATTTCCATCTCTTGATAAACCTTACCTGAGATACGCTGGACATCAGGATTACCTAGCAAATAGAGCATTTGGGCGATATGATAGACTCCCATATCAAGCAGAGCTCCACCAGCTGCGGTTTCCTTTCGGGTAAAATAGGCGGTTCCGTAACCGTCCACGTAGGGCCGCCCTCTGCGACGAAAGCCAGTGGAACGCGCGTGGTATAACTTCCCAAGCTTTCCGCCATCAATCAGAGTTTTGGCTGCCTTGGTTTCTGGCCGGTAGAGGGTGCTCATCTGGATATGCAGCATCCGATGTTCAGCATCAGCCATGTCGCACATCGTCTTTCCATCCGCATAAGAGCCGGCAATCGGTTTTTCACAATACACATGTTTACCTGATTGCAGAGCAGCCACCGTAACCGGAGCATGAAAATTGTTATGAAGACATACATCAACAGCCATAATATCATCACGAGCCAGCATCTCACGATAGTTCGTATATACATGAGGAATGCCAAACTGCTCTGCTAATCTGCGGGCTTCTGCTTCATTGACGTCACAGACGGCAACGATTTCAGCATCTGAAATTAACTGATATCTCTCAATGTGCATTTTACCAATCTGTCCTGTTCCGATAATGCCGATTCTAACCTTATCTTCCATCCATCTATCTCTCCCTATCACAATGGCTTGTAACCTGCTTCTATACAGCGTCACTCAAAATTCGTTTTACAGCTGCAATGATCCATTCCATTTCCACATACTGATTGCCGGGTGCATTATATTCTACGCCCCAATACCCTTCGTAACCGGTTGTTAGCAAGCTCCGGATTTTATCCACTGCAAGAGGGTCTACAGCAGTCTTCGCATCAAAATGAGTATGGAAAGTCCACGGAGCAACCAAGTCGTCACCTTGCATTTCATCTGCTTTCCACCTGCCGATATGAAGCAGAAATCCGAATGCCTGATGATCCACGGCTTCGGCAAGCCGTTTCATCTCCCGCGGAAGCAGCGAAGCTCCCATATGATTTTCCGGACCGATCTTGTAACCTCCATCAGCCGCGCGCTTTGCATATTCCTGATATCGCGTGACCGTGTATTCAAATTGCTCCTCCGTCATCGGTTCTGATTTCTTGTAGCTGCCGCCTGTATCGATACGAACGGTCTCTGCTCCCAATATTTCTGCGGCTTCCAGATGAACCAGCGCATTCTCATACAGCTTTTGTCTTACTTCGGGGTCCGGATCCCATAAATGAGCACCATCTATCGCGAAATTGACGACGTTCATCTCCTTTTCATCAAGTGCTTCTTTGATTTTGCGAATATAACTTTTATCCGCAAGCTGATAGATTGGTGTGCTGCGATCGATAAAAAATCCGTTCCACAAATCAACTGAATCCATACGGTATCTGTACTTTACCGTTTCCAAATATCCGAATACATCCATCTTCCCTTCCATAAAGGTGTTATGGAATGAATAGCCTCCGATTGATATTTTCATATGGTATTTCCCCCTTCAAATTCATTTAGTAATTCATGGATCTATGTGGCAGTCCAGAAGCTGCTTCCTCGTCTGCAATGACAGTAAGTGCCGGATGCAACTGTAATACCGAGGCGGGGATATCCTGCGTAATCGGTCCAAATAATGCTTTTTCCAGCATCGCGGCTTTGTTAACTCCTTTTGCAAAGAGAAAGATCTGCCTTGAATTCATGATCGTCTTGATTCCCATGGTCACACCAGTCTTCGGCACTTCCTCACTGGACCCGAACATATGAGCACGGGCATGAATCGTATCCTCCCCAATCGGTACAACACGTGTCGTTGAATGAAAGGGGCTTCCCGGCTCGTTAAAACCGATATGCCCATTCGTGCCAATACCAAGCAGCATCAGATCGATGCCGCCAGCTAGCCCAATGTGCTGTTCATACTCTTTACTGACTTGATGCAAGTCTGTTGAAGTGGAGGCTATGGAGGAAATATTGGATTTCTTCATGTTGACTCGATCAAATAATTGGTCATTCAGTCTTGCCAGGCAGCTGGCCGGATTGTCTGCGGAAGCGCCTTCATATTCATCCAATACAAATGCAGTCACCTGTGAAAAATCCAATCCTTCATGACGATGCAAATCCGCCAGTTCGTGATAAATGCCCTTTGTTGTCGCCCCAGTGGCGAAGCATATACGAATATCCGCTTTTTTCTTAATAAGTTCAGCAATTTCTAAAGCGCTTCTTCGGTTAAATGCTGTCTCATCAGTTTCAACGATATGTTCCATTTAAACCGCCTCCCCATACTAAAGTTGCTGCGCCCAGTAGTCCGACACGTCCAACATCAAGATTAGACTGCTCAACTCGAACCAGTGCATTTGCCGCTGCCGGAAGAGCGGTTTTTCGCAGATAGGCTTCAAGATCCTCTACAATTGTCTTGTCCCGAGATACGCCCCCTCCAACAATAATCACTTCTGGGTTCAATAGATTAACGACATTGGTCAATGAAATTTGAAGCGCTTCCAAAGCTTCGTTACGAATACGGGTTGCTAATATGTCTCCTTGAAGTGCTTCAATGAATATCCGATCCGTCTGCAAATGAGAAGTATATTGATTCAGCGTAGATTGCGGATATGAGCTTAGCAGGTCTATTGCACGGTGTATCATTCCCCCGCCTGATGCAATGGTCTCCATGCAGCCGACCCTTCCGCAGCTACAGCGTGGCCCCATCGTATTGACTGACATATGCCCAAGCTCTCCTGCATAATTCGCTGCTCCGCGGACCAAGCGGCCATCCGATACAATCCCCATTGATATTCCGGTACCCAAATTCAGATATATAAAATGTTTGAATTCTTGTCCCGCTCCGTACAGCAGCTCTGCCCGTGTAGCACAGCGTACATCATTATCCAGAGTGACTGGCAGTCCATATCGCTCCCCCATCTTCTCCGCTAGATGTACCGGTTCATGAATAGGAATGTTGATCGCATGCTTCCACACTCCGGCTTCAGGGTCAATGTGACCGACAAGTCCGATTCCGATTCCTTCAGCATTTGGTCCACCCCCGAATAATTGCAAGAAGTGATCGATCGCCTCATCGATCGAATGCAGTGCTGACAACTGCGATGTTCGATCCATCGAATACTGCCGTGATTCCATGACGTGCCCATCTTCGGTAACATAGCCGACTAGGATCTTTGTACCGCCGACATCGACGCCGATCGCGACCTTTTGATCTTTGGAGCAGTGCCCTCGCGCTGAAGTTGTCATCATTTCATTTCAACTGCTCTGCCGGTTCTGGCTGACTCATACATGGCTTCAACAACGGCTAAGGCTCTTAATCCATCTTCTAAGGTACTTGAAGGTGTATCAATTCCACGTACACAATCGATAAAATGCTTAACCTCAAACGCATGCCCCTGCTGAATGACGTCCTTTGGTGCAGGGAAACTCCAGCCTTTTGTAGGAACGACATGCGGCTTGAGGCTTGCTTCCTCTTCATATGATTTGCCGTATCCATTATTACTGAAAATTCTCAATCCCCCCGCTTCATGCGTGGTGCTTACATATGCTGTCCCTTGATCACCAAACACTTCGAGTCGTACATCCATGCCGCCAGATATGGCCCAGCTAATCACAACTTCAGCCAGTCCGCCATTCTCGAACCGAAGTACAGCAATCGCGGTATCTTCTGCTCCATTCTTGCAATAATCTTTCCACTTAAGAACTTCGGTTTCGGCATAGACTCGCTTAATCTTGGAGCCCATGATCCATTCCAAGGTATTCACGCCGTGGATTCCCATATCAATGGCTGCTCCGCCTCCTGTGAGGTTCGCATCCCAGAACCAGGGGCTATGAAAAGGACCGTTGTGGATTTCGTTCGACCGGAGCATCAGCACTTTACCGAATGCTCCCTGATCCACAAGCTCTTTGGTCCGCATGAGTGCCGGTTTAAAGCGCATGTTCTCGGCGTATACAGCGACGATTCCTTTTTCCTTAGCTTTCCTGACGATTTCCTCTGCCTCTTTGGTATTACAAGCCAGCGGCTTCTCGATCAGAAACGGCTTATTGGCTTCGATGCAAGCCATCGCCATCGCGTAGTGGAGATAATTAGGAACGGTAATATCCACACAATCGATATCCGGATCATGAATTAATTCCAGCCACTGATCCGTCCATCGTTCCACGCCGAACTGTTCTGCCGTCGCCTTAGCTTTTTCAGCTGTCCGAGATGCAAACATACCGATTTCGATATTGAACATTTGATACCCTTCGGCATGTGCTTTACCCATAAATCCAGTCCCAATAATACCTACCTTTACTCCTTTGTTCGCCATTTCACTCCTCCGTTCATTTGAAAGATCATGATTTCTGTGTATACATGTGACGGTAACTGTTCACATTTCTATCATAATTCATCACTTGAATGGGAATGCAGGTGTACTTTTCTTCGAAATGGGGGTAACATTCTTCGAATCTTTTGTTCAACAAGCGTGATAAGTCATTAGCAGCCCCCTTTGCTGAGCAAATGACCAGGATATTTTTTTAAAAGGTAAATAAAAAAGCCCCCCTCTGACCAACGAATTGATCAGAGGAGGGCACTGCTAAATTGTAAAAAAGGAAGTATGAATATTGCTGCTTATGAATTCCTTGTATACATTGATAGAAGGTTTTTAGTACCAATGAACAAATGAGTCCCTACAGATTAAGCATGCCCATAGGGGGATCGGCAGTATAAGCCACTTTGCGCTGCGCAGCAGCCATCAGGTTCTTCCCTAATCACCGGCACCATCTCCACCGCCATCTCCGCCATCACTTCCGCTGTCACTGCTGTCTCCGAAGAAACCATCACCGCTATCTCCACCGCTGCTCCATGTAGACGAATTGCGCGTGATTCCTTTCCATGATTGATTAAAGGCATAATCTATGGTGATAATCGAAGCCGGGTCCCATAACGGTAGCGCTGCTAATCGGTCAAGAGCCGGTTGTTTATTCCTTGCCCTAGTCAAAAACCGCCGCCCAACGCCAAGCAGAATTGCATTTTCCATCATCCGTTCTAGAGACTCAGGCTCCCGGCTTCCATAATCCCCACCTCTAGCCAGCATCCTGCGATATCGCTTCACAGCGCTTCGTTTGGCTGCCGAGCTTCGGTTTAATACTTTTCCAGGCATAAGACCGACCATAATCATAGACAGCAGAACGAAATTCAAGTATGTATCTACAACTGGAGCGTATCGGATTTGAGCAGCCGCGAAGAAGCATACGACCAAGAACCCAATGATGTATTTCTTCTTACGCCAACGAATCGAGGCTAATGTCCCGCTTCCTCCCACGATGAGAAATAATAATCCTACCCATCCCCAAGCTGTGACGTCCGCGATATACAGATAGACCAGCATGGTTAGATGCAGGAGTGCAAGCACAGGAAAGATTATTTTTCTAGGTGCATATACTCCTACCTTAATCGTTTGGCGATTTTCCTCCTCCACAAGCTCCCGCCAGCGAATGAACCCTCTCTGCAAGCCTCTCAAACGATTCATATACATATCCTCGGAGATTTTCTGCTTGCGTTCTGTTTTTGTGGGTCCAGATAGACTATCCAGTTTTAGAATGCCTGTTCCTCGGAACAGCCAGTTTAACAGATATCGCTCGGACTTTGCTAAGCCGGAACGCTTGCCGATAAATGTGAACTGAGGACCCTGTTTCGGAGCTTTGGCATCCTCCTGAAATCGCGTTCCCAAACGCTCCATTGTTATATCAAGCATCCTTTTGCGACGCAGCTTAAACAAACCAGCAAGCACGTCAACACGCAAAAGCGTACCTTTGCGATATAGATAGACCAGACTGCCTGGATCCATATCCTCAATCTCTTCAAAGGATATTCGCAGGCCACCGAACCAGGCTGCGAGCCTGAGAAGGGATAGCGCATAATACACAACACCCGCCACTACAACATAAGTAAGCCAGCGGCTCAGCTTAATTCCTGTTTCCATAAGTCGTTCCCGTTCCGTAAATTTCTGCGAAAGCGCCGTCTCTCGTTTCAGCTGTTCTGAGAGAAGAGTTGAAGAGGCGGTGACTTCAAGATCTGAAAGTGCCTCTGTAGGAACATATGCTTTTAATCTCGCATGGTCTCCTTTCGGAAGCAGCTTGTTCTCGTATCGTAATAATTTATTCGTATTCTCCGCAATCACACCGCCGGACCGGTCATACATATAAGCGATAACAGGCTCTTGTATGGGCTGTTGCATACGCAGCATTACCGATACGTTATGATGGTCTTTATCGTTATCATTCAAGATGGTCCAGTCCAGCTCCCCCCGATCATCGTATTTTACGGCTTCCTTATCCAGCCTGTAGCGATAATACACCTGTCTGGTTTCATCTTTGGCCAATACTTTGATATAGTAGGAGCCACTCTTTTTCCTTAGCGAGGCAGGGTATCGTTCTAAATTGGTGTATCCGAAATTACCAAGCTCCCGATCACTCGGCGGAACATATGCCTCAAAAAACTCAATATTCGCATCCCCAAAGTTATCCATGAAACGCGATATCGAATCAAACTCACCACTTACTGTATAGGTGTACAGCTCCTCAACATACAGATCCCCATCTGGAAGCAGTTCCGCCATAATATCCACTTTATCAACCGTCAATGTGTTGCTTCCGCTGCAGCTGGAGAGAATAATGGCAGCCATAAACGCCGTGACAAGCAGCATAACAGGTCTCAAACCCTTATTCATGAAGTCATCCTCCCGTTTCCTAAAAAGCCAATTATAGCATATTCGGGAAGAACATCTAGCCATTTCAGAAGCGCCGGATATCCTTAGACGACATACACTTCCTGACACTGCCAAGCGACATGTCCCCCACTTGCGCACTTTTTACCAGTTGCATAACGAACGTACGTTCGTTATATAATAATAAGAAATTATGATTAACGACGAGGAGGCATGAGCGAATGACATCTGCGTCTCCGATCCAAACAGAGGAAGAATTGCTGTCCGTGAAGGATTGTATACTTCTTCCGATTTTGCTGGATGTGCTGGAACGGGATATCCGCAGCATGAAACACACGGGGGTAAGCGATTATTATGTGTTTCATCTACAGACGGTACAGCAAATGACGTTTGCCAAGCTTGCCGAGCTCAAACGAAGCTGCCGTGCACGCGGCATCGCCATTCTGGAAACCCGGCGCCAGAAGCACTCCATTCTCATCCACTATCGCTGCCATGGTTACCAGCATGACATGGAGCTCATGTGGGATTATGTAAGAGCCGATATTCAGATCCGTTTAGCCGAAATGTTACAGGTTCAGCTTTGAACATGGAATTCACGCCTGCGAGCAGACGCGATAGATAGAGCTCAAACACAGGTCCTGCGCCAATAGTCTAAAAGTTTCAACCTTATCAGCCACCCAAGCATGCTCTGAACCACACATTGTGCCCACAGAGAGCAGCACGCGAGCTGGCAGGCATGGTTGAATTTTCACCACAAAAAAATCCCCAGCAGGGTCCACTCGGACCTTGCTGGGGATTTATACACTTACGATCAATGCGGGACAAAGACGAGCTGGAGTACAAACAGCACCGCAAATATATACATCAACGGATGAACTGCCTTCCAGTTACCCTTCACGATTTTCATGAGCGGGTAGGAAATAAAACCGAGTGCGATCCCTGTCGCAATACTGGACGTGAGCGGCATGGTCAAAATCACAAGAAACGCAGGGAACGCCTCATCGAAGTCATTCCATTGGATGTGCCGAACATTGCTCAGCATAAGGCATCCCACAACGATCAAGGAAGGTGCCGTGATAGCGGACAGTCCAGCAACCGCACCGATCAGTGGACTGAAGAAGGCAGCAACCACAAACAGCCCAGCAACGACAACCGAGGTCAAACCTGTACGGCCACCGGCACCGACACCAGCCGCGGATTCTACATATGCAGTAGTCGGGCTTGTCCCGACCATGGCTCCAGCCACCGTTGCAACTGAATCGGACAGCATGGCCCGCTCCGCGCGGGGCAGCTTGTTATCCTTCATCAGCCCTGCCTGCTCAGCTACACCAACGACCGTACCCGTCGTATCGAAGAGTGTTACCAGCAGGAACGAGAACACAACCGCATAGAGACTATGGCCGATCACATCGGATGCTGCTGTAATCGGATTCCATACCAGAATGCCTTCAGGCAGCGTCGGAACCGACATAACGCCGTTCGTAAAGGACAGCATGTCGGCAAAGTATGCGATAATTCCGGTAATGATCATGCCGATAAACAAGGCACCTTTCACATCACGGGATAGGAGGACGAGCGTTACTGCCAGACCCACTAATGCAAGCACAGCCGATGGCTGGTGAAGATCGCCGAGCGCTACCAGATTATCGGGATGTGCTGTAATGATGCCGCTCATCCGCAGACCGATAAAAGCAATAAACAGGCCAATACCTACGGTAATTGCATGCTTCAGGTTTGCCGGAATCATCTCGATCAGCCTTCGTCGCAGCGAAGTCATCGATAACACCAGAAACAGAATGCCCGCTATAAAGACAGCCGAAAAGGCTTCAATATACCCGAGCCCCTCATGGCCTTGTACAACAGAATAAGTGAAGTAGGCGTTCAAGCCCATCCCCGGCGCTACGGCGATCGGGTAGCGAGCTACGAGCCCCATCAGAAGCGTACCAATCACAGCGGCAATGATCGTGGCCGTGAAGCTCTGCTCAAAAGGCACGCCCGCTTGCGATAGAATCAGCGGATTCACGACAGTTACATAAGCCATCGTAAAAAATGTCGTGGTCCCGGCAACAACTTCAGTCTTGACCGAAGTACCGTTAGCTTTTAAATCAAACACGAATAATCCTCCAATCAAAATGCTTGGCTCTGCCTTAAATGCTAAACCTTTTGGTAAGTTGTGCAATATTTGATATACTCAAACACAAATAATTAGTAAACCTTCAATTGACCGTAATTGCCTGAACCAATACATCTTATGTAGCAAATGAACGATTCAACAATTGACATCAAAATTATATCAACACAGGAGGCGTAAACCATGTGCGGACGTTTTACACTCACGGTTACTTGGGAAGAGCTCATGACTAGGTTTCTTATCGATCCCGAGTCAGTCTCTCCGTTTCACATCCCTCGTTACAATATCGCACCTACTCAGATGATAACAGCGGTTATCCATGATGGGAGCGCGAACCGGATCGGGCAGCTGCAATGGGGGCTTGTCCCATCCTGGGCCAAGGATTCTTCCGCTGGATCCAAGATGATCAATGCGCGCAGTGAAACGCTGGAAGACAAGCCTGCCTTTAGGATACCCTTTTATCGAAAAAGATGCCTGATTCCTGCCGACGGTTTTTACGAATGGCAAAAAAACGGCACTAGCAAGCAGCCCTTTCGCATTGGGTTGATAAGTGGCGAAATATTCAGCATGGCAGGTCTGTACGACACCTGGATCACGCCAAGCGGCGAAAAGATCAGCACCTGTACCATTATTACCACGGAGCCCAATGCACTCATGGCGCCTATTCATAACCGGATGCCGGTTATTCTAAGACCCGCTGACGAAGCGCTCTGGCTTGAACGGCAGACCTCTGCAAGTAACCCGCAGAGCAGTTCTTCCCATCTACAATCCCTTAAGGGACTGCTGAAGCCTTACCCAGCTGAAAACATGCAGGCGGTGCCCGTTACCACAATCGTAAATTCCGTTAAAAATGACACAGAAGAATGCATCCGCTCCATTACAAGCAATAATTAAAGCTTTCATATTCATATCAAAAGCCCCTGCTCACAAGGAAAAACACTCCGGAGAGGGGCTTCTTCTATGCTTGTATCCATCTAGCTGTCATCCAATATTAACGGAACATTCCCCACAGCTTGATCAAATGAAAGGTATTGTTGGGATCAATACGCTGTGCCAGCACGAATTGAACCATCTGCTGCTCCTGGGTGGAGCTCAGCTTCTCATTCATTATGCCACTCGCCGTTCGGATCAACTGGTGCACTTTTGTGCTGTTTTGAAGATCCGCTTTGGTCAACCCCTGAGTCAGCCCCTTGATTCTATCCTTGATTGCCGGATTTTTCATTTTGAGCTTGATGCGCTCCACAAGCTGCGGACTAATTCCGTACTGCTGATAACCCAATTCTAAAGCACCTCCAGTCATAATGGCTCCTGCCTTTTTGAGTATATGACGAAGGTCTGTCCATTGTGCTAACCAATTACTTGCACGGCCTTAATCCATAATATCGCCCTGGAATATCTTCTCCTGCTGCAAATAATCACGCAGTGGTTGATATTCCGGCGATGTCCAGAAGGAACTGTCGCTGACTAGAGCTGCCGCATCGCCCCTGGCCTCTTCCACTACTTTGAAGTCGGCGACCATATCGGCAAGCCGAAACTCCGGCAGGCCGCTCTGCTTCGTGCCGAAGAAGTCGCCAGGTCCCCGCAGTTCTAAATCCCGCCGAGACACCTCAAAGCCATCCTCGGTATCCGTCATGACCTGCATCCGCTCCTGGCCTACCTCCGATTTCGGATCGGCTACGAGCACACAATAGGAAGCGTGCTCTCCCCGGCCTACCCGGCCTCGCAGCTGGTGCAGCTGTGAGAGACCAAAGCGGTCGGCATCCATGATGATCATCAGGGTTGCATTCGGCACGTCTACACCGACCTCAACAACCGTGGTGGATATCAGAAGCTGAACTTCATTGTTATAAAATTGCCGCATGACTTCATCCTTCTCGGCAGGCGTCATACGGCCGTGCAGGAGACCGACGGCATACTTGGGAAAAGCCTGCTGCATCTGGACATGCAGATCAATGGCATTCTGTACGTCTAATTTATCCGACTCTTCGATCAATGGAGCGATCAGATATGCCTGCCGGCCCTGATCCACTTCCCGCGATATAAACCCAAGCACACGGTCCATAAGCTCATGCTTAACCCAATAGGTCGTAATGGGAATGCGCCCTTTCGGACGCTCCGACAGCGTGGATACGTCCATATCACCGAAAGCGGTAATCGCCAGCGTCCGCGGGATGGGCGTCGCTGTCATCGTGAGCACGTCCGGGTTATAGCCTTTACGGCGGAGTACGCTCCGCTGATTCACACCGAAGCGGTGCTGTTCATCTGTCACGACAAGCCCCAGCTCCCTGAAGTACACATCATCCTGGATCAAGGCATGGGTGCCGACGACTACGTCCGTCAGTCCCATCTGCAAGGAAGCCAGCAGGTCTTTTCTCCTCTTTCCTGTTACACTCCCTGTCAAGAGCCCAACCGTAATGCCGAAGGGCTCAAAAAGCTTCTGCAAGGAACGCATATGCTGCTCGGCAAGAATTTCTGTCGGCACCATCAATGCACCCTGAAATCCCGACCGCACGGTTGTAAACAGAGCGATGGCGGCAACAATGGTTTTCCCCGAACCGACATCACCCTGGAGCAAACGATTCATGCAATAAGGAGAACGCATATCATGCAAGATCTCAAGCTCTACTTTCTTCTGCGCATCGGTTAACTCGAACGGAAAGCTGCGCACGAACTCACGGATCTTTGCATTATCCGCTGTATGGACAACGCCGTCCATCCGCCCCCGGTTCAGCGCTCGAAATGCCTGCATTTTCAGTTGGAACAAGAAAAGCTCCTCATATACCATTCGGCGCCGTCCTTCTTGGCCCTCTCTGGAATCGACAGGCTGGTGGATCGTCATGATTGCTGCCTTTCGCGGCATCAGGTCATACTTCCGTAAGAGGAATTGCGGAAGAATTTCGGGGATCATCTCCCCGAATTGTTCTAGTGCTTGTCCCATCGTTTTTCGAATCCAGGATTGCGTGATCTTTCCGCCGATGGAATACACCGGCTGCAGCGTTCCGCTGCGAAAGGATCCCTTATCCGGGAATTCAGATTCGGACACCGTAAGCTGCATTCTGCGCTGATCCCACTTGCCTGTCAGCACGATCTCCCGGCCAGCTGTAAGCTGGTCCTTTAGAAAATGCCGGTTAAACCAGGTTGCAGTGAACATCCAAGTTTCCGCCAGCATTTTGCAGGTTAAGCGGGATTTGCGCCCGTAACGCTGCAGCACAGGAACACTGGCAATCTTCGCTTGAATGGTGATTCTGTCCCCATCCTTGACTTCGCTTAAGGACCGAAGCCGGTAATCCTCATACCGGAAGGGGTAATACTCCAAAAGATCCTTGACCGTAGAGACGCCAAAGGCGTGAAGCTCCCCCTCTTTCAGGGCGCTCACGCCGTTGATCTGTCTGACGGATATTTGATCGAGTTTGAGACTCATATCATCTACCTCACTTATGCAGGCCATATATATGCTGCAATAGTTCCCGGTCCAACATGTGTACCGATAACCGGACCGATCTCGGAGTACACCGTCTCCTCGATCGTAAACACAGCGGACAGCTGCTGCAGAAAATCCTCAACCTGAGCAGGGTCGGCTGTATGACCCACAGCTACTTTAATTTTGTTCACACCGGACAAGTCCTGTCGAAACAGCTCTATCATTTTGGCTGTCGCTTTCTTGCGACCCCGGACCTTATCCACCGGAAAAATGATTCCTTCATCGTCAATGGACAGGATCGGCTTGATGTTTAACAGCGTGCCCAAAGCAGCTGAAGCCTTGCCGATCCGGCCGCCTTTTTGCAAATATTCCAGCGTATCAACCAGGAAGTACAAGCGACGCTTGGAACGCAGCTCCTCCAATGATGAGATAATATCGGAGGCAGCGGTTTCTTCTTGTGCCAGCTTGGCTGCATGGACAACGAACAGACCGAAACCGTAGGAAGCTGACTTGGAGTCCCATACGGTAATATCCGCTTCGCTTTCGATAAGAGAGGTGGCTAGCAGTGCGGACTGATATGTCCCGCTCATCCCTGATGAGATGTGAATGGACACAATGGAGCATCCCGGATGCTGCTGCAGGATGGACTCATACACAGCTACAAAATCTGCAGGTGAAGGCTGGGAGGTGGTCGGAAGCTGGGACGATTGTACCAGCTTCTTATAGAACTCTCCCGGAGTAATTTCGACTCCGTCCAAATACGTATCTTCCCCAAACATAAGTCTCAGCGGCACAATATGAATGTTGTGTTGCTTCACCAGGTCTGCCGGAATATCCGCTGTGCTGTCTGTCACAATAACGGTCTTATTCACCGGAACTCCTCCTAATAAACGTACCCTAGTTAATATGCAAGCATCATACTAATACTTTCACAGAACTTAGACCACCTATTTCGGAAGTCCACTCTATAATCTAGATCAAGCTTCCACGGAGAACAAATAGGAATAAATCGGCTGACCTCCATAGTGCACTTCAACTTCAGCATTAGGGTATTGCTCGCCAAGCCACTCCGTGAGGGCTTTGGTTGAGTCTTCAGTTGCATCCGCTCCGGTAAGCAGTGTCACGATTTCATCGCCGGACTCCAGCATTTTACCGAGCAGATCTTGTGAAGTCGTAATCAGATCCGCATTCGCTGCAACAATATTGGAGTTTCGAATGCCAATGAACTGACCAGCCTTGATCTCCAGATCATCAATTGTCGTATCGCGGACAGCGTAGGTCACCTGACCCGATTGTACACGCGTGATGGCATCCAGCATGTTGTCGGTATTCACATCCGTGCTCTCGTCTTCCTGGAACGCAAACGCTGCTGCGATTCCTTGTGGAATCGTCTTGCTCGGAATGACCATTACGCTGCGCTCACCCTCGAGCAGCTCTCTAGCTTGCTGCGCAGCCAGTACAATGTTGGAGTTATTCGGCAAAATGTATATCTGCTGGGCCGAGATTGAAGAGATCGCATTCACAAAATCCTCGGTGCTCGGATTCATCGTCTGACCTCCAGAAAGTACGACATCGACGCCTAAGCTTTTGAATATATCTGAGATGCCTTCGCCCGACGATACCGCAATAAAGCCGTATGCGGCGATTTCGTCTGCCGGAGGAACAGCAGGTGCTTCCGGTGTCACGGTCTCTGCCGGGATATCCGCAAACAACTCAGGCATTGGAGCGATATCCATCCCGGTTGTAAGCAGATCGCGGTGCTGCTCACGCATATTCAAGATATGAATTTGCGTAATCTCTCCATACAACAAAGCCAAATTCAACACCTCACCTGGAGCCTTGGAGTGAACATGCACCTTGATAGTCTCATCGTCCGAAATGACGATGATGGAATCACCATTTACTGCAAGCGCTTTCCGGAACTTATCTTCATCAAAATCCGTGCCGGCTCCTCCACCAAGCTGCCTGTTGATAAAGAATTCCATATCATATAAGAATTCGATGTCTTCCGTAGACAGTCTGGATTGAGCAGACGCCGGAGCTTGAACCGCTGAGAAGTCAGGTACGGTATGGGAGGCAGCGATTGTATTGCTAGGTTCGGCTTGTCCTTCCACAACCGGAATCGATCCGGATGGAGCATCTGTTCTTAATGCCTGCAAGAAACCTTCATAAATATATACCAATCCTTGACCACCGGAGTCTACTACACCAACCTGCTTGAGGACTGGAAGCATATCCGGTGTTTGGGACAGCGTCTCTTTCGCCTTGGCTAATACCTGTTCCATCAGCTCCACGATATCGTTGCTGCGTCGGGAATAATAGACAGCATGCTTGGCCGCTTCTTTGGCCACAGTAAGAATCGTACCCTCCACAGGCTTAACGACAGCTTTATAAGCAGCTTCCACGCCCGTCTGCAAGGCTGCGGCGAATTGATGGGAATTAAGTTCTGTATAAGGTGCCGCATATCGGCTAAAACCACGGAACAACTGGGATAGAATAACCCCGGAGTTCCCTCTGGCTCCCATCAGAAGTCCTTTGGACAGCACACCTGCGCTGTGCCCGATCGACTCCGTGAACTTATTCTTCAGTTCTGCCACTCCCGCAGTCATCGTCAAATTCATGTTAGTCCCCGTGTCGCCATCCGGCACCGGGAATACATTCAGGGAATTGACGTGTTCTGCATGCTGCTGCAGCTGCTCCGCTCCGGCTAGAACCATAGCGGTAAATTCTGTTCCATTCAAAGAACGCTTACTCAATGAGAATTCCCCTTCCTGGCTTGATACCCATAACACTTCTTGTCACACAAAAATTATATATTTATTTTCATAGCTAGTAGCTGACGAAATGCCCAAACGATAAACAATAGATTTGCCATGATGAAATGTTTCATGCATGATGATGGGCTATCCTCTCGTCTCCTGCGCTTTTCGGCTGTTCCCAAAAGCACATTGAGAGCCATGCCGACAAGCCCTCAATATATTTCTATGGAAATATTATGGACTAATCAACATTGTACTATAAGAAGAAAGAGAAATAAATGTTTTTAGGACAGTTGACGGAGCAATTTTTACTGTGATATTATATTTAAGTATTGTTTCATGCAGGGTTAGGAACAAGGAGGTGTAATGAATGGCTCGCAAATGTTATGTAACTGGCAAGAAACCAAGCACTGGAAACCACGTTTCCCACGCTAATAACCACAACAAACGTTCTTGGGGTGTCAACGTTCAGAAGGTTCGCATTTTGGTGGATGGCAAGCCAAAACGTGTATACGTAAGCACTCGCGCTTTGAAATCCGGTAAAGTGACTCGCGCATAATTATCACGTGTTATATGAAGAAAAACTTCTTAATCTCCAGCACCATTTATGGGCTATCCGGGACAAGGAAGTTTTTCTTGCGTTTAGATACATATTCTTCTCCTAAACAAAAAGCACCCTAAGCGGATTACAGGTGCTTTTTTATTTAGATATAAGAAAAATGAAAGGGCTGCACTTTTCGCTTTCTTATATCGCAAGAAAAACTTCCGGACGAGCACGGTCTATCTTCGATAAGTACGCCCTTAGACACTCTTCCAGTGATGTAAGAAAACCAGAGGCCAGGCATTCTTAAACCGCAAGAAAAACTTCCACGCAATGGATGTGGTATGTCCTCCATGCATCGATCGGATTGTTCTTGCCTCTTCCCCTAGAACCAGCAAGGCGGAGCGAGTCCCAGGCGGAGGTTTTGTTACGCCGGGACAAGCTGTCAGCTCTTGTGAAACGTATTTAGGATCGCCTTCACAAAACCTCCCAAAAATTTCGGCAGCTTGAACGTATAGAATTTCATGTCTCACCCTCCCCATCATTCTCATGCCTTTCTAGAATATGTTATGCACCAAGCCCTTAGATGTGAACACAGACAAAAAAGGCTACATGAGAACCCAGCTCATGTAACCATATTTATGCGGGAAATTCCCCGCCTATGCATCATCTCGTGCTTACGTTTTGGTCAAGATGTTACGCTGTCACGGATTTTGGCAATAGCGGTCGCCCGATCCGGCTTGCCGAATACGGCGCTTCCCGCAACCAGGACATCTGCGCCTGCTGCAGTCACAACAGGAGCTGTCTCAGCGGTAATGCCGCCATCTACTTCAATATGGATATGCGGATGATCCAGCTCCTTAATCCATTCACGCAGCTGTGAGATTTTGTGAACGGTCCGTTCGATGAAAGCCTGTCCGCCAAATCCTGGATTTACCGTCATGACGAGCACCAAATCCAAGTCAGGCAGCACTTCCTGCAGGACGTGGGCTGGTGTAGCCGGATTGATCGCGACGCCAGCTTTCATACCATGCTCTTTGATCAGATGGATGACGCGGTGAAGATGCGGGCAGGTCTCGGCATGAACGGTAATGTAGTCCGCTCCGGCCTTAGCGAAGTCCGCTATATACCGCTCTGGTTGTTCAATCATCAGGTGCACGTCAAGCGTCAGTTTCGTATGCGGTCTGATCGCCTGAACGATCGGTGGTCCAAGCGTAATATTCGGCACGAAGTGTCCGTCCATCACGTCCACATGAATCCAATCAGCTCCGGCAGCCTCCACTTCTCTTATCTCTTCTCCCAGCTTCGCAAAATCAGCCGACAATATGGATGGCGCAATTTTAATCATCATTCAATACCTCCGCTTCTTGTCTTTCATCTCGTTGTAAAACTCTACGTAATGCTCATACCGGCTTGGCAGTATGATTCCGTCATCTTTAGCTTGGATCACCCGGCAGCCCGGCTCCTGCAGATGGCTGCAGCCTCTGAATTTACATTCAGCAGCATACGGAGCAAACTCCCTGAAACAGGGTGACAACTCCTCGACACCCAGCTCCAGAAAATCCAACTGGCTAAAGCCCGGTGTATCCGCAACATATCCCCCATTATCCAGCTCCATCAACTCCACATGGCGTGTCGTATGACGACCGCGGCCAAGACGTAAGCTGATCTCACTGGTGTCAAGAGAAAGACCCGGCACTAGTGCGTTCAGCAGGGAAGACTTCCCGACCCCGGATTGACCGCAGAACACGCTGATTCGACCAGCCAACTGATCCTTCACCTGCTGGGTTCCGATCCCTTGCAGAGAGCTGGTGATGAGCACTTCGTAACCAATCTTCTCATATTGGGATTTCACCTGCTCAAGCAAATCATCTGAATCGTTTGCGAGATCCTGCTTCGTCAGACAGATCAAAGCGTCAAGACCGGCATGTTCAATATGTACAAGAAACTTGTCCAGCAGATGCAAACTTAAATCCGGCTCTTTGACCGAAAAGAGCAGCACCGCAAGATCGACATTGGCGACAGGGGGGCGTATTAATTGGGAAGACCGTGGAAGAATTTCATCCACGGTCCCCTCCCCATTCTCCGTCAATGTGTACATCACGCGATCCCCAACGAGAGGAGAGATGCCTTTTTTCTTAAATATGCCGCGGGCTCTGCATTGAACCGAAGGGTCCTCCCCGGATATAATGTTGCCGTCGTACAATGGTTTGACATAGTAATATCCGCTTAGCGCCTTCACGATCAGTCCCTCTAGCATAGAATAGGCCTCACCTTTCTTGTTTGAAATTTAGTGGTCTCAAGAATTTTTCTAATCGTTGGCTTTGTCCTTACCTTTGTCTTTGTCTTTGCCTTTGCCATGGCCGTTATCATTATTGCCATTTCCATTATTTCCGTGGTTCCAGTTGTAAGCAGAATCATCTTCCTCATTGGACTCCTCGTCCCCGTTCCCTTCGTCTGGATTGGTATCAACAGGCACATCAGGTTCAACAGGCGGCTGTTCAAACGTTGGCTGCGGCACGGTGCCGTTCTTGACATCAGTGTAACTCACGCTGTACGTGTCCACCTGACGGCCGTCACGGAATATCATGACTGTTGCATGCTTCTCTGGAGCAAGCGTCAGCTTGACCGGCACCATTTCGGAAGTCGTTATAGTTTTGTTCACAGCTTCCTGGTTATCTCCCACTGCATCGGAGAAGACCACCCGAATCTTGCTCTCCTGCCCTTCCACGCTTGGCGATACAGGCACGCTGTAGTTATATTCAAGAGCATCAGCAGGATAACCAGAGCTAACGAATAAGGTAATCACGGCATTAGGTTCTACAGCCACGTTAGGATCATGAGGCCATTGTTCCATGACTTCGCCTTTCTTCACTTCGAAGCTGGACTTCTCCTTTATTGGTCCAACCTTAAGGCCGACAGATTCAATCAGGGCAACTGCCTTGTCTTTGTCCATGCCGATCAAGCTCGGCATATTAATTGTTTCCTTACCTTTGCTGACCGTAACCCGAATTTCTACCTGGTCAGGATCAATCTCGGTTTTCGCAGTAGGACTCTGATCAAAGATCTTTCCTGCAGGCACATTATCATTGTTCTGGGTTGACGGCTTTATCGCTTCTTTCTTGACACCAATCGATACCAGAAGTTCAACTGCCTGTTCAAATGTCTTATCACTCAAATCAGGCATTTCTTCAAGCGGCTTCACGTCCCCAACCGACAACTGAATCGGATATCCCTTCTTCAGCATGGAATCGGGCTCCTTGTTCTGCGCGTACACAACACCCGGCTCCACTTCGGGTTTGTATTTCCGAATGACTTCCTCATCCACTGTCAAACCTTCGGCTTCAAGCTTACGAATCGCTTCCTCTTCTGTCATACCAACGACTTGAGGAACCTTAACCTCCGGAACCTCCAGCATCTTATTGACATACATGACGACACCGGCCATGATGCCCAGAAACACGAGCACTGAGACGATGATGATTGTCGGCTTGACCCATTTTTTCTTCGGTTTACCGGTGTGCTTTTCCACAAGCTCCTCCTCTTCCGAATCATCATCCTGGTCCATATGATGCTGACTGCTGCGCTGCATCGTTTTGAGTGCCGGCATGACCAAGGTGGAATCGGCGTCATCCTCAAACTCCATCTTCGGTTCATTGAGTCGCATCGGAAGCAGGCAGGTCTCCAGATCATCCATCATCTCTTCCGCAGATTGATAACGCTCCTCCGGATTTTTGCGCATGGACTTCAAAATGATGTTCTCCACACTTTGAGGAATGAGCGGATTCACTTCCCTAGGCTCGTCAAATTCCTCCTGGAGATGCTTCAGTGCAACACTAATTGGGCTCTCGCCCAAAAATGGAAGACGGGCTGTAAGCATTTGATATAGCACAATACCAAGTGAATATAAATCCGATTTTTCGCCCGTGACGACGCCTTTGGCGTGTTCCGGCGAGAAATAATGCACAGAGCCCACAACGGAGCCTGTCTGCGTGATCGTTGTCGACGTGACCGCTCTGGCAATGCCGAAGTCGGTTACTTTGACCCTGCCATTACGGCCAATCAGAATGTTATGCGGTTTAATGTCCCGATGAATAATTTGGTTATGATGGGCGTGTCCCAGCGCATCGCAGATCTGGGTTGCAATCCGAACGGCTTCCTCAACTTGCAGCGGTGCCCGTTCTTTAATAATTTCATTCAAGTTCTGGCCTTCAATATATTCCATGACAATATAGTGCACATCTTCCTCTTGGCCTACATCATAGATGCTGACCACATTGGGATGTGATAACGAAGCCGCTGATTGCGCCTCACGCCTGAAACGGCGAATAAATTCCTCGTCGTGTACAAATTGCTGACGCAGCACTTTGATTGCTACATTCCGGTTCAGCAAAATATCCTGAGCCTTGTAGACAAGCGCCATGCCGCCCCCGCCGATGCGTTCAATTATTTTATACCGACCAGCCAATTCATGTCCGATCATGAATCCCACCCCTTTATACGTTGCCCGACAACCTCTTCTTGATGTTCAAACATGGCGACCGTGATGTTGTCCTCACCGCCAGCGAGAAGTGCCAGTTGAAGCAGGCGATCCGCTCTATCTTCCAGAGGAAGGTCAAGTGAACCGGATATCTGTCCGATCAGCTCACGGCTGACCCGATTGCTCAGCCCGTCGCTGCATAGCAGCAAGACTTCGCCTTCACCGATCGTAACCGGTGTAAGCTCAACCGTCACATCCACATCTGTACCAAGCGCCCGGCTCAAAACATTTTTCCGGGGATGGGTCTCCAGTTGATCTTCTGTAATCTGGCCACTCTTAAAAAGCTCATTAACCAATGTGTGATCATCTGTGAGACGAATCACTTGTCCAGGAACGACTTTGTAAGCCCTGCTGTCCCCGATATGTCCGATATAGCCTTCGGAACCTCGCAGCAGCACGGCAACAATCGTCGTGCCCATATTGTGAAGTCGCTCATCAGCCGAGGCTTCCTGGTAAATAACCGCATTGGCATGCAAAATAGCATCTCCAAGCGCAGCCCGAATGCTGTCCATCGACATGTCCTGCTCCAAAGAGGACAAATCCTCAGCAACGGTATCTACCGCAAGCCTGCTGGCAGTATCACCTGCAAGGTGACCTCCCATGCCGTCGGCAACCACACCTAAGGTATAGCCATGCTCAAGTGTGTTAACATATACGGAATCTTCATTAACAGGACGAACACGTCCCACATGGCTTACATGAACCGTCTTGATCAAAATCTTCTCACCTCAACTCCATATGCTTGGCCCGAAGCTGTCCGCAAGCAGCAGCGATATCATGGCCTTGTTCACGACGGATGGTCACATTGACCCCCTTGTCTGCCAACGCACGTTGAAATTTGAAAATATCGTTACGCGATGTGCGAACATATTTCCGCTCCGGAACATGGTTAACCGGAATCAGATTGACGAAGCAGTTCATATCCTTGATGACGTCTGCAAGCTCCTCAGCATGCTCAACCTGATCATTCATTCCGCCAATCAACGCGTATTCAAATGTAATACGTCGTCCAGTCTTAGCCTGATAATAGCGAAGCGACTCGATCACGTCATCAAACGGGAAGCGGCGGTTAACCGGCATTAGCTTGGAGCGCAGCTTATCGTTCGGTGCATGAATCGAGATTGCCAGATTAATCTGAGTGTCTTCTTCCGTGAATTTATAGATATTGGGCACAATACCGCTCGTCGAAACGGTAATATGACGCTGGCCGATGTTTAATCCTTTTTCATGGATCATCGTGCGCAGAAACTTCATCGTTGCCTCATAGTTCTCAAACGGTTCGCCTGAGCCCATGATTACGATGCTGCTGACACGCTCGCCTGTTTTATCGAGGATTTTCTGCGCCTGCACCACTTGGGCAACAATTTCGCCGGAGGTCAGGTTTCGCTTTAATCCACCCAGAGTGGACGCACAGAAAGTACATCCGATGCGGCAGCCCACCTGTGTCGTAACGCAGATGCTGTTCCCATAGTTGTGCTTCATAATAACGGTTTCGATCGCATGGTCATCGTGCAGACCGAACAGGAACTTAACGGTTCCATCCTTGGATTCCAGCTTGGTTATTTCCGTCAAGGTTACAAAACTGAACTCCTGCTCCAGCTTGGCCCGAAGGTCCTTGGAGAGGTTCGTCATTTCGGCAAAATCGTTCACCCGCTTCACATACAGCCAGTCATAGATCTGAGTTCCGCGAAATGCCGGCTCACCCTTTTCCTGGGCCCATGCTTGAAGCTCTTCCAGTGAATAATCGTATATAAAAGGTTTCATTCTCACCACACCTGTCTATTGTAAAGGATGTTCAAGAAGCATTCTTCTGAACGCTCCCTATATCAATCATATGCATCTCTTTTTTCATTCTTCCTATTCTAACATAAATAAAAGAGACGGTAAAAGAGGAAAACCCGCCAGCATAGGCGGGATACGACTATAGTCATGGCGGCAGTGCCCTTAAGAGGAACGTCTGACGATTCTTGCAATGAAGAAGCCATCGCTGTGATAGTGCTCGGGCAGAATCTGGATTCCGCCTCCTCGCACAAGCGATTTGTCACTGAGCCTGCTTAGGGCACCGAGCCCATCTTCAGCGATCGTAAACTCAGGATGGCCTTCCACAAAAGCAGACACTACGCCCTCATTTTCCAGGGTTTCGATCGTACATGTGCTGTACACCAAAATACCTCCCGGTCGAAGCAAGGTGGAAACCGACTCCAGCAGCCTTAATTGCAGAGCTGCAATCTGCTGGATATCCTCCTGTGATTTTCCCCATTTCAAGTCAGGCTTGCGCCGAATCACGCCAAGTCCCGAGCAGGGGGCGTCAAGCAAAATTCGGTCAAAAGACGCAGGCTCGAAGCGGTCTGCCAAGTCCAGCGCGTCCCCGGTCACAATTGAAATGCTGTCCAGTCCCAGGCGGCTCGCCTGATCCGATATGAGTTTGCCTTTATGGGAATGAATGTCGTTGGCGATGATCGTACCGTCATCCTTCATCATCTCACCCATATGGGCAGTCTTCCCACCAGGAGCTGCACAGCAGTCCAGCACCCGCATACCCGGCTCAGGCTGAACCGCCTCGGCAACCAGCATTGAGCTCTCATCCTGGATCGAGATCATCCCGTCGCGGTACCAATCGGTCAGTGCCATATTCCCCGCACCGCTCACAATAATCCCATAGGGACTAAGCGCTGAAGGAACGGCATCCACGCCCTGGCTGCTCATTAACTTCAGCATGTCCTCACGGCTGATCATCGTTGTATTCACCCTCACGCTGACAGCTGGCGGTTCATTGTTGGCCGCACAAATCGCTTCTGTCGTCTCGATCCCATATTGGGAAATCCAACGTTCCACGAGCCATTCCGGATGAGAATGAAGTAAAGCTATGCGCTTCGCAGCTGGCATATCCTCCGGGACCACCAGACTGTCCTTCTGACGCAGTATATTTCGAAGCACCCCGTTCACCATACCCGATATCCCTTGATGCCCGCGGCGCTTCGCCAGATTAACGGCCTCGCTGACAACCGCATGATCCGGTATCCGGTCCAGATACATGATCTGATACAAGCTGATTCGAAGCAGCGCCCTTACCCAGGGCTGAAGTTTATGGACTCCTTTATTGACAAACTTGTCCAAAAAATAATCTAACGTATTCAGCCGTGCAATCGTGCCGTAGATCAGCTCTGTGGCAAGTCCTGCATCGTTTCTGCCAAGCGAAGACTTCTGCAAAGCGGCATTGAGCAGGAGATTGCTGTATGCCCCCTCCTGCTCTACCTGCGTCAATACATTCATCGCCAGTTCTCGCGGAGAGTCCTGGCGTCCCTTCGGGCTGCGATTACCGCTCACGATAGCACCGTCCCGACCGTCAGGCTCGTCCCGCGCACGAATTGCGCCGCATCCATCGCCTTCTTGCCGCTAGGCTGAACCGTCAGGAGTGTCAGCGTACCGTCTCCTGTTCTCACAACAATCCCCTTGTCGTCAAGCTTCAGCACAGTCCCCGGCTGCTCTTCACTGGAAGATGCCTGAACGCTGCCCGGATTAGCCGCTTCCCATACTTTAAACACATCTCCGTTCCACAGCGTAAAACCGCCTGAATACGGAACCAGGCCCCGGATCTGGTTATAGATTTCGCGGGAAGTGCGGCTCCAGTCAATCTTCTCGTCGTCCCTTGTCAGATTCGGAGCGTATGTCGCCTTCGACTCATCCTGGGGCTCCGCCTCGACCTTGCCCTGCAAAAGCCGTGGAAGCTCCCGTAGCAACAGCTCTGCACCAACCTTGCTCAGCTTCTCAAACAGGGTTCCAGCCGTATCGTCATCTTGTATAGGAACCTCGGCTTTGGCAATCATATCGCCCGTATCGAGCCCCTCAGCCATATACATCAGCGTGATGCCTGTAACGGACTCTCCGTTGATGATGCTTCGCTGAATTGGTGCTCCTCCCCGATAAGCGGGGAGCAGCGAACCATGGACGTTCAGACAGCCAAGCGTTGGCATATCCAGCACCGATTTGGGCAGGATTTGGCCATAGGCAGCCGTGATGATCAGATCGGGCTTATATTCAGCCAATTCAGCCACGGCTTCCGGGCTCCGCAAGCGCTGAGGCTGCAGAACAGGGATGCCGTGACGCAGAGCTGCTTCCTTGACCGGGGTAGGGGTCAGCACTTTTTTACGTCCCTGCGGACGATCAGGCTGTGTTACAACAGCAGCTATGGAATAGCCTTCGGCAAGCAGCATATCCAAACTGGGTACTGCAAAGGCCGGGGTGCCCATGAATACGATATTCATCGGTTCTCCAGCTCATTTCTCGGCTGTTCCGGGACATATTCATACACTCGGTCAGCGATTTCCGTAAACAGCACCCCGTTCAGATGATCAATTTCATGCTGAAAAGCTCGTGCAAGCAGCCCGGTCCCTGTAACAATAAGTTCATTGCCTTCACGATCCAGCCCTTTCACGGTTACTTTCTCCGCACGGCGTACATCCCCGTTCCATCCAGGAATACTCAGGCAGCCTTCAGGTCCGAATTGCTCGCCCTCGCTCTCCAGGATCTCCGGATTGATCATCTTGATCAAACCGTGCTCATCACCTGCATCAATAACAATCAGACGCTTTAGTATGCCAACCTGCGGTGCGGCCAGTCCTACGCCTTCCGCATCGTACATCGTATCGGCCATATCGTCCAACAGCTTTTGAACGTTCGGTGTTATTTTGGTAACCTCTTTTGCTTTTTTATGAAGAACCTCATCCGGTTCTTTAACGATTATACGAATCGCCATTTCTACGACACCATCCTTGTGCTTTTCATCATTATATGCTCTATTACATTAACATTTGCGGGTCCACGTCAATACTGATCTGAAGCTTGCTGTCCCGCGCTGAATCCTGAAGCTTCTCGGCAACCGAGCGCACAAGCGAGACAGCATCCATCGTTCCCCGCCATTTTATCATACATTGAAATCTGTATCTATTTTTTAACCGCGGAATAGGAGAAGCGACCGGACCCAGTATATCAAGCGCACTTGCATCGAATCGATCCAGACTTCCGAACCAACCCCGGCGGTCGGATTCGTATTTAATGGTCGCGGCAAAATTCTCGGCCATTCGTACCAGCAATGGCAGCTGTTCATGGGACAGCGTCACCAGAATCAGCCTGCAATACGGCGGATAGTGAAGCGCCTTGCGGTGCTTCAGCTCATCCTTGACGAAGGATAGATAATCATGGCTGCTTGCATGAATAATGGAATAATGCTCAGGTGTATAGGATTGAATGACCACTTCACCGGGCAGGTGATGGCGTCCGGCTCTTCCAGCAACTTGGGTAAGGAGCTGGAATGTCTTCTCTGCCGCCCGGAAATCGGGCAGGTTAAGCGCCGAGTCGGCCGTGATGACACCAACCAAGGTGACATCGGGAAAATCAAGACCCTTGGCGACCATCTGCGTGCCAAGCAGCACATCACCCTTTTTGTCCCGAAACTGCTTCAGCAGCTTCTCATGAGAGCCCTTCTCCGTCGTGGTGTCTACATCCATTCGAATGACGCGAATACCGGGAAAGAGCTTGGCTAACTCCTCTTCGACCCGCTGCGTGCCTGTACCGAAATAGCGGATATGCTCACTGCCGCAATCCGGACAAACCTCCGGTGCCTGCGCAGCATAGCCACAATAATGACAGCGTAAATTATTCGATTTCTGGTGATAGGTCAGCGAGATGTCGCATTCCGGACAGCCTGCAACGTATCCGCAGCTCCGGCACATCACAAACGTAGAATATCCCCGCCGATTCAGCAGCAATACCGTCTGTTCTCCGCGTTCCAGGCGTGATGAGATTGCCGCATGCAAGGATCGGCTGAACATCGAGCGATTTCCCTCCCGAAGCTCCTCCCGCATATCGACAACATGGACCCCGGGCAGCTTGTTGCCCAGTGCACGGCTCGGCATCTCCAGCAGCAGGGGCGCAAAGTCATCCCGAGACTGCGATTTGGCTGCATAATAGCTTTCAAGGGAAGGCGTTGCTGAACCCAGGATAACGGCAGCACCGATCATTGATGCACGATGAACCGCGACATCTCTGGCATGGTATTTTGGTGTTTCTTCCTGCTTATACGAACTTTCATGCTCTTCATCCATGATGATCAGACCCAAACGGTCAAACGGCGCAAAGACCGCCGATCGTGCACCCACGACAACCGACGCCCGGCCTTCCCTTATTTTACGCCATTCATCGTAGCGCTCACCATCCGAAAGCCGGCTGTGCATCACGGCCACGCGGTCGCCAAAGCGGCCTTTGAACCGCTCCACCATTTGGGGTGTGAGCGAGATCTCGGGGACCAGGACAATCGCCTGACGATCCTGATCGAGACAGCGCTGAATGGTCTGCAGGTAGATTTCCGTCTTGCCGCTACCCGTGACTCCGTGCAGGAGAAACACGCCGTGCTCATGTTCATCGAGCTTGCGCACAACGCTCCGGTACACCACCTGCTGCTCAGGCGTGAGCGCCAGTGGTTCACTGGGGGTAAAATGGCGCCCTCGATAAGGATCGCGAAATATCTCTATATCTTCAATGGTAATGAGCCCTTTATCAGCCAATCCTTTCACGGTGCCTGCCGAGACGCCCAGCGTCTGCAGCAGCTCCTTCTGCGATATGGGAAGAAAGTCTTCCATCTCCAATATATATTGGAGCACTTCCTTCTGGCGCTGGGCTTTAGCCGGGAATGCATCCAGTGTAAGACGGGCCTCCTCGCTCGAGACCGCAAGCTCGATCGCTTTCATCGTTTTTTTCTGCAGCTTGTCCTTGATTTGCTGGTGTTCACTCAGCTTCCCTTGGCCGATCAGCGCTTTGATGGCAGCTGCAGCATCTGGGAACGCTCTGGTTAACTGCTGGAGTGACACTTCACCTCTCTGACCAACAAACCCGAGAATATCCCGTTCCAACTCGCTTTCCGGCAGGATTGCAAACAAACCATCACTTTCATCCATCGCGTTCGCTTCGGGATTCCCAAGAGAAATATACCGTTCAGCTTTCCCTTTCAGCGCTGTTGGCAGCATGGATTGCAGCGCAGAGATATAACGACAGGCGTAACGCTCCTTCATCCATTCTCCAAGTTCAATCAATTCAGGTGACAGAGGCGGCATCACATCGAGTACTTCCTGAATCGGCTTCATTTTGGCCGTGTCCATCTCCGGGCGGGGATGCAGAGACACTACGAATCCCTGGAGCGTACGATGGCCAAACGGCACACCGACCCGGCTGCCTACCTCAACCCAGGGCCGCAGCTCCTCAGGGATCAGATAATCAAAAGGCCGATCCGTATCCTTGGACGGCACGTCCACAATTACCCGGGCCATTTCCATTATGATGACCTCCCGGATAACCGATCCGCCGCCAGCGTTAATAGCTTTAAGGCTACTTCCTCCTTGGATATCACAGGCAGCTGCAAGACCAGCCCCTCTTTATCAAAAATCTGAACGCTGTTCGTGTCTGTACCGAATCCTGCGCCCACCTGCGTAACATCATTTGCAACGATCAGGTCGCAATTTTTGCGTTTCAGCTTATCCTGGGCGAAATACTCTACCCTATCGGTCTCAGCCGCAAATCCGATTAAAAACTGGGAAGTTTTTTGACGGCCCAAACTCTCCAGTATATCCGTGGTCTTCACAAGCTCCAGTGTCATGGTTTCTCCGCGCTTCTTAATCTTGGACGTGGCTGTCTCCACAGGGCGGTAATCGGCGACGGCCGCCGCCTTGACCACGATATCACTCGTCTCGAACACACGCTGGACTGCTTCGTACATGTCCTGCGCCGAGCCCACTTTTTCCGTCCGAATTCCTTCCGGAGGAGCTTCATCGGTATGGGCGGCAATCAGAAGTACATCTGCTCCAAGCTGTTTTGCCGCTTTTGCAACCGCAAACCCCATTTTTCCGGATGAGTCGTTCGTTATATACCGCACAGGGTCAATGCGCTCGATCGTGCCGCCTGCCGTGACAACCACTTTTTTGCCATGCAATATGCCTGTAGAGCTGTTTGCCGTATCCTCAGTCCGTAAGACGGATGGTGCGCCATCCTTAAAAAACCGTTCAACTACATCAACGATGGTTTCAGGCTCTTCCATACGCCCCTTGCCAACATATCCGCAAGCCAGAAGGCCCTCCCCGGGCTCAATCATGGACACTCCGCGGGAGACCAGCGTCTGCATATTCGCCATGACAGCCGGATGCGTATACATATGCACATTCATTGCCGGGGATATCATGACGGGAGCTGTGGTTGCAAGCAATGTTGTGCTCAGCATATCATCCGCAAGGCCATGAGCCATTTTCCCGATGATGTTCGCTGTGGCCGGGGCAATTAGGAACAAATCTGCAAGATCGGCCAAATGTATATGTGACACAACCGATGGATCTCTTTCATCAAAGGTATCACTATAAACCGGGTTTTTGGTCAGCGTCTGCAGCGTTAATTCCGGAATAAACTGCTTGGCTGATTCCGTCATAATGACATGCACATCTGCTCCCCTCTGGACAAGCCTGCTGCATAAAGTCGCTGCTTTATACGCGGCAATGCCACCTGTAACGCCAAGCACGATGACTTTTCCGTTCAACATGACAATCCCCCGCTTTCGATTGGTATGAAGACTACACGATGATATCTTTTCAAAAAAATAACAACCTTACGGTTGTCACATTTTTGCGTGCTAACACACGCTTATTTAAAATTTTTATTAAAAGTCTAGTCTTGTCCCCGTTCAACCTTCACGTAATCACCATAGATCTCTTCCAGAGCGACGCCGACAAATTTATGGGACTTCGGATGTTTCAACTCGCTGACTTCTCCTTCACGCAATTGGCGTGCACGGCGGGAGGCCGCAACTACCAAAGAATACTTACTGTCTACTTTGTTCATCATTTCATCAATGGAAGGATATAACATAGTTGAAGCACCTCTTCTTCATATACTTGAAAGTCTGCATGTCTGTTAACAGACAGCTTACTTTCTCACCTTACAATGTTCGGCTATAATGATAGATTCTATTCTCTCACAAGCGAGATTGATCTCATCATTCACTACAGCATAATCATAATGCTTCAGCAGATTGATTTCGTCAACCGCTACGGACATACGGTGGTCGATGGTAGCCTGGTTCTCCGTGCCCCGGCCTTGAATTCGGTCTTTCAATTCATCGAGTGACGGCGGCATCAGGAACACAAAGATACCATCCGGAAATTTCTCCTTGACCTTTAGTGCTCCCTGCACCTCGATCTCAAGAATAATATCCTTGCCGGTGGCTAGTGTCTCCTCCACAAAATCACGCGGGGTCCCGTAATAGTTCCCGACGTATTCCGCATATTCCAAAAGCTGATCGTTCTCAATCATATCCATGAACTGATCATGGCTTTTGAAAAAATAGTTCACGCCATGCACTTCACCAAGCCGCGGCGAGCGTGTCGTAGCAGACACGGAATACACCAAGCCCGGAATCCGGCTGCGAAGCGCTGTACAAACGGTACCCTTCCCCACTCCGGAAGGACCGGACAATACAATTAATAATCCTCTAGACATAGTACTCCTCATCTTATTCGTCGTTGTCGTCGTCTTTGCTGGACAGACGGTGAGCCACCGTTTCAGGCTGCACAGCCGATAAAATCACATGGTCACTATCGGTAATGATAACAGCCCGTGTCCTTCGTCCATATGTAGCATCAATCAGCATATGACGATCTCTTGCTTCTTGAATGATCCTTTTAATCGGAGCTGATTCAGGGCTCACGATCGAAATGATCCGATTGGCCGATACGATGTTTCCGAAGCCAATATTAATAAGTTTGATTGCCATAGTGCGGTTGCTCCCCCTATACATTTGACTCTTATTTGCCGATGAAGCTGCGGTCATTCCACATTAGCTGCTTGCTCACGAATCTTCTCCAGTTCCGCTTTCATTTCGACAACACGGTTTACCAGAGTCAGATGATTGGCTTTCGATCCAATCGTATTGACTTCCCTATTCATCTCCTGAATCAGAAAATCCAGCTTGCGTCCGACAGGGCCTTCTTGGCGAAGCAGCCCCCTGCACTGTTCAAAATGACTGCGAAGACGGATCAATTCCTCTTCCACGTTCGAACGTTCCGCAAATAGAGCAACTTCCAATCCGAATATATGTTCATCAACAGCAAGCGATCCGTCATCAAGGGATTCGATCCGCTGCCGCAGACGCTTCCGATATTCATTGGGAACTTCTGGGGCAAGCTCAGTCATTTCTTGATGAAGCAGCTCTAATCGGCCAAGTCTCTGCTCAATATCCCTAGCTAGGAAAGCACCTTCCCGACTACGCATTTGCAACAGACCATCCAGCGCTTGTTCAAGACCTTGAAGAAGCGCATCATTCCATATCTTCTGCTGCGCTTCATCCATGGAAAATCCGCTCGGACTAATGAGAACATCTGGCAGCGACAAAATATCCCGCACCGCCAGATCCCCCTTAATTCCGTATGACTTCAAGTCTTCAGCTGCATGCAAGTAAGCCTGAACCATCGCATGGTTCAAAACAGCACTGGTAGACTCGCCGTTGTTTTCCTTGTTAATGTATACATCAATCCGTCCGCGTCCGATTCGGCTCTGCACAGCTTTCCGCAGTGAATCTTCGAAACACGCCCATTCACGTGGCATGCGAATAGCAATCTCACAATACCGGTGATTGACCGACTTCACTTCGAAAGAGATCTTGTATCCTTGCAAATCGACTGCGGATTGCCCATATCCGGTCATGCTTAATGACATCGGAATCACATCCATTATACTATTGTAATTGATAATTATTAATGAAACAAGGGGGTCAGGCGGCGGCCTGATTTCTCCCAGACATACTCCATTAACTGTACGCTCATTTCATAGAACATGAACGGAGTTATTAAGTATATACCGTTAAAATGCTCCGTTGCAACGTCCAATAATTCCTTGCCGATCTTGACACCCATCGCCCGTCCGGCTTCGCCTTCAAGCCCGGCCATGCGGCTGCGGACATCATCTGACAGCTGAATGCCCGGCACCTCATTATGCAAGTATTCAGCATTTCGGCCGCTTGCCAGCGGCATGATGCCGATAAAGATCGGAATATCCAAATGCGCTGTCGCTTCTCTCAGTCTAACCATCAGCTCAGGATCATACACAGGCTGTGTCATCACATAATCCGCACCGGAAGCAATTTTCTTCTCCAATCGCGCAACCGCCTTATCAAGATGCTTTACGTTGGGATTGAAAGCAGCGCCGACCACGAACTTGGCTTTTTGCTTAAGAGGTTTACCGGAAAATGCTATACCTTCGTTCAGCTGTTTGATCATGCGAATGATTTCAAATGAAGTCATATCATATACCGAGCTGGAATCCGGCAGATCACCGAACCGTGCAGGATCCCCCGTCACAGCAAGCACATGATCGATGTCTAGAGCATCAAAGCCCATCATATGCGACTGTGTACCGATCAGGTTTCTGTCACGGCAAGCGATGTGGATCAATGGCCGAAGCCCTGTGCGCGCCTGTACCAAATGACCAAGTGCCATATTGCTCATACGCGTCACGGCAAGTGAATTATCCGCAAGGGTCAACGCGTCAGCACCGGCTTTTTTCAAAGCCTCCGCGCCCTTCATGAACTTCGCAATATCCAAATCTCTTGGAGGGTCCAACTCCACGATAACCGTGTGACGTTCTTTCACAATATCCACAATTGTGGGTTCGCCACTCCGTTCGTAAAACTGCTCCTCGGCCGTCTCGTGAACCACAATACGATTGATCTCAGCCTCATCAATGATTGGCAGTGGCGATGGCGTGTAATTGGACAATGAAGAAGAAATCTCGGCTATATGTTCTGGTGTGGTCCCGCAGCAGCCGCCAATGATCCTAGCACCCCGATCCGCAAACTCCAGGGCAGTTTTACCAAAATATTCAGGACTCGCGCCATACCGAATTTCCCCATCCACATAATCGGCTATCCCGGCATTAGGATAAACCGAAGCTGGAAGATTCATAACTCCATTTAAGGTTTCCAAAGCACGCATGATGCCGTTAGGACCTGTCCTGCAGTTAAAGCCAATTACATCCGCGCCTTCCTGACTCAAGATGCGGTACGCATCGGGCATACTGAAGCCGTCCAGCGTACGGGCTACGTCCTCTACCGCGAATTGGCAGATTACAGGCAAGTCGCTGATCATGCGGGCCTGCGCCAAAGCCAATTGCATTTCATCTACGTCATAGAACGTTTCAAGCAGGATGCCGTCCACGCCCTCCGATATAAGTTCAGACAACTGCTCCTCAAAATAACGCTTAAGCTCGCTTGTCGAGATATTGCTTCTTTTTCCAGCCCGGATGGAGCCTACTGCCCCCACAACATATCCTCTGTCACCGGCAGCTTCACGCGCAATTCTCACACCTGCGCGATTAATCTCCCCTACCTTCGTCTCCAAACCGTATTTGGACAATTTGTCATAATTGGCTGAGAACGTGTTGGTCTCAATGACCTGAGCACCAGCTTCTACATACTGGCGATGAACGTTTCCGATGACCTCCGGTGAGGTTAGATTCAATTCCTCATATGATATACCTACCGGAAATCCCTTTTGATATAAATAAGTACCCATTGCGCCGTCACCGACCAGTACCTGATTCTCCAATGCCTGTCGAAGGCTCGGTTTCATCGCGTTTCCCCTCCACCCGATGTTTATTTTCAACTAATGTATCATAAAACCTCTCATAAGATAAAGAGACAAAAGGAAGGCCTTTGTAAGGCCTTCCTACTGTGTCCATCCCTGCAAGACAAACTTATAAAATATCCGAGTAGACTTTATCGCGATATGTTGCGATCAGCCAATAGGCAAGGCGAACCGACGCTCACATTTCGACGCCTAACTGATTTCGAGTCAGCTCCCTTGAACGTCATGGCCTAAGTTGCAATTGTCCCCTTATACACAACCTCTGCCGGCCCTGTCATGTACACGTGATTATCAGTTTCGTCCCACTCGATAATCAAATCTCCGCCTGCCAGGGAAATCGTCGCACATCGCTCGCTCAAGCCATTCAACACGGAGGATACCAATGTGGCACAGGCTCCGGTACCGCAGGCCAGTGTCTGCCCTGCTCCGCGCTCCCATACCCGCATATCCATATGCATGCGCGAATTCACCTTAACAAACTCCACATTGGTCTTTCGAGGGAAGAGGGGATGAGCCTCTAGCTTAGGTCCCCATGCCAGGAGATCAAAGCGATCCACGTCATCCACATAAATGACGCAATGCGGATTGCCCATGGACAATGCCGTGATGCGGAACTCCCGTCCATCCACTATAATAGGCTGATTCACAATCGGATCGAGATCCATCGTCGTCGGCACACTCAAGCCATCTAATACAGGCTCCCCCATATCCACCCGCACCCTGCTTACATGTCCATCCTGCACCGTCAAGCGCAGTTTCTGTACTCCGGCACCTACCGTTTCTATCGTAATCTCCTCTCGACCAATATAACCGTTGTCATATACATATTTCGCAATGCAGCGGATAGCGTTGCCGCACTGTTCCGCTTCAGAGCCATCCGAATTGATAATCCGCATCATGAAATCAGCCTTTGCGGAAGGCAAAATATAGACAAGTCCATCCGCCCCGATGCCAAAGTAGCGGTTGCACATTTTTACAGCAATTTCGGACGCATCCGCAGGAATTTCCGGCTCCCCGTATATGACAATAAAGTCGTTTCCAAGCCCATGTACTTTTGTGAATTCCATAGTAAAACCCATCTCCTCTGCTGTTGCTTCGCTTGTGCTTAGCATATCGGAGAGTCGATGGTCCATCCATTCATTTTACGCCGAAATATTTGCACTATTCGTCATCATTGTACGACGGTTCCGGTGTCTATTCCTTCTGCCTCCCCATACGCTTCCAATTCCCATTAGGAAGGTTGGGATGCCTGCAGCAACGAGGACCAGCGCCCACTCTTTAAAGCTTAATGGCACCGTTTTGAAGATTGGCTGGAACATCTCAATGTACATGACAGCAAGCATTAATACTACTGAGGATAACACGGCCAGGACCAACGCTTTGTTCTGCAGCGGATTGCGGTGGAATATCGATCGTGAACTGCGGCAGTCAAACACATGAATCAGCTGGGCCATAACAAGCGTCGCAAAGGCAACAGATTGTGCTTTGGTCAGCTGACCCGGATCATTTGGTGCGATGCGCAGCGTAATCCAGAATGCTCCAAGTGTACACAAGCCGATCAGTATGCCGCGGCTGATGATTTTCCAGCCAAGCCGTCTGGCAAAAATATTCTCCTTGGCTCCGCGGGGTTTATGCTCCATTAGATCTTTTTCCGGCTGATCCACTCCAAGCGCCATAGCCGGAAGCCCGTCTGTTACGAGATTCACCCACAGAATCTGGATCGGAACGAGCGGCAGCGGCAGCCCCATCATCATCGCAAAAAACATCGTAAGAATTTCGCCGACATTCGAAGCAAGCAAGTAACGAATGAATTTGCGGATATTCTCATAGATGCTCCGTCCCTCTTCGATCGCGGAAACGATGGTGGAAAAATTATCATCGCTTAGCACCAGCGATGAAGCTTCTTTGGTCACATCTGTACCCGTAATGCCCATGGCGATTCCGATATCGGATGCCTTGATTGCTGGCGCATCGTTCACGCCGTCTCCGGTCATGGCAACCACATGCCCTTTGCGCTGAAGCGACTTGACAATCCGGAGTTTATGCTCAGGCGATACACGGGCATAGACGTAAGTCTGATCGACCCGTGCATCCAGTTCCTTGTCATCCATCCCGGACAATTCCTGCCCCGATAACGACAGACCATTCCTTGGCATGATGCCAAGCTGAGCGGCAATCGCTTCTGCTGTTGTCCGGTGGTCGCCCGTAATCATGACAGTCTTGATTCCCGCGCGTCGGCATGTTGCGATTGCATCTCGCACTTCACGGCGCGGCGGATCGATCATACCGGCCAATCCGACAAAAATAAGCTGACTCTCGGCTTCTCGCTCCGTATCCGGCTTGTCATAGGGACGCAGATCACGATAAGCCAACCCAAGTACGCGCAGCGCTTCGGAAGCCATGCCTTCATTGGCGGCAAGCACCTTCTGGCGAAGCGTGGCGGTAAGCGGAACAACGTTTCCGTCCCACATGATATAGGTACAGGCATCCAGCAGGACATCAGGCGCACCTTTCGTGCAGAGCAAGCGGCCTCCCTGATGACTGACAATTACGGACATCAGCTTCCGCTCCGAATCAAACGGAAACTCTCTGTCTCTTTGATAGATCGCATTTAAACTGCTCCGATTCAGGCCCATTTTAGATGATAACGTCAGTAACGCGCCTTCTGTCGGGTCGCCTTTCAGTTCCCAAGCAGCAGCCAGAGGTTCTTCCTTGGCCTTACGCTTGTTTCGCTTCTCTTCTTGTACGATCTCATAGATCTCGGCATTGTTACACAGCCCACTGATTTGGAGTAATCTGCGCAGACCCTGATCGGAGCGCAGCTCGACGGGTTTACCTTGGTAAAGAATTTGTCCAATTGGATCATACCCCTGGCCGGTAACCTCCAGAGAACGCCCTCCTAACCAGACCTTTGTAACCGTCATTTTGTTCTGGGTGAGGGTGCCGGTTTTATCAGAACAGATGACGGAAGCACACCCCAGCGTCTCAACGGATGGCAGCTTGCGCACGATCGCTTTCCGTTTAATCATGCGCTGCACGCCAAGCGCGAGGGCAATCGTAACAATAGCTGGTAGCCCTTCGGGAATCGCTGCAACTGCAAGGCTGACACCCGCCAGGAACATGCCGGCAGCAGGCTGTCCATGCAGAATACCTGCAATGACCACCAATATCGTAAGCCCAAGTGAAACGGCGATCAGAATTTTACCAAGCTGTTCCAAACGATGCTGCAGCGGGGTCTCCTGGGACTCCGTATTCTGGATCAAATCGGCAATCTTGCCCATCTCCGTATCCATTCCGGTACGGATGATAACTCCCTTTGCCGTGCCGCGGGTCACCATGGTGCCCATAAATCCGATGTTCTTCCTGTCCCCGAGTGGAACATCCGCATCGAGGATAGGCTCGGCATGTTTGTTAACCGGCAGAGATTCACCAGTCAAAGCTGACTCTTCAACACTACAGCTGTTCACCTCAAACCAGCGAACGTCTGCCGGGATCCGGTCTCCACTTTCAACGAGCACGACATCGCCAGGTACGAGTTCCCTGGCCGCAACCTGTACCACTTTACCGTCCCGGATGACCCTGGACATCGGCGCGGACAGCTGCTTCAAAGCACGCAGCGACCGTTCCGCCTTGAATTCCTGAACGAAACCAAGAATCCCGTTGATCAGGATGATGGCCACAATTGTGACGGCATCCAGATACTCGCCCAGCAGACCGGATACCAAGGTTGCTCCAAGAAGCACCAGCGTCATGAAATCCTTAAATTGATTCAGAAACAGAACAAATGGAGAAATCTTAACGCCCTCGGAGAGCTCGTTATAGCCACTCTTTTTCCGCCTCTCCCCGGCTTCCTCTTCCGTGAGGCCCTGCTGCGGATGCGTATGCAGCGCATGCTGCAGTTCATCCGTATTCATCTGGTGCCATTGCTTTTGTTCCATGCTCCCTTTCCCTCCCGGTTGTTTTGCAAGTTCCGGCGGATGACAGCTTTTCCACCCTTTCTACGTAAATGTATTCGGACATGTCCTGAATTATCACAGAAGGGGCCTTAAGTTTTTAAGGGAATTATGGCATCATAGAGAAGTACGATTTAGGAAGGGTTACAGACAGATAGGAGAATGAAGGATGGCATTAGACGGCATTGTCACACGTGCAATCGTGCATGAGCTTCAATCATGCCGCGGCGCACGGATCAATAAAATATATCAACCGAACGACAGAGACATCGTATTTCATCTACGTACCCAGCAAGGAAATGCCAAGCTGCTGCTGTCGGCCAATCCCACGTATCCCAGGGTACATTTAACTCAGGAAACGTTTCTGAATCCCGCCGAAGCCCCTATGTTTTGCATGATTCTGCGCAAGCATTGCGAAAGCGGCATTATCGAAGACATACAGCAAGTTGGTATGGAGCGAATAATTCATATTACGATTCGTCAGCGGGATGAACTCGGGGATATTTCCTCTAAAAAAATTATTGTTGAACTCATGGGCAGACACAGCAATATCATTCTGCTCGATCCCACAAACGAAACAATTCTGGACGGCATCCATCATGTGACACCAGCCATTAGCAGCTACCGTGTGATCATGCCGGGATTCTCTTACACCAATCCCCCGGAACAGCACAAACGGAGCCCTATCGAGACCGGACAGGAAGACTTCCGTGAAGCTTGCCTGATGAATGAAGAGCAAGCTGTGCCCTGGTTGGTAGGCACGTTTAGCGGTTTAAGCCCGCTGGCTGCCCAGGAGATCGCTTACCGGGCAGGAGGAAGCAGAATAGAGGAGCTTGAAGAGGAGAAGGATTGCGGCAGCCTGTGGAACGCGTTCGAAGAAATAACGGAGCTCGTCCGCAATCATCAATACACGCCCGTATCAGGCATCAATGCCAAGGGAAAATCGGTATTCTCCGTCATCCCATTAACCCTGTTGAAGGATGAAGTAAGGACCTACGATTCCGTCAGCCAATGCTTGGAAGATTATTATGGGGATAAAGCACAGCGGGATACCGTCAAGCAGAAGGTAAGCGATCTTCTTCGATTCCTTCAGAATGAACGGACCAAGAACCTCAAGAAGCTGGACAATCTGAATAAAGATTTGGAAGAAGCCGGCGATGCCGATCGGTATCGAATCTTTGGCGAGCTGCTCTTTGCCTCGCTGCATCAGATTCAGAAGGGTGACCGGGAAGCCAAGCTGATCAATTTTTACGATGAAGACCAGGCAAGTATCACCATTCCCCTGGACCCGCTCTTGACACCATCGGATAACGCGCAGAGATATTTTAAAAAATACAATAAGTACAAGAACAGCCTCGCGGTTATCGATGAGCAGTTGATCAAAACCTATGAAGAGATCAGCTACATCGAGAATCTCCTGCAGCAGCTGTCACATGCCTCCTTGAATGATATCGACGAAATCAGGGATGAACTGATTCAACAAGGGTATTTAAGAGACCGCAGCCGCAAAACGAAGAAAAAGAAGAAAAACGACAAACCGACACTTCACGTCTATACTTCTTCGGAAGGCATCGAGCTCTATGTGGGTAAAAATAATCTTCAAAACGAATACGTGACCAACCGCCTCGCTTCCTCAAACGATACATGGCTGCACACCAAGGATATTCCAGGCTCCCATGTGGTCATCCGCAGCAGCGAATACGGAGAAGCAACGCTGCAAGAAGCAGCTCAGCTGGCCGCTTATTACAGCCAGGCCAAAGAGTCCAGCAGCGTGCCTGTTGACTACACGCTCATTCGCCATGTACGCAAGCCAAACGGAGCCAAGCCTGGATTTGTCATCTATGACAACCAGAAGACGCTGTTCGTCACCCCGGATGAGCAAATGATCAAGGCTATGCCAAATACGGTGAAAAATAATCGCAATTAGAATAAAAGTGGACATCGATCTATCTTGATCATTCAATAATAAAAACGGGTACCCTGAAAGGTCGAATGACCAGTCGGAGTACCCGTTTTTTTCACAATGCATCGACTATCTATCTTATGCCCTCACGCGCCTGTTGAAGCTGGTCAAGCACCTCAACAGGTACTTGGCGGCTGCCGATCTCCCCATGAAATACCTGTCCCTGCCTCTGGCCGTGATAATCCGATCCGGCAGTTACGATAAGCCCGTATTCCTCGGCCATCGCTGAATAGCGTTCTTCTTCCGCTGCTCCATGGTCGGAATGGAAGACTTCAATCCCTTTGAAAGCCCCTTCTTCAATGATGGCTCTGACCAGCCTATCGTCGCCATAAAGACCAGGGTGCGCAATTACAGCGACGCCGCCAGCATCACGTATCCATTCGCAGGCTTCCCGGGGATGAATTCGTGGCTGCGGCACATAAGCTGCTGCGCCCTGCGCGAGATACCGGTCAAAGGCATCCCTTAGATCGAGGGCATGACCTTTAAGGACGAGCACATCCGCAATATGTGGACGCCCAATGCTCTCGTCTGGTCCGAGTGGGCGCCCCAGTCCCTCGATGACTTCTTCCATCGTAATTTCGATACCGAGCTCGCGAAGCTTATCCAGAATCTTCGTATTACGCTGCTCCCTCGTCCGACGCAGCTCCGCCAGCCGCTCCAGAAACACGGAATCCTGATAATCCACATAATAACCGAGGACATGAATATCCTTCCCGCCTGTCATTGTACTGATCTCCACGCCCGGAACCACCGTCATGTTCAGCCGTTTTCCTGTTTGCAGCGCTTCTTCAACACCCGCGACAGTATCATGATCCGTGATGGCCAGCGCTGCTAATCCCCGTTCGAAAGCCATCTGTACATTTTCCGAAGGGGTATTCATACCGTCCGAAGCCTGGGTGTGGGAATGGAGGTCACAGCCCGTCCGTTTCACGAATGTATTCATCTTTTACAGCTCCCTTTTTCGTTGAATGTCCAGAATTCTCTAGCGTGATTGCTCCTTTAAATAATCCAGAAACTTCATTGCCGACATCGGCAATAAACTCGACTTAAGCTGTATGGAGTAATAATTTCGTTTAAAAGAGGCATCTGCAATATCGATCATTTTCACTAGCCCAAGTGCAATTTCATGTTTAACCGTTGAGGTTGACAGCATCGTAATACCAAGTCCCTCTTCCACCGCGGATTTCACTGCGCCAGTGCTTCCAAGTTCCATCACGGTCTGGATGGTTTCAGGGTCGTATCCCCGCTCCATGAGTACATCCTCCATCACCTTGCGGGTCCCCGATCCCTTCTCACGAAGTACGAACGGATACTTCAGCATATCCTCCAGATAAACCGCTCCATCCCTCGCTGCCAATGGATGGTCTATTGGGACGATCAGCTTCAGTTCATCCTCCATGACAGCATGCAGTACCATATCAGGATGTTCTACAGGAGCTTCAATCAGTCCAAAGTTCATTTGATGGTTTGCGATTTCTTCAAGAATCTGCGTTGTATTCATAACTTTTAGCATAATGGATATGTCCGGGTACTCCCGGCCGAACGGTCCCAGTAAGCGCGGGAGCACATACTCCCCGATGGTCAAACTTGCCCCCAGATGTAATCTTCCGAGCAGGTTACGTGAAAAAGACGCCATCGCTGCATCCGTTTCCTGCGACAATTCCAGACTCCGACGGGCGTAAGGAAGCAGCGTCTTACCGGCCTCGGACAACTCCATCCGTTTCGTGGAACGAATAAGGAGCTTTGTTCCATAGTGTTCCTCAAGCGCCTGAACCTGCATGGTCACCGCCGGCTGACTCATATGAAGCGCTTGAGCGGCTGCAGAGAAGCTCCCCCGCTCGGCTACCGTAAAAAAAATATGGAGCTGATGAAAATTCATATCGCCGGTTCCCCCTCCCGCTGCTGCTCTTGATTTATCATTGTAAACAATGATGGCCGAGCATGCAAAAAAAAGACATCCGCGCTGACGCTCGCATGCCACATCACAATTCTATATTCTATTTACGCTTGCGGCTGTTCTTGATCAGTGTCATGCGGCGTGAATGACGAAGCCATGAGTAATAAGACTTCAGATCACGAAGTTCAATAGTTTCCGACATGCGTCCCAAAAAAGTCACGATAATCATCCGATGAAGCGGATTACCGATCAGGTCACGTTCGTGCTCCAGCTCCGAAAATTCCGCAACAACAACCAGATCGTCATCTATTAGATAGACATCCTGTTCATTCCGATAATAAGGCACAATGCGATCCTGCTTCAAGCATTCCCACATCCAGGTCCCAATCACTTCATGGGAAGTGTCACTGTCCTCAACCCGGTCAGTGTAACGGCTCTTTGCATGATTGGTGATAACGATATCGGCTACCTTCTTATCATTTAAAGTTATATAAAACGGTTCATAGGTGCTCCACCGCTCAGTCCCTTTATCGCGCATGGAATATCACTCTCCACCAAATGGGTCTTTATATCTATGTATATATACCCAACATATTACATCATTCCACTCCTATTCACAAGATTGAAACAACGTATCTTGTGAACAATCACCGAAAAATTAGAAATATTTCTAATGGCATACCGTCGTGAATGGACTTATTTATACTATATTATCAAACAAGTATTCAATTTATGCCACTCCACCATGTGATTTTATGTTTACTTTATTTAAAGTTCACCATATATTTCTGATCAGTCCGATTACTATACTAAACTATAACCGTAAAAAAAAAGCAGCCCCGAGAGGCTGCTTTACGATCTTTCGTTTACTTCTACTTTAGTTGCCTATCTACGCCATCAAACAGCTCAGCGTGCTAGGGACCATAGAATTTTGCTTTATCCGGCCCTTTGCTGTCATACTCCGTCTTAATCTCATTCCGGTAGGAGCGTTCAATCTTCCGAACGTAAGACAATCTCCGGATATTCTTCATTGTCTCTTCGGCACGATCAGCATTGACATACATCACAACGTAATGCATACGACGTGAAATATAATGCACACTCCCATACTTCTCTAGGTTTCTCGCCGCCTTCACATCGCTGACCCATATTATATAACCGGTCCGTTCAGCCAACATCCTTAGCTCCTCACCTCACTTTCATCTCGAATCTCAAGTGCCTTCCCTTTAGCCGCACTGGCAGGAACCGCCGCTGCCGCAACCCTTGGTTGGTAGAGGGTCGTTGCTTGGAACCTTAATGCTCTCCGATACCGAAAAGGCAATCCGCTCCGACATCGTATGCAGCAGGTCATCCAGGTTCTTCTCGGCCTGCTTGAAGCGAGCCACAGACTCTATTACTTCCAGCTCCGCTTCCACTTTGGCTACTTCCTCCATGGCCGAATGGTAATTCGGGTGAAAGTGACCGAACCGCTGAGTCTCTTCGAACAGTTCTTTCTTCGATTCCAGCTTCTTAATTAAAGACTGGATCAGGGGGTCACGTTCAACCGCCTGCTTCCAATATAAATAATCCGCCACTTCGACGGAAGCATTAATCATGTCGCCTATTTCATAGGCGTAGGTGAGCACCTCGGCCATATCGACCGTGTTTAATTCCGATACGCTCATGAACTCATCCCGCTTTTCTATTGGTTTTGTCCACATTCTTATTTTCGTGGACTCTTTCATCATAGCATAATGCTCGTGCCATAAGAAGAGGATTTTCACAAGCTTTTACGGAATTACAAGTCGCATTTCCTGCCATTCTCCTTCGCCCAAGGTCACTAGGACCTCCGTCTGTTCCGACTTTGGATCGTATAATGCTCCGGAAATTTTCCACGGCTGACGCTCAAGCTGCAAGGGAATAAATTCCATGCGACTGTCTCCGATTGCCAGCTCTAGTTTGGCTGAACACTCAAGTGCTTGCTCCATCATTTGCTTCGCTGTTGAACGATGATAAACACGCCATTCTCTTGTCCACATCACCGGGATATGATTCAGATCCGGAGGAGACAAGCATAGATCAGGAAGTGTATGATCGGCTGCAAGCGCAAGTTCGCTGCGCGCTGGACGGATCAAGCCGGATGACAGGGTGGTCATTGAGCATGGGAAAGTGTAACAATGATTCTCTTTCTGATTCTTGCCAGTCCAGCAAATCTCCTGCTCTTCTTCCGATGTTCCATGACCGCTCAGGTCCGATCGTTTCACTTCCTTCCCCCACTGAACCAATGCAGTGAGCACGTTCTCCGGTATTCCTGCAGCTGCATGTTCCATTAAAAATGCAGTGATCTTATCGGGACCCATTCCTGCCTTCGCAGATTGAGCCACGGATTCCCTTGTCAGCCGGTAAACTGTCATTCGATCATCCGAGACACGCTCCGTGCACCTTGCTGCCGTAAACTTAACCGTATTTGGCACATCAGGCGGAATCAAAATTTCAAAATCCGCCTGAACAAACAGTTTCCCCCCTCTGATATCACCCACGCTGTCATCGCTGTATAACGAGCATGGGGGCCTGCGCCACCGGAACATTAAATCACCCTCGTCATCGACACCCATGTCGGTATACCCGCAGCCTGTCAATAATTGTAGCCATGGTATAGCAGCTGCTGAAGTGAATTTTTGATGATCAAGCTGGTCTCCGGAGACTTTCCCTTCGACATTCGGCATTTTTTGCTCCAAAGCATGCCACTGTCCTCCGGTGAGTGATGAATGGCATATCCGGAATACATAATGCTGATACTCGGCCGAAGTGGGAACATAGCGTTCCATCATATAGCGTAAAATGATTCGATCCATTGCCTCATGAGATAGTTGGAGCCATCCTCTCAGTACGTCCAAATTCAGCTTTAACACCCCTTGCCCGGGGCTCACAAGCTCCAGCGCGTGCAGAAGATCCAATACGATTGCGATATGGGAAGGGTAGACATCCGCATGAACGTAAGGGAGTCCAAGGCCATCCACATCGGATGGCCTTAAGTCTACTATTTGTTCCAGCTTCTGAATGATTTTCTTATGCAGAACCCCTTTTGCTGTCAAAGCCAAACGATTCTTGGTCATATACACGGCAATATTGAAAATATCAACCGTTATGCCGCTCCTGCCCTCTTGCTGAAGCTTTACGTGGCCTTGCTGCTTGTAAGGGAGCTCCAGATGTCCAAAGCCCTCCTGCAATATCTGAAGCTTGTCAAAAGGGATATAATACAGCCTGTCTCCCCAGCCCTGTGTCACCGTTTGCAGCCAACCTTGTTGGAGCAGGGAATGGAATGCAAGCTGCACTTCCATGCCGCTGAGACGCTGCACGTACATTGAACGCAGCTTGCTGTCATCAAAGCATTGCCCCGCATATCGGCTCCAGATGTGCCGAAGAACCGAACGCTCCTTTGGGTGAATATCCAGGAGGCTTGGAGTCAACGTTGTGTCCCGGGGGTTTTGTTTCACCGCGCTGCCTCCCTCTCTTCTTTCAGGTCAAAGCCGGGTATCTTCGGATTTGCCAGAAGTTCTAATGATTCCGGGAGCTTTGCTGGTATCACTCGATATTCATATCCTTGCTCAATCAGAAACAGCTGCCGCCGATTTGCAAAGCTTTCCTCGCGGCTGTCTTCCGATACCAATGTATAGAAAAATGCGCGGTTCGCTCCTTGCTTGGGCCGCAGCAATCGGCCAAGACGCTGTGCCTCCTCCTGCCGTGATCCATAACTGCCCGAAACTTCAATGGCAACTGAAGCATCAGGCAAATCTACCGCAAAGTTCGCTACCTTCGATACGACAAGCACACGTACCTCCCCTTCCCGAAATGCCCTGTACCATTCATTGCGGCAATCCTGACTCATCTGGCCAGTAATGAGTGGGGCTTTAAGCTCCTTGGCCATAAGATGAAGCTGATCCAGGTACTGGCCAATGATCAGTGTCTGTGCATCCTTGTGAAGACTGACAAGCTGCCGTACGATCTGCAGCTTGGACGGATTTTCGGCAGCCAGGCGATACTGCTCCCTTTTGCCAGCCGATATGGAGGCTTCTCTTGTCTCCTCCTGCATCGGCACCTTAATCTCCGTGCATGCCACGGATGCGATCCAGCCTTGTTCCTCCAGCCTTTTCCAAGGCATATCGTATCGCTTGGGGCCAATCAAGGAGAATACATCATGCTCTCTGCCATCCTCGCGCACCAAAGTGGCCGTCAGTCCCAGTCTGCGCGTTGCTTGAATGTCGGCCGTCGCACGGAACACCGGAGCCGGGAGAAGATGAACTTCGTCATAGATGATCAAGCCCCACGGTCGTTCGTTAAACAGCTTCATATGTTCTTGCTCTTTGCCCTTTCCAGGACGGTGGGTGAGAATCTGATATGTGGCAACCGTCACAGGCCGCACCTCTTTACGCTGACCGGAGTATTCACCAACCTCTTCCAGGGACAGCGTTGTTTTCTGTAACAACTCCGCGATCCACTGCCTTACAGAAGTCGTATTGGATGTAAGAATTAAGGTCTCGCATTGAAGATCGCGCATAGCAGCTATACCGATCATCGTTTTACCGGCTCCGCAGGGGAGAACAAGAACACCGTTTCCCCCCATACCGCCCGCATCCTGAAAACAATCTGCCGCTTTTTGCTGATAGTCACGAAGCTTAATACCTTGGTCGCTTGAATGCTTGTCAGTATTAAGCCCGGGTTCATTTGAAGGGACGCCGTTAGGTTTTTCACTATTCTCTGTTGCCGAAGTTTCTCCCCGCCAAAGGATGTTCAAATATTGCCCATCTAGATATCCGGCATGGTCCAGCACCGGGTAGCCAAGGCGCGTCAGCTCCTGCTTGATCACACCACGGCGGTCTGCCGGCACCTCCGCTTCCATTTCCGAAACCATACGAACTCCCATCGAGGAAAGTGTGGGGGCTATCTCCTGCACTAAAGCGGTGTGTTTTAACCGAAGCAGCAGTAAACGCTCCTGCGTCGGATGGGGAAGAAGAGACAACTGCCCGTAACGTTCTACAAGCTGGCGAATTTCTCCCAGCAGCGCCTCCGGCACATCCCAGCGTGACAACGACTTGAGACTTGAACAAATCTCTGCGGCGCTCATCCCACTGGCAGCAGCATTCCAGAGAGACAGTGGTGTCAATCGATATGTATGAAAAGACGAAGGACTTTTAATCAAATCAGCATACTGTGCCAGTTGTTTTCGCGCTGTTTCAAAATCCGCATGGGCGGTCTCAAGAAGTATGGTTCGATCCCGCTGGATGATGCAGGGCTTGTTGTTCATCTTTTTTATCCTCCTCATAGGCTGTCGCACGCTATTTTTCATAGCCCGGGTTAAAAAAAGAAGTTCTTATCCATCGTAATGGATAAGAACTTCCCCTATGATCTATAGGATTTCCAAAATGCGGGAGTTCATGCGCTGACATCTCGAATGCCGTTCTATTCTTCATTCTGGCAGCTTGCCACCATCTCAATTAGCAGCTTCGCTCCGCAGCGCATCGCCTCTTCATCAAAATCGAACATCGGGTGATGATGCGGATAGATCACCCCTTTGTCCGGGTTGCCGGCTCCAACAAACATGAAGCAGCCTGGAATCTCTTGCAGGTAATAGGCGAAGTCCTCGGCCGGCATCAGTTTCGGCGATACCTTCACTTGATCCGCTGCGACAACCTTGGGAGCCGTGCGGAAAAACCGCTCCGTTTCGGCCTCGTCGTTCACCACAGGCGGATAGCCAACCAGGTACCGGACCACTGACTTCGTACCATACGTATCGGATACAGTCCGGGTCATATGCTCGATTCGCTCCCGGATCAGCGTCCGTGTAGATTCGTCGAACGTGCGCACCGTGCCCGTGATCCGGCAAGAGGAAGCGATCACATTCTGCGCATCCCCGGCTTGCATCGTTCCTACCGTAACCACTGCAGGCTGAAGCGGATCCACGCTCCGGCTGACAATCGTCTGAAGCTGCATCACGAGCGCTGCTCCCGCTACCAGGGCATCGGCCGTCACATGCGGCATACCGCCATGGCCTCCGCGTCCGGTAATGTCGATGAAGAACTCATCTGCTGCTGCCATGAGCGGACCCGGAGCACTAGCAACCGTTCCTACAGGTAACGGTGTCCACAGATGCAGACCGTATACAACATCGGCTCCGTCAAGCGCTCCATCCTTGATCATCGCTACCGCACCGCCTGGACATACTTCCTCCGCTGGTTGGAACATAAAGCGAATCTCACCCTGAACTTCTTCTGGGTACGTACTGTAATATGCCGCAGCTCCCAGCAGCATGGAGGTATGTCCGTCATGTCCGCAAGCGTGCATAACCCCTTGTTTCTGTGATTTATACTCGCAGCTCTTGCCGTCCTCGATCGGCAGCGCATCCATGTCTGAGCGCAGCACAACCGTTTTACCGGGTTTGTCCCCTTTAATAATCCCTATCACGCCGTACCCGCCGACATTGCTCTTGACCTCCAGGCCAAGCTCTTGAAGACGGGCTGCTATAAATGCTGAAGTCTCCTTCTCCTGGAACGAAAGTTCCGGGTTCATATGTAAATAACGCCGCCACTTTACCATCTGCGGATACCATTGTTCCCAAAATGCTTGTTTCATCAAGTTCCTCATCCTCCCCGCTGTTCGCTGTTTGCGGCTCAATCCAACGCAAGAAAGCCATGGAGTTTGCTTAACAGCAGACCATGTCCAACCATGGCATCCATGCGGCCGCCTTCCTTGAGCTTGCGATACACATCCCGAAGCGGAACCCACACAGCTCTAACCCCTTCATCATCTTCATCTTGGAGATTCGACTCCTGACTCCCGGACACCTTCAAATCGTCGGTGAAATAATAATAAACATTCCGGTTAGCGAGCGAAGCCATCGGGTACGCGCAGCCCATATAGGACATGTCCTTGCACAGCACCCCCGCTTCCTCCTCCAGCTCCCGCCTTACGGCAAGGGCAGGCTCTTCACCGGGTTTCACCGTTCCGCCTGGAAGCTCCCATGTGACCTCATTTACCGCTTCCCGATGCTGACATACCATCAGTAGGCACCTTTGATGAATAGCTACAACCGCTGCGGATTCCGGTATCTGATCGATCACAACAATTTCCTGATTCTCGTTTTCTTCCACAGCATAAAAGTCCGTACGGTAAACGATGCGGTTCATCAGCCATATCCACCCTTCCATCTTAGAATTCATATCCTATGAATATATAACCACCTGGATGGAAAGCGTACATTTACAGCGTTTTCAGTTTCATTTATTTTACCAGAAAAGAGAATTAGCTGTCGTTATCAAATTCTCAGGCGCAATCATGCAGTGTGAATGAAGCGTGACGGGCGGTACAGGCTTGCAGAAGTTCTTGAAACATACTATCATATTAAAGAACTTTGCATGGACTATTAAGGGGGTTACGACCACATGATTTTCGAAAATACAGGCTTGGACGGATTACACAGCGATTTAGCTTATCTTGATGAATGTGCCGAGAAGGTAGGCTTCATTCGTTGGCAGTGGGAATACCATCGCGCTACATATGACTTAAAAATCGAAGATAATAAAAATCAGGCAGAATATTTCCTGCGCATTAACACGCGTGCGGTTGAAGGCAAGCTCGAAAAGCCGGACACCATTCTCAAAATCGAAGCGGTATACCTGGGCAAAGCTACGTTTCCGCACGGACTTGAGTATGAATCCGTAGCCCCGCAACCCGTTATGAACGTTGCCACCAAGAAACTTCAAGAGCTTAAAGCTCTTCTGGAAGCGTAAGGTTGAACACGATGAATACGACCAAACCTCAGCCGAAAAGAGGAACGCCTGATTTTCAACTGCTGATTCTCACCTTGCTCTTGGTGGGATTCGGACTGGTTATGGTGTTCAGTTCCAGCTCCAGCTTGGCCGTTTTCAAATTTAATGATCCTTTGTATTTTACAAAGCGGCAAGTCGCCTTTTCGATTCTCGGCATCTTTGTCATGTTTGTTGCCATGAACATCAACTATAAGAAGTACAAGAAGCTATTTATACCGGTCTTTTTTCTCACGCTGCTTTTACTGATTCTTGTTGTTATTATCGGTACTGCAACCAATGGCGCTACAAGCTGGTTTAACTTAGGGAAGCTTGGCATACAGCCGACCGAACTGGCCAAAATTGCGACCATTGTCTATCTCGCAGCACTGATTACCAAGAAAGGGGAACGAATCCGCCAATGGAAGGGCGGTTTCTTCCCCGTCCTTATTATTGTGGGGATCGTTGCCGGGCTTATTATGCTGCAGCCGGACTTTGGCTCATGCTTTATCCTTGTCGCGACCAGCGGTCTGTTGATCTACGCAGGCGGAGCGAACCTTAAGCATATCCTCGGTTGTATCTCGCTGGTTGCTTTAGGCTTGGTGCTTACCCTTGGTATTGGCTCGCTATTCAGCTCCGGCGGCGGCGATCAGGAGCAAGCTTCCAAGGACTACAAGATGGGCCGCATTGAAGCTTTCATGGACCCTTTCCATGATGAGTCGGATACCGGCTACAATCTGGTTCAATCGCTGATTGCCATTGGACAGGGCGGTGTTACCGGGGCTGGATATGGGGAGAGTGTACAGAAGCTGCACTATCTGCCGAATCCGTATAACGATTTTATCTTTTCGGTTATCGGCGAGGAATTCGGCTTTATCGGAACCGCGATATTCCTTCTGCTCTATCTATACTTTATTCTGCGTGGGATCATCGTCTCACTGCGCTGCTCGGATCCGTTCGGGACCTTGACCGGCGTCGGGGTCATGGGTCTTATCGCGATTCAGGCGTTTATCAACATTGGCGGAGTGACCAACACCATTCCGATTACAGGGGTAACTCTCCCTTTCATCAGTTATGGCGGCTCTTCGCTGCTGGTCATGATGTTGAGTATGGGGATCGTGCTTAGCATATCGAGGGACAGCAACCGTCCAATGAAAGAGGAACAAGTTAAATCTGTAATTAAAAAAGACTACCGGGCTACCGTGTAGTCTTTTTTTCTTATTATCTTTTGTCATTGTAAGCCAGGAGGTTTGCCCGGGGCATCCTATTTGGCTCGAAGCTGAACATCGTCGATTTCATCGTCCTTAAACGCTACGCCTTCGACCTTCACGTTGACCTCAACCACACGAAGCCCTGTCATGCTCTCTACTGCTTCGCGGACATTCTGTTGAAGCATGCGGCACACTTCATGTATAGGTGTCTCATAGAGCACGATAATTCGCAGATCCACTGCTGCTTCCAGCTGCCCTACTTCTACTGTAACACCCTTCTGTACATTCTTGCCGCTCAGTCGCTTAGCCCATCCTTCAGACAATCCGCCGGACATTGCTGCAATACCAGGGGTTTCCAAGGCAGCCAATCCGGCAATCTTCGAGACGACATCATCCGATATTCGAATTAAACCGTTATCCAGTTGAAGTTGTTCCGTCATGCCATATCCTCCTTCACCTCATTATGAGTTATTGTAAATGGTAACAGACCTAAAAAGCAAATGCTCCTTTTATAAAAGGCCGATAATTTTCCGAAAAAATTGGGTATATTGTAAAAAGTGATACGAGAATCGTCGTTTGCACTCGTATGAACTTATCAGTACATAAACCATAAGGCAGGTGCAGGTAATGAAAAAATGGCTAAATCCCTCACTTCTCATTTTTACCTTTTTGCTTAGCGCACTTGGGCACTTTGCTAACTGGAACTTCACCCTTCAGTTCATTCTGTCTGCCATTTCGGTTATTTTCGTAGCCGGCTTTCTCGGCAGGGCTACCGAAAGTGTTGCCCATTATGCCGGTCAACGGCTCGGGGGATTCCTGAACGCCACCTTTGGTAACGCTGCCGAATTAATCATCGCCATCCTTCTGATCAAGGAAGGACTGTATGATATGGTAAAGGCAAGCATTACCGGCTCGATCATCGGAAACCTGCTGCTCGTGCTCGGTCTCAGCCTGTTTGCCGGAGGACTCAAGTTTAAAATCCAGAAATTTAACATGACGCTGGCAGGCCTGAACGGATCGCTGATGACGCTCGCCATTATCGCCTTGTTCATCCCGGCTGTCTTTCTGAACACCCATTCCATTACGGAAGGGGAAACCAAGACACTCAGCCTCATTGTTGCAGGAATTCTGATTGTAGCCTACATTGCATGGCTCGGGTTCTCCATGATCACTCACAAGGAATATTTGGCGGATGTCAGCGATGATCGGGATCAGGATGCGCTGCCGCATGAGCATGGTCCGAATTGGTCCAAAAAACGGTCGATTCTATATCTTATCGTCGCTACCGTGATGGTGGCATTCGTCAGTGAATGGCTTGTTGGGGTGCTAGAGCCTATAAGCCATGAATATGGCCTTAGCGAGCTCTTCATCGGTGCCATCCTTGTGGCTATCATTGGGAACGCGGCAGAACACAGTGCAGCCATTATGCTCGCGATGAAGAACAAAATCGGTGCTGCCGTTGAAATCGCCGTAGGCAGCAGCTTGCAAATCGCTTTGTTTGTCGCTCCTGTGCTTGTGTTCATCAGCTTTTTCCTTGGGGATACGATGGATCTCGTATTTACCACGATAGAGCTGGTTGCGATCGGGGTAGCCGTATTCATTGCCAGATCCATTACCCAAGACGGCGCTTCCAACTGGTATGAGGGACTCCTGCTGCTCGCTGTATACGTTATACTAGGCGTCTCCTTCTTCCTGGTATAATCTCTTTAGGAAGCGAAGATACGGATATCTCCCATCGACATCCCAGCAAGAAAAAAACGCATGACGCTTAAAAAGCGACATGCGTTTTCTCTATGTATGCGCCTGTACAAGTACAGGCTATTTGGATTGATTCATGGCTTCGTACAGGACCGCCAGATTGCGTTCGAGCTTGCTGATTAGCTGCTTTCCCGTACTTTCCGGAAGGAGCCCGGCACGCACCGCGAAATCAACCTCTTTGGAGAAACCGTACATTTGGGTGTCCAGTACTTCCTCATAGAGAGGGCAATAACGGGTCGCCAGATTCTCCATCTGCACTTCAATAAGCTTCAAGATTTTATCTGCATCTTCATGAAGAAGACTGATCGCTTTTAAATTCAGCTGTTCCTGTAAATCAGATGAAGTCATGATCTTCCCCCCTATGTCAAAAATCACAGCACAGTTACTACCTTTAATATTAGTCGAAAATGTTTCTCAATACAAGGACCTGGACAAAATAGACTCCCACTCTACGAAAAAACACCCTTCCATTCAATGGAGGGGTGTTTTTGGCAACAGTTATTCAGCCACGACGGTTACATTCAAGCCGTGCTTGGTGAATACGTCGATCATCGCTTTTTTGGCTTCATCCGCATCGGGTCCATGAACATGCAATTCATAGCTTTGGTTGCTGACAAGCGTTGTGAACAGGCCCAAGATGCTTTTAACATCAATGTACTTGTTCTCAGCTTGCAAAACGATAGAGGATGAGAACTGGCTAGCGGTTTGCGAAATTTCTACGATAGCTTGATTGTTATTCGACATACGAATCCCTCCGTAACTTTAGGAACTAGTAATACACATCACTGCACCTTCATGATACATTGAATCCGTTTTCTTATGCAACATTTTTTCCAATCTATTTAAGATTTTCCGGATTTAAAGCTTCCAGTTCAGGTACAACAAAAATACCATCTTTACGGATCAGACGATCATCAAAGTAGATTTCACCACCACCGTATTCGGGGCGCTGAATCAGAACCAGATCCCAATGGATGGAAGAACGGTTGCCGTTGTCTGTTACATCATATGCTTGACCTGGAGTAAAATGCAGGCTGCCGGCAATTTTCTCATCAAACAGGATATCTTTCATCGGGGTCAAAATATAAGGGTTAAAGCCAATCGCGAACTCACCAATGTATCTCGCGCCTTCATCCGAATCCAAAATCTCGTTCAGCCGGTTGGTGTCGCTGCCAGTGGCTTCGACAATTTTGCCATTTTCAAAGCGGAATTTAATATTTTCGAAAGTTACGCCATTATAGAGAGTCGGCGTATTGTATGCAATGGTCCCGTTAACCGAGTCGCGAACAGGCGCTGTATAAACTTCGCCATCAGGAATATTCTTCTGGCCGGAGCATTTCTCCGCACCGATGTTTTTGATCGAGAAGCTGAGATCCGTGCCTGGTCCAGTGATGCGAACCTTGTCGGTGTTTCTCATCAACTCAGCCAGAGGGTCTTGGGCGCGGTCCATTTTGGAGTAATCCAGATTGCATACATCGAAGTAGAAATCTTCAAATGCCTCCGTACTTGTGTTGGCAAGCTGCGCCATGCTTGCGTTCGGATAGCGGAGAACGACCCACTTCGTACGTTTAACACGCTCTTCACTATGTACAGGATGCGAGTATAGCGCATTGAACATCTTCATGTTTTCCTCAGGCACGTCAGCCATGTCGTTGACGTTCTCGCCGGCGCGGATCCCGATGTAGCAATCCATTTGCTTCATGCGCTCAAGATCAAGCTCAGCCCATAATTCAAGCTGCTCCTTGTTTGCATTCATGAGCATAGCTCGTTGAACTGTGCGATCCGTTAATTGCACGAACGGACGGCCGCCCCCTTTTGCGACTTCCTCTATGATGGCATTCAGCAGATCGCGCTCGGTGCCGATCATTTCGACAAGGACATTTTCGCCTGGCTGCATATCTACCGAATAGTTTACGAGATTTTGAGCCAATTTTTGAATTCTGGGGTCACGCATGTATTATCCTCCTTATGATGACTGTTCTCTCTTACTGGAATAAATTGAACAGCGGTAAATTTATTCCTTATTGTAGCACGCCAAGGGCTGTTCGTCAGCGTTTTCCCTGGTATATCTTTTCAGGAGTGCCTCTTCAATAGCCTGTAAACGTGACATCAGACAGCAAAGTTTCTGTACGCGCCTGCCCTTGTCCATCCACGAAAGATAATGTACGCTCCATGCTCACTTTCGTTGGAAGATGGCTTTTTTTGTTAATCGTCATATGAAATACCGAAGCAGCATCAGCTTGATTCAACATTTTTTGCATATCCGTGTAGTCCCGCTCCCACATAGCTTTCAATTGTTTGCGGACCTTCTGATTTTCACTGTATAAGGGATCGCCGGGGCGGTCAATTCGTTCCGCCAATGCCTTCATCTGCCCCTCCAGCGATTCACGGGCCATGTCCGCTGCCGCTTCGGTAGACAATTCAATTCGAAGCATCTTGGTTCCTCTTGCCGCTCCCATTTCCCTGGTTACTGTCTTCTCTGATTTGCCCACATTCTCCAGTAATTCCAACGGATTCAGCCGGGTCATCCACATCTCTTCTGCATGTTTCGAAGAGAGCGTGCTCCACTTCCCCTCCTTCCGCTTAAGCTCCACGGTAACTCCATCCTGCTTCTTATCCGACTTGGCAGCTACCTTATTGTTACGTAATTTTTCAAACGTATTCTTGGATGATAACGTTAAATCCGTATGATGCTGCAGCTTCCCTTCAAAAGCCAGACTTTGCAAAAATGGACCGTTTTGTTCGCCCCGTATCGCTGCTTCACCTTTAAATGAGAAATTGTCCACGCCTGACAGCCCCGCTAACGCACGATTAAACGTTTCCTCAGCTGACTGCCCATCCTGCCAACCACATCCAGCCAAACAACAAACGAAGAGAACCACTCCAATGACGCTATAGCATTTGTTCGCTCTCATATCCATCAGCCTCTCATTGTTCTTGCTCTTAGGCTATCCGGGGTACTCCACATTATACAGACTACAGAAAAAAACCTGCAGCCACTTGCAGCTGCAGGGTATCTCAATCTGACCTGATTTCCGTTTTCTCCACCATAATTCGATTGCGGCCGCCATGCTTTGCTTCGTAGAGGGCCATGTCCGCCCGATAAAAAAGCGACTCTACGCTGATCTTGTCATTCGTCCAATTCCACTCCGAGATTCCGCAGGAAACCGTCACTCGCGGGTCGGTTTCCTCAGCTACTCTTAAGCGAATCCGTTCAGCGACCTGCATGGCCTGCCGAACCCCAAGTCCGGGCAAATACACGGCCAGCTCTTCGCCGCCCCAACGTGCAGGAATATCGCTGTGACGAATGGTTGTTTTTACGATATTGCTGACCTGCTTCAGAATTTTGTCTCCTCGCTGATGACCGAACGTATCATTCACTTGTTTGAATTCATCAATATCTACAACAATGAGCGAGCCGCAAAAATCCCGTTTCTGACACTCATGGATCATTTCGTCGAGATAATGACGCGCATACAACTCAGTCAACATATCCCGGTTCGCCATTCTTCTCACTTCGGCATGCAAAAAGGCATTGCCAATGGCAAGCCCAACATGGCTTGTCAACGCTTGCAGCAGTCGGTAGCTGTTATACGAAAAATAATGCCGCTTCGCATGAGTCAAAAGCACAACCCCGCGTACTTCCCCATTCACCGTCAACGGGGTAGCAATCATCGAGCTGGACTGGGTGCTCTCCATCAGTTTGGATTCTGCAGGACGCTCCTCCTGATAATCGGACAAGATCATAGGTTCCTTCGAATGGTAGACCAGACCGCCCAAGCCGTAATCCTTCTCAAAAATCTCCTTGGTAAGCCCCTCGGCGTTGCACGATACGACTTCAAGCCCGCCTAACTCTTCGTTATATATCAAGATGCAGCAATAATCGGCCTTCAGGATCTTCAGCAGCTCCTGGTTTGCAAACTGGAAAATCTCTGCTAAGTGCAAGCTTTTGTTCAAGCGCTGGGTCAATTCGTTAATCATCCGTAGCTCATGAATCATCAGATTGGACTGCTCGTACAATTTGGCATTCTCAAACGCATTGCCCGCCGCATCGGCCATCATCCCCAGCAGCTCCAGATCCACCTCAGGCAGCTCCGACTTGTCCACTTCAACATGGATGACACCATAAACACCCTGCTTGCCTCCCATGGGGATTCCGATCTCTACGGTCGTGTCGGGGTCTTGATGTTCATGAATCGTCAATGAACCTTCCATAAATGTGCGAACATAGACCTCTTCCTGCCAGTGGTGAAGCAGCAGAGGACGTACCAGTGGGTGACCGCTCTCATGATCTTGTGACATAAACAATTCAACCTTGGCTTTGGGATACAGAGCCAAGACGCTGTCTATGGCTTCAACCAGCACGCAGTCCACATTATTCTGTACATGCATCCGCTTCACATACTGGAACAAGATCGAACGCCTGTGCACTTCAGACTCCGCCTGAGAGTGAACCTTGTCCAAATCTTCAGCAAATATTTTGTCCAGTCTGCGATAGAAACAGGCACGGAATAATAGCGCATACGATTCAGTCAACATCAGCGATTGCTCCGTCTCCATCGGATCCAATGAAACACCGACCCATATCGCGAATACATCGCCATGAACACGGGTGAGCAGCGGAACAGCACATACCACTCTTCCCTCAAAAGATCCCTTCCCTACAATTTGGGCAGCTTTCTGGGATTTTAAGGTGCGCAATATCATCTGAACTTCGCTTTCAACGAAATATTCCATTAAATCAGGCGCTCCTGTCAGCCAAGCTCCCTCATGAGAAAGAAGGGCCCAGCTGATTTTCTTCATCGCCTGCGTGCCTGCGCTTTCTCGTAGCCACTCCTGGTAGCTGTCTGAGAAGAGCGGCTGAAGATAAGGGAAATCATGAGGTGTAATATCCAAGCTCTGATGCAAAAGACAAGACCCGTTTCCTCGAAAATGCCCGGAATCATTGAGCATGATGGCGGAAGCAGGAGAGCTCTCATACACTTTCCGTTGTTCTTCTGACATATAGGGCGCTCCTTTGCACCGTTATAAAAGGTCTATCTACTACGGGAGTTTGAGTTCATATTGTAAGAGACCGCTTGCTGCCGCTTGAATGGTGTTAACCCTACTGTTCAACATTAGGAGACATGGCAACTACCACAATCATCACGTTATGTACTAGATAATTACGACTACTTCATATACTATCATATTACTCTTTTCTACCCATCTTTGCATTATAATTTATGCATTCTCTACAATATTTTTAGGTCCTGAGTCCTATCGACAAAATTAGACATGAACCAAGATTTATAAAGTTAAAGGTTGAACTTGACTTTATCTCATTACTTCATATAATATTTATTGTTGAGTAAGAATGCAATGCATTCGATGAATTTGGGCGGGTTGTGTCACCCTCACGTTATTTGTTACTGACAGGACAGCGGCTGAACTTTCCTATCAGATCTTCCGGAAGATTACGGTTAGAGCAAACAAATACGGCGCAAATAGAGCCCTGATGAAATTTCAATTAAAAAGGAGTCTATATAATATGGCACGTTACACCGGTCCTAAATTTAAATTAAGCCGTCGTCTGGGAATCTCCCTGAGCGGTACAGGTAAAGAATTGGCTAAACGCCCTTTCCCTCCAGGTCAGCATGGTCCTAACCAACGGAGAAAAGTTAGTAACTATGGTATGCAGCTTCAAGAAAAGCAGAAGCTTCGTCATATGTACGGCTTGGGCGAGAAGCAATTTAAAACCCTGTTTAACAAAGCTACAGGCATGAAAGGGATCGCGGGTGAAAACTTCATGATCCTGCTTGAGAGCCGTCTGGACAACCTGGTTTACCGTCTTGGCTTCAGCAACTCCCGTGCGGGTGCTCGCCAATTGGTATCTCACGGTCACGTGACTGTGAACGGCAAGAAAGTCGATATCGCTTCTTACGCTGTAAGCACTGGCGATGTCATCGGTCTTCGTGAAAGAAGCCGCAGCCTTTCTTCCATCAAGGAAGCTTTGGCTAACCGCGTTCATCTGCCAGCTTACCTGGAGTTTGATGAAGCAGCTATGGAAGGGAAATATATCCGTCTTCCAGAGCGTTCCGAACTTTCCCAAGATATCGATGAGAAGCAAATCGTCGAATTCTACAACCGTTAAGATTAACTCGGAACCTGAAAAACCTGAAGGCCCTGGCCTTCAGGTTTTTTTTATGAGAGAGGCTCTTCCCTGGTATCAGAGAATCACAGAAAAGGCAACAGCTAAGTGAAGTCTGTCTTTACCTAGAATATGCCTCGCTAGACATTTTCATTGTGCCCATCGGTAATGCCCCACGTTTATCATCTTAAGAAAGTGTTAGTCTGGCAAATCTACGTTTGCCCACTTGGAGTACATCCCCATCCTGAGGAATGATTTCACCGTAGATATCGCTGCACTTCTGTCCATTCCATTTAACAGCTCCCTGCTGGATACTCCGTCTGGCCTCGCCATTGGAAGCAGCAAATCCGAGCAGCGTCAACAGTTTGACAAGGGAAATCTTACCTTCCTCCAATTCTCCTTCAAGTATCCTGTATTCAGTGAGGTCCTCAGGTAGTGCCTTCTGCTGGAATACAGTCACAAAATGCTGCTGTGCGGCATCGGCAGCCTCTCTCCCATGATACATGCGAACGAGACTGTGCCCGAGGCTCATCTTGGCATCCCTGGGATGAACGCTTCCATCCCGAAGCCCGTCCTCCAAGCTGGTAATCTCCTCATTGGTCAAATCCGTAGCCAAGCGGAAGTATTTGAGCATAAGCTCATCCGGAACGGACATGGATTTACCATATATCTCACTTGGTTCTTCATCAATACCGATGTAATTGCCCAAGCTCTTGCTCATCTTCTGCACGCCATCAAGTCCTTCAATCAGCGGCATCGTAATCGCAACCTGCGTCTCTACCCCATACTCCTTCTGCAGAGTACGCCCCATCAGCAAGTTAAACTTCTGATCCGTCCCTCCAAGCTCGACATCGGTTTTAAGCGCCACAGAATCCATTCCCTGCATCAGCGGGTAAAAAAACTCGTGGATGCTGATCGGGAGTCCTCCCTGATAACGTTTTGTAAAATCATCTCGCTCCAGCATCCGCGCCACGGTAACCTTTGCCGATAAGCTTACCACTTCGGCAAAAGTCATCGGTGCAAGCCACTCGGAGTTGTAATATACCTTCGTTTTCTCCGGGTCGAGCACCTTATCTATTTGTTTCTTGTACGTTTCTGCATGCCGTCTCACATCTTCATCAGACAATTGTTTACGTGTTTCGGATTTGCCTGTTGGATCTCCAATCTTGCCCGTAAAGTCCCCGATGATAAGCTGTACTTCATGTCCGAGTTCCTGAAACTGACGCAGCTTCTGCAGCACGACGGTATGTCCGAGGTGAAGATCTGGTGCCGACGGGTCCATTCCCAGCTTGACGCGCAGTGGCTCGCCGGTTACGACCGATCTCATTACTTTCTGCCTCATCTCTTCCTCAGGAATAATCTCTACCGCTCCACGGGAGATCACTTCCATCTGCCGCTTTACCTCCTGCTGCTGAACATTAGATAAACCATCCCATTCCATGTTTTCATACGCCTCCCTCTATTTATGAACGTAAAAAAGCTCCTACTCATCCCAAGGGACGAGTAGGAGCGCTCGCGTTACCACCCTAATTAAAATCCGTTCTGATGGAAGCGGATTTTCACTTCATTTCCATAACGGGAGTGTCATCCCGGAACCGGACTACTTCAGGCATCCCATTAAATGCTCCTTTTTCCCCCGGTCAGCTCCAGACGGTAATTCAAAGGGGTTCGTTATCGGTTTGCAGCTGCCACCGACTCTCTGGAAACGAATACTCCACCTTCTACTGATGTCCTTCCATGCTTTTCTCGATATGAACTTTGCATTAATTTGTAACATAAGCTTTCCAAAAAAGTCAATCTTCTTCTAAAAAAGGACACGCTAAAGGGGGTTAAGTGATTCAAAACCTTCGATTTATGCTATAATAGGTGCGGTAAAAGGAGGAGTATACATTCATGGTTGAGGAGAAAAAACAAGAGCCTGAAAAACAGAAAAAACCACGTAAACGGTCCTTTCTGCGGGTGCTGGGATCCATTATCGGATGGCTCTTTGTAATAGGTCTGGCGGGAATTTTGTTCGCCGGGGGGGCTGTAGCCGGCTATGTAACCTCTATTGTCGAGAATGAGCCTGTACGTTCAAGAGCGCTCATCGAGAACACAATGAACGATAACGCCATCACTGGCTTCGCCTACTTTGCGGATGGCTCACCAATCGGGCAGTTAAGAACCGAAGAAGACAGACGGCCCGTGGAGTTCAAGGATATACCACAGCTTGTTAAGGATGCCGTTGTATCCATTGAAGACAACCGATTTTATACACATAAGGGTGTTGACTTAAAAGGTACCGCTCGGGCTGTGAAGGAACGTGTGTTGAATGAGCCGGTTCAGACCGGGGGCAGCACACTGACGCAACAGTTGGCCAGGTTAACCTTTTTAAGTCGCGATAAAACCGATAACCGTAAAGTAAAAGAAATGCTGCTTGCCATGCGTATGGAACGTTTTTTGAGTAAGGATCAAATATTAACAGCTTACTTGAACAAGGTTCCCTACGGCAATGGTTCCAGCGGATATCAACTGTTCGGAATCAAGGCTGCGGCAAGAGGAATTTTTAACATCAACAATTTGAATGATCTGAATGTGGCACAGGCTGCCTATTTGGCTGGCCTTCCGCAGCTTCCATCTTCCTACTCTGCCTTCAACGGCAAGGGCGAATTTGACGAGAAAGCATTCGGTCGAGCAGTAAATCGCCAACAGCGCGTGCTAGCAAGCATGCTGGAAGAAGGGAAAATAACAGAAGCCGAGTATCAAGAGGCCAAGGCATTTGATATCAAGGCATCCCTGGCGCCTCGTACACAGAAAGCTTATGTAACTTATCCTTATCTCATGATGGAAGTTGAACGCCAAGCATCAAATATCCTGTTGGAGCTGAGTCAGAAAGCAGGCGAGAACGTAAAAGGCACGCAAGCAAACTCTGATCTGCTGGATGCTTCGCGTGCTCAATTGAGTACCGGTGGATACCGTGTCTACACCACCATCGATCGGACTTTATACAAGACCATGCGTTCCATCGCAGAGGATGATAGCAATTTCTTCGCTGACAGCCCGGAAAAAGGGATGGAGCAAACAGCTGCGATGATGATCGATAACAAGACCGGAGCCATATTAGGCATGATCGAAGGCCGTGATTTCAATCACGAGCAAATGAACCACGCTACCCAGATGATCCGGCAGCCTGGTTCTGCCATGAAGCCTATTGCAGCCTATTTGCCGGCACTCGATTCCGGAGCGATTCAGCCTGCCAGCATTTTGGACGATGCACCGATCATATTGAAGGACTACAGCAAAGTATTCCACATCCCAAAAAACTCGTACACCGGGTACAGAGGATTAATGACGGCAAGACAGGCACTTAACGATTCGACTAATACTGTGGCGCTTAAGCTGTTTAATAACACTGTCGGCATCGAGCAAGCTTGGGATTTCTCCAAAAAACTGGGCATCACCACCCTAGAAGACAGGGACTATTCTGCTGCCACGGGGGTACTGGGTGGTCTGGCACACGGTGTTACCGTTGAGGAGCTCACCAATGCATACAGTGCTATCGGCAATCATGGTAAATTTAACGATGCGTATATGATTGATAAAATCGTGGATTCCAAAGGCAATATTGTCTATAGGCATGAAGTGAAGCCTGAGCAAGTCTTCTCTGAACAAACCGCGTATCTGATGACGGATATGCTTCGTACCGTAGTAACAAACGGTACCGGCAGCAAGGTTAGAGATACGTACAAGAAGTTCAACGAGGTTCCGATCGTCGGCAAAACAGGTTCTACCCAGAATTACGGAGACGTTTGGTTCATGGGATATTCGCCTGATGTGACGCTCGGAGTATGGGTTGGTTACAGAGAGCAAGTCAATACGCTTGTTGGCGACCAACGTAAACATGCGCAGAGCATTTGGGCAAGAATCATGAACGAAGTAACAGATGTCAAGCCAGAGCTGTTCCCTACAAAGACGTTTGAAAAGCCTGAGGGCATTACCTCCAAGACGGTTTCAGCATACAGCGGTAAGCTGCCTACGGCTTTAACGGACAAATTCGTTACGGATATTTTCAATGTAAAATTCGTACCTACCGAAAGCGATGACGGTATTGCAAAAGCAAAATATATCACCTATCGAGGGGTAAATTACATTCCACAGGAAGCGACGCCTCTGGATATGCTAAGAGAACAAGTCGTATTTAAGCGTGAAAAGCCGCTTGACGAGCTCATTGTAGAATTGCAGAATGCCCTGAAAGTCATGAAGGGAGATAAAAAACCACTAGAAGCATATCTACCACAAGACGCTAAGAAGGGAATGCCGAGCAAAGTCGATCCGAGAACGGATGACGGCAAAGCGCCAACACCGCCAAAGAACGTACATTACTCGATGGGCAGTGGATCCATTAGCTTTAATGCCAGCGGATCGCCGGATGTCGTTGGATACCGACTTTTCAAATCGGTGAACGGCAGTCCTTATACCCATCAAGGGCAAGTCGTACTTAGCGACGAAAGCCTTGTCTTCTCGGGCTTAGGTGCGGATAGCATGTTTACCACTTATTATGTCGTTGCCGTAGACGTTGCCGGAAAAGTTTCGGAGCCAAGCGCTATTGTAGGCGGAACCGCACCTGGTCTCCCAGTTCCGGGTGACACGGAAACGACTCCTGATGATGTCATAGATATTCCGGATGATGAAGAACTTACGGAGGAAGAGCCTGAGATTGATTTGGAGGTCGGGAATGAAGGAGCTGCAACAGTACCTACAGCACCAGGTCAACCATCTCTAGTGGCCACTCCAGAGGGTTTTAAAGCCACTTGGAGCGGCAATGCTCCCGAGGAGGAAGTCATGGTCTACAATATCTACATCAGTCCAAATAGTGATGGCAATTACCAGATCCTAGGTTCTAGCAGAAGTACAGATTTCTATTATACCTCCGGGAACCCAATAGGCGGTACCTTCAGAATAACGGCTGTAAACCCGATCGGGGAATCACCTGCCTCCCAGGCGGTATATTTTGAGAAGAATTAAATAGAAGCAAAAAAACCAGCCCCTCCCTACAGAGATCCTCTGTTGGAGGGGCTGGTTTTAATTATGAGCTCAAACCGACAGTTTATATGTTCATCATGCGAAAAAGGGCTGACAATAAAAATGGCTTATCACCATAATCATTGTCAGCCCTGCTGTTAATTCGGATTAATCTTCAATCGTGGACAGATCACCTGTAGGAAGATCCAATTCCCATGCTTTCAGAACACGACGCATGATTTTACCAGACCGTGTCTTCGGAAGCTTATCTTTAAACTCAATTTCCCGCGGAGCGGCATGAGCAGAGAGTCCTTCCTTAACAAAACGGTAGATTTCATCCTTGAGCTCCTGAGTTGGTGTAAATCCCTCACGTAAGGAGATAAAGGCCTTGATGATCTCACCCCGGGTGACATCCGGTTTGCCGATTACGCCTGCTTCTGCAACGGCTGGGTGTTCAACCAGCTTGCTCTCCACTTCGAACGGCCCGATTCGCTCACCGGAGGAATTGATAACATCATCAATTCTGCCCTGGAACCAGAAGTACCCTTCTTCGTCCATATATGCCGAGTCACCGGAGATATACCATCCTGGAATACGGAAGTATTCTTCATACTTCTCCTGATTATTCCAAATGGCTCTCATCATAGCTGGCCAAGGTGACTTAATTGCCAGGTTCCCCATTGTATATGGCGCTACTTCTTTGCCTTGATCATCCAGGATTGCGGCTGTAATGCCCGGCAGCGGACGTCCCATCGATCCCGGCTTGATCGCCATGCTCGGATAGTTACAGATTAGCTGTGCCCCGGTCTCTGTCATCCACCATGTATCATGGATACGGCGGTTGTAAGCCTTGTGTCCCCAGCGAACGACTTCAGGATTCAGAGGCTCGCCAACAGACAATACATGTCTCAAATGACTCAAGTCATATTGGTCGATGAGTTCCGAGCCTGCACCCATTAACATGCGGAATGCGGTCGGAGCGCTGTACCATACCGTAACTTTGTTTTTTGCTAATGTATTATACCAATCCTGCGGGCTGAAACGACCGCCCCGGATCACATTGGTAACTCCATGGAGCCACGGTGCGAATATTCCGTACGCCGTGCCGGTTACCCAGCCTGGATCCGCGGTACACCAGTATATATCGTCTTCCTTTAAATCCAATACGACTTTCGCTGAATAATATTGCTGGATCATCGCATTTTGCACATGATATACACCCTTCGGTTTCCCGGTAGAGCCTGATGTATAGTGCATAATCAATCCGTCTTCACGCTCAAGCCATTCGATCTCCAGCTCGTTCGACGCCGCTTCCAGCTCTTCAAAATAGTTTACTAACTGCGGATCCTCTTCCTCTACTTCACCAACTACAAAAATATGCTTCAGTTCAGGTAACTCGTCTCGTTTAACACGTGACAATAGTGCAGGGGTTGTAATAAGAGCCACAGCCCCGCTGTCCTCCAAGCGGTCTTTTACCGCCGTTTCCATGAAAGCTTCGAACAACGGTCCAACGACGGCACCTACCTTCAGAATACCCAGCAGGCCTACATAGAGTTCCGGACTACGGGGCATAAAGATAAATACCCGGTCGCCTTTGCCCACGCCATGTTTACGCAATACATTTCCGAACTTGTCGGATTTCTCTTTCAATTGCGCATAAGTATAAGACTCGTCCCTGCTTGTGTCACTATACAAGAGAGCAACCTTATCTCCCCGGCCTTCTGCAACGTGACGGTCAATTGCTTCATATGCCATATTCACTTTACCCGTCTCATACCAAGTAAAATGTCTCTCGATTTCGTCCCATGAAAACTCGGAGCGTGCTTGCTCGTAACTCTTCATATTGGAATGTGAAACTTCACTTGGCAGTATTTCGCTATGCGTTTGATTCATGATTACATCCTCCTCATTCTCAAATCGATCTCCTCGTAGTGGACAGCGCTTACAAAATGATTAAAATGATACATAGACATTACACATTGCGGTGGGTCTTCACGTTGTCACAGTCATCGAGTCATTAACCCTTGGAATTCGCAAGGAACCTATCGTTAACGCTACATTTGTGAATAATTTATGTCGAAAAGATTATATCATAGCTATTGTTTACCTGTCATTGCTTTTCATTTTTTTATTTTTTTGCTATAAGTAGGGTATGGAATTGAAAGGAGCGTAACGGATGGAACACTGCAAAGTTTACCAGTCTCATGTTTTGTTCCCTGAAGACCGCCGCCTAATCATCGAAGGACCTGTGCCTCCCGAGCAATTATCTGAACTCACCATGCACCCTGATCTCAATGCTTTTCGTCGACCTGCGGAGCAGCATGAGGCTCTGGTGGAAATTGCAGGCCTGCCTGAAGGTAGAATCATCATCACGAGAGACCGGGATATGATCGTAGGATATGTCACTTTTCATTACCCGGATGAACAGGAACGCTGGTCTGAGGGCAATATGGAAGATTTGATTGAGCTGGGTGCCATTGAAGTAGCCAATGACTACCGTTCCCTTGGACTCGGGCAACATATGATCAAAACCGCATTTGAAGAAGAACAGCTGGAGCGTTACATTGTTTTTACGACCGAGTACTACTGGCATTGGGATCTTAAAGGAAGTGGCTTAAATGTATGGGATTATCGCAAAATGATGGAGCGTTTAATGAAAATAGTGGACATGGAGTGGTACGCAACCGATGATCCTGAAATCTGCTCCCATCCTGCCAACTGCCTCATGGTCAAAATCGGACGGTACGTTCCGCTTTCATCACAAGAGCAATTCGATCGAATCCGTTTCAGACAACGGTTTATGTATTAAGTCGATACCCCATAAATAAAAACAAACTCCCCTGAGCTTGCTCAAGGGAGTTTGTTTGATTTCCGGTACATACTGCAAACTGCTTTTCTCGAACCACCTGCTCAAGAGCAACCAATGACTTCCGAGGTACAATATCACCAGAAACACACCACATATCTTATTTTATCTTTTAACACCTAGACTCTCAATGTTGTCACTTTTTTTCATTGCCCCTCACAACCTATGTTCTGTTTGTGAATTAACTTGAGATACGCAACGCACCCGATCATTAACCAGTAAGCCAACCCACCAGCAATGTACGCCAACACATCATACGGATCGGAAATGCTTTCTTCCACATATAAAGGAGCTACATACTCCCAGTACACCCCGGCTAACCCAGAAAAGACAATAATGGCCCTCACACTCTTCAGGTAAAGTCTCCACTCCATTTGCGTGGACGCCATCATGTTGGTAAAAGCCACAATGAGCAGTCCGCCCAACATGTCATTAAAATAGTTGCTTATGAATGTACTTGAAAAGGTGCCCTTCAACACATGGTTGTTTAACTGGTACGTTAAGAGTGCAAATACAACTATCGTTAGGTTTAGTCGAAAGCCATAATTAAAATGGCAACGATAACTGCCCCAACTACGCCCCAAAACGTAATTCCTCCTCTTTTACCTGAATCTCCCTTAGTCCCTGATCCGAGAGGATTCCCACACTTAGGGCAGGAAAACGCCTTAGTCGATACTGGATTTCCACACTCTGGACACGGTAATAAACTCATACGAATATAGCCCCTTTTAGTTTGGAAGTACATGATTTTACAAAGTTCATCCAATTTAGTTTAGTTCCATCAAAAGAAAACAACCGTTGTGTACAAATACATATACATCCTACCAAATCCACAAAATTTTACTAGAGCTTACCCAGCATATAACTCACAATTTCATGTGATAGCTTTGAAGCTTTCACAGTAAACTCGGGAAAATTAACATGGGCAGAACCGTCGGCTTTATCCGACATCGATCGGATCACGACATAAGGTACGCTGTTCATATAACATACCTGGGCAACTGCGGAGCCTTCCATCTCTGCACAAGCCCCACCTAGATCCTCATAGAGTGTTTGGACGGTCTCACGGCTTGCAATAAACTGATCTCCTGATAATACCTTTCCGATGATAAAATGCCCCGCCGCCTGTTCCTTACAGGCCTCCTCTGCCAATTCTATCAAATGCGGATCTGCAGGAAAATCGGATACTTCCTGATACGGAATCATCCCACGCGCAAAGCCTAGCGGTGTCACGTCCATATCATGCTGCATGCATGAGGAAGAGATGACGATATCGCCAATGTTCAGCTCAGGGTGCAGCGCACCTGCAACGCCCGTAAACAATACTTTTGAAACTCCAAAAGTATCAATAAGAATTTGCGTGGTCACCGCCGCATTAACCTTGCCTACCCCGCTTTTGCAAACAACAACCCGCTTGCCATGAATCGTTCCGGAGGCATAAGTGACTCCAGCTTTAACTGTCGTTTCTTTATTTTCCAGCTGAGCTAATAATAACTCCACCTCTTCGTCCATGGCCCCGATAAGGCCGATAACTTGTGCTGTCATAGCAACGCCCTCCATTTTTCACAGTTAAAAGATTACCAAGCAGAAAAAAGCCCCTCACATCTCAGGAGCTTTTTCCAATAAAAGGGTGGTAATGAACAAGCTTATCATGACCTTCTACTCGTTCACATGGCTAACCGACAGCCGAAGAATCGTTTCATGCGGCAGAATCACACGAGGATTATCCACATTCTCCTTCTTCATCAGCTTGGTAAGCAGACGCATGGCTACAGCACCCAGATCATACATCGGCTGAGCAACGGTCGTCAGCTGTGGACGAACCATCGAAGCCATCCGGATATTGTCTACGCTAATGATAGAGAAGTCATCAGGTACTTTATAGCCTTCATCCTGAATACTATGTATGGCCCCAATCGCCATCTCATCCGTAGCAGCAAAAATAGCCGTTGGTTTCTTCTTGAGTCCAAGGAAATATTTCATTGCTTCAACACCAGACTCATAGCGATAATTACCGATCCGCACCAAGTCTTCTTGATATTCAATGCCAGCAGCCTCCAGTGCTTTCTTGTAGCCTTGGAAACGTGCATAACCGTTGGCTGGATCCTGAAGCGTACCGCTGATCATGGCAATCTCGCGATGTCCGTGTCTGATCAGTGTATTTACCGCATCAAATGCAGCCTGTTCATGATCAATATCAACGGAAGGATAAGAACCTCTCTCATCACTGGTTGCACAGAGGACAATCGGTACAGCCGATGTCTGGAACGCTTGGATATGCTCATCCGTCACCGTTCCACCCATGAACAAGAGCCCGTCCACTTGCTTCTCGAGCAAGGTGTTGATGACACGGATCTCTTTTTCCTTCCGTTTGTCGGCATTACATAGAATTATATTATAATGGTACATGTTAGCAATATCCTCGATACCGCGGGCAATTTCCGCAAAAATCGAGTTCGAAATGTCCGGGATCACAACGCCGACGGTTGTGGTCTTCTTGCTGGCCAGACCTCTGGCTACCGCATTCGGACGATACCCTAAACGTTCAATCGCTTCGTATACTTTTTTCCGGGTCTGAGGCTTAACGTTCGGGTTATTGTTGACAACCCGTGATACCGTCGCCATGGAAACGCCTGCTTCGCGCGCAACATCGTAAATGGTTACCGTCAAATTCCTTCTCTCCATTGCCAATAGATTTTCATTCGTTCAATACCAATTGAAATTATGATACGACAAATTACTGCTTTGTGCAACGACACGGCTTTATATGCCGGCCAGTTGAGTCTTCAGCGCTTCAGCCGTAATATGAGAATGGGATGTATGCCAGACTGGCGCTCCTGCTTTTACAAGAATAACTTGTGGCGATTCATGCTTTATGCTCAAAGTTTCTGCAGCTTGATTCGACACTTGGCGGTCCGCTATGACATCAATCAGTACATATTGAACCTGCTCATTTGGGTCGTTTTGAAGATAAGCTTGCACTTCCTTGTAAGCTCCCGTACTAATTGGGCATCTGGTACTATGTTTGAACAATAGCAATGGCGTCAACTCCGATGATTCAAGCATGCTGTGCAGTTCTTCTATAGTATTCATTTTCGTCAACGTCGCCATAGGATATACATCCCTTCATGTATTGAAGTTCCTATCTTCTATCCTAACAAAAAGTTCGTGAAAAATCCAACAACACTCGTGAAAAATTTCTGAAAATCACCTTTAATAATTGCCGGTGTTTACAGGGATTAGCGATTTGATGCTGCTCAACTGCTCAAGTCTTCCCTCAATTTGTCGCATCCAGTCGTCATCGCCCAGATTCTGAGCATAAGAAAACAGATCCAGCAGCATATTAACCCGCTCGTCAAAGACTTCCATGCAGCGAGCCTGCAGTTCTGCCACCGAGTCTCCCTCGTATGTACGAAATGCTTCTCGAAGAACATAAGCAGATTCATTGATATCGGCAAAAGAGACTCGTGTTCTTCTGGACTCCTGGCCAGGCGATGATAGATAGCTAAGTAATTCCGATTTAATTAGAGGCAGAAGCTCATACTTCTTGCAAGCCTGACAGGCATAAACAGGAACATGGCATATTCTTGTCTTTCTTTCATGAATCAACTTTCTTAATTCCAACTTCATCATCTGTCCACAGTCGCAGGTTTTGAACAAATTGCCCACCCCAAATCTAATACATAATCTAATTCTCTTGTCACAATTCCGCCATTAAAGTAGTTCTATTCGACTATCATACCAAAGAATCCTCCTTATTTGTGATAATGCTTTATTTACCAATTCTGTATCCAAATGTTGTTTATTTTCCCCTTCCATGAAACTCTCTTCTGTATTTGCTACAATGAAGATGGTTTGAAGAGGGATCTGCATCATGTTATGGATATCCAGTACAGATGATGAAAGGAGAAGATCTATATATGAGATTGTCAGGAAAAAAAGTGATAGCGCTGGTAGATGAAGAATTTGAAGATTTGGAGTTATGGTATCCGGTTTATCGGGTTCGGGAGGAAGGAGCGGTGGTTCATCTGGCCGGACTTGAAAAAGGAAAAACATATATCGGCAAATATGGTGTTCCAGCTCAGGCCGAGTATGCTTTTGACGAGCTGAACAGCAAGGACTATGATGGCATTCTTGTGCCCGGTGGATGGGCGCCTGACAAGCTTCGCCGTTATGATAAAGTGCTTGAACTGGTCAGGGAAATGAACGAGGACAAAAAGCCGATTGGCCAGATCTGCCATGCCGGCTGGGTGCTAATATCAGCTAAAATTCTGGATGGACGGACGGTAACATCGACGCCTGGAATTCGGGATGATATGGAAAATGCAGGCTCTATATGGAAGGATGAAGCCGTCGTTGTCGACGGTCATATTATTTCCGCTCGCCGTCCTCCGGATTTGCCCCCATATGGCAAAGCCTTTTGTGACGCATTGGCACAGGAGCGTTAGTTTCCTGCAGTTTAATTAAAAAGTTACAGCCGTCAATATCAACTGGAACTCATCCAGTAGAAGTTGACGGCTGTTTTTATGTTACGGATAAATATATAGCTTGTCCATTTAAAAAAAGCTGCAATAAGAATCGGTCCCGCCCCTATCCTTAAGAGGCCGTACTATCCGTGCCTTTGGCTTCTTTCGCACTGCTGCTATCCCGTTCGGAAAATGCGCTAAGCCGTTCCTCGATCGCAGACACGGTGCTTAACTTGAAGCAAGCCGCAGCCTCTGCCTTCGCATCCGCTGCATTCGTGTTCAGAATACGATGCTTCACACGAAGCAAGGATTGCGGTGACATGCTTAGACTTCTAATACCGAGCTCCAGCCAGATTGGAATCGCCCGTTCGTCCCCAGCCAATTCACCGCAGACACTGACCGGAATACCTGCCTTGTGGGCAGCATCTACCGTCATACGGAGCATGCGGAGGATAGCAGGATGAAACGGACGATACATATGTGCAATCTGCTCATTCATCCGGTCCACCGCCAGAACATACTGGACGAGATCATTCGTTCCGATGCTGAAAAAGTCGGCTTCCTCTGCCAGCAAATCCGCGATCGTCACCGCAGCCGGCACCTCAATCATAATGCCAACCTTGATGTCCGGGTTGTAGGCTAAACCGCGTTGGTCCAAATCCTCCATGGCTTGCCGTAATATCGCATTCGCCTGTTTAAGCTCCTCAACAGAGGATATCATTGGATACATGATTTTTACGTTACCGTATACGCTGGCCCTAAGAATGGCAGACAGCTGGGTTTGAAACAGCTCCGCATTATCCAGACAGATGCGGATCGCCCTATAGCCGAGGAACGGGTTCTCCTCTTCAGCGAGAGGGAGATAATCCAGCGGTTTATCACCGCCGATATCGAGAGTGCGAATCACTGCCGAGCCTTGACCCACGTTCTCCGCAACCAGCTTATACACCTCAAATTGCTCATCCTCAGTCGGAAAGCTGTGGCGATCCATATATAAAAATTCAGTGCGGAACAAGCCGACTCCGAAGGCGCCATGTTTCAGCGCAATATCCAGCTCTTTTACAGAACTCATATTCGCTGCCAGGTTAAAGGAGACTCCATCCTTCGTAACCGGATCCACCATGGCCAGAAGCTGGAGCTGCTCCTTCTTCTTCCTCTGTTGATCACGGATTTCTTCGTATTGTTCCAAGATGATGGCGTCAGGCTCCACATACAGCAAGCCTGTGTCCCCATCCACAACCAAATACTCGCCAGTCTGGATCGGCTCTTCCAGCTTGTTCTCAATACCTGATACAAGAGGTATGCCAAGCGCCCGAGCCATGATCGCTGAATGAGAGGTAATGCCGCCAGTCATCGTCACAATGCCAAGAACATGGGAGGGGTTGAGATGCACCAGCTGAGACGGAGAGAGCTCTTTCGCCACCAATATATAGGGCTGGGTATCAGCCGGGAGCTTTACTTCAGGAGCACCTAGAAGATGCTTGAGCAGCCGGTTTCCGACATCCTTGATATCCAGTGCCCGCTCCTTCATATATTCGTCATCCAGCAGATCAAACATCGAGACGAAATGATCGATCGCCTCCTTGACTGCCACTTCAGCAGCCTTGTATTGACGCTCGATAATCCCCTGTATCTCGTTCATGAACACAGGGTCCTCCAGTATGGCCAGGTGCGCATCAAAGATCTGAGACTCCTCGGGTCCCACCATTTCCTTGAATTCATTCTTGATATATTCAATTTCATTCTTGGAGGTTCGTATGCCTTCATATAAGCGCTCGAACTCTTTGGCTAAATCGACAGCATCCATTTCGGAATCTGGAAGATCCAGCTCCCAATGCGGCAGTACGAAAGCCTTACCGATTGCTACACCTGTTGCTGCGCCAATGCCTTGTATCATGATTCTCTACCCCCAGCATTACTCTCATTTAATACTACGGACATGACAGATGACTGTCCTCTCTTAACAGACTTGAACGGAGCATAGCTCCAGGATCTGACTTTGTCAGGATTCGTGATTACCATAGGCGTTGCCAGTGATGCGGCGTGTGTCTTCAGATACGCCAAATCAAACTTGACCAGCAATTGCCCCGGCTCCACAGTATCCCCTTCACTTACCACAGCCGTAAACGGTCCTTTCAGCTGTGAAGTATCAATCCCGATATGAATCAAAACCTCAAGTCCATCCGGTGTTGAAATTCCGATAGCATGCATTGTCGGATAGACATGCATCACGGTCCCATACACCGGCGAAACTAGCTCTCCTTTTTCCGGTATGAATGCGACACCATTGCCGACAAGCTTGGCGGCAAAAATATCGTCCGGCACTTCATCAATCGGCAGCATGCGTCCCTGGACAGGCGCGCTGAATAGAACTCGCGGTAGATCCTGTTGCATCAACTTGTTGATCTCTTCACGAATGAGCTCGGAATAAGTTCCGAACACCACCTGAACATTGCCTCCACCCAGCTTGATAATGCCGGCGGACCCCAGCAATTTCAGAGCATCCGAATCGATCTGGCGATCATTATAAACAGTCAGTCGCAGACGCGTCATACAGGACTGCACCTGAACAATGTTGTCTTTGCCTCCAAGCGCCTCCAGAATAAGCGGAGCCTGATAAGGAATATCTCCGGCCCGGCCTTCCAAGGCTGATCCTTCTTCCCGGCCCGGTGTTGGAATTTCAAAGGTGCGGATTGCCCAACGGAACAGAAAATAATAGACGAGGCCATACACGACGCCAATCGGTATGATAAGCCAGGCGTTTTGGGACAAATGGAAATTCAGTACATAATCAATAAATCCGGCCGAGTACGAAAAGCCGTGATGGATATTCAAAGCATAGGTAAGCACCATGGCAAAACCGGCCATCAGCGCATGAAGAATGTACAGGTAAGGAGAAGCAAATAAAAATGCAAATTCGATTTGCTCCGATACCCCGGTCAAGAAGCAGACCAGAGCCGATCGCATGAAAGTTTTTTTCACTTTCGGCTTTAGATCTTCACGTGCTTCTTGAATAATGGCAAACGCAATCGCCGGCAGGGCAAACATCATAATCGGGAACAAGCCCGCCATAAAGTCGCCCGCTGTCGGATCGCCCGCAAAAAAGCGCGGCAAGTCCCCTTGGACGATCGTCCCATCCTCTGTCTGGTACGATCCCAGCTGGAACCAATAAATATTGTTCAATAAATGATGCAGCCCGAAAGCCGTAAGTACACGATATAGAATGCCATATAGAAACAAACCGAAAGCTCCCATATGCACAGTCAGCTCATAGAAGGCATCCAATCCACGCTGCACAAGGGGAGCCATGCCCAGCATGACCCATGCAAACAGGGTAGAGAACAATCCCATAAATAACAGTACGAAGCGGGAGCCTCCAAAAAACTGTATGGCCTCAGGCAGTTTAATATGTTTAAACCGATTGTAAACATAACCGGACATGATCCCAAACACAATACCTATTAAAGTCGAGGGCTGAATGCTCCCGTCTCCCAGACGAGAGATCACCTGGTCATAGATGAACATGCCCGCTAGAGCGGCAAGCCCTGCAGGCCCCCCCTGGTTTGAGAGCCCCCATGCTACACCTACGGCGAATAAATAGGGCATGTAATAGAACACGCCGTGCCCGGCTGCTTGGGCAATTTCGCCCAAGGTTCCAACCCCCCATGCCGACCACGGCAGACTCCCTACACTAAGCAGGAGAGCCGCCGCAGGAAGCGCCATTGTAGGGAGCATGACTGCTCTGCCAAGCTGTTGCAATGATCCCAACCAATTCAAGGCGAGCCCTCCTTTCTATCCTTGATGGTACGCGCTGCGTAGGTTTTTGTCAAAAGAAAAAGGGGATGCGCCACATAGAAAAGCAAGCCTCACCGATGAACAGTGGGGAAGACCAGACCATTCGTGCCCAGTCTGCAACCCACTGCTTTCCATGTAAGACTTGCTTTACCTTCTATTCATAAATGTTGTCTTAGCGGCCGCCTAGCGCGATAGAATCCTCCACTTTGATGCAGCGGTCCATAATCGCAATCATGCCCGCATTCTTAGCGATGTCTGCAGCCTCTTCACTGATGATTCCCTGCTGCAGCCATAACACTTTGGCACCAATCTCAGCCGCTTCCCGGGCCACATCGGCACAGTATTCACTACGACGAAACACGTTGACGATATCAACCGGCTCCGGTATATCCCTCAAAGAAGGATAACACTTCTCGCCGAGTATTTCGGTTGCTCCCGGATTCACCGGTATAATCCGGTATCCGCGCGATTGCATCGCTGCCGAGACCATATAGGAAGTACGATCCGGCCGGTCAGACAGACCCACAACGGCGATGTTGCCAGCGTTACGTAAAAGATCAGCAATTTCTTCACGTGATGGATTTTCAAATGCCATGGTTCATGACCACCTTTCCTTTCATTATCGATGAGCGGCTGGTCTACCCCATTATTTTACCCATTCCACCTGGGCCCCAAGCGTTTTCATATGATCAAAATATTGCGGGTAGGACTTCGCCACATGATGGGCGTCTTTAATCCGAATCGGCTGCTGTGCGCGCAGGCCGACCACGGTCAAAGCCATGATAACCCGGTGATCATAATGGGCGTTGATCTCTACGCCACCTTCGACGCCTTCCGGACGGCCGTGAACGATGATTTCAGCCTGGCGCTCTTCCACGTTAGCTCCTGCTTTTCGCAGCTCCGTCAAATAATCCGTAATCCGGTCGCATTCCTTATACCGAAGATTCTCGACATTATAGAACCTGGAAGTGCCTTCTGCAAACACGGCTGCAGCCACCATTGCAAGCACCGCATCTGTCGCTGCATCTCCATCGAATTCCAGCGCTTTCAGAGTAGAGTTGCCTTTCACATGAACATTGCCATTCTCGTGCGTAAGCGGAACCTCCATCATGCGCAGAACGTCAATAATGGCGCGCTCTCCCTGCTTGCTGTTCTCTGATAGATTGCGAATGGTCACATCCGATTGTGTAACGGCAGCCGCTGCCAGAACGGCGGCAGAGCCCGGATAATCGCCTTGAACCGTGTAGGTCTTCGCTTGGTAGGATTGACCACCTGGAATACGGAAGAATGTATAATCGTCTGCAGCATGAATTGTAATCCCTGCCTGCTCCAACACCTCCAGTGTCTGCCCTACTACTACTTTGGACTTCAGATCGCCTGTAACGGTGATTTCGCTGTCTTCAGCAAGAAGTGGAGTTAAGAATAATAGTGCACTTAAGTACTGCGAGCTGACTTCACCTGATACGGTAAGCTTTCCACCTTTCGGCTCGCCGCCGCGAATTGTGATAGGCAGCCTGCCATCGTTATGCTCCACGTCCACACCTAATTGACCCAGCGTGTCTATAAGATCATCATGAGGGCGCTTGCCTAGAGATTCCGGATAAGCATTGATGAAGGTAACTTCTTTCGACAAAGCTGTAACGCCCATCAAGAAACGCAATACGGCACCTGCATTCCCCACATTCAGTTCCTTCACATCCCGCGGCGACTTGCCAAAACCAGTAATGACCGCCTTCTCGTCATCCTCTTCAATTACCGCCCCCAGATCAATAATACAGCGTCTCATAGCGTCGCTATCCTCGCTGTGGGCAGGATAATAAATAGTGCTTGTTCCTTCTGCCAATGCAGCTACCAGCAAGTAGCGGGTTGTATAGTTCTTGGAGGACAGGGCTCCAATCTCTCCATTTAATGATGGTGTAGGCCTGACGATAACATCCATTGTATGTATCTCTCCTTCGTATAGATATATATATATTGGGATGATCCAAGCCGGCATTCCAAGCATAAATTGACAGGGAATTATCGGCTTGGTTATCATAGTGCATATGAACTGAAAACTTCAGATCGTTCCGATATGAGTCTTACTATTTCAGAAAAGAGGTCTATATAATGAAACCGATCCCTCAAATGGAAACGACAGAGCTGAAAAGCCGGCTTCAAGACGGCGAAACAGTCTACATGATTGACGTCCGCGAGGATGAAGAGGTCGCTGCTGGCATGATCAATGGTGCCAAACACATTCCGATGGGCGAAATTCCGAATCGGCTAGATGAAATTCCGCGTGATCAGGAGGTTGTCATCATCTGTCGCAGCGGTGGACGCAGTCAACATGTATGCGAATTTTTGGCTCACCAAGGTTTGGATAATGTAATCAACATGAAAGGCGGCATGCTGCAGTGGCATGACGATGAAGAATAGACATGCCAAGAAGCAGGTGCGGGATTATGATGATCCCCGCCTTTTTTGGTGTTTTGGTATAAACACATAAGAACTTCTTGAAATTCTCATCGATTTCACTAACAACTTTACTGCGGTAAGTAACAAGCATGTGCAATTAAGTCACTTGTAATCTTAGCCGCGGTAATGCGCTAAAATATGAGCCACCACTTCATCGGCAGAGCGACCAACGGTATCTACCATGACATCGGCAAATAGATACTTGTCCTTTCGCTCCTCTAGAATCTGTCGAACCTTCTCTTCAACGTCACCCGCCAGCAGCGGCCGATTGGCATCCCCACGTACCCGCTCCACGATACTTGCAGCATCCGCGGTGAGAGCAGCGACCCAGCCTCCACGTTTCATCGCTTCACAATTGTCCGCACGCAGGACAGCGCCCCCGCCTGAGGCCAGAACTACTCCTCTTCGTTGCAAAACACTGGTTAATGCAGCGGATTCAGCCTCACGGAAATAAAGCTCCCCGGCTGTTTCAAACATCTCGGGAATGGTCTTACCTTCCAACCTCTCAATTTCGGTATCCAGATCGATTAACGTGTAACCGAGCTCCTCTGCTATGAGACGACCGACAGTTGACTTTCCCGTTCCCATCATTCCGATCAGAATAATATTTCTATCCTGGTTATCCAAGTACCACACCCCATTTGCTGTGCTTATATGTATAGGTTCCCCATATCATACCACAGCCCCAAATCTTTCGACAATGCACCCTTATACCGGAATGGTTTAACTGTGAAGAAGAAAAAAGACCCTACCGGATCCAGTCTATCTCGTTCCCTAATATCATATACTGATTGCAAGAGTGCAAGATTCAAAGAAATGGAGTGAACCCAATCCATGTCTAATTATTCTACCAACCTCTCATCCGCAGCCCGTCGGATCCGCCGAATATCCGATCCTTCCTACCCTTTATGCCGCGAAGATATTATCTGGGTGCTTCATTATGTCCACAAAAAAGTGGCTTTGAAAGACCCATTATTGCTGGATCTTTCAAAGCCACGATTACTGAAAAACTTCAGCAGCTATTGCGAAGCTGCGCTGCTCTTACACAGTAGCGGAAATCACTTCCATGCGAAGAACGCTGATATTCGCACCACTCTCTTAGATGCCATGTATGGACTTCCCGAGCTAGAAGATGCCCTCTCGCCTATTCAAGACCACACGATTGACTCTCAAATCCTTGAGAACGGAAATCATGCCACCCCAAAGGAGCCGAGTTAATCCATCCAGGTAGGGTGGCATTAATGCCGCCAGGTAATTGGCAGATTAATCGATTCTAGGGAGAATAGATTCATGCTGCGGTAAAAAACGCAATATTACTCCATCCAGTTGAAGTGGAAGGTTCCTTCTTTATCCACGCGTTTAAACGTGTGCGCTCCGAAATAGTCGCGCTGAGCCTGCAGCAGGTTCGCTGGCAAGTTCGCCGTACGGTAGCTGTCGTAGTATGCAAGTGCACTGGAGAAACCAGGCACCGGAATGCCGAGCGATACCGCGGAAGCGACAACTTTACGCCATGCATCCTGGTAATTTTCGATAATATCGGTAAAGAACGGATCGAGGAGCAGGTTTTTCAGCTCTGGATTGTTCTCATAAGCGTCCGTGATGTTCTGCAGGAAACGGGAACGGATAATGCAGCCACCGCGCCAGATTTTAGCAAGATTGCCGTATTTCAGATCCCAGCCATATTCATCGGAAGCTACGCGAAGCTGTGCGAAACCTTGTGCGTAAGATACGATCTTACTTGCAAACAGCGCTTTACGTACATTTTCGATGAATTCCGCTTTGTCACCGTCAAATGCAGTTGCTTTCGGTCCGTTCAGAATCTTGCTTGCTGCTACGCGTTCTTCTTTCATCGCAGACAGGAAGCGGGAGAATACGGACTCGGTAATCATGGACAGTGGTACACCCAGGTCCAGGGAGCTTTGGCTTGTCCATTTGCCTGTTCCTTTTTGGCCTGCTGTATCCAAGATAACGTCAACCATTGGTTTGCCGGTTTCTTCGTCATATTTGGAGAAAATGTCTGCCGTAATTTCGATCAGGTAGCTGTCAAGCTCCCCTTTGTTCCATTCCGTGAAGATTCCATGCAGGTCCTTCGCATCGAGGCCGAGCACGTCCTTCAGCAATTGGTACGCTTCACAAATAAGCTGCATATCGCCATATTCGATACCGTTGTGGACCATTTTCACATAATGGCCGGCACCATCCGGTCCGATGTATGTACTGCAAGGCTCATCGTTGATCTTGGCAGAGATAGCCGTCAAAATAGGTTCAACCAGCTTGTAGGCACTCTCTTGTCCGCCAGGCATGATGGACGGGCCTTTCAGCGCGCCTTCTTCACCGCCGGAAACACCTGCACCGATGAAGTTGAAGCCCTTCTCAGCCAGTTCTTTACTGCGGCGCTGTGTATCAGGGAAATAAGCGTTACCGCCATCGATAATAATATCGCCTTTATCCAAATGTGGAATAAGCTGTTCAATCGTAGCATCTGTAGCTTGTCCCGCTTGTACCATGATCAGGATCTTGCGAGGAGTTTCTAGGGAATCTACGAATTCCTCGATTGAGAACGTTCCTTTTACTTGCTTGCCTTCGGTTTCCTTCAGCATATCTTCCGTTTTTTGCGGAGAGCGGTTATATACGGAAACGGTGAAACCTTTGCTTTCAATGTTCAGGGCCAGGTTTTTACCCATTACAGCAAGGCCGATGACGCCGATTTGTTGTTTTGACATCTGGTTCTCCATCCTTTTCTCCAATATATTTTTAATATGTCTAACCAGCACATCCCTATCCGAGATGATTTGCAATAATATTATATTAACGTTTTTCATTTGACAAGTGAACCCCTGTCACAAAATCAGAACACGCGCGAAAACACCCCTATCGTTTTTCGGAGTGTTGTCGTGCTCTAAACTTGTATCTTTTTTGAGTTATGTTCTACCACTCCAGCCTCAGCAGCTCCAAAGAAAGCTCCCGTAGTCGTTGCTTACAAGCTGCGACTCGCTCCTCATCCCCCGCCAGCAGTGCTTCGTGAAGTCTCTCAAGCTCATCGTCAGTTTCCAGTCTGCACAACAGTAGCCGCTGTTCTCCCTCATCTGACTCAAACAATCTAAGCATTTCCTGCTCGGTCATCGGCGTTCCCTTCTGAAACAGGACCCTCTGCCGATAACCGGATATCTCCACGAGCCTAATCACCTCACCGAACAAAATGCTCTCGATCAGAATTTGCCTGTCCTTGAACCGTTTGACGACAGCGTGGCCACGGGTATTCTCAATTAATTTCTCCATCCATTCGGAAAGCTTGGGATCACGAATCATATAATCGCCAACCAGCTTAAAACCACTCCCTGTACGTTGGAACCGCAGTTTTACGAGCTTACGCCCTGTTCGGATTGAAATGACAAACTGCGTATCATTCTCACTCCAGTAAAGAGAATATCCTTCTTGGATCAATTCCTTGATCAGGTCCTGGATATGCCGGCGATCAAACCGGAGCTCCAGGTTGCAATACTCCACTTCCTCGCTCTTATTCACGGCACTCCCTCCTCCGGTTTACTACCGATCATTAAAAGACGGTGAAGAATTCCCCCATGGCTGCTTTTAATGTTGTCTTATCTATATCTTATACTCCATCTTATGTAACGGTAACTTGGTTTATTGACTATTTTTCCCCCTGATGAAAATACGGTGAAGCTTTTCCGGCTCATGCATGCTGGCACCTGCCTTATGGTATAATGAGTTAATTCAAAACGCTGGTTGAAAAAGACCATACTCAATAGGAGGCCACCGCATCCATGACGGTTCATGCATTTACAGATCAAGATTTCGATGTGTTCTCTGTACCCGGGCTTGAGGCCCGTATGGAGGTTCTCATAGAACGTGTAAGACCCAAGCTAGAGATGCTTGGTGCCGAGCTGGCACCTTATATATCCGCACTGGTTGGAGAGGAGATGTTTGTGCATGTGGCGAAGCATGCAAGACGGACCGTTAATCCTCCCATCGACACGTGGGTCGCTTGGGCTGCCAACAAACGCGGCTACAAGGCACTTCCTCACTTTGAAGTGGGCATGTTTGGAACGCATCTCTTTGTCATTTTTGCTATTATTTATGAAAGTCCCAACAAGGCCGTGTTTGCTAAACATTTGAAAGCCAAGCTGAAGATGACCGTGAAGGCTGTGCCTAACAACTTTTATTGGTCCATGGATCATATGAATCCGGAGGGTACAACTCATCAGAGTATGAGCGAGCAGGATTTTGCGCGTTTGATTGAAAAACTGAAGCAGGTTAAGAAAGCTGAAGTCATGTGCGGTTTGCGCATACCGCGAGAGGAAGCCGTCAAGTTAACAGGAGACGAGCTGATTCACACCGTCCAAGAGACGTTCGAGAAGCTGCTGCCGCTTTATAAGATGGCATTTTAGATATGCGTGACATGTTAGTACGAAGGGCTGCGGGTGCAGCTCTTTTTTTGTGGGTGATAGTCTAATGAAGGAACGATAAATGCTGCATCTTCTATCTCCATGGAAACGAAGGTTTGATGCCCTGCTGGGCAAAGCGAAAAAAAGCCGTACAATCTCCTTGCATTCCCCCCTCATTTTGCTATACTCAATTTTGTTTATATAAAAACAGATATCAACAAATCATACGAACATAAGATAAGGAAAGGTTGTGACAACATCCATGGACCACAGTCGTACACCGCTCTTCACCGCTCTTAAAAACCATGCGGCCAAAAACCCCGTGCAATTTCACATTCCGGGACATAAGAAGGGCCACGGTACCGATGCCGAATTTCGGGAATTTATCGGGGATAACGCCCTTTCCATAGATTTAATTAATATCGCGCCGCTCGATGACCTGCATCAGCCTACAGGTGTCATTGAAGAAGCTCAAAAGCTGGCTGCCGATGCTTTCGGTGCAGACCATACGTACTTCAGCGTCCAAGGGACAAGCGGAGCGATTATGACGATGATTATGTCGGTATGCTCTCCAGGCGATAAAATCATCGTACCTCGTAATGTTCATAAATCCGTGCTTTCGGCTATCATTTTTACAGGTGCCAAGCCAGTATTCGTATCCCCAGCCCAGGATTCCAATGTAGGAATCGACCATGGGATCACCATCAGTTCTGTACGCAAGGCCTTGAAGCGCCATCCGGATGCAAAAGCCGTGTTAGTCATCAACCCGACCTATTTCGGAGTCAGTGCCAATCTGAAGGAAATCGTAGATCTGGCTCACAGCTACAATGTTCCTGTCCTCGTTGATGAAGCGCACGGGGTATTGATCCATTTTCATGAGGACCTTCCAATGTCCGCGATGGAAGCCGGTGCGGATATGGCCGCGACCAGCGTTCATAAACTCGGCGGCTCACTGACCCAAAGCTCCGTGCTGAACGTGAATACCAAGAATGGATACGTTAATCCATACCGCGTGCAGACTATCATCAGTATGCTGACAACGACATCCACTTCCTATATATTGCTCGCTTCACTCGATACTTCGCGCCGAAACTTGGCACTACATGGACGAGAGATGGCTGCAAAGACCATCAAGCTGGCGCAATACGCACGTCAGGAAGTCAATAAAATAGAAGGCTTGTACAGCTTTGGTGAGGAGATATTAGGCGGTGAAGCAACCTACTCCTATGATCCGACCAAATTGACCATTCATGTCCGTCATCTCGGCATTACGGGATATGAAACCGAGAACTGGCTTCGCGAACATTACAATATCGAAGTGGAACTCAGCGATATGTACAATATCTTGTGCCTGATTACGCCGGGAGACGATCAGGGGACGATCGATATTTTGCTTACGGCCCTCCGCGAGCTTTCAGATCAGTACATGCATGTTAATGAAATTAACGAGCTGGTTGTGAAAACACCAGAAATCCCTCAACTTTCGTTAATTCCCCGTGATGCGTTTTACGGAGATACTGAGGTAGTGCCATTCAAGGAATCCGCAGGGCGAATTATTGCCGAATTCATCTACGTATATCCGCCAGGAATACCGATCTTGCTTCCGGGTGAAGTTATTTCCCAGGAAAACATCGATTACATTATCGATCATGTTGATGTAGGTCTTCCTGTCAAGGGTCCGGAGGATCGGAGCATTCAGAATGTGAAGGTCATCGTAGAAACCGATCCAATATTCTAATTCTTCACAAAAACAAAAACCCCGGTGCGAATGATTCGCACCGGGGTTTTCATTGGGAAAAAGTCTTATTCCTGGTTTGCAGCAGCGACCAGTTCGTTATAAACCGCCTCTACTTCATTCCATTCGTCTTCGTCCTCAATATTGTAAAGAACCATTTCCTCGTTCTCTTCTTCCATACGTAGAATGACGCCGTCCGCTTCCGGATTCTCGCGTTCAAGCAAAAGCGCGTAAAGTTTCTCGCCGACATCAAATGTCTCCACAAGAACCATCTCTACTTCTTTTCCTTCTTCATCCGTCAATGTCAGCACAAACTCTTCATGTTCATGGTCGTGGTCATGATCATGACCGCAGCCGCAAGCATCTCCGTGTTCATGTTTGTGTTCGCTCATTGAAAAAACCTCACTTCGGTTAAATTATCATACGTTCGTATCGTATCACGGATCGCTTATTCAGGTCAATTTTTCCATGGTACTCCATGAGTCAAAGCGCAGTGATTACTTTCTCTGCAACTTTGACAAACCCGTCTTCCGGTTTGACTTTCACATAAAAACCAACCGAGTATTTGCCTGTCGTTTTAAAGTCATAGGTGAAATCGTAGGTGCGGAACCAGAAATTATCTTTGCGGTCCTTCACTTCCTGGGATTGAATATCCTTAACATTGCCTGCAGGATCTTCGATTGCAACTTTTACGGCATGAATATCATTGTTCAAGCTGTCTACCTGGCTAAAAACATTGAATTTCAGTTTGCCTTTGTTCACATTCCCGAATACAGTATCTCCCTTAAAGAGGAAAATATGCACATTCGGTTTAATCACCTGAACTTGTCCATTGCTCGAATTCCAATCTACAGCCCCATCAAACTCCCGAACCGGCACATAGGTCTTGCCATCAATTAAGTATCCCCCATCCTTCAATTCATGACCGTTCATCCAGACACGGACACGTTCATTGACGGAATCAGCAAATAATAGGGTGCTGCCACCCATTAACGAAAGCACTAGCATACATGCCATCACTTTTTTCCACTTCATATTATAATTTCCCTCCATTGGCTCATCTTGTTGTTATATGTGTATACTACATGTCAAAAAACAAGTTGCGGACAATTTTGCACTTTGTGGTAAAATTTTTCCCTTATAAGCTCGTCCATAACTTTTATTACATAATAATGATTAATTCACTACAGATTCCGTGTAAAAATATTCAAAGTTCGATAAGATATACATTAGCTACTGGCCTATACATCATTCATCAGGAGGTTTCAACATTGACACTGAAACTGCAAATGCTTGGCACTGGTAGTGCGTTTGCCAAGAACTACTATAACAACAACGCACTGATCCACGACGATAATTTCACGCTTCTTATCGATTGCGGCGTCACCGCTCCCATGGCACTTCATCAGCTGGATAAGACCTTTAACGATGTAGATGCCCTGCTCATTACGCATATTCATGCGGACCATGTCGGCGGCATGGAAGAGCTGGCCTTCATGATGAAAATGAAGTTTAATCGTAAACTTCCTCTCTACATTGCTGAAGCTTTAGTGGAACCGATATGGGAGCACACACTGAAGGGTGGATTATATCAGCAAGGACAGATCTCCTCCCTTCAGGATGTATTTGATGTCCATCCTCTTAAGCCGGGTTTAAAAACTGATATCTCACCAGGAATCTCGGTAGAACTGATTCCGACGCAGCATATACCCGGCAAGGACAGCTATTCGCTCTATTTGAATGATCGGATTTTTTACAGTGCTGATATGGTATTCGATCCTCAACTGCTCAATGAATTGGTTAATGAGCGGGATTGCGAGGTCATACTGCACGAATGCCAGCTGCAAGGACCCGGCGAGGTTCATACCACCCTTGATGAATTGCTCAGTCTGCCTGAGAACATTCAAGAGCGTACCTACCTCATGCATTACAGCGATGACGTGGAGGCATTCATTGGCAAGACCGGGATCATGGAGTTTGTAGAGCAGCAGCGGGTCTACGAATTGTAAATTCATTATGTCGTTCATTATATAGATGCATAGATTATGAGGTTCCCTGGGAACACTAAACCCGGGAGGCGATCATATGGACAATGGACAACAACAAGAAGTCGTAGGCGTTCGGAAGAATGGCGACGGCGACATCATCGAACTTAAGCTGGATAATGGCAGCATCGTTGATTACAAAACTGCACAGCAGATGGCCAAGAATAAAGAAATCAAAAACCTGAACGTATTTCGTGGCCGTGATGGCGACGAGCACCTGCGTTCCAACGCCGATGGCGATCCCAGTAACAACCTGGATAATCTGCCCACTTTCTAAATGATGTACAAAAGACCCCGAGACACTTCTCGGGGTCTTTCCTTATGTCTAACAATATATCTTATGAGTTACAGTTCTTTTTTCATACGGACATGAGGAATCCCTGCATCATCAAACGGCTCGTCTGAAATCGTCTCATACCCAAGCTTTTGATAAAATGCTTCGGCTTGCACCTGAGCATCCAGCACAGAATATTGCAGCTTTAATTCACGTGCCTGGGCTTCCAGGGCCATCATCAATACACGGCCAATCCCCTTAGAACGAAATGGTTTGCGTACCGCAATACGCTGCATTTTGGCGGAATCCTTATTGTAATAGATGATACGTCCCGTAGCTGCGTACTGTCCCTCCGACTTGATCAATATATGATGTGCATCCGAATTCATTCGGTCATAATCATCGATTTCCAAGTCAATCGGTACTTTTTGTTCCAGGACAAAAACATCCTTGCGAATATCCAGCGCCTGCTGCAGCTGTTCTTCGGTTGTTACATTTATGATTTCTGCTGCCATGTTAACACCTCTTTATGTAATTTCTCGTGATATTGCAGATCGGAATATTATACAAAATAATCGTTTTCCTGTATAGTATAAACTAATGTGCCGCGAAAGGAGCATTGCCTTTATGGGTATGGGAGCTACGATATTTTGGTCCATCGTCATTGCCGTTTTGGTCATCTATCCAACCTTCTGGACAATCAAAAAAGGGTATTCCCGTAAATGGGATGAGGAATAGCATTAAGAACCACCATTCTTATGCGCAACTCTACGGATTAAGATTGTGCAAGGTGTCTACCGAATCCATGGGGGATACCGGTTCCAGTAAACCGCCCCCCTGCTGGGAATATACGTCCCTCTGTATCGACCGGTTGTAAACATCCAGCATGACAGGCGCTGCGGGAGCTTGCAGCGGTTGCAGCTGCACAGACGTTCTCGCCGGGATACTGCAGCCACTGCCAACAATTGATCCTGTCAACAGGATGAGTACCAACCCTGCTAGTCGATAACCCTGAGATTTCTCTACTGCCATTCCTATTCTCCTCCTATAATGCCAATTCATGCTGTAACTAGTCTGAACCGGAATGGAGCTTTTTATAACGCGAGAAAATGATTGACACACAGGTGGTCTGCTGGTAATATATGAATTACCTTTTTAAATATTTCATGATCTGTTAGCTCAGCTGGGAGAGCACTATCTTGACAGGGTAGGGGTCAGTGGTTCGAGCCCACTACAGATCATAACTGAGAGCCCTTGCGTAGCAAGGGTTCTTCTCTTTTTCACTGCACTTCTTTTCGTGACGATCTTATCTATTGACGCAAAACTGACGCATTTTATTCATTGGCTTTTTCTTTGCGAGAAACTTCTACTCAGATTCATTTATAGTATCATCCTCTTCATCATAATAACCAATCGTAGTTTCTTTCTACACTTACTTCCTGAAAATAAAACCTTCTTGTTCTAAATGAAATGTATGAGACTTGTATCTTCGTAGCCGATAGAGAATTCCTCTAAGTTAAATTGCCAACAATCAAATATCTCTTTACCTTCCTCCATAATTTTATTTAATTTTTCACAAGGTTATAATTGTAACATTTAGCGTTTCGGTAATGTTAACACCCTTCCGAACTTATTTACAGATATATTACATTTAACGCGGTGTCGTATTGAATAATATGTTAAAAAAATAGCTGTCGAGACTTTCTCGACAGCCTGAGACCCTGTAACAGGGTCTCTTTTCTTTAATTATTTATTACATTTTAATTGGCCCGCTCTCCTAACTCACCGAATCAAGTCCTATTTCAAAAGTTCTTCCGGTGTCTCACCGCTATACACGAATACAGGGCTTGCTGTATTGACTACAAATACGGCAACCAGCGTCAGTGCAGTTGCAAGATATGTATACAGCTGATGTCTAATTTTATGGATCCATAACATGAGCTTGTCCTCCTCTCCAGCGTAATAAACTAACAGCCTGGATCAAAAATACGACAGCTAATGTGGGTGACTGAAATCCAAAATTAGTTAAAACAATCATACAGCTGATAATACGTAGCTTAAAGTAATGCTTCCTCGGGATACGAGATTGTTTCTCGATTCGGCTTGGAGCGAAATTCATAACCAATAACAGACTGATCGCATTCATTAGAAATACACCGGCAGACTCCATCTCTACATAAGATACCAAGGTAAACAATAAGGTCGTGAATGCAATGCAGCCAGCCCCCGTCTTCAGATGAAGCCCTCCGGAGCACTGCCTGAGCAATGCAAAGCCAATTAAGGCGATAGACGCCTGTCTCAGATTATCCGTAAATAACGAGATCAACAGCGTGAAGATCACGATAAGACCAACGTTTATTAGGATGATGATCGCATGCTTTAATACTGGAATAGAAGATTTATGGTCGGGAACCTGGCGCTTGATCTCTGTCGCCATCCGGCCCGCTAATCTTTCCACGATCAAAAGTATCCCGCTCCTCCGTATGAAACGCATAATACAAGAAAATTCCGAATGTTATGCCAAAGAAGAGAAGATCAAGCCACAACCGATTCATGTAAAATAGGATGGCTATCAATACCAATACCACAATAATTAAAGCAATCAATAATATGTGTTCAAATCTGAAGCGCAGCTTCTCCAGATCGTATCGAAAGCCGATCCCTAGTTTGTACATAATCCAAGATATTAGCAGTCCTGTGACTGCTGACAGTATCTGAAGGAAATAACCATGAGAAGGCACAGTCTGAATAGAATCTATTGAGCCGAATATCGCTGTCAAATAAACGGTTTGAATCAGTGCATACAGCATGTAACCGATGATCGTACAAATCGCTGACCAGATGACAGGAATCTTGATAATAGCAGCAAATAAAAAAACATAGATAAGTACGGTTACAAGAGGGGCAAGAAAATCCATATGTAGTTCATTGCGCATGATGTAACTCTGAATATTGGCAAGGATCATGACGATCAGGGCCTGCCATATGTATTCTGTTGTTTTATATCTAAGCAGGGTCATGATTAATGAGTAAATGGCCAGTGTTTCAAATGTTGAAAACAACATAAACCAAATTGCGTTCATTCGAAGAACTTCCTCCCTACACCACAAGAAATGGTTACTATATACTACGCCACTTCCCTGGGAGAGACTGAGGCTCCGGTATCAAGTCCAAAATAAACGATATACCGATTGAGTCTCAGCTTCTATTGGGTCGTCTGAAGGATGCATGTTCGTGAGGTCAAATCCGATGGCGCTTGCCACTTCCTATATGTCTGGGAACTCTGATGAAATTACAAAAACATATAATATCCGGAGATAAAAACACAAGTATCCACGACTGTATGTACATAACCGAGTCAGAATGGCTTTCTAATTTAATCGTTAATCTATATTTCTTATTATATAAGAACCCACGTTCCCGTTCAAGAGATTGTTTTGAAAACAATTCCTGAGGATGAGCAGATTCACGTTACTTATACAGCTTGGTCCAGGCCAGGCCATTCGCAATGCACAGCACAACCATATACGCCACCATGCCATAAGGGACCAGGCTGCTTGCATAATGTAAACCGCCTAATCCGCCAATCACGAAGAAAAACAACAGCACCCACCAGCCATCTTTCTGTTGAGTGGCACTAAACGATTGAGAGAACGGTGGTTGCCTCAGTACTGCTTTGGCTGTCAACGGAATTAACAATAGGCCGGTAAGCAAAATGACAAGAATGTCCGGCAAAATCCGTATGCCGAAGACAAGCAGAAATACGATAGCATTGATGCTGAACAGGGGGACGAACATTTTGACCCCAAAAGCTTTTAATGCCCCTCTGAATAAAGGTGCCATGCTTGTTAACGGGGCTGAGCCAAATAACCAGAATGCCTTAGGCTTGCCTGAGAATTTTAACATCATCACAACGGTAACAATCATGACTAGCATGCCATGCAGCACGTAATACGATGAGCTTGTGCCGATTTCCGATAAGGAGGTGGTGCGGATCATAGAGAAAAAAAACAAATAAGGCAGCAGTACGGACAAACCGAGCGTAGGATATACCTTAAGCTTAAATTCCCTCTCATTCTTTAGCATGCTAGCAGATAACCGGAAACACGCCTGCTCCTGTTGTGACTGGCACACCAGTCGGGCCACAAATCGATCGAACCGTCCTCGTTCCCGTCCTTTTCCTGCTTCATTGTGAGCCAGCTTCTCTAAGTGCTGCTCAAAGGAAGGAATAAAGCGAAAATAGACTGTTATAAGCAAAATTGGGACAAGCACAGCGATCAATGAAAGAACAGTCAACCAACCGCTTCCCTCGCCAAACAACCACTCGTATGGAGCCGCATACCACACGGGCGGAAGCAGAATCTGCCACCATGCCGGCGTAAACACCAACTTGAAATCAATCAGATCAAAGGAACGAATAACAAATTGATAGCCAATCGCCAGTGTTGCGGATAGGCCAATCTGTACATAATTGATCAGATCCTTCAGCTTCTCGCCGTCCCAATATTTGAGCAGCACCAGATAAATCAAGGATGTACTCACCAAAATTAGCATATTCATCAGAATCAACTCAATGACATAGATCAGGAAGAACAATATGCCATGTTTGATCAAACCGACAACGAGGGAGCCGGCCGAAAGCGCGCCCGTTAGCAGCAGCAAATAGATTCCAGCATGAATAGATCTCGCCAAACCGACCGTACGACCATCAATCGGCTTTGTCATTAAAATGCTGCGATCTCGCACATCCAGCAGCACGGATGAGAAATCCGAAATCATCGAAGTCATAATTAGAAACATGAGAATTGCAGATAAAATGCTCATCGGCATCAAATATTCCGGGTCACTCCAGAACACAAAGGGCGTCAGAACGAGCCCAATTAAGCCATACATCCAGAGGGAGCTGACAAACAAGTTCTTGTCCTGCTCTTCTTTATGCCGCTTGCTTGAGGCCAATATGACTGGAACCCGTCTTGAGTCCATCAGCAGCTTGACATGCAGAATCCGCCGCAGTGTTTCATAGTTGACCCCCATTCTCGAGATGATCCCTTGAAATCGATCCAGGAGCTTCAGCATCCGAAATTCGGTTCCCTGCATATCAGCTCTCCCCCCGAACGATGGATACAAACCTCTCTGCAATACGGGCATGATCATGAAAGCCTGTCAGCTGATTAAACACCTCTTCAAGGGTTCCTTCCTGGGAATGCTGCTGCAGCTCTTTAAACGTTCCGTCTGCCACCACCCGGCTGTCAGCAAGCAGAATGATCCGGCTGCTGATTTTCTCAACCACATCCATGATATGGGACGAATAAAAAATCGTTTTGCCTTGAGCCGACAACTGAGCCAGTACCTCTTTGACGACCATAACGCTGTTTGCATCCAGCCCGCTTAAAGGCTCATCAAGAAACAACAGATCAGGGTCATGCAGCAAGCTTGAGATCAGCAGTACTTTTTGGCGCATACCTTTAGAGAAGGTAGCGATCCTGGAATGGTAGGCTTTTTCCATATCAAAGCACTCCATCAATTGTTTCGCCTTATAATCAGCAGCATCATAAGATAGTCCATACAATTCGCCTATAAAAGTCAGATACTCGGCAGCCGTTAATTGATCGTACAGTTCCGCCACCTCGGGCACATACCCAATTCTCCGTTTATAATCGATATTCCCATCAGAAATATCCTGACCGAATATACGGACCGTTCCGGTGTACCCTTCAACCAATCCAAGCATAATCTTTACCGTAGTGCTCTTTCCTGCACCATTCGGACCGATATACCCAATCATCTCGCCGCGGCGTACTTCCAGATCAATACCATTCAACACATAACGATTATCATACTTCATTCGAAGGTCTTGAATCGATAATACTTCCTCTTCGGCCATGTTTATATTGATTCTCCCATTCTCGCTTTGTCTTTACATACACCTACCTTATTATGGAAGACCGCGAAAATCAACCATTGGATATGTACTCTTCCTGTAAAATCCCCATGTGCAGTATGTCATGCCATGCGCCATTTCGGTATAAGCTCTGTCTTGAACTGCCTTCATGGACAAACCCAATATGCTCATATAGCTTGATCGCTTTATGGTTAAAAGAAAACACTCGCAGGCTTACCCGGTGCAGATTCAGCTCCAAAAAAGCATAATCGAGTAAAAGCGTCATCGCTTCAGAACCATATCCTTTGCCCCAAGAAGTCTTTTCGCCAATGTCGATGATGCACTCCGCATTCCGGTTCTTGGTATCGATATGAATCAATGACATGATGCCGATCGGTCTGCCGGTATCCTTCAACAGGATCAGATAGCTCTTCGAGGAGGAAGAGCCCAGGATCACATGCTGAACGAAGTCCTTTGTTTCCTCCAGTTGATAAGCATCCAGGCAAGGACTGGTGGATTGCATCACTTCGAGATCATTACGCCAAGTATGATACAGCTCCGCGTCATTCATCGTCATTTTTCGACATGTCAATCTAGCAGAATTAAATAGCATCAAAAAGCACCCTTTCTATAATCATGATTCTATTATTATAGGATTTAACATTGCGCAGAGAGATTGAATGAATGTTTCCAGTTGCTCCGGCACGCAAGTCACGGTCGGTCCGAGCTGGAAGGTATCCAGCATGAGTCCGTTTAGAAACGAAATCATATACCGCGCTATGGCTTCCGGTTCCAATCGGGGCCGAAACTCCCCTTGCTCCCGCCCCTTCCGAATGACCCGGCCCATGGCCTCAACGGTCTGCTGATAACGTTCAATTAAATAGGGATAATCCTTCTTGGCATGAACATAAGAGGAAGACAGGAAAAATTCCGCCTTCGCCAATACAAGCGAATGCTGGATTAGCGAAATATCACCCTCCTGTTTCTGAACCCAGTCCATCAACTGATTCCATATCGGGTATTGCAGATCCGGTTCAAAAAAACGGAGCGTCTCTTGGTCATCAAAGCGCAGGACCTCTATAAATACATGCTCCACATTAACAAAATACGCATACACGGCTCCGCGGGACATGCCCGTTTCATCCATAATGTCCTGCATCACCGTGCGGGTATAGCCCTTTCTAATAAAGACACGTCTGGCTGCCGTCAAAATTTCATGTTTCTTCTCCCGTTTGTATTCCTCACTAACCCGTGGACACATGAGTCATCCCTCTCCCGACTTTTAATATCAATATCGATTCCACGAACTTCACTTCATCATAAACGACACCATTGTCGTTTTTAAACTCATTTCATTATAAACGACATCAATGTCGTTTTCAAGCAACATCCGTAATAAACACGGACAGCCTCTTGAAGAATCCCCTCCGCTCCTTATATTTCTCTTTGAAACTAACTTGTTCTATTTTTCCGCTTATGCACATTTCCGTCAACATTCGCAAATAGCTGCATATATATGGAGGAGAACGAAAAGAGGTGATCGGACATCATTAGGGGCATCAGCCGCATACTGATCTTCACCTTACTGCTGGTTTTCTTATTCCCCGTCTTATCCCATGGCGCTTCCGGACAGAAGCTGGACAGTAAGTACACCAAGTACGCGCAGTTTATCGTCATTGATAAATCCACCAACAAACTGACGTATTACGAAAAAGGCAAGCTCATAAAAACGTTTCCCGTCGCCACAGGCAAAAAAACCTCCTATACGCCGGAAGGCCTGTTCAAAATCCACGAAAAAGTGAAGAACAGACCTTACTACAAGGAAGGCATCAAGGGAGGAGACCCGCGTAATCCGCTAGGGGACCGCTGGCTCGGCATTAATGTGAAAGTAAACGGCAGAGTTAGCTACGCATACGCCATTCATGGAAACAACAACGCCAACTCGATCGGAAAGTACGTGTCAGCAGGTTGTATACGGATGCATAATAAAGACGTACGCTGGCTCTACGACAAAGTGAAAATGAATACCCCCGTCCTCATCCAAAAATAAGAGCGCAAAAAGCCAAACACATAGATGTGTCTGGCTTTTTTAAATTTGCGTTTACGATCCATATTCCGCTCCGAATTCAATAATATTGCGGTCTGGATCCAGTACGAAAATTTGCGCAAAACCGGCAACGCTGTCGGGATTAGCCACATACTCAACGTCCATTCGGTCCAGCCATTCCTTCGTTTCGCGGTAACTTTTCACCCAGATTGAGAAATGCCCGTCCGTCGTATCGATTCCGCGCTCCCGCAACGTATCACTAATCGGATGCTCCAGCAGGTGGAGCTGCTGGTCTCCGACAGCGTACCAGACACCCTTGGAGGCAAACGGCGGTCGCGGCAGCTCCTGAAACCTCAGCACCTCCGAGTAAAACACCTTTGCTTTCTTCAGATCGCGCACCGCCAAGCTAACATGATGAAGCCTTTCAAATTGAATCATGAATCACACCCCCAGGTATGTAACTTTATTCTAAAGGATACCTTATACATATATAACATGAATCAACCATCTAAGGGGGGAGTTTACCATCGACATCCATTCGGAGGAATATAAAATCGCCTCACTCAATGGGAATGAAGGTACCTTGAAAGCGATTGAAGACGCTGAGACCAAGATTGCCGAGCTTACAGGCAAAGAGATCACGCTAATTGCCTACGAGAAAGACCAGATCCAAGAGAAGAATCAATAATTAAGCCAAGTAAAATAAAGAGCTGCCCTCCAACCGTCCGCTGATAAAGACCAAGGGAGAGCAGCTTCTTCATTATAGAAAGGAGGATGCGGTCACAGCAGCTTGATAGGTTACATTAACCTCCAGCGGTTTATCAGTTAGACCATTCTGATCAAAGAGCAGCCGCTCGGCTTCAAGTTCCTCAATCTGATCAATGTGACCCTCCACATAATCCGCAATTCGATCCTGCGTGGAAGAAATCCGTGCGAATAGTCCCCCGTAGCGGAGATCAAGTACTTCCCAGCCAAAAGGCTTATATGTGCTCATCCACAATCTTCGATGCGAAATACGCAGTTCCTCAATGCGCAACTTCAGTATCGATATTGGCGAATCAATCGCTGCAGCAAACTCAGCTAGCTGAGACTTATCCCCGTCGTCATGATACAACTTTCTCAAAGTGACTCCAAGTGTACTTTTTATAACGAGAACGGATGCAAGCTTCTCATAGAATTCGAATAAATGGCTAAACGGTGCTGTGAATTGTTCCTTGTTTTGCTGCCATTTCTTCTCCAGCTTGGTGTAATGGTCCGGCAGCACGGATCCCGCTTCCCCCTCCACATGCTTGTCCAGCAGTCCCAAGAGTGGATCCTGCCACAGTAAGTACTTCGAAGGATTGGCCATCCAGTGGTTTCCCTCGGATACACCAGGAACCTCATCCATATCTTTCAGAGCATTCAGGGAATCGAACAAATCCATGCCTGTACAGGCTGCAAGCCGACTCGCAAGAAGATCATCATCAACCGCTTCCCCATACCCGTGCTCTGCAAACAGTTGCAGGCCTGCAAGAATAACAAGGTGGTTGGTTTCGTTACCGTTATCCCCCCAAGCAGTGGCAATAACCTCGCGAACTCCCTTGTTCTTGGCCGCACGCAGCGCAGGCTGGCTAGTCATCCATGTCTTGCCGTTGTTAGGACTCATGCTGTTCCACATATGAATGCCGCCGGCAAATATCGGCTTGGAGCCCAGCTTTAAATGCTTTTCAAATAATCGTTCATAACCCTCCTCATCTCTGCGTCCATAATCCCAGTACACGAACTGAACGCCTTTGGGAATACGGCTCATGTTATCTTCGGAGAAATCCGCATCTACGTTGTACAGCACTCCTTGATAATCGTTGGCCAACAAATTAAAGTACATATCACTCCAGATCATCGGCTGGAGTCCGAGACGCTCCGTGATCGCCAGCACCTGGCTGACATGATCATTCATAATCTGAAAGCGGTCCTGCATCCCATTCAGTTTTAAATACTTCCCAAGACCCACCTGAAATGCCTCGTCCATTCCGATATGAATACGCTTGGAACGAAACATACTGGACACTGCAGTGATCATCTGCTCGATAAAAGCATATGTCTTCGGCTCACCAGCGAGCAAAATATCAGCATGATCCTTGATATCCGCGGCATATCCCCATTTCAGCGCTTGCTGTAAATGTCCCAGTGTCTGAATACACGGAATCATCTCAATGCCGAACAGATCAGCGTAATCATCACATTCCTTCATTTCTGAAGCTGTGTACCGTCCTCGCATATATCCAAAGTAAGGCTGGTCCTCTACCTCATAGATATCCTCCGTATACATCATCAATCCGTTCAACCCCATCAGAGCCATGTAACGGATAAACTGCTTGATTACCGGGACCTTGAGAACGCCATTGCGCGAAACGTCGAGCATCGTGCCGTTGAAATCGAATTTGGGTTCCTCCGTTATATCAAAATGCGCATCCTTCCTAGCCTGTTCCAAGAACACACCTAATGCACGGTAAAAATGTATCGTTTCTTGGTAACCGATCAAGCCCTCTCCATCCTGAAGTGATACCCGAATCGGTCCTTGTGCTTGTATCACCTGGATCTTGATGCCCTCTTCACCCGTTATTCGTATGTCTAATATTTCTGCTAGCTCGCTGATCCCTTTAACCAATGTATCCGGCAGTTTATCAAAATGAATCTTCATGTCATTCCTCCATAATCCCATTTGGGAGATGCTCCTATCCTAATGCAAATAGCAAAGCCCGATCCCTGTTATCTCGGAATCGGGCTTTTGCTGAACCGGGATTCACACAATTCCCAGTGCTATATAATGAAGTGCTTATTTAGTCGAAGCTTTAACGCCCAGTGTCACAATTTCGTGAGACTTAACCGGCAGCGTGAAGCTGTTCTGATCATCAAAGCTTTGAACTGCTCCCTCTACTTCCAGGATGGAGCTCTTATAAACGCCCTGGGATGGCAGAGAAGATTTCAACTGCAGCTCTGTATCCGCGTCTCCCATATTGAACCAACGCAGCATCAGATCCCCGGTCTTCGGATTCACTTTCATGGAAGAGAACGCAAGTTCATCATGGCTCCATTCAAGCGGTGCAGAAGTCGAGGTAACGGCTCCCGCGTGGACACCAGTCTGTGCAGCTGTCCATGGGATTTGGAACTGGTAAGCCTCGGCGTATGCGCCTGACTTCATGCCGTCGCCCTGATGCGGAATGACCTCCATACGTACGGTATGAACGCCGATGCATTGCGCTTCAGGTGTAGGGAAGTACCCCCAGTCACCGAGCTCTCCTACGCAGCGAAGCAATGTAACAGCGATGGTATTCCGGCCATCACGCAGAACTTCATATTCATTCAGGCCTTGGTTCGCTACCGTCAATCCTGCAGAAGCCGTCGCAACGTCAACGAATGCTTGCTGGTGAGCCGTATAACTTGGATTCTCCCATTCAGCAGCAGGTTCGTTAGCACGTGTTGCCACTTCAAACATGGAATCTACATGATGAGACGATGTCTCCAGATCGGTTGGGAACAATGCACGCACACGATGATCCTTCGCCTGATTATCCATCGTCGCTTCAATCTCTACGCCTTTGCCGCTGCGGTTCAGACTGACCACGGTGCGAATGCGAAGTTCCACCATTTCACTCGATCTTTGCGCTTTGCGGTTCGGATAATAGATAAGCTCATGCTGCTCTTCGTCCAGCTTGCTGTCCGCCATAGCCGGGATGGACCAGTTATGAACGATTTCAATGGATGCACGATAAGGTGTATCCTCCAGCACGGAAATTTGGGCAGTTAGGCCTTTAGTGGTCAATGCCGTTTCGCCATCCGGCTGCTTGTACATATATTCGTTACCGATATCTCCGGTATCTTCATAGACACCCAGATCACGGTATACTTGTCCGTTCTTCTTATCTGTCAGAGTGAAGGAGCCGTCTACTTCGATCTCGACCTTGATCAGCTCATTCTCCATCACATTAGCATCGGTGATTAAGGATTCTGCCTTGGAAGGCTTCATTTCGCTCTTCACCCACGCATAAGTTGTTAAGCCCATTGCTGGAATATCACTTGCCTCGAAAGTCAGTTTCACGCGGCGGCACATATACGGCTGGCGGAAACGATCATCCGGAAGATCATACCCGAACTGAAGTCCCAAATCCTCTACGGTGCAGGCAATAGCTTCACCTTGAGCATTGACCAGCACGCGGCCACTCAAATCGACTTCCTTCATCCGGCCACTGGTCTCCTCCAAAGAATAACCATCCCGGAAATAGAGCCGCTTCGCATCCAGCTCGATGCTGACAGTTCCGCTGCGGGTCCATCCAGTCGTATTGAACACAACCAGCGGCAGCGGGTCCGATCCCAATTGATTGAAAACACTCGTATCTACTGCATCTGCGATCACGCGAACACTGTCGTCTACGATATTTTCCGCTACGTGGGCACTTTTCTCGAAGCGGGTGACCATCTCACGGTGAACTTCGTCCACGCTGCAGCCACAAATGCTGTCATGCGGATGATTCTGCATCAGCGTCTTCCATGCATAGGTGAACAGATGATGCGGATATTCCTTGCCCAGCAGGCTGGCATAGGATGCCAGAGGCTCGGCCACTTTTTCCAACAGGGTTTGTCCGTGCTGATTCATCTGCTTCAGGTATACACGTGCCGAGGCCGTGTTTACAAGCGTTCCCCAACCATCGGTGCGCTGGCTGCGCAGCTCTCCTTTGACAGAGGAAAGATCCTGCGGCAGCTTCTCGCGAACGGCTTTCAGGTAATCATCAAAGTTCGAATGGATAAATTCCGTATCCGGATACAGCTTCTTCGCTGTACGAATGCCTTCTGGAAGATCAGTCTGTATCGGCTGATGGTCACATCCGTTCATATAGAGCAGCTCTGGTGTGGAAGCATATTTCTCTGCATCCGCCAGTTTGCGGTCCCAGAATGCTTTTGCTTCCGCTTCATCAACGGGAACCTCGTTACCGTTACTGTACCAGTTGGCAAACAGAATGCCCAGCACCTTCGAGCCGTCCGGACCTTCCCACATCAGCTCTGAGAATGAAGATTCATAGCCGCTGTCGGAGACGGTATTGTTAAAGCCCGTTGGCTTAACACCCCGGCCGAAGAAGGCATTATCAATGCCGGATTGAAGCATCAGCTGCGGAATTTGTCCTGTAAGTCCAAATGTATCCGGGAAATATCCGATTTTGGCAACCGTTCCATAACGCTCTGCATCCTGGTGCCCGATCTGCATATTTCTTACGTTGGCTTCACTGCTTGTCAGGAAAGCATCCTGCAGAATGTACCAAGGTCCAATAATAATACGTCCATCAGTGATCAGCTTCTCAAGCTGTTCTTTTTTCTCCGGTCTCACCTGCAAATAATCTTCTATAATGATGGTCTGGCCATCAAGGAAAAAGCTGCGGTATTCCGAGTCCTTCTCCATCGTCTCAAGCAAGCTGTCCATGAGCTCGATCAGTCTTACATGGTGTTTTTCATACGGTAGATACCATTCGCGGTCCCAGTGAGTATGAGAGATAATATGTGCTTTTCTGGATTGATCCATCTCTACGTCGTCCCCCTTATGTTAGCCTTTCGCTGCGATGATTTCGACCTCATCCGGACGGTACACGGACAACAGGCTGCCGCTCGCATCAACTGCGAACAGAACCGAACGGTCCGCTTCTAGCACGAATGAATACGTACAACCCGTCGCTGTATCCTTCACTTCGATGTTTGTATCCCATGATTGCTCTGAGCTGAATACGAAGAGTGTTCCTTCTTCAAACAAAACCTTGCGACCATACACGCCGGAGAGTTCTCCGCCCTGATCCCACTCCATTCCCGTATCGGCAGTGGAAAGCTCCAATGCATATCGGTACAAAGCAGAAGTGGTATCGATCCGGTCATTCAGTTCAACAGGAAGCGGACTCCACAGAAGTCGACCAGCACCCAGCTTCACGTCCACGACGGAGTCGCCGGCGACATCTGCCGGTTTCGCTGCGCTGCCTTCCGGAATTTCTTTGCTTAGCTCGGCAATCTTCCGATGACCGTATGAAGCTGAGAAAGAAAGGTCTCCGATACGCACGCTTTCTTCACGGCGCACATTCACCAGCTTCCGCTCACCCAGTTGCTCCGATAACCGATCGACCTGATGCCAGTATGCATCTATCGAAATAGGGCCCGTAAGCAGCAGGGTAGCTCCTGTTTCCTTCACGATCGCAATCAGTTCGGCAAACGCCTGGTCATCCACATTGTGGGCGCTTGGCAGAATAATGAATTTTACCGGATTGCTGCGCAGCGAGCTTAAATCGTACTCACCTACAGCACGGAATGGCACATTGAGCTCATAAGCAAGTGCACGCGTTGCCTTCGTCGTTGCTTCAAATGCAAGCTTTCGGTTAGAGAAATCGTTCGAATAAGGGAAGATTACCGCAGTCTCTTCCAGCTTGCGCCCTTTGAAAATGTCACGGATTTCTTCCATAAACGTGCCGAAATCATAGGACACATCTGCTTCCGGCTTCTCTGTACCGTCAGCGCGTACCGCTCCGATATGCGATTCGTTGGCATTATCCATATAGAAATTCGTGTTCCAGATCCAATGAATCGCTCCGGCTCCCCCTGTAGAGAAGGCATACGCATATTTGCGTTCCAGCAGATTCCGCAGCTCGGCTTCGCTTCGTTTCGCCCGGCCATCCGGTGTCTCCACGTACATGATGCCCGTTTCCTGAATCAGGTTCGGTTTATCCGGCGTTTTGGCAAATATGCCGTCCCAGATCAAGTAGTCGTTTAACCACCAAGAATGGACCGTTGTATAATCTACGGCTTCAGCGTAGAAGAATGGAGATGGACGTTGTGCGCCAAGCGCCTCGTCCTGTCCAACGGTAACCATATGATCAGGACATACCTGTTTGATATCATCGTATAATTCCTTGGCCCAGCGGTTATGCATGTCCATGGAGAACAGTACATAATCGAGCCACTGAGCTCCTTTTTTTCCTTGGTGCATATCTTGAACGTCAAAATTTATAGCTTGCGGATCTGGAGGAAGGGCGGCCTCAAAGCTCGGCAGCTGATCGGCTGTCATATTCCAGCGCTCCTGCAGGAGCTCAATCGAGCCGTGACGTTTCTTCAGCCAGTCAATATAAGCCTGTTTCTCATATGGATCCTTCGACGAGCGCGGCCCATCCGAGAAAATCTGCGGCGGATCAAACATGGACGGCTCGTTAATCAGATCCCAGTCCACATTCTTCGTGTCTTTATGTCTCGTTATGATGGAACGAATGAAACGCTTCTGTGCTTCCACGCTTCGCGGATCAAGATAAGGATTCTGGCCTTCCCACGTCTCCGGCGTGAAGGAGAAGAAGGTAAACGTAACCTGAAGATCATGCTTCTTCGCCGTTAACAGGAAAGCGTCAATCGAACGCAGAACCTCTTCGGAAGCATGCCCGTCCACCTGCATGATATTGCGGTATGCCGTCCAGATACCGGTGCGGATCCAGTTAATGCCTGCATTCCGCATTTGTGCCATATCGCGATCCCATACATCTGTGTTCGGAAGGAACAGGAATTTGCGCGCGACATCCGATGTCATATACGTCATACCGACAACCGGCAGCGGACGTCCGTCCTTGATGAAGTAATCCCGGTTACAGGTTACCGGAGTTCCTGATTGCAGAAGCTGCGGATCATCACCCCAGAACCCTTGTCTCAGCGTGCGGATTTCTCCATCCGGACCTTCAGCTTCACACACCACACGATAAGCTCCCGGCTTGATATCAAGCTCTACCGGGATGCGCTGCACTTGAAATTGTCCACTCACATCCATCGCCACGGTATGATCCCATGATAAAGATTCATCCTGATCATGCTTCACACTGATACGGAACATCCAGCTCTGTGGTTCATGCTCTGGCCGTTTGCCACCAAGATATTGGGACTGCAAAGTCAGAATGGCACGCTCGCCGGACTCGTAAGTTGCATAATTTGGTTTAATCCACAGCTCTGTAATACCTTTAGAGCTGAATGCCGCCCAGCGACGTACTTCTTCTGCTCCATCTTGTTGCCAGAAAGAAGTGGAGAGAGGCTGATTCACAAACAGCCAGCGACCTCCCAAGAAAGGACCGCCAACGTTCTCCCACAGAACCACAGGAGCCGAGACTTCTCTCCCATTCGCTGTTCTGCCCTTGAGAAGTGGATAAATCCGGGTATCCATCGGACCCGCAGAACCCATCTGGTGCGGCAGATCACTGCTTTTAGTGACATGAGGAACCAGGTTCCACGTATCACGAATGGATAATCGCTCGCGGCTGCTCTCCAGAAGCGGAATCAAATCGCTTGCAATCATATGATCTACACGCCCGCTGTCTACTGGCAGCACTTCATGAATATGGAGCTGCTGGTGGTAGGCCGTCTGTTCATGTTCCACGACCCAAGCGCCTTCCTCCTTACGGACAGGGCGTTTGAAAGGAGCGCCACCAATGCTTACCAGGCCGCCCCCTCCCTTTAGAAAATCAAGGATCGAGCTCCAGGCTGATTTAGGGAAGTAAGGCGCATGCAGATTGACAAAGCTTGCGGCTTGTCCTCCTGCTGATTCCAGCGTTTCAGCCAGATTATCTCCATTGCATACCACATCAAATGCCCGCAGAGCTTCAGCATTTACCGGCAAACCGGCAGCTTCTGCTGCCGGAAAGGACGGGTCGTAAAATGCAATCAGACGCCCGCTCATAGTATCCCTGCTTTCATAGCTTGATACACCAGTTGCGAGAAGAGACTGTTCGACCATGCAAACCAGGACCGTGTAAACACTTTTGGATCGTCGGCATGAAATCCTTCATGCATGAATCCGGTATCAGCATCGGTTGCTTCCAGTAGTGCGATCATCTCCAGCTTCTCTTCGGCCGTCTGAGCCGTAATTCCCTGCATCGACAAAGCCATATGCCAGATATAATCCGGCGGCGTATGCGGACTGCCGATTCCTTTGGCAACGGCACCCTCATAATAGAAAGGATTTTCCTTGCTCAGTGCAAAGCGTCTGGTGTTCTGATAGATTGGATCGTCTGCAGAGCAATATCCCAAATAAGGAATAGACATGAGTCCTGGTGTGCCTGCATCATCCATCAAGCAGTAATTGCCGTAACCGTCCGTTTCATAGGCGTAGATCGGTCCAAACTCAGGGTGGCGATAGATTCCGTACAGTTGAATCCCGTGATCCACATCGGCTTCCAGGCGCTTCAGCTCATCCAGCAGCTTCATATCACGGAATACCCATTCAGCGAATTCCTGCATTTGACGCAGTGCGACCACAGCGAACATATTGCCTGGAATATTGTAATGGAAATCGCAGGCATCGTCGCTTGAACGGAAGCCGGACCAGATCATGCCCGTATAGTTGACCGGCATGCCGAGACCATGATTGCGCAAGGAATCGGTAGGAATACCATTATCCCGCGTGAAGCGGTATGGCGATTGCTCGAAATGATGCTGTTCAGTTTTAAACAGCTCGATGATTTTGATCATCGCTGCTTTGAAGTTGGCATCAAACACATCTGTAAGGCCAGTTTCCTTCCAGTACAGGTAAGCCAAGCGAACGGAGAAGCAAAGCGAATCGATTTCGAATTTGCGCTCCCATACCCATGGAGACATATCCGTTTCGTCAGTCGTGTTCCAGTGCCAGTCGTTTGCAGATTCATTGAAGGCGTTGGCGTAAGGGTCAATAAGAATATATTGAAAATGGCGTTTGATCAACCCGCTAATAATTCGTTGAAGCTGGGAATCATTCTTGGCAAACGGAATGTAATGAATCACCTGTTCTACCGAATCACGCAGCCACATGGCTGGAATGTCACCGGTAATCACAAATGTCGTGCCGTCCTCCATCAATTTCGTTGTCGTTTCCAGCGTGTTCGGGAAACAGTTTTTGAACAGCTGAAGCAGCTTGGGACGATGTGCCAGCTTCTCTTCAGCCTCTTGCAAAACTGCCTGAATGGATTGCGGCAGCTCTAGCTCCGGCATTGGGATTTTGGGGAGTCTGAATTGTTCCATGGTTGTTCTGGCTCCTTTGACTAAGTAAGTTGTGTAGTTAGTTTGATGGTTTTAATCTCATACGGCAAAAATTGAAGGCTTAACCTTCCTTTATCCGTATCCAGTTGCTCGAGTTCTTCTTCCAATGCGTTGGAGAGATAGACTCTTTCACAAGAATAAGGCCAACTCAAGGTCGCTTCATCTCTGCCCCCAGCAGACTCATACATCCGAAGGATATATCCTGAACCATCCTCTGCTGGTTTAACGGTATCCAGTATAACATGCTGGCTCTCGAATGGGATAACGGAATGGACGGAAGGCAAAGATCCCTTCTTCGGACTGGTCCTAACATAAGGCAGCTCATGATTCAGCTCGGCAGCTTTACGAACGATAGCAGCACTTCTCCAGTCTCCCAGATGTGGGTATAGAGAATACGTGAACTCATGCTCTCCCAAGTCTGCCGTGATATCAGGCCACTTCGGTGCGCGCAGCAGAGACAATCGAATCGTGCTGTCCTGGATGTCATATCCGTACTTACAATCATTAAGAAGGCTGACACCGTAACCATGCTCCGACACATCCGCAAAGCGATGCCCGCAAACCTCATATTGCGCCTGCTCCCAGCTTGTATTGCGATGAGTCGGTCTCTCAATCGTACCGAAAGGAATTTCATAGGTTGCCTTATCAGTAACAACGCCAACAGGAAATCCGACTTTCAGCAGTTTATGTGATTCATTCCAGCTGACATGCGTCTTGAAGTCGATTCGCCGGTTATCATGATACAGAATCATATCCTGTGTGATCTCCGAGTTATGCAAGCGCCAGCGAAAACGCAGGACGTCCTGTACTTCTCCCGCAAGCAGGAGCTTCTTCTCAATCAGCTCGGCTTCGCCGGCCGCTTGCTCTTCATACCGGGTATCAATGTCCCATGCATCCCACAGTGTCGGACGGTCATGGAAAAAGTGAAAACGGTTCCCGGCTTCTCCTGGCTTGATTACTTCCCGGTGAGCCTCTTTATCCCATAGGCTGACGATCTCGCCGCGATCATTAAAGCTGATTTTGTAAAACTCTGTCTCCCAAGAGTCTTTGAATACCACAGCGGAATCCCTCACCGCTCTTTCATTTCGTGCCAGCGGCTTCAACCAGATCGTCTTATATCCAAAAGCCGGGATACTGCGAACCAGCACACTTATGCGGTGCGGCGCTTCCTCGCTTGCTGCTGTTTGGATATCGTACTGCTGCAACGATCCTTCCGAATCATAAGGAGCAAGCCCCTGCTCGGCCTCAATCGAAATGACGGCATCTCTGCCCCATCCAAGGCCATTAAAAATGACATATGGAATACCTTCCCCTTCTGTATCGGCCTGGTCTGCCAATACCTGAAGCCCATCATCCAGGCAATGATTTCCATTACGGAATACCTCTGTGTATTCCTTCTCAGATGTGATGTAAGACTCCGTAATCGCAGAGCCTGGAATGATATCGTGAAACTGGTTCAGCAGGATCAGCTTCCAACCATCCTGCAGCTGGCTGACAATCCCTAGCTTCTTCTCGTTGTCCATAGATGGGAATGCCAAGGAGTTCCATAACTCTGCTTCCCGGTACAGAATTTCCGCTTTCCGGTTATGACGCTTGTTCCGCGCATGCGTCGTATAGGTGCCGCGATGAAGCTCAAGGTATAAGTCCCCTCTCCACTTAGGCAGCTTCTGCTTGGCATCTTCAATCCCGCTGAAAAAATCAGCAGCCGTGCTGTACTTGCTGGCCGGTTGTCCAACCATCAGCTCGGAACGATCAATATATTCAAGCATTTCCCGGGTTACCCCGCCGCCACCGTCACCGTGTCCATAAAGCAGCATCTGTTCCGGATGGACGGCTCTTTGGCGGTAGGATTGCCAATGGTCATGGACGTCTTTAGGCAGTGTGTTCTCATTCACGCCGTGGTTCAGATAAGATAACATTGGTGTCCCGTCAATCCCGACCCAATGGAACAGATCATACGGGAACACATTCGTGTCGTTCCAGCCAAGCTTGGTTGTCATAAAATAACGAATGCCGCCATGCTTCAAGATCTGGGGCAGTGATGCACAATATCCGAATGTATCCGGCAGCCATTCGATATGAGACGTCAAACCGAACTCTTCAAGATAAAAGCGCTGCCCGTACAGCATTTGACGCATCAGGGACTCCCCGCTCGGAATGTTCAAGTCCGGTTCGACCCACATTCCGCCGACCAGCTCCCAGCGTCCTTCCTTAATTCTGCTCTTCACTCTCTCGTACAGTTCAGGATCGTGATCCTTCAGAAATTGGTACAGTAGAGGCTGGCTCTGCGCGTACTTGAAATCGGGATATTCATTCATCAGGGCATCCATGGATGAAAAGGTGCGGCTTGTTTTTCGCACCGTTTCCCGGACAGGCCATAACCAGGCGATGTCAATATGCGACTGGCCCACCATATGCTCGGTGCCTTCGGCATGGCCACCAATGGCAGTAACTGTCTGTTTCAGCTCCTGCTCGATTTCGGTTATCTTAACTCCATCCCGGATGGCGGCGTCATCCAGGCTGACAAAGCGGTCCATCGCCTGATACAGCGCCTCCATTAAGCGGAAGCGCTGCATATCGCTTTCCTGCAGCAGGATAAGCGAATCCCGAATTACGGTTGCGGTATACATCAGGCTCTGGACTGGCTTGTTCACCTGGACCAGCATACTTTGTATGCGAGTAATAGGGGGCTGAATGACAGCCTGCTGATTCAGCGGATCCACTGGTTCCGGAATGGGATCATACAGTTCGATCTCCAGCTCCATGTTCATGCCGGTCCGCTTCGGGTCGAGCGTAACGAAGGTATGATTACGATCCAAGCCTTGATAAGACATACCGTTAATGCGCAGCAGTCCTTCGCCTCCCGAATGGAACACAAGACCAAGCGCTCCATCTGCCCAATTCGCAGGAATTCCAAGATTCATCCGGAAGAAATAGGTTGTCCCCTGCGTGCTTGGGAATCTGTTGAAGTCATGCCCCTCTGTATATGGAGCCGTATCTTCATACACACCGGGAACCATGTAAGTGGTCCGGGTAATATCCCACTCTCTAAGCTCCATTGATTCAAGCCACTGCCGCTCCGACAGTTCGCGTATAAAACGTCGAACGCGTTCCATTCATTAACCCTCCTGTACAGTCAGATCTGCACTCAGCGTATCGTTCACATGTCTGCCTACCATAAGACGGAACAATCCGGGCTCAACCACCTGTTTGTAATCTTGCCCAATATATTGAAGCTGTTCCGGGCCGACCGTAAACTCTACCTTACGGCATTCTCCAGGTTGAAGAAGGATTTTACGGAATCCTTTAAGCTCCCGGGCCGGTCTTGTATATCGGCTGGTAACATCACTCACATAGAATTGCACCACCTCGGCACCTTCACGGTCGCCGGTATTCGTAACATTGACGGAGACGACGGCTGTTTCGCCTGCTTGGATCACTTCTTGCGTAACTTGCATATCCGAATAACGGAACTCGGTGTAGCTAAGCCCATATCCGAACGGATAACGAGGCTGTGCATCCTCCTCGAGATAACGCTTACCGCGCGAACGCTTGCCGTTGTAGTAAACGGGAAGCTGTCCGACATGTTTCGGTATCGATATCGTCAGCTTACCGGACGGATTCACATCGCCGAACAAAATGTCTGCTACTGCATGTCCGCCCTCCTGACCCGGATACCATGCTTCCAGGATGGCGTCGGCATGCTCGTCGATCCAAGGCTCCGCAATCGGTCGGCCGTTGATATACACTACGATCATCCGTTTGCCAAGCTTATGAATCTCCTGGGCCAATTCCAGCTGAACACCCGTTAACTGCAGCGTCATCCGGTCGATGCCTTCACCGCAATCCATATCACTCATGGCATCGTCCGTGACCTTGGAAGCCCCTGTCCGCAAATCGATTGTGCCTTCCCCAAAATCACGGGCACTGGAACCGCCAAGTACAAGGACAACAGTATCCGCTTGGCCCGCACATTCCAACGCAAACTCGAAGCCCTCCCTGGAGTCATCCTTGATACGGCAGCCTGGTGCATATAATACACGCTCGGCTTCATCCCCCAGTTTTGTACGGATTCCATTCAGCACTGTCTTCACACTTTGCGGCGGCTGTGGTGACGTATAGTCGCCAAGCTGATTATACCCTTGATCGGCATTGGGACCGATGACGGCAATCACGCCGTTGTCCTTGGATAGTGGCAGTGCCTTAGCTTCGTTCTTCAGAAGAACGATGCCTTCCGCCGCAAGCTGTCTGGCAAGCTCGATATGCTGCTTACTGCCGATCACTTCCTCGGCTACCTGCGGATCCACATAAGGATTCTCGAAAAGTCCAAGCTTGAATTTCAGGGTCAATACACGACGAACAGCTTCATCCAATACGGCAACATCCAGTTTGTTCTGTTCAACAGCATTTAGAAGATGCTTGCTGAACATCTCGCCCGACATCTCCATATCAATCCCTGCGCGAATGGCCTGAACAGCAGCGTCCTGTCCATCTTCCGCGGTATCATGACCGCTGGCCAGCATGTCGATCGCACCGCAATCGGTAATGACCATGCCGTCAAAGCCCCATTCCTTACGCAGAATACCATCAAGCAGCTCCGTATTTACAGTGCATGGCACGCCGTCAATCTCGTTGTAAGCAGGCATAATCGACGCAGCTCCTGCCTCCACCGCTTTCTTGAATGGCAGCATGTCCACTTCCATCAATTCGCGTGTGCCCATATGTACAGGGCCCGCATTCCGTCCGCCTTCTGAGCTGCCATAACCGACAAAATGCTTCAGTGTTGCAGCTACGCTGCTCGGGCTATCCAGTGATTCTCCCTGAAGACCCTCAACTGATGCAACCGCATACTCACTGATCAGATAAGGATCTTCACCGAAGCATTCCTCGGTTCTCCCCCATCTCGGATCGCGTACGACGTCAAGTACAGGCGAATAGGTAACTGCACCGCCCTGGCTGCGTGTTTCCAGCGCTACGGCGCGGCACATGTCGCGGTATAAGTCCACATTCCATGTGCTCCCGATGGACAGCGGCACCGGAAAGACCGTACCGCCGATCGCCATATGACCATGTGAGCACTCCTCCCCGATCAGGATCGGAATACCAAGACGCGATTCTTCCACTGCATACCGCTGAATGTGATTAACGGCTTCTGCTCCTTTATGTGGAGAAAGACCGGTCTCAAGTGTGACACCGGTCCATGGATCGGCGCGAAGGGTCCCGTATAGGGATCCAACGCCGCCATCTTTTACTTGCTTTTTAAATGAATCTGTAAGTGTAATCTGGCCTTCATTCACTTCGTAAGTCATCCAGCCGAACGGCTGTACCAGCTGTCCGATCTTCTCCCTCAGGTTCATCAGGCCAAGAAGATGTTCTACTCTCTCCGATATGGGTCTACTGGAATCTTTATAAGTCATCTCATACCCTCCGGTATTGAAGTCGTTATTCTTTAACCGCACCAATCGTTAAACCTTGAATGAAATAGCGTTGGAAGAACGGATACGCCAGAATAATCGGCCCGGTTGCCAGAACGACCATTGCCATCCGTGAAGTATCCTGCGGCATGCTCTGCAGAGCCGTCATGCTAAGAGATGAATTCTGGGAATTCTGCAGGATGAACTGCATGCTGGTCTCAATACGCATAAGCATCGATTGAAGCGGAACCAGATTCGGATCATCAATGTAGAGCAATGCGTTAAACCAGTCGTTCCAATATCCCAAGGTGCTGAACAATCCAATGGTTGCCAGACCCGGTAAGGAAAGAGGCAGTACCAGCTTGTAGAAAATCTTAAACTCACTCGCACCGTCAATTTTACCGGATTCAATGATAGCATCCGGAACGCTGGTGCTGTAGAACGTACGAAGAATCATAATGTAAAAGGCGTTCAGCGCAAGCGGCAGGATCAAGGCCCAGATCGAATCTTTCAGATGAAGCAGCTGTGTAGCTACGATATAGGTTGGCACTAGACCGCCATTGAACAGCATCGTAAAGAATGCAAAGAATGCAAAGAAGTTACGATATCTGAACCCTTTGCGAGAAATCGCATAGGCATAAAGCGATATAATAAACAAGCTGATCAACGTCCCCACTACGGTTACGAAGATCGTGACTCCATAGGAACGAAGAAGCGTGTCCCCTGTTTGGAATACATATTTATAAGCTTCCAGGCTCCATTTTTCAGGCCAGATTTGATATCCGTTGCGGGCAAGGGCGCCCTCATCTGTAAATGATATGATCATAACGAATAAAAACGGAAATACACACAGGAACGAGAAAATACCGGCAATCAGGTTAAACACTACATTCCATCCAGATGAAAGCTGATGGAAATCCTTCATCTTGCTCTTAGATTTGAACACATCATATACCCCCTTCTTGCTAGATTAGAACAAAGCGTTCTCCTTGTCGTACTTACGAACGATGTAGTTCGATACCATAACCAGAATAAATCCAACCACCGACTGATAAAGTCCTGCAGCGGTACTCATACCAATCTCACCTGTTGTCTTCAGACCGCGATATACATAGGTATCAATAACATTCGTTACAGAATACAAGGTTCCCGAATCCCTTGGCACTTGATAGAAGAGACCAAAGTCTGCGTAGAAAATTTTACCGATCGCAAGCAGGGTCAAAATGGTCATAAGCGGTTTCAGCATCGGAAGCGTGATGGCTTTGATCTGCTGCCATTTATTCGCTCCGTCAATCATCGCTGCCTCATAGAGGGATTTATCGATCCCCATGATCGCCGCCAAGTAAACGACACTGTTATAACCTACAGACTTCCACAAGCTGATTAGCGTCAGGAATATCGGCCAATACTTGGCTTCGGAGTACCACTGTACCGGCTCCATGCCGAACCAGCCTAGGATCTGGTTTAACATCCCTTTATCCATGCTCAGGAAACTGAATGCGAAATACCCTACAATAACCCATGACAAGAAATACGGTAAGAACATACCGGTTTGATAAACCTTCGCCAATTTCTTGTTCACGATCTCGGACAATACGATAGCTAACGCTACGGATAGAACAAGACCGAGAATGATAAACACAAAGTTATACAGCACGGTGTTGCGCGTAATGATGTAAGCATCGTTGGTACTAAACAGGAATTTGAAGTTTTGCAGACCTACCCATTTACTATTAACGATACTTGCCCAGAAGCCGTCACGGCTGAAACGATATTCTTTAAACGCAATAATAGTCCCGAACATGGGCAAATATGAGAATAAGAGAAACCATAGGGTTCCCGGCAAAACCATGAACAACATGGCCTTATTCGTCATAAGATTTTTGAAAAACTGTCCGATTGCTCTCATGCTTACCCCTCCTCGTGATGTGCACGAAATGAACAAAAGAAGGGCGGTGAACATCCGCCGCCCCGTCCTTGTTCATGCTGTAGCGGCATCTCGCACACTAAGTACGAACGCGAGACAGACCGCTTCATGCATCGTTATTACTTGCTTGCTTTCCAAGCATCAATTTGGCTTTGTGCTTCAGCGATGATCTTGTCAAGACCAGCAGCTTTCAGCTTTTGATTCGCTTTTGGCAGGAATTCTTCAGGATTGACGGTACCTGTCATCAGCGGAGCCCAGAACTCTTCTTTTACGTTGTTGACTGCAGCGAGCTCAGTGGATACTTTGCTTGGATCGAAGTTGAAGCCGAGAAGTGGAGCAGGCTTACCGGACTCGTTAAACTTCTTGAATTCTTCCCATTTGTTCTCAGGATCTTCAGGGTTCAAGTAAGTCAGCATAACATTACCAAGTGCAAAGGTCGGCATGTCGTAGTTTTTCGATTCTGGCAAGTTTTCCATTACGTTCTCGCTAAGCTTCTTGTAGTGAACACCTTCGATACCGGAGTCAACCAGATTACGAAGATATACGTCTGTATTGAGCAGGTTCAAGAAATCCATTGCTTTCTCAGGGTATTTCGAGTTAGCGGAAATCGCTTGCATCGAACCCATTACAGACCAGTTAAAGATATTGGCATCGCCAGCCGGAGTAGATACTACCGGATAGCCATAGCTTTGGCTCCACAGATTGTCTGCGAACGGCTGTGTTGCTGCGCGATCTGCAAACCAGTTACCGGAAGTCATCAAGTCCTGCGTGGAAGTAGTTGTAGCTGCTTCAGGAGAAATATATCCGGCTTTGTAGAATTTGTTCATCAATTTAAGAGTTTCCATCGTTTCCGGCATTTCAAGGAAGTTCACAACTTTCAGATCATCCTTGTCATCCAGATATACAGCCATAGGCATTTTTTCGATAATGTAGTCAAATGGAAGCAGTGGACCGAAGTCTTTGCTGATCGCGAGCGGAACTACGTTCGGCTCGTTCTCTTTAATGGTTTTGAGCAGAGGCTCCAAGCTTTCCATCGATTTTACGTTCGAAATATCGAGGTTGTATTTATCCAGCAGGTTTTTGTTAAAACGCCATGCTTCTTGTGCTGGAAGTTCTTTGTTAGCCGGAATCGCATAGTTGTGTCCGTCAACCTTGGAACCTTCCAGGAATGCTGGATCAATTGCATCTTTAATGCCTTGTCCATGGGTCTCGATCAAATCGTCCAATTCCATGAATGCGCCTTTACGTGCATTTTGCACATAGTCAAACGCCCAAGAGCTTGTAAACAGGATATCCATTGGCTCGCCGGAAGCTGCCATTACCTGCATCTTCTGGTTGTAGTCACCGAAGTCAATCATTTTCATGTCAACGGTTACACCAATCTTTTCAGCAGTATATTTGTTGATTTCGGCTTCAACCTTGTCAACATCCTTTTGAGGTGTTCCGATTGTGTACCAGATCAGTTCAACCGGTTTCTCGGCAGTTCCCCCGCCGTTTCCTGCGCTCTCTTCTTTATTGCCTCCACATGCCGACAGCAGCATGGATGCAGACAACAGAAGCGTTAGCGGCATAAGCCATTTCTTTTTCGATTTACTCATGTTAATCCTCCCTTTTGAATCCCTGGTGTCTCTACACATATAAGGTTATCCTATGAAAGCAGTTTCACATAGGCGAAAAATTAAAGGTATTATGGTGAAAATAAAGAAAAAAGCTCTGATTTATTCAATCAGAGCATTCCTCTAAAGTCTCTTGGTGATACACCAACGAATTTTTTAAATTGCTTATAGAAATAACCCGTTTCCCAATACCCTACATTTTTAGCGATATCCTGTACTTTTGTTGAAGAGTTTCTAAGAAGATCCTTGGCTTTGTCAATACGATACCTGTTGATATACTCTGTAAAATTCTCCCCTGTCTCTTTATGAAATAGATGTCCCAGGTAAACAGGATGAATATGATAATGGGCGCCTAGCACCTTTAGTGACAAATCCTCGTTGTAATGATGCTGGATATGATGCAGTATCTGCTGGATGACAGGGCTCTTCACGTCATTATTGAGCGAATCGACAAGCCCGCCGACACCATCCTTCACCGCTTTAACCAAATCATCGATCGATACAGATTCCATAATATCTGAAATCGTATTCTTTACAAAATCGGGGGCTGCCGTGTACTGGATATCGTTTAGCTCCAATTTGAGGCGAATGACCATTTCAACGGCGATGCTCTTGAGCGTCGTCGGATTCATCCCGGGCGTATGGCGAAGTCGGCCAAAATCGCTGTCGATCAGATCAAACAGCACCTGCTTGTCCCTGCCCGCAATACCCTTGGCATAATCAGGCCACTGCACCGAATACGATTCAGCCGCTTCTCCCTTCTTCGCTTGAACATCAACGTAATCCACGTAAGAAGGCTGTTCCAGTACGAGATAGTACTCCTGGGCTTCCTTGGCATGAAGATAACTGTCCTTGTAATCTCCCCCGAGGCTTTCCACGCTGCCAAGCGAGATGCTCAGCTCTTCCTCGTAGCATTGCTCCCGAACTTGCTGCAGCAGCCGGATGGCTCTCGCTTTTTCTGTATCCGGATCTCTCATCATGAAGATGACAACGTGATCGCCGTCATTATCCCGGAAATACAGCACACCCGGTTCCCGATCCATTAATTGATACAAGCAGCTCTCAAGTGGTGTGAAATCGGCTCTCAGGATAGATGCCATAACATAAGGCAAATTCAGGTTTAATCCGAGAAGTGTGGCCCGCTCCTCCAGTTCCTCCGGCTCAATCCGGTCCGTGATCCAGCGAAACAAAATATTACTCCGTAATATGTTAATGTCATACTCGTCCAGTGTCATTTCCCTTTTGGATTTATTCATTTTATCCGTAGTGCTCGCAATGGTTTCTTCCAGTTCCTTTAAGTTGATCGGCTTTAACAGATAATTCTCAATCCCCAGCCTCATGCCTTCTTTTAGGTAAGCAAAATCATCAAATCCACTAAGGATAATGGCTTTCAGATTGCGGTTTAATTTCCTTGCTTCCTCGATCAGTTCAAGTCCTGTCATGACGGGCATAGATATATCTGTTATCAGAATATCGACAGGAATCGACGCCATTTTGTCGATAGCTTTCCGGCCATTCTCCGCATGACCGACCACTTCAATGCCATGCTTTGACCAGTCCACGACATCAATTAATCCCTCTATGATGAATGGCTCATCATCCACGATAAACACTTTATACATCGTTATTCATCTTCCCTTCCGCTGCCGGAAATCTGATCGTCACTATTGTCCCTATCCCCGGCTCACTCTCGATGTCCATCCCGTAAGAATTCCCGTACGTTAGTTTCAATCGCTCATGCACGCTGCGAAGACCAAACGACTCTCCGCTCGATTCGGCCATTTCCAGTCTGGATTTAATCTCCTCAAGTTCGTCTGGATCAATTCCTTGTCCGTTATCCTTAATTTCGATCGATATCTCACCATTCTTCTCCGTAGCGTTGATCGTCAGCCAATTATCATCTTCGTCGCTGCGCAGACCATGAACAATATAATTCTCGATAAGCGGCTGCAGTGACATTTTGATCATGGGAACCATTTTGATCTGATCATCGCAGTGCATCTTGTAAATGTACTTGTCCTTATAGCGAATGCGAAACAGCTCCAAATAGAGTCTGCACGCCTCCAGCTCGTCCTTCAGCGTATAATGCGACTTGTGCTGTACAATATTCTTGAACAGCATGGATAAGCTGTAGATCATATCTCCGACATCCTGAGCTCCTTGGGAGAGAGCTCTCATCCGTATCACTTCTAGCGTATTATAAAGAAAGTGCGGATTGATTCTCGCTTGCAAAGCGGATAACTCCGCATTCTTCTGGTTAATCTCCGCCTTATATACCTTATCGATATACCGGGACAGCTCATCAAGCATTTCATTAAAGCTGCCTGCAATCTGCCCCAGTTGGTCCTCCTTCGTGTCCTGCATCCGGGCAACGAACTCACCCTTCTCAACCTTGCGCATAAAGCGAATAATGTTATCGGTCCGTTTAGAGTAGTTGACGATCATCAGCGAAGGAATGGATACAGCAATTACGATACATAACAGCGCCGATATGATAATCGTGCTTTGCAACCCTTGAAAAGACTCAGAGATTACTCGTTTAGGCGTGATTCCCACCACCACATAACCTGCTTGATTGTGGGCTGCCGTTGTAATATATGATTCCTCATCAAGGGTCACGGTTTCTTTGGGAGTGATCAGCTTATCCGCATAGGGATATTTCTGACCGTAGTATTTGCCAGAAGAGTCATACATCACCCTCCCATCACCCGACATGACCATTACAGAGCCCTTAAAGGAATCGTCACCGCTATTCATGACCGCATCCAGTGCTTCGGTTCGGTATAAAATAAGCAGCTGTCCCAAATTTTTATAGGTGGCCATATCATTAATCGGGCTTCGGATTGAAAACAAGGGTAAATTAGCATCGCCTGCCAGTTTACGGACCCACAGATTCGGCAAGGTCACGCTCTGAGTGTCCATCGCCATCACATCAGGGATATAAGAATACGTAGCATTCGCCTGGTAGAGCCGCGTCATGCTTCCCTGCTTGTACACATAAACATATTGCTTCTCGGCACTATACAGCATGATATTCTCGATATCCGGATCATCGTCCAGTTTTTGCTTGAAATAGGCAACCACACTGTCTGAAGTAGACTGTCCGCCGCCTGCAATCCGATTCATTCGCTTGGCCATATATTCGTTGAATGAGTTCATAAGAAAATACGATGTATCAATGCCCAGCGAGCTGTTTCGGTATAAATCATTAATGTAAAGCTGAACATTCTCATATTTTTGATTAACATGTCGCTCCACCCGCTCCACCGCGGTTTGCTGAATGTCCAGCTCACTTCGAATAGCGGATTGAAACAAGAAGTAATACATCAGATAGGACAAAGTGACAATGGTTACTACTGCAATCAGTGCGATTGATAGCAGCATTTTGGTAAACATATTATTTTTTATATACTTTCGATACAGTCTAGCAGGAGACATTGGTTTCCCCTTCCTGATGTAAACGTCGTTACTGATTTAAATATAACATCAGCCGCGCATAATTGAACGGATGAAATTTCTGCCACTTGTGGAGATTGATGCAGCCTATTTCAGTCCAATTGAGGGCCGTTTACTCACTTCCTTCATACGATGAAACTAGAAGGAGGTGGATTTCATTGCCTAAATATCGAATTATTATCGATTTATCCGACTTTCAGCTGCATTTGCTCGATGGTAACACCGTGGTACATACGTACCCCATCGCGATTGGTAAAATGGCAACACAGACTCCAGCTGGCCAATATTCTATCATTAGCAAACAGCCGAATCCCGGCGGCCCCTTCGGAGCCTATTGGTTAGGGTTATCCAAACCCCATTATGGCATCCATGGCACGAATGATCCTTCCTCGATCGGCCGGTATGTATCCCATGGCTGCATTCGAATGTACAATGAGGATGTAATTCAGCTTGCTTCCCTCGTTCCCCTCCACACTCAGGTCACCATACGTAAGTAATAATCTAACTGAATGATTTCAAGCCCCTCCAAATTGGTTAAATACAAATGTTAAATGGTCAAAAATATTAACCATTCGTTTAAAATGGAGGGATTGTCTATGATGCAGAGCAAATATTTCAGGACATGTTTGGGTATTATCGCCCTGCTGTTGATCATCTATCTAGGCTCCGAAATCAGCTTTTTGTTCCGCCCAATCGTCTCCATGTTCAATATGCTGATTGTCCCCGTGGCAATGGCTGGCTTCTTCTATTATCTGCTAAGACCGATTGTAGACTACTTGGAGCGTCGGAGAATCAAACGATCCATCGGCGTGCTGATGATCTATTTCGTGTTTGCCGGCCTATGCGCTATTTTTGGTATTGTGGTATGGCCGACGCTTCGCGAACAGATCGAAAACTTGATCAACAATACTCCTTTTTTGGTAGAGGACATGCAGAAACAGATTGACCAGCTTCAGCATAATCCATACTGGGCACGTTTTGTTCCATCGGAATCCGAGCTGTCATCCTCTCTGACGGAATACATGAACCGTCTCATTACCTGGATCAGCAACTCCATTAATAATCTGATCTCGGTTATATCCAGTGTTGTCGTCATCATTGCTACGATTCCTATCATTCTGTACTACATGCTGAAGGAAGGAAGCAAACTGCCGCCCAAACTGCTCAGCTTCCTGCCAAGACGCTATCGCCGTGACGGTCAGGAAGTGCTCAGCGATATCGATACGGCGCTCAGCAACTTTATTATCGGCAAAGTCATCTTAAATCTTATACTCAGCATTATGATGTATATCGGGTTTCTCATCATCGGTTTGCCATACTCACTGCTCTTAACCGTCATTTCTTTCTTTTTGAATTTCATACCGTATATCGGTCCACTGCTCGCGACCGTTCCTGTCGTCATCATTGGATTTATTGAATCGCCTACCATCGCGATATGGTCTGTCGTCGTTGTTGTCATCGCTCAGCAGATTCAGGACAATATCCTGACGCCCGTCATTTATGGAAAACAGCTGGATATTCACCCACTAACCACAATTATTCTCATTTTAGTAGGCGGTGACTTCTTCGGACTACTCGGAATTCTGCTGGCCATTCCTGCTTATATGATCATCAAAATAATCATCGTGCGGATATATGAATTATTCCTCGCCGAAAAAGTAGAAGATGCCTAAAAAAATGAACCTTAAATCAAGTTCCTGCACACAAAAAGGATGTCCCTGCCAAGATACCGATGGCTACTGGGGACATCCTCTATTTAATAGTATTACACTTGACCACGCAAGGATCGAACCACAAATTCATGTTCATCTTTACGCAATATCATTCCGTTTGACAGTGTAACGGTATTCTTATCATGCGCAGTAAGGACAGCCTGTGATGCCACCAAGTTATCACCCCTCCATACCATCACACAAGAACCAAAGTATACGGCGTTATCGAATTGAATGGTATGCTTCACGACATAACCGATAGCGTTCCAGACCGGATACGTGTTCCTCTGCATGATGCGATGAATGGAGCCAAACGGTATGACAAGCTCACCAGGGCCTAGCGTCACTTTCTCCTGAATGGGATCCCATCCTTTCAAAACACCTTCAACCGTGCTTCTCGCCCCGTCAAGACGCTGAATGACAACATGACGACCAATCCAATGTTTCATGAAGGTCACCTCTCGCGGATTATTCATCTCCATTGTCCGGGGTATTCGGGATTTCCCAATTCACCGGATCCATACCGTTTTGCACTAAAAAAGCATTCGCTGCTGAAAAAGGACGACTGCCAAAAAAACCTTTATGAGCTGCAAAAGGACTCGGATGACTGGATTCAATGACCTTGTGGCGGCTCCGGTCGATGAAGGAACCTTTTTTCTGGGCATAACTGCCCCACAATATAAAAACCATGGGCTGCTCGCGTTCATTTAACTTCGATATAACCGCATCAGTGAATATCTCCCAACCCATTCCTTTATGTGAATTCGGCTCGCCTTTGCGAACTGTCAGAACCGCGTTGAGCAGCAGCACTCCCTGATGGGCCCATGAGATCAAGGAGCCATATGCTGGAGCAGGAATTCCAAGATCGGCCGTAAGCTCCTTATAAATATTTCTTAATGACGGAGGAATCGCGACTCCCCTTGAGACGGAAAAACTCAACCCCTGCGCCTGTTTCGGACCATGATACGGGTCTTGTCCCAAAATTACGACTTTGGTCGATTGATACGATGTTTGCTGAAGTGCTCGAAACACATCTTCCTTGGGGGGATACACCGTGCTTCGCTCGTATTCCTCATTCACCCGTTCCATCAATGTCCGAAAATAAGGCTTGTCAATTTCTTCTCCCAGGATCAGGTCCCAATCATTGTTAAACATACGCATGTCTCCTCTCCCTCCTCCTTTTGATAGGTCAGCACGGAATCATTAAACAATGCGAGACTTTATCGGGAGTTGACATCTACTGCTTCCCTGTATTAGATTTCAATGCGCTTTATCCCATTGATGCATCACATTTAAAAAATAAGCCGGCTCCCAAAGAGGGGCCGACTTATATTGCATTCGCCAGACGCTGCTTCATGACGAGGACGGGGTCGAACCCGTACGGTAGTCATCTACCACAGGATGTTAAGCGGCTTGTACCACTTAACGCTGTCCCATTTACGATTGTACAGCGATATTATTCGTTAAATCGACGACAGGTAACGAGACCTCACCGTTAATTAACTGTTATGTAACAGTGCGCCCCTTCGCTACTGTGCGTTTCACGTTTTTTATTATACGGGAAATCCTGCCTGTGTACAAGACTGAATACTGCGTAAATCCAAAATACTCGAAATTTCGCATCATTCACAGAAAAGCCTTTCCTTCCTAAACATTAACCAGCCCCCTCCAGTATGCAAAAATAAAATTTCATGGCAGAGGTGGGCATTGGGATGAAGAGTATCTGATTGCGATTTGAAGAGCAATAAAAAAGACCGCCATTGACCTGGCAGCCGCTGCATTCGGTATCAAGCCAAAACAAAAACACCACCGATTGGTGGTGTTTCAGTCTTGTTATAATGCCGAGGACGGGGGTCGAACCCGTACGGTAGTCACCTACCGCAGGATTTTAAGTCCTGATATTTGCCCTTAGTGAAACAGAGTGAATCTCTAAAATCCTTACATTACAAGCATTTACCCGCTTTCGTTGTTAGTAAAAGCAAGTCAATAATAGCAGCTAAAAGCAGCATTCGCCCCCAGTTTGTCCCCAATTTGCTTCATATATAATAGTAGGAAGAGCCGTTAGGATTTTAATTTCTAACGGCTCTTCCTCAAATATCGAATCTTCAATTTGCCGAAACAATCTCATCAATATTAATCCAATGCCAATCACCTTCGCCAACGGACAATTTGATTTCCCGTTTGAATGTGTGGATCAATACAACAACACCTGTTAACTCATTATCTTCATACTCATCAAACAGCCTTACTGTTATGGTACGGTGCTCATGAAAAGATTCGGCCAGCGCTTGTTCAATCAACTCAAATTCTTGCGGGTCCAAAGTAGGTCTATCTTTTCTCCCTTCCTCTAATTGTTGGCGTATGATTGTCTCCTTGTGCTCTGGCAGCATCATACGGCTGGATTCCCATAATCCGTTACCCTCAAGCTTTTTGCGAGTTGTCATTTTAATGCCACCTTTTCTTCAATGTTTAGCCCCAGGTAAGAGAACGATTTCTGTTCAATCTCTGCCTCAATTAGCCCCCAAAGCATGGACAGCTTGTGGTGATACCCTCTACATAAAAATCCAACCTCAACGCCAAGCTTTGTCTTTCGATTTTCGTACACTTTTAAACCTCTCTCACGCATGCTCTTACGTGCTTCCGTTAATTCCTTTAATGCTGCAGATTGTAAATGGTCGATCATAGCATTGGTCAATTCTGGTGTCTTTAAATCTGATCGGCAGAGGACTCCCGCTCGTGTTCCAGTACATCAAGTAATAAAGGTAACAACGTACAGTCCTTTACTAACTTGCTTTCGTCTGGCGTAATCCCAATACTCGGCATATCTGTCCACCTCACAACGAGAACGTTTGTTTGTATTATATGCGAACAAAAGTTCTTTTATCAATGTAATTTTCATCCACCAGAATACAAAAAAGAACCACGCCAGCATAAACCTGCAGGACCCATCGGATCTTTGTAATTATTTTTCATGTGTTAAAATGTCTACATAAGGAGGGTCTCATGAAAAAACTATTTATTATTCTTGGACTTATTTTATTTGTTCTCGTTGCCTGCTCACCGAATTTTCCAACATCAACAGCAGCAAGCGAATCGATCCCAGAGAAACATACATCTGGCTCGCTTCAAGTCTTTTACCTAGACGTTGGACAGGGAGATTCCACACTAATACGTACACCTAAAGGGCAACATGTCCTTATTGACGGTGGGGACAACCACAAGGGTGACGATGTAGTTGCTTATCTTAAGCAGCTTGGTGTTAAAAATTTGGATGCAATCATTGCCACACACCCGGACGCCGATCATATTGGCGGGTTGGATATGGTGATCGATGCCATACCGGTTAAGTCTGTTTATGCCCCACGAGTATCTCACACCACAAATACATACCAGGATTTTTTGCTTGCAGTTAAAAACCGCGGATTAAAGATAAAAACTGCTAAAGCCGGTCTAACGCTCCCACTTGACGGGATTACAGCAGAGTTTGTTGCTCCTGTTGCCGAATATGGAAAAGATTTAAACGCTTGGAGCGCTGTCCTGCGGGTACAACACGGCAACACTTCTTTCTTGTTCACGGGGGACGCTGAGACCAGGAGTGAAAAGGACATGCTGGAACATTCGAAGCTGTTGCACGCCGACGTGCTGAAGGTCGGACATCACGGGTCGGATACATCAACATTACAAAAATTTCTTGAAGCTGTTAATCCTAAGTATGCAGTGATCAGCGCGGGTAAGGATAATAAATATGGCCATCCAAAAGCTGCAATTGTTAATCGCCTGAAGAGAGCTAAAGTAACTGTGTACAGGACTGATACCCAGGGTACGATCACAGCCATAAGCGATGGGAAGAATATAAAATTTGAAACTGTGAGGTGATGAGTTTGATTAGAGGGATTATTGACCGATTTGAGAACGATATCGCTGTAGTCGAAGTCGAGGATGGTCATACGCTGGATTACCCAAAACATCTCCTACCAATAGATGCGGAGGTTGGGGATGTGATTAGAATCGACGGTAACCATTTCACCGTAGACAAAGAGGAGACAAAAAAACGAAGAAATGAAATTGACGAGCTCATGGATGAGCTTTTCGAAGATTAAGTAAAGACCCTACCGGCACTCAGCCAGTAGGGTCCTAATTTTACATCTTCGTAGTGACCGTAGCTGTCTTGGTCTTATTATCAAAGTCGATTTTTCCCCCTAGCGCCTCACCAACAGCTCGCAGCGGCACATAGGTCACTCCATTCTCAAGCTTACCATCCTTGATCTGCTTGCCATTCACGATGACATTCACCTTATCATTCAAAACAGCAGCCGCCTTCTTCTTTAACCCCAAATATTTAGCGATCCCTATGACGTGCCCTGCGATCAAAGCATTAATAACTTCCTGGCGCTTCAGCTTGGCTGCATCAGCTGCCACATCGATAAATAGGTTTTCTGTCAGAACGGCAGGCATCTTAGATTCACGGCACATGTGCAGGTTCGCCGCTTTCTGTCCGCGATCAGCAACGCTATACGGCTTCAAGGCTGCCATGATTTCGGTATGAAGCACGTTTTGCAGTGACCTTGAAGCTGCCGAGGCATTAGTATACCGGAACGACTCAAACCCTCCAGCCCCACCTCCTGCATTGCAATGGATGGAAACTAGGAGATCCGCACCGGCTTTGTTTGCTGCAGCTGTTCGATCCCTCAACTCGTGGAACACATCCGTGCTTCTGGATAGCAAAACCTGTGCACCCTCATAATCTGACTCCAGACGTTGCTTGATGCCTTGGGAGATCGATAAGACAATATCCTTTTCCTGCAACCCGTTCCCGACAGCTCCTGGATCCTTACCGCCATGACCCGCATCAATCCATATCTTCTTCATTTTCGGACCTCCTCCTGACTCGACGCAACCTCAGGCAAACCTGCCAAGCTCGTCAAAAAGCTAGTGAGAGTGGCCAATAAAACCGTACCCCCTACAACATACCAATCAACTTCATTGAAAACTGATGTAGCTCCGATTACGCCGATCGCTGTTTGTGCTGCCGTCTTAACTGCTCGGATACCTGCTGCTTTAAACCATTTACTTGGCATATATAATCATCTCCTATTCTTTCATCTCATCAATTCGTTTGTGCGCTTGCTTAGCCGACTCTTCAACCCGAGTCAAGCGCTCAGAAAAATCGTCCATTCGCCTACCGAGATCCCTTAGATCCACACGAATATCTAGAATCCCTGTCTTGATATAAGACACATCGGTATGAAGCGATGCATCCGCTGTGGCTTCTTGTACCACCTCAGCCTTATAAGCTTTGGTCTTTCCGACCCAGCCCAGTACAATGCCGCTGATAGCTGCAGTGACAGAAATGATTGCTGTGAGCACGGTCCAGTCCACCCTTCTTCCCCCTATCTGAATTTGAATAAGAAAAGCCCTCGGACCACTCCAAGGGCTTAAAATCTAAACTATATCCAATATCTTCCGGAACAAATGATATAATCGGAGAAAAAGGATGTGTTCATTTTGAAAAAATCTTTTGTCAAAACTGTAGCCACTTTAGCAATAGGCATGATGATTGGTTCAGCAACTATGGCAGTTGCATCACCCACTACGGTACAAGCTGTACTATCCAAATTCAACATAACCGTTGATGGTAAAGAACAAAAACTTAAATCAGATCCTCTCGTTTATAACGGCACCACCTACCTTCCAGTTCGTGAAGTTGCTGGCATGTTGAATGCTGAAGTAACCTCATTTGATAACAAGGCGAAAATAATTGAACTGAAAACTAATGAAGCACAGCAGCAGTCAACAACTCAATTCGAACCTATTAAACCAGCACAACCAGAAACACTGAACTTAAAACTTAATGAAACTGCTACTAAGGGTGATATGACTTTAAAAGTCAGCAGTGTAAGCTATGCAGATTTCATTCCTTACGAACCCGGAGCATCTGCGGGTACATACCCTGAACCAGGTTATAAATTTGCTGTTATAAATTTTGATGTTCAAATTAATGCCGAACCTAAGGATAAATTCGATTGGTGGCCTATAGAATTTTTCGAAAGTGCAATTATTAATGGTAAAACCATACATAGATCTTCATCTTTTGTACCTAACAATGTAAGATCAGGTGAAATCAAAAGTGTTCAAATCGCTGTCTCTGTTCCAAGTGATCTAATGATTAGTTCCATAACATTCAGAAATCCTAGTAATAATACTTCATTTGGAACAATTGACCTTTAGTTAACTTTTTCAAAACGCCCATGACATATGGGCGTTTTTATATTCCTTACTGTAAAAATCCCCCGGATAACCGAGGGCAAAATAAAAATGCCTTACGGCGCGATGCAAATCATGTCAGAGAGTTACACGGGTCACCACCTCCTATTTGTACGGAACCTTCCCACGAGCAAACTCGTTCCCTATCTCAGCCAAGGCATTAATCTTCTCCTGGAGCTCTCGCAACTTATCACGCTTCGCCTTGTTACCCAAGCTCTTATCCTCCTGGACAGCTCGGATCTCTTTGCGAACCTCAGACATACTCTTGCTGAGCCTGCCCATTTCTTTCCGGAGCGGGTCACTATACCATTCAGGCACTTCTCTTAAATCCCGGTCTGTGTATGCCTGATCTAGTTTCTCCTTGTAGCGATAAAACTCTGTGGAAATGTCATTGCTGAACACAGGATCTGCCGTTATCTGTTGAGTTAACGTACTTCCGACATCCCCGCCTGGAGACAACAACGGCTGGCCAAGTTGACCAAGGACCCCAGTGTACTGCTTCACAAGATAATCGAGCTTTTTAGGACTCTGTTCAAATGGCGTCCCATACGTCTTATCACCAATCCATCGAGCGATATCTGTGGTCTTTGTGTCAGCCTGTAAGCCAGGAGACAAATTGTTCAGATAACCTGGTACGATTGGAGCACCTGAGAATGTAGTATTGGACGAGAGGTCTGCAATCGGTCCAAGAATGGTGTCTCCTAAAACCCCAGTAAGCAACCCGTCCAAGCTAGGCTCTTTAAGCGCGCCAGAAATGCCGGGCGGAACAAATCGGGTTCGAAGCTGTTCTGCAAAATCCCGGAACGCAGCGGGATCATCCTTAGCGAATTTCTGCATCAAGCGCTCAGGCAGATCGATGAATAGTGTTCCGAGTTCCATTGGTTTGGCAATACGGAAGAACGTACCGTCACCTTTAGGGATTAACAGGAAATTGTCCTTTACTCGGTTGCTCACCTTCTGATAATTGGGGTCATCGTGATTGACGGCGTACATCACAGCACCAGGCACCGTCAGAGCTAAGAAAGCTTTTGTTACAGCTTTTTTCGGGTTGTTTTTATACAGCCGGACGAATTGATCCAATCCCTGTATTGCCGCGTTCATATAAGGAAAAATCTTATCGAGCTCATGAATCATTTTCCCTCGCCGCTTAAAGTTGACGGTTAAATCCTGTGCTTCAAACAAGGCACTTCTCAGATCGTCAGATAACCCACTCTTGGATGCTCGCTTAAACTCAGCCAATCGCGGAGCAGATTCCACCGCATTCATCGCGTTTTCCAAGCCATAGAACAACCGTGGACCTAGATCCTTCAGTAAACTTTTAGGTAGGACCGACCGCTTACTCTGAGCCAAAAGATTTCGGTTTGCCGCGATTGAGGATGAGTGACCGCCACCAATCCGCTTGTATTGCTTGTATAGCTCTCCATCGCGCATGATCTGGAATGCCGCATCAGCCATATCTGCTACAAAGCGCAGCGGGTTATTGGTTGTCTTGGACGCAACGTAGGCATGCGGAATATCCCGAAACAGGTTCCGGGTGATACTAAACACAGGGTTTGCACCCGTGGTCAGTGTTTTCATTTTGTTTGTCACCCATCCGATGGCATCCATCACAAGATTTCCGGCTTTAGGACCGAGTGCTGTAATGGCTTCCAGCAGCTGTGGATCATTTACCTTCAGGTGCGTCTGCTCACCATCAATCAACACTCGAACGATGTTGTCCTTATCAAGTGCCGTCTTGCGCATCGCTTTATCAAAGTCATCTGAGAACCGGGCCAACACTTCATCAAGCCCGTCACCGTCCAATGACAGCTTAGTCAGATCATCCACCCGTTCGGGTTGTTTAACGATCTCCAAATAATCTGCGAACGCTTTCGGATCTTTTTCGATATGTTTAACAGCCTGCTGCATTACCTGATTCCGTTTGGCTGTCTTCACGAACGAATCTACGTTCTCAATAATGGACTCGATCGGGGATATGATCTTCCGCTGTGATCCCGCCTTCTCATATTTTTTAACAGGATTTGATTGGTTACCAAAACCTTTCTTGGCACGCCCTGTCCCGCCACTTCGCTTCTCCAGCGGTGTGAAATAACGCTTATTTGGAACATAGAAAGGGTTAGCGTCAAACCAAGCTTTGGCCTGCTCCGGTGAAATGATTCCGGTATCGACAAGCCAACTGTTCACCATCTGCTTATTAAAGGCATACAGTTTCTCTGCCGTCTCCTTAAACTCCGGAAACATAGCTTCGTATTCGGCTGCCTTTTGTGCACCATATTCAGGTGTCCAATTTAGCTTTTGATCAAAAACCACTTCTCCCCGATCGGCACGAGTAACAGCATGCTTGTTTATCAGATAGTCTTCAAAATCCACATAGATGTCACTGCTTACTTTTCGGATCTGCGATTTTGTTGAGCTGTTCACGCCTCCACGAACCGTCTTCGGCAACCCCGAAAGAATCTCCTTCAGGGATTCGCCTACCACCTTTCCATCACTATCCACCAAAGCATCCGTTACAATTTGGCGCGCTGTCATATCTGATCCACGAGTAGCCAAAGCCCGCTTATGGATACTTTCGGCAGCGCTGAGCGGCTTCTCTAAAACATCCTCAACTAGCTTGTCAAACTGGTTCAGTGGATGAAGATCATCCACCAGGTTCGTATAGAGACGGTCCGCTGCACCAGCTAAGTTAACTGGCTCCCGATCCAGTCGAGTCACCAGTTGGGAGCGGGTATCATTGCTCAGAGATTCGTAAGGCTTGGTTTTAGCGAAAGCGGATATTCCTAGACCGCTATTCTCTTCAAACTGACTTGGCCGCAGAATCGGATCCGCATTCGGATCAACTTTAACCGGAGTAGGTTCTGCAGGTACAGTTGGCCGCTTAGCAGCTTGCCTTCTGAGCAGGAACTCCGGAATGTCCGAAGTGTCAATAATCCCTTTGCCTCCCGATGGTGCGGGTTCTTGAACGGCTCTCTTGGGTTTAGTAGGAGTTCCTTCACGCCGTAAGTCCTTTAAGCGTTCTGCCACAATCGGTCCGTCAGTTACATTCAAAGCTGGGTCAATCTCCCTGAGACTACTCTGCAGGTTATCCTTTACACCTTGATAGGCTTGTAACTGTTCATTGTACCCAAACTCTTGCTTCCAGGAAGGGACAAAGCCACTTTCATCCTGGAAACCGTTATCCACTCGATCTCTGGCCAATTGGTATAAATCCTTGTTGCTCGGGACTTTGCCATTTGCTTTATAGAACTCTTGATACCAAAGAGGGTTATTGGACATGCGTCCGGTTCTGCCGACCACGTCTCCTGCTGCGTCCCTATGCAAAGATCCCTGCTCAACGCCTTTACGTGAGTCCCGAGATTCCTTCAGGTACTTGTATTCTTCAATGACTCGCTGTTCATACTGGCTTTCCAGCTCATTCAGAGTCTGGTTAATCTGCTTAATCTCAGCCCGTCCAGTTTGAGCATTAGCCATTTGGGATCTAAGCCCTGGCGAAGCCTCTGGAAGATCAAACGAGTATGGATTGACAATCGGATCAGCCCCATAGGTATTCTGTGACCGCGCTTCAGCTTCCCGCATTCTGGTCTGCGACCGCGGCTCTGGAAGGGCAAGGATCTCGGCCACTTCTTTTTCAGGGATCCCGTTTCGCTTGAACAGGCTGGATAAAGAGCCTATTGCCATATCTCCCACAGCGCCCAGTCCGACACCAAGAGCAGCATTCCGAACGATTTCCCCGCCACTGTCCTGTCCTTGGACAAGACCGGCCGCAACGCCGCCAATACCGCCTGTAATCGCACCTTCCATTCCTGTTCGGGCTAGACGGTCAGCAGTGGCGACCGACATCCGAGGAGCTGCCGAATTAATTGCTCCAGAAGCCGCTCTCTGTACCTTTTGCCCAGCATTCGTGCCCATGACTTTACGGGCCACTTCAAGCGGACCACTTATTAGGCCCTGCCCTTTAACTCCCGCAGCGGCCGGGTTAAACGCTAACCCAGCCACCCCGCCGATCGTACCAGTAATGTCCGCTGCTTTATCTGCTACTGGATTGCCTGTAGTAGCCTGACGAGCCGAAGGAGTGCCGAGAATCATACTGCCGCCAGCTCCAACTGCCCGAGTTGTAAACTGCCCAGGGGTATTGCCATACCATATCCAGTTATTCGCTTTGGCAAATGGCGACACAGTGAAGTCATAGACACCGCCCCAGAATCCGTCTGGACGCTTCGCTTCAATCTCCTGCAGACCCTTCTCATATTCCGATAACTGAGGAGGTACTGGCGGACCTTGGACCGGCTTGAATTCCATGCCGCTGTTCTGCTCCCATGTCTTCTGGGCAACCTTATCTCCTAAGACCCCCCTTGTGAGAGAGGAGTTTAACGGATTAAGATCCGAAGGTTTGATATCAAGCATAGGTACCGCGGATTCCGACATGTCGGTCTCAAGGGAACGATTGCGAATAACGTCAAAGACAGACGTTGAGGATTCCTGTTCTTCTGTACTTGGGGAATACACTCGATCTAAGACACGCTGCTTAGCCTCCTCACCTTGCCTTGTCCGGTTACGTATTGAATCAAATTGGCTTGCCATCATTCCACCGCCTTAATACCATTTCTTCTTATCCCAATGCTCAAGCGCTTTAACCGGATCTTTGTATCGGTTCTTAATATATTTCAGTCCTGCCACAGCCTGCTCGTATGGATCATCCCAGTTCACACTGCTTCCCCCGTAATCCTTCCTAGTCATGTCCAAAAATTGAAATAACCCAGCAGCGGATGATTTAGGATTCTTCGCGGCTGGGTTAAAGCTAGACTCACGAGCAATGAGCTCTAGCGTTGGCTGCAGCCAGCTATTCGGAAGGCCTAAATCACGAATCGCCTTGCTAACAGCTGTACTGGCCGTATTGTAGTTCTTCGGGTTGGCTTTGGCATCGCGCTCGGCCTTGTAGTAATTCTTGTATGCCCCAACACCATTCGATGCGGTGGTGGGGCTACTCAGTTTCCCGAGGAAGCCCCAAACTTTTTCATATACTTATCGATCTCAGCCTTGGTCATGCCAAGTGAATTCAGTATCTGGTTCGTTTCCAAATCACTAAGGCCTGAGTCAACTACATTCAGAAACATCTGTTCACGCTTAGCGGGGCTGCTGGTGATTTGAGTCCCTGACTTGGTTTGATTACCGAACTCATCAGTAGAGTAAATAGGTTCAGTGTATAAGCTCTGCATACTCTGTAATACTTGATTAGCAGACAGACCTCTGTAGCTTTCCGAGGACGGATTCGCCATTTGATAATCAAGCTGTGCCCAAGCACGTGCGCTATCATCCTGACTCAGACCGATCTGTGCTTCTCGGTATGCTTGTTGGTTCTGCTCAGACAACGTTTGGAGAGCATAGTTCAGACCGAATTGATTTACATCCTGATCAAACTTCAATTTCCACTGCTGGTCACTGATGGCGTCTCGTGCTTTCTGATATGCAAACTGTTCCAGTGTGAATTGGTTACTAAACGCTTGCTGCTGAGCCGCCATGGTCAAAGGAGCATTGCCCTTCTGTGTCTGGCGAATAAGACCAGACCAGTCCGTTTGTGGACTAACCATTTGTCCTGATGCATCCCAAACGTTACGGGCTGCGTCCCAATTCGCTGTTTGGCGTTGCAAGTCTACCTGTTGTCCCTGTAGGGTCCGAAGCGCTGGGTTATTCTGACTAGCTTTCGAGGAGTGGACATCGGCCCCATAGAAGCTTGGGTCAATGCCTAATGCCTGAAGCTGTGATCGTATACCATCCGCTTGTTGGCTGAGAGCCGCTCGATCTTCACGGGACATCCCCTTTGTCTCCGCCTGACGCTTCAGATCCAGTAGGTTGCTGATCGCCTGCTTCGCTTCATTCGGTAAATAGTTTCCGGTAAGCTGCGCCTCCTGGATCGGATTCTGGAAGTACTCTTGGTGCTGCAAGCCATATAGACTGCCAAGGTTAGCTAGTGTATCCTGCTGGGTACCATAATTCATTTGTTGGACCTGTAGGGACCGGTTAGCATCATCGTTATAACGCTGATATGCCTGGTTCATAAGCTGCGGGACAAGTGTATCCGCTAAGCTAGCCAGCGTCTTATCTCCAATCTGATTCTGAACAAGCTCACTGTACGACGACTTACCTTGTCCCTGCGCCCGGAGAACAGCATTTGTGTCCACCTGCTGGTCTGCGATATTCCGCTTGGCCTCTGCCAACTGAGATAGATATGCCGGATCAGACTGCGGATTATATTCGAAGGGGTCTGGTGCTTTGAACTGAAAGCCGCTCATATTATTGATGAAATCGTTCATCCGGTTTAATGTGTTTTCGGTCGGGCTGGTGTATGGCGTATAAGCAGGCTGCGGGTTGCTCTTTACATTCGTAGCTGCCTGAACAAACGGACTTGTTGTCTTTTGCATACTCATAGAGCTACCAGGGTTGAAGCTGTTCCAGGCGTTATTGAAATTCTGCTGATTGGAGTATGTCGTACCCTTGTTGTTGTAATCAGCTTTCATGAAATTCTTACCATCTACTGTGACGTAACCATTGGAATAGCCGATCCGACCGTTATCCACGCCTTTGCTATTCAGCCCTTGCCTAATGCCGTAATCATAGGTTGCCATAACACACCTCCATTTCTTTGCATGAGAAAAGGACCCTCAGATGAAGGTCCTTCGTATAGTATTATTTAATTCTGCAATTTAGCCAATTGTGATTCGAGGTCGGCGAGTTTGCTTTTCAAACCAGAAAGCGATGTTTCTGCCTCTTGTTTTTCTTTGTTCATTCTATCGTATTCTGCTTTGTAGATTTTGTAATCATTCTCTGATGCTGATCCACCGAGACCATTCTCATAATTTTCGACCATCATTTTTGCTGACTTATAAGCAGTGGTTTCTTCTATTTTAATCTTAAACTGAGCGTCTTCAATTTGCTTATTAATTGATCTTATTTCAGTACGCACTTCATTAATTTTCTTGTTTTTCTCCTGAGTTAATCTATTTAATTCGGCTTGTTCTTGATCCGCGATTTCTTTTCCATCTACTTCTGGACTAGTCACTGAAGCTTCACTTTCGCCATTATCCGTTTCACTCGTAACCAAGTTCACTTCATTCGAATTCACACTTCCCACCTCAACTCCATCCAATGAATTAACAATAGTTCTAATCGGAAGATAGGTAGTCCCGTTAATAATTCCACCTTCCCCGATCACCCTCCCATCTTTTTTCACTGTAATAACTTTGGCTACTTTTCCACCTAATAGTTTTGATGCAGCTGCTTGAATATCAGAAGCAAATGCAATTGTTACACCGACTACAAAACCGATAAACAATAGTCCTATATTTTTTAAGTGTTTTTTCATGACCACACCTCAATGTCATAATTTGGTGTGATTATACCATTTATATCGATCTTTAGTAATACTTAATTAGTTTGCTCGTGAGTATGAGTTCCTGCAGCTCTGAAAGTATGGATTACACCATTTACATCTTTAAACTGAGTGAAGTCTGGAATCCCGTGGTTGTGGCTACCAGAAGGATTAGTTGATATTCCTGCTAAGGCTTTGTCTTCTAACTCAGCGCCTAAATTACGGCCATTACCTAGAATTCTTGAGAATGAAGGTAGTATCAAGTAACCGTTATTAGTTACATTAATCTCCATTTGGTTAATTGCATCAATTAACATCGTACCTAGAAGAGTGCTAATACGTGCTTTGGTCATCCCTTGAGAAGTATATATTTGTGCTGGTGCTCCACCATAGTCAGCTTCCATAGTGATATTGTTATTAGCATCCTTATAGACTCCGAACACATCATTATCCGAACTCATTACTGCACGAGGATACCCGTAACGATTCGTAGATATATAAGACCCAAATATCTGTACTGCCTCTATCAACCCTGCTGTAATATGCCCTAGGTTCGCTGAGATGGCAGAGAGTTCGTTAACATCAATCTTTTCAGCTGTGATAGCACCAGCTTGGATCTTATCAGCAGTAATGGAGTTTGCTTTAAGATTCTTCGTCTCAATACTATTAGCTCGGATATTGTTCGCATCCAGATTACCATTCACAAGGAACTCCAAGTCCTTCGCCATCTTTGCGACTGTATTCGCCAAGTCTTTTACATAAGACAGTACCTGGCCGATATCTTGTGTATTGGGCGGTGCACTGATCCGAGGAGTATCGCTCCATAAGGCCATGACATCAACCTCCTAATAAAGCGGCAGTTGCCGCGTTTGTCTTGTGAATTCATGTATCCTAGCCCAGCCAGTACCAGAGAATCTTACACGGATCCAATTTTCACGTGCGAACTTGGATACCGGTATGATGACCCTGCGCACTTGTGGCGAGCTGCTACCAGCAATCGACTGGACCAGCGTCCAATCTCCTCCGCTGATCGAGGATGAAAGATGAATTTCCATGCTGCCAGTAAGCTCCACGACCATCCAAAGTTTATACCAACGCATCTTTTGAGCAATGGAGCCACCATTGAAAGGCTTCGTAGTAGCCGACCAGCGAATAGAATCGCCTCCGTCTGTAGAGCCCTCCATTCGTAAAATACGACCGTATGCATCACCGATATAGAGTTGATTTTGCATGGACGCAAACTGCGCGGCGTGTATGCCTCTCCATAAACTCCAAGCTTGTACACCAGGCCGAGGATCATAGACTAGCATTCTGTCAGGGGTTAGGTTGAAATACAGCTTCGTACCGTCAGAGCCGGCGACACTCGTATCCGTTACCCCTGTCACGAATTTCCCGATAACATCCGAAAACGATTTGTTCGGTAACACGCCGCCACCGTATTCGAAGATTCCAACCTTGTGCATGAAGCGCATAAAACCTTCTTGTGTGACCGCACTCTTATGGTTAGATACGCCCATGTCCTCGGTGATCAGCTTGGTAGTAAAGTCTTCTGGCAAGGCGCCATAGAGCTCATGCAGGCTGTTCGGCATGCCAATCGTCAATTTGGTCAGACTCCCAGTCAACATATTAATTTGCTCGCCTCGCGTGGATTCCATTTGACGTCGGTAGCTGTCATCCTTGTTTCCAGTGAACTTATCCCATCGATCGGGCTGATCCAGCGCACAAGCCCATAACTCATTATCCACCGCACACCAAAGCCGGTTCTGGTATGTGGTCATGTACTTCCCGTTAGAAGGTGCGCCGCTCAAGTTTGACACGCTGCTTCCGTCATACTTCTTCACTGGATCCACTCCGTTACAGGCAATCAGGTTCACATCTGGCAGGTCCCCCTGGAAGTTTGTGAAGGACCAATCGGCCAAAGTACTCAGGCCAGTTGCCAAGGTAGACCAGGATGACCCGTTCCATCGTCTCCAAGTTCCGTCATTGAATACGGCATGCAGCTCACGGTCTTTCCACACTCCCATCCCTAGAACTCTTGATCCAAAGGTTCCTAGAATAGAATAACCCGGTCGTGTCGAAACGGCCGGGTAATCATCACTCGTCATATTCTGCATATCGGTGAAAAAGCTATCCGGAATAGATAGAGCATCAAACGAATTCAAGCCCTTAAAATCACGGATGGGGATCGGTTGCGATATTCCGGGAAGCGCCTGGTAATTAGGCTGATAATATTGGACTGGCTTCATCCTGAATCACCTGCTTGATAATTCTGTGCTGCCACATTCCACGCTGCCTTGTACTGGCTCTCATAGTTGGCTGCCTTTACACTATCGTCCTGGGTATGAGCCAGATAAGCTGCTAGCGCTGGGATGTACGTCCAGTGGTATTCCTCTGGGGCATCCGGTACGGCGTTCAGGTTGTTTGCTGTGAATACCGTTGTCCCGATCCGACGATAGCGCAAAAATCCCTGCAGGTCCGTATAGGGTGCAGGGAACAAGGAAAGCGTATGAGATTGGTCATCAAAAGAATATACATTTTGGGTGGGCGTCACATCATCTGAATTAAGGCTGAGATATTGAAACATCCCTATGATCACCTTATCGATATTCTTCTGGCGGACATCCTGAGGCAAATCATATTCGACTTGATCAGGCGAACAGATGAACCAAGATATCTTTGGTATCTTTACAACATTGAAGAAGTCTTGGTTGATCGCATTCAGATGGATAACCTTATCAGCTGACATGACTTCATTCGGGACAAGAATATCTGCCTGGGTGATGATCTCTGCAATGTTCATAACAGGCCTCCTTTCATAGCAATTAACACTTGCATTATGTTCTTACTTATTGCACAGTTTTCGTCCAACATATCCAAATTAAATATGTCATTTGGATATGTTGGTGTCTAAAACCCACCCTAATATTTTTTTGTTGTTGACGATTTTCCAACGGTATTTAACTAACATACCTATAATGGTAGGGAAAACAACAGCAAATACAAAGAGGCAGATCGTATTGAAGAAATTAATTTCTGCAACTCCAATCAATTCCTTAGCATAGTCAATACCCAGCCAATGATAGAGGAATATATATAACGAATACTTCCCCAAGGTTTCAAACATGGACAAGAATGTTTTGGACACTCTCCATTTTGCTAGAAGCATAAACAATGAAAAGCCAAAAACCATTACACTCAAAGAATAAATAATAGTATATTTGTTCGGAGGGTTGGTCCACCCTAAATTTAACCATCCAGTAAAATATACAACCCCGAGTGCAATTATCGAAACAATCATTAATAAAACATTTACGTAATTCTTGTTGAAAATATCCGAGTGTTTTTTATATAGCATATATGTCAACATCCCCAAGAAAAAAACAAAAAGATATGATCCCCCTAATAATTTACCTCCCCCGCCGTATATTTCACCTATTACACTGTTATGCGTGAATAATCTAGCAATAAGGTAAACAATAATTAAACTTAGTAATTGAAACCATATCCTTTTATTTACCAGCAATTTATAAAGATAAGGAGCAATTATTACTAACTGAATAAAAAAAGCTATGAAATAAAATGGTGCGGATGCATTGAAATTCAGTAACGCGTTCCAATACACCTTCAAATCAAAATTATAATGAAGATTGACAAATACATATATAGCTGTCGCGATAAGATATGGGATCAATACTCCTTTGACTCTTCTTATTTGATAATCCCGTAAAGACATCTTATTACGTTCAATTGATATCACCGATGTTACCCCAGCCAAGAAAATGAAGGCTGTTACTGAAAACTCTGTCAGTAGATGAACAGATTGATTATGATAGACTATCCCAAACAAGTGATCAAAAACAACAGCTAAAATAGAAAGCCCTTTAAGAAAATCGATCCACCCGAATTTTTTCACGCTCATATTGGCTTCAGCCCCTTTTTATCTATACTGGGACCATTCTACCCCGACATCGATAAAAAGAAAATAATAACCGCAATATCGCTACCATAGTTTATGAGAGAATACACCCTATATAGTTCTACCGTACTATCTAACCGACAAGCACCTTTCAGGTATATTGTGGCTCCTCCATCCATTGACAGCAAATATTCAGCAGTGACTTTAAACATCTGAGTACTATATCGTCCAATTGTTGATTTCATAACTACCATTCCGATTTATTGTCGCTGAATATAAGCGTCAATCGATAAGGAGCATTTACTGAACCTCCAGAGATGACTACGTTTGCGCCATCTATATAATTGATGTTCATTTGTCGCATCTCTCCACCAGCCCCACCCTTATAAAACGCTTGAGCAATAACTATAGAATGGTGTCCGCTTATGATCTCATGGGGAATGCTAACTGCACCAGATGCATCTAATGTGCCTGTATAGCGTTTAATTGCGAATGATAACCCTGAACCAACCCGTAAAAAATCACCTGGAAGTATATTGTTGTTGATGTACCCATTTCCCGAACTGTTACCAAAGATGCTCTTGTTTCCAGTAGACATATCTATTATTTTTTGACCCGGACCGTCAAAAACATTATTCGCAAACACTAGATTTTCCCATACACCCTTCAAAGTAACTCCAGTGTTGAAAGTATTACCTGTAATGTTTGCGGATTCCATATCTAGTAACACAGCACCTGAAAAACGATTCCCTGTTATGTTTACGGCACTTCCTTTTGTAAATGTTGTGGTGCCTGTGATAATACAACTTGATATATTCCATTCGTAAACATCAGTGGCCGGATCTAAATCTATAAAAGGATTATTGACAAAATTACTTACTGTGCAACCTAATAAAATGACCCTCGGTATTACGCTAGTCAGTGAGTCGCTCGAGATGATCGTATGCATATTTTCAATATGACACGATGTAAAATAAAAGTAGCCATTCGGATTATTATAACCTTTAAAATGTATTGCATTTTGGACTCCGGTTATTGTCGGGTTTATTTGGCATCTTATAAACGACAATGTATCTATTCCGTTTAATATACGGATCATATCAATCGCCGGGCCAATCCCATTTTCCCCACCATTGCGACCAAATGAACAATCCTTAAATGTTATTTGCGGTGTGTTCTCAAGTGAAGTGTAAGCTTCTGTTACAGAGTAAATCACAACACGTTCAGCATTACATGATAGTTGCCCAGTGATTTCCAAACCAATGGCATGTTGGTGTATATTAACATCTACCAACGATGAATAGTCTGTCGATGCCACCTTAACTCCTATCGACCCTGGAGGTATCGCCCCTGGTTCTCTTGTAACTGATATATTTCTGAGAGATGTTTGGGCACTCACTACCCCACCATTCAATTCAACAACAATCGGGAGCGAAGCAGCCCCGATAATTTCAACATTTGCATTATTTACATTTGAGCCCAATGACCATCCGGCTAACGTAACATTGGAAGGCACGGTTATTTTAGTTGCTACGAAGTAACGACCATCGGGTAAAGATACAAGCCCCCCACCATCATTAGAACACATATCTAAAACTGATTGAATTACAGAGGCATCATCAGTCCCTGTTGCACCATTCCAGTCTCCTTTAGCTCCGTATTGCTTAACATTAATCGCAATATCCGCCAACTGCACAGTAACTTCTTCAAGACCTTTGGCTGTTTCTCTGAGTTCAACCTTATCGGCTGCACTCATCAACCCACTCACCGTCTCCGTCGCTTCAGGAATTGGATCTGTCCCATCACCCGCATGTTCAATGCCATGTGGTCCAGGAGTAGAAGTTCCGGTTGCTGTAATCCTTACATTTTTATTAGCTGGATCCGGTGTGATCGTGATGCCTACACCGGCTTCAATATCTAGGGTGTCTTCCTTTACTGAAGCGAGTATGCCGTTTATTTTCGAAAAGGCATTTTGATTCACTTCGGCCCCTGGCTTGATCCCATTCAACTTTGCCTGATCAGAACCAGAAATAAATCCAGCCTTGCCGCTTGGAACTGCAAGCGCGTGTGCTGATCCACCAGTTCCGATGTGAGCCGATAACTTAGAATCAGAATAATCCTTCGCATTCTTCTCTGCCTTATCTGCCTTTTGCTGTGCCCCGCCTGGTGTTTCCCATTGTGGATGACCTTGCTTAGCAATATCTTCACTCGTATCACGCCAAGGAAATCTACTACTCATGATCTCACCATCTTTCCTTTACCTCGTATCGCTCCCAGCCTGAATTAGCTGATTGGTAACCACTCAGGAGCTCCTGATACTTAGCGTCATATTCCTGTGCATCTCTGCCATTAGTAATCTCACGCAAGACGCCATATACCAGCACCATGTCGTAATCAGGATCGAAGCCGGTTGGCCCGTTCATATCCGTTAATCTCAATTCAGGCAGCACAGGGATATGAAATATTTTCAAGCCCGTTACACAGTCTTGTTCCGGAGTTGGCACCAGTCCGATCGTCCCTGCCTGGAAATAGTAATATGGCTTCATTGATCGCTGATGGAACTGTCGAAGCGGGATCCTCCGCCACTCTTCGTCCCACATCATATCTACATCCACCACATTGCCTGGAGGACAAGGAAGTGTATACAGCGATTGACCCGCAGTTAAGTCAATAGCGGTACACACCGTATCAGCCTGCTGCTGAGCTCCGCCTGATTGCCTTAGCAGCCGATCCCGGACCTGCGTCACCTTCCGGACAATGGAAGCGGGAGACAGGTAATTAGGAACCTTTTCCGCGATTTCCTCGACCACGTCCTTTAGCAGCATTGTCGGCAGCCTCCTCCCCATTGATAGGCTCAATTGTTGCTGGTTCTGGTGCTGACGGTGCTGGTGATTCTACTGGCTCTAGTGGTTCTGCTGGCGCTGGATCTACCTTCGGCTCCAGCATCTCAGATACCAATTTCTCTAAGAGCTCATTCGTCCTTTTTTGTTCCAAGTGAATTGCATTCAGTGCATCAAGTTCATCCCGATACATAAGCATCTCCTTTCCTTCTTTTAAAAACTCGGGTACGAATGCTTAAAACAAGGAAAGGGAGCCAAAGCCCCCTCTGCTTGTCGCTATGATCTACTTGACGTTATGACCGTAGATGAAGGAATAGTTGAGGAAAGCATATCCCCAGCGTCCGATTGCCTTGTGTTTAGTGGCTTCGGTGTCGAAATCTGTCATCGTACCATTCTCGACCTTCCGTCTCCACTGCCAGATATTGAACTGCTTCAACCGTGCAGAATCAGCGGCGAACCAGTTTTTACGATGGCTAGCTTTGATAAATGGATCAACAATAACATTGATATCTCCCATGTACATGTTGGCGTCGAAGTTATTGCTTCCAGGTTCATACTTCGGCAGATCCGAATCTGGCAAGCCTGCAATTTTGAATGCTGCGCGAGCATTGTAAGGTGCAACAATAAGCGTATCCGGGATGACGGCCATGGTGTTACCCTTATCATCGACCCACTCTTGCATAGCGACTGCCGTCTCATCCCAAGAGTCGATATTCAGAGGCTTATCACCTAGGTTAGATTGCACATCGGTGCTGTTCGTTGGACTGTACGGATGATCCGCTGCGCAAAGCGGCTTACCATCTGGCCCGACATAACTGTCAATACGCCCCCGCCAGTTTGGCCCTGTTGCCGAAAAGGCGTTCACCAAGAACTCAACAGCTTGAAGCTGCTGGGTTTTGTAAACAGAATCTGCAAGAGAAGCAATACGGCGTTTAATTTCGGTCAACTGAAGATCATCAATGAAGTCGCGTTCGATGATACGACCATCGGAGAACTTGCGGTTCTTGATGATCTTCTGCCAGAGTTCATCGATGTCCTCATAGTAAACCTGGTTATTCGAATGTTTCCAATCTTCCATCAGACCCTCGCCGCCGATCCCTTCATAGGATTCCAATGGCTTAGTGGAGGTCGTTACGTTATACAGGAGCGGAATATAGTCCTTTTTATTTTTCATTTCAAGCGAATAGAGTTCCTTAAATACAGGCTCCAATACTCGCGGATCCCAACGAAGTGCTGTTTGCATATTTTATATCTCCTCTCTGAATACCCTTTAGAATTATGAGAACTGACGGTTCTTTACTTTGACACGAGCCGTCTTACGCTCGGTGTTTACCTCAAACACAGCCAAGGGGCCTCCAACAATAGCGGCTGCATCAGCCGAGAGTCCATCTGCATCCAGTGCGACTTCAGTTGCACCTGAAACAAAGCCAGCATCTGCGGTTCCCGTGTAAGCCGCATCGTACCAATCGCCCTCACGAGCTAGAATGTACTCTGCAGGCTTGTCTTTCCCCGCCTCAATATTAGCCGTCAAGAAGCCAGCAATCGGATCTGTAGGCTCAGCTTTAGTAATTCGACCGCCAACAATTTTAATAGCTTGATTGGCAAAACCCGCCTCGCCATCAGTCATCAATTGCTCAGTAATCCGTGTCGGATCCTTACCGTAATCGTTGTATACATACTTAAATCCTTGAGGCATGCTAACCCCTCCTATTTATTCTCAAAATTTTTAGCGTACTTCTGGGCATTTTTCGGGTCGATACCGAAGGCCGCAAAAGCAGAAGACAGCTCCGCCGGAACTTCCGGCTGCCGTTCCCCGTTACCCTGACCAACTACCTGCGCTCGCTTATTCAGCCGCTGATTCTTCAGTACGGACTGCTCTGTTCGCTTGCGTTCATCAGCCATTATGCTATCACGGTGGACAAGCTCATAGGCATCAATCGGATCATAGCCACGCTCAAGCCTGGCATGCATTTCGGGCGTCAACCACGGAGCTGATCCACCATCCGGGTTCACCTGATCGGCCAGATGCGGGTATTTGCGAAAGAGGTCTTCCCACCCCTGCAGAAGCTGCTGCTGGCTTTGTTCTTGCTGCTTGATCTGCTGCTCTTGCTCACTGCGCTGAATGACATCCTTGGCCTGTTTGATCAGAGGATGATTATCCAGGTATCTCTCCATAGAATCTGGATCGATTCCGGCATCCTCAGCCTCTTGACGTAAATGCGCCTTAAGCTGATCGAATTGATTTTGCTGTTGCTGTACGGCTTCCTGTTCGATCTTATCCAGGTTCGCAATCAGATCAGCGTGATCCTTATACCCTTGCTGGCGGGCTAGTCGATCCAGTGCGGTTTCGTACTGTTTTGCCCGGCCTTCGATCTTGTCGTAATTCAGACCTTTACGGGCATGGGCCTCGACTTCTGTTTCCGGGATGAAGACATCCTGACCGTTATACTTGACCGTTATCCCTTTTCGTTGTTCAGGATCGTCCGGTTCGCCGTCTTTGGGTGGAGCGGCTGTCCTATCGTCCAGTTCATCTTCGGGATCCTTATGGTCGTCATCGTCTGATTCGGTCTCTGGATATTGAAGATCGAACGCCTCATAAACACTTCTCATTTCCTGTTGTTGCTCGTCAGCCTGTGGGTGGGTTGACTCGACTTGCTCACCTGGGTTGGTGGATGGGTCATTTACATCAAACATGTTAGTTCCTCCTATTCCGCTATGGGTGGCGGCAGATAATAAAAGGCCAGATGGATTCTCACCACTGGCCAGGTAAAACAGGTGAAGCCGGCTGCTGACTCTTCATGATCTCATTTGCCGTCTTCGCTGCTTCAAGATTAATCTTCTGTTGTTTCAATGATTGTTCAAATTCACGCTGTTGCGTCTCCTGCTGTACACTCTGGTCCGTGAGCTGGGCCGTAGTTTGCTGGAGTTCCTGATTCTGCTGTGTGAGCTGCTGGATCTGCATTTGAAGTTGCTGCATCTGTTGCTGAGTACCAGCCTCTTGCTCAATCCGGCGCTTGATGACATCCATCGGTTCCATACGTCCTGTGCTAATGACGTACCGGACGCCCTCAGCATCAATCATAGGCAGCTGCGTAACTGGATCGATTGTTTGAAGTAGGTTGAAGGCAAGCTGTAGCCAGTACTCCCGATCCTGCGGCTTGTCTACCCCAATGTGAACAAGGATATCGAATTCAGGCACATACTCTTCCTGGACCGGTCTTATGTCTGGCACAGGCTCACCAGTATCAGGATCCGGGATTTGCTCACCGGTATCATATTCAGATGGGACCTGAGAGACGATCGTATCCCGACTGATACTCAACTTGCGGCCTGTGATACGGGCAATGCGTTCCGTTGTATAGAACTGTGCAATCAGTTCAACATACTGGCCAAACACTTCTTCCAGCGCATCCTGTATAAGATCAGATGTTGTATTCAGCCTCGTACCGGCAGCGGCCATGAGTGCTTTGGCCTGCTCTCCCGATGTGACGTTGCTATTCGCTTGGCCGTTCGAACTATCAAACTGACCCGGAATCTTTTGCAGCATCTCATCATAATAAGACAGCATGTTAAATAAGCTCCCTGGGATGTTGATCCCCTGAAGCTCCTTAACGTCATTCATTCGACCGTGCGCAACTGGAAGCATAGCCCCAGGGAGACTACGACGCTCCTGCCATGTATTTGGTCTGGTGATTGCTCCTTCCTCATACATGATCCCGCCGTTACCTTGTTTGGCCATGGTTTCAATTGCAATCTCGGCATACTTGTTTTTAATAATCTGAGGCTTGATCATGTCGCGCATGAAGCCCTTACCCCACACGTTGCCCTCATCAGGATACAACGTCCTTGCGGTGAACGGGTATTGACCATGATCATACACATATGCCTTATGCTCCAGGAACACGCCATCCGATGAAATGTAGATGCAGTGCACACCTTCCATATTGCCTTCTGCCTTTGCGATCAGCTCGGAAGGATCAACTCCCTGCAGCAGCTTTTCCTCGGCCAGATCCCGAAAGAGTTCCCGATCCTCTCGGGTAACGACCTTAGGCAGTCCACGATACCAGTATTCGATCAATCCGGACGACTTCTGTCTGGTGTTAATTTCCGTTAGTCCTGAAATGCTGTCGGTAGAGTCGCCATCAATCCCCTCATTACCAGCTGAGGAATCCGGCTGGACCTTCTCACCTTGCTTCGGCCAACGCTTTTTGAAATACTCCAGGGTCTTAGGATATTTCATGATGATTGCACCCATCTCCTGAAGATGAATGAAATCTGATATTCGCGGATCCGGATAAAAGCTGAATAGATCCACCGGCAAGATATCATTCCGGCCCGTATATCTGTTCTGACCTCTTCCACCTTCCACCGTTGGATCAAACACGGTCTTATAGATCAGCGGTCCATGAATAACCATCCGGCGAATTGCCCTTGAATGTTTCTGCTTGAACTTGATCTGCCTTAGCTCATACGGCATGAAGTCGTTGAGATCCCGAGCCTTCTGCTCGTCATTTTCCTCCTGAGCATCGTAATCCGGATAAGGCATCCAGCCCGTCAGCTTGCCGACAATGCTCTCGATCTGCGAGAAAGCCACATTCTCAACGGCATCTGGCCGGAGCTTGGACACAGCTTCCGTGCGCAGCCCATACCAATGATCGCCCATATAAATACGTTGCTCTTTCCGCCAGATGTCATCCATCTTCTGGCGCGGCTCTTTGAATACATTGAAGTCTGTCATGACCTCATCCACGATCCGTTGCTCATCAGGTGTATTGGGGTTATCCGTTTGATCATCACCAGATGAGCTGCCGAAGATGCCTTTCACCTTACCAAGTAGCGTCATTCGTCATCACCGCCTAAAACCAGGAATAAATCCTTTATTCATATCATCGTTATAATCATCTTCCGGAATATCCGGATCATCGTACCAGCTGAGGGGCTTTCGACTCTTTACCTCTGGAGGCGGGTCTTCTCTTGCACGACCGGCCGCATACTCGGTATAATTCCTAGCCATGAGCCGATCGGTTAGATCCTTGATAGTTCTCTGCTGAACGGTCAGCTGCACACCCTGGTAAGTGATCACCATTAACAAAATAAATGCACAAAAGTAGAACATTATCTATTCCTCCTCTTCTGGGTCCAGTCCATAACTGCATGTAGCTATACTGGTTCCTCCTGCATTTGAACACCACTTATTTCCTCGCTTGTTTCCCAGGAGAGCTGCACCGCATCTGGGACATCGTTCATTAATCCATTCTCCGATTAAGTCGCTATCCTGCGCATCCATTTCCGCACTCTCCTTCATGTATAAATGATGTATTTCGTAACGAATACGATTAAACCAAAATCCCTCAACCATGCGGCTTCCCGGCTTCTTGCATACGCTATGCATAAACCATTTTCAACACAAAACAAATAAACCCTTATGTATCAAGGGTTTGCGCTAACAGACTATTTCACAAAACCTTGTGTTTTGTGCACATGTCTTGCATAAACAGTGAATAATCGGACTTACCAGAACCCTTGCACTATTGGTATGTCATCATCGTCATCGTCCTGGTCAAAGTCGTCCTGGGATTCGCGGATCTCGTCCGGATTAGCTGACCAAGCATCCTTTACCCTGCCTGCAGTTGGTCGGCTCATTACCCAATAGCGCAACGCATCCGGTATATGATCCAGCGCATGAGGGGCTACGTCCTCTACTTTATGAGGATCATGCATCAAGGCCGGGATGGCTTCCATAGCTTTTACACATGTGCTGAAGATCTTAAGCTTCGTATCTTTGTAAAGATTGCCCGTCACATGATCAATCGCATCGTATACATGAAGCCATTCCCTCAGCCGTTTCCATCCGTTTACGCGTTCCTTCTTAGCCTGGATCAGATGTACACCCTTCTGGGCGAATATCTCAGCCGGAGTGATGTTCTCCGTTTTGGACTTATTCCAGAATGACGTATCAGCCACGTTGTATTCGTACCGTTCAGATACAGGACTGTTCAGCTTCGTGAGCTCCACCTGTTCTGAAGTGAGCAGTTTACTCTGTGCCAGTTCCCGATACAGGTACCCTGTACCATCAGGAGCCAAAGCCAACCAGATACAAACGAACGGATCCGTATACCCTTCATCAAACGCCCGGTACCTTTTCCAATCCCTCGGAATGTCAAACGGCTCAACAACATGAATAGACCGGGTAAATTCGCTGAAGTACTGGCCTGCAAATACATCCCAATCCCCTTCGAGTAGTTGCTTTCTCTCGATATCGGGAAGAGCCAACAGACGCGCCAAATAGCCCGGATCCGTTTGGACCAGAGCCTGATTGTCGTGAACGTTAGCGGGAATGAAGATCCGGCTGCGGATGATAGGTTCGCCGGCATTGGGTGTTCCTTCCGGCCAGTACAATGTGTTTCCATCGTCATCCGTCTCCATGATCCGGTGGACAGTCTCAGCTGGTCCAATCGATACGAAACGCTTCTTCACCCAGGTATGGCCCACGCCCCCAGGGTTCGTTGTGCTCTTTACCGAACGAGGGAAGGGCTTGCTACCACGCAGACGAGACAGCATATATAGATACCACTTCTCTTCGAACTGGGTCAGTTCTTCCCACCGGATGACATCGTACTCCGCGCCCTGGTAATTCGTATAGTTGGCATCATTGTCCCAGTACGCTAATTCGATTATGGAGCCATTCACGAATACCCATTCATGCTTGGCCTTGTTGTATTTACCAAGCTCTTTCGGGTATACCTGCATCGTACGGGAAATGATAGAGCGCTGCAGATCGGGATATGTACGCCGGAAGATGATCTGACGGCTGCCTGCATACTGCATAGCATATTTCAACGCGTCCCAGATCGTCGCCTCAGACTTACCTCCGCCAGCAGCACCGCCATACAGGATCTCATCCGCCTCAGTCTGGTGATACACCTGCTGCCGGGGCTGGGGCTTATAGGGAATAACAACCTGATTACTCATCGTTCGTCATCCCCTTATCGAAAATCACCTGCAGAGCGCCGCCGTCTTTGCCTGTAAGCTCCATCTTGTCGTTAAACATACCAAGATGCCTAGCCACATTCTCCAAGGCCTTATCCTGGTCTCTCATCTTGATCTCAAAACCAGATTGAGTCTGTTTGACACCGGCATACAACATTCGTGCCTGAGGGCTAAGGTCTCGGGTATCCGTTGCGTGGATCTCTCCGAATCCTTCACCATGACAGCGAGGGCATTTAGGATGCGGGCGAAGTGTCGAATCAAATCCGTACCCTCCGTTGTTGACAGGAAGCGGCTTCTCCATTTGACGGGCGATCTGTACCGCATTTAGATACTCTTCCTTATCAACCCATTGATACGCATGATCCTGGCCGAAACAATATCTGCAGCAGACCCGGCGATGGTAGATAAGATCGTTCGGATCCGCATTTGCAATCGTCCACCATCGCTCCAGGACCATATCTGCGGTAATCTCCGTACGCTCAGACCGTTTATCCATGGCCTCTTTTACAGCGGCGGCAATCTTAGGGTTCCTTAGTAGCCGATGACCCTCCACGCCGGCTGCGTTATCGCTCTTCACGCTATAGCCAGCGGCCTTATAAGCACGAGTGGCATTGAGGTCTATCAGGTACTCTTGGACGAATAGGTGCTGTTTGGCCGTCAATGCCATTTCTATCAACTCCTATACCAATATATTCCTGGTTCATAGTATAATAGTCCCAACAAGGGGGCGATTCAATGAGTGCTGAAATTAAGTTATCACTTAAAGAAGAACAAGATATCGCAATACAAGCTGGGCTACAATTAATCCCGTACATAGGTGGTTCACTTGCCACGTTATATTACGGGACAAAGCAAGAAAAGCGATTTAAAAGGCTAGAATCCTTTTATCAAGAATTCTCAGAATACATTTCAAAATCCGGCCATCAATTTCGTGGAATTGATGAATTTAACAAAGATGAATTAGTCTTTTTAATTGAAGAGCTAAACGAAAAGGTCGAAAGAGAACATACAGAAGCAAAAAGAGACTTCCTTAAGCAGTTCTTATTATCAACACTGTCTCAACCAAAAGGTAATTTCGACGAACAACGTTTCTTTCTTGATGCTGTTAGCGACATGACTTTTCTAGAGTGTGATATTTTAGCTCTTCTTAGAAAGGCGCTCGATGCATTAGAAGTCGGCTCCATTCGAAAAGATGGAGTCGAACAGTACGCCATCGTTGGTGCAATCGGTAGACTGAAGGGCTACGGATTTATAAGAACATTTACTACGGGTATGTCGTTCGGTGGTAGAGAAGACAACTCTTTACGGGATGGTGTCGAATTAACCCCATTTGGTAAAAAGTTCATTGCTTATTGTCTAAACTAGTTGCTCTTTCTTACTGCTCTTTTACGCCTTTTCAGGTAAATTTGAAAAGGCGTTTTCCTTCAAAGAAAATACCGCCTCGATCCGAGACGGCAAAAGGGGGAGATGAAAAAGCTACGAATAATCCGAACGGCAGGATTTGAACCCACACTACTTGCGCCCAAGGCAAGCGTGCTACCCAGCTACACTACATCCGGTTATAAAAAGAGACGGCCGCCTAACGGCTCGTTTGGTCCATTGCCGACCGTCTCCTTACATGAAGGGCACAATATCATTTTAGCAGGGGTTGACACGGAAAACAAGAACAAACGTTCGACATTTTAAAGTCATTTTACTGACATTATCGTGCCAAATTAATGTACTCGCTTTCTGCGACTCTTCGTCTACGGCTAATTGTGCGTTCAGTTAGCTGTAATTTATCCGCGATAACTGGGATCTCAACGCCATCTGCGTATATCAATCTTAACAGCTCTGCATCATTAGGCCGGTACTCTTCAAGTGTAGTTAAAAGAAAATCGATCCGATCAACCTCAGCCTGCAGATCCTGCAACTCAGTTAGTCGCTCAATGATCGCTTCTATTCCATCCCGTACGTCATATCCTCTCGCAGCGATCACCTTCTGAACCTTTCTCCGCAGCTCCTGCAGCAGCCCCGTGTCTTCCGGATCCATCACTTGGGCTGGGACAGCTTGCTTCTGGGCTTTAACCCCAGCTGGGTAACTGGACATGTAGGCGTGAGCCACTGTTTCTAGCTCCTGTTCTTGTTTCGACAAATACATGTATGTCGGCAACCCGCGTAACCTCCCGTGCAGCTCCTGCAGTTGGTCATCCTCATTCAATCGGGAAACGGTGATTCCGGCACCAACGCTATACGTCGATAGTGCCTGTATGCGGGCCTTCTTTTGCCGGTACTGGGAAAGCTGTTCAATCACGTGTTGTTCTGTTGTCATGTTACCTCCACTCCTTCCTAAAGCTTGTCCTTTAATTCTTCTCTGCATTTCTTGCACAAGCGAATGGAACGTGTATCATATTCATCTAATCCAACCGTTATGGATTTCACTTCGCCGCCTTCATCACTGCTCGTAAAGCAAGAATTGCACCGTGAATAACTCTTGTCAGCTTGGTCGACTCTTATCATTTAGGTTTTCATCCTCTCTATCCTGGCTTTAACAGCTTCCATCAAAGCATCTTGCCCTGCAGCTTTACGCTCCAATGCTGCCACAGCGTCTTCGTCCATAGTCCCCTCAGCTACCAGGCGGATAACCACGATGTTATGCCTTACTCCTTGGCGGTGTACCCTTGCATTAGCCTGCTGATCTTCCTCCAGGCTCCATATCTGATCAAACCAGACAACCGTCCGGCAGCTTGAATCTTGAAGATTAAGGCCATGGCCTGCTGACTTCGGATGCAAAAGCAATAGCGGGATCTCGTCATTATTCCAAGCTCGGATATCTTCATTGCCGTCCTTACCTTTTCGCAGGATCCGTGCTTGTGGGAATCGCTCTTGGATCCGCGACAGGCTATGCTTGAAATTGTAAAACACCATAACCGGTTTACCGTTTGCTGCCTCGATCACATCCTCCAAGGCATCCAGTTTTGCCTCATGGATCAACTTAACGCCCTTTTCCTCGTCATACACTGCGCCACTGGCCATCTGCAGAAGCTTGTTCGACAGGACAGCTGCAGTATTAGCCACGACATCAGCGTCCAAAAACGGAAGCAGCAGCTCCTTCTCTAGTTTGATGTATTGCTCTCTTGCTTTAGGGCTTAAAGGAATCTGGATCGTCCGATCAATCCGTTCAGGCAGCTCAAGCCAATCCTCGGCTTTCATGCTAACGGCAATATCGGAAATGGCCTCGTATACCCTTTCCTCTGCTTCCTGCTTGGCTTTCCACTCATAAACAACATGACCGCTACGGCTACCTGGTGTAAAGTAACGATCGCGATATCCCGTTATCGTCTTACCAAGGCGATCCCCTTGATCGATCAGATACATCGGCGCCCATAGATCCATAAGGCTGTTGGGGGCTGGCGTGCCGGTCAGACCGATCACACGCTTCATCATGGGCCGAACCCTGCGAAGGGCCTTGAAGCGTTTGGCCTGTGGGTTTTTGAAGCTGGATAGCTCATCGATCACCACGGTATCAAACGGCCACTGGCTGCCGTACTCGCTGACCAGCCACTCGACATTTTCACGATTGATCACGTATATGTCCGCCTCTGCTTTCAAGGCTTTCCGACGTACAGCTGCACTGCCCAAAACCTTACTGATCCGGAGATGTCTCAGGTGGTCCCACTTCTCAATCTCTCGGGCCCAAGTGTCATCTGCTACTCGTAAGGGGGCAATCACTAATACCTTTCCTGCTTCAAAGTAATCGTTCAGCAATAAATCCATGGCTGTCAGGGTACTAACGGTTTTGCCTAATCCCATCTCAAGTAGCAACGCAATGTAAGGTGTGTCCAGGATCCGCTGAGTAGCATACTCCTGATACTGATGCGGTTTAAACTTCATTTGGCGCTCACCTCGTCTATGAACCGCTCAATATCTTCGTTCGAATCAAGTTTATAATGCCGGTGTCCCAGCTTTAGCAGCTTTCTCTTCCAACGTTCCTGTAATGGGGTTAGCTGCTCCCCTGGTGCCTTCATTTCCACGTAAACTGTTTGGCCGTTAGGGAGAAGCACGATCCGATCAGGGACTCCTCGCTCTCCGGGGCTAACCCACTTAGGTGCTTCGCCACCGATCTTTTTGACTTCACGGACCAGACGGCGTTCCAGTGCAGACTCTCTCATATTTGCTCCTTTCATCAGGTTGCCGATTTGCCTTGTACGCGCACGTACTGAGTTTTTACGCGTTTAAGTTATATTTGCGTATGTCGTATACGGGTTAATTTATATTTTTACTAAAATAGTAGATTTCACGGCAACCACGGCAACCAGCACCCCTTAAGGCTTGATGTTATGCGGTTTTATCCGGTTGCCTTAAAACGATTTTTACGGCAACCTCACGGCAATTGCGGCAACTTTTCGGTTGCCGTGGTTGCCGTGAATTAATCTTACGGCAACCTTTTAAGGCAACCTTATCTAGATTCGTTCAAACACTCGTTGAACTCCATAGCCTGGCACTTTAGCTTTGCTTTTTCGCTCCTTCCACTCAGGGAAGCGTCGCATAATGTCCATAATCTCTTTTGACTCCCAGGTACGCATATCGCCTCGCTTCTTTCCGAGGCATTCAGTCCATATTTGGGCTGCACACACTCGATCCCGAAGGTCATCGGTAGGCCGACCCATCTCATCCTCTAAAGGCATATCAAGCCATTCCTGTATGATGCCTTCTCTTGGGTCCATCTCCATGTGTGCAGCTTGTTGTCGCTCCGCCTCCATGCGGGCTTCGCTGTCAAGCTCCAAGGTTTCCCCCGCCTTAAACCAGCTCAAAACCTCAGCCCATATTTGGCTCACTTCTTCCTCGGTCAATTCCTCCCAGTGACTCTTTATTGCTCGATCTGGGAAAATCTCGATAGGCCAGAAGCGCCGGTTACCAGTTGCGTCCCGAAGAAAATCACGGGTATTCGTTGTCCCGAAGAACACACACTTCCGTGGGAACTCAGATACCTGGCGATCATAGGCCACCCGATAGCGGTCTTCGGTCTTGGATAAAAACGCCTTGACCTCTTCAACCTCGGTCTTTTTCATGGCCGACAGCTCACCGATCTCGAAGATCCAGCCACTCTGCAGGTGTTCTCCGGCCTCTTTGTTCTCAAATGTCCGTAAGGAATCGGAGAACCATTCACGTCCTAGCTTCGCCAGTAGAGAGCTCTTCCCAGCACCCTGTGGCCCAACAAGGACCAGCATTTGGTCAAACTTACACCCTGGATGATATAGCCTAGCAACGGCAGCCAGCAGCATCTTCCGAGTCGCCTGCCTGGTGTAATGGATGTCTGAGGCGCCCAGGTAATCAATAAATATGCGTTCTGCCCGTGGCTGGCCGTCCCAATCGGCACTCTCGACATAAGACTTGATCGGATGAAACGTATTCCTATGAACGACCTCTGTGAAGGCGTTTTGAATCGTCTTAGCCGAATTGATACCATGCACCTTGGCAAACCAATGCTGAAGCCGTTTATCATCGGCACCCAGCCACGGCTCATAGGACCGTCCAAGACGTTCTTGGTCACGCCATGGCAACGACCGCCGGATAACCTCCGTGTTCCCAAAAGCGTCATAAGCCAGGACGTTCTTCCACGGCCCGTGTGACAACATGAGCTCTACGTTTCCCGCCGTGGGCAGTGGCTCCCCTGTCTTATGATGGATCTCCATTTGATCCTCCCAATCCACTTCATCCGGATCGTCCTCATCATCGGGAAACTCGTCTGCCATCTCGGCGAAATCCGCCTGGCGCTCAGCGAAGACAAGCTTCTTTACCTCCGGCCGCTGCGCCGCCCACTGCTCCATAGCCAGGTGACTCGGCTTCTTCGCATCCGGAGTGTGCTCTTTCACCCGTTCGTCCAGATGACCAAATTTATGAACTCGTACTAGATCAAAAAGATTATAAGTGCGACCATCTGCGATCGGATCACTGTCTTGATGTGAGAATGCAAGATCCTGATCCGGATAGACTTCCAGGCCATTACCGCTGGACCCCTTGGTGTATGTGTACCGATCCGGCATTGAGCCCTTTTCGTAAACATCCGATAAGAAGGTTTCTATCCCTTCTTCAATGGTGAATGCCCTACAGAAGAGGCCGATCGTCCCGAACTTCTCCCGAGGATCCTGCGCTCTCTTGGCTGCCAGCTGAGCAGGGGATTTATCTTCCGGGTGTCGCGGCCAGGCCATGACGTCATGCCAATCCGCATACTCGTCCAGGATCCTATCCACAGAGAGCGGTTCCCCTTCGAAAACTTCCAGGACCGGATCCGCGTCCTTGCTGCAGCTTGGCAGGTACATAAGCCGGTGGACGTCAAACGTGGTCTTATCGAAATACTCCATCCCGATATGCTCCGAGAGTTTACGGCTAACGGCTGCATACTCGTCTGGGCTCATATTACGATCCACTGGAATGAGCAGGCGGTATTTCGGCTTCTCCGGTCTGTGGCTATGGGTGGAGTAGATAACGTAAGCCGTTCCACCCAGCACAAGCTCAGCTGAGAATAGGAAATCATTGTCTCCGCGATCGACATCCAGGGTGATCAAGCTCCGACTATCGACATTTTCTTTTTTCCGCCGCCCTGTGCGGACAAGCCCGCCAACAAAAGCAGGCCCATCCTTCAATTTACCGCGGGCATTGTTGTTCATTTTGTCGTACTGGGCCATCGTCTCTGCTGTCCGCCGGACCTTCTTCAGCCGGTCCACGAACTCATTCCAGGTCAAATATTCAGTTTTCCAGTTCGTATCAGCCCGGTGCTTGCCAAAGCTAATGTCCAGTTCCTGCATGATGCCACCTCAACTAACTTCAAAAATATTAATTAGTAAAATTGTTTTCTCAGAGATTATTAGACTCCAATAATGGTATAATATTCCTAGTTCTTATAAACCAGGAGGGTACTATGACGGAAGAAAAAAAGTTCCTTAACGTTGGACTTGTAATGCCAATTGCTCCAATCGATGGCTGCACTACTGAACACTGGCTTGATGTAAAAAGAATCATTACAGAATCGCTAGCCAGCATCCCAGAATATGATACAAACCCCAAAATTGTAAGTGAAGGAGATAGCACCGGACTTATTCATAAACGTATTGTAGAAGGGCTCTATACCTCTGACATAGTTGTGTGTGATGTTAGTTGCAAGAACCCTAACGTTATGTTTGAGCTCGGTATGCGACTCGCTTTCGACAAACCAACTGTAATTATAAAAGATGATCAGACTGGATATTCGTTTGATACTGGGGTCATTGAACACCTCCAATATCCGAGAGATCTTAGATATAAAGACATTGTAGATTTTAAAGAAAAGCTTGCCGAAAAGGTAAAAGCAACCTATGAAGAATCAATTAAAGACCCTGAGCATTCCCCTTTTTTAAAGAGCTTTGGAACATTCAAGGTTTCAACTTTAAAAGAGGATGAAGTATCAGCAAATGAGTTTTTTATCAGAGCAGTTCAAGATATTCAAATGGATATTGCTGAGTTAAAAGCCTCTGCCATCTCCAAAAAATTGCCTTCAAATCTCGAAAAAACTATTAAACAATTTGCAAAAGAATCAAGATTGGATAATGTGGTAAAAGAAATTCTTGATAATTACTTCTCGAACTACAATACTACTCCAGAAATTAATGATCTTGTTGCCATAGTGAAGGATGAACTTAGAGATGCTGGTTTTCCATTACCGCTATATCAAGTACGTGCATATGTGGAAAAACATTTAAAAGTTAAAAACTTGAACTCAATCATCCACAGCTCCTAGTCCTTCTTATAAAAGTCCGTCTCGAATGCTTCGGCACAAAGTGGAAGCCTCGGCGCCCATTCGATCGGCTGCCCCATAATTTCAGTTATCTCGTTTAAGGAATCCCTACCATTGTCGTAAGGCTCATCGACAATGACCTCATCGTGGACGTGCATTCTAGTCTCAAAGCCGGCAGCGTCCAGACGAAGCATGCTCACGGCCAGGCAGTCCCGGCTGATGGCCTGTACAATGTTCTCGACCAGCTTAGGGCCGTAAGTGTCGATCTTGCCCCATGTCTTCTTTGTCTGGTCCACGCCGTCATAAACCAATGCCGGTTTATCAAACTTCCCGTCAACGATCCGTGGGTTTACGTAGGACAAACGCCGTCCGGATGGTAACCGGATAAACAGATAGCCGCCTTCACAGTAAAATGTCAGACCGTACTGCAGCTTGATTGTTCTTCGCTCCTGGACGGCCGTCATGGCTGCCCTGTCTACGTCCCACCAAAGCTGTGTAATCTTCGGATTAGCTGCCCGCCATGTCTTAACGAGTGGCGGCAGCTCATCTTGAGAAAGCCCCATTTTGAGGGCCCCCATCTGCTCCAGCGCGCCAACAGCGCCACCGTAGCCCAGCGCAAGCTCCGCGATCTTCCCTTTTTGGCGTAGGTCCTTGGTGATCTCTTCAAGACTAAGGTTGAACATCTGCGCCGCAGAGGCTTCATAGATCTTGCCATGGGTCTTGAATACCTCCAGCCGCCACGTCTCACCCGCCAGCCAGGCTATTACCCGCGCCTCAATGGCTGCGAAGTCTGAGACATTTAAGGCGCAGTTGGACGAAGGTATGAAGGCCGTCCGAATCAGCTGAGAAAGGACAAATGGAGGAGGGCCAAACAGCATTTCCAGCAGTTCATAATCCCCGGCCAGCAGGAGATCTCTCGCAAGCTCCAGGTCTGGTATTTTGTTCTGCGGTAGGTTCTGCACCTGCACAAGCCTTCCCGCCCAGCGCCCCGTCCGGTTAGCTCCGTAGAACTGAAATAGCCCCCTAACTCGACCATCCTGGCAGCGTGCACGCTGCATAGCTTCGTATTTCTTCACAGATGTTTTAGACAGCTGCTGTCGAAGCTTTAACATCGTTTTAACTTTTTCGCTCTTCGCTTCCTTGATCAGAATAGGTATCGTGTCTTTAGTTAAGCCTTCGATCTGGATCCCTTCCTCTTCCTCCACCCAGGCCTTTAACTGTGCAACACTGTTGGGGTTTTCCAGTCCAGTTAACTCCTTGGCCTCCTTAATCGTTCGCTCCTTAAAAGCGTTGTCGCACTCAATGGCCCGAGCTGGTAAGTCTGGATGAAGCAAAATCCCGTTGTCGTTGATCTTTTGATCTAAAGCCCAGAGCTTATGTTCAAAATCGGATATCTCGTATTTCTCGATCTTCTTTCGAACAGCTCGTTCTGCCTCCACGTCCTGTCGGTTGTATTCCTTGTACTGCTGCCACTTCTCAGGATCATGGTACGGAAGGTTCCGTGTGCGCCCACCGTTGACCTTGGTCGGCTTGCATGGCGTTGAAAAGTATTTAATCAGCGCCTTACCAGAGCTGTCTTTCTGTTCATCCACTTTCAGCACCTTGGCAACTCCGGCCAGGTCCCCCGGAAGGCCCAGCGTCAGAGCATGAACGCTTGAGCAGCGCCACTGCTCCGGCGGCATCGGCACGCCTAAGTGTTTCGCCAGCGCAGTTCGTTCAAAATTGGCGTTGAAAGCTGTCTTGATGACGTCCATTTTGAGGGCCTTGATTACATCTCCAGGCAGGGCTTCATAATCCATCAGATCGATGACAGTCACTGGATCATCATCAAAAGCAAAACCGAAAAGAAGAATTTCAAAGTCAGGAGCCTCAACGTAGGGGTAGACGCCCGATTTTTTGATGTCTACACTGCTGTATGTTTCAAGGTCGATCTGCAGTAGAGTCATATCACTCGCCCTCGTTACAATCGACACAGCTTGTATCACGCATGTCATACTCAGATCCAAAATCATCGACCACGGTGTGAATATCTTCGTCAGCTAAAGCTCTTTTTACGGCATGTTTAAAACACAACCACTTACCATACTCAGTCTGATATTTCACTTGAAGATCCAAAACGTCCCCTCCATATTGAGATTTTGCGGTTATAAAAAGGGGCCTGATACCAAGCCCCTCCAAAGAAGTAAATTGATTAGTTCAAGTAATCGTCATCGTCACTGATGTCTACAATGTCGTCGAAATCTTCACTAGCGAAATCGTCGTTCAGGCTGCTACGGCCACCCAGGAAATCGCCATCCTGTACTTTAACGATGTTATTAAGGCCGGCTGCAATACCTTTATTTCCTTTAGTGTCAAATAGATAGAAGTTAATGCTGACTTTGGCATAGCAGCCGGAATATACTTCAGTTGTGTCTGTGATCTCTTGAAATTTGGTTTTTCCGTTGCTGTCCTTACCGATCGGCTTCGCGATACCAGGTCTGTTTTTGCTTTTGGCATTGAAGAAATAGTGACCCTCATAGGCTTCATCATCCGGTCTTTCTTCATCACCATCTCGCAGAGGGGTATGGAACTTAGGTGGAATCTTCCCGCCATACTTTGCCTTCGCCTGCTCTTTCAAGATATCAACCGCGCCTTTAATCTTGCGTAGGGTATCTTTATCATCCTTAGGAATCAGAATGGACGAATTGTACCAGAGGACTCCATTATCATCGGGAGTAGGCTCCCATACATTGGCGTAGCTAAGACGTACTTTTCCTGTGATTACTTTTGTTGATTGATTATCGATTGCCATTTGATCATTTCTCCTTTTATTTGAATTAGTTCTTCCAACTGACCAAGCACCGGACGTCATTCTGTCTACGTGGTAATCAGCTATTTCACCCATGACTACACCTCAAATTCCTCTCCAGCGAAGTCCTGATCCACGCTATTCAACTCCGACCGCTTGTCCGTCTCCGGGACCAGCACAGGTTTACCCGGCGGCTTCACGATCAGACCGTCCAACAAGGAAGCAAGCTCCTTTTTGCCGATCTTCTTCTCCAGATCGCCAATGCCAAGCAGCTCCTGCGGCTTGAGATACTTTTCTGCTTCAAGATCAGCTAACTCCAAGGCTTTACGAGCGGCAGCCTTATCGGTAATGGTCCGATTGCTTCGACCCTCTACAAGTTTCCACGATGGGATCCTTGCACCTGATTTAGCCTGGTCGAAGGCATATTCTTCAACGTCCTTGGCCCAGACTTTCAACTGCTCTGCTACGAATAGAACTGAACCAATCTCATCAATAGAAAGCAGAGCAGGATCCTGAAATTCATACGCCAGGGCCTTCATATTCTCATCAGCCCGAGCACGACAGTTCCCTTTAACTTTGCACCATCGGCAATGGCTGCCAGGTTTAAATTCACCTTCACCAGCGTCTGCCAGTGCAGCTGCAGGTGTAACAACGTCCGCAGCCCATTCGAGTAGCTCACCAAGCAGAAGCGTATCGGTACTGACGCTTTCCAATCGGGGCTGTACGATTGTCATGCTGACTTCATTGATCGAGTAGAGGTAATTCCAGTTAGCCCAAGCTCCCAGGCCATATAACCGGAGCTGAGGGTTACCGATCGCGCTGACAGGCACACCTTTGCCGTACTTTAGATCAATGACATCAAGCATCCAGTCCGAGATGATTACAACGTCTCCGGTCCCATAACCATCAGGGACCCATTCTGAGAAATCCACTCGCTCTTCGAAAAGTATCACGGCATCCTTCGATCGAGCCTTGGCCGCCATGAATCGCTCCTCAACCACATCGACATAGGCAGCCACAGCGTCTTCCATTTCCGGACCGTAATAAGAGTTGGTTTTCTTGAAATCTGCGATTGCCTTATCAAGTTTTTTTCGCTCAGCTGCATTACAAGGTGTTAGCCTCCGGCGAAGGATCAGCTCGGACAGTTCATGCGCTGAGGTCCCCTCATCTGCAAACTCGCTACGCTTATCCGGAATACTCTCCTGTAGCCGGGCGCTGGGCGGACAGTTTATCCACTGGTCCGCCTTGGACGCACCCAATAAGGCATGAGCCCGTTCAGCATGTGCTGGCTGTGTCATAGAGCCTCCAATGCTGCCATGAAGGCTATCCGTTTCTCTTCTGGGACATCCGAGATCGACGCGCTTTCAAACTCGCCAAGCAGTTTCTTGATTTCCGGCTTCTTCTTTGGGTCTTTGCCCACTTCCTGAGCCTTAGCTCGAAGCTCAACGACAGTTGGAATCTCCTCATCTTCATTCGGTTGGATCTCCTCAACCCCCTCATCTGGAGAGGAGTCTTGGTCTGCCTCAACCTTCGATTCTTCTTTCTTATTTTCGAGAACCTTTCGCTGACGTGGCTTAACTTCTTCTTTTGCAGGCGTAGCCGGAGCTGCAGTACCACCGAATGCGGCTGACAGTGTAGCAAATTCTTCTATAGCTTGAGCGGCGTTATCGCCGTTGATCGTGATTTGTACCGGCATGTATAAGTCCTCCTAAGAATTAATGGGTTTGAACAAATTGTCATAGTCATCAACGATAGATTTAATGCAGGTCTTGCAAATCGATTTACCATAAAAGGTCGAAAGCTTCATATACTTCTGTTCTCCGCAAATGAAGCAACGAGAAACATTCATATTGCCATCTCCCTTCTGTTGGTGTTAAACTGGCCTTAATATAAGTAGTTTTTCAAGTGCAGCAGTTTGACGGCTCCTACCCCGTTCAAGCTGCATTTTTCTTTTTCATCCTTGATGCCAAGCTGATATATTGCTTGCGGTAAATCTCGCGAAGCTCTTTTGACTTGGTCATCTCGATCAGCTGCTGCAGATTCCCACAAGTCCAGACCCTTAGCCTCTTGTTCACCTTCCTGTTTCACCTCCTTTCAATTGTTTCGGTACGAATTTACAAGTACTCGTTAATTGACTTCATACCGCCAACCAGTTCGAAATTGTCCATCACGAAATTTTCGATTTCCTCTCTACTGAATCCACCGTATTCTGTTAACCTGCTATAGCAATATAATTTCTCTAATGCCTCATGCTTTTCAGGATAACTGTCCCTCACAATGTCACGTATTGTCCGCCAATGATGGGCCATGCCGCATTCGTAAAACAATCCTGCTTGGCGATCATAAACACCCAAACCGGTATTACCAAACCCCATCCGCTTGAACGACACTTCAACGGACTTATAATCGTTACGTTCAAAAATGATGTCGAAGATCAAACGAGCATCTTCACGCCAATCCAGTAGCGTTATCGCTTCAAGGTTGTGACGCTTGACGAACTCAGAAAGAATTTCGTTTAGTAGATCGTCATTCAAGTTTTCATTCAAATACTCATAGCAAGCATATTGTTTCGCACGATAATATCGCCCTTGAATGTTCTCTTCGATGAAGCGCTGTAAGACGATACGTATAAGGGCAAGCGGATCGTAAGTAAAACTAAGGGTTTCCACTTACTAGACTCCTCCCTCCCCAGCAGTCACCGACACTATACCAAGCTTTTTGAGCAAGCAGTTGCTTGAACATACGAGTTCGAAATCGATTTTCCATGCCAGTTGCCCAAAGTGGATCTCCTTGCCGCATGTCTCATTAGCGCAGTAGTCAATGACTTCTTCTTCCGCTGCCAAGTTTAGAACCTTACTCATTGGAACTCTCCCTTCTGTAATTCATCATTTCTTGTTCTTTTTTCCAACGATCTAAACTGATGGAACTAAAAACATATCTGGGATTTTTACTGCCCTCAGCCCCTACAGTCCGGTGAGGAACACGCTTTGCCAAACATAACTTTCGGAGCGTATAAGATGACATATTGAGATGTTTGCAAGCTTCGGTGAAAGTTAAGTCCCTATCCGAAGTGGCCGATAATCTTTCCATGATTCGTTTCTCGGCTTGAGCCACATGGACCGCTACAATATCAGCGATCGCTTTTTCGATAGCTGTCATGAAGCCTCACCATCCCTCTCAATCATTGGGAGGATACCTCTCGCGATCATTTAATTACCTCGCTCTCCAGGCCAAGCATTTTAGCAATAATCGGCTTCTGTTTTTCGCCAGGACGCGTCCCTTTGAAAATCTCTGAAATGTAGGTTACAGAAACTCCAAGCTCCTTAGCTACATCTTTCATTTTGATATTTTTCTGAAACATTACCTTTCTGCATTCAGCTCCAAATTCGGTGTAATGAGGCATTTTAAGACCCTCCCTCCTAAATGTTGTAAAATTTACAGCTTAATTGTTGACACGCGACTGAAAATATTCTAATATCAGTAAAGAAGGCATAACCAAATAAACGTCGTTGGGGAACGATTTTTAATAAGGGGACAAAGGTCCCTCTGGTTTTTTGTTGCCTTTTTTGCCTTGAATTAAGCTGTTGAGACTATAATAACTGAATATTTTCTGTTAGTCAATAAAATGACTGAATATTTTTTGTTAATTTGGATTTAGGAGTGAGCAAGAGTTATGTCGTTGGTCGAAAATATCAAGTCGTTGTGTTCTGAAATAGGCATCTCAATCCCTAAATTAGAGGCGACACTGGGTTTGAGCAGAGGTTCTGTATACAACTGGGATAAAAACTCACCGTCGATAGATAAATTGGAGCGAGTCGCTAATTACCTGAAAGTATCCGTAGATTATTTGCTGGACAGAGGGACCATTTTTGATTTAGGGCCTTATATCGAAGAAGAACGGCTTGAACAGGGGTTGTCCGCCGAAGAATTTAGCACTCTTTTAGATATTGATGTGACTGAATTGGTCAAATATGAGGAACAAGAAATACCCATCACCGAAGACTTAGTAGATAAGATGATGGGTATTTTCGGAATAACATTTCCTGAATTTCTTGATAAGTATGGTCTTTTTGATATGGAGATCCCTTCACAGTTCAAAGGTGATGTTAACTCATACCTTGCATTTAACGATGCGAAAGAACGCGATTCGTCTGAAACCTATGAACTTGAGACGATAGCAGCTCACCACGATGGTGATGAATTTACCAAAGAAGAATTAGAAGAAATCGAACGTTTCAAAGAATTCGTTAAAATGCGGAGAAAAGACAGCTAGGAGTGACGCCATCGTGAGTATGTCATATGAAAGCCTGCTTATTGAGGCGCAAAGCGAGGGGATCGAGGTTTTCGAGCGACCCCTCATTGGAACATTAAAAGGCCTTTATTCGGATAACATTATTTGCATTGATAAAGATCTTGAGAATTGTATCGAGAAGGTTTGCATCTTAGCTGAGGAAATTGGCCATCACCATACTTCAACAGGAGATATACTCAATCAGCAGGATGTTCGCAACCGGAAGCAGGAACTCCGAGCAAGACAATGGGCCTACGAAAAACTCATTCCATTATCGGCGATCGTCGAAGTCCGCCAAGCAAAAGTAAACGGAAGACATGAAATCGCCGATTTCCTTGGTGTTACAGAAGAATTTTTACAAGCCACTATAGATAGGTATCGCGATAAGTACGGATTAATCGCAGGTTACCAAAATTACGTTATCTTTTTAGACCCGTTATGGGTTGTTAAAGTAGAATAGTATTTTTTCAACCTTCACGCTTACCGGCCGCAAGGCTGTTTACTATACATAAAAAAAGAACATATGTTTGGAGTGATGTAAGAAATGGCAAAGGGAAGTATTGAAAAACGTGGCGAGCGAACATGGCGACTGACCATAGATCTTGGAACGCATGCAGATGGTACTCGTAATCGCCAAAGGAAAACGATCACAGTCGAGGACGATTCTTTATTGAAGACGACCAAGCGGTTAAGGGACTATTTGAATGACGAATTGGCTCAATTCAAACAAGAAGTTTTGAGCGGAAACTATATTACTCCATCCGGAATGACTTTTAAAGATTTCTTTGTCAATGAGTGGCAACCTAAATTTGCTGCTCTGACCCTTAAACGGACGACATACCTATCTCATTGTTCGAAGATTACACACCATGTATTACCAACAGTAGGTCATCTCCGACTGGATGAAATCACAACGATGATGATGGTTGATTTATTTGCCAAAATGAGAAAACCAGGCAGTCGAGCCGATGGTAAAAAAGATGAACCAATCAAATCGAGAACGATCCAATATACCTTTGATGTAACTAATAGCATATTTAAACGAGCGGTAGAATGGCGTGTTATCTCACGTAACCCGTTAGAAGGCATAAAGCGGCCACAAGTGAGCAAAGAGGATAAAAAAGCGTGGAAGGATCGAAAAAACTTTTTCGAAGATGAAGAAGCTGAGCACGTAATTGGAGCGTTACTTAAATCAGACACGCCATGGAGGCTTTACTTTCTCGGTGCTATCCTTGGAGGGTTCCGCCGAGGCGAGTTGATCGCGCTTACTGAGGATGATATTGACTTTACTGAAAATCGGATCCGTGTTGACGAAAATATATCACACACCGAAGGTGGACAGGCTGTGGTGACTGATGCCAAAAACGAGGCTTCAGATGATTATGTATACATGCCCGGTTGGTACATGGCTGACTTAAAAACCCATGTAAAAAAAATGCGGCGCCTTAAACTGGAAATGAAAGCTAAGGATAAATGGCTTGGTGGCGAAAAGAATTATGTCTTTCATTCAGGATCTGGCAAACCATACTATCACACCACTCCTTCCCAGCGATGGACTGAATGGTGTAAGAAGAATGGTTTCAGGAATGTCTCCTTACATGGCCTTCGACATACAAACGCAACGTACTTATTGAGCCAGGGCGCCTCGATCAAGGAGATCCAGCAGCAGCTTCGTCACTCCACCCCGCAGATCACAACGCAAACCTACACACATGTAACTAAAAAAATGAGTCACAGGACAGCATCGCATTGGGATTCATTTGATCCAAAAATTCGTCCCCAATCCGTCCCCAACAATAAAAAAGGCAGCTGATAATGAAAAAGACCGGTCATAAAAATTATGATCCTGATATAAGAAAAACCCTTTGGGATCAAGGGTTTTCGCTTAGTAATTATAATGCCGAGGACGGGGGTCGAACCCGTACGGTAGTCACCTACCGCAGGATTTTAAGTCCTGTGCGTCTGCCAATTCCGCCACCCCGGCATATTGATACGGTATTCCCGCGTTTTACACTACGCTTAATTCGTCACGTCGCATGGGATTCCGAGCTAACTAGTGGAATATCTTACGACAGCAACCAAGCATATTTCGTTCTGGCGACAAAATCGATAATAACATGTCTATCCATATGATGTCAATATATTTTTTGCATTTGATCTTAAGGTAATCACTGATTTACAAATAACCTGAATTGTATCATGTTCAGAATAATATGTCCGAGTCTGCAAATGATAATAAAGCTTGCATGTTTCATTAAGACAGGAACTATAGAGAAAAGGATAGATCATCATGAAAAAATGTCTTATCATTCTGTGGGTTGCCCTCTCCCTCTCCCTTTGCTATCCAATGAATGCGAATGCAGGTCAAGGGCCTTCCGCTTCAAGGGGCCGAGACTATTATGAGGAACGCGGCGAAATATTGTGGGAGGTACCTACGCACAGCAAAGTAATTGCTCTTACGTTTGATGACGGGCCCGATAATCAAAGCACGATGAAAATTTTGGATTTATTAAAGCAGTACGACGCCAAAGCCACCTTCTTTGTTGTCGGCAACCGGGTTAAGCAGCATCCAGGCATCGTATCCAGGGAACTGCAGGAAGGACATGAAATCGGCAATCATTCCTACACCCACCCGCCCTTTCACAATATCAGCAGCAAAAAATTATTAAGTGAATTGAACCAGACCCAGGAAGCAATCTTTGATGCAACCGGAGTAAAAAGTGTATTATTCCGCCCACCTGGTGGCAGCTACAATGATTCGATAGTGAGAACAAGCAAAGATTTCGGTATGCTAACCGTGTTATGGTCATGGCATCAGGATACGCTGGACTGGCGGAAGCCCGGTGTCAACCGGATAGTGAAAAAAGTTCTCGATAACGCTCGCAACGGAGACATCGTATTAATGCATGACTTTGTGCCAAGCAGTACACAGACGGTAGAAGCACTTGCTATCATTTTGCCAGAGCTTCAAAAAAGAGGGTTTGAATTTGTTACAGTCTCAGAGCTAATGTCATATCAGGAAAAAACGAATAAATTCATGGAAGTGAACCATTGAATCATAGGATCCAGCTACCCGTTGCCACTCTGGTAACGGTTTTCTTGCAGATCTTTTGAGTCGTACTCATTATCATGTTAATTTCCACTTGAACATCGTAATTTCATTTGATAAGATACAGAACGAACGTTCAGTATATAAGATTAGGATAGGTAAGGGAATTAGGAGGGACGTGGAACATGCGTGAATAAAAAACAGCAACAGACAGAAGATACCAAGCGACGCATTGCTGACGCCGCCAAAACACTGTTTATGCAAAAAGGTTACAAATCAACTTCTATTGAAGAAATTGTGGATGCCACCGGCAGCAGCAAAGGAAATATTTATTATCACTTTAAGAGCAAGGAAGGGCTGTTTCTGTACTTGATCGAGGAGTGGGACCTTGAATGGGAACAGAAATGGAGTTGCAAAGAACAGCAGTACACTACCACCATTGATAAGCTGTACGGAATTGCTGATCAATTGGTGTTTGATGACCTGAATCACCCTTTTTCCAAAGCGCTGGATGAATTTATGAACAGCAATGACAACATGACCGAAGACGTGGAGCAACGAATCGTTCAGATCATTCGGAGTCATTTGGAGTTCAACCAGAAGTTACTACAGCAAGGGATAGACCGCGGGGAATTTGAGAATCATAACGTAGAGCAGCTGTCCATCATCTTTGAGAGCCTCATTGTAGGCTTAAGCCAGATGTCGCGAATTACGAAGGTGGAAAATGCACTTTCCCTTTATCATGCTGCCATTAAAGTATTTCTGTATGGCATCGAAAAGAAATCTTGATCATTTGCTGCCTTTTTATTTAGCCTCCAATTCATGGAGAATCTCTTTCGTCCCATTACAAACCGAACGTTCAGTATAACGGATTGGGTAAGCCTTACTCATTCTTTATCTCGGAATAAATGGCCTTATATTTTTGGAGGATATCATCATGTCACTACTAGTGCGAAATAAGGGAGCGATCCTGCTCCTTATGTTCAACATATTTTTAGTGTTCACCGGCATCGGGCTCGTCATACCTATTATGCCAACCTATATGACCGAACTGCATATCAGCGGCAGTACGGTAGGCATGCTCGTTGCTGCCTTTTCATTAACACAGCTATTGTTCTCGCCTCTAGCGGGAAGATTATCTGATACCGTAGGACGGAAGAAAATTATCATCTCCGGTATGATCGTGTTCGCCTTCTCGGAATGGATGTTCGGAGCTGCCAGTACGCCAGTTCTGCTCTTTGCGTCCAGGATGCTGGGTGGCGTCGGCGCTGCTCTTATTATGCCCGCTATTATGGCTTACACGGCTGACGTGACTTCGAATGAAGAACGCGCCAGAGGAATGGGCTTCATCAATGCTGCGATTACGACCGGCTTTATTATTGGACCTGGCATTGGGGGCTTTATTGCGGAGTTCGGTATTCGTGTGCCCTTCTACGCTGCAGCCATTGCAGGAGCAGTAGCCGCATTAATTACGTTATTGCTGCTTCCAGAGTCCTCCGCTAAACGAGAAGCCCCTACCGTGCTCGGGCAAAGGAAGGAAAGTTTGGCTGTACAGCTGGTCCGTTCATTTAAGGAACCTTATTTCCTGAGTTTGATTATCGTGTTTGTTCTCTCATTCGGTCTTGCTAATTATGAGACCGTGTTTGGTCTCTTCGTGGATCATAAGTTCGGTTTCACGCCGAAAGATATAGCCATGATCATTACCTTTGGTTCGATCGCGGGTGCTGTCGTGCAAGCGACGATCTTTGGCTGGATCCTGAATCGATTCGGTGAGAAAAGAGTCATTACACTCAGTTTGCTGACTGCAGGCGTGTGCATTCTATTAACGCTGTTTGTCCATAAATACTGGCTCATCTTCCTGGTAACCTTCCTGGTGTTCCTGTCCATCGACATCCTGCGTCCCGCCATCGGTACGCAAATGTCCAAGCTGGCGAAAGATGAGCAAGGCTACGTCGCCGGCCTGAACTCAGCTTATACCAGCCTGGGTAATATTGCTGGGCCGCTCCTGGCAGGCTATTTGTTTGATTTAAATATCAACTTTCCATATATCTCCGCCTCCATCGTCCTCATCCTCTGCTTCTTCCTGGCCATGCGTGCAGGGAGGGCCTGGGAAGCTACTGAAGCTGTCATGAATGAACATTAACAGCTCAGCCTTAACAACATGACAAGACCCCACCTGTTCTCGGTGGGGTCTTGTTTATACTCTGTCGTTATCTTCCATTCGTGGCCAGGATCACAATCGCCAGTAACGCCACAAGTGCAAATAATAAAGCCCATCCTAACTCAAATCGTTTTTGTTCCTTGTATGCCTTGAAAGCTTTCCTTGTTTCAAATACGAATACGATCACTAAAAAGGCCATTAACACAGGTAAACCCCATGATTGATCTAAAATCCATCCTGACATCGATGATCCCCCATCCTATGTACGAATCCGTTGCTCGCTGCTTAACCAGCTCTCATCATTTACTCATGGATTCTTCCGACTCCATCTAAAATGTACCTGAAGTCGCCCGTAATTTCAATTAAACAGCATGTTGCAATACACAGTATATTATATCGACTCCAATATTCCCCTAAAGTGCTTGCACACCCCTTATAGTTCTGGTTAATTAGAATATTATAGAACCTTCTGGGCACGATAATTTTGGCACCTGAACCAACATCAGTCTAAATCGACCTGGAGGGAGGTAAAACGATGAAGAAAATCTGCGTGTCTTTCTTGGCTGCATGGAGTATTGCCTTGGTTCTTGTTGTTCCTGCTTTTGCAGAATATAACAACATGAACAGAAACGATATGAACACAAACAATGTGAACACCAACAGTTACCACACCAATGCTACGACTCAGGATAAACGTACAGACTGGGGATGGCTTGGATTGCTTGGCCTCGTCGGCTTGGCAGGTCTTAAACGACGCTCGCCAGAGCGTCAGTAGAAGAGGTTCTGCGTCTGAAGCTGCCTGTTGATTGTTCTTTCGATCATAAGGCGTATCATGATAAATAGCAGAAAAACCCTTGCAGAGCAAGGGTTTTTCTATTTGTAAGAGATATAGGACTGACCTAACAACCGCCGGAGAATTCATGTTTGATAATGCCCAAGAATCGCGCAAAAATGAAAAATAGCTACAGGTAATTATATAAAAATAAAACGACAAAGGTGAAATGTTCAACTGCTACCCTTGTCGTAAGATAAATGCTTCAATTAAATCACTTACGCTAATATCATCAAGGTCTTCCGCAAGTTTATCAGCTTTTGTTTTCTTTCTAAGTGAACCTTCTAATAAAATTTCCACCCTCTGGTCTTTATCGACTAGGACAGAGTTAACTTTCAAAGCATTGGTAAGTATACCGACAACAACTGCAATCTGAGCAGGGGATAATTTAGGCAGTGAGTTTTTTTTGTTTTTACCGTTTCTCTTGTTTTTTTCATTACCGTTATTTCCAATTTTTCTCACTGCTCTTACCCCCAAACTAACCCACTATTACTGGTTCAACCCCTCCATCAGCTTCTGGCGGCCCCGTGATAAATGAATAAATGATTATAACTATAACAATAAACGTAATAATGCGCTTACCCTCATCCTGATCCATTACATCACTCCGTTTAGAACATATAGTAAGAGGGATATTAACTCGTTAGATCCTTTACTTTTCTTCTGAGATCCAAGTTCATGATAAAATTATACTTACTTGCATGCTTAAGTTCATCAGTCAAAATCTCAAAAATCATATCCCGATAGTATTGGTTTGGCAGGCCTGCCCTGATATTACGGTACTTTTCAACTGCTTTTAACTCACCCATTAAAGCTTTTTCAACACCCTCAATAAAGGATTGAGGTTTTTCGAACTGTACTTCCGTTGGAGTCTGGATCGCTCTTCCGGTAAATGCCTCATAAATCATACGAAACATCTTATTATGTCTACGCTCATCATCCCTGATACTGCTAATAATATCTTTCTCCTGCTGGGTAGGTGCTACGGAAATTAAATAATCATAAAACAGCTCATCTTCTCGCTCACCGGAAACTGCTTGTTCAATTAATGTCAGTGCCTCTTCTAACGATTTGTAAGTAGCTTCTTGAGATTCACCACGATAATATGGATAACCAGGATAACAAGTTGACTCTGAACTAAAGGGATAATAAAGCGGTATGTTATTCATGGGCATTTTTTCACCTCCCGATTTGTTTCATAACATTCTATTCCCGATTTGAAGTTAGGAATCATGTCCACCGTCTAAAATTCAGGGATTTCGGGCAAATATTGCTTCTATACCCAGATCAGGATGCGCACCGGTTACCCCTACAGATCTTCATCGAGAGAATATTGCTTTCCAAAAATACGCGCGGCGCTCCTATCTGCAAACACTTCGCTCGAACTCGCCCATCCTTCACCGCCAGCACCTCAATCTTACGTTGTGTAATCATCCCCTTACGATCCATGTAGAGTCAGTAGAGACCCGATGATAATTGCTAGAAAGTTGGCATCCATTGGGTTTAGTAATTATCTTGGGAGCCCAATTTATTTAGGTCAAGTGTCACTATTCATTTGCATACATAATATGCACTATCTCATGACGAAAGGGAGAAGATCGATGAATCAACAAAGCTATAGCGTTCAAGAAAATCAACAACGGGAGCCACAGCCTTATCATTATGGCCATGAGCATGCCCATCACCCACATTTTCATCCATATAGTCAACCGTCAGGCCAGCATATGATCCATCATCATCATCACCATCATCACCATTTTCACCACCACTACCAAATGAGGAGAGACGAAGATTAATATTTGAAAATGATAACAATAAGGCGAGAAGAGTCACGCCCGGTCTTATGACGCATTCATGCAGCCGTGCGTGTCATACTCGCCTTTTTCTTTGCTTACAACCGATCACCTTCATGTGGTTTTCAATATAGAGTCAGATATTCAGGAATCTTAACTACTCATAGATATAGACTCTGATATTTTCTTATATAACTAAGCACACGCCAGGTCACTTAATTTGTGGTGTAGTCCACCTTCACAAGGTGGCTATCTACACTATAAGGATTTTTAAGACTTGTCTAACACGATGAAGGAAATCAGAACTCATCATCCTTCTGAAGCTTAATATCCAATTCCATCAGCCGCTCCAAGTCAGCGACCGCCTTCATCATTATATGTTCAGCCTGGAGGTCCTTAACCCATTGGGCGATAGCTTCCTTAACAATCTTCCGGTATTGTTCCTTTGACTCAATGATTCATTCCAGCACCGTGGGCTCATGCTGCATCAAGATGCCTTTATCCTGCGATGTTCTCATGGTCGTTCCCCTTTCTATATATCTTGGCATAAGAAAAACCGCCCAATCATTAGACGGTTTGTTCTATACACTGGTCCCGTTAGCTTAATCAGTTGCGGCGAATAAAACTCGAACATGGCGCTGATCACGACTTCAGCAACGTTATCGCGTTCGCAACCGGTTGAACTAAGAGATACTAAGGGACTAATCTTCTAGTTCAATTTCGATACGTGCAAGGACACCAGCTGGATTATCTCCGCTTCTGTTTGCATTTGATGGGAAGTTAAAAGCGGCGATCACGATATCATTTGTACCTCTCCGAAGGAAACGCCTAATATTAAACGATCTTCCCGGATTAAAGAATGAAACATTGCCTTGCGGATTGTCGATAACTACCGACCGGCCATTTATTAAAACAATGGCAAAGTTATCAACGGCCAGGAATAAACTAGCTCTTTGAATATTGTCTCTAATCGTAAATCTTCTGGCGACCACAGCAGCAGGACCGTTAGGGTCATTTCTTCCCCAAACGTACGATTCACCAGCTTGCGGCGCTACCCATGCTGGATTTCGCTCGATTTCCAGTGCGTTTACCCAATTTCGATTCGTACTTATTCTCCGGGTTCTTTGATTAATAACAACCGGATTTTGTGCATTCAATGATCTTTGTGCGGCAATTATCGTTCTCATTGCCTTTGCAACGCTACCCGCCCAGATTCCTTTCTGTCTTCTAGGTGCTTGTAGCTGTTTGAGCGTATTATTTGCCTTTCCTAGTCCTGTTCTTTTGCCCATTTCATGCCTCCTCCTTTTTTATCAACGAATCCTTAACATATATATGAGTCCTTGAATTTAATGGATATGGACAAATGATAGGTCAAATCGCTCAATTTTCTCAACTGAAACCCCTACGCGAACTATCGACTCCACATCGCCGAACTCTTCTATGCTTCGCTTTAGCTATTCATACTCCGGATCTCCGGGCTGTAAATCCACTCTTGGATTGTATGCCACTTGGTTGATTCGAACTATTGGTATGACCCTGATCTCCATGATTAGCCCCAATAAAAAAAGCACCCTAAGGTGCGTAATCAATAAATTCCAAACTATACTTTCCGTTGTTATTGAGTAGTGATCCTTCCTCCACTATTAAAAAGCCAAGAATCTTCGACACTTGTTGTCACGCTCCTTAAACTCGCTCAAACAGACCTTAGTCCTGTTGATTACTAAGCTCCCGTTAGCAAATGCGTTAGCAATTCATTGAGCGCAACCTATTATCGTCTGATATACCATCAAATAATTAACCTTACAAATAGCAAAAAACCCTTGCATCGCAAGGGTTTTTCTGTGAGTGGGCCCTACAGGACTCGAACCTGTGACCAATCGGTTATGAGCCGACCGCTCTAACCAACTGAGCTAAGGGCCCTGAACATACAAGTACACATAAACATAAGGACGTCATACATACAATGAAATTAAATTGGTTGCGGGGGCAGGATTTGAACCTACGACCTTCGGGTTATGAGCCCGACGAGCTACCGAACTGCTCCACCCCGCGGCAATGCTGTATGAAACAGCGACAAGAATAAATATACACCATTTACCTAGTTGAAGTCAAGTACTGTTTTGATGGAATTTTCGTTAAGGTATAAATCGGACACCATAACGACCTTTTTTGGAACGGTAAATCTCAACAAGCCGCGGATCATGAAACCCAAACAGCCATCCATCCTGTTCCAGCCTCTTAGCAAAACACCCCGCCTGAAACTTGGTTGTATAAAGCTTTCCATAATATACCCAGTTCATTCTATGCGACTCCTTACCGAGAGATCATAATATTATGCTGTCACCCTAGTATGTCCAAGCTCCCAGAAAAAATCCACCTCCCCATGAAATTCATACCTATTCCTCCGTTAAAAAGACGATAACCAGCCGTCCTGCAATCACATCGTTATCGGAATCCAACTGGTTATTCCCCTTGCAGCGCACATTATTAAGTTTACTGGCCGTCAGCCTCTACAAACCGTGCAGCGATGCTCATTAGCTCCTGCTCCATCGTATTCATCATCTGGATGAAATTCATAAGCTGTGCCTTCGTCTCCTCCGCTTCAGTACGGAATCGCTGCTGGGAAACTCCCTCCCATTCCGCATTTAACGTTTCAATGACATGCGACAGCCTTGCAACCAATTCGCCACCATGCTCGCTCCCGCTTCGAATATCTGCCGCGGCACGACGCAGCTCTTCAGGGGACACTTCAATTCGTCCAGACATAGCTCCCCTCCTCCCAGTATGATTGTGAATGAATTATTTACTCTGGCTTGACCTCTGCCAGAACAGCTTGAAATTCTTCTTCCTCTTCATCCTGGTAACCGGTAAAGATAATATCCCGGATATCTTCATGATTAAAAACATAAGCAAACTCCGGACTGACATACCCTTCGGGATATGGGCATGCCAAATAGTCGAACATCTGCGACTCTTCAAGCGCCAAAATCTGCTTGCGACCGTAAATCACCAGCTTCTTCTCGCCTTCCTTCAAAATGACAATCGATCCATTAGGCAGTAATTGTTGCGTCATAACGATCCTCTCCTTTTCTTACTCTTTCTTTGCGATGCCGGAGCCTTATTGCCTTGATTCATTTTGTTTAAATAAGCCGCATTCCGTTTCTCTTTCGGTAATCCCAGAACAGGATAATGCGCCTTCAAATGATCCATATGATTCAGAATAAAGATATACCGATGAATAAACACGACGGCCATGTACAAACCGAGTAGCAGCAGCACGGAAAAAGCCGCCATTCCCATTACAAATCCACCAAGATCCCCAGCAACAGCAACAATGATGTAATATCCTGTATAGCCGATCCCGGCCAACAGGAAAGCTGCTTTACCTGCTTTTCCTATGCTTCCGTTTCGCTCCATGGACTGGTAAGACCTTTGCTGCAGAGCTCTTACATGCAACAAGTAAAAAGCAACGAGTAGCACCAGCATAACCCCTACAGAGCTAAGCCCGTATCCGATGGAATCCACACCAGCCATGTCATACATCATTTTTAATATGGCGGCCTGACAAGCAGTAGCTAGTGCCAAGCCGTATATTCCTAAATACAGGACAAAACTAACCTCGGCCCGATACGGGTCTGTACTCAGCCCCAGGCCCCATAGCAGCATAGCCACCCACACCCCCGCGGCCACATAGAAATACACCGACATCATCGGTGCTGCCAGCGTAACCAATACAGGGATCAGCATTATAAACAAAAAGCATACAATGCCGCCCCGAATCTGCTCGGCGGGGATAAGCCGGAAATGAAACTGCTCTTCCTCGGAAACCTTCGTACTCATCCTCGACACTCCCCTTATTTAAACCAGCCTGCTATCGTAGAGCCTATCTTCTGTGCCCCCATTTTCAAACCTTCGGTGATGGTATCCTTCTTACCATCCCCGTCAAAATCTGCGAACTTGATGCCATCCATCACATAGGAAGCGCCTACCGACACACCGAAACCGATGGCTGCACCTGCAAGAGTACCGATTGGGCCACCTACAGCTGTCCCAATAAGCGCACCCGCTTTCGCTCCAGCAGCTGCTGATGCGACCACCGTACCGACTCCGACCCCCACATCGACGACAGCATCTCCCGCGATTTTAGCGCCGCTCTTGTGCTCGTTGATATTGGTTACCAAATTACCTACCGTCTGCAAGGCGATGCCTGCATAACCGAGCTTGCCGCCTTTCAAGCTAAGCGAATCCTTTACGGCCGCACCGGGCAGAACATATTTAGGAATCCTCGGATGACTTCTCCAGTTATATTCAGCGTAGGATTTCTTTCGGATATTAGCCAGCATACCGTTGGTGACGTTAGCGCGCATGTTGCCGCGCTTGTCCTTCTCAAGCCACACGCCAAAACCGTTCCGGTACATATCCCAGTATTTGTACATCGTACCCGATGCGGTTGCTGTTCCGAACAATACCCCTGCTGATGTTAGCGGATTGTTCATCCATTGATCCGTTGATCCGCCAAATGGCGCAAGTGCATTGAATTCAACACCTGCCGCCGTCACCGGTGGATCTGCCTTTTTATTCCCGTTCTGTGCCAGACTCGTCTGAAGCAGCAGATGCGGGCAAACCTGTGCGACCGCTTGCTTGCCGAAGGACAACTGGTTCCCAAGTGATTGATCTGTCTCCGAAAAATCCCCCGCCTTCTTCACAAGCTGCCCGCGGTTTTGCTCCAGACGGCTTACCACGGACTGGCAAGCGGCACGGCATTGGGCGAGACGCTGCTCGACCTGGGCACGATGACGCGATTCCCAAGCCATGCTCTGAATGCGCTGCTGCATCCGCTCTTGAAGCTGCTGGACTTCCCGTGCAATATCAGATACCGCTGCTCCTTGCTGGCTCAGCATTTCGGGCACCACACGTATTTTGGTCATAAGTAACAATCCTCCATGTGTTTAATCGGGAAGGTGTTCACAGAGGGAACCAGAATTCTTACTTTACACGTTCAATGACTGCACCAAGTTCACGGATGATTTCCGTTACCGTGGCACCCCATATCTGATCTTGGTCACCTTCGCTGCGAATCAGCCAGTTGGCATCTTTGCCCCTCAACAGCTCGATTCCCTGAACTCTGCAGTTGAGATTCGGACAATAATACGCTGTAAATGCAGCATATCGCTCCGGATGGCTGACGCTGTCAACCAGGGAAGAAACAACTGATTTCGAATAGCCTTGAGCGAGCAGGTGTTTCTGAGGCTCCCCATCACCCTGTCCGGCATGGATCCACTGTTGTAACCAACCTTTAGGCAGTGTCAGTTGACCTGTATCCCGGTTTTTCCTATCCTCCAGCTGCAAGTAGCTCATAATCTTCAGCCAAGCTTGCGAAGGAGTTCCCAGTTCTTGCAGCACATAGGCTCTAGTACCGTCTGAGTCGCTTTCAATTTCCGCTTTTACAACAAGACTTGAACTATAATAAATGAAACATTCCTTCTGTTCGTCTTCGAAGCCAGATACTCTTATATGAATCGTCAGCAGTGTCCTGCTGCATACTTCTATGTATTCGAGTAATTTCTGGAGAAGAACAGGCTCACTGCTGCTTGTATCAATCAAACCCTGTTCGGACAACTCTTGTTCCACCTTGGCAATTTCACCTGGCATCTCCTCAGCCAATGTTCCGCGAAAAGGATCCTCCAGTCCAATCACAGCCCTCGCACCAACAATGCCGGTTAACACAAAAAATTGTTTGCCGGTCAGTTTGATCCTCGATGCACGATCCAAAAGGTCTCTCCTCCTTACATTTTCTTCTGTCTATTTCCAATTCGCAGGTATCATTACCATTATAGGTGAAACATCTTCTTCCCCTCTACCAAGTCCTGGCCCTAAATTTATAGGAAGATATACCCAAATCAGACGATAATAAAACAAGGAGCGGAAAATGTCATTTTCTAGGATAGATTCATCGGTTTATGAGATGCTTGGAGCTATCGTCTAAACAAAAAAAGACGCCGCTCTGGATAATGCCAGAGACGGCGGCCGCTCTTGAAACGAAGATTTATTTACACACCAAATGATGCAGGATTTGCTCTCCAGGATTGAAGTAGCTCTACATCCTCTTTCTGAATCCGATTCTCAGATAATGCTACCTCAATGAGTGCACTGTAATTAGACAAACTCTGCAGAGGAATCCCGGCATCGGAGAAAGCTTGTACCGCTTTATCCAGCTGATAGCTGAAAATAGCCAGTACGGCCAGCGGCTCTGCACCTGCATCCTTTACTGCCTGTGCAGCCTTTAAAGAGCTGCCGCCAGTGGAGATCAGATCCTCAATTACGACCACCTTCTGTCCGGGTTTAATCAAACCCTCGATCAGGTTCTCCTTGCCGTGTCCCTTTGCTTTGTCCCTAATATACGACATCGGCAGGTTCATTTTCTGAGATACAAAAGCCGCATGCGGAATCCCGGCTGTGGCCGTTCCGGCAATTGCCTCTGCCTCCGGATATTGCTCCCGAATAACGGCAGCAAACGATTCAGCAATGTAGTCGCGAATTTCAGGATAGGACATGGTCAGGCGATTATCACAGTAGATCGGGGATTTGATACCCGAAGTCCATGTAAACGGCTGGTGAGGCCGAAGGGATACTGCCTCAATCTTCAGCAAATAGGATGCGATCTGTTGTGGAATATTCGCGAGTGTACTCATGCTTGAACCATCTCCTCTATAATTTGTACAGCAGCTTGTCTCGGATCAGGTGACGCCGTAATCGGACGACCGACGACCAGATAATGACTGCCCTTGCGAATCGCTTCTCCAGGGGTAAGGACCCGGGACTGGTCACCGATATCCGCGCCAGCCGGGCGGATGCCTGGTATCACGGTTTTAAACGAATTTCCGCAGGCATGTGAAATGGCCTCCACTTCAAGCGACGAAGCGACAACACCATGCAGTCCGGCTTGCTGAGCAAGCTTAGCGTACCGTACGACCGCATCTTCTACCAAACCCGGAATACCAATTTCGTGATTCATGACATCCTGACTCGTGCTGGTCAACTGTGTTACAGCAATGATTGTAGGCATGGCAAGACCCGGGGTGTCCGCCACTGCGGCCTCCGCCCCGGCTTTTGCCGCCTGCATCATCAGCATGCCGCCGCTGGCATGGACATTGAACATGTCCACACCGAGCCGCGTTACGCTATGCGAGCCGCCTTTTACCGTGTTTGGAATATCATGCATCTTCACATCCAGGAACACGGAGTAGCCTTTTGATTTTAATTCTTTTACAAAGTCAGGACCTGCAGCATAGAACAGCTGCATGCCGACCTTCATATAACACGGGATTCCCTCCAGCTTCTGTACCAAAGCCTTTGCATGCTCGGCATCCGGGTAATCCAGGGCCACCATCAGGCGGCCCGCCATTTCATTGTAGCTGGCGTTCATCTATACCCCTCCTTCTCGATTAAACCGGCATCGCTTCAGAGGAGAAGTTGATGGTCTCCAGCATCGTGAGAAGTTCACGAACCGTATCGAGCGAGGTCATACATACTACACCATTCTCTACCGCTTCACGGCGGATTCGGAATCCGTCACGCTGCGGGGTTTTGCCCTTGGTCAATGTGTTAAAGACGAAGTTCGCTTCACCTGTACGGATCATATCCAGAATGTTCGGTGTTCCTTCGGACAGCTTGTTGATAGTCGTCACGTCAAGGCCCGCTTCCTTCAGCGCTGCTGCCGTGCCGCCTGTTGCAATGATTTTATATCCAAGCTTGTGGAAGCCTTTCAACAGTGCAGCAGCTTCCGCCTTGTCCTTATCAGCAATCGTGGCGATGATCGCGCCTGTTGAAGGAATCTTCATGCCTGCACCGATCAGACCTTTGTACAAAGCTTTGGCATACTTCACGTCACGGCCCATAACCTCACCGGTGGATTTCATTTCCGGTCCAAGCGTTGGCTCGACGCGGCGAAGCTTAGCAAAGGAGAACACCGGCACTTTAACCGATACATGCTCGCTTTCCGGCCACATGCCTTCCTCGTAACCCAGATCCTTCAGCTTGCCTCCCATAATAGCCTGAGTTGCCAGGTTCGCCATCGGAATGCCGGTCACCTTGCTCAAGAATGGAACCGTCCGGGAAGAACGCGGATTCACTTCGATTACGTACACTTCATTTTTATATATAACGAACTGGATGTTGACAAGTCCGCGCGTATTCAGCTCTTTGGCAATCTTGATCGTAATTTCGACGATCTTGTCTTTCAAATCCTGGGACAAATACTGAGGCGGATATACCGCGATCGAGTCCCCGGAGTGAACCCCAGCGCGTTCGACATGTTCCATAATCCCTGGAATCAAGACAGTTTCGCCATCGCAGATTGCGTCTACTTCCACTTCTTCACCCATCATGTAACGGTCAATCAGAACCGGATGTTCCGGGTTGATCTTAACCGCTTCTTCCATATAGCTGAGCAGCTCGCTGTCGGAGTATACAATTTCCATTGCACGTCCACCAAGTACATACGATGGTCTTACCAATACCGGGTATCCCAGTGATTGTGCTGTTTCCACCGCATCGTCGACTGAAATTACGGTTTTACCTTTTGGCTGGGCAATCTGCAGTCTGGACAGAAGGGCTTCGAACTTTTTACGATCTTCGGCTTCGTCAATGCTTTCCAGGCTGGTACCCAGAATCTTCACGCCCGCTTTGCTGAGCGGCTCAGCCAGGTTAATCGCTGTCTGTCCGCCAAACTGTACGATAACGCCAATTGGTTTCTCCTGCTCGATGACGTTCATGACATCTTCCAGGAAGAGCGGCTCGAAGTAGAGACGATCTGATGTATTAAAGTCAGTGGAGACGGTCTCCGGGTTGTTGTTAATGATAACCGCTTCGTATCCCGCCTTCTGGATCGCCCATACAGCATGTACCGTAGAGTAATCGAACTCAATCCCTTGACCGATCCGGATCGGTCCGGACCCCAGCACAACGACCTTCTCCTTGGCTGATTCGATAACTTCATTCTCTGTTTCGTAAGTCGAGTAATAATACGGTGTCGTTGCTTCGAACTCCGCAGCACAAGTGTCCACCATTTTGTAAACTGGACGCAATCCATGCTCACTGCGCAGGAATTTGATCGACTCCTCGGTTGTGTGCGTGCTGGCCTTACCTTCGGCGCGCAGTTCAGCAATGGCGCGATCCGTAAAGCCAAGGCGCTTCGCTTCATACAGCGTTTCGTAAGTCAGTGACGCTTCGCTGCGAATATGATCTTCATATTGGATCAGGCGCTCGATCTTATCCAGGAACCACCAATCGATCTTGGTGAGATCTTGAATCTGCTGCAGTTCATATCCCCGGCGGAATGCTTCGGCGATCAGGAAGATCCGTTCATCATCGGCCTTGATCAGACGCTGCTGGAGCACTTCATCACTCAGCTCGTTAGCGCCTTTCAGGTACAGGCGGTGCACGCCGATCTCCAGGGAGCGAACCGCTTTATGGATGGATTCCTCAAATGTGCGGCCAATCGCCATCACTTCGCCCGTTGCCTTCATCTGGGTACCCAGCTTCCGATTCGCGTGAATGAACTTGTCGAATGGCCAACGCGGAATTTTGCTGACGATGTAATCCAGCGTAGGCTCAAAGCATGCATAAGTCTGGCCCGTAACCGGGTTAACGATCTCATCCAGCGTGTAACCCATTGCGATTTTTGCTGCCATCTTCGCGATTGGATAACCTGTTGCCTTGGAAGCCAGGGCAGAAGAGCGGCTGACCCGAGGGTTAACCTCGATAACATAATATTGGTAGCTGTCCGGATCCAGTGCGAATTGCACGTTACAACCGCCTTCGATATTCAGAGCGCGGATGATTTTGAGCGATGCGGATCTGAGCATTTGATATTCACGGTCGGACAGCGTCTGACTCGGGGCCACAACGATACTGTCGCCAGTATGAACACCGACCGGATCGAAGTTCTCCATATTACATACCACAATGCAGTTATCGTTCGCGTCACGCATTACTTCGTACTCGACTTCTTTCATGCCTGCGATACTCTTCTCAATCAGACACTGGGTAATCGGGCTGTAACGAAGGCCGGAGCTGACGGTTTCGCGCAGTTCCTCTTCAGTTGCGCAGATACCGCCGCCGGTGCCGCCAAGCGTATACGCCGGACGAACGATCAGCGGATAGCCAATCTCGCTTGCGAAATCAAGTGCCTCTTCCAATGTCGTAACGATGGTGCTCTCTGGCACAGGCTGCTCAAGTTCTCGCATGAGTTCACGGAACAAGTCGCGGTCTTCCGCTTTCTCAATCGACTCTAACTGCGTTCCGAGCAGCTTAACGTTCTCCTGTTCCAAAATCCCCGCACGAGCAAGCTCAACGGCCATGTTCAGACCGGTTTGCCCACCGAGTGTTGGGAGCAGTCCGTCCGGACGCTCTTGACGAATGATCTGTGTTACAAAGTCCAGTGTAATCGGCTCGATATATACTTTGTCCGCCATATTGGTATCTGTCATGATGGTCGCCGGGTTGCTGTTGATGAGCACAACCTCGATGCCCTCTTCTTTCAGTGCTTGGCAAGCTTGTGTTCCGGCGTAGTCAAATTCCGCAGCTTGGCCGATAACGATCGGACCGGAGCCGATGACAAGTATCTTTTTTAAAGTTTCATTCTTAGGCATATTAATGAGCTCCCTTCACGGCTGCGGCCAGAACCGCCTGGCGCGGTTTCCGAATTTCATTCTGTTTATGGTTTCTGATCATATCGAGAAATTGATCAAACAGGTAGCTGCTGTCGAGCGGGCCAGGTGCAGCTTCAGGGTGATATTGCACGGAGAAGGCCGGATATTTCGAGTGTTTCAAACCTTCAATTGTCTTGTCGTTATTGTTGATATGTGTAACTTCCAAATTCGTGTTCTTGATGGAATCTTCTCTAACTGCAAAACTATGATTCTGGGAAGTGATATAACAGCGGCCGCTGGCAAGCTCTTTTACTGGATGATTACCACCACGATGACCAAACTTCAGCTTCTCAGTATCAGCACCGGCAGCCAGTGCAAACAGTTGGTGACCGAGACAGATGCCAAAGATCGGATACTCGCCCAGGATTTCTTTAATCATGTCGACAGCATATGGAACATCTTTCGGGTCCCCAGGACCGTTAGACAACTGAATTCCATCCGGATGAAGCCTGCGGATTTCCTCTGCCGTCGTATCATGCGGAACGACCACAACATCGCAGCCGCGAGATGTCAGCTCACGCAGAATGCCGCTTTTTGCACCGAAGTCAACCAGAACAATTCGCTCTTTGGTGCCTGGGCTTGAGAACATTTGCGGAGTTGAGGTTTTTGCCACCTGATTACGCAATTCAGCGATGGTCGTATCTCCGAGCATCTCTTTAAGTTCTTCTACGGGCTTGTTGGAAGTGGTCAGAATGCCCTTCATCGTACCGTAGTGACGAATGATACGGGTTAGCATCCGCGTATCAACTTCGCTTATACCAGGGATTCCGTATTCCTTCAATAAACTGTCAACGCTATATTCGGCACGCCAATTACTAGGAACAGGCTCATGTCGGCGAACGACAAACCCGTGGACGAATGGTCGTATCGATTCGAAATCATCTCGCGTAATACCGTAATTGCCAATCAATGGGTACGTCATCGTCACGATCTGTCCACAGTAAGACGGGTCGCTCAGCACCTCTTGATATCCTGTAATCCCTGTATTAAATACAACCTCTCCGGTCATTTCAGCTTCTGCGCCAAAAGATTTTCCGGTGAAAAGCGTCCCGTCCTCCAGTAACAATCTTGCCTGCATCCCGATCACTCCTGTCATCTATGTGTAATTTATTTTATAAGTCTTTTGCCTAAGTGTTACTTAAAATCCGTGCTGCTCGGACCATTTCACTTCGCCGTCCACCCAAGTCATCACAGGCCAGCCCTTCAGCTTCCAGCCAGTGAATGGCGTGTTGCGGCCTTTAGTCGCGAACTCTTCCGGATTCACCTCTTTCTCTGCTTCAAGATCAATCATGGTCAGGTCCGCTGGCTTACCCGCTTCCAGCATCCCCGTTGCAAGTCCGAATACTCTTGCCGGATCGCTTGTCATTCGTTTCACCAGCAGGTCGAGATCCCATTTGCCTGTGGCAACAAACTTCGTATAGAGCAGCGGGAACGCTGTTTCGAATCCCACGATACCAAATGGGGCAAGCTCCATACCTTTTGCTTTTTCTTCAGCGCTATGGGGTGCATGATCGGTTACGATCATGTCCAGCGTGCCATCGAGCAGTCCTTCTATACATGCCTCCACATCACGCGGGGAGCGCAGTGGCGGATTCATCTTCCAGTTGGCATCCAGGCCGGGAATATCTTCGTCGGAGAGAACCAGATGGTGCGGACACACCTCAGCAGTTACCGAGATGCCAATCGCCTTGGCCTGGCGGATCAAGCGGACGGACTGCTCTGTGCTCACATGGCATACGTGGTAATGTACGCCTGTTGCCTCTGTAAGCAATATGTCCCGACCGACATGGATCGCTTCCGATTCATTAGGTATTCCCTTCAAGCCATGTTGCTGTGCGAACTTGCCTTCCGTTACGCAAGCTCCTTTCACCAGCGAGTCATCCTCACAGTGAGCAATGACCGGCATACCGAGCGCTTTGGCTTTCTTCATGGCATCTTTCATCATCTGTGCATTCTGCACACCAACGCCGTCATCCGTAAACCCGATCGCACCTGCAGCCTTGAGTGCCTCAAAATCCGTCAGCTCGCGGCCGAGTTCATTTTTGGTAATGGCTGCGTAAGGCAGAACCTTGGCCAGACCTGCTTCGCTAGCCTTATCCAGCACCAGCTTCACGGTTTCCGGTGAATCGGTCACCGGTCTGGTGTTCGGCATACAGGCGATGGTTGTAAAGCCGCCTTTGACTGCCGAACGGCTGCCGCTTTCAATCGTTTCCTTATGCTCGTAACCCGGCTCTCTCAAGTGCACATGCATATCGATGAATCCCGGAGTGACCAGTTTGCCCTCGGCATCGATTATCTTAACGTTATCGCCCAGTTCCGGCAGGGCTGCCACATCACTGACAACCGATTGAATCAACCCTTCTGCTATGACGATATGTTTAACGTCGAGCTGTCCTTGTTCATTGATCACTTTGGCATTCTTTATCACTTGCATTTGCATCTTGGTTCCCCTCCGCGAAAAGAAGCACCGCTTCAGCTTCTTTGTATATTGTATAATAAAAATTCATATTTGTGTATAAATATTGATAATTTATTCATCTGTCCTGACATTCACGTTATCCAGCCTCATCAGCCCATTGCTCGCTCCATAACAGCCATGCGAATTGGCACTCCGTTCGCCATCTGCTTGAATATCACCGATTTAGGACTTTCTACAACTGCATCGTCGATTTCAACATTCCGATTCACCGGTGCCGGGTGCATAATCATCGTGTGCTCCGACAGCTTGGCCGCCCGTTCTTCCGTCAGACCATAATGCTGCCTGTACTCCACGCTGGATTTAAATACACCTTCGTTATGACGTTCCAGCTGAACCCTCAACATCATCACTACATCTGCCTTCAATGCTTTCTCCATTGACACATAGGGTGCATATTGTGCTAACTCCGGCGCCTGCATCGTTTCCGGTGCGCAGAATTGCACATGGGCCCCAAACTTCTGCAATGCCCACAAGTTTGATCTTGCAACCCGGCTATGTTTGACATCTCCAATGATCGAAACCGTTAATCCTTTAAGTTCGCCGAATTTTTTCTTCATCGTATAGAGATCAAGCAACGCTTGCGTAGGATGTTCATTATTGCCGTCTCCTGCATTGACCAGGGGAATCGAGATCCGCTTCGCCAGCTCCTGAAGTACACCGGCTGGCTTCAGCCGGATGACACCTGCATCCACTCCCATGGATTCCAGCGTCTTCACGGTGTCATAGATCGACTCTCCCTTCTCCACGCTGGATGCTGCCGCCGCAAAGTTCATGACCTCGGCTCCTAGTCTTTTTTCGGCCATTTCAAACGAAAATCTTGTCCTGGTGCTGTTCTCGAAGAACATATTCACTGCAAATTTCGATTTAAGTACCGGAACTACTTTTTCGGGCTGCGCTTCCCAATAAGCCGCCCGATCCAGGATCGCTCCAATCTCATCTCTGCTAATATCCTTCAATCCTAAGAGGCTGCGTTGTTTCAATGAAATGGCCGTTGTCATGATTATCGATCCTCTCTTGAGCTAATCGTCACTTCGTCCTTGCCGTCGATTTCTGTTAGCGCCACTGTAATTTCCTCTTGTTTCGAAGTAGGAACATTCTTACCAATATAATCGGGTCGAATCGGCAGTTCACGATGTCCACGGTCTGCCAATACCGCAAGCTGTATCATTCGAGGTCTTCCGCAATCCATCAAAGCATCCATGGCTGCCCGGATCGTACGTCCGGTGTAGAGCACGTCATCAAACAGAATGACCTTCTTATCATGGATGTTCAGGTGTTCAAGACTGAGCTTTGCTCCCTTCACCCTCTCTTCGGAGACTTCCTTGCTGTCCCTGTCATCCCGGTAAGAAGTCACATCAATCTCCCCCCAAGGAATCGGGGTACCCTCAATCTCATTCATACGTTCAGCAATTCTCTGAGCCAAAAACACGCCTCTTGTGCGAATGCCAACCAGTACGCAATCCTCGATCCCTTTATTTTTTTCCAATATTTCGTGGGCAATCCTCGTAAGTGCGCGGCGGATGGCCGTCTCGTCCATAATCACATGCTGTTCATTGCTCATCCAATAAGCCCTCCTTGATAACGTTTAATTAGCCCTCTTCATTGTTCCAGTCGATCCGTGAGTTCATTACACACAAAAAACTCCTTGCCCGGCTGGACAAGGAGTTGGTCTCATAGAGTTAGTGTGGAAAGCGCAGCATTTATCCGCAGATAGAGCTAGTGCCTCCTGTTAATGAACCTCGGTTCACGTTACCTTGCCAGCCTCACGGGACTGATTTAAAGGTGCTATTCAATTGATCTCATTATGACAGACACAGTAGAAGATGTCAACTGTGATCGTGTCGAATAATCCATACTGAGCAGGGTTTATGCCATCTCTTGATATTAGAATTCGAATTCAGTATCGCTAAGCCTACGGCGAATTTCGGATATCACGCGTTTCTCCTCATCCTCACCATCAGCGATAAACGTAACGGAGAAACGAACAAAGTGTCCTGCGTCATCCCAAGGAACGGTTGAAATCATTTTCTCGCGGATCAGATATTGGGAGAAATCTTCGCCTGACTCGAAGCGGCGGCCGCCTTTGATACCTACGGGAGATTCAACATACAGGAAGAATGAGCCCTTTGGCTTCTCCGCCGTAAAACCAAGCTCATTCAGAACTTCCACCAGCATATTGTGGCGGCGGGAGTATTTCTCTGCGATCTTCTCTGTTATCTGCGGATGATCCAGACCATATGCTGCCGCTTTTTGAATGGCTATGAATTGCCCCGAATCGTTATTATCCTTCACGTCGCCAAACGCTTTTACTACAAGCGGATTTCCAGCTAGGAAACCAATGCGCCATCCCGTCATATTGTAAGATTTGGATAAAGAGTGAAGCTCCACGCCGACATCCTTAGCTCCAGGGACGGATAGAAAGCTGAGCGGCTTCAATCCATCGTAGGTAAGTGCGGCATACGGAGCGTCATGAACAACAACCACACTATGCCTGCGTGCCCAATCTACTACCTCTTCGAAGAACTCGGCCGTTGCGCTGGCTCCCGTCGGGTTGTTTGGATAGTTCAAGTAGAGCAGTTTAGCACGACGAGCTATGTCATCAGGGATCGAGCTGAGATCCGGCAGGAATGCATTTTCTTTTTTTAACTCTACGGTGAAGACCTCTCCCCCTAGATATTTGGTATGCGTTCCAAGCACCGGATAACCGGGAACCGTCATAATGGTTATATCACCAGGGTTAATGAAGCAGGTCGGCAGCATCGCGAGTGCCGGCTTGGTGCCGATAGAGTGCAGCACTTCTGCCTCGGCATCAAGACCCTCAACACCAAACACATTATTTAGATAACGAGCAGCTGCTTGCTTGAACTCAGTTATTCCATTATCGGCATAACCGCGATTCTCTCGCTTTGCTGCTTCCTGGGCAAGCTTAGCCACGATTCGTGCATCAGCCATCTCATCCGGCTCGCCAACCCCCATATCGATCAGCTCCATATCAGGATGTTCCAGCTTCGCAGCCGCCTTTGCCCTTTTGATCTTCTCAAATTTGTAAATGGCTGTATCTTTGCCGTAATCAGCACCGCCAATCCGACTTGCAAAGTTCTGTTGAATGTACGATTTCTGGTAAATGTCTATACTCATGATTTGTATTCATCTCCTGCCCCAACTTGCATGTATAACCTAAATATGCAGTAAAATCGCGGGAGTAACCATGTATTATATATTCAATGATTTGTACTTTTTCAAGACAGCTCCATCCATTCCTCAAGAAGCTTGTCACGCGAGGCCGAGAGCGACTCCCGTTCATTCCAGCGCTGCTCAAGCAGCGAGATATCCGTATCCTGATGTCTTTCGCCATCCGACTCAAGCCATAGGTCAAGCTGCTGTATTCGGGTCTCTATACGGGCAATCTCCTCCTCCAACCACTTGACGCTGACAGTAGAAGGCTTGTTCCTGCTAGTCCGATTATCATGCTGGGCAGGTTTGTCTTTTGTTCTCAGCTGGTGCGTGGCCTTCTGCAAGAGAACAGTCTCGCTCTCCTGTAATAATTGGCCCATAGATTGCAACGACGCCTCTAACTGAGCTTTCTTATCTCGGAAATCGTCATAATTCCCGTGATAGACCTGCAGCTTGCCTTGGTGCAAATCCCACACTTTACCTGATACTTGATTCACAAAATAGCGATCATGCGAGATGGCGAGGACAGTTCCCGAGTACCCCTGCAGCGCATGCTCCAGTGATTCGCGGGAGGGTATATCCAGATGGTTTGTCGGTTCATCCAGTAGCAGCAGGTTTGGCTTCTGGTGGATAAGCAGTGCGAGTCTCAATCGTGTCCATTCTCCTCCGGACAACTGCCCTACCGATCTATAGACAGCCGCCCCATAGAATAGATACCTTGCCAAGATCCCTCGAGCTTCTCCCTCTTCCACTCCGGCGTTTTCCCGAAAATATTGAAGCACCGTTTCCTGCGGATTGTCCGGTTCCTCCTGCTGAGCCAAGTAACCTACATCGACGCGCGCACCCCATTCAAGCGAACCGGAAGCGGGCGAAAGCTCACCTAACAACACTTTGAGCAGCGTTGTTTTCCCACTGCCGTTGGAACCCATGAGCGCAATTTTTTCTCCGAATTCAATTAGGCCAGAAGCTCCTCTCAGCACTGCCTGATTTCCATATGAAACCTCAACCTGTTCAAAGGATGCCACGCGGCGACCGGAACGATCGTGAGGATCCAGTTCAAATTCTGCTTGTCTTCGTTCCATGACAGGTCTCTTGACCTGCTCCATTCGCTCCAGCGCCCGCCTCATGGAAGCCGCGCGCTTGAAAAACTTCTCATTGCCGCCAATTCGTCCGAATTCCTCCAGCTGCTTAATCGATTCCTTCATCTTCTTGATTACTTTCTGCTGTTCCTGATAGTCGGCAAACTGCTGCAGCAAGCGTTCCTCCTTCTCTTTCATGAATGCGGAGTAGCCGCCATACGCAGAGAAAGCTTCGCCATCTTCAAGCTCAATCGTTTTGGACACCACCTGATCCAGAAAATAGCGGTCATGGGAAATAATGATGCAGGTTCCCGGATATTCAAGCAAGAACCCTTCCAGCCATTCGGTACGCGTTAAGTCCAAATGATTGGTCGGTTCATCAAGCAGGAGCAAATCCGGCTTTACGATCAGCTGTGAAGCTAACATAACTCGAGTCTGTTCTCCACCGGATAACGAGCCGAAGGTCATTCCGTACTCACTTTTGGATATTTCCAGTCCGGTAGCAATTCTATCAATACTTGCCTCCAGCTCATATCCACCCTCGGTTTCAAACCGTTCCTGAAGCGCTGAGTATTTTCGCAGAACTCGATCAAGCAGATTTGCATTTCCGGCGATGGTCGGATCACTCATCTTATGCTCAAGCTCCGTCATTTCCGCCCGGTAGTCCTTCAAGTGACTCAACCCCTGTGCCAGTACATCCAGCACTGTCCAGTTATTCATATAGCTTGGAATCTGCTCCAAATATCCGATTTTTGTTCCTTTCTTTATAGCCAGCTGCCCTTCACTTGGCTGATCCAGACCTGCAAGCAGGCGCATCAGCGTTGATTTTCCGCTTCCATTCCTTCCGATAAGCGCAACCTTCTCGCCTTCTTGTATTTCAAACGATATCTGGTCCAAGACCAGATGAGCGCCGTGGTATTGCTTTAATTTTTGTACATTGATCATATTCATTCCAGATTTCCTCCTGTACGCTGCGAACTATAAGTGTTCAGACAACATATGAATTAGGGAGAAGAACCGGACTGCACGCAAAAAGGGCCCACAGAGCAAGCTCCGCGGACCCTAAGAATAGTAAGCCAAGTGAAATAGGCTTATTTTCGTTCAGGCAGGCAGGTGACTTCTCGCGATGGTACAAACCGTATCATTAAAATTGGACAGACCTCTCCCGTTTAGGAAAAATGCATGTGCAATGCCAGCCATAGCCATAGGCAGCTGGCTAATACGGTTGTTAACCATCTCGATATTCACCTACCTCACCTCCTTCAATAAAGTTGTCACCAATATAACATAGCATCGTTTAGTAAGCAAGAAAAAAAGAGCCGTTAACGGCCCCTTAAAATAGATAGCAGTTCCTCCATATCATCAGGCATCGGTGCTAAAAACTCCATATACTCTCCGGAGGAAGGATGCACAAAGCCCAAAACAGCGGCATGAAGTGCCTGGCCGTTTAATTTGATTCCTTTGCTTTTGCCGTATACAGGATCCCCTACAAGAGGATAACCGATATACTTCATATGCACACGGATTTGATGAGTACGTCCCGTCTCCAGCTTTAATTCAAGAAGACTGTAATCACCAAAACGCTCAACTACTGTAAAATGAGTAACCGCTCGCTTACTGTTTCGATCCGTAACGGTATACAATTTACGATCATGCGGATCCCTGCCGATTGGTGCATCAATGGTTCCCTGATCATGACTGATATTTCCGTGAACGAGGGCCAAATAACGCCGATTGACGCTATGCTCCTTGAGCTGCGCGGCAAGAGAAGCATGAGCTTTATCATTCTTCGCTGCCATGATCAAACCCGTGGTATCTTTATCTATCCGATGAACAATGCCAGGCCGAAGCTCCCCGTTGATTCCGGATAAGTCCTTGCAGTGATACATTAATGCATTCACCAAAGTACCTGATGAATGACCCGGAGCTGGATGGACAACCATCCCTCTCGGCTTGTTTACCACAATGACATCGGCATCTTCATATGCAACTTCCAGCGGCAGATCCTCCGGAATGATCTCGACTCTCGAAGGTTCTGGAACTTTAAGCAGGATGCGATCACCCGAACTTACTTTATAATTGGACTTTACCGGGCCATCGTTTACGCTAACATGCCCATCCGCGATCCATAATTGCACCTGGGAGCGCGAGGCTTCTTCATCAAGGTTCTCCGTGATGTATTTATCAATTCGGGCTTTCGCCGAGCCGGCATCCACGATCCACTCGTGAGTTTCCGCTTGCACCGCTTCTTCGTCATCTGCCCATTCTCGGTCTATATCCCTATTTATGCTGTCTGACAACCTTATTCATTCCCTTCTGAACCAGAGACTTCACTTGTTGTTCTCAATTTCTCGCGTCTTCCCTCCAGAAGCGTATCCAATATAATCAATCCGACACCGACGACGATGCAAGAATCGGCGATATTGAAGATGGGAAAGGTGTAGCTGCCAAAATTAAACTTCAAGAAGTCAACAACCTCACCCGTCACGAGGCGATCAATAAAGTTCCCTACTGCTCCGCCTAGAACAAGTGCTAGGGCGACAGGCAGCAGTTTTCGGCCTTCCTTCGATACCTTCTGCAAATACCATACGATTCCACCGACAACAATTAACGTCACAACAATGAAAAACCATAACTGATCCTGCAGAATACCAAAGGCTGCTCCCCGATTTCGGCTGGACGTAATCAGGAAAAAATCTCCGATGACCGGAATTTGCTCATAAAGTTCGAGCTTCGTTGCAATCAAGTACTTGGTTCCCTGATCGATTAGAAATAAAACAAATGCAATCACATAATACACCACTTGTTTATGTCACTCCGTTCCTGTCTTCTCCAATCAGTCGATCCTGCACTGATCGGTCATAACTCGTCTTATTGTAGCACAGCGGCTCAGAAATCGTCCATTCCTGCCCAGTGGCGAGAACATTTTCCGTCAGTAAAACATTCACAAAGGGTGCACTCTATACATATGAACCAAGAGGTCAACTTCGGACCGTGAAAGGAGCCTGACATTGTCGCATCTAACTCAGGAACAACTCAATCATTTGCAACAGAAGCTGATGGAACGAAAAGTTGAGCTTGAACGGCGCATGGTATATAACGACCAGCATGGGCTTGGGGAATCCGAAAGAGATATGACAGGCGAGCTATCCCATATCGATAACCATCCCGGCGATGTCGGAACCGAGGTGTTTGAGAGAGGAAAAGACCTTGCGCTTCAAGACAGGGTAGATCAAGAGCTTCAGCGCGTTATTTTCTCACTTGAATCCATTCATCATGATCGGTACGGTATCTGCGTTACCTGCGGCCAGCCAATACCGTATGAGCGCTTAGAGGTTCTTCCTGATACACAGTATTGCGTGAAGGACACGCCTCGTGAACGAGTTTCCCGCGACCGCCCGGTTGAAGAGGAGGTGCTCGCTCCCGCTTTTGGTAAATCCAGCATGGATGAGCATGATTATGCCGCGTTTGACGGCGAAGATGCCTGGCAGATCGTTGAAAGCTGGGGCAGCTCCAACTCCCCTGCTATGGCAGAGAATAACGAAATAGACAGTTATAACGAGATGGATATCGAGAACGGCGATGACCACGGTGGATTTGTTGAAGTGTATGAAAACTTCGTGGCCACCAATATTGACGGCTCTGAAGTCTTTGTTGTAAGAAGTCCCCAATATATCGATTATCTGAACCGCGGCGAAGGAAGCTATCTGCTTGATCCCTATGGCGATCCAGATGATGAATCTTTTAGTTAAGTCTCCCTAGCCGGCAGCATACGAAAATTGCAGCAGCTGCCGGCATCTACATACCCTTGCCAGTCAATCAGGATAATTCCAGCTGTCGCTGAACGATACGGACAATATCCGCAATATAATCGCCGATAATAGGTAAATTCAAAGCCCCAAGGGCCTGAAGGAAGTAGATAATAGTCGCTGCAAAAAATGTAAAACCAATCGCGATCCCCACACCTCGGGCTAACCCGGCAAGCAGATTGGTCCATATCAGCTTCCAGGGGCGGGTCAGCAATTGAGCATATTCAGCGATCCGCGCTTTCTCCAGCTGATGTGCGATGTCTGAAGTCATGCGGTAAATAGCACTGATATGCTCTCTCTCTTCCCCCAATGACTTGCTATCTCCTATGATTGCCCCATCCTCCGGTTTATCCGCCATGCATAATGCTCCTTTCCCCCTGTACAACATCAAACTCAGCAAAAATTTAACTTGAGTGGAAACACACGTCTTCGTTGCTTGAACCAGCTGAATTTCCACAGGATCGTTGTTTATTATGCATCTACTGGTAAAATCTCATGCGCGCGGGAAGTCTGAAAACGGATGTCACTTCTGTAGAACACAAAAAACCACGGTCCTGATACTCAGAACCGTGGTCTTCTTATCCTTAGGCTATATGGATGCCAATCATCTTGTCACCAAGCTCAACGCGCTCCATGCCTTGAATTTGTCCAAATTGTACTTCATTAACGAGGACATTCTCTCGCAGAACCCCTTCAAATGCCGTGATTGCCGCTTTAAGCTCATCATCCATGTCAAAAGTAAGGTTTACCCGCTTCTCGATTGGGAGATCCAGTTTCTTCCGCGTATCCTGAACGGCGCGGACCACTTCACGAACCCAGCCTTCTTGCTCCAGCTCAGGCGTGATCTCCGTATGAAGCGCAACGGTAACCCCATAACCTGAAGCTGATGCGAAGCCTTCCTTCGCCTTCTTCTCCACCAGCAGCTCCTCGGACGTGATCTGCAATTCTTCTCCTTCCGGCGAAGTTACGTTCACGCCGCCTGTCTGAACCACTTTGCGGGTTTCGTCACTGCTCATGCCCTTCAGGAAGCCTTGCAAGAATCCGATATTTTTACCGTATTTCTTACCTGCCACCTTCAAGTTCATTTTAAGCGTAAAGTCAACGAAGCCACTATCACTGGTCTCTACCTCTATTGCTTTGACGTTGATCTCATCCTTGATGATCTCTTCATACCCAGCGAGATCGAACTCTCGATCCATGGATACGATCAGCTCAGACAACGGCTGACGGGTCTTGATCCCTGTCTCGTTGCGGACGTTGCGTGCAAGCTCTACGATCTGTCTTGCCGTCTCCATGTCCTGCTCAAGCGCTTTGTCGATCAATGCTTCGTCTGCTTGAGGGAAGTCAGCCAGATGCACGCTCTCTCCTCCGCCCAAATTCACGAAAATATCTTCGGACAGCATCGGTGTGAATGGAGCCATCAGCTTGGAGAGGGTGAGGAGCACATGCTTTAGCGTTCCGTATGCAGCCAGCTTATCTTCCCCAAGACCGCTGCCCCAGAAACGGTCGCGCGAACGGCGGATATACCAGTTGCTCAGCTCATCCACATACGCTTCGATCGCTTTGGCAGCGTTTAGGAAATCATTAACGGCCAGTCCCTTATCAACCACTTGAATCAAACTATTCAGGCGGGATAGAATCCAGCGGTCCAGCTTGTGAGCCGATCCCTTGAACTCATGTTCCTTCGGATCATAGCCGTCGATGCCGGCATACAAGGTCAGGAACGCATGAGTATTAACGAGCGTATCCACAACCTTGGATTTGGCTTCGCCTACAATACCTTTGGAGAAGCGTTTGCTGTTCCAAGGCGCACTATCAGCGAGAAGCGCCCAACGGAACGCATCCGTGCCGTATTCCTCAATGATCTCCCAAGGATCGATAACATTACCTTTGGATTTGGACATCTTCTGTCCGTTCTCATCAAGAATATGACCCGTAGCCATGACCGCTTTATAAGGTGCTTTACCTGTAAAGAGCGTCGATACGGCCAGCAGGCTGTAGAACCATCCGCGCGTCTGGTCGATCCCTTCACAGATCATATCGGCAGGATACTGCTGTTCAAATTTCTCCTTATCCTCGAATGGATAATGGTACTGCGCAAACGGCATCGATCCGCTGTCAAACCACACGTCGATGACTTCCGACGTCCGTTCCATCACGCCGCCTTCACAATGTGGACACTTCACTTTCACTTCATCCACATAAGGCTTGTGCAGCTCCAGATCCTCCGCTACCTCGCCTACTGCGTTGGCACGAAGCTCTGCAATGCTGTGCGGTGCAAACTGTCCTTCACAAGAATCGCAGACCCAGACGTTGAGCGGTGTGCCCCAATAACGGTTCCGGCTGATATTCCAATCCACCAAATCTTCCAGGAACTTACCGAAGCGACCTTCGCGCACATGGCCCGGATACCAGGTCACTTCATTGTTGTTCGCAATCAGCTGATCCTTTACCGCTGTCGTTTCGATAAACCAGCTCTCCATTGCATAATAGAGCAGCGGAGATTTACAACGCCAGCAGAATGGATAGCTGTGCTCGTATTTCTCCTTGCTGTACAGGAGTCCTTTTTCAGACAATGCCTTCACAATGTCCAGATCGCAATCCTTCACGAAGCGTCCGGCAAAATCCGTCACTTCATCAGTATAACGGCCTTGACCGTTAACAACGCTCACGAAGCTAATGCCATTCTCGCGACATACACGGTAGTCATCCTCACCATGCGCAGGAGCCATGTGTACAATCCCCGTACCGCTTGCATCGGTAACAAAGGACGCGCCAACGATAATATTTGCCTTCTCCGCTTTTACATAAGGGAACGGAGGGTCGTACGTCTTGCCGACCAGCTCGGAACCTTTCAGCGTTGACAGAACGGTAAAGTCGCCTTTCATGACATCCTCTACCAGATTCTTAGCCACGATGTAGATGCCGTCCTCCTGCTCAACGCGTGCGTATTCCATATCCGGATTAACAGCGAGCGCTACGTGGGATGGTAGCGTCCAAGGCGTCGTCGTCCAAGCCAGTACATACTCTCCGCTATCATGCAGCTTAAACTTCGCCGTTGCACTCAGGTCTTTAACATCCTCATAACCCTGTGCCACTTCGTGGGAGCTCAGCGTCGTCTGACAACAAGGGCAATACGGGCTCACGCGGTGACCACGGTACAGAAGGCCTTTGTCATGAATCGTCGCCAAAATGTTCCATACACTCTCAATGTAGTTATTCTCAAGCGTGATATACGGATGGTCTAGGTCGGTCCAATACGCAATCGCTTCGGTCAGCTCGCGCCATTTATGCTCATATTCAAATACGCTGGCTTTACACTTCTTGATAAAGGCCTCCACGCCGTAATTTTCAATTTCTTGCTTGCCCGAGATACCCAGCTGCTTCTCAACGCCAAGCTCCACCGGAAGCCCGTGCGTATCCCAGCCCGCTTTCCGAACAACGTGATAGCCCTTCATCGTCTGATAACGACCGACAAAATCCTTGATCACCCGTCCAAGCACGTGACCGATATGGGGAGCACCGTTTGCGGTTGGGGGGCCCTCATAGAATACATAGTTCGGCTTGCCAGCCCGCTGTTCGATTGATTTCTTGAACGTATTCTCCTTATTCCATTTGTTCAAGATGCGCAGCTCTCTTGCCCGCGCCTTTTCCTTGACGTCTACTCTATTCATGCAGATCTTCCTTTCACCTTTTTCGAGGTTGTTCAAAAAGTCCGATTTTGATCACATAGTGAATCAAGAAGCAACTCGGCATCGAATCTTGAATTCAGCCGGGCCTTCCGGTGCTCACGTACAAACTACGTACGCTCCGCTCCTCACTCCCTAGCTTCATTCAACCTTCTCGGTGCTGAAAACCGACCTTTTTGAACTCGCCCTTTTTTGTAAATGTTTCTGTGAAAATAAAAAAAGGCCTCATCCCCAAAGGGACGAGAACCTGTTCTCGCGTTACCACCCTAATTTCGCTTGTGACCAACCTCTACAGTAGAAGTCTGTTCAAGCGACACCTCAATGTCCATGCCTGTTACTTCAAGGCAAGGTCCGATATAACGTTCGGCTGACGGCTCAGCTTACACACGCGGTTTAAACGCTTCAGCTTCACTTCTCCGGGATGATCTTCTGCTTGGCCTGAACGCCGGGCTTTCAGCAAATGCCGGCTCTCTGAAGGACAGATCCTTCGCATACTATTCCCATCAACGAATTCTCGTATGAATCACAATATGTTATTAGTTATAGAACGTTTCGAGAAAAAAGTCAACCTGCTAGTCGCCTAGTATACCTCTTTGGGCTCAAGACTTGGTTCACGGCTCTCCAGCGTCTCCCAGCCTTCCTGTTTCAGAAGCTCGAGCTGTGCTTCAACCAACGAACGGAAGCGGGTACGATAGATGGAAGCCTGCTTCTTCAGCTCTTCGACCTCAAGCGCGATCTTCCGGGATTTCCCGAGTGCATCGTTAATAATGCGATCCGCATTCTTCTCGGATTCCTTAATAATCAGCTGAGCTTCCTTCTTCGCATTGTTCTTCAGCTCATCCGCTGCCTCTTGGGCGACAATGATGGTCTTAGATAAGGTTTCCTCAATATTCGAAAAGTGATCCAGTCTTTCTTGCATTGTCAAAAGCTGGTTCCCTAATTCTTTGTTCTCGCGGATCACGCTTTCATAATCTTTAATAATCTGATCCAAAAACTCGTTGACCTCGTCCTCATCATAACCCCGAATTCGACGGGCAAATTCCTTGTTATGTATATCAAGCGGTGTCAATGGCATGGTGTGCACCTCCTAAATATATGGGTCCTTACAGAACGGTTCATCCGCTAATGTTAGCCAGGCCATCTGGGCCGTCAAAGACTATGATGACCATTTACGTTTTATCGGTAGTTTCATTGTTATTGTGAATGCTACTGTAGTCCTGTTTCTTACACCACTATTTCATTCGACAAAAAAACGGCAATTCCTTCAAAGGTCAGGCATATTTCCCAACCTTGATACGGTACCGCCCTTTTTTCGTCAGGCCGCCTGTCTCCAAAACCTTAAACCGTCCAAATCCTTGAATGGAGACGACATCGCCTTCTTTTAAATTCGTCGAGGGATCTTCCTCCACTTTCCAGTTCACACGGCATCGACCAGCCTTGATCGGTACCACAATTTTGGTGCGGCTGATTCGGTATGCATCGCTGGCAATTCCGTCCAGTCTCATGGAAGATACCGTAATATCCATCGTTTCAAAATTCGTGCGAGCAACCTGTAGCTTGTCTAGCGGCAATAATTCAGTCATAACATGCACCCGGTGAACCTGACTAAGATTCAAATGCAGGAAAGCGCTGATGTCTTCCGCAACGACGGCGTGGCAGCCCTCTTCGATTACATGAATGTCACCGATCTTCGATCTCTTGATGCCAAGACCCAGAATCGATCCCATGTAGTCGCCATGCTCCAGCTCCGTAAGCTTCTGATCTCCTGAAGAAATGCTGAGCACCTTCATCTTTAAGTCCTCGTCTTCCAGGTCCCGGTAATCTGGAGCGATCAACGCACGGACACGTTCAGCATCGGCATGTCCGCCATCGAGCATGGCATGCACATCCGGATGACGGTTCACAAGAGATTCCAGAATGAACCGCTGACGAGGATCCAGAAAATCCGTCAGCTTGGCTTCATGGTATTGCCCGGCATTCACTACCCATTCCCAAGCCCGGTCCACAAATTCCCGCTCATCCTTATGGAAATGATCATAAATGTCCAGTTTCATCGCTCACTCACCTGCTACAATAGATATCTGAGAATCGCAAATACGCCCTGTTCCGCTAACCGAAGCACAAACAATGCAATAATCGGCGATATATCTATCATGCCCATAATCGGTGGAATAAAGCGGCGAAAGGGTGCCAGATACGGTTCTACCAATTTGCCCAGCAATTCTCCGATAAAGCTTTCTCTCACATTCGGAAGCCATGACATCAGGACATAGACTAAAATCATGTAAAAATAAATTTGAAAAAGTGTATCCACTATTTTGTAAATTTCGTAGGTCAAAGCCTAGATCACCTCGTTCTGTTATATTCATGCTCGTCTGCTAAAATCTCTGAGATGGTACCTTGGATTTCCACGGTATCCGGCGTGCATAAGAAGATATTACCGCCCACCTTCGAGATCCCGCCGCTAAGCGCATAAACCGTCCCGCTGAGAAAATCGATAATGCGCAGCGCCTGATCATTTCGCACGCGCTGCAGGTTAACTACAACGGTTCTGAAGGATCGCAAATGGTCTGCAATCTCCTGTGCTTCATCATATGAACGGGGCTCCACCAACACAACCTTAACATTCTTCTGTGAATGTATGCTCACAATATTGCCGTTTTTTTGGTTTTTTCGATGATCAAACGGCGTTGCCTCCACCGGCTCGTCCTGCGAGGTAAGCACCTCGCGTTCCACAACTTCTTCTTCCTCTTGCAGTCCCAAGAAATTCATAAACCGGTTCATCACGCCCATCGTCAATCCTCCTCTTTTCCTACTAAAATTGAGCCGAGGCGCACCCAGGTCGCCCCTTCCTCTATGGCTACTTCAAAGTCATTCGACATACCCATGGACAATTCGGTCAATGGCTCCGCCGTAAGCGCCTGCTCGTTCAGCTCATCTCTTAGTTGTCTTAAACCGCGAAAAACAGGACGCGTCTGCTCCGCAGATGATTCGTAGGGAGCCATAGTCATAAGTCCCGTTACCTTCACATGGGAGAGACTGTGGATTTCCTTCAAAAACTCGGCTGCTTTCTCTGGTGGGAGGCCATACTTGGATTCTTCCCCTGAGATATTGACCTGCATGAAGGCTGAAACCTGAAGATTTAGTGCAGCTGCCCTCTTCTCCAGCTCACGGGCCAAGGATATGCGGTCGAGCGAATGAATATATTGAAATTTATCAATGACATCTCTGACTTTATTAGTCTGAAGATGACCGATGAAATGCCATATCCCGCGGTTCCCAAGCGCATTCCACTTCGCCTGGGCATCCTGCCAGCGGTTCTCGCCGATATGCTGCAGTCCCTGGTCCAATACCGAAGCTGTCATATCCAAAGAGACATATTTAGTAACCGCAATGATATTCACATCATTCCGCTCCCTGCCGCTTCTAGCGCATGCCTCCGTTATTCGCTGTTCTACTTGATCGATACGTTCCTTCAAACTCAAGGGACGACTCACCTCTTTCTCATCCCGATCCAACTTGCCATTCGACCTGTAGTCCCTCCATCTTTACGATAAGAAAAGAAAAGATCGTGATTGCAGCTTGTACACCATGATGTACATTCGATATGTTCCGCCAATATTCCTGCTTTAATCATAATGTGTCTGTTTATTTCTTTCAAGTTCAGCATGTATTTCCCGTCTCCCTTGTCGAGATAGAGAGCCGATTTTGTAACTTCATCGGATATAACCAGGCCGTTTCCGCTGTCACGGACATGATCCATTACCCGATCATCCACCTCATAACAACATTCGCCGATTGATGGACCGATCGCTGCATGGATATGCTGTGGCTGGCTTCCGTATTCGGCAGCCATGCTGCGGACGATTTCCTCGGCTATACCTCCAAGCGTGCCCTTCCAGCCAGCATGAGCTAGACCGACTGCTCTAGTAACGGGATCCCAAAAATATAACGGCACACAATCCGCATAAAAGGAAGCCAACAGAATACCGGGAACATTCGTTACTAGTCCGTCCGTATCCTGAAAAGCCGATGCCCGATCTTGGCTCCCTCTACCCTTGTCCTCTTCTCGAACCACACCGATCCGAACACCATGCACCTGCTCACCGCAAGTCCAATCATCCAGCGAAAAACCAAGCGTTGCAGCTGTTCGTCTACGATTCTCTACAATATCATCCGGCCTGTCTCCAACATGAAAAGCAAGATTCAAGCTGTCATAAGGGGCCAGGCTTACGCCGCCTTTTCTGCCTGTGAAGCCGGCAGTAAGCAAAGTGCCTCCTGGCGCTTTGCCCCATTTTTCAAGCACAAACAGACTCGCCGTGTGCTCATCTTGATTAACAAACGGTTCCATCCACACTTCACCTCTATGACCAGTGTACCAGAAATCTACTCAGGAGACACATGAACCGATCGGTCCGTTTAGTAAGATCGCCGATCGGAGCGATCCGGGCGGTCCAGATACTCCACAGGCTCAGGATCATCTGGTGCTCTCCTCAGCTCCTCCATTTTGACGAGAACCACATCGGACCCGATCTTAACGATATTTCGCCAGGGGATAATCAGGTCACTCCCGCCCCCAAACAATCCCATGAATTTGCCATAACTCGGCACGACAATCGCTTCGATCCTGCCCTGCCGCAGGTCCAGTTCCAAATCGCTGACCTGTCCAAGCCGCTTGCCATCAATGATATTAATAACATCCTTCGTTTGAAGATCGGATATTTTCATCTTTTTCCCCACCATTTGATTATCAGGTATCACGAGCATCACACCTTAGAAGTATTCAGGAGGCCGATTGTGAAGCTTTTTCCTCAAACCTCCCACAATTCAATATATGAGCCGCACGGCAAAAATAACTTATATAAATTTAAAAAAACGACCCCATAAAACGGGATCGTTATCTGTTCGTTTGATTGCTGGTCTTCCTAAGTTTTGACGTACTTCTGCATTTGCTTGATCGCTGACTTCTCCAAACGGGATACCTGCGCCTGAGAGATGCCGATTTCATCGGCAACCTCCATCTGGGTTTTGCCCTCATAAAACCGCATGGATAAAATCATTTTCTCACGTTGTCCGAGCTTATGCATGGCTTCCCGGAGCGCTATTTCCTCAATCCAGGACACATCTTTGTTCTTATCATCGCTGATTTGATCCATCACATAAATCGGATCTCCTCCATCATGATAAATCGGCTCAAACAACGATACGGGATCTTGAATAGCATCAAGTGCAAATACAACATCTTCCTTGGGCACATTCAGCGCTTCGGAAATTTCAAAAATCGTTGGTTCACGCGAATTCGTATTCGTCAGTTGATCTCTAACCTGTAGTGCCTTGTAAGCAATATCACGTAGTGATCGGGAGACGCGAATCGGGTTGTTATCCCTTAAATATCGGCGTATTTCTCCGATAATCATCGGTACGGCGTACGTGGAAAATTTAACATTTTGCGACAAATCAAAATTATCGATGGCTTTCATCAGTCCAATACAGCCTACCTGAAACAAATCGTCAACAAACTCTCCCCGATTGTTAAACCTTTGGATGACGCTGAGCACCAGTCTCAGATTGCCATTCACCAATTTCTCTCGAGCAGATCGTTCGTTGTTCTGCTGCAAATTATGGAATAGTTCCCTCATTTCCACATTCGTCAGGACAGGCAGTTTGGATGTATCCACACCACATATTTCAACTTTGTTTCGCGTCATGATGACTAACCTCCCAAGGAGAAACATTACTGTACATTATCTCCGAGGGGGGTTATTTTATTCCTTGTGTTTTCCAGTTACACCATCTTGTTGAATTCTTTGCGGAGGCGCTTGATAATTCTTTTTTCCAATCGGGAAATATAGGATTGTGAGATGCCGAGCAGATCTGCTACATCCTTTTGCGTCTTTTCTTCCCCGTCCTGCAGGCCGAAACGAAGCTCCATGATCATGCGTTCCCGGTCGCTTAATTTGTCGAGTGCTTTTTGCAGCAGCTTCCGATCGACCTGCTCCTCAATATTACGGTAGATGGTATCATTCTCTGTACCGAGCACATCAGACAAGAGTAATTCATTGCCGTCCCAATCGATATTCAGTGGCTCATCAAAAGAAACCTCGCTGCGCGTTTTGTTATTCCGGCGGAGATACATCAAAATTTCATTCTCAATACAGCGCGAAGCATACGTGGCCAACTTGATTTTTTTCTCGGGATCAAAGGTATTCACAGCCTTAATCAAGCCGATCGCACCAATCGACACCAAGTCCTCAATGTTGATGCCGGTGTTTTCGAATTTGCGGGCAATGTATACAACCAGACGCAGGTTACGTTCGATCAGCATCGCACGGGTGGCCGCATCGCCAGTAGGCAGCTTTTTGAGCAAGTACTCCTCTTCTTCTTTCGTAAGCGGAGGCGGGAGCGCCTCACTACCACCGATATAGTAGATTTCCTGACTCTTCAGGCCTAGCAAAAATAGTACGCGGTAATATTGCAGCTGGAATGCTAATCTCCATTTCACAGGCATCTCTTATCCTCCTAAAACGTTTTCCCGAAGGGATCTCAACCTTCATTCTTTTGGTTGCCGTTGCTCTGTCGAACACGGCGGTGGCCCAACATCGTTTTTTTCAAAGACTCGTATGTTTGAAGCATTAAGATCCACACAATTTACTCAGCCAGCGGATGTTGCGTCTTTGGGGTCCATACTTGTCGTAGCAGCAGGATCAGGCACATTCATTGGATCAGCGCTGTTGCTCGTCCTTGGCTGCCCTTCCCCGTCCGTTAAGGATGGATGAATGATCGCTCTGTACGCCCGGTCACCCGAAAGCGTGCCGCCGTCAAGACCAATTAACACTTTGGATGCCGTATATTCCAGTCCCCCCAGCTCAATCCGTACCTGATCGGGCTTTAAGGCCAGCATAAAAGCCGCCCCTCGGTTGACGCCACGATACGGAACTAGCCGCAAACGATCTCGCCATTCAAATTCATCCACCGCAAGACCCATAATTAGTTGATCGGGCTGCCCCTCCATCAACCGTTTACTCCATCCTGAGGGCAGGTAAGACTCCCATAGGGCAGCTTCCATGACCATAACAGGTGTTCGGGTCAACGGATCACTTAATTGGTTTCCGGTATCAAGCAGTCCTACGCAGGATATTTTGACGCTGCCGATCCATACCGTTACCTCTCCTAATAAAGACTCCCGCTTCTCCGTAATGCGTTTTGTAGTTTGAACAGCTTTAAATATGAGCACAACTCCAAAAAAAACAATACACGCAAACCAGAATCCTACCTTTAATTCGAAGGATAAGCCCCCCGATGTCGTATACCATATCCCCCTGAACAATTCTCCCGAATTCTGGATCAGATAGTGAAATCCGATAATCCCTCCGGCTGCGGCAAAATTCACCATATAAAAAGCTCCCAAATGATGCAGATAACTCTGTAGGCTGGTAAAACCGAAAGCAATCCAAAGCATGATCAATGATAGGCTAAACTTGATGAGAAAGGTAAACAAAAATGATAGTTGTGGGACGAACATCATGACAACATACAATGCGCCTACCATAGAAGACAGAGCTAGTCTCCACCATTTGAGCTTGGCCTTGCGCATCCAAGCGGTTAAAGCTAGCAAAATACCATCAATGAAAAGGTTTGCCAGAAATATGAGATCAATATAAACAACCAGGTTGTTCACCTGCCTAGTCCGACATCCGTTTCTGTTGTATTTGGGGCAATTGGGAGATGTTACTAGTATAAGAAGAATAGAGTTCAAAGTCTGTCTAAACCTGTGGGCGGATTACAGACTTTTTTTGTCGATGGAGGGCAATTTATAGAGGCCGGAGCCAAGAACAGCCCTTGTCGTCATACAGAGGTCACATATGGGAAAATAAGCTCGGGAGATTAGGGGAAGTTAGACCATCTTGAATAAAAACGAGCCTATGTTTCACCATGATGATGAAACATAGGCTCGTTTATTTATACAAATTGATTTAATCATTATTACGAGAACGATTGCGAAGGAACGTCGGAATATCCAATTGATCATTGCTGCCCTGATTGCCAAACGGCTTCAGATTCACGTTGCTCTTGTCCGTTGCCGGCTGTTGCTGTTGCTGTTCCCCTTGCGGCATTGCAGGACGACGTCCTGGAGGGACTAGAGGTTTGCTCTCGAATCCGGTAGCGATAACCGTGACCTTGATTTCATCCTTCATGCTCTCCTCGATGATCGCACCGAAAATCATGTTCACTTCCGGATCGGAAGCGGAGGTTACAATCTCGGCCGCTTCATTCACTTCATACAAGGAGAGATTGGCTCCTCCCGTAATATTCATGATCACACCGCGCGCACCTTCGATTGAGGTTTCGAGCAGCGGGCTCATAATCGCCTTGCGGGCAGCCTCGGAGGCACGGTTCTCCCCAGTAGCCAGTCCAATACCCATCAGGGCCGAACCGCGCTCTGTCATGATCGTTTTCACGTCGGCAAAGTCAAGGTTGATCAGACCCGGCACTTGGATTAGATCAGAAATGCCTTGAACGGCCTGACGCAACACGTTATCAGCTTCTCGGAACGCTTCCAACATCGGTGTCTTCTTATCCACGATCTCCAGCAAGCGATCATTCGGAATGACGATGAGTGTGTCCACTTTCTCTTTCAATGCTTCAATGCCAAGCTCCGCTTGGGAAGCACGCTTGCGGCCTTCGAAGGTAAACGGTCGAGTTACCACGCCTACTGTCAATGCACCGCATTCCTTGGCGATTTCGGCAATGACAGGAGCTGCTCCCGTTCCGGTACCCCCGCCCATGCCGGCGGTGACAAATACCATATCGGCACCCTTCAGGGTGTTCATAATCAAATCGCGGGATTCCTCAGCAGCCTTCTTACCCACTTCAGGATTAGCGCCAGCGCCAAGACCGCGAGTTAACTTATCCCCGATTTGCAGTTTATGTTCGGATTTAGCAAGATGGAGTGCCTGGGCATCCGTATTTACAGTAATAAATTCAACACCTTGCACACCATTCTCAATCATACGGTTAACAGCGTTGCTTCCGCCACCGCCGACTCCGATTACTTTAATTTGAGCTAAGCTCTCCATTTCAAAATCAAATTCCAACATCTAACCCATCTCCCCCTCAATGTGCGTGGATGGCACGTCCACAGTCGAATGAATCCGCTATATAAACTCGCTGAACATCTTCTTCAAGCGTTCAATAAATCCCGGCTTTTGGCTGGTTTCCTGAGTTACTGCGACAGGATTTTGCTGCTTAGCGCGGTTCACCGGTTTCTTGCTATTTCCGCTGCTGTTATTGCTTCCTCCCGTATTGCGAACACGTACGTTCCGGATTGCATTGTGGAGGATGCCGACTCCGCTGCAGTATCCCGGATCACGGACACCGATAAAATCGGGAACCGCAATTCGCACGGAAGTCGCCAGCTCATTCTGTGCCACCTGCAGCACACCAGGCATGGACATAGTGCCCCCAGTAAGTATATAACCACCCGGAAGCTCACTGTAACCCAAGCGTTTAATTTCTTGGCGCACCAATTGGAAAATCTCCTGAATGCGAGGTTCTATGATGGCTGCCAGATCTTCTTGTGAAAACTCCTTGTCCACATTACTTCCGATCCTCGTTACTTTAAATGTTACTTCAGGAGCCGCACTCTCGATCAGTGCGCACCCATATTTCAATTTCACCTTCTCGGCTTGATCCGTCAGAGTACGGAGACCGTAGGCGATATCATTCGTAACGAAATCTCCGCCAACCGGAAGCGTTGAGGTCGCAGCAATGCTGCCGCCTTCAAACACAGCCAATGTGGTTGAACCCGCTCCGACGTCCACCAATACCGAGCCCATCGTTTTCTCATCCTTAGACAATGCGAGCTGTCCTGCACCAAGCGGGATCAGCACCAGATCCTTCACTTTCAAATCTGATTTCTCAACACATCGCAAAAGATTATGTATTGCCGTTTTGGCGCCAGTTATAATCGTAGCTTCAACTTCCAGCCTTACACCGATCATTCCTCGCGGATCCGAGATTCCTTCCAAACCGTCAACTACAAATTGTCTAGCAACCACATCGATAATTTCTCGATCTGGTGGAAGTGCCACGACTTCTGCTGCTTTCAGCACGCGGTCGATGTCTTCTTCACCAATTTCGCGATCCTCGTTCGATACTGCCACAACACCATGGCTGGATTGAAGTCCAATATGATTACCTGAAATGCCGACATATACTTCGGATATTTGAATACCGACCATACGCTCCGCATGATCAACAGCGCTGCGAATGGATTGTACGGTCTGGTCGATATCTACAATTGCACCCTTACGAATTCCCTCCGAGTCGGCAGATCCAACTCCAATAATATTAAAGGCTCCATTGTTAACTTCACCAATAATAGCACGAACTTTGGATGTACCGATGTCCAAACTAACAATGATGTCATTGTTGCTCAAGCTCTGGCACCTCCTATTTCTTAACTAATATAATTTGATAATATAGAATACATTTCTACTTATTCCACACTCGCAGGTCTTTCCCTCTTTTTTCAACAATTTTTTTACTGCCAACTTTTGCTATGACAGGCCGTAAAAGTCATTCAAAAAAGAAGACCAGAGACAAGTAGTCAATCCTTTCAAGTGTACCATTTATTCATACTCCTGAGTAGGGGGTTATTGCCTTTACTCCGCCTCTTCAACAACTTCTTCTTCAAACGGCACATAAGAGTCCGCTTCCAGCATTGTAATCAGGCCCGGACGCTCCATTTCAGTGACCTGATTCAGATACTCTACCTTGTCGCGCAGCAGAGATACCGAAGTAATCACTTCAAATTTGGAACGTGTGTACAGCTTGATCCGGTCGGGAAAAGAAAGGGTTGGTGACGGCATGATCTCCGAAATATCAGAAGTAAGATTATTTGGTATTTCGGCCAAAGCCTTGCTCAGCTCGGCCTTGTTCGGATCGGACGCATCCCACTTGGTCAAGATAGGCTTCTCCACGGCAATACCACTCGCTGTAACAGGGACGGAGGCGCCGCTGGCCAGAATCGCCTGAAGTTCTCCGTCCTCAGACAGTTCATAGGCTACCGTAGGATGCTCTGTAACCACGATACTGATTTGACCAGGAAAGGTTTTGGTTATTTCGGCCGACTTGATAGTTCCGAGCTTCACCAGACGTTCCTGTACCACCTTAGGATCAACGCCAAAATACTGGTCTCCGATACGAAGCCCGCTTTGCTTGGTAAGCTGCTCACTTGTATTAAACGTATTGCCCTTAATTTGAATCTCGGTCACTTGGCTGATCGATGACCTAAAGAAAAGGATTGTCAGCAGGGCTACGAAAAGCAGCAGCAATATCCAAATGATCTTTTTGGCTGTCTTCGGTTTGGGCTTGTCCTGCTTCAGAACAGGCATATGTGTCTTGGACATATTCAATCTCTCCATAAAGACCTGCTATCCCCTCCTGGATCGGGAGGGGATGCTCAGGACCTCAATTGGCTAAATCAAGCGGTTTGGGCACCGGTGATTGACGAAACATCTGTGCGCCTAAACCTTGGAACATGTTTTCAATACGATCATAACCGCGGTCAATATGGTGGACCTGCTCCACCACTGTCGTTCCCTGCGCGGCCAAACCGGCAATGACAAGCGCCGCTCCAGCCCGAAGGTCGGTTGCCTCCACAGTGGCACCGTAAATTCTCTGAACCCCTCGTATAAACGCATAATTCATATCCGTCGAAATGTCTGCTCCCATGCGGGAAAGCTCCTCCACATGTTTGAATCGCCCTTCGAACACTGTTTCTTTCATCACACTAAATCCGTCCGCCAAGGACAGCAAAACCATGACCTGGGATTGCAAATCCGTCGGAAAAGAAGGATACGGTGAAGTTACAATTCGTTCGACTGCTTTAGGACGGCTCATACAGCTTATGTTTATTATATCATTGCATATACTGGTTTGAACACCGGAGCGCTTCAGCACATGTATAAGGGAAGTTAAATGGGACGGATTGGTCTTCGTAAGCGTTACACTTCCGCGGGTCACAGCAGCTGCAATCATAACGGTACCGGTAACGATCCGGTCAGGTATAATCTCATATTCACATGGCTCCAGACGCTCTACGCCCTGGATTGTAATGGTGTCTGTTCCTGCACCGATAATGTTAGCTCCCATTTTATTCAGAAACTGCTGCAGATCCTGAATCTCAGGCTCTCTGGCAGCGTTGGTAATCACAGTTGTGCCATACGCGGTTGCCGCCGCCATCATGATATTTTCTGTCGCTCCAACGCTTGCAAAGTCCAAATGAATATCGGTGCCGATCAATCGACTAGCCCTGCAATGAATTTTGTCGTCGCTCTCCTCAATTTCCGCACCTAGTGCCTGCAATCCATGCAGATGAAGATCAATCTTACGCTCACCGATTGCGCAGCCTCCCGGCTGGTAGATCGTCACTTCACCAAAACGAGCCAGCAGAGGTCCCATCAAGAAGATGGAGGAGCGCATCTGCTTCATTAAATCTTCCGGGACATGAAACGAATTGGCAGATGAGGTATCCACGGTAACGGTTTCCAGCTCATGCTTGCACTTTGAGCCAAGCCGGCTGAGAATGCTGAGCATCACTTCAATATCCAGCAGATGCGGGACATTGCTTAGTCTTACAGTCCCTTCAGCAAGAAGACTTGCTGCCAGAATGGGTAAAGCTGCGTTTTTTGCTCCATGGATACGTATGGTTCCAGATAGGGGCCTTCCGCCCTCAATCACCAATTTGTCCAATGTATCACCTCCGAGTTTACCGCTCGCCCAGTACATACACCTCAGGCACCATATGGATTCCGTTCTTCTCCGAGATGGTCTCCTTAATGCGTTCTATCAGTGCGAGCACGTCCTCTGCTGTCGCTTGACCGGTGTTCTCAATGAAATTGGCATGCTGTAAAGAAATTTCTGCGCCCCCGATCCGCAGTCCTTTAAGACCGGCAGCCTCGATCAATCTTGCGGCATGATCGCCTGGCGGGTTGCGGAATACACTACCTGCCGTTGCGGATTGGAGCGGCTGAGTACGTCGGCGACGGTCCTTATAGGAAGCCATAACAGCTGAAATTTCTTGGCGGTCCCCTTCCCGGAGCTCAAATACCGCTTCAGTCACAATCCCTTTTCGTTCATGCAGAATGGAATGCCGGTAATCAAACGCCATATCTTTCGCAGCATACGTAACCAATTCCCCTGTTTCCAGTACAATGTCAGCGGACTTGAATATGCGTGACACATCAGACCCATGGGCACCTGCATTCATGTAAACAGCCCCTCCAACTGAACCAGGAATGCCTCCGGCGAATTCCAGACCGGATAATCCTTGTTTTCCGGCCAGAACACTGAGTTTGACAAATGACAGACTGCCGCCTGCAGTTACCGTCTCTCCGTCAAAATGAAGTCCCTCAAATCCCTGCCCCAGCTTGATGACCGCTCCCCGAATGCCTTTATCGGCAACTAACATGTTGGAACCGCGTCCCAGTTGTGTCCAGGGTATACGATGGGCATGGAGAAGGGTGACCAGTTCTTTGAGCTGCTCCTTATTCTCTGGAATAATCAAGCAATCGGCTGGTCCGCCTATTTTCCATGTCGTATACTTTGCCAGCGGTTCATTCCATAACACGGCTCCGACATTGGCTTCAGATAATAGCGATTTCCACTGCTGCATTTTAAAATTAACCTCCCTTGACTTTCAAAACCAAATGGCCATTCCTTCAACCCGTTGAAGAGATGGCCGCTGTCAGTAATGCCGGCCTCATGGGTGTGTCACGATTATAGAGTATCTTATGTCAGGCTCCATTGGTGTGTGACAATCGCCCAGCCGTTTTAATGTCCACCGGTTAAACGGCGAATTTCCTGCACAATTACGGCAGCTGAATCCGGTTTGCCCAGTTTTTTCGAAGCTGCTGACATTCTCTCCCTGGCAGCGTCATTGGTCATGATTTCCTCCAGTTTTTGAAACAGCGATTCGGCTGTCAAATCTTTCTCGAGGATCATCCTGGAAGCCCCTGCTTCCTCCAATTGCCTTGCATTCGCCTCCTGATGGTTATTGGTGACGTTGGGAGAAGGAATAAGAACAGACGGAATGCCAAGTGATGTAATCTCGGCCAGGAACGACGCCCCTGCCCGGTTTACAATCAGAGAAGTAGCCGCAAGCACTTCCGGCATATTATGAACGTAAGGCATAATATGAAGATGATTCGGCATTGTCCCTAGTTGGGACAGAATCGCTTCCCTTGTATTTTCAAAATACGTTTCACCTGTTACAAACACAAAATGAACGCCGGATAGCTTATGAATAAACGGTGCCATCCCAATCATTGCATCATTGATCGCCTTGGCTCCCCGGCTTCCGCCGACGATCAGCACCACCTGGGCTTCCATGGGAATGCCAAGCGTAGCAAATCCACGTTCGCGGTTAGCGGATAAAACCGTTGTCGCGCGTGGATTGCCTGTGTATACCGATCTCTTGGCTTTGGGAAACGAGGTTTCCGATCCTTCAAAGCTGACAGCGACTGTATCTGCGTATCTGCTGAGAAATTGGTTGGTCAGACCCGGTATCGCATTCTGCTCATGGATCACGGTCGGTATCCCGAGCTTGGCGGCTGCATAAACCACCGGTCCGCACACATATCCGCCAGTACCGATCACAACATCGGGTTTAAACTCTTTAAGCAGTGCCTTCGACCGCTTCACGCCTTTGAAAAAACGCAGGACCGTTTTCACGTTATCCAAGGACAGCTTGCGCCGGAAGCCGGTGATATCGATGCTTTCAAAAGGCAGCTTCTCCTGGGGTACCAGCTTGCTTTCGAGGCCTCGTTCTCCCCCTATATATAAAAACTCCGTTTTAGGATCTTCTTTTTCACATTGTCTTGCAATGGCAACAGCGGGGTAGATATGTCCCCCCGTTCCGCCGCCGCTCAATACGACACGCATACCCTTCACCTCGCATAACGGGAAATATTTAATAGAATGCCCAGCGCCGTCAGCATCAGTGTCAGAGAACTGCCTCCATAACTAATAAGTGGCAGCGTAATCCCTGTTACCGGCATCATACCGATAACGACGCCGATATTGATCACGACCTGTATGGCGACCATGCCTACAACTCCGACGGCCAACAGGCTGCCAAAGCTATCGGAGACTGTCATAGCGACTCTCATGCCTCTCCACACGAGCGCGGCGAACAGGAGCAGTACAATCAAGCCGCCGATGAAACCCAGCTCTTCGGCTAAAATCGAAAAGATAAAATCAGTCTGCGGTTCAGGTACATAAGCGTACTTCTGCCGGCTCATACCGAGTCCGAGTCCCCCTAGTCCGCCTGGACCAATCGCATAGAGAGATTGAATGATTTGGTAGCCTGTGCCGAGCGGATCGGACCAGGGATCCAAAAATCCCGTAATCCGCTTTAGCCGGTAAGGAGCTGTCAGAATCAAACCGACAAATCCGGCGACTCCGCCTAAGGCGAGAAAGCCCAGATGCTTCATCTGTGCTCCTGCAGTAAATACGATCATCATCGCGGCGCCAAGCATGACGGCTCCTGTACCCAAATCGGGCTGCAGCATAATCAATCCAAATGCTAGTCCGATCAATCCTAACGGTGGCAAAAGTCCTCTGGTAAAAGACGTTATATCATAGTCTTGTTTACTAAGCCAGCGTGATAGAAACAGAATCATGCCCAGCTTCATAAACTCGGAGGGCTGAATGCCAAACGAGCTGATGCCAAGCCAGCTTCTGGCTCCGCCGCGAACAACACCGATACCAGGAATAAGTACGATAACGAGCATAAAAAAGCAGACCAATAACACAAGCTTGCTGTATTTCTTCCAAACCCGAAAATCAATTTTCGATGTGAAGTACATTGCAGCCAGCCCAAGGCAGGCAAAAAACAGCTGACGCTTCACAAAATAAAATTTGTCTCCATAATCATGAAAGGCGAGTACAGATCCTGCACTATACACCATAACGATTCCGATGGCCAGCAGGGCCAAAATACAGATAAGCAGCCACAAATCGGGCGCCTGGCGGTTCTTGTTCATGGATAGGCCACCTCGTACATCCTTAGTAGGGGCTTATCCACCCCCCTACTTAAAGGTTATGCACCGCCTCTTTAAAAATGTCTCCTCGTACTTCATAGGAAGGAAACATGTCCCAACTCGCGCACGCAGGAGATAAGAGAACAATGTCCCCTTTTTCCGCGAGACTTGCAGCTTTCTGCACAGCTGAGGTTAAAGTTGCAGCGGCGTCCTTCTCATTATCGACGAGGATGATATCCTTTAATCCGGCTTTGATAGCGGCTTTCGCCAGCTTCTCCCTGGTTTCGCCAAGAAGAACAATTGCCTTTACCCTACCTTGCAAGGAGGGGATCAACTCCTCATAATCCGAGCCTCGATCAAGCCCGCCTGCGATGAGGATGATCGGTTCCTTGAAAGAAGTCAGAGCCATATGCGTTGCCTTGGAGTTTGTCGCTTTCGAGTTGTTGTAATAGGAAACTCCCTGAAGTTCAGATACAAATTCCAAACGATGCTCCACGCCGCGAAAATGAGTCAGGGCTTCTTCGAGTTTGTCTGGAGTTACGCCTGCCGAGATGGCAATCGCACAAGCGGCCATTGCATTCCCCACATTGAATCTTCCAGGCAGCCCGATGTTCTCCACACGGATGATCTCATGCGTAAATCCGTCGCCGTCTGTATAAACCATCGTTCGTCCCTGATCGCCTTCATCCGAATCCGAACCGTCGGCAGCATATGGCGGGATTATGTGAACCCCTTCACGAAGACTCTCGTTCATAGAAAAAGGCACAATGCGCGCCTTGATATACGGGACAAGGTTCCTGCACACGGGATCATCCCAATTGAGCACAGCGATATCCTCGGCTGTCTGATTGGCGAACAGCTTCGCCTTAGATGCAATGTAATCATCCATTCCGCCATGGTAGTCAAGATGCGTTTCCGCAATGTTGAGAAGTGCGGCAATGCGCGGCCTGAACTTCTCTGTACCTTTTAACTGAAAGCTGCTCAGCTCAACGACCATCCAGTCATTCTCCGTCGCTTCGGCTGCAGCCTCGGATAGAGGCGTGCCGATGTTACCAGCGACAATTGGGGACAGACCTGCGCTTTCCAGCAGATTGCCTACCCATGTTGTCGTCGTTGTTTTGCCGTTGGAGCCTGTGATGCCGATAATGGGTGCAACACATAAGTGATAGGCGATTTCGACTTCGGTCACAACAGGTATGTTGAGTTCAAGCGCCTTCTGCACGGGCGGGACGGAATATGGGATACCTGGATTTTTGACTAGCAGCGCTACACCGGAATGAATGAGGTCATCCGGATGACCTCCACAAATAACAGAAATGCCCAAAGCCTCGAGCTCCGAAGCTTCAGGACACTGTTCCCGTTCCTTTCTATCATTGACAATTACAGTAGCTCCGGCTTGATGAAGCACCTTAGCTACCTGCACTCCGCTTCTGGCAAGTCCCAGTACCACGATATTCTTATCTCGATAATCATCTAGCTGTCTCATATGCTACAACCCCTTGTTGATATAGAGTCCAAGTCCCGCAAGTATCAGACCCACGGTCCAAAATGTGATGACTACCCGCCACTCCGACCACCCGGATAACTCGTAATGGTGATGGATTGGGCTCATCTTGAATATACGTTTACCTCTTGTTTTGAACGAGAGGACCTGAAGGACAACAGATAGCATTTCAATGACAAAGACTCCGCCGATGATAAGGAACAACAGCTCGCTCTTCGTTACAATTGCTATGGCACCAATGGCACCCCCGATACCCAGCGACCCCGTATCCCCCATAAATACCTTAGCAGGGTGTGCGTTAAATACGAGAAATCCAAGAACCGCACCAATCATCGCAGCCGCACAGAAAGCTGCAGCAAACGAGGTGGACTGGATGGCGACTATGGCATAAGCTCCCAAAGCAATAGCACTAACACCTGACAGCAAACCGTCCAACCCGTCGGTGAAATTGACCGCATTACTGATTGCAAGCATCATAATGACGATGAACGGATAGTAGAACCAAGGCCCCCAATCAAAGGACCAGTCGATTCCCGGAACGCCGATAGCCGTGCTGTGACCGTTCGAGATCAACAGCCAGCACATGATTCCCGAGAACAGAAGCTGTCCAAACAGCTTTTGCCTAGCCGTGAGTCCCAAGGATCTCCGGAATACGATCTTAATATAGTCATCAAGAAATCCGATCAATCCGAATCCGAGTGTCGCTACGATCATCACGTAAAAGTCCGTATCTACAGGTGAAAATTTAATATAAGTCAATGTAAAAGCGAGCAGAATGACTACTCCGCCCATCGTTGGTGTTCCTGCCTTTTTCAAATGGCTTTGCGGTCCATCGTTACGAACCTGCTGACCGAACTTCATCCGCCGCAGCAAGGGAATGAGCAGCGGAGCCGATATGACTGCAAGCACAAACGCAACACCGATTGTCAATAACAGCAATTGAAAGTCCATCAGCTCACCCCCTCACTCCGTTATGGCCGCCAGGCAGGGACTTCAGGGCATCGACCACATTCTCCAGCCTCATACCGCGCGAGGCTTTAACCAATACGATATCCTTTGCTGTCACCTGCTTCAGGACGGCTTCGATCAACTGCTCTTTATCTGTAAATGAAAACACGGTGCCTTCAGGAAACTTCTCTTCTGCCTTTCTCGCCGTATGCAAGGACAAAGGTCCGTATGTGAACACAATATCGGCATGTTCTGGAGACAAATAATCTCCAATCTCGGCATGAAAATCCGCTTCCTGCTGCCCCAGTTCAAGCATGTCCCCGAGAACAGCAATCCGTCTATTATAGCCTTTCATATCTCCAAGCACATCTATAGCCGCCTTCACGGCCGTAGGACTGGAATTATACGCATCGTTTAGCACAGTTACACCGAAGTCGGTCTCCACGGCTTCGATACGCATGCTGGACAGCTTGAGGCTCGCAAACCCGCTGCGAATGGCTTCATCGCCGATTCCCAAATGGTCTGCAACGGCCATAGCTGCCAGCGCATTCACCACATTATGACGGCCCAGAAGCGGCAAGTTAAAGCCTTCGCCAGCATGCCGCTTGGAGGTAAATATAACTCCTCTGGCATGGAACATGAGGCCTGTCGGATAATCATCATTGGTGTCTTGATTACCAAATGTAAATATCTGCAGCTTCTCTGGCTTCACGGTTGACTCTTCGGCCAGCACTTGCCGGATCAGAGGTTCGTCTCCATGGTAAATCAGCATACCGCCCGGTTTCATGCTGCTGATAATTTCAAGCTTGGCACGGGCTATTTCTTCCCGGGAACCGAGCTGGAGCATATGTGCTTCTCCGATATTCGTAATCACAGTTACATCAGGACGAGCTATGCTTGAGAGCAATTCAATCTCATGCCGTCCACTCATACCCATCTCAAGCACGATAATATCCGTATCTTCCTTCATGGCCAATACCGTTAATGGAAGTCCGATATGGTTGTTAAAATTCCCCTGCGTTTTATGAACCTTATACGTAGTTTCGAGCAGTGCCGATACCATGTCCTTCACCGTGGTCTTCCCGTTGCTGCCCGTAATGCCAATCACCTTTGCACTGCTCTTCGACAAATAGGCTGCAGCAAGCGCTTGGAGTGCCGCTAATGTATCATCAACAAGGATGAGCGGCAAATCCGGAATCGGCTCATGATCTCTCTGCCAGAGAGCTGCTCCGGCTCCGGCTGCAAGCACACTTTCGGCAAACGCATGCCCGTCAAAATGATCACCGACAAGCGGAACAAACAGATTGCCCGGCTGTATCGTTCTGGAATCAGTGCTGACCCCTTGAATAAGAATTTGATTGTCTTGGTTACGTAAGAGCGTACCGCCACACATATCGGCGATGCTCTGTAATGATATATGGATCACTATTGTCTGCCCCTTATCGCGTCTTTAGCTACGATGCGGTCATCAAAATCAAGAACTTCGCCCGCAATCAGCTGGTAGGTCTCATGACCTTTCCCCGCAATCAATACTACATCGCCCGGGCTTGCCATTTCAATAGCCTTTTCGATCGCTTTTCTGCGATCGACGATGAGCTTGTAGCTTTCCGCTGCCACTCCCTCTTCAATTAAGCCAGCTTCAATGTCCTTCAGAATAAGCTCCGGATCCTCCGTGCGGGGATTATCAGAGGTTACAAACACGACATCACTGTAATTCGCGGCAATTTTACCCATGATTGGCCGTTTGGTTCGATCGCGGTCCCCCCCGCAGCCAAATACCGTAAATACCCTACCTACCGCAAATTCATTAACGGTACGGAGTACATTTTCCAGCCCGTCCGGCGTATGCGCATAATCCACGATGACAGCATACGGCTGACCTTCATCAACAGCCTCGACGCGCCCGGCAACACCCGGTACGGATTCCAGACTGTTCTTGATATCTTCGAGTGGTATACCCTCCAATAGGGTGGCAGCAATAGCAGCCATGGCGTTATACACATTGAATTTGCCTACCATACGAATCGATATATCAGCCTGACCGCGGAACGTATCTACATGGAACGATGTTCCTTGGGCAGTGATCGATATATTACTTGCCCGCACATCGGCGTCATCGCCAAGCCCGTAAGTTATCACTTCTGCGGCGGTCTGTTTCGCAAAGTAAGCCGCAGCATCATCATCCGCATTCAAAACGGCATATTTGCGAGAACGTTCATCCTTGGCAAAAGCGTTGCCCAGCCTAGAGAAAAATAACCCTTTTGCCCCGCGATATTCTTCCATAGTGTGATGGTAGTCCAGATGATCCTGCGACAAATTAGTAAATATGGCCGTCCGGAAATCCGTCCCTTTGACCCGTCCCTGCTCTAGTGCATGCGAGGATACTTCCATCACACAGCATTCTGTCCCGGCGTTAGCCATGTCATTCAAATAGCGTTGAAGCTCCAGCGCCTCGGGAGTCGTTCTCGGCATCGGAAATGACTGGCCATCGTATTTCATCTGAATCGTACCGATTAATCCTGTCTTCAGGCCATGATCATTCAGTATCTGTTCAATCAGATAGGTGGTCGTCGTCTTGCCGTTTGTGCCGGTAACACCGATCATCCTCATGCGTTCGCTAGGCTGATTGAAGAAGGTACTCGCCAACGCCGCCATTGCAAAGCGACTGTCTTTCACAATGACCTGTGGCAGATCCGTCTCAAGCTTACGTTCAACAACGAGAGCGACCGCGCCTTTCTCCGCGGCTTGAGCCGCAAACAGGTGTCCATCCTGGGTATGACCAGGCAAGCAAATGAACAAATCTCCTGGTTTTACCTCTCTGGAGTCTGTTTCAATCCCCCCGATTTCAACATCTCCATCCCCATCGATAACTGCCGCGGTCAATACGGACGTTAATTGCATCAATTTCATGGTTATCCCTCTCTCTATATATCAGCATCATCTTCATAGCTCGGACGATGCCCTTAATGTTCATGTTTGGATTCCTCCGGATCTTGCCCCATATAAATTCGAATGGTTGAACCACGCTCCACCCGGCTTCCCGGCTTAGGTGCTTGAGAAACCACCGTATTCCCGGTTCCGGACTTGGCCAGCATAAAATTCATATTAAGATCCTCATATAAATCTTGTACGGTTGCTCCGACCAGATCAGGTACGGTCACGGTCGGTGTCTCGCCATATTTATACTCGCGGGCGAGCTGATCCTTACGAGGAGGAACATTCATATAATGCAGCGCATCCTCCAGGATGTTTTGAACGATCGGTGCTGCTACGACTCCGCCGAACTGGATGCCCTTGGGATTATCTACAGCCGTGTAAACTACAATCTGTGGATCATCTGCAGGCGCGAATCCAATGAAGGATACAATATGCTCGGTTGAGGAGTATCTGCCATTAATAACCTTTTGGGCAGTTCCCGTCTTCCCGCCAACCCGATAACCATCGATAAAAGCCGGACGTCCCGTACCCTTAGCTACAACACTTTCCAGCGCCTCACGGACTTGCTTGGATGTCTCTTCTGAGATTACTTGTCTTATAAGTTCAGGCTTGATTTCCTCGACTTTCTCACCTGTTTCGGGGTTGATCCATGCCTTGGCCACATGCGGCTTGAACAATTTACCACCATTGATTGCTGCCGAGACTGCGGCCACCTGCTGGATCGGCGTGACCGATACCCCTTGTCCAAATGCTGTCGTGGCCAGTTCAACAGGACCGACTTTATCAAGCTTAAACAGAATTCCGGTCGCTTCCCCATTCAAATCGATGCCTGTCTTCGTCCCGAAGCCAAAATCACGAATATACTGAAACAGACTTTCTTTACCCAATTTCTGTCCTAGTGCCACAAAACCCGGGTTGCAGGAGTTCTGTACAACCTCCATGAAAGTTTGGCTGCCATGGCCGCCTCTTTTCCAGCAGCGTAATCTCGCTCCACCGACCTCTACCGCTCCACCATCAAAGAAATGGTCGTTCTTCAAATCCACCTTGTCCTCTTCGAGTGCGGCAGCAAGTGTAATGATCTTGAATGTCGAGCCCGGTTCATAGGTCATCCAGATCGGCAGGTTGCGATTGTATGTTTCCGCCGAATATTCCTGATAACGTGCCGGTGAGTATGTAGGCCGGCTGGCCATCGCCAAAATCTCGCCAGTCTTGGGATCCATGGCGATCGACCAGGCCCCATTCGCCTGATACTTCACCATAGCCTGATCAAGCTCTCTTTCCATAATGGACTGGATGGACTTATCAATCGTTAATTCCAGGTTCAGACCATCCCGGGGCTCCACATATTTCTCCGAAGAGCCTGGCATAATTCTTCCGCCTGCATCAGACAGGTAAGACACCCCGCCTTCGAAGCCTTTCAGCTTATCGTCGTGCATCGCTTCTAGTCCGGTCAGTCCCTGACTATATGCTCCCGTGAAACCGAAGATATGGGCAGCCAGTTCCCCATAAGGATAATAACGCTTGTTATCCTCAGCAACAACGATACCCGGCAGCTTCAAATCACGAATTTTCTGAGCCAGCTCCATCGTAATTTTTCGTCCACCGGGATTTATCCGCTCCAACCTTGAACGTTTCGTAATGATCTTTTGGATATCGGCTTTATCCATGCCGATAAATCCTGCCAATGTCTCGGCAGTATGATCCGGATCTTTAATCTGTACAGGAATCGCCCAAATGGTTGGTGTTGTTATATTCGTAACCAGAGCGGTTCCATTACGGTCTAATATTTCACCGCGCTGTGCGGCAAAAGGAATATCGCGCCGCCATAAATCCTCCGCTTTCGCGGATAACTCCGCGCCTTTCCCGATCTGTACATAACCCAGCCTGATGATCAATGCGGAGAATAGCAAGAGCAGCAGCAGCAGGCTCCAGAGCAATCTTCTCCGCTGCGATACCTTGGATACTTTCACCTCAGCGTCCCTCCCTGTTTGAACCCGTAAGCTCATGAAATGCGTTCTTCACATGAGTATTCGGGACAAACGTGGGTTAGAACAAGCTATTCTCCTTCGGCCTTGCCTTCTGGCTCAGCGTCTATGCCTTCTTCAGAGGATGAATCGTCAGCAGAAGCGCCTTTATCATCGTCTTCTGAAGCAGCGCCATCATCGGTACTTCTACCAGTGACCAACTCCTCCGCTGATTTCAATGTTAAGTGCACGGTTCGCTGGCCATTCTTGCTGGTTTCCAATTGCTCGGTAACATAGCCTTCGCCTTGCACAGTCACTTTCACCTTCATTAAGGTAAGTACTTCCATGGCATCCCTAAGGGATTCGCCCTGCAAATGTGGTATTCCCATCGACGCATTATCCTCGGTAAGCAGATAGATGTTCTGACCGGCACTCATAGCCACTCCAGCTGGAGGATACTGCTGCTTAACCGTACTGCCGCTGCCCAGCGTTTCAAAGGTCATTCCCTCGTTAAGCAGTTTGGTTTTCACTTCGCTGACTTTCATGCCTTTCAAGTCAGGAGAGATGCGGGCATTCTCCGAATTTGCAGCAGTTTTTTTGGAGGACTTGTCTGACTGCTGTGTCGCATTCGCTTTTGGGACGCCCCAATAATTCAGCGTCTTGGAGACAATCTCTTTAAATATTGGCGCTGCCAACTTACCGCCACCGATTTCCTCATTCGGCTCATCAATGATGACCAATACGGCAATTTTCGGATCATTTACTGGAGCATAACCGATAAATGAAGCCAATTGTTTGGAACGATCCGAATAACCGCCAGTAAATTTAATAGCTGTTCCCGTTTTCCCTGCAACTCTGTAGCCATCAATATATGCGTATCTCCCTGTACCTTCTACTTGGTCAGCTACGACTTGTTCGAGATATAATCCGGTCTCTTTTGCAGCTTCGGGTGATATGATCTGCCGAATAACTTCGGGCTCGATCTTCTCGGACTTACCTGTGTTCGGATCCACGATTTCCTTCACCATATGCGGTTTCATCAACTTACCACCGTTGGCCACTGCTGAGATAGCGGCCAGCTGCTGGATTGGAGTTACCGAAACGGCATAACCATAGGTCATTGTTGAAATATCGGAGTCATTCGTCATATTTAATACACCGAGGGTTTCGCCCGGAAGATCAATATTTGTTTTTTCTGTAAATCCAAACTCACGGATATAATTGGTAAACCTTTCCTTGCCCAGCATTTCATACCCCAATTTTACAAATGCAACGTTACTGGACTTTTTGACACCTTCCAAGTAAGTAATAGGGCCCCACCCTACACTATTAATATCTCGGTGGGTTCTTCCGCCTGCACGGATGGAACCGGATTGGTAAGCATCCCCCGGTTTAAACAGCTTTTCCTGCACCGCGCTGGCAAGCGTTACAATTTTAAAGGTAGACCCCGGCTCATAGATTGAACTTACGGCATGATTGGTAAAATTCTTCGGCTTCCATTTCCCATATGTATTGGGATCAAAAGTCGGCATATTGGCCATCCCCAGTATTTCCATCGTATTCGGATCGGCTGCGATCACGGTCATACTGACTGGTTTATATTTGTTATACGTATCCCGCATCGCTTCCTCGATATAATACTGGATTGTATCGTCGGTCGTCAGCACTAAATTTTTCCCATTTATTGCAGGCTGGTACAAATCATCTTTGCTGGGCAGCTTGACTCCCTTCTTATCACTCTTGTAAGAAGCAAATCCATCTGTACCCTTCAGTTCTTCATCGTACCTTTGCTCAATGCCTCCAATTCCAATGCCCTGTCTGTCGGTGTAGCCCAGTATGTGCGCAGCTAATGTCCCTTGGGGGTAGAAGCGTTTTTGCTCTCGCTGAAAGCCAATGCCCGAATCGGGCACCTTGCGGGCGTCCCTCAATTTTTGATTCAGGCTCTCACTGAATTTCTCGACCTCTTCCTTCTTCTCCTGGTCAATCTTCCAGCCTTCATAACGGACCTCGACGCCTTTGCGGTATTCCCCCTTGCTATCTTTAGCTTCAACCATCTCCCGTAGCTCGCTCTCAGCCTTGCCGAGAATCTCGTGCAATCCTTTCACGATCTCATCTCCCAAGCCGTTAGCCTGAATGACGGCTGGATTCAGAATGACCGTAAAGGCAGGAGCGTCCATCGCCAGGATATCACCATCCCGGTCCATAATCGTACCTCGAGAAGAAGGCAGAGTTTGGGACCGTGACCACCTCTTCAAGGCTTCTTCCTGCCAAAAGTCGTTATCGATTACCTGCAGATAAAATACCCGACCAACCAATAAAGCAAAAAAGAGGGTTATACATCCCCCTATTAGCACGGTACGCAGTTTGATTTTTTTAACCATCGGTCAAAACCTCGCACTTCAATCATTTTGTCCCGAGTCCGAATTCTGTGTCCCGGATGCCCCCGAGACGGGTGATAGATGGATCATATTGTTGTCCTCGATAGGCACATATCCCAACTGTTTCGCCTTCTCCAGCACCTGCATCTCTAACGTTTGCTTCTCAACCTGAAGCTGATCAATACTTCGTTTAGCTTGGAGTATCCTATTGTCCGTATCATGGATTTGCCGGTTCAAGTCATAAGAATGAACATGGCTCATGCCGATTACGCCCATGACGGCTACCACAAACACCACGGACAACAAATACAGCAGCTTTTCTTTTTGCGGAAGCTGGGAACGACGTTTAATGACCTTCGTCTTCTCGAGATAGGCGGACTGCTGCGTTTCCTTCTGTCTCTCCTGTACGGCTAGATTGCCGCGCGTGTAAGCCATGGCTGATTCTCCTTCTTCAGGGATTTATACGTTGCTACAATTTTTCCGCGATCCGCAACTTCGCCGATCGTGCCCTAGGATTACTCTCAATTTCCTCTGTTGAGGGAATAAGCGGTTTACGGTTTACCAGCTTCAGATCACCTTGGCCGCCTCCACATACACACATTGGAAAATCAGGAGGACAAGTGCACTTAGGAATATAACTGTTAAAAATCTGCTTACATATTCGATCTTCCAACGAGTGAAAGGTAATCACCGAAACTCTGCCCCCTGGCGCCAGACATCTCACCGCTTGGTGAAGCGCGTCTTCAAATGCGCCAAGCTCATCATTAACTGCAATCCGAAATGCTTGAAAACTTCGCTTTGCTGGGTGGCCGCCCGTTCTCCGAGCTGCGGCCGGTATCCCTTCCTTAATCATTTCGACAAGCTCTCCAGTTGTCTGAATAGGACTCTGTTCCCTTTTTTCAACAATGACTTTGGCAATTCGTCTTGAAAACTTCTCTTCGCCGTATTGGTACAATATCCTAGCAATTTCCTGCTCCGGCCATTCATTTACAATCTTCGCTGCGGTCAGCTCGGCAGACTGATCCATCCGCATATCCAGCGGCGCATCATGATTGTAGCTAAAACCTCTCTCTCCCTCATCAAATTGCGGAGAAGATACGCCCAAATCGAACAGTATACCGTCAACCTGTGGCTGCCCGTTATCGTCAACGCCGACTTCGCTACGGAGCACATCCTCCAAATCACGAAAATTGGTTTTGACAAGAGTTATCCGGTCTGCGTAAGGCTTCATCACTTCCCGGGCATTATTCAAAGCCCAGTCGTCCTGATCCAGTGCGATTAACCGGCCATTCGAACTTAGTTGGGAAGCTATAAGCGAACTGTGGCCCGCTCCCCCGAGCGTACAGTCAACATATATACCGTCTGGTTTGATGCGCAGCCCTTCTGTCGCCTCTTGCTTAAGCACTGTGATGTGATGAAACAAAGCTGCAGCCCTCCATTGTGTCTGATTCAAATTTTTGTTTTAAGTTGCTTGTTCATTTGCGATGATGTTGATCATGATTTGTATTACAAATCAAAATCAAAGTCTACCAGTTTCTCAGCAATGTCATTAAACGCTTCTTCTGATTGCTGATAGTAATTCTGCCATTGCTCCTTGCTCCAGATCTCCACACGGCTCGATACGCCGATCACGACGCATTCCTTCTCGAGCTTGGCGAACTCGCGCAAATTGCCCGGCAAATTTACCCTTCCCTGTTTATCCCATTCACATTCCGTCGCACCGGAGAAAAAAAACCGGGTGAATGCACGCGCATCCGACTTCATGAGGGATAGGGATTTGAGCTTCTGCTCCATGATGGCCCATTCATCTTTGGGGTATACAAAGAGGCAATTGTCCAAACCACGGGTTACAACAAATGAGGTGCCCAGGAGATCACGAAATTTAGCAGGGATGATGATTCTCCCCTTATCGTCGATGCTATGCTGAAACTCCCCCATAAACATCAGGCACTCCACCCCTTAACCCCGATTCCCCACTTTGCACCACTTTCCACCACTTTAGGATAATAGATTCGGCGTGAAGAATCAAATTCCTTCTAGGCAGCATTTGTTTTTTTGGAACTTTCTCTCAGAATGACGGCACAAAAAACCTCCTTTCCTCCCGCAAGGGGATGGAAAGGAGGTCTGAATATGGTCTAAAGCTGCTGCGGGTTTAGTGTTGAGCCCAGCTGTCCAAGTACGATTTCTGCTCGTCACTCAGACTGTCAATGGCGATACCTAGACTTTCCAGTTTGTATAAAGCCACCTGTTGGTCTAAATCGTATGGAACGTTCAATACACGGTTACCGATGGACTGATACTGGTCATTCACATATTTGAGCGACAAAGCCTGAAGCGCAAATGTCATATCCATAATTTCAGCCGGATGCCCGTCTCCTGCGGCGAGATTTACTAATCGGCCTTCTGCCAGCAGATAGATCTTACGGCCATCCTTCATATGATATTCTTCAATATTACGGCGAACCGTTCGGATTGACTGGGAACGTTCTGTCAGATCCGGCTTGTTGACTTCAACGTCAAAATGTCCGGCATTGGACAGAATAGCGCCATCCTTCATGACATCAAAGTCTTCGCCGCTAATAACATCGCGGTTGCCTGTGACGGTTACGAAGAAGTCTCCCAGTTTAGCCGCTTCACGCATCGGCATGACGTGGAAGCCGTCCATATAAGCCTCAACCGCCTTAATAGCATCGATCTCGGTCACAATGACGTTGGCGCCGAGACCCTTGGCACGCATGGCCACGCCCTTGCCGCACCAGCCATATCCCACAACAACAACGGTTTTGCCTGCAACCACCAGGTTCGTCGTCCGATTAATGCCGTCCCATACCGACTGTCCTGTACCATATCGATTATCAAATAAGTATTTACAATACGCATCATTCACAGCAACCATCGGAAATTTCAAGGCCCCTTCTTTTTCCAAAGCCTTCAGCCGCAGAATACCTGTCGTCGTTTCTTCGGCACCGCCGCGAACTCCTTCAAGGAGATCTGTCCGCTCGGAATGCAGAATCGTTACTAGATCGCCGCCATCGTCGATGATCAGATCCGGCCGAGTTTCAAGCGTTGAAATGAGGTGCTGCTTGTATTCCTCCGGTTCCGGATTATATTTCGCAAACACGGTGATTCCGTCTTCTACCAAAGCCGCACACACATCATCTTGAGTAGACAGCGGATTGCTTCCAGTAATAGTTACTTCAGCTCCGCCTGCTTGGATGACCTTAGCCAGATAAGCTGTCTTGGCTTCCAAATGCAATGAAATGGCTACCTTCAAGCCTTTAAACGGCTGTTCTTTCTCGAATTGCTCACGAACCCGGTTCAACACCGGCATATGCGCCTGCACCCAATCAATTTTTAAATGACCTTCTGGTGCCAGTTTCAAATCGGTAATACTGCTGGTTTGGATTGAAGATGAGCTCATTTTACAGCCTCCTATGATCTGATGATTGTCTTCCTGATCATTATACGTAAACGACTCTGTGAATGCCCGAAGCTTCATAAGGGATCTCCATCAGTCGGTCTACCAGATTCATTCCGTAATGATTCATGTATTCCAGAATGTTGTATACCCTCTCCTGATGTTTACCTTCTGGCAGCAATGTCTGTTCAATCCGGTTCCACTGTGCCAAGGCAGCTTCATGTTGTAGTTCTAAAGCATTACGGGATTTTGTTAATAAATAATCCATTTGTCCCAATATTTTATCTTTATTGGTCTGGCCTAATTTTAACAGCCCCGACTGCATTCTGCCAAGATCTTCTATTAAAGGCTGATATAATTCTTCAAACTGCTTTCGCGTCTCGTCGAATCTCGCCTCTAAATTCAACTCATCCTTACTGGCAAGCCAAGCCTCCCGTTTCTCCGATAAGCGATACTGAACATCGTTGAAGGATAATCCATATCTCTCCATTAGCTTATGAATGGTGTCGTCGACCATGGTGAATGACATCCTCGGAATGATCAGCGGCATCTGTAAACCCAGATCCGTAAAGGCGTAACGCGTAATCGCCCAATAGGAAATCTCGCCAGGCCCAAGGATCGTTCCAAGCACGGGGAGCAATGAGTCCTGCATGATCGGGCGTGTCAGCACATTGTTGCTGAACCGTTCTGGATGCTGATCTAAGTCACGAAGCAGCTCTTCGTCGGTTAATGACACAAGGCCTTTGCGGTCTGTGAACATCCTGCCTTCCCGATATAGAAGCAGGCGTCTGCCTTCATGCAAATAGAACAAGTTGGCCCCATTCTCGGACACATCAGCTTGTACTTCATAACCTAATCCTGCAATATCCCTCGCAGCCTGCTGGTACGAAAGTCCTAGTGACTCATTTCGAGTGATGAGTGATTTGAAGACAGGTACTTCAAGCGCCCGAAGAGCTGGATCAGCAGAATCAAGCAGAATCAATCCATATTTACCAAACATCCTGCTCATGAATTTAGCGAACGCTTCGCTTAAATTGGCCGATTCGTTAAACGTTTCCCGTGCAAGCTTCAGCAGGTCGGCCTTGAATTCACTATCAGCCAGTTGATTCTGGAGCTCTTTCAACATCTCGCTCCAGTCTTCTTCAGCAACGTCAGTATAACTAACCGATGTCCTAAGTCCATCTTTGGCTTCAAGCTTGATTTTGGAAAGCTTCTGATCCTGACCCAGGAAGTACGTATGGTTCGCTTCATCCCAGTCATGATCTTCCCCAGCGATCCAAAAGACGGGTACGACAGCGCGGTTTAGACGTTCCTCTGCGTCTCGTGCTGCTTGAATCACCGTCATTGCTTTATAGACCACAAGCAGAGGTCCAGTGAACAAACCGCTTTGTTGCCCGCCCACCATAGTTAAAGTTCCTGGCTGCTCCAAAAGCTGGAGAGATTTATGTACAGCAGGATGATCGTTGTGTTTAGTATTGTACATTCGAAGACAGTCTGTCAGCGCTTTGCGCGAAACTCGTTTGTCTTCCGAAAGATCCAGCCATCTTGCCCGCTCGGCATAACCCTGCTCACCGCGGTAATCTTCACCGTAGAACCCGCTTACCCGCTCAAAATGATGAATATAATCATGGGCGAGCTGCGAAGCGAGGGATAATGGTTCCGGAACGATATTCATGAGGTATGCCTCCTATTCTACGTCGCAACCAAATCAAATTGTGTGCAAATTCTATCTTTGCTTATCATTTTGCCTTTCTTGATTGTACCGAATGTTGGTATTCTCCGTCAAAGGAAAAGAATAGCCGCCGGCACAAGGCCTGCGGCTATTCTTAAAGCAGCTTGCTAATTTTAACTGGGTTATCTTAAGCGTAGGCCCTGGCAACCCAGTGGCCTTTAGACACTTCCACCAATTCAGAATCCTTGACATCCAATTGAACCGTTCCATCTTCCCCTTTGGCAGCTGAAATTGGTCCTTGCATATCATTTTCCAATTTAAGGCGTTTTTTATTCGCTTCAATCTCCGGATCCGGAATTGGAATTGCGGATAGTAAGGTTTTCGTGTACGGATGGATTGGATTCGCATACAGTTCTTCACTATCTGCAAGTTCTACCATTTTGCCCAAATACATAACGGCTACCCGGTCACTGATATGCTTGACCATGGACAGGTCATGTGCAATAAACAGATAGGTTAAGCCAAGGCGATCCTGCAGATCCTTCAATAGATTGACAACCTGTGCTTGTATCGAAACATCCAGAGCCGATATCGGCTCATCACAAATGATGAACTTCGGATTAACAGCAAGTGCACGGGCAATTCCGATCCGCTGGCGCTGACCGCCCGAGAATTCATGAGGGTACCGGGTCGCATGGTCACTGTTCAAGCCGACCATATCCAGCAGTTCTTCTATCCGCTTCTTGCGCTCGGCGCGGCTGCTAGTCATGCCGTGAATGTCCAAAGCTTCTCCGATAATGTCCGACACCGTGAATCTTGGGTTCAACGAAGCGTACGGGTCCTGGAATATCATCTGCATATCGCGGCGCATCGCTTTCATTTTGCCGGGGGACAGCTTGTAGATGTCCGTGCCATTAAAATTAACACTGCCAGCCGTAGGTTCATAGAGCCGTAGAATTGTCCGTCCAGCCGTAGATTTGCCGCAGCCGGATTCTCCTACCATACCAAGCGTTTCACCTTCACGTATATAGAAGTTCAGGTCATCAACCGCTTTAAGAATCTGTCCCTTGCCGACATTAAAATACTTCTTGAGACCCTTTACCTCAATCAAGTGGTTATCCTTCATGAGCCCTGTGCCTCCTTCGCCATCGGATGCAGATTCCAGCAGCGCGCCATATGCGTGTCGCTGAATTCCGTTGCACCCGGGTCAACCCGTTCACAAATTCGCATGGCCTCGTCACAGCGAGCAGCAAAGGGACAGCCCACAGGCGGTTTAATCAGATCCGGAGGAGTACCCACGATCGGAATCAGCGGCTCATCCTTCTTCTGATCCAGGCGCGGCATGGAACGTAGCAAACCTTTGGTGTAAGGATGCTGTGGATTTTTGAAAATCTCCCACTTCGTTCCCGTTTCCACGACTTCACCTGCATACATGACGATGACACGGTCGCACATGCCGGCAACAACGCCGAGGTCATGCGTAATCAGAATGATAGAAGTGCCAAGACGCTCTTGCATTTCCTTCATGACGTCCATAATCTGTGCTTGGATCGTTACGTCGAGTGCAGTCGTTGGTTCATCAGCAATCAGCAGAGTCGGCTTGCACGCAAGGGCGATGGCAATCATCGCACGCTGACGCATACCACCGGAGAACTCATGCGGATATTGATCAAAGCGTTCCTCCGCATTCTTGATGCCCACTAGCTTCAGCATTTCGATTCCATGCTTCTTGGCTTCCGAGAATGACATCCCTTGGTGCTTAATCAGCACCTCTGTGATTTGCTTGCCTATTTTAATAGTAGGATTCAGCGAAGTCATCGGATCTTGGAAGATCATACCGATGTCCTTTCCCCGAATCGCTTCCATTTGTTTATTCGTTTTCTTGAGAAGATCCTGTCCTTGAAAAATGACTTCTCCCTTTTTTATCTCCGAGGGTGGGGACGGAATCAATCGCATAATGGTCTGGGCAGTAACACTTTTACCGCTTCCGGACTCACCGACGATGGCAACCGTCTCCCCCTTGCCGACTTCAAAATTCATGCCGCGGACGGCTTTCACTTCTCCTCCGCGCACATGAAACGATACGTTGAGGTCCTTCACCTGCAAGATCGGTTCCATACCTTCCCACCTCCTATTTTTTCAATTTCGGATCAAGCGCGTCGCGAAGTCCATCACCGAAAATGTTAAATGCCAACATCGTCAAGCTGATAAATAGAGCAGGGAATAACATCCGCCATGGATAATACATCCATCCGGACAAAGCATCGTTAATCATGGAACCCCACGAAGCGACAGGCGCTTGAACTCCAAGACCAAGGAAGCTTAAGAATGCCTCGGCAAAAATCGCGCTTGGTACCGACAGAGTCAATGTAACGATAATCGGACCCATGGCGTTCGGGATTAAGTGACGGAACAACAGACGCCCTGTGCCTGCACCCATCGAACGCGATGCGAGCACGTATTCTCTGTTCTTAAGTTGCATAATCTCGCCCCTTACAATCCAGGACATGTTAATCCAGCCCGTGATCGTTAAAGCGAGTATGATGGTTCCCAAGCTCGGTTCGAATACAACCAACAGGAGAATCGTCACAAGCAGGTAAGGAATAGAGTACAAAATCTCTGCAAACTTATTCATGAACTCATCGACGCGGCCACCAAAATATCCCATGATGCCGCCATATATAACACCAATCATCAAGTCAATCGCAGCTGCTGCGAGACCAACGGTCAAGGAAATCCGAGCTCCCATCCAGGTGCGGACAAATACATCGCGACCCAGATCGTCGGTTCCAAACCAATGTTCTGATGAAGGCGGCATATTCGTATTCATCAAATCATTCGTTTCATAGTCGTAATTCGAGATCATCGGGCCAATGATGGCCATAATGACAATAAGGATCATAATAATCAAGCCTGTCATAGCAAGCTTGTTCTTGCGCAGTCTCTCCCATGAATCTCTCCAAGAGGATAAACTTTCGCGCTGTATAACCTCAGATTGCTTCTCGTCTGGACCAATCTTCTGAAAATCTTCAGGCGTCAAGTTTAGTGCCGCGGGATGAGGCATACGTTGTTCATTCTCCATGTCTACCTCTCCTTCCCGCCGGTCAATTTAATGCGTGGATCCACAAATACATAAACGATATCCGTGAGAAAACGAGCCAGCATCAACAAGATTCCGTAGAATATGGTGATTCCCATAATTACTGTGTAATCACGATTTGTAATACTCTCAACAAACTGCTTACCAATGCCGCCGATACCGAAAATCTGCTCAATAACGACCGAACCAGTAATAATATTCGCTGTCATTGGGCCAACATATGTGACGACCGGAAGAATCCCGTTTCGAATAACATGGCGGAACATAATCGCAATCCAGTTAAGACCTTTTGCCTTAGCCGTCTTGATATAATCCGCATGCAGAACTTCCAGCATGCTGGACCTTGTTAAACGAGCGATAAATGCAATCGGTTGTGCAGATAGTGCCATTACTGGCAGCACATAATCTAGCGGACCTTCAAAGCCCATAACATTAAAAATATGCGCTTTTTCGGCCAACACATATTGCAGCAATGACGCAAGTACAAAACTCGGTACCGCGATACCCAAAACCGAGATAATCATGGCGATGTTGTCAATCAGCTTGCGGTGATACAAAGCTGCAAGCATCCCCAGTAGCACACCCACGATGACGGATACCACAATCGCGATCAGCCCCAAACGGAGTGAAGGACCAAATGTGTCTACAATAATACCAGTTACGGATTCTCCCTGTTTCTTCATCGACAAACCAAAGTCACCCTGGACTATATTGCCCAAGTATTTCGTATATTGCTGAAACACCGGTTTATCCAAATCATACTGTTCCATCAGCCTCGCCAAAATTTCAGGCGATGGCTTTTTCTCTCCCATAAACGGATCGCCCGGTATGGCTTTCATAAGAAAAAAAGTGGCTGAGATCAGTATGAACAACGATACAAGCATATAAAAAAACTTATTCGCCACATACCTCAGCATTTCGCTAGCCTCCTGATCAGTTGTTCTAAGCCAAGCCCGTCCATTTCATTGTATTATTTTCAGGACGAACCTGGCATCCCTTAACTTCCACCAATGGACACAAGATTTGGAAACCTTGCGCTCATATAAAAAATCGGGATATATATGAGGTTGAAACACCCCACATATATATCCCGAAACGCAATCCTTTAAATATTGTACAAAGGACTACTCGATATAGGCACGTGTGAAATCAAGATCACCTTTATAATCCAGATGAAGATTCTTCACCCATGGCTTAACCAGGGAGACACTGGAGTAGTAATAGATCGGCATTACAACCTGGTTGTCTTCCACGAGAATCTTCTCAGCTTGAGACATGTACTCCATACGTTTAGCGTTATCGCTAGTTGCATAAGCATCTTTCACAAGTTTGTCGTATTCTTCGCTCTTGAAGCCGGTATCGTTGTTTCCACTCTTAGATGTCCACATGTCAATATAAGTCATCGGGTCGTTATAATCCGCGCCCCAACCGGAACGTGCAATCTGGAAGTTCAAACCCGAACGGTTCTTAAGGAACACGCCCCACTCTTGGTTTTGAACTTTTACCGAAACGCCGAGGTTATTCTTCCACATATCTGCAATTGCTAGGGCAATTTTCTTATGATTATCATCGGAGTTGTGGATCAAAGTCACTTCAGGCAAAGTAGTGTAGCCTTTTTCCTTCATACCTTGCTCGAGCAATTTCTTAGCTTCTTCAAGATTCTCTTGGAAATAAGTGTCTGGCACTTCTTTACGGTACTCATCAGACTCACCTTTGATACCTGGAGGCACAAATCCGAATGCTGGAATTTGTCCGCCTTGTGTGATTTTCTCTACGATGGCCTTACGGTCAATCGCCATGGCGAACGCTTTGCGGATGTTCACATTGTCAAATGGTTCTTGCGTTGTGTTAAAGATATAGAAATAAGTTGATGAAATGCCTTTGATCATCAACTCATCGCCAAGTTCCTTTTTGATCGCATTCAGCTGATCTGTCGGAATGTTGCCTGTTGGATGACCTGCATAATCCAATTCATCATTACGATAGCTCGAAAGCTCAGTAGCAGAGCTGTTTACAATACTCATTTGAACTTTTTCAAGTTTGATGGAGTCCTTGTCCCAGTACTGGTCGTTCTTCACTAGCTCAATCTTTTGACCTTTTGTCATTTGTGAAACTTTGAACGGACCATTGCTGATCAAAGTTTCTGGTTTGGTAGCCCAGGAAGCATTACCTTCAACGGAGCTATGAACCGGATAGTAGGTTTGGAATGACATCAAGCTAAGGAAGTACGGTGTTGGATTTTCCAGTGTAACTTCCAGCGTATAATCATCGGTTGCTTTGATCCCCACTTCATTAGCATCCTTGATCTCACCAAGGTTGTACTTTTCAGCATTCTTGATGTAGTACAGCTGATAAGTATACGGAGAAGCTGGTGTGAAGTTTGGATCAAGTACGCGTTTCCACGCGAATTCAAAATCTTTAGCCGTTACTGGATCGCCATTGCTCCACTTGGCATCCTTGCGAAGCGTGAAGATATATTTCAATCCATCCTCAGAAATATCCCATTTTTCGGCAACACCTGGTTTTTCAGTGCCGTCTTCACCTTTACGAACCAGACCTTCAAATACAGCATTGATGACTGTATTGGAGTTATTGTCCTGAGACAATCCTGGATCCAATGTTGGAGGGTCGGAAGCAAGGTTTAGACGAAAGACTTGTTCTTTCGGCTTGTTACCGGCTTCCCCATTGTTGGCACTTTGATCTTTCTTGTCAGCTCCGCACGCGGCCAACACTGAACTGAAGGCAAGAATCAGCGTCATGAGAAGCATTAATTTCTTTTGTTTCTTCATCTTGCGGTATCCCCCTCATAGATTTTAGGTATATGCTTAGCAATTATACAACCAGTGGTCAAAAAAATCCAGAAATCAGCAAATTGAAAAATCTGCCTGATCCAGTGATCAAACAGATTTATCAATAAATTCTAACTATTATATTGTTCTTACATCATCTTAATTATGTAGGAGACCATGCCAAAAAATGTTAAAACTATGTAGCCGAGAGCCATGGAAACGAACCCTAGCCGCCAGACGGCTCGCACCAGCCGTTTTCCATTAACCTTACCTTTCCAGCGGTTCTGTGCGCTTCCGATCAATCCCGCTGCGATGAGCAGCAGAAGCAGGATGAGATAAAAACCGAATTTGTTTTGGAATGTATTATTAAACAAGGCGGAAACCGAAAACAGCAGAAAAAAAGTGGTAACATCCATAGCGAGCTCCATCGCTTGTTTTCGATTTTTATTTCTATACAACACGACGAAGTAAACAATTAAAAACGGAATAGGCGGAAAAAGACTTAATGTGTGAAATATCCCCTGTAAAAACCCCATGTTATGACCTCCCTAGATTTTCATCCCCCTGATTAATTGCTCTATAAGTTCATGCGTCGGTACGGATACACCAAATTTATGCCCCATACGGGCTATACTGCCGTTAATCCAAGCAACCTCCGTCGTCCTATTCTCCAAAACATCCTTCAGCATGGAGGACGTGTTACCCGAAGTTGACCGACAGACTTGTATTATTGCATCCCACAGATTGCTGCCATAGGGTATGCTTCCCGCTTCGTATACGGCTAGCCCTTCATCATATAATTGCTTCATCAAATCAACCCGTTCCGGGGATAATAACAGCTCTCCGTTCGTTATTCGCCACAAGGCAGTCAAAGGATTAATAACTGCATTCATCAGCAGTTTGCGGTAGATGATCCCCTTCATTTCTTTCGACAAAAAAGCTTCAAATCCTGCTCTGTTCAGCTGTCTAACTAGCTCAATTTCGGCATCCTCCTGCAGGGAGTTTTCATCAGGTATCATTTTGCCGATTGTCGTCGTTCCATGACCGGCATGCAGCACAGAAACATCACTCGTACGTCTGGCTCCTTCCGTGGTGATCGCTGCATAGAGGGACCAATTGGGCAGCAGTTCATGAAGGCGTTCCAAATGGCCTGTACCATTCTGAAAACATATTAGTCTGTGATGATCCTGGCCAAGAGGTTCCAGCAACTCCGCAGCCATTTTTTCAATCCCTTGTTGCTTAATCATTAAGAATATATAATCAGCATCGGCTACGGCACTGGACCCGGTGAAGGAAGCCCACGAGCTCACTGAGAAGCCTTCAGAATTAATCTTCATTTGCTGCCCATCCATGTCTTCGATGGTGATATCGGTGCTTCGGAGCTTATCCGCTTGTTCCTCGCTGCGGCACCATAAGCTGACACTGCAGCCTGAATCAGCAAGTTTACCCGCATATAATAATCCCAAAGAGCCTGCTCCAATGATATGTATGTTCATGTAGATCCTCCAATTTACTATAACTGTAATCCATCAGCATCGAATACTAGTCCTAGTATATATCAGAATAATCTCTTATACGCACAAATAACCCGCCAAAGCGCATGAAATGCACTAATGCGGGTTACGGCGAAAGCAAAGGAACCTTTATTACTCGATGCGTTCCAGATTACCGTTTGCATCCATTTTGAAACGAGTCTTAAGCTCCTCGTCCTCTTCGTTTAAAAAAGCCAGTCTGCGTGCACGATCCATTATTTGAATCAGTGCCTTATAATCATCATTGACTACATGATAATCTGTTTTCACTTCGCTTACTTCCTTCAATAAACGCTGATTCTCGCTGCGAAGCCTTGACAGTTCATCCTCTTTTTCACGCAGGTTCTTCTCAAGCAATTTATACTGCCGTGAGCTTTCTTGCAGTCCACCTTTCCACTGGCGCAGAAAACGGATAACCGCATCAATGGACAGTGTTTCTTCACTTACACCATCATTCTTGTAAACTTCCTGCTCCATTTCTGGAGCAGTCAAACCGGCAACCTGCGGTCCGCTGAGCACAGGCTGTTTTTTATAATAACTTCTTTTTTGACGCTGAGATTTCGCCAAGCTGATAGCATCCTCATATTTCTTGCGAACGCAGCTGTTCCAACGAAATCCGCAAGCCGCCGATGTCCGGCCAATTCTTTCTCCGACTTCTTCAAAAGCGGCCAATTGGGTACTACCCTCACGAATATGGCGTAAGGTCACTTCAGCCAATATCAAGTCGTCTTCTGCACTCCATGCATCCTGTCTCACTGCTGACATACCATAAAACCCTCCTAACGACATCCTTAAAATAACCGTCTTCAATACCGTAATCGGCTGCTGAATAGGGTATAAAAACTGCTTAGTTCATTTCTATGCCTCTCATAGAGTTCATAGAATCTATTTGATACTAAAATGTATTTCCATTTTTATTGCAGAACATACTCTTACTGGGCAAATGCGGTGAATAACACAAATTGTTTACGAATTCAATGACATACTTCGGGTTAATATATAAAAAATGAATGTTTTCTTGAGTTAGGCGTTTACACGATTTTGCCATAAGGCTATAATGGTCATAGCAGCATTATGTGCGTACATACGAGAGGAGGATATAATCGTGGCACGGATGTTTCGGGTCCTTGGCTTTTTTACCTTAACGATCGGGTTGATGGCCTTTGCCGGAGATCATATTGAAATGGCGCTGCTCTTCTTCCTGCAGACTGCTTTTTTCGTGATCCTGGGTTATTTGAAATTCACGGAGAGAACCTATATTCTTCTCTTCTGGGCTTATATGATCGTGACCTTCACGGGCTTTAGCTATTGGACGGTCTTCATTATGGGCAAACCACTCTAATCAAGAAGCCATGCAAGCGATTTAATAAAGTCCACCAGTGTTACCTTGGACAACCCAAGGTCAGATATAACGCTGGCGGATTTTCCTTGCGATTAGAGAAGTGTATCTTAAAAGAGCGATCAGGTGCTTTCACTGCCGGATCGCTTTTTTAATGTCCTAAAGGTTGATAATTGAGTCGAACACATCATATATTGTTTAAAATGAAGGGACAAGGCAAGCAGCGGATGGATTCCTTTCGACTAACAACCATTCAAGGAGGACTCCCATTTGAATGTACGAGTAAAATACCCAATCCTCCCGTTCTTGCTGTGCATGGTCTTGTTATTTTCCTTTATGACTGCACCGACAGCAGTTTATTCGCAACAAGATCTCAGCCCCATGGCTCCCGACTCGGAAGAAGCTCGCAAGCTTCTGGAGGACAGTCTCTCCATCGTCGAGATTGATTATGAAATCGAACGGATAACGAAACGGATGAAAGAACTGGAGCTGCTGCAGAGCGAGCTGCAAGTTCGAATTCAGGAGATGGGCTTGCGCATCGAGGACAGGCGTAATCGAGCCGGAGCTGTGCTTCGCTCCTATTACATGGGAGAACGAAGTCAACTATTCTACATGTTGTTGTCAGCCAAGAACTTAGCCGGCTTTTTTCGAATCATGGACTTTTACGATATCATTATTCAGAATGACCGGGATACGCTTAAAGCATACAACAATCAATACCGCTCCCTAGCTTCTGCAAAGGCTGAAGCAGCCCGTAACGCAGACCAGCTCATCGACGTCAAGGATCGCCTCGTAAAGCAGCGTGAACGGGTGCTAGCGCTTGAACAGCAGGTTGACGGAGCGCTAAGTGCCAGCAGTAATCCTGAAGCCATGAAGAAGCTGATCGAGGAATTCACATTATACTGGGAGAATGTCGGACTATATGAAGTAAAACGGCATTTCCAGGCACTGGCCAATGCCATGGAGAATCTGCCTCAATTCGTACAAGGGAGCAAGAATATCCTGAAGACGAATGGCAAAGTATACACCATCGATATCCATGAAGATGAACTTAACACTTTTTTGAGAAAAGAGAATGAGATTTTCAACAGTTTTGCTTTCCATTTCGAGAACGGAAAAGTTATAGCTTCGGGTGAGAGCGGCAATCTGTCACTGTTGATTGAAGGAAAGTACACGGTAATCAATGATCCCGAGAATGCGATCATGTTCCAAGTGGATAAACTCGTGTTTAATCGGTTGGAATTGCCCGACACGACACGTACAGCGCTGCAGGAAGAATTCGACATGAGCTTCTATCCGAAGCAGCTTGTGTCTTTCTTGAAGGCAACAGAAGTATCCAGCGAGAATCAGAGATTAGTGGTACAAATGGAGCTGGATTTATAAAGTTACAAAAAAGCTGCCTTCGTTAGGCAGCTTTTTTGGACTATGTTTATTACTAATCAGATGTATACAAGTTCATATATTCTTCTATAGTGATTTCACCCATCAACAACTGATATGAAGCTTGGGTGTAAGCGTGAAATCCATCTGGTTCTCCAAAATCCAAGGCTGCAGCTTCATTTCGTGAAAGCAGCACCTGAACCGGAACCGCAACCTTTTGCCAGATTCCGCGATCCCTGAGGTTCGTACTCATGGTATACATTTCGGAAGCAACAGGTAACGTGCCTACGGCCTTGCTCCACTCTACCTCTGCCGCTTTGGATGTCATATACGTAACCCATTCCATGGCCAAGGCAGGTGACTCTGTGTTTGCTGCTACTGCAAAGCTTCGGGAACGGACGATAGGTGTATTCAGATGAGTTTTTCCCATTCCCAATATAGCAGATACTCCCTCGCTATCTTTCCCCGTAAAGCTCGAATATGGTTCAATTACCATTGGGAGTGGCTCTGTCTCTGAAGCAGATGGATCCGTATCCTTTGTATCCCCACTCTGCTGCTCGTTATCAGTAGATCCATGGAAATGACGGATCAACCTCTCAAGCACCTCTTCCTCTGGTTTGGTCGGATCTCCTTCAAGCACATGAACCGCCGCACCAAAAGCATAGGGATCCCCCGGGTCGAATGAGAGGACCGGGTTATCAGGCATCTTAAATGGTGAACCTTCCTCCCCTTTATTCTGCCAGGTCAGGATATATGGATCGACATCAAACGGCATTCCCCATTGATATCCGTTCCACTGCAGCGGCGCCAAAAGGCCATTCAACAAATCTCCATTCGGTATGGCTGCTTGTGAAGCATCGATCGGCAGCAGATATCCACTCATTGCAAGCGCTTTAATATAATGCGAATCCATAAGTATAACATCTGGCCCTTCGCCGAGGGACATATGGAGCAGCAACGATTTAGTTTGTGTCTCCCCCGCTTCCAGGGGTGTTATTTCGATATCGGCACCGGTCTCTTGCATAAATCTTTCGTTCAACATTTGGAGTTGACCAAGCTCATCCGGATTCAATTGGACTCCGATCTTAATCGGACCTTGATCACTCTCCGGTAACTCCGGCCTCTGTTGTGGAGGAACGGGTTCATCTCCTGGCGGTTCTCGTCTGGTATGATGAGTGAAGTCAAAGCTGGGAGATAAACTGGATAAAGATAATAGTAAAATGGCAAACAAGAACCAATACTTCTTACGCTTCAAATCCCATCTCCGCTCCTTCCTTAATCGCATGCCCTTATTTTACCAAACTCCTAGTGCTCTTGTCCTATCTTTTTTTGTTGTCTTGTCCATATTTTACTAAAGTATTGCCAGTACAAAAGAGACTGCCCAACTACCGGACAGTCCCTATCGCATACATGATCAATTATTATTATTGCCTTACTATCATTTCTCGGGAAATAAGCTTATAACAAGTCAGCTGCCAGCTGAGCCAATTTAGAACGCTCCCCTTTTGTCAGTGTAATATGTCCACTCAAGTTTTCTTGCTTGAAACGCTCAACCACATAAGTCAAACCGTTGCTTACAGCATCAAGATAAGGATGATCGATTTGTTCGGGGTCTCCCATCAAAATCACCTTGCTACCTTCTCCTGCTCGGGAAACAATGGTTTTTACCTCATGCCGAGAGAGGTTCTGCGCTTCGTCTACAATGATAAATTGACCAGGTATGGAACGACCACGGATATACGTCAGTGCTTCAACCTGAATACTGCCGAGACCCATCAAGATTTTATCGATGTCACCTGCTTTTTTTGTATCAAACAAATACTCCAGATTGTCATAGATCGGCTGCATCCAGGGTCTTAATTTCTCATCCTTTTCGCCAGGCAAATAACCGATATCCTTACCCATCGGCACGACCGGCCTTGCAATGAGCAGTTTTTTATATTTATGTTCATCTTCCACCTTGGATAAGCCTGCTGCCAAAGCAAGCAAAGTTTTACCTGTTCCGGCTTTGCCTGTAATGGTGACCAGAGGAATATCATCATTGAGCAGCAGCTCGATCGCCATACGCTGTTGAGCGTTCCTGGCATGGATGCCCCATACAGGTTCATTGCTTAAATGAAGAGGCTCCAAGCGGGTTCCATCTCCATTTACATGAAGGAGAGCTGATTTCCCCGATCCCATCTCATCCTTGAGTATAACGAATTCATGGGGATATAAAGTGTAACTTAGCTGAAGTGGCTTTATCGGCAAATAACGATAATTATAAAACTCGTCGATCACCGAAGGATGTACTTGAACAGTGGAAAAACCAGAGAATAATTCGCTTGGGTCAGCTGTCCGATCTGACAAATAATCTTGTGTCGTTAATCCCAGCACATCAGCTTTAACTCGTACAAGCACATCCTTGCTGACCAGAACGACAGCCCTTCCACCATCCTTCGGCTCCTCTTCCAATTTATAGTTTAACGCGACAGCCAAAATCCGGTTGTCGTTGGAGGCTTCACTAAATAACTCTTGCACCTTGACGAAGCTGCGATGATTAAGTTCGACCTTCAATGTTCCGCCATTCTCAAGAAGAACTCCGTCATGGAGATGACCTTGTTCCCTTAGCCCATCGAGCAGCCTTGAGACCATCCGAGCATTTCGGCCAATTTCATCGGCATTGCGCTTCTTGGAATCAATCTCTTCAAGAACCACAGCAGGAATAATGACTTCATGCTCCTCGAATGCATAGATCGATTGAGGATCATGCAGCAATACGTTCGTATCCAGCACAAATATTTTTTTCATCTTATCCCTCCACTGCTTCTTCATCAGGTACACACATAAACCTTTCCGTCCCGGACATAATAAGCGTAGCGAAAAATGGAGTCATTTAGAGAATTCTACTACGAAAGGACAGATCAATCCATGAGAGCTGCTCTATCCATTATGCTAGTGATGATTTTGCTCGCAGGCTGCGGAAACGCCAATCAGAATGCATCACCCTCTCCTCGTAATCAAACGAATGGAGCTAAAGCTAACAATGTCCCGGGTATGAATGGGGACAGAGGTTATACCACAAACAATGTGGGCAATACCGATCTGGATAATACCAATACCGGCCTTGTCAACAACCGAAATGCGAATGACGGTCAAGTCGATGCCACAACCGCCGATCACCTAAAAGCACTTGCAGAACGAGTGCCTGGCGTTAACAATGCGAATTGTGTCGTCATGGGCAAGACCGCTGTTGTCGGGTTAAATGTAGATGGAAATTTAGATCGTGCAGAAGTAGGAACCATTAAGTACACAGTCGCAGAAGCCCTCAAAACTGATCCTGCAGGTGCTAATGCACTTGTTACAGCGGATATGGATGTTTCCAACCGGATTGCAGATCTTGGTCGGCATATACAGGAGGGTCATCCAATTTCGGGACTAGCCAGTGAACTTGCCGACATCGTAGGCCGCATCATCCCCCAACTGCCGAGGGATGTCACGCCTCGTAACGGTAATGTTCAGCCCATGAATAACGGCGCTGGAACCAGACAACCGAACAACCAAGGAAACGGTGCCGCTAATCCAAGTCACAATAGATAGCTCCAGCGTATGATTTGACTCTGAGAAAAGAAAGACAAATCCTGTCATGACCCGAGTTTGTCCGTCACACATCTCCAAAATCCATACAAAAAAGCCCAGTGAAGCTCACTGGGCTTTTTTTAAGGCCATAACAACTCCACTAACCGGCATTTCTGCTTCGTTAGCCACATGACCTTGATCATATTCAGAATTTGGTTGAAAATTCGATGTGAGATGGAATTCCATGTCGAATGCATTCGACACCATCATGTTCGACAAGAAATCAGAAGGCGCAAATCCGAACAATCTCATGTTCACTAACGAATGGATCCGCAAGGATGCATGCGCAGATGAAGCGTTCTGCCGACTATAGATCCATGATTGTGTCGTATGCATCATAAGGTAGGACATGCCTTGGCCTCCTATACAATGATCTCCATCTGTTACATTGTATTATACCATACGATAAAACTTGCCTTCAATTGTCACTGAGCCGGTTCAGAACCCGCATCTGTCTCCTGGGCACCAGCGTTATGCTTGCCAGCAAGCTCATCTTGAAGCGCTTGTCTGGCTGCATCCAGCTCGCTGCTGCTTATATACACATAAGGGCTCTTCCAGTTACCTGTAACCGGCATGAATTTCACATCATTTTTACCCATATCATAATAAGTCGCAATCAAATTCCGGATCTGCTCCTGCTCGAAATCTGTAGTCATATTGTCGCTGACCGCATCCAGAGCACTGCCCACTTTTGCAACGCCTCCAAGCGATTTCATCTTATCAAGCAGGGAGTGCAATACTTCGCTTTGGCGGGCATTACGCTCAAAATCGCTTGATCCCTTCGTTTTTGGAGAACAGTTATCACTGGTTTTACGGTAACGAACATAATCCAGCGCCTTCTTGCCATCCAGCTTCTGAGGACCCGCAGTGAGGTTAATGTCAGTCCCGTCCGCAGTATCGCGGTAGCACATATTGTATTGAACGTTGACATCTACACCGCCGAAGGTGTCCACCACATCACGGAATCCTTGGAAATCGATAACCGTGACATAGTCGATATTAACGCCAAGATATTTGCTCATCATGACTTTCATTTCATCTTCAGCCGGAATGCCGCTGCCCGGTTGCTTTTTCTCTGCAGCAGTATAGGCCGCTTTAAACCTTGGGTAATACGCATTTAGTTTTGTCGCTTTATATCCATCGAGTTCAATGAGCGTGTCCCGCGGCAGTGATACCAGCGTCGACGTATTGGTGTCCGGATGCATGGTGGCGACCATGACCACATCCGTCAAGTAAGTCCCCGTTTCCGGACGATGATCCGTTCCCAAAAGAAGCACCGTAATCGGCTTTTCTTTTGCAGAATGTCCTGGAGCTACAGGTTTGTCAATCCCGCTCTTTTCAATGATCTCATTTCCCTTTAAGTACAAATAGCCGATAGTGCCTGCTGCAGCCAGAATTGCGACTAACAAAACGATAAGAACAAATTTCAAAAATGATTTCCCTGCACTTTGTTTCTTTTTTGGAACTGGCTTTTTCTTGCCCTTCCCCCCACTTTTAGCTCTCGGAGGGAGATTGGTATGAGTAGGATTCATATCATAACACCTGATTTCATTCAAATTAGATGAATGTCCGATAACCGCTTCATTGGAAGCAGTTATCGGACATGTAGTGGCTTCTCTCTCTTATAAACGAAGGGGATTGACAAAAAGTTGCCGTATTCTACTGGTCAATTTCCATAAGATGACTGAACAACAACTTAAGATTTCGGCTCAGCCTGAGCCTTTTTCTTCTGACGATCTTCAACAAAATATCGAATACGCACCATCAACATCAATGCGACAGCTACAAGTAGACATTGGATAATCGGCAGCTTGTCAATCTGAAACACAAGCAAGATCGCCGAACCCAAGGCCATCAAGATATACAAGAGAATTTCCTTTAATAAAGGAAGCTTCTGCTTGACTCGAAATACCTTGTTGTACACGTAGGTGATCAGCACAAAAATCAAAATATAGGAGATGATGGGGTTCGAGGCAAACCATTCTTGCATGATAGGTTCACTCCTTTTGGACAAGTAACTCTATCTATTATAGATTCGCTTGCGCCATTTTGCGATGTTTTTCTGCACGTTCGCGTTCACTCTTGTTCAGAATCTTCTTGCGAAGACGTACGGACTTCGGTGTAATCTCACAATATTCATCATCATTCAAATATTCAAGAGCTTGTTCCATTGAGAATAGAACCGGTGTTTTCAATTTTACTGTATCATCCTTCGTTGCGGAACGGACGTTGGTCAATTGTTTCTCTTTACAGATGTTAACGACGATATCGTTATCACGTGTATGTTCCCCTACAATCATGCCTTCGTAAATTTCAGTACCTGGCTCAAGGAACAAGGTGCCACGATCTTCAACCGACATCATGCCGTAGAACGTGGAATTTCCGTTCTCCGTGGAAACCAGCACGCCTTGGTGGCGTCCACCCACTTGCCCGCCAATCAGCGGACCGTAACTATCGAAGGCATGGTTCATAATGCCATAGCCGCGTGTCAGAGTCAAAAAGTGAGTACGATAACCGATTAGACCGCGAGCAGGAATCAGGAATTCCAAACGCACTTGACCATTACCGTTGTTAACCATATTCACCATTTCAGCCTTGCGTGTTCCGAGACTTTCCATAACCGAACCCATGCTTTCTTCCGGCACATCAATCATAAGACGTTCGATTGGCTCCATTTTGACACCGTCAATTTCTCTAACGATAACCTCAGGCTTGGATACCTGCAATTCGTAACCTTCACGACGCATATTTTCAATCAAAATACTGAGGTGAAGCTCACCACGCCCGGAGACGATATAGGCGTCAGGGCTATCCGTCTCTTCTACTCTCAAACTCACGTCCGTTTCCAATTCTTTAAAGAGGCGGTCACGAAGTTTACGGGATGTCACCCATTTACCTTCACGTCCCGCAAATGGACTGTTGTTTACCAAGAAGGTCATTTGCAGTGTAGGCTCGTCAATTTTCAGAACCGGCAGAGCTTCGGGATGCTGCGGATCAGCAATGGTCTCACCAATGTTAATGTCTTTGATACCAGCGATTGCAACGATGTCGCCAGCTCCTGCCTCTGCAACCTCGATTCGTTTCAAGCCCTGGAAACCGAACAGCTTCTCAATCCGTGCGTTCTTGGAAGAACCATCACGAAGCATAACCGTAACAGGTTGCCCTTGCTTAATGATACCACGGTTCACTCGGCCAATGGCGATTCGGCCCAAATATTCATTATAATCCATCAATGTAACAAGGAACTGTAGAGGCTCGTCTACATTCTCGGTAGGGGAAGGGATATGGTCAACAATGGTTTCATAAAGAGCCAGCATGTTATCATCTTGCTTCTCTGCATCCATGCTAGACGTACCGTTTAATGCTGATGCATATACTACGGGGAATTCCAACTGGTCATCATTTGCGCCAAGTTCGATAAACAGATCAAGCACTTCATCGATTACTTCAGCCGGGCGCGCAGCTGGGCGGTCGATTTTATTCACAACAACGATTGGCGTCAAGTTATGTGCAAGAGCTTTACCAAGCACAAACTTGGTTTGAGGCATACAGCCTTCATAGGCATCCACGACAAGCAGCACGCCGTCCACCATTTTCATAATACGTTCAACTTCTCCGCCGAAATCGGCGTGTCCAGGCGTATCCATGATGTTGATCAAATAGTCTTTATACGTAATAGCCGTATTCTTGGCTAGAATGGTAATTCCGCGTTCACGTTCCAGATCATTGGAGTCCATCGCGCGCTCTTGAAGCGTCTCATGCTCCCGAAAAATACCGGACTGCTTCAGCAGTTGGTCTACAAGCGTTGTTTTGCCATGGTCAACGTGTGCAATAATGGCAATGTTACGAATCTGATCTCTAGAGTGCATAAATATATCTCAAATCCCTTCTGTTCGAATGAGCCACAAAGAAAGCGCCGGACGACATGCCGACGCTTCAACATACATCCTATAATATAGGTAAACGAGCGAAAAAATCAAGTCTTTTCAGAAAACTTCCAGTAACACATATCACTTACCATTTACCACCCTCGGCTCCATTTGTCACGGCGCCCTGATCGTTTGCGACCTAAGATCATCCATATGCCTGCTGCGATCAGGATCAAGGCTATAATGTACAGCGCTCCTGTCTTAAACCAGCTAAAGATGAAGATCAGGATCGAGAGCAGCGTAAGTCCAAGCGCTATGGGCAACGCTCCCCCCGGACGAGGGGTCTCATACAGGTAATACTCATACAGGCCGACAGCCACACCCAGAATCAATACAGGCCATAATACCGCCATAAGCCCCCATCCACCGATATTACATATGAAGAACAGTAAGCCGTACACTGTCAAAATTCCGCCTGGAATTAGAATAGCTGCCGAAGCCCGTCGTGCAAAGAACATAAAATGCAAGAAAATGCCCGGCAGCAGCAATACCAGTGGCCATAAAGTCCGGCCTAAAAACCCAAATACGCCAAGCTTCCCCAGCAAAATAACGACTCCAGCCACAACGATGAAAATACCTAGTGCCAAATCTTTTCTGGAGGACATTTGATCACCCTCTCTTCAATATATGTATCACCAAAATCAACGGTTTCTAATAGCAGCAGTTACGTTAATTTTAGCCCAAACCGACAAAAAAAACCATATGGCGAGCTTGTTCCACTTAAAATTATCCTCAATTATTTAATCATAACAAAAAAGACGGCCGGAATCTCACCAGCCATCCAAGCATTCCCATATGTTGATGCGACCGACCAAAGACGAAGACCCCCTTAGGTTCCCGTCCGTCTTCTCGTCCGCAATCCGCCAAAAAGAACAACCAAGCCTGCAATGACAAACGGCAGCATGTGATGAGCAGCGGGCATCCAGGAAGCCAGAAACAAGCCCACGGACGCATCCTGTATCAGCATTTCTCCTGCAGTGTAGGCCAGAACTCCAGCACCTATGTACAGCAGCAAAGGATATTTGTGAAGCAGCCTCGAGATCATGCCGCTTCCCCATACAACAATGGGAATACTCAGCAGAATCCCGATAACGATCAATGCGAGATCGCCGTTCGCAAGGCCTGCAATGGCTAGGACATTATCCAGGCTCATGACAAAATCAGCAATCAATATCGTTTGGATTGCGGCCCATAGCGTTAGCGCCCTGCTCATATGTAGTTCCTCCTGCTCATTTTGCATGATCAGCTTCAAAGCGATCCAGATTAACAACAAGGCACCGCCCGCCTGTAAAAACGGAATTTTCAACAGCAATACAGCCACGAATGATAGAATACATCGTAAAATCACGGCACCTACCGTACCGATCCAAACAGCCCGTTTGCGGTGTATTTCAGGCAGATCTTTGCTTGCCATTGCGATGACCAGGGCATTATCACCACTGAGCACAAGATTGATCAATAAAATCTGTCCCAACACAATCCATGTATCCACCAGAGCAGCACCCCCACTCTACACATATGTGATAAATGGCCAGGCTATGCTTGCACAACGAGAAAAATAAGCCTATAATAAATCCACTTTGTTTCTTTGTGGGACCGTATCTTAAGAGGAGTGACATTCATGGAAACCACAGCCGCCGAATTTTTTCTCGCATTAATCAATATTGTGTTCTTGGATTTGATCCTGGCTGGAGACAATGCCATTGTAATTGGGCTTGCAGCACGGAACCTTCCACAAGAAACCCAAAAGAAAGCGATCATTTACGGGACAGGTGGCGCTGTCATCCTTCGAATTATCGCAACCATTCTAGTTGTCTGGCTCCTCAACATCCCTTGGCTTCTGCTTGTAGGGGGCATACTCCTGATTGGTATTGCCTACAAGCTGATGACTGACGACAATAGTGACCACAACAACATAAAAGCAGGCAAGAGTCTTGGCGCAGCGATTCGTACAATTATTGTTGCCGATGCGGCTATGGGCTTGGACAACGTTATCGCCGTTGCCGGAGCAGCCAAGCACAATGTGATTCTTGTAGCCTTGGGCTTGCTTATCAGCGTTCCAATCGTTGTATGGGGCAGCACCCTGTTTATTAAGCTCATTAACCGCTTCCCATGGATCATCTATGTTGGTTCAGCTGTCCTTGCATACACAGCATCCTCCATGATCACCGAAGAGAAGCATTTCTCAGCATACTTTGAGGGGCATCTTCTCATTAAATACTTATTCATTGCAGCAATCATTCTCGGTGTACTGACAGCCGGGCATTTGAAAAAGAGATCTGCAAAGCGTCAGAACACATCGAGCGGCTCCTGACTGTTCGATAAAAAGACACCCCACAGCTTTTGTTAAGCTGTGGGGTGTCTTTTTTTACTTCTGCCGAATAAAGCCTTAAGCGAATAACCATTTAACTAGATCAGAACCAATCTTCTTTAATCACTTGTCCTTCAGATTTTGCCTCAAGCTCTCCGATCTTGCTATCTGGCCTGATGATCACGGTCTCCGTATTTTGAATGGCCGCTTCAATCAGCCCAGGAAGATCTGTAAGGGAAGCTTCCACCTTCTCAACGATTTTTAAATTCGGATTGGTAGTAGGCGATTTAGGTACGAACAAGGTACAGCAATCCTCATAAGGCAAAATGGAAGTCTCGTAAGTGCCGATATCCGTAGCAATGTTAATAATATCATTCTTATCCATCATGACGAGCGGACGCAGCAAAGGCAGCTCCGTTGCTCTGCCAATGACATTCATGCTCGGCAAGGTCTGGCTGGCAACTTGTCCAAGACTGTCACCCGTTACGACGGCAAGCGCCCCTTCACGCTCAGCAAGCGCTGAAGCAATCCGCAGCATCGCTCTGCGCATAAAGGTAATCATCAAGTTATCCTGGCCGATGCCGACAAATGAAGTCTGCACATCAGTGAAGGGAACCAAGTGCAGCTTAATTCTGCCCGTATAACCCGATAACAGCCTGGTTAACTCCATCACCTTTTCCTTGGCAAGCTGGCTGGTGTACGGGAAGCTGTAAAAGTGTACACATTCGATTTCAAGCCCTCTTCGCATGGCCGACCATCCGGCAACAGGACTATCAATCCCTCCTGAGAGGAGCAGCATTGCCTTCCCGTTCGTACCCAGCGGGTATCCTCCGGCTCCAGGAATCACTTCATAGTACACGTACGTACCGTTCTCTCGAATTTCTACACGAAGCTCCATGTCGGGCTGCTTCACCTGTACTTTAAGCTGGGGATAGGTTCGCAGCAATGGCGACCCTACCAGATGGTTCATTTCCTGTGAGGAATGCGGGAACTGCTTCCACACTCTTCTGGCATGGACCTTGAAGGTCACCTGATCAGCTAAGTTCCTTTGGCCGACCATATCAACCGCGGTTTCGATAATCCGGTCGAGCTCGGAAGGACATACACGTACCGGGCTGATCGAGACAAGTCCGAACACCTTCTTTAGAACTTGAATCAGGACCTCAGGAGACTCTCCATTAAGCTCAACATACATACGACCGTATTCTTTAATGATAACTGCATTCGGAAACGGTTTGAGTACTCTTCGAATATGGTTCACCACCGATTTCTCGAATCGGCTGCGGTTTTTGCCTTTTAGGGTAAACTCGCCAAAGCGAAGCAGCAGCATATCGTAAGTCATTTCAGGTTTCCCTCTCTTTCAATAACGGGACGCAGGTTCCCGCAAACTTTTGCCAAAACTTCCACCAGCCGTGCAGCATCTCCCAATTGATGCTCCTTGCCAAGACTGATACGAATTCCGGAGGAAGCAATTTCCCTGTCTTTACCCATCGCCAGCAGAACTCTGCTGGGCTCGCTCAGTTTGGATGAACAAGCCGATTTGGTTGATACAAGCATCCCCATCTCCTCCAGAGCATGAACCATTACTTCAGGCTTTAATCCGGGATATGAGAAATGGATGATATGCGGCGCACTCGCCTCACCGCTGTTTAACACCAAGCCTGGAATTTTACGAATACCGGAAAGCAACAGCTCCCTGAGCTCAGTCATTCTGTCATACAATTCTGGCTGATGTTCCCTGGATAAACGCATGGCCTTGGACATCGCTACCGCTCCGGCCACGTTTTCCGTTCCGGCTCGCTGTCCGCTCTCTTGGGATCCTCCGGATATGAGCGGAAACAGCTGTACGCCTTGCTTGACGAACAATACTCCCATGCCTCTGGGCCCATTGAACTTATGTGCCGACAGACTGTACAAATCAGCCTGCCATTCTGAGAGGGCAACCGGAAGTTTGCCAAATCCCTGAACGCCGTCCACATGTAACAATGTCCGTGTATTTCGCTCTTTTACGATACGGCCAACCTCTGCTAACGGTTGTACGGTTCCGATTTCGTTATTTACATGCATGATGCTTACCAGCACCGTATCTTTACGTACAGCTTCCTTAAGAGCAGCCAGATCAACGACACCATGGGTGTCAACAGGAAGATACGTTACCTCCCAGCCAAGCGTCTCCAGCTGTTTGCAGCATTCATATACGGATGGATGCTCCGTTCCCGTCGTTATAATATGGCGGCCCCGACTGCTATACTGCATCGCAGCGCCCTTTATAGCCATGTTATTGCCTTCTGTAGCTCCGGACGTAAATACAATCTCAGCCGGACGAACGTCCAGCGCTGCTGCACATACCTCTCTTGCCCTTTTCTGTAATTTAGCAGCGGCCTCGCCTGAACGATGAAGTGCTGACGGATTAGCATAATGCATCTTCATCACTTCAGCCATCGTATCCACCACTTCATCAAAAGGAGGGGTCGTTGCAGCATGATCCCAATATATCAAGGTTCATTCCCCTTTCCATCTACGCACTTACACGTTGAAAACTATTTAACCCAGACCTATATATTTACACAAAAAGACCAAACGGTAAAGCCGCACGATATCCTTCGATCGGACAAAGTGACGTGCTTATCGTTTGATCCTGTTAGGCTGCCTATTCATTCCTTAAAGCGTATATTTCGATCTAGCATTCATGACCTTGCCAATATATTCCTGGGTTTCCTTCGGTAATTGTTGTGCGACAGACATAAGCTCTTCATCCGTAGACACACCCATGCCCGCAATTCGGGTCGGTCCCGCATTATATGCCGCAAGTACCATAGCAATTTCCCCGCCAAACCGTTGAATCAGATTGGACAGGTATTTGGTTCCGCCTTCGATATTCTGAGCAGGATCAAAAGGGTTGTTCACGCCAAGTCCTCTTGCGGTACCGTCCATGAGCTGCATCAATCCCTTGGCTCCTGCAGATGAAACTGCGTTCGGATTAAAGGAAGATTCTGCATCGATCACCGCTTTTATCAAGGATACCGGTACTCCATAACGATCCCCGGCAGTCGTAATCAGATCTTCGAAGGTTGTAGGCTTGGTGGCGCCCGTATCATTCAGCTGCTCAACAGATGTAAAGGATGAAGGAGACTCCTCCACTGCACCCAGCTGCTGCCATAACAAACCATCCTTAAAAGTAACGCCTGGAGCAAGTTGTGTAATGGAACGTTCAACTGGTTGGGACGCAGACTCCTCGGCAAGCATACTGCTTAATACATCCACGAATCCGGTTGTGGTGCCAATGGAGTTAGTATTCACCTGAGGTGCATCCGTCAATGACTTCCATGATATCGGATCTATTTGCATCATTAACTCAAGCTCGCTTTCTACTACAAAATTTCTGACATACTTGTCCCTTTATCTTATCACGGAACTGGAACAATCTGCTATACCTTTTTTCGACAAAAAAGCGAATCAACCGGATTTTTTGGTTGACCCGCCATTTACGATTTTCTCTAAAAAACCATTATCTACTAAAAGGAATCAAGATAAAATAACTGATAGTTGCCAGTATGCCGAGTCCTATTGACCAGGCGCCAGTCGTTCTGCTGCCCTTGTTGTAAGCATAGTAACCCACAACGGCTGCAATGGGACCCAGAATAACCGACCACATAAACAAAGAAGCAATGCCTAACACCAAGCCCACATATCCAACTGTCCGGCCATTAGTACTAGACCGATCTTGTGTGCTATCTTTGCCTGTATTTCTACGAACCTGGGCATCCATTGGGGGAGCGACCTCTGCAGCATACTCCTCACGATGATCCTTGCGTGGGAAATCCACTCTGTTTCGTCTGCCTTCAACAACCTTCATTTTATGCTTGCGATTTCTTTTATCCATAGTTTCCTCCATTTCCATCATCCCCAAGTACAAGACACCGGAAAATGTTATCCGGCCTGTCTTCGTCAGCCCTTAGGCTTAAAGGTCAGACAGCAGGTCTCTGAAGACTTGTCAGCAACATCTTGGTGGTCGTCTACGTAAGGTTCTGCCCCATATTCTTCATGGAGTTTCATGTGCGCATGACGGTCGATTTCAATCATGATCATCTCGGCATGACATAAATTTTGTTCTCCCCAGTAATGGCAATTGCTGACACTGCATTTCACCAATGGTTTGGCTTCGTTGGCCATTTTAGCATCACCTCGTCAACATCTTTTCCTTAGTTTACTGTCGGTATGCACAAGAACGATTGTCAGTTGGTACCTACAATAAAACGCAAAAAAAAGAGATACCAGGAGCTGGTATCTCTTGAATATGTCATTGCTTATTCTATACAGGACTTTTCTCCGGCTGCAAACGGCGTCCCATCAAATAATCGCTTTCGTAGTAAGCAAGATCTTCGCGCAATTCTTCATAAATTCTGGTGATATTCATAATAACATCACGCGCAGGACGAACCGGAGTCATCCTGAAACGGATCGCATCCTGCCCAGTATAGGCATACCGCCCATCTTCGGAATAACTTTCATTCTTTGGATAGAAAAAATTGTTTACACAGCGGTGATACAAATGATACAAAGCTTTCTCGGCAAAATCGATATCAAAGCGAGGACGACGCTGCACAACACCAAGCTTTTCATAAGAAACTTCAGAAAAGACAAGCAAATGACGTACATCCGACAGAAATCCTTTGTAAAAATGAACCGTTTCTTCCTCCTCATCTGTTACCAATTGAGACAGCCCATGTTCATTTAAAAAAGTTTCCATTATCGAAATAGCAGATTTCAACTTATCTCTGGACTCGGAACATAATTTCTGAAGATTGTCCGCTGGCATTACGATAGATCCCCCTTAAATAATCGTGACTCCAGGTTATGCCTGGCGTACGTTCAATTAGAATCATCGTATCACAATTTTTGGGATAACGATATCCCCAGCAGGCAGGTACTTTCAAGAATTACGCATAAAAAGGATGGACACTTCCCACGCTAAGAATAATCAATCATGAATTGCGGCGAGGAGGAAATCATGTGAAATCACGTAACTTGTGGAGTGTGATCGGTGCCGTGACCCTTTTGGGTGCGCTTCTCTTACTGTTCATACCCGGATCGAAGCAGCCAGCCCCAGCGGCAGAACCAGCGCAACCACTAAAGCCTCAGCAGGAGCATAAAGCTAAACACTTTACCATTCAGAGCGACATCCATTCCACACATCAACTAAACCGTCTTGACGCCAAGGCTCATCTGCACAAAATGCTTAGCAATGAATCATTGCGCAACGATGGGCAAATCAGGTCATATACACAGAATGAACAGAAAACACACAAGCATTTTCAGCAGGTAAGATGGTATAACCTTAAACAAAATAAAATGGTGGATATTCAGGGTCAGCTTCCCAAATTGAGTAAAAATGATAAGACTCTGATTGCTCACCATTTTCAAATCGCGCAGCAGAAACTCAAACGGGGCGAAGCGTATGATTCACCCAAGTTTGTCGCTGCAGGTCAGCCGTACTTTGTAGTAGCCGAGCCATCTAAGGATCGTAAATTTGGAGCAGCCGCATTGGTCAATCAAGCTGTGCTCCAAGAAGTAAGCAATCACCAAAAACGCAATCTCCGCTTAATTCCATATCCGAAGGAGGGAAAATTCAAAGTAGAATCCGTTCATGCGGATACCCTGTCCGATATTACCGTCAAAACTGGTCATGATAATGAGAAAGCGAGTCACTTTTATGAAAATGAAATTGTGGTTTCCTTTCAACAGCATCCAACCAAACAGCAGCTTCTGGATATATCCAAAGAAATTTCCTGTGATACACCAAGAAAACTTGGTTATGCTTATGTATTCCGCTCCAAAGAATTGGATTATCAACAGCTGCGCTCTTACTTCGAGAAAAATTGGGAAACCAAATATACAGAACCCCATTACATGTATTTAACAAATGATCGTATTCCCCATACCATGTCAAACACAAGTTCATTACCAGATCAAGCAAATGCCCAAGTTAATATCCCGAATGATCTGCTGTTTTCTCAGTATCAATGGAACCTGCCGGTGATTGAAACGAACCGGGGCTGGGATCTCTCCAGAGGCAGTGAAGATGTGATTATTGCTGTAGTCGATACGGGCGCGGATCTAACGCATACCGATCTGGCAGGTCAATTGGTGGAAGGATACAACATCGTAGATAAGGAAAAGAAACCGCTAGATGATGTCGGCCACGGCACCCACGTTGCAGGCATCATCGGTGCTCTTGTCAACAATGGCGAAGGCGTTGCCGGAGTCAGCTGGTATAATAAAATCATGCCGGTGAAGGCGCTTGACAGCTCGGGATCGGGAACGACTTATGCTGTAGCAGAAGGCATTATATGGGCAACGGACCATGGAGCCAAAGTCATCAATATGAGTCTTGGCAACTACGCAGATTCGCAATTTCTCCATGATGCCGTAAAATATGCATATGATCGCGACGTTGTCCTTGTCGCTGCATCAGGCAATGACAATACGGAGCGCCCCGGCTATCCTGCTGCCTATCCTGAGGTGCTTGCAGTTGCAGCGACCGATTCCAATCAGAAGCGGGCAGAATACTCCAACTACGGGGATTATATCGATGTGGCTGCACCTGGAACCAATATCGCCAGCACTTTCCCCGGGAACCAGTATGCCGCATTATCTGGAACCTCCATGGCCAGTCCTCACGCAGCAGCTATGGCAGGTCTCATACGTTCTTTGAATCCGAATCTGACGAATCAGGAAGTAATGGATATCATGACAAGTCAAACGGTGGATCTCGGGGAAAAAGGAAAGGATAAATATTTCGGTCATGGTCAGATTGATATCTTCCGTGCTTTACAAGCAGCAGGTGCTCCTGAAGTTCCCCTACAAATGTGGCCGGGTCGTACCCTGCTTAATTTGGAGCAGGAACTTCGCAAGCTAACAGGCCCAAAAAAGTAGATGAAGAATAAAGCAGCTTCCGCTATAAGCGTGGGCTGCTTTATTGTGTAAAGAGACCCTCACCTTATTTCTTACGGCGGGAACGACTGGTACCTACTGCTGCTTTCTTAGCCCGCTTACTCGATACCGTCACTCCTCCGGGACCTTTGGAGCCGCTGGTGACTTCTTCCTCGCTGTAAGTGTAAATATGCTTCTCTACCGGTACACAGTGAATTTTGTCCACCACTTTTATCGGATGAATGACAGGCACGATTTGCGGCAAATAATGGTCTCTTACGATGACAATCGGGTCGCACACGATAGGTGATAAGGGAGGACATGGATTTTCGTTGCAACAAGACATATGTTTGCATCTCCTTTCCGTTGATGATTATAGCTTATTATCCTCAGGGCTATTTGGTATGGACGATTGTCCCCTCTAAAGCCGGATCAGCTTGCACTTATTTGCGAACCCCCTATAAAAAAACGCGCATTTCCTTTACACCTCTTACGAGAAGTGCAAAGAAAATGCGCGTTTGTACCCTTTACAAGCAAAGCATCATAAAGCGGTATGTTGTTGTTCAGTTGGGAAAGCTTTCCGTAAGCCGGGTTCTGTGCTCTTTGTGGTCATAATGGGAACTACCCTGCCACTTTAAGCGACAATCATCTATCTAGGCCGATCATTACTGATCGACTCCAGCGACCAACCCAGACGCGCCTCGGGCAAAGGCTGTCTCCTCGAAGGAAACTGCGTCCCATTAGGTCTTGCTCCAGGTGGGGTTTACCAGGAACGAAGTCACCAGCGTTCCTCGGGGTCTCTTACACCTCGGTTCCATCCTTGCCTGTGCCGCACTAAGGCGGCCATCGGCGGTCCATTTCTGTGGCACTATCCTTCAACTCGCGCTGACTGGACGTTATCCAGCACCCTGCCCTATGGAGCCCGGACTTTCCTCTCGCGGCTTTGACGCCGCCAGCGATTGTCTGTTAAACTTTCCGGACAACATTACATATTATATCTTGATTTAAGAAGGGACACAACCCTTAAACATTAACATTGATTGCTCAATTTCCCAGAGATAAAAGAGAGCTCTCTTATACTTCCGATTCCGACTCAGACAAACTGGAACGGTTCTGTATCGATGCGAGACGCAACAACCCGGGTTTCGTATTTATGCTCCTGCAGCTTCTGTTCCATCCATTCGGCTACCTTGACCTTCATGATCTTCTCCGCATTATGCCCCGGATCAATGATCGCTAAACCGGCTGCCAGCGCATCTTGTGCTGTATGATAATCCACATCTCCGGTTATCAGAACATCTGCCCCCCGGAACAGGGCTTTCATCACATAGCGCCCGCCAGAGCCGCCTATTACGGCAGCCTTGCGTATGGTACGGTCAAGCTCTCCTACTACACGAACATGAGGAACATCCAGCTGCTCCTTTACCACCTCTACCAGTTCAGCCAGCGTTTGGGCTTCCTTGAGTTTTCCAACCCTGCCCAGACCGAGAGACCTCCCCTTAAGATCCATGGAGTAGAGATCATAAGCAACCTCTTCATAAGGATGAGCTTTCAGCATCGCCTGGATAACTTTGTTTTTAATGTTATGAGGAACAATCGTCTCGATCCGGACCTCGTCCGCCCGCTCCATCTTACCTTGCTTGCCTTGAAAAGGATCGCTGCCTTCTCTTGGCATATAGGTACCAAAGCCTTCGATATTGAAGCTGCAATGACTATAGTTCCCAATCCAGCCTGCACCGGCTCCCAGCACGGCATCCAGTACTTCTTGATGGTGACTCTTCGGTACAAATACCACCAGTTTGGATAGCTGTTCATTATGCATGTCGTGGATAGGCGCTGTATTTACGATCCCTAAAGCTTCGGCCATCCAATCGTTCATACCGCCCTCTGTTACGTCCAGATTGGTATGGCTTATGTAGACCGCTATATCATGTTTGATAAGCTTCTCGTATACCTTGCCCATCGGCGTATCCGTCTGCAGCTGTTTCAGCGGGCGGTATATAATCGCATGATGCGCAATAATCAAGTCAGCCCCCAGCTCGATGGCTTCATCAACGACTTCTTCATTGACATCCAGTGCAACCAGTACGGTGCGAATGTCCTTTTGCAATGTTCCAAGCTGAAGACCAATCCGGTCATCCGGCTCGGCCACATGCTTCGGAGCCAATTGCTCCATGTATTGAATTACAGTTTGTCCTTTGGCAAGCATGCCAGCACCTCCTGAATAAACGCTATATCCGATTGGATCTCACTTGCCTTATCGGCTGCTGTTGTAAGATCAGACCGTGATAAGGATTGAAGAATATGATCCATCTTCTCCATTTCTGAACTCCATTTATCGTGGAACACCGAATTCGGTGATTGGGTCAGCCAGGGACCCATGCGTAACAGCCAGTTCGTAGATAACCGAACGCCGCTGTCGCCAATCACTCGCTCTGTATATACCTGTTCGTTTGTTAGTTCTGTGGCTTCAGCAGGTTCTGCGACCAGAACCTCATAAATTTTACCGTCTTCCTCTAAAATAAATTCCTCCACCAGCACCCAATGATGAGAATACAGCCATTTACGCAAAATATCTTCCCCGACATTCGGCTGAAGGACCAGCCTCCGCACACCGGCAAGCTTATCGATGCCACGATTCAGTATCGAGGTAATCAACCCGCCCCCCATACCGGCAACGGTAATTACATCGGCCTCTCCTGCCGAGAGCACATCCAAGCCGTCACCCCTTCTTACGCTGATGACATCCTTCATCCCGGATTCCATGACCTGCTTTAGAGCTGCCTCATAGGGGCCCGGATTGACTTCACCAGCAATCGCTTGGATAGCCGCTCCGCTTTCAACAGCAGCGACAGGTAGAAGGGCATGATCGGAGCCTATATCCGCAAGTCTGCTGCCTGGTGGAATTTTGTCCAGTAGCTGCGTTAATCTTTTTGATAATTTCAACGTTGACACACCTTATCTCCTAATTTTTCGTTCTAATTACAGCCTATTTCTAACCCTAACAGAGACCATGCCAAACTGCAAACCAGCAACTTCGTTTACAAAAAGTCTTCCAGGTTATTTGCATTGGACATTGAAAAGAGCTAAAATAAAGACCAATAAAACAAAAGCAGGAAGAAATTCCAGAACCAAGGAGTTCTTCTCTTCCCTTTCAAACTCGAAAAAAAAGGACCCGCTGCCGTTAACTGCAGAAGGTCCGTTGATGGAGCTATTCGAGAAAATCCTTTAGTCGCTTGCTGCGGCTTGGATGGCGAAGCTTGCGAAGCGCTTTGGCTTCGATCTGGCGAATCCGTTCACGGGTCACGCCGAACACTTTGCCGACCTCTTCCAAGGTTCTTGTACGGCCGTCATCAAGACCGAAACGAAGACGCAGTACATTCTCCTCCCGCTCTGTCAACGTATCAAGCACATCTTCGAGCTGTTCCTTCAGAAGCTCGTAAGCAGCTGCGTCGGCAGGAGCCAGTGCTTCCTGATCCTCGATAAAATCCCCCAAATGAGAATCGTCCTCTTCACCGATTGGCGTTTCAAGCGATACCGGTTCTTGGGCAATTTTCATAATCTCCCGGACTTTCTCAACGCTGAGTTCCATTTCAGCAGCAATTTCCTCCGGCGATGGCTCTCGTCCAAGCTCCTGCAGAAGCTGTCTGGATACACGTATCAGTTTATTGATCGTCTCCACCATGTGCACCGGGATACGGATCGTACGTGCCTGGTCAGCGATAGCACGGGTAATCGCTTGGCGAATCCACCAGGTCGCATACGTACTAAACTTAAAACCTTTCTTATAATCGAACTTCTCGACGGCTTTGATCAAGCCCATGTTGCCCTCCTGAATCAGGTCCAGGAACAGCATTCCGCGTCCAACGTAACGCTTAGCGATACTGACAACCAGTCGCAAGTTCGCTTCGGCTAGACGTCGCTTGGCTTCCTCATCACCTTGTTCGATCCGATTCGCGAGTTCAATCTCATCATCAGCGGAGAGCAGCGGGACTCTGCCAATTTCCTTTAGATACATACGTACAGGGTCATTAATCTTGATCCCGGGAGGCAAGGATAAGTCATCATCAAATCCAAATTCCTCATTCTCGTGCGTTTCCGAATCTCCTGACTGGCGATGAGGGCTCTCCTCGTCATTCTCATTCACGACATCAATTCCAAGATCAGCAAGCTGCTCATAAAACTCTTCCATCTGCTCCGTGTCCTGGTCGAATGGCGATAACTTCTCCATAATATCTTTATAGCTCAATACGGATCTCTTTTTACCCTGTTCAATCAACTGATCCTTGACTTGATCCAGCGTAAATTCCGTTTCTAATTCAGTATGCTGATCATTCGCCATCTTTCGACTCCCTCCTCCCTAGATACAACAATGAGCGGGTCTTCATTGTCTCTCTAGGGCAATAATCTCACTTGCAATTTGCGCGGCTCGCAAGAAATCACCCGAGCGTTCCGCTTTTATCATCTCTTCTTTTTTCTGGTTGATCTCTCTCTGCTGCGGAAATTTCAGCACCTCACGTATGCAATCATCGAGCACTTGTACATTCCACTCTGCTGGTGCTTCCATCATCATGATGGAGCTGACCGTCATTTCTAAGCGGTCGTCATGGAGTGATGACATGAATCGGCTAATATCCGGAGACTTGCCCTGTGCGTAAAAAGCATATAGATAAGCAGCGATCGCCGCATGATCTTCAATATTAAACGCTTCTCCCAGGCGATCTCCTACGTATCGCGCAGCCTCCGCATCCTGCAGCATCAGCGACAACAGCCGCCGCTCAGCAGCATGGTAAGCGGGCAGAAGTGTCGGGGCGGGCACGCGTCCTTTTTTATGCCTACCATTATTCCACCTATTTTCCTTATTATCCCCCTCATCCATCTTTTTTTGCATCATCGATTGCCGAAGCAGATTGCAATCCTGTTTAAGGCTTTCGTAGGAAAGATGGAGCTCAGAAGATAATTCCCTCAAGTATACTTCCCGTTCAGTTGAGGAATTCAGTGCTGCGATAATCGGCAATGCCTCTTTGGTGTATGCGATTTTCCCATCTTCTTCTAGCAGTATATGGTTTTTCTTCAGATATATAAGTTTAAATTTTGTTGTAGAAACAGCACTCTCTACCACATGCCTGAAACGCTCTGCACCGAACTTTCGAATGTAATCGTCAGGATCCATTCCCTCGTTCATTAAAGCGATTCTCACTCTGAGGCCAACGCCTTCAAGGAGTGGAATGACCTTAAGAGCGGCAGCCATTCCGGCTTTGTCACCGTCATAGACAACAACCACTTCTTCAGCCAATGATTTCATTATGGCCACTTGATTTTCCGTTAGAGAGGTTCCCATCGTTGCCACACCATTATGAAGCCCTGCTTCCCATGACGAAATCACATCGCCATAACCTTCAAACAACAGAATTTGACGCAATTTGCGTATGGATGTTTTTGCCTGGTGCAAGTTATACAATGTGCGGCTTTTATTAAATAAAATTGTTTCCGGGGAATTCAGATATTTCGGTTGACCTTCCCCCAGTATTCTCCCTGCGAAAGCAATCACTTTGCCGCTGCGGTCATGGATCGGGAACATGATGCGTCCGCGAAAACGGTCAAGATAGCCTTCTTGTTCGTGTCTTGCAGATAATAAGCCACCCTTCTCCATTTCTTTCAAGTCAAAGGATCGCTTTGTCAAGAATTGAACCAACGTATCCCAGCGATCTGGCGCATAACCGATCTGAAACTGATCAATTATTTTGTCGTTCATTCCGCGGGATCGTAAATACCTCATCGCCTCTGTGCCGTGCTCCGTATTCTTCAGCAGGAAGTGATACAGCTTGGCACTAAGCTCATTAGCTTCAAACAATCGTTCTTTCTCCGGATTACGAGGAATTGCAGGAACCCCTTGACCTTCCGGTAACGAAATATCATTCTCTTCTGCCATGGTCTTCACAGCTTCGGGGAAAGAAAATCCTTCGATTTCCATTCTGAACTTAATGGCATTTCCGCCCTTGCCGCAGCCATAGCAGTAAAAGATTTGGCGTTCCGGTGTAACCGTAAAGGAAGGAGTCTTCTCTGAATGAAACGGGCACAAGCCCTTCAGGTATTTCCCCTGTTTGGTAAGATGCACGTATTTGCTGACCGTATCGACAATATCGCTCTTGGCCAGAACTTCCTCAATGACATCATCCGGAATATTGCCTTGTCCGGTAATCATCCAAACCACCTTCATCTCTTTTGGCACGTAAATAGTATTCGCTACGGGTGGACATTCTCCTGCAATTCATGCAAAAGTTTTGTCAGTTTATGTTGAAAAAACCTCCGGTCTTCGTCAACCAATTTTTTCGGTCCTTTACCGTACCTTCCTTGCTTCCTCGCTTTGGCTTGATGGTGACGGGAATCGAGCATAAAATCAATATCCGAATTATGGAATATTCGACCCCGAAAGGATATAACATGGCATGATTTGGCAAGTGCAAGGGCAGCCAGTCCATAATCCTGCGTCACTACGATATCTCCTCTGGAAATATGGTTGGCGATATAGAGATCCGCACTTTGGTCACTTCGATCCACTTGGATTGTCGTAACTCCTGTCTCCGGTTGCTGCAGATGATCATAGGAAGAAACAAGCAGTACCGGCACACGGAATGCAAGAGCCGTCTCGGCAATTTCTTTCTTAACTGGACATGCATCCCCATCAACCACGATCGAAATGGAGCAGTTATCGTTCATTCGCGTCACCAGCTCTATCTAATCTTAGAATCAGCTTTATAACTGTATATTATTATATACGTCTTTGGCCGAATAAAATCCTGCTTCACAAATAAACAATGCGGCAGCTATTGCTTGTCCCTTCAGCAATACCTGTTATGCATAGCGAAAGCGCCATCCGGCGCTTTTTGCGCAGGCTGTCGCTTTCACTGAACAATGCATTATAACATTTGCTTATTCATACTGCCACCATCTACCACACCAATTTTGTGAAATCGGCGTAGCGTTTTAAATCACTGTCGATTCCCGAGAGCAAGGCAAGACGATTTGCACGGACTGCTTCATCTTCAGCCATAACCATAACGGAATCAAAAAACTTCGTGATCGGTCCTTTCAGTCCACTGAGCAAGGACAGTGAGCGTTCGCCATCCGCTGCCTCCAGTGCAGCCTGGTAATCCTTACGGATTGCTTGCCAAGCTTCATACAGCTCGCTCTCCTCAGACTCTGTGAACAGTTCGGAATTGACAGCGGCCTTCCCTGCCTTGGCAGCCAAATTGCTCACCCGATTGAAGGACTCAACGACCGCTTTGAAATCCTCCACATTCTCCACAGCATGCATGAGAGCATGACCGCGGGATACAACGGACACAACATGGTCAAATCCGGCTGTAATGACCGCATCCACCACGTCATAACGCTGATCTTCGGACAGCAGCTTCTTCACGCGCAGACCGAAGAACTCCTTAAGATCTTTACGGATTTCATCAGTGGATCGCTTCAAGGCCCGAATGTTCTCATGAACCTCCAGAGCTATGCCAAACACATCCGATAACGTTACCGATAATTGATGTTCCAGTATAATCTGTACGATGCCTGCAGCCTGACGACGCAGTGCATATGGATCCTGGGAACCGGTTGGAATAATGCCGATGGAGAAGCAGCCTACAATGGTGTCGATTTTATCTGCAATACTGACGATGGATCCGACTTGTGTGGAAGGGACCGCATCTCCGGCAAAGCGAGGCTGGTAATGCTCAAACACCGCTTTAGCCACATCTTCCTTCTCACCGGCTTTTCTTGCGTAATCTTCGCCCATTACGCCCTGCAGCTCAGGGAACTCATAAACCATCTGGGTTACTAAATCGAATTTGCAAATATCCGCAGCTCGGCTTACAGAATCTGCCGCATCTGCCGAGATATTCAGCTTCGCTGACAGCTGATCGGAAATCCGGCGGATTCTGCGGACTTTATCGCCAATAGTACCGAGTTCTTCATGGAACACAATGCTTTCCAGCTTCGACAGCGCGTCTTTGATCTGCAGCTTCTGATCTTCCTCGTAGAAGAATTTCGCATCTGACAAACGGGCGCGAAGCACCTTCTCGTTACCTCTTGCAATAACGTCCAGCGAACGGCTGTCTCCGTTGCGAACCGTTACGAAGAATGGAAGCAGCTGTCCCTGGTTATCGAGTACAGGGAAATAGCGCTGATGCTCGCGCATCGAAGTAATCAGTACTTCCTGCGGGATATGAAGGAACGAAGAGTCGAATGTTCCGTACAATACGGTTGGAGTTTCAACCAGGAACAAGACCTCTTCAAGTAGGTCATCCTTGATTGCGATATTCCAGCCTTTCTCCTGGGCCAAATTCTCGATCTGCGCCACAATCATATCCTGGCGCTCCTTAATATCTACGATAACATGCTGTTCACGAAGAACATCACGATATGCCGAGGCCTCAGGAATAACAGCTTCACCACCAAGGAATCGATGACCACGTGTTACGTTTCCTGCCTTTACACCCGTAATTTCGAGATCGATGATATCACTGCCCAGCAAAGCGACCATCCACTTTATCGGACGTACAAATTTAAATTCATGTGCTCCCCAGCGCATGTTTTTCGGAAACGTCATCGAAGTTAAGATACCATGAAGTCCTTCAGAAAGAATCGACTTCGTCTCTACACCGACGCTATTCTTGGTCACGTAGATGTACTCCACCCCGCCGAGTTCCTTAAACGTAAAGCTTTCCGGATCTACGCCTTGGCTCTTGGCAAAACCAAGCGCAGCTTTGCTCCACTGGCCGCTCTCATCCAAAGCGATCTTGCGGGAAGGGCCTTTCACTTCCTCGCTGATATCCTCCTGCTTATCGGCAACGCCCTGTACCCATACCGCTAAGCGGCGCGGCGTAGCGTAAGCCGTAACTTCTCCATGCCCGATTCTGGAAGCATCCAGCCATTTAACCACTTTGTCCTGTAGCTGCTCCACTGCGGCGCGCAGAAACCTTGCCGGAACCTCTTCCAGACCAATCTCGAACAGTAAATCTTTAGACATGTTCTGCGCCCCCTTTCTTAATCAGCGGGAAGCCCAGCTTCTCGCGTTCCTCCAAATATGTTGCCGCTACCTGACGTGCCAGGTTTCGCACGCGCATAATGTATCCCGTTCTCTCCGTAACGCTGATTGCGCCTCGAGCATCCAGCAGGTTAAACGTGTGAGAGCACTTCAGCACATAATCATAAGCTGGGAAGACAAGATGCTGGTTCATCGCTTTGTTAGCTTCTTCCTCGTACATGTTAAACAACGTAAACAGCATTTTGACATCCGATACTTCAAATGTGTATTTCGAATGCTCATATTCCGGCTGATGGAAAACATCCCCGTATGTGATGCCGTCCACCCACTCCAAGTCGAAGACATTCTCTTTATCCTGAATGTAGGATGCAAGACGCTCCATCCCATAGGTAATTTCTACAGCGACCGGATTGGCATCAATGCCGCCAACCTGTTGGAAGTAGGTAAATTGGGTAATTTCCATCCCATCCAGCCATACTTCCCAACCCAGGCCCCATGCACCGAGTGTCGGAGCTTCCCAGTTATCCTCAACAAAACGGATGTCATGATCAAGCGGATTGATACCAAGACGCTCCAAGCTCTCCAAATACAACTCTTGAATATTATCAGGTGAAGGTTTCAATATAACCTGAAATTGGTGATGCTGATACAAACGGTTCGGGTTCTCCCCATAACGACCGTCAGCCGGGCGGCGGGATGGCTCCACATATGCCACATTCCACGGCTCAGGTCCGATTGAACGCAAATACGTCATCGGGTTCATCGTACCGGCACCTTTTTCCGTGTCGTACGGCTGCACGATGATACAGTTCTGTTCGGCCCAAAACTGCTGCAGCGTCAAAATCATTTGTTGAAAATTCATGATTTTTGCTCCTTTTCTTTCTTTATTAATTCCTTGATCGCAAGTTCTCTGTACAACAAAAAGCTCTCGTCCTACGCCTGTTGTACAGACATAGGGACGAGAGCTGTAGCTTCCCGCGGTTCCACCCTACTTGGCCTTGCTAATGTCGCCAACATCTCTAGCGAAGAGCAAAACCCACTTTATCGTTTCACCATGCTCCCGGGTGCCCTGTTCATGAATATCTCCCGCCAGGCTTCCACCGCCCCCGGCTCGCTATCACGGATGAATTACTCACTACTTTCCCGTTCAATGCATGTCAGTATTCAAAAAACTAATAAACTGATAAATATAATACCTTATTCTATACCTTACGTCAAATATTGTACTTGTCCATCTGATCGAGAAAATTTTGCGATTTCAGACGTAATCCCAGCTGCATATCCATGAGCGCTCTCATCACTTTTTTGAGCTCGGCTTTCGTCTCATCCTTCACATCGACATTGCCCAGCCGCCTTAAATCCAGTTTGCCAAACATGCGCAGCACTTTCAACGTTCGGGGCGAGATCGCCATTGCCGGGGGATCCAGATGTTTGCAGTAACGGCACAGTACCCCGCCTAAGCGGGGACTAACCAGCATGTCCTCATCAGCCCTGGGTTGATTGCACGAAATGCAAACATCCAGCTCAGGCCCGTAGCCCGCAGCCTGCAAAATTTTCATCTCGTACAAATTGATGATGATTTGAGGAGCCTTATCCTCTTGAAGCGCCTGTAGACAGGCTTTTAGCTGATGAAACCAAAAAGCGCCCGTCTCCTCATCCTGCAGCACCCGATCCAAGAGCTCGCAAGCATAAGAAGCATAGGCCGCTTTGATTAAGTCTTCCCGGAGCTCGTGATGGGACTCCATGATCTCCCCGGCGTTCAAGGTTCCTAGCCCGGTGCCATTCCGAAAAAACACATACTCGCCATACGTAAACAGCTGGGTCAGAGCAGCATGCCGGCTTTTCACCTTTTTTGCTCCTCTGACCAGCACGCCTACCTTGCCCGATTCCTTGGTGCAAAGTGTAATGATTTTGTTCCCTTCTCCGTAGTCCATGCTGCGGATGACAATCCCTTCCGCCCGATATAGCATGCGCTTTCCCCCAACCATTCCTGGAACAACCAATAATTATTCGTCTTCTTCATAAGGGGCCGCCTCATCTTCAACGGATGCAGCTGTAAGGACCGTTTCGCCTTCGGTTTCCTTATACAGCAAATACGCATCGACATCTCCAGTCATCGCAAAATACTTCCACGAAAAATCTCGCATTCGTATTCATCCTCTCTCTCGGAAATGACGTATCGCATCTACGAAAATTAGGATGTACGTTCATGGCGGATTTATGAATTGCAATAGTTGGCAGGCAGCCACAGTGCATAATCTACGTATAATTCAACCGAGTATTATTCTCCACGGTGAAAACCGAGATCTCGAAGAACGCGTTCTTGATTGCGCCAATCTTTTTTTACCTTGACCCAGAGTTCCAAGAAGATCTTGGATCCCAGAAGCCTTTGAATATCTTGACGAGCTTGTTTGCCTACTTCTTTCAGCAATGCCCCCTGTTTGCCGATGATGATGCCTTTTTGGGAATCACGTTCCACAAATATGACAGCTGAAATATATACCGTTCCGTTCTCCTCTACCCGCATATCTTCGATGGTGACCGCGATCGAGTGAGGCACTTCCTCTCTCGTCATGTGTAAAATCTTCTCACGAATCAACTCAGCGCACACAAACTGCTCGGGATGATCCGTAACCTGGTCCTCCGGATAATATTGCGGACCCGGCGGCAAGTAACGCTGAATCTGATCCAGCAACGTATTCACATTACTGCCGAGTTTTGCTGATATCGGCACAATTTCCGCAAAGTCATGGAGCTTCCGATATTGTTCAATCAGAGGAAGCAACGCAGGCGGATCTATCTTGTCAATTTTATTCAACACCAAGATAATCGGCGTCTTGATTTTCTTCAGCTGCTCTGCGATATAGCGGTCTCCTCCACCAATTCCCTCGGAGGCGTCAACCAGAAACAATGCGGCTTCAACCTCACCCAGCGTGCCGAGTGCAGTCTGGTTCATATAATCCCCGAGCTTGGATTGACGCTTGTGAATTCCCGGAGTATCCAAAAAGACCACTTGGGATTCATTGGTCGTATATACACCATGAATTTTGTTTCGAGTCGTTTGTGGCTTATCCGACATAATCGCAATCTTTTGACCGATGACTTGATTCATGAGCGTTGATTTACCTACATTCGGCCTTCCAATTATAGCCACAAAGCCGGATTTAAACTGTTTTTTCTGCATACCATTCCTCCGCTACTGTTCCTAAAGCACATGTTGTTTAATTCTATATACTCCGTAATCTTGATTTCTTATTCCTTATTCAAATCCCAAGGTCCGAAGGCACCCGGCAGCAATTCGCTGACGGTCATTTCCTTGAAGTCACCCTTCATATTCCCCATGAATACTTTCATATCCGGTTTGCACAACTCGACCAGCACCTGGCGGCATATTCCGCATGGCGTACACGGCCCATCTGTATCAGCAACAATGGCAATAGCCTGGAAGCTTCCCGCTTCATGACCATCCGCAATAGCCCGAAACAATGCTGTTCGCTCTGCGCAATTCGTTGGACCGTAAGCCGCATTTTCCACATTACAGCCTAGATGCACATCGCCCCGCGCATCCAGCAGTGCAGCCCCAACACCAAATTTGGAATAAGGGATATAAGCACGTGTGCGCGCTTTAATTGCTTCCTGCATTAACAATCCTGCTTCCATGTGTCATACCTCCTAATGTTAAGTGTTCAACCAATGCTGCAGCCAATCCCATACTGGTTCATAGAAGACGATAATCCCGATTATGACGGCAAAAACCGCTGCAACTAATGCTGCACCGGCTGCAGTATCCTTAGCCACCCGGGCTAATACATGCTCTTCAGGAGAAATCAAATCAACCACCGCTTCCACAGCGGTATTCATCAGCTCCGCCACGAATACCATAGCAACCGCCACCAACAGGAATAACCAGCGTACTCGATCCAATTGCAGCAATGCTGCTGCAATGAATACAATCAAGGCAGCAGCAATGTGAATTTTCATATTGCGTTCGGTTTTAACGGCGGTCGTTATGCCGCGCATGGCGCACCCAAAGGCTCTGTATAACGAGTATCTATGCGGCTTCACTATCTTGTCAATCCTACTTCTGCAAGTACAGCCTCCTGTTTGCCCATCATTTCTGCTTCGCTTGCCTCATCCTGATGATCGTATCCAAGCAAATGCAGAAATCCGTGGACAAAGAGAAAACCTAACTCCCGTTCCAATGAATGTCCGTACTCCTCACTTTGCAGCTTTGCACGAGGGACAGAAATAATGATATCCCCTAGAACATTCGGTATACCACCCGAAGCATCGTCCTCTTCAAGCTCATAAATAATCTCGAGTTCATCATTTGTGATCTCATTCATGGCAAAGGATAACACATCCGTTGGACGATCGATCCCCCGATACTCCCGGTTCAACTGATGGATCTGTTCATCATCGACAAAGGTTAGATCGACTTCTCCATCACTTACCCCTTCGGCCTCTCCGGCCTTCTGAAGTATCGCTTCGAGCAGAGCGATCAACTCATCGCTAATCTGAAAATTCTCTTGTTCATTATTCCATGCCAGCTGCAGGCTCATTCTTAAACGCTCCTTCTCTGTTCATCACTTGTTGCGGGTGTCCCAGACGTTGCCGGAGCTTCACCCTCGGATGGAACGGGCGGCTTGGGCCGTTTCACATCTTCCGGATACTCAATCCGGGAGTGGAAAATCCCCATTACCGTTTCCTTTAAAGTCTTGGCGATAATATCCAATTCCTTCATCGTTAAATCGCAATCGTTAAACTGGTGATCGTCCAAGCGTCCTTTGATGATCTTCTCGATCATCGATTCCACCTGTTCTACCGTCGGTTTGCGCAACGATCGGACTGCAGCCTCCACGCTATCGGCTATGCCGACAATCGCAGATTCTTTGGACTGAGCCTTCGGTCCCGGATACCGGAAATCATCTTCTGTAAAATCCGGTTCAACCCCTTGCTCTTCCGCTTGCCGCATCGCTTTATGATAAAAATAATGTAAAAATGTTGTACCATGATGCTGCTCCGCAATATCCCGAATCGGTTTCGGCAGTTTGTACTCCTTAAGCATTTCTACGCCATCTCTTGCATGAGCAACGATGATGGATTTGCTCAGTTTTGGTTCTATAGAATCATGAGGATTTTCCATATTGTTCTGGTTCTCAATGAAATAGATGGGCCGTTTGGTTTTCCCGATATCATGATAATAAGAACCAACACGGCACAGCAAACCATTAGCACCTATTGCTTCAGCTGCAGCTTCTGACAAGTTTCCAACCATTACACTGTGATGGTAAGTGCCTGGCGTTTCCGTAAGCAGCTTGCGCAGCAATGGATGGTTCGGATTTGACAATTCTACAAGCTTTAGTGCTGAGAGGATACCGAAAGTCACTTCAAAGAAAGGCATTAAGCCGATAACCAGTATCGCCGTCAATAGACCGCCTGCGATGGCAAAGCCGATTGAATACAAGGTTTCTGAAGTCGTCCATGTATCGTTGTTGATCAGCAGCATGATGAATACAATCAACGCACCGAAGAGTGAGGACATAATGCCCCCCTTCAGCATGGTAGACCGCTGGCTTGCACGGTGGATTGAGAAGATCGCCACACATGAAGTTACAGCTGCATATAACCCGAAATGAAAATCAAACACTTCCCCTTGCACATTCAATATCACACTCGCCAGAATGCTGAAAATAATGACGCTGAAATAGGCCAGCGAGGTTTCCAGCAGCAGGGTGACCAGTATCGCTCCAATCGCCACAGGTGCAAGATAACCTACGTAGATTTGGGAATCACTCTGCAGGAACGCAGTCAAATGCATAGTCACCAGTGTAATAAAATATACCAGAACAAGCATTAACAGCTGTGCGTTGTTATATTTAAATTTGCCGGGTTCAGATTGCCGAATGAAGGTGAGTATGCCCAGAGACAGTAAGATGGACAGAAGCAGTACCCCCAGCTCCGGCCAGTAATTAATGTCGTCCTTCAGCAGACCATTTTTGCCAAGCAGCTCGTACAGCTCCGGTGTGATAAGCTGACCCTTCGCCACGAGGATATCCCCTTGTTTGATATAGACAGGGTCAGCTTCTTCACGGGCTGCAACCTTGGCTTCCTTCGTCGCCACCTCATCCAAAAACTTGTTAGGCGTAATAGCTAAACGAGCCAATTCTTGAACGACTTCCCTAGCTGTACGATCATCCAGGTTGCTTGTACTTACCATCTCTGGAACCCGTGCTCTACCCGTTTGCGCATCTACCATTTCATTCAAGATCAGCCTGGAAACGATATCTCGAGCGGTTGATTTCATTTGAGGAATATCCTCCAAATTCAATCGCGGTATCTTAATAAAGGTTTCCTCTGGAATCTGATAGGTTTGTTCCTCAATGGCTTGACGCATTTCTTCCAGCAGTTCCGGGGAATATGCTTCGTTTGTACTGTTTGCAGACAGGTAATTTCGTACAAATCGCTCTGCTCTTTGGGGAATTTCAACTCGGTAAATACCGATTTTTTCCTGAGTAGATACATCCGCATCCTGATTGAGTTGTTCAATTCTGTCCAGAATCTGGGAAACCAGAACATCACTCCGAAGAGGGATATAGGAGTAAACGGGTTGAACTGCTTCCGCCTTTTGCTCCTGCGCCTGCAGCGTTGCCTTGCTGTCCTCAATCTGCACAGGCGCGACGATATTCTTTTCACTTTTGGTATTCACTTGTATGTCGTAGCGCTCCGGTAACAACTTGGATGCTAGACTGATATAAAAGAGCAAAGCTAGCAGCAAAAACAGAATATAGCGTGTTGCCACGCTATACTTCCATCCGCTGTTTTTACCCCATATGGACTTGTCCGTCGATGGTTCTTTGGAGGCCATTGCGACAATCCCCTTTAATCTTGGTTTTCTGCTGCTTTATCATATGCGACGATGATTTTTTGTACTAAAGAGTGCCGTACAACATCCTGTTCCGCAAAATAGACGAATCCCACTTCTTCAATCTCGCTTAGTATCTTTTTAGCTTCAATAAGTCCTGATTTCTTGCCTCGCGGCAGGTCAATCTGGGTTACGTCCCCGGTAATGACCATCTTCGAACCGAAGCCAAGCCGGGTCAAGAACATCTTCATCTGTTCAGGTGTAGTATTCTGTGCTTCATCCAGAATAATGAATGAATCATCCAGTGTACGTCCACGCATGTATGCAAGAGGCGCTATTTCGATTAACCCACGCTCAAGCGCTTTAGCGGTCTGATCCGGGCCCATAACATCATATAACGCATCGTAGAGCGGTCTTAGATAAGGATCAACCTTCTCTTGCAGATCTCCAGGCAGAAAGCCCAGACTCTCTCCTGCCTCAACTGCAGGCCTTGTCAGAATAATCCGTTTGACAGCCCCTTCCTTGAGAGCAGCAACAGCCAGGACGACGGCCAAATAGGTCTTTCCTGTTCCGGCAGGACCGATGCCGAAGACGATGTCCCGTTTCTTGATCGTGGTCACGTAGTGCTTTTGACCGATGGTTTTTACACGAATAGGCTTACCTTTGAAGGTAGTCGTAATTTCGCCTTTGTATAGATCCAGCAGCTGGTCGGCTCTCAGGTCCTTGGCGAGTTCCACAGCATAAAGAATATCACGCTCGGTCAAAATGTAGCCGTTACGTACAAGCTGGAGCAGAACTTCAAACAGCTGCCCGAGACTCTCCACATTCTGATGCTGTCCCCGAATCGTGATAACCGCTTCCCGTGAAACAATCGTAGCAGGAATTTCTTTTTCGATTAATTTAAGGAATGTATCTTGTGGTCCGAATAAGGACAGACCTTCTGATGCGCTTTGAAGTAAAATTTGAATGCTGGTCGTTTGCTGTGACAAATAGCCTCATTCTCCTTGATCATATACTATGGGAAGTTCTTTCGCGATGGTCTCTTCCACCTCGAAAAGCACTTTCATATAAACTTTACCATTCTCTCTCTTATCATGCAAAATTTTTTGGCTTATGAATTTAGAATTCGCTCCATATTTCGCCAAAATATCACGGCGTGCCCCCTCAATTCCTTCCTTTCTGGCTTCATCCTCCGTAATCGTTCGCTGTACTTCGGTGACCTCCATTATTTTTTCAGTCATCCAGCCAAGAGGCAGGACGCGAGACCTCCAGGTAAGGGGATCATAAAAGGTCAAAGTCTCCTGCTCCGAGAAGGGTATCTTTCCATAGCCCCATAACTGAACGGCCCGATCGCCAAATACAACGTACGAACGCTGCTTTCCTTCCCCTGTATAAACCTTATGCGTTGTGACTAAGGGAATCTCGATATCGTATTCATGCCACACCAAGCCTTTCACTTCACCTTTGGCTACAACGCGCTCTGAGTTTTCCTCATCCCCAAGGACGCCGGAGATCAGTATCTCGCCTTTCTTCACCCGGCTGTTGATAGCAACTTTGGGAACGCCCTTCTCCGCATATATATAGGTGATGACTGCGTCCCGTGTGCTGATCAGATGCCTTGGATTCTGCAGCGGCGGTTTCTTCGGCATGGAAGCCTCCACAATCTGTATACGTATACGTGTCCCATTGCGTTCCACTCCTACCCAGGAAGCACCCGGAAGACGTGCGGTTATATTACCCGACAGCTTGTCCATCGGTTGCAGCCTGAATATCCATTGGAATGGATAGATCCCCTCCAGTTTAGCTGCATCTAGCACATCTTCCGAAGCTATGCTTTCATTTCCTTCGACTTCTACATTCCATACCATGGAGGAGAGAGCCAGCAATATGGCAAAAAACATTACTACGCCGATCAAAAACGCTTTGCGCTTCAATAGCCTGCGAGCCTTAAAGGGATAACCGTTCCGTTCCTTGATGCGTGTTCGGCAGCCTGTCCGCTTTAACAGAGGGCGAAGCCTTCTGAAATCCTTCAACAGCAGCTTGAGCTCTGCTGATTCCGCCCCTGTCGGTGTTACGTCCCAAACCGGAATGCCCGCCTTCGCCAACGAATTGATGAATGCTTCTACATGCTCACCGCGAACAGTAAGCGTTAAATATCCCCGAAGGTGAATCATCGTCGGAATCTTCACGGTTTCTCCCCCATTCCTATGTATTGGATATGATGAATGGTGCCAATGATGGTCACTTCATGACTTTGAATAGCTTGAATCGCGAGTCCGGTCCCTGAAATCTCCAAAGAGCCCTCGCTTAAAGACAACACGAGACGTTCCCCGGAAAAATGCCGTACTCCGCGATGATTTTCGATATGCAGCTCTTTATTGCCAACCAGGGTCAACCGCGGTAGATCAAATAACAGGTCCTGTGGCAAATCAAGCACTTCTTGAGTCCATTTCTGCAGCTTGCGGCTGATGCGGGACATATGAAGACGTTCCCCCTTCCTGTACTGTACACCTTATGCCCCAGAAAGCATTTTTATGAAATCAAAAGTAAAAAGACCGCCCCGTCAAAATCTGACGAGGCGGTCTCCCGCTCTTGTAACTCTATGAAATTCTCCATGTATCCTTTACAAGAACAAAAGGCTACTTGTTTGGGGTCGTTAAGACTCCCGCAATTTATCGACGGTGATTCATGGGGCGCTTCGCTCGCGGAGGCCCCAGGATTTCAGCCCATACAATTCCATTTCGAGCTTGTTCAGCAAAAAGCGACCGATCATTATTCCGCTGCTCACGCTCTTCCTCATGGATTTCAACAACGGTTTCCGGTAACGCAACAGTCATTCTGTCCAGCTCTGAATGGATTCTGTCCAGATCGGACTCCATCATCCGCACTCTATGATCCATGCCGTCAGGCTGATGCTTCATATCTTGTTCACGCCTCATACGATCTATCTCTTGATGCTCTAGAGAGTATCCGTTCCCGCTCTCAGCCTCTTCTTCATTCATCCTGTCCACCCGTGTACTTTCCTGAACAGGCGCAGGACGAGATACTCGTGGGGATTGTACCCGTCTTGCTTCAGGTCTTTGCGACCCGCGCTGCCCCTGATGTCCTTGATCAGGTCTTGCAGGACGCTCTCCTTCGCCACCGAAGGATGGCATCCGCGTGTTCTTATCATTAGGGTTTTTGCCGCGCTTTCCAAGGGCGGAGATGATGAAGAAGCCTATAACAGCTATAATGTATATATTATCCAATATCCAGCTCACTATAGGCTCACCTCACTTCATGGTTACTTGGTTTTGTTATCTCCAGAGCCATCATTATTATCACCCATTTTACCGAAGGAGCCTCTCATCTGCGTGTCGGCTTCAATGTTCTTCAGGTTCATATAATCCATCACGCCGAGCTGGCCACTGCGCAGCGCTTCAGCCATAGCAAGCGGAACTTGGGATTCGGATTCCACCACGCGCGCTCTCATCTCGACAACGCGAGCCTTCATCTCTTGCTCTTGGGCTACCGCCATCGCGCGGCGTTCTTCCGCCTTCGCTTGGGCGATCCGCTTGTCGGCTTCCGCCTGTTCAGTCTGCAGGTATGCACCAATATTCTTGCCTACATCCACATCCGCGATATCAATGGACAGAATCTCGAATGCAGTACCGGCATCCAGTCCTTTGGACAATACCGTTCTGGAAATCGAATCCGGGTTCTCCAATACATCTTTATGAGAATTACTCGAACCGACCGTTGTTACAATACCTTCACCAACACGGGCAATGATCGTTTCTTCTCCGGCACCCCCGACCAAGCGGTCGATGTTGGCACGTACAGTAACACGAGCTTTAACTTTTACTTCAATACCGTCTTTAGCAACGGCGGCAACAGTCGGTGTCTCAATGACACGCGGGTTAACACTCATCTGAACAGCCTGCAGCACATCGCGTCCCGCAAGGTCAATCGCGGCAGCACGCTCAAATTCAAGCGGAATATTCGCACGTTGAGCTGCAATCAAGGCGTTAACCACCCGGTCTACGTTACCTCCTGCGAGATAGTGACTCTCCAATTGGTTAATGTTTAAGCCGAGTCCTGCTTTTGTCGCCTTGATGAGCGGATTTACGATCCGGCTTGGTGTTACGCGCCGCAGGCGCATAGCTACAAGCGTAATGATTCCAATGCGCACGCCGGAAGCGAGCGCCGAAATCCAGAGCATTAACGGGAAGAAACTGAAAAACACACTAAGCACGATGATCGCGACAACCCCGATCAGAAGTATCGGTACCAATGAACCATCCAACATTTACACTTCACCCTCCATGTTCGTTATTTACTTGCATATCTAGAAATACAGAGATACCAGTCCTATCCATACTACACAATTCCGTGGGGATGTTCACCCTTTTTCTTCCTCTACTACAATTCTCGTTCCATCTGTCTTAATAATGCGAACTTGACGACCGGCTTCAATGAACCCTCCAAGCGTAACGACATCAAACCGTCGTCCCTCAACTTCCATCGTTCCAGCTGGCCGGAGCGCTGTAAGGGAAGTTCCGATTAAGCCGATTAACACATCGCGATCCTCATTCGGAATATATCCCTGCTCCTTCGACAGGCTGTCGCTAAGTATAAATTTGCGCCATACCCCTCGCTCTTTGAATATAAGAGCAACCACGATAACCGCCACGAGAGCACAGGCCACTGCTATACCAAGGGATAGAGCAACATGAGACGTACTGTATGCGGCCATGACAACACCTGCAATCAAACTGACAGAACCGATAATACCCAAGATACCAAAGCTTGGCACAAATAGCTCCATGGCCAGCATCACAATGCCGATCACAAACAGCAGCCAAGTCTCCCAACCGGCAAATCCAGCCACCTGATTACCGAAGAAATACAGTACAAATGCAGTTACCCCTAGGATTCCAGGCACTCCAAACCCAGGCACAATCAACTCGATAATAACACCTGCAATACCAATGAACAGCAGAATAGTCATAACACTACGATTCGTTAAAAAGGTAGCCAGCTTTTCCGAAAACGTTGGTTCCATCCGAAATACATCCTGCGTGGAATAGTCCATCCAGGCGATGACCTCTTCGGTACTGTTGGCAATGGTATCTGCATAACCAGTCTTAAGGGCTTCATCATTCGTTAAAGATATGATATCACCCGCTTGCTTCGTCAATCCGATTTCCGGCACCTCGACCTTTAGATTAAGATCAGCCATGCCTTTGGCAATCTCGGGATTGCGTCCTGAAGCTTGAGCCGCGCTGGCCATACTCGTTTTCCACCAGGAGACCAGCTTGGCATCCTCAACAGGATTGCCACTCGCGTCCACCATATAGGCAGCGCCAATCATACTGCCTTCTGCCATGGCAATCTTGTCGGCATTAAGCGCGATATAACTGCCTGCAGATGCTGCATTGCCCGTGATGTATGCTACGATCGGAATCTTGCTGTCTCTCATCATGGTGGCAATTTTATCAGCCTGGTCGACAAGACCGCCAGGTGTGTCAATCTCAAGCACAATAAGACCGGCCGACATCTTCTCCGCTTCCTTGAATCCGCGTTCCATAAAGCTGGCTAATCCGCGTTCGATCGGCTGCTTGACCGGAATCACATATACAGCCCCGTTGTTGGCCGCCGCTGCCGAGTTCATGGGAAACACATACAGCCCAAGCGATATGAACAACATGACCAAGGCCGCTGCACAGGTCAGTAATTTGCGTATCCCCATCTGTTTCGTCATTTTTCCCCCTCCTTTTCGAGTAAAATAGTCAATGGTATCCTATACTTCGACAAACTAGGTTCATTGACCTGCCTATACCCCTAGCATATGTATATACTTGGCCTCATATGGTAGTTATTACGAATCAGAAACCATTTCGTTTCAAAAAGTATGCTGGATTTTAATACCAACTGCACATAAAGAAAAAACATCCCTTGAATACAAGGGATGTTTCACTTATGTTGTTACAGAAATTGTTGAACAACTTGATTAACAAGCTTTCCGTCTGCACGCCCTTTAACTTTCGGCATGAGAGCGCTCATAACTTTACCCATCTCGGCTTTTGAAGAAGCACCGGTTTCCTGGATGGTCTGCTGTACAATGACTTTAATTTCTTCTTCAGTAAGCTGTTCCGGGAGGTAGGCGCTAAGGAGCTCAATTTCTGCTTTTGCATCGGCGGCAAGATCGTCGCGTCCCGCTTTTTCAAATTCTTGGAGGGCATCTTTGCGCTGTTTGATTTCACGACTAAAAATATCAAGCACTTCGTTGTCATCCAAACTTCGTTTCAAATCTATTTCAAGATTTTTAATCGTCGAACGAACCATTCGAATCGTTGAGAGTTTGAACTTGTCCTTACTCCTCATCGCTTGCTTCATATCTTCGTTCAATCGTTCGCTAAGATTCATGCTAGTTCAGTTCCTCCTAAAACTTTCTCTTACGAGCAGCCTCGGACTTTTTCTTGCGCTTTACGCTTGGCTTTTCATAATGCTTGCGTTTCTTCACTTCAGCCAATACGCCATCTTTAGCAATGGAACGCTTGAAGCGACGAAGTGCAGCATCAATTGTCTCGTTTTTGCGAACTTTAGTTTCAGACACCAGTTTTCCCTCCCTCCGACCAGACCGTCCAAGAGCATAACACGGTTCATCAAACTTCATTATAGGGCAAACAGAAATATCGTGTCAACCTTGGGCGCGCTATTTTACGATAGTCTCAATAATTGGAACTACCCCGAAGCGCTCATATGCTGCGGGGTTGTTATCGTTCTTTTTACGGCAAAAGTTTATGTATGAGCTGGCGAAATGCCGGTTAATGCGCCTAGACGGCGACCGCCCATCAGATGATAGTGCAGATGGAATACCGTTTGTTCCCCATCGGGTCCGCAATTGTTAATTAATCGGTAACCGCTATCCGCGATGCCCAGCTTCGCTGCAGCTTCTTTAGCCGCCTTGTGCATCTCGCCAATCAATAGCAAATCTTCATCCTGAACATCATTCATGGATGCGATATGCTTCTTAGGAATAATCAAAATATGAACGGGTGCTTCAGGATTAATGTTTTGAAATACAAGCACCTTATCGTTCTCCAGGATCTTCGTTGAAGGAAGCTCACCCTTTACAATTTTACAAAAAATACAATCCATTCCCGGTTCCCCCTTTCATTGGTTGAGATTGTCTTTATCATATAAGAAAATAAACAGGGCGTCCAATGGATGATCCTTGGCTCCTTATGGACAAAAAAAGAGAAGCACCCCTGGAACGCAGTTGTCCAGTAAGGAGGCGCTTTATCATGAGGACAAGGGAAAAGATGGGAATCCCTCATGATCAAGCGTCTGCCCGGTGCTTCTTTCAAATGTCGGCTTAGCTGTACTATAACAGCGCCTTGTTACTGTTTCAGTGACGCACATCACACCGACTGACTTCTCTAGCTACATCGATTCTATAGCCAACTGAGAGCCGGCTCCCGCCTCCTCCGCTGGCCACACAATGAGCTTGCGCGGCAGACGCGAACGAAGCTCAGGCACGTGACTGATGATGCCGACAGTAAGCTTATCGTTATGAAGCCGCTCCAGTGCGGTAATAACCGTCTCCAGCAGCTCCGGATCTAGCGTGCCAAACCCTTCGTCAAGGAAAAAGAATTGCAGCGGGTATTGCCCCCGCAGCTGAATTTGTGCCGAAAGCGCCAAAGCCAAAGCCAATGAGGTCAAGAAGGTCTCACCACCGGAGAGTGTAGAAACCGGACGACGGACGCCGCCATTGGCATCGTCCCGGATGACAAATCCGCCACCGGAATCTACCTCCAGCGAGTAACGCTGCTTAGTCAGGTAACGCAGACGCTGGGAAGCCGACTGACTCACCTGCATCAGCTGCTCCTCCGCAATATACTCTACAAAGGCATTTCCGCGCAGGCAGGACTGCAATTTGGACAAGCGTTCGCTCTCCCGCCCAAGAGCAAGCCGCTGCTCCTCCAATTCCATAAACCGGATATGACGTTTACGGAGGTCTTCCAAATCCCGCTCAGCGCGCGCTCTTGCCTGCAGAGCCTCCTCATCGGCTAAACGAACCGCCTGTAGCCTCGCTGAAGAACGATTCCAATCCTCTTCCTGATATTGGTGGGTGCCAAGCTTCTGTTCGACGTCACGAAGCCTCAGCGTCCACTCCCGCTGCCCTTCCCGATGCTTCTCCACCAGCCGGGCACATCGTTCGCTTTCTGCTGGGGTTAAACAAGCTTCCATGACGGCGTTCTCTGTAGCAAAAGGCGATTCTGCCAACTGACTCTCCCAAGCTAGCTTGGCTGCTTGGTGCTGTTCCTGTGAAGTTCTTGCAGCCTGTTCGGCAAGCGCTGCCTCCTTAGCTGCACGCTGAGCCGCCTCCTCAGCCTGTCTACAGTGGATCCTGGCTTGTTCGGCTGATTCCTTTAGCTCCGCCATTTTGGCCCGGCACTCGGCCAGCAATTCCTCTGCCGGCCGGTCACCAATCCATGCCTGGAGACGCTCTTCCTTATCCTTCAGTCCATCCGCTTTCCCTTCTCGCTGGGCATCCCATTGAATCAACAGCTTCTCCAGCTCATTAAGCCGCTGTTCCAAGCGCTGGACGGCCTGCTTCTTCTCTTCGATAAATGGAACGCTGCGTTCAAGCCCTTCCTTTATCGACTCAGACTCCGCATCCTTCACCTGCATTTGCTGAAAGCGAGCGGCTGCCTCCTCCAGCAAGAATTCAGGCTTACCCTCCTGCCAGGAATTAAGTATATCTGCTGCTTCCTCTTCCAAACCGGCAAGCTGATTTCGAAGCTGGTTTTGCTGTAATTGACTATTTTCAAGTGAAGCCGTCTGTTTCATCATCTCTTGCTGACAAATAAGGAGGCTCTGCTGGGAACTGGAAGCTTCCGCACGGCAATGAGCCATGGCAGTCGCCTGGGATTCGACCGCTTTCATCAGCCATGAAGCATCCGATGCAAGCTTGTCCACATCGTCCAAATGATATTCGGCGGTAACAGTGGATGCAGCCGCCTCCTGCCATCCCTGTTCCTGTACTCGCTCATCCATATTAACGTCAAGCTGCTCGTCACCGACATACGTCTCCATCTGCGAACGCAATTGAGCTGCTAGCCCTTCTGCTTCCGTATGCTGCCCCCTTAGGGTTAATCTGGCCTCCTGGATTTGATGCGTGATCTGTACCAGCCGATCCATCTGGTCATCCAAGGTCTTTGTGGACTGCCCGGATCCAGCTGCCGGAAGAGGATGATGTTCACTACCACATACAGGACAAGGCTCACCTTCCCGGAGTTCAGCAGCCAGTGAGAGGGATAGTGCATGGAGCTGTTTCTCACGAAGCGATTGATTCATCAGCTCTTGCAGCCTGGCGGACGCCGCAGCAATCCGATCAGCAAAAGCCAAAGCATCAGCTGCGTCCTGCTGTAAGCGTCCCGTTTGCGAAGAGAGCTGTATGTACTGCCGCCGCAATTCCTGTTCCTGCTTCCGGTAATGGCCCAGCTTGTCTTCCTGCTCCTTCACCCGGATCTGTTGTGACTGTTCCTCGGACTCCACTTTATGCTTCTGCTTTCGGTTAGCCTCCAGCTCCTGCACCTTCTGCATTGCCATATGAAGTGTCTGACGTTCACTTGAACGAACCTCAAGCCCTTTCAGCTTGTTCTGCAATTCCTCCTGCCGCTTGCGCCCGCGTTCGAGCAATTCTTGCTCCTTCTGCAGCTGTGCAGTTACCCCTTCAAGTTCTTTGCGAGCCTCCACCCGCTGCATATCCAGCCTGGCCAGTTCCGCACGTAAAACGTCACGTTCCTTCTGCAGCACAACCGCTTGCTCCAGCTGCTGCTCTCGCAGCACCAGCTTGGGTTCCTCTGCGCGCAGAGCTGCCTGGGCAGCTTCGTCTGCCTTGGTCGCAAGCTCCGCGGCTTTCTGAGCGGATGCAGATTGTTCCGTATGATCTTCGGCCGTGCGACGCCTCAGGTCCCATACCTTGCCGGATTCCCGCCATGCTTCAAGCGCTGGAAGAACGGCCGCTGCTGCCCCAGTCAGTTCAAGCCGGCGTTCCAGCTGCTTCATCTCTTCCTCATGAAGGGCAAGCTCATCCAGCTTTCCCTGAAGCCGTCTTTTTTCCAAATCCAGTTCCCGAATCTTCCCCAAAGCTTCATGCGCTTCCATGGCAACCTGCAGTTGATCGCGGGAGGAAATCGCATGTTTCTGGGCTTCTTCAAGGGCTCTGGTCGCTTCATCCAAAGCTTCTATGCCTGCATGACCCAACCCCTGCTGTTCAGCTTCGACGGATTTGAGTGAACCATCCGTATCCTTGACTCGGCGACTGAGCTTGATCGCAAGCTGGTCACCGTACCGCTCCAGATGAAACAGCCGCTGCAGCATCTGCCGACGTTCACTCCCCTTTAGCGAGAGAAATTCAGCAAATTTACCTTGAGGGAGAACGACCGCACGGGTGAAGTCATCCATCTTGAGTCCGATTTTCTCTTCAACGCAGCGGGTTACATCAGCCAGTTTATCCGCCATGACTTGGTCCCCTTCGGGTGTAACCTGAATAAATCGGCTGATGGTATTGCTAATGGAGAGCTCATTGACCCTTTTGAATTTGCGTTCTACCCTGTATCGCTCCTGCCCGGCAGCCGAGGATAGTTCAAACGTGAAGGAGACGGACAAACTGTCCTCCGAATGGTTCATGATGCCTTGGGTCCCGTTAACTGCCCGCTCCACTTTTCCGTACATAGCCAGGGTGATGGCATCCAATAACGTGGATTTGCCGCTTCCCGTCGGGCCGAATATACCAAAGAGTCCCGTTTCACACAGTGTTTCAAAATCAATTTCCTGCGTGCTGCGATAGCTCTGAAGGCCGGATAATTTCAACAAAATCGGTTTCATCTAAGAGGTCACCTCCGTCCCGTCAGATTCCTCTTCCTCTATAAGCTCCAGAAACAAGTCGACCAGATGGTCTTCCGGCTCCGCCCCTCCCGTTTGCCGCTGATAAAACTTCCGGAACAGATCCGGCAAAGGCAGCCGGGAACGTTCACTCTCAAGCTCCAGCGCCTCCATCTCCGGATATACCGGCCGGATGTGGATAATGCCTTCCCTGCTCTTGCGCAGCCGCTGTATGTCGGCAAGCCCCATCGCTTCTGTCAGGGTAACTTCAAGATCTATAAAGGCATCAGGATCTCGCTTCTCATCAAGCCAGCGGTACACTTCCTCCAAGCCACCTTTGGCCTTCCAGCGTACAAGCGGGCGGCCGCAGCTGAGAAACAGCTCCTCTATCACGGGAACCCCGCCTGGTGATACGTCAACCATAGTCACTGATTTGGCTTGCCCCGCCTCCGAGAAACTGTAAGCCAGCGGGGAACCGCTATAACGGATAATCCCTTCTCCTTTTACAGCCTGGGAGCGATGCAGGTGACCAAGCGCTGTGTAGGATGCACCAACAGAGAGTGCCGACGGATCAACCGTATAGGCTCCCCCAACCTGAATTGGACGCTCGGAATCACTCTCAACGCCGCCAAGAACATAGATATGGCTCATCGCCAGATTGACCGTCTGCGGGGAAAATTCCCTTGCCATCATTTTCATTAGTTTTCCGACTCTCTCACTATAAGCACGGCGGAGTTGATCCTCATCCCCATCAACCGAGAGCAGCTCGTTAAGCCTGGCCTCAGATGGATAGGGGAGAGCTGCAATTTTAGCCGTTTCTCCGGTGCGTGCAGCGGTGACCGTCACCGCTTCAGCGATCGGAGTCCCGATCAGCGTAATGCCTCTTGTGGCAACAAGCGGCGTAACCGAGGCTACCCGCTCCGGCTGATCATGGTTACCTGCTATGACCACCATAGGGCGGCCTCCCTCGGTAAGTCTAGCGGCCGCATCGTAGAATAGCTGCTCCGCTACAGCAGGCGGATTAACGGAATCATAGACATCGCCTGCCATAAGGATGAGGTCCGCCTGCTGATCATCTGCCAGCCTGACCAGCTCATCCAGAAAGCGTTCCTGTTCTGCGATCCGGCTGCGGCCTTCGAGCGTGCGCCCCAGATGCCAGTCTCCCGTATGCAAAATACGCATCGCTAATCACCTCTCCCGCTTTAAACTTTTAATAGATGTATGAATGGTTATAATTGAACGGCATGTCCTCCATCAAAGAAGAACAGCCATTTTTCAAACACCGGCTCGCCTAAAATATCCTCCAAGGCTTTTGCATATACATCCAGCTGGAAACGATACTGCTCCGTTAAGGCTGTGATGCCGCCGCGATGCTCCAGCACGCGGTCTGTCTTATAATCCAGGAGCACAAGCCTTCCATCAAGCCTGAACAAGCAGTCCACCACCCCTTGGATCAGCACCGTTTCATCCTGAAGCAGCTGCATATTCGGTTTGTCCTCATCAGCTTGGTCTGAGATTCCATCCATGAAAGCGAGTCCTTGATAGGCTTCACTAGCAGGGAGTGCGTAAGAAAATGGCATCTCCCGCCAAATATCCTCAGACGCCAAAAGGTTTTTCCCTATCACGCTGTCAAAAAGGCTGCTAATTTCCATCGGCTCCACAGCGGATGCCTGCTCGCCGGTAATGATTTCTTTCTCCAGAAGGTAACGGATGGTTTCTTCGATCTCAGATAGCGGCTCTGCTGCTCCCTTCAAGCGCTGAAGAGGCACATGCTGCATAATCGTGTGATAGACCGTTCCTCGCTCTGCAGGCGTCAGCTTCGTGGATTCCATAAATTTAGGCCTGCGCAGGTTCAGCGTGAAAGAAGAGCCTTCTCCCACACGCTCCTTGCTCTGTTGTTTCACGGCCTGTTCCTCCAGCAAATCCAGAGAAGGGCTGTCCTGTAATGCCAGCAGCTTCTTCATCTCCGTAACGGATGTCTTGGCCGAAATTCGGCTAACCGCCTCATAGGGATAGTTCCAAGATAAACGCTGATATATGGCTGCTCGCAAACTATCTGACATTGCTTCCTCCGTAAGGTTTGCGGATTCCACAACGACGGGCTCTAGCTTACGGAGGGCATCCAGCATATGTTTCCGATCATCGCTTTCCGCCTGATCATGATCCAAGTGACCTTCCATCACCTGCGCCAAAGATTCAGGAGTTTCAACTGAAAGGATCCATTCCGATCGGTCATCCCGTAACACACGAGAATTCGACTGACCGGATAGACCGGCCTTTTCTCGAAGTGCTGCCGCGGACGAATGTCGTATCAGGGCCGGACCGATCCAGTCCAGATAACTCCGCCCCCGGGCCAGAATGTAGTCCGGCAGAAGAAGCTCAGGGTACACATCAGCTTGTGCCCATGCAGACACCTTCTTTGGTAAATCCTTCACCGTACCGACCAGAATCATCTTCTCTTTAGGCCGTGTTAGCGCAACATATAAGACCCGCATCTCCTCAGCCAACAGCTCCAGCTGTGATCTGCGCCGAATCGCCAGATTGGGCAGCGTGGGATAGCTTACACGCATGTCTTCATCTACGAACTTCGGTCCAAATCCCAGTTCCTTATGCATCAGGAAAGGGGAGTTTAAATCCTGTTGATTGAAGTTTTTGGACAACCCTGCTACGAACACAACCGGAAACTCCAATCCCTTACTCTTATGAATGGTCATTAGACGTACAGCATTACCCTGGCTTTCCGCACCGCCGGCGGCGCCCAGATCTCCGCCGCGTTCCCGAAGGCGGGAAATAAAGGTCAGAAAACGGAATAGCCCTCTGGAGGCAGTATCCTGTTCATACTGCACCGCCCGGTCATACAAAGCCGTGAGATTGCCTTGGCGCTGCTTGCCGCCCGGCAAACCGCCAACCCAATCCAAGTAACCCGTTTCGCTGTATATTTGCCAGATCAGATCACTAAGGCTCCCCTGGCGTGCTTCCCGCCGCCAGCGCTGCAGCCGATCCATAAACAAGCCAAGTTTATATCCCAGTTCCGCTGATATTTCAATCGTCTGTCGATCTTCCGATAATGCAGCATCGGGTAACTGACTGCCTGCAACCAGCTCATGACTTGCGGCTGCTTCAGCCAAACCTGGCAGTTCGGCACCCGGCGTCCATCTTCCATCGACGAATTCAATAGAATGTGCTGTATTCATAACAGATGTCTTGGCACTTAACGACACCGCAGCCTTAAGCGCATCATAATAAGTCCCTTTGGCGCACAGACGCACTTGAGCCATCTCTTCTTCTGATAGTCCAAGTATCGGTGAACGTAATACGGAAGCCAAAGGAATGTCCTGCAGGGGATTATCAATCACTTGAAGCAGCGATAAGACGATCTCTACTTCAGTCGCTTGAAAATACCCTTTGTTCTGCTCACCGAACGCTGGAATCCCTGCTTGCCGGAGCTCCTCAATGATGAGCGGTGCCCATACCATGGTAGAACGCAGCAAAATGACCATATCTCCGTAACCTGCAGGCCGCATCGATTTCAGTCCCTTGTCGTAAACCATGAGCGGCTTCCCGCTTTCGCCGGTCATTTCCCGGATTCGGCGGGCAATGGCGCGCGCCTCCAGCTGGGCGGTTTCCATTTCGAGTACCTCCGACTCAAGAGGAGCCCCTTCCTCTTGAGCAGCGGATTCATCAGAGGATTCCTCTGGCCCTTTTCCGAGACGGTCAATCAGCAGTAGTTCAGGTGTGTAGGGGTTAGCCTCTTCCCCCACTTCCTGTTCCGGGAAGGAAGCACCGCATACAAGCTCTGCCCGCGCATCATAAGCGATCTCGGCTACGGACTCATTCATAATCTGCCGGAACAGCAAATTGACGGCGTTCACCACTTCCATCCGGCTGCGGAAGTTTCGCGCCAGATCGATTCGGATGCCTCCTTGGGTGGATACTACATCCGAAGAATATGTCTTGTATTTGTCAAGAAACAGTCCAGGCTCCGCCAGACGGAACCTGTAAATGCTCTGCTTCACGTCACCAACCATAAACCGGTTGCCCGGCATCTCTCTTGCAATCAGTCGAACAATATCCTCCTGAACACTGTTCGTATCCTGATATTCGTCAAGCAGCACTTCATCAAACTGCTCGCGGTATTCCATCGCCGCATCGGAAGGCATCGTATGGCCCGGGACAGAATCGGGGTGGCGAAGAATTTGCAGGCAGTAATGCTCAAGATCGTTAAAATCGACCATCCCTTTAGCTGCCTTGGCTTCCCGGTAACGCTCGTCAAAAGCGATAACCGTCTCAGACAGTTCCATCATTAGCGGGGCTGCCGTGTGAAGCTCCTGCAAAAATTCCGCTGCCGGACGACCGAACAACGCGCTCTTCAGCTCGTTAACAGTTTTCTTCACATTGTCCCGCAGCTCTTTCACCTGCTCCTGAAGCTCCGGCAGCACGTCATCCTTCCGGACGGATTTGAGTTTGCCAAAGGACGCATCACGGAATAACCCGTACAGCGATTCCCATGGCGAAACATCGATCGATTCAAGCAGGGAAACAACAAGTTGCAGGTCCTCATCCAGAGTGTCCACATACGGCGCAGGCCCTCCCGGCTGCATCGCAATCGCCCTGGCTTGCTGAAGCAAGCCGGCTGCTCCATTCAAAGCCAACCGTGCATCAGCCAAAATGCTCTGAACCCATGGCGTTTGTCCAAGAGCCTCGGTATCTTGCACCTGGAAGCCGGCAGCCGTCTCCCTAAGCCAGTGTGCCGGCCACGAGTGACTCCGTGAGAAATCATAGAGACGCTGCACGAGACGGTACAGCGCATCGTCCGTTCGCTCGCCGCTGAACCAGTCTGCCAAACGAAGAAAGAGGCTCTTCTGATCTCCCTCGGCCTCTCCATACTTCTCTTCAAACAGCTCCTCCAATATATCTTGCCGCATCAGATCGGCCTCATGTTCATTGAGAATCCGGAATCCCGGATCCAAGGGGATTAATTGGTAATAACGCCGAATGACCTCCATGCAAAAGGAGTGCAGCGTCGTAATCGACGCCCTGCCGAGCAGAGCCAGCTGACGGCGGATATGCTCATTATCCGGATCACGGTCCAGCTCACGCTCAAGTGCTTCCCGGATTCGTCCCCGCATTTCTGCAGCGGCGGCTTTGGTAAAAGTAGCCACGAGAAGCCGGTCTACGCTAAAGCCCGCGGTAACGTCCAGTATTTTGCGTATAATCCGTTCAACAAGCACAGCCGTTTTCCCAGACCCTGCTGCAGCCGCAACCAGCATGTCATCGCCTGATTGCACAATGGCTTTCCACTGGTCATCACTCCACATGCTGCCTTCGGGTTTAGCTATGATCTCACTCACGAGTTCTCTCCTCCCTTCGGATGCCCTAGCAGATCCCACACCTGATCTTTACCGGGCTTGCCCAGCAATTGATATTCGCTTCCCTCAATCGCCTCGTCAAACTGACATACAGGCCGGAAAGAGCAGTATGTGCAGGCCGTTTCCTGCTGAATACGGTACGGTTCAATAGAGACGTCGCCGCCTGTAATACGCATGCCAATCGTCAGCATGTTCTCCCGAACGGCGGATAATAAAGTCTCCCATTGGTCAGGCGTTGCGACAGCGGCGCTGCTGTAGAAGCTGCCATCCGTTTTGACGGCAACCGGCAGAATAGCGGAGTGTCCTTTTTCAAGGGAGGTATCCATGAGAGAAATGGCTTCACGGTCTGCTAGCAGCAGACCCTTCATTTTGTAGCGCTTAAGCAATTCTTCTGCCGCTGTCTCGGGCGTCATACCATTAGCCGATTGCAGCACCGGATCATGAACGTGGAAATACAGTGTCCCCGCAGGCAGAGCCTGTTCGCCGAGCCAGTCCTCCGCAAATGTCAGCAGCACATCGAGGTAGGTCAGCATTTGCAAGGATAACCCGTAATAAACCTCGTGCAAACGCAAATCCTTCTGGCTGGATTTATAATCAATGACCCGGAGCATGATGCCTTGCTCTCCTCGAGCCATATCAACACGGTCAATCCGTCCGACAATCTCCATCTTGACCCCATTCGACAATTCAAATGTCAGCGGTGGCAGTGGCTTGCCCGGACCAAAGTCGAGCTCCAGACCGATCGGCTCGAATTGGCCGCGTCTTGCTTGTTCACCCAGGATTACAGACGCTCTGCCTACGATGTTCTTGAGCTTGCGTGATATATATCCGTATCGCTTGGAGCTCAGCAGTATTTCGCCCTGAAGCATCGGAGCGAGCCGATCAACAGTGGCTTCCGCCTCACGCAGACATTCCTCTGCTGTCAGATCCCCCCAGCTTCGATGCTGTGATTGAAACTTCACCGCCATGCTGCTTAAGGCAGCGTGAAACAGCTGACCAATGTCAGGTGCCTGGAGTCTGTATAGCTGTCTCTCTCTCAGCTTCAAACCATGAGAGGCAAAATGAGAAAACGGGCAAGCCACAAAACGTTCCATTCGGGATACGCTTGTTCGAAGCTTCGTACCATATAACTGCCTGCTGGTCTCCTGCCTGAGTGACCGTGCTTCATTCCGGTAAGACAAGGATGAGAGCATCGAAGATAGACGCAGCCTTAAATCAGGCTTCTCTGCGTACCAGTTATAAACATGCCACCACACATTCGGGATGTCTTCTCCATTCTTCCAATCGCGCAGCCTGCCCGTTAAGTAAGCAAGCGTGTTGTCCGGATGCGCTGCGTAGCGTTCCTGCTCATGGGCCGATTGTCCTGCATGCGGCGTAGGAAACAAAGGAATTTCCTCCAGCTGGAACATCAGCTTCAGCTGACGGATGACCTCGGAGGGCAACAATGGCTTACCTTCTTCGTCCGCTGCAGGGTAACTGACCCACAGCTGCTTGCTGGCTAAAGTTAGTGCATGGTAAATGAGAAAGCGCTCATCCAGCAATCTCCGGGAAATACTCGGAGCAAGCTCCAGTCCCTGCTCTTCAAGCTGCACCCGTTCCGGTTCTGTCAGAATGCCATCATCCTGAAACTGGGCTGGAAGAACACCATCATTAATCCCGAGCAGGAAAGCGTACTTCAACCCGCTGGTACGTGTCCGATCCATGCTGCCTATGAGGACCTGATCCAGGGATGGAGGCACAAGAGCCATTTTCATTTCCGTCAGACCTGTGCCCAGGATACCTGTAAACATATCGGTGCTCAGCTTCTCCGCACCCATCATCTCTACAATCTGGTCAAGCAGGCCCAGCACAGCTCCCCACACCTGACGATGCTCCCGCGCTTCTTCGGGTCGCCCTGCATCCAGAGCTGCCCTGCTTAACAGTTCCAATTTGTCTGGAACGGCGGTTTCCTCCAACAGCCGATATACAGCAGTGCTCTGTTCCGTTGCATTCTTGGCCTTCTTCATCCGTTTCTCAAAAGCATGCAGGGGACCTGAAATCATTTTCCTCGCATACTCGATATCCTGCATACCCTCCTGATTAGCCGCCTTGCTCTCGCTCTCTCCATCTTCTAAAGACAGGCTCGGAATCCCTTTCCACGGACGGCCATCTGTCCAGCGAGAGCCGTGAATGCCGCAAGCAAGGACATGATTCTCCAGACGGTCCATGTCTTCGCGGGTAAGTGAGCCGTCCAGCGGCAGCAGCAGATCTGTCTTGACACAGCGAAAGACATCTTCATACCGCCACCGCCGTTCAATGACATCCAGAGCTGCGCGAACAAATTCGACGAGCGGATGGTGCAGTTCGCTTCGCTTCTGGTCCAGAAAGTAAGGAACGCCGTATTCTCTGAACAGCGGGCCCATGAGATGCTCATACTCCCCCATGCTCCGAACAAACACGGCCATATCCCGGTACCTTGCCCCTTCTTCCCGTGCGAGTCGGACCATTTCGCGGAGAGCTCCTTCAATCTCCGCACGGCGGTGGCTGGCAGCGTGCAGAAGAAGACCTTTCCCGGTATCAATTTCGCTGCCCTGAGATTCAGTTCCGGCAGTTTTGTTCCAGCGTATCTTTCGATCATAGCCGCGTTCGAGATGTGCCAGCATAGGAGATTCCTGAAACCGTGGCAGCACATCGGGACGAAGCAGGCAATGCTCTGTATCAAGCCCGAGCTCATCAGCAATCCCTTTAAGCTTTATGTATGTCACCGCGGTAGGATGAAACAGATCCAGCTCATGTGGAGTATGCCCGTCCATATAGGGCTTGTCCAGAGTCAATGCAATGGTAACATGACGGGCATGCAACATGATCTCCCGAAGCACCCGATACTCCTGCGGCGTAAAGCCGTAGAAACCATCGATCCAAATATCAGCATTCTTTATATATTCAGATTCCGTCACGCCCTCTGCCAAGGAGACCAGCGTGTCTTCCTCATCCATGTAGAGCCTAGAAATCTCAAGCTCAAAATCACGAAATACCGTCACCATATCCGCCAGCTTGCGCCTTAGTGTAGGGGTATTTCCTTGTGTTGAGGCCAACTGCTCAAGCTGCTCCTCCACACATGAAGCATCAATGCAATATCGCTTCATTTCCGTGTACAGTTCACTCAGCTTGCCAACGAAGCCATGCTGCTCTCCCGATGCACCGAACAACGGGAGCTCCTCTTTGCGTCGCCGTAAAATTTTATACAGCAGCATCCGCTTGCCTTCTTCGCTGATCGCCATTTTGGCCGCTCCGCCGGTTTCCTGCATGACTCGATAAGCGAGCCGCCGGAAGCTGAGCACTTGCGCTCTCATCATTCCGCGCACGCCTCCCGCATTCACGAGTGCATGCTCCGCTTCATAGGATCCCTGCTCAGGCACGATGAGAATCATGGGATTGCCCTTCGGGTCCTGTTCCAATCGCTCGATCATCTCTTGGCGAATCGCCGCACTCTTGCCGCTGCCTGACCTGCCGATAACAAATTGAACACTCATGTTCTTGCCATGCCCCCTCTACATCGTCTAGTCTACTAAAAAGGGCAATTCCATCGTCTATAAAACAGATAGTTTGCGCTGAAATCATCCCTTATACCGATGAATCTATGTTTGAATATTTATATAAAACCAACCTGATAACGAGTTCTTTATACTTAAAGATGCTGATTACTAGTATAGCATAAGTATGGAAGGGTGGAACATACGTTTGGATTTCATTCCCTTTCCAAAATATTGCCGGAAACCAAAAAGGACCCTGCCATTATGGTTACCCATCCATGCAAGGTCCTTCTCTTGATCCGCTGCTAATCGCAGCCATAACCTGTTACAATTTTGATTTGCTGCGCACTTCAAACACGGCAAACTTCAAATAATGCCCTTCGTCAACTCCCAGAATTTGCGGATGATCCTTGCCAGCTGCCCGCCATTCTACCAGACGGAGAATTTTCCCAGCATCTTTCGCTGCGTCCTGGATCGTTTCCAGAAACAAATCCGGCCGCATATGGTACGAGCAGCTCGCGGTCACCAGATAACCGCCCTCATTCACCAATTTCATGCCATGAAGGTTGATGTCCTTGTACCCGCGGCAGGCTCCTTTGACCGCTGATCTGGTTTTGGCAAACGCCGGTGGGTCCAGTATGACCACATCCCAAGAGCGTCCTCCTCCCGCAGTCAACGGTTTGGAGGTATCCACCTTCTTGTCCCCTTGGGCGCGCAGCTCCCGTTCTTCCAAGCCCTTTACCTGATTGCGCAGATATTGGAAGGCATCGTCCACCACAAACTCCACGCGATCCTGGAATCCATTCAACTCCACGTTCTCTTTGGCACTTTCAATGGCATGTTCCGAGATGTCGAGACAGGTTACCTTCTTCGCGCCGTACTTGCATGCATGGAGCGTGAAGCTGCCCGTATGCGAAAAGCATTCCAGCACCGTAGCACCATCCCAATACGGAAAAGTTACTTCGTTTCCGCTTTTGTTCACCGGCAAGGCTCTTGTTTCACCGTCACGCTCAATCGCCTGAAGCGTAATCCCGCTCCGGCTTCCCCAGCCAGTCATTAACGGTTTGATGGATGCTCGGTTCTCCCGCTGATCAAAGAAATATCCGGTCTTCTGGCCCTCTTCGATATCCACTTTGATCTTCAAGCCGTTCTCCGTTACGGTGACGTGACGCGGGCATTCCCCATACAGGATCCCTTTACGCTGTTCCAAACCTTCCAATTCCCGAATGGACACATCGCTCCGCTCATAAATCCCTTTTGGATGCAGCACCTCAACAAGGGCGTCCACGATCTCTGTACGGCAGCGATCCATACCTAGCGTCAGCAGCTGCACAACCAGCACGTCAGCAAAACGGTCTACGATCAGACCCGGCAAAAAGTCAGCCTCGCCATATACGAACCGATAGGCATTCTCGTCCGTAATAAACCGTTCCCGATGTTTCAGGCACTCTTGAAATCTGGCAGTAAAGAAAGCCTTGTCCATTTTCTCAAGCGGCTCATACGAAACGGTGCGCACGGTAATTTGAGATTGTGGATTGTAGTAACCGGAGGCGAGAAACCGGCCTTGATGGTTTAGCACCGAAACGATGTCGCCGGGAATTGGCTCACCTTCCACCGAAGCAATTTCGCTTTTATAAACCCAGGGATGTCCCTGCTCCAGTCTCTTTTTTCGACTGCGCTCCAAAATAACCGATGGCACTTATATGTCACTCCTTAGATTGTCCCTGACGAATTCAATAGGCATGCATGTCCGCCTAGGGTCATATACGTAATTAGAAAAAGCACCTGCTCAAACCTAGCTGAGAATGCGATTCAGGTACTTTAAATGCGTAATGCGTTGTCTTAGTTTTCGTAAGCTTACACTTTATTTATTAAAAATGCGTGTTCAAAAAGGTCTGTTTTCAGCACCGAAGCTTATGCTTCCGATGTGCGTTTTTGCAAAACGCTTTAGTTGGATGAAGCAAGGGACGTCAGGAGCGGAGCGTACGTTTGGTACGTGAGCACCTGAAATGTTTCCGCAGAAACATGCTTCGGAAGCTTTTACTTAGGCCCGGCTGAATTCAAAATTCGATGCTGAGTAACTTCCTGATTCTTTCGTGTTAGATATAGAATTTATTCGTTATCAGCAGAGCTGATGAAATTCTATATCGCAAGAAAACCTACCTTGAATCGCGGTCGCTCACCCTTGATTGGCATCGATTGGTTTTCTTATCAAAAGAGAGCTTTTTGAACCACCTCTAAAAGGAGAACATCATGCTATCCTCACTCTGGTTTCCCGTTTGTTACGGTCTTGTCCTGTTCCTGTTTGGTATGAAGGTGATGGAAGTTGCCCTCCAGCGCTGGGCCGGTCCACTGCTGCATAAGTGGCTCCATAAAGCGACATCTACGCCCCTAAAAGGCATGATCGCCAGCACGGTAGTCACGGCTCTGCTGCAGAGCAGTACCGCTGTTACCGTGCTGGCGATCGGCTTCGCCAATGCCGGTTTGTTAAGCCTGGCCGGTACCCTGGGGGTTATCCTCGGCACAAACATCGGCACGACGGTAACCACCGAGCTCATCAGCCTGCAGATCGGAAAAGCAGCCATGCCCCTCCTTGTCCTCTCACTGATGCTATGGGTTGGTGCCGTCATCGCAAGTGAACGCGTGCCTACAAGCAGCGACAATATAAAAAATCAATTGGTCCGCGGTCAGTTCCTGTGTCTTGCGATCGCCGGGTTCTCGCTAGTATTGCTAGCGATACAAATCATGCAATCCATAGGTCCGATGCTGCAAACCCTCGGTTTGTTCCAGTGGTTTGTGGATCATGCCTCGCAAAGCGTTCTCTGGGGCATTGCAGCCGGCATGCTCTTGACTGCTATCATGCACAGCGGCACTGCCGTGATCGCTATGGCTATGGGTCTAGCAGCCAGTGCGTCCTTGCCTCCAGTGATCGGAGTGGCGATCGTTCTTGGCTCCAACGTAGGCACCTGCGTCACAGCTCTGATAGCCGCCATAGGCAGCAGCCGGGCAGGGCGGTTTGTAGCCTGGTCCCATATGGGGCTAAATGTCGGTGGAGTCCTGCTCTTTACTCCCATGATAACGGGTTTAACCACCGTATCCGGCTGGCTCGCAGCAGACCCAGCTGGACAAATCGCACATGCGCAAACTCTGTTTAACATTGTATGCTCGCTGATTGCCCTTCCGTTATGCTATCTGCCCTACTGGAGCAAGCGGGCACAGACCTAACCCTTCATATCCTCATCCTCAGGGATGCTGACTTCAAGCAATGCAAGTGCTTTACGCAGGATAATATCATTGTTATTATAGCCGTTGCTTCGCTGCTTCCTCCATGCCGATAGGGGGTCAAACCAATCCACCCCGTTGATTTCCTCGACTTGGGGTTTTAAGGTGCCTCCTACTGCCTTAACCAGGTAGTAATGAACTTCTTTATCAACCTGCCCGAATTCAGGATGCTGATATTTATATGCAATAATGTCCACTGGAGAGGTGATGGATCCGACGATACCTGTCTCCTCGCAAATTTCTCGGAGTGCCGTCTGCTCGACCGTTTCCCCAGCTTCCATTTTCCCTTTGGGAAGCGAGGTTTTTCCATATCGATCCAAGATGAGCTGAACTTGAAGCTCCCCTTCATGGTGACGGTATACAACGCCGCCTGCGGAAATTTGTGTGTATGTCACGTCCTATTCCTCCTTCATGTACAACAAGGATTTCACTTCCGGTAGCCAGGAAATGAAATCCTTGTCTGGATGGCTGCTATGGTAATTACTGGGCAGCTGCCTTTAGTCCATGATCCACGATGCTAAGGAGTTCGCCCTCGCATTCATTCACACCGGCTTTGGTTACTTTTACACGGCACAGTTTGCCTTCGAGCTCAGGCGAACCATTAAACACAAGCTGCAAATAGTTATCACTGTAGCCCTGCATCATGCCGCCCTGAGGAGCTCCCTTATATTCTCGTTCCGGGATTACCTCTAGAATCTGACCCACAAAACGTTCAGCATAAGCAAGTTGCAGCTGCTCTGACAAATCAATCAGATCATGCACGCGTGCATTCTTTACTTCCTCGTCCACCTGATCCTCCATCCGAGCCGCCGGCGTACCGGTACGCTTGGAATACGGGAATACATGCATTTCAGAGAACTGAATCGCCTTCATAAGGTCATAGCCGTTTCGGAACATCTCATCCGTTTCCCCAGGGAAGCCTACGATAACGTCTGTCGTGATGCCTACATCAGGCATCGCTTGGCGAATCAAGGTCATCTTGTTATAGAACTCTTCCGTCGTATATTTACGGCGCATCCGTTTAAGGACCGTATCGTCCCCTGCTTGCAGCGGAATATGGAGATGGCGGCACATTTTGCTGGAACGGTTCAGCACATCCAGCATTTTCTCATCAATCTGACTTGCTTCAATAGAGCTGATCCGGATCCGTTCCAGACCGTCCACGCGATCAAGATCCCATAGAAGGTCTGATAATCTGTAATCCTCCAGATCATCGCCATATCCGCCGGTGTGGATACCCGTCAGCACGATCTCCTTATAACCCGCATCAACTAGCTGATGTGCCTGCTGTATAATGCTCTTCGGCTCACGGCTGCGTGAAAGGCCGCGGGACCAAGGGATGATGCAGAACGTACAGAAATTGTTGCATCCGTCCTGAATTTTAAGAAATGCGCGAGTACGCTCTGCGAAATCCGGAACGTCCATTTCCTCAAATACCCGGGTTTTCATAATGTTGCGAACCGCATTGATCGGCTGGCGCGTTTTTTCAATATCGTGAATGAAATCCATGATTTTATCACGATCCTGGTTCCCGATAACGAGATCCACGCCAGGAATATCCAGAATTTCCGCAGGCGAAGTCTGGGCATAACAGCCTGTTACAGCCACGATTGCATCAGGATTGCGGCGAACCGCTCTTCTTATCATCTGACGACTCTTCTTATCCCCAGTATTGGTAACATGGCAGGTGTTAATCAGATAAACATCTGCGGTTTGTTCGAAGTCCACCTGGTCGTAGCCTTCATTCTTGAAGTATTGCCAGATGGCCTCGGTATCATAAAAATTGACTTTGCAACCCAACGTATAAAACGCTACGGATGGCATGCTCAAACGCCCCCCATTTCTCCAGATTCATATAGTGCGCAGGCAAGCGCGGTCATGCCGGCTGTCTCGCAGCGCAGGATCCGTCTTCCAAGTCCAACAGATACGGCTCCTGCCTCCTCAGCAGCCTGGCTTTCCTCTTCTGTAAAGCCGCCCTCCGGCCCAATGACCAGCAGCAAGCTGGCCTTGGAGCCGAGCTCCGGCAGCGCCTGCTCCACAAAAGGCTTCAGCACGTCCCTAAGCTGGGAACCATGCTCTTTTTCATAGCAAAAATAAATAGCATCATAGCCAGAAAACGAGGCAAGCAGATTTTTCCACGATAAAGGCTGTTCAACAGACGGGACCCGGTTACGGTGAGCCTGTTCAGCTGCCTCTTTTGCAATCTTGCGCCAGCGCTCCAGCCGCTTGCCTTCCTTCTTGGCATCGTACTGAACAATCGTCCTTTCCGATAGAAAGGGTACAAAGGATACCGCACCGATCTCGGTACACTTTTGAATAACGGTCTCCATTTTGTCGCCTTTCGGCAAGCTCTGAGCGATGCTAACTTGCAGGCGCGGTTCTTGAGTCATCTCCAGTGGTTCAACCACAACAGCAGCAACACTGCCTGCCTCGATGCTCTGAATTTCCACCACGGCTTCGCGGGAAACCCCGTCGCTAATAATCAATTGATCACCAAGTCTGCCTCGCATGACCTTGGTAATGTGACGGGCATCATCGCCCGTAATCTCAACACGTTCTCCCTGAAATTGCGCGGGAGTCACAAAATATCGCTGCATCTCTAATCCTCACCTAACTCCAAAATCGCCAAACCCCATCATACAACTTTTCGAACAAACTGACCAGAGAAAATCAGAGCCGGTAACCACCGGTCATCATAATGAACATGTCAAGAAATTTGGATGACAGCGCATGTGCCGCATCATATAGAGGCTTGATCGTATAATCCTGGAAAACAGGCAACAGTATGATCAACAAAAATACTAGGATCGACCATTGCTCAAACTTCTGAATCTTCGCACTCATCCGCGGAGGGAGTGCATTCTCAAGAATGCGGTAGCCATCCAGCGGAGGCAATGGAACAAGATTGAACAAACAAAGAAAGAAATTAAGCAATATAAATATATTAAAGAATAAATGCACCGCTTGATCCGTCTTCGTAATTCCTTCTGGAGGAATTATCCCTGTTTGATACAAAAGTGCATATATAAGCGCCCCCAGGATTCCTAACACAAGGTTGCTCAGCGGACCTACCGCCGCGACAATGATACTCATGCGGCGCGGGCTGCTGAAATTATCACGATTGATGGGGACCGGACGAGCCCAGCCGAAACCGGCAACGAGCAAGAGAACGATCCCCAAAAAATCAAAATGTACCGCTGGGTTTAGCGTAACCCGTCCCAGCAGCTTAGCCGTAGGGTCTCCGAATTTATTCGCAAAATAGGCATGAGAGAACTCGTGTACAGAAAACGCGATGATTAAAGCAATCAGGTAAAAAGGAAGTTGTTCCAGCGGGTAAAATAGCAGTTGATCCAAAACATTCATGATCAGTTCTTCCTCGCCACGAAGGCAACCCAGTCATCCTCACGACAAATATCCGCAATTTCAAAACCGGCTGCAATCAGAGCCTTCTCCACGACCTCTTCCTTGTTCTTGTAAATCCCCGATGCGATATAAGCACCTCCCGGCTGGAGAGCCTGGTACACATCGTCTACAAACAACAGGATAACCTCAGCCAAAATGTTAGCTACAACAATTTGTACCGGGAGCGTAACACCCAGATCCGATTGATCGGAAGAATCCGTCAGTACCGAGAGCAAGTCGCTTTCCTTCACCGTAATCCGATCTTCCAAGCCGTTCAAACGGGTATTCTCTTTCGCGCTGGATACAGCTACCGGGTCCAGATCGAGTGCCAGGATTCGTGAAGCCCCCAAATGCGCTGCACCGATAGAGAGAATGCCTGAGCCTGTTCCAACGTCGATGATTTCCTCTCCGCCCTTGATCACCATCTCCAATGTGCGCAGGCATAAGGAAGTCGTCGGATGCGTCCCTGTGCCGAAGGCCATACCGGGATCCAGTTCGATAATCGATTCTTGGTCGGTCTCTGGCGTATACGTCTCCCATGTCGGCTTGATCGTCAATCGCTCAGATACACGGATCGGCTTAAAATATTGCTTCCAGGCGGTAGCCCATTCATTCTCGTCCACCGTTTTCATCTCATATCTGACTTCGCCAACATCAATGCCGAAATCTTTCAGCTCATCAACACGTGGCGCAATTTCATCGCGGATCGTGTCCAAATTCACGGTCTCATCAAAGTATCCCTTGATGACAGCAAAGCCTTCAGGAATATCATTAAACGGGACAACTTCATCAAACCACTGTCCCAGTGAGGTGTCCCGCTTCTTGTTCGTTGTACCGGATTCCTCAATGGAAACGCCTCCGGCTCCTGCCTCATGCAGGAAATTCGTAATCATCTCCACGGCTTCCTCCGTGGTATGTATCGTCAATTCATGCCATAACATCTGCTACAGTTCCTCCTCATTCATACATAAGTATTATTGTACTATATCGAGGACCCTGGATACAAAATTTACATTGCATCAGGGTTGGACCATATATTCCCAATTCAACTCAATTAAAAGAAGCCCTACCTTAAAACCTCCATAATTAGAGGGCATGGTGGGCTCTTTCGTATTTGGAACAAACTAATCTACGTCTTTACTGGTTTCGTCAAGGATTATCTTCAATTGGCGTTCATCCGCAGCTTCGCCTCTGCGCATAGCCTCAACATCATCGCTGTCCGCTTCCATAGCAGAAAACTCAACATCCTCGGCTTTGGCGGATTGAAGGGCAATCATCTTTTCGGTTTTGCTGGAGATTTTACCTTTCTTAACGCGTCTCATCATGGTGCTATTCTCCTCTTCAATAAAAATGAGTACATGGCCTGCTCTGTTAAATCATGCCGCCGGATTCTTCAATTAAACGCATAGCTTGCGGGAATACGCTTTCGTCTAATACAACCGTCAACAAAATATCACGGCCCTCAGTCCCATCCTGGTCTCCACTACTCATACCGCTGGCAGATGGATCTGCCGCTTCAAGAATCCCTGCCCCTGGCCCGGAGATATCCGCGTTCAAAGTCAGTGTGGTTAAGCTTGTAATATTTCCTGTCAACGGATTCATCGGATTATTCAGTTCCCCGCCGGGATCAGCACTGAATCGGTCGATGGACATATCGGCAACACGCAGTGTCTGTAATTTGCGGGCAGCATGCTGGGCTTCTTCCGGGCTTTTAAAATACGCCAATATATTCTTCTCTGTCACTTCATATCACCTGCATTTCCTCTTCATTATTCCGGGTGGAGACTACTTTAGGTTGCTTCATCGCAAAGGGATTTATTCTTGAGAAAACGCTTCTGTCGCTACGAGGCTAAGGCTTCTGCACATTGACCTTGCCTTAAACAAAGAAAGCAGCAGGCCAAAGGTTCGAACTAACCTTTAGCCTGCTGCTATCATGATCCTCGTGGGACTAAGCCCTAAATTCTTTATTAGTCACCACGGAATGCTTTTTTTACGCGGTCAAAAAAAGATTGCTCCTGTTCATGGGTCTGCTCGCCATCAAGTGAAGCGAATTGACGAAGCAATTCCTTCTGTTCATCGCTCAGCTTGCTTGGTGTGATAACCACAACCTTGACATGCTGGTCGCCCTGTCCCATGCCACGCAGCCGGGGCACCCCTTTGCCTTTCAAACGGAAGAAGGTCCCCGTCTGAGTCCCGGCAGGGATCTTCAGCTTCACTTTCTCGGTCAGCGTCGGGATTTCTATTTCATCACCAAGCGCAGCTTGTGCAAAAGTAAGCGGCACTTCGCAATAAATATCGTCACCTTCGCGTTCGAAGAAGTCATGCGGCTTCACGCGGATTACGATATACAGATCGCCAGCCGGGCCGCCGCGGAGTCCACCTTCGCCTTCGCCTGTCATGCGCAGCTGAGCTCCGTCATCCACACCAGCAGGCACGCGAACATGAATCTTGCGCTGCTTCTTCACTTTACCGTTGCCATGACAAGTCGTACAGCGTTCTTTGATAATCTTTCCAGTCCCGTTACAGTTCGAGCAAGCACGGCGGTTCACCATACGACCAAATGGCGTATTTTGCACAACCTCTTGCTGTCCGCTTCCGTTACACACCGAGCAAGTTTGCGGCTGCGTGCCTGGCTTTGCTCCTGAACCGTGACATGTATCGCATGTTTCCGTTCGTGGAATTGTAATGTCTGTTTCTTTACCGAATACGGCTTCTTTAAATTCAACCGTCATCGTATACTGCAGATCGTTCCCCCGTTGAGGCGCATTTGGATCACGGCGTCCATTGCCGCCAAAGAACATATCGAAAATATCTCCAAAACCGCCGAAATCACCGGAGAAACCGCCCCCGCCCATGCCTTGGTTCGGATCAATATGACCGTACTGGTCATAACGCGAACGCTGTTGGCTGTCGCTTAATACATCGTAAGCCTCTTTCACTTCTTTGAATTTGGCTTCCGCATCAGCCGCTTTGTTCACATCCGGATGGTATTGGCGAGCCATTTTTCGATACGCCTTCTTGATATCGTCCTCGGATGCGTCTTTGCCAACACCGAGCACCTCATAATAATCACGCTTATCAGCCACGGTTTCACCCCAATCTCTTTATTACTCTTTACATAAGGAAAGCCAAAGTGCGAAGATGCGCAGCTTTGACCTTCCCATACAATCTATTCAGATTAACCTTTGTTTTTATCTTCGTCAACAACCTCGTATTCTGCATCTACGACATTGTCGTTCTTAGGAGCACCAGCACCAGCGTCAGCACCTTCAGCTGCTTGCTGCTCTTGAGCTGCTTGCTCATACAGCTTCACGGAAAGCTGTTGTACGATTTGAGTCAGTTCCTCAACGGAAGCGTTGATCTCTTCCAGATTATCGGATTCAAGCGCCTTTTTCACTTTGTCTTTCGCTTCGTTTGCTTTTTCTACTTCGGAAGCATCGACTTTGTCTCCAAGGTCCTTGATCGTTTTCTCAGTTGTGTATACGAGTTGGTCTGCGTTGTTGCGGGCTTCAACCAGCTCTTTGCGTTTACGGTCTTCCTCGGCATGAAGCTCGGCATCTTTCATCATTTGTTCAACTTCAGCATCGCTCAAGCCGCTGGAAGAAGTGATGGTGATCTTCTGGCTCTTACCGGTACCTTTATCGGTTGCCGATACGTTAACAATCCCGTTCGCATCAATATCGAAGGAAACTTCGATTTGCGGTACGCCGCGTGGTGCCGGAGGAATATCTCCAAGCATGAAGCGTCCGAGCGTTTTGTTGCCAGCAGCCATTTCACGCTCACCTTGCAGCACGTGAATTTCTACGCTTGGCTGATTGTCAGCATACGTGGAGAACACTTGAGATTTGCTCGTTGGAATCGTGGTATTGCGGTCGATCATTTTTGTGAACACGCCGCCTGCCGTTTCGATACCCAGGGACAGTGGAGTTACGTCAAGCAATACAACGTCTTTAACGTCACCAGTTAATACGCCAGCTTGAACAGCAGCACCAAGTGCAACCACTTCGTCAGGGTTTACGCCTTTGTGAGGCTCTTTGCCTGTCAATTTCTTGATCGCTTCTTGCACGGCAGGAATACGAGTAGAACCACCAACAAGCACAATTTTATCAACATCGTTAGCTGTCAGACCTGCATCGCTGAGCGCTTGACGAGTTGGGCCGAGCGTACGCTCAACGAGAGAAGCGGACAATTCTTCGAATTTAGCACGAGTCAGGTTGACCTCAAGATGCTGAGGCACCCCGTCAGCAACGGTGATAAACGGCAGGGAAATTGTAGTTGTCAACACGCCGGACAATTCTTTTTTCGCTTTTTCCGCTGCATCTTTCAGACGTTGAACGGCTGCTTTATCTTTGCTCAAATCAATGCCTTGGTCTTTTTTGAATTCTGCTACCAGGTAGTCAATGATCACTTGGTCAAAGTCGTCACCACCAAGCTGGTTGTCACCGCTGGTTGCTTTTACTTCGAAGAAGCCATCGCCCAGTTCCAGAATAGATACGTCGAAGGTACCACCTCCGAGGTCATATACCAGGATCGTTTGATCTTCGGACTTCTCCATGCCGTAAGCCAGTGCAGCAGCTGTTGGCTCATTGACAATACGCAGAACTTCGAGTCCTGCAATTTTACCCGCATCCTTTGTCGCTTGACGCTGGCTGTCATTAAAATATGCAGGAACCGTGATAACCGCTTGGGTTACCGTTTGGCCAAGATAAGCTTCCGCATCCGATTTCAGCTTCTGCAAAATAATGGCGGAAATTTCTTGTGGTGTGTAGTCTTTGTCATCGATTGTTTCTTTGTGATTCGTACCCATGTAACGCTTGATAGACATGATCGTGCGATTCGGGTTCGTAATAGCTTGACGTTTTGCTGTATCTCCGACGACACGCTCTCCGTCTTTCTTAAATCCTACAACGGATGGAGTCGTACGCGCTCCTTCCGGGTTCGGGATAACTACAGCTTCTCCACCCTCCATAACGGCCACGCAGGAGTTGGTTGTTCCTAAGTCGATACCAATAACTTTGCTCATAACAAAAATATCCTCCTTATTCATTCATACGAATCCTCGTATGATCCTGATCAATTTTTTATATATGATAAACGACTATCAAAAGTCATTTACATGCTGACTTTAACCATAGCAGGTCTCAATACTTTATCTTTCAACATATACCCCTTCTGCACTTCTTCAACCACGATGCCTTCCTCGTACTCCTCGCTCTCCACCTGCATGATAGCTTGGTGGTACTCGGGGTTGAATGACTCGCCAACGCTCTTCATAGCCGACAAGCCTTCAGCAGCGAGGACTGATTCCAATTGGCGGAAGATCATGCTGACTCCCTTGGAAAAGGATTCAAATTCCGGATTCTCCTCGGATGCCTGCAGGGCACGCTCAAAATTGTCGATAACAGGCAATAGCTCTGTAATCAGCTTGGAAGAAGCATACTTGCCTAATTCCTCTTTCTCCTTCTGCGTGCGGCGACGGAAATTATCGAAATCCGCCTGAACCCGTAAGACCCGCTGCTGGTGCTCCTGCACCTCGGCCTGAAGCTTCTCAAGCTCGGCTGAACCTGCAGTTTCACCTGTTTCCTCCACAGGCATTTCCTGCTCGGAATTAACTGTTTCCTCTGAAGGAACGCCCTCATCCGAGTTCGGCTTGTTTTCCAATGTCTCTTCTACTATTTCCTCTGCTGCTGTATCTTGAACGGCATCCTTATGCTCATTATTCAAGACGCCTTCACCTCCTTATATTAAAAAACGGGTTAGCTGTAATACTTATATATGAGATTAACGTTATTCGTCTATCTCTTTCATCTTGATCACGTGATGAATTCGCAGTACGGCTGCCGCTACCTCGCCAGCTGCCCGCAGGCCATGAAGTTTGACCAGAGCCGGGTCAAGCACACCAAGCTCTTCATAATCGACAACGCGGCCACTGTCACAATCAATGCCCATCCCATCGGAAACGGCACGGATTTGCGCCGCGCGGACCTCTTCCATTTTCTCAAGCGGGTTATAGCCGGCATTCAGTAGAATCTGGGACATGGGCTTACGCAGTGCCGCTGAAACGGCCTCCATGCCGAATGCTTCCATCCCTTTCTGGGTTTCTCGAATTCGTTCAAGATCATAGGATACGGCGAGTTCGCTTGTCCCGCCACCTGGAAGAACGCCTCCGGATACGGCAGCCTGCAACGCCGATGCTGCATCACACGCAATTCTGGCTGCCTCGCCTACAACTTCAGAGGTACTGGCACCCACAATCACAGTCACTATACGATCTTGACTGCCGCAGGACAGACGAATTTTTTCAATATGTTCGTCATAAGTCACACGCGGGGTATGACCCAGGAGAACCGCTAGCCCCTGTGGATCTTTATGTAACGCCTTGCGGCGTATGGGGGTAGCACCAGTCATGTCACTTACCCGGCGAAGATCTGCACGTGATACGCGCGGTACAACCATCATCCCGTGATCCAGGCAGAACTGCTCCGCATCGGGGTGAATTCCTTTTTCAAGAAGGATCAGCTTAACGGACATTTCGGACAATTTCTCCAAATTTGAAGCAAAAATGCTTCTCAGGTCCATATACTGTGCGAACCCCGCTTCAGTAGTAAGTGCCTCTTCACCGATATCATCCGGTTCTAACGAGTCATACAATACAAGCACTTTGGCATCCTCGTATGACCTTGACTCTCTGGCAAAAATCGGCCGTTGCCTTAGCAGAACCCCCTCGAACACTTCATTGTCGGCATTCTCCAGCGCAATTATACTGTCTGCAAGCGAGTAGGCTGGGTCCTTCAGACGGGTTATTCCCGCTTTGTGGGCGGCATGCATAATCAGTTCCACGATGTCTTTTCGTTCACGACCGGCAACGTACACCGTCCGCTCCAGAAGAGGATCATTTAATCCTTCGATTACCCGAACCCGGCTCGCTAACAGCTCCAGAGATTTCTCAACGCCCTGACGCAAGCCCTCTACTACCTTGGATGCAGGCACACCCCGCGTTATGCGGGATACCCCTTCTTGAACAAGAGCGCCTGCAAGCACGGTGGCCGTCGTGGTTCCATCGCCTATTTTCTCCTGCTGAGCACGTGCCACCTGAATGAGAAGCCGCGCTGCAGGATGGGTGACATCCATCTTGTCCAGAATCGTCACCCCGTCGTTGGTAATTACCACTTCCCCACGGGGACCGACCAACATCACGTCGAGCCCCTTGGGACCAAGCGTGCCTTCCACAGCGGACGTGACGGCCCGGACGGCATTGCTGTTATTCAGCAGTGTAGAATAACGCTCATCTCCATCTACTTGGCTATGTTGTCCTTGGCTCATCTGTCTCACTCCTTTATTTGTACCAGTGTGACAGCAATTTCGTCAGATCATGGGATAACACATTCAAAATGCCGATCACCCGCGCGTATTCCATTCTAGTCGGACCGAGAATGCCGATCGAACCAAGCGCTTTTCCATCAATCGAATATGTCGCGGTAATCAAGCTGCAATTGGAAATGGCTTCATGCGTATTCTCCGTACCGATCTTCACTTGAATGCCGTGCTCCCCGGGAGCAGGTGCCATAAGCTTCATTAGAGCGGGTGTTTGCTCCAGGAGCTCAAATATTTCCCTAACCTTGTCAACGTCCTTGAACTCCGGCTGATTCAGCATGTGAGTCGTGCCGCTGAGATATACGCCGCGATGGTCTGGTTCGTTGTTTAAGGCGATATCCAGCATACTCATAAGATCTTCATAATGTGAAATATGCCGCTGCATTTCCTCGCCGATCTCCGTGTACAGCCTAGTCTTGAGCTTATATAGAGGCACGTTGACCAGCTTCTTGTTTAGAAGATTTACCACTTGCTCCAGCTCTGAAACAGACACGCCCTTCGGAATCGAAACGATCTTGTTCTCAACTTGCCCTGTACTAGTGACGATGATGGCTACAGCTTGGTCCTCATGAAGAGGGAGAAGCTGGAAATGACGCAAAGACGTATGAAAGACTTCCGGTCCCAGCAGGATGGAAGTGTAATTGGTCATCTGAGACAGAATGCCGGCTGTATGCTGTATCATCTGTTCCATCACGTTCAGCTTTTCTGCAAAAAATGATTTCATCATATGCAGTTCTGCAGGGTTCAAGGAAAACGACGACGTGAGATGATCAACATAATAACGATATCCTTTATGCGACGGAATTCGTCCAGCTGATGTATGAGGCTGCTCCAAAAAACCGAGTTCCTCCAGATCAGCCATCTCGTTACGGATGGTTGCCGGGCTATAACCGACATCCCCGCGCTTGGAAATGCTTCTAGAGCCCACCGGCTCCGCAGAACGGATATAGTCATCCACAATGGCATTCAATATCATGCGCTGACGATCTGTTAACATGTCGCTCCCCTCCTTGCTGACTGCTTACTTTTCATCTTCGTTAGCACTCATCGTCAACGAGTGCTAACCGATATAACAAAAATACCAAACCGACCTGAGGATTGTCAAGTCAGTTCAGTACTTTAAGAACAGCTATTTCATCACAAGCATGCTGCTTCTTGCAATGGATGCAATCGGTCCATACTTTCTCTGGAAAAATCTCCTTCTCTACAACAGAAAAGCCGTTCTTGATGAAGAAGGATACCTCATATGTCAAGGCCATCACTTTGGGAAGCTCGCGACGTCTCGCTTCTTCCAGAAGGGAATCCACCAGCATGGAGCCAATGCCTTGCCCTTTATAGCCTTCAGATATACCTAGCGAACGGATCTCAACCAAATCGCTCCCCAACTGACATAATGAACCGCAGCCGATAACCTGTCCTTCAGACTCGGCCACAACGAATTCTCCAATTTGCCTCTCCAGCACTTTTTTGGAACGGGGCAGCATAATCCCCTTTTCGGCATAACCCTGAATCATCTGATACAGCGGCTCGACATCTTCTAACTTCGCCTTTCTGCATACCGCCGACATTGTTGTCCGTCTCCCCTTTACACACTCCGTCATGTTATGAATAAATATACAACAGAGCGCATATAAGTTCAATAGATTAATTTGACGACAAGCTACCTATAAATTCTGCGAATACATCGTTCCCGAAGAGAATGCCTTTGCTGCTCAGCTTATAACCATCATCAGTGGAATCCAGAAGTCCCGCACCCACCATTTTATTCAGGGGCTTGGAGAATACCTCTTCCAAAGAAACCCCGAACTGCTGCCGGAATCGGCTGCCCGAAACGCCGTCCAGCACGCGAAGTCCAACCATAAGGAAATCCTCCATCGCCTCTTCCCTTGATACTTCAAAACTCTCCAAGCGCGGAAGTCCTTGGTTTGCTGCTTCATTATATGGGTTAACGCCCTTAATGTTCACATGGCGCTGACGTCCGATGTATCCGTGTGCTCCCGCACCCAGACCATAATAATCCTCGTTACGCCAATACGTCATATTATGCCGGCTCTCAAAACCGGGTTTGGCAAAATTACTAATCTCATATTGCTTGTATCCGGCCGCCTTCATCCGGTCCATTAATAGAAGATACATATTCAGCTCGTCCTCCTCATCCGGAAGCGGCAACTGATTTCGCTGGTACATCGTATGAAACAGCGTATTTTCTTCAACCTTTAAGCTGTAAATCGAATAATGCGGGAGTCCAAGCTCCAGCGCTTTATCTACGCTTTCGGCGAGCATATCGAGCGTTTGGTTCGGGAGCCCGAACATTAAATCGATGGACATGTTATTAAAACCGGCAGTTCTGGCGTTTTCCAGACTTCGGTATACATCATCTGTATCGTGAATCCGGCCAATTCCGCTCAGTAAGGTATTCTGGAAGGCCTGCACACCGAAGCTGATCCGATTTACGCCTCCTTCACGCATAACGGACAGCTTCTCCAAATCTGTAGTGCCGGGATTCGCTTCCATCGAAAACTCGATATCGTCGGACCAATCCGGAAAATGACGCTTCACGCTCTGCAAGAAGTACTCCATCTCATTTGGCTTCAGCACCGTGGGTGTTCCGCCGCCGACAAAGATACTCTTAATTGTTCCCGGCGGATGGGCCGAAACCGTCAGCTCCATCTCTTTATCCAGCGCTCGCAGATAATCCATCACTGGCTGATCCTTCAATACGTAGGAGTTAAAGTCACAGTAAAAACATTTATTGGTACAGAACGGAATGTGAATGTACACCGCTTCCGTCCGTTGGTCATTAACCGTCATTCTTCTTTTTCCTCCTGCAATGCTCTGGCATGACTTACTAAATTTAAGAAACTTCTTAAAAGTTCCTTTTCTACTATAACGCTATGCCTCTTGTAATGAAAGAAAGGAAAGCCGAAAATCGGCTTTCCCATCATTTACATCATAAAAGGCTTTCCGTAGGACCGGTGTTATTTCAGTTGTTTCGTATCGTGACCAGCGGATTACTTGTCGTCGATTTTCAGTACCGCCATAAAAGCTTCCTGCGGAACTTCCACACTGCCGACTTGCTTCATCCGCTTCTTGCCTTCCTTCTGCTTCTCAAGGAGTTTACGTTTACGGGAGATGTCACCACCGTAACACTTCGCGAGTACGTTTTTGCGCATCGCCTTCACCGTTTCGCGGGCCACAACCTTGGTGCCGACAGAAGCTTGGATCGGTACTTCGAACATTTGGCGAGGAATCAGCTCGCGCAGCTTCTCGCAGATCGCTCTGCCTCTGTGATATGCACGGTCCTTATGCACGATGAAGGATAACGCATCCACTTGCTCGTTATTCAGCAGGATATCCATTTTCACCAGATTGGATCGACGGTATCCAGACAGCTCATAATCGAATGATGCATATCCCTTGGTGCTGGATTTTAATTGGTCGAAGAAATCATACACGATTTCCGACAATGGAATTTCGTAAGTAATGGTAACGCGCGTCGTATCCATGTATTCCATGTTTACAAACTCGCCACGTTTGTTCTGGCACAGTTCCATGATCGCTCCGACATAATCATTCGGAACAATGATGGCTGCCTTTACATATGGCTCTTCAACATGATCGACCTTGCCAACCTCAGGGTAATGGGAAGGATTATCGATCTGAATCTCTTCACCGTTGGTAAGCATTATACGATAAATTACGCTCGGCGCGGTCGTAATTAACGGTATATTGAACTCGCGTTCAATCCGTTCCTGAATGACATCCATGTGAAGAAGTCCCAGGAAACCGCAGCGGAATCCGAACCCGAGCGCGCTGGACGTTTCCGGTTCAAAGCTTAATGAAGCATCATTAAGCTGCAGCTTCTCGAGCGCTTCGCGCAGGTCATTATAATCCGATGTCTCAATAGGATACAGGCCGCAGAATACCATCGGATTGATCTTGCGGTAACCAGGTAGCGGCTCTGCGGTAGGACGCTTGGCGTCCGTAACCGTATCACCGACCTGCGTATCGCCAACGCTCTTGATGCCAGCAACGATGAATCCGACATCCCCAACATTAAGCTCGTCCACCATGGTCATGCGAGGCATGAATGCCCCCACCTCAATGACTTCAAAGGACTTGCCGGTTGCCATCATCTTTATCTTGGAACCAGCCTTGATACTCCCGTCAAGGACACGCACATATACGATGACACCTTTGTATGGGTCATAATGGGAGTCGAAGATCAGCGCTTTAAGCGGTTCTTCGGAATCACCTGCAGGCGCTGGAACTTTCTGAACCACCTGCTCCAAAATTTCCTTGATCCCGATGCCCGCTTTGGCCGATGCCAAGACGGCATCGCTGGCATCCAGCCCGATGACATCTTCAACCTCTTGCTTAACCCGCTCGGGATCCGCGCTAGGCAAATCGATCTTGTTAATGACAGGCAGAATTTCAAGATTGTTATCCAGAGCCAAGTATACGTTAGCTAGTGTCTGGGCTTCAATTCCCTGCGCAGCATCAACTACGAGCAGAGCGCCTTCACAAGCGGCCAAGCTTCGAGATACCTCGTACGTAAAGTCGACGTGTCCCGGAGTGTCGATCAGGTTCAGAATGTACTCCTCGCCGTTATCGGCTTTATAGTTCAGTCGAACCGCCTGCAGCTTGATAGTAATGCCACGCTCTCTCTCCAGATCCATCGTATCCAGTACTTGTTCTTGCATTTCACGCGTAGTTAATGCACCCGTAAATTCTAAGATACGGTCGGCAAGAGTTGATTTCCCATGGTCTATATGTGCAATAATACAGAAATTACGAATTTTTTGTTGTCTTACTTGTACGTCCGTCATGCCTAACCCCCAACAACCACCAGATGTTTTGAATCAACTTATTATACCAGTTGAAGGGATGTACAGCAATGCTGAGATATAAGGCATCCTTAATCCGTAATGGATCCGAACATCGACACGACCCAGCGTATGCTTTGATCAGACAGCTGCTGGAGAAGCCCAGCTGTTTTGTCGGCAAGTACATCGGCAGGAGGCTGGGATCGTTCAGGCAGCAGGATATCTCTTGGCGACGGCTCATATTCATTCCATCTCTTCCGGATCTCTTGTTCTTGTGCAGCAGAATCTATTACCGGCGGATTCTGGCGTTTTCCTCCCCAACCATTCCCTGGATTGATTTCGCTTTGCGGACCTTGCACTTGACCCTGCCGCACGCTCTGTATACGTCCTGCCCCATCTTCCGGGGCTGGCGCTTTTGATCCACCAAGCTGCATGCCGACCAATATGCCGATGCCAGTCCATATGATCAGTGCCACAAACCGTTTGCCTAATCGTGACATCCTCTGTCCCTCCTTGATTTCCCGTGCATTCCTGCCCTGCATATATAAATGTTTTTTTTACCAGCTCTCAGCCTTCGTCTGATGCTGTAAGCTTCACTTGGTCCTGATCTTGATTAAGAGGAGGCAGTCTTTTTCTTCGATGAATCATCGTTATTTTTCACACTGGCCTTTTCGGCCTCTTGTTCCTGCCAATATACATCTGCAATGATGTCTGCCAAAGCTTCCGCAGTACGCTGTAATTCTTCCTTCGTGTTATCAATGCCGCCAATTTCGATCAGAATGCTGTTCGGCGATAGGGATTGATTATACTCTCCGTTGCCTTGATCTGCTGATTTCCCCCATACCCCCCGGGAGACTCCAGGATAAGACTTTTCCAGCTTGGCATTAATTTTGCTGGCAAATGCTTCGTTCTTTCTCCAATTCTCATTGGCATGTCCGATGATAAAGTAAACCTTGGCGTATTTCTCGCCGTTTACAGTAGCCGTAGTTTTGTTATAGCGCTGCGAATCCCGGTGGATATCTATCAAATAGTTGATTCCGTCATTTTGTGACATGGCCTCCATGGCCATCTGCCGCGAGTATTTATAAGAAAAGTTATAATTATATCCTTTAACGGTAGATTGATAGTCGCTCTTATCGTGCAGGGTGCCAATACCGTTTGCTTCTAGCTTTTTGCTTAGAAAACTGCCCACGAGCATTACATTCTTAGTTGGAGAGACCGCTCCAGGATTGTCAGAAGGGTGGGTAAGAAGCGGATTATAGGCTTCCTGTGGATGAGAATGATAGATGAGTACCGTTTTCTTACCATTTGTCGTTTTTCCATCCTTGGAGGTGCTGCCAGGTTTATTCTTGCTACCAGGGTCTCTTTGCGGACTCTGATCAGGGACATCGGGACCTTTACCTTCATTCCCAATCTCTCCTTGATCTGGTACAGAGGCTTCTTCAACGACTTCGGACGGTTCTTGCTCAAGCTGCTCTGCGGAGGGATCCGGCCGATAATCAGCCGGGGCCTCGCCATCCTCGTTACCGGAGCCATGGGACAGCTGCACAGGTTGATTTGCCTTCATACCGGGAAGCTCACCCGCGATGAGGCTCTTCGGATCCCGTGGATTCACGCTTGTAAGCAGTTCAAAGACGAAAGATGACATTTTCTCGCCGGAGAAGCTAGATGACTCCTTGGAAGCTGTCATATGCGGCATTTCCATGCCAATCATATCAATGAAAAAACGACTGGATAACGATGCGGCCAAACCTTTCATTGATGACACCGGTGAAGAATTTAGCCGTTGTTCTGCCATTCCTCCAAGCCCTAGTAAAATAAAGAATATAAAAGAGCCCAGCATCAAAATAATAAGTGTGCGGCCCATGCTCAGACCTTCCATGAACTTCCGCTTCAGTCTGGCAATGTTCCAGATACGAAACTTGCGATGATTCATATTGATGTCCTCCTCGGTTCGCCGGGAGCTGCCGGCTCTCACTACTATCGCTTACGCTCCCGCGACTCTGTAATCTCTTATACTTCGAATCTATGAACCGGGGAGAATCAATAGAACTAGAATCCTTAAAAAATATAAAAGCTCCGATAGATTCGGAGCTGGTTTAATATTGATTTTCGTTTAGTGTGTGTACGCCCCAACATTACCAGGATCCACTGCTTCATGCAGCGCTGCATTGAGACCACTTGCTACAATGTTGGCAATATCCTCTATGAATTCATCAATCTCTTTTGGGGTAACAATGAGGTCATGACCCAGAGGCTCAAGAACTTCTTTTACCAGTGCCAGACGCTCACCCTCGGGGATATCGTGCAGCATGCCCATAATCTTGCCGGTTTCAGGTGCATCTTTTCCAAAATGGGATTTCATTAGCTCTATGGCGTTATTCACGATAGTAGAGGCATAGCAGACCGTTGGAACTCCGATAGCAATACAAGGGACGCCAAGAACCTCCTGAGTCAATCCCTTACGTTTATTACCTACGCCGGAGCCGGGATGAATACCTATATCGGCAATCTGAATCGTTGTATTCACCCGCTCTAAAGAACGCGAAGCCAGTGCATCAATCGCGATGATCAGGTCCGGACGAGTCTGCTCCACAATGCCTTGGACTGTTTCACTTGACTCAATTCCTGTCAGGCCGAGTACCCCAGGTGCCACAGCGCTGACTTGGCGATAGCCCGGCGCCACACGATCGGGCATCAGCTCAAAAAACTGCCTTGTCACCATCACGTTCTCCACCACGAGGGGACCAAGCGAATCCGGCGTCACATTCCAATTGCCGAGACCGACAATCAGAACGCTTGCTTTCGGTCCGATTCCGATCCGGGACATGAACGCCTCGAATTCCCGAGCGAAGACAACGGATACTTGCTCCTGAAGCCCGGTATCTCCTTTGCGAAGATCCGGAACCTCCAATGTTACATAATGACCCTTAACTCTTCCGATTGATTTTGAGGCAGCGTCGTTCTCAACATCCAGTCTTGTAATCTTGATTCCGTCTTCCTGCACCACATCCTCCATAACTCCCGGTATCGGTGCATTGCTATTGCCTCCTGCCAGCTCTCTTGATTCCACGGCCAAGTCCGTTCGGACCGAATATTTTTGCAAATCCAGATCCATCTAAATTCACACTCCTCCTCTTATTAATAATAGTGTGCGAGAGTAAGGAGGAGATTATGCAGAAGTCCTCAATGAGTATTGCTTTTTGTCCACCCCCATGCTAAAATATTTTAAGTTGTGAACCATTTCGCTCTATTGAAATGCCTTACAGGAGGTGAATGTAATGCCAAACATCAAATCCGCGATTAAACGTGTAAAGACAAGTGACAAACGCCACGCGCTTAACATTTCTCAGAAATCCGCGCTTCGCACAGCTGTTAAAACTGCTGACGTAGCACTGAACGGTACAGAAATCGAAGCTGCTAAAGTTGCTTTCCAAGCTGCTTCCAAGAAGCTTGATAAAGCCGTTACGAAGGGCCTGATCCATAAAAATGCAGCTGCCCGCAAGAAATCCCGTCTGGCGAAAAGACTGAACGCTCTTACGTCCCAAGCGTAAGTAACGTTTGTTGAATACGACATGGAAAAAGCCCTGAACAGTTCACACTGCTCAGGGCTTTTTATGATAAAGAACAAGAGTGTACGGTATATACGCGTACACTCTTGTTCTGCTATCTACGAATATATTGTTGCGAGCGGAAGATTAGGCACCGAGTCGCAACAGAAACATTTCAATTCCGAGCACCTTGTCAATGGCCCCCGTCTTCATCTGATAATCCAGATTAGCCAAGTGATTCAATATACCTTCAAGACGAGCTGTCTCGAATTTCCGGGCTTGTTCACCCGCAATTTTCACAGCATAAGGATGCAGCCCGATTTGTGAAGCAATCTGCTGCTGTGAATAACTCTGGGTAGACAAGGTCTTAACCTGAAGAATGATTCGGAATTGTCTTGTGATCAGCGCGGCAATTTTAATCGGTTCCTCCCGCTGCTTCAGCAATTCATAGTAGATCCCGAGTGCCTTGTCCAATCGAAGATTTGCAATATCATCTACTAAGGCAAATACATTCTGTTCCGTGCTGCGGGCCACCAGCATATCGACGGTTGCGGCATCAATAGCTCCGCCGGCACCAGCATACAGGCATAGCTTCTCAATTTCTCCCGATAAAGCTTGAAGACTGGTTCCTGCATTTCGAACGATTGCCTCTGCCGCACCTTCACGCAGCGTACAGTCGCCTTTCCTCACTTGCTTGTCTACCCAACGAAGCAAATCCTCCCCACCTAGTGGCATAAAGGACAGCGCAACCCCAGATTTTTTGACCGCCTTCACTACCTTTTTACGCTCATCCAGCTTTTCTTGCCCAACCTGAAAGACAATTACGCTATAATCAGCAGGATTGGTCACATAATCCAGTAAAACCTCTGGACGATGATCCACTTTCCCGTTATCCTTCGCAGCTGTAAAAAAAGATGTATCCCGAACAAATATCAGTTTCTTTTGAACCATAAAAGGAACCGTCTCCGCTTCTTCAACAACAGCTTGGATCGGCACTTCCCCTAAATCCATATGAACAATGGCAAAATCACGATCTTCCTGTGGGATCAACTGAGCCTCCAGAAGCTCGGCAAATTCCTTCATTTGAAATTTCTCGCTGCCGTACAGCAAATAAACGGGAGATACATCTCCTTGTCTGACCGCTTTGGCTGCCGCTTTGGCATCCATCGGCGTCCCCCCTTCCTACTCTGTACACTATACCAAAAAAGAATATCCAAAAGCGATAGCTAAACACGCAAAATAAAGTCAGGAATTAACCTGACGGAAAACAAAGAGACCTCGGCTTATATTCAGCAGCAAGGTCCCTTCGTCCCAACACATCTATATAAACGCCGGCGAGCATGCTCTAGAAACACCTTGCCGACGGTCATACGACGGTAGTTGGTATAACACTCTATTCAATCTATATAGGGTATTCATATCTCCCGGCATGTGTGCGCCGATTTTGTTTTTATCTCTTTATTTATTTCTTAGGCTTTGATTGATTATCCGCTGTTGAAGCTGGAACCTGTTCCTTCTCTAGGGAATAGACATGCTCAACCAATTCGCCATTATTCTGCAGCTTATACTTAAACGTTAAGCCGTCATCTGACCACTGACCAGATATGACGCTGCCCTTGAGTGGAATCTTCGCAACCGTCTCAACCGCTTCAGGTGAAGTATCATCTCCGGAAGGAAGACGATAAATGACCAACTGATCAACCTCAACCGAAGCTGTATACAGACCGTCCGGCGAAGACCACTGCTCCGGCACATTCGCCAGCCCATAATGCGTTGCAGATAACTGGTCGGAGGATTCATGGCTTTCCACAGCGGGATCGCCTGAATCCGTGCTGATCGGCGGCAACTTATCTGACCTGGTATCCATGGATTCAGTAGGTGCCTTTTGAATATTCATGTTATCTTCGTTCTGTTGTGGTTCGCCGACCTTAGGAGTTTGTTGGTTTGCAGCATTATTCTGCACATTAGTTTCGTTTGCTACAGGTTGATCCGAAGTTCGAGATTGTGCCTTGTCAGCCTTATCACTCTTCTGAGTGGCAGGATCGGAGACCGCATCTTTCTTCTGATCTTCAGTCTCAGTCGAAGCCGATGGCTCGGCTGGCTTAACTGCTTCCTCCGGTTTATTCGTAATGGAATCGGGATCAGATTCAGTTGACGAATCTGGAGGCGAATTTCGTTGACTTACAGAGGGAGCGCTCCCCTCGTTCTCCGCGCCTCCCGTTTCCATACCGCCGTCCATAAATAATTGTTCCTTATCCTGCTGATCCTGGTATTCGATCCCAGCTCCATTCTCTGTCGTTCCCGCGCCCGTTGTACTTACCGCTTCATAAGGAACTTCAGCATCTGACAGCATTTTGGGTTCATAAGTAAGTATAGCTGCGCCGAGTATCATCACAGCAGCTGCAGCCCCGACAGCAGTCCTCCCGCCAACGGTACTCCACCAGCTGCCCTTACGGCGCGGGCGCCGAATTTCCGGCATCATCTCGGCCGGCTCCTGGATTTTTACGGCTGGAGGTACGTCAAGGTTTTGGCGTTCACGGTCAATAGCATCAAGTCTAGGCATAATAGCATCAACCAGACTGACAGGCGGAGTTACGGCTGGTAGTTCTTCAAGCTCTCTGTTCAATGATTTTAATATGGAAAAGGTCTCTGCACACTCGGGACACACGGCAATATGCTGATACATCTCGGCCGTCTCCTCGGGTGTGAGGTCTCGGTCCAAATACCGATGCATCCGTTCCACCACCTCTTGGCAATTCATCCTGATACACCACCTTTCTGATGCTCTTGGAGCATATTCTGCAGCTGCTGCCTGGCTCTAAACAGATATGATTTTACCGTATTAAGCGGCAGATTCAGGCAATCAGCAATTTCGTTGTAGGATAGGTCCTGCAAATACCTTAAGACAATGACGGTCCGATGGTGATCCGGCAGCAGATTAATGGCTTCTTTGATGTCCTCAGCCAAGTACCCCGACATCACTTCCCGTTCAACGTCGAGCTTATCCCGAAATACCAGATCATGTTCATCGATGGAAACCGTCGGCTTGGTTCTGCGAAATTTATCAATACATATGTTGGTAACAATTCGCTGGACCCACGTCTTGAACTGAGCTTTCTCCTCGTAGGAGTTGATCTTCGTATATATTCGTATAAGTGCTTCCTGTGCCGCATCCATGGCATCCTGTTCATTTTTCAGAATATAATAAGCAGTCCTGTAAACATGTTGCTCAATTTCTCGCAATAGGGTGATTAGAGCGTCGCGATCGCCCGATTGAGCGGCTCTTATGAGTCCCTGCTCCACCACAGTGGATCCCCCTCTCCCTGCATACATACAGACGGATAGAATTAATAAATGTTGCAGTATGTAACCTATTATTTTTAGGAAACTTCATCTAACTATACCAAATATAAAGATCATAGTCATCTCTACGTTTCCCTATAGAGATCATACTACGATTATAGGCGGAAATGACAGAAAGGCAGCATTATGGCAGCTTCGTCCTTGTCTCAATATGACCATTCTTGACCCTCATCTGAATCTCACCGTGCAGATTGGTTTGATAGATAAGAGAGGGGGAACGCTCTAAACGGTCGACGACATCCGGATGAGGATGACCGTACATATTGTTGACACCAGCTGAAATAACCGCGGTTTTCGGCTTCCAAGCGTCTAGCCATATAGCCGAGGTGGATGTTTTGCTTCCATGGTGGGCCACTTTCATGACATCAATCCCGCCCTCAGGACCACCGGCAGTGTCTAGTAAGCCGGGGCCGCTAATGGACTGCTCTTCAAGATGCAATAATATTTTCTGTTCGGCAGCTTGGTCCGTATCACCTGTAAACAAAAAACGGCTGCCATTCATTTCAAGAATAAACACTAATGACACATGATTCTGCTCCTTCATGAACGGTAAATCCTCTGCGGACTCTCCCTTATCAGGGAAAACGGGCGATAAGAACTGTATGGTCGTGTCCTTACCAAGCTCCCAAATCCCACGGTCTGCTCCAGCCTGATAAATCGGAATCTTCTGCTTAATGGCACTAAGCATCAGCTGTTTAAAAGAGGCAGATTGAGCCAAGGTGCCATTGAACACGACGGCCTTCACAGGGATCTCATCCAGAACAGCCAAGAGCCCACCTATATGATCCTGGTCACCATGAGTTATAAGCATATAATCAATCTGGTGTACGCCCCGTTTCTTTAGCAAAGGAACTACCACTTTGGCTCCCACCTCAAATGGAGCTTTTCGTTCCTTCCAAACATCCTTTTCTTTACGAAAGTTCACCGTCCCCCCGCCATCGATGAGAATATGCTTGCCCTCCGGTGTGGTCACCAGAATCGAATCTCCTTGTCCCACGTCCAAAAATTGTACGAGCCCCGTTCCGCGATCGGGTTCAGGCGGTTGATAACCGTTAAATAGCAAAATAACCATAGTTCCGGACAGCAGTACGATCGCAGTTCTTGATGCATATCGCTCGACATAATCACTTGCGCGCAGGAAACCTCTCCATCGTAATGCACTGGCCAGTTGGTCCGCGAGCGGCAGCATACCTGATGGATCTGGCATATTTGCTCGAATATCCCTCGATAGACGGTCCTCCAGAGGAACCGTATCATCATCGGAACCACGCTGCTGCTCTTCATGAACCTCTGATCTCTTTTTCAATATAGTGAGTAGGAAATACAAGACGAAGTAATAACATAAGATCCAAGCCAGCGATGGGGATGGCCATAAAGTCATGAAAGCGGATGAACTACTCATAAAGTCTACAATCCGAAAATTTATCTCGTTAATCCATTCTGCTATAGTAGCTATCCAGCCCGCTCCGCGCATCCATACCCAGCTAAGCAGCAGTGACACCATACCGAGTGGAAGTACTACCATACTTATGACCGGAACCAGAAGCAAATTGGCGAATACAGATATCAATGACACTTGATTGAAGTAATAGATTGTGAGTGGAAAAGAAATCAGCTGTGCAACCACGGTTATTCCGACAGACCCTGCAAGCCAGCGGGGCAGAAATGTCAATAGAGACACCAGCTTCGGGACGAATATCATGATCCCCGCAGTGACGATAAACGACAGCTGAAAGCTGACATTTAGGAGAAAATATGGATTCCACAGCAGCATTACCAGCGCAGCCACACTGAGAATATGCATACCGTCCTTTAACATTCGTCGTTTGGCTGCATACAAACCGATGACCCCCATCATACCCGCACGCACAATGGAAGGGCTCGCCCCTGTAAGAAGGACATAGACAGGTATCAGCCATATAACTACAGTCAACGAGGTTTCTCTCGTCATCCGAAGTGAGTTGCAAACGAAGATAAGACATCCGACAACCACAGCGACATGCATACCTGATATCGCAAGAATATGAGTCAATCCCAATCGCGAGAACTCCATAAAAGTATCGGGATCCAGATCGTCCTGATTGCCAATAACCAGCCCTTTCATAAAGCCTGCATGAATGCCGCCATACAATTGTTTTAACTTATCCCCAAGCTTCTCGCGAACAGCATCATTCCACCTTAGAATATGGCTTATCTTCCACTTATCAGGGGATGAGATCTTCGCTTGGTCCGAGCCTTTCACCTTAAGCATCCAATGAATCTTATGAGTGCGCAAGTACTGAAGATAATCAAAGCCGCCAAAGTTACGCGCTTCTCCCGGTTTTTGCAATTCTCCGGTCAACTGTACCCGATCACCACGCTGCCATTGCCTAGCTGATTCCAACTCTACTTGGTCCAGAAGCTTTACTTGAACCATAACGATGTCATCTGTCCTTAACATCGTGTTATAGTCCGAGTCTACTGGGGACTTTGCTCCCACGGGAGGCTTTGACAGGATAAGCTCAGCCTGCTGCAGGGTAACCTTAAAATCCGCCCGGTCACCATCCACCTCGACAGGTGATGATATGATGCCACTAGCAATAACAGGAATACGATCTATCGTTTCCTCTCCGGAGAGCACTGACTCGAAATCACTTACATTTGCTGTGTCATACCACTCCCAGTAAATACCTGACACCACCAAAGAGAACAGCATGCAAAACGTATACATATTCCCTGCACGCGCCCATTGACATACCACAAGCAGCAAAAGAATCAGCCCGGCCGCTGTCAAGTACAGCCTCCATCCATCATACAGACATGCTGTACTACTGCCGATAACCCATAATACGGCAAATGCAAGCAACGGTCTTCGTTTCATGTTTTGAACGTATCCTTTCCAAAAAAATATCATCAAAAGAACGTTTATCGACGTACTCTTTCACCAAGCTAATCCGCATATAGCGGATGTTCCCCACAGAAGATTGGATGACGGAGACCTCCAAACCCGATAATTCTATACAAAAAAGAACCCTTGGCTGCTTAAAGCAGTCAAAGGTTCTTCCTCTGTGATGCCGGATTTAATTTCTTATATGCGATCTAGGCGATCCCTACGTTAATTCTCGACCGTCATCAAGGTTTCGCGTGGCGGCTCATATGCTTTAAGCTGCCTGAACAAGATGCCCTTCTGTTCCATCATACGGGAAACCTTCTCCGAATCCTTCGGATAGGGACGATGGAAGACCACCTCGACAATGCCGCTGTTAGCGAGCATATTCGCGCAGGTCCAGCACGGTTCATCCGTCACGTACACCGTGCTGCCTTCCCTATCAATGCGATCGGTGAATAGCAGCAGATTTTGTTCGGCATGAATCGTACGGATGCAGCGTTGTTTTTTCACCATGCTTTCCTTGCCTTCCTCCACTACCAACTCATAATCTTCCACGATCATACAGCCTGCCTCTGAGCAATCCGGCACGCCCATCGGAGCTCCGTTATATGCCGTCCCAAGCAGCTTCTTCCCCTGCACCAGAACTGACCCTACATGTCGCCGCGAACATTGAGAGCGGGTGGACACCATAAAGGCAATATCCATGAAATAAGTATCCCAATCTTTACGTTGATCTGCACTCATCATCTGTCACCTGTTTCTTATCAATATCTCCTTTATTGTAGCACATAGCTAAAGTCCAACGTAAGGCTTCATCTTCTCCAGAATTTTAGGACCGATGCCTTTTACATTCATTAAATCCGCTTTGCTGCGAAAAGGGCCAAACTGATTCCGGTAATTTATGATAGCCTTCGCTTTTGCTTCTCCAATGCCAGGCAACTCCATCAATGCAGCTACATCCGCCGTGTTGACATTGATTAGTCCATTTTGATCTGCCGGTGGGGTTGTCTGCACAGATGATTCATTAGCGGGCAGGGGCTGCTGGGACTGCATACTACCGTCTACTGCATCTGAAAAAGTGGTGGACGAGGCAGGCGGGTCGATCGATGTAACCGGTGGCGCGGGATCACTGCTGCCCAACCCTGCAGTACCAGGATCTTGACTTGATGCCGGGCCGTTCACAAGCACCTCTGAATCTTTCACGACATTCGTATTGACCACGGCTGCAGTCTGTCCCGAATCCTTCTCTTTCGGATCTGGCCCCGAAACTTTGGCATTTACTTTCTCCTCTATTACAAGCACTTCCGCCAGCTGGTCGTTCAACGCCTGCCAGCCCTCCAGCCCCTTATCGCTACCACCGGCAAATAGTATGAATCCGCATCCTGCAATGGTTGCGGCTAGACTCCAGCCTAGAGGTATCCGTTTCATTATGATCACTCCTTATTATCAAAGTTCACATTGTCCCAAAGCCTATCCCATAATATTGAGTTATCCTGCGTCAAAATTGAGTCGAAAAGCCGTCATGAACCGGCCACTTTCCTGCATACATTAAACGTAAGGACGGTACATTTCTGCCGTAAAGCGCGAAAGGAGGGAACTTACACATGAAGGTCGGTTTTATCGGTACGGGCAGTATGGGTAGTCTGTTGATCGATGCCTTCATACATTCGGGCGCACTCCTGCCTGAGCAAATTCAGATCAGCAACCGAAGCCCTGAGAAAGCACACCAACTGGCAAAACGCCATGCCGGTTTGACAGTATGCAGCTGTAACGAGGAGACAGCTTCTTCGAGTAATGTACTATTCTTATGTATCAAACCGCTTGAGTTTAGATCGGTCATTAATGAAATTAAAGACCAGCTTGAAGAAGGGCAAATTGTAATATCCATCACGAGTCCCGTTCAATTGATTCATTTGGAATCAACTTTGAATTGTAAAGTCGCCAAAATCATCCCGAGCATCACGAACCTTACCGGTGGCGGAGCATCATTATGCATGTATGGTTCCCGAATAAAAGAAGAAGACAGGCAGCTTATAGAAAGCCTCCTGTCTTACATCAGCAGGCCCGTCGAGATACTGGAATCGCACACGCGAATCACTTCCGATTTCTCCAGCTGCGGGCCTGCTTTTTTAAGTTTATTCATGGAAAAATGGATTGATGCTGCCGTTGAGATGACCGGAATCGACCGCCGGACCCTTAATGCGTTAGCCGGTGAAATGCTGCTTGGCACCGGCAAACTGTTAACGGAGGAGGGCTTCTCCCCCGAACAGCTGCAACATCGGGTGGCGGTTCCCGGAGGCATCACAGCCCAGGCTTTGGCACTTCTTGATTCCAACCTGAGCGGATTGTTCTACCAATTGATCAAAACCACACACGACAAGTATGAGGAGGATCTGGCAAAACTGGATGCTGCCTTCGGTTTTACGATTAACCGGCCACGATATTGACCAGTTTTCCCGGTACGGCAATAACTTTGCGAATACTCTTTCCTTCCAGCGCCTGCTTGACATTCGGAAGGGAGAGGCTATGTTGTTGCATGGCTTCTTGATCCATGTCTTTTGCAATCTTGGCACGTTCTACAATTTTGCCATTAACTTGAACAACGATTTCTACTTCTGCCTCTACGGTCCAAGCTTCGTCAAACTCAGGCCATGGCACGTAGGTTACACTCTCTGTATAGCCTAAGCGACTCCACAGCTCTTCAGCCAGATGAGGTGCGAGCGGGGACAGGAGCTGGACGAAGTTCTCCATCGCCTTGCGTGGAAGCTCATCTGTCTTGTATCCCTCGTTGATGAATACCATCAGCTGGCTGATTGCTGTGTTAAAGTGCATATGATCAAAGTCATGGGTCACTTTTTTAATCGTTTTGTGAAGCGTACGTTTGAATTCATCCGTACCCTCCCCGTCCACGATTTTAGGGTTCAATTGACCATTGTCGCCGATGAACAGACGCCATACGCGGGAGAGGAAACGATGCGTTCCTTCAACGCCATTGGTGTTCCATGGCTTCGTTGCTTCCAACGGCCCCATGAACATCTCGTATACGCGCAGTGTGTCAGCGCCATACTCGTTCACGATATCGTCCGGATTAATGACGTTGCCGCGGGATTTACTCATTTTCTCATTATTGTTACCCAGAATCATACCCTGATTGACCAGCTTTTGGAAAGGCTCTTTCGTATCAACGACACCAAGATCATACAGAACCTTGTGCCAGAAGCGAGCATACAGTAAGTGAAGCACCGCATGCTCCACACCACCGATGTACAAGTCAACTGGCAGCCATTCCTTCTGTTTCTCTTTGGAGCACAGCTCATCATTGTTCTGAGGATCAATGTATCTCAAGTAGTACCAGCAGCTGCCAGCCCATTGCGGCATGGTATTGGTTTCTCTGCGGGCTTTCATTCCCGTTTCAGGATCTACCGTTTCCACCCAATCCGTAACATTAGCCAGTGGTGACTCGCCAGTACCTGATGGTCTGATCTGTTCCACATCCGGAAGCAGCAGAGGAAGCTGATCCTCAGGCACAGTCTTCATTGTACCGTCTTCCAAATGCAGAATCGGGATCGGCTCGCCCCAGTAGCGTTGACGGCTGAACAGCCAATCGCGGAGTCGGTAAGTGATCTTCTTCTGGCCCTTTCCCTCTTTCTCCAGCCATTCGTTCATTTTCTGGATAGCCTCTTCATTATCCAATCCGTTCAAGAAGCCGGAGTTCACATGCACACCGCTGCCGGTGTATGCTTCTTCTTCAACATTTCCTCCCTGAACGACTTCAATAATCGGAAGACCGAATTGTTTCGCAAATTCCCAGTCACGACTATCATGCCCTGGAACCGCCATAATGGCCCCGGTTCCGTAACCGGCGAGTACATAATCGGCGATCCAGATCGGCACTTTAGCACCACTTGCCGGATTGATGGCATACGCACCTGTAAATACGCCCGTTTTATCTTTGGCCAGATCCGTACGCTCCAAATCGCTTTTCCGAGCCGCTTGGTCCTGGTAAGCCTTAACCGCATCACGCTGATCTGCCGATGTAATCTTGTCTACGAGGTCATGTTCCGGTGCCAGAACACAGTAGCTAGCGCCAAACAACGTATCGGGACGAGTTGTAAATACCTCCAGATGACCATCATAACCCTCGATTTCAAAACGGACTTCAGCACCTGTGGATTTACCAATCCAGTTGCGCTGCATATCCTTCAGGCTCTCGCTCCAGTCCAGATCCTCCAGATCCTCAAGCAGTCGCTCCGCATATTCGGTTATACGCAGGATCCATTGGCGCATCGGCTTACGAACGACCGGATGTCCTCCGCGTTCGCTCTTGCCGTCAATGACCTCTTCATTCGCGAGCACGGTACCAAGCGCTTCGCACCAGTTCACTGGAACTTCAGCCACATAGGCAAGACCGCGGTTATAGAGCTGAATAAAGATCCATTGGGTCCATTTATAATATTCCGGATCCGTCGTACTGATCTCACGATCCCAATCATAGGAGAAGCCGAGAGATTTGATCTGGCGGCGGAACGTATTAATATTTTGTACGGTAAACTCACGTGGATGTTTGCCCGTGTCCATCGCATACTGCTCTGCAGGCAAACCGAAAGCGTCCCATCCCATAGGGTGCAGCACATTGTAGCCACGCATCCGCTTGTAGCGGGATACGATATCCGTTGCCGTGTAACCTTCCGGATGTCCTACATGCAAGCCTGCACCTGATGGATAGGGAAACATATCCAGTGCATAAAATTTCGGTTTGGATGATGAATCTTCCGTTTTGAAGGTTTTGTTATCATCCCAGTATTTCTGCCACTTTGGTTCGATGGCCTGCGGCTGATAGCCGTGGCCGATTGGTTGATTGTCCGTCATACTTCATTGCTCCTCCTTCGCAGTCGAGAGACAAAGGCCTATGCCTATGCCCAAAAAAACAAAAAAACCTCGTCATCCATAGCGCTGATCGCTAGGGACGAGAGGTTTGATTCCCGTGGTACCACCCTAGTTAGCCAAAGGCATGCCTTGCCTTTCACTCCCTTTGCATCCTTATCGCGGATGAAACGACGATGCTTCATCGGCCGAATCTGCCGGAAATACAAACCTCCGACGGCCGGGTTAACACCATTGCTCCGAGGCGAGCTTCTTCCTATCGTCAACCGGTTTTCACCAGACACCGGCTCTCTGCATGATCGAAAATGGAATGATTGATCCTCATCATCGCGTTTAATTTCGGTTTTAATGTCGCTATTATAACCAAAAAGCACGATCAAGTCAACGGAAGCTCATCCCCGCTCTTTCGATAATATTCGGGTGTCATCCCTACCGTGGCTTTGAACAGCCTGCTAAAATGAGCTAGATGCTTAAACCCTGACGCTTGGCTGATATCCGTTATACTCAATTGAGGATTTAGCCTGAGCATGATCTTTGCCTGGTTAATCCGCCGATGATACAAATATGTAAACACCGTTGTTCCGGTAACTTCCTTAAATAAAGTAGATAAATAATGTTTTGTGATATGCATATCGCGGGCGATTCTTTCTAGCGTCAGGTCGTTCATGTAATTCCCCTCAATGAATGACACCACATGTTGGACATGTCGTTCCTTCTCTGAGATCGAATCTTGATCCTGAACAGCTGCCCGACACCAGTCGGCTATCATATACAGCATCTCCTGGATGCGCAAGGTCATTCGCTCTTGACGAAAGCCGGCTGTGGACACAGATAGACGGTTAATATCTGCTAGTATGCCTTCGAACTCGTCCCGGTCCGTCCCCACCAGATTTATACGATGATTCCGCAGTGTTTCGAAGGGATCCAGCATGATCGATTTGGCTGTATCTGATAATCCCTTGCAGATCCAGGATGGATCAAAATGCAGAATACTTCTGACATATCTGGAGCCAGGCTCTACATTCGGGCAGTGGAGCACGAGTCCATTCATCAGGAGCAGATCTCCCGGCTTCAGAGCAAATATAGAATCGCCGATCAAATAAGTACAGCGTCCTTCATGGAAATAAAAAATCTCATAAAAAGGATGTGAATGAAACTGCCCGCTCAATATTGGCTGCTCGCTGTGATAAGTCAGATCAAAAGGCTTATTAAGCTGCATACGGTCAAATCTTGATATTTTATTGGAAGATGAGGTCATAGAGAATTGCCCCTTTAGCGATTTTGGAGTAATCATCTCCTGCTTGCCCCTCAATCTTAACGGGGTTTTCTCTATTATAAGTGATTTTGATGAATGCGTATGGCTTCATTCTGGGCAATCACACATAATTCTCCGGCCTTGAAGGCATGCTCTTGGGACATGGCATTTTCTGTTCGTTCCAGACAATCCAGAACAAGCTGCCCGAAAAATGGATAGCCTACCTTGCCTTGAAGCTCCATATGAAACTCGCCATCGCGATTAACCAAATACAGATGATCGCCTTGAGGATGCCTTGCGATATCAATATATTTGCGAAGCTCGATGTATCCTTCCGTCCCAAGTATAAAGGTTCTGCCATCACCCCAGGTACCTAATCCTTCCGGTGTAAGCCAGTCAACACGAAAATAATTCGTCGCTCCATTGTCTCCCACAAGCGTCGCATCTCCGAAATCCTCCAGCTCGGGGAAAGCCGGGTTCGCATAATTGCCAACCTTGCTGCTGATCACCCTGGCATCACGGCAGTCCGCAAAATACAAAAACTGTTCAATCTGATGAGAACCAATATCACACAGAATCCCTCCGTACTGATGGCGACGGAAAAACCAATCCGGACGAGAGGCGGCGTTTAAACGATGCGGCCCTGTTCCCATCACTTGCACCACTCGCCCGATAGCCCCGTCCCGAATCAGCGTTCCTGCATGGACTGCACTCTCCACATGCAGGCGTTCACTATAGTAAACCATATACTTCCTGCCTGTCTCTGCAACTTTCGCACGTGCAGCGTTCACCTGCTCCAGCGTAGTGAACGGCGTCTTATCCGTGAAATAATCCTTGCCGTGCGACATAACCTTTAGGCCAAGCTCGCATCTTTCCGAAGGTATGGCTGCTGCAGCAACCAGATGAACTTCAGCATCTTCCAGCACCTGGGCCTCGGAGGAAGCCACGGCCACTCCAGGGTATGCCTTGCAAAAAGCTGCCAGCTTAACGGGGTCTTGGTCATACACCCACTTCAGCTTCGCTCCGGCTTCAATCAAGCCGTTACACATGCCGTAGATATGGCCGTGCTCCAGCGACATGGCTGCAAATATAAACTCTCTGGGCTTACACACCGGCTGGGCCTTGCCCACGGGCGCATAGAGCATTCCATTACTGCGATCCATACCAAGAGCCTCCTGATTATGATTTAATAAGAGCCAAACGTCTTGCTCATATCCACCGGGCCGACCTCCTTAACCGTTTTCCGGATGGACGAATTTGCTATCCGTTCTTGCAGCATCTCGTAATACAGGTCTTCGTCCAGGGGTAGATCAACCCAATTGTCAGTCCAGGTGGACAGATGCATGGCGTTCGATAACATTAATCCATGGATTCCCTCTTCTCCCGGTGCAATCAATGGTGTTCCATGTAAGATAGCATCCGCAAAATTTTGGATAATTCCATTATGCTGTGGGTTATCACTCGAGATCGGCACTTCGCATTTCCAGCATTCCGGTTCACCGAAGCCGCCGGTATACTGGCGATTGAACTCGGACTCATTAACACGGAGACGCCAGAAGGTAAGCTTCCCGTCTTCGATGACGATTTTTCCGCGATCCCCCGTCACTTCATATCGGTTCGTTCCCGGCGCTTCACCCGTTGTCGTAATGAACACGGCTGTGGCCCCGTTCTCGTATTCTGCGTACGCAGTAACGTCATCCTCCACTTCAATGTTCCGATACTTGCCAAAAGAGCAAAATGCCCGCATTCTCTTCGGCATCATGCCGATCGTCCATTGCCACAGGTCCAACTGATGCGGAGACTGGTTGATCAGTACTCCCCCGCCTTCACCTGCCCAGGTGGCACGCCATCCGCCTGAATCGTAATAGCTTTGAGACCGATACCAATTCGTGATTATCCAATTCATCCGCCTGATTTCCCCAAGCTCTCCGTCTGCAATGAGCTCTTTCAGCTTTTTGTACAACGGATTGCAGCGCTGATTGTACATGATCGAGAACACTTTGCCGCTATCTTTTGCCACGCGATTCATTTCCCGCACTTGCTTCGTGTACACGCCTGCCGGTTTCTCGATCAGGACATGAAGCCCGTGACTCAGGCACTTTATCGCCATATCCGGATGAGCATAATGCGGAGTGGCAATAATTATTGCATCGATCTCGCCCGACGAGATCATAGCATCGGCATCACTCCAGAGCTTTACATCTGAAGGCAGCGTGGCCTTCGCCTCCTCCAACTTAACGGGATTCAAATCACATACCGCGCTTAGTCGTGCTCCTGCAATCTGTCCCGCAGCCAGCGATCTGGCATGTGAAAAACCCATCCCTAACCCTATAACCCCTACTCTTACCTGATCCATATCTAATCCCTCCTTCAACAGCTTCTTACAAGCTCTGTTCATGATCTGACCACATATTCATTTGCTCGGCAAAACGCATTAGCATCTCCCTAGATTCAAAAGTACCGCTAAAATCTTCAATACCGTAGTAACCATCGTAACCAACGGACTTCAGGTCCTGTACCACTTGTCTCCAAGGCACGGCTCCTTGCGAAAGCGGAGTCCATTCAGCAGACCATTCAGCTGAGGTACCATCCACAGATGGCGATTTACGGTAGCCCCCATTTTTAACATGAACATGCGCAAGATACGGCCCAAGAAGCTCAAGACCCATTCGGTAGTTTTCATAACCTTCATAAACCATATTGCCCGGATCATACAGCACGCCGATATGCTGTGGATTGAAATGGGATACGAGACGGTGCGCCAACCCGGCACTCGGCGCGATCGTTAGATGATGCGTTTCCACCAATGCCTTAACCCCATAAGCTGCTGCGAGCTCCTCCACTTCGTGTAAATACTGAACCGCCTGGTCATACAGCTCATAATAATTGCGTTTCCGGTTATATCCCGGGATACCTGCGCGAATAAAGGAGGCACCAATCAGCTTGGCTGCTTGCATGACCTTCTCCGTCGCTTCCACATCACCACATGTCAGATAAGGGACGACTGCAAGACTGCGCCTGTCATATTGGTCGGCTGCTTCCCGAAACCGGAGCCAATCCTCCTGGGTGCCACCAGGATCCATCGAGCAGCGATTGTGCCTCCAAAAGGACGGCTTCTCATCAGCGGCATCTGCCGGAACCTCCTTGAAGCGCCATTCAATACTCTCAATACCAGCATCTGCTGCAGCTTTTGCCAATTCCTCCGGTGCTAAATCAGGAGTAGCCACTGTGAATACAGACAGTTTCATCAATGTTCCATCCTCTCTCAACCTATTTTCGCCTCATTCATTTAACTCTCGTTGTACTCGTTTTCAGTTATCCCAAACCTATGGGATGCTAGAATCACTCTGAAAGAAAGCGGTAACAAATCTGTCAATTCTATTTCTCCAACATCGTAGCACAGCCCATTAAGCAAACCCATACCTCTTCGAATGAACCTTAACGACAGTCAAATAAAATGGAAAAAAAGTATCTTTGGATACAACTGCTCCGCAGTGTATACTCCCTGATATCTAAAAAAGGCACTCCTTTTCGCCCAAAACAGACGAAAGAGAGTGCCTTCACATAAAATACTCACTTATTTTATTGCAACATAGAATAGCCGGGCAGCATCCTCGCCCGCCTCAATCCACTCAAAATCAGCGTAACATTTCACATCCCGAAATCCGGCTTTAACCAGTTCAACCTTCATCCAGTCCGGATCATACCCCCGCTGCACATGCGTTTCTTCAAAACGGCGATAGACTGAAGAATCCTCGTTATCTCTTGCAAAAATGGATAGATGATGTTCAATTTCACAACGACGTTCATCGAGATCGCATGTCCATATGTAGGACACTTCACGTTCATCTAGTACAAATGGCTGCTCTTCGTCATACCGACGCAGCGTATTAGGGTGATGCACGTCAAACAAGAATGTACCGCCTTCCTTAAGACCGCTATAAGTCCTTGCGAAAGCGGATCGAATGTCCTTCTCTTCCAGCAGGTAGTTCAAACAATCGCAAAATGAAATGACGGAATCGACCTGCTCGGGCAGCTCCCAGGATCGCATGTCCTGCTGTACCCAGCGAATACTGCCCTCCCGGAACAATCGGTGGCCTTGGGCTGTGCCTTCCAGCTTGCGTCTTGCAACGGAAAGCATATCCGACGATAAATCAATTCCCGTCACTTCAAATCCAGAATTAACAAGCGGAATCGTGATACTGCCTGTACCGCATCCCAGCTCTACGACGCTCTTTGGCATTCCGTGCTGATCCCAAGCCGTTCTTGCAAAGCGGATCCAATCCGGATACGGCATGTCTTCCATGAGTTGATCATATACGTAAGCAAACTTGCGGTAAGACAACATGATGACACCACTTTCCTAGAAGCTTTTACCTACCAAAGCCTCGGTTATTCATTAGAACCGGAATTTTCCTCTTGTTTGACCATGTAGGTCCAGCTTTCCTTCTGCGTAACGAGTCCGTCCTTCATCAGCTTGCCAAGAGCCCGTTTAAAAGCAGATTTACTGATCCCAAAACGCTGCTTGATGATATCAGGCGGTGTTTCATCCGAATACGGCATCGCATGACCCGGACGCTCCTTAAGAAAAGCAAGCAGCCGATCCGCATCATCCGTGCGGCCGATTTCTTTTTGCGGAACCATGGACAGGTTCACTCTGCCGTCTTCACGGATATGACTGACCCGAACCTTCACCTCTTCGCCAAGACGCAGCATGCGTGTACGTTCAGAAGAATGGATCATGCCAATAGCGCCGAAACCGATCACACCGCCATCAATGATGACGAATGTACCCATCTGAAGCGGTTTATACACCAAAGCGGTAAACCACTGGCCTTTCCACGATTCAGGGGCATGGAATGCCAGTGGAGCAAGCTCTTGCTCTCCTGCAAGCTTTGCACGAAGCCTTCCTTGCTTATCATGTTCCATAAGAACAAATACGTGATCACCCACTTGCGGATGCAGCTCACGCATTTCCGGCAATTCCCGGATGGGAAGCAGCAGCTGCCGCCCAAGACCCATCTCCAGAAAACATCCGAGACGCGGATGAACGTCCGCCACCTCAAGCTTTGCGGTTTCACCCAGCGTAAGATAAGGTTTCTTCATCGTTGCGGCCAGGCGGTCTTCCGTGTCAAAGAAGATAAAGACCTCCACCGTATCCCCCGGCTCAACTTTTTCCGTAAGCTCAGAATAGTGAAGAAGCACATCCCGATCTCCACCATCCAGAAAATATCCGTATGGAGACACCTCTCTGGAGACCACGAGCTTCGTCAATGTGCCGGCGATCAGGCTCATACGTTCTCCACCACTTTAGCATCCGACCATAGACGCTCAATGTTGTAGTATTCGCGCTCATCGCGATGGAAAATATGAACGATCACGTCTCCAAGATCCATCAACACCCAACGTGCAGCGTCCATGCCTTCCAGACCGCGCAGGGCTACGCCCGCATCATGAGCCTGTTTTCGGATTTCGGTAGCTATCGCTTGAACCTGGGTATCTGAGTTACCATGACAAATGACAAAATAGTCTGCAATCAATGAAATGCCTCTAAGATCAAGGACAACAACATCCATCGCTTTTTTATCTTCAGCGGCAGCCACGGCTACCTGTAACAATTCATTCGGTTTCAACGTCATGAATTCGCCTCCAATTGCTTAATTAGATCGTTGCGGGCTAGTACCGTCAACGGAAAAATAATTTGTCTGCGTGAAAGCAGAAAGCCAATCGTCGAATCAAAACCGGCTGCAAGGGCCCCTTCAAGGCTATGGTTGGCCAGTTCGCGGATATTATTCACGCCGGGGAAATCCCGTCCCGGTTCCATGTAATCCGCAAGGCATACCACCTTATCGAGCAGCGTCATTCCTACGCGCCCCGATGTATGGTAACGGATGGCGTCAAGCACCTCGACATCCGTTACGCCATACTCGTGCTCCGCGACGAAGGCGCCTACCTCGGCATGCCAAAGCTGCTTGTCGTAGTGCAGCAGCTCTTCGGAGAGCTCGTTCTCCACCATCATTTGATGAAGCTTTTGTATAGGCCAGTATTTCGCCACATCATGCAAAATGGCAGCTAGCTCAGCCTTAACCGGGTCTGCTCCGTACCTGTCAGCCAGAATCACCGCGGTTTCCATTACACCTTGGGTGTGCTCCCAGCGCTTGGCCGGCATCTGGGAGGATACGGCTGCTATGAGTTCATCACGGTTGTATGCCATAAATACCGCTCCTAACAATATAATCATATACACGATCCGGTACCATGTAACGGATGGAAGACCCGGCAGCTGCCCTGTTCCTAATCATGGTAGACGATATTTCGATCATCGGCATTTCCGCCGTAACCACTGCGGTTTGCAGAAAGTCTGGCAGCGCCTCCACCGAAAGCTTAGTACCCGCACGGTTGACCCCAATAAAGGTGATCATTCCCGCCAGCTCTTCAATACGGTCCCACTTGGGAAGATATGCTACCATATCCGCTCCGATGATGAATGAAAAATCATGCTCAGGATACATATTCCGAAGATCCCTCACCGTGTCCACCGTATAGGATACCCCTCCGCGCTTCACTTCCCAGTCGAGCGAACGAAAAGACGGATGGCCGGTGATCGCTTCAGCCGTCATTTCCAGCCTCATCAAACCGGTCACGCCAGCATCCTCTTTATGCGGAGGGATATGGCTTGGCATAAACCATACCTCGTCCAAACGATAAGCATCCCGCGCTGATTCCGCAGCAAGCATATGTCCAATATGAATGGGATCGAAAGTTCCGCCCATGATCCCTACCTTCATGCGGGTCACCTCCCCCTAAAGTAAGAGAGTTTGAGTTCCTTGCAAATCCACTGCATCCAAAGAGCGCGTGCTCTAGTTATGGCAGTTCGATTGTTTTGTGATCTTTCGATTCTTTATAAAGTACGATCGTCTTTCCAATCACTTGCACAAGTTCGGCATCTGCCCCTTCGGCAAGCTCCTGAGCGATTTCACGAGGATCTTCGAGGCAATTGTTGAGCACGGACACTTTCAGTAGCTCCCGCTTCTCGATCGCCTCGGAAATATGCCGGATCAGATGTTCATTGCTGCCTCCCTTGCCTACCTGAAACAGCGGATCCAGATGATGCGCAAGCGAACGTAAATGTCGTTTTTGCTTTCCTGTTAACATGCTTGGTCATTACTCCTTAAATATTCAATTATTATAGTGTGCTTCGTGTTGAAAGCTATATTGTAGCTTTTGCCTAAGCATTAATCAATAAACAAAGATATTACGACTCTGGCTGGAAGCTTCTTAACACCGCTTCCTTCATGGCTTGTACTGGTGCAGCTTGTCCTGTCCAATACTCGAATGCATACGCGCCCTGATTAACGAACATTCCCAGTCCGCCATGCACCGTGCATTGCCGAAGCTCGGCTTGCCGCAGCAGCTCGGTCTTCAGTGGATTATAGATCAGGTCGCTGACAACAATCCCCTCAGGGATAAACTTCGGCGATACTGGTAGTTCGGAAATGTGAGGAAACATACCCACTGAAGTTGTATTAATGATGATATCCGCTTCGAGCAACGCTTTGTCGGCTTCATCCTCTCCGTATCCCCTCAGATCACCAAGCGAGCACCATTCTGCGGCCAGCGCCACAGCCTTGGCCGATGTCCGGTTCACAATGGATATCGATCCAGGAGCTTCCCCCGTAAGGGCGTGTATGATTCCCCTGGCTGCGCCGCCCGCACCGAGTACGACAATATGTTTTCCCTTAAGATCGGAACAAGCTTCCTCCTTTAAGGAACGGACATACCCGATACCATCTGTATTGTATCCTGTCAATTTACCGTTATCATTGACGATCGTGTTCACAGCACCGATGCGCTGCGCTCCTTCATCAATGACATCCAGATACTTCATAACTTCCACCTTGTGCGGGATCGTGATGTTCACACCCCGGAATCCCAGCACTTTGATTGCCTGAATGGCATCACTTAATCCTTCCGGACGAATATGCAGCGGCACATAGGCACCGGATAATCCCATCGCAGTTAATGCTGCCTGGTGCATGGCCGGTGATTTCGAGTGTCCGATCGGATCCCCCATCACACCCAGGAGCAGATAATCATGCTCGATTAATGGATTCACTTTCATTCTCTCCTGCCTCTCCCATGAATAGACGGGTGTTTACCCAAGGTTTAGTCCCTTTTAGTGTTATCCAGCATTCTTATTTTGCTTATATCAAGGAAGGACGCGCCAGCACCTTGATTCCTTTGGGCACATGGACTGCTACGAGAGCTCCCAGCTCACCGTTGATCTTGATCCAGCCAAGTCCTGAAATAAACACATCCTGTCGTGTACCCTTTGAAATTCGGATTTCATGTCTTGTCCATTCCGGCAATTCATCAAGCTGTTCCTTGGTCGGAGGGGATAACAGTTCCCCTGCATGCTCGGCAAACAGCGAATCCGCACGTTCCAGCTTGGTGCGATGGATGCCTAGTCTACCGCTGATAAAACAAGTAAAGGATTGATGCTCTCCTTGCACAAAATCAAACCGGCCAAACCCTCCAAAGAACAGTGTCTGTCCTTCATTCAACTGGTATACCATCGGCTTCAGCGGGTTCTCAGGCATAATCGCCCCCAAATCCTGGCGGCTGACAAGCTCGCTGTAACGCCATGGATAAACAATACCCGGCGTATCGATGATATGCCGTCCATCATCCAGCGGAATATGGACCATATCCAGCGTTGTTCCCGGATAACGGGAAACCGTCAGCTCCTGATCCAGATCACTGTAATCGCGGATCAAGCGATTGATCAAGCTGGATTTACCCACGTTCGTGGCACCGACAACGTAGACGTCACGATCGCCTCTATGGTGTGCAACTGTCTCAAGAAGTCGCTCGAAGCCTTGGTTTTTCTTTGCACTGCATAGCACAATATCTTCCGTTTTCAGGCCATGCTCCTTACATTGTTTCTGCACCCAATTCAGAACCTTGTTCCAATTGGTTACCTTCGGCAGAAGATCGGTCTTATTCACGGCCAGAATGACCGGATTGTTGCCGACAAACCGCTGCAAGCCGGATATGAGACTTCCTTCAAAATCGAATAGATCCACAATGTGAATGACCAGCGCGTTCTTGCCGCCGATCTGCCCAAGCAGCCGTAAAAATTCATCCTGGTCTACAGCAACCGAAGATGCTTCATTATAATTCTTGATCCGGAAGCAGCGCTGGCAAATGACCGGATCGCGATCCCAAGCCTTCTCCGGTAAATATCCCGGCTTGTCCTGCGCCGCACTTTGAAGCGGTATGCCGCAGCCGCTGCACTTCTTGATGTCTTCACCGCCAGTAGGCAACGTCATAATTTAGGTTCCTCCTCCATCCACAATCCTTTTTTACGCAAACGGGTTAAGGCGATTCGTTCCACCCGGCGATTCACCATACGTGTAAACCATCCCTCGTCTTGAATGGCAATAGGCATAACCAGAACCGTGTACAATCCGAGACGATTTCCGCCATATACATCGGTCAGCATCTGATCACCAACCACAACCGTCTTCTCTGGAGCAAGCTCCATCATGCTCATCGCTTTGCGAAAAGGAGTATTGCTTGGTTTACGAGCTTCATGCACAAACTGGATATCCAGCGGTGTCGCAAATTTTGATACACGTTCGAGCTGATTATTCGAGACGATGATGAGCTGAAAGCCGATCTCCTTGACTTTTTTGAACCAATCGACCAGTTCTGGCGTTGCCAGTGGTGCCTTGGCTCCTACAAGAGTATTGTCCAAATCCGTAATGATTCCCCGATACCCCTGTTTATATAGTTCCTCAAGGTTAATATCAAAAACCGTGTTAACACGGAGCTTTGGAATTAACATTTCAAACAAGTTCGTCACCTCAATTTCATACGAAAAACTATACCATATTCCGGTTCCTTAGTAAAAATAATCACGAACCCTTTCCTTGGACCCGAGCGAGTCGTATTCTTTGTCAGTAAAAGACCACCCGGCTGCTGCAAAAGCAGGTTGGGCGGTCTGTCATGACTAAATATCAGGAAGTAATCCATCTAAAAGCCTTATCCCTATTATTATAACAAGAACATTCCTTCCCATGCGCCATCGTAACTATTTAAGATGAGAGATATTCTTGGGGCACGATGCGCACGCCTTTCAGCGTCTTCTTCAATTGCTCTGCATCGTGCTGGACCGAACGCCACTGCTCCTCCTTTACTTGGGCAGGACTATATCTGGCAGTTTCGAATTGCAGGAGCAGCGCTCTAAGCAGGGGCTCCAGTTCAGGGTGTGAAGTCGCCCAACGACGAACCGACTCTCGCAAAGTTTCATGTTCCTGCCTTACCATACCTCTGCGGTGCGCGGCACGTATCCAACGTTCCGTTTCGGCAATCACCTTATCTGCTGCTGTCAACGGCTTGCCCGCGCGGATCCTTGCAGAGACAAAACGTAAACGGATGCGCATTCTCCATAAGATATACACAATCCACAGCACAATAACCCCGAGAGCAGCCATAACCACGGGTGTAACCCAGCCTGGTTGTTGATCATCGGCAGAGGAAGCCGGAGTGGTTACATCTTCTTCCTTCTCTTCTTCAACCTCTTCATTCATTACAGGATCAGCATCTGAGTCCGCTGTCAGGATTGGCATGCTAAAGCCGGGTGTAGCTTCAATAGGAACCCAACCATATTCGCCAAAGTATACTTCAACCCATGAATGAGCATCGGCATTCGTAACGGTATAGCTCCCAGGCTCTATTATCGTCTGGCCGTCCGCCATGGGGTAATCCGGAATCGCCGCCCTTCCCGGGGCGTAGCCTTTGACCCAGCGTGCGGGGATATCCAGAGACCGCGACATCATCACCATAGCAGTAGAAAAATAATCGCAATACCCTTCCTGAATCTCAAACAGGAAACCATCCACAAAGTCATCACTCTTCTTGCGCGTAAGATCAGGCGTGTTGGTGTAGGAATAATTGGTTGTTAAGTAGTTCTGCAAGAGCATAACCTTCTCATACGGCGTATTTCCTTCTGCCGTAATTTCCTCTGCCAGGTTTTTAACGCGGTTTGGAAAATTCCTTGGTACCTGAAGATAAGCTTTATCAATGGACCCTGAATATAGTTCATTGAAGGTTTTGTTGCTCAGCTCCTCTATCGGGATTACCGGCACCTCCGATGTTACGGTGTAGCTTTGCGGATAATCTGAATTACGTATTTCATCCAAATGCAATTCGGCGCGATCCGCCACCCAGCGAAGCCGATCCGAGTCAATACGATCATCCATGCTGTCCAGCTGGCGAACCGTATAGGCTCCGAACAATACCGGATATACCGTATCATTCAGCATGATGACTGACTGCTCCAAGGTTTTGGTGGGCACGGATACACTCATTTCTTCAGTCAATTCCTTGCCAATGTCTACCCCAGACCCGGAACGCTGATTATCAGCGCTATCCGTCCATCCAGTACCCGAATACACGGTTCTCGTCTCACCACGCCAGTAACTGCGTTCGTCTGTGGTAATCGACATTACAGGAGAATAGTCAAAATTAAAGCCGCCGCCAAGATTGTTGTCTTCTCTTCCATATCCGGACGTGCTTTCCATTAACGACTCATAAAGAGTGCCTGACCCGGTTATGCCACTGCTAGATAGTGGTACACCATTCCATTCTCTCCAGGCTGTATATGGATCAACTAATGTCGGTTTAACGTACGGCATGTTCACTCCTGCCACGATAATTAAAGAAATAATGACCAGAATATTAGCTACAATCTTAAAGGGAGATTTGGATAGCCTAACCCAGCCTTGGGGAAAACGTCTCCGAAACCGGTTAAAATGATTGGTTACGAGCCAGCATAATCCCACGCCGGCAACCCATGCAACCTCATCCCATAGCACGATTCTTGTAAATGAATCCAGCACGGCTAAACCGATAACGTTAAGCGCAGTTACAAAGAGTACACGGCTTTTCGTTTTGGTCCAGCGCGCAACAAACAGAATAACAGCCCAAGCGATAACGGCAAACCACAGATACGGGAACAGAAGCATAATCTCCTTAGTAAGGAAACCACCCGTTACAAAAGATGGGACCGCATTGCCATGACTGGACAGCAAGCTGTACACAGAGTACAAGATCAGAATGAACTGGACAAGCATTCGGTATCCTTGCCTTATTGGCAGCAGTGCCTCGGTCACTGCCGTGATGGTCAATGCTGCAATAACGATAGCCGTTGTTTCAGGCAGCCAGATCGTTTTGGCAAAGGATACCCACTGCATTCCGATAATCCATATCCATAACATCGTTAGCGCGGCAAAGAAGACAGTGGATAACTTGTCCTGCCATAACTTCATCATGTCCCACCTCCCAACACCGCAGGCAGCTCTTCAAGGGAAGAAACGGAATAGCTTGAGATCCCACGGGATTGAAGAAGCGCTATGGATTCATCCCGCTGATTCTGTTTACGGGGATTGGTGATTTGAAGGAAGCAGGGGTTCATTCCCCTGGTCTCTACCCAGCGCATGATCTCTGAAGCAGCCTTGCCGCTCATTGGGCTGATTAACAAGAATAAAGCTCCCTTAGGAAAATGGCGGTACGATGTCTCCAAAGAAGCAATCAGTTTGCTCTTACGGTTGTAATCAATATCAATCAGGTGCTGAATCATCCGCATCCGTTCTCCGGCGTGATCAGCAGGAGGAAACATTCTTGTTTCCTTGGCGGTCGTGAACAAGCCCGTACCCGCATGCTCTTTGGCACCGTATTCGATCAACGAAGCGGCAGCTGATACGGCAAGTTCAAACTGCTGGGCATGATCATACCCTTCCGCAGTGCAATCCAGAACGATTAAGGTTCTGGGAAAGGATTCATGCTCAAACTCCTTCGATTTCCACGTGCCGGTTTTTGCCGTTGCGTTCCAATGGATCCGGGAAATCCGATCGCCATAAACATAATCGCGGACCCCGTTTATCTGCGTTGTTTCCCGTCTTGAAGCAGAAATCGTAGTATGAGTGCCTCCCAATCTGGAATTTCGAATATTTCGCTGCCATTTTGGGATATATACCGTTCGCGGCAGTACGTGGAAATTAGTCTGCACTTCTATGCGTCCCTTGTGCTCCATAAGTCCGAAGATATCCTCGCTTATGCATTCCGTCTTGGAGAATACATACCGCCCCCGCTCTAACGGAGGAGTCTGAAAGACAAGCTTGCCAGCCCCGCGGAGATTAGGTATTACGCTTTCTTCAAATGACCAAGAGTCACCGTTATGCCTTTGCAATACTTCACGGACGATTAAATAGGGTGTAGGCAGAAATCCCGGAATATGAACCTCCAGCTTCACACTAACCTGCTCACCAGCATGAAGTTGTTCCACTCCGCGTTCCGCTCCCCCCCGTACGCTTCTCTGAGCTATGACACGATTCACTCCGCCAAAACCGGCTCCGATCAAATAGATGGAGAGAAGGCTGATCATGGAGAAGAGCATAATCGAGGTTTTGCCCCCCTGGAATAATACATACAATAGTGATAGGCACCATACCGCCAGCACCGCTGCCAGTCTAGACGGCTGCATGCCATTCATGATTAACGAAACAGCACGGCGCATGCCTATCTCCCCATATGTACAGGCACTTTGACCTGACGCAATATGAACTCTAGCACAGACGAAGGGCTAGCATTATCGAGTCTGGCTTCCGGACGCAGCATGATCCGGTGTGATAGCACATAAGGAGCAAGGATCTTTACATCGTCGGGCAGTACATAATCCCGCTCTTGCAGAAAAGCATAAGCTTTTACAGCATTCATAAAGGATAAGGTCGCCCGTGGACTAGCACCAAGCATAACAGCAGAATGCTCACGCGTTGTCCGGATAATATTCAGTAAGTAATCGGCTACGGGCTCACCGATGAATACTTCACGAATTTCAAGCTGAATAGCCGATATCCTGTCCATATGTGTCACTGGTTGAAGCTTGTCCACCAGTTGTCCGTTGCTTGAGCGGTACATCAATTGCTTCTCTGTAGCAGCATCAGGGTAACCCAAGCTTAGTTTCAGCATAAACCGGTCCAGCTGGGCCTCAGGGAGCATATAGGTACCTTCAAAATCAATCGGATTCTGGGTTGCACACAGCATGAAAGGATGCGGAAGCTCATGGGTGGTCCCATCCACAGTCACGCTTCTCTCTTCCATGACTTCTAGCAGAGCTGATTGCGTTTTGGTTGTTGCTCTATTTATTTCATCCGCCAGCAATATGTTGGTCATAACTGGACCTGGACGGAAATAGAACATTTCATCCCTGGGATGGAATACGGAAACCCCCGTAATATCACTTGGGAGAATATCAGGGTTACATTGAATACGGCGATAGTCACCCTGCATGGATTTAGCCAATGCCTTGATCAGCTGGGTTTTTCCTGTGCCGGGTACATCCTCAATCAGTACATGTCCGCCAGCGAGGAGCGCTGTAAGGAGCAATTGGATTTCAAATTCTTTTCCTAGCAGGCACGATTCCAGATTTTTGCGTACCGAAGTAATAATTTTCATTGATTCTTGACTTACGGGCATGTATGACTAACCTCCTGATAGGGGAATAAATACTTAATTTAGTACTATTGTACATGATCGACCTCCGGGAGTACATTCGAAGAGAGAATTTGATTGTTATACATAAAAAAGATCCCGGCATATGCCAGGACCTTCTTTTTCCTAATTTATAGAAGTTATCCCTTCGGTCGAACAAATAAAGCTGCCAGAAAAGAAAAAATGATGGCCGAGGATATTCCGGCACTGGTGACCTCAAATATCCCCGTTACGACCCCGATCCAGCCGTCCCTCCCCAGCTCCGTCAAGGCACCGTGAACAAGCGAATTACCGAAGCTCGTGATCGGTACAGACGCTCCGGCTCCGGCGAATTTGACTAGCGGCTCGTACAATCCTAGGCCATCGGCTACGGCTCCGGTAACCACTAAGGTGCTCATGGTATGCGCAGGTGTCAGTTTAACAACGTCCATTAGGATTTGCCCAATCACGCATATCAAACCGCCAATAATAAACGCCCATAGAAACTGCATCGTATTATCCTCCCATTTCTAAAGCTACAGCGTGTGCAATACAAGGAATGCTCTCACCCTGTTGATATGATATCGGCGACAATAAAGCTCCGGTAGCTACGATAAGAACCTTTTTTAATTCGCCCTTCCGCATCCGATTCAAAATATGACCGTAAGTAACCACTGCGGAGCAGCCGCAGCCGCTTCCTCCTGCATTGACATATTTCTGTTTTTCCAGGTCATAAATCATCAAACCGCAATCCGCGAATACCGTACCGTCCATGATGACATCATTCTGTTTCAGAAGATCTTTGGCTATGGGAAGTCCGACCGACGCCAGGTCACCGGTTACGATCAAGTCATAGTCTTTTGCCTGCCGTCCCGTGTCTTTGAAGTGCTTCGTGATCGTATCGGCCGCTGCTGGTGCCATCGCTGCTCCCATATTGAATGGGTCTTTGATCCCCAGATCAACGACCTTGCCGATGGTGGCATAAGTGACAGCAGGGCCATCACCCTTGTCTGAAACGACGGAACAGCCAGCCCCCGTTATCGTATACTGCGCGTAAGGCGGCTTCTGAGATCCGTACTCTGTCGGATAACGAAACTGCTTCTCCACCGTACAGTTATGGCTTGCGGTACCTGCCATGACATACTTGGCTCCACCTGCTTCAACGAGCATGGAAGCAACCGCCAGACTTTCCATAGACGTGGAGCAAGCACCGAATACACCGATGTAAGGGACCCCCATCTGTCTGGCGGCAAATGAACTGCTTATAATCTGATTCATTAAGTCTCCGCCCACAAAAAACTGGAGCTGGTCTTCCTTAATGCCCGCCTTTTCGACCGCTTTCTTTGAGGCATCCTCCAGCAGTTTCCGTTCTGCCTTCTCCCATGTTTTCTCATTAATTTCTATATTGTCGTACACATAATCAAAATCATTGGCCAGTGGCCCTTCGCCTTCCTCTGGTCCTACAATCGTTCCTGTGCCAATAATGACGGGTTTGTTCTCGAACTGCCAGGTTTGGCCGATCACCTTCATCTCATGTTATCTCCCCTCGATGCCAAAGATAGCGTAAATGATACCTATGATAAAAGCAGCTACGGTACCAAATACAATGACAGAGCCCGCCAGTTTAAACATACTGGCCCCCACACCAAGGACCAAACCCTCTGCGCGATGCTCTAACGCCGCGGAACACATGGAATTCGCAAATCCCGTGACCGGCACGGCACTGCCCGCTCCAGCCCATTGCGCGATTTTATCATACACGCCAAAACTGGTCAGAATAACGGAGAGTATAATCAGCACGGCGACCGTCGGATTGCTCGCTTCGGTGGTGCTCATATGGAATACAGACATGAAAAACTTCTGTATGCATTGACCGATCAAACAAATAAGTCCTCCCACCAAAAAAGCGCGAAAACAATTTTTGAATATGGCGCGGGGAGGTTCGTGTTTCTTGGCAATCGCCTGATATTCCGCCGAACTCATGGTGGTGATATCGGATTTAGGCTTTTGATTTGAGCCAGACATTTTAATGCACCTCCGCTTTGAATAAGTATGTGACCTTTCTGAACGCTAAAAGACCTGCTGAGGATATCACTGATATCATTATGCTTAGTACGAACTGACTTTATGATTGGAAAATCATCCTTCTCACGTGGAATCCAAAGCTTGTCCAGAAGGTTTATGCTTAACGCGAAAATCAGCCTTCAGGAGTATCCTGAAAGCTGAATTAAGATTCGCTGTCATAATTGCTTGGGCGGTTAGACTAAGAAAATATACTTCAGCAAAATGACGAGTAAGATAAACAAGACGATGATGAGCAGAAGTATTCTTAGATCGGCGTGTGCCTCATATTTATTAATCCATGGGCGGTTCATATTCTGTTCTGCCCCTCCTTTGAGCTGCAGGTTCACCCGCTCTACCACCATCGTATTCTGCTATGGAAAGTCCGGTGCTTGTTTCATTGTTTATAACAGCACAGCACTCAGGCTTTGTAGACTTTTTAGATATATAGGGGCATACTAGAACATGAAAAAACTCTTACATACCTTTTCAAAAGGAGCGACTTCACAATGAATGAATCAACATTGGAACTTTTTCGTACGCTAACAGAATTCCCTGCTGCACCAGGTTTTGAAAGAGAACTTCGTTCTTGGGTCAAGGATGCCCTCTCTCCATATACAGATGAGTTCGTGCAGGATCGGCTGGGTAGCCTGTTCGCTGTTCTCCGCGGTAATGATGAAGGTCCAAAAGTCATGGTGGCAGGTCACATGGATGAAGTCGGATTCATGGTAACCGGCATTACCGAGGCAGGTATGGTCCGTTTTCAGCCGCTTGGAGGCTGGTGGAGTCAGGCGGTGCTTGCTCAGCGCCTGCAAATCATCACAGACAATGGCCCGATTATAGGTGTTGTCGGCTCCATTCCTACACATCTGCTGGATGAAGCGCAGCGAAGCAAACCGGTCGATATCAAATCGATGTATATTGATATTGGGGCCGACAACAAGGCAGAAGCCGAATCATTTGGTATTCGTCCGGGATTGCAAGTGGTTCCGATTTGTGAATTCACTCCCCTGGCTAATCCCAAAAAAATCATGGCCAAAGCGTGGGACAATCGTTATGGTGTAGGCCTTGCAATCGAGCTGGTTCAGGCGCTCCACGGTGAGAAGCTTCCCAATACGGTATACGCCGGGGCGACCGTGCAAGAAGAATTGGGCCTTCGGGGAGCACGCACTTCCGCTAACCTAATTCAGCCGGATATTTTCTTCGGACTAGATGCCAGCGCGGCGAATGATATGATGGGTGACAAGAGCCAATTCGGTCAATTGGGTCAGGGCGCGTTGCTTCGAATTTTCGATCCGACGATGCTTACTCACCGCGGCATGGTAGAGTACGTGCAGGATACGGCTGAGACGAACAAGATTAAATACCAATACTTCGTTTCCCCTGGCGGCACGGATGCCGGTCAAGTTCATCTTAGCGGTATTGGCGTTCCTTCCACCATCATTGGCATCTGCTCACGTTACATCCATACTTCTTCGTCCATTATCCACACGGATGATTATGATGCAGCCAAAGAACTCCTGATCAAGCTCGTCAAAGGTCTGGATCGCACAACGCTCCAGACGATCCTGGACCGGGCTTAAGTTAATGGCTAATAAAAAGGGTACCCTGCTGGTCTAATCATGACCGCAGGATACCCTTTTTGCGTATTATTCCCCTATGTACGTACACGTATTTCAGACAGTTGTAAGTGATATATGGGAGCTCTTCATCCCATATATTAAACCTTGTTTAAAATTCGCTCCAGAAACAACATTCCTTCGCGCTTCTGATACTCATTGACTTCATGCCCGGAGAAAGGATAGTCCCGTATTTCTTTTTCAGCTTCTATTCGATTGTACGCAGCATATATCGTTTCAGGCATGCAAACCGTATCTTTCCATCCAACAGATACCATGACCGGCACATGAATTCGCGGCGCAAGATTTAACATATCAAAATGTGCGAGATGCTCGAGGATTTGATCCAACTGCTGGGGATACCGTTTAATATACTGGGCGATCTCGTTCAGAGAGCTGACCGAATGCAGAACCCCATAATCCATTCTGCACATGTTGGGAATATCGGCCACAATCGCTGCAACTTTCGAATTCAAAGCCCCTGCCAGCAGTGCCAATCCCCCGCCCTGACTCCCGCCCACTACGGCAATTTTACCCGGATCAACTCCCGGTTGCTGTGCTGCAACGTCCACAGCTCTGACGGCATCCATAGCAATAGCCATGTAGTACGAATGATGGATATCTGTTATTCCCTGCGACACCCAGCCTTTAACTACACCGCTGTCCAGCGGCAGCAGATTTCCGGTTTCTCCGCCCTGTCCCCTGACATCCACAGCAAGCACCGAGTAACCCAGCATCAGCCAATGAGCATATCGTTCCGGGAATCCGCGGTCTCCGGTATAACCCGGAAAGGTTACGATACATGGGGAGGAGTTATCTTGCAACTGATCAGTACGCGTAATATACCATGCATGGATTGGCGTTTCGTCATAACCATGGTAGGAAACTTTGGATACTTTCATATGAGGAAAGGGGGTTTCCTCTGATTGAATCATCATGTGAAGAGGCTTGTCGGCATATGCCGTCAGCACTTCCTCCCAGAATCGATCTAAAACCTGCAAATCGATCGTTGGTTTCGGACGCAAGTTGCCAAGTTCTTTCTTACGCTGCTTTATGGTGTTCATCCTGAGTTAAGATCTCCTTTTCGCCAGTAGAGTGGAAGTTCCTGTAACATGGTTAATTCGGCAAAACATCGGTATCCCCTTCGTATCGATAAGAATTCATCTCAATTTATTATATAAATTTATGCTAAGCGATCATAGATTTATAGAGTCGAACATATCATAATAGAAACTATGGAATACTAGAAGACTCATATAAATGGAGCACCCGAAACAAAACGACATCTTACAGCGAATGGAGACGATGAATATGTTGCAAGGATTAACAAGCGCAGGACTCGGCCAACTTGAAAGCGGTGTCCAGTTGATCGAACTAGCGTCCAAATATGAGTTCCAATGCGTGGATATCGATGCCCGTGATCTGGTGGAGCGTCTCGGGAGAGAAGCTGCAATCGAATTGCTGCAAACCAAAAAAATAGAGATCGGTGCTATTGGGCTGCCAGTAGAATGGAGAGGGACCGATGAACAGTTCTTAAGCGGACTTGAGCAGCTTCCGTCAGCAGCTGCTGCTGCAAGTGCTCTCGGCTGCACACGCTGCTGTACATATATCCTTCCTTCTACAGATGCTCCTTCGGCTCATTTTATGGCCTTGGCTACGACAAGACTACGGGCATGCGCAAGCATTCTGGGGGCATATGGTATCCGACTGGGCCTTGAGTTCGTAGGACCACATCATCTGCGCACCCAGTGGAAAAACCCGTTCATATGGACAGTGCAAGAGACATTGGACTGGATCGATGCGATCGGAGAACCTAATGTGGGATTGCTCTATGATGCATATCACTGGTACACGAATGAAATGACGGTTGCCGATATAAAGCAGCTTCAGGCGCAGCAGATCGTTCATGTTCATATTAACGATGCCCAGGACATTCCAATCCAGAACGTCCTCGATAACGACAGGCTTTATCCTGGAGAGGGCGTTATCGATTTACCAGGGTTCCTTCAAGCATTGAACGAGATCGGATACGCAGGTCCGGTTACGCAAGAAATTCTGATGCCTTCCACTCCGACGGGAACCCCAGAGGAACTGGTCGCCAAGTCTCGCCAAGCCTTCAACAACGTATTCGGTGCTGCAGGACTGTAATCCGTCGTTTAACGGATACGCAGAATGATTCCTCTTGAGCAGGGCATACTGAAAAGGAAATGAAGAACCTGTTCGGGAGGTCTCAGTATGAACGGATTTGAGAAGGAAGATCGATCAGAATACACGGACCTGTCAACTGTTGAGTCCCAGCGGAATGATCTAACCGCCGAGGAGTTCCCTGAGGGTCCTTACGGATCCAGCCTACTGACTGAAACACTTGGTAAAAGCACCCCTTGGAGAGAGGATCAAAGACCGCCCAACTCCTTCGATTACGAAAATAGAGAGCTGCACAAAGAGATGACGAGGGATTATCCATCGGAGGACCAGATCTTGCAAACCGAACTGGACGAGAAGGGGTCCTGACTAAATCTATACCTTGCCGAAATGACTAACAACAAACGAAAGCGAGCCTCATTGGTAGAAGAGGCTCGCTTTCGTTTGTTAGCATGCATTGACCGGGACTTAAAATGGGGTGCAGATCATTATTTTGTAAAGTTCAAATACAGAAGCTGCAAATCTTCTTGTGTGATCCCGTCCGTGAGGAAGCTGCATCGTTTCAACGCTTCTGTTTATAAAACTCGTGATACAGCTTCATCAGCGCCCGTTTCTCTATCCGCGACACGTAGCTGCGCGAAATGCCAAGCTCCTTGGCGATTTCACGCTGCGTTCTTTCCTCACCGCCAGCTTCAAGTCCAAATCTTCCAATGACAACTTCCTTCTCTCTGTCATCCAAAATATCCAGGTTGCGGTAGATTTTGCTCTTCTCAATCTTCAACTGTACCGCATCTACAATATCATCCGCTTCACTTCCGAGAATATCGATGAGAGTAATTTCATTTCCCTCTTTGTCCGTTCCTATTGGATCATGCAGTGATACGTCTTTTCGTGTCTTCTTCAATGAGCGAAGATGCATCAGTATCTCGTTCTCTATACAACGAGCTGCAAATGTAGCGAGCTTCGTGCCCTTATTAGGCCGAAAGCTTTCAATAGCCTTGATTAAACCGATGGTTCCGATGGAGATAAGATCTTCAAGATCTTCACCGGTATTATCGAACTTTTTGACAATGTGCGCAACCAGCCGGAGATTATGCTCAATGAGTTTATTGCGTGATTGAGCATCACCTTCGGACATACGCAGCAGATGTTTAGCTTCCTCTTCTTCGGTCAGAGGTTGTGGAAACGCATTGTTTTTCACATACGAAACGAGCAGGGTCAACTCTTTAATGAACAAAGCTATGGCGGTAAACAATCCAGGCACTTTAGGACACCTCCTGCGAAGTTACAATGCAACCGGCCCTTATCGCGCTCGGCTTCTCGGTCTTCTCATTGTATGTGGGCAGGGGCCTAGAAGTGCCTGTACGGGTAAAAGTCGTCTATAAATAAGAGAAATCGAGTTGTTCTCCCAAATAAAAATTAGCAAGTATTCTGATGTGTCCTACCTTCATTGGAAGAAGCTTCACGACAGGAATCCTATCCTCCGCAGCCAGCCTTCGCACAAGTTTGTCCACTGGGCAACGCTGTCATCCCCTTCAGCAAGACCTATACCGTGCTGTCCTTCCGGGAATACATGAAGCTCAAAGGGAATAGAATGCTTACTTAGCGATTTAGCATACATCAGACTGTTCTCGACCGGTACCGCACCGTCATCTGCGGTATGCCACAAAAATGTAGGCGGCGTGCCCGGTTTCACTGCATGTTCGAGTGACAGTGCATCTATCAGATCTTCCGCTGCATCTTCTCCCAGCAAGTTGTTTACGGAGCCTTCGTGCCGGAAATCTCTGAAGGAGATGACCGGATAACATAGAATCGATGCATTAGGACGTGAGCTTTGCCGCTCAATGGAATCCTGGGCCTCCGGTTTGCCTTCATCAGAATGCGTGCTGGCAGTAGCCGCGAGGTGTCCCCCCGCAGAGAAGCCAAGAATTCCGATCCGATCCGGATCAATATTCCATTCCCTGGCATGATGTCTTACAAGCCGAATCGCACGCTGTGCGTCTAGCAGCGGATATGGGTGCCTATAAGGAGCAACACGGTAATGAACAACAAAGGCGGATAAACCAATCGAATTAAGCCACAGCGCAACCGGATGACCCTCATGATCCGAGCGCCGCCAGTAGCCCCCGCCAGGCAGTACAAGGACGGCTCCATGGGGAGTATCGTTCTTTACAAGATAAGGTGTCATATAAGGCATGAATTCTTCTTCCACTGATTCCAATCCAGGTATGTCTTGTTCCCAAAGCTTCATGATATCCATTCCTTTCTGTCCTTCGTCTCAAGTACGTGGACATCTTCGCCGAATATTCTTCATATTCCTGTTTAACATGTCATAACTTCATCCTCTATCGCAGTAAAAATAACATGGATGGGGCAAATCGGCATCAGATTACCAAAAAAGGTCACCTGTGTCCCGTACTTTTCCTGCAGGAGAGAATCTACAATTAGAATAGTCACTTGTTGTGCTGATCTTGTTAATCATGTACGAAACCATCCCAAAAGGAGAATCTGTCAATGATACGAGAAATGCAGGCCGATATCGTCATTCTGGGCGGCGGGACAGGAGGAACAGCCGCTGCTCTTGCTGCCGCCAAATCGGGAAAGACGGTCATTATGACCGAGGAAACTATCTGGATCGGAGGACAGCTAACCAGCCAAGCGGTTCCGCCCGACGAGCATCCGTGGATCGAATCCTTTGGCTGTACTCGCAGCTACAGACAGTTCCGCGAAGGCGTCCGTCAGTATTATCGCGATTTTTTTCCCATGACTCCCAAGGCCAGAGCCAATATGCAATTGAACCCTGGCAGCGGTATCGTCAGTCGGTTGTGCCATGAGCCTCGTACGGCTCTTGCCGTGCTGCACCAAATGCTGGCTCCATATATACACAGCGGACAGCTTAAAATCCTGTATCAATATGCCGTGGAGTCTGCTGATGTTTCAGAAGATCGCGTGAACAGTGTGACCGTGCGCCATCTGGAAACGCAGGATCAAATTGCGCTTCACGCCCCGTACTTCGTGGATGCCACTGAGCTCGGTGATTTGCTTCCGCTGGCTGGTATAGAATATGTTACCGGCGCTGAATCGAAATCCCAGACAGGAGAACCGCATGCTGTAGACGGTGATTCACTGCCGCAGGACATGCAAGGCATCACTTATTGCTTTGCCGTGGATTATCTGGAGGGGGAGGACCACACGATCGAGAAACCCGCTCTTTACGATTTTTGGCGGGAATATAAGCCCGATTTCTGGCCGGATAAGCTGCTGAGTCTCTCTGCCATCAAACCATCTACGAATGAGCCGATCGAGTACGAGATTTTCCCTGGACATGGGAAGTTCCCGCTCTATCAATACCGACAAATCCTGGATCCCAAGCATTTCGCCGAAGGGACTTTCGAAAGCTCGGTGTCGCTTGTAAACTGGCCGCAAAACGACTACTGGCTGGGCTCCATTATCGATGTTCCGAAGGAGGAGGCAGACCGTCATATCTATGAAGCCAAGCAGCTCAGCTTGTCTCTGCTGTATTGGCTTCAGACCGAGGCGCCACGGCCGGACGGCGGACAAGGTTATCCGGGGCTGCGGCTTCGTCCCGATGTGGTCGGAACGAAAGACGGGATGGCTATGTATCCATACATCCGTGAGTCCAGAAGAATTCAGGCCGAGTTTACAGTGCTGGAACAGCATGTGGCTACCGAATCACGGCCTGATGGCGTAGCGGAAACGTTCCAAGATTCCGTTGGCATCGGCTGCTACCGGATCGATCTTCATCCGAGTACAGGAGAACGGCCTTATATTGATATCTCGTCTCTACCATTTCAAATTCCACTTGGCAGCTTAATTCCGAAACGGATGAAGAATGTGCTGGCAGCCAGCAAAAACATCGGCGTCACCCATATTACCAACGGCTGCTATAGGCTGCATCCCGTAGAATGGAATATTGGGGAAGCGGCTGGGTATTGTATCAGCTACTGTCTCGACCATGACATTCTGCCAACAGATGTGCGGAACAATGAAGAGAGATTGGCCAGCTTCCAGCAAAAGCTTGTAAACGAAGGAATTGAGCTCGCATGGCCCGAACTGCGGCCTGTCTGATACGTCACCGCTTTACAACCCAAAAAACCAGCCCAAGCGATAACCTTGAGCTGGTTTTTCTTGTCCCGTTCATAATTCCTCAGCGGTTACGAATTGAATGTTTATCGGGAAATGAGGACTAATGCCGCATACCGACAGCTTGTAGCCTTCTTCTAATGCATATTGTTTAAAATAGTGCGTATCTCCGTTCTCGCTGATAACTGGCGCCCATTCCCCGTCTTGCTGCACCAGCACAAATGAATCCAACGGCAAAGAGAGGCCTTTGCCGACGGCCTTGATATAGCTTTCCTTTAACGTCCATAGATCATAGAATAGCGATAGCTGAGCAGATATGCCGCAGCAGGCCATCAGTACATTGTATTCGGTTGGATGGAAAAAACGCTTGGCGATTTCCATGTTAACCGTTCCCATTTTCTCCACATCAATCCCAACTGGCTGGTTGCCAACAGCACCTACAATCCAGTCGCCGGAATGGGAGATATTAAAATGCAAATCGTTATAATTCTTCAAATACGGCTTACCATAGGCATTTCTTATAATGTCGAAGTCAGTCTTTTCCCTTCCCAGTCGATCCTGAAGCATGCGCTGGACCAAGGCACCGCCAAGGACAGAACGTTGATAATCGCTTGCTCTTCTGAATTTGGATACATACGCCTGCCGCTCAGGCGACAAGGTACAGAACAAGAGACGGAATGTTTCATCAGAAATAGAGGCCAAATTCTTGATAGCATATATTTTGATAGCATTTGTTTGATCAACATAAGCAGTATCCATACACTCGTCCTTTCAACAAATCATAGTCCGTGTTCACTTCGAGATGTGCGCTTAATTCCCCTGCTTGCTTAAAGATCTTGACGCCCTTTCTGTTATTTATCGCCACTGATGCCGGTCATTGACAATAAAGCGAAACTCCAAACATAATCAATATATCAATGTGTAATAAAGGCGGGTTTCAAATAAATGGACACTCAATTGGTTTTAGACCAGGTGGTCGACCTGTTTAAAGAGGAGCTGCACGACAATCTGATTGGCATATACTTACATGGATCATTAGCGATGGGCTGCTTTCACCCAGAGAATAGCGACATAGATCTGATCATAGTTGCAGCGGAGAGATTATCCCATGAACACATGAGACGACTTGCTCAGAAAATTATGACGTTAGAATATACGATGGCCAATAGGCAAGGCTTGGAGCTCAGTCTTGTTCTGGAATCCAGCCTGCAGAATCTCGTCTACCCGCCACCATTCGAACTGCACTACTCTGCTTTTCACCGTGAAAGGTATCAAACTGATCCCCATTACATATGCGGAGGATTTGCGGACGCCGACCTAGCGGCTCATTACACGGTGGTCTACCATCGGGGGATTGTCTTGTACGGCAAACCAATTCAAGAGGTCTTTACACCCGTTGACCGGCAATATTATGTTGAAGCCATCCTCCATGATGTGGAAGGTGCGGTACAAGACATCGCCGGCTCGCCAACCTACTATACGCTGAACCTCTGCAGGGTGTTGTATTATCTGAAAGAAAATATTGTTTCCTCCAAAAAAGAAGGGGGCGAATGGGGCCTTTCTGTTCTTCCCTCCGAGTACCATCCGATCATTGAGCGTGCCTTGCACGCATATCGTCAAGGAGAGCATTCCACCATGGATTACGTACCCAACGAGCTCAAACGGTTTGCAACTTATATGCTGGAGGAGATCCACAGAGTCCTGGACTAAATAGAGATCGTAACCATTATGTTCCCCTCATGGATGGACATGATTAGTTGGTAAATGTTGTCCTGGATCATATTTATCTAATCATGACCACCCGTCCAACGAGTGGTTTACACTTGGGGTATACCGCTTGGTCTTGTGCTTCTTGTTCACGAATATATTTAGCGAACGTAGATTTCGATCAAATCTTTCCTCACTTGATTATAGAACTCTTTCTGTCTATACTTCGGGGTGATCACATCAACTTCGTGTGAGCTAGGACTTTAGCTCTTGTTTGCCATCTAAGACCATCCCTTTCATTGATCTCTCCACCGCATAGCAGGTGGTTTTATGTTACGCACACTATTGCTTGCTCAACTGACTAAAGTCGTAAAGAAAAAGACCGCCTAGTAGGTGATCTTTAACCAATGCTCACATATTGGATTATGCCAATGAGAGTAAACAGAAGAAAAATAACGAGTACAATGATAACTACTATTCTAAGCGCCTTGAGCCCTCTGATCTTTTCTCAAGCTGCTGCTCCACCGCATGCAACCGATCTTTAAGCTCTAGGATCTCGTCTCTTGTTTCATTTCAGCCTCCTTAAAGCGTTCTTCAACCTTATATATCCATTTAATAAAAATAAACTATATCCTCTCATGTCGCAGAATTGATGCGAGAGAATTTTTTTGGAAACATTTTAGATAAGTCTCTATCACTTAACTCATAAATGTGGTTAATGCAAGCTTATACTTCCAGAATACCGAGGCCAACATATCCTTCCAGCAATAACAACCAGTACATTCCTGAGTAACAAGCACATGAAAAGGATTTTCCATGATAAGGATTACGTCCTATTTCAACAAAGCTTAAAAGAAATAAAACAACAGCTGCTGTTACTCAGAGCGGTAGCAGTAATGTGTCATTGGATATTTATTAGGCACTTTTAATTATTTGTCTTTGTATATTACCGTTTATTTTTACATAATAAAAATCATCCTCTCCCGGCCGATTATTATGTATGCATTTCCAAAAGACAATGGTAATCCTTGTAGATATAATGAAAGTCTTGGTCGCTGTGAAGCCGTAGTTACTTAGCGTTTATATACAGTTGATTGTACGGTCTACAGCGTAAACTTTAAATTGTTGGGGTGTCCGATCTGGAAGACAACCACATTGACAGATCGAACATAACCGACAGGTACAGAAACGAGAGCCGATTGGCAGATATGTCATAGATAATAGTTTTTGTATTGGGTGCCGTCGTATTAAAGCCTGATTCGTATGTTGAGATAAACCCAGCCTGATGTCGGGTCCCTTCTGAGTAAACTTTACTGTACTTATACACACTGCCTACCTTCCGAGGTTTCATATCTGCATATGTTCTCATCCACCAATATAGATCGGAATACCGGATAGCTTTGTTTGGTGGGATCAGCGCAGTTGTCATAGAGAAATTCGAATTTAGTTAACCTTAATCATCCTCAGTCAATAATTTTACTTCCGAGCTAATCAATTTGACTTTTTTCGGTTTATACGCTGACATGTTCCATAATAAGATCTATTTTCAACTCAAATTCAAGCCAATCTGAAACACGAGGGCAAGAAACACCTCTGTTGTATGGATAATCCATTGCAACTGCCTTTTTGTTACAATTAATAAATTGTATCAGATTATGAGGTGCATCATCAAATAACAAATCACCATCGATTAATTCTTTTCTATGACTGAATATTATATTATTACGATCAATAAATGGAACATATTTGCTCAACCATTCTTCTTTTTCTAAATATGCATATTTTGAAGGGGGGGAGGTTACAATAATAATTTCGAACCGATTCGCTAATCGTTTTAAAACATCTATCGCGTTTGGCATAGGTTCAAGATTTAAAAAAATTCCAGGTTGACACAGATAATCATATATTTTATAACCACATTCTTTCTTTACATAAGATGTAGCATTCCAATCATAAGCCCGATCTATTGTTAAATTATCTCCATAATCTTTGTTGTAGCGCTCAAACCACTCTTTCATTAAATTAGCTAAGACCGAATCCATATCAATAAGTAAAGTTTTTTTCATTGGTTCACCTCATTTCTACATTCCTTAGCAATTCTCTAAAAAAATCATAATAAAACTAATTACGTAAGCAAAATTAATATCTGTTTCAAATTAACTTACCGGAAGTTGTTACAGTCCTATCCTCTATAACACAGATTACTGTTTCTGCCCCGCTCGCCTCTTCGTGCAATCTCCAATAATAACTCCTAAGATCAGATAATTAAACACCAACAAAATGAGTTATAGCCAATTATCAAAAAAACCAATGTCGGTTGCACTCCCCTTAAGAATTTTTGCTTTTGAGATGACTTCCTGGTACTCTCCCTCAGCCGTTGAATCCCAAGTTATTCCTCCACCGACTCCATATTCAGCAGAGTTGTTCTCCTTATCGATAATAACTGTACGTATAGCGACATTAAAAATATATTTGTTTTTGTGCGGTTCAATTAATCCAATCGCACCACAATATATTCCCCTTGGGGAATCTTCTATATCTGATATTATTCTCATAGTACGAATCTTCGGGGCTCCGGTTATAGATCCGCAAGGGAAAAGAGCACAAAATACATCCGATAATTTCACGTTATGTTGAGTTTTAGCTCTTATTGTTGAGGTCATCTGAAAGACTGTAGGATATTTTTCAATAGAAAAAATTGGATTCGCCTCTATTGTCATAGGATCAGATATTCTACTTAAATCATTACGCAAAAGATCCACAATCATGATATTTTCAGCGCGTTCTTTTTCAGATTGCAGTAAAAAATCCCTATTATTCCTGTCTTCTTCACTCCATCTGCCGCGCTGAACGGTCCCTTTCATAGGTCTGGTAACAATATCTTGCCCGTTCCATTCGAAAAACAACTCAGGAGATAACGATAAAACACGGTGTCTGCCAGTATTAAGATAAGCACTATATTTGCCGTTTTGGTTTTTTCGGAGCTGACGATATAATTCATAATCATTACCGAAAAAATGAGATCGAAGCCTCATCGTATAATTAACTTGATAGGAATTTCCTTGATAGATCTCCTCTTTAATTTTTTTGATGGAATCTATGTATTGGATCTTGTCAATTGAAGATTTCCAATTGAGTTTAAATCCATGAGAAGTAACATTTTCAGATACACTTCCTTTTTTCACCACATCTGCAGGATCATATACCCCAAACCACAATAAGGGGAACTCTGAACTATTTTGAACTAAACAATATGAATCAAATGCAGGTGCTGCGTCATATGAGATAAATCCCGCACAATAATACCCTTTATTGGACGCTTCCTCTACGATATCAATAAGTGATACAACATTATCAAGACTGTAGGTTTGAACAATTTTAATCGGTTTTGAAAGTTGAATTGTTTCGTTTTTCCCTTCTTCCGTCTGAAAATCGAACTGCAGAAAATTCACTTGATCATATTCGTTCATATTCTCACCCTTCGAAAAGTATTACTTTATCCCCATCACACTTTTCACTTATACTAGTCTTGATTTTCTTCCAGTAAGAAGAAAGCTCAACATCTTCTAAAACTTCCATTAATGGAATTAATACAAAAAGCCTCTCCTCTATTCTAGGATGGGGAATTATTAATTCGGGCGTATCAACTATCATATCCCCATACAACAAAAGATCCAGATCGATAGTGCGTGGACCCCACCGAATATTCCTGGTTCTGCCCATTGTATTCTCGATCTTATTTAAATAATTAAATAGCTCATAAACGTCTAGAGTGGTTTCCAACTTAACAACCATATTCAAGAACCACGGTTGATTTTTCATTCCGACTGGTTCAGTTTCATATATACTTGATATTTTGTTAATCATTATTTGAGGGTGGTCATTAAGAAGCTCGATTGCTCTAAACAAATACTCTTTTCTCGACCCAACATTCGATCCCAAGCCGATTGCTGATAAAGTAGATTTAGTCATGTTTCTACCTTCCTAGTGGTTCCTACCAAGAATTTTTCAATAAGAATCAAACCAAATTCGGTCAAGATTGATTCAGGATGAAATTGCACGCCCTCAATCTCATAATGTTTATGCCTAATTCCCATTACCAAACCACACTCGGTTTCTGCGCTTATTTCGATACACTCAGGGATGCTTTCTTTTTCAAGAATAAGAGAGTGGTATCGGGTTGCTTTGAAGGGTGAAGGGATACTCTCAAATACCGTTCTCCCATCGTGATATATACTTGATAGTTTCCCGTGCATTGGACAAGGTGCTTTAACCACTTTCGCACCAAAAACTTGTCCAATAGTTTGATGCCCCAAACAAATGCCTAATATTGGTATCCTACCCATATAAAATTGTATTAATTCCTTACTGATTCCAGTATCATTAGGATCGCCAGGACCTGGGGAGATAATAATATGAGTAGGAGACAACATATCTATTTCAGTTAAATTGATTTGATCAGATCTATGGACTTGATATTTGAACCCGATTCTACCAATATATTGAGCCAAGTTATAAGTAAATGAATCGTAATTATCGAGAAGAAGAACCATCCTCTCTCTCCCCTTTCAGTAAAAAATTTCAACTAAATCATCTTAAAAGCATATTGATTGATCCTCTAAGTGCAAGAAAATGCCATAGCTATTTTTTGCAAAGATGGATTCATACATCTCAATCACATCTTATTTATCTTGAAGAAAATACTTCTCTGAATCCTATCATTCTCAACAGATACTTTTTTCTCTCCAAAATGAATGAGGTTACACCAAACTCATTGATATTTTGACTCAACATACAACATATCCCTAATGCTTCAGAATTAATTTCACTTCTGCATGCGAGCAAATTAATGAATTCATATTTATATTTTCACCTCTAGTTCTTCATTTCTACTGGGATCTAAGATTTTAATCTCAAGGATTTATAGCTGGGATATAGAATGTAATTTTAAATTCATTTGATGTAATGGTTATTCAAATATATCTGCTAATTCAAAGGACTCGAAATGTAGTAAATAGTGTGTTTTTATGAAATCGAGAAGTATGGTGAGTAAGCTCTCTTTCATTGTCCAGATTCTATAGAATGAATTCATTTGTTGTTAAAATCGTATTTTTAAGCTAACTGCTATAAAAGTTCGGATAAATTTTAGTTCTAATTTGATATACAAATACCTCAACTGGAGTCCCCGGCATATATCACCTATTAACTAAGACTAATAATTAAATTAGGATTATTCAATAGATCTATCAATTCTATACCTTCGGTTTGGAAGTACCTTTTTTAATTGACTCTCAAAAGGTTTATTCAAGTCTCATAGTTTTTTTGCATGTATTTCTCGTCTTGAGAATGTCATTATTCATAAGTCTCTAAAAATTTGTGTGTTGTTGTAATTTGATTTGTTTTCATATTAAATTCTTTTTTGGTATCCAATTCAATATCCAATAACTCTCTAAACAATCCATTTTTACTTGTTAAATCTCCATACTTCCCTTTTTCAACTAATGACCCGTTGTCAAAAACATATATATAATCAGCATCTTTTACGGTTGATAGTCGGTGAGTTACTATTAAAGTGGTTAGCCCTTTTCTAAAAATATTTAGTGCAGTAAATATTTTATCCTCTGTAGCTTCATCAAGTGCTGATGTAGCTTCATCAAGAATAAGTATTTCTGGATGACCAACGATAGCTCTTGCAATAGCAATTCTCTGCCTCTGCCCTCCTGATAATGTTACACCTCTTTCCCCAATAACAGTGTCAAACTTCTGAGGCAACAAATCTATCCATTCATAAATATTCGCAACTTTACATGATTCCACTAATCTCTGTTCATCAATATCGCACCTTCCTAGTATTATGTTGTTCCTTATAGTATCAGGTAATATATATGGGTCTTGGAAAACCACATTGATTTTAGAAACATAGTCCTGTTTTTTTATTTTTGTTTGATTTAATCCGTTAATCAAAACTTCTCCATTACGCGGTATGAAATGACCAAGTATCAAACGAACCATTGTACTTTTACCGCTACCACTTGGGCCTACAATTGCTATTTTTTGTGCATTAGTTATTTCTATTGACATATCACTTAATACAAATTGATGATTAACAGAATAAGAAAAGGAAACATTATCAAAGCGAATAGTTTTAATTTGTCCTACTAATGGTTGTTTACTATCCAGAATTTCCTCTTCCTCCATCACGTTTTTAACTCTTTCCGCGTACACCATCTTTCCTGTCATAGTCATGAAAAACTGAAACACTTCATTATAAGCTTCTAACAGTTGACCTGAAAAATGATAAATTAAAATATAACTTCCAACATTTAGTTCACCACGTAGAACCATTAAACCACCTATTCCAAGGACAGCTATTAAGACGCCCCAATGGATTAAGCTACTAAAAAACAATTGTTTGTTTACCAACTTACCTTCTCTCATTACTTCATCAAAAAATGTATTAAATATACTAAAATAGGATAATTCAAACCATTTATGCCTATTAAAAGCCGCTACTTCACGAGCTGAAGATACACCTTCATCAATTTTCACAGTAATGTTGGACTTTCGTCTCTGAATCTCACGAGCAACTTTCTTCACTTTAGGGGCCATTCGGTTTATAATTAATATGTACGGAAAACTTAAAACTGTTATAAGCACAAAAATTTCTGGGGCCTCCCAGATAATTACAAATGATAAAATTAACACTGAAAATATTTGCTGTATTCCTCTTGGTATTTCATGAGCCACAAATCTACACAGAGAAAAAATATCATTTGTAAAATAATGAAGCATTTCACCTGTTTTTTTCTTTTGAAGGAGAGAAATTTCTTTTCTCTGTAAATTTCCAAGTAAATTATAGTCCATTAAACTGCCAATTTTTATTTCTGTTTTTGTCAGAAAATAATCATTACCTATTTTCATTACTAACCAAAAAAACTGAGAAATAACATATATCATTATAACATTTTGAATTAAATGGTAATTACCTAAGATTATTACATCATCAATAATATATTTTTGAGTAAGGTTACCGATAATAATAGCTACTTTTTCAAATATCAACATCAAAACTCCCAGAATTAACCATAGGAAGGTTGCTCGTACATATCCCCACAACCATTGATGCTTCGTCACATCAATCTTCCTCTCCTGTAGAATTTTGGAAATTAAATCGTATCTGACTCTTATAAAAACGGCCTTGTTTTCTCATTAATTCTACATAAGTTCCCATTTCTGCTACTTTCCCTCTGTGCATGACTATTATGCGATCGTAGTCTATTACAGTAGAGAGTTTGTGAGCTACTGTAATAATAGTTTTCATCTTAAAAAATAAATCCAGCTCTTTACGAATTGAGACTTCATTAATGTTGTCAATTGAAGAAGTTGCCTCATCTAAAATGACGATTTTAGGATTCTTAATTAACATTCTAGCTATGGCAATACGCTGTTTTTGTCCTCCTGACAAATTCACTCCTCTTTCTGTTAGATACGTGTTATAACCTTCTGGAAGGTTAATAATAAATTCATGTGCTTTAGCTGCTTTAGCTGCCATGACAACTTGTTCATCCGATGCCTCAATGTTACCGAATCTAATATTTTCCAACACAGTTGTTCCAAAGATATATGTTTCTTGAAAGACATACCCTATAGATTGCCGAATCTGTTCTAAACTTAGCTTTTGTAAAGGAACACCATCTAATTTGATTTCTCCTTGGTTCGGATCATAAAATCGCCCAATTAATTTTAGTAAAGTTGTTTTTCCTTCTCCACTCGATCCAACAATAGCAATTCTTTCACCAGCTTTTACTTTCAAATTTAGTTGGTCAATAATTGGTGGTTGCTGAACTTTATAACCAAAGCTAATATTATTAAATTCTAAGTCTCCCTTTATTGAAGAGAGAATAATTGGTTCAGTTATTTCAGTAATAATTGGCTGAGTTTCTATAAATTTTTTAATTCTTACGGCTTGATGCTGTAATAAGTTAGATTCAACAATTGAATTAATTATATTAGCCAATGCTTGGGATAGATTCAGAAAGCAAAGTATATATATTGTGAATTGTCCCACTGTGATTTCACCTAAAATAAAATAGTTTGGGGCATAAATGAGTATTATTATTAGACTAACTACTGTGGCACCACTTCTAATGACACCACGTAAAGTTATATATATTTTTGCTCGCAAATAATTGAAATTCAAATTATCTTGAATAGATTTGAACCTAGCTAAGTCCCACTTTTCTGACCCGAACGCTCGAAGTTCAATAATTCCAGATAAACTATCGTACAATTTTTTATTCCATTGTCGTATACCATCTATACGTAACCTAGCCCACTTAGAAACTTTCTCATCAAAAAAATCCCCTATGAAATAGACTACTAGAAATGAAGAAAAGGATAATATTGTTAATTTAAGATGTATAGTTAATGTAAAAATCATAGTGAAAGCAAGAATAATGAAATTTGATAGAATTGCTGGTAAATGGGTACGATATATATTTTGTACTGCGGCTACATCATTTTGAAGAATAGTGAGTGTTTCCCCGGACGGATGCTGATCAATATATCCAACACCTAATTTCTGGAAATGTTTTAAACAAGCATATTGAATGTCTCTAGCAGCATATTCGCGAATTATTCTCTCGAGCAAATTTTTACTGGTCATCGCTACTAATTTTAATAATAAAATAATGATAGCGCTTAAAATTAGTATTTTAAAGTAATGAATATCGTCTTTTTCAGTGACACTATCGACAATCAATTCTATTGTCTTGAGTATGCCCAAATCCCCAATTGAAATTGTTACGTTACAAAAAACAAGTAAAATAAGAAACCATGTATACGGCTTTACATAGGAGAATAACCAAAGATTTAATTTGATATGTTCCTGCATTCTATTATGAAATTTTTTTAGAAATACACCGGGGATATTGATTTTCATTTTATAAAAAAATCACACCTCATTTGATAATTTTACATATAGTAAGAAGTAAGCAATTTATTGGTTTTTCCGTATTATATTAATAATTTTTTCTACAGTATTAAAATTTTCAAAAAGCAGATCCTCATCGTTGACTTCAATACCAAATTCATCTTCCAGATGAATAATTAAATGAATTGATTTAATAGAATTTAAGTTATAGTGAATTAGATCTTCATCATTTTCAATAAGATATATATCAGCGGAATTCTCTTCAAGAACTTCTGTTAATATTTTTAGTATTGTCTCTCTCATTTAACATCCCCCCTTTTATAAAATTATTTATTTTTCTCTATTATTCTATAATAGAAATTTTCACTTAAATCGATGCTTTGATTAATCTTTTCAACCACTTTGATAATCTGCATTTTATTTTTCCTAATAGATATTTTAATTAATAAGTGTTTTATTATTTCCCAAGAATCAATTATTTGATCTAATAAGGTTATCTCCAAGTTCAATTGAGTTGTGGCATAATAATCTTTTAAATAATAATTAAATTGTATATATCGAGCAACAGAAATATGATAATAGTAATCAACACATTTTTTTTCGAACTCTTCACAGCTCAATTCTCCTATTAAGTTCAGCTCTTCATAGAACGCTCTTAAAGAAGTGAAAAACCCGTTGTTAAACGAATTTTTTAATGCTTTTATCACTAAGTTTTGATCAAATATAATATCATCAATATTGTTGCCTGGACTTAAAGCGGTAGACACATATATACAATTTTTGATATCAGTAAATTTAATATATCCAGTAAATTTGCATATTTCACTATTATCAGTTCTGATATGAGTATCCGAAATTAATAACTCTTGGGTTTCTGGAATTACACCATGAACTATTATACAATGACGCCTTCCTGTATTTTTTTGATATACAGAATCATAGAATAAACAGCTAGTATCTAAAAAAACAATTATTGGGTAATTCCCCTTAATACTAGTTAAAAAAAATTCATACGCCGGTTTTTTTTCATGCCATGTATTTATCATTTTGAATTGATTTAAGAGATCGATGAAAATTTCATCTGGTTCATCATTTTGATTATAAGCTGAGAATGGATTAGACTGTAGAAATAAAGCAAAATCGTCACATCGATAACCAAAATAGTCAAATACTGAATGTAAACAAGAGTTTATACAATCTCCATTGCTTATTAATTGAAAATCATTTAGCTTAATTGTTTCATTCATATGCTTTTCTCACCTCAATCAAAAGAACTTAATCTCTCATAATATCTTAAAGTACCCTTGTAATATTTTCTGTAATCGATCCGCTATTTTATAAACATCTTCTTCTGTTGATGATATTATTAGACAGAAAATTCTACCTATATATTGTTCAGAATTCTCTATAATTGGATGAATCGGTAGAGTTCCAGAATTATATAACAATACTCCAGTTCCTTGACATTTTGAATATAATAAATCTTTTTCTAGAAGTATTTTATTTAAATCTTCATATGACACATATCTACCAGATAATACTCTAAAATACCTATTTAATATAAATACATGACCAAAAATATTCTCTAAGAATGAAGTATAAGTAGATAGAGTGAACCTGCCGTTTATTTCAACAAGTGGAATAATTTCATTTTCTACTGTTATAATAGAATCGACCCCAACCACACCTCTATATCCCCTTTCAAGAAGGTAGTTGCCCAAAATAGTCATATATTCCTTGTATTTTATTAATAATTCTTCTTCAATGATGAAAGGGTTTAATGAACCGACATATACTGCTCCATCAAGCAATTGTTTTTTAATTGAGAAAATTTGAGTTCCCTTTTCAGTTATAAACAGTTGACAGTTAAGATCAAATTTCTTATGATACCACTTTTCGATCAACCATTTACCAGAACCATTATTAATACGTTTGATTAATCGCGCTATATATTTCAATGATTTTAAATTATCAACGATGTAGAGACCTTTACCAGAAGCACCATGCGGTTCTTTTATCACTACTTTTTGAGTTTCTTTAATTAATTCTTCGAACCTACAAATCAATTCATCAATGCTATTGCAGATATAGCCTTTGCAAATAGGAAAATTTAATTTCTGAGCTATTTTCCTGCTGGAAATTTTGTCATTTATTTTTATAGCCATTTCAGAAGAAACTTCTAGTATTATATCAATTTTACAAATAGCAGAAATTTTCTCTTCTAAATTAGTAATAGCATAAGGTAGTAGTTTTACTTTATGGCTTTTAACTAGTTCTTTAATTTTATTTAATATAATTTCATCACGAAGAATCAATTCTGATATTGATGCTTTTTCATCATTAATATTTAAAAGCAATATTTCAGGAATTTTAAAACCCATTTTTATTAAATTATCAAGAAAAAAGGCATCTGGTTTTTTCCTCATGATTATATAATCAATTTCTCGTGTAATCAGTAAATTAATTTCTTCTATATAGTTTATAACAGTTTCTTCGGTTGAATTCGTTAGTCCCTTAGATTCGGGGTACCAAAATCGTTCAGCACCAATATTAAAAATCCATACAACAGGTGTATCAAAATCAAAAACGTTCTTCATTGATTTCCCCTTATGTTAGTATTTTCAATATTCAATCATCAACATTTATTGAATATTTTTAATCTCAGTAATTATTTCGTTAAAATAGATATTTAGCTTAAAGTTAAGGTCAGTAAGACTGGTAATCACAGTTACTAGTTTCTTATAGTCTTTTTTATGCCCTGCTCTAAGAAGATTTTCACTTATTTTTTTTAGGCTATTCTCAATTGCTGTCCCTTTTGAGATATCGATTCCAAGCTCCTTCTGAAGTAATATTGTGTATTTTAATAAAAATCCAAATCCATTAATTTGGATATCATAATATAATTGAATACAAAAATTTATTAATTCTTCTTCTTTAAGAAGATGTAAACTTTCCTTTTTGGTATTCAAATATTCATGTATGGCAGAATTTCCATAATGAACTGAGTTTCTACTATCCCCAGTAATATAACGTTGCATTCCTAGTAATATTTTTTTATAATATTCTTCATTGCTTAGATAGTAAGCTCTTTTCTTAAAAGACCACATGCATATAATGAAGGGCAATATATCATTTAAATTATATTCGCCTATAAATTCTTCAATTATTTCTGAACTAATCCTGATATGAGAGTCAATTATTCTGCATTTATTTGTAAAAATATTTATGTTATCTATAATAATTGCATGAATTTGTCCTTTGTTCTTTCTATATACTTGATGGTGTGTAAGAATGTTCGAATTTATGAAACAAATCAAAGGCTCTCCAAGATCTAAGTGACCAACCATATAGTTCAACACTTCATTTTTTTTATTAAATGATGGTATAAGGATGGAATGATCACCATTTTGAAAATATGAATGTTTATCTACACTTTTAAAATCATACCCAAAAACCAATTCATCGGTATCAAATTTTATATTCAAGCCATTCATTAAAAAAAAACCATGGTTTCATTTAATAAATAATTGTTATTGTAACTTGAAATAATGCTTGAAACTGCAGAAAAGAAACAAGTTACTCTTGGATTGCTTTCATTATATATCAGTGTAATCACTCCTTAAAATTTAACAATTCACTAATTTCTTGAATATTTAATTCATAAAGGAGCTGCTCAAAAGGTAATTGTTTGTCAAATTGTTTTTCAATTTCTATACCTAGTGTGACTGCAGTGATTGAGTCCCCACCCAATTCAATAAAATAATCATCATTTCTGATAGAATTTGATGAAATACAAAGTATAGACGAAATTATATCTAATAATTTTGCTGGCAATTTTGTGTCACTTTGATGATAAGCACCTTTTGATAGTTCCTGTATTTTTTGAATATCTATCTTTCCATGGCTATTTGTCGGAAATTTATCAACGAAAATAAACCTACTTGGAATCATGAATAACGGCAATTTATGTTTCAATGCTTTTCTAAAATGAAAAGCGCTCAATTCGTTCCCGTTTTTTTGTATAATTAAAGCCATAAGTCGATTATCTTGTCGGTGGTTAATATATGTTACCACTTTGCAATCGGAAACATTCTCTAAGCTTAGTATTTTAGATTCAACTTCTAGCAAACTAACACGCATTCCTCCTATTTTAACAAGCTCATTCGATCGCCCTAGAAATTCTAAATATCCTTCACCAGAAATCCTTCCAACATCTCCAGTCTTATATATTTTTTCAGCAGAGTTAAAGGGACTTTGCAAAAAAACCTTATGTGTTAATGCGCTATCATTTAAATATCCGTCCGCTAAGTATCTTCCTCCAATGTAAATATTCCCTATATCCCCCATCTTTGTTTCCGTTAAATTATCATTTAATATATATATGATTCTATTTATTACAGGAAGCCCACTTATATTATATGGTTCATTGGTTCTTGAAGAGCAATAATGCACGGTACACATACCTGTCTCTGTCTGACCATAGATGTTTACTAGAATTACATCGTTTATAGCTTTATAAAAAGAATCCCTTACGGACTTTGATAATTTTTCTCCCATTGATTGTACAAGTCTTAAACTTTTACACTCCATAAACCTAGAGTGTGATACCATCTCACGAAGTAAGGTTGGCACAACAAAAAGCACTGTTATTTGTTCGCGAATTATCGTCTCAATAATAATATCCACATTGTTATGAAATTCGGAGGATAAAATTACAACATTTACTCCGAAGAACAAAGGGTAGAATAATTCCCCAATTAACCTTATAGAACTCAATGGACTCGTAAACAAGAATTTATCCAAATCATTTAAAGGAGGCTGTGCTATCATGGGATGAGTATCATTTAAAATAGCTCCGTGAGATACTCTGACTCCTTTAGGCGTACCAGTTGACCCCGAAGTATAAAATAAGAAAGAAATATCTGTTAATTTTTGATTAGATACTATATTTTCAATTGATTCATTATATGGAAAATCTGAATTGAGGTTACATTTCAAAAAATTAGTTGGGGTAATATTCTTTACATCACAATAATCTCGACAGATTATCAACTCAATTTTTGAATCTTTAATTATTTCATTAAATCTTTTTGTCGGTAAATTCGGATCTAATATTAAACAAGTGCATCCAGCTTTTAGAATAGCAAAAATACTTATTATCATTTCTATAGACTCTTTCATAAATATCCCTATTATTTCTTGGGGTTTAGTTTCTCTCATTAATAAACGCGCTAATTGATTAGAATAATTGTTTAACATTATGAAATTATATTCGTTATCATCGACTGTGATTGCGGTCTTACTATTATACAGATCAACGGTTGCTTGAAAGACTTTCTGTATAGACGCTTCATGATCGAAAATATATTCTTTTTTGTTTGATAACACTCACACCACCCCTATGTCAGTTATTTTAATCCCTGGTAACTTACATTATAGAATTTATAATCAACTCTAAGTTGTTCCGATTTTCTATATAATTCTTCATCATCTTTACTTAGAAAAAATCTTGCTATTCCTTGAGATAAAGGAATAGCTTTGGGAGTTAATATTATTTCGTTATTTGATATATCAACTAGTTCCTTTTGCTTCAATATGTTAAATTCTATATTAAATACTTCCAGAGGATTATACCCAAATTTTTCTGTGAAATTATCAATATCTATAATTCGATGTAAAATCGATATTACTAAAAAACCTCTCATCAATTGCTCAATACTATTTTGTTCCCCTTTTACTATACCTAATTTACCTTGAGCTATAAGTTCGATATATTGACTCATGCTATATGTATTGCTTACCGAACCAAAACCTTCTATAAACCCAATTGAACCAACTCCCACTGGCATCCAGTTCCCATCAGGAAAAGAACATGTCTGATTCCAAAAGTTTAATATTGAATTATCTTTATTAGTAACAGATTTATGTGAATACATATCGTCCTTAGACCAAATTGAGTCCGATACAGCTTTATAGCCATTTTTCTCTAGTAGTTCATTAATTGCTACATAACATTTATATCTAAAATCTAATGGTTTAAGTTCTAATTCACCGATATTCTTCTCAATCTCTGTTCTATTGTAGGGCAAGCCAAGAGGATAAATTGCAAAACTATTCGGTAGAAAATCTATTCCCTTTTCTATAGAATCTAATACAGTCTCAAAATCGTCATTCGGATGACTGTACAGAAAATCTAAATTGAAGTAAGGAATTCCAGCATTTTCAATCATTGATACTGCTTTTTGTACTATTTCATAGTAATTTAATCCAGACCTTATTCTGCCCATTTCTACTAAGGTCTTTTCATTAAAAGATTCCACTCCGATACTTATTCTTTTAACATGATGTTTCTTTAATACATTGACTTTTTTTTCGGTAATAACTTCTGGCCTTGACTCAATCGAAATGTAAGTATCTTTATTAACTAGTCGCTTCTCTTTCATTAAAGTGAACAGTTGATCAAGTTCTAAAGCAGACATAGTTAAAGGTGTCCCTCCACCGATATAAACCCATTCTAAGACGGAATTCTGCATAAAAGAACTGTAGAGTTCAATCTCCTTTAGAATTGATTGAAAATATTCATTTCTGAGCGAAACAGACTCAGTGTCATTTTTAGTGTTACACATACAAAAATCGCATTTCTCAATTCCAAATGGCAAATAACAGAAGGGCCAATGAATATACATTCCTGAAATATTTGATAGATCCAACCCAGTTTTAAGAACATCAATGGGATTCCCCATCATATTCTTACTATATAATGGATAGTTCGTGAAATGCCCTACTACACCATACTTAGCTCCATCTAGATATGCATCTAAAGTATTATTTGCTTCATTGTAATTTTTGTACCTATTTATTTTCACGAAATTCACACACCTTTACGATTTACTAATTTGTATATTTCAAACATTGAATGAAAGACAAGTATCCTATCCGTAATAAACAATTTTTCATAGTATGGAAACCTGCAATCACCATCGATTTTTTGCTTAATAATTGTCAAAAATAATTCACTGCACTCATTTAATAGTTGTTTGTAAACTTCCCCCCCTCCGCAAACCCATACCTCTTTATCAGCAGCTAATAACTCATCCAATAATTCTATTCTAGGTACTACGACCACGTTATTACCGGTATTCCCCTTAACTCCACTTCTGCTAAGAACATAATATATTGAACTTGGATTAAGATTTTTTATCGTTTCAAATGTTTTTCTCCCCATAATTAATTGCTGCCCCGCGGTTACCTGTCGAAACCAATCCGTTTCCTCGGGAATATCCCAGGGGATTTTATTATTAGATCCAATAATAAAATTCTCACTCATTGCCACAATCGCTTTCCATTTTTTCATAAAATTTGAAATCACTCCTTTGTTTAGGGAATTACTTCATTGTTATTCTCTTCTGAATAATAAGGATTAGGGATTAATTGTTCCAGAGAAACTGGGTAAGCCCTTTTTGTTAATTCAAGAATAGCTTTTGCATACTGCTGTATTTCTTTTTGAGCATCATGCTCGAGTCTCTGAAGTAAAAAATGGGTTACTGATTGTAATGACGCTGTCCAATACCAACGAATATACATTCCATATGCAGGCAAGAATAATCTAGCTTGCTCAGGGCATACTCCATCAGCAAGTGCTGCTTCATATTTTGATATACCAAGATCTACATAATTCATCAATGCTTCAGTATGTTTGCATCCGATTTCCCATGCAATCGGATCTGCACTACCTTGCTTGGTGTTTTCCGGTTTCTCTCTCCATTCAGCTGCATTTGGGATATAGAAAAGTGGATCTTCGGTGATATATCGACGACTAGACTCATTCCAAGCATCCAGAGAATCGCCAGTTCCCTCATAATGAGCCGAGCCAACCACGTATTTCCACCATTGTCTGGCAACCATCAGTGGAGCGTAAACTTCAAATTGTAATATTACGTGACGAAAAGGAGAAGTGTGGCCTTTTCTAGCTAAATATTCAATCAATTTTATGTCTTTTTCATTTAGATCATTAGACTGTTTTGCGTAAGAGACTCTGGCTGCGTTTACTACAGTTAGATCCGATCCCATGTTGTTAACTAACCGTACATAACCTTTATCCAAGAGATTTATTAATGACATATCTAATTCTCCTTATTCTCATATTCTTTAGATGAAACCGGCAACTTTAAAAAATTCTTTATATAGTGTTAGTAGTTACCATTTGATTTCTAAAGAAAATCAAGGGTTTTTTTTCATAATCTATGTATGAAGAAACTACTTCACCAATAATAATTGGCTTAGGGTATTGGATGATTTTTATTAACTTGCATTCTAAATTGGCAACACATTCTTCTATTAGTGGAGAATTAATGATCTTAGGTGTTTTTGTCTGCAAGTGGGCCTTTTTAAATTTATCTACATTTCTTCCGGAGTAACTTCCGCATATTTTGGCAATATCGCTTTGTGATTCAGAAAGTATATTTATAGCAAATTCTTGCGATTTTGTAATTAATTCATATGTTAACCGACTTTTAGATATATTCAATGCTATTATTGGCGGTTCGTCACCAATAGGCGTAGAAGAACAAGAAGTCATTACATTGAATTGTCCATCACATTCTGTTGTTACCAAAACAATTGAATTTGTTAAATTCCACAAACCATTCACTAAATCTTCTTTGTACATTTCTATCCTCCATTTAACATCAGTTCTTTTTTTAACTTGCTTATATCTCCAACCTGATTTTTCATAACCATGGATCGAATTAGGGATGTTAAATATAAGCTCCCAGTAATTAGACCGAGATCACCAGGAATACTCTTATTAATCAGTAAACAAAAAGCATTTTCCCAATTTTTTTCAACAATTACTTTACCAATTAAATTAGAATCAACTAAGATTTCATTCGCAAGATCACTAAGAACTTTTGCATCTTGCTTTTTAAAAAAATCAATCTCAGTTATGATAACAGTGGTAGCCAGGGGTAAAATAACCTCTAGAATTTCTTTGTGGTTTTTTGTACTCGTCATTCCTATCAACAAGTGTAACTTATTATATTTATATACTGAGTCCAAAGATTCTGTTAGCGCTTTCATTGCTTCTAAATTATGTGCTCCATCAAGTAATACCTGTGGAGAATCACTAAGCATTTCCAATCTTGCTGGCCAATAAGTCTGTTTGATTCCTTCATACAATTGTCTAGTATTAATATTAAATTTGTAGTCATTTCTTAGTATCTCCATAGCCATTAAAACATTTGCCAGGTTTTTCACTTGGTGGCTACCATTCATCCCCATTTCTATGTTAATAAGTTCCTGAAATGGTCCATAAAAATTAATGATTTGCGAATTCACTTCACACTTCACTGTTTCAAAGTAAAATTCTTGATTTAGCAAATAAAGTGGAGCATCCTGAGTTAAAGCATAATCTTTAATCACCCTAATTGCTTCCTCGTGTTCTACTGAGCTAACAACAGGAATCCCCTTTTTAATGATTCCGGCCTTTGATACAGCAACTTCTTCAATCGTATCGCCTAGCTGATCCATATGGTCATGACCAACGTTAGTAATGATTGAAATTATTGGAGTCACGATATTAGTCGAATCCAACAGTCCACCTATCCCTGTCTCCCATACAACAAAGTCTGGCTTCGCTATTTTTGAGAAATACATAAGAGCGAGTGCAGTGGATATTTCAAACATCGAAGGGGCTCCCAAATCAGATTGAGATAATTGATCAAAGATTGGCTTCATATAATTCATAAGTAGTAATAATGAATTATCGTCAATATCAATTCCGTTATATTGAATTCGATCCTGATATTTTTCAATATAAGGCGAGGTAAAGGTTCCAACATTAAATTTGCAAGAAATCAGTATATTTGTTAAAAAACAACAGGTGGAGCCTTTGCCATTAGTACCTGCAATATGGATAAACTTCAATTCTTTTTCTGGATACCCTAGTTTATTCATAATTAGTTCCATTCGTTTCAAACCAGGTCTTTTCTTTGCATATTTCCTTTCGGTAATCCATTCAACTGCTTGCTTTACAGTTGTAAAATAAGTATATTGGACCTCCATACAATTCCAACCCCTTTTAAGCAAAAAACAACTTTATGTAGATTATTAGTAGTTTATTTACGAATCATCATTTTATTTTTTGACCCTCTCTCTGAATTCACCACTTTTCATTCGAAAAAACAAATGATTGGAAATATTTCCCTTTGGCGACTTCATTCGCATCTATTAAATTACCATTAGAGTCATAAATATATTTATAGAAATCCAATGAACTCATAAGTCTTTCTGTTAGGTATTCAAGGTGTTTGAATTTATCATTATGTCGGCGAAACTGCAATTCTGCGGAGTCCAATATAAATGGAGGGTGCATTGATAAGTATAGTATTGGTTTATTCTTTTCTAAATAATCACGCATGGTTGGCAATACTTGGTACTCCCCTGCTTCGATATCCATTTTAATAAAGTTCACATTTTTTATATCATTATCTATTAGAAGTTGGTCGAATGTTATTCCCTTCACGTCATAATAATCTCCCGTTTGTTTATTTGGTACTATACTCGACATTGATTCACTCGGGTCAGTTCGTATATATAATTTAATAGATTGAGATTTTGGAGATAGTGCTGCATTAATGCAAGTAACTTTTGTTTTTATTAAGGGATTAAGGGATATATTACCAACCAACTCATTGAACGCTAATTTATTTGGTTCTATAGCATAGACGTGGTTGCTTTTATGCGCTCCCACAATTACTGTTGGTCCGATCCATGAACCAATATCAAGATAATTATAATTTTCATCAAGAAATCTATCGAATATATTAAATGTTGCTTCTTCCCATTTATCATAATAAAGGGTCCAAAAATCATAATGTTGTCGATACTCTTTCTTCAGATTGATGTTTAGATCAATCCCTTTTTTTGTTATTTGCATTATTGTCAAATCCATCCCTAACCTCCTATAAATATGCTCAATTTCTGTAATGTAAAGGATATATAATTGGAGACTATTATTATATAAATAGTAAAAAATCAAAAAATATTTCTTCATTCCATACATGGAGATAGAAAGAAGCTCAGTTGTAAATAAAAAATTTATTTATTTTATTAGCTTTTGATAAACTTGCTCAAAATTATATTTAAATAGCGCCTCACGTTCACCCAATTCACGAACAATTGGTGAGATTCTTTTAATGGTTGGCATATGCCCGTTTCGTTGATACAATACATATTCTTTGGATATTACATTGTGAATCATTTTCCAATAATTAGTAATATTGTTTAAATCTTCCATTATTTTTGTCATATTTCTTGTTAAGTTGAGATTAGCTAATAAAATATACTTCAATCCCTTAAAAAGATATTGATGACTAAAAATTATCTTTACTAAATTAATATTAATAGGGGCATCACTCAGTCTAGGAAATTCAATCACTTCCTTCTTGTAATCAAAAAAATCTCTAATCTCAATAGCAAACTCCTTAATTGCTTTTGTGTTTATATTCTTTAATGTTTGATTTATTTCTCCAAATATTTTAATAGTATCAAGTTTTGAATGATTCGTTTTTTCAAAATATACGTAAGGTTTAGTACATCCATTAACAAAATCTGTAAAAGGTAATTTTAATGTCTCCATACTGTAAGTAGGATCTAAGCAATATAATATCTTATCCATTTTATTGAATCCTATTACTAGACAATAGTGATTAGCTTTAATTTTCTTATATGCAAAGCTATTCCACGGAGTCCAATAAGAATTGAGAGATATCAAAACTGGAGAGTTGTTTGTTATTTTTAATATTAATGTATCCAGTTTATTTGACGATTCTATTACATCTGATAAAATGACTTTTACCCCATGATATTCTTCAAAGTAATCATACGCATAGAACCTATTTGTCACTAATCTTTCCCCAACTAATTTATGTTTGAAATTATTATCCATGACAAAATCAAAATTACAGGATTTCACAAATAGTAATTCATACCTTCTATTCCACCATTCGGAAACTGTTATCAAAAGATGCTGTCTGCAATCCGCATACTCTCCCTTTTTGGGTATAATATTTAATATCAAAGTAAGCCTCCAATCTTTTTTGAGATAAAAAGTTGTTATTTCAAATTTTCAAAATACAGAATTCTCTGAAAATGTGAAGATTTAGAATTAATCTTAATTCCATATGATATAGTAAAAGTAATTCAAGGAATACGGGAATTTAATTACTATCTTTGGTAATATTGTTACTATTTTATGAATAATTCATGCTCTAAGAGATAGTATGGATGTGGATTTTCTTTTCAAGTGCTGTGTCTGCATTGTATATTGTCACAGAAAAAAGGCGTATAAGGGAGGTACACCATTCAATAAAGATCTTATTGAACACTACTGCAATATATATCTTTTGCCCATAAGCGTAGCAAAAGGCAGCCGACTGTTTTAATCGGCTGCCTTCTTGTCTTTTTAGCATATTAGATCAATACATTTATAAACAAAATAAAGGGTGCGCATCCAATCTTTCATCTTTCTCACCACATCGCTTTACTCAACGATCCGAAAGAGATCACCTCGCTGTTAATTTATATTTTAATTTCATGTTGAAGTACTTCTAAATACCTAAAGATTTCGTGACATTTCTGTCTCTTTAAGTATATTAGCTATTGATTCTGAAAAACTATTTTGAAAAAAGGACGGAACTCTGTTTCATTAATCTGAAGATTTTCATTCGGTAAATAAACTTATAAAGTTGCTTCATTTCCGAACACTATATTTTTTTGCTGTTTAAACCATCAAGCTAGAATAAACTAATTCTACTACACCTTGAGGAGAAAAATATCTGTAATGTTCCTGTGAAGAGCATAATAGCAACATTAAAATAAACTAAATTCGATAATAATTTCGAATTACAAAAAAGGTATATGATCTTGGGACTGACCCCCGTTTGTGAGACAGGGATCAAAACACCTTGCAAGTTTAAGCAGCCAGTTGCTGGAAATGAACCGGCGACTGGCTGTTTTGTTTTGTTTGAAAGCGAACTGAGTTATAGTATGATATGTAGTCTCGAACAGTTTGCTCGACGCTTGCCGTCGTCGTACAGGTTAAACCTTCGAGATAGAACGTTTCAGACTTTAGCGTGGATTGAAACGATTCGATGGGGCATTATCAGCGGGCGTACCCTTTCGGGACATGCTCATGGTAATACCTTTTCCCTTTACAGCTTCTTGATAGGCCTGAGAGGTATAAACGCTGCCCTGATCGCTATGGAGCATGGCGCCCGACAGAGTGGGCAGCTGATCCAGCGTGTCCAGGACAAACCCTGTGTCTTGCTTGTCAGATATACTGTATGCCACAATCTCTCCATTAAACAAGTCCAAGATGCTCGACAGGTATAACGTTTTTCCGCCAAACGGCAAATACGTAATGTCTGTCACGAGTTTTTGCATGGGAGCATCGGCTTCAAATTGGCGCTTTAACAAGTGTTCTGCGATGTAAGCCAGCTGTCCTGTAGGTTTGCGTTTATTCACTTGACACTACATTGGAGCCCCTCTCGCTGCATAATCCGCTGTACGCGTTTATGGTTAATCTTGCGTTCCATTCGAAGCAGCGCCGTGATCTTCCGATATCCGTAACGAAATTTATGCTAACTACAGAGTGAGTTCACGAATCTTCTCTACCATGTGATCTTTATATGGACTCCTGTAGGCGGCTTTCCAGCGATAGTAAGTGGAGCGAGAAAGCCCGATCCACGCACACGCCTGAGTCACACTGACTTCCCCTCGAACGGACTCCATCCACTCCACTATAGTCTTTGGCGACACCTCCTTTGCATTTCCGCGAACTTTTTTAGCAGATCTATATTGTTGTTTTAGAAACCGATTTTCCGCCTGTACCTTCTCCAGCTCTGACGTATATTCAGGCCCTTTACCGTGGCTGTATTGTTTACCGACAGGCTGCTCCAACCGGTTCCATTGGCCGCTGCGATACCATCTCATCCAGGTCTCTACTTGTGTCTTATTTCGTATGTTCAGTTGGTCCATGACTTCTTTCACTGGAATGCCATCCAATCTCATTTCAATGGCTTTCTTCTTCACTTCTACCGGATAGCTAACTCTTGTTGCCAACGCAAAAACACCTCCAAGGTTGTCTCCATATCTTACGACATGGTTGCATTCTCTTGAAGGTGTTTTAATTTCTCTCACGCTATGGGGTCAGTCCCTAGTATTATAAAGCTTTTCAAGCTCTTTTAGATTACATTTTAATGGTATATACATTCAACTCAATAAGAATAAGACGAATATTGGCTGAAATACTTTTTTTACGAGAAACCCTTTTGTGGCTTGTGCCTTTAGAGTGATCCATCGCCCTAACCAAAGACTCTCTTCGTTGTCTATACATTTATTCCTGAAGACATTCAATCTGCAATATATTTATTTATAGAGAAATCCATATTTATAAAACGTCAATATGTTTTAATCATGTTTTCCAGCTTATCCCCTTAAGCATAATTGCCAATTGAATAAGTTAAAATAGGGACTTAAGCTAGAGTCCAATATACCATCCGCCATAGAATTCTTTCGAACTAAACTTATATTCAAATTCTTATCGTTTGAATTATCAAAATTTTTTTCCTAACTTTAATAGCCCTTGTTGATTTGATAGCAAAATATTGAGCCACTTCCTCCTGCTTTTGTCTCATACCAATCGATAAAAGCATTTACTTGACTTATTAGGAAGATCGAACTCTTTAATGCCTCCATTAAGTAGAGCAATGTATGGTAAAGACCCGTTCGACATCGTCGAACGGGTCAGCTTGTTTAACGATTTATGAACTCTGCCATCATCAGCATTCTGGTTAATACCACCGCTCCTTCAGCCCGGGTGGAACGGGCATCTGGAACGAACCGATCAGCTGATCGTCCTTCCATCAACCCTGATTTCACAATGGCTGACACGGCCTCTTCCGACCAAGAAGCTATGTGTTCACGATCCTTGAACCCTTCCAATATGGAGTCCGAATCTCCTGTCTCCAGATTCATACCGGCAAGCTTCAGTGCTCTTAACAGCAAAACACTCATCTGCTCCCGGGTGATTTCCTCGTTCGGACGGAACGAACCATCATTAAAACCTTCGATCAGCTGATTCTCCACAGCTGTGGCGACAGCGGCTGCATACCAGTCGTTAGTCTTTACGTCCCGGAAGCTCGTATTCGCTTCCTGATCATTTAGCCCGAGTGCACGGACGAGCATCGCCGTAAACTGCGCTCTTGTGATCGGCTCGTTTGGACCAAAGCGGGTATCCGTGAGTCCCTCAATTACTTTTTTCGAAGCCAGCAGCGATACATCCTTGTTGGCCCAATGGCCTTTTAAATCCGCAAAAATCTTCTCATGGGAGACAACGGAATAAATTCCGCTCTCATTCCATTTGAACTCGACCTGCGATTTACCGTTTGACGAACGTATTATTGCTGGTACGAAGGCCAGCTTGCCGGATGTCGAGTCCAGACGCAGCACCGTTGTCTCGAATGGATTGACGACATCTGATAGAAGCTTGGTGAACTTCGCATAATTCCCCTTAAATGCTGGCGATGGCGATAATTTGTCACCCTGCTTCCACGCTAGAGTTATAGCAAGTGATGTATCCAGTTTAGAAGCCCCTTCCTCCAAGGCTGCGTTTATCCGATTCTCTTCTGCTTTTGTAGCGTGACCGATCCGGATCTGCAGATGATCCGCTGTGCTCTGCTGCTGCATAGCTTCCGACAGCGAATGCAGCGGAATCTCCAACTGACCAAGGGCCGTTTTCAACAGCATGGTACCCATCGACAAATCCTTCATTGCCGTACGCAACCCTTGAACAGGCAGTTGAAAAGCAACCGCATCCGCATTGTCGGTCACCGAATACGTAAGCACACGCGAAGATGCAGGCAGCTTACTAAGACGTTCGATCTCACTCAACATTTGTTTCTCGTTCGCATTCGCTACAATGAGGGTCCCTCCATCCGGTGTAGTCTCTTTCTTGATAGTCAGAGACTCGGATTGTGAAGGTTCTGGTGCTTTGGGTGGCGACGTTGGTGATCCACCTCCGGATGAGCCAGAACCTGAGGAACCGGAATCGCCGGGCGACCCGGGTTGACTTGGCTCTGAGCCACCGCCATCTCCCGTAGAGGTACGAATCACCTCAAACGTTTTGCTGTTGGTTTTGAAATCATCGACAAATACATCCACAGTGACCGGGTTCACGCCGGTTTGGAGAGGAATTTGGGCTGTGAATTCACCGCTGGAGGACACGGTAGCATCCTGTCCATTCACCTTAACGGTCGCTTTGCCGGGCCCGAGAACTTCCACCAGTCCTTTGAGAGCAAGTTGGCTATCGCGCGTCTCCCGGCCCTCATCATCCATCAGCCCGCTCAATACGGCTGACCGTACCTGATCACCTGTATTGTAAGCATTGGCAACGAGCTGACGCAGCGTTCTTGTGCCTGAAGGGTCCAAGGCAGAAATAACGAAACCTCCGGAAGGAATGATGCTGTTATTCTCTTCGGGCGCCCCCCAACTCCATTTAATGGCTTGATTTCGGTTAACTACCCGGGTTACATGACCTGTGTCATCTACAACCACTTCAACCCCGAAACGGTTCGTTCCTGTCGAATAACCGAAAGCTTCCGTCATCACATTGACGTTGCCTTCAATCCGGTTGATATTGTAAAAATTGCCCTCTAAGAACGTATCCGGATTACCTGGCAAGCTCATGCCGAGCTGGTAGTCCTTCACCCATTCCTTATCTTGGAGAGCAGCAGCCGCGATCGGCCAATTGACCTGGGATGCATCAAACAGCATCAGTCCATTGGTAGACCTCAACCCAGCCTGAAACACTTCACGTTGTACAGCAGGTGCCTGCACGTTGTTCATTGCAATACCCGCATAGAGAGGGATTTCCCCGTTCGTTACGATATTACCGAGTGTGATGTATTTTTGGATTTCCTGACTGGTCGTTTGATAAGCCCCGATCATTAGAAAATCCAAATACTCGATATACCCGGTATTATAATATTCCGGCGTATACACAGATTCGTCCGGCATGCCAAGTGCGGGATCGAACCGGAAGTTCTTACTGCCCCAGTTTACACCATTCAAATAATACGTTTCATACCAGGACCCTACATAGGAGGATACCTCAATTTTTCTCCCTGTAGATACTTCGTAGGAATCCACCATTGCCTTCACTTCACCGAAGAAGCTTTGGATTGTACCAGAGCGGAATTCCCACCAATCCTGAATCAACGGACCGTACTGCCTTACATTATTTTCATAGTAAAAAATATCTTTTGGCCAATTATCAAGTTGCTTGCCGCGAGCGTGCAGAAACTGTTCGAACTTAAGTCGAGTCTCTTCACTAAAATCGGCCCCTTCGTTATCATAGCGGCTACGGTCATGGATAACGCCGTCCACATTGTAGTTCTTGATGATCTCTTCAAATGTTCTAAGCTGATAGTTCCGTACCTCGTCATTCGCAGGGTTGACAAAGGCAACCAATCCTTGCTTGTTGCTTTCACGCAGACGCTTAATCTCACCATTGTTCTCCGCAAAATAAACTCGCTCTTCCCAATCCAGATGATCATTAAGAACCGCATACTCGTTATGAGCAATCGACCCTTCAGCAAATACATTGATAGCCGCATGAATATCTAATCCCAGCGCATGGCCATGATCAACGAACTCCTGCAGCAGATCCAGATCCGGGCTTGCTCCTGCTTTTTCAGGTGCCTTAATCTCACTGACGTAAGGTCTGTTTGTCAAATCGTTCTTCTTGTACGAAACATAACCCTCAACACCTTTCACGTCAAAAGCGATGGAGGTAACGCCTGAATCCTTCGCCTTTTGCAAGAAAGCTTGAACCTGTTCACTCGTCTTGAACTTTCTCGCGTTCGAAGCCTGATCCACCCACAGAATGACTTCTTTCTCCGGCGAAAAATCTGGTCTTGCAAAGACGGCAAGATGCCGAACATCCTGTTCCGTGTCATTCTTTAACACTTTGACTTCGATATAATTGGTGCCTTTCGTTAATGAGTAGTTATGAGTGAAACTTCCATCCGGTTCAAAAGAGATCTGCTGATCGTTCACAAGCAGTTTGATCGCAGAAATATCGTCGATATTGTCGATGCGTCCCTTAATCGAAGTGCTTCCTTCCGTGACGGTATACATCGCCTGATTCTCAAGCGTGAGCCGTGCAATGAGACCATTGCCGCTCATGATGTCGCGTACCTGGACCACTTCACCGTTCTTCCGCAGCTTGATCATATCCCCGGCCTTAAAGTTTTCAGCTAAATAACGCTTAATATTGTTGCCTGCGTAGCTGCTGTCCTGTGCCATCAGCACATAACCGCCCTCAGGTATTTCGAGGTCAGTCGGCCCCGTCCAAACGGGTGGCTTGCCATTAATCGAAGGGTTAATCACTTGTATTACGCGATTATTAGCGTCCACCTGTACAGCAACATTGGTTTGAGGAATCGTAATGGAGCTACCATAATCCCTTGTAAAAATCGCCACGATATTTGGAACCCCGGTTACATCCTTGTCGACATAGTCGATTTTTTTGCGAGGACCCTGAATGCCGATTGTGATGTCCTTGGGAGCCGCTTCGATCTCAATATAATCCTCACTCTCGAGTGGCTCGTAAAGAATATTCAGACTACGAACTGCCAGCTCTTTGTCCCCTTGATACAGCTTTACAGTCACTGAATTAGGCCCTGGATCTAAATAAACATTCACGCGAAACACACCATCTGCTGTAAGGGCAGTCTTCTCACCATTGACCGTTACACTTAAGTCTTGATTTTCCGCATAATTGGCCACAAAGCCAGCAACCTCGATGACCGGAATATCCACGGTTTCATTCTCGGGTGTGATCATATGAAGTTCCGGAGGCAGGGGATCAGGATCTGGATCTGGCCCGGGACCAGGACCAGGCTGATCAGGCAAAAAGTCATCTGCCTTTACTTCCGCACCGGCCCGCATTAGCTTCACCGTACTTCCAGGTTGATTATGATTAAAAAGTGGCTTTTGATATGCGGATTGATCCCACGGGGTGGTGCCGCCTGCCAGTACAATATAGCCTCCGGGAGGAATCTGCATCAAAGTGCCGGGATTCCATACTGTCGGTGGATCAGCATCTGGTCCAACCCTCTCCAATACTTGACCGTTGTCATCCACAAGCACTGCGACATGGAGTGTAGGAACCCACACTTCATTACTGTATACGGAGCCCGTAACCGTTGCCCCGCTTGTGTACAGCGCGAGATAATCGTCCCGGCCTTCCAGCGGGGCAACGGCCACATTAATATCTGTGAATTCCAGGTTTGCTCCATCTGAAGAAACTAGAGTTACTGGCTCTGGAACCGCACTTTGAATCGGAGAAACCTCGTTATCCGCATACGTTGCAGAACCAATGGGAACGAGGAGCGAAATGACCAGCGACAAACTAAGAATCAGAGCGATCCGCCTTTGAAACAAACGATACATCCATGATTACCACCTTTCTCTTCTCAAATTTAGTGTTTTTACTTTCCCAGAAATTCAGCCAACACCCTCTCTTTATGTAAGTTTGAAAAAAGCAGCCGCTAACGCAGACTGCTTTTTTTTCAAATTGAATCACTTACTTCGTAGATTGAAACCATTCATTGGCGGCAGCCACCATATCGGTACCACCTTCAGCTCTCCATTGCGCAAGGAATTGATCATAAGCATCAATCGGTTTCGCTCCGGAGATGAATTGCAGCACATGATCATCAAGCATAGTCGACAATTTCAGCTGGTTTTTGGACACCGCATCAATAGGCGGAGCAGTAGACATAGGATCTACAACGATAATTCCTTCGGCATTTTTCTGATACTCTTCGAAATACGCCTGAAGAACAGGATCTTTACGTACACGTGCTTGCCAGTAAATCGGATACTTTTCTTCATCTACCCCGGTTAGGAAGTTGCTTGCATTATTCAGTTCATCGTTAAATATCGGCAGAATCGGATAGTATTTCTCATCCTTTACTTCGTGGTGAACGCCTTCCTTACCAAGCGCTATGCCTTTAAATGTCTCAGGCTCCAACTTCGCATTGAGGAAATCCATGGCAGCTTCCTTGTTCTTCGAAGATTTCAGGATAGCCACATACCAAGTTGTATTGGTTTTAACTCCCATAGCAGCCTTACCATCTTTGCCCTTCAGATATGGAATAATGGTTGTTTTTGCTTCCGGTGAATTTTTGGTCAGCGCCTCAATCGTTGTCCCGGCGCTCCACCAAGGCAGCTCATACATCGCAGCTTTACCACCCGAAAATTTTTCAATGGATTTCTGTGCGGTATTAATCGGAGTCTCGGTATCGATCAATCCTTCTTTGTACAGTTTGTTCATAAAAGTAAGATATTCTTTCATTTCAGGCAGTTCAGCCCGATGCATCAACTTGCCATCGACTTCCTTCCAATCGGTGAAAACGCCAAATGTTGCAGCAATGTTGCCATAGATAGCAGGGGCCTTATTGCTCACCGTGAGTGGAATAACATTCTTCTTCTCTTTAATTGTTTTAAGCACATTGTAAAGCTCATCGGTGTTTGTAGGTATAGCCAGGCCTAATTCATCCATCCAATCCTGTCTGACCACCAGTGCCTCGCCGATGCTTACGCCTGCTCCTGTCTCTGGAATTCCAAAGATTTTCCCATCAATCGTTGCACTGCCAAAGGACTCTTGTTTTATGGATTGTTTAATATAATTCCCATGAGATTCAAGTAGCTCATCGATTGGCTCCAGGGCTCCTGCAGATGCGAGATTGTAAAACTGCATGGCATTCAATTTTACGATATCATAATTATTTTTACCGGATACAAGCAGGTTTAGCTTCTCATCCGCGTTCTCTGCCGGCAGCAGTTCATATTCCACATTGTATCCAGTTCTCTCCTGGATGTATTTGGCTACATATTCTGTCTTCGGATCAAACAACCCGTACTGCATAATCATGCGCAGATTTGGTTTATCGGCCGTTTTGCCTCCATCGCCTTCATCTTTTTGTGTGGTTGCCGGTGTGTCCGATGGTTGAGCCGCCGGTTGTTCTGTCGCGCTTCCTCCCCCGCCGCCGCAGCCGGATAAAGCGAGCGTGAATCCGAGAATTCCGGCCAGTATTGCAGATCTTTTCATCTTGATCATGGATAACCCTCCTTATGATTGAGAAATTCAATGAATTCTGCCATCTGGGCAATACGTGACGCATCACCACCTTTATCAAAATCTCGATGAGACCTAACCTTTAACTGAGCCTACCAAGACACCTTTTACAAAGTATTTTTGCAAGAACGGATACACGAGCAGTATCGGAATCGTTGCAAGCAGTATCGAAGAAGCCTGAATAGACTGAGGCGTTGCGTTGATCGCGGCATCCACATTATCCTTCAGAAAGTCTCCACTCGACGAAACCAGCAGTTCCTTCAAGTACAGCTGCATCGGTTTAATTGCCGGATCGGTAATATAGATCATCGCCGCAAAGTAGTCATTCCAGAAAGCAACTGCAAAGAACAGTCCAATCGTTGCCATAACCGGGAGAGACAAAGGTATAATGACCGAAACCAGGATCCGAATATTTCCGGCACCATCCAGCTTGGCAGACTCCTCAAGCTCATCCGGAAGGCCCTCGAAATAGTTTTTGATAATGAGCATGTTGTACACGTTCACCATGGCCGGGAGAAATAACACCGGAAAGGAGTTCACCAAATTCAAGTTTTGCATCAGCAGGTAAGTCGGAATCAGTCCACCACTGAAAAGCATCGTGAATACGAATATCAGCAAAAGTCCTTTCCTTCCACGGAGCCGATTTTTCGATAACGGATAGGCTGTCAACGTGGTCAGAAGTAGGCTGCAGGCTGTTCCGACCACTGTCAAAAATATAGATATCTTAAGCGAATTCAAAAACATGGAGTCTTGAAGCACGTATTTATATGTCTCGAATTGAACCCCCACTGGGAACAGTCCCACCTGTCCAGATATAACAGCGCTCTCGCTGCTTAAAGATTTGGCAATCAGGTTTAAGAAAGGCAGCAGGGTTGTCAAACCCATGACGATGAAGAAAACATAATTGAATACCGAGAAGCATTTTTCCGAGAATGATGTTTTAATGACACCCCGGGTGGTGTTTGTTCCTTCTAAAGCTTTTTTGTGATCCATTTTCCCCACCCTTTCTTTACCAAATCCCGCGTTGTAAGTATTTTCTGCTCAGGGAATTCCCTACGATGACCAATGTGAATGAGATTACGGCTTCAAACAAGCCAACTGCGGTCGAGAAGCTGTAGTCCTGGTTGCCCAGACCTTGCCGGTATACATAAGTTCCAATGACATCCGACACTTGGTACACCACCGGATTGTACATGACGAGAATCTGCTCGGTTCCCGCTTCCAGCACATTCCCCAGTCGCAGAATAAACATAAGAATGATAATGGGGGCGATTCCCGGCAATGTAATATGCCACAGCTGCTTCCATCGGCCTGCTCCATCAATCTTTGCCGCTTCGTACAGCGCCGGATCAATCATTGTAAACGCTGCCAAATATACGATCGTGCTCCAGCCTGTTTCTTTCCAGCCAGCCGATGTAATTAGCACGCTCCGGAATACACTGTTATCCAGGAAAAATGCAATCTGTTCCATACCGAGAGATACCAATACCTTATTGACGATACCTCCGTTGGTCGAGAGAAGATCGATAAACAATCCGCCAACAATAACCCAAGACAGGAAGTGCGGAAGATATATGACGGTTTGTACCGTTCGCTTAAATACCATATTCCTCAGCTCATTGAGCATCAGCGCAATCACGATGGGGAGCGGGAACAATATTACAATTTTCAGAAAGCTGATGATGACCGTATTTTTGAATACCTGCGCAAAGTCCGGCGACGTAAACAGCTTCTCAAAGTTCTTCCATCCCACCCATGGGCTGTCAGCAAATCCGGTGAATATGTTAAAATCCTTGAATGCGATTGTAATCCCGTACATCGGCGTGTATTTAAACAGTAAAATGAACAAGATGCCGGGTACGAGCAGTAAATATAAATCCCACTCTTTCCATATGTCCGACCCTAAACTGCCCCAGTAGCCTCTTTTTCGTTTCAATTCTCTATGCGGTGGTGCGGGCGATGGTTCTAATGTGGGTTTCATCGACTCGTCTCCCCCTTTCTAATGATTCAATCTCTTTCGTTCATACAAATTGTAATGCGCATCGGAAAAACGGAGTAGCCGAGGATCATTACTATTTATGGTAATATGATGTTGTGTTGGGGCAGGGCGTCAGTAAGCATATCATGAGGATGGCGGGTGCTGCCTATGATGCTGACTTATCAGCTGATGCTATCGACGGAACCCTTTGCTAGAACCACTCGAAAACCCCTTATAAAAAAGAGAGCTGATCATCACTCCGCATGCGGATTGTTCTTCCGATCCCTGTTACCCCCGGATTTCTCTGAATGGATTAAGCAATGTGGAAATCCGGTGATAAAGGGGACCACTGCCGCTTCTCCAGAACAATTCCGCCTGCTCCGTAGAAGCTGAACCTGCTGGCATCCGAAGACGGCAATGCCGTGCTTCGTCGCCATAGGGGAGGCCTCGCTGCTTTGCACCGAGCTTGGCCTCCTAGTGCCCTCTGCCCCGGTGGGCTTCCGCCCTGCCCAGGGTTGGGGCTGAGGGTAAAACCAAAATAGCCGTTCGGGATGTATGCCCCGAACGGCTATTTTGGTTGTTTTGTTAACTGCGCATGCTCTGCTGCGCTGCGTTTTGCTCCCCTCCCCCACCTACTTGGGGGAGGATATAGGGCCCACATGGTATAGCGGAGAGGACGAATCGATTCCGGAAAAGCGTTAGCGGTCGCCTTTGGAGCCGAAATTCTCCACCTATAATCATTCATTCAAGGAAATTCAGCGACAACAGCGATTGGAGGAACGATACGTCAGCGTAGCGGGCTTTCACATCTCTCCCTTCACCCCAACCTCAGGGGAATGGCTGTACTGTGTTTAGCCCGCGCGGATCTGCGGAGAGGACGAATCGATTCCGGAAAAGCGTAGCGGTCGGCTGAAAGTTTTCCAACGGAAAACTCACATCGGAAGCATAGACTCGAGCTGAATTTCTTCCCCTATAAACATTCGTTCAAGGAAATTTAGCGACAACAGCGATTGGAGGAACGATACGTCAGCGCAGCGGCCTAGAGCGAAGGGGTTCGCGACCTTACAACTCCAGCCTCTCCCCAACGCTCACCCCTTGACTTCCCCCGGGTTCACGCCCCAATACTTTCGGAACACCTTTGTGAAATAGCTGACATCGCGGTACCCGACCAGCCGGGCCGCATCGTATACCTTCTGCCCTTCCTGAAGCAGTGTTTTGGCTCGTTCCATTTTGCGTTCCATCACATAGCTGGAGAAGACAACTCCCATTTCCTGCTTGAACAACCGGCTGAGATAGGATGAATTGATATAGAGCCGGTCAGCTACCGTGTGCAGGGTAATCTCCTGGTCAATCTCCTCTTCGAGCAGATTTAGAATATCCTTGACGACCTGGTTGCTCGTCGTTTTTCGCTGTTCACTCATAAACGAGACGATATGTTTAACCGTGCGTTCCAACAGAGACCAGGTTTGCATTTTGGTGCTAAGCAGCTTGACGTTTTGAAAATATTCGATATCCTCGCCAACCACTCTTTTTACTGTCCAGCCTTGCTTCTGGATCATCCGGGTAAAGAAACTGTTCATATAAAGAACCGCCTCATGAAATTCATCCGAGGACTCAGACTTGGTGAAGGCTTCCTCCCATAATCCCTTTAACGCCTCGAGCGTCTTCGTTTCATCTGCGGTTTCAAGCGCGATTTCCAGCATTTTCTCCAGGTTCTGCTGCACCATGACGCCTTGCATATCCTGTTTCAGCTCACGATACGGAATAGCCAGATCATGTCCATAAACAACACGTTCCTGTAGGGCCCGACAGGCCTGTGCGTACAATAAGCTCATTTCTTCAATCGTCCCGATGGAAGCACAGATACCTGCACTTGCCGTTAGCTTCAGCACTTCCTTCGTTTGGGAGAGCAGCTTGGAAACATCCGCATTCAACCGCAGCATCGCCTCATTCGCATCTTGGTCCTCCTCGACAATCATGATCATCAGCAGCATATTGCCTGAATCCGATGTGATCCAGCGGGAGGGATGCCCTAGCAGCTCCTTCGCCAGGCACAGCATCGTAAACTGCAGCAGTTCGGCATCCCCTCGATGAAACCGGGTCTCATCCTCCGGCAGGGGATCCAGATCCACCACGGCTACCGCAATCTGATCATCTTCTTTTAACGAAATGAATAATTCCCTGCTCTTTCGCAAAACATCCTGTTTCGTAAATTTACCGTTCACCCATTGGATAAAAAAAAGATTTTGCAAATGCGGAAGGTTATGCTTCCACTTTTGCTCCAAGGCCGCCTTGCGCTGCCACTGCTCCAAATCCTGGCGAAGCTGTTGTCTCGCTTCCAGTACGGCTTCCAGAATATCTTCCTCGCCTGCGGGCTTTAACAAATATTTGGAGACTCCATGCTCAAGCGCCAGCTGAGCGAATTCAAAATTATCATGACCGCTGAGAATGATCGTTTTCATCAATCGGCTGATTTCTTCTCGGCTCCGAAGCTCACCTAGGAGCGTCAGGCCATCCATTTCAGGCATCTGCACATCAATTAGCATAATATCCGGTCTTTTTCGGCTAACGAGATCAAGTGCCTCTAAACCATTCGAGGCCATACCTACCACTTCAATCCCATACTTGTCCCATGGGATATTGTAAGCCAGTGCTAGGCGCAAGCGTGGTTCATCTTCTACAATCATCAGATTCAAACGAAAACTCCCCCTTCTTCAAACGATCGAAGTCACTAGACCAGATTCACTTCCCTGCAGCGATCCAGCGGAATGGATATGGTTACTGTTGTGCCCTCACCTGCTACGCTGTGCAGTGTCAAATGAGCTTCATTTCCATAATACAACTTCATTCGGCCCAGCACATTTCGAAGCCCAAACAGATCCTTGACATGCTCCTCATCTTGGGTGGATGCGGGCATATTGCGGGAGCTCAACATATCCAGCTCATGCTGGATATAACTTAAACGTTCCTCCTCAATTCCTGGACCATTGTCCTGTACGCTGATAATCACGGTTTGTCCTCTATCAATTCGGCTGGAAATGATCAGATTTCCTCCTGAAGACTTGCCTTCCATACCATGAATAATAGCGTTCTCGACTAATGGTTGAAGCAGGAGCTTCAACAGCGGAACTCCTTTGCTCTCGTCCGAAATCTGATACTCCACCGTGAAACTATCCATAAAACGGAGCTGTTGTATCCGTATATAGTAATGCAGATGAGCAATGCTTTCTTCAATAGTAAAGACCTGCCTGCCCTTGTTAAGACTCAACCGGAAAAACTTCGAGAGATTCATCACCATCTCGCTGATTTCATCGGCATCGTAGTTTTTGGCTGTCCAATAGATGGAATCGAGCGTATTGTACAGAAAATGCGGGTTGATCTGTGATTGCAGAAACTTCAGCTCCGTTGTCGTTAATCGCAGCTGTTGTTCGTAATGATCTTCAATCAGATGCTTCTGGACAACCGCCATCTTGTTAAACGACTGGATGAGAAAACCGAACTCGTCCTTCCGCTTTGTATCAACATGGATATTCAACTCCCCGCTGCTGAGCCTCTTCATCCCGCGTGACAATTTCAGTACTGGTGAGGCAATTCCACTGTAAACCACCCATGAAATAATGACAGCCAACAGGATGCTTAGTCCGATAATAGCAACCGTGAATAAGCGAAGCTGGTCTGTCTCTTTGTACAGCTCACTTTTGGGCTGAACCAACGCGAGGCGCCATGCTGAATAATCCGAGTCAATCGCTACGGTCATATCCTTGTCGGACATGTGCTCCTCATACACTTTTCCAGTCTCCACTACCACTTCGCCTTTTTCATTCAGCAACGTTATCCGGCTATTCTTGGAGGGCAGCAGTGTCTTAACAATATTTAGCAGCCTGCTTTTATTAAATGAAACCATCAGCAGGTTCGACTGCCGTTCACTGTTGGACAGATCCATGGCCCGAATCAGAGAGATGCTATCCGTATTCGTCATCTGGCCAAAGGTAATGCCTTCTGCTACGGGGGAGTCCGACATGACGTAGGAGACCCCTGTTCCATTCCGCCGGGCAGCCTCGACAAGCCATTCCTGCTGCGTCTCGCTCGTCAGCTTTTTTCCGCCATAGTGGGTGGATATAAACATATTCGATGCCTGATGGTATACCGAAATATGGGATACGAAGAACCGGTTAACGGATACGTAATTTGATAACTTCTCCAAAATATCAGAGAAGTCGACGATTGACTGGGGTGAAAAATTAACATTATTTTTATTAAGCAATTCATTTATTCCTAGATCACCAGCAATCAATGTTGAGATTTCCTCTACGTTTTGCAGGGCCAGATCAAATTGATTCATCGCTGATGATAATGCCAACTTGGTTCTCTCGACGGCCTGTTCGTAAAGAATGTCTCTGGACCTTTCCACCGCAAACAAGCTGATGATGACAAGCGGGAGCAAGATCAATAGAAAATAACCCGTTAAGCGAGTTTGAATATGTTGTGAAAAGCGATCCCGAATCCAGCGAATCACCGCTAGCATTCAGCTCCCCCCTCTCATGGCATTCACCATTATTGTTTGGAATACCACTCATTCACTTCCTTCGTGATTTCATCTCCTCCTTCTTCCTTCCAAGTCCTCACATAATCATCGAAAGCATCCAGAGGTTCAAGACCCATGATGATCTTCGTAAACACATCTTCCAAATTCTTGAGCTTCTTGTTGTATTTCGTCATCGCCGGTGTGGGTACTCCGTAGAATGCATCGGGAATTATATGTGAATGAATCAACTGTAAATTGTTATACAGATTAAAATCGCCTAATGAGTCCAGCCGCTGCTTAAATAGTTGTTGATCCGGCACATCAACCAGAGACTGATATATTCCACGATATAAATGCTTGTCGTGAAGAGCAAAGTCAGTCACGATGGCTCCATTCTCCCAGCGCCAGATTTCGTTCTCAAAACCAAGCTTCAGTGTTTTATAATCGCTAGCAATGAAATCCAGAAATTTAATCACTTGGGCAGCTTTCTCCGATTCGGCGGGAATGACATTGTAACCGCGGATAATGTTCTTCCCTTCCACCCCTTTGAATCCTTTTGGTCCTGTAGGATAAGGAAGGGGAATCCATTCCGCCTCCGGATCCTTGCTCATATTGGCCGCGATTGGTCCTCTCGTGTCGTACCACGCGGCAGAGAATAGCCCCACCTGGCCGTTTTCTATTTTTTCAAATATATTATTTTGCAGGTTCAGCGGAAACTCCCGATCCAGCAGGTTCTCTTGATACAACTTGGCAAAGAACGCCAAGGTCTCCTTCGTCTCAGGCAGAATGCTGCCGTTGACCAGTTGTCCATCCCGTTCAAACCACGTATTTCGCTGTGTACCGAAAGCACCAAAGAAGGGAGATGACCGTCCAAGATTTGATGTCAAGGTAAGCCCGATCGTATCTGGCAAGCCGTTACCGTCCGGATCATCCAATGTGAAGGCGCGAATGACTTCGTAATATTCCTCCAACGTTTCGGGCGGTTCTAAACCAAGTCGATCAAGCCAATCCTTTCGGCCATACATTAACTCTGCGCCAGTTACTTCGTTCAAACTCGGAACCGCATAGATTTTACCTCCATATCGGACCCGATCCCACACCTCTGCCGGAATTTTCTCTTTAAGATGAGGACCATATTCATCAATCAACTCGTCCAGCGGCATAAACGCCTTCTGCTTGACATACTTGTCGAACCACACCGGCTCATACGTATGGAGCATGTCAGGTAAGTTGCCTGAAGACATAATCACATCCATTTTCTCGTTATAAACCTCAGTTGGCGGTAATTGAACTCCGATCTCAAGCCCTGTTTGCTCCTCGATATAGTTCAAATACGGATTGTCGTTCTCGTCCATGCCTTCCGGGAAGGGCATCCCCAAGCCGGATATGACGATGTTGATCGAATTACTCTCTGACGGTTTCTTTAGCGGGTCATTTGCTATGCGGCCGGGTCCATTACACCCAGCAGTTAGGAACAGCAAGAAAGCGCATACAGGAAGGAATAGAACTTTACCTTTAAGCAGCCTTGATCTCTTTCGATGCCTTTGTTGAAAAAACTCATCATTCCAGGACTTGTTCAATGGCATATGTCCCCACTCCCATCAGCTAGTAAGAAATCCTTCCATAAAACGATTATATTATGAATAAGAGTCTTTATTAACATTCTGTAACAAAGTGCTGCTTCCTTCACATAGAACAGAGAAAAAACCGCCCCTGGTTATTTCGAACCAGGGTACGGCTTCATTATACAGACCTTCATCCCGCCATCTTATTCGGTCACCTCTGAACGTATAGCACAACCGCTGTCCTCAGCCGCTCTTTAAATCTATGTTCAAGCTAGAAAACCATCTTATTACTTCGGTTTGACTTGGTCCTGGCCATCCTCCAAGAGAGGGATTTCTTCGCGCTGCTCCTCATCAGACTGTACTTGTATGATTTCGAAAGTCCGGCCGCAAGAGGCACAGAATTTAGCATTGATTGCCGAACTGTTCCCACAGCTTCTGCAAACCTTCTCATCAGTAAGATTAGCAATATGAAGCAGGTTTTGTTCAATTTCAAATTTCAACTGATGAATCCTGGCAACGTAATCTTGAATACTTTCCTGATCCGGCGGCCAATTTCCTGCTTCGGTTGCAGCGAATACAACCTTCCCGATTTCCAGTAGCTGTTCATCAATATCGTTTTTCTTTCCGCTATTTTGCAGTTTTAACCGATTAATCTCGACCAGCGTTTTGGCTTTATTCCCAGCGTCAGATACGCCAGCCTTAAATTTATCAAAGAAACTCAAGCAAATGCCCCTCTCCCTAAATTAGATAAAAACGTAATGTTGTTATCCTTCGAATGAAATTTTTAGCGTTTTATCATAATCCGAATAATTTATGCCAGCACCAAGACCTCTTGCAAATACCTGGATGGGGACATATGTCACGCCATTGATCACTTTCGGGGCAACCGTAACAGTTTCCGACTTGCCATTATAATAAACGGTTTTGCTTCCAATCGTAAGAGTCATTTTATGATTGCCTCTTTGGACACCAATACTGCCAGCGTCACGATTCCACGTAACTTGAGCTCCCATTCCTTCTGCAATTTCACGCAGCGGTACCAAATTGATGTTGTTATAAACCAACGGCTCACTGTCAAACTTCACTTTGCTACCGTTAACGTATACACTAAGGCCGGATTTCGTATAAGCCGGAGCCGCAGGCTTGGGGGCAGTCGCTTTCGCCTTGCTCTTTTGAGAGGATTTAGGAGTGGATGCAGACGACTTGCTGCCTGATGAACTCCCCCCGTTATGATAATGATACTCGCCGTAAGAGAGCCCCCAGCGTTCGCAATTGGTGCGACAGGTATGTCCTCCTCTGGCATCCGTTCTTCCAGGATGGGCAGAAACAACCGAACTGGATATAAGCAATAAAGCGATGGTGCAGCATATCATTTTTTTCTTCACGACAAAAACCCCCTGGCATCATTTTCCTCTCTATATTCTAGCATATTCTTATATAGCAGATTGCTATAAAGATTTGCATTATATAAAAAGAAAATGGTTTCCAGGTGATAAGGTGCATTGTTTCAGTTCCTCTCCCCATGTTTATTCGTTACATATAACCAATCGTTTTGTGGCAATCTATTGCCAGAAAGGAAGGATGCCTCATGAGCAATAAGAAACCCATACTAGACGGTCGCTTCCCAGGCGTGGACCCTATCCCGGAACCCGACCACCCGGATCAAGCTGCAACAGACAAGCTTGATGACCTTGTCCTTGGGCTATTGGGAGAAGAAGACAAAGCGCATTCAAAACCTAAAGCGGAGAACAATAATAAACTTCGTAAAAAATAAAATAGCGGAACACTCACTTCATCTATTAAATCGATCACAATCGATCTACAAAAGTGTTCAAAAATAATTTATCGTTCTCGTTATGAGAACGATTATTTTTGTGTTATGATGAAAAAGAGCTTAGGACGAAGGGGGCAGAAGCCGTGCAGCGTTTATTAAAAACAGCAAGAATCACAGGAATGCTGGTACTCATGTTGGTTACGGCTCTGGCTATCCACATTCCCTTCCAGGAGTATTATAGCAATGAGACTTTAGATGAGCGGCCAGCGTATAAAGACGGCCTGCTACTAAAAGCGACTGTTCTGAAGCATTCCCAAATGGTTACCAAAGTTAAGGCAACCGGCAATTCTTTGCCCTTGTTGTTCTTAATGATGTCGGCCGCCCTTCTGCAGCAGACGCTCAAGTCACGTCTGCCCTATCGGTCGATAATCCCGCTTCGACTCCGGCTTTTATTATTATTCCCCATTAAATTCACCTCAAAATTCGTTTGAGACCATTCCCTTTCCAATTTCGCAGTCATACGGACTGCGGTATCTTTAAATCGCCCATTTTTTGGAAGTTTTAAAATAAATCCGATATCCCTTGTTCATTATCATTGCTTGGGGTTATTAAAGACTGTTTAAAAATCATCCACAAAGGCTGATTTATTTGACTGTGTGTATTTTTTTGTAAGTTGTCTGACCGATCTACGAAACTGTAAATTAAGTGTTATTTAGGAGGGGTTAACTGTGCATGTACGCGAAACGGATTTGCCCGGAATCGGTAAAAAATTCATGATTGATACCCGGGGAGGCGACAAACTTGTCATCATCATTCATGATGATGGCCGTCGGGAAATGTACCATTATGAGCATGACGATCCCGATGAAAGCATCTCGATGATTTCCCTGGATGATGACGAGGCTCGTCAAATTGCCGCAATCGTTGGCGGTCTAACCTATAAACCCAAGGCGCTTGAAACAATTGATATGGCTTTGGACGAATTGATTATTGAGTGGTATCGTATCGAACCTCAATATTATGGGGCAGGTAAATCGATAGGTGATCTGGACGTACGTCAAGCCTCAGGTGCAACCATCATTGCGAGAGTCGATAAAAACAGTAAACATATCAACCCCGGACCAGACGTTATGATAACACCGGATTCGACACTTGTCGTTGTCGGTGAACGTCAGCAGCAGCGGCTCTTTAAACAAATCTTGATGAACGGACGTGGTTGATGGATGGATCATTTGGTTTTAGAAGTTGGATTGGCGATTGCTCTGATCGCCATTGCGGGGCTGCTATCAGCTAAACTCCGCTTTTCCGTCGTCCCTTTCTATATTTTGGTGGGGATGGCGGTTGGTCCTCATGCTTTTCACTTTGGAACATTCGATTTTCGTTTTATAGAAAGTGCACCGCTCATCGACTTTATGGGCCGGATCGGCGTACTATTCCTTCTATTCTATCTCGGCTTGGAATTCTCTGTCGGAAGATTAATCAAATCAGGCAAGTCCATCATTGTCGGGGGCAGTATCTATATAGCGATTAACTTTACGCTTGGACTGATGATTGGTATATTTGCTGGATTTCCCCTAGCCGAAACACTGATTGTCGCAGGAATAACCACAATCTCGTCAAGCGCTATTGTTGCTAAGGTGCTGGTTGACCTGAAAAGAACCGCGAATCCCGAAACTGAAATGATTCTCGGTATTATCATGTTCGAGGATGTTTTCCTGGCTGTATATATCTCTATTCTGTCAGGCCTCGTATTGAGTGGATCATCATCTCTGGGCGGAGTTTTGATATCTGCGGTGATTGCCCTCGGATTCATGCTGCTTGTCATTATTGTTGGCCGGAAAGCCGTTCCGCTCTTGAACCGGGCATTAAACATCCGTTCCAACGAATTATTCGCCTTGGTTGTCTTTGCCGCTCTGTTTTTACTGGCAGGTTTCGCGGAAACGATTCATGTTGCCGAGGCAATCGGCGCCCTTCTTGTCGGTCTCGTTTTGGCTGAGACGGAGCATCGGGAGCGCATTGAGCATTTGATTTTACCCTTCCGCGATTTCTTTGGGGCCATATTCTTCTTTAGCTTCGGTTTAACGATTGTACCATCCGAGCTAGGCGGGGCTGTGTGGTTATCACTTATCGCCGTGATCATTACGCTCCTCGGTAACTTTATTGCAGGGATGCTTGCAGGACGCAGTGCGGGATTATCTTCCAAAGCGTCATCCAACATCGGTCTGACAATTGTATCCCGTGGTGAATTCTCCATCATTCTCGCTAATATGGGGAAAGCGGGAGGGCTTATGACCTTCATTCAGCCTTTTGCAGCCTTGTATGTCCTGATACTCGCGATACTCGGGCCACTCCTCACTAAGGAGTCTAAACATGTATATAACTTATTAAATAAAGTATTTAAATTTAAAGATCATCGGGAGAAGAAACCGGTTAAACCGAAGCTAAAGGACGAAAGTGTTAACGGTTAAAAGGGGGATAGTGCCATGGTTCCAGCTCCATTAAGCACAGCGGACCATACACATGTGGTCTCCAAACATGCAAGTACCCGCAGAAGATTGGTCATGGCTGCCCTCGGCGGCCTGATAGCAGCCTTCGGCTTGGATCTATTTCTTGTCCCTGGCGGAATTATTGCAGGCGGTGTGACCGGGATCTCCGCGCTCGCTTCGCATCTGACAGGACTTCATACTGGCATGTTTGTGTTTGCCTTAAATTTACCTTTGCTTTTGCTTGCCTACCGTGAATCGGTCAGGAGAAAAATTAGGATAGCGGCAGTTGGACTCCTCAGCTTCTCGATTTGCTCCATCCTGTTCTTTCCGGTTCCCGCTCTCATAGACAGCAAGATCGGAAGCGCAGGAATTGGTGGTATTTTCCTTGGACTCGGTATCGGAATCGGCCTTCGCTACGGCGTTATCCTGGATACACTTCAGATGCCCAAAATACCTCAGCCGCTGTCTTATATGTTGACCAGACTGAGGCTGCCCTACATCCAGGTCGCAATCAATCTTTTTATACTGACACTGGCAGGACTGCTGCTTGGCTGGGAAAGGGCAATGTATTCTGCTATCGCATGTCTGACGGCACTGGAGACCGGACGCATTACTACTTCAAGCCTTCCTCTCAGACGAGAGGTACGGATTCGTACCTTGAACGAAGCGGACATTAGGCATAATATGAAAGCTATTATGGGGTATGAATCCCGGGCTGCAGAGCCTGGAGACGATACTACGTTTACAGGTGACTCCATCGGTTCGGAAATTCTGGTCTACCGGGTTCATATTCTGGAGATGCCCAGACTTAAATCCATTGTAAGAAGTTTAGATCCGAATGCCGAAATTATTATCATACAAAAATAAGTTTCTCTCCTCCATATAAACAGGCCGACTAAGGATTTGCCCTAGTCGGCCTGTTTGGTATGAAGCTATTTACGAAAATGCTGGATCAGAAACAGAATCAATGAGCCCACCACGCTGATGACAAGGCAGGTTACGATCGGAAAATATGCTTTGACATTGGGTTTATCCACGACGATGTCGCCCGGCAGCCGGCCAACGAATCGGCCAATGACAGGCCACAGCAGCCCAATCACGATCAAGGCGCCGCCTATCCATAATAGAGCCTTTGTTACAGGATGCACGAAACGTCACCTCATTCATCAGATCACTCACGATAATCATAATGGATTTGAAATGCCAACCGCAAGTTCAGACTCTGGCATTTCTTCACTTCTATCTCTGTTTGATTTATGATTATACGAAATAAATACATTATATTGGTTATCCCCATTGGAGAGAGGTTTGAATTAATATGATCTATATTAAGGATCTAATGAGCGGGCTCAATATCTTCAAAGCATTGAGTTCCGAGATACGCATTCAGATTTTGGAACTGCTCTCCAAAATCAAAGTTTGAATCTGAATGAACTCGCCAACAGGCTGAATCTAAGTAATGGTGCCATCACCATGCATATCAGGAAATTAGAAGAGAGTGGTCTGATCGAAATTCATACAACGGGTGGAAAACACGGTATTCAAAAGATCTGCTACCTGAACGAAGATAATTTCATGGTCGATCTTCAAAGCAAAAATCATGATAATCTTTATGAGGTAGAAATACCGGTAGGCCATTACAGCAATTACCAAGCTATCCCTACATGTGGCCTTGCAACCAGAGATCACATTATCGGCGATTTCGATGATCCTCGTTATTTTGCCGATCCTGATCGAATTAATTCGGAGATCATTTGGCTTACCGAGGGCTTCCTGGAATATCACATTCCAAATTACTTGAAATCCAATCAAGCATTCCGCGAAATCCAATTTTCTTTAGAACTTGGCTCGGAGGCCCCTGGTTATTGTAACAATTATCCATCTGACATTTTCTTTTCCGTCAACGGGAATAGAAATTGGAAGCTGGACGAGTCCAGGAGATTTCGGAGACAAACGTGGTACGTTCAACCCTGAATGGTGGCCGCCCCAATTAAACCAATACGGCATGCTGAAGCTGATTCGTATTAATAAAGAAGGCAGCTTTATCGATGGCAGCCGGATCTCGAATGTTGGTTTGGACCAAATTGGGCTAGATTATAAAAGTGAGATTACCTTCCGTATCCCCGTAAACGAGCAATCGATAAACAAACATGGTTTAACCATATACGGCAAGCATTTCGGCAATTACAGCCAGGACCTGCTAGCCCGCATGCTATATGATGTGAAGGAAGAGTAACACCGTTTCTATTTATTTGGATGTGCACATAAACAGAAAGGGGTTTTCCTTATTAATGGGAAGCCCCTTTTCTGTTTTGGCAAGGGAACTAGAACCTTGCGCCCAATACTCTCTAATTATTAGTGCTTTCCATGAGAAAGAGGCACCCGATCCGGATAATCCGTAATAACTCCATCTACGTCAATCTGAAGCAGGTAAGGAATCTGCAGCATGTCCCGAACCGTCCAGACCAGCGTTTTCATCTCAGACTGATGTATCTTTTGAACCAGCCCTTTAGTAATTAGCCGCATTGACACACTCACATAATCTGCGTAAGCTTTCATATCCTGCAGATGCTGCATGGATATCTCCTTGGAGCTCGTGACAACAACGCCAAGAGGGATATCGGGCATCAGTTTGTGGAACTGGACGAGCGAATCAGTATCCGCAGATTGTACAATCACCATGTCCTTGTAACTCCCTGAACCATTCGAACTCACCATTGACTTCTCTAAACACTCTGCGATCTTTTGCTCGATGCCCGGATGATGGGACGGAGATTTTATTTCGATTAACAAGCCGATCTGTCCTCCATAATACTCAAGCACCTCTGTCAATGTGGGAACGACTTCCCCTTTGAATTCCGTGTGATACCACGAACCTGCATCCAGCTTCCGCAGCTCCTCTAAAGTTAAATCTCCGACCTTTCCTTGCCCATTGGTGATTCGTTCAACTGTAGAATCATGAATAACAACGACCTGTCCATCTTTACTCAACTGAACATCAAGTTCGAGCATGTCCGCTCCCATCTCAAAAGCTTTTTCAAAAGCAGCCATTGTATTCTCAGGAGCATAACCGGATGCTCCACGATGGGCAATATTGATCCAGGAGCGGCCAAGTTCATCCCCTGATTGCATCCACGTAACCCGGTCCCTATTCAAGTGATACGGATAATTGGGGACATCAGCAGAACTCCGAAAACCGGTCATGACAAGGGCAGCTATGATGATGGCAGTCATCCTTTTCATCGCTATCCAACTCCTACCTATACCTTGTTCACTTAGCTCTTTTTTTACTGTAGAGATCGAACCTCTTCCCTATCTAAATTGGTTACTTCTTCTAATCATGGTTGTGATTCATTCTTCCCTTTCTGTCACCGTTTCAATCATAAAAAAAGAGGCTGCGGATTGAAAATAATGTTCATTTTGCAATTCTCCTCTTGTAATATGAACGTAAATGGAGTAATTTGTACTTATATGAACTCAATAATTTATCCAATACAATAACAGGGAGCTGAAAGAAATGGAAAGACGTTATGCCTCACACCCAAATGAAGTAAAACATTTCGATACGGAGCGACTCCGTAAGGAATTCCATATTCCTGTACTATTTACGCCTGATAAACTGGAGCTTGTCCTTACACATGAAGATCGTATGATTATCGGCGGTGCTGCTCCCGTAAAAGAACAGGTCAAACTGGAAACCGATCTGAAGGAGCTAGGTGTTTCCTCCTTTCTGGAACGCCGAGAGCTTGGCATTATCAATATTGGCGGACAAGGTACTGTAAGGGTTGACGGAACGGAGCATGTGCTGAATAACAAAGAATGTTTGTACGTTGGCATGGGCGCTGAAGAGGTCCTATTTGAAAGTACAGATCCAGCGAATCCAGCTAAGTTCTACTTGAACTCGGCACCGGCGCATCAATCATTCCCTACAGCAAAAGCTACCTTGGAAGAAGCTGATTCCAGTGCTTTAGGCGATATCAAAAATTCCAATGATCGCGTAATCTACCGTTTCATTCATCAAAAAGGGATTGATAGCGCCCAGCTTGTTATGGGTATGACCTTGCTTAAGGAAGGAAATATGTGGAACACAATGCCTGCCCATACCCACCCAAGACGTATGGAAGCCTATCTGTACTTTGACTTGCCTGAAGAAGCTGTTGTCTTCCATCTAATGGGTGAGCCTGACGAAACACGCCACATCGTTATGCGTAATGAACAGGCCGTAATCTCACCGAGCTGGTCGATCCACAGCGGAGTCGGTACGAGTAACTACACCTTTATCTGGGGTATGGCTGGGGACAATAAACGTTACGATGATATGGACCCCGTGTCCATGCAGGGTTTAAAATAGAAGGGATTATCCATAAACCCACGGAAGAGTTGAGATTCATATGAACCCGTTACGACGTTATGAAAAAATAATGGAATATCTGCTTACTCATAAAGAAGTGACGGTCGCCGATTTAAGCCAGCAGCTTGAGGTGACCGGTAAAACAATCCGCGAGGATCTGACCAAGCTGGAGGAGCAGGGCCTGATCGTTCGTGTACATGGTGGAGCTATGCTAGCACATAGCGATCAATTCGGTATCCTGCCATCAAAAGAGCCGCTGGCCAAATATCAGGATGAAAAGACCGAGATTGCGCTGAAAGCCCTGAAACATATTCAAGCTGATGACATCATTGCGCTTGACGGGGGCAGCACCACGCTGGCGATCGCACGTAGACTGGAAGACATGCCTTTAACCATCGTCACGAACGATGTCTATATCATCAGTGAACTGGCCAGCAAGAATCAGATTCGACTTGTCGTTCCGGGGGGCTACCGTGTGCGAAACATGCTCGCGGGCCCTGAAGGCGTCTCGTATGTAAAACAACTGAATATTCAGAAAGCCTTCGTATCGGCTACCGGTATCCATCTGGATCATGGATTGTCCATTTATACCGGAGATTTGATCCCATTCAAACGAGCATTAATCGAAACCTCGCTGGAGGTGTACGCTGTCGTTGACCATCATAAATTCGGTCAAACGGCTTTAAGAACATTTTCTTCCCTGCAGGAGATCAGCGGCATCATTACCGATGCAGGACTGTCTCCAGAGACAGTAAAGAAATTCAAGGGAGCCGGCGTTACCATGCTGTAATCGCCTCTCTCAGACTTATAGCTTGAAATGAACCGACTCGTTTCGTACTGCATCTACTAAGCGAACTTATGAGAGGAGAATAACGGAGCATGAACAGTTTTGATTTATCAGGCAAAACGGCTATCGTCACTGGGTCTGCCCGCGGACTTGGGCAAGCCATTGCAATAGCTCTGGCCCAAGCTGGCGCGGATGTCGTTGCTGTGTCCATGAACACCAGTGCGGAAACGGTAGAAGCCATCAGGGGTTTCGGCAAGAAAGCATCCGAAATACAAGTTGATCTAAGCGATCACAGTAAACTACAGCAGACCTTTGATCAAGCGCTTGAGTTGACGGGTCAGGTCGATATTCTGGTGAATAATGCAGGAATTATCCGGCGGACGCCGGCTAAAGATCATAGCAAGCAGGATTGGCTCGATGTGATCGATCTGAATCTTAATACGGTCTTTCTGCTGTCTCAATTGGCCGGAAGACATATGATAGAACGCGGCAGCGGCAAAATCATTAATATATGCTCCATGCTGTCCTACCAAGGCGGAATTAATGTACCCGGTTACACTGCGAGCAAGCATGGTATTGCAGGTTTGACCAAGGCCTTGGCCAATGAGTGGGCAGCCAGCGGCATCCAGGTTAACGGAATTGCCCCGGGGTATATAGAAACTGATAACACGGCTGCCATCCGTCAGGATGAAGAGCGCTTGACCGCTATTACAGACCGCATTCCGGCTGGCCGCTGGGGTAAACCAGCGGATCTCGGTGGTCCTGCCGTATTTCTCGCGTCCTCTGCTTCAGATTACGTTAACGGCCATGTGCTGTGCGTAGACGGCGGATGGATGGCCCGCTAACCAGGGCAAACGGCATGAACCTGAGCTCTTCTCAGAATCATAGGCGAGTCATTTTGACTCCCCGGGTGCATAACTGATCTCCCCTGACGAGTTCTGGCTTTACACGCATATACGAACCATCCTTTGGGACATGCTAACTTTACGAAATGGGCCTCGAAGGACCGTGAATAAAGAAAGGATGGTTTTAGAGTCATGCGTGGAACTACACCAACTCGCTTTATTGGTATTACCTGTATATTCACATTGATCGGTTCAATTATGCTTGCCGGCTGCACGCCAGACACCAATGACCGGGTGCCAAATCCGAATATGGGCGTTGATCCCTATCGGGTGAATACGGGCGATCTGCTTCGAAATGCCGTAAAACGAGGAACCCTGCGAATCGCGACAGAACGGGATTATCCTCCCTTCAGTTACCGGGGAACAGGCGGAATTCTGACGGGTTTTGATGTGGAGATTGCTGAAGAGGTCGCCCGGCATATGGAATTAAAAGCAGAATTCGTTGAAGCGAAGTGGGAGAATCTGCTGCCAGGGCTGACAGAAGGCAAATACGATGCCGTATTTAATCAAGTAGAAGACCGGCCAGACCGGAGAGCTCTCTATGATTTCTCGGTCGCTTACTTATCCTCCACACCGGTATTGCTAGTGCATTCTTCAGGTGAAGCTGCGATCCGTACCTTCCCCGATATTAAGGGAAAGCGCGTTGGTATGAATCCAACTGGAATTTATCAAGATGTGGCAAAAAAGTATAATGCCCAGATCATTCCCGTGCAATATATATCGGACGCGGCCGATATGCTTGTCAAAGGCGAACTGGATGCGGTCATTTCCGACCAATTATCCGTAACCAATCTGAAACAGCATTTTCCGGATATGCCGGTCACGACCGCCGAATCAGCCAATCAGGTATTTGAAATTTCCGCAGCCTTTGTCAAAGGGAATCCGGATCTCTTGGCAGCTGTGAATAATGCGTTGGCCACGATGCAGCAGGACGGAACCTATTTGAATATATGGAACAAATACTTCGGAGAAGCCCCGATGAGTTACAAAGGCATCCATGACCGCAAAGCTAAATAGTGTTTATGTTTATACCTAGAAAAGGCGTCTGCTGTACTGAACTAACCAGTACAGCAAACGCCTTTTCAACGGGATGATTAGGATTCTTCCGCTGTCTCTTCCGTCTTGTCTTCTCCTGCTTCGGATCCATCCTCTGCCTCTGCCGCCTCAACTGCACGAGGCACCATAACAGTTGCAATAATCTCTTCTTCCGAAGCGTGCAGCGTAATTCCTTTCGGTACTTTAATGTCTGCAACCGTAAGCTTGTCGCCAATCTCTAGAGCTGATACATCCGCTTCCAGGACGGAAGGAAGGTCGCCTGGCAAACCCTCTACCTCGATCTCAGTCACTTGGGTTTGCAAGATGCCACCGGATTTGGTACCAGCAGCAGTTCCCTGATAATCGACTGGAATAGTGACACGAACCGGCTTGCTCATGGAGATGCGCAAGAAGTCTATATGGGACACGTGTCCACGTCTTTTCTGAATATCCTTGATTAACACCGGCACTTTACCTGAGCCGGGAATGTCTAACTGGAATACCTCCGAACGTCCCGTATGGAACAGCTTGGCGGTATCCTTAAAACTTACAGCGACCGGGATGCTTTCCTCACCCGCACCGTACACAACACCTGGAATTCCGCCATTTTCGCGGAGCTCGCGGCGGGAACCACGGGTAAATTCATCGCGAACATTTGCTTGGAGTTGAACTGTGTTTCCTTTTGACATGAGTGACATCCTCCTTTATCGCAAACAAAGTCTATCTCATTATTACCCTATTTACCTGCTAATTAATCTTTGGGGAAGGATGTTTTATAAATAATGATTAAGGGTAATACATACTAACCCCTTTGAATATAATAAATTGGAGCCCCCTTTCAGCATGGAAAGGAAGGCTCCTCATTTTTTTACATCATATTTAACTTGCTACATCCTGCTGCTCTTTAGGGAACTCATCGTCAGAGGCGCTTCTCAGCGAACACTGAACTTCTCTTTCATCTGGAGGAATATCGATATACCAATCATGCTCGCCTTCCCGATCTTCCCAATCATTCAGCCTGACAATGCAGCCAACCCGCTTGATTCCAGAAGCAGCGTAGAAAACTGCCCGGCCTGTGCCGTTGTCAGTCAGGGAGAACGGTATGCTTCCATCCTGTACGCCCGTTCCCCATACCCATACGTTCCATCCATCATAAGCTTGGTCCTGTCTCTCATAATCGATTTCGATCTTAGTGAGATCCTCCTTCTTATGAGTCCGATCCTCCCGCAGCACCATAATCGACAGCCCTGGAACAGTTACCGCCCCTTGATCCAGCACCTTAATCGTTTCCGTACCCGCTTTGCAATCATCCACCACAACGTTATAGCGGTATGGTGTAGGCGGCAAATCAAGTGCCATTTCATGTTCATTCCCATTAAAGATAACAATGATTTGGCCCCAATCGTCTTGTGTTGTATCATTCGATAGCCGATAGGCAACCATCCGATCGCTGCTGCGCAGTACCTCCATATTAGCTTCGATCTCTTCTCGGTTTGTCATCCGAAAAGCCGGCTGAGCTTTACGCAGAGCAATAAGACCTTTGTAATAGTCGAAAATGCAGCGGAAGCGCTGCTTATTCGACCAGCGAATGGCATTGATGGCATCCCCGCTACGGTAGCTGTTATGATCGCCATATTTCGTGCGAAGCAGCTCATCTCCCGCATGCAGCAACGGAATCCCCTGGGCGAGCAGCACAATGCCGTTAGCCAGCAAGCTGCGCCGTACGGGTACTGCTGACATCACTTTGCCATCAGGAATATCAGCATATGGTCTGGAGGCCGCAACAGCCTGCCATACATCACTGTCACTAGCCAGCTTCCCATCCAACAAACTGAGCAGCCCCGCCTGACCATCCATACCACAGGCCACTAATATTTTATCCCACAGATTCAAATTATCGTGCACCGTGACATAATTCACCGTCTCGCTTGCATCAAGCGCAAAATCATGAATCGATCCCATGATCCCTTCAACAATGGCAGCTTCATACCAAGGCTCCCCTGTAGCAAAGCCTCTTCCGCGTCCGTCATTATCCCCCTTGATCGCATGACGAAAATGATCATTAAATACAGCAAAACCTTGACCTTTTTGACTTCCTTTCACCGTTTGGTCGACCAGTGGGCTCATACCTCCCGTCCAAGGTTCCCCGTAAAACAGCAAAGAGCTATCCACCTCTCTTCGCAGCTCGCTAACGATTTCTTTCATCGTTGTTCTGTCGATCAGAGCCATCAGATCAAACCGAAACCCGTCGATATGATATTCCTCGGCCCAATATTTTAGAGAATCCTTGATGTACTTGCGCACCATCAGCTTCTCCGTAGCCAGCTCGTTACCTACGCCCGAACCGTTCGACAGATTTCCGTTAACATCCTTGCGATAGAAATATCCAGGCGCTAACCGTTCAAACGGACCGTCGTCGACCGTGTACGTGTGATTGTATACCACATCCATGACAACCCGGATTCCTCGTGCATGCAGGGACAGGATCATCTCCTTGAGTTCACGGATACGCACGATAGGATCCATAGGATCTGTAGAATATGAACCTTCAGGTACATTATAATTCTGCGGATCGTAGCCCCAGTTGTATTCACGGTTCAGAGAACCTGTTTCATATCCATCCAATTCATTGACCGTTCGAAAATCAAAAATCGGCAGCAAATGCACATGGGTTACGCCCAATTCTACAAGATGATCCACCCCGATAGCATTCCCTTCGGAATCCCGCAGGCCGCTCTCAGTAAAAGCCTTGTATTTTCCTCTATATTTCATTCCCGAATCGCTATGAATTGAAAAATCACGCACATGGAGCTCATAAAGTACTGAATCCGTGGGCTTCAGCAGCTTGGGTCTCGTATCTTGCTCCCAGCCCGGTGGATTGCTCTTTGCCAAATCAACGACCGCCCCGCGGCAGCCATTGGCAGACACAGCTGTGGCATAGGGGTCTACGGCGTAACAAACAGCTCCGTTCGTTGACTCGATTCTATACATATAATAGGTGCCGTGAAGGTCCCCGCTAACTACTACCGACCATACTCCCTCATCATTCCGATCCATTGAATACAGGGTCCCCCCCTCATGATCGGTCACAAAGCCCTGCTCATTATACTCTCCTGCACATTCATACAAAGCCAATTTCAAATTCAACGCTTCTGGAGCCCATACCTGAAAGTGTGTTCCTTCTCTCCGGTAGATTGCTCCCAGCCTGATGCTTGTGCAGCTCTTGATCATGTCCATACTCATCATCACCGTCACTTATAGTAGATTTACTTCCTAGTATGGGCGCCTGAATCATAAGACAGACCTCTAGCACATGTATTTAGAACGCTTTCATATACCATAGTATGCTAAAAGCCCTTATTTGGTCTGGGTTACAAGCAAATTTATTATTTATTTAGGCTATTATACTAGCAAATATGCCGGGTGTCTTTCTTTTAACAAAAAAACATCTGCCCCATAGGGACAGATGTTTTGAATGTTATAACCATCTTGGAAAAGGATTGGTGAAGTCTCCAAAAGGGGTACTTTTCACATATCCCAAAGATGGTTCAAAAGGTGTTCGGCTTTACTCGGCTGCAGTCTCTATTGACTCAACCAAAGCCACAACTTCCTCTGCCGATCCCATCTCTAGCGCTTTGGCTGCAAGTGCCTGCATGTCACTGCGGGACAGCTTACCGATCTGGCTGCGAGCCGGAAGAATGGAGGTCGCGCTCATGCTGAACTCATCCAGTCCCAATCCAAGCAGAATTGGAATCGCTGTTGAGTCCCCGGCCATTTCACCACACATGCCAACCCAGCGTCCTTCACGATGAGCAGCGTCAATGACCATTTTGACCAAACGAAGAATAGCCGGATTGTAAGGTTGGTACAGATAAGCCACCCGCTCATTCATGCGGTCAGCAGCCATCGTGTATTGAATCAGGTCATTGGTTCCAATGCTGAAAAAATCAACCTCTTTAGCGAATTGATCTGCCAATACAGCGGTAGACGGAATTTCCACCATAATCCCAAGCTGAATTTCCTCAGAGACTGGTATACCTTCGCTAATTAACTTCGCCTTCTCTTCCTCGAGGAGTGCCTTGGCTTCCCGGAACTCACTGAGTGTGGCGATCATTGGAAACATAATGCGCAGATTGCCGTGAGCACTTGCGCGAAGCAATGCACGCAGCTGTGTTCTGAAAATATCTTGACGCTCCAGACATAGCCTTACAGCGCGGAATCCGAGAAACGGATTCATTTCCTTCGGCAGATCCAGATAAGGAAGCTCCTTGTCTCCTCCGATATCAAGCGTACGGACTACTACTGGCTTGCCTTCCATTTTCTCCAATACCGATTTATACGCGACGTACTGGATTTCTTCCGAAGGAAGTTTGTCTCTGCCCATGTACAGGAATTCTGTACGGTACAGTCCAACGGCTTCCCCACCATTCTCCATGACACCAGCTACGTCATTCGGGGTACCGATGTTGGCTGCCAGTTCCACATGGACTCCGTCCTTGGATACCGTTGGCTCAGAGCGTAGTTTCTTCCACTCTTCGACCTGTTTAGCGTACGCGTCCTGCTTGGCACGATATTGTTCAATAATCGCTTCCGTGGGATTAATGATGACGTCTCCTTCCAATCCATCAACGATGATCATATCTCCGTTTTGGACTGTAGAGAGTACGTTTTTCGTCCCAACCACAGCAGGTATTTCAAGGGAACGGGCCATGATGGCAGAATGAGATGTACGTCCGCCAATATTGGTCGTAAATCCCTTAACATAGTTGCGGTTTAACTGTGCCGTATCCGAAGGAGTCAAATCCTCAGCAACCACGATTACTTCTTCACTGATCTCCGAAGGGCTAACATAATTTAAGCCCAGCAAATGCTTTAGAATACGTTTGGTTACATCACGCATATCCGCAGCCCGCTCCTGCAAATATGCACTTTTCATATTCTCAAACATTTGAATGAATTGCGTTGCCGTTTCATTAAGTGCATACTCGGCATTGACCTTATCGGAAATAATTTTGGCTTTGACCGGTTCGATCAACTCGGGATCGTTCAGGATGAGAAGGTGAGATTCGAAAATCTCAGCCTTCTTCTCACCAAGTTCCTGAAGCGTGCGCTCTTTGATTGCTTCCAGCTCAGTTTGGGACTGAGCCAGGGCTCCATCCAGCTTCATCACTTCCGCTTCGGTATCCGTCACTTTTTTCTCAGTAACAGAATAATCAGGATGCACCAGCGTAAAGACCCGAGCGATCGCGATACCCGCGGATGCTGCAATTCCCTTCAGATTATTCATGAATCTCGCCTAACCCTTCGTTCACCATCACTTCTTGCAGTGCTGTTAATGCGTCGCTTTCATTGCCGCCTTCTGTGATCAATGTAAGAGTATCGCCTTGTTCCAGTCCAAGAGACAGAACACCCAAAATCGATTTAAGTGTTACTTTTTTACCGTTGGCTTCAGCGAAAGAATTGGTGTCTTGAAACTTATTAGCTGTATTTACCAATGCTGTTGCCGGGCGTGCGTGGATTCCATCTTCGTCAATAATTTTGAATGTTTGTTGCATGTTCATCATCCTACTTTCGTATATTATAATTTTTTAATTCCTAGAAATAACGCTAAAGATTAAGGTTTTACTATGGTTATGATGTCTTGTTCACCGTTTTTTACTTCACCGGTCTTGTTCAGCTTCACAGAAGCTCCTTCCGGCAAGTTCGAGAAGATCACAGGAGAAATTATCGATTTAGCGTTCTCCTTCACATATGACAAGTCTACCTGCATAATCGGTTGGCCCGTCGTGACCAGATCCCCCTCCTGCACAAGTACATCAAATCCCTGCCCCTTCAGCTTAACCGTATTGACACCGATGTGCACAAGCACTTCCTTACCACCATCGGACATGATACCGATGGCATGCTTGCTTGGGAACACATTGAATACCGTGCCGTTTACAGGAGAAACAATCGTTCCGTTATGCGGCAGGACCGCAAATCCGTCTCCTGTCATTCGTTCGGCAAACACGGGATCAGGAACATGGGATATATCCATCAGCTCTCCGTCGACTGGAGATACGATTTCCTCCATGATTAGAGCTTCCCCGTCCTGTCCAGCCTGCAACTCTTCTTGAGCAGTTGGCATAGCTTCGGGCGCGGCAGCTTGAGGAGGAGAAGTCGGCGTGATACCTGACATGATGTCCTGGATTTGCGACTTGATGGTATCAGAGCGAGTGCCGAATATTGCCTGGATATTATTCCCCACCTCCAGGACCCCTGATGCGCCCAGCTGTTTAAGCCTTCCCTTATCGACATGACTCTTGTCTTTCACCTCAACACGCAGCCGGGTGATGCATGCATCCAAATGCGCGATGTTAGGCTGACCGCCAAGTGCAGACAGAATGTTGGACGGGAGATCATTAGGACTGCCGCCCGCCTCCTGAGAGCTGGCGGTTGACGTTGCGGCAGCGGCCTCTTCACGTCCCGGCGTCTTGAGATTAAATTTCCGAATGACAAACCGGAAGCCGAAATAATAGATTACTGCCATGATAGCACCAACAATAAGGACATTCCACCATGGCGTCCGGTTCGGAATGACACCGAATATCATGTAATCGATCAGGCCGCCCGAGAAGGTCATGCCAATTTTAGTGCCTAGGATATGCATGGTCATGAATGAAAGACCAGCGAAGAGCGCATGCACTGCAAACAGGATTGGTGCCACGAACAGGAAAGAGAACTCAAGTGGTTCCGTGATTCCGGTCAAGAAAGAAGTCAGAGCTGCCGACCCCATGATGCCCGCCACGAACTTCTTGTTCTCCGGTCTCGCTTCATGATAGATGGCGAGTGCTGCGGCGGGAAGGCCAAACATCATAAACGGATATTTCCCTGTCATAAAGGTACCTGCGGTAAACTCTACGCCATCCCGAAGCTGGGCCATGAATATATTTTGATCACCGCGCACCATTTGACCCGCCTTATTCACATATTCCCCGAACTCAAACCAGAATGGAGAATAGAAAATGTGATGCAAACCGAACGGAATCAATCCCCGTTCCACAACGCCGAACACGAAAGCGGACAGCGTCAGATTTTGCTCCAGCATGAAATGGGATGCAGTGTTAAGCGCAGACTGGATAGGTGGCCATATAAATACCATGATAAGACCCAGCAAAACGGATGTCGCAGCGGTCATGATCGGAACAAACCGTTTGCCGGCAAAAAAGCCCAGGTAAGACGGCAGCTCTATTTTGTAAAATCTACGATACATGCTTGCGGCCAATATACCGACGATAATCCCGCCAAATACGCCCGTTGCCAAGGTTGGAATACCCAGCACGCTCGCATACTCATAATTCGTACCGATCATGGACGGTGTTATCCCAATGACACTTCCCATGGTAACGTTCATTACAAGGTAACCGATAATGGCAGCAAGCCCAGCCACACCTTCGCCTCCGGCCAAGCCGACAGCAACCCCCACTGCAAACAGCAGAGATAAATTCGTGAATACGATTTGGCCTGCATTCATCATGACTGTAGCAGTTGCTTGTACCCAAGCCGCATCCAGCCACGGTGCATACTGTAGAAAATCGGGATTAACCAGCATATTCCCAAGACCAAGCAGAAGTCCAGCCGCAGGCAATATAGCTACTGGCAGCATCAAAGCTTTCCCGACCCTTTGCAATACGCCAAAAAGCCGTTTAAACATGAGTATCCTCACCCCCTCTAACCAGTTGTTGATACATACTTTACTGTGACGCATCTTTACAACAGACAAATAAAAAAGGCATGAGTAACTGCGGGAAAATGGTTGGCTAATCTCTTGGATTAGATTACCCAAAATTGGGTAATAGCAACCACAAATTCCTGCAATACTCATGCCTGATCGAATCAGTTACACGTTTCATTTGTTGTTGTATGATTCATAACTGATCGTATTGTAACATCGTTCATTTAGCGATGCAACCACATATAAGGGGCTTAATAAAATCTTCACATTTAACCGTTTTGCTCTTTACGCTGGACCAACCGCTCCAAGTGAATGGTCAAATAACCAGCCTCCGCGGGATATACGGGCTTCTTCAACCGCTGCTCCATGATCTTTGTCAACTTCCATGCCAAAGAATAAATCTCAGGATATTCCCGTTTCAGCAGACCATCAAGCGAACTTATCTCAGTTACCGTTTCACCTCGCCTAACCCGTTCTATGGCAAACCGAAGATGTGTCAGCAAGCGCGAGTAATCCAGCGTATCCCTGGGTATGGTGAAATCCAACTGCTGTTCGACGGTATGTACCAGATCCGCGATCAGCTCGGAATGCTTGCGAACCTCTGAAATGTGCTGGTTCGTTAGTGCACTGTGAAAATGAAGGGCGATGAATCCGATTTCTTCCTGCCCCAGATCAACCCCCAGCTTCTCTCTAATCGTATCCACAGCATACTCTGCCATCTCATAAGCTTCTGGATACATCTCACGGGTTTCATATAAAAAAGGATTATGAATATAGAGTCCCTGAGCATGACGCTTAATCGCAAATGCAATATGATCGGTTAATGCAATGTGGATATGCTCGTTTAGCGGAGCATCGCTGGATTTGACGGCATTTAGAATGATATCATTCACCGCTTCAATCAGCTTCTCATCGATGTGAGGGACCAACTGCTTATACTGTTCCTGCTCCTCCGGCTTCGTCAAAATGAACATTTTCTCGGCAGCCGAGTCGGGAATGCGATCCTTCGTCTTGCGGTTAAAGCCGATGCCCTTTCCGATAACAACAACCTCGCCGTGCAGAGGATGATTCGCTATGATTACATTATTGTTCAACACTTTAGCCACTTGTAAGCTGCTCACATTCGCACCTCATTTGATTCATACGCGTATACTCGGATATCTTATCAGAAATATGGGAGCACGGCAAAATCCATCGTATGAATCGCCTCCCGCTGCTGCTGGTACTACTCTTCCTTAGCGGCGCTAGCTTCTACGGGTACCCTTACCAGCTCCTGCTCAGCAGCCACCGGTTGTTGGGCTGGGGCTGATTTTTTGGTCGTCAAGCCTTTAATGAGCTCCTCCACATCGATCCCGGATACACTCTTCAGCATTTCAGGCGCAGTCGACATCAGCTCTGTCACATAATTGCTCACGCGAGCTGCTCCTTCACCTTTGCCTGTATCAACAACCGTCAGCTTCTCGATAGACGAAATAGGCTGAGCAATCTTGCCTGCAAGCTCAGGGAGCATTTTCACAATAATATCGAGCACCGCAGCTTCTCCGAACTTCTGGAACGCTTCGGCCAGCTTCTCTTTGGCATCAGCTTCGGCAATACCGCGGAGGCGGATAACTTCAGCTTCAGCTGTACCCTTCGCACGTTCAGCATCCGCAACAGCCAAACCATCGAGTCGCTTCTGTTCGGCAGAGGCTTTAGCCTGAGTTTCAATGGAGTATTGCAAGGCATCCGCTTCGCGCATTTTGCGGGCCTTATCCGCTTCGGCTGCCTGCTCAACGGCATAGCGATCCGCTTCGGCTTTCTTCTTCACGTCCGCGTCGTACTGCTTCTCGCGTATCGTAATTTCTTTTTCCTGCAAATCGATTTCGCGTTCCTTACGAACGAGCTCAACCTTCATCTGCTCCTCAACCGCTGTTTGTCTGGCACGGGCTTCCTGGATATGGTAAGCTTGGTCCGCTTCGGCCTTCGCCGTATCCTGCTCCTTCTTAAAGGACGCGACCTTCAGCTCCCGCTCCTTCTCGGCTTCTGCGATATTCGTATCACGTATAACTTCGGCCTTCTGACCTTCTTCTTCGGCACGCGCTTTCTGAATCCGCGCATCGCGCATCGCTTCTGCCTCAGCGATCTCTGCATCCCGCTTGACTGTTGCGATCCGCGGTTTACCGAGCGCTTCCAAATATCCGTGTTTGTCGCGAACATCCTTGATGGTAAAGGAAACGATCTGCAGACCCATCTTCTTCAAATCTCTTGCTGCAACACCTTGAACCTCCTGTGCAAACTTGTCGCGGTTACGGTATACTTCCTCAACCGTCATGGAACCAAGGATGGCACGCAGATGGCCTTCCAGCACTTCCTGGGCTTCACCCTTCAGCGCTTCAATCGGTTTGCCCATAAATTGCTCGGCTGCAGTCGCCACATCTTCGATCGAGCTTCCCACTTTAATGATGGCTACCCCATCTGCCATAACTGGCACCCCTTGCTCCGTGTAAACTTCAGGGGTCATTACATCCAGTTTATGAGATAAGAGCGATACGAATTCGGAACGCTGAAATACGGGAAGGATAAAAGCACCTCCGCCGCGAACGATTTTGATTTTACGGCCGGATTCATCCTCCGATAAGTTTTTACTTCCCAAAAAAGAACCGGTTACGATCATCGCTTCATCCGGGCTCACCGTTTTGTAACGGGCCCAGAACGCAAGTCCTAACACGACAATGACACCTACAACAATCGATGGAATTACTAAGTATTCTGGCATTGAATCATCCCTCTCCTTTTCGTTCTTCCAGTTCAGACACTCTCAGGACACCTTCAACCACATCGACAACCACCACACGGACGCCTGCGGGAAGAATTTGGCGATCAAAGCTTGATGCGATATGCAGTGTATTGCCTGCACCAATCTTGACCATCACTTCACCATATCCTTCTGCAGGAAGCGGTACGGTAACAACGCCGATCCTGCCCGCCAGCTCCTTAATGGAGAATCCCGTCGAGTTCTCGCTGTTCTCCATCGGTTTAACATATCCGAAGTAGACGAGAATCGAAATGACGATAGCCGCCAACACAGATAGCGTTACATGAGCACCTGTCGTCAATTCCGTGTATTTTGTCAGCATGATTCCGGCTCCGCCAAATACCGTGATCCCTCCGGCGATCACAACCGGATTGAGAAAATCTACTGACAAAAAGTCCAGCAATCCATCAAGTGCAGAGCTAAGAATGTCTCCAAGCACCACGGTGACGATGGCAAAAATCACGCCTCCGATCAGACAGCCCCAATATAACGCTTCCATGTTGATTGCCCCCTCTGGAATTCCTTACTGTGTATAACAAGTAATACGGCAAAATGTTTGCTAAAGTTTCAATTATTTGCCTCAAACGTATGAAAATCTCTTCATAATCTATATTCGGCACCGCATTAAAAAAGCCTGCACGGTATCAACCGGCAGACTTATAATCATTGCTACTCCTTGTCATATCACGACAGGACAACCCTTATAACGACATTTTATAAATCTCCACGACGTCATCACGCTGCAGCTTGCGGAAGTTGCCAAAAGGACCAAATCGCATCGCTTTATCCGCCATAGCTTCGATCTGACTATCATCGATATTGTAATCTCGCAGTGTGCTCGGCGCACCGATGGAAGTCCAGAAGCGGCGAAGGGCCTCGATTCCTTCCAATCCGATGGCTTCATCGCTTTTTCCTGCAGGGTCAATTCCGAATACGTTCACGGCAAGCGATTTGAAACGCTGTGGATCCGACTTTAGATTAAATTTCATCCAATTCGGGAACAGAATCGCCAGTCCGCCGCCATGAGGAATATCGTAGACGGCAGATACCGCATGCTCGATATTATGGGTTCCCCAGTCTCCTGCCATTCCCATATTAATCATGCCGTTCAATGCCATCGTTCCACAATACATAACCGTCTCCCGGAGCTCATAGTTCTCCAGATCCTCAACCAGCTTCGGAGCCGTATCGATAACCGTGCGAAGAATCGTTTCACAGAAGCCATCCTGTACCGGTGTGTTGGTGTCTTGGTGGAAATAGTGCTCCAGCACGTGAGACATAATATCCACGATACCATACACCGTCTGATCTCGCGGAAGAGAGAATGTATGGACGGGGTCCAGAATCGAAAATGCAGGGTACGCGTGTAGGCTTCCCCAGCTCATTTTCTCTAGGGTAGCTTCGTTCGTGATGACGGACCCGCCGTTCATCTCGGAACCTGTTGCAGCCATCGTAAGCACAGTTCCAAGCGGCAGACCCGCTTGCGGAACGGCTTTGCGTTCTACGAAATCCCACATATCTCCGTCATACTTGGCACCAACGGCAATAGCTTTGGAGCAGTCAATTACACTTCCGCCCCCAACAGCCAATATAAGATCAATATTATGCTCGCGGCATAATGCCACGCCTTTATGAACTGTCGACAAACGTGGGTTCGGTTCCACCCCTGCAAGCTCTGTTACCACCGCATTCGCTTCTTTCAGCAATGCGATTACCTGATCATACAGCCCGCTTCGCTTAATGCTGCCGCCGCCGTACACCAGCAAAACATTCCGGCCATATTTGGCCACTTCACCGCTTAAAGCGCTCAGTTTGCTCTTGCCAAAGATCAACTGAGTCGGATTATGAAAGACAAAAGGTCTCATGTATATTACCTCCATCGTTGCTTGTTCGCATCTATATTCAATCTTGCGATGCTTTTTCATTCTATACCATTCCCATTATGCAAAACAAACAGCCGTCCTTCCGGAGAAAGATCGGCTGTCTGAATTATGATTAGAGGTATAGCTATCCGTAACACATTATTTATCGTCTGCAATGTAACCCATATGGGCCAGGAACCGCTGGAATGCCTGCTGTCCTTCCGCAGTTTGTTTGTACACCCCGGCATGTTCCAAAATCGTTGTGAATTTGTGACCGACTTCCTGACGAATCAGCTCGACCGCCCCAGCTTTATCCGGCACGGCTGCTCCCCGTCCCCGCAGCTCCTCGATCCAGTCCCCATGGATTGCTAGCGGATGGTCCGCTGCCTTGCTGCTTGCGTACAGCTCCTCGTTCCCCGCCAGAATATCGGCGATTTGATCGAGTTCTTCCTTGAGCCTGCCCGGCAGGATCGCCAGTCCCATCACTTCAATCAAGCCGATGTTCTCCTTCTTGATGTGGAACATTTCCCGATGAGGATGAAAGATCCCTTCCGGATGCTGCTCGTTTGTTCGATTGTTCCGCAGAACGAGATCCATTTCATAGATGCCTTCGTCATTTCGGCGGGCAATCGGAGTCACCGTATTATGGCGGACCCGTTCTCCATCCACTTCGCTATAGGCCTCAATGTCAACCGAAGAATCGCTGTAGACTTTCCAAGCCTCATAAATGCCATTCGCGCATTCCAGAAGCGATTCACGGTCGTTTGAGGATAACCGGATCACCGACATCGGCCATTTCACGATGGCTGCAGATACACCAGGATAATCCCTGTGCGTAAATCCGGCTACCTTCGGTGCTTTCTGAATCGGGAAGGTATGACGCCCTCCTTGAAAATGATCATGCGTTAGAATCGAGCCACCCACAATCGGGAGATCCGCATTCGATCCGAGAAAATAATGCGGATAGGCATCAACAAAACTCAGAAGACGGGCAAGCGTCGCTTTGGTCAGCCTCATCGGCACGTGATCGTGATGGAACACAATGCAATGCTCGTTATAGTAAACATACGGCGAGTATTGGAAGAACCATGGTTCTTCGTTTAGCTCCAGCGGAATAATGCGCAGGTTTTGCCGCGCCGGGTGATTGACCCTGCCTGCATAACCCACATTCTCCCGGCAGAGCTGGCATTTCGGATAGATCGGTGGAGGCAGCAGTTTAGCCATGGCGATTTCCTTCGGACTCTTCTCCGGCTTGGATAGATTGATGGTAATCTCAATATCGCCATATACGCTGGCATGCTGCCAGTACTCGTTTTTGGCTACACGATCCATGCGAATATAGTTGGAGTCGATGCACAGATTGTAAAACTGCCGGGTAGCCTCGATGATCCCCTGCTCCTGCTGGACCGCCCGGAACTGAGCAATGACTTCCGAAGGTCTCGCCATGAGCCTTCCCATGATTTTAGCGTCCAACAAATCCCGGTACGTGTCAGTATTCTCCGGGATCATTCCATGCGCCGCAGCATAATCGATCATCACGTCAAGCATGGCCTGAGGACTATCCGGCATCGGATCATTCACTTCGTCAAGATATGGCTCGCTGAATCCGAAATCCTCCAGCAGCAGATTGCGGCTGTAATCCACATCCGCTGTCTGGATAAGACCTTTGTGAAGGGCAAATCGCACCAGCATTTCAATCGCATGAAGAACCTGCTTCGTTTCGGGAGTTCCTGATGTTGCTGCATTCATGGTCATCGTCCCCCTTGAATTAATTGTCACCGTAACCGTCCGGGTGACTATTGTGCCATTTCCATGCGCTCTCGATAATCTCCTCCAGCTTCGTTCTGGACGGCGTCCATCCCAGAACGGTTCTCGCTTTATCCGAAGAGGCTACCAATACCGCAGGGTCACCTGCACGACGAGCTTCCATGACAACCGGAATGTCGGCGCCAGTCACCTGCTTCGAAGTCTCGATAACCTCCTTAACCGAAAATCCAAGCCCGTTGCCGAGGTTGAACACATTACTGGACTCTCCGCGGCGGAGGTATTCAACTGCGCGCAGATGAGCGTTCGCCAGATCGCTGACATGAATGTAATCACGGACACACGTACCGTCAGGCGTGGAGTAGTCGTCACCAAACACTGAAATGCTGTCGCGCTGTTTCAAAGCGGTTTGCAGAACAAGCGGTATCAGATGGCTCTCCGGCCGGTGATCCTCGCCAATTTTTCCACTGGCATGTGATCCAGCTGCATTGAAATAACGAAGGGATACATATTTCACGCCAAGCACAGTATCGAACCAGGACATCATTCGCTCCATCATCAGCTTGGTTTCCCCATACACATTCGTCGGCTGGGTCCGATCCGTTTCCTCGATCGGCACCTTTTCAGGCTCACCGTAGGTTGCAGCCGTTGATGAAAAGACGATTTTGCGCACACCCGCTTCATTCATAGCTTCCAGCAGGCACAGCGTGCCATATACGTTGTTATCATAATATTTCACCGGATCCTTCATGCTCTCACCAACCAGAGAGTTTGCAGCAAAATGGATAACGGCATCAATATTGTTTTCAGAGAACAGCTGCTTTAGCAGTGCTTTGTCCCGAAGGTCGCCAACATACAGATTGCCACCGAGCAGTGCCTCACGATGCCCCGTCTCCAGACTGTCAATCACAACAACTTCTTCCCCTTGCTCCAAGAGCTCTGCCACAGTGTGAGATCCGATATAACCAGCACCGCCTGTCACTAAAATAGCCATATTATTTACCCTCCTTTACTTCATGCACACCTTGACCCACACCGCATACGTAGAAGTCCGCTTTCAGTCCCGTTCTCGCTTGGTACTGCTGCCCCACTTCCGTGATGAATCGTTCCACCGCATCCTCATGAACGAGGGATACCGTGCAGCCTCCAAAGCCGGCTCCCGTCATTCTGGAACCGAGCGTACCCGGTATCCGCTGAGCTTCTTCCACGAGCGCATCCAGTTCATCGCCCGTAACTTCGTACAGATAACGCAAAGAGTCGTGGGACTGATTCATATATTGTCCGAAAGCTTCCAAATCACCATTCTTCAAGGCCTCTACGGAATCATGCACACGCTGATTTTCCTCAACGACATGCTGAGCACGTTTTCTAACCGTTTCATCCTTGATGCTGTCCTGCAGGGTGACAAATTGATCCGGGTTCAGCTCAGCAAGATATGTCAGCGCCGGCAGTTCCTTCTGTAAAATCTCCAAAGCGCGGTCACACTCGCTGCGTCGTTCATTGTATTTGGAATCGACGAGTCCGCGCCGTTTGTTGGTATTGGAAATCACGATTTTGTAAGCTCCGGTCCGGAAAGGCACCAGCTCATACTCCAGCGTGTCGCACATTAATAGAATGGCATGATCCTGCTTGCCGTTCGCTACGGCGAATTGATCCATAATCCCGGAGTTAACGCCGACAAACAGGTTCTCTACCCGCTGCGAGAGCTTGGCAATCTCTACCGTATCCGTCTCCTTGCCTTCCATCTTCAAGAAAGCGTAGGCCGTAACAACTTCAATGGATGCCGAGGACGAGAGGCCCGCTCCGTTGGGAATATCCCCATGGTAGAGCAGGTCGTAACCGCTGCTAAGGTTAACTCCGATTTTACTCAGCTCAACGATGACACCAACCGGATAATCCGTCCACTGATCTCTTTTATAACCATAATCCTCATCCAGGCTGATCGTTAGTTCATCAGGAATATTGGTCGATGAAAAACTCACTTTGTTATCGTCACGTGCTCTAATAATTAAGGTTGTACCAAATTCCAAAGCTGCGGGAAGCACGTAACCTCCGTTATAATCCAAATGCTCTCCGATCAGGTTCACGCGTCCGGGTGCGTTAAAGATATGTGCCTTGTGACGGCCTTCTCCATGCTTTTCCATGAATAGTTCCATAAGCTGTTGCGTTGACACTGCCCATCACTCCATCCTGTACATATGGTAGTTTTACTGCCTTCAGTATAATGAAAATCTCGGTAACTGATAATGAAATCTTGTGTGCTACATATGGATTTATATGACTTTTGGGAGTACAATAAATTCCATACTCATTGTTTCCCCAAACTGATTGTAAAGGATAATGAATGATGAAACCAACCTATTCTGTCGCTTCCAATCCTGCACAGCATGGCGGCGGGTGGCTCCATGTCCGCTTCGCGGGCGAGAGTCAAACCTCACCCGAGCATGCCTTGGGGCCAAAGATATTCGATCATTATCTTCTGCATGTGATTGAATCGGGATATGGCATATTTCGTACCGAAACTGATAAGTTTCAGCTCGGACCTGGTGATTGCTTCCTGATCCATCCCGGCCAGATCGTCAGCTATGTATCTGATGCGAGTCAGCCGTGGCGTTACCGCTGGGTCGCCTTTGATGGGAAGCAAGCTGATGAAGAAGTCTACCGTTTGGGGCTCACACTAGAGAAGCCTGTCCTCCGCCTCGTGGAGAACAACCCCCTTCCCGGATATGTATCCCTCATACAGAGCCATTTTCAATCCAGGGAGGACAGCTCTCATATAGCCTCGATTGGGTACCTGCATTTAATTTGGGCCGAGATCATGAATCAAAGTGACCAACCGTCCCAATTAACACTGGCTGAACCTCAAGTTCAGCGAACAGTGAAGCAGATGATCAACTACATGACTTCCCAATACGCTCATCCTGTCTCGATTGAACAGATGTGTACCGGCCTGGGCTATAACCGCGCATACCTGTCACGAATCTTCAAGCAGGAAACGGGCATGACTCCGATCACATATCTGCTTAAATTGAGAGTCGACCAGTCCAAGCGGCTGCTGCGTGAACGTCCCGATTTGTCTATCGAGCAGGTTTCCGCTTCCGTCGGACTCACCGATCCGCTCTATTTCTCACGCCAATTCAAGCGGCTCGTCGGCCGATCTCCGTCGCAGTACCGCAAAGAGACTCTCGCATCGCCCCTGCGAACAGATTGACGATCACGCATAAAAAAGAGCGCTTGTCAGGTATTTATCCATCCTGAGGCGCTCTTGTATTTCTATATTTGTCAACATAACAATCATTATCTTATAAAGGCACTATCCCTCTGTAGAAGGCCCGTTCTCCGTTTTCAAAATCGCTTCAATACGATCCAATTCTTCTTTGGAGAACTCCAGATTATTCAAGGCTGCGACGTTATCTTCAATTTGGCTTACCTTACTTGCCCCGATTAGAGCGGATGTCACTCTACCACTGCGAAGAACCCACGATAGCGCCAATTGGGCGAGACTCTGGTTTCGAGCTTGTGCCACCTGATTAAGCGCTTTGATCTTTCGCAGCACCTCAGGCGTAATATTGTTCTCATTCAAGAACACAGAAGCACTTGCCGCGCGTGAATCACCAGGTATGCCGTTCAAATATTTGTTGGTCAAAAGGCCCTGAGCAAGTGGAGAAAACGCAATGCTTCCAACTCCGTTTTCTTCCAAAACGTCGAGTAATCCGTTCTCTACCCAACGATCCAGCATGGAGTAATTCGGTTGATGGATGAGCAGTGGTGTTCCCAGGCTTTTCAGGATTGATATCGCTTCCTTTGTCTTCTCCGGCGAATAATTGGAGACTCCAACATACAGTGCTTTACCCGAACGAACTAGATGATCCAAGGCTGCCATCGTTTCCTCGAGAGGCGTTTCCGGATCCATCCGGTGATGATAGAAGATATCGACATAATCCAGGCCCATCCGCTTCAGACTCTGATCAAGACTTGCCACTATATATTTTCGTGATCCAAAGTCGCCGTATGGCCCGGGCCACATATAATAGCCCGCTTTGGATGAAATGACCATCTCGTCACGGTAATCCTGTAAATCACGGGAAAGAACCTTACCGAACGTTTCTTCGGCAGAGCCTGCAGGAGGTCCATAATTGTTCGCCAGATCAAAGTGGGTAATTCCCAGATCGAAGGAGCGGGTAATCAAATTTCGCCCGTTTTCGTATGCATCGACACCACCGAAATTATGCCATAATCCCAAGGAGATCGCCGGAAGTTTCAAGCCCGATCGTCCCACACGGTTATACTTCATTCCCTCATACCTGTCTTCGCTAGCTACATAGGTCACTTGCAATCCCTGCCCTTCTATTGTAAATAGGTCCATTCTATACTTCATCTTATCGTGTTTCGGCGGCCGGAGACAAGAAAACGATTACAGTGATTTATAAGCAACGCACCAGCGCATGATCGTCGTTATATGGTGATCAGCTTATCTACCTGTGTCATGACTTTCCCGATCCGATCCGCTATCAAGAGGCCGGCCTTGTGATCATATGGGGTCGGATCTGCATTGAGCAGAGCTACCTTACTTCCTTGAAAATAAGATACCAACCCGGCTGCGGGATGTACGGTCAAGGAGGTCCCACCGATAATCAGTAAATCTGCCGTTGATATTTCCTGAATGGAACGCATGACAATATCCTGATTCAATTCCTCTTCATAAAGCACGATATCCGGCCGGATCAATCCGCCGCAATCTTTGCACCATGGGACGATTTCCTGAATGTCGAGAATATCCTGCAAGCTATAAAACCTTGAACACTCCATACAATAATTGCGATGCACAGAGCCATGAAGCTCCAACACATCTGAACAGCCTGCTGTCTGGTGAAGACCATCGATATTTTGTGTAACTATGGCTTTCAGCTTCCCGTCGTGCGCAAGTCTTGACAAAAGCCGATGGCAGCCGTTCGGCTGTGCATTCGGATGCAGCATCTTACTCCGGTAAAAATCATAAAAAACCTCCGGGTGTTCCATAAAGAAAGTATGACTGAGCATGACCTCCGGCGGATATGGAGATTGGTGCTCACTTTGATACAGTCCTGCCGCTGAACGGAAGTCAGGTATTCCGCTCTCTGTGGAGGTGCCGGCCCCTCCGAAAAAAACAATATAGTCGCTTGCTTCAATCCATGTTGCCAACTGTTCGATCTTTTCCCTGTTCTCCACTCTTTACACCTCCGTACAGCCCTTAAAATAACACGTCTACCTTTGCACGTCTATTTCATTATAATCGGATATGACGACATCGGCATCCGCGAGATGTTCAGGATCACCTTCACCTGACCATAAACCTATCGCCAGAGCAGCTCCTGCTTGCTTCGCCATTTGCATATCACCGTTGCTGTCACCGATGACAATCGCGTCCATAGGCCTGATCCCTAGCAGACGGCATGCCTTCTCGGTCATCTCCGGGTGCGGCTTTCCATCTCGAACTTGATCCCTTCCTACTACAACAGTGAAGTAAGAACGAAACCCCATCCACTCCAATTGTTCAACGGCACCCGAGGTTTGATCCGATGTAACTACGGCCATCTTTACTGACGCCAAGCTGCATTTTTCCAAAAAACTCTCCAGCCCAGGCATCGGGAATGCAGGTTTCTGCTGACGAACTTCGTGCATAGCATGGTTAGTCATCTGAGTGACCTCAGCAATGGCCTCATTCCAAGGCATTCCCGCAGCGTACAATTGCCAAGCCAGCAGCCCGTATGTTTCTTCTACCGTACTCATTGCAAGCGGTCCACGCATGTCATAACCGATCACACGCCCATTGGCATCATGACGGGTGCCCAGCACCTTCTCTTTCGGAACGGTGAAGCCGGCCCCCATGATCTCCAGCCGCTGCTCCATGAAGCGGAGCACATAGTCTGTCCATCCTCCCCACAGGGCCATAAAATGAACTAAGGTTCCATCTTTATCAAACAAGATTCCCTTGCAAGGAACTGCTCGTCCCTTCACTTGAACAAACGGCAATGTAATAAACCTCCAAACCTATTCTTGATCATACTCTTATTAAACCATGAAATAAATACTGAATTAAGCTAAATTATGCCTGAAGGAACAATTTGATCCTCAAATGATAATTTGCCAATCTTTAGTCGATTGTTTTGATTCATGACAAAAAAGTGGTGGTAAGTAAGATATACGCATAGCAAATACGACGGTAAAGGAGTGATTTGTGATGGCAACGAACAAAAATCGTAAAATGACCCGCGAAGAGGCAGGACGTCTTGGAGGCGAAGCGACCGCCAAGAAACATAGCCGTGAATTCTATCAGGAAATTGGAAAAAAAGGCGGCAAGGCAACGTCCAAAAACCATAGTCGCGAATTCTATCAAGAAATCGGCCAGAAGGGCGGCGAAGCCACTTCACGGAATCATAATCGTGAATTCTATCAGGAAATTGGCCGCAAAGGCGGCAAGAAATAGTATAAATACTTATTTAAAAAGCCTGTTCCTGGTCATACCCCTGTCAAGTA
>NZ_JBCMXJ010000017.1:0-394081 GCF_050475945.1 Paenibacillus solani
TGAGGATGAGAACCCCGAGGGGCCGCTCGATACCCACTTCTGATTGATGGGCTCAGCTGCGCTGATCCATGTCCTTACTGCAGCTGCATGTGAATAAGCGGAAACGGCTTCCCGGAGCCATCCAGCTCGGAACGGCCGATTTGCACGAAGCCGTATTTTTTATAAAAAGCATGGGCCTTGGGGTTCTGTTCATTCACATCAACTTGCAGCCCCCGCCCCTTCAGCTGTTCGGCATGCCGGATAAGTTTAGTTCCCGTGCCTTGGCCGTGATGGAGGGGATCCACAAACAGCATTTCGATTTTGGGGCCATCCAACCCTATAAATCCAATAGGTTCCTGTTCCGGATTTAAGCACACCCAGATCTCCACGGCTCTCAGCGCTCCATTTTGCACCATCTCATAATAAAACCGGATATCTTCCTCCATCAGGAAATCATGCGTTTGGGATACGGCACGAAGCCATATTTGAACCAACCGATCATGATACTCTTCTGTGTACGGCGCTATATGTAACGTCATTTTTCATCCAGCCCCCTTCCAAATCATTCAATCTCATCGAAATTCATGGTATTGTTAAAATTGCCCTATACTATTATAAAGGAATCCGATACATTAATCAGAGACTTTATCTTTTACAGGAAGGAGAAAAACGATATGCCTCTATGGCTGGTATACGCATTGCTGTCAGCGGTTACGGCAGCGCTTGTCGCTATTTTTGGAAAAATAGGCTTACAAAATATCGATGCCAATTCGGCAACGGCCATTCGCTCTGTCATTATGGCACTGTTTTTGCTGGGGGTCGTAGGAGTTCAAGGAAAATTCTCTGAACTTGGCGACATTCTCGTTCAGAAAAAAGCATTAAGCTTCATTGTGCTCAGCGGCATTGCGGGGGCATTGTCCTGGCTGTTCTATTTTCTGGCGCTAAAATACGGCAAAGTATCACAGGTAGGTCCTATCGATAAATTGAGTGTTGTCATCGCGGTTATTCTGGCTTTCGTGTTTCTTGGGGAGAAAATCTCCTGGATTAATGTGGCCGGCGTTGCACTTATCGCTGTTGGTGCACTTCTAGTTGCTGTTAAATAATGTCCTACATAAAACCGCTGCCCAGCGGCTTTTTTTCACACTTCTTATTGATAAAACCTATCAATTTAATTACATTTATATATTTCTAATTATAAGTCAAATATGCCACAATGAGAATAAGTTATAGCTGAAGGGGTGTTGTTATGTCAGAGCAAGTATGGAAGCCTTACGAGTATGATCGGCAGCTATCGTTTGTCTCGGCTTATGGGAAAGGGGTTGCAGAGCTTCTTGCACCTCAGCCCGGAGAAAGGATTCTCGATCTCGGCTGCGGAACGGGAGATTTGGCTTATGAAATATCTGCTTCGGGTGCACATGTAACTGGTATGGATTATTCGGCCGAGATGATTGAGCGCGCCAAAGGCAAATACCCCGGGCTTACATTTATGGTCGGCGATGGCGAGAACTTCGCCACCGAAACACCGTATGATGCCGTCTTCTCGAATGCCGCTCTGCATTGGATGAAAGACGCTGCTAGCGTGGTACGCTCCGTCTATAACTCCCTCAAGCCCGGTGGTCGATTTGTGGCGGAATTTGGTGGGTTGGGAAATATAGATGGAATTTATCAGGCTTTAAAATCCGTTTTCGCCAATTATTATGGAATTGATGCGGACACCCGGAATCCTTGGTATTATCCAAGTTTGGGACAGTATGCCTCCTTGCTCGAATCCCAAGGATTCCGCGTTCATACTGCCCATCACTTCGATCGTCCCACGAAACTGCCTGAGGGCAAGGATGGCATTAAGCACTGGCTGCTGCAGTTCGGGGATCACTTCTTTGCCGGGTTTACAGTTGAAGAAAAGAACGAGGCCATTGATCACATCAGTCAAGCTGCCCAAAAAGCTCTCTGGCATAAGGATTCCTTCTACGGAGATTACAAGCGTCTGCGAGTCTTTGCGGAAAAGGTTGTATAAATTTGGGGTTGATTTTCTGAAAAGAATAGTTAATAATATGGAAAACTTGAGCATGTCATTTTCGTTGATTGGGAGAGTAACTGCATTTGACTTTAGTCCAAGCGAGCCGGGATGGTGGAAACCGGTACAGAGTCTGCGGTGAAACGGACCCAGGAGATGGCCTTCCGAAGTGAAATACTGTAGGAAGCCCCGGCTTACACCGTTATCGTATAAGGTGGTTAAACCCGTGCGGTTTAACAACAAGAGTGGTACCGCGAGCACAAGTCCTCGTCTCTTTATGAGATGAGGGCTTTTTTTGTTTATCAGACATACTTTGCTTATTTTTCAGAGGGGGATTTAACATGTTAAGTCAATTCATTAATTCGAGCCTTCAACAAGCTGTCAACCAGGTGTGTGAAGCTTTGGGTGCCAAACTGCCCGATTCCACTCCAGTCCGGATTGAACAGCCTGCCAATATGGAGCATGGGGATTATGCCACCAACATCGCAATGCAGCTTGCAAAGCTGCTACGTAAGGCTCCATTGCAGATTGCCGGGTTAATACAAGCCGAGCTTGAGCAGGATGCATCCTACAAACAGCTTATCTACTCCACCGAGATCGTGGCACCCGGATTTATGAATCTGCGTATCAATTGGGAATATTGGGCGGAACGTCGCTTCGAATTACCTGCAGCAGCTAACCAAAAAATCGTCATCGAGCATACTTCCATCAACCCGAATAAATCCGCCCATATCGGGCATCTAAGAAATTCTTGTATTGGAGATACGCTCGTAAGACTAATGAAAAAGCTTGGCTACGAGGTTGAGGTTCATAATTATATCGATGACCTAGGCAATCAATTGGCAGATACGGTGGTCGGGATGCTTCACACGCCGCTGTCAAAAGAACACGCCCGGTTCGGCGATTACTGCTGGGACGTATATTCAAGCACCAATAAGGCCTACGAAAGGGAGCCTGGGCTGGTTCAGCATCGGACCGAGGTTTTGCACGCTTTAGAGGAAGGTAACCAGAACCTGTCGTGGATCGGGCTGCTCGTGGCCGAGAGAATCGTCAAAGAACATCTGGAAGAAATGAAGCAGTTCGGCATTGATTATGATCTGCTTGTCTGGGAGAGCAACATTGTCAGAGAGGGATTCTGGGCATCCGCTTTCGAGCTGTTGAAGAACACCCCACTCTTTCATCAGGAATCCGAAGGCAAGCTTGCAGGCTGCTGGGTGCTCAAGCAATCAGGAACGGAAGCCGGGGACGATTCGGAATCAGATCACAGCATGGATAAAGTACTCGTTCGCTCCAATGGCATACTGACATACACGGCTAAAGACATAGCCTATCACCTGTGGAAATATGGTCTCCTTAGCAACGATTTTGTATATAAAAAATTCACAGACGAGGTTTGGACGACAAGCACTCATGGAGAGCAGCTCACCTTCGGCAAAGCAGACATGGTCATCAATGTCATTGACCATCGGCAGCAGTACCCGCAAGCGATGGTAAAGCAGGCACTGGAAAGCTTGGGTTTCCATGAAGAGGCCGCTAAGCTTCGTCATGTGAGCTACGGAGTGGTCTCACTTAGTCCATCCGCTGCGGCGGATCTGGGAATTGATACTTCCGACGGAAAAGCATCCTACGCGATGTCCGGCCGTCAGGGTATCGGGATCAAAATTACGGAGCTCATCGAGCAAGTCACCAAGGTTATCGAAGACACCCGCTCCGATAAAAGTGGATTATCGAGCCATATGATCGCAGCTGCGTCTATCCGTTACTATCTGCTGCGTTTTGCCCTGCATACCGAGGTAGTGTTCGACATGAAGCAGGCTACTGAAATATCAGGTAATACCGGGGTATACTTGCTCTACTCCTACGCACGTGCACTCAGCGTGCTTAATAAAGCTCAAGAAGCCGATATATTACCTTCGCTGCCTGCCCGGTTCCCTACCATGGATAAAGCGGAGCATGCCCTGATACGGCATATCAGCACATGGCAGGATACCCTGTATGCCGCAGGAGAGGAGCTATCCCCGAGCGCAATTTGTAACTTTACCTATGAGCTTTGCTCCCTGTTCAACAATTTCTACTCGGCGTGCCCGATTCTGAAGGCTGGGGAGGATGTGCTCCCATTCCGGGTATGGCTCACTTCTTTATTTAAGGATACCCTAGGAGAAGCCTTAGAAGTATTGGGACTGCCTACGCCAAGCCGGATGTAAAATCATACTCTGCAGAAAATCGAATCACACTGTCTATATAAAAAAGCCACCCTACTTATTCTGTGGAATAATAGTGGTGGCTGATTCTATATTATTTAAGACCTCTGACAGTTAATCTGACAAGGACTCCATCTGCTGCAGGCTCCTCCTCGAGAGTCCAGTTGACAGCCAGCGCTTCCTTCAAGCGAGCCAACTGCTCCTCTTGGAGCTTCAGTCCTTCAATAATGCCTTCACCCACATGGAAGTCGGACTCGGAACTAATGCGGAAAGCTTCTTCAAGCCATATTTTCAACCCATTGCGCGTATTGAACGTTATTTGATATCCTTCGCTCACAGCCTTTTCTAGGTCTTCCCCATGTTCTCCAGCATATGCGAACAATTCATCGTAGCTAAAATGGTCATGATTCGCGATTTGAAATCTCTTTACATCACCCGAGCGGACTGCCTCCAGCAACTCGAAAGAAACAAGCCCCGATTTTCGGGCGTGCTCCAATAGGATGGCGGTATTCTGTGATATTTTAGTAAGCTGCATGCTTGTTGCCTCCTCAAAATGGTGCTCAAAAATATTTTCCCTTCTATTATAAGATGATTGGCCTGCGATGTCAGGAATTTCTTCACGGGTACGGCCTTTCAGGCCGACTGCGAAGTAAATCTAACGAAGACTATGCTCCGACGAACCCCATTAAGGGTTCTCACCCTTCTGGAATAAGCAAAGAAGCCACCAATTTTAACATTGGCCGCTTCTTTTTTACGTCCCAGAAGGGATTCGAACCCCTGACCGACGGCTTAGAAGGCCGTTGCTCTATCCAGCTGAGCTACTGGGACATATATGTAGAACAAACTTTTTAAACAGTAACGAAGTATATTATATCGCATCTTTTGTATTTTTCAAAGCACTTTTTTTAAAAGGATTTCTCAATCGAATCAGGAGCAGGCTTCCTGGGTAATATGTATATCATTAGAACGACTTTAGGAGCGTGATACCATTGAGACAATTGTTATCCTCTTTATCCTATTTCAGCATCTTCTTTGCGCCGTTCATCCTTCCTGTCATCGTCTGGATCTTGTCTGCTGATGCTTACGTTGCCAAGCACGCCCGCCGTGCCCTGTTCTCACATATATTCCCAGTTATTGCTGCGATACCGCTGATTTACATGGCCGTCACTTCAGGGTCCTTCGGTTCCATAATCGGATACCTCGTCCTGTTCGGCATCATATACTTCGGTGCTTTTGTATACAACGTTATCATGGGCATTCAAGTATTAAGAGAGCATGCATATTGAGCTATTGATTATAAAGAAGGACCATGCGTGCAGCGCAAGGTCCTATTTTTTATTTTATAGTTATCAGTCCTTTGCTGGATGGTACACTTTTCGTGCCGATTTCCTTGTACTAAAAAAGACCTGCCGATTCAACGACAGATCTCTTCTTTCTTACTCTAAAAATATTGGGGTCCCTCGCTTAACCGCTGGTTTAGCTGTTCATATAACTGGCCTGTCGAAAGAAGCTGCTGCTTGAATGCATCACGACTTTCCTCGGCGCTTGAATGAACGCTATTCTCAAACGCTTCGTCCGTGGCATCCACAAAAGCATCATTCATACTGTTGTCATACCAATCCACTTCCAAGCTGGCATTACTGCGAACAATTTTCACCAAATCATAGCCTCCCAGCGGTGAGGATGGCGTCAGATAGGCGAGCAGCGCATTTTCTCCTTCGGTTGCCGGATATACCTCTACTTCGGCACACGGTGCACCATTCACTTCCGTGATCCGGCGGATTTTGGCATCTCTTATGGTATACATTACATCCATTCTCCTTCATCAAGACGTGCAAGACTGCTCCGTCCCTATTATTTGCATATCTATTCGGACAGTAACCGCAGCTCTTCCATTTGCTGGCGAGTAGCAGGCGTACCCAATTGATAAATGGTTCGATACACCTTGTCCAGGGAAGATTGAAACATTACATTGGTGGATTGCTCGGTGGTATCCGGCCAAGGAAACATGTACCCTGTAGCTTCTTCGTCCTTCTCTTGCATCATGTCCAGCTCAATCCGAACTTGATCCGCTTCTGCGGGCGTTGCTTCGATCTCCCATTCATAAGCGCTCGCTCCCTGCTCCGTCAGCACGGAGCGGCTCTGCACAGACACATAATAGATTGACTTATCCATGGACGTTTCTCTCCTTCGCTTTGATATTCGTCCGGCATTCTTAGTTTTCGTAAAAGGACAGACATTTTATGCTTTCATTCGGCATATATCTGTATCACTTTGGCGACGTAGGATTATAAAGATGGGACAGCGTATGACAAAGACAAAGAGAGGATGAGCCGTCATGTGCGGAATAACCGGCTTTATACAATGGAGCGGCGATTTGACGCAGGATTCACAGCTGCTGGTAAGAATGACAGAAAGTTTGGCTCATCGCGGACCTGACGGATCCGGCACATGGATTTCTAACCCGTGCGCATTTGGCCACCGGAGACTTAGTGTGATCGACCCTGAAAATGGTGCTCAGCCGATGATCATTCATCAGGAAGAGAATGTCTATGCCATTGTATATAACGGGGAATTATATAATGCTGCGGAGCTTAGGAACGAATTGGTGCGACGCGGACATCGTTTCCATACCAAATGCGACACGGAAGTCTTGTTAGTCACCTATATCGAGTGGGGTCCGGAATGTGTGGAGCGCCTCAATGGAATATTCGCGTTCGCAATCTGGGACAGTGTGCGGGAACAGGTTTTTTTCGCTCGGGACCGTGTAGGAGTAAAGCCACTCTTCTACAGCTACGTTGATGGTACGCTTGTATTCGGCTCAGAACCCAAGGCATTGCTTCAGCATCCTAAAGTAGAACCTGTTGTCGGAGCTGAGGGGTTGGCTGAAGTATTCATTATTGGACCTGCGCGCACCCCAGGGCATGGCGTTTATAAAGACATTGCTGAGCTTCGTCCCGGCATGGCCATGATTTTTAATCGTGAGGGTTTACGCAAATATACGTACTGGAAACTGGAAAGCAACCCTCATGAGGAAGATGCCGACAAAACCGCACATTACCTTGGTGATCTCCTACGTGACACGGTTGAACGTCAGCTGGTATCCGACGTACCAGTGTGCTCTCTGTTATCCGGCGGGCTGGATTCCAGCGCGCTTTCCTCGCTGGCCGTTGATTACTATAAACGAACGGGCCAAGGACAAGTGCATACTTACTCCGTCGATTATGTTGACAACAACAAACACTTCAAGTCCCATTCCTTCCAGCCTGGGGCAGATGCGCCATGGATCAAGCGCATGCATGAGGAGCTGGACACGAACCATCACTGGATCGAATTTGACACTCCTGAATTGGTCGAAGCGCTGGATGCTTCTACACAGAAGCGCGATCTCCCGGGGATGGCGGATGTTGATGCCTCCTTGCTTCTCTTCTGCCGAGAGATCAAGAAAGACGCAACCGTGGCCATCTCCGGAGAAGCCGCTGATGAAATATTCGGCGGTTATCCGTGGTTCTATCGGGAAGAAATGCTGAATTCAGATACCTTCCCATGGGCAGTTGCTCCGGATATGCGGGCCGGACTGCTATCAGCCGAGATCCGGGAATGGATCAAGCCGCTGGAATACCTTGGTGACCGCTACTCCGACGCTGTCGCCGAAGTACCTAAACTGGATAGGGAGAGTGGACAACAGGCCAAAATGCGAGTCATGTCGTACCTGAATATTACCAGGTTCATGCCAACTCTGCTCGACCGCAAGGACCGGATGAGTATGGGGGCTGGACTTGAAGTACGTGTTCCCTATACCGATCACCGTCTGATTGAATATGTATGGAATATTCCTTGGCATATCAAGACGACGGGCAATCGTGAAAAAGGCATTCTGCGCAAAGCGCTTGAAGGCGTACTACCAGACGATATCCTGTACCGCAAAAAGAGTCCGTATCCCAAAACCCATAATCCAAATTATTTAGCAGCCGTCAAAGCTCAACTGTTATCCATTTTGGACGATAGCTCTTCTCCACTCCTTCCCCTTATCGACACTGCGCGAATTCGGGAGCTTGCGTCTTCGCCGGATGCCTCCTCGAATCTCCCTTGGTTTGGTCAATTGATGTCCGGACCGCAATTGTTCGCCTACTTAGCTCAAGTTCATTTCTGGTTAAAAGAATACAATGTTTCCGTACGTTGATTTTATGCTTCCGATAAAACAAAGAAACCATACCGGCACATGCCGGCATGGTTTCTTTTACCTCATAACTATTCATTCATCACTTCGAATGTCCGCTACAAGCTGGCGCAGCGCTTTCCCACGGTGACTGATCTCCTGCTTCTCCTCTATGGAAAGCTCGGCCATCGTCTTCTCGTGACTTGGCAAGTAGAACAGCGGATCATATCCAAAGCCGCCGTTTCCCGACGGGTCGGAGGTGATCCACCCTTCAACGCTTCCCTCAGCTTCAAGCTTTTCACCCGAAACGGGATCATACAGTACCAGAACACAAACAAATCGGGCCGGACTTAATAACGGCTGTTCGGTGTCCTCACCAAGCCTTAATTGTTCCAACTCACCAAGCAGCTTCTCGTTATTATCTTCGTCCGCACCATGCTCGCCGGCATATCTTGCGGAATACACGCCGGGAGCGCCATCCAGCGCATCCACGCATAATCCGGAATCATCAGCTAGCACAGGTAATCCCAGTGCATCTCCAACCGCCTTCGCTTTCTTAAACGCATTAGCTGCGAAGGTTGTTCCGTCCTCTACGACGTCAGGCAGATCAGGGTAATCATACATACTCCTCACTTCTGTACCAAAAGCAGCAAAAGCATGCGCAAATTCCCTAACCTTTCCCTGGTTTCGGGTAGCTACGATTAGCGTATCTCCAAGTGTCAATGCCATCGGATTAAACACCTGTCCCCGCATTCACGGAACCGATTTTAGCTGCAATCGGTCCAAGCGCTTCCTGCTGACGCTCGATGAGCTCGCGTATCCCCTGTTCCCCGAGCGCCAGAATCTGGTCCAGCTCCTCTCGGGAGAACGGACTCTCTTCGCCGGTTCCCTGAACCTCAACGAATGTCCCGCTTCCGGTCATGACCAGATTCATGTCGACCTTTGCTTTGGAATCCTCTTCATAGTTCAAGTCTAGCAGCGCCTGTCCGCCTGCAATGCCCACACTAATGGATGCCAGGTAATCCGTGATTGGAAATACCGCCAATTTATGCTGCTCTGCTATTTTATTTACCGCTATGGCCAAGGCTACAAATGCTCCTGTGATGGAGGTGGTCCGCGTTCCGCCATCTGCCTGAATCACATCGCAATCCAGTGTAATGGTCCGCTCGCCAAGAGCATGCAGATTCACAACAGACCTGAGCGCTCTGCCGATCAGCCGTTGAATTTCCATCGTTCGGCCACTGAGTTTACCGCGATTGGCTTCTCGTTGGTTACGGGATTGTGTAGCGCGCGGCAGCATGGAATATTCAGCCGTCACCCAGCCCTTTCCTTGTCCTTTCAGAAACGGGGGTACCTTCTCATCCACGGTTGCCGTTATTAACACCTTGGTGTCTCCCATCTCGATGTACACGGAGCCTTCCGCATATTTATTCACATGGGTCGATAAATTCATCGGTCGAAGCTCATCGCTCTTACGTCCGTTAGATCTCATGTTTTCTGCCTCCTACTTCTTATCGCAATCCTGATTAGCATTCCCTATTCTACCAAAATGCAGGCACAAAAGCATCTTCGCTGGGCATTTTTCGCAAAAGAAAGCGATGTGTCCGTTAAATCGAAATCTCGTTTATAAATTCTGGACGACTGACCGGCTCGCTATAATTTCGGCTGTCCGTTCCAACCACTTCAGCCAGATCATTCATCCGAATTCTTACCTTGGCATCACCAGAATTTTCGGCAACGGTGAGCACAACAGCCTGCAGCAGCTCGGTCGGAACCTGCTCGCCCTGCTCAAACATGCTGTCCTGCAAGGATACGGTTACAGCTCCGTCTTCCCCTTTTTCAATCGAAGCAACGGTAGTATCATCTGGAATAACCTCAACCAATCCATCTCCGTAATGCGGCCCCCGAATCAGTTCGTTCAAGGCAGCCTGAACGGAATCTTGCTCTGTCGGGACAAGCCTTGTAACAGGCACATAATATTGAATGCCGTCAGGCGTCAAGGAAGAGAAATAGACCGTAACCGGGGAAGAAGAGCTGTATATAGCATCATCCGCTTTTTGGAGGTTGATCCCCATCGCACGGGAAAGAGGACGGTCCAGCGGCGTGTGATTGACCGGCATTTCCGTCAGTTTGACGCCGTCCACCCATACCTGCATCTGCTCAATACCTTCGTGTCCTGTGAGCGTCCACGTCAACGCCTCCAAAATTTTTCGCTCATCCGCCGCTTTATAGTTTGTAAACGATTTATTAAATTCCACAACAGCCAATTTATTCTCCGGGTCGACCTTCACTTGATGAATCTGCGTACCTGCTGGCAGCAGAGCCTGAAATCCCTGAGGAACATACCCGGCATAACGCCCCCCGCTCACAAGGACCTCAAGGGATTCCTGTGCTGCGTTCGCTCCTTCCACCTTCGGAATTCCCAATGTTACAGGCGCTAACATTCCCCGCGCATCTGCAAGATAAACCGTTGTCTGCGTGCCAATATCCCCTTGGGCCGCCGTTGATCCAGCCGTATTCAGCATCTGCTTTTCCACTTGCGCAGGCGGCGGGTCAATTCCTTCCGATTGCTTCCCGGATAACATACCGCAGCCGGACAATACGATCGGAACAGCAAGCAGCCCGGCGGCGGAAAGCCTGCGAAGATTACGTTTGTTACGTTTCATGTATTGTTCCTCCCTAACATTTTTTGTACAGGTTGTACTCCTATGTATACGAGCCCTTTCCAAAAAAATAACTCTCAGTTTTCCCATTTCTGGACAAAGGGGGGCGGAAAAAGTACAATCGTCGTAAGCATCTTTCATAACCACGAAAATGAGGTGAGTTCCACCATGGCAGAAAACGATTTGAACATTCCGTATAGTTTGAACAGTAAAAAAGTAGCGGAGGCAACGCGGAGCCAGCTCCATGAGCGTGGGATCAAGTTGGAGGAAATCGCGGAACTAGTGATGATCCTTCAGAAAAAATACTATCCGTCTCTAACCATGGAAGAATGCATAGAGAATGTGGATGCCGTCCTCAGCAAACGCGAAGTTCAAAATGCGGTTTTAACTGGAATTCAGTTAGATATTTTGGCAGAGGAGGGCAAGCTCCTGTCTCCGCTTCAAGAAATGCTGGCCAACGATGAAGGTCTATATGGCGTAGATGAAGTGTTGGCATTTTCCATCGTGAACGTATATGGAAGCATCGGCTTCACCAACTATGGATACATCGACAAGCTCAAGCCGGGGATTCTTGAACAATTAAACGATAAAACAAGCGGCCGGGTTCATACATTCCTTGATGATATCGTCGGCGCGATTGCCGCTGCCGCCAGCAGCCGAATCGCTCACCGCAAGCAAGCCGACCGGGAAATTGAGTTATACGGTACTACAGAAGAACTTCCAAAAGATTAAGTGAAACACTCAAAAAGGAGATTCGCCCGATGCGAACCTCCTTTTCTGTGCTAATACGAGAGAGGTTATGCCGAATATAGTTATGAGACTACTGCTTGTTATCAAGGAATCATAGACGACTATAGCTGGATCGCAGGAAACCTCACCCCCAAATACGGTGGGTTTCTTCTATAATAAAAGATTAAATGGAGGCCCCATACCTGAAACAAATTATTAGCAATATTTCAACACGAATATTCACATATTCAACCTGTATGCTAAGTATAATGAAACGCAGAAGGGTTTTCACAACACAACAGAACGCTGGCCAGCATTCATGCACCTAGAGAGGAACTCCTTCTACCATCCTCCAATTTGAAAGGGCGATATGAATGAAATTGAAAAAGGTAGCTATCCTGCTCATGACTGTTGTTATGCTTCTCATGACTTCTGCTGTTGCGAGCGCATCCGTTCCGCTCAACCGCACCGATACGGTGACGGGCCAAGGCACGCTGATTATTACGGGCTCGGCTTATTTCAGCGGCTCGCCTGCCGCAGGGGTCATCTTTGCTAACGTCTATCAAGTAACAGGCGGCACGGAAGTGCTGGTCGAGAGCAGCCGTTCGAATATTTTCTCGAATCCGAATGTCGTCAGCTACACGATTAACTTCAATACCAACTTCTCACAAGGCACTTATATTATCCGCTACTCGCACAGCGGCTCGCTGACAGATTTAACGACATATGCACGCTTCCTCTAATACTTAAATAAGAAGAAACCGTCAGTCGCGTGGACTGCATCCTCAATGGAAAGAGGTGCAGTTCACCGCTCTGACGGTTTCTTTGCGTCTATTCTAGTAAGCCCAATTGCCCCTCCGGAAGACAGGCTCGATAATGCCGTCCGGCAGCTCTCCGTCGATATCAAGCTCTGCGCAGCCAATCATGAAATCCACATGGGTCAAGCTGACGTTCGCCCCGCGCTCCGCCAGCTGCTCATCGTAAGCTTGGTTCCGCCCTCCAGGTTGACCGGATACGCGCTGCCGAGCGCGAAATGGCAGGATGCGTTCTCATCGATCCCGGTGTTGTAGAATACCTGTTCATATTCGAGATCGGGGAATCATGAGGCACCAAGGCGATGCGGCATCGTATACACCTCTTCGGTCGGCATATTGGCAACGAAGTATACGCCCTTCTCGTTCTCCCCTCCGCCGCCGCCCCAGATATGGCCCTCTGGCAGCTCTACACGGATATCTGTTCCGGGTGCCCGGTAATGGAGGCTCTTGTATCTCTTCCCGTTCAGGCGATTCTGGCTTTGCTTCAATTGCGCGATATGGTCCCGCCATGCGCCGATCGGATCCTCCGTTTTGACGCGCGCCATGCGGAATACCGCAATATGGCATGCTACTCCGCCAAGAAATAAATCGGGTACGCTAACCCAATAAATCGGTAAATCTATCTAGTCATTTCTGCGAGCGACGTTCATATCCTATGATGAAGAACATTCCAATAGAGCACCTATGGATATCCGCCACTCCCGTGGCGAATCTTTTTTTGTTGATAAAACAGATTATCGATTTGCTCCGATCTTTACAGGGGCGATGTTCCAAATCTCCGCAGCATAACGGTGAATCGTATTATCGCTTGAAAAATGTCCTGAATTGGCAATATTAACAATCGACTTCCCGGCCCAAGAGTCGGCATCCAAATATGCTTGATCAATGTCCGACTGCGTCGCTACGTAACTTGCGAAATCCTCAAGCACAAAAAATTCATCATTGTGATCCAATAGAGACTGCAGGATCTGCCCGAATTCCAGCTCATGGCAGCAGAACGGGCCTTGGGATATCAATTGATTCAGCACACGGTTTATTCTCGGATCCTGCTCATATCGCTTCCTTGACACATAGGCTCCCGTCCTGTAATACTCCAGTACTTCCTCCAGCTTCAAACCAAACAGGAATATATTCTCTTCCCCAAGCAGCTCGAACATTTCCACGTTAGCTCCATCCAGCGTACCGATTGTTAAAGCCCCATTCATCATGAACTTCATATTTCCTGTGCCGGAGGCTTCCTTGCCAGCTGTGGAAATCTGCTCGCTAACATCGGCTGCCGGAATAATCTTCTATGCGGTTTCATAACCTGTGTCTTCAGCAGCTCGGTATGCAGCGCCGCTACTCCATTCACATGGTAGCTGCCCACAATCGCCAGATTGGCCATTCGTATCTGGTCGCTCTCAATAATGGCGAGTTGAGAGATGCGACCATGATCGTTCGGGTAGCGTTCCAGCAGCATTCCGCAGAACCGATTATTAATCTCTTCGATGATCATATAAATACGCGGCAGCAGTTCTCTGACCATACGGACCGGCCATTTCTCCAACGCTTCGCTAAGCAAGGTATGGTTCGTGTAGGATACCGTCCGGCTCGTAATGTCCCAGGCCTCATCCCAACCCAAACCCTTATCGTCAATAAGGATTCGCATAAGCTCCGGGATGACCAGCGTCGGATGCGTGTCATTAATGTGAATGGCGACATACTCAGGAAGCTCATGATAAGTTCTTCCCAACTTGTCGAACGTTCTCAGAATACTCTGAACACCTGCCGAGCAGAGGAAATACTGCTGCTTCAGCCGAAGGAGCTTGCCTTCGTATGCCGAATCATCCGGATATAAAAATTCTGATATCGATTCAACCGAACGATTGTATTCCAAGAATTTATAATAGCTGTTCTGAGAATGGGCCGGACGGATTCTGGAAATATCCGAAGCTGGTTCGGCACTCCATAACCGCAGAGTATTCACCTGACCTTCTCCATAACCGATCACCGGAACATCATAAGGCACGGCCAGCACGCGCTCATAATCGACTGTGTCAAAGACGGTCCGGCCATCCTGCTCCTTAACCTCCACATGACCCCAAAAACGTACATCGACCGCTTTATCTGCCCGGCGCTCTTCCCAGACATTTCCCCGCTGGAGCCAATTGTCCGGCAGCTCGACCTGATGACCATCAACGATCTTCTGTTCAAACAATCCATACTTATACCGGATCCCGCATCCATGGCCTGCGTAGCTGAGCGATGCCAACGAATCAAGAAAACATGCAGCAAGGCGTCCGAGCCCCCCATTGCCAAGTCCCGCATCCGGCTCCTGTTCCTCAATCTCCTCCAAATTCCATCCCAGCTCCAGTAGTCCGCGGCGGACCATATCCAGCACACCGAGGTTTAACAGATTGTTTCCCATCAGCCGTCCGATCAAAAATTCAAGGGAGAAATAATACACCTGCTTCTGCCTGGTATCCCGGTATATCCGGTTGGCAGCAGCCCATTCCCGGCCAACATATTCACGGATCATACCGCCGAGGGTCTTGTATACATCCTCAGCCGTTGCATCCTCAAGTCCTTTTCCCAAACGACTCACCAAATGCTCCGTAAAGACCTGTTTGAATGTTTCTATGTTGTTAAACAAAAGAAGGTTCCTCCTGACGAAAATTAGTTTATCTTCCTATCAAATAGAGATATCTTTGGCTATGACAAAAGGCTTCCGAAAATCGCCCTGCAGCTTATGATCCCGCGAGATCACTACATCTTTATCCAGAATAACGTTCTCGAGCCTTACGTTTTCGCCAATGACGCATTTCTGCATGATAATCGAATTATGAATGCTTGCGCCTCGCTTTACCTGTACTCCCCGGAACAAAATACTGTTCTTCACTTCCCCGTCAATCAGGCAGCCGTTGGCAACCAGCGCGTTGCTGACATCCGCCGAATTCAAATACTTTGCAGGCACTTCATATTTAATCTTGGTGTGAACGGCCTGTTTGCGAAACAAGCTGTCGTATGCCTTCGGGTTCAAAAGATTCATACTGGTCCGATAGTAACTCTCCAGCGAATTGATCACCGCGTGATACCCGGAATATTCATATCCCACGATATTCAGATGATGTTGGCCCTGCATAATTGCATCCCGGAAGAAATGGTTGCCACCATGAGCTATGCAATGATCAACCATCTCCAAAAAACGTGATTTCTCCATCACGAACATCTCCATATATACCGCGTCATGCTTGTGATCGTAATGGATATCTGTCACCTTTCCATCCGCATCGACATCCACACGGGTGCAGGAACGATGCTCCTCTCTTGGCGTCTTCACTTTGGTATAAACCAACGTCACATCAGCGCCCTGCTTCACATGGAACTCATACACTTCGTTCAAATCGACCATGCTGATATGCTGACTGCCGGAATGTACGATATGATCTGCAGCCCCCCGCTCAAAAAAATCGAGATTATTATAAATATGTCGCATTTCGCCAGAAGACACATCTGTCTCGTCATTCCAATCCGGCGGAAGAATGAACAGGCCGCCTCGCTTACGATGCATATCCCATGGTCTTCCTTCACCCAGATGGTCCATCAGGGATCGGTATTTCCTGCGGACAAACAAGGCGATATCTTCAATACCCGCATGCATCATATTGGACATCACGAAGTCAATTAAGCGGTATCTACCTGCAAATGGTACAGCGGCTCCACATCGATAATACGTCAATTCGTTCAGCACATCCCGTTCATGCTCCAAATTAATAACACCCATGAGTTTTCTCATCTCAATCCCTCTCCTTATCCTTGTGTATTGGACTGCTGCAGCTTGGGAACGTCTTCCTCCTGGCTGCTGACAAGCACAATTTGAGAGGGATCGTCAGGAGGGGGAGAGATAACGGCATGATCTTGAATGACCATGTCCTCGGTTACGATCGCCCGGTGTATGCGCGCATGCTTGCCAATACGTACCTTGGGCATGATGACGGAATCAGTTATGGTACTGCCCTCTCCTACTTCAACGCCATAGAATAAAACCGAATGTGTTACGTCCCCACACACGGTGCAGCCCTCATTAATCATGCTGTTTCGGACGTTTGCGGTCGGTGAAATATATTCTGCTGGCTGATTCGGATTTCGGGTATAAATGCGCCATAATGGGTCGTTTAAGTCCAGCTTGGGCTGCTCGCTCAGTAAGTCCATATTGGCTTCCCACAAGCTCTCGATGGTGCCGACATCTTTCCAATACCCCTCAAACGGATAAGCGAACAGCGTTTTGCCGTCAGCCAGCATGGTCGGAAGAATGTCTTTGCCAAAATCGTGGCTTGTATCCGGAAGCTCCGCATTCCGCAGCAAATAGGATCGCAGCAGCTTCCACCGAAACAGATAAACCCCCATCGAAGCCGTCGTGCTTTTCGGATTAGCAGGCTTCTCTTCGAATTCATTAATCCGATAATTCTCGTCTGTATTCACCATGCCAAACCGCTTCGCCTCTTCCGAACTCACTTGGATGACGGAGATGGTGCAATCGGCTTCCTTCTCCTTGTGATAAGTCAGCATGCGGTCGTAATCCATTTTGTAGATGTGATCTCCCGACAAAATCAAAACGTGCTCGGGATCGTACTGATCAATAAACTTGAGATTCCGATAAATCGCATCCGCCGTCCCGCGGTACCAGGTCGTCCCGTCCTCGCGTTCATGGGGTGGAAGAACGAATACGCCCCCATTCAACCGGTCCATGTCCCAATCGCTTCCTACGCCAATGTAAGAATGCAGAACCAGAGGTTCATACTGGGTTAGTACCCCGACCGTGTCGATTCCTGAATGGGAGCAGTTGCTCAGCGGAAAATCAATGATCCGATATGTACCCCCAAAATAAACAGCCGGTTTGGCTAGCGTCTTCGTGAGGCCCTTCAGCCGTTTGCCTTGACCTCCTGCGAGCAGCATGGCGACCACATCTTTTTTCTTCATGACAGATTCTCCTTTAAAGGGCTTTATGAGATACGAATCCTATAACATGAAAATTGCGGAACCAAGGGAACGCTTCGAAACGAATATGGTGGAGTGGATCATGGTGATGAGTGATTAAGAAAAAAGCGCTTGAGGGAATGCCTTGCTTAAACAGCAAGGTACATCAACTATATGCGGGGTAGAGAGAAACTCTGACTCTAATCCGGGGGAACACCCCCGTCTAGGTATTGAACGCGCCTTCTCTTCTCTTGTGAAAAAGTGCCGTGGTGCCGCTTGCCAAGCATCCTGATGTAGCGGTTATATGGATAACGGTCTGGAATGTCAGACAATGAATGCTCCACAATGTAGCCCTCTGAATCTATTAAACAAAAAACCGCCTATTCTACGCATGATGGAAGTCAACGTACAAGCAGACGGTTTTATTCATGTCTTGATTATATCAGGAATGCGGCTGTTTCCGTGCAGAAAAATAGCGCATTCCATCCTCGTTTTCGATCATCTTGGCTTCCCCCCGACGGGTCAGCTCGGCGAGATGGGCCAGCGCTTCGCACATGGCGAAGCGCAGCTGGTGGATGCCGAGCTTCTCGCCGAAGAGGGCGGTGCAGACCTCGAAGGCGGTTAGCCGTCCGGCAGCGCTCAGCATGCCAGCGATGGTGGTCAGGCGCTCCTCGTGATGGAGGAGGAGCGCGTCGATCCGTTCACGGAAATGCGTGAACGGGTGGCGGTGTCCGGGATACGCCGTCCGGACATGTAGTTCCCGCAGGCGACGCAGCCCTGCAAGGAAGAGCGCCAGCGGCTCGGCGTCGCTGCCGGGCAGCAGGCTCACGTTGGGCGAGATTTGCGGCAGCACGGCATCGCCGCACAGTAGGACGCCGCTGTCCGCATGGAAGAACGACAGATGGCCCGGGGCATGGCCGGCCGTTTGCACCGGCACCCAAATCCGGTTCCCCATTCGGAACGGCATCTCCTCGCCGATGAGCGAGATCTCCGGCTGCGGCGTGACTTGGGGGAAGAAGCCGTTCAGATGCTCCGGTAGCAGGGTAAGCTTGGTTTCCGGCATGCCATGCTCTCGGAAGAACGCCGGGAGCGCGCGATCCATGGCCGAATCCGCTCCCCACATGAGCATGGCTTCGCGATGCGCCCGCTCTGACATCCACACCTTGGCGCCCGACCGCTCCTGAAACCACCCGGCAAGCCCATAGTGATCCGGGTGGTGATGGGTCAGCACGATTGAAGCGATGTCGCTGAACTCGAACCCGAGCTGCTCCATCGCCGCCAGCCATTCCCGCTCCGAAGAATCCATGCGCGGCCCCGGATCGATGACGGTAACGCCGTCATCTCCGCGCAGCACGTAGCTGTTCACCCATCTTAAAGGATTGGACAATGTAATTTTCACCTGACTGAGCTGATGTTCTTCTATATGATGAATGTCCGGGCTATTTCCCTTCTCATCCTGATTCATCGTAGATGCAACCTCCGTCCGCAATATGACTTCAATTCTGACTCTTTCATCATAAGCTTGTAGTCGGGATATGTATAGCAGGTTACGATGGTTTGTTTCAGGGGCTATTCGATAGTCGGTACCTTGGAATGATCGATTGCTAAAGTGCTGCATTATGAAATGAATGAGCTAGTAGGTTCCGTTAAAAGACGCTGCACGTACGTATCGTTCCTCCAATCGCTGTTGCTTTTCCGGAATCGATTCGCCCGCTCCGCGTCTTCGTGCTTGTCCACGAGTAGTTGAAAACCTTTGAATTCACTCCTCACAAAGCTATCTTTCATGAAAATCCCCATACTCCCAAAAAGAAAGGCACCCCTGAAAGGCTGTACTATCTTAGGGATGCCTTCCTTAGTCCTTTAAAGGGAATTGCATGGCCCTTATGTTCCGTTTCCATACCACAAAGCCCCTCTGGGGGCGATGCTACGCTTTCGTTTTCGTATTTACAAATCCCTCTTAGGGACATACACGATAAGGACGCTCTGTTTTCGTATTCTAAATCCTTCCTAAGTGCCTGCAAGGTGAACACAAGTCGCCCCGTACAATGCATGTCTCTCTACCCTTCTCAGACTCAATGAATACTCAACTTATACTGTGAGGGCGTTACGCCGGTCCACTTCTTGAAGGTGGAGCTGAAATGTCGCTCCTCCTGATAGCCGACCAGACGGGCGACGGCGTAGATCTTGAGGTTCTGCCGAAGCAGCTCCTTGGATTTCTCGATTCGGTATTGATGCAAATAATCCAGGAAATTGACGCCGAGCTCCTGCTTGAACAAGGAGCTTAAATACGTGTTGGAAATGTAGGCCTCGCGGGCGACAGCCTCCAGCGTCAGGTTGGTATTGTATTTCTCCTTGATCAGCTCGAGTACGGATTGGACCGTGCGGTGTAAGGTACGGTTGGAGGAGCAGGCTTCCACGAGATGCTGCATCATTTTTTTCACGATGGTCGCCAGCTCCTCCAGCGTCTCCACCTGCGGAAGCTGCTCCATGGAATTCACAAGCCGGTTCTTCCACTCGAACGCCCCGATCCTGTGCTCCTTGGCGATCCCTTGCAGGCTGATCATAAACGTGGTCGCCCGCAGATTCACCTCCTGCTTGCTGTAATGGGACTGCGTCTTGAACATATCGAGCCACGCATCCAGATGATCCAAGGCTTGCTCAAAGCTTCCGAGCCGCAAATAATCCAGCATCTCCCGTTCGCACGTCTCGAACCGCTCGTTGTCCAATATGGACGAAGACGCAACTCCGGCCTCGCTTCCGGCACCTTCTTTGCGCTCCTTGCCCGAATAGAAGAACACGCCCCCTCTGCCCTTAAAGAAGCGGGACTCCATCGCCTGAACCGATTCCTGATACGAGTCATGGGCCTGATTGATGGACGCTTTCCAGGATCCGAGGGCAATGCTGACCGTCATCTTCAAATACTTCTCCAAATTGCCCTGCAGCACCCGGATATGCGGCTCAAGTCCTTCCTGGGACGGCCCCGAGATGGACGCCGGATTGACCGAACCCCGACTGCCCTCGGCCGTACTGGCTACCCATAACAGGTCATCGCCTTCCTGGAACGCTTCGATGCAGCCGCCGTACACGCTGTCCAGCGTTTCCTTCACAATGTTGGCCGCCGCATAACGCAGGAGAACGACATCCCGTTCATCCAGCGGAATTCGAGACGTATCGACACGAATCAACCCTACCTGAATCCCGGCATTCCGAATATGCATTTGCAGTTCCTGCATGAGGCGCCCCCTGTCTTCAAGCGGGACGGCCGGATATCGCGTCCACTGTGATAGAACCTGGCTCTTCATTAATGGAATATTGCGGTTCCAGGACAGGTCTCTCTCCTTCAGCCTGGATTCGCGAGCTTCCTGAAACTCGGCGACCTTCTTGGCTTCCAGCACCGTCCTTAGAATCTCCTCGGGCCGGCAAGGCTTCAGAATAAAATCCTCCGCGCCAAGCCGGAGCGCTTGCGTCGCATAATTGAACTCGTTATATCCGCTAAGAATAATCGGCCGAAACTTCATCCCGCGGGACTTGGCCGCTTCGATCAGCTCCAGCCCATCCATATGGGGCATCCGGATATCCGTCAGCAAAATATCCGGACAGCAGCTCTCCATCATCGACAATGCCTCACTGCCGTTTCCCGCTTCGCCGCAAATGACAATCCCGTGGGATTCCCAATCGATCAACCGGACCATTCCCTCTCTCACTGAAATCTCGTCTTCCGCTATGAGCAGTTTCATATGCAGGTCAATCCCCTTTTCTCTCCAGATGGATGACAGCCCGGGTCCCTCTTCCTTCCCTGCTGTCCAGTTCAAGATAAGCACCGGCTTGGAACAATCGCAGACGCTCCTGAATATTTAGGAGGGCAAATCCGGTCCGCAGCTCGCCCTCCCTGGCCTCAAGGCTGCGATTCTCCACCCGCTGCAAGCCGGAACTGAGCTTGTGCAGCTGCGACTCGGACATTCCGATCCCGTTGTCCAACACCTCCAACACGACGGCATCCTCCAGCCCGTATGCCCTTAGGGTGATGAAACCGTTCCCGTTCATCGGCTCAATTCCGTGTATGATGGCATTCTCCGCCAAAGGCTGCAGGATCAGCTTAGGGATCATGAAGGCGGCCACCTCCGCTTCAATCTCAATCGAGAAATCAAACCGGTCCATGAAGCGGTTTTTCTGCAAAAACAAATAGTTCCGTACCAGCTCCATCTCCTGTTCAATCGTAAAGAAATCCTTTCCGTCATTCAGGCTGAGCCGGAATACCTGCGACAAGGAATACACCATGTCCGCTATATCCTTCTCCCCCTTCTTCTCCGCCGTCCAACTGATCGTATTCAAGGTGTTGTACAGAAAATGAGGGGATATTTGCGCCTGCAGTGTTTTCAGCTCCGCTTCTTTCTGCTTCAGCTGTGTTGCGTACACATCATCGATCAGCACCTTGATGCGCTTGACCATCGCATTGTAGCCGCTACCGAGCTCACCGATCTCATCCTCTCCGGTAAAATGCACCCGCTGCGTGAAGTCGCCCGTCTGAAGCTTGCGCATCGAGCGGGAAAGCTTCATGAGCGGCTTCGTAATCATGTTGGACAGCAGCCAGGTGACGACAAGGCTGATGATGAAGCAGACCACGGCCACAGCTACGGTCAATTGTCCGATCCGTCCCAGTTCGCTTACGAGCTTCTCCCGCGTATTGACCACGACGACATGCCAGCCCGTGCTCGGAGAAACCGTCTGGGTTATCATCCAATCCCGCGACTCCTTCCACAGCCCAAGCCTCTCTTCCGTTGAGAATCCGGCATGGGCTCCGTCCGCTCCGTTATAGGGAAGCTCCGTGTCATATTTTCCGATCCAGTGCTGATTCGTGGCCGTGATGATGAGCCCGTCTTCGCTTATGACATACATCTCGGTGGCAAGCGTAGGCTGCCCCAGGTACAATCGGCCGATTCGGGCCGCATCCACGCCGATCATGATCAGGCCAGCCGGCTTCAGGTCGTAGATATTGCCGATGACGCGCGACAGCACGATTTTATGATAATGATCCCCGACAAAAATGCCGTCCGACGGTTTGACCAAACCATAGACGGGACTGCCCTTGGCCTTGAGTGCGGCATCGAAGTATGGGCCCTCCATGAAGTTGGACAAGGTCATCGCGCTAGTGATTCCCGCCTGATTCGTTGCAAACGGTTCCAAGTGTTCGTAGCCTGGTTTGAGCGTGTATAATATCATCGATTGGATGGAATCACTGGCGACCATCATGTTGGAGACGGTTTTGAAAGCCTTTTGCCTTTCCGCGGGCTGATAGCCCGACTCCAGCAATCTCTGGATTTCATCATCCAAAAAGAGGTTGTTGGAAAAAAACAGCATTTCCTTGGCAACGCTGTCGATCTGGTCGGCCGTTTTTTTCGTGAGTTGATCCTGGGTCTGCTTCATCTTGTCCATCACTTCATTGGACGATATTTCGTAGGCGATCCACCCCATGGCAACAATGGTCGCCATCAGCAGCGGGACAAACCAGAACAGCAGCTTGAACCGGATCGGCATGCTGGTATACCACCGCTTATATCGTGGGGTTCCATTCATAAATGCCATCACCTGTTTTCAGAAGAATATGTGAAGGATTGAAATTACTGTTATTATAGCGGATTATTACTGCAAAAAGATCGGCTCCGCCCCAACACCTGAAAAATGCATACATCCATCTGAAATTTTCGGCATGTTGCCCGTTTCCTCGGCCCGGTATGATGAATCTTGCAAGCTGAAAAATATCGATAAAGGTGGGTTAACCAAATGAAACCTATGAGATTGTGGCTGCTGACGGTGATCATGGCCGTCATTCTGGCAGGTTGCGGCGGTTCCGGAGGAACGACTGCAACGGACAGCGGATCGAACCCGAAGCCGGATGAAACCGGGACAGATCCAGGTACGAAAACGGAAGAAGCGGTAACGTTGAAGATGTTCACGGCTTATGCAGATCGCGCGAACGGCCCAGGTAAAATCGAGCAGGAAATCATCGACGCCTACATGCAGGAGAACCCGAATGTCAAAATCGAAGTTGAAGCGCTGCAGGATGAGCCTTACAAAGCCAAAATCAAAGTGTATGCCTCCACCAACCAGCTGCCGGACATTATTCAGGCATGGGGACAACCTTCTTTCCTCTCCCCGCTGCTCGATAACGACATGCTGCTCGAATTGAATCCGGATGACTTTAGCGGCAGCAATTTCGTGGCCGGCTCGGTCGATGGTTTCAGCAAAGACGGGAAAATGTACGGGATTCCGCGGAATACGGACTATGCCGTCCTCTACTACAACAAAAAGATTTTTGACGATAACGGTTTAAAGGTACCAGCCACTGTTGCGGAACTGCTGGATGTCGTGAAGCAGCTGCGGGCCAAGAACATTAACCCTGTCGCGATTAACGGGATGGAAGGCTGGACGCTGCCGATTATGTTCGATTATTACGCACAGCGTGCAAGCGGCGACTTTACGCTGATAGACAAAGCATTTAACGGCGAAATCTCTTTCACGGACCCAACCCTTATTCAGGGTGCCTCGGACATGCTGGCTTTTGCCGATGCCAAAGGCTTTGCGGACGGCTGGTTGACGGCCGATTACGGTACGGCGCGAAACCTGTTCGGACAAGGACAGGCGGCGATGTTCTTCATGGGGAACTGGGAAGCCAGCCTGGCTACCGATGAGAACTTCTCCGAAGATTTCCGTCAGAACGTCGGCGCGATCTCCTTCCCGGCTTCCGATAAGGGCTCGCAAACGGACATCGCGGCATGGTATGGCGGCGGTTACGCCATCTCCAAAAACACCAAGCACGCGGACGCTGCCATCGCGTTCATGAAATACTTCTTCGCGCCGGACAACTGGCCGAAAAAAGTATGGCAATCGGGCGCAGGCACGCCAGCGCAAAAATTCGACCAGTACTTAACGGGTGAAGAAACCGAGCTGCAAAAGCAGCTGATCGATATTTTCACCAATATGACTTCGTCTGCCGGCACGCCGCTTCAGGACATATCCAGCGACGAGTTCAAGCAAAAATCGATGGAGATCCATCAGCAGCTGCTGTCGGGCAAATTCACGCCGGAGCAATTCGCCAAGGAACTGGATGCGGCGGCTTCTAAAGCCAACGCCAAATAACATGGAAATTCACGGAGCGTCCCGACAAGGTCTGTATGGCCTGCGGGGCGCTCTTTTGCATGCGGAAATTACGAAAAACCATTCCTATTTGCCTCGATTGGAGGCCACGGTTCACTGAACATCACGCAGGATCTCGGAGCCAGCTTCGCTCGCCGGGGCATGAATGAAACATCCTCTGAAAAATGAATACACTCATCGTAAATTTCCGGCATGTTCCTGCCATCAGCGCTCGGATACGATAGATTTAGTCGGAGATTTGGAGCCAGTGAAAGCGCGTGGCCCCATCAAGATTATGAAGGACGGAGATGTTGAACGCCATGCACAAAGTACTTAGTGACAAAAAAGCCATTTTTCTACTCATCGCCCCGGGCTTGATCTTGTTTGCATTCATGATCTGCATCCCGATCGTCATGAGCGCTTATTACGGCTCGACCGATTGGGGCGGCATCGGCAAATACGATTTTGTAGGCCTGAGTAATTATAAGGAGATTCTGTTCGAGGACCCCGTATTTTGGAATTCGCTCCGGAATGCGCTGCTGCTCACGGCCGCTACCCTTGTGATCCAGCATCCGATCGCCATTCTGCTCGCCATCTTCCTTACGCATTGCGGGAAATACGAGAAAATATTTCGGACCATTTTCTTTATTCCAGCCGTTATCTCGATTGTGGTGACCGCTAAACTGTGGAGCGGGATTTTCCATCCCAATTACGGGCTGCTCAACAAATTTCTGGAGGGCATCGGGCTGGGCGTGCTGAAGCATGACTGGCTCGGCGATCCCCATACCGCCATCTGGTGCATTATCGTGGTTGTCATGTGGCAAGGTTTCGGATATGCGCTGCTGCTGTACTACTCGGGTCTCCAGGGGATTCCCAAGGATCTGGGCGAAGCGGCCAAAATTGACGGCGCCACCCATACGCAGCTGTACACCCGGATCATGATCCCGCTGCTGGCTCCCATGATGCGCGTGGCTATAATCATTGCTGTCACCACCTGCCTGAAACAGATGGAAACCGTGTTTCTCATGACAAACGGTGGACCCGCCAACAGCACGCAATTTCTGGGCAATTACATTTACAAGGTCGCGTTCTCCTCGTCCCTCTACGGATACGGGAATGCCATCTCGGTGCTGTTCATCGTATTTTGTCTGATGCTAACGGTCGTACTGAATAAAGCTTTGAAAAAAGACGTCGGAGAGTTTTAAGCGAAAAAGGAGGATTTTACCGTTGTCATTACCAATATCGCCGCCAGCCCGGAAACCACAAGCTATACCCGCTTCAAGTCGGATCGTCCGGCGCAGCCCCTGGCCTAAAATCGCGCTGTTTGCTTTTATGATCGTCGTTGCCCTGATCCAGCTCTTTCCTTTGATCTGGCTGGTGGATTACTCTCTGCTGAAAAGCGGGGATTTTTTCGGGAAAAACTTTCTGGTGTGGCCGGACCCGCCCCAATGGGACAACTATAAAAACGCGTTCACCTATGGCCGCGTGCCTCTATTCTTCTTTAACAGCCTGCTGGTCACCGTCATCACGGTTGCGGCTTCCGCTGTGCTGTCACTCATGATGGGTTATGCCTTTACGCGCATGCGATGGAAGCTGAGCGGTTTCTTCCTGGGATTCGTCATGCTCGGCATGATCATTCCGATTCATGCCACGCTGCTGCCGAACTTCATCCTGTTCCACAAGCTGGACATGCTGAACAACCTGTTCACCTTGATTCTTCCGTATACGGCCATCGTCATTCCGATCAGCATGTTCATCATGACCGGGTTTCTGGAGACCATCCCCAGGGCGATCGAGGAATCGGCCGTGATGGACGGGGCCGGTATATTTGGCGTCATCTTCAAAATCATCTTCCCGATTACCAAGCCGGCGATCGCCACGATCTGCGTGCTCAACTTTATCAGCACATGGAATGAATTCATTATGGCCAACACCTTCCTCACCAGCGAGGACATCAAGACGATCCCCTTCTCCATCATGAAGTTTGCAGGGGAGTATTCCTCCAATTACGGAGCGCAATTTGCCGTCATGACCATCATCGCCCTGCCAACCATTCTGATCTATCTCCTATTCACCGAACAGATGACCAAAGGCATTACGGCCGGAGCGGTGAAAGGATAGCCTTAGTCTGGCCGACGCAAAAAAACACCCCTGGATAGTCAAGGACCAGCTCACGTTCTTGCTATTTCAGGGGTGTTCCGTTATAGAAAGATGTTTATTCGATCGTTCGTGACCTTACGGATCCTCGTTCATGCCCGTGATTCCGGGCAACCGATTCCCTGGGTTGGACCGGATTTCATCCATACAACTGTCGGGCTGCCTCCTCGCGTGAACGCTGGATGGCTTCCTCAGCAGGTAGTTTGATCTTAAGGCCATCCTCGCCCATCCATTCGACCTCTCCGGTAGCCGCTCCGCGGCCAACGATCAGACGCAGCGGAGCGCCGGCAAGGTCGGCATCCTTGAACTTGACGCCGGCACGTTCGTCCCTGTCATCTAACAGCGGCTCCAAACCAGCCTTGTTCAGCTCGCCGTAGAGATGTTCAGCCAATTTCATCTGGGTCTCATCCTTAACCGCAACCGGGATAATGTGCACCTTGAACGGAGCGACGGCCATCGGCCAGACCAAGCGCTCATCCGAGATACGCTGCTCAGCGATGGCGGACATGACGCGGGAGACGCCAATACCGTAGCAGCCCATGATCAGCGGTTTCTCCCGTCCGTCGGAATCCAGGTACATGGCGTTCATGGCCTCACTGTACTTCGTACCCAGTTTGAACACATGTCCAAGCTCAATCCCGCGATGGAACTGGAGCGACGCTCTGCAACGCGGGCAAGGTTCGCCTTCCGTTACATTCCGAAAATCGCCGGTGTGCTCCAGCGAAAAATCATGTCCTGGGCGGACTCCCTTCAGATGGGTATCACCCTGGTTGGCACCGGTGATCCCCTCTGCCATAGCTGCTATTTCGTAATCGACCAAAACCTTTAGGGTTAGGCCTACCGGTCCCGCAAACCCGATTGGGGCTCCCGTCGCCTGCATCACCTCTTCGACACTCGCTAATTCCGCGAGTTCTGCTTCTAGATAAGACTTCACCTTTGCGTCGTTCACTTCGCGGTCTCCCCGGACAAGCACCGCGACCCGTTCTCCGTCCACGTGATAAATCAGCGTCTTGATCAATTGCATCGGACTGACTTGGAGGAAATTAGTCAATTCCTGAATGCTCTTCACATTAGGAGTTATCACCCGTTCAATAACTAAGTTGCCGTCGTTCTTTACGGATTCGCTTCCTGCAGGCTCAACTGAAGCCGCAGACTCCGCACGCTCGAGATTTGCCGCATAACTGCAATCGCTGCACGAAACTACAGTATCCTCGCCGATATCCGCCAGTGCCATAAACTCATGGGTTTCCCCTTGCCCGCCAATGGCACCCGCATCGGCTTCAACCGCCCGGTACGTCAGTCCACAGCGCCTAAAGATTCGTTCATACGTTTCATACATGTTCCGATAGGACACATCCAGGCCCTCCCAGTCCCGGTCAAAGGAATACGCATCCTTCATCAGGAATTCACGACCCCGCAGCAGACCAAAACGCGGACGCCGCTCATCCCGGTATTTGCTCTGAATTTGGTACAGATTGACCGGCAGTTTCCGGTACGAAGAAATCTCTTGGCGAACGATGGACGTAATCACTTCTTCATGGGTTGGTCCAAGCACGAACTCCCGGTTATGGCGGTCATGCAGCCTGATGAGTTCCGAACCGTAAACATCGTACCTGCCCGATTCCTTCCACAACTCCGCGGGCTGAACAGCGGGCATGAGCATCTCCTGCCCACCGGAGGCATCCATTTTCTGCCGAATAATGGCTTCGATCTTTCGCAAGACGCGCCATCCCAGCGGCAGATACGAATAGATTCCTGCTGCCGTTTGACGGATATAGCCGCCGCGGAGCATCCATTGATGGCTCATTGCCTCCGCCTCGGAAGGCACATCACGCATCGTTGTCATCAATAATTGGCTTTGCCGCATCTTCCTCATACTCCTTCTTATACCCATGAATGAACCTGCCTGGGCGCAAAAAGAGCACATTCGCTCCTAGGGACGAATGTGCTCGTGGTACCACCCTGATTCCATCTTGCAGGACGCAAAAGGCGCTCCATGCAAGATGCTTCATCAGGCGGTAACGGGCCGAACCGGCTTTCGCTTGTTCACAGCGGGCAACTACAAGGTAGGAAGGACACAGCCTAGCGGGGAGAAGCCTTTCAGCCAAGGGCTTCTTTTCTGTCACGCCGAATCTTGCATCCTCATGTCCTTGATGATCGTTATTCACGGGAAATTCATTTTCCAATACATTACAGCCGGATGGTCGGAATGTCAAGCATGAATAGATCAGGCATTTCTAGTGAGCGATATGGTCCAGCACCTGCCGTAAGATCCCGATGACATGCTCATCTTCATACGTATAATAATAGGTGTTTCCGTCCCTCCGGTATTTGACCAGTCTTAAACTTCGCAGATAGCCAAGCTGGTGGGATACCGCCGACTGACTCATGCCAAGCACCTCGGCAATATGGCCGACGGGGCATTCTTCTTGCGAGAGCAAGTGAAGAATCCGGATTCGCGTCGGATCCGAAATGGCCTTCAGCAGTCGTGACGCTTCCATGGCCTCGTCTTCGTGCAGCAGCTCATGGTGCTCTTTTTCCATAAACTAATCCCCTCTTCTCCATAATCGCTTGAACGATTTCGCGGGCATCCCGTGAAACTCCTGCCAAGAGTGCGGAGCCCCGGTGCGTCTGCCAAGGCAAACCTACATAATAGAGCCCCTCTACCGGACTGATACCGCGTGTATGAATAACAGCCTTCTTATGATCCAGCGCTTGATCCACATGAAGCCAATCATAGCTGTGAACAAAGCCGGTCGCCCAGATGATATTCCGAACCTTAAGCTCCGTTCCATCCTCGAATCGCATTCCGGAAGCGCCGGCATCAACGGCTCTCTTTTTCAACACCACTTTACCGCACTTGACCGCTTGTTTCAATTCATATCCAAAAATCGGGTCTCCCCGGCGCTTCAGCTTACGCCCCACCCAGGAGGAACCGCTGGCTGATAAAATGCCGAGTTTGTCCAACCACCAGAACATGCCCTTTCCCCCAAGGGTCATGGGTAAATACCGCGGCTGCTGTCCGAGGGCCAAATACGTTTCCCGACCCCGCGAGAGTTCGACTGCAATCTGTGCCCCGCTGTTCCCGCCGCCAACGACAAGAACGCCGCCCTCCTGAAGCTGGGAAGGCCGCCTGTATTCGGATGAGTGCAGCTGGAGAATGTCCCCTGTAACCGATGCGGCAAACGGCGGAATTCGAGGCTGCCGGAACGGCCCGGTAGCGATGATCAGCGACTTCGCATGATATTCTCCCTGAGGGGTATCGATTATAAAACGGTCTTCTTCCTTGCGGACACACTTCACATCCGTCTCAAACTGAATGGGCAGCTCAAACCGTACTGCATAGGATTTCAGATAGGAAGCCATCTCATCTTTATCCGGGAAGCCGTCCGGATCCCCCTCTATCCTCATTCCATACAATGCACTATGAGTCCTCGGCGTAAACAACTTCAAGGAATCATATCTAGTCTTCCATGCATCACCTGCCTCCGTCCCACGATCCAACATCAGAAATTTCTTCCCCGCCTGCTGCAGCCAATAGCCGGCTGCCAATCCTGCCTGCCCCGCGCCGATAACGATTACGTCCCACGTCATATAGGTATCACTCCAAATTATATGAATAATTGCTCATATATACATATAACATGTATTTTGTTCTTTCTTCAAGCATAACATGGTGATTACATCGTCAAACGCCGCATGAAACTGGAATAAATATCTGATGAATCCAGTTGACAATATACACATTCAGTCATACTATAGGCATAAAGTTGCTTCGAGGAAACAATATATGCTCGGCCCAATTTAGTAGGAAGAGGTTAAACTTTATGGATGAGACAAAATATAGGCAGCATTTGCATCAGGCAGCGCTCGGCGAGCGATTTCTGATTGAACAGGTGGATATCCGTGGAGAGCATAAACGACGGCTTCTGGACCTCGGATTCGTCCCGGGCTCCGTTATTGAAGTGCTGAAAGCCAGCCCCCTCGGCGACCCCACCTCTTATAGAGTAGCAGGTACCGTCATTGCATTAAGAAAAGAAGAAAGTCAGTTAATCTGGGGTAAGGTGATGTCATCATGAGAACTTTTACCGTCGCGCTGGCTGGCAACCCGAACACGGGAAAAAGCACGCTTTTTAATGCGCTCACCGGCCTGAAGCAGCACACCGGCAACTGGTCAGGCAAAACAGTCAGTCTAGCAAGCGGCAATTACGATTACAAAGACACCCGCTTCCAATTTATCGATCTGCCCGGGACGTACTCCTTGTTCTCCAACTCGGCCGATGAAGAAGTGGCGCGCGATTATATTATTTTTGAGAAACCGGACGTTACCCTGCTGGTACTGGATTCTACAGCACTGGAAAGAAGCCTTAACCTTGCGCTGCAAGTGCTGGAAATGACCGACCGGGTCATCATCTGCCTGAATCTGATGGACGAAGCGAAGAAAAAAGGTATCCAGATTAACGCACGCAAGCTGGCGAATCAGCTCGGGGTTCCCGTTATCCCAATATCGGCCAGAAACAACGATGGGCTGGATACCCTGTCCGAGCAGCTGCTTCTGATGTGCACAGGGCAGACTCCGACCACGCCGTACCGGATGAAATACAATAAGGAGATGGAAGCTCAGATTACCAGACTGGAGTCTGAATTAAGAGATATCTTCGGCAGCGAATATCCTGCAAGATGGCTGGCTATTCGTTTACTGGATGGGGATCGGAAGCTGATCGCGACCTTAAAAGACAGACTATCGGCCTCACAAAAAGGAGGGATATCCTTTGGAACAGCTAAAGCGCTTGGAAGCTCTAACAGCCACCATTCCTGCTGAGCAGGCAGAGGATGTCCGGGAAGCCATCGTGGGCGAGTTATTCAAAAAGTCCCGTGAGCTGTGCAGCGACGCTGTGAAGGTAACCGACCGGGACCTACTCTACCGCTCTGAGCGTCTGGACCGCATCTTCACCTCCAAGCTGTGGGGATTTCCGATCATGCTGGCCATGCTTGGTGCCATCTTTTATTTAACGATAGCGGGAGCTAACGTGCCTTCTTCCATGCTGGCAAGTTTCTTCGGCTGGATTGAAGGATATCTTACGATGGCCTTCCAGGCTCTTCATGCTCCTGACTGGCTTCATGGCATCCTGATACTCGGGTTATTCAGGGGAACTGCATGGGTTATCAGTGTGATGCTGCCTCCGATGGCGATCTTTTTTCCGGTCTTTGCCCTCCTGGAGAATTACGGTTATCTGCCTCGAGTGGCCTTCAATCTCGACCGTCTGTTCAAAAAAACAGGAGCCCACGGGAAACAGTCCCTCACCATGGCAATGGGATTCGGCTGTAATGCGGCGGCTATTATGTCAACCCGGATTATCGAATCGCCGCGCGAGCGGATGCTCGCCATCCTGACGAACAACTTCGTGCCCTGCAACGGCCGCTGGCCAACGCTGATCCTGTTAGCTTCATTATTTATGGCTGCTGGTTTCTCAGGAGGAGCCCAGACGCTTGTAACAGCCTCCGTTGTTATGGGGATGGTACTGATCGGCGTCGTTGTCACCCTCACGGTATCATGGGGACTATCCAAAACCGCATTAAAAGGCATTCCATCCCACTACACGCTGGAACTGCCACCATACCGCAAACCGAAAATTCTGAACACGATCCTTCGGGCAACCCTGGATAAAACCATCTACGTTCTGCGCAGAGCTGTAATTGTAGCGGCCCCTGCCGGCGTGTTGACCTGGGTCCTTGCCAATATCTATATTGGCGACAGCAGCATTCTCATTCATTTCGTTCAGTTCTTAGATCCGTTTGCACGTGCTCTCGGACTCGACGGTTTCATTCTGATGGCCTTTATCATCGGCCTACCCGCTAATGAAATTGTGCTACCGATCCTGCTGATGGGGTACTTGGCAACAGGCTCCTTGACTGAGGTTACCGATATGTTTGCCCTCAAGCAAATCTTTCTGAACCAAGGCTGGACCTGGCTAACTGCGCTGAACATGATGCTGTTCTCCCTGCTCCACTATCCTTGTGGAACCACACTTGTGAACATCTGGAAGGAGACCAAAAGCGCCAAGTGGACCTTCCTGTCTTTTGCCATACCGACAGCCATCGCTATCGGAGTCACATTCCTTGTAACACAGGTGGCCCGGGCATTGGGCTGGGTTTAGGTGTAAAGAGATATGTATAAAACAAACGAGCCGATCCGGGGTGTTCCCCTCGATACGGCTCGTTTTTATTGTTCCATTTCAAGATGAATTCTATAATACCTAACCTTTTACCGAGCCTGCAGCAATGCCTTCCACGATCCGATCGCTCAAGAACAGGAACATTAACAGGATTGGCAAAATACTGATCATCAAGGTTGCGCCGATGGCACCCCAGTCAGTTGTATACTGTCCAATAAAATTCTGAACGCCTACAGTAAGTGTCTTAAACATATCCGAGCTGATAAACGTATTCACGAAGATAAACTCATTCCAGTTATAAATCATATTAATAATCGCTGTCGTTGCCAGAACCGAGCCTGTCATCGGAAGCACGATTCGAAAGAAAACGCGGTGAACCGAACAGCCATCCATGACGGCTGCCTCTTCCACTTCTTTAGGGAGCGTATAATAAAACCCAAGCAGAATCATGATCGTGATTGGCATATTAAAGGCCACGTAGGACAATATCAAAGAAATCGGATGATCGGTCAAGCCGACCTTATTAAACATACTGAATAACGGAATCAAAGTAGAATGTACCGGGATCATCATGGCGACCATGAACAATCCAAGGACAAAGGAGCTGCCTCTCCATTTCATTCTCGTAATTGCAAAGGTTACAAGACTTCCCAGGATGACCGTAAATGCCGTCGCTGCGACGGTTATCCAAACACTATTCAAGAAATATACGCTTATATTGCCCGCACTCCACACTTTCTCGTAATTCTCCCAGCGTGGATTCATCGGCAGGGACAGAGGTGGAAGATTAAATACTTCCTGATTATTTTTCAATGAGAACAACAGCAGCCATACCAGTGGGAACAGCTGGAATACAGCTACGCCGATTAACACGATATACAGCAGTGCGTAACCCAGCTTGCCTCCCACTCCGTTACCGGACCTGGTGCGTCTATCTTGAAGCTGTCCTGTGGCTCCGGATATCATGAAGCATTCCCCCTTATGAATATTGGATCGTTTCTTTGGATGCCGTTAGTTTCCGTATGACCCACGTTACGATCAAACAGATCACCAGCAGAAAGAAGCCGATCGCACTTCCGTAACCGAAATCATAAGCGCGGAAAGCCGTGTGATACATGTAGGATGCCATGACTTCGCTTGCGCCGTTAGGCCCCCCGTCCGTCATAACAAAGATGAGATCAAAATATTTCAGAGAACCTACAACCGCCAGCACAATCGTAACCTTGATCACTTCCATAATGAGCGGAAGCTTGATCCGGAACGCAATTTGCAGGGAGGTCGCCCCATCGATCTTGGCTGCCTCCTCCAGCGATGCCGGAATATTCTTCAGAGCCGCATAATAAATCAATATATAAAAACCGGCATACTGCCACAGAATCGGAATGAACAAGGCGAATAATACAAGTGACGGTTCAGCGAGCCATGCGGGAGGGTTTGTGATTCCGATAGACTCCAGAAAACTATTCACGATCCCGTTCGTTGGATGGTAAATGCGGAGCCAGAGCTGCGCAATCGCTACGGAAGACAGCAGCATCGGGATCAAATAGATTTTGCGAAACAGGTTAGCCCCTTTGATCTTGGAGGCCAGCACCATCGCCACGGCCAGATAGATTAACAGGCTTGCAGCCGAGAATACGGCTAACAGCAGGGAGTGCCATGCACTATCCCAGAACTTGCCATCCGTGAGCAGAGCCTGATAGTTATCAAAACCGATGAAGGTCATGGCACCGATGCCGTTCCATTTATTCAATCCATAGTAGGCGGTAAGTATGATCGGAATATAGACTACAGCCATAATGACTAGCAGTGCAGGCAATACATACAGGGCGATAATCTTTTTGTTAGACATCACTTTATCCAAAGTGTCCAGACTCCTTTCTACATATGGTCTAGAGAGAGACTCATCCGGCAAAGCTGCCGGATCGTCAGGTCCCTGTGTGTCTTCGTTGTCTAGTAGAGTCTTAGTTCCCTTTGGAGATCGCCGCATCATGCTCTTCGGAGAATTTATCCGGTGTTACGGCTTTGCCGAAGAGTGCCTGGATCATGTTCAAATGCGTCTCAGCAGCATTCGCTTCCATCTGCACGTCTGCGAACAAGGTAATACTGCTTGCTTGGTTCATTTCATCGAACAAATCAATGTATAACTGCGGAAGCTCGAGCGCCGAGGTATCCACTTTCGTAGCAGGGATCACGCCCGCACCTGTGACGGACTGCTCACCCCACTTGGTTACAAAATACTCAACGAACTTCTTGGATTCATCTTTTACCTTGGAGTTCTCACCGATGAACAAACCGACGCCCGGCCCGCCAACCCAGCTATTGATGTCACCTTTTCCGCCTTCAATCGTCGGAAATTTGAAGAACCCTACGCTGTCGCGAAATTCTTGCGGAATCTCTTCATTGGTTGTAAAGTTTGGCAATTCCCAGGTGCCCATCATGTACATGGCTGCTTTGCTGTTCAGGAATTCGGATTTCGCTTCCTCGTTGGACAAGCCGTTGAACCCTTTGACAAACGCATTGCTATCCACCAGCGATTGAACTTCGGCAGCTGCCTTTACAAGCGCTTCATCCTTGAAGGAGCCTGAGCCGCTGATTGCATTAGCAAGCGCTGCTTGCCCGCCGATCCGGTCTGCCAGATACATGTACCAGAGCGATCCGGTCCAGCGATCCTTGTTGCCCAGCGCAATAGGGGCAATTCCGTTCTCCGACAGCGTTTTTACGACATTCTTGAACTCCTCGTAGGTTTGCGGAACCTCCAGTTTATACTGTTCGAAAATCGCTTTGTTATAGTAAACCGGCGCGATATTGAACTCAAGCGGAAGCGCATATGTTTTGCCATCAATGGCATAAGCTTCGGTCGTGCCGGCTACGAATTTGCCGTTAAGCTCACCATCCAGCAAATCATCTATCGGTGCAAACAGGTTGCCTTCGACATAAGGCTTCAGGAAGCCCGCTGCCCAGGTCACCCCTACATCCGGAAGCTCATTCGAAGCCGAAAGCACTTTCAATTTATTCTTGTATTGTTCATTATCCAACACTTCCTGTTTGATCGTGACATTCGGATTTTCTTTTTGATATTCTTCGATAATCTGATTCACGATTTTGTTCTGTCCTGCAGAAACGCCTGCAGGCCATAAGTGCATGAAATTTACCGTGACTTTATCGCCTTTGTTGCCGCTATTACCCGTATCTCCCGTACTGCTCTTGCTCGACCCGCAACCGGCTGTAACCATAGCAAGACACAATGTCAAAAGCAGAATCGTCCATTTCTTGTTAAACATGTGTTCAACCCCTTTTCTCGTGTGCTGTTCGCGTTATGAAACCGCTTTAATTGAATTTTATCAGTGAGGGGCTGGTTGCATAAGGTCATAATGATTGGGACTAATTCCACTTTTATTAGATTTCGTTTTCGCTGTCTACAACGCTATGCCGATATTGGCTCGGACTTATATTTTCCTGATCACGGAATACTTTCACAAAATATTTCGCTGTCTGGTATCCCACCTTCTCCGCTATATCTGCTACGGGCAGTGATGTACCCACAAGCAGCTCCTTGGCGCGCTGCACTCTGCGGCGAGTTACATATTCACTGAAGGTAATCCCGGTCTGATCCTTAAAAAGCACACTGAAATAACTCGAATTCAAATGCAGCACTTCTGCCATTTCTTTTAACGATATTGTCTCTTGCAGACGTTGGTCTACATATCTCAACGCTTCCTGCACCTGGATGCAATAGACTTTATCTTGCTGTGCCGCCTCCAGCAGCTTCGGATCCACCAGTTTCTCCATCCGCTCGATCCGATCTATTTTTTTCCCGCGTTCCAGGGCAGCTTCGACTGCAGCCACCAGCTTTCGCTTATCCAGCGGCTTTAGAAGATAGTCCACCACACCATATTGCAACGCTTTGCGCGCATAATCGAATTCCGAATAACCGGAAATCACGATAATAACCGGCGGGTGCGGCAATTCATGTAATCTCTCCATAAGCTCCAGTCCACCGATTTCCGGCATCCGGATATCCGTCACCACTAAATGTGCATCCTGTTCCTGCAGCCATTGCAAGGCCTCTACACCGCTTGAAGCGGTTACAATTCGATAACGGCCAGATGACCATGCCTCCAGGGTCTTCCTTACCCCTTCCCTCGTTCTCGGTTCGTCATCAACGATCAGTATCGTTTTCATGCTCTTCCCCCTCCCCCATAGCTAGAGACATGATTAGGAATCTCAAATGAGATGATCGTCCCCTGACCCAAGACGCTATGAATACGCAGGCCAGCTTCCTCAGAAGCGTAATACAGCCGAATTCGCTGCTCCACATTGGCAATACCAACACCGCTTTTTTTGGTGGAATCTGCGTACCCTCTTTTCATCGAGGAATACAGGGAGGCTATCGTCTCCTCGCTCATCCCGGGACCGTCGTCGGCAACCGAAATGACAGTATACCCTTCTCGATCGGATGCTTGTGCACGCACAATCACAGTGCCTGGTCCCAATCGCTGTTCAACACCATGCAGGATCGCATTTTCAACAATCGGCTGAATTAGCAGCTTCGGGATTGGCACACTATTACAGTCTTCGTCTGCCTCAATCCTCCAGGACAATCTGTCCAGCATACGCATCTTCATAATCATCAAGTATCGTTCCGCATGATCGAGCTCATCCCTGAGTGTTACCCATTCGTCCTCGTCTTTGCGGTTGATGACATAGCGAAACAATCCTGACATCGCAACCATGATCTGAGCCAGCTCCTCTTCCCCTTGATCATCAAGCGCCCAATAAAACGCTTCCAGAGTGTTAAACAGAAAATGCGGATTGATCTGCGCCTGCAGTGCTTTGAGCTCAGTCCGGCTCTGGATAATCTCTTTCTGATACACTACCTCGATTAATTCGTTCAGCGAATCCACCATCTGGTTATATGAATTGTTAAGCTCGTTAATCTCCATCGTTTTTGAGGTCACGGCAATGGGTTTAAGCGTTCCCAGCCGGACACCGCGCATCGCCCTGATCAAATTCAAGATGGGACGTATGATCATCGTTGTCAGAATAAAACTTAAGAACAGAAACAACAGCGCGCCAACGCCTCCAGATATAATAATGGCCGTGCGCAGCACGGATATTCCCTCAGTTGTATAATCAACCGGAGTCAAGATCACCAGATTCCATCCGGTTGCTTCGGATTGCTTCTGGACGGCAATGAAGTCTTTATCGCCGATCGTAACCGTCTCCCCTTCCCGGTCCAGTACCTCCTTCGCGTCCACAATCGTAGCAAAATCCGATGTAATTTCATTGCCCGCCTGGTCAAACAGCCCCATACTTTCTCTTGAATCACTGTCGACAGCCGAATCCGTCCATGCAAAATAGTCTTTCTCCAGCCTCACGAGCAAATAACCTCCATGAGCAAAGGAGTGGTCAATTAGCCGGATTCTCCGGAGAGCTACCACCACATCCGAATCCCTGGGGTCCTGACCGAACCAGACCAGCTTCCCTTTTCCTTCATCGGCTGCCACGATCCAATCGCCTCGAATCCGGCTGGTTAAGCGGCCTTCATCCAGCGGAAACAGACGACGATAGTCGGTTGTATACAATTCCATCGAGCGAATGCCGGTAGCATACGCTTCGTACTTGCGGACCTCCTGCTGGAGAGATTGCCGCTCAGCGAAGCTGATCGGCTTCCCTGCAGTCTCCTGGGTCAAATAACGCTGCACCAGCGCGTTGGTGGACACCTGAGCCGTCAATGTATCAACCTGTTTAAGCAGCGCATCCAGCTTGCCTGTTGCTTGTACCGCTGTCTGTTGAATATGCTTCTCTGCACTGTTGCGTAGCAGCACCGAGACCTGACCGTATACGAAAACGCCGACCAATGTCAGCACGGTGATCATCACCAGCATAAATCCAAGGAAAATCTGATTTCGTAGTGTATTCAACTGGCCCATCCTCTTCAAGTCGACCACACTCCCTTTTGACTATAGGAACTGTAATTCACTATACACAATCTTGCAGAAGTTAGGGAATAGACACTTTTTATACTCTTTGAGGCGCTTGTACTTTATGGCATAAAAAAAGAGGGAGTGAACCAAGTGATTTTTCTTGGCACTTCCTCTTTATATCTCCATGAACAGTTACACGGGATATAATTCCCGATGTTGGCTAAGCTCTTGTTTGCACTCCTGACACAGTCCGCGCACAGCCCCAGAATCATCTGCATAAAAGGTCACTTGACGCTTTCGGCGGCATTTACTGCAGGCTTGTACATCTTTTGCCCTGCTATCTTTTAATTTCGACTTCAGGTCTATGACATTACTGTTATGCCCGCTCCCTCGCGTGCGTCTGGACCAGCCCCATATGCTTAAGGCAACAACGGCTATTGCTGCGACTGCAGCCACTGTCCAAGTCACCGGTCCCATATTTATACACCTCCAGTAGATGAAAGACATTTGCATAAAACAGCTATAATCAAAATAGAGTTTTGACCTATGATTCTCATGTCTACATATAAGCGACGTTAAAATATCTAAAAAATGTTTTAATACTATTGCAGATTATTTTATCATACCATCATCTTTCATGGCAGACGGCATCATCATTTGCTTCGTTCATGGCTAGTGGCTGTTATCCTTTATTGCTCCTTCAATTTGGAAACTTTTGAGATTTATCACGTATTTACTTAGGGGTGATTATTATGTTAACTCTGGTTCTGAATCTATTTACTACAATATTTGGACTTTTGATTGCCGTACTGGGATTGTTCTATTTGTTAAAACCCGATGCTGACTGGGTGAAATGGATCAATAATATCCCTGAAGACGAGATATACTATGATTCCGATTTATTACGTTTCGGAGTTATTGGATTTATAGCCCTTGCAGTGGGAGCAGCTATTTTCTTTCGTTCAATCATGAATATTTTCGTGTAGTAAGCAGTTTATAATAACATCCTATAAATTTCGGATTTTTTGCAGCTTTGGATGTTCTCTTGCTTGATATCCCTTCAGATTTTGCTCTTTTGTTTATTTATGTTAGCACTCGACATTAGGAACAGACTTACTTTAGCATAAAAAAAGCACCCGTATTGGGTGGCTTTAATCATAGTCATAGAAGAAAATGCCGTATACCACAAATACAATAGCTGGAATAACAATCGAAAATGAAAAAACTAAAAAATCAAATACTTTCTCGTTATCCCTCAATCTCTCTGGCAAGATTTTAGTATCCGTTAACAAATGCAAAATTGAAAATGAAATAGTCAAAGTCAAAGCTACTATTCCAAAAATTTCGTTATCATCAAAACCATAAGAATAACGCGAGTATAAATATCCCATTTACACCCCCTCCAAAATGCATGTTTCGACATTTAAAGGGGAATTCCTCCATTTTCCAAATCAATGCACAAGCTCGAAAAAATAGGGATGCCAAGACCGTGCCGAATAGGTATCTAGATATCCCCCACCCGTATACATATAGGTGGCTAGCGTACTACAAAAAAAGCCGCTTTTCAGCGACTTGTTCTCTGTTATATTTACTCTATAAAAAATGAGTAAATCAGGTATACAATAAATACGGTGCTTGGAACAGTAATAAGTAAATGGTTTTCTATAAGATTTGCTAATTTTTCGTTGGTTTCATATAATTTCTTAGGTATACAAAGGATAATCAAAAATACTATGACACAGGTAACAAACATTACCCCAAAAAATCTTTCATCCATATTTTCAAACGCTTCTTGAAAAATCATTAAATTGATCCCCCCACCATGCATATTTCGACATTAAAAGGGGAATTCCTCCATTTACCAATTAATGCACAAGCTCGTCAAATGTTGGCGATCAAGGCAAGACGTTTCATCTTCCCGTGTGCCATGTAATTAAATAAGGGATACCAAGACCGTCTCGTATAATTATCTCGGTACCCCATGTTCACCCGTGACATATAGGTGGCTAGCGTACTACAAAATAGCCGCGTTTCAGCGACTTGTTCTCAACTATATTCACTCTATAAAAAATACGTAAATTGCATATAAAATCATCACAACAATTGGAGTAGTGATAAGTAATTGGTTCATTATAAAATCCGCTAGTTTTTCGTTGGTTTCAAATAACTTCTTTGGAATACAAAAGCAGAGTGCCAATCCTATGATAAATGTGACAGTAAGTAATCTAAACAACCTGTCATCTGATTCCATATTTTGTATTAATTGTTCACGATAAGTCATCATATTCACCTACCATGCATATTTCGACATTCTAAGAGGAATTCCTCCATTTTCCAAATCAAATGACAAACTCAACGAACGCTGGTGACAGCAGCATGCCTTTCCTGGTCCAGTTACTGGTTTTAACCTTCGCCCGGATCCGCGGCTCCAGATGGACAAAGTGCTTATCTTCTCCGGTTACAAGCTCCCAGCTCACTCAGATACCTAATACTAAGCTTTATAATACACACAAAAAAGCCTTCTCAATCCCGGTGCACCCGGGAAGGAAGGCTTCGCTGTGCTTTCGTTTCATGCAGCAACCAACATGGTGTCAGATCTTCAACTCACCGAGTTTTATCAGCTCAACGACAGCTTGCGAACGGCCCTTAACATTTAATTTCTGCATGACGTTGGAGATGTGGTTACGCACCGTTTTTTCGCTAATAAACAACTGCCCAGCGATATCGCGAGTCGTTTTGTCTTGCACAAGCAATTCAAAAACTTCGCGTTCACGGTGGGTTAACAAGAACTTGCTATTATGGTCGGTCCCCTTCAATGGTGTCACCCCTCCTTGCCTGGGTATGTGTGGTCTAACAAGGTTAAGGGATACAGTCAACTCATCTTATGTCAGAGCAAGGGTGAAGGTGCGGAAGAAGCAAACAAATTGGGCAATAATCGCGTATTGGTGATTTTTCTCCTTGCTTCCTCTAGACGGTTGGTCTATGATGAGGGTGTAAAAATAATTTTCTTTATTTTTTCATCATTTTAAAAATTATTTTCAGTACAGTGTCCCTTCCGTATATGCCCAACATTAAGCTCACCGGGAACCCTGAAGGAGGCTTGTGATGACACCAATCTTGCATATTATTTCTGTCGAAAAGGAGAGCCTGCCCCGTCAGGAACGACGGCTCGCAGAGTTTATTCTGACAACTCCATCCGAGATTGTGCATATGGGCATTAAAGATCTGGCCGAGCAGTGTGAGGTCAGCGCTGCAACAGTTACCCGTTTCTGTAAGAATTTTCAGTGTAAAGGGTATCCTGATTTTAAGCTCAAGCTTGCCGCTGAGATCGCTCATGCTGAAATGGCTTCCCGCACTGGGAATACTCGTTATCAGGATATTGTGGCAGGCAACCCGCTTGCTGGTATCGTTGAGGCGATTGAATCCAACCATCTGACTTCCATACGGGATACGACGGAATTGCTGGATCTGGGTCAACTGGAGCGTGCGGTGGATGCATTATGCCGTGCGAAGCGCATTGATCTATACGGTGTGGCTACCTCATCGATTGTCGCTCAAGATTTCTATCAAAAGCTGATCCGTATCGGAAAAAACTGCACCGCATTTGCAGATTCCCATATGCAGATTACCTCAGCCTCTACCTTGACCTCAAACGATGTGGCCGTTGCCGTTTCGTACTCAGGGGAAACGCCTGAGACCATTGATGCCCTGGCTTGCGCCAAAGATGCGGGCGCATTTACGATCAGCATCACTTCTTACCGAAGCAGTGCCATCTCCGCTTTAGCCGATATTACTCTCTATTCCTCTTCCCTCGAGGAAGGAATGCGCCGAGGCGACATGGCATCACGTATTGCTCAGCTTCATATTATTGATATCCTGTTTATGGGTATGGCCAGCCGGGATTTCTCAACATATGTTCCCCGTCTGGAGCAATCATATCTGAATGTTCAAAACTACCGTAAAAGCCGAGGAGGACAATAACCAATGAATATTTTCACGTTCAAGGATGAAGAACAATTTGTGCAAACAGGCGCAAATCTGATCTCCGCGCTGCTGCACACCAATCCGCGTGCTAAACTGGGACTGGCTACCGGAAGCACGCCCATCGGGCTCTACAACAAGCTAATTGAAATGAACCGCCAGGGTCTGGTCAGCTTTGCTCAGACAACTACTTATAATCTGGATGAATACGTAGGACTTCCTGAGAATCACCCCGAAAGCTACCGGGCTTTCATGAACGAGAAGCTGTTCAACCATGTGGATATCAATATTGAAAATACCCACGTACCGAATGGCAATGCGGCCGATCCGGAAGAGGAGTGCCGGAATTACGACAACATGCTGGAACAATATGGTCCTGTTGATCTGCAGCTCCTTGGTCTTGGTCATAATGGACATATCGGATTTAACGAACCGGGTGAATCTTTGAACGGCGGTACTCATGTCGTTGAGCTGCAAGAGAAGACACGGAACGCCAACGCTCGATTCTTCCCTTCGCTGGATGATGTTCCAACTCATGCGATTACAATGGGGGTTGCGACCATCCTGAAGGCCCGTCAAATTCTCTTGCTCGTCCGGGGCGAAGATAAAGCGGAAGCTGTGAAACGTGCCTTGAAAGGACCTATCACCACTGATTGCCCGGCATCGCTTCTTCAGTGCCATCCTAATGTCGTTGTCCTTCTTGATCAAGGTGCAGGGAGTTTACTTGTATGAGTGAATACCGAGAAGCTGTTCAGCTATTGTATGGTCGAGTATTGACACCCGCAGGCATATGTGAAGATGGCGTGTTGGCTATCCAAGGAGAAAACATTGCCTATGCCGGCAGTGTTTCCGAGCTTCCAGACGAACTGAAACAGGCTGCAACGGAAGTCATTCAACAACCGGATGGCTACATCCTTCCAGGCTTTGTTGATATCCACGTACACGGGGGTAACGGCGAAGATTTCATGGATGCCTCTAAGGAAGTCCTGGATAAGATCACGAGCTTCCACAGCTCACAGGGAACTACGACCATGCTCGCCACCACGATGACAGCCCCTAAAGCAGCTATCGACCATGTACTTGGGGAAGTTCATAATTACCGTAAACAAGGAATGCCATATACGAAATTGGCAGGCGTGCATCTCGAAGGACCTTTCATTAGTCCAAAATGGCCTGGTGCCCAGAATCCTGAGCATATCGTACATGCCAATATCGATTGGCTGGAAGAGTGGGTATCCACTTATCCTGAACTGGTTCGCCAAGTGACGCTCGCACCTGAACGCGAAGGAGCGCTCAAGGCGATCTCTTGGCTGAAAGACCACGGGATCGTGGCCGCTCTGGGACATACGGATGCTTCTTATGAAGAAGTGGAGACCGCCGTTGAGGCAGGTCTTAGCCATGGTGTGCATACGTTCAATGCGATGACCGGGCTGCACCATCGTAAGCCTGGCGTGGTGGGGGCGATGCTGGGTGATGACCGTTTAAGCTGCGAAATTATAGCTGACGGCATCCACGTACACCCTGCAGCCATGCAGATTCTGGCGCGTATGAAACCAAGAGAAAATCTGATTCTGATTACCGATGCCATGTCCGCTACCGGTATGCCTGACGGTGAATATACGCTTGGCGATCTGCCGGTTGTCGTTGAGAACGGTATCGCCACGCTTAAAGACAATAGGGATAGCTTGGCAGGCAGTACGCTCACGATGATCAGAGGCTTTCAAATGCTGGTACGGAAGGTCGGATTAAGCATTGAGCAGGCCTCTGAAGCAGCTAGTACCAATCCTGCCAGAAAGATCGGCATCGCGGATTGCACAGGATCCCTTGAGTCCGGCAAGCTTGCGGACGTTCTGTTGCTGTCAAGCGATTTAGATCTTCAAGGCGTCTGGATTCAAGGACAACGCAAGCATTAATCGAGCATGGCTCGCGAAGCCATCATATTTGAGCTTGAATCACTACAAGCAAAGGAGCTGCCTTATTAGGATTTCATTCCTAGGGCAGCTCCTTTTTGTATCGAAGTTTTACCGGCTGTTTCGATTACCGCCAAACCAACCGTCATCTGTATCGTTCTTCGTCAAATTGCCGCGGGTATCATTCATACCATCGCGAGTCCCATGGCTAAGCGGAAATACGCGGTTGATCCATGAACCGAAGTCACGCGAGAGTGTTCCAACAGTATTTCTCGCATGCCCTCCAGTTGCATAACCATGCGCATGCTGATAAAAACCCTCATCTGTGGAAACATATACTTGGCTGATATGTGGTGCAGTCTTACGGATCTTGCTCGTAATTTCCTGACGGACATGCTCTGGTACTTCTTCACGATTAGTGCTCATGATGCCCATATTATGATTGTAAGTCCCATAAGGAACGCCGTTAATACCGGTTCCCATATAGGTATTATTTGTCACACCGTTCGTGGTACCTGTACCAGTTGTACCCATGAGTCCATCTGTGCGGGTTCCACGAGTACCCATTAGCCCATCTGTGCCGGTTCCACGAGTACCCATTAGCCCATCTGTGCCGGTTCCACGAGTACCCATCAGTCCATCTGTGTGGGTTCCACGAGTACCCATAAGTCCATCTGTGCGGGTTCCATTTGTACCCATAAGCCCATTTGTACGGGTTCCATTCAAAGTATTATAATGGCTGCCGCCAAAGCCGCCATGGGTTGTTGTTCCATTCACACCAAAACCACGGTTATCGGCATTTCGGCCCAAACCTGTCATGTTTTCTAACCCGCGTCTTGTGTCATTGGCCATTCCACGAAGAATACCAACACTGCCTGTTCCTGAAGTACCAAATGTCCGGTTTCTGACATTCGTTGTGCCATTCGTGAGATGTCGATTGGATCCTGTACTCATACCGGTAATATGACCGTTATTGTTGCTGGTGTTCATACCGGTAATATGACCGTTGTTTCTGGTGTTCACTCCGTGAGTTGTGTTCATCCCATGAGTTGTGTTCATGCCATTTCTGGATAGGGAAACATAAGCATTACGATTCGTTACAAATACGTGGGCAGGTCCAACACCATTGATCTCTGAAACTTTTTCCGACAGCGTTTTGCTGTATTTCAGGTTCGTCAGGTCATGCTGCCGGGTGGTGGTGGTGCCGACATTATGGGTATTCCGCACAGAATTCACACCAATTCGGCCAGTGTCCACACTTTTGGTGCGCGTCGTGTTACCGCCAGTAGTGTTACCGCATCCTGCTACCGCAGCCATACTTAGCAGCAATGCTGTGGAGACGGTCAGGTTGAGAGCCTTGGATTTCATCATGATTCATCCTCCATCTCTATAATGAATGTATTAACATCGTATAGGATGGCCTCGGGACAGAGCCGGTATGCTGAAAGGTTTTAACATGGAAGATAACTGTGAATCACGCCTAATTTTCTACAAAAACACCGATTAGATTGAACTGCATCATTTATCTTATTGAAGTTCCTTCAATTAGAGGGCCTGAAATTCCGCATCTTGCGTAGGAACAAGCACTCAATGCACGGACTGTATATAGTACTCAAACGAAAAAATGCCGCCAAGTAACGTGTATGCATAACGAAGCAGTTCCACCAGAGCTTGAGCTCTGGCTTACCGTACTTAAATCAGGGAGTGTTTCCGAATGCAATTCGCATCGTGGACCTTGTACATTATGTAATCGAAAGCGCAATCTTAAGTCTGAAGAAGATGCCATTAGAATTCATGATTCAGAACAAAGTGACAACAGACACCCTACATGAGCATTCGACACTCCATTGACATATGGGGCATCTACATCTCAAAAAAGGGGCACCGGCTGGTCTATGACCTTTAGGTTCCCCTATTTAGCGCTTAGAAGAAGTTATCTTGATACCAGCGAATCGTTGCCCGGATACCGCTCTCGTAATTATATTGCGGAGTCCAACCGAGTTCATTTCGGATTTTTTCTGCATCAATAGCATAGCGGCGGTCATGACCAAGACGATCTTCAACGTACTGAATCAGTGATTTCGGCTTGTTTAACTCTTCCAATATCGTATAGACGACCTGCAAATTATTTCTTTCGTTATTCCCGCCGATATTATATATTTCGCCGGCCTGGCCACTACGCAAGACCAGATCGATAGCTCTGCAATGATCTTCTACATATAGCCAGTCACGTACGTTCAAGCCATCGCCATATACTGGAATCGGGATATTTTGCATGGCATTATATATAATGAGCGGAATCAATTTCTCGGGAAACTGGTAAGGCCCATAATTATTTGAACAGCGAGTAATATTGACCGGTAAGCCGAATGTCTCGTAATAAGCTCGTACGAGCAAGTCAGCGCCAGCCTTACTTGCAGAATAAGGACTATTGGGCTGAAGAGGTGAATTTTCGGTAAATAATCCTGTATCTCCAAGCGTTCCGTATACTTCATCCGTAGAGACCTGTACAAACTTGCCAACTCCATAGTGCCTGGATAAATCAAGGAGCGTCTGGGTTCCTAGTACATTGGTTTTAACAAATATCTCTGGCTGCACAATACTGCGATCGACATGCGACTCAGCTGCAAAATTAACAACTGCGTCGACCCCCTTTTTAAATACGGTTTCTAATGATGAACGATCGGCAATATCCGCCTTCACAAACTCGTACTTCGGATTATCCTGCACATCCGTTAAATTCCTCAAATTTCCGGCATAAGTTAACAAGTCCACGTTAATAATTTCGTCATGGGGATATTGTGCCAGCATATATCGAATAAAGTTGCTTCCTATAAATCCTGCGCCGCCTGTGACAACAATCTTCATGCCATTTCACCCTTCATATATAAAGTTATTTTCCGCGGAAGCCAAGAACGGATGCTTCGAATCTTTATCCGAGAGAACAGGATGGGTCACAGGCCAATCGATATTAAGATCCGGGTCGTTCCAGGCAATACCTCGATCATGCTCTGGCGAATAATAAGCGTCGACCTTATAGATGACTTCGGTATCCGGAACCAGTGTACAGAAGCCATGAGCGAACCCTTTAGGAACGAGAAGCTGCTGAAAATTCGCCGCGGATAAAATAAAACTTTGCCATTGTCCATAGGTAGGAGAACCCGTCCGAATATCAAGAACAACGTCATAGATCGCTCCGCTTACAACACGGATCAATTTAGTCTGTCCCTTAGGTAACAACTGATAATGAAGACCACGAATGACACCCACTTCACGTGACATCGAGTGATTGTCCTGAATAAAATGGTGATCAATGCCGCATTCTCGAAGGTTATGATCATTAAAACTTTCCATAAAAAATCCTCGATGGTCCTGATGAACCGCCGGTTCAATTCGTTTCACACCTTCGAGCTTGGTATCGGTAATTTTCATCTGCTGCCTCCGGTACGATAGTTTTGAGCAAGTTGAACCGCAACCTCAGTCTTATTGCTCCAATTATTTATATGCCTAATGCCAAGTTAGGGTATAGGCAATACTCCGGCATTATAAAAAATCTCGATCGCATAATGGCATGATCGAGATTTTGATGGAATTTATGATCTATCCTAATTCGATTCTTATCTTCTCTTTTACTTCTTCCAACAGGTTCAGCACTTTTTCCAAACGATCTCCTTTAACGATAATCTGGCCAATTCGGTCAGTGCCAACCCTGAATTTATTTACCTTTTCGCCTATATGATAATCAAATGATATCTGAATAATATTCTCATTATCTTCATTCTCATTCTCAATTCCCGTTATGTTCCCATCCTTATCAGCGATAAGAAGTTCACACGCGCAGGGGATTGAAGAATTCAAAGTAAAACTGGGCTCCATACGAAGAGCTGTCCTGACGATCTGCTCATAGTAATCGAACCCATAAAAAGTGGACACAAGTTCAGGTAAGCATGTTGCTCCTGCTCTGCCTCCGATTTCAAGGACATACACTTGCCCGTCTTTTAAAATAAAGTCTGCATTAATTGCACAATTATTTAATTTTAATGCGTCGATACTCTGTTTTAACTGTAAGAAAAGATCTTGCTCCACTTCTTTTGGTAAATTGTATGGAACATAATGACCAATGGGAACTCCAGTATCTCCATAAAAAACAAAGTCTCCGTGCGGCATAATGAACTGAATTTGGTTATCATAAACAAATGCCTGTGCACCAAACTCGGTTCCTTCAATAAACTCTTCAACAATAAAAAAATCCAGTTTCGTATCCTTTCTCACCATTTCGTATGCGTAGTCCACATAGGTGCTGTCCGCTACCTTCACAATACCTTTACTTGCTCCACCATCCACAGCTTTAAAGATGAGAGGTGGTGATAATACTTCGAAAGCGCTGTAAGCTTCCTCTAAAGTTGTGACCTTTAGAAACCGGGCTGTTCTTACGCCATGTTTCATAAAAGCCTGTTTCATCTTCCATTTATTTGAAGAGAGTTGAGCGGATTCATAACTCAATCCGCTTACTCCCAATTCATCCACGACTCTGCCAATCGACTTGACGGCCACGTCCGTACCCGTCGTACAGATTCCATGAATTCCTTCATGCCGGGCGATTTCGACAATTTTATCCATATCGGTCGTATCCTCATAGTAAACCTTGTCTGCGTTGGCAAACCCGGGATAGTTTCCTTGGCGACTCACAACAATAACGTACAATCCCAGTCGTTTAGCGGTTTCAATTAACGGAAGCTGGGAGATTCCCGCACCTAGAACCAACAGTTTTCTCATGGCTTAAACTCCCTTATACGGGTTATAATCCGATCCAAGTCCTCCTCTGTAATGTTCGGATGAATAGGAAGGGTCAGAATTCTCTTCCAGATCTCAGAGGAAAGTGGCACGATCGCTTTGAGATGCAGGTAGCTCGGATGCAGATGGCACGGATAGTAATGGACTCCCGTCGCGATATTGTGTTCTTGCAAATGGCCAATCATACGATCCCTTGAGTTTTCTTTGCTAAATTTAACTTGGAACAAATGCCATGAGCTTTGAGCATACGGTTGTTCCTGTGGAAGTGTCAGCCATTCCAGGTCCTTTAATTCCGATTGATATCGAGCCGCTATTTCTTTTCGTCTTCCGTTCAATTGATTCAGCTTATTTAACTGAACGAGCCCGATGGCAGCCTGCATATCATTCATATGATATTTATACCCTACGTCATCAACGAAATACTGCCATGCATACACCTTTTCATGCGATGATCGTATCCACGTATCCCGGGATATACCAACCCACCGCTTCTCACGCAGCTTACGATTCATCCACTCTGTATTGCAGGTGATCGCGCCGCCTTCGCCGCTCGTCAAATTTTTGACAGCGTGAAAACTGAAACATGTGATGTCACTGATCGAACCAATTTTTTTGCCTTTGTATTCCGCGCCGCACGCATGCGCAGCATCTTCTACAACCTTAATTCCTTTGGAATGTGCTAACTCATGAATGGCATCCATGTCGCACGGATGCCCGCCCATATGAACGACGATAATCGCCTTTGTTTTATCCGTAATCTTCCGCTGGATATCTGCCAGAGAAATGTTCATCGTATCGGGTTCAATATCGGCAAACACTGGCGTAGCTCCCACATAACTAACGGCATGGACAGTGGAGATGAATGTGATGGAAGGTACGATTACCTCGTCACCGGGCCCAATCCCCAAAATATCCATCGCCAAATGAAGCGCGGCAGTCCCGGAGTTGAGTGCAACCGCAAAACGGCTGCCGACATACTTGGCAAATTCCTGCTCGAACTGTTCCGTTTTGGGGCCAAGACCAAGCCATCCGGACCGTAAAACATCCGACACAGCGTCAATTTCCTCTTGACCTATACTCGGTTGAAGAACAGGTATCAGCTTATGGTCCAAGTGAACCTCCCCTTTCGTTATCCCTCGTTATTCTGACATTAAAATTTGTGAGCGCCATCGTTCGGCGCAAGCTTCCACTGAAAAATTTGCCCATGCTACTTGTTCGGCTTGGTCTGCAATGTTCTGACGCAGTTCTGGCTGTTCTATCAGTTGGACCATAGCTTCATACCAATCATCGCTCGTACCAGATACAACAAGACCGTTTTCATTCCCTGTTACCCATTCTTCATAAGCTGGAGAGGAAGTATAAATACCCGCAATCCTACAGGCAGAATATTCTCGGAATTTATTGTTGCTTTTGCAATCATGCAGCAGTGTTCGTTCCAAAGGCGCCAACCCGATATCCCAGTTTGACCGATAGAGACGCTTTAAAAAGTTTTTATAGTTCTCGACATAGGATTCCGTAAAGACTTGTGGTTTATCTTTGAGTTCATCAGGCGCATACCCGCAGAACTCAATTCTGAGTTTATCCCCGTATTTCCCAATGATTTTGTTCAGTGCCCCGATAACGGGTTCAAAAGCCACTTGTTTTTTTCCGCCTTCATACCCGATTACGACTTTTCCTTCTTCTTTACGGTTCTTTTTCAAACCGGAAATAACAGAGAAATCAACGCTTCCCGGAAAATACACTATTTTCTGGGGGCTAAAATGTGTATCAAGATGTTTGGCAAAAAAACCGGAAGCAACCTTTACGATTTGGGCGTTTTTCAGAAATTTAACATACGTCTTTCTTCGTGAGGAATCATGATAGTATCTTCCCATATCCGATCCAGGAGACATCGCGATAAAATGGTCGTCGATGACATACACCGTTTTTTTTCCCATCTCCCGGGCCATCTCCAGATACTTATAAGCTTCAGGCTGAACCGTTCGGAAGAAGAGGACGATATCCGCTTCAGCCAGCCTTGATCTGTCCATCTCATCATCGGATCTGACGTCAAATTCGCAGACCCCCATCTTCTGCAGATGGCGAAGGGGCTGCTCAATGCCGATTTTATAGGAAGCGATTTTCCCCGATCCGATGATGAGTACATTTATATCCCCTCTTTTCCCCATATTCCCGCTCTCTCCCCCGATTTTACGTTTTAAAAATATGTCTCTTCCAATTATCGATGCATGTCTGAAGCAAAAAGTGCTCCCGAGCTGTCCTTTGCGCATTCTCCTTAATTCGCTGACGCATCGTTGGATCTTCAATCATGGCCTTGATTCCCTCATGCCAATGCTGCTCTGTATGCTCAACCAGGTAGCCTGTTTCGCCCTGCTCAATCCAATGCGTATAAACCGGAGATTTGGAGTATATGCCCGGAATGCCGCACGCACCATATTCACGGAATTTGGTGTTTGTTTTCCCCTTGTTAAATGAATTATTGGCAAGCGGTGCAATTCCGATATCCCAGCTGCTTTGGTTTAACTGTTTCATAAATTCCTTGTAATCCATTCCTCCACCTTTATAGTTAACGCTAGGATGTTCAGCCAGTGAAGGTGGGAGATAGCCGAAAAATTCCAATCTTACGAATCCCCCGTAGTAATCCAAAATTTGATTGAGCGCAGAAATGACAGGCACGAAATCTTCCTCTTTGTCGCCTCCTGCATAACCGATGACAACCTGTTCCTTATTCTTGTCTGCCTTGCCATGCTGGTCCAGCCACTCGAAATCGATACTGGCAGGAAAATAAATCACGTGTCGATTGTACCGCTCATGAATATAGCTGCCGAGATCGGGCGCATCTACCTTAATGATTTGCGTATTTTTCAAAAACTTGATGAACGTCTCTCTACGGATCGGATCATTATAATATTCGCCTACCGGAGTCGTTGGCTGAATTTCCAAGAAATTATCATCAATAACATATACCGTTCTTTTTTTCAGCTGATGGGCTAACTCCAATAATGCATAGGCCGCTGGTTCAACATTACGTACAAATATGATCGTGTTCGCCGCAGCAATCATTTCGTGGGTCACATCGGTTTCCAATTTTACGTCGAACTGCAGATTCTCTTGTTTATTCAGCGCTTGGAGGGGCTGTATGACGCCGATTTCAAGCGAAGGGATCATGCCTGCCGCGATCACAAGGACATCCGTCTTAGGCAGAGGTGTCTCGATAACGGCCACAACGTTTTGAGAGTTTTTCCGGGCTTCCGCACGCCCTTGTGCAAAACCTGCCTCTTTTCCTCGCTGAAAACCATCAATACTCCCTATTTGATAGGCGCTAAGCCGCATAGGATGCTGTTTTCGTTTCCCAGCTTTAGTTCGCTTTCGAGGCCTTAGTTTTTTTCTTAAAGCCATCTTATCCTTCTCCTTTATAAGCTTCTTGATGACCGGCCTCCATACCCTCCGCATAACCAACGTTAAATCCTTCATTATACGCTTGATCAAACCCCGCATCATAGGATTTATTGTATTCAGCAGCCGTTTGGCTAGGAGCTACTCTTCCCGTTCCCCTCCTTCTCTTTCCACCGAAGGCTCTATTTGTTCCCTTACCTCGTAAACCTCTTCTACGGATACCGTTTCTTTTCAACCTCAAGGCTGCACGACCAGTTTTTCTTCGCGCTTTCATCCGTATCCCCCTCTGTTCTTTAATTAAATGTTGTCTGCCCTAATAACGGGAGGAGAAATAATCGGAGCTCCCTCCTCGTATTTCTGAACCTCATGCTCTTTCACTAACAATGGCTCGTAAGAATCAAGGTGCCACGATGCTACAGTCAGTTGATTCATAAATCGCTGCAGTTTCTTCCCCTTGTACTGATAAACACTGCCATTCTCAAGCTTGATCAGTCTGCCTTCTTGCTCCCATGAACCGGTAGATGAAACATAATATACTGTCTTCATACGCCCAATGGCGTCCTCCGTAGAAATACCATCTCCAAGCGGCCAGCAACGCAGATCAACCTGTGAAACTCGAATTGCCTGAATGCCGATGGCACCATGGATCAGATGTCTGACCCCATTCTCTATCCAATACGTTTCCGAACGGACTCCTCTCACGAAAACACATGTTGGATACATATCAATGGTTCGAAGCTTCATACTGCTGTTCATGTTCTGAAGCCACTTCAGGGACAACATATCATGAGGATCTCCCCATTTACTGGAATAGAATGTAAGATTATGTGCATACACTTGTTCGAATCTGGAATTTAACATCTTCATGCTAACACTGCCGTAATGATGAATGAACGTATCCTTTGCTATTACCAGCTGCATGCCAAGAAGCCGTGCACGCAGTCCATAGTCGTCATCTTCACAGTTGCCAATCTCAAAACCTTCGTCAAAAAAACCTAACCGGTTAAAATCCTCTCGCCGCATCAACATGCAAAAACCTGTCATTCGTTCAGTCACTGTCCAGCTGTCCGCATTGGACTGATTGTACGATTTGGCGAATTGCTGCATCTCCACCGTATCTTGATAGCTGACATGGATCAGTTGATCTCCACTTATATAATTGGTCACCGGTCCGACAATTCCAAACTGTGCGTCACTTTGCAAACAGGCGAGCAGATTCGAAAGCCATTTAGTCGTTACAACAGAGTCATTATTTAAGATCATCAACGTTGTTCCTTTTGCCATCATAAGTCCCTGATTAACAGCACCTGCAAAACCTAAATTATCTTTATTGATTTGAAAACGGAGTCCATGAGAGGATTTAAGGAATTCTGCTGTGCCGTCGTCAGATGCATTGTCAATAATAATGAGTTCATATGGCGCGTCTGTATAGTGAAGGATACTTTCGATGCATTCTTTTAAATAGGGGAGTTGATTATAGGTCGGTATAATGATACTTGTACCTTCAAAGGCATTTGAGAATTGGATTATTCCCTTATTCCGCCCACGCTCGTATCCATCCCTATAACCGGAATGGAGGCCTTTGTTAAATCCATCGTTGTAACCGTTTCTTTGATGAGTACTTTTGTGGTTCATAAGGTTGCTTCTCCTCTCGCCAAGGAATCAGCCAAATGTCCGAAATCAACAGCGACTTTCCCGAGTTCGGAGGCAATACGCTCTGTAATGATCACAGCCGGAATGCCGGCTCCCACAAGTGCAATGTCGAATTGACATTCTCGAATTTTATCCATGGTTCTGGATAAATCCTGCATACCTTCCACAGGAGCAACGGTGCCCGTCACGTTAATTCCGCGATCTGACAGCACCCGTGAAAGACCGGGAGCCGCATTGCCCACAACGAGGACTTGACGTCCTGCAAGGATTCCATCTAATAAACCTTCCAAATGCATAGCATAGTTGACTGTAGATAGAGTTAGCTGTAACTTTCGATAATCAATACCATGAGCTCTAAAAACGGAAAAGCCCAGGGGTTGAAAGTTTGCCATTCTCATTTTGGGAATGCCTATGATATCTGCATTTTTCACGGAAGCTGCCAGCATATCTCTTGCTTTTAGATCAGGTAAACTAACGCCGGCATAGCTTAAAAAATGGCCTTCTTTCTGTACTTCTTCCTCATTCAAAACCATTTCCTGGGCAAGCGTGAGCAATTCTCCATCCCCTAAACGGACAACTGACAGCGGGGAACATGAATCTAGAGCTTCTTTAAGTTTGCCTGCGACTTCTGCTGCGCTCAAAAGACGGTAATACTGTGAACTCATTTGCATCATACCGGCTTCAATAATCTGCTGAACCGAAATTTCAGGAAGAATCTCCAGCTCTGGGAGAATCGAGTCCACAATCCGTTCTCCTCCATCATATAAGCCCTTCATATACTCCTCTGCAGCGCCTGGGTTAATCTTCGCCGTTTCGGGTACCGATTGCTGCGACCTCATCATGGCCTGGTCGTAACCGGCATCAAAGCCTTCGTTGAACGAGGCTGCAGCTTGCGCAAGCAATTTCTGGTCCCACTCGCTTTGTGCATTAACTTTTGTTCTGCGAAGATTAAACTTTCGCCTATTACGCCTCTTTACAAGTCGTTTTCTTTTTTGTTCTGAGAACTGCCGTATGATGATCACCCCGTCTTACGCACAATATATTCTTTGGATTTCATTAGGATACGGGTATAACAATCCATTTTGACCTAACTCATGGGAAGATTGTACGAAGCATCAAACTCAATCGTTTATGGTAGGTATGATCCTTTCTTGTTCTTATCAAGCCGTTTAATGCAATTCGCTGTCTCTCTTCCTCATGACGCAAGTAATAGTCGATTTTATCCATCAATTCAGCATGGGAAGCATAGGTTTCGATTTCCGCTCCAAGGGAATATAACTGATCCATATCATGTCGGGTATCCGATAACTGAAGCGTGCTGCAGCCAGATATTTCAAACGTGCGAGGATTGACAGAAAGTGCCTTTAATTTCCTGCTGTTGGCGTTGATTGTATCGTCATCAGATGAACGGTGGTGGTTGATCACGATCTTGGCTCCATTGTAGTAAGTTGCCGTGTCCTCCGGTGACATCCAATCACCGAGCTTGATCTTGTCAGACAGCTGAGTGTAATTCTGCATCCGGTCCCACCACCATCCGGAGATAACGACTCTTTTATTTTTCAGTACAGGTGCTAGTTGATCCATTAATTCCACTCTGTTCCAATAAGCTGTCCCAATAAAACAAATATCAGTCTGATACGAGGTTGGCACATGCTTTGGGTAAAATACGTTAGGATTGACTGCAAAAGGAAGATGATAGACGTGTTGACAACCTAAATCACGATAAAAGGATACGCAGTTTGATTCAAGCGTAAAAATATAATCGTAACGGGGAGCGATCGAAACCGTCCAGTCCGTATAATACGGGTCGTCAGTAAACCATATTGCCGTTTTAAATCCACGGTCCCGAAGCACTTTGAGCGTTTCGGCTTCCAGTACAACTCCATTTAAAGCAAGTACTAGATCCGGCTGAAATTCCTTAGCCAACCGCACGATATCTTCTGAAGGGTTTGCAACCGCAAGACTTCGAACCAGCCCCTTTAAAGCGTCAGTCACCGCCTGGTCTAATGCAGGATATGGAACACCAATGCCTGTAGTGACATAGAGAACTCGTAGATCCCGGACCGTCTCCTCTTCCTTGCGTAAGGATCTTATAACCGCATCGGAAAAACCAATTCGGTACCCCTCTTTCCGCCCTTCTATAAAACCGTTTCTGTATCCTTCCTCGTGGGCAGACTGTTCTTCTCCCTGAAGTAGCAAATGTTCATTCATGAATCTCATGCAGTCAGGCCTCCGCATTTATTAATTCCTAACATTGGATTCCACTCGATAGCCCGCTGGCTTGGTACAAGGACTGGAACGTCCCTGCATCCGTCCACCATCCGTCTAATATGTCGTAATTAAGCTGCCCCTTTGATGCATACACATTGTTAACGTCGGTTATTTCCAATTCGCCTCGTGCCGATGGTTTGATCGTTCGGATTGTTTCAAACACAGTCGAATCATACATATAAATACCGGTTACACAATATTCGGATTTGGGCTCCTCCGGCTTTTCTTCGATCATGACGATACTGTCTTTCTCCAAGACGGGAACCCCATATCTCTTCGGATCATGAACTTTCTTCAATAGTACCCGTGCTCCAGCGGCCTGTTGCTCAAAAGATTGCACAAATGTCGTTAGATGATCCTCAAACAGATTATCGCCAAGAAGCACAATGAACTTCTCGCTTGGTGTTATGAACGGCTCCGCAAGGTATAATGCTTGGGCAATTCCCCCGGCCTCTTCCTGGATTTTAAATGTAACGCTTACGCCCCATTCTTTCCCGCTGCCAAGCAAGTCGATATACAAACCTGCCGATTGCTTGCCGATCACAATAAGAATTTCTTCAATACCCGCTTGTTTGAATTTTTCGATGCCATGGCATATCATCGGAACTTTCCCGACAGGCAGTAGATGTTTATTTATGACTTTTGTCAGCGGATAAAGACGGGTGCCCGTACCTCCTGCCAGAATGACGCCTTTCATACAAACCCTTCCTTTCGCGAAATAGATAATTATACATAAATCGTCGGATCTACACCCCATTTATCCATGAATTTTTGTCTATTTCGATCTATAAGAAGCTTCACCTTACCCATATCCTGTTTGGCAAAGCTGGCGCTCCCATGATGAAAAATAAAAACATCCCCTGCTATCTTGCACGTATATCCCGCATTCCTGGCCCGGTAACAATAATCATCGTCTTCAAAATGCCCTGGAGAATAACGTTCGTCCAGAAGTCCAATGCGGTCCATTAATTCCCGTTTAAACAGGAAGCACAGGCCAACGATTCGCTCCACCTGAAGCCATTTTTTTGCATTCGGCTCATTCAACTGGAGCGACATCTCTTCCAAAGTGGTATAAGGCATCTCGATCTGTTGTTTGCCGCTTGCATAGTTGGTAAGGGGTCCGACAATTCCGATAGCGGGTTCGCTGTTCAAACAATTCAACATATTCTGCAGCCAATTGCGGGTAACGATGACATCATTATTTAACAAAAGCATCGTATCACCCGTAGCTATTTTTAATCCCTTGTTGCATGCTGCAGGAAAACCAACGTTACTTGCCAATGAAACGAAGGTAATCCCCTCCTGACGGCAAATATCAACGGTACCGTCGGAGGAACCATTATCAACAACGATAATCTCATAGGGCTCTTTCGTATGATGTTTAATGGAATAAATACAATCTTTCAGCAGATCTTTCCCATTGTAAGTCGGAATAATGATGCTTGTTTTTTTCATACCGTCCACCTTCTACATCTTGGTTAGCTGCCTTTGTCTAATCTGATCCGTAAAAGATAGTCGTGATCCTTTCAATTCAAATGCCGTTTTTAGAGCTTCGATATGGTCTCCGATGATCAAATCGGAAACCGCATTTCGTAGTCCGACATTTCGAGCCCGGAGTCGATTTTTTGTAATAACGTCTACACTGGCCGGTGCATTTATTTTTAAACCCTTTTCAAGGGCGATGACTTGCGCTTTCGGTGGGACGGATAAATTGGCGTACCCAATGATCTGCGCTGCTTCTTTCTTGATCGCGTGAGGCACCGCCGTAAGCGAATTCGCTCCGAGGTCCGCCCTGCCCATGGATCGGTTAATAAACTCCTTAACTATGGTTACGTAGTCTCTTTTGGAAAACATCCCGATCAATGGAGAAATATCATTTAAGGCAATATCACTACCCTGTTTAATGGCATCGATGAAAGGTACAAGCTGCTCGGCTAATATCGGAAGGTCTCCATCAAGGAACAACAGAATTTCAGAATCGGCTAGCTTTGCTCCGACTGCTCTGCCAACATCGTGGCCTAAAGCATGTTTGGAGTGCACAATGATGGCTTTCGACTGATTTCGGATGATCTCGAAGCTTTCATCGGTTGATCCGTTCACCACAAATATGATCTCATGAAGCGGCAGCCGATGGAGCTGTTCAAGCAGTTTTAAAATCGTATCTTTCTCGTTCATCACCAAGACAATCGCCGCAACCGTTTTTTCCGTTGGCAGAAGTACGGCATTCCCTAGGTATATTCCTGAATGCTTACTGTATCCTTCCACAAATTTAGTCGCTGCAGCATGGTAAACCGTCCATGGCAGTGGTTCGACTGAATGATACCAGCGGTTCCAACTCTCATTTACTCTGATATGGGGGGCAATTTCTGTTGTTTTGGAAACTTCCTGGGCTGCCTGTTGAAAACCAGCAGCATATGCGGTCTCCTTCCAATAATCGATAACTCCGTTTGAAATCGGGCGATTCTTGAAAATTCGAGCCTCTATTTTATAGCGGCTGCGTTTTGTTTCAGTTCTTGTTCTTTTACTTACTCGCTTCTTTGCTCTTCTAGAAGAATATGGGGCAGGTATCATTACTCGTCTCCGCTTTCTTCGCACCATCCCATCACCACACGCTTTCTCTATTTCGTGTGAGATCTGATCGATTTCCCCGGATATTGGATTTGGAGATCAACCAATCTACCGCCTCCAGATGATCCCCAACGATGAGGGCTTCAAGGGGATCATTCCCTTTGGTTCTTCCCCTTCTGGGGTTTCTTCTTCCTACATCCACATAGTGGACCCCATGTACCTTCAAGCCGTTATAAATAGCCATGGCTTGAGCTTTCGGGGGGACAGCCAAATGGTCGAAACCGATCAAATTTATTGCTTTTCGGCTCATTGCATGTGGAATTGTGGTTAGAGAAGCTCCTTTCAATTCGGGACTAGAAACGAAAATGTTTAATGCGTGCTTGGCGAGGATAACGCTGTGAACGTGATGCTTGTCGGTCGGACCCAAATACTTGTTCAAGGCCACGTCTACACCGTCTTCCACAGCTTTCGCGAAAGGAATCAAATCACTTGCTTTAATGACAATGTCTGCATCGGTAAACAGTAAAATGTCTCCTCTAGCCTCTGCAGCGCCGATACTTCGTCCCACATCATGACCGAGCGGGAAAGGTAGATGAATCACTCTCGCTCCCATGGTTTTAGCAATCTCTGCCGTACCGTCCGTCGATCCATTGGCAACAACGATTACCTCGCTTTCGGAATGTACTTGATCGGCTTGCCGAATGACAGCCGCAATGGTCTTCGCTTCGTTCATAGCTGGAATGATGACGGATACCTTCGGAAGCTCCGCATTGTGGATGGGAGAAAGGGATGTTCTCCTCTTTTTTTTGTTAACGGCACTCGCAGGAATTCGTTTCGACATGTTTCTCACCTGCCAAGTTTAAATTAAGAAGACTTCCTCCTCATCTTATGTATAGGTTTTTTTACTGTAACGGCATTCGTACCTGATAACGAAATAAAAGGGGGCGAATCTATGGACCAATAAACATACCAACTCTATCTACATTGAATTAACTAGAGCATTAAAAAGAAAGAAGAAGATCTATCAGATCATTCCAGCCTTATTATTAACGAAGAAACGAGGTTCGCTTGTTTATCCGATCCAAAATCCGAATGGGGAAATTCGCGGCATCAAAAGAATAACAACCTTGATTTTTTAGCCTAAAGTAGAGCGCCATTGGTTCCCCATAATAATTCGCATGGATATCAGAATTCGTTCGAGAACGATCCACGTCTTAGCAGTAGGAACGTAGGCTTTAACCTATCTGTTCTTTCAACCTCTCAAAAATGTGCATTTTATCTCGTTCATCTGCCTTAACATATCTTTCTTACATTGCATTAACTGTTGCTAGATTAAGAATACAAAATCTTAATCAATTCTATATATAAGGAGGTAGAAGTGATGGCCATTATTTCAGTCTTCCCTTCACCTACAGGGACGCCAATTGCAACTGCGGTGGCTTCAGCTGTCGCTGGTGACGTCGTATTGGTTAATGATGGAACGTATCCGGAGCCGGCGGTGACTGTAGCGACTTCCAACGTAAAAGTTATAGCTAAAAATGAAGGTGCGGCGATACGCCAAGGACTTAACGCTGCGGCAAGTGCGTTCATTGTCACGGCAGCTACGGGGGTTGAAATTAACGGATTTAAGATTCAAAACTACACGGCCGATGCGATTGATGTTACCGCTGGTACCAATCACCGCATTATTGGCAATACCATTAACAACACGCTTGGTATTGGCATTGATTTAGCTGCCGGTACCGGACATGTAGCGTGGAGAAACAGTGTTCAAGACGCAGGCGGCGTTGCAGGAATCAACGTAGTAAGCACCGACAGCTGGATCGTACAGAATGTATCCTTCAGCAATACAATTGTGGGTATTTTGTTGGCCGGCGCCAATAATGCGGCTATCGGTAATACTGTCTCTCAAAACGGCACAATCGGCATCTCGAGCACCGCAGCAAACAATCTGTTATTCGGCAACACGGTCTCGCAAAACGGAATAAGCGGAATCACCATTGCAGCGGCAAACAACGTACTGATACGCAACAACGTGGAAAATAATACAGGGATCGGCGTTTCGATCACAACCGGGGATAACGGATATCTTGGAGCCAACAATTCCGATGGTAACACTCAAACCGGTATCGCAATTGCCACGGATTTTAACAGTGTGGAATTCAACGAGATGAAGCTCAATAAGAATTTTGGACTCCTCATTTCTGGCGATGAAAACACCGCATTCGGAAATCGGTTCACCGGTAACACGCCAACTCAAATCTCCATTACAGGTACAGATAATAACTTGTTCTAAATTCCTTGTTTCACGTATGGCTTTTACGCTTGCTCTCCTCGTGAGGGCAAGCACTATTTTTCAACTGAGTTACCCGCAAGGGCATCCAGTAATCATTGTTGATTGGGGGTCACTAAATGAGAAGAATTCTTGTGGTCGGCTCAGAGGGAACCGCATCGTACCAAATCATTCTTCTCCCACCTCTCCGTTATCTGGAAGGACAAGGATATTGCAGTTTTAAGATCCTTCCCCATAAACAGGTAACCCGATCTATCATTTCTTCATACGATATTATTATGTTTCTAAGAAGCATTGAGCCAGCAGCGCTCCAATGTTTAGAATGGGCACACCGTGAGGGAAAGAAGACCGTATACGTCATTGACGACCATTTTCTCGCGATCCCTCAAACCACTCGTCTTGGCCAGATATACGCAAAACCCGCTTATAAAAAAACCTATACTTACTTTCTAAGAAATGTACACATGGTCAAAGTAGAATCACCCGTCTTTCGCGAAGTGATTAAGAAGCAATTCACTCCTAAAGTGATCTATTTTCCAGGGAGTATCGATCTTTCATTTACAAAATTGTCCAGAGGTCCGAAAAAGGAAGATCGACTCGTGATCGGATACGAAGGTGCAAAAAAAGAGAGTTCTTTCCGACCCGTTATTCCCGCATTGAAGCGTATACTTAAGGAATACGGAGATTTTGTCAGACTGGAGTTCTATGGGTACTGTCCTGAAGAATTGAAGGGGCATCCTAATGTCTCGCATTGTAAACATAATGAAAATTACAGCCAGTTCATGCAGCGGCTGTATCGGGCCAATTGGGATATCGGTCTTGCACCCATGGATGATGATCTGTTCTACCACTGCAAAAGTAATGTAAAGTTCCGCGACTACGCATCCTGCCGCATTCCCGGCATTTATTCATTATCCCCCATATACCGTGATTGGGTATTCCACAAAAAAACGGGTTATTTTGTTCCTCAAACAGAGCAAGGTTGGTACACCGGGATTAAAGAAATGATCGAAAATCCCCAACTTCGGAAAATAATTTCACAAAAGGCCGCGAAGGCCGTGAAGAAGAATTTCAAGGTCAAACAGTGTGCGGAAAATTGGAGGTCTCTTTTTCAAGGCCTGATCGACGTACCATAAGATCTGTAATAGATTAGATGATGATCTTGTCCTATGATCTCGATGGAGAGGTGATGGCATGCCTACAATTCAAGATGCAATGTTGGTTCTTAACCAGTATTATGATATCAAAAAACCGAAAATCGAATGGATTCAGAACGAGCCGGATAAAGCGGTGTGGAAGGTAATCAATAACAACGAAACCTATATCCTTAAATCGGACTATAGATCAAGTAAAACGTTCACCCCTTCAATCACTCTACAATACGCGCTATCCCAACAGGGGTTAAAGGTTCCTGAGGTAATCGCCACGAATCAACGGAAACTATGTACGAAACAAGGTGAGCATCGTTATTATTTGTCTAGATATATCTCCGGCGGTCCTGTATCGATAATTGACCGCGTAAGGGTAATCGGAGATTTTCATCAACACGCCAGGTGTCCAAGTTCACTCACACCCAAACAAAATCCGGACGACTTGAAGGTCGGAATTAACAGGTGGATATCTGAATATCAACTAAAATTAAAAGAATTAATGAAATGGAAAGACCAGTACTCCTTGAAGCATATTCAACCATGTATACAATTAGCTGAGAAATGTATAAGAGTTTCTTCCCGGAGAGCGCCCCTCCTCGCTGACCATCTCAAAGCCGTGAGCAAAAGAAGATGGGTCGTACATGGGGATCTAACCCATTTAAACGCAATAAAAACAACATCAGGAGATATATGGATTATTGACCTGGAGCATTCAAGAATTGACTCTCCCATCAAGGATATCCGTTATTTATTACCGAGGATTGTGTTGTCTTCATATAATAAAGAGTATTTTGCGAGATTTCCTGAAGGGAAGTCCTTTGAAGAACTCTACTATATAGACGCGATTTTTCCTTACAGCCTCTACTACTACCTCGGCGGATCGATCAGGCAAATGAAACTCCCCCTGAAGAGTTCCCGGGTACAGGAGATTGTATTAGACGAACTGAAGAAGGATGATATCGTAAGCAGGCATTTGGGTGGCGTTAAATAAAACATTTTTCCTTCCACCACACTAACCACCGCCATTTTAAAAGACATGACGAAGGGGCCGTTGTACGATAACAGCCCCTAAGATACATATTAGCGTTTCAATCTTTTCATAACCGGCTTATTGTGATGCTTGCTCCAATTAAAAAATTCATTATTACGGATATTGCCATTGATCGCGGTAAATGGAACATTATGCTTCCAGGCAACGTAATTAAAACTGATTTGATCTCTTTTACTGTAACTCATAATTTGTCTCCACCATGTTGTCATCGTGCCGGTAACGATTGGATCATTATGGCGTCTTAAGATCACACCGGATTCAATCAGTCCGTTGTCTCTCGGATATCCCGCATTCTTATACAAGGCTACTTGTTTTAATATGACTTCTTTGTTATCCTTCCCCAAGGCAATACAAGCTTCAGCTTCTTTATAAATACAATTCCGATGTGAATGTTTGTAGAACACGAGCGGTGAGGCGCTATATTTTTCAATAAACCGATCGATATCTCCGACAATTCGGATATTCCCGTCAACCCAAACACTGTGTTTGTAGGTCGGGAATAATAAATGTGGCATAACTTTTACCCATCTAGCTTGACGCGCCGTATCAGGGAATATTTTATCTAACTTAATCATTTTCCAGGTTCCGGACTTTAATTTCGGATTATCCGTGAAACAATAGTAATCACAATGCTTGCTCATTTGTAAAGGATCCTGCAGCTTATCGTAATTACCGGTTATCGCTGTGTATATTACGTTTTTTCGTTGATTACTTGTGATGATTTGTCGTCTGCAAGCTAATAGCCATTTTAATTTTGCCCTTGTTTCTTTGAGCAATCGATGATCGACCATTTTTTGTATCGATTGCTTAATCCTTTCCACGCCGTGTTTGCGAATGAGGGCAGCTTTCCCATTCTGTGCTAATCGCTTCCTTCTATCCTTTCCAAAGCTTGCCGACTTTTGATGATAAATATAACAATGCGTGGCAATCTTTAATTTAAAGTTGGCAGCGCGGGCACGAAGACAATAATCATCTTCTTCCCCGTAACCTATCGGAAAGTTCTTTTCATCGAAATACCCGATTTTGTCTATGACTTCCTTCTTGATCATTAAACAGAAGCCGTTCAAAAACATGACTCTCGGAAAATTCTTATCGGAGGATTGATAGACAAGCTCGGCCATCTGTTCGATCGTTAAGTTAGGCTCCAATCCATTCCGGCTCCTATCCAGATGGGGAATGGATTGCCAGCTGGCTGCATTAGACAGCGGACCGACGATACCGATCCTGCGATCGGATTCCATGGTTTCCGTCAGCCTTTCCAACCACTGACCGGTTACGATCGTATCGCTGTTGAGGAGGACGCAGTATCGCGATGTTGACTGTTTTAATCCTTGATTCGCAGAAGCCGTATAGCCTTGCGGTTTATCGTGTCGAATTAATGTATAGTGAAATTGTCGTGTGTACTGTTCCAGATATCGCTTTGTGGTTTGATCGCTTCCATCATCTATGATAATTACATTAATTTTTTGTGTCGTATTATTTTGAATGGAGTTCAAACATTGTTTTACTGCGTCCAAACCGTTATGCACACAAATGACAACATCAATCAATCCCTTCCCTCCCTTCCCCGTTATCTTGGATCGGCACATCCTGAGATAAACTTTTCTCCAATCGCTTATGTCCGCCGAGCAATACGATGTTTCCTTTAATCGACCGAGTCACATTTTTCGTGTCATACAGCAAAGCGGCATGCTCAGCAATAAACTGGTAATCGATCGTACTATGATCGGTAGTAATAACGACCAGGTCGGCGGAGGCAATCAGATCCGGCAAAAGTTCTATGGAGGATATCCTGTGGCCATTGTCTATAAACCATGGAATGAGCGGGTCATAATAGGTTACAGCAGCCCCCTTCTGCTGTAGAAGCCTGAACACTTCGAGTGCAGGCGATTCCCGCATATCGTTGACATCCTTTTTATAAGCCATTCCAATGCATATAATATTTGAGTTTTTTAGCGGCTTTTCATTGTCATTGAGTATGTCGGTAATCTGCGATATGACATATCGGGGCATATTGCTGTTGATATCGCTGGTCAATTCAATAAATTTGTTATAGAAGCCGAACTTTTTAGCTCTCCATGACAGATAGGTCGGATCGATCGGGATGCAGTGGCCGCCGATCCCCGGCCCTGGGAAAAAGGGGATGTAACCAAATGGCTTGGTCGAAGCAGCGTCGATCACTTCCCAGATGTTAATCCCCATTCGATCACACATGAGCGTCAGCTCGTTCACAAGCGCAATGTTAACACTTCGAAACGTGTTCTCGAGCAACTTAACCATTTCGGCCGCGGCCGTTGAGCTTACTGGTATCACGTTATCCAAAAAAGAACGGTAAAATTGAAGGCCGAGATGGGTACATTCCTCCGTGATTCCACCTAAGATTTTAGGTGTGTTTTTTACATTGAATTTACGGTTTCCAGGGTCCACTCTTTCCGGAGAATAACATACAAAAACATCCTTACCCGCTTCCCATTGCGTATTGGCTTCAATCACATTCTTAATTAATTCTTCGGTCGTTCCAGGATAGGTGGTGCTTTCCAAAATAATGAGCGTATCTCTCGAAGCATACCGGATGATGGAATCAACCGCTGACCGAATCATGGAAACGTCAGGATCTCTGTTGATGTTAAGCGGAGTGGGCAAGCAAATAACGATGATATCTGCTTCAGCCAGCACTGAAAACTCATGAACGGCATACAGGCGCTGATGGATCAAAGAATCGATATCTTCATCCTTTATATCCGTAACATACGATTTTCCGCGTTGTAACTGTTCCGTTTTATTCTTATCAATGTCAATTCCGTACACCCTGTAATTGGCTCTTGCCGCCTCCACTGCTACAGATAGTCCGACGTAACCAAGACCGATCACGGCCACCGTTGCCGTCTTGGTTTTTATTTTTTGCAAGATTTCGCTCATCCTGGTTGTCCATCCTTTCTTGAAGAGTAAGTCATTGTTCAAAAAACACCCATGATGAAATTACCGGGCCATCATAAATTTCCTTCTCCTGATAAAATATGAAATACGCCTGAGAGAAGCAACGGCGAATTCACCCGATATATTACCCATGTCATTCTTTTCTTTGATATATATAGAAAAGACAGCGAGTTATTTCGCTGTCGTCAGTAAACAAGTCATATATTTCTTTCATTCCGCAATGATAAGTTACTATTTTTCCGGATTCTCCCTCAGCAGACGCTCCGCCAATATTGCAGGCTTCTCTAATCTTTGTTGAATCATAGGCCAGTTCTCCTTCGTAGCCGTATGAATAACCATGTCATAGGAAACGCCTCTAATGGTAAGACCATTATGTTCAATTCCGGTCCGGGCCAAACCACAGTTATCATGAAAAGAAACGACACTCGCGTTCTCAATAACGGTATTGGAAAATACACTGGACAAACCCAGAATATCGAACGCAACGTGAAAAATAAGCCATACGCTGGCAGGAGCGGCAGGGATCGAATCGGAAATGATCCATCTTCCCCAATTCCCTTCTTGACTATCAATATCATAGATCGCAATGGTTCCGATCGGCACTCCTGAGAGAAGCTCAATGCAGAAGTAATAGTCGCCCTCTCTATGAAAATATTGTTTCAACCATGATTCATGAATTGAATAACGAGAGTCGATTTCTCCGATATACTTCGATAACTCTGGCGATCTTCTTAGCTTGAAAATAAAATCTGCATCTTCCATCGTAATCGGTCTTAATCGAATTCCGAAACGTTCAACCGTGATGTTATGGTTCACGACTTCACCTCGATAATCTTGGCGATGTCATCCAAGCTTTGAATTCCCGCTACTTCCCTAATGGAGAAGCGAACATCAAATTGCTCTTCAAGACGAAGAATGAGTTCCATATGTTTTAAAGAATCCCAACTCGCCAGCTCTTCCCGCTTTGGATTATCATGAGGTGGAAATGCGGTGTTTAATACCTCGGATAAGATCGACCCGATTTGTTTGCGTAATTCTGTAGTCATCGATTTACCTCCACTCTAGCAGGATGACTTCCGCAAGCTGCTTTTACACGTGCATAGAGATCTTTAAGCGACAGTTGTTCAGGCGAGCCCGTAACAAAACGCTTTATCCAATCCAAGGCGGGAGCATTGCGCGGCCCCTGAACCATTTCAATATTGATACGCTGCATCCCTCGATCTATTAATTTCTTCAAGATCCAGGCAAAGGCTACCGTTTCAATCTCACGTCCAAGCGCCCTGCAGCTAAAAAGCGTTTCAATTAAATGTGCTTGCTCACCATCCAGCCGGCATATAAAAGCGCCAATTATTCCACTGTCTGACAGTATATCCGTGAGGCGAATAGTAACCGTAATATATTTTGAGGCATTCATAACGTCACTCGCCTCAATTTCTGTCATCCTCCTTAATGCCAGGTTAAACTGATTCGTTTTATGACTTAATTCATGCAGCCGCGTGACATGGGAAGCTTCATTCTCATAGATGGTTACAACCATGTTCAAGCTATCTAAATAGGAACGATAGTCCGATGCTGTTTGTCTAATCTTCTCCCTTGCTTGATTGGCTTGAATATCGGTTGTTCTGGATACGGCTATGCTATCCGGGTGAAGTTGATATAATCCGGGAAAATGACATAATCCAAGCATCGTTTCTTCACCGCTTTCTTTTGCGCGGAAAAGACGAACAACTGGCAGTGCAGCGGCCATCTTCACCAATTCCGCAGGATTGTCATCCACAAACAAGAAAGCAGACGGGTCGATATTCAGTATTCGTGCCAAGACATTCAGATTTTCTGCTTTTGTCTGCCAATTCGCGCAGACAGCTGCAAAATCATCCCATTTTAGCGGAAAATCGCTCCGGGCATCAAACAGAGCCTTAACATCTTCTTCTTCATTACGGCTGCACAACGTGAGCAGCACTCCTGATTGTTTAAGCCGGAGCAGCAGCCTTTGCAGCCGATGGTGGCCTTCAGTTAATGTTATCCCTTCTACCCCTTCCTCTCCCAATACCCCGGTATAAAGCGTATCATCAAGATCAAGAGCAATCGCTTTAAGTCTCGGAACACAGGAAGCAGGTAAGAGATGTACACCAAGGTGGCGGGAGATCATCGTCGTTGCCTGATTGGAAAATGGGTAGTTGCTGATTTCATCGTTCCGATAATCATAAAAGGATTCAGTACCTTCATGGGTCAATTGGGCTAAATCAATCAATACACAACCTATGTTGTTCTCAACCGACTCCAACAAATACGAATTTAACTTTCGGAACCATCCACGATCACTTGCACGGAAGCTGAGCACCCTATTTGCGTCTTCCAGAGACTCCGGCCAGTTATTAATCCAGATCGGTTTATCCGTTATCATACGGAGTTTACCGATCCGTTCATTTAGCCAATGAGCAGCTTCCTGTGCGCTCATAGAGCGGGCGTAGATCCGCCAATCTAACCAGATGATATATACATCTGCCTGAGTTTCCCTCCCAATACCGGACAGAGCGTTATCATAATCAGAGTAATCAAAACAGACATCAGCCTCCCATAAACCACAAAACGGAGGCATCAGATTGGCAACAAACTCAAAGGGCATCGTTCTGTCGACTCGTATTTGGAAGGTTCGATTGCATGGGAGCTTCGGGCTTCCTGCAATCCGAGCCCTGGAGGGGAGGGAGCAAAGCAAAGAATCCGCCAGTTCAAGATAGGTTAAAACATGGTTCATACCTGTACCTCCCTCCTGTTTTTAAACAGCTTTGATTAATATAAGCCGAGTTCCTTGCCCCAGATATTGAGTTTCTCCAAATAATGATCCAGTAAATATACCTGCTTCAGACCATCTATTCCCCAATGAAGCTGCTGATACAAGCTTCGTTCCAACACACGCTGCAAATAGGCCATTTTGTATAACACAACGGGGTCTGCATCAAACTGAATACCATATTTAAGCATTTCTGCAGCATATTGAGGAGCACAACGTTGTATTACCGCCTCTTCGTCGCCTCTCCAGTCCTTACGGTATGCAAAAAATACACCCATTAAATTAAACATATCAAACCAACATGGTGAAAAACGTGCGCCTTCCCAATCGATAAATTTAATGTTCCAGGTCTCTTCAGATACATTGTGACAGCCCATATTAGGTGTTTGTAAATCATTGTGAATGATACTTTTACCAGCATGAAGGAGTTCCGAGAAATAAACGGGGCCTTTTTTCAAAATGCTCTTTACATTAGAATAGCTGGATTCCAGCCTAGGCTTTAATTCTGGATTTTCCATTGCCTTATCCAAGTATTCCAGGGTTCTTTCATGATTCTTCTGCCGTTCGAGGGTGGAAGCATCGGAATCGTAAAGAGGGAGCCATTCATCGAATACTTCCCAATTATCATAGAAATTTTGGTTGTAGGTGAGAGCGTGAAGTTTGGCCAAAGAAGGGATAACTCGGTCAAAACTATCCGGCGTAAAAATGACCTGACCTTTTACTTGAGGTACATATTCCATAAATACCCAAGCGTCTTCGCCATTCACTCCTTCCACAATCATATAGATGTCAGGCATCAGTTCAGGCAAGATACTTTTTGCTTTTCGGTACATATTTAATTCGATTAATTTTTGCTCGTTCACAGGTGCTTTAAATGTTTTTAAAATGATCGGATACGATTGTTGATTCGCAGCGATTTCAAGCTTCCAGATTGAGCTCTTATCCGTCTCTTTTAGGCATTCCATATTATTGTCGTTCAGGACAACCGGTGAACCGAAATGACTCGCAATTTGGTCCGCACATCGAAGCTCTCGCCATTTCATACTTATGTCATGAAGAGGCGGATTCATCGATAAGGCTTGCGCATCCTCATGCCCTTTACGGTATCCATCTTCTCTTCCCTTTCTGAAGCCATCCGTTCGACCGTGCTCGTATCCTCCGAAATTACCTGTTTTTGTCATGTCCGCGATCCTCCACTCCGTATTCCTTTTATATCCTATGTGAAGGACCTTCGACATGACATTAAAAAAATACGATTTAACATTCCACACACATGATTTAACATTCCTCGAATAATTGGATTACGATTAGCCAAGAATTTCTGCTCCTATCTGCTAACTGATTCTAAGAAATATACATAGATTCATCAAAAACAACGCAAAACAACCCGCTGAACACGCGGGTTATCCGAGTAGTACTCAACTTAGTATCCATTGGATCAAATAAGCACTAATAAAGCTCCAATTTTTTATCTAAAACTTTGATTTTTTCTAAATACACCGGCAGCAGCTTCGCCTCTTTTTTACCGGTAACAGCCCAATTCAGCTGCAGATACAACCCCTTCTCAAGTATTCGTTTTAGGAATGCCATCTGATACAGTTTGAATGGATCGGTTTTAAAGATAACTCCATGCCTTCTCATCTCATTCGAATATAACTGAACACAACGGCGGGTAATAATCTCCTCCTGATCTTCCCACTCTCGGCGGTATGCCAAGAAAACCCCGATCAAATTGACGAGATCAAACCAGCACGGAGCATATTTTGCACCTTCCCAATCAATAAACTTGATTTTCCACGATTTCTCCTTAACATTGTAGGCCGCTATGTTTGCAGTGTGAAGATCTCCGTGGATAATGCTGCAGCCTTCATGAACTACCTCCGGGAAATAATCTGGCCCTCTCTGCAGCAGGTCCTTCACGAGTGAGTAATATGGATTTATCATTTCTTTTAAATTGTTGTTTTTCATCGCTTCATCTAAATAATACAAAGTTAACTTATTTATCTTTTTTCTTTCTTCTCTCATAACATCGGAACTAAATTGAGGAAGCCAATCACCGAATAGTCGCTCATATTGTTTGAAGCGTTCATTCATCGTAGAGGAGTGAAGCTTCGCTAACGTAGGAATGATTTGGTCAAAGTGATCCGGATTATATTGCACCCGCCCTTTAAGAGGTGCGATGTATTCCATCAATACCCAAAAATCGCGCCCGTTTACATTTCTTTTGGTTTTATAAACTAATGGCATGAACGGCTGAAGTACTTTTTTTCCTTTTCGGTATATATTTTTCTCAACCGTGCTTTCCGGGCGGTCTTTTTCGAGCGGTTTCGAAATTTTTAGAATGATAGGAATGCGATTTTTTTCTTGTTTGATTTCAAGTTTCCATATGCTGCTTTTGTATGAGTCTTTTAAACATTCCATTGTTTGATGATTTAATCTCACTTCGGTGCCAAAGGACTTGAATGATTTGGAAAACTCCATCTTTCGCCATGTTTTTCTAATGAATCGCTTGTCTATTCTGCTGGTTGGACTCATTAGTCCTCACTCCATTTTTCGCTTTTAAACCATTGTATGTCGAACATAGAGATGCGCATCCATTCATTTGCCTAACAAACGGAGGTGTGCTGTGCTCGTTCTCCAGAGTCGTTATGCAGAGGCATCCGCCTGTCTGCCATCTTCATAACCTTTCGCAAATCCAGCTTTAAAGTCTTCCATGTAGGAATGATCGTACCCTTTGTCATGAACTTGAGATAAAGGTCGGGAGCTGCCGCCACCTGGCGGGGAGCTGTAACGGCCACCGGCTCGATGGCGCTTCCCTTTCTTGCCATGACGGCGCTTATTACCCGGTGACTTCAGACCACGCTGGATTTTGAACGAAGGCTTCTTCCGTGCAACACGAGATGATAGACGATGACTCCTGATAGATAAACTAATGCTCATACCGAATCCTTCTGCGAGGTTGAATGCTTAGCCTCTAGCCAGGATTCGTTGTAACATAACTGGCACTCGGAGTTTATCCAGGGCGATGCGGGATTTCCTAATTTAAAACGATTAAACGGAATGCCTGTCAACATTTCAGCCATCACGGACTGATAGTCGATAAGCAGCCGAATATTCTCCGCGAGAGTGCGCGCGGTTGTTTCAGAATGTGCCGTAACCTCCGCTATACTTTCCAGAATACTTGCCAGCGCTTGCTGACTTCTAGCAATGGATGATACCATAGCAATCTTGGCCTCATGTTCCCGCTGTATGCGCGCAATCATGAGTCCGTATCTCCGAAATCGAATGCATCAAATCCCATGGCGTCATCTTGTTCAGCGTCCGTTCCGAGAATAATTCGCAGATTCCGGCACAGACCGGAGCCTATTTTCGTCAAGCCCTCAATTTGCTCAACAATTTGCTCATGAATGGATAACGAATCCTTCAACTCTCCTTGGGAACGGGGATATTGAGTTAATACCCATCGACATACCTTTTCAGCTTCGACTGCTTTCCCTTGTAGAATGAGATAGGTATTATATTGAATAGTAACGGATGCATCGAGAATCCGCATGAACGACTCCTCTTTACTCACATACATTCCCCCTTAACCTATCGAAGTCGAATCCCATTATTCTTCGCCTTGCTCGTTCGCTTTAAGCTCTTTCATCGCGATTTCTAAACTGTCTGCCGATGTTTGCTGCAGGTCAGCCATCGCGCTCAAATATGCTGTAATGCTGCTATTGACTTGTTCCACCTGAGTTCCTGATGATTGACCTCCTGTTAGTTGCCCCCCTAACGATGGTCCACCTCGTGAACTCGATTCTTCGGAAACAGGGATTTCATGATTGGGTAATGAATGTATAATTTGAGCCATGCGGACTGCTGCATGACGCTGAGCTTCTAAAATGCGTGCTAACTGCTGCTGGGAATGCGAAAGATATTCAACCATATCATTAATTTTTTTCTCCACTACAAAACTCTCCTTTGCTCGTCATGTTTTTCAGCATATGCTTCGACAAGCTTCCTGGTGCAACGAATAATGTCTCCCCTTCCGATCAGACGAATATACCGTCAGCGTACAACATGGTTCTGTATTGCAGGGGAACACGTCCTAGCCATTCGCTCATGCTTTCTTGTAATGATGGAAGTCCCACATCTAACCATCCAACATCCGATAACAATTCTGGACGGAACAGAGCACAACATGCATTTAACCGATTATGAGTATCCAGTTCTTCTCTTAGCAGTAGTGGAACTCCGGTCTGTGCAAAGTTTACACATACTGATTTAGTAGCAGAGGCAGTATCCAACTCATCCGTCATTCTTCCAATCCAGTCATCCATAACAGGTGTACAGCCATACAAAATGACTAGCTTCTTCCCGTGCGCAGCACGAAGTGCCTTATTAAGAACCTCCGCTATTCCTTGGTCACTTCTCCCGCTAATATGCCGTACCACTCCGATTCTGCGGCGCATATATTTCCTGGTTCCTTCTGAGGATCCGACATCTGCAATAAGCAGCTCATATGGATGCGGCGTTAAGGCCTCGATCCTTCTGATCTTGCCAATAACATCTTCATAAGGATCTTGAATGGGAATAATGATGCTGACGCCATCAAATGAGCAATCGCTATCTTTTGCGCCATGTTGAACACCATAAGAATAGCCAATCATATACCCGTCCTTCCGTCCCTCAACAAGATCAGCTTTAGGAGGAGCCACCGTTAAAGATTTCCGTAAGCGAGCACCGCGTCTTCTCATCCTAAAACGTCCTTCATATGACTCCGCCTCCCGTATGTCTTATCTCTATATGAGGAAGAATACATTCCTGGTTTTCCTGTTCATCTAATTCATTGTATGTTTACTCCATTGCTCGGTGACGGCATCTACAAGGAGTGTTTCGTTCTCTAAACGCATCAATGATTTGTTCTATGTACACAACTTGATTGGAAGCATACGGTAAATGCTCATTAGTAATACGGCCGAATCCCTTAAAATTCACATTTGAAAATGGCCGGATAGCGGTTTATCCAGAATGGCAATCCATCATGAAGATGAATTGGGATTCACCCTGTTTACTAAAAAGGATGAGTGAAGTCTCTCTTCCCCCACCCTTTTCTTTCCTTACGTAGCCATCTGACCAATTGAAATCCAGTGCAACCCGCCTTCTGATATCATCGTACCTTCTGGTCGAATAATTTGGATGACAATCTCCGCATCCTGCCGTTTACGAATACCAGCCTGAAAGAACGGATCGCTGCATGATGCCACTACGACATAATGTTCATCTTGATAAGGGGTCTGAAGCGGTATCGTAACCTCGATCGAATCGAGTTCATCAGAAAAGGTGAAAGGGATATACCCAAACTGTTGAAGTAAAGGGATGCCCGGAATCCCTTGAACCGGATTAAATGACAGATGACTCGGATGAACCGATTCGAGTGCTAGTTTGGAAGATATGATGGATTCGGATGACAGATGAATACTGTGCACGGCATAATCCTCAATCGCCTCACTTCTTACACTTCGATGCTGCAGATGGGAAGCACAGATCGCATCATCAGTCAGCACATGGCCCCCATCATCCTCTACATCTGACCAGTTAGCAGAAGTTTCTCTGATGGTCATCTTTTTATGATAGCCATCGTGCTGCCGAAAGGCCCTTCTCCTTCTTATCCTGGTGATCCCTCTGGCTCTATTCACTGTCGGCTCTCTCCTCTGCTTCTAATCGTTACATTCATCCTATTCAAAAGATAGGGCTACTGCCACTGTCGGTTAGATGGTTTGCATCAGGTTAGCCCATCGTTCTGCCGTATGATCCCACCTGAAACGTTGACGTACCGTTTCACGACCTGCCATTCCGATTTGTGTACGCAGATTCTCGTCTTGAAGCAATCCGTTAATCCGTTCAGCGAGTCCGCCAGGAAAATCATCTCTTTGAACCAGATACCCCGTCACGCCGTTCTCCACAATCTCCGGGATACCACCTGCGTTCGCAGCGATGACTGGAACCCCAGCTGCCATTGCTTCAACATTCACGAGTCCAAAGGCCTCCCTCGACGCTGAGGGGACAGCCACAATATCAGCAAGTGAGTACCAGTCTGCAATCTCTGGATAAGGGACAAAAGGGCGAAAGTTTACCCAATGCAAATAAGGTCTGGCAGCTTTTTTCAATTCCCGGACATAGGCGGTTTCACGGTCGGACCCGTAAGCTGCACTTCCGATAATAAGCAATAAAACCTCTGGATGCTTGTCAATAATATGTGGCAGGACGTCAATCAGATGGTGAGCCCCTTTGTCAGGAATAAGCCGTCCCGCAAACAGGATAATACGACGCCCACTCCATCCGTAATGAGCAAGCTTTGCCTCTTTTAGTGCCTTGGCAGCAGGACTGAATACCGGATTAAAATGATCAAGACTAACACCAAGATGATTAATCATGATCTTCTCCAATAGCCAAGCATGTCTTGAGGTAATATCCTCCAGTAGAAAACGGCTGTTTACTACAATGCCGTCCATCCAGCGGGCAATGTTCCCAAAGCGCTGCTCACTCATATATGGAGGCATAATAAATGTATTGGAATGAAGGTTAAGTACGACTTTCACACACGGCAGATGCATTTTGAGGCGCTGGGCCAGCAGCGGCCGATTGTGGACTTCAATAATATCCGGTCTCCACTTCTGAAGCCTTCGCATCAAGGATGGATAATAATTAGCTCCAGATGGAAGACGGTAACATGGAACGCCGTTAATGGCATCTTTTGACGGCAATCCCTTCCCTAGCACACCATATATCCGTACTTCCATCGTATCCTGAGCCAAAGGAATGGTCTGCTCCACGACCCGCTCCACGGAGCTGCTTCTCCCTGATGGAATGACAAAAGACCCTGGCGTCACAACCGCCACCTTCCGCAAACTCATAACTCCACACCCTTCTCGCAACTTATCTATAACATATACCGGTTAATGGTCTATTGGTGACTAATTTCCAGATCATAATAGGCCAACTACGCGCGACACCCGTCCACCCGGGACAATCTCTCTTGAGCATACGATGTGGTACAAAGATTACATGATATTGGTAACAAGGAGGATGGCCATGCATCTGGAATTCGTCGGCATTCTGATCAACAACAATACGTATCGCAGAATTTCCAGCGGGAAAATCGGTACTGAATCACTGACCAACTATGAAGAAGCTGCTGCCGTGTACGGTCTGGTTCCTTGTTTTTTTACCATTCATCATATTTCACTCAGTACTGGAAAGGTAGCTGGTTATATACCGGCTCCAGCCGGATTTTCACGAGTGTATATTCCCATTCCACGTGCTGTTCATATGCGGGCTATCTATCATAAAAGACAGGAGCAAGAGCTGATTGATCAACTAATCAACCGCGGGGTATTTGTTTATAATGGACGGACACGTTACAGTAAAAACGTCATTCATCATATGTTAGAGCAGGACCCGGAAGTTTCACGATCCCTACCTCATACGGTGAAAGCTACCCCCGTCTCGATTCGCTCCATGCTTAGTCAGCACGGGGATCTTGTCCTAAAGCCTTGCAGTGGCAGCATCGGAGTTGGTATTATGCGATTGAAAGGAACCTCTTTGCACAGTCAATTCACCTATTCACGCTCCTCGCCATCAGCTAGTGGTTGGAGAACGGTTACATTGCCTCCCGGTAAGCTCCATCCCTTGATCCATCGGCGAATCAGGCAAGCCCCATTCCTTGTTCAACAGCGCATCCCACTTGCCGAACATGATGGCCGTCCATTCGATATTAGAGTTACCGTTCAGCGTGGAGGAAACGGGCGCTGGGAGGTCGCCGGCATGTTCGCTAAAACTTCGGCTCCCCGAATGTTCGTCTCCAATATTGCTCAAGGCGGCTCAGCCTATCGAGTACCAGACATACTATCCCTCTGTATGCCTGACGTACCCGCTGATCTTACTATAGAACGAATTGCTGAGTTTTCCATTTACATCGCCCGAATTCTGTCCCGGTCTATTCCGTATGCGGCCGATTTTGGAATGGATATAGGGATTACCGAAGAAGGAAAGCTCTATTTCATTGAATGCAACGGTTGCGATCAACGGTATGGATTTTTAGAGGCCGGCATGGCAGAAGTATGGAAACGCACATACCACAATCCAATGGCCTTTGCCCGTTATCTCTATGATCACGGGGTATGGCCACATGAATGAAGTATAAAAAAACAGCCTCTCCCTGATCGCAGGAAGAGGCTGTTTTTTTATGATTTTTAATGTGGTACCTGGGATTTGAAATCACCTTTACTGGACTTGTCGGCGTGATAAAATACGACATCCCCGTCCAGCAGCGTAAACTTCTTGCCATAGGGATCAAGATATGTGCGGGCGAAACCTTCAAGCTGCCACTGGTTCATGAGAGGCGCATGCAGGTACTGCAGATGCGGCCTAGTGGTATTGCCATCCCGAATCGTCTCGATGTTGAAGTTGACCACGATAAACCCTTTTTTCAGAAAGATAGAGGACTTCTCATCCAGCCGGTTACTCCGTCCATATGCTGCCAGGTCCGTTCCCTTCTTCACCACGTATACATCGGAGGGCAGACTGTATTCACCATACCAGCGCTGGACCGCCGCATTCGCACGTTCGGCGTCCACCGAGGCAGGCAGCCCTGCTTTAGGACCGATCAGTGTTCGTATACCGGCTGGCAGCAGCATCCAGTCGAGGCGTCCTACCCATGTCTTGCTTTTGCTGATGTTCTCCATATACTGCTTCGCATAGGCTGCGGCTGACATTCCTGGCTGTGCTCCTCCATGGTTGTACTGGTATGAAGCTGTGTCTTGCAGCTCACCCTGCGGAACGTTCCGCAGCCTTTCATTCAAGATGACATAACGCTTCTCTGCGTCCTGCGGGGAACCGATGCGAATGAACTTTCGCTCTCCGCTATGGTAGTACAGGTCAACTGCCTGACGTCCGCTGCCATCCGCATTCACGAAGTAAAAACTCGGTGTAATTGAAATACCGTCTTGTGCTCCAAACATATTCCCCTTCGTCTTGAGGTCGAATTTGAAATGGTAACCTGTCTTCACTGCTGCATTCTTGTAGCCTTGGATTGGATGCTTGCCTGGCGCGATAGGGAGCGTATAAGGCAGTGCATTCCCCCGTACCCCGCCATCAATATCGCGAAGTCCTGTCCAATAGGAAGCCCCGCTAGCTGCTGCGTTTCCTTTTTGTGTGCGGAAGACCGTCTCCCAGTTATAATCGGCAATATCCGTGATCTGGAAATCGTATACGCGCCCGATAACCTCCACTGGCTCAATATCTGTAGCGACATGGTGGGTCAAATTCAGATTCGCACTGGGCTGTGTGGTAAAATCGGAAGGCGCGTTCTCCGCAATCGTACGAAAGTACACTTGATAATCGCCCTCATCCACCCATACCGGCAGGAAAAACTCCGTATCCAGCTGAGCCGTCGGGATGGTGATCCAGGTGTCTTTTGGATAAAAGATGCTTTTATCGCTGCTGTATACATCGAAAGGAAAATACACCTGTTTCGATCGTACATATTTTGCATAGTCCCGATCTCCATACCCCTGTAGTTACCGTAAACGGCCGATCCAAGATGAAGGCAGATCGACTCGAGTTCGGGGTCGTCTTCTGGTTGTGGTCCTGATCATCCGTAACGGATGAATAATTGACTACAGGAGTATGGACAGTGACAGTGTTTATGGCGTTTACGGGATAGGATTTAGGAGAACCGCCATTAATATTGCCGGGTATGAGATCATACTCAATCGTCCCCGTACTTGGCGTATTCTTCTTATTTAGCAGCGTACTGCTGATAAGATAGTTTTTGCCGTATAGGACATCCCTATTAATGGTCGAAGCCGGAGGAATGATCCCTGGTATCGGAGCGGCTTCCTGGGCCCAACTGTCACTCATTACGGTGGATCCATTGAATAGCACCTTATCATTTTTCACCTGGTTTTGGCCTACAGCCGACTCCGCTGCCGACGTGAAATCCGTTGATGGCACTACGGGTCTGCTGGATCCCCCCGGGACGGTTTCGGTTCCTAAATCAACCTCTTCGCATGGAGAGGCCTTCACATGGTCTTCGACACGGGCACTATGATCGGATGTAAGGATTGGAGGCGTGTATCCGGTAGGCGTCAAGCTGACCGAGCCGCCAGGTAATGCGTAGTTGCTCACAGTCGACCTGCCTAGCTTATAAACCTCGAGGTTGTCGATTTGCCAATATGAATATGGCCGGATAATCGCAAGGCGTTCCTCTACCGGAACCTCTTCTCGCATAGGTTTGTCAGGCGTGCCAGGATCATTCGGTCCCGAGCTTGGCGTTCCGGGGATCGTCCAAGTGAGAATATACTTCTTTTTGACAGGAACAGTGTAGGTGATCTCACCGCTCATATTTGCCCATTGATTCTGGTACAGATAGTTAAGCCCAAACACGTTGACGTACAGAGTTTCAGAAGTCGGTATCCCATCCAGGACATTAAACTGTTCTGAATCTCGCTGATCCGCTTTGATGACACCCGTAGCCACTGGATCCATCACCGTGTGCGATGTTACGGTACCCTTCCTCGCCGCACCGATTTGGATTCCGCACGTGCTTGGAGGATTTCCAGGTCCTCCTCCAGTATTTCCGCAAGACGAACCTGTCCCAACCTGAATCTTAACGTCTGCGGATTCATCCAGGGCCTGAGCCGCATCCTTAAAATGAGCTGTTATCGTTGCCCCTCCGGTTGCAGCCACGGCTGTGACGGCACCCGAATCATTGATGGACATGATGCTGCTATCCGAGCTTCGCCAGGTTAACTTGTCATGTTTTTGCAGATTGTATGTGCTGCCGTCCACCTTCGTTAAAGTCGCTGTAAGCTGAATGGTACCAGATGGTGCCACACAGGTCGGGCCCGTAATCTCCAAGCCTGATGTTCCATCTGCAAAGGTGGCTCGGAGGAGTTTGTCTTTGTACATATAAGTATACGAATCAAAATCTACGAAGAACTTGGAGAAGTACCAAACCTGCTTAGATTTGGGGTTAGCCCAGTATCGATTATATGTGTCGTTGTTGAAGGTTTGGGAGAAGTTAATAATGATGACATCTAACTCACTATTATTGTTTTCTACTCTAGCTACTTCCCCGCCCAATGTGCTTGGATCTGTTCTTCCAGTTGTTCCATGTACATCCGGTATATCTGTCATAAAATCAATACGTGTATTTGATGCCGTAACTTCATTGGATATAGCACCGCTACGAATCCAAGTTCTGTGTAATGAATTTCCAGGTTCCTCTATTAAAAACGCTTCTGAACGATTGATTTTCGCTTCTAATTTTGGATCTGTACATCCTGGGTATTTAGGCAATTGACGTCCATGGATGGTCTCTTTTTCAACATTGACATTACATCTGGGATCTTTATTATCCATAATCAATCCAGTTGTACTAGAGGCTTTCCAGATCTGCCCATAACCATTACCCGCATCATTTACAGACCATCTATCCCAGTAATATACACCTCCATAATTTGAGTTATCTCTTGACCTTACTTTTAACTTTGTACCACTTAACTTATCCTTCCCTTTCCATGTTGTTAAACCAGGCGTAAAACCATTAATTGATCTTATTGGTGTATTTGTTGATTTGCTAACCCATTCTAGCTTCTTGATGATTTTGCCGGCAGGAGCATTTACGGTGATACTCTTGGTTTCTAATTCCTTCTTTGCAGAGAATATGTATCCACTGTATTCATAGTCACTAGGTTCGGTAGCGAAATCAAAGTTTATCTCCTGAGTAGTATCATTTGGAGCGCTCACTACTAGATCAATAGGAATCAATAATGATAACAGTGAAACTATCAATAAAAAGGTAAACACTCTTATTTTCTTCATGATCGCATTCCTTATCGAATAAGAATCGAACTTGAGAGAGTACTTTGATATAGAGTAGCACCAGCCGAGATGGTTGATACTAATAAATTTAGAGAGCCTGTTGTACTAAATCCTGTCTTGGGAAGTACAAGGCCATAAATTTGTTTCTTGGGATCCCTAGATTCAATTGGAAATGCCATATTTATTTCTGTATCATTTGGCTTTCCATTATAGCCAGTTATTGAAAGACTCAATCGATCAAACGGATACAATTTAGGTTTCTTATTCACTACATAGTGAGATTTCAGAACAATAACATAGGCCTGAAGATCATCTGTAAAAACATTCGATTTTGCTCCATACACCCAAACTAACTTCTCTTTGCTCGGCAATAATTTACGGTTTGGATCTTTCGGATCATTCCAATCAATGGCTATTAATTCATCTACTTGGGCAATAACGGACCCATCGGATGCACCGAACTGCAGCTTCGACAATTTCCACGAGTCTATACCTACGTTCTTGTTATTGTTATCCGGCCCATTAAAAATTTCTGACGCTACAGAAAAGATATTAGTCTTATGCCAATACACTTCGGCTGCCGATACGGCATACTGATCAACAGGAAGCTCTTTACCGCTCTTTGCCTGGAGCAATCTCTCAATAACTACGATGGCTTGAGCTCTTGTGGTCGTGCCTGTTGGAGAAATCACCCCCGGCGCAGTTCCCGACAAGATGCCATCCTTGGATGCAAGATACATCCACTGCTTCTCTTCCACATTCTTATGACCAAGTGCCCTTACCGCTAGCTTGGACATCTCTTCACGTGTCATATATTGAGTCAGATTACGATTCGCAAAATCTCCGGCCATATAAACTCCCGCCGATTCAGCGGCAGCAACATAGGGTGCGTACCATGTTTCTTTACTTGAGGCATTCACCTCAAGCTTCAAGGCGGTAACCGCCATTTTAATAAATTCTGCTCTGGTTACCTCTTTATTAGGCAAAAATCTCTGATCCGGATATCCATCCACATATCCTCGTTTCACCGCATCAAGAATAGCTGCCTGGGCCCAGTGCCCCTCAATATCCGTGAAATGGGGAGCGACTGCCCTCTGAATCTCACCCGTCTTGCTAGCTGTGCTGTCTTGCGCGGCTTTCACCTCATTCTGATACAAGCTTCCAATGAGCACAGCTAGCGCCAATAATACAATTATTGACTTGCTTTTCATGAATATCCTCCTCTAAATAAACTGTAAAATAAACCAATGGGACTGCCTCATATCTCCTTCCTATGCCCTTGCTTAGGGACATTATCCGCGAACTCTCATAAGTTTCACAATATTCCCATTTTTGTATGTATGAGAGAATTTGTCGCTATTTTATCATATATTCATTTATTTTGGTATAATATTCCTATATTGAATCTATTTTACTAGTCCTAGCATGTCTGCTTCCGGCAAATTTATCACCCTAAACATGACAAAACCCCGCCGATAGACACAAGAGTATGTGTACTTTCGGGCGAGGTTCTATTTGCTACGAGTCGTTGGGATTAGGTATAAAATTCGTAAAGGTTTCCTCTCGGTCCCCAGCCTGAATCTCCGCTTTTTCCGTGCTTTGCTTATATACAGCAGCCAACACTTTCTCATAAGCGGTTTCAAATTCATCGGGCAGCATCGGCTTGATTTTTTCCATAATCGTCAGCAGCTTGTATAAAGCCTGTACTTCCTCTTCAGATAAACCAAGCGGATACATTGCAAAATGCCCAATGAACGTATAACCTCGGCCTCGGCCTTGGTGTGTGATCGGAATATGCATTGCGCTGAGGGCATCCATATCCCGATAAATGGTTCTTTCACTGGTTCCACAACGATCGGCGAGCTCACGGGCCAGTATTCCCGGCCTTGCTTGTACAAGGGTTATGATTCTCATTAGTCGGATCAGTCGGTCTGTCATATGGCATTCTCCCTATCTGTCTAGTAAATTCGACATATATTCCTTGATCACTAAGTAGTACATTCGACCCTCATATCATTTTTCCTTTTTTAGATACAGATTCTTTATTCCTACTTAATTTCCCGTCTATAGTCCCTTTTATGTTTGCGTTTTCAGAACTGATTATGGATCGAAGGTATTTCTATACAGTCCATTTAACTTATACAGGACCTCCGCCTCCTGCAAATAATCGATATCATCAAATCGAATGGCATAGAGCAGCATCTGGTCTGCCTGCCTAAGAATAAGCCGTTCCCCAAGCCCTAAATTCCCGTGCTGCATCTCTCCCCTTGCTTGCTGCAATGCGGAAGCATTTTGATAGAATTTCAGCGCCTTCTCAACACGGTAATCCACTCTTCGGTATTTTAATGCCGTGTGGTTGCTGAATTGTAAGGGTATCGTACGGGAAGGCTGTAAAACCACCTTTTGTTTTTGAGTATCCATATATGTCCATAATGCCGTTATGATGGGATATACACCGGATTGCCGTGCTCCTACTCTCAGTCCAAGCACTAATTGCTTGGTTTTCCCTGCAAACAGAGATCCTAAAGACAACGAGATATTACGATCATTGAGTACCTCCCCTTGACATCCATACATAGATTCCAACTGCACATCTTCTCCTAATTGGAGATGCAGTTGGATATCTTCAGCAATGCACCGGTTCATGTCTTTGGACTGCTTATTTTGCCTGATGACACCAGTCCTCCACTCGATCAGCAGAAAGACTTGACTAGTGTCGCCAGCGAATACATGGCTGTGACTCCATGTGAAATCCGAATACAAGCCAGACTGCAACACATCCACCTCTTTCCTGTTCTTCTAATAATGTACCAATTCGGATGGACATCACACTGTCATGGAACATATGTTCCTTGTTTTTATTCGACAAAAAAAGACCTCAGCCCTATAAGCTGTGGTCTTTTTAATGTGATTATAATAATACGGTATTGACTATGGCGAGCAGTACCGTATAAATTCAACTTTAAGATCACAATCAGTCATGACAGACGGAAGCGACACATTTAAAAACCGAAACGTAACCTCCCCTTCAACCTACGACAAAGGCGAATTGAAGTACAAATGGGGAATTAAATAAATTGGGGAGGATTATCTAATGTTGCTAAAAAAGAAAAGTACTATTATTTCTCTTGTTTTGGCTCTCATTCTTGCTACATGCTGCTTTTATTATTTTGCTATTTATAATTCTGTACGTGACATATATGTATCCTCGGATTATGTTGGATATTCTACAGGTAATGGACTATTAAATGATGCTGAATTAGTTGTCATTGGCAGCCCTACCAAAGATTTTGAAGACCGAGAGATACATTTGACTGAATTACCTAAAGGCTTTGTTGCTGATATTGCTACGTTTACAGAGATTGATGTGGAAAAGGTACTAAAAGGTCCAGAAGAGGATGCAGTAGATCTTACAGTGATTGAACCCATCGGATTATATCAAACGTTTAAAGGTAAAAAAAGAATTGCGTACGAAGGGTATACCGAAATGAAAAAAGACAACAAATATTTGATCTTTTTGAAGAAAAACAGCTATGGTCAGTACAGCGTAATTAATATGCAGGCTGGTAAATTCAATCTCGATGGAACTGATCCGCAAGATTTGGCAGGAAGCCCTAGTAAAACTGAGATTTTCACAGAATTAAATACGAGTTTTTCTCAGGAATTAAAATAAGGCGGAGAATCCCACAGTGTCTACAGTCTATAACTATATTTTTCAATCGACGGATTTATGTTCCCTGTTTTTATTCGACAAAAAAAAAGACCTCAGCCCTATAAGCTGCGGTCTTTTTAATGTGATTATAATAATACTTTATTGACTATGGCGAGCAGTACCGTATAAATTCCTATTGCCATACCAATAAATTTAATCAGCTGGTTTGAACTTATCTGATACAGCTGGATGACAGCTGCGCTATTCGCTGCTAATGCTGCTAACAGAGCAAATATCAGGACGAGAATTGCCAGCTGCAATGACATAAAACTAAGCAGCCCACCTATGATCAGAACTACTCCAAATGGAAGCTGAAATGACCCCATTTTCGCAACAAATTCTTTAATATCAAGTTTTTTCTTCGTTATCATATTCCCTGTGAACCAGAATGATCCCAACAAGATCACCGTGGAAAACAGCCCCAGTAAAAGTGAACTGCTGCCTAGCCCAATATTGCCGCCGACAAGCGACATTATGCCCCAACCTGAATAAAAAAGATGCCTAACTCCGAGTCCGAACAACCAAAAACCGATGATGCTAGAGATGATACCAATCAGGCCATAAATCAATCCTGTCTGATCGCCTCGCAGATTCAGAGCATTCATCGGGTTTTTCAATAAATTCAGCAGCAATTGTCCATCAATCTGAACGCTTGAGGCGGTTTTAGCATTCGTAGGTCCAGTCGGCAACGGTGCGCTTCGTTCCGATTCAGGCTCCGTGGATGCCGCTGCTTCCGTATGGCTAGCTGTAAGTCCGTCTTTGCATTGATGTGCAACTCCTTCCTCTAATTCACTTCCGCAATGTGTACAAAATGCCATTTCTTCAAACTCCTTTTCTTTTGTTTTGTTATGTATATTAGATTTCGTTACAATCTAGTATAAAGTAGTATTGTATTATTTTGTAACTTTTTCTTCCATTAAACGTCATATTTCCACGTTTTCTCTCTTTTTTTATAACCAAACTCATGAGCCCTAATAGATTCTTCAAAAGCTCCTAAACATAAAAAAGAACCCGAAGCATCTCTTCGGGTTCTAAAGGTTGAGCTGTATTTTTCAGAAAATATTAACCAACTACTGCAGCCGGATGGGACTTCGAATCCCCCGTAAAGCGATCCGTACGTTGAATCGGTGCGTAAGTCACTTTATCGATCCATAGGCCGTCCCCTACAGGCTTTCCATTCACAGTAATCATAATTTTTTTCATATTATTCTCTTTCATCATCATCGTATCTCCTTTTATCTGTTAACTCATGTATATGATCGTTTCGTTTGGATGGTTGAAGCGGGCTGACTTCATTACATTACCCTCTCTTTGCGAACGTTAAACAGTCAGTCTTCTAATGGTTCACTTCCCTCCCGATTTTGGGTAAAGTATAGTAATAGAAACCTGTCGGAATCTGATACGTATTTACTATCAATATTCGAATGGTGGTGATCCCTCATGCATAAACCGACAAAATCCAGGCTGATTCGTCTCTCTCTTATACTGCTCGTTGCCGGGATCGCGTTGCCTGCCGGTGAACGGACCGCCAGCGCTAATTACTTAGGTAATGTATATGATAGTATTGAGCAATTTTCCAGTCTCCCTGATGAAATTAATCAGCTCAAGAACAACTACAACCAGGCCTTGCAAGAACTTGATAGAGTCAAGAATGATGCTGAACGTCTGCTCGAGCAAAATGGAACATTAGCAGAACAAAACTCCAATTTGGCAGAACAGAATCAGCAGCTAAACCAAATGGTGCACCAGCTTCAGGAGGCTGAGGCAGTACGAAAGCGAGGGGCAGATCGTCTAAAGACGATAGCCATCACCGCCGTGGCTTTGGCTGCCGGATATTTTGTCATAATTCGTCTCCTGCGCTTCGGCATGCGGAGGACTAACCGTATTAAATAGGACAAGCTCTTTTCAATCGATATCATTCATATAGACAAAGGGAGGCTTGCCCATGATTATTCGGATGGAAGATGCAGTTGGCAGCGGAGCAGGTCAGGCGGTTACGTTCTCCTTGACTGATGGAGACATGGTCCATATTCTTCATCCAGAACAGATCGTAGCTTACCGCGGTCCCTCCTCGGGCCGCAGCGACCGTCTGATGAATGTAAAAGGCATCTACCGCAAGAAAAAGCTGATCCGAGCGGACATTACTGGGCCTAGCCAGTTCACGGCTGCGCTTCCTGCCGGCTTTAGCATGCATGAGATTCAGCTTGAAGGCGAGCAGGATATGCTGTATGATTTTCGGCATGTTTTCTTTTATACTCAGCATATTACGATGCAGACACGGATTCTAAAAATCAAAAATATGCTGGTCACCCGGGATGCCATAAAAATGAAGTTTTCCGGCAAAGGAAGCATTGGCATTCTAACACAGGGCCCGGTTTGCAAAGTCAAACTGCATCCTACCGAGCCGCTGTATGTTGATGCAGGAAGTATCATTGCGTATCCCGAAGCAGCTAAGCTTGACCTGACCGTATACGGCAATCATCTGGCCAGCCAGCATATGAACTATCACTGGAAACTGACTGGTGACGGTTATGTGTTGTTTCAAGCAGGACGCCAGAATCAACGGCTCGTGAACGAATTAAACGACGAGGGAATCATCAAGCGTTTTCTTCGGGAAGCAATTCCCTTTGGCGGAGTGTTTATCAAATAACCGGGCCGTGCTATAATGGAGTAAATTATGAGACTGCAAGCCGATAAACGGCCTATGTGGTCACTAGACAACAGAAGACAATCCACTCACCTATAACGGTGTGTGGGAGAGGTTCGTGAACTCCCTCTATAAAAAACTATCGTGTCTTGTTCGATGCCTCGCATCCTAAGAATAAGGCTTGTTTTTTTACGGACTCAGTTCAATGAACTTCTCTTTCTTCTACGGGATCAGCCCTGTCAGGCTGTTCTTAATTTATGAAGGATGAGAGGTTTTTTTATGCTTAAAGATGAAAAAGCAGTCGTCGTTTTCAGCGGTGGCCAAGATAGTACCACCTGCCTCTTCTGGGCGAAGGAACGCTTCGCCGAGGTCGAGACGGTCACATTCGATTATGGCCAACGCCATAAATTAGAAATAGAATGCGCAGCCCAAATTGCCAAAGAGCAGGGTGTAAAGCAAACTGTGCTTGATATGAGCCTGCTTAATCAGCTGGCGCCCAATGCGCTCACGCGCAGCGATATTGAGATCGCCGAAGGCGAAGGCATGCCGACGACCTTCGTGGAAGGACGGAACTTGCTGTTTCTCAGTTTTGCCGCTGTCCTGGCTAAGGGGATCGGGGCTAAACATTTGATTACAGGCGTATGTGAGACGGATTTCAGCGGTTATCCCGATTGCCGGGACAGCTTCATTAAATCGCTCAACGTTACGCTGAACCTGGCCATGGATTATCCATTTGTCATTCATACGCCGCTCATGTGGCTCGACAAGTCAGAAACCTGGGAGCTCGCCGACCAGATGAATGCCCTCGAATATGTTCGTGATTATACGTTGACCTGCTATAACGGCATTAAGGGAGATGGCTGCGGGGAATGTCCAGCCTGCAAGCTGAGAAAAGCGGGACTCGACAAATATTTACAGCACCGTACCCGCATGACCGAAGGGGGGCGCCTAGTATGAGCCGTGAGCCCGGGGCTTTCCGCATTGTAGAGCATCTGCAGAAGCTTGGCGAGGACATCGATGCATCAAGCCTGCGTTACCACCGGAAGCGGGTACTGGTTTCCAAAGAGTTTACCTTTGATGCTGCACATCATCTGCATTGTTACGAAGGAAAATGCAAAAACCTGCATGGGCACACGTACAAAGCGGTCTTTGGCATCAGCGGTATCCCGAATGAAGTCGGCATCACCATCGATTTCGGAGACATTAAGGATTGCTGGAAAACGGAAATCGAACCCTATTTGGATCATCGCTATTTGAACGAGACCCTGCCGCCAATGAATACAACTGCAGAAAACATGGTGGTTTGGCTGTTTGAAAAAATGGAGGAGGCCCTCAGCAGTAGAGAGTGCCATATACAACAAGGCGCACGAACGGAATTCGTCCGCTTGTTCGAGACACCAACCAGCTATGCCGAGGTCAGACGGGAGTGGATGATCCATGAATGATACGCATGTAACGCCTGCTCATGATTCAGGCAGTGCTTCGTCTCCCACCTTAACGGTGGAACGTCCGATTCCCGTGATGGAGATCTTCGGTCCAACCGTCCAAGGAGAAGGGATGGTCGTTGGCCGCAAAACGATGTTCGTTCGCACGGCGGGCTGTGATTATCGCTGTTCCTGGTGCGATTCCGCGTTTACGTGGGACGGTTCCGCTAAGGATACCATCTCGCTTATGAATGCAGAGGAGATTTGGCAGGAACTGTACCGCCTGGGCGGAGAACGCTTTGATCACGTTACACTGTCTGGTGGCAACCCGGCTCTTCTTTCCCAGCTCGGAACGCTTGTGGATGAGCTGCATCGACATGGTATTACCGTTGCCGTGGAGACTCAGGGCTCACGCTGGCAGGATTGGTTGAATGATATTGATGAAGTCACCATTTCTCCAAAACCGCCCAGTTCAGGCATGGATACCGACTGGGGTAAGCTCGATGATATCATCTCCCGCTTATCGGCTCGTCCCCCCGGGAGGACTTACAGCCTCAAAGTGGTGATATTCGACGATAAAGATCTATCCTATGCAGAGACGGTTCATGAACGTTATCCAAATGTGCCTTTTTATTTGCAAACCGGCAATCCCAATGTAGGCACAGGCAACACGCCGGAGCTTGTCTCCCATCTGCTGGGTCGATATGAGCAGCTTGTTGATGCTGTCATGCAATCCGACCGATTGAACGATGTGCGTGTTCTGCCGCAATTGCATACCCTCGTCTGGGGAAATAAACGCGGAGTTTAGTTTTGTCCGGAGCACCATTGGAAACGACCAAGGACTAATTATAGATTGATAAAGGAGTTATGAAGCATGAGTGGCAGACAAAAAGAAGAATTGCAAGACGTTACCCTGCTCGGCAATCAAGGCACGACTTACACATTCGAATATGACCCGGGCATTCTGGAGAGCTTTGACAACAAGCATCCCTACCGGGATTACTTCGTCAAATTCAACTGTCCCGAATTTACAAGCTTGTGCCCAATCACAGGCCAGCCAGATTTTGCAACCATCTATATAAGTTATATTCCGGATATTAAAATGGTGGAGAGCAAGTCCCTGAAATTGTACCTGTTCAGCTTCCGCAACCATGGTGACTTCCATGAGGATTGCGTCAATATTATCATGAATGATCTCATCAAATTGATGGATCCAAGATATATCGAGGTATGGGGCAAATTCACACCTCGCGGCGGCATTTCCATCGATCCTTACTGCAATTACGGCCGTCCGGGAACGAAGTATGAAGAGATCGCTGCCAATCGTCTGATGAACCATGACTTGTATCCTGAGAAAGTGGATAATCGATAAAAAATTTGCAAGGATATATTTGCGTTACTTCACAAAAAAAGGCTTGCCCCGTTTCAGTGGGCAGCTTTTTTTTGTACTGTCGATTTTTCGACTACAAGGGATATTCCATATTCCGAAGCCGGTATTGGAGACGCCGCTTCTTGTACAGCATTTTCCCCGCTTCGGCTACATCGCTTATAGTCCCTTTATTGCTGATTGAACCAAATACGACCCCAGCGATCGGAATAAGCTGAAACAGCTTTTTCATCCCAAAGTTATCGGTATATGACTGGACGACTTCACGCCAGCCTTGCAGCTGCGAGAATACCTGCTCCGTCGCCTGTTCATCATCAAAGTTGGCGAGCTCCTCAAGCACCGCTTTTTTACCGACGATATCAGCAGAGGCGAACTGCAAGCATTTGACGATAAACACCCGTTCCCGGGAATCGTTCGGATCATACCCGTAACAAAGCGCCATTTCCTGCAGCACTTTAAGCGATTGACCAAGCACCATCGGCAGATCGGCCGCGATCGTTAATACGCCACCAATTCCTGTTGCCGCTCCCTGTGCTGCAGCGAATTTTACTCGCTTTACCGTCAAGGCATCTGCTGCAGTATCCATAACATGAAGAGGCAATTCCGGAGCGGATGTCAACGTAAGCGTGGATTGCTCTGGTGGTGTTTCCAAATCTTCCCCGAGATCTTGGGCTACGGAGACATTCGAATCAATGTGTCTTCCCTCTCCCTCTGCTACCTTAGCCAGGATGTTCATAACCGATTGTTCGCGTACCAAATGCTTTCCGCCACTCTGAATAAATCCGCCTACCTCGTTCAGAGCGCTTCCGATTTTTTCTTGAACAGCCTTGGGCGTGAGACGATCCAGCAGCATAAATGGTATTCGTCCGAGCTTTTCCCAAAACATGACGTCCTTCTGCTCTTTCTCCCATTTCAAAATTCCCTGAAGCTGTGATTCCAGCTGTTGTCGTGATTCCATCCCTGTCATCCTCACTACTCCCCTGTCTCTAAATCAGAATAACTATAGGTATATACGTTTGCTACAAAAAAAAAGACGCACTAAATTTATAACTCAACGATACAACCTGCAACTTATGGATAACCAAAAAAGAGATCAACCTTTATCAGGTCGATCTCCCTCTCTTACATTTGGAAATACTGCTTATTTACCCAGGAATGCATTCAGCATCCAGGCATTCTTCTGAACATCGCTTACCATGCCGGTCAGCATATCGGCTGTAGCGTCGTCTCCTTCTTGAGCTGCAGCTTCAATTCCCGACTTCATCTCGCCGGCAAGCTGCTCGAAATCAGCAACCAGCTGTTTGACCATCTGCTCCGCTGTCTTCTCATCAGAAGCCTCTTGGATAGTTGCAGTCTTCAGATATTGAGCCATACTGGCTGCAGGCTTACCGCCAATGGCCAGCAAACGCTCTGCCAATTCATCCACATAATCAGCTGCCGTGTTGTAGAACTCCTCAAATTTCTCATGCAATACATAAAACTGTGGGCCTGTGACGAACCAGTGATAATGGTGCAGCTTCACGCCAAGCAAGCTCCAGTTGGCAACCTGCGTATTCAAAATCTGCTGAAGTTCATTCGTTGTCGTTTCTTGGGCATGATGGGTAACGTTGCTCATCTATATCGTCTCCTTCAATATTGTATTTAGACTTATTCTAAATCCTTGTATTAATCATACCAGAATGCTGTCTAATTTGCAAAGGAATTCAAAAGACATCAGATGAAGATAGGATGAAGAAATCCCCTCATATTTATACCCATCATATTTCATTCATTCACTCGTTCGCTATGACGGGCATCATATAGCTTTGAGCCCAGTCATTCTTAAGATAATCCCAGGATATGCTTCATATCTTTTCGCTTTTTCTTCGGATTCATAACATATAGCGTGTCTCCTGCTTCAATAACTGTGTTCCCTCTCGGTGTGATGATTCTTTTCTCTCGAATGATAGCCGTAAACAGAATATCATCCGGCAGGTTAAGCTGCTGTATCTCCTTGCCGATCATGGGCATGTCGTCATTTACAAGTACATGGTTGATCTCTGTTTCCGCTTTTCCGAGTGCCATGAGCTCTAATAAGGACGGGGTTTTGGATTTGTCCTTCTCTATAAGCGACAGCTTCTGCGTTAAAGGGGAGATGGTCGTGCCCTGAATTACCGCCGAGGTTAGGACAACAAAGAACACCACATTAAAGAATAATTCACCTTGCTTAATGCCTGCCAGAACAGGATATGTAGCCAGCACGATCGGTACAGCGCCACGAAGACCTGCCCAGGAGATCAGTATTTTCTCCCGTACGGCAAATTTGGTAAACAACAGACTGCAGAACACGCCGATGGGGCGGGCAACAAATATAAGGATCAGGGACATCAAAAGACCCTGCCATACTACCCTGGACAACTCATTAGGGAAAACAAGAAGCCCGAGCAGCACAAACATAGCTATCTGCATCATCCAGGCAAATCCTTGGTTGAATGCTTGAATCGTCTTGCGGTACGTCAGCTCCGCATTGCCGAGAACCAGAGCCATTACGTAGACGGCCAGCAATCCGCTGGCTCCAAGCCAAGCTGCTGCCGCATAACTCATCACGGCAAAACCTAAAGCCATTACGGGGTACAAACCTGAGGAATCAAAATTAATACGGTTGATCACAAACACAGCCAGCATCCCAATCAGAACCCCAATCACGAGTCCAAGTCCCATCTCCATAATGAAGGAGAGCAGCAGTCCAAATATATGGATATCGGGTTGTCCGATCCATTCAATGATGGATACAGTCAAAAATACGGCCATGGGGTCATTACTTCCTGACTCCGCTTCCAGTGTCATACGAATCCGCTTCTTCAGATTCGTCCCTCCAAGCACTGAGAAAACTGCTGCAGCATCCGTTGAACCGACAATGGCGCCAATCAGCAGCCCTTCTTTTAAAGAAATATTCAAAATATAAGTAGCACATAATCCGACAACTGTTGTGGTTAGCAGGACGCCGATTGTCGCAAGGGAAATAGCGGGGCCAAGGACGGGCTTAATTTCCTTAAAATCGGTCTGCATGCCGCCCTGAAACAAAATAACAATCAATGCGAAGATGCCCACCAGCTGCGTGAGCTCCGCATTATCATAATAAATGAATCGGCTGAGAATCATCCCGATCGCAATAAACAGAACCAGGGCAGGCATGCCGAACCGTGATGAAAACTTGGTGGTCAATACACCTGTCAGAAGCAAGGCTCCGCACAGTAATATGATAGAATCGATAAAATTTGGCAAGCTCATCCCTCCTCTGTTTAGACTCATTCATTTAGTATTACCCGAAAAAGGTTGCTTTTCCGCATATCTGTACAAGCCTGTACTGCGGTATCTGCCAACTCTGCAACGGGTATGAATTAGAGTACTTTATAAACAGTTGCAAAAATATGATAGCGTTTACTGGAAATACTGCGCCGAAAGACTTTATACTGGTAACAAGCACATACATAAGGAGGCCACAACCCAATGCATATCTCTATCATGAAAAGCGAGCAATTACCTCAAGCTGTAGAGCTGTCCAACCGTATTTTTCTAAAGCAGCCGGAACAGCCGTCTATGGGAGTTTCTTTTCCTGCGATATTTTCACCCGGAATCAGCCATTCCTACGGTGCCTGGGATCAAGACAAATTGGTATCCTTTATGGGATTTGTTCCGTTCACCATCAACACCCGCGGCGCTGAGTTAAATATATATTCCATCGGCTCTGTCTGTACGGATCCGAATTACCGTGGTCAACGACTCGCAGGCAATCTCTTGGAGCAATGTTTTCTTCATGGGGAGGCTTCAGGTGCATCCTTAATCCTCATCTCCGGCGGAAGATCACTTTACACACGAGCAGGCAGTCGCTTGTTCGGACGCGCTCTCCGATTCCGATTATCTCCGGATGTTGCTGAGCCCTTGCGGACGACAACTGGAAAACAGGTCAATATCCGAACCATGCAGCCCCAGGATCTGTTCCAGCTACACAAACTGATGGAGCAGCGGGAAGCAAGATATGCTTCAACGGCTTCAGAGCTTAACAAGCTGCTAGATGCAAGCGCATACTCCAATGTAATCCGCCTGGAGCAGAAAGTCCTGGTCGCTGAGGAAGAGGGTGCGTTGACCGCTTTTGCTATCATCGCCGTCCCTGGAACCGTGATGACTCCTTCACGAGAAGCCACCTTGGTAGAGTGGGGAGGATGTCCGGAAGCGGCAGCGCAATTGATAGCTGAAGCAATCACAGCATACAACCTTGCGGAGCTGACTGTTCCCCTTCCATGGCAGGATAGGGAGCTTGCCGCACTTATCCAATCTACGGGCATCCTGCCTGAATATATCCGGAACGATGGAACCGTGTATTTGGTAAGCGGCTCGCAGCTGCTTCATCAACTGGCTCCTCTGCTCCCGGAGGGGATGATTCAAGCAGATGGCCCGCACGGTCCCTATCGCCTTACCTTAGATAATGAAACATTACATTTGGATGATGAAGGACTGCTCTCCATCTTGTTTGATCCAGAATCCCCCCACCGTGCTAATGGCAGCATAATATTTGATCCGATCCCGCTTCCATACACGGCAGGTCTCCAGTATATTTGATGAAAAATGGAGGACCATAGGCTACGCGGTTTGCATCCTGAAAGCGTCCATGTTCCTCTGCCTGCTGACTTTGTTATATCCTTAGCCGTTTGCCTATTTCGAATTAGATGAGTGCCCTTATTCTTGATCCTACATAGAATGAAGTAACCATCTGATAGAAAGAGGTGTATGGCTTGAGTCATTACCCTAAAAGAGGGCTTCAAACCCAAGCAAATCTTGGCACTCGCGGTCTATTTCCCGGTTACCCCTCCTATCCATACCCATATTACCCGCCATTATATCCGGTTTACCCATTCCCTCCGTTCTACCCAGGGTACCCTGTTTATCCTGGATACGGCCATGGATACGGCCATGGATACGGCCATGGATACGGCCATGGATACGGCCACGGATACGGCCATGGATACGGTCCATGGCATCCGGGCAGGCCTGGGCATGGACCAGGTCCTGGACATCCCGGCGGACCTGGAGGTCCCGGACATGGGTCGGGAGGTAGACAGGGACAACGCAACAAACGGTAGTCATTGTGTTCCAGTAAAACTTCGTGAAGCAAGAATATCGATCATGAACAAACCGCCCGGTTATCTACCGGGCGGTTTGTTCATGATCTCTTCCTATATGAATACCGCATTATCATCTTTTTAGTGTATCGTTCTGGTCCAGACCATCACGCGTTGGACTCACCGAGCCCCCGTGTCCATCACCATATCCCTGATACAGATTAGGATCTGGGACTGCATCCTCGGTAGCAGAAGCTGCCTCTGAACGCGAATCTATCGGCGTACCTGTGGTGCCATAAGTACCTTCCTCTCGATAATGATGTTCATTGAGCGCACTATTATTCCGGAATATATCATAAACCCGGCCCCCATTGGATTTATCCGCATCGACCATGACAAGAATATGGCCTTCATTCACGTAGCCGCCATACTCCTCTGCCTGCTCCTCAGGAATGCCCAGACCGATCAAGCCTCCGACGAGTCCGCCAGCCCCTGCACCCACGGCTGCTCCAGTGAGGGTGGCTGCGATCGGTCCTGCAGCGATAATCGGTCCTACGCCTGGAATAGCCAGTGCACCAAGACCAGCCAACAAGCCTGTGACGCCGCCCAGCACACCGCCAGTTGCCGCTCCAGAAGCCAATCCTTCAGGTGCTTTTGTCCCTGTCTCATCCTGGATATGTGAAGATTCGTCGCGATCCTTGGCAATAACCGAGATTTCATCTGCTCTAAATCCTTGCTGCTTCAGTTCCTCGATGGCTCGGGTTGCCTCACTCTCCGTTCGAAAAGCTCCTACAATTTTCTGAGTCATATGAATTACCTCCTACTTGGTCATTTTCATAGATCACAGTACATTTTAAACTTAAACGTCAGTCTCCCTTATCAAACAAAGTGAAGAAAAAAAATATAAGGACGATGGCAAGTCATCCCCTCCCGCAGCTTGGCGAATTATTCGCCAGCTGCCGGAAGTGTAATGACGGCATCCGTCCCCACTCCTTGTTTACTCGTAAAATAAATATCTCCATCCATGGCCTCGATGATTCGAAAGGTAACCATCAGACCAAGGCCGGTTCCCTTCGTTTTATTGGAGAAATAGGGCTCTCCAAGCCGAGCTAACACCTCCGGCCCCATCCCCTCTCCATTATCCACAACATGAATAAACACCTGATTCTGTTGACGATAACAACGAATATGAACTTTTCCCTCTTCGCCGAGCGCCTCAATACTGTTCTTCACAATGTTGACGAAGGCTTGTTTGAATTTCGAGGAATTACCCCGAATCATAATATTCTCTGGAATATCGACGGTAATCTTGCCACCTTGCAGATGAGCTAGCGGGCCAAGTATGCCCTCGATATGCTTAAATTCCTCAGAAACTGATAACACCGTATCCTTGCCGACTTCCGGTTTGGCAAAGGTTAAGAAATCCGTAATAATGCCGGATGCCCGGTCCAATTCTACCAGAGCCAGCTCCAAATACTGACGTTCTGCTGCCTGGGCTTTGCCAGTAAGAAGCTGTAGGAATCCTCGGGTTACTTGCAGCGGATTGCGAACTTCATGGGCCACCGAAGCCGCAAGCTCACTGATAATTTCCATTTTCTCTGAACGCTGTAGCTCGTTGTTGAACATCTCAAGCTCCTTGGAATATTGCAGTATCTGTTTATGGTTGTTGGCAAAATGCCGTCCAAGAATGATGATGAGCGCAATAATAAAACTAACAACTCCCCACTTCCACAAAAAGAAATTGTAGCTGCCCCGGGATATAATATATTGCAGCAGTTCCCCTATGCTAATGATTGCGAACACGGCAAAGCCTGCATTAAAAATAACGGCATCCTTATTCCCCTTAACGGCATAATATAAGGAGCTCACAATCAGTAATAAGAATTGAATGGCTATGGCAATCCCCATAACTTGAACCGAGAAGAAATAATACACATCGAACCATTGATTCGAAGTCCATTGGTTGACAAGCATCAAGAGCACGCAGAACAGAGAGTAGGCGATTTGGACTTTACGAACGGTTCGTAATATTCCTTTCCAGCCTGATCCGAAGATGATTTCAAAAAAGAGAATTATCGAAGGCATTAAAATAAATAAGGAGCAGTCATATAAAAGGGTATAAAGATTTCCGTGCTCATTAAAAATCGTATAGAGAAAAGGGGAGTAAGTAAAAATTAATATACCAACCGATAAAATAACGAAAGATAACGACAGTACGGCGTACACATACTTCCTGTTAAGAAAAAAAACACAGATCATCATCGACATAGCAATAAATATGAAGGCGCTGCCGAGAATGATATCCGCCATGTTCGACTTAACAAACCGGTTCAGCAGATCATGATATTCCCCGACAAAGATTTTACCTTCAACGTTTACATGATCCTTTGGGGTTTCAAGCCAGATATGCAGATCCTTACCTAGCAATTCCTTATGCAGCGGCAATAAAATGTAGTTCAGCTCATAGTTGTAAGTTCGGGTAGATTCATAAATCTTCACATGATCTGCATAAACTGCAACTTGTTTCCCTTGCAGCTTATCAATCAGCAGACCCGGAGATGCTGAATTACTCTCGGGAATCTTCATCTGAACCCAAACGCTTGCCTTGCCATACGGCTTAAAAGGCTCAAAGGTTCCTGATGAAGCTTCCGTCCAGCCTTCCCCTTGGGCAGGGACGTTGTCGGGGATCATCTTGGATTCAGACCAGAGGATGCTCCACTCCGTAATCGCTGACTGGGCTGCCGTTTCTTCAACTGCAATGACATACCTGGGGAACCCCTGGCTTAAAGCAATAACGATGATCAGGAACACGGCGATTCTCCATCCAGACCTCATTGACGCACCTCAAACATTATAATGGGTGGAACTCTTACTCAGTTATTCGATGCAGCAAAACCTTCTACCTTCTAAATTCCGTAAAAATGATAAATTTTCTGATAGCATGCAATCAAGGGAGATGCGGCGGCATCTCCCTTGATGTAGATCTATTCGGATTTCGTTGACATGATAGATGGAAAGCGAATAACCACTTCGGTACCGCTCCCTTTTTTGCTATAAAAGTTAATGTTCCCTTGCATGGCTTCGATAATCCGGAAGGTGACCATGAGGCCAAGGCCCGTCCCTTTGGATTTCTTAGAGAAGTAGGCTTCCCCCAGTCTTTCAAGGTCCTCATTATCCATTCCTATACCATCGTCTTTGATATGAATGATAATTTCTTCATTTCGCGCGTAGGCCCATATCCGCACCAGTCCTTCTCCATCCAGAGCCTCAATGCTATTCTTGACGATATTAATCATCGCTTGCTTTAGTTTCGAAGAGTTACCAATCATGAATAAATCCTGAGTCAGTTCCAGTTCAATTGTGCCCCCGCTAAGATTCGCCAGAGGCTGCAGGATACCTCTAACATGCTTCAGCTCGTCACCCACATTCAATCTGGTCTCATGCTCGATTTCAGGCTTGGCAAAAGTAAGGAAATCGGTGATGATCCCAGAAGCTCGGTCCAGCTCTTTTAGCGCCAGATCAAAATACTCCCTATCCTTATCCTTGGAGTTTTCAGACAATAATTGCATAAACCCGCGTGTCACTTGCAGCGGATTGCGCACCTCATGGGTAACAGATGCGGCCAGCTCACTAATGACCTCCATCTTCTCCGATCGCTGAAGTTCATCATTGAACATCTCAAGCTTTCGGGAATATGTCAGCACTTGCTCATGACTGCGGACAAATTTACGTCCGAGCATTACGATCAGGGACACCATCATCGCAATGAGGCCCCATTTCCACAGAACAAAAACATAATGGCCTCCGCGATAATAAAAGGTAAGCAGATCACCCACCGTCGCGACTGCCATCATACCGAATCCAACAGAGAAAATATAAGCATCCATGTTCCGTTTGGAAGCATACAGAATCGTAATTCCGATCAACAGAAGCAGCTCCAGAATAATCAGGATACCGAGAATCTTGACCGAAACAAAATAATACACCTCGTAAGTAGATTGAGGGGCGAATATATTCACAACAAAGAAGATCAGGCAAATCCCGGAGTAGGCCACTTGAAATCTTCGTAAATAGCGAAGGATACGATATGGCCCCGGCCCATATATTTTCTCGAAATAGTAATACAGCGCTGGTAATACGGCAAAGAGAGAGAGATCAAACAATGACACCCACAATTTTCCCAAATCCCTGTAAAAAGTATACAGGAACGGTGAATACGTGATAAGCAAAGTACCGCTGGCCAAAATAACCACGCTCAAAGACATCCAGCTGGATACCGTATACTTTGGAAGGAATAAGCAGCAGAATAACATAACCACTGCAATGATGAGAAATGAGCAGCCCAATATGAAATCTTTCATATCATTCTTGATGAAGACCCCTTGTAAATGCTCATAGTCACCGAGAATAACCTCGCCTTGGATGCCAGGCATTGTACGATGAGTTCCATTTGTCCATATAAATACGGTTTTCCCGGCATCCTCCGGATGAACAGGGATCAGCAGAGCATGATTCGTATATCCATAATCTCGCTTGGCTTCATATACCGGCTCTTCATCCAAAAATGCCAAAACGTCCTGTCCTTTAACTTGATTAATCATAATGGCTGAATGCTTCCAAGGAAGATCAGGCAAGGTAAAACGATTCCATGCTGAATATACCCCGTCATACTGTGGGGGTCTCTTCTTCTCCTGTGCTCCTGCCAACCATTCTGTTTTCTCCCTATCCCTGACAATCGTCGGGGATATCAAAGCTTCAGGTTGGTCATCCCACATGAACTGCCAATCGGATATCACGGTTTGAACATTCTTCGCATCCGATTTGCCCATTGATATGGTCGATACAAGCAGCAGCGGCACGACCAGCAGAAGCAGAAGTATGTATTTAATCATACCCTTCATCTAGTCAGCACCTCTAACCGTATATAGTCAATTGCAACTCCCATCCCTCTCCATCAGATAATTCGACAAACTTCGTGTTCTTTCACAATCAATATAACATGAAACCTTATGTTGTTTGTTAAATTTTATCACTTCGAGGTAATAGAAAAAGAGATTGGCCTTAACCCTAAGGTTAACCAATCCCTTTTTTCGATTTTATGATGTTGAGCTTGAGAACAAAGCGAGTTGATCCACCATCCGCTGACTCTCGTCATTCAACCCGACCAGCGTAATGTCTTTTCCCGCTTCCCTATACTTGGTGATTACCTTGGAAATTGCATTCATGGCAGATTGGTCCCATACATGAGAGCTGGAAAAATCAATCACGATATGTGCCGGATCCGCAGCTGCGTCAAACAATGACACGAATTTCATCATCGTCCCGAAAAATAAGGGACCTTGGATGACGTAAACCTTGGACCCGTTTGGCTGTATATGCGGCACGGCATGAATTCTTCCTATTTTCCAGCCGAAGTTCAATGCACATAACACGATACCAACCATAACACCGATTGCCAGATTATGAGTCGCAACGACGATGATTACCGTTGCCAACATGACGAGCGCGTCACCTAACGGCACACGGTGAAGCGTGCGAAGCGATCCCCAATCGAATGTGCCAATGGACACCATAAACATAACACCAACAAGAGCAGCCATCGGGATTTGTTTAACGACATCCCCGAGCACAATGATAAGAAACAGCAGGAATACACCGGCTACCAGGGTCGACAACCGGGTCCGACCGCCCGATTTCACATTAATTACGGTCTGTCCAATCATAGCGCATCCAGCCATACCGCCAAAGAATCCAGTGATGATATTAGCCAGGCCTTGACCGCGAATTTCTCGACTTTTATCACTATCAGTCTCGGTCAATTCATCCACTAGCGAAGCCGTCAATAGAGATTCTGTCATTCCAACAACCGCAAGAGCCAGAGAAATCGGCAATATGGTCATTATCATATCCACGCTGATGTTTACATCGGGAATATGAAAGAATGGAAGAGCCTGTGTAATGTTACCCATATCCCCTACCGTCTGAACTGGAGCTTTAAACCATACTGCAATGACGGTCATTACAATGATGGCAACCAGTGCCGATGGAACCGCTTTGGTCACCAGTGGAAATAAGTAAATAATGAGCAGGGTTCCGATTACCATCAAGTACATCGGCCATGATTCCCCTTTGAAATTCGGGAGCTGGGCCATAAAAATAATGATGGCCAGCGAGTTTACGAAGCCAGTTATGACAGGCTGCGGAACAAATGTGATGAAGCGCCCGAATTTGAGCATCCCCATTAACCATTGCAAAATTCCCGTCAGAATCGTTGCCGCAAACAAATATTCAATCCCATGCATAGCAACGAGCGGTCCCATTAAGGATGCCATAGCCCCTGTAGCGGCTGAAATCATTCCCGGACGACCGCCGAAGAATGAAATACTGACCGCAATCACGAAGGAGGCGTATAGCCCCACCATTGGATCGACGCCCGCCATAATGGAGAACGCGATCGCTTCGGGAATGAGAGCGAACGCTACCGTCAGTCCTGAAAGAATGTCTTTACGTGAGTTGCCAAAGAAGCCTTGTTTAATCCATTGAAACAAAGTTCTGATCACTTCCTGTTCTATTGTTAGTATTGTGACAATCCACTCTCAGAATTGTCCCGGTCCGTTAAGTCACTTTTTCGATTATAGCGGGATCACTACAAAATATCATTGTTGAATATCTCGGATAAAACCTATAAAATCATTTATTTTGACATATTTATCTCATTTATCGTCGATTTTTCTATGACAAAACATTTCATAATATGCAAAAGGACAGGGAAGGATAAACTTGCATGGTTTCTTATAACCTCGGGTATCGGGATTCATTCTTGATTGAGGGGGTAAAATCGAAGTATAGAAAACTTTTTTTGTATTAGAAGAAGGGAGATGAGCGCTATGCGAGACGAAAACAACCGTAATACACTGGCAGATTTGACATATTTGGAGTTCGAAGCCAAGCGAAAACTTGAGGATACAGATCTGATTCCGCAGGATGACCTGAGAGATGTCAATACGTATACTGAGCAAAGCCTTAGCAGTGAGGAGGCTGATCATATCGCATACGACCAAAATGTAGCAGCCCCAGCAGATGCGAAGCCAGAGGACCGTTCGCAGCAAGGCCTATCAGGTGAGGAAGTCGGCATTCATCAGATTGCCGATGATGCAACAGATCGCGAATGGCGGGCTATCGAAGGCGAACCCCCTACTCGTCCGGGAGACGAGATCATTGATGAGTATGCAGGTGAGCCGGATCAACGTGTTGCTGCCGATGCTGCATTAACCGGCAGTGGAACTGCCTTTTTAAATCAGGACATTTTCACAAACTATTCTCCAGTTGAAGATGAATATAAGCCGCTGGAGGATGTTCCGGATGCAGATGTTATTTCAGCGAATAGCCCGGTAGATCCCGCCGCGCCCCCGGCCGATCAAATGCATGGGACTGATCTATTAAACGGCAGTCATGGTGACGAGGAAGAATACTAATCGCCAAAGCCCCGCTTCTATATAGAGAAGCGGGGCTTTCCATTTTCAGTATGTTTGTTCTATTTCCCAAAGAGGATATCCAACCAGCCGAGAATCGACATCCACAGCAGAATCCCGATCAACGTTCCCCATATGAGTGCTGTTAAAACATTCCCTTTTCTTTCCATACCATTTGCCTCCCATACAACCAGCTTTATAGTAAAACAGTATGGGTCAAGCTATCAGCTCTTATACCATCCTAGCCGTCATACCATTCAAATTTTACTAGAAACAGGAAACAGGAAACAGACGAAGGAAATTACCACAATCTGACTAAAGCATCAATTTCACATTTTCCATGGTGTGAATGAGGAATTCTTCTCTTTCACCTAAGTCATACCTTCCAACATACACTACACCATATGAACTGGAAGGATGATGCCTCATGAAAGGATTGCAAATTCCCCGGAATCATGAACTTACACTGCAGCGTCGCTTGTCTTCCTTAATCGGACATCTGGTAGAAATCAATGCGCCGAACACTGGTCTGGAGCCCGGACGATTACAGCGGGTATTCCCGAAGAATTTCATCAAGGTTAATGGAGAACTCTTCGTACCCCAAAGCCTGAATTCGATTCGCGTATTCGATGTCAAGCCACCGGGCAAGACAACAGTGGTAGGTGTGCGAACCACTTTCCTTACCCGCGGTGCCTTCAACCAAATCCGGCTTGTCAGAATCGGGTCCGATTTTATCGAGCTGCTCGCAAAGGACAAGAATCGTTCGCGTATTCTGCTTCCTTTAAACAAAGTCGAGGGTATCTTTCCTGTGAAGTAAAATCACTTACAAGCTCTCTCCTATCCTGCAGCGTCCAGGTCTGTTAACAAGTCTGGACGCCTGTTTCTCTCCTAATCTCTCCGCTCGGGGCTGTCTATCTAGATGCTTCGACGCAAGATGCTTCTGATTCATATATACTCCTGTTAATCGATTTTCAGTACTTGTCCACCTGTGATAAGATAGAATACAGAATAAACAAGCAATAATTGATTAAGCAATAGCACAGGAGGAGTCAATGATGTTGAAGCGTAGAAAACGCTGGATGCCGATCCTGTTTGTCATGATGGGTCTGCTGCTGGTGCTGACAGCATGTGGTCAGAATGACAAAGGAACTGAGGTCAAGGAGAATGTTCCGGATCCGAACGCCAGTCACCCGATTGTCACGATTGAAATGGACAGTGGCAAAACGATTAAGCTGGAGCTTTATCCGGAAGTGGCCCCAAACACAGTCAATAATTTCATCTCCCTGGTGAAAAAAGGGTTCTATGATGGGACAGGCTTTCACCGCGTCATCCCTGGCTTCATGATTCAGGGCGGTGACCCTGATGGAAATGGAACAGGTGGACCCGGGTACGCCATTGCCGGAGAATTTACATCCAACGGTTTTCAGAATGATCTGAAACATACGACAGGCGTATTATCCATGGCACGAGCCCAGGATCCGAATTCCGCTGGTTCCCAATTCTTCATTATGGTTGCGGATGCGCCTTCGCTGGATGGCGAATACGCTTCGTTCGGAAAGGTGATCGAAGGAATGGAGACAGCTGAAGAAATCGTAAATCTGGAGCGGGATCAGATGGATATGCCGCTTGAGATTCCCGTCATGAAGAAAGTGACGGTCGATACGCTTGGCAAGGATTATCCAGAACCCGAGAAGCAATAATTGATGGGACACCATACCCCGGCGGTTTTGCCGGCAAAATAAAAGAGGACCCGTACGCTATATTTGCGTACGGGTCCTCTTTACGTTTCAACTTGCTGCAGTATCTACAAGCAGGCTGGCTTCTCAATAACATATAGGCATGTACTGTCAGGCAGCGGCACCGGCCTGCCTTCGTCGTCCATAAATTCGATGCGCTCAGCCAATGCCTCGGTATATCCCTCCTGCAGAAAGTGCTGCTGCACACGAATGATCGCTTCGGTACCCAGCGTCCTGCGGATGCACTCCACATACTCCGTAGGAGTGAAATAGCCGAACTGCTCCTGAACCTCGTGAACATAAGCTTCAGCACCCCAAGTATAGGTATACAGGAACTCCATCGCATCATTGACAGGCATGCGTACTTCTAGCTCATCCACTTGGTCGTAGGTAATCACTCTGCCTTTGAAATCGGCAGCATACCGCTTTAACCACTCTGGTCCGTCCGACTCCAAAAAGCGGATTCTTCTCCAAATGTCCCTCGGCTCAGTCATAATCCCATCCCGGATAATGATGCGGCCGCCAGGTGCGAGCACCTCGTAGGCGCTGGCTAATGCAGCCTCGATGGTCGCCGTATTGAAACGGGAACCCTCCCTCTCAATATAGGAATATAATTCGTGCAAGATGGAAGAAAAGATAACCGTATCCACGCTGCCCGGCTTAACATAATCCTTGAGTTTAAGCGCGTCTCCTTTCATTACCGTCCATTCCTTTTGCTCCAGTCGCTTGCGTTTCTCCAGCGCTTCGATCACATTCGAGGAGATATCTATCCCCACAGGCCGCACATGTGGCAGGCGTTCCTCAATTAGGTCAAGCAGCACTCCGCCCCCTGGACCGATATCCAGCACTACCGTTCCCGTGATATAATCCAGAATCACTTTCTTATAATCTCCTGTACTGTTCATATCACTTAAATAACTTTCCTCATTATGAAATCGATCGTATGCATCCCGCCGCAAACCGAAGAGGTCGAACAGCAGCAGTACTGCTTTCTCATAGAGGGGAGACTTCTCCGCTTCGATACAGAATTCAATAAGTTTCTCTGCAGCTTGGGAGAACTGGAAGGTAAAGAAAGCCGTATCCGGCAGCTCCGGTTTTCGTTCCAACTTATGGGTTAAATGCGGATTGGCCATTACAGGCCCATAAAGACAAGCTTTCCAATCCAATTGTTGTAAGTACTGCTCAATCATTCTCTTTTTGTATACATTCAGCTTCTTAACACCTTTGTAATCGTAGTACATATCGTTCATCAAGGGTTCAAAGCTTAGGTGACTCACCCGATCTGTAGACATGTAGTCACCCTGTTCCACCGCATCTTTCTGACCTTTTCCCCATCTGTCCGAGTGGAGAGCAAGCAGAAGGACCTTCATGAACTCTTCCAGCGAATAATCCTGTAATGCGGCCTCCACGTACCAGAGCGTTATGTCCAGAAATCCATTCAGGCCATAGTCGAGATCGGCCTCCTTCTGGATTCCTTGTAACACATTATCAAAATCCTCACCGCGTGCAATGGAAGCCGATCGGAGTCGGCGCAGCCGTTCTTCGTTAGTCCATTTACGTGGCACAATTTCAGAAGCAAGACTGCGAATTAGCGACTCTACCTCCTCCTGAACGGAATACCACAGATCTTCTGATACCGCACCGATAATGCAGTGGTTCAAAGAGACCAACAGCCGGATGAGCTCATCCGGACTCAACAGTCCTTCCTCCGTCAATTTCAACAACGGCAGGTTTTCCTCAAAGGCTACTTCCCCTCGAATGTGTTGTCCTACCAGACCATGGGTAAGAATAAGGGTATGCACCATCTTTTCATGAGGTGTCAAATCGCCCTTAGTATCCCGGATATGTCGCTCATATAGCTGGGCAGAGCCAATATTATGCAGGAACATATTGATCTCAGAGTGCTGCCAGCGAAGACGTTCCCGCACAGTCCCACCTTTGGCCGTTTCTGCCCATACCAGCACTTCTTCAAGCAGCTCTTTAATCCAATAGGAAATCGGCAGCGAATCCAGTATTTTCAACGTGCGCTCCACATAGTCCAAGACCGGGTTTGCATCGGCCAATTGCCCAATGGACGAAATCCGTTCCAGATTCACGATTCGTTCCTCGGCCGATACCAGCTTCGTCAGCCAAGGATAGGTTTGAACCACCGTTTCATCCCCTCGGCGAAAGGCAGTGATGGTGTCCAGCGCATTCAGCATAGATAAATCCTCCGCTTCCAGAAAAAATTCTCTTCGGTTTGCAAGTCTCTCAGTCTCGATTATAACAAAATCCTTTCCAAAGGATTGCAGACGTTTGGTGGTTGCCTAAAGAACAGGGTATACTGGTCAACGAAACTCTATTTGAAATATGAAGGAGCGGATCGATATGAGTCTAGCCAATAAAACAGCCCTTATCACGGGTGCAGGCAAAGGAATTGGACGAGCCCTAGCGATTGCACTTGCTAAGGAAGGCGTGCATGTGGGTCTCGTTGCCCGTACAGCATCAGACCTGGAGCCGCTCAGCGCTATGATTACTGAGCAGTACGGCGTGAAGGCCGTCGCGGCTATTGCTGACGTTTCCGTACAAAGCGAAGCGGAGGCAGCATATGCTGCAGTGAACATGGAGCTGGGCTCCGTGGACATTCTCATTAATAACGCTGGAATTGCACAGTTCGGCAATCTGTTGGAGATGGAGCCGGAGGCATGGAAACGCATTGTCGACGTGAACCTAATGGGGACTTACCATATGCTTCGTGCCGCTCTGCCTGGCATGATTGCGCAGAATAAGGGAGATATCATTAACATTTCTTCTACGGCCGGTGAACGTGGTTTCGCTACAGGCTCGGCCTATAACGCATCCAAGTTTGCGGTTATGGGACTGACCGAAGCCGTGCTGCAGGAGGTGCGCAAGCACAACATCCGCGTGACTGCGCTGACCCCAAGCACGGTGAATACAGATCTCGCGGTTAACGCAGGCCTGAAGATCGGGGACGAAGACCGGATGATGCAGCCGGAAGACGTAGCTGAGCTTGTGCTGGCTGCTCTGAAGCTGCCGCAGCGCGTATTTGTCAAATCCGCCGGGATTTGGACAACCAATCCACAATAAAGATGCATCGATTAGATGCTGCCTAGCTACAACACATGTTCAGATCGGGGATATTCCTGGCCATCGGCCAAGGGATATCCTTTTTTATGCTTGAAACGCGAATGCGTGGTCCGGAACGAAGTCCAGCCAAAGAAACCTTATTCTTTTTCCATTCAGAATCAAGTGTCAACAATCCCTCGTCATGTTATAATGACATGGCGTCATATACGAGCGAAAGTCTGCTCCTTAAGCTACACTCTTGGAAAGAAGATGACAACAGCATGATCGCCGACATTATACTTGAAGTGGTGCTTCCTATCTTTGTTCTGATCGGCTTTGGCATCATAATGCAATATGCCTTTAAGCTCGATCTGTATACGCTTGCCAAAATCAATTTTTATTACATCACTCCCGCAGCCGTATTTATGAGTATGTACGAGTCCAGCATGTCACCGCAGCTGCTCGGCATGGTAGCCCTGTTCTATGCTCTCTATATCGGCGTCCTCTACTTGATCAGCACATTAGTTGCCAAACAGCGCAAATTCAACCGGGGGATGAAAGCCGCCTTTACGAACAGCCTTCTGCTCGATAATTCAGGAAACTACGGTCTGCCGATTAATGACCTGGCATTTAAGGGTGACCCGATGGCCGGCTCGGTACAAGCGCTCATCATGTCCTTTCAGAGCCTCCTTACGTTCACGTACGGAGTTATTTCTATTCAGGGGGCCAAGACACAAGGGCTGTATAAGCAGGCGATCATCGGCTTTTTGAAAATGCCGGTTCCCTACGCCCTTGTTATGGGCATTGTGCTGCATGCCCTATCCTTGCCGCTACCCGTCTTTATCTCGCAGCCCTTGACGTATGCGGACCAGTCCATGGTCGCGATTGCTCTCTTGACGCTCGGTGCACAGATTATCAAATATCCGCTTAATCTGCGCCGGCTCGATGTATACCTCAGCGTCCTGCTGCGACTTTTAGTTGCGCCAGTCATCGGCATTGTGATTGTCCTGCTGCTCGGATTAAAGGGCATTCCAGCTCAGGCACTCATCATTGCCTCAGGAATGCCGGTTGGAGTAAATTCATCGATTTTGGCGGAAGAATATCAGAATGAGCCAGACTTTGCTGCACAAACAGTGCTGATATCAACTATACTCAACGTGATTACGATCACCGGCCTCATCACATTAGCCAAATTTATAGCCTAGCGCTAACACCATTCATCTAGGAGGATTTACATATGAATTTTGATCTTGCGATTGACCGAAACCGTACAGCTTGCTTGAAGTGGGATAATGCCCCCACCGTCTTCGGCGTTACCGATGCACTGCCCATGTGGGTTGCGGATATGGATTTTGCCGCACCATCAGCTGTTGTAGAGGCACTCCAGAAACGGGTGGAGCATGGCGTATTCGGATATACCTTTCCGACCGAATCGTACCGGGAAGCCATTTGCGATTGGATGCAGAAACGTCACAGCTGGACGATCCAACAGGACTGGATTCAATTCTGCCCTGGTGTGGTCCCTGCGCTCCACCTCATCGTGGATGCATTCACCCAGCCCGGAGACCAGATCGTCATTCAAACGCCGGTCTATCCGCCGTTCTATAGCGTCGTTCAGGAACATGGCCGGGAATTAGTGCCTAACCCGCTTCTGTTAAGCGAAGATGGGGACTACTCCATGGATTTTGAAGATCTAGAGAAGAGCTTCTCTACTGGTAACGTTAAAATGATCATTCTGTGCAGTCCTCATAACCCGGTGGGACGGGTATGGAGCAAGGCAGAATTGACTCGTCTGGCCTCCCTCTGCAAGGAGTACGATGTGCTCGTTGTATCCGATGAAATTCATGCAGATCTTGTGTTTGAATTCGGCGCGCATACGCCATTCGCAGCTCTATCCGAGGATGCCGCTGAGCGTTCCATCATCTGTACTGCACCGAGCAAGACGTTTAACATCGCCGGCTTGAACACGGCGAACATGATCATTCCAAATGCACAGCTTCGAAGCAAATTCCGTAAAATACTAAACCGCTATTCTCTCGGCTCGATTACCCCGATAGGAGCTGCTGCTACCGAAGCCGCATACCGTGAAGGCAGTCAATGGCTGGATGAGCTTCTTGTGTATATTCGGGGGAACATGGAACTCGTTTCAAATTATGCTCAGGAACATCTGCCCGAGCTTAAGGTAGTCATTCCGGAAGCCACATACCTGTTATGGATCGATTTCCGCGGAATGGGCTTGTCCCATGAGGAGTTAAACCGCTTCCTGATTCAACAAGCGAAGCTTGGATTAAACAGCGGCTCCGCCTTTGGCAAAGAAGGTGAAGGCTTTATGCGTATGAACCTGGCCTGCACGCGTGCAACCGTTCAAGAGGCATTGTCACGCCTGCACAAAGCGATTAAGGATTGGCGGAAAGCTTAAAATGACATAAAAGGAGCCGCGCTATATGCGCAGCTCCTTTTTATTGCTTCTAACACTTGTGAGCAGCTTTCCTTACCGTCGTGAACCTAAATCTAATGTCCTGTCCCCCTCTCGTTTCATTTCAGGAACACTTACATCATGGTTCCGCTGTCGTCTGTATCTGAAGTTATTCCTTCAGTCGTTACAGCTCCATTTAAGCCATTCTCCATCACCTGTCCCCTTTCCATCTGATACCCTGCATCTAGCATGGAGCCAGCCAGCTGACGAAGCTGCTGATTGACTTGATCCATCTGCTTAAACAGTTGACGATGTTGATAAGCTTGCGCATATTCATTCTGCTGTACAGTCTCGTCCAGCTGTTCGAACACCATTTTGTTCTCGCCCAGCACCTCACGGTACTGCTCGGCCACAGCGGTACGGATATCCTCCACCGCGTCCATCATCCCATGCAGCACCATCCTGCAATTTACAAGCTCCTGACGATCGGCGGACGAAGTTTCAGGCGTAACTGCAGCCTGTGCATTCTCAAGCTGAGCCTGGAGCTGACCAAGCTCATTCACTATCATTCCAAACTCCTCCATGCTCCCATTTTGCCCTGCTATGGTCAATTGGCTTGATAGCTGGTTTAGTCTAATTGACATATTTTGAATATGGCTCATCACGATTCCTCTTTCCTAGGTAGAATTTCTGATTAGAATGCGATAAACCAAGGTTTGCTATTCATGCCGATACTTGGGACAATACCTTAAGGTATTGGAATCCATCAATCTTAGCCGATATAATAGAGTAAGCTATCAAGGAAAGTGGGTAAACTAAAGAATCCGCATGATCAAACGCAAAAAAAACGATGCTATTCCTCATTGCTGCTTTATTACTCGCCATATTTTATATGCAGCTGCAAACGGCTATACCAGGATTAATCAACGATCTCGATTTGGATCTGGATCATAAAGAGACACCGGAAGTTACTCAGCTTCACCCGTATGTATTACAGCAAAAGAATGAACTCATCCGTCTCGCTAAGAAAAAAGGGATTACTATCATCATAACGGACGGGTTCCGAAGTAACGAGGAGCAGACACGAATCTATAATCAGGGCCGCAGCACCAAAGGTAATATCGTGACGAATGCAAAAGCCGGAGAATCCCTGCACAACTACGGACTTGCCATTGATTTTGCACTAAGACTGAAGGATGGCAGCGTCATCTGGGACATGGAATACGACGGGAACGGAAACGGTAAAGCGGACTGGATGGAAGTAGTAGAGGTCGCCAAAGAATTAGGCTTCCAGTGGGGAGGAGATTGGGACAACTTTCCGGATTATCCGCATCTTCAAATTGATTTCGGGCTGTCAATTCGGGAATTGAAACGGGGAAAGCTTCCTCCTGTGGACGTTGTAGAAGCAAAGTAAAATGTTCTTATGAACGAAGAAATTTGTTTGAATCGGGATGTCCATCCTGATGTACGCATATCATATATAGTTTAAGGCCGGCCAGAAGCGTTCTGGGCGGCCCTTTTTGTGTTGTTGTTCACGGAGGATTTGTGACATCCCACCAAATGCTTGACATCCCATTCACATTTTGGTTATATAGTCATATATATAAGCATATAACCTTTACAGAACAATGATGGCAAGGCGGTGATTCGTATTGAGCGGTACCGTGCATCCAGATAATAGACCTCTATTCATCCAGATCAAGGAGAAGATCGAGGATCAAATTGTGAATGATCAACTGCTAGAAGGTGAACAGGTTCCTTCTACGACACAGCTCTCCCAATTTTACAAAATCAATCACATCACGGTGTTAAAGGGCATTAATCTGCTGGTTGATGCCGGACTTATTTACAAAAAGCGAGGTGTCGGCATGTTTGTAGCAGACGGAGCCAAGGAAATGCTGCTTCGGACCCGAAAGAGTGCATTCGCAGAACATTATGTGGTGCCCATGGTACTGGAAGCGGACAAACTCGGTTTGTCCGTGGATGAGCTATTCCAAATCATAACCCAGTTAAAAGGAAGTGACTCCCATGAATCTTGATGTACAGTTGGATCGCATATCGGTGGCGTACGGCAGCGTTGAAGCCGTTCGCGATGTTAGCCTACATCTTCCGGCTGGCAAAATTTACGGTCTTCTCGGACGCAACGGTGCGGGCAAAACCTCGCTTCTGTCTATCCTGGCTTCATTTCGCGAGCCCACCTCAGGAAAGGTGACAATCGGAGGCGAACAGCCCTTTGAAAATGCCAAAATAATGCAGCATGTCTCCTTCATTTACGATGTCGACTATAAAGACGAGACAGATAAGGTCAAGGCAGCCATTCAATCCACGGCCAGATACCGGCCCCATTTTGATGTAGGTTATGCTCTTGATCTTGCCCGCAAATTCAATTTACCCCTGGACAAACAGCTGAAGCAGCTGTCCAAAGGAATGCAGTCCGCTTACAATGTATGCATCGGTCTCGCGAGCCGATCGCCAATCACCATTCTGGATGAAGCTTATCTCGGCATGGATGCACCGTCACGCGAAATTTTTTACCGGGAACTGCTGGAAGACCAGATACGCCATCCCCGTACCTTCATTCTGTCCACCCATTTGGTATCGGAAATGGATTATTTGTTCGAGGAAGTCATTATCATACACAAAGGCCGCTTCATCCTACAGGACGATTATGAGAGCCTTACGTCGAGAGGTGTATCCATTACTGGCCCAGCGGCCAAGGTAGACGAATTCATCCAGGGCATGAGGGTGCTGAACGTGCAGCAGCTCGGTTCCACCAAAGCCGTCATGGTCTATGGGGAGCTTAGCGAGGCATCTCAATCAGCCGCATTAAAGGCAGGACTTGAGATCGGGCCCATCTCGCTCCAGGACTTGTTTATCCATCTGACGGGGGAGGAATATTCCGCATGAAACAGAAGTCATCGGCCGTAACCAAAGTATCGACGGAATTGTTTCTTAAGCAAGGCAGCTGGGCTCTGGGATTTCTGGCCATTATCATGCTCATCTATGTTGGGCTCGGCATCGGGATCAACATCGGAGTCAATGTTAGGGAAGGAGTGGTTGAGGAGGACTTCTTCACCATCGCTTATCGCTCAACCAAAGGATTTATGCTGGTCATCGGCATCATTTCAGCCTACGGTTTTCTGAGCTATTATGTAAGAAACGGTATTACGCGCAGAGATTTCTTTAATGGCTCCACCTTAGCGGCCCTCTATCTGTCTCTGGCTTTTCCTGTTGTCATGCCTCTGATCCATTGGATTGTCTCGATGTTTGCATCGCAAGATGCGGGAAACACCCGGTTGCTGCAGGAGTTTGACAACAGCTGGCTGCTGACGCTCGCTTCCTACAGCGTCCAAATCTTCATCTATTATCTGATGGGGTGGATGATCGGCTCCGGATTTTATCGGTTTGGCTGGATTCGCGGCTTGGGCTGGATCGCCATAGCCCTTGTGCTGATCGGATTCATGGATGCATTGTGGCAATTCGAGCTGGCTTCCATATGGGAAGAGTGGGTGCCGGTCACGACAGATTTCTCCGTCACGCTGCCGGTTTCGCTGGCAGGCTCCCTGGCCGTTATCCTGATTGCACTGACCCTGATTCGACTGATAACCCGAAGAGTTACGATCAAAATGTAACAGATACACGAAATAAATGGCTGATCATGGGTAGCAACATATCCCATGGTCAGCCATCTCACTATCTAACTCATTTTATGAAAATAAACGGGAGCAACCCATCGGCCTTTCCATCCGACAAAAGGACTTCAAGTTAATCTCTTAGCCGGGAAAATGCTGATACCGTGCATAAATAAACTTACAACGTGACGAGCAAGATCCTCTGCAGACCGCTTGCCGGTCAGAAGCTGCTGAGATGTCAGCCTTTCGATGACACCAACCAAGCTTTCCGCAACAAGATGCATATCGGAATCGCTGTCAAAATAACCGTCGCGCTGCTCTTCCTTCAGATTTTGCTCAATCATGGCGGCCATTTCAGATTTTACAATGACAGAGTCATCTCCAATAAAGAATCCGATTTGCGTCAGATCAGGATCCTTAGCCAGAAACGAGAATAACCCTGTAAGCACACCTAGCAAGCGCCCAGTCACATGATCCTCCTCGATTCCGCCTTCCAATCGGCTTCCCTCGATCATCGTCATAAGCTCAGAACGGAACTTCTCCACCAACTCTTTGAAAATGGCTTCTTTGCTCGCAAAATACAAATAGAATGACGGCTGCGTCAATCCAGCCCGGGAAACGATCGTACTGATCTTCGTTTGATGATATCCTGACTTCGCAAATTCACTGGCAGCGACAATCAGAAGTCTTGCCCGGCTCTCTTGTCCGTTCGCACCCTTCTTCCGCAAAGCTATCCAACCTCCGAATCATTCATGATGTAAAGTTACCGTCCATTATACTCCATTATGGGAAGCAGCTGCTACTTAAAGTCTGGTCTTACATGACGGAAGACTTTACATCGTCCCAAGAACGGTATAACGTAAAAGGATATGATGTTTAGTGTCACTACCAAGAAGGAGATCAATAACATGCAGGAACATTCCCAATCGAGCTCGGTGAAAATACCCGAGTCACATATCCCGACTTCCAAGCGGGTGCTGATTGTCACGGCGGTGGATGCCGAGAAAGATGCCGTACGGCGGGGTCTTTGCGATACTCCCGGGTTTGATGTCATTGCGGGAGGTGTGGGGCCGGCAGCAACGGCTGCTTCGACTGCCCGCCATCTGATCCAAGGCTCTTATGATCTCGTAGTTAGTGCAGGTATTGCCGGCGGATTTGCCGGCCAAGCTGAAATAGGTTCAATTGTTATTGCTAACTCGATCATCGCAGCCGATCTTGGATCTGAGACCGAGGCCGGATTCAGCAGTGTAGAGGAACTCGGCTTCGGAAACGCTCGGTTTTCTGTAGATATCGCTACTGCCCGCAAACTTGCAGCAGCCATAAAGGATGCTGGTTCAGACGTAACCATGGGACCTGTGTTGACGGTTTCCACCACGACCGGAACAGCGGATACAGCTCAGCGCCTCCTTCACCGGGTGCCGGATGCCGCCGCCGAGGCTATGGAAGGATTCGGCGTAGCAACTGCGGCCGCTGCAGCCAGCCTGCCCGTGCTAGAGATCCGTACCATATCCAATCAGGTTGGTCCGCGGGATCGCAGCGCTTGGAAGATCAAAGAAGCGCTGCAGGCGCTTGAGACAGCAAGTTCATTACTACCGGAGGTGCTACGATGAGAATTGCTTTTTCACCTTGTCCCAACGACACATTTGTTTTTCACGCCTTGGTTCACGGCCTTATTCCCGGTGCTCCCAAGCTGGATGTATCCTACGCGGATATCGACTTCACCAATCATTGGGCGGCCGAAGACCGGGAGCATGATATTTTAAAAATATCCTATGCTGCGCTGCCCTGGGTTTTGGATGAATATGCCCTCTTGCCTTGCGGGGGAGCACTAGGCCGCGGTTGCGGCCCGCTCGTTCTGACAGCGGACAAGCTGACGGACGGAAAAGCCGCCGATAGTCCGGCTGCATTGTCCGGCCGGCGGGTAGCCGTGCCGAGCGAGCGCTCCACGGCCTATCTGCTATTCCGTCTATGGGCCGCACAGAACGTTCCGGACGGCTTGGGCGAAATCCTTGTCATGCCGTTTGAGCAGATAATGCCTGCTGTACGCGATGGCGCTATAGATGCCGGGCTTGTCATTCACGAAGCTCGCTTTACCTATCCATCCTATGGATTAAAGCTGATGACCGACCTTGGCAGCTGGTGGGAATCCGATACGAATCTGCCGATTCCGCTGGGAGCTATTGTAGCCCGTCGGTCACTGGATCTGGCTAGTATCTCGAACTGGATCCGTTCCTCCGTCGAATATGCCTGGAAGCATCCCGAGGAATCCAGGGACTATGTCCTTTCGCATGCTCAGGAAATGGACCCGGATGTGGCCGATGCCCATATTAACCTGTACGTCAATCAGTTCACAGCGGAGCTGGGCGAAGACGGATATGCCGCGATTTCGGCCCTGCTGAACCGCGCAGCCGATGAAGGGCTTGTGCCGCGGATCGATCCCGAGCTGTTGAAGCGCCCCTAACAGCACCTATCCATAAGAAAGACATTACAAACACTGTTCTCAGCAAATGTTCTTTCACTTCCAGACAGTAGAACGCCAAGGGCTCCGGTCAACCGGTCTCTTGGCGTTCTGCTGTTCTTTTCGTTTGTAAGTCTTTCGGACACTGCACGATGACACCTGGTCAAAGCCCATCCTTCGATATAAAATCATACAGTTGCCGGTATATACCGATAATCTCATCCATCGGCATTCTCACCAGTCCACTGGACGATGGAGCTACAAACTCATGCACGCCGTCAATCACGGAGTCCGGCTGAAGACCCCACTCCGCCTTGGCTTTACCACTAAACTCGGTATAGACGCCCTTGCCGACAAAACAGGCAACCTCGGGTCTGTACTTCGCCAGCTTCTCCCGCAGTGCCTCTCTTCCAAGCCTGTACTCTTCGCGGGTAATGTCTTCGGCACCTCTCGTTGGCCTGGCCACGATATTGGTAAACCCATACCCCAGTTTAAGCAATTCTCCATCCTCTGCGGCTTCATATAAGCGTGGAGTCAAACCGGATTTATGGAGTATCCTCCAAAAGTTGTTGCGCGGGTTCGCATAATGATGCCCGACCTCCCCTGAACGCAGACTCGGGTTGAATCCGATGAATACAAGAGTCAATCCATAATCCAGATGATCGCTGACTTCGTCCATTCTGATTCCTCCTCTCATCATCCAAGGCTTGGTTTCTCTTGCTCTTAATGTGAGCTTGATGCAGCAGCATTATTGTTGCGTTTACGTATCTGGTGAATGCCCATCACGACGGCTACAAGCTCCCAGTCACCGAGAACATCGCTCTCAATCTGCAGCTGATAGGCTCCAGATTGCAGCCAGCCGCTAATCCGGGAAAAATGGGCGACGACCCTTCCGGCATGATCCGTTATTTCATATTCATTAGAAAAAGCAGGCGAAGTGATCTCATACACGCCCCGTTGTCCTGCATCATACTCAAATTTTTTCGTAAAGAAACTCATCCGCATACGCAGCAGGCCCAATTCTTCCCCATGGCCGCCTGTGATATTCCACTTGTTCGAGAAAAAGCGAAACGAGCCACTGCATACCAGATCTCTGGAAGCGTTATAAACGTCCAGAGAGGAGCCGAAAGCACTCTTCAAATCCAGACTCCCTATTATACCGCCATCTCTATCCATAATCTCTGTTATACCCGCGCTAAAAAAGTTATCCTTAAAATAAATAGACATATATCTTCTCCCCTTCCTCGTTATTCCTGCAAACCTGTTACTCATTACAACGATTGGCAGGTAAAATTGTTTCAACTATTTGCGGGAAAGCCGGGAACCGAATCATGATTCGATTGTCTAATATTCGAGGTGATGCTAGTGGAGTACCTTAAATCTATGGTGGCGGTGAATGATGCAAACACGCTGCTCTGCGATTGGATGGAGTCCTACGGCCAGGACGTGTGGAACTACGCATTCTTCTTAACGAAACGAAAAGAAGCCGCTGATGATATCAGCCAGGATGTGTTCATGAAAGCATTGAAGCACTGGAATGATTTTCAGGGCCGGAGCTCCGTCAAAACATGGTTGTTAACCATTACCCGCAACCTGTCCCTGAACTATCTCAAATCTTCTTTTGTGACAAGAGTGTCACTAATCGGCTGGATCACCTCCAAGCAGACGAAACCTTCCGCCGAAAACGAGTTTATGGATGCAGCCGCCGTCTCGCAGATCTGGAAATTCGTCATGGAATTGCCGCCCAAATACCGGGAAGTGCTGATCCTGGAATCCCATTACCAGCTGTCCCGAAAAGAAATGGCGCAATTGCTCGGCATATCTGAAGGTACGATCAAATCCAGACTGCACCGGGCCCGGGCCCGGATGGAACAGTTGCTGAAAGGAGAGGATGCAGAATGAAGACCGAATACGATCCGCAGCCGGATTGGCTACAGGAACTCGCTTCTCCTCCATTCAACGAGCCGATGTTCACCGAGAAGATGAAATCCGATGTATTGGAGAACTCCGCTAACAGCTTCAAATTCCGTAAAAGACGAAGAACTCCAATGCGTCTATTGAGTTTGACAACAGGTATATTGGCACTTCTTATAATAGTTGCGGTATGGGAATGGCGCGAATCCCCAGCGCTTCAACAGGTAATCCAGATCAAAGGCTGGGGAAATGCTGCCGATTGGACTCCTCACAACGTATACGCGGAGAATGGCACAGATAAACTTCAGGCGCTCCAGGGTGGTGATTATGCAGCGGGGTCTCCGGCTGGTGCCCGGTGGAATTTGTTTACCCCAATTCAAGAGCTTGAGGGTAAAACGATCCGTATCTCAGCTGTTCATCGGGATACGGGGACAACCCTTGAGGAGCTCGCCGAGACAGTAATCACCTCGGATATGGCTTACGATGACTTCACTCGGGTGCATTCCCGCTTCGCCCTGCCCCTCTCCGGTTTATGGCGATTCGAAGTGATGGTTGGTCAGGAGAAGTACGGTGATATCGTGATCGATGTACCTGACAGCAGCTGGGAGCCGAGTCCGAGCTTCGTTTCCGGTAATTATGCCATGATCGGCGTAGAAGGACGTTTGGGCTTTATTCATCCAGGTCTTGTCGCCGGTCAGCCAAACAAGTATATGTGGCATTTTTGGGGGCGTGACGAGGAATTGACGGGGGATCTTGACATCACTGCCGTGAAAAAAGACACTACCGAAATTATTGAGGTCTTTCGTTCCAAGTTGAGACCCGGCAAGCATAATGGAGCCGATGCCACACTGCCGACAACGATGTCGCTTCCTTCACCGGGGTTATGGCGTATCATGACCAGCATCGACGGTCAACTGTTTGGCAGTGTCATTGTTGAAGTGGATGCCCCGTAACAACCATTCGAATGAGCGTTCCATCTGCTGAACCGAAAAACTTATTCTATGAAAAGAGGCTGCCCCGGTCTGCAGAACATCTACAGAAACGGGGCAGCCCTTATTCATCCTACTGATTAGCGTTCAAAGCTTCCTTCGGTACTTCGATCTTGTCAATCTCGTTATGTTTGGAATAAGAACTCTTCATCTTCATGTCCAAGGTAACCTTCTGACCTTCAGCATCCATCACCATGGTCATGTCCAAATCGGTTGTGGAAGGCAAGTAAGTATCCTTCTGTACGCCGTAAACGATATGGATATTCTTAAGCTCCATTTGATCCATCATGGCTTCCATCTGTGGATCATTCGCTTGATTCATCATAGACTTGGCAAGCTCCTTCAGACTATCACCGGATACATCTGCCGTCAGGACATAGATATCTCCCTCTTCTGCAACTGTGAAGTCCTTGGCGATGGATTTGAACTGTTCAACCTGCTGCTCAGGACTTGCACTGTCCATATCCAGGCTATCCCGGATCTCCTGCTCCGACTCCTGTGGAATCTGCATCCATTGATCATCCATCTGCATGTATATGCCATCTTCCGTAATATACTGCTTCATCGCAACTTTACCATCCGGAGAGTCCATTACAAAATCCTGCATCATCTCTACCGGGTCAAGCGTAAGTTGAGAATCAAGCTCGATATTTACATTTTGTTCCTGCTTCTCTTCGCCCTCAACCACAATATGCTGCTTTATATCGCCTTTCATCGCAAAGCTTTTCAAATTTTGGGAAGCTTCAGCCGATTTCTGAAGAAGCTCTTCCGCAGTCGGGAGTGCACCCTCTTTCGGTGCTTCAGCTGGCGGTGTTTCTTCTGTTGTAGTTGTCCCCTGCTCCGTTGGCGGTGGTGTTGCAGCATCGCCGGCTGCTTTGTCGTCCTTCCCGCATGCTGCCATGCTCATAATCAAAATTGCCCCTAGTAGTACCGCTGTCCATTTCTTCAATTCTAGTAGCCTCCTAAAATATGTATTCCGCATTACTTAACCCATTCTATACGATTCGTAACAAAGTTTGATCTAATTTTCTTAAAAAGGTACACTAGACCTAATTCTCTTTCAGGGAGGCGTAATCGTTTGGAGAACATTCTAGTTACCGGATATCGAGCCCATGAGCTCGGAATCTACAATAGTAAACACCCAGGCATTCCTTATATACGACAAGCGATTACCAACCGTTTGATCCCCCTGTTGGAAGAGGGGTTACAGTGGGTTATCACGCCGGGTCAATATGGTGTAGACCTGTGGGCTATTGAAGCTGCTATCAAACTTAAGTCCCATTACACAAATCTGAAATGCTCCATTCTAACGGCCTATCAAAATCCAGAAGATCAATGGAACGAAGATAAGAAAACTTATTTTATGGAGTTAATGAAAGAAGTAGACTTCTACGCTCCCGTCAGCAAAAGCCCTTACCAGGGACCATGGCAATTCACCGCCAGAGACGATTTACTCCTCCGCAAAACCGATGGCATACTGCTCGTGTATGATGAAGACGCCGGAGATGCCAGTCCCCGATTCATTAAGGAACGTGCCCTGAAGAAGCAGGCAGCGGACGGCTACCGCTTCATCAGTATTGGTTCCGAGGATATTCAGGCAGTTGCCGATGAGGAGAACATGTCTCAGGAATATTACTAGACTGGGGAATTGTAGTTACCACTTAGATCCACCCGAAGAATTGTTATTGTCCCAGCTTGATCCGCCGGAGGAATTACCGGAAGAGGATGAATCTCCCCAGCTGGAACCGCCCGAAGAATGCGTGGAACCAGATGAAATCCCCCTACTGGTGGTCGTTGATTGGTTTCTGTTCTGTGCTGCTGCTTTCCGAAGTTCAGCTGCAGCTCTTCTCGCCTCATCAGCTGCTCTTTGGGCCTGCTGGGCTGCCCTGCGCTGCTGCTCCAGTATTTCCTGCCGGCGGATTTCACTTTCAACCCGATTGATATAGTTCTCGATATTTAACAATTCGTGTGAGGCTTCGGCATACATTCCCTGCTCAAACAACTGCTCGACTCTAAGCCGATAGGATTTGTACGTTTTCTTAAACCCTCTACTGGCCTTCCGGGCTACTTGCTTATAACGCTGCTCGACCAGTACAGACATTCGTTCTGCTTCCTCCTTCTGGCGTACGATGTCTTGGACACCGTAGGTGAAATGCTCCGCATCTTGGGTACAGCTCTCCGCTGCATTCTCCAGATAGTCCAGGTCATATAACGGGGATGAAAGTGCCTCACCAACGGTTTGTACATTTCTCCAGAATGAATCCGGCAGCCCTGACAGAAGCGAATGGTTCATGGTGACAACATTATGAATCTGCAAGGTCTTCTGCTGACTGACAAATACTTCCTGGGCAGCTGCCAATTCATGACGTACAGCTTGCAGTCGATCATCCAGGTCTTCAAGCGTTTCCTTCATTTCCCGGACGCGTTGCAGCACGTTGGCCATGGTGATCGTTTCGTTTTCGATGATCATTTGCGCCTCTTCGAACTCTTGCTCCTCGTCACGCGTCAGGCGTTCTGCTTCAGGAAGTTTACTATTCGTCATACGAACCTCTTGGGACTCCTTAGCCAAGGCCTGCTCCCAACTTTGCCAATGACGTGGTACATATTGACTTTTGCAATGATTCAACAGTGATTGCAGCACAGAGGACTCATTATGAAATTGTTGTATGTGCCCATACAAGCGATCCAGATCGCTTCGATTCTTACCTCTCAGCTCCGCTTGCCGCTTGGTCATGCCCAGCGCTTCTTTCAACATAGCGTGTGCACGCTCCGAAGACTTGCGAACTTCCCCCATATTCCCTTGTCGGAGGAAATTCTCGAGACGGTTCATTTGCTCCCGGGCATCATCCAACCGTTCAAAAGGGCGTACCTTTATCCGATACAATTGATGGGTCTCTATGATCTTGACAATCTCAGCACGAACAGCCGCCGACTTGTCTGAAAACTCATGTGCCTGATTTACGTACACAGGTATGTCTTCTATGTCGCTTTTGCTAATGGAGCACTTTTGCTCAGCTGCCTTTAATACCTCCTGCGCTTCCAGCGGGTCAAACAGCTGAAGCTCGATGGCACGCTGAATATCTTGTTCCAATCCTTCAAGCTTTTGGTACAAAATCGGGAAGAGATATCCTGTTTCGGCTGCTTCCCGATCAAGCATTTCCTTAAGCATATTGTAGTCCGCATGCAGTTCTGTCGTTCTGCCTTTTGCCGTTTTATCAGCATGCTCAATGACAGTAATCCGGTTATCTTCGGCCTTGATTCCACTCTCCAGCCGATCGGCGATTTGTGAAAACCGAAGGATTGCTTCATCCATCGAAGAATAGCGAAGTATAAAAATCCGGGTCTCTTGAAGCTTGGTTTTACTCTCTGCGACAGCCACCATCAGTTCGGACAACCGATCCGTGATTTCCTGAACAGCTCTCCCTGTCTTGCCTTGAGCGATCCCCTGATAAGTGCCGATCTTTTCAAGACTGGCATTGCATTCAACCAGCAATTTGGCGAGCCGTTCCGATATCAAGGACAGCTTGCGCTTCTTAATGAATCCCCACAAAAATATAAAGATAAGAGCGATTCCTGATCCACCAATACCGATTTCGATCCAAGGGAGCTTCGGAAATTCGATTTTCAATGGAGCGGAGGTATTTACATTGGAGTTAGCCCGCGGTGTTTCATTTTCGGACTTAGTACTCCCTTTGTTCTCAGCTCCAGGCGATGCCGTTTCGGCCTTATTCTCATTTTCCTGCACGACAGCTTCTTCGGCAGGCGGAGCTGCCAATCGATGAACCTGATGGATCATGCTGGCACTTGCTTTCGAGAAATCCCCTTCCTTGGCGTGCGGTATGAAATATGCATCTAGCAAAGCGGTTATAGCTGAACTTCCGGTCCCCGCCCTCTTATTCCTACTCCATTCGTCAATGGTACGCTGCAGCCGTGGATTGTTAAAATTGAATTCAACACTCCGATCTCCCGAAGAGATCAACAGCAGAACATCCTCCGCGCCTAAATTCCAGGCATCGTATGTTGCATTGGCATAATCCGTAGGATTTTGGCCCTCCAAACTCGGAACAGTCAAGATGAAGACACGGAGCTGCTCCCCTTTGGCAATTTTGCTTAAATATTGCTGCTGCGACGAATCAAACAAGCCTGCCGTATCTCTTACTAATCCCTGTTTGGACGGAATACCCGCAGCCAATACTGATGTACCGGTCGCCAGTAACAGAACAAGCATCACAATCAACAATCGTATACGTTTCATTTCAAGCCTTTTCCCCCATTCACTACATACAAAAAAACCTTTCTATATATATCGGAAGATTCGTCCAACATAAAAAGCCATCTTTCAATTATTGATAAATTTGAAAGATGGCTCCTTGTTGCTTCACACTTGTATCTGTTACTTCGTCTATATTTGCAAATAATCGTCAATGTTGGTGTAAGCATATCCATGAGCTACCGCGACCGCTTCATATGTCACTTTGCCGCCGATGACATTAATACCCTTGGCCAGCGCTTGGTCCTGGCGGGCAGCGGATCGAATTCCTTTATTAGCAATTTTCAACCCATAAGGTGCTGTCGCATTGGTCAATGCCATGGTGGAGGTACGGGCTACAGCACCCGGCATATTGGCTACGGCATAGTGAATCACGCCGTGCTTCTCATAGGTCGGATTGTCATGAGTGGTGATCCGATCGATTGTCTCTATCGAGCCTCCTTGATCAATCGCCACATCCACGATAACCGATCCCGGGCTCATCGTCTTTACCATCTCTTCTGTAACGAGACGCGGCGCCCGCGCACCAGGGATTAATACCGCGCCGACGACCAGGTCGGCAGCTTTGACCGTTTCCGCTATATGATACGGATCGGACATAATGGTATGAACCCGACCCTGAAACAAGTCATCCAGTTGACGCAGCCGGCCGGGATTAATGTCGAGAATACTGACGTCCGCTCCGAGACCCAAAGCAACTCTTGCCGCATTAGTGCCGACGATGCCGCCGCCAATTACAGCAACCTTGCCCGGGGCGACTCCCGGAACTCCGCTTAGCAGTACACCCTTGCCGCCATGTGCCTTTTCCAAAAAATGAGCCCCGATTTGAATGGACATTCTCCCTGCTACTTCGCTCATCGGTGTTAAGAGCGGCAAGCTTCCATCAGTCAGCTGTATCGTCTCATAGGCAACGGCAGCCACCTTTCGGTCAACCAGTGCTTTGGTCAGCTCAGGTTCAGGGGCCAGATGCAAATAAGTATATAGAATCATATCCTCTTGAAAGCAGTCGTATTCCTCTGGCAAGGGTTCCTTTACCTTTATAACCATTTCGGCTTTCCAAGCCTCTGCAGCCGATGCAACTACCTTGGCTCCAGCCGCGTCGTAATCTCCATCCGTAAAGCCAATTCCCAAACCAGCTCCGGATTCCACAAGTACTTCGTGTCCGGCATTTCTGAAGTTGATCACGGTACCCGGCGTCATACCTACACGATTTTCATTGTTTTTGATTTCTTTAGGCACCCCGATAATCATCCAACAAACCTCCTTTGTGGTCACTTTGCCTTTCTAATTGCATTGTACCCATTTTGCCTATACTATGTACCGGTCTTTAAGCCAGGTTTGTCCGTCTATGTTATATCTATATGTCTTGAAAGTGCATGCATACATACAAAAAAAAGAGCCTGGCCCTTAGGCCAAGCTCTTGATTTAAAAGTCAATACGCTACGAGATTTTGAAAGCCGACACGGTATGATTCAACTCTTCTGCGAGTTCAGCAAGGGATTGAGCCGTTGCTGCCGTTTCCTCGCTGGTTGCTGCCGTTTCCTGTGTTGATGATGAGATGGTTTCAATTGCTGTAGCCACCTCAGCGGCCTGTGCCGCCTGTTCCTCACTTGCGGCGGCGATATCCATGACTTTGCCAGCTGACTCATTTACCATGCTGGTGATGTGGGCAAAGGCTTCACCGGCCTTTTCGGTCTGGATGACCCCATTATGTACTGCCTCCACACTATCAGCCGTATTCTTCTGCATACCCAAAATGATTTCGCCGATTTCCTTCGTTGCTCCTCCGCTTCGTTCCGCTAATTTGCGTACTTCATCGGCTACAACGGCGAAGCCCCTGCCTGAATCGCCGGCACGTGCAGCTTCAATCGTGGCATTAAGAGCAAGCAGATTCGTCTGTTTGGCTATATCGTCGATGACTTCAATAATCTTGCCAATACGCTGGGAGTCTGCTTCGAGTTTGCCAACATGATCCCTCACCCGGTTCATGCCTTCAACCGACTTCTGGACGATCCCCCTGCCTTCCGCAGCTATTCCAGACGTCTGGTTAACAAGTTCGGATGCGGCCGAAGCATCGCTTGCCACAGAAGTGATAGCGTTTGACCATTCATGAAACAACTCACTGACCGTTTGCACTGACTCCGCCTGATTGCTGCTTCCGACAGCCAGCTCCTCTGCTCCTGCCGATAGCTGCTGAGAAGCAGCTGCTACCGAGGTTGCGTTCATGTTCACTCTGCCGATCATTTCTTTCATACTGCCTAGCAATTGAGCGAACACCCGGGACAATGTGCCAATCTCATCAGCTCTGCGAAGATAAGCTGGGGGTACCTCCTTCGTAAAATCGCCTTTCGACATGAATTCACCGATTGAAATAGAGACTTTCAGCGGTTTCACGATGGATCTTGTCAACAAGATCACTACAATAGCCATAAGGATTAAGGTACTTATACCAGCAATAATGATGGAGCGGATCAATGCATCCGAGTTCGCCGTAATCTCGTGCATAGGGATAATTATGGCGGCAGACCACGGTGTCTCGGTCAAGCCTGTCTGTATCGGCATATACAGCTTGTACAGATTAGCATCTTCCTCCGTATAGACCTTCCCTTCCCGAATAGCATCGAGAATAAGAGGGACCGTCTCGCTCGGATATGCTTTCTCCAGGGTCATTCCCATCAGGCCTTCTTCCGGAGTCGTAACAATTACGCCGGTATTGGAATAAATATGCGCGAATCCCGTATCAAACAATCGGAATTGCTCCATGATGCTCTGCAGATGAGCCAGGGTAATATCCACACCCACTACGCCAACCGTCTTCCCATTGTCGATAATCGGTACGATGAGTGATGTCATCATGACCTCTTCGCTACCTACTTGAAATACATACGGATCCATAATAACTTCTTTGCCGCTGTTCTTAACAAGAAGATAGAAATCACCTTCTCCTTCCTCTTCGTAATCCTCGATTACGGACCGTTCCAGCCCCGCTTCTGTCCTTGCCCAGTAGGACATCATCCTGCCCGTCTGATCACTGCCCAGCTTGTTTCTATATTCATTATCACGCCCGTCAAAAGCATCCGGCTCCCATAATGTCCAGATCCCTTTCCAGGACGGATTGTTTTCCAGATTTCTCTTTAACATTTCGCTAACAGCCGCCCGATCCGCTGCGTCACTCTCTTTCATTCCTACAAAGCTAACAGCCAATGTACGTGCAGAATTCATGACATCATCGAGTTCTGCCTGAACCAGCGCACCGATTTTCTCGCTCGTTGCCGCAGCCAGCGTCTTGGCCGAACTCAGAGCTTCATTTTTAGAATTCATGCTGAGATAAGTCATCATGCTAGCTAGGAATATCGTAATAGACCCCAATATAATAAGAAGCATACGAGTCTGGAGTTTCATTGCAAACAGAGATTTCCATCGTTTCATTATGTGTTAACCTCGCTTCTTCCGACTGATAAATTCATTCCATTCTTCTTCAAGCTGCGCTATAATCTCCTCAATCTCCTCTAGTATCAGGAGATCATCAACGTTACCATCCGCTAGGTCTATCCTCATACACCAAGCATCCACCTTTCATACTTTCTGACTATATCTATTCTGTATCCTAAGCATATACACTTACATACTGTTCGTAACCGAAAACATTTTGCGTTAGCGCGCAATAATTTTGCGGGCCTGTTTGCGGTTATTGTCGAATCATTGGAAATTAAGATAAGCTCTTGAAAGATGATCTACTTCATGAATCAAATACAGGGCAGAAACTAGCTCGTTTGGACAAAATCCATATCCGACAAAATACCCATCTGCTTTGCTTTTAATGCAGCCTCAATGCGCGACTTTACACTCAGCTTTTGAAACAAATTGGTTAGACAGTATTCCAGCGAACGCTGACTCATAATCACGGTCCCAGCAATCTCTTTATTGCTCTTTCCTCTCGCGATCTCCTTCAAAATACTATATTCTTTATCCGTTATGGATTGGGATAATGCTGTCCCGGTTGTCCGTTCCGAGCCACTTGAGGTAACCCGGCGCAGCTGCTTCACTAATGTCAGAGGAAGAACAACCTCTCCGCGAAGTGCGCACCGAACAGCTGTCACCAACTGCTCTTTGCCTGATGTTTTTGAGACAAAACCAGCCAGACCGGTTTCCAGGATCAAGTTAAAGTGATTACTGACTTCAAACCCTGTATAAATCAGCATCACCGCATCAGGTTTTATTTCGAGAATTTTCCCGGCCAAGTCAATTCCGTTCATCCCAGGCATGTGCATATCAATCAGCATCACGTCAAAATGAATGCTCCTCACCAGCTCCAGTGCCCGTTCCGGCGTATTGGCAAGCTTTACAAACATATCCTTTTCCTGCTCAAGCAGTACCTTGGTTCCCTCCATCACTGAGGGATGGTCATCTACCAACAAAATTTCAATCATCCTCTTCCCTGGCCCCTTCCATCAGGTGTCTTGTTTACATAAGACCAATACACGCTTACTTCGCCGTTATGGATATATAAACGGCCAACCCCCCATTATCCGTGGAGTCGAACTGGATTTTACCGTTCATGCCTCTCACCCGCTCTCTCATGCCGCAAATCCCCATGTTGTTGAACGGATCAGGCTTCTGGCTTAAGTCAATGCCAACCCCGTTGTCTTCATAATTCAGATTTACCACATCCGAATGGGTCGACAAGGTCAGCTTCACCTCGGTCGCATTAGAATGTTTGGTTGCATTCGCCAGCAATTCTTGCACAATTCGGTACAGTCCAATCAAATGGTCATCACTGATGTCATCATCGAAAGTGGAGCAGTCAAATTGTATAGAATAATTGGTTCGCAGCTGCGTAAATTCAAACAATGCCTCAAGTGAACGTTCCAATCCCTCCTCCTTCAACAGGGGAGGTCGCAACTCATTGCACGTTATTCGTATCTGATATATGACATCCAAAAGCCCCTGTTCGATTTCCTCCAACTGCACACGCAAATGTCCCGGCAACTCGCGATCCGAGGCAATCAGATTCAATTTTCTGTACCAAATAATTTGCTCCTGAAGCGCAGCATCATGGAGGTCCTGGGACAGTCGCTTACGTTCATTCTCAGACAAATGCAGCATCAGTCTTAGGAGCCATACTGGCATAATCTGCTGCGACGAATCCAGATTCTCCAATTCTCTCGTCAGATCCTCGATGACGCGGAAATTATCATACAAGACGCTTGCGTAACGGGATATAGTCTCCAACCATATCCTTTTGGCGTCGATCATGAGCAAAGGGACTTCCCCGCCAAGACAGACGATGCTGCTATCTCCGTTCATGTCTCCGATCTTGATAAAATATCCATCTGAGGACTCAAACAATCTACAAAGCGGGATATGCTCGGGACCGTGCTTACAGATTGTATGAAGCACTTCCTCCGGCAGCTCTTTATTACCGGCTTGTACCTTGATATGTAAGTTGTGTTGGTTAATCAGGATAAGACTTACCCGATTCGTGCTCAGCACCTTGCTGATCTCCTGCACGATACGAGCATTCAATTCGCTGATTTTTACCATCCCAAAAAGGTCAGAAGAGAATCGGTCCAAGCTCATCTGCAGTCTGAAATACCGATCCTCGCTTTCCCGGACAAGCTGTTCGGCTGCATTCCGCTCCCGTTCGGCCTGCTTCTGTTCCGTCACATCACGGATAATGGTAAGTGCCGTATTATGGCCTGTATAAGCGATCGGTGTCGTAATGGCCTCTATATCAATAATCGTTCCATCCAGCCGTACCAGTTTGTTTCCGGAGAGTTTCGAAGTAGTTCCGCTTTCGTACACATATTCAACCTCTGAAACTACAAACTCGACCTGGTCCGAAGGGATAAAGTCCTGGAGCGAAGTATTCGCTAATTGAGCAATATCATCGATGCCCAATAAGGAATAACCTGCTGGGTTCGCATAAACACAAGAAAAATCCGAGTGCAGCAGCATCGCTACAGGAGCGATATCCAGGATATGACGGTTGATGCGGTCGCTCTCCATAAGAGCCCGTTCCGCTGATTTCCGTGCGGTAATATCCTCGAAAAAGATTTCAAATGCATCGGATTCTGCCTCATACAGGGCTGTTGCCACAACGTCCACCCGCTCTCCGTCAACCCGCCTTAAGGATAATTCCTCGGGAACAACTTGCCCTGCACGAATAAGCTTGGTAAATCGCTGGCAAGCCCACTCCTCATACGGATCGAGCACCCAATCCCAAGGATTTGTGCCGAGGATATTCTCTGATCCGGCCGCGCCGAGGATACGGAGCCCCGCCGGATTTACATACATAAGCTTCCGGTCTTTGCAAACCGCGATGGCAATGGGAGAGGACTCGACCAGCCTGCGATACCGATTCATGCTATCCTGGAGCGCCCGTTCCATCTTTTTGCATTCGTTAATATCGTACAGCGCTTCTTCCATCCGAAAACGGGCAGTGATATCAACGACAATGCCGTCTATTCGAATAATTTGCCCCAATTCATCCATTGTCGGAATCATCTTTACCTGAACCCAGCGAACGTCGCCGGCCGCATGGATGATCCGATTCTCCGCATGAACGCTCTCTCCTTGCTGAAGCTGCTCTACTAACGATCTATACAGTGTCATATCCTCTGGATGGATTATTGTTTTCCAGGATAGGCCATTTTCAAATTCGTCCTGGGAATATCCCGTAATTTTATGAAATCCCAATGACATATTCTGGATCCCCTTTGTGCCGCAATCGTAGGACCAGATGCCAATATCCATCATAAGCAGCATATCATCCAGCATCCGGAATCTATGCTTAGCCAAGTGCAGGGCTTGATGGCTTAACCTCCGTTGATGAGCGCTCCTGTACATGAATATTAAGAAAATATGTATAATGACAACCAATACCAAGATGACCCCCAAGTAATAGCTACACATTATGTTTGATGTTCTCCTTATGGTGTATGTTCGCTATCAAGTCATGCGCTATTGGCGCATATCGAATGCCAGCTGCGGAAGCAATCCAATGCTGCCATATCATTTATCGGCAGATTCTTCATAAATGCGAAGATTAAGCACTTAGAAAGTTTAAACAATGTAGTTAATTGTCGTAATTTGTAGAAACAATAAATATTTTTAAATTTCCAATCCAGTTTCAAGGATTTTTTAAATTGACGTCGAACTTGACAGGGGATGATTATCAAGCGAACGATTCGATTCCTGCAAAGGGGTGGGCCAACTGCCTGTAGTTAAAGATGTCTTGCTGCAGCTCTTGTTTTCGTTGATGCCTTTTGTCGCGTACAACATCTATTACGGAAAACTGACAACCAACTATTCCCGCAGTTTCATTATGGTCATTTGTTCGCTGTGCCTGCTGCTGTCCATGACTTTTGCTTCGTCTGTTGAAAGCGGGCTGATCTTTGACGTGAGGTATGTCATTATATTCTTCGGCATGCTGTTCGGAGGAGTCGAAACAGGTGCGATTCTGCTCGTGGAATTTTTAATCTACAGGCTGTACATTGGCGGATCCGGCATGGTCGACGCCATTATGATCTTGGTCTTCACGTTTCCATTGTCCGTTCTATTGTCATTAATGTACCAACGGAGTAAACACAAGGTTTGGATCGTTTTCATAGCCGGAATCAGCTTCTCGTTCATTCCGCTGATCATAATCTACCTAACAAAGCCAGACTACATCATGGAGTACTTTCTTTTTAATATATTAGCTATTCCTGTTACTAACTCGCTTGGTATTTGGCTGCTTGTTACCCTGTTCAATAAGTCCGTATCCGACAAAGAGCTCTACCTGCGGTATACCCAGAATGAAAAAGCTGAGGCCGTGAATCATGTCGCTGCCTCGCTTGCCCACGAGGTCCGCAATCCGCTGACCACTGTGCTGGGGTTCCTGCAATTGATCAAAAGCGGCACATTTTCCCAGGAGAAGACCGAACGTTTTTTGGATATTAGCATGGATGAAATACGCCGCACTGAACAGATATTGTCCGAGTATCTCGCAATCAGCAAACCACACTTGCCTTTTCAACAGAGAATCGAGCTTACGACCGAGACCAAATCTGTCGTCGAGCTCATGACTTCCTATGCCAATATGAGCAATGTCACCCTCAGCGCGGATTACCCCGAGTCACCTGTCTACATTTCAGGCAGTCCGGCTGAGCTCAAGCAGCTGCTGGTCAATTTTATCAAGAATGCAATTGAGGCATGCAAAGACGTAGACAACGGCATGGTCAACATTACCGTCCATGAAGAAACGGATCAGGTGACCGTTGAAATCAAGGACAACGGGGTCGGTATGACCCCTGAGCAGTTAAGCCGTCTCGGTTCGATCTACTACTCCACCAAAATGAACGGCACCGGACTTGGCCTTACGTTCTCTTACCAAGCCATTCAAGCCATGAACGGCAGTGTTTCTGTACGAAGTTCGCCAAGATCGGGAACCGTGTTTCTCATCACGCTCCCGCATGCTGATCAGCACTTATAGATGCTTGCCATATCAATTAACGAACAAGAGAGACGCCCTGTGTCACACAGAACGTCTCTCTTTCATTTATGTTTATAATTGATTTTCAGTGATATTTAGGAAGCCAGTCCCCGTGTGCTTCGATCAGGTCGTCGCACATGTTCTTAATATCATCGATGGACAACTCTGCAGCGGTATGCGGGTCTAACATAGCTGCATGATAGATATGCTCCTTCTTGCCGGTCGCCGCAGCTTCCAGGGTCAGCAGTTGGGTATTGATATTGGTGCGGTTGAGGGCAGCACATTGCGGAGGTAGATCACCAACATACGTCGGTGTTACGCCGCTGGCATCGACCAGGCACGGAACCTCAACGCAAGCTTCCTTAGGAAGGTTCGTAATCAGCCCGGTATTCATTACATTACCCCCAATTTTGAACGGCACATCGTTCTCGATCGCTTCTAAAATATAGGATGCATACTCATGAGAGCGGTGGTGTGTGAGATCCTGATTGTTTACCAAATCTTCGCGCATCGCCTTCCATCCCTCGATTTGGTTCACGCAGCGCCGTGGATATTCGTCCAGCGGAATGTTGAAGCGTTCGATCAGCTCCGGATAATTACGCTTGATAAAGTACGGATGGTATTCAGCATTATGCTCTGACGATTCAGTAATATAGTAACCGAAGTTCAACATCATCTCCAGACGTACCATATCATGGTGTTTCTCCTTCTGCTTCTCTGCCGCGCGTTTCTTGATTTCCGGATACAGGTCTACGCCATCCCTTGTCACTTCAAGGAGCCAGGCCATATGGTTGATGCCGGCAATCTTGGCCTGTACACCCTCTTTATCCATCCCGAGATTATCGAACAGATGAGGAATGCAAGCTTGTACGCTATGGCACAGACCCACGGTCTCTATACCACCCAGTGTAATCATGGCATTCGTCAGCACCGCCATCGGGTTCGTATAGTTCAGGAACAACGCATTCGGACAAACCTCCCGCATATCGGCCGCGAAATCCAGCATGACCGGGATCGTGCGCAGATTCCGAAATATCCCGCCGATTCCCACGGTATCCGCTATCGTTTGTCTAAGTCCATATTTCTTCGGTATATCAAAGTCCGTAATCGTGCAGGGATCATATCCTCCAACCTGAATGGCATTGATGACATATTTCGCTCCCCGCAGCGCTTCCTTGCGGTCACTGTATGATGTAATGATACAGGTGCTGCCGCTGGTTTTCTTTATATTGTTCAGCATGTTCTCCGAGTCTTTGAGACGGATGGGATCAATATCAAACAACGCCAGCTCAAATCCTTGCAAAGCCGGCGTCTGCATACAATCACCCAGTACGTTCTTGGCAAATACGGTACTGCCTGCTCCGATAAATGTAATTTTAGACATGAATAAATACCCTCCTTAAACTCCATCAATTCATCCGTTATTACAAGACTTACTATATGATAATCGGATTTTTTTTAATATGGAGCAAACGAAGTGCAATATGGACATTTGTTGTTTCATTGAGTAAGCTATCATTAATTCATCATTCATTCATTGAACCATATCGCGAAGGTTTTAGGAGGATCTATTATATGTCCCTTTTACCGGACCATACACTCTATAGAATCAGCGTAAATCCTTCCCCGGGCGGCCATGATCTGAACATCCTGTTCAGCGGTGAAGGGACTCCCGTGCCACGGCACAAAATTGGGCCGCTGATCCATGATTACTGCCTCATACATACAGTGTTGACAGGCCGAGGCGTATTTGAGTGCGCAGGCACGGTACATCACTGCAAACCAGGCGATACTTTCATCATCCTTCCCGGTGTCCTATTCAGCTATGAAGCCGATGACAAGAACCCCTGGCATTACAATTGGGTAGCATTGCAGGAAAAAGGCACACATATGCTGCTGGCCGACATGGGTGTCACCCCGGCAAAGCCGATTATTCATTGCCCTGATGAAGGTGAGCTCCGTACCCTGTCCGACATGTATCTCCATCTGCGTCAGGGATTTAACCAGTCGGATCATCCTTGGCTTGAGGATCTCCAGGCATCCGGATGGCTGCGACTGCTGCTTCATAAGCTGGCGATGTTAAATCGCGAGCATCTTCCACCGAACACCCAGGATGTGCCGGATATTGAGCGGGGCGTGAGGCAGACCGAGCGCTGGATATCAACCCAGTATCACCAACAGCTGTCGATCGATCAAATGGCCAAGACGCTTGGCTATCATCGGGCTCATCTGTCCAAAATGTTCAAACAGCATACGGGCTTGTCCCCCATGCAATACCTCATGAAGGTACGTATTGAGAAGGCCAAATCACTGATGAAATCTTCCTTCTCTATCCACGAGATTGCCTCATCCGTCGGTTTTAATGATGCACTTTATTTCTCCAAGCAGTTCCGCAAGTGGACGGGCATGACCCCGAGCGAATTTAAAAACAGTCTGGAGAAGAGGGAGTAAACGAGTTAAATCAGGATTTGTAATCGATCATCATCTACATTTATACATTTGCAAATCGTGATGGGGAGAACATCCCGCGTACTTCGGAAGGGACACTGCGATTCTCGATGAAATCCGCTATAAGCTTAGCTGTCACCGGACTAAGCAGAATCCCGTTACGATAATGCCCTGCAGCCATCAAGATCCGCTCTGCACCTTCCAAGGGACCAATCAGCGGATAACCGTCCTGGGTGGCAGGTCGAAGCCCTGCCCAACTGTGAAACGGCAGTTGGCCTCCCAGGAACGGGAACACTTTTTTGTTCCAGTTTCTAAGCCGCTCAATTCCCCTTTCCGTGACCGAGGTATCGTATCCGGCAACATCCTCGGAAGCACCGCACACAATCGTGCCATTCGCTTTTGCGACCAAATAACCTTGGTTAAAAAAGACCATATGATTCACACGCGGCTGCATTTCCGCATAGGCGCAAATCTGGCCTCTGATTGGATAAACCGGAAACGAGAAGCCTAGCTGATCCGTCAGTTCCCCCGCCCATGCCCCCGTGCTTGCGACTAACCGATCTCCGTAATAGACCGTTCCGTCCGCAACGGAAACTGCGACATGCCGATCCCACTCAACGAGCTCTGCACTCCCAATCTCTTCTTCAATATAGACTCCGGATATTCGGCAGGCCTGCTCCAGCGCTCTGATGAAGTCGGGAGCGTAGATATGGCTTTCCTCCGGCGTATACAATGCGGCAAGAACGTCACGCGACAATGTCGGCTCCATACGGAACAGCTCCGCTCCACTTACAATTTCTCCAGTTGACCCATACTGTCGTTGCCATAACTGTTGCCCCTCGAGGGACAGCAGATCAGCGGCATGATAGGCAATGTACAAACTGCCCGTATTCGCATATTCGAAATGCACGCCGGATCTGGTTCTGATCTGTTCCTGCCACTCCGGATACAGAAGTAAACTATTTTGACATAACTTAAAAAATGCGTCCGGTCCTTCTATATTTTCTGAGAATGGCGCAAGCATGCCTGCTGCCGCTCCGGAGGCTTGTCCACCACAGCGCCGCGCCTCCAATACAGTAACATCAAAGCCCCGCGTTCGAAGCTCGTATGCGCAGGATAATCCGACAATTCCGCCGCCCATAATAATAATGTTCTGACTCATCTCAACCTCAGTTCTCTTCGAATTAAAACTTTACTTTAGTATAAATTCGTCAAAGCCGCTGCTTGCGGAAGCATATCGCTTCCTGGCGATCCTGCCGGCCAAGTAAGACTGTCTTCCAGCTTGAATAGCCAATTTCATCGCTGATGCCATCATGACGGGATCCTTCGCTTTAGCTACAGGTGTATTCATTAACACGCCACTGACACCCAGTTCCATCGCTTGAGCCACGTCACTCGCTGAACCAAGACCGGCATCGACGATAATCGGTACGTTGGCCTCCTCAACAATAAGCCCCAGATTATAGGCATTCAGGATGCCAAGACCGGTACCGATCGGAGCCGCACCGGGCATAACCGCCGCAGCCCCCACTTCCTCAAGCCGCTTGCAGATCACCGGATCATCCGATATGTAAGGAAGGACGGTGAAACCTTCTTTGACCAAAATTTCCGTTGCTTTGAGTGTTTCGATCGGGTCTGGCATGAGCGTACGTTCGTTGGCACTGATTTCCACCTTAACCCAGTCGCTAAGTCCGGATGCGCGCGCCAAACGCGCAATTCGCACGGCTTCGTCAGCCGTGCTTGCCCCGGATGTATTAGGCAAATATATATGCTTGCCTTCTTCTAAATGCTGCAGAATGGAATCGTCCGCCGAAGACTCCAAATTAATTCGCCGAATGGCAAACGTCAGCACTTCGGCTTCCGAGGCCTTAATGGCCTCCATCTGCACGTAGGGATTTGGAAACAGACCCGTGCCAATAAAAAAACGGGAGTGCAGCTCATGTTCACCAATACGTAATAAATCCAACTTCCTCATGCCCTTAGCCTCCTCCAACGAAATGAACAAGTTCAATTGACATATTAGAGACTACCGGGGTATCGCCCCACTGCTCCGCAGTCAGCACCCTACCATCAGCTTCGGCAACGATTGGTTTGCCCATTAAACCAAACTGCTCAATGACATCCAGAATCGTGCTCACATCGTGAAGCTCATGCTCCACGCCATTAATTCTAAGCAGCATCGTCCTACCCCTTCCTCTTCCCTTCTCTTGCCTCCAGTTTTGAAATGAACGTTTCGCAGGTTCCTTTTACGTTATCGCTGCCAACAATTTCACTAACTGCACAAATACGCGTCGCTCCAGCCATCAGCACCCGATCCACATTGTGCAGCTTAATGCCACCAATAGCCACAAAAGGAATTTTGATCACATCAGCCACTTCTCTCACATACGCTTCCGTCACCGGATCGACCACATCCTCCTTGGTGGCCGTCCGATATACAGGGCCGACGCCAATGTAATCTGCACCCTGCGACTCTGCCAGCAGCGCTTCTTCCATGGCATGTGTGGAAATACCGATGATTTTGGAACCGACGATTTTGCGAGCTTCCGTAAGCGGCATATCTCCCTGACCCAGATGAATCCCGTCGGCATCTGCTTCCAGCGCGATATCTACGTAATCATTGACGATAAAAGTGACACCATACTTTGAGGTCAGCTTGCGGAGCGCTTTAGCTTTGGCAAGCACTTCCGTTTTCGGATTTTTTTTATCACGGAGCTGAACGATATCCACACCACCGAGAATCGCCTGCTCCATCACGTCCAGCATATCCCGTCCGGGATGAAACTGTTCTCCGGTTATGGCATACAATCGAAAATCTTTCAATGCCTTCCCCTCCCATTTCATCTCAAGTTCCCACATACCGGTCATACAGTGTTCTAGCCCTGGAGAAATCATCCGTTCCTTGCACCAGCACACGTCCGTCAGCGAACAACACAAGCCGCTCCCCGCCGGGCATCTCCGCGCGCAGTAAATACGGATTAGCCTTCACTTTCAATAAGGCTCCGTCCAGTCTGCCTTGCCATAAACTCAGATCAAGCGGGCCGTTGCCGGCAAATTGCACCGAATCTCTTCCGCACATCGTGAGCATATCTTCTTCATGGCCTTGAAGCGCAGGGTAAAGCTGAAGCTGGCAGCAGGGACAATTGCGATCAGGCTCACCGAACTTCATCTCATAATAGCGGTTTTGCCACAAATCGAATGTCACCAGACTGTTTTTACGGCTCGAGTTGTCACCCGCTAACAGTTTGAGTGCTTCAACCGCTTCATAGGAAGCCGCGATATCAACAACCGGAGCGATAACGCCAATCATATCGCATGTCTCTCCGGCCGTATCCGCAGATTGGATAAAACAGCGGAGACAGGGGGTGACGCCAGGTACAAAAACCGCGCTCATTCCCCGTGAACCAACTGCTCCCCCGTATATAAAAGGGATTCCACTTCGGAAGCAGGCGTCATTTAGCAAAAAACGTGTCCGAAAATTGTCCGTTCCGTCCAATACAAGATCCATCCCTTCCATCAATGCCTCGATATTGGCCCCCGTTACGTCGGAGACAATGGCCTCAATGGCAATGGAAGAGTTGATTTTCCGTAATTTTATCTCGGCTGCAACCACTTTCGGATAAACGTTCTTCGCGTCCTCCTCGTCGTATAACAGCTGCCGCTGCAAGTTGCTCATCTCCACAAAGTCACGATCAACGATTCTGACTCGCCCTACACCTGCCCGCACCATATGATTGGCAAGCACCGTTCCCAATGCTCCCATTCCGACAATCAATACAGCGCTGTTCATAATTCTCCGCTGCCCCTCTTCTCCTATCGGCTCAAACAACATCTGCCTGGAGTAACGCTCCTGCATCGTTCTTCACCTCCCACTATGGCCCAGCTTATCCACTAAGAGGCCCATTGTATTAGCCCGATCCTTAAGTGTTGATTATTGCTTGTTATCCGCAACATTAGGCTAGAGATTGAGAACTCAATCTCTAGCCTACAATGAGTGTTAAACCCATAGAACGGGGGGCCCTTGTGATCCTAAACAAGAGCATTCCCCGGTTTATCATTAAGCTTGTGCCTCATACAGCTGGACGATCTCGATAATCGTTTGAACAGCCAGCACCATATTGTCGGCAGACACATATTCGTATCGCCCATGGTAGTTCTCCCCGCCTGTGAAAATATTAGGTGTCGGCAGGCCCATATAAGACAATTGTGAACCATCGGTGCCGCCGCGGATCGGTTCGATGATCGGCTTGATTCCAAGCTTCTCCATTGCTGTCTGCGCGATATCAACTACTTGTTTAACCGGTTCGATTTTCTCCCGCATATTGTAATATTGATCCTTCATCTGGAGGATGATCCGCTCCGATCCGTACTTATGCTGAAGCTCTTCCACAATAGCAGAAAGCTTCGCCTTTCTTCCTTCAAATCGCTCACGGTCATGGTCACGGATAATGTAACGGAGTTCAGTTAACTCCACATCGCCTTCGATGGAGGAGAGATGATAGAAGCCCTCATACCCTTCGGTATGTTCAGGCGCTTCTTCCGCAGGCAGCATGCTGTTCAACTCCATGGCGATTTTCGCTGCGTTCACCATTTTCCCTTTTGCCGTACCTGGATGAACATTCTTGCCTTTGCAAGTCACGAGTGCGGCTGCTGCATTAAAGCTCTCATATTGAAGTTCTCCTAATGGACCGCCATCCATCGTATATGCATATTTAGCTCCAAAGGCCTCTACATCGAATTTATGCGGACCTCTCCCAATCTCCTCATCCGGCGTAAAGGCCACGCGGATCTTACCGTGCTTCAGCTCCGGATGCCGGATCAGATAATCCATCGCTGTCATAATCTCCGCAATCCCCGCTTTATCATCAGCTCCGAGCAAGGTTGTGCCATCCGTTGTTACGAGTGTATGCCCCTTATAGCCAAGCAGCTCCGGGAAATCCTGTGGAGACAGTACCACATTCTGTGCTCTATTCAGCATGATGTCCTGGCCATCATATTGTTCAATAATCTGCGGCTTGACCCCGGCCCCTGTAAAATCGGTGGCTGTATCAATATGCGCCAAAAAACCGATCGTTGGTATGGGCTTATCCGAATTAGCCGGCAGTGTGGCCATCACATATCCATTCTCATCCATGGTTACGTCCTGCATGCCGATTTCCTTCAGCTCGTCCACCAGCAGCTGCCCCAGCGTCAACTGGCCGGGCGTTGAAGGGCAGGTTTGGCTGTTCTCGTCTGACTGCGTATCCACTTGTGCATAGGTGATGAGCCTGTCGATAACTTCTTTTTTCATAAATTCTCAACTCCAATACGTAGGGGTATGTAGGAAACATCGCTCAAAATCCAACAAGAGTATACCATATAGGGCGCATTCAAAAAAATCACCGCTCTCTCAGCAATAAGAGTGAACGGTGATTGACTGAAATAAGACTCTACCTTATTCGAAAGCTGGAAGCGCGATCTCCGAATAGTTCTCTTCAAAGAACTTTTTCACTTCAGGGCTGGTCATTGCCTTTGCAAGCTTCTGAATCGGCTCGGAATCGACATTATCTTTGCGGGCTACCAGCGTAATGGTGAAATCCGAATCGTTGCCTTCGGTTACAAGAGCATCCTTCTTTGGTGTAAGTCCCAAAGGTTTCGCATATGCCGGCGTCATGGCGACCATATCCACGTCGTCGAGCGTACGGGCCAGCATCAACAGATCCACCTCGGTGAACTTGTATTGGTGCGGGTTCTCCACGATGTCGGCTTGCGTTGCCTTAATGCCGACGCCTTCCTTCAGCTTGATCAGACCGTTCTTCTCAAACATCACCAGGGATCGGCCGATGTTGGAAGGATCGTTAGGAATCGCTATCGTTGCGCCATCCGGTAGCTCTTCAACCGTTTTGTATTTCTTGGAATAAGCACCAAAAACGGCGTTATAGATCGGCGTGACCGGAACCAGCTCTGACCCGTTATTCGCATTGTACTCTTCCATGTACGGCACATGCTGGAAGAAATTCGCATCTACCTCTTTATGAGCGAGCGCATTGTTCGGCTGCACGTTATCGGACAGAATCTGAATATCCAGGTTGATGCCTTCTTCCTTCAGCATCGGCTTCACCAGTTCAAGCACATCAGTCATCGGGGGAATAAGTGTTGCGACTTTTAATGTGACTTCTTCCTTTGTTTGAGGCGATGTGCTTTCTGTGGCTTCGTCTTTAGTTGCCTGCTGTCCGCAACCCGCGAGCACCAGCAAGAGGGTCAGCATAAGCAGTGTGAATTTTTTATTCATTGTAGGTTTCCTCCAGGTAAAATAATCTGTATAAATACGTTCAAAAACATAATTAAACCTTTCTCTTATCCAGCAGTCTGGATGCCAGACTGCCGCCGTACTGAATCGACTGTACCAGAATGATCATAATAATGACCGTAAACGTCATAATCTCTTCCTCAAAACGCTGGTACCCGTAGCGGATCGCAAAATCGCCTACGCCGCCCCCGCCTACAATCCCCATGACTGTGGAGTACGAGATAAAGCTGATTGTTGAGGTGGTCAGTCCGAGCATTAGGCCCGACCTAGCCTCCACATACAGAAATTTGAATATCATCTGAATCGTGGATGCCCCCATGGAAGTGGCAGCCTCCATCACTTCCTTCGGCACCTCGAGTAGGGATTGCTCCACCAGCCTGGAGTAGTAGGCCACCGCAACGACGGATAAAGGCACCGCAGCAGCCAGTGTCCCGAGAGACGTGCCCACGATCCACCTTGTGACCGGAATCATAATCACAACAAGCAGCAGAAACGGGAATGACCGTATGATGTTAACAAGAACATTCAGAATGGAGAACAATAGGCGATTCTCGTACTGTTGGCCTTTTCGGCACAGAAATAGCACTGTTCCGACCGGAAGACCCAGTATTATAGCGGCAGTTATCGAAATGCCCACCATAATGAACGTCTCGCCAATCGCCCGCCATATCTCATGCTGATACTGGAGGACATGGGCAAAATAATCGTTCACATAATGAATAATATCATTTATGATACCCATATCCCCCCCTTTCTCCCGCACCGTCCGTTGGTGTTCCAGACATCGGAGCAGCCTCTCCATCTCCTGGGTGATTACGATACGTGCGGACCAAACGCCCATGATCGATCACAGACACATAGTCGCAAATCCCGTTAACCACGTTCATTTCATGGGAAACGATGACGATGGTAACCCTCAGCGTCCGGTTAATATGTCTTAACACATCCAAGATATCCGCCGTTGTCTGCGGATCCAGGGACGAGGTTGGCTCATCGCACAACAAGACAGTCGGCGAATTAGCCAAAGCTCTAGCAATGGCTACCCGCTGCTTCTGCCCGCCGCTCAGCTGAGCGGGATATGACTTTGCTTTATCCTCCAGTCCGACAAAACGCAGAACCTGCTGGACACGATTTGCACGTTCGGCCTTCGGTACCTTTGCCAGCTCAAGCGGCATGGACACATTGCCCCAAACCGTCCGGTTGCTTACCAGCTGGAATAGTTGAAAAATCATGCCGATCGATCTTCTTGTCTCCCGAAGCTCCCTGCCGCCAAGTGAGGTCAGCTCCTGGCCGTTCACGATGACTTTGCCGGAGTCGGGTCTCTCCAGCAGGTTCATCATGCGCAGCAGCGTCGATTTGCCGGCGCCGCTCATGCCGATGATCCCGTGTATGCTGCCCTCCTTAATATCAAGAGAAACATCGTCTATCGCCTGGTAACGGTCCGTGCCGCTGCCAAAGCATTTACTGACCTCTTGCAGCGAGATCATCATAATCCCCTCCTTGCACATGAAGAAAGCCCGCTTGGCTATACAGCCTGCGAGCATGTTATGCTGCAACAACTATTGAATCATACCACAAATTTAGACAAATTGTGACACGACTTCTTCAATGATATCGATTCTTCGACTTATCCGTGGCACTCAAGACAAATAAAGCTGGTGTCCATACATGGCTGTTAAACGTTCAACTGCCTTATCCAAAAGACCTTCCTCAAAGCCATCCAAGCCTTCAATCGCTTGGATTTTATCTGTTGGCGACATCTCTTTCTGCAGATGCAAGCTCCAGTTTACAATCGCCTGTATGGCATCCTCATGCTCGAACTGACTGTAATAAATATGCGCTTTATACAGATAGCTGTCGGCATGATCGGGAACCAGCTTCAGCACCTCGTCAAATGCAACCAATGCCGCATCTTCGTCCTGATCTTTGTAATAAATTTGCCCCAATCTGAAGTAAGCACCTGGATGTCCCGGCGAAAGCTCCAGCACTTGCAACGTATCTTCCTTCGCGCGAATATAATCCCCCATCGAATAATATATTCCACTTCGGAGGCTGTACAGATTCCCCTGTACCGGGTTCAAGCTGAGCCCTTGAGCGCAGTCCGCCAACCCCCGCTCAAGCTGGCCGGTCTCCACAAAGCAAACAGCACGGAACTCATAAAATCTCGGATTCGACGGATGCGCATGAATAGCCTGGGAATAGGCATCGATAGCAAGATCCCACATGCCCATCTCCTTATATATATGACCGCTGGCTGCCAGATACGTCGGATGTTCGGAGAAAGACTCCTCCTGCTTGGCCGCCTCTTGCAGCTCGAGCAGCGCTTCCTCGTTACGTCCTTGCAAATAGAGTACATAACTCAGCTTGTTGCGGATTTCAGTCCCATCCTGAAGAGCGACTGCCTCCTTCAAAGCTTGCTCAGCAGAGGGCAGATCGTTCATCTCCATGAAAATATCAGCACGCTGTACATAATTAGGTGCGTCATCATTTTCCAGCTTAAGCAGCTTGTCATTGATCGCCAAAGCCTCATCCTGGCGACCCAGCCGGTAGTAGCAATCGGCCATCCAATAGCAGGCGAGCGGAGATTCGGGTTGTCTTTCATACAGCTTCGAGATCAGCTCGTATGCCGGCTCTTCCCTTCCTTCCTCGCGATAGATCCGAGCCAAATCAAAATATGCGCGATAATCGTCAGGCGCCGCCTCGATCGCCCTCTCTAAATCAGATTTAGCTGATGGTTTGTTTCCGGAACGGTTGAAAACCTCTGCTCTCTTTAAATAAAGCTCATATGCATCTGGATACCGCTCAATGGCCTCCGACAGATAACGCTCGGCCTGTCCCATGTCCCCAAGCTGCATGTACAGGTCTGCCATAGGCTTTCGAAAAGAATATGCCTCCCGCACTTGCCGCTGAAACGTCTGAAAGGCCCCATAGCTATAATTGGTGCTGCTTGCAAACAGCGCGTAACCGCCATCCGCCTCCGCCTCATACCGATCGACCAGCTGGATTCCTTCCTGCAAAACGCCTATAGCTTCCTGCACTTGATCCATCAGATCAAGCGATACGGACAGCATGTAGTAATACATGGGAATGGCACGCTCAGGCTTTTGGATGCTTAAACGAAAATAGTGGGCAGCCTCCGAAGGGTTACCGCTCTCATAATAGGTCATGCCCAGTTCATAGTAAGTCGATATAACTGAGCTGTCATCCTCTCTTTTAATGCTTTCCTTCAGATCCCTTACCGCTTCGTCATACTGATTCAAATCCTTGTAGGCAATTCCCCGGGTATACCAATTCAGATAATTATCGGCATTCAAACGAATCGCTTCATTTAAATCTTCAATTGCTTCAAGCTCCCGGTTCAATTCTCGCAGAATATGTGCTCGGCGCTCATAAGCACGGTGACTGCCGCTCGTATCAATCACCTGCCCCAAATAAGCTACTGCTTCCTCTGAATGACCGCTGTTGTGCAGCAGCTCCGCATAGAGCAGCTTATCATTGAAACGGGTAATGGCATTTTCACCTTTCCTCATATATTTAAGGGCTTGCTCAAAATCCCGCTTCTTCCTGTAATGATTACCGATACGGAACCAGATCCGCTTCATCAACTTCATGGTGGCTCATCCTTTATATGTAGATGTTATTCTAGGGCTCGTATGATCAGAGCAGAGGAATCTTCCCTCTCATCTCTATATTATACTTCCTCTATCTCCATTTGTACCCAAATGAAAGAGGAACCTGGCAGGCTCCTCTTTAGATGTATACCCTATTATATTGTATGATGATGGCAATCATGTCCACTCCTGTGCATAAAATCTAGTATACCTTATGAATCACATCTTCAAAATCGGGATCCTCCATATCGATATCATCCAGCTCGCCCCAGCGGCCCAGCTCTTTAAAAATATCAAGCGTGTTCATCTCGCGGCGGTTGACTTCAATCGTGACCGTATTGTCCAGAGAGCTTGTCACCCGGATCGGGACAGCAGGATTCCCTTCCCTCTGGAATTGCTCAGGTACTGCAAAAGGACCGCGAAACGTCACGGTAATGACCGTAGGCAGCCCGATCGTATCACGCAAGGAATTGACCGTGCCATCATAGGAGAGCTCACCGTTATTGATGACCATCACCCGATTGCACAGCTGCTCGATATCGTCCATGTCATGGGTCGTAAGCAGAATGGTCTTGCCGAATTGTTCATTGATCAGCTTGAGAAAATGGCGGATGTTCCGCTTGGCGTTCACGTCCAGCCCGATCGTCGGTTCATCCAGGAACAGCACATCCGGATCATGCAGCATCGCGGCCGCGAGGTCGGCGCGCATGCGCTGCCCGAGCGACAGCTTGCGTACAGGCGTTTCCCAGAACGCCTGTAGATCGAGAAGTTCGGCAAACTGTCCGAGCCTCCGCTCCCTGTCCGCCCCATCCACGCTGTACATTTTGGCCAAAATATCATAAGAATCCTTCACCGGCAGGTCCCACCACAGCTGACTGCGCTGACCGAATACCACACCCAGGTTGTTCACAACGCTGCGCCGCTCCTTGTGCGGATTCATGCCTCTGATCAACACGTGACCCGAGGTCGGGTGGAGAATGCCAGTTAGCATTTTGATCGTGGTGGATTTACCGGCCCCGTTCGGACCGATATATCCGACAAATTCACCCTGTTCCACTTGAAAGCTGATTCCCTTCACGGCTTCCTTCGTCCGGTATTCTCTCGTAAACAGGGTTCGCAGCCCAGAGAAGCGCCCCTCCTTCACAACCGGCGTTTTGAATTCCTTGCGTATGTTATGGACTTCAATCATTGACGCGTTCCTCCTTTTAACTCCCTGTACTTTGATACTTCGTCAACCCAAACTGCCAGAACTTCAGACTTAGGTAGAGGCATAATAGAGCGGCTCCAGCCAATGCAGGCAGCACCCAGGCTCCGAGCTCACCCCGCAGTATGTATAGCGAAGGAATATAATTGACCAAACCGACCGGAACCACAATCAAGAGAATCGACGACATCCATTTTGGATAAATGGTAAGCGGATATTGGGCTGCCGTCCGAGCCGCATCTTCCGTAAGGTTCTGAAGCTCGGTGATCCGGGTCGTCCAGAAACCGAAGGTTGCGGTCGCAAGACCGATGGAGAACAGAATGACGGCGCCCGTGACAATAATATACAGCGATTGTGGCACCGCACTCCATCCCACTTGCCCTGCTGCCATCATGCCATGCAGCGACCACCAGAGCAGAAAACCTCCCTGCAGGACTTCACCCAGCATAATCCGGAATTTCTGCGGCATGAGCGCCAGCAGCACCGGCATGGGACGAGTCAGCAGTTGGTCAAGCTCCCCATTGATCAGGTACCTCTCAAGATGATGGACTTCATCCGCAAACGTCCGATAGAGCGTCTTCGACAGCGTCATGACGGCAAATAAATACCCGATTTCATGCATGGACCAGCCCTGAATAGCTCCGAACTTGAAGAGGACGATGGCGACCATGAGAAACTCGGAAATTTGGATTAATGCGGCAAGAAATGATGCCAGGATGAAGTTGAATTTGTACTGCATGCGGCTTTTGATGCTCGTTCGAATGAGCAGAGTGTACAGAGATAGCCAGGATCTTGTGGTCATCCTCCTTGCACCTCCACTTTCCGCCTGAGGAAGCCGGTAGCCAGCAGGCAAGTCAGCGTCAGCAGGACGCACCATAAGAGTGTGCCCCACAGATAGGAGACATCATCGAAGCCCAGGTAGATTCGGGTCGGCACATAGAGCAAATACGGATAGGGCGACCACCAGGCAATCGTCTGCAGCCAGCCGGGAAGCCACTCAATCGGAATGAAGAAACCGGCTAGGAGATTGATCATCGCATGGTTGCCCCAATACAACCAGGACGATTCCGTTGTCCATAATGCCGATGCGCCAATGAGATAGTTAATACAAATCGATAAGTAGGCAGCACCTGCGAGCGCAATGGTAACGTAGAGAAAGGTGACTGCTTTTCCAGGCAGCTGCAGCGAGAAGGCAAAATAATACACCAGGTAGATCGGGATTGATTTGTAAACGAATTGGTAGGCGATTTGACCCCATTCCTTGGCCATCAAATGACTGAACAAATGAACGGGACGCATCAAATCCAGGGAAATATGGCCGGTTCTCACGGCTTGGGGGATGCCGAGGCCATTCGTGACGAAACTGGAAACCCAGAGCGCCGCTTGCGTGAAGGCGATATAACCGACCATTCCCTGCGTTCCGTAATCTCCGAGCGCGTAATCTGCGCCGAGACCGAGCCAGATACAGGCATACATGAAGCCGAACATCGCACTGGCGATATTGTGCACCATGTGGGCACCGCGGTATTGCAAATTGCGGGCATAGGCTTTGGAAGCCAATGTGAAATAAAGCATGAAGCACCTCCGATAAGCATTTTAGATGGCGGACCCATCCACTTCAGACAAGGCGAAAAATGAGAGAAGGACAATAGCATACCAGATCGTTCCATTTCAGGCAAGGGATTTTTTGCAAGGGAAATCAAGCGAAAGATCCGGCAAGCAAAAAAAGAAGCCTTCTCTCCTCAAGACGGTTGAGAACAACCATCGTGAGTATGCGAAGACTTCGTAGTCATTGTAGTCATGAAATATAATGGATAGAGCATTCTCTTCCTGCTTCGAACACAAATATCTATATCTTAGAACTTGGGAAACGTACTGAAACTAGTCAGATCACATCCCTATGCTTGATCGGCTCCTGTAACTGGCTGTAATACTCTACCAGGAAGGATTGGAACTCCGTTGCGGCCTTGGACAAATAACGCCGCTCCAACCAGGCTATAGTGAAGGTGCGGTAGCAGGAAGGATTCTCGATGCGCACCATTGCGTAGGGTGGCTTTTCGTCCCCTTTGCACCCAGGTACAAATGCGACTCCAAGTCCGGCGGATACGAGACTTACCACAGCTGCCGGTTCATCCACCTCACAAACGACATCACGGCTGATCCCCGCCGACCGGCAGAACTCCTCGTTCATTTTTCGAAACGGGTGGTCCGCTTTGTATTCAATGAACGCCTCTCCTGCAACCTCCTGAAGGGAAATGCTGGTCCGTCCCGCCAATCGATGATCGTGAGGCACTGCCAAGAATACCTCGGCATGGAGGACCGGAATCTCCTGAATATTGTCTTCTTCCAATGCCGCTGCAGTAAAGCACAAATCGACTTCTCCGTTTCCCAGCATCTGCACCATCTCCATCGTGGAGTCAGGTGGTATTTGTATGATGCGAAAATTGACGTCAGGATATCGTTCGCGAAAAGCGCCCAGGGCTTTGGATAGCCGGGGTAAAGCAGTTGTAGCTATGCGGATGCTCCCCCGCTCCATGCCTGCCAAATCGGACACTTCTCTCTTCCCTTCTTCAATGGCCGATAATGCCGTATCTACGCTTTTCAAAAAAGCCTTTCCGAATGAATTGAGCTTGATTGTCCGATTCTGCCGATCGAATAGTTGTACTCCCAAATCCTCCTCCAACCGGGCAATCGTCTTGCTGAGCGCAGGCTGAGCAATACGGAGTTCCTTAGCGGCTTTCGTCATGTGTTCCATTCGGGCCACCGTCTGAAAATAATGCAGCTGCAGCAATTCCACGGAATCTTCCTCCCTTATTGATAACCTTAAGTATATGAAATCATGTCATAATATATATTTTTATTTATTAACTATCAATTGTAGAATGAATCGTAATCAATGGGAAGGGGAAAATAACTTGAACGAACAACCGAAACAGCCACCATCAGCTGATAAGCTAATACGAATTCTGGCTTTTACAATGATTCTCTCATCGATGAGTGCAACGATGTTTAATATCGTACTTCCGGAAATCAGCAAGCAGTTCCAGCTATCCATTTCCCAGGTCAGCTGGGTATCCTCGATCTATATGCTGATATATGCCATAGGCTCTGTCATATACGGAAAATTAGCGGACACCTATAAACTCAAAAATCTGCTCACTTTCGGTTTGCTCCTCTTCTTTGTCGGTTCCATTGCAGGGTTATCGGCACAAGCCTACTGGATGGTTCTGCTGGGCAGGGTACTCCAGGCTGCAGGGGCAGCCGTTATTCCTGCAACTGCTATGATCATTCCCGTCCGTTACTTCCCTGTAGAGAACCGGGGTCGTGCGCTCGGTATAACCGCTACTGGCCTCGCCATCGGAAACGCGATTGGACCAGTGGTCTCGGCTTTGATTGTCAGCGTGTTCCACTGGAGATGGCTCTTCTGCATTCCGCTATTAATACTTGTCACCTTACCCCTGTACCGAAAATATCTAGGCAATGAACAAGGCCAAGGTGGACGAATCGATTGGCTTGGCGGCGGGCTTTTGGCAGGGACGGTTGCCCTGCTGCTCCTAGCGGTGATGCAGGGAGGATGGATATATGGCTTAGGCAGCTTGATCCTGTTCTTATTATTCCTCCTGCGCATTCGCTCAGCTAAAGAGCCTTTTGTTCAGCCCCGTTTATTTCGCAACAAAAGCTACACCATCGGTCTAGTTCTCGGCATGTTCATCATGAGCGTCGGCTACGCACTGCCATTTCTTACCCCGCAGCTGCTGTCGGATCTGAACGGTCTGGCACCGGGATGGATCGGATTTGTCATGGTACCGGGAGCCGTCGTCACGGCTATGCTGGGAAGAAGAGGCGGTGAGCTCGCAGATACCAGGGGAACCCGCTATTTATTCTATGCGGCTTCCACCCTGCTGCTGCTGTGCTTTGCCCTATTGTCTACTTTCGCTGGCGTTTCGCCGCTTCTAATTGCACTGTTTCTAATCTTCGGCAACGTGGGCCAAATGTTTATGCAAATATCGCTCTCCAAAACGATATCCTTGTCGCTGCCCAAGGAGCAAACTGGTGTCGGCATGGGACTGTTCTCCCTGCTTAACTTTCTGTCTGGCGCAATCGCCACTGGGGTATACGGCAAAGCCGTCGATCTTGGCGCTGAAAGTTCCTGGAATCCACTGAACCCATTCCAGGGCGCTTCCACTTACAGCAACATCTATACCGTCCTGATTGCCTTGCAAGCTGGAGTTCTTCTGCTGTTCATGCTGCAATTTGGCAAAGCCGAGCAGCGTAAGCTGCAGATTCAAACAACGGGTTCTAAATGAAATGGTAACAGGAATACGATTTGCGTAAAGGCTTATTCGCCTGCACATTATCTCATGGCATGGAGCACGCAGAAAACCACCGGAGCAACAATCGGCTTCTTCAAAGCCTCTCCGGTGGTTTTACTTTTTATATATTTCAATGAGTCGTATTGTAGGTCCTCGGGCAAACAACCATAGTCTATGTCGGCTAACCTCATTCATGAACTGCGGCAGGCATAAGGTACGCTCCCTCGTCTTGGGGAAAATCTATTATTACATCGCCGCCCGCTTTAGCTGTCCGTAATACAAATCGCTGTAGAAGCCTCCCTGCTTCAGCAGTTCATCATGGGAGCCCTGCTCCAGCAGACGTCCATCCTTCAGCACCAGAATACGGTCCGCCGAGCGGATAGTGTTAAGACGGTGGGCGATGACGAAGCTCGTCCGCCCTTTCATCAACCGCTGCAATCCTTCCTGGATTTTGATTTCGGTTACGGTGTCGATACTGCTTGTCGCTTCATCCAGCACCAGCATCGAGGGATTAGCCAGAATTGCTCTCGCGATCGCAAGCAGCTGCTTCTGGCCCTGGCTGATTCCGCTGCCGTCAGGCTTGAGCAGCTTGTCATAACCGTCCTTCATCCGCACAATAAAGGAGTGAGCATTGGCCAGCTTCGCAGCTTCCTCCACTTCTTCATCGGTGGCATCCAGCCGGCCGAAACGGATATTCTCCCGGATTGTGCCCTGGAACAGGAACGAATCCTGCAGTACAAAAGCCATCTGCGAGCGCAAGCTCTCCCTGCGGATCGAAGAGATATCCCTTCCATCCAGAGTAATGCTTCCGCTATCCGGATCGTAAAAACGGGAGAGAAGCTGGATTAAGGTGGTCTTTCCTGCACCGGTCGGACCAACCAGGGCAATCATCTCCCCAGGCTTCGCTTCAAAGCTGATTCCTTCCAGGGTGTCTCCGTCTTTCTCATAAGAAAACGAGACATTGTCGAACTTCACCGCACCCTCTACACTTTTCAGTGTGACAGCAGCGCCTTCATCCTTCGCTTCCACCTCTTCGTCCAGCACCTCGAATACGCGTTCCGCCCCTGCTATAGCAGACAGCAGCGTATTCCATTGATTCGCCAGATCGTTCAGCGGTCTCGTAAACTGCCGCGCATAACTCTCGAATATAATGATGACGCCAATCGTAATATAGCCCTTAATCGCCATAATGCCGCCAATGCCCGCTACGATCGCAAAGCTTAAGTTGTTAAGCCCATTCATGAGTTTGGGGATAAAGCCCGAAATGCTCTGCGCCCAAAAGCCCGATAAACGAATCCGTTGATTTCGCTCATCAAATTCGCGTACAACCCGTTCTTCCTGGGAAAAAGCCTTAATAATCCGCTGCCCCGACAGCGTCTCTTCAATATAACCATTCAGATCCCCAAGGTTGTTTTGACGCTCTTTGAACAAGGGGCCTGTTCGCCGAGTAATCCAGCGCATACCCATCATCATGAGAGGCACAACCAGGAATGTTAGCAGCGTCAGGAGCGGACTAAGCCATAACATGACGGTTAATGTGCCGATCAAGGTCAGTACGCTCGAGAAGATTTGGATCGCCGAGCTGTTCAGCGTTGAGCTTACGTTCTCGATATCATTTGTCAGACGGCTCATAATCTCGCCCTGTTGACGCTTTCCGTAAAACGGAATGGGCAGCCGGTGCAGATGCGTAAACAGATCCATCCTCATCCGGTACACCGTTTCTTGGGCGATGCCGATCATCCAGACGTTATGCAGCCATGTGGTTAAAGCCTGTAGGACATAAACCACGGCCAACCCAACGAGAAAATACAACCAGGCTGAGTCGATGGAACTGCCCGGTTACGTACATCATCCAGGAATTTGTCCACCCCGACGCCAAGAAGATAGGGACCAAGCAGCGCCAATCCCGAGCTGATCATTACCATCAGCAGCACCAGTGCCAGTTTCCCTTTGCGGCGGGCAAGATAAGCCCATATTCTGGAGAGGGTCCCCGACCAATTTTTGGCCTTGGCTTTCGGCTTGCCGCCACGGCCGCCGCCATCCTTGTTCTTATCCAGATTGAGCCTCGGTCTTGGGTGCCGAAACGGTTCAGTGAATGCCTTGAGCATGCTGCTGTGCCTCCTCTCCGTATTGGGATTCATAGATGCGTCGGTACAGAGAGGAATGCTCCATCAACGTGTCATGGTTCCCTTTTTCAATCAATCTTCCATCATCCAGCAGCAGAATCAAATCGGCTGAAGTAGTCGAACTGATCTTCTGCGTAATTAGAAACGTTGTGCAGGACAAATCCTTCAGGGCATCCAGCAGAGCGCCCTCCGTTCGCACATCAAGCGCGCTGGTGCTATCGTCCAGAATCAGTATGGCAGGCTTTCGCACAAGCGCACGTGCAATCGACAGACGCTGCTTCTGACCGCCGGACAAGTTGACTCCGCGCTGGCCCAGCATCGTCTCATAGCCGTTAGGCAGATGTTCAATCGTCTCGTGAATTTGGGCTCGCCGCGCCGCTTCCTGAATTTCTTCCATGGAAGCATCCTCGCGTCCCCAGGCAATGTTCTCCCGAACCGTACCCGAGAAGAGCAGCACTTCCTGCGGCACATAACCGATGCTGCTGCGCAGATTTACCTCATCGATCGCCCCGGCATCCATTCCGTCTATACATACTGTACCCTCCTCTTCCTCGTAAAGCCGTGGAATCAGCTGTACTAACGAAGATTTGCCGGAACCTGTTGCGCCCATGATCGCGATCCGCTCTCCAGGCTTCGCCTCAAAGGAAATATCCTTCAGAACATCGATATCGCTGCCAGGATAGCTAAAGCTCACTTGCTCAAATTTTACGCCGCCTTGAATGTCAATCTTGCTCTTCTTGGTTTTGCGAGCGCTGGGCACATCCTCCTCCGTCTTAAGCACTTCCTGCGTCCGCTGAGCCGAGGCCCGCCCGCGTGAGAACGCAACGACAACCCAGGACAGAGCCGACATGGCACCGATACAGCGGAGGGAATAGTTTACTACAGCCACTACCTCGCCCACGCTGGCACTACCGGTCGCAATATCCTTGCGACCAAACCACAAAACTGCCATGATCCCGGCATTCATAATGAGGAGAATAAACGGCATCGTTGTCTCCGTTAATCGCAAGGTTGAGACGGTGGTGCTCATCAGCTTGCCGGAGGTTCGCCCGAAGCGTTCAATTTCATGACCCATACGTACGAATACGCGTATCAATCGGATCCCGGTCAAATTCTCCTGAATAACACCGTTCACCGCGTCCAGCCACCGCTGTACATTGCGGAATGCATCCGCCGCCCGCTTCATGATCCAAGCAATAAAGATAAACAAGAGAGGCACGGTTAAGACAAGCAGAAAGCCCAGCTTCACATTTACAACCAATGCCATAATAATGCTTCCTAACACAACTAGCGGAACGCGTGTCATAAACCGTAAGCCCATAAACACCGTATCCTGAATCTGAGTGACGTCACCCGTAAGCCTGGTTATCAACGATGAGGTTGCAAACCGGTTGAATACCGAATACGAGAAGGACTGCACCTTTTCATACAATTGATCACGCAGATCATAGCCTAGTCCCTGACTCGTATGCGCCGCAAAAAAGGAGCTGGATATTCCAGCTATAAAGGCAATGATAGCGCTTCCGGTTAAAACGGCACCCCATGTCCATACAACAGATAAATCCTGTTTCTGAATCCCATCGTCAATAATTTTGGAGATGAGCAGCGGCTGTATAAGCTCTACTGTGAGCTCAATCAGCATCATCGTCAGCGCCGCAAAGGCGGCTACGCGGTACTTTTTCAAGATCGAGAAAACCATTCCCATATGCATTCCTCCGAAGCAGAAGACCTTTATCATGTATTAACATCCATTACCCGATGGTCTTCATGTAGTAGCAATAATCGTTCATTTAAGAGCTGGATATGTCTATTATAATATATTTTTCTCCTAGAACTTACCGGCAGATTAAAAATATAGAGAATCCTTATTACATTCTATTCACAGGTGCTGACATTTAGGAGACGAAGAATAACGATATGAAAGAGAGCCCTATTGTTCAGGATGCTCTCCTTAAATAGGACTCTCTTGCTAAAACCTGCTCTATTCTACCGATTTTAATGCTTCAATCATATCGATCCGCTTCAGCTTTACATGCATGGAGGCCATGACAATGGCCGAGAACAGCAACGTCAACAGCGCCGCATAACCATAACTAATTCCGTGGATAACGGGACTGAACATCATTGCATCCACTTCGGCAGTCAGGAGCACGAACCTGTGCAGGAACACACCTCCCACACAGCCTCCTATTATTCCGAATACCGTCAGAATCATATTTTCGCGATAAATATACATCGTTACTTCCTTATCATAGAAGCCGAGCACCTTGATTGTTGACAGCTCCCGTATCCGTTCGGATACGTTGATATTCGTCAGATTGTACAGTACAACAAACGCGAGGGCCGCAGCAGAGACAATCAGGACAACCACCACCAAATTCATGCTGTCCATCGCATCACTGAACGCATCGCTTACACCGCTCGTGAAACTGACCATCGCCACCCGTTTGCTGGCGGTTAACGATTCTCCAAGCTGGTCTTCCCATCCCGGATCAATCATGTCATACCTGAGCAATTGACTGTTCACTTTCGGTTTCGCATCAAAAATCTCTTCGTAGTACTTCGGCGTCATATACACGTAATGCAGGGTATAGTTCTCCGATATCCCGGCAACACGTATTTCAAATGGATCATTGTCGCTGTTCTGGATGGTGAACGTGCTGCCGACCTTGAGATCGAACAGTTTGGCCAGCTTCTCCGTAATGATGGCGCCGTCATCTGTCAATGGGAGCTGCTGCTCCTTATCCGGTGATTCCAGTATAATAAACGAATTAATCTTCTCCGGCGTATTCGGTACGAATAGACTCACATCTTGAGTGTTCACCCCGGGGGCTGATGCCGTCATCGCCTCCTGGGTAGCATCCAATGTATCCATAATTTCCGACGTATCCGATATAAGCTTGTTATATTCCTCCAGCACACCGCTGTCACCGTTATCTTCTTGGAATACAACCATAGCTTGATATTGCATGATTTTGCCGTATTGCATCGGTACCATATTCCCGATAGAATCCTTGAGGCCGAACCCGGTCAGAATTAGCGCCGTACAACCGGCAACGCCGCAGACTGTCATAAACATTCGTTGTTTATATCGGAATAGATTCCGCGCGGTTACCTTACCAATAAAACCGAGCCGGTCCCAAACCCAAGGCAATCGTTCCAGCCATATCCGGGATCCGTTCTTGGGCGCCCTTGGGCGCATCAGCACTGAAGCGTTGCTCCGAAGTTCCACCCGCGCAGCCACATAAGCTGTCATGGTCGTACAGAGCACAGCCACCACAATAGAAATGATGCTGTAGCTGAGATAAAAACGGGTTCTCACATCTGGCAGATTATATAGAGCACCATAAGCATTATAGATAATGGAAGGAAACATTGTGAAGCCGACGGCTAGGCCAGCCGCTGCTGCGGCCACACTGGCCAGTGTTGAATAGACCAGGAATTTTGTCATCACGTCCCGGTTGCTGTATCCGAGTGCTTTCAGAGTTCCGATCTGCAGCCGCTGTTCCTCGACCATCCGGGTCATCGTTGTCAGGCTGACGAGGGCCGCGATTAGGAAAAAGAATACGGGGAAAGCCGTCGCAATGGAAGCTAAGCGATCCGCATTATCGCTGTACTCGGTATATCCCGGATTGACGCTGCGGTCCATGACGTAGACTTTGGGCAGCTCAAGCTGTTCCAGCTCCTTCTGTCCCTTCGTGAGTTCCTTCTCGCCATCGGCGATTTCCCGCTCAGCCTTTATTTTTTCTTCATTAAATTTCTCAAGTCCTTCCTGGTATTCCTCCTGCCCGCGGCTTAGATCCGCTTTCGCATCCGCGAGTTTGGCTTCACCTTCTTGTCTGGCGGCAGCCAGCTCCTCTGTCCCTTGCTTCCATGAAGCCTCACCCTGCACGAGTTGACTCTCAGCTTGCTGAAGCTTGGCCTGCCCTTGATTTAGCTCGGCCCGGCTTGCATCCAGCTTCTGCTGCGCCTTGTCCAGCTGCAGTGAAGCTTCGTTTAAACCACTCTGGAACGCAGAGGCTGCCTGTTGCAAAGCAGCACCATCCAGTCCGCCTTCCATGAATCCTGCTGTGGCTCCTCCCAGTTTGGGGTCGGCTGCCTGAGCAGCTGCGAGCAGCTCTTGTCTCTGCTCTTCAGGTATAACCTTCGGATCTAATCCGGAGATTTGCTGCAGCTTTTTTGCCAATTCCTGTCCTTGGGACAGCTTCGGGGCTAACTCCGACTTCTGTTGATTCAGCTGACTTTGACCCGTTTTAAGCTGGGACAGCCCTTGTTCCAACTGCTGCTGATTCCGTTTCAGTTCCGCTCTGACCTCGTCGAGTTTTTTTGCCGCCTCATCCAGCTTGGCTTGCCCCTGTGCGAGCTCAGCTTGTAGCTTGTTCAAACCATCGCGGTATTCTTGCTCGCCTTCACTTAGCTTGACCTTCGCGTCCTTCAGCTCCTGCTCCGCATCGGCCAATTGACTTTTGGCATTCTCGATCTTGTCCTTGGCCTCATCCAGCTTCTTCTGTCCTTCTGCACGGATCTCGGTCAACCGTTCCTGCGGCATATCCGCGAGCTTCTGTTCAACAGCTTCCTTATGCCTGCTGATCTTCTCGTCATATTCAGACGTATAAGGAGCTATTCCTGTCGTATCTTCGAAGTTCATATACACTTCCGTAAATACGGGCAGTTTAAAGTCATTCTCCAGAATAACTGCAAACACATCCGACGTCCCTTTTCCAATATTGCTTGTCCCTCGGCTCATGCTGCTGATATACTGCGGGCTCTTCGCCTTTCCCACGACTTTATAAGTTAGGTTATCAAACGTTTCCCGCAGGTCTACTTCCTGATTTGGATGGGTAAAGGTGATTTCATCTCCCAATTTAAATTCATTTCCGCGGTCTCCTGCATCGATGACAATCTCTCCTGCAGCTACAGGCATTCGTCCCTCTGTAAGCACATATTGATTCAGTTTATTTCCTGGGTCATAGGAGAGGATTTTCGCGATCTTTCCGCTGTCACCGAGTGATACATCAACGCTGTAACCAGGTTGGATCACATCTACCCCTGTTATCTGTTTCAGCTTGTCTATATCGCTTTGCTTGAAGCCTAAAGTAGATTGAACCTTGAGATCCATCAGTTTTAAATCATCATAATAGTGATCTGCCGTATCCAACATATCCGGTCCAGTGGCCTTGATGCCGGCGAAAAACCCCACGCCAAGCATAATAATGGCAAAAATGGACAGAAACCGAGCTTTCGTCCGTGATATTTCCCGGAAAATATCAGTCCATAACGCTCTCCTCTTCATCATCCGTATCTCCCTACCACTCGATGTCGTCTATAGAAACGGGATTCGGATTAACCACCGTTTTTCGAACCTTGGCATTGTTGATCTCGATAACACGATCTGCCATCGGCGCCAAGGCAGAATTATGCGTAATGACAATCACCGTTGTTCCGGTATGACGGCATGTGTCTTGCAGCAGCTTAAGTACCTGTTTCCCTGTAATGTAATCGAGTGCACCAGTGGGTTCATCACACAGCAGCAGCTTCGGCTGCTTGGCGAGAGCTCTGGCAATCGCAACCCGTTGCTGTTCTCCTCCGGATAACTGCGCCGGGAAATTGTCCAGGCGATTGCCCAGCCCAACATCCCGCAGTACTTGTTCTGCGTCTAATGCCCGGGGAGAAATCTGCGCAGCAAGTTCCACATTTTCTTTTGTCGTCAGGTTGGGAACCAAATTGTAAAATTGAAACACAAATCCGACGTCATTGCGCCGGTAGCCAGTCAATTCCTTGCTGTTAAACTTGGCAATATCCGTCCCATCCACCAATACTTCTCCCTCATCCGCCGTATCCATGCCGCCCAATATATTCAGCACCGTGGATTTACCGGCACCACTAGGACCCACAATGATTGCGAACTCGCCTTTTTCGATCTCGAGGTTAATTCCATCATTGGCAACAATCGTGGTCTCTCCCATTCGATAGCGTTTGTATTCGTCCTTCATGCTCACAAAAGCCATTTCACTCCACTCCCTACTGCTGCTTGTAATATCGGCTTGAATCGTTATGTAAACTTATGTAATCCTTGAGACAGCGTTTACGATCTCAAGCTGCTGGATAATTACCGCATAAGGACCCGTCCATCAGCTATGTTGACCATTGTACTTTGTCTCATAATTGTACAAACCCCGTTGTTAGACTCCTTGTTATCAATCAATTAATCAATGAAAATGCCTTTCAACCAGTGTAGCATAAACAAATCATCGAAAGAAAAGACAACTCCCTCAGTGAAGACTATGTCACAGAATGTTCCAAATTTGAAAGCACCCCGGGCTGAACCCCAAATTGAAGGCATTGTTAGACATTACTAGGCATTACTAGTGCTGCTCCCGGAATCCTGAAAGACTTCAACAGATTCTTTTCGTCAGTTCTGGCAGTAATCCATCGTTAAAGATGTCTGTCATAGGAAGAGAATACTCATCCTTTGTTCACTCCCTTGGCTTTAAGGAATACAACTTGTGGGTGAGAATCCAATCCAAAATAAGTGAGGTTGGAGTCCAACGCGATCGTTTATGATGGTTTTTAAATAAATATTTTTAAATCTCCAATAGATCGTTGAAACTTTATTCTCGTCGGATGCGTCTTATTGTTGAGGAAAATAATAACAAAGAAAATTTTGGGAGGTTGAGTGTGTGAAAAGATTATGGACTGCCCTGCTAGCAGCTATACTGTTAATTCCTATGATGTTCCAAACACAGGCGCATGCGGCAGTGAACATTAGCGTCTTGATTGATGGTGTCAGGCTGAATACGCCTCAAGCACCGGTTATGATTCAAGGACGCGTCATGCTTCCGATGAGATCCATCTTCGAAGCCCTGGACGCATCGGTTAAATGGAATCAAAAAACGCAAACCGTCACAGCGGTCAAGGATGGCACAACCGTCATTCTGAAGATCAACTCCAAGACGGCTACCATCAATAATCAAACGGTAAAGCTGGACGTTCCAGCAAAAAACTTAAAGGGCAACACAATGGTTCCGGTTCGCTTCGTCAGCGAAGCCCTGGGGCAAAAGATCGGTTGGAATTCCAAATCGAAAACGGTAACCATCACAACAACGAACTCTACAGGCGGAAATGAAAATAATAATACCGAGATTGCACCAGTCAATTATGTGACCCTTCGGGACATCGGCAATGCCGGGGACGGACGTGACTTACAAGTCAGCTTCTCCAAGTCATCCACCGAATCATCGATCTCCCATTACCGCGTAATGATTGTAAAGCAATCCAAGAGCTTGACTCAGTCCGAGGCACAGCGCTTGTCCTCAGCTTTTTATACAACGGTATATCCAGCCGGATCGGATCTGTCTCAGACCCTCACATCGGATTCAAGGGATGTGGATGGCGACCTGATCCGCAATAATCAGGCTTATAAAGCTTATGTACTCGCAGTAAGTAAGTCAGGAGGAACTTATGCCCTTTCCTCGGCTTCGCCATCATTAACCCTGACTAACACCAACTCGGTAAACGGAGCAACCAATGTCAAGGCAAACGATGTGAGCGACTACGGCGATGGCCGTGATCTGCAGGTCAGCTTCACACGTGCACAGAACGAGAGCAATGTACTCAATTATCGCGTATTTGCAGTAAAAACGAAGGATGCAGGTAGCTTTAATCTGTCAGCGGCCAGATCAGTTCCAACCCAAAACTATACAACCGTATCTAAAACCAGCACTTCTAATACGACATTGTCCACTAATTTGAGTTCTTCTGCGCGCGATACATCAGGCGAGCTCATCCGCAACGGAGTCGCATATACTCTGTTTGTTCAGTCGGTCAGCAATAACGAGAACGCAATTGCAAGCAATCTGTCATCAGGTTCGTCTTCCATTACGCTAAACACGGGATCCGCAACAGCACCAACCGTAACACAAGTGACGGATATCAGCGATTATGGTGACGGTCGTGATCTTCGCATAAGCTTCAACAAGGTATCCGATGAATCCAATATTGATTCGTATCGTGTCCTTGTTGTGAAGGACAGCAACTACAGCAGTTTCTCTTTAAGCAAAGCCATTAACGTCTCCAGTTACAACTCTACCTATGTCGCCAAAACGGGCAATAATATCAACAACCTGACGCTCGCTTCGGGTGCCAAAGATGTAGATGGAGATACGATCCGCAACGGTGTATATTATCGTGTATTCGTCATGGCTGTAAACAAGAATAACTACAATAATAATGTGCTGTCTGCACCATCAAGCTCCATCCTGCTCAGCTCCAACTCCAATGTGGGTGCGGTTACCAATCTGACAGTCACTGACGTGAACAACTACAATGATGGACGTGACCTGCAGGTATCGTTCAATCAGCCGTCCGATCGTTCCAACATCAGCCATTATCAGGTATTTGTTGTTAAGTCATCCGACAATTATTTTGATCTGTACAGAGCCAACAACATAAAAAACAGTTACTATTACACTCAAGTTAACAAGAACAACAGCAGCAACAACATAACGCAAGTATTAAATTCCACCAGCCGTGATATTGACGGTGATCTGATTCGCAATGGCACCAGCTATCGCGTATATGTCCTGTCCGTAGGACATTCAGGGAATAATAATAATGCTTTGTCCAATTACTCAACGATTACGCTTAGTAACAACAACCAGAATGTAAACCCTGTTTCAACACCAAACCTGACACTCGCCAACAATAACGGAAATGGAACTGACCTTAGAGTTTCCTTCAGTCCGGCAACTGGCGAAAACAACATCGACTATTACAAAATCATTGTCGTTAAATCAGACAAGAGCTTGACAGCAGCACAAGCATACAATAATCGTTATTTCACCTCAGTTAACAAAACCGGCAGTACAATCACACGGGATTTGGCCAGCAGTATCCAAGACTCTGATGGAGATCTCATTCAAAGAGGTTCGAGTTATCGAGTCTATGTCCTGTCGGTAGGCAACAACAATTCGAATTATAACTATGCACTCTCATCAGCATCTAACGCGGTTACGGTTCAAGGCATGACTGAGGTCGGAAAAGCTACGGTTATTACTGCAACTGATATTGGCAATGCAGGCAACGGAAGTGATCTGCAAGTTACCTTCTCCCCTGCTAGTGGAGAGAATAATATTAACCACTATCGTATTTATGTAGCTAAATCATCCAAAGGTCTGACACTAGATCAAGCGAAATCAAACCAGTATTACACACAAGTTAGTAAAGGAAACAGTTATACTCAGACTCTGGGCGCGAGTGCCAAAGACACCGATGGTGAGCTGATTCGAAATGATCAAAGCTATCGTGTATTTGTCTTATCGGTGAGCAATCAAAACTCTGTTTATAGTGATGCTCTATCCGCTCCATCAAACGAAATCAAGCTGCAGGGAGTACAAAAGTTAGGAGCAGCGTATAATGTTCGAGCGATTGATGCAGGTGATGAAGGTAATGCCAGTGACCTGAAAGTTTCCTTCACAAAAGCTTCCAACGAACAAAACATTAGTCAATACCGAATCATCGTGGTAAAAGAATCTGATGTAGATAAATTTAATCCAGCCATTGCGAGTGGACTCAAATCTGATAAGTTCATAGGCGTCTCACCTGGTGCTAACTATAATGACAATCTCCTACATGGAACGCTGGATGCATTCGGAGGTGAGATTGTTAACCAACAAACATATCGTGTGTTTGTACTGTCTGTCAGCAACAGCAAGAGTATTGAAAATACACTCTCAGACCCTTCTAACTCTGTAACATTGGAGAACAAAACAACATTGGAGGCTCCCTCTAGTGTAGACGCAAAAACTGATACCACAAATGGAAATGCCAGTGATGTTCTAGTCAAATTCACAGGAACAACTGCTGGGGTCAAACAGTATCGAATTATTGCCGTCCCCTCTGATGAGACTCTAGATTTAGAAAAAGCTAAAGGAGTAAACAGCACCCTATACTCTGGAGTTGAGCCTAAAGCAGGCCAAATTGAGAGCAGATTATCTACTACCAAAGACGTAAACAATGCCGACATTTCAGAAGGAAAAGAATATAAAGTTTATGTTCTGGTCGTAGGAAATGGAAAAACCAAAGATCCTTATGCCTTGTCTCCGGCATCCAAGAATTTCACCATCCCGGTCCCTTTCCAAGCTTCTGATGTTAAAGCCATTTTGAAGGACGGGAAGCTCCAAGTCGATTTCAAGAAAGCGATCAACGAGGCAGGCATAGATCATTATCGAGTATTATTTGTACCAGCAACCGATAAAGACTTCGATCAAAACAAAGTAAAAGATGTAGCCGCCTTGGATGCTACAACAATGAAGATAACGAAAACTGGCAAAGACATCTCAGCTTCAGTCGATTTCCCATCCGTGGATGTTGCAAACAAGCCAATTAAAGATGATGCGGATTACGCCGTCTATGTCTTATCTGTATTAAAGACCGATACAAAGGCTCAGACAGACACTACTCTGTTATCCAAACCATCTAAAGCATTCAAATTCCCGGCTCCAGCACCAACTACTCCGTAAATTGCAAATCGTGGCATAAAGGTTTACTGTCAACATTTCAATACTCAGCACTACCCCTCAAAAAGCTGTTCCTTGGGTCGATCCGACCCTGAGGAACAGCTTTTTTTTGCATCACTAAAATCCACATGATTTTAAGTTAAATAATCCGGGTACTTCCCTATGGAAAATTATGATAATTTATATTAGAAAACGCTTTTAAAAACTGATTCACCATTTCACTAACAAAGGAGATGCTAATGATAAATTTGAAAAAGAGATCCATCTGTTCCTTGACCCTGATTGCCGCTCTGTTCATCACTCTGTTTCCCTCCTATGCATCGGCAGACCAAAAGGAGTCTGCGCTTCCTCAATCCAGTGATCCCCTAGCTTATGTCCAAGATATGCAGCCTGGCTGGAATCTTGGCAATTCGCTGGATTCGGTAGGAGCGGATGAAACAGCATGGGGAAATCCGCGCATTACCAAAGCCCTGATCGATCAAATTGCTGCTCAAGGCTACAAGAGCATTCGGATTCCGGTAACGTGGAATGAACATATCGGCAGCGCGCCGAATTATACCATTAATTCTGCTTACATGGATCGGGTCCAGGAGGTTGTTGATTGGGCACTTGATGCCGATCTGTATGTCATGATCAATGTTCATCACGATTCTTGGTTATGGATTAGCCATATGGAGAATAACCGCAATGAAGTCATGGCCAAGTACAATGCCATATGGACTCAGATTGCTAATCGCTTCAAGCATCATTCCAACAAACTGATGTTTGAAAGCGTCAATGAACCCCGCTTCACGGATGGGGGAACAACCAACGAGACAACAGCATTTCGGATGCTGGATGAGCTGAATATGTCGTTCCATCAGATTGTTCGCGGTTCCGGTGCAAACAATGCTAAGCGTCCGCTCGTATTATCTACCTTGGAAGCCTCTCCGACGCAGGAGAGAATGAATGAACTGTACAAAACCATGAACAAGCTGAATGATTCCAATCTCATCGCCACGGTCCATTATTACGGGTTTTGGCCGTTCAGTGTAAACATCGCAGGGTATACCCATTTTGAAAATGACACCCGGAACGATATCGATCAAACGTTCAACAATGTATACAATACCTTTATCGCCAGAGGCATACCTGTCATCCTTGGTGAATACGGGTTGCTTGGTTTTGATCAAAGCACGGACGTCATAGAACATGGAGAGAAGCTGAAGTTCTTTGAGTACTTAACTCATTATCTTAAACAAAAGAACATTACCCATATGTTATGGGACAATGGTCAGCACTTTAAGCGAACCGCTTTTAGCTGGAATGATCCGGAGCTGTATAACATCATGAAAGCAGGCTGGAGTGGTCGTTCTTCCACAGCTAATACCGATTTGGTTTTTGTAAAAAAAGGAGCTGCCCTTCAGGATAAAAAGATACCATTGAACTTGAACGGCAACACGCTGACCGAAATCCGTACAAATGGCCAGCTCCTCGTTGCCGGACAGGATTATACCCTAAATGCAAATACGCTCACATTTAAATCCAGTCTGCTCTCCAGGCTGTCTGCATCCGGCCAATTCGGCGTAAATGCTGTACTCACGTCCAAGTTCAACCGTGGAGCAGATTGGAATATCAAGGTCATTTACAACGATAAACCTGTACTGCGCAGCACACAGGGTACCATCAATTCATTCAGTATTCCCACGACATTTAACGGGGACCAGCTAGCAACGATGGAGGCTGTTTATACGACCGGTGGTAATGCTGGTCCGCAGGACTGGACTTCTTTTAAAGAGTTTGGATATACATTCTCCCCTTCCTACTCAAGCAATCAAATCACGCTCAAGCCTGCCTTTTTCAATGAGGTACGAGACGGTGATGTCACTCTGAAGTTCCATTTCTGGAGCGGTGAGATCATCACATACAAAATCACGAAGAACGGCAGCAGCGTGACGGGCAGCACTTCATAGGATGACCCTGTATATTTCTCCTTGGCCTTCCTTTGCCTAGATCCCTATCAGCAAAAACAATAATAAATACCGGTTGTATAACACATTAATTTACATGAAATAACTAAAAGCTCAAGTGAACCTCACTTGAGCTTTTAGTCTGTATTAAGAGGGAGCTGTATTCTTGTCTTCCAGGTATTTCTCTATAATATTCGAAATCACATTCATACTGACAGGCTTACTTACATACTCATCCATACCCATTGCTAAATATTTCTCGCGGTCGCCTTTAATGGCATGAGCCGTTACGGCTACGATATATGGTTGCTTGTCGGGTGGAGCCGATTCTTGAATGACCCGGACCGCTTCCATTCCATCCATGTAAGGCATTTGAATATCCATGAAAACCATATCATACGGGTAACGTTTGAAAGCCTCAACTGCCTCAAGTCCATTCGTAACCGTAGTGGAGTTATGACCCAGTTTCTGTATCATTTTTTTGAGGACCAGTTGATTTACCTCATTATCCTCTGCAATCAGAATCTTCAGATCGCTAACGGGAGAATGATTCTCATGAACTGTTCCAGGCTCCAGCGTGTTACAGCCGTTCGTTTCAACCGAAAAATCAACCGTGAACGTAAAGATAGATCCTGGCTGGTTGGGATTTCGCTCATACCAAATATCTCCACCCATCAATTGAACAAGTTTCTTGCAGATGGCAAGCCCCAGCCCCGTTCCTTCAACCTGACGAGTCATATAATGATCCACTTGGTAGAACGGTTCAAACAACTGGGCGACCTTATCACTTGCCACACCGATTCCCGTATCCGCGACAGAGAATTGAAGAAGTGCCGAATGGGCCCGGCTTTTGACACATTGAACTGAAATAGAGACAGATCCATTCGAAGTAAACTTAATGGCATTCGTAAGCAGATTCATTAAAACCTGTCTTAACTTCGTCATATCCCCGTAAACCTGGGGTGGAACATCACAGGCTACTGAAGTGGTCACCTCAATATTTTTTTCCAGCGCTTTCGGGAGAATCATGTTCAGCGTCTCGGACAGAGCCATTCTTATATTAAATGTTTCCTCCACCAGCTCGGTTCGGCCAGATTCGATTTTTGAGAAATCCAAAATGTCATTGATGATATTCAGTAGGGTTGTCCCGCTTTTCTTAATGATTTGAACATATTCCCGCTGCTCGGCATCCAGCTCAGTGTCCAGAATCAAATCCGTCATCCCGATTACACCGTTCATTGGCGTACGGATCTCATGGCTCATCATTGCCAGAAACTCGCTCTTGGCTTTATTCGTCTTCTCGGCTGCTTCCTTCTCAATAATGAGCCTTTTCTGTTCTGTCATGTCCTTAGCAATAATGTAGTAGCCTACATTCTTGTTATGAATGACGATCGGCGCCAGGGTGGCGAGCACTTCTACTGTGTGTCCATCTTTATGATGGATAACGTTAATGGCCTTCTCGACAGCAGCGTAATCTTCCATGGAGGAGAGCACGCGAGAAAGATTGCGCTCGCCGATCAGATTGGAGATTCGGGTGCCTATTAATTCCGGAATCTTATAACCGGTCAACTGCTCTGCCATCTGGTTCCCGTTAAGAACGCTCCCATCCAGATTAAATGAGATGATGGCATCGTGATTATACTTTTTCAGCGAGGTATAGCGCTCAATGCTCTCCTGGAGCTTTTGCTCTGCTACCTTGCTGTCGGTTATATCAACAATTTGGGAAATGAAGAACAACGGGGTTTGATCCTGTTCGTCACGTACCAGAGAAACATGCATCGAAGCCCAGATGACATTGCCATCTTTATGTACGAATTGCTTCTCCACCGCATTAATGGAGGATGATTCATCCAGAGAGCGAAACAGCTTATCTTTATTAGTTATACAATCAGAATAAATATATTCGGTTGCCGGCTGTGCCATCAATTCTTCTTCAGTGTAGCCAAACATTTTGCAAGCCGCCGGATTTACGCTGATCCAATTACCTTCAATCGTAACCAGGGCAATGCCAATTGGAGCACTTTTGTATACATGTTCAAATACTGCTTGATGGCCAAAAATGTTAATATCGCTCATACACTGCACCTCCTGATACCGATTATTATACATCAGCACCCCCAAATTTGGGATTTTTCAAAGTTAATTTTAAATACCAATCCTTTACAGTGACGACAAGCAATCAAATGGTACGAAAATAACGTCCTGACCTCACATTATCTACGGTTATGTAGTTCTTAAACCTATAGAAAATCGGCAGCATACACATACATTTTGGCCCATTCCGCGAAAGAGAGCTCTGAATCCCAAGTAACTTGGCCGATTGCATGTGCACATCCCCAATTCAAAATACACTGATGCAGCATATGTACTCTGAAGCGTTCAGTAAAAAATGACTTGTCAGCAGATCCTTGCAGGTATGTCTCAATAAAATGCTGAGCTGCTTCTGGTTCCCCTAGTTCTATGTACATAATAACCATTTTAGGCAAATCTGCCGCACCATCACCAAAATACCCCGTCGTAAAATCAAAAATGCCACTGACTCTCCACTCCAGCCGGGCCTTGTCATACTGGAACAGCATATTGTCCGCTTTGAAATCGCCCATAACAAAAGTAGGTTTACATAAACGATCGAAGGCCTCCTCCGAGTCGCTCAGAACCCCTTCCACCCATTTCATATCACTTGGAGAAATGACCGAGTACTGTTTAGCATCATCAAGCCAATACCCTATACGATGATACAGCCACTTTTTATAAGATCCTTCGAAGGGGCGGATCGTGCCTGTCATTGGGTTGAGTTCGCCGTATTGCTCTACGTTCCAAGTATGCATTTCGTTTAATATCTTCGCTGATATGGCTGCAATTTCTCTTTGGTCTGCTTCGCTAGATTTTGCTCGATAAATAGGGTCATTCATATATACCCCTTCAAGGCGAGGCATAATCGCATAGCTCCAGCCAAATATATCCACTGATTCATCTACCAAATAAGGAGACGATACAGGAAGTGATGTGTATTTAAGCAAATGCTCCACATAAAATTTTTCTTCGATTAACTGCTCCTCATACAGGGGATTTCCTTTCAATACATATCTCCCACTCTCGGTGTCAACGAACAAGGTTTGATTCCCAACACCCTTAGACGTTTTCTGAGCCGAAACAAGCGTACCCAAATTGAACCGGTTCAGCATCGCTTGAAGCTGTTCATCCGTAACATGGCCCAGTTGATTTGTTGAAAAGTAAATCTTCGTTGTCAATTCATCACACCGCCTTCAACAGTATTCGATATATAAGTTCTACACTTGTCGATTTATGACCTCTTCATTAAAAAAGAAAAACCTCTGTGTCGTAATGACACAAGAGGTTTCCATATAAATTATCAATTCAGTTTCTAAAAACATTTACCGTTACGATTCCTGATATTCTTGCCAAGCCGGGGCCAACGACTCGGCGGTACATGCTGAAGCATGGTGTGGAACACAACTGCCCATTGCTCTTCGTTCAGCCGACACATGGGGAGTTCGCGATCCATACCCAGCACACGTACCAGCCTTGTGATTTGAGGAGGCGTGAAGATGCCTGACAGAGCTGCGGATAACGGCAGTCTCAGATCCCGTAAGCCGTATGCTGCCAGTGCTCTAAACTTCAGCTGATGCGACAAGTCCACAAGCGGCTTTCTTCTCCTTTTGATTGAAAGGATAGCGGAGTCCACTTTGGGAGGAGGTGCAAAATGCTGGGGTGATACCGTCCTCACAAGCCGAATCTCGTAGTGCATCCTCCAGCTTAAGATACGCGGATCTTGAATTGGCACAGCTGTGAAACGTTTGGCTGCCCCCTTTTCCACAAGCAGAACTGCTCTCCCCAGCGGCACACTGGGATAATCTAATAATCTTCCCAGGATCGGAGTCGTTATCGAATAAGGGATATTGGCCACGACTACAAAAGGACTTTTGGGAAGACCGGCCTTCAAAATATCGGCATGCTTGACATGTATGTTGTCTCTATTCTTCATCTGGCTGAGCAGCTTATCAACGAATGCCTGGTCGGCCTCAATAGCGATCACATCTGCACCTGTCTCTGCCAGTGGAACAGTTAATGCTCCCGTCCCTGCTCCGATATCGAGGATAGTATCGCTGGATTGGACCTGGGCCAGGTTGATCATATCATAAATCAGACGTTTGCTGATTAATTGATGCTGCGCGGAAAAGTTGGACGCTTTAGCCCATTTTCCCCGCTTTTTTTTATTATATTTGGACACAAAAAAGCACCTCATTCATTCGTATAGTAATGAAAAAGGCACAGCACAAATAATCCTTCACATTTTTCACATTAAAATGGATGGATATAGATGTTCTGTACCTTCATTAACGAATACGTATGAATGCGATGCAGTACATGTTAGAACAATCCTCCTTGCAGTTACAGGTAAATTGCAACCACATTATAACACGGCCCCCCGTCTGGTACATGGGAACATTCATTTAAAAGAGTTCTTCACCATCGAGGCAGGCAAGGGATTCCTTAATAAGACTGAATTCAAATAGTGGTATCACTCAAATCTGAGGATGCTTGGAGTATTTACTAATAGGTTTCATATACAAGGTCGCCGATCATTCCAAGCTCGTTATTAAAAGCTGCGTATATGTACAAATGTCCCGCCGGTGTTTCACCTGCGTTGTACCCGAGTCGAAACATGTTATCCTTGTCAAATTCCAGCTCGGACAGAACCAGCTCACTCACATCCTCATCGGGATGCAGCTCGGCAATATGATTCAGCGCTCTGTTATTCAGCTCTGTTAGATTTGTCCAAGCATTCTCGATGATCGGCGACAGCCGCTCTATATCCGCTTTGGTTGAGACATTCGCACGGAGGGAAAGTTCCTGCTTCATGAATTGAAGCTCCGATTTATAGGAAGAAAACGAGACATCGAATTTGAATGTTCCAACATTCTGAACCGTATGGTCAGGTTCCATGATCAGGTTATTGGAATAATCCACCCGCTCCAGCTTAGGGTTATGATGAGTATCCAACTTTATAATTTTGTTCTCTGCACAATAGAGCTCTGTTATTAAGGCGTTGTGGCTGAGTTCCAATTCTGTGATGTGGTTGTTGAAACATCTTAAGGTTTGAAGCTTGGGAATGCCAGTTATGTCCAGCTTCGTCAGATGATTATGATTGCAGCGGATTTCTATCAAGTCAACACAACCCTCGATGCTCAGATTGGTTAAGTAATTGTTTCCGCAATTGAGATTGGTTAATTGGGAATTGGAGTCCAATTGCAGATCAAACAGAGAATTGTAACTGCAATCCAGTTCTCGTAAATTCATGTTTTGATCGAGGCGGAGCTCAGAGAGAATATTCCAATAACATACCAGCTTAGCGAGCTGGACATTAGAACTGACATCCAGATTACGAATTCGGTTAAAACCGCAATTCAGCATTTTCAGATTTATGTTGCTGCTGATATCGAGCTCTGCCAAATGATTGGATGAACAGTCCAGTTCTTCAAGACACGTGAAATGTTCGATTCCTCTCAAACTGGAATATCCTTGATTTGCAAGCTCAAGCGATTCGATATGATCTACATCGTTCGTATGAATCTGTTCACGGTTCCCGCAAAACATTTCCAGAACATAGGCTTTGAAACGTTCATCAATGAAATCCTGGGTTATATCCATGGCGACCTCCTTGAAAGGCTCCTGATCTATTTTGTTCCGGATTGGAAAAATCAGGACATGTTATTGTACGCTTTGGTACCCCCGTTGGTTTCTGATTGTTTACAGGAAGCTTGAACATTTGGAATGTTTACTCATACTGCTCCTGAATAGCACTCTCACATGTTCGGCATTCCCGAGGATAGTTGTCCCATATCACTTTTCCCGTTCTAAATATTCGTGCTTAGGCGGAAATGGGTATTTCCGTTTGCAGCTTGTAGGCATTCTTCTCCGCTGCAATCACAAATCCTTCCTTGTAACCTCCAAGAAGCCCCACCAGTATGGCGGGGCCTGAATAGGGAGTGTCTCTAATTATGGATATCATGACAAAGGCAGCTCATTTATGAGTTCGCTGACGACAGTACTTTTCTCAATCGACTTCCCGTAAAGATACTGCTCAATAGCAGTACAAACCCACCAAACAGATAGGGCAAGTTAAAGTGGACTTCAAACAAAATACCTGCCAGCATTGGCCCAAATATCGTACCGAGACTCGTATAAGCGTTATTCATCCCTGCAACAAATCCCTGTTCATCCCCGGCCACTCTGGACAGCAGTGTATTAATTGTGGGACGCAATATATTATTGAACGTAAAGAACAACATCGTGACCACCATAACATAATAGAAATGGCCTGAAAATAATAAGAATACAAGTGATACCGCCGATAACAACAACATGACAACTATTATCCGTTTTTCTCCGAATCGTCGTGTAATCGCGTCGGTCAACAATAGTTGATTCAAGGTCCCGATGAGCGAACATACGGTAAGCAGAATAGCGATTTGACGCGTCGTGAATCCGTATACCTGGACGACAAACAACGGAAAAATTGCTTCGAAATGCGTTAGACCGAAGGTCATGGCGAAAACAATGAGCAACAGGACAAAATAGCGAGAGCGAACCGAAAGCACGATTTGCCGGAACACATTGTCCCTTTTTCCCTTCACTTGACGATGCATCTGGCGAATGTTCTCAGACAGTGATTCAGGCAATCCCCATAGACTGCAAATCATTGCTAGCAGCCCTACACATGCGGATACATAGAATGGCGTCTTTATGCCCCATTCCGCAAGCAATCCGCCGACACCCGGTCCAATAATAAACCCCGATGTCATCGACGCACCTAACCATGACATGGCCTTGCTGCGCTGTTCATCTGCTGTAATATCTGCAATATACGCAATAATGGACGGAATCAAAGCAGCTGAACCTACTCCACCAATCAACCGTGATACGAATAATAAAGTTAAATCGCCCGCGAGCGCTGCGAGCAAGTTGGAGATGGCGAATAAGATCAAACCTATGATAATCATGGGTTTTCTGCCATATCGATCTGACAAATTGCCTGCAAGGGGGGAGAATAGAAACTGGGTCAGGCCAAAGCAGGAGACCAAATAGCCGGCCGCTTGTCCGCTTGCCGTAAACTGTTCGAGAAGTTCTGGCACAATTGGAATGACAAGCCCCATACTTAGATTGGCGAGAAACATGTTGAGTAGTAGTAATGGAAACGCTGACTTAGTTGACATTAAGGACCACCTATATCAAATTAATAAAAACTATGAATCGAGAAACCGAAATCAGTCCCCTCTCTATCTGCATTCGTATATGTTAGCATGTGACTATCAACAATAAAAATACGAAAAACATATAGGGACTTAATCTTTTTGATATACATGGGATTGTTCATAAATCAGCATAGTACTAAAAGACCCAAACGATAACAGACCCAACAAAAAAAGAGGGGGTGCGCCCCTCTCTTTGTTATTTCCGCCAATTGTTCAATTCAGACCCTTAGCGAGCCACGGAATCCCCTGGCACCATAGTACGACTCCGCTCCATTGTGGTATACAAAGACAGTGTCGTAGCGGCGATCACAGAAAATGGCTCCGCCGAGTTTTCTAATGCTAGCAGGTGTTACCACCCAGCTCGATGATTTCATATCGAAATTCCCGAGCTTCTGCAGCTCCCGATATTGTTCTTCCGTTAGTAGTTCAATGCCCATGGCATTTGCCATTTCAACAGCACTACTCTTCGGCTTATGTTCTTTTCTGGACTCCAGCGCTTCACGGTCGTAACAAATACTTCTGCGGCCTTTAGGGCTTTCCGCTGAACAATCATAAAAAATGTATTCGCCCGTCTGGTTGTCATGACCTACAACATCCGGCTCGCCGCCAGTGTTCTCCATTTCATGGAGTGACCACGATTTTTCAGAATTTGCTTCGAGCCTTGCTTGTACGTCAGCCCATTCAAGACCTGTATGGCGGTTCATATTCTTCTCAAAACGCGCTTTCAATGTATGGAGCAGCTCTTCACGTTGTTCTGTTGACAATTCCTTTGCCAAGTTTATTCCCCCTCATTATAATTTCAAACTTATAGAAGTATTCTCGGACTTGCTCATTTTCCCTTCCATTGAAAGGATTTAATATGGCAAGTACAAATAATAATAATATTATTTAAATCTAGTTGTATAACTTTGTATAACTAAGTAAATAATAAATTGACTTTTCAATTTAACACATGTTATATTTTTATTACAGGTGGTATAAAATACTTGTACATACTTCAAAAACATTCCATCTATGCAGTTTTGAAACGGGGAACATATTTATGACAGAAAACGGGAACGATTTGCTGCGTATTTTGGAAGCCCTGTCCAATCCCTATCGTCTGCGCATCATTGCATCGTTGAAGGACAGACGAAAATATGTCAGCGAGCTTGCTCGGGAAATCGGTATAAGCCGGCCTTTGCTTTACTTGCATATACAGAGGTTAGAAGGAGCCGGTTTAATATCAGGCAGCTTAGAGCTATCAAATGACGGGAAGGCGATGAAGTTCTATGAGCTGACGGATTTTAATATCCCACTATCGCCCGAAACAATTGCGAAATTGGTCCCATCATTAAGTGACAAAGATTCTAAAATAGGTGATTGAGATTAGGAGGTCCATCCATGGATCAAGGCGGAGGAAGTTTATATGGTTATTTTGGTATGGCATTCGGTTTCGGAATTCTCATTCTGGGAGTAATTGTCGCACTCGTAGTGACTATTCAGAAATCCAAGACTCAACGTCTGGAAACTCAACAGGCCATGTCGATCAACTTGGAGGATGAATTCCGTAAGCTAACGGGAAGCTTTTCCGACATGCAGCACGAAATCAAGAACAGGCAAGACAAATCATCTGAGGAATTATCGCAAATTCGAACTCGTATTGAAAAAATTGAAAAGATGCTTAGTGAGGTAGACTAACCAGCAGAATGACAACAGTCACCCAGAAAAGGCCCATCCGATAGGATGGGCCTTTGTTATATCCTCCATTAACTTCTGTAAACATTGAACAGCTCCGCACGTCTTTCTTATTCCCTTTATTCCTCTTCCAGTTGTCCAAGCATTCGAAGCAGCATAACGATCGCTTCCACTCGTGATACAGTTTCATTCGGAAGAAACTGATTCCACCACAACCATCCACGATGCCAGTTGCCCGAATAGCCATACTATGACTCATTTTAGTATTCTAATGTAAGGATAATAATGTGGGATCCTTCTTTGCAATATAGCTTTCTAGAGTAACTCGATCAGCTAATGAATGGATGACTCCATCACGGGAAACTGAAAAACCAGCGGCAATGGTCGCGATTTGAATCGCATCCACCAAAGAGCATCCTCTTAGCAAATAAGATGCTAATGCACTAATGAAAGCATCACTTGCACCAGTACTATCGACAGCAGCAAACTCTGATGCAGGGAAGAATCTTTCAACATCTGCATTTTTCAAATAACATCCTTTTTTCCCCAACGTTACAATGACATTTTTGACTCCTTTGGATAGAAGAAAATCTGCTTTTTGCTCTATAGAATCAAACTGTGGGCACAGCTCCAAGAGCTCATCTTCGTTCGGAATCAAATAATCGATTTGTTTCAAGATCGTATCTGGAATTATCTTGGATGCCGAAGGTTTCAGAATGATCGATAGTCCCTCATTTTTTGCAATTGTGCAGGCCTGTTCAACGGTCTTGATTGGAATTTCGGTTTGAATTAAACAAAATTCAGCATCAGAAAATAACCCGGTCTGTTGTTCTATTTTTTGGGGTGAAAGATCTGCATTGGCTCCTGGCAGGACGGATATCATAGAATCTCCGCTAGATTCGACAAAAATGTATGCCTGACCGGTTTCAGTATCACTTGAACGTGTGATTCCAATCGTGCTGACCCCATTTTTCTCTAAATCCTGAAATATGCTATTGGATTCCATATCTGAACCTAAGCAGCCAATCAGCCTGACCCGGTGTCCAAGCTTTGCCGTTCCTACTGCTTGGTTGAACCCTTTTCCACCTGGGTGTTTGGTAAAGCTGGATATAAAATTCGTTGCCCCATTGTGCGGCAGTTGAGGGGAGTAAAGATAAGTATCCATATTTATACTTCCAACAACAAGGATTTTCGGCTTCCCGCCCTCATCTGGAAAACCTAAAGTGTTGATATTGTCTAATACCATTTGTTCCTCATAAGGTTTTATCGGATCAGTTCCCGCTATAGAGCTGATCAGCACATTACAAATATAGGTGCCAAAATTAGAATTATTGATGGTTACGGTCGATATCGTCCTTTGATCTGTAACCAAAGAGGAGTCGTAATCATTTTGTATGGATAGCAAAGAATAGTCCTTAGGTGATTTCAGACCGCTCTGGATAGCCAAATTATAAAGTTCAATAGACTTATATAAATGCGAGGAAATGACCCCTGTAATTTGTCCTCCTATAATAAAGTCATTAATGGTTTCATCAAGCATTGATAGCACCATAGATTCTTTGAATTTCAGATTACTGTCAAAAAGCGCGTGCTTATACCCCTCTATAAAAGCCTTCTTTCCTTGTCCTTCCCCTGTTATACAAGCGATCTTCGTATGTTTCTTATCAATCAACTGTTTTGTAAGGAAGTAAGCTGCCGACTTATAAGGCAATTCCAGAGAATTAGCTCCTCCAGCCCCTCCGACTAATACAACGGGGATGTCCAAAGAATTAAAATGAACACGATTTTTTAAGCTTTCGCCATTTACAGGTTCCCATATAATCCCATCCACTTGCTTCGTAATGAGTACAGTCATGTTTTTCAACTCTTGCTCCAAATCCCCACAGCTATTCAAAATCAAGGGACTATATCCTTTACGTTGGGCTTCGTTAATAATTCCGTTTAGCATCGAGTCTGTCGAAATGGCTGAATTTATTAAAACCCCTATTATTCCAGTAGAAGTCGATTTGTTAATACTGGATGAATAAGGAGTGTAGTTGTATTCATGGACTATTTTTAATACTCGTTCACGAGTATCTTTACTAATGCTTTGATCTTTCTTATTTACAATTTTGGAAACGGTGGAAACTGAAACTCCTGCCATTTTGGCGATATCTTTGATATTCATGACCTTCTCCCCTCGTCATAACTTTTGAAAGTTGGCAAGCAGTTGCATCAAGAATTTGTTTGTCCTTTTTATTTTACAATAAATTAGAACGGATAGATTGGATAAATAATCTTGTTGACATTTCAATTTATCGATGATAGTCTCGGTTTATAGGAAAACGTTTTCCGAAAGCGATTTCTCAAATGATTATATTACATTTTTTAGAGAAGGGCTGCTATGAGACAATCTTTTTTTCGAAGGTTTCTTCAGACACAATTTTCTACGAAATCGATGGTTTTGATACCAATCGCTGTAGGGATAAATTTAATTGGAGGCACCTTATGCTCCACCTTAAAGTTGCCGCTTTTTTTGGATATGATCGGAACGGTCTTGATTGCATGTCTTGCAGGCCCTTGGGTCGCCGCACTTTGTGGATTAGCAACAAATTTATTCTTATCCATCGTCACAAATCCCGTATTTCTTCCTTTTTCAATTGTAAGCGTTTTATGCGGATTGGTAACGGGCTACTTGGTTAAAGCAGGCTTTTTTAAGAATGTGTTTGGTGCAGTGATTACTTGGTTGGCTTGCACTTTAACTAATGCGGTAAGCGCGGCTTTCATTACGATTTTTATTTATGGCGGCGCTACAGGGATTAATAGCAGCTCCCTCTTTACAGCTGCATTAATCGCCACTACAAAAGAAATCATGCTTTCGGTGTTTTCGACTTCGATACTCGAAAATCTCATCGACAAAGGGATTGTATTCCTAATCGCCTACTGGTTAGTAAAGAAAATCCCTCGACGTTTCTCAAGCCAGTACGCTCCGCTGGACAAGGAGTATTTACTTAAAAGCCTCAAAGGGTCATGAAGGTGATAGAACAATGGAAACGATCAACAACTCTATAGCTGTTCTAGTTAGAAATTTAAATCCGATCACGAAACTGCTTATCGTATTTTGCTTAGGAATTGGCTGTCTCATTTACCCGCTGCCCTTTATTGGATACGGAGTTTTATGTTTACTCGTCATACTGGGTATTTTGATCGGGCAAGGAAAAAAAGTTTTAAAGCTGATTTTTGGTTTTGGCATTCCGGTAACGCTAATGCTGCTTTTTATCCAAGGTTTATATAGTCCGAAGAATAAAACAATGATCGCTGACTTCGGTTTTGCACAAATGGGACTAGAGGGAACGATGTATGCATTAAAGATTTCATCCACTCTATTAATCTTTTTAGCCGCATTCTATTTAATGCTGCAAACAACAAAAAATTCAGAGACCGTAGCCGCCTTAACCCAATCGGGGCTTCATATGCAAATAGGATATTTAATACTAGCAAGCCTTAATGTGGTTCCTCAAATGCAGAGAAAAGTCAAGATTATTCAAGAAGCGCAAGAATCACGCGGGGTTGAAACGTCAGGAACATTCATACAACGGGCGAAAGCATTTTTGCCGCTAATCGGACCGGTTGTTCTCTCCTCTCTTACAGACGCTCAGGAAAGAGGAATGACACTCGAGACCCGTGGTTTTGGAATCAGTGGAGTCAAACCGACGAGTTATATAAAGGTTGAAACTACAGGCCTCGACATCGTCCTAAGGATAATTGCAGTATGTTTCTTAATCTCGAGTCTGGCCCTAAGGTTCCTCTGATGTTTTGGAAAAAGAGGGGAAGTGACAAGAATGACCCGTACATTAATACAAGTTAGAAATTTCTCTTATCGTTACAACCAAGAAACAGAAGTTGCTTTGAAGAATATCCATTTGGAAGTTGCAGCGGGTGAATTTGTTGCATTGATTGGTGCAAATGGTTCAGGAAAATCCACCTTATGCAATGCCTTAGTAGGGCTGATTCCCAATTATTTTGTTGGATATAGTGAAGGAGGCATCATCGTTGATGAAAAAGATACGGCTGCCGTGAGTGTAGGGGAGCTTTCGCAAACGATTGGGCTTGTTTTTCAAAACCCTTTTAACCAGTTGTCTTATACGGCAGATTCTGTTGCTGAAGAATTAGCGTTTGGGCTTGGTAATCGCGGGGTTCCTAGGGAGGAGATGTTCAGCAAGATAAAAAAAATAGCCGAGCTGATGCAGATCGATGAATTATTGGATAAAAGCCCCCTTGAGCTTTCCGGAGGTCAAGTTCAAAGAGTCGCATTGGCATCAGCAATCATCCTAGAACCGAAAATTCTCGTCTTGGATGAGTGTACAACACAGCTCGATCCTATTGGCAGCAAACAAATAATGGACATTATTAAAAAGTTGAATGAAAGCGGTGTCACTATTGTAATGGTAGACCATGACATGGAAAGGGTAGCTGAGTTAGCAGATAAAGTCTACGTCATGCAGTATGGCTCAATTGTTCTGGGAGGCACACCCGAGGAAGTATTTTGTTCGCCGCATCTAGCAGACTTCTCAGTACATCCGCCTGATTATTATGAGATAACCAAGAACGTTATCCAACCTGGCTATAGGGAAAAAGATTTTGCATTAACAGAAAGCCAGGCGATTGCATTATTACAGGAGGTTCTCTATGAAGATAGAAATCAAGAACCTCAAGCATAAATATCCTTCTGGAGGTGAGGCCCTCAGAGGAATAAATACTGTTTTTGAGGGGAGCGACCCTATAGCCATAATCGGCCAAAATGGAGCCGGCAAGACGACTTTCGCCAAGCACCTCAACGGTTTATTGCGGCCTACCGAAGGCCAGATCCTGATTGATGGCGAGAGCATCCATGAACACACGACTGCCTACTGGTCAAAGTATATCGGCTATGTGTTTCAAAATCCCGATAATCAGCTTTTTCTAGAGACGGTTAGAAAGGAATTTGAATTTGGACCTAAGCAACAAGGCTTGTCCAAACATGAAATTAATAACCGCATTGAATTTATCTCAGAATTGGTTGGACTAAAACATCGGCTTTCCACACATCCCTTTGATCTCAATGCGACTGAAAAAAAGTTTTGTACGGTTGGTTCCATATTAATGATGGATCCCAAAGTCATCATCTTGGATGAACCAACTTGCGGTCAGGATGTTGAAGGCAATCAACGATTAGCCGAGATCATCAACTACCTTAAGAACAATGATCGACTTTGTATCACGATTACTCATGATATGAAATTTGTAGTTCGTAACTTTGACAGAATCGTCGTGATGGCAAAAGGTCAGATTTTGAAGTCCGGCAGTAAGTATAATGTTTTTTCTGATGTCAAAACTTTATTAGAGAGCTATGTTACTCCGCCGCCTATCACACGGGTAGGGCAAGCGTTGGGGCTTAAAGATATCTCTTTCAGTAAAGAAGAGTTTATCGATCATTTCACAAGAAGAATACATCAGAGCTGAGAGTGAGGACAAATGAAATGGAAAAAGTAATTGGTGTTCCTGTTCCAAAAGAAGGGACAGCAGAATTCGAGCGTATGAATAAAATGGCGAAAAGGGCCATTCCGCTGGTTTTATTGATTTTCACATTAGGTATTTTGGAACAACAAGCATTTGGCATGATTTTTGTTAATATTGGCGAACAGTTAGGAGTTCCCAACTTATCTTCGTTAATTACTTCAATTCCTGGTATTGTTTTGGGCATTGTGTGTGTTATTTATGGTGCATTAGGTGATTTTGTTTCACTGAAGAAAATGACCCTTTTGGGTATAATCCTATTTGTTGCCGGTTCAGCGATAGGTTTTGTTTTTGGACCAAGCAGTATTTGGGCAGTCGTTATTGCCCGCGTATTGCAGTCTGCAGGCGGTCAGGTGGCAGGATCTGTATTCCTGGTACTTGTCTCTAAATATATAACAAAAGTAAATCGCGTTATTTACTACGGCATTTTCGTTGCTGTTTTCCGCTTTTCTGCCGCACTAGGTGTAGTAGCTGCCGGATATATAACAAACATCGACTGGCGCTGGCTTTTTGCAGTACCGCTGATTGCTGTACTGTTCATTCCTTCTTTATTAAAAAACCTACCAAATGAACGCGCTAAGGGCGCAAATATAGATTGGGTCGGATTTACGCTTATTGGCGCTTTCGCCGCTGCGATGACCATGTTCTTTACAGATATGAATTGGTTCTGGGCTATTTCCTCTGTTGTAACTTTGATATTGTTCCTTGTCTACATCAACAAAGCTAAGAATCCGTTTATTACGCCTAAGTTTTTGAAGAACCCGGCTTTTGTCGCAACGATGACGGTTATCTTCATTGGTTACTTTTTCAGTTATACGCTCAATGCGGGTGTGAATGCTATCGGGTTGAACGTATTTGGTATTGATTCTGCTCAAGTTTCGTTGCTCTTAGTTTGGTCGATTCTTCTGGCGGCTGTTCTGGGATTTGTGTCTGGTCCAATTGTGAAGAGGATTGGCCGCTCAGCTTCCATCATTATGGCTTTAACCTTCATGGGGCTTGGATTGCTTGCAGTTGCGTTTCTTATTCCTTATGGCAAAGTTCTGGCTTTGGCTGTGGCGCCATGTATTTATTACTTTGGCACCTCCTTCCTCTATTCGCCAATCGTGGATACCGCAACGCTAACCGTAACGCCTGAAGAATCAGGTCGTGTACTTGGTGTGAATGACCTGGTTCAGGCCATAACTGGCTCTGTCGGTGTCGCTGTATTTGTGGGAATGATGTCATCAGGTGTTATGAGCGGTGGTAGTATGACTGGCACGGAAGCTGGGCTTGCATCCACCTATGCCAATGTTTTCTTGGTTGGCGGCGGCGTTATATTCTTAGCATTGGTCATTTTCCTCTTCACCAAAAAAATGATTTATGCGCATGCTGAAAAAATTCAACAAAAAAATTAGATTTGCGGAGGGGAAGAATATGACAAAGAAAGTGATTTTGGACTGTGATCCCGGACATGATGATGCATTGGCTTTATTGATGGCTATCGCCTCTGAAAAAATTGATTTACTTGCCGTAACTACTTCTGCGGGCAATCAAGTTCCCGTAAAAACATACGTAAACGCTAAAAGATTGTTAACCTTGGCAAAAAGCGAAAACATTCCAGTAGCAAGAGGCGCTTCAAAACCTTTGCGTCGAAACCTGATTATTGCTGATGATGTTCATGGAGAGTCGGGAATTGATGGCGCAGAATTGCCTGAATCTACTATTCAGGATCTTGATATCTCTGCCAATGAATTGATTGCTAAGATATTAAGAGAATCAGAGGAGAAAGTTACACTTATTGCGACAGGACCTTTAACCAATATCGCTATTTTCCTATTATCACATCCTGAGCTGAAAGAAAAAATTGAAATGATTTCATTCATGGGCGGTGCATGCTTCGGAGGTAATATCACTCCCCATGCTGAGTTCAACATCTATGTTGACCCGGAAGCTGCAGATATTGTGGTGAAATCAGGAGTTCCTGTCGCGATGTTTGGTTTAGATGTTACGTTAAAAGCTCAATTATTCGAACATGATATCAAGGAAATTAGAGAAGTCGGGAATGATGTTGCACGAACAATGGCTGACTTATTGGATTTCTTCAATTTAACAACAACTCGTCCATTCTGGGCAGATGAAGACCATGTTGAAGGCATTCATATGCACGACCCTTGTGCCGTTGCGTATATCATAGATCCCGATATGTTTACAGTTTATCCGATGAATGTACAAGTTGAGACGAGTGAATCACTGGCACTAGGCAGTACAGTTGTTGATTATGACAATGTGTATAAAAAAGAGAAAAATGTCCTTGTGGCGTTTAATATTGACTTACCTAAATTCAAAAAATTAACGATGGATACGATTAAGTATTTTTCCTAAAACAAAATCTTTAAAAGAGCGGTACGAAGTGGAGACGAGAAAAATGAATAAGATTACAGTAGTTGGCAGCATTAACTTTGATACCACTATCCGAACAGAGCATCTGCCAAAACCAGGTGAAACCGTTCATTCTAAAGAAATGTTTACGAGTGGCGGCGGTAAAGGCGCTAATCAAGCGATTGCTGCCGCCAGGAATGGCGGACAAGTTAACTTTATCGGTGCAATAGGAAATGATGACACCGGAGCGGCTTTGCTTGGATTGCTCAATCGAGATCATATTAATACTGCAGGTGTGAAGAAGTTAGATACAACCAGAACAGGCAGTGCTTATGTCATGGTCAACGATGAAGGCGAGAACAGTATTGTCATTTATGGCGGTGCCAATCAAGCGATTACAGACGATCATATAGATGAGATGCGCGGTTTAATCGCTGAAAGTGACTATGTCATTGCTCAATTTGAAACCAATTTGTCCAGTATCGAGAGAAGTTTTGAAATCGCGAAACAGCATCAGGTTACAACGATGTTAAATCCGGCACCGGCGAGAGCAATTATTCCTGAACGGATTATTCAATTGACCGATATTTTGATTCCTAACGAAACGGAGTTAGAAACCATTTCTGGACAAGCTATTACGAATCAACAAGAGTTGATTGCAGCAACACAAAAGGTACATGATATGGGGATTTCAACCGTGATTGTCACTTTGGGAAGTAAAGGCGCGTTCTATTCCTTTGCAAATGGACATACGGGCTTTGTACCCGCATTCAACGTCAAGGCAGTGGATACTACGGCTGCCGGGGATACATTTATTGGCGCATTAGCTACCAAAATTTCTGTTGATCTTAGTAATATCAACGAAGCAATTGTATATGGATGCAAAGCGGCATCGATAACCGTTCAAAAATATGGAGCACAGCAATCTATCCCATACGAATCTGAAATTAACATATCTGAATCAAACAGCTTAGTGACAGAGTAACTAAAGATTTCTGACACCTTCAAGACACTAGAACCGTCGTAAGATATGGGAATAGCCTTGGAGGTGTTTTTGCGTTGGCAACTAAAGTGAGCTATCCCCCATCATTCAACATGTTATTCTACGCTCTTTAACGATTCAATGATATGGATGCGGCTCACTTTCCTCTCAGCAACAAGCTAGATAGAATGGTAAGCAAGGAACGCAAAAATATTGGAAATCAGCATATTCACCATGTTCAATTGTTCCGGGATTTGCTGATGGGCGCTGGACAGTGCTTTTACAATCATGGCAAGCACATAGCCGCTGATCGAATGATGGAGCGGCTAACTACAGCCGTTATTTATACCACCCTACCACCACATGTAGTATAGTACCAATGTCCCACCTATAAATATTATCATGACGATAAGGGGAAATGTTGTCAGGGTAATTCCCGCTATTGCCATACCTCTTCCTTTAGTAGATCGTCTTGCCCTAATTCCTAGGATGAAGCCAACAATATTGAGGATGAAGGCAAAGAGAAATGTGATCATAGTACCTGGCGAAGTCGTGTAGCTGTACTGGGAATCAAAGCTCATTTTAATCATAGCCACTATGAAAAACAGTATTCCAAATATGCCGAATATCATTGATACTACCGCTTGTCCTAGTCTATCTTTTGGCTGATTCTTCATGGCGGCTTTCTTTGCTCTTGGATTACCTAAAGGACTACCCACTCCCCCTGCTTGATTAGCTGTTGTCCTGTTTGCTTGGGGACTTGCCGTCCTAGATTGGCCGCTAGCAGTCCTGCTTGCTTGGGCGGGCTTTGACCTATTTGGCTGATTGAATGCAGTTCTTTTATCATGTTGCACTTCTTCTTGACTCCTTCCAGATGTATGTTTTAGGTAAATAGAACTATTCGGCAAAACTTTCCAAAACCCTCTTTACAGCCTTCCTACACAAAAAAAGACACGGAAGAATAACTCCGTGCCTTTAGAAGCAAGTATCCCCGCTTCACTGAACTTGACATTGACAATGAGCAGTCTTAAAGCAGGTACTTCAAAGACTTATACAAAAAATCGAAGTCAATAAGACGCTTCAATCAAAGCCATACAACATTTCCAGTCCTCACCCCGTAAGGACGTTGGAACAACAAGGGGCGTAGGAACTAACCCTGCCCCTTCCATTTTATTAATACTGTGCACTCCACATGTGTAGAATGCTCAATATTGACGAAAAGATAAGGGCTACCTTAAGCCCTTTTCATTCCAACTGCAAAAACTTCAAAGTTCATATTTTCATAATATGACACTAACTCTTCTTCACAAAAAAATTGCAGATGCAAGTTGTCTTTTTTGCAATGCTCCACTAGTAAACGGGTAATTTCAGATCCAATCCCTTTATTTCTATAATCAGAGTGAACCCCCAGGCCGCATAAGTAAGCATTGATGACCCCATCAGAAACTATTCTTCCAGTACCGATTAGACGTTTTTCATGATATGCATAGATAACATACCAGCTTTGTTTCATGGCGGTTAGTAACTTATCTTTACTTAGTCCCAAAAATTTATTCCAGTGAAGGTTCTCATACAACTCATATAAGCTATCTTCTGTAGGTAACTCTGTAACATATTGTGTTTCCATAAGAAGCCCCCCTTAACCCAATTATATAGTTTATACGATTTAATTCGAAACATACGGTGTTATATTTCCTCCTTAACTTAATGCTTCTGATACATGTGTAAATTTACTTTTAAGTATGGATACAGAAAGGACATCTATCTAAGTAGCCCACATTAAGCATAAAAAAAGAAGTGGGCTATTAACCCACTTCGTCAAATTTCCCGCCAATACACCTCAACTATTAGTCTTTCCTCACCAACAGTGTGCAGCACTCCACATGACTGGTCTGCGGGAACATATCGACAGGCTGTGCCCACTCGATCTCATAACCGCCCTCAAGCAGAACCTTGCAGTCCTTCGCCAGAGTTGAAGGATTGCAGGAAACGTACACAAATTTCTTCGGCTTGGTGCGGAGCACGGTTTCCAAGAAGCGTGGGTCCAGGCCAGTACGAGGCGGGTCAGCAATGATGACGTCTGGTTTCATACCTTCCTTGACCCAACGCGGCAGCAGCTCTTCTGCCTGGCCGACATGAAAGCTGGCGTTAGCCCGTCCATTCCGTGCTGCATTGGCCTTTGCATCCTCGACCGCTTCAGGAATTGTCTCAATCCCGCGTACTTCCTTGGCATAAGGGGCTAGCCACAAACCGATCGTACCGGTGCCGCAATATGCGTCAATGACGGTTTCTTTACCTGTCAGACCAGCAGCTGCCCTTACCGATTCATACAGCTTCACCGTCTGCTGCGGATTCAGCTGGAAGAATGCTCGCGGCGAGAGCGAGAACTGCAGGTCGCTCAGCGATTCCTGCATACTCTCGGCTCCCCAAAGCGTAATCGTCCGGTCTCCGAAAATAAGCGAAGTCTTCTTCGGATTAATATTTAATGAAATCCCGCTAACCTCCGGAATCATAAGACGCAGCATACGAACGAGATCATCCTGTCTTGGCAGCTTACTGCCAGCTGTGACCAGCGTCACCTGCAGCTCCTCCGATTGGAAGCCGTGACGGACCACGATCGTCCGTACACCATCCTTATTTCCATTCTCTTTATGAAGCGGAATCCGTAATTCTTCCAGAACCGACTTCACCTTCTCCACAGCTTCATTTACCTTCGGGTGCTGGATCGGGCAGCCGCTAATATCCACAATTGTATGGCTGTCCGCCTCATAGAGCCCTGCAATCACTTCGTTGCCCTTTCTTTTAAGCTGCAGCTGGGCCTTATTTCGGTAATTCCATGGATGCTCCATCCCCAGAATCGGCTTAAACTTCACATCATCCCGCCCTGCGTATCGGCTGAAGGCTTCACGTACAATATCCGTCTTGGCCTGCAGCTGTCCTTCATAAGAGATATGCTGAATTTGGCAGCCACCACAGATGCCAAACACAGGGCAAGGGGGCTCTATCCGGTGCGGTGAACGCTTCTCCACTTCCAGCAGCTGGGCCTTGATAAATTTAGGCTGGATTTCTTTCACTTCGGCTTTGACCACTTCGTTAGTAATCGCACCATCAATAAACACGGCCTTGCGGCGGTAATATCCGACCCCTTCACCGTTAATCCCAAGCCGTTTGATCGTTACGACGATAACGTCACCGGCCTGAAGCTCATCCGCATGCTCTCGTCCGGCTGAAGGCTTTGGGCCACGCGCTTCCTGCTTATATCTATCAGATGCTTTCTTGTCCGAATATGATGGAACTGAAGAGCTCCGATTCTTCCTATGATCACGCTGAATAGCCGACTTGGTGCCAGCTTGCTTGGCTGGTGTTCTCTCACCCGGCTTTTTTCCGTATGCTGTTGTTTTATTATTGGTTCCTTGTCTGGAACGTCGTTGTTCACTCATGCCATGATTTCTCCATCCTTAATGATATCGTGTCCAATATACCATGCCGAACCCGTGAATGCGAACAGCCCTTGGTTCCTTTTTCCGGTCCTTTCATGTTCTTCTGTTTTCGCAAGGCAAGATAATTCACTCCCATAAGCGTATCATCCGCAGATCCATGTAATCAAAAGAAGATGACCTCTCTGCATGGAGAAGTCATCTTCTTTTTTTATCTAGTCAACTATAAAACTACAATATTATCCCAGCGAAATGATGTCTTCCCAATGGCTAGTTATGATGATGGCGCAGAGACTTTAGACTGTTGTCTAGATATGATAAACAGCACGATCCATATCAGCAGAAAACCCAGAAGCTGGGGAACAGTCACAATCTGCTGAAATGCGATCCAGTTGATGAGCACACCGACCATAGGAAAACTCAATTCCGCTAGGGTTGCCACGGAAGCTTTGGTCGTGGTTAATCCTTTATAATAAACCAGCAGGCTCAGGAGACCTGGCAGCAGTGCCTGGCCGATCAGATTCAATGATACCAAGGCAAATGCACCTGTGCCCCATGCCGGCATATTCCATGCTGCTCCTTCGCTCCAAGTAAGTACGGTGAGGAGCGGAAGTGCCAGTACAAAGCGCAATGAGGTAACCGTCTCGTATTTCAATTTGCCTACCATCAAGCGCCCCATGACCGTTGAACCGCCCCATAAGGCTGCAGCTCCTAAAGACAGCAGGCTGCCGACTTGAATGAACTCGCTCCAATGGCCAATCGGCAGGGTGAGACCGAAGGTCAGTAAGTACGTGCCTGCTATTGCAATGACGAGTAATATTCCAAAATGACGCGGGAGCTTCTCCTTCAGGAGCAAGCTGGCCAGAATGATGGCGAACAACGGCTGAAGCTTCTGAAGCAGTAGAACCGCATTCAGATTTCCGCTCGACAGTCCCATCGTGAACAATACAGTGGCTAGTGCTGAACCGCCCCACGATATAAACAGCAGCGCGCCGACATGACTCCAGCCAAGCCCTTTTAACTCCTGGCGGTTCTTCCACAATACAGGGATCGCAATCAAGGAAATGATGATGTGTTCCAACAAAACGATCTGCGCAGAGGTCAGATTCTTAAGCAGAATGACCCGAAATAACGGATCCACACCCCAGAGAGCTGCGCCTAGAACGACCAGCCAGAACCCTCCTTTTAAACGTCCGCTTGCCTGTGTGTTGGAGTCATAGGGTTTAACCTTGACTCCCGTATTAATATTGCTCATTCTTGCCCTCTCCTATCTTGAATACGGAGGTCTTACTAGCAGAAAGCCCCCGCAACCGACATAAGTCGATATATACGGGGGCTGATCAAACAAGCCTGCCTCAAGAACAGAATTTTCCCGTTCCCATAGCAAACTCATCTTTGATCTTCTCCCATCCGGACTTTACCGTCGGCCTTGGAATTGCACCAAGTCAGTCGCTGCATTCATGTTTACACTAGTACGCAGCGAGTCGCGGGCTGAGTTTCGTCCAAGGAGGAACGAACCATCACCGCCGGTCAGGAATTTCACCTTACCCCGAAGATCCATATTCATTTTTTATTTTTGTAATGCGTTAATCACTCATTAACCGATAATTCCTATTACTTTAGTTTCTTTTTTGAAATTATACCATGAATTCTTTCATGTAAATACATCTATTTTCACAATAAACGAAATTAGATTTGAATACAATGAAAAATCTCACGCTCAACCAAGACTTACTGATAATTATATAGCAAGTATCGATTTGTTACCAGCATGATTTTTTACCATCTCTTGTTCTTATCCCGAATACGTTCTGGGTTTAACAACAGCCGCTCCTGCCTGGAGATTCAGCAAATCCAGCGCTTCCTTGGTATTGAGGCTCATTCCCCCCCAATGAGGCTTAGATAACAGCTGTGAAGCACTTTCCACAGCTGTCTCCTCAGGTTGTTTCGACTCACTCAACAATATTTTGCTGCCATCAGGCTGAACGATATACTGACGCAAATATCCGCCTTCCCTTATCGTCACAAGCTTCCCTTCGCTCTCCTCCTTCTTGCTCTTCTGGAGTATCTCTTCAAATTTTCCTTGGGCAGGTTCGACTTTCTTCCACTTAGCAGTGTTCCAGTTCATATAGTCGAATTCGATACGCATAAGGCCACATCCTTATCAGTTATTCATTCACTGATATTATCGGAAACTGGGCACTTCTCCTTAACTCAGGTTAGCGTTAACCGTTCACCGCAGCACAAGCTCCCGCTTCAAATACTCCGACAGCGTCCTGGCGATTTCTTTCATGCCGGATACATCCGCAATCGCTTCGGCATCGGGATTGTAATTTGTATTCGTGTTCACGTCATACGTATAGGTCTTGCCTGCCGAATCGGTAATACATTCGATTCCCGCAAAGCTGATGCCGTTCTGCTGCAGAAACGCCTCATACTTGGCAATGAGCGGGCTGTCGAATCCGTTGATGACCTCAAACTTCGGCCTTACTTCCGCTTTCTCGCCGACTGGACAGAATTGGTCACTGATCTGGCAAGCATCAGCCGGACACAATTGAAATCCTTCTGAAGTGTCTACCCGGACCGCATAATAGAACTTACCGTCAATAAATTCACAACGGGTAATATACTGATCTTCGTTCTTGATGTATTGCTGGATTAAGGTTACGCCGTCCACAGATTCCTCGAAGCCCGGTCCGTTCACATAGGTCTCCAAATGATCTACGCTGTCAAACAAGTAGACACCAAGACCCTTGCCGGCACGGTTATGTTTTGTTATAAAGGAGCGGTAAGGAAATTCCCTCGCTGCTTGAATGACTGCTTCCTTCCCTACTGCGGCCACCGTAGCCGGTGTCTCGATGCCGAATTTTTGCAGCTCCAGGTACTGCTTGATTTTGTTGATCTCCAGCTCCAGGGCCCGGCTGTTATTCAGTACCGTACGCCCGTTATGCTCCAACCATGCCAGCACGTTAGAAGTATATTCCGCCGCATAGCGATGGTTACGGGAATGGGAGGATGCACTCATCCGGTTATAAAAGACGCCTGTCGGCGGTAGCTGGCCCAAATCGAGCGTTCCCTCGTGCAGATGCCAGAACTCATGCGGAACCCCCTGCTCTTCCAGCGCTTGACGAAGCGGCACGACCCAGCTCTCATTCTCATGTATAATGTATGCTTTTGTCATGTTCCCAACATCCTCCCTTAACCTTGCTGTCCACGGCTCAATCGCTCAATGACACTCGCGAGCAGCCGGGTACGCGGTACCAATGTATCGATATTCAGATATTCATCTTTGCTATGGGCATTCCCGCCGCGCGGTCCGAGTGCATCGATGGTAGCAATGCCTAAAGCCGAAGTTATATTGGCGTCTGAACCGGAACCTACGCTTTTATCTGCGATATCCTCGCCCAGCCCGTGTGCTTCCTCCTGCACGATGCGGAGCAGCCATTCCGAAGCCTCATTCTTGATCATCGGCGGCCGGGTAATGCCGCCTGTAAGCTCCATCGAAGTCCCTTCAATATCGACTGTGGAGCAAATCTCACGGATTTTTCGGTCCAGCTCATCCGCTTGATCCTTCGTGCTCATTCTTACATCGATGAAGGCATTCGCATGGGGAGCAATCGTATTGCTTGAAGTTCCCCCGCTGATTACACCAACATTGACGTTGATCCCAACCGATGGATCGGTCAGTGCATGAAGCTTGATGATTTTATGAGCAAGCTCACCGATGGCACTCCGTCCTTTCTCCGGTTCAGCTCCGGAATGAGCAGCCACCCCTTTTACCGTCAAATAATATTTGCCGCCGCCTCTTCGTCCTGTAACCAGCGTCCCATCCTCGTCGCTTGGCTCGACAATCAGGGCGTATTTGCTGAGTTTGGACTGTTCTTCGATCAAAGCCCGCGAATGAACGGAACCGACCTCCTCGTCCGAATTAAGGATAATTCGGAGGTTCTTGTAGCTGTCGCTGCCCGACTCAATAAGATGCTTGATCGCATACAGCGTGGTAATCTGGCTGGCCTTCATATCGAATACACCCGGTCCATAAGCACGTTTATCATCCCTGGAGAATGGACGCTCCGTCACCGTTCCCTCTGGAAAAACCGTATCCATATGCGCAATGATCAATATTTCCGGGTTAACAGCTTGCGGATGAGTGATGAGCAGATTATTCCCTCGCTCAGTCTGAGTCTGTACAGTGACTTGGAACCCGATCTCCTCATACAGACGCCCCAGCCTGGACGCTACGAGATCCACGCCTGATTTCAGGAACGTGCCGCTCTCGATGTTCACGATCTCCTCAATTTCCTTTAACATTTCCGTCTCTTTCTGTTTCCAATCTACTGTAGTCACGCCATCAATCTCCTTTCCCTTTTGATATCGTTAACTCCCGCTTGCCGATTCTTCGAACAAATGGCATTGAACCGTATGTCCTGTTGATATTTCCCGATTAACGGGTTTGACTTGTCTGCATACATCCATAACGTACGGACACCGGGTATGAAATACACAGCCGGATGGCGGATTCAACGGGGACGGAATATCCCCTTGAAGAATAATCCGCTCCCGCTTCGTCTTCGGATGAGGTGCCGGAATCGCGGAGAGGAGAAACTGCGTATACGGATGCAGCGGATGCGCAAACAGCTCGTCCGTAGGCGCCTGTTCCACCAGATGTCCCAAATACATCACGCCAATCCGGTCCGCGATATGCCTCACAACACTTAGATCGTGTGCAATAAAGAGGTACGACAGTTGAAATTCCGACTGAAGCTCCACCAGCAGGTTCAGAATTTGCGATTGGATGGACACGTCGAGCGCGGACACCGGTTCATCACATACCACTAGCTTTGGATTCAATGCAAGTGCCTTGGCTATGCCGATTCGCTGTCGCTGACCTCCGGAGAATTCATGCGGGAACCGGTCCAGATGATGCGAGGCAAATCCAACCCGGCTCATGAGCTCCAGCACACGCTCCTGGCGCTCCGCCTTCGTTCCTTGTCCATGAATGATCATCGGTTCGGCTACGCTGTAACCGATCCTTTTCTTCGGATCCAGCGAGGAGTTCGGATCCTGGAAGATCATCTGGACTTCTCGGCGAAAATTCTGAAGCTCCTTGGAGCGCAAAGAAAAAATGTCCTGATTGTGAAAAAAAGCCTCCCCTGCGGAGGGATCGGTCAATCGCATAATCGTTCTGCCGGTTGTGCTCTTCCCGCTGCCGGACTCTCCCACCAAGCCGTAGGTTTCTCCTTCATGGATGACAAAGGATACATCCTCCACCGCTTTCACTTGCTGCTTCCTCCACGAGGATCCGGACTTCACCGCAAAATATTTCGTTAAATGTTTAACCTCCAGCAGAGGCTCATGCTTCGTAACCGATGTGACTGAAGACATCTCCTTCACCTCTGCTTTCTGCAATTTCCTTGTAATGCCAGCAGCGGACCCGATGTCCGTCTGCTGCTTCTTCCAGTACGGGCGGCTCTGATCTGCATACATCTGTGGCAAACGGACATCTTGGAGCAAACCGGCAGCAATGCGCTACATCCTGCATCGCCGGAACCGAGCCCTTGATTTCATACAGCTTCTCTTTACGCTGCCCTTCCATGTTTGGCACCGATTGCAGCAGTCCCATGGTGTAGGGGTGCAGCGGATGATCAAACAGCGTCACCACATCAGTCTCTTCGATAACCTCACCCAAATACATCACGATCACCCGCGAACACATCTGAGCCACGACCGACAGATCATGGGTGATGAGCATAATACCCATCCGAAGCCTGGCCTTCAGCTCGTTCATCAGCTCCAGAATCTGAGCTTGAATCGTGACATCCAGCGCTGTGGTAGGCTCATCTGCAATCAGAAGCCTCGGCTCACAGGACAAGGCTAGCGCAATCATCACCCGCTGGCGCATGCCTCCGGACAGTTCGTGAGGATAAGCACGGAGACGCTTCTGCGGATCGGAAATTCCAGTCAGCCGAAGCAATTCCACTGCCCGATCCCGGGCCTGCCGGGACGACACCTTTTGATGCAGGGTTATCGCTTCTATAATCTGGTCACCAATCGTATACACCGGATTCAGAGAGGACATCGGGTCCTGAAAGATGATCGAGATATCATTACCGCGCACAGTCCGCATCTTCTCTTCGCTCAATTGAAGCAGATCCTGTCCCGCGAACCGAATCTCTCCGTCATATCGGGTTGTCGTCTCATCGAATAAACGCAGAATCGATTCTGCAGTCACGCTCTTTCCGCATCCGGATTCCCCGACAATGCCTACCGTTTCCTCCGGGTAAACCTGAAATGACACCCCATCTACGGCATTAACTGTACCGTCGTCTGTCGCGAAGGTAGTGATCAAGTTCTTCACTTCCAACAAAGGAGCTTGGCTCACTTAAGTTCACTCCTATCGATACCTTGCGTCTGTTTTTTGCGAAATACATGTTTTTTCTTCATCTTCGGATCTAGAAGATCGCGCAGCCCGTCTCCCATAAGATTCAAGCCAAGGATCATCAGTATGATGCAAATCCCGGGGAAAACCGTCATCCACCAGGCGTTAAAGATCACATTCTTCCCATCCAGCAGCAGGTTTCCAAGACTGGGAGCCGGTGCAGGAATGCCCGCTCCAAGGAAACTCAAGGACGCTTCCGTCAAGATGGATACCGCGAAGATAAAGGAGGCCTGTATGATTAACGGGGACAACACATTCGGTAAAATATGCAGACCAATAATCCGGACAGGACCTGCACCTTGTGCACGTAGCCCCTCAATATACGTCTTCTCCTTGACTACTAGCGCAGCCGACCTCACGATACGTGCAATGGATGGAATATACACGATGGACAGCGCAATGATGACATTACTCGTCCGCGGCCCCATGATCGCTACAATCGAAATGGCCAGAAGAATGGACGGGAACGCATAGAGTCCGTCACATATTCGCATCAGAATATGATCGCATAGAGCGTAATAAGCAGACAGCAAACCCACAACGAGTCCGATCAATCCAGCAATCAGCGTGACTGCTGCTCCTACCAGCAAAGATACACGCATGCCATACAGCACCCGCGAGAACACATCCCGGCCAAAATTATCCGTTCCGAAAATATGCTCTGCACTCGGGGCCTTTAGCCGATTCATCGCCTCCAGCGCGTAGGGATCATGGGAAGCAATCCACGGTGCAAGCAGCGCGGCCAATGACACCAAGGCCACCAAAACGGTGCCCGTCATCAGGAGTGGGCTTGATATATAACGCCGCCACTTCAGCGCCCCCGGCTTCGGTGGAGCCGCTGAAGCAGCAAGCTTCACTTCAGACATCATCTTCACCCCTTCCTACCGCCGATTCAACTTGACTCGGGGATCAAGGAAACCGTACAGCAAATCTATTAGCAAATTCAGCAGCACATACGTTACGGTGATGAGCAGGATACTGCCTTGAATGACGGCAAAATCCCGGCGTTCGATGGAACGGATAATAAGCTGCCCGATGCCTGGAACGTTGAATACCGTTTCGATAACCGAGGCCCCAGTAATCAAGGTGCCGAATGTCTCCCCAATAACGGTAAGAATCGGAATAAACGCATTTTTAAGAGCATGTTTGTATACGACGATTCGTTCTTTCAGCCCTTTTGCCCTTGCGGTTTTGATGTACGACTCGCTGAGCACCTCAATCATCGATGAGCGCGTCATTCTCGCAATTAATGCAGCCTGCATCGCACCCAGGGCGATCGCGGGGAGCAGCAAATAACGAAGATGATTCCATAGCCCGCTGCTCAGCGGCTGATATCCCGCAACGGGCAGCCACTGCAATTTTACGGCAAAGAACAGGATCAGGAATAACCCGAGCAAGAAGCTGGGTACCGAAATGCCGAGAAGCGAGAACCCCATGACTGCTTGGTCTGCCAGCGTGCCTCTTTTGCGGGCGGCTATAACACCCAGAGACAGCGCAATGATCACGGCAAAAATCTGAGCCAGAATGGCGAGTGACAGCGTAGGAGGAACTCTGCTAAAGAACGCCTCAGCAACGCTCATATCCATGAAAATGGACTCCCCCAGATCTCCTGTAATCACACCGCCGAACCAGGATATGAACTGCTGATATAACGGTAGATCCAGCCCAAGCTGGGCTCTCAGCTGAGCGATGGCTTCTTCACTGGCCTCATCCCCTAGGATCACGCTTGCCGGATCACCTGGCGTCAGATGGATCAGCATAAATACGACAACCGCCACAACTAACAATATGGGGATCAGTGACAATATTCGCTGAACAATATACTTGGTCATGATGGCACTCCTTCAATGTCGAGAACTTCCCTTATACATGCAAACGGCCTGGCTCAGAAGGAGCAGACCGCCCTCGCATCCAAACCCGCATGAACGATGATGACGATTCCGTTATACTTCACCAGCCCCAGGCCAACGTACATTTATTTTTCAAGCGTTACATTCCACAAGATGGGACCGATCAAATCCTCGAATCCCTTCACGTTATCGCGAACTGCAATCAGGTTCTGAATATTTCCCAGCTTGATTATCGGGAGGTAATCCCAATTGACTTCATTCAGCTGATCCACTAGTGGCTTAGCCTCTTCAATTGAAGGAGCCGCCTGAATTTGAGCCAGTAAATCGTCGAGCTCAGGGCTGTTGGACCATCCCGGATAATTGGCACTGGATTCAAGGAATGGATACTGGTGAATGGTCGCACGCGTCGCAAACGTCATAGCAAACAGGTCGAAATTGTTCTCATCTGTACGACGTTCCTGCACGGTCGGCCAATCGTATACATCCAGCTCCGCATTCACACCGATAGATTTCAGAACATCCTGCGCAACAACGGCCAGATTGTACTGCTCCGGATAGTCGCGCGTCGTCAGGATAACGACCTTCTCGCCGTTATAACCGGACTCGGCCACAAGCTGCTTGGCTTTTTCCAGATCGTTCACATTGTATCGATCCGAGCCGGCCTGACTGTACCAATCGGTTTGGGAAGTCAAGGCCAGGGAGGCATCGAGTTCATAGAAGCGATTGTCACTGTAGGCAGCTGTAAGAGCTTCGTCATAGCTCAGCGCAGTATTGAACGCCTGCCTTAACTTCTGATCCGCGAATGGACCGGCTTTTTTGTTAAATACGTAGGTTACGATTCCACCCTCACTGAAGTAATTGCTAACCCCGTCGGTCGCATCAATCTGGTTGGCATTATCGAATGGAATGCCGAAGGCGACATCGTACTCACCCGTCATGATTCCAGCTACGCGCGTCGATTCATCGGTCACGTAACGGAAATAGATTTCATCCAAATAGGCATTTTTCTTCCCGCTTAGTCCACTGGATTCTCGCTCTTGAGCCGCATAATCCGCAAACTTCGTCAAATGCACATATTGGTCGGTCTTCCACTCCTCCAGCTTGTAAGGACCTGTCCCAATATACTCCTTAATGCCCTCCGCAGCAGCCGATTCAATGACCTCCTTCGGCATAATTCCCGGGAACGGTGCTGTGTCAGCCAGAATGTATGAACCTACTAATGAGGGGCGCTCTAGCGTCAGTTCAACGGTGTAAGGGTCCACCTCCTTGAACTTGGCACCTTGCAGATTGGCTTGTCCTTGTGTTGATGTCGACAGCCACTTGTCCATGGAAGCCACTACATCTTCAGCTTTCATCTCCTTGCCATTGTGAAAAGGAACCCCTTGACGAAGATGGAATGTGTAGGTTTTGCCATCATCGCTGATATCGAGCGATTCAGCCAACTGAGGCACGACTTCATAGTTTTTGTTGAGTGTAAGCAGTTGCTCGTAAATATTCCGCGACACGTCCCTTGTCGCTTGATTGGTCGTTAAATGGGGATCCAGCGTTGCCGGATTTGCGGGATACGCCACATTCAGCGTTCCGCCCGATACCGGATTTGCCGGTTCTGATCCAGGGTCTGCCGCCGGCCTGTTGCCCGATTCCGGGCTGCCGCCGCAGGCTGCAAGTACAGCAATGAAACCGATCAGCAGTCCCTTGCCGATCCATCTGTTTATTGATCTCATACCTCGACTCCACTCCTTGATGAAACGATTATTTTTTGAATAAATACTAGTATTCCGCTTGGAATTATATAATAATATATCATAACCTAACCGGGTCTCATCTCTAAAGAACGTAATAGAGCCTATTACGATTATTAATATCTTGACATGCGGAGGAATAATATGGACATCCAGTATTTCATCACCTTCCGGGAAGCCGCCCGCTGCCAAAGCCTGACCAAGGCTGCTGAACAGCTAAACTATGCTCAGCCCACCGTCAGCGTTCAAATCAAGAAGCTCGAGAACCATTTTGGAACCAAGCTGTTTGAGCGACACAGCAACAAACTCAAGCTTACGGAGCAAGGACTTCGGCTATTGGGTTATGCGGACAAAATCGTAGATGGCTACCTTGGGGCGGAGAATCTGTTTATCCCTGATGCGGTTGTGGACTTAACGATCGGGACGACGGAGACTCTCGCCGCATTCCTGCTGCCGCCCTACTTCCAAATGTTCCGTAAAAAATATCCAAAGCTCAACGTAACCTTCTTCCCGACATCAGACGAAAAAAATATCAGTAAGCTGAAGAACGGGGAAATCGATCTAGCCATCGTTCTGAACACTCCCATCACGGCACCTGATCTGCGTTCCTTGCCGATCCGGCACGAGGATTTCGTATTCATATGCCCGAAGGATCACCCATTAAGCGGAAGAAACGATGTATCGATTCATGAACTGCACAATAGCTCGTTTATTTTCACGGAAAAAGGATGTACATACAGGGAAGCGCTGGAGAGGTCCATGAACGACAATGGCGTGACTTATGAAACGGTATCCGAGATGGGAAGCATTGAGGGGATCAAGCAATGTGTAATCTATGGGATGGGAATTGCCATGATTCCGAGGATTGCGGCGGCCGAGCAGTTGCAGCACAATTCACTTTCGGGCTTTTCGATCAAACAAGGACCCATACAGCCCTTCTATTCGCAGATTCTCTTATCCAAAAACAAACATATTACCGCGCCACTCAACTATTTAATCTCCTTGCTGTCTTCCGGCAGCTCTTATGCTTAATTTCATATAGCAGGCTGCTTTTCCAGTCAACCCTATAAAAAACACCGTCCCAAGGCTCATGGAGAACCTTAAGGACGGTATTGTGGTTTATGACCTTCAGTGCATCTAGTCCATAAATTTCAGTTGAAACAAAGTACGTTTCAGCACGAGTGCCGCTTGTGCGCGGGTAACCGAATCGAATGCTGCGAAGTTACCATGGTTGTCACCCTGTACGATGCCTTGCTTGGCGAGTCTAGCCACATGAACAGCCGCCCAGGTCGGGATGGATGCCTGATCCTTAAATCCGGCATCGGCATTCGCCTCCTGATTCGACAAACCTGTCGGATTCACCGCCTCCATAGCCCGGGTGATCATCACGGCCATTTCTGCTCGGGTCATGCCGACATTCGGCGAGTAAGCGCAGCCCGTGCCGCCCTCCATCAAGCCGTAGCACGAAGCTGCACCAATCTCGCCGGCATACGCGGAATCATCCTGGACATCCTTGAATGCACCGCTCTCGATGACCGGACTAAATCCCATCGCACGGACCAGCATTGCCGTAAATTCAGCTCGTGTGATCGCCTTGCCCGGTGCATAGGAGTCCGCATTGACTCCGTTCACGAGCAGCTTGGAAGCCATGGATTCGATTTCCGCTTTCGCCCAGTGGCCGTTAAGATCGGCAAAAGCTTTCTCGATACGGGATCCTCCCGCACCGCGTCTATCGATCATAGTTTTCGATTACTCCGCTTGGTAGCGGTCATATGCCGCCTGGTAAACTTCCATGTAACGATCCAGTCCCATCTTGTTAAGTGTATTCACATACTCCTCCCATTGGCTGAACGAAGCCGATCCATTCACGAATTTGGCTTCCATCTCGGTTACGTAATCCTGAATATCTTTACCGACCGAAGACATTAGATCTGTCTCTTCCAATGTGAAGTTAAAGTTGTACAAGATATCCTTCACGGCATACGGTTCTGCTTTCTCGGCAGCGGCCAAGGCGGTTGGCAATGTCTCCGAACCTTTAAACCATTTTTCACGAACGAGTCCAGGATAGCTGCCGCCCAGCCATGTAAAGTTTTTGGCAAGCGCCTGATCCTGTGTCAATCCATTGGCATTCTCGGTAATATCTTTGACATACTCCAGCTGTCCATCTGCACTCACCGTGTAGGTCTCGCCTTCCTTACCCATGAAATAGAACTGTGCCCCTTCATCACCGTAGAAATAATCCATCCAACGAATGGTTGCTTCCGGGTTCGGGTTCTTATCTGTTATGGCAAAAGCTCCCACATGCACCATCGGCACCTTCACATGGGAATAGAGCTGGTCTCCGTTAGGTCCCTTCAGGGCTCCGAGTCCAATGTATTCCTTGCGTCCCATTACGGTCTCCGGGTTCGGAACAATGGTTGAACCGAGCAATCCTTCCTGCCCCTTGGCATTCAACGCCCCGCCTTCGATGGTGAAAATCTCTTTATCCAGCAATCCTTCTTTATAAAGCTTGTTCAAGAACTCCAGCATTTCCTTGTATTCCGGCTGTGCTTTGGTAAAGCGGAGTTTGCCTGTATCCGGATCAACGTCCACAAATTTATGGCCTAGTCCGCTCGTTCCCAGTCCCCAGGAGCCCTTCAGATGATCAATGATGCCCGTAATGCCTGTAGCGGCGAAGGGAACCTCATCATGTTGCCCGTTACCGTTCAGGTCGGTCTCTTTGACCGCCTTCAAGTAAGCGTAGAATTCTTCCGTCGTCTGCGGCTCCTTCATCCCGAGCTGATCCAGCCAATCCTGATTAATCCAGAGCGGCGTGCCAATCAGCATGGACAGCAGGGCAGGATCGTAGAAGGAAGGCAGAGAATAAATGTTGCCGTCCGGCATGGTTAATCCTTTGCGAATATCCGGATATTCCTCCATCAGCTTTTTAATATTCGGGGCGTACTTGTCGATCAAATCATTCAGCGGAATGAATACGCCCTGCTCACCATAGCGCGTCAACTCAGCTGAACTCACCCTTGCCGAATAGAATACATCCGGGTAGTCCCCGCCTGCCAAAGCAAGATTTCGCTTCTCGGTCAGGGTCTCAAACGGAATGAGGTTCCAGGTCACGTTAATGTTTGACATTTCGCGATAGGTTTTCCATACGAGTGTCTCCTCGAATTTGCTTCCGTTCGTCGGCGATTTGCCGGTAAAGAACGTAAGGTTCAAAGGCTCGTTCACAATAGGCATGCCAGTTTCATTCACGTTGGCCGCAGGTGATGCTCCTTTATCCCCTGCAGCATCTTCTCCACCCTTGCTTCCGCATCCAGCCAGTAATCCTGCAGCCAGTACGGCAGCCAATGTGATCGAAGTCCATTTTTTCATAACCATAAATTCATATCCCCCTCATCATTTGTCCGTAATCAACCTTTAATGGCACCAATCATGACGCCCTTTACAAAGTACTTTTGCAAAAAAGGATACAATAACAGCATCGGCAGATTCGTCACAATCACCGCTGCATACTTGATCGCTTCTGCATCCATCAGGCTGCGTGCCAGCGAGTCATCGCTGATATCCACCATCTCCTGCATTTGCCCCTGAACCAGAATTTCTCGCAGGAACAGCTGCAATGGATAGTTCGAACGATCCGCCAGATAGATCAACGCGCTGAAGTACGAGTTCCAGTGGCCAACGGCATAGAACAGCACCATGACGGCCAAAATCGGCCCGGATAATGGCAGAACAATGCGCCAGAGCACCCGCATATTGGAAGCACCATCAATAAACGCCGCCTCCTGCATCTCCTTCGGAATGGAATTCTGGAAGAAGGTTCGCATAATGATAATGTTCCACACGGATACCGCCGAAGGGATAATCATTGCCCAGATCGTATCCAGCATCCCCAGCTCTTTAACCAGCAGATAATTCGGAATCATCCCGCCGCTAAAGAACATGGTGAATACGATAATTGCGGTAAAAATCCCCCGGCCGTTAAAGTCGGCTCTGGATAACGGATAAGCGGCAGCGATTGTCATCATGACATTCAAGACCGTTCCTGTTGTCGTATAGAGCAATGTGTTCAGGAATCCCCGCATCAGCTCCGAATTAGCAAATAACCGTTCGTAACCGACAAATGACAGTTCCTTAGGCCAAATCCACACGTCCCCCCGCATCACCGTTTCCGGAGCACTAATGGAAGCAATCAGAACAAAATATAAAGGATATAGTACAAGAAGCGTGATAAAAGATAGTATAATGTAAATAAATACTCCAGCTATTCGTTCACTGCGGCTTTGCGGCATATACAAACATTCCTCCTTACCATAAGCTGTTCTCGCTGACTTTTCGGGCAATCCGGTTTACGGTAATCAGCAGGATGAAGTTAACAACGGAGTTAAACAGACCCACCGCAGCCGAGAAGCTGTACTGCGCACCCAATATACCGCTTCGGTATACATTAGTGGCGATAACGTCGGATGCTTCCATGTTCAGCGAATTTTGCATCAGGAATATCTTCTCAAAGCCGACGCCGAGAACAGAACCGATATTCAGAATGAGCAAGATCGTCATTGTGGGCGCGATCCCCGGCAGATTAATATGCCAGATTCGCCGCAGCCAGCCTGCACCATCCACCTTGGCCGCCTCATGCAGCTGCGGATCAATTCCAGCGAGCGCCGCCAAATAGATGATAGAGCTCCAGCCCATGCCCTGCCATACACCGGACCATACATAGATGCTCTTGAACCACGAAGGTTCCGTCATGAAAGCTATAGGTTCTCCACCGAAGGAGGTGATGATGAAATTGACAAGGCCGCTGACCGGCGACAGAAACATCATAATCATACCAACCACAACGACCGTAGATAAGAAATGGGGTGCATAAGTTACAGTTTGTACAAATCGGCGAAACCGGCCCGACCTGGCTTCATTAATCATCAATGCCAAAATGATTGGAATCGGAAATCCGACTGCCAGCTCATATAAACCGATACCCATCGTATTTTTGATAATGCGCCAGAAATAAAAGCTGTCAAAAAAACGTTCGAAATGCTTGAAACCGGCCCATGGACTACCCATGATCCCTTTGTTAGCCATAAAATCCTTGAATGCAATCTGGACGCCATACATCGGCACGTAATGAAATACAATAAAGTAAATCAGGACCGGAGCAAATAGAACATATAGCTGCCAGTTTTTGCGTACCTGCATCATCCATCTTCGCCAGGCACTTTTCTTGCCTATGTTTGAATGCGCTTCCAAATTGTTTAGATGACGTTGTATAATCAGTTATCCCCTCTCTTTCGTTTATGCGTCTTCGTGTGTCCCAAGGTCCACGTCTGAATCATAAACGACCCGAGTACATAAGGGATATTGACCATTTTATTGATGTCTCGCTTTTCATTGGATCGATGGGCAGAAATGCCGTTTTCCTAAAGCAATGCCTATAATCTAAAAATTTGACTATCCTATTTTTACGCATGTTTAACAGAAATCAGGTACAGTCCTTAATACTTGTCCTTTATAATGTTGGGAAGCCTTGAACATCAGAACATACACAAAAGGGGGGAAGGCTGTGAATTGGATCAGACATAAAAGCCGCAGTGTATTCTTTAAGATATTTCTGAGCTTTCTGGCCATCATTTTGTTATTCGGATTGTTCTATATGGTTATCTTCCAGCTCTTCAAGAACAGCTTTCAAAAAGAAATCATTGATACCAGTCAGCGGGCGATACATGATACCACGGAACGGTTCACCAACCAATTCAGTAGGCTTCAGGTATTGATGTTTGACATATATAATCAATCGAATTTAATCGGGTTCAACAATCAGCTTCGCCACCAAGCGGGATACGATGTGAATTACTTGAAGGCCCGCGAAGTGATGATTCAGATGCGGAGCGATATCTACAATCCGCTCTTCTTCCTGGAAGATACCCTGATATATTTCAGGGAGCATAATTTTGTACTTAGCAAATCCGGAAGCAGCGATGCTTCTTATATGTTCAATCGCTCTTATACAAGTCCTATGTATCCATATTCATTCTGGAGCAGCTTCGAGGGAGAGCAGGAATCCTTCACGCTCCTCCCAGCTGCAACATATAGAATCAGCAATGATCTGTCCGAGAAGAAACTAATGCCCTACGTCTATAGGCAGCCGGACAGCCCTTATGAGATCATTGCCCTCATCGATATCGGTAAGGCCGCCCAGTCCTTCTTCGGTGAGTCAGATGATCGTGCCTTCGGCATCCTGAACGCCAAAGGTAAATTGCTGTATGCCTTAGGTTCGCTTAACCAAGATGAGCTCCCTTCGTTTGAAGCAGGACAACAAGCGGTGCTGAAAGATGGGACCTACTATTTGATGGAGACCGGAGCAGATGGGCTGACCTATGTCTCCGCTGTGCCCTATAGTCATGTTTCTTCTCAGCTCAATCGGTTAACTGGCGGTTTACTGCTCATCTTCTGCTTGTCTTTAGGCGTGGCCCTTGCCGCATCCTATTTCTTCAGCCGCAGATTGCACAAGCCGGTGAAGCAGATTCTTACGACCGTGCTGAACAGAGCCAACAACACGCCGGTGCCGGAGACGGGAAGCATCACGGAGTATGATCTGATTCAGAACCGCATCCAAGAGCTGTTCCGGGAGAAGGAAGAAATTCGGGACCGCATGAACAAACATAAATCTGTTCTGACGAGTTACTCTTATATCAGCCAGTTGAAGAGCATCAATATGGACATCAGCGAGTGGGAAGATTTCTTGTCGGATGACGGAAGCTTTATCGTCGTTCTGTATCACATCCGTTTTCGGATGAATCCGGTCTACGAGCTTCCACTCCATACCGATCAGGCTGTCCGCCATATGCTGGAGCATATTCATTTGATCACGGCCGAACGCTATCCAGGATCGCATACATTCCAGATCGAGAAGAATGAGATTGTCTCCATCTTCAAACGGGAGGAGGCCACCCATTTAGAGGAGCTGCTGCAAGAAATCAGGGATGTGCTGAACGAAGAGAAAGAGTTGTTCCTTGTCACGATTGCGATCAGTTCCCAGGTAAGCGATTCGTCTGAGTTTAACCAAGCCTACCATCAGGTCAAGGGATTGACTGCCCAAGCTCAGCTTCTCGAGGAATCGCAAATCGTGACCAAGCAGCGGGTGCTGCCAACCACCGTCAACCTGAGTCCGTCACAGGAAAAAGGACTGCTCGACGCGCTCCAAGCCGGCAGCGAGGATCGCTGTTTGCAAATTATCGATCAGGCACTGGAAGCCATGCAGCGGAAAGAGGCAGGTATCGCACAATTTCGTTTCTTCGCCGATTCAGTCTCTGCCAAAATTATGGGTTATTTAGAAATGGCCCAGATCGACAAGAATGCCCTTCATTCCTTGAAGCAGTGGAGCTCTCGAATAGCAGAATGTCACTGTTTATCCGATTACCAAGGGGTATTCCGTCAGCTCATTGAGGCTTCATGCACGCTCATTCGCAAGAAGAAGGCTACCGGCGAAGAGCCGCTGATCGCCATGTTTATGAAGATTATTCATAACCAGTATGCAGAAGATCTGTCTCTCGATTATTTATCAGCGAAGCTGAACTTATCGAGTGCCTACCTTTCTGTATATATCAAGGAGAAGACTGGCCTCAACTTCAGTGATCATCTGCTTGGCATCCGCATGAACAAAGCCAAGGAATTGCTGGCGTGCACGGACTTGACCGTGAATGAGATTAGTCAGCGTGTCGGTTATCTTAACATTACCTCCTTCAACCGGACATTCAAGAAGTCTGCTGGAATGACCCCTGGAGCTTACCGCAGGCAGCATGTCGTGCAAACTCATGCAAGCAGTTTATAAGTATCACGGTAAACACATAAAAAACCTTCTCTTTCCCAGCGTGGACGGGGCCTAGCCCTGCTTGTACGCGGAAGAGAAGGTTTTTTTGCTTCCAAATCGAAATATATATTATGTAGGTAATCTATATCAACAAAAACCCAAAAGGATGAGATTGATGCTTTTTCGTATGACAACCATGACCGCTGCCTATGCCGATCAAATTTTGTTATGGAGCTATGAACCGCCTTATGATTTCTATAATAGCGACCAAGACGAGGAGTCTCGAAGAGAGCTCTTGGAGAATTCGTATTATGCCATCCTGGACGAGGAAGAGCAGCTTTACGGCTTTTACTGTACAGGTCCCTCTGCCCAAGTTCCGGCTGGAATCCCGCTAGGTGCCTATGATGAGGATCTGCTGGATTTCGGTCTGGGGATGAAACCTGAATTTACGGGAAAGGGACTGGGAAAAGAGTTCCTCTCCTTCGTGCTGGCATCCATTGCTGAGCTTCAAGATCACAAGCCACTACGGCTGACCGTGGCTGCATTTAACCAACGTGCGATTCGTTTATACACCGGGCACGGATTCACAGAAGTTACTTCGTTTGATCATCGCGGCACCACGTTCATAACGATGGTTCAAAGATAGACGTTCTCTTATTGACAATAAAAAGAGGGTAAGCCTGAATTGGGACACCCTCCTGACTCTTGATATGTTATGTCGTCCATCCTCTTTTTCTCCTCGATTAGTTTGTGTATTTCCGGTCAACTGGATTATGAGTTACTGGATGAGCGGATCCCATCCATTAAGAAGCTGACCATTTGTTCCAGCGCTTGTTGCAGTGTCAATTGGCCCCCGGAAGCATACTGATCCATCAGCTGGTACAATGCCCCGACATATACTTGGATGAACAGCTCAACGTTGAAAGGACGAAAGAGCCCCGCCTCAATCCCTTCACGAAATAATAAGCGGATATTATCCCAGCCTGTGTTCATATATTCGTCGAGCTGTTTCCATTGTTGCGGGTACCGGAGTTCCAATTCCTTCATCACACGAATATCGTGAAAGGCGACCCCTTGCGGAAGGACCGTTAAGGCTCCCTGTATTTTGTCCGCTAGAGGAATAGAATCGTCATTTATCAATACTTCCTCTTGCTTCATCATATTCTGGACGGACTGTGTCACGATATAATCGACCATCGCTTCCTTGGATTCAAACTGCTGGTACAACGTCTTCGTGCTAATGCCGAGCTGGCCTGCCACATCCCGAATGGAGAACCTCAATCCTCGCTGTGCAATTTCCTGAACGGCAGCCTGAGCAATTTTATCCTTCATACCACACGCTCCCCTTCCCCATAGCTGAACCTTGGTTTCTCAACAGTCTCGGCAAAAAGAACAGAGGGTATATCATCAGGAACAGATTCGGCAGCCACCAGAGCAAGTCCACATCGAGCCGAATGCTCCAAAACGCTATAGCCTGCAATCCCGAACAAAACGTCAGCACTAACGAAATCAGGCACACCGGGCGCCATTTCGGGTTTCCATTCCTATAGAGATACACACTCCATATGCCTGTCCATGATATCAATATATCCAATGGAACAAACGACAAGTTCCATGCTACCAGCAGCTCATTGTCATAGTCCTGGTATAGGTACTCCTTCGGAATCAGGCTCAAGAAACTCAGGAGCCAGTATATTATAAATCCGATATCGGTTCCCAGCATCAGCGATTTTAACGGTCTACTCACCTTTAACCTCCTATTATTCATGTATTAAAACATGGAAAACATTTTGATTTATATGTTTTCCATTATATTCTCTTTCCTCCCTACTTTCAACTTCATTGGAAATATACAGCCTTTAGGCGGGGCATATAACGAAGACCAACATTTTTGCTGCCTTATATCCGAGGGCTGTCTTTGAAGCCTGTTCGACTCACTACCTGTTAAAATAAGCACAGACAGCTCCAATAATACTGGAGCCGTCTGTGCTTTCCTGCTTACGATTCAATGGCTATGTAAACATCCACTACGGTATTCGCTGGATCAAATGCGTGTACATCATAGCGTTCATAATCACCTGTATATGTCCTTCTCTCCGCTGCATGCTCAAAGTAACTCCAAATTTCGCGCCATATCTGAGGGACAACTTCAAAGACGGGACCTCGTCTACTCCGAAATACCAAGTAACTGGATTCCGGCACAAACGCTTGTCGCTGTATTTCGGAATTGGTGTCCGACGCAGATGCGGCCCCCTCATCTATCGAACTGCCGATGATCACGGTGTAAGCTCCGGATGCATCGCTCTCGTATTCGGTATACAAGGCGTAGATGGATTGATCGTTATCGGATATCTGTGCTTGCATACCGCTTTGGAAGTAGCTGTCCCATAACCTTGGTATCTTGCCTTCCGGACCTGCTTCTTCTTTATTTGTCGTTCGAACTCCAATACCTTGAATAGACATGGCCGGCCTGGTCTCGATCCATCGTTCACTTTGATTCTGCTGATGATTGCTCATGAATTGTTGCCTCCTTAAAATGAATATAATTCTATTCTAAGGAGGTAATGTGGACACCTATCTGTCCTGGTTACCGTACCGACTAATAATCCTTTGTGCCCTTCGCTTTAATTCCTCCGCTGCCTCATGCGGCTGCTCAACCAGCACTTGAGCCCCAAAGCTCAGAATCATGCCATAAAACCACTCATCCAACTTATATCTCGTTTGAACACGAATAGCCCCGTCCGGGGAAACATTTACTTGTTCTGGCGGAAAAATATCCGCCACTCGCTGACGTGCGCTTGCCTCAAATAACAGCACCGTCTCCTGTTCCTGCTCATGCGACCACGACGTTTTCCATTCCAAAGATTCCTTACCGGATAATGGTCTTGACTCATAATGCTCACTCAGCATCTCGATCCGCTGCATCCGCGACAGCCGGAAGATTCGCTCATCCTCCCGCACGAGACAATAAGCTTGTACATACCAAACATTCCCCTTCAAAATTAGGGATGCAGGTTCAATGATTCTTCGCTCAGAAGCTCCCTCCGAACTAATATATTCCATGATAACCCTGCGGCTTTCTTGAATCGCTTGTTTGAGTAGGCTTACACTGTTCTTTAATCCTTGACGTTGCCCCCAAGGCTGAAAGTCCATCACAACAGACTCCCTGCGATATTCACCACCAAAACTCTGCTCCACTCTATGAAGCAGCGCCTTTACTTTCTCAAGCAGAATATCCATCTGCTGATCGGCCAGGGCACTGCTCATTCCTTTGACGGCCGCAACCAGCGTACTCATCTCCTCAGCGGACAGCCAATATTTGTCGATCATGTAATGCTCCATAATTTCAAATCCGCCAGATATCCCCTGATGGGCAACAATGGGAATCCCGGCTTGAGATAAAGTATCCATATCGCGATATATCGTTTTGCTTGATACCTCAAATCGCTCAGCCAGCTCCTTGGCGCTCAGTCTCCCGCGGTTGAGCAGCAGGACGGTTATGGCTAACAGCCGGTCAATTTTCATTACGCTACCCCTTAATTCTCAGTCATTTATTATATTGGAAAGCCGCGAAACCTCGATCGAGTTCGCCAAGTTCCTTAATTCAAGCTTAACAGATTTGGCATATGTTCATGCAACCGTTAGGTCAGGTTCAATTGCTCGTTAACCTGTTATGCTACAATGATAATCACTGCAAGCAAGTCGGAGGCCTTGAAGAAACGAATCTCTCCCAGTAACGTAGACATACATATAAATACAAAGACTGCTCGAATCTTTAACATCAAGGAGGAACATACATATGGATAATCGGCTTGACGCCATGCGCAGATGTCACCCGGACTCCGTAACGATCTCCCGCATAACGGGCATCATTACGGATGGGGTTATCCTGCTCGCAGCTGTAGCATATCTGATTATCGCCGCTATATTCGGGTGGACCCTAATACCAGGCTGGATCACCATCGGATTGCTGGTTCTCGGAATCTGGTTTACTTGGGCTGTGCCCTCCTTCATCTACAAACAATTCGGTTTCCGGGTAAGCGAGGAAGAATTGGAGCTACGATCCGGCTGGATCTGGCTCAGCGATACCCTGGTCCCCATGACGCGGGTACAGCATGTCGAGCTTGAGCGGGGACCGCTCCTTCGTAAATATGGCTTGGCCAAGGTAAAGGTCGTTACCGCCGCGACGACTCATGTCATTCAGGCGCTTAAGCTGGAGGAAGCAGAGGAACTAAAAAAACAGATCGGCGAGCTGGCAAAAGTGGTGGATTACGATGAATGAACCAACAAAACTTCACCGGCTGTTCATCCTGTTCCCACTCGTAGGCAGCGTAAAATCGCTCATTCCGATCGCAGCTCTAGTATCCCTCAAATTCCTGGGCGGTAAGTCGCTGCGTGACATCCCCTGGTACTGGCTGTCCACTGTCATCATCCTGGTTACGGTTCTGCTTCTGTACGGATATCTGAAGTGGAAACGCTTTGTCTATACGTTGGAAGAAGACAAAATCCTCATCCGCCGCGGCGTTCTGTTCCGTGAGGAATTGTCCATTTATACAGGTCGCATTCATTCCATGAATATGGAGCAGCCTTTGCTGCAGCGTATTCTGGGACTTACCCAGGTCCGAATAGAAACACCAGGCAAAACCGAAGGCGGAGGCATACTTCCTGCGGTCACCAATAGCGAAGCGAAGCGGCTTCAACGCTGGCTGCGTGAGCAAACGAGAACCAAGCAGACGGACCGTGAAATACGCCAACATGAAAGTTCCGACCCATCCGATCACTGCCTTTCCGTGGAGAGTGAAAGACCATCTGTTCAACCGTCGGAAACCCGGGAGAATCAGGAATTCATTCACCCGCCGAACCATAACCAAGGATTCGAAAGCAATCGTTTAGCGAATTCCGATTCCAACATTGCCGGGAGGCACACCGCGGGCAATCCAGAAACGGTAGAAGAAGAACGCAGCACACTGCTGCAGCTATCTTCAGGACGCCTGCTCATAGCCGCTCTCTCCTCGCCCAACCTGTCACTGGCTTTAGCCTTTGTGGGTGGTATCCTATCTTTTGCGGACGACCTGCTCCCGGATCGGATGTACCAATTGCTGTTTCAATCGGCAGGAAAGCTGCTGCCCGGCAGTTGGATCGGCATCGCCGCTTTGGCGCTCATCGTATCCTGGCTGCTCTCAGCCGTACTCTATACGATTAAATATGCGAACTTCACTGTTGAGCGAATTGGGAAACAAATCTCGGTCAGCTGCGGACTGCTGGAGCGAAAAAGATTGCTCTTCTCTCCCGAACGGGTGCTGGCTATTACTGTCAAAGAAGGCGTATTCCGGCGCATATTCGGTTACGCTGAGGTGAAGGTCCATGTGCTGGCGTCCGAGTCTGACAAGCACTTCATGCTTCATCCTCTACTGAAGATTAAAGATATTCCAGCGCTGCTGAATCGGGTTACGCCTCAATTCAGCGCTCAGGCCATTACTGCTTCGCCGCCACCCCGCGCTATATGGATGTATCTGCGGTGGAAGCTGGCTGTTGCCGCTCTCATTGGTTCTGTGTGCATTTGGTATTTTGAATATCTCGGTTTGTTATCTCTTCTGCTGCTCCCGCTCTCGTTAGCTTGGGGACTCCTTTCTCACCGGGATTCCGGACTCAATCTAACGGACAAACAGCTCACGATTCGCAGCCGTTTCATTGCAGTCTCCACCAGATATATACGCCGCCCTCAGATCATTGCCATGGAGGTTAGCGGTACACGTAGACAGCGAAGAAGAGGGCTTCTGTCACTTCATGTGAAGATGATATTTAGCGAGATCAACGAAGGTTTAAGCGGGATGGATCAGCGAGAGATCGAGGCTGTTCGGACATGGTTCCAAAAGAAAAAGGACGAGACCTCCGCATCTGCTGAGCAGAGTGGTCTCACCTCATCGATTGATCAACTCTGACTGTTTGGCCTCCGTTCTTCCCGAAGTGCCAAAGCCAGATAGCCGGTAAACCAGGATGGTTGCCACGAGAAACACACCGTACACGCCAATAGTTATGAGGATATGTGAAGGATCGGCCATAAGACGGTCTCCAACTAAAGCGAACAGAAGCATAGCAGGGATTTTACCCAGAGCGGACGCCATGCCGTATGAGATAAACGACACTTTGCTGATCGCCGCATACACATTGACCACAATGGAAGGGATAAACGGGATCAAACGGGTAAAAAGTATGGCCAAAAAAGCATTTCTCTCGAACATCGTGGTCACTTTTCCTAGCCTGTTATAACGATAAAGCACCCGTTCTCCCCATTGCTGGAATCCGTAGCGGATGAATGTAAACATCAGAATAGAAGCAGCAATAGAGCCGACCCAAGTGACGATTCCGCCGAGGAGTGGTCCTAATGCAGCACCGATTACGCCTCCTACCACCGGGTATGGGATCACGGGAAACAAGGCCATGATAACAGCCATAAGTATGATCAGCATCATATCGTCTGTCGATTTTATCCATGTTAATATGGCATCTCCATAATGGTAAACCAAACCGCCTATCGCAGCGTACACCAACGCCATTCCTATTTTCTTAAACATAATCACGCTCCATGCCGTAATGCACCTATTGTATCACGGGTCATAGAAAGGCGGACAAGCAGAAATAGGGACATTCCGTCGTTACCGGGATGTCCCTTCTCTGTTTATATCTTAAAGATTCAACAAGTTATAAATAATGACGGCTGCTTGGGCACGATTAGCGATGCCTTGTGGCGTAAATCGGTCATGACCTGTCCCTTGAATCACACCTTTCTCGGCCAAGAGGGCGACGGCACTTCGTGCATAACCTGCAATGCTGCTGTTATCCTTAAATTTCGCCAAGGCTTCGTTCTCGTCATCCGCCCTCATATCGGCGAATAAGGACAACGCATTAGCACTCATAATAGCCATCTCTTGGCGCGTAATCGGACGATTCGGCTCAAACTTGCCCCCGCCCACACCTTGAGCTAACCCAGCATCGACCGCAGCGGCGATCAGTGCGTAGTGCCAGTCGGTTGGTTTCACATCCGTAAATACAAGATCTGTCGATCCTTCCAGCTGGAAGGCACGAACCAGCATCGCCAAAAATTCGGCTCGAGTTACCGGCTTCAGCGGCTCGAACAAGTCCTGTCCCACTCCTTCTACAATACCCAGCTCAGCCAATTTCTCAATGGCCGACTTCGCCCAGCCGACCTTCTCTATATCGCTGAATTCCCGTGTTTTCGGCGGTGTCGGCGGCTTCACGGGAGGGCTCACCGGTGGTGTTACTGGAGGCGTGACCGGTGGTGTCACGGGTGGATTTACCGGTGGCTTGACTGGCGGCGTCACCGGCGGTGTGACCGGTGGTGTTATGGGTGGATTCACTGGTGGAGTCACTGGCGGTGTCACTGGCGGATGACCATTGTCACTTGTTTTGACCGTCACCGATGAATTCGAATCACTTTCGTTATGAAGCCGATCAACGGAAGTCACCACATAAGTATACTCCTGATCTTTCACTACGGTACGATCCACCAGTGATTGCACCGTTCCTGCAGTCTTTCGGAATGTCCCTAAAAGATGTGACGGATCCTGGATATTGCCAGCACCTTCACCTTCAAAGCGATACACGGCATAATACGCTTCGTCACCTTCTGATGACCAGCTAAGCTTTATCCCTTCCTGTATAAACTCAGCCTTCAGACCCTGAGGAGATGACGGCGCTGTCGAATCAATCCAAGGCATCGCCGGGATCAACGCCGGATATCGGTATAGATCATTCTTCAGCCTGTCCGTGAAACCAAGCGCATTATCCCGAAACCATTTGGAACTGAAATACATACTCCCCTGGACTTCCTCATAGTTGCGGTTGTATTTGATCTGGTTCGGCATTTCCTCGGGATTTGACCAATCGGCGTTCGACCCGATTTTATACACAGCTTGGCCGCTGTACAAATGGACCCTTTTGCCGGAGACGACCTCACTCCACCAATCGATCAGCTTATCATAAGCAGCCGCGGAATACCCGATGTTCCAATAAATCTGCGGCGTTATATAGTCGATCCATTCTTCGTCCACCCATTTCTTTGAATCTGCATAGATAGCGTTATAGCTTTCCAAGCCGTTGGTTTCGGAACCTGCCGGATCACTGGATTTATTCTTCCAGATCCCAAACGGGCTAATACCGAATTTTACGTAGTTCTTCTCAGCCTTAATGGCCGCATTCACGTTCTGTATGAATTCATTGACGTTATTTCTTCGCCAGTCGCTCTTATTCGTAAAGGAGCCCTTGTACTGATTGAATGTGTCCGTATCCGGGAAATCCACACCGGTTACAGGGTACGGATAGAAATAGTCGTCAAAATGCACGGCATCAATATCATAGTTCCGCACGACCTCCATAATGCCATCGATAATAAACTGCTGTGCCTCTGGAATCCCTGGATTAAAATACAGCTTGCCGCCATATTCTTCGACCCATTCCGGATGCCGCTTCGCTGGATGGCCCTCTACGAGTTTGTTGATATCCCCTTGCAGACTGATGCGGTACGGATTAAACCAGGCGTGAAACTCCATGTTCCGCTTATGGACCTCTTCCAGAAGGAATGCAAGTGGATCGTAACCGGGATCTTTGCCCTGTATACCCGTCAACCATTCAGACCAAGGGCCGTACTGGGAGGGATAGAAGGCATCCGCCGTTGGTTTGATCTGCATAATTACGGCATTCATCCCTGCATCCTCAAGCTGATCCAGCAGAGTGATAAACTGTAACTTCTGCTGCTGCGGATCGGTGACGCCTTTGGCAGGCCAATCAATATTGTCCACGGTCGCAATCCAAGCGGCTCTCATCTCGGTCTTCGGATGCCCGGAAGCTTCATTCACCGTAACATAGAGCGAGCTGCTCTTTCCTTGAAAATCAGCTGTTATTCTCGTGGAACCTGTCTTCAAGCCGGATACCACTCCTTTAGGATCGACAGCAGCTACATTTGGATTACTACTTGTAAACGTAACACCTTCCGTTATGGTCACCGGTTCCTCCATCCAGGAGTAGGTTGCCGATACTACGGTCTCGAATGAGTCACCCACCGTAACCGCTGTAAGGCCTTGAAGCTCGATGCTCTGCAGTACAGGAACCGGGTCCGTTACCGTAATATCATGCTTTGCTGACATACCGCGGTACGAAGCGGCAATGGCTGCCGTTCCAGCGGAAATTGCAGTCAATTGGCCGGCTTGGTCTACCGATACAACGCCCGGCTGGTCGCTGTCATAACTGATATCTTCTGTCACCCACACAGGGTCCGCCTGGGTACCATAAACAGAATAAACCACACTGGTTCTCATCTTTCCGGTAACGCTTGTCTCCATATGAAGCGGCCCGGATAACAGCAATTCACCAGGGTGCGGCGTATCCGCCGTAATATGAAGTTCATACTGAGATTTCGGTGCGTCACCGTATTGAGCTGTTATGGTGACCGTTCCCGGTGCCAATGCCTCGATCGTGTCGTATGTCACTCCTGTCACTGTGGCAATTTTGTCGTCACTGCTGGTCAGCTTCACACCGTCAGTAACCAATACAGGCTCGGTTTGTCCTTCGTATGTAGCATATACTTGAGGCTTCACCGTTTCTCCAACAACCATGGGAGTCAGTCCACCTATATCGAGCCCATACACTTGGGAATTCGAATAGAATGCAGACAGCCTGTCAAAGTACACAGTCCCCCTGTTCTTATTCGTGTCCTTTAATTCCGCGATATAGATTTGGTTCACTTTAAGAGGATACTTGACACCAGACGGGACGTTAAATTTGACGTACCTCCAGCCTTTCCAGCTAAAGCCACTGGTCGAGGTTAAGTCCACGGTATGTGAGCCACCGGATGAATCCAGAAGCTGAGCACGTAGCCAGTGGTTCCCGCCATCGCCGTAAACCCATAACCCCAGAGAAGTCGGTGAGCCTGGGACGCTTCTGCCCTTTGACCCGTCCGAGTCTGTGAAGTTGAGATACGCCGCCGAAGTTCCGGATTCGCCATCTACAAAATCATAACTTAAAGCTGCAGCATGATGGCCATAATAGATCGGCTCAGGCCTCCCCACTAAATCCAGCTGGGCCTTTCCCCGAGCTGAAGAAGCGAACAAATTCGTTACGGATTCAAAATCCTCCAGGACGACAGCTTCAGGACCTCCAGCAGTCCCAGACATATCAAAGAAATTTTCCGCTGCGGAAACTGCCGAGCTGAACATTACCGCAAAAGCTAAAACTATGGGCAAAATGATCCTGCTTCTTCGCTTGATACGCCTCTTAATTCTCATTCACTAATTCACTCCTCATTAAAATGTATGCGCTTACGATTTATGAAAACCGAGGGCTGATCGAAATCGGCAGTTCCCACCTCCAATCCATTAGCCAGATTAGATGATCCTTATGGAACAAAAAACATCCATATTCATCTCTTCTCTATCATAATGAAATTTTATTTCAATTTTCAATAGTTTTTATAAAATATAATTTTATAAATTAGGCAGGATTTTTCTATTGCATGACGTATGGAGACAAAAAAGAAGCCAAACGAGAGCTCCCTCCCATTTGGCTTCAGCTTTAAAATTTATTCAGTTCACGTATTCAAGAAGTTCGATGATCAGCGTCACGGCTTCCGCACGTGTTGCGAATTGCTGTGGTGCAAAGCGGTTGTTACCTACACCGCCCACCAATCCTGCTTCCACTGCAGCTGCTACATAGGGACGAGCCCACGCTTGTATCTCCTTCGCATCTTTAAAAGTCAGCTTCGCCGACGAATCCGGGCTGATTCCGCTAGCGCGAACGATCATCGCTACCAGCTCCGTCCGATTTAGCGGCTTATGGGGGCCGAAGGAGCCATCCTTGTAACCGCTAATAATACCAGCTTCCACTGCTTGTGACACGGCATCCTTCGCCCAATTAGGAATCTTGGCTGCATCACGGAATGAGAGCTGGACAATGTCTTCATTAAGATGCAGCGCGCGTACCAGCATCGTGATGAATTCTGCCCGCGTAACCTGTTGATTGGGCCTGAATGTTCCATCTCCATAGCCGTTAACGAAACCAGCTGCCACAGCCTTATCGATGGCTGATTTGGCCCAGTGACCTGTGGTATCCTTCAGCGCTGGTGGATTCTCTTTACCCACATCCGTACCTGTGTTGCTTCCAGACTGAGAACCTGTACCCGACCCGTTACCCGGGTTCGTTCCATTCCCGGCACCTGGACCGTTCTCCGAGCCTGATCCTGATCCGCTTCCTGAAGCGGAGCCTGAATTACCCGAACCGGTATTGCTTCCCGATCCTGGAGTGGATGTGCCAGGATCTGGTGTACCGGGATTTGGTGTTCCAGGATCCGGTGTCTCAGGACCTGGGGTTCCCGGATCAGGTTTCGGGACAACAGCATCCTTTTTCACAATACCGAATTGATCAATGATAAACGGCTGTGCACCTTTAAGATTTTGGTCAATTTCATAGGTGACCGCAGTCAGCTTGCCGCCATCTATCGTAATGCCGACGAAATTCTGTACCTGGCTGCGTTTCGGTCGCCGATTATCGTTTGGATCCGGACCGTATTTAGCCGCGTGATTTTCTTCCGCACGTTCGAACAGTCCGTAGTATGCATCTCCAAGCTTTTCACTCGGGTTCTTATAATAGACCTTTGGTCCCGCGGTGGCCGGAATCAAATAGATTGTACCATCCGGATTGACCGAATATTCCAGCTTCTCACCATTTAGCATTTCCGTAATTTTCTCTGCCTCTGCCGCTTTTCCGTCAGCTTTGATCGGTTTGGTGCGGGCATAAATATGATCATGACCCTGTAATACCAAATCAATGCCGAGCTCTGCCATTAACGGAGCAATCTTGGATCTGACGCCATTGGCTCCCATAATATCGGAGTCCGTCGCATGATTCGAAGTGGTGTACGGACCCTTATGAATATTAACGATCACCCACTGCGCGCCGGCTTGTTTAGCCTTTTGCACATCTTGTTTAAGCCATTCCACTTGCTCGACCGAGAAATTATCGTACGCGTCCGAATCCTCATTGGAATTCAAAACAACAAAATGCGCGTTGCTGTAATCGTATGAGTAATACGCTCCAGTCTCTGTTGCCGAGTTGTCCGGCTGCTGCACATTGAAATGCTCGATGAAAGCGTAGTTCTCATCCTCATGGTTGCCCGCAGATGGCACCAGCGTTGTATGGAGCAAGCTTTGCTGCGAATACCCTAACAACCAGTTCCACTGTTCTTCCTTGACGCCCTTGTCTACAATATCGCCGTTATGGACGACGAATTGCGCTTCCGGCACGGTAACCAGCGCTTTAGCGAGGGTCTCGGATGAGAGCAAGGCCTCCTCTTCTTCCTTCGCCTGCGTATCGGCCAAATCAATAAACGTGAAGGCACCTTTCTCCGGCGCAGTCTGGAAGGTTCCCGTCTCGCTCCAAACCCCAAGCGCTGCATCCCCTACGCGGAAATAGTAGGATGTGTCAGGCTTGAGCATTGTTGCTTCTGCTTTGTGTACAAGTTCTGCCACAGAATTAGTAGAAGCAGCCGAACGTCCTTGGAACGAAATCCCATTCGTAAAGTCAGGCCCAGCCGCAGACTTCTCCACAACTTGAAGATCACTGTTGGTCACCTGCTGGGAAGTATACCAGGTAAAACCCTTGGACGTTTTGACATCACCATGAAACGTAACCGTTACTTTACTTACTTTTTCCTGAACAGGATCCGGTTTCGTCTCCTTCATAATACCGAACTGATCCACGATAAACGGCTGCCCGCTGTTCTGATTCTGATCGATTTCATATGTTACGGCCGTCAGCTGGCCTCCGTCGATCGTAAACCCGACAAAGTTCTGGACTTTACCTCTGGCAAGGCTGGTTGAATCCCCGTATTTACGGGCATGATTCTCTTCCGCCCGTTCAAACAAATTGAAATACGCATCTCCAAGCTCCGGCTTTTGGTTCTTGAAATAAACCTTGGCCCCTGCGGTAGCAGGAATCATGTAGATGGTTCCTTCCGGTTTAACTGCGTATTCGATGCTCTGTCCATTTAGCGTCTCAGTAATTTTTGTGACATCCTCTGCAGTTCCATCACGCTTGATCGGCTTCGTACGCGCATAGATGTGGTCATGTCCCTGCAGCACCATATCAATCCCAAGCTCGTTCATCAGGGGAGCAATTTTGTTTCTTACTCCATTAGCGCCAATAATGTCTTTGTCAGTTGCATGATTCGATGTTGTATACGGCCCTTTATGGATATTGACGATAATCCACTCTGCGCCAGCTGCCTTCGCCTGCTCCACATCCTGTTTCATCCACGCTACTTGCTCTGTTGAGAAGTTCGCGTACTCGGATGAATTCTCATTGGAGTTAAGCACGATGAAGTGCGCATTGCTGTAATCGTAAGAGTAGTACGCGCCAGTAACTGTCGCAGCATTATCCGGCTGCTTTACATTAAAATGATCATAGAAGGCATAGTTCTTATCCTCATGGTTGCCCGCTGCCGGCACGATGGTTGTGTTCAAGAGACTGGATTGCGAATGGCCCAGCAGCCAGTTCCATTCCTGCTCTGAAGTGCCGTTCTCGACCACATCTCCGTTATGCATAACGAATTTGGCATCCGGGATTGTAGCAAGCGCTTTGGACAAGGTGGCTGCCGACAGACTAGCCTCATCCTCTTCCTTCGCCTGCGTATCAGTCAGATCAATAAATGTGAAGGGACCGCTGACAGGTGCTGTTTGGAAGGTTCCGATCTCACTCCATAAATTCAGACTTTGGTCCCCGACCCTGAAATAATAGGAGGTATCTGCCGTTAATCCTGTCGCTTCCGCTTTATGAACATGCTCACCTGGAGAATTCGAGGAAACGGAAGTACGCCCGCTAAATTCCAGGGCCTGACTGAAGTCCGGGGCACTGCCGCGATTCTCCACAACCTGTACATTACTCCCGGTGGAGCCCAGCGGAGTATACCATGTAAAACCCTTCGAGCATGTCGCATCTCCATAGAAGGTTACTGTAACCTTCGAAATATCAAAGAGTGGCGCCTGTGCTAACGCGGCAAGTTCCATATCAAAATACAGATCTGAGCTGCTATCACTCTGCTGATGAACCTCGACCGCGATTTCGTTGTTGCCGTCCTGTAAATATGCTTTCAGCGGCTCCGTCAGATCGACATCTTTATACACAACAGGGAGGTCCTTGTTTGAGGTCGCCTTTGTGTCATAAGTAATCTCACCTTCAGGCAGACCCATACGTCTGATTTCATGACCATTGACATAAACGACGGCGCCATCATCAACACCAAACGTGCCGAGAATCTGGCCGTAGCCGTCAATTTGATCCTTGTTGACATGAAGATTCGTACGGAAATAAGTTGTGCGGTGTTTGAGCTTCTTGTCGGGACCATAGGAAACTTCGGTATTTAGCGGTCCAAATTCAGCAGTGGATACCCCGCTGCCGTTATCTTTATAACCGAAAGGAGCAAGTCCGGATTCCCAAGTGGAATCATCATAAGTGGCGCGCCATACCGTTGTTAAATCTTGACCCTGATCAAAATACTTCCACTCGGCATTCCGATGCAGCAAAATATCTGGTTGATCCTGTGTAGCAGCTTCTACAACCGCAGGACCTCCGATACCTGCAAAAAATCCTAACACAAGTGCCGTAGATAACAGCATGGATAATAGCTTCTTGTACATGTGATTAATCATTTATTCTCTCCTTTTGTTATGTAGGTGGGTCTGTACCAAGAACCCTCAAACAGCTTCAGCATAACAAAGGGGGATTAATGGGTTGTTATCCCAGCGTAAAACGTATGTAAATAAAGACATGAGAACCTAAATGCTGCTCCTTACTAATCCCAACTAAAAAAGCAGTGCGAGAAAAATCTCTCACGCTGCTTCCTTAAAGCTTCTATTTCGCTTAACCTTCCGACGGGTATTTTAGCCCCCACTGCCCTCGGATCTGGTCCAGCAGCCGCATAATGGCAAGCGACTCATCGAGCGGCATCACATCGCTCTCCAGCCTTCCTTCCAGCAGGCATCGTCCCACTTCATAAGCCTCGAAGCTGTATCCCTTCTCCTGACGGTCATCCGTAATAATCACCGGTTCCTTGCCATCTACATGAAGCGAAGCCGATGTCGCATTCAGGAAAGAAGGAATGTGAATATGCCCGCCCGTACCATAAATGTAAGCTTCATTTGTTAATCCAAGCCGGATCGCCCCGTTTAACGAGGCAGTTTTGCCTGATTCATAGGATAGAATAACGGAGAACTGCTCATCCACCCCCGTCTCGCCAATATGCGAGGTACTCCATATCTTATCCGGATCTGCTCCAAAAACCATAGAGGCAAATGACACCGGGTAAATCCCCGCATCCAGCAGTGCACCGCCACCTAGTTCCAAATTCAGCAAACGGCCTTGCGGATTCCATCCGCTCCGAAACCCAAAGTCGGCTTTCAACAATCGCACATCGCCGATTAGCCCGTCCCTCAGCCATTCGCGTACCTGCCGGATCGAAGGAAGGAAACGCGTCCACATGGCCTCCATCAGAAACAGCCTCTGCTCCCGTGCAGCCGCCACCAATTCCTCGAGTTCATCCCCATTGATCGTGAACGGTTTCTCACACAGGACGGATTTGCCGGCCTGAAGACACATCAAAGCATGATCCCGGTGCAGCGGATGCGGAGTTGCTATGTACACGACGTCGACATCAGGATCCTTCACGAGTTCCGCGTAACTGCCATAAGCCCGTGGTATATCGTATTTAGACGCAAACTCACCTGCATGACTTGCGCTGCGAGAGCCCACGGCCAGAAACTGGGCATTCTCCACATATGCCAGATCGGCTGCAAATTGCTCAGCAATCCAGCCTGTCCCCATGATTCCCCATCTAATCTTGCATGGATTCTGCTCCATAAATCTTCCCCTCTCTTCCTCTCCATGATCTAGCGCTGCCTAAAGTTTGTAGAAGCTGTCCCTCTCCACCCTGCAAATTCGCAAGCCAAAGCTTTCATACCAGTCGTTCCTGCCCCGCTCCTGCGCTACCTGATGAGCGGCATTCTCCTTCCATAAACGAATGGCCTCAAGGGAATCCCAGTAGGATACCGTAATTCCCAAGCCTTCGTCCCGGGCAGACTCCACGCCCAAATAGCCGGGCTGCTGCGCTGCGAGCTCTGCCATTTTGTCCGACATCGCCCCGTACCCCCGATCCCCCGCTGTGCGCTTGGACACAAAAATGCAGGCATAATAAGGAGGTTTTGGTGTATTTGCGTATTCCGTCATTCTTTCTCTTCCTTTCCGGTTACCAGTTTAGCCTTACTTCAGTTTACATCGTATTTGAACAACTTATTAACATTATATCGGAACTTCTCTTATTTCTTAACCTGCAAAAAAACGTCTTTTTCATTAGATTCCAAAGTCAGACCGTAGTTTTTTTAAAAAAACCGCCTCCTTCTTCTGTAATACTCTACAGAAGAAAAAAACGGTTTTCTTGCCCTCTAATCTTTACTTCAGTTTGTGCAACAGGTTATAGATGACCTGCGCGCTTTCCGCACGCGTCGTCAAGCCTTCCGGTTCAAAACGATTCGGAGTGTGTCCCTGAATTAAACCCAGGGCATACGCGGTTTCTACCGCTTCCCGAGCCCACTCTGGGGATGAAGCGAGATCAGCAAATTCGCTGCCTGACCTGATGCTCCCCTGCGGTTGATTCTTCACGTGGTCATATCCACGGACCACCATAGCCGCCATTTCCTGACGCTTAATTGGAGCTTCGGGATTAAAATGCTTTGTGCTGGTTCCGTTCACAATACCTGACTCGGCGGCTGCTGCCACCGCCTCTGCGTACCATTTGCCAGAAGTTACATCGTCAAACGGTGCAGTACTCTCTGCCTGAAGATCAAGCAGACGAACCAGCATTGCTGCAAATTCGGCCCGGGTCACCTGCCGAGCCGGAGCAAAGCGTTCCATGCTGACCCCTTCAACAAGCTGCTTCGCGGCTAACTCACCAATCACATCCGCAGCCCAGAACGAGGCTTTCACATCGACAAATGTTTTCTCATAGTTGAGCAAGCCGTATGCGCTGAAATGCCTGATCTCCCCGATTATTCGACCTTCTCTGTTCAAGCCGTCAATATACTCCAACGCACCATTGTCAGAAATATAGTACATGGAGGTTCTTTTGCCACCAGCATCTGTTGGCAGCGGTAATTCAAGCATGATGGGTTGTGCGAATTCAGTTAAGCTAAATGCTTGGCCATCCGCCGTGATCCATTGCAGCTGGAACTCCAATACATCTCCCACAGCCGTCAGTTTAGCTCCGGAGATGCGGGCAGCTTGCGTTAGCCGCTGCTTTAACTCAGCATTCGATAATGTGGCGGCGCTCAGTTTTATCGTCACCGTCTCAAGCTGATCAGCCTTTGCAAGACCACCCACCTGACGAAGCACTTCAGAAGGAATTGTAATAGCCATATTACTCGCTTCTATACGAAGGGAGCCATTTTCCCTCAGAATGTCAGCTGCATTTCCTGGCAGCGTGATATCCGTAAAGTTTCCATTCAACTTTATGATAGCCTGTCCATTCGACAGCTTGGCTGCCAGCTCGCTCGCCGAAAAGGTGATGCTGCCTGATGGCGGTGTTACCGATGGTGGCGTCACCGGAGGTATTACAGGTGGTGTTACCGGCGGTTGGACCGGTGGGTTTACCGGAGGCTCGGGTCCTGGATCGGGTTTGCCCTCATCAACCATTCTCACCTGCAAATCATATACCGCTTTGAATCCTTCGTAGGTCGCCGAAATCACGGTCGTCCCTTCTGCCAATGCTAGGACTAAACCCTGTTCATCAATGGAAGCGACCTCGGGCTTGCTGCTCTCGTAAGTTATACCATCGACCAAACGGATACGACTGCCATCGGAATAAACCGCCTCCGTAACAGTCTGATCCGTATCCCCCACCTTCAGCTCTGGTCTGCCGGTCAGGGTAATCGATTCAACGCTTCCCTCTGGCACTCGGTCCACCGTAATCAACACATCTGCATAAACATCCGGTGCGACCGTGCTGGTTGCTCTAACAATCGCACTGCCGATATTTTGAGCTGTTACAATTCCGTCTAGCGATACATCGACAACATCCTCCGCAGGTTCGGATTGGTACACAGACCACAACACCGTCCGCTCAGCCCCGCTTGGCTTTACTTGGACGCTTAAAGGACGGCTCTCGCCGACGGCAAGGCTCAGCTGATCAGGCTCTATGATCAACTGCTCCGGCCCCGGTTTCGTAACCGATTTCGTCAGTGTGAATTCATCCACGACCCTGCCGTTAATCGTTTTGGTTACAAAGTGAAGCTCGTCTCCCTTCACTTCCACGGAGGCATACATCTGCGCCGGTTCATCATCGACTACCTCATGCCAGCCCCGCTCCGTGTGGGAGTAGAATTTAGGCCCCGACGAACCAGCAACAACGTAGGTTGTGCCTATTCCGTCATCTGCAATTTGGTTATTCATCATCGGGAAGGTACGAATATAGATATGATCATGCCCGTTCAATACGAGATCCACACCGAACTCCTCAAGCACTGGCGCCCACAAGCTGCGTACCTCAGCGGAATCATAGATGCTTCCATACGGCCCACGGTGGAACATCGCGATAGTCCAATCCTTGTCATTACTGGCCAGATCCTGCTGAAGCCACTTTTTCTGATCTTCCAGCTGATACTCGCTGTTCAGCATAATGAAATGAATATTCTTGTAGTCAAAAGAGAAATTGGTTCCCTTCAGACTGTCCAGACCATTGCCCGGCTGATTGAAGTGAGCAAGGAAGTCCCCGTTCTCCTTGGTTCCCATCACTTCATGGTTTCCGATAGCTGACACAAGCGTCGTATGAAGGAAATGTTTCTGTGCTTCTTCAAACCAGTAATTCCATTGTGCCTCCAAGAACCCCTTATCCACCATATCGCCGGCATGCACCATAAACTCAGCATCAGGGTGCTCGGCTGCCGCCTTATCGATCGTCTTCCCCCACAACTCAAACTCTTTAGCAGAGGATGCCTGTGAATCAGCAAAATACAGAAATTTTGTCGTATCTCCTGTTAGTTCGGTTGTTCTAAAAGAGCCTTGCGTGCTGTAATGACCTTGTCCATCACCGACACGATACACATATTCCGTACCTGGCTCAAGACCAGCTACCGTTGCCTTATGGACACGGACGGTGCCCAGATCCAGCGTATGGTACAGCTCGCTGTTACCAACGAATTTCTGGATATTCCCCGCAGCGAAGTCCGTAAATTCTGATTGCTTGGCCAATTCCACAACAGTATTTTCCGTGGCTGGATCTGTATGCCAGTTCAGCATCCTTGACGTAGCTGGATCTTCGCCCATGCCTACGCTGATATTGGATGGAATCGGGTTTCCAGAAAGCGGCGAAACCTTGAACTCCAAGGCCGGGCTATATTGATTATTCTTCACGGCCTGTACTTCGTACGTCTTTACCTGAGATGTCAGCGTTCCCGTCTTCAAAATGCCTGCTGCATCTGTCGTTCCAACCGCTGCTCCATCAGCCATAATCATAGCACCTTCGACAGGCTGACCCTGTGCATCGGTTACGGTGAACTCGGTTTCGTACCCCTGCACCGCCCCCTCCTCACTCCAGCTAAGCGCATAATGCGTAGCAATCTGCGAGTTTAGCGGAAAACCGTAGAATGAAAATTCGGTATTACCCGAATCAGCAAAGGACACTCCACCGGACGTAAGGGAAATCACGCTGCTTCCGGTTGCGTTCTTCTTCACGTCATACCCGATTTGTCCAATCCAATCTGTATCCTGTAGAGAAGCGGTGTGAATGTCCTTCCAGGTCACTCTGACCTTCCCTGTAGTAGGGTCAATGCTTGCGCTAATCTGGGAAGGACTAAGCTTGTCTCCTGGTATAAGCTGCAGATTCTTCACCTTGGTTGGATCGAATTGAAATTCCAGATGTCCGCTGTTTATTAAGGATGTTTTTACTCCCCTAATGTCGACAGTATAGCTGCTGCCTGCGTAGACTGTATCCGGTGTGCCATACACTACCTTGGCAGCATCCGTGTTTACCGTGAAATGCCATTCCTCAGTCGTTTGGTTGCCGGAAAGATCACGGACGGTTACTTTCGCCTGATGCACGCCATCGGCAAGCGGAACACTCGGCGTGTAATAGATCTTCCCTTCCGGCGGATACAGAGTATGCTGTACCAACCTGCCGTCCAGGTAGAATCGGATTCTGTCCGGATCGATCAGCGTCGTTCCAGGATGTAACTCAGGATCATAGCCTGCATCCTCCGCGTAAACGGTAATGGTCGGCGTATTCACCTTGATCTCTTCACCGTCCGCAGGCGAAAATTTCATCAATACCGGCGGATCAATATCATCATCTGCCGGACCATATAATGCACGTATCTCATCAACGTAGATAACCCCGGCATCCTTCTTCGCGGCCTGAGGCTCCATATAACGAACAGGCATGTCCATCTTCAGAGGAAGGGTCCTTCCCTTGGGCACGGAGGCTTCAAGATACTTCCACCCTTTGAAATCAACACCGATGCTCTGATCGGTAAAATCGAGTGGTATATTGCCCTTGCTGTCATAGATCTGGGCGCGGAGCCAATGCCCATTGCCATCACCATACACCCACATGCTAATCTTCTCTGGATAACCCGGAATTTCGATATGATCCCCGGTCCCCTTCGCCTGCAGATAGGCGCCAGAAGTACCCGTCGTTCCGGTAAAATCATATTCCAGTTTTAATGCTCCATTTCCTGATCGAATGTAGGTCTCGTCGGTCTCAATGGATACCTTGGTTGACTTATACTGGGCTCCGGCACTCGGAAGATAACGGTCAAGCCCATTCTCGAAGTCCTCCAGCATGACGGGAGGAATTCCCACATTCACATCCATTGATGTCTCCACTTGACCGTACTTCACGAAGATTTTACCGCTGACATCCTGTTTATCCGTTGCGGTGATCACGCCGTCACCGTCAATCGTACCGATCTCTCCTTCCGTTCGCCACTCCAAGCGGTTATTGTCTGCTTGCACCACTTGTCCATTGCGAAGCGCAATGACCTTAAGCGTCTCTTTAGAACCCGAAGTGAGGGTTTTTACGACATCGGGAAATCTGAGCTCTGTGAGCTCGTCCACCACCTCAACCTTAGCTGTTCCGGTTAGATTGCCGGATTGCACCGCAATCTCCGTTAGCCCGGCAAGTTCCCCGGTCTTGAGAGTGCCGCTAGAGTTAATGGTTCCATAAGCTGGGTCGATACTCCACATCAATGACTCAGTCACCTTGGCCGGATGCAGATTCTCATCCACCGCTGCCGCCTTAAAAGTAGCAGAGGAGCCTGTCAACACTCTCTCCAGTGTGGGAGCCACGACCAGTTTATTTGCTGCTCCTTCAGGAGCCTTGTTCACCAGTAAAATACCGTTGGCCGTCTTGCGTTCTCCGCCATCAGATGGCGAGTTGAGCACCTTCCCCATCGATTCTCCAGGCAGACGCGCAACGAATGTAGCCGAACCGCCACCATCCAAATTCAGCGCGTTAACCACACCCAGCTCTTTCAGCATTTCGCCGAGCTGTATGTAGCTAAGCCCTTCACTGAAGCCGGGCTGACGGCCATCAACTTCAAACAGCACGACCGATCCGTCCGCTTTGGTGCCAACCACGGTTCGTGGATGTATGGCTGGATCGGTATGCTGCTGAACGGCGCCATCCTGTACCAGCATCACATTACCGCCGATAGCCATCGTGACGTCCTTCCAAGTTTCTTCAAGCGCGAAGCTCGCGGTCACTTCGTCACCTGGTTTTAAACTGGCAAGCTTGTTTCGCTGCGACCCTGAAGCTGACAACACCACTTGATTTTTTCCGATAGGAGAGTTCCCCTGATCCTTTAGAATGGAGGCCACTCTCATCGTCATGGTTTCCCCGCTGGCGGTTCTGCCACTTACGATATCCAGGATAACCTCGTCGCCAAGATTATTGGTCATCGTTGTGGTATGGAATTTCTCAGTATATAGAACAAGAGCGTCCGTCCCTCGAAGACGGTTAATGGATGATAGGCTGCTTAGGGTTCCGCCTATCGAAACGTTTTTCGTCAATTTCGGACTTCCGAACAAAGTAGTTCCATCCTGCTTGATTCCGAATGCCAGCCGTCCATTAGGCGGATCAGTCAGAAACTCCCCATCCCCCATGAACAATCCAAGCGGAATCCCCGTGGACATATCATAAAAATCCCCGTTTACTGCGGCAATGACACGGTTGCCCTCCTTGTCCGCCGCAGATGCCATGCTGCTGACCCCTTGCATGCCGTATACCTTGCCATCCGTGAGTCCGGCCTGAAGCTCTAGACTCCCTTGCGAGGGGTGAAATTCTACCATGTGGATCTTCTGTTCACCACTGCCCTTATTCATATTTGCCCACGTGTATGTAGCCCCTGGCCCAATCTCCGTCTGACGTATATCAATAACCGATGACGAGGCGCCAGGATTAGCAGAAGCAGCAGATAGTCCTGTAGGAAACAGAAGCGATAGAAACATCACTCCGCTAAGCAACGATGATATTTTCTTTTTGTTTCGAAACATGTACATGAATTCCTCCTTCTCTATGCTGGGGATCTAATTTCTCCCTTCTGTGTCTTTCAAGAATGAGAGACCTACTCGGGAGTATAACGTTTACTTGTTAATTCCACCTCCAATCTGTATTAACAAGAAGTTAATTTACTCCCTCTATCATATTGAAACTTTATTTCAATATTCAATATATTTTGTAAAATTTTATTTTAATTTTTGGCAGGAATTTTCTCTTGGGTGCCGTAAGAGATGGTTTCCCTTCTCCTTTCCTGGATGTTTTTCCGTATTATCCACACGGAAATCAATCTCCCAACCAAAAAAACTGCAGCCCTTAGCTGCAGTTTTTCAAGTAATCTGTTATTTTTTTGGAGTGACGTTGCCATTCGCATCAATCTTCGCATTATATGAAAGCTTGTTCAATTTCGCGATGATTTCTTTATTATACTTTTTATCCATCAAGTTCGGTTGACCACTAATAATTTTCACAGGTGTTATCCGGCTTGTGATCTTGGAACCTTGGATATCTATATGCACCATCATGGATTGCAGCGATATATCCCCGCCCCGAGTGGAGCGGTTAAATACGAAATTACCGAGTGAGTAATAAATGGGTTTGCCCTTGTAATATTCAATGCCCATCAAGGTATGGCTATGGGAACCGATAATGATATCCGCACCGGCATCAATCATTTCCTTTGCCATCTTGCGTGCATAATCTTCGGGATAATCCGCAAATTCCTGGTTCCAGTGTATGTACACGATCGTACAATCATTCGTTTTGGCCGACTTTTTAATATGACTCAGCATCGGCTCCATCGTGTAGGCCGAAGCTGCGCCGGGATGGTTCTTGCCGGCAATCCAGGAATTGTCCGAGAGCACCCGGCTGACGCCTAATACCGCTATTTTTTTACCGTTTATTTTCTGCACATAAGGCTTGAAGGCCTCGTCTATCGTACGTCCTGCACCTGTATACCCGATCTTCTGGCGATTCAGATGTGTGATCGTATCCAGCATAGCCTGCTGCCCATAGTCCAGAATGTGGTTATTAGCAAGTGTAACACCATCGATCCCAGCATAAACCAGGCCTTTGAGGGTATCCGGCTTGGAACGGAAAGCAAAGGTTTTCTCCGCTGCCTTTCCTCGAATGGACACCGGGGTTTCCAGATTGGCAAAAGCCATGTCCGCCTTTTTCAAGATAGGAGCTACCTTTTTAAACGGGAATTCATTTCCGAATCTATCAATCTGGCTGCCGACAAATCCGTCCAATAATATATCACCAGCAAAAACCAGCTGGATCGGTTTGTCACCTGCAGTCTTCTTTCCTTCCGTGCCTGCCGCTGAAACGATGCCCATCGGTAAAATCATGGCAATCACCAGAATAAGTCCTAATAACCTCTTCATACGTATACCGCCTTTCCACTCATATCTCCTATGAATCTAGTATTTCCCTCAAACATCCTATCACATATGGATATAAAAGGGTAATTACACAAAGGGAACCATAAATTAAATCAAGCGCAGAGGATTATTATCCCCCTACTTGTATATAGTCATAGACTTAAATAAGGGACAAAAAGTTTCATTTTTTTGGTGTATATTGAAAACATCATTAATCCCCTATATATTTAAACTTATCGTCATTAACAGGAGCGATGAGATTACGTTTTGCAGCAAATAATCAGGGTAATGGTTACATATAAGTAAAAGGAGCTGCAATTCATGGATACAGATACTCACTCTATTGGAGGGAAATCAGCCATCATGGATGATACGGACCGCAAGATTATCGCCATTCTTGGCAAGAATGGTCGAATATCCTATACGGATTTGGGGAAGGAAATCGGATTATCCCGGGTTGCCGTACAGGTCAGAGTCAACGCCCTGATCGATGAAGGCGTCATTGAAGGATTCGCGGCGGTTATCAATCCGGAGAAAGTCGGGATTTCGGTGTCTGCTTTTTTTAATGTGGAGGTCGAGCCCAAATATTTGCAGCAAGTGGCGGATACGCTTGAACATGAACCGCAAGTCACAAGCCTCTATCATATGACCGGTCCAAGCAAATTGCATATGCATGGGCTGTTTACTGATCATCATGAAATGGAAATGTTTTTACATGAAAAGCTCTACCTGCTCCCGGGCATTACAAGCGTAGATACACAAATCTTAATCAAGCGTTATAAAAGTCGGACGGGTATTAGACTCTAGACTACAAATGACTTCGACAGAAAGGAATCCTGCCTTGAATGATAAAACCAGCAATCCATACGTAGAATTAATACTCGGTATGTTTCGAACCGGAATACTCGGTTATGGCGGCGGTCCTTCCGTTATTCCGTTGATTCATCATGAAGCGGTCATTCGTTATAAATGGCTCAGTGACGATGAATTCGGTGAAGTACTCGCCTTGGCCAATGCCCTTCCGGGTCCCATCGCCACGAAGATGGCAGCCTATCTTGGTTATCAGAAAAAAGGGGTCCTCGGCGCCGTGGTGGCCGTTCTCGCGCATATCTTTCCGACGAGCATTGCGATGATTGCGCTATTGTCAGCGGTGACTTTTCTCAGCAGTTCCAAGATCGTCGCCGGCATGATCGCTGGCGTTACACCAGTCATTGCCGTCATGCTGGGAACGATGGCTTACGAGTTTGGCGAGAAGGCCGTCAAAGGTCTCGGCATCTATGTCGGCATCGGATTTTTCGTCCTGTCGTTCCTTCTGCTGGAGAGCATTCAAATTCACCCAGCCATCGTTATTTTACTGTTCCTTGGTTACGGCACCGTGCATTTCAAATTCGTAGCGAAGTTAAAAAAACAAAGACGGGATAAGGAGGGCTCCGCTTAATGGAAGAATGGCTTCAGCTTCTGATCAGCTTTTTTGTCTCCAATGTCCTCGGATACGGCGGCGGTCCCGCTTCGATTCCGCTCATGTATAAAGAGATCGTCACGAATCACGGCTGGCTCTCCGATACGGACTTCTCCAACATGCTTGCCCTGGCCAATGCGCTGCCCGGACCGATCGCTACCAAGATCGCCGCATTTGTCGGATACGGCGTATCCGGCTGGATGGGCATGATCCTTGCTCTTGCAGCGACAGTCGTACCTTCCGCTGTAGCCCTCGTCTGGCTGTTGAACCTGCTGCAAAAACATCGCAATTCGCCGGTCGTTAAGGGCATGACACTGTTGGTTCAACCGGTCATCGCCATCATGATGCTGACCCTGACGTGGCAGATCGGCAAAAGTTCCGTGATCTCCATTGGCCTCCTGCAATCCCTTGGTATCGCGGCCGTTGCCTTCTGGGCCATGAATATCCGCAAAATCCATCCGGCACTGGTGATTCTGGCGGCATTTGCTTATGGAGGACTTGTGTTGTCGCAGGTGGTGTGAGAAGATTTTCATGTACAACATTACATCGCAATATATGGATGACCATCCATGTATAAAAAGCGAGTGCCCTAAGCTAAGCCTTGGGCACTCGCTCTTTTTCTATTTGCAAACCGGAGCCATCAAGAATTGTGACCTGCTGAGCCGTAGGAAACTTTAACAGCCTGATGAGTATCTATTTCCTCCCCATCACCACCCCTACCTTGCCCTCATGGACCTCCACCTTATACTTCTTCACCCGGATACGGTCACTGAAGAGCGACTTGCCGGTTTGCAGGTCGAACTCCCAGCCATGCCAGGGACAGCGGACAATCTCGCCGGCTCTGCCGTATTCGTAATCATATACTTCCGAAGGAAGCGTCGTGCCGGAGACCAGTCCCGCGCAGATCGGTGCTCCCTGATGCGGGCAGTAGTTGAGAATGGCGTGATACTCGCCATTTATTCGATAGATGCCGACCTCGCGTCCGTCGATATCAACGACGGCGCAGCCACCCTCCGGGATAGCATCCTCCGCCATCACATAATGCACTGCCATATGTGACCTCCTTTACTAGCAAAGCAAACGGTTTTTGTACGACCTCTGGTCCAGGAAATCCCGCATCGGGTCTGGATCGAAGTGTCAGCTTCCTCTTCCATTTCCTCAATCCAGACGATACAGCTGCTTCGCATTCTCATAAAAGATCTTCCGTCGCGCTTCCGGCTTCAGGCCGCGCAGGATATGGCCCGGCGAATCGAAATCCCAATGCGGGTAGTCGCTAGAGTAGAGCAGCATGTTCTCGGCGTCAATCATATTGAACAGATCGATGAGATGCTGCGGATTGTCCGGCTCCTCAATCGGCTGCGTCGATAAATAACAGTGATCCCGGATGTACTCGCTCGGCATTCTCGTCAGCCAGGGCACGGTGGAGCGCAGCGCCTTATAATTTTTGTCCAGCCGCCACATTAAGCCTGGCAGCCAGGCTACTCCGCCTTCAACCAGTACGACCTTCAGATTCGGGTACTTCACGAATACACCCTCGCAGACCATGCTCACCAGATGTGCCATGAACATCTGGGAGAGACAGGTGTGCCACTCGATGTAGCGGGTCGGGTAGCCGGCCGCAGTGGGAGCTGTTGAGCTCCCGCCGCCTTCTGCTCCCGGATGGATCGCGACCGGAAGGCCTTTACGCTCCGCCGCTTCGTAGATCGGATGATAATGGCGCTGACCCAGCGGTGAACGCGCTGCACTGGAGATCATTACCTCCACGATCTCCGGATGGCCGCCGATCCGATCGATCTCACGTGCCGCCAGCAGCGGGTCCTGGGTGGCTACCGCCATGGCTCCCTTGAACGCCTTATGCTTGCCAAGCCACTCGGCAACCAGATAATCGTTATAAGCCGAGCAGATCGCGGCCGCATAATCCGGATCATGGGTAGAGGAGATATTGTAGACGACGCCCGTCAACACGGCATAGTCCAGATTGTAGCCTTCGATCAGCTGCTTGATCATATAATCGGGATCGGAGCCGGCTTTGCCTCCTCCCGGGGGGATCGAGTCTTTTTTCATCACGCCGATCGGCGAGTAATAACCTGAGCCTGCATAACCGATGCCGGATGCGGCAACACGGGAGCGCCAGGGCTCCTGCAGATATGGAAGCAGTGCCCTGTCGTCCTGCTCGTTATGAACGTCGACATCGATAATTTTCATATCGTCCATTCCCTGATTCCTCCATTTCCACTTGCGGATTACTTGCCGCCATATGTGCGCGTATAAGCGTTGTTATACATGGCAAGGAGTTCATCGGAGCCGAGTTTTTTGGCCTGGTCAATAAATTGCTGATAGGTAGTATCGTTAATCGGCGTTTTGCCGGTTACAAACTCCGTCACCTTCTGCTCAAGGAATTTGTTCAGATTGTTCAGCTTCGATTTCTCAAGCTCCAGCTCTTCTTCTGTCTTCACGATCTGTTTCGGTGCGGGAATAATGTACTGCTCATACCTTGCATTAATATCCTTGCTCTTCTCACTCAATCCGCGCTCCCATACTTCGCGGGATTTGGCATTATTCAATGTAATCAGGTCATACCATACGCCCCAATCCTTACGCAGCGCATTAAACGGAGACTCGCCGAAATCCTTGTTATATAAGGCTTTTCCATCCTCCATGGTATAGGTTTTGCCTTCAATGCCCAGGGATAGATAATTCGTTCCCTCTTCGCTGACTAAGTAATCAAGAAACTGGACCGCGCGCTCCTTATCCTTCACCTTGGCCGAGATGGCCCGACCAACAGTGCCAACAACCGGACGGGAGAACTGATAGTTCTTGATCCCTTCGGCGGCAAAGGAAGGAATCGCATCCAGCTCGTATTCCGCCGTCCCGGCTCCCCGCGCTTTCGCTACGAGCGACTCCAGATCAGCCTTCCAGAAGAAGGTCACCAAGGATTTGCCGGTAAGTATCCGTTCCTCCCATTGCGCTTGTGTCAGCAGCGAAAATTCCGGATCCAGTAATTTTTCCGCATACAGCTTATTCAGATACACCAGCATATCCTGATAATTCTCATGGTAAGGTGCGAAAGCATATTGATCTGTGGTCGGATCCAGATTGTAGAAGCCGCTGATGCCTGTGAAGATACGCCCAAAGGTTGTATACAGCCCCGTATCGCCCACGATCGCGTTTGAGATGAGCGGATAGGAACCCGGAACTTTTTCCTTAAACAATTTCAGATACTGATAAAATTCATCCACCGTGCTCGGCGCCTGTATCCCGTGCTGGTCCATAATGTCCTTGCGGGCATACCAGATAAAGTTGAAGCCCTTGCCCTCCGCATCCCCTTCCAATACGGGTACGGTATACAAGCCTCCGTCCGTGCCCGTTGCCAGCGCCTTGGCTTCAGGATATTTGTCGTAAAAGGCTTTCAGATTCGGCGCCCGATCCAAGTAATCATTGAGATTCAGGAACACCTTCTCCGGTCCATGCTCCCTGCCGTCCTGCGTCGGCACCTGGATAAAATCCGTGGCGGTATTTGTGGCAATCATGATCTGCCTCTTCTCCTCAAGCCCCTCCTGGCTCACGATCTGGAACTTCACTTTGACGCCCGTCTTCGCCTCGATCTCTTTGAAAATCTCCCAGTCATCCCGAACCTTGCCCTCGACCCGGTCGTATACCAGCCAAGAAAAAGTAACCGGTTTGTCAGGACTTAACGTTCCCGAATCATCCTTGCCCCCGCCGGAGCATCCCGCAACCAGCATCGCGCTGAGCAGGATCATGGCAAGCGCAGTTCTGAACCCCTTTCGCCTCATTCCCTAACCTCCCTTTTATCTTCACAACGTATAGAGACGGATTTGCTTGAAATCCATAACTACCCCTTAATACCGCCAATCATCGTGCCTTGTACAAAGTATTTCTGGATAAACGGATAGACGCATAGGATCGGCAGCGTACCGATCATGATCATGGCGTATTTCAACGTCTCCAGATGCGTCAGGTCTCCCTCGCCCTGCACATTCGTACCGGCGATCAGGATGTTGCGCATCATAATCTGCAGCGGGTACATCTCCCGGTCATTCAGATAGATCAAAGCGCTGAAAAAAGAGTTCCATTGATTCACGGCCGTGAACAGGCCGATCGTGACCATCACTGGTACGGATAAAGGCAGCACGATCCGCACCAGAATCTGCATGGACCCGCATCCGTCGATGGCAGCCGCGTCCTCAAGCTCCTCCGGCAGCGCCTCGAAGAATGTCCGCATAATGAACAAGTACCATGTGCTGATCAGAGACGGGAGGACGATCGCCCAGATCGTGTCCAGCATCCCCAGCTTCTGAACGATCAGGAAGGTCGGAATCATCCCCCCGCTGAAGAGAAGTGTAAACGCCGCCATCAGCAGAATCGCTCTTCGGCCCGGAAGCCACCGCTTCGCCAGCGGATACGCCATCGCTGAGGTTGCAATTAACGTTAGCAAAGTATGAAGGAATGTGTACCGAATGGTATTCCAATAACTGACCCAGAGATCGGGGTTATATATGAGCTGTTCATAAGCGATCAGCGTAATCTTTTTCGGCCATAGCAGGACTGATCCGCTCGCAACCATGGCATTGTTGCTGATGGAAGCCGAGAACACGTACACCATGGGGTAGGCCATCACAATGATCAGCACAATCATGAACAATACATTAAACATGTCAAACAGCTTCGAGGCGAAGCTTTCCTGCTTTTTCATGGCGCACCTCCCTTACCACAGGCTGGTCTCCGAATATTTGCGTACGATCCGGTTGGCTGCAACGACCAGAATGAAGCCAATCGCCGATTGGAACAGGCCCACCGCAGTTGCAAAGCTGAAATCGGCATCCAGGATGCCCCGCCGGTACACAAAGGTATTAATGACATCTGAGGTTTCATAATTCATCGTGTTGTAAATCAAAAGGATTTTCTCAAAGCTGGCCTCCATGAAATTACCTAGCGACAGCACGAACAGAATGATCATGACCGGCACCATACCGATGAACGTAATATGCCGGACCTGCTGCCACCGATTTGCCCCGTCCATCTTGGCCGCTTCATACAGCGTCGGATCAATCCCGGCAATCGCAGCCAGATAGAGAATGGTGCCCCATCCTACCTTCTGCCAGATTTCGGAGCCTACGTACACCGTCCTGAACCACTCCGGTATGCCCAGAAACATGATCGGCTCCATACCAAACAGCTTGACGAGGAGATGATTCACCACGCCTGTGGTCGGAGACAGGAAGGTGACAAGAATGCCAGCGATCACGACGGTGGAGAGGAAATGCGGCATGTAGCTGATGTTTTGCACAAACCGTTTGAACCATTTGCTCTTCAGCTCATGGAACAGAATGGCCAGGATGATTGGCGCCGGAAAATGAAACAGCAGATCGTACACATTTAGCATGATCGTGTTACGAATCAGCTTCCATGCATCGGGGGTGACATAGAAAAATTCAATCAAATGCTTTAGACCGACAAACTTGCTTCCCAAAATGCCCCGGCCGATCGAATAGTCCTGAAAGGCGATGATAATGCCGTACATCGGCGCGTACTTGAATATCAGGTAGTACAAAATGCCGGGCAGCATCAGCAAGTACAACGCTTTATGTTTTCTCAGAATATAGATGGTCCGTGATAGCTGCGCCAATAATTCCCACCTCCGCTTGAAAGCATTTACATTCCATGTGTTGTCCCCACTATACGAGCCGTGTTCCCTCTGCGTAAAGCAAACATCTTTTCCTTAAGACACACCTTTTGCGGCGCAGACGCAGCAAGGCTTTACGCCCTAGTCCTATGCAAAAAAAGAGACTTCAGAAAAAATGCAGTCTCTTTTTTTACCTAGTGGTGAAGGCTCCTGTATTTGGCAGGCGTGATCCCTTCATACCGGCGAAAAGCACGTATCAAGGAGTTCCTCCCCCAATACCCCACCTTCTCAGCAATATCATCGATCTTCATATCTGTTTCGAGCAAGAGTTGCTTGGCCTTCATCAGCCGATACTTTGCGATATACTCTACATACTTCTCGCCGACCACCTCCTTGAAGGTCCTGCTGAAATGCCCAATCGACATATTCAACATGCCTGCAAAATGCTCGATCGACAGTTCTTGATCATAGTGCTCATGAATGTATTTCACGATCTCACTGAACTGTTGACTCCGGCTGGTCGAAGCCGGCTTCCGAAACAGAAAGCCATGAATGTCCTTGAAGCATTGCGTCAGCTCGTCCCATGTCATGCAGCGATTCATTCGTTCGAACAGACTCGAGTAATACGGAACATTCAATTCATTACGCTCTGATTCCACCGCACGAATCCATGTATTGAGCACATCGGCAAGCAAGTACTTCATCTGAATAGCTGATGCATCCTTGGTTTTCCCCTCTTCCAGCAGAGAAAGAACGGATTGGAGCAGCTTGTCAAACTCACGTGTTTTGTACTGATTGACAATTCGCTGGACCTCCTGCACCGCGAGGAAAGAATCCCACTGCTGAAGCTCCCGGGAAGGCTGACTGCCACATATCTCCACGGGTGAATGAAGGCCGCGATATGTCAGCATGGCACAGGCATGGTCATAGGAATAGTGCAGTTCTTCCACCACGTGAACGGTTCTGCCGATACCGATCGTCGCTTTATAAAAGGGAATGTACTCCAGCAAAATATGCCGAATTTGCTCCGCTAATTTTTCCGGATAACCTTTAACCTCCGTGATGTGTCCGTGCTCCACAATACAAGCCGTCAAATCCGGTCTTGTCTGACAGATCCAGACCATACCAGGTGCCAGCCGGTGAATTTTGTCCTTCAGCTCCGTCAGTAAAAAAGTCTTGGTGGATTCCGATGCCCCATCGTAAAAGGACCGGTCATAGTGAAAAGAGATACACAGGACAGTTCTAGCGGCCTTATGGATGTAAGCGAATTCAATTTCCTTGGCATAGAATTGAATTGATAAAGCATCGCGGTATTGCCCCAGTAGGATTTTCGTTAAAAATTGCTCCTGCATGACTGGAAGCATCCCATTCACCATCTGAAACAGCTCTTTATTCTCCGTCATAATGAACTGAGAGTAACGCTTGATAAGATCGAACTCGTTTCCTTCATGGCCGGCTTCTCCCTTCGGAACATGATGCAGCTTCAGTTCATCCTTGATCTCCCGGATCGGCAGGTATAATCGCCGGCTTAAATAGTAAGAGGTGAGTGCGCCGACAACGAGGAAGAACAGAAGGAACAACCAACAGATCCAGCGGGTTATATAGACTGGCTTCATCAAAGTACCTACATCAATCATGCTGATATAATGCCAGGACTCATTAAAGCCGGATGCCATGAAGGACACCCCTGTCTTGTCCGATATCGTAAACCCCGAACCGAAACCATCCGTACGTATTCGCTGCTGCAAGGCGAGCTCATCGTCCGGTTTCAAGCCATGCTGGGTTATCACATTGGCGCTCTCATCCACAATCGCGGTGCCCGTAACCCACCTCTCTGGCATATGGATCTGCTCTTCAAGCTTGTCCGATTTCACCTCGACCAGAAGATAGACTTCGGGGGAAGCCGTATTAAACGGATAACTCATCGAAGCTGTTAAAGAGGTTGATGACTGCATGAAATCCATCATTTTCTTGCCGGACAATTCGGCTTCCAGCTGATGGCGGCGGTTTGAATTCAGCGGATATCGCGATTGAAAATAATACTGTTTATTCGTATAAGTCTCTGCATCGATCATCAAATCCTGGTGCACAAAATAGTAATACGCCTTCTCGACGAGAGCCTCCGATTCCAATTGCTGCAGCTGCTCCCGCAGGGAATGAAGCAGTTCCGGAAGGAGCTGTTCATCCGGCGAAGAGGACATGGGAACGCGCAGTACGCTCCGTAATCTGGATGTACTGAGAATATTAATCATGCTTGTCTTCAAGGATTGAAGCTCCTTGTCCGTCTGCTCGGAGAATCGGTTCATCATCACTTGATTGAAACGCTCGGCATCCTTCTCTATGATGCGAACAACCAGCACCTGGGCCAGAACAGACGCAACAATTACAGGAATGAGAATGAGGAGAAAATAATTGGCGAACAGCCTCCAAAACAGGGTATTCTTTCTGGGCGGCGGAGAATTAGAATTCCCCGGCTCGGGAGATCGGTTAAACGGTATCCTGTGTTTCATGCATGTCCCCCCCTTTATGGAAATAGCAAATATATATAATCTTTTATTTACGTCTACTATATTTTGATGCAAGTTATATTATTCGCTGCATCTTCTGTGCATGGGCTAAAAGCTTATAGCAGAATCAGTGCTAACCAAAAAGAAACCTTGAACGGCATCAAGCCTTTCAAGGTTTTCATTGATTTTTGACTATTCGATATACACTGAAACCCATTGTTATTTTTCCAAATCAAATGTCTTAATCAACTCACTGACTTCTTCTAAAGTTTTATATTGTTCTCTTAAACTCTTGCCTTTAATTTTATTTTCAAAATCCAGTGTATCTACAATTTGAGAAACATACGACATGTATACTTCCAACTTCTGATCCACTTCATCATTTGATTCGCCAGCAATGCGGTTACTTATAGAGTAACCAACGGGTAATGAAGTCATAGGGCTATTAAACATATTGATATCATCAGGAAAATTTACGTACTCACCAACAGAATTATATTTTTTGGTCAGATTGAAGTTATGGTAAATATTAGCATACGCTCCGACCAGTGCATTCACATAATCAACATTGTCCTCTTGATGGCCAAGTGCAGTTTTTAAATCTAGTAACACTTCACTTTGCTGAATGGCATATTGAAGGACCGCTCCTTTTTTCATATCCGTATTATCACGATATAAGAAAAATAAACATACTATTAAAACAATATTTAAGCTCAATGAAATCGAGATAATGCTTTTCCATTTACTAATCCTCATACCCGATTCCTCCCACCTTCTGTAGAATTATTTATCATCCCCCATGGTTTTTCTTTTATTTTTGCAATAATAACTTCTTTTTATTTTAGTTTTTTTTATTATTCACCAAACTTTATGACCTGCAAAGTCATTATATACTATTAAAGGAAATATTAGGTATAATTTAAAGTTTTAAGAAATCAACGAGGGGTGGTTAATCGAAAAATTGCTTTGCGAGGAAGTTTTTTATGATTTTATAAAAACACATTGAGGAGTTGCATTTTATGAAAAAAATAAAGTCTCTAATTCTTGTTGTAGTTATGTTAGCTTCCTTTTCTATCTCGGCTTATGCTTCCGAAAATAGTATCGCAATGAATAATGGCGTAGCTATACCTATTGAAGAATTTGATCAGTTATATGGCCAATCCGATAGCAAAGTAGATGCAATTAGTAATTTAGAGAAAAACGCGAGTATTTCACTTTCTGAAATTCTAGTTAAGGATAATACATTGAGTTTTAAGGCAACAGTTAACTATGATTCACAACAAAAAGAAGTGTTTGCATCTGGGGAATTATTCAACAGCACAAAGAAAAATATGGGGATAAATAGTGTTGTAGCCGACCTTAAAGATGAAAATCATAATTTTGATATTCAGCTTTTTGAGGTATTCTATGGAAATCAAGATGCTAAAACTTCAGTACTCAATTCATCCATAGTAGACCTCTCCCTTCTAGAATCTCCACATGTTAATATTTATTTGACAGATTCCAATAATAATCTAATATTATTTGAAATTTCAATTCCTGACGAGTTAAATAACATAACTGTGAATCATAATGAAATGACAGCGGCAGTTAAAGATTATGCTTGGTTTGTAAATGTGTTGCCGCGTAACGAAATTCAAGAGATAAAAGCAACTCCTATGGCAATCCAAGAGGCAGGACTAGACATATCTAGTATTTCACCATCTGCAATAAACTATGATTCTGATTGGGTGGATACAATACTATACTATCAAGAAAGAATTGGTGGTGTTTTATATGAATGGAGAAGTCTACCGATGGGTACTTGGTATGCACAAAATGTATCGAATGATACAACCTGGACTAATGCCTTTAAAGTTTCAGAAAGCACAACAGCTGATGGTGTGAAACTCTCATATGGGACTAATATTTTCACATATGAAGATGTAAATCTTGTTACTACTGTCGGAGGTAAGACAAAGATTACGAGAGCTTATATTGCAGGTGTGTTAGAAGGTAAAGCAAGTGGCTCTTCTTTGGCTGCTCTAATAGGTGCAAAACTCTATAGTACAGCTCTTCCTGGAGCACCATCACTAAGTGAGATTAAATCCTGGGCTTCAGCTGCTAAGGCAGCTATGGTAGGAAAGACCATTACTCTAGGTTCTTCTAATTTAATTGTGAATAATGAAGCAGCAGTTTCCCAATCTGCTAGTTCAAAGAGCAATGTAATATATAAAAATACTACTTCCTCGGGAGGTCATAGTTTAACTCTACAAACGGTTGCTCAATATAATAGCTCTACAAACACATCGGTCACTACAACTGGCATGATGGATATATCATGGAAAACAAAGCTGGGCGTTTCTAACTATAATACAGGTTCTAACCATATTGAGTTCACGTACACTAGTAATCCATAAAAATAAATATTCAGAATATATACTGAAAAAAACTTGGGATAAATTCAATTTCCCAAACCATAACAGAAGACTAGAATTTAAACATGATCCAGGGCAAGTTATTTTTCGTTTTACTTATAGTTTTCTTGTAGCAAAAAAAGACCAACTCATCATCAGAGTTGGTCTTCTTCATTCAGCTCTCGAACTAACCGAGTTGCCCATCGGTATTGTTCAGCATCCTCGAATGCACACCTCATCTAAGGAGATGCATCAGACGGTTGCTCAATAAAACAGTTCAATTCCACTCGGTCCAGGTACTTCTGTATTCGTACTACTGCAATGCGCCTCGAACACACTAGATCGCATGATCCACTTGCGCAGAAACCCGAGGTTTTTTCAATGAGAAGGACAGCCATATACAGTAAAGGGCAAGCACCAGCAAGATGAAGAGGTCGTAACCGATAAATGCATCACTATTGTCATTGCCAACAAACTGGATAAAGTTATGTAGGAAGTGGAACAGAATGAGAGGAATAATATTGTTGTTTTTCACCATTAACAGAGCCAAAACAGCGCCTATAAGCAGAGCATAGACAATCTGTAAAACCGTTTGGAAGGCATCCTGACCTGACAAAACGTTCAGTACATGCGTAATCGCAAACAGAATACTGGAGGTGATGACGGCCGTTTTAACGCCCTTTGACAGCAGTGTCTTCAGGATCAAGCCCCGATAGATGCTCTCTTCAACAAACCCGACAAGCAGTGTGAAGAATATAAAGAACAGGATCTCCGAAACGCCGATCTCACGCATCCCTTTAAGAGAAATGACGACCAAAATAAGGAGTAAGGGCGAATAATAGACCCAACCGGCGGCTGGGATACTGCTCAGCTTACGGAAACCAAGCGTAGTCCACTTCTTTTTCCAAGTGAAGTACACAATCAACACCAGAGCAATTGGGATAAATGAGATCAGAACAGGTGAAGTATAACTCAATTCATTAATGGTAGCATAAGCTCCTGCAGCAAATACGGCTAATAACAGCAGAACCTCGATAATGACTACAGTAAGAACCGGGCGTTTCTGTGAAAAAGAATCGTTAATTTCCAGGTTTGACATGGTTCAATTCCTTCCTCTCCATAATATCCTTCAGCCATTGCCGTTCCATCTGTAAATGATTCAGTCCATAGGACAGAACCGAAACCCGATAATAATAATTCTCCGGATGTTCGATTTCAGCCAACTCTCCCGCCACGATGCTCTTCACCGCTTCAAGCATGTGAATTTCTTCATCCACCTTAAATGAATATTCCGCCAAGCGCTTTTGACGAATATCTTCTTCCAAATAATCGAAAAAGAATATGCGGATCAGCTGCTCATTGCGCCCCGCCTGTATCGGTCCGGACAACCATTCGAGAAAAGCCTGCTGGCCGCTAGGCAGTAGAGTATACAGCTTCTTGTTCTTGTTATTGTCGGTTTCTGTTAATGAAACCATGTCTTTGTCTGCAAGTCTCTTGAGGGCAGGATACAGACTTCCATAACTAGCTTTGTAGAATGTGCCTACAGTACTGTCAATGGTTTTCTTCAAGTCATAACCACTCATGGTTCCTTCCATCAGCATGCCGAGGAGGATGTACTCCAGCATTTCTCATCACCACATTTCTTATAAATATATCTATTTGATATATCGATTCGATACATTTATAATTACATTTTTCTCCAACATAGTCAAGGATAAATTTGAAAATATTTACTCTTCTTCTCCGCAATCAACAAAAAAAAACGCGCTTGAAGCCTGTGTCCAGACTTCAAGCGCGGATGTTATTCCATACGCTCAAACACTTTAAAGCGCCGATTTTCCAGTAATGCCACCAACTTATCATCATCCACGATATAGATCTCAGTACCCTCCGGCAGCTCATTTGATGCTAAATTCGTATCCGGATATTGGTCCGGCTCGACCTTCTTCTGAATCGTGCCCGCCAAGGTCAGATCCGTCTCTGCAAAAGCCTCAGGGCGCTCTATACCCTTTCCAATATATTCATCATCATTATATTTCAACAGTGAAGCGTAACTGGCTGACTGTTTGCTGCACCCTACGCATTGGATCAACAACAGGCTGAGAACCATAATTCCTGCTAGCGGTAGCTTTCTGCCCATAGGTTTTCCTCCTTTGCAGTATAGTCCAGTTGGCATCATGTCTTATTTACTGATAAAGCGGGACTTACAGCTCATCCAAACGTTTCATCAATTCTTCCACATCATAGCGAATGAACGCGCCATTCACCGTGCCGATGAGCACTTCATGATCCGTTACGTTCAGCGCGCCGTTTCTGGCATCCTGTTCGCGTAAATCCACATTTCCAGTGATTACGTTATGCAATCTTCCCAGGCTCTTGCCATTCTCCTTGTCCAGCACCACAAGATCGCTTCCCAAACTCAGAAGTAAATAGCGACCCAGGACTCCATAGCTGCTGCCAACCAGATGGGAAAGATCATCGCTCACTGCAGCCGTATTCTCCATCTTCCATAGGACCCTGCCGTCCTCTATTGACACAGCTGCCGGAATGCCATTTAGGGTAAGATACACTCGTTCTCCCTCTATGACCGCCCGCGCTGCTTTCCCCTCAACTGTCCAAACCACCTTGTCTTCGATGCCATCGTATAATAAACTTTCATACGCGGTTGCTCCGCTGAAATATTGTCCATTCAGCGCCCGCTGTACCAACAGATACCGCTCATTCAGCACTTCAAACCGTTCCATCTCACGGGCTGGGTATCCACCTTCACGCTCACCGGTTTTTGTATTGAGCAGAACCCATTCCTTGCCAAGCAGCATCCATCTTGTTGTGATGTCCGCAGGAGATAACGGATCATACCGATATCCTCCGGTAAAATAAGGATCTTGGGTCGGATCATCCATAAACTTGTTTCCGACTTTATTATTCCACACGGCTTTGCCTGTATCGGGATCATACGCGTAAAGCCGTCCATTCTGTTCGATCAGCACATGCGGATCATCCGAGCCCTGATTCAGCAAACGGTGCTCACCAGATAATGTCTTTTTCCAACGGAGCTTTCCGGTTTTCTGATCCAGCACACTCAGCACGCTTTTGGTTTCATTCGGATTGAGCGGCTCATCTATAATAATTGTGTTAGCTGCAGCTTTCATCGTCAGGCCAAACTCATTCTTAGGTTTAAGCTCCCATAACACTTGTCCATCCGATAACCGGATGTGCCGTATTCTGGCCACGTAGTCCTTAATCGCCGGGTCATAGGCCGAAAACATCGTAACATGCTTCCGATCTTGATCCAAAACGGCCGTATATGCTCCAAATCCTGCATCCTCCTGCCACAGCTTCTTGCCAGTGCGGCGGTCGATGGCATACAAGGAAGAATTGTCATGCATCCCGCTGAACCCTCCATCATCTCCCTTGAGGAGCAGGACATCCTCGTTAGCTCCAAGAAGAAACGTATGATTCAAATTACCCTGATTTCTCCAATTCGGCTCAGCTTCTATGGTTTTCAGTGGCGGCATGACTGTAAAACGATAGGTAAACTCGTAATCATCACCTGGACTATAACTCCGCTCGAAGGGTCCCGCCGCAGGAATCGTCCACTCACTAGCCGTCAGCTTTCCGGATGGGGAGAAGGTCACGCTGTAATAGCTATCTCGCTGCTCATATCTCCAGGTCTCTCCAAATATCATCGGTTTGCCTGAACGGGGCTCCTGATTTCGTGATATCTCTCTTGCCTGCGGCTCCCCAAGAAGTGTTTTCACATAAGAAGAAGAGGTTCCTCTCTTGAATAGAATTTCCGTCAAGTTGCGCACTACATCGGTCGACACTTCCGAATCCCCAGCCAGAAGCCGGCCAGGCATCGATTTCCTGGCTGTTACGTCCTTACTCTGCACCCACAACATTGCCGGACGATATATTTGGTAATCTTCCTTCCACTTAGAAGGACTGATCATGACACCGTACCAGTCCTTCCACTGCGCTATGGCGATAAGGGATGTTCCCGTTTGGGATGTCGGCCATTTCAATGCACTTCCGGGAGCAAGGAAGATATTGCCGCTGCTGCCCAATTGAAGCGAGAGCGGTGAAATTTCTTTCACATTGGCTGCTTCCTTGGAAACATACCAGGTCGGGAGCCATAAGTCCCCTCGGGAATCGGTTTGGAAAAACGCCATTTCTCCCTTCACAGAGCTAAGCCTTAGTGATTCTCCCTTGGTCCCATAATAACTCACCTTGAGATTCTTCAGATTGCTGTTCTTGCTAAGCGCACCAGGGAAAAAGGCAGTCTTATGCTGAATCGTTACGCGCTGACCGGATGTAAAACTCCCGGCTCCGACAGTATCAGCGAATACCGTATGAGCATGCTTCTGCGTTTGCAGAGCAGGGTGCCCAACAAGTGAAATACAGACAGTAGCCGCTATACCGATAAATAGTCGCTTTCGGATCGACATGCGTGAACCCACAGATATCACCCTCTTCCATTCAAGCTCTTATATTTATGTAAACGCTATTATAAGACAATATGTTCCAAAAAGAAAACAAAAAAGCTCCCTTTGTTTAAGGAGCTCCTTTCACAGCTCTATATCCATTTGTCATACCAGATGGATGAGAGATAACTCCAGTTGGTCTGCCTGTCGTTTTACTAATACGGTCGTTCATCCCAGTACTTATATCTTCCCATATTTGCTCGAGATAGGAGGTATAGGTAATCGATGTGTCTTGAGACATCGGCTCTCCTACGCATCCCGATAATAATATGACGCCAACGATCATAAAGACTGACAGACATCCATGCACTAGCTTATCGTTCCCTTTCGAATTAGGTGATAACTGCAATTCCGGATACCTCCTCATGTATGTATCACAAGAAAGTATAGGAAATATATCTTATCATTCGGTAGGGCAAATTCTTAACGATTACTTAAATATAACTGAACATTTACATTCAACTGTATAAGTAAACTTGTCTTCTTTCTTCGCTCATTAAGAAACGCTCCACTGAGGGAGCGTTCTAGATTGAATCCTGATTATTATGAAGATAGATAAACAGACATTCGGTAAGTGTGAAGCGTCCTGTTATATTTGTCTGGGAAACCGCGTCTCGAAGGTCGTCCTGTGGCGATCGCTTCGTACTCGGATCTCGCCTCCCTGCACCTCTACGATGCTTTTGGTTATTGCCAAGCCCAAGCCGGTCCCTCCTGTCTGCTTCGAGCGGGAACCCTCCACCCGGTAGAAGCGATCGAAGATGAACGGCAAATCCCGCTCAGGAATTGGATCGCCATAATTGGTAAAGCTGATGCTCACCTGGTCTCCATCTCTACGAACCGCGATGTCGATTCTCTTGCCACTTCCCCCATAACGGATCGCATTAGATATTAGATTCTCATAAGCCCGGACGAGCTGAGCGCCATCGGCCTGAATGACAAGCCCTTCCTCTGCTGAAAGATTGCATGCGATCCTGTTTTTCTCCAAAATTGGAACCGTTTCCTCGATCAGCTGCCTAATGAACTGAGCCATATCAATCTCCTGAATCTGCAGCGGAAGCCCGTTATTGATTCTTGTATATTCGAACAGATCATCAATCAATTTCTTCAGATTTTGCGCTTTCTCATATGCAATATTCACATAATAGCGCAGCTCTACTTCATCTTGGTACCGGTCTTCCTCGATCACTTCCAGAAACCCCAGTATCGATGTAAGCGGCGTCCGCAAGTCATGGGATACTCCCGTGATCAGGTCATTTTTTGTCTTCTCTGCGTTACGCTCCTCCAATATAGACTGATGGAGCTGCCTGCTCATCTGATTAATACTCTCTGCCACTTCACCCAGCTGGCTGCCCGAATGAACCGGAATTTCGGTATCAAAATTTCCTTTGGCTATCTCTCGAAGTCCGTGGGTGATCTCATCCAAATAAGCATTCAGCTGCTCAGTCATGCGATTGATGCTGGAAGCGATGTTACCCACTTCGTCTTGGGATTTAAGCTCGATTCTCGCATTGAATCGTCCAGCTGTTACATCCTGAACACCAGTTTGAATCTTCTTCAGATCAAGGACAAACCACTTCGTGCTCATATAATAGCTGACCAAAAAGAGGATGACGCCCGTAACCATCAAGACCGGCTTAGAGCCAATGTTATTAATGAGCCATGCTAAGGGCTCTTTAATTACCGGAATGCCGAGTATGAGCGTACTTAATGCATAGAGTATGATCAGCAAGGCTGCTGAGATACCGATGCTGGTAAGCAGCATGAACAGCATCTTCAGACGTATGCTTTGAAGCCTCATTCCTTTCAAATCCATCACCTCTGCCAAGGTTTACTCTATTTTGTATCCGATTCCCCAAACCGTCTTAATATATTGCGGTTGCTGCGGGTCTTTCTCGATCTTCTCGCGCAGTTTGCGAATATGAACCATGACCGTGTTTTTCGATTCCATGAACGGTTCATTCCACACTTCGGTATAAATCTTGTCCATGCTTAAGACGAGTCCACGGTTGATGGCCAGTGTATGCAGCAGGTCAAACTCACGAGGTGTCAGCTTAATCTCTGCGCCAGCCACGGTTACCTTGTGGGAAGCGACGTTCAGTACGAGCTCATCGATCTGGATTTCGTTCTCATCACGTGCCGATTGGCTGTTCAACTGTTTATACCGGCGAAGCTGCGACTTAATTCTTGCGATCAATTCCAGCGGACTGAACGGTTTGGTCACGTAATCATCCGCGCCGATGCTGAGTCCCGAGATTTTGTCGATCTCCTGGCTCTTGGCGGACAGCATAATGATCGGCGTGTTGTTCTCCTCCCGAATCTTCATGCATGCTTCAATACCGTCCATATGCGGCATCATGACATCGAGGATAATCAAATCCACCTTGCGGTTTTTTAGAATGTCCAGCGCCTCCAGCCCATGAGATGCGGTAAGCAGCGTATAGCCTTCATTTTTGACGTAAATCTCCATCAGCTTCAATATTTCCGTTTCATCATCAACCATTAATATCGTAACTCCAGACATTGGGCCCCTCCTTGATCAAATGGGACTGTCAGCATAACAGCCATTACATTATGTTTGTTCATCGATTCGGAAGATCCCGTGCAGCTGCCCATACCAGTCTCGCCTACGCTTTTCATATAAAAAATGGTTGGCTGTATGCTGGTTTATGAACCGGAAAGCGGCAAAGCCGGGGCATCACCTTGTTTAACCGGTTTCTTCGCCTTTGGTATATTGCCAAATATCACCCAAGAGCCCGGTATGAATCGAACCGTCAGCTCCACCACGATCCATGAGCAGCCTAAAGCTGCCGCAAAACCGCCTGCATACCATAGATGGGTCAGTAAGGAGTTCCCTGTGGTTATTGGGAACTGACGGTAGAGAAGCAGAAAGAACGGATGAATGAGATAAATCCCGAAAGACACAGCTCCCAATCTCTCAAGCGCCGACGTCCAACTGTGCACTCCTGCCCGGTAAAAAAGAATGGCAAACTGAAGCAGAACCAGCGTCCCTAAATAAGTATGGGCATTCCACATCAGCTCATACAGCGTTGAGTTATAGACAGTTCCGTAAAGCCGGCTGTTGTAATACATGCTCACATGAATGAAACCCGCAGTTCCCCATGCGTTCCAGAGCATCAACCAAGCAACGATGCGGTAAGATCGGGCGTTTGCGCGGCTAATGACAAGCCAGGCTTTTAGTTTCGGATAATAGATGCCGATAAAAGCCCCCAGCATGAAGTAAGCAATATAAGAGAATGCCCAGCTACCTTTATTCGGTACTTGCCAGTAATACTTATTCATCAGTATAAACGTCCACTGGATCACCAGTCCAATCGGTATTGCCCATTGTACCAGCCTGGGGACTTTCTTGAACAGCCACAGCACAAGCGGAAACAAGACATAGAATTGAATGCTGATAAACACAAAATACAAATGCGTATACGCTTTACCCGTCAACAGCTTTTGGACAAAACTCTCCACCGTATCCCCGAACGGCCGACCCTGATAATACAGAAAGTGCAGCAGCGTAAAGTAAAATACAGAGAATAAGGTATACGGAATGATAATATACAATAACCTTTTTTTGTAAAATCCTCCTATCAGTTTCTTCGTCATGGGACGGTCATAGTAATTATAGAAAAGTACAAAACTACTTAGAAATATGAATGTCGGCGTTCCGTACTTCATGAAGATGTTCATAAAGTTGTAGATAAAAAAGTACTTGGAGTCTGTCATAGCAGATACGGCATACGATGTGGAGTGAACGGACAGCACACCGATTATGGCAAATGCTCGTATCAATTGCAGCTCTGGCAGACGCTCCCTTGGCAAAATGTTCATTTGGTTCATGGCAATACCCTCTCATCTATCATTCGAATATTGTTCGTTTCCTTGCCGAAACGGATTCAATTAGTATAGAAGACAGTTCTTAACGCCATGCTGTTCAAATTCTTAACAATTACTTAAAGATTCTGGTTCATACTACCGACGAAATTATCCTTGGACAGGAATATTCCTTAAGCTTACAATGGATATAATCTTTCAAACGGGGTGAATGGGATGCTGCTCTTGATCCAAATCGTTCGAAGTAACTAGGCTCGTGTTCGATCAGGACCGGGCCATGTAAACAATATCGATGTCACAGCCAAATACCGCTGCATTTCACTTCTCTCTGGTATGTAAAAACAGCATGCCGGCGGGTAAGGGAGACGTCTGTCCTTTTTTGGCCATTTGCTGCTGATCTAACAAAAGGATTTGACCTGCTGCCTGCTTTCGGCATCGAACGAATGAATAAGGATCCACTCTTTTACAGCCTCTTATAAATCCCTGATGGAAGGTGACAAGGTATATGAATTCACAAGAATACATGCAATTTTATGATCGCGTTGGCTTGTTAAACGGCTGGGACTTCAGCCAGGTTAGATGCATCTCGGAAGGCGTTAAGTGGAATTTTTACGATGAGGTTATAAAAAATTGCAAGGCCTCCGACATTCTGCTGGATATTGGCACAGGCGGCGGAGAGAACTTATTGTCCATGGCATCGAGCACAGCCTTATTGATCGGAATCGATCTTTCACATGCCATGGTGGAAACGGCACGGCAGAATATGCAGAAGGCCGCGTCTTCCAATGTTCGCTTTATGCAGATGGACGCACAGCAGCTTCAATTCCCGGAATCATTTTTCAATGTAGTTTCGTGTAAACACTCCCCTTTTTGGGTTTCGGAAGCTGCAAGAGTGTTAACGCAGGGTGGTGTGTTTCTGACCCAGCAGGTTCGCGAATGTGATAAAGCCAATCTGGCTCAAGCATTTGGCAGAGGTCAATCCACACGTGAAGACGGAGCCCTATTGGATCAGTATATGAAAGAGCTTCGGGATGCAGGATTCCAGAATATCGAGTATGCCGAATATGATGCAGTCGAATATTATGAGCGTGAAGAGGATCTTCTGTTCTTACTCATGCATACCCCCATCATTCCAAGATTCGGACACGAGGAAGCGGATTTCCGCACCCTGCAGCAGTTCATCCGTGACTATCGCACAGATCAGGGAATCCAGACGAATTCCGCCCGCTTTATGATTGTGGCCCGGAAATAGCATACCTCTGGTTCCATATCCGACAGATACAGCATCACGCTTTACAACACAAAGAGCGCACAAGGGACCATGCCCTTGGCGCTCTTTTTTAAACGAAACGAAACTTAAATATGTTATCTCAACATAATGGAGCCGCCATCCACCATAAGTGTTTGACCCGTCATGTAATCGGAATCGGAGCTTGCCAAGAATACGGCCACGCGTCCGATATCCTGCTCAGGATCCCCCATCTTTTTGATTGGAATCTTGTCAATCATGCCTTGATATTCTTCCGGAAATGCCTTGCTCCACTGTTCAACGCCTGGTGTCAATGCAATAGGGCTGATCAAATTAACATTAATGCCATCAGGTCCCCATTCGTTTGCAGCCACGCGGGACAGTCCCCGAATCGCTTCTTTAGCTGCTGCATAGGAAGCTTGGGTCACCATACCGGACAGTCCGGCACCGGATGCAAAGTTGATTACCTTACCTCGGGTAGCTTTCAGATGAGGATAACATTCCTGCATAAAATAGTAAGTCGGATAAAATCCGGTATTGAACGACAATGCCATCATTTCATCGGTCGTATCCACAAGGGGAGCCTGCTTGGACACATGCGCGTTGTTCACCAGGATATCGAGTTTGCCGTATGCCTTAATAACCTCATCCACGATGCCTTTAATTGAACCTTTATTCGAAATATCTCCGTTTAATTGCTCAATTCTTTCAGCGCCTTCTTTCGTAAGAATGATAGCTCCCTGTTAACGATAGACTATTCCGAAATGAATTACAAAATTTAAGTATATTATCCCTCCGAAGCAAGAGAACATTCCTCGTAACTATATAAAAAAAGCAAGCCCCACATGAAGTCTGGAACTCACTTTTAATATTCGATATGATTCGTTCAGGAAGGCGATCCTGCCTCGATTACCCGTTGATCAGCAGTTCCTTCAACTGCTTAATCTGCTTGCGCTCGCCCGCAAGTACCAACGTCGATCCAGCCGTCAGGACGTCATCCGGGCCGGGATTAATTTTCTGCTCATTGCGATTTACGATCGCTAGTACATTAACACCCGTTCTTTGGCGAACGCCCAGCCCTGCAATAGACTTACCCACACATTGATAATGCGGCTCGATACGTGCCCATTCAATGATGAGATCATCGAGTGCAACCTCGATCGTCTCCAGTGCTTTCGGTTTATAGGTCATGCCACCGATAATGCCGGCAATCTGTCTAGCCTCATCGTCCTCTAATGTTATCTGGGAGATGGTCTCCTCAGGATCGTCATCTTCAAAATGATACAGCTCGCGACGGCCGTCATCATGAATAACAATAACAAGCTTATCCCCTGATCTTGCTTGAATAAGGAATTTCTTTCCGATACCCGGCAGATCAGATTCACGAATAATACTCATGTGTTAATCCTCCGTTCTGGCTTCATTCAATCTCTAGATTATATAGATTAGTTGGATGAAAGTAAATCATCCTGCTCCGTTCTCCTGATTTTCTTTTCTTTTCTTCACTTTCTCCACTGGATCACTCCACTTGAATATCTTATTCGCTCCGCGGTATACGCGTTTGGATTCCTTGGCTAGTAGAGGACCGAGAATTGCAAGAATGAGAACATATAAGGCCGAGAATGGCTTCAGCATGGCGGATAGTCCGCCAGCGAGTCCCACATTGGCTACAATAATCGTGAACTCCCCACGCGCCATAATAGTCAATCCGATATTCAGCGAGGATTTATGTGACAGGCCGGCCTTGCGTCCCGCTATCATACCAGCAATAAGGTTTCCGATAATAGTCAGGACTACTGCGCCGATCGCAAGCCATAATGCATCTCCCAGCGTGGTCGGATCAATGCCGAGACCGAAGCTGAAGAAGAAAATCGCTCCAAAAAAGTCTCGGAAAGGAATGACCAGCTGCTCAATGCGCTTGCTATGCTCCGTCTCGGATAATGCCAGTCCGAACAACAGGGCACCGATGGCTTGAGCGACGTGCAGCGTCTCCGAAAAACCGGCGATAAAGAACATGGATGAAAAGACCACGATAATAAAAATTTCGCTGGAAGTAATATTCAGCAATTTATTCAGTAAAGGCGGACCTTTTCTCGCGATAACAAAAAACAGCAGCATATAGCCGATGGATATACAAACTGAAAGGATCGTCGCCCCTACCGATGTGGCTCCGCCTAACAGCAGTCCCGACATGATCGACAAGAATACAGCAAGGAAAATATCATCGAACAAAATCATGCCAAGAATAAGCTCGGTCTCCGAATTACCGGTACGCCTCAGATCGACCAGCACCTTCGCAACGATTGCTGTTGAGGAAACAGACAGCATCCCTGCAATGATCAGTGTCTCATACAGCGGCATATTAATCACAAATCCGTAGGCCAAGCCCAGCACAAAATTCAATATGACATATATGGTTCCGCCAACCACAATGTTGCGCCCGGACTTGATTAATTTCTGAACGGAGAATTCAAGACCAAGGTAAAAGAGCAGGAATAGTATCCCGATCTGCCCTAAAAAATCAATAATTCCCTGACTCTCAATAAACTTGAAGTCTAGAATGCCTATCGTGGGCGCATGTGGACCTACAAGCATCCCGAGAACAATCAAGAACGGTATAATCGAGAACTTGAGCTTTCCTGCAATAATGGAGGCTATTGCAACCAGAATCAGAGCTGTCCCAACCTCAAACATCATATGGTCCATTTAAGACCTCCTCCTCAAATTTTGACTTCTGGCCATCATTTATATTATACATAAAAATGCATACTTTTTCAAAAAGACTACATTCTTTTTTTATCAAAAAACCCACATAAGCCAGATTGGACTACAATCTTCCAAGCCTTAAATTCCATAGTAATTTTATGGTTTCCCAAAGCATTAAATCCTATCCAAATTCATCAACATGCATAAAATTATGAATAAATATACATATAAATTTGAATAATTATACATTTTAACGCATCAAATGTCAGGTAAAAAAACCCATCATGCCTCGTCAATACTTCCAAGCACCCACCCCGAACACACTGTTTTTCTGTATTCACTAAACAAGCAAAAAGCTCCATGGCTGTATCCATGGAGCTTCTCGTCTATTTGGCGTTTATTTATTTAAACCATCCTTTTTCCTTAAAGCGCGTAATCGCTTCAATCCGGTTGCTAACCCCCAGCTTATCAAGAATAACGGAAATATAATTACGTACGGTCCCCGTTGTAATAAACAACTCTGTCGCAATCTCCTTCGTATTCTTGCCATCCGCAATCAGGCCCAGCACTTCTTTTTCCCGTTCCGTCAATGGATTCTCTTCACCGGCATACGCTTCATCCACAAGCTCGGAGGCGTAGATTCGCCTGCCGGCTATAATGCTGCGAATAGATGTAGCCAGCTCCTCACTGGGACTGTCCTTCAAGAGGTAGGCATTAGCCCCTGCCTTCACGGCACGTTCAAAGTATCCGGGTCTGGCAAACGTTGTCAGGATCATCACCTTGCACCCGTATCCCTTTAATTCTTCGGCTGCTTCAAGTCCGTTCATTACCGGCATCTCTATATCCATAATGCAGATATCCGGCTTATGATGCTTAACCAGCTGTACAGCATCCTTACCATTGTTCGCCGTTCCCACCACTTGCATATCTTCTTCAAGATCGAGCAGGGAGGCCAGAGCTCCAAGCAGCAGCCGCTGATCTTCGGCAATGACAATTCGGATCATATTCCCGCCTCCTTATCCGGTCTGAGCGCATGGGGTACTCGAAGAACAAGCGTCGTTCCCTCGCCTGAAGTGAATTCCATGCTGCCGTTCACGAATTCAAGTCGCTCTCTCATTCCCCTTAGCCCATTACCGCGGTTCTTCGCATCGGTTACAAATCCGGTTCCGTTATCCTTCACCCTGGTTACCAAATCGGTTTCCGTAGATTCGATTACAATTGAGCAAGCCGTGGCATTGCTATGCTTCACAATGTTATTCACGGCTTCTTTCAGACACATGCTAAGCACATTCTCGTTCATCAGTGACAGATTATCCGGCTCCAGCGACCCTTCAATCGTCAACTCAATCTGCGCAGCCTTCAGGATCTGCTGAATGCGAAAGATTTCATCTGTAAGGCGGGTTCCACGCATCCGTGTCACCATCTCCCGCACTTCCTTCAAGGCCGTTCTGGCCGTCTGGCTAACATCGTTGATCTCATCTTGGGCTCTTTCCATATCCTGCTTCATCAATTTACCGGCCAAGTCGCTTTTGAGACCGATAAGCGACAGCTTCTGTCCGAGCGTATCATGCAAATCGCGTGCAATCCGCTGACGTTCCTCCAGCTTTACCAACTCGGATATCCGCTTGTTGGCATCTTCCAGCTGTCCCTGCAGCTGATCATTCTTATTCCGGTTATAGTTTGTCACCGGCAGGAGGATAACCCCCACCACACTTACAAGCACAAACGGCAGCTGCGTGATAAACCACGGATTTCGCGTTATCAATCCGTAGTTGACCGTGATGATTGTCGTAACCAGATGGATGGAATACAAGGTGATAAACCCGGCCTTATTCTTGATATTTCCGATGAAGAAAGCAAGAAACAATGAGAAATAGATATAGCCGAATACCACGGACATCGTAATCGATATCAGAATCTGCAGACTCGTCCAGAAATATACGAGCCAGCCTTTTGACAGAAAGGACAATACATAGAAAGCAAAGAACATGACAATCATGAGAATGCCGATGACCACCTGATAGGTAGAGGTCGACCGAAAGATAAAATAAAACGGCAAGATATAGAAGACAACCCAGACATAAGGGCTTAGCCCCGTACTTTTATGAAAGATCTGATACCATTTCTGCATGGAGTCCCACCTTCTGTCCACTTTGTCTTCATTCCTGCCATATGAAAACGAACGCGTGCTTGCTTTTCTATCCCTATTATACCCTGACCACTGCGATTAACTTGATTTACTCACCTTGTACGCGCGGGCGTGGACTCGCCAGGGTTTTCTCGGTTTTCGCTATGACCACCATTTCCTGCGGTTTACGAAGGGATAGACGGGCTTCCTTAAACGTGACGAATATCTTCTTCTCTTCATCCCACAAGCGGAAGCGAATGGATTTCAAACTTGTTTTTAACGTAATCGTCGTAGCCTTCTGCAGCGGAGGAGCGGCTTCATGCGCCTTCTCCAGATTATAATTTGGGACCTTTGGACTTAGATGGTGAACATGATGGAAGCCAATGTTGCCCGTGATCCATTGCAGGACCTTCGGAAGCTTATAATAAGAGCTGCCTTCTACGGCTGCATTGATATAGCTCCACTCTTCATCATGCTCATAATACGTTTCTTCGAATTGATGCTGAACGTAGAACAACCAAATGCCCAGCATTCCTGAAACCATGAATATAGGAGCTTGAACGAGCAGGAATGCCTGCCAGCCGATAGCCCAGCACAGTAATGCATACAGCACGACAATTGAAATATTCGTAATATAGTTACTGATCTTCTCTTTGCGTCTCGCATCTTTGCGGTTGAAACGATAAGAGACCAGAAATATGGCAATAGGACCCAGACCGAACATAACGATCGGATTACGATATACCCGGTAATACAAACGCTGCCAGAATGAAGCTGCGCCATACTCTTCCACGGTTAATACCCACATATCGCCGATTCCCCGCTTATCGAGATTGCTGCTCGTTGCGTGATGAATCGCGTGTGTGTTCTTCCACTGTTCGTAAGGGCACAAGGTAAGCACGCCTGTAATCGTGCCAAGAATTTTGTTGGCTTTGCGGCTTTTGAAGAAAGATCCGTGACAGCAATCATGGAATATAATGAACGTCCGGACAACGAACCCTGAAGCAATAACGGCTATAGGAATGGTCAGCCAGTACGATACGGATAAACTTAAATACGCTGCATACCATAGCAATATCAAGGGAACCAGTGTATTAAAAAGCTGACCTATGCTCGCCTTTGTGTCAATTTCTTCATAAGGAGCTACATTCTTTTTCAAGCTCGACAGTTTGTTATCGGGTTTTGCCATCGTTGTCTTCCTCCTCGAAATGGAGCTCAAGGACGCTATGAATTTATCACGCACTTGTCTGATTTAATTATAGTTAGAATGTCATGCGTATCGTAGTCATAAACGTCATTTCGGGAGTATGACAAATATCATATATCGGTACGGGAATCCGCCGGGAATACAAGACCGATCTGGCGTCTGGCTTCCTCCATAATCTCAGCCGTAGTGAGCGTATTGGCGTATGTATTGACTGTGCTCTCCCGCTCACCGCAGCGGATTAAATCGATAAATTCCTGTGCTTCATAATACATCGATTCATGTGTCTGCAGCTGGGTTACATTCTCGATGGTTCCGTCACGATAGCGGATCTTCACATCGTAGGGCTGATTGATCTTGTCAATGATCATGGTACCGTTCTCGCCCTGGATTTCGGTTGGCGCATAGGAATCGCTAATCTTGGAATGCATAATAACCGCATCCATCTCGGGATAGGACAACAAGAGACTGCCTTCGCCATCTACCCCGGAGGATAACATATAGCCCGAAGCCTTCACGGCGTCCGGTTTACCGAAGAGAGTCACCATCGGATACAGGCAGTAAATTCCCAGATCCATAAGTGAGCCATTAGAGTATTCAGGATTGAATGCATTGAGAACCGTTCCTTGCTTGTAAGCATCGTACCGGGAGGAATATTGGCAATAGCTTGCAAAATAGCGCCGGATCGGGCCGAGCTTGTACAAATTGTCCCTGACGGTTTTGAAATTCGGCATCAAGGTGGACTTCATAGCTTCCATCAGCAGAACATTGTTCTTCTTTGCAGCTTCGATCATGGCAGACACCTCGGCTGCATTGGAAGCCATTGGCTTTTCACAAAGAACATGCTTACCATGATTCATGCATAGTATCGCCTGGTCTACATGATACGAATTGGGACTCGCGATATATACCGCATCAATCTCATCATCCTGCAGCATTGCCGCAAGGTCCGTGTACACTTTCGGATCTGCATACTTGGCCGCGAAGGCCTTGCCCTTGTCTTCCGTTCGGGAATATACCGCAGCAAGAATAAACTCTTCCGTCTCCAGAGCAGCTTGAAGAAACCGCTCAGTAATCCAGTTTGTGCCGATAATGGCAAAACGGATATTCATCCTTAATCCCTTCCCTTCTCATCACATTTTTGATTTATTTGCTCACTATCATTACGCCCATCCTTCAAAAGAAGAAATTCGTTCACGTGCTGAATCCGGGATACGCTTACTCTTGCCAGTTGCCGTATCCATCAGCACGATCGTTCCGCGGCCGGCTGCCTTTAAGTTGCCGTCTACCACAACCGCATACTGGACGTCCATGGAGGAGCGTCCGATCTCAGCCACCCGGACATGAAGTCTAAGCGGGTCCTTGAGATACAATTGTGCAAGATACTGGCATTCCAGATCTGCAACGACTGATACCTGTTTATCGCTGAACAGATCCTCCGTTAATCCCAAATTCTCGAAATATTCAATACGTCCCTGTTCAAAATACATAAAGTAGCTCACGTTATTGACATGGCCAAGAATGTCTGTTTCGCAATACCTGATCTTGATCGGAATTTCAAAGTGAAACTTGTCCAGCCAGGCCTTGGGATCCGGTTGTATGAAGGTTGTTTTTTTCATGATGAGTCCCCTTTCTCTTTATAAGAGGAATTTATTGTGAGTTCATTTAATGATTAGCCTTCTACAAGGATAATGAATACAAGTTGAGTACGTCAACTAATTATCCAAATCATGGAATGCTATACAGAATAACCTCAAATATGTACGAAAAAAGACCGCCCACGCCAGCCGCATGATCACTGGAGGGACAGTCTCTATGAAATGTAGTCATGCGATAGTCAAACGATATGACAACCGCAAGTATACTTTAGTGTCTCTTCTTATAATAGGTCAAAGCAAGCGCCAGTGCCAGCACGGAACCCTTCACGATATCCATCGCATAGTACGGCACCGACAGCATGATCAGACCATTTTGCAAAATACCGATCAACACCGCGCCGACGAAGGTTCCCAGCGCATTCGGCTTGCCGGCACCGAACACGGAGTATCCGATGAACGTCGCAGCCACAGCATCCATGAGGTAAGGGCCGCCGGCATTGACCTCGGCAGTCATCACGCGGGCTCCGAGAATAATGCCGCCGATGGCAGCAAACAGTGCGGAGACAAGATAGGCAATCAAACGATATCTGCTTACCGGAATGCCGGATAGCGCCGCAGCTTCACGATTGCCTCCGATCATATACATATACCGACCGTGCTTCGTATAGGTCAAGAACAGATGGACTACGATGACAACCAGCACCATGATGACGATGATCCACGGCACTTGTCCGATCTTCTCAAACACAGCCGGAATTTTACCCGTGGCAAAGTCTCCGCTGGGCATGATCATATTCTGAGAAACGGTGGCGCCGCGGGTATAGGTAAGGGCAACACCCTGGAATATGAACATCGTAGCCAGAGTCATCAGCATATCGTCGATCTTGAAATTGATGACCAGAAAGGCATTGATCAATCCAACAGCCAGACAGAACAGGAGCGTGAGGCCAATGCCGATGCCGATATTTTGCCCATGCCAGACGAACATCGAAATGACTAGCGCATTCGCCAGCGAGGCTGTGGAACCGACAGACAGATCAAAGCCGCCAACAGCCAGCGATACGGTCAGTCCAACCGCAATAATGGTCACGATCGAGATCGAACGGAGGATGTTAATGATGTTGCTTGTATTTAAAAAGTTGTCAGCGACAATCCCGAATACAGCGATAAGAACAAGAACCGTCATCAATGTGCCGTATTTATATAGAAAATCAAAAGCGAAATTAGCCGCCGGCTTTTCCTTAACAGGTCTTGCTGTATTCATGTCAACCCGCCTCCTGTGCAATAAAGCAATATTTCCTCTTCATTAGATGCCTGTGTCGTGAGCTCCTTCACAATGCGGCCATCATACATCACATACACCCGATCGGTGATGCCTACAATCTCAGACAGCTCGCTTGAGGCGTACAGCACACATTTCCCCCGCTCGGCCAGCTCAGCCACCAAACGGAAAATATCCCGCTTCGCACCAACGTCAACTCCCTTGGTCGGCTCATCGAATATGTACACATCCGCATCCACCAGCAGCCATTTGCCGATCGCTACCTTCTGTTGGTTCCCCCCGGACAAATTCTTTACTCTTGCCCTTTCATTCGGAGTCTTCACCCCAAGTGACTCGATGATCTCTCTAGCCGCCTGTTTCTCTTTGCCGAAGTTAAGCCAAGTCCCCCATTTGGAAAAACGGGACAGCACCGCGGCCGTTACGTTAACGGACACCGGTTCATCCACGAACACGCCTTGGCGGCGGCGTTCCTCAGGAACCAATGCAATGCCGTGTGAAACAGCATCGTACGGTGAACGGATGCGGAGTTTATTCCCCTTCAGCGTAATTTCGCCGCTTGATGTTTCGGATGCTCCGAATATGGCCCGGCATAGCTCGGTTTTCCCAGCTCCGACAAGGCCGGCCAGTCCAACGATCTCCCCTTGACGAATGTGGAGGTTAATGTCATTGATTTTCCCTGGATCATGCATGTTTTTCACTTCGAAACAAGCCGCGCGGATGTCTCGCTTTGCGTGGGGAAACTGCTGCTCCATCTTGGAGCCCAGCATGTATTCCACTACCTTCGGCTGATCGATATTTGTGATACGGTCACTTTTTACAAGCAATCCGTCCCGCATGATTGTAATGTCATCGCAGATAGCATATAGCTCCGGCAGACGATGTGATATGAAAATAATGCCGACCCCATCCTGCTTCAGCTTAAGCACCAGCTTAAACAGCTGCTCCGTTTCACTGTGGCTGAGCGGAGCGGTCGGCTCGTCCAGCACCAGAATCCGGCACTGTTTGGAGACGGCTCTGGCAATAAGCACCATCTGCTTCTCTGCCAGCGTCAGCTCTGATATCAGCTTCCTGCTCGGAACCTGGATGTTCATCCGCGCAAGAATCGATTCGGCTTCCTGATGAAGCTCCTTCCATCGAATCAGTTGCCGTTTTCCCATATCGTGAACGGTCCGGTCAAGCATGATGTTCTCTCCAACCGTTAGATTCGGAATGAGTGCCGTGTCCACCTCTTGATAAACGATCTGAATGCCGAGGTCCTTCGCTTCCTTTGGTGAACGAATGTCCACTTTATCCCCATTCATCCAAATCTCGCCCTCGTAGTGATTGTAAGCCCCCGACAGAATCTTCATTAATGTAGATTTCCCTGCGCCATTCGCGCCGATCAGCGCATGTGCCGTTCCTGCGGTCATACGAAAATCCACGTCGGTTAACGCCTTCACACCTGGAAAAGAGATCGATATGTTCTTCATTTCAAGTAAGGGTGCCGCACATGACAAGTCGCTCACTGCGGCCGTTGTTGGCTCGATAACGCTTTGCAAGTGTATTCTTCCCTTCAAATAGGATGGGCGCTCTTATCGATAACCGATAAGAGCGCCTGTATGGATATTGCTGTTTATTTGCCGCTAGCTTCCTTCAGCGCCTTCATCCAGTCTTCTTCGAACTCTGTGCTAATTCCCCAGTTAGGGATAATATCAGCCAGATTGACCATATTGACCGCTTCGGCTGCTCCCTCCAGTCTGGAGCGCTCAATCAATACAGGCTCCAGATTATGTACCGCAGGTGTTTCCTCACCGGCAATTTTCTTCGCCAACAAACGGACGTTGATCGCGCCAATCATCTTCGGATCAACCGCAGCCGTAGCCACCCATGGGCTGTCTTGCTTCTGGATCAGCTCAAGATCCGCATTGGATACGTCAATACCGTAAATTTTGATCTCTGTGCGTCCTGCTTCCTCCAATGCTCTTGCCGCGCCGATGGCGAATGCGTCCCAGGTTGCAAAGATTGCATCAATTTCACCTTTTGGATATTTTGTCAGAATAGCGGAAACCGCATTTTGCGTATCTAGCGAGGTCTGATCGCTTGCCACGCCAAAACGCTCCACTTCCTTAATACCAGGATTATTCTTCAGAGTTTCCTGATATACGGTATTACGGCGAACCATCGGTGGGAATCCGTCAACCCAGAGATAAATAATGTTGGCGTCTGGTCCCTGCTCTTCTACCAGCTTATCGAGCGCGAGCTTTGCCAGCTGCTCGTCATCCTGCGAGGTCTGGGTTACCCCTGCAATGTCCCCGATTTCCGGCAAAGAGTCGAAGGTGACAACGGGAATACCTTTTTCCGTAATCTTCTTCACGTCTTGAACCGATGCAGGGTCGTCTCCGTGAGATATGATGAATCCATCGTAATCACTATTAATGGCTTGTGCGATCGCATCATGAAATTTGGCTGAATCGCCGTTTGCCGAAAAGGTATCTACCTTAAACCCCAGCGCCTCGCCTTCTTGTTTCGCCCCAGCCAGGAATTGCGCCGTATGATCATCCCCGCCGATCTTTCGAACGACCATCAGCTTTACCGGATCTTTCTCTGCAATGCCTGCCGGCAGGTTCTCAACCTTATCCGCCAGTTTTCCTGAAGCTTTACCACCGCTGCCCGACTCCGCGCAGCCGGTCAAAACGATCATAAATGCAAGCACCAGCATCGTTAATTTCCTTACATGTTTACTGCCTCTCATGTCTCTCTCCCCCTGCTTTCCGAAAAAATGAATATTAATACAAGTAATCCTATAGGATTTAATGGAGGACGTCAACCATTATTTTCTCGCTTTACTGTGCTGCATCAAACAGGCAAAAAAAATAAAAGTTATTTCTAACTCTCATCAGCCATTCATCTAATTCAGGTTTAGACTTGATCTCTATCATTTATATATGTATCGGTAGCTGTGAGCCCATATTTCATACCCGCATTTAATTCCTATGAAAAAAGAGCTGCGGGCAGCATCAAAACCATGCCCGAGCTCTTTCTATTCCAATTCATTGTATGAGCTATTAGTCACATCATGCCCAGTGATGATTGACCTCCAATATACTAGTCCAGAGAGACTCCCATTGTTTCAAGCCAGGCCTTGGCAATCAGACCATGCCCAGCTGGTGATGGATGCACGCCATCGGGTGCCCAGAACGCAGCTTCACGTCGTACCGACGCGGCCGCAAACAATCCATCAAGCGGAACCAGCAGCGCTCCGTATTCAACCGCCAATTCGCGGACCACCGTGATTTTTGGATCGAGATCCTCGCGCCATTCTCTGCGATCCTCCGGATGCGGCAGCACGAACGGTTCAACCATGATCAGCTTGGTGTCAAGCGCCTTTTTGGTTCGTTCAATCAATTTCCGGTACCCGTCTTTGAAAGCCTGGGTGCTTGTGGGGTCTCCCTTATCATACCGACGCCATGTGTCGTTAATTCCAATATAGATGGATAGCCAGTCCGGTTTCAGGTCCAGGCAATCCTCCTGCCATCTCTCATTCAAATCGACGACCCGGTTACCGCTAATCCCTCTATTCAAAAAGGTCACGTTCAATTCTGGATATTTCATGCCGAATAACGAGTCGATCAGGAGCGGATAACCATTCCCCAAGCTTCCGGAATAGTTCCGGTCACGCCCGCAATCCGTAATGCTGTCCCCTTGAAATAATACGACATCCCCCTGCTGCAAACGATTCATTCCATATCCTCCTCATCTGTATGCTGCTAATGTACGTACAATTGGAAATTCGTAAGCTCATTTCTCTTGAGAACGCTTCCTAACATTAGATATTTGCCATGCAGCGCACATTTCCTTTAAGTACCGTGCAAATCATCAAAAAAGATCATGTATAGCTTTTTCGCTCTACTTCAGAACAAAAAACCTGCCCCATGACGGGACAGGTTTATAATTGATCGATTAGGCTCCGGTTGGCATGGCTACCCAGTGGCCTTCCGATATTTCCACAAGCTCTGAATGCTCGAGATTATATTTGTCCTCTCCGGTGCGCTCTTCCAGCAATATCCGTTTCTTCTTGGCTTCAATCTTCGGGTCGGGCACGGGAATGGCCGCAAGTAAGGACTTCGTATAATCATGCTGCGGATTGGAGTAGAGCTCCTCACTTTCCGCGAGTTCGACGATTTTGCCCATATACATAACGGCGACGCGGTCGCTGATATGCTTGACCATCGACAGATCATGCGCAATAAACAGATAGGTCAGGCCCAGACGATGCTGCAGCTCCTCCAGCAGCTTCACGATCTGCGATTGAATCGACACATCAAGCGCAGACAGTGGTTCATCACACACGATAAATTTCGGTTCCACTGCAAGCGCGCGGGCAATCCCAATTCGCTGGCGTTGTCCGCCCGAGAACTCATGCGGATAGCGGGTGGCAAAGGCAGGATCCAATCCCACCATATCCAGCAGCTCCTCAACCCGTTTCTTCCGCTCTTGTTTACTGCCTGTAAGCTTATGAACATCCAGGGCCTCCCCGATAATGTCCACAACCTTCAATCTCGGATTTAGTGAAGCGTATGGATCCTGGAAGATCATTTGCATATGTCGCCGCATCGTTTTCATCTCTGAAGGCGTAAGACGATTGACGGACATTCCCTGATACAGCACTTCCCCGCCTGTCGGCTGATGAAGGCGGAGGATCGCTCGTCCCGTCGTTGACTTACCACTGCCGGACTCCCCAACGACTCCGAGCGTTTCCCCTGCCTGGATGTGAAAGCTGATATCATTCACCGCTTTGAGCACATTTCCTTTGCCCATATCAAAATACTGCTTCAAGGATTTCACTTCTAATAGAGGTCCTTTATAATCCGTGCTTGGCACGATGATCGGAGCGGGCTTCGCCTTCTTCTTCTCGTCCAAACGCGGCAGCGCGTTTAACAGCTTCAAGGTATAAGGATGCTGGGGATTTTCGAAAATCTCCTCCGTTGTCCCCGTTTCCACAATAACGCCGTCCTTCATCACCGCCACGCGGTCGCACATGCCCGCTACGACGCCAAGATCATGCGTAATTAATATGATAGAAGAGCCGAAGCGCTCCTGCATATTTTTCATCAAGTTAAGAATCTGGGCCTGAATGGTAACATCAAGCGCCGTTGTTGGCTCGTCCGCAATCAGCAGCGCAGGTCGACACGCCAGGGCGATAGCAATCATCACACGCTGCCTCATACCGCCTGAGAACTCATGCGGATACTGATTATAACGGGCTTCACTGTTCGGAATACCGACCAGCTTCAGCATCTCTAATGCCTGTTTCTTCGCTTCCTGCTTGGACAGCTTCTGGTGTTTAGCCAGTCCCTCTGATATTTGCTCTCCGATCCGAATGGTCGGGTTAAGGGAAGTCATTGGGTCCTGAAAAATCATCCCGATATCGCGTCCCCGAATGCTCTCCATCTCTTTCTCTGATTTCTCAGCCAGATTCTGGCCAAGGAACAGGATCTCCCCGTCCTTCATATAAGAAGGCGGAGACGGCAGCAGCCGCATGATCGAGCGTGCGGTGACGCTTTTGCCACTCCCGGATTCCCCGACGATTCCCAGGGTCTCTCCCTTCCTGACTTCAAAGCTGACCCCGCGCACTGCATGAAATTCCGAATCTCGGGATTGAAAAGCTACACTCAAATTTTTAACCTGCAATATCGGTTCCAATTCTGCTCACCTGCCATTATGCGTATATGTCATTAGTGTAATAGCTATTACTCTTATAATCTATTGACTTTTAAAATATCCTAAAATAAAATATACTATATCACTCGGAATAATGCAATTTGACACAAGGAGGAAAGGCACCTTATGGGGGGGACAGAAGCAGCAAGACCAAACAGACTCATAAGTTCGATAAGCAGCACATACCGCAAGATCCTGCTCAATCCTTCTTATAAATACTTACTATTAATATTGGGGGCACCCGTGAATCTGGTGGTCTTCCTATTTTATTTGGTTCACAGACAGAAGGATGATTACACGGCGGCTGAGAACCGCATACGCAGCGAGATGCTCGCTGCCGGATATCTGGAAGCACTTCGCTCCGATCTCTTGGCGCAGCAGAAACGCAAGCACGACTTTTTCAAACAGAAGATCAGTGAAGGCCAGCTTCGGCAAGAAGTCGACAAGATCGCAGAGGCAAAGTTCCAGGAAGTCCTTAAAGAACGGACCGCCAGGGAACTGAAGCTGAACAATCAGAAACGGCTGACTATGGCCGATACATTCGAATCTCTTATCGAGAATCCATTGTTTTTTATTATATCACTTATTCCGGGCCTGCTAATGTACATCCTTATTTTTTTGTACAGCAATCCCTATCTAAAATATATTCTTGAGCGGCTCGTTATGACGATCTTCGTTATCTTCGGTGTCGCGGTGCTCGTCTTTACGATTCTGCACTTGTCGCCGTTCAATCCTGCAGCCAACATACTCGGTGAGACGGCAACGCCGGAGCAGATCGCTGCTTTTAACAAAATGCACGGGCTTGATCATGGCTATCTCACGCAGCTATGGAACAATATCAAGGGAATCGCCTATTTCGATCTCGGCAAATCGTTCTCGGGCAATGAGGAGATTACCTCAAGCATTGCTAGAAAGTTCCCGATTACGCTGACGCTCACGGTCATCTCCCTGATCATCGCCATTGCAATTGCATTGCCGATCGGAATTATTTCGGCTACGAGACCGAATTCGTTCTTTGACTATACCTTTATGTTTGTTGCGCTGCTGGGACTGTCCATTCCAAGCTTTTGGCAGGGTTTGATCTTTATCCTGAACTTCTCCATTAAACTGCATTGGCTGCCTGCTACCTTTAATCCGGACAACTGGTTGTCCATGATTATGCCGGTGATCGTGCTCGGGACAGGGCTTACGGCTTCGGTAGCCAGAATGACGCGTTCCTCAACGCTGGAAGTTATTCATGAAGATTATATGATCACTGCCAGAGCCAAGGGACTCAGCAAGGGTACCATTCTGATGAAGCATGCAGTCCGCAATGCCATCATCCCGATTATTACCGTTATCGGTCTTCAATTCGGCGGGATGCTAGGCGGTTCTGCCGTTACGGAGAAGGTATTCAACATTAGCGGGATCGGAAGTTATATCGTAGACAAACAATTCATTCCAGACATCCCGGCCATTATGGGCGGTGTCGTCTATACAGCCATTACCATATCGCTCGTGAATGTCATCATCGATATCTTGTACGCATTCTTCGATCCACGGATCAGGTCCAAGATGAAACAATACTAAAGCAGGTGTGCTCATGATCAAGAAGCTTCTTTCCAAACAAGAAACCAAGCACCAGCTGAAATCCTCACACGAGTACAGTCAAGCCAGCTTCACATGGGTTATCTCTTTGACCTTAACGGTGATCCTGCTTCTGAACAGCTTTGATTTCACTGGGGGAACCATTAAACCATGGGTGTTCACCGCCTTTGCGGTATACGCCGTCTTTACTGTCATTCAGATTATCCTTACGCTGCTCATCCGCAGGGATCTTCGCAGCCAGGGAGAAATCCGGCGATCAACAAGGATGTTGGGCTGTATTCAGCTGCTCAGCATCGTTACAGGAAATCTGTTTACCGTTGCTTTCGGATTCAATCTCATCAAGAAACAAAAACCACCTGAATATTCGATTGCCGTTTATATGCTGTTGACTCAGCTGTTTGTAATCGCCGTATCGGCGTTGAACTTATTCAAGCCTTACGTCTCAAATACATTCCTACCGGCGATGGCCGCGCTCTTGTTAATCGCAGTCATTCACCTGGTCGCCCTCATCCTGGTTGCCAGATATGTAAAAGCGGACTACGCACATCCGAGATTAACCTGGCTTGCCTTTCCGCTCATTCTGACTGCGATTACGGGTAATATATTTGCCCTGGTCCTTGGCATCAACCTGCTTGCGAAGATACGCAAGAACGGCAATCCGGCGATGACCCGCTGGGGCGACGTGTGGGTGAAGCTTACTGCTAACTCCACCGCCATGTCCGGATTGTTCTTTGTCTTCTTTCTGTTCTGTCTATCGGTGAGCAGTCTGTTCACCTTCGACTACAGCATGGCTATTGATAATAACTACAGCGCCATTCTGCAGCAGCCAAGCCTTGCATACCCATTCGGTACCGACAACTTCGGACGGGATTTGTTCTCCCGAATCGTATTCGGAGCCCGGATTTCGCTCATTGTCGGATTTGCCTCTACGGCGATCCCCGTTGTCATCGGGGGCGTGCTTGGTGCCATCTCCGGCTACTATGGCCGTCATACCGATAACATCATCATGCGTTTGCTCGATGTATTGTACGCTATTCCGGGTATCTTGCTCGCCATTGCGATCATTGCTGCTTTTGGCGCCAACACGGTCAACCTCATCCTGGCACTCAGCGTAGGCGCTATACCTACTTACGCCAGAACGATGAGGGCGAATGTGCTCCTGGTTTCTACCTTTGAATATGTGGATGCAGCCAGAGCATTTGGTTCCAGCACTTTTTCAATTATATTCAAGCATATTGTCCCAAACTCACTCGCACCCATGATCGTCAAATCTACACTAACCATTGGTGCAGCTGTCATCTCAACAAGCAGCTTGAGCTATTTGGGTCTTGGCGTTGAGCCGCATATTCCTGAATGGGGGAATATTCTCAAGATTGGAAGCACGTATCTAGAGACGCATTCCTATCTTGCCATTTATCCGGGACTAGCCATTATCGCGCTCGTTCTATCCTTTAACTTCTTAGGGGACGGCCTGCGGGATGCGCTTGATCCTAAACTGGACTAAAACTCCAGTTCACTAACTTTGGTTTCAAAACATTTTATATACATCTCAGGAGGGTATCACCAATGAAAAAAAGTTCTTTGCTGTTCCTGTTCCTCTCGCTAGTCATTGTACTGGCTGGATGCAACGTAACGACCAAAGATGACGCGCAGCAAAATCAGCAAGAACCATCGGATACAGCAGCAGACACGTCCGGTGTGACGATTGAACTGCTTGGCATGAGCTCAAACGAATCGGATGTCAACATCATTCGCGACCAGCTCACAAAGAACGGCTTCAACGTGAAGCTGAATCTGCAGCCGGACTACGGCAGCTACAAGGCCCAGCAGGATGCGGGCAATTACGATGTCGCACTGTCCAGCTGGACAACCGTTACAGGTAATCCCGACTATGCGGTACGCTCCCTCTTCAAAACCGGCGGCGACTACAGCATCATGTCGGATGAAGAAGTGGATAAACTGATCGACCAGGCAGCTACACAAACGCCTGAGGACGCAGTTAGCACCTATAAACAGCTCGAACAACGTCTCGTTGCAGACAAAGCATACATCGCACCATTGTACATCTCTCTGAAGAGCCAAGCATTCAACAAGGATGTACTGGACGAGAATTCAGTCCGTCTTTCGAAATCCCGTTCCCTGCCTTGGGAAGATGTTGATTTCAAAGACCAGTCCAAGCGTGCAACGCAGCCGCTGATTCTGTCCCAGTCCATCTCCGAGCTGACTTCTCTTGATCCGATCAAGGGAAATGACGGTTCCATTAATATCATTAACACGAACATGAACGTACGCCTGATCAACCTGACCGATGACGATAAGATCACATCCGAAGGATCGCTGTCTTACAACCACGCTATTGGCGAAGGCAACTCGGAGTACTATTTCATTCTTAGAGATGATATCGACTTTGCCAAAATCACGAACAAAAAAGCAGAAGATTCCGGCGAACGCGTAGGCGCGGACGATGTCATCTTCTCCCTGAACAGAGCCAAAGACAAGAACTCGGTTCCGGATCATCGTACCTACACGCTTCACGAGCATATTAATACGGTTGAAGCCGTAACGGACCTGAGCGCACTGGAAAACACCAAAGTTTCCGGCGGCAGCGAAAGCGTGAAGGAAGCGCTGGAAGCTGGCCTTGATACCAAGATCACTTCCCTCGTGGACGATAAGAACCAAGCAAGCACAAAAGACGGTAAATACCAAGTCATTAAATTGACGACAACCGAACCGTTCCCGCAAGTATTGAACTATCTGGCTCACCAATCGGCCGGTATCGTATCAAAGAAACAAGTGGAATCTATTAATACGTATGATGTAGAGAAATTCGATGTGAACAAAGACATTCCTTACGGTGACCAAAACACGGTAACCGAAGGTGATAGATACAACAACACACTGTATGCCAGCGGTCCGTACATCCTGTCTTCCAAGAATGACTATGAAGCAACCTTCTACAAAAACCCTGGCTACATGAAGGGCACCAAGCACGAACCGAAGATAGAGGAAGTAAAAGTCCGCTTTATCAAAGATGCGGACAGCACACTCTCCGCGCTGCGCAGCGGCGAAATTCACCTGTATTACGGGGTGCCTGAAACGAAGTACGACGTGGTTCAAGGCGACAGCAAGCTGAAGCTGCAAACCATCGAGAGCAATGCTGTATCCTACTTGCTGTTCAACACGAAGAATCGTGATGTGGCAACAAGCGACGATTTAAGAAAAGCCGTCCTCTACTCCATCAATCAGGATGAGATTTTGGCTTACTACAACAACAACAAAATCAAGGCTTACTCCACCCTCAGCCCTCTTGTTAAAACCGGCAACGAGCTGACCGCCGATCCGGCGAAGGTGAAGGAATTCTTAAGTGCTTATAAGGCGAGCAAGTAATAATCGAAGACGACGACATTAGCGAAAAGCTGATGTCGTCTTTTTTGATGCGAGGTTTATATGCGCCTCTTACTTCTGGCTCCCATAGCATCGCTATGTCCGCCTGTAGTTTTTTTGCATCGCTCCGCATGCGGATGATTCTTCCGATCTCTGTTGCCCCCAGATTTCCATGAATGAATAAGGCTAACGTAGAAATCCGGGGGCAAAGGAGACCGCTGCCGCTTCTCCAGAATCATTCCGCCTTCTCCGCTGGAGCACTACCTTTTGGTAGACATTTATTGTTGGCATTTCTTCGATGCACTTCAAGTAACCCTAAAAAAACGAACGTTTAAAAAGACGAACAATCAGCTGCGGCGCAGCTATTCTCGCCTTTTTTGGGAGGGGGAGTGAAAGGGAAAGTCGTTCTGTACTATGTATACACGAGTTATTGGGCAAAGATTAAAACAATAATTACTGGCGTTCTATATTCCATATTCTGTATATCATCGTCATTCTCCCAATAAGGGCGGCGATCAAGAACAGTTCTCAGACAGTTAGGTGGCAGTCTTTTTCCGAGAAAGATTTCAGAAGTTCGCGCTTCTCCTTGTGCCCATGATGCATGGTCGGGCATGCTTAGATGGTTGTTGACCAATGCAAACAAGCCGCAACTTCACCCGAATGGGTTGGGCTGCGGCTCTTTTTCTAGGGAATTTATTATATTCTTAAACCGTCACTACCATCGCTGGGTCGATGCAGTCGGCCATGGATCGAACTTCGACTTGGCCTGGCTTGTCAGGTACGAATGCCTGCTCTCCGTTATCTCGGCGGCTGAAGGAAATCGTCACAGGAATGCCAGGAATCAAATCAAAGTAATTGTCGCTGTAGAAGCCTTCCTTCTCAGCGGATAGCCAGACATGGCGGGCAAGCATATTGCTCTCCAGTACAAACGTTGTGCCTTGGCTTCCCTCAACTTCTTTCACGCTGATGGATGGGTTGTGCAGACGAAGATGCTTGTCATTCACGAAATAGAATGTTTTGCTGTCGACCAAGGTTTCATTCTGGAGCAATTGCGCCAGAAGCACAACCTGGGATGGATCATGTCCGTCAAGCAGCTCATCGGTCAAGGTGCGGAATACTACAAGTGACGCTTGCTCTTCTGCATGGATTGGCTGTTCTGATACATAGAGTTCTTTACCGTTAAAATCGAAGAGCTGAATCTTCAGCGTGCCCTGAACCGTTTCCGAAATATCGGATACAAGATGAACCCGAATCTCTTGTTCCTTGGATTCAATCGAAAGGCTGACATCCCGGAAGCTGCGCTTGGCTACATACTGCAGTGCTTTCCATCTGCCGAGGTAATCCATACCCGCCCACGAAGCGACCGGCCAGCAGTCATTCATCTGCCAATACAGCGTCCCCATACAGTACGGCTTGTTGCGGCGATGGGCTTCGATCGCTATCTTCATCGCTTCAGCCTGCTGAATTTGGCTCATATGCAGGAAAGCTTCAAAATCTTTTGGCTCATTATAGTATTGGTCCATATAAGTCTTGATCAAGCGGTTGCCGGCACCGTTCTTCTGATGCGCCAGCATGATTTTGGACTCCAGCTCCATATCGCTATCTTCTGCATAGGTGCGGACCGTTTTCGGTTCGGGGAAGGACTGGAACCCGTATTCACTCATGAACCGGCCGACATACAGATTGTAGTTATCAAACGGCTCCGTGTTATGCCACACGCCCCAGTAATGAATATCTCCGCTCGTTGTAGACGGATTAGCATGCTGCTCCTTGTCATGGCTGAGCGATACCAATGGGGAAGATGGCCAATATTCCGCTCCCGGCGCAAAACCGGTTACGGCCTCAGGAAGAATCTCATGGAATACCGCTTCGTAGTCGCTCCAAATCTTCTCACGAAGTTCCCCAGTATAGTTCTGCTTCCAGCCCCAGCCGCCTTTCTCTTCATAGTGGGACCATGCGCTATCAATCTCATTGTTGCCGCACCAGAGCACAATGCTCGGATGATTCCGCAGCCGCACCAGATTCTCCTCAGCTTCCAGTCGAACATTCTCCAAAAATGCCTCGTCGCCCGGATACATGCTGCAAGCGAACATGAAATCCTGCCATACCATAATTCCGTATTCATCACACAATTCGTAGAATACATCCTGTTCATAAATACCGCCGCCCCATATGCGCAGCATATTCATGTTGGATTCCGCAGCAGACGCGATTTCATGGCGATAACGTTCCGCCGTAACTTCTGTTATGAAGCTGTCGTTCGGAATATGATTTGCCCCCTTGGCAAACACAGGCGTGCCGTTGAGCTCAATGTAGAAGGAAGTGCCGCGCTCATCCTTCTCTCGTACCAGCTTCACCGTGCGCAGACCTGTTCTAACCTTTTTCTCCGCGACCTTCCGCTCTGCTTTCACAAGTTCCGCCTGGAAATCATACAGATTGGCCTCGCCAAGCCCGCGGCTCCACCACAGCTTAGGCTTAGCAATCGTAAGCCCCAGTTCAACCGTATGACGCCCCTCTTCAAGGTTCACTTCCTGTTCCCATACCTCTCCGTCTGCCGTCACACGCAGCACCCCTTGCCAAGCCTGCACCGCTTCGATGGTAGCTGCAGCCGTAACCCTTGCCATTTCAGCCGTAACCTCGTCCTGACGGATGAACAAATCATCTATACGGACTTCCGACCAGGCTTCAATGCGGACTTCCCGCCAGATGCCGCTGGTCACAAAGCGCGGCCCCCAATCCCAGCCGTAATGATAAGGAGCTTTACGTGCAAAGATACTTACTTTCTGATCACCGAGACCTCCAAGCTCAGACTGATCATTCGAAGCCGGCAGCGGATATCCAAGATTCTCAAGCTTCGGCAGATCCTCCTGGATCGGGGATCGAAAGCGAATGTTAATCACATTTTTAGAATCCTTAAGATACGATTTCACGTCAATCCGCCACGAACGGAACATATTATCCGCGGAAAGCATCTTCGTTCCGTTCACATATACATCCGCATAAGTGTCCAAGCCATCAAACACGAGATCAACCCGGGATTGAGCACTCAGATTGGGATCAAGGTCAAACGTCGTTTCATATTCCCAATCCTTCTTGTCGATCCACTGCAGATCATGCTCGTTCGTCCCGTAGAAGGGATCAGGGATTTTGTCATTCTTCAACAGGTCGGTATGAACACATCCTGGCACCTGAGCCGGAAGCCACTCGGATTCGTCGAACGCTTTGAATTTCCATTGGTTTAAAATCATAATGTTATTATTCATGATGGTCTCTCCATCTCCTTTTCGTTATTAATGTTTTAATAAAAATAACACCCGGGTATATAATCGTCAATATTAATTATTATAAAAATAACAAATATAATAACAAAAATAATCAGACATAAAATATCTGAATTGGGTTCCTTATCTGCAATAAGCAGCTATATATCAAGTGAATTAATGAATTCATGTCTTATAGCTCTACTCAAATTCAAACCCCATGTTATTTTGTTATGAAAAAACCCCGATGCCATACACGACATCGGGGTTCATACAAAACGATATATAGAGCTTATTATTGATCTGTCTCGCTTACTACGTTAGTAAATTCCCTAACAAGAACATCCGCCTGGATGAGCAATCTTTCATAGTTCGTATCAGAATTCAATATACGCCAGAGTAATTGATCTACGGCTCGCATCCCGAGCAATTCCTTATCTACATTCACCGTTGCCATAATCGGCAGATGATCGTGAGTATTATCGAAACCAGTCACTTGTACACGACCCGGTACATCAATGCCTTGTTCCTTGAGTGCGTCCATAACGAACACTGCTGTCATATCATTGGCGCATACAAACACTTCCGGCAGTTCCATGACGGCAAGAGCTTTCAATAGCGCTTCGGATATATTCTCAACCTCGGGGCTAATTAGGGAAGGTACCTGCTGATGCTCTATTTGATATTCCTCCAATGCGGATGAGAAGCCGATCCAGCGCTCCCGGAAGCTTTGGGCATCTCCGATATTACCTATGAATTGGAACCTCTTGTATCCCCTACTGATCAGCTTGGTCATAATTTGTTTCATGCTGTGCATATTGTCAGTGAATACGGTGTCCGATTGGAATGCAGGGTCCATATGATCCACCATGACAACAGGGATGTTGAGCTTCTTGATTTCCATTAAATTTTGCGTGGATACTGAGCCAACCGTCACAATCCCAAGAATCCCTTGCGGATTCAGAAGACTGAACATATGATCATTAGAAGGCTCCGTCAATGTTAGAATATCAAGTCCCTTTTGATTGAGCCGTACAGATATTCCATCAAACACTGGACCCCAATACAGCGATTCGCGATTTTGATGACGAACATTCGGAAACAGGACAAGAACGGCTCCCGCCCACTTTCTGTTCTCCGGCTCCTGGAGCTGCTGATTTCTTCCCATTGATGGATTAGGCTGGTCTTTGAAATATCCCAGCTGCCCGGCAGCCTTCAGAATCATTTCCCTCGTCTGCGAGCTGACACCCGACTTTCCTGATAAAGCGCGAGATACCGCAAATTTAGACAGCCCTGTGAAATCGGCAATTTCTTGAATCGTCACTTTCGTTTTCATTATTATCAACCTACTTAAGTAAGAATTTATGTTCCATTTTACATGTTATTTGTGTTATCTTTTGTTAGGTTACAAACATAATAATATTTAAAATGGCAGCCGAAGTCAAAGATTTCTCAGGTGTTTTCCTATTTTCATTTGCAAAAAATAAAAGCCGTCTGGGTTGGCCTCTTCAGACCCTCCCGGACAGCTTATCATCTTAGTGTTACATTTTATAGTATTATGGTTTATCTACAAGCAGCGCTTCCCACTGCAAGCCCTCTCCAGTGATTTCGATCCGCAGGTCAGATATGCTCTGAAGCGTCTCTTCCCGGCGCGTCTCAAGGGCGAGTACGGTATCTTTGTATAGCTGATCTATTGATTTCTGTGTTTCTTTCTCCATACTCGCTATTTCGGACTTTCTATCCGCATTGCTCTCGGACAGTTCTGCCGAGTATTCCTTAAACAGTTTATTGTATTGACTCTTGGCTGTTGCTTTACTGATTTTGCCACGAGCATATTTCCACATTGGACTGTTCAGATAAGTCGAGCTGGATGCATTCTTGAGTTTCCACATCGAGCTGTTTAGATAAGACTCATTGACAGTATTTTTCATTCTCCAAGCGGGGCTGTTCAAATAATCGGGGTTAATCGCCTTCTTGTATTTCCACATCAAGCTGTTCAAGTAGTCTTCATTCATTGACTTGTTGAGCTTCCAGAGTGTGCTGTTTAAATAATCCCGATCTGCGGCGTTCTTATACTTCCACATTGGACTGTTTAAATAATGAGGATTGATATAACGTTCATATTGTGCCAGTTTGTTGTTCATATCGCGGTTTCCTTCGTATCTCAACTTCAGCTGAGACAGATCGGCCTGCAGCTTCTCATTCCACTGTTTTTGATCCTCCAGCACTTTTTTCTCCAGCTGTTTCAGGGACACTTGACTTGCATCATAAAACTGCTTGTATTTCTTATCCACTTGCTTCTGATAAGCGTTATATGCATTTACCGTTTTCTTATTATAGGATTTATACTCACTCCATATTTGATCAATCCATTTTTGATCGGCTGCATGAACCGTTGTTAGCGGCATTAATACTGAAACGGTCAGCAACAAACTGCAAATGATCAAACATGACTTCCGAAACAATCTCATCGAATACCTCGCTCCTCTTTTCAAGATAGTAGAAAACCGTCTCGCGACGCTCTCTCTTTTGTAGGCTTACTACATATACGATGTTAACTTACGAGATAAGGACGACATCATTCTGCTGTTTATGCTTCTTATCTCATAGTTAAGGGATATTTTACCTAAAGATATGACATCTTCCAATAGGAATTCTGGACCCCTAACTTTTTTACTACTTACCACATGACACATGATCACTTTCTAATGAGCTGGCAAGAGCTTCTTATTCCCATGAATATTCCAGAAACCCAGGTATATTCAAGGACATTCCTTCCCTTATCTTTAAAATGCAGGCACACCCTTAGTCCTGTAGTCCCTAAGTATCGACAAAGTTAGTTAGCTAGTTATAACAGCTCATCTTTTGTCAGATCTGCTGGTAGAGGCTTGACCACCTGAAAATCACACTTATACAATGTATTTTGTAGTATTTTACAAATTGTAGATGGAGGATGAAGATGTTGAAGTTCAGGACACTTTGTGTGCCTATACTCCTGGCTGTCTCTTTGTTCGTAGGAGCTGGCAGCGCTTTCGCCGGGGTTACTTTTCGGGATATTGATAACCACTGGGCAAAAACGACCATTGAATGGGGCGTCGACAAAGGGATTGTCAACGGTTATGCCAATGGAATGTTCATGCCCAATCAGAATGTGACCGAGGCTGAATTCATTCGCATGCTGGTTGTCGGCATCACAGGCAAGGACCTGCAGGAGAACTATTTGACCGAACTTTGGTCGGATAAATATTATAATTTTCTGCATTTCAAGAACTATCCTGTACACGGATTCGCTGACAAATCCAAGCGCAGCCAATACATAACACGGGCCCATGTGGCCGAGCTGATATCCAGCGCCGATGGCGTGAATTACGATGGAAATCAAGCTATACAATACGTCTTGGGTAAAAAGTACGCACAAGGCCGGATCAAGGGCGAGAACACGATTGAAGGCTATGTGGGCAGCGGCACCATTACGCGCGCCGAGGTACTTCAACTGATCAAAAATCTGACCGACCGCGGAATGTCGAACCTGTATGATCGCCCTACTGCTCCGAGTGCGAACGCCATGCTTCCGAAGCTGCCAACGCCATGGGATATCTACCGGGACGAGATGTACCTCGTGATTCGCCAGAAGGTATTCTCGAAATACAGTGGTTACCGCATCTATGATGACGGATTAAACAAAATCATCATGACCAGCACGAAGCAAACTGGTGAAACGGATTATGCCGTATCCGTTCAATTCGAGCCGCAGATTATGCAGTTCAGCGGGATCGCCTTATCCAATGCTGCCGATAAAACACAGCGCAGCATGCTAACCGAGCTCCTTCAACTGTATGGCTTCCCGGTCGATTCCTCTTTCCTAGCGAAGGTAGACTCCGCCGAGAAGAGCAAGAAGGTGATCGAGCTCAAGGTCAGCGGCAAGACACTTGTGATCGATCCGCTTGTGGCAAGCCCTGCCGGGCATGTCCAAATCTATTATAAGTGGTGGGATGAGTCCCGCGCTTAGATTAGGAAACTCCATTTCGCTCTAATTCAAAAAGGCCCTGACCGCAAATGGTCAGGACCTTTTTGAATTAATTAAGCCAACAAAGAGTGGCATCTGCTTCTACGCTTCGACTTCAGTCGAGATATTCCAGTTTACGCCGTATTTATCCTCTATGATCCCGTAGGCCGGGCTCCAGAATGTTTCCTGCAGCGGCATAACCACCTTACCGCCTTCGCTCAGCGCTCCATATATCTGTTTGGCATGCTTGGCATCATCGGTCATGATACAGATTTGGACCTTATTGCTGGATTGGACCGGTTGACCGGGAAATGTATCCGATAACATTAAGACGGTCTCTCCAACCTTAAGATTTGCATGGGATATGCGGTCCCGCGCGCTTTCGGGCAGCGGAAAATCCGGGTTCGCCGGCATCTCGCCAAAGGTTTGAACCATGACGATTTGAGCATCCAAAGCTCTCTCATAGAACTGAATAGCTTCCTTAGCGTTTCCATCCATAAACAGATACGGATTCAATCGAAGTGCCATACGATAGTCAACCACCTTATTTTTAATATTTTCACCGATACTCTATTATCTCCCAAGCCAGATCAATTTAGCAAAATATAACGGTATTTTTCTGTGAAAAATCCCCCTATTGTTATTCCTCATTCCATCCATACAAAAGCATAAAGTCTGCTGTAACCTCCATCTCTTCATCCAGTATTTGTCCGATGGCCTCAGGTGAAGCATTCCAGGATAACGGTGTCATACGAATCAGTTGTTTCATCTGGTCGGTATCCAGAACGACACGATACTGTACCCGTTCGGTATCCACTTGCTCAAAGTGGCGACTGAACAGTTCAATTGTGCTGTCATTAGAGTAAGTTTCCTTGCCTGTCCCGGTATAGAACAAGGTTCTAAGTTCCTGCAAATACAAGCTATGCGGGATTACCTTCACCAACGCTCCACCTCTCGCAAGCAGCCGCCTAAACTCAGAATAATTGGAAGGTGACAGGATGTTCAAAATGTAATCAAACTGCCTGTCAGCAAATGGGCTTTGGGATAAATCGGCCACACACCATAGCGAGTCCGGGGATGTCTTGGCGGCCATAACGATGCCTTCTTTGGCAATATCCATGCCCACACCAAGAACATCAGGAACCACGGAGTACTTCCCAAGCTTACTTCTTATGGTGGATAGATGGGAGCCCTCCCCGCAGCCTGCATCAAGCAGTCTTACAAGCTTCTCTGATTCCCTCGGCTTCAGCTCCTGGATCAGGCGACTCGTTACCGCTTCGACCAAGGGTTCGAAGAAGCCGCTGCCGCTGATCGACCTGCGAGCCTCAAACAGTGCCTTATCATATTTGGTTCTGGATGAATGGTTCAGCAGATTTACATACCCCTGCTTGGATATATCATAGCAATGCCTATTCTCGCATTCCAGGCTGGCCGATCGTTCTACCTTCATCGAACCGCCGCAAATCGGACATCTAAAAATCTTCTCATGTATCGATAGCAGTTGTGCTTTTTTTAATATGCTTTCATTATTGGACACAGCAAAATCACCCTTTCATTCGTTGTACGAAATGAAAAAGGCACAGATAAATAAACTCTGGCCGCAGTCGTCAAAAAAAGGGCCGAGCTTACTTGGATCTGTACCTCACATTATCGTAAGCGAATGAAATGGATCATTGAACAAACACACTCCTGTCATCAATTCGGGCACAAGAGTTGCCCTTTCTCAATTTTAACACGCGGGAATAGAATGTACACCTTCGGTCCAAAAGTGCGGATCAGCAAATGTATCAGGATAAGCTCGGCCGTTGAAAGATGCTGTGAATTTCTTGAGGACAACTCTACTTCCTCGCTCGATAAGACAAATATTAAAATCAAAATGACATATATATATTGCAAAAAGACGTAAATACTATTACAATGCATGTATCCAGAAAATCTTAGTAACGTATCTCTAACCAAAAGGAAGGAATGATGAGCTTGAATTGGTTTAAGAAAAAGTCGGTGGTTGAGGATGAGCGTATCGTCAATCTGAAGAACAAGTTATACAAAGAGGTTTACGTCTTGATCATGATCATTTGCAGCATTTCCGTCATTATTAAATCTTTTATGCAGCCCGAAGCGGAATCGGTCTGGTTGGAAATGCTGATCATTGTGGGAGGAAGCTTATATTTCGGGATTCGCAGTGTGGGGCTGGGCATTTACTCGGATGAAGTGGAGGTCCATGACCAGCGAAGCAAAATTCCGTTCAGCAAGCGCACGGCGATCTGGGGGCTTATTATCGGGGTTATCTTCGCACTCTATTTAGGAATTCACAGTGCGGTTTTGTATGGCAACGGCAACAGCGCAACTGAGATCAAATATTTCTTGACCGTATTCATCTTTTCACTGATTATATACATCCCGTTCTTTGTCGGTCTGAACATCGTAACTCACTACGGTGCAAACAAGATGAGCCAGAAAATGTCGAAAGACGATGATCTAGATGAATAGAAAGGGATAACAGGTGACTTCCGTATGAAAAATATCAAACTGAAGATGGCCCGGGTCGAGAAGGACCTGTCGCAAGAAGAACTGGCCCAAATTGTCGGTGTTTCCAGACAAACCATCGGTCTGATCGAGCTGGGAAAATATAACCCGTCCCTTAGTCTTTGTGTTGCCATATGCAAAGCACTATCTCGTACTCTCAATGATCTGTTTTGGGAAGAGGACTAACACTGATACAGCCGTACAGTTCTATAACCCCCCTGTTATATCGATATTAGGGAGGTGATGCCACGTTTCAGAACAAGAACCTTAATGGTGAGTTTATTTTATAACATAAGAATATTATTAGATCATGATGAAGGAGTGACCCGATATGCCGCTACACAAGACCAAAAAAGCATTCACGATATTTCTGCTCACCGCTTCCATTGCGGGGGGTTCCTTACTCACTGACGGTAAAATATACGCTTCCGCCCCGGATGCCATACAAGGTCAGGTTACTGAGGTAACCATGGCCCGAACTTCTGATGAAAAGATTGCCGAGTGGGAGAACTGGGCCAAAGACTATGTGTACCGATTGGATACGATCCAGCCCTCTAACACAGCCAATAGCACAAACCAATATAAGGATTTGGCTATGCTGAAGCCGCTCCTGCATGACAAACGCATTGTGTTTTTGGGGGAAAGCTCCCACGGCGTTGCGGAGTTTAATCTGGCGAAGACCCGGTTGATCCAGTTCCTCCATCAAGAAATGGGGTACAATGTGCTCGCCTTTGAGAGCAGCCTTGGAAATAGCTCCTTGGCTTACAGCCTCTCTGGGCAGCGGAGTGCAGAACAAACGATGAAGGATTCCATCTTTGGTGTCTGGTGGTCCAAGGAAATATTGCCATTGTTCGAATACATCCAAACGGCACGAACCAGTGAGAGTCCGCTCATATTGACCGGGTTTGATATGCAGCTGCAATACCCGCTGTTGGACGGACAGTGGCTCCAGGATAAGGATGTGGCCAAGCGCCTTGTGGAGGCTGAACAAACATTGTCCGATTACTCACTCGGTACGGATCTTGCCGCTTACCGCAAAGAGAAGAATCAGCTGATTCAAGTATACAACGATGCCATTAAATCCTTGAAAACAGAGGCAAACGAGGCTCATTTGAAACAATTATATCCGGATAACCCCAAGCTCTCTATGCTGCTGGAACGAAGCCTGAACGACCGGATTCGGGTAGCGAAAGAGTATGTAGAACTCTCCATCGAATCGACTCTCGGTTTGGAGAGCGGGGATTATGCTCCGTTTTTGGAATCCATGGAATGGCGGGATCAAGCGATGCACGATAATCTCATGTGGCTGGTTTCCGAGGTCTATCCAACGGAGAAATTCATCGTCTGGGGACACAACGACCACATCCGCAAAGCTCAAACCGAAGTTATGGGTACGCCATATCCGGTTTCCTTAATGGGAGAGAAGCTCTCGAAGGAAATGAAAAAATACAGCTACGTGCTCGGCTTGTATCCCGCAAGCGGGCAAACCGCCGATAATATGGGGAATGTGCATGATGTTTTGCCGGCAGAGCCGGGCTCCATTGAATCGATTCTGTCGGCGGCAGGCGCGCCGTATACCTTCGTTGACCTGCGGTACCAAAAACGTGAGGCAGGTAATTCATGGATGTTGGAGCCGCGTTATGCCTACAGCTGGGGCATGATTCCCGAAAGCCTAATCGCGCGCGATCAATACGATGGCATTCTGCTTATCGATGACGTAAACCCACCGCAATATATAAGATCCTCTACTTCATCCAAGGCTTCTGTGCCTGCCGAAGAATAAAATGCTATCATTCTTTTTTGCCCACTAAGAAATTTTCATAGATCAAGATGACAAGCATCCCCTGATGGTCTGCTTCTAGCTCACATAAGCTGTGAACGCTAGGAAAGGACCCATACGGGGGATGCTTGCTTTTTCTTACGTTCCGTTGATTTAAACGTTATTTGACCGAGATGTTTCCCGAGGAGGTTTTGAGCTTCACCTCATGCCGGCCATCACCCGAGCGCCCTTCTGTCTTCCGGTTACTCTGCTTGCTGTCCTCGAGCGGAACAGCAATAGATCGACGTCCACTTCCCGATTGCAACATCCATGTTGCATCAGGCGGTTCTTCATCGAGTTGAATGTTCACGTTTCCGCTTGTCGCTGATACCTCGACGTCATTATTTAAATGGAGGAACGCAAGTGAGATATTCCCGCTTTTCCCCTTCACCTGGAAGCTGTGATTATGCAACCCGGTTCCTGTTACATTGCCGGAAGAACCATCAATTATAACCTTCCCTTCATAATTCGCAGGAATTTTCACGCTAAGCTGGGGCATCTTACCGATATTCAACATCCGAGTGATATCGTTATCCAAATGAATCTTTATCCGATCGCCCTTCTTATCAACTACAGCCCCTGCGGACTTGCTGTTTCTGAGCAGCGAAACTTCCAATGCCTCCACATCTGCTGTCTCAACATACAAGGTTGTACTACCATGGTCGATCTCCAGCACTTCAACCTCCTCAAGCGTTACGCGCTGTAGATTCCCATTTTCGTCCGTGGAATTGCATGCACTGAGCAAGAGCAGGGTTAGGGTCCATAGGATTGCAGCAACTGTACCTGTATATCGTTTCATAAACATTCTTCCCCCCTTTCAACATTGAAGCTATTGTACAGGATGACGCAACGTCAGTTTCAAGCTAATATCCTTGGTAAAGATAAAAAAAGGATGGCGAGCGCCATCCTTCAATCATCGAATCGAATTTTTTAATGAACAGTTATATTATGATTCTCCACTTGAATTACTTGTGTATTGGAGATAGGCACAAGTTTTAATTGGGAATTATAGTGAGCCATTAAATCATTAGCAGCATCTTTAAAAGGTTCGTTGTTATAATGCGGAACAGGATAAAAATCGATAAAGTTTAAACCCTCATACGATTTCAATGCTGGCGCTTTACCTATATCATCCATAAATTTAACATACTCTATATTAGGCGATGTTATGATAGATCCCGCTGATTCTCCAACATACAATTTTCCCGAAATAACTTGATCTGCTATGATCTTGTCTGCTCCTGATCTCCGCAGCTCTTGTAACAAGTAGAATGTATTTCCACCAGATACATAAATAATGTCATTTCGTTCGAGCTTTTCTTTGATCTCCTCCAGCCGTGCTGTTGAAATATCAAGCTCATCAACGACGACTCCCAACTTTTCAAAAGCTTCTATTGCTGCACATATATAATGTTTGATTTCTTCGGATATACTCGCAGTCGGAATAAATGTTACACTCTTCCCTTTCAGGTCCTCGCCAACGAAATCCCTAAAAAGATCAACAACATCCTTAAATGAAGATGTCAAGAACATATTCAGCATCTCTAATTCTCCTTAAATTTATTACTCGGGAAATATTAGGGTTCCCCTTAATATAAATCAAACATATTCACTTCATAGCCCTGGGCTTTCAGGTAATTGAATAATTGCGCCCGATGATGTTGGGCATGCGTGACGATTTCGATCAGCCACTTGGCTTGCGTTGAACCGTGCTCCAGGTAGAAGGGCTTTGTCTTTTTGTGCATAAACTCTTCATCCGTAAGATCGCTCATGTAAGATTTAAGAGCCGCAAGCCCTGTTGTCATCGAAGCAGTCAACTTGTCCTTGTCCACGCCGTCTGCGGCAATGTTCGCCTCCACCTCGCGGATCTCTGCTTCGCTTTTCTCTTGCAGAATCAGTAGGTCCGTTTCCGGCACCGAAACCAGATGGTGCACCAGCTCCTGAAGCGACCTCATATTGTGGGCTGGTCTATAATCCCAATGCTCTGCCGAAATTTTGCCGATCAGATTTGTACTGGTCCTAACGATAAGCTCCAGCTCCTCGAACAATAGCTGCTTCATTTCCTTCAATTGACTCACATCCATCACTCCATTTCCAGTTATAAGGTGTTTCTGGGTTCTAAGGTCAGTATAACGTATAATAGTGACAACTATTGTCATAGTCATCAAACGATTCGGAGCTGATTCTATGTCCAAATCCAAACGTCTCATCGAGCTGATGATGACCGTTAACCGAATGCGAAAATTTACCGTAAGAGAACTGGCCGATCAGTTCGGCGTATCCCCTCGCACGATTCTAAGGGACCTGCAGGAGCTAAGTGAGCTGGGGGTCCCACTCTATTCCGAGGTAGGACCGCATGGCGGATATCAGGTACTGAAGGAACGAATTCTCCCGCCAATCGCTTTTAGCGAGGAAGAAGCGGTCGCCATGTTTTTTGCCAGCCATGCCCTGCGTCACTATCTATTTCTTCCCTTTGAAGCTGAGTCATCTACCGCACTTCAAAAATTTTATTATTACATGCCAGGTGATGTCCGTGACCGGATTGATCAGATGAAGAACCGGGTGGATTTTCATACGCACACCAGACAGCAAAAAGCCGAATACCTTGAGATTCTCCTGGATGCTGCTGTTGAGCAGCGAGTCGTTACGATAGAATACGAAACCATAGATGGCTGCGCGGAGCGGAGGATCCAACCTGTCGGTGTCTATGCAAGCAACGGTTTCTGGTATTGTGCCGCATATTGTTTTCTGCGCGATGGCTTTCGCCTGTTCCGTTGTGACCGCATGCAGTCTGCGGCGTATGATACAACCGGAATCAAACCGCGGGATCACCGCCATATCCATCTGGGCAATTGGAGGGAATACGGCGAGGAGTTATCAGCCTCTATACGAATGGTCGTTGATCTGAGCCGGGAAGGTGTTCAGCGCTGTGAATCGGAGTTATGGCCAGTGCCCCATATTGATATTCAGCCCGATGGAAGCGGACGGCTCGATCAGAGCGTTCCCGCCGGCGAGATGATGTATTTCGCTAAATTTTTTATCGGCTTAGGAAACGAAGCAACTGTCAGGGAACCCCGTGAGATGGTGGATCGTATGAAGGAAATTCTGACGGAGATGTTAGCAAAATACGATTAGGGATGGATTCTCCGGCCGAACCCTTCTGAAAATACTTCTTAAAATACAAAAAATAAATGAATAACAATTATTGACAACTGCGACAACTTGTCGTATATTCTCATTACGACAAGTTGTCGCAGTAACGATTAGAGGTGCGCACTCAATGAAAAACCTAGGAAGATTGTCCGAAACAGAAATAGAGATTATGGAGGTGATCTGGAAGTTAGAAACAACATCCGTTACCGTCAACCGTCTTATGGAGATTTTCAAAGCTAAGGACTGGAAAACGTCAACCTTATCGACGATCTTGAAACGGCTGATTGAAAAAGGCTTCTTAACAAAATCCATGAGCGGCAAAACGAATTATTACACTCCTACTTTAACGCTAAGTGAGTACAAGAAGTACGAAACCCAGTCTTTTCTTAGCCGCCTATACAATGGGAAAGCCAAGAATTTTATTGCTGCTCTGGTTGAAGACGATGAGCTTAACCAAGATGACATAGCAGAGTTAAAAGAGTGGTTTGCACGTAAGGATGGTAAAGAATGATGATAGCTTTAGTCTTGTCTCTTATCACTTCGTCAGTCGTAGGTACATTCATCTGGATGATACAGAGCGGTACAAAGTCCGCCACCCAGAAATGGTTCTCTCCGACTTGGCATTATTATACCGTCCTGATTCCCGTGTTCTTTCTTCTTGGTGGATCAGAGATCATCAACAGACTTGCCCCTTTTATACGTTCCGTGTTACCTACTACAAGGTCAGGTCTGGAATCAGGAGTGATTTCAGAATCCCCACATTATGTCACTCCAATAGAACAAACAGGAACAAACAGCTCGTTATTTATGAAGCAATTGTTTGACTATCTGTTACGGTTGGAGAACTTAAAGGAATTTGCACTGATCGCGTCTATCATTTGGGCCGTCGGAGCCACTGTTTTTCTACTCGTGAATCTCCATAAATATCGGACATTTAAACGAATGATCCTGCAAGATAGCTGGGTATATGATACCGTACATTATCCTGTTAAGGTCATTGTAAGTGCCCATGCGACAACGCCCATGGCTATGGGCTTGTGGAAACCGATGGTTGTATTGCCAGACACTCCATTTGGAGAGAAAGAGCTTGCCATGATCCTGTCTCACGAACTCGTTCATATAAAGCGTGGCGATCTCCTTGTAAAGCTGCTGGTTCTTATAGCAAATGCGGTTCATTGGTTTAATCCGGCGGTTTATTCACTCAATAAACAGCTAAATGCACTTTGTGAACTCTCTTGCGACGAGAAGGTCGTTCAGAAAATGAATATGGAAGACCGGAAAGTCTACGGAGAGACCCTTCTATCCATGCTGGAGTATGGCGTTATGCAAAAGAATGTCGTCTGTACCAGCAGTTTATGCAATCCCAAGAAATACATGAAAAGGAGACTACTAAATCTCATGAATGTAAAGAAAACGAATAAGTCCATGATCACGCTGTCCCTTATTGCTACGATGTTGATGATTGGAAGCGGCGGTGCGGCTGCTTATGCCGCCGGATCAGTCGTACCTCTTACAAAGGAATTTCAGGGCGCTAATGTCACAGTCACTAATCCCGACGGAACCGTTGTATCGTTTGATAACGATGGTAAGAGGGTAACAGCACAGCCCAAAGATAGCTACACGCCGAAGAAACTAACCCTAGAGGAAATCGAAGTCCGTATTAAGAAACATATTGAAAAGGGAATAACGGTACCGCAAGGTTACATCAATGAACTTCCACAAAAGAACCTGGATGCGCTCAATGAGACTTATGGCTTGAAACTTCAGAAGTCAAATGTTAATAAATAATTGGAGATGATATCTTGTTTAGAACAAAGTGGAAATTTATCACAGCTGCGAGTTTGCTATTTATCCTGATATCCGGTAATCTAACGTATGCTGCCGAGAACTTCTTTTGGTCAGACACAGAACCAACCCCTTCCTGCTATACAAGCCGTGAAGGCGACTCTAGCAATATAGGTTTGGTGGTGGACGGAAAAAGAGAACAACAGGATATCCCCACTTGCGCAGAAGCTAAGAAAAATCGCGTCTTGGTTCTTGTGAATGGGAAATATCTGCAAACCATATTTGGAAGCGGAGCCGAGCCATTTATTGAGAATGGACGGACGATGATCCCGTTAAGAGCTCTTGCCGATGGATTCGGGTTTGAAGTGACTTGGAAACCGAGCGAACAAAAGATTGTGCTGGAAAAGGGCAATCAAACGATTATCTTGTTTATCGGACAATCGGAGATGCAAGTTGACGGCAAGAAAGTAGCTTTGGAAAATGCCGTGCCTATGATTAAAAATGGTGTAACGTTCTTACCCGTCAGGCAGCTTGCCGAAGTGCTGGGTGTTAAAGTCAACTGGGATAACAAAACAAGAACAGCTACATTTTCGGATAACAACGATATATCGTAGGTTTTCGATAATCAAACCAGCGGGTGGCGATTGTTTCACCGGTTATACTTCCCTTCCCCGATAACTGACATAGGTAGAGCTATATTTTCAAAGAATCTATTTATATAAGGAGCGTGTGTATCGTAAGTTTGACGATAAGATCATTCTTTTGTTACAATCTCACCAACACATAGGAAAAGGATGAGGACGATGGTTCGTCGTTTGATAAGGTTTAAGAATGTCGCAACTGTATTAAGCTTCTAAGTAAAAATCATATATTCTACTTAGAAGCGAGGAAATAGAAAATGAAACAGCATAGGTTCGAACACTGGTCAGAAATTAAGTATTTAAAGGATATTGTCACTAACCCAATGATTACAGTAGGAGATTACTCTTACTATTCCGGTTATTACGATCATCATGATTTTGAAGATGGTTGTGTTAGATACCTGTGGGGAGATGAAAAATCCAGACAGTTGTTTAACCCCATTGAAGATTATGGTTGGCATATAGATAAATTGATTATTGGAAATTACGTATGTATTGCAAGTGGCGTTATTATTTTAATGGGTGGAAATCATAATCATCATTCGGAATGGATAACCGTGTACCCGTTTGCAGATCAGATTGAAACTTCCTACGCACCAAAAGGTGATACCGTAATCGAAAGTGATGCCTGGATTGGAATGAATGCCATGATTATGCCAGGTGTAACCATAGGTGAAGGCGCAATTGTAGCGGCTGGTTCGGTTGTTGCCAAAGATGTACCACCATATACGATCGTGGGCGGTAACCCTGCTAAAGTGATAAAAAAACGCTTTACGGACGCAGAAATTGAAAAGTTAAAGGAAATGCGCTGGTTCGATTGGGAACGCGAGAAAATTGAACGGGTCAGTCATATCTTATCTAGTTCTTCCGTAGATCGATTATATGAGTTTTATCAAAAAGAAATAAAGCCGCGCGTTTAGATCCAGACTTCTCATAGCATGATAATGCAAATATCCCTTCTTGAAATTCAAGAAGGGATATTTTTCGTTTACTATAAAATTTCCGAATAGACTGGTTTGCCAGATTGTGCCCTGCTTGAACTGCTAATCCTCTTCCACGAGATACTAAGGATATCGATGGATGATTGATATTTCTAGCATCTACCGCTCCATCCGGTATACCGAATGTCCACCCTTGACGGTCTCCAAAATGCGAAGCCTCCCCTTGCGCTTCTCTACCAGCACAAAGTCGGCTTGGGCGCCTCGCTTCAGCCCATATCGGTCCGCTTGCCCCATCGCCTGCGCCGGAAGTGTAGAAGCCATCTCCCAGGCATCGGCGAATGAGCATAGTCCTGATTCCGCTAATCGACATACCGCATCGACAAGCATCATGGCCGAACCGGCCAGCAGTTCAGGCTTCCGGGCAAGATGCAATCTGCCTTCGGGCGTTAGGACGACATTCCCGCCGATATGAGTTTCGTACTCTCCCGGCGGCATTCCACTTAAATATACAGCATCGCTGACGAGCAGCGACTTGGACAACTTGGCGCGAAGGATCACCTTGATGACCGAATCTGGCAGATGATTTCCGTCCGCGATCATCCCTGCCCACAGCTCATCATGCGCAAGCTGCTCCCATATATAATTCGGATGGCGCGGTAGCGTCAGATGTGCCCCATTGCCAAGATGCGTGGACATGGTAGCTCCAGCGGCTACGGCTTCCCTGATTTGCTCAGGCGTGGCAGCGGTATGGCCGATCGATGCAACGATTCCCGCCTCTGCACACGCTCGGATGAATCCCGCTGCTTCCGGCCACTCCGGCGACAAGGTCACGATCCAGATCCGGTTTCCCGATGCTGCCTGCCATCTCATGAACAGCTCCCAATCCGGTGCCTTGATGTACCGCGAATCATGCGCTCCCTTCGGCCCTTCCTCCGGAGAAATAAAAGGGCCCTCCAGATGAATCCCACCTATAGTTGAACCGACCCGCTCATCCTCCCGGCAAGCCGCGTCAATAACACGCAATAATTGTTCTATCTCTTCATCGCCGTTCGTAATAACAGTGGGATAGTACAGGGTTACGCCTTTTTCCCATAAACGCCTTGTTGCCTGGATTACCGTATCGACAGTAAGGGGCAGCGAATTGAAATCATGGCCGTAGCCTCCATTAATCTGAAGATCGATTAATCCTGGAGCGATCCATGTCTCACCATCGCCATGTCCAGGAACTACTCGCTCTATTTCCCCGTCAGGATTCCATGCGAGCTGAGTCCACTCACCTGTAACATAATGCCGCCCTGCACGAACCCTTTCTTGGCTATTCATTCCTGATCTCCCCGTAAGATTCCTGATCCACGTACAGCGTGCAATCCGGATGCCGCCTAAGGATACTTGCAGGGCAGGCCTCGCTTATATCACCATACAGCGTTTTCTGCACGGCTGACCGCTTGCTTGCGCCCGGAACGATGCAGAACAAATGGGTCCCCGACATTAGAGCTGGAATCGTGAGGGTTAGTGCATATTCCGGAACCTCCTCCAGACTCGCAAAGCAGCCGTCATTCACCTGCTGAAGGCGGCAGGCCTCATCCAACTTGACCTGCTTCACCCATAACGGATCGGTAAAATCGGCAACAGGCGGATCATTAAAGGCAATATGCCCATTCTCACCAATACCGAGGACGACCATATCAATCGGCGCAGCCGTGATTAAGCGGCTGTATCGATCACATTCTGCTTCAGGATCATTCATGCCATCGATCAGATGCACCTCGCCAGGGGATACCTGATCAAACAACCGCTGGGATAAGAAGTTCCCGAACCGCTGCGGCGCCGACGAGGGCAGGCCGATGTATTCATCCATATGAAAAGCCGTTACCCGGCTCCAGTCCAATCCTTCCGTTTGAACCAGTGCCGCCAGGCATTCATTCTGCGACGGGGCGGCTGCAAACACGATGCGAATCCGCTCCTTCGCAGCCAGAAGGCGCTGCATCGCTGCGCAAATATCAGCGGCTGCCGCCTTTCCCATTGCTTCACGCCCAGCATGGACGCGAATCTTCAGTTTATCCTGCACCTCTTCAAGAACAGGCTTCAAGCTGTGGCCGGACATGATAGGCTCACCTCCATATTCTAGGATACTGCTGTTCCCGTTTGCAGTTCGATTTCTTGGCGCTGCCTCGAAGCCTCATAAGTACCAAGAATAATCTCCAGTGAATGTCTGCCTTCCTCCCCGGTAATCACAGGCCTGCGGCCTTCTCGCACGGCAAGTGCCATATCCCGGATCTGCAGTCGGTGACCGTCCGGGATCACTTTAAACGGTTCGAATTCTGGCAGCTCGACTTGCACGCCATCGATTTCAAGGGATACGATGGTATCTTCTTCAATAATGAGCACGCCTTTATCCCCGTGGATGACCAGGCGCTGCCCCTTCCCGTCACAAGCTGTGGTCGTGATCTCAAGAACGCCGAGCGCTCCGTTTACGAATTCAAGCGCAGCGATTACCGTGTCTTCAACTTCGATGTCGCGCAGCACGGCTTTGGCCTTCGCCGACAAGGAGGCGACGGGTCCAACAAGCCATTGCAGCATATCCACGGTGTGAATTCCCTGGTTCATCATTGCGCCGCCGCCATCCATCTCCCAAGTCCCGCGCCAGCCAGCACTGTCATAATAGGCTTGATCCCGGTACAGCATGACATACGCCGAACATAAGCTAAGCTTTCCCAGCCGCCCTTCCTGAATGACCTGCCGGGCAAACTTGGCCTGTGGGGACATGCGCCGCGGAAAGACGGTGGCAAGCAGCACGCCGTTCTCAGCACAGACTTCAATCATACGCTCGACATCTTCAAGCCGGATCGCCATCGGTTTCTCCACCAGCACATGCTTGCCCGCCCGGGCAACCATCGCTGTCTGCTCTCCATGCATACCACTCGGTGTGCAGATACAGACCACTTCCACATCCTCGCGTGCCAGCAGTTCTTCCATCGTGCTGCAAATGTCGCCTCCGTACGTTTCAGTCAGCTTGGCCGCCGCTTCGCGTTTCGGATCGAATACAGCGACAAGTTCTGCCTCCTCCGTATTCGAGATACCTTGTGCATGAATGTTCGCAATAATTCCGCAGCCGATGATTCCGAACCGGACCGACAGCTGTTTCTCCGTCATGTTCTTCACGCCTCCCCTATGCATTGTTTGCTGTATGCTCTTATCCACCTTTTTACTCCCGCAAGAGAATCTGTGCCCCTTCATCGGCCTTTACCGTGGCCTCCGAAGCTTTATAAATATCGTCAAACGAAATCATGCAATCTTCTCCCTCAATCCTGCTCAGGAAATCCTGGGCGAGTGAAAATGGGGGGGATGCCAAAGGCATCGAACGAAGCTCCTGTTCATTGATAACAAGCAGAACCTCATCGCTCGATAGTAAGGGATCGCCTTCCAGCCGAATTTCCGCAATACCAAGCGTTCCCGTAATGAATATCCGGCCATCTCCCCAAGTCCAGCTTCCTGCAGGTGTATGCCAGTCCGCGTAGAGCTGTGCCGTTATTCCCCCGTTCATGATGACCTGCACACCGGCAGTATCATAGAAGGTCGGGTATTCAGGCAAAATATGCTTCGCCATATAACTGGATACTGATTTCACTTCCCGCCTTGTCAGCCATCTCAGCAGATCGAAATCATGAACGAGGAGGTCATTCAGGATCCCCCCGGATTGCACTCTATCAAAATGCCAGGCCGGGCGGGTATCCGGATTCAGCCGATGCGGCTTACGCATCGCAATATGAACAATGTCGCCCAATTCTCCGGATTCGATCAACTGTTGAACCGTATGAAGGGAAGGACGAAAACGTTCAGTCAGCATCATGCCTACCTCGATTCTTCCCCGCTCCATAACCCCTCGCAGCCGGAGAAGCCCAGCCCGATCCGTTACCGCAGGCTTGTCAATCATGATGGGCTTGCTGTGCTGTTCGCACAGCTCGATAACATCCATCTTCTCATTATTAATCGCCGCACACCCAATTACAGCCACCTGTTCATCGTTCAGCAAGCATTCCCGATCCTTGATGAGTTCCAAATCATAACGGTCGGCGAGTGAACGAGCTAACCGCTTATTCTCTGGTTCGTATACCCCTGCACATTCGTAACCCAGTGCCTGCATCTCCTCAATGAATATGCCGATGTGAGCATGCTGGCAGCCGATAATTCCAAATTTCCGTCCCTGCCCGATCCCGATCATTCTGGCACCTCCGCTTCCTGCAGCCATTTCTTAATAACCAGCAGATCGTAAGCGAGGCGTTCCTTCGGCGGATAGGGAGCCGCGCATTCCAGCGTCAACCAGCCCTGATACTGCTGCTGTCGAAGTCCTCTAAGCAGCCCGCTATGGTCCACCTCTCCTTCACCAAGGCGGCATTGCAGAAAGAACTCTTCTCCATGACGAGTCAAATTCTTGAAGGTTCCGGGCTCACCCACCTGCCCGATCCGCTGTTCATCCTTGATATGCACATGAAACAACCGGCTTCCAAGCTGCCGAACAGACTCTTCCCCATAGTCCGTGTCCGTGATATACATATTGCCTGCATCATGAATCACACCGACATGATCCTCACCGATTAAATCCAGCAAACGAAGGGCGCTGTCCGTCGTTTCCACCAGACTCTGGTTATGAATCTCCAGTACAATCCGCTTTCCTGCAGCCCGGGCCTCCTCCGCACATTTTTGAATCCAGTGAGCGGCCTTGGCATAATGATAGTCCTCTGCCAGGAAGGCGTTCGGCCCTCCCTGAAAGATGCGCAGCATCTCTGAGTTCAACATGACTGCCCGCTCCAGCAAACCCATAAACTGATCATAGGCCACGGCGCAATCCTCGTCTCCACTTGTTGAGAAATGCCCCATATACCCTGCCAATGCAGGAATCGAAAGACCGTACCCATCCGCAATCGTCTTCATCTCGCGCACACGCGGAAGTGAGGTCTCCGGGCTTAAATGCGGCTCTCGACACGCAATCTCGATGCCATTAAACCCGAGCTCCGCGCAGATTCCCATCGCTTCGTGGATGCTGTAATCAATTAAAGATCCACTGAATGCAGCTAACTTCATCTTGTCTTACATCCTTTCCTTGGATCACAGCATGTCTCACTTTGCTGATAAATGTCCATTACTTGATTCCGGCCATATTGTGGTTTTGCACAAAATACTTTTCTGCGAACAGGAACACCAGCAGGATTGGAACAAGACTGACCAGTGCTGCCGCAATCATCAGCTGCTCATTACCGGTCCATTGTCCGGATAAAGAGAGGATACCGATCGGCAGCGTATACTTCTCATTCGAAGTCAAATAGATAACAGGCGTCAGAATTTCATTCCACTTGCCCATGAACGTAAAGATCGCCAGTGTCGCCAGTGTAGGCCTGGCCATCGGAATGAAGATCCGCAAATAGATCTGAAATGGATTACAGCCCTCCATCTTGGCCGCTTCCTCATATTCCTTAGGAATATTCATGAAAGCCTGCCGCATGAGGAATATCCCGAACGGTTGAGCGAGCCATTCAATGATCCAGAGCGGCGTGAGGGTATCCAGCATGTTCAGCTTATTAAAAATGATAAAGTGCGGAATGATGATCACGACGGCCGGGATCATCATCGTACCCAGCACCATCACAAACAACGTACTTTTCAGCGGAAAACGCAGCCTGGCAAATGCATAGCCAACCATCGAGCAAGAGATCAAGGCGCCGATGACAGACAAGACGGCTACGAAAATACTGTTCAGTGTATACCCTCCGATATTCCCTAGCTTGAATACCTCAGCATAATTGGCCCACTGAAATACCTCGGGAATCCAGCGGGGCGGCACCGTTGTATATTCCTTATATGTTTTTAAAGAGTTCATGAATGCCGACAAGAACGGCACAATCATAATGAGTGAGCTGATTCCGATCAGCACATATCCGATGCTTTTGCCCAGCAGCCTTCTTCTCATGTCAGATTCCTCCTTTTGTCCGGCGCTTTACAAGCTGCAATTCCTTCTTAACCACTGGATCAGTCATAGTGCACCCATTTCTTCTGCGCCCTAAGCTGTACCAGCGTCAACAAGAACAGAATCATGAACAGCACCCAAGCGATAGCGGAAGCATAACCCATTCTCATAAACGTGAAACCCTCACGGTATAAATACAGCATCATGACCAGACTGGAGTTATTCGGGCCACCCGCCGAACTGATATCCCCTCTACCGGTGAGCACGTAAATTTGTTCAAATGCCTGGAAGGTGGAGATCGTACTCATGATGACCACCAGGAATGTCGTCGGCGAAATCAAAGGAACCGTAATATTGCGGAATTTGCGTATAGCTCCTGCTCCGTCAATCTCCGCGGCTTCATACAAATCCCCGGGGACGCTCTGAAGTCCCGCCAGATAAATGACCATGATATAACCGATCCCTTTCCATACCGCGATGAAGACGAGCAGCGGGATGGCCAGCTTCGGATCCTGCAGCCAGCCTTGCCCTGCGAACCCCAGCTTCGCTAGCAGCGTATTCGCCAAGCCAAAGCGTGGATTGAATACGGCGTCAGCAACATACAAGATAACGGTCCATGAGGAGATCACCGGAATAAAATGAGCCATCCGAAACCATTTAAGGCCTTTTAAACGCTGGTTTAACGCAACAGCCAGCACGAGGGCCAGGAAGGTCTGAAGAGGTACGAACAGCACTGCAAAATACAAGGTATTCCATAGGGAACGCATGAACAGCGAATCACCGGCCATACGCCGAAAATTATCCAATCCGCTCCACTGGGGCGGATTCAGCATATCGTAGTCGGAAAAGCTGAAATACAGCGATGCGGCGAGTGGTCCCGCCACAAAAATAATAAAGTGAAGGAGATAAGGGGAGGCCATAAGCAGCCCCCATCTCCCCTCGTGATCCCATTTCCGTTTTCGGGCGGGCCGTTTGTGCGGCATCGGATCGGCTTTGAGTGCTGCATTGTCGTTTATCATATTGCCCATTTCACTCCCGCCTTTCTTCCACCCTTGTTTTATTTTTTATAAAAATCATCGAGGACCGATTGGACGGCTGCATCTGCATCGCTTAGCGCCTGATCAATGGTTGCATCGCCCAGGAACGCACGCTCTGCATTCTCGTTGAATTTGCCTACCCACTCTTCCCAAACCGCATTATTATCGAGCGTCTGTGCAAACTCCAGACTATCCAGGAAGGCCTGGCGGTTCGCTGGCTTCTCCCCCGCTTTGAGGAACACTTCAGATTGTGCTACCGATTTCTTCACAGGCACCGCCTCACCAAGCTCGGTCCATTGCTTCTGTACGTCATCTTCCGTAGCCCAGTATTTAATCCATTCCCAAGCGGCTTTTGCTTTCTCATCATTCGACTTCTGATTAATCACCCACGAGTTGGCAATAACCGGGGAGACGCGTTTGCCGTCAGGTCCCTTCGGCAGCATCGTCACATCATAATTCAGGCCGGCTTCATTCGCTGCCTGCACACGGGCATAGATCCCAATCCGCATGGCAGCCGAGCCGCTTGGGAACACAGCGGTATTGCTCTGGAAGCTCTTCAGGTCAACCGGGTCCGTAATGATGCCCCGCTGCATGCCATCAACCATCCATTCAAACGCCTGCTTGTTCTCGGGCGTATTGACGATCGAATTTTCCGCCTTTTCATCAAGAACGCCGCCCCCATAAGATTTCATGACAGAGAACCAGCCTTCAGTGATGCTAAAGAATGTGAGCCCGAACTGATTGACACTGGCAGCGTCAAACCCGCTGTCCTCTGCCGTTTTTCCACTCGCATCTACCGTCAGCTTCGCAGCTGTAGCTTTCAGGTCTTCCCATGTCCATTCATCCGAAGGATAGTCTACGCCAGCTTTATCAAACATGTCCTTGTTGTAGAACAGAACACCGACCTGAATTCCTTGAGGTACCCCCCAATAACGTCCGTCTGCGTCTTTATTGAAATCAAGCCCGTAATACTCATCCGCCTTCAGGTCACTTTCAATCCAATCGGTCAGATCCTTGGCTGCCCCGCGCTGGGCGTATTTCATTACGTACACACCGTCAGAAAGCCATACGTCCGGTGCCTGACCGGCTGCAATCTGCGTATCCAGCTTTTGATAGAACTGGCCATACGGAGCACTTTGAGTCTTAACCTTAATGTTCGGGTGCTGCTTCTCAAACTGCTCAATCAGCTCCTTCATCTTCGTATCGGAGCTGTCACTGGAATAGTATCCAAGCAGAATTTCCACTTTCTTACCGTTGTCACCGCCGTCGCCCGCCCCCGAGGAAGCGGTTCCACCTTTTCCCTCACTAGCATTGCCGCAGCCGCTGGCCACGATGGATATGAATAATAATGCCGCTAACCAACCGTGAAAGCCTTTTCTTTTTTTCACGAAGTCTCGCCCCCTGATTCAATTTAAATGGATTAATGCGATTGTAGTTGATAATGCCAAAAGCGCCCATGTGCTTTCTTGACTCACTTGTGATTTCTTGCTGCAGCATCATGGTTTTTTATTTACAACTTGTGTTTTTTTGCTACAATGTCCTTACATTCCCTACTTCAATGCCAGGAAGGCGGAAGCATGATGAATATCCAAGGAATCCCTTCAGGTCACTTGACCATTAACCAACGTTTATTCGTTCTGATCATCCTGTTCATTGGCTTTCCTTTCTTTCTGCTGGGCAGCTTCTGGTACCTATCATCGACCAAAGCGATTGAACAATTTGCTGCGGGCGCCAACAAGCGTATCATTGAGCAAACCAACGTGTCGCTCGACTCCTATCTATCCAATCTCGAAAATTCAACCTATCCCTTTATTCATAACCCGCAGATCCAGCAGTTTCTCTCTGCAACTCAGCTTACTCCCTATGCTTACTTCCAGCTATCCAAAAAAGTGGAAGATGATTTGTTTGCTCAGATGATCTATGGCAGATCCGATATCATTGGCATCTCGCTTGTAGCCGAGAACAACAGACAGATCACCGATTACGAAAGCGCTTCCTCACTGCTGGATATGCGGGAAATTCGTAAGCGCAACCGATCCTTCCAGGAGCGGCTGGATCAATACAGTGACTTTCAGATCGTCGGCCTCAGCCGGGTTGGCAATACACCGTCCCTAACTGTAGCCCGAAAACTATACGATAATTCCACCTTCCTCTACAAAGGCTTATTGATTATCGATCTCAATCTGAAGCAAATCGGGGCCATCTGCACTAACGATTCACTGGGTGGCTTTGATGTCTGGATCATGGGCAAGGACGGGCAGGTCATCTACCATCCGAATCCAAATCAAATCGGGTCTGTTGTCGAGCATGAGCTATTTACGCGTATTCAGAAAGAGGACAGCACCTTCTTCCGGCATCAAGACACAACGTCCAACACCGAAAAAATGGTTCTGCATGAAAAGTCGCAAATTACCGGCTGGACGGTTGTTGCCGATCTGCCGCTGAACAATCTTATCGGCGGGCTGATCACGCTGCGTAATTACTCACTAGCCGCCGCTGCCGTGCTGATCATCATTGCTTTGTCCCTTGTGGGTGGTTTTTCTTTTTCCTTGACCAGACAGCTGTCCATGCTGCAGAAGTTAATGGCCCGTGTCGAGCGAGGTGACTTTGTTCTTCCTATCAAATTAGGCAGGTTCCGTAATCCTGAGATGACTGCCGTATTTCACAGCTTTTACAGCATGACGGGAGAACTGAAGCGATTGATCCGGGAAGTCCATGATTCCCAGCTGAAGGAACGCGATCTCATGATCAAGCAAAAGGAATCAGAGCTCCGCTCCATGCAGTCCCATATTAATCCACATTTCTTGTACAATTCGCTGGAGATTATTAATTCATATGCCATCGCGGATGATCATATGGAGATCAGCCGGATGACCCGGGCGCTTGCACATATGTTCCGCTACAACATTGGTCATGCCGGATCAGTCGTGCCACTCCGGGAAGAGATGACGCATATCCGATATTATCTTGATCTGCAAAGTGCCCGTTTCCGCAAACTCCAGATCGACATGGATGTGAAAGAGCAAGATTGGGATCGTGTAATGGCCGTCAGACTCACGCTGCAGCCGATCGTAGAGAATGTATTCATACATGGATACCGAGGCAAGAAGCCGCGTTATGTTCGGATCGGGGCTAGCGCGGAGGCAGACTATTATGCGATCGTGATTCAGGATAAAGGGGTTGGCATGAGCGCAGATACAGTGCGGAATATCAGAGAAATCCTGCAATATCAAGAGCATTCGGAGAAAGGGCTACTGCGGGGTGATGGAAAAGAAACCTCGGGAGGCATTGGTCTTCTGAATGTACACCAGAGACTTCAGCTGACCTTCGGAGCTGAATATGGCCTGTACCTCATGGAATCTATTCCAGGAGAAGGCACCCAGTTTGAAATCAGACTGCCGTATAAAACGAGCGAGGAGGAACGCTATGTATCGGTTAATGATGATTGATGATGAATATGCCATTCATTTTAGCTTACGCAAGCTTGTCGAAAGATCCGGTCTTCAGGTGGAGGTCACAGGAGAAGCCGAAGACGGGGTTGAAGCTCTTCAACTGCTGGAGAGCAGCCGGCCTGACATTATCGTGACCGATATCTGCATGCCCGAAATGGATGGACTGGAATTTATCAGACGTGTTAGGGAATCTCATTCGCATATGCATTTCATTATCCTCTCGGGTCATGATAACTTCGAGTTTGCTCGTCAAGCGATCCGCTATGGCGTTTCGGATTTTCTGCTGAAGCCCATCGACCCTGATCAGTTTCAGATGACACTGGAGCAAGCGTGCAGGGATCTGGATAATCGGCGGGCGAAATTCTCCAGGCAAACGGAATGGACGCTTGTCCAGCAGCACCATAAAGCCAGACTGGCTGAACTGTTATGGTCTGCGAATGAACAGGAGGCCCTAGAGCAAGCCCGTGAGATCATGACTCTTTTTGAAACGAAGGGACCGGCGGAAGTCAGCCTATCACGGTACGTTCGGATGCTGATTCAGGATTTGCTCTCTGCGCTTGACGAACGCGGTTTAACTCTTGCGGTAAAGATCGGCGAGGACGAATGGCTTCTGGAAGATGATCCCGTTGTCTGCGGCAGCCAAGTAGAGGATAAGATCAAGGATTTGCTTGCGTTAATTAAGGGTTCCCGCAATCTAGGATCGCATCATAATATCCAGAAAGCCAAACGGTACATTGAAGAGAATTATGCGATGGAGGATTTGTCGCTGCAGGAGGTGGCCGATTCGGTCGGGATGTCAGTTACGTATTTAAGCCGTACCTTCAAGAATGAAACGAATATGAATTTCGTGAAATATCTGGTGCAGGTCCGCATGGAAAAAGCGAAGGAATTGCTTGCGGAGTCAGAGCTTTCGGCTCAGGAAACGGCCTACCGTGTCGGCTTTTCGGACTATGTCCATTTCAGCAAAACATTTAAAAAATATCATGGCCTGACCCCTTCGGCATACCGAAAGCAGTGCAAGGCCATGGATGGAGGATGAGACAGGCAGGTGTTTAATTAACTTGTTCTCCCGTTCTTCCACTCCTTCGCTCTGGCAAGAAGCTGCTCAATGAACGCAGTCTTCTCATCGGAGTATCGGAGCAGGGTCCGGGCTCCTTGCGAAACGATCAAGCCATGGATCTCTCAGTATCGACTTCCCACAACAGCAGGTGCAAGGACTTGTTCCGCATACCTGGCAGCCTCGGCCTGAAGTGCTTCATCACTGACCCGCTCGACGTTATATGTTACAAATGCAGGAAGATAGGTCACTTTGCACCTGTTAAATGTGGCTTGAATCGGCCTCAGCAGCTCACTGGCGGTAAACCAGTTCTCCCCTCCTGCTTGATATCCGTATTCTAAACCCGCTGCCGTCGTCGCCAACATAAACTCTTTGCCCTTCAGACCGTTCCCTTCGGGACCGAATGCCCACCCGAAGGTCAGCACATCATCGAACCATTTCTTCAGCAGGGGCGGACAGCTGTACCAGTAAAATGGGAACTGGAACACCACACGATCATATTGAAGAAGAAGCTGCTGCTCCCGCTCCATATCAATAATCCAATCCGGATATTCCTTGTAAAGATTCCGAATATCTACATTTCCATTGGCATGCAGTCGGCTGTGCTGCAGCAGTGCTCGATTGGCACGCGAGTTCTCCAAATTCGGATGAGCTACAATTATCATAATTTTCATAGTCAGGTCTCCTATCTGGTTCGGTTTGTTTGACACCCCCATTATGGTTCGGTTCGTAATCTTTGAAAAGTACGCTCTTTTTATGTACTTAGTCCGGTTAATGGTACGTACTCATCCCATGCATAGTACGGTAAAACATACTAAGTACGGTACAGAATAGTACTAGGTTAAAACCAGCTACTGTGCTACAGTAACAATCATCAAGCATCTAATGATCAAATAGCATACTTTCTCGGGAGTTGAGAATATGAGAACAACGGATCAAGGACAGCCTAACACGGACGGCATCCTGACAACGCTGCAATTAATTGGCGGCAAGTGGAAACCGCTGATTCTGTTTATTCTGCTTCAGGACGGAACCAAACGGTTCGGGGAACTGCGGCGTATGCTTCCAGGCGTGACCCAAGGCATGCTGACGAATCAGCTGCGCGAACTGGAACAGGATGGGCTGGTCAGACGCAAGGTGTATCAGGAGATTCCGCCCAAAGTAGAGTATTCCATCTCTGAACATGGAAAGACCTTGGACAGCGTTCTAGCTGACATGTGTACCTGGGGATTTCATCACTTGGAATATGTCGACAATCTCCCTCCCACTATATCCGTAACCCACGCGCCCACTTCCGAATAGGCTAATGTATCTAATGCTGGAATGGAGCGATCTTACGCATGGCGCAATATGTACCGCCGGTAAATGTCCATACCCTCACGCATACGGCACCTGGTCTCGTCATTCATTATCCACAAGTATACGGCCTCATGAATTCGGAGGCGGAGGCTGCCATCAACCGGGCCATTATTCTTCAAATTCAGGAAATGCAGCGTGAACAGCAGCAGGTTCAAACCGGGACCAACCCGCAAACGACGGGTACTTTTGAGATTAAGACGAATGAGCGCGGCATTCTCAGCCTCGTGCTGACCAACTACACCTACTCGGAGCCTATGGCACACGGGTTTACGGTGACGAAGGGCCTGACTTTCTCCACAGCTACCGGAAAATCCTACTCCTTATCAGACCTGTTTCGTCCAGGGTCGGGCTATCAAGCCGTCTTGGCTGCTGAAGTGAACCGGCAGATCAAGGAACGCAGCATTCCCTTGCTGGAGAACAGCCAGGTCACCGTTTCGCCGAATCAGGACTTCTATCTGGCCGACAAATCCCTGGTCATCTTTTATCCGCTCTATGCCATCACACCTTACTATGTCGGATTTCCGATGTTCCCCATCTCGGTGTATGACCTTCTTGGCATAGCACCCGAGAACGGCTTGTTATCGGATCTGGCCGCGAACGTGGTGTAAGCGCCTTAGCGTGATCAGGTTACAGGCAAAAAAACAAACTCGATTCCCTGGTTTCATGCACCAGGGTTTCGGGTTTGTTTGTTATCATCGTTAGCAATTAGCTGTGATGGTTACACCATGATTTTGCAAATATCGTTTGTGAATTCTACCGGATCAGCAATCGGCAAGCCTTCAATCAGCAATGCCTGATTGTACAGCAGATTCGTGTAAAGCTTCAGCTTATCCTGATCCGCTTGCTGTGCTTTCAGGGATTTAAACACTTCATGGTTGGTGTTAATCTCCAGCACCTTATCCGCTTGAACATCCTGTCCGTTCGGCATGGCCTTCAAGATTTTTTCCATCTCGATCGAGACTTCGCCCTCCGTGGACAAGCATACCGGATGGGATTTCAACCGCTTGGAGGCCTTAACGGATTTCACCTTGCCTGCCAAGAGGCTGCCCATAGCTTCAAAGAGTTCCTTGTTGTCGCTTTCTTCTGCTTCGTTCTCCTGCTGATCCCCCTCCGAATCAAGGCCAAGATCACCGCTGGATACCGATTTGAATTCTTTTTCCTTGTATTTCATCAGCATTTTGATCGCAAACTCATCCACATCGTCGGTGAAGTACAGGATTTCGTAACCTTTATCCAGCACCATTTCCGTTTGCGGAAGCTTCTCGATGCGGTCGATGGAATCGCCGGATGCATAATAGATAAACTTCTGATCTTCCGGCATTCTTGATACGTACTCATCCAGGGAGACCAGCTTCTTCTCTTTAGAGGATGTGAACAGCAGCAGATCCTGCAGATCTTCCTTGTTCATGCCGTAATCGTTATAGACGCCGAATTTTAGACCTCTGCCAAAGGATGCGAAGAATTTTTCATAGTTCTCCCGCTCGTCCTTCATCATGCTCTGAAGCGCGCCCTTCACTTTGTTCTTGATATTCTTCGCAATCAGTGTCAACTGCCGATCATGCTGCAGCATCTCGCGGGAGATGTTCAGCGACAGATCCTCGGAATCGACCATCCCTTTCACGAAGCTGAAATAGTCCGGCAGCAGATCGCCGCATTTATCCATGATCAGGACACCGTTGGAGTAGAGCTCAAGTCCCTTCTCGTATTCCTTGGTGTAATAATCAAACGGTGTATTCTCAGGAATGAACAAAATCGCGTTGTAAACAACGGCACCGTCCGCTTTGATATGAACATGCTTCAGCGGTTTATCAAAGCCGTATCGCTTCTCATTATAGAAGTTCTGATAATCTTCTTCCGTAAGCTCGCTCTTGTTCTTGCGCCAGATCGGCACCATGCTGTTGATGGTTTGTTCTTCCTGTACTTCTTCGAACTCGTTCTCAGCGTCTTCTTTCGGCCGCTGCGTCTTCACATCCATCTTGATCGGATAGCGGATGAAATCTGAGTACTTCTTGATGATCGCTCTTAAGCGATACTCTTCCAAATACTCGTCATACTGATCGTCTTCCGTGTTCTCCTTGATCTTCATTACGATCTCGGTTCCAACGGAATCCTTCTCGGCCGGCGTAATGGTATATCCGTCTGCGCCTTCGGATTCCCATTTATATGCCTCATCGCTGCCCAGAGCACGGCTCGTCACAGTTACCACATCGGCAACCATAAAGGCAGAGTAGAAGCCTACGCCGAATTGACCGATGATATTGTGACCGTCCTTCGCTTCATTTTCGCTCTTGAATGCAAGAGAACCGCTCTTCGCGATGACGCCGAGATTGTTCTCAAGGTCTTCCTTGGTCATCCCGATCCCCGTGTCGGTAATGGTAAGCGTACGATTAGCTTTATCTGCGGTAATCTTAACGTAGTAATCTTCTTTGTTAAAGGTCAGGTTGTCGTCGGTCAGCGCTTTATAGTAAATCTTGTCGATCGCATCGCTGGCATTCGAAATCAGCTCACGCAGAAAAATTTCACGCTGCGTATAAATCGAGTTGATCATCATCTCGAGCAGCCGTTTGGATTCGGCTTTAAATTGTTGTTTCGCCATGAAAAAGTCTCCTTTCCAATCTAAACGAGTTTTTTCTTTTTTAGCACTCTATTGAGCAGAGTGCTAACACTTCCTCTATTTAAACATGTTCCAATTTTTAATGTCAATATGTTTGCAGACTTTCGCACGAACAAATCAGGATAAGCTTCAATTAAGAAGCGGACAGCTTGAGATGAATGTGAAAACATACCGAAATCAGCAAAAAGACTGTCTAAAAGAGGTAATTCTCTTTTAGACAGCCTAATCTATTCAAGACTCCATGCTGCTGTTTAATCGCTTGGACAAGACGGGCCGAATCCACCATAAATAATACATACCGCAGATGAACAGTGCCCCTGCTGTGACCAGAAAAGGCAGCCGGTAATCCTGCCGGGCGAGGATCCATCCGGCGACCAAGGTTGCCCCCGATGAGCCCAGGCTCCTGAACACCGACCGCATGCCGGCATACAGATTTCGTTCCTCTTCGTTGAAGGCCGACATCAGCAGACTGTCCAGCAGATTGGACAGCATCGTCACACCCCCACCCCGCAATAGAAACAGCACAATAAACAGCCATACGGGAAGTATTAGGGACAGAATAGCGAACAGGAGGATATTGACCATAAATACCGCAATAATGGCCGTGTTATAACCAAACCGCTCCATGACATACGGCGTCATCAATGAGCATATAAAGAGCAGAATCGCACCGATGGCCAGAATTAGGGAGACCTGATCATCCATTAAGTTCAAACGGAACTTCACGATGACATTCAGGAATGAACCGGTCATCGCAATGCACCCTCCAAGGAGCGCCATGAACAAGGCGAACAACCATAATGTCCCGGAAGATAGTGGTTTCACTAACCTGGTGATTCCCTTGACTGATGAAGCCGCTGCCGCCGGCTTCATCGCGACTTTACGCTCAGGGGGCAGCCAGTATGCCCGGATGATCCCATGAAGCACAAGCACCAGCCCGGTCAGCAGCAGAGAGGCCTCATAGCCCCTGCTGCCTTCAAACCCCTTCGAGATATACCCGGCTGCCAGCGTTCCCAAACCCGAGAAAGCCGTAAAAACAGCAAACATCAAGGAGAATGCACGCGCTTCTTCCTTACGGGACCTGCAATAATGAAAGAGCAGCTGGATCTCCGTCGTTTCCACCAGCGTCAAACCGGCAGACACCAGAATCTGAGCGGCATAGAACCAGAGCAATTGATCACTGAGAGCAAACAGCACATTCCCTGCAGCGATGAAGAAAATGCCGGTGACCAGCAATTTCTTTCTCCCGGTCCGGTTAGCGAGCATGGAAACTGGAATGGCGAGCACACCCATGACCAGAATCCCCATCGATACCAATGCACCAATCTCGTCTTCCCTGAGTCCCCGGAAGAGCAGATGCAGATTGAGGACGAGTGAGTAAAGTCCGATACCGAGGCCGTAGAAGGCCTCACTTATCAGGAATCGGCGCACGCCCGTAGACAGCTGCAGCAGGTCTTTGATGTAAAGAGACATGTTATTCCCCTTTTCCAGAAAATCCGATGACGATTTTGAAATAAAATCAGTCGGTTACTTATACAATTCCGCTTCCGAGCGCATCCGCCGGCTTAATCCAGCCGGGTCGGTATCCTCGCCAGTGTAAGCCTTCAGGAGGATGCGGAATGCAAACGGCTCCGGTTTGATCGAATGCTCAGGCGACTGTGCCGGACCGCAGCTGTTGCTGCCAAGTCCGTTCTGCTGGTAATCCAGATTCAATGTCGTGAAGCTGCGTGGAATCAGATCACTGGCATGTGCGGCAGATTCCACATCCTGATCGGTGTACCGGCTCGCACTAAAGTTCAAGACGGGCTCGCCTACGGCGAGGAGTCCCAATCCCGCGCCATCCGTGAGCGAAATCCACCGGACATCCGAGCGGTTTCCGTTCTCCTGCGGGTAAATATAAGGTGTGAACAAGCCGTCCACGGTGCTGCGGTATTCTCCAAATCGTCCCGCTTCCAGACTGTCCGGATAGCTCTCTCCAGGTCCTCTGCCATACCAGCGGACATGCTCCATGTCCCCCGCTACTTGCATTTGAAGCCCGATTTTGGGCAGCATGGCAGGCGGAGTTCCAATCGGCTCCCCCTTCACGTCAATCACAATCAGACCACTGGAAGTGATCGTATAGGTTGTTTCGCAGCGGAAGCCCCAATCATACACTGGCGGCGCAATTCGGGAGATTCGTCGCACCTCTACGCTGTCCTGGTCCAGTCGCTTCCATTCAAAATGATCGATCCGCTCGGAGAGCCGATCCAGATGCGCTTTACGCCAATCCGGCAGCACATACATATCGTTATCGATCGGCGAACGCCAGAAATTTAGTAGCGGTCCGCTAAGCGCGATTCTTTTGCCTTGCAGAGACAAGCTTTGGAAGCCCGGATGGCGGGAGCTTAATGACACCTGAAAGCTGCCGTTATTTACATAAAGGCCATTCTTCTCCTCGCTAATCTGCAGAGGTCCCTGCCGAAAAGCAGCGGTCGGTTTGAATTCAGGCTTCGACGCTTCGCGCAGCTGAAACTGGGACCACGCCACTTCATGCCCCCGCTCTGCCCAGCGGCAGTCCGCAGCCAGTGAGAGGGATACCTCAAGCCACAGCTCGGCATAAGGGCTTACGCCGATAGCAGACTGTTTCACAATTTCTGCGAGGCTTAGTTCAGCACTTGTGCCTGCCTCGATACGGGGAAGCTCCAGTACCCCGCTATGAACAAGCTGTCCATCAGCCAGCACGCGGTAACTGGCCTCCAAATGATCCAGCGTTATAAAATCATAGCGGTTCATGATGTGCAGCAGCTCAGGGTGCGGCATCGTCATCCGTACAGGTTCAATGACCTTTTTGTATTCCAGCAGACCAGGTGAAGGCGTCCGGTCCGGACGGATCAAACCGTCGATGACAAAATTGCTGTTGTTTGGCACATCGCCGTAATCGCCGCCGTATGCATAATCCAGCTTTCCGTCCGCCGTCCTTCTGCTCAGCCCGTGATCAATCCACTCCCACACGAACCCCCCCGCAAGACAGCGATGCGCTTCAAAAGTATCAAAGTATGGGCGTAGTCCACCAGGCCCGTTGCCCATTGCATGCGCAAATTCGCACAGAATATGCGGCTTGGGATGATCGGTCATTTTGCCGAAGCCCTCCATCTTCTCAACGGAGGAATACATGGTGCTCACCACGTCGCACACCTCAGCCTCGCGGTCCTCTTCGTAATGAATCAGCCTGGTAGTGTCATGCTCCCGGCACCACTCCGCCATCGCGCGGAAATTGCAGCCAAAGCCGGATTCATTGCCGAGGGACCAGAACAGAACGGACGGGTGGTTCTTATCCCGCTCCACCATTCTGCGCACGCGGTCCACGTAAGCTTCCTTCCAGTCCGGATCGTCACTTAAGCGGGAGATGTTGCCGAGCGGCTCAAAGCCGTGGGTCTCCAAATCCGTCTCTTCCATAACATACAGTCCGTACACATCGCACAGATCATAGAATCGTGGATCGTTCGGGTAATGAGCGGTCCGGACGGCATTGATGTTGTGCTGCTTCATCAAACGGATGTCCTCCAGCATCGTGGACAGGGTGACTGTTCGGCCCGTATCCGGATGATGATCGTGTCGGTTAACTCCCTTAAGTAGAATCGCCTTGCCATTGACCAGAAGCTCTCCGTCCTTCACTTCGATTGAACGAAACCCGACACGCTGCGCCACGTTCTCCAGCGTTTCCCCCTGATCATCCCGCAAGGTGATAAGCAGATGGTACAGTGACGGTGATTCGGCACTCCATAATTCCGGGCCCACCACATCCATTTCAAATTCCTCCACGGCGGAGTGTGTAACATCCTTTTGAACTGAACCTAACACCTCGCCGGTTCCATCCAGCAGCTGCAGCCGTACCGATCCAGATTCCGTTCCTGCGAACTCCAATCGCACGTTTAGCTTGGCGTTCACGTATTCCTCATCCAGCTTGGTCGTTACACAGAAATCGTTGATTCGAAGCGCTGACGGCTCGGCGACCAGATAGACATCCCGGAAAATGCCGCTCATCCACCACATATCCTGATCTTCCAGATAACTTCCATCCGACCACTGATATACCCGGACGGATATTTTGTTTACGCCAGTCTTTACGTAAGGCGTCAGATCGAACTCGGAGGTCAGCCGGCTTCCCTGGCTGTAGCCGATAAACGCGCCGTTCAGCCACACATGAAACGCGCTGTCCACACCATCGAATTTGATGCTGATCTCGCTGCCGTCCCAGTGCTCAGGCAGTTCGAACTCACGGACATAGCTGCCAGTCGGATTCGCATTCGGCACATGCGGCGGATCCACAGGAAACGGATAGTACAAATCCGTGTAATGGGGGTGACCGTAGCCTTTCAGCTGCCAGTGTCCCGGAACCGGGATGTCATCCCAGGCCGATACATCGTAATCCTTTTCAAAAAATGCTTCTGGAGCACTCTCGGGCTCCTCGGCATAGTGGAATTTCCAAACTCCGTTCAGCGATTGATACCAGGCCGAGCTGCCTCTGTCATAACTAAGTGCTCCGTCCGCATCCGCAAACGGAATGAAATAGGCCCGGCTCTTCGCCCGGTTTCGCTCCAGCACGCTCAGGTTATCCCAGTCGCGGCCGATACGAGGGTCTTTCATAGATCTCTCCATCCTTTCCAAACGGTCTAATTTTCTAGAGGTAGTTCAAAAAGTCATCTTCCCCTGACTTTTTGAACACACACTTCTATGTTCTGATATTGCATCAAGCTGCAGATCAATCGTGGACGTCTCTTATCGAAGACATCCACTATCCCTTGATCCCCGTCGTGGCTATGCCGCCAACGATATAACGCTGGGCGAAGAAAAATACGGCAAGCGGCGGGATCGAGATCAGGCAGGTGATCGCCATAATGGACTGCATATCAACGCCGTGCATGCCCTTGAATTGGGATAACCCCAGCGTCAGCGTATATTTCGTCTGATCATTCAGGAAGATGAGCGGGCCCAGATAATCATTCCAGCAGCTCATCATATGGAATACAGCCACCAGGATAAGCGATGGTCCCATCAGTGGGACGATGATTCGCAATAGAACCGTCATTCTTCCCGCCCCGTCAATCGTTGCCGCCTCATCCAGCTCCTTCGGCAAGGTCATGATGAACTGGCGCAGCAGGAATATGAAATATGCAGAGCCGAACCAGGATGGAACAATGAGCGGTTTAAGAGTATTAATCCAGCCCAGATAGTTAAACTCCATATACTGCGGAATCATCGTCACTTCCCAAGGAATCATCATGGTGGCCAGCACGATCAGAAACAGCGCGTCCCGCCCCTTGAATTGAAACCGGGCGAATCCGTAGGCCACCAGTGTGCAGGATACAAGCTGTCCGAGCGTGGACAGCAGCGTTACAATCAGCGTATTTTTCATAAACAGATTAAACGGCTGAATGCTCCACGCTTCCGCGAAATTGCTAAAGCGCCAAACGGACGGAAACCATTTTGGAGGAAACAGATACAGTTCTTGCTGCGATTTGAGCGCTGTCGTTACCGCCCAGAAGAGCGGGGCAATGAACAGCAGCGAGCACAAGATTAGCAGCGTGTATGTGGTCACCTTTTTCATATGGAACTTCCCTCCCGACTAGCTTGAGGCCCTCGCTTGGCACGCTTCGGCTTCGCTTTCTCCTTCTTCGTCTTCATCTCGCCCTCATAGAACACCCAGGCTTCCGAAGACTTGAATACGAGGAACGTCAACGTCAGCACGATCAGGAACATGAACCAGGCATTTGCTGCGGAGTACCCCATTTTGAAAAACTTGAATGCATTCTCGTACATGTACATGGCGTAGAAATACGTCGACTTCAGCGGCCCTCCGCCCGTAAGCAGGAGCGCCAGCGTCAGCTGCTGGAAGGCAGCAATGATGGATGTAATCAGGTTAAAGAGCAGCGTCGGCGTAATCATCGGGATGGTCACATTGAAGAACTGCCGAATCTTGCCCGCCCCGTCCATCGAGGCCGACTCATACAGATCCTTCGGAATTCCCTTGAGGCCCGCCAGAAAAATAAGCATCATCGAGCCTTGTCCCCACAGACTTGCGATAACCATGGCGACCAGGGACCACTTCGTATCGTTCAGCCAGTCCGGGCCTTCAATGCCGACTAGAGACAAGAAGTAATTGAGTATTCCGTAATCTCCGCTGTACACCCACGACCAGATCATGGCGAGCGCTACACCGGAAATAACCGATGGCAGGTAGAAGGCTGTGCGGAAGAACGCGCTCCCTTTTACATTCTGATTCAGCAGCATGGCGAGTCCCAAAGCCACGATGATGTTTAGCGGCACAAACAGAGCCGCAAATTTCAACGTAACGAACAGCGATTTCCAGAACAACGGATCGTTCGAGAACATCTCGACATAGTTGTTGACGCCGACAAAGGTCACTTGGCCTACGATCGGCCAATCAAAGAATGAGATGATAAGAGAAAACAGCAGCGGACCAAGGGTGAAGACCAGGAATCCGAATATCCAAGGAAAAATGAAGAGGTAGGGCACGGCCCCACCCCATCGTTTGATTCCAAGTCGCTTCGGGGCCGCTGTCTGCTGTTGTGAGTAAGGCATATCAGTATGGGCCATTTTCGCGAACCTTCCTTCTTCGTTTATTTCAAATAGCGTTCGCTATCCTTCACAGCCTGGTTCAGAACCTCCCCAGCATCGCTGCCGAACATGATGGACTCCACGGCTGCCGACAACTGGCGATTTACTTCATTCCATTTTGGATTTAGCAGGAAGGCCGGCGTATTGTCCGAACGCTCCAGCATCGTGTAATACGGCTTGTAGAGAGGATCCTGATCCTTCTTCAGCTCATTCACCACGCTCACCCGGACCGGAAGGTCGGCGACGCGCATTTTGATCGCTTCATCCGATACGTAATACTTGATGAATTCCCATGCCAAATCCTTATTCTTGGAATCCTTGGCTATGGACAGCGCGGATTCAGCCAGTACTCCCTTCAGAGGTTTGCCCGGGAAGGCCGGCATTTCCACCGTACCTACATCAATACCAGCGTCTCTGAAGGATTCCAGCGGCCAGATACCGCTTTCCCACATGGCGATTTTGCCTGCTTTGAAAATATCCTCTCCGCTCTGCTGGCCTTTGCCGCCGGTCAGGACGGCTGAGCCATTCTTGAGCATATCTCCCAGCATCTGAATGGCTTCTGCTGTTTCTTTGCTGTTCATATAGCCCTCAATCGATTTGCCGTCCTCTGAAATAAAGGAACCGCCGTTGCTCCATACGAACCCTTGAAGATCATACGTATCGTTCTCGGCCCGAACACCGAAGCCGTACTGCTTCTTGGATTTATCCGTCAGCTTCTGGGCAACCTCCTGGAATTCGCCCCATGTCCACCCATCAGCAGGGTAAGTGATCCCTGCATCGTCGAACATCTTCTTGTTGTAATATACAACCCGGGTCGTAAAGCCCGCCGGGATTCCGTACAGCTTGTTGTCGATTTTGCCGTAGTTAAACAATCCTTGATAAAAATCGTCGATATTCAAATCCTTGTCCTTGGACGCATAGTCGTCCAGCGGCTCCAGGGATTGGTGATACGTCGGAAAGTCCCACATGTACATCACGTCCGGCGGATTGGCTGCCCCAAACCCTGCGGCCAGCTTTTGGTCGAATCCGTCAGCATATGCCTCCACTTGTACCTTCGTTCCCGGATGGGATTCCTCGAACTTCTTGGCAATCTCCTGCTCAATCTTCAGCGCATCTCCCGTATCCCACGTAGCGAACCGCAGCGTCGTTGCTGCGCTCGATGAATTGCCATCCGGCTCCTTCGAGCTCCCGGTCCCGCCGCTGCCGCCGCATGCGGCCAGCAAGGATGCCATTAACGTCATAACCGATACCAATGCGATCCAGGACTTTCTCTTTTTCATATTGTCAGCTCCCCTAAAGTATTGAGTTGAGATGAATTGAACCGCTTTCATCATAACTCGGATGAAAGCGGTTCAAAACGTGCGCTGATTCGCAGATGACCGTATTTTTGTTCGAACTTGCGCCTTGGGGTGTTCATTTGTTCACCATGACTCCCCTTTTTGTTCGGCACGGTATTGGCTTGGCGTCTGACCCGTGCACCGTTTAAACCATTTACTGAAATATTTGCTGTCGCCAAGCCCTGTTTTTTCGGCGATCTCCTGCATCGTTAAGGAGGTTTCGCGCAGCAGGCCATAGGCGAGTCGAAGTTTGCGCTTGTATTGGAAGGCGATGAAGCTGTCACCAACCGTTTTCTTAAACAGAATTGAAAAATGACTGCGGCTCAGTCCCACCTTCTGGGCCAGCTCCGCTGCCGACCACTCGTCCGCAGGATATTCATGAAGCAGATGGACCGCATGCAGAATCGGGTCCGGCCAGTCCTCCCCGCTCAGACCGTATACCCTTTCCAGCTCGGCCTCCTTATGCAAGGCTTGGAAGGCTTCCTGCAGCTCCTCTGAATCCTGAAGACCTCCCCGCGAATTCCAGATGAGCTTCCCGCAGCGGCTCTTGATTGCCACAAGGAGGCTGTCCGCTGCTTCCTTGACCTCCTCCGGGATGATCCAATAGCAGCTGTCCGTGCTGTACGGAAGCAACTTGCCGCAGCGTAAATCCCGCTCTTGGGAGCCCTGCTCCTGCAAAAGGCTATTCCATGAGCTATTGCAGCCTGCCGTCTTGACCAGGTACAGGGAGAGGGGCTTGGCATCCGCCTGCCCGGAACGGCTGCAGAGCTTCTTGAGTTCTTGCGGAAAGCGGTCGCTGTGTCCGTTTAGCCAAGCAAACAGCTGAGCAGATAGCCGCTCTTCCTGCTCGTACCCTTGGTCGGACGTATCGGACAGCTCACGTTGGAATTTTCCGAGCATCGCCTCTAGCTCTTCGTCCTCGAAGGCCGTTTTCAACAGGTATCCGGACGCACCGAGACGTATCCCTTCTTGGGCATATTCGAAATCGCGATGACAGCTGAGCAGAATGATTCGGGTTTCGGGCGCAAGCTGCTTCACCTTATGCGACAGCTCGATCCCGTCCATTTCCGGCATGACGATATCCGTAATGACAACCTGAGGCCGAAACTCGAGGAAAGCCTCCCAGGCCGCCTGACCGTTGGGGCTGTCCGCCACGACCTCCATTCCGAAGCGTTCCCAAGGCACGGTGGAGCGGAGTCCCTTGCGTACAATGCTCTCGTCGTCAGCAATCATCACCTTAATGTTCCCTGTGTTCATCATCGTTAGCTTCCTCCCTTTTCGGCCAGCGTATGGTGATCAATGTTCCTTCTCCCTTTACCGAGTGTACCGTTAGTCCGTAAAGCGGACCAAAATGCAGCTTGAATTTCTGGTCGGCGTTTACAACGCCAAGCCCGCCGCGCCCTTTCCGCTTCACCTTCTGCGAGAATAATTGCGACAGTTTGTCCTCATTCATGCCGGCCCCGTTATCGCGGAGCGTAAGCACAAGCTCGTCCTGATCCTCTTTAACCGTCACCTCTATTTCTCCCTCGCCGTCAGTGAAAGCGTGGAAGAAAATATTTTCGAATAGCGGCTGCAGCGTCATTCGCGGAATCAAGTAAGACTGAAGATGCTCATCGCAATCCAGCCGATAATGAAATACTTTTCCGTACCGTATCTCCTGGATCTTCAGGAAGTGGCCGATCATGCGCAGTTCCCTGTTCAGGGTAATAAGCTCCTGCGAAATATCCAGATTTCCCTCCAGCACCATCGTCAGATGGTACAGCATCTGGCGAATGTCCTCTGCACCTTGCAGCCGGGCCTTCCACTGGATGGAATTCAAGGTGTTGAACAGCAAATGAGGATTGATCTGATAATGGAATGCGCGCAGCTCGGCCTCTTTTTTCAACCGTTCGCTCTGCTCTACTTCACCAATCAACGTCTGTACACCCATAACCATCCGGTTAAAACTCATATCCAGGCTGCCCAGCTCGTCACTGCCCTCAATCGGCGTACGGGTATCCAGCTTGCCAAAGCTTACCTTCTGCATCGAGTCCTTCAAGGTCCGAATTCGTGAGGTAAACCGGGAGGAGAACAGATAGGCAATCCCAAAAGCGAGCAGGCAGGAAACCACGGCAACTAGCATTGTATTGGCCCGGATCACGCCTGAGGATTGATAGAATGCCTTGGCCGGTATTCTGGCTTCCATGGTCCATTGATTAACGTCAAGCGTCCGGGTCCAAGTCACATCGCTGTTATGGGGCGTATACGGAGCGTTAGTCTCATACACAACTGTACCGTCCGGTGATTTGATAAGCAGATGCGCATGGGTATCCGCCTCGAACTTGGCATAACTGCGAAGCAGCTCCTCTGCGTTCTCCTCAATGAGAATGACGCTGCCATCCTGTGCTTTGTCCGGATGATGGATCGGTACCGCCAATCCCAGGACAGGCACTTTGTCGCTATCGCTACTCTTTATTGCATGATTCTGCGGATAGAAGCCCAGCCAGTAAGTGCCCGCATAAGCTTTTGGCCTTGTTTTCCACGTCTGGATATTGCTGAGCTTATTCACATCCAGATTGTTCTCCCCATAGTAGTAGCCAGAGGTCGTAATAATGTAAATCCCAGCCGTCAGCTGAGTCCGCAAAGACTTCAACAACGTTTCGAAATCGTTCTTCTCCATAATGTCGCTGTAGGTGGACGGCGTCTCATTTCCGATTCCCGAATGGCTCGGGTCTAGTAAGTATGAATAAATCGTCTCCGCTGTCTGCTTCATCCTGTTCAGACTTGAGCTGGTCTGCTGCTCCAGCTGCGCCACGGCATTATCTCCGTATTTGCCGAACTGGGAATTAATGACCCGGGCGGATTGAATATAGGAAAGACCGCCAAGCGAGAACAGCGGAATCAAGGTTACGATTAAAAAACAGGTCAGAAGCTTCGTTCGTATACTGTGATAGGTGCCGGTGAACTTCCGTCCGGTTCGCTCTTTGATCTCTCGAAGATTCATAGTTATTCTCCCCGTTGTTGTATCGAATCGTATCGTAAAATTGCATCTATATGTTTGCTATGCAGCTGGTACTACCCTACGTAATCATGATACCGCTTTCATTATAAACCGGAATAAAGGGCTTGTAATTAGGCGCCAACTGGAAAATGGGGGAAACGCCAAAAGCACCTCCTCCGCTAGGCAAAAAGCCCGGGAAGAAGTGTTTGGCCGTTATCTATCAAGAGTATATTCATGTCCCAAAATCAAAAATACGCTGGACGTCCAGGTAAACGCCCGATCGCGCAGACCCGCTCCGGTTAAGGCATCGAAATTCTCGGCCATGCCGCTGCGGCTAACCATCCGGCAGTACTTCTCCGCAATTTCCTTCGCCAGTTCCATGTCGCCGGCTGCCGCCACGCCTTCGACAAGCAGCATCGTGGAGGGTGCCCAGATCGGTCCGCGCCAATAACCGTCCGGCTTATAGTAAGGGCTATTAACGCTCTCGGTAGCCCAGCCATTGTTCGTCAGGAATCGATTCTTATCCCGAAGCCCTTCGAGCAGCGTCATCCGAATATGCTCAGGAAGACGTCTTCCCAGCAGGATCGGTACAAAGAGCAGCAAGCTGTCGCCTTCGGATACCTCATGGGTTCCCGATCGGCAGGCGATGAAACGTCCATCCTTCCAGAAATGCCGGATCATGCGGTCCAGCGTATCGTCTGCTCTACGTCTCCATTCACTCGATTCCTCCGACAATCCCAGCAAGCCCGCAATTTCGGCAAGTGTCTCCATCTGGATGATTAGATAAGCGGCAAGGTCAGGGCTTTCCACGGGAATGCCATTATTAAACGCCGTACTGTTGTCCCAGCCCGAATCGTTGCCATGGTTATACTGGGGAATGCCGTCGCCGTCATGATCCCGGTGCGTAAACCACCACTCGGTCCATTTGGACAAAGGGCCATAGACTTCTCGCAGCTGGGCTTCCTTAATAAAATCGGTTCGTCGCATCATCCAGGCGAGCGTCCAGCCATGAATCGGCGGTTTGTTGCAATTCCAAAGCTCGTACTTATCGTTCACGAAATCCGGAATCAGCCCGCTCTCATCCTGCCGGTCAAAAAAGATCATAAACTGATCCCAAGCAAGCTCCGGATTGTGACGCACAAGGGCCATTGCGTTAAAGCAGTTATCCCAGCTCCAGATGTTGGTCATCCAGTTCTTGGACATGTACATGGCAGGTCGGGTCAAACAGCCTTCGGCCGGAACTACACATGACCAAGTAATATAGGCAGCAAGTTCCCTTGCATCCATATACTGCTCCGAGACGGTAAGGGTATGATCCAGCCAGTAGGCATAATCCTTTCGAACGGTGTCCACCGCCTCGTCAAAAGACTCCCATTCGTTGCGCGGCTTCAATACCGTAATAAATTCTTCAACCGCAAATTCCGCCACATGGGTTGCGGGATCTACGGAGAATTCGGCGGTCACCCGCGTGCTCTTGATTTCGTTCCACTCTACTTCCATATCCATCTGGCCAGCAAGCCGGGTCAGCATGAAACGGCAGCCATGCGTAAAGCTGTTCACTTCCCAACTGTCTAGATTTGTCTCATAGGCATAATCATACGCTGCCGGGAAGAAGGTTAGCCGGATACCGCAGCCTTCCGAGCGGAACCGGACGGTCTGGGAGTCCGATAAACAGATATCAACGTGGCCTCCCGCATCGGAGGCTGCAAGGCGAATGTGGTCGGGAGATGCAATAGGTTCAAATGGAACCGGCTCGTTTTGCTGGTCCAGCAGTTCTATCAGAAACGCCTCGCCAAACTTGTCATCCCCTCCGCGGACATTCCGCAGGTACAATCCCTGTCTCCGATCCTTTGCTTCGGGCAGGAGGGATATTGCCAAGAAGGACTCTCTTCGGCTGAAAGGTACGATATTCAGATCAAAATTCATAGGACATCTCCTTCGCTGAGGTATCGCTTTCATTGTAAGCCTTCTCATCAAAAGAGAGGACTGCCGGATGTCTTGCCGATAGAGGGATATTGTTTGCGAGAGGCTTTATGGAGCGGAAGAGGTGTCATTTTGTTCGATTACAGGTGGTGAAAATGTTAGGAATGAGACCCGCACTGGCTGATAATCCGCTTCTTCTGATTGGATTTGATCCTAAGATGGTCGCTAATATAATGTATCAATCATTGACAATTTAGTTTACTTACTAAATAATATACTTAATAATTAAAAATGTTATTTTCAGGAGGGATTGTTATGAAAGTTTTCATCACAGGAGTTACGGGTTACCTCGGATCGGTCATTGCACAGCATTTCTTGTCGCACGGGTATCAAGTATCCGGCCTAATAAGGTCACAAGAAAAAAACGAACAGCTAGTTAAAATGGGCATCTCCCCTATACTAGGGAATCTGGAGGATTTAGCTCTATTGGAGGATTGTGTACGGAATGCTGATGGCGTTATTCATACAGCTATATCGCATACATCGGATATGGAGAAGATTGATGTAACCGCCGTGCATGCTATGCTGAACGGTTTGGAGGGTTCCGGAAAGCCTTTTATTTATACAAGCGGGACCTTGATTTATAACGATACCTTCCAGAAGGTTGTTGATGAGGAATCGGATGTAAATCCCCTGCCTTTTTTACAATGGAAAGCCAATATGGAGCAACAAGTGCTGCAGGCTGCAAAGCGGGATATTCGTACAATCGTTATTCGTCCAGCACTCGTTTACGGACGCGGAGGCGGGCTCGTTCAAGCCACGATCAGAAGCGCAAAGCTAACCCAATCAGCTAACTATATCCATGACGGCCAAAACGCATGGTCCACCATAAACGTAGATGACCTGGCTGACCTTTATGTACGTGCTTATTCAAGAGCATTGCCTGGAACTTTATTTAATGCTGCCTCCAGAGAATTAATAACGACCCAAGAACTCATAACATCCATCGGAAAAATAACAGGGGTTCAGGTTGATTCTTGGAGTTACGAAGACGCGGTAAATGCCCTTGGCCCTACTGCTTGGGGGTCCAGTATTAATCAAAGAATATCCGGATTACGTGCTGAACGAGAACTGCAGTGGAAACCTAATGCTCATTCAATTCTCAAAGAAATTGAAGAAGGTTCATATCAAACCAGGACACAAATAAAACCATAGTCAGATATGGACTATGGTTTGGCCTCATTATGGTCTTGGTAAACACTAAGATATTTTATCGACTTGGATAAAATCCTTACCAGTTGTTCCGTATCTTCCGTTCCCAAATGTTCGCGTAAATGCTGAAAGCGATTAAACAAGTCTTTCTCTCTTGCTTCAATATACGCGTGCCCGGCTTCAGTCGCTGAAACTAGAATAGACCGCCGATCTTTGGAATCCATCTTACGAACAACATACCCGCCTTGCTCAAGCGATTGAACGACATGCGTCACAGCGGCTGAGGTTATTTTTAAATGCTTGCCCAGTTCAGAAACTTTAATGCCCTTGGCTCCCGGAGGGCAAAGATATGTCAGGTTAACAAGCAAATTGGATTCGCTCGGTCTGAGATCATTAGATGGGCTGAATACATGACCCACGCGTTTCAATTGCCCGAATACGAGAGCCAGTTCTTTCGTTAAGTTATCTATATTTGCTGCTTGCCTATCTTTGTCTGTCATTTCATTCCCTCCACTAACTGTATGACATCACTAGATTATTTACTAACTTAAATATATTGTCAAGAAGACAGGAAACAGCATATAAACCAACTTGCTATAGATTATCTACCTTAAGGAGGTATTTCTTATTCAAACTCAATCGGTTCAACCCTTGTTCCAACCGTTTACACTAGGCAATATGACACTGCCTAACCGAATCGTAATGGCTCCCATGACGCGGTCATTCTCTCCTGGAGGCATTCCCGGAGAAGATGTTCTAAATTACTACAGACGTCGGGCGGAAAATGGAGTAGGCCTGATCGTAACAGAGGGTACAGTAATTAATCACCCCGCTGCATCCTTACATCCCAATATTCCTTATTTTTATGGTGAACAGGCATTAAACGGGTGGGCAAACATTGTGAAGGCGGTGCATGAAGCAGGCGGCCGAATTATCCCACAGCTCTGGCATGTAGGCACACAGCGAGGCATCGGCCAGCTGCCTAATCCTGAATCCTTGCCGATAGGCCCATCGGGATTAACTGCAGAAGGCTTCAACATAAACGAGCCCATGACTGAACGGGAAATCGAAGGAGTTGTTGAGGCATTTGCTCAATCGGCGGCGGATGCAAAGAGGCTAGGATTCGACGGCATTGAGCTCCACGGAGGACATGGTTACTTAATCGACCAATTCTTTTGGGACCAAACGAACCGACGCACAGACCGTTACGGGGGTGACTTTATCGCCCGGACACGTTTTGCCGTTGAAATTATCCGGGCATGCAGACGTGCGGTAGGACCTGATTTTCCGATTATACTCCGTTACTCGCAATGGAAAAGAAGACCCTTCACAGCTAAATTAGTAACAACCCCACAACAGCTGGCCGAGTTTTTATCCCCTTTAGTTGATGCCGGGGTTGATATATTCCATTGTTCTACCCGCCGTTTCTGGGAACCGGAATTCGAAGGCTCTCCCCTTAATCTTGCAGGCTGGACCAAAAAACTGACAGGTAAACCAACCATTACGGTCGGGTCCGTTGGGCTTGATACCGAATTTATTCGTTTTTTTGCGGAAGGCAAAGGTGCCCTCAACGTCAATATCAATGGATTAATTGAGCGCCTTGAACGTGAAGAATTCGATTTGGTGGCAGTAGGTCGGGCTTTATTAGTAGATCCGGCATGGGCTGAGAAGATAAGAACCGGGCGTGTGGAAGAGCTAATTCCCTTTACGGCTGAAGCTTCAAAAACCTTATATTAATTTATCTACTGCACGCAGTTCCCTTTAAACTTGACTCCAACTAAAAAATCGTCGATGCTGGAAGGCATCGACGATTCGTTATGAGTAAGTATAGTGCTCTACCCTCTGCTTCTGCGGATTAGAGCATTCTTCTTCCCATCATCATGATGGTTTCAAACAGCGATTTCCACTTGCTTCCGACTGTTCGTGCAGTCGTTGTGGTGTGGGCTGCTTCATTGCGTTCATTGCGTTTAGAGCGCAATTTCGTTGCCATCCTGCATCGTTCTAATTCCTGACGGAGATCGCGAACATGCTGTTTGGCAATATCTTCATTATTGATATTCATATTTCATTCCTCATTTCTGTTATAGCGACAACATTCCGACATTACCAATACCCGCAAGCTCCTCTTCCGTCCCCTTCACTATCATACTTCCATTGTTTACTCTAAGGTAAGGGTACAAAATGCCTTTAATTCTTTTTTCCCCTACAACGACTTCACCGAAAAGATCCAGAGAGGACACCGATGCCTTAATATCTTCCTCGGTCACGTCATCATCAAAAGTCAGCGTCCCATCAACAATAAAGCTCGCCTGTTGCCCCAAAGCCAACAACTGATCTCTTGACCAGGTCTCTTCACCGTTGATGAAGACAAATTGCCGCTCGTAACTTACAATTTCCGTATTCAGATCGGGACAGCGCTCCCAGACCAGATCCTCGATCTCCTCGCTGCAAATGATGAAGGAAGTCGAATGTATCTCTGAGATGGCCTGGCTGAAGGCCTCCCGGCTCACATCCGTTTCAATAATGAACGGCTTCTTGGTGTAGAACTTATGACCTTTAAAGCGCCGAATATTTCTTGCGTTTAGCCTTAGCGGTTTGATTACGTATTCGAACCCTTCCGGGATCACCTCAACCAAGCCGTTCATCGTTTTCAGTTTATCGTAGAAATAAGGGGATTGATGCTCATAAATAACCGCTTTGCCGTTAATACGGAGACTCTCAATCCGGGCTGCGAATTGCTCCATATCCAGCTCCTTATCCAGCTGTATCTTGCCGTTTAAGATCAGATCCATAGGCTCATTGCTGGAAGTGAGGTACGCATTGTTCAACTGCACCTTCCCTGACTCGAACCTGGGCTCGTATTCATAAGCATGAACCTCCGCGCTGGCTCCTCCCACTTTGATGAGCGCTGCAGTAACGGCAGCGGCCAGATGCCGGGGGGCATAGACCTCGCCGTTGACCACCAGATGCAGCGGGCTGTTCTGGAATGCTTCAAGGGATACTCCTTTATCGATGATGACCGTGCCGTTAACGAATACGCGGTCCGGCTGCTCCAGAAGCTGAAAGTAATCCTCGCTCAGCCTCAGTGTGCCGCTGTAATAACGGTGTCCCTCTGGAATTTCAATCGTCTTTCCGATATTGCCTGCGTTTTTCAATTGCGTGAGGAGGTATGACGTCTCTGAACGGTATATCACTAGACCTACGTTTCCGATCCGTTCGATGCTTGTTACGCTTTCCTCCGTGGCCTCTGTAAGATCCAGGACCCCTACGTTTCCAATCATTCTGCTCATGTCATATCTTCCTCCCATAATTTTCTCATTTTTCTGATGGCTGTCTGCAATTTGTACCGCACCGTTGCTGCCGGCATGCCCAGCTGCTCGCCGATTTCCTGGCTGGACATCCCGAGCCAGAAGCGCTTAAACACGATATCGCTCTGTGATTGTGGCAAACGGGCGAGCCATTCCGTCATTTCAATATTGCGGCTTGAAACAGGGAGCACGGCGACGTCCAGATCATCCTCCCACGATACGAGCCGCTTCTCCCGGCGGCTAATATCGATCATGCGATTTTTGACGACTCTGAAGAACCAGGCCTTTTGCTTGTGAAGGGGCAGTGCTGCCAGGTTCGGCTCCTTGATGGCCTTCATAAAGGCATCCTGGACCAGATCATCCGCTTCATAAGCATGCTTGGCAATGGATCTGGCATAACGCTGGACATCGTCCTTCAGGTTTTCATAGAGATCACATACTTCCATTAGCCAACCTCTCACTCTTCGTTTTGTCTTTCTTGTTAATATAACGTTTGGGAAAATGAAACTGATGGATATTCTCGAAATTTTTTTCGAGCCTATAAAAAACACGCCGACCGTCTACGCGGTCAGCGTGTTTACGAACATTAATCCCACATGGAGAACAGCACCAGTAGTACGGCTGCTACGCCCAGCAAGAACGAGTGCCTGGAAAACCATATCGAACGCATCTCTTCCTTCATGCTTGCATCCTCCTTCGATTTCCAATTAATCGCTAACAACTCATCTTCCCTGATGCTTTAATCCCACCAGCTAAGCATGCACACCAGCATAATCGCTACAAAGAAACCGTCCATAAACTTGAGCTGAAGTTTAGCCATATTGGATTCACCTCCTTTTTAAGAGACAATAAAACTAGAGCGAGAAACCTTAACTTATTTATTGATTGATCAATTACAATTGATTAAAAAAGAAATGCCCTTTCTCCACCGCGCACAACCTTATGCAGTACGCGGTGCGGCACTTACACGCGTGCCTTATATAATGGGCATCATATTCGGCATATTCATCGCCATGGCTACATTGCACAGCATCCCCCGGGCCAGGAAATCGGAGGTTTTCTTGTCGGCATCCCCGAATCCCGCTTTCACGAAAGCATTCTGTACCAGGTCCTTCACCTCATTCATTCCCTGCTGCATCGCTTCGCGGATAGGCGCTTCCTGGATCGTCTGGGCCTGCATCTGCAGCAAGATCTCGCTGCGATGGGATTGCACAATCTCTTCGTACGCCCGGATCAGGCCCGTCTCCAATTCCTCCGGAGCAGCGGACTCGATCACCGCTTGAAATGCCTGCACGATGCGCTTCCAGGAGACAGTCAGCGATTCGACAAGCAGCGATTCCTTGGTAAAGAACCGATAGACATAAGGCTGGGATATCGCTGCCCGTTCGGCAACCTGAGCCGTGGTCGCGCGATAGTATCCGATCTCTGCAAACACTTCGATTGCTGCCGCTACGATTTCTTTACGTCGATTCGCAGAGGTTGAAGCTCTAGCCATTCAACCAACCTCCTCTCACTCATTTAATTCAATTATTGATTGGCCAATCACTAATTGAACCCAGTATATACGGTCCGTTTTCCTTTTGCAACTGCTTTCTGTCAAAATTATTGAATTCAACACATGGACATAGCTTGCGTATAGGGCAGGAATCCGCTATTTCTTATCGAACTGTTTTATGAACCACGAATAAGGTGGGCAACTATTTTCAAGACTTTATTCTGTAATCAATCAAGGAGGATCAATTATGAGTCATGAAGGTCAACAGCAATTCGAACGATGGCATAGACACCGGACGGTCTTGCTTCCACTACTGCAGGACATACACAGCGAGAATCTGGATTATAAACCGTGGGAGAATGCTCACACTTTGGGTGCGTTAGTCGTTCATATTGCGGCGTCCTCGGATATGTTCCTGCGCTCCATTCTAAACGGCTCGTTCTCTCCGCCTTCGATTTCCACCCAGTACGAAACCATCGATGACATCAGAAGTATCGTACAGGCATCATCCGAATCATCCACGGCACTCTTTGCCGAGTTATCCGACAGTCAGTTAGAGCAGCCCCTGGACTTTAACGGATTCGTTGCCCCGGGAGGAGTATGGCTGAACAATATGGTCGACCACGAAATTCATCATAAAGGACAACTATTCACGTACGTACGGAGTGCAGGAATTGAGAAGGTTCCCTTCTTCATCATGCAGCCGTCAAAACAGTAACGGCGGGGACGACTGGACTGGATTTTCTTCGTTACAAGTACAAGTTACCTAAAGGGATTTCATTTAGACCAAATTAAAAAGCCGGATATTCTGCAGCTTACGCTCAGCATATCCGGCTTTTATCTGTCTTATTGTTAACCCTGCTTCGCCAGCTTCACCACAGCCTGCAAGGCCGTTTGAATCTCACGCTCCACCGCGTCGGCAACCACATTCGTATTCGGATCGTACTCGGCTGCGAGATCGGCGTCTGCAAAGCCGTCCATCGCCACAATCGCTCCAGCGCGAACGCCGCGGATCGCTGCAACGACATAGAGTGCCGCAATTTCCATCTCTACACCGAGCGCACCTGCCGCTTTATATTTCTGATGCGGCACCTCTTCAACTCCGTTAAAGAACACGTCCAGTGTGACGGTTATGCCCTTGCGCACAACGCCTTCACCGATCGCAAGCGCAGATTCGTATAACGCTTCCGCCACCTGGCTATCCGCAACCGCCGGAAAACCGTCCGGTACCAGCTGCTTTGTCAGTCCATCCGTACGGATGGCTGCAGTACTGACCACGAGGCTTCCCGCAGGGGTATCTGCACGATAGGAACCAGCGGTTCCCACGCGAATCAGGGTCTTCGCTCCTGCACGAATTAGCTCCTCAAAACAAACTGCAGCTCCCGGACATCCTACACCGTGGCTGGTTACGGCCAGTTCCACGCCTTCATACGTCCCCACGAAAGTGCGATACTCGCGGCTGAATGCCAGCTCACGCGCATCATCCAGCTTGCGGGAAATGACCTCCGCACGCTTGGGATCGCCGCAGACGATCACAAATTCAGGAATATCTTCTGAGTTTACTTGCAAAATAGGCATCAACATATTAGTCAAACTCCTTACGTGTCCATTCGTCTTCAGGTATATCCAGTGCCTCGCCGCTAAACCGCTCTTCCTTGAACGGATCCGCTTCGTTATGGAAGCCGTTTCGTTCCCAGAAGCCCGGGCGGTCTTCCTTCATAAATTCAATCCCGCGCAGCCATTTGGCACTTTTCCAAAAATAGCGATGCGGTACAACCGTACGCAGCGGCCACCCATGCTTGTCCGTCAGCGGCTCGCCGTTAAAACGATAAGCCAGCAGCACATCATCCTTCATCAGATCTTCAATCGGTACATTCGTATCGTAATCGGGGTCGGCATGGAACATAACGTATTTAGCATCCGGCTTGATCCCAAGCCCCGCGATAAAATCACGGAACAGAATGCCCTCCCATATGGTATCAAACTTGGACCAGCGTGTTACGCAGTGAATATCGGTATTCACGGTTACCGTTGGCATCGCCATAAGATCTTCATAGGTAAACGTCCGTTCCTCTTCCACTTCGCCGAATATCTTGAGGGTCCATTCTGACATGTCATAATGGGGAACCTCCCCTTCATGCAATATCGGGAATTTCTCGGTCAGCGTCTGTCCCGGAGGCAGCTTGGCCTGCTGCTCTTCGGTCAGGTTGCCTACCGCCACCGGCTTCATTTTCTTCAAACGTTCTGCTTTTTTATGCACCAAGTTCATCTCCTCTATGCTTGATCGCTTTCGCATCCGCCTATCGACGGGAGGACTTCAATCACAGGTTGTCTAGGCGCCATTCGCGCCTATCTGGAGCTGGATCCCTGCTTCAATGCATCCTTCTGGAAGCTTTTATCCTTAAAGAAGAACATCGCCAGAATCGTAACGACATAAGGCAGCATCTGCGTAAAATGCGTAGGCAGCGCCAGCCCCTGGAAGCGGATGCTCAGTGCATCCATAAAGCCGAACAGCAAGCTTGCCGCCGTTACTCCAAGCGGGCCCGACTGGCCTAACATCGTCGCTACCAGCGCGATAAAGCCGCGACCAGCCGTCATGCCTTCCGTAAACATCGTCACCTGTCCAAGAGACAGCTGTGCACCGGCAAGCGCACATAACACGCCGCTCGCCAGCACGGCTCCATACTGATACCGTCTTACACGGATGCCCATGCTTTTGGCAGCAAGCGGATTCTCGCCAACAGCCAGAAAGCGGAAACCGTTCTTCGTGCGATAGAAATAATACCACATAAGGCCCGCAATCAGAAACGATAGATAGACAAGCGGCGTCAAACCGGCCAGAATCGGACCGAGCACCGGAATATTCTCGATAATCGGGATATTCCATTTCGGCAGCCCGACCATCGTGTTGTCATAAAATGCACCCTTTACATCAAAGAGCGCCCGCAAACTAAATGTAGTCAAGCCAGCCGCCAGCGCATTCATCGCGATACCGACCACAATGACGTTGGCCTGCAGATTAATGCTGAGATAAGCAAATATAAAAGAAAATATCGATACGATCGCAATCGCGAACAAAATCGCATAAAAGACATTGCCGAAGAAATGATTTCCCACCACGGCAGAAAAAGCGCCGAGCAGCATAAAGCCTTCCAAACCGACGTTGAACAGTCCGACGCGCGAACACAGGGCACCGCCGAGGGCCGCAAGCAAGATTGGAGTGAGCACACGGAGGGCCGAGTTGACTAAGGCAAGATCAAACAGCTGTTCCATCGGATTTGTTCCCCTTTCTGCGCTTCAGGAAGCTGTAAGTGAATCGGGCGGAAATAAACAGAATCAGCACGGCTTGGATAATGGCTCCCACCTCAAGCGGCACTTCCGTATTCCGTTCCACGCCCATGCCGCCTGTCTGCAGCGCGGCCAAAAAGATCGAGGCAATCAGCGTACCGATCGGATGCGATCCTGCCAGCAATGCAGCCATAATGCCCGTCCAGGCATAGTCGGCCGTAGATAATGCACCATCGATATAGCGATACTGGGAGCCCAGAATTTCAACGGCTCCGCCAAGTCCGGCCAAGCCACCGCTGAAGAACATCGCACCAAGCATCATCGGTCCGCGCTTAACCCCGCCAAACAGGGCAAACAACGGATTGCCGCCAAGCATCCGCACTTCATAGCCGATCACGGAGCGCTTCAACAGCACGAATATAATGAGCGCGGCCAGCACCGCGAGCACAAAGCCTGCATGCAGCGGCATGCCGGAGATCAGCTTCGGCAGCCAAACGCTGTTATCAAGCATTTCGGACTGCGCCATCGCAGCCGAACCCGAGCGGTCCTTTAGCGGATAGGCGACCAGATAGCCTGCAAACAATACGGCTACATAGTTCAGCAGCAGCGTAGAGATCAGCAGGTTCACCCCGAACCTGGAATCAAAATACCCGGCCATTACCGACCATAATCCGCCTGCGATCACACCGGCAAGAATAGCCGCGATACACACCAGCCAGCCCGGACCCGGCATATACAATCCGACCAATGCGGCGGACAGAGCACCAAACACCATCTGCCCTTCTGCGCCAAGGTTAAAGAAACCTGCACGGAAGGCAAACGCTGCGCCCAGACCAATCAGAATGATTGGGGTCGCGCGGGACAGCGTATTCGTAAAGAAATACATCCCCCCGAAAGCGCCCTTCCACATCTCCGCATAAGTCTGCAGAATATCGCCGCCGGCAATCATGATCGCTATAGCTCCGGCAAGGAGTCCCACAATGATTGCGGCAATTGGCTGAAGCAGCGGAAGCGTTAATTTTGTCCATTTATTCATTACAAGGTTCCCCCCGCCATCAGCAGTCCCAATTTCTCTTCTGTCGCTTCCTTCGCCGACAGCTCGCCCGCGATCCGGCCTTCAAACATAACCAGAACACGGTCGGAGAGCTTCAATATTTCCGTTAATTCCGATGATACCAGCAAAATCCCCGTACCCTCTTCACGCCGTTTGAGCAGCTCGCCATGAATCGTTTCCATAGCTCCGATATCGACGCCGCGCGTCGGTTCGGCAGCGATGAGAAACGGGGTTCCCTGCTCCAGCTCCCGTGCGACGATCAGCTTCTGCAGATTGCCGCCGGATAAATACTGCGTGCTGGTCTCCAAAGAGCCCGTCTTGATTGAGAACTTCTGAACCCACCCGGAGACGAGGGATCGGATGTCTTTCAGATTAAGAAAACCACCCTTTTGCAAACGGCGTTGGTGTCCCATAAGCCCGGTATCCATCACGGTTGCCGTTCGATTCGCTCCCCACACATAGCGATCCTCCGGGATATGGGCTAATCCGTGCTCCCGTATTTCTCTTGTCGACATGCCGGTCACGTCCTTGCCCGAAACGGCAATTCGTCCGCTGTCCGGCTGAGCCAGACCCGAAATGACCTGAAGCAGCTCAGATTGCCCGTTGCCAGAAATACCGGCAATCCCGACAATCTCACCTGCCCGTACTTCCAGGTTTACTTCATCCAGAACCGGCTTCCCTTTTGTGCCGCGGATTGAAACATTTGCTACCTCCAGCACCTTCTCACCTGGGGTGATTGGCTTACGGTCCAGCTCTATCAGCTCTCGGCCAACCATAAGACGGGAGAGCTGATGGGCATCCGTGTTCCCTTTCTCAACAACACCCGTGACGGCACCGTCACGGAGCACTGTGATGCGATCCGCCACATCCAGAACCTCGCTGAGCTTATGACTGATCAGAATAAAGCTTTTTCCCTGTTTGGAGAGCTGCTTGATCGCATCCAGAAGCTCCTGCACCTCCAGCGGCGTCAGCACGCCCGTAGGCTCATCCAGAATGATGATTTCAGCACCCTGGTACAGCACCTTCAAAATTTCAACTCGCTGCTGCACGCCGGGAGCGCTGCTGCTGACAACGGCGCGCGGGTCCACCTTCATTCCGTATTGATCACACAGACCCTCTACAATCTTTACAGCTTTCTTTCGATCAAACTTTGCACCTGATCCAGGCTCATTACCGATCACGATATTCTCAGCGATCGTAAACGTAGGAAACAGCATAAAGTGCTGGTGCACCATGCCGATGCCGCCTTGAATTGCGTCAAGCGGGCTTGCAAACGAAACTTCCTTGCCATTAAGCCGAATCGTACCCGAGGTTGGCTGCTCCATCCCGTACAATATCCGCATCAGCGTCGTTTTGCCTGCGCCATTTTCTCCGACGATCGCATGAACCTCACCCGCGCGCAGCGAAAAATCAATGCCGCGGTTTGCGCTAAACTCGCCATACTTTTTCGTAATATTGTCCATCTGGAGTAGCATCGAGTCATGCCTTCCTTTCGCTTCTGAATGAAAGACCGACTGCTCATGCGCAGCCGGTCCAGGTGAGAACTAATTTTGTTCCAATGCGTTGGTTACTTTAATTTTTCCAGCGATAATATCGTCGGAAATCACCTTGAGCTGATCCACGATGTCTTGTCCAATGAATGGGTTAAGCGGTGTTTTGCTCTCATGCGTTACGTAAGTAAGACCAACCGCGCCTTCCTTCAAGCCGTACTCACGAGTATCGAATGTGAATTTGCCTTCTACAAAATCCTTGATCGTTTCATATACAACAGCGTCTGTTCCTTTCAATTGCGCAAGCACCACATGCTCAGGGTCCGTCCCTGTGTTATCCGTATCTTGTCCGGAAGTGTAGAAGCCCTTCTCTTTCGCCGCTTCGAACACGCCCAGGTCGCCAACAGCAGACATGCCTGCTACGAAATCAGCGCCTTTGGAATTCTGCAGGAGCGCGAGCTCCTTCGCTTTGGCCGGATCGTCAAATGCCCCTACAAAGTTTACGAAAATCTCAACATTAGGATTGACCGATTTCGCGCCTTCTTCAAAGCCGGTCATATATTTGTGCATAATTGGAATGTCGTTTGCCACAACGTTGCCGACCTTGTTCGTCTTGGTTGCCAATCCCGCTGCAGCTCCGAGAAGATAAGCCGCCTCATGCTCACGGAATCCAACACTGCGTACATTCGGCAGATCCACAACTGTATCGATAATAGCAAAAGGAACATCCGGGTTTTCTGGTGCTACCTTCTTCAATGCATCCTCCATTTGGAAAGTGGATGTAATGATCAGATCATATTTCTCGGCTACGGCCGTGCGCAGGTTCTGCTCAATCGAGGCCGGGTCTGTCGATTCAATAGTTTTCACTTCAACGTCGAAATCAGCAGCAGCCTTCTTCAGACCTTCGTCCATCAAGGCAAAGAATGGGTTGACGCCAATCTTCTCCGGCATAACTAGTGCGATGCGTTTCTTATCTTTAGATCCTTCTGAACCGCCATCAGCAGAGCCGCTATCAGCAGCCTTATCATTGTTGCCGCAACCTGCAAGCAATCCAACGGATAATACGAGTGTTAATAGAATTGACCATGTCTTTTTCATTTCCTGACCTAATCCCCCTAGATGTGCACTTTTTATACTCTTATCCTATGGCATAGACAGTCAGTTGTCAAAGTAAAAAATTTAGCGTTTTATGTAGTTTAATGCCTATTATAGCAAAAAAATGGGTGAAAACTGCGCATATCACAGAACATTCCCTTGTTAAAACAACGATATTGTTCGGAAATTGCCAACATTTAATCACACGATTCCGGCATGAATCGGAGATGAAAACGCATTTTTTTCAAATTTCTGGCATCGCGCAAACCTGGCTTCTCTCTATCTAATATAAAAAGGATGCCGTTAGGCATCCTGCTAATGCATGTTTTCTATTAGATGAGACAACATACGAATTTGTTAAATTCCTTCGACAGCGGCCTGATTCCACCGCCAATTCAATCGATTAGCTCTGCTCCCTTCAATAACCGCTGCAGCATGACCGCAGCTTCGCCACGGGATAGCTTCTGGAGCGGCTTAAGCCCTGCGCCCGATCCCAGGACAATTCCATGTTTCAAAAGGACGGCCGCAGCCGGTTTGGCCCAATCGGACAGTTCTTCAAGGTCCTGGTGAAGGGAGAGGACGGCTGCCGCTTCCACCTCATTCACTGCACTCGTTATTCCCGCCAGCTTCATCACTCTCGCCATAACCGCCATGGCCTCTTGACGCGTGATGCCTTGGGCTGGCCTGAAACGGCCATCCTCATACCCCTGAAGAAGCCCATACTGCACAGCTTGCGTTATGACGCCGTTATACCAATCGTCGGCGCCGACGTCCTGGAAAGCAGGAACTCCGACCTGCACCTCATCCAAGCCGAGCGCCCTCACGATCATGGCGGCAAACTCAGCACGGCTCACTTGTGCATTCGGCGCGAAATGAATTGCTGCGGGCTGATCCGCGTTTATGTCTGTCCAAGCTTCGGCAAGTCTGGTTCCGTTCAGGATCATTCGCGAAGCAAGATCGCTCACCGCATCCTTGGACCAGTGGAACGATACATCAGCAACATGCACTTGATGAGAGATGAAAGCAACCGTACCTGCTGCGAAGCGGTGCAGAATCGCCTCGCTGCTTCCGTCCTCCTTCAGCTCGAAACGCGTCGGGATTGGGTGTAAGTTGCCGTTCCGATCCAGCAGGACAGCCGTTGTCATCTGGCCCGGCATTCCCTTCGGCCAAATGATTCGCTGCTTCATATATTGCGGGAATGGATCTAACTGTAGTACCGTGTCCTGAGCTTTAGCTGTGATTTCAAACTCGATAGGCAAACCGACAAGCGTAGTGCCGGATTGCAGCGCAGTCTTCTTAACGGCCTCTACCTTGGCAGCGTCGCTGCCAGCCATCGTCAGGGTTACCGTAATTTGATCCGCAGTCGGCAAATCCGTGCTTCCTGGCGCGTGCCAGCGCGATGATGCCATCAAGGCCGCAGGAACATGGAAATGACCAAGCGACGACTGGATTTCAATGGCACCCTGCTTGGCTTTCAGCAGGTCAAGAGCAGCTCCGCTTGTTTCCAGGGAGACCTGATCTGCGGGCCGTGCCAGCGAGATGACGATTACCGGATTGTAGTCCACTGTTCTTAAACGGGCTTCCAGCTTAGTCGTATCCAATTTCATCGATACGACGGTATGTCCATTGGCCTCATGGAACAAACCTGTAACCATCCCTTCGTGTGATTCATCGTTTATCGTAACTTTGACGTCTACTCTATTCGAAGGTTCAGACGTACCCGATGGGTCCGGCATAGCCGATCCTTGGCCGGAACCTGCCGGGGATGAACCTCCTGGTGACGAACCTTCCGGCGACGAACCTTCCGGTTCTTCAGGCGTTCCGCCACCGCCTCCGGATGAAGCTCTACTCACCGTCGTTCTGTAATTCAGATGCTGGCCGTCAGGGGTTGTCACCACGACCTCAATGACCTGGCTGCCTTCGGCGACAGGGAGGAACGGGCTCTCCTGACCGGAGAGGAGATCTGTCGGTCCCCATACCAAATCCCCGGCCTCCCCGTACACGCTGGCTGTTACCGTCGCCCTTGCATCATACACCTGCGCCGTCACCGTGAGACGATCCGTATCGTTTGTGACCTGCGCTTTGTAATCATAGTGAGCTCTGGCGAATTCAGGGCTCAGTGCGACCTCCCCGCTCGATGAATAAAGCGCCATTGCTTTCAAAGTAGCATCGTACGCCGGAGCCGATTGTTCTCTGACCGTAAAGCTCCAAGCATCGCCCCCCTGAATGCCGGCATAGCTGGCACCCGAATGGTTACCGGTAAAAGCCCCCTGCTCGATCTCAACGTAATAGGCCGCCCCCGCATCAAATTCGTTCAGCGGATCTATGCTCGCCGTGTTCCCGAGAATCGTGACGCTCCCGGCATCGGCAGCATCGATAGTTTCGACGATGCGATGATCCGAAGCCAGTCTAATCGTAATCGATTTACCGGATACCGCTGTCACTTCTTCATTAAAGACAACCTGCAAGATTGTATCTCTGTCAACGCCGACAGACTGATGAGACGGCGTGTACGAAACGGCTTTAAGCTCGTCCGGAGTCTGGATCGCCTTCCACTGAGCATACAACGTGACGTCCTGTGTACCGAATATAAGCTTACCCCCGGCAGGATAATCGATTCCGCTTCCGTCGGCCTCTGTGTTCCAGCCTGCGAAGACAAACCCATCCTTGCCCAGCCCCCCCGTATTGTCCGCCACGACCGTTTCGTCGCCTCTGGCAAACAAACCATTGATTACCGGAACATTCCCTGTGGTATGTCCATTGCCGTCATAGGTTAACGAGTAGATTTGCGGCCATTTGGTTGTCACCTTCAACATGCGGTATGCGCTTTTCCTGCCGACGGCATCTTTGACTATGACGTTAAAGTAATAATCTGTACCCTCCGTAAGTCCGTTTACCACAAGTCCGGTTTGATCCTCCGCGTAGCTTCCGACCGGCTTTCCATTCCTCTCCATTTGACTGACATCCCCGATATTCGGGCTGCCGGATATATACAACAGATATTGCAGCTCTTGCTGCTCCGTCATATTGTCCGAGGCTTTCAGCCATTCCAATGCAACGGAGTCAAACGTGATGGTGTACGGAGTCAGACTCCCGCTGCCCGTATCCGGAGACGTGGTATCCAGCACGGCTTTTGTCAGGGTAGGTACATCCCTGGTATTGTTGTAAGTCCCGTCTCCGATCTGACCTCCGGAATTATAGCCCCATCCCCAGACGGTTCCATCCTTCTTCATGACCACGCTATGAAAGCCGCCGGCGGAAATTTCGCGTACTTGCTCGATCCCTGGCACAGGGATCGGGCTGAGACTGGAGGCATTCGAGCCCAGGCCAAGCTGCTTCTGACTGTTATCCCCCCAGCTCCATACGTTTCCTGCCTGGTCCACTGCAAGGCTGTGATAACCACCTGCCGCAACGGCAACGATATGCTGCAAGTTTCGAACCTGCACCGGTCTCGTCCGGTGGGTTCTCGTACCGTCCCCAAGCATGCCGTACGTGTTAATTCCCCAGGCCCATACGGTGCCGTCTTGTTTAATAGCCAAACTATGGGAACCGCCAGCGGCGATCGCCATGACGTCACTCAGTCCGGCAACCTGCACAGGAACGTATCGATCCGTCGTCGTCCCATCGCCAAGCTCTCCATTTCCGTTCACACCCCAGGCCCACACGGTACCATCCGATTTCAAGGCAAGACTGTAATATCCTCCAGCCGCAATCGCCGTCACATCACTTAGACCCGTCACCAGAACCGGGGTATTTTGTTGTATTGTCGTTCCATTGCCCAGCTCGCCGTTATCGTTTTTCCCCCAAGTCCATACGGTGCCGTTCTCTGAAAGCGCCATGCCGTGATAGCCCAATCCGCCCGATATCGCCTTGATACCGCTTAGACCCGCAACTTGGGCGGGAGCATTCACATTCGTTATCGTTCCGATTCCTAACTGTCCGTTCTCGTTGGCGCCCCAGGTCCATACCGTTCCGTCCTGCCTTAGCGCCATCGAACTGCGGACGCCGGAGTGAATATCGATGACATGGTTCAGATTCTTCGCCTTGACCGGAGTCGTTCGGGTATACCAGGTGCCGTCACCCAGCTGCCCCCTGTCCCCGTACCCCCATGAGTAAACTTCACCGCTGCTTACGAGCGAAGCGGTATGATAGTACCCGGCAACAAGCTTCGGTGCAACGGACGCGGCCGCAAAGGCTTCGCGATTTCCCATTATCCCATTGAGCTGCAGTAGCAGCAAAGCCATACACAGCAGAATTTTTCCTGAACGCCTTAACATATTCTCCTCCTTCGTTTCATCAACGTTATACAATCTGCGGCCCGATTGGGACCGCGGCACCAAGGATGCTATCAAATTTATGGGAGGAAAACGATTGACAAACGTTAACTTTTCATCTTTTTTTTCATATAATCTAGTTATCTCGACTCAATTTCCGTGAAAATAACGGTTCGTATATTGCGAGGGTATCCTATGAAACTACTAAACGACTCACCCATTCTGAAAATGAAAATAAGCCTTCCCGGCCTGAAGGAGCATCTGATTCGCCGGGATCGGCTGTTGCAGGATATGGCATCTGGCCGTAGGGGACAGCTGACAGCCATCATTGCGCCTGCCGGATACGGCAAATCGACGCTGCTCGCCCAATGGGCTCATGAAGCCGCTGAACGATGCGCCTGGGTTTCGCTGGATGAACGGGATAACGATCCTGTCCGCTTTTGGCGATACGTTGCGGCCTCACTGGCCTCGATTCTTCCGAAGCAGCAAGGAACTCGTCTTATGAACCTTACACAGCTGCTCCCAAGCGCCTCGATTGAAACTTTTCTGGATACGATGATCAGTGAATTATGTGAGGATAGCGAGCCCCTTAATCTCATTCTTGAGGACTTGCACAGTATTCACTTTACGGCAATCCATGAAGGGATTTCCTACTTGATCGATTACCTCCCCGAACATATTCATCTATTCATCTCGTCACGGACCGAGCTTCCATTCCCGACGATCAAGGGCGTTGTTAACCATGAGGTCCATCTTATCGGCATGAAGCAGCTGGAATTCACCTACGAAGAGGCGGAGCGTTTTTTTCGTCATACATCAAACGGTGGCCATCCCAGCCTGACTTCGATGCAGCTTGACACATTATGGAATCAAACGGAAGGCTGGATTACCGGGCTGCAGCTTGCTGTGCTTACCATGGGAAACGGCAGTGGGCTGGAAGCTTTCATGGATGATATGAAGGGAAACCCGCTTCTTGTTTCCAAATATTTGTTTCAGGAAGTCGTAAGTAAGCTGTCTCCAGGCGTATTCTCCTTTTTGCTCCAGACCGCTGTCCTTTCAGAATTGCACCCGCAGGTTTGTGATGCCGTTACGGATTTCAGCGACAGCCGTCCAATGCTGGAAGAGCTTAAGAAGCTGAATCTGTTTCTTGTTCCGCTGGATGAACATCATACCTTTTTTCGTTACCATCACTTATTCTCGCAGTTTCTAATCGACCTGCTTCAGCGCGAGTTTGACGGGGAATATACCAAACGCCATCGGCTCGCCGGGGAGTATTATGCCTCCATCGGCTCCATGGATGATGCGATCGACCACATGTTGGCAGCGCAGGACTTCGAGCATGCCGTGAACTTGCTGGAGTTGCATATACAGTCCGTGCTCGAACTTGGGGAGATTGCTACTTTGCTGAAATGGTTTGACCGCATCCCCTCCAGCTTTCCGTTGACGCCCGAAATGTCGTTGGTGCATGCCTTTATCTTGGTATTGACAGGAGATCTCGAGCGGGCCGAGCGCAAGCTGTCCCTTATTGAAGAAGCCTGCGCTTCGCTTGGATCATCGGACCGGAGGGAGCAGCTTAAGAGCAGCATTCTGTTTGTTCGATCCAATCTTGTTTTTCTGAACGGTGACTTCGGCAAATGGTTCGCTTTCAGCGAAGGCATCCTCGACAACCTGATGCCCGATAATCCGATATACTACCAGTTCGATTACAATCGGCGGGAGCCTTACGTCAGGCGTACCTCACTCGGCATGAAGGGAGCTCTCTCCGCCGATACGGAAAGAATCGCGCATCTGTTTACCGGTGTGATGGAATCTCACGGGTGGGAGCATTCCCTCATGAACTTATACGTAAAACAATCCTTATGCGAGGGGTATTATGAATGGAATCGGCTGGCAGAATGCCGGCAGCTGCTGGTGCAGATTCGAAACGCGCCGCCCACCAAAGAAACGATGGGGCTGTTCGTGCCGCTGCATATTACCGAAGCCAAGCTGTTCGCTGCAGAGGGCAAATTCCATCTTGCCCATTTTGCTTTAGATGAAGCGTGCTCCGCTGCGCACTCCAGGAAATCGAGCCTTTGGCTCGCCCCCTTAAAGGCCGTAAGGAGCTTGATCTATATCCGGGAGGGGCGCATAGCCGAAGCAAGGAAGGAAATCGCTGAGCTCCCGGTTTCCCTCAAGGACAAGCCCGCCTATAGCCGGGAAACCGAATACCTGTCGTTAGTGCGCATGTTAGGTAGACAGGGCAAGGAAACCGAGGCGCTGCGACTTCTGGAGCTGTTGAAACCTCAGGCCGAGCGCGAACAGCAGCGATCCAGCATCATCGAAATCACAAGCCTGCAAGCGCTGCTGGAACATCAGCGCGGCCAGCGTCAGCAGTCGCTTCATCTTCTTGGCGAAGCCTTGCGTGTGGGGGCGCAGAACGGTTATGTCCGCACCTTCCTGGACGAAGGAGAGGAAATGTTCCAGCTGCTGCGGCTGTATACGAGAAGCCTCGAACAGGAAGACGGTTTGAGCCCGGAGGACCTTCAGTCGCTTGACTATGCATGCACGCTCGTGAAGCATTTCCCGGCTTGTTCCGAAGCGAATAACGCTTCCGCCGAGACATCCTCACAGGCTCTTCCTGAACCGCTGAACCGGAACGAGATGAATCTGTTACGACTGATCCGGCAGGGTGCTGCCAATAAACAGATGGCCGCTGCACTCGGCTTGTCTGAAGGGACGATCCGGGTGTATTTGTCCAGACTGTACGGCAAGCTCGGCGTGACAACACGCACGCAGGCTCTGGTTAAAGCCCAGTCATTGAACCTGCTGGAGGATTAAGCGCATACTCATACAGAAGAACCCCGGGACACGCGTTCCCGAGGTTCTTTTTTTACGCTATGGATTTCCTTATTTTATGACAACACCATTTGCTCTCTTTATGAATTAAAGGCTCGTATCCATTTATATCGGTTAACCTTCACAATCGCCACAAAGCACTTCAGTATCTGATCGGACTTCAGACATATGAATATGACAAGCGGCGACAGATTGAACACAAACGCACATAGTGCTGAGGAAGGCAGTACAATAAGCCACATAAATATCAAGTCATTATATAGTACAAAGCGTGTATCTCCGCCGCTGCGCACAATACCTGTCAATGCCGGCATCTGGTAGGCTGTGCCGACAACCGTAATCGATAATACCGTCATGAAATGCAGTGCAAGTGTCTTCGCTTCATCGGATATGGAGTAGAGGCCCAGGACGAGATCTTTAATGATAAAAAGCACGGCGCCTGTCAGCAAACCGAGAAGGATATATAGAATCTGCAGCGTCTTGGCATAGGATACGATTTTGTCCATTGATCCTTCACCGATCGTCTTCCCGATCAACACTGCTGTTGCACTGGCCGATGCGTATACGATGACCGTCACCAGCTGAAAAATCGTTGTGGCAATGCTGTTGGCGGCGATCGCCGCCTCCCCCATATGACCTAAGATAGCCGTCTGGGCAGCCATTGCAAGCCCCCAGATCGTATTGGATAACAAAATGGGCGAGCCCACTCGGATATATTGCTTGAAGAGCTGCCGATCGAATTGCAGAAAGTTCTGCAATTTTAGCTGGATTTTACGATCGAATCGCTTCACATACACGATAACAACTACGCATTCAATGATTCTTGCCGTCAGTGTAGCTATTGCCGATCCCCTTATGCCCAGTTCAGGAAAGCCCCAATGGCCATAAATGAGCACATAATTCAGACAGATATTGATGACCAAAGTGGAGAGAGATACAACAAAAGCGATTTTTACCGTCTCGACGCTTCGCAGTGAAGCCAGCAGTGAACTGGTTACAGCGAAGAAAATATAAGAGAAACAAATGATTCTTAAATATTCGACGCCTGCCGCGATAACACTTTGTTCCTTCGTGAACAAGGACAGCACCTCATGCGGGAAAAAGAATACGATGATCCATAACACTATGCTGAGTAAGATGGCCATGCGCATGCCGATGCTTGCGGCTTTTTGAATCGTGCCCAAATCCTTTGCTCCCCAGAACCTGGAGGACATAATAACCAGACCTTCGCATACACCCATCACCAGCATATGCAGCAGAAATTGAATCTGGTTCGCGAGCGCAACGCCGGATAACGCCGATTCGCTGTATCCTCCCAGCATGACGTTATCTGATAAATTCACGCCGACCGATATCAGGTTCTGCATACCGATTATTAACGTCAGCCAGAAAAAGCTTTTGTAGAATCCTTTCTCCCGAACAAATAAACTCATGTCAGCTAACCCTTCTTCGTCTATTAAGATGTATTTCTCTAATATATATGAATTCCCAAAAATGAACAGAACAAATTAAGGAGAATCGTTCTTTTCATAGATTAAGAAACTCATAGAATCGAAAACATACTAACATTATAATGTTTTTTGTTTGAAAAACTAGTCATCAAGTAGGGGTATACTGTGAATATCTATACTAACCGATCGACAGCATTCTTTCTTTTTCTTCAGCAAATCCCCTGCCAATGGTCACATTTCCACTGGTCAAATAAAATATAGCCCTCACTCAAAGGATGCCTCTACGCAGATTCGTGGGATTTCCTGACTATGTACAAAACGACATACCCTATATATGATGACTGTGTAATCCAATTCCAATGATATAGGGGAGAATGCGTATGACCGTGTGGAAATATCCGTTATCCGGCAAGATGATTCAGCGAAGCATGATTGCAGCCCTGAGCGCTGCCCTCCTGGTGACTCCGCTCCACGCCTTTGCAGCCGATGCGAAGCCCCAAGCCGCTGCCGCGCCCGTCGAAGCACCCGGCAATGTAACCATCATCCTGGATACAAAGCCAATTCTTGACGCTCAAGTGGATTCTTTGGCAGTCGGGGAGCATCGACTGATCAACCGTAAGCAAATCGAGCAGAACTGGGAAGGACTTGATCCGGATTATTCACCGGAAAAAGCGATCGAAGCGGTTAAGTCGCTTCTATCTGAACAAGATTACGAAGCGTTGTTCCCTTACCGCCTTGGATCGAAAGAATGGTTTAAGGTCGCAAGCGGCAAAGAATACTTCAAAGCGAATCAGACGGACTATTTCTCATACGACAATCTCATAAACGCTGTAGCGGAAGTCTCCAATCTAAAGATCAAAATTGTTACTCGGGCCGGAAATCCTGCCGCCCAGGAGGTATATCGACTAGACAAGGATGCCCGAGTAGAAACCCTTGTGGTGCGGTCCGCGGACTTCTATTCGGCTGAAAATATTAACAAACCAATTGAAAGCGTCATCATTGACGGAGGCACCTTCCTCAAGGAAGGATTCAAGAAGGACCGCAAGCGTGAACTGGCTGCCTTCCTCGCCAATCTGTCGCACGAGACAGGCGGAGGTTGGGCTACCGCTCCAGGAGGCCCGCTGCGCTGGGGATTATTCTGGAATGAGAATATTGCTGGTCGTACAGGGGTTAACATGGACGCCTTCGTGGATCCTGCAAGCGCCGAGCTGTATCCCGGATCACCGGACAAACGCTACTATGGACGGGGACCGATCATGCTCAGCTGGAACTTCAATTACGGGCTCTTCAGCTCTATCATCTATGGAGACAAAAGCGTGCTGCTAAACAATCCTGAGATCGTTGCCGCTGACGGCAAGATCGGTTTCATGACCGCCATCCTGTTCTGGATGACGCCGCAGGATCCGAAACCATCCGCTCATGATGTCATGGTTGGCGGATGGAAGCCTACCCCGATCGAGAAGTTCAGAGGCCTGGGAGATCCCGGCTTTGGTACGACGATCATGGTCTTAAACGGACTGGAGGCGAATCTTGGAGAAACCGAGGGCAGCTCTGTACAGCGGCGTGCCGGACACTACCGCGATATTACAAGTCGCATGGGCGTTGATATTACCGGGGAAAAAGTAGATACATTAGGAATGAGACCATTTTAAAACAAGATTACTTACAAAAAATCGCCCTTTGGCGAATGGATGCCCTGCCGGCTCCACTCTGCTAAAGGGCGATTCCTCTTTACGTTCATGACTTCATACCAGCCGCTGGGAGATGGCAGTACGCTGAGCTTTGGGCAAGCTCTTCAGCACCAGCTCATAAGAATGATCAATCATGTCGTGCAGGTCCGTTTCAGATAAGGAACCATCTATGGTTACGGTATTCCAATGCTTCTTGTTGAGATGATATCCGGGCTGTACGGCTTCATGCTGTTGGCGCAAGTTCTCCGCGATCACCGGATCACATTTCAAAGAGATATGGCTGACCTTATCCTCTTCCGTGGTGGTAATCAGGGCAAACATTTTGCCGCCTACCTTCATGACGATTGGAAGCGGTCCGAACGGATAATCCTCGGCTGCAGCTTTTTTCGAAAGACAGTAAGAAATGAGCGGGCTTCTCAACTGGAAATTCTCCCCTTTTAGATCATATCTCTTTGATTATAGTAGATGAGGTTATCCCGTTCAAATCCCTTCCTATTTTGTTCATGCTCCGTTCATATAACTCCTGTATATTGGGGCTGACTCAAGATGCAAGGGGGGATAATCCATGCTCGTTTATAGCAAGTGGTTGATGCGAATTGCCGCAATCTATACACTTATCGGTGCATTAATAGGCGCTGACATGGCAGGAAGAAGCAATTACGGTATGGTTGCAGGTCATGCCCATATTCTGGTGGTTGGCTGGTTGACCTTATTTGCCTACGGCATGTTCTACTACGTGTTTCGGGAGAAACTCAGCATGAAGAAGACGGCCGCTCTGCACTTCTGGACAAGCATCCTCGGGGGCGGTATCATGCCGCTGGGCATGCTGATGTATTATCAAATGCAGAATACAGCTACCCTGCTGGCCTTCATCATTTCGGCGTCAATCTTGCTTATTGCAGCAGCTTTATTTATCGTCATCCTGTTCTTCGATAAAAAATTATTTTCAACCGTATAGCTTGGCTTAAGGCCATCGTGGAGGCTTGCTCTACTCTTGCAGCATATGCTGGACAAAAAAGAGAGGTGAGCCTCTTCGCTATGAGTTATAAAAGCAGTACCATCAAGAGCAAATGGAAAAAAACAAAGTGGTTGAACGAAGATTCTTATTTCAAGCCTTATATGCCTCACACACTGCAGTTCAGCAAAAAAAACCTCAACTCCATGCTGGCTGACTACTCTACGATTTTTTTCAAGCCCACAGATGGTTCAGGCGGCAGCAATATTATTCGGATTCGGAAAACAAACGGCGGCTATCAAAGTCAACTGAATACAAAAAAAACGTCGTACGCCGGCTCATCTCCGTTGTATCGTGCTCTGAACCGACATGCCGGAAGCAGACCCTATCTGCTGCAAAAGGGTATTCAATTGGCCAAAAGTAATGGCAAGCCATTCGATATCCGAGTTATGGTCCAGAAGACCAGACAGGGAACCTGGGTCAGTACCGCACTATTCACCAAAGTGGGCAACCCTAACAAAGTTGCCACTAATTATAATCAAGGCGGCACCATCGGAACATTTCATAAGACAATGAGCAATGCCAATTTTAACTCGGCCTTCATCCAGCAACTGGAATCCGAGCTCAAAAGACTTGGCGTAGCGGTAGGCAAAAATTTTGACCGCCACTATAAAGGTTTTAAAGAGCTCGGTCTGGATGTGGCTGTCGATTCCAAAGGGAGACCTTGGATTCTCGAAGTGAATACGCGTCCGCAAATATATCCGCTCAAGAATTTAAAAGACACCAGCTTATACCACCAGGTATTGTCTTATGGGAAGCATTATGGCCGTACGAAATAATATTGATCTATTCTTGTTTATACAAAACAAAACTGTCGGGCTGTCATGCCCGGCAGTTTTGTTGGTGCTAAATATAAGTTAATGAAAAATGCTGGTTTGCCAGAGAAACATCGGGTTAGGCCTTGATAGCCACCACTTCAATCTCTACCAGGCCATCCTTCGGTAAACGAGCTACCTGCACGGCACTACGAGCGGGATAGGGCTCAGCAAAGAAGGAAGCATACACTTCATTGACTGCTTGGAAATCATTCATGTCCTTCAGGAACACCGTGGTCTTCACTACATGCTCCATCCCGAAGCCGGCTGCTTCAAGGATCGCCTTCACATTAAGCAGGGAGCGCTTCGCCTGCTCCTCCACCACCCTGGCGAATTGCCCAGACGCATCCATTCCTAACTGGCCGGAAGTAAACAGAAGATTTCCGTACTGCACGGCTTGTGAATAAGGGCCGATAGCTCCTGGAGCTTGGCTCGTAGCAATAGTTGTTCTCTCTTGTTGTGTCATGGTGTTCTCTCCTCTGTAGCGTGTATTTTCACGCATTTATATTAATGATGTGTTACCAGCTTCATAATACATAGAAACCTGCATTCCTTACACCGTTTGTGCCATTCCATCTTCCACCTGAGACTTATTCTGATTTCGATGATCTGGATTGTCATATTCCTTCAGCATCTCTTGCTGCTGCTCAGGCGTAAGCTTGGTGATTCCGAAACCGGTAAAGCCCCAAATTGTGGCGAATATGATGCCTGTCCAGCATAACACCGCCCAAGGTAAATAGGATAGAGTCGCTACGCCCAGCGTCCCCGCCATATAGGCACCGGCTGCAGTCCATGGCAGAATCGGTTCAATAATGGTCGCAGAATCCTCCACCGTCCGCCCTAAGTTCTTCGGATGAAGACCGCGCCGGATATAAGCCTCACGAAGCATCTCACCAGGCATCAGAATCGAAACCTGCCCATTGCTGGTAACCCCGATCATGGTCAAGCCGGTTGCAATCGTAGCCAGGATCAACGATCCTGTCGAACGTACGCGCTTCAGAATCTTCTCGACAATCAGTTCGAGTGATCTGGTCAGTGAGATCGTACCGGCAAATGTGATCGCACTGAAACAGATAAGCAATGTCCCCATCATGGAATTCATGCCGCCCCGGTTAATAAGACGAGGAATATCCGCACTGACGGTATTCGGATCAAATCCGCTGACATGTACCATCGCGATATCGAATCCACTCACAACCGAAGTTACCACGTCATGCAAAGTGAAGCCATGGAATATCATGCCGTTCGCCATCGCTACGATCGAGGACAACAGCATAACAGGAATCGTTGGTTTCTTGGTGATCGATCCGTAGAGGACAATGATTACAGGCAAAATCAGAAGCAAGTTCCAATCGTATATGCTTCCAAGCGTATTCATGATCTCAGTGACCTTCTCAGGAACGCCGACACCGGATACATGGGTATTCAATCCCGTGACCACATAGACAATCCCCGCCACCAAGAAGGACGGAAGCGTCGTGTACAGCAAATGACCGATGTGCTCATATAGATTAACGCCAGTGGACAAGGCAGCAATATTGGTTGTATCGGAAAGCGGTGAAAGCTTGTCTCCGAAGTACGCACCAGCTACAACCGCACCCGCAACCGCCGCAAGATTTACGTCCATGCCAGCGCCAACTCCCATGAAGGCAACCCCGATGGTTCCTGCAGAGCCCCAAGAAGTACCTGTACATATGGATACTACCGATGTCACCAAAAAGGCTGTGATCAACAAGAACTGCGGATTAATGATTTTTAGACCGTAATAGATCATCATCGGGATAGTCCCCCCGACCATCCATGCGCCAATCATAAATCCGACCACAATCAGGATAAGGATGGCGGGCATCGTTTTCGCAATCTTTTGCGAGATGGATTCCAGTATATCATTATAGCTGTAGCCTAGCTTGATCGCGATCAAGCCAGCGACAATCGCTGAGGCTATGATCAGTGGTTCGGGCGGCAGTTCAAATAATACGTAACCAAGGCACAGCAAGATTACCATCGTAAAAATCGGAAGCAGTGCCAGAAACATCGTTGGCTGCTTGATTACTCGTTCCTCTTTCGGCTTAGCCATTATGGATTCCCCCTGATGTAAATAAACTTAGAGTTGTGTTTCCTTTAAGGTTGTATCGGATAAGCAGCGGCAAGCCGTTCCAGACCTTCCTGCAAAACGCTGCGCGGAGCAGCCACATTGACCCTGATGTAGCCCTCTCCTCCTGGACCGAAAGATGAGCCGAAGCTAACGCTTACGCGAGCTCTATTCTGAATCCACTCCACCAAATCTTCTTCCTTGCTGCTTACGGCCATACAATTGACCCACAGCAAATAGGTCCCTTCCGGTTCAATCACTTCCAGCTCAGGCATATGATCTGCGATGAAAGTTCGGGCAAACGCTATATTGTCTTTGATATAAGCACGAAGTTCTGTCAGCCATTCATCACACGAGGTATACGCGACTTCCAAAGCTGGTATCGAGAAGAAGGTGGGATTATGAATCCCTGCCTGCTGTAAACCAAGTTTGAATTGATCCCGCAGCGTTTCATTAGGAATGATAATGTTAGCGATTTCGAGACTCGCCAGATTGAAAGTTTTACCCGGTGACGTGCAGATGATGGAACGGTTCGCAATCTCCTCCGACAGCTTGGCGATGATGGTATGCTCGTGCCCCTCATGAATGAAGTCGGCATGAATATCATCGGACACGATCAGGGCATCATACCGGATGCAGAGGTTCGCCATTCGTTCAAGCTCATCTCTTGTCCATACGCGTCCAACCGGGTTGTGCGGGGAAATCAGCAGAACAATCTGAACCCCCTCCTGCATCCGCTGCTCCATATCTTCGAAATCGATCTCGTACCGCCCGTTCACAAGCTTAAGCGGACTTTCAACCAATACCCGGTCGTTTATCGTAACCGCTTTCGCAACAGGCTGATAAACAGGCGTATGGACTAATATCTTGTCTCCAGGTGCTGTGAATTTCTGTATAATGACCGAAACGGCTTGTACAATTCGCGGACAAAATACGATCCAATCCTGTTCAACCTGCCAGTCATAGGCTTTATCAAGCCAGCTTCGGACCGCTTCATAGTAAGGCGGAAACGGGTCGGTATATCCATAAATCCCGTGACGGGCAACTTCTGCGACCTTCTCCACCACCATTGGCGGAGCCGGCAGATCCATATCGGCTACCGAGAGAGCGATCATATCGCTCCCCATGCTCAGTGCCATCCCGTCCCATTTCGCACTATTTGTTCCGTAACGGCTGATCACCTTGTCGAAATTGTATGTCATGTTGTCACCTTCCCTATCAAGATGTATCCGTTTTCTAATTTAGGAATGAATCCGCTTTATTTAAGTTTCTGCAAATATCGATACACGGTCGGTTCCGAGATGGATAAAGCTGCTGCAACCTCGGATACTCCGCCTTTCAGCAAAAAGACGCCCTGTTCATTCAATTCCTTCACAACCTCTATCTTCTCGCTTGAAGATAAACGGTCCACCGGGATGCTGATTCTCCCCAATACGGTCTGGATCATGTGCTGGAGCAAATCGTCGACATTCCCCTGCAGGTATTCGGTTGACGGCTTCTCTTCTTTCGGCGCACCCAGTGCAGTCGGCGGTGTAAGCGAACCACCTTGCAAAATACTGTTGATCCAGTCGGCCGCCACTTCCATATGCGTAACATCAATGTTCAGGCACATCAGACCGACCAGCTCGCCGTTATCGTTCTTAATAAAATATGTCGCTGATCTGAATGTCTGTCCCCGTCCACCAGATGCCTTGTAATTAGCGATGAACTGCTCCTCGCGGTACGCCTCTGCCTTCAAAATTTTTAATACAAGGTCAGTGGAAGCGTCTCCAACCCTGCGCCCACTAATATGTCCATTCTCAATAAATATGATAGAACGTTCAGGATCACTTATATCATGAACAACGACCTCACATTGAGGTCCAATGATCGCTGCGATAAAAGAAGCAATCGGGAAATAGCTTTCCAGCAGCTTCTGGCTCTCCTTCATGGAGATCCTCTCCCCTTTCCGAATAGCTGTCATTTTTATGAATTGCAACCACTTACAATATAATAATTAATTATCATGATAATATTATATTATAATTATAAATCGCTTACAAGAACTTTGTCAAAAAAAGTCGACAACAACTTAAAAAGCCCGTATCCAGCGAATCAATTCGCATCGATACAGGCTTTTTGCCGGCTTATTATAGCAGTTGACTATTGTTTTGCACCTTTATGCTTCATTGCCTGCTTGCGTCTGCAGATCCCGCCACACCTTTTTGTTGCTGTATTGTTTATCGGTGCTGATATCTTGTCCGAACCACACTGGCGGCACAAAGCTGTCTGCAGCTTCGATAGATGAAAACTCGACTTCCAGCACAAGCATATCGATCTGCGCATAATCGTCGATTTCAATGACCGTGTCGCCCCATCGGGCAGTTACCCGCCTTTTGGTCAGCGGAATCGCTCCATGGGCTTTTACCACTTGATCATAAAGTCCCTCGGAAATCGTAAACTCCACTTCCTCCCGGGCAATCCCCCACCCTTTCTTGAATGTATGCGTATATTCCACTAGGCCTGAGTGTGGATCCGTGATTTTGCGCACCCTGAGCTCCTGATCTCCATCCAGAGCCAAATACGTCTGCTCGATAAGCTGCTCCTTCTCGACCTTAATGATGCCTTCCTGAATCAGGGTATTGGGGTAAGCATCTAGTAGGTATTTGCGTTCGATCTCTATGGCCATACTGTAATAACATCCTCCTCGTAATTTCCGCTATGGATTTCATTATAAGGACCTTTCATCCTAGCGACAAATCAAAAAAAACGGCAGAAGGACATCCTTGCGGTCCCTTCCGCCGTATCATTCACATGGAATTACTTGATCAATTTCTTATAAGCCTTGATGGTCTGTGTGTGCATACCTTCATGATACATACTGAACGAAAGAAATTCTCCTACCGTTTGGAATGTCAGCGGCCCAATGGTCAGCGGATGAGCTGAAGATTGGTTAAGGCGATTCGCGAAAGTCTCCCGAATTCGGGCCGTTTGCCCGCGCAGGAGTTCCAGCAGTTCAGACAGCGCAGGCGGCTGTGTTGTCCAATCGGCAGGCTTGGTTCCTGTTGCGAACCATTCCTTGAATCCTTCCGGAAGATGAGGCTGTTCACCTGCCGTTGCAAAAGCGAATTGCTCATGCACCGTATAAATGTGTCCAATATTCCAGCGGATGCTGTTCGTGAATCCTTCCGGAATGATATCCGCTTCCTGCTCTGTTACATTCTCTACGCTCTGAATGGTTGCACCTCTGGCAAAATCCAGTTGGTTAAAAATAGCTTCACTCATCAAAAACATTCCCCTTTCTAATCGTATGTTACTATCCTATCGTAGTATGACCCTTATAGCAAGGAACCTGTAAGCAACCCCCCCTACCCTAAGCTGTGAAAACAAATATTACAAGCTGGTTCATTAATTAGGATAAAGTAATAGTAAAGCCTGGAGCTTAGAGCGAAATTTTCGCTCAAAGTCCAGGCTTTATGTATTCAATCGTATTATGCTGCTCTTGCAATAATGTGGTTATTCTCAAGTACAACTCTTGCTTCCTCTGAAGCAGGGCGATAACCTTTCTCCAGCAATTCTTTAATGTAAATCTTGTTATATACAAAAGAGAAAATAATTCCGCTAATCCAAGCCCCGATGCCCAGTGTAAATGGACCAACAACAGCCGAGATTAAAAACATGATTACAGCCCACTTCAGATCCCCGCGAAACAAGGCTGGGAAGAAGGCAAAGAACAAGGTTGTCCAACTGAAGCCCACCTTAACATGCTTGGTGACACCCGCATCATTCTTCAAATAAATCTTCATGATTCACACTCCAACGATTAGTGAAAAAAGAAGTCGTGCTCCAATTGAAGTAGTTCTTATGTAGTAACACCATGTTTATTCCGAATCTTTTTTCCTATGACTATATTACCATCATTTGTCATGGAAGTTAATCTATATTTTAGATATTGTCGAAAAATAATGTAGATTCTTACATTCCTTTCATTCTTAAGCATGGATTCATTTGAATCGGCTTCAAGATCATGTTTATACTATAGTAAATCTGCACATAAAGGAGTCGATCAAGATGAACTACCGCCGTCTTGGTAACAGCGGACTCAAAGTCTCCCAGCTGGGGCTGGGCACGAATGCTTTTGGCAAAAGAGCTGATCAAGCCACATCCGCCCGCATTCTGGACCACGCACTGGATCATGGCATCAATTTCATTGATACAGCCAATATATACGCTGGCTCGGAATCCGAGCGCATCATTGGGGAAGCGTTGGTTGGCAAACGAGATCAAGTCGTATTAGCTACTAAAGCTGGACTTGTGAAGGGACAAGGCCCCAACGAGCGCGGCTCCTCCCGTTATCATCTGCAGCAGGAGCTGGAGAACAGTCTCAAACGACTTAAAACCGATTATGTAGACTTGTATCAAATACATACATTTGATCCGGATACTCCACTAGAGGAAACCCTGCGCACGCTGGACGATATGGTATCGTCAGGCAAAGTCCGGTATATTGGCGCCTCCAACTATGCCGCTTGGGAAATTATGAAGGCGCTCGGGATCAGCGAACTGAGAGGGTATTCCCGCTATGTCTCCACACAGACGAGTTATTCGCTGGCTGATCGTACGCCGGAGCTTGAGCTTGTCCCGCTCTGTCTTGACCAAGGTGTTGGCATCATCCCGTATTTCCCGCTGGCCGGGGGTATCCTCACCGGAAAATACAGCGAAGGAGACCGTACGCCTTCCGGCTCACGCGCGGACACAGATCCGAACTTTAATCGCTTCCTGGAAGATCATAATCTGAAGCTTGGACAGCAAGTCAGTCAGCTGGCAGCAGAGCATGGTCATTCTCCAAGTGCTCTATCCCTAGCATGGCTGATGAATCGCCCTGCTGTCTCCACCGTTATTGTCGGCGCTACCAAAACCGAGCAGCTTGATGATAACCTGAAGAGCTTAGACATTGTCCTTGATGAGACACTGGGCTCCCACCTGGATGAAATCAGCGGCGATTTTGTATATGCGAAGCCATTCGCATCGTATCGACTGGGATAAACACTATAGGCTGTAAATAGAAGAGCTGCACCAGGGACCATAAGTTCCCTTGGTGCAGCTCTTTTGAATAGCTAGAAGCCTATCTTACTTGACACATCTTCAATCAATCCAGAAGCAGAAAGCATCCGTAGAAGTGTGGCAGCCGTTTCTGCCCTAGTCATATTACTTTGTGGGTTCAAGTTACCCCCATAACCGCTCATGATTTCATAGCCAACCATCTCAGCCGCTGCCGCCTTCGCCCAGCCTGCCAATTCAGCTTGATCCTGGAAGATATCTAGTACGGCATCCGAATTCAAATGCCCTGGTCTGAAGGCAGGATCTGCGATCTTTAGGGCTCTCTCGAGTATGACCATCGCCTCCTGTCTAGATATCAAGTCATTTGGAAGGAAGCTACCGTCGGCATAACCATGGACGAGTCCGTACTCGCTTGCCGCCGCCACGGCCCCCACATACCAATCGTGTGAAGCCACATCGTGAAAGTCGGTTGAACTCCCTTGCTCCATTAAGCCGAGTGAGCGCACCATCATCGTGACGAATTCGGCACGGGTGATTGGCGCATTAGGATGAAACCCTGACGCATCTCGGCCGCTCACTATGAGGCGTGACGCCATCTCGTTCACCGTCGCCTCGGCCCAATGGCCTTTCATATCCGATAATTTATCATTTTCAGCATAGCCGATTAAAGCATAAGTGCCGTTATATAAACCTTTTACTCTTGCGTAAGTCTTGCCGTCTCGTACAATCAACCGGGTTGGAGCATGATGAACCTTACCTTCATCATCAAGCAGCACAGCGGTAGTTACAAGTTTGGCAGCTGCTTCTTCGTTCAGAGGAATCTCCAATTCCACATAAGAAGAATAGGAGCTTCCACTCAGCTGCTTCCCTTGATCGTAGGCAATGACGTTTACCTCTATCGATCCGTAGATTGTACGAAGATGCCTGTCATTCCCCGCTTGCTTAAGCTTCGCGGCCAATGCCGTTTCCCCACTGGCTAATACAAGATGAATCGATCCTTCATTCGTTCCGGTGAAACTGCCGATCTGTTTAGAAATAGCCTTCAGCGGAATGTGAATGCTGCCTGCCAAGGTATCCAATTCAATGATCCCGCCGTTTCCTTTCAGTGCTTTTGCAGACTTATTATCCAGGACCACCACGACTTGATCGAGATCGTCCGTGGATTGAAGCCGGATGACCGGACGTGTGTTTTTCCCTTCTGTCGTCAACGATTGGAGTTTATCTCCATTCAGCTTGACGGTCAGCACGGTTTGCCCATTCTCATTCGTTAAAGCCGTTGAAAGAACATCGGTTAGCAACTTTCCATTTAAATACAATTTCACATATCCGCTCTCGTCTGCACCTTGCCCCCCACTTGCCCCTGGTCTGGTTTGAGAGAGATCTCCTCCTGTTGTCCCTGCGCCTTCGGACGAGCCCGATCCCTCGCCCGAAGTATTACCGCTGTCTGGATTAGCAGGCTGCTCTGGTTTTGGTTCAGGTTTTGGTTCAGGCTTTGGTTCAGGCGAAGCTGCTGCCTCCCTGAACACATCAACCACGTACGTTTTTGTTGTGCCGTCAGATGCCGTAACCACAAGAGTTACACTGTTAATACCAACCTCGAGACCAATCGGGTCGGACAGATGACCCTTGGAAACTACCTGGCCGTTCAAAGTCACCGTAGCCAGAGGATCGGAGACGATCGGGGTTACACTTATTTCCGTTATACTATTCCCAACACGGCTGGTATAGCTGGTAATGTCAGAGCGAAACGACGGTTCAAGAGTTCCGTGTGATAACAATAATCCACTCAAATTCGCATCACCTGGAACTGGTATCGAAGCTCCTGATGGCACAGCCGATACTTCTTCCGAGAATGTACTAGAACCTCCGTCATTTCCGGCCTTAACAGCAAAATAATAAGTCGTTCCGTTCTGCAGCATCTGCGCCAAGTATGTTGTATCTGGTACCGTTGCCACAGGTGCTACCCCATAGATCCCAGATTCCGTTCCGGCATACACGTCATAATAGGTTGCTCCGGTTACAGTGAACCATTGGAGGGACACTTCACCATCTCCGGCCATAGCCGTCAAGCTTGCAGGAGCAGCAGGTATGGCTGTAGGCTCCGCCTCTGTTGTAAAACTCCATCCGCCAACACCTTGCATGCCTCCATAGGGATTCCCGGCTTCATCTTGAAATGCCCCATCCTCAATCTCTATCTCATAACGTGTCAGATACGAGAGATTCTGTGAAAGTCTCACCGTAACTCTCTTATCAATCACGCTTACATGAGCACTGTCCGTCACATCGATCGATTCGATTATTTGACGGTCCGCAGCCCTAATAACCAATATATTTTTACCACGAATGCCTACTATGGGTTCATGGAATTCGAATGATAGCGTCGTGCTGATCGACACCCCATCCGCCGAATCCGCAGGTATCTGAGCTACCACGACAGGCGCATCCGCATCAATCCATTTGGCATAGAGCGTCAGATCAGTCTGAATTGGTAAAGCAAAATCATAGGGCTGGCTTAAAGCTTGGTCTGCATACCATCCCCCGAAAACTAAGCCAGGCTTCACAGGATCTTGAGGCTTGGTCACAGTTGTATCATAAGAGACCACCATATCGGCGACTGGTGATCCTCCGTTACTGTTAAATGTTATGGTTTTCGGATAATAAATCGAGAACTTTATACGCGTCATATTCCCGGCACGATCCGTTACGATAAGTTCATACTGACCTTCTATATCTACCTTGTCCCCACTTCGAAACACTTGTTGATTGAGAGTCGCATTCCCTTCATTGAAAAAAATCTGCCGCTCCTGTTCGTATCGCTCCCCGTCTGTCACACCCGAAACCACTGGCGCAGTCTGATCGATCTCAAAATTGGCCGTGACCTTTTTTCCGCGTGGAGACTCAACGACCAGCTGATACCGGCCATCCAGACGGATGGTTGTGCCGCTGGCAAAAGGCTGCCCATCCAGCGTACCGGTACCATAAACATAGAATGGCGTCACAGGATGATTATAAATCCCCCCATCAGCTACTCCATTGATCTTTGGTTCAGGCTCCGCAACGTTGATGGTAACGAGGGTGACGCCACTACTCTTATTGTTGTTACTTGCGATATAAGCAAAGGAATCAGTCCCCTCAAAATCGAGATCTGGTGTATATGTAAAGCCACCCTTCTTGGACATTGTGACCTGTCCATGCATTGGTTCCCCTACTATTTTGGCTGTCAGCACATTCTTGTCGTTACCCATTACTCCCGGAGAGGAAATAGATAAAGGAGTAGAAATCGCCGTGGTATATTGGTCAGGCACACCGACAGGCTGATCCTGCTGCAAGGCAGGGACATATCCGTCATGAAACACATAATATTGCAGCGATGGATTGCCGGAAAGATCAGGAAGCGCAAAGGTTTGAGCCGGTGTTCCTCCGAACCTGCTGCCGATCAGCTCATATAGGTCCCGGTTCGAAGCGATATCCAAAACCTTGCCATCCGCCTTATAGGATGACAGCGCTGGAATGTCCAGTGGGAATAGGCGCGTATCGCCAGCATAAACCGCATTTGCACTGCTCGCCTTCTCTCCAGCCTTCGCGATGTAATACTCGATTTTTGGCTGTACTGGAGCGATTTTTGGTAATTGGAAGCTGCCCGGCCATCCTTGGCCGAATGCCTCACCATAGACTTCATACAGAGGCTCAGAATCACTCATATAATTTCCGTCAGCCAAAACCCAATTATCGTTCACCACCATTCCATAGGGAAAAATTCGAACCTCACCCAACATTGTTCCAGGGCTGAGAGATACACCTCTCGGGTATATTCCTTCAATTGCTATATAGTATCCCATGCCGGGTACCGGCTCTTCTCCCCGTAGATCAGGGAGCGCAAACGTCTTGCCGCCTTCCCCGCCAAACTGGTCGCCTATTAGGGAAAATAGTGCTGAAGTTTCCACACTTAACTTCAAGTCCTGCCCTGCACAATACATCCATCCTTCGGGACCGTTCTGATAAGGAAACAGGCGGATCTCACCGAGATAGTGCGTGTCTGAAGGATTCGCTCCTACTGTCTTTGGCGATGCCAATACTCCTATTGCAGCCTCAAAAACTACCAACATGGATAACAATATTTTGGGCCACCTCATCCTATTATCCCGCCATCGCTTTAGCATTTTGCCTTCCCCCTAATATTCATCCCTAAGTTTATATAACACTAGAAAGTATGATAACATTACTCGTGAGTAATATAAACGAAAATCCGATATTTTCCGTCAAAAAATAGCGCGCCTCTTTCTTCAAAAACACGCAAAAAAAGATGGCCTCCGAACAAAGTCGGAAGGCCATCTTCATGCTATTCGTTAATGAAACATACCCGCAACCCTTGTTGCTAGAGCCCGGCTGTTCAGAGCCGACCATGTTTCATTATTTATTGTTTTGATTACCGCGAGATTCTCCGCCCTTGCGGCCAATATCCTCATAAAATCCCTTATCATGCGACTTCGATGTTGCCTCGCCGCCCTTGCGGCCGATTTCTTGATAAAACTCCTTGTCGTGATTCTTGGCTGTCGTTTCGCCGCCTTTGCGTCCTGCTTCTTCTCTGCTCATTTTGTGATCGTTGTTGTTAGCCATTGTTCATCACTCCTAAGTTGTTTTTTTTATTTATAGATTGCTATGCCCTGTATTTAACCGATCCGAGCAGATCTAAACATGCTCTTTTTGGAGCTTTCATACTCTACATAAAGCTCTGTACCAGGCCTGTAATAAACGCCAACACTCTTAGTTTCAATATATCACCTGAAAGGATAAAAGCCGCGACCCGCGCGGCTTAATCACCCTGTTTAAGCCAGATTGCATACGCTTCCGCAGCCGCTTGCAGATAATAGGCCAGCCCCGTCTGCTGCTCCTCCAGCATCCGAAGATGAAAATCATCATTTAGAAAAAACTTCGTTTGAACCGCAAAATCCGCAGCCGTAAAGGCGTTGCCCTGCTCATTCATAAACTGTAGATGCTCGCGGATTGTATCCCGAATACGCTCATCATCATGCCTGATTCCCGTCTTCAAAGCATGAGCCATGCCCGCCATGAAAGCTGCCGCTTCCCGTGCCTGTTCGTTCATGCTTGTAACATCGACAGACTCATTCTCCAGCATATCCACATCATACCGCTCCTTCAGATGTTGATTATGCTCCGTTAAGGCTTCCTTCCACTCTTCTTCGCTATCAAAACCTCTGAACATTTCTTTAGGCTCCATGTTCTTCCCCTCCTCCGTACTAGTTAAGGATTGTCTTAAGGTTTGCAGAATCGTGCCCAGTCGATCTACGCGATCCATCAGCAGCTTCTCCTGTTTGAGCAGCATCTTCGGCCGCTCAGGTGTTTCCTCCATCAGCATCTTGATTTGCTCTAACGGAAAATCCAGTTCCCTGTAAAACAGAATGTGCTGCAATCGCTTCAGCTCATTCGAACCGTACAAGCGATAACCCGCTTCGCTGATCTCGGCAGGCAGAAGCAAACCGATTTTATGATAATGATGCAGCGTCTTGATGGTCACCCCGGACAGCTCCGAAACCTCTTTCACCGTGTACAGCATATCGTTATTCCCTCCTTCGAATCCCAGTCTAGAGCCTCCTCTTAGAGGAGAGTCAACCCTGATCATTTAACCGAATGATATGAAATATTTTGAATCGCTTTTTCGAGAAAATATGATTTTTATTCATTATTTTGCTAGAATAACCCAATATGCGATTTGAAGAAGAGAAAGGATGTAATCAGGAAAGATGAAAAAGAAATGGCTTAAATACACCATGCTCTTATTATCCCTGGGAGTTTTGGGTATTGTTTCGTACTACACTTACGCTATCATACAATTCTCAAACCAAATTTCGACCGCTTCGCATCCTGTGGAACCCAAGGAAACAACGGACGACGCTCAGGAGCAAGTCATTGCAATTCCAAAGTGGGAGGGTAAGGAGCGTGTCAATATTCTCCTAATCGGGGGAGATTCCAGGGGAGACGATGCCGGCAGATCAGACACGATGCTGGTCGCGTCCATTGATCCTGTCACGAAAAAAGCCCATTTGTTCTCGATTCTGAGGGATACCTATGTGGATATCCCCGGCCATGGCAAAGGACGGCTGAATTCGGCTTTTGCTTACGGAGGGATCGAGCTGGCCAGACAGACTATCGGCGACTTGCTGGACTTGCCGATTCATAAATATGTTTATACCGATTTTGTCGGTTTCATCGCGCTGGTCGATTCCATTGGCGGAGTCGACATTGAGGTAGAGAAGGACATGTATTACATAAGCAAAGCTGACAAGCATATGTACGATATCGATCTGAAGCAGGGACTTCAGCATCTGGACGGCGACATGGCACTGCAGTATGTCCGCTTCCGGCATGATGCGAGATCCGACTTTGCCCGGACGGAACGTCAGCGGATTCTCATGACAGAGGTTGCCAAGAAAATGCAGACCACGGGCTCCTTGATCAAGCTGCCTGGCATCCTGGAATCCATTGCGCCTTACATTGAAACCGATTTGAGCCCCAAAGAAATGCTGAAGCTGGCGGCACTTGGATTCGATGTCAATTTGGATAAAATTGATCAACAGCAGCTTCCCCCGTTCTCCCTGCTGACGAATGAGACCGTAGGACGGGCCCAGGTGCTGGGTGTAGACAAGTCGAAACTGCAGCAATACGTGAAACAGTTACTGGAGACGGAGAACGCTCCGTAATTCAAACAACCGCAAGAGGGCACAAGCCCTCTTTTTACATTGGCATGCCTTATACTGTCCTTGGTCGTTCATGCAATAAATCCGAGGGGGCGCTGCCCGTGATTCGCTTGTAAACCCTGTAGAAATACGAGATATCCTGATAGCCGAGAAACGTCGCGATCTCCTGTATCGTCAGCTGCGATTCCGTTAACAAATAGGCTGCCCGTTTCATGCGCTGGGCGTGCACGTATTGGCTGATCGTCTGCCCCGTTACACTTTTGAAGAGGGCTGCTGCATAATTGGGTGTGATGCCAACAGCATCGCCCAGCTCCTCTTTCGTTATTTTCTCCCGGTAATGCCGATCGATGTAGGACTTCATTCGCTCCACATGCAAATGCTTATCCGGTGCAATCCTGCCTCTGTCCAGCTCACGACTGACATATATCAAAACCTCCGTCAGCAATGCTTCAATCATCTTCACATAATAAGACGGTCGTTCCTGCCACTGCTGCTGGATGATCTTCAGCCGTTCCTGAATCAACTCATAACAGCCGGGTTTGTGCTTCACCGCTTCCTCTCTGTCTATCACGGATAATCCCGCCTCTGCCTCTTCACTCCACTCGATAACAACTTGTGTGTGCGTTAAGGTGGGAATGCTTTTTCCATAATACGGAACACCGGCTGGTATCAGCAGTAATTCCCCCTTCTCCATAATTTGTTTATCTCCATTCACCCAATATACACATTTGCCATAGGTCACCAGACTTAAGCGCCATGCTTTCTTCTCAGCGCCCGCGGTTTCATACCAATCAACGCCACTGATTTGCTGTACCCCTGTTAGAGTGGCCATAAAATCACCTCATGAACGTACTATAATCCATCTATTGTACTATAGTTCATACCATGAATCGACAAGACAGGCTACAATGTGATCATTAGGATAGTCTGAATGAACCAGAATGCTGCACAATACGAATGAGTGTGAATCCGAGGAGGTACGACGATGCTAAAAACAAAAATCATCTGTACAATGGGGCCAGCGTGTGATTCCATCGAGCTGTTGAAGAACATGATTCTGGAGGGAATGACGGTTGCCCGCTTAAATATGGCACACGGCGAGCTGGAGGATCATGTTACCCGTATCCGGAATATTCGCCAGGCTGCGTCTGAATTAAACACGTATGTGCCCATCATGATGGACATTAAAGGGCCCGAGGTTCGGATCGGCAAGCTAAAAGAAGACTCCTGCCTTCTAGTACCGGATCAAGAACTGATCTTGACTACAGAGGAAATCTTAGGCGACGCGCAGCGCATATCGGTCAATTATGATGAACTCAACCAAGTAGTGAAGCCGGGAGACCGCATCTTAATCGACGATGGCCTCGTAGACCTGAATGTTCTCCGTATCGACGGAAACGATATATATTGCAAAATCATAAGCGGCGGCGTGCTCAAACCACGCAAGGGCGTCAATCTGCCGGGAATCAAAACGACGCTGCCTGGTGTCACCGAGCGTGACCTGATGCATATTGGCTTCGGTCTGGAGAATGACGTTGAGATGATTGCCGCTTCTTTTGTGCGTCATGGCGATCATATTCGTGAGATTCGGAGCATCTTGAAGGAACGCGGTGCTGAGCATGTACAAATCATCTCCAAAATTGAGAATGAAGAGGGCATGCACAACCTTGATGACATTATTAAAGCATCCGACGGAATCATGGTTGCCCGGGGAGACCTCGGGGTTGAGGTGCCAATCGAGGAAGTACCGATGATGCAAAAAGAAATGATCGATAAGTGTAATCTGGCTGGTAAACCGGTTATCGTTGCAACACATATGCTTGAATCGATGCAGGCTAACCCACGCCCAACCCGCTCAGAGGTAAGTGACGTAGCGAATGCAGTCATCCAGGGCGCAGATGTGGTTATGCTCTCCGGCGAATCGGCTGCCGGTAAGTATCCGGTGGAATCCGTTCGTACGATGGCCGCGGTCGCCCGACGTGCTGAGACGATGATCGATTACAAGGACCAGTTTAATATCAAATCCAAACAGCAAGTAGCAGATATTACCGAAGTCATCAGCCAAGGAGCCGTCAGCTCTTCCCTCGTACTGAACGCCAAAGCCATCATTACGTCAACGGAGAGCGGTTTTACTGCACGAATGATTTCGAAGTACAGACCGGAGGCTCCGATCATTGCGGTCACGCAGCATCCGGAAGTGCTGGCCAAAATCTGCTTACTGTCCGGAGTCATACCGGTTAAGGGCGATAAAGTCACAACGACGGACGAAATGTTCGAGTCCGCGACGCGCAATGCAATCAAAACAGGTTACATCGAGAAAGGCGACATGATTGTATTGTCCGCTGGTGTGCCGATCGGCCAATCTGGTAACACCAATCTGATTAAGGTTCAGCAAGTGTAATTGTTAGAATAGATATGCTCTTAAAAATTGACCTCCGCTCATAGTTCTTGTTCCATTCCGTCCCTCTGGGCATATAACTAACTCAGAGGAGCTCTGTCACATGCATGATGGGAGCTGCCCAGTCGGATGAACTGAACATGTATCGGAGGTCATGTTTATATGGATATTCCGTATCATTCCCTGAAGAGTCGAGAGCGGCAAGCCGCTCCCCTTCCGTTCAGGCAAAGCAGCAGGACGCCCTCAAGCCCATACCAGATGCTGTTCCATTGGAGCCGTCTGGACTGGAACTTCCCGCATCCTGCCATGAAACAGCGGTTCGAGGAACGCGAGGCTTGGAAGCACTGCATGCCCGCAGGGGTCAAGGTCGATCGGCTGGGCCGCTTCTATGTATCAGTTCCGCGCTGGGCCGAGGGCGTTCCGGCTACACTCAATACCATTGTCATGGTGAATGGCAAGCCCGTGCTGGATGCTTTTCCAAGCTGGAAGTGGAACTTACCAGGGGATGTACGGGCGCTGCAATCCGTCCTCGGTTATGAGATCGATGAACATAACCGGATGTGGATTGTGGATCAGGGCAAAATTGCTTACAACACATCTCCCGAAGGCTCGCAAAAGCTGGTGATCTGGGATTTGAACACCAACCGCCTGATCGATTCCATTATCATACCGGACGATATCGCGCCGCCCCGAACGTCGTTTCTAAATGACATCGTGGTGGATAATCGAAACGGCTACGCCTATATCACCGATTCAGGCTCAGGCTGGCCGGACCATACGCTGTATGGCGGGATCATCGTGTACCATATGCGCACAAGAACCTTCCGGCGTGCCCTGGACAGCCATTATAGTACGCAGGACGTGCCCCGCTTCCGTTTTGAAATTGATACCGAACCGGTATACCGCAACAAGCCGATTCGGGTTGGCGCAGACGGTATTGCGCTCTCCGCGGATCGCGAAACGCTCTATTACTGCCAGTTAACAGGGCGCAATCTCTACGCTATCCATACAAGGCTGCTGCGAGACTTCAATATTCCCGATTCCGTCATCCGAGATTCCGTGCAGGTCCTGGGCAGCAAAGGAACGACCACCGACAGCATGCATGCCGACAATAAAGGACATGTATTCTATACCATGCTCGAAGGCAAGGGCATCGGCTGCTATGATCCCTGTACACGCACATTCAACAAACTGCTGTCCGACGATAGAATGCTGTGGGTGGACGGGGTAGCTTTTGATCAACAGGGCTCGATCATCTTCAACAATAATCGCCTGCACCGCATGTTCGAGGAGCCGCAAAATATCGATTGGGACGATCCTTACAATCTGGTCATATGGCGAGCCTATATCGGACCGGATGTGAAGTCGTATTTGTATGGATAATGATGATATTAACAAAAGGGTTAAGCAGAAGGGGCGCACATGCCCACTGCCTAACCCTTTTTTAGTTCCATGGCCGCTAAGTCTCAATCTTTCCTGCTATCGCTTTCCTTCTCCAATGCCGCCCGAAGTACCTGCTCAACCTTAGTCAGATGAGCAGCGATTCCGGCGCCGGCTAACTCTTTGTCCTGCTGCTCAATGGCTGCAAATATCGCTTGGTGCTCTTTCAATAACCGGGAAGCAGTGGACTGTTCCTTATAGAACCATAACTCCCGGCTTTTCTGTATAGATGCATTTAAACGGTCGGACAGTGACTCCATCATCTGAATGAGGAGTGAGTTGCCCGAGGCAGCCGCTATAGCCATATGAAAAGCGACATCTGCCCGTTCGCCTTCCGCGGTATCGTTCACGTTCAGCCCATGCTCCATGAGCGAGAGGGCATCTCGCATACGTTCCAGATCCTGCTCCGTTCGGCGTTCCGCCGCCAGGGATGCAGCACCCGATTCCAGCACCTTGCGGACTTCAAGCAGTTCTACCAGAGATTCAGCTCCTTGGAACAGCAAGTCGGCGCCGCTTCGGGGTTCACTTGGAAGCACGGACTTCACGTAGGTACCGCCTCCCTGGCGCACATCAACCCATCCCATGGCCTTCAGGGCACTTACCGCCTCGCGAATCGTGGATCTCCCTACGCCATACGCTTCAGCTAATTCGACGACGGAAGGCAGCTTTTGCCCTGGTTCAAGCTGTCCTTCCCGGATTTGCTGAAGAAGATGTTCCCCCACGATTTCGTGCCCTTTCTGGTGCTCCACTTTGATCGTTCGCATGGTCCACTTGCCTCCTGATTCTATTTTTGTACTATTCATTACTATAATCATGTCATATAATAAAACAAAAGTCATCAGATGACCTGATCAATTAGGAGGGATTTCGAATATGTTAGAACCGGCTCTCATCGCACAGCTTCGTGACATCGTAGGGCATGCCCACTTCCGGGATGATCCAGAAGCACTTATCGCTCATTCCTATGACGGAACCCCTATGCTGCAAGCTATGCCGGATGCTGTAGTCTACCCGGCTAACACCGAGCAGGTTTCTGCGATTATGAAGGCGTTATCCACATACAAAGTGCCACTGGTATCCAGAGGGTCCGGCTCCAATTTATGCGGCGGAACCGTTCCGGTTGAAGGCGGAGTCGTCATGGTGATGCACCGGATGAATCAGATACTGGAGCTGGATATGGAAAATTTGACGGCTACAGTCCAACCCGGCCTGATCACGGCTGATTTTATAAATCACATTGAGGCGTTGGGTCTCTTCTATCCCCCAGATCCGAGCAGCATGCGCATCTCAACAATCGGCGGCAATATCGCCGAATGCTCGGGCGGGCTGCGCGGCCTGAAATACGGCACGACCAAGGACTATGTGCTCGGGCTGGAAGCCGTGCTGGCCAGCGGTGAGATCATTCGCACCGGCGGCAAGCTGATGAAAGACGTGGCCGGATATGATCTAACCAAGCTGTTGGTTGGGTCCGAAGGCACGCTGGCGGTCATCACCGAGGCAACTTTGAAGCTGATTCCCCCACCGCAGAGCAAAATGACGATGCTCACGATGTTCCGCGATCTATATGGAGCGGCACGGACCGTATCCGCGATCATCGAATCGAAGATCATTCCGGCGACGCTTGAATTCATGGATAATCCGACGATTCGTGTCGTCGATGATTTTGCCAAACTCGGGCTTCCTCTGGACATGGAGGCCATCCTGCTGATCGAGCAGGACGGTGATCCGGAAAGCGTGGAAAGAGATATCGAGCAAATTCGGCAAATCTGCATGCGTGAGCAAGCAGATAGCGTGCAAGTAGCAGAGACCCGCGAGCAAGCGGAGCGGCTGCTGACGGCAAGAAGGAGCGCCTTTACCGCGCTGGCCCGGCTTCGACCGACAACCATACTGGAAGATGCCACCGTTCCCCGCTCCAAAATTGCTGATATGGTGCTCCGCATCAACGAGATTGCTACCAAATACAACGTCACAATTGCCACCTTCGGCCATGCCGGTGACGGCAATCTGCATCCTACAGCAACAACAGATGCGCGGGATCCTGAAGAAATTCATAGAGTTGAGCAAGCCTTTGAGGACATTTTTGCGGCGGCTCTGGAACTGGGCGGTACCATCACCGGCGAGCACGGGGTGGGCATCGTAAAGGCACCGTACCTTGAGTGGAAAGTTGGAGCCCCCGGCATTTCTCTCATGAAAGGAATCAAGGATGTATTCGATCCAGAACATATATTAAATCCGGGCAAGGTGTTTGCGAAGGAAACGCGGAAAAGGGTGGTGTTACAACATGGCTAGCAAGGTGAATACGGGAAAGAAACCACAAATCAATCATACCACCCCCTTGGCGCAAGCCTTGCTGGAGAAGCTCGATTATGATCAACTAACCAACTGCATGCGCTGCGGCTTTTGCCTCCCGGCCTGCCCGACGTTCAGGGAAACCGGCGTGGAGCCGGAGTCTCCTCGCGGACGCATCGCCTTAATGAAGGCTGTGGCCGACGGGCTTATGGAGCCGGATGACATGTTCCGCGATCAGATGAATCATTGCCTCGGCTGCAGAGCCTGTGAACCGGTATGTCCGGCAGATGTCAAATACGGCCAGCTGATCGAGCAGGCGCGAGACGCGCTTGAGGATCATTCGATTCATTCGCTCCCCGTGAAGGGGATGCGCAAGCTCTTCTTCAAGGGAGTCTTCCCTCATCGCAGCCGTCTGAAGTCACTGGGCAGAACGATGAAATTCTATCAACAATCAGGGCTGCGGCGCGTGGCGAGAGGATCGGGGATGATGAAGCTCTTCCCCAAGCATCTGCAGGATATGGAGCGAATTTTACCCGATGCTACAGCTCAGGGCGTAATCGAACAGCTGGGAACCGTCTACCCTGCGAAGGGGACTCCAATCGCGCGTGTCGCTCTATTCAGAGGCTGCATCATGGATGTCATGTTCGCCGGCACAAACGTCAATACCGTAAAGCTGCTGGCTGAAGCGGGATTCGAGGTTGTCATACCTCCAGAGCAGGTTTGCTGCGGTGCTCTCCATGCCCACAGCGGGGAAATGGATCTCGCCAGAGATCTTGCGAGAATTAATGTGAAGGTATTCAAGGAGATGAACGTGGACTACATCGTATCCAATGCGGGCGGCTGTGGCGCCCTCCTGGTGGAATATGATCATCTGCTTCATGAGGACGAATCTTGGAGGGAACAGTCTGCCTGGTTTGCTAGCCGTGTCGTGGATATCAGCAAGCTGCTGGTGGAGCACGGCAGAATACCCGCCTTCAGAGATGACGCGTCTTCATCATCTGAACCTGTTGTTGTGACCTATCAGGATTCATGCCATTTACGAAATGTCATGCGCAGCGGGTCGGAACCCAGACAGCTGATAAGCCAAGTAGGCAATGTTACCTTCCAGGAGATGAAGGAAGCCGACCGTTGCTGCGGCTCAGCAGGTATATACAATGTGACCCAGCCGGAGATGGCCGGTCAGATTCTGGAACATAAGATGGAGAACGTGAATGCGACTGGAGCCAGATACCTTCTGACCAGCAATCCGGGATGCCTGATGCAGATGAAGCTCGGCGTAGACAAGCACGGCTGTGGCGAAGCCATGGAAGTGCAGCATGTGGTTGATTTTCTGTATGAGCGATTGAATCATTCGTGAGGTTGATTGGGTCTAATGCACACGGTTTCTCTGATCATGTCTACAATAAAAATGAACCGGCCCCCGCCGAATAGCGGGAGTCGGTTCTTCTAGTTAAGCGAGTGGTTTTGTTTTAAGAGTGGCTGAAATTTGGTCTGTTCTGCTTCTCCGTCATATGCAGGAACTACTCTAAATCAATATCCTCCGCTCCCATGAGTATACGTCTGAATAGGAGGATTTGGCTGAATAGGAAGGTTTGACTGAGTAGTATGTAAAGGTATGTTAATAAATATAGTAACAATTAAAGTAACTAACAGCAGCCTAACTTTTCTGTTCATTACATAGGCACCTCGCTAATTAGAATTTTATATCTATATTTCGCTTCAATTGAGGTAACATCTCTGAATTTCTCAAACATTTTTACACAATAAAGAATAGACCGCTCATTATGAATTTCCATAGCCGATACCAAACTATTTAACAATGTGTTTATACCTATATCATATCGCTGATTACGCAAATAATAAAGAGATAACCCGCTTAAGAAACGAGTATATCGATCAGCTGTAACTTGATCGGTATATGTACCGATATCGGCCTGTTTAACTGCTAATGCTGAAATCTGGCTTTCAAATTTCTCCAGTATATTATCTATATCAATATTATATGTGTTAGCAGCTTGGACAATTTTAATTAGTGCCGGAAGAATTTCTGCCTCTCTTAATTCAATATAATTTATATACTGTGGCAGTACTTCAACTTGCCCCATCATAAGTTGATATAAACATGTATTTATCTCAGCAAGCATAGCAAATTCCTGTTTGAGACGAAGTGCCTCTTCCGAATCTTCTCTAACCCAACTCAAATCTGAATATAATGAAACATAACTTAACGCTTGTTCATAATCACCTTGTTCGTCACAAACAGCTGAACGCAGTAAGTAAGAATATATAATATACAAAAATAATGGTCGTTTGGGCTTTTTATGTAGATCCTTATCAAACCTGCTGGTCTGATTAAATATTAGATTGTATTGGATAGTTGCCTTTTTGCCCATTTCTTCTGCCATTTCATCGACCTTGTCCCATTGCCGAAGTGATAAATAAGTATTAGCTAAGTCCTTCAACGCATCTAGCTGATCCACTTCATCTAAGCGTTCGACGAAACCCTCAAATTTGGTGGCTGCCCGAAGATTTAGTTCCTGATCTTGATTTAGCGAGATTGTAAACAATCGATAATGGCATAAAGCCAATCGTTCTGAATGTTGATATTTCTCACTTTCGGCTACAGCTTCGTAGATAATTGCAGCTGCTGTGTTTTTCCCCTGATTAAACAGCTCCTCTGCTGCGTCAAAGAGCAAAGGAACATAAGTAAGGTTATCCGTCATATATCGAATCACCCTCTGAATTAGCTCTAATTTGTCCAGTTCTGCACATCGGAACAGAAACGGCTTCAATCTTCTCCAATTCAGCGGATAAGCAAAGCATTCATCAGCATACAACTCGTAATAACTACCCTCAGGAAGTCCCATAGCCGAAACTATTCGGTCTAATTGTTGCATAGCAATGGGGCGCTTACCGTTGATAATTGTACTTAACGTTCCTGAGTTGATCTTTGATTGCTCAGCAAATTGATTTATCGTTAATCCAGTTTTTTTCAAGTAAATATCCAATTCTGATCGTATCGTGGTTGTGTGTATCAATTCAACAACCTCCAATAAGAATATTCGCTTTAACAACAACCATAATTTAGTATAAAACTATAATAACAGTAATAGTATAGATAAATTTAACACCTGTCAATTAATTCATAAATCTAGCATAGAACGCACATAAATTAGCTTTTCTATAAATTTATCTTTCATATATTTTTGACCCTACTTTACGAACAAAGAGTTGTAACGCACCAAGAATACACAGCCATAGCATGCTCCCATCTAGTGTCAGTTACATAAAAAAAGAACCGCCCTCCTTATAAAGGAGGCCGGCTTTTTAAATGTAATATGAATGCTGTTTAGATCCTCTTTCCTTTTACATACACACGTTGTGTCCCTACCATCTCATTCACACCATCCAATGAATCAATGTTAATTGCTATAGTAGCTGTCACGTAATAGGTTTATGAGCCTCCAGTAACAAGTTTATATTATTCACTAAGTGGTGGTTTAACGGATGCTGAATATCCAAAGCTACAGTCAAGCCATTTGATAAGGTATCCAATGCCTCCTTATATCTTTGTCTGTTGATATGATAAGAGGCGAGTTCTATCAAAAAGTGTGTGTACCGATCCTCCCCCACTTGTTGCCGACCGACCTTTTAACGCCGTAAATGAAGATATTTTATGTTGGAATTTAAGCAAAATATAATCTGCATCAATATGATATTTATTAGCAGCTCGGAGAATTTGAGTCAATGCTGGCAGAATCTCATCTTCCTTCGATTCGATTATAAGACACATAATCATCCAAAACATTAATCTGACCTGACTTCAGTTGATACAAATACGTATTTGCCGTTGCCCACATTTTATATTGCTCTATAATCCTACGAGATTCCTCCGTATTCTTCCGAACCCAATTGAAATCTGAATAAAGTGCTACATATCGTAAAGCCTGTTCATAATCTCCCCGCTCATCGCACACAGCCGAACGCAATAAATGGGAGTATATAATATATAAAAACAACAGACGTTTAGGTTCTTTCTGGAGATCTCTTCTCGTCTGATTGTACTTATATGTATACTGAATAGTGTTATTTTTTGATAGGTCTGCGAATTGGTTAATAGTTAATCCATTCTTCTTCAGAATGTATATCCAACTCTGATCGTATCGTGGTTGTATGCATCAACTCAAACAACCTCCAATAAAATATTCTCAATGCATAACCATATTTTGGATCAAAATTATAATAATAGAAAAAATTTGGTTAAACACTACATTTATCAATAGTGCCTTTCATAAAGCGGCAATATTGTATGCTTTATTTGAAGCCAAGACTAGCCTACCTGCCTACCTTTACAGGGACATTAATTTAATAGATAATAGGTAAACGGTCATGTTACCTTATATCAATTAGGGTTGGCACACTTCATTGGAGGGAACATATTCGTGGCAAAGCTAATGTTCAAGACATCTTTTAGGTCCAAGGTCCGAATGTTCGGAAACCAATTCAAGTCGAAATTACTCCTCAAATATACTTTTTCCTACATCTTAATATTCCTCATTCCATTAACCGTCGTCACAATGTTCATTTATGAAAACGCAGTCACGAGCCTGCGATCTGAAATCGAACAGTCCAATGTCAATCAGCTTAACCAAGTAAAAATGACAATTGATGACCGCATGAGCGAACTACAGGAAATCGCAAATAAAATAGCTTACGACCAACATCTCACGCCTTATATGGTTCGTAATCCGTACTATAGTCTTGAGGCGATCAATACTTTGGCCAGTTACAAGGCAAACAGCAGCATAATTGAGGATTTATTCTTATATTATCACGATGATCATATCATTTACTCTTACCGTGGATTAAGTGATCTGGACGTCGTATTTGGCGACATGTATCACTACGAGAATTGGAACAAAGAAGCTATATTCCGTGATCTGAATGAATCTACTCAGCCGATCATGCGCCCAGCTGAAAATGTAACCGTTAACTCTCGGAAGGAACCCCTGCTTACGTTTCTCGTTCCTATTAAACCCAATGACCCGTATCCAACCGGGACTGTGGTGTATTTGATGAGTGAAGCCAAGCTGATGGGTGTCATGGACTCGATTCTTAGTGATTTTTCAGGCAGCAGCTACATTTTCAATCAAGATGGCGAGGTTCTTACCTCCAACAATCGTGGAGTAAGCTCAAACAAAGAAGTGCTTAGCACCTTGTCCTCGCTCGAGCCAGGTATACATAGCATGGATCTGGATGGAGAGCAGCACTCTGTTGTTTCCGTCAAATCAACCTGGAATAACTGGACCTATGTAATCACGATGCCTAGCTATCAATTTTTCAGTAGGGTAGCTCATATCCAGACCCTTATTTTTATGGTGTTTTGTATTGCAGTATTAACAGGCATTGTCGCAGCTATGTTCTTAGCCAAACGACAATATCACCCGATCAGGGACTTAATTGAATTTACCAAGTTAAAAAACAAAGAGGTCGATACCTCCAAGACGCGTAACGAGTGGGATTGGATCAAACAGACCATTCATAATTACAGTACAACAATCGATACTCAGGAGCCTTTTGTCCGAAACCAATGCCTGTTACTCTTGTTCAGGCATGGTAAGCCTGATGACCCGGAAATTGAGCACATGATCGCGAATGCCGGACTTGAGTACCCTCATGGGCCAGGAAAATACTTCTCCGTTAAATTAGCTTGGGATGAACCGCCGGAGGGTGACGAGTCCAGGAAAGTTCGCCATCACATGCAAGAATTGCTTGGTGAGCTTGAACTCCCGGAGTTAAATACGTATGTCTACGGAGTGGAGTTCTCATCTACAGACCAATTCGCGCTTATGGTCTCGATGCCAGCAGTGGATGATGCTTATATTCAGACGCAAATGGAGCAGATCATTGATACCATTCAAATGATGGTTACTGACAATTTTCAGATCATTCCATACATCGGCGTAGGGACCGTGTATCGTGATCTTGCCGGAATCAATCAGTCCTTCATAGAGGCAGCAACCGCAATGGAAAACCGTATGGTGGGATCCAGCGGCCGTGTCACCTACTTTGAGCATTTATCCGAGATCACCTTGTCAACGGCAGAAACATTCTGGATTCCAAAGAAATCCATCCTGAAGCTGGAACAGAGCCTGAAGCAAGGCAATGAATCCGTAGCGGATCAAATGATCTCGAGTATCATGGATACGATTAAAGATGAATCACTACCGATATCCTTGCTGAGGTGTATCAGCTTCGATCTCCTGAACGCCTTGATCCGCACAGCCGCCGAGCTTGGAGTTAACGAAGTGTTCACGAACATCTCCAGCTACTCCAACTTTGAAACGCTTGGAGAACTGGAGAACAAATTGACCTCCATGACAGCACTTATCTGTCAGCAGGTGCAGCTTAACACGGAGACTGAACAGCCTTCATTAATAGATGACATTGTGGCCTATGTGGATCTCAAATATGCTGACTATACACTCAGCCTGGAGCATGTCGCCCTAAAGTATTCCGTCTCTCTTTCGTATCTTAGCCGCAGCTTCAAAGAGAAGATGGGCTGTAATTTCTCGCAATATATTTGGCATAGACGAATGGAGGAGGTAATTCGGCTGCTTGTTAATACCGATGCTCCTCTTAAAGAAATCATTGAACGTGTGGGGTATTTGGACGCCCCGAACTTTATCCGGAAGTTCAAGAAAGAAACAGGTTATACGCCTGGACAATATCGCAAGCTGAATGCCGCTGAGATTTCAGCGGCGCAAGAGAACGAATAAAAGCTTGAATCCTCGTCGCCTCGTGCGCGGGGATTCAAGCTTTTTGGGTTGCTTCGCTATATTATACTTGCGGTTCGTTCAGTATATATTCTACCAGCTCGTCCAAAGGAACGGTTGCAAGAGCAATTGCCGTATCCGTAACTCCGTAGTAGATGTACAGTAATCCATCCTTCACAACGTTTCCTGTAGGGAATACGACATTTGGAATTTGATAACCGAATTTCTCATAATAGGTTTCTGGCTCCATGATGAAGTTTTTGGTTCTTGCGATAATCTTCTCTGGGTTCTCCAGATCTAATAACATGGCTCCAACCCGGTATACAATATCCTCGTCTACCCCATGATATAACACCAGCCAACCCTTATCCGTTCTGATCGGCGGCGTTGATCCCCCAATCTTTCTCGATTCCCATGATAGATTCTCGGCCTTAGCCAACAGCTTTGGCTCTTCCCAATGGATTAAATCCTCTGAATAAGTAATCCACATGGCAGCCTTCTCCGTACCATAGGCTTCCCCTATGTACTCCTCCGGACGACGCAGCAGCACAAATTTACCATTGATCTTCTCAGGGAACAAAATATTGTCCCGGTCATTGATATCAAGCGGAGTTGTATCGGCTACAAACTCCCAATCGATCAGGTTCGTGGATTTAAGGATAGAAGAACGAGTTAACCAATGCCCCTCTTCTTCCCCCCACCCATCTGGATACGTAGGGATCGAGCGTTCCGGCACACCTGCTCCTGTAGGGTAATAGCTCATGGCACAAGGGCGCAATGCGTAGTTCATATAAAAGATGTCGTCTATTTTCACAATCCGCGGGTCCTGCACACTCCCATATGGAAAGCCCAGCATATCCGGAGTCACAATGGGCTCGTCCTTAACATGGGTAAAGTTCACCCCATCTTCACTCTCCAGCAAGCCCAGAAAATTCTTACATGGAGTAAGCGAGCCAGCGGTTCTTTCAATCATGTAAAATTTATCGTTATCTATAATGACAGCAGGATTAAATACCGTTACTTTACGCCACTCATAGCCACCAGGAACGACGATTGGGTTATTGGGATGCCTTGTAATTTTCATGATATGCCTCCTGAATTTTTTTCATGGATACTCTAAGAATAAACTCTAATCTCAAATGGTTAGCCCTTCACGGACCCAATCATAACGCCTTGTACAAAATAACGCTGCAAGAATGGGTACACGGCGATGATGGGTAGCGTCGAAACGATAATAACGGCATATTTGACTAGCGATGCAATTTCAGCCTTATCATTCATGGCTTTAGCAATATCCCCGCTCACACCCGAGCCTGTTGTCTCTGTTGTCATTTCTTGAAGCACCAGAATTTGTCGCAGAACCATTTGCAGAGGATACTTCACTTCATCATTGAGATAAATTAAAGCCGGGAAATAACTGTTCCAATGACTCACTCCATAGAATAAAGCCATAACCGCTATGATGGGCGAGGACAGTGGTAACACAATGCGCAGGAACAGCTTGATATTCGTACACCCGTCGATATAAGCAGCCTCTTGGAGCTCTTTAGGAATACTCGATTGAAAGAATGTTCTGGCAACAATGATGTTATATACGGATGCGGCCACGGGCAGGATGAGGGCTCCCATCGTATTAATCAGCCCTAAATCTTTGACCACTAGATAAGTCGGAATGAGTCCCCCGTTAAAGAACATCGTCACCAGGAACATCCCCATAAAGAACTTACGTCCAACAAAATCCGATCGGCTTAGCGCATAAGCCGCCGGCAAGGTAATCACTAGGTTGAGCATCGTACCCAAAAAAGTATAGAGGATCGTATTCCCATAACCCGTCCAAATTTTTGGATTCTCAAATACCAGCTTATAACCATTCAATGTAAACCCCTTGGGAAACAGCCACATTTTACCGGAGCTCACATAGGCGGGGTCACTTATAGATGCACTAATAATATAGATGATGGGATAAAGAACGATGACAAAGGCTATTATCAAATAAATATAGTTTGCGAGAAGAAATATCTTGTCCGTCTTGGATTCTTTAATTGCCTTAACAACCATATCGCGGTCCTCCTTCCTTTCTTCTTACCATAAGCTAGTGTCACTTGTACGTTTGGCAATTCTATTCACCGTAATGAGCATAAGGGCATTAATAACCGAATTGAACAAGCCAACGGCTGTGGAGAAGCTGTATTGTGCACTCACTAGACCCGTACGGTATACAAATGTTGAAATCACATCTGCCGAATCCATATTCAGTGGGTTTTGCAGCAAGAGAACCTTCTCGTAGCCTACTCCCAGAATATTCCCTACATTCAGAATCAATAGAATTGTAATGGTCGGGATAATCGTGGGCAGATTGATATGCAGGACACGTTTAAATCGGCTCGCTCCATCCATAATTGCTGCTTCATGCAGCTGAGGGTCCACACCTGATAGCGCTGCGAGATAAATGATCGTTCCCCATCCCGTACTTTGCCATACACCGGATAATACATACACGGTCTTAAACCAACGAGGGTCCGTCAAAAAGGCTGGGGCCTCCATGCCCACGAGTTCAATCATTTTGACAATCATCCCTGTAGAAGGCGACAAGAATGTAATGATCATTCCTGACATAACAACGATGGAAATAAAATGTGGGGCATAGGTAATCGTTTGTACTGTCTTTTTGAAGGCACCGTTCCTCACTTCATTAAAAGCAAGTGCCAATAGAATAGGAAGCGGGAAGCCTATAGCAAGTTCGTAAAAACTGAGACTTAGCGTATTCCATAGTAAATCCCAGAAATAATAGGAATTAAAAAAACGCTCGAAATGTTCAAATCCTACCCATTCACTTCCCATGATCCCTTTCGTCGGAATGAAATTTTTGAACGCAATTTGAATTCCGTACATCGGTCCGTAATGAAATATAAGGAAGTATAAAAATGCCGGAGCAATAAATAGATACAACTCCCAATTTTTTGTGATTCTACCGGTCAGCGAATCGCCACGCAGTTTTCTTCTGTTCATCACAGTCGCTTTTCCATGGTCCTTCATGTTCCTATATCCTCTCCTTTCTCTGTGTGCCTATCTTTCTAGCTGCTAACGCTTACAATCAAAATTGTAGTGAATAGGGCCTGCCACCGTAAATATGTAGAATCTGCATTGTCAGTCGGAAAGGCATCAACACCTTGTTATAAAAGGGCTTACATAATTATGAGATGCAATTTCAGGCTGATCTCCTGAATGGATGATGTGTAGTTTTTATCCCCCTGTTCCGGCGTGCAAATGATACATATTGAGATTTCGATCAAGATGTGTGAACCTTCATACGAATGTCTTTGATCATAGGAGGTTTTTTATATGACCCGTACAACGGCTCACCTGATCTCCCATACGCATTGGGATCGGGAATGGTACATGCCCTACGAGCACCATCACTATCTGCTGGTAGAATTAATGAATAACCTGCTTGAAACCCTAGAACAAGATGAACGCTACCGGTACTTTCACCTGGATGGACAAACGATTATTATTGAAGACTATTTGCAAGTGCATCCTGAAAAAAGAGAGCAGCTTGAAAAGTACATCACCGAAGGACGCATTATCATCGGCCCTTGGTATGTACTTCAAGACGAATTTCTGACCAGTTCGGAAGCCAATGTCCGCAATCTGCTTATTGGACATCAGGACGCTGCTAAATATGGCGTGATCTCAAAACTGGGATATTTTCCGGATTCCTTCGGTAACATGGGCCAGGCACCTCAGCTGCTGCAGCAAGCTGACATCGATACCGCTGTGTTTGGACGCGGGGTAAAACCTACTGGGTTTGACAATGTGGTCATCGATCCGATCAGCTCCAGTTATGAGTCTCCTTATTCCGAGATGTTCTGGACTTCCCCCGATGGGTCCAAAGTGGTCGGGGTGCTGTTCGCTAACTGGTACAGTAACGGAAACGAGGTGCCTGTAGACCCCGAAGAGGCTAAAATCTTCTGGGACAAGCGTTTGGCCGATGCCGGGAAATACGCCTCAACTTCAGAATTGCTGTTTATGAATGGCTGCGACCATCAACCTGTTCAACAAGATCTAGGGGATGCCATAGACACAGCTAAGGCATTGTACCCTGAGGTTGATTTCGTTCATTCAAGCTTCGATAACTATATGGCAGCCTTGAAGCAGCAGCTTCCTGCCGATTTGGTGACCGTGGAAGGCGAGCTGCGCAGCCAGCATACGGACGGCTGGGGGACACTCGTTAATACGGCTTCGGCACGCATCTATCTGAAGCAGCTCAATCAGGTTGGCCAAACCTTGCTGGAAAAGGGAGCAGAGCCGCTAGCTGCTCTTGCTCATCTTGTCAGCGGCAAGGACTATCCGCATCAATTGCTAACCTATGCTTGGAAGACACTGATGCAGAACCACCCTCACGACAGCATTTGCGGCTGCAGTGTAGATGAAGTCCATCGTGAAATGATTGGTCGCTTCGATAAGAGCAGACATATTACAGAAGCGATTATTGAGGAGAGCCTGCAGGCCGTGGCGGGACAGATCGACACTTCCGGTGTGGAAGCCTGGGGAGAAGATTCCCTGCCTGTGACCATCTTCAACATGACCGGGTGGGATCGCAGTGGTACGGTGAGCGTAGAACTAATTGCCGCCAAATCCTACTTCAAGGAAGGTCCTAATCCTGTGGCGATCGCCGAACGTCTTGCAGAGCTCCCGCTTCATTTGGAAGAAGGTTCTCTAGTCGATGACAGCGGCCGCATCGTTGCTGCCAAGGCCGAGGATTTAGGCGTTCAGTTCGGATATGAGCTGCCTAAAGATCAGTTCCGCAGACCTTACATGGCCCGTAAAATACGCCTGACCTTTGAAGCAGGACAAGTTCCGGCATTAGGCTTCAAAACCTTCGCCTGGGTGCCGTCATCATCCAAGTCAGCCCAAGCTCCCCATAGCTCCCTTGTCGCTCTGGACCATGGCATGGCCAATGAGTTTATATCCGTACACATTCATGAGGACGGTTCCTATGATGTGACGGACAAACGCAGCCAGCAAACATTTAAGGGACTAGGTCGATATGAGGATTGCGGAGATATCGGTAATGAATATGTATTCAGGCAACCAGATGGCGATATTGCGCTTACCACTAAGGGGGTTCCTGCACGAATTACGCTTATCGAAAATGAGCCCTACCGAATTCGTTATGAAATTGTACATGAGTGGGAAATACCTGCCGCGGCCGATGCGTTATTTGAAGAGGAAAAGCGCAAAATGGTACCTTTCCGTAAGCGTCAGGCTGCTCGTTCGAAAGAAACACTGCCGTTTAGAATCGTCACCACACTTACCCTGGAGCAGTCAGGTAAAGGGGTTCAGGTATCGGCCTCATTTAACAATCAGGCCAAAGACCACAGGTTGCGTGTCCTGTTTCCTACAGGATTGGAAGCAAAGACACATCATGCGGATTCGGTGTTCGAGGCAGCGGAGCGCGATATTATTCCGGCACCTGAGTGGATTAATCCAAGCAATGCTCAGCATCAGCATGCTTTTGTCAGTGTATCTGACGGCAAGTCGGGTTTTACCGTTGCCAATAAGGGGCTTAACGAGTATGAAGTGCTGCGCGACGGGCTTAATACGATAGCGGTTACGTTACTGCGCAGTGTAGCTGAGCTAGGAGACTGGGGAGTGTTCCCTACACCGGAAGCACAATGTCTCGGTGATCACACAGTCGAGTTTGCCATCTATCCGCATACAGGAAACGTAATTGAATCCATGACCTTTGCCGAGGCTTATCAGTATCAGTCTCCATGGTTCCACACCCAAACAGAACCTAAGCAAGGAACCCTGCCTTCTACGTACCAACTGGCAAAATGGAATGGTCATTCACTGGCTCTGTCGGCATTTAAACTCTCTCTGGACCATGAAGATGTGATCATTCGGTGGTACAATCTGGCACATCAATCCGAGGAACTCACACTGGAGCCTTCCTTCCCGGTGGAGAATGTCTATTCCAGCGATATATTAGAACGCAGACACGGCCTTAACCAGCTTGCTGAAGGTAAACTGCAAGCCTCCGCCGGCAAAGCACAGATCATCACGTATGCACTGCAACCATTAAATAAATGAATTGAATCATGAGGAGGATCACTTGATATGAATCTACCAGCTTCCATTTCAGAATTTCTGAATGCGTCCGATGAGCGACTCGCTCATCGTCCCAAACTCCAAAAGTTGTTCAGAAACTGTTTCCCTAACACACTCGAGACGACAACCAAACTGCTTGACGATGGCACGACTTTTGTATTCACTGGGGATATCCCGGCGATGTGGCTGCGCGATTCCGTCGAACAAGTACGGCATTACATTCCCTATGCCAAGGAAGATAAAGATTTGCAGCGTATCCTTGCCGGCCTAATCGCCCGTCAGATGTTCTACATCAATATCGACCCATATACGAATGCTTTTAACGAAACGGCGAACGATAAGCATTACAGAGCCACGGACGATTGCAATCTGAATCCTTGGATGTGGGAACGCAAATACGAAATAGATTCTCTTTGCTTCCCGGTCCAGCTTCTCTATTCCTACTGGAAAGAGACGGGACAACGTGATGTCTTCACAGATTCTTGCTACCAAGCGTTAACTTCCATTGTTAATGTACTTATTACGGAGCAGCATCATGAACAGAAATCGCCTTATCACTTTATCCGTCAAACGGTACAAGAAACCGAGACTTTGCAGAACAACGGGCGTGGTCTGCCTGTCAATTACACGGGGATGTCTTGGTCTGCCTTCCGTCCAAGCGATGACGCTAATCTATTCGGTTACAATATCCCTGGCAATATGTTTGCGGTTGTGATTCTCGGACATATCATCGAAATTGCCAAGGAAATCTACAATGATACTAGATTGGCTGATCGTGCGGAGAAGCTTCGCAAAGAAATTGATTTCGGCATCCGTACCTATGGTATTGTTGACCACCCGAAATACGGCAAAATATATGCCTATGAAACGGATGGATACGGCAATTACTGCCTCATGGATGATGCAGGCACCCCAGGGCTGCTCACGATCCCATACATCGGCTATGCCGGAGTAGATGACCCCATCTATCAAAATACACGCCGGTTTGCTCTTAGCTTTGATAACCCGTTCTACTTCGAAGGCAAGTTTGCCAAAGGTATCGGTAGTCCGCATACACCAGGAGGTTATGTGTGGCATATGGCACTATCTATGCAGGCGCTCACTTCCAATAATGATGAAGAGATCAAGGAACTGATTCAAACCTTGATCGACACGGATGCAGATACGGGTTATATGCATGAAGGCTTCCATCCTGACGACCCTTCGGACTTCTCACGGGAATGGTTCGCTTGGTCTAACAGTCTCTTTGCTACACTGATTTGTAAAGCTATGGATAAAGGGCTCGTATAGTCGAGCAGTTACTCATAAAATCACAAACATGCTAACGACAGCAAGCCTCCGATGTATGGAGGCTTGCTGTTTGGCATTGTCAGATCCTTATTAGAGTACGCAAAAGAAGGGGCGTCCTCTAACCATTTACACGGCTTCGGACACCCCTTCTGTTCTAACAGATTAGCTGTTTTTCCAACGATCATATGCCGTTTGATATACTTCGGCCAAACGTTCTCCGCCCATTTTCTTAACGGTATCTACATATTTGTCCCAATTATCCAACGATTCCTGGCCTGTAACAAACTTGGCTTCCATTTGTGAAACATAAGTACTCAAATCCGAGCGTAATGTCGTCACTTCTGTGGATTCCTCAGCAGTCAGGAACAGAGCCGGGAAAGGAACCTTCGCTCCACGATCAAGCAGCTTGGTTTGTGACTCCTTAGCAACCCATTCGTCAAACTCATTTTTTGAGGGCTCATCAGGCACTACCATTGGTGTTGCTACTCCATAGTTAGGGGTTAGCTTCGAACGATATTCTTCTCTGTCTCCTCCATCTGGAACAGGCAGATACTCAATTTTTGTTTTGCTATCATCGGTATACTTCCACAGTGTTCCTTCAGGTCCTTTATTAAACAACATGGACCCTTCATCAGTATACATATAATCAACCCAGCGGATCGATGCTTCTGGTGACGGATTACTGTTGGAGATTGCAAACGCGCCCGTAGCAAAACCTTTATTTCTAGCGATAGACGGGGCATCAACCATATCACTCTTCACAGGACTAAACATTACATCCTCCGTGCTAGGTTCTCCTCCCAGAGCCATATAGGCATTCCACTCAGAGAACAACAGCACTTGATTGTTTTTAATTTTCGCTTTCTTCTGATCGTCTGTTTGTGAGAAGGATTCATGATCCAGAAGGTTCTCATCCCATAGTCTGTTCATGTAGGCTAGATAAGCCTTGTAGGGCTCTTCCATTGGTGTATAGTGTACTTTTTCCTGATCATCAACATAGATTTCCTCTTCATTTGCCCCAAAAGCTCCAAGGATCCAAGTACGAATATCTCTTAACTTATTTGTACCGTTAGAAGAGGAAAGAGGAATTTCATCCTTAATACCGTTACCGTTAGGATCCTCGTCTCTGACACGTTTTAATAGCGTATACAATTCTTCTGTCGTTTGAGGAATTTCCTTCACATCAAGTGCTTTCAGCAGCTTGCTGTTATACCACATTGGATTTCTGTACCACGGTTGGAACAACTCAATCCGAGGCAGAGAATAAATATGTCCATCTGGCGCGGTAATGGATTTACGAATATCCGGATGATCCTCTAGTACTTTTTTGATGTTAGGTGCATACTCATTAATCAAATCTTCAAGAGGAAGCAGGATACCTTGTCCTCCATAGTTCAATTCTTCAGATTGAGTCAATTTAGCCCCGAAGAAAATATCAGGATAATCCCCACTTGCAAATACTAGGTTCTTCTTGGTGTCAAAGCTATCTCGCGGTGCATTTAAGTATTCGATCTTAATCCCTGTTAGCTTCTCCATCTCCTGCATAACAGGCATGTCCTTCCAATTTTGAATCCCCATATCGGGAGCCATGATAGAAAGAGTTAAAGGTTCATTAACAATGGGATATCCCTCTTTATTGATGGCAGCTGTATTCGTATTCTTCTCTGCTCCCCCGTTATCCTTGTTAGCAGCTGAACCGCAACCACTGAGCAACGTAAGCGTCATTATTGCAGCTAATAATATCGCTATGCCCTTCTTTTGTTTTGTACGCACACCCATTTCCTCCTCTTGATGTTTCTCTATTATTGTAGGTTGATTTTATAATATACGAAGAGAATGGTACCTTCGAATATTACTTTTCCAACCGCGCTATTTGCTAGCGCTTACAACAAAATTGTAGACAACATGAGGGCATAGCGTAAATATGTAAGTTTTGCATTGTCACAACAACGGCAGTAACCCTTTACCCATAAGGGCTCCGCCCGTTATCATACGCCTATGAAGCGTACATCTATTCTCAACAATATGTAATTTATGAAATCGCTTAATCCTGCAAAAAATACACATTTACATGACAATGGAGCAGTTGCTAACAAGGACTTATCCAAGGACAACTCTTCATCTAATATAAATCCAAAAATGCCGCATACACTAAAGCTCCGCAGCCCGATAACATGGATAGAGTATAATAGATACATCCAAGCCATGATATTTGCCTATGATGTATCATTTTAAGCAAATAAATAGATAGTCTAATTAGAGCTATGAGAATCAGAATACTTATAACCATCACTGCAACCAGTACATTCCCTCTAAATGAATCACTTGTGGTAAGCATAACGAGAATGATGCATATCCCCAATACCAGCGTCAGGACACTTAACATATTAGAGGATTGCCTGGCTCGGCGGGCAGCAGCATCTAAGTTGCCTTTACGTTTTCTTCTGAAAAATTGAACAATCCCCACCAGGAACGCGATAACCGCCATACCAAAAACAAATGGCCTGATGATCCCCTCCATAAAAGCCTCAATAGAATCAAGTTTCTCCAACGTTTGCATCGGTACCTTTTGATTGATAATAAGGTAATGCTTTCCCTCCAGATCTTGCTTGAGATATAAACGTCGTCCATTGTCCGCATTGATATATAGATGATCGCCGGCATGGCGATATTCTCCTGATACGCTGGAATCAAAAGCACGCACCTTCATAGTCCCATCATCGGTCGCCTTTATTTTTACTTTTAAAAATAATCCCCTGCTCTTTAAAGGTCCCTCTTTTAGTCGTTGTGCAAACACATAAGATCCATTATATGAATGTATATCTTCAACCTGAGAAGGATTCTCTAACCCGATGCTCGAAGTATCCTGATCCAAACCCACACCATAATGTCCATAAATGACATTCTCGATTCCATCCCGCAGTTTGCCATCATCCAGCGTATTGTAGGATATAAAATAACCTAGGTTAGCTTCAGGATACAGAGACAATTGACTGGTGAATGTATCAACGTCCCCATCGTGTGTAGGGATTTTGGGATTTTTGAAGTTTTCATAGTAACCGTATCCATACCCAGGCATCGTTTCCTGGACAGTGAACTGTCTTTTCCTAATATCCAGCGCTGTTTCTCTATTGAGAATTTGTTTATTTTTATAAGTACCATTCTGTAGTTGTGATTGTAGGAAATTTCCCATATCCGATGCCGTTGATGCAATGGAACCAGCCGGATGAACTAAAATGTTACCATAAGGTTCAACGACATAATTACCATTCTCGTATGAATACCCTTTTGACACGCGACTTTCTCCGGGTGATATGGAGTAGATGGTGTTGTCCATCTCCAGCGGCTGAAAAAGATGCTCTTTCACGTATTGATCAAACGGTTCCCCGCTTGCTTGTTCTACTAAATGCCCCACCAGGGCGTAACCAAAATTGCTATACTGTATAACCTCACCAGGAGGGCGAACAACTGCCGGCATATGCTGTTTCAACGTTTGTGATAGAGGTACAGGTTCCTCTGTTAACACCTCGCTGTATACGCCATCCAACCTTTCGCTCAAACCACTTGTATGTGTCAACAGATGGGACAATGTGAGTGGAGTGGTATAGGGATTGTTGACTTTAAAATCGGAAAGGTAGGCATTAACATCCTGATCCAACCTTAGACTTTCTTGTTCTACCTGCTGCAAAGCCGCAATCGCAGTCAATACTTTACTTACCGATCCGATTCGAAACATGGTGACATTCGGGTCGACTAACTTCTGATTTTCTATATCTGCATAGCCGTACCCTTGCTTCATCACAATTTGACCATCCTTTACGATGACAAGGGTGGCACCAGCAATATGTTGATCAGCCATTGTTTGTTCCATATACGCATCCACTTTACTGTGCAGCTCTTGATTTTCTTCATTCTCTGCATAGGCAGCAATAGGTAAGCAGGATATGCTTGTGATGGAAACCATAACGATCATAACTAACGCCAGGAAGCGTCTGAAACCGCGATTTGAAATCACTTTAACCTCACCTCAACATGAATTTCTGTTCAGTATAGGCTAAAGGGATTAAGACAAATAAACGGAATCCTTACAACTTTATTAAGATCCTAAAGGAAGACGTACCATGAACCTCGTTGATTCTGAATGACTCTCAACAGTGATGTCCCCTCCGTGCATAATGGCAATGCTCCTACAGATCGCGAGACCCATGCCTTTTCCACCTGTATTTGCACTTCTGGATTTCTCTTCCCTGTAAAACCGTTCGAAAATATGAGGCAGAACGTCTGCCGGTATTTCTCTTCCATAATTCACGACTGTTAACACCATCTCATCGTCGTTTTTTGCCAAATGCAGTTCGAGCCCTTTTTCATCCTGACCATATGTTATTGCGTTACTGATCATATTCTGCAGCATTCGGACAACTAAGCCCACGTCCACGGAGATAAACAGAGGCTCACGGGGAGCCTCGATATGAAAACTCATATTTGCGGCCTCAAGCTGCGGTACAAAGTCAATCATCACCTGCTGCACCAGCTCTTTCATTTCTACCTTTTCTAATTGGAGCACATATTCCCGTGAGTTAATCGTACTGTAATCTAATAAATCATAGATCAGACTTTTCAGTTCCAGGCATTTTCTCTCGGCAATCCGCACATATTTCTCACGCTCCGTAACCGAATCATTCAAGTTCCCCTTCATCAGCTCAATATATCCGAGAAGAGAAGTTACCGGGGTTCTTAGATCATGAGAGATATTCGCTATCATTTCCGTTTTGAGATTATCAGCAGCCAGTTCCTTCTCTCTTAGCTCCTTAAGACTGGCCACCATCGCATTCATCTGCCTACCCAGGTTACCGATCTCATCATTTATAGATGTATGTATCTCAATGTCCCAATTTCCTTGTCCTACTTCATTAACACAGGTGTTCAAATGCTCAATTCTTCTAATCGTTTTATGAGAAAATAAATAGTAGAAAATAGATGTAAACAGGATGAACACGAGGACATAATAAAAAGAATACTGTTCTTCCAGACGGGATACATCCACTCCCCTTAGACTCTGTGACAACAATGACTGCAATAGAGTAATACTAATGAGAGCTAACCCAATACTAGATATAAAAATCACGAAAAATTTTAACCGTATCCCCATTCCCCAGCTACTCCTCAATTTTATAACCCACTCCCCATATATTCTTAATAATTTTGGATTCTCGTAGATGATCGTCGATTTTCTCGCGAAGCCGAGCAATGTGAACCATAACACTGTTGTTACCTGAAAAATAGCGCTCCTTCCATACCTTTTCATAAATTTCTTCCATCGTGAATACTCTGTTCCGGTTTTGAGCCAGCAGCAATAAAATGTCATACTCCGTCTTCGTCAACTTCACAGACTTACCATAAAGGGAAACACTCCGTGCAGCAGGGTCTATCGTTAGTTCTTGAATAGTGAGTTTATGATCCGTTACAGGTTGGGTTCTGTTATTTAGATAGGTATATCTGCGCAGCTGCGCTTTAATTCGGGCAACTAATTCAATCGAGCTAAACGGCTTGCTTATGTAATCATCTGCACCTGCCCCCAGACCGAATACTTTATCCATATCGCTAGTCCGTGCACTTAACATAATGATGGGGATCGGCTTACTCTCCCTAATTCTCCGGCAAAGCTCAATCCCATCGATCTCTGGCATCATCACGTCCAGAACAATCAACTGTATATCTTCACTTTCCAGGTATGTTAAAGCATCCTGCGCATTAAAAGCTTGGATGGCTCGGTATTGCTCCTTAGCCAGTAATACACTTATAAATTCAACAATATCCTGATCGTCATCTACAATCAGAATAGTCTCCTGTTTCATCACATCTCCTCCTGACAATAATAGAGACAGCTCTACCCCTCTCAAGGTATCACTGTCCCTATTCATTAATCAATTTAAAAATCGTGTCGAACCATATGTTTATGAATAACTACGCACCCGTTGCCTCTGATCTTTACATCATCGGTGGGTTCAATTGATACTTATGTACTTAATGTATTGCTACGGTGAATGACGAGTTGCTTAGAGGGAACGAGCCATTTCCTAACTACCATTATGAGCATGATCAAGTTAATCACTCCGACAATGACAAACACTGTCTTATACCCGAACTGAAGCAGAATTTCCACCACGAAATAGAGCACAGCCGGAATCCGGAAAGAGTACTCCGTTGCCGTTTCCAAGTAATATACAAAATAAGCAAGCGCGAATCCAAATACAAGGGTTTGAAGCAAATAAAGTAATGGCTGCCTTACGGACTCAAATCTACTGTTATCCTTCTCTTCCTGAGTGAACTCGTGCCCTGCCAGTTCATGAAAATCGGTTAGAAAGCGTTGCTTCTCTGTCTCTTCTTTAAACACCATTCGCGAACTCTCCACTAGTCCTGTTACTGCCTTTCGGTAAGCCAGCACTACCGATGTGTCTCCCTTCAATGTCGTGGAGATGCTTGAAATATCACCAATTTTCGACACGAAGAGTTTACGGATCGACAGTCCTTGTGTATGGTCTACAAATTCCTTCTCCTCCATGCCATCGAACAGCTTATTCATTATAGATTGTGCCTTCTCCGCCGTTACTCCTCCAAGCAGGATATTTTCGTAGTGCACCAGAACACGTCCATTCTCCAAGTGGTATACTTGCAGATCCGCTTCTGCGTTTGTTTCATGATTATCCATGTTTCATACCTATTCCTTTCCATATTTTTGATTTTCCCAGCACAACATCCTATATTATTACATTAATTCCACTCCATATTTATAACGGATATTATCACCATTTTATTTACCCCATATATACTATTAATCTATTTAGTGGGAATTTGATGGAATAGAAATGTTAATATATGTAACAAAATGTTATAATATACTAGATAATGATGTATTTAATCAGAATAGAAAGGAGGTTATTTTAGTTGTTACCATTCGTTGCAAACAAAATTGAAGGAAAGATCAATCAATGCATAGCTGCCGCTTGCATTTCATTCGCATTTACTATGATCTTCCACATAATTAACATTTACATCTCTGGTTTCACCGTAGACACCTTGTTGAATTACATTGACCCGCTAGTTCTGGTTATATTAGCTTTTGGTGTTGCCAAAAAGAAGAGTCGAGTATGCGCTATTTTGATGTTCAGCTTATTTATCATTTCAAAAATGATCCAGGTTGTATGGTCCCCAAACCAATTAAACGCCGGCTCTATCATTTTCAGCTTTTATTTGATCTTCGCCTTTTGGCAAGGGATCTCAGGTACTTTTGAATATCATAAAATGATGAAATCAAAGAACACTACGAATTCGAATTCGGTTAGCACAATTACATAATCGTTGAAGTAGAATAACTACATATATCAATACATAATTTTCTGAGTTTCCAATATCAGCAGCATGCAGTCATCCTCTTATGGAAGGTGCGAAAGTGCTGAACGTAGGAATGCATCCCCCACAGTGGAAAGCACTGTGGGGGATGTTTCTTTTGACAGTTGTTCACTGTTACATGATTCATAGGTTCAACAGAAAAAAACAGGTTGATGATGTTCTGCCTGACCATGATCAACCTACTGTTAAAATTAAAGTTTTATGCGCGTACAACCGAAATGGAGAAATCTTCATACGGGGATTACATAGGTTAGATGTGCTATTGGTTGATGTTGGGTTCATTCGGCACTGGGTGGGGTATTTTTGAATAGCTGCCACTTGGCATGTTTGTATTGTTTAGCTTATTACGGCGGAAATAAAGAAACCACCACACGGCGGTTAGCTCGTATTGTGGCGTGATACCTAAAGATCTAACTTCTAAACACTGTTTTATTGACTTGATAAATAGCTATCGAAGCAGGCTTATAAACTCTTCAAAACTATCTGCAACATGATAGCATACTGGATCAAAGTCACCGGAATTTGAATGATCCCAGACACAAACTGTCGGATTTTCTCTCGGTTCTCGAAAGTCTAAACAAAGAAAATCACCAGCAAATAAAACTGCAATCGGTAATAAAGCCACTCCAATTAGATCACCATCATCCGTAAGTCTTTCGTCTAATTGCGTCCAAGTTACATCTATATCGAACATCCCTAATTCTGCTTCTTCTGGATCTTCAAGAATGCAAAGAAATCTAGTTAGCTTGTAAGAGCGGTTATTACAATTAAAGACTAATTCTTCTGGTATACCTCCATTATTTAATTCGATAAACCTTTTATAATCATCAGGCAACTTAACTCTCCAAACTATTTCATTATCAGAGATTAATCTTCGAGGTGGCAATGGCATAATAATCGAGCTGGGCTTTATTTTCATCTTATTCTCCTCCTATTACTGCACTATCAGGGGCATCTGCCCATAGTCAAGCAATTCTTCCTCCATTATGTAGAGTTAAGACATGGATTCCAAAGGATAGCTACTCCATAACAATCTCTCCACCTCACGAAATCCTTCCAGAATAAAATCAAAACTCCATTATAGTACTCCCTACATGATCTGTGAATTTCAACTACACCATGCATGTTATCTAAAGCATAATTGTCTCATAAAAAACAGAAAAACACTTATTGCCTACTAGGCAATCAAGCGCATTATGATTTTATAATATATTTTATTACTATGAGCCTGTTTAATTTCGTAATTTTTCGGCTTATACCTTGTAACAAGAACTCATTAGATAAAATGCCATATTGCCAAATTATCAACTTATGTTTCTTTCGCAAAATATTGTTATACAACACCCTGTGGGAGGACCACCTTAATGTGCTTTTGATTTTAATGTTTATTTTCTTAAATTCTTAGTCATGTAGCTTATCAAGAAATTCCGTAAATGTCGCTGCAACGTAAGATATCTTTTCTCTTGCACGTTCTTCAGTCTGTTCTTCCGATAAACCTTCTTCTTGCATTAGCGTTTCTTTTTCCGCTGCATTTTCATGTTCCCAAAAAACTACAATTGGATTATCCTCATGCTCCTTATAATCAAAACATAATAAGTTTCCAGAAGGGTCAAAGGCAAAAGGAATTATCCATTTTGGAAGTGTATCCCTATATTCATTAAAGACTTCTATTATATGCTCATCATCTTCTTGATCATATGTTAGTAGTGTTCCAAATACCTTTTCTGTTCCTTCAACTTGAAATAATTCAGGGCTAACATGTGCACCATTATAATTCATAGCAACTTCTATATAATCTAATGGAAATTTCACTCCTAATTTTTCTCCAACATTCTCTACTTCTATCTTAGTTACTGGTTCATCCCATGATCTCCATTCTACATTACTCACCTGATACCATCTCCCTATAATTTATTGCTACCTAAGTAAATTCAAATTATACATCTTAAATTTCCCTTATCTTTAAAGTTGGAATAAGGTTTGAAAGTTTTTCAAGTATATTGACAGCCCTTTCTGTATTTCACATTTATTTTTGTATAGAGTCTTTCACCTTCTCTAAATGCGCACTTCTATAACTTATTTCAGTATCATTAAGCCCTTCTTGTTTCCAAAGTGTTATTAATCTCTTATCACAAATAATTTTTAATGCTTCTTCTCTTATTTCTTCCCTTAAACAGTTATGTCGTACACCTATCTCTGCTAACAATACATTAAACATCCATTTAAATGCCTCATAGTCATCGGTTTGCATTTCATACTCATCTATCAGTCTGGAAATTGCTTGTTTGGGATGCAGACCAGCTGAAACAAACTTATGATAATCTTTTGGAACATATTCCATTAGTTCCTCATAAGTCATCGGTTCTAACACTTAAATCCCTCCATTTTTTTATCTTTTTAATTCTTTAACGAAGTATACATAAACCTCGATATCGAGGAATTTTTCGTTCAATTATTGGGCTACAACTTGTCAAGGTTCACGATCATTGTCTAAGTCGATTCTCCCTTTTTGTTGTTAAGGTTTTAACCCTTTTAACTGGTCTGTAATATCCTCTAAAATCTTAAACTCTGTATCCCACTTTCTAAGAACACGAACCATCCCCATCTTTAGAATTAGAATTCACTTATGTTATAGGGTTCAGTTGATACAAACTTATCAAACCACCCATTTAATGGTATATATTTAACGTTTTGTATCTCTAATTCCTGTGGTCTAATAACAAAAAAGCCCCCTCTTTCTAAGATTCTGATTAATGGTTCATATACATTTAAATACTCAGTATATTTTGGTTTTTTATCAACATATATTGATAATTGTATATAAAACACAAATAGTTTTTCTATATATTGGTGGTTAGCAACAAACTCCAAAACCCTTGAATTACAATACATCGAAATAAGTAATTCATTTTCAGTATCACCAAGTAATTTTGCTATATTAGAAAACATAGGTGGTTGTGGTCTCAGACACTCATTTTTATAAAATAATGCTAACCTTCTTAAAAATTCACAAGCCAAATCTGCATCTTCATTTGATACAATAGTACCGACTTCTTCCCATTTAATATCATTAATTCTCGATACTGCATTATCTAGATAGATCTTTCTCTCACCTCTAAATTTAATAGTCAATTTTGTTGTTAATATTTTTTCATACTCTATGTACTTATCATAATCTGGGAAATCACGAGTTGATTGTTTATCAGTTAAATTTGCCTTATCATGTGCATTTTTTTCATATCTGTTTCCAAATGCCATATGTTATATGGCCTTACGCAAAAAAAAACTCATTCCTACTCATAACTCAAGTGGTAACATAATTTCCCCTCTACTAGCTGTACATGTTTTCCCCTCTCATTTAGCTCCTATGTTTATTTTTCTACACACATAAAAAAGCTCGATCCTAGTCATATAACAAGTTGGAAAGAACTTTTTGAATTATTTGTTGTACTATCTTATAGTTACATTATAAATCCAATTATGAGTTAAACTACTCTGACCCTGACTATCAAATGGCAACATCTTGGTATCCTACATCAACTACTTTTTCATCTAATAAACGAAGTCCTAAACCATTTTCTAAATCCCATGTACAATTAAAGATGATTCCGATATCACGTTCTTCGTTAATATCTCCATAAGGGACAACAATACCATCTAAAGTAATCATCTGCATAAGTTGTTCAGTTGTATCAATAAAAGGATAATTTGCATCAAAAGTGATGTCATAACCTAGTTCATGACGCTTTTGCTGATAATAGTTTAGAATTGATTGCAGTAAACTTATCTGCATTTGCTCCCAGTTTTCCATTAACATTTGATATGCAAAATACTGTTCTTTATCAAATATCCCTTCATCATCCCCTTTGACCATAAGTGATATCGGCGTTTCAACTCCAAAATAATTAACAGTAGTATCCTTAGACCAAATGCGATCATAATCAAGTTCCCCAAACACTCCATCATTAATTTTCATAATAAAATCTCCTCTCTATCTCTCCGCAAATCTTCTAGGTTCAAACTCACCTGCGTTTACTTCACCAACGTCTCCAAGCTATGCTTCTTGCTTGAGCTTAGTTTTATCTCTGAGCATTGTAAAAGTGTTCGATTAGTAGATTTAGGGGCATAATTCAACACTTGCCCCACAATAATCTCTCTCGTATCACTATGTACTGAATAACCTTGCATCTCCGACTATCATTCATCATCATTTTCTTTATGTAGTCGCTTAAATAACTCAGCAAATGAATAACATATTGATATTCAGAGGCTATAAACACTTCAACTATATTAGCCTCTTCATGTGAAAAACATATGTTATTGGCCTTTCCGATTCGATCTATTCTACTCCATATTCTAACTCCTAGTTAATCTTTGTTAAAAACCTTTGGGCTTATAAATCCATTCTCCCTGTGGATTGATATAGCCCCATTCTCCATCAAAATTAATGCGTCCGAGTCCATAGTAAAATTCATGGGCAACCAAAAAAGCATTTTTCCATATAAATTTCCCTTTTCTATCAATATATCCATATCGTTCTTTACTTTCTACAGGGGCAAGGCCCTCTTTGAAGGCCCACACGGATTGAAATTTAGTCTTAATCACTTCTTCCCCCGATGTGTTCAAATATCCCCATTTGCCTCCGGTTTTTGTCCGAAATCCTGCTAGTCCTTCGCTAAAGTCTTTTAATTGATAGTATTTTGGAGGAATGACAAATTCGCCCAATTTATTGATAAAACCGTAGTTTTCTCCATCCAAGGAAACGGAGGCAAGTCCACCAGAGAAAGAGGATACATCCAAAAATATTGATTTTATAACAACGTCACCATGTTCATCTATGAAACCACATTTTCCACTATTCTCGAAAAAGGCTAACCCTTCAGAAAAAGTTCCTAATGAATCATAGATTGGTTTAATGATCTCCTTGGCATTTCGATCAAACAACCCCCACTTCCCGCTAACCTCGGCGGAATAGCTACTAGACGAATTGATTGCGTAAATACTATCAAACCTTGGTGCTGCGGCAAACTGTCCGTTTTTGTTTATACAGCCATACTTTCCATTAAGAGATATAATCGCAAGCCCATGTGAGAAATCCCCCAGATATTCTGCAGAACACAACTCAATGACCATTTCATTATGAATATTGATATATCCTCGTTTATTATCAAAAGTTTTTACACAAGCAAGTCCTTCACTAAAATTACTAGTCCTTTTATACATTGGTGGAATAACCCATTGACCTTGTTTATTTATAAATCCATACTTTTCTTCTTCTTTCATTTCATATAGATGGTGATCCATTCAGTCATCTCCTTGCTAATGGAATGGCGCATTACCATTGTATCCGTCGTTTTGCCACCTACTTGTATTCATAAAAGTTTGACCTCCGAAATCACGGTATCATGAATTTCTCGTCAGTTTCGGAGAAGCTGCAGGGGCTCTCTGGTGCGTTTATAACTTGTTAACAGAAGAATAAGAACCCTGTGAGGAATTAACCGGCTGCACGATACTACATTGAGTTAAAAATGAGACATTAGACGAATGACTATGCTAAACCTATTCTTTTGAGAAATTGATACCATTCTTCTGATTGAACATTAGGTACAAGTTCCTCGTATTTTCTACCAAAAACGTAGTTAAGCAGAAATAAATTGAAATCTCCTAAAGTTTGCCCTACCCTAGCTGGATGCCCTTGAAAGAAGCAGTATACTTGACCAGAACTCTTTTCAATTACCAAAGGCTCATATAGTACTTGTCCAACTTCAAACCATTTTTCTGTCCCCCCAAAGAATTCAGTTACACGAAACTGATGTGAAGGTAACTCTTCAAATGACCACAGATCAACTGCTCCAAATCTTGCACCATCGGATTCAGTTAAGAATTCAAAGTACTGTTTAAGATAATCCTTGTCGAGCTTAATGTCTGTGATACCTTCATTCAATGCCAATAAATTGAACCATTTAGTTTGGTCACCGAAATAGGCCTTTCAATGGTATGTAAATTCCTTTTGATGACTAACAATTGTTTCAATTCGATCCTTTTTCACCGCACCTAAAAAGTCATCAATAATCCGGTTCTCATATCAGCTGCTTCATTATATAGTTTTATTAATTCATCATAAGCTTCAACGATCTCTGAAAAAGTATGTTCATACAAAACCTCGGAAAGAGGCATTCCGTTTTCTATAATTGTACCTCTCAAATCTTTTAAATCTTTTAATACTACAGGAATATCATTTATCTGAATGATTCCCAATCCCATCCCTCCGGGATCAAGACTAAATTTTTCTGATTCTATGGGGTGGCCGAGAATATAATATTCAGGATCCATTTTTGTTGGTAACATCTTTAAAGTCTCTAATAGCGCATCCCATAAATAAGAAAGACCTCTGTCATCTTCTGGAGAATAGAAGCATGTCATTGCAAAATCCGCGAGTTCCTGCACACCCCCAAGCTCGAGTTCATTCTCCCAGTTGTTTTCCAACAACTCCCCAGTATATACCGAACGGACCTTCCCAATATTTTCCACTATATATTCGTGTAAAGGTTTTGGTTCGTTTTCTTCACCAGAAGTAACTATAATTTTTCGAAGCTCCTGATCAAACCCTTGTGTATCAAAAAGGAAAGCCTTATGCTCCATAACCCTACTCCTTTCTAATTCTTTGTATCGTCGTAATATTATCAAGGTTTCATTTAGTTTCATTTAGCCCTTAACAAACCATAAGTCACATTAATTCTGGCTCTTTGAGTTTCGTGGTTAAGTGCTTCTAAAAACCTTGGGAGTAACTCTCTGGGATTTAGCCGAATTTGCTTGGTTTCGTTATCCCCAACCCGCCTGATTGGCGGTGCGTGGTGCGCGGTGTCGGTATGTTATACAGGCATTACATGGATTATATATATTGTTATTGGTTGAATAATGGTTCATTCGGCACTGAGTGGGATATTTTTGAATAGCCGCCACTTAAATAACTATATTTTTAAGCATGAAGCGGCGGATAAAAAAGAAACCACAACACGCAGTTAACTCGCATTGTCCGTTGTATTGTATGTTAATGGATTGGCCACCTACGTTGTATGCGTAGAAGTTTAACCTCCGAAATTACGGTATCCATTAATTTCTCGTCAGCTGAGGGGAGAAGCTGCGCGGCCCTATGATACGTCTATCTCTTGTTAACTGAAGTATATAGATTCTAAAGTGCCTAATTATCAAATGCACAGTTGTACACATTAGGTCTCGAACAAGATCTTAAAGAAATCACTCCTAGCCCTAAGCCTTTTTTCAAATCAGTCACCGAAGAAGGGGTGCTGAGTGAACTAGACCGCTTCAAGGAAGTTGGGGCCAAGATAGAAACACCAAATCCCCTTCCCTACTACATCGGTATTACACATCAGTAACAAGACAGCCTACGGTTAGAAGTTTATTATTCTCCAATCGGTCTCACATTTTTTTTCGTATGTCATAAAACCTTCAGACGAAAACCTTTTTTCAAGTATTTTACTAGCCTCATATTTACTACAATTCTTTTCTAGATAAATCTCATCATGTAAAAACAATATAAATATAGAACTAGATGTATTGTTATTCGCTAAATAGAAACCAAATAATTCGTTGTATTGAGTGCTAAAAAACAAACATAAATACTCTACTTTGAGTTTAATATTTTCTTTGCATTCAATTAATCCTCCTTCATAACTAGCAAATAAATTAAAATCATCCAAATCGTAAACCCTATTCACTGAGATTAACGGATTCATGCCTCTTATATACAAGCCTATAACATCTTTATTATCCTCCTCTAGGTAAAGAACATGGTCTAATCTCTCGTTATCATCCTCAGCATGTAAATAAATAATATTCGAAATTTCTTTTTGTTCGAAATAATAATCGAACTTTTTTGTAATAGATAATATGTAATTATTCATTCCCATCCTCACTCTCTAATCAAATCTAATTCCGATTTCAACTTGCTTGACAAGCGATCTCCAAGTTTAAAAGTGGGATGGTTTTGTTAGTTGTATTGTAGTTGTAGGAACTATAAATGCATGAATACCAACCAATAACAAGCTATAGTATACCTTATTGTTTAATCAGTTAGCATTTTCAAAAAGTCTTTAAAACTTTTCGCAACACAATAACTAACTGGATGAAATTCACCAGAATTTGCATGATCCCAAACACAAACACTAGGAGAGCTTCTAGATTCACGAAAATCTAAGCATAGAAGGTCACCAGCAAACAGAGCAGCTACCGGCAACAACGCAACTCCTATTAAGTCCTCATCATCGATCAATCTCTCACCAACTTGGGATTTGGTGGCATCAATATCAAATATTCCGAATACATTTTCGGTTGGATCTTCAAGAATGCACAAAAATCTAGTAATTAAGTAATTATGACCATCACAGCTAAAAGAACGTCTTTCCGGATGCCTCCATTGTTTATTTTAATAAATTCTCTATAGTCTGAAGGCAACGCTACCCTCCAGAAACCTTCCTCTTTTGATAACAACTGATCCGTAGGTAATGGATAAATAATAGACTCTGCTCTCATCTTCACAAGTGTTCCTCCCTTATCTCAGTCCATCCGTCCATGTTCCGGTTGATCTACCACCATTATGAGTAGTAATATTGAGAACACCGAAGGGAGCTAATTGCATTTCCCCTGGTCCTTCTGTGTAATGCCATGTGTAGGCTCAGCTGTGGACTGTTTCCATTAGTCTTTTTTTCTGCTCCTCCAAAGAATTCAGTTACACGAGACTGATGTGAGGATAACTCTTCAAATGACCATAGATCAACTGCTCCAAATCTTGCACCATCGGATTCATTTAAGAATTCAAAATTAGTTCATCAACCAAAGCGATCCATGGCAGCCCTTCTGAAGACTTATTTATACCTCTTTCTCTTAATTGTTCCGCATGAATCACATAATACTTACTTGGTGAATCTATAGATGCCTGTTTTGTAGAATTTCTGCACAAAAAAAGCTCATTCCTTCTCCATGGTTCAAGTTGGAAAGAGCTTTTGAAAGTAAATCAACTGTCTGAATTATTTAGTGTTTGGTTTGTTGATTGAACTGGCTGTACATGGTCTACACAAACTGTTGAAAGAGCCAAAAATATGATGGAAAGTATGACTAATTCTTGTTTTTCTTTTTTAGATACTCATAAACCAATTTGAAATTACCGTTTTCAAGAACATATCTTCTCGACGAAACCTTTGCATCAATTTCATCCATGTACAATAGATAAATATACGAAAGGTTTTCACAAAGAAGGTCCAACATTTTTTCAGGTTCGTTTATCCGATTTAATTCAAGTAGTAAGGGGTATTCTTTAAAATCCTCTTCCTGCCAGTCATCGTCGATATAGTTATAAATCAGCCTAATACTCTCCGTTTCAGATAATTGGGCAACATTATATTCTCCCCAATAGCTACTTTCATGCTCTTCAAAGCGTATGTTTAAGAGATTTTGTAAATCTTTAGTCACATACTTCATATCATCAATACTTATACCAAACTTTAAGTACTTATTCATCATGGTGTCACCATTAAACTTGGTCGTTTCAGTGCTTGTTCTACACTCTCATAAAGCATAAAACTTACAGGGCGACCAGCTTCCTTTGATTTCTTCTCTACAATTTCCAACAGTCCAAGAATTTCGAGCTGCTTCTCATCCAGTGGTCCAATTCTATTAGGGTCAGTTTTCATTTTAAACCCACCACCTCTTCCAATCTCTAATGCTTCCAAGAATAAATCATCATTAACCAAAGCAATATCAAAATCGCTTACTCTACCTTGGTCAAATGGCAACCCTTTTTTGTGACTCACCCCAGTCACGGAACTACCTTGGAATAAGATTTGTGTTCCTTCTGGAAGCTCTTGTTTCAAAGAATTTACTAGATCATTATATTGCTTAACACTTGAAAAACCAAATGGAAGTGGGTTACCATTTTCATCATAAATACGATTTGGAGGTTTACCTGATCCCCCAGAGCCACTCCGTGTCTCAGGCGAACGATCTCCTCCATTCCCTCCGCCCCCACCACCACTTCGACGATAATCTTCCATGTCGAATCTGTAAGGCGTTGTGTTGCCTGCACCATTAAATGCTAATCTGTTCTGAATATTCTTAAACGGATTCGGAATGTTATTGGCGAGTTCTTTCATGCTCCTTCTGATGTTGTCCTGAAGGTTTAAGTTTTTAAACCAATCCACACCGTGTTGCGTTGCCTTTTGTGCTCCAACCTTCAGAAATCCTGCTACAGGGGCTAAGGCTGCAAAACCACCGGCAAACAATGAACCATACAATCCTGCAGTAACTGCATCTACAAAGTTGGGGGATCGTCCATTTATCAATTCGGTCAGGGTATAATCGGTATAGCTACTCATAAATCCGATTCCTACATTAGTGGCTAGTTGTCTTACCACCTGACCGGTTGTTGCAGGGACTAATGAAGTCGCCACTGATCCCCCAAACGGGCCAAATATCGCTCCTCCTATCGCACCTACGATAATTCCCGTGGCGGCACTCTCTATATATTCCCAGGCACTACTCATTTCTCCGCGCGCGATGTCGTTGGCTACCATAGTCCCGACTGTCGCCGCTGCTCCGGTTACAGCTCCTATCAACGCTGCACCAGCTACTGCACCAGCTACTGTCCCTGCTCCTAGGGTTGCTACGGACACAGCTACGACAACGGCTACAACTGCTACGGCAACGAGAAGTTTCCCCCAGCTAAACTTCTTCTTCTTCTTTCCTTCCTGCTCCTCTTCCTTCGGTTCCTCTACCTTCGGCCCTTCCCATGTCGCTGGCTCGTCATTATACTTCGGATAACTTGTCCGGTCCCGGCCGTCGGCATGGACCAGGTCGCCCAGGACGTGGTACTCGCTTTCGATCGTAAACCCGCTTAGTTTGCTGAGCCTCTTGGCTACAACCATATTCGGCGTCCGGATGATAATTCGCTTGGGGGTGTAGAGGGAGATATCATCGACCGCATGAAGCGTCAGCTTCCGATGGCTGGTCAGGATGATGCCTTGTTCATCGTCGATGCTGATCTTTAACGGCTCCTGACTCCCGCTCGTGATGTTAATCGCGGTCGGCGTAATCTCCAGCTCGCTGCCGTGCTCGGTGCCAAAGTAGCGATTGTTCGGGTTCCCTGTCTTGCCGCAGCTTCCACCGTTTGTCCGCACACAGCCAGTGACTTTTGCCTTGCCCCCGGCATCATTAGGAAAATACAGGGTCGCATTCGTCCCGATCTGCGGCATGCAGTACATGACATTGCCGGTGGGCGGGGTAAATGGGAACCAATAGGCCGTTGATTTTGGCTGTTCCTTATCCATTGTTAAATGAAGCTTGACCAGCGACTCTTTGACATCTAATACTTTACCATCGACAGAAATACCGACTAATTTCTTGTTATGTATCTGGTTCTGTCTTATGCCGTTTCTGCGCCCGAGACGGTATGTGTAGATGAACTGCCCCTTGTCCATGGCAGCCCGGACTCCGCTAACCACCATCTGCTTCTTTCGGAACTGCGCTTCGTTTCCGATCCGATAACGATGTCCGCTATGAATCTCATATTGGAAAAAGTCCTGTTCCTGCAGCCCCTGCTGCGTCGCGTTCGCCCGTTGATATTGCAGGGTATTGTTGCTGACCGTATACGGAATATCTATCGGTAATTCGATCGATTCCAGCTTCGGCACCCCGATATGTATTCTTGGCTTTGCTTCCAATATATCACTAATGACAACCGTTTGGGAATGACTTGCGATTCGCTTCAAGAATTCCCAGTCTGTCTCATCATACTGCACGATCGGCTCACCGATTGGCTTGCCGCCCCCTTCCAATACGATCGCATCTGCACCTGAATACGGGGCAAGCACTGCCTTGATCAAAGCTTCATAGGTCATCTTCTCATTTTGGAATGAACGCCGCTTCTTCTGCACATCCAGCACCGATGTTCCCGACAGCGCTTCAAACTCCAGAGTGTATACTCCGGCTCGATGAACCGTCCGTGCTGCGG
>NZ_JBCMXJ010000018.1:0-303267 GCF_050475945.1 Paenibacillus solani
CTTTGAGGGGATAATACCAATACCGGGGCTTTTTCGTTATGGTTGGTGAATGACATGAACTTGAAAATATCCGACGACCCTTATCCTTAAAACGGATTCAGTACATGATAGAATGCGTTAGGAGAAGCCATGCGGTAATAATGACTGCACCAGCCGACGCCTTTATGGTTGTCGCGGTTTGTTGTGCTGAATACCAACCGCTCTTGCTCAAGCTCTTCGATTCGGTTGATGCGTCCCTCCGTGAACTCCAGGATACGGAATGAAGCGGTATCCAGGCGGGTGATGACACCGCCATAACGAATGTCGATGACTTCCCACCCGAACGGCTTGAACATGCGATGCCACTGCGTACGGTGAGCGATTCGCAGTTCCTGAACCGCTGAAGAGATCGCCGGCAGCACATTTTTGGCCATCTGTTTCAGGGTATCGGTATCTTGGCGGTCATAGGCCTGCTTCAGCGCAATTCCAATCTCGCTCTTGCGTTTGAGGACTGTACACAGCTTCTCTGGCATTTCAAACAGATAGTCTAGCTCTGCGCTGGAATCGCGCTTCTCACGTATACTTTGCTCCAATTCGGCATAATGGTTGGACAGGTCCAATCCCTCAATCTGCTTGTCGAATAGCCCGAGGAGTACGTCTTGATAGAGCAGGAACTTTGAAGGATTGCTCTGCTTGGCATTGTTGGGTTCCTGGCCGGGAATCTCGTCCAAATCCTTCAGCTGCAGGAATGTATCCATGTCGATGCCTGTGCAGAACTTCACGCGTTCCGCCAGTTGAGCCTGGGAAGGTTTCTGTTCCGAATAGGCATGCTCGGCATAGAGCTGCAGCCCAAGCAGAGCAGCGAACGGATTCCCTTCATTACCGTCATCACCCCACATCGTAGCATATACCTCGCGAATTCCTTCCTGCTTGCAGACTTGCAGCGCAACATCCGAAGCGTTTAGGGACAGGCCATAGTTAACACCGAAGGTGTTGAAGATCCAGACGGCACCGGCAAACACCAGATTACAGCCGAGCGGACGGTGATTGGCAATAAGCTTCTCATAGTCCTCGGGCTCTTGGTGGCTGTAATCCCAATACACCATGTCCACATCTTTCGGAATACGGCGGGCCATCTCCTCTGGAATGGCAGTTTCTTTATCGTAATACGCCGCGTCACCGCCTCCGCCGGAGGCGAGCTTCAGGAACATATCGCTCCACATCATCGGTTTCAGGCCGCGCTCACGGACAACAGCGAGAACTCTGTCCAGATGGTCAATCATAATATCGAAACGACTAACATAGCCGTTATTATCCAAATATTTTCCCCGTCCAAGCTCTTCCGCCTCGTCCATTCCGATATGGATCTTGTTGCTGCGGAATGGGGCGCTTGCTGTCTCGATCATCCGTTCAATCAGAGAATCGGTCTGCTCGCTGCCCACGAGAAGGGCACCCTTCGTATCGCGATAATGACGGATAGGCTCCCATTTCAGGAACTCTTCTAAGTGTGCCAGGGTCTGAATGCTTGGAAAAGCCTCAATGCCGAATTGGTCGGCATAATCGTCAATTTCTTTCAGTTCTGCTTGTGTATAACGGCCCCGCATATAGCCAAAGTACGGCTCGCCTTCGATCTGATAGGTATCTTCCATATATAACATGACGCTGTTCATTCCCATCAGAGCCATCTTATTCAGCATGAGCTTGAAGCTGTCCACGGTGAGCACGGCATTACGGGACAGATCGAACATGGGCCCGATTTGGTCAAATTGCTGGTTCTCTTGAAGGTGGAATGAGTCGCTCTTGCGGCTATGTTGAATAAGCAAGCCAAGTCCCCGAAAAAATTGATGCTTCCTTCCGTATCGTATATAGGCTTGAGATTGATCCCGGCCAATCTGAAGTTCGCCATCCACTGACGATTCTACTTTAACAGGGAATCCGTCTTCGCCAATTGTTACATTCAGTTCATCCAGCAGCAGTTGTATACCAGGCATTACATGCGTAACGTCGCCCTCGAAACGAAGTTTCATTAAGAAGTCCCCCTGCACCCATGAATTATAAAAACATTATATCATTATAATGTTTAATGTTATGGGAATCGTCTGGGGAAATCAATAATAAGTTTGGATGAATTCCTCATTCGAGTTAGAAAATCTTTTTGAAGAATACGGCAAAATGTGGTTGACGACAAGATGCGGCGATACTACAATAAAAAAGTGCAAACGTTTACACTGTAATCGCTTTCAAATATCTAACCCATCTAATAAGTGTAACAACTTCTCTGCTATTGTCAGGTATTGTCACAGATTATTGGATGGTGACTTAATCCTATTTGTGCAAGCGTTTGCGCAAAGGGTGGTATCGAAATAGCATGAACAGCACGCAAGTCTAAGAACAGAAGGAGGCTATTTGTTAATGAGAATGACTGCAGCAAGTAAAAGAACGTGGTCCATCATCCTGATTTTTTCTCTAGTTATGTCGATGCTCGGCATTCCGCCGTCGGCGGTCCATGCCAAAAGCTCACCCAGCCAGGTCACTCTGGTAGGGGACTTACAGCCTGCGCTAGGGCATGGCTCGGAGTGGGATCCGGCAGCCGCTGCCACTACCATGAAAGATATGGGGAATGGTGAATACTCACTTACGGGGCTACTACCAGCAGGAACGTATGAATACAAAATCGCAATAGACGGTGATTGGACAGAAAATTACGGATTCGCCAATTATACGAACCCTCAGGGTTCTAATCAGGGCGACAATATCGTGATTAAGCTGGACCAGGATTCTGAGGTTACTTTCTATTACAACCACGGGACTCATCGAATCGCGGATTCTACATACTATACACCGCTCGAAGCGGATAAGCTTCCTAGAGTAATCGGCAGCTTTCAATCCGGTATCGGCGAAGCTGTGAACTGGTCCCCTGCTGATGCGCGGTTGATCATGCAGGATTCCAATTATGACAACATGTATACGGTTACAGCTGATGTGTATGGCGGTGATCATGAATATCAAATCGCTCTGGGCAGCGATGCGGCAAGCCAAGTATACCCGGCAAATCGGGAAGCGCTTAACCTGCCGCAAGACGTAAAGGTTACTTTCAGTTACAATGCCGAGAATCATGGGGTTGCAGCTCATTACAACGTACCAACAGATCCGGGAACTCCGGTCCCCGCTAACCACCTGCGGGTTCACTATAACCGGACTGATTCGAATTACAGCAGCATGGGGCTTTGGATCTTTGATGACGTCGCTGCTCCGTCTGCAAACTGGCCAACAGGAGCCACGCCTTTTCCAAGCGGACAGCAGGACAGCTACGGGGCTTTCGTTGATATCCCGTTAAAGGATGCGGCCCAAAAAGTCGGCATTGTCGTCGTGGACCGCATTAGCGGTAACAAAGACGGCGGTGACAAGAAGTTTGCACTACCTTCACCGGACATGAAGGAAGTATGGCTCAAGGAAGGGTTCGATACGGTATACAGCTTCGAACCAGTTGACCTTCCGGCAGATACTGTGCGCATCCATTATCAGAGACAGGATCAAAACTATATTTCCTATGGTTTGTGGTTATGGGGGGACGATGTCGCGGTGCCTTCGAAGAATTGGCCGTTAGACGCGACGATGTTCCCGGCAGGTCAAACTGATCGGTACGGCGCTTATGTCGATATCGCAATGAAGCCGAACGCTCAGAAGATCAACTTCCTTGTATTGGATCCATCCAAGGGAGATGCCGGTAAAGACGGCGGTGACAAGGGCTTCACCTTGGTGGATCGATATCAGCATCTGTTTGTGAAAGAAGGAGACAACACCGTTTATACATCTCCATACGGTGAAGTACCTACAGGGTTAGTGTCGGCAGAAGTACTGGCTCCGGGTAAAATCCAGCTTGGATTTACGATGACCGATGGATTGGAAGCGGATACGCTGAAAAATGAGCTCCAGATCAAGGACAAGGACGGCAATCCGGTAGCGATTCAAAACGTGAAGATCACCGGAAACACTACGATCGAAGTGTCAGCCTCATTCCAGCTGGATCAGATTCCGCTGAGCGTAACCTACGCAGGTAAAACCGTGTCGGCTTCAACTGGCTGGAGAATGCTGGATGAGATGTACGCTTACGATGGTGATGACCTTGGGGCGACATACCAAGCTGGGGGAGCGGAACTTAAACTATGGGCGCCGACAGCGACCGAGGTTACCGTGAACCTGTACAGCAAGGATAATGCAGAGAATTTAATCGGCAATGTCCCCCTGCATAAAGGCGATAAAGGGGTTTGGTCGGTTCAATTGAAGCCGGGAGACCTCGGAATTCAGGACTTTAGAGGATATTTTTATCAATATGAAGTGACCAACGATGGCGTGACCAAGACTGTGCTTGATCCGTATGCCAAATCGATGGCGCAGTTCAGAGTGAACACGAAGGGTGAAGCAGGACCTGACGGTGATACTGTCGGCAAAGCGGCTATCGTTGACTTGAGTCAAACGAACCCTGCGGGCTTTGATTTTGCGGACATTCCAGGCTATGAGCAGCGGGAAGACGCGATCATCTGGGAGATTCACGTTCGGGATTTCACCTCGGATCCAACGATCGAGAGCGACCTGCATAATGCAACTTGGGGATCGTATGATGCTTTCAAAGAAAAGCTGGAATACATTAAATCCCTGGGCGTCACCCATGTCCAGCTGCTGCCTGTAATGGCTTGGTATTACGGGGACGAAGCGGCCATGAAGAATCGGGAGCTGGAATATTCGGCAAAAGACAATGAGTACAACTGGGGGTATGATCCGCACAGCTATTTCTCGCCGGACGGTGCTTACTCCGAGGATCCTACGGATCCTGAGCTTCGAATCAAAGAATTGAAGGCAATGATTGATGCCATTCATGAGGCGGGCATGGGCGTCGTTCTGGACGTGGTGTACACACATATGGCTAAGGCAGAATTTTTGAATGATATCGTGCCTAATTATTATGCCTTCCAGGACGCCAACGGCAATTTCATCGGAGGCTTCGGCAACAATCTGGCAACGAATCACAAGATGGCCGAGAAGCTGATGGTGGATTCCGTAAAATATTGGTTCGACGAATACAAAATCGACGGCATGCGCTGGGACATGATGGGCGATGCCACGTATGAGGCCGTGCAGAACGCTTATGATGCAGCGGCAGCCATCAACCCGAAGGCGCTGTTTATCGGCGAAGGATGGGTCACATTCGGCGGCCATCTATCAGATCCTTCCCTTGCTGGCAAGGGAGCAGACCAGAACTGGATGGATAAGACGGACGACGTGGGCGTATTCTCGGATGAGTTCCGAAACGAGCTGAAATCCGGATTTGGCAACGAAGGTGAGCCGCGTTTCATTACGGGCGGCGCACGTGATATCCAGACGATTTTTAATAATATCAAGGCCCAGCCAAGCAATACGAAGGAAGATGATCCGGGTGACATGGTTCAATACATTGAAGCCCACGACAATCTGCCGCTGTACGATATCATAGCGCAGTCCATCAAGAAGGATCCTTCGATTGCAGCGAATGACCTGGAGATTCATAAGCGCATTCGCCTGGGGAACCTGATTACACTGACCTCGCAAGGGACTTCGTTCCTTCATGCAGGACAGGAGTACGGACGAACCAAGCAATGGCTCGGTCAAGGGGTACCTGAGCAGAAGTACCATGAGTTAGAGGACGAGAACGGGAACAGCTTCGGTTATTTCATTCATGATTCCTATGACTCCTCTGATGCCATCAACATGTTTGATTGGGAAAAAGCAACGAATGAGGTTAAGTACCCGGAGAATAACAAGACCCGGGAATATACAACCGGATTGATCGAGCTTAGAAAATCATCCGATGCTTTCCGCCTTGGCGATAAGTCCATGGTGAATTCCAATGTGACGCTCTTGCAGATTCCTGAAGTGAAGTCGAAGGATCTGGTCATTGCGTATAAGAATAAAGCGACGGATGGAACCGGCAACTATTATGTGTTCGTGAATGCGGATAACCAGTCGAGAACACTTACGCTTAGCGAGGATCTGACTTCCGGCATAGTCGTCGTCGATAACGATGAAGCGGGCGTGACCGGCGTTAAGACGAAGTCTGGATTTACGTTAACGTCTGGCTCGATCACGCTGGAGCCTCTGACAGCTGTTGTCATTAAGACGGATGCTGCGGCAGCTGTACTGCAAGCGATATCTGTGGATCAGGAAAGCTATTCCGTGCAGACAGGAAAAACGCATCAGACCACGGTGTACGCGGAGTACGAGGACGGCAGCAAACGGAGCGTAACGCGGCAAGCAGCCTACACCTCCAGCAACCCGCAGGTGGCTGCAGTAACGGCAGCTGGTCTGGTAAAGGGTATCTCTGAAGGAACCGCAGTCATTACTGCTTCTTATGGAGGGCTCCAGAAAGAGATTAACGTCACGGTTACAGCGGACGCCGTCGACAACAAACGGTATGTGCAGCTTAACTATATTCGGCCGGATCAGGATTATAAGGATTGGAATTTGTGGGTTTGGAATACGGGGGTAAAGAACGAGAAGATTGACTTTGAAAAAATAGAAAATGGTGTGGCTACTGTAAAGATTGAGGTGGCACCCGAAACGACAGGCGTTGGTTTTGTTCTGCGCAAAGGAACGAATTGGGATACGGCCAAGCAGGATATCCCGGATGATCGCATGATTCCGCTTCAGCCTGGCGAAGCCTTCACGAAGGTGAATGTGACCAGCATGGTGCATGAGCTGGACATCCTGCCGAGCATTACGGGGCCGACGCTTGTGGACGGTAATATTACGTTCTTTTATCGGGATGATCAGCTGTTCAGGGATGGACGGATGGATACTATCTCTGACGTGAAAGTGAAGATTAACGGGAAGCTAGAGACGATGGTCTACGTTCCTGACAAGGAATGGTTCAGTTTTACGCTGAAGGGCGTTGCTCCCGGAACGTACGAATACACTTTTATCGTCAATCATAACGGGATCACGAAGGAAATCACCGATCCGAAAAACACAGTGAACGGGAAGTCAGAAGTCATTTACCGCAAACCTGATGTAACTGTGGATGCTGAAGTGAATCCGGGCTCGATCTCTTACAACGAGAATGCAGTTCTAAAATTAAAGGCTTCCTCATCAGAGCCAGTCGACTATAACGAAGCCTATATCGACCTGACAGAGCTGGGCGGTCCGTCTAAAGTGAAGGTCGATACCGAGCTGCTAGAGCAGAGCATTGCTGTTAAAGATACGGTTGTAGCGGGCAGCAAGCGGATTCCTGTCACACTCGTTGACCAATACGGCAATAAGCATACAGGAGAAGCTGCAGTGACTGTGAAGCCAAGAACCGCAGGCGGCAAACTCGATTTCGATTGGGACGAAGCGCGCATTTATTTTGTGCTGACTGACCGTTTCATGGATGGGGATGCTTCGAATAATACGAATGTTGACAAGGATCACCCGGAAGCCTATCACGGCGGGGATTTCAGAGGGTTGATCGATAAGCTTGATTACATCGAGGATCTGGGTGTGAACACACTGTGGATTACACCGATTGTCGACAATATTGACTTCAATCAGGGCGTTGGATTCGGCGGGAAGCAATATGCATACCATGGCTATTGGGCCAAGGATTTTACGAAGATTGACGAGCATTTAGGCGACCTGGACACGTTTAAAGAGCTTATCGACAAGGCACATGACAGAGGCATCAAAATTATGGTGGACGTTGTCGTCAACCACACGGGTTATGGCCTGAAACCGGGTGACAATGCGCCTGGCATCACACAGCAGGATAAGGATCGCTTTAAAGATATGCTCCGTACGGATGGCCTTTCCGCCGATACGGATCCTGTTAAGGGCGAACTTGCAGGACTTCCTGATTTTATCACCGAAGATCCGGCTGTGCGCGAGCAGATCATTGATTGGCAGGCGGGTTGGCTGGAGCGAGCCAAAACCGACCGCGGAGACACGATTGACTACTTCCGCGTAGATACGGTGAAGCATGTCGATGAAACGACGTGGAAGGCGTTCAAGAACGCGCTGACCCAGCTTGATCCGAGCTTCAAGATGATTGGTGAATACTTCGGAGCTACCGTTGATAGCGACGGCGGAACGCTGCAAAGCGGACAGATGGACAGCTTGCTGGACTTCGGTTTCAAGGGGAAAGCCCAAGAGTTCGTAAACGGCAGTGTGGAATCGGTTGAGGCCTATCTGGCTGACCGTGAAGCAAAGCTGGATAACACCCGAATGATGGGACAATTCCTGAGCAGTCATGATGAGGTTGGCTTCCTGTCTCACTTCGTGGACGGCGACAAAGCGAAACTGATGGCGGCTGCAGCGCTGCAGATTACATCCAAAGGCCAGCCGGTCATCTATTATGGCGAAGAACTCGGACGCTCGGGCAAGAATGCCGGGGATATGAGCAAGGGTGAATTCAGTGAGAATCGTGGCGATATGCCGTGGGATCAGATGGAAGCAGAGAAGCAGCTGCTTACGCATTACCAGAAACTCTTGAACATTCGAGCGGCATATTCAAAAGTGTATTCAAAGGGAACACGCACCTCCCTTGCAGCTTCAAATGCCGATGGTTATATCGCATTTGATAAGGAGTATAAGGGAGAGCATATCGTGACCGCGATTCATGTGAAGAATGAATCAAAAGAAGTGAAGCTCCCGGTGCCTTATAAGGCGGGCAGCAAGGTGAAGGATCTTTACAGCGGCAGCATTTATAATGTAAATGCTGGTCAGACCGTAACCGTAGTCCTTCCGTCGATGTCAGATGGCGGGACTGTCATTCTGGCAGCCGTTCCAGGGACCGGAGGAGACAACGGCACCAATCCTGATGTTGGAGGCGGTGTTGTAAGCGAACCGGGTAGTGGAAATGGCAGCGGGGCAGCAGGAGGGAATTCGTCTGCCGATCCGGCAGTAAAACCGAATCCGGGTCAGCGTTTTGTCAACGAAGAGTCATTGCGCAGCGGACAAGAGAAAGTGACGATTCAGCTTGATGCCGTGGATATCGAAGTTATCTTGCCACTGACGGCAGCGGACATCCTGGGAGCGAAGCCGCTGGAGCTGAAGCGGGATGGTATGAGCATACAGCTTCCATCCGCACTGCTTAAAGCACTGCGCCAGCTCGTACCAGATGATCAGGCTAAGGATGCGGTGATCTCGTTCAAACTGGAAGAAGTTGCTTCGCAGACGGCTGCTTCGCTTGTAACCCAAGCAGCCGCTATCGAGAAGGCTAAATTAAAGCAAGGCAGCAAAATGTATAATTATATCCTGTCCGTTCAGACGAAAGACGGCAAGGTATATAAGCTGGAGCATTTTACGGCGTCTGTATTGCTCGGTCTTGCAGTCGACAGCAATATAAACGGTAAGCTGGCCGGCATCTATCATATCTCGAATCAAGGCCAACTGAATTATGCGGGCAGCAGGCTGGTAAACGGTCTGTTGACAGCAGAAGTGAGCTATTTCAGTAAGTTTGTCGTGCTGGAATACGACAAATCGTTTGCCGATTTGACGGGTCATTGGGCAGAGTTGGCGGTCAAAGAGCTTGCCGCCAAACAGGTAGTGAATGGCATGAGCGATACGTTGTTCAGCCCGAGCCAGCAGCTGACACGGGCACAGTTTGCGGCGATGCTCGTTCGGGCTCTGGGCCTTGAAGGTACGCAAAGTACGACCTTTACGGATGTGGACAGCAATGCATGGTATGCTTCCGCCGTTGCGGCAGCTTATCAGCATGGACTGGTAAACGGCAGAGGAAAGGACACTTTTGCGCCGAATACAGCCATCACCCGCGAGGAACTGGCTGTGATGCTTTATCGTGCATACCAGAGCACGGGGGAAGCTTCTTCTTCAACGAAGGCACCAGACCTGGAGGATCAGCAGTTAATTTCTTCATGGGCTGTCCGAGAGGTGAAAGAAGCCCTGTCCCTTGGTTTGATGAAAGGGCATGCCAATGGCAAGCTCGAGCCTCAGGGCAAGACGACTCGTGCGGAAAGCGCACAAGCCGTGCTTAATCTGTTGGCACTGTTGCCGTAATTGCACCAGCTCCTGTCTCAATTCGAGTATGGCGAAATGAGGACAGTGGTCCAATAGGCTGATCTGGAGTTGGGGAAGAATCGTAATATCTTTAGAGACGCAAGGAGCCTGGTCATAAACACATGACCAGGCTCCTTTTTTGTGCATATAGCATTAGCTTCGATCCCTGCATAACTTTGATGTAGTTCACTATATGATAACTGAAGCCGACTCGTGCCGGATGATCTGTTTCAATGGGGAGTTAATCACCATGAATATATTCATTATGACTGTAACCTTTAATTACTATAGTGCGTCTAAAAGTTAAAATCTTCAATAAAGCAGGAGGCTGTATATGTTTAGGAAAATAGCATCCGTTTTACTCGCATCATCTTTATTGGTTGCACCGCTTGCTTCTTATAGCTATGCAGCTAACGATATTGTTAGCATTGATAGTGGAAAATTAGTAAACAATCGGGTCTTTATCCCTTTACGGGCAGTATCCGAGAATTTAGGGGCAAATGTAAAGTGGGATCAGCAACAGAAAACGGTCACGATCCAAAGAGAAGATACTCAAATGGTTCTCACCATTGACTCCAAGAAAGTGCGTGTTAATCAAGCAGAGGTAACGCTTGATGTACCCGCGGAACTAAGCTATGGAGCCACGTATGTTCCTGTACGCTTTGTAAGCCAGACATTAGGTGCGGACGTAAAATGGAATCAGCAGGCTGGTCAGGCCACCATAATATTAGATGGAAAAAGTCTTTTAGTGACTGTTGGTAAACCATCTGTTCAATTACCATCATCCAAACGGATCACAGACCAGAGATTGAATACTTTGGTCAAAAAGCTAAATGAAGCGACCGATATCTCACAGATTAAACAAGTCCGCACTTATTTTAGTCCCTACTTTACGGACCGATTTATTAATTCAGTAATTCAGAACAAAGGTCTCCAAAACAACTTTAAATTCGAGACCATTTTCCAATCAGGAACAAGCTACACGAACAACACTACCGCAGTGATTACTCAAGCATCTGGATCTGATTCGAAATATGGATCTGGTCAAACACTTTATAGAAAAACTACTGTGATTTATACAGATAAGGGATGGAAAGTAGATGGAGTATCATTCTCCTTGGTTCAGGAAACTTTAAATCCTTAGGTTTTTCTACTAACGGCATATCAATTAGGAAGAGCCCTGGAGGAATCCAGCGGCTCTTCTTATTTTTATATCAAAATATTGACATTCATCTAACATTCCCAGCATTTTCCGTTTACAATCCGCTCCTATAATTACAATCAAGCAAGGTTACTAGATGGACAATCGGACGTTTGGGGGGATGAGCAAGATACGCTCTCATCAATAGAAAGAATAGTAGAGTCTCAGCAGCAGGTGAACGCAGACGTATACCAATAGAATGATATAAAGAAGGGTGACAAAAGCCAATGTCGATGAAAAAGACGTTCGTAGTTTCCATGGTTGCCGCAGTGCTGAGCACTTCTGTCGTTAGCGCAGGATCGGCTGCGCCAGCTGTAAAGCCTGCTGCCACTGCACAGGTGCAAAACTCCACATTCACCATCAATGGCAGCACCGTTGTGATTCGTTCTCTGGTGAAGCAAGGGGAGACGCTCGTATCGCTCCGCGATGTGCTTAGCGCAACTGGTGCGCAAGCAGAAATACATGACGGTACTACAACCGTGAAGCTGAATGGACATACCCTCGTCCTGAAGTCCAATTCAAAAGAAATTACGGTGGATGGCGTGAAGTCCACGTTGAAGCAGCCCGTCACAAACGTGGCTGGAACAAGTTATATCGCCCTACGGCCTTTGGTAACGGGACTTGGCGGAACGCTTGCCAGCCGGGCAGGAGTCCTGGAGATCAGCACAGTACCGTTGCTGGAAGGCGCGGAGAATCCTCGTTTTGCCGGTGAAAGCAAGCTGATTCTCTCCAAGAGCGATGAGCAAGGCAGAACGGATTATTTAGTTGATACGGCTAGCGGTAAGTTTGAGCTCCTGCTTACGACAAACGGCGGGTCCGATCTGGTGGTATCGCCAAGCGGCGATCAAGCAGCCTATACGGACGCAGAAGGTGCGGTGTACGTACTGGATCTGAAGAACAGAGCATCCCGCTTGATCACAAGCGATGCCAGCATTAAACCGGAGCTTGTGTGGTCAGCCGACAGCAGCGCCATCTTTTTCCTGCAAGGGGATAAGGGGACGGTGATTGCCAAGCTGAGTCTTGCCGACGGTTCCATCACGAAAATCGTGGAGGACAAGGTGGATTACAAGGAGAATCTGAGTGTTTCCAATGACGGGAAGAAGTTCGTTTACACCGTAACCACGCTCGGCACCGTAACCTCGGACACAACAAATATCGACGAAGATAACGTAAGCATTGATTTCTCTTCCAACCAGACGCAAATCTATTCATATAACAGCGAAGAATCGAAACCTATAGCTGTGCAGTTGACTGCATCCTCAGATGATAAAGTGTTTGTGCTCTCAAATGATGGGCAGAAGGCCTTCTATGTTAGCATTCCGTCAACAGATGATAAAGCAGTACTGCTGTCCGTGGATTCTTCCCAAAAAGCCGCCAAGGTGTTTGCCGATTACGATGTAGAGCAAGCGCTGCTGGCTGGAGGGGTTCTGTATGTGCTGGCAGCCCAGGATGGCAACAGCAGTGTGATCTACTCCATTAGCACAATGACGGGCAAACAAACCAAGCTATACACAGTACCCGCCGACGTAACTTCCATTACGGTTGCCGGTTCGCAAATCGCGATTGTGCAAGATGGTGTAGTTAAGGTGAGTGCAGGCGACAGCTGGAGAGCTGTTACGAAGTAATGTTTTCTCAAATGTAAACGATGATTTTCTAATAGGAGAGGGGTTTATATACGATGAAAAAATGGATGAAATCCTTGACGGCAATTATGGTGGCCGTATCCCTGGTAGGCGGCGCTTCGTCAGCTGCGGCAGCGAAGAGCAATTTGAAAGGAAATATTGTCATTAACGGTTCATCTGCACTGCTGCCGCTTACGCTGCAAGCTGCCAGTGAATTCAAGAAGGAGAACCCGAAGGTCAAAATTTCAGCCTCCGCGGCTGGCTCCATTACAGGTCCTCAGTCGGTACGAAAAGGCATTGCTGATATCGGTGCCGTGGATTGGGATGCATCCAAGGACGTGCCGGGATTTAACAAATTCGACGGTCTGGTAGCTCATCCGGTAGCGGTAACGGTATTTGCTGCCGTAGCCAATCCGAACGTGGGTGTGAACAGCTTGACGACGGAGCAGCTGCAGGATATCTTCTCCGGCAAAGTGACGAACTGGAAACAGGTTGGCGGCTCGGATGCCAAAATCGTTGTTGTTAACCGTAAGTTCGGTTCCGGCACGCGTGTTAACTTCCAACAGAAGGCGCTTGGTGGCAAGGAGTTTATGAACAAAGGCGACAACTACAAGGAAGTTGGCTCCAGCGGCGATATGAAAACGACAATCGAAACGACGCCAAATGCAATCGGATATATTGACCTTCCTTACGTAACCAGCAAGATGAAGGCACTGTCCATTAATGATGTGGCACCAACCGAGAAAAACGTGTTGAACGGAAGCTACAAGGTATGGGGCATCGGGTATTACATGACCAAGGGCCAGCCGACCGGCGCAACCAAAGCATTCATCGAGTATATCCAAAGCAGTAAATTCCAGAACGGTTCCCTGAAAAAGCTGAAATTCATTCCGCTTTCCGCTGTTAAATAAACGAATTTTCTATCGAATCCATATATACCGCAATTCATAGGAAAGGGTTAGCCAGCTTCAGCGCAAGGACGCCAAGCTGGCTTCTCTATGTGAAAGGAAGAACCCTTAATGATCGATATGAACCCACCTTCAAGCAGCAAGGCTCCTTCAGAATTAGGGCAAAGCTTTGCCAAGGTATCCGGTGCCAAGTTTGATCGAAAAATGCGCCTCCGCTGGTCCAATAAGCTGTTTCGTATAGTCTGCATTGGCAGTGCGCTTTTTGTTTGTCTGGTCTTGTTATGCATATTGGTCCTTATGCTTCGGACCGGCATTCTGACCTTTTCCAACGTATCGCTGGCGGAATTCTTCTTCTCTACCAATTGGGACCCGGAGAACGAGCATTATGGAGCGCTGACCTTTATTCTCGGCACGCTGGCGCTGACTAGCCTCACGATGCTGATCTCGATCCCGATCTCGGTCGTGGTGGCCGTATTCCTGGCGGAAATGACCCCGCCATGGCTGCGAAATCTGTTGCGTCCCGTGCTGGATCTGCTGGTAGGGATTCCTTCGGTAGTATACGGCTTTTTAGGATTAACCTTGCTGATCCCCTGGCTTCGGACAATTAGCGGGCATGATCTGGCTGACGGCCTGCTCGCGGCATCCATCGTTCTGACGATCATGGTGCTTCCGACAATCAGCCGAATCAGCGATGATGCAATCTCAGCTGTACCGAATAAGTACCGCAATGCAGCCTATGCGCTCGGTGCGAATCGTTTTCAAACCGTCATCCGGGTCGTGCTGCCAGCGGCGAGAAACGGCATCATGTATGCCGTGATCCTGGGCATGGCACGAGCGATTGGCGAGACCATGGCCGTGGTTATGGTCATTGGCAATACGGCCCAGCTTCCGAACAGTTTGTTTACGCCAACAGCGGTGCTGACCAGTAACATCGTTATGCAAATTTCGAGCGTTGAATTTGATTCCACTTGGAATTACGGCTTGTACATGATGGGCTTTATCCTGCTTGCCATCTCCTTATTGATGATTGTAGCGGTAAGAATGCTTCAGAAAAAAGGGGGACGCTATTCATGAGTTTGGGCACGAAAAAGCAGGCGAACCCCATTCCCTCATATACATTTGGCAAACGCAGAGGGACCTCCGTCCTTATGGATCGGCTGTTTACTGGGCTGGTATGGGGTGTAGGGATTGTCGTCATTTTATTTATTGTCGGACTTCTGTTTCTGCTTCTGGAAAAGGGTCTGCCCCAGCTTAGCTGGGATTTCCTCATTGGGCTTCCAAGCGAGATTGAAGAGGGGGGCGGGATCGGTCCGGCGCTGTTTAACTCGTTCTATGTGCTCTTCATTTCCCTCTTGATCTCCATTCCGATCGGACTGGCGGCGGGGATCTATTTGGCGGAATTTGCTCCAAACAACAAGCTGATTGAGATCGTACGTATTTGTGTGGAAGGGCTGTCCTCTGTTCCATCCATCATTTTTGGTTTGTTTGGCATTGCGCTGTTCGTGGAATTTTTTGAGATTGGTCTTACCATTCTGGGGGCGGCCGTTAGTCTTGCCTTCCTGAATCTGCCCGTGCTGACAAGGGTAACGGAAGAATCGATCCGGGCGGTTCCGGTTGAACTCCGAAATGCTTCATTTGCACTCGGCTCAACCCATCTGCAGACAATTCGCCGTGTACTGCTGCCGGTAGCCATGAACGGGATCATGACGGGCATCTGCCTGACAGCTGGCCGCGCATTCGGGGAGAGTGCCGTGATTATTCTGACAGCCGGGGTATCCACTTCCGGGGAAATGTGGGATTTCAATCTGTTCTCCCCGGGGGGAACGCTTGCCGTGCATTTGTGGTACGTTCAATCCGAAGCCATCGTACCTGATGCCCAGGAAATCGCGCAGAAGACAACCGCTGTTCTGATCTTCGTTGCTCTGCTCATTAATATCGTATTCCGTGTACCACTGTGGCTGAATTCAAGGAAAAACCAAGCATGACAGTAATAAATCCAGCAGATGCTTATGCAAACGGACACCATTTACAAAAACGCCGGGAGGGACACACTCATGCAGCCATTCGTTGACATCAACAAACTGAATTTGTATTACGGCGAATACCATGCGCTGAAAGACGTATCGATCGAGATCCCGGAGCGTGCGATCACTGCTTTTATCGGCCCGTCCGGGTGTGGTAAATCGACGCTGCTGCGGACCCTCAACCGGATGAATGACCGGATACCCGGAACGCGGATCGAAGGTAAAGTGGCCATCGGCGGAACGGATATATACCATGATGAAGTTCACGTCGAATCCCTCCGCCAGAAAATCGGAATGGTATTTCAGCAGCCAAATCCCTTTCCGAAATCCATCTATGATAATGTGGCCTTTGGTCCAAAACAGCACGGTGTTCGCAGCAAAAAGAAACTGGATGAAATTGTTGAGCAGAGCCTTCGCTCCGCTGTACTGTGGGATGAAGTGAAGGACGATTTGAAGCGGCCAGCTCTCAGTTTGTCCGGAGGACAACAGCAGCGCCTTTGCATCGCCCGCGCGCTGGCAGTTGAGCCGGACATCCTGCTCATGGATGAGGCAACCTCGGCGCTGGACCCGATCTCTACCTTCAAGATTGAGGAACTGACCCATGAGCTTAAGAACCGATACACCATCGTCATGGTCACACATAACATGCAGCAAGCGGCACGCGTGTCGCAGCAGACGGTGTTTTTTCTGAACGGTGAGGTTGTTGAATATGCACCTACCCAGCGGCTGTTCGCCAATCCAGCCGATTCGCGTACGCAGGATTATATCAGTGGCCGGTTTGGATGATAGAGTCCCTATCAATATAATAGAAGTCTTTCAGGCGTGATCTGAAAGACTTTTTTTGTGCCTTTTGTCGCATAACCATTGGATTATTTATGTAATTTTGATATAGTTACCCTACCTCTATATCTTGCTTGCCTCGGCTCGACTCCTCTGCTATTACAACGATTCTCTGCATCCCGCCATGGTTTTTTGGAAACAAGAAATGATCATGCGCGCCTCATATTAGCCAGGTGATGACTCAAAACAGAAGATTAAAATGTTGAATCGGCAAGCTTAACAAGAGGAAAATGCATCTAACTTCGAGATGAAACGTAGTATGTGTTATGTCCTTCGTTTTTTTCTGATATTTATGGATGATTGCTCTACCAATTGTCTAGGACGAATCCGTTTTCGCTCTTTGGGAGCAGGGGAGGTGTTAATTCTTGAATGGCTCGAAATCCGTGAAATTACTTCTGCTCATGGTGGTTATCGTGATTATGAATATCGTGCTGCTCTCGCCAGGACTGCTCGGATTTCAGATCGGCGGAGACAACGCTTTTCAGACCGCGTCGGTCATCACGTTATGGGTAATCAGCATTCTAGCCCTCTTTTATGGCAGCTATATATTGTTATTCAAGTCTCCGGCTGTGAGATCGATCCAAACGATTCAGACGCGGGACGATTATATAGAAGCGCTTCATCATTACCGCAATGTGAAGGTGCTGAAGAAGGATATTGCTCTGGGACTAGATCAATTGGAGCGAATTGAGATCAAGAGGGACGCGCTGCTGAATGTTCTGGCCCAACGCTTCGAACAAACCGAGCTCAGTTACAAGAAATTCATAGCGGTCATCGATGAGGTTGAGAAGCTGTTCTATCTGAATATTAGAGGGATTCTGAACAAGCTTGGCGTCTTCGCCGCATCCGATTTTGCCCGTATTGCCGATCAGCCCAAGGATTCTCCTTCATCCTTAAGTAAAGTCGCACAGAAAAAGGCAGCTTTATATCAAGAGTATCTGAGCTATGTGCGGGGTTATCTGGAGGCCAATGAGGAGATTATGCTCAAGCTCGATCAGCTGCTGCTGGAAATCTCGTTACTCGATAGTACCGACTACCGGGAAGTTGAGGAGATGCCCTGCATGAAGGAAATTGATAGTTTAATCAAGCAAACTAAATTATACAAGCAATAAGAGAGGGAGATGAGTATGCGAAGCAAAGGTAGCGCCTTTGTTGTATTAGTGGCGATTGCAGTGGTTGTGTTTGTTCTTGTCTATGCGGGGATTACCTTAACCTCCAATCTGGGCAAGAGCAAAACCGAGATTAACACGGAAGATGCAGCAAAGAAGTTAAACAAAATTTATAAAGATATAACGGTTACGACGGCGGACCCTATCAAAGGTCAAGTCGATCTGGACCCGGTTGCGGTTGCAGATTCGCTGCCGGATATATCGAAGTTCCCAATCTCGGTTGAGAATACAACGGACTTATATGTTGAAATCTTCTCCTCACCCGAGAAAGCAGGTACAGGCATTGACGGTTGGCTGAATGAGGTAGCAACCGAGTTTAATAAATCGAATCCGCAGGTGAACGGTAAACCGGTATCCGTGAAAATCCGTAATATTGCTTCGGGAACCGCAACCGATTACATAACCTCTGGAAAATACGTGCCGGATGCCTTTACGCCTTCCAACGAGCTGTGGGGAGAGATGGTCAAGGTACACGGTGTTAAAGCCGAGCTTGTATCCAAGCGCCTGACCGGTAACGTAACAGGTGTCGTAACGAAAAAAGCAAAATATGACGAGCTGGTGCAGAAATATGGCTCATTGAATGTCAAGACGTTGACGGATGCTATATCGAATAATGAGTTGGCGATGGGTTACACAGATCCTTTTGCAAGTTCGACGGGTTTGAACTTCCTGATTACAGCCCTCGAAACATTTGACAGCCAGGATCTGCTTAGTGAAAAAGCGGTCCAGGGCTTTGAGAAATTCCAGGTCAATGTTCCCTTCACGGCTTCCACTACGATACAGATGCGCGATGCGGCCAAGTCAGGCATGCTGGACGCTTTCGTACTGGAATACCAGACTTACGTCAATGCAGCAGATATGAAGAGTGGCTACGTCTTTACGCCGTTTGGCGTAAGACATGACAGCCCGCTTTACGCGCTGGGTAAATTGCCGCAGGAGAAGCTGGACATTATCAAACAATTCGCAGCTTTTGTAGAGCAGGACAAATATCAGAAGTTAGCTGAGAAAAAAGGGTTCAACGGCCTCAATGATTATCAGTCCGAAGTTAGCATGGTGGACAGCAGCCTGCTGCCGTCCGCACAGAAGCTGTGGAAAGAGAAGAAGGACGGCAATAAGCCGGTCACGGCTGTTTTTGTAGCCGACGTGTCAGGAAGCATGGACGGCGAGCCGTTAAGCCGCCTTAAAGAATCGCTGCTGACGGGACAGAAATATTTAGGCCGAGAGAACAGCATCGGTTTTGTATCCTATTCAACAGATGTAACCATTCAACTTCCTATCGGGAAGTACGATTTGAACCAGCAGTCGATGTTTGTCGGAGCGATCAACAGCCTTAACGCCAGCGGGCATACCGCAACCTTTGACGGCATCGTGGTGGCCATGAAGATGCTTCAGGATGAGATGGACGTTAATCCGGATGTGAAGCCGCTCATATTCGTGCTGAGTGACGGTGAGACGAACGTGGGACATTCCCTTGATGAGGTCCGGGGATTAATTGAAGCCTATAAGATTCCGGTATACACCATTGGCTATAATGCCGATATTCAGGCGCTTCAGAGCATTTCCAGCATCAATGAAGCAGCCAGCATCAATGCGGATACCGATGATGTTGTCTACAAAATCGGCCAGCTGCTGAATGTGCAGATGTAGCATCATCTAGAGATTTTTCTATATAGATAGGGTTAATTTCAATAGAATCTGGGAGGGGTTATATTGTCATTTACGATGGAAGTTATTAGTCCTGAAGAGATTAAGACTGCGATTGAAGAGCAGGTGAAGCCGGAGCCGGAGGAAGTCACACAGCTGAAGGAGCTGGCGGCAAACAATGTGCAGGCCATTATGGAGCTGGATATCGAATCGCTTGAGAAGCGAAGACAGGTGCTCCAATCCATTGACAATTTTGGCATCAACACCATGAGATCCTCCTCGGAGAAGAATGCGCTCCTGCAGGTACAGGTGGGAAGGTTATCAAAAACCGGAGATGAAGGCGGTCAAGTCGCCAAAGGGTTAACAGAGCTGCAGCTGCAGCTGAAGGATCTGGACCCAAGCGTTATGGATTTTGCGAAAAGCGGACTGCTGGGCATGGTGTTTAACCCACTGCGCCGATACTTTGCCAAGTTTCAGAAGGCGGATGCCGTCATTTCGGATATTATCGTTTCCTTGGATAAGGGGAAAACCGTATTAAGAAATGACAACACGACGCTGGAGATTGAACAGCAAGCCCTGCGCGAGCTCACCAAAAAGCTGCAAAAAGAAATACAGCTGGGCATGCTGATGGACACAGAAATCGAGTCCCAGGTCGAAGCCGCCAAAATCCGTCAGGAGTCAGAGGACAAAGTCCGGTTTATTACTGAAGAGGTGCTGTTTCCGCTGCGTCAGCGGGTGATGGATTTGCAGCAGATGCTGGTCGTGAACCAGCAGGGAATCATGGCGATTGAAGTGGTCATCCGGAACAACAAGGAGCTCATTCGCGGCGTGGACCGGGCGAGAAACGTAACGGTCACAGCGCTGAAAATCTCGGTTACGGTGGCCAGTGCCCTGTACAACCAGAAGATTGTCCTGAAGAAAATTGAGCTGTTGAACGAAACCACGAACAACCTGATCAGTGCTACCTCCAAAATGTTGAAGGATCAAGGAGCAGCTATTCACAAGCAGGCGCTGGAAACGAGCATTTCTGTCGACACGATGAAGCAGGCGTTCACGGATGTGTTGTCCGCTCTGGATTCCATCAGCACCTACAAGCAGGAGGCTCTCCCGCGGATGCGTGAGACGATTAATCAGTTCAGTGAGCTGGCGGTAACGGGTGAGGAGCAGATTCAGCGCCTGGAGCGCGGGCAGAAGCTGGGATTGTAGGAGAGAATAATAAGAGTGTGCGGTTATCATACCGCACACTCTTTTTTATTTAGTTCAGGAACGAAAGCTTCTTTTGTAATAAGCAGTGTAGGAATATGTCGAAAAAAATCATTTTCCCAAACAGGAAATTAATGCTATCCCGATCAAATATTGCATTGACAGTCCAAAACGAATCCATTAGTATGTTCATAACTTATTAAACCTACCAGATAACTTAGATTAAAGAGAGTGGTCGTTTCACAAGTTTGGGACAGGACATAATGTATGAAATTCCATCTGCATTTGTCTACTACATGGGGGGATACCAATGAATGCTAGAAAGCTAGGTTTGTTCTTATCATCGATTGTGCTAATGATGTTGATTGTGGCATGCGGCAATGACGCCGGCAAGGCGGAAGAAGGTGCAGCTGAAGACACAGGAAGTGAGAAGCAGGCCGAACAAAAAGAGTATAAAGACGAGCTGAACATTGCGCTTACGGCCCAGCCGCCTACATTGGATACCGCTTTGACGGTATCGGCCGTTGCGCTGGATACGGCAGGAAATATATTTGAGCAGTTATATACACTGAATGCAAACTATGAGCCTGTACCGGCACTCGCAGAATCTGTAGAAATAAGCGAGGATGGTTTAACGTATACATTCAGCCTTCGCCAAGGCGTGAAGTTCCATAACGGGAAAGAGATGACATCCGAGGATGTTGTAGCCTCGATGAACCGCTGGCTGGTAACTTCGTCCCGTGCGAAGGTGCTGCTGACGAATGCCAAATTCGAAGTCGTGGATCCATATACCGTGAAGCTGACCACCGAGACGCCAACATCGGATGTGTTGATTCTTATTGCATCGCAAGCGCAGTTCGGTTCGATCATGCCGAAAGAGATTGTAGAATCCGCACCGGCTGACGGAGTCAAGGAGTACATCGGCACAGGGCCTTACAAATTCCAGGAATGGAAGCAGGACCAATACATACATTTGGTGCGAAACGACGACTATCATCAATTAATAGATACGGAGCCTAGCGGATTTGACGGACGTAAAGAAGCTCCTGCCAAGGATCTGTATTTCCATTTTGTCACGGACCATTCCACGCGAATTGCCGGTGTTAAGACCGGACAGTATGATGTGGCGGACAGCATTCCGATCGAGAGTTATGATGAGCTGGCAGCGGACAAGAATATTAATCTGTTGTCATTCCCTGGGGGCGCGCTGACAGCTTTCTTTAATACCAGCGAGGGCTTGCTGAAGGACGTGAAGATTCGCCAAGCCATTCTTGCTGCGTTCAATAATGAGGAGATTATGTTGGCCAGCTTTGCTAAACCGGAGTTATATTCTTTGGCGCCAGGTTACCTGAATACAAACCAAGTGCAATGGTCAACCGACGCGGGAGCGGAGTATTACAACCAGTCGAATCCCGAGAAGGCCAAGCAGCTGCTGCATGAAGCTGGTTATAACGGCGAAGAAATTACGCTGCTGACAACCAAGGATTACAACGAGATGTACACCGCGACATTGGTCATTCAGGAGCAGCTTCGTCAGATCGGCATGAATGTAAAAGTGGAAAACTTCGATTTCCCAACATTCCTGGAAACGAAGAACGACCGCTCCAAGTGGGATATCTTTGTAGCCAGCACAGGGTACCAGCTTACACCGCCACAGCTGCTCGCGGTAAATCCTGATTGGGCTGGACTCGATAATGAAACGGTCAAGCAAGCGCTGATCGATATTCGCGGCGCATCTACGCCGGAAGCCGCCAAGCAGGAATGGGAGAAGCTGCAGGGCTTCCTGTATGAATATGCTTCCTCCACGGTAATCGGCCATTACAATGGCGTTGTTGCTACAACGAAGAAGCTCGAAGGCTTTGAGCTGTTCGAAGCACCGGTTGTGTGGAATGCAAAAGTAGCGAAGTAAGCCTATGTGGAGGGTGTTGCAAGTTACCGGTGTAACTTCGATAACACCCTCCTTTCTTGAAATTCGATTCATAGACCATGTACAAAAATGAGGGGTTTGTCGTGCTGGCTTATATTATCAAAAGATTATTGTCGCTGATTCCCGTATTGGCCGTTGTTACGATCGCTATTTTTCTCATCATCCACATAACGCCAGGGAATCCGGCGGCCGCGATACTCGGTATCGAAGCATCGCAGGAGGAAATAGAGCAGCTGAATCGAGACCTTGGCTTGGATCGCCCGTTACTCGAACAATATACGAGCTGGGTAGCCCATGTATTCAAGGGGGATCTGGGAGATTCAATCTTCATGAATCAGCCGGTTAGCGAAGCCATCGCAGAGCATATCAGCCCCACGCTTTCGCTAGCTATTCTAGCGCAGGTGATCGCAATTATATTGGCGATTCCCTTTGGGATGATTGCAGCCTATAAGAGAGGGTCGGCGGCGGATTATTCGTTAATGGGGCTATCCTTGCTGGGCATGGCAGTGCCAAGCTTTCTGCTGGGGTTATTCCTGATGCTATTTGTTGGCGTTAAGCTGCAGTGGCTGCCTGTGGCGGGATATGAGCCGCTAAGCAGCGGACTCTGGGAACATATGAAGTATCTTATCCTTCCGGGCATATCGCTTGGAACGATCCAAGCGGCGCTTATCACGAGGATGACTCGTTCGTCGATGCTCGAAGTGCTGAATTTGAATTTTATCAAAACAGCCAGATCCAAAGGCTTGCACGAGATGAAAGTGCTGTTCAAGCATGCTTTTCGCAGCGCATTTTTGCCCATTCTGACCGTCATCGGCCAAACGTTCGGCACCTTGGTGACGGGGGCCGTGGTCGTAGAGGCGATTTTCAATATTCCCGGACTCGGTCAATTGATATTGAATTCCATCGCCAGAAGAGATTTCGCGGTCATCCAGGGAGTAGTGCTTGTCGTCACGCTCATGTACGTTACCATCAATCTGGTCATCGACTTGCTATATGGCGTGGTTGATCCGCGTGTTCGTTTGGAACGCAAATAAGAAGAGGTGTAACAGGATGGCTACTGTTCAGGAAAAAGAATATGTTGCACAAATCAGCAAGAAGCTGAAAAAGGAACAGCGTGCGTTAGGATACCGCCGTCTGAAATCTAACTATGGGCTGCTGATCGGAGCGACCATCTTTGCAATCTTAGTATTGCTGGCGCTAATCGGACCGCTTTTCACAAGCTATGGTCCATATGACATGAAGGTGGTGGAGCGTTTAACTGCGCCAGGAGCTCAGCACTGGCTGGGAACCGACGAATTTGGCCGGGATTTGTTAACCAGGCTTCTGTATGGCGCCAGAGTGTCGATCAGCGTCGGACTTGCCGTTGCCCTGCTGTCTTCAGCACTTGGACTTATTATTGGCGTCTATGCCACATACTTCAAAACATTGGATCATATTCTCATGCGTATTTGCGACGGATTGATTGCGATTCCGGGCATCTTGCTCGCCATCGCCTTAATGGCTGCACTCGGCGCATCGGCTATAAATGTCATCATGGCGCTGACGATTGTATTCACGCCGAATATTGCCCGGGTTGTCCGCTCCGCGGCGCTGGTGGTGCGTGAGCAGACCTATATTGAGGCGATGCATGTGCAGGGAGCAAGCGCAACGCGCATTATATGGCAGCACATCGTGCCCAATACGCTGTCTCCTCTCTTGGTTCAGGCGACATTCGTATTTGCAGAAGCGATCATCTCGGAGGCTGCCCTTAGCTTCTTGGGAGCAGGGATTCCTGCGCCGGAAGCCAGCTGGGGGAATATTTTGCAAGCCAGTAAACTTGTGATTTACAAAGCATGGTGGATAGTTGTATTCCCCGGCACTGCGCTCGTTCTGTCTGTCCTCAGCTTAAATCTGATGGGGGACGGGCTGCGGGACTTGCTGGATCCCCGTGTGAAGCAGAAGTCGAGAAAGTCTTAAGAAAGGCTGGAGGGTGTTCCATGAGTAAAGAGCCTCTACTGGAAGTGAATAATTTAAAAACACATTTTCATACCGAGCGCGGAAAAGTAACGGCCGTGAACGGCGTCAGCTTCTCCATGAACAGCGGCGAGATTATCGGTATTGTCGGGGAATCGGGCAGCGGCAAGAGCGTAATGTCTCAATCCATCATGCGATTGCTGGATCATACGGATGCGGTCGAGTACGAGGGCGAGGTTATTTTTGAGAATGAGAATCTGCTCTCCCTCTCACAGTCTCAATTACGATCGATTCGGGGAGACCAAATCTCCATGATATTTCAGGATCCGCTTACCTCCCTGAGTCCTGTATATACGATTGGAAACCAAATCGGCGAAGCCATACGGCTCCATCAGAAGAAGTCCAAGAAAGAAGCCCATCAGCAAGCTGTCGAGATTCTGCGGATGACAGGCATCCCCTCTCCGGAGGTGAGGGTGAACGAATATCCTCATCAGCTGTCCGGAGGAATGCAGCAGCGGGCGATGATTGCCATGGCGCTTTCCTGTGAACCGCGTCTGTTGATTGCGGATGAGCCGACAACTGCGCTAGATGTTACGATTCAAGCGCAGATTTTAGAATTGATTGCTGACCTGAACCGCAAGATGGGTATGGGCGTGCTGTTTATAACGCATGACCTGGGCGTTGTATCGGAAATCTGTACAGGCGTGAAGGTGATGTATTTGGGACAGATCGTTGAAGAGGCTCCTACAGAACAGCTGTTTCAAACACCGCTGCATCCTTACACGCAAGGATTGATCCAATCCATCCCCCAGCTGGAAGGGGACAGGAATGAGCCGCTTCATGTCATTGAGGGAACGGTGCCGTCCCTGACGGACATTCCGCAGGGCTGCGGGTTCTCTACACGATGCCCTTATGCCGATGAGCTGTGCCGTACCTCCGAGCCGCCCATGCGAACAGCTGATACAGAGCATCGCGTGAAGTGCTGGCATTACGAAGCCATAAACAAGCTGGAAGGGAGGGAGACAACCGTTGGAACAAGCAAATGAGCAATCCATTTTAACAGTAAGCTCCCTTCACAAGCAGTTTCCGGTGTATGGATCATTCGGCAAGCTATGGGGTGCCAAGGCGTACGTGAACGCCGTAACGGATGTTTCGATCCAGTTGTACGAAGGAGAAACCTACGGTCTGGTTGGCGAATCAGGCTCTGGCAAAAGCACGACAGGACGCGCGATCCTGGGTTTAACCCAGGCAAGCCAAGGGAACGTCTTATATGGGAATCGCGATGTGGCGGCCATGTCGAAGGAGGAAATGCGAAAGTTTCGCAAGGATGTTCAGCTTGTTTTCCAAGATCCATTCTCTTCCCTCAATCCAAGAAAAAGGATCGGCCGGATGCTGGAAGAGCCTCTAATCATTCATAAGATGGGGGACAAGGCGGAGCGTCAGGAACAAGTATTTCGTATCCTGAAGACGGTAGGTTTACAGCCGGAGCATGCCTTTCGGTTTCCCCATGAATTCTCTGGCGGTCAGCGCCAGCGGCTGGGATTGGCGCGAGCACTGATCATGAACCCGAAGATTATCGTGTGCGACGAGCCGGTCTCCGCCCTGGACGTATCCATCCAGTCGCAAATTCTGAACATGCTCAAGCGGCTGCAGCAGGAACTGAAGTTAACGCTGCTGTTCATTACGCATGATATCAGCGTGGTCCGGTATATATCGGATCGAATCGGCATTATGTATCTCGGAAGAATCATGGAGGAAGCATTGACGGATGATCTTTTCCTTGAGCCCTTGCATCCTTATACGAAAGCATTGTTCTCGGCCGTACCCGATTTCAACCGCAGCCGATTAAGGGAACGGATTATGCTGCAAGGAGAAATCCCGTCCCCGATATCGCCGCCCAACGGCTGCGTGTTCCATACGCGCTGCCCATATGCAACGGATGTCTGCAAGACAGACATACCGGCTGTGAGGGAAGTGAGGCCGGGTCACAAAGTAGCCTGCCATCTTGTTGAGTAGAGCGCATAAGCATGATATACAATCTTAATCAAAAAGGAGAGCATGACCATGACAACGTTAAAAATCGTAGAGGGTCAGGATCAAATATTCAATGAGGCAGGATTTCAGATTGCTGGAAATCACGGCCCGAATCTGGAAGGCGGCCTGTCTCCTAAAGAGCTGCTGGAAGCGTCTTTGGCGCTATGCGTGTCCATCTCACTTCAAAAAATAATGGCCTACGACGGCGTGGATTATGATAAGTCTTCCATACATATTGAAGTTTCATCGGTAAAGGCAGAGGATAAAACGAATAAATTCTCGCATTTTAACGTGCTTGTTACACTGCCGTCATCGCTGGAGCCCGCCTACAAGGAGAAGCTGAAATCGGTCGTTGAGCGTGCATGCACCATCGGCAATACGCTGAAAAACGGGGCTGTCGTTGAACTGACAGAAGCGAATGAGCCCATTGAAACGAATAATCAATCGTAATAGCAAAGCTTGCTTGGCGTATGATGAATTCCGTAGTCAATAAATGAACAACAGCCTTAGTCCCGCTTGGTCCCGCGGAGCTAAGGCTGTTGTTCTCAAGAGATCATGTTGTGTATGCGGAGTACGTACTGCATCTACATGGATTCATTTGATAAAAGGATGTTACAATGGCTGCTGCATTTCCCGCTCAAAGGCGACGATCCAATCCCCTTGAATGGCGGCATAGCCGGTGTCTCCCTCTACCACCAGACCGTACAGATTCTTGACATCAAGGAACTCTCTGCGCTCTCCATTATCAAATTCAAGTGTAATGTAGTAGTACGTGCGGGATGAATTGCTGGAATGCATCATACCATTGTTATCGTTCTGATGATTGGTATGGTGCCGGACGTCCATACGTTTGGAGACAACCCGGGCATACTCGGACGTGCGCGGTGATTTGGCATTTTTAACATAGCGGGCGCCATTGAAGATCAGACCTCCAATCACAACCACGAATCCGATTCCAATTATAATGGGGACTAGCGTGAACATAAAATCAAAACCTCCGCCAAAAGACGGCCCCTGGGGCATCATAGAAGGAACTCCTCCTGTCCGTTATTCTTTTATTGCTTATATGTACGGCAAAGATCAACAAAATGTTTCAATTTTTGGAATATCTCTATGATTTAAGTATTATTTGTATTACAATGAATAATACTTAATGTATGAACATAAAGAGAAGTATACGTATTACATAAACATATGGGTAGAGGAGCGGATCTTACGATGATTATTTCATTGCAACTGGATAATGATGTCCCTCTGTATGAGCAGCTTCGCAATCAGATTGTTATCGGCATTGCTACAGGTGAACTTGAACCGGAGGAGAGGCTGCCCACGGTTCGCCAGCTGGCAGATGATCTGGGAATCAATACGATGACGGTAAACAAAGCGTACTCCCTGCTTAAACAGGAGGGCTATATTGTGATTGATCGCCGTCACGGTGCTAAGGTGAGCCCGCTTCCACAGCATCGCTCCGAACCTTCACCGGAAATGATCGAAGAGCTTCAATTGATCATTGCCCAGGCGTCGATTCAAGGAATTGGTCTTGCCCGTTTCCAGGAGCTGTGCTCCAGCATTTTCTCCTCTATGGCTTATCCGCAGTCTGAATCATGAGAAAGAGAGGTGATTGACTTGCTAACCGTAATTCTGACCATTAATGCCATCATCTGTTACGTAGCCCTGCTTGCAACGTATAAACCGCAGGCTAAATACAAGAATGGCATGTTATTCTCGGTTACCTTGCCGGAGCATGCGATGGAGCATGAGGGGATTCGTAACATACAAGCACAATTTAATAAAAGAATGAACCAGACGAGTTTAGGCGTGCTGCTCACCTATATCCCATTCTTTGTTCTCCGCCCATGGTTCGCGTATCAGACGATCTATTTTTTGCTATGGCTGATGGTCTTTATCGTCATGATGGTCCTCCCGTTCCGGAAAGCATTTCGGCAGACGCTGGCGTTAAAGCGTGAGGAAGATTGGTTTGTCGGGTCCAAGCGGATGATTCTAGGCGACTTGCGCGTTGCGCAGATGAAGAACCGGCGCTCTGCCTCGCTATGGCTGTTTCTCATTCCTGCAGGAATGTCGATTGCACTGATGCGTTGGGCCGTGTCCAAGGACTCCCAGCTGTGGGGCCTGGCGATTGCCGGAATGGCGATGACGGTTCTTTTCTTCCTCATATCACTTGCGATGCGGAGGACGAAAGCTAAAGTATACAGCATGGACAGCGAAGTCAATCTCGTATTAAATCAGGCAAAACGCCGGGCTGTCTCTTATCTGTGGCTATTCATGGCTATCCTTGAGAATGTCTTTTTCCTGCTTGTGTTTCTATCCATACTGAAGGAGAATCCATCCATGAATGGGGTCTGGCTTACGCTCACACTCTTGTTTACGGCCATTCCGGTAGGGCTGGTGATTGCGGTCTATTACCGAATTCAATCCCGGGAGCGGGAGGTCCTGGAAAGTGACGGCAAAACCATTTATACGGACGAAGATGAATATTGGGCGAGCGGCATTACCTACCATAATCCGAATGACAAGAGCATTTTGGTAACGAAGCGGGTGGGCATTGGAGAAACCATAAATACAGGAACCCTCGTTGGGAAAATAATCGCATGGGGGACGGTTGCACTCTTGGCGGCAGTCATCTTTGGGACTTCATTTTTGCTGATTCGTTCCGATTTAACATCGCCTGAGTTAACCGTCACATCGGATCATCAGATTGAGATTCACTACCCGATGTATTCCTATAGCTTCGATTTGGCAGACATCCGTCAGCTGTCACTCGTGGAAAGCGTTCCGTCCGGTTCCAAGACAAATGGCGAGTCCACCACTAAGTATGCCCGCGGTCATTTTCGACTGAAGGATATCGGCAAATCGAGACTGTATCTGTACAAGAATAATCCTCCCTATATCCAGTTCAAGCTGGATGACGTGTACATTTTCTATAACGAAGAGGATCCCGTCAAGACCAAAGAGTTGTACGAGAAGTTGAAAGAGATGACAGGGGAGTAACTTCTTCATATCATAACGTCTGTTCAACTTGCAAATAGCAATTATAATGATGTATAGCTGCAGATCCTGCATTCAGGGTCGCAGCTTTTTTGTAATAACGGTAAGAGAATCTTCTTGCTTTCTACTACGATAAAGGAACGGGTTCAGCCATTGATAGATTATATGGTTCTTAAGTCCTGTTTTTACTATAATGGCATGTCTTAAGATAAAGATTGTTGAGAAATTGACTAGTTTCCTGACGTATAATATGAAAAAACCTTCATTTTTGAACCATTAACAGATAGAAAACGTATGAACATTATAGGACCTAAGAATGACAACAAAAGGGAGTGGACACAGCTCAGATGGAAGGCACTTATAACTTATATATCGTTGCGCTTTCGGTCGTGATTGCAATTCTTGCATCATACTCTGCATTGAATATTACGTCTCAAATCTGGGAGGCACACGGAAAGTCCAAGTTCTTTTGGCTGTTGGGCGGTGCCGTGGTTATGGGAAGCGGCATTTGGTCCATGCATTTTGTCGGTATGCTGGCAATGCGCATGAATATGGATGTGAAGTACGATGTCTTTCTGACCATTATATCGATGCTGGCTAGTGTTATCTCCTCCTTTATCGCGTTTTATATTACGATGCCCAAGGATATTAATTGGTTCAAAATTGCTATTGGCGGGCTCGTGATGGGAAGCGGTATTGTGACCATGCATTACATAGGAATGAATGCGATGATCATGTCCGCAGACATCCGGTATGATCCCGGTCTTTGGGTGTTGTCCGTCATCATCGCCTTGGTGGCTTCCTACGCAGCATTATTATTGTTTCTGCGTTTTCGGCACCATGGCAAGTCCAGTTTTGGCAAATGGGGCTCGGCCGTCATTATGGGTTTTGCTGTCTGCGGAATGCATTATACAGGCATGAAGGCCGCAAGATTTGAATCTCATGCCGGAATGATCATGGAACAGTCACAGTCGATGGAATTTTTCCTTTTGTACAGTGTGACCGTTACGATTTTTGTTATTTTGTTGATCTCTTGGGGGGCTATGTTCCTGGATCGGCATGTGCTTGAAAAGCTGGCCTTTCAGGATGCGATTACGGGATTACCCAATAGAAATGAGATGAATCGATTCTTTGAGACCCATTCTGGAACAGAAGAGATCAGTATCTTATTCGTGGATTTGGATCAATTTAAGGCGATTAATGATACGCTCGGGCATAATGTGGGGGATTTGCTGGTCCAGGAAGTAGGTAAGCGTCTGAGCCGCTTCATTCACAGCGGGCAGCAGGTCTTCCGCATCGGAGGGGATGAGTTCCTAATCATTCTCCAGCAGAGCGATCCGGTGTATGCCCAGCAGGTAGCCGAGGACGTACTTGAGAAAATAAAATGTGTATATCATATCGACGGCAACGAATTGTATGTGACGGCCAGCATCGGTGTCAGCATTGGCTGCGTTCACAGTTCTGATCGTACTACGCTGCTCAAGAATGCAGATACTGCCATGTACAAAGCGAAAAGGCTCGGCAAGAACCAGCAGTGCCTCTACAGTGAGGAGATGGGGATGCAAGAGGTTCGTAAGATGGAGTTGGAGAAGGACCTGCAAAGAGCGCTGGAGTTAAAGGAATTCTTCATTGTATACCAGCCCAAATGGAATGTGCAAACTGACCGCTTGGTAGGGTTTGAGGCATTGATACGTTGGAGACACCCGCGATTAGGTGTGGTATCTCCGCTCGAGTTCATTCCGATTGCCGAGGAAACCGGACTCATTATCCCGATGACCCGATGGATGCTGGAGGAAGCGTGCAAACAGTCTAAAGCTTGGCAGGAGAGAGGTATCGTCCAGCCGGTCTCGGTCAATTTATCGATCCGGTTATTTCAAAGCGATAATCTGATCGAACTCGTACAGCATGTACTGGAAATGGCGAATCTGAAGCCGCATCTGTTAGAGCTTGAGATTACAGAGTCCATGGTACTGCATGATGTGAATGAAGTCATCCGTCAGCTTGGTGGCATCCGTGCCTTGGGAGTCAAGGTTTCCATGGACGATTTTGGCACCGGCTATTCTTCGATAGGACTCTTGGATCGGATCCCGATCGATGCATTAAAGCTGGATCGTCTATTCACGCATGATTTGGACACGCCCAGCAAGCGTGCGATCATCAACGCCATTGTGCTCATGGCAGAGAACCTGCACCTCGACGTCATTGCTGAAGGTGTGGAGAACAAGGAGCATATCGACTTTTTAACCGAACTGGGATGCCATGTTATGCAAGGGTACTATTATGGCAAGCCAATGGATATTCAAGAGGTCGATATCTGGATGTACGAGCATGGACATAAGGTAGAAGAGACGGAATTCTTTGAGAACGATAAAGTGGAAGTGACATAACGAATATAAGCCATAGCGGGCACGTGAGGTGTCCGCTGTGCTTATACCGACAAAAGATGATGCGTTCTGATAGGACAAAACGATGTATCCGCCACAACCCATGATGAATCGGAGGAGACGATGACGAAGTCTGCTGTTTCCTGGATTTAATTTACGTTTAAGATAGAAAAAGATAGATGTCATATAAGATTTGAACGTGAAACATAATTTCAATAGGGTCCATCTGGAGTAAGGTCAGATCGGCATGAGGTGATGTATGTCTATTCGTCTGGAAATAGAAGTCGTGTGTGCTCAGCTTGGAATTGACATCAATAAATTTTTAAGGGAAGCTCCGAAAGACAAGAATAAACCCGAAAGCCCTCCTCCCAAGTCTTCTTCATAATTTCAAGTTTAGTCCTTTGGATCAAACCTCTACCGTTACTTCTAGAATATTTAGGGTCCACTTGGTCATTAGTTGATAGCAGCGAAACGAAGAACCATACAGCAACACGACACCGACAACATGGCTGTTAGCTGAATACTCCTCTACTGCACAAGATGCAGAATCATTTCAATAAGGATCATCATATATAATCATCGATTGCCGTCTAAATCAGGTGTCATTATTTCTCGGGAAATAGCTGATCTAAGCGAAACTTGCGAATTATTTAGTAATTTGCTCTAAATAATTCCATATAGATATTGCTATTAAATTAACATCCTCAGGGATATCAAACAGATGATTACAGTATAACTGCAACATGGTGATGGGAATACCGATCATGTACGTATTCATTCTATCGCCTGCTTTTTAATAGGAGCGAGCATGTAAAAAGGCAATCCCAACCGTCTCCGTGTGACGATGGGATTGCCTTGGTCTCAGGTTAATCGAACTTGATTACACCTGTGGTATGGAGCAGCACCAGCACTACGAGAACCGGTGCAACATAACGGAGCATGAACAGCCAGATCCGGAACCAGCCGGCTTTGAGGCCAGCGGAGTCAGCTGCCTTTTTCCAGAAGTAGCCTGCGAAAATGGTAGTGATGAGACCCCCGATCGGGAGCAGAATGTTAGATGTGATGAAATCCAGCCAATCGAAGAAGCTCTTGCCGCCGATATCGCTAAGCCCGGGTATAATACCAAAGGACAGCACGGAAGGCAGACCGACAAGCAAAGTCAGTACGCTGATGAACACCACTGATTTCGTTCGTCCCCAATGCCAGCGGTCCATAATGTACGAGGTCGGTACCTCAAATATGGAGACTGCAGAAGTTAAGGCAGCGATGGCTAGCAGTACGAAGAACAACCCCCCGAACAGAGCACCCAGCGGCATGGCCGAGAAGGCAGCTGGCAGAGCAATGAAGACCAAGCTTGGTCCTGCATCCGGCTGAATGCCGAACGAAGCTGTTGTCGGGAAGATGATAAGTCCGGCAATAAACGCATAGATCAGGTCACCTGCTCCAATGGCGATAGTTGCCTGACCGAGCGATTGCCGCTTATCTACATAAGCGCCGTAGGTCAATAGAATACCCATTCCCAGCGAGAGTGAGAAGAAGGCATGCCCCAGTGCGACCAACGCCGCTTCCGGACTGAGCTTGGAGAAGTCAGGATTCAAGAAGAAGGAGACGCCTTCACCTGCTCCTGGCAAGGTTACCGCACGAATCATTAACACGATCAGAAGAACAATCAGACTCGGAATTAACACCTTGTTGAACTTCTCGATGCCTCCCGAGATGCCTTTAGCTACCACCCATCCTGTAATCGCAATCGCAACCACTTGCCATATGACAGGCATGTACCCGTCCGTAAATGTCGTAAATTGACCGCTAAAATCGGTGTTGTTATACAGATTTCCGCTAAACGACAGGACTGCATAATGAAGCGTCCAGCCTGCGACAATGACATAGAAAGTCAGAATGAGAAATGGAGCGATGACCTGGAGTAACCCGAGATGACCGAACACTTTGGGCCCGCCCGCTTTAACGAAGGAAGTCGCTGCGCTTCCCCGTCCTGCTCGTCCAATGGCCAGTTCTGCCAGTAGTAAGGGCAACCCGATCACAATGAGACAGATGATAAAAAGTAAAAAGAAAGCCGCTCCGCCATTTTCTCCTGTAATATAAGGGAATTTCCACATGTTACCGAGACCAACGGAGCTGCCGATCGCAGCCAGAATAAATCCGGCTGAGGAGAAACGGTCCTGTTTCCCTGGTGAAGCTGTCTTGCTGTGTTGAGACTTCATAGATGTTCCCCCAGTTGCGTTTAAAGTTAAGTTCCTCTATTATATTTCAAGTTCTGTCAGAAAGGCATAAGTATTTTTTCCTAAGGGAGGAAGAACTGTATTATTATTATGCCGTGAAAACAAAGTTTCCCATACTAATTAACCAAAATTTGCAAACCAATAAACTTTAAATGCTAAGTTTAACGATATGAAAAGATTTTAGATAGGGCAAATCTCACAAATGTATCCTGCAGAAGATGAAATTTGGAGAGTATTGACAAATATCTTAGATTGCTGTATCTTTATATTAAGATAAAATTCCACAACAGGAATAATGAAAAGAGGGATATCATGATCAACAGCTTGACGCGAATTAATGAATTGGCCCACAAACAGCGGAATGGAGCCCTCACTGCTGCGGAAAAAGAAGAACAACAAGCGTTGCGCAAGGAATATCTCCGTGAGATTCGCGGACAGGTGCTGAGCACCTTTTCCGGATTAAGCATCGTCGATCCTGAAGGCAACGACGTAACACCTGAGAAACTTCGTCTTGAGCAGAAGAAGCTGAGAGAAGATGAAGCAAGGAATGCAGATATTTAGTGACGGCAGTGATATCTTAGGATAAGGATAAACGCAATCATATTAGGAAGGGTATCTCACCCTAAATATAGATTCAAACATTTTAACTCCAGTAAGTTCTTGCGAACTTGCGGGAGTTTTTTCATATAACGGAACTAGAATTCCATATGCCTGTAGAAGAATAAGCACGTCATAGGGGGATGTGCATGAAAAAAGAGCGAGTTGTGATGATGGTGGCCGCATGGCTAACCAATCCTGCTCGCTCTTATTCGCTATTCAATCAAAATGCACAGCTCTTCTAACCAAACCGCTCCGTCTTGTACCATTTGGATTCCCTGCCTGTAATCTTGTCCATGATCATGGAGTAGAAGGCCTTAACGGATATGACAAGGAACAGCTGGGCGTAGGTGAAGTAGGAGACGCAGGATAGAATAAAATTGCGGGTGTTGCTCTGGCCAATATCGGTCGCAAGCGCCAGATTAATTTGCAGCACGTAAATATAATACATGAGTGCCCAAGCAATAATAAGGTACACATAGACGTCGCCTTGAAATTGAAAAGGGGAGACAACAGCCGGATTAAACAACGCGATGATCTGATACACAATATTGGCGATAAAGATAATATCTGAAATAATGATAGCAATCATGAACCAGAAATAACTGGCCGCGTAATACAGTACATGAAGCTTGATCCGCCAGCTTGAATGGTCAAACAGATGATGAATATTATCGGTAACGACGCTGTAGTTTCCTTTGGCCCAGCGCTCTCGCTGCTTCATGTATACTTTCAAATCCTCGGGCTCCTGCTGATATGCCTCAGCTTGCGGTGCTAGGGCGATAAGCTGTCCCCGGGTCAGAATTTCGAATGAGATCGCGGTATCCTCCGTGATCGCCTGCTCGTCCCAGCCTCCAATATCCCGAATGAGTGCGGTTTTCACGATGAAATTCGTGCCCGGTATGGTGCCCAGCTTAAATAGCTGCCATAAACCGGTATGGTGCACACGCTGGATGGTCACCAGCTCCAGATTAATACATTGGGAGAGGAAGTTTCGCCCGCGGTTACGGGCTTTGTTGCGTCCGAAGACAGCTCCGTAGCGCTCAGGCTCCTCCATGGCTTTCTGGGTCAGAAATAGCAGTGCATTCTTCTCGGGGGCGGCATCAGCATCGTACACACAGATCCATTCCCCCGTGGCCTGCTTGAGCGCGTCATTCAGCGCTCCCGATTTGCCGCCGGTTCCCGTTCGCTCCAGAATAAGAAAGTCACGGTCCTGATAACGTTCATTGGCTTTTAGTGCCCGTAGACGCTCGGCGGTACGATCCTTGCAATTGTCGGCGATGACAATCACCTGCATTTTGTGATGCGGGTAGTTCATCTGTAGAATATGCTCGACCGTCGCCTGGATAACCAGTTCCTCGTTATGAGCAGGGACCATAACCGTTACGGTGGGGAAATCCTCCAGATTGCTGGGGTTCACCAGCTTCTGGCGGTTTTGGTTTCGAATGAACAGAATGGCACCTGCCATAATAATGATCGATTCAAGGACGGCAATCCATATACTGACGATGGAGACAACCAACAGAAAGTCAGTCACTGAATCTCCCCCGATCATATTTTCGTTTGACTTTCGCACGGAAGCTTAGTGTGGAGATCGTCAGAATAATGATAACGATGAAGAAAACAATACTAACCCCGATGCATAAAGGGATAAACCAGGTGGTGTACGACATAGGATAGCAGCCCCCTTGTGTAATCATGGTGTTTCACGGGGTTAAATATACTCCCCGATCAGGTCGGTTTCGGTGTTCCGTTCTAATGCCGAGATCACATCATCGATATTTTCGTATCGGCTGAATTGCTCCTTCTGGAACACAAGACCGCCGGCGCGGACGACAAGCTTGAGGGACATGCCCTTTTTATCGCGGAAAGGCACATTCATCATGGCGACTTTGATGCGATCCATCAGGCTTTTGAGATATTCCGGCTTGGTGAGCGGGCATAGAATGATGAAACGGCCTTCTCCAATAGAGAACTTATAATCCTCATAACGAATCTGCTTCTGAATCGTGTTAGACAATTCCATAATCAGTTTGGCAAAACGGTGGGAGCCGACAGATTCTCTGGTCAGTGGTAGAAAATCAAGCTTAAACATCATGATACAGAAGCTGTACTGATCTGAGTAACGATTGGCCAGATTGGCTTGTTTGATCAGCGTATCTTCGAAGGCATCTTTGCTGCCTAGTGAGGTGTCAATATCGATATCCGGGTTGGTTTTTCTCAATTGCTCGAGGCGCCGGATGAATCTTCGGCTTCGGACCAGTGCCAGCTTGATGAAGATGGCAACGGCAGTATTGGCGGGCAGCAGCAGAATCCAGGACAGTGTGAGCGCATTGATCGGAGCCAGAGTGGATAACCATACGAAATACGTGACGAGGTACACAAAAACGGCAACCGTCGAAACGCCTACCGGAAGAAAAAAGCCGATCAATAACGCGGCCAGCGTACCCATACTGAATAACAATTCCGTGAAGCTAAAGTGTTGGTTTGCATAAATGTTCAAGAATATAAACAACTGTTGAAACATGGCGAGAGCAATCAGCAGAAAATAACCGAGTTCGACGCGACGTAAAGGGGTGGATTTTTTCATATTTTCCCTACTTTCTAAGCTCGTAAACCTATTATGCTGTAGTGAGGACATTCCATATGTTATTTAAAAATTACCCAATTGTCGATAGATTTATCGAACCATGTCAAATTTTGTATAGTAAATAACAAATTTTATGTTTTTAGGCCTTTGAATTTCCCTTTTAAGGGGGTTTCCGGGAACGCAGAAAGGTAGATAGTAATAGAGATTAACGCTTGAGATGTCACAGTCGATAAGGTTTGTTTGTCTTATAAGTGGCGCAGCTTTCATGCCGAAAAATATACAGAGCAAGAAGGTGTATCTGATGCGATTGGATCAAATGTATAGCGAATATAAACCGATGATGTTCGGGCTGGCCTACCGGATGCTGGGGATAGCAGCGGATGCGGAGGACATCGTGCAGGATGTATTTTCTCAATACTTGCAGAAGGATCGGGGAGAAGTGCTGAACGAGAAAGCATATTTGGTCAAAATGACAACGAACCGCTGCATCAACCTGTTGAAGTCGTCCAGACGTCAGCGCGAAACATACACCGGTCCCTGGCTCCCGGAGCCATTACCGGATGTTGAAATGCTGCGGTCCGATCCTGTGGAACGCCGCGAAACGCTTGGTTACGCCTATCTGGTGCTGCTTCAACGGTTAACGCCGCTGGAGCGCGCTATTTATATCGCCAAGGATTCGCTTGGTCTTGAATATCAGGCCATAGCAGAGATGCTTGGTAAGACGGAGATCAGCTGCCGCAAGACGTTCAGCCGTGCCAAACAGAAAATGGGCCATCATTCGGAGAGGCCGGTGGGGGAATGGACCCGGACGGAACAGCAGGAACGCTTTGTTGAAGCCTTCCTGCGGGCGTCCGATATGGGTAATTTCAAGCCGCTGCTGTCTTTCCTGAAGGAAGAGGTTACGCTGCTATCGGATGGTGGCGGCAAAGTGAGGGCGGCCATCAATCCGATCCTGGGCGTGGAGCGGGTACGTGCTTTCTTTGAGGGATTGTCTGCCAAGGGCTCGTTTCGAGAAGGCTTTGAACCTGTCTCCGTAAACGGAGAGCCCGGTTTATTACTGAAGCGGGACGGCAGGGTTTCGAAGGTGCTGACGGTAGAGTGGGAACCCGACTTATCCGGTATCCGGCATATCTATCTTGTAGTGAATCCGGATAAGTTGCAGCTTTTTAATCGAAACAGCCCGGGAACATCCCTGTAGCAACGGCGATCCGGTTCCAGGCATTAATCGTGGTAATTGCCATGATCAGATCGACGAATTGCTTCTCGTCAAAATGTTTGCGCACACGTTCGTATACCTCTGCAGGAACGCCGGCCTCGGACAACTTGGTCACGTACTCTGTCAATTCGATGACGGCCTTTTCCTCGTCCGAATAGATCGGGACTTCTCTCCACATTGGCAGCAGGAGGAGACGATCCACACTCTCGCCAACGGAGAGCAAGTCCTTGGAATGCATATCTGCGCAGAAGGAGCAGCCGTTAATCTGTGATGCCCTGAGCTTAATGATCTCGTATAGCTTGTGGTCGAGTCCGCTTTTCTGGGCCCCTTGCTCTAAGGCAAGCAGCGTTTTGAAGGCTTCGGGATTGGCCGACCGGTAATTCATTCGTAGTTCCATGTTCATTTCCCCTTTAAGGTGAGTTTTTGAAGTTCACCCATAAGACAGTCTGCCGTACAGAATTGTGACATGTTTCAGAGAGAAAAAGAAAAAATCCTTAAGTGATGCGATGAACGAAAGGCTAAAAAGAAAAGGCGCTTCTAGGCAGAAGCGCCTTTTCGGGTTACCGTTCAAGTCCATCGTTGAGGGTTTCTTTGTCGTTTATTATGCGTGATATTTATTGTCCAGCCTTAAGCGGAACGCGAAGGACATCGTCTCGTTTATGGGTGGTATATTTCGAAATATACACCTCAAGTTCGGTCTTGTCGAAATTCTCATATACGTCCATATGTTTATTATTGTCATCGCCGAATAGGCTCATCATGGCAGGCTTCCCATAGTTACGTTCTTTATCATTAAGATAATAGGTTTGGTTGACCCCGCCAAATTTGTTGTCCGAGCTTGATGATTCCACGTAGAGATTGTTGTCCTTCATGTAATAGGTCCATGTGATCGGATAATCTGCAATGCTGGACGTTACGCTTTGACGCTCAGCCGAAATGCCAGTTAAGCGGATCGGATTGTTGTCTCCGTCATATACATCGACGCGATGCTTGGCGACCAGGGACACCGGCTGGTTCAACAGGGAGGCTGCATTCAGTCCGGCCACTTCAAAGCGCAGTTCCGTTTTATTGGGTTGTCCCTGAACATACTCTATATTTCCGCCCAGTAGTGTTCCACCTATATTCAGTTGGTATTCCATGTAAGGAACCTGCGTATATTTTTCTTCATGGTTCAGGATCAGACGGACTTGGGTTGGCGTAATGATCATTTCATGGATCTTCGTTCCACCAGGCAGCTGATCAACAGGGATATTCAGCGTTTCCTTAAACGTTCCACTGTCCATTTGTTTCTTGGACAGGGCCATATTTAAGCTCCAAGTACCCTCTGCGGTTTCAAGTGTGCGATCATAAGTAAGCTGGAAGGTAGTTCCTTTTGCAAGCAAATGGTCGGACTCGAATTTTTGCTGATTTATAAATTCTCCGGCTGCACCTGGGGTTCCATTAAAGGAAGGCTCGGTTTCCTTGATTCTCTCACCCTTGTCATTGATGGCCTGTACTCGCACCCAGCCTTTACTGCTCATCTCAGGATCCGTATACGTAATGGCCGTTCGGAGCAGGACATTTCCATCGGATTGATCGAATGACTGCAGGCTCACGCTGTCAATGCCATCTTTCTGGATAGGGAATACCTGTGTATTGGAATTACTAGGGTCGTAGTTGAGGGACTGTGTGCCATCGCCGGTAAAATGGATATTCTCCATGGCAAACTCAATATCTGCCATCTGGCCATCAGCGACCCAATCGGTTTCAAAATACCCTTGGAACACGCCCAGTTTCTCGTTCCACTGATGGGAGTCACGGCCCTCAATGGTACGACCATCCTTATCTTTAAGCCCAATATGATCAAAGGCGACTTGCTTACCAGCCTGTGATCCAGGATCCAGACTGTAGAGCATGACCGTCCGGTTCTCATCGATAAACGCCGTGTGGACCGTTAAAGTTATGCCATCCTTGGTAACGGATTGCTCAATCGTCTGGCCAAGCCCCTGCTCCAATGCGGTCTGGATACCGGCTCTGTGAGATAGAAGATTAGACCAGTCATAGTTTAGAGCTGCATAGACCGGCGTTGCCATCAAGGCGACGGATATCCCCGTGATGATCGCAATACGTTTTCTTTTTCGCGTACGAAGCGGAACCGATTCACCCACGGCCACCTTCAATTCGTCCTGCTGGATACTGCTCCACATCCGATCAAAATCTGGATAAGATACGTTATTCGCCGTTTTCATCTGGTCCTTCAGATTGTTCTCAAAACGATCCATATTGGTTCTCTCCCTTCAGCCAGAAGCTGTGATTATGTTCAAGTTTCTTGCGCATGATTTTCAATGCTTTGTGAAGCCTTGATTTAACCGTCCCTACAGGGATCTTCAACGTTTCGGCGATTTCCGCCATTGACATCTCACCGATATAGCGGAGCGTGACAACGGCCATCAGCTTATCCGGAAGCTGCCGTAGTAATTTCCCCCATTCCGCCGCCGCTGCCTTTTCCAATACGATGGTGTCTACGGATTTAACCGATGCGGTGGTCTGCTCGTGGAGCCACTCGACCTGGCTTTGCTTGTCCCGCTGGGTCTGATTCCTTCTAAGTAGATTTAAGCAATGGTTCATTGCGATACGCATAATCCAGGCGCGTGTATGCTCAACGCTTCTCCAATCCTGGCGAAATACGGTGACAAATACGTCGTGGCAGAGATCTTCCGCATCCTGCGCGTTCCGCAGCATGTAATAGCAGGTGCGGTACACATCCTTGTTATAAGAATCGAATAACTCGCGTTCCGTCAATCCAAGGCACTCCTTTCTTCTTGTTATGTCTAATAAACAAATGACCCTTGGAAAGGGTTCATCTTTTTTTGCAGCCTTTACTTAAATGCAGGGAAGGGTTAAAGTCCGTGTCCAATTACTGTTGATTTCATTCTAACAAAAAAAGAACATCTGCCCCCCGAAATAAAAGAAGGGCAGATGTTCTATGAATATCTATAAAATTAGAAGCCGCCGACAGGATCGAATGCAACCCGCCGGTTAAGAGCATGTCTATAGTGGGTAACTTTCGATGGCTTAAGATATACGGAACCAGCTGATTTGTACTTCGCCTTTAATGTTAAGGAAGACGTCAGCTCGTCCAGTTAATCCTGTCAGCTCCGCTTGAACCGTTGTCCAGGCTTGGCGTCCACCAGTCGGCAGAATCTTGCAGCTTCCGGCTGCAGGGCCATCCGGGCTGCCGGTCTTAATAATGATTTCTCCGCCTTGGATATGCCCGCTTACTCTGGCTTCGAACATGCTCGAGGCATCGCCCAAATCCACGTCATGGAAAGCGATCCATCCGGTATCGCCAGTTATACGAATACTCTCGCCGCCTTCCCGGCACTCATCCAGGAAAACATCTTGGTAGTCGTCATAATTAACCGCTCGCACAGGCTCACGCAGCATGCGTGGAGGGATTGTTTCACCATGGACTTGAAGGACGGCAGTTTCCTGTAGTTGACTGGAGGAGGGGCCAACCATGAGTGTGTAGGTCCCTTTCTCGACGCAATAGCGGTCCCTGGTAACATCCCAGAACGCTAGATCCTCCGCTTTAAGCTCAAAGCTTACCGTTTCCGAAGCGCCAGGGGCCAGATGGATACGCTGGAAGCCCTTTAACGTTTTGAGAGGACGGACGACACGGGAGGAGTCGGCTTTTATGTAGAGCTGAACTACCTCATCGCCAGCTAGTGGCCCCTTATTCCTCACGGCAACAGTGACGATGACGCTTCCATCGGCGGGTATTTCCGGCTCACTTAGCGACAGACCGCTGTAGTGGAAGTGGGAATAGCTGAGACCGTGACCGAACGGATACAGCACGTCTCCGTCAAAATACTGATAGGTCCGTTTCCCTTTGATGATGTCATAATCCATGAGATCCGGAAGCTGCTCGATTGACTTATACCACGTCATGTTTAAACGGCCGCCCGGATTGTAATCTCCGTACAGCACATCGGCCACCGCATGGCCCAGCTCCTGCCCGGCGTGGGATGTAAAGAGAATGGAGGGCACATGCTCCTGTTCCCAGTTCACGGCGAATGGATATCCGCCTACGATGACCACCACGGTATCGGGATTGGCTTCGTACACCGCCTGAATTAAGGCTTGCTGAGCAGGTGGGAGGGTAATGTCGGGACGGTCGATCGTTTCCTTGCCATTAATGAACGGACTGTTTCCAACGAAGATCAGGACAGTTTCAGCCGATGCGGCCGCAGCTGCTGCCTCAGCGATGCCATTCTGGACCGTTTCAATGGCAAATGGCGTTGCCGCCTCCCCGGTACGGCCAACCGCCAGCTGTCCATTCTCATTCACTAGGATCGGCTTGCCCTCCCAGTTGTTCATGATGAAGTTTCCATCCGGCAGCGCTTCAAAGCCGAAGGCCTCCTTCACGAACCAGCCGCGAGCTTCGTCAGCTGCTGCGTGCAGTCCCATCTCCGTTTCCATTACGAATTTGCCGTTGTCGACAAGGCGAAGCGTCACCGAGCCCCAGCCCCAGTCGTTTTGCTCGAACACAGCTGCATGCTCAGCTTCCGCTGTACTTAAAAGCGGTCCGCCATTCTCTGCTGAAGATAAGGACACATACTTACCGCTAATAGCAGAACGAAGACGTATCTGGTCTAATCCGGTATGAAAATGGACGCTGCGGTCCTGCATTTTCTCCTGCACGCCCTGCAGCGGCGTAATCCGGTATGGAGGCGTGCCGCTGTACCAATCCGTAAACGCTTCGTTAGCCAGTGGCCCGATGACGGCTACGGATTTCAACTGATCACGATTAAGGGGCAGAAGTCCTTTATTTTTCAGCAGTACGATGGATTCCCTGGCCGCTCGCAGAGATAATTCGGCATGCTCAGGCGCGCATAGCCTCGACTCGGGCACATGGCTGTAAGGATTCCGCTGCTCAGGATCGAATTCCCCTAGACGGAAGCGGACACGGAAAGTATTGCGCAGGGCATGATCCAGATCCTGCTCCTCAAGCAATCCTTGCTCTAATGCGTCACGAAGAGCACGGAAGGAGATATCCTGATCATCGGTAATGCTGTCGATACCGGCTTTGACGGAGCCGGCAACAGCCTCTGCATAAGAAGACACATACTGATGATCCATAACGGTGCCGAGCACGTCGCCCGCGTCTCCGACTACGAAGCCGTCCATGCCCCATTCCTGTTTGACGATGGTGTTTACTTCATGGTTCAGGTTGCAGGGGATGCCATTGATGCCGTTATACGCGGTCATCATGGAACCCGCTTTGCCTGCGCGGAATGGTGCTTCGAATGCCTTCAAATAATACTCGCGCTTGTTTCGCGGATCAATGCTTACCGATGCGCTGCCGCGGTTAACTTCATTATTATTGCCGTAAAAATGCTTCAGGGTGGCCACCGTTTTATAGTAGAAGGGGTGATCTCCCTGCATGCCCTTCACAAGTCCGGTAGAAAGTTCCCCGGTCAGATAGGGATCCTCGCCGTAGGCTTCCTCCGTACGCCCCCAGCGCGGGTCGCGCTCCATATCCACCGTGGGTGCCCAGACGGTGAGTCCATTAATGGCCCGATCGCGCTGGTAGTACACGCGGGCTTCATCTGCGATGACCGATCCGATCTTCCGCATTAGCTCAGGATTCCAGGTACATGCAAGACCGGTATTTTGCGGGAACACAGTCGCTTCGCCAAGCCATGCCACCCCGTGGGCGCCCTCGGTGCCATGTTTATATTTGTGCACGCCAAGGCGGGGGATTTCCGCCTGGTATTGGCACATTAATTCGATTTTCTCGTCCAGTGTCAAACGGGATACAAGATCGCTAACCCGCTGTTCCAGCGGGAGATCCGGATTCTGGAATGGAAATTTCATCAGCAGGACCTCTTTTCTATGTATTAATGGTATGGAAACGCTATCAGATATCCGTGCAGCCATAATATCAGGGCAGGCAGATGCTGCGGACGGACAATTCTATCATAACGTTCAAACCAGGGTCATAATACACTAGAAATTAGCGTTGTTTTCATATAATTATTGGACGGGAGCGGGTAGATTCGGTGTCTGAAATCGATGAGCGTGAACACGAGGTCGAAGTGGGCGGGCGGGCTTGGCAGAAGAATCCTGTAGCGTGAAGCTCCTATTACATACGGCAAATTTCCTTGGGGCAAGACTCACAGTGGCAAATATTGCGTAAATAATCCGGATCATTGAGTATAATGCGTCCTCGTTCAGTTGAAATCACGCCATTATCCTTAAGCTCGTTCAATATACGATTGACGCTTTCCCGGGTAGAGCCGATCATTTCCGCCATCTCCAGATTCGTTATTCGCTTACCAATCATGGACCTGGCGTCCTTTCCTGTTCCATTTGTACCGTACATATTGTGCAGCCGCAGCAATAGTGAGCACAGGGCACCAGATTTGCCATGCAGCAGCAGATCACGCAATTTGCTTTGTGTCGTGCGCTGCATCAGCGCCATCCAACTCATATATTCCACAGCGAAATCTCCGTTGCTGCGTATGATGGTATCTAGTTTTTCCTGAGGGATGACCCCAATCTCACTATCCTCTAGGGCTTTTGCTTCAAATTGATGGACGGCTCCTCCCAAAGAGTTGGGTTCTCCGAACAAATCGCCGGGAATGTGCAGCGAGAGGGTAGCAGACATGCCCCCCTCAAGCAGCTTGGATACTTTCAAGCTTCCCCTGTTTACAAAATACAATCGATCCGCACGATCGTTTTCCTCGTACAGATAATCACCGGCAAACAGTAGAACAGGTTCGGCCATATCCCGAATTAAGGTAAGATTCGCCGGTGAGAAGACAGAGGAAGTAGCTGCTGGATACAGCCCTCCGTTCCTTAAATTCGACCTTGTACTCCTGCTCTGTTTCATACAATCTACTCCTTTTTGTTAGTTTATTATTTCGCAAGCTGATAATCCTCATTGGTCAATTTGAACGTATCGGTCAGACCTGAGGTAAGGTAGATTTGATGGTCAGTGGTGACGAAAATAGCCTCGGCATCGCCCCGGCTTTCGACGAATCGTCGTCCTTCATCGAGCCCAAGTGAGAAGACGGACGTCGACATGGCATCAGCATCCATGGATGTGTCAGTCACAATCGTGACGCTGAGCAGGTCATTATCGACCGGATACCCGGTAAAGGGGTTTAGAATATGGTGATACAATTTCCCATCTGCTTCGAAAAAGCGTTCATATACGCCTGAAGTCACGATAGTTTTGTTGACGACTTTCAGTGTGCCCAGGTGCTGGCCACGCTTTTCCCCCGGGTCTTGAATACCGATGTTCCAGGGTGAACCATCCGGTTTCGCGCCCATCGCAAGGATATTGCCTCCGAGGTCGATGATGGCTGAGTGGAAGTCCTGCTGCTGTAAGTAATCGGCGATAACATCTGCTGCATACCCTTTGGCGATGGCCCCCAGATCCAGCGACATTCCTTCTCTCTTCAGCAGAATGGCATGCGTTTCCGGATTCAAGACTACATCCTTGTAGTTCATTCGCTGCACAGCGGCCGTCAATTCATCCTCTGCCGGCACGGCAGGATTCTCGCTGCCGATTCCCCAGAGGTCTACAAGCGGACCAATAGTTGGTTCAAAGTGCCCGCCGGAGGCTGCAGCGTAATCAATGGCGGTCTGGATGACCTTGAATGTATCGTCAGATACACTTACTTCCTTTTTCCCAGCGGCTTGGTTCACTCGGTCAATCTCGCTGCCTGCCAGCTGCCGGTTCATTCGCTGATCGATCCTCTCGAGCTGTGCGCCGATTTCTTCGAAATGCTGTGAGGTCATCCGATCATCGTACACACGGACGCTTACAATTGTATCGAATATAAAATAACGTTCGGTTGCCGGTTCAATGGTGGCGGCGGTCTTCTGATCTGCTGTAGATGAACAGCCCATAGGACCAACCAACAGCAGGGCAAGCATGGTGAATAGGCTGATGTAGGAAAGCAGCTTCCTGTGCATGACAGTGCCTCCTCTTTTATTCCTGATACTTTCTTCTACGAGTTCCGATGATCTCAGCGTATCAGACCAGCCCCCTTCTGAATGTGAGAAAAATCATTTCTGGCCCTTGCCGCAGCCCTGATAATGAAGATAAGCAAAGCGAACTGGAGAGATGCTGAATGAAACGTGGAGATATTGGAATAGCGCTCGTACTGATCGTTGCTGTTGCCTGGTTTGGAATTTCCAAATTTGTAGGTGATGACGGAGCGGCACAGGGCACCTATGCCGTAATCGAAGTGAATGGCAAGCATTATGATACCGTGGCGCTTACGGAAGAGTCACGAGATATAGAAATTCGGACAGAGCGGGGATATAACCTCTTGAGAGTCTCACGCGGAGGGATTGAGATGATTGAGTCTGATTGCCCCGATCAGCTCTGCGTGGGGTTTGGTCACATCCATGAGGTGCATGACACCATCGTATGTTTACCCAATCGTGTGTTTGTCGAAGTGATCGGAGAACAAACCGAAGGAAGTGAGCCGGATGCCGTTGTCAACTGATCCTTATGCGCTTCGCAAGCTGGTGGTGATATCCATCTGCGCATCCTTGTCAGTCGTGCTTGGCATTGTGGAAGCTCTGATCCCGTTTGCAGTGACGATTCCCGGCGCAAAGCTGGGCCTGGGCAATATCCTGGTGCTGACCTGTCTGGTTTGTCTCGGAGGCCGAGATGCCCTGTGGCTTATTGTCTTAAAGACCTTGCTGACAGCCTTCATACTGGGAAGCTTCTCGACTTTTCTGTTCAGTATGTTTGGCGCCCTTGCCAGTTATCTGGTCATGTATATCATGCTCAGGCTGGGAGGAACTCAATTCAGTTTAACAGGTGTAAGCATAGCTGGGGGCGTGGCACATAATGTAGGCCAATTGACGGCAGCCTCGCTGGTGCTGGGAACCACGAAGATCTATTATTATCTGCCATTCCTACTGGGGGCGGGTATCGTGACAGGGATTTTTGTCGGATGGGCTGCCAAGCATCTGATCGAGTCCTTAGGGCGTATCGATCCGTTCGGGATGTTTCATACGGAAAGCTAAGGAGGCGTTAGAACATGGGCACAATCGAGAAGTCAGAGCATGCCGTCCTGCTCAAGCATGTATATTATGGACAGGGCTGTACGAGTGTGCTCAAGGATGTCTCCCTGGCAATCCCTCATGGTCAGTGGGTATGTATCGCGGGAAGAAATGGGGCGGGGAAGTCCACGCTGATTCGGCTTCTGAACGGATTGCTTCTCATGACCAGAGGACGCATTCTGATTGATGGAGTGGAACAAAACGGCTGCACGCTGGGTGAGATTCGCCGTCATATCGGCATGGTGTTTGCCAATCCCGACGATCAGTTTGTCGGTCTGACTGTAGAGGATGACATTGCGTTTGGTTTGGAAAATCTATGTCTGAGCCGTGAAGAAATGCAGCAACGGATTCAGATGTATGCGGAGCGATTGGACATTGTTCATCTGCTGCATCGGCACCCGGCAACACTGTCCGGTGGACAGAAGCAGCGGGCAGCGATTGCTGCCGTGCTGGCAATGGAGCCTGCCATCATCGTGCTGGATGAAGCAGCCTCCATGCTCGATGAGATAGCAAAGCGAGAGCTGCTGGATCTGATGCGGGCCATGCATGGCGAAGGCAGGTACACGATCATTTCCGTCACGCATGACGTGGAGGAGATGGCCGAGGCAGACCGGATGATCGTGCTGGATGGCGGGATGATCGCAGCGGACGGCAGTCCCGGGGAACTGCTGTTGCAGGAGGATTTGCTCCAGCGATGCAGGCTGAAGGCCCCGTTTGCCCTCCAGCTATGCCGGGAGCTGAAAGCGCGGGGGATCGATATCGGCGAGCTGGTTAGGGAGAAGGAGGTGCTGGAAGCGTTATGGGCATATCATTCGAAGAGGTATCCTACTGCTACCGGGACCGGGGGATGACCCCCATTCCGGGTCTCGACGGTTTTCATCTGGAGCTGGAGGAAGGCCGAATGATTGCCGTTCTCGGGGCACCGGGTTCGGGCAAGTCGACGTTCCTCCAGCATTTGAATGGATTAATTCGGGCGGATGAGGGAGTGATTCGCATACTGGACTATCGCCTCGATTCAGCTGAGAAGGGCAAAATTCCTGTCAGCCTGCGGCAAAGGATCGGCCTGGTATTTCAATATCCCGAACTGCAGCTGTTTGAAGAGACAGTGGAGAAGGATTTATTGTTCGGGCCGCTTAATTTCGGACGAAGTAAGGCTGAGGCTGCCGAGGCTGTCCGTAGGGCAGCTTCCTTCGTGGGCTTGGATGAGGAGCTGCTAGCGCAGAGTCCCTTCAAGCTCAGCTCGGGTCAGATGCGCAAAGCGGCAGTGGCCGCAGTGTTAGCGGCTGATCCCGATATTCTCGCCTTGGATGAGCCTACGGCTTCTCTCGATCCAGCTAGCCGTGAGGATTTGATGCAGCGGCTGCACGGATTAACGAGGAGCCAAGGCAAGACGGTTCTCATCGTCACCCACCGGCTCGAGGAAGTCGCAGCCTATGCGGATGAGTTCGTTGTGATCAAGGACGGCAGAGTCATATTTCAAGGAACGGCTCGGGAACTGGTGCACCGGCAGGAGGTGCTCGAGCAGGCAGGACTGATGGCTCCATCGTCTATGCGAATGGCGGGCAAGCTGGCAGCCCTGCTTGGAGTACAGCCTGCGGAGATGCCGCCGAATGCAGCGGCGCTGGCAGATTGGTACGCAGGACAGCTTGAATTGTAGGAAGGGCAAAGCTTAAGGTGAAGGGGGAACGAGGATGAAGCGAAAGATCATCTTGGGCCGCTATATGGAAGGTGACTCGTGGATTCACCGTCTGGACCCGCGTGCCAAGACAGCTGCCATGCCGCTGTTTATGGTTGCCGTGTTTCTGGTAGATGGATATGCAGGGGTGCTGGCACTGCTGTTGTTCACGGCGGCGGTGATTTGGGCCACAGGTATCCCGTACCGCTATTACTTCAGAGCCATGAAGCCGCTGATGTTTCTGCTGCTGTTCATCCTGGTATTTCACATCCTGTATGATGCTGGCGGCGGGAAACTGCTGGATGTGGGCGCATTCAAGGTGTATTCCGGCGGATTGGAAAAAGGTATTGTGTCCGCTTCACGAATGGCGCTGTTCATCATGCTGGCGGCAGTCATGACCTTCACGACCCAGCCGGAGCAGCTGGCCCAGGGACTGGGCAGCCTCCTGCGGCCGCTAACCTATGTCGGTGTGCCGACCGATCGTCTGGTGCTGATGCTCGGCATTGCCCTCCGGTTCATTCCGACCATATTCGAGGAAGCCGAGCGGCTGTGGAAGGCACAACAGTCCAGGGGACTGGACTTGTCATCGCAGCCGCTGAAGGAGAAGGCACGGCTGATCATCGCCCTGCTGGTGCCTGTAACGACAGGCGCGTTCCGGCGAGCTATCGGGCTTGCCGATTCCATGGAAGCCAGAGGCTACCGGCTGGGTGCGCCGCGGAGCAGGTATCGGATCAATGTATGGAAGCGGGCGGATACGCTGTTTATTGCGTTGTTCCTGCTGCCTGTGGCCGTGGCCGCGCTTCTGTAATTTATGGCTTGAAGGAAAGGTTATTCAGAACCAGGTGGATGAATTGCTACAGCTTGTTGGCTCTGATGCGTTTCTAATGTTTTTTACATTTCCCTGCACCATTCCAGCAGACGGTTCTGCAAAAAGCACTGCTCCGAACAGGAGCAGTGCTATTTTTGTTATCCGTATTCATGCATTGGCGTTGGCGTTTACCCTGATAGGCCGGGTCCACGGACCGGCAAATTTCCTTCATGCTAAGGCCCTGCTGCCTTCCGTCCATGTACAACAGACTAGGCAGAACTGGGGTACGTGCATGGCGTAAGCGAGCCATCATTCTCTTAAGGATAGTAGCAATTGCGGTTGCTGCCGTGGCCCACATCGCCGTAACCACAATAGCATGGGATAATGATGGGGTAATCGGCGTGTAGAATCGCTGAATTGTATTCTCTTACATTGAACATATCAGAAGAGAATTACCTTCATTCAACACGTAGTCGCCTTTTCGTCAGCCGGCTCCAAAATCCTCTGCATACAGGATGTAGCCGCCATATGAACCGCTTGTCACTTGCATGCTATCCCGTATTTGAATGTTTGCAGGATAAGAGCCATCACCTGTTTCACACGCTCTCTTTCTTTAGAGCCAATAAATAGTGGAAGGAAGGGGGAAATTTGAGCGCGGCCCCCCACGAGGATCGTGAATATCCACGAAAATTAAAGTTACACCAGCAGGAATAACACTTTAAAGCCCAGGTCGCAGGGGGCCTTTAAGCCGGGTTAATCTCTCTTTATGTCAAACAGGGATGCATCCGCGCTGGATGCATCCCTGTTCATATTTATTCTATGGATTATTGATCGGTTTAGGGCAGAAAATATTGGAGCAAGGCCTGTAAATCTTCCTGGGCCGGGTGGTCGGCGAACTCGCCGATCATAAGCTGTGCTTGCTGCGCATAAGAGTGTGCAAGCTGTTCGCTCTGCTCGATTGCTCTGCTTAAGGTAATACCGATGATCACATCATCCATGTCAGCCTCCGCGGAGTGGGGGCCGAGCTGTCTGATCTGTGGTGCAAGGGCAGGATCGTTCAGAGCATAGATTACGGGCAGGGTAATGTTTCCGTTTCGCAGATCGGCGCCTGCCGGCTTGCCAATCGCTTCCTTGGACTTCGTAAAATCGAGCAGGTCATCCCGGATTTGAAACGCCATGCCGATGGCTTCCCCGATTTGGAAGAGTCGTTCAGCAATAAGGGAATCCGCTTGCGCTGCTTCTGCGCCTGCTTTCAGGCAATGGGCCATTAGCAGCGCTGTTTTGCAGCGTGTCTTCTCCAAATATTGTTCCATTGTCAGATCATAGTTGAAGCGATGATGCAGCTGATCGTATTCACCCATGCAAAGCTCGGTTACCAGTGCTGCAAGCTCGGCTAACCGGTAGGCTTCTTCTTCAGAAACATTTTCGCTGCTCCCGTCCGGTTCACCATTTGATTGAGCGGCCCATTCAATGGCGCGGGCAATCATATAGTTGCCGATCTGAACAGCTGTCTGGATGTCAGTGGTCTCATGCAGGGTTGGCCTGCCGCGCCGCATATCGGATTGATCGATGATGTCATCATGTACAAGCGAGGCCATGTGAAGATACTCAAGCAGTACAGCGGTTTTCATCACGGCCGAATCGTGGCCGTTATCTCCGAAACGGCTGCCGATCACCACCATGAGCGGCCGCAGCCGCTTGCCACCAGCGTTAATAAGATCTATGACGCTGCTTAGCACAACGGAAGGGGGAGTGAGGTCACGATCCGACGTGACCACCTCCTGGAGCAAGCGGTCGAAGGAAGCAAGATCCATTCCTATCCGGTTATGAATATTCATCTCTATCATCGCTCCTTTACCCTAAGGTAAACTCCTTATGCGCTCCGTTGCTCGAGATAGCTGCGCACCTCGCGCTTCAGCTCTTTCAGCAGGATTTCGGGTGGTACCTTTTTCAGCAGGTTCAGCTGCATGCGCTTGTGAAATGGGAGAAGCCGGGACAGCAGCTTCCACTCCTTTCGCTTGACGGCAATCCGGTACATGAGGCCGGTCAAATAATCGCCATCAAGCAGCATGCGTGTCAGTCTCTCGTTGTCTTGCACTTGCAGCTTACCGTGCCGATCTAATGCGGTATGAATGAGCATGCAGCATGCCAGCACCGTCATTTTACGGGAATAAGCGAGTTCATAAGCATTAAGCATGTCGGCGATGTCTCTCACAGGCCGATTATCCATCTCCATCCAATCGATATCCGTTCCGGAATCGATATGCGACCGAAGCAGGTCGATCGTATCTTGTAACAGCTTCATATCCATCTTAATTGACTCCTTCCGGAAGGCTCGTGTTGATTAGAGTGTACATGCAGGCGTAAACAGCTTATGCTGCGAACCGATAAGGATAAAAGGATAAGCAATACTTACATTGAATAGTGGACGTTTAGTCCGTGTATACGTACCATCGCTTGACGAGCGGTATTCGTTTCCATACCTTCTTCAGCCAAGGATACACGTAATAGTCGAGCCCGAATGTGCTGCCGGATCCGCCGATTAAAGCAATGCCTGCGGCCAGATACCATAGCATTTCGTTAGGCGCCATTCCGGATACCCAGACCATGGCACCCATGGCAACGCTGACTACAGCAGCAGGTGCAGTGAACAATCCGATGATGAGCAGAATGCCGACAACTAGCTCGGCCAGTACCATCGAGGTCTGAAATACGTAAGCGAGCGAAGTATAGCCGCCGTCGCCAGTGTAGAACATCAGGTTCATGGACCAATCGACGATCGATTTCATGAAATCCGGCACCGGCAGAGCAGTGACCGCTTCCTGGGTGTAAGTCGATGCAGCAGATACCACATCAGCTGCCCCGGCACCTGCAGCATCACCGGCAGCAGAAGCTGCGCTTACGCCATCAACGGCCTTGGCAGGAATCAGGAAGACCTTATCCGGATCGTTTATTATTTTATGAAGCTTGTCCCATCCTTGGGAGAACCACATCCATCCCGCGAAAATACGTAGCGGTACGAGCCAGAAATTCGGTGACCGTTTGGCAAAATGTCCGCCCACGAAGCTCCGGTTGTGCCGGACGTGGAAGAACTCATGCAGCAGGTAATGGTACACTTTATTGAAGCCGCATACCTGGAACAGATAGAGCATATTGATCATATGCTTGACGAGCATGGCGGGGAAGCCGCTAAGCTTGAACATATGGTTCGGTACGCCGACATTGGCAACTCCGTAGCGGCTGCCGATACAAACCATGGTGCCGTGGAAGGTCGGTTTATAGGATTTCATCGGTTTGTTTGATAGTTCAGCTACGATGTTATGCGCAATGACTGGAGCCGCAAGTTCGGCATTTTCCACCATTTGAGGAACGGGTGCAGCCGCGCCTTCAGGAATGTAGAAAATATTGTCCCCTACAACATATACGTTCGGATGAGCAGGGATTTGCAGCTTGTCGTTAGTCAGAATCCGTTTGCGCCCTTTTTGCTCGACATCCATGCTGCCTACAACGTCAGAACCTTCAACACCTGCAGTCCAGATGACAGTTCTGGATTTGATGTCGCTGCCGCCGACAGTAACGCCGTCCGGTTTCACTTCGGTAATCTTGGAGCCTGTAATAATATTGACGTTCAATTTGCGCAGCCGCTTCTCAGCTTTGCGTATTAATGGTTCGGGCAAAATCGGCAGGATCTTGTCAACCATATCGGCTACGTGAAGGGTAACTTCACTCGGATCTACATGGAACTCCTTGCATAATTGCTGAGTGAATTCTGCCAGCTCACCGATCATCTCCACACCGGTGAATCCGCCGCCGACCACAACAAAGGTCAGCATTTCCTTGCGGACTTGCGGATCACGCTGGAGGACCGCTTTACGGAACATGTTCAAGGTGTGTTCCTTCAGGCGTACCGCATCTTCATAGGACCATAGAGTAAAGGCGTTCTTATCGGCACCCGGAATACCGAAGAAGGTCGGCTTGCTGCCGGTTCCGATGACCAGATAGTCATAATGATAGGTTTGTTTGTCACCGCTAAGCGTTTGACCTTCGAAGTCAATGCCGCCGATTTCATCCAGCACCACATCTACGTTGCGGAACCCAGAGAATACTTTCTTCAGGTCAATTTTGATGGAATCTTCCTCGACCCGGTTAGCAGCCACTTCATGCAGTTCAGTCAGCAGGGTATGATACGGCTTGCGGTCAATGAGTGTTATCCGCAAATCCTTCTGTTTGCGCAGTCGTTTAGCCAGCTTCTTGGCGGTAAGAATACCGCCATATCCGCCGCCCAGCACGATAATCTGTTTCATGCGAATCTCCCCTCAAGGATAGTTGTCTTATATGGATCGCTGGTGCTTATTTCGCGCCTTCAAGTGCTTTTGCTGCCAATTCTACAAATCCGCTGACATGGATGGACACACCGGAAATCGCATCGGTTTTTCCATCTTCACTTGTGACGATGGCTTGCGGATCTTGTTTTTCAATCAGATACTGTTCAGCTTGATGTGCCTGCTCATGCCATTCGGATTGAGCTCCGCCGTTCTTCATGCCGTATTCGCCAGATTTGGAACGGGTAACCTTGTCAGTACCGCCGTCTTTATGAATGCCGTTCCAGCTTACAGCAACGATTTTGCCGTTGATAACGGTAATGTCGACAGTTTCTTTCCAGCCCGAGTTAGCGTCGAAGTCAGCTGCTTCCGCGTGATAGTTGCCATCTTTGTATGCTCCTGCTTCAACGGGACCTGCTGCCAGCGCTTTGGCTGCAAGCTCTGCAAATCCGCTGACATGGATGGATACGCCCGACACGGCATCCGTGTAACCTTCGCCATTCACATTCAAGCCGTCAATGGATTGCTGAACTACGAGATACTCCTCCATTTTGGCTGCCTGCTCATGCCATTCCGCTTGAGCGCCGCCTTTTTCCTTCATGCCGTAAAGACCTTTTTCGGAAGCTGTCTTTTTGTCCAGGCCGCCGTCTTTATGAAGACCATCCCAGTTAGCGCTGACGATTTTGCCGCCTTCAACTTTAAAGGCTACGAGTTCCTTCCAGCCGGAGTCTTCTGCATACTCGCCTTCGGCGTAGTATAAACCGTCTTGAAGATTTGTACCTTCTTGTGACGGTTGTGTCGCATTTCCTGTGTTATCTGTGTTTTGGCTCTCTGTTTGCTTGTCTGTATTAACCGGTTCCTTGTCGCCGTTGCCCCCGCAACCTGCCAGCAGTGCAAATATTAGCATGACGGAAAGAGATAGAGAGAGTGTCCTTTTCATTCTGTTTTCCTCCTATTGATTTGTGAATTAGTTCACAAATATGTTCTTGAGTTCATTGTAGTCTTTAATTGGTTTGTTATCGGTGAAAAAAATCACATCTGGCCTCAATGCAATCAAGCTCAGAAGAGTTATGCTATTGCCTTATGAACAGGTCATGAGGTTAGATGATGCCTCGAATGTCATCCAGGGAATGAATGCCTTCGGTTTCCATTAATTGAATCAGTTCTTTAGCAAGGGTATTGCCGGCCCGCAGATTGATGAAGTTATAGGTTCCGATCTGTACGGCTGTGGCACCTGCCATGATGAATTCGAGGATGTCTTCAGCGCTGCTGATCCCGCCGATTCCAACGACCGGGATGGAAACAGACCTTGCTACCTGATGAACCATTCGCAGCGCGATTGGCTTGATGGCTGGTCCGGATAGGCCTGCATAGGCTCTGTCAAATACGCTTCGCCGCTGCCGGATATCAATGGCCATTGCTTGAATCGTATTGATTAGTGAGAGACCATCCGCGCCTTCGGCTTCACACATTTTTGCCATCTCCCTCAGGTCCTTCGCCCCGGGAGAGAGCTTGACGAGCAGAGGCAGAGATGTCGCTTTACGGACTGCACGGACCACTTCCTGGGCCTGCTCATTCTCAATGCCGAAGGCAAGTCCGCCTTCCTTGACGTTGGGACAGGAGATGTTGAGCTCGATCATGTCGACCGCTCGTTTTCCTGATGCACTTAATGCAAGACTGGCCTCGGTAAGGAGCTCGGCTCCTTCTATGTATTCTCGTATCGTGCCGCCGCCAAGATTGACAATGACCGCGGTTTCGTGCGAGGCCATCTCGGGTAATTCTTGTTCCAGAAAAGCCCGTATGCCTGGATTTTCAAGACCCACGCTGTTCATGATACCTGATGGTGTTTCGTAGAGCCGTGTACCAGCATTGCCGGGCCGGGGACTCAGGGTCAATCCTTTGGATACAATGCCTCCGAGCTTGTGCAGTGGATACAGGTCTGCATAGGGTTTTCCAAATCCGAATGTGCCCGAAGCAGCCAAAATTGGATTTGATAACGGTACGCCTGCCAGTTCACAATCGATGGAGATCATTCCAGTTCACCTCCCTCGCCGGAAATACGGGGCCATCGATGCATACTTTGCGGTTTGTACCTGCGATCGTTAACGTGCAGCTGTTGCATGCCCCGATGCCGCAGCCCATCCGTTTCTCGATGGATACATAGAGTTTGGCACAGGATCCCTCGGCTTTTTGAGCAAGGCTCCGCATCATAGCGACAGGCCCGCAAGCATATATCGTGTCATAACGGCTCGGGTCTATAGCATCTACGATGGTTCCGCCGGATTTGATAGTCACATCATGGCTCGCTTCGTTGAAGCCATCGACTCCGAATGGCAAGCCGGAATATCCCAGAAATACGCTGGCTCCTGAGATTCCCCTGGCTGCCAGCAGCATCGGGGCTATCCCTATGCCGCCTCCAACCAGTGCCGTCCGGCCTTGAGGGTCAGGGAACCCTTGTCCGAAAGGGCCTTCCAGTTGAATCCGGTCACCTGCTTGGAGAGCCGACAACAGCTTAGTACCTGTTCCCTGTACGCGATATAAGAAGGATATGGAATCGGCTGTCAGATCATGAACGCTGATAGGCCTTGACAGCACAGGATAGGTATCCCAGCAGCGAAGCATGAAGAACTGTCCCATTCGTGCCGGATAGCTGCCTTGTACGGTAAGTCGATAAATACCGGGGGCCAGCTTAACATTGTGAATAACTAGGGCCAAATTCTTGGTCCTCCTCCCTTGGCGTACTTGTTCCGCCCGTTATGTTCCTTGCTACAGTATCACAGACCAATCGCGCTACCTGTGACATTTCTCATATTCGCAAATTGGCGAATCTTGATACCTTTTGGGTAATCACACAGGAGAAGAAAGGATGGGGATCCTACATGAAAACGCTCGTGATCGCCGTACATCCGGGTCTGCAAGAAGGCTCACGGATCAACCGCAAATTGACAGAGACAGTGAGGCATAGGGATGGAGTGACGGTGCATGACCTCTATCAGCAGTATTCCGATGGACAGATCGATGTGGGGGCCGAACAGCAATTGCTGCTGGAGCATGATCGCATCGTATTCCAATTCCCTTTCTGGTGGTACAGCTCCCCGCCGCTTCTAAAGCATTGGTTCGACGAAGTACTGACCTTCGGGTGGGCATATGGCCCGGGAGGCGACAAGCTTCACGGACAAGAATGGGGCATTGCGGTTACAACAGGTGGAACGGTAGAAGCTTACGGAAGTGAAGGGTACAACCGTTATACAGTGGAAGAGCTGACACGACCGTTTGAAGTAACGGCCAGCCTGGTGGGTGCGAAGTACTTGCCTGTATTTGCGGTTCATAATGCCATGCAGCTGACCGATGAAGAGCTGCAGCGTCATGCCGCGGATTTTGCGATCTATGTTGTGGATACTGTGGAATCGAGATAAGATTCAAAGCTAAAATTAATATAACTGATCTATGGCCTGGCGGCAGAAGCTGCTGGGCTATTTGGCGTGCTGATTTATTTCCGGGGTGATAGGACAGTAGGGAAGGGTTACTCATGAGCTGCTTCCTAAATAAAAATGATAGGAAAACACACGTTGCAATGTAGAGATGGTTATTTTATACTCATACATAGATTTACGATACATAGTATATCTAGGTATTGGAGTGATAGAGGAATGAGTATTAACAAAGAGCTGTTGAAAGGCAGCACCGTTATTTTGCTGCTTACCGTGTTGAATAAGCGTGAAATGTACGGGTACGAGCTGATCAAGGAGATCGAGCAAAGCTCGGACGGGGTATTCCTGATGAAGGAAGGCACGTTATATCCGATCCTGCATACGCTCGAAGCGGAAGGTTGGCTGGAATCTTCCTGGAGCCAGCATGATGGACGTAAACGCAAATATTACCGGATTACCGAGCGCGGCAGGGAGCAGCTCCGTGAAAAGACCAAGGAGTGGGTCCGGTTCCGTACAGCTGTGGATACCGTCATTGGGGAGGGAAGTTAGGATGCGACCGGTTGAAGAATACAAGGTTGTACAAGACTTTCTGAGCCGCGTGTGCAAGCAAGTGCGAGCCAGAACCATGCATCCGGAGATTCGCGAAGAGCTGCTTGGCCATATTGAAGAGCGGACAGAGCTTCTAATGCTCGAGGGCAATGCCGAGGAGCCAGCGGTACAGGAAGCGGTGAAACAGATGGGGGCTCCCGAGGAGATCGGGAAAAGCTTGCATTTGGCCCATCGACCTCAGTTAGATTGGAAGCTGCTCGTTTTGCTGGTCTTAATGACGATGATTGGGTTGTTCGGGGCACTGAGTATCGATAATGCGGGAACAGAAATATTGTCGGACTTTTTCATAAGAAAGTTAGTTTTCTTCTGCATAGGCTTGATCTTCCTCATTGTCCTCTATTTCCTGGATTACAGAAAGCTCAAGAAATACTCCGGTATTCTGTTTTTTATCACGCTATGCCTCATGGCGATGACGGAGTTTTATGGGACCAATACTAACGGGGCCAACCTCTATCTTTATTTTGGACCTATTGTGATTCCCATGCTGGGAACGGTTTCCGTCTTCCTTCTCCTATTGGCAGGGGCAGGTATGAAGCCTGCAAGCCAGTGGGGTCCTTGGGAGGGCGTGCTGCAAATTCTGTATCGGGGCATTCTGCCTGTTTTTTTGTACGGTTGGAGTGACTCGATGGTGTATTTATTTGTTTACGTGCTTGGGTTCCTGATGTTGACCTGGACTTCGAAGAAGAATGTCAAGCAATTTGCTGTCTTGACGGTATTTTCGTTAGCAGGATTAGCCTATATTCTATTTACAAAAAGACTTTATCTCATGTGGAGACTGGAGGGACTCACAGACCTTGAGGGGAACGGCGGTTATCACATGCGGGTCATTGCAGATGCCGTTTCTTCTGCTGGCTGGTTCGGTCAAGGGTTTGCCGCACCTAATCCGGGAATTCCGTTCGTTTACAGCGACTCCATATACCCCTATTTGATTTATTGCTTCGGCTGGTTGTTTGGCATTGCGGTCGGGATGGTTGTTCTGTTGTTCCTCGCCAGAATGTGGAGCATATCGAGTGTACTCCACGACTCCTATGGGAAAAATATAGTGACCTGTATTATCGTTGTTTTGGGCCTGCGTCTGCTTATTCCGATCATTATGGGATTGGGTGTGGTACCCCCAGTGAGCCTAGATTTTCCTTTTATTTCATATGGCGGAACCAATCAAATCCTGGACATGGCAGCTGTCGGCCTGCTCCTCTCCATCTATCGACGCAAAAATATGATTCCAAGCGGCATGGGGGAAGCAGCTCCAATGAAGGCAGCCTAGCGTCTGTTTATTACCGCTATCGAGATGTTAAAGCTTTTACCACAGCCATCAAGCAGGATGTAACGTTATATAAAGATGCCTCTGAAGAAACCGTTCTCTTGAAAGAAACGGTTTCTTTATTTTGCGTCCGGGTTAAATTTGATTAAAGACATTTGAGCAGATAAGGAAATTCATGATTTTGGCTAATTTCGAAGAAAATATCTCTCCATATGGAATAAGTAAATTTTATTAAAATTAAATCCATGTTATATTAAATTTACTAACGCCTGTGGAGAGGGGATAGTTTAATGAGTGGTTTGAAGGAAATTGCGAGGCTCGCGGAGGTTTCGGTGTCTACAGTGTCCAACGTGCTTAATGGGCGCAAAAATGTAGGCGCGGAGACGAGGGAGCGGGTGCTGAAGTTATGCTCAGAGCACGGCTATTTCCCGCATAAGTCTTCCAAATCCGATAAAAACAATACCATTATTTTCGTCTTCAGCGACTTTGATCGCGATTATTATTTAAAGATCATCAAAGGCATCAGCCATTGCCTCACAGAGAATGGATATGACCTCATCATCTGCACGAATAAATCGAGCACGAATTTTATGCGCAGCAAGTTTGCAAGCGGTACCATAAGTCTGGACCGGAACATGACGGACGAGTACTTAATATCTGTGGCCACGCCGCAATTCCCCGTCGTTCTTATGGACCGGATTATTGATAACGAGTACGCAAACACCAAAAGCGTCATTGTCGACAACTACCCGGTCATGTGTGAAATGGTTCAGGCGCTCGTGGATAAACAGTTCAAAACATTCGGCTACATCGGCGGACTGGAGTTTACTTTAGATCACAAGGAACGTTTTGCCGGGTTTATGGATACGCTTTCAAAGAATGGCATCACATTTGATCGCCGTAATTACTTCCATGGCGACTACAGTGAAGAAAGTGGATACCAGGCTGCCAAAATCCTAATTCTAAGCAATGCCCTGCCGGAGGTGCTGGTCTGTGCAAACGACAACATGGCACTGGGTGCGATCAAGGCATTGGAAGAGAACGGGATAAAAATACCCGAGGACATTTCCATCACCGGATTCGATAATTCGGATGCGGCTGCGATGGCCGGCTTGACGACGATTGCGATCCCTCGTTACGAGAGCGGTTATCTCGCAGCGAAGGAGCTGCTTGAGATGATCAAGGGGACAACGGGCAAGGAGCCCTTTAAACTGAATGCCACCATCCAGTGGCGAAAATCCGTGAGATAAATTTTATGTGTGAAACTAGTAAAATATTAATCATTTTACTAGTTTTTTTACTTAATAGTTTTATGAAAACGTGTACATTCTTTATTGACATTCCAGGTAAACAGCCCTATGATTGGTTTGTAAACGTTTTACTTTATAGAGTCCTTAAGGGGAGGCGTGTCACTTGAAGAGAGTAAAAAAAGTACTAAGCGTGTTGACCGCAACGGCTTTGATTGCAACACTTGCAGCTTGCGGCGGTACATCTGACAAAGATTCCGGATCCGCATCTGGAGGAGACAAACTAAAGAAAATCACACTCTTCCAATCGAAAGTCGAAATTACAGAACCTCTTGAAGCCCTGGTTAAAACTTATAAAGAAGAAACGGGCAATGAGGTTGAAGTATGGGGTGCCGCTGGCGACGCTTATCAACAGCAGCTGGTAGCCAAGCTCGGAAGCAACCAGGGACCAACGATATTCAGCGTGGCTCCGGGCCCGGAATCCGAGAAGCTGAAATCCTATTTCTCCGATTTGAGCAGCGAAGAGTTTGTTAAGAACATTGCACCTGATATGGAATTGAAGGTTGACGATAAGACTGTCGGCATTCCATACGGTGTAGAAGGCTTCGGTCTTGTATACAACAAGGATCTGGTGGATCCGGCTAACGTAAAAGACCTGGATTCCTTCACTAAGACGCTGGAGCAGCTGAAGGCTGATGGCAAGAACGGTTTAAGCTTGTCTCAGGAGGCTTACTTCCTGATCGCACATATCATCAATACGCCGTTTGCGCTTCAACCTGATCCGATCGCCTATATCGATCAGCTGAACAAGGGCGAAGTGAAGATGGCCGATACGAAGGAGTTCCAAGAGTGGGCGAAATTCATGGACGCAATCAAGGCGAACACCAAGAACCCGCTTGAAGTGAAGTATGACAGCCAGATGGGCGACTTCGCTACGGAAAAAACGGCTATGGTGCATCAGGGTAACTGGAGTTACTCCATGCTTGCAGACTTCGGTGACTTCGGCTCCAAGGTCGGCATGATGCCATTCCCGCTCGCAGGCAATGACAAACTCGCCGTCGGTGTAGCGAGCTACTGGGTCGTAAACAATCAGGCGGATGCTGACGAAGTCAAAGCCGCGAATGCTTTCCTGAACTGGCTGTTTACCAGCGAGACTGGCAAGAAAGCCATCGTAGACGACTTTAAATTCATCCCGGCGTTAACGAATATTGAAGCAGGGGACCTGGATCCACTGTCACAAGCGGTGCATGAAGCAACAACGAAGGGTGAGACAATCACTTGGGCACTGAACTACTTCCCATCGGGTATCGTCACCAACGACTTGGCTCCGGCTACGCAGGAGTTCTTCATGAATCCGAGCATGACAGGCGAGCAGTTCCTGCAGAAGCTCGATGAAGTGTGGGCGAAAGCATCGAAATAATCGAGGCCAAAACGGAATCATCTGAAATAACAATTCCATCATATCGAAAGCCTAGCCTCAGACGTTCTGTAATGAGCGTTAGGCTTTTGTTTTTTCTAACATGAATTCAAGATTTGATGCCGCCTTGCAGGAATCAATCGGACGGAAAGAAGGTATGAATGATGAGCAACAGAAAGGATAAAGCCTGGTTTGCCCTGTTTACAGTGCCGCTTCTGTTTATTTTTACGACGGTAGTGATCATCCCGTTCATCATCGGGGTTGTGTATTCTTTCGTAAAATGGGACGGCATTCCGGCAAATCCCAAAGTATTCGTAGGATTGGATAATTACGTGCAGCTGTTCCAGGACGATCGATTCTTGTCATCGGCTTGGCATACAGTCCAATTCACGCTGCTGGCGCTGATCTGCGTCAATGTGTTGGGACTTGCATTTGCGCTGCTTGTGACGACGAAGCTCCGCTCAAGAAACGCGGCACGCACCATGTTCTTTATGCCCAACCTCATCGGCGGTTTGATCCTGGGTTACATCTGGCAGTTTATTTTTACGGATGCCTTCAGCTTCCTTGGTGAGAAAACCGGGTTTGACAGCGTGTTCTTTAATTGGCTGCTGCATCCACAGTTTGCATTGTACGCGATCGTTGCGGTATTCACCTGGCAGCTGGCAGGTTACACCATGATCATCTACATCGCGGGTATCCAGGGCATTCCGGATGAACTAATGGAAGCGGCCAAGGTCGATGGTGCCAACCTGTGGCAGCGCCTGAAGGGTATCGTGTTCCCGCTGTTAATGCCTTCGTTCACGATCTGTTTGTTCCTGACACTGTCCGGGGCGTTCAAAATCTATGATGTGAACCTGTCGCTGACCAAGGGCGGTCCGAGCAATGCGACAGAGATGTTTGCTATGAATATTTTTAATGAAATTTTTGCTTACGGTAATTATGGATTAGGTCAGGCCAAAGCGATCATCTTCTTCCTGATTGTTGCCGGACTTACGCTGACACAAGTGATCATCACGAAGAGAAAAGAGGTGCAGATGTAATGAAGAAATCAGGCAAATGGTTGCTCGATATCCTGCTGTTCCTCGCTGCGTTGGTCTTCTTGTCTCCCGTCTTCATCATGCTGATTAACTCGTTTAAGACTCGTGCCGAGCTGTATGAGAATGCGCTTGCGCTTCCTACTTCCTTCAGCTTTGAGTACTATAAATCGGCGATGGAGAAGATGAATTTCTTTACCGCTCTGGGCAACTCGCTGTATGTCACCATCATCTCGGTAGTTATCGTTATCATACTCGCCTCCATGACGGCATGGATGCTGGTACGGACGGACAATAAGCTGAGCAAGATCATCTTCTTCACGTTTGTAGCGACCATGTTGATTCCGTTCCAGACGCTGATGATGCCGCTGATGCAGGTCATGGACTGGATCCGCACCAATCTGCATATTCCGATGCTCAATACCCATGAGGGTCTGATCTATATGAACATTGGCTTTACGTCCAGTATGGCGGTCTTCCTGTACCACGGGTTTATCAAATCGGTGCCCGTAGCACTGGAGGAGGCGGCTACCCTTGACGGCTGCTCCAAGCTGGGAGTGTTCTGGCGAATCGTGTTCCCGCTGCTGACGAACATCAGTGTAACGATCGCGATTCTGAACGTCATTGCGCTGTGGAACGACTACCTGCTCCCATCGTTGACGCTGTCGGACAAAGGGCTGCGGACCATTCCGCTTTCGACCTTCTATTTCTTCGGAGAATTCACGATTGTGTGGAACCAGGCAATGGCTGGCTTGACGCTGACCATTATTCCGGTTGTGATTTTCTATATTTTTGCGCAAAAATACATCATCAAAGGGATTGCAGCAGGTGCAGTAAAATGAAGCGGATCATTACGAGAGCAGACGATTACGCTTCCAGCCGTTCTGCCAATCTTGCGATTGCCGCTGCGGTAGAGGCAGGATTCATCAAAAATGTGTCCATCATGGCGCCCGGTCCTTATCTTGCTGAGGCCGCGCAGCTGTTGGCACATCGCAGGGATATCTGCTTCGGCTTTCATATGACGCTGAACGCAGAGTGGGATCATGTACGCTGGGGACCTGTTACCGCGAAGGAACAGGTTCCTTCGCTTGTCGATCAGGCTGGATACTTCCATCAGCATCCGAGTCTGTTTCAACATCATCCGCCCTCCCTGGAGGAAATCCTTACAGAGTGCGATGCCCAGTTTGATAAACTAACCGCAGCAGGCTTCAACATCTCTTACGCCGATTCCCATATGCTGCCGGAACGCTTCATTCCCGGGCTGCAAGAAGAGCTTGACCGCTGGATGGAAGCGAAGGAGCTGATTAATCACCGCTATTATTACAACTTTTTCCCGGGCGGTGTGCCAAGCGGAATTGAGTCGTTTGAAAAGGTGCTTGGCAGCCTGACAGACGATCAGTACTTCTTTTTGTCCCATCCGGCACTGTATTCAGAGGAAATGGTACAATGCGGCAATGCTGAAGTGGACGGAGAGGAGCTCGCACGAGGGCGGCATCAGGAGGCATCCTTCCTTACACGGAAGGATTTGAACGAGATCAGTGAGCGATGGGGCTTCCGTGCCGTACGATATGATGAAGCGGTACCGATGTCAGATGTATAATGGAAGGTAATGATGATTGATAATCTCATATAGGCGAATCTGTCCGCTTATTTTTTAAACCCAATAACTGTACCTACAATATGCTTGCTATGAATCGGGCCAAATGTAAAACTATCGACACTCCTCCACCAACTATCGCCTATAACAAAATAATGTTCCGGGGGAATTGCGGTTTCTTTAACGTTCTGATGAAAATAATCATTAAACTGGCGAGGATCTTTCCCATTCTCTTTTGCCCATTTCATATATTCCTCCTCGTTCATTCCGTGATGCCTAGCGGTGCCATAAAAAGCATCAAGACGCAGATCATTGATAAAAACTTGACCTTTTTTTACTTTTAACTTTTCTCCCGGCATTCCGACAATCCGTAAAATTTTGGCCTCCGGTATATACGGGAATTTGTTTTTTAACTTTTCTATAGGTGTTTCGATGTACACCACATCACCTCTGTTAAATTCACGTTGATTGGGGTTAACAACAAATTTCCCCCACTCACCTGAATGATACTCAAATGTCCCCTGATCCATCTCATCGATTAGGTTTTCTACTAGAATGGTATCTTCAGGCACCTCTTTCATTTCACTAACGTAATAAGGGGTCACTGTATCACTAATTGTTTGAGGTGTCGATTTTTGAATATCACAACCGGTTACCAAGATTGAAAGAATGACTACTAACCATACGATTCTCATCTTTCTCCTCCAAAGTATAAAAATTAAATGCGATTTGTAGGTATATAAAATTATTAACGAAGTATTAGACATCATGACGATCATCTTCTTCATGACTACTTTACTACTACATATAACGGAAGCTATTCCTTAAGAGTTACGAAAATAATAAAATTAAGGACATCGCCATGTTTAGCCAGTTTTATCTTCAGAAGGGAGTCTGAGAGTTGCATTCTCAAGCAGTAATACATAAAAAAGCCTCCCCATTTACATGGAGAGGTTTTTTTGCATGTTCTATTCAAAATCGTTCGGATACCAACTTCGCCTGTGTGAACAAAAGCAGGTAATCACGGCCGCCGGCCTTGGAATCGGTTCCGGACATATTGAAGCCGCCAAATGGGTGAATGCCCACGAGTGCACCGGTGCATTTTCGGTTCAGATACAGATTGCCGACATGAAATTCCCGCCGGGCCTGCTCCAAATGAGCACGGCTGTTGGAAATTACAGCACCCGTCAGCCCATAGTCGGTGTTGTTGGCGAATTGGATCGCTTCAGCGAAAGAGGCTGCCTTCGTGAAGGCGACCAACGGGCCGAAGATTTCTTCTTGGGAAATACGTGCGGTGCTGTCCACATCCGCAAAGATCGTCGGCTGAATAAAATAACCCTCCGGGTCTCCAGGGAACCCCCCGAGCACGAGTCTTCCTTCAATCTTTCCAATATCGATGTATTGCAGAATTTTACGGTAGGCTGTTTCATCGATGACAGGTCCTACCTGTACCTCAGCATGAGAAGCGTTCCCGATCACCAGCTTTTTGGAGCGATCGATCACCTTCTGCAGCACGGTATCATAGACGTCCTCATGAACAATGGCTCGGGAGCATGCAGAACACTTCTGTCCGGAGAAGCCGAAAGCAGACGCAGTGATGGCATCCGCAGCGAGATCCAGATCGGCTTCGTTGTCCACGATGATCGTGTCTTTTCCACCCATTTCGGCTATGACACGTTTGATCCATTTTTGACCTGGTTGTGTCTTGGCCGCGCGTTCCTGAATCCGTAATCCCACGTCACGGGATCCTGTAAAACTGATGAACCTTGTCAGCGGATGGTCCACAAGATAGTCTCCCACCTCCTGACCCGGACCAGGCAGGAAGTTAACGACACCCGGAGGCAGGCTGACTTCTTTCAGTAACTCCACGAATTTGGCAGCGATGACCGGAGTGGTGCTCGCGGGCTTCAGCACAACCGTGTTGCCGGAGACGATAGCCGCTGCTGTCATGCCGGCCATAATCGCGAGTGGGAAGTTCCACGGAGGAATGATGATGCCAACGCCAAGCGGGATGTAATAGAGATGATTCTCTTCCTCCTCGTGGACCGTCAGCGGCTGGGGTGCACTCAGGCGCTGCATTTCACGTGCATAAAATTCCATGAAATCGATCGCCTCGGCTGTATCCGCATCCGCTTCGGCACGCGTTTTGCCGGCTTCGAGTGTCATCAGCGCAGAGAATTCGAGCTTACGTTGTCTTAAGATTGCTGCTGCCTTGTAAAGGTATCGTGCCCGCTCATTCGGATCGATGTGCTTCCAAGTCTCATAGGTAAGCGCTGCTGTCTGGATGGCTTGCTCTGCAAGTGTAACATCCGCTTGAGAAACAATCCCAATGACTTGTTGTTTACGAGATGGATTGAACGATTTAACCGTGCGCTCCGTCTGGATGTAGGTACCGCCAATAATGAGCGGATAGGTTCTACCAAGCTCAGCTTCGACTGCCGTAAGGGCAGACTCGTATAACCTGTTGTTCTGTTCATTTCTGAAATCCAGGAATGGTTCATTCCGAAAAGGTATGCGCATGGGGAGGCCCTCCTTCACGAGATATGCTGCAGTTTCATCGATGGCCCTGCTGTTCAATAAGTTTGGATGAGAGTGAGCTCTTAGTGTAAATAGACTATGTTAGATATGTATGTGTCCCTGCATGGCGTCATGATTTTTGCATATGAGTTAAGATAGGTGCTTTTTTTATAATAAAATTCAGCATAATTTGTAATATTCGTTTTAAGTTTTCCTTGTACAGCATACGGACAACGAATACGCTCGGGTTCAATCAGCATATTGGCATTGGACAGTCGCTTCATGCATTTTGCACATCTCACCTTCTAAGGGGGCCCTTATGGACGGAAATGAGTTTTACCGCAAAGTGATCTTGACGATATCCGGTAACAAAATCGTGAAGTGGTTGTCGATCAAGTATGGCCGGAGGCTGGCGGGCCGCTTTATAGCCGGGGATACGCTGGATGAAGCACTGGATGAAATTGAGAGGTTGAACGAGAAGGGGATTCTCGTCACGCTAGATCATCTGGGCGAAGGGATCCGTACGCTGGACGAAGCAGCCGGTTACCGTGAAGAATACTTAAGGCTTGTGGAGGGGATCTCGAAACGGGGCGTAGAGTCCCACATATCGCTGAAACCGACGCAGATGGGGATGGTTTTGGACCGTGAACAAGCTTACGAAAACATCAAGCAGGTGGTAAGAAGGGCAAAAGAGCACCGTAATTTTGTCCGTCTGGACATGGAGGACTCACCGTATACCCAGGCAACGATCGATATGGCGCTGCGGCTTCATAAGGAAGGGCTGACCAATGTGGGCACCGTACTGCAGGCCTATTTGTTCCGAACGGAGGAAGATGCCAAGCATTTGATAAAAGCCGGTGTCCACCTGCGGCTCGTGAAGGGGGCATACAAGGAGCCAGCAAACATCGCTTTTCAGCAGAAGCGGGAAGTCGTGAATAACTATAAGAAGCTGATCAAATTGCATTTCGATCAGGGGGTCTATGTTGCGATTGCCTCACACGATGACCACATCATCGACTGGGTGAAGGTGTTTGCTGAGCAGAGCTGCATAGACAAACAAGATTATGAGTTTCAAATGCTGTACGGGCTGCGGATGAACGATCAGGCCGCGCTTGCGCAGGATGGTTACCGGATTCGGTGTTACATGCCTTATGGAACGATGTGGTACCCATACTTTACACGGCGGCTGGCAGAGAAGCCTGCCAACCTGATGATGGTGCTCAAAAATATGTTCAAGTGAGACAATAACGAAAAAATGTCAAAACGCCCGCCATCCTGCAACCACAGGTAGGCGGGCGTTTTTCTATGATGCTGCCAAAATGGACGAAAATTCAAGCTCCGCAGGTATTATTCACCCGACAAGGTGTGATCGCCGCTCAAATATTTCTCAGTCAGGATGGAGAGCAGGCGAATGCCAACTTCGTTCTCTCCGCCTTCGGGAATGATCAGGTCGGCGTATTTCTTGGACGGTTCAATGAACGCCTCATGCATCGGCTTAACGGTTGTCAAATACTGATTATGGATCGACTGAATGGTCCGGCCGCGGTCCTCGATATCACGTACGACCCGGCGCAGCAGGCGCACATCGGGATCGGTATCCACAAACACTTTAATGTGAAGCAGCTTGCGCAGATTCTCATCAGACAGCACATGCAGACCTTCAATGATGACAATCTTATTCGGCTTGAGCTCGATGGTCTGATCCGTGAAACGGGCGTGAGCAGTAAAATCATAGACCGGAGCGAAGGCGGGTTGTCCGCTTTTTAAAACACCGAGATGCTCGATGAGCAGCCCATTGTCAAAAGCGAAAGGATGATCATAGTTGATCGCTTCGCGTTCCGCAAAACTGAGTTCTTGATGGTCTTTATAGTAGTTATCTTGTGAAATAAATGTCACTTTATCTGAACCAAGACGGTTGATGACAGAACGGGCAACCGTCGTTTTGCCTGATCCGGTGCCGCCGGCGATACCAATAATGAGCATAGCGAACCATAACCCTCCCTAGAGTTTACAATTTTTTTATTGTAGCACAGCATGTCCTTTATTTCACTATGGGATAGAGAGCAAAATGATGGGATTTCCTGATTTTCTTTATTCTTACCACGGAATAGTAAACCGAATCTGTATGACTTATCATAGAGGATATCATGACAACAATTGAGAATGTCTCGGAGGGAATCATTCATGCTTAATACCGCTATTTACCAGTGCAAGCCCGCCATATATCTTCAGCAGGGAGAGAATCGGGTAAGCATCGATTGGAGCCGCTATGATGCTGTGGCCCTGAGCGATACCGTTACGGGGCTTGACCCGAGCGAAGCGACGGAGGTTCGTGCCTGCTGGAGCTCCGACTGCTTCTACGTGCAGTTTGTTTGCGAGGATTCCTATATCGTCTCGGAGTATCGGCATCGGGATGACCCGCTGTATGAACAGGATGTCGTGGAGTTGTTTATAGATGAAGCAGGAGAGGGTTTGGAATATATCGAGCTTGAGGTAAGCCCGAACAATGTTATATTTGATGCGCGGATCCAAAACGATGGGCAAAAGTCGATCACGGACAGTGATGCAAAGTGGGATCTTACCGGTCTTCTGACCACGGTAGAAAACGATGGTAAGGGAAATTTGGTTTACGAGATTCACATTCCGGCGCAGAACTTTCAGAATCCGCCGCAAGCGGGACGAAGCTGGAACGTAAATTTTTACCGCATTGACGAGGACACCAACGGAAATCGGGGATATCAGGCATGGAGCCCCACCGGAGAGGTCAATTACCATATACCCTCGCGGTTCGGAAAGCTGGAGTTTGTGGATGCCATATAGCATGTACGCCCGGATATTGAAGAGGTGGACTACTAAGTGAAACCGGATGAAAGAAGCACCCCTAATGCCCAATAACCTTGCCATAAGTCGTCCCTTAGGAGTGATGAAGATTCAGCGAGAGGAGGTGACAGCATGAAAGGCAAACGAATTCTATGGGGAGTGACCGTACTGATTGCAGTCTCGTTGTTGATGCCGGGTTACTTTATTGCGCGCACGTATGGGCTTTTCCAGAATGAGGTGGTCCTGACTAAATACCAGCTGGCTGTCGATGTGGACGGTGAACAAGTGGATGCTTGGCCGCTGCTGGCCGGCTTTGCCGCCACCGATAAGCAGGGGGGAACTTCGACCGTTGTACTACAGGCTGGAAGGGTCGGACCTCAATATGCTGTTTCAATTGGCGTATGGGCATTTCGAGGTGGAGCCCTCGGAGGATAATCCTTTCTTGGCAGGGAGGGTCAAGTATGAACATCTGGAGAATGATTATATCCGAACGCGAAAAGAATATGTGAATGCAAAAGAATACCGTGAGGAATATATCTTCTATGACCATCGTAAGGAGCCTGTATTTACATATGATCCGCACGCCAAGGCGGATGGGGATATGGTGAAAAAGATTATCACCGCAGGCATGACACGCTCCAATGGCCAGGGAGGATCGGGAGTCGTGGAGGACAAGTACTTAAATGTCACCCGGTTGTTTGAGGAGCAGCTGGGCATCAGTATGCGGGTTCAGGTGGATAAGGAACGCAGGCTGGCCACGATTCAGGTGGAGCGGCTTAAATAGAATTTTTGAAAAAGAGGTGTCGTACCATGCAGCATATGAAATTGACTCAAGAGGTGGACCTTACCATCTCGCATCATCAGATTCAAGTCCGTTCGCGAGATTTTGATGAGGAGTTATGTCAGTGGGGAGAAATCAATATCAAGCAGGGGGCGGTCATCCATCCTGGTTATCTAACCTTTGATCCGATTCCTGACGATGCTTTCGGCGCTTGGGTAAAGCTAGCCTTAAAAGAGGCGTTCACGGAAGATCCGAACGCGGAGCGGCGGATGGTCGTACCGTTTGACGTTCTGGATCCCGGGAAGCTGGAGCTGTTGTCCGTCATGTCGAACGCCGTTATTGAGCTTCCGCTGGAAGAAGGGCGTTATGCGCTGTATTACGAGATTTGTGAGGATGAAGAAGTATATTACCGTCTGACTTTTGTGCGTGAAGGAGAGGATATTCAAGCCCGGTTTTTGATGGACGATGAATGGGGCGGCAGGGCTGGAGAGGCTTTGTCGGAGGGGCATTGTTAACAATCTTCCCTATGATTGATATAAGAAGAGGCCGTCTCCGTGTTGGAGAGGCCTCTTTTCTTGCGTCCATGCTGTTGTTCCGGCTTAGCTAACTCTGTATGGAAAGCAGAAACGATGAATTGCGTTGGAATTTGTTATTGTGCTGCTGTCACCGTAATATCTCCATGCTTGCCGTGATCCGCATTCAGGTTCAGCACATCCGTTAGGAAAGCAAGCGGAACATAGACATGGCCTTTGTTCATGACGGGAGCGGAGCCGAGCGAGTGGGGAGCCATTTTACCAAATGCATAGGCATCCTTGTTCAGTGTTACCGAACTCCATACGGCACCCTTGGAGATTTCGGCGGTTTTGCTCTTACCGTTCCACTTTACCTCGAATTGAAGCTGACGCAGCACATGGGCTGCTGGGACCATAATGTTGCCACTTTTATCCTTGTAATAAGCATCTGACTTCAATACGGCCGAAACAGGCTTTTCTTCGGATGCTTTACCTGGCAGCTTCACAGCAAACTCCGGTGTTCCCGTGGATCCTGGGGCGATGCTGTATTTTTGGAATACGATATAGGCCGTCCCGTTCTTAACATAGAAAGCTTGTTCCGCATCGATACCCTGGAATCCATCTTCGTTCGCGAAGTAATTGTCCTGATCCGCGGCAATCGCTGTTTTGACCGCTGTATCGACGATCGATTTGTAATTCTTACCGAATAGGTCCTCCAGCGTCACGAGCTGGGCTTCGGCTTCGTTTGTGAAGTTATACGTATCCACGCGGGGATCGCCGTTGTTCATTCCCATGCCTTCGGTGATCACCTTGAGGGAAATCAGATTGTCGTTCGTGCCGTCCGATGTGAGCTCGTAGTTGATCGTCAGCTGATAAGGGCGCATGGTAAAGCCGTTCTTTTTCGCACTTGCCGCCGTTTCGGCTGCTTCCTTCTCCCATTTGGTAATATCCTTATTAGCATGAGATTCGATGATGTCGTTTAGCTGATCTTGATACTTGGCATCGGCCAGACCCTGAAATACAGGAATTTGGATGTTCGTTTCCAGCCATTTCTCTTTGGATTGCAATGTTTTGGACGTGACCAATGGCAGTGCCTTGGCAGGAGCCTTTACCTGTTCCGTACTCGCCGCAGCTTTGGTTTCAGCATGGACATGAGCGGATGGCAGGCCCGAAGCGGATATCATCAGAATGCCAGCTAATCCGGCAGCAGCCAGGGTTTTGGTTAATGGGGTTGTATTTCTCACTGTTTTCATCATAATTACCTCCAGGCTTATGTTTATGTTTGTATTGCTTTGCAACAGGGATCGGAAGAACGATCTGCAATAGTAGTGTTGAACGATAAATTTACCGGATGTACTCGTTGCTGACGAGCAGATCTTGAATCACTTCCGTTGGGATCGTAAATTCCACGACGCCCATATAACCGGGAGCAACATCGTATTCGTTAAAACTGATGACCAGTTTGCCGCTTGGACTAATATAGAAGTTCTGGTCCTTGTCGATCGTTTGGAACAGATCTTCCGGTAACTCTGGCTCCACTCCAGGCTGCTCAACCCAGTAGATGTTGTCCGGATTATCCTGCATCTGCTGGCGCATCTGTTCCTTGATATTGTCGCTGATGACCTGGATATAAGAATCATCCTTGAACAGGCTTGGCAGTGTGATCACCAAATGGTTGATCTTGTCGATCGTATCGTACTGTCTGGATTCGGCCGAGCCTCCGGCAGACTCCACAACATAGCGCAAAAGAGTCAGCAGCTGTTCATTATCCGTGACCACTTCATAACCGCTGTCGAGGCTCAGATGTCCGCCGCCTTCCTGATTGAGCTGGGCAACTTCGTCTTTGAAGTTTTCATACAGTTTCTTGTTTTCTTCGAGGTATTTGTTATTCAGCGTTTGCTCTAGCTCCGTATTGCCCAGATTGGAAATGCCGGGCGTCTCGATATGCACTGCCGTGTTGTCGTCCTGCTCGGCGTATTCGCGAATGGTCATGACCTTGACGATCTCACCCAGAACGGGTACATCGGACATGGCTTTAGCGAAGGCTGGACTCGCGTTCACGCCGGCAAACAACAGTGCGCAGGCAGCGGCAACGCTGGCGATCCACGGTAAAGCTCTATTTTTTCTTCGTCTGGTTGCTATGGTCTTGTTGACAATCGAGCTTAATTCATCGGGAATAGGAGTGCTCTCGTACTGCTCTTTCATCCTATTCAGCTTGTCATGCATTATCGTTGTGCCTCCTCTTGATCTTCCTCACTTAGGTTCACCCGCAGTCTCTGTAGTCCCTGGTATAACCTCGTTTTTACCGTGCTGACATTCTCGTGGAGCACCTCGGCAATTTCGTCAATCTTCATATCTTCGAAGAACCGGAGAATAATGATGGACCGATATTTGTCAGGCAAATCGTCCAGAGACTGAGCCAGATCCAAATTTGGATAATGGTCATGGCTGCCGGGTAATATGAACTCCAGGTTCTCGTCGTCCATGACGTGGACTTTTTTCTGTTTTCGAATGAGATCCAGGGAGGTTGTGACAATAATTCGGAAAAACCAGCTTTTTAATGAACCCGTTTGCTTTAGTTTTTCCACGGATAAAAATGCTTTGTGGATCGCGTCCTGAACGATATCGAGGGCATCCTCTTTATTTCTGACGTAGCTGTATGCCAGCCTATAGGCGCTGTCTTGATTTTCGGTTATGCATTGGATAAGAAGCTTCTCAAGCTTCCGGCCGCCTCTCATGTAAATATGACACTCCTTTGGGCCCGCGCGGGTAACCATCAATTGCAATTGACTTACGGAAGCAAGACGTGCGAGTCTTTCAAAAAGTTTGATTTTGCGAAAAAAAAATTTCTAAAGGCGTTTCTGTCTTCATATTCAACTTATCCTTCAACAATCGCAACAAGAAAAAGCCCCCAGTTTTCACCGGGGGCTTGCAGACTCATCGTTATTCGCTCTCATATCTCTTAAGAATAATCGCTGAGTTATGTCCGCCGAAGCCGAAGGAATTGGACATGCCAATGTGGAGCGTGGCGTTTCTGGCCTCATTCGGCACATAGTCCAAATCGCAGGTTGGATCGGCATGTTCAAGATTGATCGTTGGCGGTATAACGCCTTCTTGCAGGGATTTCAGAAGGGCAATGGCCTCTGCGCCGCCAGATGCGCCCAGCATATGCCCGGTCATCGATTTGTTGGCCGTTACCGGGATGCGGTATGATTCCTCGCCGAACACCTGCTTGATAGCTGCTGTCTCCGAACGGTCACCGATGACTGTGCTTGTAGCATGGGCGCTGATGACATCTACATCGGCCGGAGAGAGGTTCGCTTCGGACAACGCCAGCTTCATCGCTCTTGCCGCGCCACTGCCGTCTTCCGGCGTAGCGACCATATGATAGGCATCCGAGCTGGCGCCGTAACCAATGACCTCTCCCAGTATGACCGCGCCCCTGTTTAGGGCATGGGAGAGTGACTCCAGAACGAGGATGCCAGCACCTTCTGCTATGACGAATCCATCGCGGTCTGCATCGAACGGCCGGCTCGCCCGGCCCGGTTCATCATTACGTGTGGACAGGGCGGTGGCATTAGCGAAGCTGGCTAGCGAGATATCCGTCAGCGCGGCTTCGGAGCCTCCCGCGATAATGATGTCGGAGCGGTCGGCCTGGATGTTAAAGAAAGCTTCGCCAATCGCCGTATTGCCGATCGAACATGCCGTAACCGGGGCAAGCGTAGAACCCAGCGCCTTATATTTAATGCTGATGAGCGCTGCCGCCATATTGGGAATCATCATAGGTACCAGGGTTGGACTGACCCGTTCGGGACCCCGAGATGACAATGTGTTGCTCTGATTCAACAAGGTTTGAATGCCACCGATGCCGGAGCCTACGTAGACTCCCATACGCTCATGATCAATCTGGTCAAGATCAAGGCCCGACTGGCTTATGGCCTGATCCGCCGCAGCCACTGCAAACTGGCAGAAGCGGTCCATACGCCGGGCTTCCTTCGTGCCGAACAAAGCGTTTGCGTCAAATTCCTTTACGGCGCCTGCAATTTGTACTTTCTGCCTCGATGTATCGATAGTTTCTATATGTGTAATACCGGATTCTCCCCGTACAAGCCGGGACCAAAACGTTTCCACGTCATTGCCCAGCGGCGATACGATTCCCATACCTGTAATTACGACTCTTTCCATAGATCCACAGCCTCCTTAAGACTTTATAACTTGTCAATCTTAAGGTTATAATGTCACGTGTAGTATCCTATTACAAGATACCGTTTATCCTAGTATAAATACTGCTATCCTAAATGAATGGAGATGGCTTATTCGATGAATTCCCAGGTTAGGCTTCAAGCGTTGTCGGCTTTCTTAAAAGGACAGCGCGCCAAAATCTCACCCGAGTCCGTCGGTCTACCGTCCGGTACCCGGAGGCGAACTCCAGGCTTGCGCAGGGAGGAGGTCGCCCAGCTGGCCGGTGTCAGCACCACCTGGTACACCTGGCTGGAGCAGGGACGCGACATCAAGGTATCGTCGTCCGTGCTGGACTGCGTCGCAAGTGCCCTGCAGCTGAACGCGGACGAACGCAGATATCTGTACTCCCTGGCGCTGGAGAGCGGGGCAGAGCCTTATACGGGTAAACACGAGGCGGTTCAGATCAGCCCGTCCCTGCAAAAAATCATCACCGAGCTGAAGTATTGTCCCGTTATGATATCCGATCGTATGTGCAACATCGTGGGGTGGAACCGAGCGGCAGCGTATGTGTTCCTTGATTTTGACCGCATCCCGCCGGAGGAGCGGAATATGATCCGGCTGCTTTTCACCCGCAGGGAATTTCAACGCCTGGCGGTGAACTGGGAGCAGTTCGCCAGTGGCTTCCTGTCCATGTTCCGGTCGTACTACGGGCAGTATGTTGAGGACGCGTGGTATGACCGTTTTTTGGAGGAGATGAAGAATGGGCATCCGGAGTTTAACCGCATGTGGGAGCAAAGCCAGGTCAGTTATGCCCCTGAAGTGCATTTGGAATTCCGTCACGCCAAGGCTGGCAAAATGGTGTATGAGCTCACATCGCTGAAAGTGTATGGAGCGGATGACCTGCGATGCAGCATCTATACGCCCGCCCCCGATACGACAACGGAAGCAAAGCTGCGGCAGTTGATGGAGGAGAAGTGAGCGAGTAATATTATTATTGAGATTGATATATATAATGTCAGACATAAATAGGGGTAATGTCATTTGGAATATAACCTGGAATGGTACCGAGTTTTTTATTGGACAAGTAAGCTGGGGAGTTTGACTAAAGCTGCGGAGAAACTTCACATTACCCAGCCAGCGGTCAGTCACACACTCAAACAATTAGAGAGTAGTCTTGGCGGTCAACTTTTTTTTCGTACTTCAAAAGGAGTTGTTTTAACAACGGAAGGAGAAGTCCTGTTCAACTACGTAGCACAGGCAATGAATTTACTTGAAATAGGGGAAAAGAAAATATCAGAGATGCAAGATTTGACTTGTGGGGCAATTAGCATTGGTGCAAGCGATACACTTTGCAGACATTATTTACTGCCACGTTTGGAGCAATTTCACAAACAATACCCCGAAGTTCGAGTGCACGTTACAAACCGTACTACGCCGGAGACCATTTCGTTACTGAAAGAGGGCAAAATTGACTTTGGAATCGTGAATCTGCCTGCTGAAGATCAAAAAATTGATTTTCGCAAAAGCTCAACCCTTCAGGATTGCCTCGTTGGTAATCAGGAGTACTCTTCGTTAGCCAAGAAAGTCCTCCCTCTTGAAGACCTGGCACGATACCCTTTATTACTCCTTGAACCTGGAAGTAACACTAGGGATTTTTTGGATAATTATGCTTTGACACATGGGATAAATCTCGAGCCTGAGCTTGAGCTAGGCAGTCTTGATCTTCTAGCACAATTTGCACAAAGTGGTTTTGGTCTTACGTTTATGGTGCGCGAATACATAACCGAGGAGTTAACTACAGGGAAACTTGTAGAGATTCCCCTATTCCCACCGATACCAGAACGTCATGTTGGAATTGCCACGCTTAAAGGCATGCCACTGTCGGCAGCATCAAGGCGTTTTTTAGAGCTCTTATAAATGTACAATGAAATCTCTCCTAGGGTAAGGATGGATGGTCCCTCCATTTTACTAATGAGGGGTTTCTTTATGTTTGACAAACTGAAAAGAGGGTCGTTCCTCAGTCACTATGAATGACTAAGGGACGACCCTCTTATGCTTACGATATCTATAGAACGATGTACCGATTAAACCCAATCCCGCCGCAGCGTGAAGAGATCCTTCAGCTCATCAGTAGACAGCTCGGTTATCCAGCCCTCGCTGCTGGCGATGATCTGATCGCTCAGCTGCTGCTTGCTCTCCAACATCTCATCGATCCGCTCTTCGAGGGTCCCCATGGAGATAAACTTGTATACCTGGACATCCTTGGTCTGTCCCATTCGATAAGCCCGGTCGGTTGCCTGATTCTCGACCGCAGGGTTCCACCAGCGGTCGAAGTGGAATACATGATTCGCAGCGGTCAGATTCAGACCGACGCCGCCGGCCTTGATGGAGAGGATCATGACATTCGGCTGCTCCTCGGGCGGCAGCGTCCGGGATTGAAATTGCTCAATCATGCGGTCTCGTGTCCGCTTGGGCGTGCTGCCGTTCAAGTATAGAACGGGCTCCCCAAGCTCTTGATTCAGCACCTGCCGCATCATTTCGCCCATGCCGATATACTGGGTAAAGATCAGGCAGCGCTCGCCCTCATCCCGCAGCTCCTTCACCATGGACAGCAGCCGCTCGAGCTTGGCCGAACGGTTGATGACGGCCTCGGTGTTGAGCAAGCCGCCCGCTCCCGGCAATTCCGGTAGCGGCTCCTTCGTCAGCAGGGCCGGATGATCGCAGAGCTGCTTGAACTGCGTAAGGGCTGCCAGAATGGCCCCTTTGCGTTCGATGCCCTCTAGCTTTTGCATGCGTTCCAGGAGGCTGTTCACGGTCTGGTCGTACAGGGCGCCTTGCTCCGCCGTGAGATGGATATAGGTCTTCATCTCGTTCTTGTCCGGCAGGTCGAGCTGAATCGCAGGATCCTTCTTCTTGCGCCGTAGCATGAAGGGCTTGATCAGCTTCTGAAGATCGGCTGTACGCTCCTCGTTCTTGTCTTTCTCGATGGCCTGGATAAATCGGAGATTGAACGCCCGCAGGCTGCCGAGATAACCGGGGTTGATGAAGTCATAGATTGACCACAGCTCGGACAGCCGGTTCTCAATCGGTGTACCGGTTAGCGCCACGCGGTGACTTGCCGGGAAGCTGCGCACCGCGGCGGATTGCTTGGTATCGGCATTTTTGATATTTTGGGCTTCGTCAATGCCGATTGCTTCCCACTTCATATCTCTTAACATCTCCTGATCGAGTGTTGCCGTCGCATAGGATGTAAGAATAATGTCCGCTTGATAAGCCTCTTGATAGAAATCCTCGCTGCTGCTGCGCTTTCCGCCGTAGTGAAGCATGACCTGGAGTGACGGGGCAAACCGTTCCAGCTCCTTCTGCCAATTGCCAAGCACCGAGGTCGGGCAGATCAGCAGGGAAGGGAGACGCTTTTCTTTTCGTTCCAGTGTTGTCTCCTTCACGTGCAGCAGATAGGCGATAAACTGTACAGTTTTGCCCAGACCCATGTCATCGGCAAGGCATGCGCCAAGGCCGTATCGTCGCAGGAAGGCTAACCAGGCAAAGCCGTCGTGCTGGTATGTCCGCAGCTCGGCCTTAAGTCCGGCCGGGACAGGGGGACTCGGCCATTCGCTTTGCCGGCTGAGCTGGCCGATAAGCTTCACGAAATGTTCATTCAGCTCCACTTCAAGCTTGATTCGTTCCGGGTCTCGCGTTTCCTCAGCATCCTGCTGTTGCTGCTCAGATTCATCGTTGTTTCCAAGCAGATGAAGATGCAGAATATCTTGAAACGATAGACCTTCCTCACGGTCTACGCCCGCCATCATCTGGCGGATTTGAGCGACCAGAGCAGGGTCCAGCGGTATCCACTGACCCCGGAATCGTACAAGCCGTTCGTTCCGGGCAACAAGCTCTGCGAATTCAGCCTCGGAGAGGTTAGCTTCCCCGATGGCGATGCGCCAATCGAAATTCACCAGTGCATCCAGACCGAACAGGGAACCACCGCTGTTACGCTCCGCGCCCTCGCCTTCGCCGGAGCGGACTTTCGCGCGCAGCTTGGGTTTCTTCCTGCTGGCGGCTTCCCACCAGGCGGGCAGCAGCACCAGCCATCCTGACTGAAGCAGCCGCTGGCTGTCGATCGTCAGAAATTGCCACGCCGCCTCGTCAGTCAGAGGGTTTCCGAGCACGTCTTCAGCAGGAGCATGAATCACCCGCTCCGGCAATGCGGCCCGCAAGCCTTGGAGCCAGCCGGAGGATCGCTCCATAACATGATCCGTCCAAGACTCCGGGCATGCTCCGTATGCATGCCCGTCATCAGCCAGACGGACGGCGACAAGCGCTGCTGCGTCCAACTTGTCCTGCAGCACGAGCCGAAGACGCCATTCGGCTTCTTCCTCGTCCGGCTCAAGCAGTTGCAGCAGGGGGCGGAACGGAGCCGTGTCCGGCCGCCACCCGATGGCGATCAGCCAGGACTTTTCATCCATGCCCTCGGCAGCGGTACGGTTCGGCGAGAAGAGCAGAGGATACTCTCTGCGCAGGTCGGCCGCCGCCTCTTCGCTGCCGTAATATTGCTCCTGCACAGCAGCCGAGAAGGCAGCCCGCAAGCCGTCCTCCCATATTTCATCTCCGTTCAGCAAAGCGAGGCGAACCTGTTCTTCGGTCGTGAAAGCCTCGGTATCCCAGACCCATTGTAGCTTGCCTGACTTGTAGGCATTTAAGCTGGGCGCATATTGTTTATTCTGAATGCAATTTGCCAGCGAAGGCGCAATCTCAATGAAGGGAAGGCAGTTCTCGTCCCATACCCATTCAATATGTTCAAGGAGCCGGCCATCCGCGAAGAAGGGGATGACTTGCTCGGAAGGCAGGACGACCACTTCCATATCCTGCACGGATTGAACGGCAAGCTCTGTTCCGTAGAAGGAGGCTTCGTGCCAAGCGAATAAACGGTGCTTCAGGTATTGTCCCGCTAAGTAACCCCGCATGACGGTAGACCCGTAAATTACGGCATCTCCGTATTCGCTTAATGCGATATGAACGGTGATGGTTTCAGTATGTTTGCTCATGATATCAGCTTTCCTCTCCGAAGCTCTTCCTGGAAGGCGCGAAGCCGGCTGTTGCGAACGGACAGGGAGATGATGAATACATCCCAGCGCTCCTGCTGCTTGAGCTTCTTATATAGCTTGGCCAACCGTTTGAGCAGCTTAACGGCTGCTTTATAGCCGGCCCGGTTCTTATGAAGAATGTATCGCTCGACAGCCTGATGGTAAAAAGGCAGCAGCAGCTCGGGCGCATTCTTCTCAATGGGGGCCAGCTCGCCAACCCGAAACTCCAGCGGTTCACGGCCTGTGCTTAATTGGTAGTCGATCCATTCCCGCCATCTGCCATGTGTGATCAAGGCATTCTGGTAGATGTCCTTCGAGTAAGGAAGCATGTCGGCGAGACTCTTCCACATCCGCTCAGCTTTTTCCGGCAGATGCTGAATGACGGCATCCCAGTAGAATTGATAGCTTCCCAGATGCTCACTGCGATGACTGCCAAGCAGCGGGCCGATCTCTGGAAGCCAGCGGGCCAAGCGGTCCCATTGCTGCCTTGCATGCAGCATGCCGAAGAAGCCGAGCACGGCTGCCGGGGGAAGGATGCTGACCTTATCCGCTTCCCGAATCAGGCTCCACGCTTGTTCGTCTTGACCGAGGTAGAAGGACATTAGTCCCTGCGCCATATACCACGAGGCGCGCGCGAGGGAGCTGCCATATTCGGATTCAGCTGCTTGCAGCTGATCTAATTCTTCTCTGATCGTACCTTCACTTGTTTTCATAAGCGGGTAGATCCAGTATATCCAGAGCTGCATATAGACCTGGGTGTAAAATTTACGATTCCTAGGTTCAGTCAGCATACTCTGTCGCACAAGGACATTGGTTTCAGATAAACGCTGGCCAAAAGCTTCCTTAGACTCGCTGTCCTCCAGTCCCTCCTTGAAGATGCGCTCGATACTAGCCTGGATATGATCCGCAGCAACCTGCGTGTGATAGCCGATATAAGAGCCGGAAGAATTCCAGGCACTGGTCGGCTGTTTAACGAGCTTCCCCAGAACGAATAAATGGGCATGAAGCTCATATAAAGCATCCATATCCGGCGGCATCGGTGGCTTGATGTGATGAAGGGAGGAAAGGGCATTTTTGGCGTAAAATGAATTCTGCGTATTTGTCCCCAGCGAAGCCGTGCAAACTTCAAATAACTCATGCCATGCAGAGATGGGCAGCTCGGGCAGATGGTCTGCCTTGGCTCTCCAGCTCGATGTTCCGGGAGACGGCCGTTCCTGTGTGTAACGGAGATTAGTCTCGCTTCGGTCATAGGTAGAGCTCGCGGTATACGTAGTGGAATGCGCATTAACGAGAGCATGGATGGAACGACCCTGGAGCTGGGCATAATCCAGCAGAACCGCAACCATATGCTTGCAACCCTCCTTAACGGGACAGCTGCACTCGCTCTCATCCAGGGCAGTAAGATGAAGCTGGACATGATAGGTTTCCGTTCCGTCCACAGCAGCTTCGAGGATGCCGGAAGCGTCCGAATACTCCATATCATGAACGCGGCCTTGCTTGTAATATTGAAATCCCCGCTTGATCGTCAGATCGCTGAAATAACCGGCGGTTTGCTGAATAAGCGCCTGCCATTGTATATCATCTAAAGTTTGATTTGGGTTCATTATCGGTTGTCTCCTAAGAGAAAATAATTCTGAGTATCCATCCATTTAATCTATCACATTCCTATAGATGAAGAAACAAGCCGGAGATCTTGTGCAGGCAGTCGGCTCCGGTCATGTCGGATGTCCAAGTGGATCATGAGGTGAGAAGTTCAGGCAGAACTTGGGGAGGAGGGGTCATGGAAACAATTGCTGCATATCACAACACGCAAAAGTCTCCCATTCCGAAGGACCGGAACAGGAGACGTCTTATTCTGTACATTGTAAGCAATGTGCCCTGTGCGCACGGTGTTTGGTCCGGGGCAAACTCGTATGGCTAATGGTCACAAATACCTTCTGACTTAGTCGGGTCCTTTACTGGTTACCATTTCTTAGTGGCCCAAACTAAGTCCATCTTCATAATCGCCGGTTTCTTTTCTCATCAATATAAATTTCTAGTAGAGTTATGGCTCGAATCATCAATTTGATAAGCAGATATAATGCATATAATCCAAGCAGCATGAACAGTCCATTGATGATGAAAAACAACATGGGCCATATGCTGAATATGGAACTCCCCATCATTATGTCGCTCACCTCCCTCCAAGGCTTTATTCTTACTGCAAACCAAACCAATAGCGAACATTATTGCTGCCTCATCTTTAGATGGTCTTATCCAGCAGCCTGGATACAGGGGCGGGAATCATCTGAATTCAGGACATATCAATAGTGTCCATCCCGGATGAACGCCAGCTTCGCTTGCGTGCAAAAATTCCATAATATAACAACCTTAACACAACATAAGCAATTATGTGATGATTTTCTTTTGCAAAATGAAGGAAAACCAACCGGGCATATGTCAGGAAAGTTACAGTTACAAGGAGATTTACTTTTTGTCTATTTCTCTTAAAAATCGACAAACTTCTCCCGGTCACGTTACGTCTAAGTTATAGTTAGATATATATTTGGATCCCCAAGGAGAATCAGAGATTATGAGAACTGGCAAATGGACAAAAAAAGTCGCAAGCAGTGCTGTGGCCCTCACCATGCTAATGAGTACAATGGCTCATGCCAGTGCGGCGCCCAAGCAGGAAATACAACTAAATATTAATCATTGGATGGTGACGCTCGATGTTGATTACGCCATCAAGGACCAGACCACATTAGTTCCCTTGCAAGCTATGAAGTATTACCTGGAATCCATGGGCCTGCATTGGAACAACAAAACCAAGACGGTAACAATCAGCACGGGTGCCGATCAGGTCGTGTTAGAAATGGGAAGCCAGAAGGCGAAGGGAGACAGCAAGGTATATTCACTATCTACTCCTGCGTACTTGAAGAATGGCCATGTTATGGTTCCTATTCGATTTATAGCGGATTTGTACGATGCACAGGCAGGCTGGGATAAGAAGGAACGCATGGTCTACCTCTATATGCCGAAGGTCGACGTATCGACCTCGGAGGAGAACGGTTATGTGAAGCTTTACCCTTTCAAAGTCACGAAATATGGAAGATATGAAGGCATGGTGGTCGAGGTAGAAGGGAGGAAGCGGGTATTTAAAGAATGGCATGGTGGAGACGGTACACGTAAACCCATCGTTCATTACCAGGATGTTACGGGCGATGGCAAGCCGGAAGTGGTTGTGTTCTATGTAAATGGGACCGGCACGGGGCTATATATGGGGGAAATGCACGTAGTCGACGCAGAAACGTTGAAAGAAATTCCTATTGAATCATTAGAACAGGCCGTATCGACTTATGTACAATCCAGTATCAAGAAGTATGCCGATCACTTCCTTGTTAAGGTTACAATTGATGGGAAAGAAAGCGTCCAGAGGTTTGAGGATGACTCCGAAGATAAAGGCTACTTATATGACAAGGTTGGTTTTGGGGCTGTGGTTAATCATAGTCTGGTGAATGGGAGGCTTCAGACAACGGCTGCGGGAAGCATAAGCCCAGCCGGCTTCGCTGGTGAGATTAAGATGACTTATCGGTTTCAGGAGGATCTGAATCAGTTCGTGGTGGATACCATTGAATACAGTTTGTCAGATGAAGGACGATAATGTAATGCCATGAATCATGAGAACTACACATACACGCATTCGACTTTTTTGTCATGAATAATATTTCAAAAGTATATAAGAAGAACACGGTTCTTGGCAGAATGACATGATTCATGAACCAAAAGGGCGCTGCGGCGTCCTTTTTGCGCTGTCTGCACTTGAAAATAAACGTTATTTTCCCATTTTCTGAAGCTCAAAATTCGATAGGTAACAAGCTGCGCAAACAACCTGGATTTAAACAATTTTTCCCTATCTATAGGCCTTTATTACCATTTACTTGAGTCTAAAGATTCCTCTAAGATAGTTAATAAATCTGACACCTTTTTCACTTTGTATCAAAAAAGTTAAAAAAGTAAACGCATTCAATGTTAACAAATATGACAAGCCCATACCATATGGACATTGAACGGGGGAGCGTGTATGCAACAATGGCTTGGGAAATCGCTGAAGCATAAATTATCCATATTGATTATTATTGCTACGCTGGTGCCGCTGCTGTTTCTGGGGATTTTCTCTTTTAACATAGCGAAGAGCCTAACTGAGGAAAAAGCGAAGATCACAGGGATGAACACTCTCCGTCAGCTGGAAGCTTACCTGGACACCATGGTCAAGGATGTAGAGAATATGTCGCTGTTTCTCATCGGTCATACCGGTGTGCAAGCCTACCTCAAAACGGAAGAGAGCAATTACGTCCAGCAGACGACTATTATCAATTTCCTGACGAATTTGGCCTTTTCCAAGGACTATATCGCCAACATCATCATTGAGCCGCTCGGCAGTAAAGATCATATTTCACACAAGTCGTTAGTACGCTCCGAATTCAGGAATATTACCGAGGAGATTCCGGATTATTATGACCAGCATCCGAAATGGTGGTCCTTCGTTCATCGGCAGTGGACCTTCGAAGGGGTAAGGAAGGTCATCACGCTGGCCAGACCGATTCGGAGCACGGATAAATATAAGCCGATCGGGAATTTGCAGATCAATCTTGATCAAGCCGTTATTGCAAATCAATTCAGGCAGGCTGTACTGGAGAAGACGGGCTTTGTCCTTCTTCTGGACGAGAACAATCGGATTATTGCCGGACCGCCCGATATGGAGACCAATATGACACTGGCGGATTACTATCCTTCGATTCAAGAGTTCGACGGACTTAGCGGAAATATGGACTATGGCGAGGGAAGCAATAAGAAAACCATTCTATATAAGAAAATGTCCAGCGTAAACTGGAAGTTGGTCGGCATTATTCCCTCTCAGGAATATCGCTCCCAGAACCAATATTTCATCAAATTAACCGTGGTCGCTGTAAGTGTAGCCATTCTGCTGGTCATTATTCTGGTCCTTTTTCTGATCCAGAAAATAACGAATCCTCTGTCTGTATTAACCAAGTTCCTCAAGAACGCAAGTCCGGAAGAACCCCTGCCTGCACTGCCGGTCAAAACCATAGATGAGGTTGGTCAGCTGATCATCAGCTATAACCGGCTCAGCTCCCGGATTGTGAAGCTCACGGACGAAGTGAAATGGAACGAATCGCTGAAGAAGGAAGCGGATATGCATGCGCTGCAAGTACAGATCAATCCGCATTTTCTTTATAATACGCTCTCTTCAATCCATTGGTTGGCACTGATGAACCAGGATGTGAAGATTGCTGAGATGGTGGGATCGCTCAGCGATTTTCTGAGGTTCAGCCTGAACAATGGGCAGGAATACTGCACGATTCAGCAGGAGATCATGCATGTCCGCCATTACGTTAATATTCAGACCATCCGCTATCCGGATAAATTCAAGTTTGAGGTTCATGTGGAGGAGGGACTGTATCAGCACACCATGCTGAAGCTGCTGCTGCAGCCACTGGTCGAAAACTCCATGCTGCATGGCATTTTGAGCCGTGACGGGTTGGGAACGATTACGATTCGCGGCTATCGCGAACAGGATGATATTCACTTTGTGGTGGAGGATGATGGCATCGGAATGTCGGCGGAGCGCCTGAATTGGCTTCAGGAGCAGCTGGTTGAAAATCCGCTCCAGTACGAGAAGGGCCAAACTAAGCGCGGAAGCTATGGACTGCGTAATGTGCATAAACGGCTGCTCCTTCATTACGGCAAGGATGCGGGATTACGTGTGGAGAGCACGGAGGGTGCCGGAACACGGGTGATGTTTACAATACCTGATTTACCTGAAATTCAACAATCGGAAGTTTCCGACAAAGGGGATGGCGACATTGAAGGTACTGATCGTTGATGATGAAGTGATCATTCGGAATGGTTTGAGTACAGTGATCAATTGGGCAGATAACGGTTTTACGGTGCTTGCGCCTGCAGCTTCAGCAGAGGAAGCTCTTAAGCGGATTCCGGCTGAAATGCCTGACATTATATTTACGGACATACGCATGACAGGTCTGAGCGGGCTGGACATGGCGCGTGAAGTTAAACAGCAGTACCCCGAGATCGAGATTATTGTCATCTCGGGGTACGATGAGTTTTCGTATGCACAGCAGGCGATGCGGGAAGGCGTGAGTGATTATTTGCTAAAGACAAGCAGGCCCGGAGAAATTATCGAGGCTGCTGTCCAGGCGAGAGAGCGGCTGCTGCTGCAAAAGCTAAACCAAGCCAAGCAAGAAGAGCAGGAGAAAGTGGTCAATCGAGGGTTTCTGAGAAGGCTGCTTGCATCCGGAAAACCGCTGGATGACTCCGCAAGTAATGAATTGTGGGAGCGGTACCCTGAGCTGTGTCTGGAATCGATGGGCTCGACACTTCAGATTTGGATACTGTCTGTGTATCCGTTAGAAGAGAAGGGGGAGCTGACGATTGGGGAGCAGCACAGCGTACTCGGGACGGAACTCACTGAAGAAGTTGGCGGCGCGTGGCTGGAGTGGCACGGCTCCCTGCTTCTATTGAAACGAACAGAACCGAACCGAGAATGGGATCGGGTAGCTTCCGCAATACGGAATATAGAATCCAAGCATGGTTGTCAAATAATGGCGGCTTGCGGCCAGCCGGTTTCCAGTGTGCAAGAGCTGCATATTGCACTTAGTACCGCATTAGAGGCCAGCTCTTACGAGTGGCTGCTGCACTCGGAGCAGATTATCCGTTATGAAGAGATCAAAGGACGCCATGGAATCCGGACAGTTTGCTCAATAGAGGAAGAAACCAAGCTATCTTCTCTGCTGCGTTCAGGACAATCTTCCGAGCTGCAGACTTGGATTGCCGATTTATTGAGACGGATCCGCAGTCAGAGCCAGGCTACGCCTGCCTCGGTTCAGTCCTATCTGCACTCTTTGATCGTTTCGGCACAGCGCTGGTTGATACGATCGGCGACATCGATCGGCTACACCAGTCCGGTTACCGTGGAAGAGACATATGATATTCGTGAGCTGACGAAAACACCGGAGAAGGTGCTGATGGAATCTCTGGGAGTGATCATGAAGCAGTACCATGATATGGTGTCGACCACGAGTCCCGTGCAGCGGGCGATATCTTTTATCCATGAACATCTGGGACAAAGCCTGTCGCTTCAACAAGTGGCTAAGCATGTTCATATGAACCCCAATTATTTTAGCGAGATGTTTAAGAAGGAAACCGGACAGAATTATATTGAGTTTGTGACGCAGGCCAAGCTGCAAAAAGCGATGAATCTGCTTAGGGAAACGCCAGCCAAGATTAGCGAAATTGCAAACGAAATCGGCTATGAGGATATTAAGTATTTCAACCGCTTGTTTAAGAAATGGACTGGGCAAACGCCGTCGGAATATCGGGCAAATCCTGAATTTTGTCCCTCTATGGACTGAAGTATATCCCCTATGTAAGCGCTATCTCCTCTTTTATACTTAGGCTAATCATCTCAATATGCTTCATTTTCGTAAATTAAAAGGGGGATTGACCATGAGATCAAAACGGAAAATAGGTCTTGTACTGCTGATGATGACACTGGTCCTCGCAGCTTGCGGAGGCGGGCAAAGCAAAGAGCAGGCAGGGGGAGGAAATGAAGGTAGCCAGGAGAAGGTCAAGCTTACAATTTGGCATAACTTTGCCGGCGATGACCTGCGTGCGAAGTCTGTCAGAAGCTTTATCGATCAATTTGCTCAGGATCATCCGGAAGTTACGCTGGATGCGCAAGCCATTCCACCGGATGGTTACCGTCAGCGTCTGAGTACAGTAGCGGCTGCGAATGAAATGCCGGATGTATTCTTCGTGTATGCAGGAAGCCATTCCTCTGAGCTTTATCAGGCGAAGCTGCTTCAACCGATTACGGAGGTGCTCGATGCGCATTCCGATTGGAAGGATAAGTTCCTGCCGGGAGCATTTGATCCATACCAGTTCGAAGAAGGTCAGATCTACTCTGCACCAGTCGGCATGTCCGCCACTTCGATTTTGTACTACAACAAAGCGCTATTTGACAAACACAACGTAAAAGTTCCAACGACTTGGGAAGAAATGATGACGGCGGTTAAAACGTTCAACGATAACGGCATTACGCCGATCGCCCTCGGAAACAAAGCGCCATGGGTTGCGCAGTCCACCATTATCGGATCGATTGCCGACCGCGTGACAGGTACCGAATGGTTCAAAAAAGCGGCAGCACAGGATGGCGCGAAATTCACCGATCCTGAGTTTATCGAAGCGCTCGGCTATTTCAAAGAGCTCGTCGACAACAAAGCATTCCAGGAAGGCGCGAATAGCATCGACAACACGCAAGCCGAGCAGTATTTCATTCAAGGCAATGCTGCGATGATGATCAGCGGTGCCTGGACACTGACAAACCTTGCGGCTTCCTCCTCGGAAGAGCAAATGAAGGATATCGAGGTAACGACATTGCCTTCAATCCCTGGAGGTAAAGGGGAAGCAGGCACTATCTCCGGTGGAGCTGGTGGTGGTCTGGCTCTTAGCAGCAGAACGGAAGGGAAAGCAAAAGAATTGGCGCTGGAACTGATTTATGCTGTGAGTGGACCGGAAGCACAAAAGGCAATTGCTGAAAGCAATTCCATGGTTATGTACGATACCGACATTGATGAGTCCAAAGTTACGTCTCTGTACTATAAAGCTTTTAATCTGGTGAAAACAACAGGCATTACGCCGGTATACGATGCTTATCTGTCTGCAGAGGCGGCTGATGTTATCAATAACGGCCTGCAGGAGATCATGATGGGCGGTTCCATCGAAGGCGTTGCCCAGAAACTTCAGGACGCGCAAGCCAGATCCGTTACTCCATAAGAAACAGTACATCATTGCATAAGGATTAGGAGGGAGGAGGCTGCCATGCCTACAGCGGTAAGAAGCAAAGGATTTATAGCGATAGCACTTCTTCCTGCGCTTCTGTTGTTCCTGGTATTTGTCATTATTCCAGTATTCTGGTCGGCCTACTATGGATTCTTTAGTTGGAAGGGATTCGGAGACGCCAAGTTTATCGGATTCGATAATTATATAGAGATGTTTAAGGATCCGATATTCTGGCGGGCACTACGCAATAACTTGATTTTGGTGGTATCGTCCATCATTGGTCAGATTCCCATCGCTTTAATACTTGCTATCGTATTGTTCAAAAATTCGCTATTTTCCAGGTTCATCCGGTCTGCGGTCTTCATGCCGATGGTTCTCTCCACGGTTGTCGTCGGTCTCATCTGGGGCTATATTTACCACCCGCAGTTTGGGATTGCCAACTATGTGCTTGAGATGCTCGGTCTGGAGTCCTGGACTCGTCCCTGGCTGTCAGATCCTAAAGTGAATATGCTGGCCATCTCGATCCCGATTAACTGGGCGAATGTTGGTCCGTATCTGGTAATCTTTATTGCCGCACTGCAAAATATTTCGCCGGAGATCCACGATGCAGCCAAAATTGATGGCTCCACAGGCTGGAACAAGCTGACGCAGATTACGCTGCCGATGGTCTGGAGTACGGTAGTTGTGACCATTGTGCTCTGTATCTCAGGAAGCCTGAAGGCTTTTGACCATGTTATTGTCATGACGGGCGGCGGCCCGGCTCAATCGACCGAGCTGCTTGCCACTTATATGTACAACAGCACGTTCAGTGTCTATCGCTATGGTTACGGCTCTGCCGTATCCACGATGATCATGATTGTCAGCGCTATTCTTATTGCACTTAACTATTTCGCAACGCGCAGAAAGCCAAACTAGCATGAAGGAGGGAGCGATGTGAATATACAGACGACCGAAAACGGAAGTGCTGCGGGGAGCCGAGTCATCAAGAAGGGGCTGTCCGGATTCGTAAAATTGCTGCTGATTGGTTATGCGCTTCTTACGCTCTATCCCTTGTACTGGCTTTTTACAAGCGCGTTTAAGTCGAACCAAGACTTCTTTACGAATCCCTACGGCTTGCCGAAGGCGTGGATGACGGAGAATTTATTCCGGGCATGGGAGCTTGGAAATATGGGTAGAGCCATGCTGAACTCAACGGTGGTGACGATCACCGCCGTTGTGCTCACCATTTTGCTCAGTGTGCTTGCGGCCTATGTATTATCCAGATTCGAGTTTCGGTTCAAGAAAATAGTGGTTGTGCTGTTTACGACCGGGCTGCTGATTCCGATCCACAGTACGCTGGTACCGCTGTTTATTATGATGAAGAATATCGGCTTGCTTGATACGTACGGAGCGCTTATTCTGCCTTATACGGCGTTTGAGCTTCCGATCGCGATCTTCCTGGCGATGGCCTACATGTCATCGATCCCTAGAGAGATTGAAGAGGCAGCTATGATTGATGGCAGCGGTTGGTGGGGAATCTTCGGAAGAATGATTCTTCCGCTCTGCACGCCGATCGTTGCAACGATATCGATTCTGGCATTTCTTCGATTCTGGAATGACTTCTCCTTCGCCCTCGTATTTATTAATACGCAGGCTTTGAAGACGCTGCCGCTTAGTCTGTCCTTATTCTCGGACGGTTTTGGCACAGATTACAGCCTGACAATGGGAGCGATGGCAATCGCCGTCATTCCAACGATCGTGGCCTACCTGATCTTGCAGGAGCAGATCATGAAGGGTATGGTGGCAGGATCGATTAAAGGTTAAGTGAACACCCCTTCCGTTTGAATCGGAGGGGGTGTTTGTTATTTTTATATACCGGTTTCTTCTATATTAATGTAGATAAAATTCAGCGAGGGCCTTTCTCTCGTTCAGGCTTGGCCGGTACCGTTGCCTGTTCCCGGAATTTTACCGGAGACATGCCGTAGTTGGCCCGGAATACCCGGTGAAAATAGGAGTAGCTAGCAAAACCGCAGGTTTCCGCAATTTCCTCTAGCGTCATGGTGCTGTATTTTATCCGCTCGACGGCTGCGTTCAGCCGGATCTCCAGAGCATATTGAATCATCGTTTTTCCGTAATATTCTTTGAACAGTTTAACTGCCCGGGATAAGCTGAGACCGACATGAGAAGCAGCCTCCTCCAGCTTGAAGGTGATGGTGGCATGTTCCTCAACGAATCGCTTCAATCGCAGAGCGGTGAAAGCCAGACGATCAGTCGGCTTAATATCGGTAATGGCACGGTCCAGACACAGGCAGAGACTGCGCAGCAGATAGTCGGTCAGTTCCCCAATTTCTCCTTCAAGTCCACGCCGCTTCTCCAGCAGCATCTGTCTCCACAGACCCAGCAAATGATCGTCGAGCCCAATATGGCTCACGACAGGCCGGTGGGTTCGTTCCCACCAATCATCAATCCAGGAACCATCGCAAAAAATAAAATAATCCCCGCTGGACACGCGGCCATCCTCGCCGTCTTCCTTTACCCGCAGCTCGTATGAATCACCTGGCCTCAGCAGCAGCAGATCGCCTGCTTGCACATGATGCTCGATGCCGTTGCAGTAAATCTCACAAGAGCCTTCGGTTTGGAGACGGAACAGATACGTGGTCAAGCCGCCCCGGTGACTGTTGCTGAATTGCTGGAAATGATAGGAATAGTCGCAGATCAGCAGTTTTGCCTCCGCCATGGTAATAACCCCCAGTAAAAAAGTAAGCAGATAGTTCATGTTGCAGCCATATTGTTTATGTTCATTTTAGCCTATTCGCATGTATGATAGTAGCAGATAGAGCAATAACTCATTTTTTGAATCGAGGTGCGCTATAATGAGAAGAATGAATATTGGTTTGCAGATGTATACATTGCGCGATGAGACGGCACAGGATTTCCGTGGCACGCTTCGCAAAGTGGCTGAACTGGGTTATGAAGGAGTCGAATTTGCAGGTTATGGAGACATTCCAGCCGAGGAAATGAAAACGCTTCTTCAAGAGCTTGGTCTGAAGGCGATTGGCAGCCACGTAGGCCTGCATCTTCTTCGTGCTGATCTGCAAAAGGAGATCGACTACCTGAAAACCATTGGCGCTAAATATATGATGTGCCCTTATGTTGCAGAAGAGGACCGTAAAGATGCGGAAGATTGGAAGAACCTTTTCTCGTTCCTGCAGGAAGTAGGAGTTGAAGCTCGCAAGCAGGGATTGATTTTTGGTTACCATAATCATGCATTTGAATTTGAAGCCGATGTGGATGGTCAGTTCGTATTTGATGCGATGTATTCCGCGACAACTCCGGAAGCTGTACAAGTTGAGATGGACGTATGCTGGGTACAATTTGCCGGACAAGATCCGCTTGCCTACATTCCGAAATATGCAGGACGGCTGCCGCTGCTTCACCTGAAGGATTTCAGCAAGGATGCTGAGGGCAACATGAAGACATTGGAACTGAGCCAAGGCTCGGTTGATCTGCCAGGCGTCATTCAGGCTGCATCTGATGCAGGTACGGAATGGCTGATCGTGGAGCAGGATGTATGCCAGAACCCACCGCTGCAAAGCGTGGAGAACAGCATGAACTGGCTGAAGCAGAATTACCTGAACCAATTCTAATAATTCAACAATAAAGGAGATTATCCATGAGCAAAATTAAAGTGGCTGTATTTGGCTGCGGCGCTATCGCCCAGCGTAGACATATCCCTGAGTATGCAAACAATGCTAACGTAGAACTGGTTGCCTTTGCCGATCCGGTGAAGGAGCGCGCAGAAGAAATGGCTGCCCAGTATGGCGGTAAAGCCTATGCGGATTACGCAGAATTGTTGAAAAATGAGAAACTGGACGCTGTTAGCGTGTGTACGCCGAACTATCTGCATGCTCCAATGACTATTGCAGCAGCGAATGCCGGCCTTCATGTGCTGGTTGAGAAGCCGATGGCAACAACGGCTGAAGAAGGGGAGCAAATGATCGAGGCAGCCCGCAAAAATGGCGTTTATCTGATGGTAGGACACAATCAGCGCCTGATGCCTCCGCACGTGAAAGCGAAGGAAATTCTGGATTCCGGCAAGCTCGGAAAGGTTCTTACTTTCCGTACATCCTTTGGTCATGGCGGTCCGGAGGGCTGGAGCTTGGATGGCCGGGACAGCTGGTTCTTCCGTAAGGAAGAAGCGATTATGGGCGCTATGGGAGATCTAGGCGTTCATAAATCAGACTTTATTCGTTATTTGCTGAACGATGAAATCGTAGAAGTGGCCGGTTTCATCAGTACAGTTCATAAAGAGGGAACTGACGTAGACGACAACGCAACATGCATCGTTCGCATGAAGAGCGGCGCGGTAGGTACGCTGATGGCAAGCTGGACGCATTACAGAGCAGGCGATAACGGTACGGTATTATGGTGCGAGAAAGGTGCCATGCAGATTGGTACTGTGAACGGCGACGAGGTAATCGTGGAGCTGACGGACGGTACGGTAGAAACCTACAAGGTTGGTGCCATGGCTACGAACGAGAAGCAGGTTCCGAGTGGCGTCATCGACGCTTTTGTCGAATCCATTATGACAAGCACGCCTCCTAGCATTTCCGGTGAGGAAGGCCTGCGCTCCTTGAATGTCATCCTGGGTGCATTCGAATCCCAAGATACAGGCAAAATTGTGAAGTTGTAATAGATGAGTTTAAAGGGAAGCCGTATACGTACGGCTTCCCTTTTTGTTGTATGGGGATAGTCTAAAACAAATTCCGGAATACAATTCTTAATAGTGATGGACTGCTCTGTCGTGGCTGATCCGTCTACGGAACTTATATATCTTGTTCAATAATATATGAGTTCGGCATTCATCGTATTTTGTACATAATCGCCCTCCCGCAATGCATATTTTGCTATAATTTAGGAGATGTGAGCAACACAAGGAGAGGGGACTGATATTTCATGTATTTAACTAGTGTTGGTTTAGATGGACTGATATTTATGTTACTCTTATTAGTAGTCAATTATTTAATCATTTATCTGATTGTAAGCGAAGGAATTAAAATTCCGGTTTGAAATCGGATATAAATACATTAAAAAATGAAGTGGAAAATTTGAAGGAATTATTAGTTGAAGGTTCAAGGAAGTCACCTGAGAATATAGATAGGTAATTAAGAAAAACGGATCATGAGAGAGCGTAACATGATTTTGAGTTTGAGTACTCAATTTGTCGGGTAATAGAAGCATCACATTCATCGAGCTGGATCAGCGGGTGATTGTGGTGCTTTTTGTTGTGCATATGATATCTTTGAATGGAACGAAAACGGAAAACGCCATGTTTGGTAGATTCGTTGAGAGGATCGACAGTTAAAATGAAAACAAAAATACAAGAGCTGCCGCTGTCGCCGGGCGTATATCTTATGAAAGATTCGCGGGGAACGGTTATTTATGTTGGCAAATCCAAAAGTCTCAAGAAGAGAGTACAGTCGTATTTTTACAACAATAAATCGCACTCCCCAAAAGTGAAGAGACTGGTTCAGCATGTGAAGGACCTGGAATATATCGTCACTGACACGGAGTTTGAGGCTTTCATGCTGGAATGCAGACTCATTCAGGATATAAAGCCGATGTACAACCGTAAAATGAAGAATCCGCTAGGTTATCATTATATTGTGTTACGGCAAAAGCGAGATTGGCGGTGGCTGGAAGTTACAGATACACTGGATGAAGGTAGTCCCGATCGCTCTCATTTTTTTGGTCCATACACAGCCGGCAGAAATAGTCTTGAACAAGCCGTGCAAAAGATTAAAGAATGCTGTAAAATCGCCTGCAACTATACACCTGCCACTACGACAAATACCCCCTGCTTGAATTACTCGATAGGCTTCTGCCTTGGCAAGTGTCTTGGGGGCGACGCCGCTCGTCAATTTGATGAAGTCATGGATCAATTCATTGCTCTGCTTCAAGGGGAAGACCGAAGTTTGTATGATCAAATGGAGCACAACATGCTCGGCGCCGCAGAGTGTTTCGATTTTGAACAGGCGGCTAAATACAGGGACGGCATGAATGCAGTGAATTTGCTCTTAAGTAAACAGCATGTGATCGAGTTCGCCGAAGAGAATCAAAGCATCGTTGTCTACGAATATTTAGACGATGATACCATCAAGTTATTTCTGATTAAGGGCAACGTTGTGCTGCACAGCGAGCGATGTTCTGTGGCTGCCACAGTGGACATGGAATCGCTGAGGAAGAGGGTCAAAGCCTTGATCCTCAGTTATTTCACGAAGGATGTAGAATACGATGCTGCCGAGATTACCCGGGAAGATATCGATACGGCACAAATCATCTACAGCTATTTGCAGAGCAGCGCCTGCCGCTATCTTCTTATTCAGGATTCATGGACCAAAGATGACGGGGAGCCTGATATGGAGGCTGCACTGAAGGATTTTTTTAATACTGATATGGTGTCATCTTAATTGAGAGTTTGGTGGAAAAATCAGAAAATATTAAATTGGATATCTTCATAACAAGACGTTCCTGAGTGATAAAGGGACGTCTTTTTGTGTTTGTTTATCTGTGAAATTCCAGATAGGGAAATAGCTTTAGTTCACCCTAACTACCCATGAACATCGTACCCAAAAACATGTACAGAAAAATCGAGAAAAATGCAAAGACGTTCATGAGTATCAAGGCGACATCTAACTTTGAACCGGTTTTCTTCACAGATATAACAGAAGCGATACACCCTATCGGAGGCAGTACGAATGTGGAAGCTAGACCATATCCGTCAAAGGGAGAACCGTAATGCAGAAAAAAGCCATCTATGATTACTAGTACAACAGTGATTGCAAAAGTTACTAGAGCGATAATACGCTCAATATGGATCTTCTCCATGTTTAGAACCTCCATTCACCTCGGTACCTTAATCACTATCAAAAAATCGCCCCATCGGCATCTCCCTCGTAAACGTAATACCCCAATATGTATATTTTACTTCAATCTGCCGGATCGGCGTTTCGTTATATAGACGGACGCCATAATTGAGGGGAGTGCGAACACCCTGATTGAGCGCGGCTCTCTTCTCATCTGGTGTAAGCTCAGGCTTCAATGGCTGCTTCTGAATATCCACGAATTCAATATCAGGATCTTCATCAAGGCCGCCGCCGCCGACCAGATGCAGGGAATAACTGACGCCCAGCTCAGCTCTGGTCGGCTTATTGCCCTTGTTCACCCGCACTTCCAGCAGCTTTACATCGGTGAAGCCCTTATTGATCGCCTCAAAGATGATGGTGTTTTCGCCCGTATAGGATGTAAACCCACCGACCTTAATAGGAGTTGGACGAAGGAACAGCAGGTATAGAATAATGACCGAGAGCAGGATTCCCAGTCCCAAATAGCCGAAGCGGCGGATATATGTAGATTTTGGTTTCATAGCGAAGTACTCTTCCTTCTTAAAATTAAATAGATAGCGTTACAACGGATTTACCTGCCTCAATATCAGCTTTCATCCCTAAGAGATAATTCCGGGTGCGCTCGTTCATCTCATTCCAATTGACGAATTTGGTGAAGTAGACAAAGGAATAAATATTGCGAAAGTCGATGAATAACGGTATCCGCTGGATCCATTCCTCGCTTAGCGTGTTTTCTTGTAGATAGCCGGATAAGAACGAATCGAAAAATCTGGCAACAAATTCAGCTTTTCCGCTTTCAGGTACGGTCTGTACCGCATGATAGATGGCAATAGCAATATCGTAGGCGAACCAATGGTACGAGACATCCCCAAAATCGAAAAAGATAATCTTCCCATTATGTACATGAAAATTATTATGATGAAGATCATTGTGGACAATGCCGTAGCCTTCCTGATCTTGCGGGAGGGACTCTAATTCCTTAAGATACTGCTTCCACTGAGTGTGTACCTGTTCACCAGCCGCCTCCGGGAACGCATCCGTAAACATGACGTGGTCATTCCACTGAGGAAAAGCCATTCGGTGCACAAGCGAAGCAGCGTGGGAATCCTTTTTGCCGAGTATATGCATCCGGCCCATCCCGCGTCCCCACTGCTTAATCATGGCATAATCCGCTGCCAAATCCGTTAATGGACTGCCGGGAGCCTTTGTAAAAGCAATGACATAATATTGCTTGGAATCGTGAGTTACTTCTTCAATCAGAAGATCCTGAGCGGATCGAATCGACTCCGCCAAGTTTAGCCCCTGCTCCTTAAGATAGGCCATCCACGTTAGCTCGCGGATGATCGAGGCTTTGCGATATTTGGCTGCATCCAAGAATTTAATCACGAAGCGGTGCCCGCCTTCACCGATGTATTCAAATACATTCTGATCGAATCCTCCGAGCAATTGCAGCGAGTACGAACCTCGGCCGAATCGTTCGGCGCCTTGATCCAAGACAGCCTGTTCCATGGAAAGTCCCCTTTATCGTATTCTCGATATGAAATCTTATGTTTGCATACCGGATAAGTTACGAGTATTTACCAACAATTACAGTCTAACGAAGATCATAGGTGGTTGCAAAAAAAGGAAAGGCAAAAGAAAAAGGGTGCTCGCTTAAGAGCACCCCTTCACTTCTATTTACCTTCGAACGTCTGCGCGAGCTCACGGAAATTCAGCTCTGCCGTGCCGGGCAGCACGACATCCGCATGCGGGAAGTGCGCGGCGTTGCCGATGGCCACGGCGAACATGCCGGCGCCCTTGATGGCATCAACGCCCGATGCGGCATCTTCCACCCCGATGCAGTCGGCAGGCTCTACGCCGAGCTGCGCGGCAGCGGTGAGGAAGATCTCGGGGTCGGGCTTGCTGTTCTTCAGCTTGTTTACATCGACTATCACGTCGAACTGGTCCATTACGCCAAGCCGTGTAAGCACCGCAATGGCGTTCTTGCTGGCGGACGCGATTCCGGTCTTCAGGCCGGCCGACCGGATGTCTGCCACAAATTTCGTAATTCCTGGCAGCAGGTCGGCTGGCGTAATCGTTTCAATCAGCTCCACGTACAGCTTGTTTTTGCGGTCAGCCAGCTGTACCAGCTCTTCATCCGAATAGTTGACGGGCTTCTCTGCTTGGCTGAGCAGCAGCTTCAGAGAATCCATGCGAGATACTCCCTTGAGGTTCTCATTGAATTCACGGGTGAAGGGGATGCCAAGCTCGGTTGCCGTGGCTTTCCATGCCTGATAATGATACTCCGCAGTATCGGTAATGACGCCGTCCAGGTCAAAGATAACGGCCTTCAGCTTGCTTGTTTCGTTCATGTTCTTATGGCTCCTTTTTGCGATATCAGACAGCCTAAGCCTTATTATTTGTTTTGAAGCGAATGCTTCACGGGCTTCCCGGCTTCAAGCTTAACTACTTCGTCGTACAGCTTGATCTCGATGGATTCGCCTTCTACGATTTCTAGGGTCACGCCGTCCTTCTCGATGGATACGCCGATGAGGCGGCCGCGGAAGTTGAGGCGGAATGCATACTTCTCCCAGTCCTTCGGAATGGCAGGGGAGAGGGAAAGTCCGCTTTCTTTCAGACGCATGCCGGCAAAGCCGTAGACGATCGACATCCAGGTACCGCCCATGTTGGCCATATGCAGGCCGTCTTTCGTATTGCCGTGCGTATTGTCCAGGTCAAGGCGTGCTGTCTCGATGAAATATTCATAAGCTTTGTCCATATTGCCAATCTTCGAGGCCATGATGCTGAAGATGCAGGAGGACAGGGACGAGTCATGCGTTGTGATACCTTCATAATAGTCATAGGAGCGCTGAATCGTTTCGAAGCTTTGCTCATCTTCCAGCAGGAAGTGAGCGAGCACTGTATCCGCTTGTTTACATACCTGATAGCGGTAAATGGTGAGCGGATGATAGTTCAGCAGCAGCGGATATTTATCCTCCGGCGTATTCTCGAAATCCCATACCGCTTTGCGGAGGAATGTATCATCCTGCGGGTTAATGCCGAGTGCTTCATCGTATGGCAGCAGCATGGCATCGGCGGCTTTCGCCCAAGCTGAAATTTCATCCGCGGTTACGCCAAGTCGGTCACACAGGGATTTGAAGCCTTGCGCATCGTAGGATTCCAGAATGGAGCAGCTCTTGGCAGCCCACTTCAGGTTATGCTTCGCCATGACATTGGTGTAATAGTTGTTGTTCACGCAGCAGGTATATTCATCCGGCCCTGTCACCTCATCGATATGGAAGGCGCCATTATAATAGTGGCCGATATCAGCCCACAGGCGGGCGGTTTCGATCAACACCTCGGCCCCGTAGGACAAGAGGAAATCCCGGTCCTGCTCGGCGAGATAATACTGGATATAGCTGTAAGCGATGTCTGCGCTGATATGGTATTGCGCCGTTCCCGAAGGGAAGAAGGAGGAGCATTCCGTCCCCGATATCGTGCGCCACGGGAACAGAGCGCCTTGGCGGTGTCCCATTTCCCGCGCTCTGTCTCTCGCTTGCTCCAATGTGGAATAGCGATACAGCAGCAGCTGGCGTGCAATGTCCGGCTGTGTCATCAGAAATACAGGGAACATGTAAATCTCCGTGTCCCAGAAATAATGGCCTTCATAGCCTTCGCCGCTCAGACCTTTGGCAGAAATGTTGCTGTGCTTGTCACGGCCCGCGGATTGCAGCAGCTGGAATAGATTGAAGCGGATGCCTTCTTGGAGCTGGTCATCGTTCTGAATTACCACATCGGCAGATTTCCAGTAGTCGTTCAGGTACTCAGCTTGCTCGGCAAGCAAGTCCTCGAACGAAGTATCCTTCAACTCTTCCTGCAACTGAATGCCGTGATCGATCATGTCCTGACCGTGACGAAGACTGTCGGTATACAGATTGTATTTCGTAAACTGGATCGGTCCAGTCAATGGAAGGGCAGCCGTAAACGTGACTTCTCCGGTTCCGGCCTCGAGCTGAATGTCGGCATCAACATCCAAGCGGTGACGTGTCACGCAAGCCGCACGCAGCTGGGAGGCCATCGTCTCGTCGACGACATAGGCATCATCGCCCTTCACGCCAGCATCGATGACGGTCATCCGTTCCGCGTGGCCTGCTCCTACCCGTGGATCATTAGCATTGGTGTAGTTTTTCACTTTGCCGTTCACGGTGGAGACGATGCGTACCTGGCCGTTGAAATTGATCGGCTCTATTTGTACATAGATGGCAAACAGCTCCCGGCGCGCGAAAGATACCAGGCGGCGGAAGGTCAGCTTGATCTCTTTGCCTTCGGGGGATTTCCACTGAATGATTCGTTCGGAATACCCCTTATCCATATGCAAGCGGCGTTCATGTGAAATGATCGTACCGTGATCAAGGCGGAAAGGCTCCTTCTCATCTCCTAAATAGATCAGGACCGTTTGGGCATCAATATTGTTAACGAGTTTTTGCTGTGTATCGGGAAAGGCGAAGAGCTTCTCGCCGTAAGGAATGTCAATAACGTCGTGGAAAGCGTTCAGATAGGTACCGCGAATGGTGGACATGCTCTCTCCGTAACCTTCTTCGAAGTTGCCGCGCACACCCAAGTAACCGTTTCCGAGTGCAAAAATACTTTCCATATTCAGCAAGGCTTGCTGCGACAAATCAGGATTTGATATCATCCAGGTCATGGTCTACACTTCCTTCCTAGCATGGTTATGCTTGAATTTTAGAACCAATCGGGGTTATGTTATACTAAAATAACAAGGTTTTTATCAATATTTTTAGGTGGTGTGTAAATAATGAAAGAGCCCGCACGCTCGGGAAGCTATGGAAACCAACCGTTTTATCTGTCTTCCCGCATGCATTATTTGCGCGAGAATTTTATACATCCCCCGTTCGACTATGAGCACGAACTGCTGGAAGCAATCCGTTTCGGCGATGAGAATAGAGCGATGGACATGCTGCGCAAGATTAACGAGCTGGAAGCGGCTGTGCTTGCAACGTATCCGCTGCGATCGAAGAAGAACGCCTTGATTGCTTCTTGCACTTTATTCACCCGGGCGATCATCAGGGGCGGCGTGGATCCGGAGATTGCCTTTCATTTAAGTGATACGCTAATCCTTGAGATTGAGAAAATGACCGATGTAGAGCGGCTGGTCCATTTTGAATATGAAATGCTGGTACAGTTTGTGTCGATGATTCGCTCAGAGAAGGAAGACATATCTTTCTCTCATATCGTGAATCTGGCGATATATTACATTAGGGAGCATATTTTCGAGGAGCTGACCTTGCAGGGGGTTGCTGAATATTTGAAAGTCCACCCGAGCTATCTATCCGATCGCTTTAAGCGGGAGACGGGTGAGGCGATAACCACTTTTATTAATCGGCGGAAGATTGAGGAATCCAAGCATTTGCTGGCCAATACAAACCAGTCGATATCCGAAATCGCGTTTACGTTCAAATTCTGCAGCCAGAGCTATTATACGCAAGTATTCAAGAATTTTACGGGAATGACGCCGAGAAAATTTCGGATTAGCGGTACAGCGCGATAAAGTAAAGATCACATAATGAACAACAAGAAGAGAGACGCGGCCCATGAAGAAACTAAAGCAGAAAATGCTTCACTTAACTCTGGAGAAGAAACTGATCGCAGCATTCTCCGCCTTTATCATCGTTCCCCTCCTTCTGATCGGCGGCATCGTATCCTGGGTGTACGTGGAGAATAACCGGAATACCATGATTGAGGCTGCGGTGGAGAATAACAAGCAAATCATTAAGAATATCGATACCTCCCTTCAGCCGCTTACACGGCTGTCCATGTTCCCGATTCAGGATGCAACGGTATACCCGATCATGCGCAAGGACTATAGTAAGGTGGCCTATCCACTGCTTGAGCGGGGGCAGGATTTTGATAAAGTGAATGGCTTGATTCAGAGCGGGGTCATGCTTTATTCGGACTTGATAGACTCCGTTGTCATCTATCACGAGAACAGCCAGTCGATCATTGGCCGAAGCAACAGGGAATACATGAACTTTTTCTATTTCAAGGAGCAGTTTACCCGTGAGCCTTTCGTTCAAAAGATCAGAGAAGCTTATGGACGCTTAGTTCCTGTAGGTATTCATCAGGAGCGGTTGCTGTCAACGAAGGGTATCCCGGTCGTGTCTGTTGGAAGGGCGATTATGGATCCGTATACGAAAGAGGATCTTGGTTTTATTCTCTTTAACATTTCGGTTGATAAGCTGAAGACATTATGGAGCGACACGGCATTTTCAGAGAACACGAAATTCTATCTGATCGATGAAGCGGATCATATTGTGCACAGCATCCATCCTGAGGAAATTGGGCGGCCGGCGTTCGAGGTATTGGGGAGTGATATTCAATACAGTGCAGACGGCCAAGTGAACACGCAGATCAATCGGGATACCTATATGATTTCATCTTCCTCTTCGATGGCGAATTGGAAGGCGGTGACGGTCATTCCCAAGAAGGATCTGTTCTCCATCGTATACCTGATGGTGTCCATCCTGATCGGTGCATTGATTCTGCTGCTCGTGCTGTCCATCCTGATATCTGCTCGGATTGCGACTACGATCATGAAGCCGCTGTCCGTGCTGAATAGTAAAATGAAGCTTGTCTCTCAGGGTCAGCTTGACGTTAGCTTCGATACGAAGGATCGAGGCGAAATCGGCGTGATCAGCAATACGGTGGATCAGATGCTGCAAGAAATTCGTGATTTAATTGAACGTATCTATGTGGAAGAAGAGGAGAAACGAACCCTCGAGATGAATGCGCTCCAGTCGCAGATTCGTCCGCATTTTATATATAACACGCTGAATGTGATCAAGTGGATGGCCAAGATTCAGGGGGCAACGGGCATTGAAGAAGCGCTGCAGGCCTTCTCTTCGGTTATCAAGTTTACAGTGAAGAAGGAAGGCGACTTCGTGACCATTGCTGAGGAAGTCGAATTCATGGAGAACTATACGAAAATTCTCGATTTCCGCTATTTTAATAAATTTGATGTCACGTACGAGATCGATCCTGCCGTAATGAATCATAGGACCCTGAAGTTTCTGCTTCAGCCCATTGTGGAGAATGCGGTCTTCCATGGTTTTGAAGGGATCGATTACAAGGGCATCCTGGTCATATCCATTTATGAGGAGTCGGATGCGTTGATCATGAAAGTAAGCGACAACGGGCGCGGGTTTCCGGAGGGCGGACAAGCGAAGACGGAGCAGGACGGTCCACAGGATGCCTTCAATTCGATCGGACTGAACAATATACGTAACCGGATCTCCCTTCATTTCGGGCCGGAATATGGCTTGAGGATCCAGAGGGGAGAGCACGGCGGAACGGTGGCCTGGCTTCGGGTTCCAATCATCACAGAAGAAACAGGGTGATCAGCAAGTGCGAATACTTATTATAGATGACGAGCCGCTGGTTCGGATCGGAATTAAATCGGCGATTGACTGGGAAGCCCAAGGCGTGGAGATTGTGGGTGAAGCGGGTGACGGTGAAGAAGCACTGCGCATGATAGCGGAGACTGCGCCGGATGTCGTGCTGCTGGATATCAAAATGCCGAAGATGGACGGGCTCGAGATGCTCCGGACGATCAAGGAGCGGCAGATTCCGGTTCAAACAGTCGTGTTAAGCAGCTTCGATGATATTGCCTACGTGAAGGAAGCGCTGAAGCTGGGTGCATTTGATTATTTTCACAAACCTGACATGAACGAACGTGAGCTGACAGCGATGCTGAAGAGCATCCGGGAACAGTTTGGAAGCCAGAAGGCTTCCGCCCCTATAGGAACGGGAACAGTTGGCAACAGGCGGGAGCAGATTCTATATGATGCCCTTCACGGTCATGTCCATGACCTGTCTGAAACAACTTTAAAGGAAGGGAATATGTATGTTTTACTTTTTAAAATCAAGAATTACGGCACGGTTATCAAAAGGTATACCAAAGAAACCGAGTCGATCCTGCCAAATACGGTGCAGAACATTGTAAACGAGATTCTTTCCACAGAGAAGGAGGCTGAATATCTTCAGCTTGATGAGCAGCTCAGTGCCGTATTCATAAGCAACAGTGAGCTGAAAAGCCTGCTGGCCTCGTTGACTCGCGTAAATAAAATAGTTCAGATGATCAGTGCGGCGCTGAAGCGCTTTGTGAACATCGATATCGTCCTTGGCGTTAGCGACTGGTTTGCCGATTTTGACGGCATTAAGGCAGGCTATGAGCAGGCGGGCAAAGCGTTATCCCATCAATTCTACCATCCGGATACGTCCATATTTTATTATCAGCATCTGAAACAGAAGGGTGAACAGGTCTATAAACAGGCGGATGCCTACTTAAGCCAGATGAAGACGGCACTCAGGGAAGAAGCGAATGACTTGTTTATGGAGCTGCTGTCCAGGTGGGAGAAGTTTCTTGAGCAAGAGGAATGCATGGAAGAGAAGGATGTCCGCAAGGTGTATGAAGGTCTGCTGTTTATGATTGGAGAGAGTGGAGATTCGCCAGGCGGGGCTATTCCCGAAGGTGCAGCTGGATTTGAAGAGGTCCATGAGTTTGGGCAGCTGTCAGCTATGTACCGGCACATGTTCGAGGAACGTTTTAAGACTCGCAACCATATGGAGCTTAAAGGATACAGCCAGCTCACGCGCAATATTATGGAATATACAGAAGAGCACTACTCGGAGAGCCTCTCGTTGAAATTGTTCGGGGAGCTGTTTCATGTCAGTCCGAATTATGTTAGCCGATTATTTAAACAAGAGGTTGGGCAAGGACTGTTTGATTATATTAACCAGCGCCGGATCGAGAAGGCAAAGGTGCTTCTCAAGGACTACCGCTACAAAATCTATGACGTTGCCGAGATGGTGGGATTTAATAATCAGGCCCATTTTGCGATTGTATTCCAGAAATACACGGGCTTTACTCCTAAACAGTATAGGAAAGAAGAAGTGTGATTTTAGATAAAAAAGTGTGATATTTCATAAAAATAATTTGGCAGTGCAAGATATGGATAAAAAAATAGTCAATTTTAAAAAATTAATCATCATTTGATTAATTTTTTTTGTTGTCTCGGCTCTTTATCATGGAGATGTAAGGTAAAACGACAAGAAACGTGGGGGGTAGCATCATGGGTAAGATGAACAAGAAGTTTTCAGCCATGCTGGTGTTGTGTTTGGCGCTTGTTGTAAGTTTATCCGCTTGCGGCGGCAGTAAAAGCTCTGACAATACAGATAAAGCTTCTGGAGACAAAGCGGAAAAAGTTACGGTGAATTTCGGATTCTGGGGCACGGCGCAGGATTTGGAGATTTATCAGAAAGCCGCAGACACCATCTCCGAGCAGTATCCGGAGATCGAACTGAAAATTAAACAATATCCAAGCAGTGAGCAGTTCTGGAACACACTTCCGGGTGAAATTGCCGCTGGCGTTGCACCTGATTTCATTAAGATGTCCAACGAAGGTGCTTACGAGTACATCAACAAAGGATTGTTCTCTCCAATCGATGACCTGGTTCAAGCGACTGGTGTGGACATGAACCGATTCCCGGATACATCGAAGAAAATCTGGAACGTAGATGGCAAGCAATACGGCGTGCCGAACAGCGACATGCCGGCGATGTTCTTTATCAATGAGCAAATGTGGAAAGATGCCGGTCTCGGCGAGTACCCAACCACTTGGGATGAAGTTATTGAAGCAGCAAAAGTGCTGAACAAAGGCAATGTGAAGGGCATTATCGTAAACCTGGATGCTTTCCATATCACGAACTATGTGAAGAGCTTCGGCGGCGGCTGGGGCAACGGTGAGACCATCAACTCGCCAGAGAACGTGAAAGCGCTGGAAATGATTATCGATATGTATGACCAAGGACTGGCCGTAACCCCAAAATCGCTCGGCTTCGGCTGGGACGGCGAGGTATTCAGCAATGAGCAAGGTGCTATGAGTACAGGTGGTTACTGGTATAAAGGTTACTTGAAGGATGCGAATCCGGATCTGAAAATGGTAGCAATTCCGGTTCCAAAAGGTACAACAAACGGAAGCACCATGAGCTCTGATGCTTACATGGTACTGAAAGACGCGAAGAACAAGGAAGCTGCGCTGAAGGCTGCTTATAACATGACCAATGATGATACGCAAACTGCATTCATGGAGCTTGGCTTCAATCCAGCTGTATCCTCGTTGTCTGAGCAGTATTTTGAGAAGAACCCTGAATTCAAGGCGCTGCAGCCTGCACTGGAATACAGCACAGACTACGGTTATCCAACGGATACCAAGCGCTTTACAGATGAGCTCGTAAAAGAATTGGAAGGTTTGATTCTTGGCGGCTCCGGTAAAACGGCTCAGCAAATTCTCGATGATATTCAAGCCCAGTTCAAATAAGAAAGAGGCTACACCCGCTCCCGCTCCTTGTTCTCAGGGAGCGGGAGCCTTTTTTCACATAGTAGAATTTATAAGTTTTTTGGGGTACCCGCAAAGTATTTGGAATAAGCATCGTCGCATAGATTCCACTTTGTGGGGGGATTTTCATAATCAATCTATTTTAAGTATGGGAGTGGGGGATAATTCATGTCCGATTACAGCAGCAAGCACGCTGATTTGAAGGGAAACAAGATCAGGCAATCCTGGTTCCGTTCCTTGGCAGACTCCGATAAGACGCTGGGCTGGTTGTTTACGCTGCCCTTTTTGATTTTATGGGCGTGGTGGTTTCTATATCCATTCATCCAGTCTTTCGTAAGAAGTTTTCAGGATGCGAATTTTGCTGCCTTGGACCAGGCGAAATTCATCGGCCTCGAAAACTATGTCACCATTCTCCAAGATAAGGAATTCTTCCGGGCGCTGCTTCATTCCCTGGAGATTGTGGTGATCTCGATTCCGATACAGACCGTGCTCGGTCTGCTGTTGGCGATCCTGGTCAATCAGAAGCTGAAGGGCAAGGGGATATTCCGGACGGTATTCTTCATTCCGTATATCACCTCGCAGATCGCGATCACGACCGTGTTCATGATGCTCTTCAAGCAGGGCACCTTCTTGACCAAATTTTTCGGAGCATTGGGCTTCGGGAATGTGACATGGTTTGCGGATACTAATTATGCGCTCTTATTCGTATGTATTCTGTTTATCTTCCAGCAAGCGGGCTTCACCATGATTGTGTATTTGTCGGGCCTGCAGGAAATTCCGAAGGATCTGTACGAAGCTGGCGAAATCGACGGAGCGTCCAAATGGAATAAATTCCGCTACATTACCGTACCGTTCCTCAAACCGATTACCTTTTTTATCGTGTCGGTATCAACGATTGCCGGGTTCCAGATCTATGACCAGATTGCGGCGATATCCCGTTATGGCGCACTCGGTTCACCGGCTGGTGCTACCAGCACGGTCGTTACGTATTTCTATCAGCACGGTATTCGTTACATGAACATTGGTTACGGAAGCGCGGCGGTGGTGCTGTTCTTCATGATCATCATGCTGATTACGTACCTGCAAAAAAAATTCTTGGATGAAAAGGAGTGAGAGTAATGTTGACCCGTAAGAATAACGGTCGGCTGTTTCTGTACATCGGCACGATCATCCTGGGGCTCTTATTCGCCCTTCCTTTTCTCTATACGATCTATACGTCCGTCATCCCGATGCGCCATGTTAACACCCTGACGTCGCCGGCCAATTGGACATTCGAGAACTTCAAGATCTTCTTTACCAACGATGCGTACAACGTACCGAGATGGTTTCTGAATACGGTGATCATGACCGGTGCCGTTGTCATCGGTAACCTGATCATTAATCCGATGGCTGGTTTTGCACTGGCCAAGCTGAACTTCAAGGGTAAGGGCCTGATTTACTGGATCGTTGTTGCCACCATGATGGTGCCGTACCATATGATCCTGATCCCGGTTTATGTGAACGTAGCACAGCTCGGATGGCTGAACACGTTCTGGGGATTGACGGTGCCGTTCCTGTATCAAGGCTTGTACATCTTCATGCTTCGCCAGTTCTTCATTTCGGTTCCGAACGAGTTCCTGGAGGCTGCGCGGATGGATGGCCTGACGAAGATGGGCGCTTTCTGGCGGATCGTATACCCTCTGGCCCGTTCATCGCTGATTACGATGTCCATTCTTGCTTTTGCCGGAACATGGAATAGTTATCTCGTTCCGAGCACACTGGCGAATACGCCGGAAATGTATGTGCTGGTGGTTGGTCTGAACAGCGTGAAGGATATGTTCTTCGAGAATACGCCGATGATCATGGCCGGAGTCGTGCTGTCCACGCTGCCGATCATCCTGTTCTTCTTCCTGTTCCAGCGTCAATATATCGAAGGAATATCGAACGCAGGCGTCAAAGGTTGATATAGAAGCATCGGAGGGATTAGACATGGATAAGGTGGAACAGCGTGCGAAGGATCTTCTCGCGCAGATGACCTTGGCCGAGAAGATCGGTCAAACGGTGCAGTACGGCCGATGCGAGGAGCGGGAACATCAGCTGGTTGCCGAAGGCAAGATCGGATCATTGCTGAATGTTCATGGTCCGAAAAAGATCAATGAGCTCCAGCGGCTGGCCGTGGAGGAGACCCGGCTCGGGATTCCCCTACTGATCGGGGATGACGTTATCCACGGTTTCCGCACCATCTTCCCGATTCCGCTCGGCGAAGCCGCCAGCTGGGATCTCGAGGGGATGGAGAAGAATGCCCGCATTGCTGCAGAAGAGGCGGCAGCGGAAGGCATTCGCTGGACCTTTGCCCCCATGGTGGACATTACGCGCGATCCCCGGTGGGGCCGCATCGCGGAGAGCACTGGGGAGGATGTCTATTTGTCTTCCTTGGCTGCTGCCGCGAAGGTTAGAGGATTTCAAAGTCCGAACGAGGACGGTTATCCGACGGTGGCGGCATGCGTGAAGCATTTTGCCGGCTATGGCTGGGCTGAAGGCGGCCGGGACTACGATACGGTGGACATGTCGGAGCGGACCTTACGGGAAACCGTGCTGCCGCCGTTTGAGCGTGGCATTCAGGCAGGTGCTTTGTCCGTGATGAGTGCTTTCAACGAACTGAACGGGGTTCCGGCTTCCGGAAGCCGCTATCTGCTGCGGGATATATTGAAGCGAGAGTGGGACTTTGACGGTGTGGTGGTCAGCGACTGGGAGTCGATCGAAGAGCTGATCTACCATGGCTATGCGGAAGACCGGAAGGATTCCGCACTGAAGGGACTGAATGCCGGTGTCGACATGGACATGCATTCCGGAGTCTATCTCGATCATTTGGAGGAACTGATCCAGAATAACTCTGACCTGCTTAAGCTGTTGGATGATGCGGTGCTACGCATTTTGCGGATGAAAATTCGCCTCGGATTGTTCGAGAATCCGTATGTAAGCGAAGAGACCGAAGAAGCCGGAGATACGCTGGAGGGGCAGGCCATTCCAGCTTCGCATCTGGCTCAGGCCAGAGACAGCGCCCGGAAATCGATCGTGCTTCTGCAGAACAAACGCGGAATTTTGCCGCTGGATACAGGCAAGCACCAGAAGCTGGCACTGATCGGGCCGCTGGCCGATGATCGTCACAATTCAATGGGCTGCTGGGCTTGGAAAGGCCGCGATGAAGACGTAGTCACGGTGTGGGATGCGTTTCAATCGGAAATTGCACCGAAGGCTGAGGTGTTCTACGAGCCGGGCAGCGGCATTCTGGAAGAGCTGGATGGCGGTGTGGAACGGGCCGTGGAGCTTGCTGGACAATGCGATGTCGCGGTGGTCGTTGTAGGCGAATCCGAAGCGATGACCGGTGAGCATTACAATGTGACCTCCATTACGCTGCCACCCTGCCAAGAGCGCCTGATTCAGGAGCTGAAACGTCAGACCGACACGCCGATTGTCGTCGTGCTGATGAATGGACGGCCGCTTGCCACGCCATGGCTGCATGAACATGCGGATGCTGTGGTGGAAGCATGGCATTTGGGAACAACGACAGGGCATGCAGTTGTGGATGTGCTGACGGGCGCGTACAATCCGAGCGGTCGCCTACCGGTTACCGTTCCGCGCGCGACGGGCCAAATTCCGATGTATTATAACCGGAAGAATACCGGGCGTCCTCATCTGTATGAAGATTATATCGATTGCGACGACGATCCGCTGTATCCGTTCGGGTATGGTCTCAGTTATACAACGTTTAAATATACAGACTTGCAGCTGGATCGGCATCAGATCGGCCGGGACGAATTCGCGCAGGTATCCGTGAGTATCACGAATACTGGAACCAGAGCGGGCGAGGAAACGGTTCAGCTCTATATCCGCGACTTGGTGGCGAGCTCGACTCGGCCTGTCAAAGAATTGAAGGGTTTCCGCAAGGTATGGCTGCAGCCTGGTGAAAGCTGTACCGTTCATTTTACGCTGGGACGTGAAGAACTGGGCCTCTTGGATGAGAGACTCGAATTTACGGTTGAGCCCGGGAAGTTCCATGTCTGGGTCGGACCGCATTCGGAAGAAGGACTGCAGGCTGAGCTTGCGGTTGTTTAAATGAACCGAAATCGAAGGGGGATTTATGCATGGACTACCGTGTAATTAAAGAAGGGGACATATTCTTCTTGACCGGACTTAATGGAGATATCGTCCTGGGGGATGATCAAGGCCATGGTTTGTACACAAAGGATACGCGTTTCCTGAGCCGCATGGAGCTGTTCATCGACGGTGAGAAACCTTCGCTCCTGACCTCAGCGGGGGACAAGAGTTATGTAGCATCTTTCCGCCTTATGAAGGAGGCCAAGGACGAAGGGGCGATCGAAGTGCTTCGGGAACGTTTCATCTACGATGGCGTCCTGTATGAGCGCTGCACTTTGACCAATTATTTTGTAACGGATTCGAATATCGAGTTTACGATGTCATTTGGTGCTGACTTTCAGGATATGTTCCTGGTGCGGAAATACCGTACCGGGGAGGTCGGCAAGATGGAGGGCGTTCAGACAGGGGATCAGGATATGACGCTGGCCTATGTCGGCGCTGACAACCTGAGAAGGCTGACGCGCATTGCTTGGGATACGGACGGCGGCCAAGCGGATGAAACCGGAACTGTCTCGTTCCCATTGTCCTTGAAAGCTAAAGAGCAGAAGGTCATTACGTTCTTTATTACGCCATTGACCGAGCAACAACACCCAGCGGAGCCGCTGACCTACGAAGAGGGACTGAAGAAACTCGAAGCCTCCTATGAGGCTTGGTATGGGAACAGCTCGCGGGTAGAAGCCGATTCCAAGCTGTTCAGTGGCTTGTACCAGAGAGGATTACAGGATCTGCGGATGCTGACGACCGATGTAGGCTTTGGTGATACGACGGTGGCAGGGCTGCCGTGGTTCGCAGTACCGTTTGGCAGAGACAGCCTGATCACGGCTCTGTTCATGCTTCCGATGAATCCGCAGCTTGCCGTAGGAACCTTGAGAACGCTGGCGGCTTATCAAGGCGAGAAGACGGACCCTTGGCGGGACGAGCAGCCGGGTAAAATCATGCACGAGATTCGCTATGGAGAGCTGGTCACAACGAATCAGTCCCCGTTCTCGCCGTACTACGGCACCATTGATTCCACGCCGCTGTTCCTGGCGCTGATAGGTGAGTACTACCGCTGGACAGGCGACCTTTCCCTGGCGGAGGAGCTCAAGCCGAACATGCTGCGGGCATTGGATTATATCGATGCTGCGCTCGAAGCGGGCTCCGGCTTCATGGCCTATAAGCAGGAAGCCGAGAAGGGCTTCCCGAATCAGGGCTGGAAGGATTCTGCTAACTCGATCATTCATGAGAACGGGGAGTACGCAGAATCTCCGATCGCGCTCTCGGAAGTTCAGGGTTACGTGTATCAAGCGAAGAAATCGCTGATACCTGTCTTCGCCGAACTGGGCGAACCGGAGCTGGCCCGCAAGCTGGAGACGGAAGCCGAGGAGCTTCGCGTGCGCTTTGAAGCGGCCTACTGGATGGAGGATGAGCAGTGTTATGCGATCGCTCTGGATAAGAACCTGCGCCAGGTACGCAGCGTAACCTCGAATCCCGGACATTTGCTCATGAGCGGACTTCCGGAAGCAGGCCGAGCAAAGGCACAAGCAGAGCGGATGCTTAGAACCGACATGTTTAACGGTTATGGTATCCGTACGATGAGTACGGACTCCACCGGATATTACCCGATCAGTTACCACAATGGCAGTGTATGGCCGCATGACAATGCGATGATTCTGCTGGGACTTGGCAAGCAGGGATTCAAAGAGGAGGCAGGCAAGGTCATATCCGGTCTGCTGCAGGCATCGGCCCATTTTGAATACCAGCGTCTGCCGGAGCTGTTCTGCGGTCATGATGCAGGACTGGGCCATCCCGTTCCGTACCCGACAACCTGTTCGCCGCAGGCTTGGGCAGCGGGAACTTCGATTGTCTTTCTGCAGGCGATGCTCGGATTGTATCCGAACGCGGCGAAGAAGGAAATCGCATTGTCTCCATTCCTTCCGGAAGGGATGAATGAGCTGAAGGCCGAACGGATTGCGATCGGAAGCGGCCATCTGTCCGTAAGCGTCGTACGCGAAGGGAACGGCAGCACATTCAAAGTGGAAGTGCTTGAGAATACAACGGGGTTTGCCCTGGTTGGCTGAACTTTCGTAATATTTACTTTGGAATAACCTGACTCTCTCTCAAGGGTCAGGTTTTTCTGTTGAAATATAGGGAACGTATGTTCTATAATGAGTGAGTTGAGGTTAAATATACTACGGTATACATACTGGACTGGAGAGAACCTATGAATTCTTATTGTACATATGCATTACATCAAATCGAGGTGGCTGTCGTCTCAATAGTTGCCATCATCGATAAGCTGGATGAAGGGGATTTGCTCGTCAAGCCGACGCAAGGCAAACATTCGGTCGGTGAGCTGCTTAAGCATATCGCTGTCCTCTGTAGGGCCGATTTCCACATATCAGAAGGAGCTACGCAAGAGGAGATGAATGTTTATCACGCAGGCGTATCGTTAAACAACCTGAAGGACATACAGGCTGAAATACTGAGCAATTATTCTTATCTGGAGAGGGCGTTCCGAGAGATGACGGAAGAGGAGCTTCATCAGGAGATGACATCGTACTGGGGAGTCGCCTATTCGAGGTACGAATGGCTGCTCCAAATCGTGGCACATATGTATCACCATCGAGGACAGCTGCATGCAATGCTGGTTCACTGTAACAGGAAAGACCCGAGGGTACCGTTATTTGAATAGTTCTAGCGAAAGACCGGACTGAGGTTCATGTGCCACCCCTCATACTATGATTTATCGGAGATGCCGAGCCGCGAGGCAGCATCTCTTCATTTCGATTAACTCAGGATCGGGTTACACCTTTGAAACGTGTTGACTACCATATCCACGCTCTTCGCGCTATGATTTTTGTTACTTCAGACCAGGAATCTTTCAAATTCGACAAAATAATACAAATTTCGCTATAGACTCAAACGGATTGATTCCTCTATGATAGATATTAAACAGTTGGCCAAGCTATTCTGAAAGCGCTATCTAATAAACGCTGTAAGAAAATGATCCTATGTCTTGGAGAGAATCCACCACACCAGGCATCTCGTAGAGTCTATTATCAGCGGTTTGGAAAGCGCATTCATGGCGATGAGCACCATGGCCAAAGGTCAGTTAACACAGATTTTACATATCGTTAATACTCTGATGATTTACACGTCCTATGATAAGAGTGTTCAGTAAATGGACATGCACTTGAAATAGTTCGTTTCAGAGGATATGTAGTGGAAATGTGAGCGGTCATGTGCCGCTAAATAGTAGGAGGTTTTTCGAAGAGAAGAAATTATATATGAAGCGCTGGCTGACGTGCCGCTCTCGCATCGATAGGAGATGCACATTTGGACATATGGACGTAATGGATCCTGTCTGATTGGTGAACAACGATAATTACATATTTGCTAGGGGTGGAGACGATGAGATAACCCAGGTAGCAGCTACTTTAGCTTTTTTAGGAGGTGGTGGCTCTTAGGTTGTGCTCTTTTTGATGTCTCTATTTTTGTGCGCTTTTTAAGGGATAGAAGAGGTGTTTTACACGATGAATGGATTAATGGATTCGAAAGGGGACAATAGATTACCAATGAAAAAGAAATCATGGTTGCTCATGTTACTCACCATATTCATGGTTATTACGACGGCTTGCGGAGGCGGCGGTGGAAGCAAAACTGCCGAAGGAGAGGTTTCACTCGATGACGTGGAAGCTGCTTCCATGGATATGAAGAATGATACAACGCCTATCAAAATCCAGTATTGGCACGCTCATGCTGATGCCCAGCTGGAAGGTTTGAACTATATGATTTCCGAGTTCCAGAAGAAGTATCCTCATATCACGGTTGAGCCAGTATTCCAAGGCGGCTATCCGGACCTTCACAAGAAATTGTCGGCTGCCGTAGCGGCGAATGATGTTCCGGCAGTTACGAACGTTGAGGTATCTTCCCTCGCTAACTTTGCAGACAGCGGCGTATTTGCCGACCTGGGTCCGTGGATCAAGCGTGATGAAGTGAAAATGGACGATTTCGCAAAAGGCATGCTGAAGGCTTATGCGTACAATGGCAAACAATACGGGTTCCCTCTGATCGTCAGCACCAGCGTGTTCGTATATAACAAAACAATGCTGGATGAGCTGGGTGTAGAGCCGCCTGCGAAATGGGATGAGATTGATGATTTTAACGCAAAGGTAACGAAGAAAGAAGGCGACAAAACAACACGTTACGCGTTCTCTGTTCCAGGTTGGGATACATGGTACTATGACCCGTGGAACATTAACGGTGGCGGACAGATTCTAACGGATGACATGAGCGCTTCTGCGGTAGAGAATGAGGCCTCCCTCCGTTATATCCAGAATTTCTACAAATGGCAAAATGAAGGCAACATGCATATGGGCTTCGGTAAAGGGGCCTCCGATAATATGCGTCAAATGTTCCTGAACGGCGAAATTGCCATGGTCCAGCATACTTCGGCTATGCTGAAAATGTATCGTGAGAATGCAGACTTTGAAGTTGGCGTATCCTTTATTCCTGGCGACAAGGTCCGTACCTCCAACATTGGTGGAGCGGGAATTGTGATGATGGAAGGTGCCAAGGATTTGGAAAAAGAAGCGGCTTGGAAATTCATCGAGTTCATGACTTCAGCAGAGCAGAATATTAAATGGGCGGAATCCGTTGGATACCTGCCGACAAGAAAGTCCGCGATCGAGTCCGAGGAAGGCGATCAATATTTTGAGAGATGGCCACAATACAGAGCGGTATACGAGCACTTTGATGAAGTGACACCGCGTCTGCAGCACCCGGCTTACCCTGAGTTCAGCGAAGTTTACAAAGAAGTTGTAGGTGAAATGGTATTGAACAAAAAAGATCCGACACCACTTATGCAGGAAGCAGCCAAGAAGATCAACGATATTCTGGCTGACTATGAGTGATGCATATGGAGACCAGTAAACAAATGACAAAGGCGGCGTCCAAACGGGCGACCGCTTCGGTCTCTAAACGGATGTCCCATACGGTGATCGAAAAGTGGAAGGACTTTTCGTTCGCGGTCCCGGCTTTGTTGTTCATGGGCGTGTTTTTGTACTATCCGCTGGGCTACTCTATTTATCTCAGCTTTACGAATTGGAATATGACGCGGCCCGTGAAGAAGTTCGTGGGTGCTGATAACTATACGCGCCTGTTGTCGAGTCCGGATTTCTATAATTCTCTAAAAGTCACGTTCCTGTATACGTTTATGGATGTGGTGCTTACACTGGCGATCGGTTTGTTGTTCGCCCTGCTGCTGAACGTATCATCGTCCCGGTTGTTCGGTTTCATGCGCGGCGTGATATTCATGCCGTACTACGTTTCTATGGTTGTCGCAGCCATGGTATTTACCTGGATTTATAACGGGCAATACGGGCTTTTGAATACCGTAGTCTCCTGGTTTGGCATGGATCCTGTCGAATGGCTGAATAATCCGTCCACGGCGCTGCCGGCACTGGTTGCTGTTTCGGTTTGGAAGGGCGTCGGATTCGCGATGATCCTCTTTATTGCCGGCATGCGGGGTATTCCCGCCGAGTATTACGAGGCGGCCTCCATTGATGGAGCCAGCAAGATCCGGCAGTTCCGCAATATTACGCTGCCGCTCTTGTCGCCGATGACGCTGTTCCTTGTTATCACAAGCTTTATCTCTTCTATGCAGGTGTTCCAGTCCATCGACGTAATGACAGCTGGCGGACCGCTGAAGGCGACGAACGCGATCGTTTATTGGATTTATACAATGGCATTTAGCGAATTCAAGACAGGCAGAGCCTCGGCGCTTGTCATGATTCTGTTCGTTATTATATTGCTGTTAACATTAGTACAATTTTTGGTCAGCAGGAAGAAGGTGCACTATGAAGGATAATTATATGGCTGGATCTGCCAAGAACCGAAAGGCCATGATGGCGCTCCGCATTACTGGAGCCGTGATCGTGACTCTCGTTATGTTCTTTCCAGTGTATTGGCTGCTGATCAGCGCGTTCAAGACGCAGTCTGAGATGCGGATGGCTGTTCCAACGTTCTGGCCGGAAACCTTTGCCTGGCAGAACTTTGCCGAAGCCTTCAGAGTTATCCCTTATGCGCGTTACTTCGGTAATACGCTGCTCATGGCGGTAGGAACGATCATTTTGCAGCTAAACGTAGCACTCATGGCCGCTTATGCGTTTGCCAAAGGGCAGTTCAAAGGACGGGATACCCTGTTCTTACTGGTTCTGGCTGCGTTGATTGTACCGGAGCAGGTCATTTTTGTTCCGGTGTATGTGATGATGTCCAAGCTGGATTGGCTGAATACCTTCTGGGCACTTATCGTGCCGCACGGAGCTTCCGCCTATGCCATATTTCTGCTTAGGCAGGCATTCAAATCGATTAACAACGATGTGCTGGAAGCAGCTCGGGTGGATGGAGCAGGGCGCTTTTCCATCCTGTACAAGCTGTTGTTCCCGATGGCGATGCCAACGATCGTTACCATGGGCGTATTGATTTTCATCTCGTCCTGGAACTCGTATTTCTGGCCGTTGATCATGACCAATAATAACGACATGCGCGTACTTACAGTAGGTATTGCCATGCTGCGGGATTCCATTGCCGGGAACGAAGCCATGTTCTTTAATGTTATTATGGCATCCAGTGTCATGGCGATTATCCCGATCGTTATCGTATTTACGGTCATGCAGAAACACATCGTTGCCGCGATGGCAAATTCGACATTCAAATAATCTTGTACCAGGAAAGTCGTGAAATGACATCAAGATGGAGGGGATCGATATGGAAATACGGGGATTGGCCCATAGGGGATATCCGCTGAAGTACCCGGAGAATACGATGCTGGGCTTTCGAAAAGCTTTGGAGCTGGGCTTCTCGCATCTGGAGCTGGATGTTCAGCTGACGAAGGACGATGTGCCTGTTGTGATCCATGATGCTACGGTAGACCGGACAACCAATGGAACAGGAGCTATTAACTCCTTCACATTAGAGGAAATACGCAAGCTGGATGCAGGCCAGGGGGAGGTCATTCCCACACTGGAGGAAGCACTGCGTTTTGCCAAGGATCGGATGATCGTTGATATTGAATTGAAGCAGATGGGAGATACCTACCCGGGTCTGGAGCAGAAGGTCATTGACTTGATTAAGGAAACAGGAATGGAGAAGCAAGTATTCCTGACCTCCTTCGATCATTATTCTATCGAACGGGCCCGATCCATTGATCCTGACATCGAGCTGGGCTTGGTGATCTACGGGGCGACACCGTCGGTTTTTCCTTACTTGGATGAAATCGGAGCACGATATGTGTCTGTGAAATATGTGTACGTGACTCCTGCCTTTATGGAGGAAGCACGGAAGCGAGGCATACAGCTGATTGTCTGGACGCCGGATGATGAGGCTGTGCTGGCAACTCTAGCCCAATATCCTGAGCTTCTCATCGTAACGAACAATCTTGAAGGATGGGCTAAGGTATACAAAGATAAGATTGCTATGGTCTAGAGCTAGTCTATTGTTAAGGATCTGCCCTACGTATTAAAGAGGCAGGTCCTTTTTTATATGGAAGGCTTGTATTTATGAAAATGTAGTGAAAATTTTCAGTTGACCTGCGGACAATTGTCCGTTACAATAAAAAACGCACTACCGGACAATTGTCCGTGCACACGGATTAAGGGAGGATAAGGTCTTGGATATGGGAGTGGGGCCGGGTTCGGCCAAGATTGACTTAAGTAAAATAAAGAGAGGGCCGATTGTTGCCGCCCTGATTATTGGTGCGTTCGTTTCCATCTTGAATGAAACGCTGCTGAATATCGCTTTTCCAAGTTTAATGGAGCAGTTTGGCATTGGGGAATCGACCGTGCAGTGGCTGTCAACAGCATACATGCTGGTTGTGGGCATATTAGTGCCGGTTACGGCACTGCTGCAGCTGTGGTTTACAACAAGACAGATGTTTATAGGCGCGATGACGCTGTTTCTTATTGGTACGATAGTTTGTGGTTTTTCACCGGTATTCGGTGTGCTGCTGGTAGGTCGTATTCTGCAAGCTGTCGGAACGGGGCTTATGCTTCCGGTTCTGATGAACACGATACTTAGTATTTATCCGCCACAGAATCGCGGAGCCGCGATGGGTATGATCGGTCTCGTTATTATGACCGCCCCGGCGATTGGTCCAACGCTTTCCGGCTTGATCGTGGATGCGCTGAATTGGCGCTGGTTGTTTTATATGGTGATTCCACTCGCAGCATTCTCCATTGCGTTTGCTGCGGTGTTCTTGAAGAACGTATCGGTACTTACCAAGCCGAAAGTCGATTATATCTCGATTCTTCTGTCTACCATCGGTTTCGGGGGAATTGTGTATGGATTCAGCAGTGCCGGGGAGGGCACCTGGTCTGATCCGAAAGTAGTATGGTGCATTACGGCAGGAGCCATCAGCTTGCTGCTCTTCGTATGGCGCCAACTGAAGATGGAAGAACCAATGCTGGATCTGCGCACCTTCAAATTTCCGATGTTCTCACTCGTGACGGTGCTGATGCTGGTCCTGATGATGAGTATGTTCTCCACCATGATTATGCTGCCATTGTTCCTGCAGAATGCACTTGGCCTAACAGCGCTTGCCGCAGGTCTCGTTATGATGCCGGGCGGTATCATCAACGGTCTGATGGCGCCGATTACAGGGAAGCTGTTTGATAAATTCGGACCGAGAGTTCTGATTATTCCAGGGCTTGCTCTATTGATCTTGGCAATCTTCCTGTTCTCGCGCATTGATGCTTCATGGACCGGTGGTTACGTCATCTTCCTTCATGTTATGATGATGATAGGGATTTCAATGGTCATGATGCCTGCTCAGACAACTGCCTTAAATCAACTGCCACGTCTGCTGTACCCGCATGGTACAGCGATCATGAACACGCTTCAGCAAGTAGCCGGGGCAGTAGGTATGGCACTCTTTATCAGCATCATGACAGCAGGTGCCAAAAACTACGTGACAACAACCGGGGATCTCAATCCGGTACAGAGCATGGTTGCAGGTCTTCACAATGCATTCGTCATCGGTCTCATTCTTGCAATCGTAGCCTTTGTGCTGGGCTTATTCGTGAAACGTACATCTTCACCCGTTGAAGAAGAACAGTCTGCTGCATAGGGTTCCCGTGTTTTAATTAGAAAGGGATGCGTGCATGTCGAAAGAGAATGATGAGTTGGGTCAGAAGATACTGGACACGGCCCAGGCCTTATTTGATAAATACGGAGTCGAGGACGTATCCATGCATCAGGTAGCGAAAACGGCGGGAATCGGGCAAGGTACGTTGTACCGCCGCTACCCCAGCAAGAGCAAGATTTGCTTTACGCTAATGGAAGCGAAGATCGATCGTTTTATAGAAGGGCTGGACGTATATCTGCGTGAGAGCGAAGAAGATTTGGTTGCCCGCAGGCTGCGAAAGGTTATAACGAAGGTCATTCTTCATTTCAATGAGGACTTGGAGTGGTTGAGAGTCATGCTGACCTCCGACCGATTGGAAGATACCAAGAACATTTTGTGTGAGAATCCGCCCTTCACGTACTTGCGATTACAGATTCAGCGACTGTTGGAACTTGCGGTGGAGCGTGAAGAATTGATGCCGCTTGATCCGCAGTTCACCTCTGTGATGCTGGCATCTCTGCCACGTGCCGATATTATCCTATATATGCGCGATATGGGATACAGCGCGGAGCAGATTGCGGAGGAGTATTGCAGAAGCTTTGTCGACCCGTTGTTTATTCAGCGTTAATCGCATAGCCGTTAGTCAAGGGACCGTTTTGAATAGACTGAAGAGTCTGTTTGAAACGGTCTTTTTGCATATAGTTTGCACAAGCATTTATGGATTCATTGCAACATTTAACCATATAACCCGTCAGTATAAGAGTACAGGATAATTTAAGACACCCCAGAAAGGACGATGAGCATGAACAAACAATGGAAGAAGCAAGCAGCAACTCTGATGGTAGCAGCCTTGGCTGTATCCGGCAGTGCAGCGGCATATGCAGCACCTCAAGCAGTAAGCAACCAGGAACAGAAACCGGTCGTCATATCGGCTGCGATTGATTATGCAATTTCAGTTAATGGACAGGAAGCGGCAGGCGCTGGATATATGAATACCGATGCGAAGCTGGTTATGATCCCGCTGCGAAGCGTATCGGAGGCGCTCGGATTTGATCTCAAGTGGAATCAGGAGAATCGTTCTGTCGAGTTGACAAAAGAGGGATCGCCGATCTGGACCCAGGTGCAGACGGGCAAAGATCAGTATACAGTGAACAAAATGTACAAGTCCCTTGGCGCTGCGCCGGTGAATGTAAAGGGCACGCTCTATGTCCCGGCTATCTTCTTCAGTGACGTGCTTCAGGCTAACGTATCAGTCGATGGTATGAAAGTCAGCATCACATCTGAGGATGAAGTGAAGAAGGAAAACGTAAGCGGAACAATAACAGAAATCATCAATACTGAACATCGGACAGCTATTCACATTAATGGTACTGAAACAGAAGGCATCGTATTGAATGTCGATGAGAATACGATCCTGCGCGATGCAGAAGGCCAGAAGATCGAGCTGAAGGATCTTGCGAAAGGGATGGAGATTAAAGCCGTTCACAGCTTGGCGATGACCATGAGCTTGCCGCCACAGACGTATGCGTATGAGATTCAGGTTCAATCGGACAAGGAGGAGACAGAGATGCTTGCCACTTCGGGTGCGATTGCAGACATTCAGGCAAATGGCGACAGCCTGCGTGTAACCATCAAAGGCAAAGGATTAACCGCACAGTCTCCGGATGTAGTGATTCTGAATTTGACGCCTGAGACGGTGATCGCGCATAAAGATGGCAGAGCCGTGAAGTCAAGTGAGCTCAGCAATGACGATGAGATCATTGGTTACTATAGCCCGATGCTCACCAGAAGCCTGCCGCCAATCGGCACAGCTGCAAAAATCGTTCTTCAATAAGGAATAATGGAAGAAGCCTGGCGGTACCGCCAGGCTTCTTTTTTTGCTTGCGAACGGTACAGCAGAGGTAGCACCCTCATCCTTATTAGCAGCCCATCTTGATACGGTTAAAGAGAATCCCACTAGCCCCGTTAGGAACAGGAATATTCAAGCTGCATACCGAATACTGTACAACAAAATCTTCCATAAGGGTTGGAGGGAAGCAGATGAAGCGCAGCTGGGTGAATTCGCCTTATTCTTTTTCACTGGGCATGTTTGCCATGATGGTTCCAAGTCAGGCATTCAGCTCATTCTACATCTTTTTCTACGTGGATACATTGGGTCTCGGCATCGGGTTGGCATCCTTGGCACGGACCGTATTTCTGATCTGGGATGCGGTGAACAACCCGTTGATGGGATATTGGTCTGATCGGACGAAGACCAGGCTGGGGCGGCGCAGGCCATGGGTATTCGGTGCCATTCCGTTGTTCATGCTGACCTTCGTACTCGTATTCTCGCCACCGGAAGGATTAACACAAAACGGGCTGTTTACCTGGTTTTTGGTTGCGCTTATTCTATATGAAGCTGTAGCTACGGTCTTATGGGTCAATTACGGCGCTCTCTTCCCCGAATTGTTCCGTGGAGACCGCATCCGGGCAAAGGCATCAGCGATCCAGCAGGGTTATCAGGTGGTAGCTTTGTTGATTGGTACCGCGCTTACACCAATCATCTATGACGCTCTGGGATTTTCGAATATGTCAATGCTGTATGCGCTGCTGTTCGGTGTGTTCATGTTCCTGTGTATGATGAGTGTCCAAGAACAAGAGGTGTATAGTACGAACGAGCCGCTGAGGCTCGTCCAAGCTTTCCGGCAAACGCTGCGCAATAAGAAATTCTGGGTATTCAATATCTCCAATTCATTTGCCCAGACGGTTAACGGGCTCATCAGCTCGACAATTCCCTTCTATGCAAAATACGTGCTCCATATTCCCGATAATCAAGTCTCGATTCTGCTTGCAGCCGTGTTTGTATCGGTCATACCGCTGGTATTCGTATGGTACTGGATTATCCGCAGGATGGACGGCGTGAAGGCGTGGCGCCTGTCGCTCGCGGTGTATGGCCTATCTGTCATCCCCCTCTGGTTTGGTTTTGATTTGATCAGCGGAATTCTGGCAGGCATCGGTGTCGGATTCGGTCTGGCGGGGTTCCTGGTAACGCCGGCTATGGTGAGCGGCAATATCATTGACGAGGATGCTGAGCGGACGGGTCTGCGCAGGGAAGGCATCTATACAGCCGTCAGCGGATTTATTACACGTTCCAGCGGATTGATATCCGCCCTGGCTTTTTTTGCGGTAGGCATCATCTTCGGATATGAAAGCGGTGACAATCCTGGTCGTGATCCTGAATCGACTTTCAGATATTTGATCAGTGTCGTTCCTTTATGCTTGCTGGCTATTTCCTTCCTGTTATCGTATGCAACCAAAATCGAATTTTCAAAAACTATAGGAGGCGGGCATGACCATGGAACGAAGATTGATCATCAACTGTGATGATTTTGGGCAAAGCAGGGCCATGAATGAGGCAATCCGGCATTTGTTGGAGGAGAATAAAGTCTCCTCGGCAACCATTATGACCGTAGCCCCCGGCTTTGAGGAGGCTGCCTCATGGGCCGCGCGCCGGCGCCAACCGAATGTAGGATTGCATTTGACCATGACCAGTGAATTTGAGGCTCTCAGGTGGAGCAGCTTAACCGGACATCCTTCCCTGCATGACGCAAATGGTTATCAATACCGAACAGTGGCGGAATTCGAACGGGGGGCAGAAACAGGTGCAGTGATTAAAGAGATGGAAGCGCAGTATCGGCTGGCAAGCAAGGCAGGCATTCGCATCAGTCATATCGATAATCATATGGGCAGTCTGTATGGGATGGAAACAGGGCGGAGCTTCATTCCGCAGATGCTGTGGAAGTGTTCACGGTGGCGTCTTCCGTCACGGCTATTCCGCTGCATCCATCCGGAAGACCCGCTGCTGAGCTCGCTGTCCAATATCGAGCGTCCGGTCGCGCTTGCCTCGGGACTCGCTGATACGTTCGGCGTGCCGATTCCTGACTATTTGCTTTCCCATCCGTTTCCGATTGTCGAGGGGGAGACCTACGAGACTTTCAAACAATCGCTGATTAATAAGCTGTATAGACTCCCTGAAGGGGTCAGTGAAACTTATGTCCATCCCGGAGCCGAGGATGAGTGGATGCTGGCAAATATCCCGAATTGGGAGAAGCGGGTGTGGGAGTACCGGCTGCTGTTTGATGATGATTTTGCTTACGGAATGCGGGATGCCAAGGTTATCCTGACGGATTACCGTTATGTGGAGGAGCACTTGAAGCGTCCCCGCGTGCGCTCTGCCGTTAAACTTATGAAGGTCATGACGAAAAAATAGTGATATAGGCCTATACAGAAGAACAACCCCTGCCGCGGCACCGGTAAGGGTTGTTTGTGCTTTAAGTAGGATCGGCTTGCGCCGACATGTGCTGCTCCGTATAACCTTACTTCGCTTCAGCTTCCAGCTTGGCGATCTGTTCCTTGTATTGGTCCAGCAATTCCGTCAGCGCCTTTTTGATAGAGTCGGAGTCCTTGGAATCCACCGCTTTGAAGAGGTTAATTCTGGCATGGATGAACGCCAGATCCTCATCGTTGATCTTCACTTCCAAACTTGCTGCATCACTGATCTTCACTGCCGCGAAACTTGCTGCCTCGTCTTGGATCACGTCGTATTTCACTTCACCGGACTCTGCATTCACCATTTCGGCCCTTTCCAGCGTTATGCCTTCAAGCGGCGTGATAACGTCCTTAATCTGGGTTGCTTTGAATTCCTTGATGTCCCCGCTGTCTATTAATTCCTGGATATCTTTTGCCGGAGAAGTCTTCAGAGCAACGGAAACCTCGAACTCGCCTTCAGCCACAACCGGCTTCATCTCTCCGGCAACGGCAGTTGTAGCCTCGGAGAAAAAGAATGCTCCCTCAGCTCCGGCAAGCTTGCCGTACTTCTCAAGCGTCTCCTTCCAATCCTTTACCGTTTCCGGTGTGTATTTCTCAGCCAATTCCAGCGGATTCGGCAGAATGGAAATGGTTGCAGTAGTTTTAAGAGGCGCGCTTTTGCCTGTTTGATTCGGGACGTCATTTGGGGTATCAGCACCAGAGGCATGTACGGGCAGGGCGGCTGATCCCAGCAGGGCAGCGGATAGGGCAAGTTTACCAAACAGTTTGTGTTTCATCGTATAACACTCCTTATCGGGTTGGTTGTCTTACAGTACCCAGTGTACGAGTCAGCATTGGCAGAACATTGGTATATTTGTGGAAAAATAATGGCATTCCCCTTCATCATTCCGGAGCTTGGTATACTGGGAGGAGACGAAGCTCGGAGGTACATGGATATGAATCAAAATTATCTCATCGCCGTGATTGACGATGATCAGCATATACGAAATTTGGTGGAAGCTTATTTGCGTAAGGAAGGTTATCGAACCGTGGGCCTTGGCACGGCTGAGGAAGGGTGGGAGATGTGGAGAACGAACCCGCCGGATATGTGGGTGCTGGATATTATGCTGCCCGGTATGGACGGTTTCGAATTGTGCCGGCGAATCCGTGCGGAAGCCGAGGTCCCGATCATCATGATCTCTGCCAAGGATAGCGAAGTGGATAAAATACTGGGGCTTGAGCTGGGAAGCGACGACTACATGGTCAAGCCATTCAGTCCCCGCGAGCTGGTTGCCCGAATCAAACGGCAGCTAAACCGATGGTACAAATTCAATCAGGCGGAGAGCGTTTCACGGCTTGCGGCCGCTTCCCCTGAGCTTAGCAATGGACGGCTTCAGTTAATGCTGGAGGAGCGGCGCGTGTTCTGGAACGGGGAAGAAGTGGATATGACGAACAAGGAATTCGAGATGCTAAAAGTGTTTGCCGAGCATCCGAACCGTGCGTTTACCAGGGACGAACTGCTGACCTCCGTATGGGGGGACGACTATTTTGGAAGCGACCGGGCGGTCGACCATCTCATCAAACGGCTGCGCAAGAAAGTGGAGCAGCTGCCGATCGAGGCCATATGGGGACATGGATACCGAATGAGAACGGATGGGGAGGAAACGTTGATATGAAGCTGGTGCATCAGATCAATCTTGCTTTTGCTATATCGCTTATACTCGTGCTGTCCGTGACGGCCGTCGTTATTCATTATGTGCTGCTGGATCACTTCATTGGTACGCAGCGAAAGGATATGCAGTCCATTGGAGCCGAACTATCGGCAAAGCTTGAGACGGCCGCTGCGCAGAGCGTCCCGTTCGATAGCACGCCGCTCGCTGTTAGTGGCTTTGCCGCTTCCCGGATTGCGGATGTCGAAGTCATTATTCAGGATGCTCAGGGAAATGTGGTGGCTCCTATGGCGACTGCTCCTTCCTATCCATATACGGAGATAGCCCGAAATACACCGGAATACAGGGCAACCTTCCAATCCGCGGCGAAGAGTGACATGTATCTGACAGAAGTTACCGCGGTTCCCCAAGGCACGGTAACACTGATTACGCCGGTCAGCAAGATCAAGGCCATTGAGCAGGCGCTGCTGGGGCGTTTGATGCTCGTATTTGGTGTAGGGGCCATGCTCATGGTGATCTTAAGCCTGTTCATTACCAAGAGGCTGATTAAGCCGCTCATGCATCTGCGCGAAGAATTGAAGAAGGTGAAGGAGCGCCAGTTCTCCGAAGTCCGGCGTGTGTCCGCAAGCGGGGAGATCGGTGCAGTTGCAGAGTCCGTCTACGATATGGCGGGTGAGCTGGAGCGGTACAACCATGTGCAGAAGCAATTTTTCCAGAATGCCTCCCACGAGCTGAAGTCGCCGCTCATGTCCATATCCGGCTATGCGGAGGGAATTCGGGACGGCGTATTCGAAGGGGAGGATATCCGCAGAGGGCTGGATATCATTATGAGTGAGAGCAGCCGGATGAGAAATATCGTGACCGAGATGACGCTGCTCGCTAAACTGGATAGTGAAGATGATATATTCAAGGCGACAGAAGTGAATTTGAAGGATCTCGTGGAAGAGACGATCGAAAGAGTCAATCCTCTCCTGGTGAAAAAAGGACTGTTCGTGCATCCTTGCTATGGAGATGATGAATCGTTAACGGTGTATGCCGACCGGGATAAGCTGCTGCAAGCACTGCTGAACATTGTTTCGAATGGAGCAAGGCACGCGAGCAGGCACATCTACATCCAAGCGGACATCCAGAAAAACCAAGTGGTGCTCACCGTTTCTGATGATGGCGAAGGCATATCAGAGGAGCTGCTTCCGTATTTGTTCCACCGTTTTGTGAAGGGCAAGAACGGGGACTCGGGTCTGGGCCTGGCGATTGCCCGCGCCATCGTGGAACGCTGTGGAGGGTTGATCACGGCGGGGAATCGGAAAGAGGGGGGCGCCGTCATCTCGCTGGGCTTTCCTCATTATCGAGAGGCTTCCATGGCTTAATTAACGTGTGCTAAGTCGGGTGTCCACGAACGGAACTGCCATCCAAATTGGGTAAGAGGGGGCTTTTTTGGGTATATCTCTACTTAGAGCATATACTCGGGAAGTGCCCTTTTTTCTGTGATGATTCAATAGGTTCCAATAAAACGAGTAAGATATAGAGGAATTCCAGCCGAAAAGCAGAATTCTCTATATATCCGGGCAAGCTGGATGATAACAGAGGATAAGCATGATACAAAATAATCAAAAGGCGATGGTGATGTTGTCCATGGATACGCAGTTTCGAATTGAAAAGGATTTTCTGGGGGAAAAGCAGCTGCCTGCGGAGGCCTACTACGGCATTAATACCGTCAGGGCTGTAGAGAATTTTCCGATCAGCGGGGTGCCCATTCATGCGGAGCTTATCTCTGCGCTCGGCGAAGTGAAGAAAGCCGCGGCTCTGGCGAACATGGAGCTTGGCCTGTTGCCCAAAAAGATAGGCAGTGCCATCATAGAGGCTGCCGAAGAGATCGTTTCAGGCAACCTCCGTTCCGAATTCATTGTCGATTCCATTCAAGGCGGAGCCGGCACTTCAATCAATATGAATATGAATGAGGTACTGGCGAATCGCGCACTGGAGATTATGGGAAAACAGAAGGCGGAGTACTTCTATTGTAACCCCAATAACCATGTCAATATGTCGCAATCCACCAATGACGCGATTCCTACGGCAATCCGTATTGCAGCTTACCGTCTGGCACAGGATCTGCTTGCGGTATTCCGGACCCTAGTTGCTGGTATAAAGGACAAGGCCAAGGAATTCGACGACGTGATCAAGATGGGACGTACGCATCTGCAGGACGCGGTGCCGATCCGGCTTGGCCAGGAGTTTGGGGCCTATGCCAATGTTCTCACACGTGACATCCACCGCATCGAGCGGGCAGCACAAGGCCTGTTAGTCGTCAATATGGGCGCAACGGCAGTGGGTACGGGGCTTAATGCACCGCCAGCCTATATGCATAGTGTCGTTTCGCATTTGGTTGAGCAGACAGGCTACCCGTTGAAGCAGGCAGAGGATTTAGTCGATGCTACTCAAAATACGGACGCGTATATGGAATTGTCAGCTGCGCTTAAGGTATGTGCAGTGAACTTCTCAAAAATATGCAATGATATCCGGCTCATGGCTTCCGGGCCGCGAGCGGGCTTGAACGAGTTGAATTTACCTGCGAGACAGCCGGGCTCATCAATTATGCCGGGCAAGGTTAATCCGGTTATGGCTGAGGTTATGAACCAGGTATCCTTCCAGGTCATCGGCAATGATCATACGATCAGCTTGGCGTGTGAAGCTGGACAATTCGAGCTGAATGTCATGGTTCCGGTTGCTGCCAACAATTTAATGCATTCTCTCAAAATCCTGAAGAACGGCATGGATGTATTCTATAAGAATCTGATGGTCGATCTTCAAGCGAATAAGGAACGCTGTAAGCATTTTGTAGATACAAGCTACGGCATCATTACAGCACTGAACCCGCATCTGGGCTATGATGTGGCCTCAAGGTTGGTCAAGGAAGCGCAGAGGACAGGTCTTGGGATCAAGGAGATCATTCTGGAGCAGGGACTTCTGACAGCAGAACAGATACAGGTTATCCTCGATCCGTATCATATGACTTCCCCAGGCATCGCGGGAGAAGAGTTTTTATTGAATCAATAGCCAGCGAGCAGCTATGATGTGAATTTAATACCTCTAATTAGAGTCGACCAAGAAGAAATCCTTGGGCCGGCTCTTTTTTTGCCAATAGGTCCCGAATCGTTTCTAACAGTCGCAGGCTCTATTTTCCGATAAAAGTGTTAGAATGAACATGGCACTATATAAGAGATATGGCAGTATGATAAAAAGGGGCATGTGATTTTGGACAATCGATTTGGTGCAATAACCGATCAGGAGATCATTCGGCAGGCGAAACAGCATTGTATAGACAAGGGGATGACCCCGGAGCTTATTCCAACACATACTCACCAATTGGATCATGAAACATTGGCCGCAAGGCGTGAAAAATATAAAGAATACATCGAAGTCATACAAGTATTCGTGAATAAGTTCCTAACCTCCGGGTCAGGAAATCCGGTTGTAATTACGATTACGGATCATGAAGGATACATTCTGGATCAAGCTGGCGACCCCACCATCATAGAAACAGCAAGGTTTTTGGGCATCATTGACGGGATGGGCTACTCGCAGGAGGACGGTCCAAGCTCGATCCATTTATGCCTCCAGTATAAGCGGCCTTTTACGTTAATAGGGGAAGATCATTTCCACCAGATTCTTCACCGTATGGCGTGTTACTCGGCACCTTTTCACAATGAGGACGGGACCGAGATTATCGGAACGATTTCTTTAATGACCCATAAGGAGTATGCTCACCCTCATCTGTATGCTTTACTCTGCACTATGGCTGATTCTCTGGAACGGGAAATTGTGACTCGCAAGCAGAACACACAGCTGCAAACATTGAATCAGGTGCTGCTCAGAACCAATCATTACGGCGTGATTATTACGGACGCAAAGGGCCGGATTCTGGAGTTGAACCAGCACAGTCTAAGACTGTTGTACCCCGAAGGCAGCGACAAGGACCGGGACAAGTACGTAAACCGATCTGTATTCGATTTGAAACCGATTGGTGAATATTATGAACGTGTGATATATGAGCAGGAGATCTGTATCGGTAAGGAGCTTTCGTTTGAGATATCGGGAAGCTTGAACCATTATATCCTCGATGTTCAGCCCGCCTATGACCGGGAGGGGAGACTCATGCGGGTCGTAGGTTCTCTTCGCGATATTACGGAGATGAAACGAACAGAGGAAGTGCTGAGGAATACGGAGAAGCTGGTATTTGCCGGCCAGGTTGCGGTAAGCATCGCCCATGAAGTGCGGAATCCGCTGACGACGGTAAAGGGTATGCTGCAGCTAGCCAATAAGGAAGTTTGCCTTCGACATTATGATTTGATCATGTCAGAGCTGGAGCGGGCAAATCTGATGGTCGGGGAATTCATGATATTGGGTAAGCCCCAGGCCGCCATTTTTAAGCTTGAGGATTGCGGTGAAATATTGCAAGAGGCACTTCACTTGTTTATGATTCAGGCGAAGCTCAGCGAAATTGAAATCACGCAACACTTGGCTGAGTCTGCCACGATCTTGTGTGACCGGAATCAAGTCAAGCAAGTGTTCCTTAATATTTTGAAAAATGCGATGGAAGCCCTGCTTCAGGGCGGAAATATTCATGTTCTTCTGGATGTGCATGAAGGATATCAACGCGTGACCTTTACCGATAACGGCTCCGGCATGACGGAGGAAGTTCTTCGGCGGATCGGGGAGCCCTTTCATACTACCAAGCCGGACGGCAATGGCCTGGGCATTATGATTGTTCAGCGGATCATGGAGAGCCATCAGGGTAAAATGAACATCCGCAGCGAAATAGGGCGCGGAACCACTGTCGAAATCATGCTGCCCATACCAATATGTAGAAATGAAAACTCTGTTTAATAGAAACAGCGCTGAGCATGTCAGCGCTGTTTTTTGTCGTGCTATTGTTTTACGAAAAATGCCCGTTCGTGCGGTAGCGCCGCCTCGCGATTCATCTGGATGCAGAGCTACCGCATACTGCCAGCCTTATAACCGGTTCCAAGCAGTTCATTGACATTGTGCGTGGTCACATAGGCATGTTTATCTACTCCACAAATCAGTTGTCAGAACCGTCAGTCCCCCGGACATCGCCGTTGTAACGTTCTGCAATGCTCAATGTTCGACACGATAGCGAACTTATGGAGGGGTTTCACTTGCCAAATTTCCGATAGCGGGTATGATTTAGGTATCCGTGCCGGCTGCCATTCAGGGCTTCACGGAAAATGGTAATGATGGGAGTGAGGGAATCATGGCAGAACAGAGCCGGCCCCTTGTCCAGCAAATACGTATCGGGATTATCGGAACCTCGACGATCGTTGATAAGATCATGAAGGGGATTGAAGCTTTCCCTTCCTTCGATGCACTGCCGTTGGTTTATCGGAATGAAGAGGAAGCACCCGCCTTGGCTGAGCAGATCGGAAGCGAAGTTGAAGTATTACTCCTCTCGGATCCGTTATCACAGCGCAAAGTGAAGGAGCTTGGCAAGGTTGCAATCCCAGTTCATCATGTACCCGTTACGGACGCGGGTTTATATAAAGCACTATTTCATGCGGGACTGCAGGAAAGGCTAGATGGAGGCATATCGGTGGATACCTTGACGGAGACGATGGTAGTCCGGACTCTGAAGGATTTAGACATCCCTGGTATGCAGGCTGCCGTTTATGATGGACCCGCCTATGCTCCTAAAGAAAGCCTGATTACTTTTCATCGGCAACAGTATGAATCCGGGGCAAGCTCTGTTGCATTTACAGGTGTGGAATCTGTATCTCAAGAGCTGACACGGCTGGGGATCCCTAACGAATGGCTGCTGCCATCGGACCAGGATATTGTGGTATCCCTGGAGCGGGCGCTGTTGTCTACAGCCTCCCGCAGAAGCAGGGAAGCCCAAATTGTGGTTGGGATGATGAATATGGATGATTTTGGCACCCAGGCGCTCAGACGAAACAGTGAGCATGAGGTGCAGAAGTTGAAGCTGGATATTCACCGGATGGTGCTGGATTATGTGGAATCGCTGGATGGCTACCTGACCCATCTGGGCGGTGATGAATATCTGTTCTTCACGACCAGGGGGATCTTCGAGCGGGAAACGGGCGGCTATAAAACGATACCACTCGCCAAGGATTTGAACAAAACCCATGGAATATCGCTGAGTATCGGCATGGGGTTTGGTCAGTCGGCCAGTATGGCGGGAACCAATGCTCGCATTGCGATGCGCAAAGCCAAGGAGGTTGGCGGCAATGCCTGTTTTATCGTCCGGGAAGACGGCACGCTGATCGGGCCGCTGGAAATGGCTGATCCTGTGCAGGAGGTCCTTTCCTTTACGGATGCGGAGCTGATCAAGCGGGCTGAGGATGCGGGAATGACCAGTGCCTACTTAAGCAAGCTGTTGAATCAGCGTGCCCGTTCCGGCAAATATGAGTACAAGGTTCATGAGCTCGCTCACCTGCTGGATATTACCGTCCGCAGCGCGCATCGGCTGCTTCAGCTGTGGACCGACAATGGTCTGGTCGAGATTTCGGGAATCGAGAAGGTGCCGCGGGGCAGACCAAGGCAAATCTTTAGATTCGTCTTTTTGGAATAGGATCAGGACAGTGAGGTGATAATGGAATGAATAGATTCAAGACTAAGCTTTCCCGGTTTGAGAAAATCATCATCAGCACGCTGTTAGGACTGTCAGCCTCTCTTATCATTGCATTCTTCGTGCTACGATATATTGTACTTAATGTTTCGTTTGCTCCCTGAGAAGGGGGCATTTTTTTTGCTGTTTTAGCCTGGCAGGCTTCATGTTTCCGCAGACAGTGTTGAAGCGGATGCAGCAGCAGCGCCGTACATTTAAAGACTATTTAAAGATTTGTCTTTATATCAAAACCGACCGTATGATGAAGAGGAATCATCAATCCGAGGAGGTAGCGTATGAATCAGAAGATCCTTCATATAACAAAAAAACCGCCGGTTATTTGCCATGATCCGCATCCTCATTCTGTCATTCCAATCCATGAAGATTACATGAACTGGATATATGAGAACTATATTCAACTCAGTTCCTTCAAGAATATTACCGATAGAGTGAATTTGACATGGATTGAATACATATTCCTGAATGATTATTACCATAATAATCCGTTTGTCGAAGTCGAGATTTTATCTGAAGGAATTGTAACGGAATCCATCGTAGAATTGATCATTGACCATATCAATCAGCATCAATATATCGGTATTTGTGTAGACCGTTTCTATATTCAAGAACATGTGAATTACAAGCTTGATCATCTCCCGCACGGTTTGTTGATATATGGTTATGATTTAGATCGACAAGTGTTCTATGCGGCAGATTTTTTTAAAAGAATTTATTCATGTAAAGAAATACCTATAAATCAACTCGTAGAAGGGTATACTGCCGCTACGAATGAACCCAAGGTCATGAAGTTTAGTTACAAGGACAACGTAAAATATGAACTGAACGTTCAGTGCGTTTTTCAAGCGTTGGAAGATTATTATACGTCGAATGATTATCATATGAAGGTGGAATATTCATTGCAGCCGAGTATTCCAAAAACATTTGGTTTAGACACCTACAGGGTGTTGAAGCAGCTCTATGAGGTGACGGCGATTGAAATGATACGATTGGATATCCGTCCTCTTCATACACTTTATGAGCATAAGAAAAGGATGACCAGCTTATTAGAACATCTGTCCAGAGCTGGAATGGTAGAGATCGATCCTAACTGGATCCAAGGCTATAAGGAGCTGTTGAGAACATCCGAAAGCATAAGAAACTTATTTATAAAATGTGAACTTACGAGGGACCAGCAGTATTTAGCCAGAATTATTCAATGGCTTGAATGGCTTTCAGAACGGGAAAGAGGTATTTTGGATCCGATGCTTAACCGATACACGAGCATTTCCTAGGCTGAAAGGAAAGACTTCATACATCAGGGACAAGGACTCTTTGTGAGTGCCAGATGTCCCTTTTTTTCGTCCATGTCTCTTATTATGTAAAGCAGTTATTAGAGTCCAATGCCAAATTACAACTGTAATTATATGGAATAAAAGGCTCAGCTCTTTGTTTTATGAAATTCCTCTAAGATTTTATGAATTTCTATCAGTTTAGCATTTTCCACAGGCAATGAACCCTTGATACATAAGGGTTTTTTGTGTTTTCTTATGTTTTTATTCAAAAATGAACAGATTGTTGAAAACGCTTTATTTACAGCGCCTAAAGCCGTACTTATACTTTGGGGAAATCAAGTCAGTCACAAAAAAGGAATGATGAAAGGGAGGCATACAAGGGGATGATCGTGGATTAGATTAGGGGTCAAAGGGGAATTTTTGCAGGGAAAGAAAGTGCCTTTGTTTACGAAAAGAGATAACGTTTCAACTAATGATTTGATCGATTTTGTATGGAATGGTTCTCACTACTAACTTTCAGAATTAGAGGGAGGAAAAGAAATGTCGAAGAAACTCTTCAGTTTGGTCGTTATATTCACGATGGTCTTCTCTGTACTGGCAGCATGCGGAGGGGGCGGTAAAAATAATGGAGCCTCGAGTGGCGGCAATAATGATGGTGACACGAATACGGGCGGAAACAATGGCACCTCTACCGAAGTAGCAACAGCTGATTATGGCGATACAGGCGGTCTGAAGCTTCCGATCGTTGATGAGCCGGTTACTTTAACCTGGATGCATTCCGGGAACGCGACGATTACAGATGAAATGCTGGTTGTAAAGGAAATTGAAAAGCGTACAGGAGTTAAAGTGAAATTTCAGACCTACTCTCCTCAAACTTATGAAGACAAGCTGAGAGCGACGGTTGCTTCGGGCAAGCTCCCGGATATCTTTAACGGCTTGAAGGCTGCCGAGTTGAAGGATATCGGCAAGCAGAAAGGGGTCGTAGCTATTACCGATTATGCGGATATGCTGCCGAACTTCTCAAAGCTTTATTTGGAAGAGAATCCTTGGGTGCTTAAGTCCTATGGGGATCAGGAAGGCAATCTGTATACATGGCCGATCTACCAGTTGAATCGCGACGTTAACCATGGATTTATGTATCGTAAAGATATTTTCGACAAGCACGGCATTAAACCTTGGACGAATACGGAAGAATTCTATGAAGCTTTGACAAAGCTAAAAGAGCTCTATCCGGACAGCTACCCATACGCTTCCAAAAACACGGAGTATATTTTCAGAGACTGGGCATACGGATGGGGAATTAGCGGGGATAACTACCCGACTTACTATGATGAAAGCGATGGAACCTGGAAATTTGCCGCTGTGCAGGATGCTCATAAAGAGATGCTTGATTTCATGAAGAAGCTTTATGCTGAAAAATTGCTTGATCCTGAATTCTTGACAGATACACAGGAGTCTTGGACGACGAAGATGACAACGGATAAAGCGTTCGTTACATGGGATTGGATCGGCAGATTGGAATTGTTCCCAAATCAAGTGAAGGAAACGATGCCGGAGTATGATTTAAGATATGCGCTTCCGATCGGTCCTACAGAGAACGTAAAATCCTTGCCAGAAGTCAGTGACTTCAGTCTTGCCGTTGCGAACAATAAAAACAAAGAAGTGGCTTTGAAGCTGCTCGATTACTTGACGAGTCCATCCGGAGCAGATTTGATGACACTCGGCGTAGAAGGCGTAAACTTCGAATGGGGTGAAGACGGATATCCGGTATATCCTGAATTGAAGGATCTGCCTATCGTAGATATCAGTGTTCTTGAAGATCGTTACGGAATGTGGCAGGAAGGCGCGTATTTGAGACCGAACCGCAAGAGCGTTTATTTCAAATATTCCGAAAGAGAGCAGGAAGCTCAAGATATGATCATGAGCGAAGACCGCAGGGAAGCACGGGATCCGATTCTGAACTTTACGGATGAAGAAATTAAGGCTTTGTCTGAACTGCAAACCTCTCTGCAAAAAGCGGCAGAAGAGTTCAATTCCAAATATGTATTAGATAAGAATTATGGCGACAAGCAGTGGGAAGATTGGAAGGCCAAGGCTGCCAAAGCGGGCGTTGATAAAATGCTTGAAATCTTCAACGCAGCGCAACAAAGATATGACGCTGAATAATTAGAAACGAATTGTAACGGTGCCAGGCGCCCAGAGATTTACTTTCTGGGTGCCTATCATTAAATAGGAGGGAAAGAATGTGCAACAACCAAGTGTCGAGACTGGCAAACTACGCACAAAGAAACCGCTCGATTCCCGTTTCGCCGCTGCGCTTAAGCACATCCGGCGGGATCGACAGCTGCTCTTACTCTTTATTCCATGTGTTTTGTTCTATGTTATATTCCGTTACGGACCTCTATATGGACTGGTTATTGCCTTCAAGGACTACAGTGTGTTTCAGGGGGTATTGGGAAGTGAATGGGTAGGACTGGAGCACTTCCAGAAATTTTTTAGCAATCAAGACTTTTGGATGCTGTTCAGAAATACGTTCCTGCTCGGCTTTTTTACACTGATATTTGGCTTTCCATTTCCGATTATTTTGGCGGTACTGCTTAATGAAGTCCGGGTCAAATGGTTTAAAAAATCCATTCAAACCTTTAGTTATTTGCCTGCATTTTTATCAGTTGTAATCATCTCTAGTATGATCATTGACTTTTTGTCCCCTACCAATGGGCTGATTAATCAATTTATTTCCTTTTTAGGCTTTGAGAAAAAGTACTTCCTCGTAGATCCGAACTGGTTCAGACCGATTTATGTCATTTCTGAAATATGGGCGACGATGGGGTATCAGGCCATTATTTATTTGGCGGCTATTGCCGGTATTAATCCGACCTTGTATGAAGCGGCCAAAGTGGATGGTGCGAACCGATGGCATATGATGAGAAACATTACGATTCCAGGACTGATGCCTACAGTGATTGTCATGTTTATTTTGAACACAGGCAACATGTTCCGTATCGGTTATGAAAAAGTATTGCTGCTCTACAATCCATTAACCTACGATGTGGCCGATGTATTCTCCACCTATGTTTATCGGAAAGGGTTGCTGGAATCAAGTTACAGCTATGCTGCGGCCGTAGGGATGTTTGAATCAGCAGTGGCACTGGTCATGCTTCTGGGAGCGAATCAGTTAAGTAAGAGGATGGGAGGCAGCGGTTTATGGTAGGAAAACGCAAACTATCGATATTTAGCATACTGAATACAATCCTTTTGATCGGGGTTGCGATTGCCACGCTATATCCGGTCTGGTATATCACCGTCATTTCTTTCAGCGATACCGTTTCTGTACTGCAGGGCAAAGTGTTTTTATGGCCTAAAGGCTTCAATTTTGATGCCTATGTACAAGTGCTGAAGGATAGTAAAATTCCAAGAGCTTATTTGAATACGATCTATTATACCGCTTTGGGCACCTTTATCAATTTGCTGTTTACAGCGGTTGCAGCTTATCCTCTCGCACAAAGGGACTTTTTCGGGCGTAAATTCTGGATGCTTGGGATCATACTGACGATGTTCCTGAATGCAGGAATTATCCCTACTTACATGATCGTACAGAATTTGGGATTGATCGATACGGTATGGGCATTAGTTCTGCCGAACGCTATATGGACTTTTGAATTAATTATTCTGAAAAGTTTTTATGAGAATATGTCTTCTCAGATCAGAGAGGCGGCAAAAATCGACGGTGCTTCGGAATACCGTATTTTGTTCAGTATCGTCATTCCGCTTTCCAAGCCAGCACTGGCATCCATCGGATTATTTTATTTTATGGGACACTGGAACAGCTTCTTCCTGCCGCTCATCTATCTGAATGACAAAGATATGTTTCCTTTGCAAATCGTTCTGCGAGATATGTTGATCTTTAACTCGGAGTCAGATTCAGCCTTGGTGGATAGAGCTGCACTGGCACCTCAAGCGATGAAAAACGCCACGATTGTATTATCGATGATTCCGGTGCTGCTCATCTATCCGTTTGCTCAGAAATATTTTGCCCAGGGCGTTATGTTAGGTTCTGAGAAAGGGTAATGCCCAAACGCGCACAATTAGTTGGGAAATATGTCATGAATTCAATGAGGGGCACGGGGTAAGAAAACGGTGAATGCTCTGCTATATAACAATGTCATAGCATACAGTTTACGGTAATATTTGACAAAAAATATAAGATGTTTTACGATATGCTGAGGCATACGGGTAACGGCTCGGCAGAAAGCAAATCTTAGTAACAACTAGAGATGGACTTTCTGCTTCATGGGCTGCCCATCATAGCGATTCCCCTACCTCTGCATGAAAAAGTCCAGCTTTTTTCAACAACTCCACATCGTTCACACCGAATATTTTTCAGGGAATCAGGATTCCTCAGCATTCACGACAACCTTCAAGAATTCACTTTGATGTATCTCCTAACGATTATAGTAAAACAGTCCATAAACTATTTGGAGTGTGATGTCATGGAGAAAGCACTTCCTGTTACTTACCCCGCAATTGATGCATACAACAACACTGCCAATGTGCTTTCTATTATTCAGGGAGACGACCGAGTCGCAGAATGGCTCCACAGTCATTTTATTCAGTTGTACCATGATAAGTCTTTCAAGGACGGCTTCACATTAAGCTTTTATGCCCCTTACTTGATCAAAACATGTCCATGGCTGGATACTCAAATCATTCATAAAAGAATCATGGAAAAGGGTTGGAGTGACATCACTTCCTTTTTAATCGATTGTATCGATTCGGGCTGTTATGTGATTTTGCTCGTAGACCAGTATTATATCCCCAATTCCGTCTATTATCAGAAATCACACCGTCCTCATGAATTGTTTGTATACGGCTATCATTTGGAGAACGAGGAGTTTTATATCTCTGATAATTTCGCAAGCGGAAAATATAAAAGACTTGCATGCTCGTTTGAGGACATGAAAACAGCCTATACTAACCTCTCAGCTGAACTGGAATTAAATTACAATAATTATGACGGAATGATGCTGGTTCTGTCGAAAAAAGAGTTGGCAAAGCCAATTCCTTTTCATCCGCAGCTGGTAATTTCTCAATTGGAAGATTACTTGCACGCTAAAGATTCCTCTGATGCCGATCAGACGCTTTATGCTCACAACAAACCGGATTGGAATTATGGACTGCAGTGCTACAGTAATCTGATCAGGTACGTGGGCCATGTATGTGATGGTCAAGAATACTTGGATATACGCCCATTTCACGTTATCTATCTTCATAAAAAGCAGATGTATTCCAGAATACAATTTATGCAAACAAAAGTTGATTTGCTGAGTGGCGAAGACTTAAAATCTCGTTTTTCCGAACTGGAGAGAACGAGCTTAATTAATAGAAATTTGGCGATGAAATATAACTTCTCGAAGAATCCCGATCTGAAAAAAGACATGATTGACCATTTGGAAGCGATGGTGAGTATGGAGAAGTTGATCATTCCCCAGCTTATCGAACAAATCAAGCTCGGTTTTAAATTGAAAGAGGGAGGGAAAGGATATGCTGTTCGTTAATAAAGCCTTCTTCACTTCTGGGAATTTGGAACGGGTTCAGCGTCACATTTCCCAGATGCTCTCCGGTAGCCAAATCACAGGTCATATCATCGCAGCGGCATTGAGAGATCCGATCGAAATCATCGCTTTGGTGAAGGAGGTCATTCATGCTGGCGGCTCCATTCTGCTCATGAATGGAGATACACCGAGGGAACAAGCAGCACAATCAGCGCAAGAGGCTGGCTGCCATGCCTTATTTCACGGCTCTTTTCAAGAGGGACCTTACATGCTGAATGGCAGAGCACACATAGATATTCCTTCTCTCTTTCAATTTAGTTCTGGCACGACAGGGAAGCCCAAGATGATCAGAAGAGCTTGGAGCCATGTGGAGAGGGAGATTGCAAATTATAATGAGGCTTTACAATCCGATTCAGCGGAACAACCGATCGTGCTTGTTCCGGTCTCTCATTCCTTCGGGTTAATTACAGGTGTTCTTTCGGCCCTCGAGCGAGGGGCGGCTCCGATTGTGGTAACGGATAAGAATCCAAAGTTCGCGGCCCATCTGATCCAGACCACACCGACCTCGATTGTATATGCAGTTCCGTACTTATTCCACATTTTGCATTCCATCACGAAAAACAGCATTTCATTCCACAAGGTAGTAAGCTCAGGGGCACCGTTAACAGGGGCTCTTTTTGAAAAAATGAAAAGCTGCACACAGCATGTTTATCAGCAGTACGGTTGCTCGGAGCTGGGATGCATTTCCATCGGATCAGATCCCTCATCGCATGCGGATGTAGGAACACCTCTGAAGCATCTAAAGGTGGAGGCGGAAGGCAGCGAGAAGGAGCCGGGGGAAATTGTCGTTACGATGGACGAGTATACCGTTCACACACACGATGCGGGCTGGAAGAATGCTGAGGGAAGATTGCATATGGCAGGACGAATGGATGATCTGATCAATGTTACAGGCTTGAAAGTCATACCGTACGAGGTAGAACAGGTTCTGTTCAGCGTAGATGGAGTGGAAGAAGCCGTGGTGTATAAGACGCGCCATAAGGTTTGGGGTGAAGCGGTGAAAGCGATGGTCACAGCTACGTCTAGTCTTTCCCCGGAAATGTTGAAGCAGCGATGTATGGAGCGACTGCCCAGCCACAAAGTTCCAAGCACGATTGTTGTGGTGAATGAAATCCCTAAAACTGCTGCCGGAAAAGTTAGCCGAAAGTTGTTGTCTGAACACTATTAATGATAGGAGTGGAACACAATGAACAGAATGGAAGTTTTGGAAGCGTTGAAAACGATGATCGTTGAAAATTTGGAGCATACGTTACCGGATGAGATACATGAATCGGACCGAATCTATGAGGATTTGGGGATTGATTCTATCATGGTGCTCCAGTTAGTGGTCTATCTGGAGGAGGAATTTCATGTCGAGGTCCCTGAGGAAGATGTGGATCCAGCCGTATTCGGGACGCTCGGATCGCTGATTACGTTTATTGAACAACTGCAAGCTGCGCAAACCGCATAGGGGGCCGGCGATGAACATTAAGCTTGGAATTGCGGGCTTTGGGAGAATTGTTGAACTGGTTCATTTGCCGCTGATCAAGCAAATCCCGGAAATTGAAGTGTCTGTCGTGTATGACATTACGGAGCAGCGGCGGGATTTGGCTGCAAAACGAGGGTTTCGTACGACGGACAAGCTTGAGACCTTGCTCGAAACGGACGTGGATGTCGTTCTCGTCTCCACCCCGCCGAATTCCCATTATGAGATCGCAAACCAAGCGCTCCTGTTCGGCAAACACGTCATTATCGAGAAGCCGGTAACCGTTGAGTATAGTGATGCGGTAGCTCTTAAGCAGACGTCGGAGCGTGTTGGAAAGTCCGTAACCGTGTTTCACAATCGAAGATTTGACCCTGATTTTAAGCTGGTTCGCCAGCTTATCGAAGATGGATCGCTTGGCAATCTGTTATTTGTAGAGCGGCGGCATCACATGTTTGGATCAGGTGGCAGCTTCGGAGTGAAATCATTTCATCCAGGCTGGCGCAACACGAAGCAGTACGGTGGCGGGGCTCTATATGATTGGGGCATTCATCTAATTGATCAGCTGCTTCAGCTAAAAGCGGGAGCGGTGAAAGAAATTCACTCTTTCATGCATTGCTTTGATTGGACTCAAAATCAAGTCGATGACTACGTTCGAGCGAGTCTGGTGCTGGATAACAGTGTCCTTCTCAGCATGGAGGTGAACTTTGCTTCCCATAGCGCCGCGCCAATGTGGGTTGTAGGTGGCGATGAGCGGACGGCCGTCGTTGTCTCACCGCAGGAAGCACTACTCCTTGAGAAAGGAAAACCGGATCAAAAGCTTCACCTTGAGCCTGCTTCAAGGACATCAGCTTTGGCGATCTATCAATCGCTGGCAGAGCATATTATTCATGGCAGTCCTCTGGCCGTAACTTTAGGGGAAGCCGTTGAAAGCATGCGCGTGGTCGACGAGATCATGATGAATAAGAAGTGGACTGTTCAAAAATAGGAGGGGATCTCAGTGGGCGTTTTATTCTCTAGTCCTCAGGTCGAATTTGAAATAATCAGGGACAAGTGGTTGGAGGGAGTGGCGGAATTAGGGCGGAAGGGCGTTTTTGTCGGAGGAATTTCTGTGACGTCCTTCGAATCCAAATTTGCCCAGTATATCGGAACCGGCCAAGCCATTGGCGTAGGCAACGGAACAGATGCCTTATATTTAACCCTGAAGGGGCTTGGGATCGGTCCGGGGGACGAAGTGATTACAGCAGCCAATACGTTCATCGCTACCGTGGAAGCCATTCACCATACAGGTGCTATGCCGGTGCTTGTCGATTGCGAGCCCGATACCTATCTACTGAATGTGGAACAAGCCAAAGCGGCGGTTACGACACGGACGAAAGCGATCATTCCTGTACATCTATATGGCCAAATGGTGGACTTGTCCGAATTGACTGTATGGGCTGCAAAACGGAATATTGCCATCGTGGAGGACAGTGCCCAAGCGGCAGGCGCCAGAATGAACGGTCAAATGGCCGGAAGTATCGGTACTGCCGGCTGCTTTAGTTACTACCCGGATAAAAATCTGGGAGCTCTGGGTGACGGTGGCGGGATTACAACCTCGTCCGATTCCCTTGCTTCGGTGATCAAAAAGCTTCGTAATCACGGTGGTGAGGTTAGGTATCAGCATGAGATTCCCGGGTTCAATAGCCGCTTGGATCCGATGCAGGCCATCGCTCTCGGATTAAAGCTTGCCTATTTGGACAGTTGGTCTGCGAAAAGACGAGAGGTTGCTTCGATGTATGAGGACCATTTGCACGATATAGGGGGCATTGTTCTGCCGAGGCACAGAAACGATGAGAGCCATGTGTTCCATCTGTATATTGTCAGAGTAGAAAGAGAAGTAAGGGACAAGCTTCGAAAACAGCTGCAAAAGAAAGGGATTTTAACAGCCGTTCATTATCCGAAACCAGTTCATAGAACAGCAGCTTTTTCATATTTGCCATATGATGAGGGGACTTTCCCGAATGCGGAAAAGTACGCGGAAGAAATCATCTCCTTGCCGATGAATATCTCTGTAACCGAAGAGCAGATTGGACAAATCGCACAAGAGATAAAAGCCGTATTAGGCAAAGTACAAGTTTGATTGAGGAGGATCATAACGATGGAGACGATACAAACCGAGCAACATATCCAGAGTTTTTTGAAGGATCGTATTTGCGATCTGCTAGAGCGTCCGGGTTTATCGGACGAATTGACGATCGGTACTCAGCTATCGGAGGTTGGTATGGACTCCGTCATGCTTGTCAATTTGATGGTACAAATTGAACAGCATTATCAAATTTTTTATGAGGACGACGAATTGCTGGCCGAGAACTTTGCTACGATTCAGATCATAACTGACAAGATCCAAGAAAAACTAGGCTTGGGAGATTAATCGTCGTGCAGCAGATTCATTGCCTGCTGAATTCCTTAGCGCATTGTATTTCTCCAAAGGCAGATGCCCGTCCTCTGTTTTTTGGCGCATGGGACACCCCTTTTGCCGTAGAAGAGGACCGTTTGACGTATTTCTCTTCTCAGATCACGAATGAAACCTATGTTTCAATGTTTGAACTGCTCTATGAAAAGAAACTAGAAACATGGTATGACTATCAACTAACCAAGGAAGCCAATTATGAGCGGCTGCGAAATCTGGCGGAATCAGTTACACCCGGAAAGCACCTGCTTGTTCAACTGGACTTATATTATTTGCGGTATGAAACACGGAGTTTCGGAAATATTCATCAGCCGCATTTTGTGATCATTCTTCATCAACAGGACGAAAAGTGGTTTGTTCTTGATCCATACTTTGCATGGGAAGGAACCCTGACAGAGGAAGAGATGTACAGCGCATTTTTTAATAATGCTTTGGGTGGAGGCTTTTTTCTGGATACAGAGAATTTCCGTTCGCCCTTGAAGGATGCGGTTTGCGCGCAGTTTGAACAAGGATTCGCTTTAGAACGCAATCAGCTGGCACATGAAACCAAGGAGCTGGTTAGGCGGTTCATGGATGAGCCCTATGAGAATAGCAAAGCAGTTCTTACCAAAGCCTTCTCACAAGTAGGGATTATTTCCAAGCGGAAGTGGTGCTACGTGCTGGCATTTGATTATTTTAGCGAATCCGAGGGGATTCATAGTGATACGCAGGGCTTTGATGAAGTGGAGAAGCTGGTGAAGGGATGGAATGCATTCGGATATTTAGCGATCCGGGCATCGATGGGTGTGACCCCATTGCATAAACTGCTTGAGAAGGCGGAAGAGCTGGAACTTCAGGAGCATCAGCTCAAAGAAAAGCTCTGGAACTTATACAAGGCATGGAGGAGGGCGCAGTCGACTTGAAGAAGATGCGGATTGGATATATCGGTGGCCATTCGCCGAAGGTGAATGAGCGGGCAATCGATGACCAGTGGACTCGTTATCTTGGGGAATATGCAGAATTGGTAAGGATCCCTCCTTTATCCTTTATGAAAATGTTCGGTGGCTCGATCGATAGTTGGAAGAGGCGTTTCCCTGATAATGTAATGGAGCTTGGAGAAGGGCTGCAGTCCTTATGCTTGAAATATGATATTCAGACATTCTATCTAAATCTTCCCTTCGTCATACCATATGTGATGATGGCAAGAAACGCCAGGGGCATCGATCTCTCCATGCTGTTTATCGCCCATTCGGTAGCTACGCCGTTTTGGTTGAAGCAATGGCTTGCGCTGGCTCCGTTTGTAACGGAAAAGGACGTAGTGCTGCATAGTACGGCTTCCTGTAAAGAAGCGTTATTGCGAATATCACCGCGATTTGAACTTTCCGTGCATGCGCCGCTGTGTATTGACTTAAGGAACGCAATCCCGAATACAGGGGGCAAGGACCGGGTCATGCTGGCCATCGGCCGAATTGAAGATGTGAAGAATGTTGATTTCCTGCTGAACTGCTTCGCAAAAATTCGCGGACAGGTTCCGGACGCGAGATTGGTCATTGCAGGGGAATATACCGGAACAAAGCAGCAGATTGAGAAGTACAGAGGCCGTATAGAGGAATACATGAATCGTAACGGTTTGCACGATGCTGTGGAGTTTACCGGAGCTGTTTTGGGAGAACAGAAGCAAAAATTGTTTGCTGAGTCGAGATTGCTGGTCAATTTATCAACCGATCCAGGGGAAACGTTCGGGTTTAATTTGCTGGAAGCAAAGGCTTCTGGTCTGCCTGTAGTGTGCACACGCTGGAATGGATTTCAGGAGCTGGTCGCTGAAGGAGAGGACGGCCTGTTTGTCGATTGCAGCTGGGCATCTCATATGCCCGTTATCGATGAAGAACATGCAATTGAGCAGTGTGTGAGGGTTTTGACGGACAACGATTTACATCGCAGGCTTTCTCAAGGCGCTCTGTCAAGGGTCAAGGCGTACAATTACCAATCAGTTATGCCCCGAATTGTTGAGCTTGCGATTCAGGCAAAAAGCCACTCTTTCAGTGGAATAGAACAAAAACACGTCGTCCGCATTGCAAATACTGCAATGGAAGAGATGCAAGAAATATACTTGCTGGAACATCTACAAAGGTTCGGATGGCTGAACCAAACGCCGTACACTGTATTATCCGTTTCAGAGGATGAGCCATTATCCGAATGGATGAATAAAGTAAAGCCGATCATTGATCATTTTACAGGGGAGGCTCCAATTCATGCACAGCATTAAATTGTTTTTGCGATTAGTGCCACATGTAAATATTCGCTGGAAACTGACCCTCCTAGCTTATCTCTCTACTTTTATACAGCTTGCCGCACTCATGTGTCAGCCTCTCATTTTTGCTTATCTAATTGATCATGTGCTAATTGAAAAAAAGACAGAAATGATAACGCTGCTTCTCTCTCTCTCCGGAGGATTGGCTTTGGTCGCGGTAATCTTTTCATTGATTCGTTCGGGTATTTTCAGGTATCTCGGAATCATGCATACCTTGGATATTCGGGATGTGCTGCTTCGGCATATTCGCAAAATTCCGATTCCCGAAATTGAAAAGAACGGTGCCGGTAAATTCATGGCACTGCTCGGATATGATACGGGGACCATGGGCAATTATCTCAACCATGTTATCGTCGAGCTTATTTCGCAGGTGTTTATGATGCTGCTGGCCTTCGGGGTGTTGTTTACGATGGACTGGAAGCTTGGCTTGCTTGCAGCAGCCGGCCTGCCGATATTGTTTTGGCTGCCGCGCATCGTAAAAAAACCGCTGGCTCAACATATCAGCCATGTGCGTACCCACAATGAGGAAATCGGGACAAGTTTGCTGGAATGCATTGACGGTTCACGAGAGATTCGTGTGTACGGACTCGAAGGTTGGGAACACGAACGCAATCAAAAAAAGTATAAAGGGCTCGTGAGCTCAAGCACAAAGGAAACTCTGTTTCGAGTGCTGTCCTTTCAGTCCAGCAGCCTTTTCATCAGCTTGATCATCGTGGTTGTCTATGGGGTAGGAAGCCATCAAGTCCTTGGCGAAGCGCTGACGATCGGTATGCTGGTTGCATCCGTCACCTATTTGCAAAATGCCCTCAATCCGGTGCAAGCCATTAATAATTTTTATGCTGAACTTCAAGGCTCCGAGGTTGCCCTGCAAAGAATTGAATCCTTTCTTCAGACGCCGCCAGAAGAATTAGCTGCCCGTAATGGGGAGGCTCTTAGCAAAGATGAAGACAACAACGTTCACGCCCAGCACTTTGATTCTGCTGCGTCTATGAACGAAGAATCACAGGCTGCCGTAGAGGTTGAATGTTTGCAGGTTTCATATGATGGTGTTCACATTTTGAAGGACGTGGACTTGTCAGTGGAACGAAATCAAACGGCTGCCTTTGTCGGGCGGAGCGGTTCAGGGAAAACGACGTTGTTCAGAACCCTTGCCGGCTTTATGGGCATCACTTCCGGGGATGTGAAGATTGGCGCCCGCTCGCTGCACGAAATGAACAGGCATGAGTTGAATGCTCAAATAGGCATTGTTTTTCAAGAATCTTATATTTTTAAGGGAACCATTGCCGAAAATATTAGACTGGGCAATTTGCAGGCATCCGATGAGGAAATCGTTGAGGCGGCCTATAAGGCGAATTTGCAAGAGCTGCTGGAGCAGCTTCCGGATGGAATTCATACGGTCATTGACAATAAAGGTTTTCAACTGTCGGGAGGACAGCGCCAGAGGGTTGCGATTGCCAGAGCTTTTTTGAAGAAACCGGATATTCTCATATTGGATGAGCCAACATCTGCATTAGACCGGTTGACAGAGAATGAAGTCATGACGGCACTGAAGGAGCTCATGCGAAACAAAACGACGCTGATCTCGACGCATCGTCTGAATACGATTATGCATGCCGACACCATTTTTGTGATGGAACAGGGCAAAATTGTAGATCAAGGCACACATACGGAATTGCTTGGGCGAAGTAAGCTGTATAAAGCATTGATTGCGGATATGGATAAACAGGAGAGTACAGACGAACAGCTTGAGGCCGTTCCGGTTGCGGCAGGTGCGGAGCATGAATGAGCTGAGTTACTTTTTTCGACAATATCCTCGTGCAGATCGCGGTGTATTCGAGACGAGGCGAGGAAACACCCGCTACGTTTCTTATGCAGAGCTCATCGAATCTGCGAAGGAATTATCAGCTTCGTGGGAGAGGTTGAAGTTAAGAGATCGATTTATCGCTGTACTATGGATGGAGCAATCGATTGAGGGTATGCGATCAATGATGGCGGTAGTGCTGGCTGGCGGAATTCCAGTACCGATGCATCCTTTTTCATCATTTGCGGATATCGTGCGTATCACAAAGGAAACAGAAGCCGAGATGGTCGTTGTGCCGAAGGACAAGTATCTCGCAGTCAGTCAGTCTGCAATCCAGAACGATATAGAGCATGCGTATGTTATCGCGTGTGAGACCGGGAAGCTGCTGAGAACTCCGCTAAGCGATGTCATATCTTTCGGAATAAAGAGAACGTATACACCGCCGCAAGAAACGGCCGTCATCTTTATGTCTTCCGGATCGACGGGTACTCCGAAAGGGATTATGCTGAGCGATCGAAACGTACTGTCCAACGTAGCGTCCATACAGAGCTATGTGGACCTGCAGCATGATGATCGGGTATTGCTGTTCAAGTCGTTAGGTTATTGTTCTTCCATTACCGGAGAGTGGCTTAGTGCACTCTTTGCCGGATGCAATCTTCAGTTAACGGAATCATTTATGCATCCTTTTGAGATGCTTCGATTTATCAAGGAACACGAAACGACGTTTATGTGCACCGTTCCTTCTGTCCTGATGCCTTTGGTCAAATCGGATAAATGGGGTGAGAAAGATGTTGTCTCTCTTCGAAAAATGACCATAGTGGGGGGACCTATGCCGAGTGAAGGGCTGCTTCAATTAAGCAACAGGTTGCCATCCGTCGAACTCATGCCTTCGTACGGACTGACAGAGGCTTCGCCGAGGGTCTCTTATTTGCCTGGGACAGAGCTGAGACATCGGCCGGATTCTGTTGGAATTCCGGTAAAGGATGTAGAGATTTGTATCGTCCAGGGGGGACGAGAGGCTTCGGCCGGAGAAACAGGGGAGATCGTGGTTCGAGGCCCCAACGTGATGCTTGGCTACTACAATAAACCGGAAAGCACCGCCGAAAAATTGGGTATCCTGGGCCTGCATACATCTGATATCGGTCATCTCGATGGAGATGGTTACCTGTATGTCACAGGCCGGAAAGACAACGCAATCAATATCGGGGGACATACCATTTATCCGGAAACGACAGAGCGGGTATTGCAGGATTTTGCAGGAGTACATGAGGCTGCGGTGACGGGAGTTCCAGATGATGTATGGGGAGAGAAGATGGTTGCATTCATCGCTTTTCAGGACCCGTCCTCCTCTCTGGATGAGTTGATCCGCTATATTAAGCAGCATTTACAGCCTCTTTTTAGACCGAGAGCCTATTTCCTTGTAGAAAGGGACGGGCTGCCCAAAACGGCGGTAGGCAAATTAAACAGGGCCGCGCTTAGAAGCATGGCAAAGGAGTGGGAAGATGCAAAGTAATAGTCATGGGCATGTTGATGAAGCTGTTATCGCTACCATTGCACGATGCTGTAACAAGGAAGTTTCTGAGATTCGACTTGACCATTCCTTGGCGAACGATCTTGACGTCGACTCGATTTTATTCCTTGAACTTCTTTTCGCCTTGGAGGAACGGTTCGGCTTTCAGATGGACGTTGATGACTTGCACCCCGAGAAATTCAGGTCCGTTCAATCCGTCATACGCTTCGTAGCGGGGAAGATTGCAGCATGAAAGCGCCCGTCGATATGGAACGCAGGCTTCACCAATTTATGGAGTCGTTAACTGAATATCCATACTATCGGGCACTGCAAGATGTTCGGCAATGGTCCGACCTGCCCGTGACGGATAAGGCATTAATCAATGAAAAGAGAGAGCTGTTCGAGCTCCCCCATCATCAGGGGAAAGTCTATGAATCTTTCACTTCAGGGACGACAGGGATTCCTTTTCGGTGTGTAAAAACAGCAGAGGAACGTTGGCGCTTGGCGATGGCGTTGTATCGTCATCGAAAAAAATGGGGGCTGCCTCCAAAGCATCATATGTTATTGCTTAGCAATCGCAGTCTGTCTGAAAGTCATCACTTGGACTACTACGCGAACCAGCTTCAGCGACAGGACTATCATATGATCCAGGGCAGGGCGTCGGCGCTGGTATCGCTAGCCCAGCATATCTCGCAAAAAAATATGGAAATCCCGAGTTCATTGTTATTTGTTCAAAACTGGGGAGAGCCTGTGCATGCTTCTCAAAAGCAGACAATCGAACGGGCTTTCCGTGTACCGCTGGTCGATTATTACGGCTTGGAAGAAATATGGTGTATCGCATTCTCCAATCAGCTGGGACAGCTGGAGATCGATGAAGATTCCGTCTACGTGGAAGTGCTGGAGCCGGGAACGAACCTGCCTGTACAGGATGGAACTTACGGGGAGGTTGTCGTTACTTCATTTCTTATGAGAAGCATTCCTTATGTGAGATATCGGACGGGAGATATTGGACGCATCAGGCGAAATGAACACGGTGCACAAATTATTGAGCTTTTTCCAATAAGGAATGCACAGATTAAGCTGCCAGGACGCGAAATCCATTCCTCTATTTTTCGGTATTTGGACAAGTTCTTTTATGAGCTGGCACAAAATGAGCAAATCAAGCAATTTCAAGTCGTTCAAGAATCGTATACCGAGTTTCGGCTGCTTATTGCAGGGAGTTTATCCGAAGAACAGCACTTGAGAACAAGGCTGGAGAAGTTCCTGCAGCAAAGCTTAAAGACAGAAGTAAGCCTGACCATTGAAAGAAAGGAGCAGATTCCGCTTACGGCAAGCGGGAAGCTGCAATCCTTTATCAGTCTCGTGAATGATAACGCGTAAGGGATGAGGTGGCTAGATGGAACAGACGAGTCAAACGGTGGTTAAGCTGGCGGCTATGGAGTGTGCCGCCTCATGTTTATTGACGCTGCTGCAGATGAAGCAAGTCAGTTCTCAGTATTTTTTAATGAATTATTGGAGTTTGAACTACAGCTCCGGCCTCTTAATGTCAGGAAAGAACATCAGACTGTATAAACTCGACTATCTCTACGGTATCCAATCTGAATTTATGAAGGGGACAGAGGAAGATCTCGTTCAGCTCATCCGTGAAGGAGGAGCGGTGCTGCTGATGTGCCGTGCCGCGGATATGGATTATTTCCCGAGAGGGCTTCTGACACATGAGGAAAATGGTATCCAGCATTTTGCGTTGATTTACGGATGTGATGCTTCTGGGAGCCGGTTTCAAGTGGCCGATCCTACCGCAGACTATATCGGTACTTTGACAAGGGAACAGTTAGGCCGTGCGCGAGTTAAGGGGAAAGACAATTCATTATATTACTATACACTCGTCCCTCCGAATCAGTTTGCACTGCCTGATCCGAAGGAAGCCTTTCAATTTACCTCGAGGCAAAATCTGCAGCTCTACACAAAAGGGGATCTGAATTTCGGATACCGGGCAGTTGAGCTGTTTATAGCGGATTTGATGCAATCCCTTCAGTGGGATAAAGAACGAAGGAATTCATGGATCTATCAAAATAATATCACGATATCCTCGATCGTAAAAACAAGGAGCGCGGTTTGGAATAGCATTTGCGAGCTGCAGCTGCTCAGCCCTTCACAATTGGAGGAAGGGAATTTAGGAATCGATCGATTACTGAAGTTGTGGACAACCGTAAACTTTCTCCTGATTAAATATAAGAAAAACTACACAGACATGGCGCTGCTCAGTCAATTGAAGGATAAGCTCATGGAAGTCGGGGACCATGAAAAGCAGTTTTTGCTGCAGATGGAACAGATGGGGAGTGAACTGTTATGAAATATAGTTTATGTACCATTTCTTTTCGACATGAATTAGTCTCCTTCGAACATCTGATTGAGTATGCACATCGGACGGGTTTTGCCGGGATCGAGCTATGGGGAGTTCATGCTAGAGCCTTGGCCCATACATTCCAGTCTCAGATTGAACCGTGGATGAGTAAGCTCAAGTCTTATGGTCTGAAAATCCCCATGATCAGTGATTACGTCGGGCTTATGGACAACCAGTCGCCGCCGTCCGCCATGAACATGAAGCTTCAGGAATGGATTGATCTGGCTTACCGATTTGAGACAAGACAAATTCGCATCTTTGCAGGGCATTTGGGGAGCTCGCAAGCGGACGATGAGCAGTGGGAGTTGTGCATGGACAGGCTGAGGAAGCTTACGGAGAAGCTTGCAGAGAACGGTTTAACACTTGTGCTGGAAACACACCCTAACACCCTCGCTGATACGCTGGATTCGACACTGCGGATTTTGAAAGAAGTTGATCATTCTTCTTTAAGGATTAATCTTGATTTTCTGCATATTTGGGAGGGGGGCTCGGATCCGATAGAAGCCTACCAAGCATTAAAACCATGGATTTCTCATTTCCATATGAAGAATGTAACGGAGCCTGAGCAATTGGCGATTTTCCAACCTCAAAACGTGTATTCTCCCAGCGGATTAAGGGAGGGGATGGTCTCTCTAAGGGAAGGGATCGTTGACTTCGAACGAATCGTCACATGTTTAACAGACGACGATGTGGATTGCTGTGCTTCATTAGAATGGTTTGGCAAGGAGCCGTTTCAATACTTAAGTGGTGAGATGGAATGGCTCCGTCATGTATCCACTCCATCAATTCCATATGAGGTGAGGAGATGAAGGCGGAACGTTTTATTAGCAGCTTGCTTGACATTCAAAGTCCGAAGCTATGGTATTCCAACATCAATTGGGAGCAGAAAAGCAGAATCGGCGTACGCCTTCCGCAAATCCAAAATGCGACGACGGATTCTTTGATGAATCAGATGCATATTCACCAAATCTATTTGGCGGGTCCGGAGGATGAGGTGATCGTTCAGGAAAGCCCCGACCCCGAGTTTCTGAGTTATCTGGAAGAGCGGGGAATTCGTATCCCCAAACTGCTTGTAGGTCATCCGGAGGAGTTTGCCGGCAAACTGAAGGGAACATATACAATACCTTATCTGATGGATGTACAGCAGGCTGAATTTATAAGTTCGAACGGGGGCATCGGGGTTGGTCCGCCGCCGGAGTTGGCTTTAAAGCTGAACAATAAAGTGTATACCCGGTTATTTTGCGAACAGCATTCGATTCCCGTGAGCGACGGCATCGTTTGTACAAGCTTTGATGAGCTGGAGGGAGCGTTCCATCAGCTGCAGCAAGAAACGAATGCAGATCGTTACGTATTAAAAACGGCCTACGGCTCCTCAGGTAAAAATTTGTTCCATATTCGAAGCCGGAAGGAATTTGATTTTATCTGCATGTATTTATCCAGACAACGCCATGTGGAGGATTTCATGGTGTCGATCGAACGCTGGCATGATGTGGAGTATAACTTGAATGCGCAGCTGCTGTTGTGGAATGGGGAATGCCGTGTGCTGGCCGTTACGGGGCAGGACAACAATGATGTCGGTGTCTACAAAGGGAGCGATTTGAATCCTCTCATTCCTGAGCATGTGATGAGGCACTATTTGCAAGAGCTGGAATCGCTGGGGCAGCTTTTGTTAGAGGAAGGCTACCAGGGTTTTATGGGAGTCGATTCGGTGATGGACAGGCACGGAAGATTGATTCCCGTCATCGAAATCAACGCGAGACTCACGATGGTCACCTACACGCTGTCTATCCGGGAACGATTGCTTGGGGATGGCTTTCCTCATATTTGCGTTCAGTTCTTTGATGTAAAGATACCGCGGAGGATGGAATTTTCGGTACTCCGAAGGCAGGTTGATGAGATAACGGCCACCTATTCAGGAGGAACTCTCATTTACGGTTTTCATGAGGTGTTTGACCCCAAACAGCAAGTGTATGTGTACCGGATTTTTATGATGTTCTGGGAAAAAGACAGGCATCGGCTTGCTACGATGGTCCAGCGCATTGAGCAATTCATGAGTGCGACTAAATTGACGGAGATGAGGTGACTTCCTTGGAAACGATTGTGCGAGAGGCGGATACAGTTTCCGAAGCATTGGAGCGTTTCGGTTCCCCTTTGTTTCTGTACAGCGAAAGACAATTGGAAGATGATTATGCCAGAATCCGCAGAGCCTTACCGGAACAAGTCGGGCTGTATTATTCAATGAAAGCGAATCCAAATCCTTATATTTGCAAAATGGTCCACCAGTATGGGTCCCCGATCGAGGTGGCTTCGATTGGAGAGTACCACCGAGCTGTTTCCATTGGGGTGCCAGCCGAACAGATTGTGTTTACCGGACCGGGAAAAAGCAGGGAAGAAATTCATACCTGTATAGATGGTGGTGTTTTTTGTATCAATGCTGAATCGGTGCAGGAGCTCCAGGTAATTCAAGAAGAGGCTTCTCGCTTGGGAAAAAAGGTGCCGGTTACGCTCCGGATCAACCTGATGACGACACGGCAAGGATCACGCATGGCGTCGGTCGGTATCCCTACGCAATTCGGCATTGATGAGGAACAACTTGATAATGCTGTGGAATATGTAATCGGTCAATCCGGGCTCAAATTAATCGGACTTCATACGTATCAGGGGACACAAAATTTTCATTTGGATTATTACAGGGAAAGCATTCCCAGAATGTTTGCCTGGATTCGAAGACTAAAGGAAGTATATGCCCTGCCTTTAACGACAGTGGGCCTAGGCGGAGGCTTTGGAGTACCTTATTTCAGGGGAGATGATCCGTTCCCGATCGATGAGTTTGGACAGCTTCTGTCTGAAGAAATATCGAAGAATGAGGATTTGCACTTACCGTATATTTTCGTAGAGTCGGGCCGATATATCACCTCGCGTATGGGCAATTATGTAACACGGGTGCTGTACACCAAGCAGTCGCATGGAAAGAAATTTGTAATTGTCGACGGGGGGACCCATCATCGTGCATTCAGCTCCGTGATGGGCAGAAGCTTTAAGACGCCCCTGCCTAACCGCTATATGCTGCATGACAGCGAACATGAAATCATGGAAGAGCCTGCAGAGTCCACGAATGGATTTGTTCCAGCCCAAATCGTTGGCAAGCTCTGCACACCTACGGATGTAATCCAGAGCTCCGTTCTGCTGCCGGAGAATATAGCGATGGGGGATACGATCCTGTTTCCCAATTCAGGAGCTTACGGCCTAAGCTGCGGGAATATGCATTTTTTATCCCATACGCTGCCTAAAGAAATATGGGTTGCAAAAAACGGTACCTTGCAAGATATTAGCTGGCTATAAATGGTGTGCTGATCAATAGTGGCATCACTATACGGAGGGGATTCGATGAATATATTGGCACTTGGTGGATCGAGTCATGATTTTTCCGCTTGCCTGATGTTGGATGGAAAGATAGCTGTCGCGATTGAAGAGGAGCGCATTACCAGAATCAAGCATTCCCTGGATCTGGATGTCAAATCGTCTGGAAATCAAGCGGCTCTCTATTGTCTGGAAAGCCAAGGTCTAACGCTATCAGAGATCGATCTCATCATAGGCAATGATATTATAGACCGCAATTATTACAAGCCGTACCGGGACCGGATGGTCCTGATGAACCATCATCTTGCCCATGCATCCAGCGCCTATTATCCATCGCCGTTCGAAGAAGCGGCCATTCTCGTCGTCGACGGGGCAGGCAGTGAGATAGGCGGTCTCAATGAGACCACAACCTATTACTATGGGAAGGGCACTGAAATTCAAGAGCTCTTAAAAATAACAGGGAAAATGGAATGGAACCAGGTGCTTTCGCCTGTGGAAAATTCAATGGGTTATTTTTATGATGTGTTAAGCAATGGCATCGGTTTTCACAAGCTGACGAACGGAAAGACCATGGGATTGGCACCTTATGGTTCAACGGCATACGTCAAGGAATTCGAACGCTTCTACACGATGGATGACGAAGGACGGTTTATCCAAAGCAAAGAGCATATTCAGGAAATGAAAAAATTTATTCGCCACACCGTCGGGGTCATTCGGGATGAGGAGCAGCGTTTTCAGGCCAAGGCGGATATCGCATATGCCGGACAATATCATTTGGAAAGAGCAATGATCAAAGCCTGCCGGTATCTACATGCGAGAACGGGGTCCCGTCACTTATGTCTTGCAGGTGGTGTGGCGCTGAATAGCGTTGCCAACTATAAAATTTTGGAGGAGACTCCATTCGAGCGTATTTTTGTGCAGCCTGCAGCCGGGGATGCTGGAACGGCGATCGGAAGCGCCTATTACGGGCACCACGTCAAGATGAATCAGCCGAGAGGGGATGTATCCATCCCATTTTCTCCATACTTGGGCAGAGCATATAGCGCAGAAGATTACGAGAGTGCACTGCAGCGGTATAGTGAACATATTACTGTGGAGTCGCCGGACGATCTGTATGGCTCTGTGGCCAGCATTTTAGATCAAGGCGAGATTATCGGGTGGTTCCAGGGCTGCTCTGAAATCGGTCCGCGTGCGCTCGGAAACCGAAGTATTTTGGCTGACGCCCGTAGGAAGGATATGAAGGATTTAATTAACTCCCGGATCAAGCATAGGGAAGCATTTCGTCCGTTCGCACCGATCGTACTGGAAGAGGAGCAGCCGACATATTTTTCGATGGAGCACCCATCCTATTATATGCTGCTGGTTCCATATATTTTGGAAGAGAAGCGGAGTGAAGTTCCCTCGATTACACATGAGGACGGTACGGGGCGGGTGCAAACGGTATCGAGAACGATTAATCCAAAACTGCACCAGCTATTGTCTTCTTTTCAGCGTTTGACGGGGACACCGATTCTATTGAATACCTCATTTAACGATAATGGGGAACCGATTGTTGAAACGCCAGCGGATGCTGTACGCTGTTTTCTTAATATTGATCTTGATGCTCTCGTATTGGACAAGTGGCTGATCCGCAAAAAGAAATGAGAATCGTGTTAAAAGGCTAGATTTGTTATGAAATGAAGTACTCTGGTAGAAGTTCTCATAATAAGATATAAAAAACACATAATGAAGTGCTGGAGGTAAACCAAATGAAGGCAGTAGCAGCTAGAGATGGAAAAGCAGCCGTAATTGAAGTGGATGTACCGGAACTAAAGGAAGGCCATGTTCTCATACGAACGGAGTTTTCAGGAATTAGTCCAGGAACGGAAATGGGCATCATTAAGAATTCGGCTGGAAAGAGCGTCATGATGGGATATAGCGCGGTTGGCCGAATCGAACAGTTAGGAGAAGGGGTAACCGATTATGAGATTGGCGAGCGTGTCGCATGTTACGGCTCTCCTTTCGTACAGCATGCAGAGATATTGGCCGTTCCAACGAATCTGATCACCTCTGTACCCGAGCATGTATGTTCACAAGAAGCCGCATTTACCGGTTTGGGTGCCATTGCGATTCATGCTTTACGCATCGCGGATTTGCGATTCGGAGAATCGGTACTTGTTGTGGGGCTGGGGATATTAGGGAATTTAGTGGCGCAAATTGCTTCAGCTGCCGCCTACAGAACGGTAGGTCTGGATCTAAGCAGTGAGCGTGTGGAATTACTTAAGCAGCAAGGCTTGTCGCAAGTTTTTGAACGTACGGAGGATTTGGAAGAACAGCTTGATGTTTTAACGGATGGTCATGGCTTCGATTCCATCATTCTATGCGCAGGCGGCCCCGGTGAGGAATTGATCAATAGCTCGTTTGAGTGGCTGCGGGACCGGGGAAGTGTGGTCATCGTCGGCAATTTAACGATGGAGTTCTCCCGGGCAGCAATGTTCAAGAAGGAAGCACGCGTATTGATCTCCAGAGCAGGCGGACCAGGACGGTACGATAATCAGTACGAAAAAGAAAATCGGGATTATCCGGTCGGTTTTGTGCGTTGGACGGAAGGAAGAAATGTTGGGGAGTATGTTCGGTTGTTATCAGAGAAAAGGATTTCAGTACAGCCTTTAATTACGGATCTGTTCGAGCTGGACCAAGCGGATCATGCCTATGAAAAATACGAATCGGACAGCAAAATACTGGCTTCATTAATTAAGTACTAAAATTATTTTGTGAAACTATTTGCATCGGTTATTTCGCTTGCTGATTTTTCGATAGATTGCAGACTATCCATGGATTGGTCTGAATCTGAGGGATCGAGCAGGTACCTAGGCGCAGACCAAGGCAGATTTACAGATTTAGTTTTTGGAATAAAATATGAAATTGCTTTGCGAATGTGCGCCTCTTCTGTTATGCGACGGAGGAGGCGTTTTTTGCGTTGGACCAGACCCGATGTGATAATTTTTTATCTCCCCCGCAACCATCCATATGATGGAACCGTTAGTAGATAAAATGGAAAAATATCCATCTATAGGGGGGATAAAGTATGAGAAGGCGGGGTTTATGGATTGCTGCGTTGATGCTTATCGTATTGCTGTTTAGCGGCTGCTCTTCAGGTTCTCAAAGCAAAAATGCCGTAGGTGCTGCGGAAACCCATACGCAAGCATCAATGGCGGATCAAGCCTCAAACACAGAGGGAGGGGCGGCGGCCGAAAATGTAACCGAGGCGGAGAGCAATGACAGCGCAGAGGTGCCGGCATCGCCTGATGCGGGGCTTCCGAATATGCCATCGCCTGCTCAGACTTCCGGCGCAGGTTTTAATTCGCAGGATTTGTCGAGCGGGCTCAACAAAAAGCTGATGTACAAAGCAAATATTGTGATAGAAATTCAGGATTATGGGAAGGCACAGTCAGAAGTCCGGAACTCAGTGACGCTTTCCGGCGGCTATATCGTTAATTTCAGCGAAACTCAATCCAGCAGTGAAAAAGGCGGCACATTTATTGTGAAAGTTCCTGCGAACGGTTTCTCCTCCTTTTTAAACCATTTGGAGAACATCGCGCATGAAAATCTGCAGCGAAGTATCGAAGGGCAGGACGCGACCGAGGAATACGTCGATTTGGAATCCAGGCTCAAGGCCAAGCAAATTATGGAGGAGCAGTATGTAGCCTTCATGAAACAGGCGACCAAAACAACCGACCTTGTTGCTTTTGCTAACGAGCTGGAGCGGATTCAATCGGAAATCGAGCAGATGAAAGGACGGATGCGTTACATTGACCAGAACGTGTCCTATTCCACAGTAGAAATCAGGCTTTACGAGATGCCGCAGAAAAAGGATGATCCCAAAGGGTCCGCCATCCAGGCGCCGCTCGGGCAGCGGGTTTCCGAAGCTTTTCAGGGCAGTATCGATGTGATTACCATTATCGTCCAATGGATAATCGTTATCCTTTCCGGATCACTTCCAATATTGGTCATCGCGGCCTTCGTTCTGCTCATTCTATGGCTGGCCCGAAAATCGGGACGGCGGAAACGGGAAGAGGCAGCCCAAAAGCGAAAGCTGCTCAACAGCGGAAAGGCACCTGAGGAAGAGCATCCGAACGGCCAAAAGGACGAGGAAAAATGAATGAATCTTGAATTCAGCCCGGGCTTAAGCAAATGCTTCCGAAGGCGTTTTCTGCGAAAATGTGTAGCTCGCTCCTAACGCCCTAGCTTCATCTAACCTAAAGCGTTTTGAAAAAACGCACTTCGGAAGCATAAGCTTGGGTGCTTAAAAACCGACTTTTTGAACTCGCACGAATAGGTTCTATAAAATCAAGAAATCTGAAACCAACAGCGATTGCAGGAACATTTTACGTACTTGCCCTAACCTCCATCGATTTAAAGACGATTTAAAGATTTGTCTTTATATCATGTCTCCTCGTATGATGAAAAGAGAATCAATACGAGGAGGAGATGGAATGATGTTAACCGTTGCAGAACTGGAGCGTAAGCTTGCCGAGCCTTCGGAACAGCTGGTCGCTGACCTAGCGTCATTGGATGGCGATATTGTAGTACTGGGCGTCGGGGGGAAAATGGGTCCGAGCCTTGCGAGACTGGCAGCAAACGCTGTTCGTGAAGGGGGCGGGAACAAGCGGATTATCGGTGTGTCCCGGTTCTCCAACCAGGAGGCCAGACGCGAGCTGGAGGAAGCGGGTGTCCACACAATCTCGTGCGACCTGTTAAACGATCAAGAGCTCCAGATGCTGCCGGAGTCTCCGAACGTTATCTATATGGCCGGAAATAAATTTGGTACGGCAGGACGCGAGTATTTCACTTGGGCGATGAATTCATATTTGCCGGGACGGGTCGCCGAAAAGTTCAAGCAATCCAAAATCGTTGTGTTCTCGTCGGGTAATGTATATCCCTTCTCCCCAGTAGGGAGTGGTGGTGTGAACGAATCGGTTGCACCGGAACCGATTGGCGAATATGCACAGTCCTGTCTGGGCCGGGAACGTGTCTTTGAATATTTCTCTCATCAAAATGGAACGCCGATGGCTATTTACCGTCTTAATTACGCCATCGATATGCGGTACGGCGTGCTGCATGAGCTGGCCAAGTCTATCCACGAGGACCGCCCGATTGACCTGACAATGGGACACGCGAATATTATATGGCAGGGGGATGCAAACGAAATGGCGCTACGCTCTCTCTTGCACTGCAGTAACCCGCCGGAGATTATCAATATTACCGGGCCGGAGACGATGTCGATCCGCTGGGCGGCACAGGAATTGGCCAAACGGATGGGGAAAGAGGCACAGTTTAATGGCACGGAATCCGAGACAGCACTGCTGAATAATGCGTCGAAGTCGCATCAGCTGTTCGGCTATCCAAAGGTATCCCTGCTGCAAATGATCGATTGGACCGCAGCATGGGTACAAGGTGGAGGCGAAAGCTGGAATAAGCCAACACACTTCCAAGAGCGAAAGGGGAAATTCTAAATGAGCGGACAGACCTGGGCAACCGTGCAATTGGCACCTGAAAAACTGGAAGCGCTTCATCAAGGGCTCGTTATTCCCGCTCACCCTCTCGCCTTGGACGAGAACCGGAAGCTGGATGAACGCCGTCAACGGGCACTGTCCCGTTATTATGCGGCCTCTGGCGCTGGTGGTATCGCAGTAGGCGTGCATTCGACCCAGTTTGAGATACGCGAGCCCGGCATTGATCTGTATGAACCGGTGCTGCGTCTGGCGGCTGAAGAGATCAGCAAGGCAAAGCTTGAGCGCCCGTTCATCATGGTCGCTGGCGTCTGCGGCCCGACTCCGCAAGCACTTGAGGAGACAGAGATAGCGCGGAAGCTCGGTTATGATGCAGTGCTCCTCAGCATGGGCGGCCTCGATAGCTGGAGCGAGGAAGACATTCTGAAGCGGACCGAGTCGATCGCAGCTGTGATGCCGGTCATCGGCTTCTATCTGCAGCCGTCAGTTGGCGGAAAGATCTTTTCCTTTGATTTCTGGCGGGCCTTTGCCGAGATCCCGAACGTTGTTGCGATTAAGATGGCACCTTTCAATCGTTATCAGACGATTGATGTTGTGCGTGCCGTCTGCTATTCAAGCCGCAGAGACGAGATTGCGCTGTATACTGGCAATGACGATAATATCGTGAACGATCTGCTGACCACGTACCGCTTTCAGGTCGACGGGGTGCCTGTAGAGAAGGAGATCGTTGGCGGACTGCTCGGTCACTGGGCTGTATGGACCCAAAAAGCGGTCGAGCTGCTGGAGGAAATCAAGGAGGCGAGGAAGGCTGGAAGTGTATCCAAGGAATGGCTAATGCGCAATGTGGAGATCACGGATTGCAATGCGGCCTTCTTTGACCCGGCGCACGAGTTTGCCGGATGTATCCCGGGGATACACGAAGTGCTCCGGCGTCAAGGATTGCTGAAGGGCACCTGGTGCCTGAATCCGAATGAGACGCTGTCGCCCGGGCAGGCTGAAGAAATTGACCGGGTTTACCGCGAATATCCGCATCTGAATGACGACGACTTTATTCGTGAACAGTTGGAAGAATGGCTTTTAGACTGATAGAATGAAGGCAGAATAGTCGAAAGTGGGGAATCGCGCATGCGGTTTAAAGATGTGTTTTCAATTATAGGACCGAGTATGGTGGGGCCATCGAGCTCCCATACCGCGGGAGCCGTCCGAATCGGAAGGGCAGCGCGGCGCATATTCGGTGCGTTCCCCGACCAGGCGGAAATCGTATTTTACGGCTCCTTTGCCGATACTTTCCGCGGTCACGGTACGGACTTGGCTGTCGTCGGCGGGCTGCTGGATTTTGCTACGGATGATATGCGCATCCGCAATTCTATTGAACTGGCCGAGGCGGCAGGTATGCATCTGACCTTCAAGACAGCGCAGAATGTTGCTTTTCATCCGAATACGGTGGAGCTTAGATTAGCAAGCAGAGAACGTGAGGAGCGCGAAGATCGTATTGTGGGGGCTTCCATTGGCGGAGGCAGCGTTGAGATGCTGCAGGTGAACGGCTTTGACGTTAAATTCACGACGAACTACCCGGTGCTGCTGGTCTTCCATGACGATACGCCAGGCATGGTAGCGCATATCACCCGACTGCTTGAGGGCGGAGGCGTCAATATTGCCTATATGGACGTTGATCGTAAGGGACGAGGCGGCGATGCCATAACTGTCGTCGAATCGGACGAGGCCGTTCCACTGGAGCTGATAAAGCATATTGAGAGCTTGCCGAGTGTGCATCGCGTCGTATTTGCGGATCTGACGACAGAGGAGGAGGCAGCCTCATGAAGTTTTCCACATTGAAAGACATCATGGCCTGTTGCGAGAAGGATCAGGTAACGATCGGTCAGCTGATGCTGCAAGAGCAGATCAAGGAAACCGGTAAAAGCCGGGAGGAAATATTTAAGCAAATGTCCGATTATTACGGCATTATGAAGGAGGCCGTTCACCGGGGCATCCATGAACCGGTTCCGTCGAAGAGCGGTCTGACCGGAGGGGATGCCGTCCGCGTCCACGAATATATGTCGACGGGCGTGCCTGCGCTGGGCACCGATGCTTGCACGGCGCTCGCCTATGCCCTGTCCGTATCGGAAGTGAATGCGTCCATGGGACGGATTGTTGCCACCCCAACCGCTGGCTCATGTGGCATTATTCCAGGTGTGTTTGTCAGCGTGCAGCAGCGATTTGGATGGGATGACGATTACCTGGTCATGGGGCTGTTCAGTGCGGGAGCCATCGGGTATGTGATTGCAAATAATTCATTCATATCGGGAGCAGAAGGAGGCTGTCAAGCCGAGGTGGGTTCTGCGATCGGCATGGCGGCAGGTGCATTGACAGAGCTTCGCGGCGGCACTCCGGAGCAGGCAGTTCATGCCGTAGGGCTTGCACTGAAAAACTCGCTGGGTCTCATCTGCGACCCGGTCGGAGGACTGGTAGAAATCCCATGCATCGTACGCAACGGTTTCGGTGCAGTTACCGCGCTGGCGGCTTCGGATATGGCGCTGGCCGGCGTTCGAAGCGTTATCCCGTCGGATGAAGTGATCGATGTTATGCTGGAGGTTGGCACGGCCATGCCTGCCAAACATCGGGAGACCGCCAAGGGCGGGCTTGCGCAGACGCCGACTGGTAAGAAAATTTTGAAGGATCTCTACGGTAAGGAAGGCAAGAAGCTGCGCGAAAAGGGAGCAAAGGGAAAGGGAGAATAGCCGAAAACTGGGGTTGTTTTGGACATTATCGTGGAGTCACTAAGGTGGCTCCTTCTTTTGATTCGGGAAGGTCAAGGTTGCGAACACGAAGTATCCTTAAAATAAGCCAGGCATATTGGACAGGAACGGCGAAGAACCCTCTGGTCTGTCGAAGAAGTGAGTGCTAGTATGAGTACAAAAGAGAAGTCTGTGTAGTTGTATTGTAGGAACGTGTGAGAAATCGTGAGCAAACTTTACATGAAAGTAGGGGACGCCTGTATGAGAAGACCAAAATCATGGTTTTTATTTCGTATGGCAATTGTATTAACCATGATCGCGTCGATGCTTGCTGCTTGCAGCGGGAGAGGCGGGGGGACGGCACCTGAGATGGGAGACGGTCAGGAAGCAGCACCTGCTGTGGTTGGTCTGGCCCCATACGGAGATACAGGTGGGCTTACGCTACCGCTGGTGCATAAGCCGACCACAATTACATGGATGGTGGTAAGTGAGAAGACCAACCTTAATGATTCACTGCTTGCCAAAGAAATCGAAAAGCGCACAGGGATTAAAATCAACTTCCAGGCGTACTCAGCGTCCACGTACAACGACAAGCTGAAGGTGACGGTCGCCTCCGGCAAGCTGCCGGATATTTTCCATGGCTTGACGCCATCGGAGTTGAAGAAGATCGGCAAACAGAAGGCGGTTGTTGCGATCAACGATCATCTCGACATGCTGCCGAATTTCAAACGTATGTATGTTGACGAGAATCCTTGGGTGATTCCTTCTTACGGAGATGAAGCCGGGAACATTTATACCTGGCCGGTGGCGAATATCAACCGTGACGTGAATCATGGCTACCTGTACCGTAAGGACATTTTCGACGAACAAGGCATTAAGGAGTGGACGAACACCGAGGAGTTCTATCAAGCGCTCAAAAAACTGAAGGAGGCTTATCCGGATTCCTATCCGTACGCTTCCAAGACAAAAGAGAATATTTTTCGCGACTGGGCATACGGATGGGGCATTGGCGGCGCGAACTATCCGGTATATTACGACGAGGCGGCTAAGGTCTGGAAATATGCAACCGTACAACCAGAGCATAAGGACATGCTCGATTTCATGAAGAAGCTGTACAAGGAAGAGCTCCTCGATCCGGAATTCATGACGGATACCGACGATTCCTGGACGGCGAAGATGACGAGCGGTAATAAATCCTTTGTTACCTATGACTGGATCGGCCGACTGGACCTGTTCTATAACCAAGTAAAAGACCAGAACCCTAACTATGACCTCCGCTACGGCAATCCTATCGGTCCAACGGGCAATGGCAAGACGCTTGAGAGCATTACGAATGGCTTCAGTATCGCCGTAGCGAACAATGATAACAAAGAAGCAGCACTGAAGCTGCTGGATTATTTGACTAGCCCATCTGGTGCGACACTGGTAACAATGGGTGTAGAAGGCGAGACGTTTAGGATTGAAGGTGATAAAGCTATTTATCCGGAGCTGGCGGACGTTCCACTGGTGGATATCAGCGTGCTGGAGGACCGGTATGGCCTATGGCTGCAGGGCTTGTATATCAATGCCGACAAGCGCAGCGTGTATTTCAACTATACGGAGAAGGAACAGGAAGCTCAGAATAAGCTGCTGGATGGCAACAAATTTGAACAGCTAGATCCAGTTCTGAATTTCACGGACGACGAAACATACGCCATTGCGGAAATTCAAACATCACTGAAAAAAATGGCGGATGAATTCAATGCGAAATACATTCTGAACAAAGACTATGGCGACATGCAGTGGCAGCAGTGGCAGGTACAAGCCGAAAAGCAGGGCGCGAAGCAGATCGTCGATATTTTCAACGCCGCCCAGAAGAGACTGGATAAAGCTGCGAATTAAGCAGGGAAGGGACCGTAGCCATGCATGTTGAATATGAAGGGATGACTTCAAGAAAGGTGAATCCATAATGAATCGATTGATCGCCAAGAGAGGACTGCTTCAGATATTCTTCGCTCTGCAACTGGTCATCGGCATCATGTTCATATTCAATTACATTGTGTACAAAAATTCTATCAGCGGAATATATGAAAAGGTGAGCGACAACAACCGAATGGTGATCAAAAACGTCATTCAATCGTTTGATACCAGCTTCTCCTCCGTCAACAATCTTATTTTCAACATTCATGCGCTTCCTTCGGACCGGATTCTGACGGACGCGGGTGGGCTTGACATGGAGAAGGTCATATCCTTGCAGGACAGCTTAACAAGCATTGTGTCCAATTTGGATATTGTGGAGGACGTGATCATCTCATTCAATGATCGTGATCTTGCCATTACGACCCGGGGAACGAGCAGCCTGGACACTCTCTTTGATAGACGTTACATATCGCAGCGCTATAACTCTATGTTTTGGCGAAATTTTATGCGTTCCGAGCATGGATTTACCGTATTTCCAGCCGAGGATTATGCGGATCTTAACAGTGGCTATGGACGCAATTTGATGGTTGCGGTGGACGGGAACAAGGTCCGGATGTCAAACAAGAACCTCATGATTTTTATCGATGTAAGCAAGCTGTTGAAAGGAATCGATCTGAATTCAATGATTCCTGGTGCTTCGCTGATCGTTCTGGACTCCAATCGTAACGTCATCCTCAGCACGGAGAAGGACCTGGACTTGGTCGACATTTTGAACGACGTGTACTTTAATCCTTCTCAGGAAGCTTCCCTGACGAATGGCAATTACGAATACAATTTTTATAAGTCTGACTATAACGGGTTCATCTATATCAACAAGCTGCCTTACAAATTTCAAAATATCGATTCCGTGACCAATGCCAACCAGTGGATTATGTACGGAGCGATTGTACTGGCCGTGCTGTTGTCGCTTCTGCTAAGCGTCTACCTGTATCGACCTGTCAAAAATATCGTCAAGCTGCTTGGAGGCAACACGCTCAAGGGGAATGATTTTGTAAAGATTCAGAGTGGCATCATCAAAGTGCAGCGGGAGAACGAATCGCTCAAGAAGCAAATGGAACTTGTTGAGGAGGAAATACGGAGAGGCGTGTTCCTGCAGACCCTGGACGGACAGAGTCATTCGCGTGAACAGGAAATTCAAATGCAGAAGCAGTACACGCATTTTTTCCAGAGCAGGCATTTCGTTATGGCAGCTATCTACTTAAAGCCTGACACTGAAAGCGAGTTTGTGCTGGAGGAATTAACGGCAACAATCAGGAAGGATCTGGCTGAGTGTTATGAGCATGCGATCGTTTACCATACCGAGCATTTGAAGTTTCTGGCGCTGATCGGGTTTGACCAGCCATCGGAGCGCATGAAGATCGTGCAGAAGTTTGAGCAATTTCTTGAGGCCGCCAAGAAGGGTTATTTGCAGTCATTCGATGTATGGGGATGTGTCAGTCGCTCTTACGAATCTAAGATCAGCAACTGCCGCGCTGCCTCTGAAGATATTAAGGACGGGCTGTTGTACAGGCATGTAAACGAGGATAACTGTGTCATCGACACAGAACGAATCCGGTATGTCCCTGAGCTGTACTTCCCACTCCAGGAGATTGAAAAGCTGAGCAATTGCATGCTGAGTGGTAAAGTGGAGGAAGGGCTGCGGATCGTCAATGAAATCATTCAGGAAAATGTCTCAGTACAGATTCATCATCATCAGATGATCCATATTGCCAAGAGCATGTTTTTTATCGTCCTACAGCAGGTGGAGTCTTCTAAGGCAGACCGTACCGAGTTGTTTCGTTTGGAAAGCGCTTTTATCGACAAGGTCGATCAGGCATTTACTTATAAGGAGATTGTGGATGCGCTCGTTGAGGTGATCCCGGTGATTGCGAACATGCGTAACCACGATCCGCGCAGCAAGCTGAACCCGGCGTTTATTACTCAATATATCGAGCTTCATTATATGGAGAATCTGTACCTGGACCATATGGCTGAGGTGCTGGATACGAGCCCCAAATATTTCTCGAATTATTTTAAGAAAACATTCGGCGTGAATTATGTAGAGTATTTGAACAAGGTCCGATTATCGCATGCGCGTGAATATCTGCGCAATACAGACCTCAGCATTGCCAAAATCGGGGAGATGACGGGGTACTCGAACTCGTCCACATTCACGACAACCTTTAAAAGATATTACGGTGTCTCACCGAGCGAATATCGAAAGACATCAGGAAAATAAAGCGGAGCAGAATCGTTCATATGAAGGTGCTATCCGCGAATCAACGAAACGGCTGCTCCCTAAAACCGATTGACTACAGCGCGCTATCGAGATACAGTCATTTCATCAGAGTATCCGTCATTGACGGGTACTCTTTTTAATTCCGGCAGGCCTTTTAGGAGTACCAGGTGGATAAACAAGCCATTTAGAAAGCCTTTACAAAACCATGGTGCGGGCCCTAGACTTAGGGATAGAAGCATGCATGTCAGCAGGGGGGATGACCTTATGATGGAGCGTTTCAAGCAATGGGCCAGCGGATTGAACTCGATCCGCAACCGAATTTTTTTCTCCATCCTGCTGTTTTTGGTTATTCCATTTCTGCTCTCCAATCAGTATTTGGATAAGCCTATGGAGAGAGCGATCGAACAGAAGATTTCAAAGTCTTCGCAGGATGCACTGGTTCTGATGACCTTTAACGTTCAATTGTTTTTGGAGGATATGCTGAACTCCGCAGTCGATATCACCACCAATGATGACACAAAGAAAATGCTTAAGGATCCGGATGCCTTCACTCATTGGCAGAAGCTCAGACTGAATGATGTTACGCTTAACCGTTCGTTCAGCTCGTATTTCTCGAATACCTATGTTACTCTTTTCGACCGTCACGGGAATTGGTATAGCACCCGCTATCTGGAGGAGAGCCGTTATCAGGAGTACATTCATTCCGACTGGTATGAGAAGATGATAAGCCGCCCTTATCAAATCCGCTGGATGTTTAATAACCAGCAGTTTCTATATACGGACCGTGAGCCGATTTTATCCCTTGTGAAGAGTATCACAGAGCTTCAGACCAATCAGAATATTGGCATGATCGTATTCAGCGTCACCGAGAAAGACATTCGCAAATATTTGACCGGACTTGAGGGCGATGTGTATCTTGTGGATAAAGAGGGGAATATCGTCTCCAGTCCGAACAGGGAGATGATCGGCAAGAGTGTCGCCGAAGAGTCTTATATGTCCAGCTTGTGGACAAAACGCAGAGGGCAGGCCATGGTGGAGAATGCGGACCAGAAATACATCGTGAATTTTGATACCGTTGATTTGAACGGGTGGAAAATCGTACAGAAGGTTCCTTACGATGCGGTCTTTAAAGAGATATACGATCTCCGCAAAACCAAATCACTCATTGTGCTGCTGATCTTTGGTATTTTTGCTGTGATCACACTGTCTATTTCATACGGGATGTCTCGTCCCCTGAAGCTGTTGAAGAAACGGATGCAGGTGCTGGAGGAGAAAGATTTCCATTCCGTATTGTCAGTGGCAGGTCCGAAGGAAATTTCGTCTCTTATTGAAACTTACAACAAGATGGTCACTGAAATTCGTCAGCTGCTAAACCGGGTGAAAGACGAGTATCAGCAGAAGGAGGATATGCGGTTTCGCGCGCTCCAGGCGCAGATCAACCCGCATTTCGTATTGAATACACTGAACAATATTAAGTGGATGGCTTATATACGCAATGATAAAGAAGTCGGCGACATGCTCTCCAGCCTGGGAGCTGTTCTTGAGCAGAGTATCGGGCGTGGCGGAACGCTGATTCCGCTGCGGCAGGAAATTCAGTATATCGAGAATTATATTGAGCTGATGAAAATGAAGTTTAACGACAAGCTGTCGATGGAATATGACATTGATGATGAGCTTATGGATCAGGAAGTCATCAAAATCATGCTGCAGCCTGTGATCGAGAACAGCCTGATTCATGGCATTGAGCCGATGAACGGAGCAGGCAGAATCCTTGTCCGAGCCTGGTTGGAGGACGACCACATCCTATTGACGGTTGAAGATAACGGTGTCGGCATTTCTCCCGAGAAGCTGCAGGAGCTCGAAGCGAGGCTGGCAGCTGGATCGGAAGAGCTGCCTGAGCGCATCGGCATCAAGAATGTGCATGATCGTATACGACTTCAGTATGGAGAGCCTTACGGTATCCAAATTCACAGCAAAGTTGATGAAGGGACGACGGTGGCATTTTTGCTTCCGTTCAAAAAAGTGCAGGAAGGGGATCACGATGACCTTAAAAGTGATGCTGGCCGATGACGAACTACTTGTACGCTTGGGGATTAAATCGTTGATCGAATGGGAACAGCACGGCTTTTCCTTTATTGGTGATGCTCCGGACGGTGTAAAAGCGCTTGAACTAATGGAACAGGAAGTGCCGGATATTCTGCTTACCGATATAATCATGCCCCGGATGGACGGGCTTGAGCTGATCGAGACAGCCAAGGAGCGGTACCCGGATACGCTGTTCATCGTGCTGAGCAGCCATAACGAGTTTGACTATGTCCGGAAAGCGATGAGAATGGGCGTGGAGGATTACATTCTAAAGACGTCTTTAAAGCCGGCTGAACTGCTTCAAATATTGGAGGAGGCGTCTCATAAGATTGCCAAGAAGCGGGAGCATCATTTCTCAGATACCGCTTTGGCAGAGCAGCGGCTCTCGCGGAAGGAAGTTATATCCGGGAAGCTGCGATCCTGGCTCGAGACGAGCTACACCGATGGAATGGAGGCGGATTGTCCAGAGGAAACTGAAGGACTGCCAGCTGACAGCTTCCTATTGATTGCACAGCCCCGCCTTTTGCGCGAAGGCGTGCAGGAGTCCTCGGCCATCAAAATGCTGGTGCATCTCTTTCAGTCGGAGCTGGGAGAGCGGCTCGTCTGCAGCCCTATTGAGACAAAAGGCCAGGAAATCGTGCTGCTGATCTCGGAACCGGATTCTGCTGCCGTGCCGGAGCTGCTGATTGGAGCGTCCAGCCGGATGCTTGGCATAACCCTGAACGTGGGGGTCAGCGAAACCGTAAGAGCTTGGCAGGATCTTGGCACTGCTTATGCCCAGGCAATGGACATGCTGAACGAGAATCGGGTAAGCGGTACGGCGAGGGAGGATATTAAGCGCCTGCTGGACTTCATGAAAGAGAACTATGCGCAGGACATTTCACTGAGAACAGCCGCAGACATTGTTAACATGAGTGAGAGCTATCTCAGTTATATTTTCAAGAAGGAGACTGGGACTGGTTTTACAGATTACCTCAACCAACTGCGGGTAGATAAAGCGGCTCATTTCTTGATGAACTCCCAGCTGCCTGTTTATGAGATTGCCATGGAGGTCGGGTACGAGAATATCAATTACTTCGGCCGGATTTTCAAAAAAATAAAAGGAGTCAGCCCGCAAAAATACAGAGCGCAATATAAATAAAGAAAAGTGGGTTGAAATCCTTGCGTAACCAAGACTGCTCTTTAAAAGGTCACGATCTTTTAGAGTGCAGTCTTTGTGTGTTTTATGACGGAACTGTGCGTCAGGGCGAGCAGAAAACTAAAAATATTGAATGTTTCGCCATGAAATTGTGAATATGTATGCGCTATCAAAACATTGTGAATAAAGTCCGTAAATCCGTTCCTGTTGCCTCCAAACTCCAAACCCTATACTTGGTGTAAGCCCTTTCAATTGAGGTGAAAGGGAGAAATAGAAATTGCAATAAGAAGGGGAGCACAGCACAATGGAAAAACATGATTTGAACAAGTTCAGAGGTGTCATTGTTGCTTTCTATGGTTGTTATGACGGCAATGGAGAGATGGATCCGCAAGCAGTGCGCAAATTGGCCCGTTATTACAAGAATGCGGGGGTGAAGGGGCTTTACGTGGGAGGCAGCAGCGGCGAAGGTATGCTTCAATCGGCCGCAGAACGCAAGCTGGTGCTTGAAACCGTCATGCAGGAAGTCGGCGGGGAAATGACGATCATCGCCCATGTCGGAGCACCTTCGACCCTGGAGAGCGTAGAGTTGGCCATCCATGCCGAATCGGTATCGGCGGATGCGGTATCTGCGGTTCCTTCCATCTATTACAGACTCTCTGCGGATAGTGTGGAACGCCACTGGAGAGCCATGATCGACAGTACATCGTTGCCATTCATCATTTATCATATACCGCAGTTAACTGGATTCCATCTATCGACGGGGCTTTTGAAGAAGCTGTCTGCACTGGATAAAGTCATCGGTGTCAAAATATCATCGGAGAGCACGTACGAGCTGCAGCAGTTCAAAGCGGCTGGAGGAGACGACTTCCTCGTTCTGAACGGTCCGGATGAGCAGTATCTGGCAGGGCGAAGCATTGGTGCGGACGGAGGCATTGGAGGAACGTATGGTGTGATGCCCGAGCTGTTCCTCAAGCTGGAGGAGTGCATTAACGAAGGCAATCTGGAATTGGCACGAGAGTGGCAGGGCAAGATCAACGAAGTCATCTCCGAGCTGCTCCAGTTCCCGTCGCTGTACGGTGGCTGCAAGGCTCTCTTGAAGCTGCGCGGATTGGATATCGGAGAGCCTAGACTTCCTCTGCTTCCGGTGACGGATAGCGACCAGGAAGCGGTAGCCCAGCTTCATGACAAACTGACCCGATATATTGAGCAGGCCAAAGGATAAGGAGCCGATAATAATGACGCGTAAATTGAATAAAGCTATTTTTGCTAAACAAGGATTGATTGTTTCCTGCCAGGCGCTGGAACACGAACCGCTGCATGGCGGCGATGCCATGGCCAAGATGGCCAAAGCAGCCTTTCAATCAGGAGCCATCGGTATCCGCACCAACGGCGTGGACGATATCAAGACGATCAAGGAAGCGGTGAATCTCCCCGTCATCGGCCTGATCAAGCGGGATATACCGGGCTCTGACGTTTTAATTACACCGACGCTGGACGAGGTGGTGCAGATCATCGCTGCGGGTGCGGATATTGTGGCGCTGGACGTCACAGACCGGGAGGACCGGCTGGTCAAAGCAGCTGAATTGATCGATTTCGCCCATAAAGAAGGCATTGCAGTCATGGCGGATGTATCCACCTATGAGGAAGGGATAGCGGCTGAAAAGCTCGGTGTAGATTTTATCGGTACAACACTGTCGGGCTACACGCCTTACAGCAGGCAGAGCGAGGGGCCGGATCTGGACTTGGTGAGACGCCTTGCAACCGATGTTCAAGTACCGGTTGTAGCTGAGGGACGCATCTGGAATCCGGAAGAAGCAGCTGCAGCTTTGCAGGCAGGGGCCACTTACGTGGTTGTGGGAAGCGCCATTACCAGACCTCAACTGATTACAGAACGTTACGTGGAGGCGGTTCGGAAAGTCATCGGATCGGAGGCGTAACGCATGAAGAATGAGGCAAATTCACTTCAGGCTTATGCCATTGGAGTCGACGTTGGAGGCACCAAGATCCATGCCGGGATTGCGAACAAGCAGGGAGATGTCCTGTACTCGGTCAACCTCGCCACGCTCGCCGGGGAGAAGAAGGTGCCTGACCGGATTGTGGAGGCGATTGAAGTTTTAATGGCTGAAGCCCCGCAGTCTGAGGGCGGTTATTCGATTCAGGGCATAGGCATCGGAACGGCCGGCCAGGTAGACCAGTCAGACGGAAGCATCCGGTTTGCGTCTGACATTCTTCCTGGCTACACGGGAGTTCCTCTGAAGCGTATCATCGAGAAACGATTCGGGTTGCCCGTGTACGTGGATAACGATGTGAATGTGCTGGTCCTGACCGAAAAGACGCTTGGGGCAGGCCGCGGAGCTAATCATATGCTCTGCATTGCGCTTGGAACGGGCGTCGGCGGTGCGGTCTTTACAGGTGGGAAGCTTGTTCACGGCGCTTGGGGCGGTGCAGGAGAGCTTGGACATCTCAGTGTGGATTTTAACGGTTTGCCTTGTGTATGCGGCGGCGTTGGATGTTTGGAGCAGTACGCTTCAGGCACCGGAATCGCCAGCAGGATGCAGGCAAAACTTCGCTCACTGGGAAGCGAACCGGCATCAGCAGTAGATTCCAGAGAAGTGCTTGCCCGCTGGCAATCGGGCGATCCGGTTGCAATGGAAGTGATGGATGAAACCTTTGCCGCCTTAGGGGCTGCTATTGCGTCACTGATCCATGCGCTAAACCCGGAAATGATCGTTATCGGCGGCGGGGTTGCGGAAGCAGGGGAGCCGTTCTTTGAGCGAGTGCGAAAGGAAACGGCAAAACGCTGCATGAAGTCTTTTATGGAAAATGTGAGCATCGTACAGGCTCATCAAGGGAATTACAGCGGGATGATCGGAGCTGCGCTTCTGGTTTTTGATGGTAAACATTCGGATGAATAAGGGAAGGATAAACGATGATTATAGGACACCAAGTCACTTGGGAGGCTGAACGGGCGTTTGCCCACCCGGTTATACGAAAAGCTGTTGATTATTTGACATCAACCGATTTTGCCTCACTTCAGCCGGGCCAGTATCCGATCCAGGGCGAGGACATGTTTGCTAGAGTCATTGAGCTGACCACCCGCCTGAAGGATGAGCAATTGGCTGAGAAACATGAGCAGTTTTTTGACATCCATTACCTGCTGGAAGGCGATGAAACCATCGGCTGGAGCCTAAGCGAAGGCGGCGATCTCCTATCTCCTGTAGAACCTTATAGCCTGGACAAGGATGCTGCGCTCTACGGGAATATTCCATCCGAAACACCCATCCGCTTAAGCCCCGGGATGTACATGGTATTGTTCCCGGAGGACATTCACCGGCCAGGGCTCACCTTAGGAGAGCCGGGTAACGTTCGGAAGGTCGTTGTTAAAATCAATACCACGCTGTTTAAGGCGACGGACTAATTACAGAATCAATTATATTCTTATCATTTAAGGGGGTTCTATTCATGTTAAAAAAACGCTTTCTGGCTATGTTCACCGCATCTGTTATGATGCTTACCTTGCTTGCCGGGTGTGGCGGCAAAGATTCGGGAGCAAGCGGTGGCACAGACAAAAACGCAGCGAATGGAAAAGAAAATGTGGAAATTTCCTTATGGCTCACACCGCAGTGGAAGGGCGTATATGAGGCGACCGAAGAAAATGCCGATTACGACAGCTTCTTTAAAGCGGCAGCTGATAAATTCGCCAAGCAGTATGACAAATATAACGTGAAGGTTAATGTGCAGGTGATTGCCGGCGATCAGCGTGATGAGCTGCTGAACGTCAACCTGAACGGCGGAACGCCGCCTGATATTTTCTTTGAAAGCGTATTCGCCATGGGAGACTTTGCTCATCGCGGCGCGCTGGTACCCCTCAATGACATCATTGATGAAGACTCAAAGAAGGATATCGCCCAGAGCTACTGGGATAACGTGACCTTCGGAGACAATATCTATTTCTATCCGTTCTCCCACAATCCAGGCACACTGGCTTACAACGCGGATATGTTCAAAGCCGCAGGCTTGGAGAGCTTTGTTGGCGGAGAGAACGAGATCAAAACATGGACGCTTAGCGAGTACGAGCAAATTCTGGAGGGTCTGAAAAACAATCTTCCACAGGATCAGTATCCTAGCGCACGTCCAATGGCCTTGTATGGTTTGAATAACCAGGGCGACACATGGAATCTTGCTTACCTGCGCATGTTCGGCAACAAATTCTTTGATGATGAAGGCAATATCGTACTGGATGATGCGAACGGAGTAAAGGCTGCTGAATGGCTTAAGAAGATTTATACAAGCGGTTACACCAATCCGGGTGCTGAATCTGTTTCCTCCAACGATGCGAATGCCATGTTCCAAAATCAGAAGCTTGCCATCAGCTTCACAAACGCTGTTCTGTTTAACAATGCCAAAGCAGATATGGAAAGCGGCAAAGCTCCTAAATTCGATATTCGGCTTGCCAACATCCCTTCGGAAAGCGGCGATCCACTGTCCTTCACTTACGTAATCGGCTCGAACGTATTTAACACAGGCGATGAGAAGAGAACCGAAGTAGCCAAAGATTTCGTGAAGTTCTATTCCTCTGATCCGGAGCTGGTGAAAGCTTCGAAGAATAGTATTCCGGTACGCAGCTCCGTTGCAGATGAGCTCAAGGACCAATATCCGCTCTTCGCAGCATATGATGCCAACTCGAAATATCTATTCAACTTCACCGGCAACGTACCAGGCTACAGCCAGCTGCGCCAAGTTCTTTACCCTGAACTGCAGGCGATCTTCATTGGTGAGAAAGAGCCGGCCCAAGCGGTGAAAGACTATCAAACCCAAGGCAATGCGGTGATTCAAAAGGCGAAGGAAAGCTCAACCGTCTACAAATAAACCTTCCCCTTATACCGACAAAATGATTCGGCGCCTGGAGCCATGCCTATAGAAGGCTCCAGGCAGCTGAATAAGAAAGGTAAAGGATATCCATGAAACTACGCCATCAACATATAAGAGAAAACATAACGGGTTATCTGTTTATTCTGCCTCAGTTCCTTCTCTTTCTCCTATTTGCTGTATATCCGATTCTGGAAGGGATCAGGCTGAGCCTGTACCGAGTCGATTATCAGAATGAAACCTTTGTCGGTCTGAGCAATTATACGACGTTATTTCAGGATCCCGTATTTTTTAAATCAATCGTCAACACCGTTATTTTTGTAGTCTTTATCGTCCTGTTGACTGTCATATTCTCTTTGTTCGTAGCATCATCCATCTTTGATAAAAATGCGAAGTACGTCTCCTTTATCCGGGGAAGCTACTATATTCCCGTCATGGTCTCCATGGTTGTTATGAGTATGGTTTGGAGCTTTTTGCTCAATCCGGCTAACGGACTGATCTCCTATTTAACGAGCCAGATCGGCTCGGGTCATATCAATTTGCTAGGGAATAAAGCGACCGTTATGCCGGTCATTATCTTCGTCACCTTTGCCACGAATGTCGGTCAGGCAATCATTCTGTATATTGCTGCGATGATCGGGGTGCCAAAGGACTTGTTCGAGGCAGCAGAAGTGGACGGGGCGAGCCGTATCAAAGTCATATTCAAAATCCTGATTCCACTCGTGAAGCCTACGACCATTTATATCACCATCATTAACATTATTGCGGTATTGAAAATTTTCGTCGTCATTCAACTGTTAACCGGCGGTGGACCGAATAACGCCTCGGTAACGATGATGTACTATCTCTACAACAATGCGTTCAAATACAACCAGATAGGCGTTGCTTCAGCTGTAGGGGTTATCATGTTCATCATCACGTTGCTGCTGTCCATTCCCCAGTTGAGAGCGATGTTCAAGGATAAGTGAGGGATCAACCATGCAGCTAATGAAAACCGGGAAAAAGCGGGAAAAGTTCGATGTGGTTGCGAATATAGTCGTCATTTTCTTTGCGATCCTTAACCTGTTCCCTCTATATTGGTTATTTACAAGTTCATTGAAGAACAGCTCGGACGTGCTGAAAATGCCGCCGGACTGGTGGCCTGCTACCATTACCTTCTCCAACTATACCGAGGTCTTCCAAAGCCAACCAGCCTTGCGCTGGACGTTTAACAGCTTGTTCGTCGCGGGTGTAACAACGGTGTTTGTAGTCGTAGCCAGCTCCATGGCAGCTTATGCCTTCTCAAAGCTGAAGTTTACAGGAAAGAACGTCATTTTCATTGTGTTTATCTCAAGCTTGATGGTTCCAAAAGAAGTCATGATTGTGCCGTTGTTCCGCATTTCCCAGGATCTTGGCCTTGTGAACAATCTGTTCGGGATGATCTGGCCGAATGTCGCCGCAGCGTTTGGTGTGTTCCTGTTGAAGGGCTTCTTCGACTCTGTGCCGGATGCACTGCGGGAAGCCTCCCGGATCGACGGGGCTGGTGAAGTCCGGACTTTCCTCCAGATCCTGCTTCCAATCGTGAAACCGGGTATCGGCGCCTTGTTCATTTTGAACTTCGTGCAGGTATGGAACGACTATCTCTGGCAGCTTGTCATCGGCCAGGATAAACAGATGAAGACGCTGATGGTCGGTGTTGCAACACTGATGCAGGACCTCAATCCGAACTTTGCCTACAAAATGGCAGGGGCTACGGTGGCCGCGATACCGATGCTTATTATCTTCATCATGTTCCAGAAATACTTCACCAGCGGTATCTCGATCGGTGCAGTAAAGGAATAGTGACAAGCTCCGTGTATGTAGGGGCAATAGCATTAAAGAAGCATCCTCGCCGGGAATTTGGCGGGGATGCTTTTTTGCTGTACATTCTTTTTCAAATTCTTTTTCAAAATAACGGTTGACAGTCGAAAGGAAATCATATATCTTGATATTAAAGTAAACAACTATATAAAAGTAAGCAAATAGAAAGGGGTAAGTTTAAAGGTGTTTAAACGTTAGCTAAGTTAATAAGTGATTTCGTGAATAAGTGAAGCATGTTAATCATTCTACATGTATATATCTTAATATTAAGATATAATCTCGTTAGGTTGAAGGATTTCTATAGATTACGAAAATGAAAGTGGAGGCGTATAAAATGGCTTTAGATATTGGATTGTTAATACTTCGTTTGGTGGTTGGGTTGTCGTTCATGGCGCATGGCGCACAGAAGCTATTTGGATGGTTTGGTGGTTACGGGCCGAAAGGGACGGGCGGCTGGATGGAGTCAATCGGCATTAAGCCAGGAGTGGCGATCGCGGTGTTGTCAGGTTTGCTGGAGCTGGTTGGCGGGCTGTTGTTTGCAGCAGGCTTTCTCACGGTGCTTGGCGCCGCGCTGATTACGCTGACGATGCTGGGTGCGATTGTGAAGGTGCACGGCCAAAATGGATATTGGGCTACAGCCAATGGTTATGAGTATAATCTGCTGTTGATCGCCGTATCGGTAGCAGTAGCGCTGGCGGGTGCAGGTGTATACTCGCTGGATGCGGTCATATTTAACTAATAGATGAGGGGCGTGCAGGATATGAGTGATCTAACTACATTAATCAGGAGCCGAAGATCGGCTAATCTGTTTATGGAAGGTATCGAAATTCCAGATCAGGATTTAAGTGAAATATTTAATGAAGTGAAATATGCTCCTTCGGCTTTTAATTTGCAGCATGCGCACTATGTTGTAGTTAAGGACCCCGATATCAAGCACAAAGTGTATGAAGCCGCCCAGAAGCAGTATAAAATACTCACCGCATCGGCCGTTCTCGTTGTTCTGGGGAATCAGCTGGCGTACAAGGATATCGGAAGAATGAATGAAGGCTTCCTGAATTTAGGCGTGATTGATAAGCTGGAATATGACATGACAGTGGAATCAGTGACAAGCTTTTATGAAAATGGCGGGTCATCCTTCATGAGAGAAGAAGCCATCCGTAACGCCAGTTTATCCGCAATGTTATTGATGATGGCAGCCAAAGATAAAGGGTGGGATACTTGTCCGATGATCGGATTTGATCCCGAAGCGCTGCAGAAGGAACTGAACATTCCGGATGCTTATGTGCCCGTCATGCTGATTGCCATCGGCAAGGAGGATACAAGGAAGCCGCGTCCTCGCGGTTATCGCAAACCAGTACTGGAATTTGTAAGCTATAATCAATTTTGATGAGTATGAATATGAGAAAGAAGCTCTCGCTGGAGGTCTAAAGATCCGGCGGGAGTTTTTTTTCGTACCAGCAATAAACATTCCTCTCCGTAATGACGATGATGAATATAAAGAGATCGGTTCAGGTTCTCGTTCCAGAGGTGTTCGTTACTTTATGTGAGGGAGGTGAGTGAAGTGAAGATCGGGAAACGTTCATATGAGCGATACGGACCAACCGTGGTTTTGGTCGTTCTGGCATTTCTGATGGCAGCATGTACGAAGGAAATGCCGCCTTCAGCGGTTCAGCCTGCGTCGACAGCTGTCGCCCCGAGTGAAGAGGGAGCAGCGAATGACAAGGAATGGTTGCCGGTCGCGAAGGAGAGCATGCAGATGGTTTTTCTGCATGGGGATCAAGCTGAGACCCAAGCCACACAAGAAACGGAGCAGCCTGAGGGGGAACCTAAGCGAGATCCGGTTGAAGCAGTTCTTGGTATGTATGAAGCGCTTCAGGCGAACGATTCTAAAGCGTATTTCCGTCTATCTGACATACCGAGCATCCGTATTTCTCCCGCCAAGCTGAAATTAACATTCGAAGAGGCTGGGAAGAGGGAAGTAAAACCGGAACGATTCATGCTATTTGATAAAGCGGTGCTAGATCCGGAAAGCAGCCGGTTGTTGTCTCTTACATACGGCAGTCAGGCCGAAATTGTGCTGGAGGAGCTTAGCCAAGGCGATTTTCATATTTGGTTTGTGACCGCGTTTACGGGTGGACTCAAGGTAGTGGAGCAGTCCACAGTCTATCCCGGAGCTTACGAGCTGGGAAGAGAGGCAGAGATAGAGGAGCTTATCGCTGAGGAAATCCGCCGTACCGCAGAGGATAGAGGATTACTGGCAGCAAGAGCGAAGGAGCCTGTGTTGAACCCGGTGCAGAGCATTTCCTTGCTCTATCAGGCAGCCCAGGCAGAGGATGAGGAAACTTTCTTCGCGATGTCGGGTGGAGACGAAGGGTATTTTGCAGGTCAGCATACATGGGATATGTCGGAATTTTCCGAAACGATGAAATCGGTTGAGAGCGTGCAGCAGATGCTGATCAAATCAATATCACGCGGAAACATCGCTGAAACCTACATAGCAGAATATGATCAACGCTTCGGCTCTGACTGGCAGTTCATTGTGGCTTGGAATCCTGAGGATGGGGAAGAAAGAAAAGGGACATCCTGGATTATGGTTCCAAGCGGGGACGGGACGAGGTATGTTGTGAAACAGACATTGACCGGCAATTTAGACCCCTTTTTAAAATGAGAAATGAAATACATACAAATAATAGCCCTGCTCATGATGAGCAGGGCTATTATGCTAAGGTCAAAGGGCTGGCTTGTCTACGGCTGCAAATTCTGGAGCGTATCCATCGTCTCTTTAATGTTATTGATGGTTTGTGCCATACCTGAATTCTGGAAGTCAGTTACTCCATTCTGGATTTGGTCCATGTAGCCGTTGATGTCGGTCAGAAGTGTATCATTTAATGCTACCAGCTGTTCATGGACGTTATTTGCAAAGGCAGGGGCCTCAATGTCGTTAAACTCCGAGATTCGGGCTTTCATGGCATCAAGCTCCTTGGTCAGCTTTTCTTTGGCGTCTGTTTGGGTGGCTGCCTGCTGGGCCAGCTCCGGAATAGACTCGGCAAATTGGGAAACCTCATTGATGAAGGTGGTTGCTTCTTTCGTATAATCCAGGGAGTTGTTTACATCTTCCACCAAGGAACAGCCAGAGAGAATTCCCAGAACAAGTGAAATCAACAATAATCGTTTGATCATTTCTCATCCTCCTGTCATATAGCTACTGCTCTTTTACGTTGTTTTACGTATGACATGAGGAATGGTTGTATTTATTTCTTGCGGATGAGCAGATTGTTGCAGGTAATGTGAACGGCATTTTTCCTACGAAAGGGATTTAATACTTGTTCTGCAGATAACGGATGAGTTCAATCAAACCGTCAAGGATGTTGAAGTTCCTTGGTCTTTTGGCTGGCTGATTGGGCTTCTCAGGCTGGATTCCCTCACCCAGAGAAGTTGTGTCCACTGATGAGGAGAGGCCGGTATTTCCGCATAGACGTGGCTTAAATTTCTCTTTGCCTTTATTTGCGAATACTACATATTCTTTGCCCTCTTCGAAAGACTCCCAGCCGTTGGTATACAGTGTGATCGTGGAAGATTTCATATCTCCTTTCCACCACTCGGCAACCTCAAACACGTAGTTGGTTTGGGATACGTCGGCTTTAGGATTGTATGAGATCAGTGTACCTCTAAATACCGTGGCCGATACTTTTAATTCCTCGGATACCGGTCGAGGTCCCGCACAAGACAGTGCGGATGCTCTGGATTGATCGGTGCCAAGCCATATTCCGAGTGAGAGGGAAAGGATGATCATGATGAGCAGTCCTTTTTTCATATGGAAGACTCCTTTATCAGATTGGATATGTATTTAGACGAGCATGATTTAGTCAATGTTGCAGTTTCTGGAAGATAGCTGATGTATGAATACGGATAAATCGAGACTTGTGACAGGATCGGCTGCTGCAAGACAGGTGGCTTTTTCTCTTGCTTTATGTTTTTCGCTTGAAGAGGCAAATACCCCGCAAGCCGTAACGGCTGCGGGGTGGGATAGGACATAAGCATGTGCTGCGAGCAGATGTAGTCTTTACACCAGAATGGCTGGTATTCGATGAAACAACAAGCATCATTCATCTCATTAAATATTAAATTTGCCTTGCTTCCAGCCGTTTGGCAATCATCGACAGGAGGTAATTCAGTGTGAAGTACAGTAAGGATGCAAACACAAGGGCAGGAATTACATAAGAATAGCTGGAGCCGCTAAGAATCTGCACATTACGCATCAGCTCAGGCAGTGAGATGATCACGGCAAGCGAAGTGTCTTTGATGAGCGAGATAAACTGGCTTACCATAGGCGGGGACATCCGGCGCAAGGCCAGCGGGAGTATCACATGACGCAGCGTCTGCATATATGACAGTCCTGAAGCCCGGGCCGCCTCGATCTGACCTTTATCTACCGATACAAGGCCACTGCGGACAATCTCGGCAATCATAGCCCCTTCAAAAATGCTTAAGCCTACGACTGCCGCCCAGAAGGTGGGAATGCGCAGCCCGGTCTGCGGCAGAACCATGCCGATAAAGAAAATAATGAGCAGCAGCGGCAGATTGCGGATCAGATCCACAAATATAGCCGTCGTTCTAGACAGAAAAGGGGTTTTCGTATATCTCACGGTTCCGAGCACGGTTCCAATGATGAAACTGAATACAATGGATAAGCCGGCAACCTGCACCGTGATCCAAAAGCCATCAAGGAGATATCGCAGATTCGGCCAGGAGTATGCACCGATAAAATCCATCTCATGCCACCTCCTGTTTTAGTAGGGCGAACTTCGTATTTAACATCAATTGCTTCTCGCAAAGCGGCGCTCCATATAATGCACGGCCAAGCTGAGCGGCACGGTCAGGAGCAGGTAGAACAGAGCAACAAACGTATAGACAGGGATGCCTTTGAAGGTGCTCAGATTGATGAGATCGGCATAATACATTAGGTCGAGTCCTGCGATAACGCCCAGAACCGAGGAGTTTTTGACCAAATTGATCAATTGGTTGCCGATGGCCGGCAGCACGATTTTGATGGCCTGCGGCATAATGATGTAGCGCATAGTCTGAATATAACTCAGGCCCGAGGAACGTGCTGCTTCCGATTGACCGGAAGGAACCGCCTGAATCCCCGCCCGAATGGCTTCGGCGATGAAGGAAGCTGTGTATACCATCAGTCCGAGCGTGCCTGAAGTAAACGGGTCAACCGGTATACCGAGAGCAGGCAGGCCGAGGAAAAAGAAAAACACAACCACAAGCAGCGGGATGTTGCGGATAAATTCGACATAGATGGTGCCGATGGCTTTCAATATGCGGAAAGGGGCAATTCGCAGGATGGCGACAAAAGTGCCAAGCACCAAGCTGCCGACCAGTCCAAGCAAGCTGGCAAGAATGGTCTGGCGCAGGCCAGCCATGAATTGATCCCAGTGCTCGACCAGAATGTTAAAATCCCACAAGGACAATACGCATCACCTCCAATTGGGATTATGAGCGATTAACTGTTGAAGAAGCCAGGCAAGTCTGCCAGATAAAAAAGAGAAACCGGATTGGCGCAACACTCCTTAGGAACAGCAGGGCCATGAATGCTTTGATTATTCCGGCTTCACGCCCATCCACTGTTCGTACAGCTTGGTGTATTCGCCGCTGTCCTTCAGCTCTTTTAACAGTTCGTTGACGGTTTTCACAAACTCCGGATTTCCTTTTTTGATAGCCATCCCGTACGGCTCATCCGTAAAGTTGCCGCCCACCAGCTCAAAGCCCGGGTCCTGCTGCTGCATACCGAGGAGGATGGAGTTATCAGTGGTCAGAGCATCACCCTGTCCCGCCTTGAGTGCGGTGAATGCGTCCTGATAATTCTCGAATTCGAGAATGACGGCGTCAGGAGCTTTCTCACGAATATTTTGTGCGGAAGTAGAGCCTTTTACCGTCAGCACCTTCGTATCTTTGTTCAGGCTCTCCAGACCCGTGATCGGGCTTCCCTTCTTCACCAGCAGCGATTGCCCGGCTTCAAAATAGACATCGCTGAAATCCACCTGCTGCTTGCGCTCTTCCGTGATTGTCATCGTCGCAATAATGATATCGATATCCCCGTTTTTCAGCATGTCGATTCGAGTCTTGGAGGTAACCTCCTTCAGCTCAACCTTGGTTTCGTCACCGAGAATCTTTTTGGCCAATGCCTTGGCGATGTCGATATCGAAGCCCTCCACATTGCCAGTGGCAGGATCCTGCAGTCCAAACAGCTTGGTATCATACTTCACACCGGCTACCAGCTTGCCCCGTTTCTTGATCGCCTCAAGCGTATCCTTATTGCCGGAGCCGCCGCATCCCGACGCAACCAGCAGGACGATGAGCGCCAGAAAGGCCGCACTCCACCGGAATGATTTCTTTAAACTCTTTTTCATATCTGCATCCCCCTAAAACTTTTGATTTTTTTCCTGAGTAACACCTCACCTGAATAGCCACACATTGAATGGTTTTCATATGCATCAACAGCGATAGAATCATAAACACCGTATTCATTCCTCACGATCTACAACTGCTTTTTCTTCCAGGTCTGCGATATCCTATTAGTGATGCAGCAGGCGGCTCAAGAATGCCCGTGCTCGTTCTTCCCGCGGCTGCTGGAAGAAGTCGGAGGCAGGCGCATCCTCGATGATCCGGCCTTCGTCCATAAAGACAATCCGGTCAGCAGCTTCACGGGCAAATCCCATCTCATGTGTAACGACGGCCATGGTCATCCCTTGATGGGCCAGTGAGCGCATGACATCCAGCACCTCACCGATCATCTCGGGGTCCAGCGCGGATGTGGGTTCATCAAACAGCATGATTTTCGGATTCATGGTCAATCCGCGGGCAATCGCAACCCGCTGCTGCTGACCGCCTGAGAGCTGGGAAGGGTAGCTGTCTGCTTTATCGGCAATCCCGACCCGCTGCAGGTAGGTCATCGCTTTTTCCGTCGCTTCCGCTTTGGTCATGCCCAGCACCTTCATCGGAGCGAGGATAATGTTATCAATCACTTTTTTGTGCGGATACAGGTTGAAATGCTGGAAGACCATTCCGATATTCCTCCGAAATGCATTGATGTCGATCTTTCGGTTATGAAGCTGGACTCCGTTGACGACAAGCTCGCCATCTGTAATGCCTTCAAGCCGGTTGATGCACCGCAGCAGTGTGCTTTTCCCTGAGCCGGAAGGTCCGACAATGACGACGACTTCCCCTTGGGTAATGGTCAGGTTGATTTCTTTCAGAACATGGAAGGTTCCGAAAAATTTGTTGACGCGGCTGAATTCAATCAGTAGAAATCCCCTCCTATTCACTTTGGATCATCGCTCTATGACTGCAAGCTTGTGTCCTGTCTGGGTGCCAGGCCCTTTTTACACTGGTATGGCAAAGGGAGCTTGTTCCATGCCACTTTCAGGAAAATTTAGTATCCAAGCAGGAGGGAGTGAGATATAATAGGGGCGTAATCAGACGAAGGAGGCAACATGGAAGAGAAACGTGCAAAAATAACCGAAATCGACCTGGTTCGGGGCTTTGCGATGATGGGTGTGCTGATGGTGCATGCGACATCATTCGCTACTGTTCAGATGCGCGGGGACGATTTTTTTGGCTTGTATAATTTCTTGAACATATTCTCGAAAGTCGGGACGACGACGTTCATATTTCTAAGCAGCTTTGTGTTGTTCTATAACTATTACCATCGTCCGTTTCGGGGCCGTGATTTGGCCCGATTCTTCAAGAACCGGCTGATGTATATCCTGGTGCCGTATCTGCTGTTCTCTGTACTGTTCTTCACGGTGGCTTGGTATCATCGCGGGGGTGAATCGGATCTGCCAGCAATGCTGGACAGCTTCTGGCCCAAGCTGGCGACGGGAAAATCCTACACGCACTTATATTTCATCTTTATAAACATCCAGTTCTATATACTGTTCCCGCTCGTGCTGATGCTGCTGAAACGATTCCGCAGCTTCGCAGCGGTCTGCGTGCTGGTCGGCATTGTGCTGCAGTGGCTGTTCTATATTGGCAATGATGCCTGGTGGGACGTAACGAATCGAAACAGCTGGTCGCTGTCGTTTCTGTCGTATTATTTTCTTGGGGCATGGTTTGGCATCTATTATGAGCGGGTAAAGGCCTGGTTGACTTCAGCGAAACAGGCAGCAAGTCCGGCTCGGCGCAGGCTGGGCTGGTTTGCGCTCTGGGTAGTATGGCTGGGCGCCGCGCTGATCCATATCGGTCTTCGATACAATCAGCGCCTGCTGGGTATGGAATATCACCCACTGCTATACGATGCCTTTTGGAATGTGCATACGTTAACAACGGCTGTGGTCATGCTTCAGGTTGCTCTCCATTTCGGAAATAAGAGAGCATGGTGGTTGAATGGGTTCAGACGGCTCGGGGTGTATTCCTTCGGTGTGTATTTGGTGCATCCGCTGGTGCTCCTCGTTTATCGGGATTATCCGCCGCAGACGGAGAACTCCTGGCTGCTGCTGGCGTGGTATGCCGGCGGTTTTGTCAGCGCACTCGTGGTCTCGTATATCGTGGTGTACAGCATAAGTCGTCTCGGGAGCTGGACCTGGATCTTCTTCGGCAAATTACCAGGCAGTCTGCGTAGGGGGAGAACACCAAGTCCTCCTGTTCCTAGCCAGCCTGTTACGAAGGTTTCGTCGTAAGCTCCATACGGGAAAGGCGCTCTCCTCGTCCGAGGAGGGCTCTTTTTCTTTTCTGGGTAGCAATATTTCAGGAGGGTTCCCTGATTTTCGGAATCACGATCATCGCCTGAGAGGTCATGATATATTTTGTTTGATGTTTTGGCCTGTATAGCAGATGAAGATCATTTCAATACTTACAGGTCAATCACATTCGTTACAGACATGAGAGCGAGGGGATGCCAATATGGACGTTAGCGGAAATCCTTTGGTAAGCGGTTTTGTTAAGGCGGATGGCAAACGTGTGGTGAATGGGGACGGGCAGGAAATACTGCTGCAGGGAGTTGGGCTTGGCAGCTGGCTCCTGCCGGAAGGATATATGTGGAAAATGCCGGAGCAGGGGGACCGCCCGCGGCGCATCGAGAGCATGATTCAGGATTTGATCGGTAAGGAGAAGGCGGCCGCATTCTGGGAGACCTATTACGAGCGGTATATCACTGAAGCCGATATCCGGCAGATTGCCTCTGAAGGCTTCAATTCCATCCGGGTGCCGATCAATGCCAGGTTAATCATGGAGGAAGGGCAGCAGCCGCCATTTGTTTATCATGAGGATCATTTGAAGCTGATCGACCGTGTGATCGATTGGTGCAGGACGCATTCGCTGTATGTTATTCTGGATTTGCATGGCGCGCCCGGCGGACAGACCGGCGCCAATATTGACGATTCCGAGCGTGATTTGCCAGAGCTGTTCACGGATCGACTGAACGCAGAGCGGACCGTGGCGCTGTGGCGGATGCTGGCGGAGCGTTATAAAGACGATTGGATTGTTGCTGGATACGACCTCCTTAATGAGCCGCTGCCAGATTGGTTCAGTGAATACTATGCTCGGGTGATGCCGCTTTATAAGGAAATTACTTCAGCGATACGCGAAGTGGACAAACGCCATATGATCATTTTGGAAGGTGTGCACTGGTCTACGGATTGGAGCATTTTTAACGAAATAATCGATGATAATCTGATGCTGCAATTCCACAAGTATTGGAATAATCCTGACAAGGAGAGTATTCAGAAGTATCTCGATATCCGCGATGAATGGAATGTGCCCATCTTTATGGGGGAAGGCGGCGAGAATAATCCGCAGTGGTATACAGGAGCATTTCGGCTGTTTGAAGACCACAACATATCTTGGAACTTCTGGACCTGGAAGAAGATGAGCACCACGAACTCGCCATTCTCGATTCGTATGCCGGAAGGCTGGTATAAGCTTGCGGCTTACCTGGAAGGTGGAGAGAAGCCTTCTCCAGCCGAAGCGGAGTCCATTCTGGACGAATACCTGGATCGCCTTCCACTGGAAGCCTGCGATGCTTACCCGAACGTATCCCGTTCACTGTTTCGGCGGCTGCCCATCCAGATTCCTGCAGAGTTTTACGGATATCGGGGGGAAGGCGTTTCCTATCATGTGGAGGAGAAGGCCAGCGAGGATATCGGCTTTCGAATTTCCGACGGCGTTCCGATGCGAATGATCACGGGCAAGCTGGAGAAGCCAAGCTACGCTCCGGAAGGCGGCAAACCGTGGATAGAAGATAACCTGGTATGTGTTCAGCTCCGGGAAGGAGATTGGCTTGTTTATAATGCGCACTGCGCTTCTGCGGACGCTTTTCATCTGGATATTCGGGGGCGAATTCCTGAAAATACAGTAGATATTATGCTTCAGATCGGGGATCGGGAGCCCGAAGCACTTACTCTGACAGACCCCGGCGAAGGGCAGTGGCATGTTCATAGGCTGGGCGGGGGAATGCTGATTGAGGAAGGCCCCGTCGATGTGGTAATCATGGTGAACCAGGGCCGAATCGAGCTGGATTGGCTGGAATTTACCAAAAACACGTTAAAGGGAGATAAGTTAAAGGGGAGATAGTGCTGTGACGGAACAGGCTGCAATATCAGAAGGTTTGTGCCAATGGCTGGACGGCTTCAATTTGGAGTCAAAACAAAATGATGCGATGCTGCTATTGAGCGTAACGGAGGACGGATGGCCGAATACGGCCATGCTCAGCGTAGGAGAGGTCCTGGCTTTGGACCAAAGCCGGCTTCGAATTGCACTATGGCAGGGAACGGGGACGGCAGGCAATCTCCTTCGGGCCGGACAGGCAACCTTGGTGGCGATTCATGAGGGGGCGGCACATTATGTTCGCTTGCGTGTTCAGCCGCTTCCAGACCTGCCGGATGCCCTGCATCCGCGGCAGCGCTTTGAGGCCGAGGTAGTGTCCGTACGTGAAGATACCGCTAAGTATGCCGATATTCTATCGGCCGTGAGATTCCAGCTGCATGAACCGGATCAAGTATTGGAACGATGGAAGGAAACGCTCGGTGAACTGCGGAAATAACATTCAGGTATAAAAATCCCGCACCAGATATGGCTCCCGGAATATACCGGGGGCTATCTTGCTTTTGCTTATGCTTTCGCCGGATAATGCCAAAGAAAATAACTTTAATTTTTCCGCAGAATATTTTGCTTTGGTATTTGCTATCGGCCAATATTTGTGTTAAGATATGAATATCGAAATCGACCTGAATTCACATATTGTAGAGGGTTGTCATTTCTGGTAACCTTGTGCAATATGTGAATTTTTTTTATTCCGTCTGCGAAGAAAAAAGGTCATGTAAATATATATCAAGGAGGATTTCCCCATGCAAACAGGAACTGTTAAATGGTTTAATGCTGAGAAGGGCTTTGGTTTCATCGAAGTTGAAGGCGGAAACGATGTATTCGTTCACTTCAGCGCGATCCAAGGCGACGGCTTCAAAACGCTTGACGAAGGCCAACGCGTTGAGTTCAACATTGTTGAAGGCAACCGTGGACCACAAGCTGAGAACGTTGTTAAATTGTAATTACAATTGAAGACTGCCCTTAATGTGAGACATTAAGGGCAGTTTTCTATTATACGGCGTTTCTATTTTCTACGACGAGAATAAGGAGGAGCGTTCATGTATTCGCGTAAAAACTCGATGGAGAGTATTCCTGAAGAAATGACGGATGTTTGGGCATGCACGAAGGAAGACTGCAAAGGTTGGATGCGGGACGATTTTGCATTCGACACGGAGCCGGTATGTCATTTGTGTCAATCCCCTATGGTCAAGGAAACCAGAAGTCTGCCGCAGCTTGTTAATACCAACAAACAACAGAAATCCCTGGCTAAAGGGATCCAAATTGAACGCAAATAGCAGCTAATACCTAGAGAAAGCGCTGGGCAAACATGAAATTCTTCTTGAAGCTACCTTCGGATTTTATGGCAAATCCGTCTATTTCTGTTTCATTATGACGAGATTGGTTAGGTAATACATGTACCCTTACATTCTGGGTCAGAATGGTTTCGCAACCTAAGGGACGCATATTTCAAAGGAGTGAAATGTATTGAACACGCAAACCGAGGTACTGAAGCGCAACATTGATAACATGATCATTCAGGAGAACCAAGGCGGCTTGAACGATCAGGAGAAGTTCATCATGCAGAAGCTGATGCGTGAGAAATACCAACAGGAACACGAGAGCAGAATGGAACATCATGATGAGGACAAAAAGGAATAACCGGGAAAATCCTTGATATACGTTTGACCAAGTGATGTTCGCCAGCATAACGGTTGAAGAGATCGTATGAAGGTGGGAAGTCACTGGCAAGGTAAGAAGCGTAGAGGACAGCTGAGGCTGTCCTCTACGCTTTTTTTTGTCTTTTTTAAGTAGAAACAACCGTTCGTTGACCCGAAAAATGAGACCCTCGAAACGAAATCTGAAACCTTACTTGCAGAGAAAGACCGATTTACAATAGATACATAAGGAATGTAAGGGTTTCTTCGATCATAGTTAGGATCAACTTGGAGGTCATAATCATGCCAAATCAACTTCATCCCGATTCCGAAACCGGTGTCGGTCCCCCGATGGAGCATTCTGTAAGGAACGAAAAGAAACTAGACAGACAAAGATGGTTCAGAAGGCTCTACAGTCAACGACATCTTCAGATTATGGCACTGCTAGGTGTTGCCTGGATGATTGTCTTTAACTACATTCCCATGTACGGAATCATCATTGCATTTAAAGAGTTCAATATCGTGAAATCCATAGGCGAAGCACCATGGGTTGGATTAGAGCATTTTAAGGAATTTTTCTCAGATGACGACTTTACGACTGTCATGCGGAACACACTCGGAATCAGCTTGCTGAAGCTGTTTATCGGGTTTCCACTCCCGATCATTTTTGCCATCTTTCTGAATGAGATCAGGTCCGTTCGGTACAAGCGAACGATTCAGACAATTTCCTATCTGCCTCACTTCTTGTCATGGGTCATTCTGGGTGGCATCCTGATGACCTGGCTTGCAGATATCGGGATTATCAACAAAATTCTGATGGCTCTGCATATGATTGATGAGCCGATCACCTATCTGGCTGAACCAAAATACTTCTGGGGGATTATTATCACTTCGGATATATGGAAGGAGCTAGGCTGGTCTGCGATTATCTATCTGGCGGCCATAGCCAGTATTTCACCTGAGATGTACGAGGCGTCGACGATTGATGGCGCGGGCCGATTTCAGAAGATGTGGTATATCACTCTTCCCAGTATCAAATCGACCATATCGATCCTCTTCATTCTTGCGGTTGGTGGTGTGCTGAATTCCAACTTCGATCAGATTCTGGTGCTCCGAAACACGCTGAACGAAAGCGCGAGCAATGTCATCGATATTTTCGTGTACCACACCGGTATTCAAAACGGGCGATATTCTTACGCACAGGCGGTCTCGTTGTTTAAGTCCGTGATTGCAATCATCCTGCTGCTGATCGCGAACAAGGTGACCAAAAAGCTGAACGATACATCACTATTCTAGCGAGACCAGCCAGAAGGGAGAAGAACAATCATGTTTAAACGAAGAACCAAAGGCGAAGCCTTGTTCGATATATTCAATAATTTCGGCATGCTGATCGTATGCTTCCTGACAATCTACCCGATCTGGTACGTGCTGGTGAATGCCTTTAATGACGGGCAGGACGCCATGCGCGGTGGAATCTACTGGTGGCCGCGGATGCTCAGCTTCGAGAACTTCAGCGCGGTGTTCCAGAGCTCCGGCATCATGACGGCAATGGGCATCACCGTAGCCAAAACCGTGGTCGGCGTATTTATTCACGTCCTCTTCACGGCGATGGTAGCATATGCTTTTTCCCGAAAGGGCCTGATCGGTGGGAAGTTCTATATTCTGCTCGGAACCGTAACGATGTTTTTCGGTGGCGGATTGATTCCTTTTTATTTGCTAATCAAGGACTTGCATATGCTCGACAGCTTCCTGGTGTACATTATTCCGTTTATGTTTAGTTTCTTTGACCTGATCATCTTCATGACGTTCTTCCGCGAGATACCCGACGGTCTGGAGGAGGCGGCGAAGATCGACGGGGCTAATGACTGGTCGATTTTCTTACGAGTCGTGCTCCCTGTGTCCATGCCGGTTATCGCAACGATCGCGCTGTTTCATGGGGTGTTCCAGTGGAATGACTATTTCACCGGTGTCCTCTACATTAATAACGCGGATTTGCAGCCGATTCAGACATATCTGTATAAGGTTGTTGCCCAGTCCAGCTCGAACCAGATGATGGCCCAGGTTCCGGGCGGAGTGTCCAAGTCGGTTACCTCTCAGTCGATCAAAATGGCGACCATGGTTGTGACAACGGCACCTATCGTATTCGTCTATCCGTTCCTGCAGCGATATTTCGTAAAAGGAATGATGATTGGTTCCATCAAGGGCTAAATCATTTGTTAAATATCCGGATAATATGCCTCACTCCTAGGGGAACCACGGGGCAATCGTATGGTAGCTTCTCTTGCTGCATCTGGCAGGAGTTCTATATATCATCTATTTTTAAATAAGAAGAGGGGTAAACACATGAGCAAGATGCTTAAGCCAAAGAGCTTTCTGTTGTTGATGTTTGCACTGGTCATGGCCTTTACAACAGCGTGCTCGTCGGGAAGTGGAAGTGATAAAGGCGCGTCAGAAAAAGAGGATCAAAAACCGGCAGAAGAAGAAGTGAAATTGACTCAGGACCAGCCGGGATGGGAGATTGATACCTCCCCGATTACGTTTGACTGGTATATCAACTTTGCCTGGTTCCCGAACAAATGGGGCGAGGACATTACCTCCCAATACGTAACGAAGAAAACAGGAGTTAACGTTAACTTCATTGTACCGGCAGGGAACGAAGTCGAGAAGATGAATACGATGATCGCTTCCGGTACGCTGCCTGATTTTATTACGCTGGGCTGGTATGAAGACGCTGTCAAAAAAATGATCGAGGGCGATCTGGTACTGCCGCTGAACGAATTGGCTGATCAGTATGATCCTTATTTCTATAAAGTAACCGACCCTGCAAAGGTGTCATGGTATACCAAGGATGACGGCAACATCTACGGTTATCCGAATGCTTCGTCTTCACCCAAGGACTATGAGAAGTTTGGCGATGAACTGACTTCCAACCAAACCTTCCTTGTGCGCAAAGATATGTATGAGGCGTTGGGAAGCCCGGACATGCGCACACCGGAAGGGTTCCTGAAGGCGCTTGAGGATGCCAAGAAAATGTTCCCGGATGTAAACGGTCAGCCCCTTATTCCGTTTGGACTGCATGATTTCCATGAGAAGGGCAACAGCTCTCTCGAAGGTTATCTGCAGAACTTCCTGGCTATTCCGCAGGATAAAGACGGGAAGCTGTACGACCGCGGCACGGATCCCGAATATGTGAGATGGCTCAAGACACTGCGCATGGCAAATGAAAAGGGCTTGATGTCCAAGGATGTTTTTGTGGATAAACGTCCGCAGATGGAAGAGAAAATTGCCCAGGGCCGTTATTTCGCGATGCTGTATCAACGCAGCGATATGGCTAATCAGCAGAACGCACTGTATGCAAACGATCCAAACTCCGTTTATATCGCGGTGGATGGAATGGCTAACTCCAAGCTGGATCAGCCGACACTGTCGGGTCCATCCATCTCCGGCTGGACAGTTACACTCATATCGAAGAACGTGAAAGACAAAGCACGCGCGATCCGTTTCCTGGATTATCTGATTTCTGAAGAAGGGCAGCGGGATACCTTCTTGGGAGAGAAAGGTGTGACTTGGGATACGATTGATGGCAAGGACCAGTTCCTTCCAGAAGTTGCGGAGCTGCTGAATAGTGACCGCGGGGCATTCGATAAGAAGTATGGTGCTTCCCATACCTTCTGGATGATGATGGATGAGAATGTAACCCAGGCTTGGAAGCCTGCAGCCGTTGAGCCGTTCAAGCAATTGGAAGATTGGACGCGCGGCAAGGCCAAAAGCTTCTCGCAATTTGACCAATTGGATCCGGATGCAAATTCTGAGGAAGGCATCATTAATGACAAGGTTATGAACGAGTGGGGGAAAATCCTGCCGAAGCTGATCTTTGCCAAGTCGGATGCCGAGTTTGATCAAATCTGGAACGATTACCAAGCAAAGCGTGAATCGCTCGGATTCGCGAAAGTTCAGGAATACAGACAGAAAGAATACGAGGAGAATGTGAAGAAGCTTGAGGAATTTCTGAAGTAAATAAGCAAGGAAACAAGTAAGCAAGCATACGTAGATCAGGCGGATGCACAACTAAATGAAGATGAAGGTACCCTAGATTCGATTTTGTCGAAATAGGGTGCCTTTTGTCGCATCACGAGCTAATATAGGAGGGTAGCCGATCTGCTGCTGCATGTCTTCCAAAATTTCCATATGTTGCAACATGCTCTGGACCCGGCTACGACTCATTTTATAGAACACGGGATGTGACGGACAGGATGAAACGAATGGCAGCACTTATTCAATCGTTTACCTATTGGGTTGGCCGCAGATCGATGCAGAGCCGCTTGGTAGCGGCTTATATCTTGATTTTGCTCATACCGAGCATCATCGTGTCCAATTACTTTTTTAAACAGATTCGGGATACCTACATCAGCGATGCTCTGAATCAGAATTCGTTCCTGCTGGAAATTGAGAAAATGAACATGCTGAACCAGATCGAAGCGATTGAAATGGCTGCGCAGCTGGCGATCTCGGATGAGGGGATTAAGGATTATTTGCGGGTCCATGAGGAGCCTGATCCTGCCTGGCTATATGATCTGGTGTGGGGTCCGATTAAGGACTTACAGCGTATCCAGATCAACAACCCCAATATTACACATCTTCGTATCTTTACAAACAATCCGAACATTTTAGAAATGTGGCCTATCATTTTTCAGGAAAAACGGGTCCTGAGCGAGCCGTGGTACCCGAAGACGAAGGAGATAAACGGCGGGGAATTGTGGGTATTTCATCACCGTGATCCGGACATTTTGCAGCGCTATGCGGCAGATGCGTCCGAAGAGCTGCCCAAAGTATCACTCATCCGACAAGTTCCTGAGGGAAGCTATAGTAAGCTGGTCCAGGTCGATATGTTGCTGAAGTATTTTGCGCCGAAGACCTTTGCCGGTATTCTGGATGATAGCTCACAGATGGTTATAGCTGATGGGGAAGGGCAGCTGTTTATGGACAAGAACCAGTTGTTCATGAGCAGTCAAGAAGGGCTGCCTAATGAGGTAAAGGCTCAATTCGCAAAACTGAAGCAGCGTACCAGCGATACCGAAGACACGGTTCATGCCCAGTTTAGTTATAACGATTCATCGTATTTGCTGATTGCGACGCCAATGAAGCGGCTGGATGCCCATTTGCTCAATGTCGTTTCTCTGGAAGGAGCATTAAATAACGTATCCAAGGCCCAGGGACAGATTATAGCAGTGAACATCGGACTGATTATTTTGTTATCGATCATTACCTACTATATGAATTCCATAATCCTGAAGAGTCTTCGCCGATTGACCGAGGCTATGAAAAGAGTTCGCAAGGGAGAAGTAACCGCAGGCATTGCCATTCAGGGTGGCGGCGAGGTTGGAGAATTGGCACATCATTTTAATAAATTGCTTCGTACCATTAATGAACTGATTGCCCAAGGAGTACGAAAGCAGGCGGTAACGAAGGAAGCCGAGCTGCGTACCCTGCATAATCAGATCGACTCTCATTTTCTCTACAACACACTGGAGAATATTAAGATGCTCGCCGAAATCGAGGGACAGCGCACCATCTCGGACGCCTTAACCTCGTTAGGCGGAATGATGCGCTACAATTTCAAATGGTCGGGTGAATACGTCAAGTTAAGGGATGAGGTTCGTCATATCCAGAACTATATCGATGTTATGAATATCCGTTTTGATGAACCGATCCAGCTGAGACTTAATATTCCGTCTGAGTTCATGGAGCTTGAGCTATTGAAGATGTCGCTCCAGCCGATCGTGGAGAATGCCGTCAAGCACGCCTGGCCCGAAGCACATGATCAAGAGAAGCAGATCAAGATCGATGTCATCGCTTGGGAGAAGGACCAGATCACGATTCACATCACGGACAATGGTATCGGTATTGAGCCCTACCGGCTTGGCAGGCTGACCGAGATTTTGCGGACGACCGATCATGAAGAGCTCCCCACGGGAGACTACGGACGCGGTGGAGTACAGGCGGGAGGCATCGGACTGCGGAATGTGCACCAGCGAATCCGGTTGTTCTATGGGAATGATTACGGAATTGAAGTGAAGAGCGAACAAGGGAAATACACGCAGGTGACCATGACATTCCCTAAGGTTCTGTTAACAGGAGGAGGCAGCGGACATGAGAAATCTGATAATCGTGGATGATGAGAAGAATATCCGGGTCGGGCTGAAAGCAATGATTGAACGGGAATTCCCCCATCAATACGAAATCCACCTGGCTGCCCAGGGTCAGGAGGCGCTGGATCATCTTCGTCAGCAACCGGCGGATATCATCATTACAGACATCAGGATGCCGGTAATGGATGGTATCCAGCTGATTGGGGCAATTGCTGATTGGGAAGAACCATTGCAGGTTAAGCCTGTCATTCTGATTCTAAGCGGATATGATGATTTTGAATACGCGAAGGCCGCGATCCGCTACCAGGTGAAGGAGTACCTCCTTAAACCGATCCGCCGTGAAGAACTGTTCGCTGCGCTCCGAAAAACAGAAGAAACGTTGAACTGGCAAGCGGATCTGCATAACCGGATTAAAGCCAGTGAGCTGCATCTCCAGCAGCTGCAGACCCATCGATTGAGGGAGCTGCTGAAACAGCCGCCAGCTCCAAGCGAAGACATGGCCATACTTGCGAAGGAGATTGGATTTGACTCGTTTGTGAAGCCGTTCAAGGTGGCAGTGATGAGATACAAGTATGAGAACGGCAATGCCATGAATAAAGATGAGCTCAAGCAATTGACCGAGAATATAATCATGTCCATGGAAGGGCGAATCCATGCTTGCTTCCCGGACAGCGCAGGAAAGCTGGTGCTCATCGGCAGTCCGGACGGACAGTTCGAGGAGCTTGCGCAGCAGTTTACCGAACGGGAAATGGATGGGCTGTTCATGGGGATTAGCCGCGAGGGCTTCTCGGTTGAGGATATTAGACCCTGCTATAATCAGGCGCTAAGCGCCTTGAATTATACGTTTATACATCCGAACGTCAAGCTGATGAGTCATGGCGATATCCAAGGGAAATTGCATACATATCCGATACCGGATGAAGCTATTCGTAAACTCGGCAACATGCTTGGTACGGAACGGGAACGGGAGATCAAGGAGCTCCTTCTTGATATTTTTCATATCGAGGATATGCCGGATGTAGCCTTGGATTATTTGGAGCATGTCAGTAAGCAGATCAATGAGCGGGTGCTGGATGAAGTGTTCCGTGTTTACGGGGAGTCTATGGTAGAAGTATTGAAGCTGTATCGGAAGGTAGGGACGATGGACAATTATCGTCATTTTCACACATATTTCAGAAATCTGGAGCATCTGCTGCTGCATGTGAATGAATATATTAAAGGAATCCGTTCGGCCCACAGCGAGCATTCTGAGATGAAAGCAGCGTTGATGTATATGGAGGAGAACTACCATCGGCCGCTTAATATGGCGATGGTCAGCAATCATGTGTCTTTGAACTATTCATATTTTAGTGAAGCGTTTAAGGCGTATACCGGTGAAAATTTTGTGGTGTATCTTAAGAAGCTGCGGATTTCAAAAGCCAAGGAGCTGCTGCGAGATGACACGATGAAACTAGCCGACATTGGCAATGCCGTCGGTTTCGAGAATACCAAGCAATTCTCCCGTGTATTTAAAGAGTTGGAAGGAGTCTCACCGCATGAATACCGGATCAAGGTGCAAACCGATGCGGGACTCCGGCAAGAATAAGCTCAATTGATGCTTACCCATCATCCCGCCGCATCTCCTGATTGATGCGGCGGGATTGCAAATGATGAGAAGTCGCGGTGGTGGTCGTTTTGGATAAACCAAAAGCGAAAGACAAAGGACGCCTATAATCCATACATTACCCGAGCGGGTGACAGTGTGGCACGGCGTCCTTTCTATTAGAGGATTATGCAATCCTTGTTTATAAAAGATTATTGAGTGGCTGCTTCCAGGGTGGATAGCGCCATTTCCATTTTGCGGGTGATTTCTTTCTGCCATTTCACATCTCCAAGCTGGATCGCAAGATTCAGCAGGTCCAGATAATCGTCCATTTGCAGAGAACAACGGCGGGAAGTCGTCTTCATAAGTCAATCGGCTCTCCTTTATATATAAACTCTCCAAGCAGAGCAAGTGTGAACATCGGGCGTTTATATTCTCAATGGATTCTCACTTGTCCGGTAATGATAATCATTATCATGTAGCTGGTTCTTATTATAAAGAGTTCCCGCCCAGGTTGCAAGCCGCTTTCTCAGATTTTTTTACATATTAAAGAATTAATTCATGAAGAAACGCTGTCTGTATTTACGAGGCGATATGCCTTCCTGTTTCGTGAAACAAGAAGTGAAGTACGCCGCATGGTTAAAACCGACTTCTTCAGCAATCCGGCTGATATTGAAGTCTGTTTGCATCAGAAGCATTTTAGCTTGCTCGATCCGGTAATGCTGCAGATATTCAACGGGCGAACATCCGAATTCCTTCTGCATGCAGCGTGCGATATATACAGGATGAAAGTTAATGCGGTCACCCAGTTCCTGTACTCTGAATTCCTCTTGGTAATGCTTGCGTAAGTATGCGGCAGCACGCTCGGCGCAGGCAGAAGAGGGGGAGGATACCGGAACATCCAGTGCGGCTGCCAGCTGCTCAATAAGCTCTTGAAACACCACCTGCTGGCGCCATAAAAATTTGGCCTGATGACCATATTGAACCAGTGATGACAGGGTCGCCAGAAATTCGACGGCTTTCTCGGGCTGAGGGAGGCTTCCAAACTGAGGAATATTTATGGAAAAATAATTCGGTGTCATCGCCTTCAGCTCGGTAACCTCGTCTCTTCTCGGCGCATGAACAGCTTCATCGGCATGCCAAGTACCCGACGTCTGAAAATGAAGCCAGTAATAATCGGTTTCTTCGGTACAGCCTGTTGTGCCGAAATGATGTGTATCGGGACGCAGGATCAGGAACATACCAGGCTTGATCTCGTAAGGATTGCCATTCTCCGTGACATTGAGCTGTCCTTTGATGACAACAAGCAGGTCGAAGATGCCGATGTTTTTACGGTTGGGATGACGCCCATTCACCGGGGCGCGGGTTAGACCGCTGTTGATGTACTCCAGCAGCGGCGGTACAGTAAAATACAAGATCGTCATAAGAAAGCCCTTTCGTGATGTTCGAGGTTGGAAATTTGATAGTTTTCGTTCGGATAATGATATTATACCTCCAGTATACCATCTATAATTTGAGGAGGTTAAACACCATTTTTTATAGCAATTGGGTTTGATCCTTACATCATGGGCGGAGGTTGGAATGTTGCATAAGAGTGCGAATAAGTTTACACTATGGGTCCTTGCATGGCCTATATTTATTGAGCTGTTCCTGCAGTTTTTGCTGGGAGCAGTGGATACATTGATGGTGAGCAGGATATCGGATGATGCGGTTGCGGTGGTAGGCTTCTCGAATCAGTTGTTTCAAGCTATGACCACATTGTTTATGACGGTTGCCAGTGGCGCCGGTATTCTCATTGCCCAGAAGATTGGCTCGCATAAAAGAGGAGATGCCCGAACGATCGGCATTATGGCGCTGAGTGTCACGACGATTATCGGTTTGGTGTGCAGTGTAATATTGTTTGCGATGCCGGAAACCATTGCTTCGGTACTGCAGCTGCCTGACCGTCTGCTGCCGCTCGCAGGGACATACATTTCCATCGTGGGTGGGGGGATGGTGCTGATTGCGATGATGGCAACGATGAGCACTGTTATCCGTAACACGGGGAACACGCGGGCTCCGATGTATGTGGCCATTGGCATGAATATCATCCATGTGGTTATGAACTACGGGTTTATATTCGGCGCTTTTGGCTTTCCACAGTGGGGACTTACCGGCGTCGCGATTTCGACGGTCGTCAGCAGACTGCTTGCCGTATTCTTGCTGTTGTATATATTTCTTCGTTCATTCGAGTATCGGATCAAGTGGAAGGAATTCCGTGTATTTAACCGCCCGCTGTTCGGTGAAATTCTGAAGATCGGATGGCCGCTAGGCATTAATATGTCTTGCTGGGTCTTTACGCAGCTGATTATATATTCTTTCATTGCAACGCTTGGGGCTGCGGAGCTGGCCGCCCGGACGTATCTGAATACATTGGAATCGTTCTGTTTTCTGCTGGGCTCGTCGATTGCGATGGCTGCCCAGATCCAGATTGCGCATCTGTTCGGCGCCGGGAAGATCAAGGAAGCTTATCGGAGCGCCTATCGCGCGCTCGGGATCGGAGCCATTTACGTTATCGTCAATGCCTTCCTTCTGTTTGTCTTTGGCAAACAACTGCTGGGACTGTTCACGGAGGATAAGACGATCATTGCGATCGGTGCATCGCTGCTGGGCATGAATTTGATTCTCCAGCCTGGCAAAATGCTGAATATGGCGCTCGGCAACTCGCTCAATGCCATTGGAGATACCAGATTCACGATGTATATTTCACTCGGTTCGATGTGGCTTGTCGCTACGGTGCTCTCTTACGTGCTGGGCATCCACATGGGATGGGGGCTCATCGGAATCTACTCCTGTATGATTGCCGACGAATATTTGCGGGGTGTGCTGTCTTTCTACCGCTGGCGTGGGCAGAAGTATCTGCGCAAGGCGGAGCAGCCCGAGCCTTCGGTGAGTCATCCAATAACGCCGTTGGAAGCAGTGCCAACGCAGGCGTGATTGCCAGTTGAACGAAACAAAACAACCATCCCGTCATGTGTTTGTCTCATGGGGATGGTTGTTTGTGTTTGGTTTATCTATCGATATGTTCTACGAACCAGCGGACAATATGATTCAAGCGCTTCACCCGCAGATGCGGATGACCGCTTCGGGATAAGTTGTGATCCGCACCAGGGAAACGGATGAGCTCGGTTGCCCGTCCCAGCCGCTTCAATGCGATAAACAGCTGTTCTCCCTGCTCGATCGGGCAGCGGAGGTCCTGCTCGCCGTGAAGGATGAGCAGTGGCGTGTTGATGTCCTTTACGTAAGCGAGTGGGGAGTGCTTCCACAGCTTCTCAAGATCGTCCCAAGGATTGCCCCAGATTTGATCCTGTGTGAAGGAATAGCCGATATCACTGACACCGTAGAAGGAGATCCAGTTACATATCGAGCGCTGGGTGACTGCTGCCTGGAACCGGTCGGTATGACCGACGATCCAGTTGGTCATGAAGCCGCCGTAACTGCCGCCGGTGACGCCAAGACGGGAGGCATCGATATAAGTGTAGGTGTTCAAAACATAATCCACGGCTTCCATCAGATCCTGGTAATCCCGCCCGCCGTAATCCCCTCTGACGGTGTTGACATGAACTTGCCCATACCCGTGGCCGCCCCGAGGATTGGTGTAGAAGACGGCATAGCCGGCCGCTGCCAGCAGTTGAAATTCGTGCATGAACGTGTGTCCGTACATAGCTTGCGGACCACCGTGAATTTCAAGCACAGCCGGAACCTTGGCTCCTTCTGTGAAGCCGGCAGGCTTCATGATCCAGCCTTGGATCGGCCAGCCGTCCGACGTACGGAACGTAAAGGTTTCCGGCGTGCTCAGCGTGAGCTCGCTCCACAGCTCCTCATTACAGTTCGTCAGGCGGCGTTCCTCAAGACTGATTGCAGTGAAGCTGAACAGATCGCCGGGCTGCAGCAGGTCGGCAGCGGCAAACACTATATTCTCTTCCGGCGTCAGCGCAAATTGATACACTTCACGTTCACCTGAGACCACCAGCTCGAAGTTTGAACCATCCAAGGCAAACCGTCCAATATGGACGCCGCCATCCTGGCTAAGCTGCAGGTATACCGATTGGCCGTCCTTGCTGAACAGAGGTGGCGTTCCTGCCCCGGAACGCATATCGCTGACCGCGGTATGCCCCAGCTGAACGTCCATATCCTTATACAGAACCTTCGATTCTCCGCCAGTGAGCGGGATCAGATGAATCTTGCTCAGCGTAGCGAAGCCGCAGCTGAGGTCGCTGGCAAGCATGAGCACATACTGTCCGTCCGGAGTAAAAGCAATGGAGCCGATCGACAAGGTTCCGTCCGTAATTTCCGTTACAGATTCGTTAGAAAGGTTCATTACGAATACATCGTTGGTCAAACGAAGATCCGGGTCCGGAAATTGCTCGGTGGCAAGACTGCAGCTGTACGCGATTCGGCTGCCATCCGGTGACCAGGCAAAGGAGTATACGTCATAATCTCCTTCAGTCAGTTGTTTGGATTCCGTAGCGGACGGATCTATGAGATATAGATGATGTCGGCGTTCATTCCACAATCCCGCGCCATCGGCTTTATATTTAATGCGCTTAATGATCATTTCTTCAGGCAGTTTATCTTTACTGTCTTTGTCTTGTTCTTCGTTTTCCGCAGACTCTGTCCCCATAACTTCGCTTCTAACCAACAGTCGGGCGCTATCCGGTGACCATTTAAAGGCGCTGACCCCATATTTCAAGTCAGTAACCGAATGGGCTTCTCCACCTGTAGCAGGCATGATCCATACCTGCGGCTTATCGTCCTGTTTACGCAGGAAGGCAAGCTTTGACCCATCAGGGGACCAGGCTGGTGCGGTGTCCGCTTCACCGGAAGTGAAGGACATATCCGGGCCCCCATCTGAAGGAAGCAGGCGAATGTGAGAGCGGTAACCATCCTTTTTCTCACTGACAGACTTATGTACATACGCGATCGCTCCGCTGGCTGGAGATACGACAGGGTCATTCACCCAGTGCATCCGGTATAAATCTTCAGGGGTTATAAGTCGTTTGTCGGTCATGTATCTTCCTCCTAATCTTCTGTGTGAGTTAAATCTCATTATCCCAGGTATTGGAATAAAAATCTATATGAAAGTGGGAGAAGGAAGACAGCGCTTCGGTCTAAATCCTAGTAAAATAGAGAGAGAATTGCATATTTCCACTAAACTGTAATATTAAAATTCGTAGATTAATCTTCACCTGGTCAATTTAGGAGCTATACGATACGCTATTTGTTATAATTGAGACAGGCTCTCAATTAGAAGAATGTACAGTAAGGCCAATAATATAAACCTCGGGAGGAATTTAGTTATGAACGTAAGTGAAGCGATCCGCACGCGCCGCAGCCTTGGCAAGGTCAAGCCTGATGCTGTACCGCAGGAGTGGATAGAGCAAATCTTAGAAGCAGGGACATGGGCGCCGAACCATAAGCTTACGGAGCCATGGAAGTTTTTTGTCATGCAAGGGGAAGGACGCGACATCCTTGGTAACGCCCTCGGCGATATTCAATCTGCCGGCAATGAGGATAAGAGCGAAGAAGCTGTAAACGCTGCACGTGAATCGGGACGTACGAAAGCCTATCGTGCACCGCTTGTTATCGGGGTAGCAGTTGAGCCGTCTACAGATCCGAAGGTAATTGAGCTTGAAGAATACGGGGCGGTATTTGCCGCCATTCAGAATATGCTCCTGCAGATTCATGAGCTTGGACTTGGTGCTGTGTGGAGAACAGGCGAGCCGTGCTTCCATGAGCTAATGAATCAAGCATTTGGATTGAAGGCTCAAGACAAAATGCTTGGCTTCCTCTATATCGGATATCCGGATATGGAGCCGAAGCAGGGTAAACGCCAACCGGCCGCGAGCAAGACCGTATGGCTGAACAGTCCTTCTGACCTATAATCGCACTACCCTCAGTCGCAAAAATCCGGTATAATGACCCTAAGTTTGTCGAGGGTGGTTTAGCATCCGGGCGATTGACGCAAGAGGAGTGTAAGTGATGAAATTTCGTTTCATGCAGTGGGATCTGGGAAGCAAGCTGATTTTTATAGCAACCTGTTTAGCGATTGCCTCTTTCTTTTTCAAATGGCTGGATATCGGTGTGGCCGCAGAGAATGGATTTTTGCAGGGCGGTGTGTTCTTCATCGTTTGCTTCATCTACCCATTTATTAAAGTAGTGCGCGAGAAGAAGATGAGCAAGGTCATTGCCTATGTTTTTGCATTGGTGGCTATCATATTAACGATGATGTACGTATCATCCAAAACGGTTGATTTCTTTGGGCAGACAATAAGAGGTGCCGCTGCGGGACCTTATCTGTTCCTGGCAGCCTGTGGTTTGCTGAGCTTTGGTATTTTTAGACGCAAGGATTAGTGAACGTTGCACAATCGTGCCATATGAAATCATAGAGAATAGGCTGTACCTGGAGGCGTCATGCTCCAAGTGGTGCGGCCTATTTGGCTATAGGGGCAACGTTGAGCGGGGGACCGAAATTTTGATATACTGAAGAAAGCGGCTTTATAACCGCTCCATTATTACATATACAGGAGGGAATTCAGAATGGCCAATCACATTTTTACCGATGGACCTACTTTGAACAATGGCGTAACGATGCCGTGGCTGGGCCTTGGCGTATGGAAGACCAAAGAAGGCGAAGAGGTTATTCAATCCGTAAAATCAGCCATCGCTGCAGGATACCGCAGCATTGATACAGCAGCCATCTACGGCAATGAAGAGGGTGTAGGGCAAGCCATTCGCGAATCCGGCGTGTCGCGTGACGAGTTGTTCATCACAACCAAGGTATGGAACGATGATCAGGGTTATGAGCAAACGCTGCAAGCTTTTGAGACAAGCCGCAAGAAATTGGGGCTGGATTTCCTTGATTTATATCTCGTGCACTGGCCGGGAAAAGATAAATACCTGGACACCTGGAAGGCATTGATCCATCTGCAAAAGGAAGGTCTTGTCCGTTCCATCGGTGTCAGCAATTTTCAAATTCGCCATCTGCAGCATATCATTGAGGATACCGGCGTTGTTCCGGTTGTTAACCAGGTGGAGCTGCACCCGCTTCTTTCCCAGAAGGAGCTGTTAAACTACGCACGTGAGAATGGCATCGTTCTGGAAGCATGGAGCCCATTGATGCAGGGCAACCTTGATCAGCCGAAGTTGGTCGAAATTGCAGAGAAATACGGAAAAACGGTGGCGCAAGTGATTCTGCGCTGGGATATTCAGAATGGCGTTATCGTCATACCGAAATCCGTTAAAGAACATCGTATCCGTGAAAATGCCGGTATCTTCGATTTCGAGCTTTCGGCAGAAGATATGGCGGTCATTGACGGCTTGAACCAAAACAAGCGTTTTGGATCGAATCCGGATGAGTTTCTGTTCTAATTAACATCATATATAAAGAGCGAGCACGCTCCGTATTAGAAGGTGTGCTCGCTCTTTTTTGTTATGGTTATTCGCTTGCAGCCCAGCCCGGATTTCGTCCGGATCAAGGTTTCCTTTTTTTGCAGGAGCCCGAGGAAGACTCGGGCTCTATAACAACTCACAAGCTAAACTATCCCTTGGCTTTAGAGGGAACGGTAATTCGTTCGTTGCCCATCAGGAATACGAATACCAAGGCAAGTACGGCAGGCACAAGCGCCCACATAAACGTGCCGGCGATGGAGTCGGCCAAAGCGGTCGTGATCTTTTCACGGACGGCCGGAGGAAGCTGTCCCATCACTTCCGGAGATAGAACGGCATCTGCATTAAACTCTGTACCTTCAGGGGCACTTCCGCCTGCTTCGGCGAGGCGACTGTTCAGGCCGTTACGCTGAATAATACCAAAGATCGTAATTCCGACCGTCATGCCGAACGAGCGGAGGAAGGAGTTCGTTGATGTTGCCGCACCGCGCTGTCTCGCATCAAAATTATGGATGGAGGCCATGCTGAGTGTGGAGAACGAGAACCCGACGCCAAAGCCTGTCAGAACCATGAACACCGTCAACAGGTAGCGCGGCGTATCCGGACTTATCGTACTCAGGCAGAATATGCCTGCGATGAAACAAAAGACAGACAAAATCATAATGTTTCTGAACGAGGTCCGGGTTGTCAGCATCCCGCCGCTTTGGCTTCCGGCTACGCTGCCGAGCATCATCGGCATCAGAATAAGGCCCGAATTGGTTGCATTACCGCCATACACACCGCTCACGAAGATCGGAATGTAGATGGTAGCCACAATAAAGGTGGCGCCATAGAACAGGGCTACGATATTACTCGAAGCAAACAGCCGCTTACGGAACATTTGAAATGAAATGATCGGCTCAGCAGCCCGGGTCTCTGCGAAGAGAAACACGATAAACAACACTAGGAATCCAGCGAATAGACCTAAGATTTGCGGTGAATCCCATGGATAGGTTTGACCACCAAGCTCCAGCCCGAACATCAGGCAGATGATCGCGCCTACGAGGGTAGCTGCTCCGGTCCAGTCAATCTTCTGTTTGACATGGGAGCGGGACTCCTTGTAAGACGTCATGATGAGGATGAAGGACACGATTCCGATCGGAACGTTGACATAGAATATCCATTCCCAGCCGATACTGTCTGTAATAAAGGCGCCAAGCAGCGGTCCCATGATGCTGGAAGTGCCGAAGACAGCGCCGAGCAATCCTGTCATCTTACCACGCTTCTCCGGCGGGAACAGGTCGAATACAATCGTAAACGCAATCGGCATTAGAGCGCCGCCGCCGATACCCTGAATCGCACGGAAAATAATGAGCTGTGTCATGCTTCCCGCCATTCCGCACAAGGCAGAACCGACGAGGAAGACGACCAGCCCGAAGATAAAGAACCGTTTCCGTCCGTACATATCAGACAGCTTGCCGAATATCGGCGTGCCCGCCATGACGGCAACCATATAGATGGAAGTTACCCATACGACCTGGTCAAAGCCTTGAAGGTCGCGAATAATTGTCGATAATGCGGTTGCTACGATGGTATTATCGATCGCGGACATGAAAATACCGAGCAGCAACCCAGTCACGACTAATTTGATATTGCTTTGTTGTGCATTCATGTGAAGATGCTCCTTTTTCATATTCAACTATGTACATACTATTCAAATTTGACCATAGAGTGGTTATATTGTAGCTGGATTAACAGAGGTTAGCAAGAAGTTTCATGCAGTCGCCTGTTTCTACAGTCTGTACAAGAAAAAACAAGGCCAACCCTGCATGCTGCAAAGAGGGCCTTGTCATTCGCGGAAATATCCGCCTGTAAAATGCCTGTGCCTGTAAATTCATCCATGTATGAATTCTCCACAATAACATGGCCGCAGTGAGGCTGTATGCGTGAAGCTTAGCAGTTCATCTGCGGTGATTTTGGATCCAGCTGCATAAATTCGATCCGGTTGCCGTCCGGGTCCCTAGCCCAGCACTGCCAGTTGAAGTCCTTTCCCTGGACCGGCTCGACGTCCAGCTTCACGCCTTGATTGCGAAGATGCTCCGCCATTCGCTCAATGTCTTCGACTTCCAGACAGAGATGGGAGAACCCTACGGGCTTCGCTACTTGCTCCGGCTTATTTTGCCCTCCGTAAAACAGCTCGATAAACTGACCCTCTGTCACCTTAATGTACTCAATCCAAGGCTCACCCTGATCATTCGGAATATCAAAGGCACGGGTAAAACCAAGGATATTACAGTAAAAATGCAATGACTTGTCCATATCGGCGACATCAAATGCCAAATGGGCGATTCCTCTAATCATGACGGCATTCCTCCTTGATCGGTGTTACAGATATATGAGGCAGATTGATTCATAAGACTATTGTAGCTTATTTCTCGTAACCATAAGGGAGATATCGTCTTGGAACGAACATTGGATGGCCTACATGCATCATATTCATGGTTTATTTAGTTATGCCATCAATTATGAGCCTTTAGCGTCTATGCGACACCGGCACTTCCTTTTTTCCCTGGGTCATGGGGGATTGGCATAGAGGGCAGAGCTTGTTCTCCCGGTTTCCTTTCCCTGCAGCCAGGATTCTTGCATTGACCCGCTGCCAGCCCTTGCAATGAGCGCTCGTGCACAGCCACACATCGACGATTTCCATGGCAGTGGGGGCAGCCTGGTCCCGCGAGTTCTGAACGGAGCCTGTACCTGAAACACTGCGCCCACTTGCGGGAGCTGCTGTAACCCTAACTCTTTGCCCCGCAGAAGAGGACGTGGACGAATGCTTGGCAGGAGTTTCTATGCGAACCGTACGCTTTGCAGTAAAGGATCGGCGGGTCGATGACATCGTGTCCTTGCCAGGAATGCTATTACCTTGCTTACTCTGTTCATCCGTGACGAATACATCCCGGAAGAAGCGGGAAACCTCCGCTTTTCGTCCCCGATAAAAGCCTGGTGAGCTGATAATGAGTTCGTCTCGTGCTCTCGTGATGGCGACATAAGCTAATCTGCGTTCCTCTTCGAGCGCATCGAGTGCCTTAACTTCTCGATCCGACAATGGACGCTGATCATCCCGGCGCTCGGCATCGAGTGCGGATGTATGCGGAAGAATTCCTTCGCTTGCCCCAATCAGTGATACCGAAGGGAACTCCAGCCCTTTGGATTTATGAATGGTCATTAAGCGGACGGCATCGGCATGCTCATCCCGTTTCATGGCCGCCATTTCCTTATGGATGGCGATTAACCGATCGACAAATTCAACGAAGTCGGCGATATGGTCAAAGCGCTTGGCGGAAGCCTCTAATTCATCAAGCGCCTCCTGTATGAATTCCTTATGAAGGGTAATCTCCTGCCGCTGGTCCGCCTCCAGAAATTTATCATAGAATTGGCGTCTCATTTCCTGAACAGCTTGCAGAGGCTCCATCGCTTTTAATCCCTTGATGAGCTTGGAACGGCCTCTGATATTCTCAATCTGGAAATCCTTCAGGCCGGGAAAGGATAGAAGGTGAGACAGCGGGCCTTTCTTGGGTCTTGGTGCGTCCTGCTGCCGGATGAAAGCCATGCCTTTGTCCCGATTGATGTAAAGCGTATGAAGCATGCCTTCCATCGCCGTGAAATTGCGCCGGTCCAGTGACAGCCGCAGATGATCCAGAAGCGGTTTGACGATCCACTGCTCATAGAACAGATCGCCGTTCTCGTAATGAATAAACGGAATTTCCCGCATGACAAGCTGTTCAAAGATAGCTCGGCTATTGTTTGCGGTTCGGTACAGAATTGCATGATCGCGGTATTGCTTTCCGTGCTCCCGGACCTGCTCGGTAATATAGGTCAGCAACAGCTCGGCTTCTTGGTCGGGATCGCCGGGACGAAGGTACAGCGGCACACCGCTGCTCTTGCGGGTAGATCGCAGCTGCTTGGAACGGCGGCGCTCATTGACGCGGATCACTTCATTTCCCAGCCCGACGATTGAAGAGAGGGAGCGGTAATTGATATCCAGCGTCACCACTTTGGCACCGGGAAAGGTCTGATCGAATTCCAGAATGAATTCGTTGCGTGCACCGTTGAAGCCGTATATGGTTTGGTCATCGTCACCGACAACCATCAGATTGCGATGCGGAGTGACGATTTTCTTCAGCAGTTCATAGGGCAGCAATCCGGTATCCTGGAACTCGTCGACCATAACATATCGGTATCGCCGCTGAAGGGAGGCAAGCAGTCCTGAATCATGACACAGCAGATGGTAGGACATGACCAGAATATCATCGAAATCCATCTGACCATGATCTTCTTTCCACGCTTCATAACGGGCGAATATTTGCTTTTGTTCCACATCGGCAGGTGTTTTGGCGGGAAGTTCTTCAAGCCCGGTCATATTCATTCGATGGGCAGACCACAGCGATAGCAGCGTCTCGGCTTCGTAGCTGTCCTGCAAGCCCATTTCCCGCAGGATACGCTTCATGATAAATTGCTGATGCCTGGCGTTGCTCAGAATTTCCTGCTTGTAGCCGCGGGTTCGCAGCATGTACAGGAAGAAGGAATGGAAGGTTCTTGCTGTTACCTTGGCTGTCTCACTTGCTCGCAATCCGGGAAGCGCCATAATGCGTTCCTTCATCTCCGCTGCCGCCTTGGAAGAGAAGGTAACGAGCAGGATCGAAGCAGGATCAATCCTCTTGGCAGCTATGAGATAGCCTGTCCGGCTGACCAGTACGGAGGTTTTGCCGGAACCTGCACCAGCCAGCGTAAGCAGCGGTCCTTGTGTATGTCGTACGGCCTGGATTTGGGCGCGGTTCAGCAGCAGCCCCTGGGATTCCAAGCCGCGAAAAAAAGCCGCATCCGGCGCATCATCGGAAATCAGGTCCCGGCTGTTCTCGAAGGAAGCCAGCTTCGCAAACGGGATATCCTGACGCTCACCGCCGTACGGGCGTTTATAGAAGGGTATGGATGTCATGTAATTCACCAATCATTTCGTATTTCGATTATCGTCTTACCAGTTTAACGGATTCGCGGAAGTCTGGCAAAGCGCAGGTTATGGATAGGGGTTTAACCTCTGCATTTGAATAACTTTACAGTTGGTGCGAGTGTTATATTATGTAGAAATGCTTTTACAACAAGAAAAGGCTATATCCAAAGGAGGGAGCACCAATGCTGGTTGTTATCGCTATATTGCAGCTTATTATGATAGGCATATTATTGAATATCAACGGCAAACTCAAACCGCGTGATTATATTGCGGATGCGATGGAGAGGGATCGCAAAGCGCGGGAGGAGCGCGAGAGGAAGCAGAGAATGGAGCAATGGTCACAGGAGCCAAACGATCGAAACATCGGCCCTTCATGAACCGATCTTTGATATGGAATAATAAAAATCCCGGGCCCTTCGCTTGAAGCGAATACCGGGATTCTCATCATTCCATGTCACTTAAATATCATCTTAACCAGGAAGCGATGCGCCGCTCTATAGCCATATGCTGCCTTTACTCGCTCCAATTCCACAGCCGCACTTCTCCGACCCGCAGATCCTGCACCCAGGAAACCTCGCGCAGGGCTAACAGCTCCTTGACAGGTCCTGTCACCACAGCCCCATAGAGCTGGATGCCATGCTGTTCCACGTATGCTAATGAAGCGTCTATATCGATGAATGGAGCCACTCGATTAGCAATCAGCTCATACTTCTGCAGCAGCCGCAGCGATTTCATGAAATGTTCATTTCGGAGCTCTCCATCCCCATACGCTTCCAAAGGGGGGTAATGTCCTCCGCTGAACTTTACTTTGCCGAACCAGCCTCTTTTTTCTTCCCCGTATGAGGTTACTGTCAGATCATCATGATGCCAGACGGGCATAGCCGGAAAGCCGACTGGATCGGAGATGATGCCATCATTGCCCCCAAACCTCTTATCCGGGCCGGTATCGACGGCAAACCAGATTGCCTCCATGTCCAGATTCTCAAATTCCTTAAGCAGCTCATCGGTCGAGAAGAAGCGGTTAAACGATACATATGCTTCGGCAACCGTACCCTCGGGGAGCTTCTTAAGCCGGGACCAGTCCCCGCTCTTGGCGGTGGAGGCAGCCTTTGATTCTTTTGCCGATTGCTGATCGCTCCCATTCTTCGCATTAGATGGGGCAGAAGCCTCAGATTTGCCATCCGGACGCTGGAAAACTTGTGAGTTCCTCGTGCTGAGTCCGTTCCAATCCTCCTTGACCGATGGCAGCCCGAACAGGAAGTTGACGGAGTATTCGCCGACCGTCACGCGATCATCGCCTACGCGCTTTTTCATATCCCCGTATACTTCCTGCATGAAGAAGACTTTGCCCTGACTGTTCAGCGAGACATCAATATTAGGATGGGAAATCGAGATAGCGGAAGCAATGGCATCCCGGTATTTATCGTTTCGGCTTGGATCACCCATCCCGTAGAATAGTGCCGTTAAGATCGAGCTAATGATGGATATAGCCAGGAATGCAGAGAGGACAGTCAGCGTATTAGAGAAACGTGCCTTCCATTTTCCCCTGCGCACGATCCGCTTTTCCTTTTTGGGAGAGAGACCGGATGGTTTGCTCGTAGTATGCGCACGCTTATTGTTATCCGCATCCGCTTGGTCCATCAACTCGTTTACGTAAGTCTGGTATTCCTCCAGTTTCTCGATTTCGCGTTCGACTTCCATTTTTTCTTCGTCACTTAACTTCCCGTCTTCGTAATCTTTAAGTCGCTGCTTGAAATCTTCGCTCATCCTAAGTCCTCCTTTCGTTTCATGTCCCGCAGCCGCTGCCTGGCCCGAAACAGCGTAATCTTGATATGCGATAAGGTAATACCCATAATGTCCGCGGCCTCCTGATACGTGAATTGGTGAAAATCGACCAAGAGGACGGCCTGTCTCTGCTTGTCGGGAATCTGCGAGAGCATCTGCCCGATTTCCCGGTGGATCTCTTGCTGGAGCAGGGCACTCTCGGGTGTACTCTGATCAACCATCTGTTCGAAAAAGACAGCATCTTTAACAACACTGCGGCTTGCTTTACGCTGATAATCAACATAAGCGTTGTGGGCGACCCGGAATAACCAGGGTTTTATTCGTTCTTCTTTCCAATCCTCAAGATATAAATAAGCCCGGTAAAAGGTCTCTTGTACCAGATCTTCCGCTGTATGGTGATCATAAGAGAGGGAGTACAGATAACGGTAAACGTCCTTCACGTAAAATTGATAAATCGATTCCAGACTGTTCAGTTTCATGTCCTCCCCTCTAGGTAATACACGTATAACCCAAGCATAAAGTTACAGTTCCGGCTGAAGTAAATGATAAATAGACTATAAGATTTGCAGAGATAAGATAAGCGCTGTTTCTGGTGGACAAGTTCAAACGTATATCAAAAAGCGCCTGAAAGGAGTCTTTCAGGCGCGGCCGGGATTATGAGCGAAGATTTTAGCCAGGCATTACGTTTCATTCTATTTACGCAGTAAGCGGGTCTTATGGGCGTAGAGGATCGCTTTGTCAGCCAAGAATGCGGCATAGAGAAGCAGGAAGACCGCATAGGGGAATCCGGTTCCGTCCAGACTGGGAACAAACCATTCAGCAGCAATAAAATACAGCAGTGTCAGCAGGACGGGAAGCTGCCGCTTCAGGTGGTATTTCCACACGGACCAGATGAGGCCGGCAACCCCGGCGAACAGCATCACAAGACGGACGGCATCCAGCGCGGATTGTACGATTTTCCTGGCATCCTCATTTCCGATCGCAGCTGCATATTTGGAGGTCCGGCCGGCAAAGATGCTGCGGAACAGATGAACGATTGGATTGCCTTCAATATATCGGGATTCCAGCCACAACGAGGCCAAATTCCATGGCCCGGACATATACATCAAGCGGTTGAAAAGAGGGATGTTCAGCCACCATGGCGACAGGATGAGTAAATAACCCATGCCAATGAGGAGAATCCCGCCAATTACGATTTTGACGGGGCTGCGATACTTGATCCAGAAGGCAATGAATAACACAGGGTACAGCAGCGCCTGGAGATTGTAGCAAGCCATCAGCGCTGTAAGCGCCCCGGCAGCAGCATACCAGCCTGCCTGCTTCAATTCCAATGCCCCGATGACTGCACAGACGAGGAGAAGCATTAAGGTTTGCATGGCAATATCGGGCAAGATGAGACGTACTGCGCCGTAAGCCGGCCAGAACAGCGCATAGATCGAGCACGAGAGAAAAGCGATTCGCGTATTAAACATATAGCGGGAGAGCACAAACACCAGGTAGACAGAAAAGGCATGAAAGACGCATTGAAGCAGCTGATAGGCTACCAGGGCAGCGTCCATGCTTCCGAACAAGGCGGCAAGTCCGGCAATCATAAGCGGCACACCGGGCATGACGCGAGAAGCGTGGTATTCCAGCTCTTCACCGGGGTGGCTGATCATGGCCGCACTTTGGATATATCGTTCTTCGATGACGCTGCTTATGCTCGGGGTACGTTCATGAAGGCCGGTCAGCACCAGCAGACATGACATAACCAGAACCGCTGCGATCAGGATTAGAAGCATTCTTCGCTGCACGCGGTTTAATGTCCATATCGAAAACAAAAGGTCCACTCCACTCTATATAATCTAACTAAAAAGGCTCCGCCATAACGGAGCCCTACGTTCAAGTTGTACTGCAGCCATCAGGCATCTCATGCTAGAAGCCGCTGTGATACTTGTCATCACTGGATGAACGCTGTTTTGATGTGCCATCTCGCTGCTTCTCTTCCTCGCGTTCCATCCTGGCATCTTCCATGGGAATGGGGTCCACATGCTGTTCGCTCTCAAACTTGTCGAACAGGCTTTCATTTTCCGTCGGATATTGTTCAGGGTGATCCATGTTACCGGCACCATTTTGAAGCGGAAGATCCTTTTTCTTATCAGCCACCGATTCTCACCTCATTATCATTAGGATACTACCTTTATACCTTTTTTGAGAGAGTATCAAACATTAAGATGAGGCGAGGGTGGGAGAACCAATTTGCAGTCGATTATTCATTAAGATGTCTCCAAGCTGGCAGCAGGCTGCTGCTGCGCTTCGGCTTTAAGCCGTAGATAACGAATGAACAGCTCGACAAGCTCCGGATCAAATTGCGTGCCCGAACAGCGGAGCAATTCTTCAATTCCTTCCTCGAAGGTTTTGGTTTGTTGGTATGGCCGTTCTGTGGTCATCGCATCAAAAGAATCGATAATGGTCAGCATGCGGCACAGCTTGGGGATTTGACTGCCTTTGAAGCCGTGAGGGTAACCGCCGCCGTCAAACCGTTCGTGGTGCAGTTCAATGTAAGGAACCAGCTCCTTGAACTTCTCGTTCGTTTCGGCAATACGTTTGCCCCAGCTGACATGCCGCTTGACGGTTTCCCATTCGCTTGCTGTGAGCTTGTCCTTTTTATTAAGAATAGCCCATGGGATCTCCAGTTTGCCAATATCATGGATAAGTGCGCCGAGTACGAAATTGCGCTGCTCCGCACTATCAAGTCCGAGTACCTCGCTCATGTCCATCGCGTAGCGGAAGACACGCTTGGAATGTTTGAACGTATCCACATCTTTATACAAGAACAGCTTCAACTGCTGCTCGATATCGCGGACATCTTCCGCAAAGTCGATCTCGGATTCTTTTTCCGCACCGCTCCCATATACATGCACATTGTTCTTTCCCTGTTTCTTGGCATAGTACAGAGCTTGATCGGCAAGCTCGACGAGCTGTGACTTGTCATGGATGTCAATTCGGTACGCGGCCACCCCAGCCGAGAAGGAGAGACACCCGGATGGGAAAATCTCGACGCCCTCAAAGTACGTGTCATTCAGCTTCTTGCGAAGCCTGTTCATGAAGGAACGCGCCTGGTTGTCATCATAGCCCGGCATAAGAATTGTGAATTCTTCGCCGCCAAAGCGGGAGGCTATTACCCCGGCTGCTTCGGCTTCGACTTTCAAATATTGGCCGAGGAATCCGAGAAGCATATCGCCCTTCAGATGTCCGAACTGATCGTTATATTTTTTGAAGTCATCGATATCAATCATGACCAGGGATAATGGTGATTCAGTTACCTTGGCTTTCTTGATTTCGTTTTCGAGCAGGTTTTCAAAATAACTATGATTATACAAGCCAGTCCGTTGATCTTTGATCGCCTTCTCCTGTAACTGCTTATACATGGTGAAGAGCTGCTTGAAAGAATAGGACAGCATAATGCTAAGACCTATAAACAAGGTGAGTCCGAACACGGCGTTATGTACGATGAGCACAGAGAGGACTAGAGACATTATGAGCGTACTCAAATAAACGAGTAGGGTATCCTTAATGAAGGACTTCAGGACGTCATATAAAGACCCGCGATATAATAAGTAATAATAGAATCCAATCAGAAACACATTGATAATAAAATATACAAGCAATGCGGCAAGATAAGCCCCAAATTGATTGTTGAGTATAGGTCCCGTCTGTCCTCCTGCTATCTTAAAAATAAGTGAGGATCCTACGATCATGAGTGTATATATGGAGAAATTAACGAAATGCTTCCAAAAAGGGACCTTTCTGTCATAGAGTGCGATCGCCAGCGTGTTGAACAGGATGACAGAAAGAGCGAAAGGAGCGCCATATATAAATATGCAAGCTAAGTATACGGAAGAATCCATAGATTGCAAATTACCTTCGGGTGGGAGCTGGAAGGTAAAATAATTTAATATGAGGGCAGCACCTAACATCGCATAAACCCATACCCACTGTGAAGGGGAATAATGTATAAATTCTCCTTTATGCACTAGTAGAAAGGTTAAACAGCCCATAAGCGATATGAATACAAAATACAGCTGTATCGGAAGCTTTTCCCGAGAAATCTTAGGACGCTTGAATATGGACATAACGGTTTCTCCTCATAAAAACATGGTGTATTCTCCAATTTTAAGATATAACGGTGGGCAAAACAACGTAAAAGATGTAAAAAAACAGGCTGGAGTTCTCAGCCTGTTTTTTGTGTAAGGTAAGGAATTAGCCCAGTCTGTAACCGGAAGTCAAAGCAACAACTACGGAAGCAACGATGATTGCATTCAATACGATGCGAGAATACTTGATTTTATCAGTTTTCTTCACAGGTCTCCCTCCTTTCCAGGTGGTATGATGTATGATTAATTTTGTGGTTCAACTTGCTCAGTCGTATCGGTTGGTCGAGTAGGAGTATGGGCGGTGGTATTCTTCCCGGAAGTCATGAGATGCATGATATAGAAGAAAATACCGATATTCATAATAATATCGCCGATACTAATGACCTGCGTTCTTGGATAAGGCGGGGATAGCGGTATGATGTCACCAAGAAGAGACAGGCGGGTTGTAGCATCCATTAAATAATGTTTGGTTGTAGCTGCCCCATCCATGAGCATGTCCACGTAGATCGGATCAAGAACAGAAGCTGCACTCATGGATACCGGCATTCTTCCGCCATTAACAGCCATGACCAGGAAGTTGAGGAAGACACCGGCCAATATGCTCCCAAAACCCTTCTGATCCCGGTTCATCCAGAGGAAGATCATGCCGGCAACATAGATGAACATAAATATATATCCGCTTGCGGAAGACAACCAGTCCGAATTCCCTTGAAAACGGAATATTAGCAGCTGAACGATCAGGAGTATGGGGAAAATGATGCCGCCCCGTAGGCGAATCCTGCTGAATTGCTGCAGGCCATGACGGAATCCGCCTCGTATCAGTCCGACAAATAATCCCAGTATAATGCCGTCAAATACCATAATAAAGTTCCTACTTTCATAGTTCAATGTTCCCTATTCATAAAGATAGTTCGACAATGAATTGGTAATTCCTGCAACAAACAATCAGATTTTATTCAAAAAGGGATATTTTAATAAAAAATGGCCGGATATGCATGAATCAGACGATTTATGTACATTATAACAGACGGAAACAAGAAATATCTTCCTAATATTTTCATATTATCTGTAGAAGAATTGAAACCTCCATGAACTTTACATACCTACGGGGGGTATAGTAAGGTTAGATTGTACAACCATTATTGGATAGGAGGGCGACAGCATGAAACAAGTGACATTAACAGTGGAAGGCATGTCCTGTAACCACTGCGTGAACTCGGTTGAAGGCGCGCTAAAGAAGGCAGGAGCTTCAGGAAAAGTCGATTTGGCATCAAGCACTGTAGATGTTGAATATGATGAAACCAAGGTCAGCCTTGAAGCATTGAAAGAGGCGATTGAAGAGCAGGGCTACGATATCGTGTCCTAATAGAAGCCCCGGTATATTATGAAGCTTGAGGGCAAGAGCTGAGTTTAGGCCGGTTGCTAGTCATAGCATGCCGGCTTTTTGCATTGTTTCACAAGCTCTCTTAGGAGCTTGAAATATAGATTATAGATTTTGCAGCAGGAATCCTATTAACCTTTACTCTAAATCGAAGGAGTGACAATATCCGATGAATGATACGATTTCACTGCTAATGAACCATCGGTCGATTCGCAAGTATTCCGATCGGCCCGTATCCGAGGAGCAGCTTAGAGCAGTCGTTGCTGCCGGCCAGATGGCATCTACCTCCAGTAATGTCCAGGCGTACAGCATCATTGCCGTTACCTCTCAAGAGAAGAAGCAGCGCTTGGCTCAATTAGCGGGAAACCAGGCGTATATCGTGGAATGTCCGGTATTTCTCGTGTGGTGCGCAGATCTGTTCCGGTTGAAAAAAAGTACAGAGGCGCTTTCGGTTGATCAAGAGACGTACGAAGATTCGACCGAGAACTTCATCGTGGCCACGGTGGATGCCGCTTTGGCTGCGCAGAATGCCGCGATTGCCGCAGAATCGCTGGGCCTTGGCATTGTATATATCGGCGGAGTCCGCAATTCCATAGCCGAGTTCTCCGAAGTTCTGGAGCTGCCGGAGCTGGTCTATCCCGTGTTTGGCATGTGCCTCGGCTATCCCGATCAGGAACCGGGACTGCGCCCCCGGCTTCCGATGGAAGCCGTTCTGCATCGGGACCGTTACGAGCGGGCAGCTGTAGAGGAAGTAAAGAATTATGACCGCATCTCTTCCGAATATTTGTCCAAGCGTACCCAGGGCAAAAATAATACGCCTTGGTCACAGCTTATGGCCAAGCGTTTGGCAGAGCCGGTAAGGCTACATATGAAGGATTTCCTGGAAGGGAAAGGCTTTATGAGACGCTAGGAAGGAGCATTGCGAATCTTGCAGGACCGTACAACGGTCAAAGGCTAAAATCTCCCGGAAGGCTGTTAGAAAGCCTAAACATTTCATAAATCATAGCAGCAAACGCCAATAGAATAAGTAGAAGACTCCAACCCGCAGAATCATGAAATTTCATAAGATCCTGCGGGTTTTTTATGTAAGGCTTAAGCTTGGCGGATTTGGGGTATGAACAAGGAGGGGAAATATCTCCATATAATATCTCTTAATGTCTAATAACGAACATCCTAGAATTTTACATTAAAGTGTAAAATATTCCTGAGGAGGGGGTATTAAATCATGGAGACCAAGGAAGGTATAAAGTTTAATATCGAGCGAGAGCGCCATAAGCTTCATATCATGAAGCAGCGATATCGTGAATTTAATCATCCCAAAGTTCTCGGACAATCGCTTGTGCTCGATGAATTGATTAATAAATATAACAGATTCCTTAAAGAAAACAAGCCGATTGCTTGAGCATTCGACCTGTGGTTTTACGGTATCTGTAAACTATAAATCATACAGCCGCATGGCATTCTCGTAGAGCTGCCTGCGGCCCTCCGGCAAGGATAATCCACACAGCTCAGCCCAGGCAGCGGCGACCGCGGAGGTCATCTGTGGGTGGGTCATCTGTCCGGTGAACTGGCCTTCAAACGGCCAAGGACCATCGGTTTCGGTCATGACGAGATGCTCTGGATATCTGCTGGCGATATCACGAATCTCGTCATCATAGAGAATATCAGGGGTAAAAGAGATATAGTATCCCCGATCTGCCATCCGCAGCAGCGTATTACGGGAGCCTTTGAACCAATGGAAATGGGCACGAGTAAGCTTATGCTTTTCAAGTAAATCACATGCAATATCCGCGTCTTCATACACAGCGTGCAGAATAACCGGCTTGTGATGCTTTTTTGCGAATGCAATGAATTGATCCAGAAGTTGCTCGTAAGGTCGGTTATCCCACGAACGGCCCTCTGATTGGGCCTCCAGCCTGGCGTAATAGGGGAGTCCCACTTCTCCGACAGCAAGCATCTCATCGCTATGTTCAGCCATCCATTCCAGCAGCTCGTTCACTTCTGCGGAGGAAGGAAGAGCTTGTTCCGGATGATAACCAAAGGCCGGACGCACCATTGGAGCGTATTGCCTAGCCAGCTCCAGGTTTCGCTTGCAGGATGCCAGGTGCATGGAGACAGAAATGACGGACCGTACCTCGCTATGCTGCATATCAGCGAGAATCTTTTGTTGATCGGTTGCCTCATAAAGATCCAGGTGAATATGGGTGTCCATCAGAGGGAAGTCTGCTTCAGTCTGTTTTAATGACGTCTTCATTACATAACCTCGCTTACAAGCTCCTGTGGAGCTCTTTATATACTATCTATCCTGTGCAGGGATACAGCGCGATACCTATCGCAACATGTTAACCCAGGTGAATAAGTGTCTGCCAGCCGCTACGATTGCCTATTGTGTTACCCTTGATGAGATCCGCGTTTATGTTGTTCTTCCCGCATGATGGCGGAGATTTCGGTTCTTAATGCGATGAAGGACGGGTCTGTCAGCATGTCATCCCGGCGCGGACGGGTGAAGGGAACCTCTATCCGTTTCAAGATGGTGCCGGGACGTGCTGACAGGATATAGATGCTATCCGATAGCAGCAGAGCCTCCTCGATATGATGGGTAATCATCAGTACCGAACGGCGCGTATCTTCCCAAATATCCAGCAGCCAGCGCTGCATATCGCTGCGTGTCAGTGCGTCAAGTGCGCTGAATGGTTCGTCCAGGCACATGACTTCCTGCGGGCTCATCAAGGCCCTTACAAAAGCAGCCCGCTGCTGCATACCACCTGAGAGAGTATGCGGGTACGCCTCCTCGAAGCCGGCCAGCCCAGCCCGTTTCATCCATTCGCGGGCGCTTTCCCTGGCAGCAGCTTTCGATGTTCCTCTCAGTTCCTCGGGAAGGAGCACATTATCTTCTATAGTCCGCCAAGGGAACAAGGCTGGCTGTTGAGGCATATAGGCGATACGGCCTTGAATCCCGGTTACGTTCTGACCGTCCATGAAGATGGAGCCGGCATCCGGAGCCGTTAAGCCGCCGATGATATGAAAAAGCGTGCTCTTCCCACTGCCGGAAGGGCCGATCATGGAGACGAATTCACCAGGCCGCACTTGGAGCGAGAGGTCGTTTAAGACATGTATCTCACTGCGCCGATCACGAAATGTTTTCTGTATGCCTCTAACTTCCAGGGCAGGGGCACTTGAGGTTAAGGTTGATGATTGGCCATGCCCGCCTTGGAGCGGCTGAGATCCTTGATAAGTCATACCGTGAACAGTCTCCTTTCTTATATGAATTGGATGTGAAAACTCCATTTATCATAAATTCATTTTTTTCGATTCCAGCGGATAAGCCGTTTCTCCAGCAACGTAATAAGCAGCACCATCATCAAGCTCAGCAGGACGATGATCAGAATGGCAACGAACACCCGGTCCGTACGATAGCCGGATTTTTGCAGCATCATATAGTAGCCGATGCCTCGGTCCGAACCGATCCACTCACCGATAACCGCTCCCATGACAGAATAAGTGGCTGCAATTCGAATTCCTGAGAAAATCGAAGGGAGCGCATGCGGCAGTTCCAGCTTCGTGAAGATTTGCCACGAAGTGGCCCCCGACATCAGCATATAATTCATCATAGTGCGGTCGGTACGTGCAAGCCCGTCCAGGGCCGCAACTGCAACAGGAAAGAAGCAGACCAGTGTAATGACGATAACCTTGGGCAGCATGCCGAAGCCGAACCAGATCATGAGCAGGGGAGCCAGGGCGATCGTCGGCACATTCTGACTAAGAATAAGAAGCGGATATAGGGCTGTTTTGAGAAAAGGCACCATATGGAGGGCCAGTGAGATGACAAGGCCGATGGTTGTACCGATGATAAATCCGATCAAGGTTAATTTCAGGGTAGCTAATGCATGCGGGAGGAGATCGGAAGCTCCAGAAACGGCTTCATGCCCGATGGCTGTCGGTGCTGGCAGAATGTATTTTTCAATATCCCATAGGGATACTGCGGCCTGCCACACCGCCAAAAAGAAGAGGACCGCCACAACGGGCGGCCAGACGGAACTCCACCAGCTTTTCATGGGCGGTATTTCTCAGTCAGCTTATCCATGCTGATCCCGCTGGGATGATGCGCGATTTTGACTTGGGATATGATGCTCGGGCTTCCCGCTTTCACCAGGGCTTCATGCATGCGCTCAACAATGTTGAGCAGCTCGGAAAGCTCTCCTTCCAGGGTCGTTTCAAGTGCGTGAACCTCGTATTTGACGCCGGATTCCTGAATAACCTTGATCGCTTCATCCACATAAGGGATGCTGTCCCCTCCATCGGGCGTTCTTGGTATCACTTGTATGCTCAGCAGAGTATTCGCCATACAAACTCATCCTTTCGTACAGTGGTATTAATGAAATGGAAGAGAGGCAGTTTTGCCGCAAAGGCCGTCTCTCTTATTGAATCGAAATAACCTTATGGCTTATCAGGTAAAAATTCATTGGTAAAGGCGCGGTCAGCATCCAGCTCTTTCTCCAGCAGCTTGCGCTCAAACATCCAGTCGGCATATCCCGACCATACTTCAGCTTTCTGTTCGCCCCAGCGGGATGCATCGTCTTGATAACGTGGGCTCAGCCATTTCTGACTGGCAAGTACCAGTTCGCTATCCAGCTCAGGAACGGCCTTCGTAAGCAGGTTGGCTGCATCCTCAGGATGTTGAATGGCATATTCATAACCTTTGGAGGTCGCCCGCATAAACGCTTGGATAAGCTCAGGGTCATCCTGAATCAGCTTCTCGTTCGTAACGATAACCGGTGTGTAATAATCAAGCTGCTCCGAGTAATCCTTAACATAAATCATATCAAGCGGCTCCTTGCGAAGCTGGGCTTCAATGCCCGTCCAGGCATAGAAGATCCAGGCGAAATCAATGTCGCGTTTGACGGCCGTGAAATAGTCAGCATCGCCCATATTAACCAAATTGACCTTGCTGACGTCGGCACCATCCATTTCCATGATGGATTTCATGACGGCTTCCTCCACAGGCGAGCCCCAGCCCCCATAGGATTTTCCTTCAAAATCGCCTGCTTTCAGAATGCCTTTATCCTTGGGAGCCGCAAAGCCGGATGTATTATGCTGAATGATGGCAGCGATGGAGACAAGCGGCAGCCCTTGGGTTCTGGCAAGCGTGACGCCTTCCTGATAGCTAATGCCAAACGGCACATTTCCAGAGGCGACCAGCGTATCGGTTCCGCCTGCTCCCGGCTGGACGATCTGGACATTAAGTCCTTCTTCCTCATAATACCCAAGCTCTTTAGCTGCATACAGGCCGGTGTGATTCGTATTGGCAGACCAATCGAGCATCAATTGTACGTCGCGGAGCTTCCCGGGGGTCTGGGCGGTTTCGTCTTCACTCGTATTGTCCTTGTTCTGTCCGCTTGAACCGCAACCCGATGCAACCATTAACAGGACGCAAGCAAGCAGCAATGGAATCCATTTTGTTCTCTTCATCGTGTCTCTCTCCTTTTGATATATTCTATGTATTTTGTTTCAACTTCATAAAAAAAAGCGCCCTGATTCAGCATCAGGACGCATGACGGCGTAAGTGTATACCACGGCAAATAATATGCCACATATATGGGCTTCCTACGCTGGCATTACCCAGATCAGGTTTAAAGGGTCAGTATCTTGGGATACACTCTCAGCCGGCCAATGTCCAGCTCCCCTGGTATTTATGAAGTTATCGGACTTACATCCGCTATTATAGTCCTAACCCTAATTCCTGTCTAGTTCGGAACAGCCATGTGCAGAATTCAGCAGATGAATAAACGGGAATGTCCATACTATATTAAAGGTTGATCCTATTAATATTTCATGCTTTGAATTGATTCTGGCGGACATCATATCAGCTCGATTCGAGCATAAATAGGCCAAATTGGCTGGATAAATACCGGGTTTAGTGCCCTGTTCGCTTCATAGCTGTTGGGATAAAATGGTACTGTATTATTCCTTTAAAATAAGGACGTATTTTCAAGAGCAAATCTGCGATAAATTACCGTTTTAGCAGGCGAAGAGATGATTTTCTTCAATTTCCTGATCTTTACTTTTGGATGGGCAAAAAGTATCATTGTATTAGATATATTCATACAAAAGACCTATTACCGAGAGCGAACAAGTTTACCTTTGGCCGAGGAGGAATGCTTATGAGTCTAACTCCAAGAGACCATCTGTGGATTCGACTCACCATAATATATGCATTCATGCAAATGTTGATAGCTTTGTGGATGCCTGAGGCCGCTTCAATGCAGCATATTCTAGTCATTATTGCTCCCGCCGCCGCTTCTTTGTATTTGTTTCGAGTATGCCGGCGATACGAGGCGCATTTGCGCAATTTCTGGCTCACGGTGAGTATCGGATTGATGGGGGATGCCGCCGCCCGGCTAATTCAGGCCTGCTATTTCTGGTTTGGGAGAAAAAGCGATTCCCCTCAATTGTTATCTCATTTATTCTGGCTCCTCGAAGTGCTGCTGTTCGCTGGTTCGCTCATTTATTTATTCCGTCACCTTCAGGGTCATTTCCGGGGGCTGCGGTTTATGCTGGATATCGTCATCGTGGGCATTACAGTGATGACGGTGGGGTGGGAGTATCTCATCAAGCCTGAGCTTGAGGGATGGGCCGTTGAAGAGGGAAGTCTATGGGTGGACATGCTGTATCCGTTGTGCGCAATCATACTTCTTTTTTTTATGTTGGTGCTATATTTTAATACAAGGCAATTGGGAAAACGGGCGACGATTTATTTATGTTTGGGCGGCAGTATTTATATTATCGCTGATGCTCTACATATCTATCTCACCGATTTTAAGAAGATCGAGGTCCGTTCTTTCTTGGATTGGCTATATACGTTATCTGTATTTTTCATTGGGTTTGCCGGCAGACAATCCGCTACCCGCATTCGATATCAGCGTGGCATCGAGAGGGAGCAACGATCGGTTGGTAACCTGATAGTAAGATATTTGCTTCCATATAGTGTGCTTGGCGGCATGTTTGTCCTCATGGCTGAGCGGTATGGGGGATGGAATGGGCTTTTTACAGGCCTTGCCCTGTGCGTGGTCCTAATCCTGCTGCGGCAGGTTCTGATCCAGTTCGAGAATGACCGTTTGTTTGACCGATTGCATGAAAGTCTGAGGCAGAGCGAGTCCTTGGCGCATCGCGATGATCTTACGGGACTGTATAACCGCCGCTATTTTAACGCAAGACTGTCGAGCTCGCTGCAGGAAGCAGCCCGCAGAGGTTCCCGAGTAGGATTGCTGTATATGGATATGAACCGGTTCAAACGAGTCAATGACCAGTACGGTCACCGTGCTGGTGATATCCTCATTCGCAAGGTTGCCGAAAGGCTGCAAACGCTGGAATCGAAGGGGATTCTCGTTTCCCGTTTAGGCGGGGATGAGTTTACTGTCATGATCAATTCAGCCGGCGAGGATCAGGAGTTGATCTGGATGGCAGAAGAGATCTGGACGATGCTTAGCGAGCCGTACGAGCTGGAAGGTCATGAGGTGATAACCACACCGAGTATCGGGATAGCGGTATATCCGGATCATGCTGCAAATGACCAGGAGCTGATTGGGCGTGCAGATGCAGCAATGTATGCGGCTAAGGAGAGACATGCCCGCTGGCATTTTGATGTAGAGCGGACAATGCTGCTGAAGTTTCTTGACCAAATCATGAAATAGAGGAACAAGATGGATATCGATACTTCGTTGTTAGCAGCTCTTAGAGTCGAATTTTGTAGAATGAAGATTGAGGGATTGCGCGAATATTGCGCATTTTTTATAAAACAGGTTATAACTTCGATAGAAAATCCATAAAATGCAAAGAAATCATATTCAAAATGCCGATAAGAAGCATAGTGAGAGCCAGCTTGCCAAGGAGGACGAACATGATTTGCGACAATTGCAGCACCTTTGAACCGATTGAGGACCAGGGGATCGTTCATATGAAGCCTGCTAGTGGTGAGCTTATTCAATTGCTGGAAGTGAATGGCTACGCGATCCAAGAGAACAATGAAGGTTGTGCTGTGAAGTACAGGGTACGGGCAGAACTTAAATCTATGATTAAGTGTCTGAAACCCCTTCCACTGAAGATTCGTCAGGAGCTCTTCTTCTGTGTTACTGGTGGAGAACCTCCTCACGAACGGCTTACGTGGACGCCGATGCGCAGGTTCGAACTGCAGATGGAGCATGACGATATGGTAAGTGTCATCCTGCACAAGCAGTTTACGAGTTACATGCAGCCCATCGTAGATCCATCCGAGCGGATCGTGGCCTATGAATTTCTGCTTCGCCCGGTAGATTGGGGCATTGCGTTTCAGCCGTATGAGCTGTTTGAGACGGCACGCAAAACCGGACTGCATTCATTCCTGGACCGGTCAGCACGCATCAGTGCCATTGAGACGAGTGCTGAGTGGCTTCCCATGGGCATGAAGCGTTTCGTCAATTTTCTGCCATCCTCGATATATGATGCAGAAATGTGTCTAAGTCATACCTTTAATACCATCGACAAGCTCCAGCTGGATCCAAAGGATTTTGTGTTTGAGGTTGTGGAGACCGAGAAGATTGAGGATATCAAACATTTGCAATCCATTTTTGAGGTATACCGTAGCCACGGAATATCCGTTGCCATGGATGACGTGGGAGCAGGCTATTCCACATTGGAGCAGATGGTGAGGCTTAAGCCGGATTATGTAAAGATTGACCGAAGCCTTATCGATCATTGTGATCGGAGTCACGCCCAGCAGAAACAGCTTGAGATCATCACGAATATGGCTCATGATTTTGGAGCCATGGTATTAGCTGAAGGCATTGAGCGACGAGAGGAGTTTCATTTTTGCCGAGATATTGGAATTGAGCTCTCACAAGGGTATTTATTCGGAAAGCCAGCTGAAAGACCTCCGCTTGAACCGCACTCTCGAATAACCTATTCATAGCATACATACTCGAATTCCTGAGAGTGTGAGGAGCGGAAGCTAAAATTCCGTACGTCCGGCTAAAGTCCGACGATGCAGATGCCTGGTACGAAACATGAAAACGGACCCGTCAAGGATTAGCGAATGGTTCTTGGGCGAGTCCGTTTTCCTATAGAGTAAGAGCCCGCTGGAATCCTCCATCGGGCTCTTGTTTTTTTATATGCAATTCTCTGATATAAAGCCATGTGCTCTTATCTTGCAGCCGTCGTTATTTCCCCAAATCCGTCGATACTGAATTCCTTCCCGCTTACATTCAGGAGGGCAGGTGTTTCTGTTTCATTCACGATGATGGTTTCATTCCCTTTGACGCTTACCTTCAGGCGAGACCCGCGGAACATCACTTTGAAGGAGAAGGAAGACCAATGACCCGGAATGAACGGGTTCAGATGCAGTACGCCGTCCTTCACGCGCAAACCGCCGAAGCCATGCACAACGGACATCCAGGTGCCCGCCATACTGGTAGTGTGGCAGCCGTCCTCGGTATCGTTGTTGTAGTTGTCCAGGTCCAAGCGGGCGGTACGGAGGTACATCTCGTACGCCTTCTCCTGATAGCCAAGCTCACATGCGAGAATAGAGTGCACGCATGGTGAGAGGGAGGACTCGTGTACCGTGAACGGTTCATAGAAGTCGAAGTTGCGTTTCTTCGTAGCCAGATCGTACCTGTCGCCCAGGAAGAACAAGCCTTGCAGCACATCAGCCTGCTTGATGTACACCGAACGCAGAATGCGGTCCCAAGACCAGTTCTGGTTCAGCGGCAGGTGCACCGGGTCCAATTCCTTCACTGGAACAAGCTCCTTGTCAAGGAAGCCGTCCTGCTGCAGGAATACGCCAAGCTCCTCATCTGCCGGATAATACATTTTTTCGATGATATCCTGCCATTTGGTCGTTTCGGCTTCCTGCAGGGCAAGCTTCGCTGTAAGCTCGTCACAACGGGCATTCTCGTTCTCTTTCAAATATTGGAGTACGTCGAGCGTGTATTCCATCGTCCAGCTGGCAATGCGGTTTGTGTACCAGTTGTTGTTCACGTTGTTCTCGTACTCGTTCGGGCCGGTAACACCCAGCATCATATACTGATCTTTCGCTGCTACGTAATTCACGCGCTCTTCCCAGAAGCGGGAGATTTCCACGAGCACTTCCAGACCGTATTGACCGAGGTAAGAGAAGTCGCCGGTATAATTTACATAGTTATAAATAGCATAGGCTATCGCGCCGTTACGGTGAATCTCTTCAAACGTAATCTCCCACTCGTTATGGCACTCCTCGCCGTTCATCGTCACCATTGGGTACAGCGCGCCTTTGGTAAAGCCGAGCTTTTTGGCGTTTTCCTTCGCTTTTTCCAAATGCTTATAACGATAAATCAGCAGGTTGCGCGAGATGCTGGCATCCGCCGTGCTAAGGTAGAATGGAAGGCAGTAAGCCTCGGTATCCCAGTAGGTGCTGCCGCCGTATTTCTCGCCAGTGAAGCCCTTCGGCCCGATGTTCAGACGGTCGTCTTCGCCGCTGTAGGTTTGGTTCAGCTGGAAGATGTTAAAGCGGATCGCTTGCTGGGCAGCTACATCGCCTTCAATGACAATATCGCTTTCCTTCCATTTATCGGCCCAAGCATCGGCTTGCTCCTTCAGCAGCTGCTCAAAACCGGTCTCCACTGCGGGTTCCAGTACAGCGCGTGCAGCTTCCACCAATTCGCCGAGTCCATGATTGCGGGAAGTAACATTAGCTACGTATTTGTACGTGGTGACGGTTTCTCCCTCAGATACCGGCACACTTACGCGGTTCCCCGCATATTTCTCTTTCTCTATCAGCTCGGCTTGGAGCTCCAGCTTCTCACCATTCTTTAAGATGGTGTAAGACATAACGGAGGTTACATGGAAATCAAGCTTCTTGGTCTTCACCGTTACGGCTGCCGAGCCAAGCGTTGCTTCCTTAAATACTTCGAGCCAGAATTTCTCGTCATAGTTCGAATCTTTATTTTTTACATCGCCATCAAGATAAGGAGTAATGGTGAGCTCACCGTTGAAATTCAGCGGAGTTACGGCATAACGAATGGCACCGATCTCGTGGCGGACAATGCTGACAAAACGGATCGCTTCGACTTTGAGCTCCTTGCCGTCTTCCATAACAGCGGTGAAACGGCGGGAGAGGAAGCCTTCCTTCATGTTGAGCTCACGTACAAAATCCTTCACCGTACATTTGGCGAGATCCAGCGGTGTCCCGTCGAATTCAATACCAATGCCGATCCAGTTGGTGCTGTTCAGCACTTTGGCGAAATATTCAGGATAACCGTTTTTCCACCAGCCAACACGGGTTTTATCCGGATAATACACGCCAGCCATATAACTGCCTTGCAGGGAAGAGCCGCTGTAGGCTTCCTCGAAGTTGGCACGCTGGCCCATAAACCCGTTCCCGATACTGAAGACACTCTCCGAGATTTCATGGGTGTGAGGATCAAATCCCTCTTCAATAATTGACCATTCATCAAGCTTTAAATATTGTTTCACAATCATCGGCTCCTTTGTTTTTAGGAAAAATGGTTGCAGATCTATATAGGATGAAACTGCTGGATGCTGTAAGCATATGTGCGTATTCGCCTACAATTCCAGCAGACAGTCCACCGTGAATCCTTCCAGGGAGGGAAGAACGATGTTGGCCTGACCCAGGGTTTCAGGCGAACCGATGCCGACGCTGCGCATCCCCGCACGGATAGCAGCTTCGATTCCGGCTTCGGCATCTTCGAATACAACGCAGGCTTCTGGCTGAGCGCCAAGCTCATGGGCTCCCAGCGTGAATACTTCCGGATCCGGCTTCGCCTGACTGGTCTTCGTTCCATCGACGATAGCGTCGAAGTAAGGTGTAAGGCCGGTGTTGTTCAGGATCAGCATAGCGTTCTTGCTGGCAGAGCCCAGCGCAACTTTGATGCCGCGTTCCTTTAAAGCTTGAATAAATTCGAGGGCACCAGGCAAAATCTCGGATTCATCCATTTTGGAAATATACTCGACGTACCAGGCGTTCTTCTTCTCGGCCAGTGCCAGCTTGGCGCTCTCATCCAGCGTTACGCCCCCAATTTCAAGCAAAATATTGAGCGAAGCCATACGGCTTACTCCCTTAAGGCGTTCATTATCCTGTTCCCTGAAATCGAAGCCCAGTTCATTGGCAAGACGCTTCCAGGCAATGTAGTGATACTTGGCGGTATCCACCAAAACACCGTCAAGATCGAATAAACAAGCGGTTATGGATGACATGAATATCCTCCTCAGTCAATTAGTGCAAACGTTTGAACCAAGCTGCAAAAATAAAGGAAGCACCTCGATGCTTCTTTATTTTGTGAATCTTCATCGTGATCTTCTCGGTCTGTCAACGGAATCCTAAGATTTCGGCAGTGAAAACATGGAGGATTCGCGGATCATAAGCCGATGCGGAATAATGTAACGATGCGGCAGTATCGTGTTATCATCGTTGCGGATGGTCTGAATCAGCGCCTGGGATGCGGTATAACCCAGATTATAAATGCCGATGTCCACGCTGCTGAGCGGCGGTGTTGACAGTTCGGTTAATGAAATGTTGTTGAAGCTGATAATAGAAACATCTTCAGGCACCTTATATCCCAGCTCATGAAGTCCCCGCAGTACCCCGAAAGATACGATATCGTCAACAATGACAAGCGCCGTTGGCCGCTCAGGCAGATTCATGAAAAAGGACATTGCCCGATAGCCGCTCTCCTGGAGGAACTCACCTTCGACAATCCATTCTTTTCTCATCTCGAGACCTGCATCGGCAAGTGCTTTGCCATAACCTTTGATCCGGTCCTGAGATACGATCAGATTAGGCGGACCACTTACAAAGCCAATCCGCTTATGTCCCAGTGAGATCAGATGCTTGGTTGCATCATAGGCAGCTTGCACATTGTCGGTATCGACGGATAGTAGATCGGGGTATTTCTCGCTCCTGCCGACAAGCACGAACGGGTAGTTGTTGGACTTGAGAAAATCGACCACCTGATCGTCCTGTCTAGAATAGAGCAGGATAGCGCCATCAACGCGGCGGCCGTTAAGAAGACGGGATACAGCTTCGACCTCTTCCTTCTCGTTGCCTCCTGAACTGAGTACTACATCGTATCCCGAACGGTTCGCCTGTGTGACAATACCCCGGATCAGCTCCATGAAGAATAAGTTAAGGAATAATTCTTCTGCAGGCTTTGGCAGAATGACGCATATGCTCTCGGTCGTTTTGGAAACGAGGCTCTTCGCCATGATATTAGGATGATAGCCCATCTCTTCCATAATCTCTTTTACCTTGCGGGAGGTCTCGCGGCTTATTCTGGGATGATTGGATAGTACCCGGGAGACGGTGGAAGGGGATACGCCAGCTCGTTTTGCAACATCTTTTATCGTTACAGACATAATAGGACCTCCAGTGGAACCGTTTGCGTTTTTTTGAAAATAAGAAAGCGACAGCGTGTGTGCTCCTTATTTCACAAGAATAATTTCCGCTAGTCGCGGTCCGTTCTTCTTTATTCAATTGTGGGTTCGTAAGGCCCTGATTATACACGAAACATCTTGATCTAAAGCCATATGTAACCGATTTTTTAAACGGTTTCACAATGCTATATTAACGTTAAACGACAGGCTTGTAAATACGTATCCAAGTCAGTTCAGGGCATTTCATTCACAAACGTATAAAAAACAAAGAAAGGGAAAGAAAATGAGAGGAAAGATGGCATTATATCGATAAATATCAGGAAAATGACATGAAACGGCTTTGTGCAAACGATTTAACAAATTGAATAAGTCAGTTATGATATATAAAAGAGCAGCCTGAATAAAAGGGAGACAACACATAGGGACATAGATTAATAACGAATTGTAAACGGTTTATTGGAATATAATAGAAGGTAATTATTCAAACGTTTGCGCCATTGTGAATTGATGGAAGGCATAGGTGTTCGCGCTTGAATATTAGCTGCATCGAACAGGAGGTCATCAGTATGGTACATAATAATAAGCGAAGAAAAATCAGGACTCTGTCTATATATCTTACCGCCATTGTTCTTACGGGGAGCCTGCTTGCAGGCTGCAGCGGCACGGCTTCTCCATCTCAAGAGACTAAGCCGATAGCGGCACCTGAAACAAAGCAGCCGGAATCCAAAACTTCAGCAACCATGGTAACAACAGAAGTGGATGAGCAGCCTTCCGATGTCTATTATGAAATTTTCGTACGCTCATTCTATGATTCCGATGGGGATGGGATCGGTGATTTACAAGGCGTCATCGAGAAGCTTGATTATTTGAATGACGGAGATCCGAACACGACCGCCGATCTTGGTGTGACGGGGATTTGGCTGATGCCGATCAATCCTTCGCCAAGCTATCACGGCTATGATGTGACGGACTATCGTTCGATTCACCCTGACTACGGGACGCTTGATGATTTTAAGAGGCTGCTTAACGAAGCGGATAAGCGTGGGATCAAGATTATTATGGATTTGGTGGTCAATCACACGAGCACGGAGCATGACTGGTTTAAGCAGGCAGCGAGTGACAAAGCTTCGGCTACCCGCGACTGGTACATCTGGGCCGAGGATCAAGGAAAGACCCCTTCGGGGGTAAGTGCGGCAGGCAGCGGTTCGCCTTGGCATGAGCTGAACGGGGCTCATTATATGGGCACGTTCTGGGGCGGAATGCCCGATCTGAACTTTGATAATCCCAAGGTCCGCGAGGAAATGAAGGAAATCGGGAAGTTTTGGCTGGAACTCGGTGTCGATGGATTTCGCATCGATGCAGCGAAACATATTTATGAGGATATGATGTCCGATAAGGGTGAGGAGACAACGGCTAAGAATACAGCATGGTGGCAGGAATTCCGCGCCAGCATGAATGAGGTGAATCCAGACGCTTATATCGTCGGAGAGATTTGGGATAATTCCGCTGCGGTTATTGCGCCATATCTGAATAATGCGTTTGATTCAGGCTTCAACTTTAGCCTGGGCGAGAGCATCATTGGTGCTGCGAGGAACGAGAAGGATAACAACCTGGCGTTCACCCTGGAGCGGACGTATGGTTTGTACAGTCAGGTATCGGGCGGCAAGTTTACGGATGCCGCATTCTTGACGAATCATGATATGAACCGTGTCATGTCGCAGTTAAAAGACGATGGGAATCACGCCAAGATGGCCGCAGGTATCCTGCTGACCATGCCCGGAAATCCGTTTATCTATTACGGTGAAGAGATCGGGATGAAGGGAGCAAAACCGGACGAACAAATCCGTGAGCCAATGATCTGGTCCAATACCGGCAGCGATAAGGGACAGACGACCTGGGAGCCGCTAAAGCATAACCGGGGCGATCAGGTGCAGGGTGTAGAACAGCAGTTGGATGATAAGGATTCTCTGCTGTCCCGCTACCGTACGCTTATCCACTGGCGCAATGAAGTGCCTGCCCTGAACCGCGGCACAATTGAATCTTACTCATCCGGTAACCAGCAAGTAATGGCTTATATCCGCCGCACAAACGATAGGAGTGCCCTGGTGGTACATAACCTGTCAGGCACAGAGCAGACGGTGGACCTCGCAGCGAAGAATGGATCTGCAGAATTTCAAACTTTGTCCAAAACAACTGACAATAACGCGGCACTAAGCGGCAGCAGCTTAAAGCTGCCTCCTTATACGACCGTAATCGTGGAATAGGCTGCAGCCTGACCACTACAGCCAAACACAGTAAGACCCCGAGCCCCTGGAAGGAGGAGTGCTCGGGGTCTTTTTTAGGCGATAAGAGTCACTCTCACCTGGATGTCTTAACCTTTGCAATCTCATGATACAATGACAAAAGATGGTTCAGAATTCGAAGATTCGTTATGAAGGGAAGAAAAATGATGAGTGCAAGCATTCTATATATCGAGGACGACCGGGAGATCGGCGGCTGGGTCTCCGATTTTCTCAGGGACAAGGGGTATGAGGTAAGGTGGCTGCTGAGCGGAGAGAAGGCAATCGGGGAAGCAGCCACGTGTGCAGTCGCTGTTCTGGACGTTATGCTACCGGGGCTTGACGGCTTTACCGTCGGACAGCGCCTCAAGAAGGCGTATCCCGGATTGCCTATCCTGATGCTGTCAGCCCGAACTTCCATTGATGATAAGCTTCAGGGGCTTGAGTTCGCCGATGATTACTTGACGAAGCCTTTCCACCCGGACGAGCTGGCTGCCCGTCTGGAGGTGCTTCTGCGCCGCTCCGTCGTGAAATCCGCGGAGCCTATCAGAGTGAAGCACTTATCCGTATATGAAAACGAGAACCGGATTGTGAACGAGGATACCGGCGAGGAAATGCTGCTGACCGGAAAGCAGCATCAAATCTTTATGTATTTGCTCCAGCATCTGGGGCGTGTCATGACAAAGGAACAAATCTATGAGTCGGTCTGGGGTGAGTCCTATATCGAGGGAGACAAAACGCTTATGGTTCACATCCGGTATCTGCGCGAGAAGTTGGAGCGGGATCCCGCCAACCCGGAAATTATTGAGACGGTTCGCGGCCTTGGTTATCGGGTGAGAGCATGAGATGGGGAAGGAAGCGGGGAAGGTTCCGCAATTCGCTGACCAACCGATATTTGCTGCTGATCTCGATGGCGATGATATTTATGCCGATCATGTTTCCGTTAGCCTCTATTTTTTACTGGTTCGTGAATGATACGTTCTCGGAGCGGCCACCGGCTCCTCCCGGAAAATATACCAGCGGTGCGGTGCTAGAGAAAATGTGGCACGAGGAAGCAGCCGGGTTAAGCGGAGCTTCGCCGAAGGCTATTGAGCAGAAGCTGAATTCGATTCGGCAGGAATATCCGGAAATCTCCATGTTCTGGGTGGACGGGGACAATATGACCAGGCTTCAACTGCCGATCCAGCCAAATATTCCTGAGGTATGGAGCGCACTTTACACTGTGCAGTTTATGAAAAGTTCCCTGGATAGTGACCCTTTCACCTCCGTGGCTTTTATTGGGGGAGAGGGATCGGGAGAAGGATTTATGGTCATGCAGCTACCGAGAAAATACCTCAACGTCCAGCAGCCGATTGCCAGCGAGCCGGCGCTCTACGGCCTGTTTATGGCCTTGATGTCCGGCCTGTTCATTCTGGTTTCCTGGCTGTTCTTCGTGCGGATCCGCAAGCGGCTGCTGCGGCTTCGCTCTGCCATGAAGTCTCCTCATACGGTGACAGGTTTACCGCAGCCTGTTACTTTAACCAAGCATGATGAGATTGGACAGCTGGAAGAGGGTTACAATGATATGGTTTTCCAGCTAGAGGAGGGGCAGCACCGCCAGCGTGAGGAAGAAGAGCTCCGCAAGTCGCTGATCGCTAATCTGTCCCATGATCTCAGAACCCCACTAACCGTGATTAGAAGCCATATTTTCTCCATGGAACGGGAGCCGCTCAGTGGGAAAGGGAAAGAATCGCTATCACTCATCGAATCAAAAATCGAGGATTTAGGGGGCCTCATCGACAATCTCTTATCCTATAACCTGCTTACCAGCGGCAAAGTGCAGCTGAGTTTGGAACCTACCGACGTTCTACGGATCGTCAAGGAAAGTGCTGCTGCCTGGTATCCTGTATGGGAGAAGGCCGGGATCGAAGCTGACATCCAGGTGCGCGATGAGCCGCTCAGATGGAGTGTAGACGTACTGTGGTTCCGGCGGCTTCTTGATAATCTGTTCCAAAATGTGGTCCGCCACGCCCAATCAGGGCAGTATATCGGCATTCATACGGAGGAGAGAGAGGGGCTTGAAGGCGTGCTTGTCATTTCCGATCACGGACCGGGAATCGAAAGTGACTCCGGCAATAAAGGCACAGGTATCGGCCTGGCCATCGTGGATCATCTGACAAGAGAAATGGGACTTGGATGCCATGTGGACAGCTCGGATGAGGGAACGAGGATCAGTATCTGGAAGCGGTGAAAAATCAAGGGCTGCATAGCGTACGGAGGGTGAGACAGTTCTAGCTGGAGTCATACGCAATTCAGGCAATCTAACACATGATGAGCATTAAGGCCGATAGGTGAAGGATTCAAACCGCGCAAGGATGTTAGGTTAAAAGTCTGTTTGGAACTACTGAGTATACGAGAAGGAACCGGAGTTGGCCGGTTCCTTTTTTGTTTGCGGAACATACACAAGCATGTGTATTCCGGGGCACGCATGGCATGGCGGTAGCCCTATGTGATCTGAAGGGGAAGGGCATTTATGGTGTAATGTACGTCCCGATTTTACTATCTAAGTTCAAGGCGGTTTGCACTCTCAAGTTCGGCGATTGTACTCTCAAGTTTAAATCATGAACTTCCACGTATACACCAGCGGAGGGGGCGGAATCGTTGCTGGAGAAGCGTAGCGGTCGCCTTTAAAACCTGGAAACCACCACTTGGACAAATTCAAGTTTCCCGGTTTTAACAGCGATCGGAAGAACGATCCGACCACGGAGCGGCCTCAGCTGCACAAAGTCACTCTTTGCCTTCTTTCACGATCATTCCTAGCTGCACGAAGTCACTCATAGCCTTCTTTCACGGTTGTTCCTAACCACATGAAGTTACTCTTAGCTTTTTTTAAAACGGTTGTTCCGAGCTGCATGAAGCATTCTCGGCAGCATGCAAGGGCTGTTAGTGCCACGGATATCCAGAAACACCCTATAATGTAGTCGTTTTACAGCCGCTCAATGAGTCTGCCAGTTTTTTAAAGAAAATTTAAACTTGGGACCGACCGGCATTTAACCTTGGGCAGGTAGGATAAGACCTGAGGTGATGAACGTGACGGAACTCGTCATTCAAACGAAAGGCTTATATAAAACATACAAGAAACGCGCAGCGGTCCAGGATCTGAACCTGGAGATTGCCCGCGGCGATATTTATGGCTTCCTGGGACCAAACGGTGCCGGGAAAACAACGACCATTCGCATGCTGCTTGGACTGATTCAGCCGACCCGCGGGGCGATACATCTGTTCGGCAAGGATTTGAAGAGCGAAAAAATGAACATTTTGCGCCGGACCGGATCGCTTGTGGAATACCCATCCTATTACGGCCATCTGACAGCGGTAGAGAATTTGGAAGCCATCCGCCGGATTACCGGCGGGCCCAAGTCCCGCATCGCGGAAGTGCTGGAAATCGTCTCCTTGACCAAGGAAGCCAAGCGTCCCGTCAAGGGATATTCGCTTGGAATGAAACAGCGGCTTGGCATTGCAGCCGCCCTGTTGAACAATCCCGAGCTGCTCATTCTCGATGAGCCCACCAACGGACTGGATCCCTCCGGCATTCATGAGATCCGGGAGCTGATCAAGAATATGCCGCGTCAATACGGGATAACCGTCCTGGTATCCAGTCACCTGCTGGGCGAGGTGGAACAGATGGCCGATAAAGTCGGCATTATCCGCGAGGGGCGGATGGTGTTCCAGGATACGATCGACAATCTGGTATCCACGGCGTCCAGCGGCTTCCGGCTATCGGTGTCAGAGCCGGAGGCAGCGCTCGGATTGGCACTAGACCTTGGATGTGCAGGCGTTCTGCGCAATCATATGCTGGAGCTGGAAACCATGCAGGATGCCCAGATCGCGCTGCTCGTGAAGCGGCTCGTGGAGAACCAGCATGCGGTATACCGGGTAGAAGAGCAGCGGAGGTCGCTCGAGGATATCTTCATGCAGATCGTAGGGGAGGGGAGCCGGGTATGATGTTCCGTGCGCTTTCCGCCGATTGGCTGAAGATCCGGGGCAAAGGCATTTGGTTTCTCGCTGCGCTCGGTCCCATCGGGCTGGCTGCGATGCAGGGCCTGAACTTTGGACTTCGATATGATTATCTGATGAAATCTTACGCGGCCGATCCCTGGGGCGGGCTGCTGGAAAACGTGCTATTTTTCGTTCCGATTGCTCTATTTCTTGGAATTACGCTGGTCTGCTCACTGATGGCTAATATTGAGCATCAGCTGAGCTCGTGGAAACAGCTGCTGGCATTGCCTATTTCCAGAACGGCAGTATTCAGTGCCAAGTTCGTACAGGCCTTTCTGATACTCTGCGTCTCCTGTCTCCTTTTGTCGGTCAGTACAGCTGTCCTTGGTATCATGCTGGGGATGGGGGCAGAGCAAATGCCGTATATGGACCTGCTGCGCATTGGCTTCGTGCAGCTCTTTGCGGCGCTTCCTGTGCTGGCCTTCCAACTATGGCTTTCCTTGACGCTCAAAAATCAGGGGATCGCCGTTGGAATCGGGGTTACGGCTTCTGTAGTCTCGATGTTTGCTATCCAATTCCCGGATTGGATGCCGCTCAAGTGGCCGCTGCTGGCTTACTTGGGACCGGGCCAAGCCAAAGTCATCGGGGCGGGTCTGCTTCTTGGCGCGCTCATAGCCTGCGCGGGCATGATTCATTTTAACCGAAAGGATGTGGACTAGGATGGCTTCTTATTTCAGAGCGGTGTCTGCGGAGTGGCTTAAGCTGTCCAAATCCAAGCTGTGGCTGCAAATCTTTCTGTGTGCGATTCTGGTCATGCTGCTGGGCATATTGAATGGAAAGCCGGATGAGTTTGCGCCTTGGGAGTATTTAATCAGCATCATGATCATTTTGCATGCGATGCTGCTGCTTCCCATTATGACGGGTATTTTCAGTGCGATGGTGTGCCGGTATGAGCACTCCGGGGGCGGGTGGAAGCAACTGCTCGTTCTGCCGGTTTCACGCGGCGCCGTCTATTTTGCGAAATTTTCAGTGGTTGCCATGCTGCTTGCTGTAGTCCAGTTACTGTTCATGGGCGCCGTGATGGGAGCCGGTATGATCCACAAGGTGGATGCGCCGATTCCGTGGGAAATACTGCTGCGCAGCGTGCTTGGCGGCTGGGTTGCCTGTTTACCGCTGGCCGCGCTGCAGCTTGGCGTCTCTACAGCCTGGAGCAGCTTTGCGGCTCCACTCGCCTTGAATGTCGTCTTTACGATACCGAACATCCTGGTGGCCAACTCGCAGACGTATGCTCCATACTATCCATGGACACAGCCATTTCTCGCGATGATGCCAGCAGGTCAAGCGGACTTCGGCGCATTTAACCTGCCATTCGAGAGTATTATGACAGTGATCGTTGGCGGGTTTCTGGTCTTCTTTCTCGGAGGACTTATCTATTTTCAGCGGAAAGAAGTGTAATCGAAAATGGCAATTTCAATAAACCATTCATGAATTGATCAGTTTTAAACCATGCAAAAAGAGCTGCTCCGAGGTCCTTACGGCCTGTAGAGCAGCTCTTTCATTGTATTTGTATAATATACGAATCATTAAGCTATACCGGCAATTCTACCCACACATACGGCGTATCTGCTGCTTTTAATCCATACTCGATAATCGTCATGACGGCGATCGTTTCTGCCGGATCGACGGCAGGCTTGCCCGTTTCGAAGAAGTTTACCAGGTTCTCGATGAACAGGGCAAAGAAATTCGACTGAGCAGTGACTTGTTTGAAGCTGTCATCGTCATGCTTGATACCCAGGGTAAAGGGGCAATTTTCTCCCATATGATTCACGGCAGCTTGACGCCCATCCCCAAAATCGATCAGCAGGGCGGGGGAATCCGGTGTCCCGGTATACATCACCCTTTTGGGGTTAGGCCCCATCAGGCTGACGATCGGCTCGATCTGATGAATCGAGTAATTGGCGAATGCGCCGGGACCCCAGCTGTTGATGGTCTGGATGCCATTCCTGTCCAGCGCAGCATATTCGCTGGCAAACCGAAGAGCAGATGTGGAATACATCGGCGTATTGTGCTTCGCTGCCAGATCGAACAGGCGAATAGCCGTATCTCGGTCCGGGGCGAATGTTTTATCGATATAAGTCGGCTTGCCGGATTGCAGCGGGAGCTGGGACAGCTCCTCGTGGAATTCCGGGTTATCCGGGGACAGCACGATCAGGTAATCGCTGCGCTCCACCACATCCTCGATCGAGGGAAGCAGCTCAATTCCATACTCCTTGCTCCAGGCTTCGTTCGTGAGCCCGTTCTCTTTATCTCTCTTGCCATAAGCATACATGACCTTCATGGTATTCCCTGCAGCCTGCTCAATCCATCCCGGATATTTATTTGCATGGAATTGGTCCAGATGCAGGTCGATGAATCCGATTTTTTTCATAGTATAATGTTCTCCTCCCTGGCGTCGAACCTCAGGTTATTGGCTACACTTGGGCAGCGGCTTGCAGTGAAACTTCTGCGCCTTGGTCGGACGAGTCGTAAATGGCCTGGATGATTTGGGAGGAGAGGATGACCGTATCGATATGTGAAGCCTGCTTCTCTCCGGTTTGGATGCAGCGGATGAAACCGTCGATTTCATTCTGGAACATGCTGCCGAGATTGAATTTTGGCGTGGCTTCGATCAAAGCGCCGTCCTCTGTGGTGTAGAAGGTGAAATCCGCGCCGTACTTCAACCGGATACCGCCTTTGTCACCAAGGAAGTCGATGAACATCTCTTCGGCGCCGATATTCTGCGCCCATGCGCCGTTCAGGGAAATGGTCGGGCCTTCGGTGCGGACAAGAGCGGTGACAAAATCATCAACGTCATACGTACCGTCATATTTCGGCGGACCTGCCCACATGTTGATGTAGGTATAATCTTCCATATCCTTGCCCAGCTTGCAGTAGGCTTGACCGGATACGGTCTTCGGCTGCGGATCTCCCGTACAATACATCACGACATCGAGGAAGTGCACACCCCAGTCGATCAACGCGCCGCCGCCGGCGATCGCCTTGGTCGTGAAGGCACCGCCAAGACCCGGAATCGAGCGGTGGGAACGGAAGCTGGCATACACATGATACAGCTCACCCAGATCGCCTTTTTGGATCATTTTTCTGATTCTGTTTACGCTTTCATTGTATCGGTTCACAACTCCGATATTGAGTGTCTTACCCGTCTCGTGCTGAACCTTTTGCATTTCCAACGCTTCGGCATAGGTCCGGGCTGCCGGTTTTTCGCATAATACATGCTTCCCTGCCCGCAAGCAATCGATGGCAATGGAGGCATGGACGTCATTTGGCGTACAGATCGATACGGCATCCACCTCGGGATCGTTCAGGATCTGGTTGTAATCCTCAATGGCTTGACCGCATTCATATTTGGTGACAGCGGCTTCTGCGCGGTCCTTCTGGATATCGCAAAAATATTTGATTTCGGATTCCTTGTTGGCCATGTAGGCGGGAATATGGGCACTATTCGCAATCGTGCCGCACCCAATTACGGCAATTGTAATTTTGTTCATCGGTTCTCCTCCAAGGTCGTGGATTGATAATGCAATGACAACAACAGCCTGTCACTTGGTCTTTCGTTATGCCTTGCCCCGAGTATAGCATGTGAACGCTTTCTTCGATTTCACTATCGTGCTGATTTATTGGATTATCGTACAGGGGTATTAGTCTATGGTCTTAAAGGCATTCTTTTTATAATAGGCGGGCGTTGTACCCGTATATTTCTTAAAACATCGGCAGAAGTAGGGAAGCTCGTTAAATCCCACCTTGAAGCACACGTCAGTTACTGACAATTCAGGCTCTGTGAGCAGTCGCATAGCCATCCGTATCCGGTAATTGGCCAAGTATTGGCTGAAGGTCCGGCCGGTAACTTCCTTAAATCTCCTGCAGAAGTTTGTCCGGGACATCATAGTCCGAGCGCATAGATCCTCCAGCCACAGAGGCTGGTCATAATGATCATGAATGTACTGGACCGATTCCAGGATAGGTTCGCGGTATTGGTTGCTGTCTCCCCTTGTTGTTGAATGCTTGCTTTGGTCGGCATGCTCACGGGTCAGGATGGCCAGCAGCTTCAGCAGATTGGCCTTCAGCAGCATATCGAAGTAAGGCCCCCGGCCTTCGTATTCGGAGAGCATTTCGGTCAGCAGCTCTTTTGCAGCCAGGTCGCTTTTGCCGGTCAAAGTGATTTTAAGCGGGACGCTCTCTTCAGTCGTAATAAACGTCTTGATAAAGGAGAGGTCGAATGTATGCGGCTCGTCGGGTCTCCCATCCAGCTGCTCGTTAATAAATGTCGGCATGAATTCGCAGCCCAGCACCTCCAGCTCCTTACCTGGTGTCATCTCCACCCGATGAATGCTGTAAGGCGGAAGCACGAAGATGTTTCCCTGGACCATCCGATATTTTTGACCATGGAAGGTATGGGTGAATTCGCCCTTGCTGACATACCAGATTTGCAGATAATCGTGCATGTGATCGGACAAACTCCCGAACTTCTCGGTAATCCGGTACATTTTGCAGGGCAGGCCACTTGCCATTTCCAACTCTGATGTAAAGTAGGCGATTCCCCTCCGGGTACATTCGTCGATATCCGGATTCAACCAGTGAATAGCCATCATTCAATCCCTCCTGAGGTACATGTCGATCCTGATATTCATAGCATAACTGATTGAGGACATGAAGGAAGGGGAAAGTTCGAAAAAAATTAATCGTTTGCCTAGAAGGTACTCCTTTTCTTGAGGGGGACATTGCCATCCGGAGATTTAATTTGGAGAGGACAGTTCACGGCGTGTCAGATTGATTATCAGCTGCTTGTCGTCCACAGTGAAACAAGATTGAAGAATTGACGAGACCTCGTAACAAACGGACATTGGCAAACGTCAGTAAGTTAGAGGTGATAATGTGATGGAAACCTTGAGGACATTCAAACTGACAAATAGGAAACTCGTTTCACTTGGGCTGCTGCTGATGGCGCTCCTGCTGGCAAGCTGCGGCTCGGACAAGGCTGGTGGTGCAAAGGATTCTTCCGAAACAGAAGGAGGAGAAAATACTTCCGTTATGGTAGGGGATAGCCGATCCCAAGATTATGTGACAATCCACCGCGGTCAAACCTTCGGCAAAGTCAGCTCCGGTATTTATGGAACGCTGGATAGCGCGGAGGAAGCAGAGGCATGGGATCAGGCCCTTCGAGAAGCGATCAAGAGACCGGGAGAAATGGATGTAAGGGAGCCCGATTATGATGCGGTGATCTACCTTGACGGAAAAAATACGTCGATTCATTTATGGCTGGATCCTGACAGTAAACGTGGAATGTTTACTTATATAACGGATACAGGGACAGGATATACACTGACCGAAAAGTCTACAGCCCAGATCAAAGAAAGGATGGGTCAATTGCGATACACATTTGAGCAGGCTGTGGACAATGGGGATGTTGTGTTTAGATTGGGCGAGATCGCCAATCGGGAAATATGGGATGAATTTGTGATGGAGGTTAAGAAGAAAAATCCCGCCTCTGTACAGCTAACGAGCTATACGAAGGAGGGCGACCCTATTTTTAATGATTTGGAGTATGATCATCAGGGCAAGGTCTTTAAGCATCGATTTGATACGACTCGTGACACGATGGGCATGCCTATAAAATCCGTGGAATTCTGTAAGACATTGGTAGCGGAGGAGACGGAGCAGGGGATCGAATATCGTCTGAACGGTTGCAGTGAGGGAGATGCTCAAGAGAGTGAGACTTTTCATGTGCTGTTTCCCTTTGATCAAACGGTACACAATAACTGAAGATCATAAACCTATTTGTGCGTGAAAATAATTTTCATGCAGCGAAGAGCCGAGGAGTCCTGCAAACTTGGACATAACCTCGGCTCTTCTTCATTATGGGCAAAATTCCTTTGTCATCTGCTCCTTCACTTCATCAATGGGAAAATGCTGGGGATAAGTGGAGATCATCAGCATGATTCCCTGCAGAGTAGAAGAGAAATATAGGGAGCGCTTGCGCGGCTCGGGAACGCCGAGGCTTTCGAATATGCTGCATTGAATCTCAAACTGCCGTGCAGCTTCTTCCACGAGTCGCTTGCTGTGAGGAAACAGCTCTTGATCCGCTTCCGGCTGGGTTTGAAGATGCAAGTAAAACCGGAATACTTCCGGCTGCTGATAGACATTGTCGATGGCTTGCTCCAGGATAAATTTCAACTGCTCTGAAGGTGATTCGAGTGAAGCAGCTTTTTCGATGACTCCGGCAACGCCTGCGATTCGCTCCTCAACCATGGCGGCTAAAAGTCCTTCCTTACCTGAAAAATAGTTGTACAGCAGCCCTTTGGATATTCCAGCTTGCTTGGCTACATCGTTAATGGAAGTAGCATGGTAGCCCTGCTGGATAAATAAATCCATAGCGGCTTCTAAAATTTTGTCTTTCGCCAACTGGCGTATGCGTTCGTTTTCGCTGGGTGAGCGTGGCATGACATTTTCATTCCTTCACAAATGAGGTGATATGGCTGGATAACTCCTCCGGATGCGTTAAGGTAAGCATGTGATCCGCTCCTGCGATGGTGACAAAGCGAATGCTCGGAACCCTCCGAAATTGTTCACCTACCTGCTGATTATCGGGCAGCTCATGATCTCCTATAATAAACAGCGTTTGGGCCTTGATATCCTCTAATCGCTCCATCGCGGGCGGCTTAGGCCAAACCGAGTCAAAGGTAGACCAGGTAAAGATACATTCAAAATGGTGGCGAAGCATGGAGATCATAAGCTCCCGCTCGGCACTATTTCTAGTGATTTCATAAGAAGGCGGTGCTATGCACAGCTCGATCATTTTCTCGATATCGGGAGCAGCAGCGCTTACGCTGAGCATGTAAGCTTGCATTTCCTCAGAATAAGGAAAACCGGACAGGGCGGGTGCAATGACAATCAATTCCGATACTCTTTCAGGATAACGGATCGCGAAATCTGTGGCAATCCGGCCGCCCATAGAGTGGCCGACGATCGCAGCTTGCGAAATATCCAGATGATCCAGTAGAGATAATAGATCTTCAACATAGTTTGGCGGCTGAACGGGAGAGGGAGAGTCACCGGCTCCGCGGCCGTCAAAGGCAATGACCTGAAAGTTTGCCGATAAGTGAGGGATAAGATAGCTCCAATCCCGCATATCCGCTCCACCGCTGTGAATGAGAACGACTGGTTTACCGCTGCCATGAATTTCGTAGTGCAGATCCAATAGAATAACCTCCAATCGATTTACAATTATGAATGCTTGATGAGATTATTTTATTATTGATTGAACGGTCGGTCAATATAAAATAATTCATGTGTTGAAAATGATGGTGAATCAGCTTTTACTTGGTCAAAAAAACTCCCTTCGACTGCGTGAGGGTCTTTTCGGACCGTATGGCATTCAAAGGGAGTTTGATGTATTTATTGTTCCGCTCTTAAGATGGCAAAGCCATACGCCGGCAGCTTCACGCTAAGCTGACCTTGCTTCGCGCGGTAGTTCTCGCCGTTCCACAGATTTGTCCACTGAGTGTCCAGCACCGGGACCGTTATGGTATTGCCCGCTTTGTCGTTGTTGACGGCAATAAGAATGGTCTCGTTGTCATCCTCGCGAAGATAAGCGATTTTGCCCCCGTTCTTCTCGGCCTTCAAAAATTTGAAGCTTCCCGTGCGCAGGGCGGAGTGCTCTTTGCGCAGTTTAATCAGCGTTTGATAGAAATTGAACAGGTCCTTGTCATGCTTGGACTCATCCCATTCCATACATTTGCGGCAGCCCGGATCATGCCCGCCGTCCATGCCGATTTCGTCGCCGTAATAAATGCAAGGCGTGCCGAAATATGTGAACTGGAACATCGCGGCGAGCTTCATCAGACGCTTGTCGCCGTTTGCCTGCGTTAACAGTCTTGCAGTGTCATGGCTGTCCAGCAGGTTGAACATCACTTCGCTGGCCTGTCTCGGATAACCGGCAAGCTGCTTGCCAAGCATGAACGAGAATTTCTCAGCATCGGCGGTGCGGTTAATGAAGAAATCCAGCACGGCATTGGTGAACGGGTAGTTCATGACAGCGTCAAATTGATCGCCTTCGAGCCAGATGGAGGATTCATGCCACACCTCGCCCAGGATATACGCGTCGGGATTGGCCTTTTTCACGACTTGGCGGAATTCACGCCAGAAGCTGTGGCCTACCTCGTTGGCTACATCGAGGCGCCAGCCATCGATGCCCGTTTCCTTGATCCAGTACTCGGCAGCCTTGAGCAGATAAGCCCGGACTTCCGGGTTCTCCGTGTTCAGCTTCGGCATCAGCGGCTCGAATGCAAACGTATCGTAAGTCGGAATGCCGTCCACCACTTCCAGCGGCAGGGAGCGCACGTAGAACCAGTCCTTATATTTGGAGTTCAAACCGTTCTTCTGTACGTCAACGAATGGCGCGAATGTTCTGCCGGAGTGATTGAAGACCGCGTCCAGCAGCACGCGGATGCCGCGTGCATGGCAGAGATCGACCAGCTTCTTTAGGGTCTCCTTGTCGCCAAACTGCGGATCGATTTCCATATAATCTTCAGTGTCGTATTTATGGTTCGTCGTTGCGGTGAACAGCGGCGTGAAATAAATCGCGTTGACTCCAAGTTCGCTTAAATGGTCGAGATGGTCGATAACCCCTTGGAGGTCACCGCCAAAGAAGTTCTTCGGCGTCGGTTCAGCACTGCCCCAAGGCAAGGCGCCTTCAGGATCATTGCTTTTATCGCCATTGGCGAAGCGTTCCGGGAAGATTTGATAGAAAATGGCGTCCTTAACCCATGCTGGTGGATGAAAGACATCATCGGGATTAATGAATGGGTACTCGAACAGGCGGTCCGGATTAGCCGGTGGCTCTGTCAGGAAATCATATTCGGTCATCCAGCGTTTCTCTTCTCCCTGCTGAAGCAGGAAGCCGTATTTCAAACGGCGATAAGGAGGAGTTGCCTCGCACTCCCAATAATCAAACATTTCATCCGAGGACAGCTTGGTCATCGGAATGTATTCCATCGTTTGATCCCACAGGTACTTGTCGCCTGTGAGGGCGTATACTTCAGTAATATCATCTTTTTTGGTGCGGATTCTGAGATGGATAGTCGTGCCGTTATAAGCGTAAGACCAGTTTTTGCGGGGACGGTGATAGATCGCTTCCAAGAACATCGATAATTCCTCCTTAGATAGTAAAATAAAAAAAGGCACAACCAGGACTATGAATAGCCGAGGTTGTACCTTTGTAAGATAACATTGCCTTTAAGTTAGGATGTTTTTAATCAGGGCGAGCCAATGAATACTCTCGCTAATTAGAAATATACCACGGCCTCTTGGTGTATACAAGTCCTAGATCGAAGTGCATTTTCGCTCCCCATCGTAATTGGACTGCCTGTGAAGGATATACTGAATCTGGTGATGGCAAGGCAAGTGGGAGGATTGGGCAGAGGTTTGATGTATAATATAGAAACAAGGCCAAGCCTGACATGTATACGTATTTAGGAGGTCATCATATGCAATACGACGATCAGATGAAGAACCGGGTCAAACGAATTGAAGGGCAGCTTCGCGGCATATTGAAGATGATGGAAGAGAACAAGGATTGCAGGGAAGTTATTACGCAATTGTCGGCTGCACGTACAGCAATTGACCGGACCATCGGGGTTGTTGTCAGTTCGAATCTGGTGGATTGTGTTCGCCAGGCGGAAGTGAACGGTGAAGATACAGAGAAGCTGGTGCTGGATGCCGTTAATCTGCTCGTTAAGAGCCGATGATTGAAGTCTAGGAAATTGGCAGACGGACAAAATGGGTAAAGGATAGGATGACGTTTTTTTAAAAGGAGGTTACCCATTTGTCTATGAATGAACATATTATATTGGCCAAGCGGCCGCAAGGCATGCCGGGCGAGTCTGATTTTACGTTGGAAGAAATCCCGTTGCCTGTCCCGCAAGCGGGAGAAGCTTTGGTTCGGACCGTGTATTTATCGGTGGATCCGTATATGCGGGGAAGAATGAGTGATGCCAAGAGTTATGTAAAGCCTTATGAGGTAGGGCAGGTTATAGCAGGAGGCGCCATAGGACAAGTTATGGAATCGGCAGATTCTACCTTTTGCGAAGGAGACTTCGTTGCGGGTACGTGGGGGTGGCAGCGCTATGCCGCCGTTCAAACGGGGACGCTTCGCAAAGTCAACCCGGATCTGGCACCGGTCTCAACGGCTCTTGGTGTGCTGGGGATGACCGGCTTGACCGCATATTTCGGACTGCTGGATATCGGTCAGCCGCAGGCAGGTGAGACTGTGGTGGTATCGGGTGGTGCAGGTGCAGTGGGCATGATTGTCGGACAGATTGCGAAGATCAAAGGGGCGCGGGTGGTCGGCATTGCCGGCTCTGACAAGAAGAACAGGTACCTGACTGAGAAGCTGGGATTTGATGCGGCGATCAATTATCGTACCGATGATCTGGCATCCGCATTAGCCGAAGCTTGCCCTGATGGAGTCGCTGTCTATTTTGACAATGTAGGCGGTGAGGTTTCCGATGCGGTTCTGCGTCTCATAAACCGAAATGCACGGATTCCGATTTGTGGACAGATCGCCCTTTATAATCTGGAGAAGCCGGATACAGGACCGAGAATTCAGAGCCTGCTGCTCACCAATACGGCATTGATGAAGGGTTTCCTGGTCGGAGATTATGCCAGTCGTTATCCTGAGGCATTGCAGGAGCTGGCCGTATGGCTCAGGGATGGGAAAATTCAATATGCCGAGAATATCGTGCACGGTTTCGAGAAGACCATAGAGGCATTTTTGGGGCTGTTTTCCGGAGAGAATCTGGGGAAACAGCTGGTGAAGGTAAGCGAAGAACATTGCTAGGTTTATATGCCATTCCAAAATAATAAAGAGTGCCGGTTTCACGCATCTTCGCGAGGCTCCCGTTCGGGAGCTTTACGGCCGGGTAGGACTTCGCTACCGGATTGCGTGAGTGACGGCACTCTTTTTTGTGAGCGTTTGAAAGCTGATAGGCAGGCCTCATAGGAAGGCTAAGGGAATATAGCCTGCTTGTTTCTACATTGCAGCTTCTGGAGTGATAAACTGCTGATATTGGCGATACATCGAGATGCGCCAGTGGACGATCATGCCGTAAGCCAGCATGAAGAACAAGGCTGCGGTCTGTGGAAGGGAAATATGCTGCTCAATATACCCGTGCAGCAAGAGCCGGACAGCGAGCAGGCCGAGCAGGATAAAGATAAAGCTTTTGGATTTCTGCATATAAATCTGCCCATCGACTTTTTCGAATTTAGTGCTTCGGATCAAAGGGTAGGAGAAGATGAACCAGCCGATCAGAAAGGCAATTCCTGCCCACCATAACGGAATTCGAACCTGCGGCTCAACAAACATTAGGAATCCGCTGCTCATGGCGATTGGCGGGATGATAATCTTCTTGATGGTTACGGGGCGGTGACTTGCCTTCATGCGAATGAAGATAACGGTCAAAGCCATAACCAGCATAACGATCGTTGAGCCTATTTGAAGAATTGGGGAATCGAAATTAACCACAATTCAGAACCTCTTTCCATAAGTAAGATGTACATGCTATTGTGCGTACTGCCTATTGATTATAGCATATTCTTATGTCAGGCAAAATCAGGCCAGCAAGGAGGTTCTGGCTGGCATATCTATTTCTGATTTTTATGAAGAGTTAGCCCATCAATGAAGATTCGAATCATGAATTCCAAGCTGTCGTCCAAACTCAGATCAAGCGCGAATTGACCCGCACGGTCGAGGGAAGAGAACCCATGACACAAGCTGCGGAGAGTCCGCACCGTATGCAAAGCCTCTGACTGGCTGAGTTGGTAAGGGGCTAATATTTGGAGCAGAAGCTCCACAATTTGATCTCCTACTTGCTGTATTTCTTGCTGATCTGGACGGATAGGTTGCAGTGCAGCTTCGTATAATCCAGGATGAGAGCGGGCAAAGTCGACATAGGAGAGGCATGCATGACGCAGAGCATCTTCGCCCGAGCGACCGGCAACAGATTTCAGCATCCGATCATGAAGGGTCTGAAGGCCATACAGTGTCATGGCAGCATACAGTCCGGATAGCCCATCTACGTGGTTATACAGGGAAGGAGACCGAACGCCCAGCTTGCCCGCAAGTGCGGCTAGGGTCAGTGCGTGCAGCCCATCCCGATCTGCTAGTTCAGCAGCAGTTTGAAGCAATTGAAGGCGGTCGATGCCGGGTCTTGGACTCACTGTGCATTCCTCCTCATCATGGACTCAGCGTGCGTGAGGGCTTTTTTCATGGCATCTGTAGGATTGCTCAGCATCCGGCCATGGCCGACAGCCAAAACGGTGGGGTGGAGTGCGGTTATTGATGCTGCGCTTTCCAAGGCAAACTTCTTGCTCCAGGTAGCCATAGCAGGGAATGGAAACCAGGGTTTGATTACACCGGATACGGCTAATCCGCCACGGGTCTGCCAGGAGTCGCCGGCGATCAGAATCCCGCTGCGTTCGTCGAAAAATGCCATATGTCCTGGTGTATGGCCGGGCGTGGCGATGGCTCTGAGTGAACCCACTCGATCCCCGTCATGCAGAAGCACATCCGGTACGGTGGTTATGCTCTTCGGAATGTCTCCACGAATGGGAGTGTTCTCTTCTCCGGGCAGCAGCTCGGTATTACCTTTAAGCAGCTGTGCATCGCGCTGCGAGATGCAGACCGTGGCGTTTGGCAGCTCTTTTTTTAACCCGTCGAGTGCTCCGACGTGGTCGCCATGGGCATGGGTCAAGACGATGCGGGTAATGGGTTTGCCGACTGCTTCTGCCGCTTGCAGAATTCCCTTTTGGGTAAATGACATGCCGGCATCTATAAGTGTCAATCCATCGCTTTCCTCAACAAGATACACGTTTATGGGGAATAGACGGGGAAGAAACGAAAGCTGGGTTATCTGATCTATGGTTGTTTTTAACATTAAAGACATCCTTCCATCAACTTTTAAAACTAATGTTATTAGTATAATGTATGATAACTAATGTTATTAGTTTACGCAAGGATTAATTTTAACATTTTCATGGATACGACGCTTTATCCCCTAATTTTTTAATATTTTTACCAAATTTTGAGTGCAATTTTCATCATTTTACGTTACCATAATGATAGATATACGGAAAAAATTGTAGGTTGAAGGGTGAGGGCAGTCGACCATGGATATGTTTAAACGCATCGTTATTGTGATTGTGATGTATGCCTTCTCAGCTTTACTATTATATGTTGCCAGTCGGCATACACCATATCTGCTTCCCATCATCTGGATCTCTGCGTTTATGCTGCTGTTATGCGGCATCGGTTATTTGTGGCACTACTACTTTTTTAAACGACGCAAAAGAAGAGGTTAAAAGATGCTATCGTTAGTCTGCCTTGCCTGGGCGGGCTTTTTTTGTGTGGAAAAATAATAAAACCGTTTGAGCGCTCTCGCAGTCTTATATAGAGTGATGTTGAAAGTGAGGCAGGATGAATGAGGGGGAAGGAATCGCATGATGGATCATAATGAGCTTGCGGTCGCAGCATGCAGAGGGGACGAGAAGGCGTTCTATGCACTTGTCACAGAGCATCGAAGGCGCCTATACGGGATCGCCTACAGCTATTTGCATAACGAGAGCGATGCGCTGGAAGTATTGCAGGAGACGGTATGCCGGGCGTGGATAAAATGCAAGAAGCTAAAAGATCCGGAGGCGTTTGTTCCCTGGATTACCCGGATTCTGATCCATTGCTGTGTAGATGAACAGAAACGAAAGAAGCGTTTGGTTCCCGTAGAGGAAGTGCGCATGCAGGAGACGGCCGCCGAGATGGTCAGCGACAACAAGTTGGATTTAGAGCGTGCGCTTAGCCGTATCAAGCCCAAATACCGACATGTGCTCATCCTGAAATATTATCAGGATATGACGATCCGCGATATTGCAAGCATTCTTGATGTGCCAGAGGGAACCGTAAAGACCCGCCTGCATCAAGGATTGAAGCTGCTTCGGCACAAAATCGAGCCAGGAGGTGCCTTATTCCATGTTTGAGAAGGAAGAGCGTATGCTGAATGAGATGCAGAAGGATACGGAAGTCAGCACAGCGGTTGTATCCGACGAAGCATTGGATGCGGCTGTGCAAAGCGGGATGCGAAGGGGGCGGTACAGGCAGCGAAGCCGGGCACGTATAACGGTGTTGTCCGGAGTGGTGGCGACCATAACGGCTGCGCTTCTGTTCGTGGTATGGAGCGGGAGCGAAGGCTTGTTGAAACCCAATGAGCAAGTGGCGGCCAAGGGACCGTATCCTGCGCTGACAGGGTTTGATTTTGGTGAGGATATTACGCTGAATACAGCTAATAAACACGGCATGATCCAGCCGGTGAACCAATCAGTGACCGAGGGTGATTACACGGTAACCGTAAACGGAATTCTTACGGGTTCTCAGCAGATGGAGATATTCTACACGATCGAGAATCATGCGGATGAACCTGCAGATTTAAAGCGGATCGAGGTGAAGCGCCTGGGCTCCAGGGAATCGCTGTCTTATGGTATCGGATCGTCAGGTGAATCCAAGATTATGCCTGGCAAGCTGTTCCGTTCTCGATCAGACATTCAAATGGGGAAGGATAACACCATACCGGGTGAACTGACGTTTTCTTTTAGCATCGCCCCCTATTCAACGAATACGGTTTATAAATCCTCGGCCAATAACGAGCAGGTACTCCATATTAATGTGTCCGTTGATCTGGAGACCGTACGTCAGCATACCACAACGGTTTCGATCAATAAAATGCTGCAGATTGAGAAGCAGAGGTTCTATCTGAAAGAAGCGGTTATGTCTCCGGCTGGAATCATCTTAAAAGCTAATGTCCCTTCCAGTAACACGATGAAGGTGTCCGGTTTATGGGATGTGGTATTGGAGTCTGTTGTTCATGGAGAAAAGGTGGAATTAAGGAGCTATTCAGCTTTTTTACCTGATGAGAACGGCGATATGACTTATTTCTTCGACAGCAATATATTGGAGAATCCGGAATCGATCACGTTGAAAGCGAGCGGATTCCAAGCGGTGGACCCCTCCGAGATGAAACTCGTGATCGATACGGATAAGAAGGAGATCCTCCGTTCCCCGGACGGCGACATTCGGTTCGGATCATACAATAGGTATCTACTTACTTTGGAATACGAAGAGCGGACGGACAGACATATGGGCAGCGTATCCATTGAGCGGGAATTCGTGGATGGGGAAGGGAAGAAGCATATGATCGACGAGGACGCAGGGGGACTCAGTTCTTCGTCCCGATCTTCTTCGGACACAGAGGTAAGCCTTATTACGCAGTATATCCACCTTAAACCAGAGGATTACCCGCAGCCGCTCACGTTTACGTTAAGCAGTTACCCTGGCGTTATGGAGCAGGCATTTGAGGTGCCGATTCAGTGAGTTTATAGATGCTGGAAGCTCAGCAGAATCACCACAAAGCCGAAAGCTATAATTACTTTGCCGATAAATTTTATGTACCATATTCTCACATCGCTAGGTTCAGTGTCATCACTCATTCTTCTGAACCACCAGGAGTAAGGGTTGCGGTTGGCATATAGACCAATCACAATGAGCATGATGCCTAGGAACACTGTAGATATGAAATTGTACATGGGTGAACCAGCCCCTTTCCTTAGAAATAAATACGTCTGATGGATGAACAAAGTTCCGATATATGTAAATCCCGGAGTATCCTTGTATGGTTATCTCCCGAATTGAAGACGTGAAAAAGGAACCGCCCCGGGCCATGAAGGTCTAAGGGATGGTTCCTTTTTCATTTATTTCAATCCTGAATTATGGTTTGATTACGCTATTCCTTATGCTTTGGAGAGGAGCCAGAGCTTGCGGCAGGCCCTTTGGCGTCCAACAGCTCAATAAGAGCTTTGGGCACTCCGTTGAGCAGCAACCATTGGCGAAGCGTTTCAATGGCCCGAATATGTCCGTTTCCTTCATCCCGCCAGGTCAGCAGCTCGATGACCTTAATGACGAGGAGCATGAGTTCCATTTTGTCATGTTCAGTTTGGTCTGCACGGACTTTTTGGAATACGGCCTCTTTCTCCCAATCAAGCAGAATTTCTTCACCAATCGTAGGCCTCATGATTGAATAGCTGTAATCACACTGCGGGCAGCGCACCGTAGCGAACGGATTTGAATGGAATATGACGCGAATCTCCGATTGACACTGATGGCAGTGGAATTGAACTTGAATGGATGTGTTTGTCTCCATATTGATGTTGCCTCCTAATAAGAGAAAGGTATCTACTTATACCCAATACTCGGTAACTGTGACCCATATTGGATGAAAGAGGCGCATCGCAGAATGACAAGAACTACCCGGTTAAAGACGAAAATATGGCGATTAGAGCTTGATATTCCTATGCGTAACGAGGGTTTATTTCTTTCTCCTAACACTCTTCACACTTTTGACATGTGTCAGTACGTTATAGAGGAAAGCGAGGATGCCAAGCGTGACCAGCACGCCGCCAGCGGCGATGACTGGCTCTACCGATTCTACTCCGCTTACGAGCAGTGCCAGGCCGATCATCATGATAGGCAAGCCGATGTTGTGGAGCCAGAAATGCACTTTGCCTGCGGTAGACTCCCCGGCTGCGGGGAACAAATAATAGATAATACCCGCCAGAGCCAGGGAAGCCCAGCCCAGAAGATTAACATGTGTATGGACGGAAGCGTAATCATAGCTGTGGGATATTGACATATACATGCCAAGCAATATACCCAGAACGAAATAAATAACGGCGATCTTAATTAATTTGACACCCATAGAACCCCTCCCTTTATGGATTACTATTATGGTATATGTCGCTTCGGGTGAAGTAGACCATGCGGGAGGGATTTTTAGGTAAAGGTCTAAGTTGCGGTGTGTTGGGAGAAGGATAACCTTGGCACCTTACCGAAAATAAATTACAAAATGACTAGGTGGGGGAATGGTTGTGAAGGAACATAAATTCTTCGTACAATTTCGTGAACTGCGTAACCAAACGTTAGCGATAGCAGACTCAATTCCAGTACATATGATGGATGTGGTGCCGCCTGGCTTTAATAACAGCATCAGGTGGAACCTGGGGCATATTCTTGTTGCTTGGGACTACGGAATTTTTCCAAAGGTAAATGAGAACCCGCAGATGCCAGCGTTATATTATCGTCTGTTTTCTAAAGGGACCAGACCTGATGCCTGGACGGAAGAGCCCCCGGAATACGATGAGATTATTGGTTTCTTGTCTTCTCAGGTAGATGAAATCTTGGCAGTCTCGAATGGAAGAATGGATGATCTAATCGCACAGCCATTTTTGAGAGTGAAGTATCTGAGAGGCATGTACAGCTTTCATATCAGGGAGGAACAGCATCACTTGGATTGTATACAACGAATTAAGGCTGCTGTCGAAACCTCGTCTGTCGTCAATTGATGTTCCGAATAAAAGAAACCGTGAACTCCTTAGCAGGAATTCACGGTTATACATATTTGTTATCTGAATATTCTATTCAACTTCCAGCACATCATAGATCAGCCATTTGCCCTCATGCTTCTTTAGCCAGTAAAGGGAAGTCGATTGGATCGTCTCACCGTCCGCATTATCGCTCTCTTCAATGTAGATCACGGCGTCGTCTCCCTGGAAGAATACCGTCCGTACGGTCTCTGCCTTGAGCATGAAATTTACTTCATCGAAGATACCTTCTGCAATGCTCTGTTGGAACATCTCGTAAAAGACTGAATCCGGATGAATGACGGACATCAGCAGCGGACCATTCTCCTCATTAAAGCCTTTATACTGGGTATCAATGGACTCCTGCAGAGCCTTCTGCTCAGCAATCGGCACCACCGGTTTGGCCTCAAGCAGCTTATCCCCCAAGAAGTATTCAGTCTCGTATTGATTCTGATCATATATTTTCCATGCACCTGATGCGTCCTTCTTCACTAGTATCTCGTAATGGAGCGTAACATCCCATGTGAAAGGCCCGCTCTTGCGGTCGAGTGTAACGTTGGTGAACGCATGGATGGATGACCCAGCCACCGTCACGTCCCACACATCAGCGGATACACTCAGATCGTATTTGAATTGATCCCGATACTCTTCTTGGATCTCTTTATAAGATGGGGAGTTGGGATGATAAGCGGTCATGACGGCATCCAGCTCCTTGGCATTGCCTGCCTTTTCGATAATGTTGTAAAGGCTCTCCACCTTAGCGCTGGCATCATCGATCGCGCTCTCACGGTCAATCTTGATGGTACGTGCCTTGGAATCCCAAGTCACGGGAAGTCCGGTAGCTTCAGCTACAAAGCGCAGAGGAACAAGCGTGTTGCCGGCATCGGTGAACGGAGCCACCTGGAGCTTGGTTTTCACCCCGTTGACATAGGCGGTATTCTGGCCGATGGTCATCTGCAGCTTCTGATCGAGAAATGTACCGGTCACCTGCTGCTTCGCGCGGTTCCAATCCACTTTATAATCCAAGGCCTGAAACAAAGGACGGAACTGAACGAAGGTAACTCCGTTCTTCATAATAGGCGCTGCTTGAAACTGGATTTCCTGGTTATCGAGGTAGACTCGGATGCTGTCCTGCTTCTTCGCGGGTGCTGCTTGCGCTGCACTAGCAAACAGAAACAGCAGGGCGATAGCCAGGAGGCTGATTTTTTTGTTCAATGTGCTGTCATCTCCTTCAACGAATGATAGAATAAGAGAGGTAATTGTGGTAATCGTACATGATATGACCATACGTAGCAATATATTTCTGCTTAACAAAGTAATGACATCAACAACAGCATGACTGATTACCGTGGCTGTATGAAGAAGCGGTAAGCACGTCCTTTTGTTGGGTAATACATAATAGGCATCAAACCGGGTCACCGGATCAAATCATTCATATAAAGGAGTGGAACACATGACAGCAGGACAGGAACTGGTATTTTACATAGGGACCTATGGTTCAGAGAACGAGAATCGCATACATTGGGGGGCGATGGATCGGGCAACGGGCGAGCTTCGTTTATTGGGAGGCACCGCAGGGATAGAAAACCCCACTTATCTGGACTTTGATGATTCCGTATCTATCTTGTATGCGGTGAGTGAGAGGGGTGAAAGCGATGTATCCGCTTATTCGGCGAACCTGGTCACGGGGGAATTGACGCTGCTGAATGCTCAGTCAACCGGCTCATCCGGCGCATGCCATGTATCCCGCACATCCGATGGGAAGTTTATCATGACAACGGGTTACAGCGACGGGCAAATTTCGGTTCTGGCATTAGAAGGCGACGGGCGGATCGGAGAGCTGGTCTCGAAGATCAAGCACAGCGGGCGCGGACTTCGCGATGACCGTCAATCGGAGGCCCATCCCCATTCGATATTGGAAGACCCGGTAAGCCGCTTCATTATTGTCAGTGACCTGGGTATGGATGAGGTGAATCTGTACCGGCTAGAAGAGGGCAAACTTGTAACCCAGCGTGAGATTAATCTGCCGCCAGGCTCGGGCCCTCGTCTTGTCGCTTTCCATCCATCAGGCAAGTGGGTGTATGGCGCGAATGAGCTGAACAGCACCGTAACCGCTTATGCGAACGATGGAACCTTTGGTGATTTGAAAATATTGCAGCATATCTCGACGCTGCCTGAAGATGTGGTTATGGATAACAACACATCGGCTCATCTGCTCGTATCGCCTTGCGGTCGTTATCTGTACGCGTCTAATCGGGGACATGACAGCATCGTTCAGTATGTAATCGATCAGGAGGACGGTACGCTGCGTGCGGTCAACTGGGTGTCTTCCGGCGGTAAAACGCCGCGTCATTTCAATATCCTGCCGGGTGGCTTCCTGCTTTCGGCAAATCAGGACAATGGCTTGATCGCAAGTTACCGGATAGACCCGGATACGGGAAATCTGGTCTCAACGGGTTATACCCTGGAAGTCACGCGTCCGGTATGCATCTGTCCTGTGGAAAAAGCGAAAAAAGCATAATGCATTTTCGTTATACAAATAGAGAAAGAGCAGCTTGCGGCCCTAATTTCGGGGCCCAGGCTGCTCTTTTATATACTCTACGGTTCTGCAGGAAGTGCAAGCGGTCATACGGCTGCTTAAACTTCCTACTTCCGATTTCAGTCATGAATTCATCTGCTGTATGTTTCAGTGGATGAATAATTAATGAGCAAAAATATGATGGCCAATCTGCACGGTTTGCGGTCTGCTCCAGATCCACTTACTCGTTGCCGTTTCCGGATTGAAATAATACAGGGACTCATAAGTGGGATCCCAGCCGCGAACGGCATCCATGGCAGCAAGATAGGCGGTCCGGTTCGGAGTCAGCCAGTACTGCCCGTCATCCACAGCGGTAAAAGCGCTCTTTTGGAAAACAACGCTCCGAATATCATTCGGAAATTCACTGGATTGTATGCGGTTCATGACAACGGCGCCGACAGCAACCTGTCCTTTGTAAGGCTCACCGCGTGCTTCGCTGTATATAACCTTGGCCATGATGTCCATTTCGGATTGATTCAAAGTATATTTCTTCAGCTGTCTCCACGTTTGCGCACCGGTGATTCCATCAGCTGGCATACCGTATTCCTTCTGGAAACGCGTAACGGCTGATTTTGTGTTGGCACCATATTTGCCATCCAGCGGCTGGGTGTAGAAGTCCAGCGTTTTCAAGCGATATTGAAGATCCCAGACATCCCCGTTCTCACTGCCCGGCTTTAACAGCGGAGCCGCCTCGGCCGTTTGGACCAGCAAGGGCAGAAGCAGAAGGGTGCTCAAGAATAGGGAGGGGATTAGTTTCCATGTTAGCTTGCGTATGGTGATCATCTCCTTTGGAGTTGAATTATAAGGATGGAAACCGGTTCATACAACCAACAGTAAATGGAAATCCGCGCCGTGTCTGCATTTATGGCTATAAAAATGGTTCTATGGGCGGAGTCGTCCTGAACTTGAATTTTTTTGAAAAAAAGGTTTGACATCGGCGATTGGACTGATTACAATGGCTACATAACATACTAAACAGGTAGGAATTATTATATATTGTTCTCACCGTATCGACGGAGGAACGCTCAAAGACTAAGAAGCAGGCCCGGTTTAAACCCACTGGCTTGGCTCTAGTCTGACGAGCCTTCCTCCGTCTTTTTTTTAAAGAGATAAGACAATATCACCTGGGAGAGATACCTGTTTAGCTAAGAATAAAAGGGGAGTGATCCATATGAAAAAGGTGTTCAAGCAAGGGGTTCTCATCGGATTAACCATGATGTTGACGGCGGCGCTTGCGGCTTGCGGCGGAGAGAAAGCAGACACGGTCGCAACCGCTAAGGGAGAAGCGCCTGCTGCCGGTTCAGGCAAGCCAAGCCTGGAATTGCTCAATGTTTCTTACGATCCAACCCGGGAGTTATATGACCAATACAACAAAGCTTTTGCAGCACATTGGGAGAAGGAAGAGGGACAGAAGGTTACGTTTAAGCAATCCCATGGGGGCTCGGGCAAACAGAGCCGTTCGGTGATTGATGGTTTGGAAGCGGATGTGGTGACACTGGCCCTCGGGTACGACATTGACGCCATCCGTCAGGCCGGATTGATCCAGGAAGGCTGGGAGAGCAAGTTTGAGCATAACAGTGCGCCTTATACCTCAACGATCGTGTTCCTTGTACGCAAAGGTAACCCGAAAGGAATCCAGGATTGGCCGGATTTGATCAAGGAGGGGGTAGAAGTGATCACGCCGAATCCGCAGACTTCCGGTGGAGCACGCTGGAACTACTTGGCGGCATGGGGCTACGCTCTGAAAGCAAATAACAACGATGAAGGGAAAGCACAGGAGTTCGTGAAGGAGCTGTTTACCCATGTACCGGTACTTGATAGTGGTGCCCGTGGTGCGACAACGACATTTGTCGAGCGCGGAATAGGGGATGTGCTGCTCGCTTGGGAGAATGAGGCTTATCTCTCAATTAACGAACTGGGGCCGGATAAATTCGAAATCGTGAACCCGTCCATCAGCATTCTGGCAGAGCCGCCGGTTGCAGTCGTGGATAAGAACGTAGATAAACGCGGCACTCGTGAAGTGGCAGAAGCCTATCTGAAATATCTGTACAGTGAAGAGGGGCAGACCATTGCGGCAGAGAACTACTACCGTCCGACGCTTGGCAGTGTAGCCGATAAGTATAAGGATAAATTCCCGGCCATCGAATTGTTTACAATCAAGGATGTATTCGGCACATGGGAAGAGACGCAAATCAAGCATTTTAACGATGGTGGTATCTTTAATCAGATTTACGTGCCAGGCAGCTGATCGGCGTAACCGCCGAAGGCAGGAAAGGATGAGAGGATATGACTGTTATCTCCGTACGGAAACAAGGCAGAAACCAGAGCAGAATACTCCCGGGTTTTGGCATCGGTATGGGTCTGACCGTGCTTTATATGAGTTTGATTGTGCTTGTGCCGCTATCGGCGCTTCTACTCAATCAAACCGGGTTGACCTGGGAGAAATTCTGGTCGGTTGCAACTGACCCAAGGGTGCTGGCCTCCTACCGGGTCAGCCTGACGACAGCGTCGCTGGCCGCTTTGGCGGATACCATCCTGGGGCTGCTACTGGCTTGGGTGCTGGTACGGTATGATTTTCCCGGCAAAAAAATATGGGATGCGCTGATCGACCTGCCCTTCGCGCTGCCGACAGCAGTGGCGGGGGTCGCATTAACCGCGATCTACTCGAATAATGGCTGGATCGGTTCGCTGCTGGAACCGCTGGGAATCAAGGCAGCATTCTCACCACTAGGCATCACACTAGCTCTGATGTTCATTGGCATCCCCTTTGTGGTGCGGACAGTCCAGCCTGTGCTGGAGGACGCGGAGCGGGATACGGAGGAGGCGGCTGCTACGCTCGGGGCTGGACGCTGGCGAACCTTTCGCACGATTATCCTGCCGGGTCTCTTGCCGCCGCTCTTAACCGGATTCGCGCTCGCTTTTGCCCGGGGGATCGGTGAATACGGCTCGGTAGTCTTTATATCGGGGAACATGCCGATGAAGACCGAGATTGCACCGCTGCTTATCATGACGAAGCTGGAGCAGTTTGATTATGCAGGGGCAACGGCCGTTGCCTTGATCCTGCTGCTGATCTCATTCGCGCTGCTGCTCGGTATTAATCTGTTGCAGCATTGGTCGCGGAAGACCGCGCGTTAAGGAGGGGGAATATACGATGGCTGAAATGATATCCAATGCCGTCCCGGCGGTAAAACGAGATGGGCCCTCCTCTTCAGCAGCGGCGGAGAAGCCATGGGTGAGATGGACATTCATTAGCTTGGCGGGGCTTGTGCTGCTGTGGCTTATTGTACTGCCTCTGATTACCGTCATGTCCGAAGCGCTTAAGAAAGGCTGGGAAGTCTATCTGGCTGCCTTATCCGATCCCGATGCACTATCTGCGCTTCGGCTGACCCTGCTGGTCGCAGCGATTGCCGTGCCGCTCAATTCCATATTCGGCGTCATCGCGGCATGGACCCTGACGAAGTTCCGTTTCAGAGGGAAGAACCTGCTCATTACGCTGCTGGATTTACCATTCGCGGTATCGCCGGTCATCGGCGGTCTCATCTTCGTACTTATTTTTGGCCGCCAGGGATGGTTAGGACCTTGGCTCGAAAGTCATGATATCAAGATCATATTTGCCGTGCCCGGCATTGTACTGGCAACGTTATTCGTAACGTTCCCCTTTGTGGCTAAAGAGCTGATTCCGTTGATGGAAGAGCAAGGGACTAAGGAAGAGGAGGCGGCTGTAACACTTGGAGCCAAGGGCTGGCAAATATTCTGGCGGGTAACCCTGCCCAATATCAAGTGGGGACTCCTGTACGGCATCATTCTATGTAATGCCAGGGCTATGGGGGAATTTGGGGCCGTGTCTGTTGTATCCGGACATATACGCGGTGAGACCAATACGCTGCCGCTTCATGTCGAGATTTTGTACAATGAGTATCAGTTTTCGGCATCATTCGCGGTGGCTTCCTTACTACTGTTGTTAGCTGTTATAACACTGCTGCTTAAACATTGGTTTACACGAAAAAATGCCCATTGACAGTCCTTTCCAACCCATGCTAATGTTAATCCATACTATATAGGTTGGAAAAGAATGAATAATGATTTCATACACGTAGATTATTAAGTTGACTTGTACTGATATGTAAATAAAATTTGGGCATTGCCCGGTTAGGAGGCGTATCCATGGCTAAACCTTTAAAGGTGGATGAAATGTGGCTCGAACGCATAGCTAGCCTGCTGAACGATATGGAATTCGGTTCGCTGCAAATTGTAGTGCATGAGGGTCAAATCGTTCAGATGGAACGAACGGAGCGCAAGCGTTTCGAGAATACGGCCTCTGGAGCGGTTAAGACATCGGGAGCGTCCCGGGCATCCGGCCAACAACGAAGAACAAGCTCGAGATAGAACAGACCCGTCTTGAGGTTCGAATGCCGTCAAACCAATTGCTTCGTAAAGAAACAGCCCTGCCATATTAACGGCAGGGCTGTTTCTTTGTAGTATGTGTCGATGCTATCTCGTTCTCAGAGGGCTGTGGATCTCTTTGGGCTCGCTTGGAGTCGCAATCTCTTGGTGGGAATCAGGATCTGCACCTGGATGAAGAAATTGTTCCATGACCTCCGGATGACCAGCATAGGGCCGCTCACGCCGCTTGCGGGTAGCTGTAACCCGGAAGCCCGCCATATATAGCAAGCACTGAGTAACGAGAACGTAAGGCGAGGAGGAGTCCCCCATCAGATTAAACAGAGCGGACGCCACGATCAACAGATGCAGCAGCGTATAGACAATGCCATGTGTTCTTCTTCTGGAATCCATTAACAGACGGTAGAAGGAAATCGTAGCAATGATATTGGAGAGCCAGAGGCACCACAGCTGGGGGCTTGTCCAGGCAGAAGGCTGCCGGAGTGCTTCAACGAGATTCATAGACCACAGAATAGCGGCTCCGAGTGCTAGGGCAGGTACGGCAGGTTTTAAGAGCAGCCACAGTCCCATTCCCCAGCCTGGTCTTTCAAGCCGTCCTACGAGCTCGTCGCGCTCCTTCATGAGTCTGATCATTTCGCGGTTTAGCAGCTTGTGAATCGTCATCAATCTGGATTCGTCCTGATCGCTGAGGAAGGTATCCAGCTGTTCATGGAGCTCACGAGTCAGCAGGTCGGCGGATTTACACTCCTGCAGCAGTTGGATGAGCAGGTCCTGAGGAACAGCCGTCCGGGTCGGGCGATTGATTAATATGCCTAGAGGACCTGCCAGTCTGGTATAGATGGTCAAGGACTGACGAATGCGGGCAAGTGAATCTTTGCGTGCACCCAATAACCGGGATGCACTGTATATGTACAGCCCTGAGAATATCGCTACGGCAAGAAGCACAGCCACCAGCGTATCCATGGAGCCAAAAATATGAGCGATCCATTCCGTAAGGGACAAGCTGATCCCTCCTTCAATTTTCTACTTTTCACTATTGCACATCGAACGAGGGATTTCAAGGGAATGAATGCGTCAAGCGAAACTTCGTGAAGCTTGTTTCAGAATGTTTCCTGAAGGAAATTCTTTTGTGCGAAGTTAACATATGGAGTGAAAGTACATATAATGCAATAACAAGAGAGGGTGTTCAAGACAGTCGAAGGGGGAGAAGCTTTATGACGAAAGTACAAGTAAGCAGAGCGCCTTTCCGGCGGACAAAGATCACAATCGGTTATGTATTGCTCCTTGTCTTGACCGCATAATCATCTACCCAGAAGGTATGGACGGATATCAGTTCTCGATTTTGCGAACGGGCGAATTAGCATACAGGCATTGTTCTGGCAGTATACCAGAGGCATGTAGTGGATAGCCGGCGTCAGTTTATTTAATTTGCGCTGTGGTCGTCTTCGGTTGTAATATCGTATGTATTTCTCAATTCGGCTTTGTCCTCTGCCGGATTTTGGATATCATAAGGATAGAGCCCTTCCGTTTTCAGATGCGAGAAGCTCTCCATGTAGGCATTGTCTAGGCAATTGCCCCGGCGAAACATGCTGATTTGGGCGCTAACCTTTGGCAGTATGTCGTGATAAGCATGAGACGTGTACTGGAACCTTTGGTCGCTGTGAACGACCAATCCGGTCACGTCTTTTTGCTTGGCAACGCTTTGGCGAACGTCTGCAGAACCAGCTCATTGTCTTTACGCTCGCTGAGCTGGTGGGCCACAATCTCGTTGTTGAATAAGTCTCTCACTGCCGAGAGATACCTCATTTAGTTTCAATGGATTGTTAAGTGTATTTGTTAATTCCCCATCAAACTTGCGTCTCATAGTAGGTGACACTATAAGGTCTAGCAATATCATTGCCGAAAGCACTGGCGGTGGAAGCTTTAACGAGCGGGACGAGGTGGGAAACTCCACAGGTTTTCCTTCCACCGTAGCTGGTATCGTTGACACTAATATCAGGATGTGGTCGACCCCGGAGATAGGTGTGACCAGATTATCATGGTTGATACCAAGCTTAACGGGCACAACCCGGCACCCGTGAAGAGGTATAGAGACTACGGAAATCTAGTATGGAAATAGTTGACCCCAGTCAATGCACAGTGCATCGCCATCGAGCCTGCGACTGGTAAGAAGTGGATAATACCTGAACAATACAAACAGAGTACAGATGTTGAATATGTAAACTAATGAACAACGCCACATAGGCGTTTTTATTTTGCCTTCGGTTATCTAGGGGACTTGTTCAGGCTTAAAGATATCGATACAACCAAAGAGCGTGAAGTGGTTCAGATTAGAGGACTTTACAAAAGCTTATTTTGAATGAGGAGCTGCCGCAGGGTTCAGATTTCATGGTTGAAGCCATGAGATATTCACGACGATGTTTCATGAATATGAGGAGGACAGGCAGCGGGATTTAAAGAAGACGTTCGTAAGAAGAAGCGACAACTGTATAAGGATACTCAAATGCTGAAAAGGGAAATGGCTGAGAAGCGTAAGACAACGAGTAAATTGGAATTACTCCATGACTTGCTGAACAAAAAGAAGGTTCATGATTTTGAAAAAGGTATTACAGACAAGCATGAGCAAGGGAGAAGGAATTATAAATAATTAAAAAAACATATTGAAAATTTTTGGTTCTTATGTAAAAATAAGGAATGCAATTACAAAACCGAAAGGGGATTTGATATGAACAACACAAAGCACGTTATTAATCCAAAAGGTTTTCGATTTAATGTATTAAGTTTAGCTGTGGTTTTAATGATTACTATTTGTACATTTTTTGTAGGCGGAAATGCAACTACTGTAGGTGCTACACCTGTATCTGTGCAATTAAGTGATGAGTTAACTCCAATTTCAGTTACAGGAGATATAGAGCAAATAACACCTGATTATTATTCGTATAATAAAAACCAATCGTTTTATAAAACACAGTTATCTATTAATGGTGTGAAATATGAAAAAGGGATTGGCTCGCATTCAAATAGTACAATTAAGTATAATTTGAATGGACAGTATACTAAATTTACAGTAGATGTAGGAATAGATGATCAAGTAGCGACGGGTCATGGTTCTGTGAATTTTGTAATAATCGCTGATGGTAAAATTTTATATATTAGTCCGGTTAAAAAATCTCACGAACCAGCTGAACATGTAGAAGTAAATATTGCAGGGAAGAATACACTTGAGTTAGTTGCGTTTTATGCTAATGATAATATCGACAATGATCATGCCAACTGGGCGGATGCAAAATTGTATACTCAATAAATAAAGATTGCTTTAGATTTTGTTTGTAAATGAATACAATATATTGTTGAAATTATAGTTTATTAAAAAACTCCCTTGGTTATTCGAGGGAGTTTTTAGTTTTGCATATAATAAAATATTCAAAAATCATCTTCTTCCTGATTTTAGATATCACTTCTAGAAACATAAAGAAGTTGGGAAAATTCAGTTACTTGTCCTAGGTCCGCTGCTTTCTCGATGAGCTTATAGCGCTCTTTTTTGCCTCCTGCATCCAGATTTCCAAACACTTTTTTAGCATTACGTTTGGACTTTTGTCCTTTAATCGCCATAGAAATGCACCCCCTAAAATTCATCGGAAAAACCAGGGGGTTTTCCAATGTCTATTCTAAGGGGTGCACTTCATTTAAGATCGTTGTTGTTTTTTATTTTTATATAACGTGGAAGGCGAGAAGGGAACGGAAAGGCCTGTATGTCCTGCTATGAGAACTCACGGTCGGAATTTATCGTTTAGCCTCGTGTAGTTCCTTCCAGTACCTGTAATCATGAATAGCGATGCCAGAGAAGGAGGAGTGCTTCTGCGCTTTGGTACATACTTTGGACAGCTGTTCTTCCATATAAGCCGTACCTTCTTCAAAGAAGGTGATGTAGTTCCCCTCATTGCTGGATTTGGTCTCAACGGCGATCAAGGCTTCTTTGCCAAGCTCATCGGCTTCCGTCAGTTCGGCAGCGGCCAGATTATAAATATTGTCTGCCTGATCACGGTAGGCCATAATCGCGATTTGGTCGAACTGTTGGATCATCCATCGGCTAACGGACATAGATTGATCAGGCAGCTGATAGGTGTGCAGCCAAAAAGTCATGTCCGAGCCGATGGGCAGGTTCAGGGAGTGAGCTTCTCCGACCAGATAACGAACATTCTCTTGCCATTGCGGAATGACCGTGGAAGGGTTAGCTCTCCATTCAGGCAAGACATGCGGCTCGATATCTACATGGATACCGGTGAATCGCTCATTCGGTGCTGCAGCGGCTTGATATTCAGCGATCCACTGCATAAAGGACGCTAATCGATGCTGCTCTGATTCTAGCGCCCAGTTAGGTGCGCCGCCAAGGACATGAACCTCAATCCCTTTGTCTCCAGCCTGACTGATAAAATGGCGGTAGTATTCGGGGCGGACGTCACGGTTCATCTGAAGATACAGAACATTAACTCCCTGGCTTGAGGCAAAATTTATAATATCCTCGGTTGAATTTTTAATCTGTTGGGTATCCCAAAACCAGGTTGCCCTCTGGTTAGCTTTGGCTGTAGCAGTATCAGGATGGAAGGACAAGCTGCCAAGCAATAACAGGCTGGTTGCAAGACAGGCGGCCAGCAAGCGGATACCTTTATTAATCATAATGAATAATCTCCTTTGGTATACGATAAGATCATTGATAAACGACATATTACGACAAAAATACTGGATAATCACGACATTGGAAGCTGGTATGCACCCTAGGGAATTTCGCGAATGTGCATCTAATTATTGTATCGGTGAAATATTTAATTGGATACATAGGTCTAAAGTAATGTTATTTAGCAGGAGAATAAACAGAAGGAGTTTGAACAGGCGTGTAAGGGGATAAGTAAAGTAGGAGGTGTTAGGTATTCGGGTGCGTTTATCTATTCCGATTGATTTCTGTATTTGTGAAGCCATTCATCACGGCAGGTGATATAGTATAATTTCTAGACAAAAAGGAGCGATGAAGTATGAAGGTAGCAATCATTGGTGCAAGCGGTACGATAGGTAAACGGATTACAGAGGAAGCCCTTCGTCGAGGGCATGATGTAACAGCGATTCTACGCAATCCCGAGCGGTTGGAGCAGGAGCATGAGCGTTTGAACAAGGTCAAGGCGGATGTGATGGATCCTTCCTCGCTGGAGAAGGCCATTCAGGGACATGAAGCTGTGATCAGTGCGTTTGGTCCGAAGTTTGGCCAGGAGGAGGAATTGCTGGCTGCCGCCCGGACGATTTTGGAGGGCACACAACGCGGCGGCGTATCTCGCCTGTTGATTGTTGGCGGTGCTGGAAGCCTGATCGGCGATACCGGTGTACCGATTATGGATACTCCGGAATTCCCAGAGGAAATTCGGCCGCTTGCCCGTGCGCATGCGGATGCGTACGATATTTATAAGGATAGCGACCTGGAATGGACGTATGCCAGCCCAGCGGCTGTGATCGAGCCGGGGAAACGCACCGGGCAGTTCCGGATTGGCATGGACCGCCTGGTGACCGATGAGAGTGGGAGCAGCCGGATCTCCGTGGAGGATTTCGCCGCGGCTATGATCGACGAACTGGATGATCCGCAGTTTATCAAATCCCGTTTTACCGTTGCATACTAAGAAATAAATAGGCAACCGGATTACCGAGCATGAAGGTTGGAGTATGTCGAAGCAAAGGGGAGAGCTTAGATGTATGTGGTGACATCTGAACAGATGAGGGCACTCGACAACCATACGATTCATCGAATCGGCATTCCGGCGGTTGCGCTGATGGAGAATGCGGGGAAAGCGATTGCCGAGGAAGTGCTGAAGGTATGCCTTGAGCGTGAACTAGTGGTACATGCGGACTTCTGCTCCCGAGCAGCCGTTCGGTCAGCTGTATGGCCGACATCCATCAAAGGATGTCTCGGACCACGCATAGTGCACACTGGGAGCAGTACAGGAAACCTTGAGGCATTCATGCTGGAGAATGGACAGCATGGAGAGCAGAGATCCTTACGGGATCATTCGGCTGCCAGGAAGGACCCTTTGGCTCTGGATCATCTGGCTCTGGAGATGAGCCGCCCGTCGCCTGTTATCGACGGGGATGCGGCTACACTGCCCACCGCGCTTGCAGCGCAGGAGCACTGGCTCATTCTGGTGGGCAAGGGCAATAACGGTGGCGATGGTGTGGTCGCCGCCCGGCATTTGCGTGACGCGGGGGTCCGGGTCACGCTTCTCTACGCCGCCGAGCCGTCCACGCTTGCCGGCGAGGCAGCGGTACAGCGGGATGCCGCGGCAGCGCTCGGCATCCCGGCACTGGTCCACGGCAGCTGTGCCGTGGACTTTGGCGCGTACACCGGCATCGTGGACGCGCTGCTTGGCACGGGCGCAACGGGTGCGCCCCGCGGCGCTTACGCCGCGCTGATCCAGGCCGCCAATGACAGCGGCCTGCCGATCGTGTCCGCGGATATTCCAAGCGGACTGGACGCCGATACCGGCGCGCGGCACGAGCCGTGCATTACGGCCGCGGTGACGGTAAGCCTCGCCTTCCTGAAGCGAGGCTTGGTGCAGTCCCCCGGCGCCGAGGCGGCCGGCCGGGTGGTGATCCGCTCCATCGGCATCCCCGCATCATTGTGCCGTGAGCAGGGCGTCGGCACCTATCTGCTCACCCCGGATGTCCTTCGGACCGAGCTGGGTGCGGACGTGACACGCCTCCGTACGCCGGACGGACATAAGGGCACCTACGGCCATGTGCTGACCGTAGGAGGTAGCCGCACGATGAGCGGCGCAGGCTTGCTTGCTTCTCGGGCTGCACTTCGTGCGGGCTGCGGCCTGGTGACCTGGGCGCTCCCGGCCAGCTTGGTGCTGCCGCTGAGCGGAGCCGCGCCCGAGGTCATGCTCGCCCCAGCGACAGGCGAGGAGAGCGGCTATTGGGACGAGCCTTCTGCTGGGCGGGTCCTGGAACTGGCGAAGACCCGCGATGTCTTGGCGGTAGGTCCGGGGCTTGGCCGTTTTGAAGGAGACGGCAGGTGGCTCCGCCGGTTGTGGGAAGAATGGGACGGGCCGCTCGTGGTGGATGCCGATGCACTGAATATGCTGTCTGCTTCCGGAGATTTCAGCAGCTGGAAGCGGCGTGACGCGTCAACGGTGCTGACCCCGCATCCCGGGGAGATGTCCCGGCTGCTGGGGATCCCGACTGCCGAGCTGCAGCGGGACCGGATCAGTGCAGCTACCAAGTTCGCGACGGAGCACGGGGTGACACTCGTGCTCAAGGGGGCGCATACCGTCGTGGCTGCACCGGACGGACAGGCCTACATCAACACAACCGGTACCTCCGGCATGGCGACCGGAGGTACCGGGGACGTGCTGACCGGCATCATTGCCAGCTTGCTGGCGCAGGGATATGCCGGTCCGTCTGCAGCCGCGCTTGGCGTGTGGCTGCACGGCCGCGCTGGCGAGAAGGCCGCGCGGCGCCGGGGTCATCCCGCCTCGGTCATCGCCGGCGATGTGATCGAAGCACTGTGAAGCGTAGATGAAGGGCTCTCCGAGGAGGGCCCTTTTTTTATGTGAAAAGAATGCTTTAAGTTAAATTAGAATCCGAAAGCTAGATCAACCAGCAGAGCAGGGGCACCGCCAAGGCGAAGAACGGGGTGGCTAGAGAATAGCTGGAGAAATTGTGCTTTCCCCACAGGAACAGCAGCAGCGTCAGCGCTCCGGCAGCAGCACGTAACCAGATCTGATCGGGAGTGCCTCCCGTAAACAGGGCAAAAAACAGAAAACCGACAGCCCCATACACGGCAGCTTGTTTGCTCTTCTGCAGCGAGGGCAGAAATGAAAGTATGGCGTCTGCTGCCAGTGACGACGTAAGCGCGTAGCCATATATCCAATGCTCCTGCGGCAGATATAACCCCAGCCATTCTGAAGCAAGGTCAGCGCTGGAAGGCCATATCCAACCGAGCAGGCTCAGCAGCAATACAACGGTGCCAGCGCTCGCCAGCTTGTTTAATGCATAAAACCCCATGTCCATCCTGCCGGACCTTCTGGGAATTTCGCTGTTCATTGCACACATCCTCTGTATGTTTATTCGTCGAATTCTCGAACATCCTTTGCACACATGGCTAGCTGGTCACCATCTGCCCACCATTGACGTGAATGGCCTGACCTGTAACATATGAGGAGTCAATAGATGAGGCCAGATACACATAAGCGGGTGCCAGCTCATAAGGCTGTGCGGCCCGTTTCATCGGCGTATCGGTTCCGAAGAAAGCGACCTCCTCCGCAGAGATGCTGGATGGGTTGAGCGGTGTCCAAACTGGGCCGGGAGCGACGGAGTTTACGCGGATACCTTGTTCAACCAGCGAGAGAGCCAAGGACCTTGTAAGCGACACAATGGCCCCTTTGGTGGTGGAGTAATCAATGAGCTCCTTGGAGCCCTCATAGGCGGTAATGGATGCCGTGTTGATAATCGATGCTCCGGATTTCAGGTAGGGGAGCGCAGCCTGAATCATGAAGAAGAAGGAAAAGATATTCGTCTGGTAGGTGTGGTGCAGCTGTTCCTCCGTGATGTTTAGGATGCTGCGCTGTACGTACTGGACGCCATGATTGTTCACAAGAACATCCAGTTTCCCGAAGCAGGCAATCGTCTCGTTCACAACGGCTTCGCAGTTTTTCTTGTGCCGCAGATCGGTCTTTATCAAGAGACAGCGCCTTCCAAACGACTCGATCCGCTGCTTGGTGACTTCGGCATCTGAAGTCTCGTATAAGTATGGGATGACCAGATCGGCACCTTCCTTGGCAAAAGCTATGGCCGCCGCTTTGCCGATACCGCTGTCTCCTCCGGTCACAATGGCGATTTTGTCCTCCAGTTTACCGCTGCCCCGGTAAGCGGGATCTTCGCTGATCGGACGTGGTGACATCAGGCTCTCAAGGCCCGGCTGGCAGCTTTGATGCTGGGGAGGAAAAGCGATGGGCTGTTCCTTGCATACAGTTTTGGAGCCTACATATGGAATGGGCTGCTGCGGATTCATTTCATTCCTCCTTTGGCATATGGATGCTTTCGTGATGTCGATGCTTTATCTCTATGCATGCGCCCACTCCAAGGTGCCGTTTAAGAGCAGAATGGGAGAAAAGTCGTGCGCAAACACGAGGTTTACTGAATTTATTGCGATGTCCTTTAGGCTATTGTGGTAAAATATTTCCAATCTATCATCACGGCCAAGGAGGATGATCACCTGATGAAACCGATACAACGTTCAAAGTTTCGCCTGTGGGCAGGCAGGCACTATTTTACATACCGGCGTTATTGGGAATGGCTGAAGAAGAGCAGCGGTGCCATCGCACGTACACAAAGTACTGAGCCGCTCCCATTTTCAGTATTCGGACACCAAACTCCGCTGATGCGCCAATTAAAAGACGTCGATATGTGGGTACAGCATAATAAGGTGATCAATCTGCGTCTGGCTGTCCGCCATTTGGACGGTCTTCTGATTCGCCCTGGAGAGACATTGTCTTATTGGAGAGCCATTGGCCGTCCGACCCGGAGGAAAGGATACGTAGACGGTATGGTTTTATTCTATGGAGGCTTTAAGACCGGCGTGGGTGGAGGCTTGTGTCAGCTGTCCAATCTCATCTACTGGATGACGCTGCATAGCCCGCTTGAAGTAAGGGAACGGCATCGTCACAGCTATGATGTGTTCCCGGATTCAAACCGGACTCAGCCCTTCGGCAGCGGCGCTACATGCGCCTATAATTATCTTGACCTTCAGATTCATAATCCAACGAATGACACGTATCAGCTCTCGGTATACGTAGGGGAAGAGGACTTAATTGGCGAATGGCGATCCAGCGCCGCTCCGCTCTATCATTATGAAGTATATGAACGGGAACATCGGATTACCCAGGAAGCATGGGGAGGATATGCGAGGCATAATGTCATTGGCCGAAAAGTATTCAGCAGGGAAGGCGATCTGCTGCACGATGAATGGATTACCGAGAATCATGCACTTATGATGTACTCACCGCTGCTTGCTGAGAAAGGTAGCGTTACATCTTGATGATTTTTTTACCATTTTGATCGTGATTTGGTTGATAAAAAATGAGGCCAGTGTTCGTGAACGCTATAGGCTAAATTGGCAGTCTCGCTACATTGACAAAAGCGCGGGCACATTGATACGATGATAATAATCCTGACAAGTTTGCTCTGATTTATTGCTGAGTTGAGGTCAGATTAAAGAGTGACTCCTTACGGAAGACTTTGCTGTCCTCATATGTCTTTTTTAAAAAAAGATGGAGGCTATGGCCGTCCAACTCTGTGTTGGGAGGACCTTACATAGCAATTGATGAATGATGAGATGACATACTATTAGATACCCGAGGTGAATGATTATGGCGAAAGCTGTTATTATTAACGGGAGTCCGACAGCCGGATCCCGATTGAATGCGGTAATGGATTATGCCGAGCAGGCACTGACTGCTGCTAATTTCGAGGTGAGCCGGATCGACGTGGCCGGGCTGCCACCTGAGGATTTGATTCATACCAAGTTTGAGAGTGAGCACATCGTTAAAGCGAATGGGCTTGTGGCTGAGGCTGATGCTGTCATTGTGGCAAGTCCGGTTTATAAAGCGTCGTTTACCGGCGTTCTCAAAACCTTCTTGGACCTGATTCCGCAAAAAGGTTTGGCTGGCAAAATCGTGCTTCCGATGTTCATCGGCGGTAGTCTGGCGCATCTGCTGGCGATTGATTATTCGCTCAAGCCCGTGCTATCTTCGATCGGAGCCCGGCATATTCTTGGTGGCGTGTACGCGGTGGATGGCCAAGTGGCACGTACCGAGGATGGCGGATTTGATGTAGCGGACGTACTTCAGGAGCGCTTGGCCTCCGCGATGGAGGAGCTCATTGAGGAAACCCGTTACCGGACAGAACGTGCGTGATGACTGTATGAGCGTAAGGCAGATATTAGAGTGATAGAGAGCATATGGGGGGATACATTTTGCAAAAACTAGTGTTTTTCGTAGGTGTGGCGGGTACAGGCAAGACAACCGTAGCCAAAAAGCTTGCAGTTCGTATACCGGCTGCATTTCTCGACCGTGACACGGTAGGGGGACGCTTCGTTGAGAAGTTCCTGGAGAGCAACGGACTAGATCCGAATGACCGTGACTCTTCCTTCTATAAAGAGAATCTGCGTGATTTGGAATATGATACGACCAAGGATATTTGCATTGAGAACTTGGGGGCCGGGCAGAATGTATTTATGATTTCTCCATTTACTGCCGAGCTCAAGAATCGCGAATGGATTGAAGAGGTCATCACATCCGCAGGATTAACGAAGAACGATGTTGATGTGAAGGTCATTGTAGTCGCGCTCAGCGACATGGACCTGCAGAAGGAGCGGATCATTGACAGACAGACCGAGCGGGATCAATGGAAGCTGGATCATTGGGACGACTTCAAGAAGCGTGTGGACTTCGTGCCGGAAGTGAACTGGGATATTCCGCAAGAATCCGTTAAAGTGTTTGATAACAGCGGTGATCTGACCGATGCAAAGGTCGAGGAGCTTTATCAATTTATCGTAAGCGAATAGTGTCGATAAAATAGTTTATTACTATGAAAAAATGCGTCATTCCAGGTGCCGATGAGCCCTGAAATGGCGCTTTTTTGGTTATTTAAACTAAAATGATGGCCTTCAGTCTCGAATAGACTATTCCACGGCAGCCGCATGGATCGCGAGTACTCTTTTCTGGTTGGTGCCATACTGAGACCATGGTATATAGTAGGAGATAATAAAAAAAGCTATCAGTAGATCAAGGAGGGGAGCGCTTGGATAACGCGGCTATGCTTGCCTATCTGCGAAGCGTTGTTTTGATGAGGGAGCGCATTCCGTCATTTCATGAATATCCTTTCAATTTGCCAGCCGTTTCTGCTATGGACGGTCTCCAGTTCCATCCCAAGGTCACGTATATCATAGGCGAGAACGGTATGGGCAAATCTACACTGCTGGAGGCCATTGCTACGGCGCTCGGGTTTAACCCGGAGGGAGGAACGATGAACTTCTCGTTCTCGACAGAGGAGACACATTCCAAGCTCCATGCCTATATTCGAACTGTCCGGGGTGTACGCAAACCACGAGATGGATTTTTCTTTCGGGCGGAGAGTTACTATAATGTGGCGACAAATATTGACCGATTGGATGCCGAGGCTAGCTTCGGACCACCTATCAGAAACTCATACGGCGGCATATCGCTTCACCAGCAGTCGCACGGTGAGTCGTTTTTTGCCACCTTTATGCATCGCTTCTGGGGGAATGGGCTATATATTATGGACGAGCCGGAAGCGGCATTATCTCCACTGCGCCAAATGGCGCTGCTCAGGCGCATTCATGACCTGGTCCGTGATGATTCGCAGTTTATTATTGCAACGCATTCACCCATTGTCATGGCCTATCCGGATTCCATTATCTATAAGCTGACATCTGAAGGATTGGAAGAGTCCAGCCTTGAGGAAACCGATCATTATATGATTACAAAGGAATTTGTTAATCATCGGGAAGCTATGCTGCAGGAACTGTTTGAAGACGATGAGGAATTGCCGTGACCTTAAAATTAACTTTAAATATTCTAACTAATTATCAAAATAATTATGAAAAAACATAGGTAAATGGTATGAAAATTATGAAAATGGTGTTTACAACTTAGAATGATTGAACTAAAATAAATACTTGAGGTGAAATACTCTGAAGTACGGAAGAGAAGCAAGCGTGGATAGACTCATGGATATGTATCGTGAGTTATCGGATAAAATGACGAGACATCGTGTCGTGTCTTTCCTGAATCATCTGAGAAAGAACGATTTGACGATGAATCAGTATAAGATCCTGAGTTTGATCGAGCAGCAGGGACCTTGGCTCCCCAACCAGTTGGCCGAGCATATGGAGCTTAAAGCTGCCACGATTACGTATTTGGTGGATGCATTGGTACAGCGGGGATTGGTGGTCCGAACGCCAAATCCGACCGATGGACGCAGCCACTATGTCAACTTTACAGCAGAAGGCCGGCAGCTTGTGCTTGATGCGCGCAGCGAGGGGGATTATCCCATCATGGAATCCTTTAAACAGATGGATCAGGATGAGGCGGATAACCTGTATATTTTGCTGCGATTGCTGGGCCGCAAATTATTTCCGACAGAGTAATGTATCGAGTAAAGTATATTATGCTTAAGTAATCCTGCCTCCAGTTCTGTACGTCAGATCCGGGCGGGATTACTTTGTTTAGGAGGCTTCTTAGTGAATACAGACGAAAAATCTTCATTTTGGCTTATTATGAGCGCCGTGTTCTTTGGGAACTTTCTAGCAGTGCTCAGTATCACCACCATCAATGTGGCCTTTCCGGTTGTGATGGAGCAGTTCCACACCACCCTGAGTACCACCCAATGGCTGATGGCCGGGTATCTGCTGGCGACGGGCATTATCGCTCCCATTGTGGGCTACATGGGGGACCAGCTTAGCTACAAAAGGCTGTTCGTTCTCGCCTTGACGGGTTTTACGCTTTCGTCGCTGTTATGCGTCGTCGCCTGGAACATCGAGTCATTGATTGCGTTCCGGATTACGCAGGGTGTATTCGGCGGGATGATCATTCCGATTACGATGACAATCATTTATCAGGTGTTCCCGCGTGAGCGGCAAGCCTATGCGATGGGTCTATGGAGCTTGGCTTCCATGCTGGCGCCGGTGATTGGGCCAACTTTAGGCGGATGGCTGGTGCAATACTTTGGATGGAAATCGATCTTCATTCTCAATGTTCCGATTGGCCTGATCTCGATCGTCATCGTCAGCAAATTTATTCCGTATTACCGGCTGACTACCAAGAAGACATTTGATTTCCTTGGCTTCTTGACAGTGGTTGCGGGCAGCTCCTTTTTGCTCCTCTCCTTCAGTAACGGCAACAATTGGGGCTGGGGGTCCTGGAAGACGCTATCCTTGCTTATATCCGGCATCGTACTTTTGTTGCTCTTTATCAAGCGGGAGCTGCGCATCTCATCTCCGTTATTGCAGCTGAAAGTATTCAAGTTCCGTCAATTCCGGTACAGCCTGATCTTGAATTGTATCGTGACAATCTCCTTGTATACGGGTACTTTGCTTGTGCCGCTCTATTTGCAGACTGTGCTCAAGCTGTCTCCGATGGATACGGGGCTGATCATGCTGCCGGGCGCGCTCGTCATGGCGGCAGCATCGCCGATTGTCGGTAAATTCTATGATCGGATTGGTCCTTTCCGACTGGTGATAACAGGGATCATCATTATTGTTGCAGCTACATTGGCGTTCAGCGGAATCGGCACCCAAACACCGGTATTGTATATTTCGTTGTTGCAGCTGATTCGCTGCCTGGGGATTGCGCTGTGTAATATGCCGTTAACAAACGCTGCGATGAGCGCGGTGTCCAGCGAGTATTCAGGTCATGCATCGTCGATTACGAACTGGGCCCGTCAAGGGCTTGCCTCGTTATCAATCGGCATTTTCAGCGCTCTGGTTGTATCCAGAACGTCCCATTACATGGACGCTGGCGCAGCTGCCACCCAGCGTGCAGCGACGACCATGGGCATCGATGATGTATTCATGATCGGCACGATGGTGGCGGTCGTGGCTATACCTCTTACATTTTTGTTACGGGTCAAAAAGAAAAAATCAACGAGTCATGTCGCGCTTTAACGCGATATTTGCCAGCCATAGGATAAAAATGACCCTTCGGCTGCGGAGACATGACGTAGAATGCTTCAACATGAATCAGATCAAGTGATTGATCGAGGTTGGTAGAAAGTTTGGTTGGCGTTAGATACTATCTAAAGAGTAATCAGATAAGATGTTAACCGATGAGAGGGCAGCTAAAGGAGCTGCCCTCTCATTTTGCTTTATACCCTAATGGCTGGGATCAATTATGACAATGCTGTTCTTTTATTCGATTCGCGCTCTGTGGTAGGGTGAAGTATACGAAAGCAAGCGGTAGGAGGAACTTATGGAATTCATACGGAAGCTGTGGTTTTTTGGTTATCAGCAGGCTTTGTCCTGCATCTTTCCGGTGATCATTTTCGGGACGCTGGCACTGACGAAGGTTGTAGAAATTCCCGGTCTGCCTCGGTATGATCTAATCCTTATCATATGTATATTGGCACAAATCGGGATGCTGGCGAGCAAGCTGGAGACATGGGATGAACTGAAGGTCATCTGTGTCTTTCACGTCATCGGCTTGATGCTGGAGCTGTATAAAGTCCATATGGGTTCTTGGTCTTACCCGGAGGCAGGTTATAGCAAAATCGGCGGCGTTCCGCTGTACAGCGGCTTTATGTATGCGAGCGTAGCCAGTTATATATGTCAGGCATGGCGCCGAATGAATCTGCGCATCACTGGCTGGCCGCTGCCAGTGCTGACCGTGCTGATTAGCGCAGCGATTTATGCCAACTTCTTTACCCATCACTATGTATGGGATGCGCGCTGGCTTCTCACGGCATTGTTATTCGTGGTGTTTGGCAGAACCATGGTCTATTTTGACGTAGACGGAAAAACCCTGCGCATGCCCTTGGTGCTGGCGTTTTTGCTGATTGGCTTTTTTATCTGGATTGCTGAGAATATCTCCACGTTTCTCGGGGCCTGGACTTACCCGGATCAGGAGCGGACATGGAGCATTGTGCATATCGGCAAAATCAGCTCGTGGTTTCTGCTGGTGGTGATCAGTGTCATTATTGTGGCTCAGCTGAAGCATCTGAAGCAGGGCAGAGGACCGTCTGCAGACAATCCGAAGGGAACGGTCATGTAAGTGAAGTAGGGCATTTGATCCTCCATGCAGAATCATGTATTCTATGGTTTAATGGAATCGTGAAACTGCACGAGGCAGAAGGGAGGGGAATCCCATGAAAGAAAGATCGTTGTTGTCTTTGTCCAAAGGTGTGGGATTCTCCACCGCTGTTTTCTTTGATCGGTCCGATGACGGGAGAAGTCTGTCCAAAATCGGATATTCGGCGATCAAAGGTCCTTTATTTCGTTGACTGAAATGAGGGAGCAGTGGAATTAAAAACACCACAGATCGCTGGCCTGTGGTTGCATAGATCGGCATGTACATCACAGGTGCGCTGTGGTGTTTTTTTGTGTTTCTAATGATTCAAACAGAGGAGAGGGATACCATGTTCATGCAAGGGAAACAGATTTATGTCAAGTCGGTAGAGGAGTCGGATGTAGAGGCACTTCTGAAGCTTGAGAAGGATAACCGGGATTTTTTTCAGCAGTTCACTGGTTTAAGGGACGAAGAGTTCTACACCCGTGATGGACAACTCGAACGAATCCGACAAGCCCTGAAATCCAGCGAGGCAGATCAGGGGTATCTCTATATGATTGGACTGCGGGATACCGAAACGATCATCGGTGAGATCATGCTGACGGAAGTGGTACGGGAGAATTTGCAGAGCTGCTGGATCGGTTATTTTCTGGACCAAAACCATAACGGAAAGGGGTATATGACCGAGGCCGTTCAAATGGTGGTGAGGTTTGCCTTTCAGGAATTGAAATTTCATCGGATTGAGGCGGGCGTCATGCCGCACAATCTGGGCTCGATCCGTGTGCTTCTGAAGGCCGGATTCCATAAAGAAGGCATCGCCAGGAAAAACGTGAAGATTAACGGGAAGTGGGAGGATCATCAGACACTGGCTATGTTGAATGAAGCCGATGAGGAGGCATCGTCCCCGATTCAGCGGTACAATCCGTCCGTCATCGCCCCGCCGATCGGTCCGTATACCCATGTAACCAAGGTTGCGAGAGGAGCTGAGCTGTTGGTGTTCTCCGGCCAGGTGGGGACCGACAGGGAGGGGAATCTGCCGGCCGACATGGAGGAGCAAGTAGAGAATACCTTGGGGAATATTCAGAGGATATTGGCCTCGGAAGGCATGTCGGCGGATCATATCATCAAAATCAACATTTGGGCGGTTCAGGAGGTCGACTGGGATCATTTTCATCGGGTATGGGAGAAATTCCACGGGGGAAAGGCGCCGTCTATGACGATGGCCTACGTGCCGGCACTGGCGATTCCGTCCCTTCAGGTGGAGATCGAGGTATGGGCAGCGAAGGGATAGTACTCGAGGTGGCTCCTTGGTTTATTCAACAAAATTAGCTGCTGGTAAAGCAAAGAACCGATGATTTTTATACGCGATAACAAGCGTCAAAATCTTTGTTCAATGTTGACAGACATATAGTTAGATATGTATATTGTAATTACCGACTATATAGTCGGTAATTACAATGAGAGATGGGTGCATGTCATGGAAAAAAAATATGGCCTTCAACCGCCGATACCATTCAGCTTCAAGTCTGTAGCAGGGTTCATCGTCATTTTTATAATTTGGCAAGGCGGTACTTTATTATGGTTAAATCTTGTTAATGCTTTGATTCCCGCTACTCGCTCAGGATTACCTAGTTTAATCACAATTTATTTGTCTTTTTTATTCCTTATTCTTGGCATCTTCCTTGTCACCAAATATTTCTTCAAAATTCGTTTCAGAACATTTTTGTTTGAAGGTAAAAGGCCCGATTTCCGAAAGTTTGCGATTTATTTCTTGTGGTATTTCATGGCACTTATCTTATATTTGCTTGTTGATATCGCCGTGCATCCTCAAGCTTTTACGCTTCATTTTGATCCGTTTCCATGGTTAGGTGTACTCATTGTTACCGCTCCTTTGATTTTGGTTCAAAGTGCTGCTGAAGAGATTTTGTTCAGAGGTTATATGTACCGTATGTTTAGATCATTAAGAGGTGGTGTATTCTGGTCCATTTTCATCACTTCCCTAACCTTTGCCCTGATCCATGGTTTTAACCCCGAAATGCTAAACTACGGGATTTTTGGACCGTTGTATTACCTGCTGGGGGCATTCTTTCTGGGAATCGTTGCCTACCACACCAATGGTCTGGCTGCTCCCATCGGAATCCATTTTGCCACGAACATTTTTAATACATCCATTTGGGGATATGGATCATCGACGCTCGAAAACATGGGGCTGCAAAATATTGTATACCGCCACACGCTAGATATGCCGTTTGCATTTTCTATGGTTTTTGCTATTGTTATCTCATATGGTGCTTTTCAATTTTTCAAGCATAAAAGGAACCGTTCATAAGGTTCCGGGAGGAGCTTATGACCAGAAGGCGATTGCCAGCAGAAGAAGCAAAAACGATGATATTAAACCATGCCAAGTTATTATTTATTGAAAAAGGTTATGATCGAGCTACAATGGACGATTTATGTGTATCGACACAGATGAGTAAAGGCAATTTGTATCATCATTTTAAAAATAAAGAGGTACTCTTTCTCCAATTGCTTGCCCAGCATGCCGAACAAATGTCACAAAAGTGGCTTCGTTCGGCCGAGCAATCCACGTCTCCCAGCGAACAGTTGCTTGAAATGGCTGATTTATTTGGAAGAGATTGTGAAAGTCCCTTAATCCAAGCACTCGAAGAGTATGCCAAAACACTTTCAAGCGAATCCGAAGCATTGGCTACATTGAGAGAGATCACAGAAGTAGCTTATCGCGCAATTAGACAAGTGCTGCAAAAAGGGATTGAGCAAGGTGCTTTTATTAATGAAGATATCGAATCGTTGAGTTTTGGTGTGATGTCCACATTAGCTGGAGCAACGCAGCTCTGCCTAACGATGCCCAAATTAAGCGGGGACGAATATGCGGCCCTGCATGTCAATGCGATCAAGCTGCTTTTAAAGGGAATATCGATGGATGATCCCAACTGAAAAAAGAGATCACACTTGCTGGAAAATGCTCATTGCCCGGACAATCGATGATCGAGAGATGTGCATAGCAGGCTTTCTTCACCCAGGTGGTCCACGAGGCACTCTCCCTATCGATCCGGGTACAGTTTTTTAGCAGCTTCGGCTATGCCTATCGAATTTTATCCGGAGTAGCTTCTTCCAATGACGTGGCCGTTTCTAAACCGCCCCTTTAATTTCAGCTCCTGCTTCTCCTGATAAAACTTCGCGAGATTCCAAGAAAGCGCGTGTTTTATTCTTGACGTAATGAACCGTAATAGTTATTATAGATCTGCAAAGTCCTTAATTGAGGTGATGTTGAATGAAGTACTCCAAGGCTACCGACTATGCCCTCCATACGATGCTCTTTCTTACTGCGGCGACACCCCAAAAGCCAATAGGCGTACAGCAGTTGGCGGAGAGACAAAGTGTGTCTCCAACCTATTTGTCCAAAATACTGACCAAGTTGGTGAAGGCGGGCATGATTGAATCGATAACAGGGGTGAATGGCGGCTATCGACTCAAACGAAATTGGGAAAATATTTCGTTCCTAGATATTATTCATGCGATTGAAGGCTCGGCCTCCTTGTTCGATTGCAGTTTCGATCATGGGCCAGGATGCCCGATTCAAAAAGTGGTTTTATCGGCAGAAGAGAAGATGGAAGAACAGTTGAGAAATCAGAAAATGTCCGATCTTGTGCGGGAACATAATATAGTCATCTGATACTTCTTTTTTTAAGTCAATTAAGGACAATAGGTATCTTTTAAATCTACAATATCGATTTATAACGAATATGATTGAATCGATAATGGGGGTGGATGGCGGTATCGACTCGAACGAAATAGGGAAAATATTTCGTTCTTTCTGGATTAGGAAGAACAAGAGTGACCCTGCCAAACGGGAAGGAGAGGAGACTATGAATATGAAAGCAATTGCGCTTGGACAATACGAGGGAGCAAAATATCATCCTTTTACGCATATTGATCACGAATTGCAAACCATATTTGAACATATGGACGTTGAATGTACGGATGATTACGCCGTGCTTCAGGAGGATAAGCTGGAGGGCTATGATCTGTTCATATCGTACGCGGATTTTTCGGATCTGGAGATACCCGAAGATCAGGTACAAGCGCTCATATCCTATGTGAGAAACGGTGGAGGGCTGCTAGTTATCCACAACGGTATCTCGCTGCAGCAAAGCAAAGAGCTGGAAAAGTTAATCGGCGGTAGGGTTACGGGACATCCGGAATATACGTCACTGCCAGTTCGATACAATCAAGGGAGTCACCCTATTGTGGAGAACTTAAGCGATTTTACGATAGATGAAGAACCGTTTCGGTTCGAGCTGAGCCCGCATGAATCGGCGGTTATACTTGCCGAATATGTGCATGATGGCCAGCGGTGGCCTGCTGCGTGGGCACATACATATGGCTCTGGCCGCGTGGTTTATCTGATGCCGGGTCATCATCTTCCATCTTTCCAGGTAGAATCCGTGCGTAAGCTGATTCGAAATAGCGGAGTGTGGGCTGCCGGGGGTGCGTAGAATAGAGATTCGACACACTAATGTTATAAAAACGTGCACCGCTATTAAAGGCGGTATTTTTTTTTAGTGCGCTACGCATGGCGATTAACTAGGTGGCGTAGATTTCTGACGGAGAAGGTAATAAAGCTGTCTGTGGTCAATGCGGATATTACGAATGAAAGATTGAAAACCTTATTATCAAAAGGGAGCGAGAAGATGGATGTATTCGAAAGCCAGTATGAATTGGTCCAGCGCACAAGAGAATCATTATTTGGTTATTGCGAAACGTTGTCACCCACAGACTATGTTAAAGAAGTTGAAACTTTAGGCGGAGTTTCTATCCGCAGTCTGCATGCTCATGTAGCCGATTGTTATAGGGTATGGTTGGGGAGTCGTGCCCTTGGTCAATCACTTCCCAAAATAAAATCAGAATTCGTTAACAATGTACAGGAAATGCGTGAAGTTTTTAAGAAAACGGATGCCCTGGTTTATGAATTTCTGAATGAATTTAAAAACACATGGGATCCTTCCATTCCAGCATCCTGGCAGAGTAGCAGTGTAGAGTTAACCGAATTATGGCTTTTTACGCACACCATCACCCACGAATTTCATCATAGAGGACAAATTGTAAAAATAGGCAGGCAGCTCGGGTATATCCCGCCGAAAATGAACCTCGTTAAAATTTAGTGATCGTCATGGAAATACTTTTCATGAAGCGTGCTCACATATCGGAGCAGAAATAATCCTCAATGTTTGAAATTTGAAAATCGACCAGCGCGGCCAGCAGTTTCAGCGGCACTTGAAGCGATCACGTACAGAAATGTCACCTTCATAAATTCTCTGATGACACATTATTGTATTACATTTTATTGTGGCTGATCATATGATATAAAAAACCTCCGTGATCCCTGTTAAGGGATCACGGAGGTTTTTGTATATGGAGCGGAGCTTATAGATCGTCAAAACCGTTGTCGTCGCCAACTTTGCCGTAGTTACGGGATTTGGCTTCGAAGAAGTCGGTCTTCGTCGCGTTGAGGGCTTCATCGGAGAAAGGCTTGATCCATGGCATGCAGTTAACGTCCACGCCTTCGTAAGCTTTTTCCAGCCCCATCATGGTGATACGACGGTTCGCAATGTACTTGATGTAATCGCTCAGTTCGTTCAGATCGATGCCGCGCACATTGCTGAGTGTGTAATGCGCCCAGTTGGTTTCGAGCTCGACAGCACGGTCGATCGTGCGGTACAGATAGTCGATGTTCTCTTTGGAGTTCAGCTCAGGGAAATCCTTGAGCAGCTGCTTGAACACTTCGGCGAAGAAGTAGCAGTGCTGGTTCTCGTCACGCTGGATATAGGAGATCATCTGGCTGGTTGCCATCATTTTCTGGTCACGAGCCAAGTTGTAGAAGAAAGCAAACGTACTATAGAAGAAGATTCCTTCAAGGATCAGGTCTGCAACCATCGCTTCAAAGAAGGTTTGCGGCGACGGATCGTTACGGAAGTTCTGATAAATGTTCGAAATGAACTGGTTGCGCTCCAGCAGAACCGGATCATGCTTCCAGTATTCGAAGATTTCTTTCTGCTCCTGCTCCGACACGATGGAAGAAAGCACGTAGGAGTAGGATTGGTTGTGAACTACCTCTTGCTGACCGATGATCGCCGAGATGGCTTCGAGCGACGAGTCGGTGAAATAACGCTTCACGTCGCCAACAAACATCGTCTGCATGGAATCCAGAACCGCCAGCAGGGAGATGTTAATCTTGAAGGTGCGCTGCTCTTCAGGGTCCAGGCGTGGGAACTGCTGTGCATCCTTGGACATCGGAATCTCGTCAGCGATCCAGTGGTTCAACAGCAGAACCTTATACAATTTATACATATGAGGCATCCGAATGTCATTCCAGTTCAGAATACCGGAGCATTCACCTTCAATAACACGAGTGGAGCGGTTGGGTGCTTCGGTGTTAAATATCTTTTGCATTTGCATGCCAAATCTCTCTCCTTGTATATCATAATAGGGCGGAAGGTTGAAGGGACCTGCTAGCGGATTCGAGGGACGGGTATCCACTCTCCAGCCGCTGTTGTCCACCCTTTGCTTGAATGTAAAGATGGTATCAAAGGGCTCCCAAAGGCGGACGTAAACTCTTCCGATTGGATACCCTTATCCTTGTTGTCTTTTATTTTAGAAAGCATATGCAATCGAGCTTCCAGCCGTTCCATGCTTGTAGTGCCGCATGAGAAGCAATTCCCGAAGGGAGAGCGATCCCAGCAGGCAGCAGCTCAACAAACGCACGAAGTTACTCAATAGTCCCTGCACCGCATGAGAAGCGATTCCCAAGGGGAGAGCGATCCCCGCAGGTAGTAACTCAACAAACATACGAAGTAACTCATTAGTCTCCGCACTACATTCCAGCGTTCCCGAAGGGAGAAAGCGCTCCTTACCACAAAAGTAACTTAGAAGCGCCTCATTCACACCATGCACACTTTGTGGGTGTCCAGAGGGCAGCGCCCTTGGGGCCCTCCCTTGGAAGGGAGGGTTTGGGTGGGTTCGAAAATAGGTCTATCGACAGTTAGCTAGCACAGCTTTCGCACTCTTCAATCGTCAGCGCACGGCTGCGCACATAGTATGTGGACTTGATGCCGGCTTTCCAGGCATGCAGATGCAGCTCCAGGAATTCCGAAGCCCGGATATCAGGGCGAACATACAGGTTAAAGCTTTGCGCTTGGTCAACGTGACGCTGACGGGCGGCAGCCATTTTGATGGACCAATGCTGATCAAGCAAGAAAGCTGTTTTATAGTACCAGATCGTTTTTTCGGACAGATCCGGAGCCGGGTTAGCCACCTTGTAGGTGGTTTTTTCTTCATAAGACAGAAGTTCGTACAAAGGATCGATGCTCGCTGTGGAACCAGCGATGATCGATGTGGAGCCGTTTGGTGCGATGGCAAACAGCCATGCGTTGCGGACACCGTTCGCTTGTACTTCTTGCTGCAATTCACGCCATTGTTCGGTAGTTACGAACTTGCCTTCATGCTCGCCGTCAGTGTAACCGCGGAACGTGAAGTACTCGCCGCTCTCCCAGTCGGAGCCTTTGAATTTCGGATAGTGGCCTTTTTCCTTGGCCAGCTCCATGCTGGATTTGACGAGCAGGTAGTTGATGTGTTCGTACAGATTATCATTATATGCAACGGCTTCGTCGGATTCCCAGCGGATGCCTTCGAGTGCCAGCAAGTGATGCAAGCCGAAGGTGCCAAGACCAACCGCGCGATATTGACTGTTAGTATATTGAGCTTGCAGCACTTCAATATTGTTAATGTCGATAACGTTATCCAGCATGCGAACTTGAATCGGAACGAGACGCTCCAGAACACCAGCAGGTACGGCACGAGCCAAATGGATGGAGTTCAGGTTGCAGACAACGAAATCACCAGGGATTTTGGAAATTACGATCCGAGTTTGGCCGTCCTTCGTAACCAGCTCCTCTTGTTCAACGACCGTTGGAGATTGGTTCTGCATGATCTCTGTGCACAGATTGGAAGAGTAGATCATGCCATGCGCAGAGTTCGGGTTCGCGCGGTTTACTGTGTCGCGGTAGAACATGTATGGTGTTCCCGTTTCAAGCTGGGACTTCATGATACGCTTCATAATATCGATGGCTTGCACCGTAATACGCGGCAGCAGCGGGTTTGCCACGGCTTCAGCATATTTCTGACGGAATTCGCCTTCGCCTTGACTTTGATCGTAGAAGTCTTCCAGACCAAGCGGACGACCGTTCTCGTCTTTCCAGCCCATAATTTTCTTCACTTCATGCGGACAGAACAAGCTCCACTCTTCACGAGCTTCTACTGCTTCCATGAACAGGTCAGGCAGACAAACACCGTGGAACACGTCATGCGCTCTCATGCGCTCATCACCGTTATTTAGCTTCAGATCCAGGAAGGACAGAATGTCTTTATGGAATACATCCAGATAAACCGCGACGGCTCCTTTGCGGGTTCCCAATTGGTCCACGCTAACAGCGGTGTTGTTCAATTGGCGAATCCAAGGGATAACGCCGGAACTGGTATTCTTGTGACCACGGATGTCTGAACCACGTGCACGAACTTTGCCCAGATATACTCCGATGCCGCCGCCCATTTTGCTGAGACGGGCAATATCCGTATTGGAATCGAAGATTCCTTCCAGGGAGTCGTCCACGGTATCGATGAAACAGCTGGAGAGCTGACCGGCTACTTTTTTGCCTGCGTTGGACATGGTTGGCGTAGCTGCTGTCATGTAGAGATTGCTCATTGCCCAGTAGGCTTCTTTTACAAGGTCCAGACGTTTGTCGGCCGGCTCTTTGTGCATCAGGAACATCGCAATGACCATATAACGCTCCTGCGGCAATTCCATAACGCGACCATCGAAATCGGTAGCCAGGTAACGCTCAGCAAGCGTCAGCAGACCGATGTAATCAAACAGCAGATCGCGGCTTGGATCAATGCATTCGCCAAGCTCTTCGATTTGTTCCTTGGAGTAGCTGTTAAGAAGATCCTCGCGATAGATACCTTTCTGAACGAGTTCTGTGATGAGCGGGTAGAAGGCGCCGTAAGGCTCTTCCGGATAGGCTTTGTATCGGCGGTTGGTGGCCGCTTTTTTATATAAAGAGGTCAAAAACGAACGCGCAGCTGCAAATTTCCAATTCGGCTCTTCCTTGGATACAAGCTCCAGAGCGGACATCGTGAAGGCATTGCTAATTTCTTCCCCGGTGACTTGCTCACCGCGTAATTTAGCATGGACGCCGCGAAGCAGGCGTTCCTTATCAAGCATGTCCAAGCCTTTCAGGTTCCGGTCGGCATAGACGGAGAGGCGAATTTCATCAAAGGCGAGCTGACGATTGTTCGGTTTAACTACGAGCTGGGGCATTAATAATTCCTCGCTTTCTTCGGGGGAAATATGAAAAAGGACATCAAAAAAACATTTTCTAAAACCCGCGGGCAGGCTTGAAAATGTCCGTGCGCTGTGAATCAAAAATGACGTTTGACATAAGCCCATGAATGGACAGGATGTTATGTACAGACGCAAGTTTAACGAACACTTACCTAAAGCCCGTAGGTCGTGTTTTCTGTATATAGGCAGGTCTCCTGACTTGGGCTCTTCCGATCGGCATTTTCTCAAGGAGCTTCAAATGGTTCTTCAGAGGCGTATGTCGAAATTCGGGAGCGGCTTAATTAAAATCAGCCGTAAAGCCGTTACAGTGGCGGGACCGTGATGGATTTACACCATGCTTCCCTATTAAGCCGGACTGCCTTATAGGTTTGTCTCGGCACCTATACACACTATATTTGGTTGCTGTCAATCTAATTTAACCCAATATATTGTGTTTGTAAACCATATTCTTAAAAAAGAATGCAACATGAATTATAGCAAACGAGCGGTTAATGTGCTAGTTAAGAAACTGTCAAAACACCATAACATTTCCTAGATTGTGACCAAATACGTCATTTTCTTCACGGATACCGCCTTATTATCGTTTTGACAAAACAGGATATATCCTGTGCGTAATCTGCGCTAGGCATACCATATCTTGTGACACAAAAAGAGTAGAGGGAATTTTGAAATGAGGGGTTACAATTGATATGATATGTGTAGCTGGGGTTTGTATTTTTTATTAGAAAGCGCCAAGGGAGGATCGCAAAATGGCTATAGCAGAGGTAACGGTAATTCCGATTGGAACCGCAACAACGAGTCTGAGCTCTTATGTCGCCGAGATGCAGCGTGTTCTAAAACAACAAGAGGGGATTAGTTATGAGCTGACTTCGATGAGCACCATTATTGAGGGAGAGCTGAGCATGATCTGGCGGGCGATTGAGGCATTGCATGAGGCTCCTTTTCTATCTGGGGCGCAGCGCGTTTCCACCTCGGTTAAGATTGACGATCGCAGGGATCAAATTTCCTCAAGCAAACAGAAGATCCAGTCGGTGCAGGAGAAATTAGGCGGATAATGCTGCAGGGCGGAGAATATTTCCGCAAGACTCGAGCTTGCAATTTGTAGCTAAAGTATTATAATGATTTTTGTCGTTTCGGTGGTACATATTATCGAATCATATTAGCTGGTGTAGCTCAGGGGTAGAGCAACGCACTCGTAATGCGTAGGTCGGGGGTTCAATTCCCTTCACCAGCATCATAGTAAGCTTTGTAGGACGTGGTTTCCGGTTTTCGGAGACCGCGTTTTTTGCTGATTTTGGCCGATTTTCTACCGACTATAAGCTGGTAGGTATCGTTTCGGAGTCTTATTTTTTCGTTGATAAAATTGTTCAAAAACATCGTTGTTTAGTTACTCTTATCGTCTATTTCTATTGTAAAAGCAGGAACAGAATTTCAACTGTAGAATATTGGAATAACTAACGTTTGATGGGGGATTGGCTTAATGGCAAGAAGAAAGAGCAAGGCGAAACAACAAGAGGAGTTTATTCAAGGGCTCCTAGGACTGGTTATTCTAGGGTCGATTTTTGGAACCTATGCACTTACAAAGTCATTTCAGGCAACCATTATTGTGACCGTGTTGGCTGCAGTCATGTTTATCGCTGTGCTGACCATAATTGGGATTAAGCGAACTGAACGCATAAAACGGTCAGGAATCATGGACATCGACAAGATGGAGGGCATCCAGTTTGAGCAATATCTTGGCTATTTATTTAGGGCTCAAGGGTATAAAATACAGGTGACCAAGGCTGCAGGCGACTACGGCGCCGATTTGATCATTCAAAAGAACGGGAAGAAAATCGTTGTTCAGGCGAAACGGTACAGTAAGAACGTCGGGATTAAAGCAGTTCAAGAGGCGCAAGCTGCCATTGCTCACTATGGAGCAGCAGAGGCTTGGGTAGTCACGAATAGTGATTTCACCGCAGCGGCATATGATCTTGCAAAATCGAACAGGGTCCGCTTGATTAACCGGGAAGCCCTTGTCGAAATGATCCTAGTCATGAATCCGGGAAGCGCGCCAGCGCCAAAAGAGGTAATGGTCGCCACCTCGATGGACGAAATGATTTGCCCGAGATGTGGGAATAAACTGGTGCTCCGGAACAGCGCGAAAGGCCAGTTTTACGGATGCAGCAGCTTTCCAAAATGCAGGTACATAAAGAAAAACCAGGTTGGATAATGAAGTGGCTTCTAAATCTAGAATAAAGACGCATGATAAGGTTATTGGTTAAGAAAAGCAAATAAGGGGCATGGCGTTGGCGTATGCTCCTATTTGTTGTGCATCTATATATGGAAACCAACTCAAATCTTTTAGTAATTGATGAAAAAGGGCCGATCAATGATCTGGATCAACTTGATCGGTCTTGTCGCACCATGGTAATTGCTCCAAATTTTAAGGCGTAATTTAACGGATTACCAGGGGGGAACCAGCATTATCATCATTATTGCCGAAATGTCCAGTCTAAGGCTGACTAAGCACATAAACTGTACTATTCCATAATGCAAGGGAGGCTAATCAATGAGTGGAGCTTATAACTATGCATCGCCTGTAGGTACCGTCCTCGTTTTATTTATTCTCCTGGTTATTATCTTGGGAACTTTTTGGATTTAGGTACACAGCGATACACAGAGAACATTCACCAAATTTAAACATGAATTAACGCATCTATTGTTGCTATGCCAGACTCATGTCTCATTCCCCTACGATTGGGGGCGGTCAATGACCGTCCCCATGTACAACTTCCGAGCGATGGCTAGCTTATTCTGAATGTTCCTATACATAAGGAAGAGTCAAAAGCATAATCAGAATCCCTGATATGAACAAGATCAATCCTAGAACGATAAAAGGACGCCCGCTGGATTTTATATATTTAATGTAGTCTTGACTAGGCTCCGTTTCGTATTTTACTATCCATATTTTATATAAGGACCCCCATGTAGGTTTCCATATTCTCAACAGGCCGCGTATAAGAAAAGACACTGCGAACACAATCAGTATTAAGCCGGACATCCTCCCACCGCCTCCTTAAATCTCACACCTATAGATATTAATAACATCCAAGGTATGTGAAGAGTTTGGTATCTATAAAATCAAATAAAGAGTGTCGTGTATTGAAACATAGGCTCCAGCAAACACCGAATATGCCAAACTGGAGTATTCTGTATATTATACTCGTCCTTGCAACAGGACTTGCAATAGGCTGGATTGGAATAGCCGTTGAAGCATTCGCATAGGAAGCTCTTGTAGCTGAATGGACCGTAATTAGTGATCAGGCTGTTCCGTTAACCTACAAAGGCGGTGAATGATCATGAAGAAGGTCTGGATCGATGCGGGTCATGGGGGGAAGGATTCTGGAGGAATCGGAAACGGATTGCAGGAGAAGGATATTGTGTTAAAGTTGTCCCTTGCCGTAAAAAAACATTTGGAAGCCGAGTATGAAGACGTTCAAGCATTGCTCACCCGATCTTTCGATGTGTTCGTTGAATTGGCAGACCGAACCCGGAAGGCAAATGCCGCCAGTGCCGATATTCTTGTAAGCATCCACTGTAACGCGGGCGGCGGTACAGGGGGCTTTGAGTCCTACCGCTATACTACAGCTACCCCCGGTTCTATACAATTGCAGCAAGCGATTCATACGGAAATCATGCGTGAAATAGCAGCGTACAGTGTAACAGATCGAGGGCAGAAATCGGCTAGCTATCATATGGTGCGTGAATCTAAAATGCCTGCTGTTTTAACCGAGAACCTGTTTATTGATGTGGCAAAGGATGCAGCCAAGCTTAAGCAGCAGGAGGTTATCGACTCACTTGCCGTAGGCCACGTAAATGGCATTGCTAAATTTCTGGGACTTCAGAAGAAGGAGGCTCCGGTGAATGATAAAATTAATGTCATCGTAAACGGAAAACAAATCCTGGGTGGCAGGCTGGAGAATGGCGTGACCTATGTGCCGCTCCGAGCGATTAGCGAGGCGCTTGATGCTAAAGTGACTTGGGATAACAAGACAAGGACGGTTACAGTTACGCCTAAATGAAGAGAGGTTTACGCACAGCCACATCTGAACTATTTATGTTCTCTTAAGCCTAATTTAATGTTTTATTAAGTTGAACGGCATAAAATAATAGTACCCCTTAAACAATAGATCAGAAGCCCCTCTAACTGCGGTAGAGGGGCTTCTTTTGTGTATATAAGCGGATGATTCCTATGTGAAAGGTTGATTTAGAATCCAATCCATTTTGTAATATAAGCGGACACCGCTAACTCTTGGAAATCCTGCCAGCTGCGAAATGGGGTATGTTCAACGATGAACGGGTTGATCGTATGTCCTTGTATAAATTCGTCGAATTCTTCGTCTGTGCTTCCCTCGTAACCGGCTGCCAGCAGCAAGTGGTTGATTGAGGAAAACCGGGTATGCTTCTGAATAAAAGATTCCGGGAATAATTCATCCACGGGAACCTCTTGCTTCATGTCTGAGAGCTTCGAGGCATTGTCTCGAATGTCTGATAGTCTCTTTTCATCCAGTCCGTCTAATCCACTGATCCCAGTATTCATTATTGCCCACCTCCAAAAAGTTGCATATCACTCTATTATATACATATACGAGAATGCGGAATTAATGGATACATTTATTTTGGAAGCGGATCATTCCCCCGTCCATTATAATTATTCTTTACCTAGGCATGCCAGCGGCTTTCATGTAGACTGGTAATGATTTACTGCCGGTATATCTTGAGTTATGGGGTTATAGGCAGTGCGTATATACTTGCTTGCATATGGGGGTGGGCACAGTGCCCAAAAAAGAGAAAGTTTCAATGACATGGCTTTTGCGATATTTAAAACCGGTTAAAGGGCGCCTGATCCTTCTTCTCGTCATGCTGTTAACATCGACAGTCTTGCAGCTTCTGAACCCGCAGATTGTTAAACAGTTTATTGATACGGCAGCCGGTGGTGGTACCTTAGCAGCGCTGATTCAGCTTGCGGGGATATTCCTGATCGTTGCAGTCTTCAACCAGCTAATTACCGTGGCTGTGAGCTATCTGGGCAACGATATTTCGTGGCGTGCGACGAACCGTCTTCGCGGCGATCTACTGAAGCATTGCTTGCGGCTGGATATGAGGTTTCATAATGTCAAAACGCCTGGCGAGATGATTGAGCGTGTAGACGGCGACGTGACGAATATTTCGAACTTCTTCGCCATGTTCATCGTCCAGGTGATCGGGAGCTTCGTGCTGCTTGCCGGCATACTGGGATTTATGTTCACGGTGAATCTGCCTATCGCGATCGTTATGACGGTGTTCACGCTTCTGTCCATTCTGTTCATGGTGTTTATCCGGAATATGGGGGTAAACTCCTCCAAGAGCGAGCGGGAGGCCAGCGCCTCGCTGTTCGGATTAATTGAAGAACGCATCGCAGGCATCGAGGATGTGCAGGCGAACGGCAATGTGCCATACGTGATGAACCGGTTTCACCGCTTGATGCGCAGCGTGTTTCTGAAAGGAAGGAAAGCCTGGATGCTCCGCGTTGTTCCCTGGAACACGACGGTGATCCTATTCGCCCTGGCGGTTACCGCTGTTCTGTTATTAGGGGTTCGTTATTATTTGATCAATGAAATCACTTTAGGGACCTTGTTCCTGATCTATCAATATACGCAGATGCTGAACGACCCGATTGAGATGCTGGGTGATCAGGTGCAGGAGTTTCAAAAAGCGAAATCCGGGATGCTGCGCTCAAGAGAGCTGCTGTCCAACAAGAGCGAGATCGTGGACGGAGAACAGGAAGCACTGCCCGCGGGAGCGCTTGGTTTGGAGTTTGAGGGCGTTAACTTCAGTTATAACGAAGATAAACCAGTGTTACAGGATATTAACTTCGAAGTGAAGCCGGGAGAACGTCTTGGCATAATCGGACGTACAGGCAGCGGGAAATCGAGCCTCAGCCGTATTCTGCTTCGGCTGTATAACGTCGACAGCGGGGTCATCCGCGTCGGAGGTACCGATATTACGAAGTTAAAGCTGCCCGCGCTTTACCGCCGGGTGGCGATGGTAACGCAGGATGTGCAGCTGTTTGATGGGTCGCTGCGTGATAATCTGACGCTGTTCAATGGCAGCGTATCGGATGAATTTATTCTGGAAACGACGGAGCGTCTCGGGCTTCGTCAATGGATCGATGCGCAGCCGGATGGTCTCGATACGCATCTAGCGACAGGCGGAGCTTCACTGTCAGCTGGAGAAGCGCAATTATTTGCGTTAACCCGGGTGTTTTTGACACAGCCGAGCCTGGTAATCCTGGATGAACCCTCGTCCCGTTTGGACGCTGCAACGGAAGCGATGCTGCAGGCAGCTGTGGATCAGCTTCTGAGCAGCTGTACGGGCATCATCATCGCACATCGGCTGGCCACGCTGGAGCAGGTGGATAAGATTATGGTGCTGGGTGACGGGCGTATTCTGGAATTTGGCGCACGGGAAGCACTTGCGCAGGATCCAACATCACATTATGCCAGACTGCTGAGCACAGGCAGAGAGGAGGAGCTGGCATGACCATTACGGGTTTTATAGGGCGTCTGTTTCGATTCAGGCCCGCCTTATTTTTGATCAACGGTTTGTTGTGGTGCATATTTCACTCCTTGCCGTTATTAATCGGCCTTGGAATGCAGTGGTTTTTTGACCGGGCCACCGCTAATACTGCGGACTATGTATGGCTGGCGGTTCCTTTGATTTTTATTGCCGCTGTTAGGGTTGTCCGAGTAGGAACGTTCTTTGCGGCCTTTTACCAATGGGTAACGTACATTTATCATATTGAAGCCATACTTCGCACGAATATGCTGGCAGGAATCATGCGCTGGCCGGGCCGGAATTTGCCGGCTTCTCCAGGGGAAGCGATGAGCCGCTTCCGTGATGACGTGAATGAAGTTGTAGAATACGTGGAATCCTGGGTGGATTTTTGGGGGCGGCTTGTTTTTGCGCTCGTATCCGTTGTCATTATGGCGAGCATTAACTGGAAAATCATGCTGGTGGCTGTGCTGCCGCTCGTCGTGGTCACGTTCCTGAACAATCTGTCCGGCAATCGCGCGCGTCGTTACGGGCTGAAGAACCGTGAAGCCACAGGCCGCATCACTAGCTTCATTGCCGAAACCTTCGGTGCTGTTCAAGCCTTGAAGCTCGGGCAGGCGGAGGAGAATGTGTCAGAGCGTTTTACGAAGCTGAACGAAGACCGGCGCCAGGCAGCCTTGAAGGATAATCTGTTTAAGCAATGGATGCGATCCTTGAACCAACATGTATTGAGCATTTGTACGGGGCTGATTCTGTTGATGTGCGCTGCAGAAATGCAGGCCGGGCATTTTACCGTCGGAGATTTCGCTTTGTTTACCACTTACCTGGCGAATATCGGTTTCAGTATTTCCTTGTTCGGCTACATGGTGTTCCAGCATAAGCGGCTGAAGGTGTCTTTTGACCGGATGCGCATGCTGTTCCGCCCCGGTGAAGAAGACCGGATTATAGAGACGCGAGAAACGTATCTGAATGAAGAGCCTCCGGAACTGCCCCTTATCCGCCGGGAACCGGGGGAGGAGCTCAGGGAGCTGGAAGTTAGAAATTTATCATATCAGTATCCGAATTCGGAGAATGGGATATCGGATATCAATCTCCGCCTGGAGCGTGGCAAGTTCCTCGTGGTGACCGGACGAATCGGTGCTGGGAAATCGACGCTCGTGCGATCCTTGCTGGGACTGCTGCCTAAACAGAAGGGTACGATCCGCTGGAACGGGGAAGAGGTCGATCCGGCTACCTTCCTGATGCCGCCTCGTGCGGCTTATACCCCGCAGGTTCCAAGGCTGTTCAGCGATCCGTTAAGAGAGAATATCGTGCAAGGGAAGACAGAGCGTGCCGAGGAGTCACTGGACCGGGCTATTCGTCTGGCGGTTATGGAGAAGGACATCGAGAACCTGGACCAAGGGTTGGAGACGCTTGTCGGTCCAAGAGGCGTCATGCTGTCGGGCGGACAGATCCAGCGTGCAGCTACGGCGCGTATGCTGATGACTGGAGCGGATTTGTATATCTTCGATGATCTGTCCAGTGCGCTGGACGTGGAGACGGAGCAGCTGGTATGGGAGGGACTGTTTAAGGAGCGTGACGTTACCTGCATTGCCGTGTCGCACCGCAGGGCGGCCCTATCGAAAGCCGATCATATCATCGTTATGAAGGATGGCCGGATTGAAGCGGAAGGCAGCCTGTCTGAGCTGCTCGACACAAGCATAGAAATGCAGCTGCTGTGGCAGGGTGAGCAGTCTAGCGTTGAAACCGAGGCACTAGAAGAAGCTGAGGTTAGTAAGGTATAAGCATCAAGTGTTATTTTGAAATTGGGGATGTTAGAACAGGGTTTTGAATAGGGTAGCTTCCGAGCGTGGGGAGGCTGCCCTATTTATATATATTGAAGTGGAGTATATCCAGGGAAATATGGAAGCGGGTAGGTAGCAGAAATCATCGCCAATGCCTTTCATATGAAACCCATCCCGGATTCTCCCCAGGTATCCGCCATTTCTGCTGCTACTGCTCAGCGCCCAACCTTCCATGGATGCCATCTTCTCAGATTCTATCACCTGATTTGCAGGCAATAGGATGTATGTACAAGCCATTGATAGGTTTAAAGAATAAAATGTAGAAGATGGTTGGAAATAAAAGGGGGTAGCGCCATGGAATGGAATGTGATCTTTCAATTGATCGAGCCGCAGCTGTTCATGGTTGTTGCTGCCTGTTGGGTGATCGGATACGTGTTGAAGCAAACGCCTAAGGTCCCAAATTGGAGCATTGTATACGTGGTGATGGTGATATCGATTCTGTTTACAACGGGCCTGACCCATTGGAGCACAGAAACGATTATTCAAGGTATCTTCGCGGGAGCTTTTGCCGTGTTCGGGCATCAGGCCGTTAAACAAGCAGCGGAAGCAATTGCTGGCAGGAGAAATAAAGATGATGAATAAAGCCAGATCAATTAGCTTACTAACCTGGATTTTGATTATAAAAGCTGGATTGAGCTAGAGCTAACTCAGAGACGGGATTTGAATTTCTGCCCGATAATGCCAGTAATTTGCAACGAACATCATATCGAAGCGTAATAAGCAATAACGAGCACGGTATTAGGAGGGGATCCGATGAACGAGTTTTACGTGGGATGGGGAACGCTTGCACTAATCAATGCAGGGCTGGCCCAAGGAAAAAATAGAACAGGCTTAAACTGGTTTTTGCTTTCATTGTTGTTAGGTCCAATTGCAACTTTGCTGCTAGTCCTTTCAGCCAAAAGGTAAACAAGATCATACAGGCCGCCTCCTGCAAAGGAAGCGGCCTGCTGTACATTCTTACATCCGTTGGAACATCGCGGTGTCACGGCTGTAATGGGATAGATATCCTGTTTCTTTGTTACGGATGCGGACGACTTCCGGTGTGTAGCATTCAATGTAACCTCGCTCAATCTCCACATATACACTGGCAGGGTCCTCCTCCCATACGGAAACAAGCGTTTCCGATAAGGCTGCAGCGAAAAAGTGAACATCTTGCGATAGGTACCGGCTATTGCGGTCTATATTCATTTTATTTCCCCTTGATGATTAGAATCAGACAAGATATGGTCTACTAAGTCGTTCATTCCTTCCCAGGAATCCTTCAAAATAAATTCATGTTGGATATGAGCGTTCCATGGACGCGGAATCAGAATGGTTTGTTTTCCAGCTTTTCTGGCGGCAATCGCATTATGGGGACCGTCGTCAATAAGAAGATCAAACTCTACTAAGTCCTTGCGCTTGGCCACAAAAAAATTCTCGAAAGGAATAAACGGCATATGCTTCTGCAGCCATCTCCATTTCTCAGGCACTGAGGAAGGACGAGCCGCAGTCACAACAATGACGTCATAATCATGCGTCATTCTATGAATTTCGTCAATCGTATATTCATCAAATAGTTCGAGTTCTTCATATAAACCTGGTTTTCCAAAGAAAAACTCCTCCGAGCATTCGGGATGCCAAATTTGATGTAAGTTGTAGTCGGTAATCTGATCTAAGGTAAGCTGAGGATCTTTGAACTGCAAATTGTGATAGTGAATGGCCTTGGGAATGAGATGGCAGATTGTATCATCCATATCAATGGCGACTATTTTTTTGCTCATATCGTTATTACTCTCCTGTTATCATGAAATCTAAAAATCCATGTTTCCGTAATTGTAGTGGACAGGATGCTTATGGACCAACTGAACTTCGAAGAGGACGAATGATATTCACTCCCCGCGACATCATTAACTTAGTATAGCATTAATATGGACAACAACGACCCTTATATTTCCCCGTCTCAGGAATGTTGAATTATAGCTTTATGGAGCGCAAATATTCCGTGTTGTTTTAGAAGGTTAGCAGGTATATTTGAAGGGATGATGGATTTTTGATGAAAAACTTCCTAATCGTGCTTTGTTTCTCTTTCATTATGCTATCGATAGAGACAGACTCTGTTATGGAGACATCGTCTTCCAAAATGACCCTCAATTCACATGACACGGGACAAGATGACACCTATAGTCACCGGGGAAATGTGAGCATTCAATTTACAGACAAGGGACTTGTTGTTGAATGTTATTCGGACAATCCGGAGTTCGTGAATGAGGATGGGACGGTTACGAAGCTTCCTGCCGGAAATTGGTCTCTGTGGGAGGGCGAATTGGAATTCACATGGGGTACCCGCAATACCGGGCTTTGCGATACGAAGTTTCAAGCACCTTAGGGGTGCTTTTTTTATGATATCAAGGATACAAGGTGTGAAAATGGACAAATAAGCTTATAGATACGCTTCAAGGGCAATACTGTATGTTGCAATAGGTTAAGGTAAGTCTTATATATAAACGGGGTGGTAGGACAATGCATAGAAAATGGTGGAAAGAAGCTGTTGCGTATGAGATTTATCCGCGCAGTTTCATGGATTCGAACGAAGATGGGATTGGGGATTTACCAGGGATTATATCCCGTCTTGATTATTTAAAGGATCTCGGAATAGACATCATATGGGTATGCCCTATCTATAGATCATCCAATAACGACAATGGCTATGATATCAGTGACTATCAGGACATTATGACGGAATTCGGTTCAATGGCTGATTTCGATCAGCTGCTGGCTGAAATCCATAAGCGCGGCATGCGGCTTATTATGGATCTGGTCCTCAATCACACCTCGGACGAGCACCCGTGGTTTATTGAGTCTCGATCCTCTCGCAACGATCCGAAGCGGGATTATTACATCTGGCGGGATGCAAAGGACGGGGCAGAGCCGAACAATTGGGAGTCGGTGTTTACGGGTTCCGCTTGGGAGTATGATGAGCATACGGATCAGTATTATCTCCACCTGTATTCCAAGAAGCAACCTGATTTAAATATGGAAAATCCGGCTGTTAGGGAAGATCTGGTCAGGATGATACGTTGGTGGCTGGATAAAGGAATCGATGGTTTTCGGGTAGACGCGATCACTCATATTAAGAAGCTGCCAGGTTTACCGGATATGCCGAATCCGAATCATCTCCGATATGTCGACTCTAATCCGGGTCATCGAAATATTGAGGGGATCCATGAATTTCTTCAACAATTTAAACGGGAAGCATTCGCGGATTACGACATCATGACGGTTGGGGAAGCGAGCGGCATTCCGATCACGGAAGCAGACCGCTGGATCGGGGAGGAGAACGGGTCGCTGAATATGATTTTTCAATTTGAGCACGTCAATCTTGATTTCGGCCTTGAAGGGCGCTGGGATTACGCTGCTTGGGATTTGGCCGAGTTGAAGCGGATTATGGATAAATGGCAGACCGGCTTGGAAGGCGTGGGCTGGAATGCCCTTTATATGGAGAATCACGATCAACCGCGCTCCGTGTCCCGTTTTGGCGATCCGGTTCGCTACCATAAGGAATCGTCCAAGATGCTGGCTACTTTTTTTATGCTGATGCAAGGGACACCGTTTATATATCAGGGACAGGAAATCGGGATGACGAATGTCGAGTTTGCAGAGCTGAGCGACTATAGGGATGTGGAAATCTACAATTATTACCGGGAACGACTCTTGGACGGGAAGGACGTATCCGAGACGATGCGCAGGATTGCTTACCGGGCAAGAGATAATGCCAGAACGCCAATGCAGTGGGATGATACGCTCTATGGCGGGTTCTCAACGGTCGTTCCGTGGATCCGATCCAATCCGAATTATCATGATATCAATGTGGAGCAGCAGATGACCGATCCCGACTCCGTTCTAAATTACTATAAAGCGTTGATCCGTCTTCGAAAATCTAGTGAGGTGCTGATCTACGGTAAATACGAAGCGGTGCTTCTGGAGCACCAGGAAATTTTTGCTTATTCTAGGTCATTGGGGGACGAGGTATATCTGATCGTATTGAATTTTTACTGCAAGACGCCGGAATTTTATTTTCCGGCGGAATGGAGGGACCGAAATCCCGAAGTGGTGCTCTCCAATTACGAGCGTTTGGACCGAAGTTTCGACCAGTTTACTTTACAACCATATGAATCGATCGTTTATCGTATAAATTGAGTAGGTGAGAGATTCTTGTGATTAGAGGCAAATGCAGATTGTCAAAACCCAAGATAATGTCATGGACGCATACGAAGTTCGCGCTTGATTTGATTTCATAAAAAAGCACCACTCCAAAACTTGTCGGAGCGGTGCTTTTTTCATAAACCATGTTAATCGGGGCGTTCATTGCTCATCCAGCTGTCGATGCGCAGATCATCCCCGTAGCTGTCGCGAGCCGAAATTTCGCCAAGCTTCTGCTCGGCTTCTTCGCGGGTATCGAACCCGCCGATGACCGCGGTAAAGTCTCCGCTGGCCGTCTTAATGAAGGTTACGTCGTCTTCCATATAAATCTCTTCAAGAATAGCGAGGGATTCACTCTGCGGCATGGCTTCACTGCGGATATAGAAGACCTCGCGCGGGGTTACCGGCTCGCCGGTCGAAGTGAGCTTGAGCTCAATATAGCCGGGGTCTTTATATTCGGATATGGTATGCTTCACGCCATCCTTGAGTTCAACGACAAAACGCATGGCCGAGTCGTCCAGAATCATGTTTTCATAGACATCCTTCACCAGCGGCTGAGCAAGCATGTCTTTCTTAAGAGTTTCATAATCAAAGTTTCGTACGCCGTTAAACGTGAAAATAAGGCGGTTTGGCGCATCTCGGTGATCCACGGTGTAGGCCGGCACGCTGGAAACAGATTTGCCTTCCTGACCAAATTCAATTTTAAGCACATCTTCTGAAGCTTCAGTGCCAACGGTAACGCCGTCGGTCCGCTCGCCTCCACTTCCGAACTGCAGAACCTGAACGATGCTGCCTACCACGGGTACTTTGGATAAGGCGTTTGCCACCGTCGGGATGTTGACTACAAATAGCATGGCAATGGCAGCTGCAACAACGGAGGAGTATTTTGTCATGCGCATGGATCGTTTACGGGTGGCCGCTTTTTTCTGTGCAGCATCTATAACGCCGGTTAACTGGGCGGGGATTTCAATATGTTCGTAGCGTTCTTTTCCTGTCATAGGCTATCGACCTCTCCCTCGATTAAATAAGATTTCAATTTTCCGATAATGCGATAAAACCTGGTCTTGACCGTGTTTTCGGACAACGACATCACATCCGCCATTTCACGAAAGCGCAAGTCCTCAAAAAACTTCAAAATAATGTAGGTTTTCTCCTCAGGCGGCAGTCTGTCCAGCGCATCGTACAGATCCATTTTTTCCTCCAGCGGGACCGCATGCTCTGCAGCCGCATAGTCTTGAGTCTGGTCTTCCATATAGGTAATCCGCTTCTTGCGACCGAGATGGTCGATGGCAGCGTTAATGACAATCCGGGTCATCCAGGACTCAAAATACTGCGGCGTGTTCATTCGCTCGTAAGCGAGATATCCCTTATAGGTTGCCTCGGACACGATATCCAGTGCCTCCTGCTCATTTTTGACATAGCAATAGGCTACCCGGTATAACTTGTTTTTGCATTTCTCGATATTTTCGCTGAACTGTTGCTGTTTCGATTCTTTTGCTCTCAGTTCACTCACTCCTAACTACTAGCGCTAGTATTTTATATCATGGCACGAATTCGTTTTGATCTATACCTGGTTTAATGGTTTGGATCCTGCTCAAGTACTTGAGTGCGCTTGACTGATCATTAGACCGTGGAGCGGGCCAAATAGTTTTAGCCTGGGAAAAAAAATGGGGGATGGGGAGATATACCATTACAATTGCGTGGAGAAATATACCGATATTAACAGAAGTCTTTAAAGGTGTTACTATATTATCCATATAAAATGTACGGAGGCCAGAACATGTAGGTTTTTCTACCCAAACTAATACAACTAAATACAGAATTGGGGTAGAAAGATGAAGGGGAAATCTTTTCGTTATCTCTGGATAGGTCAGGCGCTTGCTAATAGTGGGGATTTATTTTACATTGTCGGCCTGATGGCTATGATCCATGGGATTACAGGGTCCGCCATGTTGATGGCTATGGTGCCCTTTCTTACAACGATGGCACGGTTTATTAGCGGGAGCTTTGCGCCTGTGTTAATGGAAAAGTACAGCCTTAAGTCACTGCTTGCTTCGTCTCAGCTCGGAAAAACGGCCGTGTTGTTTCTGTTGTTGATAACCTGCTATGCGCTGGGAGAGCAGGAGGTGGTGACGGTCTATGCAATTTTCGGATTCGTATTCCTCATCTCTTTGCTCGATGGTTGGGCTGGACCTGCAAGCCATGCCATGCTGCCGCGTCTGGTGGATGCTGTCGAGCTGACAAAAGCGAACAGCTTTGTTGCCATTGTGGACCAGTTAATCCAACTGGGAGGCTGGGCCATTGGGGGACTGCTGGTCGTCGCTTTGGGCGGAAGAAACGTGATATGGCTAACATTGTTCCTGGCCATGGCAGCCGCTGTCTTCATGAAGATGATTGAGGATCGACATGAGGCTGCCCGGGAACAGAAAGGAGAGGCGAGTTCTTTGAATTGGCCCTCCATTCAAGAAGGCTGGATACTCATTTGGAAACAGCCTTCTCTTCGGGCGATTCATGTGATTTATGTATTGGAGACGATGGCGGGCGTAATTTGGATTGCTGCGACCATCTACGTGTATGTAGCCGATGTGCTTCACAGGGAAGAGGCATGGTGGGGATATATTAATGCAAGCTTTTTCCTGGGACTCATGCTGGGCGGGCTGTTTGGAATGAGAGCCGCGGAGCTGATCGACCGCAACATCCGCAAGTTCGTTGTCTGCTCTTCCTTTGGCATCAGTATCATGACCTTCGGTTTTGGATTGACCTCGGTTCCTTGGCTGGCCCTGGTGTTCTCGGCAGGCTTCGGCGTTTTTGAACAGCTTAAGGCAGTCTCGCTTCAGACTACACTCCAGCGGGGCGTATCTGTTCATTTGTTGCCGAAAGTGTACGCAGTTCAAAGCGCACTTATTTCGCTAGTATTCGGCTTATCCACGCTTCTGTTCGGGTTCATCACCGATGAATACGGCGTCCGGGCTACGTATATCATTGCAGCTACGGTGTTGTTCATCTCGGGCTGTTACGCTGCAATCATACGAACGAGGTGGCCGGAGGCAGGTGAAAGCGCAACACAGGGGGGAGGAAGGACGGTTTAATCGGGTACATATGAAGTCTGCCCGACGGTAATGGCGTCATCAGGGGGAATTCCAGGCCATATAGGCAGGGAGGCATTTTTTATAAAAAGACGAGCTTAACGCAGACGAGCTTAACGCTCGTCTTTTTTGAATACTACAAGACTCCAGTTATGAACAGGCGTTTCTTCGCATCTTGATACAAGGTTTCATCTCTGAGCCGTGTTGCTCATAATCAACGCCTCTTTTCCTGCGGAAAAAGAGGCTGGCTGAACATGAGAATCATTATAATGACGATGGACGAATGACGTGAAACGGCTCTCTCTTTATCACGATAGGAGAGAGCCGCTTTGTATTAATATTTTGGTTACAATGAAGGGCCCAGAGCAATCCAGGACATGAATCCGTAGGAAAGGTTGCAATTAGGCTGGCGGAACACTGTCAAGACCGCTGCATCTTCGCGCTGTGATTTCAGTGAAATTTGGAAGCCTGGGTTGTTGCTCATCCCCACGATGACGTAGTTGATACCGGCAAAAGGTTCATCAAATTTGACTGTTACCTCAGCCTGTGTGTCGGCTCCCGTTAATACAAAGGGAGTCATTCCAAACTGCTGAAGTTTCGGCTGACCGGCAACGCTGCGTACTGGCGTAAAGGCCAGATGCTGTGCAGTGACTGCTGCTTCTGCCAATTGCTGGCCGGTAACAGCACCATCAGAAATATGCACGCTTGTGACAGCTGAGTTGCCTAATTTAATACTGTTAATGCTGCCATCCTGGAGTGTAAAGGTATCAAAAGCGTCCGGACTAAGATGCCTTCTCTCGATGGTGCCTTCAGCAATATGGCCTCCGGTTACAGAGCCCTCAGCAAGAGTGAAATTATTGAAGGCATCGGGTCCGAGATGCCGGCTCTCAATGGAGCCCTCAGCTATCTGCAAACCGTCCAACGATCCCTCGGCCACGTTCGCGCCGGTGATGGTGCCTTCAGCAATTTGGCTTCCCGTAACAGATCCCTCGTCTAAGGTGAAGTTATCAAAAGCGTTTGATGCGAGATGTTTGCTCTCGATGGAACCCTCAGCAATCTGCACTCC
>NZ_JBCMXJ010000019.1:0-9235 GCF_050475945.1 Paenibacillus solani
GTCGTGGATACAGTAACGTTATATGAAAGATAGGCAATGAATAATTTCAATGAGGTGTCTCTATGGAGAAATCTTTAAAAGATCTTGCAGATAAGACTTTAAAATACTTGTGCGTTGGTTCATATATTGAGGGGATTAACTTCTATGGACTTAAGATATTATTTGCTGAAAATGAAGTAAATAAGGCTAGAATAGATGGACAAATATATTTAAATATTGAAGGAAAGTTTGCAGTGCTTCCTTCCCTGCCAGAGGTCTTTCCAACAGCAGAAACTTTACCTGAACTGGATTGGATAGAGAGTTCAAAGATAATTTGCGAACTTAGAATGAAGAAAGTAGTAGATTTATGGTTATCGAGTGATGTACCGACTCTAATTATTGTATTCGAATCTGGCGAAGTTCTTTACGTTAATGGACATAATGATAAATACGAAAGCTGGCAATTAGGGGTATGGGGGAATACAAACAAAGATGAAATATGGGAAATCGTTTGTTGTCCTGGGAATGATATTGCAGTATGGGCACCGGATGATTTTGTTGGCTAAATCAATGATGGCCTATCCATCATATAACATAGTATCTACGCTGCGGGCCATTCGACCCTTGGTTCACAAGAACGATAAGCAAAGAAGTAGAATCAGTGAACAACCCTTGGAGGCTAAGTCCGTCGGACCCAGTCGCTTTGCTCCTTTAAGCCTCTCGGGTTCGTAGATACAGGAACGTTATACGACATAGTTCATTTAAAAAAGGAGAATAAAACATGAAACGATGGAATCTATCTCAAGTAGCTGGTTTAGTTTTTGGTATATTGCTGGTAGTCACAATCATTCTTCAGATTGTAAATACTTCGGAAACATCAACTAAACTTGAACAGACTCTGTTTAGTGTTCTACAGTTTATTTTTTCTATTATTTTTGGTTGGTTAGTAACTAGAATATCTACAAAAAATGAATTTGAACAAAGTCAAAAAAGATTTGCGCTGTCTGCATATCGCAGGATTAAAGAGATTGAAAAAGCAGTAAATATGCTGATTGATAGAACACATAATAAAATGAGTGCTGGTTCTGAGGACGTAAGAAGAGAATTGGAAAGTATAGAAACAAACTCAATATTTATCAGAGAAACAATTAAGTCTTCAATTGCAGACTGGGCAGATATTATTGGCGAAGAAATTGATAACTTTAACAAAATCGAGCAGAAAGAAGAAGAGTTAAATAAGTTACAGGAACAACAAAACTATTTAGATAATAATAGTGAAAAAGTAGATCAACTCAATAATGAATTAAAGGGATTGATTGAAACACTTCCTAATCAATTAAAGATAGTTAGAAGAATTGAATCAAGTTTTCAAGAAAATTTAGAAGATAATAAAAATATTATAGAAGCGATGTTAAGTAGAAAAGGTTTTATTGAAGTATCCGGATTAATTGATGGGGCTTTTGATTTTGAATTTGCTAATGAAGAGCTTCAAGTAAATAAAGAATATGAAGTGTCTTTAGGAGATGTAAAGGGTAGAATAGCAATTTTAGTTGTGAAAAACAACCAAGGTAAAGCTATTGGAATGATAACTAACTCATTTAAACACGACTATTCAATATTTATGGAGGCACTAACAAGTTATTTGCAATCTTCAAACTTCAGAATAAAGGTAATAAGGAAGAAGATTAATAGCGATTCAACTAGGGTTGACTTTAAGGCTAAGATTCTAGATAAATCGGAGAAGTGAACTACGTCGTATAACACAATGTTCACGCATCGGGGGACAAGCCCCCTCGGTCCAGCAGAGGCATTTCGATGAAGCGGGAGCAGCTGGACACATCCGCACCGACTAAGCGCATCGCGCCCGGCCACGTTGTGGCCTTAAGTCGGTGGGATGTCGTGAACACAATAACGTTATCAGAAACTTCAGTAAAGGATGACTAAAGATGTTTAGCAGACAAGAGCTATTAAAAATAATTAATAAAGAAGAAGGATATGAAATCGAATTCAAAGAGTCGCTTTCAGGTTTGAAGTCCGAAGATATTGTTGCATTTGCCAACTCTAAAACTGGTGGAGTAATACTAATCGGTGTAAAAGATGATTCTGATAATCAAGGAAAACAAATTGGAACAGTTACTGGTTGTCAAATCAGTGACAAAGATAAATTATCAATCTTAAATAAAGCGCAGAGTTGTAGACCACCGGTTAACTTAGAGATTATTTCTACAGAGATTGATGGAGCTGGGATTTATGTTATTGAGATTTTAAGTGGTGAATTCAAACCTTATTGTACAGATGGAGGAACATACCGTATTAGAGGAGATGGACAAAAGCGTTCCTTGTATCCTAGTGAATTGCTTTCATTATTTATGGAGAGTGAAAGAAATAAATTTGTTAATAGTTTTAAAGAGGCTACAACAGAATTAGAAAGAAATCTTAATGAGACAAAGCAACAAGTGCTTAAAGAGACCAGTACCATGATCAAGGAACTTCAGGCTTTTGATAAAAAAGTTTCTGAAACTTTGGATGATATTTATTCAAGTGCTGATAATGCAGATAGTAATTCGAGCAATGTAGAAAGTACAGTAGATGATATAGAAGATACTGTAGATGACATATGGAGAATCTTAATGAGCGTATCCTATTTGCTTCCCAGAATAGATTCAATTATAAAGTCTAATCAAAACTCAAATGAATTCGACCCTAAAAAGTTTATAAAAGAAAGCTTATCAAGATCTTTAGAGAGAGTCAGTCGAAACGGTGTTTATTCACAACGGATTATTGATAAGCATGTAAACATTATAAACAACATATTTCCTGAAGTAAGCAAACAAGAAATACAACAAATAATTAGAGAGATAGATTTAATGTAGCTCAAAGGAAGTTGAAGCTTCTGATAACATAATATTCACGCTGCGGGCCTGACGACCCTTGGTCTGCAAGAGGATTTTCGAGGGAATGGAGTCAGCAGACAGCCCTGCGAGGCTAAGTGGCGGAGCCACCCGGTCCTGGTGGACCTTAAGCCTCTCGGGTTCGTGAATACAAGAACGTTAGCCGAAATACCATGAGAAGGAGAAATTTATGTGACCTTTAAAGAAACACTAATGATTGCTATAACTACAGCAACACTTACTTTTGTGGCAACTTTATTATCTAGTAAATTTAAGAATTGGTTTGATTGGCTTGACAGCACAAATAAGTTTATAAGAGATCACAGTTACATTCAATTAAGAGAATTATATTTGGAATTATATGCGATAGTAGCTCAATCAGAATATTTGAGACATTATTCAAAAGTTCAAAAGGGGTATGATGAAGTACCATTTATTGAAATTCATCGTGAGCATCACACTATTTCGATGGATCCTTCGATTGAAGATGTGGTTATTCAAATCAAAGATGCGGTAACTGAATTTAATAAACTATCGATTGCTGAGTTAATAATAAATAAAGGTGCTTATGCATCTCAAGATTTATTAAAGCTCGCCGTAGCATATAGATTTATTCATCCCTATTATAAAGAACTTAAAAATAATGGATTAGATATTATCCAAATTGAAGAGTTAGAGTTAATCAAAAAAATTGTTAGTTCTATTGTCAAAGAAACTAATTGTTACCTAAAAAAGTGTAATATGAAATATAACAAAAGTGAAATAAGAACAGGATTAATGGATAACAAAATTTTCAAGAATAACATAAATATATGATCTCGTGGGTACTACAAGAAGTCATGGTACATCGGCTAACATAGCATTCAAGCTTCAGGGCTATCGCCCTTTGGTTGTGCAGATGTATAATCATTGAAGAAGCTCAGACAACAAATGACCCAGCCTAAGATAAGAGCTATCTAAGGCTGGGTCATTTCGTGAATGCACAAACGTTATCTGAAAGCTTGGCAAACTATTGAAAAGGGCTGATAAACATTTCATTTATAATTAGGCAATTTAAAAGTACTGATAAAGAAATAATAAAGAAATTACATATCGACGGATTAAATCAATTTGGTGCAAGTATTGGTGACCCAGTTTTAGATAAAGATTTAGACAAGATTGAAGAATTATATATTGCTAATGGTGATTTCCTTGTCGGAACCGTAGATGGAAATCTCATATGTATGGGTGCATATAGGAAAGTAGATGAAATAACAGCGGAAATCAAACGGATTAGGGTTAAGACTGAATTTCAGGGTAGAGGATATGGTAGCCAGATTCTTGCCGCTCTAGAAAAGTCTGCAGAATATAGAGGTTATACGAGATTAATATTGGATACAACAAGCAGACAGATTCCTGCTCAAAAATTGTTTCTCAAGAATAATTACATTGAATTTTCAAGACGCAAATATGATGAAATGGAATTAATATATTATTGCAAGATATTAAAGAATAATTAGTAAGCAAATGCTTCGATGGCCAAGCCTTCAGATAACATTATATTCACGCAACGGTCCGGCTGGCGCCGTCCCTTGGTCCGCCCGAGGCATTTCGAGAAGTTGAATCTGGCGGACACCCCTGCGAACCTAACCGCAGTCGCGGCCGGCAGCTGAAGCTGCCTTAAGGTTCTCGGGTTCGTGAATACGGTAACGTTAAGTGAAATATTCGTAAGAACATTTTAAATAGAAGCTTATATGAGGTGGGATATGGAAGTTTTACAAACATATGATTACGAGCTTATTAGTAGGCTGAATCAGGAAGTTCAAGAATTACATAGACAGATGTATCCTGAGTATTTTAAACAATATGATCCCGATGCTGCGAAAACTTTTTTTAAACAAATCATAAACGACCCAAGATTTATCTTTTATGTTGCGCGAGAAGAAGATCAAGTATTGGGATATGCTTGGGTGGAGTTACGAGAGTATAAAGAAAGTGCATTCCGTAATGCGTATCAATCTCTATTTATTCATCATCTGAATGTCCTTAGTGCATTTAGGCATAGGGGAGTAGGAAATGGTTTAATAAATAAAGTTATTGAAGTAGCTGAAAGTAATAAAGTAAATAAAATTGAATTAGATTATTGGGTGAACAATGAAGTAGCTAGGAGTTTCTATAAGAACAAAGGATTTATGAAATATAAAGAATTTGTTTACAAAGATATACGAAATTAGGAACATTATCTGAAGCTTGATCGAGGATGACGAATACATCACTTAACATAGTATCTACGCTTCGGGCCGTTCGGCCATTGGTTCGCAGAAGAGGCAAGCAGAGAAGCGGATTCAGCTCACAACCCTGCGAGGCTAAGTCCGTGGGACCCGGCGCATTCGCGCCTTAAGCCTCTCGGGTTCGTAGATACAGGAACGTTATGTGAAATACGTCTAAATCTTTTAAAGGAGCGGAATAATTTTGATGATCAGTGAGTGGATCCATATTGAATGTATTTTCATTAACAAGTGGGTTCTACCGATTCAAAATGAAATTAATGAAGCAATTAAGATTTCAAAAATAGAAGAACCTACTGATGAATTTTATGAAAGTGCTATGGCAATTTCTATCAGAATTGACATGATAATTAGACTTTTTAGACGGATGACAGAGGATTTAGAAAGATTAAATGAAGTGGTAATCGGACACAAAGATGAACATGTAAACACTAATGATCATGAAGCTTATGGATTGTATGTCGATGATGATCTAAAACTTGATTTGTTAATTGATATTGATGCGTTTTTATTCGAGATTAACTCATGCTGTGAATTGCTTAGTAAATTCATAATTGAATTATTTAAAGCGAAAGGTCAGTCAATAGATCAAGGACAAGTGGGAAGGTTACAAGCAAGAATACTCAGAGATTCAGGAATAGACGCATCTTGGTTTAAACAATTGGATGACAGCCGAAATTTCTTTATACATAACGGGGCACCGTATATAGCAGTAGATGTTACAAACAAGCCATCATACAATTTAATCATAATGAAAGAGAACCTCAAAGTCTTTGATGATTTAGATAAATTTCTGACATTAACTACATTGGTAAGTATCCGGGATGGATTTCTTGAATCATTACCTGCATTGCAGAAGTACCTAATAGAATTTATTAAGCAATAACAGGAAGAGACGTACATCACATAACATCATATCCAAGCTTCGAAGCCTGGCGGCTCCTCGGTCCGCCCGAAGGGGATTGGCAGGGAAGCATAATCAGGCGGACACATCCGCACCGACTAACCGCATCGCGGCCGCTCCCGTTGGTCGCTTAAGTCGGTGGGACGTCGTGGATACAGGAACGTTATATGAAAGAACCGAAAGGACGAAAAAGATGAACAACGAAGTGCTTGATATATTCGGGGAATTTTTAATGGAAGAATTAAGGGACAAGATTATTGAAAGGTTTGAGATGATTAATGCTGGACTCCTGAAGAGCCCGTCTACTCAACGACTAATACAAGATTACAACCAATTTAATAAAGATCAAAGAGAGATTATACAACGAGTTTTAATAAATAGTATTGATAGTGGTATACACGATTTTCTTTTTAAGATACAAGAAGAACAAGACATGAATAAAAGAATAAAGATTAAAGTGAATGATATAGATATAGCTGTAGAAAGTGATGGACTTCATGGAGAGTTGTTCACTGAGGACGGTTGGATCCAGAAGTACAGTAAATATGAAGGTAATACGAGATAAGATCTGTAGTTATTCGAAGAGGTCGGTTCCTTCATATAACATAGCATTCACGCTGCGGACCCTAAAGGCTCGGCTCCTTGGTCTGCAGAAGTTAAGGTGAGGAAGTTATTAGCTGCAGACAACCCTGCGAGGCTAAGTCTGGCGACCCGGCGCTTATGCGCCTTAAGCCTCTCGGGTTCATGAATACGGGAACGTTATAAGAAATTGTCGCAAAGAACAGGATGAAAACAACATTTAATTCAATTATGAGGAGAATATAATTAATGAGTGATCTTAAAGAGGAAGATGACATTAAAGAATTGATAATTTTAGCCTTTACTGATGTGGATTCTGCATTTAAGTTACTTGGAGCTGAAGATAATCAATATAATAGAAGGTGTTATATCAGAACAGTCTTTGCCGCTGTTGAAGCATTAACCTATGTTTTGAAACAAAAGTGTTTGGATAGACCAGATATAAATAGAAATATATACACTGAAGCAGAGATTGCTCTATTAAAAGAAGAATCATACACTCTTAATAATAGGGCTGAGGCTGTCAGTAGAAATAACTTTCTTCCAACAGCAGACAACTTTAGATTTGCTCTAAATATGTATATGCGAAACTCTACTGGTTATAAATTAGATTTGAGCGATGGTGGGTGGGAGTTGTTTAATAAGGCATTAAAAATTAGGCATCGTATTGTTCATCCAAAGGCGACTGTTGATTTTATGATACCAGATAGAGACTTAGAAATTGTTATTAAGGGATACTCATGGTTTAACTGGGTGGTTGTAGGTGCATTACTACACATGGTTGAATATCAAGATGGAATGTTAAAACAATTAAATAATATAAAAGCTTAAATTACTAATTTAGTTGTTATCTCATGAGGGCACCAACATCTTATAACATAGCATTCACGCTGCGGAGCCTGACGGCTCCTGGATTCGCCCGATGAGGATAAAGCTAGTGGTGATTTCAGGCGAACAACCCTGCCAACGCTAAGTGGCGAAGCCATCCGGCTCATTCGCGCCTTAAGCCTCTCGGGTTCGTGAATACAAAGACGTTATGCGATATTGCAGCAAATTAATTAGGGGTAGGGGGAACTCGTAGATGAAACAAAAGTTCATATTATTTTTTTCAACATCTATACCTTATGGAATTATTATGGGGTTGTTCTATAGTGAGGATGTTTATTCAAATTTAAATAATGGAGTGATTTCGGGAATTATATTTGGACTATTAATGACAACAATTTTATCAGTAATTCAGAGGATAAAGCTAAAGAAACTTGGACAAAAAAAGGGAAATGTGAAAATCATTAATACTGCAGAAATAGTGATAGAAGGTTCTAAACAAGATATATTAGTCATTTGTGAAAACTCACTAAGTAACATTATCAAATGCAAGATCGAGGAAATTAATATTCAAGAGGGAATATTAAAGGCAAAGGCAGGAATGACTTGGTATACATGGGGTGATTTAATTTTGTTTAAATTGGATCATATCCACGAAAATAAGTATAAGGTGCTGATTACAAGTAGACCGATTGTTAAGACAACTGTAATTGATTATGGAAAGAATCAGGACAATATTAATAGAATAATAAAGTTCTTTAGAGAAATTAAGAGAGATGTGAAAGTTATTCAGGATGGCTGCAATATCACATAACATCGTTTTCACGCATCGCAGCCTTACGGCTGCTCGGTCCGCTCGATGCATTTCAAGGAAGTTGATTCAGGCGGACAACCCTGTGAACCTAACCGCGTTGCGGCCGCCCCGTTGGGGCTTAAGGTTCTCGGGTTCGTGAACACATAAGACGTTATGTGAAACCGGTGCAAAAACATATTTAAGGATGATATTCATGGAAGTGCTAAATCAAGAAATTGCAGATTATTTAATTTCAGTTCTACAAAATACAACGTCGATCCAAGAATTTGAAAGCTGGTTGTACGACAATGAAGAGCGACTTGAAAAGGAATTAGGAATTGAAACGTATTTCATGTTAGTCAACTTAAATTATAAATCAAAATTTGTATTGGACGAATTAGAACCCGTACTGATAAAAATCCTAGACTATAGATCAATATATGAATTTGAGATAAGAGATACCTTAAAAAGACTTTTCTCTTCAGAAGAAGATTTCATTAATTGCTGTAGGAAAATCTATGACGCATATTGTAAAGGTTACTCGTTCCTAAGAATCATTGCATTGAAATTTATTGTGTTTGATTATGATTTACAGTTGGACGAACCAGAAAAAATGGACAGTTTTATCAAACAATACAGACAAGAATTAATCGAAGAAGGCAAAAGAATTTTTGGTTTTTTTGAAACTAATAAAATAGAGATTGTAGGACCTTATGAATACATTGACTCACGAAATAATGAGGAAAAGATAGAGGAACAGTATTGGACGTAATTCAAGGTGGCACCGGCATCATATAACATCGCATTCACGCTGCGGGGCTTACGCCCCTAGGTCGTCAGATTTATAATCATGGAAGAGGCTCAGACGACACACGACCCAGCCTACGATAAGAGCTATCTAAGGCAGGGTCGCGTCGTGAATACGAGAGACGTTATAAGAAATCGGCGAAGAGCGTAAAAAATCATTAGAGTTGTTGATCTCGATGAAGGATCCAGT
>NZ_JBCMXJ010000020.1:0-229082 GCF_050475945.1 Paenibacillus solani
TGTTCAGTTTTCAAAGATCAACCTTCGTTTCTTGCTTGCCGTCCGCATCTCAGCGGCGACTTTTATAATATATCATGTTGCCCATCGTTTCGTCAAGAACTTTTTTTTGAAAACTTTTTAATTCGACATTTTCTTAACCGAATTATCAAAGTCCCTTTCGAAGGGGCGAGTTATAATGTATCACAGAGTATAAGGGCTCGTCAACACTATTCAGCAATTTATTTACCAACTTCCTACGAAGCTTCATATAACAGATATGATAAGACATTTTCCAGGCTTTCATGTAGATACAAATAAAGAAGGACTTCCGTCCTTCTTCATAAATCCATGCAATAGCGAATCGTTTCAGTACCATGTGAACGGGAATCCCTCCACATCGGCAATTCCTTCACAAGTCCTCGATATATCAGTTTTCGCATGACGATTGGCAGCTCTCGGGACACAGGCGCCAGCTCAGGGTGAAGTGTTAGCTCTTGGACGGTCCATGGATGCCGACGACTTCTCAAGACTCGAATTAGTAATGCTGAGGAACTCTCCAATTTGGATATCATAGAAAACTCATAGGCCAGCAGAGCCAGTTCCACTCGTTGACCAAGTGTTTCCGTACTGATTGTAAGCTCCTCATATAATTTTCGTACAGGTGTGTTTAATCCTGTGATTTGCTCCCAGACGGCCGATTCCGGATGAATCCCCCGTTCAATCAGTTCAAGACCTGCCCAATAATGAAGGCCTTCTAATAATGTATGATAAGCATCCAGTACCCGATCATCTTGTAAGAGTGTCTTTGCATCCACATACTTTTGCAGAAAATGAGCGAAACCAATGAACAGTTTCTGCTCTCGGAACGGTTCCGCAAACCTTAAAAAGTCTCTGCGCAGATTAGATAGACGATCTTGACTGTCTTTTATGATATCTCCTTCGAGGAGGCATTTGATCAATATTTTATGCGTGCCACTCAGGAGCTCCCTATGCAAATCGTCCAACCCTACACTGATAACCTGGCATCGTTCCCCGTTTACAATCGAATGTTGGATCGGAGGCTCATCGGGTGTTCCCTCGTACACTACAGCTATATTGACCTCAAAGTCATGAATAAGTGAGCCCTGCATCGTTTTCGCTGAATTCCGGTATGCCAGAGCTCCAATCGCTTGCTCATCCACCGTATTTCCATAATAAAAAGAAAAGTTGGCTAATTCCACGTTTCCCTCCATACATTCCTTGGCGAATTTCAGCCATTTCAGTTATAATGTATTTCTACGTATCTATTGTTAGTTCCTTCTTTTAGGAGATAAGTTCTTCATTAGAAGACAGTTGAATATCAATTTTTTTATTAGTTTCACGTTGCTGTACAAACGAATACTTAAATGGACAGGGGATTGTGAGCTATGATCTTTAAGAACGCAAAAATCAATGCCTTCCGTACTTGGGGATTGCTGCTGACGATGCTCGGTATGGGACTTATGGTGCTTGGCACAGCCGGAATCGTATTCTTCGGACAAGCTGGCAAAATATTTGCCGGAATTGGACTGGTATTTGGTCTCATTATGATGATGGGAAGTCTCGGCATTTACTTCTGGGCAGGGATGCTGTCCACAAGCGCTGTGCAAATTCAGTGTCCCGAATGCAGTAAATTAACCAAAATGTTGGGTAAGACCGACCGCTGCATGTTCTGCCATACGATCTTGACTCTCGATCCAAGCCAGGCCAATATCACGGCAGAAGAACTCGAAGCCCAGCAGACCAAAGCGTAAGCTTCAAGAGCTTGTGTAAATAGGTTGCACATTAGGTTAGATGAATAAACGTACAAAGAACCCGGTTATCGCGAAGATAACCGGGTTCTTGTTATATATAGATTACAGGCAGCAAAGCATCAAGTTCCAGCAAAACAGAACTATTCGAAACGCCATAACTGCCTTAATGATGTGAATTGTCTTTTGTTCAGTATGTTTCTACACATTCATCTAATAAGAATGGCTATAAGTACGAATGCTATGCGTTAATCATGAATCGTCTTCAGAACTTCCCAGGTCTCCGGAATGGCCAGGCTTCGGTTCCAGGAAGCAATGCCGCCAAGCTCCAGCTTTTTGGCCATGTTTACCCGGGATTGAAGAGAGATCGCATCCTCCATCCAGATTTTAATGACGGACTCGTCCTCTGTGAATTGCACATAGTTCTGTCCCGTACTGGCATCCAGCTTTCCCTTCACCTTCTGTTCTTCCAGCAGATTCTGCAGCTTCTCCATCCCAATGGCTTTGGAGGATACTTTACTCTCACCCGCTTCGCTTGTCTCCGTCCAAACCCGCGTATATAAGGGTATGCCCAACACCAGCTTGGAGGAAGGAACCGCATCCTCATCAAGTATCCGCCTTACCGATTGCTCAGCCCATGGCAGCGAAGATACCGATCCTGCTTTTGGACTGGAAGCCCAGTGCTCGTCATAGGCCATTACCATCATGTAATCGACGGTTTCTCCAAGCCTCTTCCGATCCAGAAAGAGCGACCACATCTCGCTGTTCGATTTTGGCGTCACGTCAATGGATACAATCAACCCTCTCGCTTTGGCAAGCGGCTTCAACTCCCTCACGAATTGAACGACATGATCCTTATCCTTAGTATGCACATTCTCAAAATCAAGATTGATACCGTCGAGTTTATATTGTTTAGCGTACGTCAGCATCTGCTTAATGATGTGAGATCTCCTATCAAAGGTAGACAATGCTGCGGTCGTTATTTCAGGATCAAAACTGTTATCCATGAGCCCCCAGACTTCCATATTTCGATGATGAGCCCAGCTTACATATTGCGTAGAAGCTTTGGATTCGACATTGCCTTCCTCATCCACAATGTGGAACCAGGTTGGACTGACCACGTTGACTCCCGGCAATTTGCCGATTTGTTCGGTACTCGGATTTTTGCTGTATACGGCTTCCCATACCAGATTGACTGACTTGTCCTTCCATTCCAATTCTGCACGTGAAGGAGTCTGCCCTAGAAGCGGAATTTCCTTCACTTCTCCAAGCTTTGTCCGCTGCTTAAGAACATACCCGGCATAACCATTATCAGCCTGGACATACAGCCAATCCTCTTCTTCCCGCCACACACGCAATCGCTCACCGACAGGCATATCCAGTATAATAGATGACTTCTTCTCCGGGTTCTCACGCAGATCTACCGTATCCTCAGGCTTGGCTGGTGCTGCTTCTGCAAGCTGAATCGAATCCCCGGCACGCATCAGAATGATGGCACCTGTAACTGAATTCTCATGAACAACCACACCATAATACTGCTTAAGCGGCTTAATCGGAACGTAGGCAATACCGTCAATAAGCTCAGGCGCATGTGGTATCGTGGTTTCCTTGCCGTTCAATTCACCTTTCGTATTCCCTATCTTCAATCGCAGAACCGATTCAGGAGTTGTTATGATCACCGACTCCGTCTCCTGCTCATAACGAATATTCTCATCCACGCTCTCCTGGATTACCGTGATGGGCAGCAACAATGCTTCTCCCGCACCCCGGGCAGGCTCCGATTTCAGTTCACCTTGAACAAATATAGGCTTATCCAGCCCTTTCCAGTCTGGTACCGTATAGGTCTCGCTTGGCAGCACTGTGGTGACCACCCACCAAACCCCAATCGCTAACAACATCAAACCCAGATAAAAAGCGCCCCTCGAGCGCCTCTTTTGACGCCGATATCTTCTCCTTGCCAAAATACTCCCCCATTTCCTCTCGCCCGTCGCTAAACTCCCGTTTCGAAAAAGAAGCCTTTAAAAATAAAAACGTGTGGAATGATTCATTCCCCACGTTATCTATAACCACCGGTGTCGTCTATTGGCAAGACTTGCAGAGCCCATAGAGCTCCATTCTTAATCCCTTCACTTCGAACCCGGTGCTTCTCTCAGCCTGTACGCCAACATCCTCAAGGGAAGGATAGCTGAAATCCTCAATTTTACCACAACTTTGACATATAATATGATGATGATCCGATACATTCGCATCAAAACGACTCGAGTTGTCTCCATAAGTCAATTCACGCACCATGCCGGATTCAATAAACATTTTTAAGTTGTTATATACTGTGGCTACGCTCATGCTAGGAAAGTTAGGCTCCAGAGCCCGATAAATGTCATCCGCTGTCGGATGGCCCATTGATTCCACGAGATACGTTAAAATGGCATGGCGTTGCGGCGTGATTCGGACACCGGTCGTTTTTAGTTGTTCCAGCGCATGCTGTACGGACGTTCCCATGGTTGCCCACCGCCTTCAATTTTGACTAATTTTCATACAATATCTACTACTCTTACGTTTTATTGTACGGCGTCTCTTGGATTTTTGTCAATCTGGCAAAGGCGTCCAGTCCCCAGGGTTCCGTCTTTCCTCCTGTTCCGGATAGCTTCGATAGATATTCAGATTGCTGTTCCCTTCAATACGAATGGTATGCTCAGCTGAACCAGCTTCACCGGTGATGGTTTTCTGCTCGATCAGGAGATTGGGCAATGTGGTTAGAATTCTACCGTAGCTAATCGTCCCTTCCAGCTTATAATCACCCTCCAGCGGAATATGAAGGTTCATCTCACCAACCGCACTATAAACATTCCAGTCGCCTCCGATACGCGATGATCGTACTGCCACCGCACCATTAAGCGATTCCGCATTTAGCTGTGACTCTGCGCCACTAATCAGGATATTGCCATTCCTTGTTTGAACCCGAATATTATCCGTCGTCCGTTTCACCGTCATATTCCCCACTTGCGTGGTCAAATCCGTTTCTCCCGTAACGTCAACGGCGAGCACATTCCCACGGTTCGTAGACATTTTGATATTGCCTATAACGCCTCTTGCCGTAATCTCACCATTTAATGTTTTGCCCGTAACATTACCGTATATACGGTCCATCGTGATGGGGCCATTGCCGCTTTCCAGTGAAATATTCTCAATGGCTTCAACACGGTTCAACGAAATAGCGCCATTCATTGTTCGGACTTCAAAGTTAAACCTGCGATCATCCGGAACGGCGATTTTCAAATTCATTCGGGGCTGGCGTTTACCCGATTCTCCATAGGCCTTTCCCTTGGACCGTATCGTGATCGTCTTGCCTTCACTGATCTCGATTGTTGACTGCTCGGCAATCGCTTCCGCTATACCGGACTGCTCGCGGTCTACCCATACCTGTGCTTGTACCTCTATTTCGTCGACATTCTCCCGCGTGATGAAGATATCCCCGTTTAATTGGTCAACGATGATGCGTTCGGTATCTAGGTCGACGGGAATAGTTAAATCAGGCTTTTGAAATCGATAGCCTTCAGCCTCACTGTAATCCACTCCCGCAGCCGTCAGATTCAGACTTACCCGGTTCCAGAGATGGAGAAAATGCTCCTGCTCAGAGATCACAAATACAGATGCCGTGACAGCCACGGCAAGCAATATCCCCTTGATGTCCGGGCGAAACCTAAACTCCGCCCGTCTGCCCAACAGGCGAGACCCTGTATACCGTACCAGATATTCGATACCGAGCAGTATAAACAGCAGCGGCCACCATCTCTGCAGCATGAATACATAATCCGTGCCTCTCCACTCGTCCAGCAGCAATAGAACGCCTGTAATAATCAGCAATAAGGCTGCAGTGTATCGTCCGACTCTGATTTTATATTTCATCCGTCTCCTCCCCCCGCCTGTTCATGCGACTCACCTCATATTCGCGGACATCCACTATAAGGGCTTTTCCTTTCCTCTTCGATGTCTGAGAATTTCCCGAATTCCAGCCCAGATTCCGATCACGATCAAACCTATAGCCGAGGCTTCCGCGCCATAATCGCGAATCCACACCTGCAGCCATGGAGGCTTCTGGTGAAACAAAATGAGCAGTGTACCGCTCACGACCAGCATTAAGCCAAAAGTAATCCCCCGCTCGTTCCGGAAGAGGTAGCTCGGCCTATGTCCCTCACCGGCAGCAGCGACAACCTCGCCACGTCTTCTGCGGGACATAATATATTCAGCAGCCTGCAGCACATCATACACATTATAGAAATAAGCTACTGGAATCAGCAGCCCCAATACAACGAGCAGCGGTACATTGATCTGCATTCCGATGGATGAGAAATATAACAGCGCCGATGTATCCAACAACAACAACATAATAAAGGTAATTCCCTTACGATACATACCCAGGTACAGATGACCCATGCCTGGAATAAGTGCAGCGAGTAGAAGGGCATAGATTTTTCTTTTTTTCCGTTGCAGGCCAGGATGGCGTTTCATACGCACTGTATGTCTTTTTTTCTTATTTACTGTAGTTTGCGATTCGGGTATTGGATTCACAAGCTCTCGCCTCCTTCGAAAACATCCAGGAACTGGCGTAGTATACGTTGGTTTTCTTTGATAGTACCCCAATGGGGAGTCGAAGTAACTGGCAAAAAACTGGTACGTGATCCGCAACACTTGCAAAGCACAAAAAAACGGCACAGCCAGTGAATCAGCAATTGCCGTTTGAGGTCATAGATTATGCCATATCTTTATTCAGCCGTAACCATCGTTACTTGCCCGATTCTCCGCAATTTTCGTGTGATATCGAGCGGTTCGAATTTGCGATCGGTTAATACATGAAGTGCGATTTCAAGTCCTAGTACCGGTGGCTGAAGCTCTCCGTATACTGCACTACTGCGTTCGTTTACGATGAGCTTTTTAATGACGAATTCCTGTTCCTCCAGCAGAGCCGAGATATCATCCAAAATATTGGGCGTATTTGATGCATGGATGGTGATTAAATGTAGCTTGCTGCCCCGAATGTATCGCTGCTCCAGTTTATTGAAGACAACCAGATTCAGAAGGATAAGCACTGTGGATGCGATCGAGGCAAAATAAAACCCGGCACCGACCGCGAGTCCCACCGCGCCTACGACCCAAATGGAAGCAGCTGTAGTTAATCCGGTAATCGATTTACCTGTGAATAGAATGGTACCGGCTCCCAAGAAACCGATCCCCGTGATGACGGCTGTAGCCAGACGCGCAGGATCGATTCGAACGTTAATTTCATCAACAAAATCAGAAAAACCGTAGATGGATAACAGCATAATCAGTGTAGAACCCAAGCATACCAATATATGCGTGCGCAAACCAGCAGCATGGTTGGATCGTTCTCGCTCAAACCCGATCAAGCCACCGAGCAGCAGCGCCAGCAGCAATCTTAATAAAATAGATACATTATCTATAACCCAAGGATTATTCAAAAAAACGGTACTCCCCTCATGTCGGCTTCTTGTCCGTGCTGCCTTTAACATACATTATAAATTTAGATGAAATTCCGTTAATTCTACGCCCGGAGCCACTTCAAACACATGATCCTTCACAAATCCAAACTTCTCATACAAGTTTACCGCTGGTGTATTAAGCGTACCTGTCGAGACCACGAATTTCGGTGCCTCCTTATAAGATTCCAAGACATGTTGAATTAAGATCCCTGCGATTCCTTTGCGAAAATGACCAGGATGAACCATCATCCGTGATATGGTGACCTGTTTCTGTTCCGGTTCTATTGCAATGGCCCCGATGATATCACCTTCTTCATTTACATAACCAAAAAAGGTTTCGCCGCACAAACGGATCATATCGAAGGTATCCTGAAGCGGAGGAATTTCCAAGAACCCGATCCGTTCGGCTTCCAAAGGGTACGCCATATGCTGCAGACTCCATATCTGCTGGACGGTATCTCTATCCTCCAAGGATAGTTTGCTAATCATCTGTTTCAACTCCTTATCCTTATCATTGTAAGAAAAACATCATCGGCGTACTCTCAAAGAAGACAGACCGCGTTTAGTGGTAGTTTTCCTTGCGATATCAGGCAGCACTCCTTCCGGAGTTCATACTTCCTGATATCTTAAAAAGGAACTTGCCCCTATTGGGACAAGCTCCCTCTGACTGCAAAAAAATTCGGGAATCTGCTGACCTCGTGCTTAACCGTTCAGCACCTCAACCAACAGTTTGTTGGCCAGCGCCGGGTTTGCTTTACCCTTACTCTCTTTCATGACTTGACCAACAAGGAAACCGATCGCTTTCTGTTTGCCTGCCTTATAGTCTTCGACGGATTGCGGATTGTTCGCAACCACCTGTTCAACGATGCTCTTGATCGCACCTTCATCGCTGATTTGGACAAGGCCTTTCTCTTCAACGATTTGGGCAGGCAGCTTGCCGCTTTCCAGCATCTCCTTGAAGACGGTTTTCGCGATTTTGCTGCTAATGGTTCCCTTCTCGATCAATCCGATCATCTCACCTAAGCCTTGACCCGTGATCTTCACTTCAGCCAGTTCCAGATTATTCGAGTTCAAATAGCCCAGCAAATCACCCATAATCCAGTTGGATACCGATTTGGCATCCTTCGTATAGTTCAAGCTGTCCTCGAAAAAGTCGGCGAGCAGCTTGGACGACGTAATGACCGCCGCATCATAGTCCGGCAGGCCGTACTCGGAAGCATAACGGACCTTACGGGCATCTGGCAGCTCAGGAATCGTTGCACGAATCGCTTCTTTCCATTCCTCGCTGATATGCACCGATACCAAATCCGGGTCCGGGAAATAACGGTAGTCGTGCGCCTGCTCCTTCCCGCGCATGGAGAGGGTCTTCGCCTGCGCTTCGTCCCAGCGGCGGGTTTCCTGTACGATCACGCCGCCCTCGTCGAGAATCTCCGCTTGCCGGAACTGCTCATATTCCAAACCGCGCTGTACGCCGCGGAAAGAGTTCATGTTCTTCAGCTCGGCCTTGGTACCGAATTCCTCCTGTCCCCATGGACGAAGGCTGATGTTGGCGTCGCAGCGAAGCGAGCCCTCTTCCATCTTCACATCGGAAACGTCACAGTATTGCATAATTGCACGTATTTTCTCCAGATAAGCTTTGGCTTCCTCCGGTGATGAGATCTCCGGTTCGGACACGATCTCAACAAGCGGTGTTCCTACGCGGTTAAAATCCACCAAGGAAGCATATCCGCCATCCACATGCGTGAGTTTACCGGCGTCTTCTTCCAGATGGAGACGGGTAATCCCGATTCGCTTCGTCTTGCCGTCCACCTCAATATCGATCCAGCCATGTTCACCGATCGGCTGATCGTACTGGGAAATCTGATATGCTTTCGGAGAATCAGGATAGAAATAGTTCTTGCGGTCGAACTTGCTGACATCACCGATGGTACAGTTCAGCGCCATGGCAGCCTTCATGGCGTATTCCACGGCCTGACGGTTTAATACAGGCAGTACGCCGGGATGGCCCAAGCAGATGGGACATGTATGGGTGTTCGGCGGAGCTCCAAACGCCGTGGAGCAGCCGCAAAATATTTTGGAGTTGGTATGCAGTTCTACGTGCACTTCCAGTCCGATAACCGTTTCATATTTGGATGTAGACATCGATTGTTTCCCTCCTTCTCTGCCGCCGGTTTATAGCTCAGGGCGCCGTTTATGGTGTTCAGTATTTTGCTCATAGGCATGCGCGACGCGCAGTACGGTCGACTCATCAAAAGCTTTGCCGATAATTTGCATACCTACTGGCATTCCATCCGCAAATCCGCAAGGAACACTGACTGCCGGCACACCTGCCAAGCTGACAGGAATCGTCAGGATATCATTTAAGTACATCGTCAGCGGATTGTCCACCTGGGCTCCCAGCTTAAACGCCGTAGTCGGAGCGGTAGGTCCGATGATGACATCATATTGCTCGAACACTTTGTTGAAATCTTGCTTGATGAGCGTACGGGCTTTCTGCGCCTTCAAATAATAGGCATCGTAATATCCAGAGCTAAGTGCATAAGTCCCCAGCATGATGCGGCGTTTCACCTCATCACCGAAGCCTTGGCTACGGGATTCATGATACAGGTCGATCAGACTGCCAGCATTGTCGGAACGAACACCATAGCGCACGCCGTCAAAACGGGCCAGGTTCGAGGAAGCCTCAGAAGAAGCGAGCAAATAGTACGTTGCTACCGCGTATTCAGTATGCGGCAGGGAAACTTCATCCCAGGTAGCTCCCTGTGCTTCGAGCACCTTCAGTGCGTTCAGAACCGTTTCCTTCACTTGGGCGTCAACGCCCTCGCCAAGGTATTCCTTAGGCACCGCAATGCGAAGACCGGACACATCTCCCGATAATGCACTCAAATAGTCCGGCACGTCCACTTTGGCGGATGTCGAATCCATGGGATCATAACCGGCAATAGCTTGCAGGACATACGCGGAATCCTCTACATTTTTCGTCAAAGGTCCGATCTGATCCAGCGACGATGCAAAGGCAACAAGGCCAAACCGGGATACAAGGCCATAGGTCGGTTTCAATCCCACAACACCGCAATAAGATGCTGGCTGTCTGATGGAACCGCCTGTATCCGAACCCAGCGCAAAGTAAGCTTCGCCTGCAGCTACAGCTGCGGCAGAGCCGCCGCTTGATCCACCAGGCACCCGGTCTAAATCCCATGGGTTGCGCACAGGATAGTAGCTGGAGTTCTCATTGGAGCCGCCCATAGCGAACTCATCCATGTTCAGCTTACCGATCGTCACCGTATCGGCTGCCCGCAGTTTACCGACAACTGTCGCATCGTAAACCGGCGTGAAATTGGACAAAAACTGACTTGCACATGTCGTGCGGAGTCCTTCTGTCACGATATTATCCTTGATTCCGACAGGAAGCCCGAACAGCAATCCACGGGTATCTCCTGCAGCAAGCTTGTCATCCAGGGTCTTGGCAGATGCACGCGCACCTTCCTCGTCCAACGTAATAAATGCCTTCACCCGATCCTCACGTTCAGATATACGAGTAAAAGCTTGGTCAACCAAATCGGTTACAGAAAGCTCCTTATTCTGCAGCTTATTATGTATCTCCGATAACTTGTAATCAAACAGACTCAAGTGTGTATCCTCCCTTCAGGCTATTCCAAGACAGCTGGTACTTTAATTTGGTCGTCTTCTTCGTCCGGTGCATTAAGCAGTACTTTCTCAATAGGCAAGCTTGCGCGCACTTCATCTTCTCTCATGACATTGCTAAGGTGAAGCACGTGTGTAGTCGGCTCCACACCTTCAGTATCCAATTCATTCAACTTCTCGGCATATTGTAAAATCGCATTCAGTTGGTCTGTAAACATCTGCTCTTCTTCAGGCGTCAGATTTAAACGGGCCAGCTTCGCTACATGCTGAACATCCTTATCGGTAATGCTCATAGCTTTACGTCCTCCTTCATGCCCCCATCCAGTTAAAGGGGTAAAGTCTGTCTCGATAACTTTTTTCATTATATTGTAGAAGCATGGAAGATTCAATCCAATCGAACTGAAGCCTTCAGCTTCATACCTGTCGTTTCCTGCCACTTCAAAAAAGAGTCGGCCTCAGCCGACTCTTCTAAATCCAAGCTCGAAGATTCACTTGTTTGATGAAATCCGCCTGGGACATTGCTTCCTTTGTTTCTTCTTCCTCTTCAACACTTTCTAACTCGCCGTTCATCACAAGACGAAACAGCTTCTCATTATATGTCGACAGGGCGAAATCGATGAGCGCTTCCCGTTCGACCCGCTCGGCTTCCTGTTTCAACACGATCGATTCCAGCTCAATATCATCTGCCGGAACAAAAAAATTACGGTTGAGGCTGGGAATCCGAATGACGTAATCAAACGCATTGTCCGGATTACGGTCATAGGCAATGATATAACCGTATTGACCGATTGGAAGATTCTGCTCAAAGGCATCCGCAACGATTGTAATCTTTTCCCCTAAACGCAGCATCGTCTACCTCCTGAGTGGTCTATCCTTTTTCAAGTATCTCGCAAGAAAAACTTCCGCTATATGAGGCCTGTCTGACGAAATGTTCGCCCGATAGTCGTTTTTCTATTCTCATAGTCTACTAAAAAAAGATAGAGATGTCCATGTGAATCAGAGAAAACCTGAAACTCCCATGGAAACTAGGATTGCGGGGATAAAGGACTCCTTCTGAGAAGCCTCGCGGCAACGATAATGGATACCGCCATGATCAGTATGGCAACGAGTATTGGTGACCAGGCGCTGCTCCCTGAGCCAAGAATTTGCTCCGCAGCCATGCCGCCTAACCGGCCCGGACTCCATTGAACGTGGGAGGGCAGCAAACTGGATAAGAGCGAAAGCGCGCCAGCAACCGCCAGGCTGATGAAAGCCGCAGCTGGCCCGCGAAGGATGGCACCCAGCGGCAATAAGAGCGTTACGATCCAGGCCAGCCATACGGCGTATAAGCCAGCGCCACCGATAACCGCTGTCCAATTCAATGGACCGATGAGCTGATACGTATAATAAGCAGCGCCGCCAAGCCCAAGCGCAAAGGAAACAACCATCAACGTTATCATGGCGGCCCATTTGGCAGTCATCATGGGAATCGTGGATACGGAGCGGGCGAGTACAAGCTCAGCCGTACCGGTGGACCGCTCCCCTGCTACCGTGTTCATTCCCGCCAGGACAAGCACCAGCAGGCCGATGATGTTGAATTGGCCCAAGGTCGAAGCCATAACGCTCTCAGCGGATGGAACGGTGAATAATGCGGCTGCTTCCGGCGGCATTTCCCCGGCCATGGAAAGAATCTCCGGCAAATAGTACGTGGATACCGGCTGCATGATGCCAAGCAGCAAAAAGATTGCGGGAACCCAAATCCATTTATAAGTCCGGCTTGCTTCGGTCATTTCTTTTTGATAATAAATCCAGAAAGACTTCATGAACTCACCACCTTCATAAACATATCCTCGAGCGAAGACGTACCGGCTTCAAAACGAAGCAATTCGATTCCGCTATCGGCAAGCTCCTTGATTAACGCAGTGCGCGCAGCCGCCATATCGGTCACCATCAGCTTGGCGCCGCGTTTACCCAGCTCGATCTCATGTATAAAAGGACGACCCGCAAGACTTTCAAGCCAAGCAACCTCCCGCTCACCCGGCTCTACCTCAATGGTTAGGACCGGCTGGCGGTATTTCGTGCGAAGTTCGCTAAGCGAGCCCTTCTCGGCAATTTCTCCATCTACCATTAGCACCATGTCATCGCAAATCTCTTCCGCATCGTGAAGCACATGGGTAGAGAACAAAACGGTGACTTCTCCGCGCAGGCGAAATAGCAGGTCCATAACCTCACGGCGTCCAATCGGATCAAGCGCCGATACCGGCTCATCCAGCATGATCAGCTCCGGCTCATGCACAAGCGCCTGAGCAATACCAAGCCGCTGCTTCATTCCGCCGGAGTAACCGGATATTCGGCGTTTAGCCGCTTGCTCCAGCCCTACCATTTCAATGACGTCCCGGCTCCGCTTAACAGCTTCTCTTCCCGACAACCCAGACAGTTTGGCGCTGAAAGACAAGTATTCCATGCCCGACATCCAGCTATAAAACTTGGGGTACTGAGGCAAGTAACCGATCCGGTTACGCCAGTCTTTTGTATTCGCATTGCCGGAGCCATATCGGATCTCACCCCGGGTTTGCGGTATTAATCCCGCCAGCATGCGCAGTGTAGTCGTTTTACCAGCACCATTCGGTCCAAGCAGAGCAGTACAGCTTCCACGCTGCAATTCAAAGGAAATACCCTTGACTGGCGTGATGCTTCCTATATTTTTGGTCAATTCGTGAATGCTAAGGAGTTTGTCTGTCAAGCTTCCCGCCTCCCTGCCACAAAATAAGCAACGCTGCCAAGAATATTCCCCAGCAGGATAATGAACACCCACATCCATTTCGATCCACGAATGCTTGCAGGCTCTGCTTTATACAGAGAGATAAACCCCGTTACGGCGAGAATCGCCTGCAAGGCAATGATCGGCCAGATTAATCCCCAATTGATATTGATATCCATGGTAACTCCCCCTATGTTTCAAACTATAATGATAGAACTCAAGATTTGTGGTGGTCCTTACGAATAACAAATATCCAGTAAAGAAGCAGCGGCAGCGGCATCGTAGTCGAGCCCCATATTCCCCAGAACCAAGCCATCTTGCCAAGCTCTCGCTTCCTTGCATCCAAGAAAAGCCATGTCCCTTGGATGAGCACAAGCACAAAAGCAACAATAATTACACCCAGCGGGGTTTCGTTCACTTCATTCATCGGCTCCCCTTCTTTCCGGCCGATCTCAGGCTTTTGGAGAATATCAGGATCGTTCCCCCCGTGACCATGCCAAACACATGGATAAACAGAAGGATAATCGGTGCGGACAGGGCAGCGAGCATTGCGCCACCAACGATGAAGAGTGCAATCAGAAGAAAGAGCACCAGCTCGAATTTCATCCGTCGCCGCTTTCGCTCCAAGGTGTGAACGGCCAACGTGTGCAATCCTTCCAAGGAGGGAGAAGGTACATCATCAAACAATTGATCGACGCGTTTCATCTCCTGGGTTAACCCTTCTATCCATTGTTCATCCTCATGCTCATGTTCAGGCCTTTTGACCATGTTCATACATCTCCTTTCGCAACTGTTTGATGCCATAAGCCGTTCGTGATTTCACCGTTCCCTCGGGAATGCCAAGCATCGTCCCAATTTCATCGTAGCTGTAGCCGTAATAATGCTTCAGCAGGATGGCAATCCGATGATCCTCGGATAAGCGGGATAATCCATCCAGCATGTCCGTCCAGTCCTCTCCCCGCCGCTCCATCTGCCAGCGCATCCGCCTGGCCGACTGAACCGCCTCCTGTTCCAGCCACTTCTTCTCCCGTTTCTTTCGCCGGGCACTATCGATAAACAATCGGGTAGCAATCGTAATCATCCAGGAGGAGAAGGATGAGGTTCCGTTGTATCGGTTCATATTCTCCATGCATCGAACGATCGTATCCTGCGCGGTGTCCTCCGCAACCATCGGGTCCATCGTTACTTTCAGCAAATATTTATAAAGAAAGGAATAATGCTGCTTAAATAGCAGCGCCATGGCAGCAGCATCCCCTTGCTGTGCTTGTCGTATCAATTCCTCTTCATCAGGGATCATGATTGAAACCATCACCTTCTTTCGTCTTCCATCTCTAATACGAATAACGATATCCTATCGTTCAAAGAGAATAATATTATTTTTTTATTCTGCACCAGAGGATGGAATCCATGTGAGCCTTCCTGCTGCTAGAATTATATTTCATCGTGAAATCTGCCTAAAACAAAGAAAGCAGCCAATCATGCGGCTGCTTTCTCCAATAGAACGAAAGATCTCTTTCCTAAGGGTGTCAGTTCGGTACGCTAGTCTCTATTGATTAAATCGGATAAACTGCAGCCGATGGTGCCATGGCTGCTGCATAATCGCTTCTTCCTTCACCAGCCTGTCCCAGACAACAGAAGATATATCTGTTCCAATCTGCTGATTGGACTCGGGTTGTCGCTCCACCTCTTCGTTTCCTGCAGCAATCCCGTTTAACAGCGATAGATGATCCTTTCTCACTAGCCCTTCCCCCTAATCACGTCCATACCAAAAACATCCCATAAAATAAAAGAACGCAAACCGGGATCAATTCCACAGTCTGCGTGCTTCGCAATGGGTAACATTTAATTAACCGTATTGTATCAATGTTGTCTATATTTGTCCATACCTATTCCCGATTTATGTCGGATGTAATTTAACGGCCTGAGGGGACGTAAGGATTACGCTGTTTTTCATAGCCTATTGTTGTCCGGGGGCCATGTCCGGGATAAACCACCACCTCATCCGGAAAGTTGTACAGCGTATTCTGAATGGAATGAATCAAATCACGTTCACGTCCGCCTGGCAGATCCGTGCGTCCAACACCTAAACGGAACAGAACGTCTCCAGAGAACAGATCATTGCCGCTCAGAAAGCTCACGCTTCCCGGCGAGTGACCAGGAGTATGGAAAACCTTGAAGGTATGACCAATCAGCTGCAATTCAAGGCCATCCGCCAAATCATACTCTGCCGGTTCAGCGGACAACGGTTCGGTGACCTGAGGCCACATCAGCGAGCCGTTAAGCTTCGGACTGGTCAGCCATTCACTCTCCAAAGAATGCAGATAGACCGGACAGCCCTTCAATTTGCGGATTTCTTCAACGCCGCCCATATGATCGAAATGTGCATGGGTCAGCAGGATGGCTTCAATCTCCAGATCGGCAATTCGCTTAAGCAGCGGCCCTGGATTCATGCCGGGATCAATAATGACAGCCTTGCCTTCTACAGGCCCTGTCAATAAATATGCATTTGTTTGAAGAGGACCTAGATTAAATGTCTCGATATGAAGTGTCATAATTAGAACCCTGAGAAGAGTTCGCGCAGTTCCTTAATGATGGCAGCGTGAAACTCATACCCTTCCCCGTAAGCTTGAATAATGTGCTGACGTGTGACCGCCAGGTTATCCTGGTAGTCTGGCGCTTCCCGATCCGGGTTGTTCTGTTTGAACTCAACCATGAACTTTTGAATGTGAGCAGGGCGCGGGCCCCATGTGCCAAGTACATGACCCCCGGTATCCGAAATGATGACCACAGGCACAGAGCGGCCGCCCATTGTCAGAAACTGATCCATGACATCCAGATTCTCTTCCATAATCAACACTTCCGTCTCCATCCCAGCCGCCTCCATCGCTCGGAATACGACGGGTATGTTTCGCGCCACATCACCGCACCAGTCCGCTGCCAGAATAAGAACCCGCAGGTCATCCCGGAAATTCAAGCTTTCGAAGAATTCCTTATCCTCTTCATGCTGCCATGCAAACTGCTCGTACCCTGCTTTAAAAGTCTCCTGGTTCTTCTGCATACCGTCCATGAATTGCTGCGGAGATATGCCTGTACCCAAATGATTAGCCATATTCATACTCATTTGTTATTTCGACCTCGCCTTCGCTGATTTTATCCATTTTATCAAAAAATAAAGAATCATGACGGCCAACGCGCCCAGCAGAATTTCGCGTACGTAAGGCCCTGCCTTCTCGTCGATATGCTCCCATTGATCACCCAGAAGCATTCCAAGGTACAGGAATAATGCAGTCCACGGAATAACGGCAAGAGTGGTCAAGAGCGTAAACTTTCCCACAGGCATTTTGGATATGCCGGCTGGTATTGAAATCGCATGCCTTACTACCGGTACGAAGCGTGCTGTGAATATAACGCCAGTACCGTATTTGCTGAACCAATTCTCGGCGTAATCGATATGCTTTTTCTTAATCAGTATGTACTTTCCGTACTTCTCCAGGAATGGTCTACCGCCGTATCGACCAATCCAATAAATAAACAATTGCGCAAGCACGCCGCCAACGGTACCAAAGATCATGGCTCCAATAAAGTTAACTTCACCTAAGGATACCAGATATCCACCATATGCAAGTACGATCTCGCTTGGGATCACCTCGACCATTAAGCCGAGCATAATTCCGAAATAGCCCAGCTGCTGGATCCATTCAAACAGTCGGCCTATCGCATCGTATAAGAATTCCACGCCTGTCCCTCGCTTTCCCCTACTGCGTACATTTTCTTGTACTAGCCTATTCTAACACAGCCCGGGACATGCCTTCTACTGCGCCCAATTCTAAACAGGACGGTGACTATCGCCCCTGCCGGAACATATGGTGATACAAAGGAGTGAGCCATAACATGCGTTCTCCCCATGCCAAGCATCCGGGCAGCAAGCCGCCCTCCCCGCGCGGTATTCGGCGGGCCTGCAGTAAAGAATTATATCGTACGACCAAGCGTCTAAAGCTGTACCTTCCTCCCGAAACGTTAAAGCAGGGCGAGGAATTGTATTATCGGAAAGTCATAGGCAACTTAATTTGGATTCACGAAAACTATAGCAACAAGAAGCTTTTGTGCGACTGGTGGGAAAAAGACGTCTGCTCTGAACTTGCCGAGTTATGGCAGGTTCCGGAGCGTCAGTTGGCCTCCGCCTTCAGGGATGCCTTCGGCGGTTAGCATCCCCTCGCTTCTTCCACTCCGCTTCTTCAGCATTTCTTCTAAGCGGCCAGCCTGGCGGACGGCAAGGGATGACAGTTCAAAACCTCGATCATTTCGAAGAAAGTCGGTCTCAAAGAGAGCCATCGCAAGGGAACGATAACGCTCGAGGAGTTCCAAGCCGGACCGGGCTGCTTCTTCTGCGCGGGCAATCTCGCCTGCCGTCCGGTGCCAGTTAGCGAGGGAAGCCAGCCTCAGTACCGCTCGGGTTTGCTTGACTGTATTAAACCGATCTCGATCAATGGCTCTTTGATACCAAGCGGCCGCTTCCTCCGATGCGCCTTTAAGCGAATACGCTTCAGCCAGCTTCCAGCTTAAGCCGGGGTGTTCAGGCGAATACTCCATGCTGTTCATCAGCATGGGAATTCGCTGACTTGGGGAAAGCCAATCCGCTAAGTGCAGGGCCGCCTCGGTGTTCGCAGGATTCCACTTTAGCGAGGAGCGAAGGAGAGCAATCTGCCGCCCTGCGGGCTCGGAGACGGCCAGACGCGCTTCGCCCTCGCTGATACCAAGTACGGCTGCGAGCAGAACCCAGCTTGCCAGCAAAAGGATCGCCAGACCTCTCAGCGGCTGCCATGGCATTAATGACCGATCTCTTCGTTTCCTCGCATAAACGGCTAGTCGCTTCTTCACCAGTGTAGGCCGTTTGCCTCTTCTAGCTTCATGCAGCCTGCGATGAGGTCCAGCCTGCGCCTCCTGACCAGAGGAGGACAAAGCCAGTCCCAGCACGACAAGCCACAACAGCAGCAGCCATAACAGCCCAAAGCTCCAGTCAAAATCCACAGCCGCATGTCCGATCAGCACGAGGGCAGCAGGGAGGAGCGGTGAGCTCACAGCCATGAGCCTCGCAATCATCATGCTGACCAGAACAAGGACAAGCAGCAGCCCGATGATTCCCGTATCCAACAGGATATTCATATATCCGCTGTGCACCTCAGCGCCTACGTAAGGCTGGGATTGAATGGCAAGATAGGATTGCCGCCACGTTTCCCCACCGCGTCCCAGCCACAGCGACGACCGGGCCAGCTGCCAGGCGTCGCTGTATAACAGGCGGCGCGCGCTCAGCGTTGCCGCGCCGCCCAGGGCCCGATCCTGCACTTGATGCAGGATCATTGCTATGGCTGCGGCTGCCAGCAGCGCCGCAGCACCCACGGCCCCTGGCGCGGCATAGCCCCGCCCAGGGCTCTCGCTGTGCCGCCAGCGGCACAGCAGCAGGCCGGCGAGGACGCCGCCGGCCCAAAGCCCGGCCAGCCACAGCAGGCCGGGCAGCACGGCTGGCGCCAGCCTGGCCTCAGCCAGCTGGCGGTACAGCAGTGCCGCGCTCGCCACAGGCGCGGCGGCAGCCACAAGGAGCGGCGCGACAGCATGCCGCTCCTTGGCGAAGCCGGCCGCGCAGGCAATAGCGGCCGCGAGCCAGGCGCCGCGCGACTCCGTCAGGAGCAGCGCGGCGGTGTAAGGCAGCAGCGGCAGCAGTGCCGCTGCTGCGCGGAGCGTGCCCGTCCGGTTCCGCAGGACGGACGGGAGCGCGAACAGCCGCTCGAGCAAAAAGGCGGCCATTACAGCCCCGAACGTGTTCGGGTACTGAAGCAGACCGCCAAGCCTCGCGCCCGTTGCGCTGATATCCGCATCCGCCGTAAGATAGATCCCATACGGCAGCGCGAGCAGCCCATATACGGCAAGCAGTGCGCTGCCGCACAGCACCGCGCCCATCAGATGCCAGCCCGCCTGCATCATACGGAGGCCCTCGGCCGTACGGCATATACGCCAGGCCATAACGGCAAAGGAGCCATAACTCCCCCATCGAATGATCTCTTTCATCGTGCCTGTAAGTGAGAGCGGTTCTCCGATTCCATGGAGAACATACAGGAGCATCATTCCACAGATGCAGCCTATTAGCATCCGCAGTCTCTTATCATCCAGTAGAATCCAACCAGGCAATAATGTCGATGCAGTGCTGTTCATTTTCCGGGTCTGGATCTTATGAAGAAGCCACTCCATTGTGATCATAATCAGAAGAAGGAGTCCAAAGCCCGCTCCCATTCCATATACATCCCCGGCAAAAAACATGCCGCTTCGCATTGCTGCTACAAGCATCAGAGCAATCAGCATCATTCCGCCATACCGATACAGGATCTTCTGATCCATGAACCAATCCTCCCATCCCCAGAAAATGTGCATAATGCCCGTCCCCCATGACGCTCCATCAACGGCCCTTCGTTCGTCGTTAAAATCATCTACTAATCATTGTGGTCAAAGGAGTACCCTCATATTCTCCAAGCGATGCACGGTCGGTCATATCACCAATGGATAAAAGACGGCCCAGGCACAGCACCGGGGGCAACCATCAGAGGTCATTTCACGCGTCGGCGGCATGTTTAAGGGGGAAGGTCAGCATGAGTTGATTGGAATTGTTCCTGCAGGTGCTCCCTAGCAACAATCGCCCCGAATAACGTTGGAATACCACAATAAAAAAGACGGTGAACGTGTCACATTCACACGTTCACCGCCAATTCGGTCTGTTTCATACAAATCTACGTATCCGGCAGCAGGTCCTTGCACGCCCGCTCAAGATATGGCGAGGCGCTTAAAAAGTCGCGGAAGGCCGTATATTCCTGCCACAGCTTATCCAGATCCCCAGCAGAACCGCTGACTGCCCGGATCAATATATTTTTCGGTGTATGCTCCATATCAATAAACTCCAGCAGCTGCGTCTTATACCCCATCAAGTCAAGGAGCTTGGCCCGAATAGCATCCGTAGCCAAAGCCGAGAAGCGTTCCTTCAGAATGCCATGGGACAACAAAGGCTCCATAACAGGACTCTGGACTTGGGAGAACAGCTCGTGCTGACAGCAAGGCACCGATAGAATAACGGAAGCTCCCCACCGAACCGCTTTTTCCAGTGCCGCATCCGTCGCCGTATCACATGCATGGAGTGTAACTACCATGTCCACCTGCTCCAGCTCGTCATATTCTGCAATGTCGCCGACAAGAAACCGCAATTGGGAGTAGTTCAGTTTTTTCGCCAGCATACTGCAGTGTTCGATGACATCTGCCTTGAGATCCAATCCGACAATATTCAGTTTTCTGCGCGCAGTAATCGCCAAATAGTGATACAAAGCGAAGGTGAGGTACGATTTACCACAGCCAAAATCAACGATCGTGAGCGGGCGATCCTCCGGCAAATGGGGGAGGACATCTTCAACCATCTCCAGGAATCGGTTGATCTGCTTGAATTTATCGTATCTGCGGGCAAATACTTTGCCTTCTTCGCTCATGATGCCGAGCTCCACCAGAAACGGAACCGGCTCTCCCTCTTCCAGAATATATGTTTTTTTCCGATTATGAGACAAGTCCGTCTTCTGTTTGGTGGCGGATTTGGTCAGAATCGAAACCTTGTATTTTTTCGAGATCAGCACCTGATAGTCCGCTTCCGGTGTATACATCATGGCTTGGCGGAATACGTTCTCGAACATGTCGATAAGTACCGCCTCGGCCTCGTCTGCAGGCACATTCTGATGGGTAACTTTCGTTCCGGAGTAATAGGCGAACTGATAATGCAGCTTGTTGTTCTTGAGCTCGACTGGCTTGACCGTAACCTTGCTGTACGTCATGCCTTCCCGCTTGCGGAGCTGGCTTAACGTAGCCGTGATTAAAGTGCCTTCTTCCATGATGGTGTGAATCAATTTTCTTAATGCATCCAAAAGGTACATCTCACTTTCTTTATGTTAGTCGATACGTTGATTACGAAGGATATGCTACTTATCCCCCTCCGTTAGATGTAGACAACGGCGGTTAAGATCGTCGATGCCTTCGTGAACCTCCTCCAGCGGAAGCCCGCCCCTTGCCAGATCCTCTGGCAGCTTCAGCAATAATCTTTCATAAAAAGAGGTTGCCTCATCATATTCCATATAACCGTTATCCAGCAGCTGGTACAGCATATTCTCGGCTTCTGCATATATACCCTGCTGCTCCGCGTAGGCATAGTAATCCCGCTGTGCCGTTTCGGGCAAAGCATACGACTTCAATTGCTCCTTCACCATGCCGATCCGTTCCTCGAGCCCGATCAGCTTCATGTCTGCCCCTTGCAGGGCTGACTTCAAATATAACTGAAATACTTTGATGTAGAGCATAATCGCTTCTTCTTCTCGTTCCAGCTCAAGCAGCAACGATGCTTCCTCTTCCAAGAGTCTTGTGGCAGTCTGCAGCTTGTCCGCTTCCAGATAACCATGATTACGAAATAACTGTTCAATATCAGCAGCAGACAGGGAACGAAGCAGTTCTGAATTCAACCGAAACTGCCGTTTGAACAGCTCATCCAGCTCCCATAGAGCTTCCGTGTGTTTGCGCTCCTGCTTAAGCGAAAATACCTTGGCAATCATCTGTGTCATATCCTCAATTAGCCGCACGAGATAATCCCTGCGAAACATTCGCTCGCCCCCAGTCGGCACCCATAACGGATGCTGATGTTGATGTGCCCATATTCTTTGGGCCAAGAAACCCGAATGATTACCGCGTTTCCTCTGTGATCTTCTTGCGATTAGAAAGCCATGTATGCAAGAAACCGATTCGGCACGTTTAAATTGTAGGCTATTCGGAACCAGAATTCCAGTGGGCCCCGGTCCTACCCATTCTCGATATCTGTTCTCAAGACTCCAGAATTCAAGTTCCCAAAATGAATAAACGGATACCTCTTCAGGAGAGGTATCCGTTTATTATACAAGATGCGACAATGGTCCTGCCTTTATTCATACTCAAGCTGTCTCATAAAAGAAGTAATCACTTCACCGAGTTTTTCAGGCTGCTCCATCATGCTCATATGTCCTGCACCCTCAATCACGACTTGAGTTACATTCTCATGGTCTGTCGTAAAAGTACGCTCGGCCGGAATCAAACCGTCCTGATCTCCCGCAACAAGCAGGGTAGGTAATACAGATGCTGAAAGGACGTCACGTCGGTCCGGACGCTCACGCATCGCCAGCGCCGCCCCGATCGCTCCCTGTGGAGGTGTCAAATAGCCGATCTCCTTCGCCCGTTGAATACATTGTGGGTTCGTATCCGGAGCAAATAAGCCAGGTACCAATCCATCAACAAAAGCAGTAATGCCTTCCCCTTGAATGGTGCTGACGGCCTTCACCCGTTTCTCCTTCGCTTCTTCGGAATCCGGGTACGCAGTGGAATGAATCAGACCGAAGCCGCTCAAACGAGAAGCGTAGCGCTGGACAAATGAGAGCGTTATATATCCTCCAAGGGAATGGCCGAGCATTGCTGCCTTCGGGATTTCAAGCTCATCCATTAATAACAATACATCGTCTGCCATCTGTTCTATGGTATAAGATCCCATCGGTGCGTCAGACCGCCCATGGCCACGGAGATCCGGCACAATAACCCTGAAGCCTGAAAGAAATGGCAGCAGCTGCTCCCAATAGGCTGAGCTTCCGCAGAAGCCGTGAAGCAAAATGAGCGGCTCGCCTTGTCCCTGATCAACATAGCAAATTGTGCTGCCGTTGCATTGTACTTTTTCCATCGCGATACCCTTCTTTCTATTCAGCGGGTGTGCACGTAAAGATGTGCACCCATTATTTTATAAAGAATGATCTATTATTAAACAAAACAGCTCTGACTGAAACGCATGTCCCTACGCCCTAAGGCCAAAGGCTGAAGCGGCTATGTTCGCTAATTGCTCCGCCATCCCCATCACCTCGTAAAGAGACGTCACCTGGAGGGTCCAGTAAGGCTTCGGGCCATGGACGTTCACCACTGCTGCCACGCTGTAATCTCCTACTGCCGGAAGCTTCCCTCCGACGGATTGAGCGGGCGTCAGCGCCCCTTCACTTGCAAAAAAATAGCCGACAGAAGAAGGTTGCCCAAGACAAGCATCGATAGCAATAATAATTTTATCCTCGGGTATCCCGCTCAATTTCGTCTCGAGGTTCAAAGCGTCGCAAGGCTCGGGCAAAGTCCCGATCACATGAGGAAAGCCGTATTTCTTAAGCCTGCTTCCTGTCAGCGGCCCGAGTGCATCTCCAGTAGATCGGTCGGTCCCTATACATAAGAACACTATACTGTCCAGTGCATGCTGCTGGGCAATCATATGAAAAAAATCTGTTAGTTCGCAGCCCGACATTTTGATTTTGGCAGCATGCACGCTTGGTGTTTTACCGACTTGCTCGCTCATGACGGACCTCCTCTTTCATTTCATCCGCTGCTGTCATCCTCTGACACGTTAATTGGTTTTCATTGATTTTAACCTAACCCTAACCCTGATGGCAAAAGAATTGGTCGGGCCGTACAATTACATGGTACAATACAGGGATGAATATCGTAATCCGCCTAGGAGAGGATGGTGTTAGTAATAATGGATTTGAGCAATAAATCTCAAGAAAATGTCGAGTATATGATTGAGCAGATTAAGAGCAAGCTTCGGATGGCCACCGGGGCTGCAATGCAAGCCTCTGCCTTTTCAGTTAACCAATATGATGATATTTATGATTTGTATGATATGGTCATGAATAAACAAAACCTCAGCATATCAGAGGTGGAGGCTGTCGTGTCCGAGCTCGGACAGCTCCGTGGAAATCGGTAAAACTGATAGATCCGACCTTATGGCTAATAACTCGGTTGAAAGAGCACAGCCCCCGGAAGTTCGCATAGCTTGCGAACTTCCGGGGGCTGTCTTTGATCCGCTACGGCATGTCAATCAGGATGACTTCCGAGCTTCCCTCACTTGAGTTTCCCTTAAACGTAAGATTATGGCGGCGATGGATCCGCGCCGCATCTCCGGCCTTAACATCAAATACCCCGTCGTCCGAGGAAATTTCGATATGACCGCTGGTCACATATACGTGCATTCTTCGGTCCTCGGCCAGACTGTATTCGAGCACTTCTCCTGTCTCCAGCACGCTGCTATACATAACCATATCCAGCGACTGCGGGGAACTCAGCTCCCCGCGGCTTGAGCCGAGGAGCGGGAGCAGTCTGTTTAATCGCTCCTCTTCCGTATAAACTTCCTGATAGTGACTCGTCTCCAAGCCCGGTTCAGCAGGTAAAAACCACATCTCAAGATAGCGCACTGCTTCGGAAGCGGAAGTATTACGTTCCGCATGATACACGCCCGAGCCTGTATTCAACACATGAATCATTCCCGGTGTCAAATCCGCCTGTTTCCCTGTATCATCCTCATACGTTAACGTGCCTTCCAGCACAAGATGGACAATCACCAGATCATGATGAAATCTGCGGTCAAATCCTTCCATAGGTTGAAGGGTATATTCATTATGTGCCAGCAGACTTCCAAAATGTTCATTGTGTGGATCTATATAATCACCAAAAGAAAAGCTAAATTCACTATGAATACCGTCTTCATGGGTAGTATGTCTTTCCGCCGCCGTCATGATTTTAATCATGTCCGGTCACCTCCGCCGTTTTTACTAATCAATACCCCGGCGGTTTCCGCTCTAATCAGCGTTCTTTAAAAGCGGGTTAGCGTAAATACGGTTTCCGTATTGCCTACTTTAAGACCTTCGTCATTAATTAAATCCTTGGGATAAGCAGACTTCAGACGTTCGATGGTGCTCTTATTGCTATATCCGATTTGCTCTAATATGGATTCTGCAATCCAGCCCCATTCTTCTTCCGAGCCATCCGCTATCTTGAATGAAATCCCCAGCCGCTCCTTCTTCAGTCCGAAGCAATACACCCCTTTGAAGCCGCCCTTCGCGACGATATTAGAGTCTTCCAACAGGAGCGTATCCACTTTCTGTTTGCCCGCTACCATATAGGGAGCGGCATTCATAGCTTCCGTAATACGGATAACCGCATCCCGTGTCGGCTTATCCTCTATCCGTTCCGGAACTGCGAGCTTCATGTAAGCTGTTGCTAATGCACGAAGCGGCAGGGCAAATACGGGTAAACCGCAACCGTCGGTCCCTAATTGGATGTCACCGGGTGCCAGTCCAGCCAAGTCGGTTACCGTTCGGAGAATCTCCTGCTGCAGAGGATGGTCGGGATGGTCATATCCGATGAGCGGATATTCGGCCATCGAACAGTATGCCAGCATGCCATAATGCTTGCCGGAGCAGTTATGATACCATTTGCTCTTCTCTTTCCCCGCCCGCAGCAGCCGTTCTTTGCTCTCCTCGTCCAGGGGCCAGCTGGGAGCACAAACCATGTAAGATTCGCTGATGTTCACCTTGTTGGCCATACGTTTCAAAATTTCGATATGTACGGGTTCTGCCCGATGCGATGCTGTCATCACGGCAATCTCCTCATTCGTTAGCCCGTATTGATCAGCCAGCCCACCACGAATCGAAGGGATCGCTTGCAGCGGTTTTGCCGAGGATCGCGTAAATACGATGTAATCCGGGTCTCCTGCATACGCCTGAACGTTTCCTTGTTCATCTACAATACATATATGTCCGTTATGGACGCACTCCACGATGTTCGCCCGATATTCTTTTACCAGTACAGTGTCCATGCTTGTGTAACTCCTTCTATATCCGTCTATGCCTGCATTATTCCTTTAAATCCCTCGGAATAATCCTTCTCTTACCAGGCAATTCATATCATTCCTTATTCTTGTGTGAGTAAGAATCTGTATACAGTATAGTACAAAAATCCGTGAATAACAGCATGGCAAGTTCCATAGGGGGTGGACATTTGATTTTGTTTACTGTTTCCTGCTCCTCCTGTTTCACGATGTGGCCTTACGTTTAATTACGAGATAAGCAAGCCCACTTGAAAGACATTGCTCTGAAAAGGAGGCGATCGTATGTGGGGAATCATTATCAGCATCGTGATGGCAATCATCATCGGTATTATCGGGGATGCGCTGGCTGGTCATGAAATGCCGGGTGGAATTATCGGATCCATGATCGCAGGTTTCGTAGGCGCTTGGCTCGGACCTTGGCTATTTGGAGCGTGGGGCCCGGTTATTGGCGAATTTGCCATTGTGCCCGCTATTATAGGTACAGCCATTTTCGTATTCCTGCTCGGTCTTGTTGCCAAGTTGTTTAGACGCACAGCCTAAATTCTCGTGTTTATATTCATCTTTATATTATATTAAAGGAGTGAATGTTATGAATAACACAGAACAAGAATATCCAGTACAAAGCGGTTCCACATTCTTCAAAGGTGCTTTTATCGGTGCTTTGGTAGGGGCAGCGGCAGCGCTGTTGTTCGCTCCAAAACCAGGTCACGAATTGCGTGGAGATTTATCTGAAAAGCTGACCAAAGTTACAGAAAAATCCAAGGAAGTTGCTTCTACCGTTGGGGATAAGGCTTCCGAACTCGCCAAGACCGTAGGCAGCAAAGCCTCTGATGTCATGGCAACCGTTAATGAAGGCCGTCAAAACATTATGTCGAGCGTTAAGGAAGCATCGGCAGATGTTTCGAATGAGGTATCAAATGCTTCCAAGGATGTAAAAGACAAAGCAATGGACACCTCTTCTGATGTCAGCCGTGAAATGAAATCGACAACGAATGTTTAATTCGTGAAGTCACGAATAGCCAGCTGACACAGCTGGCTATTTTTGTGCCAGGTCGTGAGAATCCGTGTAATTATTGATATGGATTCCTGGAAATGAACGGGCCATTAGCCTAGAAAGCGGGGATATCTCATGAGTAAAGCCAACCCATATAACAGCGGCTCCACCTTCGCAAACCGAAGTGGGAGTCTGCCCAGACGAGGTGAGGAACAACGGGCAAACGTCGATTCCAACCATTCGAACACGGACAGGCACGCCCGCGAGGTGAAGGAAGTTCAAGAACATCCTTTTGAGCTTAGACATGAAGTAAGAAAGCTGAATACCCGCCTGGATAAAATTGCTGCCACACTGGAAAAATCCGAAATGAAAGACATGATCGATAATTATATGAACCCCAAGAAACGCATCATCGCCAACCTCTCGGCCGGACTCGCCCGCGGTTTAGGGCTAACGGTCGGTACTGCACTTGTGCTTGCTCTTCTTGGTTACATTCTCAGCTTCTTTGTCAATGTACCAATGATCGGTGATTTCATCTCAGATCTCCAGGGATATGTAGAGCAAACTAAAAAATGATGGCATATTATAGGCCCGGTCCCTTTAACAGGTTACCGGGCTAGAGTTTGCTGCTAAACAGCTGTCTTTTGCATATTTAAAGGTTCTTATTTTTGGCCTTCACCCGAAGAAGATCCCCTGTCCATCCCTTCGCACGCATCCATAGGTACATGCCTCCGGTCCACAGGATCGTTAAGCCGCTGATGGCCGTAAATCCCCAGAAGGTTCGAATAGCAGGCAAATTCTCAAAATTCATTCCCCATATCGCGCCAATGACCGTGGCCGGCGTGAATATGACAGTTAAGATTGTGAGTGTCTTCATAATTTCATTCCCACGAAATGCCGATATGGCATCATCTATGGATACCAGCGTATCGATTTCACGCTCATAGTGGTGCATCAGCTTACCCAGTCGTTCTACTCGATGCTGGAGCTGTTGGAACGAAGGACTATGATCCAGCTCCCCGTGATATCCTTCCTTGGAAGCAGCGATGAGTTCCTGAAAAGGAATAAACAAATTGCTCCAATCCAACAACTCAAATCGTGCAGACAGAATGTCATCCATTAAGGATTTGCGGTTATGGACGCGCATCTCACTTTCAACAAGCCTCAAGTTATGCTCAAAATGATCCATGCCGGTATGGTAATAATGCAGAATTGCTCTCGCTAATACAAACATGCCATCTATAGGTCTTTGACATTGATTAAGCATTGAGAACCTCTCCGAATTAGTCATTACGCTGCGTGTATGCTCATCCAAATTGATCGTAATCAGCACATTATTGTCTATATAAAAGTAGAATTGTTCCGACTTATAGTTGTCGGCAGTGGCACCCATCACTTTATAGATCATGGTCCCCATCATGACGGCTTCTACCCCGTCTCTGAACCGGACAGATAAATAATTACGTTCCTCTAACGAGGATGCCAGATCAAACCATTCGGCTGTATAAGGATATTGTATCCGAAGCTCTTCAATCGTAGAGGACTGCCAATGATCTATCTGAACATCGTACCACTCCCACCCTTTTGGAAATTCATGGATATTCCGACTTTCCGTCCTGTTTGACCCCGTCATGATTTCGATACAACTCCTTTCCAAGATTCCGAATAATTGGGTACCAAAAAGGCGCGCTTTCCCATGATGGAGGAAGCGCGCCTTATGCGTCCATACGTCTGTCTCTACGAGGCTTGTCCATATCAGTAAGAAGAATTGGACATGATCTGCTTCAATTTTTCGGTTGCCCGCTTTTGGATACGCGAGACACTCATTTGTGATACTCCTAACCTCTGAGCGATAGCCCTCTGAGACTGTCCCTCCTGAAATGCCAGCAACAACACTTTCTGTTCTTGCTCCTTCAACTGGCTCATCGCTTGCTGAAGATCCATACGCTTCTCGACAGAATCAAAATCATTTACCTCCGAGCTGATCAGCTCTCCAAGCGTAGCCCCCGTCTCTTCCTGAGACAACGGTGAGTCCAGCGATACATAATGATAGCATTCCCGTCCCGCTAAAACTTCAACCGTTTCCTCAACAGAAAGATCCAGGTATTCCGCAATTTCATTCACGTCTGGAGATCTTTCGAGCTTAACCATTAATTCATCAATCGCTTGCTGGACTAAAGCTCCTTTTTCCTTGATCCGTCTTGGAACTTGAATGTACCAAGATTTATCTCGAAGGAAGTTCTTCATATGTCCAATCATGCTCTTCATGGCATACGGCTCGAACGGTATACCAAGGCTGATGTCATATTGCTGAAGCAGGCGGATCAGTGCCATTTGTCCAACCTGATATAAATCTTCATAGAGATCTGGACGATTTCGGGCAATTTTCCCAGCAGCCATCTTGACCATTGGTTCGTACTTCTTAATCAGCACGGTCGCAATCTCGTTATCCTTGGTCTGCTGGTATTGTTGTATTAGCTCTACTGCTTCATCTCTTGACTCTTGGGGGGTTACCTTATCACTCATACTCGCTCCTCGCTTCTTGCGAGCCGCTTTGTAAGCGTAACTTCAGTTCCCTTCCCTGTCTGGTTTGTTACGCTCACCTCGTCCATAAGCGCCTCCATCAGATAGAAGCCAAGTCCTCCGATTTGGACCTCGCTGAGATCTTTGTCATGAAGTGAACGATCGCCTACTGCACCCACACTGTCGAAACTCTCCCCTTCGTCTCTGACCGTAATGGATAGCGAATCGGGAGTCACTTGAAACAATACCTCTACCATTCCGCCTTCCTGACTGTAAGCATATAAAACGGAGTTGTTGCAGGCCTCGGACACCGCAACCTTCATATCTTCAATTTCTTCATAGGAAAAGCCCATCTTAGAGGCTATTCCATATAAATTCAGTCTAACGATATCTACATATTCCGCACTGGCAGGCAAATTAAGGGTTACTCTCTGTACATCTGAATTCATTCTCTTTCGATCCTTTCCTATTGGAGATTCTTCTTACGACTGAAAAAACTTCGCAATGCCCGTCATATCAAACAGCTTTTGAATTTGTGGCGGTACTTCCTCAACTGCAAAGCGCGCCTCCATGCCATGTCTGGCTTTCAGGATCGATAGAAGAATACCAATGCCCGTGCTATCAATATATGTCATGTCTTTCATGTTGACGATCAAGTCTACTTCAGAATTGCCAACAAGAGGTTCCATCACCAATCGGAAATCTGGAGCGACGGACAGATCAAGTTCACCGCTCAAAAACACAGTGCATACACCCTCATTCAACTGAGTCTTCGCATTGAACTTATCATTTGTTTTTGTATTCATAGACACTCTCTCCCAATAATTTGTTTTCTCTTTACATAACCCGTTATCTTGCTTATTGAAACAGCTTTGAGGAAGGCAGCGCCTCGCTAATATTTGGAAGATCACTAGTTAGCCGTTAATTATGCGAACCGCACCATGGGTATCGCTCCATTCTTTTGATTCTACAGGCGAAAAACGAGAAATCAGACGCTTCACACAGCTGATTTTGACAGGCTTGCTAATATAATCATTCATGCCTGCATCGAAACAACGCTTTTGGATCCCATCCATCACGTTGGCCGTCATGGCAACCAATACAGGAGCTTCCCCCTCCGGCTTCATCTGCCGGATCTGGCGAGTTGCTTCTAATCCATCCATAACGGGCATCTGTAGATCCATAAAGATCATATCGTAAACTTTAGGTCCCGCAACCATTTCAACCGCCTGTTTGCCGTCTTCTGCCAAGTCTGCTTTGAGCCCCATCTTTTCCAGCATACTGTCCATTAACTTACGATTAATCGGATGATCATCCACAATCAGGATATTCGGCTGCCTCTCTCCCTGCAGTCTGTATTTATCGGAGCGATCCTCTTCGTAAAGACGCAGATCTTCTTGCTGATGCGTATGAACACAGATCGTAAATATGAAGGTGGCTCCCTGTCCTTCCTTGGATTCAACCTCGATTTCACCGCCCATCATCTGGACGAGCGATTTACAGATGGCAAGTCCTAGACCTGTTCCCCCATAACGTCTGGTCATCGAAGAATCCAGTTGTGAAAACGGCTTGAACAGCCGATCAATTTTTTCCGATGAGATGCCAATCCCCGTATCCTTTACAGTGAACTCGAGGGTTAATCGGTCTTCTTCGGTTTTGGCCAGCGAAACGACCAAGTATACGCCTCCCTCGTTCGTAAACTTCACAGCATTAGAGACCAAATTCACTAATACTTGCCGGAGACGTCCCATGTCACCGTATACCATCGCGGGAATTCGATCTTCAATGTAATAAGACAAATCCAAATTCTTCTTGGAGGCTTCCCCAGAGAACAAACCAAACACTTCCTGAACACATGAATTGAGCTCAAATGGATACTCCTCGAGCTCCATTTTACCGGACTCCATCTTGGAGAAATCCAGGATGTCATTAATGATATTAACCAAAGCATCTGCGCTATTGCGGATAATCGTTGCGTACTCACGTTGTTCTTCCTGAAGATCACTATCCATCAATAAATCTATCATACCGATTACACCATTCATCGGGGTACGGATCTCATGACTCATCATAGCCAGAAATTCCGTTTTGGCCTTAGCCGCAATCTCTGCTTCTTCTTTGGCCTGCACAAGCTCACGATTCGTCTTTTCAAGCTCCTGTGTCTTCTGATGCAATTGCATAGACTGGATCTTTAGCCTGTTATTGGTTTGATACATATCGACAAAACCCTCGATCTTGGATTTCAAAATTTGAGGGATAAAGGGTTTGACCATATAATCGATTGCTCCCGCAGAGTATCCTGCAAACAGGTGCTCCGCATCCTTGCTGTTCGCAGAAATGAAAATAATCGGAATATCCTTCGTCTTGTCTCTCGCCTTGATCAGCCTGGCTGTTTCGATACCGTCCATGCCAGGCATCTGCACATCGAGAACAATCACGGCAAAATCATACTTCAGAAGATAGCGCAATGCCTCTTCTCCTGAAGTTGCTTTAATAAGCGTGTATTGCTCACTATCCAGAACAGCTTCGAGTGCAAGTAAGTTTTCAGGGCGGTCATCTACCAATAAAATATGAATCGGTTCGTGAAACCCCATAAGTTCCTCCTACAATACTTCTATTTAATCTTCCGGTATATTTTCTCAACCCGGTCCAGAGTCTCGTATGCTTCACTATACCCCGTAAAATGTATGGACTCTTTAGCACCCAGGACAAGAATACCGAAATGGCTCAAACTCTCGTGAAATAATCCATGAACGTGGTCCCGCAGCTGGTCATTAAAATAAATCATGACATTACGGCAAAAAATTACGTTGAACTCGTTAAAAGAACGGTCGGTCGCCAAATTATGCTCGGCAAATATCATATTTTTCTTCAAAAACGGTTGAAAAATAACTGAATTATACTTCGCTGTATAGTATTCGGAGAACGAGCGAGTCCCGCCCGCCTCCAGGTAGTTTTTAGTATATTGCTTCATGCGTTTGATGTCGAACACACCCTCCTTGGCTTGCTGGAGAGAACGCGAATTCATGTCAGTCGCATATATCCGGGATTTTTCATACAATCCTTCTTCATGAAGCAATATCGCCATGGAATACACTTCCTCACCGGTCGAACATCCCGCATGCCAGATCCGTATATAGGGATACGTGCGAAGCAGCGGAACAACCGTCTTTCTGAAAGTGAGAAATAAATTCGGGTCCCTGAACATTTCCGTGACCGGAATCGATAGATTATATATAAGCCGCTCAAAACAAGATCGGTCGTGTAGTACTTTATCCTGAAGTGCAGAGATCGTGGATACGCCTTCGGCATGCACATGGTGCCAGATCCTCCGTCTCAATGATGGCAACGCATAATTACGAAAATCGTAACCATAAAATCGGTGAATTCCTTCTAAAAGAAGTTCAATCTCAATCTGCTCCAGCTCTCGCTCACTATCACTATCGTCTATTAATAACAGTTCCTCTTCAGTATGGTCACCAGATGGCATTACGTTTACACCGCTTTCCGAGTGTTATTTGCTACTTGTACTTTACCCATAAAAGCGGCTTACGAATACAACCAAACCCTCATGAGCGAAAGAAGTTGCTCCGTCTGAATCGGCTTTTTCATGTAATCGGAAGCGCCAGCTTCTATACACTTCGCCCGGTCTTCTTTCATCGCTTTGGCCGTCAACGCAATAATTGGTAGTTTCTGGAATTCCGGCATTTCGCGCAATCGACGCATCGCCTCATAACCGTCCATTTCCGGCATCATCATGTCCATTAATACGAGATCAAAGTCCGGATTTTCCTGAAGCATCTCAATGGCTTCCCGGCCATTCTCAGCGAAAACAACTTCCATATTATATCCCTCCAGCACACTGGAAAGGGCAAACACATTACGAATATCATCATCGACAAGCAGGATCTTCTTACCCTCAAACAGCTCTTCCTTGTTATGCAGCTTTTGCAAAATTTTACGTTTGTCCTCCGGCAAATCGGCTTCTACCCGATGCAGGAAGAGCGTAGTTTCATCCAAGAGCCGTTCTGGTGATTTGACGTCTTTTATGATGATGGACTCAGCATATTTACGAAGCTGCAATTCTTCTTTCGAATCGAGATCCTTACCGGTATATATAATAATAGGCAAGTCTACCAAGTTCTCATCGTCCCGAATCTGATCCAGCAGCTCAAAACCTGTCATGTCCGTTAGCATCAGGTCAAGCACCATGCAATCATATCGCTGTTTATGCAGTTCGCGAAGCGCCTCTTCCCCGGTGGATGCAGCGGTAATCGACACATCATCATGACCAATCAATTCAATGATGGAATTTCGCTGAACATCATCGTCCTCTACGATTAGGAGATGTTTCATCGATTTCTCTGCATACGACTCAATATGCGTAAATGCATCCTCCAGCGCTTCTCTGGATGAAGGTTTCTTCAAATATGCAATTGCTCCCATCATCATTCCTTGCTTCACTTCATCCACAACAGAGATGACATGTACGGGAATATGACGTGTAACCGCAGAGCTCTTCAGCTCGCCCATTACAGACCAGCCGTCAATGACTGGAAGCTGAATATCGAGAATAATGGCATCAGGCCTATATGATTTCGCCATCTCCAAACCGACATCCCCTTGAAGTGCAACCAACGCTTTGAAACCGCGGCTTCTGGCCATATCCAAAAGGATTCTGGCAAACTTTACGTCATCCTCAATGATAAGCAAGATTTTATCCGTAGGTCCCAATTGGTTCCGATCGTCTTCCACTTGTACGATGGACGGAGCTTCATTACTGATCGTCTTGGCCTTCGGAACAATCATATGACTTGCAGGCGGCGTTTCTACTGTAGCGGCTGCTTCCTGTTTGCTCTCAGCCATTGCTGGATGACTGGCAGGCAGATAAAGTGTAAAGCAGCTTCCCTTGCCTTCTTCTGATTCCACCAGAATGCCACCGCCCAGCAAGCGGGAGAGCTCACGGCTGATCGACAGACCAAGCCCAGTACCGCCGTATTTACGGCTGGTTGTACCATCTACCTGTTGGAAAGCTTCAAAGATCAGATCTGTTTTATCAGCCGGAATACCGATCCCAGTATCTTTGATAGAGAAAGCCACATATTCAGCTTCATCATTCAAATAAGCCGGAACCCGTTCTTTGTCGCCCTTCTCTACATGCAGCTCAACGGAGCCGCTATTCGTAAACTTGAAGGCATTTGATAACAGATTACGCAGAATTTGCTTCACACGATGGCCATCCGTTACGATGCTTGGCGGAATATCCTTATCAATGTGTATTTTAAGATCTATATTCTTGCGAGATGCCAATGCGGCAAAATTCTGTTCCACAAAGGATTCAATATCCGACAGCTGAACATCTTCATAATTGATCTCCATCTTCCCTGCATCTACTTTGGACAAATCAAGAATTTCATCAATCATCTTGAGCAGGTCCGAGCCGGACATATAGATGGTTTGTGCATATTCAATTTGCTTGGCGCTCAAATTGCCATCCTTATTCTCTGAGAGCAGCTGCGATAATATCAACAGGCTGTTAAGAGGGGTTCGCAATTCATGAGACATATTCGCCATGAACTCTGACTTGTACTTCGTTGTAATCGATAATTGTTTAGCTTGCTGCTCAAGCTGCCCCCGTGCTTTTTCAATCTCATCGTTCTTCTCTTCTACTTCCTGTACCTGCTCCTCAAGCGCCCGTGTCTTGGCTACAAGCTCGGTATTATAGTGCTCCAGTTCTTCCTGTTGACGCTGCAGCAGGTCCTCAGAGCGTTTGAGGGCATTGGTCTGCTCCTCCAAGTTCTCGTTGGAACGACGAAGCTCCTCTTGCTGAGTTTGCAGTTCTTCCGACTGAACCTGCAGCTCTTCCGTCATGGCCTGCGATTCGCGCAGCAGCTGCTCAACCCGCAGACGGCCTGTAATATTATTCAGAATGATGCCAAGAGATTGGCTAAGCTGCGCGAGCAGCTGCTCCTCCAAGGTTGTGGTTTCCTCAAATGCTGCCAGCTCCACAACACCGAGAACTTCATCCTCAAACAGGATCGGATAGATCATGATGGTAGTCGGCTTGGATGATCCCCACGCGGATTGTATCTTTACATAATCCTCCGGCGGGCTTTTCAAAGTAATCGGCTTCTTGTCCAGAGCAACTTGGCCTACGAGCCCTTCTCCGATCATGAAGGCCGTCTTAGGCTCTTCACCGCCCTCATGGGCGTAGGAGCCCTTCATCTCTAGCTTGTTCGGATGCTTGTCTTCTTGACGAATATACAGAGCTCCGTAATGTGCTCCCATAACGGGAGTAAACTCACTGATGAAACGCTGTGCCACCTCTTCAAGGGAATTAATGCCTTCCAGCAGTTCCGTAACTCTGGCCATGTTGGAGTTCAGCCAGGACTGATCACGCTGTGCCTGAAGATAGGTTTCCTCGATACGCTGCTTCTCAATGATGTCTTCGGATAGCTTCTTGAATACACGAGCCACTTCACCCAATTCATCCTTGGACGTAACTTTAATACGGCTAATTGCTTTCAATCTGCCTTCCCCGAAGCTCTTCAGCATCATGGAGACCACATTTATGCCCCGAGAAATACTTGGAAGAATCCACAGGATGACCAGCATCCCTACTAATAACCCGCCAGCCATCAGATATATAAACACCTGAACAGACCGGTCATAGGCTACTTTAGCCGACTGTATATCATCATTTATCTTCTGATTCTGGTAGCCGCTGAGCTCGTTCAGACTAGTCAGCATCTCTTCCTGGGCCGCTTGCCCAGTCGAGTTCCGCAGTGAGTTAGCACCATCAATATCATTGGAAGCGAGCAGCTCCAATGTTTTGTTTTGGTAAACGAGATATTCATTTACTGCACGTTCGATCCGGACCAGCAATTGCTGCTCCTCAGCAGCGCTTATGCTCTCCTTAATCGCAGTAAAATAATCTTCCGCTTGCTTGGTCATCGTTTCGATTTCTTGTTTCGATACGGCAAACGTAGTTTCATCGTTGCTCAAGATCATATTCGTAAGCTCGCGTGCCATATTGTTGACTTCTCCACGCATTCCACTGGAGTTGCGTACTTTTTGATAGCGATCCTGAAATATGGTATCCATCTGGCTGTTCATGTAGCTGATCCGATCATACCCAATGAGGGTTAGAACCAGCATGACGGCCAGTAGAGTCGTAAAGCCGATCACTAACTTGCTTTTAAGCTTCATTGATTGGTTCCCTCTCCTTTTTTAAGAGATATCCAAACCAGGCACTTATCGTCCTCCCGCTCCTGCGATGGATCATCTACAAAATACAGCTCTTTCATTTCTTCTTCTCTCCAGCAATGATGGCCGCTCATATGTTCTTTCAAGTGATTGAGCTTCTCATCATGTCCTCCATTAATCAGTTCCAGCAAGCCATCCGTGTACATGACCAAATGTCCTTCTCCTTCATATGGAAAGCTTCTTGGCTCCATATCTTCGATGCGGTCGAATAGGCCCACAGGACAGCATCCCTGATCCAATGTCATGATCTCTCCGTTATCTTGGAAGAACAAAGCCGGGGGATGTCCCGCATTGACATAATCCACTCGCTTCAGACGGGTGTCTACTACAAGATAGATGGCTGTAAAGTAGTACTGTATCAACTGTTCGCCTAGATTCAACTGATTGAATCTGCGATTCAATTCCTGTACCACCTTCTCAGGCTCGACATAGGTTGTGACCGTGTCTTTCAAAACCGAAGCAATGAACATGCAAAATAGGGACGAAGTAATCCCATGTCCCATCATGTCCAGCAGAATCACACCATACCGGCCTTCACCCAGCGGGTACCATGCATACAAGTCTCCGGCAAGCTCTGCCGAGGGCTGATACAGCGCATGAATCTCTAGTTGATCATCTTCAATTGGTGAGCTTAGCACTGCACTTTGAACCATGGCAGCAAGCTTCAACTCAGCCTGGACCCGCTGTTCTCTCTCAATATGCCAATCCTTCTCATGCTTCAAACGGAGCGCAAGTCGTATGCGTGCCATCAGCTCCACCTTGTTAATCGGCTTCGTCACGTAATCAACAGCTCCTGCATCCAGGGCTTCTGCCAGCTTTTTGGAATCTCCAACTGCAGTGACCATAATAATCGGTATATCTTTCAAATGCTCATATTGTTGAACAATCCGGCAGGCTTCGATCCCATCCATCTCAGGCATCATCATATCGAGAAGAACCAGATCGACGTCCGCTCGGCGGGGCTGCATGTCCTCATTCTGATTTCCTATACCCAGATGCTCCAGCATTTCTAGGGCGGAAGATGCAGATAGGGTGTTATGATAGTTCTCTTTTTTCAAGATTTCTCGAATAATGATGACGTTAGTCGGATTGTCGTCTACGATTAATATTCTCATTTCCCTCTCCTTTAACGTTACGGTTTATGCGATAGAAATCCTTTTCCTACTATTATACTATAATAAGGCTATCGTTCAGTGCCATAGAAAAAGGATCTGAATCTTGAATATTCCACTTTTATAAGGTTTATGGAACATCCTTTTTAAAACATAGATAAGGAATGAGACTTTACCTGTCTCATTCCTTATCTATGTTTTAAGTCTATAATCTCTGCTGCTAATTCAGCCTTAAGGCAGTTAGATTAATCTTTCTTGGCTATAACGAGTACTTTGCCAAGATCGAGCTGCTTCTCGTAAAATCCCGCTTCAGCTTCCGTAAATCCGAGCGATTCGATTTTGGCGCGAAGCTCGTCACCACGGGAGCGGAATAAATTTGCAATAGCGTCAAATACGCCTTCTTCCTTGATGCCTACATTGTTGGCATCAGATGCCTCTGCAATCCGGCTCGTTTTATCCGAATCATGGGCTATAACAAAGATACGATCATGATCGTAACCGGACTGTCTAAGATTCTCTACTTCCTGAACGGCTTGCGTACCATTCTCAACAACTTTTGCATAAGACTTTGCATTAGATAAATTCATTTTAAAACCTCCCCTAATCGTGTAAATATTCAAATTTAGGTTATAGTCCAATGGTTATTAACCAGAATATTCTGAGTTGAAACAACTTCTATTGGCTATAATCAAAAAATAAATCGATTCCTGTAATCTGGCCGGAGTCCGGATCGATATATACCTTAAGCGCATTATGATCCTCAAGGTAAACATCTCCGTCTTCCGCTTTAAAATATGGCTGTCCCAGAGTTGCCCGAACCTGAGCAGGCGTCATACTTATACGCTGGTTTTCCAATTGAAATGATGAGGCGTTAGAGTCTACATGTACATATTCCGTGTACCCGTTCCGCACCCCTACTTCCATCTCTTTATAATGAAATATGGCAATTCCGCTTAGTTTCTCATGTTCAATGCGTTCGGGTTGTCCCAGCTTCCGGATCACTTCACGCTTGTGATCGGTGAGCGATATCCCGTTTAAGGCCCCATAGCTCTTCAAAGAGTTATCACCAGTGTGAGCTTGTCCAACTTCCGAAGCGGTATGAATAATAGGCAGCTGCGACAACCCGGCAGTATGCTGTGCCTCTTCCACAGCACCTCCACCTCCGGAGAACATCAAAAGCCCTACCATCAACAGAGTGACATTCCACATGCGACTTCCTCCTATCTTCTTGCAGAGCTATACGTCATGGACTTTGGTTATCTGGCTTTCTGGCGGCGGAAGCTGTTCCACAGGCCAACTGCTGTATCCACGTACCCTAGCCAGTTTCTACTGCGGCTCTTCTCCTGTGCTGGTTCCGTATTATGGTTATATACCCCATCATAAGACTGGAACGTGCGTTCCGAAGCCGTCAAAGGAATCTCAGTGCGAACAGGCTGTTCTTTCTTCTGCTCGATGCGGGATTGCTTGAACTTGCTAACCATACCGGAGGATACTTGTTTCACTGCATAGGTGACTTCGCTTAAAGCTTCGCCCAGATTCTTGACGGTGTCCATCACCGGATCAATCTGTTTCATCTTATGCTGTACATCCACCGTAATATCGTTCGTATTTCGAATAGTCTGCTTTAGCTCGTAGGTCAATTCGTCCACCGTTTTCTGAACTTCCTGGAGTGTCGAAGTTACCTTCTCGAGCGATTGCGTCGCGGCCTTTAATGTTTTAATCAAGAAGAAAACAAGAACCGCAAATGCCAAAGCAATAATGGCAACACTGATTTGTGTTAGCATACATGTTCCTCACTTTCACGTGGTATTGGTTTACGTTACGCAATAGTTACCCGATCCCCCAGTTCCCGAAACAAAGGATCCCATGCCAGCTGAACCACTGTTTTCCAGCTTGTTTCATCCCTTGCCACCCCGGTTAAAGAACACTACGAAGGGCGATAAAGACAACAGCCGATGGCTCCCAATCTATCTTCAAGCTTGGGTGTATTCACTTCTTAGATCTTTATGCACTTTCATGTATATCCAAATCATATTGAAGAAGAAAGCAGGGTGAATAGGATGTTAAAATGGTCCGTAATTTTTCTGGTTATCGCATTGATTGCAGGAATCTTCGGTTTCTTCGGTATCGTTGAGGCTGCAGCCGGAATTGCGAAGGTACTGTTCTTTATCTTCGTTGTCCTGTTTGTAATCTCGCTCTTTACCGGACGCAGACGAAGTATGTGAAGCAGCTAAAGCCCGCACATAGAACATAAAATAAGAAAAGGGTGTCCTGTCCGTTCATCAACGGACAGGACACCCTTTTCTATGCCAGCAAGATTTGTAAAACAGGCTAGACGTTCTTTGCCACAGCCTTCTTATCCAAAGAAGACTTCTGCTCTATAGCGGGTTTCGTCTTCTTAATAAAGAATGCGAGGATCAAGGAAACGACACTGATCCATGTAGCGATCACAAAAGCATAATTAATACCATATATCGTCGCTTCATGACCAAGCTTTAGCATGTCAGCCTGATTCTGCGGATCAAACAATCCTGACTTCAGCAAGGCTGCCCCCTTGTTCTCCGCTTGGGTCGACATGACCGTAACTAGGATGGCTGTTCCGATCGAGCCCGATATCATCCGAAGTGTATTCGACATAGCCGTACCATGGGCATTCATAGCCCGTGGCAGCTGATTCAGACCGGCGGTCTGGATTGGCATCATAAGCATCGACATCCCGAACATGCGGGCCGTATAGATCACCATCATCTGAGTGTAAGATACCGTCTCCGTCAAATTACTGAATTCCCAAGTCGTAATGACAGTAATGCCTAGACCGATAACGGCAAGCCATCTAGCGCCGACTTTATCGAAGATTGCTCCGGTAATCGGTGACATGATCCCCATCAGAATAGCTCCAGGCAGCATAAGAAGTCCGGATTCCACCGGTGTAAACCCACGAATCTGCTGGAGATAAATCGGCAGCAAGATCATGCCGGAGTACATAGCCATCGTAACGATGACATTAATAAGCGTTGTTAGTGTAAACATATTGTATTTAAAAATTCGGAACTCCAGCATCGGTTTGTCAGTTTTCATTTCACGCAATACAAACAGGATAAGTGCGATGACGCCAATGGCCAGGGATATAATAACCGTCTTGCTTGACCACCCGTCATTTCCCGCATCACTGAACCCATACAGCAAACCGCCAAAACCCAGCGTAGACAAAATTACTGCAATCATATCCAGCTTGGGTCTGCTGACCTCGGTCACATTTTTCAGGAAGAAAACTCCGATTAATGTCGCAATGATGGAGAACGGCAAAATCATGTAAAATAACACACGCCAATCATAGTGCTCCACAATATATCCTGAAAGCGTAGGTCCGATAGCAGGCGCAAATATCATGGCAATCCCCATCATACCCATCGCCTTCCCGCGATTCTCAATAGGGAAAATATTCAGGAACACAACAGTCATGAGCGGCATAAGAATACCTGCACCGGAAGCCTGGACGAGCCGTCCGGTGAGTAGGAAGGCAAAGTTCGGGCTAATGGCACACAGCAGGGTGCCTATTGTAAACAGTGTCATCGCACTAATGAACAGCTGTCTTGTAGAGAAACGAGCAATTAAATAGGCGGTAACAGGAATCAAAACTCCGTTCACCAGCATAAATCCGGTCGTAAGCCACTGGGCTACCGTCGGCTTGATACTCAGACTATCCATGATGCTTGGAAGAGCAACATTCATCAAAGTCTGGTTAAGTATAGCAACAAAGGCACCAATCATTAATGCAGCAATAATCGGACCTTTCTTAACAGGCTCAGCAGCGCGAGCAATAGAATGGGTACTCATATGTGGCTTTCACTCTCTTTCTTAAGTAATTTCAAAACCAATTCCTGTCTATATCCTGTTGGCTATTAGTGGATTTCGAATTTCGGATATGCTCAACATTCGTCAAAATTTTTCGATACAGATTGCTTAACTGGCTGACCTCTTCATCAGTAAGAAATCCATATAATAAATCGCTTAACTCGGCACGTTTGTTGGCAAGCTGTTCAATCAGACTGCGCCCGATTGGCGTAATTTCCAAATGGACGACCCTCCGGTCTGTCTGATCCCTAACCCTGACTGCGAACCCGCCCTCGATCAATTTATCGGATATGCCTGTCACAGCGCCGCAAGTCACATGAAGAGCATCTGCCAAATCCGATAACCTCAAAGCACCCAGCTCGTAGAGCTTTTCCAATGCGGTATAATCGGTTCTGCCTAATTTCGGAAACCCCTCCTTCTGCCACTCATTCTGTACGGTCCGAACCATTTTCTTAAATAGCATCTCTAACTCTAGAATTTCATTCCGCATGGACATGTATTTATTCCACTCCTTTTAAAGCCCAATACACATTGAGGACATTTCTCTTTCCACCTTTTTAAATACTTTAGTGCTAAAACATTAAAAACTAAACAATTATTGATTATAGTGTGCGAAGATTACAGTGTCAATATTTACATATGTATTTTTTCATATTTATTTTCAGAAAACAATAACATCACTAATAAAAACAAAAAAAGACTGAGACAAGACGTGCTTGTCTGAGTCTTTAGCCTATTTCCTAGCTTATTTGAAAAGGGACGGAATGGACATCCAATCCATCGTAAAGTTCAATTCTAGGCCATCGGATAGAAACTTAACCTTCTTCACGGTTACCAGGTCCGGCAAATAATCCTTAAGCGATATTTTGATAGGATCTAGCCGGAACAATTTAAGAGGTATATCCACACCACGGATCGTCGTGGATTCATGAGTTAAGTGAAGATAGCTTCCCTCCGCTGACATTTGAAAGCGTAATACAGCACCAAAGGGCACGATCCCCCATTTTCCGTTCATATTAGCCGTCATCATGGTCCCATTCATCACGAAGTCAGCTCCCGTAATGTCAACGCCTAAGTCGTGGGTGTTCATATATTTGACCATGTTCTTCTTGCTGAGTTCTCCGACTTCCTCCGTGCTTAGCAGCATGCGGGTATCCCGGTTTGTCACCATCGTCATTAACTTGTCCTTGAAGTCAACGGAACGGTAACGCATGTCCAGCGATTGCGTAGGATAAACAAACCAGAGCGCCGCACCGATCACCACAAGCAGAAGGACAATGATCCCTAACAGGATACGTCCGGTTCTTTTTTTTCGGCGTACCATCTACAGCTCCTCCTCCCAAGGATAACCTTGCAACCACAAGGGTTTATCCATCTCCAAAGTATATAGGAATCCGGGAAACTTGTCACGATATGAGAAATCTATCCAGCTTTCTTGGTTCATAACATCCAAATCGTGGTTATTACGATAATGTCGAATCATACTACAGTCCCAAGGAGGAAATTATCTATGAAAAAAACATTTAGCATTACTGCAGCCCTAGCACTCGCACTATCCCTGACCGCCGTAGCCAGCGCAGATCCGGTTGAAGGAACTGTAGCGGAGCCCGTTAACGGAGCCGTAACTGATACTTCCGGTGTCGTAACCGATACTTCCGGAGCGTTGCCTATCGTGACGGATGAGCCTGTTATCAAACCTCATGATGTGGTATTGGTACCTACACCGATGATTGAGCTGACCAAAGTAACTTATTTCTATAACGCTCCAAACGGCGAAAAGCTGGGTGCTTTGGCTCCACAAAAAATCGACACGACCGATGTTCGTTATGATGTCGTTCTTGGCGGAGAATGGGTTGAAGTTTATACATGGCTCGGTAAAGCTTGGATTTATGTAGAGTAATCTTAAATGGCTTCCGGATTCTATGATCCAATACGTAGCCTTGCATATTAAATGGCAGGTCAAGAGAATCTTGGCCTGCCATTGTTATACGTAACCGTATTGGGTTCTGCGATCTGATCATATTCACTCCTTAGGCTCCACATGGATGTGTACACTCAATATATTGTGAAGCTTCTCCATCTGTTCTTCGATACGGTCGCTAATTCGATGCCCCTCCAGAACACTGATCTTTGGATCCACCTCGATGACGACATCCACCAACACATGATTGCCATGGATTCTGGCCTTCAGATCCTTGATTCCTTCAACACCGGGAGTCCGGGCGATCGTACCGCGCAAGTCTGATAAACGATCTTCATCAAATCCATCGGTTAGACTATAGGTGCAATCTCTGAATATCTCCCAGGCCGTTCTACAAATGATAACTCCTACCGCTACCGCTGCAGCTGTATCCAGCCATGGCAGGCCAAATTGGGCGCCGATAATACCAACAGCTGCTCCTACACTGACCAGAGCATCCGATAAGTTATCCTTGGCTGCTGCCATCAATGCCTGATTATCTATTCTCCGTGCAAGGTTCCGATTGTAACGATATACACCCAGCATAGCAACCGCACAGACCGCGGCTACGCCTGCAGACCATAAATTTGGCACTTCTTTAGCACCTTCAAAAAACGAACGAATGGCCTCGACCAGTACCTGGATACCTACAACCGCCATAATAAACGATGCGACCAGAGCCGCAATGGTTTCTGCTCTTAAATGTCCATAAGCATGATCGGAATCCGGCGGTTTCTGAGAAATCCGCAAGCCGATTAATACGGCTAGCGAGGCTACGATATCCGTCAGGTTGTTAAACCCATCGGCGAGCAGCGCACTGGACGCGAATAAATATCCGCTACCTATTTTAAACGATGACAACACGAGATATGCTGCAATGCTGATCCATGCCCCGCGTTCCCCTTGCTTGATGTTATCATAGGCATTCACTATACAAGTCTCTCCTTTGTTTACTCCCCGGCAGCTTTTAAATAATACCAACATTATCCATATTTTATATCCTAGCAAAGGCTGATCGTGTGGGTCCAGAGAAACATAATTGGCTTTGCGTCAAAGAACCCTAACTCGGAGAAAATGGTATTAACCATTGTTACCCTTGCCGGGCGATTTAAAAACGAATAAAATGAGGACAAGATGATCGCGAGGAGGAGGGTGAGGCTATGCCCGAGAATAATGAAACGCGAAAAGTAAATTTAGCTGATGCCATCCGGCAAAAATTGGAGCAAAAGAAGCAGCAAAATGCAGGCGGAAATAAGCCGGGGCAATTCCAAGGCACTTCAACGCAAAGAATGAAGAGTCAAAATAACAAAAAACCAAACAATCAGCGTCGTCGTACCGGCGGTTCGTAGAGTCCTTACGTAGAACGCAAAACGCAAAAAATGCTGCACCTTTCCATTTATGAAGAAGGTGCAGCATTTTTTTATTGTTATGGTGAACTTAAACTTGCACAGCGTACATGCTCTCGCGAAGTCCCTTGATCTCTTCATTCTCAAGATACTCATCATAACTCATGCTGCGGTCGATGATACCGTTAGGCGTTATCTCGATAATCCGATTAGCAATCGTTTGAATGAATTGATGGTCATGGGAGGTAAACAGAATCGTTCCATCAAAATCGATGAGTCCGTTGTTGAGTGCCGTAATGGATTCCAGATCCAAGTGGTTCGTCGGCTCATCGAAAATCAATACGTTCGCGCCATTGAGCATCATTTTTGCCAGCATGCAGCGAACCTTCTCGCCACCGGACAATACGCTAGCTTTCTTGAGCGCTTCTTCGCCCGAGAACAGCATGCGGCCAAGGAATCCGCGCAGGAAAGTTTCATCCTGATCCTTGGAATATTGACGCAGCCACTCCACAAGGTTCAGATCGACTCCGTCAAAATAAGCCGAATTGTCTTTCGGGAAGTACGCTTGAGTCGTGGTTACGCCCCAGCTGTATTCACCGGCTTCCGCTTCGGTTTCCCCGGTAATAACCTGGAACAGGGTTGTTTTTGGCAAACCGTTCGGCCCGACAAATGCAATCTTGTCACCTTTATTAACCACAAAATTCACGTTATCCAGCACTTTCTCGCCTTCTACGCTCTTCGTGATGCCATCAACTGTCAGCAGCTGCTTGCCAGCTTCACGTTCAGGCTTGAAGTTGAGAAACGGATATTTCCGGTTAGAAGGACGAATATCGTCCAGCGTAATTTTATCGAGCTGCTTCTTCCGGGAAGTCGCCTGCTTGGATTTCGAGGCATTCGCGGAGAAACGATGAATGAAGGCTTGAAGCTCCTTGATCTTCTCTTCCTTCTTCTTGTTCGACTCGCGCTGGAGAGCAAGAGCCAGTTGACTGGATTCATACCAGAAATCGTAGTTGCCGACATACAACTGGATTTTACCAAAGTCGATGTCCGCAATATGGGTACATACCTTGTTCAAGAAGTGACGGTCATGAGATACCACGATAACGGTGCCTTCATAATCCATCAGGAAGTTCTCGAGCCATTGAATCGATTCGAGGTCCAAGTGGTTGGTAGGCTCATCAAGCAGCAGGTTATGCGGCCGGCCAAACAAAGCTTGCGCCAAGAGTACGCGTACCTTCTCGTTACCGCTCAGCTCTGCCATTTTCTTGTCGTGCAGCTCACGTGGAATACCCAGGCCAATCAGGAGCGCAGCCGCATCCGGCTCTGCATCCCATCCGTTCAGCTCGGCGAATTCGCCTTCTAGTTCGCCCGCACGCATGCCGTCTTCTTCAGAGAAATCGGATTTAGCATAAAGCGCATCCTTCTCCTTCATAATGTTATACAGACGACCATGACCCATAATAACGGTCTCAAGGACCGGATATTGGTCGTATTCATAGTGGTTCTGCTTCAGAACCGCCATCCGTTCGTTCGGTGTCATATGAACCTCACCTTGGTTAGGCTCTATTTCACCGGAGAGGATCTTCAGGAATGTAGACTTGCCCGCCCCGTTTGCGCCGATGAGTCCATAGCAATTGCCGGGGTTGAATTTTATATTGACATCTTCAAATAGTGCTCGTTTGCCATAGCGGAGCGTTACGCCGCTTGTACTGATCATTAAGCATTACCATCCTTTATCACTTTTGGTGTTTCAGCACATTATAGCATAAGTACGACCGTTATCGAAGCTTCCGCCACATATAAAACGGTTTTAAACAAATATAACCTCCTGCGCGTGCCATTTATGAAATGGCGATAGTACAGGAGGCTCATGTCATTCATCGTATAATCTAAGATTCAGCACTGCGGCACTCCGGCTGAACTTTGAAAGTTTCTCCATATTTTAATACGCGAATTCGTTCCTTGGCGATACCCAGCCGCTGTCGTTCCGCTTCCATCCGGTCCAAAGCTTCCCTGGCTGTGTCATCAGCCAATTTGAACGTGCCGTAGTGCATCGGAATCATCGTCTCGGCTTTCACGTCCAGGAACGCCTGCAGCGCCTCTTCCGGATTGACATGCTGTGAGGTCATGAACCATTCCGGTTCGTATGCCCCAATCGGCATCAAGGCAAGGTGAATGTTAAAGCGTTCACCTATCAGCTTGAAGCCTTCGAAATACCCGCTGTCTCCGGCAAAATACAAATTCGGTGGCAGCAGCCGGGGGCCCTCCTCTGCGGAAGCATCGATTGAGCATTTCGCATCGTCCGAAGGATCCGATTCCGTAGCCGCTTCCTGCAGCAAAGGCTCCATCACAAACCCTCCCCAATGCGAGGTGTTCGTATCAAACGGCGTACGCCGTGTCCAATGCTGTGTCGGCACAAAGGAGAATTTCACATCCTTGATCGTTGCCGATTCCCACCATTGCAGCTCAATCACACGGCGAAAGCCTTTACTGATCATTTTGCGCCGCAAACCAACCGGTACAATGATAGTCGTCCCCTCACGATACAGTTTACGAATCGAGGAAACATGCATATGGTCATAGTGAGAATGCGAAATCAAGATCACATCAATCGGGGGAATCTCATGAATAGGAAGCCCTGGTTCTCCAAGACGCTTATTGAAAGCCATTCTCTTCGCCCATACGGGATCGGTTACAATATTCATGCCTTCATATTGGATGAAGAACGTTGCGTGCCCGATCCAGGTAACAGAGGTTTCGTGCCGGTTGCTATGCAAATACTGAAGATCCGGCGTCAGGTTCGGAATGCAGTAAGAATAATCCTTCTTCTTCTGACGACGTTCGTCGCGCCACTGCTTGAACTGTTTAAGCGTTTTGTCTGTGCTGACGTTATCGATATTGTTATAGCGAATTTTTGGCATGCAGCATCCTCCTTCCGTTACCTGTATTTTACCCTTTATATACCTATCCGCTCAACTTTGCTGCTTTGTTGTTCTTTTTACACCGTTTGATTCCTGACGAAACAATGAATTTCCTTCTAAGCAGCTGAATCAATCTGAAGGATCTTTATACTTGACGACGTAGATCGCCATAAACACGACAGCTGCCAATACGGTTAGCAGTGGCGCTATATAAATGTCGAAGTCCTCCACTTGCCTCACCCCTTCTTGGCGGATTTGCCGCGAATGTAGTTGGCATCGAACAGAAACAGACGCATCAGTAGAATCAGAGATGGAACCAATACGCATAACCCCAGAATAAAGGCAGTGATCAAGGCAATCGCCATCGTATCATTGGTAATACTCTCCTGAATATGAATGTAATCATAGAGGATATACGGCAGATGTGAGCGCCCATATCCATACCAGGCAAAGGCAAATTGGAGCATAACCATGATGAATGCTATGCCGAGCCGGATGCGTTTCCATAGTAGATACACCGCCACCACAAAGCAGAGAAACGACGCGATGAACATCCAGGCAATATCCAGCATCTGCCCAAAATGCACAGGATTCTGCTGGTTGATCTGAAAAAAAGCGAACAGTGAAGCAAGAATTGTTGGTAAGCTCCATCCAAGCGCATAGCCGCGAACCACGCCGAAGGCGACCTCATCCCCAGCACGCTGCGCGTAATAGGATAAGAACATGGCCGAGATGTACAAGACGCTGACTAGAGCCAGAAGTATGACCGACCACGTGTAGGGATTTGTAAAGAAGGTATTCCAGTGCAGCATGACTCTTCCGTTGTCCATATAGATAATGCCGCCTTCCGAGATCGCCAATATGGTCGATAAAGCAGCGGGAATCAGCAGCCCCGTTGCTCCATACAGCCCCATATAAATCTTGTTGTTCCCGGTCTGACTGCCATACGTGTGATAAGCGTAGTAAGCACCCCGAATGGCCAGCAGGACAAGAGCTAAGCTGCCGGGTACAAGAAGCGCAGTGCCATAATAAAATGCCGCATCGGGAAAAAAACCGACCAATCCAACCACAAAAAAAATCAGAAATACGTTAGTCACTTCCCATACTGGAGATAAATATCGCTGGATAATATTATGGATTTTATTCTCATGTCCTGTAAGCACGCTGTAAAAACTGAAAAATCCGGCACCGAAGTCGATCGAGGCCACCAGCAAATATCCAAACAGAAACGTCCACAGGACGGTGATCGCCACCATGGCATAACTCATTTGCGGTCTCCTCCTTCGATGTCGAGTCCCAGCGTCCGAATTTCCTCTTCAGCGCTCTTATTCCGGAACAGTTGGCTAAGCACACGGATTGCAGATACGGAGAGCACCAGATACAAGATGATAAACAGCACCAGCATCCAGCCGACGCTTGTTGAAGTGGTTGCCGCATCCGATACCTTCATATATCCCCGCACAATCCACGGCTGCCTCCCAATCTCGGCAAGGAACCAGCCCAGCCATATGGCTGACATCGATAGAGGCCCCAAAGCCAATATACTGATCAGCAGCCATTTCGGGTAGGGCTTTTTGCCAGGAAGTTTCTTGCGAAACATATAGAGCAGCGGAATCAGCACGATCACGGCACCGCTGGTTACCTTCAAATCAAAAAAATAATGCACCGACATAGGCGGCCTTTCATCCTCCGGAAATTCATTCAGCCCAATGACCTCTTTATGGGGATTATTCCCCGCCAATATACTGAGCGCATAAGGGATTTTCAGCGCATATTTAATATTATTAGTCTCATCGAGAAAACCTCCGTAGATGAGCGGAGCTTCAGTCATCGTCTCAAAATGCCACTCCGCGGCCGCCAGTTTCTCGGGCTGATACCTGGCCAAAAACTTGCCTGAGAAATCTCCGATCATTACCGTGGCTACAGCAAAGACAAAGGTAGAGACGACAGTGATCTTCAGGGCTTTTCTAAAATAGATATGGTTTCTTCCCCGAAGCAGGTTAAACGCTGCAATGCTGGCCAAGGACGCGGCGCTTGTCGTATAAGCAGATGCCAGCACATGACTCACCTTGGTCGGCGTTGCCGGATTGAACATGGCAACAAACGGATTCACATTCGTAAACACCCCATCCACCAGCTCAAAGCCCTGGGGCTGGTTCATAAAGGCATTCATGCTCGTTATAAAGAACGCGGATGCGGAGGAGCCGATAGCAACGGGAATAAGCAGCAGCAAATGGGTCCATTTATTCCTGAAACGATCCCATGTATAAAGATAAATGCCAAGAAAGATCGCCTCCACAAAAAAAGCAAAGGTCTCCATAAACAGCGGCAGCGCAATGGCTTTACCAGCTACCCGCATAAAAGTGGGCCATAGCAGGCTGAGCTGCAAGCCGATAGCCGTACCTGTCACAACACCGACGGCTACCGTAATCACGTACCCTCGAGCCCAGCGTCTGGCTAGCAATGTATAATGGTTATCTCCCGTCCGGATTCCTCTCCACTCTGCCAAAGCCAGCATAATCGGAATCCCAACGCCGATCGTTGCAAGAACAATATGTACGAACAGGGTCAGGCCGGTTAACATCCGGCTCATAAGGACCGGGTCCAGTGAAGACATGACGTTCACTCCTTGGTGTTTTATCCGAAATATTCAACATAGCGCAGATAACCTTTTACGGCGCCGTACAGCATAATGAGCGCAGCAATAAAGCATAGGATTGCAAGCCTTGTCTCCTGCTTCCTGTACATCTGATAGCGAAGCCTCCCTATGTCTATCAATTCTTGTGGTGAGAGCCGTTTTTGGTGCGAATCCGGTGCTTTTACATCATAGAATCCACCCAACCACTATCAGTTTTTACAATATGATCCCCTTTTTATCCAACATCCGATTATTTTAAAGAGAATCCTTATACAGCATGTTTGTTCCTTCCGGGAAAAGAGGTACAATAAGAGGATAAGGAGGCGAGACAATATCATGAAAATTACATTCATTGAACCCACCCCGAGCCCGAACTCCATGATGCTTCACCTTGATGAGACCCTGGAGTCCGGGATACGCAGAACATATACGTTAGAAAATGAACGATCGGCTCCTCCCTGGATCAAGCAGTTGCTCCATATTCCAGGCGTGAAGAGCGTCTTTCATACCCTTGATTTTATCGCGCTTGACCGTAAAGGGAATGCGGACTGGCCCTCCATTCTGGGTGCAGTACAGGAAATATTCGGTCAGGAAGGACTTGCTACGGGTCTAAAAGAAAATGAGGGTGATCTTCCGTTTGGCGAGGCTCAAGTATTCGTACAATACTTCCGTAATATTCCGATGCAAATTCGTGTTAAAAGTGGAAACCAGGAGGAGCGCATCGCCCTGTCCGAGCGCTTCACGAAAGCTATATCGGCCGTGGGTACCTCGTCGCTTATCAAAGAACGCAAGCTCAAGGAGTACGGCGTACGTTATGGCCAGCTGGCCGACATTGCTAGGGATGTAGAGCAAGAGCTGGAAGCGGCATTCCCACAGGAGCGACTCGATAAGGTTGTCGCCCAGGCGATAGCGCACGGTGCCAGCGATGAGGATTTCGTGGAGCAGCGCCGCAAGCTGACCGACGAGGAAACCGAAGCTGCGATGCAGGATGAGGATTGGCGTGTACGCTATGCCGCATTGGATGCTTTGGAGCCTACCGAGCGGCATATCCCGCTTCTGCGCCAAGCGCTTCATGATCCCAAGATGCAGATCCGCCGGCTCGTCGTCGTATACCTGGGCGATCTTCACACCCCGGAAGCGATGGAGCTCTTATATGAAGCGATGCGTGACGAAACACCTGCTGTACGCCGAACGGCGGGCGATACGCTGTCCGATATCGGCGATGCCGCCGCTACCCCGGTGATGATGGAGTCTTTGAAGGACAGCAGCAAGATTGTACGCTGGCGTGCCGCCCGCTTCCTGTACGAAGTCGGTACCGAAGAAGCACGGCCTGCTCTTGAAGAAGCGGCCAATGATCCGGAATTTGAGGTTAGCCTGCAAGCTCGAATGGCGCTCGAACGTATCGAATCCGGCGAAGAGGCTGCTGGAACCGTATGGCAGCAGATGGCCAAACGAAATCACTCTTAATCCGATTTCAACGGGGCAACCGTAAAAATTATCCATTGCTTCTGGCCTATCATGTGTTCTATACTGGGAAAATCTCTTATTAAATTGAATATACAGATAGCCTCATCATTCCAAGATGAGGTAGAGGTTGCAAACAGGATCAGTAATTGTGCCAAGGCGAAGAGAAGCCGATGAAGCGCAATGAAAGGCTTGAATGCCGAAGTGCAGGGTATACTCTTGTATCCTGTGCTGGGGCCGTTGTCGAAAGAGACGGAACTGTCACGGGAGCTTCCCGTGTTGAGCTATCTTCATGGAGGGTAATGATGCGGTTAACAGATAAAGACCGCAGGTACAAAACCTGCGGTCTTTTTTTCTGCAGGATATATATTACAAATTTCATTTCTTAATCAACAGAAGGAGTGTTCGATCTTGAATCGCAAAAAAGCACCAGCCGCTTCTCTGAAACAGAGCTTCAAAGCCCGTCATATGACGATGATCGCCCTTGGCGGGTCGATTGGCACAGGTCTGTTTCTGGCAAGCGGAACCGCCATCGCCTCTGCGGGTGCGGGCGGAGCCTTAATTGCCTATGCCGCCGTAGGCCTTATGGTTTACTTCCTAATGACCAGCTTGGGCGAGCTTGCCACATATCTGCCGGATTCCGGTTCATTTAGTACCTATGCATCACGGTTTATCAGTCCGGCCTTCGGTTTTGCTGTCGGCTGGAACTTCTGGTATAACTGGGCTGTTACCATCGCTGCTGAGCTTGCGGCTGCAACAGTTATTATTAAGTTCTGGTTTCCAGACAGCCCGTCTTTCTTATGGAGCTTGCTGTTTCTGGGGATCATGTTCGGTTTAAACTTTCTATCAGCCAAAGGATACGGCGAATCGGAATATTGGTTTGCCATCATTAAAGTAGCAACGGTCATCATCTTCCTTATCATCGGCATCATGATGATATTCGGCATCCTGGGCGGCGAAGCCGTCGGCTTCAGCAACTTTAACCTTGGCGATGGGCCCGTGCATGGCGGATTCTTCGCACTCGTTGGCGTGTTTATGGCCGCGGGCTTCTCTTTCCAGGGAACCGAGCTGATCGGGGTTGCCGCAGGCGAAAGCGAGAATCCGAAAGAGCATGTACCCAAAGCCATTCGCCAGGTCTTCTGGCGCATCTTGATCTTCTATATTTTTGCTATTTTTGTCATCGGTATGCTGATCCCATACACCCACCCAAGCTTGCTTCAATCCGGGGTCGATAACATCGGAGTCAGTCCCTTCACACTTGTCTTTGAGAAGGCCGGGCTAGCGTTTGCCGCTTCCGTCATGAATGCGGTCATTCTTAGCTCCGTGCTATCGGCGGGCAACTCGGGAATGTATGCCTCAACTCGTGTGCTCTATGCCATGGCAAAGCAGGGAATGGCCCCGAAATGGCTGAGTGGCCTGAATAGCCGCGGGGTTCCCGTTGCGGCCTTGATCGTCACCTCTGCCGTAGGTATGCTGGCATTCCTGGCCTCCTTCTTCGGAGATGGCGTGGTTTATGTCTGGCTCCTGAATGCCTCCGGGATGTGTGGGTTTATTAATTGGCTGGCGATTGCTGTAAGTCACTACCGCTTCCGTAAAGCCTATGTTGCCCAGGGCAAAGACTTGAAGGATCTACCGTTTCGTGCGCGCTGGTTCCCCTTCGGTCCCCTCTTTGCGTTCCTACTCTGTCTTGTGGCCATTATCGGTCAAGGCAATTTCAGCGGGGAGATCGATTGGTTAACAATCATTGCCACTTATATTAGCATTCCGCTGTTCCTCTCCATCTGGTTTGGCTACCGGTTGGTAAAGAAAAGCCGTGTTGTGCCTTTGAACGAATGCGATTTGAGTACAAATTCCAAATAAAACTCGCGGTCAAACATAAAACAGCTTCCCTTGGATGCCCAGGCATCAGGGGAAGCTGTTTTTGATATGCGTTTAAGAGTTTACCATATGATCTGCACTCTCAGATCGCCCGTATTCTCAAATACCTGGTGATAGTATTGAATGGCACCCAGATTGCTCTTCAGCTGCAATTGCTGCAGCACATTCACGAGCTCTTTTTCACTGCCGTCAAATCTGAACACCAGCTTCTTATCGCCTGCTGTCTTTGCTGCTTTGACCAGCGGCTGGAGCTGTCCATAAGAGCTGACAATGGACCGGCTGTCATACAGTTGATACTCCAGATCTCGCTTAATCTCTTCATAAATTCCAGCTCTGGCACGGTCTTTCACAGCCAGATTAGCCAGCGTGTTTCGATAGAGGGTATCTGCTTTCGGATACGACTTTATCCAGGTATGATCGCGCCCCATCTGCTCATCCGTTCGTAGATAATACGTATAGGATACCTCGTTATCACGATCCGGTACAGGATCATCCCATGTGGTGTCCAAATGATACCATTTGCCGTCCAGGAGAACCAGATTCCAAGCATGCTGCTGGCCCTTTGGATTGTCAGAGGCATACGCCGTGCCCTCTACAATCTTGTTCTGGATTCCTGCTTCCTTGAGCAGCTTATACGTTAAAAGGGAATATCCCTGGCATACCGTGCTGCCGGTGTAAAGCCCGTCGTAGGCTGTATATTTCGTTAGTGTTGTATCATACTTCAGATTGAGGACAACCCAATCATGGATGGCTTTTACCTTCTCATGATCGTTCATGGATGGCTTGATGATTCGCTTTAGAATGCTCTCGGTATGATGATTCACATAATCGGTCTGTTCTGCAGTTTCGCGGTAACTAAGCCGAACGGTGACATTGGCAGAACTGGAAGTTCCACGGTAGTCGTAGCTATAACTTGCGATCGTATAGTGAATATAAGGATCGCTGGCCATCGCCTGATCAAGCGCATCCTTCAGTTGGGATTTCAGCGACTTGGTCTCGCCCTGATAAACAAAACGGACCGTCGATTGTCTGTCGCTCATCGCTGTCAGCAGTTTCTGCTGTATCGCACTCACTGACTTCACAACCGCTTTGTTGGAAGTGGCATAGACATCACTGAGATTAGCCGGTTCAGGTACTGCTGCAACGGTTACCGCCAAGGTCCCTATGAACAGTAATTTAATGATCTTTCCTCGGCTTCGTTTCATCGGTACACCCGCCCTTCATCTTCCTCATCCGTATGCACCACCATTGTAACATATAACCTTAGGGCTTTAGCATTCTAGTTTTGTCGACCGGGCACGAATAACCGACTAGTAAAAATAAGAGGACAGGAAGGAATCGCTTCTTCCCGCCAGCTTCGACATCCGGACCAGAACCTCTGCGGCTTCAGCACGTGTTACTTCGCGCTCCGGCAAGAACTTGCCATCCACTGCCGGGATAAGCCCCAGCTTGAGGGCAATCAATGCTGCACCTTTGTTCGTAATAGTCTCCGCATCGGATACTCCCTGAACATCCGTCGGAAGAATAAAGGCTTTGGAGAGCTTCTCATAATTCAGAATACGCGTCAGCGAGCTTGCCAGCTCATCCCTTGTCAGCTTACGGTCCAACTGCAGTGGGCTTTCCGGATCATATGGAATCCAGTTCTGCGCAATCAGCGTCTGAACGGCTTGATAATAAGGATGGTCCGGCTGCAGTCCTGCATAGGGATCCATGGTCGATCTCCCGTATATTTGCTCATAGGATGGGTTTACCGAAGCAGCCACAAACTGATACCATTCGCCAAGGGTTATCTGACGATCCGGATATACCTTTCCATCCTTATCCGGAACCAGTACCTGGTATTTCACCAGATCATTGAGAGCCGCCTCGGCCGGGTGGCCTGCTGTATCGATCACTGCCGGTATATCTTTATTTCTCATTTCCGGTAAGATGTCGCGCCATACTCCGCTCTTGGCATCAAGTGGTACCGAAATGCCGCCGAACGCCCCTTTTTTATGTGTCGGATAATAAATTAATTTAATCTCAGGCTTCATATCTCCGCTAGCGCTCGATACGTAACCCCCGTAATAAGAACCATAATAAGTGCCGTAGTATCCGTATTTCAGCTTCAAGTCAATCTCTTGCAAATATTTACTTCTCGCCTGCTCTGCGCTGAACGCCGGTTTCACATCAGATGGCAGCTTGGACGGGACAGCATCTGAGTTCACACTAAAGCTCAGGATTTGGCCATTCCCTTCAATCATAAGGCTCAATGTATCACCCATAACGAGGATATCGCCGATATACCGCTGGAACGTGAATTGATACTGAAGAGGTTGATCGTTCTTGCCGAGCTTATCAACCGACGTCAGTTTCCATTCTTCCGCTGCATTTGGCACCAGTTTTGACACCGTTTCAAAGGCCAGTGTTTGCGCATCCTGCTGCGAGATGGAATTCTTCACCTCGGCTGCTACGCTGCGATCAAAGCGATATCGGTTGAAGGAATATATCTGTCCAGTCTTGGCATCTACCTCAGCAGATACCATCTCTCCTCCGCCCATGACTGAAGGGTTGGGTTCGCCCCATCTTATATTCCACGTCTTAATCGCGCTGTTATTCCATCTTGTACCCAGCATCTTAGACTCTATCTTCAGGCCGGCGGGAAGTTTGATCTGCGATTCCACCAATTTGGCGGCCCCTTCACCGGACGCAGCTGAGCTGGCATTAGGCTTAAAACCTTCCAAGGATGGTGGAATCGCGCCATTCTCAACCGAGACAATTTCACTATCCTCGCCTGAGAAGCTCAAAAATTTGCCTGTATTGGCATCCAGAGAAAGACCCGATTGCTCATTAGGTATGTATCCCAGGAAATAATTTCCCTTTGCGTTGTTATATAAACTGTCAGGTACATATGCCAGAGTTACTTTAAACTGCTCTTCAAACACTTTACGAATGGCGGCCTCATCCCATTTTGGGGTAGAAGAAGGGAATTCCTCGCTGATCTGATTACGGGAATAGCTTACGATGTTGCCGTATCCATCAACCGTCATCGAAATGCTGTTCGCATCCGACTCGATTCCATTCACTGCAGTCTGAAAATAAAAATCATACCGGGGCGGACTGAACAAAGCGGTCTGCATCCCCAAATATGCCTCGTTCTCCTTTAATTCATTAGCCTTTATATCCGTAACATGACTGCTAATCCATTGAATCGCCTTCGCCTTGGCTGCTTCCCGCGTCAATACAGCCTTGTCGCTATCGAGGTTCTGCATACGGTTCGGGAGATATACATTAACCAGTTCACCCGTCACTGCATTGACCTGAGCATTAAAACCGGAAGTTGTGTTTCCTCTGGTCATCGACATCTGCAGATCCCACGAGAGCACTGCAGATCTTAAACCGTCATTCTCCAAAAACTGGACGTTCGATATTTTTACGTTCTTAAGTTCTGGAAAAGCTTTCTTCACAATCTCCTCCGCCTGCTTGGACGATATTTTTGCGCCCTTCGGTATTTCATTATCCGTTACACTCACTTCGCCCGAATTCTCACCGCTATTGACGGTAGCTACCTGCTCGAATACAGTGACTCCGCTGCCTGGGACGGAAGCTTCCCCCCAAACCGGTTGCGCCAAACATAGCATGGCAGTAGCTGTAACCGCACACACGGTCCTTTTTACCCGTACCTTCTTCTTCTCCGTTGAATTCACTTCAGTCGCTCCCTTCATCACTTGAACCTAATCACATCTGATCTTCTATGGAGGATATTCTTAACCGATGTCTGGACCCGGAAGCAATGACACCAACCAACTACCTAAATAATACCATAACTTGTCTATATATTCCTTATGTTACTAACCTGCTAAACATAACCTGTATGATAAATAATGAAAATAATGTAATCATTCCGTTCTCTTCTTTCGCATAGGAAAAAGTCTATTCCGAACACAAGGTTAACTGCGCTTCGCCGCTTCCACAAAAGCCGCCGTACGGCGCTTGATCTCATCCGTGTTGCCTGTTAAGAGTGCATCCTTTGGAAGCAGTGCGTTGCCTAAACCAACCGCTGCCGCGCCAGCCCTAAAATAATCCGGAAGATTGTCCAGCGTAACCCCGCCCGTTGCAAGGAGTGGAATATGATTCAGCGGCCCCTGAAGCTCTCTGATATATGACAAGCCCAGACTGGCAGTAGGAAACAGTTTCACGATCTCTGCTCCCGCTGCGTAGGCTGCCACAATCTCGGTCGGGGTCATCGCCCCCGGCCACACATCAATTCCCTGCTCCAAAGCATATTCGATCACAGACAGATCCGTATTCGGCGAGATCAGAAACTGAGCACCGGCAGCAATCGCTTCCTTCGCCATATCCACATCAAGCACGGTTCCAGCACCTACATATACCGCCTCATCATAGCGGGTACGCCAAGCCTGGATCATATGTAAAGCATCATCCGTATTCATGGTTACTTCCATAAAGCGGACTCCGCCCTGAGCCAATCCTTCTCCTACGAAATCTGCCTGCTCTCTCGTAATGCCCCGCACAATGGCAACGATTTTCTCATGTTTCAGTTCAGTTGTCAGTTTCAATGTTTAAATCCTCCATTCCTTTTTTACACTGGCGATACGTTCCCCAATCGGAAATGACCGCAAAGTTCACATCATGGCCACAGGTCATCCAATCCCTGGAAACAACTCTGTCTTCAGTATATTCGTCAATTGGCGCCCATGCAAAAAGAGCAGGCTGGGAATGTCTTCCCAACCCGCTCTATAGCGTTGATAATATGTTAAGGCTATCCCCGAAATTGGTCTAACTTAGCACTGAGATCGCGCGTCGCTCCATATACGCTCTGATAGAGTCCAAACAATCTGTCATAGGTTTGAACCGTTTGCGGATTTGGAGAATAGGAACGTGCCGGCCGTAAAAATGCCTTCGCGCATTCCTGTAGGCTTGGGAACCAGCCGCAGCCGTAGGCAGCGAGCATGGCTGCCCCCATGGCTGGACCCTGCTCACTCTCCAGCTTCACGATTTCGGCGTTGAATACATCAGCCTGCATTTGCAGCCAAGTCTCGTTCTTGGCACCGCCTCCAATGGATATGACGCGATCGATTTGCTTGCCCGATGCCCGAAGGATATCAATGGATTCCCGGAGAGAGAACGTAATCCCTTCGAGTACCGACCGCGCAAAGTGAGGCAGCTTATGCCCGGCATCCATTCCAATGAAGCTGCCGCGAATGGTTGCGTCCGGATGCGGTGTGCGTTCGCCGACAATATAGGGTGTGAACAGCAGCCCGCGGCTGCCAGCCGGGATATTCCCAATATCGCTTAACAGCGTTTCAAAGGAGACATCCGGCGCGAAAGTATCTTTGAACCAGTTCAGACTATAACCTGCAGCCAGGGTTACGCCCATAATATAGTAAGCATCTTTCTCGCTATGGTTAAAGAAATGGACCTTCCCTTCAAAATCTACATTGCGGCGCTCCTCGTAGGACAACACCACGCCCGATGTACCGATGCTGCACATCGTCTGCCCTTCTTCGAGAATACCTGCACCAATGGCGCCGCAGGCATTGTCCGCCCCGCCCGCAAATACCTTCGTCTCCGGCAGCAGTGTGGCTTGCTCGGCAATCTCGGGCAGCAGGGTGCCGCAGGCATCGAACGATTCGACCAGCGGCGGGCATAAGGTGTGCGGCAGCTGGAAGGCATCCAGAATTTCATTGCTCCAGGATTTCTCCGCCACGTCCAACAGCAGCGTTCCGGCGGCATCGGAATAATCCATCGCATAATGTCCGGTCAGGCGGAAACGCACGTAATCTTTAGGCAGCAGGAATAAGGCAGCCTGTTCGAGCAGCTCCGGCTCATGCTCCTGCACCCATAGAATCTTCGGCAAGGTGAAGCCTTCCAGCGCACGATTGCGTGCAATGCCGAGCAGCTTCTCCTGCAAGGTCTCCTCAATCCGGCGGCATTGCGCCGTTGTCCGGGTATCATTCCACAGAATGGCTGGACGCAGCACGGCGCCTTCCCCATCTACCAGTACTAAACCGTGCATTTGGCCAGAGAAGCTTAGTCCTTCAACTTCGGATGGGGAAATATTGCTCTCTTCCATTAACAGACGCAGCGACAATACAGTTTTGTCTACCCAATCCTCGGGACGCTGCTCGCTGTAACCCGGACGCGGCTGGCTCAGCGGGTATGCCTCCGAATGCTCTGCAACAACCGTGCCGCTGCGGTTCACCAGCACGGTCTTTACTGCGCTGGTCCCCAAATCAACTCCGATAACGTAACTCATCTATATCCTCCTTCGTTTCATCATGAAATAAGGACACCGGCTTCCCACTAGGGAGCCGGTGAAGATTTGGATTTCATGGAACAAGCATCAAGCCTAATAAGAATTAGTTCGCAAGAATGTACTGATTCAGAATGGCTTTTAGCATTTCCTGACGTCCGGATTCATTTTTTCGCGGAGACTCGTTGTTCAGCGCGTATTCAGCAAGGGAAGCAAGTGTGGCCTTGCCGGATACAACGTCTGCGCCGATGCCTTCATTAAAGCTGCTGTAACGCTTCGCGATGAAGTCCTCGAATACGCGGTCTTCGATCAGCTTCGCTGCCACTTTCAAGCCTTTGGCATAAGTATCCATACCAGCGATATGCGCATGGAACAGATCTTCCGGCTCGAACGATGGACGGCGAACCTTGGCATCAAAGTTCACGCCGCCGCGACCAATACCACCGTTCATCAACACTTCGTACAGCGTCAACGTAGCATCATAGATGTTAACCGGGAATTCGTCCGTATCCCATCCGATGAGCATATCGCCTTGGTTCGCGTCGAGGGAACCGAGCATGCCGTTGATGCGTGCTACGCGAAGCTCATGCTCGAATGTATGACCAGCGAGCGTAGCGTGGTTTGCTTCGAGATTCAACTTAAAGTGCTTGTCGAGACCGTATTTTTGCAGGAATGCGATTGTTGTAGCTGCATCAAAGTCATATTGGTGCTTCGTTGGCTCCTTCGGTTTCGGCTCGATCAGGAATTGAGCGTCAAAGCCGATTTCCTTGGCATAATCAACCGCCATGTGGAACAGGCGTGCCAGGTTATCCAGTTCAAGGCCCATATCTGTGTTCAGCAGGGTCTCGTAACCTTCACGGCCTCCCCAGAACACATAGTTCTCGGCGCCGAGGCGTTTGCCAACTTCGAGGCCCTTCTTGATTTGCGCAGCGGCATGAGCGTATACATCCGCGTTGCACGTAGTGCCTGCACCATGCATGAAACGTGGATTCGTGAACATGTTCGCGGTGTTCCAGAGCAGTTTTTTACCGGTGGATTTCATATGGTCTTCAATCGAGTCCACAATCGTATCGATGTTGCTGTAGAACTCACGCAGGCTGCTGCCTTCCGGTGCAATGTCTACATCATGGAAGCAGAAATACGGAAGGTTCAGTTTCTCCATGAATTCGAAACCTGCTTCAACGCGGGCTTTCGCAAGGTCCATGCCGGATAAGTGACCCCAAGGACGAACTGCAGTGTCAGCGCCGAACGGATCAGAACCGCCCGCAGTTAATGTATGCCAGTATGCCATGGCGAAACGGAGATGCTCTTCCATCGTTTTGCCGGCTACAACTTCTGTCGGATTATAAAATTTAAAAGCATAAGGGTTAGTTGATTTGCTGCCTTCGTACTCGACTTTGTTAATGTTGTTAAAATAGGCCATGAATAAATCCTCCTATACCTTGATAAGGTGTGGTTAACGCTTACAGGGTTATCCTAACACAGGTTTTCTACTTTGTCTATTGGTTAAACTAAGTTATTAAGGGCAGCTTTTTCAACTCCTGCTTTATGAATGCTCTCGCAGCCGTAGAGCTTGTTACAGGTTGTTGCATTTTCTGAACTTTGCCCCTAGACTTGAGCTTATCAAGTTTGAAGAACTTATATGCGTAGGAAGCAAGATCTTAAAAGGAATGAATATATATGACGAATATTACCGGTGACCAGGCTCTGGTCAAAAGAATAAACACTTCGATTATCCTTGATACAATCCGGCAGCAGGCTCCCGTTTCCCGAGCAAAAGTATCCAAGCTGACCGGTCTTAACAAAGCCACTGTCTCCAATCTAGTACAGGAGCTGTGTAATAATCATCTTGTCCAGGAAATCGGCCCCGGGCAATCCAGCGGAGGCAGAAAGCCGCAGCTGCTGCTGTTTAACGGACAAGCCGGTTATGCTGTCGGCGCTGAGCTGCGGGTCAAGCAAATGACCGCTGTGCTCACCGATCTTGAAGGCCGGATTCTTGCCGAAGACGACACAGCTCTTGAAGAGCATGACGTGCAAACGGTGACCTCGCTGATGGTGGGGATGATTCATGGTCTAATGCGTCAGGCGCCTCCCTCCCCTTACGGAATCATTGGGATCGGTATAGGCGTCCCCGGGATGGTGGATGAGGATGGCACCGTTCTCTTTGCCCCCAACCTGGGGTGGGAGATGGTCCCGCTGCAGCAGCAGCTTGAGGACGAGCTTGGGCTTCCTGTCACCATCGACAATGAAGCGAATGCTGGTGCTCAGGGCGAGCTGCGTTTCGGGGCAGGTCAAGATGTCCGCCATCTTCTATATATAAGTGCCGGCAGTGGTATCGGCTCCGGCATCATTATCAACGGCGAGCTGTACAAGGGTGCCCGTGGATATGCCGGCGAAAGCGGCCATATGTCCATCGAAGCCGATGGAAGAGAATGCACCTGCGGGAACCGTGGGTGCTGGGAGCTATATGCTTCCGAGAAGTCTTATGACAACAAGGATGGCATTCTTCCATCCAAAAACACATCCGAGCTGGTCCATCACGCGGAGCTTGGACATCAGGAGACCATCCGTCATTTTGAGGAGCTAGGGCGCTATCTTGGTGTTGGAATTACCAATCTGGTCAACGGCTTCAATCCGCAATCGGTGATCATTGGGGGACCGTTATCCGATGCGCGGCCTTGGATTGAGGAAACGCTGCAGCAGGTCGTCGCTCAGCGAACATTGCCATATCACCGAGAGCTGATGGAAATCCGTTTTTCAGAGCTGGGCAGCCGCTCAACCATGATTGGTGCAGCCTACTCCGCTATCTCGCAGTTTCTTGGGCCTGTACGGGTGTCCATGCCGATAAACTAAAAATTGACGATATTTTGTCGTAATTAACATCCGGCATATTGAGGAAAAAAATGCAGTTTTCCGTTATAATTAATGTCATCCTTGCATTTAGATCACCGTTTCTTCAGTAGAAATGTGTGTGATTGTTATATAAAAGGGAGAGGAAACGCTCAAATGACCTATGTAAGCACTGCGGATATATCGGCACAAATGTTTGTGACCGTATTGCTGTTTCTCCTAGTTATCGCGCCTTTGTTCAGTCTCGCCATCATGCGTTTTTTTCAGGGCAAAAAAAAGCTTGGCTTCATTCTGCTCGGCTCCGGTGTGGGAGCATACGTCGTATTCCAGATCATCATGAGTCTATTCTTCAGCAAGTGAATACGACTTACATAAAGATGGCAGCCCCAGCTTGAAAAAAACAAAAAAGAGCTCTCTCCCTGTTCAGGGAGAGAGCTCTTTTCTCATATATGCAGCTGTCTGGTTCCCTGCCAAAGTTATGCTTCCGGATTCAACGCTTTATTAAATTGAAGCTTATTCATGCCAAGGATACGGTGTTCACCGATGATCGTGAGAGGTACGGCGCGAACGCCCATATCCCATACCTGCTGCGCAAATTCGTCGTTCTGCTCAATGTTGCGTTCTTCAAACTCAATGCCTTGATCGGACAAAAAGCCTTTTACTTGCTTACAATGAGGGCAGTTGTTCGATGTGTATACAATCACATTTTCCATGGTCGCTTTATCTCCTCTGCTCAAAATAATAAACGATGAAAGCCTGTTAGATGTATTTATCAGTTTACAACACGACAGCGTTGTGTTCCAGGCTCTCGATGTATTTCTCGGCATCCATAGCTGCCATACAGCCGCTTCCTGCTGCCGTAATTGCTTGTCTATAACGGGTATCCTGTACGTCTCCGCACGCAAATACGCCCTGGATATTCGTCTCCGATGTTCCTGGTGTCGTCACGATATAACCGTTCGGATCTGTCGTAATACTGCCGCCAAGGAAGCCGGTATTCGGATGATGACCAATCGCTACGAACACACCGCTGGCCGTAATCGTTTCTTCTTCACCTGTTTCATTATTAAGCACCTTAATTCCCTTCACGCCGGAATCGTCAGCTATTACTTCCTGCGGCGTGCGGTCCAGAGCCCACTCGATTTTCTCGTTAGCGCGGGCGCGGTCCTGCATGATTTTGGATGCCCGAAGTTCCTCGCGACGATGTACCACGGTCACTTTGGATGCGAAACGGGTCAGGAAATTGGCTTCCTCCAATGCGGAATCACCACCGCCTACAACGACGATCTCTTTGCCGCGGAAAAAGAATCCATCACATGTTGCACATGTGCTTACGCCACGTCCTACATTATCCTGTTCTCCGGGAATACCGAGATATTTAGCTGTTGCGCCTGTTGAGATGATCAACGTTTCGGCAGCAATCTCACCCATCCCATCCACATTCAGCTTGAACGGACGCTCGCCGAATTCCACGCTGTTCACCCAGCCTGTGCGAAATTCCGCGCCGAATCGCTCAGCCTGCTGGCGCATATTGTCCATCAATTCAGGACCCATGACGCCTTGGGGGAAACCAGGGAAATTCTCCACTTCGGTCGTTGTAGTGAGCTGACCGCCAGGTTGCGGACCTTCAATGACAAGCGGGCTCAGATTGGCCCGAGCCAGATATATGGCAGCAGTAAGCCCGGCAGGACCTGTGCCTATGATAACCGATTTGTACATAGCGGTTCCCTCCTAAATATATATCTTAATTGTAATAATTATAATTTGATATTCATTATGGTTACATTATGGCAGGTTGTCAATATATCACATTCCCCTCTGACCGGGAATATTGTTTATCCAATCTTCATAACGGCAGGAAAATTTATCATTTGGAGAATACAAATTTCATTCACTAAGGATCGCCGCCGATCTTTCTCATTCAAGAACGTTTACTTGATATGTAATAAGTACGCTGAGTTCATTTTAGATGAATGAATGGCCCTGAAAAGACTTCCCTTGTTCGAAGAATGGCTGGAAGATGAATCTTTGATGAAGAGAACCCAAGAGAAAGCCCGAAACCAGCAAAAATCCCCCTGTACTCGTGATGAGAATCCAGAGGGATACTTAGCAAGACATTGAAGGGGATGCCCTGTCATAGCAGAAAACGCTTAGTCCATTAACGGCCGCTGCGCAGCAGACGAAGCCCGTTTAATATAACCAGAATGGTGCTCCCTTCGTGACCGATAACTCCCAGCGGTAATGCAACGCCTTGCAGGAAATTAGCTGCAATCAGTGTCAAAATTACCGCAATAGCAAAAATCATATTTTGCTTCACAATGCGCTGCACACGGCGTGCCAGCTTGATTGTTCCGGCGATCTCGTCGATGTTGTCATTCATTAGCACTGCATCCGCTACCTCCAGTGCCGTGCCGCTTCCCGACACACCCATGCCAATGCCAACGGTTGCTGTAGCTAACGCCGGTGCATCGTTCACGCCGTCGCCTACCATAACCACATGGCCGTATCGAGCCCGAAGCTCCTTGATATGCGAAACTTTGTCTTCAGGCAGCAGATCGGAGAACACCATATCAACGCCACTTTGCTTCGCGATGACCTCAGCCGTCGCCTTGCGGTCTCCCGTCAGCATCGCTACCTTGATGCCCAGCTGCTGCAGCCGTCTAACCGCCAGTGCCGCCTGAGGCCGGACCGCATCCTGCAAAGCGATCATGCCTACGATATGGTCCCCCTTCAGGATAACGGATACCGTTTTGCCTTCGGATTCCAGCTTGTTCCGGACTGACAGCCAGTACTGGCGATTCTCTCGGATCACACCCAAATTCTCATCTTGTGGGGGAGCCTCACCATCCAGGGGCTGAGCTCCAGCCGGAAGATCCAGAATATCGCTTTTTCCTATTTTCCACGTGATTCCCTCGATTTCTGCCTGCATGCCCCAGCCTGTTATGGACTGGCCATTCTCTGCCTGCACCAGAAGGGCTCCCTCTTTCTGAGCCGAGTCGACAATCGCCATGGCCAGCGGGTGCTTCGACATTCTCTCAATTGAAGCACTGATGCCCAGCAGCTCATGCCGATCCCATCCCTCGCCAGCAATGAAATCGGTGACTACCGGAGCGCCAAGCGTTAATGTACCTGTCTTATCAAAAGCGACCACCGATGTCCGGGCCATATTCTCGATATGGGCGCCCCCTTTGAACAATACACCTTTTCTGGCACGGTTGGAGATTGCCGACAGCATCGCCGGCATGATGGATGAGACTAGCGCGCAAGGGGAGGCAACAACCAGAAACACCATCGCTTTATAGAAGGTAGTGTCCCAATCCCATCCCAGCACAGGAGTAGCCAAAACAATCAGCGTGAGGGTTGCTACAACCACGACGCGAGCGTAAATCGATTCAAACCGCTTGATAAAACGCTGCGATGCCGGCACCTCGCTCTCTGCTTCTTCCACCAGCCGGATGATTTTGGCGAATAACGTAGACTCCGCCGACTGAGTTACCTCAATATACAGCACGCCTTCGCCATTCAAAGTTCCCGTGAACACTTCATCGCCTACAGATTTATCGACCGGCACGGATTCGCCGGTAATCGAGGCCTGGTTAACCGCGGAGCCGCCGCGATAGATTTTGCCGTCTGCCGGGATAAGCTCGCCCGGCTTCACCAGTATAAGATCACCAATCTCCAGCAGATTGATGGATACCGGCACCATCTCTCCCTTCTCGATCCGCAGGGCTGTTTCAGGCTGCAGCTCCATCAAGGATGAGATATCCTTGTGGCTTCTTTCCATCGTATAGCTCTCTAACGCCCCGCTCAGGGCAAAGATGAAGATCAGCATCGCGCCTTCATTCCAATATCCGATTGACGCTGCTCCCATAGCCGCAGCAATCATCAGCAGGTTCACATCGAGATCGCGTTCCTTCAGAAGGGTCTCCACTCCTTCTTTGGCTTTCACCCAGCCACCGACCGCATATGAGATCACATACAACACAATGGAGATAGGCTCTGACCATTGGCTAGTCAGCCAAGCCACGAGCATCAACAAACCGCTGCCAAGCGCAGCCACGACCTCTGCATTGCCCAGCAAGCTGCGTAAGTCCCATTTCCCAGGCTGACGCGGCTCCCGTGGATCTGCTCCATTTTCTATTGTTGATATGCGTCCCGTCGTCGTCTGATTTTGTATCCATTCCATGACCCATCACCTTCCTAAATGAGAATGAGATCCATTATTACTACCCTGAAAATGACACATGCTGCCCCGGCTTCGCCGGAGCAGCATGCTAAATGAGAATGAGAATCATTTTTGTTCCTATACAATTTATTTTCCTCAATACAACTTTATATGTATCATACTCACTCTGCTCTCATTTGTAAACTATATTTTTCACATTAATTTGGAATTACGCCCCCTGTTTAGGCAGTCGCTTAAAGCTTATATAGCACGGATCAAATTCTCTGCACATAAAAAAAGCCCTTGCCAGTTCTATCGCAAGGGCTCCTCTCGATGGATGCCTGTTCTCTATGTAAAGCGCTCTCATCCTATCCATCTGCTAGGGGCGAACATCGGCGTCGCATCTCCAGTCTTGCGCCAGTGATGCGAATAGCTGCCAGTTCTGAAGATTGACAGCACACTTCATGTATGCCCTGCCTGTAAATCATCCGTAAATCCGTGGTAGCGGCTCCATTGAATCGGAGCGTTAACTGCGGCTTCATGCGTCTGATTCGGCTGATAATATCGGAAAAATCCGAAACTCTATCGCTATTCCCCTCCAATGATGCAGGGTCCTTCGTCCCCTCTGCGTCCAGCACGATCACATCCGCAAGGCGAGCCATCTCAGCCGCCGCCGAAGGATTCATTCCCTTATCAAGCAGCACCCCATAACGAATTCGTACAAAGCGTTTCTGATCCATAAGCGTTTGCTCCGCCACTTCCTCAATAAAACGATGAATGGAGATAAATTCATCCACATCGGACGGACGTGTAGCCAGCAGTTCCAATTGGCAATCGGTGCCTTCCATACTGCATTGTTCCATGGCCCGGAACAGGGACTCAAGCTGTGCGTCCTGAGCTTCACGCCGATCCAACGAATTCATAAGCTGCTCATCGTGCAGCATACTGACTGCGCATTTATTACCCTTGGCCGCTTGAAACACCGACACCCAGTAAGTTTTCCAGAGGGTAATCAGTCTGCGCCTAAACAGGGCACTCTTTTCTGTACCCGATGCTTGGATCCAGGCCGAGTATACCTCCTGCAGCAAACCATGCCGCAAAGCTTCCTCACCACGGATCAGCCCGATCCCCTGAGCCCCTTGTTTCAAATCATGAATTATGGAATCAGCATCTGCCGATTGACTCATGACCTTCAATCTTCGATTTCTGTCACTCCACTGAAGCAATCGGTTCAAGGCTGGTTGGGTCTTGCCGCTATGCCGAATTCCTGAAACCCTGAGCGCTTCCTCAATATCATCAGGCGATGCCAGTAACAACAGAACCTCTTCATGGGTGACTCCTCCCGCCATGGCAAAATGCTTCAGTAAGTCCGTCTCGGTAGTAAATCCATTTGCTTCTTCTGCCTCGCCCCATGCCTCATGTTCATATAATCGCTCATTGCCTGCTCCCCATTGCCTTTGCGTCATGGTTATCCTTCTACTCCCTTTCGCCTTTGAATTGGAAAAACGCTTCCTTACAGACTATTAAGAAACAAATGGAAATATACAGTGCATGACAATAAACGATGGGTTAAAAATATACGAAATAAAATGAGGCGGTGAAACCTTCTCTGTTACCGTACCCATGTCTAATATGCGATGAATAAGAAAAGACATCTTCCTCGCGATAGAGGAAGATGCCTGATTAAGCTTATATTAGTTCATAAATCCCGCTTACTTCTGACTGGCCGCAATCGCCTGTTCCAGGTCATACAAGATATCGTCAATGGACTCAGTTCCAACCGACAATCTCAGCAGCTCGGGATTTACGCCCGCGCTTAGCTGCTCTTCTTCAGTCAGCTGCTGATGCGTTGTGCTTGCAGGATGAATGATAAGGGACTTGGAATCCCCCACATTGGCCAGGTGGGAGAACAGCTTCACATTCTCGATCACCTTCTGCCCGGCAGCTGCACCGCCTTTAATACCGAACGTAAGGATAGCCCCCTGGCCCTTCGGCAGATATTTCTGCGCCAGCTCATACGATGGGTGGCTCGGCAGCCCTGCATAGCTCACCCATTCCACGGCCTGGTGATTCTCCAGGTATTGCGCCACTTTTAGTGCATTCTGACTATGACGCTCGACCCGAAGATGCAGCGTCTCCAGTCCTTGCAGCAGCAGCCAGGAATTAAACGGAGACAGCGATGCACCGATATCACGCAGCAGCTGCACGCGCGCCTTGATAATATAAGCGATAGGACCAACCGAGTCTGTGTACACAACGCCATGATAGCTTGGATCCGGCTGGGTCAAGCCAGGGAATTTGTCGTTTGCCGTCCAATCGAATTTGCCACTGTCGACAATCACGCCACCAATCGAGGTTCCGTGGCCGCCGATGAATTTGGTCGCCGAATGAACGACGATGTCCGCACCATATTCAATGGGGCGAAGCAAGTATGGGCTTGGGAACGTATTATCGACGATAAGAGGAATACCATTCTCATGCGCAACAGCAGCAATGGCTTCCACATCCAGCACATTTCCCTGCGGATTACCGATCGTTTCAGCAAATAGTGCTTTCGTCTTGCTATTGATCGCTTTACGGAAATTTTCCGGATCCGTAGAGTCTACGAAATGAACCTTGATGCCCAGCTTCGCCAGCGTATTGGAGAATAAATTATAAGTACCACCATACAAGCTTGAGGAAGAAACAATCTCATCACCCGCACCTGCGATGTTCAGGATGGAGAAGGTAATGGCTGCCTGCCCGGAAGAGGTAGCCAGCGCACCGGCACCACCTTCAAGTGCGGCTATCCGCTTCTCAAAAACGTCCGTAGTCGGGTTCATAATGCGCGTGTAAATGTTGCCAAACTCTTTAAGGGCAAACAAATTCGCTGCGTGCTCACTGTCTTTAAACCCATAGGACGTCGTCTGATAAAGAGGGACAGCACGGGACAAGGTGGTAGGATCAAGCTCTTGACCGGCATGAACCGCTAGGGTTTCAATCGAAAATTGGCGTTCTTCTGACATGGAATGTTTCCTCCCTTTTCTCTCATATGGAAAGTATGATCATTTCATAATTTCTCCCATTCTCTCATACTTTCCATCATTTGAAAAGAGCTAAAACCAACTAATTACATCGGAATATAATAATTTGTTATTTTCCCCTGCTTCTAATCCGCTTATTTCTTGTCCTCCGTATATACTCTGCCCCAGCCATATCCGGCTTCTGGAGACGTATCTTCCGGCATGCCCGGGAGGATTAGGCCACCGTCTACACGAAGATTAATTCCGGTAATATAGGATGCCTTGTCCGAACTTAGCCAAGCGATAGCTTCCCCGATATCCGATGGCGTACCCAATCGGCCCAGCGGGATCTTGCTGCCCAGCGGCTCTTCCTCTGCCGATTGCTCGAGCTTATGGACAGTCGCTCCCGGAGCCACACAGTTCACTCGGATGCCATGCGGCGCCCACTCCAGGGCCAGCGATTGTGCGGCACGGATAAGGGCTGCTTTCATACCGCCATATATGCTGTCCTTTGGATAGGCTCTCTCCCCGCGCGAGGAGGTGATGAATATGATGTTACCCGGAATTTTCTGAGCGATCATTTCCCTGACAGCATATTTGCTTAGCAGCATTGGCGCCCGGAAATCGAGATTTACAGTCATATCCAGGGCATCTTCTTCAAGCTCCGTCAGTTCCTCATGAATACCTATTCCTGCATTGTTGACCAAGAGATCAATCCGGCCAAATTCTTCTATGGTCTTTCGAATCGTATTCTCCGCTTCACTGCGAACGGTCAAATCACTTTGTATAACAAGTGGTTCCTTGCCGTATATATGACGAATATCCTCTGCCACGTCTAATATTCCATCACTACTTGATTTATAGGTCAACGCCAGCCGATATCCTTTTTCAGCCAGTACTTTCGCAATCCCCCGTCCGATACCTGCACCCGCGCCTGTTACCAGCGCCACTGCCTCGATCCCTTGATTCCCTATGGTTCCCATTCATCTCGCTCCCTTCGTAATCCACGACTCTCGTGCCTTCCAGCAAAGATGCAGAATGCACCTACTCTTCCTTACCCTGTTCCGAGCTGGATGAATGGGAGCTGGAACGAAAATCCCATTCCACCCTGAAACGACAAAATTATATACATGAAGGAATGAAACCATAATATGGTTATAACCGTAGTATATTAGGAGGGAATATTTTCTAATAAAAAATTAACCCTTGAGGAGCGTGCGCTTATGAGTTCAGTAATGTGGATCATTGTGGGTGTTCTGTTTGCCATATTTCTGATCATGATCCCCGTGCAGTACCGCTATATTGCGGCATTAAGAGAGGACCCTCGAAGACAAGGTGTCGACCAGGAAACGTATTACAAGAACATGTCATTTCAGGAAGAACAGCTTCATTACAGTGCACAGTGGTGGTACTTGCCCTCCAACATGGTAGCTTCGTGGATCTATAACTGGCGACACAGAAACAAAACAAAGAAGTAGGGCTGAAATGGGTAAAAATCGCACAAAAAAACCATCGCCCCTTTCTATGGGGCGATGGTTTTTTGTCATGATGACTATGCTCAGCCTCGCTTGGCCAATGCATTCATATGAAGGAAGAAAGCATCCTCCAGCGTAGGCGCTTTTTCCACAAACTCGGGACCGGGCTGCTTTTTCCCCATCAATCTTACTCTCATGCGATGCTCTGTCATTTGAAAATGAATCAACAATTCCTGCGGAATCCGCTCGAATGCTTCCAAATCAATCTCGCCTTCCCAGACACTGGAGACTACATTCAGCTTCCACTGCGCCGGGGAGCCGATATATCGGATTCGGCCGCGATGTATCCATATCACGGTATCGGCCGCCTCTTCCCATTCGTTCAGCTCATGAGCAGCAACGATGACCATTCGTCTACGTGCATATTGGGTGAGATAGGTGATGAGGAATTTGCGTTCCTCTGCATCCATACCGTTTAAAGGCTCATCCAGGAACAGAAAAGTCGGTGAAGCGAGCAGCGCTTGAACGACTGCAATGCGCCGCTGTACGCCTTGCGACAAATTCTTGATCTTACTCTTACGGAGCGGCTCCAACCGAAAATCCGTCATCAATCTGTCAATGGCTTCCGGGTTATAGATCCCCTTTAACTCAGCCATGTAGGTCAGAAGCTTGCCGACTCTCATATCCCCATACAACTCGATATCTGCCGGCACATATCCAATCTGGCTGCGGATGAGTGGCAAATGATCTCCTGACCTGCGTCCGCTATACAGAATCTCACCCGAATCGGGAGGCTGCAAAGTGGTCAACAGTTCAATTAGGGTAGTTTTCCCGGCTCCGTTCGCTCCAACAATCAGATTCAGCCCGGAATGTATCTCCGCTTTCTCAATTTCAAGCCGATATGTGCCCGCCTGACGCTCGACTCCCTCCATTCTAATCATGAGCAGTTCTCCAAGTACCGTTCAGTTTCAAACTGCGGCCGTAGGAAGATATGAGCAGAATCAACCCGATCACGAGCAGGACCACATCTATTAACATTTTACCGTTCATGGAGACCCCTTGGTCCATCATCTGTCCTTGGATCACGATCCACATTCCGTAGACCAGTATGGCGGAGATCAGGGAGACAACCATCCCTTTACGAAACAACATGTACATCGCCGCTCCACCCGTAACGAGCAGAATGCCCATCCACTCCAGAATAAAAGGTCCGAATAAAAAGCGGGAAGATTCCGCCTGGATGGATCGCAGTCCTAATATAAAGGTGCTCAGCAAGGCCATCCCGATGACGATCCCCGTTACCAAAAGCAGCCGGGTATACAGCACAAGCGCCGGCGGGTAAGGTGTGAGCGTTTCAACAGCCCGCATCCCTTTATCCCAGGTTCGGCTGCTGAACAGCATCGATACGATTAACAGCAGCGGAGTAATCAATGGGAAGATACCTCCAGGCAATCCGGCAAATTGATCTAATGGATATTCTGGGTCCACCAACATAACCAACATACAAAAGACTGCTCCTGCCGTTAGTATAATGGATCTTTGGTTCAATCGAATCTGGCTCCGAAGGATCTGCTTTAGGGAGGGTGGGTCCACCTGTGGATTAAAATCCAGCTTGGGCGACTCGGGTTCAATCTTTAACTGATCGAACTCTCCCTGAAGGGACGCGATAAGGGCGGCCGTCTCATCCGCCGACGGCGATGGAAGAACAGATCGTCTGAGAGGACCGCGAAGCTCGTCTTCGAGTCTTCTCAATTCGTTATCATCGAATGGATGATCCATGGAGATACACCTCGCTTTCTTTTACTTTGTTCTGTGAATCGGACCCTTCCGCCTTGGAATCATGCTGAACATGTTCCAGAGAAGCCTTCCCCTGCGTCTTCCGCGATGATTGAACGGGCACCAGATCAGAGTGCTCCATGGCCAAAGTTTTCTTCAGTTTTCTCAACGCATTATATAAATGTGTTTTCACCGTACTTAAGGGGAGGCCGACCAGATCAGCAATTTCTTGAAGCTTCAGATCATGAAAGAATCGCAGTGATACGATTTCCTGTTGGATATCCGGCAGACTCTCCAGCGATGCAGCAATCTCAAGAGAGGTTTCCTGCCTCTCCATTAGCTCCTCAGCACCGGGTGCCGGGTCGTGCGCATCCGGCATCTCTTCGCCCGCAAGACCTTCGGATCTGTAAGCAGCGCTCTTCCAGTAATCCTTGCACATATTCAAAGCTACGCGGTAAAGCCATGAACGAACATGCTCAAGCGTCCCGTGCTGCTTCAAGTGCCGAATGAGCCGGATAAAGGTTTCCTGGACAATATCCTGAGCTTTTTGCCGGTCCCCCAGCCTCTGGTTTGTATAATTGAGAAGCGGTCCGTGGTACCTGGTCACCAGCATTTCAAATGCTGCCTGGTCACCGGCCGCCATGCGTTCGGACAGCTGCTGATCAGAAATCATGCCTTCCCCCCTTTCCATTAGGCATTTGTTTTACGGTTTGTATTCTATCCAATGCAATAATAGACCGCATCCAAACAGATGGCCGATGTTATTCAGCGTTCATCATAGACTCCCAGGCCTGCTTCCACTCCTTGTAGGAGATCGGCTCCTCTGGATGTAATGGATCATCTTGTTTGGGATACGGGAGCATCAACCCTTGCCGGTAAAAATGTACCAACAGCTCTTTGACCTGACTTCCCTTGCCCTCTTCCAGTGCTTTTCTGACCTGTCTGGCCATACCTATGCCGATTCTGTTCTGAGGGTCGTCGCCTCTCCCATTTTTGAACAAAAGCTGCTGTACGGAACGAAGATTGCCATAAGCTGCTCTCAATTGCTTATCACTAAGTCCCTTCTCTTCCACATAATACACATACCAGAAGAGACTCGCGATCTTTCCGCGCATATCCTGCTCGGGCTGGTCATCATAATAATAAAACCCATCCTGGTTGCCGAACAGAATCGAATTCATCCATTCGCCTGACAGATTTTTGAAGTTATATGTGTATTGGTTCGAAGACAGTATTACTCGATTGTCTACCCGGGTATATCTAAACCCTTGACCCAAATATAGTATCTTGGCTGCGTTACTGTTAAATTCAGGCGCCCACCTTGAGAAATAATCATACTTTTCCTTAAGTTCCCGCTGGATCGGCAGGACCGACTTCTCCAAGTATGGCGTCGTCACGATGGTGATCGGAAGATCAGGCTGGCGAAGTTCCTTCCAGAACCGGCCTCCATACAGGGATATATTCTGCTGTATCCCCCTATCTTCGAATTGCTGGTAGCCTGGCCTCCGTTCCAACTCTTTCAAGCCCGTAAACAAGGGCACCGGATAACCTTCAACCTCCAGTTTTATGTCTCCAGTAGAGTAACGAAGCTGACCGTAATCAGAGCCCAGATAAATATGCTTAGGAGGATAATCTCCGTTATTGCTCTTTAAATATACATTCTGGTATCCAGGCAGCGGATACCAAGCAAGATGCCCTTCCAGCTTAACTTCAGGTCCAACACTATAAGCGGCAAACTCTTCATTAGAATACCCGTCCATAAAGTCCATGACTTTCCCTCTATATTCCAGTTCTGCTTGCATATCCTCTTCGCCACCATCACCAACCATCCTGACCGATATTCGTTCTCCCTGTCTGCTATAACGGGCATCGATGCCCTGAAGCTGGACACGCTCAAGCTTAAACATTCGGTTTAGTGTTAATGGAAGCTGCTCCAGGCCTCTTATCTCGGCTGCAGGAATCGTGAGTTTAGCCGTCACGCGAAGTTCATCATTCGGCAGCCGTTTCACCTTAATATCATAGGAAGAAACCCGGTAGAAGAAGGCATCTTCAGCATCGTCGATATAAGACAGCGATGGGTCAGCAAGCCTGGCATCAACTTGAGCATATCGATCTGCCCATAAAGTGCCGTAGGACACGGCTGCAGCTACTGTAATAACAGCCGCTCCCAGCATCGCAAACCAGCCTGCCTTCCGCAGCATGGTAGAGCGCTTCCGGTTTAACAAGAACAAGCATACCGTTAGCAGCAGGAAGGTAAAGGCAAGCACAAACCATCGTGAAGTGTTTATATCTTTGCTAAATAAGCCGTACCCCCAATTCTCATATTCATATCGAGTGGATTGGAGGAAGAATTGATTGAGATGAAATACCTGAGCCGGCATCCATCTTAGCTCACTGATAATATAAATCTCCATGAAGAATGTGCCAAACATCCACGCGCAGAAACCAATCAAATACACGATCCGATTCGGAATGCTGGCCCCAAGAAGCATGGCGAGAGCAAGTGTCACCATGTACGAAACCTCATACTGCAATGCAAATTGCATGGTATGCATGATCGCAATATGTCCTGCTATCCCCTGACTGACCGACAGAATATAGAATATAACCGATGTCGATAGCGTAAACAGAGAAAAATACAGCAAGCTGACTACATATTTCGACGTCAACAAGGTGAAGAAGGACACGGGCAAGCTGTGATTCCATTCAAAGGATCGGCGGCACACATCCCGCCTTATGGACAAAATGCCGATTAACATGGCTGGGCCAAGTGTCATCGTATGTCCCAACATATGAAACGAATAGGCCGCTGTGAACAAATTATGGTTCGGCGCGTTGCTGCTTGCCGCCTGCAGCATCATCACAATAAACAATATGGCATATATGATTGGAAGAGACGCAAACAATGGGTTTCCGAACAATAGCCGAAGCTCCAAGAGACTATGTCTCCACCATTTATGCATGGCGATCCCTCCGCAGCAAGGCCAGATATCCATCCTCCAGGGTCGGATCAGCGGGAAATGCCTCAGGAGCCGGAGAAGCTTGACCGATAAAGCGGCACAACACACCTTCCGGCACCGTACGAGTGGACACGACGGTTAACGGATCCATCAAAGTAAATTCGTCTGGACTCATCACCGCTTCCCATACTTGCCCCTTTCCGCAAGCCTTCAGCTCTGCCAAGCTGCCGTTCATGACCAATTTCCCCTGATTCATTACGGCGATACGGCGACAGTTGCTCTCAATATCGGCTACGATATGAGTGGACAGCAGAACTGTCCGATCGATGCTGAAACGGGTCAATACATTACGGAACCGGACACGCTCCTGGGGATCCAGCCCCGAGGTCGGTTCGTCCACGATCAAAATATCCGGCGAGCCTAACAACGCCTGAGCGATACCGAGCCGCTGTTTCATTCCTCCGGAATAAGTGCGCACTTTTTTATCCGCCTTTTCCTGGAGATTCACCATCTCAAGCAGTCTGGAGATTTCCTTGAATCTGGCATTCCGGTCCGTTATCCCTTTCATTGCCGCCACATAATCCAGATAATCCCGGCCGGTGAGCTGCGGATAGATATGAAAATGCTGCGGTAAATAACCGATCATCTGCCGTATTTCCTCCGGCCGTCCAAGGGATATCCCGTTTACTCGCACCTGCCCGGAGGTGGGCGTCAATAAGGTGGCCAGAATGCGCATGAGTGTAGTTTTGCCGGCTCCATTAGGTCCCAATAGACCCGTCATGCCTTTATCCAATTGCAGAGAAACATCAAGGAGCGCCCAGGCGCCCTTGCGATAGGTTTTTGACAGATGTTCAATGGTAATCATTCCATAATCCTTTCACCATTTACGATATGGCATAAGCCGCGCGGTTTACGTTGCTTAGAACGAACCCCAACCGCAAAAAGTTTTAGATCCCCGATCTTAACGTTAATTTGGCCGGTTATTTATAATAAAACGCATAAAATGCCCGTGATCCTTCAGACGGATTGCGGGCATTATCTAATTCTAACAGATACAAGAATCATTACAAACTTATAACATATCGCGCCTTATCGGTGGGATTCATATCGGTTCGCACGGCTGATCGCCTGGATGGCCTGAATATCCTGTGGTGATAATGGCTCAAGGTTTCCAGCCTCCAGGTTATGCAGCAGTTGTTCAAGCGAGCTTGCGCCAGGGATGGTGCAGGCAACAGCGGCATGACCAAGAGCATAACGAATGGCTAAATGCGTCAAATCCTCACCTGATACGTACTCTTCAATCTTGCCCAGCACATCAAGCAGCTCATCCTTGCTGTAATCCAAATAACCTTTCTCGGCTTTGGTTCTTCCCTTACCCGATAATAGACCACGAGCAACGGGTCCACGGGCAATCGCGGAAATGTTCTTCTCTGCAAGCTGATCGAGCACAGCCTCCTCCGGTCTTCGGTCCAATATGCTATACTGGCTCATTACGCTGACGATATCGGATTTTTCCACATATTCACGAATCACGTTCGGTCTAATGGATGAAATACCGTAATAACGAATCCAGCCTTCACGCTTCAATTCTTCAAAGGCTTCAATTGTTTCCTCTATCGGATCTTCCACCGTACCTCCATGCAGCTGATACAAGTCGATATAATCCGTTCCCAATCTTCGAAGGCTCTCCTTAACTGCAGATTTTATGTAAGCCTTGGAAGGATCCCATACCCAGCCATCCTGTCCCGGCACACGCCGATTACCTACTTTGGTTGCAATAATCACGTCCGAGCGTCGGCCCTGGACTGCTTTACCAACCATTTCCTCATTACGGCCTTCATCATACAGATCTGCCGTGTCCAGGAAATTCACACCTCCATCCAGCGCTTGATGAATAAGCTTTACAGCATGTTCTTCCTGCGTGCCCAGTGACATACAACCTAATCCAATTTCGCTAACATATAACTCTGATAATCCCAGCCGGCTTTTTCTCATAATTTATGATCCTCCTCTTTCAGATAATGAATAAGGTTCTCCTTCTTTACTTACCCTAAAATATCAAGCCAAATTTTGACCGCTGTAAATGCAATAAGAATTGCCAGCGCATAACGAAGCAAGCGAACATTCATTCTGCGGCTAATCAACGCTCCAATGGGAGCTCCAATCAGACTTCCCACAACGGCGAACAAAGACGGCCAGAGCGGGATGTCACCCGAAGCCACTTTGCCGATAACACCCCCAACCGCAGACAGAAATACGATGGCGAGTGATGATGCAATGGTAATCCGAGTCGGTATTTTAAGAATGGTCAGCATGATAGGGATCAGGATAAACGCGCCGCCAGCACCGACAATGCCAGCGATGCCACCGACAATAAAGGCCGCTCCCATAGCCATCCATGACTGGTAAGTTACCTCGCTCACCGTTCTGTTCTCCTTGGAGGCGCGGGTGGGTACAAGCATCAATAACACAGCGATCACAGCCAGAATACCATAGATCATATTGATGGTTTCACTAGTCATCAACATGGAGGACAGACTCCCGATCAGACTGCCGACCAGAGTGCTTGCCCCCATCTGGATAACCAGGCGCTTGTGAACATAGGATTCACCACCGCGCGAACCCACCCGGTTGGTTATCATGCCTGACAAGGAGGCGAAAAATACCTGAAGCATACTAATGGAAGCGACTTCCTTCGAGCTAAAGGCTTCCAGCCCAAACCAGGGAGGGATATATAATAACAAAGGAAAATTAATGATCGCTCCACCAATTCCGAGCAATCCCGAGAAAAAAGAACCGACAATCCCAATAAAGATCATAACGACAAGCTGTACTAACATGGTGATTGATCTCTCCGTTCGAATGAATATCGCTCGTGAGCACATTGCTATTGAATGTACCCAATTGTTGATTTATAATAAAACCAAGTATTTATATCGGAAATACAGGAGGTGTAGTGCTTTATGTTGAATAGACTGAAATCTCTGTTCCAGGACCGATGCCCTGACTGTCAGCAGAAGCTTGTCTCCAGACAAGAAGCCATGGCTACGATCAAGCATTGTCCCGATCACCACTACACTGAAGAAATATATAATCAGCTGGGGGTTACTATTGTTTATCACCCTAGTGAAGACGATGATTATGCTTGATTCAAACGGTTTTTGTAAGTCAACGAACTTTCTAAGGAAGCTATTCCATATTCTCTGTCCATTGCCGTGCGAATAGTCGCACCAGAAGCAGAATCGCTATTTCGGCAATCATCACAAGAAGCGAGCATACAAAAACCACGGGAATCATAACATTTGAATCCAGATTGAGAAGGAACGGATGGATGAAAAGCCACAACAGCTGTACAGCCACATACATGTGGAGCCGGGAGCGTGCTTGCTGATCAAGCCCGGATTCAGCACCTGCAGTGCACGCTTGAATACCTTTGCAGATTCCGTAAATCAATACGATATGTACAGCGCTGGCGAGCAAGTGAGGCAACACATCAATTACAGAATGCATGGGCACGCTGCCAATCTCTGCATCAGGAAACCAGAATAATTGCAGAATTGACCAGATTAGCAACAGCCAAGCGCATAAATGTCCCGCCTTAAAATATCCGTTCAGCCCCTGCAGCCCCCATAAACCGGAAGCAATCAGCAAATATCCAAGACTGTCCGGAAGGATATCCACGAATTCGACCCTCAAGTCGGCAAGAACGAGAAATAGTCCCCATACTATGCGATAACAAGCGCTTCTCATGATCCCTTCCTGCCTTTCCGGACAAACTCCGTCATTTCCTTATCCATCGGCCAGACTTGGTAAGGTATTATCGTATCCTCATACCATCGGCGCCCATCTTCTACGAAGGTTGTTCTTAACATGAACTGGTACACCTTCATGCTCTTCAGTGATCCATGCATATTAAACTTATGGCTGATCCGTATGGAGCTGCCTTGATTAATCTTTAATGGAAGCGCAATCTTTTTGATCGGGTCCCCGCTCAACTCGATTTGGGCTTCTGAAGGCGGCGTCTGATGGCTCCTTCCCGGGACTTGCCCGGAGATGTCGGCATTGATCTGTAGGTCTCCTGCTTCTACGATATCCATCAACTTGGAGGCGAACGCCGTTAATTCAACCGGCCGTGCAACAACGCCAGAGGTGTAGCCGGTATTATCGGAAGAAGATCCGCTTGATGTCCACGAGATGGGATCTTGAGCACCCTGTTGATACACCGCAGGCCATATGTAGATTTCCCCAATATCCACTTGCTCCGAGGTTCCGTCCGTGTAATTTGCAGTAATCTCTTGAACAAGCACTGGCTCCGCTGACAACTCTTCTGCTGGTTCCTTCTGTATAGACGGCTTATTTAAATTCACCATCATTTTACCTAAATATTGCCGTTGATACTCTGCATAATGGGGTTGAGACGTTACAATTAAATCAGGATAACCCTCGATTCCAATCGATCTCAATGTAACATCAGCACGCTTGTCCTCTACATAATACAAATCAAATAACTGGCCATCCCCTTCTCTGGTTTCCACGTGATGCTCCAAGAAAGCAGTTCTGCTCAGCTGATTGGCCTCATAGTACCAGACATTCCCGATCCAGCTGCAGGTTACGAACAGGATGGCGATGATATAATACCATTTTTTGCTCATGGTCCCTCCTTGTATAGCTGCAATGGTTTCGTAATCTTTCACTATATTAACATGTAACCAAAAGTGAGAGTTCCATCAACGATAATTTCTGTGAGCTATGACGAATAAAACTTCCACTGGTGAATTAAGGCGACGCCTTCCTGGGCAAGCTATCTGAAGCCATTGATAATTAAGGAAGGTGTGTACTATGAATTCATCAATCAAAGAGGTTACCCATTGGCTTCAATCGAAAAGCAACCATACCTTGCACATCTCCAAGCAAGAAGAGAAGGATCTGGACCGGATCGAACTGCAGCTGGAACGAATTGAGCATCAGGAGCATCAAGAGCAGTCCATTGACGGATATGGAGACCACGATACTCTTATGCTGCATGGTTCCGGTATTGTTATTACGGCTGGCCATGAAGCTCCGCTGCCAAATAACACCTATCTTATAGGACTGGACGGGTTTAAGAGTGCGGATATCCAAGACCAGCAATTGGTGCTTTCAACGGAGCGCAGCACTTACTCCATCAAGGCAACCTGATACAGTCCCTGTGAAACACCAAAGAACCGCCAGAGACCATGAGCCTCTCTGGCGGTTCTTTATGAAGTTGCCCATCTATAGGTTGGATTCTTGGTATTATACCAGTTTGTTATAGAACCTTAAACTCGTCTTAATCTCCAAATGAAGCTCTGGAAATCTCCTTGCATCGTTGGTACAGCTAATCCGGCATTCATCAGGCGGTCTCCACCGTAGATGTTTCCATCCTCCAGGCATCGGTAATCCTCTTGCGGATCAAGCCCCACTGTACGTAGCCACACAATTGGCTCATTCGCCTCACTTAGAATCCGGAAGTAAAACAGCACGGCTTCCGAGCGATCCTCAGACACGATGGTCCAGGCCGCCTCGTTTCCTTCAAACGGATTCCGAAGACGGTACAAATCTCCGAACTGCACGAGATGCCGAATTTCTTTATACAGCTTGACCTGCTCACGGACTTCATCCTTTTCCTGTTCGCTAAAAGCGGTCAGGTCCAGCTCATATCCGAAATTGCCTGACATTGCTGCATATCCCCTCGTACGCAGTGAAGTATGCCGATGTACCTGATGATTCGGAACTGCCGATATATGGGCACCCATGGAGCTGGGAGGATACACCAGGCTCGTTCGTATTGAATTTTCAATCGGCTGACAGCATCCGAGTTATCGCTTGTCCACGTCTGCGGCATGTAATACAACATTCCCGGATCATAACGTCCGCCGCCGCCTGAGCAGCTCTCAAACAAAATATGCGGAAATTCCGTTGTCAGCTGTTCCATCACCCGGTACAAACCTAGCATATAGCGGTGGGCGGTTTCCCGCTGGCGTTCGGCCGGCAGAGCAGCCGATCCGATCTCTGTCATATTTCGGTTCATATCCCATTTCACATAGGTGATCGGTGCGCTTCGCAGAATGCTTCTGATCATATCAGCCACTGCATCGCATACTTCCCGGCGAGAGAAATCGAGGATCAGCTGTTGTCTTCCTTCGGTTCTTCGGCGCCCTTCCACATGCAGGCACCAGTCCGGATGCTGACGGTACAAATCACTGTCTGGCGATATCATTTCAGGCTCAAACCACAAACCAAACTGCATATCCAGTGCGCAGACCCGCTTCACCAGATCCTCCAGGCCCTCTGGCAGTTTGTTCTTGTCAACGACCCAATCCCCGAGGGAGGTCGTATCATCATTGCGTTTGCCGAACCAGCCATCATCCAGCACGAACAACTCCATGCCAAGGTCTCGTCCTGTGCTTGCGATCTGCTCAATTTTGTCTGCATTAAAGTGGAAATAGGTTGCTTCCCAGTTATTAACCAGTATCGGTCTTGAGGCATCCCGGAATTGCCCACGGGCCAATCTAGTACGGTACATTCTATGATAACGTCTGGACATTCCACCCAAGCCCTCAGCTGAGAAGACCATCACGGCTTCCGGCGTCTGAAACGACTCTCCCGGCTCAAGCAGCCAGGTGAAGTCGAACGGATTCATGCCCATCGTTACCCGGGCTGTTTCGTACTGATCCACTTCCACTTGCGCGGCAAAGCTGCCACTGTATACCAGGCTAAAGCCGTACACTTCTCCACACTCTTCGCTGGCGCCTTCTGACAGCAGCGCCAGGAATGGGTTATGGTTATGGCTGCTCGAACCTCGGCGACTCTCAATTCCTTGTATGTCTGGAGACAATGTTCTTCGCTCTATATGGCGTTCTCTTGCCCATGCCCCATGAAGATGCAGAAGATCATATCGGCTGTGATTCATATCCATGCTGACACTCATGGCCCGCAGCAGGGTCATGTCCTTCTTGCTGTTATTATGGAAGGAAACGGAGCGCGTGATAGCATCGAACGCCTTCATCACCGTATATGACAAATAAATCATCAGTCCGCTTGCCCGATCCAGCAGTTCCAGCTCCAGCGTGTCTGCCTCGTTGTCATCCTCCACGTATACAGCCGGCAATCCTTCAAGCTTTGGCTTACCTTTATACACCCGGTGACGGATATATTCTGCCTCGGTGACGGTCGTTCCGTCAGCCAGCTGCACCTGATAGGCGGGCTGACGGAAATCGCCGCTGCCATAGCTCGGATATTCCTGGGGCAAACTATCGAGGGAGAATGAAGCATCTTCCCGAAACGGCATCGGAGAGAATGAAGCCCTTTCCCTGCGTTCTAGCATTCCGGCAACATGACTGTCACGTATACGGCGCCCCCAATAGACATGCGCCGGATAGACACCCCGTACCAGCTCAATCACATAACTTGAGTGTTCGCTTTGGAGATGAAATATCCCCAGATCTTCATGAACATGTATACTCATTGCTTCTGCCTCCTAACCAAGTTCTGAGCTTAATCTCCCTGGTCCTTTTATGAATGGGCGGCAATACTCCGTTCCAGAATCATAACGTCCCTGCCCGGAATCGTGACATGACCCGCAACCTGCCGGCTGCTCAGGAGATCGAATGAATTGGCAGAACCTGCATCAAATGTCATCTCTTCAGCGTTGTGGTTCAATATGAACAAGTAGGAGCTCCCATCCTTCACTCGTTCTACCACCTCTACCCCGGGTGGTGTATCGAGCAGCGGCTTCAAGCCCTGTTCTTGGCACAGATTAGCCAGAAATCCCTGCAGGAACTGTGAATCCGGACTGCTGGCCACATAATAAGCCTGCCCTTCACCAAACGCATTCTTCGTTAAGACAGGAGTCCCTTTATAGAAGTCGGTTCCGTACTCAGCCAGAACCTCCGCCGTCTCCGCATGAATGACATCGCACAATATTCCACATGGATAACTTTCACGCAGCGCTCCCCATTCCTCCTTCATGTCGATCTGATTCTGCTGTCCTGGAAGCAGTGCGTCGATCTCCTCGGCCCAGATTCCCATTACCTTGCGCAGCTCACCTGGATATCCGCCCAGTGTCACCAGATCGTTCTCATTAACGATGCCGCTGAAGAAGGTAGTCACGAAAGTACCTCCCCGGGATACAAACTGCTCCACGCGCTGGGCAAAGCCCTGTTTCACCATATACATTACGGGTGCAATCACCACATCGTACTTGCTCAGGTCCTCTTCGACGCTAATGATATCAGTCTGGATATTCAGCTGATACAACGCGTCATAATACTTATGCACCTCATTCACATAGTTTAGGGCTACGCTCGGACCGCTGGACAGCTCCAATGCCCAACGGTTCTCCCAGTCGTAGATAATCGCAACTTTAGCGTCCGATCGCGCATCCAGGATCCGGTCCCCAAGCAACTGCAGCTCCTTGCCCAGCTCTGCACACTCGCGGAATACACGGGTATGTTCGTGCCCAACATGCTCAATAACCGCACCATGGTACTTCTCGCAGGCTCCGATCGAACGGCGCAGCTGGAAGAACATAACCGTGTCCGCCCCGTGGGCAACCGCTTGATAGCTCCACAATCGCATTACCCCCGGACGTTTGGCCGAATTATATGGCTGCCAGTTTTGAACGCCTGGCGTCTGCTCCATTAACATAAACGGCTGCCCGCCCTTCAGTCCCCGCATCAAAGCATGTGCCATAGCGGTAAAGCTGTATGGGGTGTCTAGTGAAGGATAGTTGTCCCAAGATACAACATCCATCTCTTTGGCCCATTTGAAGTAATCCAGCTCCGGGTAAAAGCCCATGAGATTCGTTGTCACCGGAATATCCGGCGTGATCCGCCTCAGTTCATCCCGCTCCAGCTTATAGCAGTCCAGCAGACTGTCTGATTGGAAGCGGCGATAATCCAGGGATATCCCCTGGAAGTTGGTCCTGTTGCCGCCCCACTCCTCACTTAAGGTGTTAGGTACAACAATGTCATCCCAATCATAGAAGGTATGACCCCAAAAGCGGGTATTCCAGGCTTTATTCACCGCATCCAGTGTGCCATAACGCTGCTCCAGCCAAACCCGGAATGCGGCAGCACAGTTATCGCAATAACAGTATCCCCCATATTCGTTCGCTACGTGCCAGATCAAGACAGCCGGATGATCTTTATACCGCTGCGCTAACTTCCCTGCCATAACTGCGGCGTATTTTCGATAGGTAGGGCTGTTCGGGCAGGAGTTATGACGGCCGCCGAATTTACGTTTACGGCCCTCGTAGTCGACGCGAAGTACATCCGGGTATTTCCGGGCCATCCAGGCAGGATGGGCTGCTGTGCTGGTTCCCAGACAAACATACACTCCGTTTTTATATAACCGTTCAATCGTTTCATCCAGCCAAGCAAAATCATACGTCTCCTCGTTTGGCTGGTTCAACGCCCAAGAGAACACATTAATGGTGGCTACATCAATACCGGCAAGCTTAAACAGGCGGTCATCTTCTGTCCACGTTTCTGCATCCCACTGCTCCGGATTATAATCACCGCCATACCACATTTTGGGCAGGTTCTCGTTAATCATTTGATGTTCAGCTCCTTTAGTTTCTTATATTCCGTATTTATTCCATTCAACGGCTATGCTTGAGACTAGACCTTATCCACGCCGTTCTGGACATCCGTCAGGGTGATCCGATAAGTCATCCCGCTCACGGTTTCAAACACGCCATCATCTGTCTTCACAACGCTTCCGTCTTCCTGCTCGATGGTGAAAGCATTGCTGTAGCTAACTCTACAGAGTTGGCCATGCGTAGAAGTTAATCTCGCAGAGGTAAGAATGCCTTGTTTCCATTCCATATCCACGATAAATCCGCCGCGAGCTTTCAATCCTCTTACTGCGCCCTCTCTCCAGGCCTTCGGAAGCGCCGGCAGCAGCCGAATAACGCCCTGATGACTCTGAAGCAGCATCTCCGCAACACCGGCCGTGCCTCCAAAATTGGCATCGATCTGGAACGGCGGATGGTCCCCCAGCAGATTAGGATGCATGGAGCGTGAGATTAACGTCTGAATATATTCATAAGCCCTCTCGGGCTGCTGCAGTCTTGCGAACATGTTAATCAACCATGCGCAGCTCCACCCGGTATGCCCTCCTCCATGATCAATGCGTGACAAAAGTGTACGGCAAGCGGCAGCCGCAAGCCGCGGGGTATCTTCCACGGTAATATCGGATCCAGGGTACAGCCCATACAGATGAGACACATGCCGATGACCGGGCTCCGCTTCCGCATACGGCTCACTCCATTCCTGGAGTTTGCCTTCCGCATCGATCGCGTAAGGCAGCAGCCGGGCTGCTGCCGTCTTCCATTCCTTTCGCAGCTCTTCATCAAGCTCCAGCAGCTGCGAAGCTTCGATACAGTTATGGAATAAATCCCGAATGATGGCCATATCCATGGTTGAGCCTGCCGACACGCTGCAAGGCAGGTCTTCTTCAGTAAGAAACAGATTCTCAGGTGAGGTTGATGGACTCGTCACCAGATGCCCTTTTCCATCTTCAACAAGCCAATCCAGGCAGAACAAAGCCGCATTCTTCATTAACGGATAAGCAGTTTCCCGCAAATATTCGGGATCGGGCTGATACAGATAATGTTCCCATAGATGCCGGGATAACCATGCGCCTCCCAGGGGCCAGAAAGCCCACATGGCTCTGCCATCGCTCGGGCTGGACATCCGCCACAAATCTACATTATGGTGGGCCACCCATCCACGGGCGCCATAATGAATCTTAGCGGTCCGGGTGCCATTTATACTAAGCTCCTGGATCATTCGGATCAGCGGCTCATGGCACTCGCTGAGATGGGTGGCCTCAGCCGGCCAGTAATTCATCTCGGTGTTAATATTAGTTGTATAATCACTATTCCATGGCGGCTGGACATGCGGATTCCATATCCCCTGGAGATGAGCAGGCTGGGTACCCGGCCGGGAGCTGGCAATAAGCAAATACCTTCCAAATTGGAACATAAGTGCTTCCAGTGCTGAATCTTCCTTCCCCTCCCGGTACGCCTTCATCCGCTCATCGATAGCCATATGTTCTGTAGACCGTTCAAGCTCCTGAGGACCAAGACGGAGCTCTACGCGCTTGAACAAGGCTTGGTGCTCCTTCATATGCCGCGTGCGCAGCTTCTCGAATTCATATTGCATCGCTGCATCAATTCTGCTTCTGCATATATCGGATGGATCGGTGCCCCTAGAACCCGGTGATCGATCGAAGCCTTCAAAATTCGTTGCAGCCGCAATCAGCAGCGTTACCGAGCCTGCCCCGTTAATGCGCATGATCTTATCGTCCACATTCACCTGACCCCTGTCGGACAAGGCAAGAAGTCTCAGCTCGTACCGGAGGCCGAGCCCTTCTTCATAAAGTACGGAGCTGGGGTGATCGCCATTGTAATTATCTGCAATATGAGTAGGTGCATGCCCGTACAATACCAGCGCCCCATCCTCCTCGGTGCGTACATCATGCTTCAGGGATGAGTTCAGCTCAAGCTCCAGTTGGATTGCTTCATCATTCGCAAACGTATACTGAATAACGGCCACCTGATCAATTGCACTGATGAACATCTCCCTGCAGATGTGATCGGAGCCAGCGGCTATGAATGATGTAGAAGCTATTCCGGTATCTAAGTCCAGCTCACGCCGATAATCGCTCCAGTGCCCGCCTATCCCTATCTGTCTGATGAGAAGATCTCCTAACGGTAAGAAAGACTCTGTACGTCTGCCAACCATCTTGCCCTCAATCAGCTGCTCGGCCTTGATATATTGCCCGGATGCAATCAATTCCCTTGCCGAGGCCAAATGACGAAGAGCTTCGTAGTTGTTCGTATCGCGGGGAAATCCCGACCAAAGCGTGTCTTCATTCCATTGGATTCGTTCCTCCTGTACGCCACCGAACACCATAGCGCCAAGGCTGCCATTGCCGAGCGGAAGGGCTTCTTCCCACTTGGCCGCAGGCTTCCGGTACCATAATGTTGAGGTTTGTTGTTTCGCTGTACTCAGTGTAATTCCCCCTTACATATAGCTAGAAGGGGCCCGCAAACAGCCGGCCCCTTCAATCGCTTATATCTTAATCATTCCAGAGTTTAACGCGGTCACGTACCAATTCAGTATATTCCTGCTCCATTTTCTCAGCACCAGCATCATTCAGTTCTTTAATGAACTGATCATATAACGCATCAAATTTAGAAGGATCAGCCAAGATGACTTCAGGAATACGCTTGCGTGTAATCTCTTCTACTTTTTTGTACGTGATGTTGATATTGGAATCGCTCGGTACCGGAATATTATACGCCACGCCCCATGGCTTCACTTCGAATTCATCCTGCTTCGGCCACAGGTCTTTCCACATTTCTGCACCATAGGCTTTCAGGGTTTCCTTCGCGGATGGCGTATAGTTCTCTATAATTGTCTCCGGGAAGTTCGTCGTATAATAGTTGCCCGTCGAATCTAGGACACCGTCGCCATAACGAGGGTACATCGCGTTATACAAGCCGATTCCAGTTTCTTTTGTGAAGTTCGCGTTGTCGTAGGTTTTGCGCTCCTGGACATCTTCCGGAATCACGCGCTTACCGTCCACAACATTGTAGTGCTCGCCTTCAATACCCCAATTCATCAATACTTGGCCTTCCTCGGAAGCCAGGTAATCGAGGAACTTGATGATCCGAACAGGATCCTTCGCGGACGTCGAAATTCCTACTCCCCATCCTGCTACATAGCCCGTATCCTGGAACGTTGCATCCTTCGTCGACTCATCCAATTGGATTGGGAATCGTGCATACGTACGGTTCTCTTTGCCAGAAGATCTCAGAGCGTTTGTTGCGTTGCCGAAGCCCCATTCCTGGTCAATGACGCCAAGGACGCGACCAGAGGATATTTTCGCTTCATATTGGTCTGTCTTTTGGACGAAGGTTTCTTTATCCAGAAGGCCTGTAGCGTTCATATGGTTCAGCCAGCGGAAATATTCTTTTTCCTCAGGACGCTTGTAGTGCAGCTTGGCCTCCACGGTCTCCTGATCAATGTAATACTCTCCATCATCGGATGCGCCTGTCGCGATGAACGCAGGGTTCGTAACGGAGATCATGATTCTCCACCCATCCGCATTCAGCGTCAACGGAATGGTAGGCTGTCCGTCAATGGTCGGGTTTTTATCAGCGTAATCCTTCAGGGCTTTCTCGTAATCTTTTACCGTTTTGAGTTCAGGGTATCCTAGTTCCTTCAGCACTTCATGCTGAATTTGGAACGTGCCGCCAGCATCCAGCATCTGATTGTCCATGGCAGCAAGTGTCGGCAAAACGTAGATTGCCTCATCGTCATTGCTCCATTTCAAGCGGCTCATGTACTCACCGTATACCTTTTTAATATTCGGCGCATGCTCTTCAATCAGATCTGTCAGATCAAGAAAAGCTCCGGCATCCACGAATAAATTGGCGTCACTCTTGGCAAATACCAGATCCGGATATTCACCGCTCGCTACCATTAAAGGAAGCTTCTGGTTCGAGCCATCCACCGCATACTCAGCTTGAATTGTAATCCCTGTCTTCTCAGTCAGCTTCTTCCCGACTGCATCCTGCATATTGACCCAGTTCGCATTGGAATCAGCACTATAATAGGTTATGGTCATCGGCTCAAGCTTCTCTTCCTGCTGCACATCCGTTCCGCTGCTACCTTCGCTGCCGTTTGCACTATTTTTGCTGTCTCCGCTGCCACAAGCCGCTAGTACGAAAGTAGCCATCATCATTATGGATAGCAACAGTGAAATTCTCTTCTTGTGTTTCATTGCGTTACCCCCTAATCATATTTAGATAACTCATCTATTGTGTACAACAGGACATTAGGCCTGTAGATACCGATATCATTACTAGCTCTTCACAGCTCCAAGTGTCATACCCTTAACGAAATACCGCTGCAAGAACGGATATACGAGCAGGATTGGAACCGTGACTACGATCGTGATCGCCATTTTGATTGATTCAGGTGACACCTGCTTCACGATCTCGGCCATATTCTGTCCCGACATCATGCTGCTGGTTTGCCCTTGGGTGCTCTGCAGCACCTTCATCAGCTCGAATTGAAGCGTTGTGAGTTGAGGCGCGTTACCGTTATACAGATACGTATCAAACCACGAGTTCCATTGCCCGACGGCCAGGAACAAAGCGATGGTAGCCAGAACAGGCTTACAGAGCGGGAGAATGATTTTGTAATAGATCGTAAAATCATTGGCCCCGTCAAGCTTCGCCGATTCCTGCAGCGAGTAAGGCAGACTGTCGATGAAAGACCGGATAACAAACACGTTAAAGGCACTTACCATTCCCGGAATGATGTATACAAGAAACGAATTCATCATGTGCAGGTCACGAATCAGAATGAACACAGGAATCATTCCACCGGAGAAGTACATTGTCAGTGCAAGAAAAACCGACATAAACCTTCTGCCCTGGAAATCTACTCTGCTTAGGACATATCCCAGCATCGTTCCGCTAAGCAAACCCAGGAATGTTCCGGCCAGCGTACGGAGAATCGTATTTTTCGTACCGGTTATCAAGCCATCATATTTAAAAATTTGAATGTAATTCTCAAGTGTAAATTGCCGCGGCCAGATGTAGATTCCTCCGCGCACCGTATCGACTGAATCATTAAGCGATATGGCAAGGACATTCAGGAATGGATACAGTGTAACGATCATGACCAGCGTCATAAATGTGAAGTTCACAATATCAAACACCCGATCCGAGAGCGAAGGTTTGAATGCTGTTTTGGTTCGTGCCATGCTGTTTCCCTCCCCTTACATAATCGATTGCTTCGTGAATTTCTTGAACACGCCGTTGGCGACCAGCAACAAGATGATGCTGACGATGGAATTAAACATTCCGATCGCTGTACCGAATGAAAAACGTCCCATGCCAAGGCCGTAGTTCAATGCGTACAGTTCCAGCACTTCGGAGTAATCCACAACGAGCGGGTTACCCAGCAGGAACTGCTTCTCGAAACCAATGCTGATTAAATGTCCGATGGACATAATCATCAGAATGGCAATCGTAGGGGCGATGCTCGGCAGTGTAATATGCCATATTTGGCGGATTCGGCTGGCGCCGTCGACCTTGGCTGCTTCAAACTGTTCCTGATCTATCCCTGAGATGGCTGCCAAATAGATGATGGCACTCCAGCCCATTTCCTTCCATATATCAGAGCCTGTTACGATATACCAGAACAGGTTCCCTTGAGCCATAAACTGTATCGGCTTATCAATGAACCCAAGCCACATCAGCAGCTGATTGACAGCGCCTCCATCTGTAGACAGCATCTTCGTAATGATACCGGCGACAACCACCCAGGATACAAAGTGGGGCAGATAAGAAATCGTCTGTACCGTCCTCTTGAATACGCTTCCACGAAGCTCATTCAACAAGACTGCGAATAGGATTGGTATCGTAAATCCGACGATCAATCCCATGAAACTCATGGCGAGTGTATTTCGCAACACCAGATAAAACTTATCGTCAGAGAAGAGCGCTACGAAATGGTCCAGTCCCACCCATTTTTGCTCGAATATTCCCTTGCCCGGCTTGTACTTCTGAAATGCCATTAACCAGCCCCATACCGGTAAATAGCTGAAAATGAAGACGATGATGATGAATGGCAGCGACATTCCGTACAAAACCTTCTGCTCTTTGAACGTTGCCCAGAAGCCTTTCTTTCTCTTTGTGGCAGGTTGGAGTCTGTCTTCTGTTTGTGTTACCGCTTTCAAACCAACCCCTCCTCTCTTGTATATCCTGATGATAAACCAAGAAGAGACAGGGAAGTACCCGAAGGATTGGCTTAAAAATCATATAAAAATTAGACATTCGCAGGGGGAAAAGAACGCTGAAAACCGAAAAACTTTCGTCCGCTCCGTGTCCGGATCGTATCTCCGATCGCTGTTAAATCCGGGAAACTTCAATTGATATAAGCGAGGGTGTTTCCAGGTTTTAAAGGCGAACGCTGTCGCTTCTCCGATACGATTCCGGCCCCTCCGCTCTATGCTTCGCAGCAGCATTTGTCTCTCCCCCAGTAATGCCTTGGGGGCAGGAGAAACAAAAAAGACGCGTACCTTGGTCGCGTCTGAAAGGGCAGCGATATTAGAGTACTTATGTTTAGTCTGGTTGTAAGTGAGTGAGCGAAACTTCAAGAGAATAAATAGTAATCATCCGAAACAAAAGGCTGGGGAAAACGCAACTTCTTAAGGCCAATTTTCTGAGAAGCTGTATGACCGCTGAGTCTCAGGCGAGGCCAGGTCACATATATGCAGAGCTAGGGCTTCTTTATAGATGCGCTGTATAACCGAGGTGCCTCGGGCCGGGGCAAGATCCCGGTCTTCCCTTAAGCCCCGCTCGGAGAGATCCCTGTCACAGGTCCAGCTCCTTGCGGAAATTAGACGGCGAGGTACCGACATATTTTTTAAATTTGCTATGAAAATAGTCTACGTTCGTGTAACCGACCATCTCCGCAACCTGATACACCTTCATGCCCTGCTTCAGAAAATCCTTGGCTTTGTTAATCCGGACTTTGTCGAGATACGTATTGAAGTATTCTCCGGTTGTGCTCTTGAACATTTTGCCGAGATAAGCACTGTTGTAATTAAAGACCGATGCGAGTGTTTCCAGCTTAAGATTTTCATTGTAATTTCGCTGAATCAGATCTATGATCCGTTTCATCTCCTGATCCCGCCCTCCTTGACCTACCTGCCAGATCAGCTCCTCCAGGAATTGAGAGGCGTGCCTGCATAAGCCCTCTACAGTGCTCTGACGGAATATCGCGGCGATACGATCCGAATATTCCTTGGTACGTGATTGCAGCTCGTTATGATGCTGGATCAGCTTGTTATACACGCCGGTCAAAAGCTCCACGAAGGCACTTTTTATTCCTTCTTCCGTATATCCTTCATTCACCATGGCATACGCGGCACCTAAGAGTAGTTTCCGCTGTACTTCGACATGGCCCACATCCACGGCATAATAAAGCTGCTCCATAAGCTGTTCCGGGTTATAGAGCTGACGCTCCCCGTCGCCCTGATCACTAGCAAATCGTTTAGACTCAGGAAAGAGAATCTCCCCGGGCGCATAGAAGAATCGCTCGCGAATCCGTTCACTCGCACTGCGGTACGAATCAGCTACATCTTCCACTCGGTTTACCGGACGTCCTAAAGAGGCCGTAATGGACGTGCCTGTCAAACCTGCAGCTTCCTCTATTAATTGAAGCAATTCCTTCCTACCTCCAGCTGTTAATACCGGCCTAGGCATAATAATTCCGAGAATACCGTGTATCGAGAAAACCGTGCCCAGTCCCTGCTCCTCACACACTTCAACCAGTCGGTTTCGCAGCTGATTGTCAACCTCCCGGCGGGATTCACCGTAATGATCCATATGAAGAAGAAGCACTTGGTATTGATTCCATAACAGCCCTGACCTCTCAGCCATCTGCCGAAGCGCTGCCGGATCGGTTTTACTCTCCGGATTAAACCAGGATGATATGAACTGCTCCCGGCTGATGTCTGAGGCAGCTCTATTGAGTGCCATTGTAGCCTGCTCTTGCTCGATGGCTTCTTTAATCTGCAGCAAATACTTGCTCAGCTCCTCCTCATCCACCGGTTTTAATAGGTATCCGTCCACTCGATTGGAAATGGCCCGCTTGGCATAGTCAAAATCGGCATATCCGCTTAAGATCAGCAGATGAATCTCGGCATCCCGTTCGCGTATAGTCTCAATCAGCTGCAATCCATCCATGCCTGGCATCCGTATATCGATCAGCATCAAATCAGGGTCATATATGCCATGCTTCTCCAGTGCTTCATTTCCGTTGGCTGCGGTACCCACAACCTGATACCCAAGATCAGACCAGGGAACAATGCTCTTCAATCCTTCGCGCAGCTTGGGTTCGTCATCCACGATTAACACCTTCATCATCGCTCTCTCCTCCTATCGGAATGCTGAATTCTATACACGTTCCAATCCCGGTTTCGCTTTCAATGATCAGGCCCGCTTCAGGGCCGTAGGTAAGCTGCAGCCTTACATGAACATTACGAAGGCCGATTCTTCCACCTTCCTTATCATCGGTATCGTTCAAGAAACCATCGATCATCTCAAGTCTTTCCCGAGATATACCCGCTCCATTATCCTCGGTAATGACGTGCAGTTTCCCTTCACTTGCTGTGACCCTTACTCTGATCGAGGTCCCCTCTTCCTTGTGATCCATGCCGTGTATCACCGCATTCTCGACGATCGGCTGAATGATCAAGGGCGGTATTCTAACCTTGTTCGCTTCCGGGTCAACATGAATTTCATATTTCAGGCGATCCTCATATCTAAATTTCTGAATGTCCAGATAACACTGGACCATCTCGATTTCATCCTTAATCGTTGTCTTTCCGCTGCCTACCTCGAGATTGCTGCGCATCATTTTGCCGAGAAGACGCACAATCCGGGCAATTTCGACCTCACCCTTAAGATGGGCCTCCATCCGAATGGATTCCAGTGCATTAAAGAGAAAGTGCGGATTGATCTGACTAGCCATCATTTTGAATTTGATTTCATTCTGCTTCTGCTCCAGCAGCCGCTTCTGTGCATTGGACTCCTGTACTTCATTCATCAAGTCATTAATATTGCCCACCATCGAGTTAAATTGGCGGGACAACTGCCCGATCTCATCCTTGCCGTCAATCTCCATAGCCACGCCAAGATTACCTGTACCTACCTTCGTAATACGCTTGCTAAGACGTAGCAGCCGGTTAGAGATCAGGGATGAGAAGCTGTAGATCAAAAGAACGGCCAGCAGCAGACTGATGATGATAACCGTCATCGCCAGCTTGCTAATCCGATTAGCATCCGAAACAATGCTGTCGATCGAAAATATGGAAATAATGCGCAGACCATTGACTCCCGATTCCGTATTTAACGGCTCGATCAGCACCTTGGAGGCTTCGTCGTCTATAATCGACTCGTAGCTTCCGCTCTCATGGTATACAACCCCGCTGATATCATGTATCTCTGCTAACGTTTTCTTATACAGCTCCGGTCGATTCGCGGCGACAATATTGTTGCTGCTGTCTACAATAATGGTATCGAATGATTCCTGGCTCAGGATCGTATTGAGCATACCGGTATTTACATTAATTACAAGTACACCCGTGTTATCCTTGCTTCCAAGATCCACCCCTTTAATCAAGCTGAGATAGACCTTCTGATCACGCTCATCCATAATGTAATCCCAGTATATGACTCCAATATGTTCAGCTGCCCGTTGATACCATTCCGTCTTTTTAATCTCTTCTTCGGGATATATAAACTCCCAATTGTTCAACATCGTAGGATTCTCACTATAGAAGCGAATATTCGATATTTCCTTGTACATTCTGATCGCCTGCTGCAAATCAGGATATTCCCTGTAGGCCACAAACACATCGTATACGCTTTCATATTGCCGGTTAGCAAGATTCCTTAGCCGTTCATCATAAGACAGCCGATAAGACAAATCGTCCGCCACGTTAATGACTTCGGTTGATCTTTTCTTGACCCGATCCACATTCTGATAAGCCTGTTCCAATGCATTGTTGAAAGCAAATGTACGGAGCTCTCCCGTAAGAAAGATGCCTACGATAGCTACGGGAACAAAAACCACGACTACAAAGGACAATATCAATTTATTACGGATCTTCATGTCATTCACTAACTGTATCAAATAAGATAGCATCGGTCCGTCTTCGCTCCTGTCCTTTCATCTTCGGCAAGCTTTTAAGGATGCGTTCACTTTCGTCCATCGTGGATAAACTTGCCACAGGCCCATTATATCAGCATTGCCGACCGTTTAAGGCGGACCATAATATGGAATAAGCCCGACGCCAGCAACTGCTGGTCCGGGCCTATCTTCTGTTTGTTATGTTCAGCCTTTGTTCCTAAAGACTTACTTTTCCAGCATTGCTGTAAAGTTCATGGCCTGCTGCCCTGCCTCCACTTGTATACTATTCTCTTGCAGACTCACTCCTGGACCTTCGACAGATGAAAGCATTCCTGTATCATACAATTTTACGGAGAATGCCTTGCCGCTGCCTTCAACTGTAAAGTTGATCTGGCTGCCTGCCCGCGCCGCACGCACCGTCAACTCACTCTCTCCGTTCATGTTGCGCACGGTAACGGCAGCCCTACTTCCGTCTTCCAAAGCATACAAGCCAAGCTCTACCCCATCTGCATAATCATATTCCGGCCCGGTGTCGTTAGAGCCCGAGGCGAGGAATGAATTGCCTCGTACAAACAGCGGAAGTCCGAGGAAGTCGTATGTTTCCTTGCGCCAGGCCCCGCCTTCCACCGTTTCTCCTGTTAATAGATGCGTCCAGCGTCCCTTCGGCAGGTAATATGTCACGTCGCCGTGCTCGCTGAATACCGGCGCAACGAGCAATGAGTCACCCAACATGTATTGACGATCCAGCGCTTCAACAGCCGGATCTTCCGGGAATTCAAGGAACATCGCCCGCATGCTCGGCACCCCTTGCTCCGATGCCTGTACGGCAGTCTGGAACAAATAAGGCATTAGACGGCTCTTCAGCTTCGTAAAGAAGCATGTTACGTCAACTGCTTCCTCGTCGTAAGACCAAGGCACACGGTAAGAGCTGCTGCCATGCAGACGGCTATGGCTGGACAGCAAGCCAAACGCCAGCCAGCGCTTGAATACGTGCGCCGGGGCCGTATTTTCGAAGCCGCCAATGTCATGGCTCCAGAAGCCAAAGCCGCCGAGACCCAGGGACAAGCCGCCACGCAGGCTTTCCGCCATCGATTCGTAATCGGCGTAGCAGTCGCCGCCCCAGTGAACAGGGAACTGCTGTCCGCCTACGGTTGCAGAGCGCGCAAATACGGCCGCCTGATTCTTGCCGAATTTCTCTACCAGAACATCGAAAACCACTTTGTTATAGAGCTGCGTGTAATAATTGTGCATTTTATGAGGATCGGAGCCGTCAAAATAAACAACATCCGTCGGAATGCGTTCGCCGAAATCGGTCTTGAAGCTGTCAACGCCCATATCGGCCAGCTCGCGCAAGTAACCCGCATACCATTCACACGCATCCGGATTGGTGAAGTCCACCAGCGCCATACCCGGCTGCCACAGATTCCACTGCCAGATATCCCCGTTTGCCTTCTTCACCAGATAGCCCTTCTCACGGCCTTCCTCAAAGAGACGCGAGCGCTGTGCGATATATGGATTGATCCACACGCAGATTTTCAGACCCTTTTCTTTCAAACGCTTCAGCATGCCTTCCGGATCCGGGAAAACCTCTTCATCCCATTGGAAGTCGGTCCAGTTGAGACCCTTCATCCAGAAGCAGTCGAAATGGAACACTTCCAGCGGGATATCGCGCTTCAGCATACCATCCACAAAGGAATTTACAGTCGCCTCGTCATATTGGGTCGTAAATGAGGTCGACAGCCACAATCCGAAAGTCCAAGCCGGCGGTAATGCCGGTTTGCCTGTCAGGTTCGTGTATTTATCCAGCACGCCTTTCGGATCAGGCCCATCAATAACGAAATACTCCAGCGACTCGCCACGCACACTGAATTGCACCTTCTTCACTTTCTCCGAAGCCACTTCAAAGGATACAAGATCCGGTTGGTTTACAAATACACCATATCCCTTGTTCGTTAGATAGAACGGAATATTTTTATAAGCCTGCTCGGAACTCGTACCTCCATCCTGATTCCAAACATCCACAACCTGGCCATTTTTGACAAACGAGGTAAAGCGTTCACCAAGACCGTATACCCACTCGCCGACGCCGAGATCCAGCTCTTCCCGCATATAGGCCTGCCCGCCATCTTCCACGATATGTGCCATGGATTTGGCTCTGCTGCCAGTAATCCGTTCATTCCCTCTATAGAAGTGAACCGACCATTCCGGCCCTTTCTTGATAACTACACTCAAATTGCCGCTGCGAAGAACAGCTTCCTGATCGTTCTCTTCAATGACCGTATGGTCACCATTCTGTTTGTACAATTCGAATGCCGGTCCGCGGTCTCTTACACCCGCATAGTGGATCAGCTTTACACCAATAACGCCGGGTGCCGGCGAATGGAATTGCACGGTAATCAGCTGCGCATTAATCGTCGCCCCTCTGCCCGGCATCGGTGCCGTGGAAGCGTAGGCTGTCAACGTATCTCCTTTTACTGCAAAATCATAAGCTTGAACCGCTCCTGAAACGGAATATCCTTCACGAATAAGCCAGTTACCATCAGTAAATTTCATTGTTTATCCGCCTTTCAATATGCTGAAGATTGAACTTTAGAATGTAAGCGTTATAATGTCATTATACTGATACAATATCCCCAATTCTAACAATATTCGGCTCATTTATAGCACGATTTTGATATCATAAGGAGAAGCGTCATGGATCAATCTTTTCGCCAGTCATTAAAAGAAAGTACGGTTCACGGAACTGAACGTTTTCCATTTGGGGCTTACTCGCATCATTTCAGCCCAGGCGCTCATGTGGTAGACTCCCACTGGCATAATGAAGCGGAGATCTTTTACGTGGTGGAGGGCGAGGTTTTGTTTCAAATTGGTTCGGAATACATCTCTGTGCGAGCAGGCGAAGCGATATTTATCGATGGAGGGGATTTGCATACCGGACATGCCCAAGGCATACATGGATGCAGGTTCTACGCCATGGTGTTCGATTTCGGGATGCTTGCGAGCAGCAGCTACGATCATGTGCAGGAAAGCATCATCGTTCCCTTCCAAGAGCGGAGAGCCACCTTCCCAAGACGGATCAATTCAGAAACCGACGGAAGATTGCTTGGACATATCCTGGAAATGAAGCGATTATCCGAGCATAAACCTGATGGCTATGAGGTAGCTATTAAGGGTCATCTGTTTCTCATGTTGTATGAGGCCTCCTCCTCCGGCAGACTTGTAAACCGAAGCCGGAGCGATGCCGTTGATATAACCAAGACAGAACGGTTGAAAAAAGTCATCCTTTATATCCAGAACTATTACCACCGTTCCATCAAGCTCCGTGAGTTGGCAGATTTGATTCCGATGAGCGAAGGGCAGTTTTGCCGCTTCTTTAAATCCATGACCGGCCAAACACCCGTCGACTACATGAATTCCTATCGGGTACGTCAGGCAGTTGAGTTACTTCGTCAGCCGGACCAAAAAATATCCGACATCGCATTCGATGTCGGATTTGGGCATATCAGTTATTTTGTTCGGGTGTTCCGTAAGATCATGAACTGCACGCCTTCAGAATATCGTAAGAAATTATAATTTCGGCAAGCTTGGGATGGTCATGTTGCAATCTCCCGCAAGCGGCAGATTGCGGCATACGTACTGACCGGCACTGTTCTCATTCGCTGCTCCGGAAGGTGCCGGGGCGTTAACCCGCTGTTTCCAGAGCTGCCACAACATAAAGCCGTCGTAAGCTCTTCCCTTGTTCTTAATGTAATTCACCATGGTCTCAACATTATAATACTGCGTAGCAAGGTTATTCTGACCGTTCATCATCTCGGCATCATAGATCGTGCCTGGTGCCGCATTCAATTGGAGGACAGCCCCACCGGAGCCCTCAGGGGCAATCTGCATGCCCATATTGATCGGACCATTGTAAATCGCCTTGTAAGATTCATAGCCTTCACGCGGGTCGTAATATACGCCCCCATCGTATGACATTAAATTGATAAAATCAATCTTGCTGCCATGGTCCTTAACTACTCGATACATGGTGCCCCCAAAAGGTGAGCCCCATTGAACTTTACCTTCTTCAAATGGCGTCCCCTTGACATAATAAGCACCTGTAGACCATCCAGCGATAGAGATTTGCAAATTTGCATTTCTATTCTGGATTTCATTATAAAGACTCGTTATGATACTGGCGATCTCTCCATCCTTGGAGCAGCTGAACTGGGCAGCTGTTCCCTTATTACAGCTGCTGCCGCTGGATTCCCAGTCAATATCGACACCGGCTGCGCCGAGATCAAGAGCCAAATCCACCACATTCTTGGCATTGAACCTGGACCACTGTGAACCCTGGCTGTATGACCAGCCTCCTACGGAGATGAATGCCTTCGTTCCGCGGGCTCTCAGGGATGCGATGTTGTTGCGCAGATCCTGCGATTGCTGTGCTGTAAATTTGCGCTGCCCATTCGGCGTCGTTGCTCCTTCCACGAATTCCAATCCTACAACGGCTTGATCAAATGCATAGGATCCTTGGGTATACGCAGTGTCCGGCCTTACAAATGAAAGATTAACATGGGTAATGTAATCAGGAATGTTGGCGGTGGTCAAATCGTAAATGCTCGTATTCCATGAGCTTGCATACGTGACATACATCCGATCACCCGACACGGGCGGATCTACTGGTGGTTCTACTGGTGGGTCAACCGGAGGGTCCACAGGGGGATCTACTGGTGGATTAACGGGAGGTGTTCCCGGACTACAGGCTCCAAGGTCTTCCCATACTCCCCATTGCCCCGTTGTCCCCGGCACCTCGCCCTGTGTCCACCACTTCGCTTTCCAGACGTGATCATTGTGGGACACGATATTACCTCCACCGTATACAGCAGAACTACTCCATGCCGGCTCTGTGCATGTTCCAGCAGCTTCAGCCTGGTATACAGGGAAAACACTTATCACCAGCACGGCGATGATTCCAAGTATCCATCCTCTCATCAATTTAGATGCATTCGTCATTCATTAAACAACTCCTTTTCCCTTGGATTTTTCATTAAAGCGTTTTCATGGTTAATGAAAGAACAGTCCTTTATTCACCTCCTGACCCATCCGTTGTTTGTTGGATAACGCACTTGTTGAATTTGATTGATGTGCTTCAAGTGTAACTTGGTAATTTTTCGTACAACAAGGATAAGATTTACTTATGAAGGGAGAAAATGCTATACCTAGACACCAAGGTTCCACATAAAAAAGCCACCGCTCTGCAAATTACCGCAAAAGTGGCAGCCTGAAATGAAAACCCTGCTTATCCGTTACTCCGATTTAAGGTATGATGATAGCAGCAAGTTATTTCTAAATGATTATCGTATCTCTTTATGCAGCCTGGCAAACGGACATTTCGATAACGACGTTGTATTATCCCGTAAAAAATATTGCTTCCATTCATAATTATCCTCTGCCCCGTAGAACTTCAAATCGGGATGGGGAGGCACGGGATCATATTCGGTCAGACGCTCACGAATCATGACCTTCGTGTGTTCGGCTTGCCTGACTCGGGCATTGAATTGCTTCAATACCCACCTTGGTGTGAAGGCAAGCATCATGTAGGGACTATGACGGCTTTGACGGAGTTCATGTGCCGGCGTACCGCAGTATACAAAGTAAGGCTCGCCTGCATAACAAAATTCCCACAGATGATCCGCCGGATCCTCCGGCAGCTCCGCAGGCCAGGGCTCCGTATCGTATTCGGTCGTTCGGCTTAACAGCTGCCAGAATAAGCGTTCATAATACTCAATGCCTTCCAGGTTCTCTTTGCTCGATTCCGTCCGAATCCAGACGACAAGAGATGTATACGGCCCAAGCTCTCTGGAACGGGACCCGTATTCGCCCAGCATCGAGGCCAATTGCTCCGCAGCCTCCTGCGCTTTGCCTTCTTGTATAAAGCCATATCTAAAATGATTCATCGCGTGTCCTTGCACTGCAGGAATACAGGGGAATTTTGCGGAGCGGTCCGTCATTTTTTCAGCCAGTCTGGTAATCGCTTCCCGCTGCCACTCTTCCTGCAGGCTATGCACAGCTTCCATATCGTCCAACTTCATTATACGGCTCATCACCAGACCTCCTCTTTTACAACATATCGGAGTGAGGGGGAATAGGTGACTGTCCCGACGGAAAAGCCACGAATTTTGAAAACCGTTTCCCAAAAGCTTGAACTTTCTGATATCTTAAGTAGAGAAGAAATTTAAATGACCAGGCCTTTGCCTTAATTACCATAGAGAGGATTCTTTTACATTATGTCTAAACCCCTGCTAACAGATCAGATTCAAACAGCCAAGCCTGCAAAAAAACCGAGGCCCTCAGCCCCGCCTGTGCGCATCTTCGCGCTCGGAGGATTGGGCGAGATCGGTAAAAATATGTACGGTGTTGAGTTCAAAAATGAAATTATTCTTATTGATGCTGGACTAAAGTTTCCGGACGCCGAAATGAGCGGTGTGGACTACATTATCCCGGACATCCGTTATTTGCTCGATAACAAACATAAAGTGAAGGGTCTGTTCCTGACTCACGGTCACGAGGACCATATCGGGGCTATTCCCTATGTGCTTCGTCAAATTCAGATGCCGATTTATGGAGGCGCACTGACCATCGGTCTGGTCCGTGCAAAGCTGGAAGAACACCGATTGCTGGACCAAAGTGATCTGCACGTCTTCCATGAAGACGAAACGATCTCCTTCCGTCATCTTTCCGTTCATTTCTTCCGCACGACCCACAGCATTCCAGATGCATTCGGCGTCGTGGTAGAAACCCCGTACGGACCGATTGTACATACCGGAGATTTCAAATTCGATTTCACGCCGGAAGACAAACCTGCTGATCTGCACAAAATTCTGCATATTGGCGGGCGGGGCGTTCTGGCCCTTATGGCTGACAGTACCAATAGCGAACGGGACGGATTTACTCCTTCGGAGCGGACCGTCGGCGAATCCATTCTGCGTCTGTTCCAGGAATGTCCCGGAAGGATTCTGTTCGCCACCTTCGCGTCCAACGTTCATCGCCTGCAGCAAGTGGTAGAAGCGGCCATTCGGACCCATCGCAAAATCGCTATCGTCGGCCGCAGCATGGAGAAGGTGTTTGTGATCGGCCAGGAGCTGGGCTATATTCGCGTGCCGGATGGTATGATCATTGATGTGAAGGCCGTGAACCGCTATCGTGATGATCAGGTGCTGATTATTTGTACAGGCAGTCAGGGAGAGCCCAATGCAGCCCTGACACGCATAGCTTCAGGAGCTCATCGTTCGCTCCAAATACATCCGGACGATACCGTAATTTTCTCATCCTCCCCTATTCCGGGTAATACCCAGAACGTCAACCGAAGCATCGATCTCTTGATGCGGGCAGGAGCGGAAGTTAAATACGGCTCTATTCTTGATATCCACACTTCGGGTCACGGCTGCCGCGAAGATCTGAAGTTGATGATCAGCAGTTTGCGTCCCAAGTATTTCGTGCCGATCCACGGCGAATATCGAATGATGCTCAACCACAAGGATCTCGCGATGCAGGTAGGTGTTCCGGAGAGCAACATCTACTTAATGAATATTGGAAATACGCTGTCTCTATTTCGCAACTATGCACGAAAAGGCCGAAATATCCCTTCCGGAGATGTGTACATCAACAATGGGGAGCTCCGTACTCACGAGAAGGAGCTGCTGGAAGAGCGGGTACAGCTTGCTCACGATGGCGTAGTCATCGTCGCAATCACCCTTCAGCGGGAGACGGGCAAGCTCCTCTCCGGCCCCGAGCTAATCACTCGCGGATTTGTGTATATGCAGGATTCTAAGCCCCTCCTGCGCCGGGGTGAAGCCATGCTGCGCAAACAGCTGAACAAAGCAGGAGAACAGCGGGAATACAATCGTGCAGCCTGGGAACAAATGACCAATAACACGCTCAATCGTTATTTCAAACGGGAGCTTGGCCGAAGCCCATATATTATGCCTTCCATTATGGAGGTATAAAGTCTCTCTTCATAGAAGATTAAGCTTCCGATATGTTACAAAAAAAGGGTGAATCCAAGGCCATATAGCCTTTGGATCCACCCTTTCTTGCGTTCTGCGCCAGCTTGCATAACAGTAGCAGTAAAGCAACAAACTTTGACCTTACCCGTCTTAGTCTACCAGCTCCAGTCCTTTCGTTTCTTTCCCGAGCAGCAGCACACCCAGCGCTCCGATCAGAATGGTGACAAAGAACATCACGAAGATGAATTCGATGCTGGTGCCATTTTGCTTCAGCACACCGACAAGCAGCGGAGCGATAACGCCGCCAATCCGGCCAAATGATGTGGCAAGCCCAACCCCTGTTGAACGAACCTTCGTCGGATAAAGCTCCGGACTGTAAGCATATAAGCCTCCCCATGCTCCTAGATTGAAGAATGATAAGGAAATACCGGCTGCAAGCAGCGAAGCCTCAGTATTCGCGTAACCGAACCAGATCGCACTGATAGCCGTAAGCACTAAATAGGTAACCAGAACAAATTTCCGGCCAAACTTCTCAATAAAGTACGCCGCTGTAAAGTATCCCGGCAATTGGGCAAGTGTCATAATCAGCACATACTGAAAGCTCCGAACCAAACTGAACCCTTTATCGACCATGACGGTAGGAAGCCACAGGAACATGCCGTAATATGAAAACACGACCGTAAACCACAGCACCCATAACATAATGCTCGTACGCCGGTGTTCTGAAGACCACACCGAAGCCACGCGCTCTCCAAAGGTCAGCTTGCGGGTCGCATTCGCCTTATACCTTGGCGAGTCCTCAATGGCACGCCGTAGATAGAGCGCATAGAACGCCGGCAGCGCGCCGATGATGAAAGCCATCCGCCACCCGTAATGGGGAATGACAAAGTAAGCGATAAGTGCCGACAATATCCAGCCCGCCGCCCAAAAGCTTTCAAGCAGCACAACGGCCCTTCCCCGCTCCTGGACCGGCATACTTTCCGATACCAGCGTCGAAGCAACCGGCAGCTCGCCGCCTAAGCCAAAGCCAGCGACAAAGCGCATCAAGCATAGCATTATAAAACCTGTGGCCAGTGCGGAAAATCCGCTCGCAATCGAAAAAATAAGCAGGGTCCACAGCAAAATATTTTTCCGTCCATATTTATCCGCCAAAAATCCAGCCATAGCTGCACCAAATACCATACCGATCGATGTCGTGCTCGTCAGAATACCCACCTGCTGCGAGCTCAGCGACCATTCAGCTGCCAAGGCTGCCACTACAAACGAAATCATCCCGACATCCATGGCATCAAACATCCAGCTCAGGCCGGCGCTGAACAGCAGCTTTCGCTTCTTTGGCTCTTTCAACAATGACAATGAACTATTGCCCATATGACCCCTCCTCTCCTCTATCTTTCTATAATGTAGAGCGAACCATACGCCCGGTCAAGATAGTTTATAGGTAACAATTCAACCAGAAGTTCTAGACAGAAGAATATAATCACCAGAGGATAATCTGGACGGGAGGCGAATATATTGTTAAGAGGCTTCTAGAATTTGGTTCAGGTTCCAGATCTAAATTATGAGAAATTGAGAGAAAATGGTTTTTTTTAACTTGAATGCCATGGCTTTTTCGTATATTGTGAAAGAAAGCAAGTCATTTACATTGGCTGGTTGTTAGGATCGTTAACAAAGGAGTTTGCGAGTATGTACACGGAACAAGATATTTGGATTGTGCTTACAGGCACGGGCACCTGGTTCAGCAGAATGATCCAATATTTCACAAAAGCCCCACTCAATCATGCATCCATCGCGTTTGATTCCGAATTACGCGAAGTGTACAGCTTTGGGCGAAAGAAGGCGAACAATCCGTTTGATGGCGGATTGGTTCGCGAGAATCTGCGCGACCCTTTCTTCTACACTTCGGAATGCGCTATTTACCGATTCCGCGTCAGTAATGAAGACTACCAACGCATGCACAATCTTGTCAAAGAGATGATGCGTGATCAAAACCGCTATAAATACAATCTGCTAGGGCTTCTGGGTATATTGTTTCGGATTCATATTGATCGCGATGATGCTTATTTCTGCTCTCACTTTGTCGCTACCGTGCTGGAGCAAGCAGGCCTGCGGCCTGTGAATAAACCCTGTCATCTTGTAACACCAGAGGATTTCTCCCGCTCACCGCAGCTGAATGAAATCTATCGTGGACCTCTGCATGGTTATCTTTCACAAGAAATCAATCCTCCGCTCTCCCCATCCCCGACCTTTACTCCCGTGACAACGAAGGGTCGAGGTAAGTTCTTCCGAATTGGAAAAACGGGTTAGCAGCGCAGGTAAGCAGCTATTATATTCATATTGAATAAAGTGAATCTGATATCTTGGAATAACAAAGCAGCTGGGCATTTGCCCGGCTGCTTTGTTATTGATTCCTGCCCGGATGAATAATCCCAGACGGCTATTCTATGATTAGGCTGATGGCGTCTGATCCGAAGTCTGCTCCCGGATCTTCTCCTCCATCACAACGGGGTTTGATTCAGCCAGCTTTTCCTGCTCCATCTTTCTCCGTTTGCGCTTCCGTTTAATGAACACACCAACCAAGAGAAGCGGAACGGCAATAAGCGCAATATAGAGCGATACATCTTTAACCATGCCCTCTGCCGCGTTGCCATACAAGTAAAACAAAGTGCCTACAACATAAAACTTGGTGGCCCTGCCAATAGCAGCATAAGCAAGCAGTCTCCATAATGGAAAGTTCAAGCACCCTGAAAGAATGGTAAATACTTTAAAGGGAACGGGTGTAAAGGAGCCGATCAATATGGCGGCCTCGCCATTTTTCTGAAACATGTTCGTCGCCGCGTCGATCCATTCTTTCTTCAGGATCTTATATAATACCGACTTCCCAAGCAGCTTTCCGATGAGATAACCAAACGGGGTTCCCAGCAGGCATCCGATAAAACCGTATGTTGCAAGCCAGAGCGCATTCTGCGGATGCATAATACTAAGTGAAACCTGCAGAAAAAAGGCGGGAACCGGAAATATCACAGCATCAGCAAAAGCATGAATGAACAAACCCCACGGCCCAAATTTTATTAAAAAATCCAAAATATCCTGAAACATATCTCAACCCCTAAGCAGTTTCTTCCTGTTTCTATCTGACTCTTTTATAAAGTATAGCATATAATTATACTGGAAAGGACCTAAGTCGCTCTATCCTTTCGGAAAATACACGAAGAATGAAGTATGCCTTTGCTCCTATACAATATATGCAGCAAATACAGCTAACAACAAAAAAACCTTTCTTCATGGAAGAAAGGTTTTTTGGGTTGCAATCTACAACCAGATTTAGAAAAATGAATAAGTTTGCAAGAAAATGCATCCTTAGGAATTGGCAGATTGGCGATGGGCAGAATGTCTTGTCGGTCCAACAAATTCATTCAGCGGGAAGCCACCCGCGATGGCTTGGGTAATAAAAGCTTTAGCTTGCTGCACCGAATCGCGTACGGTCAAGCCTTTGGCCAGATTGGCAGTAATGGAAGCGGATGATGTACAGCCTGCACCATGTGTATACTTGGTTACAACGGTATCAGCCTCGAACCATTCAAACTTGTTTCCATCATAGAGCAGATCCATAGCTTTACCTTCACTGAGCTTTCCTCTGTCCTTAATCAATACATTTTTAGCGCCGCGCTCATGAATGATCGCAGCCGCCTCCTGCATTTGATCCAAAGTTGTGATTGGTCCGGACTTAGCTAACTGGGATGCTTCGAACAGGTTTGGCGTTACCAGATCGGCACGCGGGAGCAGAAACTCCAGCATCGCTTCTGTATTCTCCGGCTGCAGGACTTCATCCGTGCCTTTGCAGACCATGACCGGATCGATAACGATCCGTTTCAGATCATATCGATCGATATACCGGGATACGAGTTCAATAATGTCTACGGATCCGAGCATACCTGTCTTCATGGCGTCAATACCAATGCCCTCAAGTACCGTTTTTAACTGTGCTTCCACAATATCGAGCGCCACCGGGAAAACCTGATGATCCCATGTCTTGGGTTCCATGCAGACGATGGTCGTTAATGCGGTCATGCCGTATACATCAAATTCCTGGAATGTCTTGAGATCAGCCTGGATGCCAGCACCGCCGCTCGTATCCGAACCCGCTACTGTTAGTGCTTTTCGTATCGTCATGTTCCATGTTCCCTTCGCTATTAAATTGATTACTCTATTATAAGAAAAACGGCGAATTCCGTCTATTCAGATGTCGAATCCGGCAAAGTGCCTCATCACTTCGCATGCGGATTGTTCTTCCGATCACTGTTGCCTCCAGATTTCCTTTGAATCACGATATATATCGTTGAAATCCGGCGGCAGCTTATTCTTCCGATGCTACCTTTCCTTTGGAAAGCTCTCAGGCGAACACTTCGTTTCTACAGAACAATTCCGCCTGCTCCGTTGAAGTATTTTTGCAGGGTCATCCCGGGTATGATTGTAACACTAGAAGTGAACAGACCTTAGCAAGCTTGCACATCCGCTTACTCAACAGGAGAAGCTCTCCTATGGAGTGCCTCTTATTGTTCCGTCAGAATCACCGGGCCATCCTTCGTGATGGCGAGCGTATGCTCATATTGGGCAGACAACTTGCCGTCCGCTGTTCTGGCTGTCCATCCGTCTGAATCGATCTTCACTTGATATGTTCCAATATTCAACATTGGTTCAATAGTAATGACCATACCCTCTTTGAGCCGTGTTCCGCGGTTCGGCGGACCGTAATGCGGCACTTGCGGTTCTTCATGCATGGTTTCCCCGATCGCGTGCCCGACAAAATGGCGGACCACCGATAAATTTTGCGATTCCGCATAGGTTTGAATAGCATGGGAGATATCTCCGATTCGATTGCCGACTACGGCTTGCTCAATCCCAAGATAAAGGGCTTTTTTCGTTACGTCCAACAGATGCTGGGCTTCCTCCGATACGTTTCCAACCGGATAGGACCAAGCAGAATCAGCGAGCCAGCCATCATACTTCACTACCATATCAATGGTAACGATGTCCCCGTCCTTCAACGGCTCATTGCTCGGAAAACCGTGACAAATCACGTCATTTACCGACGCACAGGTAGCAAAAGGAAATCCATGATACCCCTTCTGTTCGGGTGTTGCCCCTTGCTCGGCTAGAAACCGCTCAACAAACTGATCAATCTCCAGTGTGGTCACACCTGGTTTAATCATTTTGGCGATCTGCCGGTGGCATTCAGCGAGAATGTCCCCAGCCTTATTCATCTTAGCAATTTGTTCTTGTGTTTTGAGGATGATCAATCCTGCTCACTCCTTCTTTGGTGGCTGTAAACTCCTATTCAAATCAAAAAGCCTTAGCTGGCTGATCGATGATAAAGACAGGCATTGCCTCTCCCTCATTCCCCTGCCATAAGGCTGATTCACAATTCCAAGGTGTATCTGCGCTTTCTTCTTGTCCTGAATCCAAAATAGAAAACGCACCTTGCATTATCTTATTCTACTCCTAAGCCAAGGTAACCTCAATGATTTCCGAGATGAATATTTGCTCCCGGTAAAATTTACTTTATGTTGCGCAAAAACGATTTTTTTAAACATATATTATTCAATTTGTTAGGACGTTGGTTCAACTTCAACTTCAGACGGACATCTGCACAGGCCATTACAGCTAAATCCATAAATACACCAACATCACTATAAATTCATTCTGATTACTTCTGTGTTTAAAAACTCCTTCTTCACAAAAAAAGGGGCCTCCAAGATCATCAAGACCAAGGAGTGCCCCGTATGTACGCTTTGGCGCTTTTATTCTCCCACTCATACCTGCTGTGTCTCTTTCCGGAGGAACCTGCTAGGCTTACACTGTCCTCCCTTATGGCAGGGCCAGCTTCCCCATAACAGTCGGCCTACAAGCGCCTGTAGCTGCAGGCAAATTGTTAGGGACTCCGAGCATGAAATCATGACCAAGCAGCGCAAAAATGACGGCTTCCTTCGCATCATCATCAAAACCAAGCGCTTTGGAAGTCATAACATTCTGCTCAGGCAAAAGCTCGCTCAACATCGAGAGCAGCGTCTTATTGTGGGCTCCTCCGCCAGTTACGATGACCTCGTCGATCTTATGGCTGGGAAACACATATTTCGTATAGCTATCCGCAATGGAATAGGCCGTAAATGCCGTAGCCGTTGCCATCGTATCCTCATCCGAGAGCTGCCTGAGTCTTGCTTGTTCGAGGAACGAAACGGCATAATCGTGTCCAAACAATTCCCTGCCTGTTGATTTAGGCGGCTCCGCATGAAAATAAGGATGAGCCATCATCTCTCTCAACAAGACCTGATCCGGTTTGCCAAGGGCAGCCCACTTCCCACCGTCGTCATAAGACAGTCGTCCTTCGGACAGCATATAGGCTACAGCATCCATGATCATATTGCCAGGTCCGGTATCAAATGCCAGCACGTCCGAAGGGCTAGCTCCTGCTGGCAACGCCGTACAATTGCCGATCCCGCCGATGTTCTGCAGCAGCCGTCCCCGATCTGAATGCCGAAACAAGATAAAGTCTCCGTAAGGAGCAAATGGCGCCCCTTGTCCCCCGACTGCCATATCCGCCGGCCGAAAATCTCCTACTGTGAGGATGCCGACTTGCTTGGCTATAACGGAGATATCGCCAATCTGCAAAGTTGAAGCGACAGAATAAGCATCCCCTTCTTCCGGTACGGGCTGATGCCAAATGGTCTGTCCATGCGAGCTTACCAAATCCACCTCATCGATCCGCATGCCGGCATCGGCCACCGCTTCCAGGACTGCCGCGCCAAACTGATACCCCAGGTATGCATTCATACTGCAAACCGCAGCGCTATTAGACTTCTCCTCACTGCATAAATCGCGCAGCCGCTGACGGAGTTCCGGTTCGTAAGATTTACTGTAGTAATGCAGCAGTTCAACCGAAGCCTCCAGACCGCTTCCATTTATGCGGACAATAGCCGCATCAATGCCGTCCAGCGAAGTGCCGGACATCAAGCCGACCACAACGGCTGGCTCGCCTTCCTTCCAAGATGAAAACATCACGCTCTACGCCTCCCCATACAGTAGATATGGTGCCCGCATCGTTCTCCACCGCTCTGCATCCAAACTCCATTCGGAGACAATACGCTGGAGCCCGGCCTCTTCATGGATGTGATATCGGACATCCTCGCTTCCAGTTAGCAAATCGATAAAATACCGTTTGCGTCCTTCCGGCGGGCTTAGCCACTGGAACTGCTCCGGATACATTCGGCTGACCAGATGCAGCAGAACCAGCCCTGTGCGCACGGCTTCCACTTCCGCCGGACGGGTTACAAACAGCATCACCCCGCCGCAGCTCTCGCCTTGATGCTTCGAGAAAGTTGGCGTCATGTACATGGAATGAGCATGGATGCCAGGCAGTCCGCAAGCATTGAATCGCTTAGCCAACTCATCGCCATCAACCCAAGGGGCGCCGATCCATTCGAATGGCCTGGTCGTCCCCCTGCCTTCAGAGAGATTGGTCCCCTCGAAGAAGCAGGTTCCGCTGTACAGGCGAACCGTATCCATGGTGGGAATATTAGGTGAAGGCAGCACCCACGGGAGTCCCGTGTCGGTATAGTCCATCCCCCGGGACCAGCCATCAAGCCTAATGACATCCAGATCGCAGCCGGTGCCCCGCATATCATTGGCCATGCGTGCAAACTCGCCGATCGTCATCCCGGTGCAAATCGGAATCTGCCATCCGCCCACCATGGATTCATATCCCGGCTTAAGCAAACCACCTTCACAGTGTTCACCGCCGAGCGGATTCGGCCGGTCCAGAACAATCAAGCTTTTGCCATGCTCCGCGCATGCCTCCATGACGTACAGCAGTGTGGTCATATACGTATAAAAGCGCACGCCAAGGTCTTGAATATCGAAGATCACCGTGTCCACGTCTTTCAGCATATCGGCATCCGGTTTACGCGTCGAACCGTACAGACTGTACACAGGCACGCCGAATACCGGGTCCACTTCATCATCGACATGCTTGCCTGCCTGAAGCTGGCCGCGCAGGCCATGTTCGCAAGCGAACAAAGCTGTAAGCTTTGAATCGCGCAAGCCTGCAATCACCTCGATAGATGAACGAAAATCCGACGTAAGCCCCGTCGGATTCGTAATAACGCCAAGTCGACGACCTGTAATTTTCTCGTGCTGTGTTCCCTCCAGCACATCGATTCCGCTTCGAACGTTTCGGTTCATCATAAGCTCACACCTCTCCCCAGTGAATATGTGCCTTTAAGTTTTAAAGCAGCTACCCATAAGTGATAAATAGTTATGGCTTAAAAAAGCAGCCCGCGGTTTGGCGTCCGCTGCTGCTTTTAAAATCCCGAACCCAGACATCAATCCTTCTTCTTTTCCTGATTGCGAGCCATGGCCCGCAGGGCTTCACGGTAGGCATCGTCGGAGCTCGGGTCCGGCTTCATTTCCGCCTTCGATTGCTGAACCTCTTCCGATGCGTAACCCGCAAACTTGCGGAGCGCCTCGCGGTAAGCCTTATCCCCTTCGCTTGCCGAGCGGTGTGCCTCCAATTCGGCTTCTGTTAATGCCGTCCGATTCGCGGCTCTAGGCACAGCTGCTATTGGAGATTCAGACGAAACCACGGACGTTCCCTCGACAGCCGGAGGAGGCTCCTGAATGGATACCGCTGGCGAAGCTTCAGGATTTCTTGGTGTTTCTTTTGCAGACTCATCCCTTGCTTCTTGACGTTTACCGGACCGCTTGGCGACCCGGGAGTTATATACGAAAAGAAAAATAAGCGCAGCAATGGCGAGCACCACAAATGCAATGGTCATATCCCGTTCACCTTACCTTGAAGCCGATGCAACCAGTTGTTTGGTTACTTCAGCCACCCGTCTGCCCAGAGCGCGCCCGAGGGTCAGATCGTTTTCGCTCGGCAGGTTTTTGGGGTCATCATCGGACAATTCAACAGGACAGGTGACGCCAACGCCATAATAGGAGCCGTAAAGTGCGTTTTCCGGTATGTTGCCGGGCAGTCCGACGATGATCATACCGTTATGAAGCATCGGTGTAATTAGATTGATAAGCGTTGACTCCAGACCGCCGTGAACGGTAGCCGTCGTACAGAATACAGCCCCCACTTTCCCAACGAGCTTGCCCTGAGCCCATAAATAACCCAAACGGTCGATCCACGTCTTCAACCCCGAGCTGATCGTGCCAAAATGTCCCGGACATCCCCAAATGATGGCGTCCATTTCTTCAAGCTTATAAATGTCCGCCTCGCTGACATGGGAAATCTCCGTTTCTGATCCTTCGACCTCACGCGCCCCTTCGGCCACTGAACGGGCAAGCGCTTCGGTATGTCCATTTTCACTATCATAAACCACGTATATTTTCATACAGATATCCCCCTTAACCATGTGCGTTGATTTCTTATCTATCCCCTTAACCGTTTCATTTATCCATCAGCGGTCCTGCAGGATAAGAAATTGAAACCGTTGAATATGCCTTTCCCATTTAGGAGATGCTCTGTTTATCTGGCTATTACTAGCAACATGATTAGGAGGAGACTAACACGCATGAACTCTCGAGCACTTCTTGTCAATGTACTTGTCGTCGTCATCGTGCTCGCTTTGGGCGGTGGGGCGATCTACTATTACAACCAAACATCGAACTACGTCAAAACCGATAATGCGCAGGTAACCGGACAAGCCGTCTCCATCAATGCACCAACAGCGGGAATGCTGACAAACTGGAACGGACAGGTCGGACACCATTATCAAACGGGTGAAGTGGTGGGGAGCATCGACGCGCAAGGCACCAAGATGAACATTACGTTCCCGCTAAGCTCCACGATTGTACAGCAAAGTGCCATCCCTCATACGTATGTCGCACCCGGCACGACGCTGGCAAGAGCCTTTAATTTAAACAATTTATGGATCACCGCCAACATCGAAGAAACGAAGCTCGACCAAATTAAAGTTGGCCAAACGGTAGACGTTTATGTCGATGCTTTTCCCGGTACGACGTTGACGGGCAAAATCGATCAAATCGGCCTGGCGACCGCTTCGACGTTTTCGATGTTCCCGACGACCAACTCCAATGCAAACTATACGAAAGTGACGCAAGTCGTTCCGATTATCATCACGATCGAAGGCTATAAAGGTCTCGGGCTCGTTCCCGGCATGAACGCTACCGTCCGAATCCATATATAGCGAGGGGGCTTTCCTGCCATGGCAATCGCAAGGGAATTTCATATGGGGCGAACGCTCACCGTCCTGCTGCTGGGAGCTTTTATCTCCATTTTGAACCAGACGCTGCTGAACGTGGCCATCCCCCATTTAATGAATGAATTCAATGTGTCGGCTACGACCGTCCAGTGGCTCTCCACTGCGTACATGCTCGTGAACGGCGTGCTGGTGCCGGTGACAGCGTTTCTGATCGAATCGTATGGAACGCGCGCCTTGTTCATATCCGCCATGGGCCTTTTTACCGCCGGAGCAGTCATATGCGCCGTCAGCGACTCCTTCGTGATCATGCTTATCGGACGAATCGTTCAGGCGAGCGGCGCAGGAATCATTATGCCTGTCGTCATGAACGTATTTCTGACCGTCTTTCCGCCTGAAAGACGGGGAGCCGCGATGGGGATGATGGGCATCGCCATGACGTTTGCTCCGGCCGTTGGCCCTACGCTTTCCGGCTGGATCATTGAGCATTACACATGGCGCATTCTGTTCTTCATGGTGATTCCACTAGCCGTATTGGACATTTTGTTCGCTTACCGGTGGCTTACGAACGTCAACAAGCTCACCAAACCGAAGTTCGATTTTTGGGGAGTTGTTTTCTCCACGCTCGGTTTCGGCTTGCTGCTCTACGGCTTCAGCTCGGCGGGCGACAAAGGCTGGACAAGCACCACCGTGCTTGGCTCTATGCTCATCGGGCTCGTCTTTATCATTATGTTTGTCGTGCGCGAGTTGAACATGAAGGTTCCTATGCTCGATTTCCGCGTCTTTAAATACGACATTTTCACGCTCTCCACGATTATTGGCGGCCTGGTTAACATGGCCATGTTCGGCGCGATGCTTCTGCTCCCGATTTACCTGCAAAACATTCGTGGATTTACACCGCTCCAATCCGGACTGCTTTTGCTGCCGGGGGCTTTACTGATGGGCGTCATGTCGCCAATTTCGGGCGCAATTTTCGATAAAATCGGAGCCAGGCCGCTCGCGATCGTCGGCCTCACCATTACGGCGCTGTCCACGTTCGAATTTAGCGAATTGACCTCGGACACCACCTTCCCTCACCTAATGCTGCTATACACGGTTCGCAGTTTCGGCATGTCGATGATCATGATGTCCGTGCAGACCGAAGGGCTCAACCAGCTGCCGCCGCGGCTGGGAGCCCATGGAACGGCTATGTCCAATACGATGCGGCAGGTGGCCGGTTCGATCGGGACGGCGCTACTCGTGACGGTTATGACCACCCGCACAACAGTTCACGTTGAGCAGTCCGCAGAGCTATATACACCGAACAATCCGTTCTTGACCGAAAACTTTGCCGCGGTCAGCCAAAGCATCTCAGCCTCTGCAGGCGTACCCGCGGAAACGGGATACGCTTTGGCTCTTCAAAGCGTAATTGGTGTCATGACCGAAAAGGCAACCATCGAAGGGATCAACGACGCCTTCATTGTCGCGACCTGGATTGCCATCATCGCTTTAGTATTGTCCTTCTTCCTGCGCCGTGCGCGGAAACCCAAGAGGGCCAAGCCTGCGAAATAAGATGAATAACCGACATACAAATCTTCAGCTACAAGGATGTCTGTCCGGGTTTATTGACCGCTCGGGCATCCTTATTTAGCCGTTTTCATATGCCGACACCTCCGGCTTCCGAGGAGATGACGCTGCCGCTCTCAGGCTTTGGCTCTTCGGGATTTAACACGTTATAGGTTGCTTTATGCTGGAATATCGCCCACATGCCGTTAAACAGAAACCCGAAGCCGACCACGGTGAGGAGGAGAGGAACAGCAACGACTAACGCTTGAAAGCATGCACCCAGCGTATAAGCCGGGAATTTCAGGAACAGCTTTACACTGTGAGCCATAGCTTTGAAAATCCCCATCCCTTCCTGAATAACAAGCTGAAAGGTGTAGAATTGGGAGACGAGTGCCATGAGAACAAAATAGGTTTGGAACACGCCAAAGGCCAGTGAACCCATGCCTTCCTTGCCCCCGTAATACCACCAGGTGGACCAGAGAATCAGGATCATCACGACGAAGAAGAAGCCCATTACAATGGCAGGTCCCAGCCCTTTGACTGCGCCTTGAAACACATCCTTAAGCCTGGATTTGCCCCGCTCCGTCTTGCGATGGTACGCGTAACACACCCCATAGAACAGCGGCATGTACAGAACCGGCAGCAGCACCAATGCGACCACCAGCTTGACATACATGACAATCGCTACAAGCACCAGCGAGCTAATCATGCTGTATAAAGCCACCGCTGTAATCTCGCGGTATATCTCAATCCCTGTTTTTTTCAACACATCATTCAGCTTGCGCATAGCTTTCCTCTCCTCTTCGTCGTTGTTTACCAATCGATACGCTGCTCCGTCTCAGGGTCGAAGAAATGCACTTTATCGAAATTGAATATGAACGTTTTATCCATGCCTGGATAACCTGTTGTTTCCGGATGAACCTTTGCGGTTACAGTACGGTTTCCGACACGGAAGTACACCAGATTCTCAGAGCCCAGATGTTCTACAACCTGAATCCTCGCTACATACTTGTAATCCAGATTGGTTGTGGTCGGCATATCCTCACCCGTAATATGCTCCGGACGAATTCCCAGGATGAGATGCCGGTTATCGTAGTGACTCAGCGCGCCCGCCATCGAATCCGGAATAGTAAATACTCCGCCTTCTGTGTGAAGAAGATTTCCTTCTTTCTGCACATCGATAAAGTTCATCGGCGGCGAGCCGATAAAGCCGGCAACAAACATGTTCTGCGGGTTCGCATACAGCTCCGTCGGTGACGCGATTTGTTGAATAATGCCATTGTTCATGACGACAATCCGCTCACCCAGCGTCATCGCTTCCACTTGATCATGCGTGACATAAACGATGGTCGCTTCCAGACGCTTATGCAGCTCGGACAGCTCTACCCGCATCTGGACGCGAAGCTTCGCATCCAGATTTGACAGCGGCTCGTCAAACAGGAACACCTGCGGATCGCGCACAATGGCCCGCCCTACCGCCACACGCTGGCGCTGTCCGCCGGACAGCTCGCGCGGCTTCCGGTCGATCATCGACTCCAGACCAAGAATAGAAGCTGCCTGTGATACTTTTTGCTCAATATAAGCCTTAGGCTTCTTCAGGTTCTTCAAGCCAAAGGAAAGGTTCTCGCGGATTGTCATATGCGGATACAACGCGTAGTCCTGGAACACCATCGCGATATCCCGGTCTTTCGGATGAAGATTGTTTACCACCCTGTCGCCAATGATAATATCGCCGGAGGTTTGACGTTCAAGCCCCGCAATCATGCGCAGCGAGGTGGTTTTGCCGCAGCCGGATGGGCCCACAAATACCACGAACTCTTTATCGTTGATCACAAAGTCCGACCCCGCTACAGCGGTAAACGTTCCTTTGTTGTCGTCCACAAATTCTTTTCGTATATTTCGGAATTCTACGCGTGCCATAACTTTGCCTCCTTCTAGCCTTTAACGGCTCCAATGGTGATGCCTTGCAGGAAATAGCGCTGAAGCGAGAAGAACAGAATCATCATCGGCAGTGCCGCGACGGTTGCTCCAGCCATAAGTGCGCCGAAATCGGTCGTGTCCGCATAGACGAAGGAAGCAAGACCGACCTGAATCGTCCTCATCTCCGTCGAGTTGGTTACGAGGAAAGGCCAGAAGAAATCGTTCCATGATGCAACGAACGTGAATATCGCAAGCACGGCAAGACCCGGCTTCGCCATCGGGAGAATGACCTTCCAGAAGATGCCGAATTCACCGCAAGCGTCGATGCGTGCTGCATGAATCAAAGAGGTAGGCAGCGACGACATGTACTGCTTCATCAGGAATATATTGCCTACGCTTACGATGCCGGGAAGAAGGATTGCCGTGTATGTATTCCCGAGATCAAAAACGTCAATCATCAAAATATAGAGCGGAATCAGTGTTACCTGCGCCGGAATCATCATCGTACTAAGCAAGACCCAGAACACCGCTTTGTTCCCCGGGAACTTCAGCTTCGCAAAGGCATATCCTGCGAGTGAGGCCAGAAATACGTTGGTCACCGTCAGAATGGATGAAACCAGCAAGGAGTTAAAGAGCCACCTCATGACATTGGTTTTGCCAAAAAAACGCTCGTATGGAGCGATCGAAAATACGTCCGGAATCATTTTCGGGACAAACGAGGCTGCCGACTTGGTATCCTGCACAGAACCGATGAGCATCCAGTACATCGGAATGATCGTCAGAACGCTCCATACGATCAGGATGACCGAAGCCACAATCAGCATGATCACTTTTGATTTTGATTTCATAGGTGCACCCCCTTTTAGCTTCAGAAAAGCATATGACACACGTAAGCGGTATCAATTCTCGTTAAATGATTAGAAACACGTATGTCTTCGATATAGCGTACATCGAAAAGCGACGGACGAGCACGTGTCACATACTACATATTCATTAATACTCCACATCGGAGGAGAAATATTTGAACTGAATGATGGAAATGACAATAATCAATGCAGCCAGCACGAATGACTGCGCCGCCGCCAGTCCAAATTCATAGAAGTTAAACGCTGTACTGTAGATCAGATAGGCAATTGTCGTTGTCGCAAAGTTCGGTCCGCCCTGTGTCATCAGGTATACCGAGATAAATACCTGGAAAGATGTGATGACGCCTGTTACCAGCAGATACAATGTGGTTGGCTTCATCAAGGGCCAAGTAATACGCCAGAATTTGGACCAGCCGCTGGCATGGTCAATATCCGCAGCTTCATAAAGCGATTTCGGAATCCCGCCCATGGCGGCCAAATAGAGAATAATGCCCGCGCCATGCGAACCTAGCCAGTTCATTAGAATAAGCGAAAAAAGAGCCGTGCTCGATTTACCAAGCCAGATAACCGGATCCAAACCGAACAGCCCGATAAAGCGATTCAGCAGACCGGCATTGGTTGGATCATAGATTGCAAGCCATACGACCGAGATGGTAACCCCGGAAGCGACGGCTGGCAAATACATCGTTGCTTTGAAGAATGTCTGCCACTTATTTTTCATTTGAAAGATAAAAAAAGACAGGGCATACGTGATTACAATGTTAACCGGTACGGTACCTAACGTGAAAATGACCGTATTCCTCATGGACTTCCAGAACACATCGTCATGGACCATCCGTGTGTAATTATCCGCTCCAATCCATTCAGAGCCCATAACACTGTATTGCTGGAAACTCATCAGAAAGGCGGAAGCGACCGGATATAGCGTAAATATCAAGAACAGCAATACGGGAGCCAAAATGAACAAATACGCCCAACCATATTCGCGTAAGTATCCCTTCATGGGTTGCCGTGTAGGCCGGGTTTGCGCCGGGGCGGTCTGCATATGATTTCCTCCTTTGCGCACAGGTGAAGTAGTTTGTTGAGGCTAAGTGGAGCCTTGATCCATGGTTAAAAAAGGGAGCGCCCCGATCGTTCCTGCTAAGGACAACGGGACACCCCCTTCTTACTTCAATTACTGTCCTAAAATTTGTTTGCCTTTATCCTTGAAGTCTTGAGCGATCTCCTCCGGTGTCTTCTCACCCGAGAACAGCGCTTGAATGTTCGGCTTCACCACTTGCTCCTTGAATTTCTTCTGGTTGCCCGAATCCTTTGCATCGAGGCTCAAGGTTACAGGAATGTCTTTGAAGTTTGCAAAAATCTCAGCTGCTTTAATTGTTGATTCCGTTCCGAGGCCCTTACCTTCAAAATACTCTGCCTGTGATTTACGAACGAATGGCAGTACCAGCTCATTCGCGGAATTACCAGCCTTTGCACCGCTGAGGCCTTCCATGATCAGGAATGTGTTCTTGGCATGCTCTTCGCCTTTATCCTTCTTCTGTTTGAAAGCTACGTAGCCCTCACCAAACATGGAAGTTTTGCGCTCAGCACCATCGTTATGTGGAACCGGGAGCAATACGAAGTCGATTTTCTCGCCTTGTACTGTACCGCTGTCAATATCCTTCGCACGGTTCTGCAGCATCACATCATAATAAGGAATAGCTTTGGACACAATTGCCGCTTCCTCTGCATAGAACCAATCCATCCGTTTGGCAGGCTGGATCGCTGCTGTTTCAGCAGGCATATGTCCTGCTTTGATGAGATCAGAAATGAAGGTCATCGTATCCAGAATACGCTCATCATTCCATTGGAATTCGCCCTTGTCATTGAGAACATCCGGCATGCCATTGCTGCGTGTCAGCATCTCAATAAAATCCAGGGAGGTTCCATCGGTTACCAAAGCATAGCGTGTTTTGCCGTTAGGCAGTTTAGTGGTCAGCTTGTCAGCAGCTGCCTTGAACTCGGACCAGGTCCAACCATTCTCTTGGATCGATTTCCAATCGATGCCTGCTTCTTCGAGAATTTTCTTGTTGCCGCCCCAAGCCCAGAGGGATTGATACAGTGGCAGACCATATTGTTTGCCCTGGATTTGGCCCAGTTCAAGCGTCCCTGGCAAGTAGTCATTCTTAATCTCATCCGTAATATAAGGGGTCAGTTCCAAGGCAAGCCCTGTGTCCACATAAGCTCCGTCCACCGCGTGGAAATAGAGATCCGGCGGATTACCGGCATTCAAGGCCACGTCGAACTTCTTTGGGCCTTCTGCCCAGGACAGAACTTCGGTTTCCACTGTAATGTGCGGATATTGCTTTTTCAAATCCGCCACATGCTCTTTCAATTCGTCTTCATATTTACCATGAACCGGATAAGTCCAGACTACAACCTTATCCTCCTTGGGTGCAGCCTCGCCGCCTCCTGCAGGCGCTGGCGTTGTTCCGCCATCCGATGTCTTGGTTCCGCCGGAGCCGCCGCAAGCTGCAGTAAATACGAGCATCAAAGAAGCCAACAATGTAAGCCAACCTTTTTTCTTCATGTACTACTCCCCTTATCTTTTATATATTTGTGGTTTCGCTATCAATTACAACCGTTTGATCGCCTGCCGGCTCTCATCCAGGTATTTCACTGAATTCTCGTAATTCCGGCTGGCAACGCCAAGATATAAAATGTCGATAAGATTAAGCTGCGTAATACGAGAGGACATCGCGCCACTGCGAATTTCATTCTCCCTCGATGAGGTGTATAAGGGAATGTCCACCGATCGGCTTAAGGTAGAGTCACCGTATTTCGTTATGCCAATCGTCTTACACCCCTTCTCTTTCGCGATAGCTGCAGCGCGGATCACTTCATCCGTTTCACCGGAGTAGGAAATACATACCGCCGCATCATCCGGAGTCAGCAGCACCGCCGAGGTGAGCTGAACATGAGGATCCGGAAAGGATATACATACCTTATTAATCCGCAAAAATTTCTGCTGGGCATCCATCCCGATCAGATTGGAAGCACCTACTCCAAACATGAAGATGCGCTTCGACTGATCGAGAGCCAGAACGGCCTCTTCCACCTTCCCTTCCTCCATAATCTTCATCGTATCCCGAATCGATTGAATGTTGTTGTTCGAGACGTTCTGTATAATTGCAGAAATACTGTCATTGGGCCGGATATCCTGATATCCGGAGACTAATGGCTCCTGCAAATCTCCGGCCACCTTCAGCTTCAGATCCTGATAGCCTTTGAATCCCATCGTTTTGCACAGGCGCACAATGGCAGCCTGACTGGAACCGCTTCGGACAGCAAGATCTGCGACCGACATCTGTATCATCTCTGTCGGTTCCTGCAAAATGAAGGCTGCAACCTTGCGCTCGGACGGATTCAAGGAATCATATACCTCACGCAATCGAACCAATCCGCCGTTCATTCCTTGCCCCCCTTTACAAACATCCTCTGATAGGTATAAATATGTAATATTATCTAACACATCATGTTCGAAAGCATGACTGGTATCGCTTTCAATATCAGCGGATGTGTTTATTATAAATCCTGTGAAATTATATTTCAATACTTAATTCATACTTTAAAATTTTATTTTACAAGCCTGCTTTTTTCTCCTATACTGGTTTATAGAAAGCGAAGTGGTTCAATATGGAAATTTTTATCGGTGTGGATGGTGGCGGTACAAAAACGGAAGCAACCGCGATCTGCTGCAGCGGAGAAATGTTGTCTCGTTATACTGGAGGTTCTACCAATCCTTATATTGTTACCATGGATAAAGCGCTGGAGGAACTCCAAAGGGTATTGAATGAGCTTCTAAAGCCCCTTTCTGATAGGGCAACTCAATTAACATCAATATGTCTTGGTATGTCAGGTATTAGTTCTGTTGAGGAACGCCAACTTGTTCAATCTCAACTTCATTCCTATTTCCGGGAACGGGAGCTCTCTGTACGGATTTATATGCGTTCGGAAGCCGAAATTTCCCTAATGGCCGTACTGGAGCGACAATATGGAATACTCGCAATCTCTGGAACGGGTTCCAATACCTATGGTATTACCAAATCGGGACATATTTACCGGGTCGGGGGCTGGGGCCATCTTCTCGGTGATGAAGGCAGCGGGTATCAGATTGGACTGCAGACTCTAAAGTCTGTCATCAAGAGCCATGAGGGTATCGAATCCCCTACGGCTATGAGCAGCCTGATTATGGCAGCTTATCCTCTCGAGCATATTACTGATCTCAAATCTTATATTTACCAGCCTGACATAACCAAACAGGATATCGCTTCCTTCGCCCGCTGCTGCATTGAAGCAGCTGAAGCCGGTGATAAGGCGGCAAGCCGTATCATCCGCCAGCAGGCTGAAGAGCTGGCAGATACAACAAGCGCGCTCATAAGACAGCATGCGGAATTTGCTGAGAGTGAGCTCGTTCGAATCGGCTCGATATTCAAGCATTCGCGTTTGTTTCGGGAAACGTACAGCCATCTTCTGCTTACCCGCTACCCTAAGCTCCGGTTCCCTGAAGGGAATCATGAGCGGACCCCCGCCCATGGTGCGGCCCTGTTAGCCTGCAAGCTATTTAGAGACGGCGTCTTTTGACTTCCTCTAACTTTCCAAATCATCAGTGCCCGTCCATATTCCAAGGCAAAAAAGGAGACCTGTCTCATGTCGAATATTCTTAGTCAATTGACAACCGAACAGCCTCACCAGCATACCCAGAACATTGATCAGTTGAACTCAGAGCAAATTATGCACCTCATTAATCGTGAGGATAGTCAAATTACCGATGTGATCCACGAGCTAATCCCTCTCATAGCCAAAGCTGCAGATCACGTCGTAGAAGCTTTTCAAAAGGGCGGCAGATTGTTCTACATAGGTGCAGGAACCAGCGGTCGAATCGGTATTCTGGATGCATCCGAATGTCCGCCTACCTACGGTACGGATCCCTCTATGGTACAAGGATTGATCGCTGGCGGCTTCAGGGCTGTAAAGGAGGCCATCGAGGGTGCGGAGGACAGCGAAGAGTTAGGTGAGCAAGATATTAACGAGAATAATATCAACGAAAACGATGTCGTGATGGGCATCGCTGCAAGCGGCCGCACGCCTTATGTCTTAGGGGCCATGAGACGCGCCAAGGAACGCGGGGCTGTCGTCGTAGGACTCTGCAATAACTACGAATCGCCGATGCATCATCATGCCGATTTTGTAATTGAAGCTGTAGTGGGTCCTGAAGTCATCATGGGCTCCACACGCATGAAGGCCGGCACTTCGCAAAAGCTGATTCTTAATATGCTGACAACGACCGCCATGATTCGAATCGGCAAGGTATACAAAAACCTGATGGTCGATCTCAACCCGTCCAATAACAAGCTGGTATATCGAGCCAAACGCATCATAACTCTGGCCACGGGAGCATCGGAGGAGGCTGTGGAGAAGGCTTACCATGAAGCAGATGCCCATGTGAAAACGGCGATCGTGATGCTGCTGGCAAATGTCAGTGCGGCTGAAGCCAGTCAGCTGCTGGATGGCACCAACGGATTTGTGCGCAGCGCGATCGATATGAATGCGGGTAATTGAATGAACGATACCGCTGCTGGCAGCGGCTATCCAACATGAAACGGGATATCCCCAAACCAGAACATCTGGCTTTGGAGGATATCCCGTTTATTTGTTGGCATCCTGCAACTTGCTCATCTACCTACTCCACCCAACCTGCTGCTCACTCCATTCCCACAGGCGAGCTGCAAGCTTCGGATCTTTTGCTCTTTCGGTGATCTTGGCCGGTCTGCATTTGATATAATATTCACCCGTCACATGCTCCACTTCAGGACTAGACGCCAAGTATATCGCTGTCCGCGCTCCTTCGAGCGGAGTCAAGAAGAACGGACGGAGGAGTTTATGGACCGCTTTGCCAAATCCCGTATCCCGATTCACACCAATACTAGTGCTGACAGCTCCAGGATGAAGGGCATTGGCCGTTACCCGTGTCGGCTGCAGTCGGCGAGCCAGCTCTTTTGTGAACAGGATATTAGCCAGTTTAGACTGCGCGTAACCCTTAGCCACATTGAAGCCTTTGCTAAGATTTGGATCATCAAAATGTATTTTCCCCACCTTATGTGCTCCGGAAGAAACATTCACCACTCTCCCCTGCCGGGCATGCTGAATATGCTCAAGAAGTTCATTCGTCAGCAAAAAATGTCCCAAATGATTGACGCCAAGCATGGCTTCATAGCCATCATTCGTCAATTCCCGCTTTAGGGCAACCACGCCTGCATTGTTAACTAGTACATCGAGCCTGTCATACTTGGCTTTAAAGTTGGAAGCAAAGGCTCTAATGCTATCAAAATCCCCCAGATCCAGCGTCATCAGTTCGATCCTCGAACTGTTACTCTCTTGCTGCGCTTCCCGAAACGCAGCTGCTCCTCTGGATTGACTTCGACAAGCCATGATCACATGTGCGCCCATCTTGGCCAGCTCAATCGTTGTAGCAAGTCCCATTCCAGAATTAGCACCCGTAACAATGGCAATTTTCCCTGTCATGTCGCTCATCCTTAAAACCTCCCGTTCGTCAAGTTACTTCCTATACGAATATGGAATAAAAAAGTCCCGCCACCAACATTGATTTGGAGACGAGACTTACATAACATGCGAGAATGAATCACTATGCAGGGTTGAAGCGTTCTTAAGCGCCGCTGCCATTCATCGCAAGGATGATTGCAGCAAGACCGAAGCACAGATTGAGCAAGCACAGAAATACAAGCGTCTGCTTCTGATTGAGCCCAGTTGCGAGCAGACGATAGTGTGCCTGGGATGCATCAGCCTGATAGATCGGCTTGGACTGACGCATTCGGCGAATGACCACGATGATATTATCGAAGATCGGCACGCCAAGCGCGAAGATGGGAACGAATAAGGACGCCAGGGTTGCACCCTTAAATGCGCCATCCAAGGCAATGATCCCGAGTATGAACCCGAGGAAGGTGGCCCCGGCATCTCCCATAAACACCCTTGCTGGCGGCTTGTTATATCGCAAGTATCCCAGCGCGGCACCCACCAGAATGACGGCAAGCAGCGCAGATTCTCCTCGGCCCATGGTAATGGCTACGACAAACAACGTGCCTCCGGAGATAGCCGAGAGTCCCCCAGCCAAACCATCAATACCGTCCGAGAAATTAATGACGGTCGTTACACCGAAAATCCACAGAATCGTCAAGATGAGCTGAAGCCATTCCGGCAAGTTAATATACTGACCTGTAAACGGATTGTTGAATCCTTCAAACGCGATGCCGTAGCTGTATACAACGACAGCTGCGCTAACCTGTACAATCAGCTTCGGCAGCGAAGCCAGCTCCTTGCCTTGGGACTTATACCAATCGTCTACAAGACCAATGCCAAGGATCAAGGCACTACCAATAAAGATGCCTATCGCTTCTCTAGAAATGACGCCGGTGAGCGCAAAATAAGTGATGAAAAAGCCGATGAATATGGCGACCCCCGCTGTCAGCGGTATCGGTTCGCGGTGTATTTTCCGTTCGCTGTCCGGTCTTGGCTTGTCCACAAAGTCAATCTTGACTGCAAGCTTGCGAAAAGGCGGAATCAATACCAACACCAGAACCATCGATATGACAAACGCTGCTAAATAGAGCATGGTTTCCTCCCAATGAATGAAGAATAATGGAGAACATTGCAATCTAAGTATATGACTTAAACTGAACTCTATCAACCTATCAAAAGAAAAAGACTGCTGCATCAGTAGAATTTCTACTAGAAGCAGCAGCCTTTCCCGGACCCACAGATCAAGACTCCTTCTTCACCGCGAGCCCGATGATCATAACGATAAGTGCCAGCAAAGCAATCAACTGATCGATGGTCATGGCAAAAGCCTCCTTCAGACAGGATCACTCTTGCCCGGAAATCTCATCGACCTCTCCCATTGTCTTGCCTTACGTTTCCCATTTCCATCTTATGAGGCTCCCCTCCGTTTTATGAGAGAATGCCAAAAAAAACTGCCCCCGTACAGAAAGGACGGAAGGCAGTTTGTTCGGCCTCCTGTAATAAATGAGGCACTCAATATAGGGTTAAGCTATTCTTACAGTGCAGGAGCTATGAGCACTCCCTCTTAAGGCATATCATTGATGCCTCGCCTGTTACCGCGGCTCTCTTACTCCGTCACGATATCATAGATCAATACTGGCGCATCCGCATGATCGGCGATCCGGATGCTCTCATACAACTTCTGCTTCACGTCATCCACATTTTCGCGGTTGGCATGAATGGTGACAAGGGAATCCCCTTTTTTCACCGAATCGCCAACCTTTTTGTTCAGCATAAGACCTACTGCCAGATCGATCTCAGATTCCTTCGTGGCACGGCCGGCTCCGAGCAGCATCGCCGCAGTCCCGATCTCATCTGCCACCAGCTCAGCCACTACGCCGTCCTGCTGGGCAGGAAGCTCGATAAGGTACTGTGCTTTCGGCAGCCGATCAGGATGATCCACCACAGACGGATCGCCGCCCTGGTTCTGGATAAATTCCTTGAATTTCTCCAGTGCCTTGCCGTTCTTGATAACCTCTCTCAGCTTCGCTTCAGCATCCTCAAGCGAGTCCGCCTTCTTGGCCAGATAGACCATCTGTCTGCCGAGAGCGAGGCACAGCTCTTCAAGGTCCTTCGGTCCCTCACCACGAAGCGCTAGGATCGCTTCTTGTACCTCCAGCGAGTTGCCGATTGCCACCCCAAGCGGCTGGCTCATATCCGAGATGACTGCCATTGTCTTGCGGCCAACGTTGTTGCCGATGCTTACCATTGCGTGTGCCAATTCCTTGGCATCCTCCACTGTTTTCATGAAGGCCCCCGCTCCGGTCTTGACGTCCAGCACGATCGCATCCGAGCCTGCAGCAATCTTCTTACTCATGATGGAGCTGGCAATCAGCGGAATGGAGTTGACAGTCGCCGTCACATCCCGGAGCGCATACAGTTTCTTGTCTGCCGGGGTGAGATTCCCAGTTTGGCCGATGACTGCGATTTTATGTTGATTTACAAGGTTCACAAATTCGTCTTTGCTGATCTCCACATGGAATCCTGCAATGGATTCCAGCTTGTCAATCGTCCCTCCGGTATGGCCGAGACCGCGTCCGGACATCTTGGCTACAGGAATATCGAGCGCCGCTACAAGCGGAGCCAGGACAAGCGTCGTCGTATCACCTACGCCCCCGGTGGAATGCTTATCAACCTTGATTCCCTCAATTGCGGACAGATCAATCGTTTCTCCGGAATTCACCATTGCCATCGTCAAGTCCGCCCGTTCGCGATCGGTCATGTCCTGGAAGTAAATCGCCATATTCATGGCGCTCACCTGATAGTCGGGAATGTCTCCCTTGGTATATCCTTCGATAAAGAAATTGATCTCTTCTGTTGTCAGTTCTTTGCCGTCGCGTTTCTTCGCAATTAAATCAACCATTCTCATCGTATATTCTCCTCACTGATTGCGATGATTGTATTCCTTCCGCTTGCTTCGTTGGAACAGTTTCCTTACAACGAAATCGCCGTATCCAATGCAACTTCCATCATCTCGTTAAACGTTGTTTGACGCTCCTCGGAAGAAGTCTCTTCCCCTGTAATCAAGTGATCGCTCACGGTTAGGATCGTCAGGGCATTTACACCGAAGCGTGCGGCAATCGTATAGAGAGCTGTCGACTCCATCTCTACACCGAGCACGCCATGCTGCATCAGCTTCTCTACAACCGATTTGTCCTCGCGGTAGAATACATCTGACGTAAACACATTGCCGACATGCATCTTCAAGCCTTTCGCCTTGCCGCGCTCATACGCGCCAAGCAGCAGTGGGAAGCTGGCAATCGGTGAAAAATCATAACCATTGAAGTGATGACGGTTCATGGCAGAATCCGTGCAAGCTGCCTGTGCGAGAATAACATCGCGCACATGGACATCCTTCTGCATCGCCCCGCAGGTTCCTACCCGAAACAGATTCTTAACCCCATAATCCGAAATAAGCTCATTAACGTAGATTCCAATAGAGGGTATACCCATACCCGAGCCTTGGACGGAGACGCGCTTTCCCTTATACGTTCCCGTAAAGCCAAGCATCCCCCGCACTTCGTTATAGCAGGTTACGTCTTCAAGATACGTCTCTGCAATAAATTTGGCCCGCAGCGGATCTCCAGGCAGCAGTATCGACTCCGCAATATCTCCGGGTTTCGCTCCGATATGTGTGCTCATATTCCCATTCCTCCCCGTTCTCGAATTATTTCAAATCATTCAAAAAGCTTGTTCCGTGCTCCGGCAGCTTGACGCCGAAGTTTTCTGCAACTGTGGCGCCAATGTCCGCAAACGTCTTGCGAAGCGGCAGCTCCTTGCCCTCGGCAAAACGCGGAGAGTATATAAGCAGCGGCACATATTCACGCGTATGGTCCGTGCCTTTATAAGTTGGATCATTCCCGTGGTCAGCCGTGATGATCAGCAGATCATCATTCGTCATTCTTTCGAATACTTCCGGCAGGCGTTGATCGTAATCCTCCAGCGCTTGACCATACCCTTTCGGATCTCGACGATGTCCGTATACCGCATCGAAATCGACGAGGTTCAGGAAGCTCAAACCTTTGAAGGATTCATCCATGGTCTGTACCATCTTATCCATACCGTCCATATTCGAGACAGTTCTGACTGCCTTCGTAACACCTTCGCCATCATAGATATCAGAGATTTTACCAAGAGCGATAACATCAAGACCTGCATCTTTCATCTCGTTCATCGTGGTGCGACCGAAAGGCTTCAAGGCGTAGTCATGCCGATTCGCTGTGCGCTTGAAGCTTCCCACCTCGCCAATGAACGGACGTGCGATGATCCGGCCGAGCATATAAGGATCTTCCAGCGTGATTTCGCGGCAGAATTCGCAAATCTCATATAACTCCTTCAGTGGAACGACATCCTCATGCGCAGCGATTTGGAGCACGGAGTCCGCCGAGGTATACACGATCAAGGCCCCTGTTTTTACGTGTTCTTCGCCAAGTTCATCGATAATCTCCGTTCCGCTCGCCGGCTTATTACCGATGACCTTGCGTCCTGTCTTCTCTTCAATGCGCTGGATCAGCTCGTCCGGGAACCCTTCAGGGAACACACGGAATGGCGTATCGATATACAACCCCATAATTTCCCAGTGTCCAGTCATGGTGTCTTTGCCATTCGAAGCTTCCTGCATCTTCGTATAGTAAGCCCGAGGTTTATCGGCGACTGAGACACCCTCGATCTCCCGTATGTTCGACAGCCCTAGCGCTGCCATATTCGGCATGTTAAGCCCACCGCATTCGCGGGCGATATGCCCCAGCGTGTCGGATCCGATATCGTCAAAGTCAGCTGCATCCGGTGCTTCGCCGATACCTACAGAGTCCAATACGATCAAGTGAATTCGATTAAAATGTTCCATATCCAAGTTCCCCCTCATATGATGTGTTCTTCAAATGCACAAGGTTTCGCTTGCTATGATTGCTCCAAGACCAGTCTACAGGAACAGACCTGTAATCGTGGCCGACAGCACGCTCACCAGTGTTGCGCCGTAGAGCAGCTTGAGACCAAAGCGCGCAACCACATTTCCTTGCTTTTCGTTCAAGCCTTTGACGGCTCCGGCAATAATACCGATGGAGGAGAAGTTGGCAAAGGATACCAGGAATACGGACACGATACCGATCGTGCGCGGAGACATATTGGTGAAATCAGCCAGACTAAGCATCGCCACGAACTCATTCGATACCAGCTTCGTAGCCATGATGCTGCCCGCATCCACGGCCTCGGTCCAAGGCACCCCCATAACAAATGCAAGCGGAGCAAAAATATAACCCAGCAGCTCTTGGAAGGTAATCCCGAAAATCATATCAAACAGGCCGTTGATCATCGCGATCAACGCAACGAAACCGAGGAGCATCGCAGCAACCGTAATCGCCACCTTAAAGCCGTCCATGATGTATTCGCCGAGCATTTCGAAGAAGGATTGCTTCTCCCCCTCCTGCACATCCAAAATATCCTCATCCTTCTCTACCTTATAAGGATTGACGATGGAAGCAATGATAAAACCGCCAAACAGGTTCAGTACAAGTGCGGTCACCACGTACCGCGGCTCGATCATCTTCATATAAGCGCCAACGATCGACATCGATACGGTGGACATGGCGGAAGCGCATAGGGTATACATGCGGTGTTTTGGAATTAAAGCGATCTGCTTTTTGACCGAGATAAACACCTCGGATTGTCCCAGAATCGCGGAAGCCACCGCATTGTATGACTCCAGCTTGCCCATGCCGTTGATTTTGCTCAAGATGAGCCCGATATATCTTACGATAAACGGCAGCACCTTAATATATTGAAGTATACCAATCAAAGTGGAAATAAACACAATCGGCAGCAGGACGTTCAGGAAGAACGGGCCCGCTCCTTCGTTGGCAATGCCCCCAAATACAAACTCGATACCAGCCCCTGCATACTCTAACAGCGCTTCAAATGTGCTCGCAATCCCTTTTACAAGATACTCCCCGATGCTTGTGTTGAGCAAGATAAATCCGAGGATCAGCTGCAGCACAACCATGATCGCCAGCGGACGATAGCGAATATGGCGCTTATCATTACTGATAAGAAAAGCCAGACCGAACACGACCAGCAAACCTAGTATGGCAATTATATATTTCATCGTCGTTGTTCCCCCATAGGTGTATTTTTGGATATTCCATAGCTATATGGATACCGAATTTGCGTGTACGATGATATTCAGTTTATTAATAGGATGAGCTGGATTGTCCGCCCTCCATAATTTTCACGCCAGAGCTCGCCCCAATACGCGTAGCGCCAGCTTCTATCATACGATCCATGTCTTCCTTGCTGCGTACACCGCCGGAAGCTTTCACACCTACGCTCTCACCTACCGTTTGACGCATCAAGGCTACGTCTTCCGGTGTGGCTCCACCCGTAGAGAACCCGGTTGATGTTTTCACAAAATCAGCACCGGCTTGTACGGACAGCTTGGATGCGCGTACCTTTTCTTCCTCCGTCAGCAGGCTAGTCTCTATGATCACCTTCACCAAGGCTTTGCCTTTGGCTGCGTCCACTACCGCCTGTATATCTTTTAGCACTAACTCATCGTTACGATCTTTCAGAGCTCCGATGTTGATGACCATATCGACCTCTGTTGCCCCGTTAGCGATGGCATCCTTTGCTTCAAAAGCTTTTACCGCAGACGTCGTAGCTCCCAGCGGAAAGCCGATCACGGTGCAAACTTTAACATTCGTGCCTGCGAGCTGCTCAGCACAGTAGGATACCCAAGTCGGGTTCACGCATACCGAAGCAAATTCGTACTTTTTGGCCTCATCCGTAATTTTCTTAATTTCCGCTTGAGTTGCATCCGCCTTTAACAGCGTGTGGTCAATCATTCCTGCTATATTCATCTGGTTAAACACTCCTTCTATTGGTTTTAAACGATCTTGTAAAAGCGCTGTCATTTGTGACTCAACCTTGTTAACGGGATCATCATATCACAGCGATGAACACATGTAAAATCCATTCTGAAAATATGTTCATGCCGATTTATGGCAATGATATATGTATCATTGTTGACTAAAAAGACAAATCATCATTCAGGAATTATCTAACAATTCGCGCCGTTTATTATGCTCTATACCCGATGAGGATAAACATAAACAAGATACGTTGCCTGTGGATGACTGACACCCCTTTAATATCATGCACAAAAAGACCTCATCCAGGTGGTCCGAGGCTTGCCATAGCCTCTAATCTCCCTGAACGAAGTCTTAAGATTTAAACTTATAAAGTTGCGACATTGATTATGATAGCAATGCTTGTGCTGTAAACTGGTCGGTCACTAGAATATTCGCATATTTACCGATGAGCGCAGCCCGAATTGCATCCGTCTTCCGCTGTCCCCCTGCTACGAGAATGGACTTCTCCTTATGACGCAGATCATTCAGATCAATTCCCACAGTCCGGTTGTTAATCTCCTCGCTGCATATTCTGCCCTCCGCATCAAAAAAACGGGAACAGATATCACCTGCGCCAATCTGAGCAAGCAGTTTCTGTTCTTCCTTGCTCAAATAGCCGAGTCGGAACAGCAGGGCATCTTCATGAACGGTGCCCACCGTGAACATGGCAATATTCGCCTGTTTCCCTAATTGGATGATCCGCTGGATATGCCTGTCCCTCTCCACCATCTCCTTCAGAACCATCGTGTCAAATATAACCGGTAGCGGCAAGTATCTCGCCATTGTATGGTACGCCTCGGCAAACAGATTCACGATCTCTGCTGCATACGTATTCACATGCGAATGGCTGACGCCCCCCTTCAGTTGCACGACTTCAACGCCCCGAACCGGCTTCTGCTGCAGCTGAAGCGCTACCGCATGCATGGTCGTTCCCCAGGTCACGCCGATAATATCGGAATCCTGAACCGTTTCATGTAAATAATCGGCTGCCCTTTTGCTGATATGCTTCTGAATTTCGCGGTATTCATTAGTGGGAGAGTAGCTCACCAGCACTTGCTCCAACTTGTACTCCTTCTTAACCCTTTCGCCCAAAGCGTCCAGATCTTCCAGCGGATCCACAATGCTGATCTGCACATACCCTTGCTCCTTGGCGTGCTGAAGAAGCCTGGAGACCGTCGGCCTGGAAACGCCGAGCTTTGAGGCAATATCTTGCTGGCTGTAATCCGACATATAATATAATCTTGCCGCCTCAATACTGAGGCGTTGTTTATCCATATCCATGATCCAACCCACTTTTATTGTTGTCGTATTTGAATTGGATACATTATACATCGTTCCCTTAGAGATTACGATAGCGCGCGAACGGCAACCAGCATATACCTGTACTCGGTATCTCAAGATGCTGTTTCTTTCATTGGGAAGTTTAGCTCGGTATGGTTGAGCCTCAAAATTACTTCCCTGTTAAAGGGGAGATACCCGGCCATAGGAAGTCTTCGAGCCTTTAATTGGAGCAACCCAAACTACGGCATTAGTAATCACCTGCTGAATTTCAGGTTGATAGTAGGTAGGATACGCCTCATGGCCAGGTCTGAAATAGAACAGCTTCCCTCGTCCACGCTTGTAACAGCAGCCGCTGCGGAACACCTCACCGCCTTCAAACCAGGATACAAATACCAATTCATCCGGTGCCGGGATTTCAAAGCGTTCCCCATACATTTCTTCCTGCGGAATCTCGATATACTCTCCAAGACCACTTACGATAGGATGGCTGGGATCTATAACCCATAACCGTTCCTTCTCGCCATCATCGCGCCATTTCAACAAGCTCGTATTCGTGCCGAGAAGACGCTGAAAAATCTTGGATGCGTGGCCCGAATGAAGCACGATAATCCCCATACCGTCCAATACGCGCTGACGCAATTTTTCCACGATATCATCCTGCACTTCACTATGAGCCACATGCCCCCACCAGATTAGAACTTCCGTTGCAGCGAGCACTTCATCCGTTAATCCGTGTTCGGGTTCATCCAGCACGGCTGTGCGCACCTCAAACCGCGCGTCTTTCTCGAGAAAATCGGCAATCGCACGGTGAATGCCTTCTGGATATACGCTTGCTATCTGTTCATCTTGCCTCTCATGCCGGTATTCATTCCATACCGTTACATGGATTGTAATCATTGATGCGGCCTCCTTCATGAATAACTCAGATTCTTCCGTCCAAGGACGAATATGGACTCTATCAGAATATATGCCGGAGCTGCCAATCCCAGATCATCAAATCAAGAGAACGATTTACTGAGGATAACTTGGAGTCCCACCTCGGAGAACTAGCAGTTATCCTTGTACTTTTCCACATTTGTTCACAATCACGGGATAACTACCTTCATAGCGGAGACTGTTTTTCAATTTAGGCCAGTCCTTATGGGGATTATGTTCATAACTCTGTGTATAAGGAAGTTCCGTTTAAAGGTTATACACAATCCACATGGATACCAGCCTGGTATGCAAAGATATTATTCACATATGGAATTTAGATTTTTTTGCACAATTTCCAATGTGCTAAACACATATATGAAGATGTTGATTGACTTAACCAGCTTTCTGAAACATACTAAAGAGACCGATTGGTTTCTTTTTTGGGGAAAGGTTGTTGTTGCTATGGCAAAAGGATTGGAAACCCGTCACAATATTATCCGAAAAGCTGCCGTAATTTTTAATAAAAAAGGTTTTCACGGCTCCTCCATGACAGATATCATGCAATCCACAGGTCTTGAGAAAGGCGGAATTTACCGTCATTTCAGAAGCAAAGATGAGCTCGCATTGGAAGCTTTCGACTATTCAGTAGATGTGCTGCGTCAGACCTACAGAGCGGCTGCACTTCAAGCTCAAACCGCTGAAGGCAAACTTCTGGCTGTTCTTTCTGTATATGCTGGCCAGGGCCAAGCCCCGCCTCTTGAAGGAGGATGCCCGCTGCTCAACACAGCGGTCGATTCGGATGACACCCATCCTCTGCTGAAGCAGAAAGCGCGTGATGCGATGGAGGAATGGCTCTATTTTTTGAGCCGTATTGTAACCGAGGGGATTCATGCTGGCGAATTCCGTAAAGATCTGCAAATCGAACAAGTATGCGTGTTCCTGACTTCTGTGTTTGAAGGTAATATTATGATGCTTCAGCTCTTTAATAACCATCAATATACCGAACATTATCTCGAACAATTGAAGGCTTATATTCATAATTGCATGAAGTAAGTCTTTCTTTTCACCCTAAAAAAAGACCGATCGGTCCCAAAATTATTTGAACGGAGCTGTTATCTATGAGAACACCTGTCCAAATCGGTATCGTTCTGTTTGACCACATGGATGTCTTGGATTTTGCCGGGCCTTATGAAATTTTCTCGTTAAGTGTCTTTGCACCCGAGGATGTCCCGCGATTGCTGATGAAAGATCTCCATCCCCATGAGAAGCCTTTTCAGGTCACCACGATTTCTAATACACTTGATGTCGTTACGGCTCATAACGGTTTAAAACTTGTGCCTCATCTAAAGTTCGAGGATGATCATCCGCTCTTTGACCTCATAATCATACCCGGCGGACCGTTAAAGGCCATTCGCCAGGCCATGAAGAACCGAGAACTGCTTCAGTGGATCACAAACCATGCAGCCGCGGGCCGTAAGATAGCTTCGGTATGCACAGGTGCACTTATACTTGCCGAAGCCGGACTATTATCAGGCCGAAAAGCCACCACCAACGCTTTTGCACTCAGTTATTTGGAAGAGCGCTATCCCGATGTGGAAGTCATACATAATGTGCGGTTCATGGATGAAGGAAATATCCTCACTTCCGCCGGAGTGTCTGCCGGCATGGACATGTCCCTCTACTTGGTCAGCCAGTGGCTGGGCCTTGATGGCGCACAAAGAACCGCAGATACAATAGAGTACCCGCATTGGAACATAACAACGGCTTCATCCGGACCTGTTTAGCATCCCATCCCATCAAAAAAGCCAAGACTCAGGGTATACAATCCCTAGCCTTGGCCTTATGTTCTCTATTTTATTTGCGCCCGTAGTCGGCCTTAATCTCTCCCCAGCTCTTCGTCTGCCATTTCAGCACCTTGTTCTCGTATGTATGAGTTCGAAGCCAGTGCTCGGCCCGGTCTACGAGATCCCAGATCTCTTTGGTTGACTCATCCCGCGGAAGCGTGGATACCACCTTCTTCTGTTTCAGCCATTTGAGCGCATTCATGGAATCGCTGTACACCGTTTTGGTGCTGCCGATTTTATTCAAGTAAGCTAGCGCGTGCACAATCGCCAAAAACTCACCGAGATTGTTGGTCCCCTTCTGGATCGGTCCGCACGAGAACAGAATATCTCCGGTCTGTGTATCGACCCCTTTGTATTCCACTGGTCCCGGGTTTCCACGTGTTCCTACATCCACGGAGATACTGTCATAATCAATCTCCCCGGGCTCTTCAGTAGCAGATGCGCTGCTGCGCTTGAAGCTCTTGGAGCCCGCCGTGCTTGAACCGCTTCCGGACTGCTGTCCCCAGTAATTTTTATACCCTGCCGCATAGGCCTGCTCCGCCTCACTCCGGGATTCAAACGCCTTGAATTTGGCGCCCGCAAACTGATTCACCTGCTGCTGGCATTCGCCCCAGCTTGTATAAATTCCGGGTACTTTACCTACCCAGACAACATAATATTTTTGCTTTGCCATCATAAACCTCCATCCTGGAATACCTCTCTAGCGTACTATATCACATCCTTTGAAACCAACAAAAAAAGCGCCATCGTCTCCGATCCGCTTTCTGTGTTTGACTTTATTCAATTGTTCCTGTTTCGTCGGCTTCACTCTCACATGCTGTGACAGTGCACCATAATCTTCGTTGGTCTTTCTCATCGAGACGGCAGACCATATGCCGGCACGTTCCGCTTTGCGGAGTGCCTTTTGCGTTTTCGTACGGGCCATGAGGCTCACTCTCCTTCTACTGTATAGAAATCTCTTATATTGTATGGCAAAACGGACGGGAATGGAACCTTAATGGATCTGGCCCATCCCACTCCTCCTGTTAGGGGCTCTTATTCCCACCCTTTAAACTCAAGAACCTTATCGCGATAATTTATTTTCACGCCCTCATGTGTCTGGTATTTCAGTGCATCCTGCTTCGCTTTAGCATCTGTCTGCGTCTCGTCGCTGCCGATCGTGACCTTATCCTGTTCTACGCCGGTAATGGTCCATGTCCCATCTGTCTTCTCCAGGGAATATTTACGGTTCGCACGGGTCAGTGGTTTGCCTTTCAGGTCCGTAGATTCCGCTGCATATACAAATGCTTCCCCACCTTCCTTGCTCAGATAAGGCTCCGAAATGCGAATCGTTGTCTTCTCTTTATCTACGCCCAAAGACTTGACTAGCCCCTGCATATACTCCTTACGCTTCTCGTACTCCTCTGTGGACATCTTTATCATGTCGCTTGCACGATATTCCTTCTCGTTATATCCAAAGATAATCCGGTCGCTCATAGCCTGCATGTACGACTCGCTGACAATCCTGTCCACCTCGGACAAATATCCCGAATAATCCATTTGAAAATGCAGCAGCTTATATTCCGCCGTTTCCAGCTTCTCGACCTTGTTCATGATCTGCTCCCGTTCGTCATCCGGTAAGCCTGAGCCCCCGCAGGCGGACAATCCCGTCAAACTTAGGGCAAACAACAGTATTATCAGAGATTTCATTTTGCGACTCATCGGTAACCCCTCCTCCTTCCTGTAAACTATTAACCCTATGATAGGATACAAAATCCTTGTAGCATAGCGAAATGCATCATCACCAGAAATTTCAGTATCGAGGCCCCGATCGAAATTAGCCGTATTACAAAAAGCCTCCCTCAGGAACCAGTCCTAGGCAGGCATCTTGATGAATATCATTTTATAATTTGCGTCCTTCCGTCAGTCGTACCCAGAAGCCGCCTTTGAAGCTCTTAGGTTCATGGGAGATGATGAACGCCTGCGGCGACATTTTGGCCAATGTCTCCATCAGCCTGCGTTCATTCTTTCGTTTCACAAGAACTTGAAGGACGAGCCGCTTGCCATCCTTGCCATCCGCTTCCCAAGCGGTAACCCCGTAACCCTTCTCCCGCAGATTCATCGCCAGATTCGTTTCAATGGAATTGACGATTACCTGGACCACAATATAGCCGAGGGCTAAATATTCCTCTATCCGGCTGCCGGCATACACACCGAGGCCAAAACCAAGGCAGTAGGCCGCCATATTAAAGGGATTGTCCAGGTTTTGCAGGACGAGATTAAGACCGAGTAAGTAAACGAATACCTCCAGCATGGCCAGAAGGGAGGCTATCCCCCTTCTGCCTTTGATCATCAGAATTAATCGCAGCGAGAATATAGAAACATAGACCACATTGATGCCGATGATCGAGCCGATAAGCGACAGCGAAATCATCGAGAATCACGTGTTGCGATATACTGTGGTCTTGGACTCTGTCCCGAATACGGAGACACAAGCTTATTATCCACGCTGTTATAGACCATAAAGATATTGCTGCGAGGCATCGGCGTAATGTTACTGTTTGAACCGTGCATAATGTTGCAGTCGAATAATACGATTGAGCCTGCTTTGCCAACAGGAGTATCAATACCGCCTTCTTTGACCATGCGCGTCAGATTGTCATGATCTGGCACACCATACTCCTGCTTGCGCAGGGAATCCTTGAAGTGGTTATCCGGTGTCTTGCCGATACAAGCGACAAACTCCTTGTGAGATCCAGGCACAACCATCAGCGGCCCGTTAAATGAATAGTTATCCTCCAATGCGATCGAGCAGCTTAACGCTCTCATGCGGGGCATTCCATCCTCGATATGCCATGTTTCAAAGTCAGAGTGCCAATAGAACTCCTTGCCGATAAAGCCCGGCTTATAATTAATCCGCGATTGATGAATGTATGTCTCGCTGCCCAAAAGATATTCCATAATCGCCAGGAGTCGCGGATGCTGCGACAGCTTTTTAAACACGTCATCGCTCTCGTGAACCGCGAACACCGAGCGCACTTCATCCCCGCCAGGCTCCCGGATCACTTCATCCTGCTTGGATGTTCTGGCCGATACCTGCAAGCTGCGAGCTTCGGCCTGATATTTCGCCAGCTCCTCTCCATCAAAGAAGCCTTCCAAGAATAAATATCCGTTCCGCTCATAGAATCCGGACTGCTCCTGTGTTAGTGGAGCATCTGGTGTCCATTCCGAATGTACGACCGGATCCTGCCGTTGTATGATTTGGGGCTTTCCATGCACTCTTGAAGGATATACGTCCATCTCTTTCTCCTGAAGGGCCGACACATGATTATTACGCATCGAATATCATCTCCTTAGTCTGAAATTGGGGCAAGCAGCGGGTAGGTTCCTTCCTCGTCATGAACTTCCGCACCAGTAAGCGGTGGGTTGAATACGCAGATCATCCGCATCTGCGCACGGGCTCTCAAATAGTGCTTCTCATGTCCATCCAGGGCGTACATCATGCCCGGGGAGATGGGATAGGTTTCACCACCGACAACCTCGATTTCTCCCTCACCCTCAATGCAGTACACGGCTTCCACATGATTTTTATACCAAATCAACGTCTCCGTTCCGGCCTTGATAATGGTGTCATTGAGAGAGAAGCCCATACCGTCTTTGGTAAGCAGAAGCCTTCTCGAATTCCATGTGGTTGTATCAATATCATCCTTCGTATCCACGATGTCTTCCAAATGTTTAACGATCATAACGAACTCTCCTCTGCTGCTAATTGTTTCATACTGTTCTTCAATATCCCCAATCCCTGTGTCAGTGTGTTCATTTCGATGGTCAGCGGTGGCATTAGCTTCGCCACTTCACTATGCGGGCCTGATGTTTCCAGTATCAGTCCCTGTTCAAATGCAATCTCGGACAATCTCCCTGCCAGCTCCGCTTTATCAAAAGCAATTCCCTGAATCATGCCTCTGCCCCGGATGGTGCCGCTGAGCTCAGGATATTCCTTGGCAACACATTCCAATTTTTGGCGGATTTGATTCTCGCGAATGCCGATATCGAGCTGGAAATCTTCCGTTCTCCAATATTCCAGCGCTTCAGCTGCAGCCACAAAACCGAGATTGTTGCCCCGGAAGGTGCCATTATGCTCGCCCGGCTCCCATATATCAATCTCTGGTTTAATCAGCGTAATCGCCATTGGCAAGCCATAGCCGCCTATCGATTTGGAGAGGCATATGATATCCGGTTCGATGCCAGCATCATCAAAGCTGAAGAACGGTCCTGTTCTGCCGCAGCCCATCTGGATATCATCCAGAATCAGCAGGATTTCCTTGTCCTTGCAGATGCGCGCTAGTCTCTGCAGCCACCGTCTGCTGGCAGAGTTTAACCCACCTTCGCCCTGCACCGCTTCAACGATGACTGCTGCCGGAAGTGGAATACCGCTTCCCGGATCATCCAGCAGCTTCTCCATATATGCCATCGTATCCACGTCATCGCCAAAGTAACCGTCATATGGCATAAAGACCGAGTTGCTCAAATCAACGCCGGCTCCCTGCCGTTTGAAGGAGTTCCCCGTAACCGCAAGCGATCCCAGCGACATCCCGTGAAAAGCATTTGTAAAGCACAGGACGGTGGTGCGTCCGGTCACTTTCCTTGCGATTTTCAGTGCAGCTTCAACAGCATTCGTCCCCGTTGGTCCGGGGAACATCACTTTATGATCCCAGCCGCGCGGCTTCAGGATAACCTCCTGAAAGCGAGTCAGGAACGTCTCCTTTGCTTCTGTTGCCATATCCAGACTATGCGTAACGCCATCCTTCATAAGATAATTAACCAACTTATCGCGAATCTTCTCATTGTTATGTCCGTAGTTTAATGCGCCGGCTCCGGCAAAAAAATCAATATATTCATTGCCCTGCGTATCCCAAAGCTTCGCATTCCGGGCCTTTTCAAAGACCGTCTGAAAGCTTCGGCAATAACTTCTCACCTCGGACTCCAGGTTGTTGAAAACAGTAAGCGTCGGTTTCTCCATCACTTGGTTGTTCATAGTTCCCTCCATTTTTTTATATGTCGTTGAAAAATGGGCCAATTACGAATAACGGCTCCTCTTCATGAGAGGTACTACCCGGAAACATCTCGGCTCCATACCCTACAGTTACCGTGCTGGGTATGGATTTCTCTTCAGCAAAACCGAGAAACAATCGTCTGGATGCCATATTGCTTGGCGAAACCGTCGTTTCGATGAAACGGACACCATGGCATGCCTTGTCATTCATCAGCCCTGTCAGCATAGCCTTTGCGATCCCTTGCCTGCGGTGCGAGCTGGCAACAGCCACCTGCCACACGAACAGCGTTTCGGGATTACGCGGAGAACGGAAAGCAGAGATAAAGCCGACAATTTTGTCATCCTGCTCTGCGATCATGCAAGTATCATTGAAATAATCGCCAAGGAGGATATAGCAGTACGCCGAATTCAGGTCCAATGTTCCCGTATCGCGTATCAGCTCCCACACCCGGGCACCATCTTTTGCTTCAGGCTTTCGATAGATTACTTGGGTTTTCGTATTCACAGCCATATCCTTACCAACACCTCTTTACATAGCTAAATTCCATTCGAGCGGAATCGTTGCAGAAAGCTCTGCAGCCGATCGCTCTTTGGATTATCGAATATTTCTTCCGGCGTCCCCTGTTCCACGATCCTTCCTTCAGCTCCGAATATGACCCGATCCGCGATTTCCTTGGCAAAATCCATCTCATGCGTGATCAGCATCATGGCCATCTCGCCTTCCTCCGCAATTTCCCGGATCACCTCCAGCACCTCGCCAACCAGCTCTGGATCCAAAGCAGACGTAACCTCGTCAAACACCATCACCTTCGGACGCATGACCAAAGCTCTGGCGATCGCAACACGCTGCTTCTGTCCTCCGGACAGATTGGACGGATACATCTTGAGCTTGTCGGCCAAACCGACCTTGCCCAGCATCGAAACAGCTCGCTCCTCGGCCTCTTCCTTGGATAATCCAAGCACCTTGCGCGGTGCCTCCGTTACATTGCGAAGTACATTCATGTGCGGGAACAGGTTAAAATGCTGGAAGATCATGCCGACATTGCTGCGCATCCGATGTAAGTGCTTCTCGCTGGCCGGGACCAGCTCACCTTTCTCATAGGTATGCCAGAGGAGCTCTCCATCCACCTCGATGATACCTTCAGTGGGCTCTTCCAGCGTCATCAGCATACGACCAAGCGTCGTTTTGCCTGATCCGCTCGGACCGATCACAGCCACCTTCTCTCCAGGCTGCATTTCCAAATCGATGCCCTTCAGCACCTGCAGGTCGCCAAATGACTTCGTTACGCCCGTATATTTCACAATCGGTTTGGTACCGGTGTCTAAGCAATTGCCTTCCTGCCCCGGTACTTTTGACAGTTCAGCTCGATCATCGATTTCAATGACGTTCACCAAAACTCCCTCCTTATTTTCCACGCTGCAGATTCATCCGTTTTTCCAACCTCTGTACCAGCAGTGATGCTATATAGCTGATGATGAAGAATAGAATGCCAACTAGCGTATACGGCTCAAATGCACGAAACGACTGCGATACGATATTTTTCGCCGTCAGCATCATTTCCACCAGCGTAATTGCGCATAGAATCGGCGTTTCCTTGAACATGACAATCAAATAATTTCCGAGTACCGGTATGATGGGCGGCACCGCTTGCGGCAAAATAATACTTCGCCAGGTCTGGGCTTTCGTATAATTCAGTGCTTTGGCAGCTTCCCACTGCCCCTTCGGTACCCCCTCGATCCCGGAACGGTACACCTCAGACAAGTAGGTGCTGTAATGCAGCCCAAGACCGATCACTCCGGCATAGAAAGCCGGAATGGAAATTCCCGTCAGAAGCGGGAGACTGTAATACAGGAAGAAGACCTGGACCAACAGCGGTGTGTTGCGAATAAATTCAATGACTCCTTTGGTTATAAGCGACAAGGGTTTAAACCGGCTCCTTGCAGCAAAAGCAAGCAGCAACCCGATGATAAGGGCCACTACAAAAGCGCAGAGTGTCACCCATACGGTCATTTTTAATGCACTTAATAATTGCGGCAGGATATCCCACGCATATTTCCAATCCCACATAGCTATAGCCTCCCCGCCGTCAATTTACGCTCCAGCAGGCGAACGGCCAGCGAGACGAGCGTAGCAATGACAAAATACATGAGGAGCAGCAGCACCAGAATCTCCGTTGTCCAGGAGATGTAATTGTTCCTTAGCACCATCGCTTGGTACGTCAAATCCGCCATCGTGATGAAATAAACCAAGGAGGTGGATTTGATGAGTTCTACGAGCTGATTCCCGAAGGGAGGCAGCATTCGCAGCGAGGCTTGAGGCAATATAACATTCCATAACCTCTGCCAAGGCTTCATATTAAGCGCCACAGTCGCTTCCCACTGGCCTTTTGGCACCGCCAGCACTGCGCTGCGCACAATCTCCGATCCATAAGCACCGAAGTTCAATCCGATGGCGAGAATGGCAGCCAGCATTTTCGGCAGTTCGATGCCGATAAAAGGCAGGGCAAAATACAACCAGAATAATTGCACTAACAGGGAAGTCCCCCGAAAGACTTCTACGTACACAGCGGTCAATGTGCGGATGATCCACAGCTTCGACAGCCTGCCTAACCCAGCGACAAATGAAACTACAAGGGCCAGAATGGCTGAAAAGAAAGCTACCACAATGGTGATCTCTGCTCCTTTTAGCAGCGTCGGGAGAAAATCAATCCAAGAATCCGGCATGCTATTCTCCGCAAAGCGCGGCAGCCGTCATCTCACCCGGAAGCTCTGCTTCGGTGAATCCGAATGTCTGCAGAATTTCCAGCAGCTCGCCCGAATCCTTCAATTTTTGCAGCTCTTTATTATAGGCCTCCTGGAACTCAGCATCCGCTTTACGGAATGCCGTAGCTCCATAGCCACGAACACTCTCGCCATCGATCACAGGTTGTTCAAAATCAGCTACACGCTCAATATTCTCATCTTGGGCCGAGTCCAGCATCGCCTGCAAGGAAGGCCCTGTCATGGTAATTGCATGTACCCGATCTGCCTGAAGGGCGCTGATAGCTGAAGCCTGGTCAGGAACCTGGATGATTCGATCCGATGGAATGCCCGACTTCTCCATATAGCCAATCTCAACTGCGCCAGTCATAACGGCTATCTTGGCCTGGTCGTTGTCGGCAATATCCGCATAGCTTCCAAGACCCAGCGGATTCCCTTGCTTCACTGCTATAGCTTCCCCAATGCTATACTCCGGATCGGCAAACAACACGGCGGAGCAGCGCTCAGGATTTATGAACATGCCGGCCGTGATCAGATCAAACCGATCCGCCTGCAGTCCCGCAACCAGGGAACCGAACTCGGTCAGCTCGCCCCTCATCTCCTTGATGCCCAGACGTTCCAGAACAACGCGGGCAATCTCGACCGCCTCACCTGTCAGCTCCCCATTCGCTTCTTTGTAGGCATAAGGCTTCTCATTGGCAAAGCCCACAGTAACATACCCCTGCTTAACGGCCCGATCCAGCGTACTCTCTTTGTCACCACAGGCCGCAAGCGATACCACCATAATCAAGGACAACATCAGGACAACCACTTTCTTCAAAAAAACACACAACCTCTCCATCAAAAATTTGTGCCATACGTAAAGATGGCATGTTGAAATTATCCATGTTAACACATAGGTTAACTTGGATTTATAGACATCAGACATCATGGCACGGGCCAAGCTATCGGATGGATAACCAAACCCCATCCTAATGCGTATTAGAACCCTATGCGTCTGACTGATTCAATTGGTTTGGTGAAACATATAGAATTTACCCCCACCTCCTGAACAGAATACAAAAAGACCACCAAACAGGGGATCTAGACATAGCTCCGCCAGCAGGGGGTCAAAAAATAGAGAAAAGGCCCCTATAGAGAATAAAGGGCCTTTGTTATGAACATCCACTATGTATAAAAGACCCATCCACTGCTGACGAGGTTAGCTGACGGACTCGGGTTAAGATGGTACCCTACACTCTTGATTCAAGTGACTCGCCCCTAATAAAACTGGTTCCCCCGCTTTCCGGTAAAGGTATGCCGGAAACTAAGCGTGTGTCCATGATAAAGGTAAGTTCAGGAAATGTCAAACCCTTAAATCCACTTTTTCTGGAAATTCAGTGGAGAAATTGGCGTTTCTCAATGGGATGTCACTGGCCTGATGGTTGCCTAATTCTCAGCTGTTTCTATGCCTTTTGGAGAGGCCCCTCCATCCTCATTTTTCGCTATACAGCAGGCATTTCGCAAGTCTTCCGTTACTTGTTCATGCCATATATTATTCACGCCGTGAAACGAAACCGGGTAACAGACTCCCCGATTAAATGTAACCTGCCAAAAAAATTTCCAATAACCAGCAATTCGCTTGTCCATTTCATATAATGTGGTCCGGGATCACTCTCTCGTTACCAACTTCAACAAACAAAGCCCTAATCCTTAGGATCGGGGCTTTGTTTCATTTATACAGCTGTATATCCGCCATCCACCAGCAAGGTCGTACCTGTAATGAAGGATGCATCATCACTGGCGAGGAATAATACGGCCTTGGCTACTTCTTCCGGCTGACCCAATCGGCCCATCGGATGAAGACTCACCAGATGCTCCGTGATCGCTTCCGTTCTTCCCTGGATAAGCGGAGTATCAATATATCCCGGGCATACCGCATTGATCCGAATCCCCTTGGATGCATAATCTGCGCCGATCGACTGGGTTAACAGTTTAACGCCTCCCTTGGCGGATGCATAGGCGGTAACTCCAGCTTTTCCGACATGGCTATGGATCGAGCCGCAGTTTACGATTGCCCCTCCGGTTCCTTGGGACAGCATTTGCTGGATTACATATTTATCGCACAGGAACACCCCTGTAAGATTAATATCAATCGTTCTTTGCCAGTTATCCATCGTCAACTGATCGGCGGGGGCATCATGCGCAATGCCTGCGTTAGCGAATAACACATCAATACGGCCAAAATGCTCAACAGTCTGCTTCACCATATTCACAACTTCTTGCTCTTGGGTTACATCCGTCTTAACGAACAGCGTTTCAAAGCCTGCGCCCTTTAATTCATCGGAAACTGCCTGTCCCCGTTCTGAATAATCGGCAATCACAACCTTGGCTCCCTCTTCAGCAAAAAGTCTCACCGCTGCTTCGCCGATCCCGCTGGCGCCTCCCGTCACAATGACAACCTTGGATTCAAACTTCATTTGTTTAACCACTCCTCTATTGTGAATTCATCATATCGGCTCCACTTGTATGTAGAGTTTGCAGTTTCCAGGCATGATATTCCAAGCTCTATTTCTTTTATGGACTAACAACCAACATACAATAAAGTATAGGGTATATGGATGCTCACAGCTTGACTTGCCGTGATCTCCCCCTTATCCAGCCTATCCGTTATATTATACAGGCCGCTCGATCGTAAACATCCCTCCCAATGAAGAATAGATATTCCCTGCCATACGGCTCACAGGCTTTAACTTGGCGGCGTCAATCCGCCCATGTTCGTAAAGCTCCTCTGCAACATGGAACCTGACAACACGGGCAATCAACAAATCAGCAGCAGGCATCTGATCCGGGCCATTCAAACTTACAACTTGATCCAGCACGCATTCCATACGAATCTTGCATTCCAGAATGCCAGGTACTTTCACAACCTCACTATCAGTCGGGGTTAAATGAGTTAGTACAAGTTCACTTTCATTCGGAGGCAGGTTTGCCGCCGTTTCATTCACAGCTTGAACAGTATCTTCATCCACAATATGGATGACAAGCTCGCCGCTTTGCATGGCATTTCTCGCTGTATCTTTGGCCGTGTCCTGCTTCCGCTGAACGGAAACGGAAAGCAAGGGCGGATTACTGGAGAGAATGGAAAAATAACTGAATGGCGCCGCATTCAGCACACCCTCATCTGATAATGTCGTTACAAAAGCGATCGGTCGCGGAACAACGCTTCCGATCAACAGCTTATATGTGTCCCGTTCACTTTGGGTATTCGGGTCAATGGATATCACTTTGGATTGCCCCTCTCTTTGACTTGTATAGGCATCAAATTTTCCTCGATTCGGGCACGTTCCGGTTCAAACCATGCAGGAAGTTTCAATTCTTTCCCTAATGAGTCCAAATCTTCATCCACCGTAAATCCGGGTGGATCGGTTGCGACCTCAAACAATATGCCCCCGCGTTCCCTGAAATATAACGATCTGAAATAATTGCGGTTCTTAATATCTGTCGGCATAAAACCATGTGATGTCACCCACTTTTGCCAAGTAACAATCTCACCTTCATTCTGGGCACGCCATGCGATATGATGGGTCGTTCCGGCACCTCCTGAGCCCCTAGAGATATCCCGCATTGGCAGATCTATCACGTTGCCGAAAGGTCCCATAGACTGGAACCGCGCATAGTTAACGTCCTCTCCGATGAAGGTTAGCCCCATTACCTCCAGCGCTTTCTTCGTTTCCTTCCAATGACTGCTGAACAAGACCGCACCGCCAATCCCCTTAATTGCCGTTTCGGGCGTCAGATCGTCCACAGACCAACTGCTCTTCGGTCCGTCTTCCCGCTCGACCAGCTCCAGTGAAAGTCCATCACGATCGGAGAACTGGAGATAATGTTCGTTAAATCGAAATGCTTTCATGACAGGAACACCGAAACTCCGTAAACGCTCCTCCCAGTAAGAAAGAGCACCCATAGGGACGACAAAAGATGTATACCCAACCTGCCCTCCTCCACGTAGTCCTCTTCGCGAAGCAGGAGACGGAAAGAAGGTAATAATGGTCCCCGGGCTACCCTCTTCATCCCCGTAGTACAAATGATAAACCTCAGGAGCATCGAAGTTCACCGTCTTCTTCACTAATCTGAGTCCCAGCACACCCGTATAAAAATCAACGTTTTTCTGTGGATTCTGCGCATATGCGGTAATATGATGAATGCCTGCCGTTTGTATTGCCATATCATCGCCTCCTGTCTTTTTGTCCTAAACGATGTTTCATTGATGATCCCGTTTCGTAATACTATGATTAGATTATACAATCTTTATATTTAATATCTTTAAATCAAGATTATATATCCTTCAAATCATTGTCAAGTGCTTCTTTCTACTTCCAGGCATATAAAAATGCCGCCAAGAACGGTTTCACGCTCTTAACGGCATTAGTGTGCAGCTGCAGCCGCATGTCTATGCTTTTTGCCATTTTTCCTTAAAGAACAGCTGATATACTCTAGTAACCACAATTTTAACGATCATATAGACAGGAACAATCAGAAGAATTCCGATAATTCCACCGAGATCCTGTCCGACCAACACAAGGATGATAATCGTAATGGGATGAATCGCCAACTGTTTACCAAATATATAGGGACCAATTAAGTTATCCTGAATTTGCTGGGCTGCCAGAATGACCACCAGGGACCAGATCGCCGTTCCAGGGGACTGGATAAAGCCGATGATAACAATTGGGATCGAAGACAGAATGGCACCGATAAATGGTATGAAATTCGCTATAACTGCCACAACCGTCAGCAGCAATGCATAAGGCAAACCAATAATCAAAAATCCGATATACATCAAAACACCGAGAGCCAAATTAACCAGGACCCGTCCAACGATAAATCCTTTGAGCGCATTGTTGATTTCATCCAATACCGAGGCTCCCACTTCCTTGAATCGGTTTGGTAAGAAACTTACAATCATATCCCCAAATTTTCCGCCTTCCTTCAGCATGTAATACAGCAAAATTGGGAATGTGAACAGGACGATAGCAAAGTTCGAGACAAAGGAAAATAGATTCTTAATATAATTCGTCAAGAACGTAAAGCCTTGGTTCAAATAATCGGATATCTGTGTAAGTGGATTGGAGTCCTCAGGAAATATCCCCTGGAAAACGCCGTTATTTTCCCACTCCTGAAGCTGCTCGCCAAGCTTGGCAAACAGTGTAGGGGCATTCTGCACCAGAGCAACGATCTGACGTTGCAAAGAGGGCCACACCCCAATAATGAATCCGGTCAGGATGCCTGCAAAAACGACATAAATCAGCAGGATGGCCAGCGAGCGATTTAGCTTCCGTTTTTCGAGAAGATCAACAAGCGGTCTAAGCAGGTAGTAGAAGAATCCCGACAGCATTAACGGGACGAGGATGATGGAGAAGAATGATAGTACCGGTTTGAATATAAAGTCTACCAATGAACCTAAATAAATGATGATTAGCACGAGGATCACGGCAAGACATAGTTTGAAGAACTTGTTCATTTTATACAAAAAGCATGCCCCTTCTCCTATTTTTCTCACCATAGTATCATGACAACGAGTTCCGATTCAAATTAAGCCTTCTGTCCTAGCATCCTGCAATCTTGTCATCTGCCACCGATGATAAAAAGTACATTCAGCTCGTTATCCCGAGGATATATACTTCTCACAACGCCTCACGTATAATATGAAGGATTGAAAAGCAAGGATTTCATTAGGAGGATATTATAAACATGCATGTTACATCCATCATTCTTGGTCTGATCATCGTATTGAATATCGTGTTCTCCATGTTCGTGGTTTTTAGAGAACGACGGGATGCCGGAGCTACTTGGGCCTGGCTGCTGGTGCTGTCTTTTATCCCGATACTGGGCTTTGCCCTATACTTGTTGTTCGCCCAGAATTTAAGAAGAATCCGTCTCTTTCATTGGGATGATCTGCAGAAAACCGGCATTGAGAAGGTGCTGCTCTCCCAAATGGAAGGGATGAATCGCGGGGAATACCCGTTTAGCAACCAGGCAGCGGCGGATAACAGCGATTTGATCCATATGCATATTAATGAGAATCAGGCAATCCTCACGGATGACAACCATGTAGAAATTTTCACGGATGGACGCGAGAAATTTGATAGGTTGTTTCAGGATATTGAGGAAGCCAAAGTCTACATACATATTCAGTACTATATCATTCGCCGTGATTTGCTTGGCAAGAAACTGATATCCCTGTTAACCAAAAAAGCAAAAGAAGGTGTGAAGGTCCGGGTTCTCTACGATGAGCTGGGCTCGCGCCAATTGACCAAAGGCTTTTTCAAAGCATTTCGCGAAGCTGGCGGAGAAGCCGAAGCCTTCTTCCCGTCCAAGCTACGCTTTATAAATCTGCGTCTAAATTACCGCAATCACCGTAAACTTGTCATCATTGATGGCGACATCGGGTACGTCGGCGGCTTTAACGTCGGGGATGAGTATCTGGGGCTCAACTCCAAATTCGGATATTGGCGCGACACGCATCTGCGCATCCAGGGTGAAGCTGTCTATGCAATGCAGGTTCGCTTCATTCTGGATTGGAATCAGGCTTCACACCATAACGATATCACTTACGAGTCGAATCTGTTTCCCAAGATCAATTCACCAGGTAATGTCGGTATTCAGATTGTGACAAGTGGCCCTGATTCCAGGTATGAGCATATTAAGAATGGCTATATCAAAATGATCTCATCTGCCAAAAAATCGATCCATATTCAGACACCTTACTTTATTCCGGATGCCAGTCTGCTGGATGCGCTTCGCATCGCTGCACTTTCCGGCGTAGAGGTTCATCTGATGATACCGGATAAACCCGACCATCCCTTTGTCTACTGGGCAACCTTATCCAATATCGGAGATATGCTGAGTATTGGGGCTAATGTGTATCTCTACAATAACGGCTTCATTCATGCTAAGACCATCATCATCGATGAGATGATCGCATCAGTCGGGACCGCAAATATTGATGTTCGAAGCTTCAAGCTGAATTTCGAAGTGAATGCATTCCTGTACGATGAAGGTTTATCGAAACAGCTAACCCATATCTTCCATCAGGACCTCAAGGTATCCAGTCAGCTTACAATGAAGCAGTACTTAGAACGTTCGCGGTGGATCAAATTCAAGGAGTCCATTTCCCGTTTGCTGTCCCCTATTCTGTAGGACAAGTCCGCTGGTGTCCGTATGATAATAAGGGTCAGGCATGACTGTTGAATTCCGGTATGAAAAAAGGATGTCTCCAGGCGTAATAAAACGCCTGTGAGACATCCTTTTTATTATGAATCTAGGTTAGTTCCTTAGTTCGATAACCCCGCTGCCCGCAGCAATCTCATCACAGTGACAACGGTTTGGGCCTTGGTCACATTGGATTGTGGGTCCAGCTTGGTAGCTGAAACGCCCTGCAGAATCTTCTGCTCCACGACGAAGGCAACAGCCGACTTCGCATAAGCCGAAACTGAGGCATTGTCTTTAAATTTGTTTAATACTCCTTGATTCGCCTCATTTTTCTTGCCCGCATATTCCAGCGCATTACTCAGAATCGTGGCCAATTCCTCACGCGTAATTAAGGTGTTAGGATCAAATGTATCCCCTGATCTGCCTTTAACCAGACCTGCTGCTTTCGCAGCTGCGATCTCTCTGGCATACTGGGATTTTGCATCTACATCCTTGAAATTAACGTAACTGTCATCTGGAAGAATGCCCAGTCCCTTAACCACGATAGAGATAATTTCGGCACGGGTAATATGCTTATTCCCGCCGAAAATATTGGCGTTATCTCCCGATACGAGCAGTTTGGCCGCAGCTTGCGCTACATCCTCCCTTGCCCAGGACGGAATCGCGTCCTTAAACTGGATATCTTGCTGAATGAGTGCATAGATACCGCTTCCGGTTTTCTTGATTTCGACGGTTACCGTGCCATCCGTATTAACTTTAAACAAGGTTGGGACGGAACGAAGCTCATTCGTACCAGGTATATAAACCACTCCGAAAGCACGTTTCGTATTTATCTTCTTCGCATCAACCGTCACGAATTCGCTAACATAGTACTTACCGAAATGTTTCAGCTCGGTGGTCGTTTTATCAGCGTTTACTTGTTCAAGCTTGAACAATAACGGACTGGTCAGTGCTTCTTTCCCATTCAACAAGGACGTCACGCTTGCTGCGTCAGCTTCTCCAGGAGCAACAATCGAGACTTTTACGTTACCGGAATCCTTGATGAGCGAAGCTGGAATCCGATATTCAGTACCATTCACGAGAATAGACAGACTGGCATCGGCACCTTTTTTCGCAAGAGCTGCTATGATTTCTTGTGGGATTTCAACTTCTGCCTGCTTCGCATTTGCGCCTGCATGAATTTGGAAGTTGGTAAAATCCGATTGATTAATGTTATTAATAGCTGCTGCCGCAGGTACGCTAACTACTGCCTTATCGCCTTTAAGATCCACTTTCACATCCAGCTGATCTTTGGCTTTTGGTGGCTGTGGCGTTGAAGGCGTTGGTGAACCAGTGCTTCCCGATCCTCCAGAACCTCCTGATCCGCTTGATCCTCCTGATTCACCATCTGTTCCACCGGGACTTACGCTTGAAGTCGCTGCGCTCAGTACATTGGAAGCACTGGAAACACGATGGATATCATCTCCCGCTCTATCTACAGCGAGCACATGAATTTTGTAATCAGTTGAAGAATTAAGGCCATGAATAGTATAACTGTTATCTTTAGGCGAACCTGCCAGTGCATTATTCACATACACTTCGTAATCAGTTGCACCATCCACGGCATCCCATTTTACCTTGAGAGAGCTGGAGCCAACGCTTACTAATGAGAGATTTGCTGGAGCTCCAAGTACCGATGTATTGACTTTACCGTCGACCGGAAGATCGTGGACAAGCTGAGTCGTCAAGGTCAGATTACGGTCACCGCTGATATCCCAGCTCATGACGCCAGCGATATCCAGTGACTTCACGATGGAGGCCGTATACACCATAGTGTTCTTGTCATTGTATGTGATGAAAACTTTGTTCTGATCATTGTAGAGATATGGAACCTTGGCAGCCTCATTCCAGTATCTCTTATACCCGTTCTTGTCGATATAGTTATTCTCTAGATCGCTGAAATCGAAAAGACTAGCTTCCCAAGTCTTTAATGAAGTTCCACCCGAACAAGCTTGATATTGTCCTGTTGGCAAGCAATCATCCCATCCCTTGCCATAGTAAGGAACTCCAGCATTTAACTTATATGTTGGCACTCCACCATTCAAATGGCTTAACAAACCGCCAAGCACATGATTTCTTGGAGCAGATGATGTCGTAAGGTTTTTATCATAAAATAATGGTGCATTATGATGACCTAATGGATCACCTTTACCACTGTAGTCATAGGTCATAATATTCACAAAATCTAGATATTGTACAGAGTTCGGAATGTCTGCGTTCACGATAAATTTGTCTGACTGCCAAGAGGCAATGGAGAGCAGGTAATACTTTCCATCCTCTGACCCGGCAGCATCCAGTGCCTCGCGGACAGCTTTCATTAATAATGTGAAATTTTCTTTATCCTTAGGTGAATAGGAATTCTTCTCGTCTCCACCTTCTACTGGGTATTCCCAATCCACATCCAGACCATCCATATTATAATTTCGCAGGAAACTCACAGCAGAGTTAGCAAAAGCACGGCGTGTCTCTTCCGTCATGGCTATGTTAGAGAAATTGCCAGACCATGTCCACCCGCCTACTGAAACCATGAGTTTCAAATGAGGGTTGGATGCCTTGACGGACTCAAAAGCTTTGAAATTTTGAAAATCAAATGTAGTATCTCCAATTACAATTTCGCCATCATGTACATATCGGTTTTGAGCAGGAATCGTAGGATCTTCACATGCTCTTGATCCGCTCCCATATTTCTTCCAACATATATCAGCGAAGGCATAGTTAATATGAGTTAACTGAGATACATTCAGGTCACCAGGATGAAGATTTCGATCTGTGGTACTAGCCGACCAGGACGTATAATAAGTTACATTATTATAGTTGCTGCCCGGCACAACCGACACGGATTCACTTTCAGGCGAAGTCCATAGACTATTGTAACCTACCACCGTATAAGAGTATCTCTTGCCTTCTTCCAGTGCCGAAGCGACAAACCGATTCTCGTTGCTGGTACCAATCTTTACTCCATCCTGATAGATATCATAGCTTGTGGCCCCCGGAACCGGAGCCCACCCCAGCGAAACCGTAGACCGTGTAGACGTGACTTTCTGCAGTCCTTGAGGCTGAGCCAGCTCTCCCCACTTTATGGTAACGGCATTACTGTTAGCTGAAGCATCCAAAACGCCATCTACGCTTCTTTGGGCACCTACTTTAAATGTATAGGTCTCTCCCACATTTAGAGGCCCGTAGGTAGCCGTGGTGGCAGAATTATCCCAAGTACCGCCTTTCCATGCTCCATTCACATAAATATCATAAGCTTCGGCACCAGGGCTCGAACCCCAATTCAGCGTAACCGAATCTTCTGTGACCTCTTGAATTTTCAGAAAGCTTGGAGGTGTTAACGGCGCATCTTTGTATTCAGACTCGTCTTTGGTTGTGGTGAACTCTATTACATTGCTTTTATGCTCCTTTTTTACATCTTCATTCCAAGTAATATAAATTCTGTAGGTTGTTTCCGGGGTTAGCTTGGTGACTGCTCGTGTCCAATAATTTCCCCAGGTCAAATTCCCATCTGTGTCTGCATCCCATATCTGTATATTATTATTATCTGGATCGGATCGGAAATCCCATTTAAATTTCATCATATTATGGGAAACGCTTTCAACTTCAAGATTCTGCGGTGCCAGCGGATCCTGGGCACTGGTCAAGGATTTATACGTCGAGCTTGTCACCGTCTGAGGTTTAATATCGGGGTTAACTGTAGAAATATCTGTAGGGACTTCTGTAGGGACTTCTGTGGAAATATCTGTAGAAGGAGTGCTTTCTGCTGCATAAGAAGCAGGTGCGCCAACCAGTGGCGTAATGATGAGTACAAGCGTTAATAACCATAATACCCATTTCGGGTGTTTCTTTGTCATAAATGTTGTCACCGTTTTCACCTCTGTCGAATAATTTCGGCTGCAAATGATACAGCATTTCTATGAATGTCTGTTCCTGGGTGTCATCAGTTCCCGTCTCGGATGACTTGCCTAGTTTCGCATATCGCTCGATATCCAACCTCGTATTGAAAGCGGTTACTATTTCCTTTATGATCAGTTATGTATGATTCAGCTACCCCCTTCTTACAAAAGTTGTCATGCAGCAGCTTGTCCAAAATCTCCTCTACAGCCTCCCTTCAGCAAAATTCAACATAGAAGATGTTCAATAAATATTCATATATTTGTATCATGAAACCTACACTATCGATTGAGAAGGGATAAATTTGGATAAAAATGGGGTAAAATCTTATAATTTTATTTTCTGCAAACAAATATCTACTATACAAATTTAATTAACGTTATCAAGAACAACGCATTATGAATATTTATGCATATCCAATTCTGTGACTTCCGCCCCATGATTCAGCTGTTATTGTATTATGATATAGGACAACAGAAACAGTTACATACGAGAAGAGGTCTATTTATTCACAAAAAATATAGTAGGTGACCGCCAATGATGACCATCGCGCAATTCGCGGAACACACGGGCATGGTTCCCAGTGCTCTCCGCTTCTATGAATCCAAAGGCATTCTGATCCCGGCCGAACGACATGAGAATGGTTACCGTTTTTATGACCAACATCAAATCCACGAGGCCAAGCTGGTCAACAGCCTTCGCCAATCGGGAATCAGCCTTGGAGATATACGTTCTTTCCTTGCGGCTGACGAAAGTGAACGTTCGAAGCTACTTGGTAGATGGCGGCGGGAGGCTGAAATGCGCTTGCTCTCGGTACAGATTGCGAGTCAATATCTGAATGGAATGGAACCGGATAGCGGCAGTCTCCATCTTATCAACTGGGAAGATCCCATTACTATCATATGGCAGCCGTTTAAGGCAGTTAAGCCAGTCCATTCCTACTCACGAGAGATCAAGTTGGCTGAAGAAACACTGCAAGGCCTCAGAATCCGTACCCAAGGCCCCAGCCTGATCCGCGTGATAGACTCATTGAAGCATGAAGTACAGATCGAAGTCGGGTATCCATGGGTACAAGGACCACGGCGAGCAGCACAAAGTCCTCCTCGCCTTCCTGCTGAGGCTTACCTTGAATCGATCCCTCCTACTTTATTCGTATCCGTTGATAGTTCATGGGAAGACACATTTGTCTGCATGCGAACAATCCGCTTTCTCCAGAAGTTTGGCTTTGAGCCTGCAGGCAAACGGTTGGAAAGGCATTTCCCGAATTCCCCCATGTTCGAAATCATGATTCCTGTCATGCAATCCCGACATGCTTGACCTTCAAGTTACTTGAAGGTTTATACTAGGATTGTTCTATTTCCATTACTTTCTTGTAGGAGGATCGAATGCATGGTTGGATTAAAGCTGGATGACTTTGATGGTGGTTTTATCATTGCCCCTTGGGATCGATTTAAGGAGCTGATTGATTGGTATCGAACACATTTGGATCTGAAAGTAACTTACGAGGAGGACTACCCTGTCGAAAAAATGGCCACCCTTACCTTTCCAGCACTAGGATGCATACATATTAAATCAGTGGAGCATGATCACCCGCATTTTGCGGTGAATTGGGGACAGAACGGAAATGTCCGGTTCTGCTTCACGACAACGGATCTTGACGCTACGCATGCCTACATTCGCGGCCAGGGTATTCAAGCAACCGAGATTACCAAGGGAGCATTCGACCGTACCTTCGATTTCTACGATCCGGTCGGCAACCGACTGACAGCAATCGAACCGGAACCGGGTACGGAAGAGCTGATTGCGAAGGCGCCTGACGCGCGTTTTCCATTCCAGTCCATCCCCCGCTTCGGCGTCGGGCGGCTGGATGAAGCCATTGCGTGGTATAAGGATAATCTGGGTGGCAGCGTGGAACGAATCAGCGAGGATGGAACCTCGGCTACCGTGATCATCACCAGCGAAGGTGCCCCGGTCTACCTGGAAACCGTTGAGTCAGAAGATACGAAGGCTCATCTGACTGTAGCTGCAAGACCGTACTGGGTAATCCGGAAGAAGGCTGACTTTTTCGAAACGCACACACGTTTGAAAGAGCAAGGTTGGCAGGTCACAGAGGTGGCCGGCAATCTCAAATTCCTGGTCATGTTCCATACCTATGACCCTTATGGCAACCAGATTAACGTATGGTGTTACGAGGACTGTTAATTAATCGTTATATTGCTTTATGCAGCACATAAAAAGGCCCCCTAACAGTAATCAGAGGTTTACAACAAGGTTGTATTCCATGTCTACTTTAGGGGCGCGTTTGTTTTCAATTCACCACTAGCCAGCCTTCTTCTATTGAACCCATTCCTTCTGGGAAACTGCCCCGTACTTTCGTAGGAAGGAAATCTGTCCAGAATGAATCCCTGTATGATACATCAGACGGCCCACCGCTTCCAATGGGGTTGAAGGGCCGATCGGGCACTTCATCGTTTCATGCCATTTCTCCTCCGGAAGCCCGGACATCCCCTCGATCAGGTGAGCATTCGATGCTTCAAGCAGCTGTATTAACTCGTTCAGGTTCGTAAAAACAGCTGGACTGCCAGCCGAGCCCCGACTGGTTAGTACCTTCAGCTCCTCCGGCATAGGGAGTCCAAAGAACCAGAACGCAAACATGTATTCCACTTCCGCATTATGGCGGAGCATGTAACCTACAGTTGCTGAATCATTTGCCAGCTGCAGCTGCAAATCATTCTCCTGCAAGCCTTTTACCATATCATGAAACCGTTGCTGGATCGCATTCCATACCGGCAGTATCGTTTCAAAGGTTGACATGCTGAATAAACTCCTCTCGTATTACAGTGTATTACTACTGGGCCTCATTCTTCGTGTCCGATGAACTGTGCCCCTCACGCGCAACATGCTGGAACTGATCTGCTGACAGATCAATATCATATGCCTGACCAAATCCCACCACATACCGTCCCTCCGAGGGCACCAGCTCAAATAGTGAGAAATCCAAGCTCCGCAGCATGGTAATCAATTGAGGAGAAAAAGTTTGCTTAAATTGATCAAAAATTTCTTCATTTCCCTCCTCCCCGATATTCCTTGCCTCACAGGTAAAACGGGCGCGCTCCCGCGCGAATAGATTCGCGCTCACGGCTTCATCCGCAATCAGCATCACATCCACTGCCGAACGCTCTTCTAAATGGCGATAATGATTCGCAATGCGGCTTATGTAAATATAGAACTTTCCTCCCATTTTCACAAAAGGTGCATAGGATATAAACGGCCTTCCGTTCTCATCCGTCGTACTCAATACCAGCGTTTTCATCCCCCCTGCAAACTCCATATATTTTTGCCTGCTCGTCTCCGTATCCATCACTTTCATTTATAGCGCCTCCCTAGTATTAATTTATATTTTATGAAGTACATGTATCCGCGGATTGCTGTTATTCTTGATTTCGATATCGGTTTCTACTCCGTAAACTTCCCGGATCAATTCCCGGGTGAGTACTTCCTGCGGCGGCCCATATGCCTTCACATTCCCTTGTTGAACGACGCAAACCTTATCACTATACGTGCTGGCATGATTGAGATCATGAAGCACCATCACCACCGTGAGCTGCAGCTCACGATTCAATGTTCTAACAAGCTCCAGCACATCCAACTGATGAGCAATATCCAGATAGGTTGTCGGCTCATCCAATAGTAATATTTTGGGACATTGGGCAAGAGCCATTGCCAGCCAGGCCTTCTGCGCCTCTCCTCCCGAGAGAGAATAAACCAGCCGCTCCCGGTAACGATCCATACCCGTCAGCTGCAGCGCCCATTCCATAATCCGATAATCCTCATCATCAAGCTGATTATACCACTTCTTGTGCGGCATGCGGCCAAAAGTCACCAGCTCCTCAACGGTCATATCCGTTGGACTGGAATTCGCTTGGGACAGCATACTCAGCAGCCTGGATAGATCGCGGATGCTTAAGCTCCGCAGCTCCTCTTCACCGATGAATACCTGCCCGCTCTCACAAGGGATAAGTCCTGTTATTCCTTTTAAAATGGTGGATTTACCCGAACCGTTCGGACCGATAATGGACACAACCTCACCTGGCTGCACCTCAAACGAAAAGTCACGAACAACGGATTTGTCCTCATACCGGATATTCATGGATTCAAGCTTCAGCATATCAAGCTCCCCCTTTACGCATGAGATACAGGAAATACGGGCCGCCCACCATGGCCATAATAATACCCGCTGGAATTTCCAGCGGACTGAATGCGGACCTCCCGATCGTATCGGCGACGATTAATACTGTGGCTCCCAGCACGAGGCTGAACGGGATGCTGTATTTATAGTCCGATCCAATGATTATTCGAGACATATGCGGTACGATCAATCCAACAAAACCAACAAGACCGACCTTGGAAACGGAAACCGAAGCCAGAAACACCGCTACAAAAGACAGCAGAATCCGAACTTGGTTCACATTTTGCCCCAGATGATGTGCAGCCTGTTCACCCAAGCGAAGCATGTTGGCCTGACGGATGCATAAAATAGCCATCAACCAGCCTGCGGCGGAATACGGCAGGATCGCATAGACATCCCCCATGCCTTTTCCCGAAAGACTGCCGTTCATCCATTGCAGGGCTGCCGGTAGTTTATCACTGTACAAAATCGACAATAATCCGATCACACCACCGAATACCGCATTAACGGCTACCCCTGACAAAATAATCCGCACCGGCGTCATTCCGCGCTGTCTGCTCCAGGCCCAGGTATAGACCATAATCGCTGCAATGGCTCCACCAACAATAGCCCCTAAGGGAATTAATGCGGAAAACTGTGGCATAACCAGCATGATAAACAGTACCGTGACGGCTGCTCCGCTCGAGACTCCGGTAAGCCCTGGATCAGCGAGCGGATTCTGCATGACAGCCTGAAGCAATGCACCGGAAGCAGCCAAATTAGCACCGATGATCAACGCTAGCAGGACACGCGGAATCCGGATGTCCCACAGAATCGTGTTCCAATAATCATCTCCCCGCCCGATCAGCGTTTGCCAAGTCTGAGCCGGAGTTAGTCGGACGCTCCCGATGCCCATTGACATCATGACCGCAATGACCAAGAGGACAAAAGCGATGATCACCAGCAGCAGCTTCCTTTTTTGCTTTGCTTTAACCAACCTGAAACGCCTCCTTATTCACTGTACAGAATAGAGGACAGTGCTTTGTATGCCTCAGGAGCCTTGGTTAATGAAGCCACACCGAACAGGTTATAATCGAGCGGTTGCATTTTTCCATTCTTGAAGGCTTGCAGCTTCTCCCATGCTCCGTTCTTTTTCACATCTTCCTCGAACTTCTTTGCTACCGCATCGGCGTCACCATGGGCAACTAGCAGGATGACATCCGGATTGGCTTCAACCACACTTTCCATATTGAATGGAACATACGTTTCAGAAGATTTCAGGGTGTCAGCGACTACATTGGAAGCACCCAAATTCTTCGCCAAGCTGCCTGCAAACGTATTTTCATTCATGAGCATCAGATATTCCGTGGAACCGAACAGGAACATAACCTTCGGAGCCGGTTTACCTTCAACCGCGGTCAGGATTTCCGCCTCTTCCTTCGCAAAGGCTTGAAGCACTTCCTGTGCCTTGTCTTCTTTGCCATACAAGCGCCCAAGCGCTGCAGTGGATGCCTTTAGTTCATCCAACGAGTCAACAGGCAGATAAGCTGCCGGAAGTCCGGATGGTTTAAACATTTTGTCGATGCTTTCCTTGATGGATGCAGGCGAGAGAATCGTGTCCGGCTGCAGTGCTGCAATCTTCTCCAGATCCGGCTGATGAGAAGAACCGATCCGCTCAACATCCGCATATGCAGCCGGAAGCTGGCTCTGCGTGGAAGGAACGCCTGCCAGCTCAAGGCCCAGTGCGTTATACAATTCCGTGATGGCCACCGAAAGTGTTACAGCCGTTTCCGGGGTCTTTCCACCGAATTGCGCCAACAATTCGCTTACCTTTGCTTCATCCACTGTAACTTGTTCGCCCGATGATTCCTTGTTATCAACCGTGCTTTCAGTCGAAGAATCCTGATTGTCAGTTTCTTTTCCAGCTTCCACTGCACCATCTGCTCCATCATCCTCAGAAGCCACCTGCTGATTCGTCGCGACTGCCTCACTTCCTGTTGGTTCTGTATTTCCACAGGCTACAAGCAAAACCAAGCCAATTATAAATATGTATAACTTCCATGAACCTATGCGCATTACGAAATCCTCCCATTAATTTATGTTTGTAATTGATAATGATTATCATTATACATAGAATGATAATCATTATCAATATAAAATTTGAAATAAAAACCTTTGAGAACACACACCACGCCTTGTTGTTCTAAGATTTTCAAGTTCATTGTAAATCTTGACGCGCTTAATGCCGCAGAGATACAAAAAAGAGCAGACGGATCTACCGTCTGCTCTTGCCGTGCATATATTTATGCTCCTTCATCAGCCGTATTCTTCGGAGCCTCTTCTTCCGAAAGCGAGCTTTCATCAGCCAAAGTATACGTGATGCCATCCGCAACAACCTTTTCGACTAATGACAAGTCGAGCACCTTATCCAGCTTCAAGACAACCTGACTTGTGTAAGACTGGTTCTCCTGAACATCATCTACGCTGTCCGAAGATGAAGCATCTTCGCTCTCAATGGTATCAGTAGATCCTGAACCTGTCCCTGTTGAAGAAGGAGTATCTTTTGCTTTTGCCCCACCCTTAACAGCATCAGTGGAGCCAGCCTCACTATCCTTTTCTGTGGTCCCGGTGGACTGGTCTGCTTGTTGCTCTGAGTCAGGCTTTGTCTCCGGAGAGTCAGGGTTTATCTCTGCAGGATCAGCATTTGTATCGTCAGCCGCTTCCTGTGCACATTCCTTTGACAATTCAGAGCCTGTTGCCGTTTCATACAGGGTGCTTTCATCCTTGCCTATAATTTGAAGCTTGTCCACCTTGAATTCCTGGCAAGCCGCTGGCTGTTTAAAATGGAATATCAACTCAGTCTTATCAGCTTCCTCGCCTTCTCCCTTCACTGTCTTCGCAGTCAGGATTGGCTGCTCGGGATCGGTAACCGGTAAGACAGGTTGTGAATTAACGGGAGGTGTCCCATCCGTATTCGGATCGGCCTCGCCATCCGCAGGTGTCTTCCCATCTTGGACCATAAAATAGATGCCGCCGGCTATGATGATCACAAGCAAGACCGATGCTATTTTCACAAGTCGTGAATTCCGCCGCATGAAACGCACGAACGGCGAAGCCAACTCAGCCCTGACCTTCGTATATACCGGCTTAAGAGCAGGTGAAGGAGAACTGAAATAGGTTTTCACGTACTCTTTATTCTTGAAGGCCTCACGGTCATATGTTTTAAAATATTGGACAATTGCAGTAGCATAGGCTGGCACAAGCCCCCGTGCTTTAGAGAAAAGCGGCTGCTTGACAGACCACTCGATGTATTGGTATACCACTTCCGGGCTTTTGCCATACTTATGCAAATAAAGGAGCAGCCCCCGATAATCTACCGCACCAGACTGAATCTCCGTACAGAAAGCCAAAGTGATGTCCTTAAAATTAGATGGCACCACATCCTGCTGCAGCCATTTCCGCATAATATGCTGGGTTCGTTCCCGCTCCTCGGCTGAGAGATCAGCCAAGACTTCCTCCACCCTATCCTCTCCTGGAGAGCACCATTGGTAGAGCGCAAGCATGACAGCAGCCTTTGAGCGAATCCGGGAATCAAAGCGCTGCACCCACGCCTGGAACTCCTTCGGCATCCCCAAAAAACCAATGTCCAGCAGCTGCTTGCGGCTTAATTGCTCAGGCTCCAATTCGCGCAAGAGAAAGAGGTTAGCCGCGTAGATTAAACGGTCCGCAAACGCAGTTCCGCCCGAGTAACGACCAATTCCCTGCTTGGAATGATGCTCCAGGGAATCCAGTTGGTCCAGTACGGCATTTACCGCACTTACCGGTTCTGAGGCATGATGAAGCTTATCCACGAGCTGCGCTTCCGCCAGCCGGACATAATTCTCCTGCTCCAGCAGGAGTGGATGATTCCGGACCCACAAGCTGATCAGATCGATCAGATCCGTAGGAGTCGCCGTTTGCTGCATGCTCTTTTTCATATAGGGATCGAACAGCAGAGCTGGTAGCCCTGGGCTCGTCAATACCCTGGCATAGAAGGCTCGGCTTAGAGCCGGACTTTCCTCCAGCAATTTATAAATCGCCTGGGTCACATCCTGACGCTGCTTCGATAAGGCATTATTTAATGAGCGGATAAAAAACTCCACAATCCCGTCATTATGCTCCCGAGGGTTGATGTCGTGATAATCCCGAACATATCCAGCAATCGCTGCATCCGGAACATGCCCGCCTTTGACAAGCTCGAATTCTTGATTAAAAAGGAAATGGAATAGCTGATCCAGCCTTCTTTTTGCATTCAAGGCGCCTGCCGGCTTCAAATATAGCAGCAAGGCTCGCAGCACAGCATGCTTATGCTCACGGTACAGGTCATCTCTGCCTTCTTCGATCTGAAACAGCACACATAAATCATCATAGCTATTTAGCGAGACCCTAAGTGAAGGCTCCATATCCGCAAGCATCTGCTCCGCAAAGGCATAGAAGCGTTCCGAGCGATCCGGGTCCAGCAAGGTATTCCACGCAAAGTTAAGATATGGCTGCTCAGACCTTTTCAGATCCACATTGATGACTCTACCCGCCGCCAGCTCAAATAAATAATCCTTCTCAATGCTGCGATCGCCCAGGCGCAAACCGCCCTTCTCCACAAACATGACGTGCAGCCCCTTCTTGCTTTGAGGCTCCTTGGCATAAGTGACAAAACCAAGCACCCGGCGCAGCGCATAAGGTAAGCGGCCAAACAACACAAAGAGCAGCTGCTCCGCCTTCACGGACAACTGTTCCACCGGGACATCCAGCACGATGTATACCTTTTTCTTCCCTGCCGCCGCAGAAATGCATGCATACACCAGCTGCTTGAATACCATCTCATCGATGCCCAGTTCCTGAAGCAAAGCCGGCGCATCCTGGGTTGATATCGCCGCCTGTGAATTGGCCTGAACCGGAAGGGCATGAAGCTGCGGCAGGTCCATGCCCTCTTCGATATCATAATGATCAGCGAAGGATGCCTGCAGCCAGGATTCATAAGCGGAATGCTCATGATCAAAGAAACCATCCGGAATCACATAATGATGCGTAAAGAAGGCACTGCGAAGTCCGGTGAAATCTGCAGGCTGAAATACACTTCGTCCCAGCACCGTCTCCCCTGTTTCCGTATGGAACAGATGCAGGGCAGCCGGGTATGCTCCAGCTTCCTTCTCACTGCGTGCGGTTAACTCAGCCGGAGCTTCGTACTGGCAAAAGGGATGCAGAACTTTTTTGATAAAAGCGGCATCCAAGCCAGACGAGCGGGCCACCGTATCAAAGCCTTCCGCCGAGCGGAATATGCCCCGCCGCTCACGGGTGTACATCTGCTGCTGGATAGTCCGGGATGGGAAATCGGTCACGATTCTTCCCTCCCCTGAATATACTTCAGCTTGTACAGAAGCCAAATAAACGGCTCATCCACGCGAATCGGGCTGACAACGCTCTGCAGCTTCTGATCGACCGGGTTGCTTCCAAGCGCTGACACGGCAAAGTACGCGGTATCCGAGAAATATACATCCATCGTGCCTTTGAACGGCCGGTCAACCTTCTCAATAAACCGGCTGATTTCGCCGTTAATATTCTCAAATTCGGTCATATTCAAAAACTTGCGGTGAACCACATTGTTAAAAATATTACTGTTCAGCTTCACATACTCGCCGTCCTCATCCTTAAGCGCATGCAGCATATCGCTCTTGGTTAAGACAACCGCCGTCGGAATATCCGTTTTCCCCTTATCCTCATAAGCAATGAAATCGCCAAACATCGTCAGCACAACATCCCGCGGCTCATCATACTGGGATACCCATTCCCCGGGACGATCTCCGAATTTCAGACGGATCTTCTCCCGGATAGAGCGGATTTGAAGCGGGTCTACCATAAACAGAATACCTGCGGAATTCTTAATATGCTGACCATGGAGTCCTAAGTAATCCTCGTCCACCATGCCTTCACCTGCTACATCAAAAAAGACAAGCGTTAACGGCGGCTTGGTCTCATCTTTGAACACGAATTGGAAAATGAACGGCTCCTGCATCTTCTCCTTCTGCGTAGACGCCAGCAGATCCCCGCGCTCGAACAATGGCTCTTCATAACCGGTTCGGAATTTACGGCTGATCTCGGCATTCAGCGGCATGCAGGCCGCATCAAAATGATCTGCCGTCGTATGCTGCAGCGTATGAATCAGCGAAGTCATATACACCGACTTGCCCACTTGCGAAGCACCGATGATCGAGATGATATTGCTCGGTACCTTCCCGGCCGTTACCGGAAGCTCATTGTGACACTTCGGGCACAATCGTCTGCGCGTAACAACACCATAACGGTCGTTCAATCCAACCAGTACATGATCTGAAAAGATATGCTGCTCCTCTGGTATATCGCTTGGACGGAGGATCGCTTCCATATCATAAACCGAATCCAGTCCGAAGCGTTCACGGTAACGATTCAGCTCCTCGTCTTCCCCAAGCGCGTAATCCTCGTCGTCCTCACGGTCGTGGGCAGCCCGGAAGACCACCTCTTTCGGAGCAAACTTACTGAAACAGTAAGGACATACGATATCATAAAATAGCGGCCTTGGCTCCGGCTCCGGTTTTTTCTTGAATATGTCAAAAATGCCCATCGTCTGTACCTCCCTTTGAACCCATGAATTACTCCTCTGGTTCGTTCAGCATGATTACTGATTACTTCCTGTGATGATCTCTTATTTATAGACCAGCTCGTACAGTTGCCCGTACTTCTTCCCATCGGTAAAAAACAAACGGATATAGTCGTTTTTGCCAACTTCAATTGCTGGCAGGACATTACGCCCCGCTGCAAAATCGGTAACGAATGGATATAAGATTCCGTCTTCTTTATTGAGCGGAAAGGCTCCCGTCTTCTTTACATAGCATAAAACTTCCTTCGGTACAGGCACTTCGGCCGTCACCTGAATTTCTACTGACTTATAGGGCTGCAGCCATCGGCTTTTTTCGCGAATGGAGTACACCAGCATGGCTTTACCCGTGCTGAACTGAATGCGATTAGCTTCGTCAGGCTGCTTAATTAAAGTCATTTCGTCGCTGTCTGAAGACAGGGCATATACCGTATACGTAATTTGGCCAATTCCATCCAGCCTGTCCCGATATCCGTTATTCGCCTTATACTCATCGCGGGTATACAAACGCAGGTTGCCTTGCTCCAAGTGAGAGCTGCCTGCCGGTGAATGGAATCCGTCATCCAGCATGCGATGAATGTACACCGCCTGAAGCTCAGGCGGCCAGTTCCAGCGGAGGGTACAGTACTTTTCTTCTAATTGATAGCTAAGTCCTTGAATGACCCATTCTCCGGGCTCTGCATTTTTAAAACGCATATTGAACGCTCCCTGCTTTAAAATCCTCGGCTTGTTGAATCATTCGACCGTTGTCCTCGTCCCGTTCGGCCCGGACGATCCGCACCTCGAGTTAACTTGTTGTTCTCCTTAACAGGTATTACCAGCGTGAATAAGGCTATAACACCCGCGAGAATGAAGCAGGCAAACAGACGAACTACCGCATCCTTTACCTCTCCCCCGGAAAGACCATATTCCAGAACAACGCCTGCCAGCAAACCAGCTACCGCACCGCCTACGCTAAAGCTAAGCGCAAGATGACGGTTATCAAATATTAGGCCGAGGGAAAGACCCATGGCAACGCCAATTAACAGCAAGGCCGCGATTCTGCCAACCTGATAATACACGTTATCTTCCATAGCGCCCGTACGCTTCGTCAGCAATGTCCGGTCCCCGACATCGTTATAAATCTTCTGGAACACAAAAGACAGGTCCGTTGCATTCTGTACGTCATAGTATTGCCCGCCCGTTTCATCTGCAATGGTCTGAAGCAGCTGGGCTCCTTCCGTATACACAAGGCTGAGGCCTATCGTATTTACTGCAATTCGCTGCTGTTTGTAGTCGGCAAGCACGCGCTCATGATCGGTTTCACTAAAACCGTCAGATAACATAATGACCATGGCGCTTCGGTCGGCAGCATGGCTTTCACGAATATGCGACATGGTATCTTCAAGTGCGAGACTAATATCCGTGCCACCGTCGGAGGTGGTCAAGCTATTGATTTTGGCGATAACCTCATCCTTCGCTGCCTGATTCTTTACAGGCGTAAACGGCTGCAGCAATGTGGTGGCATGATCGAATACCATCACAGCTACACGGTTATCCTTATCCATACGGTTGATGAGATTCTTAGCTGCTGTAAAACGGTCCTGATCGGGATCCGTTTCGATCATACTCCCCGAATTATCAATGACCAGCACGATGTCCTTCACCGGTTTGGTGCTGCCCGGGTTCAATTGATACACCCATTCAAACAGCATGCCAAGCAAGAACAGCGCGACCAGTGTGGATGGAATCAGCAGTTTCCATGAGGTGCCTGTGTATCGCTGTCTCCATGAGTTTCCGTTCAAACGGGGAGAGATCAACTCAGCCACTAAACAAGCCAAGCCAATACACAAGGCCAGAACCCCGAAATAGATCCCCGTTACCACGATGACCGGGAGACCTGTCCCCCACTGGCGGAGCAGAAATTCCCCAATGACAAATCCAATTCCCCCACCGACTAGACTAAACAGCAGCAGGAGAGGGTTTATTTTTCGTTGCACAATATACCCCTACTCTCTGTATCAGAATTGAAGAACACTAGCGCAGCTCCGGAAGCATGGCCGGTTCCATTCCATGAAATTCATAACCATTTGCCGTATAGGTCTCGTAATAGGTTCTGCCATTCCGGTAATACATCAGATCCTCCAGGTGGAAGCCCCCCATCAGGTTCAGCTTCTCGACCCCGCTCGAGCGCTTCTCATGTACGACACCCAGCTTGTATACACGCAAAGCTTCATCGGCTCGGATTGCGTAGCGGACGAATTCACTATCGGCATCGCCAAAGAAGTATTTCTCCTCGTACCGATGCTCCTGTGTGTAGTCTAGCAGCCTGACCAAAGGAACCGAGTTTTCGTCAAGCATACGGTACAGCACCTTAAACAGATCTTCCTTGGCCAGCACCTGTTTATTGTGATAGTCAATCGTTACATTCGCCCGTCGCAGCAGCTCTTCCTCAAAGGTCTGCACAAACGGCTCTGCTGTCAATAGATCTCTCTCGCAGACCCGGATCAAGTTCGCGAGGATCGGCTCCGTCCCTGCATCGGTAAGAATGGAAAGATTGCCGACATATCGCTCCTCGAAGAAAATACCTTGACCGCGCTTGCTCTCCAGTTCAAGCATCAGCTCTTCAGTGACCAGTCCATAATACTCCATAAGATTCTGGCCGATATAATCGTCCGCCGTACGTATGCTTGACTTTGCCGTTTCCAGCAGCTCCACTTCAAGCTGATCCAGCTTGTTCGCCTGCTGCTTATAGTGATCATGAATCTGCTCAAGCCCCGACTCATACTGTCTGTACAGGTCAAGCTCTGTTTGAAGCCGAAGCAGCTCATATCTTCGCTGATAGACCACGCCTACAAAGTAACGAATGAATTGTCGTACGTTCTGCTTATCCCGAAAGAGAAGTCTCTTAAACGGCTGACTCTCCACACTCTCCTCATAATAACGGTCCAGTCCATCCTGCTCCGCCTTAAGAAGACTGCGGAGATCCCGGATTCGGGAGCGAACCGCTTCAAGCAGAATTCCCGTACCTGCATTGTCGGCCGTCCACTCTACAATTTGGTAGCAGCCGATTTGCCGATGGCTGGCCAAAGCACGCCCAATCGCCGCATGAAGCTCTTTAGCGGCATCCATCTCTCCCAGCCTCTTCTGGATTTCCAGTTCATAATTGCTATGAAAAAACTGCAGGCAGCCCTCACCGAACAGCGCCGCTTCCGCCTCGCGAATATTCATCTGCTTCAGCCCGGCATAACTGACGGGATGTGACATCATCCCTTTCAGGCCATCCAGATGCTCAGCGCCTGGCAGCATCCGATCTACTCTTGCCGTTACGGCTTCAGGATCGAGATCGAAGTACGACAAACATTCATGAACTCCGGATTCTGGCCCGCTTTTCATCCGCCGAAGGAGTCCTCGATACAAGTGATAGAGGACCGTCAGCGCAATCGGCTCGTTAGGCCGTTTTACCCTGGCAAACCCAGCGGAGACAAAGCCTTGGCGACCAGACTCGGTCATGATATTGCTTTTGAATGAGGTGTTATTGTATATCCCTCTGATGCCGTCATATGTTTCTTCCTTTTGCTTCCGGTTCTTAAGTAAACCCACATGGCAGATAATATCATAGATATCCTGCATCCCGGCATACCCTGTAATGCCGCGTTCATTCTTGTCGGACAGTACATAGACGAGATCAAAGAGAGGTGATGGAGGGTGGACGACCGGGATCGTCAGTCCGTCCTCGGTTACTTGAAGCGGTGCGGAGAAACTGTACGTTCGGCTCTGCATCAGCTCCAGCTCCCGCAAGAAAGCAACGCCCAGCGAGCTTGCATGACCAAAGGAGTCAATCTGATCTCCTTCATTAATAAGCGCGTACAAGTCCATTTGTACAGATTTGAACGACTGCTGGAAGATGGACTCCGCCAACAGCGAAATTTCCGGGATGAACACATTACACGGGTCATCGACCCGTGTAATGATAGACAGATGAATTCGATCAAACGACGAATAGCTGCGTCCATAGTCCGAGATCTGATGACTTAGCCTGCGAATCGCTTGGTTCAACTCAGACAGAAGATGCAAATCTTGATAGAAATTCCGGTGCAGTTCTTTGCGCATCGATTTGGATGCTGTGCCGCCCGTTTCCGGCCATGGCAGATGGTATTGGTGAAGACGAGCAGAAGCCTGGGAGGTTTGGGAAGCTTCAGTTGCAATTCTGCCTCCCTGTTCCATCCCCACATGAAAATAGATGACACTTGCGCTGTTCTCCCATTTACGGTCATGAATTTCCATGATCGGTTCGATCGCCGTCGCCGTCTTATCCCCAATGAACAAATATACCTCTGGATAATGGATGACACTCTGATCATCCCCCATCCGTGTAAGCTGTTCCTCCGACTTGGCATAGCCGGCAGCATACTCGTGAAGAATTTCCCTCATTGTCTATTTCAACCTTCTTCGGATCTCATTTAATTTCGATGATACCTGTCTGTAGAACTGATAACGCTCTTCCCCATCGGCAAGCTCCACTTTCTCGTATTCCAAGCGGTCGCGCGTCTCCAGGAAACGTTCTGCCAACTCATCCAGCTTGGACAGCAGCGGGGCAATATCCTCAGAAGCTGTCAGCTCCTGATCACGGCGGGAAGATTTACGCAGGAGCGTGCTTCGGCTTTTCTCATCCAGCTGACGGAAATGCTTATACACTTCGTACTCCACATCATTTACACTCTTCAGCAGATTGGCGAATGGCTCCCAGGAGTCTTCTTCCGGATCGCGATCGTAGACGAAGAGCGCTCCCTTCTTCGTAATCGTTCCGGTGTACAATGCTTCTATAAATTGGTCGAGCCATTTCTCCTCATTCTGATTGTTGCTGATCAATAATTCGAATTCAGAGATTTTGGCAGCAATCGAAGCATACTTCTTCAGCTCTTCCCGCACGCTGCGGATCATTTCAGGCGAACGGATCAAATTGTCCTTAGCCATTTCTTCGTTGATGCTGTTGAAAATATCTTTGGAACCAACCGGTTCCAAGCCCTCGCTCATCAGCCGCTTCATCTCGCTCCAAGCCCGCTTGACTTCGCCAAGATTAGGCTTAGGGGTGTCCAGCTGCAGATCATATGCCCGGAGCAATTCGTTCACATCAAACGGCTTCGTGAACACGACTGCATAGCGGCTGCTTGTATTCTGGTCAGCATCCTTCTCCGTGATGACTTTCATCTCAAGCGCCTGATTAAACTCGGCGCGAACCCGGGCGTTATAATCTTGAACCCGAGGATTGATATAGGTGTCTCCCCAAGATTTCTCCGGAATCGGCGATGGCAGATACGTCCAGTTATTCCGGTCTGTCTGCACCAAGTGACGCCCTACGCCTTCTTTGTCCAGGATCGTGCGTTCATAGCTTTCCTCATAAACCTTGAGTGGTGTATAGACAAACAACGGCACGCCGTTCTTCGTATTCAACCAGAAGATCCGGTTCTTCACTTCGCTTTCCTTCACGGTGAAGTGTGACTTCCCGACCGAATTGTTCTGATAGTTGCGAATCCCTTTCAGAATGCTTGGCGCCTGCACAGGCACGGACACAAAGCCCCAAGAAGGGAAATATAAATTGCCTGCGCTGTTGCTCAGATGGAACACCGGCACGGCTTCATCATCAAGCTTGCTGGCAATGTTGCGTTCGACGAATTTCTCAATGGTGTCCTCCTGCCCGAATTTCATGATCAGGAAATCTTCCATGGAGCGGGTAATCAAATCGCCGAATTTATCGGTAAGAAACTCCGAAATGGATCTGACGATATCAATTTCCTGTTCGCGAATCCAGCGGTTCGCATGGTTCAGCAGCTCCTGTGAGAAATCGCGGATAAGATCATCCACATCCTTTTGATCCATCAATTTATTGATGACATCGGATATATCAGGCACGCTGACCAAATTCCAGTAATACGTCTTGTTCCCTTTATGATCCTGCTGTTCTTCACCGTTGACGAGAATATCCCCGTTCTTGGCAAAAATCGAATTCAGAGCGTTCAGTATTTCTGTATATACACTATAAATTCGGTTATTCTCCTGGTTCAGCAGATCGTACAGATCTTCATAGAACTCAATCATTTGCTCTGTGCGTTCTACATCCGCTTCTAACCAATATTCATTGATTTTGGCTTCAATATAGATGTTCTTCTTCTTGTCTTTCGAGACAAAAGCACTCTTCGCATCGCCCAGTCGTTCGATTGCCTGTTCTCTCGCCGATTCAATGTCACGAGGGATGCGAGTCAGATTCTCGCGCAGCGTTTCGATGTAAGACAACAGCATCTTCAGCAGGCTGAAGCCCTTCTCCGTATAAATCAGACGAGATACGTAGAATGGTCCTTGCTGTGGATGCAGGAACATCCGGCGAATTTGCTCGCTGAATTGACCTACGATTTCACCGGGAAGCTGCTTCTTCGCTTTGATGTATTCCTCTCGGGCCCTCGCCAGGAAATTCTGCTCCAATTCCGTGTCCATATTAATGACCTGATTCTTTACAACATTCGCGTAGCTGAGTCGTTCACTGTTCTGGTATCCAGGCAGCGGCTCCGGTACGCGGGATTCGAAATTCTTCGTCATCGAGTCCAGATCAATACCCAGTTTGCTTGCGAATTTCTCAACATCCTCCTGGCTTGGCGCTTTCTCAAACATGGTTTGCATTTTGCCGAATACACGGTATGCCAGATAAGTTGTCATCTCTTCAATCGGCAGCACGGCCGAGGAAGCACCGATAATGTTGTAGTCATAGTTCGCAGGATATGCCTTATTCATCTGCGCGATATTCGTCCGAATGTTGCTGATATAGTCATGGATCGCGAATTCTTCTCCAGACTGTTTTTCCTCACTGGCCATGAAGTTCGTGATATTCTCTGCAGTGACGTTCATGCAGTAATCATAAGCATTTTCCAGCAGCTTGCCTTCCGTGTTCGTCGCCGAGATCAGATGGCATAGATTAAACGGAGGCAGCGGTGAGTTCACGGTCAATATATTGCCGTATTGCTGTTTGAATCGCTCACCCCTGGAATCCACGTTCATCCAGTAATCGAGCTCTTTAAGGGCAGCGTAACCGTTCTTCTTGATGTATTCCCGTGTATGCTCGCTCAAGCTTTTGTTCGCCAAATTAATATCCGGTGTAAACAGATAGCCGAGCGTGTTCACACGGTCGATACCGGCAGAGCCATGATCCCGTTCAATAATTCCGCGGACAATATAGGCAATGTCCAAGAAGCAGCCGCTGCCTGTGCCGCCTGACAGTCCAGTCAGCAAGAATACCATCAGCTTCTTGTTCGTACCAACCGACAGTGTCTTGATTTTCTTGTCGATGGCCTGAACGACTTGGGTAATCTTCGTGAACAGAAGCAAGCGGCCTGCTTGGCGTACGCCTGCCGCCCCGTTCATACCGTCCGTAATACTCAGCTCTGGCGACAGCCAATCCGTAATGTACGGCTCCAGGATGCTGCGGTTCTGAAGCAAACCTCCGATCTCGGCGTTGGATAGAAGCACAAATTCATTGATCGGATCAAGCCCGATGCCCTTATAGCGTTTGTTCTTATCCTGTTCATTGGTCTCAAAAGCGAGAAACTCTACATTATTCGGTTTGTCCATTCTTTTCTTGGACAATGGATCTTCCGGCAGCTTGAAGCGGCGGTTAATCTGATATTTCAGGCGCAGAAGCGCATCGATTCCCGTACCTCCAAGTCCGATAATAAGGATCGGATTGTCAATGGTATCCACTCGAATCTTCTCACTGACAATCCCGCCTCCGAGTGAAACGTCAAGCTGTTGTATATGTTCTCTAACTACCGGTTTCATAGCTTCCCCTCCTGATAAGTCATGGTATTAAACCAAATATTCAAACAGTATCGTTTTGTCCGCCTGCTGAAGAGAAACTCTCAGCCGATCCCCATTCTTCAGCTCCATCCCATTCGTTGCATCCTGAGCCCGTCCGGACTTCTCGACCACTGCAGAAGATTGGTTCTTCAGTATTATGCGGTCATTCTTGCCCGGCATGAACAGAATTTTCTCCGTTTCCTTGAGCTCCGGGGCAAGCTGCAGAAGCTGATGCAGCTTAAACTTCCCTTTGAATGAAGTCAGCTTCTTATATTGCGGAGAGGTCTTCTCGCCGGTATTCTCATCCCTGATCTCAATCACGATCTGACCGACAAAGCCTTTATTCGCTTGCTTGATCGCACGAAGTATGAAATAAGCAGCCACTCCAACAGTGAGCAGCGCAGCGATGCCTATGATTACGGGCCATAATGGAAAAGGTTTCGCATCCTCGCCTGGCGACAACGCATTTCCACTGTTTCCGGAGCCTGAGGCTGCAGCCTTGGCGCTGACTTTCGCTGGTGCGCTCTCGCGATAGAAGCTTTGCTCCTCCGCCCGTACCTTAAGCTCGTAGTCGTGCTTCTGAGGAATCTTAAATTCTCCTTCAAAGCTGCCACCTTTATTCTCAAGCTCAACCTCTGACTCGTCTCCCGTATCCAAATCCTTAACCAGCAGCTTCGCAGTCATGTTGCCGTATAATTCCTGATCCTGTAGCTTCTGTCCATTGCTGACGAGATAAGCCTTAATATCGATGGTATCTCCTGCCTTTACGGAAGATGGCGGCGGATCCATCGTCAGCTCCAGATCATAGTTGAACACAAGGTTAATATCGATTTTGTCCTTGGATACACCCTTCACCTGCAGCTTCCAGTCGCCCTGCTGCGGCTTAAGCAGCTTCAGCAGCGAGTAGGAATTAGAGGTGGATCGCATGACGTTCGCCGAAGGAATGCTCTGCTCAACACCGGCAGGATCCATCAGCTTAAGGTCCACGGGGCTTGAGGACATAATCGAAACGTTCGCCTCCAGCACATTAGCGTTTGGCACATGGATTACGACTTCCTGGTAGCTGCCGTTACCGGTAATCGATTGAACCGGTACAATCTTCAGCTGCTGATGGCTGGCAAAAATCTCACTTAATATTTGTGGAAGATCATCGGCTGAACTGGTAATGAAAGACTTGCCCCCCGTTTGGTCCGCCAAGTCCGCCAATGTTTCCTTGTTCAACTTCCCGTCGGCATTGAGCCCTATCGTATAAATCGGAATGCCGCTCCCTTTGGCTTCCTGAACGGCCTGGTTTAAATCATCTGTCGCTTCCTGACTCGACTTCCCTGCCTTCGGCAGATCATTGTTACCGTCAGCCAGCACCACAATCATGGGTGCATGAGCCGGGTCTGCTCCCTGCTGGAGCACCTTCACCGCTTCATCAAGACCTATGGAAATGTCGGTGTACGGGCCGCGATCCAGTTGATCGATAAACTCCTTCAATGCGGTTTTGTCCGCTTCTGACTGAATTTCTAGCAGTGCCTTCTCTCGCTGAATCTTGTCGGTATATGATACGATGCCTACCTTGTCACCGGTCGTGGCCAGCATGTCGATGAACATCTTCATCGCCTCGCCGCTGATCCTCTCCGGATCACTATTTTTCATTGAGTTACTGGCATCCATCACCAGTACGGCATCAATGCTGGATCCTTGCGGAGCAGCCATTGCATGAGGCAAGCTGCCTCCGCCCCAGGTTAAGATCAACAGTGCTGTGGCCATCAAACAGAACAGCCATTTATTTGTACGTAGCATTGAATTACTCCTTCATTGATATAGTTAAGCATCAGGGGATGCCAGCATTTTGTTTGTCGCTTCTCCCGTTACTCTCATCTAAATAATCTAACTATAGGCCATAAGTCTTAAGAAAATATTAAGAAGAACTTAAAACCATCTTCGATAATTGCATAACCTCGGTGAAATCACACAAAAAATACCATGGTCGTCACTAAAATCTCCCAGCGTTATGTCAATATGATATAATTATACCTGCCAAAGTTCAACATAAGCAGTGGTATTCCCTGACTAAAGTCACCCTGACTGTCTATTGATTTGTACACATTACAATATAGGAAAGGAATATATACATGATTACATACGGATGTCTCGGGATTTTGTTTCTTTTTGTCATCATCAAAATTTCGGCCTATTTCAAACGTAAGAAGAATGCTCCAACACCAGAGCATCTGCATCAGACGTTGCTTGAAATTGCCAACACACAGAGGGAACAACATGGATAAAAAAAAACCGGTACAACTTCGTCCCTATCATAAAACGAGATACAACTACCAAAAGTTAAGAGTTTGCAAACATTGCCACAATTTTACGATCCTTTGGGAAGATAGCTGCGCGTTCTGTAAACGCCATGCTCTCGTTCCGGTTATGGAACAGGCAGAGAAAATGGCCAAGCGATCCATGCAGAGCGACCGGCTTCTTTTCTATATTATAGGCCTTTCTGCCGTACTTGTTGGCCAGACTTTCTGGCAGATCGTAATTTCCTTTGCATGTATGGCTGTTCTGCTCGTTCTCTTATTGATGGTCCAGCGCAACATGCTGCATTCCGAGACTCTGCACGCACTCAACAAGCTGCTGCGGACTCACAAAAAACAGATTATTCATGGACTTGATCTGAACCAGTCGACAGCCTCAGCAGCCATACAGGAGGATGCTCAGCTAGGCTATGAAATCGTCCGGGAGATTGCCTCGCTCGTCCAGAATGACTCAATACGTTTACAACAAATCGTCCTCCTTCAAGGATTCAGTCTGCGCAAGGATATGGAGCTGGAGCTGGAACCTCTGCTGCTGGATGAGTTTAATCCTGATTTGGCCGCCTACATCGGCGAGATTGCCAAGCTCAAGCGCGAATTGATTAATAGCAAAGCTATCAGCTACCTGCTTACGCATGAGGCGGAAATTTTGCATCTGAAGCAAGGAAGACAGATTATGATTGACGCCGCCGGAGCAGCGGTACGGAAGAAAAATTATATCGATGCATTTCCTGATTTTATTAGCCGCTATGCGGATGGACTACCGAAGGCTCGCTTCCTCCGCTTGTATCAAATCGTACGCCGCAATCCCGGTTTATCGTGGAACGGCCTGCGGGACCGGGTATCTGCTATTTACAATGAACATTACCGCTCGGACCCTGATTTTCAAAAATGGGATTAGAGGGGCTACACCGATATGACGATGAAAAACACGCTAACCCTGCGTAATTTGTATTTTTTTATATGTATAGTCCTTCTGCTGCTGATCGGATATAAGGGAATTCATATCTATCAGAAAATCGAGATGATGGATCAAGCTGAACGTTGGTATGCCGAGAAGAAGCTGGTCCAGGCAGAAGCTGCATATCAAAAGGCCCGGAATAACCGATCTCTTCTATATAAAGAAGATCTGCTTGCTGCAAGATTGCAAGAGCTTGAACCTATTACTTCCATGAAGCAGAGCCTCTCCTCTCTGGATTATCGATTGAACGAAGTGGGGGAAGCAGGCGATTTCTCCGGGTTCATGAATATTTATGCCGAGCTGCTGGATACAGAATCAACGATGGCAGGAAATCAAGGCCCTTACGCTTCATACTATGATGAAATTGCTGCACATTATGGCATCCCTGATGATGTGAAACGGATATTTCTGCAGTTCATCAGCCTGTTTAGTGGTGAGGCCGACGAGCATCTTGATAAACAGCAATATGACGACAACAGTTTTAAATGGAATCTGCTTAAGATTCCGGACTCCTTCTACGGCGGCGAGAAGCAGAAGAATGAGAAGCTGCTTAGCCTGTTTCAACGATACGACGAGTCAGTTATGACACGTTTGGCGGGTGGCGGTCAGTATACCGAGCTGCTAAATTGGTCACATGCCATGAGTTCCGAATATGCCAGCCGCTCACTGTCCGCTGCATGGATAAAGGACAAAACTGATGGGCTTGTACACATCATGCTGCAAAAGGATGCAGAGCGGGACCGGCCGGCCGATTTTATATCTCATGCATTGGGTTACAAAGACTATTTGAGCCGCAGCGAGCGGGAGAACACCGATATACTGAAATATATTCAGCATCAGATTAAACAATGGATCGCCTCCGCTGATTCAATGCTAAAAGCGGATAATTACGAAGATGCTATAGCTCTCTATGAGATACTGTCCGGATACGAGGATATGACGAAGAAATTGCAGGCTGCCCATCTAGCCTGGACCATCCACGATCCAGTCCGCCTGTTCCATACAGCAGGTATGAACGGCAACTTCAGTTTTGTTAGCGGAGGCGGCAACCGTTTTGGAGGATTGGCTTATGCCGTTGGAATCGCGGAGGCGAATACCCTGTATTTTGCTGTCATGAATAAGGATGAAACTGTTCAGGTATTCCAAAACCGTGACTTTCCATCCGGAATCGCGATCCAGCAGGTTTCCATAGAAGAATCACTTAGCACACAGAACACCCCCGTCATTCTGGTGGAAGGCGATATGGGGAGCCTGGTATTGTATTCAGCCTATGAAGTCCGCAACTCTAATCTGACACAGCTCTTCGAGTTCACAGCCGAGGGCTATCAAGTGCAGCCGGATAAAACCTTGCTTGTCAACAATCTGGATGGAGCGAGCCCTGAGGAGATGGCTATCTTCGAGCGCCAGGGGGACCAATACGGATTCACAAAGTATAAGCTCAATTATACTGACATCAATATTGCCAATATCGAGCAGTACCCGAATGAGAAAGTACGATTCACTGTCAATGTCCTAAAAGGCGGCTATGGCCAAGCCCTTGCGGAGCGTGGCGGCCACTATGTGTTCTTAAATGGAGTCATGAATTTCCCTGAGGGGAGCCTGACTCTGATCGGAACGTTCGAAAACGACTACCAGGAAGTAGAGATACCAGGAAGCCAGACTCCTGCCGCTCCAGACCCTATAGAGCCAGAGACCAACCAGGTGGAGGAGGACACGATGGATCTCGATCAGACAGAAGACCTTGACGATCTGGGTGCCACTGAAGAAACTACTCCACAGGACAGCGAGCAAGACAACAGCGGAAATAGTAATAACTATAGAGCTCCCCAGGTTCTAAGAGTTCCTCAGGTTTATGTGTATATGATTGAGTAAAGAATAGACTTTCTCTATGTGCTAATAATGACAAAGGCTTCGCTCCTATCATCAGGAGCGAAGCCTTTTTATATTTTCATTAGCTAAATATATACAGAATTACGACTCGTATTTTTCAACTAAGTTCCTTATATCTGCCAACAGAGTAACTTCTGCATTAATTACCTTGTTCAAATGGTCAATGATCGTGTTTGCTTGGTAATTCCCTCTAGATATCGTTAACCGCAGCATAGTTATTAAAGCAAACCACATCTTATTTGCATGTTCTAATGAAGACAATAATTGGTCTATGCCTTGTATTTCAAATTGATTTTGTTTCAGATACTGCAGAAATATATAAGATTTTTGCTGTATAATGGATAGTCTCCATTCGAGTAATTCGCAATAATTACAGTTATAAAAATGAGCTTTATCTTCTAATTTGATCAAATCATTTTGCAGGAGCTCGATTAGTTTCTTGAGTCCTTTAATATTTGGATGGTGTATATTATTTTCGTTACTTTGCGGCGGGGAATCACTGAAAGCGAGTGTTTGCTTACAAAAATCAAGTAAATAATCCACTTCGGTGAAAAGACTAACTTTATTGATGTCGACCGAAATCTTGAAATACTTAAGATAGCAGCTAAAAGCAGGCTCGACTTCAGCTAGATCGATAATTCCAAAGCTTCTATTTCCGCTATAAGGAACATGGCTTTTATTGAGTAGCGAAGGGTTTTCTATATATATTAATCTATTGTTTTCAATTTTAATTGCCATAAAAATATGATCAAATACGTCATAGTGTTCTGAAATATTAAATTCACTTTCAACAGAAACAAAGTTTTTGTAAAATGGGACCCTTTTTGGGAAAGTACTGAAAGGTACTAAGTGTCCTTTGCTTAACTCCATAGCGAAATCATTAAATAGTTTATTCCCGAGACCTGAATACATTTCTACATCAAAAATATGATGGGTTCTCGGGTTCCAAGGAAACCGGATTATGATGTCCTTTAGTTTTTTTTCTTTTTCATCAATATCTACATAGAAAGAGGGATTTTCTAAAAAAATCGCATAAGGTTCTGCTTCCAACTGCATTCGATCTTTAAGCGCAAAGTAAAGCGAGAGCTGATAACAGTCTAAATATCTCCATAGGTCATCTGGTCGTCCATTCATTTTAAAATAATCGTTTGAATCAACAGTTATATCCATTAAGATTTGTCCTCCTTATCGCTAATAAGTGCTTATTTCAACATGTTTCAACAACAAATTTTGACATGCACTATGCAAAGTAATATATATAGGAAAAAGTGAGGGCATACAGAAGGGATAACTTATAGAGATATAATTAAGTAAACTGAAATAGCGTTTGGCTTGTAGTATTAGTGGAATAAGTTCGGATTAGAGATACTGCGAAGTTAGTTAAGAACTCTTAAAATATACTTTATATATGATAAAAATTCAATTTTTTTCTAGTCTCTCAGTCTATTCGCTCAAATCTCAATAAGTTAGGTTTACTAGTTTTACCTCATGAAATAAGTATAGGGAGGGCCCAATCGGCTCTCCCTGTTTAAGATGTGATTTTAAGTAAGTTACTAACTTCATCATTTGGATTTAAAACCATATTTTTTCGCTTTTTACTTCCGTGGAGATAGAGTAAAGGTCAACCGATAATCCCGATTTGCATGCAGCAGATGCTCCGGATGCGGCTTCGCGCCCCAGCTGTCATCTCCTCCCACGCCCATCTGAGCGGCTAGGACGCGGATGACGGTTTTATCCGAAGCCGGGAGCTTATAAGCATGGTCGCTGGCTTCCACTTCCGCCGGTGTATAAGGGAGAACGTTAAGCTCAAATTTCGGCTGGCCTTTCAGGCACAGGCCGATTCCACTCGCGTTCACTACTTCCGCCCCATGTACTTCCGTCTTGTTTCCGCATTCTTGCGGACGAAGATAAGGAACCCATTGATCCTGTACGAGTCCTTCATATTTCCCGATCTTTGCTCCGGTATTCCTGTCGATATAATTTTCAAATGGTCCTTTGCCGTACCACGAGAGGCGGTCAAAGGATTGATCCATCGCGAACATCATGCCGACCTCCGGAATGACGGGAAGGCCTTCCCCCGGAGACAAAGTCTGGGACACTTCCACCGCCCCCCTCCCGTCGATTCGATACGTGATAAAGACAAGAGATTCCGGAACGGTCGGAAGCGCATAGCGAACCGATATTTCCGCTGAAGAACCGGATGTGACGCGGTCGAGCCCCAGAAAACGTCTTGATTCGCTGGCATGACGCCATACTGCGCATTCTTCCGCCAGCTTGTTCCCCCGGTCATTGTCAACCCATGCGCGCCAGAAATGGGGACGCGGCGGCAACTGGATCAATTCGACTCCTTGAGACAGATAGGAAATAAGTTCACCCGTTTCCTTATCAAAACGGATAGCGTAATCTTCCCCCTGAACAACAAGCTGCTCGCCATCCTCTGTCATTTCAATCCGCTTACCGGATTGCGAAACTGCAATTTCAATTTCGGCCGATGCCGGTGCCGGAATCACAAACTGCCCGAATGCTACCTCATGGCCTTGCTTCGCCCAGATTTCATCCTTCTTCAGTACAAGACTGAATGTAGCGATAAACTCTTGATTGCCTTTTTCGCTCACAGCCAGGTTAAGTATTTCAGGCACTGAAATCTCCGTCTTCTCTCCCGGGCTCAGTTGAACATTGGCCCGCCCTTCCCCGCAAAGCTCTCCATCAGCCGTGAGACTCCACACGAAGTCGAATTCGGAAAGATCGGTAAAAAGATAGCGGTTGGTCAGGCCAAGTATGCCCTCCGATAGACAGGTTCCGTCAAACCGCACGCTCTGGTAACATTTCTTCACTTCATGGAGTTTCGGCGACACCGAACGATCAGCAAAAATCAACCCGTCTCCACAGAATGTCCCGTCATGCGGCGACTCGCCGAAATCACCACCATACGCCAGGTATTCCGTACCATCTTCAGTGCGGGTCATGATGGCCTGATCGATCCAGTCCCAAATAAATCCGCCCTGCAGGACTGGATAGCGGTCAAACAAGTTCCAATATTTGCTTAAGCCCCCGCAGGAATTGCCCATGGCATGGCTGTACTCGCATACGATAAACGGCTTTGCAGGGTTGCTGTTGGCATATTGTTCGATAGCATCGATTCGGGTATACATCTGACTCTCGATATCGGAGGCCGCATTCGACGGTCGGTAATGGAAGACTCCTTCATAGTGGACAAGGCGCGAAGGATCGTTTTCCTTGAAATAACGATGAAGATGCAAAAAATTATCGCCCCCAAAGGACTCATTACCAGTAGACCAAATCACAATAGATGCGTGGTTCTTGTCCCTTTCATACATTGATTTCGCGCGATCCAGCACATTACCCAGCCACTCCGGCTTGCTGCCTGGAATCGTATCCTCCAATTCCTGTTGTCCGTAGCTCCATGTTCCATGGGTTTCCAGATTCATTTCATCAATGACATATAGGCCATATTCGTCACACAGCTCGTACCATAAAGGATGATTCGGGTAATGGGAAGTGCGGACCGCGTTGACATTATGTTCCTTCATCAACAGGATGTCCTGAAGCATTTCCTCCATTCCAATAGCCCGGCCTTTCGTCGAAGAAAATTCATGGCGATTCACGCCTTTGAATTCGATGGTTTGGCCGTTGATTAACATGAGTCCGTCCTTGATTTCGAATCGGCGGAAACCGAGCTTACAGCTGACATACTGAATCGGTTGTCCATCACAGTCTTTCAGGGTGAGAACAAGCGTATACAAGTTTGGAAATTCCGCGCTCCACTTCTTTGGAGTGGGCACTTGGCCGGTCAATTCCGCCATTTTCTCAGCCGTGGAGTTTAATGCCACTTTGGCGGATATCGCCTGATCCCATACCAGCCTTTGCTGCCCGTCAAAAAGAAGCGCCTCCAGCGTCATGCTCCCCTGGCTGCTTTCACTGTAATTCAAAATGCGTGCTTGAATCCCCAATGTTCCGTTCTGAAGCCCTTCGTCAAGTTCGGGCAGTGCTTTGAAATCATATATATGAGTATCCGGTGCCGTGTAGAGATAGACCTCCCGGAAAATGCCGCTCATCCGCCAGAAATCCTGGTCTTCAAGCCAACTGGCATCGCACCATCGGTAAACTTCAACTGCCAGTTTGTTCTCGCCCGGAACCAGATAAGGCGTCAGGTCAAATTCAGCTGGGGTAAACGTGTCTTCGCTGTACCCTACGAATTCTCCGTTAAGCCAGAGGTAAAACGCGGACTCAACCCCCTGGAAACTGATATATACCGGTTGGTTTTCGGTTTGCCAGCCCTCAGACAAGCTGAAGCTGCGCACGTAGGAACCGACCGGATTATACTTGGTCGGAGCAAACGGCGCCTTTACTTCCTCTTGTTCCTCCCAAGGATAACGTACATTCGTGTACTGCGGGTAGTCATACCCCTGCAGCTGCCAATGGGAAGGAACTTGAATTTCCGCCCACTCGCTGCAGTCATGATCCTGCTTGTAGAAATCGGCGATCCGCTTGTCAGGGTTTTCAGCCCAAGCAAATTTCCACATGCCATTCAGGCTGTGATAGCTGCGTGACTCCGTGCGTTTACCCTCCAGCGCCTCTTCAAGCGAATCATAGGCCATTAAGGTGGCATGGGCATCCAACCGGTTCAGGTGATAAATATCCGGGTTATTGTTCCACTCGGGGTAACCGTTTTCAGGAGGTTCATAAACAAATTTGGTTTTATTCATTTTAGGCTCTCTCCAATTCTACCGGAAATTTGTTATATAATTATATTCACATTATAGTTTTATTCATTTCTGTTTGCTATTTAACAATTTTAAGTCTTATTTAAATATTTGAAAGTATTTAAGGTACGAGGTGTATTGATAATGGGAGATGTCTATTATTCCTGCCTGCTCAGCGATGCGGACAAACGGCTGCCGGTATATGTGACTACAGCCGGCGAATGGAGCCATCAGGAGCCAGTCCAACGTCCGGGAGGTTTCCTTTCCTACCAGCTTCTGCTCGCTGTTTCCGGTGAAGGAGTCCTTGAGGTGGATGACCAAACGCTGCCTGTCAAAACAGGTCAGGTGATCTGCCTCTTTCCCGGCGTGCCCCACCGTTATGAGGCCGTTCGCGAACCTTGGGGATTGATGTTCGTCTCGTTGGCGGGCAGCCTTTGCGGCCCCCTCCTGGAACAGGCGGGCATTATGAAATCGGGAGTTTATCCGATCACGGACTTGTTCGCCATGCGCTCCGGCCTGTTCAACATCCTGACGGCGGCCCGTTCGGAAGGCGCTTATAGTGGGGTGGAATGCTCGAAGCTCATATATTCCCTCTTATTGGATCTACCTAGATATGTACAAACAAGTCAGCACGACTATCACCAGCAGGTGGAGCGTCTGCAGCCGGTCATCCGCTATATCCGGCAGCATTGCCATCTTCCGCTTACGATTGAACTCCTAGCGAAGCAAGTAGGCATTACTCCGCAATATTTGTGTCTGCTGTTCAAGAAAACGCTGAATGTGAGACCTATGGAATATGTCAACCGGGAACGCATTAATCTGAGCAAAGAACTTATGCTGCTTGAATCCGAAGTAAAAATCGGTGAGATCGCCAAGCGTACCGGTTTTGATCACCCCAGCTATTTCTGCACCGTCTTCAAACGGATGGAAGGCCTCACGCCCGAAGCGTTCAAAAAAGTTCATGGGCATTAATCAAATGCAGATGCACTTGGATTCGAGAACCCTGCGGTACAGACTCACCTCTCCTTTCTGAATGTAAGCGATAGTATAGCAGATTGGACATAATCGAACAGCAGCCGTGTTTTATACTGGAACTTTATAACGTCCAGCACGGTGATGCCAAATTGGCTTTGAACGATTGCAGACAAATTTACCCCTCCTCCTTTTAGAGCTGCTGGCAGCAATGTTTAAACTTTTTGCCGCTTCCGCAGAGACAGGGTTCGTTACGGCCCGGCAGCGGTTGGCCGCTTTGCTTGTACTGCTGAATCTGTTCCTCCTTCAGTCTGCTGCCAAGCGCCTTCATTGGTTCCAATGCATGAGCATAAAACATTTGGTAACTGCGGCAGAAATAATCCACCTCAGACCGGTCGTTTACGTCCAGCCAATTCCGGTTGCGAGGGCATCCCCCATGACAAAAGCTTAGGAATTCACAATGACTGCAAACTTCATTCATCCTCGGCTTCATCTGCAAAAAGTCATCATAAACCGGACTTGCAAGCAAGGTTTCCAGATCGTTTTGTCCGATATTCCCCAGCTTATGTTCCTCATCAATAAAAAAGTCGCAGGGATAGGCATCTCCGTTCGTTTCGAGCACCATCATCTTTGGGCAGCATGAGCTGTGAACGCACAGCTGTGCCGGGCGATCCAGCAGGGTCAGCAGCATATTCTCAAACATGCGGACGGAAATTTCCGGCTCCCCATCGTTGTACCACAAATCAAACGTGCGGCACAAAAACTCTCCGTACTGCTCCGGCGTGATGTGGAAGCGTCCGGGCATCCCGCTTTTTTGCGAGACAAAATCCATGCAAGGGATGAATTGAATATACTCAAACTTCTGCTCTTTATAAAAGGCCATCAATTCATCAGGCTTCGTTACATTATCTTCATGGATCACTGTCAAAATGTTGTAATCCACGCCCGCTTGCTCCAAATGACGGACTCCCCGCATTACCTGTCTAAAGCTGCCTGACCCCGCGCCTGTGACGCGATGGGTATTATGGATTTCCTCTGGTCCATCCAGGCTGATTCCGATCAGAAAGTTATAGCGTTTAAAAAATGCCGCCCATCGCGCGTTAATCAACGTTCCGTTACTTTGCAGCGAGTTGCTGATCAATGTGTGCGGAGGCGCATACTTGGCCTGCAGTGAAACCACCTGTTCAAAATACGGAAGCCCGGCCAGCAAGGGCTCCCCTCCCTGCCAGGCGAAAGCCGCCTGTCCATGGGACCGTTTCATATATTGGGAGATAAAGCGGTCGAGAAGAGCCGGCTCCATCACCTGAACCGGATGATGAGGGACCCCTCCGGCTGTGCTGTAATAACAATAATCACAGGCCAGATTGCAGTCCTCGGAAACCGTCTTCCACATGACTTGAAGTGGCTGCCGGTGGGAAGTTTGTACACATGCGCTCATTGAGCTCAATCCTCCATGATGGTATTAAGAAAACAGCTTTCCGTTTGGGTTAGCCTGCGGAAAGCTGCCTCTACCTGTTTATTCGTTTGATCTAAGATGGGCTAAAATGTTGACTGGCGTACGGCCGACAACAAGGCGGCCGTCTTGCACATACCCTTCTTCCCTTCCTTCAAGTTCTTGAATCAGCACCGAGCGCCAGTAATGAATCCGTTCCTGAGCCTGTGGACTATCCATCAGGTTATGCAGCTCGCCGGGATCTTCCGCCAAATTAAAGAATTGCTCTTCACCGGTTTGAGAATACCAAATATATTTCTCCCATCCGTCCGTGATCCACTGTGTGGAATCCATCCCTTGGGCATGCTCCCCATGCAGGTGTTCGCGCCAAGGCCGCTCAGGCGATTTCCCGTTTGCCCGGGCCAAATCCCATATGCTATCCCCTTCCACGGAGTCAGGGATTTCAGTTGACGCCGCCTCCAATAAGGAAGGCATAATATCACGCAATTCAATGATCTCGGAAACGACAGCCCCCTTGTCCAACCCCAGGTGATCTCCCGGATCGTTAACGATAAACGGAATATGGGTGCTTCCTTCATATGGCAGCGTCTTTCTAAACAAGTGATGATCACCCATCAATTCCCCATGATCGGAGGTAAACATAATGATTGTATTATTCCGTTCGCCGTATTCGTCCAGCACCTGCAGGAAACGTCCTATCTGATGATCGATATGGGTGATCAAGGCATAATAAGCAGCCATTGCATTTCTTAATCGCCGTTTGGGAACCAGTCCCTTCGAAGTTACGGGATTGAGACCGATTCCTTGCGGGTCTTCCTTCAAAGCCCAATCCCCGATTACCGGGTCGGGTAAATCCGCATCCTTATACAAGTCGAAATAAGCCTGCGGTGGATCCAGAGGAGAATGAGGTCGAACGAAAGACATCCACAGGAAAAACGGCTTGCGCGGATCGCGCCTGCGCAGGAAATCAATCGACTGGCTTACGGTCCAGTTGGTGGGATGCAGGTGCTCCGGCAGAGCCCATGGTCTGGCCACGGTAGAGGCGTTGCAATCCAGTCCCAAATCCAGAAGATCTGCTCCCGGAACTTGTGCGCGCAGCCAAGGCAAATAATCGTCTACTTCATCGAAATGCTCCTGCATCGGAACGCTGTGCTTGTTCCGATTATGATGCAGATAGCCATCGTGCAGTATAACATTATGGAACCCCAGCAAACTCCTTGCAGGATAGACGTGCATTTTGCCGACACATTGAGTGTGATAGCCGGATTTAGCAAGTTCCCCCGGCAGGGTCTTGTCATAATTCCAAGGTACCCGGTCCTGATAGCCGACTCTTCCGTGGGAGGTTTGTTTCTGGCCTGTGAAAATGGCTGCGCGGGCGGGAACGCAGGTCGGCGTTGCCGAGTAAGCATGATCAAATCTGACGCCAGTTCGGGCAAGTTCATCCAGATTGGGCGTCTCTATAACGGGATGCCCCAGCAGACTCAAACAGTCATACCGCATCTGATCGACCGTGATCAGTAAAATGTTGGGTCGTTGTTCATTAGTTGATGTTGTCATTCTTCATATCCTCCTCGACTTGAGTAGTTGCCTATGTAAAAGGGGACACCGTTATCTCTCGAACCTATCCCTTCCCACCCGGATAGAAACCTTTCTTATCATTAGTACCCGTTGAGAAAGTGTCCTTCTGAAATCAGGACCATGTTCGAGACATCCTGGCGCCCCTACTTGACTAAAAAAATGCAATACCAAGAATCCCGGAAGCGAAGATAATACTGAGCGGGTGAAGTTTATGCTTAATTAAGCCATATAACCCCAAAACGACAATGATCAAGGTGCCGAGTGTCTGCCAGCTCATAAAGACTTGTTCTTTTCCCATAAACCCGAAGCGAATCGCCGCAAAAATGATCAAGCCCGTAATGACTGGCCGCAAACCGTAAAACATCTTTTTTATCCACTGATTATCCCTTGCCCGGTACAATAAAATCGAAAGTACGATCACAATGATGAGGGAAGGCAAAATCATACCGATGGTTGATACGACAGCTCCCCATGTACCGGCAACCCGATATCCAATCAAGGTCGCACTATTGGTTGCTACAGAGCCGGGCGCCATTCCAGCAATGGATACCGTCTCTTGAAATTCCGTTTCCGATAACCATCCGCCCTGGAGCGCTTCATGCTGAATCATCGGGATAATGGCGTACCCCCCTCCAAAGGAGAGCAGGCCAATCTTGAAAAAGACAAAAAATAAATTCCAGATCACATGATGCCCTCCCTAGATGTAATATTCGGGGTAGTTCGACTCTTCCGAAGAAGTGTTCTGTCCCTCCTTCTCCATTCTTAGGTCCAACCCTAGCCATCCTTTAATTTGCAATATTATGAATCCAATAATTAGACCTGCAAGAATAGCATATAGAGGATTGACCCCAGTGAAGAGCAGAACAACCAACACAATAAGAGCTGTCGCTGCCGTAGCTTTATCAAAAATAGCGTTCTTGGCCATTCGATAAGCAGCAACCACGATTAATGCAATGACAGCAGCGTGAATGCCTTTCATTGCAGCAGCAACTTTCGGCTGATCGGCAAGCTGCGCATAGATGGTGCTAAGTAAACATACGATTGCAAACGTGGGGAGCGTGATACCAACAATGGCAGTAATAGCACCCAGAACCCCTGCCAGCCGATAGCCGATAAAGGCCGCAGCGTTGACCCCTACCCCTCCAGGGGCAGCCCCGGCCAATGAGAGAATATCATCCATTTCCTCTTCGCTAAGCCAATTCCGTTTCTCGGAAACTTCCCTCTCGATCATCGGGATCATCGCATATCCACCACCAAAGGTGACTGGACCAATGCGTAAGAATACCCAAAACAACCGGAATAAAAGGCTTATCTTCATGTTACTTCTCGTTATTGTATGGGTTTCAAAACCTCTTTTTATCGTTGTTCTCATAAACTTCATCCCTCTATGTTGTATCTGTCGTATTTTCATTATAACACTTTTTTCCGAAATGGAATTAAGTTTTTATGAACGTGGAAATACATTTATTTCAAAATGGGTTATACTTGATTGGAATAATTAAGGATTACTCGGAGGTATATCGTGGACAAACGCCCGGCATCCATTCCATCGCAAAAAAAACTACTATATGACTATATTGCAGAGCAAGGAACCGTATCCAAACTGGATCTTTTAAATGTATTTTCATTTACGAAAAGTACGATGACACGCATATTGGAAGAAATGACGAACGAGGGTTTGCTAATAGAATCCGGTTTTGGAGAATCTAGCGGAGGCAGAAGACCTATTTTATATCAAATTAATCCATCCTACGGTTATATCTTGGGTTTAGAGATTTCCAGGGTATACTCCTCCCTTGGATTATTCGATATGCATATGAATCCAAAATCCATTACGCATTGGCGGATGGATCAGACCTTCACGCCGGAGAGATTTGTGGAGCATGTCAGCCTTCAAACCCGGGCTTTTCTGAGGGACCATCAACTTGAAGAAAGTCAGATCATCGGTATGGGGATCGGAGCGGTCGGTCCGCTGAATCGGGAGAAGGGATTGATTCTAACCCCCCTGCATTTCCCTGCCGCCGGATGGAACAATTTCCCGATCTGCCGACTGGTCGAGGAACAGCTCGGGTTCAAGGCCGTTCTGGACAACGGGGCTAATACAGCTCTGCTGGGGGAACGCTGGTCTATCCGTCATGCAAACATCCAGCATATGCTGTATGTACATGCAGGAGCGGGTCTACGGTATGCGATGATGTCGCATGGACAAATTGTTCACGGCACGATGGACATGGAGGATGCAATAGGTGAAATGATTATCCAAACGAATGGCCCCCGGTTAAACAATAAGGGAAACTCCGGTGCGTTGGAGGCATTTGTTTCTCTCCAGGCCTTAGAACAGCGGGCACGCTCTGAGGCGAGCATGAGTCGTGATCAATTTCTCGACACCTATAAAGTAACGGCAGAGAATGTGAATTACGATGTATTGCTAAAAGCCCTCAGGGATGATAATCCCTATACGTTGAAACTATTCACCGATGCCGCATTCCATTTCGGAATTGGTCTTGCCAACGTGATTAACCTCTTCCATCCTGAAACCATTATCCTGGGGGGCGCGCTAATTCAGTCCCACGAATTATTCTTCCGTACTGCCGTAGAGGTGGCACAGAACAATATTTATCGTTATCCCGAATACCGGCCTCAATTTTCTTTGGGTACCTTGAAGGAGGAAGCTGTTGTTACCGGTGCAGCGATAATGGTCAGAAATCAAATGGACCTTAATATAAAATGAGTTTCATTCAAACACCTATTCTTGTACATACACAAGCGGCTTCGCTTCCGATATGGTGTGTTAAGGCGATTTACAATGGAATCATCGAGACTTTGGAAGCAATCAACCGATAAATTATAAAAAACGGGACTTGGGTAATTTCCCCAAGTCCCGTTTTTCGTAGAGCTTAAAATAATCGCTGCGATTACTGCTCCAAATACATTAACAATCTGTTGAACAAAACTGCTGCCTCAGCCCGGGACAAATCACTTTTCGGATTGAGTTTAAAATCAGGTGTGCCTTGAATGAGGCCCAGCTCGATACAAATGGCCAATGCCTGCTTCGACCAGCTTCCTGCCCGATCCATATCTTTATATTTAACCAGCACCTTGTCCGCATTAACTGACATTTCCGGTAGTTTGCCTTTCAATTCTAGGGCTCTTACCATAATAACAGCCATCTCTTCACGGCTTAAAGGTTTCGTAGGTTCGAACAAACCTCCTGCATACCCCTTGAACAAGCCTGCATCCGTCGCAGCGCTAACATCCTCTTTGTACCATTTGTCATTGGATACGTCCTTAAAGGAGGCGGATCCACTCGCCTTAAGATCAAGTGCCCTGGTTAACATAGCTGCGATTTCCGAACGGTTAATGGTCCGGTTTGGAGCGAATTTCTGCTCCGTTATGCCCCTGATAATGCCTCGGCTCACAAGAGCCTCAATATCCTTGTTCGCCCAGTGACCAACGGTGTCCATGAATGCCTTAGGCTTATTGGTATCGGTATCTGGCTTCGTTACCGGTTCATTCTCCTTACCGGATCCATTGTTCGGATTTGAAGGAGTCTCCGGTTTCGTACCTGTGCCTGGGTTCGGTCCGGTACCTGGATCTGATCCTGTATCTGGGTTCGATCCTGTATCTGGGTTCGATCCAGTTCCTGGATTTGTTCCTGGGTTTGTACCCGGATTTGTTCCTGGATCCGTACCTGGATTGCTGTTGTCCTTTGCCTTAACGTTTACAGTCGAAATCGCTTTGATATCTGTCCCATCGACCGAACCTTCGACCTGGAATGTTCCTTCCTGCGCATAACTCGAAGGATTCACTAAATCCCAGACTACAGCAGTCTCCCGTGTCGTCTGATTGCTCAAGACCACCGTCACTTGGGCAGGCAGCACCGGAGCTGTTCCAGCTACCGTTTCAACCTTGATCTCATGAATAGAAACAATATTCAAGGCTAATACCAGACCCTTTATCGCGTTCTCCAGTTCTGCCCGTGCTTCGTCTAACAATGCGATCGTCGCTGCAGGATTCTTAATGAGCTTCTCGGCTTTATCCAAAGCCGCAGCCACATTGGCCCATGTCTCAAAAGTATAATCCGAACTCTTCAACATAAGAGCCTCATCGATCACTTGTTGCAGAAGCTCCTTCGAAGTGTCCACATCATTTGCCTTAATATAGAAGTTATCCAGAATAAAGGCGTAGTCGGATGTGGGGTTGCCCGCCCCTTTGGACACCATTTTGAAGATGACCTGGTAATCATCTCGATCACCCGTTGAGAACTGCTCCTGGAATCGGTTATAGTCGCCGGATTTATTGCCACTATTGGCTAAAGTGCTAAGTGTTTCTTTGAGCACTACATCTCCCGTGGAGCGTGACTGTACAGAGACTTCATAACCGGCATACGCTTCCAGCGTGTAAATAAAACCTAATTCATATTCCGTATTTGGTTTCAATTTGACACTGGATTCATTCGTTTTAATTAATTTGCCAACATCCGTTTCATTCAATTTCAACGAATTCTCTCCGTCAAGAACCCAGGTCATAACCGGACCGACTTTATTCTCAGATGCCTGAACGATTGGATTATTGTCATGAGGGTTGCTTCGGTCAGTTGCAATATGGATTTTTCTGCTTCCGCCGCCATACTCGAACGGCCCCCAACCTTCGTACACATTTTCAAAATCTTCATAGACCACGTAGCCCTTGTTCGTAGGGTCCTTCTCTACCGTCGTATGTTTCCAAATGCGAGCATCGTCAAATAGTACAGTACCCGCTCCCTCATCAGCTACAAGCCTGACGGTTGCCGTAGTAACCCCCTCAGGAACTTTGAATTCCACGCTCATTCTTTGCCACTTTGTATCCACGTATTTGAAAGACGATTTATGAATGCCGTCCTTCCCTGTCACTTCATTGGAATAGACTTTACCGTTTACCGTAACCTGAAGCGAGGACTTTCTCCCCTTTTCCGTCTGGGTCCATACCCCTACTGTGTAATCCTGACCCGGTTGCAGTCCGGTAATTTCTTGGGATAACACGCCAGCTTTGCTGCCGACCTGAGCATATCTATTCCAATTCGAATTGTTCATTTCTTTGGTGATGTCGTATTCTTCATCGCCTTGAACAGTTTCGATTGTAATGTTAGCCGGATCATCGACTGTCCATGAACCCGGTTCATTGAACTGCTCTGAGTTGAAGGCAAAATCCTTAATCAGGCTTCCTTCTCCCCAATTACCCGCGTTAGGCACCAATGTCAAAGCATCAGCGGATGCAGGATACAGTACATATGGCGTGTTTTTCTTTGCCTTGTCGATGGTAAGCGATCCATTCCGAGCAGTAAGCGTATCGACAAGCACTTTACCTTGTTGAGTTAACTCGTACATTTTAAACTGACCCACGGCTTTAAAGTCGTCCGTCAATTCCCATGTGGTTGATTTACCCGTTGTATTCCAGTGGTACAGCTTTGCACCATCGTTGACGCCCAGGGTATGATTGGTCTTAATATCCCAAACCCATGGAATCAGAGAGTTGGCCTCGCCTGTATGACGAACCGATTCGTCGGTAGTCGTCCCCGTATCTTTCCAAGAAGAGATCAGCTTTCCGTTCTTGGTAAGCTCAATCAGACCGGTGGCTTTATTCCGCTTAGAGATTACTTCGTTATCAAAAGTGATTTGATCTTCCTCATATTTCAGGACACCGAAATGTTGCATGTACTTCGTCGGTAATACCTCGTTGAAGAATACCGTTACACCTTGCTGTACATCCGGCTTGGAATCTCCCCAAGTTGTAACGCCCGGAATTTTCTGTCCTTTGAACAAGGCATTACCTACAAAAATATCCAGATCATTCTTCACCATTCTTGAAAGAATACTGTTATTTCCTTTATTCGGGTATCCCAAATCCGGGCCCCAGTGAACAAAGCTTGCACCCGGCTCCATCGGGCCGGCAAATTCTGTTCCGATTTTGATTCCAAGTTCATTGGCGTATTGCAACAACTTATAAGCGTTGTAGTCATTGCCTGTATACACGTCTATATAGTAGAAATCCAGCGCAGGGTCATTGGGGTCGTTAGGGTCCTTCGTGAGATTATACAGATTTGTAAATCGTGATTTCAATTCCCCACCCAAAACTTCCTTCGTTTGATCTACATAATAGGCCGTATCGATCCAATCCCAACCTTTGGAGAGCCTATCTGTTTTCGGCCCATTCGCTGTCGCCCCGGTAAGGTTGGAGTAATACAATTCGTTGGCATCCAGTTGGTACTCTGTTGCATTCAAATGAACGCCGACGCTGAGGTTGTACTTATCTCCCTCGTCGATCAAATAGTTGAATTCTTCCAATCCGCCTTGTCTTACGCCAATATTGGAGTAGGAAGGAATGTCATCATCATGCCCTTCCGCTTGATACCCCTTATGGAGGACCATCTGTCCAAAACCATCCGTATAGTTGTACAGAACTTTCCCTGTATCCAAACTGTTCAAGAACGGATCGTTCGCTTGGCTTGCAAAGTTGAAGGCAATGTACATCAAATTGTTCTTCATGTCCTGCGCGCCAAACGGCTCTCTGTAAATTTCTGTCCGGTAAGCGACAGCCGCATCCTGCCAATCCGTTATCCCATCGTTATTCCGTTCTCCGGTGATAACCACTTCATACCATGGCAGCGATTCCGTCTCATTGCTTTGAAGGTGACGATAAGTCCAACTGCCCGGCTTCACTGTTACTTTATTGACAAGCGGTTTCTTCTCGGTGGCAATAATCAATTTATTACCGCCGCTCATTACGTTGTTCTCTACCGATGCTCCGAGGCCGTCTCCGCTTACCATAGCCATCGTAACTCCGCTCGTACCGCTTTGCTTCATAAGAGACAGGTTATCCACCAATTCTTCCGTAATTCCGTGCCACTGTCCATCCGATTTATTCCACGCATACGTTGCCTGATCCATCGAGCTGTTCACGTGGATCAGCGAATTGTTCAATTGGATCGAACGCACTAAGAAGTCCGTGTTCTCGGTAATTTTATCCATTTCAAAACGAACTACATGGTTCGCCTTAACCTCGAGATGTCCCTCCATCACAACGCCAATCTCATCAACCGTCATCGTATATTGATATACACTGTCGCTCTCTTTCTTCGATACTGTGCGCGGCATATAGTCCTTGTTATTAATCTTCAAGCTGTTTGATTGCTCCACATCGGCCTGTAGCGAGTGATTATCGAGCTGATAATCTACAATACCCGGAAAATCCTTGTATACCGTAACCTTCAGGCCGTCCTTCTCGATGGTATCCGTCTCTGAAGTTAGCTGCAGCTTAGGCAGTGACTCTAGTTCGACCATCTTCAATTGACTCACGGTCAGAGTCTTGGCGCTATACCAGGAACGAAGACCAAACCAACCTGGCTCTACGGTCATTTTTTCTTCCATTACTGTACCCAAATCCGTAGTTACGCCTTCGGAATCGGTAATTTTCAAACTAATCGTCGTTCCTACCAAACGAAGCTCGATGTGATAGAACGCATCTGCTTTCATCTGATAAGTACCCGGGAAGGAGACCTCATTCCCGTCTGCCGTGACTTTCCACTTTCCGTTAATATCGTGAACCACCGATATATAACGGTCGGCAGCCGACCCTCTTAATACAAATCCATACCGGCCGCCATCGGATCCTGCAGATACACTCGTTTTGAAATCAAAACTCACCTGCTGATCCATGAATTTCGGACTGTCCTTATCCACGGCGAGTGTCACTCCAGGCATGCTCAACTGAACTTGACTAACACCATGAGAGAGCACTTCCGGTTTACTACTATCAAGCGGGCCCCAGTTCTGCACCGTATAATCCGGTGTGTACACCCGAATTTCTTCAGCCGTGATTGCGTCAATCTGAATCTGGATCGCTTCGTGGCCGGCATTATAAATGCCAAAGGAGTCTTGCGCATATCCAATCACATTCGTACTGCCAACCTTAATTCCATTCACATAGAGACCTAACTCGTTCTCAATGATTTCTACGCGCAGCGTATAATCTTTGCCGGGTACAAGGGCTGTAGCGCTGCCAATATCAATGACATCACTGCTGCCGTCTTGCTTGTATTTCCAATTCCCCGGAGAGTCTTCATAAATCGAGATGTTCCCTACTTTAATGCCGGCAGCTCCATCCGCCTGCATTTTCACTTGATATATCCCGTTTGCCACTGGGGATACGTCTTTATTAACAGCAGTTGATCCCGCTTCAATTGTGCCGTGCAGATATCCTCCCGAGATCTGCGGCGTACCACTTAAACCTTCCCAATCGAGAATGGAATCGCTTTCATAATACTCTTCATACCTCATTTTATCGGCACCCAGAGATGTATTCATTTCAGGGAACTCTTCGGTGAAGAGAATATTATCGAGATAAATGGAATCTTGGGCACTCACCCCAAAACGTCCTTCTCCGAATTGCTGTCCTCCAGATAAGCTTGCATGCAATTCAGCACCGTTAATGCTTAAGGTAACGGCAGAATTGGAATATTGGAGTCCGATTTTATTCCAGCTATAAGGTTTAGGAGTGAAATCGGTAATATCGGATGCAACAAAATCAATGCTGTCGGCACCCTTTTTCAATGTCCACTTCATGCCTTCATATTTAACAACTGCGTCATCGCCGATCACAAATCCGAGATCATTTGATGTAGGTTTTACATCCAACATAAAGGTCGCACTTTGTAAGGACGGTGCATCCATATTGATTGCTTTGTCTGTGATCCCGGAAAGCTTTAATACTTTGTTGCTGCCTTCTGTAAGAATCGTAGCATCGGCACCATTCCAGGTTCCCTTAATTCCATCTTCAAAATCATTATTGTATTGAACGATTTGCTTGGGTTCAATCGTTTGGTTCGTATACTGCACATTGTCGATCTGCAGCTCTACAGTGCTTCTGATACGTAGACCGAAACGTCCAGCCGCTTCTGTAAATTGATCGAACGTAATGTCGCCTATGAGCTTTTTATTCATGTAAACCGTTATTGTTTTTTCGTTAAAGTTAAACATGAGGTTGTTCCAGCGCCCTTGAAGCGGGTAAGGGATATTCATCTTGCTTCCCCAACCGTTGCTGGATTCCGGTATCCATTGACTAGGATCTACCCCAATTTCACTGAAAATGCTCGCGTCATCGTTCATTCTGAATCCAAAAGCAAACCCTTGTCCACTCCCCAGCTTCTCCGGATTAATTAATTTGAAGTCTAAGGAGAGAGTACCTTGTTGAATTTGCGGGGAATCCAAGTCGACGCCACGTTCTTTTGACCCTTTTTTAAGGGAGAGCACTCTATTGCCCGTAAGATCAGTCACAACGGTGGCATTTAACCCTGACCAATTCGGGATATAACTCGGATCTTCATAATCTTGAACATAATTAATTACGTTTGAAGGTTTATCCTTCGTACCTACGCCTGCAATGCGCAATTCCTTAATGGCAACTTCTCCTGTTGCAAAGCGCTTGTACAGACCAATCTGGCCTAAACCGGACACCTGACTCATTAATTCCGTATTCTCATTGTAATACGTCTCTCCGTCCACAATAACCAAGAGCTTCGTACCGCTAAAGCCGATTTGAATGTGATAATCTTTATCCATTTTTAATTCCGGTCCTTTAAATGCTTCCCATTTGCCAGTCCCGTCCGGATTCTGAATGACCCAGGTAGTGCCGGCGTCATAACGGATAGACAACCCTTTTTGATTGTCGCTCGATCCCAGAACAAAACCGATATTTCCTTGATTTGAACTGGTATAACGCATGGTTGTATCAATGATGCCTGCGGAAAGCCAAGGAGCTTTATCCCATGTTGCTATAGCTCCGCTACCTCCCAGATTGCTAATCGCTACGGTCAAACCGTTATTGACAGAAGCCGATCCGTTTCCATGAACGAATGTCATGGCCTCGGGTTCCATAGACTGATAATTGTTCGTATAAGATACAACTTCTTGACCTTCAGGAACGTTGTTCTTTATTTCGTCAAGAAAGCCCTCCAGATCCACCTTATCCGTCAGTACCTCAGGCTTATCCATAACCGTGACTTCAGCTTCGGCCTTAACGCTCGTATCCTGTACGCTTCCCTCTACGCTAAAAGTACCCGCCTGCGCATAGCTCGAAGGTTCGATCGAATCCCATACCACTGTAACTTCCGTGGTGGTGGTATCACTGTATACTGCTTGCGTTACTGAAGGAAGTAACGGCTGCTCACCTACGTAAGTTTCAACTGAAATTTTAGGAATACTGACTATTATTTTGTCTTGTGCCGCAGTGGGAGAATCTCCCCCGCCTTCTTCTGCTGCAAAAGAAGAGTTCCCCGGAATAAGTATCAACTGACTAAAAGCCATTAACAAAACCAGCATCCAGATAAGAAATCTAGGCATCTTGTTATTACTTTTTTTCCGCACGTATTAGCCCCTCCTACTATGGTTTCAAATTATCTTACACATCACGTAAGCGCTTGCAAATAATCTTTGCCACCAACTCTTTTGGGTTTTTATCTACATTTTCAGTGCAGAGGTTGTCCCAGGATCATGTTCCTCGTGCCGGGACAACCTCTTCTATTTACAATGGGTCAAGTTTAAATCTCGTACCACTTGATCTCGTTCGCTTCCAGTTTCAGTGAGAAGCTGGAACCGTCACCGCGATAAACGACCGTTTCCTGCGGCTCATACGTATTGTTCACCACGCAGTATTTGCCGTTCTTCACATAAGCGTGCACTTCTACATTGTAATTCTCGCTGAACCAGCGGTTCAGCTCATGGTCACTGCTGGCGCTCCACAGGATCGCACGGTACAACAGGCGGCTGTTCTCAAAGCTGTACGGCAAACCGCTTATATATACGCTTCGTCCCCCACCGAATTCATTCACCGCGAGTTGAACTTCCTTGTCCTTTTGACGGAGAATCGTAGTACCTTCGAGGGCAAAAATATTCTTTTTGCCTTCGCCAAAGTCGATTTCCTTGCTTCCGTCCAGGTTTGTTTTGCAGTCCGCTGTAATGAAATGGTCATGCTCCTCCCAGTTATACTTATCGTATCCCAGGGTAAAGCCGCGTTCTTCTTCTACGCCGAGAACATTAGCCAACTGGAAGAAGCGTCCTTGGGCTTGATGCGCGGTCGGCTCGCCAACACCGATCAATCCGCCGCCTTTATGAACAAAGCTTTTTACCGCGGTAACAATATCGGTGTCGAGCCACCACTCCCCGCCCGTATAGGCTGTATCCGCATCACCAACATTTAATATCACATCAATTCCATCTAAAACGGAAGGATCTTGTTTGATATCGTCAAAGCTGATGAATTTCACATCGAAAGGCGCCCCGGAAAGTGTTTCAATAATGCCGGCATAACTGTAATTTTGCTTGTAATACAGTGCGTGATGGACCATATGGTTGCCCCAGGCCCGCATCTTGCCCCAACAGTTAAGCACGGCTACCGTTTTAACGTAGTACGGTGTCGTTCCCTGTACGTTGTCATAGAGGGTACGGAACTCATCCGTAACGCTTTCTACATAGTCAACAAACTCCGGAAAATCAAGGGCAAGCTTCAGATATCCACCGTAACCAATCCGGTCAATCGGTTTACGAAGGATGGCACGTCTGGCGGTAACCCAATTCACTTTAGCTTCTTTTACGGGATCTCCACCTTCATGGAAGGTATCTGGAAAGAAGTAAGGCAAGAAGCGGCCTTCCGTATATTTAACGCCGGGAATGTCACTGATCAATCTTAGCGTCGAACCGTTGCCTACACTGCCGACTACGGCATCAAGACCAATCGAAGCAAATTCCTCCATGAACGGCTCGGTACCGATCCAATGATCGCCCAGGAACATCATGGCTTCCTTACCATATTCGTGTGTAATATCGACCATTTCCTTGGCCAGCTTCGCTACTTCGCGGCGCTGAAATGCTTGGAAATCTCGAAACTCCTTGCTGGGAATCCGATAGTTGTTGTTGTAATAACCTTGATCGATAATAAATTCAGGTCTGAATCTATACCCGACCTCTTCCTCAAACTGCTCGAGGATATAGGGGCTGACTGAAGCCGAATAACCGTACCAGTCTACGTATTTCTCCCGAGCAAGCTCATCAAATATTAGTGTGAATTGATGGAAGAAGGTTGTGTATCGAATGACATTGACATAAGGATGATCTTCAATGAATTTACGGATCCGCTGCATCGTGAATTCACGGGTTTTCGGCTGGCGAACATCAAAGGTCATTTGACGCTCGAAGTCCTTCCAATCGTTGGTGACCGCATTGTACATATGAACCGGGTCCCACATAATATAAGCCAAAAAACTAACGGTATAGTCATGGAACGGATGAGTTGAAATGGTCACATCACCGGTTAGTTCATCATAGCTCCATTGTTCGATCGGAACGACCTCTCCGGTCGTACGGTCGACGACTTCCCACCAGCGCTGAATATCATCGCGGCAGTTTACTTTGAGCATGTCCGGATAAAGCCCCTTCATGAGGTGAATGGACAGGCTCTCACCTTCTGCCGTATAAAATGGTGTCATCAGATACATTTGTTGAATTTCGTCCGGATTGGCCTTGGCCCATACGTTATCCTTCCGGGTTGTATAATAAGTGGAGTAGACCTTGGCATCGACATCCTGCAGTTCGGCTGGAAATTCAGTACCATCGCAGTCGCGGACAGCGTCCGCTCCCCAGCGTTTCATGATCTCCAGCGTTTGCGGAATGACGTCAATATCAGTAGGTATCGTCACACTTCCTCGTTTTGTATTCATGGATGGAAGACTCCTTTATTTATATTTACGATTGTATAGCCACAGCAGCGTGATCAGCATAGCGAGCCCCAGCAGCATAAGCCCTAGTCCGGGAGCGCCGATGTCCTTTTGCCCGACAATAACCAATCCGACCCCGACGATAAAAACAATCAGCATCAACAACATACGCAGATAATTCTTCAGGAAATCATTCATCGTAAGCACCTTATCCTTTCAGCCCACCCATGGTCATGCCCTGGGTAAGCTTCTTCTGGACCAGCATATAAATAATCAGTGTTGGCAGCATGACTAGTACAAGACCTGCATACATCTGACCGTATTCCACTGCGGATTTTTGTGCTGCCATCAGGTTCATCAAGCCGACCGGCAATGTTTTGAGGGCCGGTTTGGTCAGGAGGGTCATGGAGATGATGTACTCATTCCAGAAAGACAGGAAATTGAACAGGATAACCGTTACAATGCTGGGTTTAGCCATCGGCATAATAATCTGCACCATGGTACGGAAATAACCAGCGCCATCCACGGATGCGGCTTCTTCATATTCTTTAGGCAGGGATTTAAAGTATCCCGACATCAGGTAGATCGTAAAGGACAGCGACATTGCAGCATAAACAATAGCCAGAACAAACAGGTTGTTCAGCAAGAAGGGATGTCCTACAACACTCCGAAGTGCCTTGTCACCGTTGTTGAGCATGAGAAAGATAGGCACGACGATATAGTTGACATTAATAAACAAGCCAGCCATAAACATCGTAGTCCAAATTCCATTTCCTCTGAATTTAAATCGTGACAGCACATACGCGGCCGGTAACGCGACAATCAACAGAATTGCCAGTGCCAAGACCGTCACCAACACAGAGTTAAGCATGAAAGAGCCCATCTTGGCTTTCAGCCAGGCATCGGCAAAGTTCTGTAGATGCATTCCAACCGGGAGCGCCCAGGGGTTGCCATAAAACTCGCTGTCCTGTTTGACGGAAGCCATGAATGCCCATAGAACAGGGATAAGGATGATGATGGCTAAAGCTATCAGCACAACATAGATCAAGCCTTTATATAATTTGTTGCTAACGCCTTGGAGAGAGCGGTTGTCTGTTTTCATCGTTTTCCCTCCTCAATATTCCAAATGCTCTCGTCTGGTAACTGCGTTCAGGATGCCGGCAAGTGCAAATGAGAACAGGAACACAATTACGCCGATGGCCATTCCATAGCCATACGAGGAGTTGGTATAAGCTTCTTTGTACATATAGCTCAGGAATACTTCGGTGGCACCATCGGGCCCTCCGCTTGTCATTGTCATGACAAACAGGAAACTCATATTAATCGTACTGATGATGAAAAAGGTGAGCGTCGTACGGATATTCGTCCAGATTAATGGGATCGTAATTTGGAAAAACTGAGTCATCCTGCCTGCACCCTCAAGCTCCGCAGATTCATATAGACTCTCGGGAATATTAGCCATACTTGCCATGTACATGACCATGTAATAGCCGATGGCCTGCCAGATCATAGCACCTGCAAGGCTGAAAATAACGATTTTGTGATCTCCCAGCCAGAGAACAGGTTCCCCTTGAAGTCCGCGAAACAAGTTCAGGAATGCGTTCAAAAGCCCACTGTTCGGATCGTAAATCGCAGAGAAGATCGCACTGATAACGACCACGGAGAGAATGTTCGGAATATAGAAGACGATGCGGAAGAAATTTTGCCCCTTTAGCTTTTCACGAGTGAGCATCGATGCAAACAAGAGCGCAAAGGCAAAGGTCACGATCGTAACGATCACAATGAGCAGCACACTGTTCTGAAAGGTCTGATAGAACTTGTCACTGTGAAACAGCTTGCTAAAATTCTGAAAGCCTATAAAGGTCTTGTTATCGGTGTAGCCGCCCCACTTATATAAAGACATCCGAAAAACATCAATTGTAGGAATGATTAAAAAAATGACGAAAAGGAGAACGGCAGGTGCTAGACAGAAGAAGATGAAACGTCCTCTTCCTTTTTTCGTATCCATAGTTTCTCTCTCCTTCATACGGTCAGAATAATGGTGGCCAGCACAGGCTGCCACCATTTATTCTGAGCTATTCTTAAGACTTCCGTCCTCTTACTTATTTCAATGCTCCGCGAAGTTCATCACTAGCTTTAATAATTCCATCAACCCACTCTTGCTGCGTCTTGGCACCTGTCACCAAGGAATCAATGGAACGGAATACCGTATCTGAAATATTCACGCCTTCAACGGGATCCGTTGTAGCAAATGCACCCATAGCAGCTTTCGCGCCATTATCATAGATGCTGTAGAAGAGCTTGTTGTCTCCGTCCAACTTGTCGGACATGCCTTTGATCGGTTGAACCGCGCCCACTTTGGCGAAAATAGCTGCTGCTTCGTCGGAGTACAGATAAGCGATGAATTGTTTTGCCAGATCCGCGTTTTCCGCTTTGGCAGGAACCCAGATTTGTTCAAAGAAGGTGTAAGAATAACGGTCGCCGCCATCTTTCAGGGCCGGCAAAGCCGTGAAGCCCCATTTGAAGCCATCCGCGCGAGGAGCCTTGCTCATCTCGCCGACGACCCAAGTACCGTTTGGCATAAAGAGCGCTTTGTTGTCCAAAATTAACTGCTGGTTTTTAGTGAAATTGTCTTTATTGGCATTTGCCGGAACCGTTTTTTCGGTGTAGGTCGTCGTTAATTTAGAAATCAGATCAAATGCTTGCTGAGCTTCGGCCGTTTCCCATATTCCTTCGGTGTAGCTTGTTGCTTTATTGAAGAATTCCGCTCCGCCAACTTCGTTCAACAAAGCATAAAAGAAGGAATCAAAATAACCTGGCATCGGATAAGCGAACAGTGAAATGCCTTCCGCTTTGACTTTATCGCCTAAAGCCCACATCTCATCCCAAGTCGTTGGAACTTCCCAGCCCTTTTGCTCAAAAAGACCTGCGTTATAGAACAAGCCGGTAGGGCTGTAGAACATCGGCATGAGATACGTTTTACCGTCGTTGTAAGGATTAGTAATCGTAGTATCGATGAAGCCCGGGATCAGCTTATCTTTCACGGTAACGTCTTCACCTGGAACGGTCATAGACAGCACATCCGTCAGATCGGTCAAGTTATTATCTTTTACGAAGGTTTCGGTCAAGCCTTTGACCTGACCTGTGGCCAAATGAATAACATCCGGAAAATCGCCGGATTTCATACCGGGTCCAATGACATCTTCAATATTTTTATCGATGGTCGTTTCAACTTTTACACCTGGAGTGGCTTTCTCGAATGCGGCTGTGATCTCTTTCCATACATCAGCGCCGTAAGCGGTTTCCAAAGCAGCTAGCTTAAGTGTGCGCGTTTCACCGGAGTTTGCTTTTGTATCCGATGAATCCGTAGTCGTACCAGAAGCACTTTCTGAAGAACCGCCACATGCTGCCAGGCTAAGAGTTAATGCTGCCGTAATTGCAAGGCTAAGAATCTTTTTCATACATTCATTCCCCCTCGATATTTTCTTTTTTGGCGATAACAAGTAATCGCTTTCAAAATTCTTCTTACCCTTCTAACTTATCTTATCGGGCTGTTTTCCATCTACATACATGTTGCCGTTGATTTTAGATATCTTGCTATTATAATAAGTTTATAAATAAAAATCGATCAAATTTTTCATAGCAAATCATTTAGAAAGGACAGGGTCATATGGGAAATGTACGCTATTGGCTTCCTGGAAAAGGACGTGGGGAGATTCCCGCAAAGCTAATCTATGTCAGCTCCTCCATTTATGAAGGAGATTGGTTCAGTATTCGTCATACCCATAGTTTTGCCGAGCTGTTCTATGTCCGAAGCGGTCAGGGGAATTTCATTGTCGAGGACGATATTTATCCGGTAAAGCAGGATGACCTTGTCATCGTGAATCCGAATGTGGAGCATACCGAGGTTTCCGTTAGCAGTGATCCTCTGGAATATGTGGTGCTCGGGGTTGAGGGAATGAGCTTTGATTTCGGGAATCGAAGCGGCAGCCTAAATCATAAGATCATCAATTACTGGAATCAGAGAGATGAGCTATTGTTCTATTTTAATGCGATGCTGCGGGAAACGGAAAACAAGGAAGAGAATTATGAGGCCATCTGTCAAAACTTACTCGAAGTTGTCATCATTAGCTTAATGCGAAGCTCCAGTAGCCCCTTCTCCGTTGTGGCTACCCAAAGGGCTAATAAGGTATGCAGCCGGATCAAACGGTACATCGATTCCAATTATGCGGAAGATATCTCGCTCGACTCACTGGCAGATAAGGCGCACATCAGTAAATATTATCTGTCGCACACCTTTGCCAAATATTACGGGATGTCACCCATAAATTATTTAAATGAGGTTCGACTTCGTGCGAGCAAGGAATTACTTGAAACCACCGATCTTTCCATTTCTCAAATTGCCGAATCCACCGGCTTCTCATCCCAAAGCTATTTCTCCCAAAGCTTCCGCCGAACCTGTGGGTTAACTCCAAGTGCTTATCGAAGTCAGTCGAAGCGGGTTTAGTGAAGGGGGAATTGTTCCAATAAGCAGAAGAACCAAGATTTCCTTGTCGCTAAAAAGGGAATGGAAAAAAGTCGAGCGAAAAATCAGGGCATATGCCTGAAATTCACTCGGCTTAGTGGCAAACTTTGCGGGATAGCTGCAGACTTCAAGTCTATATCCTAGAACTAGTTAATTGAATTAGAAAAAGCAGCAGCCTTGGACGAAAAAATAAAGTCCTAGACTGCCGCTATATTATTAACGACAATTAGTCGATTGCACCTCAAACAAATACGTTAACTAGGGTTAAGGGACTTCACTGTTTGCTAGGAAAGCCGTGTCTCTTCGCACTCCAAGCGATAATCAAAGCAATAATTAGCAGAAGCAATAGCGTCCCTGGAAAGGATTGAACGCCAACCTGCTCTAGCAACGCGCCACCAACGATTCCTCCGCCAGCAATGGCCAGATTCCATACGGTAGTATTTATCGGCATGGCGATATCGACGCCTTCTTCACCGCTTGCATTGGCTTGCGCGGTTTGCAGCAGTGTGGCAGCACCGCCGAAGGTCAGTCCCCATAACGCAACTGCCGTATAAACAATCGGTGATGATGTACCACCCACCCATAGGGCAATGGACACGATCGCAAAACCAATTAAGCTGATTAATACAAGCGTACGCAGCATACGGTCAATTAACATTCCAACAATCCAGATAGAGATAAGCGCAGCTATTCCGAAGATCAGTAAGATGAGATCAACACGCTCTGAGAGTCCGATGGGCTCAAGAAAGGGTGCGATATAGGTATACAAAATATTGTGTGCCAACATCCAGGTAAACACCACCATAAGGATCGAACGTAAACCCGGCATAACAAACACTTGTCTAACGGTCATTCTTTGATTAGAAGGTTGCCCTGGATAATCTGGAACTTTCCACAGGACCCAACCAATTAAGACAAGCGTAAGTAGAGACATCACTCCAAAAACGGCACGCCATCCAATCTGATCACCGAGCATGGTACCGAACGGTACTCCGAACGTAAGTGCGATTGGAGTTCCCACCATCGCAACTGCCAAAGCACGTCCTTTTAAGGCCTCTGGGACCATCCGCCGTGCGTAACCAGCGATCATCCCCCATGCGGCACCAGCAGCCATACCGGCAAAGAAACGAGCGATGAGAGTCAACATATAACTGGTCGAAAATGCAGTGACCGTGTTAAATATCAAGAATACGGCTATGATGACAAGCAACAGTGGACGGCGCCTAAACCCACTGGTAAACATGGCAAACGGAATTGCGGCCACTATGGAACCAATCGCATAAGAAGTTACCAGTTGACCAGCCAACCCTTTAGAAATATTCAACCCTTCTCCTATTAATGGGAGCAACCCCGCGGGAATGGTTTCAGTAAGAATGCAGATAAATCCTGTCATAGCTAGCGCCAGCAGAGCAAACCAGGGAAGCTTATCAGAAGTATCAGCAGATTGAAGTTTACCCGCGGATGATGAAAGTTGAGACATTTTTATTTTCTCCTATTCTAAAAGCTAGATATCATATTCTATTATCGTTTTGATACAAAACCATATTTTTTTGCTTTAAATGCAACAATCAGAGCCAAAACCAAGAGAATAAAGCCTACCCACGGGAATGAAATCACCCCTGCTGCATCCAATAATATTCCGCCTACGGCACCTCCACACGCAATTGCAAAATTCCATGTCGTTGAGCTTAACGACAATGCTATATCTACGGCCTCTTCATTGACGGCTTCGGCAACTGCTGTCTGTAACAGTGATGCCGCACCACCAAATACAAATCCCCACAGAATAATAGCAATATAAATGCCAACTGGAAGGCTGCTACTGAGAGCGAATAAAAGGGTAACTAAAATAAAAGCCAGTAAACTCCCAAGTACTAAAGGACGTGAGTAGCGATCAATTAACCTGCCTATTAAAAATGTACTCATGATCGAAGCAATACCATATACGAGCAATATGAATTCTATTTTATTGATGCCAAATGAAGAAAGTAATGGAGAAATATACGTGTATAGTATATTATGAGCTGTCATCCAAGCCAGAACGACAAACAATATCGGACGTACTCCAGGTGTTCTTAATACATTCATAACTGAAACTGAGCTTTTAGCAGACTGTCCTGGAAAATCAGGTAATTTCCATATAATCCATCCTATTAAAAGAGCTGCTACTAAGGATACAACCCCGAATAAACTGCGCCAACCAATAAGCGAACTAAGAAATGTTCCGAGAGGCAAGCCAAAGGTCAATGCAATGGGAATCCCCATCATAGCGATAGACACGGCACGACCTTTTAGTTCATCTGATACCATACGTCTCGCATATCCTGTAAGCATTCCCCATACAACACCTGCCGCTACACCTGCAAAAAAGCGAGCAATCAGTGTTAATATATAGATGGATGATATGGCCGTGATCGTGTTAAAAACAAAGAAAGTGCCAACAGTCAGTAATAGAAGCGATCGACGTCTCCAATTTCGAGTTGCTGTGATGATCGGGACAGCACCTAATACCGAACCGATCGCATAAACCGTGGTCAATTGACCCGCCATACTTTGTGAAACACCGAGGCCTTGGCTTAATTGAGGCAGCAAACCGGCCGGCAGGATCTCTGATAGCAAGGCGAGAAAACCTGTCATGGCCAAGGCTAGTAATCCCGCTATGGGAAGTCGTTTGGCGGCATTTGCATTTGTGTTCATTTTCTTCCCCCTAAATACTTTTTCAGAACGAATATTTATATAAGATTATTGCTTCTCTAGACAAATCAAATCGAATGCATATCCAGCTTTTCATCAAACCAGATTAATGTGCGATGCCACGCATCCTGAGCTGCTGCGGGATGATAGCTCTGCCGCTCATTACAGAAGAAACCGTGGTCAGCTTCCGGATAGTAAACAATCGCATGATCGTTGTTAGCTGCATTCAGTGCTTGATCCACTTGCTCGACGATTTCCTTGGGAATTCCCCGGTCCATTCCTCCAAAGAAGCCTAGTACCGGTACCTTGATCTGATTCGTTCTCTTCACCGGAGCAACCGGAAATTGAGGAGTTTGAGCAGTCAGTCCTCCACCGTAATAGACAACAGACGTTTTAATTCTGTCGGAGAAATGGCTGGCAGTAAGGTAGGAAAGCATGCCTCCTATACAGTAACCGATGACTCCGATTCTTGTTTCGTCTGCACCTTCCAAATCGGCAATATAGTCGAGAGATGCCTGAATGTCACCCATCGTTCTCTCCTCATTCAGCGGCTCTCGGGCACTGGCGCTTGCTGGATATTCCGTATAACCGAAGGTTTGCCATAGTCCCGTACGATAATATAAATCAGGCGCCACGACGACAAAGCCTTGTGCAGCAAAGCGACGGCAAACATCCTGAATGTGGCTGTTCACGCCAAATGCTTCTTGAATTAAAAGAATGACAGGGAGACTCGATTTTGAAACTCCTACTGGTCTGACGACGAATAAAGGAATTTCTGCAGGAGAGCCGTCAGCGGGATCCCGCTTGGCGAAGACTTTTTCTGTTTCTACTTCTGTAGGTAATAGCATGAACAACACACTCCTCTTTTTCAGTGAAGCCTTTACTTTAATTGTGAAAGGGTATGGAAATCTTCATTGCTGAGCGTAATACCGGCTGCCGCAATATTTTCCTCTAAATGCGAGAGGGTCGAAGTCCCCGGAATTGGCAGCATAACCGGTGATCGTTTTAACAGCCAGGCAAGCGCGAGTTGAGCGGGCTTGGCGTTCAGTCGTACGGCCATTTCTTCAAGCGGACTTCCCTCACGTGCAAGCGCGCCCGTCGCCAGCGGAAACCAAGGAATGAAGGCGATGCCCTTCGCTTCTGCGTATTCGAGCACGGGCTCCGCATCACGTTTCACCAGGTTATACAAGTTTTGCACGGAAGCAATCGGTGTGATTTTCTCCGCTGCTTTCAACTGTTCCACCGTGACTTCGCTAAGACCAATATGCCGTATTTTCCCCTCTTCCTTCAGAGATACAAGCTCGCCAAGCTGTTCTTCGAGCGGCACTTTGGGATCGATTCGATGCAGCTGCATCAAGTCGATATACTCGAGACCAAGATGCCGCAGGCTTAGTTCAACCTGTTGACGTAAGTATTCGGGACGTCCAACCGGGCGCCAGTCATCCGGTCCGGAACGTGTTAATCCCACTTTTGTAGCGATCACGAGATCTTCCCTGTACGGATGAAGAGCTCGCTTGATCAATGGTTCAGTGACGTGGGGGCCATAGGAATCAGCGGTATCGATAAATGTTACGCCAAGCTCTACCGCTCGCTGCAAAACGCTTAGAGCCCCTTCCGGATCGGCGGGATCTCCCCATACTCCAGGGCCTGTCAATTGCATGGTCCCGTAGCCTAAACGATTGACCTCAAGATCATTTCCAATTTTATATTTGCCTGCTGCTTCTGCCGATATTAGTTGTTCAGTCATTTCATTTCCTCCCTTGGAAATATGCAAATCGGTTTGTCACTTAGATACTTGTCAAAGTATCTCATTGAGAATTATTTTTGTCAAGTTGTTGTTCTATCATTTTTTTGATTCACAATGTAAAACTGCACGCCAATGTCGCAGATCTCCACAAGTAAACACAAAAAAACCCTCATGGTCTCATGAGGGTTTAGTTAAATATTCATAATTGAATTCAATCGGCGTATCTCATTCAATTCGCAAGGATTTCTGAGAGTTTATCCAGATAGGCACGAAGCGTATCGGATTTCAGAACTAGATTTTTAAACTTACCGTCTCGAATGACATGGATTAACCCTGCCGTCTCTAGCTCCTTAATATGGTGAGACATGGTCGGTGCACTCACATTATGGGTACTTTGAAGTGTGCTGCAGGCAAGGGGATTTTGGGAAGCGCCGATTTCTTTAAGCATCTGGTATCGTCTCGGCTCGGCAAGAGCGCGGGAAATTAACGTGAACTGATGATCTGATAATTTAGTTAACTGATCTGATAATTCAGTCATGAAAACCTTCGCTCCTTTCTTGTGGTTTCGCTCTGACGAAAGGTTTACACAATTATAACATATAGCGGTTAATCAGACGAACTCCCGGATGTGGAACTCGCAAAACCATGTTTCTCTCTCCCTTAAAAACGATCATCGCCAAAAACCTTTCCCTCTCTTCTTTCATCTTAAAACAACATGGGTACATGCTGAGCCGGTCATTGTATCTAGTCCATTTCTAGTATCAAAATGTATCCTACCCCACAAAAATGTTCCGTTCACACAAAAAAGTGCGTACTTTTCACCAATTAGGAAGGGTGATAACCTTACATATAGAACGATCGATCCATAATTAACTAGCGACACACGGTCGTTAAAAAATCATAGGTGAGGTGCTACGAAATGAAGGAATATCAACTTATTTTGAAAGAGAAGAAAATCGTTTGGGGAGAAACTATAGATATTGAACAGTTCATTGACAACAAACCAGTCAACTCCATCAGACAGGGCGAAAACTCGAACATGGATTGGAATTTGCCTGCAGGCATATATCGAGCCAAGGAGATTGTTATCGAACTCGATAAAATGCTTGAGGCCATGCTGGTTCAACTGGGCGAACCAGTGAACAGCGATCCGACAGTACTCTTAGATAGCCTGCTAGCCAATTTGGACATTTCCGGACGCTTGTCTTCTTTGCCCTTAAACTCATTGGAACTTGAAGATCATGCCGGTACAGAGATTAGAACTCAAGCGGTACGCATCGGAGAACAATTGGTAAGCTGGGCCAGAGAGATCAATACTGAGAAAAAGACATTGGCTGAGTATGGGTCAGAAACGCTTAGTGAACTGGAATTTCGAAGCCACTGTTATGGTCATCCGCTGACCCCGGAAGCCACTGCTCAGGTTTGGGGACCATTCGGCGGACCAAGGATCATGCAGATTTATAATGAATACTTACACCAATTCGTTTTACTTCGGGATGCCTTGTTGCCATTTGCTAATTGGGAAGAGGTTCCGTTTGAGGTCAAGGAATATAGAGAATTCAAAGGACTACGCTTTCTGGAGCCATCTCGAGAAGTATTCTTAACGCAACTGTTCAAGAAAAAATTGACACATAAATCCATCATCCAATATGCACAAAGTGTGGTTAGCTCAGGGCTCGAAAAGGTCGGTTACGGCTTCCAATATCGTTTAGGTACCGTTTTGCCGGCTGGTTTGGGTGAGTCGGCTCGTACGGCATCCCGCTATCTCTTGAAATGGCATCCTGTACAAACAATACAGGTAGAAGATACACAAGGTTTGACTGCGGTCTCCTTCGATTATGAATATGAAGACTATTACTCCGCGCCCCGTACAGAGGCAGGAAAAGGAACACCGGCAGACGATAAATTGCTTCCTGAGTATGGGGAGGATTACGATGAACCATCGATTGCCCGGTTGCTGCCAAATACAAGTACAGATCGAACGACTCTACAGTTCAGTATCGAGATAAAAGGCAGTGAGTTTGCAGTAGATCTTGGTCAGCTTTTTAGGGGGCAGCGCTTCTTATATCGGCCACAGATAAACAGCAATGCCGGGAGCGAAGTTATAAAGCGCGAATACCTCCACTGGCACCCTGCTGAAAACATTCTCTCGCACTCCGGATTAGTCACCAATGTAGATGGCATCCATTTCATTCCGACTGGCAAAAATGAACTTGTCCTACGGGCTTTACTAGGTAAACTCTATCCCGAAAATGTAGTTTTATTGGATAAAGGAGATCATGAGGAACTGGAAGCGGCTTATGTTTCCGGCAAAGGCTTCGGCACACAATTTCTAGTGCTGTAAGTCGTGAAATGAAATCCGCCGTCCATTTTGGATAGAAAGGGAGAACCTATTTTGACCAGACAACAAAAGTTTTTGACAATGAATTTATTTTTATTGACCTTTATTCTGGGGACCAGTGAGTTTTTGATGGTCGGATTATTATCTGAAGTTGCCACAGATATGAAAATCGCCATATCGACTGCAGGCTTTCTGGTGACGGCTTTTGCGCTTACCTTTGCTATAGGGACCCCAATTTTCACGGCATTATTCAGCCGATTTTCCAAATTCCCGCTCATCCTTGTCTTGCTCAGCATATTTACTGTTGGGAATATCGTCACAGCTTTATCAGGATCGTATGGCCTGCTTCTGGTGTCCAGAATAATCACGGCCGTAGTTACCGGCGTCTTGATTGCACTCGCGATGTCAGTGGCAAGTGAAGTCATGCCTCCGGAAAAAAGAGGACCGGTAATCTCCATCATCTTTACTGGTTTCACTGTGGCGAGCGTCCTTGGTGTCCCCCTTGGCACTTTTATCGGACAATGGGGCGGGTGGCATTTGGCCTACTGGTTTACCACATTACTAGGAATCATTTCTTTGATAGCAAGCATCGCAACCATTCCTAGAGGACTAAAAGGAAAACACAGTTCACTCACAAAGCAACTCAGATTGCTCGCTTACCCCAGAATTGTACTTGCTTTTGCCATTATGATGTTAAGCATAGCAGCTACTTATAGCATCTATACGTATTTAGCTCCTTTGCTTCAGGATGTGCTTTTTGTTCCGGCTCGTTATATTAGCCTCATCTTTTTGCTGTATGGTGTTGTGTCTATTTTCAGCACGCTAATCGGAGGAAAGCTGGCTGTCGGCGACGGAATGAGAAAAATTCGCTATGTACTCCTGGCTCAAGCCGTCATTTTAGTGTCACTTTATTTTACTTCCGGTTCTCTTATTGGGGGACTCATCAGCATCTCATTCATGGCTCTTGTTGTTTATCTTATGAACTCGACAATGCAGTTGTACTTCATTGATTTTGCCGATGAGCATGTTCCTGAGGCAAGAGACTTGGCTGCATCTTTGACTTCCGTTGCCAACAATGTTGGCATTGCGATCGGATCCGCTTTAGGTGGATTTGTGACTACAAACATGAAGCTCATTGATCTTTCCTGGTCTGGGGGGATTGTAGCTGTACTTGCGGCAGTGTTGGCATGGATCAACTATCGTTTGAAGAAAGGCACCGTCGGTACGACTAAAGAAAATCATGCACTGCGTGAGCAATACGAAGGAAATATATAATTAAGACATATAAAGCAGGAGGTACTTAGGTAAAGTACCTCCTGCATTTCGAGTATCAAGAGCAGCCCGATCAAAGCAAGGTTAATGGCAAATGGACAGATTGTAGCTTTTTATGCATTCTTGTGGTTGGTGTACAATACTTCTTCGGGAAAATTCTCGATATAGTTGGTTCCAAAATCGCATAACATCGTGAGCATAGGGGCAAGTTGTTCACCTAGCTGAGATAAGCAATATTCCACTTTTGGCGGTGAAACCGGATAAACCTTGCGAATAATAAGTCCGTCGCTTTCTAGCATTCTTAGCTGCATCGTAAGCATACGTTGGGTTGCTTCAGGAAGTTCCCGTCGCAGCTCATTATACCGTACTGGAGCTGTTGCTAAGCGGTTTAAAATGGATATCTTCCACTTCCCACTGATTAAGCCAAGTACAATTTCCGAGGTGCAGCGATATTCTTTGTCTCTAAAGTTTATCAACTGTCGACACCTCCTTTTTAGATAAGATTGTGTACAAGTAAGTTATCTCTCTCAGCCAATCCGAATTATAGATCATTCGTTCCATATATTATGTTCAAACTCTCAATTCTTGTCAAGGACTTCTGGATCGATTAGTATAAAATTAGTAAAGGAGGTCATCTTATGCCGCGAACAGGACGTCCACGTACATTTAATCGTGATGAGGCGGTTACCGCTGCCATGATTCTTTTCTGGGAATATGGCTTTGAATCCACTTCACTGGCTCAATTAAAGGCCGCAATGGGAGATATATCATCCGCAAGTTTTTACGCAGCGTTTAAGTCAAAAGAAGATTTGTTCCGCGAAGTAATCGATCGGTACATATCGATGTATGGACATGCTTCGGAAACTTTCAGAAATATAAACATAACATCTAGAGCAGCCATGGAATTGGGACTGCTAGAAGCAGCTCGGTTCCAGACAGAGAATACTCACCCTTTAGGTTGTCTGTTGGTTTTGTCCACAGTTAACTGTTCTCCTGAGCAACAACATATCCAAGACCTTCTGTCAAAGGAAAGAAAGAAAGTTCGGGGGTGGATCAAAGATTGTATAGAACGAGCCGTAGCCAATGAGGAGTTGCCAGAATCAACAGATATCTCCATCGTGGTTACGTTATTTGAAACATTCTTACGAGGTATGTCTACGCAAGCCCGGGACGGTGTATCCTACGAGGAAATTGCTGCTGCTATAACTCATTTGATGAGCGTATGGGATTCGTTATCTGTTGAACACGGTATTCGGGAGGAGTGATTGATCCTTCCTATCATCATGCCCTTTCGGTAAAGAAATCCTCATTCCCCTTCCCTTCCCTTTCTCCAATTCCCTGATACAAAAAAGCCGAGCAAATGCCAGAAATTTATCCTGGATCTGCTCAGCTGTAATACGATCTTGTTTGCTTTGATACAAATTTGGTTTAGAACGATGTGAGTTTCTACTAACTGGCAAGTGAAAAATACTTGGAACCGATTTTGTTGATTTTATGTTTGCCAATGCACGTGTTTTTTCATTCAGAAAAAGAGGGAGACCCCAATTCCTTCGGGCCTCCCTCTATATGCATTCATCATCTTTCATGTTGGTTCCAGTCTTCTTTTACTCGTTCCATACTTTTATATCAATGGACATAACTGTAGTTTTTAAATAAAGTTTGATCAAATTAATACTATTAATTTGTGATAAAAGAACAAAAGAAAAGAGCTTGTTTTGAAAAAAGAATGATCAAAACAAGCTCTTAAAATATTCGATTTAATCATTATTTTATATAAAAGTTTGATCAAAAACCCCTTTTAAAACATAAATATATCACATCATTACAAAGGGGGCGTTTTGTAATGATGTGAATAAAACCTCTTGAATTGCTCTCAGTCTTTCTGTTCTTTTTCTCTCGTCTCCATGGTTGCTTATTTCTATGATCATTTATTATATCTTTGAAGAAATGCTGTAACTTTTTCTCTTGCAAACTGAGTACTCAAACTACCTGGGTTTATATCGAATGCATGATCAACTTTTGGAAGAAGGTAGAATTCATGATCTACGCCTTTCACAGCCAGCTCTTTGTCCAAAATTTCACCTTGTTCTACTGGGACTATACGGTCACCTGTTCCTAATAATGTAATGGTAGGTGGTGTATTTCCCTGAATATAGTTGATTGGTGAGAGTATTTTATAGCGATCAGAGAATTGAGAAGGTGAGTCTCCAATATACTGTTCCATAACACCTTGAACATAGTCAATACTAGTACTATTCTTATACAATAATGTCATATCTGCTGGTCCATATAGGTTAATGACAGAGTTAACATGCACTTCAGGAACATTGGTGGAAGGAGGTAACTGTGTATTCCCCATGCTGTATGCGGCAAGCATAGCCAAATTCCCTCCTGCCGACTGACCCATTAAGTTTATTTTTTGAGGATTGATCTTGTAGGTATCCGCATTTTCTAATACCCAGCCTAATGCTGATTTTATATCTCCAACTTCATCTTTCCATCCTGCATGAGGAGGCATACGATATCGTACATCAAAAACTGTATATCCTAGGTCATTCAGCCATTGATTCCAGTGTGGAACCTCACCTTTATCGCCTGATACCCATCCACCTCCATGCACTAGCACAATGGCAGGTTTCAGAGTGTTTTTTGAATTCTCTTTGGCTGGCCACACATCAAGCTTTAATTCAACACCATCCGTAGCTTTTCCATATACAATATTCTGCATCGGTTCCGTTGATATATCTTGCTTGTTGAAAAAATGAGAACTAAGAGAAACTGAAGTATTCTCACTTTTAGCATAGCTCAACATACTAACGGTTGGCTGTACAATTAGAAAGATTAGTAGTAACAATATAGGAATCAAAATCGTCCGAGCGATTAGGGCTTTTTTCCAGAAAGCTAGTACTAATAGAACTATTATGACCACTGTTATGATTAATAGAACCACTGGAAATAGCGTCGCAGCCCATGCAAGCCCACTCATCATTTTAAACAGGAAGTACTATCACAGAGAGGACTGTCAGTAACCACTGAATAAGACCTCTAGGTCGCCAAGGTGTTTTTTGCTTTGTCTGTTGCATATTCAAAAAATCCTCCATATTATCTAGATTTTACTTGCATCTCATTTAAAATACCCCTTTAGATAACCATATCTAAAGGGGTAAAACGGTGCAACTTTTTTATAAACGGTATAACTTTATTTAAAACGGTACGACTTTATTTTAAATCCACAAAACGGAAACTTCCCGCTCCCTACCTCACTCCACCGTCACACTCTTCGCTAGATTCCGTGGCTTATCCACGTCATTGCCGCGAGCAAGCGATGCATAGTAGGCAAGCAATTGTAGAGGTACGACAGACAAGGCTGCCGTCAAGATTGGCAGCGTCTTCGGAATAGCGAAGGCTTGGTCGACGGATTTCAGCAGGCCAGCCACATGCTCTTCATGCGTAATGGCCATCACTTCGGCTCCGCGTGCCTTCACTTCCTTGATGTTGCTCACCGTTTTCTCAAGTACAGATTCCTGGGTTGCCAAGGCAATGACTGGGATTCCCTCTTCAATCAGAGCAAGCGTACCATGCTTCAATTCGCCGGCAGCATAGGCCTCGGAGTGAATGTAGGAAATCTCCTTGAGCTTGAGGGAACCTTCCTGTGCTACAGCGTAGTCTTGGCCGCGGCCGATAAAGAACAGGTGGTCATGCTTCGCAATTTGCTCGGCATATTCCTTGATCGATTCTGCGCTATTCAGCATGGACTCTACCTGTTCAGGCAGTGCTTCCATTGCTGCAATGACATTAGCAACAGCATCCTCTGTCATCATGCCGCGCACTTGAGCCAGATACAAACCAAACAGATAGAACGCAATCAACTGCGAGGTGTACGCCTTCGTGGACGCTACGGCAATCTCTGGACCAGCCAGGGTGCCAAGCACACTATTAGCCTCACGGGCAATCGAGCTGCCTACTACGTTCGTAATAGCAAGGACATGTGCGCCATGGCTTTGCGCTTCACGAAGCGCAGCCAAGGTATCTGCGGTCTCACCAGATTGGCTGACCACAATCACAAGCGTCTCCGATGTCACGATGGGCGAACGGTAGCGGTACTCGGAAGCTACGTCATTTTCAACCGGAATACGTACCAACTCTTCAATCACGCTGCGTCCCACAAGCCCGGCATGGTAAGCTGTGCCGCAAGCCACAATCTGCACATTACGGATATTCTTAATCTGTTCCTGTGACAGCTTCAGCTCCGGCAGAACCACTCTTCGTCCGCTCTCATCCACACGGCCCAGCATGGTGTCCCGGTATGCCTTAGGCTGCTCATGGATCTCCTTCAGCATGAAGTGATCGAATCCGCCTTTTTCTGCTGTCACAGCATCCCAGTCGACACGAATCATTTCCCGAGAAATAAAGTTCCCCTCAATGGTCATTAATTCGACAGCATCAGCCGTCAGCAGTGCCATCTCTCCATCGTTGAGAATATAAACGTTACGCGTATATTTCAAAATAGCCGGGATATCAGAACCGATAAAGTTCTCTCCTTCGCCAAGGCCGATAATCAGCGGACTAGCTTGACGAACAGCCACCAATCGGTCCGGCTCATATTCAGTCAATACGCCAAGGGCAAATGCGCCTCTCATGTAAGAAATCGCCTTCTGCACAGCCTTCACGATATCTCCGTCATATTCGCGGGCAATGAGATGGGAAATAACTTCCGTATCAGTCTCCGAAGCAAAATGGTGTCCTTGGCTGATCAGCTCTTCCTTCAGCTCCAGATAGTTCTCAACGATCCCGTTATGAACAACAGAGAACTTCTGGCTCTCATCGGTATGAGGATGGGAATTGACGTCCGATGGCCGACCATGCGTTGCCCAGCGGGTATGACCGATACCTGCGGTCCCTAACAATGGTGCAGTTTCCAGACGTTCCTCGAGATTGGCAAGACGACCTTGCGCTTTCGCTACACGCAGTCCCTCATTCGTAAAAACAGCAATCCCCGCTGAATCGTACCCGCGGTACTCCAGCTTTCTCAATCCCTCGATCAGCACTGCTTGCGTTTTCTGGTTACCAATATATCCGACGATACCACACATTGTATAATTCCTCCGTTCGATTTCCCTATAATAGTTAGGCGGAAATAGAACACGGCAGCTTCTGTGCGGTATCCGGAAAGAAGAATGACTATTCAATTATCAACGTTCGGAAAAACAATAGAATATATAGTTGATTAGACATGAATGCAATCTTCTTCCACCGCACTGCCGTATTCCAGATCGCATATTCATGTTTTGTGTAAGAGTAATGTTTAGCACCCGCGAATACGTTGTGGGAACGGTCGCCCATTCCTTTTCCGTGATCCGCTTACGGTTGGTGCAAGACCGAGAGGTCCCCGCCGAATAATCGAACACCTCTACCTCGTCAACTTGCTTTCTGCCGTTTGGTTATTCTACTTGCAGCTATAACCAATCCCGCGCAGGTACAAGCTCTGGCGCTTATGAAGCTTGATACAACCTCACGATCCTCACTTTCTGTTTATGAATGACATTCTTTATTATATTCATGCGTTATCACTTTGGCAACTCGGCCGTTTCTTAGCAGTACCCAAGCTCTGCGTACAATTAACCCCAAAAATGACTCCAAATGACCTATCTTCTTAAACACTGTCCAAAACCGAACACTTTACAGACAGGACAGGAGGTGTTGCGCTTTCATTCAACAGGCTTTTAGAAAAAGCATCAGGCCAGTGAACCCGATCGACATAGTTCACTGGCCTGACAGATATTAGTTTGCTTTCCTTGAAAAATCCACCCTTAGACTTACGCCAATTCCCGCTCCACGACATCAGCAATTTGTGTCACGTAACGATCCAGTTCCTCTTTATCCGGACCTTCCGCCATAACGCGGATAAGGGATTCCGTTCCCGATGGACGAACCAGGACACGGCCGTTATCGCCCAAGATGCCTTCAACCTCAGCGATGGCAGACTCAATGACTGCATTGCCTTGATATTTGCTCTTATCGCCTACGCGAACATTAACCAGTACCTGTGGATATTTGCGCATGCTGCTCTTCAGCTCATACAGCGATTTGCCGGAAGATACCAACGTATCAACCAATTGAATCCCTGTCAGGATGCCGTCTCCGGTCGTGTTATGATCCAGGAAAATAACATGTCCGGATTGCTCTCCACCCAGATTGTACCCGCCACGGCGCATTTCTTCCATGACATAACGGTCGCCCACGGCGGTTTTTGCTGTTTTTAGTTTCAAGCTGTCGCATGCTTTATAGAAACCAATGTTACTCATTACTGTTGAAACGACGGTGCCTTTTTTAAGTTTACCGCTGCGATTCATGGCATCACCACAGATACACAGGATGAAATCGCCGTCTACTTCCTCGCCCTTTCCGTCAATCGCAATAAGGCGATCCGCATCTCCATCAAAAGCCAGCCCCAGATCAGCTCCATGCTCCAGTACAGCTTCGATCAGCTTCTCCGGGTGAGTCGATCCACAATGATCATTGATGTTCAAACCATTCGGCTCAGCTCCGATAGTTACCACATCAGCACCTAATTCACGGAACAGCTTAGGAGCCAGCTCGTATGCTGCCCCATTCGCACAGTCCAGAACGATTTTCATGCCGTCGAATCGGTTCGTAATCGTTGTTTTAAGATAATCCAAATATTTATATTTGGATTCATTATCAATCAGAACTTCACCTAACTCCGTTCCAACCGGGCGCGGCAGATTGTCCGTTTCCGCATCCATCAACTCTTCGATCTTAAGCTCTGTCTCATCCGACAGCTTGAAGCCGTCGCCACCGAAGAACTTGATACCGTTATCCTGTACCGGGTTGTGTGAAGCCGAGATCATGACACCGGCATCGGCTTTTAACAGTCTTGTTATATAAGCCACCGCTGGTGTGCTTACGATACCCAGGCGAATGACATGAGCACCGATGGACAGCAAGCCAGCAACCAAAGCCGACTCGAGCATCGCCCCGGATACACGCGTATCCATACCAATGATGACGGTTGGCTTCTCTTTATCACCTGTAAGCACATAGCCGCCGCAGCGGCCGATGCTGTAAGCCATTTCCGCAGTTAATTCCTGATTTGCAACCCCTCTTACTCCATCTGTACCAAAATATTTCCCCATGTTTGATATACTCCTTTATCTACTCTTCGATATTATCCATCATTCGTTGATTCCGCTTTCGTTTCTCCCATCGTCCGTCTCTTCCTCTGGGGGATGGACGGAGCTATCGCCGGTACCTGTATGGTCCGGACTCTCACTTGCTGGCGGTGTTTCCGTATTCTCTGTATGGTCATTGCTTGATCCTGTTTCTGGCGTACTTGGCTTGCCCTTATCCGTATCTTCATGATTAGAGCCTTGCTCCGGTTTCGTAGTCACCGGCTTAGAGTCATCCTTCAGCTCCACCTTGATGACAAGGCGATCCGAATCTGCACGGTTGATAAAATGAGGCAGCGTGATCTGTAATGGAATTTCATGCACGCCTGCCTTCAAACCTGCTGCGTTGGCGGTGACCCCAATATCTGCGGGCTCCAGACTATTCAGCAAATCAGGAGCACCCGTAAGCGTTAAAGAAATGGTCTGTACCCTCGGTTCAGTTATGACGGCATCCAGACCCGAGGCAACTCCTGTTAGCGTTATAGGAATCCCCGTAATGACCCGTTCGCCATTCGACGACACTGCTGTAACATCGACATTGACAGTGCTCGGCTCGATTTTCTCAAAACCTTCGGGCGGCGTCAAGTCGGCCGTAAGCACTGTTGTTCCCGAATTTCTAACTTTTCCCAAGTCAATCGTCGCTTCTATATAGGTCTTTGCTCCTGCCAGCGCCTCTTTGCTGCCGAAGAGCTTCACTTCTTTTACCTTTGTATCTACCTTGGACAATACAAACCCTTCGGGCATCCGTCCGGTATATTGCAATTCGAGAGGTAGGACAACAAACCCGGGTTCAATCGGGACCTCAGCCGCTACCGTTCCCGGTTCTATAACTGCATCCTTCATCTCAGCGCCTGCTTTATCATATGCAACCAGCTTGACGCGTTTGTCGGTTACCTTCTCTTTAGCACCATCCAGATCCACAATACCTTTGACTTGTCCCAGCTCGGCCATCGACGATTCAGGAAGCGTCACCGTGACTTGCCTAGAATCGATCAACACAGGGGTACCGGCGCGGTAATCTTTAGCTGGCACACCTTTCGTTCCAATACTTACCGTAACCGATTTCGATACCCTTGGTTCCACCGTTACCGTAACATGTGAGGGCTCCATCGATATCATTTCTACCCCGCTCGGAATGGAATATGTCAACGGCAGCGTATGCGTACCTGGTTGTTTGACTTTACTTAAATCGAGCTTCACTTTGTATTCATCTGTCAAAAGCGCAATATTGGATTTTTTCCCTCGTACCTCGAGGTTCACACGATCCTTATCAATGCCTGTCAACGCATAATGGCTGTCATCAAATCCATACGTTTGGATCTCGACCCCTTCAATGACTCTTGTTTCATAAAAAGCCGTAGGTGGCGCAGGAGCCCCGCTGTCCATATGGACAATGGCCCACAATAGAATGCTGACTGCCAAAGCGATTAATTTACTGGCCGTATTGTTCTTAATCCATTTATCCATCGCTGTTTTTCCCCTTCCGTTTCCAGAAAAAAGAACGTTTTTCCTTTATGGATGCGGCAGGACGAAGCTCCTCATACAATTTTGAAATTAGAGATTCTTCTTTAATATCCCGAACAACTTGTCCATTCAAGGCCAAAGACACTTGCCCGGTCTCCTCAGATACCACAATCGAAATGGCATCTCCCACTTCACTAATTCCAATGGCGGCACGATGCCTTGTTCCCAATTCCTTACTGATAAAAGGATTCTCCGAGAGCGGCAAATAACATCCGGCAGCTGCGATTTGCCCATTCTGAATGATAACCGCTCCATCATGTAGCGGTGTGTTAGGAATAAAGATATTAATTAACAGCTCCGAGCTGATCATGGACTGCATTCGGATTCCTGATTCTACATATTCATTGAGTCCCGTCTTCCGCTCAAATACAATAAGAGCCCCTATTTTCCGACGCGACAAGTAATTAACAGACTTAATGGTTTCGCTGATTAATTTATTGGTTTCCTCATCGATATCCGACATCCGTCCAAACAGCTTTCCTCGGCCAAGCTGCTCGAGACCTCGTCTTAGCTCTGGCTGGAAAATGATAAATATCGCGAATACACCATACGTAAAAATCTGATTCATCAGCCACTTGAGCGTGTATAGATCAAACCAGGTGCTGAGCGCCCAGATGACCACCAGCACGAAAATCCCCTTAAGCAGCTGGACCGCACGAGTACCACGGACGAGCAGAATCATATGGTATACAATATAAGTAACGATAAGGATATCGATGATATCTTTAACGGTTTCACCCCAGGTCATATCTGTGAAATACTCCATACAGCAACCCCCGTCGTTTCCTTTAAGTGCGGACTCAAACAAGTCCGGTTATTCTATGATGATCGTTAAGGTCGATACGACAACCTTCTCTCCACCATCCTTATGATTCACGTAGGAACCTTCTTAGAAACATACTTCTCATTAAAGCGACTATATATGTAGTATTTACTCTACACTCTCTAGGTTATAACGTTAATCTTTCCGATGCAAGCGGACCAGCCCCGCTTTCCCGGTGAAAACTGAAAAATCAACAAAAGAAGCGCCATCTTTTCTCTGAAAAGAGGCGCTTTTATCAGTAAGCTGCGATTTTCACCTATCGGTAAGCGGCATCTGTAAACAGATTGGAAATTTTGTACCATATCCAGTCCATGGCCCTATCGATATCTTTCACTTGACCGGCTATATGTGCGGTGGATGCTTGAAATAATTCTCCGTCAATCACAGTCAGATTGCCATTAACCTGGCCGTAGACTTTCGCCTTTCCATTCTCAACCGTAAGATCTCCCGTGATGATTTGATCTTGAGGAATAATGACGGTATCCCCTTCAATCACCAGCTTCTCGAACTCATCACTCTTCACAACCAGTTGATTATCCTGACTCCAAAAACTGATGGTGCTAAAGAGCATGACAACCAAAAACAGAGCAGCAGCCGTAAGTGCCGGGTGATTCTTAACCCATTGGACCCAGACTTTTTGTTTCTTGGGTTTCGGAAGCATGCCCATAATACGTTCTGTTAAATCATCTGATGGCTTGGTTGCATGATGAGTTAGGGAATAAAGAAGCATATCGGTATGCTCCAGCTTTTCGAAGTAATTCCGACAGTCAGCACAATCCAGCAAATGCTTCTGCAATTCCAACTGCTGCGGGTCGGACAAGTCATTATCCAGATAATCATGCATCAAAGAGATGGCAAATTTGCAATCCATTTGTGAGCCAATCCTTTCGTTCAATCTCTTTGCTGGGTCTATCCCCCCGTAGAGGCATAAGACTTGCTTTAATTGTTCATACGCGCCGGAATCAAGGATGTTTCAATTATTTGAGGAATTATCAAAAAAAGTTACGAAAACGTAATTTTCCTACCATCGCAAGAAAAAAGCGCCATTCAAGGCGATCTCTCTTCCTCAGAGAACGACGATAGGCGATTTCCCCCTCACAATTTAAACTCCAGTTTTTTTCGTAAAAATTCACGTCCACGATGTACTCGTGTTTTAATCGTTGTTACCGGCAAGTCCACAATATCGCTGATCTCCTGCAGTGATAGATCCTGTATGTATCTTAGAATCATAATGGTCTTGTACTTGGCGGGAAGCCCGTCTATCGCCTGGTGAATAATGCGCTGCGTCTCGGACAACAGCATTTCGCTTTCTGGTGTACGGTTATCACTCGGTATGAGGGAGTAGCCGTCCATGCCTTCACTTTCGTTCAGGTCCGCGTCCAGCGAGAAAGAAGGCTTACGTTTGCGCAGCCGATCAATGCTAAGATTCGTACCGATTCGGTATATCCACGTAGAGAATTTCTGATTCTCATCGTATCGGTCAAGATTCTTATAGACGCGTAAAAATGTTTCTTGCACAACATCTTCAGCTTCATGCCGATTGCTCAGCATCCGGTAAGCCAAATGAAAAATTTTGTCTTTGTACAGTTCTACAATTTCGGCAAATGCTCTCTGGTCCCCTTTTCGAGCCAGCTTTGCCAGTCTTACATCTAAATTGTCCACCATAATTCCCCCAGAATGGTCTGATGGGTAACGTAAAAATAAGCATCATTCAAATGGTAATTCAACTGTTTCTAAAAATCAACAATAATTCAAAAAGAATCCCGGTTTCCGGGTAATCTCCTTAAGCGGATATTCCCATCTCTATCCTCCGAAGGTAACAAGCGGCCTGATCGATAAAAAAGCGGGACCCCATTAGGGAGCCCCGCCTAATTACTAGCCCTTCAAAACCTCATGGCATTTGCAAGGTATCAGCCGGTATTGCGAAGCCCTGCGGCAATGCCGTTGATGGTCAGCAGTACTTCCCGCAGCAGATCCGGATCGTCCTGCTCCTGTTCTCTGAGTTCCCGCAGCTCATTGAGCAATTGCACCTGCAAATAGCTGAGCGGGTCGACATAAGGGTTGCGGAGTCGAATCGATTCCTGCAAGACTGGCTGGTTATCCAGAATATCCTGTTGTCCTGTAATTTTGAGAACTAGCTCTTTCGTCAGTTTGAATTCATCCTGAATCATTCCGAAGATTCGCTCACGGGCGGTATTATCCTTCGTCATGAGGGAATATTCCTTAGCGATGATCAGATCTGCTTTAGCAAGTGCCATCTGCAGCGTGTTGATCAATGACGTGAAGAACGGATAACTCTCATACATCTTCTGGAGCACCTTTAGATTCTCTTCATTGCCTTGGTAGAAGCTCTGTAAGCCCGTACCAGCTGCATACCATGCTGGAAGCAGGTAACGGCTCTGAGTCCAAGCAAACACCCAAGGAATTGCTCTGAGGTCCTCAAAACGGTCACTATTTTTACGCTTGGATGGCCGGGAGCCGATATTAAGCTCTCCCACCTCAGGAAGCGGCGTGGATTCCTTGAAGAAGCTAAGGAAATCCGGATCACGGAATATCAGATCCTGATATTTCTTCTGTGATACCGCAGAGATGTTGGCTGCGATCTCTTCCCAATCCTTTTCGATCGATTCCTTTTCAGGATAGCGAGCATGAAGAGAGGCTGTGATAAGCGCAGAAGTTGCCTGTTCCAGGCTGCGATAAGCAATACCTTTCAAAGAGTAACGTGAGGAAATAACCTCGCCCTGCTCCGTGATTTTGATACCGCCTGCAATCGTAGATGCTGGTTGGGCTAAAATACTGCGATTTAGTGGCATGCCTCCGCGGCCAAGCGATCCGCCTCTACCGTGGAAGTATTTCACTCTAATTCCGTATTTATTGCCTACGTCTGTAATTTTCTTAAGTGCTACCTGAAGCTCCCAGTTTGCTGTAATGGCTCCGCCATCCTTATTACTATCGGAGTAGCCCAGCATGATCTCCTGTAGTTCGTTCATCGCCGTAATGGCTTCACGATAAATCGGCAGACTCAGGATTTTGTTCATAATTTCAGGAGCTGCATGAAGATCTTCAATGGTTTCAAACAACGGGGCAGCCTGCAGTGTAGCCACAACAGAGCCATCATTGTCCTTGCGGAAGAGTCCTACCTCTTTGGCAAATACCATCACTTCCAGAATATCACTTGCACCCTCTGACATACTGATCAAATAACTTGAAATACACTTCACGCCAAACTCCTGCTGTGCGCGGAATACCGTTCTGAATACTTCAAGACATTCTTCTGTACTGTCGCTGTATTCTTGATATGGGGTAGTTAAAGGGCGAGGATCATTAAGCAATTTATTGAGGAGTTCAATCTTCTCATCTTCACTTAATTTCGAATAATCCTGCGTCACATTCATTTTACGAAGAATTTCAGTCATGGCATTCTCATGCTCTTTACTGTGCTGTCTGATATCCAGCGTTGCAGTATGGAATCCAAACAGCTCCGCCTGGCGGATTAGCTTCTGAATATAGGTATCCGCTACATAGTCAGCAAAATGGAAACGTAAGCTTCGATCAATGATATTCAAGTCCTCGATAAATTCCTCTGGCGACTGGTAACGCTCGCTGCCTGTCATATCCTCATCCAGAATATGATTCATTTTAGCTAACATATAGACCAGTTTTACACGATAAGGCTCTTTCTCATTGTGCCAAATTTCCATCTTCCTCAGTGTCACATGCTCGCGGTCTTTTTCAATGGATTGAAGCAATTCATCCGATACACTCACAATAGAGGAGCTAAAGCTGAGGTATTTCATGAATTCGCGTAGAATCCGCTGATATTCACGTATCGCAAGCTTCCGCTGCATTTCAAGCGTTTTCCATGTGATGTCCGCCGTCACTGACGGATTTCCGTCCCGATCGCCACCAATCCACGAGCCGAAACGTAAATAGGTTGGAACGTGCCAATGATGACCCGGATAATATTTGCTTAGGCAGCGCTCCAGTTCTTGATAAACTTCTGGCAGAATGTGAAACAGAGTCTCGTGAAAATAATACATCCCGTTTCTGACCTCATCAAGAACCGTTGGCTTACGGTCACGAAGCTCGTCGGTTTGCCACAGGGTGATCACTTCATTCAGGAGTTTCTCCCGAAGCTGCTCTCGCTCACGGAACGTCAATGTCGGGTTGTCCAATTGCATGACATCGTCTGCAATCCGTTTATGGATGTCCAGAATAGCCCGACGCATCGCTTCTGTCGGATGAGCTGTCATCACCAGTTCAAGGGACATGCTTCCCAGAATCTCTTGAACTTCTTCAAACGGAATATTACGTTCCTTCAGATCCTGAACCGCACTTTCAATGGATCCAGGTTGAACGCTCTCCCCTGCAGAACGCTCGTAATCACGTTTACGGCGTATGCGATGATTTTGCTCAGCAATGTTAACCAATTGAAAATAAATGGCAAACGCGCGAATCACCTGATGGCGAATGTCGGGTTCTAGTGTGCTGATGATCCTTTTGAAATCTGCAAACAATTCTGGCAGGAATACGGATCGCAACGATTTACTCGTTTCGCGAATTTTCTCAACTATTTCTAAAAGCTCATTGCCCCCTTGATGGACAAGAACTTCTCCGAGAATGTTGCCGAGAAACCGTACATCTCGCCGCAGCAGATTGTTGGAATTGCTCTTTGCCGTTACAGTAAGTTCAGTCATGCTACTCCTCCCATCTCAACCCGTTTCAGCAGTTTATCTCTAGGACTTAATGCCTTCCTAATATCATACAATAAAAGTGCATGAAAATCTGCATTTTACAGGCGAAAAAATTAGCCAAATTGACAAAACTCAAGCTCATGACACCTACCGTCATCATGGCTTTCGTAATACAAACGATCGATACGACTCCGTTTCTTTATCACATTAACTCTTCGCAGGACAGTCGTGTGAATATGTAAAAAAACATCACACAAGGTGATGTCCTGCTTATGTATGGAGCGGGTGATGGGAATCGAACCCACGCTACCAGCTTGGAAGGCTGGAGTTCTACCATTGAACTACACCCGCAGATGTAACAATCGGGATGACACGATTTGAACATGCGACCCCCTGGTCCCAAACCAGGTGCTCTACCAAGCTGAGCTACATCCCGATATTAAACTTTTGTAAAGAATGGCACGCCCTGAGAGATTCGAACTCCCGACCTTTTGATTCGTAGTCAAACGCTCTATCCAGCTGAGCTAAGGGCGCATAATGGAGCGGACGACGGGAATCGAACCCGCGACCCTCGCCTTGGCAAGGCGATGCTCTACCGCTGAGCCACGTCCGCAATAAATGGTGCGCGTGGAGGGACTTGAACCCCCACGTCAAAGACGCTAGATCCTAAGTCTAGTGCGTCTGCCAATTCCGCCACACGCGCACAAGATAAAACACTGGTGAGCCATGAAGGACTCGAACCTTCGACACCCTGATTAAAAGTCAGGTGCTCTACCAACTGAGCTAATGGCTCGCATTCAGGAGCCTCCGTTAAATAACCGGATTACCTTCAAGCTTAACTTCATTATTAGGGAATGAAGTGGCTGGGGATATAGGATTCGAACCTATGCATGACGGAGTCAAAGTCCGTTGCCTTACCGCTTGGCTAATCCCCAAAATCGATGAACATTCTTGCAACTTATTGATTCCCGTTGGAATCTTAAGTTATATGGTGGAGGCTGAGGGGATCGAACCCCCGACCCTCTGCTTGTAAGGCAGGCGCTCTCCCAGCTGAGCTAAGCCTCCATATCTGGATTAAAGATAAAGTAAGTGGTGACCCGTAGGGGATACTCTCACTTCGTTCGAGACTGCGAAGTCTAAGCTTACGAAGTTGATGCTCCAACGAACCGTGGTGGTTCTCATCCCCTGAAGCATTTTAAGTAAGTGGTGACCCGTAGGGGATTCGAACCCCTGTTACCTCCGTGAAAGGGAGGTGTCTTAACCCCTTGACCAACGGGCCACAATATCATGCTGCATGTCCATTTCAACAAGTCGAATCTGGAGCTTCCAACCGGGATCGAACCGGTGACCTCATCCTTACCATGGATGCACTCTACCTACTGAGCTATGGAAGCAAGTGGCTCCCCGAACAGGACTCGA
>NZ_JBCMXJ010000021.1:0-165364 GCF_050475945.1 Paenibacillus solani
TACTTTGAGGGGATAATACCATGGATCAGGCTTTTTGTTATTTAAGTAGGAGAAATTGTGTCATGATAAAATGCACAAATGTGCCTACATTGTAGGATAATGACACAAAAATGCCTACATTCTGGCGGGACTAACAGTACGTATGTTGAACCAATGCGCTCGGGTACAACCTTTTCAAATTAAAACAAGCAAAAATGATACGTTAGCGCTCGAGAATGGCTCCGCCGTCATTAAGCTAACGGGCAGTTTTGCTGAATAGATCTGCTGAGTATGTGGAGCATCTGGCCTCTCACGGTTGGTTGCGGACAAGAAAGATTAAAAATCGTAAGGTAAAGGAGAAATCCGGCGGATACGATTGCGATCAAAAACTACCCATGACGCACATGCGTCATGGGTAGTTTTTGATCATTTTCATACGTTCAGGAGGGGGTCGTGGTGAAATAGCGATGTCCTAATCACTTCGTTGGACAGACAGAGTTTTGTGTAAAAATGGCCACCGCCCGGGAACGGCCATTCTTCGTATACATTTCCGAACCGACTTACTTGACCGGCCCCATCCAGGTTGAAATCGTCTTCTGCTGGTGCGGCAACGGCGGTTTCAACTTCCCGTTATCGATCAAATGCTTCAAAATATAAGCGACCAGCCGACCTCCGCCGGTGTTGCCTCTCACCATGTAAGCAAGCTGCGGCTCCAAATGCTTCGGCTGATTTTGCAGGAACAGGTTGAGCATTTTGTCATAGAGCTTGCCGACAGCAGGCGCATACAGAGCGGACAAATCCGGCATTGCCTTGTTCAACCGATCCAACGTTTGAGGAGAGTCAATCCAAACCGCATTGAAGTTGTACCCCTCCTTCGTCTTGCGGATGTACCCTTTCTCCAGCAGGAACGAATATTGCTCAACATTCTCTTCGTTGTTGGGCAGTTCCCCCTGTTGAAATGCATGACAAATCTCGATATTCCGATATTCCAGGGAACGCCAATCCATCTGACGGTCGCTCCAGTACGTATTGAATTGCCACAAGTATAAAGGAGAGTCTTCGACGTAGCGGAGCGACGGACCGAAGGTGACGTAACTACTCATATCAAAACCCGGATCGGCATAGTGGCTCCGATTTAACGCTGCATAGGCAATATATTGACCTCCGTCCTTTCGCATTGGTGCGATCGCATCGAAGTTTTCGCCCGCTGGCATGCTCCGCCAAGATTGCTCCTCGATGTTCTTGGGCAGCAGGGTCCAGAGCAGGAAGTTATAGTCGCCGTCTGGAACGTACACTCCGCTATCCTCGACTTGACGGCGAACTTCCATTAACGCGTCAAAATGAACATCGGCCACTTCGGCAGCGCAATCTTGCCAAAATTGATGACCGGCTACGGCCAACTCGAAGAGGTCCCAGACGATGGTATTGCTTTGATATTTGCCGGGAGAGGTTTGAATGAGAAAATTGTAATCGGCCAGATGCTGGACTTCGCCTTCCAACAAAGACGGCGGCATTCCCAGTTCCTCCGCGATTTGATGTACGGTACGCGCCTTGTGATAAGCCGCGTAAACGATATTTTGCGCCAAGGCGCGTCCAAGAAAATCGTTGGTTTCGCCCAGTCTGCCAGCCGAACCCGAATGGCCCATTTCCCCCATGCTGACCGGATTGACACTTAAAGTTCCTGTTGCACGCATACGTTTCATCCCTTTCCGTAACTTCTTTTTAGCCTCGCTTAAATGCCACTTCACCGTGTTGACAGGAATGTTCAGAGCAACTGCGATATCGCCGATTTTAAGCTCGTCGTAGTAATGCATGACCACGATCCGGCGATGGATGTCGGACAGAAACGCGACTTCTCGGCGCAGCTCGCGTGAAGCTTCGGTTGCCAGCAGTCGGTCAAGCGGCTCCCGGGAAGGGGCGGCAGACAGTTCAGACATGCCGTTGATTTCGATCGCTTGGGGAGCGTGCGCACGCTTTTTCAACCAATTCACCCAAGTGTATCGAGCAACCGTCCAGACGTAAGCGTCAAGGCTTCTAATGTCCCGCACCCCAGAGAAGGATTTCAACAACTGCAGCATAATCTCCTGAGCCAGATCCTCCGCCTCGGCCCGGTGCTTGACCCGGTTTAACGCAAAACCGAAAATCGGTTTGACATAGCTCCGAATCGCTTCCGCGGCTTCTTTTCCGTTTTTACTAATTGAATCCATTTTTTCCTCCATATTTGCATCTGTAATTCCTGACAATTATATAGTGTGCCAGGAGAAATAAAGGTTGGGATTATTTTTTAAAAAATTGGACGTCCTACCGAATCACTCATACATATATAATTAAAAAATCATAAGTAGGTCATTTAAATGGTTAAAGAGACGTTATGAACTTTTTGTTAAGTATATTGGAAAATAATTAAACAAGTTGAAGATTACTTTAGATGTAAAGGTCTCACTTTTAGTATATAAAGATACTTTTTTCCGTTCAACTATGGGAGGATACAAACTAGGAGCACGAGCCGAAGTTCTTCTTCGGGTACTTGGGGTACTCCTTCGTTCCGTAGTTAACCAGGAGTGGTCTCGATTAATTATTCAAATGCATAATAGAGGTTCATTAAACTAACGGGACACGTTAGTTCAATAAAAGACAAGTAGGCAGCCGATAACGAGATCGGCTGCCTTTGTTCAACTAACGGGCTGTATAATGGAATAAACAGGAAGAGATTCTAAGAGGGCTCTTTTTTTTTTTAGTGAGAGAAACGGCAAAGGACATCCGTCTATAATATATGAAGTTCAGATGATGAGCAGGGAGGATCGTTATGGCAGACCCGTCACAGGACGTTACGCTGGTCAGGCAGGTGCTGGCTGGCGACAAGAGGAGCTTTACACAGCTGGTGGATACGCACAAAAATAAAATATACGGCCTATTACGAGGCCTGGGTGCTAGCCCGCAGGATGCCCAGGACTACACGCAGGAGGCTTTTCTGAAAGCTTACCGCAAGCTGGCGGGCTTCAGGGAGGAATCGAGCTTCGCCTCATGGCTGTACGCCATCGCCGTGAATGTGATGAAGGATGCGGGGCGGAGAAAAAAGCCTGAGCCGGTAGAAGCTGATGTGCTGATCCGGGTGCAGCATCATCACACCGAAACGCCGGAATCGGCTTATCTCCGCAAGGAAACCGGCGGGGAAGTACAGCAATTACTGCAGCAGCTGCCGGATAAATATCGGATCGTGCTGCTGCTGCGATATACGAATGAACTAAGCTATGACGAAATTGCCGCTATTGCCGGCATTGAGGTGAATCAAGTGCGCAATCGGCTGCACCGGGCCAAGAAGTCTCTGCGAAAAAAGTTCAAGGAGAAGGAGGGGATGATACATGAGATGCTGGAAGCTTGCTCAGACAAAAGAGTACATTCGGTCTGGAAATAAAACGGACGAAGAGCTGGAATTCCATCTTCGCATGTGCCCGGAATGCCGGAGTACGGTAGCCGCGGCAGAGGAGGAAGAAAAAGTATGGACGCAGCTGCTGTATGCCGAGAGACTTCCAGAAGGCTTTACCGAGCAGGTGATGGCTTCCCTTGAACAGATGGAAATCGAGCCTGCAGGGGAAGAATCCATGGCTGTTTCTAAGAAGAGTCATCCGAAATCGCGGCCTTTCTTGAAAAAAAGCGCCTTGTGGGTTGCTTCGCTTCTCGTTGTAGCCATGGCATTGACTTTGTACGCACAGCCGTCCATTGCCGACTGGGTCCGATCGATTTTTGCGAGGGAAACCTCGGATAGCGGGATGATGGATGCCCAAAGCCTTGGACTCGTGCAGAACCCCCATGTCAAAGTGAAGGATAAAGGCTACACGATTGAGATTAACGAAGTGGTCGCCGATGCGACCCGGCTTGTGATGGGGGTGAAGGTGACGGATCCGCGGGGGAAACCTGCCGTGAATCAGGTTGACTGGAGTAAAATTCTTGTCCTAGATGCTAACGATAATGAGGTGGCGCGGCTCAGGGAACAAGGAGGATCGAAGTTCATCGATAAATTGACGTTTGTTTTTACTCGTGAAGTTCAGAATGATCAAGTGAGCGTAGTAGGAGAGGTAAGCGAAATAGGAAATGTATTTTCCAAGAAAGTCGTGAAAGGAAACTGGGATTTCAACTTCAAGCTCGACATGAAAAAGGCGAACGCGCTGAATATTACGACGCCCCTACACGAGAAGTACATGACGCCTGACGGTATGCAGATTGAGATGGAAAAGCTGGTACGCACGCCAAGCGGCGTAAGATTGGAGCTGAGCACTTCCTTGACACCTGAAGCCGCCAAGCGCTCGCCGGGAGAACTGGAGAGCATGCAGCAGCTGATGTTTCATTTTGAAAATGAAAAGGGAGAAGACATATCGAGCGTAAACAATTACAGGGGCGGACACCCGGAGACGATCATTTCGCAGAACAGTGAGCTGCAGGGCGGTAAGCGGCACTGGACCTATACCTTCAGGTATCTTCCGTATGACCGCGAAAAGCTGAGCTTCGTATTTGACGGATACTCCATTCCCATTCAAAGCAGCGGTTTGCTTGAACTGATTCCAAGCGAGCTTAAAGAACATCCGGTCATATTCAAGGATCAGGGAGACGTCGTTACATTAAGCGGCTTTACGGTTGACCATGACCCGAATGCGAGGATGAATGATCCGAAAATTGCGGGTCTAATTAAGATGAAAGGGCAATATCGCAATGAATTCAGCAAAGATGTTTGGGTCGTCAGAGATCAGGATGGAAGGGAATATCCGGCGGAATTCAGAGGGGGAGTCAGTATGGGCAAGATCAAAGAGGCTTCCGGAGATCCCGGATTTGTTGTGCAGGGCATGACCGAACTGCCGGAGAAGGCCACCTTGATCCGCAAAGTCACCGACAAGTGGTATCCGAATGTGAACTGGTCCTTTGAACTGCCGATCGGCAAGCCAATTCCGGGCCTTGAAAACGTGGATCCGGAGAGCTACTGGAGCTCGGAGACGCCTTAACCTGAGGATTTCCGTATGTTTTTATTGTATTTTGACATTGAGCAGCAAAAAGAGTACCTTCTATTCGGTAAAAACCGATTAGGGTTACTCTTTTTTTGCAATCTTTTTCATCACTCTGCCGTTCATTCCTAATCATTGGCGACATCTTCTCTATATTTTCCGCTATATAAGCTGATTTAAATATTTACCCAAATAAGCTATCATGTCCATAATCAGGTAATAAAGAGTGAGACGATTGAAAAAGGAAGTGAATGAGATGGGAACTTTGAGCGAAGTAGAAATTGTGGAATAAGCCATGAACAAAACAACAGACAAGCGGATGTATGAGCGTTATCTCGCTGTACGCCTTCGCTTGGAAGGACAGACCCTCGAACAAATCGCTAAAACCCTTCATCGCACCTGAAAAACAATAGGGGGCTATCTGCATAAATATCACGATGGCGGTCTTGGATCTTTGGGTTTGAATCATTCACCGGGGAAGCCTAAAAAAATATCACAGTCAGATACTACGGAGTGTGGGTTTCAATTCAATCTATAGACATATGTACAAAATACGAGTTTTGTGAAATAGATACAAAGTTTTTCTAACTGAGCTTTGATTTTATTGCTTATTCTACAATTATTATTATTTTTAGAATTTTTCCACTATCAACATTATCGTACACTTTAATCACATTATCTGCTTTGTGTAACTTCAATTATATTCGATCAAGTCGCATTTGAATTACTTTTGAATCCTGTCTAAATCAATCATAACGAATAACGTCGCGTCGGTTGTTTTAACATTTTCACTTTGTTATTAATCCTAACTTCATTTGATTGTCCATAATTCATTCACACACAGTTAAAAACCCTTAACATCATAATCAATACTACACTTTCCTGTTTGTTTTTGTTGAGTTAGCAACGTTACTATTTTTCACATTGCCTCCCTTCTACATTCTTATTATTTCCCATTTATTGTTATTTATGAGCGGCTTCACTATCCATTTAATTCACTTGTTATTCACTTGCATAACCCATGATGGCCAGCGACCGACCTCATCGGCAGTGTATGCCTAGATCGAACTACGCTTCGAATATCACTGTAAAAAGCACAACCTATTTTAGGCTGTGCTTCTTACATTTCAAAAGGCTTATACTTCGATAACGATGGGCAAAATCATTGGCCTTCTCTTCGTCTCGCTATATATGAATTTGCCAACATGATCTTTCAAGGTCTGCTTGATAAGATTCCATTGTGTGGACCCGGTTTCCGTTAAATCCTTCATTGAAGATATGACGATATCTTGGATTTGGCCGATGAATTCCTCTGAATCCTTCACGAAGATGAAACCTCTGGATATGAGCTCGGGTTTGGCTACCATCTGCTTTTCCGTTTTGCTGAGCGTGGTTACGATAATAAGCATCCCATCGGAGGACAGCTGCCTACGGTCACGCAAAACGATGTTGCCTACGTTCCCGATCATCAATCCGTCCACCAAGCTGTTGCCTGATGGTATTTTGGGACCTAAGGATGCCATTCCCTGCTGGATTTGTATCGTGTCGCCATTCTGGATGATGAACACATTTTCACTAGGGATCCCCACGGAATCCGCCAGCTGACGATGCTGATACAGCATTCGGAATTCACCATGAACAGGAATCAAATAGTCCGGTTTCATCAAGGTGAGCATTAATTTCAACTCTTCTTGGCTACCGTGCCCGGATACATGCATACCAGAAGTTGCACCGGAACCATAGATGACCTGAGCGCCCAGCACATACAAATTATCGATCACAAGAGCAAGGTTCCGTTCATTTCCCGGTATCGCTCCTGCAGCAATGATGACGGTATCGCCAGGCAAAATCTCGATATGGGGATGTTTGGAGCTGGCTAATCGTGATAATGCAGCCATAGGCTCGCCTTGACTTCCCGTGCATAGCACGGCGATTTTATCCGGTGGATAACGCTCGCTGTCACCTGCATCAATCAGTAAGTCATCAGGGATGTTTAAATAGCCGTGCTCCTTGGAAACGGTAACGACATTGACCATGCTGCGGCCGAGCAGAATGAGTTTTCGCCCTGTTTCAACCGCGGCATCGATGATCTGCTGAACACGGTTCACGTTGGAAGCAAACGTAGAGATGAATACCTGCTGTTTTGCTTGGGCGAATGCTTCCAGAATATGTCCGCCAACAAGGCGTTCCGAAGGCGTAAATCCCGGTCTCTCGGCGTTTGTGCTTTCGGACAATAACACCTTGACCCCCTGCTTGCCGATATCAGCCATTCGGTGCAGATCCGGATAAGGCCCCTTCACAGGAGACATGTCAAATTTAAAATCCCCCGTATGGACAACCTTGCCTTCCGGGGTCTGAAAGACGATACCCACGCAGTCCGGAATGCTGTGGCTGGTCGAAAAAAAAGAGGCATGGATAGCGCCCGCTTCAATGGTGGAATTCGCATCGATCGTGTGAAGATCGGATTCACGCAGAATGCGATGCTCTTTCAGCTTGATTTTAATCAGCTCAATTGTGAGCTTCGTTCCATACACAGGTATGGGAAGCTGCTTCAATAAATAGGGAATCCCTCCGATATGGTCTTCATGTCCATGGGTGACAATAAGAGCTCTGACTTTATCCGCATGGTCCAGCAAATAGGTGAAGTCAGGCACAATCAAATCGATGCCGGGCAGGTTTTCGTCTGGGAATTTGGAGCCGCAATCAATGACCACGATATCTTGATCGTACTGAATGAAGTACATGTTCTTTCCAATTTCATTAACGCCACCTAGTGCCGCGACCAGCAGTTTATGTTCAGCTATATTCATAACGATGAGGCCTCCTTTTCCCTAATCCACCTAGTCCAATTCTTATATGCAGTCGGTTCTCCTATATTATTGAAATTGTCACAAAACTTATGCATCAAGGTAAACAATGGATCATTCTGCGTTCGCAGCAATGAAAGAACAGCAAAAAACCGCCATCTATTAGGCGGACCAGATGTTCATTTGTAGTAAAACATACCGGATTTGCGGATTTAAGACTCAACAAAGCATGATCACCTTTAAGGGTTACATATTATATTTTATGTAAACCGTTTTAGCCATAATCCTTCTCCTTCGTTTGAAGCTACAAGCTGACTTGGGTCAAATCCACTTGCTGCGTGTATTCTCCTGCTTCCGTGTAGTAAAGATAACCGGAAAATACTCAGAAACCAAACGTATGTTCTAAATCGGATTAATCCTCATCTCTTCTTTTATTACAAAGAATCCAATCACAAACACAGGCGACGACTCCCTGATTGCTATTCGATCAATCCTGGGACATGCTATTCTTTGCACCATACAATGTTCACTTGTCCAGGAGACGCTGCGTTAATACTGGACCTTTCGGCATTTAGCGTGATCTGCCATTGGTCCACAGTCATAAAACGTCGGTTCAAGTGTCTGGAAACGCCAGAAATCTTCGAGAACGAGTGCCTCCTTGGAATCTTGGTTCCTATCGAACATTTGTTCTCTTTTCGTTAAATAGGCACTCTTCATATACATCTGAAAGAACTTGCAACTCTCCAGGGGGATACATAAGAATGGAATCGCTCGATAACCGACGTATATTCCCGCTTTCCAACTCCCCTTCTTCGATTGAGCGCTTTGCCTTTCCTGAGTCATGTTCATGGAAATGGACTTATCTTACCAGTACATCAACTACAAAATAATGGGATACCGAACAAATGTTCTGATTCGACCAAAACCGCATCTTCGAATTGCTTCTACAACTACGACAGTATACCTTGCTTTACACACGAAACAAGTTCTGCGACAATGTCCATTAAAATGACCTTAATCTCCTGCACAACCCACAACAAACATATGTTCCTATTCTTGTTAAATCGAACCCCTGATAGAACAACATCAGAAGAACCTTCGGCGTACTCTTACCGCTTATGCCAAATAGACTAGGCGGCCAATGATGCTCATGTTTGAAATTCGCCGGCGGTAAAGTCTGTCTTCCGATATCCGGCAAACAAATCCGACTCAACCGTCAGATCGTTTTAGTGAAGAATATCAAGCTTGGTACGTTATGGTGAAACCACTGTTGCTGATTTTGCAATAAATGATTTTGAGCACTTTCGGATTAGATGGCCGTTAAAAAGCTAGATGTAAAAGGGTATCACAGGTCCAATAACACATGGATTGCGATACTTTTATGGTGTAACATAGAACCTGTCCCGCTCCTGGTTACGGGGTTTAGTAAAATTATTTAATGACATTAAATAAAACTTCTTCTTTCAATTAATTGCACCTAGGATCAATATTTCTCCCTAATATTTAATATAATTAATTAATTTAATTAATCATATTACATAATAGAGGTCAACCTTCTAATTTCTAAGAGCCAAGTAAACCCACAACTCCATTATCTCGGCGCACCCTACGTAAACCGCAGCCAGAACACCTCTCTTCTACCATATCAGCCAGCTCGATTTTTCGATGTCTTGCTAACTTACAGCTAAATATAAACCTCTAATTATTTCTTGGGTAATCGCAAAAAACACATCCATTCGACAGATACACGATTAACTCGGAACTAATGTTGCAGGGTTGGCAGGTGTTAGCTTTGAATCGGTCGGACTTTCCGAAAGATGATTTTTGTATCAAGGAAGTCATCGCAACAATACAGTAATGAAATATTTCTTCTCTCCGCCAACACAAAAAGAAAATCCTCAGGGCCGCAAAAATACACTCCTGAGGGTTCTTTATTTAAAGGCATCAATTCATACTACTCAACATCAATTGGATGTTGAATCTTATCCTTATAAAAATCAATATATAGTTGCCCGTCAGTTCCCTTTACAGCATAAAAGACATCATTAACTTTTTTACCACGAGCTTTTAATTTCTCTAAGATCCAATCTAGTGGTATACTGTTCACTTTCATATTCTTCTCCAACAGATTTCCATCCATGATTAGTTCAACAGGCATCTTTTGACTCGCATTCGATCCTTTCCTCAAGTCTTTTAAAGTTACATTTTGATGCTGCTTTTTTTTCATAACGGATATTTTTCCGTTTATCTCCAGCAACGCATACTCTATTTCACTGTAATCAAAAATATCCTTTTGTCGTAACATCTGATTTAATGTATCTATCGTTAAATCATTTTTCCTCAAGTTATCATCAAGAATTTTTCCATTCTCAATAATAACTGTAGGTGTGCCTTCAGCCCACATGCGAATTTTACGTTTTTTCACAACAATTTTTGATAATAAATACGATGTACCTGTAAATACCGCGAGAGAGATAACTAAATGTATGGTTTGCAGCTTTTCATTAAAGGCTAAATTTGCAGCGATTGAACCCATGACTATAGCAGTAACAAATTCATGAAAATTCATGTTGGATAATGTCTGTTTTCCTAGGATACGAGTAATAATCAACAGAAACACGAATGCTGAAAAGCTGCGAACCAAGATCATGACATTTTCGACCACGATTTCCCACACTCCAAATTACATTTTTAGTCATAAGTATGGGCAAATAATAACTTCTTAAACAATCCATGATACCTACATTAGGCAACGGAGTAGCAATCAATTCAATGACTTGATTTTTTACTTTCTATCGGAATCGTTATCTTTTCATCATAGGTTTTTATATATCTATATCCTTCTAATAGCAGTTGTTCCGGTTTGTTCGCTGTGGCAAATGAATATGTCTGCTCCCATAGGATGTTACCATTGTTCAGATCCCAAGCACGTGAAGCGGAAATCGATGATACAGGAACTATGTTCCCCCCTGCTTGTACGGATAAACTGTCGGTTTCCAATATTGTGAATTGCTTTCTGGCAATGACGATGTCATAGCCACTGTCGGTTTTTGTCACGCTTCGAATCCAGAGTTTTTCGCCACCTATTCGGATGGATTGATCGGATGGTGAGGCAAGCGAAATAGGTTTCTCTACTTTCTGATATCCATCGGAATTTTCGAGAACAAGCTCGATAGTTTCAATCTTGTCGGTTGGAAGCACATCGAATTCAAGCTCAAATCCAGGGAATCCTGTTTTTACGTAACTACTTGAGCTCATTCCCCAGAACTTCACTTCGGTTCCATTAACCAAAAGCTTTGTTTTAGCAAAAAACCATGGGTTTCCCTTATTCTCCAGTTCATAATGCCCTCTCACGATAGTTGAGGATGGCGAGGCCGTAATTGTGTCATAGTGAACCGTTCCCTGATCGACAGCAACAGATTTTGAAATTTTCTGTTTTACAATATTCTTCATCGCTTTATTCGCTTCAAAATTGAAGGAGATCGTATTGGATGCCTTTTCCCCATTGTCCTGCCACTTACTGAAAGTCGCAGTTAATGTTCTGGAGAATGGACTAACAGGCTCATACTTATACACCCCCTTGTATTGGGAGCCGTCATTGATATAATTACCATATCCCGCTTTCGGATCCGAATCCGTCAAGAATCCGTGTAATTTATCCACGTTGTAATGAGATGAACGATCCTCGGGACCAATTCGAGAGCCTGCAGGGAAATCGATGGTGTAATATATTAGAAATGCATTATCGTCCGCAATGACACCATTAATAGTAATGACCGAACCGTCGTCAAACTTTTTGCTTTTATTAACCGTTTGCCCGTAACCTTGCTCCGCCACTTCTGAAAAGCTGAGCGAGATCAACTCGTTTCGATCAAGCAGCTTCGCACCGTAATAAGCGAATGCAGGATATTGATACATACCGGCAATCAGAATGAGTGCTGCAGCAGCTGATGCAACCCATAGCAGAGCTTTATTCCTTTTTCTCGGTTTGACGGGAACATTCTGAAGTGCATTCCGAAGTCTTCCCTCAAGTTCTGGTGGGGCTTGCACCCGATTAAAGCTCTGCTTGTGCTCGTGTAATTTCTCCTCGATCGTTCTCATAACGATCACCTCCAATCAAGACTCTGAGCTTTTGAATTCCCTGTGACAATCTTGATTTAATTGTGCCAAGGGGTACACCCGTTATGTCCGCAATTGTCTGATAAGGCAGATCGTGAACATAACGAAGCTCGATTACTTCTCTCTGCTTTGGATTCAGATGGGACAACAACTCCAGCATGTCCATTGCAGACTCTGTATAGCGAAATGGATTATCGTCAGTTAACCCGGTAAGTAATGCTTCATCTACCTCTTCCATAGGTAAATATCGCTTCTCTTTGTGAAGCAATGTTTTACACCGATTGACGAGTATGGTTTTGCTCCAGCTGTAGAAGGCTTCAGTATTATGTAACTGATCGATCTTTTCATAAATGGATACAATCATGTCTTCCATGACATCCATTGCATCGTGCTCGTTTCCCATATATGAGTAAGCTAGACGATAATAAGCGTCCTGATCGGCCATGATGAGCTGCAATAAAGCTTCCTTGTTGCCTTTTTTCGCTTGGTTGACAAGACGGCTTATGTTCATGTTCCTCCTCCTTCCACAGATAAGAGCTGTCAAAGGCATTAAAAGTTCATTTTTGCACAAAAAACTCCACAACCATGTCACAGGATAGATCTTGCATCCCTAGAAGGTTGCGGAGAGCAATTAAGTTCTGGTAACTGATTCGATGTATCTTAATTGCATTATTCTACTAGAAAGGCCACCCGATATGGATGGCCTCTGAAATGATGAAATTAAATACGAATCAAGTATAGCATAGTGTACAGACGATTGTATAAATTGGTGCGGTTTGGCGAACTGTAGTCATGCAGAGATTATTAAGACAACATGGAGGGATCGTTTTGGCGAAGAGCAAACAGCATCAGGAAGCTCATGGAATTGGACAGATCGAACAACAGTTAAATGATCAGATGGAAGCGGCTGAAGAAATACAGGGGCAATCGAAACTCGACCGAGCAATTCATAAAACCGCGAACCGTCATGCGGATCCATTAGAGGGCAATTCGAAATAAACCGAGGCTCTTTCCACACAAACCATTTCATTCAAAGAAATCCCATCATGAAGTCATGATGGGATTTTTATTTATTGAAGCGATGCCAGTTTGTTGAGAACAGCGTTGGTTCTGAAAAGGAAACTACAGGAACGACTCTTCAATCAGGCATAGAAGTTAATATTTACCCCTGTTCATTACCTGTGTTTCCACTATATCGATGAGCATGAGGAATCCTGCCATCAACAGTGGTATAACCTTCAAAATAATGATAGTGTCCGCCGCCAGCTAAGGGAATGGCCGGTCCAGTGGTTCCTCTGATCATGTGCTTGTGTTGGTCGTTAAATGATGTTTGGGCATGATACTGATGGACATGCGGAACACCAGTTGGGGCCGGTTCCGTCACACCCGCATAATGATGGAAGTGTCCTACATCAAAGGAGGTATCTCCCTCAAAAGGATGAACATGAACGTTAACGGGTCTTCCATCCCAAGATGTAAGAAAGAGTTGATGTGAGTGTTCCGAATCGGAATCATTGGAATGAACAAGAAAACCGGTTATTGGTATTTCCATTAAATAAGCCTCCCCTTTTTTAATGCATGATTTCTTTCTTATTTACCTTCATACCAGACAACGACCGATCGAACATATCAAGAATAAATAAGAATCGTTCAGCTTCACGAAAAACGTGATCCGCTAATAAAGGGTGAATGATACTTTTAATTCGACACTCCTCAATTAAGTCGCGCGCAGTCTTCTTGAAATCTCGCAATGATTTGACTGAAACACGGTTTTCATCAACAAATTGATTCAGCAATGGCTGGGTTTGCGATTGTGGACGCATGGAACTTAAGTCAATGGCTTGATACATCAACGTATCAAAGTCCTGGCTAAACTCCCTTGCTTGTTCCACTAATTTTCGCTCGGATGGATCAAGCAGATGACCTATAAATTTTGCATGGTCAGCTATGATTTTTAGAAAAAAGACATTTTCATCGATAATCGCATCCGGTAAAGGTTCAAGTGTACCGTTATTGAGCTCCTCTAACCGATTTCTAAAGTAATTTGCTTCTCGGCTAATATGATCTACAAGCAGAGGGAAATTTGTTCCCCCAGGAAGTTGGCAACGAAGTATAAGTCCAAGTACCTTTCTCTTAAATGCCCAAATTTGTGCGGCAGCATTGTGAACTTCTGAATTAAACTGTCGAATTGTTTGTGGATCAGTATCGGCTTGAAAAGAATGTGCTCTTCGTTCAATATCCTCAAAGATTGCATAAAATTGATTAGCCTCATTAATTAACTGCGTGTCTTCACACCTGAATCCTAGTCGAAGAAAAAAGGAATGTTCTTTCATAATGCGTGACCAAAAACGTATTTCGTCTAATGATCTGACTACAAAAGAATCCGACAAACCATATCCTCCTTTCGGCGCACTTAAAGACAACCACTTGTGTTGACTTGATAGCAGAGTATATGGTTAGAACTTGTTTCATTACGCTATATGGAAAACAAAAATTAGATCGAATTATTAAAGGTCCTTCGAATACCTTGAATTCCAATGAATGAGTTCTGTTAATGCACCTTAGGAATAAAAACCTATTCTTTGTAATCTAAGTTTTTGGTCCAATCCAGTACTCTTCTCTAATCATAGGATAAATAGAATTTGATTAAAGGAGGATTACAAATGGCGGAACAAGTGAAGGTAAGCCCACGGTTTAAAAGACTCTGCGATCAATTTGCAAGAATTCTAGGAGGCGAATCGGAAATTGAAGAAGGTCCGGTTTGTTTTGTCACGCGCATGACAAATCTAAGAGAGACCATCCTGGGAAGAAGAACGAGATCCCCACTGGTTCAGATGCAAATGTTTTCTTTTGAATCGCTCGATAAATCGGGCCGTGCACTTTGTTTGGGTGAAACTGCTTTACATCAAAACCAGGTGAATCGATTGATCTCAAATCTTCGCAAACGTGGAATTAAAGTAACCGCCGTTCATAATCACTGGTTAAAAGAACAGCCTCGCTTAATGTATATGCACTGGGAATCCATTGACAATCCTGTTGCATTTGCCAGAAAAACAAAAGAATCCATTGCATTCTTGGGATAATACCGATAGCTATGCTGACTTTCTATCATTTCATGAGAGGATGATTTCGTATGGCGGTAGTAAAAGCGAGTCCTCGCTTTAGAAGATTATGTAATCAATTCTCAGCGATTCTAGGCGGAACCGAGCATGAGATTACAAAAGGTCCGGTCTGTTTTGTCTCCAGAAACAGAGTAATAAAAGCTTCTATTTTAGGAAGACGTACCACGTCTCCTTTAGTCCGTTATCAACTATTCTCGTTTGAATCACTGGACAGTTCAGGTCGTGCTCTCTGTTTAGGAGAAACAGCTCTCTTCCAAAGCCAAGTCAATCAATTGCTTACAAATCTTCGCAAGAACGGGATTAAAGTAACAGCTGTCCACAATCACTGGTTGTTTGAGAACCCACGTCTCATGTATATTCACTGGGAATCCATCGATGATCCCATTGCATTTGCCAGAAAAGTTAAGCGTTCCATCGCTTTCTTAGGCTAATAGCGGACCTAAAGAAAGCTTGTTATAACGATAGACGCTGATATAGTACTTTTCTCTCTTCACCAAAGCAATTCTCAAATCATGGATCCGGGTAAATTTCATAAATCTTAGAGATCAAAGCTTCCGAATTGTTATTCAATACTTGATTAGAATCCGTCCACGCTGATTTCAGGAAGTACGAGGCATGAAACCGCCATCCCTGATGAATCGGGTTAAACTCCATATGTATTTCGCGTCCCGGCCTTCCTCGATACACCCTGGAACCGGGCTTCCGCCAGGCGCCGATTTGGGTAATTCTGTCCCGATTTTGGCCAGTGATATATGTAAACCTATCATTAAAAGAAATGTCCTTCAAATAAAACTTGGGGCAGCCTACAGTGAACACTTGAACTCCTTGAAAATCATAATTTTGCTCCAGATATAGGCCTGTCCGGTAGGCGATCACACCTCCTGCGCTATGCGCAATTAATATCAGATGCTTCGCATCCATTGCATGTTCTCGAATAATCTCTGCCGTACTTATTACTCTCCGGGATTGCTGCCGAGCCATATCATAGCCTGCTTGAGTCAGCTGCCTGGATAATAAGCGGATAAGCGAGGAACCCTCTATACCGTTCGCCATTCCGTAGGGAAAGATCACGAGGATTTTTGCATCCCGGTATCTTCTAGCAATCTCGCTGGCAGCAGCCTCAAAGTTGTTCTGATACGTTAAGATACCGGCTATAAAGCAAACCACCGTCCGGCAGTTATTTGTACATGTGCTGCTGGTGGATACGAACGCCTCTAACATGATGCCATCTCCCTTCTTCAATGATGGTCCAATATATAAATAGCTTAAACAGCCGATCATCCTCTTAGTGTCAAGACGCTTTTTATCATAGCATATCTGTACAATTCTATTTACCACATAGGCACCCAGGAGATAACAAGCTTCCTTATGATGTATTGTAGACTCATTATCTAATTAACCTGCAAGAAGCCCTGAAGGTTTCAGCCTTCAGGGCTTCTCATGCCGTAAACTCTAAGGAATAACCTTCCAAACATTAGTACCGGTTGGCGTTTCGCCTAAGGTCCACCACTTGGCTTCGTAGTTGACTCCATTGTAAGATACCTTATTTCCGCCTACATAAACTGTGGTTGCACTCCAAGCCGGATATGTCGTCGTATTGGTGCCCGTCGTACTGACGGTATAGACCGAGGATGCCGGAGAAGAGTTACCCGAGGCATCGATAGCTGTCACCGTAAAATTATACGATGTACCGCTCGCTAAGCCTGTGGACGTGAAGCTCGTCGAGGTTGTCGTACCTATCGCAAGATTATTGCGGAATACTTGATAGCTTGCCGCATTACTTACCGCAGACCAACTTAGCGATACGCTATTGTCTGTTATGGCTGTTGAGGTTAAATTCGTTGGTGCAGCGAGCGGGCTGCCTCCTCCGAAATCCACATCAACGACGTTAACATAAGCGGTAGGCGCTCCGGAAACTTCCCAAATCGCCAGAATGACATGATAACCGGTTCGAGCGGGAACGTTGCAATTCGTGGTGTGGTAGTTCGTGGGGCTTGATCCATTCAGATCTTCTTGGCAGAACGGGGTCAGATCAAAAGATGCTCTCGTCAAGGGCGCATTTGAATCCCAACCGGGTTTCGTGATGAAATATTTAAAGGTCGTCGTCGCATGCGCTGCATTCAATTGCCAGCTAAACGGCTGCGGACCTGCTTGAATCGGCACTTTACTCCAACGGGTCGAAGTCTGCTCATCCAGCTTCGGGAAGGTATTGCTTGCGCTTGCAATATGGCCATCGGGCGGCCCACCGTTAGGGAAGCCTTTAGGCGCTTCCGCACTTTGCGGCTCATATGCTGCTCCGCCACAATCCGTATTCACTTTATTTTTGCATAATAGGCCACGACTTGCTGGTGAATCTAAATAACCATGAGCGGAGCTGGTGCTGGGAAACAAAATCATCAGTAACGTGAAGATGATCAGGATGCCGCAAGCACCTAACAGTTTGTGTAACAAGTGGTGATTCGGTGAAGCCAAATTCATTAATCATTCCTCCTTGGGTTTGGTTTCTGACGCGTTGAAATGGTTTTCACATGAAAATATGGGTCCAAAATCCAATTTATTCCTCGCAGATACTTATCCTAAAATTTTTATTAATATGGAAACGCCTTACAAGCTGTCTTTCTCCCATTTTAATAGGTTCCAACGCAGTTATTAGCCATAAAAAAACCGCCCAAGGGATATTCCCCTTGAACGGCGCTACTACTTGCTCTACTATGAATACTTGCCTATCACCGAAACATGAAGCTTGATCATCTACTCGTTGAAGGCAATCTCTCGCATAACGACTTTGTTCCCCCATGCGGTGTTGGCGGATTTGATGTTGATTTTGATAGCTGATCCGGTCAGGGGCTGCTGCAGATTCACCATTACCGTCTCACCCGCTTCATGGTCCCCCGCACTTGTCCAGGGAATCGTATATTCCACGCCTTGATCTATCCAGCTCTGTGTTGACTCATCCCAAGCGGACAGCGTAAATGTACGTATTCCCTGACCGTTACCATAATTGCCTGAGAAGGAGATAGACGAAACTCTTTTTGGCTCCCCAAAGCGATACGAGATATACGCGTCTGCTGGCAGTGGATTCATGATCGCCGTCCAAGCCGAAGAAGTAGACACGGTATCATGATCAAATAATAAGCCTAGGTTCTCTGGATTCAGATTTGTATCCCAAGGTGCCGGCTTGATCGTCAAGGTTGGAGAGGTCAATCCCGGCATGGAAGGAGAAACATTTGGCAATGTACCACGTTTGGTAACCGTCTCCCCTCTTGCCAGCTTCTCTAAATCCAGGGAAGTGATCGGCTCCCAACGGACAAACTCCTGGGTAACGATACCATCGTTATAAGTTACATTGGTATAAGACTTCGTACCCGGCATGTTCGGTTCCGTATAGGTCTGCCCTACGCTTCCTGCTACAGAAAAAGTATAGGTTTTAGGCTTCGCGGACGGACTAACAGACAAGGTGGCATCCTGCACATTCGTAATAGCTAGTTGTTCAGGAGCCACTGCCTGATACCCTTGTGGAATAGGCTTATACACTCTTACATAATCCAGGCGGAACGTGTTCGGATAAGGCTTGCTCACCCATGGGCCTGTCCAGCCACCAGCTCTCTTTTCATAAAGGGAGAACAGCTGAATCAATGGATAATTAATATTGACGTTTCGCTCGCCTGTTTTTATACCATCCACATAAAACTCCATCTTGTCCGGCTGATTTCCGGATCCGCCACCCTCAATCCAGTTAAAGCCGAAGGTGTGAAACTCGTTATGGAAATCCTTGCTATTGTTCGTGTAGGTAAATCCGTTGCCCTCCGGACCGTCGGGATCATTCCAGCGATGGAAAGCAACCGGAACCTGATGTGCATTCAGACCTAATATTTCGAAAACATCGATCTCTGCCGATTCTTTAGCTACATCTTCAAAGCCTAATAGCCACCATGCTACATGTCGGGATGACCCAGGCTGGCCCATCGCTCGTATTTCATAATAACCATACTTGTTAATATGCGTCAGCTCGGTCTCTACAGGGTTTCGGACAACATTGGTTCCGTTCCAATTATGAAGAGCATTACGGTTCCCTGTTGTAAAACCGGATACGACGGTCTGTCCGTCAAACTCCGATGCCCATGGCTGAGTTTCACCCATGATCTGCAGTTTCATGAGACCATTCTCCATGGCATACGTCGGTTGTGCTCTCTCAGGTGTTTTGGTCCAGGAGGACAGATACTTGTCCACCCATTTCTGCTTATCTAGTGAATTTCCATCAAACTCGTCGTGGAAGATTAAACGGTAGCCTGGCTTTTCAATGGGATTCTGGTTGCTCTCCCGAAACACAATATAATCAAGTCCAGGACCATTCTCACCATCAGGGGCAAAGAATTTAATCGTGTTTTCCTGCCCCGCAATCAGCTTGACTGGAAGATTTTCATTAGCGAATGTGCTCCATCCGCCGCTGTTCAGTTTCGATATCTGCTCTGGTGCCTGTTGATTTACCGAAAACTTTAAATTTCTGAGCTCCCCGGAGCGGTAACGGATGCTCATATCAAATGTCGTTCCCGAAGGAGGTGTTACCCGAATGGTCAGACTATTCGCCTCTCCCCGGTCAATAAAACTCACCGTTTTCCCTGAATTTCCTGCAACGAATTCTTCTCTCACGGTACCTGTTTTAGTGCCGCTTTCCGCTTCTACCTTCTGTGACCAATCAGCGCCATGAGCCCATGCAGCGGGAAGGAGCACCATGAATAAACATAGCCCCGCCGAGATTTTGAATAGATTCTTAACCGACATTGTTCGCATTACACTTCCTCCTTCAACCGTTTTTTTATATAGTGCTAACCTTTCACTGCACCCGCTACGACACCATCGATAATGCTCTTCTGCATGATCAGGAAGAAGATAACGAGTGGCAGTGTGGATAGTACCAACATGGGGAAAAATGATGTCCAATTCGTGGAGAACGGACCGACATTTTTATATACCTCCTGAAGCAAGACCGCTTTGTTCGGATCTTGGAGAAACAGAAGAGGTGTCAGGAAATCATTCCAGATGGCCAATGCATCCAGAATGGCGACCGTAGAAACAATGGGCTTCAATAGCGGGAAAATAATGCTTAAGAAGGTTCGGAACGTACCGTACCCATCAATCGCCGCTGCTTCCTCAAGTTCTATCGGTACGGTGTTGATAAATCCACGAAACAAAAATATAGATAACGGCAGATTAATACAGAATACATCAATCAAGATAACGCCGGGAAGCGTATTCATCAAATGCATGCCTGCAATGAGTTTATACAGCGGAATGATCGCGATTTGGAATGGAATAATCAACCCGACCATAAAGATAGCGAACATCCACTTGAACATTCGTTTCTTGCTTCTGGCAATCACGTATGCAGCCATGGAAGATATCAATATGAGAATGATGACGGCAAACCCCGTAATTAAGAGGTTGTTCGTAATCGCTCTCGGATAATTCATGGCATGAAATGCTTCGATATAATTGCTGAAATTCAAAGTTCGCGGCAGACCTAACGGACTAGCAGTAGCTTCTGCCGGTGTTTTGAATGTAGTTACCAACAAGTAATAGATGGGGAGCAGCATTACAGCTCCTATGATGGCATAGAAAATATTAAAAGCGACATTGTTAAATCGGCGTGTCTGTATCATGCGATTCTCTCCTCCCATTTGTTTAAGAAGAAGGTGATGAGCTGCGTCAGAGCAAAGACGATAATGAAGAAGACAACGGCAAATGCCGAAGCATATGCGGTTCGACCGGAATTAAAGCCTTCGCGGATCAGCGTGGTCATGATGGTCTCGGTTGCATAACCCGGGCCGCCTTTTGTCATGGCGAAGACAACATCAAACACCTTCAACCCGCCGATAAGACTCATCAGAATATTGAATGATGCGGCTGGGTACAGCAGCGGGAGCGTAATTCTGCCAAACGTCTGAGATTTGCTGGCACCATCGATTTCAGCCGCTTCATAGAGCGAACCGTCGATGCTTTTGAGATTGGCCATATAGATGACCATACTCCAACCCGTCCACTGCCATACTTGCGTGGCCAATACGGAAAAGAGTGCGATCTTGCCGTCTCCCAGCCAATTGACGGGAGTGCCGCCGAAGAACTGGATAATGTTATTCAACAACCCGTAATCGGCTGAAGTCATAATATATTGAAACAGGAAACCTACGACTAGAATACTGAGCACAGCTGGCAAGAAGAATATCGATTTGACCATGTTAGCCATGATCCCTTTACGATTGAGCAGCACGGCAAACAAGATAGCAAACCCGTTCTGTAACACTGTAATGACGAGGGCATAGGTGATCGAGTGCTGAATAGCTGCTATATTCTTCTTATCTGCAAATAAACTCATATAATTATCCATCCCGATAAATTTATAATCGGGTTTATATACAGACCAATTCGTAACACTGTAACCGAAGCTCATGAGCGTTGGTACGATAAACAGTAATAGAAAACCGATAAAGGCCGGGAGTATCATCAATAGAAAAATCCTGTCTCTTCGCTTTGTATTCACTGGTGTCTATCCTCCCCTTATATGGACCAGAGAGAAATAAAAACCGGGGAGCTTTCAAACAAGCAGCCGGTTTTTATTTCACTAAGAATCCTTCTCTCTCTTATTTCAATGAATCACGCATGGTTTGATTGATCTGATCTGCATCTTCAAGAGCTTCCTTAACTGTTTTCACTCCAGCAACGACCTCTTGCAATGCCTTTCCGTAACCTTCTACAACCGGATTACCTGAAACCCATGCTGCTGTCCACGGCGCATAGACATTACCCGCTTTGAAGGCTTCTTCGCAATCAGCATAAATTTCGCCTAAATCAACCTCGACTCCCTTAAGGAAAGAGCTCCCTGCGTTATCTTTAATCAAAGCTTGCTGTGCTTCAGGAGTGGCCGTTAGATCCAGAATCTGAAGGACTTCCTCTTTATGCTGGGTTTTAGCGTTCACGGCAAATGCAGAGCCAGGTCCGCCTACAAGCCAGCCAGGACCTTCTTCAGATCCAGGAATCGGGAACATGCCAAGCTCGAAATCCGGGCTCTTCTCCATAATCGTTCCTACTGCCCATGGGCCGCTTTCCCACATGGCAGCTTTGCCTGTAGCAAACTCATCCAGTGCCTGATCATAGCTCAGTCCGAGCATGTCTGGCTTCAAGATTCCTTCCGAAATCATCCGTGACCAGTTCTCAACATATGGCAGCCATGCTTCTGCAAGTTTGGCCTCTCCGTTGTTAAACTTCTCATCAAAATCCTTATTCTCAGGCTTGGAATAGAAATCATTATTTACAAGGCCAATACTCTGTTTCATCATAGGCTCCCAGGACTGAGCACCCATCGTCTGCGGCTTAATTCCTTTATCCGCTAGCTCTTTATGAATCTGAATGAATTGATCAAAGGTTTTTGGTACTTCAATTCCATTTTCCTTGAACATCTTTTTGTTATAGAAAATTCCTTCATACCAGCTTTGCAAAGGTGTGGCATATACCTTGCCATCGACCGAGTACGGCGCGAGACCAGCATCAGCATATTTCGAAGTGAAGCTCTCATTCGTCAAATCCATGAGATACCCTGCGTTTGCCAGCAGACGGGTCTCGCCGCCTACCTCGATAATGTCAGGACCTTGACCTGCTTGAAGCTGTGAGTTTAAGACATTGTTAAAGTTGTCGAGAGCGACAAATTCAAATACGATCTTAATGTTAGGCAGCTTCTCATCCAGCATTTTTAAATAGGTCGTCCGTGAAGATTCGGCATTGTAAGCCATAATACGAACCTCAACTGGCTTGTCCGCATCCTTACCCGTTCCAGCCGAGCTGGATGAATCTTCATTAGCAGTTGAACCGCTTCCACAGCCTGCAATCAAGGCCGGGACCATTGTTAGCGCAAGCAGCATCGATAGCCATTTCTTTTTCATGTGTGGTTATCCCCCTTTGAATGTAAAACCTGATTTCTGTCTTTATCTTATCAGTGACGCTGCTGTGACCGAATAAACTGTATTCCGGTTGTATAACACAAAATTATGGAGTTTCAAGTGGATATTGATCAGGATGTCTTCCAAATTGAAAGCGATTGCACAATATTACGACTTCTGCGAAATTTATATTACTTTATTACGATTCAGGATTCGGTCTGAAGTTCAAGCACGATCGGCATTCCTGGTTCCGGAGATAACATTTGTGTTTCTCCATTACTTTCGATGATGTTTCCATCAAATAACCAGCGTCCGCGTGGAATGCTTACCTCTCGGCTCACCTGTCCTTTTTCATATATAGGTGCGACAAGTATACGGTCTCCAAGCATGAATTGATCCGTGACTCTCTCGAATCCTTCCCCTGGGAACTGATACTCCATATAGCGAATCATCGGTTCCCCGCTGTTCACTGCAGCTTCAAAACCTTCCTCAATCGATGTTGCATATTGACTGCGGAGCGCTAAATGGCGATGAATGATCGCAAGATGCTCCGAAGATAATACCCGCCATGGCGCAGCCGAGAATTGGATGGACGGCATAAGGCAGGCAATTTCGCTGTGACGGCAGAACAGCTCTTCATCAAGACCATTGTCCTCAAGCTGCTGAAAATTCAGGTACTCTCCGCCCCCTACCATATCGGGACATGAGAAGGGATGTCCTGTAATTCCCTGCAGTAGGCTGTCCGGAACAAGAGCCGCTATCCCTTTGTCTCCCCAGCTATGCTCTTTATCGCATAAACGTTGAAATAAGGAGTATCCGCCAGCCCGAAAGGTCACACGGTATTCATTCAAAGCATACTTCTGCCCATATTCGGCCCACAATCGGGATTGCTCGTTTGGCAACACATTTCCGTAAGTAACCAGATCCTCCCGATAGTAAATGCTATCGCCGGCATCAAACTTGAATCCATCTATGCCCAGCTCCTGAAGTGTCTGCAGCTGACGGTCAAACCAAGCTACGGCTTCCGGGTTGGAGAAATCCAGCACAGCTGAATAGCCATTCCACCACTCACATATGTATGGCTTGCCTTCTGCAGTCTTGATTAAGAGATCCTGATTCCGAGCTTCCCGGTAAGCCACTGTATCCGGCGTAATGAACGGACAAACCCAGAGCATCATCTGAAATCCCATTTCATGCAGCTTGTCAATAAACTCCTTGGCATTAGGAAATTTACCAGAGTGAAAGCTCCAGTTGCCGTAATACTCACTCCAGCCATCATCAATCATCAGCACGCCAGGCTCAAAGCCGTTACTGATGATGTTGCCCGCATATTCCAGCAAATCCCGCTCATTCTGATGAAACGTAAGCTCGATCCAGCTGTTAAAGATCGGCTTCTCCAGTAAGGCTGGAGACAGGGTTATCGGCTTGAATGGAAAATGTCGTTCCATCGCTGCCAGATAAGCGCCTTGAAGTGTCTTAAATCCCCCTTCTAACGTCACATCTTCCGGAACATGGATAACCCCACGTTCAAAACGAATTGCAAAACCCGTATCTCTCCATAGATATCTTCCTTTGGACGAGACAAACAGTGGCATGGCCTGGTTCGGCGTCGGATTCGGATCAAGCTGAACCTCAAAGCTGTCTTCTGGACCTACAGGCATCCGTGTTCCATCGCTCACACAACCGCCATACCAATATTCATTCTCAAGCATTTGAATTAACATAAAAAGCTTACCCCCCATTCTGACCTTAGATTACCGGAGGGTAAGCCTTGAAACAATGAAGCGTCTTCTGTTTTTATAGCACTTTATTACGGAGTTGCCGCCCGGTACTCATTCGGGGTCAGACCCGTACTCTTCTTAAACAGCTTGGAGAAATAGCTTGGATTATCATATCCCACCATGTAAGCAATCTCATAACTTTTATAATTCGTCGTTCGCAAAAGTTCTTTCGATTTGTTCAGACGAATCTCGGTCAGATAAGCCCACAAGTTCGATCCGGTTTCCCGTTTGAACAAATAACTGAAGTAATTTTTACTAACAGATAGCTCTATACATATTTCTTCTAAAGAGAGATTCCGATCATAATTCTCTACTAAATAGCGTATGCCCGCCTCAACAAGCGCACTATATCGACTCTTTGCTATCGGAGGATGATGAGAGGATAGAAGCTGCAATAACCGGTTCATAAATCGGCTCAATTCGTCCATTGTAGGAATATCAGAGATGTCTTTATGGCTCAGTGTGAGAATCTCTTGATGCTCCTCCGTGAGCCTATTCTCCGCGATCAACTTATCCCGAATGGCACAGAAAGCGTTATAGTTAAAATCGATAAACAGATGCAGGGAAGCGGGATCGGATTTACATGACACCAGCAGTACTTCCTCTATAATACGCGCCGCTTCCTCCGCTTCATTCTGATGAAGGGCTTCCGTAAACTGCTTGGTATAAGCTAAGAAATCCACCTGCTGAAACCGTGTTTCCAAGAGATTATACCCATAGCCTAGAATCTGTTCCTCACCAACATATGCACTATACCGGCTCAGATGGACCAGCCGCTTATATAACTGGGGCAGCTCATCTAACCGAGAGCCCGGTGAGCTGAAACACACCGTAATATCCATGTGAATCTCATCCTTGAACAGAGCAATCATTTTAGAGGCAGACGCAGGCATCCATTCCTGTGGACAATCCCCGCTGAGAATAGCTGTCCAGGCATAATCCTTATAATCAAACAGCACACACTGGCCAAACTCTTTCATAACCGAGGACATCCGATCCATAATGAATGCCATCTGTGCATCCAGCTGCAATCCATTCTCAATATAATCATTCATTGATTGGTCTGTAAGTTTAAAACTGAATAATGTATAGGATTTTAGATTTAAGCCAAGGTTTCCTGCGCTCTTCCCTGCAGCCAGCGGATTGGCTCCCGTGCTCATATATCGGTAAATGACCTGTCTGTCATGTTCCATCTGGTTTTTTACCGCATTTTTCTCAGCTGTTCTCTTGTCACTGATTTTCGCGATCATTTTCTTCAAGGTTTGCTCCAGTTCGAACTCATCCACGGGCTTCAAAATATAGTTGGAGCATCCAAGCTCAATCGCTTTCTTGACGTAATCGAAATCAGCGTAAGCGCTGATTAGGATGAATTCTGCATCCGGATTCGTAACTCTTGCTTTCTTTATAAATTCCAGCCCGTCTAAATTAGGCATTTTGATATCGGTGATGATGATATTCGGGTCTTCCTGATGGCACAGGTTCAGAGCTTCCCATCCATTCTGAGCCGTACCGACGATACGGATGCCAAGACGATCCCAATCCAGAATATTCTCCATCATCTTAATTGATAATACTTCATCATCTGCAATAATCACTGATAGCATGTTAAACCTCTTTTCGCTTCGGTATTGTAATGACAATACTCGTATTCATGCCTTCTCTGGATAGCATTTTGACTCCGGCTTGCACCCCATAACAGCTCTTCAGCCTCTGATTCAGGTTCAGCAGGCCAATGCTTTGCTTCTGCTTATATGTATCCCGGTCCGACAGCATGCAATTAATCAACTCCATCTCATCTGGATCAACAACGGAGCCGTCATTCATAACCGCTATATAGATTTCATCTCCAGCATCTTCCACCACAATCGATAGATTGCCTTCTTTCTGATCCTTAAAGCCATGCTCAATCGCATTTTCAACCAGAGGCTGAATCATCAGCTTGGGAACAGGGAGATGATCCAATTCCTCGTCACAACTCATACTGTAATGAATCATACCGTTAAAACGGATATTTTGCAGTGTAATGTAATTCTCCGTATAGCTCAGCTCTTGCTTCAGCTCGACAAGCTCATACGGATTATATACGGAATAGGATAATATCTTACCTAACAGCGTGGTTGCCTTCGATATCGATTCGGTATCCCCAGTCACAGCCATCGCCTTGATCGATTGCAGCACATTATTCAAAAAATGCGGGTTAATCTGGTGCTGAAGCACTTTAAGCTGTTCGGTAGCCAGACGTTTCTGTTCCTCGACAACATCATCTGTCAATTGGTTAATGTTCTTAAGCATATGATCGGCGGTTTCCGCGATCAAGTTAATTTCCACGCTTCGGGATTCCTTAAATGAAATGTCTCTTCGTCCAGAGGCGATCTGATTGAAACGCTGCAATAAACTTTGCATTGGATTCAGTATGGATTTCGATATCAGTCCCGACAAAAAGACAACCAGGATGCAAGCGATTACAATCATGATCATAACAACCGTGGTATTGGTGGTACGCATTTGCTCTATTTCCGTTAGCGGCATAATGCCGAGAATAGTCCAACCAGAAACTTGCGAGGTCTCGTTAACGACTAAATACGATACCAGATGCTCACCGCTTTTGGCAACTGTAAAGGATTTGTCCCCATTTCTGAGTCCTTCACTGATCCTCTCCTTCTGGGAGTCCGAGAGACTGCTGTTATTCGCAAAATGAATCGGGTTGACTCCGTCATAAATCGCAATTTGCATGTTTCCTTGCCCGCTTTTATCTGAAATTATCGGATCCAGATTGAAATCACTCATAAGAAAGGTACGCCCGGCTGTATAGTATTGATTAGCATTTATTATAGGCGTGATGACGGAGACCGTCTGCCGGCTACGATGATTCAGAAGATAGTCTGTCGGATGAAAATTTGTAAAGCGAATATACTTATCTTCAATATAAGCGGCTTTATTAAACCAGTCTTGCTGGTCAAAACGGTATCCGCGTACCGGCGAGCTGCCGTAGTAATATAAATACTCATGGTCGTTTCCAATGATCAGGGCGTTCGTAATGTTGCCCAAAACATCTAGCTGTTTGATCTTGGAGGCAACCTCCCGCTGGTTGTACAGCTCGACGGCATAATCAATTTCCCCCTGGACACTGTTACGGTACGTAACCGCTTTAATAATGTCCTGATCATTGGCTACGATTTTGGACACGGTTATCAGCTGATCCAGATAATTATCGATTAAGGACAGATTCGCTTTGACTACCTTGTTGATAGAATCATAACTTTGCTTCTGGTAGCTGGAGATATTGTAATTCAGAATCAAGCTGCCGAAGATGACAATCATGGCTATAAACACAATGGAAAAGCTGACGATCATCTGCAATCGTAAAGAGAATTTCACCTACCGGCCTCCCCTGTTGAACGACGTATTGATTAATGTCTGTACTGCTAATATACAATTAGACCATATTAGCATATTTTTGATGAAGTGCAATATGTTTTGAATGCAGCATGATTCACTAGACTCATATAACGAGAAGTAAGGCCACCCCTGATTGGAGTGACCCTCTCGTTTTAAAATGTATGAGACTTCCTATGAAGAACTCAACTGATTCTTCTTACAGCGAACCATAGCTCGAGATAGTTTAGATTATCCTTGGCTCCATAGATTTCAAATTCCAATCCATCAATTTGCTCATACCCCGCTGTAGGCAGCCATTCAGAGAAGAATCGCTGATACATGGTTTCGATCGTCTCATCAAATTGATCCCATGTAAATGGATCCGAGGAGAATATGGCCCAAGTATACGCAGGTATCGTGATCGTGGAGTATCCATGAGTTTTGCTAGACTCGCTCTTAAAAGCACATATCATGTAGGGAAAAGTATCCTTCTCCGTTTTTCTATAACTGCATAATGCATGTACTTTATGCAAGTCTCCGCTAACATTCCCTGGCAAGTCACCCGCATTCCCGGCAAGCCTCTCAACCTCGCCATTCGCATGGGATTGCTGCCAAAACTCGGCCGGAGTTTTAAGTTCTCCATCGCTTACATTGGTATGAAACACCCGCTCCATTCCAAATACCTCGAAGGATTCCTTTGTTTCGATACGATAATTCATCGCCTCTGCCCCTTTAATTGAAATAAGGAAAGAAAGCCGAGGATAGGCCTTGAGCGCAATTCCTTCTTGACGAGCGATGGCAGGATTAACACCGTGCAACCATTGAAAAGCCCTCGCAAAAGATACGGGAGATTCATAACCATACTTCATCGCGATATCGATTACCTTATCCTCGCTGTTTTGCAGATCAATGGCTGCCAAAGTAAGCCGCCTGCGCCTAATATATTCCGAAAGTGATACATTCGTAATGAATGAGAACATCCTTTGAAATTGATATGACGAACAACAAGCTTGCATAGCAACCTCAGACAATTCAATTTCTCCGCACAGATTCATTTCAATGTAATCCAGCGCCCTATTCATTCTCGCAAGCCAATCCATCTCTTCCCCTCCTTTCAATCAAAGTATAGTGCAGCAGCAGCGGCGGTTTCGCAACCGTTTGTGCACTTAAAAGTTGTATGCTGTTATTAAACCAAACACAAGAACTCTCCCATTCATTTCGCGCCTGAACGATACCCTTTACTTCTTCTTCGACGATTTCTTCTTGGCTTTAACGATATTCTCGCCCACCCTGAACTTCACTATTTTCGTTATCAGCTCATATGGAATAGGCTGGCCAAGCGCAAATTGAATCGTTCCTTTACCTGTGATGTAAGGAGCCAACTCCTGCTCAAACTCTGATATGCCTCTTGGCGCCGGATAGAAGCCGATATGATTCTTGAATGCGGCAAAGTGGACAACATTCCCCTGCTGCCAAAACGTCGGCATTTGGTAACTGATCGTCTCGCTTGCCTCGGGTGCCGCCTCTCGGATCACTCGCCTGATCGACTCCAAGATTTCTTGGATATCTGCCGGGAAGTTGGATATATAATGGTCAATCGATTCATAAGTGATTTTGTTCTTATCCATGGCCGCAGCCTCCCTATTCACATCATACTACTCATGTTTACAATGTCATGGCTTGCCCATACCTTGCCAGAAAGGTTTCTTTCTCCTTGTAATCCTTCATGATGCTTCCGACACGCCGCCAGAAAGACCGATCATGATTCATATGGAGTAGATGGCACAGCTCATGGATAACGACATAGTCAATGACCTCTAACGGTGCCATGGCGAGGCGGTAATTGAAGGTAAGATGCTTGGACGAGTTACAGCTGCCCCACTTCGTATTAGATTCTTCAATGGTATAGGATTTAGGCTGGACCTTTAACTGCTTCTGATAGATTTTAATCCGTTCACCGATCACCTTCTTAAGACTTGCGAAGTAGAACTTCTTCAGATCTTGTTGGAGCTCTTCCTCGGTTCGTCCGTTTGTTTCGATTAATTCATGGAGGGAATAGTATTTCCCCAAATGAAGGAATTTTCCTTGACCCTCTTCGTCATATTCCTTAACTCTCGGCGCCGATCGAGCGGCTTCCAGGGCGTGCAATTGCTTCAAAATCTTGTTCTCATATTGCTTCAACGTCTGTATGATTACTTCATCTTCCGTGCGATTGGGCGCTTTTACGATAAGCAAGCCTGAAGCATGAAGCTCAATGGAGATTTTCTTGCGTGAGCTATATTCGACATGGCATTCAATCTGCTGAGATCCTAAATCAATTTTCATAATCCACTTCACTTCTTGTCGGTTTTGGTTCTATTGTAACAGATATGAAAAGCCTTGACCTCAGCAGGATGCGAGGTCAAGGCTTTTAACTTATCCATATTATTTTTTATGCTTTACGTTAGGATGTTTCTCTTTCGGAAGGTTCTCAATAAAGGAATCATCCAGGTTCAGGTGTTCCTTCAGCAGATTTGGAGGCGTCTGGGACATCCACTGCGTAAGCGATAGATCCGCGAAATAATCACTTCTGAACATCTCCAGGAATTTGAGCGGCTTGTCACCCGTATTCTGGATATAATGACCCATGGCAAATGGCACATAACCTACATCCCCAGCCTGATAATCATACGTGCGGGCCTTACCGCCAGAAGCGAATACCGTCATTCTTCCTTGTCCTTCGAGATAATATTGCCACTCATCTGCGTTAGGATGCCAATGCAGTTCACGCATACCGCCTGGCTCTACTTCTACCAAAGCAGCCGCAACGGTTTTGGATACAGGGAAGTTTTTCGAATCGGCGATCCATACCTTACCACCGCATGTCTCAATCGGCTTTTGCTCTGTCAGCTTGTAGCTGAAGGATTCCTTCACCGAATCATTGAGATCCTTCGGCAGTTCTTGAATAATAGGACCTGGTACTTCGCCTTGATACATATACACTTCTTGTTTAGGAATTTTATCAAAAGTTTCTTCACATACTCCGAAGTTTGCAGCTAGTACATCTTTAGGCGTATGCGAGAACCAGTCCGTAATGGAGAACGTGCTGTTCTCGGAGAAGCTGCCGTCATCAAAGACCAGTATGAATTCCACGCCTTCGCTCAGGCCTTTGATGGAGTGCGGGATTCCCGGAGGGAAATACCACAAGTCACCTTCCCCTACATCATCGACGAAGTAGCTGCCATCTGGATTAATCGCTGTGATCCGGGCTTTCCCTTTGATAATAAAGGACCATTCTGCTTCTTTATGCCAATGAAGCTCACGAACTCCGCCTGGCTCCAAGTGCATATTAACGCCAGCAATTTCAGTCGACGCTGGCAATTCCCTAACCGTTACTTCACGGGACCAACCTCCATGCTCTACACGCATATGAGAGTCCGCATAGGAGAATTTCAGGTTCGGCATTGTACCATGGTCCGTATCCGGAGGTACCAGAACATCAGGGTTTTGCAAGTCTCTGTCAATATTCCGAGCACCCCAGATATCTCCCCCCCGGTCTCCCTTTTTCGGCTGTGGTGTATTTTCGCCCATACACTCGTGATTCTTGTTATTCTGGTTCATCGGGTTGTGCATATCATTCTTCATATTGTTATCATTATTGTTCATGTTATTATTCATATTTTATCACCTTTCTTATTGGAATAGTAGGATATTATATCGCAGTTTGCCTGTTAGTCGCCGATAGCTAGTCCATCCGCTCGTGGGTCAGCCCCCGCCTCAAGATGATCCGGCCATATACGAATGGCTTGGGCATGGCCCATTAAATCACTGAAGTTTTCAATAATCTCCACATTGATATGCCCTAACTCACGCAGCTTATCCGCTATTTTCTCATCATATCTTCCTTCCAGCCTCAAGCCCCTGACATGCTCACCCCAAGTTCTGCCCAGGAGCCAGCGCGGTGCATCAATAGCTTCTTGAACCGAATATCCCTGATCCAGTACACGCATGATAATCAATGCTTGCGTCTGAGGTTCTCCATCACCACCCATGGCGCCGACCACCATTTCAGGTTTATCGTCCTTGAGAACCATAGAGCACGTCAATGTATGAGCAGGCCGTTTATTGGGCTCTAACCGGTCTCTGGCCATCGGGTCCAGGGAAAAATGTGTTCCCCGGTTTTGCAGAAGAATTCCGGTATCGCCTGCAACCAATCCCGAGCCCCATTCCCAATATAAGCTCTGGATCACACCGACTACGTTCCCTTCTTCATCAGCAGCACAGGAGAACGTTGTATCTCCTTTTTTGCCAAAGCCTGCTTCCGGCGGTCCAAGTGATGGATTGTGCATCTGCTTGAAACGATCACGGAAATAATCCTTACTCAGTAACGTATCCAGCGGGATATGATTAAAATTAGGATCATCCAGGTAGGTATCCCGATCTTTGAAGGAGAAGGCCGTTGCGCGAGTGAAATGATCAATGAAATCACTCTCACTGTCCTTCATTTTCTTCACATCCATATTCTCCATCATGCCAAGAATCTGCAAGGTACAAAACCCCGCGGAGTTTGGCGGTGGAGCAAGCACCTTCCAATCCCGATAACTCACTTCCACAGGTTCCGTCCAATCGGCCTTGTGGTTTGCAAAGTCTTCCGGTGTCAGAAATCCACCCTGCTCTTGCAGAAAGTCGCATATGCGTTTAGCTATGTCGCCTTTATAGAAGGCATCGAAGCCACCTTCCGCAATCTGTTCCAGGGTCTTAGCCAGATCCGGATTTCTCATAATGTCACTAGCCACGTATGGAGCTACTCCATTTTTCAAGAACGTTTTGGCTGTAGTGGGGTAGGTCCTCAATAAGTCGATAGCAAATTCTGAGAATCTAGCTACAGAATCGCCAACAGGAAAACCATTCTTAGCATAATCGATAGCAGGTTCGAGGCATCGGGATAATGGCAGTTTGCCAAATCTTTGATGTGCTTCAATCCAACCACTCACGGCTCCCGGAACCGTATTAGCGGCCTTGGCGCCACGTATATCGATCTGATCCTTTCCGGAGAAATCGGACATGGAGACATTTGATGCTGATTTGCCTGATGCGTTCAGAGAGTGTGTCTTGCCTGTTTTTGCATCGTAGATCAGCCAAAATGCATCGCCGCCGGCACCTGTCATGTGAGGGAAAACCACTCCAAGTACACTGTTTGCTGCAACCATGGCATCCACTGCGCTGCCACCCTCATTAAGGATTCGATTAGCAGCCATTGATGCCAAATTGCTTGGTGTTGCTACTGCTGACTTTCTGGCTATACAAGATCTTCCGTAACGGGGATCAATATCCCGTCCTATCTTGTACGTGTTTGTATTCATCTGCTCACCTTCCTCATATAGAGTTGCTTCCAGTGGAATAGGAAACATTAGTGTACTATTTAACCGAATTATTCGTGATTAAACTCTTATTTTGGTTTTTATCTCCTTTTTCTTGGATCTTGTCCCATGGAATGATGTTTTCCAGTACCAAAGCCAACGTAATCCCAACGAGCAGACCATTATGAATAAAAGGCTGAATATACGTGGGAATGCTGGCAAAATAAGACTCCGGGAACGTCATGATCACGACAGCTACAAAGATCGGTATGGCGGACCGGTACACATTGCGTTTATTGAATTTCACTTTTTTCAAGAAATCAAGCGAAGACATCAGCAGCTGCAAATAAGAGACGAACAGCACTGTGCTGCCGACACTTAACGGAGTATTAGAGAAAAAATGAGCAACGGGCGGGAATACACCCATCAAGAGGAATAACACCCCCCCAATAATAAAAGGCATTCGATGAATAATCCCGGATTGCTTTAAGAATCCAATCGAAGATACGAACGGAGCATACGGAACCAGCCCCAGTAATCCGCTTATTCCCGTGAATATGCCGGATATGATGAGGCTCGCGCTAAACTGTTTTTTGCTGGTATCACTTTCGTACAGATCTTCGGTACCCTTCAAGGCACCAAAAGTGTTCGCCAAATTGAGAATGCCCGTTACGACAGCCACAATAATAATACCGATATTGAATTCGGGTTTCCCTAACAGGAAGAAATCAAACGCAAATGATGAGTTACTCTTTACGGTCTTCTCTTCGCCCAGGAACATAGCAAATGCAGCCCAGCCAATGACAATACCGATGAGCAGAGAATACTTACTGATTTTGTTTGGAAGGGTCACATTAACAACAACCATGATCAGCATCACGACGATCGACAGGATGGCAATACTCCCTACAATCGATACGTTATCAGGCGTGTTGCCCATAGGAATCCCCAACATCCCTTTGAGAAAAATCTGAATTAACTGGAAACCAAATAGAAGCATGAACACGCCCATCACGCCAGGCTTGAATAGTTTAGCAAGCGCGGTCCCCCAGCCGAATATGCCGACGACCACCGTAATGGCTGCAGAGATTAGAATCCCTACGGCAAGACTGCCTCCCAATTCAGCCAAGGAAATCCCTTGAGCGGTAGCGATGCTGACCGTAGTCAGTATCATCCCCCACCATAAGCCGGACTGCCCTTCCAGAATAGCTCTTCGGTGTCCCCAAAATGCTTGGCAGACGCAAGCGCATCCCGTCACAATAAAAGATAACTGCAGCGTTGTCATAATCGCATTATCTGATAATTCGAACGCCTTTCCTACCGTGACCGGAATAATAACGATGTTGGCAAATATGAAAAATAACCACTGCAGTCCCGCGACCCAATTTTCAGTTTTTTTCAATTCTCCCATTCAGATGATCCTCCTTACGATGATGTGTATATACTTATGTCTGTAAAGTTAACCGCATTCAGCCAGAAATTCGGGAATGCTTACGATGCGTGGTTCGGGGTATGCCTAGTGTTTGCTGCAATTAGCCCCTGGTTGACGCGCTCCAATCTTTCGTCCATACTACCTATCAGCAAGGAGAAGTCCATATGTATGTTTAAACATACAGTTCATTGTAATTACCCAATTCTGGCAAACTTAATTAAGTTGGCTAGTATCTTTTGTTCCACCATGAGATGTTGGCAACCCGATTATGTATGAAGATGCGCGTGTTAGCATAACAAAATAGACCCTATTCGGGTCTATACCTTTTGAAATATACTTGGCGATAAAAAAAGGTATGTATGTTGCCTGATGACATTGTTAAGCGTAAATCTCAGAATGTTGTGCGTATCACGATTGCATCTCATCCTCGACTCGTTTCATAAACTCTTCGGCTGCGCTGTAGCCCAGTTGGCGAAGATACCAATTGTTCGCTGCTGCTTCGATCAGACTGGCGACATCCCGTCCAGGCTGAAGCTGTACCTCGATATGCGGAATCTGAATGCCCAAATATTCTGTAAACTGCGGCACTGCTTCCAGCTCATTGTTGAGTGAGTCCTCTTTCCATGGGCATAACTCGATATCCAGCACAATGCGTGTTTCATCCTGAAAGGCTGTTCGTCCATATTGACGAACCACATTGATCAGCCCAATGCTCCGCAGAGCCAGGAATTCACGGGTGATCTCATTATGAGTTCCCAGAAGCGTCGCCGGCCCCAGTTTCTTGAGAACGACGATATCGTCGGCAACAAACCGATGCCCTCTTCGGATGAGCGTATGCGCTGTCTCACTTTTGCCAATACCCGATTTGCCTCTAAGCAAGATCCCTATACCGGATACATTCACACATACCGCATGAATCGACATCTCGGGCGCCAACGCCTTCACTAAATAACTGTTTAGCTTGGCAATAAACTCCGTTGTTGTCTCCGTTGTGCGCAGAAGTGGAATGCCCTCCTGATTACAAAACAGCGTCAGATAGGGTATTTCCTGCTGACCCGACGTGACGATGAAGCATGGCGGATGATATTTAACGATATTTCCTATATGCAGCATGCGTTCTTCCACGCTGAGCGTCAATAAATAGGTAATCTCCTTACGGCCAAGCACTTGAACTCGCTCCATAGGAAAGAAATCGAAGTACCCGACGAACTCAAGTCCCGGCCTATGCGTCTGATGGCGGGTAATCTTGCGTTCCATCCCATCGGTTCCTGCGAGCACTTCCAAATGAAACATGTCCGTAAGACTTTGAACAGAAATCGACTTCATATGGTTGTTCTCCTCCTGCGGTTTTGGTATATCTCTATTCACCTGCATTCCGTTATATTCAACGGCACCTATGTACTTTCCTGCACAAATACTGAATTTGATAGGTTTCTCCCACACAAAAAGCCGCCGAAAACGGCGGCTTATATTGATGGCGAATACATATTCATATCATAATTTAGCTATTCAAACAACCATGCCCTCCATCGCCCGACCAGTAGGGTCCCGGATTCTGGCTATGAATATTATTAACAATTTTAACTGCTCGATACCATCCTATAATTCCTAGTCCCCATATTTCACATTCTTATTATATTCAACTTGTTTATAAGTTGGGGAGGAAGGGTTCATATCAATAATCACAGTTTTTATTTGCAATTTATATTTACCGTTTTTGAAATTCACGTCATATATTACAGGGGGAAGCTCACCATTTGCCGTTTCTTCTAATTTCACGGAGACTTTGACACTTCTAGGGTCGGTGTCATCTACTGAAGTAATCTCGAAATCTTTTACATGATTATGAGTATTATATAAGATTGTTTTTTCCAACGCAGTTTTTTCATCTTTATATATATGATTATCAGAGATTTTTATTGCATCTTCAAAATTACCGGTTTGTAAATCTGTAAAATATCTTTCTACTACAGCAATTGCTTCGCTCCTTGGATTCTCGGGCAATTTTGATGCATTATTTGCACTCGCGTAACTTAAAGCTGATGCTATCATGCCGACGGCTATAATACTAACTATAAATTTGGCCTTCATGTTATTCCATCTCCTTGTGTCCTTTATTTAGGTTCTCATATTATAAAAACCTATAAGGCACAAAAAGTTAGTTTTTTTTGTATTTATTTGCAATAAAATCAATATCTACTGTCTACAGTTTCGGTTTATATCATCCACCGAGCAAGTTATCAATCTGAAAGCTTGCAATATTGAAAGCCAATTCATGTACCTCTAGAAACTTGTATCGATTCAAAGCAGCAAATGGACGTGCCAGTATTACGTAACTATTCCGTGAAACCATACTGTTTCTCTTCTGAGAGCATAAATATATCTAAGATAAATCTTAGTAAGAATTTCTTCTGCTAATCTCTCAACAGAATAAGTATCCCGTTAGATCCTCGGCACCTCAATTGTTGTCATGGCGCTGCGCTTCTGTTCATCGTTGATATGCGTATAGATCATCGTGGTTTCGATCGATGCATGGCCTAACAGCTCCTTCGCTACGCGGATATCGACATTGTTATTCAGCAGCATGGTCGCGAAGGAATGGCGAAGCTTATGACAAGACAACTTCAAGTCGGTCATATGGGGATGATCCTGTTTGAATCCATCAAAGACCTGAGCCGTAATTTTTTGAATTTGACGGATGGAGAGCCTTCTTCCTTTCTGGGAGACGAAGAAAGCTTCTTCCTTCGAGCTGTACGGTTGGATGCGTTCTTCCTGCACCTTCTCAAGATATTCTCCAACTAAAGCCGGCAGCGGGATCTCGTTCCACTTTCGCCCTTTGCCCAAAACTTCCAGCGTACCTTTCTCTTTCTTAAAATTAGACAAGTTTAACCGGTGAACCTCACCCACCCTGAGTCCACAGTATCCCATCAGGAGGAAAATGGCTAAATTCCGATTTCGATAACGTCCTTCTACATAGGATAATGCTTTCTGAAGCTCCTGCTCTTCTAGATAGACCGGTATTTTATTCTTCTCTGTCTTCGATTTCTTAACTTCAAGTGCAGGGTTTCTGGTCACGAGTTCAAAATCGATCAACGAAGCATAAAACGAGCGGATTGCGGATAAGGTTCGATTCCTCGTTTTATCGCCAGCCGATGCTTGCTTGGATACAAGAAAACCAACCACATGCAATTTCCCCGCCTGCTGAACAGGCAGTTCATCCAGTGACATGAGATAATCATAAACCTCTCGCATATATTCTTTTCTTGTTGCTTCAGTATAACCCGACTGCTTCATCCATATCGTGAAGGCTTGAATAGGTTCAGAATACATTTCATCAATATCATATTTATTCATTTATGCCATCCCTCGTCTTTCTATGATGCCGTCTATCTTTAATTGGATGAAAATGTAATTTGTCACGAAAAATCTAATGAATAATGACCTATGTATCACTATATAAATCGTTTAAAACAGAAAGGGCGCAAAATACGTGTTTGGCGTACTTATTATAGCATGTATGATTCCCTAAAAGAAGTCGCCTTCATTCTCGGAATTAAGAGCTAGGGACATACTTTCAATCATTACCAAGGTAATGGCATTTGAAAAGCTGCTGTCTGTAAAATACAAACAGCAGCTTCAACTAGAATAACTATTATGATCTTTATAAGCTACAGTAAAGAATTTAATTATTTATTAGTTTTTTTGCATAATCATTTTTTGAGATGCTTTTTAAAAATATTTTGTAACTAATAAACAGCGATTGGCCCATAAGGACCTTCGATAATTTCTATTTTTGTTTCAAAAATATCTGTCAAAACTTCTGGTTGCATAACCTCTTCTACTGTTCCAAAAGCGGCGATTTGTCCATCTTTCATAGCACAGATTCTATCTGAATATTTAGCTGCAAAATTTATATCATGCATAACCGTCAGAATGGTTCTTCCAAATTCATTTGCAGCTTGCCTTAAGTGCTCCATCATTTGAACAGAACGAGCAACATCCAGATTGTTCAGAGGCTCATCCAAAAGTACATATTCAGTCTCTTGGCACAACACCATGGCTACATATGCCCTTTGCCTTTGACCACCAGAAAGCTCATCTAAATATCTATTTTCTAAATCAGTCAATTCTAAAAAATCGATATATTTAGAAATAATAGTCTCATCCTCTTTGGTTAATCTTCCCTTGGAATAAGGAAAACGTCCAAATCCAACCAGTTGTCTAATCGTAAGCCTCGTTACAAAATGATTTTCTTGTCGCAAAATAGTTAAAATTTTCGCTAAGTCTTTTGATTTAGATTCAGAAACATCCATATTTGCTACCTTAATTTGGCCTTCATCCATATCCAAAAGTCTTCCAATCATCAAAAGTGTTGTAGACTTTCCAGCACCATTGGGTCCAATTAAAGAAGTAAGACCAGCCTTTGGTATTTCAATATTCAAAGGTCCTATTTTTACTTCATCCGTATACAACTTTCTAACATTATCAATCTTTATCATAAGGCCCTCTTCCTTAAAATTACGATTAAGAATATGATTCCACCGAATAGTTCGATAATAACAGAAACTACACCTTGAGCATGGAATACATGATACATAAAAAAGTATGCACTCGTTATGATCAAAAATCCTATAGCAAGGGCCATAGGAAAAATAAATCTGTGATCATAAGTTGGCGCTGCTTGATAAGTCAAAGTTGCAACTAAAAATCCGTAGAAAGTTAGTGGTCCAATTAACGCTGTTGAAATTGACATCAAAATAGCAACTAATATAAGCGTATAAATTATACTAGATTGATACTTAACTCCAAAAGCAGTAGAGACATCCTTTCCAAGTGATAAAGCATTTAATTTCTTAGAATAAGCAAGAAGTAATAATGCTACAATGATTACCATTGGAATGACAATAGGAAAATATTGAGGATCTGCATTATTCACAGAACCAAACAATTTTGCCTGTAAAATATCAAACTCAGAAGGCGCAAGAAGTCTTCTCATAAAAGTTGACACCGAATTCAGCCCAGTTCCAATAATAATTCCAACCAGCAGCATAAGCTGCAAATTCCCATACTTTCCGGAAAGCAACCATCCATATAGGATCAAACTCATTAAGACCATAACCGCAACTTGAAATAGAAATGGTCCAGTACCCGTAAAATTGATCAATGCACCAGCACCAAAGAAAAATATTGTACTCGTATGTATTGTAGAGTAAAGTGATTCAAAACCTAAAAGTGAAGGTGTTATAATCCTATTACTTGTAATCGATTGGAAAGCAACGGTTGACAAGCTCTGACAAATCGCAGCAATAATCATGGCAACAACAGCTACTATCCTTCTCTTAACTACAGGAATAAAAGAAGGTGAATCTATTGGAACTGGATTGTTATAAACTAAGAGTCCATATGAAGAAAAGATGCCCAAAACAATCAATGTTATCAGCAAAATCCAATATCGTTTTTCATCTTTCTTAGAACGAAAAGCTCTAGCTGATCTCTTTTTATTTTGGAGGCTAGAATCGATTTCGACATTTTCATTAACTCTAGATTCCAACGCGCTCATCTTAGCCTCCTTGGTTTTCTTCGTCTCAATAAAATAGAAATAAATACGACTGCTCCCACTGTTCCAAGTATTAAAGAAACAGGTACTTCAAAAGGCATTATGATTGTTCGAGAAATGATGTCACAAACCGTTATCGTACCCATTCCTAACACACATACCCAAGGCAGATTACTTCTCAGATCATCTCCCCTAAACATGGAAACAATGTTTGGTACGATTAAACCTAGAAAAGGTAAGTTTCCAATAACAGCAGCAACAATTCCAACGGCAATAGAAATAAGACCTGTACCCAAAAGAACAATCCTATTGTAATTTACACCAAGACTTGTCGCCACATCTTCCCCTAGTCCAGCTAAAGTTAATCTGTTAGCAAAAATAAAAATAAGAAAAGTAACGATAACGATAAACCATAGATATTCATATCTTCCCACTTGAACTGCCGCAAAAGAACCTACAAACCAAGTTTCAATATTTTGCGTCATTTGAAAGAGGAGCCCAACAAAAGTGGAAACTGCAGAGATGACTGCTCCAAGCATCAGTCCAATAATCGGAACAATTAAAGACGAACGAAGTTTAACTCTTCTTAGAAACAAAAAGAAAATCATCGTTCCTATAAAAGAAAAAATGATTGCCCCAGTCATTCTTAGAACTAACGTTGGTGCAGGAAATAATAAGTAAACAACAAGTAGTCCTAAACCCGCCCATTCAATGGTTCCTGTTGTCGTAGGTTCAACTAAGCGATTCTGTGTAATAAGTTGCATGACAAGCCCAGCCATGGACATAGCGGCTCCAGTAAGCATTAGGGCAGCTGTTCTTGGAACGCGAGTGATGAAAAACATATCCATTCCATCCACTTGTCCGCGTATATCATAAACTCCAGTAAACAGGGATATAATGCCTAAAATAAAAACAACGATAATCGCTAATATAAAAGATTTTGTCCATATCTTATTGTGGTTATAAAGCTGGGGTTGAGAATTATTCTCAACCCCGGCAATTACATTTTTCGACACTATGGTTATGCTCCTTTAAACTACTTAGCTAAAGTTTTTGCAAGGTTTTCAAATATCTCAATAAAAGTTTGGATTGATTCATTTGTGTAAGTGTCATTTGGTGCATAAACAATCTGTCCTTTAGTAACAGCAGTTACATTTTTAAGAGCAGGTGAATTATCAATAACATCCTGAGCAGGAACGGCATCCGTTTCAGAAGATACTGCTGCATCACGATCTAGTACGAGAAGCCAATCAGGATTACTTTGTGCAATAGCTTCAACAGAAATTTCATCACCTTTATGATCTGAAGTAGCATTTTCAATTTCTAAAGCTGGTTTCCATCCAAAAATGTCATACATAGGTCCCCAAACACGTCCAAAATGAGGAGCTGAGAAACCAATATTTCCACCAGAAACTTCAACACCCATAATTGTATCCGTTCCATTGTAGGCAGCCTTAGCATCTTCAATCGCTTTATCGAAATCAGCCACCAATTGTTTAGCTTCTTCATTTTTATCAAATATTTGTCCTAAAGTAATTGTAGCATCCTTAAATCCTTTTACTAAGTTTTCCCCTGGTTTATCTGCTTCCTCAGAGACATCAAAATTCAGATCAATAACAGCTGCATTTGGCACTAATTTTTTTACCTCATCATAATACTTAGCAAATCTTTGACCAATAATTACAAGCTCAGGGTCTGCTGCTGCCAAAACTTCAAGATTGGGTTCACGGTGATTTCCAATATTTTGAACGGAATCATCACTTACATAGGGTGAATCCGCAGGCATTACATCCTTTGGAGCAGCTGCTAATTTAATATCCCAATCTGCTAAAGTTTCAAAAGTTCTACTATCCAAAGAAACTACATTCTTTGGATTTACAGGAACAGTAACAGTTCCATGGGCATCGGTGATTTCAACCGTCGCAGGCTTAGCACTCTCTTCACTTCCCTTGGTTTCATTACTTTCCTTACTTGAATCTGAACAAGCTACTAACATCAAAGCCAAAACTGCCAGAATACCAACTAACTTTAAAAACCTAGTTTTTTTCATACTTAAGCTCCTTATAATCTGTTTTATTTCGAAAATGATGAAATCTATTGATTGCATTGATAGTAATTGCTATCCACCTCAATCGCTAATGATAATCATTTTCATTTGAACCTTCTGTGGATTAGTATAGTCATTAATTATGTGAAAATCTTGTGAGGGATGTCGAATATCCCCCCTACATTTTTGATTATCGGATTTAATAGAACAAAAAAAACACGAGCAAAACGGGATGAGATTGTTTTACTCGTGTTTTTTGATTATGTTAATATGGATTACTGTGACAAATTGTGATTTACCTATTATCTTATTTCTGCTATTCAATCATTGAATAGCCCCTGCCATGTACGGTTTGGATATACCTGTCTTTCGCCTCGCACTTTAGCTTTCTTCTTAGGTAGCCAATATACAAATCCACAACATTTGGATTTACTGCTGTGTCAAATCCCCAAACCTGGTTCAAAAGCATTTCACGGCTCAATATTTTATTTTTATTCTTGATTAAAAATATAAGTAAGTCAGACTCGCGCTTAGTGAGTGAGAGATTTTCGCCGCCTTTTGTCACAGTATCGCTGGAGGCATCAACGAAAAGATCTTTAAACCGAAAAAAATAAGTCTCGTTTGGCTGGATGCCATCCGCTCTTCTTAAAATTACTTTGATCCTTGCTACTAATTCTTCTTTCACAAATGGTTTTCTTATGTAATCATCTGCTCCAGCTTGTAATCCTGCTATACAATCCTTACTGGACACATTGTCGGTAACAATGATGATCGGCGTTGTTTTAACAGTTCGTATTTGTCTGCATATTTCTGGTCCAGATATACTCAATGAATCCCAATCCAATACGATAATATCCCAATCTTGCTCATATACTATATTTAAACTTTTGTTTTCATTGTGAAGTGTCAGAATGAAATTGCCTTCTTGCTTTAGACCGCTTACGATTTTCTTTGCTAAAGACCGTTCATTCTTAATTACCAACACTTGCTTCACCTATGATTCACCTCTGTTTCACTACATTAAATAATTTACCACAAATTGATATCAGATTATAAATCTTAAATTTTTAAAACTATACGAGTCTATAATAAATAATCGTAGCACCCCAAATAAGCATTGTCACGCAGACCATTGTTGAAGTCGAGTTACATTCGTCTCATTCCCAGAGTTATTTTACCGGATAAATCGATGGAACAAAACACTAACTAAAAGATATTATATTCACGAATGTATTAGCTGAACGATAAAGAATCAGGATCTTGTCTCCACTGGGAGCAAGATCCTGATTCTTTATACCTTTTCTAACGTAGTTACAGTGTTGAATGAAGTGAGCTAATATCGGGTCTGTGGTGTTCGGACACCTGCTTTATCTAATCAAAAACACATCATGCTATTAATCCGTACAACATATTTTTTTTACCCCATGACTCTAGGTTTTGTCGGGTCGCATTGCGGATTTTGGACTTCCCCCAATGATGCCAACTTGGACAAATAATAGCATTCTTCACGATACATATGATCCGGCATTAGGGGATTAATCCGGCTCAGAACCTCCCCCAGCAGATCAAACTCCTCAAGCTCCGATAGGAAATGCATAAATACCTTCATTTCCAAATCCACGTCAGCATGGAATTTGTGCAGCGCAGGAAAGTCTTTTAGTTGAGTCCGCAAGTAACCTGTCATTTCCACTGCTTTCAAATAAAAGCCTTCAAAATCCTTTTGGAATGCCATACTCTTTGCAACCAATGGTTTTTCGGCAAAATCTAGATCAGCTGCAATAGATGCCGCATGACCGTAAGCATCCTGCAACCAGAGTAAATCATGATGCAATGAGTGGAACACAGGAACTCCCTTGCCTTCCAGCAAGGACTTCAGAATACGAAGGTACTCCTCCAGTTCATTCACCATATGATTCACGAAGGATGGTGTCAACAACAGATCAATTTGGCCGACAAGCTGACGTTCCAACAGACTTAGCTTGAATTGTCGCAATTCAAGTGTAACTTCATTGGCTTCTTTATTCAGCTCCGGGAGTATAGCGGCTGCATCCGGCCGACGGGACTGATCAAGCAGCATATCAAATCGATCCTTTAATCGTTCTACTATGGCAATATCCTCTTTCTCCTTTGGTGACAGTGCTGTATAAATAAATCGACAGTGGTCGCCAAGAATTTGCAGCCAAAATCGGTGTTCATACAAGGGATCACTCATCAAGGATGGCCTCCTCTCGCATATGCATAGTCATAAAAATATATGCGGCAGGCCATGGAGTAGAACGAGGAAGGCATAATGGGGTTTATGGTAAGAACCTTGCCGGGAAGTAAATCACTCAAAGGTTTACTCATCATTACACACATGAAAATGAAAATTTAGCAATTCACAGTCATTCTAACATGCGACGAAATAACATCCTTATATAAAACAGAAAAGCCGCCATAATGGCGGCTTCATACAGATATAAACAATAACTATAGTTCTCAGACACTTCGGCAAGGCTTCTTGTCGTTACACCTGGATGAACAGGCTAAATTCCTGGCCATCCTTGAACGGTTCTTGAGCCATGGTATAGCCGTGCTTAACCACTTCTTCAGGTACGTTTCGAAAAGCAGAAGGACAATCTGATATGACCTGGAGTGTTTGTCCCTTCTTCAGTTCGCGCAGTGTTTCGAGTGTGTAAATAACCGGGTATGGACAAGATTCACCCCGGAGATCCAGTGTAAAATCAACGGACATTGGTTGTTTCCCCCTTCTTGAATCCTACGCCAAAGCGGTAGTTTTTTTGCCAGTAAGCGGCAATAGCGAATCCGCCCCCAAGGACAAGTAGTGTAACAATCAGAGCAGCTGCTGGTCCCATGGTGGTAATCAGGTTGATTGGCGATCCACTCTTCACAAGAAAATTATATACGCCCAAGTGATCCCATGCATATGCCAGAGCAGTAGCGCCCAGGATGTTTCCAATAAACACAGGCAAGAAGACAATTTGCCCCTCCATCAGCCGGTACATCATACCGGTTTCGCAGCCCCCGGCCATGACGATTCCCAGTCCGAACAGCAGTCCGCCAACAAAAGTGCTCGGTGCAGCTATTTTCGTAATCGGATCCAGACCGTACACCAGAATAATGATCAGTGTAGCGACAGAGCTGATGGCCATCCCGAGAATAATCGCTTTGGTCATTGTTGCGCGGCCGCTGATCCACAGATCGCGAAACGCTGAGGTGAAACAGATTTGCCCTCGTTCGATCAAGATACCGAATGCAGCTCCGAATAAGGCGGCTGTTCCCAGCATCGTATGACCAGTGATATAGAAATATACAATCAGTGCAATGTAGGCGAGACCTAGAATTGCTCCCACGAGAGGCTGCCGACTTTTGCCTGACTTAACAGCTGACAGAGTACCGCCCATTTTTAGTACAGGCTTGCCTTTCCACCATCTTGTATTGACCAGCTTCGCGCCCAGATAAGTACCTGCGCCCGTAGCCACGATGAAGATCCAGGCATGAAGGGAAAACTGCGGCACACCGGTAAAAAAGGCTGCCAGATTGCAGCCCAGAGCCAGCCGAGCTCCAAAGCCCGCAATGATGCCACCGACAAAACCCTGGACATACCGGCGCTTCTGTCTCGGCTTTCGGATTTTGAAATTGCTGCTCAGCAGAATGGTGATGAGAGCTCCGATAAACATGCCCCACACAATCCATCCGTCTGTCCGCGTCCAGGTCGTGCCGTCCATATGGACAAGGCCAAAATACGCCCAATCCGATACATCTACTCCCATGAATTCGAGTATATGCCCTCCCAGACGAGTGAACTCACCGGTAACGGCCCATACCGTATGGGTAATCCCGAAATAGACAGCACTGAGAATACCCGCAAGGGCCATTACCAGATAGGGACTCCAATAGCTTCCGAACCATTTTGAATATAACTTTTTCACTTGCTTCTTAACTCCTCTTCCGCTAAAGTCGCAGGCCCTATTCTATTATAAAAAGCCACGAGTTTTATTTTACTACAAAAATGATATGGCGCGCATGAATTTTTTAGACGGGAGGAACGAGCGTGAAAGTTGCCAGGCTTCTTGAACCAGGTGAAAAACGCGATACTCAAAACCTAGGAAAGGTAAATTGTCATCATGGCCTATAAAAAAGAGAAATACGTATATACGTATTTCTCCCCTGCTTGTTCGCTTAGATATAATTATGTAGATTTGTCTGTGCCTGATCGCTTACTGTTTATCGTGTTCTTTTGATAAAAGGGTTTGCTCAGCTACCTGCGCTAATTCCTCTGCTTTTGCATTAATCTCTTGGATCGTGGCAGAGAATTCCTCAATCGTTCCTGATTGGACATCCGTCAGCTTGTGAATATCGGTAAAGGTATGGTTTAAACGCAATAACAGCTGCTGAATATTCTTCGTGACGTCATTAATCCGATCCACGTTTTCTTTTGAGACAGTGGCCAGCTTCCGAATCTCATCAGCAACAACGGAGAAACCTCTCCCCACTTCACCAGCTCTTGCCGCTTCAATGGCCGCATTAAGACCTAGCAAGTTGCTCTGTTCGGAAATCTCTTTGACAACCATAGAAATCTGATCAATCTGCTGTGCGCTCGTGCTAACATCCTTCATCTGGTCGGTTACTTCAGTCATACGCTCTGTAAGATGAGTGATGGATTGACTGATATCCCCGACGGACGCTGTAGTCTGTTCGACAATGGCAGAGAAACCTTCAGCCATCTCGAACAGCTTATTTGCTCTTTCAAGACTCGTCCCCATGCCTACGCCGCCAATGACTCTGCCTTGCTCATCATGGAGCGGGATCGCACGTGCAGCAAGTGGAAAACCGAACAGCTCTTTCGGAACGACAGCCGATAGAGTCTTATTATGCCGGATTGCCTCAGTCACGATATCTCCTTCCATTAGCGGGTCACCCGGACTGACATTCAAAGAGAACGTATTACCCGGAAAGTTAATGATCAGCTTCTCTGTGTCATAAATGCCAATAGTGATATCATCATTCGTCAGATTTTTTAACAATGGCGCTACCTGTACAAAGGCTCTTATCAATTCTTGCTGCGTATTTTGTTCCGTTATGCTGCTCATGACCGTATCCTCCAACCTGTATAGAGTGGACCCTCATGGTCCCTCATTCAATCTGTTACTAATATTTTATATATCGGCATAAAATCAATGGTTGTTAAGTCAATATCACTTTGACCATATAGGCGTAACAAACATAAATAACCACAACCGATCTTTAGATCTGCTGTGGTTATCCGATTTATTGTCGTATTGAAGATTGTGTGCCAGAAATCTGACCGCACTTTAGCCGTGAACCTATCCATAACTCATCTTATGTGTTCTCATATGCTTCTTTCTTTAAGGCGCCGCTTTGCTCCAAATACTGAACGAGACGAGCATAGTGGAAGAGCATAGCCTCCTCCTCATCCCCGCCAAGCACAACCTGGCGAGCAGCCTCGATAAAATGTTCCATCAGCTCGGACATAAAAGCTAACTGTAGCTGCAAGGCTTCGCCCGCTATATGTTCCAGTTCGTCCAAATCTTCCAACGTAAGCTGCTGTAATCCCCGAAGCAGGTGTTTGACCGCCCAGCTATGCGTCTGATTCAACAATACTTGCACCTGATCCACTCGCAACCTCCTTCCACCGAATGACTCGAATAAAGCTGTTTTTGGAGTACACGAACTTCATCTATCCTAGCATCACAAATCCAGCTTTATACTGATCACATCCTGACCCTGCAGGAAACTGATCGGCTCCATATGATCCTTCTCCACGCGAACCAGCATGAAAAAGGGGCGCTCCCCCGTCTGGAATCTGCCCTGCTCAAGCTTAGAAACGGCGGTTGCCCACTCAGCCTTATACGGAACTGTAAGCTCAATGGTGCGGTCTGGTTCCAGACGGGCTGATATCAGCAAACTTTGATTACGCTGATCATACATCGTGCCAATCAGTTCAGATAGGCGAATCATCGCAAGTGGTGACGAGGGAGCCGAGAATAGAGATGGCTGACATAAAATCCTATGATCTGCGTCGATTTCATGTTGGATAAGACTACCGAAGTCTACCTCCTCTACCGCTCTTCTAGAAAGCAGCATCAGCTTCGCTCCTTCGCTGGCAGAAAGACGGCGTTCTTCATTAACTTTCATCCCCTCGAAATTCATTTCTGAACCTGAGAATTGACGCAAAGAAAGGCCGGACAGCCAGGGAGACGTTGATGTGTATTGACTAGAATAAGAGAACTGGTTGTCGTTATAATACATCGGGCGAATATCACTATAGGTATAGATCTGTTGATCGTCGAAGCAATAGCAATAATAAGTAATTCCGCGGTATCCCGAGCGGCTTTCCCAAGGTTCAGCGCCCAACCCATACAAATGGAGATGAGAGGTTCTGTAGAACTTCGAACGGAATTTGCCGATAAGCTGTGCTTGTTGGACGACAGGGAGCTTCTCCTTAGCCAATAGCTCCAGACTTAACAGCAGGCGGGTCAGCCGATCCAGCAGCATCGACATGGAGAAACGGACATGCCTCTCCCAGAAGAGATTCAATTCTCCAAGAATACCGCGCAGGCTCCGTTCAATCTCGGGAAGATTGCCGCTGTGTGCGGCTGCTGCCATGGTCTCCAGCTGAGTTGCATACGACTGAGGCAGACGGGCGATCCCGATTCGCAATATCTCGCGGATCAGCTTTCGGCATTCCCTGACAGCAGGCAAAGAAAACTTGACTTGTGCCGCTCTTTCCGCAAGGATTATCTCATCCTGCAACCCCTTGTATGCGCGGTATCTTAATAAAGCCTCGACTCTTAGCAGATCACCCGCCTGCTGCTTGACATTGCATAATGCTCTTCCGACTTCCGGCTCTTCCGAGAACGATACCTCTGCCTGCTTGCGGACCAGACGTACCGTCAACAAAGTATCCTCCTTGATTTCCAGCTCCTCATGGTATCGAAGCTGGAACCGAGCTTCTTCGATGACAGCCGAATCAAATGGTCGAAGAAGTATGGATAAATCCGTATTTAACAGCCAATCAAATCGAGCCGGGAACGGTTCGATTACCGATTCTTGTCTATCATTTCCTCCACCGCTCCCCGCTAATTCAGCTTCATGAGGATGGGAAGCTCCTGGAGTGAATGACGAAGAATCCGAGCCTTGGTGCTGCCGACTGTCTTCTTCAGATTCCGTTGTGGATACCCTCTCGCCTGCTGTCTTTTGCAAGTTATTCTTCTGATAATACAGGATCGCGATTAATACATGCTTGCAGAGGTTGTCAGAGGGACAGGAGCAAGAAAAGCGATCGAGCGTATTTTCCAATACGCATATCGTTCCCTCACTTAAAACCGCCTCCACCGATTGCTCACTAAAAGTGTAGACTACCTCCATACCCTGATCGATTTCTTTATGGGCTCGCTTATATAGCCCCTTGTTGGCAAACCGAATCAGGTAATCCTCTGTACATTTTTCAATAAAATCTTGAAAGGCATCATCAGACCTATGGATGGACATGTCAGCGACCTGCTGCTCGTAAAATATCATGGAGAGTCTCACTGAACACACGGCTAGGCACGTCTTTAAGAGTTAATGACTGATTTACGTCATAATAATGATATTTACTTTTTTTATTGACATAGAAAGACAAGGATTCGAGCGTAATATCTTCCATGCCTTCGTAGTAAGAAATACTCGTTCCACTAAAGCGCAATTCTGCAATCAGTTCACCGTAATCTTTATATAACTCATAATAGAATCCAGCATCCATCGCCATTCCCTTCACCCATCCGTATTTTTCCAGAGCTTTCGGGAAAGCGGTTGGTGAGTATTCTCCCTCAGGCAAGCTTTCATAGACTTTGGTATTCTCATCTTGTTCAGTAATCAGATGAGTTTCCCGATCCAACTGAGGGAAAGGCTGCTCAATTTCGTAATCCTCCAGTTGTGATTTCCAACCTTCTAATGCCGGTTGTGCAAGCTCCAGGGGATGAACTAAGCCGACCATCGCATTACCTTCCAAGGTAAATTCCTCTTCATCCATGGTATTGAACGTACCGTCTTCCATGTATCGGAAAGTGTCTACCAATTCCCCCTGCTTATACACGCCCCAGATCAGTCCCAGTGCAAATTTCTGCATAATGACATTGTTAACGAAGAGTTCCTTCCATTCTTCAGCCGTCCATAAGCGCTGTTTGGACAATGACTCTTCCAAACGCTGCTCTTGCAGGGAAACCATGGTTTTCAAGTCCTTTTTGAGTTGAGTAAACCTCGCCTTTGACTGCGCGGCCAATTCCGGATCATCCTTCTGACCGGGAGCCGGAAGGCTTTTAAGTGTTTTCCCAGTCTCTTCATTTAGCACGATCAGCTGCAAATCTCCTTTTACCTTGACGAGGAAGGAGCGTTCCCCATAATCAAACGTCTGCTCGCCACGGTCATTAAATCCAAGCGTGGTAATCAGCTTATCCGCCAACTGTTCGGAGGTCAGTCCCTGCGTTTCTGCCGCGAGCTCGAGTGCTTCCTCAGCTGCACCTCTGACTTGGCGATTCTTAATTGTCCGCATCATTTTATCAATTAACATCAAGGCAGCCGGCTCACGCAGGTAAGACAGCATCTTTACCGTCTCTGCCGCAATAGCGCCGCGACTATTCTCTGTCCAATACTTGATCTGCGGTCCCAACAGGTCTAACAGCCGCCGATCTCCGAACAACGCTCCGATATAAAGTACCCACTTCTCCTTGGCAGGAGCCTCACTTTGAATCCATAATTGGATCAATTCCGCAGCAAATTGGGCAAGAGACTCATCATTTGCATAAGATCGAACCTCGTTCAGACGCTCATTGGGTCCAGAGTTGTAATCCATCGCCTGAACCAGGATATACAGCTTAATGCGTGAATCGAGTGTCTCCCCGTCATGACCAATCAGGTTAGGCAAGTCATCCATGGATAACCAGCCAAGTCGCCCTAATGTCTTCGCGTCGGTTAGATCAGCTATCGCAGCATGCGCTTCTTCCGGACGCTGATCCGCCGTATCGAGAAGCACCTGGATCATCGTCTTCAAGCTTGCTGTCTTCTCCTTCGTGAGAAGCTGCGGATACAGCTCCTTGCTGTTTGGCAGACTGCGAATGGCGTGCAGCACAAGCTCTTTAATGGATGCTTTCTTCTCGGTCCGGTAGATATGCATGTATAACTCCGTATTCCGCTCTGGATCCTCATTGAATTTCGCCGTTGCCGCCGCGCGGGCTTTCTTGGATGTATCCTGTAGTCCAGCCCGGATCGCATCGGATAATAGCTGGATAGAGTCAGATTCTATTTCCTTGAAAGCCACCTCCAAAATAGTTAGACGCGATTCAAGAGGCAGGTCCTTGTACAGGGCTAACGCATCTTGCATATAATTGCGGATTAATGTGCGATAAGCTTCCTCCGGAATCACATGTGTATAGTAATAATGAATGCCATTCAGCTTGAATAAGGAATTCAGCAGCTGCTTCGTATTCACCTCAAAGTCTTGTTCGTATGCCTTCAGCATCGCCATTCCGTCGAACACATTTGCATTGTATAGCACAAAGAGGAGGTCGGTTGTGATTTCCTCTTTGGCCGTCAACAGGATCGCAAGCCGCCGGTATGCAGATGATTCAACCGGAAGAAAACTAGTAGCAATCAGTAGATGCTTCCGCTTAGGATCCTGATTGTTCTGCTGAAATAACTTCTTGTTCTGCTCATCTTCCCAGAATGCCTGCAGCGTCAGTTCACCCTCCAGGTACCGGGCCCACATCAATCCGTACCGGCCGCCGTAGCGCTTATCCCTGAGTACATCGAAGACGGTTTGCTCTACTGAGGGTGTTCCTTCCTTCAGAAGAGACTGTTGACCGTCCAACATTATGCGGAGATAAGCTCGTATATATGGATTCTGAATCAGTTCGAAGGCACGAACCGCTTCCGCTGGCTGTGACAGAACAGCAGCCTGGAGTGTACTCCATGACACTTGATGCATATTCAATTCCGTCCGCAGCAGCTCAATCAGCTCGAAGGGCTCTTCCACGGGTACGATGCCACGAAGCAGTTCATCCCTTTTCTTCGTGTGTCCATCTATCGATAACAGATACTCGCGAACCTCAAGCGGGTACACTTCATGCAGCATTCTAACAGCTTCCAGCAGCTCGCTTCCGATCTCATCGGGTTCGCTAAGGAGACGAGCCTTCCCGCCATGCTGATTGACCGAGAACAAGAACGCCGCATGAATCGCAAGAAAGGTCTCCTGAAATTGCTCTCTAGTGAGCTTTTCGCCTGAAACATCAGGCTGCTTCGTGAAATGTCTGGTTATCACCTCTTCCCGTCGTTTCTGTATGTAATCGGAATCTAAATCGAGTGCGGAGTTATGATCCTTGAGTGATAATGTTGTTTGCCGGATTAGCGGTTCCACTAGCTTGGGAAGAATTCTTTGAACCAGGCTTCCATCGCCAGCCAGTACAGCCTGCAGCAGCTCAGGCATTTTGGCTGTATCCTTTATGTCGTCCAGCACATTTGGAACAATCAGTGAATACGATTTGACCAACAGCATCATTGTTACGATTTCGTACACCGAACCTACATTTTTGGAGTTAAACTTGCACAGTCGAAGTGTATACTGAATCTCCCCCAGAATTGGTTCGTCACCTGCAAATTTCCGGATCTGTTCAAGACGAGATGCGGCAGCTGGAATTCGATGATGTCCATGGACGCTTTTACCTCCCAAACCGAAGGCTTTCGCTTCTTCCCCCAGCGTGACCGGGAATGGACGCATATACCAGTAATGGCGAGGGTTATAATCCAACTGAGTTCTCAACACTACAGCCGCTGCCCGGAAAAAGACATCTCCCGAGTCCTTCTTAGACAACTTTGTGAGCATCTCCAACGTACGGTAAGAATAATGATTAGATTTTGCCATGAGCTCAGGAAACTGATCCGTGCGTCCCATGACGTAATCGGTGATTTGCCGGCTCCGGTTCTCCGCAAGGGAATAATCGTCGGCACAGGCATTGGCAAAGCGGTCTACCAGCGTCTCTAATGTGCGATCTTCTGTAATCATGTTCATAAACATCCCTCTCTCTTCTATACATTGTCATCCATCGTTTCAAGCGGACTTACCTGCCATGCATCTTGTTTCTTAACGTATCGTATCCGCGATCCAATCAGCCAGTTCATTCGGTGTAATGGCTGCCACGTGAGCTCCCATATTAGCGAGTGTCTGTGCAGCCTGCCGGTTGTATACCGCTTCCCCTTCAAAGTTCAAGGCCGTTAGAACGAACAATTTGGCTCCCGAATCGATAATATCCTTACAAGCTCGATACATCTGCTGAATGGGATATCCTTCTTCCAAATCACTCACCAGAATAAACATCGTTCTCCCGGGGTTCTCGATGATGGTTTCTCCATAACGAAGAGCCTTCGTAATATGGGTGCCGCCACCGAGCTGTACACTCATCAGTAGATCAACCGGATCATCCAGTCTGTCGCTGAGGTCAACGACCTGGGTGTCAAAGATAAACAGCCGGGTACGCAGTGCGTTAATTTTATAAAAAATGCTGGCCATCACAGAGCTGTAGATGACAGAATCCAGCATACTGCCGCTCTCATCTACCCCGATAATAACTTCCCATGGATTGTAGGACTGCACATTGCCGTCAAAATATAGCCGATCAATAACAAATCGTGATCTCGCCTTGTCATAGTGCTTCAAATTTCGGGTGATGGTTTTCTTGATATTCAGGTTACGCAGAGACTTGACGGTACTGCTGGAATAATGGTTTCGTTTGCCATTGATGGTCATCCGAACATTGGATTCCAGCTGTCTTTGTATATCTTCCACCACTTTCCGAACGATCTCCTTGGCACTCTTAAGCACAGCACCTTTCATTCGGCCTTTAAATTGCATGATGTTTTTAAGCAGATTCATGTTGGGCTCAAGCGATTCAAGCAGCTTCTTATCTGTTAATAGCTCGGACAGCCCATAACGATCAAGCGCTTGCTTTTCCAGTATCTCGGCGGTTTGCTTAGGGAACAAGGTGCGCATTTGGTGCAGCCACTTCGGTACGGTAAGCTGTGTGGCACCACGGCCTCCTGCTCTTTGCCGGTATCCCTGTTCTTCGCTATATTCCCGGTTATATAAATAATCCAGAATCTCATCGGCTTCGGCATATTCAAAACCCTCAGAGGAATAATGACCTGTTGTGGACAAGCCCTCATCAGCCGACTTGCCCAGGATCAGGCGCCAACGGTTCAGATTTTCTTGGACGGATCGATTCATGTCAGGCTCCACTTGGCAAACTCCTCCCGTAAAGCTTGGTCCATTCTTCTCGCTGACTGCAGAAGCTGTTCATCCACCGGCGGCCTATCGAGCTCTTCGACAACCGTTTCAAGCATCTTCGCAACCCGCTCTGCAACCATATCTGCTTCCATTGGACTGAAATAGGTGAAAGCAAGCCGAAGCTCAGGCACCATACTGATGAAATCTTCATAGGGCAGCTCAGCGATTAGATGATTTAATTCCATTAACAGCGTGTCATCATACAGGAGGGCGTCACGCGCCACCGCAAAGACACCGTGCAGGTAAGATGCCGTCTTCCTCATCTTCTCGGGAGTTCCACGCATATAACCCTTGGCTCGCAATACGATCTCTTCTTTACTTCGATTGCCAAGGCCTACCGAGATGGCAGTACAGCTTCCTTCAAGTTGGGCCGGCAAGCTGTTATCTGCCAAAAGCTCATCCAGATGCAGGCGAAAAGTGTCCCGGTCATATCCACCGCCGGATGCCGTCGATAGCATAAATAACAGCTTGAGTGACTGTGTGATTAGAGCATGCTCATCCGGATGCGTATGGCTAAGCTGCAGCATCTGGCGAACGGCCTGATCGAAGGCTTCATGAATCAGCTCCGGTAGACGAATGTCTGGTGATAGACCCAGAAGTCGCGTATGCTGCTGCATCCGGTTCAGCACATTCAGCGTCCTGCATAGGGACAAGAAGCTTCCATCCAGCAGCAAGGCGGCTTTTACCCCGTCAAAGAGCCGATGAACCATGTCTTCAAGACCCATGAGGCATGCCTGTAACAGCAATTCCACCATTTTCTCACTGTGATGCTCGGGAATTTCAGCAGCCGCTTGCTCGATTTTTCGCACAGCTGCTTCCTGGACCGTGCCGCCATAAATCGAGCATTCGATCCAACGAGCCTCAATGCGGGAGGAATAGGAGTAGCTCCACGATTCTCTGACAAGACTCATATCCTTAAAAGCTACCCAATCCGGCCCCGTTTGCCGGACGGCGAAGTCTGGAACGAGAAAGCTTACGCAGTGAAACCACTGGCTGAGCCGCCGATGCTGCGGCTTGGCATAAAGATCCAGCGTTTTTTGATGCTTGGCCGTAACCTTGAGATTCAATTTAAACGCCGCACTGCGTTTCTTGAAGTCCTCCACAATCGGAATGCTGAGGCGGTTAGGAGCTACAGACCCGATTTTGTCACCCGTCAGCATCCGAGCAAGCTGTTCGAGCGGCTCGTCAGAGGCTAATGTATGCTCCCCTTTGACAAACGATGAAAGTGAAGCATCCAGCAGCTCGAAGACGCCGCCTTCCCGTTTGCCTCGCAGATCCGCAAGCCCTTGAATCATTCGGTAAGCCTCGATTGCATCACTTGTTGACACTGCCTCATTCCGATTACGCAGGCGCCGGGTGAGTTGTGCCAGGAAAGAGAGTCCTGCCCTAAGGTAAGGATGAGTGCTACGTTTCTGTATTTCATTCCAGACCATCTGATAATAATTCACATAAGGCATGCCGCTGGCATAGCCGTTTAAACGATCGGCTTCAGCAAATGTATATACCATGGGATATACTTGATGGTCAGTAACGGCTGGATCGCTCTCCACGGTTTCTTTGGTCATCACGTTCTCTTTTTGTAACGGATTCGGTTGTTGTGGCGTTGCGGTCTGCTTCCTCGGTATTGACAGATGACTTAAAGGATCGGCTTTCCAGTCTATCTTTTGGAGAAGCGCATAGGTGTGAAATCCGCCTGTAATAACCAGCACTCTTTTGTAGTCACGGGAAGCTTCAGCGATTCGCATTCTCATGTGCTCCTCACGCTCAACGTCCCCGGAAAGCGCCAGCTCATGATGGGAGTAGCACAGTCTGGATAATGTGCAGTACGTGAATACGTTCCGAGCGAATACCTTGGTTGTTGAAATGCTCCCGGGGATCTCAAACAACTTCTCCCATAATTCATGAAAGCTGCGACAATGAAATGTATCGCATAACCGCTTCATGAATTCAGATCCGGCCAGCAGGGTTTCATCTTGTAGAGAAGCTTCACCTTGCCGTTCTTCTATCCGTCTATGGTGACGGTAATCCAAGTCAATGAAACGAATGGGAATCTGCCGCTCTGTTCCCAGCTTTAAAGCTGCATACTCCGGAGAGTAACTTAGCAGCGGATAATAATAAGCCGATCGCTCTCCACCCTGTTCATAGGTGCAGTATAAACTTACAGGCGGCTCGGTAGCTTGGTCTGCCAGAATGTCGATAAGCGGAGTTGCACTTTCAGGTCCTTCTATTAAAATAATCTCCGGTTTATAGGTCTCTATCACGTTCATAACATGATAGGAGCAAGCCGGGCTGTGATGGCGCACGGGAAAATAGACGATGCCCTTCTTGAAGTTCATGACTTCTTCCTCAAAAATGTGGCGTAGTTCCCCCGATGGATCCATGCTCCAACCAGAGCTCATTCCCATAACGCGATCCTGTATACTAGCTTTTTCGAATTCCGAAACTCCTTCATTCTGGGAGGCATTCCCGGGCACGAATTGCTCTAACCGATCCATTGTTTTTCCTCATAGTAAGCCTGCCATACCTCGTCTTGCTTCGCACGTTCTTTGACAACCTTGGAGAAATAGGACTTTAAAATCGTCAGATCCTTGTCATTCTCCTTGGCGATCGTGCCGAGCATATTCTGGACAAGCCTGCTCAGAGCTATATGTTCATTCTCGTAATAGTAAGAAGTCATGGCGCTTTGGACATACACGGATACCGCTTCAGCGGTGCTGAGTGTCGCCTGTGGACTCTCCAGCTTGTAGCCTTCGCGGGTTATTCCGGTTCGAAGCTCCATGAAGGTGGTTGCAAGAAGCTCAACCACATCCGAGTTCACTTCAGCATCCACACCGCTGTGATCGAGCATTGTACGGGCCTGGGATTCGATGATTTTGGCCTCCATTTTGACATTGTTCACCGGACGGATCGTCTCGAAATTGAATCTGCGTTTTAACGCGCCGCTCATCTCATTGACTCCCTTGTCCCGGATATTCGCTGTTGCGATAATATTAAATCCCGGCTTGGCAAACAGAATGCCGCCACTGAGCTCGGGAATGTTCATGACCTTGTCGCTCATGATGCTGATCAGGCTGTCCTGGGATTCGGCCGGACATCTCGTAATCTCCTCGAAACGGGTAATAATACCTTCCTTCATTCCTTTATATAACGGAGATGGAACCAGCGCAGCCTCGGTTGGTCCCTTATCCAGGAGCATGGCGTAATTCCAGGAATATTTCATCATGTCTTCGGTCGTGCCCGCTGTTCCTTGGATGGTATTCAGGCTGGTTCCACAGATAGCCGCCGATAATAGCTCGCTCAGCATCGTTTTCGCTGTTCCAGGCTCCCCCACCAGCATAAGCCCCCGATTACCGGCAAGCGTGACGACTGCCCGCTCGACCAGCACATCGTTACCATAGAACTTGCGGGTGATCGGAATGTCCCTTCCGTCCAGCTTGGAAGGTTTGTCGCGGCCGATAATGAAATCACGAACCGCAGCTGGTGACAGCAGCCAGTTAGGAGGCCGTCTTCCGGTATCCTCCCCCTGCAGGGCACGCAGCTCTTCTTCATACATCGTCTCCGCAGGAGGCTTGATCATATCCAGCATGTATGTAAACTCCTCTCGTCTAATACAGATCGTATGTTCCTATATAAAGATATTTTATCATACACAATTCTAGCGATACGAATCTTTGAGTAAAAATGGTTGATTCGTCCTTCACAAAGTCTGCATGTTCATAGGGCTAAGGTATTTATATGCATGAAAATGAATTGCTATTTCAAGGTACCTCTGTTCTATTGCTGAATCTACTCCCTTCCCGGTAAAATATAACAGTCGTCATTTTACATTATTATTTTAAAGGAGAAGAACCCATGACAGCGCAACAGCAAGCAGCTAAGGATTCCATGATCGAATGGTTGATGCATGAGCAAGAGCTTGGTCATCAGCCCAGCAAAATTGAATTAGCGGGAGAATTCGATCTGCACGACATGCATTACTATATATTTAAATATAAGAAGACTCTGCTTGGTAAATGGCTTCTTGGCGTCTGCGGTGGTTATGAGAATCCCTCGGATACCGAGCATTGCGGACATATATTCAGTGAGATGCAGCCGTATAACGCTGCTACCGCCGAAGAGGAATCCATACATATGGTGGAAATGATTCGTGAGTATTGGATGCAGCAAGCAGCGGCATATGAAGCGGCGCAGAATGCAGATGAAGATGCCGCAGATACACAGGAATCATCCGGTTTATTCAACGGCTTCGTTCTGCTCAATTCATCGGAATGTGATCTGGAGCAGATCAAAGCCAATCTGTTACGTGACTGGAATATCACATGCTCTCCTGGGGAAGATGAGGATGGTAGCCAGGGAGAGGAAAAGGAAGGTATTCTCGTTTTTGAAGCTGATGGCTGTATGGCAGCTATCAGCTTCGTCGATGCTCCGATCCCGGATGGCGAAGCCGAGTATTATGCTCAGGGCAACTACATGTGGCCACAAGCCGAGGAGATTACGAAGACTCATGTCAGCCAGCTTATTCTGGCTTTGTTTCCACGTCAGGCATCTCCGCTGGCAGCCGGCAGAATGTACACCAAGCTCGCGGCAAGCTGTCTAAAGCTGCCTAATGCGATTGGACTCTACTCTTCAGGCACGGTATTTCAGCCGGAGTTTTATGTGGATATGGCAGACTTGATGAAATCCGATGACGATCTTCTACCTCTGTTAAATTTGGTATACTTCGGTCTAGTGCGCACAGAGACAGGAATCAGCGGATATACCTACGGACTTAGATCGTTTGGTAAGGACGAGATTGAAGTGTTGGACAGCCAGGTAACGCCCGAAGAGCTCCGTGAGTTCTTGATGGATATTTCGCTATACATCGTTGAACAGGATGTTACCTTAAAGGATGGGGAAACCATCGGTTTTTCAGCAGATCATAAGCTTCCGATTACCCGCTCGGAGAGCGTATATCTTAATGGTGAAACACTTAAGATCGGATTCTGATACACTGCTTCTTCTTTATAATAACGATAGGCCCTCCAAGTCAGATGTTCTGACCTGGAGGGCCTATTAAGATTGAAATTATATTTTCTTCTAAATCAATGCTCTATCCCATCACTGACGCAGCCACTCAAGCTCTTCTAAGGACGATCACTACTTGGCGTTATGCAGCCTTTCGGGTACAATGTGGTCTAAGCTATGCCAAATATGTTTAATCTTGTACATCATGTCTTATGTACATAACAATGACCCGATGAAAGGTTGGAGACAGATGAACACGGAAAAGACTAGAAGCAACACATCCGCAAACAGAAACCGCTATATCATATTGTTGATCATTATAGGTATCGTTCTGTTTCGATTATTCGTGTGGGATGTTTATTTTGCAGATTCAACGGTCGATCAGGCTTTGGAAGATTATGAAGGTGGGCCCGGAATTGGCATGTTTGTTGATAAGGCCGAGAAGTATAATTTAACGATAAAGCCGGTCGAAGAAGGCTTTAAGGTGTATGGCGTGTCAAAAGGGTTATGGGGATGGACCGTTACCGATGAACTACTCATCTTACATCCCGAACCAGATTCTCTCAATGCAATTGAGAAAACCTTCCATTCCAAATCAAAGAAAGACGTATACCTAATCTTGATTCCGACTTTGACGAGCCAAGTTGATAAGATCGAGGCCACTCGCGATGGCGGAGATCAAATTGCTTTTAACAGCACGGTAAATGAGGATACCAGGCTTTATTACTATTATAGTGAACAACCTATAGGTGAAGTGGATTACAAGGCTTATTCCGCAGATGGTCAGGAAATCGATGTGCAGTTGTTGAAGTGAAGGCTTATCCTATCGCCTGACTGTACATGTCTCTCATATGACAAGATTTCAAACTCTAAACAAGAACGAGGAAGCCTGAACTCAGGCTTCCTCTTGCTTTCTTGCATTATTTGAATTTTACGTTTTAACATATAATTTTTTCAAAAGTACATAAATCTATCAACTAATGTTTACATAATAGATGTTAGGTAAACTAATTATAGTTATTTAGAAAATAATACTTATTCACATTATAATTCTATATTGAAGGCCCGAGAAAAGAAATTGTACCGAGGAAATAAAGAAGTCGCTATTTAGCGACTTCTTTAAGAATATATTCTTGTCTCTCGACTCTATTGTTACAACTATATATAGTGGTTAGCAACACCATTCAAAGTATACAATGAAATCCCGTCTAAAACTCCAGCTATTGCTACGGCCTCCTTTCTTCTATGGAAAGAATACGGTTTGACATGATTAGATCTTCCCTGCAATATATTTTTATTCAAATGTTATTGAACTAGGGCTAGTATTAGTGACCCCAAGCAAAGATACCACGTATAATAACGTTCCTGTAATACACAACGTTCCTGCCTTCTTTTCAAATCAGGTTCTAATCTCGTGTCTTTCACTTAATTAATCTAATCCTTGAATCTGCTTTTTGATAGAGAACATACGCTCTCATCTCATCTATCCTTCGTAATCTCACTAGTCTAAGCCTTTAAAACCAGGAACTTCGACACCAAAATCCGATCAATACGCTATAGTAGGTCCTCGCGGTGGCGATTAAGGTCGGGAAATTATCAATTAAAGTAACCCCTTACCTCCAACCCAAATGCCAGGAGATGGTTATAAGTTGGTAGATCCCACGAAGCATAAGAAATAAACGTTAAAATCAAGCCATTTAAGGAGGGAATACCATAATCAACCACCGGAGAAAGCCAGGCAAAGGTCCTTTTACCTGCCCGAAATGTGGAAACAGCTTGTATCTTGATGACTATACCGACACGCTTCTTCCATGTCACAATACTGAATCTAGACCGTAATGCAGGCAGACGAAAGGCTCCTTTTTTAATAGATTTTAGTATTATTTATCCGTGAGCGACCACTTCAACCTTTTATTCGGCTTTACTCCTCATAGAAAATTTTCGGAGTGAACTAATCCTTTATGTATAGTTACACAGCTGAAACAAGAGATTATTTTGGGGACTACAAATGAAAATGTCTGGGCTCACATTCTTCTCATCCGACGAAAAGCTAACAAACGATTTACAATACCACCCTTTTTACAGTCGCGAATACTTCCAAAAAGAAAAAGAAACCTTAATTCTGTATAGTATGAATTAAGGTTTCCTTCTAGTTGACAGCGAAAAATTTAAAGCCTTATACATTGAAGAGGACTGACTCTTCTTTTGTGCAACTTAACCTTCTGATAAAGTACTACTCATTTAATTTGTATTCTCACATAGTCTTCACATACGATAACTCCGTCTTGATAGACACGGCAAATCATTTTATGAATACCTCTGTACGCGGTGTTTTCAGTAACACTCACTCCCTCAGATAAATGTCCGAGGTCATCCATTTCCAAGCACTCATCGCCTTCATTTTTTACTTCCCACTCAACTTTATTGAATTGAAAGAAATTAGGTTTTGCAGTAAAACGTATACTTTTTCCTTTTGGAATCGGCCCCAAAACTTCATTAATTGGAATGTAATCGCCAGGATTCCATTCTACCATAGTAATTATATCTACAGAATAATCACCATACATCCTTTTTGAGAGTATTGCCTTGTTTTCAGCAGACTCTGAAACAAGATCCCCCCAAAAGTTATGATTAAAGAATTCTTTCCATGCAGAGAAAGCATCATTTTCGGTACAATCGATATTGAACAATACATCCAGTTTACTGATGTAACTTTTTAATCGTGTGTGTAAATTTTTTACCTTTTGATGGTCCTTGGCATTTAACAACAAACTTGTTTCTATATCGGTTGGATTGTACACTTCTTTATTATCTTCAAGCCGATCTCTTATCTTTAGCATTGTGTAGTAGAAGGTTTCGTCCATTCTGTCTTTCGAATCAATGCATTCTTCTACAAGTACAGATTGAATGAGCCCACCGGGCATTGACCAGCCACTTCTGGACTTACAAAACATTTTAAGCAATCGAACAACAACACGAACATCCCCGTTATTTTCTTTGTTGCTGTTATTAAACCAGTTAGTAATTACTTCTGGATCTCGTCTTCTCCAGTCACTTCCACAATGTTCAAAGAGATTGTTTCCATTTTCATCTTGTGATTTACGATAAACTGCAAAGTCAATATGGTACCCATCCGCATATTCAACCCGAACACAATTGGTTTTTGCTTCGGGCTCGGTCTTGAATCTTTTACACTTACGCTTTAGTGCATCTGCAATCATTTTTTTTGTCGCAATGTTCCCAACAGGAAGGTTATCTTTGTTAAATATAATGGCTACATCTATGTCATATTCATTTTCATCATTTTGTACAATTGTGCTCATAGCCATACTTCCTTGTACTTTATGATCCTTTAGTTCATAAGTAGTTTTATTATCCGCATTATATTCTACTAATCCAGACTTCAATCTCTCAATGTTAATATCTTTTTTCTCACGTAAATTTGTTTGCTCTGAGGCAGAAAGCACAACATGTTCATCGTAGAACTTCTTAAACTTTGAACTTGCATTGTACATGCTAGTAGTCATCCTTTTACTCCTCTTCTCTAGAATTGCACAAAATCACCTTTTTGATCGCCATTAATAATAATGCCCCATGGATACTTTGGTGACGATTGGGCGTTATACTGATAACTTATGACCATAGGCATTCGTGTATCTTCAATTAACTGACCAAGTTTAAAAGCAAAACAACTTTGAGATGATATAACAAGATGGATTTTCTTTAAGTTTGGTATTCTTTCATGCGTCTCTTTCAAAACATCATATGTCTTCTCAACATATGAGTGCAACTGTTCTTTGTGTTTAATTAAATTATCGTTTGGATTAGGTACAGATAAATATAGTTGAGGACAAGTAAACTGTACTAGTTGCTCGGCTCTAATGGATGCTGTGATACTGATTGCAATAACAACCTCCACACAATGTATTGATTGCAATCGAGTAATAGCATCATTCTGGGATAAACTTAGCTTAGGGAATCGATGTTTAGAAGTAAGTCGGTAGTAAACTTGCTGGAACTTATCATACTCAAAATAATCATGCATAACTGAACGCTCAAAGTACTTACCAGCAAACAAGACGAAAGGTATTGATGCAATCCCCGTATAGCCACGTTTCTTATCTTTGCTTTCTTGTTTAAAGACTTCAACTTTATGTTTTATTTCTTCAATTATTTCAGCGGCAATGTCAGCGTTCATCGTCTTCTTGTACAAGCGAACAAAATCAACTTCCTTTTCTTTGAATTGAAAAGGACTCAAGCCCACTTCTTTATGATGATTGTCAATTCTACGATCATGGAACATACCGTTGAGATTTAGGATATACATCTTGTTTCTGCTGTGAAACATAAGGAACACACCTATCCCGATTAAAATAAACCCGGATATTATTTGCGCATAATTCGTATCTACATCATTGTGACGGAGAAAAGCAATTATCTTATCATCTAGTGTCCCGAAAGATGTAGCAACTACTTCACTACCAAACATGATGATGAAATAAGCAATACCTTCCTCTCGTTGATGACTTCTAAAATGCCTTATCATAAAAATGATACCTATAATAAACACAATTCCCATAATTCCTAAAGTAAATATAGTCCCTGAAGCCAAGCAATCCTCTCCTTCTTGATTATGCTACTTTCTACTATATGCCCATTGTGACAACCACTCAGATTACATATAAAAATAGAACCTTACAATCTTTGAATGATTACTCAATATATATATTTCAACAGAAAGACTGGCTAAAAAAATGATTTTCATAGTAAGGTGGCAGGGGAAAATCACCTCCGAGGGGGAATGAGCCTATTATTATATAAAAAAATTTATTTGCACATTAAAGATTTGTAGATCACCGTTTTGAAACCATGAAACAGATATGCCTGCATTTATTCTCGGTATATTATCGTGTGAGACCATGGGGCTAATTACCGTTCCAATGAAAGAAAATAACAAAACAAATGGTTGAGATGTGGAAAATGAGCTTTCTGTTATTGTTGCTATTTTAAGGAATCGAAAGTAAAAAACACTCTTGATGCAAACTGTAACGGTGTATGCTTCATTAAAATAACTGATTGACCGGATAGGTCACGAGACAGTGCTATACCCTCTAAAATCTATACATTGAATGCCTCTTATTCCCCTATAATTACGTAATTAAAAGAATGTTCCCAAGTTTAAAACTTGGTTTGATTACTTAATTATCTTATCCCATGAATTCGAAGCTACTTCAATATAGTCGATTTTATCCTTGTTTATATGGTAATGCTTAACTGAGCTTGATAAGACTTCATCTACACTAGCTATGATGAATTTGTTGTCAGCTGATTGGAAAACATATACATTCTTAATTTGTTCACCACTGCTTAATCTAATATTTTTTCTATGCTTGGTTTGGAATATACCATTAGTAATTTTATTAATTGGATGCATATATGCTTTTCTTAATAAGAAAAACATAAAAAAGGCAAATCCTAAATACAAATATATATTTAACTTATTTTTTTGAGTAGCTTCGATTAGGATAAGTACCGGGTCTGTTTGATTCAACTTATAATATGTATTTAAATTATCTATCAGCATTGAAATTGATTGTTTATAGAACCATATAACTAAAAATGAATGTCCTAAGATCAACAGGTATACAAAATACTTATAAAACCTCTGTCCCAAGAAACGAATAACTACTTTATTAACGGCTATCTGAAACCTATTGTGTTTAAAATCGGAATAACTAAATGCTAGAATAGTACTAAACAATAAACAAAACAAATTGATAAGCATCAGAGCAGGGTTAATGATTCCTACTTGATGTACGTAAGTTAATACTATAGTTACTATTACAAAAAGAATGATTTCATTAATTAGCATTCGCAATGTTTTTAATCGCCCTGATTCCATCAACTTCTCTGGCTCCGACATTTTTATGAAATGTATTCCAATTACTATCATGAAAACAATAGTAACTATTGTTGTTAATTCAGGTATATTAAGATACTTTAGTAATTCCATACAAATCTTCTCCTCTTATTACAAAATAAATTGGAAGCAACGAAGTATTTTTTATAAGTGCTCTTTCAGTCATATTTTTCGTTCAGATAGAACTTAGCTCTATCCTTAATGTTGCTGAGCATGCTTCCAATATTATTTTCAACTGGTTCAAAGAGGTAATTATCTGATACCATGTATACAGTCTTGAATCCCACCAATGTGGATCAGATCACCTACCCCACTAAATTTTCAGTTCATCAACATTATTTCGTTTGAAAATTAGCAAAGAATTGAATAAAAAGGGATAGCTACTAGCTCCCCACTAGTTTGTTTTATATCACAATTTTTAATGTGTTATTATATGTTGCATCGAATGCATCTGCAATGTCTCGTAAAGGAAACAGATTATTGTGCCGGCTTATTTGGTGAAATCAATTTTTTGTCATTAACATATACTATTAAAGAAGATTCCGGATATTGAGGTTTAGTTTCTTTGGGTTTTACTGGTGTAGTATTTTTGTCCAACATGTATACCACCATTTGAATCTATTCTCCCTGGATTAGCTAACATACTTGTTACACTAGTAAGAAGAAGCAGAGATAATGCGGTAGTAACAAGTGCCTTTTTGTTCATTTTAAGCTCTCTCCTACTGGTTCTATTTTCCTATGCATCATAACATACAATATATGATAAATAAATACATTACTTCCATCAAAAGATTCTTATGTTAGGAATACCTTATTCAAATTTATCTGATAAACAAATCTTGTGTTTTTATCTGCATCTAACTTTAGTTATATTTCTCTTTGCATACAAGTGAATTTTTAAAATAGTGAAGTTACAAAAATAGGCTTTCGATTGCAATGCGGTAGTTAGATAGATGAAGATTAACAATATAGAAAGACAGTGTTAAACTGTCCATTAACTGTATAAGAGCATCGAATCACTTCTATCGGCTGCTTTCTTGCTTTTCATTTTGCTATCAGCTTAATGAAATAACGGGGAGAAAAGACTAGATACTTCTTACCTAATCGGTAATGTACCACGTTTTATCCTCACAACTACTTTTTGTTAAAGTCCGTCAGTATATATTGAAGACTTTGATTGAAGGCAGGCACAACCCGACCAAGATTCCCATTTTGATTAATGCATGAGAGCCCAACTTTTAAAGTAAATGAGTATCTCATCTAGATTCGATGTTCCACCTACACCATGAAATATTCCATCTCTTACAATACACTCGCTCGGACCATGAAGATCGAAGATCACGGATTATGAATCAATACCTACTAATGGTGTTTATTGAGGTTCTAACTAAATGTGCTTATTGTTTAGATAATCATCTATTCCGTAATGGGACTATATTCTTGTCCATTTTGAAAAGCCGTCCATTCTGAAGAAGAACTTGTGCCTATTAAAAAAAGCCGCTAAAACAGCGACTTTAATGGTACCATGTTCTTGTCTCTCGGCATAATTCCATTTAACAAATAGCCCATGAACTATTCTGAACGACGTTCAACCATTCTCGAGCTATCAAGCTATGACCAGCTGTTGTTGGATGGATACCATCCCATATCCAATAATCGGGACCTGATCGTGCAGATGCGTGGTCAAATGCCGCTTGCAATGGAACAAATAACGTATCGTACTCCTGAGCCAGCTGCTGAATCACCAGACTATATTCATCCAACCTTTGACGCCACTCTTCCCAGTTTAGGGTTCTCGCTCCTGTCTTTAGCACGAACGGCTCACATAATACGAGTCCAGTCTCAGGCAACACTTCTTTCGTTTCCTCCAGAATGTGGCGATAGGCTCTTTCGAATCTGTCGGTAGCTCCACTTGGCGACCCATCAATGATCCGCCCGGCATCGTTTGCCCTTGCCAGGATGCTGATTAAATCCGGACGTAAACTAATTGCATCCTCATTCCACCGCGCGTACATATCAGAGACACGGTTACCACTTATCCCTCTATTGATGAATTGCGGCTGAGTTCCCGCTAATTCATATCCCAGCTCAGCCGCAATCAGATAAACATAACCATGTCCATGGATGTGGTTAGGATCTTGGTCTCTCCCCCGATTCCCATCTGTTATGGAGTCGCCTTGGAACAGTATCGTTTGCCTTGTCTTTGTCATCCTCTTCACTTCACCTTTCTGTATGGGCTATTTGCAGTCGTCCATTCATGATGCCAATCCAACGCTGCTAATTCTATATTGTTAACCTTTATGCTAATCGACCTTGGCACCGTGAGAAAGCGAAAATAACACGGACTGCTCTTTATCCATTCTCATTCCCTTAATCGTAAATGTTGTAAAATCTACACCTTTCATATCTGCCCCTCGAATGTCAGCATTCTGCAATTTTGCATTCGCCATGATTGCCATAGTTAAATCACAATCTCTTAAATCGGCTTTTTCCAGATTAGCACCTGACAGATCTGCTTCATGAAATTTCACGTTACGTAAATCTTGCTTAACTAATCTGGAGTGTCTCAAATTCGTATAGGACCAATCCCCTTGCGAAATCGTGATTCCATCCATATTCGATCCGGAAAAATCAGATCCTGTCATTTTACAATCTTCAAATTTTGCTACAAAAAGATTGGCGCTGTTAAAGCTGCAATTCACAAACGCTGATTCTGTATGAATAGAACCGTTCAACATGGCTCCGCGAAAATCACATTCTATAAAATGGCAGTTGTTGGATGTAATCTCTTCGAGTGATCCGTTAGTAAACGAGCACTGATTAAATGTACAGCTAATTAGCTCTCCATACCTTAAATCTTGTGTGCTAAAGTTGACTCCTTCATAATTCTGATTGCTATATTGAAACATGAGTTGCCTCCTATGTATGGTTAAAAACCTTGAGTGTTATGGCTTGTCATGAAATATAGGAAGCCATACTCTCTTAATATAGCACACGGCTGTCAAGTACCCGCCTGAACAGAACAAAAAAGTCAAGCATCAAATATGAACAGAAACAGCGTCTTTTTTCGCGCTACAAATGGATTTCTATATTTTCATATACACGAAACTGCCGATATGTGCCGGCAGCTCCGCCATTCATTCTTTAAGCTTTTTTCTCTTCATACTTGCTGATGTTTACTACCTTCCCATCCATCCAGATTGACGGTGTCATGAATTGTCCCTCTTCAATATGGTGAATCGTAATCTCACATTTCGAACATGCATGTTCTTGAACCAACTTGACGAGGGATTGACTGTAACTGCTCCCGTCAGAGTACACATCAATTTTCTTGCTCATGGGCTTCTCCTCCTTTAGTAATCGTGAGGAGGACCGGGCATGACATATGTGATTCGTTCGTTTGACCCACGGTGCGAATTAGAAGAACTTTCATCTGCTCCAGTTGCTTGATCTTATTCTCGATATCCTTGATCTTCTCCTCTGCATGTTGACGAAGCTCTGCTTCCGGCCATGCTTTTCCCGTACGCAGACTCATTAGATAACGGATCTCTTCCAAAGAGAACCCAATTCCTTGTGCCTGCCGTATCCATCGGATATGTTCAATATCCGATGTGGTGTACAGCCGATAACCGGCTTTGTTCCGTGGAGGCTCCGCAATTAATCCGCGCCGCTCATAATACCTTATGGTTTCAAGATGAACGCCTGCCCGCTTTGCCAGTTCTCCGATCGTTATATAAGTCAAACACCGCTCCTCCCTCCACTCATGATCTTACACCCCGTACTAAGGTATAGGGTCAAGAGGAAACTCATGAGTCCATACACCTCAACCCGCAATGGATACTTATTTAGACAGGTTTTAACATTTTCGATATCATCCCAATCGTCCGTTATATGCAATAATTCTACTTAATAACCTACATTCCTTCATGTTCAAGACCGTTTACCTGATGAGACATTCTCCAACCCTCATTCATAATTTCGTATCATTTAAGAAATTATAGGTTTAGATGGATTGACAAACCAAGAACTAATATTTATCATGAGTATATGAGCAGTTGTTCAAATACAAATATGTAATGTGGAGGGTTTCCATATGTCTGAGCATAACCACAGCCATGATCATGGCCATACCAAGAACAAGAGAATATTGTTTATTTCATTTTCCATTATCACATTGTATATGATCGTTGAAGCTTTCGGAGGATTTATTACCAATAGTTTAGCTCTGTTATCCGATGCAGGTCATATGCTGTCTGATTCAATCTCCTTGGGGATCGCCATTCTGGCTTTCAAGTTTGGAGAGAAAGCAATAAACCACGGCAAGACCTACGGTTATAAACGTTTCGAAATACTCGCCGCAACATTTAACGGACTCACATTAATCGCGATTTCGCTGTACATTTTTTATGAAGCTGTCATCCGTTTTGCGAATCCTCCTGAAGTTGCAACGACCGGTATGCTAATCATCAGCATTATTGGCTTACTTATTAATATCCTTGTCGCCTGGATTATGATGCGAGGCGGTGATACCCATAGCAATCTGAATATGCGCGGCGCTTTTATTCATGTCATAAGTGATATGCTGGGCTCTGTAGGGGCTATCGCTGCGGCATTGTTGATGATGTTTTTTGGCTGGGGTTGGGCGGATCCTCTCGCAAGCGTCATCGTCGCAGTGCTTGTATTACGGAGTGGTTACTATGTGACCAAGGCGTCCCTGCACGTTCTGATGGAAGGAGCACCATCGCATATTGATCTGCAAGATCTTATTCAATCTATTCAAAAAGTAGATGGTGTCGAAGGAATTCATGATGTGCATATCTGGTCCATCACAAGTAACTTCAATGCTCTCTCTGCGCATATCGTAGTTGATGGGAATAAAACCATCTATGAATCCGAACTTTTACAACAAAAAATTGAGCATATGCTGGAGCATAAAGAAATTCAACATGTAACTCTTCAAATTGAATCAGAAAAGCATCTCCACGACCAATCCTTATTATGCTCAATTAAAGGGGGTACCTCTGACATTCACTCGCATCATCACCATTAATTGAATGTGCTTCTAAGGCCAAATCACTATCAAAAGGGTCATCCCATCATTCGGGATGACCCTTGCATTTGGTTCCTTTATTTTTTGGCGGCCAACCATTCGGACAATGTTGTGATTTCAGCATCTGTCAGCTTGCCCTGGAATGACGGCATCCCGTTTCTACCGTTCGTGATAATACCTGCGATTTGGCTGGCGTCATATTTCGATCCTACCTTCTGCAGATTCGGGAAGCTTCCGCCCCCTGACAAATCCGTCGCGTGACAAGCCATACAGTTCGCATTGTATAGCGATGTAGCTTCTGTCGCGTTGCCACCCGTTTCTCCCTCGTTTCCTGCTGGCGCCTCGTTTCCTGAAGGGGCCGGGGCTGGCTCGGAAGTTTTATTACCCCCTCCGCATGCCGAGACCACCATGACAAAAGCCGCGAGCAGCATCATAATCAGCAAACTCTTTTTGATCATTTTGTTACCTCCTGTTGTGAATTAATTAGGCTACACTAATAACTTACCCTTTTTGCTGTATTCGACTATCCCCTCTGCAGCTCGATATGCAAGGGCGCCGATAGTCCCTGTCGGGTTATATCCGCTATTATGCGGAAACGCGGATGCTCCGATGACAAACAGGTTTTCCATATCCCACATTTGCATGTGGTTGTTAATCGCTGAATTCCCGGGATTTTCCCCCATAATGACCCCACCAGTATTATGCGTGGACTGGTAAGTCGTAATTTCGTAAGGCCCCAATTCCTTTAACTTCAAAATGTTCTGGCCGCCCATTTCCTTCACTATATCTCCGCAGCGGTCGGACAGATATCTTGCTAGTTCACGATCCTGATCTTCAAAGTCAAAGGTGATGCGAATCAATGGATCGCCGAACTGATCCTTGTAAGTAGGATCCAAATCCAGATAGTGATGACGAAATGGCATGGATGATCCTTGTGAACCAACCGAGAGCACACTGTTCGCATACTTTAAGGATTTCGCTTTAAAATCTTTACCCCAGAGTGGTGTCCCTTCCGGAACCGGATTGTTCTGGATCGGTCTTTGCCCTGTTACGGTGTGGGCGATATTCCCCCCATGGATAAACTTCAAATCTGAGTGATCGAAATTATCCCCATTGTAGTCGTCCAGGCTAATTCCCAGGCTTCCAGCGCCGGCATACAAGTTGAATTTTTGATCTTCAAAAAATCCGGCCGCGGTCCCTTTAATAACCTGATAAGCGTAGTTCTTTCCGATCACACCTGTTCCACTGGCCGAGTCGTACGGCTTGCCGATTTTGGAGAGCAGCATCAACCTTGTATTGTTGAACACATACCCTGTCGAGACGACAATATCTGCAGGTTGTTCGATCTCCTCACCTGTCGTAAGATCCGTGTACATAACCCCAGTGGCTTTGCCACCTTTATGAAGGATTCTCCTTACATAGGAAAGGGTACGGATTTCAAACTTACCGGTTTTCTTTGCAACAGGAATGACGGTAACGACCGGATCGGCTTTCGCCCCATATTCACAACCAAACCGTTCACAGTACCCACAGTATTGGCATGCAGCTCGCGATATTCCATCGGGATTCGTATAGTTCTCCGACAGATTAGCCGAGGGCAACGTATATGGGTGAAGTTTGAGCTTACTCGCAGCCTCCGAGAACATCTTCATGGATGGCGTGTGCTTCATGGGCGGAGTCGGATAAGCATTCGAACGCTTGCCTGCCATAGGATTCTCTTCACCCGAGATTCCCGCAGTCTTCTCAAACTTATCGAAGAACGGTTCAAGCTCTTCGTAGGTAATGCCCCAATCCTGGATCGTCATACCTGGGGGTATTTTATCTTTCCCATATCGATCTATTGTCATGCTCCGTATTTTGAAATCATATGGCAGGAAGCGAAAAGTCTGTCCATTCCAATGGACACCCGCACCTCCAAGCCCCTCACCTAACAGAAAAGAACCATACGACCTCATCGGCAGCGCGCGTACTTTCTCATTACTTCGAAACGTGATCGTTTCTTTAGATAGATCCTGCATTAAATCATACCGCAGCGCATAACGCAGCTCGTCATGGGCCATGTAATAGTCTTCAGTCACACGTTCCCTACCTCGCTCCAGCCCGACAACAGAGAGTCCTTTTTTAGTCAGTTCCGAAGCGATAATACCGCCTGCCCAGCCGACACCTATGATCACAACATCCGTTTTCGGCAATTTTTTTGCCATGTTGATACCCCTCTCGATCCTTGGTTTTATAGATGATCCCTTAGACTTTTCGGCTGCATAACCTTGAACTTCTGCTCAATGACATTCGTGTAAGACATTTGGTTGCCCGGGTATTCCCGCATGACCCATCCCTTCATGTCTTTGTTTCCGCCGTACAGCGGGTCACTGTAGACTCCTTCTAAGGTACTGCTGCGGAGCAGATTGAAAAAACCACTTGCGGAAATCGTCGTTAATTTTACTTCATCTTTCTGGAATGCAGTCAGGACGGCGTCCTGCTCCTCGGGCGTCAGACTTGGGAAGTCCTTCTTATACTTGGTTTGGCTGTAATTCTGCAATTCACGGAGCCCAATATAAAAGATTTCTCTTCTTCTGAGACGCCCCTGGTAACCTTGCGTCTTCTCACCGACATAGAAAGGCGGCTGCATGTAATCTCTGGCATTGAAACCCCAATCTCCAGCCAACTGGTGGTCGATGAAAAAAGGAACACCCAGCTCTTTTGCTCCAGGCCCATTGTCATCCGCAGGAAAAATCCGCTCAACGGCGGCTTGCGTGATCATATATTGTTCCTGGTTGAAGAACATCAAGGCTTCATTAAAGTTTTTGTTTTCATTTGGTTTAGGCGCAGGCTGGGCAGCGGGTTGTTTTTTTGCCTTTGGCAGCAAATAACCAAGTACACCGCCTAACACGACGCCTCCTACGGCATAACCAGAGTTAGTCAGAAATTTCCGCCTCGACATAGCTTGCCCTTGATCGGATTTCGATGGTTTAGATTGTTGTTCTTGCTCACTCAAGCTGGAGACCTCCTACTCTTCTTCATGTATTGGATAATGGGTATTGTCCCCATGAAAATTCCATTCATACATTATTCTCCATCCGGGCATGATAACTATACCAAGATGATGGAGGCGAATGTTATGAATCAATTGTGGGGCAGTTGGAAAGGTCTCTTGTTGGGCTCGTCCCTGCTTCTTGCTCTAACGGCTTGTTCCAATCAAGCAGCAGACAACCAGCAAAAAAAGGGTCAATCCGTGAAAAAAAACAATGTCGAATCGGCGCGACTTCATGATTCTTCGGTGATTCCGAACTATCATGGACCCAAAACGCAAACGACCAATGTCCATGGAAAAACGACGAGTGGAATGGGCATGTCCGTGTACAGTATGATTGGTTCCTCCAATCTGCACGAAGGTGGTATCTCCTCGCATATTCGATCCAGACTTGCAAGTGCGGGTATTGAAGGAGTCCAAGCTTTTGTACTCAACGACACGGTAATTCTTGCCAGGGCAGAATCACATGTTTCATCGAATCGGTACGACGAAATGCAGCAGAAGGTTCTGAACCAGAATTATGGTTTATCAGGCAAGGGTGAGCCTGATCAAGGCGTAAGCGGTGCTAAGTCAGTGGATGGCGATAGTTTGTCACAAGCTAAAGAACAGGTGAAGAAGATGTTTAATGAGGAGATTCATATTCTCACGGTAACCAATCCGCAAGCACCTGTAATCATTGAACGAATCACAACGAAACTGCACAAATCGCCGAAGGACAGCTCGATCGCCAAGGATATAACCGAGCTGCTGCAAATGGCATCCAATAACAAATAACTGGCTGAAGGAGATGATTTTATGCCTTTCGGAAACATAGGCGTAACGGGGCTGATTCTGATATTGTTAATCGCATTAATTATATTCGGTCCCTCTAAACTTCCCGAGCTCGGTCGTGCATTCGGCCGAACACTTGCCGAGTTCAAAAACTCAACGCGGGAACTGGTAACCAGTGATGATGCAAGCGATGGAGATAAATTGAAATGATGGATCAGCAACAACCGGAGCAATATCTTACGGAGCACTTGACGGAGCTTCGCAAGCGGATTCTCATCACATTGGGCACCTTTTTGGTTGCCCTTTGTGCTGCTTTTCTATATGTAGAACCGCTGTACCAAAGGTTGACCCGGGATGTTGATGGCCAGCTGCAGCTCCTCGGACCAACCGACGTCATATGGGTATATTTCATGATTGCTGGTGTGATTGCCATTGCCGTAACGATGCCTATTGCCGGATTTCAGGTATGGCGGTTCGTTGCACCCGGTTTAAGCACGCTTGAACGACGCATCTCACTTGCCTATATTCCGGCGATCGGGATTCTGTTTATTATGGGACTCGCTTTCGGCTATTTCGTTATATATCCCATGGTACTTTCATTCCTGAACTCGCTGTCGGACAATTTCATCACCGCCTATACGGCAGAGAAGTACTTTCGCTTCATGATCCATATGACAGTTCCGTTTGGCGTGTTGTTCGAGATGCCTGTGGTCATCATGTTCCTAACCTCGCTTGGCATTCTGAATCCAATCCGTCTTGCTAAAATGCGGAAGATTGCCTATATGCTGCTCACAATTACAGCCGTTACGATTACGCCGCCGGACATCGTATCAGACATTCTTGTAATCGTGCCGCTGTTTCTCTTATACGAGATCAGCATTGGACTGTCGCGGATCGTGTACAACAAGAGGATCGCGAAGCTGGAGTTACTCAGTGAGTAGATGCCCAGAGGGGAACAGCGATTACAATAGTAAACTAAAAACAGCGCGCAACGATTACTCATCGATGCGCGCTGACTATATTTATGTTGATTTTTCTATTTGCTCCTATAACTTAACGTTTCTTTGGAATCTGGTTCAATTCATAATGAACATTAGACATACGAACAGAAAACTGGTGCAACAAATTAGGTATTCCTTTAAATACAAGGAGGCCATCATTGACCAACGTCCAGATTCGGTTGACCATGTAAGAATAACTTATAAGTTGCTGAGAATTTTCCATGACTCTCTCCACGACTTCCCCTGCCCTGACGAACTCATCAGCATCCAAGCCTGCCTGGAGTTCAATAACTGATTGTATAATAACTTCATCCAGTTGATTCTCATCACAACCTACGATTCTCCCCTGTACCCACAGGCGGAGAACATGGTCTTGGCCTGCTAACTCTGTCCATTCAGAGACAAACTGCTTTCTCTGATTAGCATCCAGAAGAACACCATTGTCATAGTTTCTGACGATATCCAAATAATTATCGTATTCGATTGACGATTGAGCAAACGGAGCTTTTCCCTTCTCTCCGTATGATCCTGTCTCTTGAAATATCTTTGTCAAGTTAACTATATGCACGGGTGCTTTCCGTTCTCTCAATAAAAACATTGCGAAGCGAAGTCCTGTTTGATCGTGTGCATTATCCGCACACCAAATCACAACCGACTTGTTCTCTTGAATATTCTTTAACTTTTCAATCATAGGCATGATTTGATGCTCTTGATTGGCAAGACTTGCATGGAAGGAATCTCTGTCATGTTCCATTAACCACATTTGCCGTTGATGTTGTCCTTCCGTTGTGTGCAAATCTGCAATGGGGCCGATTGAGAAAAGATCATTAAAAGCTAATACTATATTTTCCTCCCGTTTTCCAAGCCTGCTTAGCGCTACTTTCAGTGAACCCGCATTTGAAAGACTGAACACGATATGGACGTGGGTTTGAAGTTCCTCGGCTCGTATCTGCTGTTTGTAAACGGACTCGATCTCCTCTACTAGCAGCCGATACATTCTATTCGCAACTTGCCTTTCTTCCCAATCTTCTCCTGTAGTAAGATGCATTGTTCTTTGGAGCAGACGATGTAGGACTAACGCATTTCCCCTGTCTCCGATCTCATTTAATCTCCTGTAAAGCTTATCGATGCGAATACCTCCCATACCTATAGCAATATTAAAACTAACTATAATCATCATTTATCTTTCAGGCTGTACCTGTTATTTTAACCCAAGCATCGATTACATTCTAACCAGTAAAAACAAGAAGCCCTTCCTCTAACGAGGAAAGGCTTCTATTTTAGTTAAACCGCTGCACGAATCCTTTCGAACAACACGTTGTTTTCAAGATGGATATGCTCGAAGGTGTCCTTTTCAATCATCGCGAGCCGTTGATATACCAGTCGATACGTACCGCAAGCATCTGCCGGCAATTCATAATCCGTTGTTACATTGCGTAACTCTTGAAGGATCCGGCCAGCTTGAGCATGCTCCTGCACCAATTCAGACACATGAGGCTTAAGCTGCTCAGCAGTTTGAGGATTCGGATCTGCAACGAACTTTAAGATAAGCGGAAATACTTGATCGTCCTCGTCTTGTGTATGATCCAGAAGCTCTTGTTTCAATCCAGAAAAAAGCTTCTGCACCTCGAGAAGCTCTGGACGGCGGTCGCCGTGGACACGGGCCAATTTTGTCACATACGGGGTTAGAGCTGGTAGCTCTTCCCGCAAGAAAGCATGGTGTTTCTCCTGAATATATTCAATCAGTTCCACTTCATTCAGTGACGATGGACGACTCTCAAGGTAATCTGCAAACTTATCCTCAAGGGATTGCACTTGCTTCAATACGGCTGCAGGTTCCAATTGACGCTGTTTAGCGGCCTCTTCCAATGGGACCTGTCCTCCGCAACAAAAATCAATCCGAAGTGATCGGAATATATCCGCAGTCTGTGGAACGGCTGTTACGATATCGGATACAAGAGTCTGAAGTGTAAATGAACTCATAATGAAACCTCCTCTATAATGAATCGATTTGTGATTAATTTCACTTCTTATGACTCAAGTATATGAAACTTCTTCCGTCACCACTGTGATTACAGTCATACCGAAATGCAACACTCTGTGAATTCGAAGTTACCATTTTAGGTGATGTGTGCAATAAAAAAGGCTGCTGCCAAGCAGTAGCTCGGCGACAACCTAGTGACTGACTATATATTAGTTAAATATGCTGTCTGCAACATAATAGATCTTTTGTGTGTTTTTCTTGTTCACGGGATCTGTTACGATGGTGAAATACACATTTCCGTTCTTCGTTTGCACACCCTCAATTTCATGATTGCCCACATTCGTTATCTTCGCCAGCGTTTTATAAGCCCCTGAACTTGATATTAATGCGATTTGCGGGACTTCACCTTCTGCCCCGCCTGAAGTAAATATTTTTGATTGACCGAGGAGGTCAACTCCCTGGAATGATCCATTTGGTCTGATGATATCACTACCAGACTGCGTAAAGCTGGTGACCGCAGCGTTAACCGCTGCCGCGCTATCCATCCGCACCTGTTGGTTGCTATCCAGCAGCTTATTTAATGCAACGGTGTCGTAAATGGACCAAGTCACGGTTTTCTCAGCAGTTTGCACACGGAAGACCGTGTGGGTACTATTACCGCCCCCATCAACGCGGTAGGTTTCACCTAGCCGACTGCCCGTCTTATTCGCGTAATTCATATAGGTGAATCGTGGAAGAGCTGTATAGTCCACTGTCTTGCCTGCTGTGTATTGGAGTCTAGCGACTTGGAGGGACCAGTAATAATCGGTGGATGGATCAGCCTTGGAACTGAAATAAAAATAGTTGTTTCCGTTGTAGGTATACATATCGAGTGTTTGGCAATGCCCCGTATTCGTAACAGTCATCTCATCAACATATGTAGCGTCCTTTCCGTTAATGAGTAATCGGGAAAGATAACAGTTTCCCTTCGACCGCTGGGTAACGTAAATGTACTTATCCGCGATATAAGCCTTCTGCACCGCAACATTATGATTTAGTCCCTTGAGATTGTACGCGAGCGTAGCTGATGCATTAACCGTCTTCCCGGGCGTGGCCGCAAAAGCAGACAAGCCTGACATGCCAAACAAGAGTATAGCGAGCGACAATGAAGTCAGAACTCTCAATGATTGGTTTAATTTAAATCGAAACATAAACAAACCTCCATCCATTAAAATAAGTGTATTGCACAACCCGAATCCAGATAACGGGCTTGCCCTGTCATATTCGTCGAGTATCTCCCCCTCTCTAAATCTACAGAAAAATTTCATTCAACATTACCCCATAACCTGATTTATGAATCATCATTCATATGAAATAAGAAAACCCATGATCCTTAAATGGATTCATGGGTTTGTAATGTATATGGAATGATAGCCAGAATCTAATGATAAACCAGTTCTTTGTTGCTGAGCCCAAGCGTTTGAGCAGTTTCGTTATAGATCTGTTGGAATAATTCAGGATTCTCGGCGAGCAAGACTCCATAAGAAGGAATCATTTCTTTTATTTTCGGCTCCCACTCTTTCATATGCTGCGGGAAGCATTTCTGCAAAACTTCCAGCATGACATGCACTGCAGTGGAAGCACCAGGCGAAGCGCCAAGCAGAGCAGCTACCGAGCCGTCAGAAGCACTGACCACTTCCGTACCGAACTGCAGCGTTCCCCGACCAGCATCGGTATCTTTTATGACTTGCACGCGTTGACCAGCAACCACGATGTCCCAATCTTCACTCTTGGCATTTGGAATGAATTCTCGCAATTCTTCCATCCGCTTCTCATTCGAGAGCATGACCTGCTGGATCAGATATTTGGTGAGAGCCATCTCTTTAACACCTGCGGCCAACATCGTGATCACATTGTTCGGTTTAACTGAACCAATCAAATCAAGATTCGAACCGGTTTTCAGGAACTTAGGCGAGAAGCCGGCGAATGGACCAAACAACAAAGATTTTTTGTTATCGATGTATCTGGTATCCAGATGCGGAACCGACATTGGAGGAGCTCCAACTTTGGCTTTGCCGTATACCTTAGCATGATGCTGTTCTACAACCTCTGGATTGTTACATACCAGGAACAGCCCGCTTACAGGGAAACCGCCGATATGCTTCGACTCCGGGATGCCTGTTTTCTGCAGCAATGGCAGACTTCCGCCGCCACCTCCGATAAATAGAAACTTTGCCGTATGATATTCGACGATCCCGGTATTCAGATTATGAACCTTGACTTGCCACAAGCCATCACTGGTGCGTTTAATATTCTTGACACTATGCTTGTAATTGATTTCGACGTCATTGCTCTTCAAGTGTTCAAATAACATACGCGTTAAAGCGCCAAAGTTAACGTCCGTTCCGGAGTCGATTTTGGTTGCGGCGATTGGTTCACTTGAAGTACGGCCGTCCATAATTAGCGGAATCCATTCCTCTAATTTATCGACCTCATCGGAGAATTCCATGCCTTGAAATAAAGGATTAGTTGACAGCGCTTCAAAACGCTTTTTCAAAAAGGCTACATTCTTATCGCCTTGAACGAGACTCATATGAGGTATGGGCATAATGAAATCCTGCGGATTTCGGATCAGATTACGTTTCACAAGGTAGGACCAGAATTGCCTTGAAAGCTGGAACTGCTCATTGATATTGATGGCTTTACTGATATCTATAGATCCATCGGGTTTCTCGGAAGTATAGTTGAGTTCGCATAATGCGGCATGGCCAGTTCCTGCGTTATTCCATTCGTTAGAGCTTTCTTCTCCTGCGCTTCCGAGCTTCTCAAACACTTTGATATCCCATTCAGGTACCAATTCTTTCAGTATAGATCCTAATGTAGCGCTCATGACTCCGGCACCAATCAAGATTACATCCGTTTTATTGTCCACGTTGCTCATGATAACCTTCCTTATCTCATATATTTGAAAAAAAGGCAGGCGCTTTTTGCTTAATGTCATTAATAAAGCAAGGCGTCTCCTGAAATCACATGGTCATTTGTGTCAATTCCAACCATATTATAGTTTATAATATATATTCAAAGTTGAAAATACCTACTATCATCTAATCATTATAAACCATTTGACACATGTAACATAGTGTGAAGTTTCTCACAAGCTTACAGATACAGCGCCTGTTTTTCTGGAAACCAAAAAAACAGCCCATAGAGCGGACTGGTTTAACGGAGGTACGATGCGATTGTTAATCTAGCCTGTTAATGATCAAAAAAAGCGCCGCGTCCTTTAACAGACACGGCGCTTTTCTATTATTAATGTGTCATCTTCCCAGGCATTTGCGGCTGGATTACTGCGGCAGCATAGCTGTTCTGGATATGCTGCATGTCTTGCTGTGATAATTGTGGGACTTGATAGTAGCCATGTTTATTTTGATACAGAGAAATTTCGTAAGCCATCTCGATACAGTTCGGAAGGGAATCCGCAAGAACGCGACGCACCACTGGATTCGTCGATTCCATCGCAGCATTGGTTTTCATTGTGGCGCCTGACTTGACCGCGTTCAACATGCTGAGTGAGATACATTCATCAGTCAGTTCGGCTGCAGATTGCATCGGCTTTTTCGGTTGACTTGGTTTTACACCGTAAACAAAATCGTTTCCTTGTTTCATTTTATAGCTTTTCGTCGGTTGGGACGGATCCATCCCTGATTTGAAGCACTCCAAGGTAATGTTATATTCCTCTGTCATAAATTGCTTTTGACGCTGCAAGATATCCCGAAGCTCGGGGTCCTGTACATGCCCGCTCAGCATGGTATAGGTATCGATCGTATTGATAGCCCCGCTCAGCACCTCGTGCACATCAAACATTTCATGACCGCCATGATTCAGCTGCGGTGGAACCGTTCCTGTTTGCATATTCTGATGATTTTGTGGTTGTTGATTCATTTACACTAGCCTCCTATTTTCTTTGTTCTTCGCTTTTAAAGACACCGAATGATATCAACCGGCTTGAAATTTTTTCGCAATTCAACCTTATTATTCATTATGGGCGCTCAAAGTATTCAGGTGAATTTGTGAGCGAACGATATGCATAAGCCAAAACCCAACGAATAATACATGTACTTGAGTGTTATATGCAGAAATGTATATCTTCCCTTTCCGGTAATAAAAAGCAGCTTACGCCCGGTAAATGAACCAGTGGCAAGCTGCTTTTTGCCTATCAGTATATGATCCCTTCTGGTAAAATTCTTAGTCTCTGGGTCTTCCCCAACAGTGAGTTTCAAGGTCTCGGATACGCTGGAGGATCGCATTCGTGTTATACGACGGTGTGGATAAGCCATTATCCTTTGCACTTAGTTCCAAGAAGAGCAAACAATCTCCCTTCGCCAAGGGAGATTGTGCTGCGTATTCTTCTCGTACGAACTTGTTGATTCCGTTGTAGACCGCTGTATCACGCAACAACTTATGAATGTCTTACCATTCATAAAAATTGTCCTCGATGAGCGCCTCAAAGGAATCTGCCAAAAATTTGACCTCGCCTGTGTCGTGATAGCAGATAAATACTTTTTCCGTCTGATCGATGATAATCGGATCGCCGGAACCGTCGATTGAAATGACATAACTTGCTCGTAATTCATCTCCAAAAGGAAGCTCCTTACTTTGCTCACGGAAATCCAGCGTCAAATCAACGATTGTTTCATTTCCGATACTGGAACCATTAGAGAATGCGTGTATAGCAAGACCCACATAAGCTCCACCGAACATTCTTATGAAACGTAAATAGTCCTCATGAAACCTTACATTCAGTAACTGCTCTGCATGTGAGATTTCCTCTTGGGTTGCCGGACATCCTACCAGTGAGGCCCGATCCTCCCTTGACAGGAATTTCTGTAATCTTTCCAATAATGCTTCATTCATAGATAATTCGCTCCTTGCCAATGAATCAAACCATCTCAGGTTGAAGATCAAAACCGACAATGAATGTAACATACTGTAAGGTAAGCTTCATACCAATAAGGACCTCCCGCTAGCAGGTTTGGCTTTCCTTTCTCGCAACCTGTCTATTTTCCCTTATATGAGATATTTTAGCAGAACAGAAAGGCGGTGAGAATCTTAAGATTTCGCCATGTTCGTGACCACAGCGTCACGCCTTACTGGTGTTCAACCATTCAGCTGATTAAGCCCTTCTTGTCCGTTCTCTTCAGGCTGACCTGAAGTCTAAGCGCATTTGCAACGACGAGTACTGAGCTTGCCGCCATACCCATGCATGCAATACGCGGATCCAAATATCCGCAGGCTGCGAGCGGCACGGTAATCGTGTTATACAGCAGGGCGAAGAGCAGATTCTGATGAACATTCCGCATCGTATGGCGGCTCCAAGTATAGGCATCGATAATATTGCTCAGCCTGTTCCCGATCAGCACGATGTCTCCGGCTTGTTTAGCAGCATCCGTACCACCACCCATTGCCATCCCCACATCAGCCGCCGCAAGCGCTGCCGCATCGTTTATTCCATCGCCAACCATGGCGACGGATCTTCCTCGCTGCTGAAGCTCACGAATGAATGCCAGTTTGTCTTCAGGAAGCATGCCCGCACGCACTTGGTCAATCCCTGCATGGATAGCTACAGCTGCAGCTGCCGGCTCCTCATCCCCAGTTACCATCCATACCTCGGCTCTGCGTTGTAACGCCTGGACAACCTTCCTCGCGTCTTCCTTGAGTTCGTCAATCAGCACCAGCGTACCGATAAACTTACCGTTCACAGCGATATAAAGCCTCGTATAGCCGGGTTGATCTGCTTGAGCCTTCAAATGTATGCCTTGCTCCAGCAGCCATCTCCGGTTTCCAACAAGGACACGTTTTCCTGTTACATAACCCTCCATCCCTTTACCGGCCCACTCCCGAAAATCCTGTACTTCCGAATAGATGGATTGTTTGTCGCGAGCGGCTCGTACAATGGCTTGTGCGAGCGGATGAGCCGACCGGGAAGCTAGCGCAGCCGACATGGATAATATGTAAGCTTTATGACTGCCATCGGCTGGATGAATGGCCGTTACCTGGGGAGAGCCTTCTGTCAACGTGCCTGTCTTATCCAAGAGCACGATATCAGTTCTCCTTAGTTTCTCCAGAGAACCGCCGTCTTTAAAGAGTACACCTCTTTGGGCTGACGAACCCGTAGCGATCAGAATGGATACAGGCGTAGCCAAACCAAGCGCACAGGGACAGGCGATCAGCAGAACAGACAGTGCATGGCGCATGGCCGTTTCGGAAGCATCTGCAGCATGGGAGAACCATAGCCATCCAGCATAAGTGAGCGCTGCACAACCGATCATCAAAGGTACAAAATATGCCGCAATTCGATCAACGGTTCGCTGTATGGCCGGTTTACCCTGCTGCGCAGTCTCGATCAGCCCGATCATTTGGGATAAACGGGTGCCGGCATGATTCTTATCCACCACAATGTCCAAGCTGCCTACCAGACACTGCGTCCCTGCATAGACTCGATCCCCTCTTCCCTTGGCCACAGCTCTGCTTTCCCCTGTTAGCATGGATTCATCGGCATCCGCGATTCCCGACTGTACGTAACCATCCACGGAGATCCATTCGCCATGCTTCACCCGAATACGGTCCCCGATCTGCACCAGATCTGCTGTAATCCACTCTTCCCCGTGGATGCGTACGATTCGAACCCGCTGAACTTGAAGGGCATATAAGGCGCTAAGCTGTTTCAGCGCTCGACCCTTGGCCATCGTCTCAAGCCACTTGCCTAGTAAAACTGCCGTCATTACCATCGCGATTGTATCAAAATACAGCGTGGGATGAGTTAGGCTATGTCTCGATTCGAACATAACATAGTGGCTGTAAAAATAAGCAGCAGAGGTGCTTAACGCAACGAGAGTATCCATATTTGCTGTACGATGGATCAGTGCCTGGTAAGCACCATAATAGAAAGGATAACCTACGCCAAACTGAAGCAAAGTAGCGAGCACCCATTGGAAGACCGGCTCCATAAACAAGCTTGGCGTCCAATGTGCTGGCCAGAAGGGGATATGTGCCATCATCGCCCATATGAGCGGGACCGCTAAACAAGCAGCACTGATGAACCTCATGCGGTACGCATCAATCTCCGCTTTGTTCCCTTCCTTCGGATCAGACAGCCGAACGTGTGCGCCATAGCCAAGTTTTTCGATTTTCTCCAGGATTGACTTTAATCCAATCTGCTTCGGTTCATGATGTATGGTCGCTTGTGACAAGGCGAGACTGACATGAACTGACTGAATGCCTTCCACTTTTCGAAGAACTTTTTCGATTCGGGCTGCACAAGCTGTACATGTCATGCCCGTCACATGGATTTGATGCAGCTTCACCGAAGTTATCCCTCCTCTGCTTACCAGAGTTTTCGCTTGTCCCTACATTGTATGAACATGGGCGCTTAATCAGAATAATCAGGAGGATCTTCGGTGACAAGAAAGAAGCCGCTAGCTCAGCGGCTTCTTCTATATAGATATTACTATCTAGTGACATCAGTTTTTCGTTATCCAGTTGATACCTGAAGCATTACTGAAATCTTATGCTATTCAACGATTGCCGGGATGACATGTTCTTTGATCAAGGTCCACCGATCCTTCGGATTGACAGAAAATGCGGATGCTATCGCAACAACCATATCTTTTTCCGGAATGCAGCAGATGATATTGCCTCCATCGCCTATGGCCGAGTATGTAGATAGGCCGTCTTCTTCTCGCAACCACCACAGATAGCCATAATGGTTGGAGTTCATGGCCGTGGATTGGTCTATCCATTCCCCCGAAAGAATCGGTTGACTGTCCCATATGCCGCGGTTTAGATATAGAAATCCAAAACGAGCCATATCCTGAGGACTTAATGTAAGTCCCCACCCGCCAGTAGAATGGCCAGCCGGGTCTTTGACCCATCCCCTGACGTTTTTTCCGAATAACTCATCAAATCCGAATGAACCCATGTCATAATCCGGAATTTCGTTCATGCCAATTGGTTTGAATAAGCATGCGTTTGCGAAAGCGCGCGCACTTTGTCCGGTGCTGCGGGTAATGATGGCCGATAGAAGATGCGCCCCAGCGGTAGAATATTTAAATGCCCCCAATGTTCCTCCTTCTCCCAGCATATCCAGCGTATACTTTACCCAGTCCGATTGCATGCACAGCTGGTCTAGCGGCTCCTGCCAATCTTCAAATGGATAAGGCGCCGTCATCGTGAGAAGATGGCGTATCGTGATATCTCTTATTTGCCGGTGGGCAGTCTCTTGTCCATATTCGGGGAAAAAGTCCAGCACCTTCTGATCTGCATGTTGAATATAGCCTGAATCGATGGCGATGCCAATGAGGGCAGAGAGGACGCTCTTCGTGATCGATGCCACATGATATGTATCATTAGGACCATTCCCATGTGCATATTTTTCAAACGCGATGGATCCATTTCTTACAATGACCATTCCCTTAATATCTGGATATTCCGATTGGATCAATGATTCAAGCATCGCAAGCTTGCCTGCATCCATTCGCAGGCTCTCCGGGTCCAGGCTTTGCCATGCGGTCGTTGGCCAGTAGGTTCTTTTCATTGAAAATACCTCACAGATTTGTTTTTTAAAACCACAAGGTCGTATCGACAACAGTCCTTCTACTTCTTCGTCACAGGAAAGTACACCTCGGTAACCAGTTCATCAGCCGCAGATGTTTGATAGGGGTCCGTGACATACACCTCATACGGGGATTGTGTCAGCACATATTCCTCTTGTTCGATCCATTCCCTTAGTTTGGCATATACCGAAGTCAGGTTCGAATAGGAGCCCTTCAAGACAGACTTCGCACAGAGACCGCCGCATAATTCTCTTGTACCTTTGACTGCTTCCCTTACCGGAAGTGCAAACTCCGTATCATTGCCTGCAGGATTGAATTCCTCACTATGGTAAATCGTCATGGGCGTACCTGCCAAAGTCAGATTCTCCCTGGCTATCTGTTCATATAGCTTGCTGTAATACCTTCCGTATCCCTCTGCATATTCTTCTCTGCTCATCAATTGGCGCTCGTAGAGAATGTTCATAGACTCAGTTTCAACAAGCTGCACTTCGATCTCATCCAAATACGCCATCACATGGATCCCCTGCTCCAAGTTCACGATATCCTGATTCATCTGTACCAGCGTATCTTCATACCTCGTCAGCTTCTCTTGAATTTCCCTACGTTTGCGATGGAGGGCATAGCGAAGCTTCTCTTCGGATGGATCGGTCTCCCCGTTAATAATTTCTTTGATTTCTTCGAGTGAAAAATAATACGACTTCAATCGGTTGATATAAAGCATTTTCTTCAATTGATGGATGGAATAATACCTGTAGCCATTGTCCGGGTCGATCTGATCCGGATGGATTAATCCGATTTCATCATAATAACGAAGCGTCTTGGCGGACACTTCGCATATTTTGGAGAATTCTCCAATCGTGAGCACTGATTCACCTCTTTTCTGGTAACGACCTTTGTTCAAGACCACTATACATCTTGCCGTAAGGGCAAAGTCTACAGCTAATTTTAGAGATGCGATGAGAATCCCTGAGCGCACGGTGCGTGGTGCAGGGCATACATGGATGGCTGTCGGCCATAGTGCCCCAAAGGATAAACTCTCCAGCTCAGTCCATCGTATCTTGGGTTATGTAGACAATAAGCGGGACTCTATCTTCGAGATACATCCTCTGGAACGGTACCCGTGCCCAGCCAGTGATCAACTACCCGGTTAAACAGCCCCGGATCAGCAAGCGGTATGCCATGCCCGATACCAGAAAAGACGATTCTGTCGGCATGAACGCACAGCTTCTCAAGATCCTCCGCTGATTTCTTGAGACTTCCTCTCTCCTTCTCTCCTACCGTAATCAATAGTTTCGTCGTTGTTTCTTGAATTCTTGGAGAGACGGCATAGGACATATTCTCCTGGAGAACAGAAACTAACATCTCACGGGACATTTGCAGCGACTCAGCATAATATTGCTCGAAATGGCCGTCATCCACATAAAGCGTCTTGGCCTGCAGCCTGGAGAACCATCGGTAATGTATGAGCGGGTAAGTCATCCGAATGGAAGGCTCAATCCACTTGTACGCGGACGGCATCGGCCTCAACAGTGCGCTGTTTATGATTGCATAATCGATAAGACGCGGTTGTTGAGTTATCATCTCCACCAGAATCTGTGCCCCCAGCGAAAAGCCGAATACGACGATTTCTCTTCCGTCTGCCTTTGCCGATATCATCTCGTTGATGACCTCAGCTGTGCGGCTTATGGAAAAAGGCGGGGTGCCTGGACTGCGCCCATGACCGGGCAAATCGGGAATCAGACAATAATCATCCTTAAAATACGAGATTTGATGGTTCCACATCCAGCCGCTCACTCCACCGCCATGCAAAAATACAATCAGTCTCTCTGCCTCGCTGTTTCCGGTTTCCTTTATGTATAGATTGTTCAGTTTGATCATCCTCCTGATCCTGTTTTATGATTAATAAATATCATTAATAATTATTGGCATGAAATATAATTGCATCACGTTTCATTATAGTATAACAAACAAGTGGTTGGCTCCACGAGAAAGTTCTAACTTACCTAGACTTAAGTCGAGCCCTCCATTCCCCCTAGAGACCTGTGTAAATCTCCTTCTGCGGTCCGTTCTTCCCTCTCCTTCCATCGTCTACCATGAAATGGAAACCACTTGAGATTGAGAAGGAGAGGAACGCATGAAGTCAAATAAACAAAGCAAGTCAAGAACCATCTGTATCCTGGCAGCCTCTGCGCTGTCCGCCAGCCTGTTGGCTTATCCAGCCGATATGTATGCTGATACGGCAAAACCCACCACGGGGCAAACCGTAATCCAGCACATGGGAACACCGCTACTGAGCGCCAAAGAAGTCAAGGCATTCACCGATGCCTATTTTGCCAAGCCCGAGGTTTCAGACATGCTGGCTGGTGCACTGGTCGTAATTGTAAAAGATGACAAGGTGCTGCTCAATACCGGCTACGGCTATGCCGACCTGGAAACAAAGAAAAAGATAGATCCGGATCGAACCTTGTTCCGCATGGCCTCGATATCCAAGTCGATCACTGCAACAGCGATGATGCAGCTGGTTGAGGAAGGTAAAATCGATCTAAAACAGGATATTACGACCTATATGCCCGATATCAAAATCGTCAATAATACTGGCAAGCCCGTTACCGTAGAGCATTTATTAACTCATACGACCGGGTTTGATTATACTGACAGCAACCTCGTGCCCCCTCAGCTCCTACAGAACGATGAGGTACCGCTCGCCGACTTCCTTCGGGTCAATGCACCGACTGTGGTCCGCTCGCCAGGAGAAGTTTACCGCTATGATAATCTTGCCTCTTCCATGCAGGGCTATATTGTCGAGAAGGTATCGGGACACCCGTTTGAAGAATATGTAAAAACACATATTTTCGACACGCTACAAATGAAGCATGCTGCATTTCGAATGGATAACGACATCATCACGAATCTGGCTACAGGCTACAATATCCACCGCGAACCGATCAAACCATACCCCAATATACCTACAATCGCACCAGAGGGCGGCATGTTTGCCACCGGTACCGATATGGCCAATTTCATTACAGCTCACTTAAATAATGGCCAATTCGGGTCCTCCCGCATCCTGAAGGAAGAGACCATGCGCTTGATGCACCAAACTCATGTTGACGCAGCCGGCATTCCCTTGATGTCATACGGCTTCGAGTCGTTCTTGCACAGCAGCCACAATGGTCAGACCGTCATAGGCAAGGGAGGCGACTTAAACGGCTACCATTCCTGGCTGTGGCTGCTCCCCGACCAGAATGTTGGAGGCATGATCGTTGTAAACAGCGATGCTAGCATTCCAATCCGTGAAGACTTTTTCACCGCATTCATGAATTATTTCTATCCGAAGAAACAGGAACAGAAGAACAACTTTTCTCTCAATCAGGAACAGCTCAATAGCTTTGAAGGGTTCTATAGAAGTTTGAGGACACCAATAATAACGACACAAGTCAAGGCTATCCCAGGTGGGTTATCAGTCTTGGATGCTCAGGGTGAACATAAGCTCACGCCAGTGGGTCCTCTGCTCTTCGTTGATGAAAAGGGAACTCCGGCTGCGTTCAAGCAGGATGATACAGGTGAGATAGCTTATATGTATTACACAGCGATAGACAGCATGTCCGAGAAGCTGGCGGAACCCTCCGCATACAATGACGTTGCCGAAGAGAATCCATATGCCAAGGATATTTACTTTATATCATCTCTTAAGGCTTTCGGAGATCAAGAGTCGTCCACTTTCCGACCGGATGAACCGATCACGCGGGCTGAGTTTGTCAGTGTGATCAGTCGTCTGGCAGGCATCAAGCCAAATTCGAACGTAAGCACATTTAACGATCTGCAAGGGCACCCACTCGCCAGTTATGTGCAGAACGTGGTGGATATGGGCGCTGTCACCGGCACGCCAACCCAGAACTTCGAACCTGACCGGCCGATTACTCGCCAAGAAGCTGCGGCCATCATATGGCGGACGGCACACAATGTGCTAGGAGCAGAAGCCGTTCAAGCAAAATTGAGCTCGCAACCGGCCGTCTGGGCAGATGAAGCCGTTCAATTTATGGTCGGTGCCGGCTTGCATGGCCCTGATGTAACAATTGACGCGAACGGCGCCGCAGATTACCGGCCGTCCGATAAACTCCTGCGTAAGGAAGCTGCGGTGATCTATGCAAAACTGATTCAACAATCACTTGTTCGTTAATCTAATGGATTGTCATCTCCCCTTTTCTACCATACATGACGAAGAAGACACCCCGCACTGCGGGGTGTCTTCTTCTCATCTCATGCTATTATCGCCATTCCATTTATTCCAATCTGAAGTTTCCGGAGCCTGTGCGAACCTTCAGTAACGCATCTCCGCTTCCGAACGTTCCCTTCAGTTTGTTTCTGTCTTCGTTCTTTAACTCATATTGGATTCCATCCCACTCGATTCTCCCATTGCCGGAGCTTCCTTGATAATCAACCTTCAGGGAAGTTGGCTCTTGCTCTAAATCAATGGTCACATTGCCGCTGCCTACCTGCAGATCGGTATCATAAATCAAGCGCTCAGTTTCCAAACGAATGTTGCCCGAACCTGTCTTTCCTTGTACTGCTGACTCCCCGTCCTTCAGCTCAACATTGCCGCTTCCATTTTGAAAGCTCAGCGTAGTGGCATGATAACGTTCTGCCGATATATTGCCGGACCCAGATGTTAACTCCAAGGATTCGGCTTCTATATCTTCGATCTCAATCCGTCCACTGCTGGTATGCGCTGTTAGTGATCCAGCTTTCACATCTTGTATATCCATATTGCCGCTGGATAACTTTACTGAAACCGTGTCACCGCGTAATCCATCGATTTCAATATTACCGCTTCCGCTCTTGATTTCTGCAACCTTCCATTGCTTTTCCGGCAGCTCCACCGTTAACTCAAGATCCATAATACGAATTCCAAACTGAATTCCCTCAGGCATATCAATCCCGACTACCAGCGTATCGCCGTTTGTCTCGGCCTTTAATCTCACCTGATCTGCATTTGTCTTGCTTACTTTTCCGTCCAAGCGGACCTTAATCTCATCTGAGTTTCCTTTAATGATGGCAATATTGCTGCTTCCAGTGTCTACCTTCAACGCCTGGACATCATCCGCTGGCCATGTCTTCTCTTCATTGACTTTCTTCGATTCCCATGAAAATCCGAATTGAACATCCGAAAAAATGTTCCACGGATTCATCACAAGCAGCAGGAGCAGTACGCCGGCCACCACAATCCATACACCTGTTTTTTTCTTCATATCGAATCTCTCATTCCCTCCACGGTCCTTTTTAACTATCTCCCTAAATGCCAAATCTTTGAAGTCCAGAAATAGTATAGCATTCCTTAGGAAAATGAACATTGGTCCTGGGAATGAAATGGAAACCTCGACCTGAGACCAGTATGAATGGGCAGGGAGTATCACTCGTTCGTATAACAATTACATATGTATCCCCTGCTTGTAGTAAGCAGGTCTGAACGACAAAAAACAGCCAGTCCCCATCCGGCTGGCTGTTCTGCTCTTTATCCCAATGCTACATCGAGAATCATCATCAATACGAAACCAAACATGAGGCTCATGGAAGCCAAATCCTTATTACCTTTTTCTTGCGAGCTCGGAATTACCTCTTCAGCAACGACGAAGATCATGGCACCGGCCGCGAAGCTAAGTGCGTATGGCAGCATGGGTTCGATGAAGGTGACGGCTACAGCTCCAATGACAGCGGCAATCGGTTCAACCATCCCCGAGAACTGCCCATAGAAGAAACTTTTCCGCTGAGACATTCCGTCTCCTCGCAGTGGCATGGAAACCGCTACGCCTTCCGGAAAGTTCTGAATGCCGATCCCCAGAGCCAGCGTCAGAGCGCCCACCAGCGAAGCTTCGGTTCCTCCATTGGCCAGCGCACCGAACGCGATCCCGACCGCTAGTCCTTCAGGAATATTGTGGAGAGTAATGGCAAGTACCAGCAGCGTACTCCGTTTTCTTACTTTTGGATTGTATCCTTCTGCTCCTCCAATCGGAGAATTGGGATGAAGATGAGGCAATACCTTATCGATACCCCATATAAAAACCCCGCCTAATAAAAATCCGAAGGCTGCGGGAAACCAGTTCCCGATCGCATGGCCTTCCGACATTTCGATGGCTGGTGCCAATAAGGACCAGTAACTCGCCGCAATCATGACACCACCAGCAAAACCGAGCATACTATCCAGCAGGCGCTGATTTAAAGTTCTTGTCACAAACACAAGAGCCGCCCCTAATGCCGTCATTCCCCAAGTAAACAAGGTGGCTAGTAATGCTTGGATAATGGGATTGAAATTCATAAAGAAATCTACCATTATACAAGAACTCCTTTTAGTTAAAAAGTATGATACCGATACGCTCCTCTAATATGTGCCTTGCATAATTCTAGCCGTGATCTAGAGAGCGATCTAGTGTTTATGTACCCGCGAGAGTTCATTCTAATTACAGTCAGTGCAATTTATTATATCATAATATGACATTATGTTAGTATCGAAATACGGGGGCTATGAATTTATGGCAATCCGCATTAGCTTGGCAAGCAACCTTGTTTATGGGCTTACAATCATGGGAATTCTGTGCCTTGTGGTTTGTTCATGAGGTCCGCCATCATCCTATAACTGAACGATACCCCGTTCGACTGCAACAGCGACTGCTTGTGACCTGGAGTTTACTCCAAGTTTGTTATAAATGTTCGTCAAATGAGCTTTGACCGTACGCTCGGATATCCCCATATCGCCGGCTATTTCTTTGCTTCGATAACCGAGCGCAATGGCCCGTAGAACGATTCGCTCTTTCTCGGAGAGCACCGTTTGATCTGAAGACGAATCAAGTGCCTCTTCTCGTTTGTTCCTTGCAGCGAATACTCTTGCCATAATTTCAGGCTGCAGCAGCGTGTCGCCGCGAACCGCGGATTCTATCGTGCGGAATAAATGATCTCTGCCGGTATCTTTCAAGAGATATCCTTTGGCCCCCAATTCCAGTCCGCTTATCATCAGTTCATCTTCATTATATGTTGTCAATATAACGACAGGGATGTTGATGTTCCTTTTATTTAATTCCTCCATGGTCTCTAATCCGCTCATTTTAGGCATATTTAAGTCCATAAGAATGACGTCCGGGGTTAGCGACTCCAATAATCTCAGGACCTCCTCACCGTTTTCCGCTTCTCCGAGGACATGAAAATCATCATTCGTCTCAATAATGAATTTTAGCCCTTCCCTTACCACAAGATGATCATCGGCGATAAGCACGTTATATGTCATCAGGGCTCTCTCCCTTCTCATCAGATGTATCAATTTTAATTAAAGTTCCCCGAGGGATGTTGTTGGTTATAATAAACGATCCTCCCAAGATGCGAACTCGCTCCTTTATACCGATTAGTCCGTAATGCCCAGACATGGAGCCCTTTTGATTCGAAGTCATGCCTTTCCCATCATCTTTTATTTCAAGATTCATAATCTCGGCCTCTATGCGGATGTACAGCCAGACACGACTGGCTTCAGCATGACGGGCTACGTTGGTTAAACATTCGCCTATAATATAAAGTCCATGCTCCATCATCAACTTGGGGATGCTCCCATTTATGCTCATGTCAAGAAATACTTGAATATCGGTCGCATTTTGGAACCTCTCTATTTCGTCTCGAATGGCATCAGAGAAATCGACCGTCGCGAACGTTTTTGAACGAAGATTATCAATGGCCAATCTTGCTCCCGATAACGTTTTCTTTGCATGAATCATGGATTGCTGGACGATTTCTTGAGCTCGTTTAGAATTGCCTTTCGTCAAATGTGCGTCAACCGCATCCAGCTGCATGATGATACCAGCCAGACCTTGTGCCAGCGTATCATGCAAATCCCTGGCCATTCTTTGACGTTCGTTAGCCAATGTCAATTCCTCAACCTTGCGATGTGCACGCTCTAGATCTTCAAGAAAAGTTTGGGTGCGTTTCCGAGCATGAGCTTGCTTTAAAAATAAATCAGCAAAAGAAACGAAAATGACGGTCATCATTACGTACAAAATCGACATTAAAATCAACAATTCAAATTGTCCCATAATGAAGAAAGTCGATAGGAATAACACATAGTAGAAAACGGACAGCATGAGCATTTTGATTCTTTTAAAGTAGACCCCGACGCTTTGGCCAGTCAACACGGGATACATCCCGAGCAATAGCATGAAAGTTGCCTGATCCATGATAAGCGAACATCCCAGAATTATGAGACCTTGAATCATGAAATAGATCCAAGGATATTTTTCAGTTAGAGATGAGAAGTGCCAAATTAATGAGGCGTGAAGCAGCATCAATCCCGAAAAGAAGATCAAAGAAATAATCGACGGTTCCTGCAGAACCTGTACAATCACGGATATGAAATAAACGAAAAAAATCCATGTCATACTCGGGACTCTGGCATTAAACATGGCATCGGGTAAGTCGTTATCTCGATTTATTTGCGACCACCGCTTGAACTCGTTTCCCGTTTCCATGAGTTCTCCCCTTTCGTTCCCCCTATTATAACAACAATTACAATTTTCAATTGTATTTTCTATTATACCTTTTAGTAAACATGAAAAAATCGTACTTAAGGGCAGAGACCCTTATGTACGATCGGGCAATAATGTAATACAGATTTTAATTTTGAGCTCACTAGGCGATTTCTTTTTTGCTCTTCGTTCCTTTCTCCATGGACTCGCCTTCAACATCGATATTTGGTAATATGCGTCCAAGCCATTTCGGCAGATACCATGCCGAGCGGCCCATTAGGGTCATGACCGCTGGCACGATTGTCAGCCTTACGACAAATGCATCGAACAATATGCCGAAAGCTAATGCCAAACCCATTGATTTAATCATGACATCTTCGACGAAGATAAAACTTGCGAACACAGCAATCATGATGAGACCAGCGGCCGTTACAACGCCGCCGCTATTTTTAAGGCCGGACAGTACGGCATTTTTCGCATTTCCCGAATGGTTAAATTCTTCGCGCATGCGACTGACCAGAAACACTTCATAATCCATGGCCAAGCCGAATAGTATGCCTGCAGTCAGAATGGGCAAGAAGTTTAATACAGGACCGGCTGCAGGAATATCGAAAAACTTGGCCAGGTTACCGTCCTGAACGACAAAAACGACGAATCCGAGTGTTGCCGTAAGCGTAAGGAGATAACCTAGCACGGCTTTGATCGGAACTAAGACGGACCGGAATACCATCATAAGTAGAATCAAAGCCAGTCCCACAATCAGAGCTGCAAATCTGGGCAAAGCCTCATTTAATTTCTCAGATATATCGATATTCACAGCCGTTGTACCCGTAACCATAACCTCAACTTGATCCTGTTGCTTAATTTCGGCCGCCTTTTCACGGATGGAATGAACCAATTCGGTTGTTTTGTCACTTTTCGGATCGGTTCCAGGGATGATCGTTACCATAGCAACATTGCCCGTTGTGTTCGTGACCGGCGGAACTGCCATTGTCACATTCGGCAGCTCGCTTAGTTCCTTACCTACCTTAGCAAATGTCGCTTGCGCGTCGTCTGTTGACTCTGCTTTAAGAATAATAGCGAGCGGTCCGTTCATACCAGGCCCAAACCCTTCCGCCATCAAATCATAACCGCGCCGTTCCGTTGTTTCGGTTGATTTTGAACCTTTATCCGGAAGGCCCGTTTGCAAATGCAGTGCAGGCAGACTTATGGCTCCTAACAGCAAAATGCCTGCAAGTGCGATAGGTAATGGATACTTCGTTATCATTCGTCCCCAGCGATTCGATTGTTCAATGACTTTAGGGGGATCCTGAAAGGAAGCCGTTTTCGACTTCGGACGAATCCGTTCACCCGCAAATCCAAGAAGCGCAGGAACGACGAGGACGGAAATAACTACGGCCACAAGTACCGTGAATGCTCCCGCTACGCCCATTACCGTGATGAACGGAATTCCCGTTACGGATAATCCGGCAAGTGCTATAATAACCGTCAATCCGGCGAAAATAACAGCGCTGCCGGCGGTAGCATTTGCATGCGCAATGGACTCCTCAACACCTTTACCTTCCACAAGATTTTGTCTGTATCTTGAAATAATGAATAAGCCATAATCAATTCCGACGGCTAATCCAAGCATGATGGCAAGTATTAATGAGAACGACGCCATTTCGATAAAATTAGAAGCAATAATGACGGACATGACGCCTATTCCAAGTCCGATTACGGCTGTTAGTATAGGCAACCCGGCTGCGAGCAAGGATGTGAATGTAATGGCCAGGATCATAAATGCGGCAATAATGCCAATGATCTCGGAGATTCCTCCTATTTCAAGTTCGGAGAGTTCGACACTTCCTCCGAGTTCAGCCTGTAAGCCCTCTTTACGCGCATTCTCTACACTTTCCAACACGAGCTCTTTAGATGCATCCGTGACTTGCAAGGCCTCTGATTTGTACGTGATTACCGCATATCCAATCTCTTTTTTATAACTGATTGTACCTGCCTCGTATGGGCTGATGATCGATGCAATCTCAGAGTCTTTAGATATGGACTTAAGTGTCTTGGCGATCATTTTTTGCGTTGATTCCGATTCCAGCGTTTGACCGTCAGGAGCCTTGAAAATCACTTGAATCGTCCCGCCTTCAGTACCTTCTCCTTGTGAAAATTCTTCTTTCAATACTTTCATCGCTTCCTCGGATTTTGTGCCAGGAATGGTCATTTCACCGTTTAAATGAACTCCCATGCCGAGACCAACTGAAACGGCGATGATGAGAACCGCCAAACTTCCGAAAAAGACCTTCTTTCTGTTTCGAGCAGCTAAAATTCCAAGTTTATACAAAAATGCTGCCAAACGTAATCACCTTCCTCTATTAGCAAGAATAACTGTCATTATAACGTCCGTGCAGTAGTTTGAAATCGTACATAGGGGCACTCGCAGGATGTACTTTTGGGCATATAATGTCCGATTTATATAATTTTCAGTGATTTAACACTCACCTTTTGGTAAGTACCTGTACTAAAAGTGCATACTTACATAATTGCAGTTCGAACTTTATACTCTAGGAAATCAATCATGCTCAAGGAGGACAGATCATTGAAAACACTTGTTATCGTTACACACCCAAACCTGGAAACCTCGGTCATAAATAAGCGCTGGGTCGAGGAACTCCAAAAATATCCGGAGCGGTATACGGTTCACGAATTGCATAAGGTTTACCCAGACGGAAACATGGATGCACAACAAGAACAGCAGCTCATCGAATCACATGGCAATCTTATTTTACAATTTCCCATCTATTGGTTTAATTGCCCGCCGCTCCTCAAAAAATGGCTTGACGATGTTTTTGCTTATGGTTGGGCCTACGGTTCAAATGGAGGCGATAAATTAAAGAATCGAAAAGTGGCTTTAGCTGTATCCGCCGGCATAAAGAATGAAGATTATCGGGAAGACGGAAGGTATCGCTACACGCTTGCCCAGATCCTAACTCCTTTTGAAACAACCTTCCTCTACTGCGACGCAGATTATCGTTCGTTCTTTGCGTTTTACGGGCAGGAGGCTGCTCCTGGCGGGAACACGCCTGACATGGACCTATCGCCTCCTGATCGCGCACTGGATATAAGTGCACGAGATTATTTGAAGTTCATAGACAACCTATGATGAGTGACAGAATGAAACCGTTAAAAAAAGAAGTATTTCCTGGTTCAGGAAACACTTCTTTGGATAGAACAACCTCACACTTTCCGCTGTACAGCTTCCAGAGCCGGCAAACTGTTTTTCTCTCCCCATTCGCACATCATATGTAACACAGGAATGAGGGATAACCCGCGTTCTGATAAGGTGTATTCGACTTTTGGAGGGACCTGCGGATATTCCGTGCGAACGATTAACTGATCTGCCTCCAGCTCCTTTAACATGATGCTTAGTGTTTTAAAGGATATGGAATCAATGCTTCGCTTCAGTTCATTATGCCGCATCACCTTATTTTCAGCCAGCCAATACAAGATGATCATTTTATATTTACCGCCGATCAAGGATAATGTATAACCAAAGCCGGTATCTTGGGGTTTCACACCAGTCGGAACACAGGTTTCAGTTTCGAGCATAGGTCACACTCTCCTTCGAATCTTTTCCAATTATCATGTACTGACCATCTTACATAATAACCGTAGCAGATCGCAAGGAGATCTGAGAACGACAAATCACGGTGTCATGATTATAATCCGGCCCAAACGTCTTTGACATATTGTCCCGACGCCTCCAGCCCGGATAGCCAGGCGGCTGCTTGTTCCTCATTTACGTCATGTCGCTCCTGGTAAGCACGAATCAGCGTTTGTTCCACATCCGGTGCCATTCGTGAGCCATCACCGCAAATATACATTCGTGCTCCTGACTCCAGCAGGGATAGCAATAATTCGCCGTCTTGTGTCATTAAGTGCTGCACATAGCATTTATCTACGCCGTCGACCCTCGAAAACGCCGTGTGCAAAGTCACCAGACCTTCCCGCTCTGCCTGCTCAAATTCCTCGCGGTAAAGATAGTCATGTTCCGGATTCCGGCATCCGAAGTACAAGTGCGCAGCACCCAGCTCCTGACCAGCCTTCCGAAGTGCTTGTCTTGCCTGGATGAACCCTCTAAAGGGAGCCACGCCCGTACCCGGTCCGATCATAATGATTGGTGTTGCCGGATCTTGCGGCAGTGCAAAGCCCGACTCCGGCGTACGAACGAACATCAGAAGCTCAGCGCCTGGTTTCAATTGCTCCAAATAGTTGGAAGCCACACCTCTGTATTCCCCATGACCGCTCCATGCTTGTCCTCGAACCACACTGACCGTGATGCTTGCCGTATGGTGACTAACCTTCGGGGAACTGGAAATTGAATAATATCTTGGCTTCAGTGGTGGCAGAAGCTCAAGGAAACGTTCAAATGGCAGCTCGCACGCTTCGTATCGCTCGAGCAGGTCAAGCATGGTGATCCGTTTGGCCCGCACTTCAGACTGATAGGTCGCTTCCTCTAGCAGCGCTTGAAGCTCCTTGGCATGTGGCGGGCATACCGTATAGGCTGCCATTTCCCGAATCTGCGCTCTTGTGGCAGGCTCCTGCAGTTCCACGCTGCGGGACAGTAGGTCGTCCAAACGGACAGGAATGCCTGTCGGTAAATGTGCACTGCTTCTTCCTTCAGCAGACAGGATCAAGTTCGATCCGGCCTCCAGTGTGAATCTTCGAAGAACACGCTGCACCAGCTCCACCGGATTGATGGGGAGCACCCCCAGATGATCTCCTTCATGATAATCCGTTCCCTCGGGTAGCTCGATTTCGATATGCTGCGTGATCCTTCCGCTGTCCGTATGCTGCAGATTGCGTGTGTGAACCACATGTCCTGTAACAGCCTGGTAAGTTTCTGCCAGAGGCACGGCGGCGGCTCCTTGAACGAACTGGATAGACACGCTACTTCGTTTCGGCTCTTTGACAGAAGTCATCGGCAGTCCTAGGGATTGCATCAGATCCGGCCATAAATGCTCGGTCCATTCATCGACTTCACGCTCAAAATCGCCGCTGGCATCACTCTCACCACGCATGAGCAAACGCTTGGCCCCTTTGGCAGCAAGCTGTTCGTCTATCAAGCGGGGAATCCGCTGATAAGTGCTGGACCAATTGTGATCCCCGCAGCCGAATACGGCATATTTCACACCCTGGATTTCCGATGCCTCGGCTTTTTCCAGCCATTCTGTAAACGCTCTTGCATTGGAAGGCGGCTGTCCGTTGTATGAGGCGCTGACTATAATAACGACGCCCTCTTTCGGTAGCTTTCCGGCATAATCATCCAATGTGCCTACCTGGCTGTCGAACCCTTGCTGCATCGCAGCATCTGCGACCTCGCGGGCAATTCCCTCAGCCGTACCGAGATTGGATCCGTATAAAGCGAGCAGCGGCGTATGATGGGCATTCGCCACAGCCGTATCAGCCGCCGCGGAGTTTGCCTTCTTCTCCGAATCGGATGACGGCGCCTTGCCTCCTCCAGGGACCAAGAGTGCTGTTCCCTCTTGACGGTTTCGAACTTGTATATGGAATCCTTCCGGTTTTAAAGTGAGGGTTTCCTTAACCTTCAGATCATACGGCGGATTATCAATCAAATCAAAATATTTGAGAACCAAGCCAAGCACCAAGGTCGCCTCCTGCAGGGCAAACTGCTGTCCGATGCATGCTCGCTGTCCGTTACCAAAAGGCTTGTAAGCATCATGTGGTACCTTGCTGGGATCTTCAAAGCGTTCCGGTCTGAACGTCTCCACATCGTCTCCCCACACACGGGTGTCTCTATGCAGTCCAGGAATCAGAACCGTTACACTATCGCCCTTCTTGATCGGAACATTTCCACCAATTAGCGTATCCTCCTTAGCATACAGCGAGAACGCAGGTGCAGTTGGCCATAATCGCAGTGACTCGTTCAGAACCATACGGACGTATTTGAGTTCCCGCACTTGGTTGTACGTTGGCACAGGATCTTTCAGAATGCGGTCCACCTCGCTTACCGCTTTTTGCAATTTATCCGGGTTTTTCATCAAGAAATAGATGGCAAAAGACAACAAACCGCTTGTCGTCTCATGCCCGGCGATCAGAAACGTAATCATCTGGTACCTTATATTCTCTTGATCCAGTCTCTCGCCTGTATCAGGATCAACGCCTTCCAGCATATGCGCAAGCAAGTCCCCTTCATCGCCGCCATGCTTCTTGCGGTCCTGAATGAGCTCATCAACAAGTGAGAACATACTCTGGACATCTTCCTGAAACTGCCGCTTCTTTTTGAGCATAAACATGTCTTGGATGCCCAGTCGGTGCAGCTGGTTCATACCTTCATCCAGAGCTCGCACCATGCTGTCGATAAACGGATGATTGTCTTCCCGGTAGAAGCTGTTAAACCGGTAATTAAATCCACACAGGCCGATGGTATCCAGCGTTAGCCGTGTCATGTCGGCAGGAACATCAACGGTTTCGTCGGGGTTGAGCCGGGCCCATTTCTGAATAAGCTGCATGGCGATATCTACCATTTTGGTGTGGTAGCCTTGCATCGCTCGCTGACTAAAGCTGGAGAGCAGAATATTATGTGCTTTTTTCCAGTTGGGCTCATGTGTGGCGCTCGTAAACAATCCGTCTCCTGCAAAAGGCCGTACATTCTGGAGCGGCGCCCAGACTCGTTTATCAAACCGCTTCTCATCACAAGCGTCTTTCACATATTCATAGCCGGATACATACAGCTCCTTACGTCCACCAGGATACTGAAACTGAAAGATTGGACCAAGTTCTGAAGCAACCTTCACAAGCGATTGGACCGGAGCTGCTGAATCCAGCAGCGGTAAATTGCCCAGCGGACCGTAGGTTTTAGGTTGAGGCACTGCCTTATTCTGTGTCATGATATCTCCCTCCATAATCCTATAATCTCTTTAAGTTTGTCCCCATTGGGACATCGTGGATCTCGATACAGAACCGATTGACCAATATCGTAATATGGTCATTTTTTGTTAAAAAAGGAGGATTCGACGCTACATCGTTCGTTTTCACTTACAATGGCTGTCTGATCCTATCTTAACCCTATCATGACATGGATAATCCGCACATCTGCCGGAGGTCCGTAAATTCATCTAGGTCCACTGATATTCGCTTATAACTTTTCAACCAGGATTCGTTCAACTTTTAAAACTTTAGGACTAAGAATTCATAAAAAACGGAATGTTTTCTGTAAATGTTCACAGAACGTTCACTTACGAGAGGCTTTCCCCGATCTCTATAATGACTAAGGTAACTAGAAAGGATGATGAAATTGCCAGCAACAAAGAAAGAGCATATTTATTTCGGGTTGATGATGTGCACGGGAATGGTCATTTTCATGACGATTTACAATCTGATCACCAACGGATTAATTGGAAAGATATCGTTCATGGCCATACTCATGCAATTGATATTGGGCTTTGTAATAGCCTTCTTGCTGGAATCGTTTGTTGTGGGACCCACAGCAAAGAAAATTGTATTTTCCCTAATGCGTAATAAATCCAGCAAGATCCTTATGGTTGTCTTGATGGCACTATGTATGGTGATCGGCATGGTTACCTTTATGTCCATGTACGGACTGGCTTCCGCTTACCATGCAAACAGCATTGCTGGAGGCTCTTTGCTTAGTAATTACTTCTCCATACTCCTGAAAAATTTTATTTTTGCCCTGCCGCTTCAGCTTCTCATTGTAGGACCGACAGTTCGACTTATATTCGGCAAGCTCAAGGCGAACCAAGTGAACAAATCACTATCTACTGTTTAACAGATTGGACTACAGTCATCTCAACATTAAAAAGCCGCGAAATATTCGCGGCTTTCATCATACTAAATAGTCAGTTTCTGTTTGTCCTCGTGTTACCTATGGCCTCTATATCGGAAGTCTGCCTTCCATGACTGGCTTGAACCAAATCCGATTGTGTTGTACTTACCTCAACTCTCTCCTAGCGCCGAGCGAATATCATATTCACGGATGTCGATATCGAGTGGCAAACCCAGCGCCAGCTTCGCCAATTGACTACCGATAAATGGCCCCATCGTCAGTCCGGACGCGCCGAGTCCGTTGGCCGTAATCAGGCCTTCCCATCCAGGGACAGCACCTATAACCGGGAGAAATCCGGGTGTGAACGGACGAAAACCTACACGTACTTCCTGAAATATGCTGTCTGCCAAACCGGGTGCCAAGGCCAATCCTTTATTCAGGATTTCCTGCATGCCACCGGCAGTTATTCTCGTATCGTAGCCATTGACTTCATTTTCGTGAGTCGCCCCGATCACAATTTTCTGATGATCAAAAGCGAGCAAATACTGATCCGAAGGCGGCATAATAACAGGCCAGTCACCTGTATTTTGCTGATCAGACGCCTGGATATGCATGATTTGCGCTTTCTGATAGCGCACCTGAAAATGGATGCCTAACGGCTGAAGCAGCTGATTCGCCCATGCGCCGGCACAAACGATGACTTCATCAGCCTCAAAGCGATCGTCACCGACAGCTGCTCCCGTTACCCGATTAGCCTGATATAACAATGCAGCGTCCCCGTTTATAAGCTTAGCCCCATTCCTCTGCGCAGATCGGATCAGCGCGTCGCGCAGTGCTCGACCATCAACGCGGGCGGCACCGCTAATATGGACGGAATGATAGCCTTCGCCAAGCAGTGGAAAACGCTCATGGGTTTCTTCCTCATTCAGCCGGGTAATCTCACCAATCTCGGGAGCATCTGCCTTTCGGATATGAGCCCGATCCTCCATCTTGGAGATTTTGTCCAAATCCTCATGAATACTCAATGCGCCAACTTGGGCATAGCCTGTTTCGGTTTCACCTTCGCGGATTAGTTCTTGCACTAACTCAGGGTAAAAACGCGCCCCTGCTTTGGCTAATTGGTACCAAGCCTGATTTCGCCTCTGTGATAGCCAGGGGCAGATAATACCTGCCGCGGCATCCGTAGCCTGTCCTTTATCCTTACGGTCTATAATAACAACTTCGGCTCCTATTTTTGCCAACTGGTAAGCCGTCGATGCTCCTAATATTCCTGATCCTATGACGATCACTTTCTTCATGCCTGACATTCCTTTCCCTAAATCGCTGTATCCATTATAGCGAATGCGGATGGGATGTATAAAGTTTTACTTATGCAGGGCATGTTCGGTTTACATAGTTCCTTCAAGCTCAACGAACTTCGTTGCCACATTTTCGCAAAATGCACGGTCATGCTCAACGAACAGAATCGTTGGTGCATATTCAAGCAGCAGTTCTTCAATCTGCATACGGGAGATCACATCAATAAAATTAAGCGGCTCATCCCAAATATGCAAATGAGCGTGCTCACTAAGACTTTTAGCAATCAGCACCTTCTTCTTCTGTCCTCCGCTATAAGTCGCTATATCCTTCTCAAATTGAAGTCTGGAGAAATCAAGCTTTCGTAATATCGATTTAAACAGACTCTCATCAATACCGCAGCTGAAGGCATAATCCGATAAACTGCCCTGAAGGTGGGACGTCTCTTGGGACACGTAGGATATCTTCAGTTGATTGTCTCTTGAAAGTTGTCCAGTATAGGGAATATCCTCCCCGTTTATCAGTTTAAGGATGCTGGATTTTCCTGAACCGTTTTTACCCGAAAGGGCAATCCGGTCCCCTTTTTCGATGGCAAAACTCAAGTTATCGCACACCTGCTTGGAGCCATAGGAAATCGATACATTTTCCAGCTCGACCAGTTGTTTTTTGTGGTAATCCAGTTGGAATATCTGCAGACTCTCCGCGCTTTCAATATTTTTAAGAAGCTTTGACTTTTCTTCAATGGCCGATTGCTGCCGCTGCTCCAAGTTTTTAGATCGCTTCATCATTTTGGCTGCCTTGTGGCCAATATACCCTTTATCTACCTTCGAGCCGGAATTGCGGGTACCGTTCTTCGATTTTTCCACCTCATGCGACCAACCTCCAGTCCTTCTGGCAGAATCGGTTAAACGTTTAATATCCTTCCTGAGTTTCTCGTCGCTGGCAAGCTCAAATTCATCCTGCCGCTTTTTGTTCTCCCACCATGTGGAAAAGTTTCCTTTCTGGATTTCGATATTGGTTTTATTAATGGAGAGAATATGGTCCACACAATGGTCGAGAAAGGACCTGTCGTGAGACACCAGAATAAACCCTTTTTTCTTGCTGAGATATTCACTCACCAATGTTCTCGCATGCATATCTAGATGATTCGTCGGTTCGTCAATCAACAGAAAACGATTCTCCTTGATGAACAGCGCCGCCAGCATCACTTTGGTTTGTTCTCCACTGGACAATAAATTAAACGGCTGGTAGAGAATATCTTCCGAGACCTTTAACAAGTTGAGCTCGCGCACGATTTGCCAATGAACATATTCCGGATAGATTTCCTCAATCACATCGATGGTGAGATTTTCCTTGTGCTCGACATGATAAGGGAAATATTCAAAACTTACGGAAGCCGAGATCGTTCCGCTGTATTCGTACTTGCCCAGCAGCAGGTTCATGAATGTAGTTTTCCCTCTGCCGTTTCTTCCGGTAAATCCTAATTTCCAATCGGTATCGATTTGAAAGCTAACATTTTCGAATATCGGGTCATAGCTGCTATCATAAGTAAACGAAAGGTTTGAAACATTGATTAATGACATTTTTCTCATCCCTCTATGGCAAAATTTCAGAACGAAAAAAAACACAAAAAACACCAGAGTTCCGGTGCATTTTCGCGCTTACATTAACCTAACTATACCATAAAGAAACTAAGCGACAATCAAGCCATCGCTAAGCACAGTTGCGTATTAAGTATAGAAGGATAAAGTTCCGGTATCTGATTCATTATAGTGTGAACCTTGTCTAAGTTGCTTAGTATCGACAGGTTCACATAAACATCTACAACCTCTAGCTCAGTCATCGCTTTATCCCTCCTCTATACAATCCCGTTATATTTCGAATAATAAAAACTTAACATGGATATAAATCACGGTCAACCTGTATACCAGGCTTATTAACCGATGAAGCACACCTCCTCATACAGTAATCCTTGGTAGAAGTAAAAATGCCATGAAAAAATATGACCTTGTGATCTTGCACATTGAGCTGGTTGCTGTTAGGATATTTCGAGTGGCAGTATGCTGCCTAATATTATGGATTGAAAAGCAGGTGAATACATATGAACTTGTTAAAAGAATTTAAGAGCTTTGCCCTCAAAGGGAATGTCCTGGATTTGGCCATAGGGGTAATCATCGGGGCAGCATTCGGCAAAATCGTCTCCTCTCTAGTGAGCGACATCATTATGCCTGTCATCGGATTACTTCTGGGCGGTGTGGATCTCTCCGGATTAAATGCGACCATCGGGGATGCAACCCTTACATACGGTGTATTTCTTCAAACGGTAGTGGACTTTCTAATCGTATCATTCTCGATCTTTATGTTCATTCGGACTCTCAATCGATTTAAACGAAAAGAAGAAGCCAAACCGGAAGAACCACCTGCTCCGTCAAAGGAAGAAGAATTATTAACAGAAATTCGCGATTTGCTGAAACAGCAAAATAACGCGTCCGACCGTTCTTAGTATCGCTGCAAGAGCATGTTCTCCTTACGAGACATGCTCTTTGTTTTTTTGGACTCCTTCACCTTTCTTCTAATCTCACGCAATCGCTTCAGCCCCTCCTCTTCGCTTGATTACTAATTTCTTATTGACAGATAAGAGCTGCAAAGATATAATCCACATTAATCATACAAGAAAAGTCGGTTTTTATAGTGTGAAGCAATTCTAACATGGATATTAAGGAGCGATACAACAATGCCAAACGTTCAAACATTCAAATCAACAGCTCACTTGCAAGAAGGAGTCAGAGTCGTCACTCGAGCAAGACAATTTGAACTTATCATCGATGAACCCGCCAGCCTCGGCGGTACAGACACGGGTATGAATCCTGTGGAAGCATTACTCGCCTCTTTGGGAGCATGCCAATCCATTGTAGCGCGTGTGTATGCCCCTAAGTTCGATGTAGTTCTCGATGATTTCAGGGTTGATGTAGAAGGAGATCTGGATCTCGACGGATTCTTTAACCGTTCTGACGTGCGCCCAGGTTACTCCGATATTCGTTATACGTTCTACATTAAGACTTCTTCACCCACCGAGAAGGTTGAGGCATTCGTAGAATTCCTGGAGAGTAAATGCCCTGTAGGCGATACGATTGCCGCACCCGTTAATCTCAAGCTGAATCGGATCGTAATCGAAAATTGAGTCGAATTTTCAGATAAAGTACATAGAAGGCTTCAAGGTTATACATGACAACGTTGGAGCCTTCATTATATTTAACGGGAACAGGCGGTATCAACTTACTATAGAATGAAATAGGTCTTACGAGGAAAGCATTGTTCGCTGAACCACTTTTAGGGCCTCACGTTTACTTAGATTTGCTAAAGAGTTTGACTCCACGAAGTTGATTACGGCGTCGGGGTTATATTTGCTGTATTGGCGGAGACTCCAACCTATCGCTTTTTGAATGAAGAATTCATTCGAGTCCGCAGTTAAAGTAATATAGTGGAATAGTCTTTCCATATCCGTCTCCTGCTTATACTTTAACTGAAACAAGATTGCCGATCTCTGCAGCCAAAGGTTGTCTGAACGAATCCATTCATCAGCGATCCCCCGCTGTTCAGGAAATTTGTTAAAATAATGCCCCGCATGATTTGAAGCGATATGGTCAACCGTATCCCACCATGATTTATGGACCGTCATATATTCAATAAGCTTGATGTCATCCAGGTGGAATTTTCGCTTTCTCATATCCATGATCTGCAGCGCTACGCACGCCATTTCCCTTTCGTCCATGCTCCATAGCTTCGTAATCACTTCGAAAACCTGATCTTCCTGCGGAAAACCATATTCATCAAGAAATTTCTTGGTTAGCTCTCTTCGCAGAGGCGACTGTATGCCATAGAACTCAAAGTGATTGCGCATATACCCTTTCATTTTACCAGCCAAAACATCATTTCGATGCTCTGCAAAAAGACTTCTTAGCTGCTCCAGATCTGCTATGTTCATGAAAACGACTCCTTGTTCCATGGGCTAATATTGCTTTGTTTAGCATCATTTATTCTGTCATAATAGATCTCATTATACAATGATAGGCTCCGTGATTAAATCTATTCTGACCATACAACCCAAAAAAGCCGCAAATAGCGGCTTATCTTGTTGCGATATCCATCTCTGATAATCGGGTAGCTTTTACGATATAGGTTGCCAGTCCGGGCATCATCCGGGCAATGCGTGGATAGAATCTGTTGGTTCTGGCAAAGGCCAAGCTTTGGATTCTCCTCGCCCTTCTGACAAGCTGACCAAAGGTGCGATTCGCTTCATCCGTATATTGTTGTTTCCATTCATCGAAGCTGATTTCTTCATTTAGATACTTGTTAGTCCACACTGAGCATAACCATGCAGACCGCAGAGCAACCGACATTCCATCTCCACAAAGGGGCGGAAGCATGAGCATGGCATCGCCAATATGCGGATATTGAGACCATGGCTCCGGTGTATTGGATAAACGAAGCGGGGCTATCGATACCTGGGTTCCTGGCACAGGTTCTCCTTCAGCCATTCGGTCAGCTAACCTTTTGTTCGTACTGGAAGCAGCTCGGAGAATTTCCGGAACCGACTTACCACTTCCCCGAACCGAATTCAGACTAAGCAATGCAGCCACATTGACGGTTCCATTCTCGATTGGCGAGATCCCGACATAACCACCGGTGCAAAAATACAGCTCCACCCGTGAAGTCACGTTCAAGCCGCTATAATGAGATTTTACGCCAACATATACGGTGTCATCCCGATATCCATCAGGGGAAGCAACACCTTGGGGTCTTTTGGTGCCATATGCTCCAATAATAACCCTAGCCTCATACCGAGCAGACTCCTTTCCCTGCTTCGTATTGACCTCGTAGTGATGATCACCACGTTTATGAATATTGGTCACCGTAATGCCGGTAACAATCTCCACCCCCATACTTGTTGCCTTCTCATGCAGAATACGATCCAGCTCATAGCGGCTTATACCTGTTGCCTGCCCCGGAAGTGGTGCCGTTATCTCACCGCCGTGAGGCATCACGATTTTGGCATGATCCATTATTGTGGGGTTAACCTCTTGGACAAGCAGTTCAACACCTAAATAATTCAGCATCTCGCGGGTTTCAGGTGACATGAATTCCCCGCAGGTTTTGTGGCGTGGAAAAGCTTGGCGATCCAGTAAAATCGTACGATGTCCCTGCTTCGCAAGCTGTAGCGCACAGCTGGTGCCAGCCACTCCAGCTCCGATGACAATGACATCCGCTTGCTTCAACATCGAAAGAATCCCTGCCTTCCTATAGCATGATGAAGTTGTTGACGCAGTAAGCAGTGGATTAGAATATATCTCTACGGATCATTCGGAATGACAACGGAATAGCGGAATAACGGCTTCCATTCATAGGTCATCGTTTCATGCTGGAGCCGCTCTTTCAATTCTCTCCAATCTCTCCCTGTGAATCCCTTGGCAACCGATAGCGGCCCGTCATGGCGAATGTAACGATTAGCTGAGATCATGCGGGTGGTAAGCCAGACTGCTGTATAAGGTAACAGATGCCGGTGAATATCATTGATCACAACGCCATGGATGGAGGCCCGAAGCATATGCGAAACAATCTCAATGAGCTGCTCTCCTTCGAAATGATGAATGAACTGGGAACCGGTCACAATATCGGCGGAGGCATCCGGGACCTCTTTCACGTCGGCGAGCCGTACTTGAACTCTTGGTTCATGACGAAACAGCCGTCTTGCCTCATCACATGCTTCCTCGGTTTTATCCACTAAGGTAATGTTCAGCTGTATCTCCTTTTGATCCGACCAACGCAGCAGCTTCTGATTGACATCTCCGGAACCGGCGCCTACATCCATGATACTCAGCGTGCTCGGGCAGCCCATCGATTTCCATAACTTCTCGACACCGGATAACGTTGGCCCAGGCGCCGCAAATATCCGATTCAGCCGCCTTAGATGCTGAAGCGCTTCGCTCAGCTCTTCTCCTCCCATGCTGAAGTCATCCATAAGCTCATCTTCCCGTGCACGGTAGGACAATGTTCTAAAGAAGGACATGATCCTGCTCCTTAATTGATGGTGCATAAGCTTTGACATACGTAAAACGCATAAGCTCCGCTGTCAGACCAGGCCCAAAAGCCATAGCTACCCCTTCCGCCGAAGCTTTATTCCGAGCATGCATTTCTTGACGCATAGCATTCAATACAAACATAATCGTTGCAGAAGACAAATTCCCTACCGTTCGTAGAATGTCCCTGCTGTAACGGGTTTGTTCATCGTTCAAGTGCAGCACCTCTTGTACGGAATCAACGATGCCTCGTCCACCCGGATGGATGGCCCACAACTCGGGAAGCGTATCGTTTATTGATAAAGCACGCAGCTCTGCTTCCAGATGGGTACCCAGCAACTTGGGAATACGCGGGGATAAGAACAGATCAAACCCCCTATTACCGATCTCCCATGTCATATCCTCCGTCGTATCAGGCAACAGAACAGAATAACCTGCACCGAGCTCCAGATAATCCTGATGATGTGTTTCAGGGGAACCAATGACACAGGAAGAAGCTCCGTCTCCGAAGAACGAAGATGCAAACAAAGCCTCCCTCCCCTGAACGGGCTGAAAATGAAGGGTACATAGCTCGACGCTAACCACAAGTACTTGGGCGTCCTGCTTTCCCAAGACCACATCCCGGGCCATTTGAATGGCCTTGAGACCGGCCGCACAACCTTGGAAGATCAGCGGCAGCCGATTCACTCGCGGAGATAGCCCTAAATGACGGATCAGCGCAACATCCAGTCCTGGTTGATACTGTCCCGTACAGCTAACGGTTATGAGATGGGTGATTCGTTCGGGTGACATTCCGGCATCCCGAAGTGCGTTCCGTGCTGCTTCTATACCTAGGGGAGGAGCTTCTCTTTTATATGTATTCATTCGCTCCTCAGTAGTCGGGACACCGTTCTCGTCAGGTGAAGGCATGTAGCGGCATTCCTCAACTGGCCCCAGGTAATTGGATTCGCAAGTATAACGTTTTTCAACACCGCATGATCGAAATACCTTACGGGCAAAGCGAGCCAGATCAGGTCGATCCTGCAAAGTTGAGGCAATCAAATCTGCAATATCCGTCTGTGCCACAGCGTGCACAGGCAAAGCTGTGCCCATTCCAAGGATCGCGACATTCGATGTACCAGTTATGGGTTTCATGCTCAAGCCTCCTATATTGTCCTGTATTATTCATGATTGCCCTCCAGCGGCATAACAGAATGCATTCAAAGTCTTTCCTCTGAGGTTAGGATAACCCGAATATCACAACTTATATCCATTTAAACTAATCACTTACAGCAATCGTAAGTACAAATGAAAAAAAACCACGTTTGGCGTGGTTTGCAGGATCTTGTTATTATTGTCGCTCATCACTTAATAGCAATTGTCATCGCATCGAAATGCCGGATCTAAGGATGAATATTAATTGAACAAACTTTCGAGAAATTCGGCTAAATTCCGGAAACGGCTTTCACTGTGTCCTACATAAGTCCATACTTCTTGTTCCAATTCTTTCCCGTTGCCTGAATAAGGCCAAACCAAATATGCGATATTTCCATCTTCTATGCTTGCGTATGCTAGAAGTGAGAGCTGGCTTAAAGGAAAGGTTGCTGGCGCCGAATCTCCCCAGTCCTCCTTATGCGCCTCATAAGCATCGATTACATCTTCTTTGTCCATCATGTCACTGATTTCACCTAAGCTAGGAAAATACCAAGTCAAGTCTTGAATCTAAGTTGCATAACTATATCTCTCTCGAAGCATCGGCGTTAATTCCATGCTGCCGCCGTTCAACAATGGGACAGCAGCATCCATCCCCCCTATCGATTCTATACTTTTTTGATGGTTTGCAACCGGATAATACATATCCATGAGTCCGGATTCTTTAAGCAGGTTCTACACTTCTAACAGGCGGTTTGAGTATGTTTCTTTTAACTTTTGGAGCAGTTGTGTAATGTCCCGGTTGACCATATACCATTGGATATTCCTCCTGTTTTTGAAAGGTATCGTGAGCCTCTATTATTCAAATTGTTCATTTGTCATCGTTTGATGACTCCACAAGGTTCACATATCGTTTTATTCTCTGCTCAAATAATGTCTGATAGGTGAATTTCCGCGGGTACAGATCTTCACGGAGCCACTCGCTTAATGCGGATTGTCCTTCCTGGTATCGAATTGCATATTCACATGCATCATAAAATTTACGGGATATCCGGCGTATCTCCCGATCTTCAAACTTACTTCGCCAACCCATTCGAATCAAATCCATCTGATCTAGTGGATCGCGATATGTATCCAGCACGATGCAGGAATTCGAATCCAACGTCTGCTCATATACGAGAACATGGCCGCTATTCACGGGACTCTCGAAATAACGCTCGTAAATATCCGATACCGGAACCGAGATGCCAAGCCAATCCATGACCGATTTGAAGTTCGGATGGACTTGATACTCATCTGCCCACTCATCTGGATACCATACCAGCTCAGACATCGAAGCAGTTAAACTGAATTCATAGTTCATTACGCTCCCCCATATTTGCAAAGGTGTACGTTTAACATTTTCAGAGATTCGTTGTACCAAATAAAAGGATACAAACCATTAAAAGTGCAAACAGAATGAATACTCCTGCCAATATGAATGAAACTTGGTGACGAATGGTTTCCCGTATGTATTTCCACTCCATATACCCACGAAAACAGTAAAGAACTGCTAATAAAAATGGCCATACGGGATAAGGTCTGCTCCTATCCATCGTCCATATGAGAATAAGAATAGGAATCAATAGAGCCCATGACCCCAAGAGAAACCCTCTATAAACCGGCGTGTCCCTCATTTCCTCCTCGCCTACATCAATGATCTTAGGCAGGACCCACTGGCCCACTAACAACACAAGTCCAATAAAATAGTATAATCCCTCCATACTCCTCCTCATGTAGGTGGCTATGAACCTTTAAGTAACTTTTTATCCTGGTTCAATGCTGCTTTCAACATCGCCCCTGGATAGTATGTACATTAAGATTATAGTAACAAAAATATGAAAAAAACCCAATATTACTGTGATTCAATCACTGATTTAGTAGAGAAACACTTTTTTGGGGCAACATTGAAAAAACCGCATGATTCATGCGGCTTCACACTATAGTTAACATAATATAATTTATGTCAACTATTTTCCCGGGCACGACTTTCTCCACGTAAATAGTTTTACGTCTTACCTAGAATAATCCTCACTGGATTATCCGATAACTTGTTCAAACCCCTAACATTCAGGCCGAGTTAGATGATTTTTTTGACTTCTGTGGTCGCTTTTTACGCAGAAAATGCAAGCATAGCAAGAGTAACGGAAAAAGAAACCCCACCGTAATCGTATAAGGGCCCCATGTCTTTTCATTAAATTGGGTCTCGTAGGGAACATTGGGGTATATGAAAACGGAAACCATCGCCATAATCCAGCCAATCGGCAGTACCAGCGGCTGATAATTCTTGATATTAAAAATTTGGCTTAAGCCGATGGTAATGGCGTAAATATACAGAGAGATGCGAAAAAATAAAGTGATAAACCACATAACAGCCATTACGGCTTCGATACGCTGTAGAAAATTGCCGATATTGATTTTCTTGGCCAGCATGTAACTGGGATATTGATTCCGTGCTGTTACTTCTGGTCCCAAGACTAGAATTGACAAGGCAATAATCATAAACAGCACCAACCCTCCGATCAGGGACCCGATGTATACGGCTTTGTGAGTATCCTCCGCGCGGTTAACTGAGCCTGGGTAAATGATCATCAGTACGATGTTGGGCAGGAAGGCTATGCTGACAAACGAAATCGCTGCCGGAATTATTGGACTAACTCCTGATTCCAAAATAGGCTGAGCATTCTCCCATTTAATTGTCGATAACAACAAGATGCTCATCGAGATGAACAGAAGCAGGAACCAAGGAAATAGCAGCTCCGCTGAACGGGCAAGCACCTCTAGCCCTAAGCGTACACCCAGTATAACCAATAGCCCGAAGAGGTATATAATTGCCTGTATCGGGGTTTCCGGAAGCATCTGAACTGTCATGAAGAGGCCAACATCATGTAACACGGGAGCGGGTCCTCCCAGAAACAATGTGACCAAGAATAGGAGGTTCACCGTTTTCCCGATCCATTTACCTAACAGCTTCTCGGACAAGCTCAGCAGGTTGGTTTCCGGGTATTTTCTGGACAATTGCCATTGCACGGTGAGAATGATGAACCCGAATCCCATCCCAACGAGAGATGCAATCCAAGCATCCTGTTTCGCCATAGAAGCCATACCTGAGGGGAGGATCAGAATGGCACTCCCGATAAGATACATTGCAGTTAATATGCTCACTTGACGCAGAGAAATTTTAACTTTGGGCATCATTCCTGCTCCTTTTCCTATCGAATCAAGCCTACCGCTGAGAGCAAATCACTGAACGGTTTGAATACCGCCGTCATGAGAACCAAGGGAGTTGGAATTTCCTTCAAGATGGTTTGAGCCACACTGATCCCTATAGCCAGAAGCATGAATGCCGCAAACCCCCAAATCTCCCTATATTCCTTCTCCTTGCGCATCCTCGGAAGTTCCAACCAGGTTAGAACCGCGGCAACGATGGCGATGAATGTATAACTCAGCATGACTTGTCCTCATTCCTTAAGTTCATTTAGAAAAGAATCATTCGTTGTACCCGTTCCGCGAATTTTGTAATCAACGCTTACATGAGTTACAAGGGAGCTGAAATAACGATCATCCCATTCTTGCTCTATTCTTTTCCAAGTTTTCGGATGAGAACGGTGAAAAGTCTCACCGAAACCAAATATGTCAACTTTATGCTCGGTCTGCACTTTATCTATGACTTCTTCCAGAATTTTTGTTACTTTCTCTTCCATGTCGACTTCAATCTGTCGTATCGTTGAAGGTTCAGTCAAATCCAACCCGCTGCATTCCACAGAACCGATATTTCCTTCAAGGCTAACCTTAATATCCAGCTCTGGACGAGAGTCAACAAGTCTTCCCTTCAGCTTGGTGTCCGTGCGCAATGTCTCCAAGACGACTTTTCCTTTGTTTCTGCAGGAAACATAGCCTACAGAACTTTTAACATCTCCTCTAATCAGCCGATATCCTCTACTTTCCTTCTCATTCAACCAGCCAATTAGTTTATCGAATTTGAAAACAGCAAGCCCTGAATATTGCAATTGGCTTGGAGTATAGATGTCTTCTACGTTCTTCTTATCTTCTCCGATTTCCTTATCACCCGTTACCATTAATCCAGTGAGGACGGGGTGCTTTCCTGTACTGGTTATGCCATTGATTAATTCATCCAGAGTCACGACCATGCTGGGTGACCAGGACTTATCTGAAACCTGCAGAGAGTTATAAAGTTTATTGGCGGGAATGGTTTCCATAGGAGTCATGATCTTCAAGGCTTCTTCTGCCGTTGTTCCTTTGGTAATTGCCAGATAAAAATCGGGTCTGAATTCATGATCTCTTGCTAACAAGTCCAGAACTTTAGCTACCCCTTTCCTTGCCAATGCCTCATCCATAAGGAATATCCTTAAATGGGAGAAATAAATTTTTCGGGGACTGATCTGGGTCATCCTTCGTGCCGCCTCGAATATGGTATCGCCCTCTGCCGTATACAAGGTGGCAGGGGCCTGGGGACTTGCGCCTCGTTTGGAAGTCACTTGCCCGGGAATGGCGACTTGAACCGATAAACGATATTTGTTATCCACCCAGTCAACCCCTGCGCCTACCGCAATAGCCAGTTCATTCAATTCTCTGCGATTCCAGCAGCTGCTCAGTAGAAGCGCAATGACAATCTGCAAGAGAATTATCACTAAAATCTTTTTCCTCCGCTTCATTTAACTCACTCGCTTTCTTGCTGATCTTGATGTATTTATTCGCGCGATTTGCGCGGAGGAGAACTTACTTTTCGAGTCATATTATTCTGATTGACCAACCGTGGACGCTTGGTTAACAACCAATGTGGCAGTCGCAAGATCGTATCTTTTTGTCCCTCCGGAATTAATGGCGCGAAAGGAGACAGGTAAGGAACTCCGAACGAGCGAAGGCTGCACAAATGCAGCATAAGCGCGATAATCCCAACAATAATGCCATAGAGGCCAAAGGAACCGGCGAGCGCCATTAATGGAAACCGCAGCATCCGGAAGGCGATGGACATATTGAAGGAAGGAACAACAAAGCTGGATATCGCTGTTATGGATACAACGATTACCATGGCAGGAGAGATGATACCAGCCTCAACAGCTGCTTGCCCAATTACAAGCGTACCTACGATAGAAATAGCCGATCCTATATTTTTAGGGAGCCGTACACCAGCCTCACGGAGAATCTCGAAGGTAACATCCATGAAGACGGCCTCCACAAACGCAGGAAAAGGGATTTGCTCCCGCTGCCCCGCCAGCCCAAATAATAACTGTGTGGGCAGCATTTCTTGATGAAACGTGGTTATAGCGATGTAAAGGGAAGGACCGAGCAATGAGATGAATATACTTAAATACCGCAGTACACGTAGAAAAGAACTGATATCAGCGCGCTGATAATAGTCTTCGGCTGCATGCAGGAAAGAGACAAACAGTGCTGGAACGATCAATACAAATGGAGTGCCATCCACAATAATAGCGATTTTCCCTTCCAGAAGCTCAGCGGCAACCACATCAGGACGTTCGGTATTATATACCGTAGGAAATGGTGTCAGCGTTTTATCCTGGATCAATTCTTCGATATAACCGCTCTCCAAAATGCTGTCCACATCAATTCGCTGTAGCCGAGCGCGGACTTCCTCGACGATTTTATCGTTTACAATGCCATTGATGTACATTATTGCGACATCCGTTTGGGTAATTCGTCCAATCTGCTTCGTCTCCATCCAGAGATTAGGATCCTTGATTTTCCTACGAATCAAGGATGTATTTGTGCGCAGCGATTCCGAAAAAGCTTCCCGTGGACCCCGCACAACATTCTCCGCAGACGTTTCCATAACGCCACGATCTTTCCATCCCCGGGTCCCTGCTGCCATGCCATGATCCAATCCATCCATCAGAAGAATCGTATCTCCCGACAATAAGGAGTGGAATAATGCCGGGTAATCATTTATCGTTTGAATCTCTTGATTAAATGCAGATATTTGCTCCCACAGCAGGCGACTATCCCAGGACTGCGATGTTTCCGGTTCTTCCCCCATCGGTGATTTAGTCATGTCAGCTATGACCATCATGATATTATCCGAGATCATCTTTGGGTCCGCGAGACCGTCCGTGTAGAGGATAGCAATATGGCATTCTTTCTCTGCACCAATAGAGATCTCTCTTATAACGATGTCGGTACTGTGACCAAGGGATGCCTGGATGTGCTCCAGACTTTCCTTTAAACTCCCCTTCAAAGCATCGAAATTCTTTGAGTCTGCCTGATGGGTATCTTTTGTGTTGTTTTGGCTGGAGTGATTGGTGCTTCTACGATTCCGCATGCAAACCTTCTTCCTCTCCTAGATGCTATTCCCCCATTATTGCCGAAGAGAACAAGCTGTAAACTTAGATGGTTTCTTCTCATCACAAAAAACCCCTCTAGTCGACAATGCAGAGTTCAAGATAATTTTGATCTCTATTACACTGTCTGCCTTGAGGGGTAATTCATGATCCATAAGATAGATCACTTTATTTGTTCAGCAGCTCTACCGCTTGCGTATCCTTAATCGGAATCCAATATTGTTTGACCTTGATCGTTAGCGGCTGAGGATACTTTACTGCTTTCTCTCCAAAATTATAAGAAGTCTGGTCCTCAATCGTATCGTCCTTAACCGACATGAGGAGTCCACTATGACCAATGTTTTCAGGTGATAATCTGCTATGTTTAACTCCTGTGGCATCGGTGAAGCTGTCTTCCAGCCACATCCCGAAGCTTTCTGCAGCTTGGGCATTTTCAAGCTTGCGCAGAAAATACACTTCTCCTGCTCCTGATGGTTGATCTGAGTCAAACATTTGAAGATGATTATCTGGTGCTTCGATGATTTGCTTTTTGTTCAGATCAACGACAATTTTAAGCTTATCCTTATTCACAGCAGCGATACCGAATGTTTTTAACGATAATGTACCGAGCTGATCGAGCCGGCTGGACTTATAAACCAGCGTAACTTTGGAATCATCCCTTAATGTAGATTGAGGATAGTATAACTTTTCAACATGTTCTCCCCGTTTACCAATGAGAACCGGGTTCAGCAATTTATAAATCTGTTTATCGTTCGCTTGGTTATATTCCAAGTCCACATAGGTGTTCAAAGGCGTAAACAGTAATTGACGAACATTTATTTTTTGTCCATCTACCGTCAGCGTTCGATTCGGAGAATAAACGCGTTCCTTGTCTTTGAACATATTGGGTTCAAGCTGTAATGAGATGTCCATGCTGGTTACATACTTTTTGCTATTTGAATTTAGCGCTTGTGTTGATGTATCTGATAAGGAAATGTGGATTTTTGCTTCATTCGTATAAGGATCGTTTGGCAAAAGATCAGTGGAATAAACATAATAGGAACTTTGCCCAGCTGAAATCTGCCCGCTTCCGCTCAAATTGTCGAACCTCGCGCCGAATGAAGGTGCCACGTAACCTCCAAACTCAAGACTGAAGCCTCTCAGTATGATATCTACATCTTTGTGATTAATTACATTAAATAGGACATGAGCTTTACGACCATCAGTAACAGCTCCCAATAGTTCTACAGCATATCCATTCTTCTCCGCGATCAGGTTGATTGGCTTGACTAATCCGCCTTCAAGCGTCTCTCTCAGGGAGCTGTCCCTTAAAAGGTCAATTGGGAACGATTCCAGACCATTCATGCTGCTAATGCTGGAGGTTTGAACGTTTCGATCCTGAATCTCTGTGAACGGAGAACGATTCCCGATAACCAATAAAAGAACGACTGCAGACATTGCTGCCAGAATACCGATGCTTACAGAGTACTTACGACGCTGTTCGCGTTTTCTCCCCTGCTGCATTCCTTCTCGGACTGCAGTGGAAAGTTCCGATTCCGGTAGGGAATTGGCCTTCTCATTCAGCACCGTTGAATCTTTCATAAGCTGATATTCTTTGTCCAACATATTGCTTCGCCTCCCTTATCGCCCTACACATAATTTCGAAGCTGCTTCAACCCTTCACGCAGCCAGGTTTTAATCGTGCCTTCCGGTTTTTTAAGCACTCTTGCAATCTCAGCAGTGGTCATATCCTGGTAATACTTCAGCATGACGACGTGCCGATACTTATTTTTCATCCGACTCATAGCTTGAGCAAGATCGATTCGATCAGTGCTTTGCATCTCCTCAACAGCTTCTTCCTTCACAGTGTCCACCGGGATCATACGCTTTTTACGCCGCAGCTCGTCCATACAGCAGTTGATTGTGATCCGGATCATCCAGGGGGCAAATGCTTGTTGATCCTTGAGCTTTTTACGTTTCATCCATGCTTTGCAAGATGCTTCCTGCACCATTTCCAGCGCATCCGCTTCGTTTCTCATATAACTGAGTGCAACTGAATACAATCTTCGTTGTTCGCTTGATAAGTTATGAAAGAAGACCTCTTCTTCTATCACTTTTGAATCTGCTGTCCTGATTTCCTTCATCGTGTTCTCCATCCCACAGTCCCCCTTTCTTCTATCTATGTTTAATGGGAAACAAGCCTCGATTCGCTCTCCTCTTAAAGTAAGACGCAGCTGGGCATGAATTCGATTGATTTTTCAAAAGAAAAATCATGTGAGAAAACAAAAGGACGATATCCTGGAAGTTGATTGACCCGGATATCATCCTCTAGTTCATCATTCTATCGTTTATGATTCCTTGCACAGTTCTTTAGTCTTACCGGCAGCTGCAAGATAGGCATGTTTATTTCATCATGCGTCTCAACTTCTCATATAACCTACGATTCATGTAGGCGAACAATTTGGGAATCCAGTATAATATGAACACAATCAAGGTGGTAATGATAGTCATTAGAACTATTGTACGAATAGTTAATAAGTCTTGAAAGATGCCAATCCCCAGCAGTATCAGATATATCAAGATAACGATCCATACTCCCATCCTGGAATAACGCTTCATCACTACCACATTCCCTTCATTATCAATCAAGCTAGTATCCTGAGGTATACCTTAATTAGCGGCACCCTATCCAAATTGTACCAAACGGGCTGCATTCTCACGATCACTTTTCGAACATTTGTCCATAAAAAAGAAGATGACCCGATTCATCCAGGTTCATCTTCGGATGGTACTTCGATACGGCTACGTCTGCCTTAATCTTTACGAGCTAAGAAGAAAAGTTCTTGTTATCGATCACGATAACACTCTCCGTTCCGGACCTTGAAGCTGCCGTTTGTTTCGTATGTAGGACCAGTTCCCGGATAAGGTTGCAGCACTGCTTCGCACCTGTTAGCAGCATTGGGTCGCCAACTGCACTCAATTTCAATCGTTTAGTAAGAAATCCGCCAATCGTCATGACGAATGGAACCGTAGGCGACGTATTGGAGAATACGATGGGCTCAGTATTCTGATATTTGTCCTGCAGAATATGGCTAAGATTACTCAAGGCCGGTATGACATTTTTGGATGAACCGCGCCCCAAGGTATATACGGGATTGCCGTTCTCATCCAGGCCATGGAATATGAGCCTTCCCATATCGGAAGTTTTGAGTTTATTGAAATAGTTAACTCCCAGAATCTCTTCCGTCGAGAGCGGTCGGTTCGTGGGTAATTGATTCAAATGATAAGCTGCTGCGAGCGAAGTCGTATGAGTCCCACCATAATCATTGTATATAAAGATCATGACACTAACCTGCTTTCATATTTTATGAGGTTAGTATAACCCTTAACGTGCATCTCATTCGTTTGAATTTGTTTTGAATCATTGCTTGTTTTACTTCATAAAAAATAAAACAAGCCCTGAATTATCAGGGCTTGCTCATAAGGATTCTGTAATTAATCCAAGTAAACGGCTTTGCCGGTTTTAGCGGATTCATACAGAGCTTCCAGTATCCGTGACACAACATAGGCTTGTTCTGGAGTAACGACAGGATCTTTATCCTGTTCAATCACCTCAATCCATTTTCTCATCTCCACGTCAGGAGCCTCTTCCTTCTTGCCGTCATAGAATGCAACGCCGCCGGAACTTAATTCGATTTCATTCGTATATAAGCGGCTGAATTTCTCACCGTTAAGGCGTAGGCCATTCTTCATATCGGCGCCGCCCTCTGACCCGCTAAGAGAACATTTGGCTTCATCGATATCAAGCGTATTGAGCGCCCAGCTGGATTCCAGCATAATGGTAGCACCGTTCTCCATCACAATCATACCGAAAGCGGAATCTTCAACGGTGAATTTTTCGGGATCCCAAGGTCCCCATGCGTTTGCCGCGTTTTCTTTACGGGACAACTCATGGTATGTCGTACCCAGGACAACCTTCGGCTTGTAATTATCCATCATCCAGAGAGTCAGATCAAGAGCATGTGTACCGATATCGATAAGAGGCCCGCCGCCTTGCTTCTCTTCATCCAAAAATACGCCCCATGTTGGAACTGCTCTTCGACGAATCGCATGCGCCTTGGCAAAATAAATATTTCCGAGTTCACCAGCTTCGCATACCTGCTTCAAATAAAGACTGTCTTCACGGAATCGATTATTGTATCCGATCGTCAATTTCTTGCCTGTGCGCTCGGCGGTTTCCATCATCTTCTTGGCATCCGCAGCTGTCTTCGCCATCGGCTTCTCACACATAACATGCTTTCCTGCTTCCAGTGAAGCAATGGAAATCTCGGCATGAGAATCATTCGGCGTCAGCACATGGATAATATCAATGCTCTGATCCTGCAGCAGCTCCGTGTAATCGCTATATACTTTCGCGTCCTCAATCCCGTATTTACGCGCCGCTTCTTCTGCACGCTCAACAACGATATCACAGAATGCGACCAATTCTACGTTCTTTAATCTGCTTAAGCTGGGCAGATGCTTTCCGTTTGCTATTCCGCCACAGCCAATAATTCCAATACGATACAATTTAGACATGATCGATTCACCATCACTTTTTCGTAATTTGATAAACGATTGCTTCATCCAGCCATCCATAGGTCCTTTAAAATGCAGGCGGATACTATGTAATTCTATATTGATAACATCCACATATAAGTTATCACATCTTGCTGATTTTGATAGTCCAACTATGCGACAATTCCTATTTAAAATTACGACATCGTGTTCATGTTCAAATATTTACCAAGTGAATTAAGTTTACATAACATTCGTTATGTAAACATTATATTCCTAACATCTTGCATGAAGATGTTTGCGCATAGATTCAATTGTATGTTCATTCACATTCGTACCTAAGTTACGAAAAGCAAGAAGAACAGCGCCTGCCGCAGCCGATAACTGGGGAGTTATGAATTCATACTGTTTATTATGACTTAATTTCAAGCTGTCCCTAAGTTGTGTTGTCATATAAGGACAGTTTATGACACTGCCAATGCCAGTTACAGATATGTGATCTTGCTGGAAGTATGAACCTAGAATCTCGACCCCTATCATAATTTGCTTCATGGCCTCATCGCATACGTTACGAGCTAATCTGCTCCCAGCTTCAGCTGCCGAAGTAACAAGCGGGGCCATTTCCCCAAATTTCTTATCTCGCTCTTGTCGGTCTTTGATAAAACCCGTCAACGCCAACATTCGCAGCTGCTCCATGTTCTCGACATTCCAGAATGATTGAATATGGCCGACCAACGCCTCATCCGATGGATCATTCATTCCAGCCAGCAACTGATATACGGCATCATAGGATAAAAATCTCGCAGCGCTGGCGGCATAATGGTGAAAATCCACATTTCTAATAGGAGTTTCTTGTTCGGTAATACCCAGAATCATCGATCCGGTCCCTGACACGACAACGATTCCCGGCTTCCCCATAAATGCGCCGGCGTGCGCGACAACCGAATCGTTCACATACCATTTTGGACAATCAAGTCCTTCGATCGCGGTTAAACGAGTGACCCATTCCATATCCTGTTCCGACTCATAGCCGGCTATACCTGCGTATAGACCCTTAACTTGATTCAATTCGCAGCCCGCCATGGTAAGGGACGAAAGAATCGTTTGCTGTACATTCTCGTGTGAATTGCTGTCTTTATGAATTGAAGAGGCTCCGCCAACCGTATAAGCGAGAACATTTCCATTCAAATCGCAGACCATGACGCGCGTATGCGACCCGCCACCATCAATTCCAATTACGACCTCATCCTTCATAGCTAAGCCCCCCGTGTTTTATATGGCTCTTATAATCCTGTAATATTTCGACAATTGCTGCTAGATAGCTTCAACATCAGGGATGAATTCTCCTCTTTACGTTTAAGGAAAGGGAAGAATAGTCACATTGCCGGTATCACCATCATAAAAAGAATAGGACGAGCAGTTAAGCTCATCCTAATAAGGTGTATTTATGACTCTCTTTCTTGGTGTGTATTATTCTACAGTCAGTACCAACCACACTTGGCATAAGCATAGAACTACTCCCCGATATAAGGGTATTGCGAATCTGATTGTTGTTCAGGTCATACGGAGGCAAGTTTGCTTCCAGTTCAGGCTGGTTCATTGTATTAGACTCAAACTGGTCGTTTTCCCTGCGGACAAACAATCCAGCTCTTACGGTTCGCAGGTTAAAGTCATATTCCGTCAGCAGCTCCGTGTCCTGGAGTTCATCCGGTTCATTTTTTGGCCAAATATATTAATTCTAGGAAAATAGACTCCTCCTGCTCTGTGAGCGGGTTAATCTGATAGTGTACCTTATAAAAATCCTTCACCCCATGAATGTCGCCGGAAGTCGCGATGGTAAACAAACATGCAGTGAAGACAAAAACCAGCAAGCTGATAAGCAGCATGCCGGTAAAGGACAACAATAGCTTGATTCTAATCGACATCAACATTGCCTATAACGAACCGGAAACGATCTGTCCCTGAAACATCGTCGCTACGCGTTTGGATCTTCTCGCAACGGCTTCAGCTGAACATGAAGCTTGTACGAATACAATGCTCGCAACATCACCGATCTTCGGCCATATCTGTTCCCCGTCATGGTTTAGCGGAGTAGTTCCGCCCGTAATATATTGAAGTGTTTGCGCTAAAGAACGTTCATCCACCCACCTGGATACTTCCGCCAGGCGGCCAACGCGCTCCAATATGTCCCCATTACCGAATGGCGACCACACATCAAATATATTATCGCACCCGACTGCTACCTCTACACCATGCTGGTGCAGTAAACCAACCGGTGGAAACTTTCGGTCAATCGGTACGCTTGTAATAATGGCAACCCCGGCATCTGCGAGCAGTTCCCCCATTTGCTCTGCTTGGGATGCAGAAATATCGCCAAGACCAAATGCATGGCTGATCGCAACCTTGCCTTGCAGTCCAGCTTCAATGGTCAACTGAGCTAATCGCTTCATCGTGAAAGTTCCCAGATGGCCAGCATCATGCAGATGCAGATCGATTCCTGCATTTGCTTCGACTGCCAGCTCCACCATCTGTTGCAAGGATGCTTCAATATCGCCATCCACCGTTGCCGGGTCAACCCCGCCAACCAAGCCTGCTCCGCTGCGAAGTGCTTGTCTCACTAACTCCGCTGATTTAGAGCGCAGCAAACCATGCTGCGGAAAAGCAACGATCTCATAGGATAACTTTCCTTCATATGCACGTAATGCTTGCTGAACCGCATCTAGATTATCTAACCCGGCTTCCGGATAAATATCGACATGCGTACGCACATGAGTTATGCCGGACTCCAAGTAGATTTGAAGCAGCTGCTCCGCACGCTCTTGCGTCATCGTATCCAGCGAAGGAAGCGTTGCTTTCTCGATATCCAAACGTTCGAAAATGCTGGGCACCGGCGTCACGGAACGCCACCGGTCGCCAAGCAGCGTTTTATCCAAATGACAGTGCTTCTCGATAAAGGATGGCAGAAGCAATAACCCCTTCACATCTTGCTGAGGCCATTCATCTGCTATAATTGTGTTCGAATCTACGATTGTCGCGATTTTTCCATTCTCTATGAATAAATGGCGGATCTCTGTCTTTGTTCCTGTAATCACGCCATCTTGAACTTCATAGCCGCTTTCTAACCGGGCATTTGTTAACCAATAGGTTGAATTCATATCTATCCTTCCTCTCTACTCTTGCCAGATATACGATTATGCTATCACAGGCAAAACCATATGGATAATATTAAAAAAATAGGATTTACTTAAGTTTTACATATACTTAAAACAGAAAAGCCATCCATTAGGATGACTCTTTTGTTAAACCTCGGAAAGAGGCATGATGTTAGGGCTTTATTGCCCTTGTCGCAATAAAACTTTTCGCATAACGATCCAACAATTTCTTGCCTCCGAAGGAATCCTCGAATAAGCCGGCAATCATAAATCCAGATTGGATCTGGCCTCCAATTTGCTGCTCCAGCGTATGTCCGAATTCCAATGCCACCCCGCTTTTCACGATCTCTTCTTCCGAGGCATAATCCAGTTCCGAATATGGAAGGGTATGCTTTACTTGAAGCGTACCCTGTTTTTCCAGCTCCCAATCGAACAAATAAAAGACCGGGTTCATAAAGCCGCTAATCATAATGCCACCAGGCTTCAATACGCGATATGCCTCCTGCCAGACCGGCTGAATATCAGGCACATAAAGATTAGATACCGGATGAACCAACAAATCAAAGCTCTCCGATTCAAACATGCTTAGATCGGTCATCGAACCGAGAATCGTCCGAATGGACAATCCATCTCGTTTAGCAACAAAGCGATCCTGGTCCAACTGAGATTCGGAAAAATCTAACACGGTTACATTGGCTCCCGCAGCAGCCAACACGGGTCCCTGCTGTCCTCCTCCAGAAGCTAGGCAGAGCACATTCTTTTCGCTTAGTTCCGGAAACCATTCTTTGGGCACGGGTTTGGTTGAGGTAACGATAATAGACCAATTGCCCATTCTGGCGTTCTGAATTTCTTCGCTGCTTACAGGAACGGTCCACTGGTTTTTCTGTTTTACTTTAAAATCCCAATTGTTTTGGTTATGCTTAATAATCTCCATATGTAGATCTCCTATTATTGAATCTTGAGCAATATTGTTTATTGGTGGCCCCTGACGGTGTTCACCTCTAAACCTTATGTTATACATCTCATATGGTATCACCCGACCAGCCTGCTGACCAAGGGATTGAATGCTTATAATTAACTTTTACGGACATCGTCTGATTCGATATCTATACGGAATAAAATATGCGTCCCCCCGACAAATAAGGCGTACAGAAATCGGCACACAGCTTCGGCATTCGTTCACGCATCCATGCATGCACAGATTCATTCTCCATCTGAAAGACATAGTATCCGATAATGGCCAGCAGCATGAAACCTTCTAACATATCAAGCTTCTCTTGTCCCGTATGGTCACTTCCATAATACCCTTTCAGGAATATATCCCGATGCTCCGAAGGAACTATCATGGCCCCCATTGCAACATCCGTGTAATTATATCCTGGTCCGAAAAAACCAAAATCGATAAAACTCAGTTCTCCATCCGACGTTAGAATAATATTACCCATACTTAAATCACCGTGGATGAGCCCCCAAGTATCATCGTTCTCACTGTCTTCAAGGCGTACGTTAACCAACGATATCGTTTGTTCAATTATAGAAACGTCGGAGGAAGTAAACAAATCTTTCGCTAATCCTTGCTTTATAACCTCTATCATATATTGATTGTAAGCAATCCCCTGACTGGGGCGTTTGTCCAAGCCCTCCCGCTCGTATTGGCTATAGAACTTGTGCAGCTCTGCAATGCGAGCCCCCAGCTTCTCGACCAATACCGGGTCGCTTAAATCATCCTTCTGCAAGTCTCTTCCTTCCAACCAGGTAAGCACGGAACTATTCCAACGCTTCCCCTCATATTCGATGATCGTGATCAACTCACCTTCCCGATTTCGCACAGGCCTTTGGACAAGCAATTGATTCCGGCCTGACAAGTGCTCCAGCATTTGCAATTCACCCAGCAGACCTTCGTATGTATGCTGCTGACCAACCATGCCTTCTTTTACAGGTTGATGAATGCGCAGCAGATATGTATTTCCGTCATGGCCTTTTACCTTATAGGTTCGATTTTCATTATGTCGTATAAAGACAATCTCCGGTTCCGGGATGTCGTATTTATTCAAAATTTCTTGCAGCTGTTCAGTTCGCACTTGAAACTTCTCCTTATTTACATATTGGATCGATTCATCCCTTTAGAAAGGTATCGTCAAAATACGCCTTAAAATCTGGGTATAGCAATACAAGCGATTCTTTAAGCACGCTTCGATCCGTGTGTTCTTCATCCAGATCAAACAAAATCTCATGTTCGATCTCATAGATCGCTCCTCCTCCCTCTCCAGCATCTTCACTCACGTCGATACACCATATTTTCCCGTATTCAGAATCCCATGTAAAAGGAAGATAACCCAGCCGGCACAACAATGGATTGTACATATCTCTCACATTATCCAGCGGCGCGTCCACGGGTTGTTCCGGTATCTCATCAAAGTAGTGATGGTACGTAGAGATGAAAGCTCTGTACATGTTGGGAAATGTCACTCCGTAATCCTTTTCCATAGCTTCGATATCATCATCGCTTACCAAGGACGGTATCAACTTCCATACAGACCACTCTTCACCAGTATCTACGGCCTTCATCTCGGCGGGGACATCGGGGCGCATCCACCTGCAGAAACCATCCTCCGTAACATGGCGATATTTGTTGTAATAGGTTTCAAACCCTTGTTTGATATAATCGCGTATCTCCATCTATGTTGTCTCCTTTTGTAGAAAATCGTTTCTATTTCATATCAATATCCGCTATGGTTGGGTTATGATGAGATTCAATCTATTCTATTTTGTTTACAATTCAGAAACAAGTCAGACATGCTACCGATATAACTCTCTTATATACTCGGAGATAGCTGACAAGGAGGGACATCAAGTGCATACTAAAATCGCTAAAACCATCATACCCAAGGTCATCATAGGTTCCGTTGTTACAAGCCTGGCCTTATCCGGTTTACTAAACACCAACAGCACAGGCAAAGTAGAAGCTGCATCTGCTTCCAGTATATCATTTTCCAAGTTCTTGAAGGATAACGCAGCGAATCGAACGCTGAAGACGATCCATGGAATCCATACCGTCACTAATCTATCAAGCACAGTAGTTCTGGTCAACAAACAGAGGAATCTTCCAGCGAATTATATTCCACAAGACTTAGTTGTTCCTAATATACCATTTAGCTTCTCAGGGTCGAGCCCCAAGAAGCAGATGAGAAAAATAGCTGCGAATGCGCTGGAAAATCTGTTTGCCGCGGCCAAGAAGGACGGCATCGATTTGAAAGCCGTGTCTGGTTATCGTTCCTACGCAACGCAAAAAGCCATATTTCAGCGTAACGCCAGCATCAAAGGAGAAGCTGTAGCCAACAAGACTAGCGCACATCCAGGACAAAGCGAGCATCAGACCGGACTGACTATGGATATATCAAGTGCTTCCGTGGGTTATGCACTCGAGCAAAGCTTTGGCAATACCAAGGAAGGCAAGTGGCTGAAAGCCAATGCACCGAAATATGGATTCATTATTCGTTATGGAAAAGACCAAGAGAAAATCACCGGATATTCTTATGAACCTTGGCATGTTCGTTATGTAGGGGTGTATATCGCTGGAGAAATATCGAAACGACATCTGACACTTGAAGAGTACTTGGGTCAATCCTAATTATCGTATATCAAGAAACGGGTCTGTTCAGGCTCGTTTCTTTTTATTTGTTTCTCTCCCCTTATCTAAGCCTCTCGGGTACATTCGCATATTTTCCGAAGCTTCCATTAGGACAACGCACTCCCTGTGGACTGATGACGTACTTTACAGCAATAGACATGTTCATTAACGCGTACGATTCTGCAAATGAGGTGACGAACACGTGGCTATAAAATCGGGGAAGCAGTATATTGAACAGATTGATCGGCAAAATATCAACATTTGGTACAAAGGATCTCGCATTGAAGGATCCCTATCCGAGCATCCTGCCTTCCGGGGCCTCATTCAAACACAGGCAGATTTATACGACATGCAATGTGATGAGCGTTATACAGACCAGATGACATATCTTTCACCCGATACTGGAGAAAGAGTCGGCCTGTCTTTTCTGCCACCGAGGAATGTTGAGGATTTGCAGAAACGCAGAACGATGATGGAGCTCTGGTCGAACAGGCATCACGGCTTTTTAGGGCGTGCTCCGGATTATATGAATACAGCTATTATGTCGCTATATACGGCAGCTGATATCCTCGAGGAGCATAATCCCATTTATGCGGAAAACCTGAGGACCTATTACAAATACTGCCGAGATCATGATATTACGCTATCACACGCTTTTATACAGCCTTACTCTTGCAAAATATCAGCTCAACAAGATGACGAAGATGACTCGATTGCAGCCAAGGTCATAGAAATTAACGATGAGGGAATGGTCGTTAGCGGAGCTTTTATGATGGCAACGCAAGGTGCCACTTGTGAAGAAATCCTGGTATTTCCGACTCCTTCTCCAACCATGTACCGTGACGTCAATCCTTATGCCTTTGCTTTTGCAGTCCCCAACGATTTACCTGGGATGACTTTTATATGCCGAGAAAGCTATGGCGCTTCTTCCACCTATGATTATCCCTTGAGTGCTAGATATGAAGAGATGGATACCCTTGTCATCTTCGACCGCGTGCTTGTCCCGCACGACCGGGTGTTTTACTATGGGGACGAGGCTTATGCCGGACGACTATTCAGTGAGAGTCACTTCCATACACACATCGCCCACCAAATGACCATACGTTTTATTGTAAAAACAGAATTCATGCTCGGTTTACTCGAGTCGTTGGCAGATGAACAAAATGTGGGACTCGAACCCCATATGATTATGAATGTATCCAAAATCATTGCCTTTCTGGAAACCTTCAAAGCGCTGAGATTGGCTTCCGAGCAAGGGGCCAGCCAAGATAAATTCGGGTATTTCGTTCCTGCCGCCAGTCCACTTTTCGCATCGAGCCTGCTCTTTTCGAAGTTTTATACTGAAATGGTAGACATGATCCAGCTGCTAGGCTCCAGCAGCTTGATTATGATTCCTTCCGAATTGGATTTTCACTCTTATTCAGGACCCTACCTCAACCAGTATTTAAAAGGAACAACAACCGAGGCTCGGGAGCGCCTCGCATTATTCAGACTTGCCTGGGAACTTGGTGCAAGCTCGTTCGGCGGCCGGCAAACCCAATTTGAACGATTCTTCTTTGGAAATGCCCAGACGGTAGCATTTCGCATGTACAACCATTTTGACCAGCATGACCAGCTTCAGAGCAGGATAACTGATTTAATTAACAAAAAACAATAGATCGACTTAACAGCTAATCCCGGTTGAACAATCGAATACTCTTAGTGGATTTCTTTTCTTAACCGAGAAATACAGCCCCCTAAGCTTGGTATAGTTACCAAATCGTGAAGTTAACTCCGTAACAGAACAATTCCAATTTACTGGCCACTCTCTGAGAAGAGGTGTTCTCCCATGAAGTACTGTACAACGGAAGCGCTCCCTTCTTATATACCTCAGCTGCCCATCCGGCAACAACTATAGCTGCATAACCTCTTCCACGGAACTCGTCTAACGTCTCCAATCCGGCCTCGTGTGCATCAGTGGTAATCCTGACGCTACGGCAGACCGATACAATCCTGTTCCCCTGTAATAGTCCAACACACGGCTGGTCATAATCTATTTCTTTGATCAGCCATTCAAAGCCGGAGAGTGAAAACCCGGCTATATTGTCACTTGTGATCAATACCGTCTGTTCTGTCGGCCTGGTTTGTCCAGAGATCAGGTAACAAGGGCCACTTGTGTTATGGTCAGCTTGAAGAAGACTCATATAATCAGCATAATGTTTGGGTTTCGTCTGGATGTTACTGATCACAATTGGCTCACTCTCAACCAAAGCCTTCAATTGTCCTCCTAGCATCTCGGGAACATCATGACAAATCCTCCAGACAACAGAACCGTCGATCGCTCGGCCTAAGAAAAACCGGGGTGCAGGCTTCTCGCCGGGCCATGGCTCATTGATTGTGCGTATCCGCATCTCATCATCATGCCTAAACATTGCCCTAACATGCTGCTCCATCAAATCCCTGGCAATGGGCTCATGCTCATTCCAATAATTCATGCTTTAACCTCCTACCAGAAGCTGTTCTATAATATGAACATCATTTCACTATCGTTATCTAAATTGATCTCATCATAGCATATAAAAAGCTTTGTCTCCCTAATACCTGGGAGACAAAGCTTAAATTTATCATATGCGATTATAGACTAGCTTTAACTCTTCCCGCCCAGCGAGTTCCGCTGTAATCGTGGTATTAAAGCGTAGGCAAAAGTAAAGAGCGGACTCACCCATAAAAAGATGGCATAGGGAACATATTCAATGACGGGCACTCCAAGTGCAGCCGCGAAGAAAGCCCCGCTAACCCCCCATGGAATTAAGGGATTGACCAGTGTACCGCAATCCTCCAAGGTACGTGACAACGTCTTTGCGGGAATCTCTCTGCGGACGTATTCGTCTTTGAACATTTGTCCAGGCAAGAGAATCGATAAGTATTGCTCGCCTGTCATGCCGTTAACCGCAATCGAGGATGCGCCGGTCATCATCACGATGCTGCTCTTCCGCTTTAGCGGCTGCATGACTTTACGGAAGAAAGCCTCTATGACGCCGCAATGTTGAAGCAGCCCTCCTAACGCCAAAGCAATCAGTATGAGGGAAACGGACCCCATCATCGATTGCAAACCGCCCCGGTTGACAATGGAAGCAACCGTTTCGTTGGCGATCGGGCTCTTATAGCCGTTCTGCATCACGCTGAACCAGGCTTCAACATCTGTATGGTGCTGAACCAAAGCAGTTAAGAGGAGCCCGGTAACGATCCCGATGATCAATGTCGGGAGAATCGGAATTCGCTTGATTGAGCAAATAATTACGGCAAGCGGCGATACCAGGGTTAGCCAATGGATATGAAACCCTTCATTAAGCGCGGTCTTAATTAGATGCAGCGATGATAAATCCATCGTACTGGCCATGGGTGCGAACAAGAAGAATACCGTTGTCACGACAAGAGCTGGCACCGTAGTATAGACCATATGGCCGATATGGGTGAATATAGATATACCGGCAACAGCAGGAGCAAAGTTGGTCGTGTCGGATAGCGGCGACATTTTATCACCGAAACATGCTCCGCAAATGACAGCTCCTGCTGCCAGAGTTGGCGAAATTCCAGTTGTTACCGCGATCCCCATGAGTGCCACACCCACAGTGCTGACGGTTGTGAAGGAACTGCCGGTGAACATCGAGACCACGATAGTAACATATAACGCGCTTACAGCAAAATAATGAGGTTCGATATAATCCATACCATAGTAAAGAATGGTTGGGACAGTACCACTCATCATCCATACCGCAATGAGAATACCGATAAGTAAAAGAATCAGAATCGGCATAATCGCCGTTTGAATACCTTGAATGATGGCAGATTCGAGCTGCTTCCAGGAGAACCCGAATAAGCGCAGCAACGCTGCTGTACCCACTGTCGCAGCCAAAAGCGGGATATGCGGCTCGGACTTGAGCAGAAAGATGGATATAAACAGAATAACCAGAATAAAGACAATAAGAATGATGCTTTTTGAGAAACTAAGATGTCGTTCCATGATGATCGAACTCCTTGCATGTGGTTGGACAGGCACTTCCTCCCTATCCAGAATTACTTGAATGTCAAAACGCGCTTTTCTACTTTTGTGCTTTTTGGCTTTTGGGCGTTGAAGCGCAAGGTCCACTATAAACGATAACCATGAAATCCGTCAATGAATGAATCATGAACAAACACCGAGAAAAAGACGACCGCACCAAGCAGTCGTCTTCTGATCATCATGAGTACATTATTTAGCTACAATATATCCATCCGCTTTCAACAGTTCAGCGATCAGTACAGCACCACCCGCTGCCCCGCGGAGGGTATTGTGTGAAAGACCTACGAATTTATAATCATAAAGTGAGTCCTCACGTAGTCGACCAACCGATACGCCCATACCGCGTTCAATGTCGCGATCCAGCTTGGTCTGAGGACGATTCTCTTCTTCAAAATACGTGATGAATTGTTTTGGCGCGCTTGGAAGTTCAAGCTCTTGCGGTCTTCCTTTGAACTTCAGCCAGCGATCGAGGATTTCATCCTTCGGCGGCTTGTTCTCAAATGAGGCGAATACGGTCGCTAAATGGCCGTCAGCTACAGGAACTCGAATACACTGCGTCGTAATGATCGGAGACGCCGCTTTGACGATCTCACCATCTACAACGCTTCCCCAAATACGAAGTGGTTCCTGCTCGCTCTTCTCTTCCTCGCCACCGATATACGGAATGACGTTGTCCAGCATTTCCGGCCAGTCAGTGAAGTTCTTACCGGCTCCCGAAATCGCTTGATATGTGGATGCGACAACATTGGTAGGTTTGAAATCGAGCAAAGCGTGAAGCGCCGGTACATAGCTCTGAATGGAGCAATTTGGCTTGACGGCAATAAAGCCTGTAGAAGTTCCAAGACGTTTACGCTGCGCTGCAATAACATCGATATGCCCTGGATTAATCTCAGGGATAACCATAGGGACGTCTGGCGTCCAGCGATGAGCTGAGTTGTTGGAGATGACTGGCGTTCCGGTTTTGGCATAGGCTTCTTCCAGTGCTTGAATCTCATTCTTCTTCATGTCGACAGCGCAAAATACAAAGTCCACGTCAGCTGCCACCTGCTCCACTTGTGCAGCATCTTGAACAATAAGGCTCTTCACGTGTTCAGGGATCGGCGTGTCCAGCTTCCATCGCCCTTGCACAGATTCTTCATAGGTTTTGCCAGCTGAATTGCTGCTCGCTGCAATAGAAGTAACTTCAAACCATGGATGGCCATCCAGCAGCTGTATAAAGCGCTGTCCAACCATACCCGTTCCCCCGACAATGCCCACTTTTAGTTTTTGTGACATACGTTTCTCATATCCTTTCAATAATGGCGTCATGTTCTCCATACATCGTATCTCATCTACCGTACGGACAAGTGCATGCAATAAATAAGCAAATAAGTTCTTTCTAGATAACTATTCAACCTGACCGGATTGGTGTAGGTTTTCTACCTGGAACTCCTGTATTCCTTATGATATAACAAAAAAATCCCACCCCCAAGACCTGTAGTCTCAGGGACGAGATTGTTATACTCGTGGTACCACCCTAAATTTGCCAATATGTCACCATATTCGCCTCATCGAGTACGGCATCGTAAGTCATGCAGATACTCTAGCTCTGTAACAGGAGCTCCTGGCACATCATCCTCCTCGAATTGAGGGTTCCATGTGCTGCTCTGAGTCTTTATTCAATAAAGAACGCTTTGCCCCTTTTCAGCTGCCGGAGCTCTCTGTACAAGAATTCGTTTATTTACTCGTCTCTTCATCGCATTTATTATGATTACGATTATTATATATAAAACTATATCGATGGTAAACCTTATTTATGAAATTTCTCTGACACATCCACGATTTCGATGTGTACCTAAGACTTACTCGGAGTAACCGATTTCCCCGTTAACGATGGTCATTCTAATCTTCGTCTTCAGCAATTCATCCGGATCCATTCCGTCGTATAGTCTGCGATTCAACACTGTAAAATCTGCATATTTGCCAATCTCTATGCTGCCACGCTGTGCTGCTTCTCCAGCTGCCCGAGCACTGCCTAGCGTAAATAACCCGATGGCTTCCGTAAAGCTTAGCTTCTCCTCCGGCAAATATCCCTTATGATCCTCCCCTGGTCTGCATCGAGCCATAGCTGCATGAATGCCTAGCAGCGGGTCCAGCGGCTCGATCGGTGCATCACTTCCGCCTGAACATGGGAGACCCGTTTGCAGCCATTTCTTCCATGCATATAAGTAGCTTGTCCGATCCGGACCGACACGGTCCATTACCCAAGGAAAATCACTGGCTACGAATCTGGGCTGCAGGTCGACGGCCAGATTCAGTTTGCTCATTCGTTCCACCGTATCCGGCTGTACAATTTGCGCATGGATGAAGCGATCGGGTAGTTGTGCATCCATGCGGAGCGGCAGTTTTTCGAGCACATCCGTCATCAACGCTGCCGCTCCGTCTCCGATAGCATGGAAAGCTACAGGGAAACCCTGTTTGCGGGCCTTGCCCACGATCTCTTCCAGCTCCCTACGCGAATGCATGGCCATTCCATGGGTATGCTGCGCATCACTGTAGGGCTCCTTCAGCAGTGCCGTTCTACCTCCAACAGACCCATCCACGAACAATTTAACGGCGCCGATCCGGTCCCATTCGTGGCCGCTGCCGGGCTTGACGCCAAGCGCCGCCATTTCATCCAGATACTCATGATACATCAGCTGATGGGTACGGAAGGGCACCCCTTCCTCTCGCAGCTCTCTATGTATTCGCTGCATGGCTCCAACTCCGCCAAACAATCGAAGATCCTCCGTATGAGCCGCCGTAAGACCGAGCCGAAGCGCATCCCGGCATGCCTCACGCATGGCCGACTTGATCATGGACGGATCAGGTTCAGGCTGAACCTTGGCAAAAGGCACCGAAGCGTTCTCATAGATGCAGCCATTCAAACGCCCATCGGCGTCCCTACCAAAAGCGCCAGCTTCAGGATCCAGACTGTTCTCAGTGATCCCCGCTCTTCGGAACGCTTCCGAGTTGCCGAGGAAAGCATGGAAACAGGTCCTTGTCAGATAAACAGGATGATCTGATGTAATGGCGTCCAGCTCCTGCATACTCGGAATCATATGATCTGCGAAATTATTCTCATTCCAGTTCAGTCCCATGATCCACTCCCCGGACGGCGTAACAGCAGCACGTTCCCGAAGCATGGACAGCATCTCTTCCTTGGAAGCAGCTTCGGTGAAATCCAGCATACCAAGTTTTAGTCCATGCATACCAAGATGCACATGGGCATCAACCAGGCCTGGCACCACAAAGGCGCCATCCCAATCCACCGTTCGATATGGTTTGCCAGCCAGCTGGAGCCGAAGCTCAGCTGCATTGCCGATGGCACGAATGATCCCATCTTCCACATATATTGAATCCGCTGTTGACGCGTTGTCAGGTGAAAACAGAACACCATTTGTAAAAAGAACGGGTTGCATGAATCCACTCCCTCCATATTTTTAACACGATTATACCAGACCAGCTCCTGACTCGTCAGCGAGCGTTCCTTATATACAAACAAGCAGCCCTTAACAGGACTGCTTGTTCACGACGATTTATAATGGTTCAATGACCCACTTGCGAGACCCTTCCGCCTCATTCACCCAGGCAAGCAGGAGTGATCCCAGAGTAATCAGGCTTATTCACGGCAAATCATGAGTTTATTGCCATCCGGGTCCTTCACGACAAACCAATGATCATGCTCAATATCCGTAACCAGTTCCACGCCGAGATTTTTCATGTAGTCTATGGATCCTTCCAGGTCTGCAGTCAGCAGCATAAACGCAGGCGTTTGAATAGATGGTGCACCACCCGGCTCACTGCCTCCCCACATCGGCATCGTATCCAGGATTACACCTGTTCCCTCCATAGGTAACGGACATAGATGACCATTCAGAATAGGACATTTGTCTTCCGATAATCCAAGCACGCGACAGTACCAGCTCCGCGATTTCTCAATGTCCCGGACTGGAATGAAAATACTGCCCACTTTGTTCTTGATCGGACTTGCTTGCACGTCGTTAAGATTCCCTTGTACTTGTACTTGTTCGTTCATGTTATCCCTCCTAATGAATGTGAATACGTTAGTTAAGCTTTTCTTCTGATGATTAATGATGAATTGGATGATTTGATAAAAAATGTAACAGTCTTTCATTAAAACTGCAAGAATGCTTTCCAATCCAAATCAGATGTCCCCATGAGTCCTGAATATCGACTTCCACATGAAGGATAAAGCGCTCAGCATGCTCGACGTGAGTTAAAGAAACAAGACGATCATTCTTGCTATGTTGGATCAAGGTCGGTGCTAGAATACTCTTTAATTCGTTTGTATAATCGACTTGCGTTTGATCCATATCAATGAGAAAGCCTGAATAGGAACGCTGACGATTATTCATTTTTCTAAACTCCTCAATGGTTTGCTCGTCTATTATTTCACGAATGTCAGGAAAACGAAGGCTGGAAAAGGAAGAAAACATCATTCTGAATGTGAGACGTGGTAACAAATTATTTAGCGTTGCAAGCATCTTCCATATGCCTTTCTCCATACCAGGCCTAAACATTAGCTGGCCCATTTTATATCCTGTGTCAGTGGGCTTGAGCCAAGGCTTCGTGACTGCACTCTGCAGCGTTAAACTTGCAACGCGTTCAGGATACATGCTCGCAAAACAGATGCCTGTTGGCCCACCTGCCGATACTGCGATGATATGTACTTTTGCAACCTCCAAATGATCTAGCAGCGCTCGATATATACCGCATGTCGTTTTCAAATTATCAACTGTAGAGGTTCCGCTATAACCTGCTCTTGAAGGTGTAATTACGGAATAGCCGGCGGACAACAAGGTCTTGTAACCAAATTCCTCATGGCAGCTAGAATGTCCGCCGTGGAATACTAATATTTCTTCTCCTGTTCCTACTATTGTGTATTCTAACGATAAATCTCCAACGATCAGTCGTTTTACCGTGCGATTCATGGAATCACGTCCCAACGTATTGTTACATGAATTATATGATATATGCTGGCTCACAGCTACTCCAATTTCACCTCCAATTACCAAACCGGAACGACAAAAAGGCGTTGGCATGAGTGCCAACGCTTTCTTATGGGGTGCAAGGAGCGAACTTAGCGGTCCCGGTTGACCATGTAATTGAGTAAGTGCTCAAGAAATGCCGTATGACGCGGCAGCTCCCGCAACGCTTCCATCGCCAGGCAATAATGCTCCCACATCTCCCGACTGGCACCTTCCTGTCCCAAAATAGTCACGAAGGTCGAAGTGTTGTTCTCCACATCCTGTCCACAGGGCTTCCCGAGCTGCTCCAAATCCCCATGAACATCCAGCAGGTCATCCTGAATCTGAAAAGCAATGCCCGCATGATAGGCAAACTTCTTTAAGATGGCGATTTCGGTTTCATCCACCTGAGCCAGAATGGCCGGCATCACGAGAGAAGCCTCAAATGCGATACCCGTCTTGTAATAACAAACAGTATTCAGCTCCTCCAAAGACAAGAGTCTCCCCTTGGAATTCAAATCCATTGCCTGACCAGCACACATATCTCCCGCCCGCTGGGACGAATATTGTATCAGCTTCAGAACCGTTTCCGGATCGAATCCTTTGAGTGAAGACTGTTCTTCAATGGCTTTCTGAATCAGGTACAAACCCGTAATTTCTGCCGTAGCACTGTCATGAACCCGGTGCAAGGTAGGCCGCCCTCTTCGGACGGAGGCGTTATCCTGGGTCGGCAAATCATCGAAGATCAGGGAAGCGGTATGCATGTATTCCAATGACCTCAGCAGCGGCATAACAGCCGAAGCTTGCAGTCCATATTCGTTCACCGCCATAACCCAGGTCAAGATGGGTCTTAGTCGCTTGCCATCACCTTCAAGCGTGTAATTGGCCGCATCGATCAGTGTGGCTTTCATCAGTGGTATGCCAGGTGCCTTGTCAATTTGCAAGTTATGATTGATTTCTTCCCGCACGGATTTGAAGGTATCGATAAAATAATCCTTCTCTTTCCGCTCGTTTCTTAGCACGGCAACCATCTGGTCCCGCAGTAATTTATCCAAAAAATCCACCTGATCCGCTTTACGGACCATTTGCTGGATAAGTTCATTAAACTCCGGATTCCTGGATGCAAATATCCCCATAATTTCATTATACTTCTCAGTTCCGACCCGCTGTTTGCTGCGTTTCAAGCCATTGATGGCCCGGTCAAGCAATAGGTCTCGCGTCTTGATGTCCGATCGGTAGACATTATGAATGAGATGCGAGATCACCGTCCAGTACAATTCAAATGGATTGATAAGATCTGCCCGCTGATCCCGATATTTCAAGTAATAGGTGTAAGGCGTTACTGCCCCATCTTCCATATCCTGAAACATGTCGGCATAATCATCTGCCAGCTGATTGTAAATCCCATAGGCGAAGATTCGCTCCTCGAAGTCTTCGTCCGCTGATGCGCTCCTCGAAGTCTTCGTCCGCTGATGCGCTTATGACAGAACGGACAATCAAGCGGGAGGAAGCTGACTTCAGAATAATCGGCATATATAATTCTTCATTAGTGTAAGCGGGATACGAAAGATCCTTGATCCGATCCACATGCTGGGAATGAAAAAAAACGTTGGACTGCTCGAAAAAAGTTTGCTGCGTTTCCGGGCGTTGTCGTCCTTTGATATACTCGAACGCATCCGTGAGTTCCTGATGTACGTAATGAACGAGTTCCATGTTCTTTCCGTCCCACTGACCAATTTCCGGTACAGTTCCAGTGAGCAGCGCATGCCGTATCATTTGCGAGTATTGTTCCTTCTCTTGAACGTTCAGTACTCCCGAATCGAGCAGATCGTCTATGAAGGGATAGGTTAGCCCGTAAGAATAGCCCAGCCGGATGGCATCTTCCAGACGAGCCGAGCGTTCAGCCGGGGATGCCTCCATCCCGAGATCTTCCATGACATGCATAACAACACCCACAATGATTTTAATCAATTTGCGTTGGGCCTGCTCTGCATCCATCTCTTCCGGAATATGATCCGCCACATGCTTCAGCTTGTTTATGACCCAAATGACGGCCGTTTCTATTCCTTCCTTCTGGGCCCAACGATACAATCCGGCCAGACTTATAAAATCCGGCGCCTTGTTTCCCCCATCCATGCTGACGGAGGGAAGCAGCAGTTTTTTGGTATACTCCACAACCTGCTGAATTCTTGTTTTTGTATCCGGCGAATCCAGGGCCATCCCTAGATCTCGCATATATATATAAGAAATGCTTCGGTCCAAGTATTGATCCAACTCGCCTGTATGATGGAGCCATTTGATATATTTATAGTAATCCCGAGTATCCGGTTTTCTTTTTCCAAGCGATAAAAAAGATCGCCATGTAAAACGACGAATATGCTTGCGTCTCCATAATAGAATGTCTTCTGTCAGGAAAGGAACATAACTCTTTTCCTTAACCTGTACATAAAGTGATGCAAAATACTGGGCTGCCTTCTCTTCTGCCCGCCATCCCGTATCGGCATGATCTGTATACGCCACATTCATATGATGGAATCCCTCAACTTCTTAAAGTGTTAAACATGAATGCATGTTTATAACCTTTATACGTAGAAGTTTCACACGGGTTACAAATTAGTTACAACAGTTGTTACTGCTCTAAATTCTGAACCCAGAGGTCCATCGCCTCAATCACTTCGTTCAACTGCTCAGCCTCTGTTATGGAAGCCTGGTGGTCTCCTTTTTGAAAACCGTAGGAACCAAATTGCCCATGATTACCTCCTGCTATATCCACATATGTGGTAGCTTTCGGCATATTCACTTTCGCTTCTTCCCATTTCGCCCGATCGAGTACGCCATCCTGCGTACCGGTCATCTGCAGAGCGGACATGTTCAGTCCATTTAGAGCGCCTCCATCATCAGCATAGGATGCCATGAAATATACCCCATCAATGCGATCCGCATGTTCAGAAGCATATCTCGCAGCAAAAACGCCCCCTAAGGAATGACCGCCAATAACATATCGATTGTCCGGATGCTCTGATATAAAGGAATCTGCCTTATTCTGGCCGAATACAGCGAGATTCAAGGGCATGGAAGCTATATATACGCGGTGCCCCTTCTCTGCCATTCTTTTGGCAAAAGGTGCATAGCTTTCCGGCTCCACCAATCCGCCTGGATAAAAAATAATGTTCGGCTCGCTTGCCTCTCCAACCGCGGGCTCGAAGCGATATCCGTTCTTAAGCCGTGTGATCGTTATATCGTCCGTATTACTTTGGAATACAGCCTTCGCTTCACTGAGCGGTTTGTACGTAAGCGAGTCCAGCAGGAAATAAGCTGCTATGATAACAATTGCCAATATAGATAAGGTCCATATGAGTATCCTGTTCCACTTCTTGCCCTTTGGCTTGTTAACTTGCTTCATGTTCATCACAATCCCTTCAAGTATTTCGATGAAATTAATTATACCGTAGGGTTAATTAATTTTCTATGTGATCGGCAAGAAGCTCCTTATATCCCAATATAGCTTCGTTATTCCAATATTAGTCATTCGGTAACAGCCAATACTGTTCTCATCTGTGTTGTATATTAGCCAATCCTACTATACTATGCACTTCTATTGATTAGACTCGGCAACCGAGAAGCTCTAAAGTTTTAAAGGATTTACTATAGGCATTCCACCCACAAACAATATAAGCCTTCGACAGTCGCGATCAGCATGACCAAAAAAGCCGTACATAAGCTGCACGGCTTTAAAAGCAAAATGGGAAATGATCAACCTATAAACCAGGTGCTGCAATTCAGTGCAAGTAGCCAGTCTCCACCTCAACCAGTACTTTTTTCGCTTCCTCAACCCACATTTCATCCAAAGAAGCATCCGGATCGATGGGAGACTGGAATTGATCGAATACGGCTCCAAGAAGATGAGGGGCAGCATGCTTATCCGTTCCCTTATTGTAGATATGTCTGAATACGAAAGGCCGACCTAGCCTGATCATGGCTTGACATCCGCCACATTCGCCGTCCAAGCTGCCTTGGGTAACTCGAAAAGGAATCCGCAGCCACACCATTCGCTCCTGATCCAGCCGCTTATCCAGGTACCCATGCTTGTAATCCCAGTTTCCCGCTAAAGAAAAATTATGCTTACACAGGTAGGTATCAATGTTCACGAAACGATCTTCAATATTCTCCAGACTCGATTCCAAATTAATCATGTTTAAGCCACCTTACGTTTTATTTCTAGGATAGACGTCAATTCAGAGCTTTATACGGTTTATCCAGCATGATCCCAGGTTATGGTCATAATTATATCCAAGCCTGCACACCCATGACTTTACGTTGTAGTCCGATAAATATGGTTGAAATTACCGGTCTAAAAAATGTGATTTTCCCTATTGGCCCTGATACGCTAATTCCATTTTAAAATAGGGAAACTGGGTCATATGTGTAGGAGAATCGCTTCTTTTTTCCTGAGTAATTCGCCTTATTTTATGCTAATTATTAGAAATTATATGATTTATCCATTATTTTGTAATTATTAAGTAGTTCCTTCTATACGGATCAACTGTTCGGTTCAGCGATTATAGTCTGTCTTCTAAGAATATGGCCTCATCATTTTTCGAAACATCAATGCTATAATAGCCCCGTTTACTAAATAGAGAATGGAGAATACAAGGAGTTCTCACAGAGAAATGGAGGGAAAACATGAAAATGAAAGGTTACCAGAAGCTAGCCTGCCTATTGGTTGTTGTGCTTCTGGTGGGGCTTCAAACTCCGGCTTATGGCGATAGTGCTTTAAAAAAAGCAACCTGGATATGGCAGACCAATCTGATTCAAGATGGCGGCGAAGAACTGCTTGGTTTCTCGCGTGAAGAAGGGATTAACCTGATTTACTTGCAGATTGATCGTCAGATGTCATCAGACACATACGAAGCGTTTATACGGCGTGCACATGAAGCTCAAATCGCAGTGCATGCCTTGGGAGGAGACCCTGGATGGGCTCTTACCAAACATGCCGATGATATGCTCGGTCTCGCTGATTGGGTAAACGATTATAATGACAAGGTTTCGGCTGATGCAAGATTTGACGGAATTCATCTGGATATCGAGCCCTATGTTCTGAACCAATGGGAGACGGATCATGAGAAGATCATTGCCAGCTGGGAGCAGAATCTGAACATGTTCCTAAGCCGGGTATCCGGCAGCCGACTGGAACTCGGAATTGATATCCCTTTCTGGTTTGATTCGTATACATTGACGAATGGACAGAGCCTCGATGAGTGGCTGATCCGAACATTTGACCAGGTCACCATTATGGCTTATCGGAATGAGGTGGAATCCGAGCATGGCATCCTTGATCTGACCCGTAATGAACTGGAGCTAGCCGACAGGCTTGGAAAGCATATAATGATTGGTGTGAATACCAAAGAAATGCCCGGTGAGTCTCACACCAGCTTTTATGGACAAAGCAAAGAACAGATGGATCGGAAACTGGACCATCTGGCTAGCACACTCGGATCCTATGCATCTTTTGCCGGGATTGCCATTCACGATATTTCCAATTGGCAGAGCATGACTAATGATGAAATGGCACCGCCTGACAGCAACGAACCAACTCCCCCCTCCCCTAACCCTGAACCGGAACCTGATCCGGGACAAGACGGGCGGGTGCCCGATGCGGATCCCGTAAATCGAGATCCCATCGTTAGAGGCACCTATATATGGGAAGCGTCTGAAGTGATTCATAATAGCCAGGAAATTCTTGCGTTTGCTAAAGAAAAAAAGTTGAACTGGCTATATGTAAGACTGGACCTTGAGCAGCCATTTACTTCGTACTCATCGTTTGTTAAGCAAGCGGCCGCGGCAGGAATCGAGGTTCATGCTATGGGCGGGCATCCGATCTGGGCGCTAGAAGAGAATCGGCCAAGAATGATGCGGCTTATCCAATACGTGAAGGACTATAATCGTGCTGTGGAAGGACAAGCCCGTTTTCACGGCGTACACCTGGATATTGAGCCTTATGTGCTGCCAGCTTGGCATGAAAATACACAGCAGGTTATTACGGAATGGACTGCGAATCTGGATGCATTCGTTACCGAATTGAAGAAGGATTCCAACCTGGAAGCCAGCATGGACATGGCCGTTTGGCTGGATAAGTACAACATACCCGGTGAACAGATGTCTCTTAGCAAGTGGATGATTCAACGAATGGACCATGTTTCTCTTATGGCTTTTCGGGATGTTGCGGCAGGTTCTAACGGGATTGTCGGAGTATCCAAGGAAGAGATTGCATTTGCAGATGAGCTTGGCAAGCCGATTCAGCTATCAGTAGAGATCAAAGCCAGCTACGAAGGCGACCATATCACCTTCTATGAAGAAGGAGCTGCCTATATGGAGCAAGAACTCGCCAAGCTGCCTGATTTATTGAAAGATTCACCTTCATATGCAGGAAACCTGGTACATGCGTATACTTATTGGAAGAACGCGAAGCCTTAAACTCCTGATAAAGAACTTAGCCCTATTGGTTCTATAGAGCAATAGGGCTAAGTTTATTGACCTTCATGCCATTCAGCAGTGCCAGTCTCCGATACATTTAAATAGAGGATATCTATCTACTTGCGGCGGACGGGGAGCCGGATACCACCCGAAAAAATATTTGACCAGAATAGACAGGATGGTATGGTACAGTCCCCATAAGGATTCTGTATATGTTGGACAGGATCAAACTACGTAAGCTTCAAACAGCTTGAGTTATGACTGGATACACCAATAGTTCCGCAATTCAATATCTTTTTCACGAGGCACGTTGTCGTTTTCCAAACAAATTCTCGCCTCTGAGCCACATATGAAACAAGTATTCAAAACTTCCGGCAAATACAGCTAACATAAAAATTTCAGGGAAATCAACAGTCCAGTTTGTAACCGCTCTGATAACCCATAGCATGACAAATACCAAAATACCATCTGCTATCGTGGCGAACATATTGCTGGTACGAGGCAAAATAAACAAATCCCCCACCAGATAAGCAACAATGCCAATTCCTAATGCCGTCAATAATGCTCCTGTAAAGGTAGCATTGGAAAGTGCTACGAGCAGGGAAGTGATCAAGATACCATGCACCAACAATTTCACAAGCAGTTTCATTCGTCATACACTCCTTTTGTCTTATGATAACCTGCTTGTATTGTTCTTAGTCTTGTACAAGAGAAAGACATTCCGCCACATATTTTCCTGTTTATCAACAACCTTATAAACCTACCGCCTCGCACACAAGGAACCAACGAACCTCCACGCGTTTCGTATGAATAATCTAGTCCCCTATCTTCCTGTGCATAAATACTTCTTTCTCGCCTTGCCGTAACACATAACTACAAAAACAAAAAACCGCGAAAACGATTCGCGGTTTTTTGCTTGATTATTCAGGCTTAACGAAATACCCAATACTCACGGCATATTCGATCATTTTTTCAAAAAATGCCTTGTCCGGTATAGCACATTCCACTCCTGTATACTGCAGGAATGCCGATGTTTGCGGACAAGTATACCGATAAATGGAATTTTTAGCACCGTCGCCTTCAAACTGCGCCATTGCCAGCTCCAGGCCTTCCTTGTTCTTCGGCTGATGCGGATCCAATAGCCACGCCTCATATTCCTTCCAATCCACCAATGATATGTCATATCCTTGGTCTTTAAAATACCCCACCATGTCTTCATAGGAAATGGCGACCGGGTTGCATATATGGAATACCCGCCCTACCGTTTCTTCCTGAAGCAGCAATGCGGTAATTGCTTCTCCGGCATAATTAATCGGCGTAATATCCACTTCCCATTTTACATCAGGCGCAGTCTTCAGGAGCAGCATCGCTTTTAACATCCGGTAAAAGGCGTTATTGTCTATGTTGCGTTGAAATATACCGTTCTTCGAGTTACATGACAAATTTCCGACGCGGTAAACCGATGTTGGAATGCCCTTTTCAGTACCGGCTTTGATGACGAGCTTCTCCGCCTCCAGCTTACTGTTCGTGTAGACATTCTCGATGGATGATCCTTCATATCCGGTGCCAGCAACGATCGAATCCCATTGACCGCCCAATGCCAGATCTTCTGGGATACCAAGCGTAGAAATGAAGTGGAACCGAATATGCGGTCTGGTCTGGGCCAAAGCCAACAAGCGGTCCGTACTCTCTACATTGACTCTAGCAAAATAGTCGGAATCGCCAAAATGCTTCACTTCTGCTCCACAATGAATGATAGAGTCGATACGCTCTTCAAGCATTGTACGCTCCTCTACTCCAAGCCCCAGATGCTCCTGCTCCAAATCTCCCTGAATTGCGAACACTCGCTTATCCATCAAAGATGTAACATCAACTCCGAAATAACCTACCATAATCTGCTCAAGCCGAGCATACGGCTTCATGTGCTGTGATGGACGAACCAGGCAATATACGGTGGCAGTCGATTGTTGCAGCAATTCATACAGCAGATGCGATCCCAAGTATCCCGTAGCTCCGGTTAGTAAAACATGCTGCTGAGCATAGCGCGGTTGTCCAGAAACTTCGCGGATAGGAAAAGAAATCGGATACTCAGCCAACTCTTGTATTGGAAGATCCTTATCCTCTATATGATCCGCATGAGTTCCTTGTTGTCCCAATTCCTCTACTCTCTCCGCTAACTTCGCGATAGTCGGATATACAAAGAAGTCATTGATCTTGAGCTGGGGATAACGCGGCTTAAGGAGCACTAGAATCTCAAGAATTTTCAAGGAATAACCGCCTATTTCAAAGAAATCGTCGTGAATTCCGATTTTAGATAGTCCTAGTGATGTTTCCCATGCGTTGCTCACGTCCATCTGGATTTCATTAACCGGTGCTACATAATGGGTATCGTCTTCTTCCAGTTCCAACGATAACTCGAATAATGCAAGCTTTTTTCGGTCAATCTTACCAGTAGGTGATAATGGCATCTCTTCGATGAAACATATATATTTAGGAACCATGTAACTTGGCACCTTCTGACTCAAGAACTGCGCAAGTTCTTTAGTGGAAGCAGCTTGCCCGTTATTCGTAGTGTAAAAAGCGGCCAGTATTTTGGTCCCGTTCTCGTCCGTTCTCGGAATAACCGCAATATCCTTAACATCGTTATGCTTCGCTAGATTATCTTCAATTTCTCCAATCTCGATTCGGAATCCCCGAATCTTCACTTGCGAATCTTTTCTACCTCGGTATTCCACTTGCCCATTCGGCAGGAGGCGAACCAAATCTCCGGAACGATAAAACTGCTTCCCCGATTCTGGTGTGACGGGATCCTGGATGAAGGCTTCCTTCGTTTTGTCCGGCTGATTCAGATACCCTTTGGCTACCCCAACCGAGCAGATCAACAGCTCTCCAGTAACGCATGTTGGGCATAATTCATTCTGCTCATTCACGATATACAGTTCATAATTATCAAATGGTGTCCCAATATACACAGTGGCCAGATCATCCGGCAGCTCATAATCCACAACATGCCCTGTGGCGACCACCGTCGTTTCAGTAGGTCCATATAGATTTACGATAGGAAACTTCAGTTTCTTCTGGAACATACGAACGGTTTCTCCGGCCAGTGCCTCCCCGCCGACGACGATCGTCTTGATATCACGATATTTGTGGGTATCTTCTACCGGCAAATGTGCAGCCAACTGATTAAAGAACACGGTAGGCAGTATCGCAATACGAGTAGCATTGGTTTCAACCACTGCTTGTGTAAAGGCGTCGATGGAGAAACGCTGATCATCCGATAGAAGGTGCAGCCTTGAGCCGCAAGCCAGCGATCCGAATATATCGTAAACCGATGCATCAAAGCTGAACGTGGAATATTGAAGAATAATATCCTGCTCACTCATCTCTAACTTCTTCTGATTGGCCAATGCCAGATTCACGACGCCTTGATGGGCAATCAACGCACCTTTCGGTTTACCCGTAGATCCGGAAGTGTAGATAATGTAAGCCAAATCCTCAGCTTCAACGCTTACACCGCAATGATCAGTCGGATAGGAATGAATCTGGTCATTAAGACAGAAATATTCAGGCTTTGTATGAAAACCAGCCAATAATCCATCCAACTTCGCTGTGTAATTCGGATGTGTAAGAATAATAGCCGATTTCGTATCCTCAATAATATAAGCATTTCTATCATCCGGATGTGAGGGATCCATTGGGATGTAGGCACCGCCGGCTTTGAGTACACCTAGCATACTGATAATCGTATCTAGACCTCGGTCCATAAATATGGACACGAACTGCCCCTTACGAAGTCCTTGGGCTAGCAGCATATGTGAAATTTGGTTTGACAAACCGTCAAGCTGTTTATATGTGATTTGCTTCTGATCAGATGAGAGTGCAATTTGGTTCGGGAAGCGCGCCACAACCGAGCCGAACATCGCAACAATCGTTGGATCTTGCGGAAGTTCTCGCTTCGTATCATTGAGAATAGCGTAGGCATCCAGATCCTCATCTGTCATCATCGATAATCGGCCAATTGGGATGTCCATATGTTCCAGAGCATCCAAGGCAAGCTGCTCAAAATGCCTGCTGAATTTCTCGATTGTCCCCTCATTATATAGGGAACGATTATAAGAGACATGGAGTGTCCAGTGGTCTCGCTTCTCTTCTTGAATGACCCAGTTTAACCAGCTGGCATTATAATCATAACCATTCCCATTAAGTCCATAGATTGTTTGCACTGTGATGGTTTGACCGAGTAACTCTTCCACATCTCCAAGTGAAAGACGACTTGCTTCGATAAGCTCCAGTTTAGCTGAAATCTGTTTATAAAGCTGAGTGAATGAATCATTCCCGTTTAAATAAACCCTTAACGGAAGCAAACTCCCCTTCTCATTATTCACTCCGATCAGCAAATCGGCATCATGAGTCATTCGGTATAGTAATACCATATAGTTTGTCAACATCCATGCTTTGATGTTATATGAATCGCGGAACCGTTTCATCTTGTCGGTAGCGATATGAAGGTTTATCACCATATGATCTAGTTCCTGATGCTGGTGATGCGCTGGACCATCAGTGTACAGATAGAATCCCGGTAAAGGTTGCTGCAGCTCTTTCAACCAATATTCTTTGCCTTGTTCGATCATCAACGTTGTATTCAAAGGTTTCAGCTCCATCTTATATCTCTACTTTTTCTTTTTTCAGTTTTATACTTGCAATTTATTCACAAGGGTTTCCAGTTCAGCAGAAACCTGACTGATCTGTTCTGCAGATTCAAAGATTTTAGCGAAAGAAGCCTGCTGTTCCTGGGCACTGATTCGGATTTCTCCTGACACAGTGGAGTTCCGCTCTGCCAGCTCGGCCAGTTGTTTAATTGCAGCAGTAATCTGCTCCGTCTCGGCAACCATCTGTTGGGTTGCTGCAGAGACCTCTTGGATTTGACTGGTCACCGTATCGGTAGCTGACAGCATCCCTTTAAACAGCTCACCCGTTTCCTTTACAACCTCAATTCCCTTGGCGACATTGTGTTCCCCTTCGCTAATGGCTTCTACTGCAAGCGCCGTTTCATCCTGTATATAACGAACTAATTCAATAATCTGGTCAGCGGAATGCCTGGATTCCTCCGATAGTTTCTTCACTTCGCTGGCTACGACTGCAAAGCCGCGTCCCTCTTCACCCGCTCTTGCCGCCTCGATCCCCGCATTAAGTGATAACAGATTTGTCTGGGTGGCAATGTCAGTAATAACCTGTACAATCTGACCAATCTCGTTTGAGCGGTTCTGCAGCTTCTCGATAATATCCACCGAGTTTTTGACGGAGTGATCAATCGAATGCATCTGCTGGATAACCTGCTCTACATTTTGGTTACCTCGTTCCGATTGTTCCTTCATCTGTATCGATATTTCAGATAGATCCGAGGTATTGCCTGCAATCGTCGATACGCCTGAGGAGATCTCCTCAAGTGAAACTACACTTTCGGTAATCGATGTACTCTGTAAGGCGACTCGATCCGACATTTCTTCCATATTCTTAGTAATCGCTGAAGATTTGTTATTATTGACTTCCACAGTAGAGAAGAGAAATTTGGACTGATCAGCGGATTGCTCTGATACCGATTTGATCGTTGTGACAAGCTCATTGATGTTATGGACTGTTGTGTTAAATTTGGCACTGACTTGTCCCAGCTCATCTTCGCCAGCTTTTAATTGAACCGTGAAGTCACCTTTGCTGAGCTTGTCCAGAGCTCCCATCAGCGCTTTGATCGGTGCGAATGTTCGTCTTATCGTGAAGTACTGAAGTAATAGTACGATCACCAGAGTAATCAATAGGGCAACGACTGTTTGTTTAATTAACTCTGTTTTACCGGTAGCGATCAAACTTGCGTCCACATCGATACCCATATAAGCGAAAATATCGCCCTTTGCATCAATAAAAGGATGCAGTACTGTGATCCAGGTACCATAATTGTCTTTATAAGCTTTGGTAAAGACTAATTCTTTCGATTTCAGCATCTCACGGACGGCATCCGCATGAATCTTAGGCTGCTCATACAGATCGCCCAGATTCAGATTTTCTTCGGCAAACATATCAAGCACCGCCGTAGGCATGGCGACAATCGAAGTTTTGTAGCCATCTACAAGCTCCGGTCCAAAAATATACCCTTGAGCAATATTTGGATAATGAACGGATAATTCATCAAATATGTTGGTTAATTTTTTCTGGATATCGGCTTCCCGGTCAGTGGTCTTTGTTACCTCTTCTGCGTCTTTAACCGAAACGGATTTAACCAAGGTCTCCATAATACTTCCGGAATCAGACTGCAGCTGCTTTGTCAGCACGCTGTCCTGGATATAGAAGCTTGATCCAATCACAACAGCACCCGTGATGAAGATATAAAGACTCGTCCACATCATATTTCTTGTAACAATACTAAGATTTTTAAATGGCATTCTCTTTGAGAACGCTTTTGAGTTGCTCAATTGGTGTCTCTCCTTTATATATCTATTATGTACTCACCAAATACTGGTACCTCCATTATCAAGCGTATCGCATCACCCACTTTCAGGAACATCAAATATATTTCTGGTTCTTTTCATGAATTTATTACATTTTTCAGCAATGTTCATATGTAAAGAATCACGTGAATCCTTCCATATTATTTGTTGTTCACGCAAACGTTTTGTTATGCGAAATTTGGTCTTATTGAATCCTGCTTATATAATAAGGACATCTTTTGTACTATTAATAGATCGGCTTTTATGCATCATTTTTTAATGCTTTAGTAATTTTCATATGCAATCAAGGTTCCATTTTTCGACAAATATTTGAATTTTTTTGTTCCCCTATTCTAAAATTCTTCCTTTTGTGTACAGTTTTTCTGCAAGCAAAAAAACCGCGATTTTCGCGGTTTCCTTCCATATGACCTGTCTCGGTGTTACAGGAACATGCCTGTGTAAGAGGTCGGTACTTTTGCTATCTGCTCCGGAGTCCCCTCAGCAACTAATCTGCCACCAGCTGCACCACCATCCGGTCCAATATCGATAACCCAGTCAGATTCCCGTATTAGCTCCAGACTATGCTCAACCACAACAACCGTATTTCCTGTCTCCACTAATTTATCAAGTAGGATATGAAGCTGCTTGATATCTGATGGATGAAGTCCTGTTGTTGGCTCATCCAGCAAGTATAGCGTATGGTTCTTCGATGGTTTACTTAATTCTTTAGCCAGCCTGATACGCTGTCCTTCTCCGCCAGACAAGGTTTTGACCGACTGTCCCCATTTCAGATAACCCAATCCGACCTCGCACATCATCTCGATGATAGCTGCAACTTTTTTTTCTGACTCAAAGATGGTGAGACTTTCCTGCACGGACAAATTCAGCAGATCTGAAATAGACAAACCTTTATACTGAACCTGCAAAACATCTTCGTTAAACCTTCTTCCCTTACAGTCCGGACATCTCACTTCCAGATCAGGCATGAAGTTCATATCAAGTGATAGCGTTCCTAGCCCTTGGCAAGTCTCGCAGCGTCCTCCCGATGTGTTGAAAGAGAAATGCTTGGACGTTAATTTTCTTTCCTTGGCTTCCGGAAAGCTGGCGAACATCTGCCGCCAGTGAGTAAATACATCTGTATAGGTCGCAACATTAGAACGCTGCATTCGGCCTATCGGTGTTTGATCAAAAATAACGATATTACCCACTTGATCCAAGCCGGATATTTCCTTACATCCTGTCGGTATAACCCCTTTAGTGCTTTCTTGAGCAAGAATATCGAATACTAATGTTGATTTTCCAGAACCCGAAACCCCCGTTACGGAAACCAGTTTGCCAAGTGGAAAAGAAACAACAGGAATATCAATATTCCGAAACTTCGCTTCTCGAATCGTAATATGCTGACTATTCCCCTTCCGTCGAATACGGCTGGAAACAGCCATCCCTTCATCCCTTAAATAGGCACCAGTTATCGAATGCTCGCTTGTCATCAAGTCGTCCAGGCTTCCTTCCCCTACTACAGCCCCACCAAATATTCCAGCACCAGGACCGATATCAATCACATGATCAGCAGCACGCATCATTTCAACATCATGCTCGATCACGAGCACTGTGTTTCCAAGATCGCGAAGTTCCTCAAGTACACGGATAAGTCCAAGGGTATCCCGTGGATGTAATCCTGTTGTTGGCTCGTCCAGAATATACAGAACCCCGGTCAAACCGGATCCGAGCAGTGATGCAAGGCGCAGCCGCTGTGCTTCTCCACCCGAAAGTGTTACGGTCTGCCGGTTCATCGAGAGATAGCCGAGCCCTACATCCATGATCCGTTTTAGTCGAACAGGCATATCATCCAGGATGGGCTCCAACAGATGCAGACCATCGGATGAGATTGAATCCTGAAGTCCGTTCATCCACTCGAACATTTGGCTTAAAGACCACTCCGCTACCTCTGAAATCGATGAGCCATTTATTAGAACCTGTGCAACCTCCTTCTTCAAGCGTGTACCCAGGCATACCGGACAAAGCTGCTCACGGAAAAAGCCCCCTTCTTTCTCCTGATTACCGGCCTCTTCTTTCTCCTTGTAACGCCGCCACAAACCCGGGATGATACCTTCAAATTTAGTGCCTTGAACAGCTTTCATTTGCGGATAATGTCGCTTAAATGCCTCACTCTCTACACCGTGGTACAGCAGGTCACGCTGAACATCATTGTAGTCTTTCAATGGAAGATCCGGGTCAAAACCAAATCCAAAGTGCTTGCCAGCAGCTACTAAAATACGAATTTGAATATCTCGGTGGACTCCATTCAGAGAAGCAACTCCTCCCTCTCGAATGCTGAGCTCTTGATTAAAAACTGCATCTTCATCGATGCTGACTGCATGACCAAGCCCGCTGCAAGTTTGGCAGGCTCCTTCCGGCTTGTTAAATGAAAAGTGTGACATACCCAGCTTCTCAAGCTCTGTTCCACAATTTGGACAGTCCATGGTTTGTTGCTCTACGGGTTCGTCTTCCTCCACAAGCATATTTATCGGTTCAAAAGAAGGGGCAATCTTGGCCCTGCAATGTGGGCAAGTCCGTTCTCCCAATCTGGAAAAGATAAAACGAACATAAGTATATAAATCGGTTACGGTTCCTACCGTTGAACGCGGATTACGGTTGGTGACATGCTGTCCGACGCTGATGGAAGGAGACAATCCTTCTATAGAATCAACCTTCGGCTTACTGATCGAGTCCGATGCCATTCCCATGGATTCCATGTACTGTCTCTGACATTCCCGCTGGAGCGTCTCCATCGCCAATGTTGATTTACCTGAACCTGATGGACCCGTCAGAACGACCAACTTGTACTTGGGAATCGAAAGCGAGATATTCTTTAAATTATTCTCCCGCGCACCTTTAATAATAATGGTATCTTTCACAGGAAAGCCCTCCTAATCCAAATGAATGTATCTGCAAAAATATGAATGTTGTTTAGAAGTCTGCGGTGCGCAGAGAAGTAATTGTTTATCCTCTTTGCAAATCTGCAGAAATTCCGATAGAATGTATTCGATCTATTAACACGATCATCAATTATCTTTATGATTAAATATCTCAGTTATCAAGATATTAATATCTTAAAAGGAGGTTAGTCTTTTGTCAAGCAATGGAAAGGATCAACCAACAGAACAGCAGGAAAATTTCACCTTGCGCATGCGAGGGCTTGGGACCCGAACAGTATTGTACCAGCAGCATGTAGCTTCCTCTCTGGGTTTATACAATAATGACTTTATTTCCATAGATATCCTGCATGAGAAAGGCCCCATTACGGCCGGTGAACTCTCAAAACTAACCGGACTTACAACAGGCAGTGTCACTGCATTGATCGACCGTCTTGAAAAAAACGGATATGTTCGCCGAGAGAACGACCCCAATGACCGCCGTAAAGTCATCATTGTTCCTTTGTACGAGAATAAAGAAGAAGTCAGCAGCACGTACCTTCCACTTCATGCTTCCATGATCGATCTGGCTTCATCCTATTCGGAAGAAGAACTGGAGCTCATTACACAGTTCTTGGGTAAGGCAAGCGCAGTTTTGGATGAGCAAATTCATCGTCTCAGTTCTAATGCGCGCAATAAAACTTCTTCCTAAAGGGAATGAATCCATAAAATGAAAAAGGCGATCTTCCGAAAAGTCAAGTGACTTCGGAATATCGCCTTTGTGTTTCATAGCGTTATATAGATACCTAGCTAAGAAGCTCGATCAGATTCTCCAGTTTTCGTTCCAACACGCCAAGCTGTACAAAACGATCCTCTCTCAGCATTTCTTTTCCCTCAATGAAAAAGAGGAGGGTTGGTGCAGTGAAAATCAAATATTTCGATGCAATCTCGCCCACGGCTTCCGCCTGTATATGTCCCAATGATATGGAAGGAAAACGTTCTAGCAACTCTCTTAATTTAGGTAAGATCGCATGGCATACGCTGCAATCCTGCCTGGACACATATAAGAAGCTCAATGGATGGTTTGCAATGAACTGTTCTATGGCTTCAGTGGATGTTAGTTCTTCCATCTCCCTCATGATCGCACCTTACCTTAACATACCTTTGCCGGGTTCTAGTCCAAGACCGCTGAGATATGTTCTGTCGTAACCGCCCAGTGTGAAGCTGTCCAATACTTACTCTTATCCTTCACATAAATAATTTGCGGCGACTCATGTTTCACATTCAAATCTTCGGCAATTTTATTGGAGACCGGGCGGGATTCAATGACTTTCACTAGTGTGTAATCTACCTCGCCGTTTGCTGTCTTAGCTAAGTAAGCTTCAAACTCTGCCAGAGCATTGGCACTTACCGGGCATGTCGTGCTGTGCTTCAAAATGACTTGGCCTCGTTCTGAGGATTTGTTCAAAATTGCATCCCATTCTTCTAGTGTCGTAATTTCATTCCATTGCATTTGGAATTCTCCCCTTTATTGTGATGTATCGCATTGCTGATATGGTCTAACTAAATGCTATTATACACATAAACTCCACTATGTTTCACGGGTTGTCTCATAAGAATCAGGTGATACTTCCTCTTCCGACACTCTGATTGTATTACGGCCGGATCGTTTAGCCTCATAGAGCGCCTGGTCCGCAGATCTTAAAATTCTCTTCAGTTCTATATCCCATTCCCATTGCTTGGCATCAAACTTATAGTAATAACTTGAACCCACCGAAACGACGCCGAAGCTGGCTGTAACTCGAACAGGTCCCAGTGAAGTGACCATAGGCTGCGATAACAGCGCAAAACGTATACGCTCTGCTGCCTCTTCAGCTTCTAACAACGTTAAGCCTGGTAGGGCGATGACGAACTCTTCCCCGCCATAACGAGCGAACAGATCCTCCGCACGAAGCGTATTACGGGATAACTCAACAACATGCAGGAGTGCTTGATCGCCAAAGTCATGACCAAAATCGTCATTAATCCGTTTGAAATGATCAATATCAAATAATAGAAATGACACAGGTTTATGATCCCGAATAGCTTGGCCTAGAAGACTATAGCTGAGATTCATGAAGTGGGTGCGGTTATATATTCGTGTCAGGCCATCATAATATGCCAGCTGGCGTAACTCCTCCTGGAGGCGTGTCTTTTCTGTAACATCAATCAGTACAACTAATCGTCCGGCTTCATGTCCTCCCTGATTCCGTATAACGGAGGACCTAATCTGATAATTAAGCGATTGGTCTCTCAGTCGCCACCGAATTTCTTGAATGTCCGCGTCTTCCGCTTTCATTCCCGTACGTTCCTCCATCGTGTAAATGGACTGGCTTGAATGATGCTGCCATAAGGCTTCCAAGGGTTCTCCTATAACTGAAGGATGGAGTTCAGGCAGCATAGCTGCTGCGGCTGGATTATAATCAATCAATTTATTGTCCAGATCGAGTATAAGAACACCATCTCTCATGCTCGTAAAGAGGCTATCTCGTGCAATGGGAACAACATGAAACAAGCCTTTGGCAGTGAGCGCCCATAGATAAAGCGAGGAAGTAAGAATCATGATGACAGGAATCGGATCCATTCCGTTAGGAGTTAGTCCCCATAAATACAGAAAATCACCAATAAGAGGCAGGATCAAACCAGTCAACATAATAACAAGCTTAAACCGGTAAGATGGCATCCTGCGCAAACTCCGCACAAGCAGAATGGCTCCACCAACCATACAAGCAAAGGTATAAGCCCCTTGGATGATATACCAGGGACCGATAAGGATATCAACCCGCTGGCCTGCTGCGCCTATATTAAGCACGATGTTACGGTAATAGAAATGATGCCATTCATTTGTCAGCACAAGTAGAAGGGTCACGAAAGGAATAGCAAACATCGCAATGAGCAGTTTGCGCTTCAAATATCGCTCCATGCCAAGATATGACAAGATAATAATCAAATTAAGAGGTGGCAGAAATGGCATGCCCAAATACTCAAACTTTATCCAGAAACGAATCTCTTGGATAGTGCTGCTGGACAGTTCCAGTGCGGCACCAAAGGTATAGATTGCAGCCAGCATACAGAAGACGATAAAGCTTTTGACGGTTATAACTCTCGAACGTCCGGACAGTGCATATATTCCCAGAATAATGTTTAATACACCTGCTGTGACAATAAACGTGATGGTCGCGGAGTAAGGTGTTCCCATAGTGTAGACTCCATATCTGCTAATGGTGGATCGTTTATGACTCCGATCGACTCTTAATCCGATGTTACCATAGCGGAACTGTCGGAACAATCCTAGATCTGTCGTGCACTTAATCGTCGGTATGGTCAGATGCCCATCAGACTCCCCTCCAAACTAAAAAAGGAAACTGCGATGTTCGCAGTTTCCTTATATGCTTTTGCAAGAAGGTTGCTCTTCGTAATCTCCCTTACTGTGTTCTCCTGCAGACTGAATGATAGAATATAACACACCCTCTCATGTCTGGAATCTCAATCGATGGATTTCCGGGCCTTCACGATTAAGAAATGAGGGTTTGTCATCAGTCGATCATACCATTTTGCCATCCATTCCTTCGCCTCCGGGCTATCCTTATGCACTCTACTGGGCTGCGGCTCAACGATTTGTTCGATGTTAAACTTGGAGGAAGTTACGTTAATGATTTCTTGTATCGGCCTTCTATAGAAAGTAACCTCGACAGGTCCGGATTCCGGTTTGTTCCACGTCTCCGACAATAACTCACGGGCGAAGTAGTTATGGCGATCAAAATGTTTAAAATCCATAAATGGGTGATGAACGGAGAAGATCAAGCTTCCTTCACGCTTCAGCACTCGCTGAAACTCTCGAAAGGTTGGAGTCCAATCCTCAATGTAATGAAGAGTCAATGAGCTGACGATCAGGTCAAACGTCTCATCATCAAATGGCAGCTCCTCATTCATATCGCATGCAAATATAGTTGCTTTGTTGCCCACACGTCTCTTACAGGCCTCAATCATCGCGGGGCTGAGATCAATTGCCGTCACTTGGGCTCCTCGTTGAATAAATTGCTCCGTATACCACCCTGCGGCACATCCTGCATCCAGTACAGTCATCTGCTTAAGATCTGAAGGCAGCATGCTGAGCATAGCCGGTCTCTCATAAAATGCATTATGCCCACTCTGTGAATCCACATGTCGTTCGTAGTCTCCAGCCAGCTTATCATAGGCTTCCATGACCTTCTCCTTCATGATTTCACTCCCCCCCTTATGTATAATCCAGGCATTCATTTTGTCATCAAACTATCCGTTAAATTGTGAAATAACTTGTTCGGTGGTATAGGTTTTTACACCGATACGGACGAGTTCCTCGATCCCCTGCGGATAAACGCCCGAGATGGCGTCTTCAATCATAACGACCTTAAAATCACGTTCACTTGCTTGTACCATGCTCGCTCTTGGACAATTCGGGAAATTGCAACCGATGAACACCAGTGAATCGATTCCTTTACCTCGTAAGAAATCTTCCAGATCGGTTTGATAGAATGCGCCCCATCTTGGTTTATACATCGCCCATTCTAAATCACCGAGGGGTTGCATCTTACCGTTTAGAAGCTCCTCATGACTTAAGATTACGTCTGAAGAAGGCTTGATGGAATCAACCAACTCGGCACCTGACGAGCCGGGACTAACAATCTGTGCGCCCGATTCGATCAAGGCCTTGCGGCATATATCGGCATTCGACCCGTCTTCCTTATAGATCCGGACCACGTGCAGAATAGGAATGTGGCTCTTTCTTGCTGCCTCCAGAATACGTTTCATTTGTGGTAAAACTTCATGCGTTCCCCTTATTTCTGCAATCGCGCCAGGCAGACTAAAATCGTTCTGCGTATCGATGGTAATAACCGCACATCGTGAAAAATCCGGTTCCGTATAATCCACCACTTCTTCCCCTCCATGATTAGCTTTAAGATAATTGCACAATCAGCGCGATCGAGAAGTCTTATCTTAGTTAGAGAAGCACGCACTATTTTTCGGATAACTTAACATCTCTGTTATGGGCTGTCAATTCTATTTTTTGTTGTTTCTGTTCAGTTCTGTTTCGACACTAAGAAGCAGGCTGCCCCTTGGCAGCCTGCTGTCTGTTCTCTTACTTAGTCAATAATCATACTCTCTGCCATTGCCTTCAGGTCATTCTTAGTCATTAGTCCTTTTACATTTACCATAATGGTATATACGGTATTTCGTTTACTATCATACCAACTGATCTTGTCTCCATCTGAATCATCATGGAGGTAAATGGCCTCGACATGTTTTAGCTGTATTTTCTCTGAGGATGCATTCAGAGACTTCGTTAAGCTTGCACTTTGACCATACCCCGCCATGATCGATATAGCTGTGCTGCTCTTGCCATCGGATAAGTATATAATGGAGTTGAAGGCCTTCGACCAATCCAGTTTCTCTACAAACAGCTTCTCACCACTGTTGGACAGTTTGGCCTGATTAAACAATTTTTGTTCTAATTCTAAGTGTTTCACACGATCCGTTTCTCCAGAAGGTGCCGGCCCATAAGGAAATACTTGACCGTAAGCGAATTTCACACCATTGGGAAGATAACCGGGTACCTCTAGAATGGGTGCCGAAGTACGAACACGCTCTTTTTGGAAATCATCATATGAACGATAGGCTATCGGTTGATATTCAAATTTTATAGGATTCGCCGTATCGTACCCGTTGTCCTTATTAATGTAATCATCCTTGATGTAATATGCAGCCAGCTCTCCGGGCTTCAGCATGGATTTTACCTTCGTCCTGTATTCCTCCAGTAGATTACTCAGTTTGGCTGGCAGCCCTGACGACGGATCGGCTGTTTTTAGAACAATTTCCCCTTTGCTATTAAAAATTTGTATATGCCCTGTTGCTGCATATGCAGTGAACGAGACTAGTAATACAGAGGAAATCATGATAGACATTACGGTTTTACGCTTGAAAGATCGGAGTCCTGAGCGTCTATTACGCTGCTCCTCCTCAATATGTTGTCTGACTCTTGAAACAAACTCCACATCACGAAAATGACTGTCCGGTACAGATTGCTGCCTCAACTCTTCGATTGGATCAACGATGTTTCCCATTGTTCTTCCTCCTTCCATTTATTCATGGCATTCTTCAGCTTCATTCTGATTCGGGTTATCTTTTTACGGATGGCTTCCGATGACTTTCCTGTTATTTCGCCTATTTCTGCATACGTCTTGTCGTGAAATGCATACAGAATCAATAAGCTTCTGTCCTGTACCGTAAGATTCACAAGGGCTCTCATTAGCGGTTCGCTGAATGTCCCTCTTAAATACTCCTGCTCTGCACTCTCGGCGAAAATCTGTCCTTTCCACAATCTCCCGAACTTCTGCGATAATTGCCGTCGGTGAATTACATTCAGACAATAATGGTAAGCGATCTTATATAACCATGCGTTAAAGCTGACCGAAGGCTTATACTTTGTGATCGATTTATATGCCTTCAAGAAGATTTCCTGCACGGCGTCCTCCGCTTCCTGTTCGCTACCCAGAAGTCGGCAGCAATAAATATACATTTGGCGCTGGTACTCACTTACGATAGGAATAAATGCCTCTGCATGCCCTTCCTGAATCTGCCCTACATATTTTTCAATCGTTTCAGTGTTGATGACGCTTCCCCTCCTCTCTAGAAAACTTGGATACCTATATAACCATGCAGCAAACGAAAAGCGGACATTATTCGGAAAAACCGTATCAAATTTATGGCAGAGTCCATATGAGCACAAAAAAAACCGCGATGGGCGCGGCTCCCTTATAAATAACACCCTGAAGTGCGAATCTCCTCTACTTTTCCTTAAAGAGATCATTAATGATTGACATGTCATAGCCATTAGTGATCCTGTACCTCCAAGAGTATTTCTTATGAGATCTTCTATTCGGAGATATCTTGATAATATTCGGTTCTGTAAAATATATGGCGAAGGGGGTGTACTCGACATTAACCCATATCATGTACTCCGTACCTCTTCCATAATTTTCAGTTTTCCACAACTTCGCATTAGAGAAGCTATTAATAATTCGATCTATAGTTGCCGGGTCGGTAATTTCCACACTATTTTCACCATATGAACTGTCCATTTTATCAATTTTTATAAAACTAATCTTCTCTGTATCATAAACCTGATCCTTCATCAGCTCTTTAAAAGAAGTGCTGGATTGAACCAATGAATAGACCACTCCAGTTATAATAATTAATGCAACGACTCTAAAAAAGACTCGCCATGACCTGTCACTCATCGCGATTCCCTCCTGAAGACCTAAGGAAATTGAACTTTCTTATAAACCTATGTGGCATAATTCCCTCCATTGCTCATCCCAAAAGTTCCCTCCATTTATATTAACTCTAGGTTTGATTGCTGGATAATCTAACATCTAATGTATTGAACTGTCAATCCTAAATTTGGAGTTTGCGAACCTAATACAAAAAGAAGCAGGCTGCCGAAGCAGCCTGCCCAACTCAAGAATGATACCCATCATTTCACAGTGTTAATGTTGTTATACGTTTAACGCATATTTCGAGCGGGCGATCTCCGTCGCTTGAACCATGTTGCGAAGAGAAGCGACAGTCTCTTCCTGCCCGCGTGTCTTGAGACCGCAGTCCGGGTTGATCCAGAACAGCTTCGGATCCAGCACACGCAGGGCGCGCTCGATCATGCTTGTCATCTCTTCCACATGCGGAACCCGCGGACTGTGGATATCGTACACGCCTAGTCCGATTCCCAGTTCGTACGTATTGACTTCAAAGCTATGAATCAGCTCGCCATGACTCCGTGATGTTTCAATCGAAATAACGTCGGCATCCATCGCCTCAATCGAATCGATCATATCATGGAATTCGCAATAACACATATGCGTATGAATTTGCGTGGTCGGTTGAACTGTGCACGTAGTCATACGGAAAGCTTTGACAGCCCATTTAAGATATTCTGCTTGATCTTCTTCCTTCAGCGGGAGTCCTTCGCGTACTGCAGGCTCATCTACTTGAATCATTCCGATGCCTGCCTGCTCTAATGCTTCCACTTCTTGTCTGAGCGCATAGGCCAGTTGATATGCGATCTTCTCCCGCGTAATATCCTCACGGACGAACGACCAGTTCATGATCGTGATAGGGCCGGTCAGCATCCCTTTAACAGGATGATTTGTCTTCGACTGAGCGTATTTTGTTTCTTCCACCGTCATCGGTTTATCGAAGGTAACATCCCCGTAAATAACAGGAGGTTTTACACAGCGGGAGCCATAAGACTGAACCCATCCATATTGAGTGAAGGCAAAGCCGCCCAGCTTCTCGCCGAAAAACTCTACCATATCCGTTCTCTCAAATTCGCCGTGTACCAGTACGTCAAGGCCGATCTCTTCCTGCAGCTTGATCCAGATATCAATCTGATCCTGAATAAAGCGCTCATACCGCTCATCATCCCACTCACCTTTACGCCATGACTGCCGTGCTTTACGCACCTCTGCCGACTGAGGGAAGCTGCCAATGGTTGTAGTTGGGAAAATCGGCAGCTGCCATTTGTTCTGCTGTGCAACATGACGCTCCGAGAATGGAAGGCTGCGAGCTGGCTCCTGCGCACTTACCTCGGCAACAGCTTGCTGAATATCATGTCGATTTCGTACTTCAGATTGCTCAAGAGCCTGAAGCGCAAGATCACATTGTTCCAATTCCTTCGCGATACGATCCGTGCCTGTAGCGATGGCTCTTGTGAGAAGGACCAGTTCAGTCAGCTTCTCGTCTGCGAAAGCAAGAGCGCCCTTAAGTTCAGGCAGCAGTTTTGTCTCATTGCTCACCGTCACCGGAACATGCAATAAGCTGCATGAAGATTGTACAATTATGCGTTCAGCGGCCACGTACTTCTTCAGTTCTTCCAGTTGGGACAGTTTCTCGCGGAGCGGCGCCTTCCAGATCCCGCGTCCATCAATTATGCCTGCTCCCAGTACTTTATTCGCTGGAAATCCAGCTTCTTTAATGGCTTCAATATTGCCGGTGAATCCATGTACGAAATCAAGCCCGATGCCGCTCACAGGAAGCTGAATGATATCCTGGTAGTTTTCTATGGATTCAAAATAAGTTTGGAGCATGATATTCAAACCAGGAGCCGACGCGGCAAACGTTTCATAGATTCTCGATAAACGCTTAAGATCCGCATCGCTTAACTTGGTTACAAGGATTGGCTCGTCGATCTGTACCCATTGTACCCCTTCATGAGCAAGTTCTTGTAACACTTGAACGTAGAGCGGCAGCAATTTATCCAGCCAAGCATCTGTTTCTGAGGCTTGGTAACCTTTGGACAATTTCAGGAAGGTTAACGGACCCACAATAACCGGCTTACCCTCAATCCCGAGCTTTTCCTTGGCCTCCCGATATGCTGTTAGCGGACGGTTCTCCGTAAGCACAGGGTTCGCTCCATCCAATTCAGGCACGATATAATGGTAATTCGTGTTGAACCATTTGGTCATTTCACTTGCCGGTGCATCCTTCGTTCCACGGGCAATACCATAGTAAACAGATAATGGAACAGCTCCGCCATTATAATGGAATCGCTCTGGAACAATTCCGAACATCGTCGCCGTATCCAGTACATGATCGTAGTAACTGAAATCATTGACTGCGATCAGGTCAATTCCAATCTGCTGCTGCTTGCGCAAATGATTCAGACGAATTTCTTGCAGTTTCTGATGAAATTCCGGCTCCTCCAGCTTGCCAGCCCAAAACGCTTCCAAGGCTTTTTTCCATTCCCGATCCGCACCAATACGCGGGTATCCCAATACACTGCTTCTCGTCATCTATGTAACACTCCTATACATATTGTTACAAGAAAGATATCACGGATGACGAAGGAGCGTGTAACTCATATAAGCTATATCCAGTGATAGCCTAAAGCTATAGCTAAACTGGTGAATGTCTAGATAACTATTAGAAGACTACAGGATAGACTGTGATAATACGCGGTTTTTCACAACATTAATCGCATTTATCATTAATGCCATTAAGTAAATTTGGATAGCACCGAGCACAAACCTTCGATCCTATATTCCCTGAATATAGGATCTCTGTTAATACCATAGTTGTCCATCCCTGACCGAAAGCTCTGATTGAAATAAGCTCAGTGATGATAGGCTCGGTTTGTCACAAGTTATCGATGCTGTTTAGCACCAGAATCACTCCGGCTATGCACATGACCCAGGATAGGACTGAACCGGAACTTTGGGCGATTTTTATGCGCAGCCTCTCCAACGGTTTCTGCATAATACGTCCAAATACGAGATGTAATCCAAGCAATATAAGTGGAGGAAGCACCATTACAACATTATATGCTGCAAGAAGAGGTATCCATTGGAACATGCTTAAGTGAGCAGTAGTCATAAGCCCGATCGCGGCAAAATAAGGAAGCGCCGTTGCTACCTCTAGTAGTGAAGTAGTCAAACCCAAACCAACCATGGCTCCCAATCTTTGTGACTTGGGACGACGCAGCTCAGATGTTGTCTTCGTTGGTACAAAGAAACTGGCAACAAAGAGAACACCGCCAACAATCGCCATGATCCAGCTTACCGTACGGTTTTGGAAGATCGCATTCAAGGATTGCAATAACGCATCCATGCCAAGCATCAGCGCGATGCCAACCAGGAAATAGAATCCCGCCACCGTTGACAGATAGACAAATAATCGTAAGATCAAGCGCTCCTTCCCCGTTAATAGCAAATACACCGTAACACCGAGCGTTGCAGGACTTAGCGTGTCGAGAAGCGACAAAGCCCCAATGGAAAGCAGCAGTTCCAACGTCATGTTGTCTCCCTCCCTGCCTGGGATTGTTCTTCCTTCCTCGATGCATAAATCTCATAGGCATGCTCCATGAATCGAATTAATTCCGGTTCAATCGGATACAACCCCATCTCTTCAGACTTGTCGGGTGATTTACGGATTTCCCACAATTTATCGATAAAGGCGTCTTCATCCTCAAATTGCTCCAAGCGTTTTTCATCCATTCGGTGTATGATTCTTTGTACTTCAGGTGATCCGGGTCCGCCATCCATTCGCTGCTTAAGCTGTCCAAGCAAAGCGATCCACTCCAGGGAGTCGGGGTCCGTGCTGTTCATACTGGGCAGAAGACCCAGCATGTCCGCTTCTCGCTTTTCAAACATTTGTTGCCGAAATGACTGCTTCAGCGCTGGATCTTTTCCAGAGAGCTGGATCAGCTTCTGAATCACGCTCCAGCTTGTCTCCCCCTCGATAGCAATGCTATGCAGGACAGATCGAATTGCGGCTTCCATTTGTACCAGCTTGTTCTGTTCATTCTGTACATAATCCAATTGGTTCATTAAACTGGCAGACCAGTTCCATTCCTGGTCCGACATCATATCCGCTATTTCTCGCAAACTGAAGCCAAGCTTCTTCAGAAACTGTATTTGCTGCAGTTTTATTAATTCTTCATCACTATAAATCCGCTGTTTGCCAGGTGTTTTGGCAGCTGGAACGAGGAGCCCAATTTGGTCATAATAACGTAAGGTTCGCACTGTGATGCCTGTTTGTTTTGATAATTCATGAATCGGAATCGATGGGAACACCTGCTTTCTGCTTCGTATGTTATGTCTTCACTATACATGATGACGCTACGTCACTTTCAAGTTTTTTCGGCAGAAAAATTCCGATTATGATTCGATCCAATAAACAAACAAAAAAAGCCCGTGTTTTGGTATTATCCCCTCAAAGTA
>NZ_JBCMXJ010000022.1:0-56027 GCF_050475945.1 Paenibacillus solani
TGTTCAGTTTTCAAAGATCAACTTCTTCGTCACTAGCGAATCTCGTTCGCATCAGCAACTCTTATAATATATCATGTTTATTTCGATAATGCAAGAGGTTTTTTAGAAAGTTTTTTGTGTTTCATTTTCTCTCTCATTCGGCCTCTTTCCTGTCGCAATCTTGCCTTTCGCGACCGGATTTATAATGTACCATATCTTTTGATTTGTTAGCAACACATAAAATATTCCAATTGTTATTACTCTATCATTTAGCAATTAAGCTGCCATTTAATATAGAGGTCAATATAACATAAAGAAACAAAGGGGGACTGGAACTCCCCTTTTGTTTCGCAATGGCCAGACTATCGTCTTATTGTTTATCCCTTAATCCAAGGGTTGTGATGCTTTCTTTTTGATGCTGAGGATTGTTGCTTGCGTGACTTCTTGGCTGCTGTTGTTATTTTATTGACTTCTTGGCGATGCACTTTGGCTTTCGCTTTAGGAGCCTCTTCGATATCAGCGTCTCCGTTGGAAACGGAATCACCCTCAACATCACTGCTGATATTCAAATTGGTTTGCTGTGTATCAAAAGAAGCCAAAGAGTTAAATGATGAATCAAACTGTTGATCATTTTGTTGCCGGTCATTCCAGTCCGGCTCATATGGATTTACAAACTGTGGATATCCTCCATGAGTCCCCATGAAGCCAGAAGGCGAGCTGTGCATGTTTGCATTGTAATCCATTCCGCCCTGCCATGGTTGATAGGGTGCTGCCATACCAGGGTCATATGAATGATGCCCGTATTGTGGATACCCTTGAGTGGGCATATTATAGAACGGACTTGCTTCTCCTCCATGGCAGCCACAAGGAGATGGCACATAACCATATGTCATTGCTTCATGATGCTGCGCAGGATATGGATGATAATCGGAACCCATATTACCGGTATATGATTGTGTGACAGACAATTGGGTATATTCCAGACTTATAGGCTGTTCAGAAATACCCGGGTATGCTGAACCTGGATTCCCCCAACCTTCATTATAAGTGGCTGGCATCGCTTCCTGGTGTATATGATGATATGGATGTGCCGCGTTGCCATGATGAGATTCATGACACCCGCACGGACCTTTAGGGTAACCATACGGTGGCATCGCAAAGGCAGGCCCCATCTTATCAGGAAAATCAGGGCATGGATTCGGCATCATATGGATTGGCAACTCCATAAAAGGCGGGCATGGTTCAGCAGCAATAGGATGGACCGGATGTGGTAATGGCATAGTCTTAACAGGAAAAGTATATTCCGGTTCGACAGGTTTGTAAGGTGGTATGAATTCAGGTTTGAATTCGGGCAAGATGACAGGCTTTTTAAATTCCGGCATAACGTTTGGTAACTTAATCTCGGGCATAATCTCGGGTTTCTTGATCTCCGGCATGATCTCCGGCTTCTTGATCTCTGGCATGATTTCAGGTTTCTTGATCTCAGGCATAATGATCGGCTTTTTAATTTCAGGCAATATTTCCGGTTTAAACTCAGGCTCGAACTTTTTAGGTTCCTCCGGAAAAGGAGAAATCTCAGGGAGCTTCGGCAATATCGGCGGCTCGGGCTCCTTAACCTCAGGGATAACAACAGGCGGTTGCTCGATCGGCGCTGTCTCTTCTTTCTTAACCCCGGTGTAATCCTTGCTTCCAGGCTTCTTCTTGCCCGGAACCATACCGCTGCTGTCATTCATTGAATATCCGTCCGTGTCTGACTCCATGTGCGCGTCGGATGAAGGAATATTTACGACCTCTCCCACCAGCAGTGCATTCGGATTTTTAAGCTGGGGATTCGCATCAATGATTTCCTTCAAAGTTACTCCCCATGCTTTCGATAACTTCCAGAGAGAATCTCCTTGCTTTACCGAATGCTTATGGATAATGGGCTGGCCGCCGCCAGGAACCAGAACAGGCTCTGTTGGTACCTTGATTTTGGCACCGACATCAAGCTGATTCGGATCCACCAGCTGAGGATTGGCATCGATGAGCTTTGTCAATGGAACGTTGTATTTCTTGGACAGCTCATATAGGGTGTCGCCTTCCTTGACGATGTGTATCTTCACGCCGCTAAAACCTCCTACACTCTTCTAGGCATCATGTAATTCGCCTGCTTTCGTTACTACATCCTATGCACGGAATAGGCGATTGACATCCCTCTGGGCAAAAAAAAACCTTTCATGTCGATGAAAGGTTAGGTAAAGCCCATTATTTAGCTGTCCTGTGTCATTAGGATTCCCATACTTTATAACCGTCTTGGTCCACAATCTTCCGGAATTCTTCAAGCAGCTGAAGCGTAACTGGCCCAGCCTGACCTTTTCCGATAATACGACCATCAATTTCACGAGCAGCTATAACTTCGGCAGCGGTCCCCGTAAAAAAGACTTCATCCGCAATATATACATCATGCATGCTAAAAGGCTCTTCCTTCAGTTTAATGCCGAGTTTGTCGCATAAATCAATAATCGCTTGACGTGTAATGCCTTCAAGTGCGCCAAGATAGCATGGAGGCGTGGTGACCACACCATTTTTCACAATAAAAATGTTGTCCCCTGAGCCTTCCGTCACATAGCCTTGTGCGTTCATCATGATCGCTTCATCCGCTCCCGCAAAGTTGGATTGGATTTTCACAAGGATATTGTTCAAGTAGTTCAAGGATTTGATTTTTGGATTAAGCGCATCCGGAATATTACGACGCTGAGCTACAGAAACGGCCTTTAATCCATTTAAATAGGCCTCTTCAGAATAAATCGCCAGCTGTTCCACGATGATCAATACGGTTGGTTTAGGGCAGCGCCGCGGATCCAGGCCCAGGTTGCCGGCACCACGGGATACTACAATACGGATGTATCCGTTTCGCATATCGTTGCGTCGAATGGTTTCGGCCATAGCCTCCAGCAGCTCTTCGTAAGCCAGAGGAATAACTAAATCGATGGACTTGGCGGAGTCGTAAAGCCGGTCCAAGTGTTCCTTGCACTTAAAGATATTACCGTTATATATTCGAATACCTTCGAATATGCCGTCGCCATACAGAAATCCATGATCAAACACGGACACTTTAGCATTCTCTTTTGTGACGAATTCTCCATCAAGATAGATCCATTGCTCTGACATTTACTTAACCTCCAATTTCTCGCTTTCGTATGCATAACCGGGATAAGAACCCAGCACACGAACCAAACATCCCAGTGCTTCGATCTCTCCCATTGCAGCTACCAATAAAACAGAATCCGCGGCAGCCAAGACATCAATATAAAAATAGTAATTACCGAGCTTCTTCTTCGTTGGACGGGATTCGATCCGTGACAGGTTCAGGCGCCTCCAAGCAAATGCGGAAAGAACCTGATGCAGCGCTCCAGGCACGTCCTCCGGTAGCGTCACGAGAATGCTGGTCTTAATCTGTTCCGGCGAACGATTGACTGAAATCGGCTCACGTCCGATCAGCACAAAGCGGGTATAATTGTTATCATGATCTGTAATGCGCTCAGCAAGTACATTTAATCCGTGAGTGTCCGCACCGAGTGAAGTCCCAATTGCCGCCCAGCCCTGGCCTGGATTCTCCTTGACGATTTTAACCCCTTCTGAGGTGCTGCCCACTTGCTCTAACTCAGCCTGCGGTGCAGCCTTCGCTAGGAACTGACGGCACTGGGCTGTTGCAACCTGGTGGGACCAGATCTTTTTGATTTTACTGTAATCCATTGTTCCGTCACTTGAACGGAATTCCGAAGCATTCCCGATCAGGTTTTGAATAGAAGGGTAAACCCACTCCACCTGCATCGGCAGATCCACTTCATTGACCAGCCAATCCATATGCAAGCTTACCGAACCTTCGATGGTATTCTCAATCGGGATCACACTATAATCGCTTTTTCCTTCAACTGTAGACATAAATACATCAGAGATCAGTTTGTGGTGTACGAACTCCACTGGCTCACCGTTAAGAAGATAAAGTATCGCTTCATGAGATACCGATCCTGAGGGCAACAAGGCTATTTTTTTCATGCAGTAACTTCCCCTCTAATCATATCCAAAAAGGATCTGTTGTTAATATCATCCAGGATCTGGACGCCTTCTACCACCGGATTTAATGGATAGCACGAAGACATGATTCCTTCCGCCTTCATTGTTTCCACCAGATACGAGCTCAATTCATGTACCTGCGGCTCGTTCCGGTCCACAAGCGCAATCATCGTCGGGCCAGCTCCACTAAGCGCGATGCCGAGTGCTCCGTGGTCAGGCGCTTCGGCCAAAATCTTGGACATCCCCGGCACAAGCGGCGCCCGGTATGGCTGATGAACCCTGTCTTTCATTGCAGTTCGGATCAAGTCCAGTCTGCCTGCTGAAAGCGCAGCGACCATTAAGGAGGACCGACTAATATTATATACAGCATCCGCTAAACTGACCTGGGCTGGCAGCGCTTCTCTTGCTTTGGATGTTGCCAGCTCAAAATGAGGGATGACCACAAGCGTACCCAGATTCGCTGGAGGTTCAATGCGCATATAATCCGCATGGGTGCCATCCCATACAGCTGTTATAATGCCGCCGAATAAAGAAGCCCCCACATTATCCGGATGCTTCTCAAGATTCGTCGCCATATCAAAAAGCTTGGAATCCGGCAGTGGCGAACCGATCAGAGCATTGGCTGCCGCCAGTGCGCCAACAATCGCCGACGCACTGCTGCCAAGACCGCGGGTAAGCGGAATCTCCGAATACATGGAAATCTCAAGCTCCGGCACGGCCTGTCCCGCTTCTTCGAAAACCATCTGGGCCACCTTATAAATCAGGTTGCTCTTATCCGTCGGCAGACCGCCCATCTCATCGCCATGAAGATGAAATAAGGTTCTCTCCGATGCTTTCATCTCAATCCATGAATACAGAGACAATGCCATGCCGAGCGTATCGAATCCGGGTCCCAAATTAGCTGTACTGGCCGGAACCTTCACCCGAACACCTTGGGACAAACTCATACCTGTGCAGCCCCTTCAAGCTTGGCAATAGCGTCCATTACTGCTGATTCTGTATCCGACACAACAAGCGGTTCTGCATTCACGGTAGAAATGGCGATATTCGGGTCCTTCAGACCGTGCCCTGTCAATACACAAACCACGGATTCCCCACCTTTAAAATATCCTTCGCGCTTCATTTTATATACGCCTGCAATCGAGGCAGCCGATCCTGGCTCGGCAAAAATCCCCTCACGGGATGCGATTTTGCGGTAAGCAGCCAGAATTTCTTCATCTGTGACATAGTTAATTTGCCCACCGGATTCCTCTGCGGCGGCTACGGCTGTTTTCCAGCTCGCCGGGTTCCCGATACGGATAGCTGTTGCCACCGTTTCAGGATTCGGAATAGGCTCTCCTTTAACGATAGCCATTGCGCCTTCCGCCTCAAATCCAAGCATTTTGGGTAGAGAGGAAGATTTGCCAGCAGCATGGTACTCTTTAAATCCTTTCCAGTAAGCAGAGATATTCCCCGCATTGCCGACCGGAATAGCCAGTACGTCCGGAGCTTTGCCGAGCTGGTCCACGACCTCGAATGCAGCCGTCTTCTGGCCTTCAATTCGATAAGGATTCACCGAGTTTACCAGCGAAATCGGATGCTTGGCCGTAATCTCACGAACGATTTCCAGCGCTCGGTCGAAGTTGCCTTCAATCGCAATAACCTTGGCGCCATAAATCATCGCTTGAGCAAGCTTGCCCAGGGCAATATTATTGTTCGGGATGATAACGATACAATTTAGTCCCCCGCGAGCAGCGTAAGCAGCAGCTGCTGCAGAAGTATTACCTGTGGAGGCGCACATAATCGTACGGCTTCCTTCTTCCATTGCTTTTGCTACGGCCATTACCATCCCGCGGTCTTTAAAGGAACCTGTAGGATTAAGTCCTTCAAACTTAAAATGCAGATCAATCCCCAGCTCCTCCGACAGATTAACTGCTTTGATTAAAGGAGTATTTCCCTCTTTAAGGGTTAGAAGCGGGGTATTCTCGTTTACCGGCAGGTATTCTCTATAGGTTTGAATCAATCCTTCATATGGCATCTCTCATGTTCTCCTTTTCTAATCAAGAATTATAAATAATGTCATCATAAATCTGTTTTATGAAAACGAGTGAAAACTCTTATCCTTCAACACGGTAAACACTCTTGATCCGCCGAATGACTTCCATGCCCTCAAAATGATTTAGAACTTCATCCATACTTGCTTTGCTCGCATGGTGTGTGACGATGATAATTTCCGCATCCGGATTATGCTCATTCGGCTGTTGAACTACAGATTCCAAGCTGACTTGATATTGGGCAAACACCTGGGTAATCTGGGCAAGCACACCCGCTTTATCATCCACATGAAGCAGTATAAAGTTCTTGCACATGATTTGATCATCGGTTTTGAGCTTCTTCGGCTTGTAAGGAACGATAGCTTTGAGGCCGTTAACGCCCAGCTTCATATTCTTGATGATTGCGACAAGGTCAGCGACTACGGATGTGGCGGTTGGCATTTCTCCGGCGCCTGCTCCATAAAACATCGTTTCGCCGACAGCCTCTCCGTATACGTAAACCGCGTTAAACACACCATTTACGGATGCGATCGGATGTCCCTGACGGACCATCGTAGGCTGTACGCTAATGCTGAATTCATCGTCATCGCGCTCAGCAATGCCAAGAAGCTTCATTTCATAACCTAAGCGCTTAGCATAGGCAATGTCCTCTTTGGATACTTGCGAGATTCCCTTAACAGAAACATCCTGCAGCTCGACATTAGAGCGAAAGCCCAGCGTACCAAGTATCGCCATTTTGCGGGCCGCATCCAGTCCTTCCACATCCGAGGTCGGATCAGCTTCTGCATACCCCAGCTGCTGAGCCTCTGCCAATACATCCTCATATGAGGCGCCTTCTTGACTCATCTTGGTTAAAATGAAGTTGGTCGTGCCATTCACAATCCCCATGATTTTCATGATACGATCCGATGAGAATCCTTCAATGAGCGTCCGGATTATAGGAATGCCGCCAGCAACGCTAGCCTCATAGAACACATCACACTGTTTCTCTTGTGCCTTAGCAAGTATTTCGGCACCATGCAGGGCCATCAGATCCTTATTGGCGGTAATGATATGCTTGCCGCGTTCAAGCGCTTCAAGAATATAGGTTTTCGTCTGCTCTATCCCGCCCATCACTTCAACGATGACGTCAATCTCCGGGTCACGGATGACCGCCCATGGATCTTCCGTCAACTTGCTCTGATCAACATTCACGCTACGATATTTCTCCAAATGCTTTACTGCGATAAGCTCGATCGTAATCGGCGAACCGACCTGACTGCTTAAATCCTCTTGGTGCCCCTCTACGATGCGAACAACCCCAGTTCCCACGGTTCCTAATCCTAACAGTCCTACTTTGACCGGTCTCATTAATATACTACCTCCTGTATCCTATCAAATGGATGTGATTATCTGATTTTTATTTATTATCCTTGCCCTATCATCTGCACTTTTCGGACGCCGGTTATTCGCCTCAATCCATCGAGCAGATCATCCAGCTCCTCATTAAGCCGGGAGACTTCCACGGAGATCACAACATTTGCGATGCCCTGCAGCGGGATACTCTGATGGATGGTAAGCACATTGCCGCCTTCGCCAGCCACTTGTCCGAGCACCTCGGACAGCATGCCGGAACGATGCTCCATATCGATAGAAATCGTTACGATTTCATCACGCTCAAGTTGATTGATGGGGTGTATACCATCCTTGTACTTATAAAAAGCACTGCGGCTAAGCCCGACCTGCTCAACGGCTTCATGGACCGTTCTCACGTCTCCTGATGCCAGCAGCTTTTTCACTTGCATCGTTTTAACTACAGCTTCGGGAAGGATGTCTTCCCGGACCAGATAGTAGCGTTCCTTCACAAACGTCCTCTCCTCAAAGACTACTGTATTCGTATAGTGGACATTATACTGGATATATGAAGTGAGAGCAATACATAAATGTCCTGTTTTTTATCAAATCCAAATGGTTCCGTATGAACCTACAGTCTATACTATATCGCAATTCCCAACAGAACTCATCGTTATAAACTCGAAAATACGCATGGAATCGAAAAAAGGCAGCCTCCGGTATTCGAAGACTGCCCTTAGAACAATCATAAATGCCTTTAAATCTCACTGCTATTTAAGCAACAATCACCGTGCCGCAGTACTCGCACTCTTTTTCTTCATCCCGTGAAATTACAGTTCTGGCACCGCAGCCAGAGCATTCCACCGACTGCACCTCGATATTCTCTTGAGTCTCAACCGGTGTTACCGGTTCTCTATGCAATGACCTCATAATCAGCTCGCCATTCACAATCTTTCCATAAGGAAGCATGCGTTCCTTAATCATAAAATTTAAATCCCGGGTCACATGAGCCGGAGACTGATGCGCAGCAAACGCAATATGCTCAATATAAACCAAGCGCTGCTGCAAGACTGCTTCTTTATAGACTTCCATGAGTTTTTGAAATTTCTTGTCTACCAGATCAGCAGCGACAAGGGAACCGATCGCCGGAAGTAATAAGCATATCGCTAAGGTCAGATTATCATTTAGAAATTCCTCACTGGTTTCCATCGCCAGTAGAAAGATTATGAAGCAAATGATGTAAGAGCCGAACAGTGACCAGCCGACCAGTCTCATGTTTCTCCCTTGATAAGGATGATGTCGTTGCGTAGGCAGGATACGAAGTCCAGCAATGATCAGTGCCAATGGAAAAAACACATACGTGAATACAATAATAAAATAATCGAATCGGGAAAATTGTACTCTATAACGCTTTGACGGAACACTCATTCAAAGGTCTCCTAGTCTGTTTTACTATGAATTTCACATGTTAAGCAACGATCACGGTGCCGCAGTACTCGCATTCTTTCCCCTCAGCCTGCGAAACCACCGTTCTTGCCCCGCAACCAGGACACTCCACAGACTTCGGCGCTGAATCAGCTTGATCCTGATGTGTGGATTCAGTGCCTAAAGAATACTGTACTCGTTGGCCTCTGCGCGAAACAAACTCTCCCTGGGTGGAGAATTCTGATTTTCTGTGCAAGGACGGTATGATGATCATCCCATCTTCAATCCTCCCATTCGGGAGTATACGCTTTTCAAACATGAACGTTATATCTCGAATGACATGCTCTTCGGTTAGCCTTGCCTCCTGAGCGATATAGTCAACGCGAAGCAGACCTTTTTGCATGATGGCATTGAAGTAGAATTGCAGCAAACCACTAAATTTCTTGTCTTCTTTTATGGCAATCAGCAGCATGATGATAGCCGGAATCAGTATGATAATTCCAAATACGAAGGAGGCTGAATAGAGGCCTTCAACATCCCCATCTTCTATCGTTGCAATAATCATTAGAAATTCTATGACCCCATAAGTTATAATCAGCACCCAGCCAAAAAGCCGATTATTCCTTCCCTTGCAACTATTATGACGATGGGTGACCAGAACCCGAATAGCCGCGAGCACGATAGCCAGCGGAAAAAATACAACAGCCACTCCGGTAATAAGATAATCCCAGTTCGTGAAACTCAATTTGAAGCGCTTCGGATAAGAAGCTCCCATATTCTATCCCCTCTATCATCTGCTTTAGGTTGAGCCTGTTTTAGCTTTCAGTAGTGTCGTGTTGCGATCCTGCACTGTTCTGAGAGTATCTTTGATTATATGAGCGGTTTGCTCTATCTGTTCACTCCGCTGTCCCGTTTGTAATTCCCCGATCAGCGTTACCTGATCCTCTAGCAGCGAGATTTTTTGCCGGATTATTTGCTCAATTTCATATAATGAAGTGTGTGAGATGGGGTCACTATAGCGAAGCGTTTCCTCAAGTTCACCCATCTGCCTGTCTAACGATTTAAGATCCTCATCTTGCAACAGATGTATTCTTTTTCGAATAGAACTGATCCAGTCTACTGTTTCCCTCTTTACTGCAAGCTGATCATTTTCCTTCTGACTTATAGTTCCTGCATATTTCCCTGCCCCAGCGATTAAACCGAGAACAAGAGCAAATCCTAATATTGTAATCAAATGAATAAGAGCATAGGATGATACAGGCAGACTAAATAAATATCCTAACATAACAACTTCCAAAATGACGGAAACAGCATAGATTCCAATAATAACGCCGGACGCAATATAGAATGGTGCCCCGGATGAGGACGACTTGCGCCGCTCAATCACTCTACTTATAAATACGAGAATAGCTGTCTCGACGCATCCAAGAGCTATACCCGATATCCAATCAATGAGTTGGCTCAATCCGCCTAGTACTCCGAACAGGAGAATGGTTACGATCGGGAGCACTACGGTTGCCAGTCTTAATCCATTATGACCTGCGGTTCGTGTAATCACTTGATTCCCCACTTTCGCTTACATCAATTTATGGCCACACTCCATACAAAACTTCTGGCCCGATTTAATCTCATGATTACATTCAGGACACGCAAGCGAATGGCTAGATCCACAGCTGGGGCAAAATTTAGCTTCAGCATCAACCAATTGACCACATTCGCGACAAGGCATAGGAAGCGGTGAGCCGCAACCCGGACATTCGACTGCTCCTGCCGGATGGTCGTAACCACACTGAGGACATGCATGATATGGATCTCCGCAATGAAGGCAGAATTTTGCATTTCGAGGTAGAGTATGCCCGCAATCGCTGCACTGGATTTCTACCTCTGATTCTTCCTCTACCTGTGTCTGAATCGACTGACCGCAACTCGAACAGAATCTCGCTTCTTCCCCATTCAGTGTGCCGCACTTCGTGCAAGCTTTCTGCTTTGTATGCACATCGTTCTTGTCAGGAACTCTCGAACCTTCGAACATATGACCGACCGTGTCGTACATGGGGCCAACCATCCCAAGTCCCAAACCTAATCCCGTTCCCATTACAGCTGCCGGACTGCCCGGATTCTTCGCTGCACCCTCAAGCGTATTGAAGGTTCTTTCCTGATGATAGGTATATCCGATGATATCCATCTCAGCTTTTTTCGCTAACGCTTCCTTGATTCTAATAGCTGCCGGGTCGTTCTCCGGTATATTGATGGAATCGACATAGAAATTTAGCAAGGAAATGCCCATTTCTTCAAATGAAGCGCCAATCGCTTCCATGATGTGCTTCGATATTTCCGCTATATACGCATTGATTTCCACCACGCTGATTTTTTTGCGAACGATATATGAGGATATAATCTCTGTAATATTGGACATCAGTACACCACGGTAGTACTTGATCAGGGTACCTTGGTCAAAGGTCGGCAATGTGCCCACCATGGTTGCCAGAAATTTTCGCGGATCACTGATCTGAACACCAAATTGGCCGTACGCTCGAAGTGATACGATAATGTTATATTTCGGATCTTGAAGCTGTATTGGAGAACTGGTTCCCCACTTTACATCAAGAGAACGCAGCTTATTCACAAACCACACTTCAGCGGTAAAGGGAGACTTCCCTCCGAAAGGTAGATTGATTACATTGGATAAAATCGGTATATTAGCCGTACTTAGCGTATGCCGTCCTGCAGAAAATGAGTCCAAAGCCTGGCCGCCCTTGTACAGGATCGCCTCCTGCGTCTCATGCACGATGAGCTGGGTCCAGGTGCCTAACTCTTTGTTCGGATACCGCCAAGCAAATACATCGGGTGGCCCCTCGTATTTTACAACCTCAATAATAGCCATATTTCTACTCTCCTTTTTGCACGGTTCCTTCCATCCAGATGATCTAAGATTAAGGTACTATTGTACTACTATTGTATACGATTTAGCCGAGAAATGGATGCAAATTTTGGAAATGTATTTATGCTATTAGAACTGCCTCATAACTTGACCGGATGATCTCCGAAAATCATAGCTGCGATTTAGATTCAACAGATTACATAAGAGTTTCACATACAAAAAAATACCGCTGGCCTGCTGTTAGACAGACTTGCGGTATTATGGTTATATACGGTAATTTTAGCGCATTAATAGTAACTGCTGCCTTCAACAAATTCGAATTCAAAATCACCAATTCGTACAATGGTGCCATCCGTCGCTCCGCGTTTTCGAAGCTCTTCATCCACACCCATATGACGCATTGTTCGTGCAAGCTTCAAGATGGCATCATGGGAATTCATCTGCATGCGTTTTAGGAGCCCTTCGATCTTCTCACTGTGTACCACATACATTTCATTATCCCTGGAAATGGTAAAGGAGTTATTGTTCTGAGCCTTAAATTTATAAACCTTACGCTCGGCAACCTCCGTCACTTCTTCAATAGCCGGTTCATCCGGTATACTCTCCAGAACATCAATCGTTCGGTATAACAATTCTTGAATGCCTTGACGGGTCAATGAGGAAATCGGCATAACCTCGATGTCAGGGCGAATTTCCTTTACCTTCTCTTTGAAGGCTGCCAGATACTCTTCTGCTTCCGGCATGTCCATTTTGTTGGCTGCCACGATTTGCGGCCGCTCGATGAGAGCAGGATTATAGAGCCTAATCTCATCATTGATTTTTTGCCAATCCTCAAAAGGATCTCTTCCTTCCGTGCCGGCCATATCTACTACATGGATAATAACACGAGTTCTTTCTACGTGCCGCAGGAATTCATGACCGAGTCCCACGCCCTCATGGGCACCTTCAATCAAACCAGGCAGGTCTGCCATTACAAAGTTACGGCCATCTCCAACCTCAACCATGCCTAAGTTCGGCGTAATGGTCGTAAAGTGGTAGGCGCCAATCTTAGGCTGAGCCGCAGACACGACCGATAACAATGTCGATTTACCTACGCTCGGGAACCCAACAAGACCTACGTCAGCCATCACTTTAAGCTCCATGGTTACGTAGCGTTCTTCGCCTTCCTCCCCGTTCTCGGCAAGCTCCGGGGCTGGATTATTCGGAGTGGCAAAGCGTATATTTCCGCGTCCTCCGCGTCCTCCACGGGCAACCACCACCTGCTGTCCGTGCCGGGTCAAATCGCCAATCACTTCACCGGTATCATCATCTATTAAGATGGTACCGGGAGGGATCCGAACGATCATACTGTCCGCATTCGCGCCATGCTGACTTTTATTTCGGCCTTTTTCCCCGCGCTTAGCCTTAAAATGCTTCTGGTAACGAAAGTCCATCAAAGTGCGCAGTCCTTCATCCACCCGGAAAATCACGTCGCCGCCCTTACCGCCATCGCCGCCGGCAGGTCCGCCTTCAGGAACGTATTTCTCACGACGGAATGAGATGAGTCCATCGCCACCGTCGCCGCCTTTTACATATACTTTTGCCTTATCTACAAACATGAAATCACCTTCCTCAAGTCACAAACGGCAGATACAAACGATAGGAGATCTCTCCCGGCTCCATCTGTTCCACCCGAATGCCTTCACCTCTTACGGATTGTTCGATCTGAAGTTTCAAGCTGTCTGGTTCTCCAAAGGTTCCTTCCCCTTGAGCCCATACAATCAGCTCATGCTCTTGCTGCATAAATGTTAATGTTAACTGCCGGGCTTCTCCCCATGACGCTTTTCCGCTCAATTGGAAAGCCCTCACCGTTTGAATGATCGCTTCGGTAATAGACTCTGCCGCTTGTGGCGATACTTTGTCTTCCAGCTGAACCTGATCCACAACTTCAACATCAAGCTGCAGATTGCTACTGAATGAACGATATGAATGTAAGTAAAAAACCAGCGAAGGAATGCCTAACTTGGAGATTCTGCTCTCCGTCGCCATCCTGTCTCTTATTCTTTCCACAGAAGCCACTGTTTTATCAAGTTTTCCAAGCTGAATGTAGCCATACAAAATTTGAAGCTCATTCATCCAATCGTGACGATGATGATTCAGCATTTGAATCGCCGTCTGCTCGATATTCCGAACGATGGCCTGTGCTCTCCGCTCTTCCATTCTTCGGACTAGCCATGCTCCAAAGACAGATGCGGCTATGACCCAAGCCGTTAACACTGCTCCTGCAGCCAAAGTTGGTCTCCATACCATCCATGCTACCGGTATTACGGAGGTTAACCCCGCCCCAGCTGTTATCCATTTCCAGGATTTCATCGCTTCTCCTCGTCTTTCAACACCAATTGGTTACATTCACCAAATCCAAGTATATCACAGACTTTCGGGGCGGTTCATCCCCCTAGATTATCATTCTTGGGTAATTTCACAAAAAAAGAAGCCCCGGCAACGATGCCGGAAGGCTTCTTCTTATGCAGCGTAAGAAACGATTAAGCTTCTACTGCAGCCGCTACTGGAGCGACATCAACCGGGTAGACGCTCACTTTCTTGCGATCACGACCCCAACGCTCAAATTTCACAACGCCGTCAACTTTCGCAAACAAAGTATCGTCTTTACCGATACCCACGTTCGTACCTGGATGAATTTTCGTTCCGCGTTGACGAACCAAGATGCTGCCGCCAGATACCGCTTGACCGTCTGCACGCTTAACACCCAGACGTTTCGCTTGGCTATCACGACCGTTCTTTGTGGAACCTACACCTTTTTTCGATGCGAATAACTGAAGATCCAATTTCAACATGTTGTCTACCTCCTTCTTCAAGTAGTCAATTCTTGTATTCTTATATACTTGCCGTATGATCCGGCAATACCCTGCAACATAACAACCATGGATTCGAGAAGCAGTTGAACTTGTCCGGAGACGGACTCATCTGCACTGGACGGAAGCTTTGCGCTGAGAAAGCCACCTTTCATCCGGGTCTCCATAACGGTTCCGGTTAGTGCTTCAATGGAATTAACCGTTCCCACTGTAATGCTGGATACTCCAGCACATACAATATCTTCTCCAGGATTGGCATATCCGGCATGTCCCGTTACCTTAAAGCTATGGATTCCTCCATCTTCCCTGCGTAGTATTTGTACAGTTATCAATCACTGCACCTACTTATGCCTGGATTTTCTCGATGGTTACTTTAGTATAAGGTTGACGATGACCCTGCTTCTTGTGGTAGTTTTTCTTCGGCTTGTATTTGTATACAACGACCTTGCGGCCTTTACCGTGCTTCTCCACTTTCGCAGTTACAGTTGCACCGGAAACAACCGGCGTACCTGCTACCAAACCGTCTTCTTTAGAAACGGCCAGTACACGGTCGAAAGTCACGCTCTCGCCGTCACCTGCAGTCAACTTCTCGATGAACAATACGTCGCCCTCTTGAACTTTGTATTGTTTACCACCTGTTTCGATAATAGCGTACATTTGCTTGCACCTCCCTATGTCTCAGACTCGCCTGGTATAAGGTGTCCGTTCCAAAAGAAACGTCCTTGCCAACCCATCCGGAGCGGTTACAGCATGTGCAGCAATTCATCACTAAACACATACCTAATGATATTATCACATTCTCCATACATCGTCAACCTATTTACTCTTTGACAGTGCCTCTGCCTCCGCATGTTCCACAAGGCTTGGTAAAAGGAAGCGCCGTGCTCTCTCGAGCTTTTTTGCGTGTCATTTCAAGCAGGCCCAGCTTGGTCCATCCCACAACAAAACTCTTGGTACGGTCCCTGCGCATCACAGCCTCCATGGCGGAAACGACCTGCTGCCGGTGCTCTTCACGATCCATATCAATGAAATCAACGATGATGATTCCACCGATATCCCAAAGCCGCAATATTCTTGCAATCTGCTGTGCAGCCAGGAGGTTGGTATTCAGCACCGTTTCTTCAAAATTCTCGCCACCGATATACTTGGCTGTATTCACATCCATGATGGTCATGGCTTCCGTTTGGTCCACAACGATGGTCACACCCTCAGGAAGCGTGATTTTTCTTGCAAAACTGGCTCTCATCTGTTCATCCAACCCGTACGCTTGAAAAATAGGTACACCTTCCGAATAGTATGTAACCTTGGGCTCCGTGCCAGGTACAGTTTCCTTCAAATAATTTTTGGTCTCCTCACCTCTTTGCTTGCTGTCAATCACGAGCTCATCATGAAGTAGATCAAAGGAGTCCCGGATAAACCTCTGCAGCAAGCCTAAATCCCGATGAAGAAGCGCTGGTGCGGATGAATGTTTGGCTTTGTCGAGAATCCGTGTCCATTCTTTTCGCAAATATTCAAGATCTCCGCTCAGCAATTCCAGAGGCTCGTCCTCCGATACTGTTCGGATAATGATCCCCTCTTCGTCCTTGCGAAGCTGTTCGCCGATGCTTTTGAGTCTTGTTCTTTCCGCATCACGTCCGATTTTCTTGGAGACGGCAACGTAATCCGCAGTGGGCATGTACACCATGCATCTACCGGGAAGTGAAAAATGGGTAGTCACTCTTGCCCCCTTGCCGCCTCTTGGTTCCTTCATCACTTGTACGACCAGTTCTTGTCCGACCGTCAGCAGCTGCGAGATCGATGGTTTCTGCTTGGGCTGCTTCTCTAGATGAGGATGCAGCACATCATCAATATATAAAAATGCGTTCTTTTTCAGCCCGATATCTACAAAAGCCGCCTGCATCCCTGGCAAGACATTCACTACCCTGCCCATATAAAAGCTTCCAACGACACTCTGCTCACGACTTCGCTCCACAGCGAATTCGGCTAACCTCCCATCTTCGATGAGGGCCATCTGAATGGTCTCATGTTCACAATGAACTATCATTTGCCTCATGGCTTCACCCCTCAAATGGAAGACGATATTCTGTTTTTTATCCTATGCCACTATTAAGAATGTGAGCGATAGGAATATAGGACCACCCTGCGTCTTCCTCATGTTGTCTACAATTTATGTTTGCCAGGGTGGACCATTGGATGAAAAATAAGAGGAAATCACATGTTGCTCGGGAACGACGGCGAGCAAACTCCCCCGACCGCTCATGACATAAATCAGATGATACTTCTCTCGTTTAAATAGACGCATGATATCATCCAAAGGTTTCGAAGAATCTGCAACGATAGGCTGGGCCGGACCCAGTCCGTCCGGATCTCGTTCATAAATCGAATTTCGATTGAATAGGAACCGTATAAATCGATAGTGCACATTTCGGTAATCTTCAAAATTGGAGTAGGCCAGAAAGCAGCCGATCATCACGACATTTAAACGAATGCCTCCGCCAGTGAATAACGGCTGCAGTCCGTATACGATCATCAACAAGCTGCACAGAAATCCCGCAAGGGAAGCCCACAGCAAGGTAGCATGGTAAGGTGCCAGGAGGCTAATGACAGCTTGCAGTACTTTCCCGCCGTCCAAAGGCATAATCGGAAGCAAATTAAACAGCGCAATCATAATATTGCCTTGAATAATATAAGTCAGTAATTGCTCGTCTCCCCACCCTGCCCCTCTGCATGCCAACGTGATTCCAATCATAATGACATTTTGCAGCGGACCCGCGAGTGCAATTCCGATTTCCTTCATGGCGGTCATCTTGCCGTCATCTTCAATGACAGCCACCCCGCCGAACGGCAGCATCTGAATGGCTCGTACTTTGAACCCCATCGCTGCTGCCGCGGCAGCATGTCCCAATTCATGAATAAATACGATCATGAAGAGGATCAACAATTCCAAAAAGCGGCCGGTAAATACAGACGCCAGCATGACAATAACAAAGAGAGGATGCAGCGACAATACCGTTCCCCTAAACTTAATCAAGCGGTATCACTTCCGCCGGATCGACATCCCGATCCCCCTCTTTAAGTTCAAAATAAAGGGAAGGAGGACTACCCGTGCTTGATGATGCTAGCGTGCCAAGGATTTCTCCGCCTTGAACCCAATCATTCGTTTTAAGCGAAGTTTCCGCCAGCCTGCTATATAGCGCAGTTCTGTCACCTGTATGCTGTATGACAACTGTGATACCGTTCTCCGGGTGTCTCTTAACCTCCAGCACACGCCCGGTCTCTATACTTTTAACCGCCCGATCCGCTAAAGAACCCCCTCCGGCCTCCAAAACAATCCCTTTAAGATCCACGGCAAAGGATTGGACCACCTTTCCAGACAATGGGGAGACCAAAGAAGCGCCGGCATTGACCTTTGTAGAATGCTCGTCGGTTTGTCCAAAAATCGGGATAAATGAAGGTGCACTTCCAAAATGCTCCTCATACCATACTTGGGCCGCCTGAAAATCCATTTCCGTACTCAGCCCTTCTATAATAAAAGTCTGTGTTCGAAGTGCCCATGGCTGCTGAAATGAAAATACCCCCCATGCCAATCCAAATACCAATGCGCTCATTAGGATACGGCGCATCAACCCTGACAGAAAGGAAGCCCTCTTAGGTGGTTCTCCAGGATCAATGTCAAGGGGATCATACCAGCCACGATGCCCTTGCTTCCAAAGCCGCTCAGGATCCGGTTCAGTCTCTGCTTGACGTAAAGGATGATTCTGTATGACATTCGTCTTATGATCATGGAAATTCCCTGATATTCTTTCCACAGGAACAGTTCTGGATGGCGCATTGGACGGTGCTGACGACTGTTCTCCTTCCAATAACTCTCGTATTCTGGCTTCTCTTCGGTTCTTGACTGAATTTTTGATGTCCATTGGTCTTTCCCCCCTGGGGCTAGTATTCTTTAATCTATCCTATGAGGATATTAAAGAAATTTAGAACAAGCCTTCATAAAGAGGAAATTGAAGACGTGGAGACACCCACAGCAAATGAATGAACGGGTAGCTTTTAAAAAAACCGGCGCCTCCCGGCACCGGTTCAGATTACATCTCTAACCCATTCCAAAAAACTTTTTGAATTTTGTAAACATTCCTTTTTTCTGATGGATTTGCATCAAAGGTACGGTATCACCCAAGATGCGCCGGGCGATGTTTCTATAAGCGATTGCAGCCTGGGAATCCGGATTCATGACGGTAGGTTCCCCGATATTGGCCGCCTTGATGACCATTTCATCATCAGGTACGATACCGATGAGATCTATATTCAACACCTGCAATACATCTTCAATCTCCAGCATATCGCCGGTTTTCACCATATTCGGGCGAATCCGATTCACTACGAGTTTCGGTGACTCGACATGTGAGCTTTCCAACAGACCGATAATGCGATCCGCATCGCGCACAGCTGCATTCTCCGGTGTAGTGACCACGATGGCTTTATCTGCACCGGCAATCGCATTCTTAAAGCCCTGCTCGATTCCAGCCGGACAATCGATAATGACGTATTCGAATTCCTTTTTCAATTCAAGTACAATATCTTTTACCTGGTCTGGAGAAATGGCATTCTTGTCCTTGGTCTGGGCTGCTGGAAGCATGTACAGCTCATCAAAGCGCTTGTCCTTGATCAGCGCCTGGTTAAGACGGCAGCGCCCTTCTGCAACGTCGCACAAATCGTATATAATCCGGTTTTCCAGGCCCATCACGACATCCAAATTACGAAGACCGATATCCGTATCAACCAGACACACTTTTTTACCTAACAGTGCTAACGCTGTGCCGATGTTCGCCGATGTCGTCGTTTTACCGACTCCACCTTTACCTGAGGTTACGACGATTGCCTCTCCCATGTTCTACACCCCTTTAAACACATTAAAATCCCGACCCAAACGTGAAATATTACTGATCTTGTCGATCTTCATGCTCCCGTCTTTCAAATATGCAAACTCCATGACCGTTTCCCGTGTCTCCCATTCATCCGGCGGTCTGCTGATCATCTGGGAGATACGAAGCTGGGTAGGTGCAAAATAAGAGGCTGCGATTATAGCTTCTTCATTGCCGTCTACGCCCGCATGCGCGGTTCCGCGCAAAGCGCCCAATATGTATATATCGCCAGTACAGGTAATGGTTCCACCGGGATTCACATCGCCGAGAAACAAGAGGTCGCCATCATGATGCAGCACCTGTCCGGAACGCACCATCCCCGACTTAAGCGTAAGCTTCTCCTCCGGAACGAGCTCGGACTCAAGCGGCGGTGATTCCACATTTCGAATCAGCAAATTGCCCTTTTGCTTCAATATATCAAGAATACTCTGCTTCTCTTCTTCGGTAATTTGCCGGGACCCCAGCTTCACATCCACATGAATAATAGGTCCGGTCAAAATGTTCTGATGACTATGCTCCAGCTTATAGCGCAGATCACCGAGCAATTCCTCCAGCTCGCACTGATCGTCAAGCAGGAATACCAGGCCATCTTTTATGCCTTTAATCGTCACATGATTGGATTTTACAGCCATAAGCCTGTCCCTCCCATCCCTATACATTTCGAGCTCAAACCTTCAAGTTCCTGCTATTCTAGTAAAATGTCATATTGGGAGCTCAGGATGCCTTCCTTCTCTGGTTCTTCGTAATCAGCTCGATCTGTTTGCGAAGAGGAACATAAATCGCCAGAGCAAAAGCAAAATGAACAAGGAGATTGGGAAGCATATGATGAAGCAGCGACCAATTATAGGAAGTCGGATTGAGTCGAAATACCTTATATATGCCAAAGAGCGTACTATCAAATAATAAACTCCCCAGGATAACGATCGTCATCAACATGGGCAGAGGCGCCCGCGGGGATTTAAATACGAGTCCCACCAGATATGCAGATACGCCCATAGCAAATGAATAAGAGCCAATCATCTCGCCGTAATACACGATGTCGTGCAGCATGCCAAAGATCAAGCCGAGCACGAGTCCGGTATGGCGATGGTAATAGACCGAGACAAAGAATAAACAAACCAGCACGAAATTAGGATAAATCTGAAGCTGCAGCGAGCTTGGCGTTAACCAGAAGAACACCGTCCCCTGCAGAATAAACAACAAGAACAACAAGAGAACCAAAATTTGTTTGCGGGCCATCTTATTCAGGCTCCTCAGGCGTAATTACAACAGTAAGATACTTCCAATCATCGAACTTGGCAGCTGGTGTAATCGTGGCTGTTCTGCTCTGACCGTATTCACTTACCTGCACGCTGAGAACCTCACCGATAATTAAGCCTTGCGGTATAACGCCTCCGGCACCGGAAGAGATGATTTTATCACCTTTCTTGATCGGATCATTCTCCTGAATCCGTGTCATAAGCAGCGTCTTGGTCTTCTCATCGTAGCTCTCCACCACGCCAAACGTTTTGTCCTCTTTGCCAATGGCTGTTACCGAGATGGGCTGCGGATTCGGATCTTGGGCATCCATCGTCGTCAGCAGCTTTACCGTTGAAGTGAAGTTGCTTACGCTGCTGACAATGCCAACCATTCCATCTACAGTTGTAACTGACATATTCACTCTAATTCCAGCACGCTCGCCTAGATCAATAACGAGTGTCCGATTATTCGGATCCGAGTTCACACTAAGAACTTGGACGGTTCGATATTCGTATTTGTCGCGATTCTTCTGGTTTTCGGTAAAATGAAGTTGGTCCTTTAACGCCTCGTAATTAGCTTTCATATTGTTATAACTGGCACTCTCTCGGGAATATTGAGCTACTGCTCTACGCAGCTCCTCATTCTCTTCATAGATTTCCTTCATATTCCGTACATCTTCAAAGAAACCCGCTATATAGGCAGCGGGCTTATAAAACACACTTTGCACAAATCCTACCGTATCTTTGACGAATTTTTCAGGCCAAGATAAAGAAGCTCTCGGGCCGAGCGTAAACCCCATAATAGCGATAAACGCTACCAGCCCGATGAGCATAATAAACAAACGCTTATTGCCTAGCAGCTTAAACAGTTGCAACACCCTCTAACTTACTGTTTTTCTCTCCCACCATTAGGGGTTTACACGTTTTATCAGATTTCTACCGTTTGGAACGGACGGCAGAGCTGCTCCGAGATTTAAACAAATGAATGTTATCGAGCGCTTTACCTGTGCCAATCGCTACGCAATCCAGCGGATTCTCCGCCACGATTACCGGCATGCCAGTCTCTTCTGCAAGCAGCTTATCCAGGTTGCGAAGTAATGCACCGCCTCCGGTAAGCACAATGCCGCGATCCATAATATCGGCAGCAAGCTCAGGAGGACATTTCTCAAGCGTTACTTTGACCGCTTCTACGATGGCATTGATGGTATCCGCCAATGCTTCGCTAATCTCGTCAGAAGTAATGGTAATTGTCTTAGGCAAGCCTGTAACCAAATCGCGACCGCGAATTTCCATTGTTTCCACGGTCTCCAGTGGCATTGCAGAACCTACTTCCATCTTGAGCAGCTCCGATGTGCGCTCACCAATCATCAAGTTATACTGACGTTTGATATAAGAAATGATAGATTCATCCATCTCATCGCCTGCAACGCGCACAGAACGGCTCGTTACGATACCGCCAAGTGATATGACCGCAACCTCAGTCGTACCTCCGCCAATATCAACGACCATACTACCGGTAGGTTCCCACACGGGTAAGTCAGCACCGATGGCAGCCGCAAATGGTTCTTCAATTGTGTAGGCTTCACGCGCTCCTGCTTGCTTGGTAGCATCTTCAACCGCGCGCTGTTCTACCGCTGTAATGCCGGAAGGCACGCACACCATCACGTTTGGATGACGAGGGAAGATGGAACGCTGTTTCTGCGCTTGACGAATAAAATATTTAATCATTGTAGCTGTTGTATCAAAATCAGCAATGACGCCGTCTTTCATCGGTCGGATAGCACGGATATTCCCCGGTGTCCGCCCAATCATCTTCTTAGCCGATTCACCGACTGCTTCGATACTTTTTGTATCTGTACGCAGAGCAACCACCGAAGGCTCTCTAACGACAATTCCTCTCCCACGAATATATACCAGCGTATTGGCCGTCCCCAAATCGATTCCCAAATCTTTCGTAAAACCACCTAACATGAAGTATCTCCCTTTCTTCGTCAATCTGAACTATTATATTACATCAAGCCCCGTTCCTTCAAACTTACAAACGATCCGTCCCCAATGATCAGATGATCCAGTACGTCGATCCCGACAATCTGTCCCGCTTCCACTAATCGCGCAGTCAGTGAAATATCTTCCGGGCTAGGCGTCGGATCTCCGCTTGGATGGTTATGCGCACATACCAAGGATGCACTGCTGCATTTGATGGCAGCTCTGAACACCTCGCGAGGATGGACGATAGAGGAGTTTAGGCTCCCCATCGATAACGTCTCCTGGGCAATGACATGATTTTTCGTATTTAAAAATACACAGACAAAATGCTCTTTTTGTAAATAGCGCAACTGTTCACTTAGCAGCTCCGCCGCGTCATGCGGACTACGGATTATAACCGGCTCTACATGCCGAGATGCGGCCAAGCGCCGGCCAAGCTCGATGCCAGCCTTCAGCTGGACAGCTTTAACATTACCAATCCCTTTGATTTGCTTAATTTCGTCAATGCTAAAATCAACGAGCTGCCGGATGCCGCCTGCTTCCTTGAGCAACCGCTGAGCTATATGTACGGCAGATTCCTGACGTGTTCCAGTACGAAGCAATATCGCCAGCAATTCTGCATGGCTTAAAGCGCTCGCCCCATATTGCATCATGCGCTCTCGTGGTCGTTCATCATGGGGGATGTCGCGCAGCAATAATGTTGGCGACTCCATATATTCCCCTCTTTTCTATGATTTAAGTCAGCAGGTCAGCCAAACTTCAGGATATATTCCTTACATTCGGATGCCGTTGTTCGATATATCTATCAATCGGTTAATACATCCATTCCCATGGCAGACAGCATGTCCGACAGCAAAGAAAGAGAAAGGCCAACAACGTTAAAATAGTCGCCCTCTATTCCCTCCACAATGGTTGCTCCCAGACCCTGAATCGCATACGAGCCTGCTTTGTCAGCAGGTTCCCCGCTCTTTACATAGGCTGTGATCGCATCAGCGCTTAACGATTTCATCTTGACGGTCGTCACACGATGCGAAACCTGTTTGTAACCTGAGCTTTGATCAATGCAAGCCACACCCGTATACACAAAGTGAGCTCTCCCCTGAAGCATGGACAACATTCTTGCAGCGTCAGCATGATCTACAGGCTTTCCCAAGACATGCCCATCCACAACTACAATCGTGTCGCTTCCCACAATGATACCATCTCCCTGATCATTCGTCAGCTTATGAAGAACCGCTTCTGCTTTCCGTAGTGCCAGTGATTCCACAATTTGCTCTGGTGACCACCCTGCCGGGGTGTTCTCATCCGCTTCACTAGGCATAATCTCAAATGGGATACGAAGAGAGGCAATCAATTCCTGACGGCGAGGAGAGGTGGAGGCCAATATAATGCGGCGGTTTCTCTTCTCTTTCAAGGGGGTTAATCTCCTTTGCCAAATGTCTTAGAGCCTGCGATATAACCAGATGGCAGCGATAATGCCGATCAGGCTAAGCAGACAAAAGTTTAGTTCAAGGTTAATGTCATAACGAATAATGTCAAAATCGGCTTGAGGCGACCACTTGATGGGTGTAGAAGACGTCAGAAACGACAGAGCCTTAACAGATTGAAGCGCCTTGGCAAGCCATGTTCCTGTCAACCACCCCAGCAGCAAAAACAGGATGAGCATTCCTTTGTTTTTCTTCATGCATCATCTTCCCTCGCCATTTTTTGACACCCTATTTATTATACGGTGAATCGATAAGCAATACAAACAGAAATCCGGCAGGGGGAACTATTTCCAGTTCCAAGCCGGATTTTACGTAAATTTGAATTTATAGGTCTTCCAGGAGTTTCTTTTGACCCATAACATAGTTCATCATACCCGTCTGGATCTCCCACAAATGTCCCTTGGATTGATTTTTGTTATATTCGGAGAGCGCGGTGATCGAACTATTCATCGACTGTTCCATCGCCAGCAGTACGGTCTCAGACTCAGGACCCAAACCTGCAGACAGCAATGACCATGCTTGAATCCACTGTTGATGCAGATTAGTGATCGTGTTCATGATCTGAGGCGACACCGCTTCGGTCTGCTGCATACCAAGCAGGGAGGCCGATAACGTACTCAGCTCCGATACCAGCTGCCCGCTTACCGTGAAATAACGATTCAGCGTCTGCCCCTCTCCAGCAAACGCTGCTGACTCTATGCCCGGAAGCATAATTTCTCGTACATATAATTCTACGCCTTCACCCATAAGCTGACTACTGAGCAGCTTGGCTTGTTCGCGGTCAGGTGATATTCCCGCGTAAACACGGTTCTCTTCATCCAAATCAACACCGGCTGCAATACCAGACTGCTCTAGTTCCACTCTCGCTTGTGCGGCCCGCTCAGGTGTGCTAAACACTCCGTATTGGAGCATATAAAACCGTTGACTAGGAATGTGAACTTCCGAATTAATCAAATCAGGGTTCGATGCGGACTCCGTTCCCCCAAATGAATCATCCTTAGCAGAATTGCCTGCAATCTGACTCTCCATCTGCTCCGTTGCAGGTTTCTCACTTGCATTTTCACCGTTAAACATAGACAGCATCATATAACCAAACAGCAATCCCGTTATGACAGCAGCCGAAACAGATACAACCATCTTCCACAAGGAAGTTGGTTTGCGTGAACGATAATAACTGTGATCTTCGATTGGAGACGCGTATTGATCAGATTCGTGCCCATGTCTCCATCGATTGTTGTACGCTTCCATATCCTCTCTTTCACGATGGAGTTCTGGATGAAGATCATAGAGATCCTCTCGCGTATCATAATATATATCTTCTTGCTCGGACGCGTCCCCGCTGAGCCAGCCATCATCATGATGGTCCAGCCGTCTTCTTTCCTCTGCTAACCGACCTCTTGAACGGTTATTGGGGAGGTGTCTCCATTCCGGATCAGTGATATCACCGTCATCTTCATTCTCCATGATAGGCGGAACGACGTGCAGATGATCGTGCTTAGTTTCTTTGGGGGGATTGGGTTCAAATCGAATCGTCATCCTTGCTTTATTCATATCAACACACCTCACTTGTCCCTTCTATCCCTAGCTATATGTTCAAGCAAGGCAACTTATGAGTATGACTGAATAAAACAAAAAAGGCTGATCAAGAGTTTATCTTGATCAGCCTTTAATGGAAATGCCGGTGCAGCAATTCCTTCACATGAACTCATTCCATGCTGCACTACACAGCAAGACGTTTGGGTACTTTATTTATTGTTTGCCTTTAATAGTCTCCGCTAAGGCTGTGCCGACTTTCCAAATATCGCCTGCACCCATCGTAATCACAAGATCGCCTTCCTTGACACGATCTTTGAGATCAGCCAGGACATCCTCTTTGGAAGGCAGATAGCGAGCATTGGCGTTGCTGTTCTGGATAATCAGCTCTACCAGCTTCCCGGAGCTGATTCCCTCGATTTGCTTCTCGCCGGCAGGCGAATAAATGTCGGTGATAATGACTTCATCCGCTTCCCCGAATGCCCGACTAAACGCATCCAGAAGGAAAAAGGTCCTTGAATACCGCTGCGGCTGGAAAACAGCAATAATCCGTTTCCCTGTTGCTTTCGCAGCACTAATGGTTGCCTCAATCTCTGTTGGATGATGCGCATAGTCATCAATAACCAGAATACCGTCTGCTTCGCCAAGTACCTGGAATCGGCGCTTTGCTCCGTTGAACTTCACAATGGCCTCGGCAATCGCTTCAAATGAGATGCCGCCCTTCAAACAGCATATTACCGTAGCCATTGCATTGTAGACATTATGTTTGCCTGGTACGGACAATTCTATCTTGCCTAGCTCCGTTCCGTTATGAAGCATCGTAAAGCTAACATGCCGGTCACCAAGCACCACATTGGTTGCCGTATACTCAGCCTCAGAATGAATGCCATAGGTGGTAACATTGCATTTGAGGTCAGGCAAAATAGCCTGAATATTATTATCATCCGAACATACAACCGCCGTACCGTCCGGCTTGATTTGACTGAGGAATTGTACGTAAGCAGCCTTGAGGCGATTAAAATCTCCTTCGTAATTCTCCAGATGATCAGCTTCAATATTGAGGACAACTCCGAGCCATGGGTGATATTGCAGGAAGGAACCATCGCTCTCGTCCGCTTCGGCTACTACGTGCTCACCTTCACCCGCTTTAGCATTCGTGCCAACATTCATAATTTCTCCGCCGATAATAAACGTCGGGTCCACACCGCACTCTTCCATCACAAGTGCGATCATGGACGAGGTAGTTGTCTTACCATGAGCACCCGCTACGGCAACGCCTTTGCGTTCGTTCAACAGGCGCGCCAACATCTGTGCGCGGTGAAGAACTGGAATGTTCAGCTTTTCAGCTTCGACACGTTCCACATTGTCTTTGGACAGCGCCGTAGAGTAAACCACAAGGTCCGCACCTTGGACTTGTTCGGCGGTATGTCCAATGTATATTTTGGCGCCCTTGGCCGCCAGTTTTTCTGTTAATTCTTGTGATGCCACGTCAGAACCCGTGACTTTATAACCCATCTCCAGCATAACTCGTGCAATGGCGCTCATCCCGTAGCCGCCAATTCCTATAAAATGAACATGTTCCGATGTATTCAACAGATATCACCAACCTTTTTCAGAATCGGAAAGACCCAGGAGGTTGGAACGCACGTCGGCAATTAGGTACAACGTGCCCGACACCACCCCAAGATCCTCCGCTTCCGTCCGTGACTTCAACTCTTCAAGTGCGTTTTTCCAATTTGGTTCTATGATGATTTGCAGTGTATGTTTGGCGTATTTCTCCCTTACCTGCTCTACGATGTCGGCAAACGCCTTGGCGTCCAGTTTCTTCCGGAAATCCGGTTCAGTCAGGATAAGCGTATCCACTATTGGCAGTATATGCTGCAAATACGATTCATGATGCTTATTTGCCAGCATTCCCATCATGAAGTTCAGTTTCCGGTATTTATAGATCTGCGGCAAACTCTTGGCCAACGATTCAGCACCTTCAGGATTATGCGCACCATCGAGAACAATCCGAGGATTAGACTGCACTTGTTCCAGTCTTCCCGCCCAGAAAGCATCTTTAAACCCGGTGCGTAATTCTTTATCATCCACGATAAAGGCCATATACTGGCGAAGCACTTCTAACGTCATCATGGCAAGTGCGGCATTGGCACATTGATGCTCACCCAGCATCGAAATCTCCAGCTCCATGTCCCGGAAAGGACCCGAAAAATGGAAAGTCTGGCCTTCCTCATTCCCGTGCAGTCGCTTATAGGAGAATTGCTCGTCTACAAGATAAAGACTCGTTCGATTTTTTTCTGCCGTTTCTTTCAGAATCCGGGCAGCCTCAGGCTGGGTTACCGTGCTTACGACAGGAACTCCAGGCTTGATAATGCCTGCTTTCTCCATCGCAATTTCTTGAATGGTATCCCCCAGAACATCGGTGTGATCCATTCCTATGTTGGTGATGACCGAAATGATGGGTTGAACAATATTGGTCACATCAAGGCGACCACCAAGCCCCGTTTCCCATACCACAACGTCTGGATATGATACCTCGCCATAATATAGAATCGCAAGGGCTGTGGATACCTCGAACATCGTCGGCGAGCCCAATCCCGAATCTGCAATCTCAGCTACAAGCGGCTCCAAGCGATTTGCAAGCAAAAGCAGCGTCTCTTCTGGTATGTCCTCGCCGTTATACTGAAACCGGTTGGTGAACTTCGTTATATAAGGAGAAGTGTAGGTGCCAACCGTAAATCCTCCTTCAAGAAGAACCTTTGTTAAAAAAGCGCAGGTGGAGCCTTTTCCATTCGTGCCGGCCACATGAATGAATTTCAAACGACGCTCCGGATGGCCAAGGAGCTCCATTAATCGCTGAATTCTTTCCATGCCAGGGCGGATTCCAAATGGAATCAGCCCGTTGATCCAAGCTACCGCTTCATCATAGGTTTGGAACGGAGCTGCCACTGCAGCTTCCGATTGATCAACCATCGTACTCACCTTCTGGTCTTGATTCATCTTGTCCTCAGCCTCTCAATTCTTCGATGCGCGCAATTACTTTGCTGCGTTTATCCGAGTAATCTGCAAGCTTCGCCCGTTCTTCCTCAATCACTTTCTCCGGTGCTTTCGATACGAAACCAGGATTGTTCAGCTTCTTCTCTATGCGCTCAACTTCGCTGTTCAAGTGCAGAATTTCCTTCTCCAGACGAGCAATCTCCTGAGCGATATCAATCAATCCGGCAAGTGGCAGATACATTTCAACACCTGTAACCACAGCGGTCATCGCTTTATCTGGAGCTTCCAGTTCAAGGGAAGATTCATACTCAGACGTGTTACAGAAACGGCGGATATAATCCGCATTGCGATCGATGATGCTGGCAACTTGCCCGCTTACCGGTTTTAATTGCAGCTCTACTTTTTTGCTCATTGGTACGTTCACTTCTGCCCGGATATTGCGAACAGCGCGAATGACATCCATCAGCAGATTCATTTCAGTAACGGATTCTGCGTTCTCAAATGCCTCATCATAGGTCGGCCATGAAGCCAGCATAACGGTCTCGCCCTCATGCGGCAAGTGCTGCCAGATTTCCTCGGAGATGAAAGGCATGAATGGATGGATCAAGCGCATCGTACGGTCCAGTACATAAGCCAGTACCGATTGCGTTTTTTTCTTAGCTGCTTGATCTTCGCCGTACAAGGACAGCTTGGCAAACTCAATATACCAGTCACACAGATCATCCCAGATGAAATTGTAGAGCAATCGACCGGTTTCGCCAAATTCATAGGCATCAATAAGACGCGTAATATCACGAGAAGTTTCGTTCAGACGATGCAAAATCCAACGATCAGCTGTTCCCAGCTCTCCAGAAATGTCGATATCTGCTGTTGTAAAGCCCTCCAGATTCATCAAGGCAAAACGTGAAGCGTTCCAAATCTTGTTCGCGAAGTTACGCGCTTGTTCTACGCGCTCCCAGCGGAACCGAAGATCCTGACCCGGCGTACTGCCGGTCGATATCATATAGCGCATGGCATCAGCGCCATACTGTTCAATAACCTCCAGCGGGTCGATACCGTTGCCGAGGGACTTGGACATTTTGCGGCCTTCGCTATCCCGTACCAGACCATGGATAAGTGTATCTTTGAATGGCATTTGTCCCGTAAATTCAAGCCCTTGGAAGATCATACGCGACACCCAGAACGGAATAATATCATACCCCGTTACGAGAACGCTTGTCGGGTAATAACGTTTGAAATCCTCGCTGTCCTGGTTAGGCCATCCCATCGTCGAGAACGGCCATAAAGCTGAACTGAACCAGGTATCCAGCACGTCTTCATCCTGTCTCAGATCATCCTTGCCAAGCTTCGCACGCGCCTCTTCTTCATTCATGGCAACAACCACTTCGCCGGTAGATTCGGAATACCAGGCCGGAATCCGGTGGCCCCACCATAATTGCCGGGAAATACACCAATCACGAACATTTTCCATCCAATGCAGGTAGGTTCTCTCAAACCGGTCAGGCACAAAGCTAACGCCCTTGCCGGATTTCTGCGCATCAACCGCTGCTTCGGCAAGCGGCTGCATCTTAACAAACCACTGTGTGGACAGATAAGGCTCAACTACCGCGCCGGATCTTTCGCTATGACCAACCTGGTGGACATGGTCTTCGATACGAAGAAGTACACCCGATTCCTTCATGTCGTTTACGATCTGCGTGCGACATTCGCTCCGGTCAAGGCCTTGATACTTACCAGCAAATTCATTCATCGTCCCGGACTCATCCATTACCGTAATTTGCGGCAGATCATGTCTAAGACCCATCTCGAAGTCATTCGGATCATGGGAAGGCGTGATTTTAACAGCACCGCTCCCGAAATCCTTCTCAACATATTCATCTGCGATGACCGGAATTTCGCGGCCTACTATCGGCAGAACCAATGTCTTGCCAATCATATCTTTATAGCGCTCATCCTCAGGATGTACAGCGACCGCCGTATCGCCAAGCATGGTCTCTGGACGCGTCGTCGCCACGGTTATGAAGCCACTGCCGTCTTTCAGCGGATATTGCAGATGGTACAAATGACCGTTTACTTCCTTGTACTCCACTTCAATATCGGACAAAGCCGTGCGTGCAGCCGGATCCCAGTTGATGATACGTTTGCCCCGGTATATAAGCCCCTTATCATAAAGCTTAACGAACACTTCCCGAACCGCTTCTGACAATCCTTCGTCGAGGGTGAAACGTTCTCTGGAGTAATCCAGGGACAAACCGATCTTGGACCATTGATCACGGATCGTATTCGCGTACAATTCCTTCCATTCCCATACTTTCTCAAGAAACTTCTCGCGTCCCAGATCGTAACGAGTAACTCCTTCTTCCCGAAGCTTCTGCTCAACTTTGGTTTGTGTCGCGATGCCCGCATGGTCAGAACCTGGCAGCCATAATGCATCATAGCCCTGCATCCGCTTCACGCGAATGAGGATATCCTGCAATGTGAAGTCAAGCGCGTGACCGATATGAAGCATCCCCGTCACATTGGGAGGAGGAATAACAATGGTATAGGGCTCCGCATCCGGTCGTTTGCCAGCTTCAAAGAAGCCGCCTTCCTTCCAATACGGATACCATTTTTGTTCCGCTGCCTTCGGATCATATGTCGTTGGCATTTCTAACTGGGATTGGTTTTGTTTTTGTTCCATATTTTCGTACCTCCGATACGGTTCATCAGTTTGGCCAAGCCAGGGTGTTGTTTCAAGGCGTGGCATAAAAAGAAAGTATAGCGTGAAACAAAAAAAGCCCTTCGTCCTCAAAGGACGAAAGACTGTTCTCTCGCGGTACCACCTTTGTTTCGTGCTTACATAATTCATCAACCGTTGTCCTTCCACGGTGTACATGAAAGGCTTCCGGTCAAGCACGACACTTTACGCAGATAACGGCTGCGGCCGGCGAACTCTAACCAGGGTAGCGATTAATTCTCTACTCTCTCTCAAGTCCGCAACTCCGGGGCGACTTCGGTAAGCTGGTTCCTGCGGAATCTCACAGCGCTCGGTAGCAATTCCACTCTCTGAAGGCCATACCTTCCTACTCTTCCCGTTCAACGTTATTCAAGCTTTTGAAATACCTGTACATATTCTATTCAAATATACCGTGGTTGTTGCATATAGTCAATATTTCGAGTGTTTCCAAACGATTTTGACATCATACCTGCAGGAGAAAATAAATATCATCCGACAATATTAGTCTTTTCAAACACAAACGAAGAGCAGGCCAAGAAATGTCCTTGACCTGCTCCTATAGAATAATCTGTATGTTCAACCATTTCATTGAGGAATATATAGTACCTGTCCTTCCTCTACCGTCTGCTCGGACATCCGATTATATAACAAAAGCTCTCGCGGTGTTAGCTGGTACCGCTCCGCTATCAAATCAAGTGTCTCCTCACGCTGAACAATGCACATCCGTACCTTACGGAACGGCGTTTCCTCACGGCGGCTGCCCAAAAACAGACTTTTCCACTCCACTTCCTCAGCCAATGCAGGCTCCACTGGTTCCTCCGTGTCCACTTCCTCGTCACGGGCGGCTTGATCCTGAACCGTTCTGCTCGATTGAAGCAATGAAGAGAAGCCTAAGCCTGAGGTGCTGCTAGATAGGCTGCTGTCCTTGGTACTGAAAGCGACCTTTAACTCCGGCTTAGCCGGAACCTCATCCGCTTTAATGGAAGCTTCCTCGGCTGCTGTTTCTGCAGTTAACGTCCCTTCTGCGAAGACGACTTCCGCTTCCTCCGTGACTTCAGTTTCAAGTACAGGTAAGGCTTCTGCCTCTTCTTCTTTCCGTTCTACAATACCTGAAAAATCAGCTGTGGACTCTTCCTGAAGCGTCTCCGGCTGAGTAGTGTTCCGCTCGAATTGCCATACACTTGGAATCGAAGGCTCAGCTGTCTGAGTGTCCGTCTCATTATGTAAGACATATTCGATGGAATCATGGGCTTCCGGCGAATCCGAAAAGCTTGCTGTACTCCCAGCATCCTCTGTATTACGGGTTTGATTCTCAAATTGTGACCAGGATGCCAGATACTGCTGTGTTCGAACGTCAGCCTCGCTCTCCTGGGTTTGGGATTGAGCTTCGCTGAAGTAAGAAGGAGAATCTGTATGAGCTACATCCTCATCTCGATCTCCTTGAAGTTGTTCATACGGATTAGCTGCGGTCTGCTGTTCGGCGTTAGGATAAAAATCAGACGTGTCAGGAGCATGTACCACTGTGAATTCCTCATTGGCCCACCCTTGGTCACGGGGGCCCGGAGCTGCTGCCTGAATTCCTTTTAGGGACAAAACACCTGTAATATTCAAACTGCGCTTAGATAATAAATCGACATCAAAATTTTCAATTTCGACCGCGATGTCATCCAAAGAGGAGACACGGTTCATCGGAACTGTAATTTCAACCGGAATCCAGTGCTCAAGCGGCTCCGTTTCCCCTTCTTCAGTGTCTCCTTTATACAGGCCTGCAAGAAGCAGATGCCCCCGCAGCGTGGCCTGATCCTGCTGGCTGATCACCTGGATATGCGGAATCAACTCCGCCTCTTCCAATTCATCAATTCCCGGTAAATCTTCCGTTAACATAATTCGCTCGTAAATGTCGAACCGCAATCCGTAGGACTGGTCAAACACGGGAATGTCCTCCTTTTTGGCATATACTATCCGTGACCTGTCATCACGGCATGAGCCTAAGTTTTGCCACTCAATTTATCTATATGCCAAAAATAGAAGTGCATGACTTTTTTACGAATTGTACAAGAAAGTTACAGGCTTATTGTGGATAGTGAACCGTTCTCTAACAATCTGCTGCCTCTATGATTCGCTCTCTTAAAATAATCATATCCGTAGGCCAAGGGGCTTGTACCTCAAGCCTCTCCCCCGTCAGAGGATGATCAAACAACAGGCGTTCGCCATGCAGTGCTTGGCGCGGAAACACCGCAGATCCACCGTATAAGGTGTCTCCCAGTATTGGATGTCCCATATGACTGAGATGAACTCGAATTTGATGCGTCCGACCCGTTTCTAGACGAACTTGCAATAGACTTGCCTTAGGATATACCTCAGACGATAGAATATGTGTAATCGCAGCCTGCCCGGTTAATGAAACCCTGCGGCGACTTGCGTGGTAACGATCCTTGCCGATTGGCAGATCAATTCTCTTCAGGTCCGAAGACACCCGCCCCTCAACGATAGCTGCATAAATCCGGACAACCTTCTTCTCTCGCATGGCTTCGTCCAGCTTCAGCTGCGCAAATTCATTCTTGGCATACAGCACAGGACCTGTTGTATCTTTATCCAGCCGATGTATATGCCGGACAGCCGTGTCAAGCCCTGCGGCTTCATAATATGCAGCTACCACATGATTCAGCGTTATCTCCGTGCTCTCGCTGTCCGGATGGACCGCCATGCCTGCCGGTTTGTTCACCACGAGGCAAAAATCATCCTCAAATAACACATGAAGTTCCTGCCACCTCGGCTCGATACCATAATCCCGATAAGGAAAAAGGACCAGCCGCAGCCGGTCCCCCCTCCATTGAATCCCTTGCTCATGATGAAGCTTGCGATACAGCTTCTCGGGCATACCGACTGTTTCCAGAAGCCACTTGGCTGTGGCCTCATTCCGATCCGGCTGGTTCATCAGCGCCTTGCCGGGTGTCATCTCCAGCCATTCACCCCGTTTGCTCCATCTGCCCGTGTAACTCATAGGCTTTTGAAAGCTTGGTAGTTGGCTTCAATCGTAGCATCAATATCTTCCACCGTATGGGCTGCGGAGATGAACATGCCTTCGAATTGAGAAGGAGGTACGCTGACTCCCTCTTGTACCATCGCTGCGAAATATTGACGGAAGCGGTCCAGATCGCTTGTCTTTGCCGTATCAAAATTCACGACCGGCGTATCGGTGAAGAACGGACACACCATAGAACCAATTCGATTGATCATAAGTGGAATGCCGAATTCCTTGGCGTTACGCTCAAATCCAGCCTGAAGGCGGGCTCCCCGTTCCTCCAGCTGTTCGTAGACGGCAGGCGTCAACAGGTTCAAGGTCGTATAGCCGGCTGCCATAGCCAGCGGATTACCGCTTAATGTCCCTGCTTGATAGATAGGCCCCGCCGGAGCGATCTGATCCATTAGCTCGCGCTTGCCCCCATAAGCACCTACCGGCAAACCACCGCCGATTACCTTACCCAGGCATGTCAAATCCGGAGTAACGCCATAACGTCCCTGGGCGCAATTCAGATCGACACGAAATCCTGTCATAACCTCATCGAATATAAGTACGCTGCCGTAGTCGGATGTTACCTTACGGAGACCTTCGAGGAAGCCTGGTTGCGGAGGGACTACGCCCATATTGCCTGCTACGGGTTCAACGATAACTGCAGCGATCTCCTCGCCAAACCGTTCAAAAGCCAGTTGAACGGATTCCAGGTCATTATACGGGACCGCAATGGTATTGGAAGCGACACTTTCCGGCACACCAGGGCTATCGGGTAATCCCAGTGTTGCGATACCCGACCCTGCCTTGATGAGAAGGCTGTCTGCATGACCATGATACGAGCCTTCGAATTTGATAATTTTACTGCGCCCGGTATAACCACGAGCTAAACGGATGGCACTCATGGTAGCTTCCGTACCGGAATTTACCATGCGCACTACTTCGATGGACGGCACGCGCTCGCAGACAAGCTTAGCCATCTTCGTCTCCAAGAGGGTGGGTGCTCCGAAGCTGGTTCCTTTAGCTGCGGTCTCCTGAAGCGCTTCAACAACCTCTGGGTGCGCATGACCCATAATCAGCGGTCCCCAAGAACCTACATAATCGATAAAGCTGTTGCCATCGATGTCATATACCCTGCTGCCTTCTCCGCGATCGATATAAATAGGTGTTAATCCTACAGATTTAAAAGCCCGGACAGGACTGTTAACACCACCAGGAATATATTGCTTCGCTTCTTCAAAAGCAGAACGCGACATTTCTTCTTTTCGCAAATTTTGGCTCATCTTATGCACTCCTAACTCTTTAGTCGATAATGGTCTAGCCGCGCATCCAGCGTGCAGCATCCTTCGAGAAATACGTAATGATGATATCAGCTCCGGCACGCTTCATTCCGGTCAGCAGCTCCATCACGATCGCCTGCTCGCTAATCCATCCCTGCTGAGCAGCCGCCTTAATCATGGAGTATTCGCCACTCACATTGTAAGCAACAATCGGCAGATCAAACTGGTCCCGAAGCAATCTGACGATATCCAGATATGCCATCGCCGGTTTCACCATCAGCATATCCGCGCCCTCCAGCACATCAGTCTCCGCTTCGCGAAGAGCCTCCCTTACATTGGCCGGATCCATCTGATAGGTTTTACGGTCGCCGAATTGTGGTGCAGAATCGGCCGCTTCACGAAATGGTCCATAGAAAGCGGATGCGTATTTAACTGAATACGACATGATCGGCACGTTGTAAAACCCGGCTTCGTCAAGTCCCGAACGAATGGCTTGAACAAATCCGTCCATCATATTAGAAGGTGCAATGATATCAGCTCCCGCTTTCGCCTGGGAGACCGCTGTACGAACGAGCAGCTCCAGCGACTCGTCATTTAATACATCGCCGCAGATGTGGCCGTCACGCTCGAAGGTATGCACCATGCCGCAGTGGCCGTGATCCGTAAACTCGCACAGGCATGTATCCGCAATGACTAGCAGATCCGGATACCATGACTTGATAAGACGCGTAGCTTCTTGAACAATCCCTTCATCGGCAAAACCCGATGTTCCTACACTGTCTTTGGTCTCTGGAATACCAAACAAAAGCACTGCTGGAATACCCAGACTAACGATTTCATCTACTTCCTCTTTCAAGGTATCGAGCGAAAAATGGTAGACACCCGGCATCGAGGAAATTTCATTTTTAATGCCGTTACCATAGGTAACAAAGATCGGCTGAACCAGATCCTCTGTATGAAGCACGGTCTCGCGGACCATGCTGCGAATGCCGGCATTTTGACGCAGACGGCGGTGACGTACGATTGGAAAACTCATGACGTTATCCCTCCTGATGATGTGCTTTATAGATCATATTTTATAAAAATTTAATAGGATATTATGGCTTAATTCGGCGTGGATTATTTTCGTTCCATACACAAAGGGCTTTCACGAGACTGTCAATTGTTGCTTCTTCGGCGAGGAGGGACACGTGCAGCCCGGCCTCCTCTGCCGTCTGCGCGGTTAAAGGTCCGATGCAAGCAATCGTTGATCCTTTCAACAGTTCGGCAGGATGCTCTACACCCATTCTTTTCAGTACTTCCAGCAGATTGGTAACGGTTGAGGAACTGGTGAACGTAACTGCGTGAATTCCGCCTTCTTGAAGCAGCTTCAACAGCTCATCATCGTCTTCACCGCACAGCACGTTCTCATAAATCACAGCTTCCGTTACATGCAAACCCATTTCTGTCAGCTTCTCGGGCAGCCAGCTGCGTGCCAGGTCGCCACGGGGGAGAAGAACGTGCTGACCCGGCTGCAGCGCAGCGCTATATGCATCGATAATGCCTTCAGCCTGGTAACGCTCCTTAAGAACTTCAGCTGCAATGCCGTAGTTTCCAAGCGCATTGGCCGTCCCCGGGCCGACTGCTACGATGCGGGCAGAGGCTAGGGCGCGAATGTCCTGTCCTCTCTCTTTCAAGTGGCGGAAGAAGAATTCGACTCCATTCACGCTGGTAAAGAATACCCAATCATAGGACTGGAGCTTGTCCAGTGCCTTTTGAATGCCTTCAAGGGTCTCTTCCTTTGTTGGCATCACCGTTTGGATGACAGGGAATTCATAAGGCTCTCCCCCCAGATCCTCGATTTGGGAAACCAAAACACTGGCCTGGCTTCTGGCTCTAGTAACCAGAATCCTTGAGCCGAACAGAGGCAGCCGTTCTGCCCACTTCAGATGCTCCCGTTGAAGCACCACTTCTCCTACTACAATTACAGCTGGTGGTTGGAAGTCTGCTGCCTTGACCCGCTCCTCAATATCTGCCAGCGTTCCGGTTAGTGTATCCTGCTCCGCCCGCGTTCCCCATCTTATTAGAGCGACCGGTGTTTCAGGCGGTCTTCCGTGCTTCATAAGCTGACCGCTGATATAACCGATCTTGGCAACACCCATCATAAATATGAGTGTTCCTGTAGCATTGGTGACCTTGTCCCATTGAATCATCTGATCCAGCTTCTCTGGACTCTCGTGCCCTGTAATGATTGATAAGGAAGAGGCATGATCACGATGCGTTACGGGAATGCCAGCATATGCAGGCACACTGATCGACGAGGTAATTCCGGGTACGATCTCATACATTATCCCGTTCCGGTATAAGAGTTCTGCTTCTTCACCGACCCGTCCGAATATGGTTGGATCTCCGCCCTTTAAACGGACGACTGTCTTGCCTTCCAGGGCAAAATCAACAAGCAGCTGATTAATCTGTTCCTGCTTCATCGTATGTCGATCCGGCAGCTTGCCCACATAAACCTTCTCTGCTCCCGGCTTCATCCACTTCAGCAACCGGGGACTCGCTAACCGGTCATACACCACGACGTCTGCTTTCTCAATGCATTCCTTACCTTTGATCGTAATCAGGCGTGCATCGCCTGGACCTGCTCCAACTAGATAAACCTTGCCTGCCATCCCCTCATCCCCTAACCTGTGCCAGTATCTTCTCCGCTCCTTTAGCTCTCAACTTCGCTGCTACTTCGGCTCCGAGCGATTCAGGGTCGGTTCCTTCGGCGCTTTCCTTCAACACAATTTCGCCATCAGGGGAACCAACCATTCCTGTCAATTGTATAACTTTTTGCGCTCCACGAGAATCACTTGCATCCTCATTCTTCAGAACAGCATAAGCTCCAATCGGCACCTGGCATCCACCGTTCAGCTCACTTAAAAATTTCCGTTCTGCTGCCACAGTCCGCGCAGTTACTTCATCATTATATAAAGACAGCAAATGCAGCAGCTCCGCATCGCTTTCACGGCATTCAATTCCGAGTGCGCCCTGGCCCACAGCAGGCAAACTGATCTCAACCGGCAGATACGAAGTAATCCGGTCTTCCCATCCCATGCGTTGAAGACCTGCGGTCGCGAGAATAATAGCTTGAAATTCGCCATCTTCCATTTTGCGAATACGAGAATCGATATTCCCTCTAATCCAATGAATCTGCAGATCAGGTCGGTAAGCTTTCAACTGGCTGGATCGGCGCAGACTGCTTGTCCCCACCTTGGCGCCTTGTGGGAGATCATCCAGCGTTGTCCCTTCTTTGGAAATCAGGCAATCGCGAGGATCCTTTCTTGCCGGCACGGCACCCGACACGAGACCTTCAGGTAGGACAGATGGCATATCCTTCATACTGTGAACCGCCATATCAATCTCGCCATCTAACATGGCCTGCTCAATTTCTTTAACAAACAAGCCTTTACCGCCTACTTTGGAGAGGGTTACATCCAGGATACGGTCGCCTTTTGTGACAATTTTCTTGATGGTGAAGTCATATTCAAGCCCATGCTCCTTAGCTAACCGCTTTAGGTCATCAATAACCTGTCCCGTCTGTGTTAGTGCCAGAACACTTTGTCTACTGCCAACTACGATTGTGCGCATGTTTCATTCCTCCCGATTAATCTCAATCCATTGTTTCATTTTATCCGCATTCCAAGGCTCATAATCTCCTAGGCGAATCTCGCCGAGCAAGTCTATGCCGTATACTTTGTCTAATAATCGGCTGCGTGCATCTTTGCACGCTACTTCTTGTTTAATCATCGTACGCATCTCATATAAAAAATCCAGATATTCCTCATACTCCGGTCCGAACTGTTCTTCGAGCTGGTGGAGTATATCGCGTGCGGCCCTCGGGCCGGCTCCTGATGTAGATACAGCCAGTGTAAGCCTTCCCCGATGCAGCACTGCCGGACTGATAAACGTTCCCTTCTCGCCATGGCTGGCTATATTAACCAACACACCGAGCCGATCGGCATTCGCCGCAATTTCCAGGTTCAGCTTGCTGTCATCGGTGGCTGCATAAACCAAAAACGCACCTGTCAAATCATCTGCTTGATACTCCCGCTTGGTCCAAATAAGGACATTCTCATTCGCCAAACGTTGAAGCGTCTCGCTTCGTAATTCGGGGCTTACTATATGTACGCTTGCTCCGACGTCCAGCAGATGGATGGCTTTACGCTCTGCCACCTTGCCGCCGCCGATAATCAAGCATAATCGCCCCTTGCAATTCAGCAGCACGGGCAAATACTGATGATCCTCCGTCACTGTCCTCACACTCCTGACCAGCTGTGAAAAGCAGACCACGTATTCAGAAAAAAGTTCAATATAATAAAACCATATCCGATCAAAGCCCATATGGCTGTTTCTCTGCCGGATCTTCTCCATAAACGACGTTTAATAAAATAGACGATATACATGGCCAGCGCCGTCAGAGTAGACATCACTTTGATATCCAATAACAAAGCCCATCTTCCAGCCATGACTACCGACAGAACTGCCAGGATGAGCGATAGTACCAAAATAATCGTTCCGGCCATCAGCGCTTTATAGGAGTAATCATCCAACTTCTCAAGGCTTGGCAACCTGCGGATCGTATCATTCCATTGCTTGTGTTTTAACTTGCGATGCAGGAACATGTAGATGGCCGCAAACACCGCGCCTACCGTCAAAGCGGCAAAGCTGACACTCGCCAGCGCGATATGAACTAGCAAAAGACGGTGCTCTGTCTCCCAGCTGGACAGCGCATTATCACCTGTCGTAAACCACAAACGATTAATCAGCATGACGCTAAATCCCACAAGGTTTATCAATAGAACAGCAAATTCCGAGAGCTTCATGTACGTCAGGGCTATTGAAGTGATCGATATACAGAAAGCCAGCAGGTACAAGAAATCAAACAATGTAAAGACAGGGAAATGGAAATGCCCGCCCTCCATCGCTCTGATACCGATCCCCACTAGTTGAAAAAGTGCGGTAATGGCAAGAAGCCCTGTGCCTATCCGCTTCGCCATCGAATTGCGTGAAATGCAATCCGAGATATAAAACAGAAGGCTCAGGGCATAGATACAAATGCCGGTGATATAAATGATATTTAACAACATAGGCTACCCTCACCCTCCTCAAAGGGTGGCAGGAGCCAGAGTCACCTTCAGCGGCTTCTCTTCTACCTGCTGATCCGAAGCATTCTTTGTTCGTTCAGCTTCAATGGCGGGAGTTGCTTTCTTGTGACGGCTGGCACCCTGCTCATTCTCATGAATCAGGCTTTCCAATGCAAATATTTGTGAAAAATAATCCAGTGCTTCGCCGCCCTGTTTGCCACCCGTCATTTCCTTGATCCGGTTAATAGGATCATGCATCATCTGGTTAACGATGCTCTTGGTCAAACGACGAATGACTTTTCGCTGGCGTTCATCCAGTTCCGGAAGCTTGTTGAACAGACTTTCCATGGTTTCTTCATGAATGGCATTCGATTTTTCCTGTAAGGCCCGAATTGCTGGTCTGACGCCAAGCGTCTTCAGCCAGGTGTGAAAGGCATCCATTTCTTCTTGAATCATCACTTCAATCTTCGCAGCTTCCACCCGGCGCATTTCCATATTGGTCTCTACAATGCCTTCCAAATCATCAATATCGTATAAGAATACATTCGAGAGATCGCCTACTGCCGGATCAATATCACGTGGTACTGCAATATCAATCATGAACAACGGGCGGGATGGCCGTTTCTTCATGCTCTCCTTAACCCGTTCCGCATTCAGCACATATTCATTAGAACCGGTGGAGCTGATAATGATATCCACTTCATTCAACGAATGGATCGCTTCGTTAATGGTACAAGGCGTTCCTTTGAATTTGCGTGCCAATTCTTCTGCTCTGGTGAGCGTGCGGTTAGCTACGATCACTTCTGCGGCACCATTGGCATACAGATGCTTCACGGTAAGCTCGCTCATTTTGCCTGCGCCGAGAATCATGACCTTCTTATCGTGGAACGCACCAAAAATCCGTTTGCCCAGCTCAACTGCAGCATAACTGACAGAGACGGCACTTTCGCCGATTGAAGTCTCGGAATGAGCCCGCTTGCCGAGCGTAACCGCTTGTTTAAATAACATATTGAACCAGGTTCCTGTTCCATTATGCTTCTGTGACGTCAAAAAAGCATTACGCACCTGTCCAAGAATCTGCGTTTCTCCAATAACCATGGAATCCAAACCGCAGGTGACCTTAAACAGATGGGAAATAGCCTGTTCGTCTTCATATATATATAGATGCTGTGTAAATTCTTCACGATTAATGCCGAACCACTGTTCCATAAAACTGCGGATAAAGTAGCCGCACATATGAAGGCGATCTACCACAACATAAATCTCAGTCCGGTTGCAGGTAGCGACAATGACGCCCTCCAATACGCTCTTGGTCGAATTAAGTTGCTCTAATGCCTTTGGCATGTCATCTTCCGAGAATGTAAACCGTTCTCTGACTTCCACGGGCGCTGTGCGATAATTCAACCCAACAACGACGATGTGCATTGCATGTTCACCTGCCTATTTCTCCAAGTAGTTTTGCCGTATAGACATACTGTTCATTATATCACAGTATGCTGAGCAGCCTTGTCTATTTTATGAAATGTTTATGAAATCCCCATACTTCTTCATTCCATGACAAAGCTTGCTTTTCCAAAAGATTGCACCTTACTATTGTGGATATAGGACAACTTAGATATACGTACGAATTGTTACGAATTCATGATTGCAAAAATTAATTTCCTGTAATACCCAAGGCTTCATTCCCTTACAAAATAAATAACCATGGAAGTCTCCATGGTTATCAATATACACATTTGATTAGTTGGCCAATTTAAACGAGCTCAGCCTGTTTCATCTCTGGCGTTTCCACGGTCATTTCGCCGAGTCCGCGCACGAGTTTTTTAGCATAGCATTTTTCAGGTTTCAAAGCGGATACCAGATAATCAATAGCCAACTGCGGATCTACTGTCTCCCCACAGGTATAACAGTCAATCGCAGCAAAACCTCTCTCAGGGTATGTGTGAATCGAGAGATGGCTTTCCGACAGCAACACCAGCACAGTTGCACCTTGTGGTTCAAACTGCTTGGATTGGACGGACAATACCGTTGCTCCACATGCTTCAGCGGCTTCCACCATCTGAGCTTGCAAAAATTCTGCACTGTTCAATAGTTCAAAATCGACTCCCCAAGTATCAACAGCAACGTGTCTTCCGAAAGTTGAGTATTCCATCTTCCGGTTTCCCCCTTCCTAGGAATAAAATGTTTGAAAATTTCATCCGCTAGGACCTACGTCATTCACTTCCCGAGGGAATAATCTCTCGCAACATTACATGTCCTGAGTGAATCCTGGTTCCTATATTCTTTTCAACGAGATTAAAAATAACATCTATAACGTTTAATTGCAACACCTTTTTCAAAAATAACCAATAATTATTTTACAGCTCAATATATGTGGGTTTGAACGATATGGTGAATCCCCCAGTTTAATTAAGCATAAATAAAGATTTATCTCACATGCACGCATAATATTGAGATTCCGTATATTGACAATAAATAAAAAAAGCCGCCCCATCACAGGGCAGCCGATTAAGCTTCCAGAACGAATAGACGTTGATTAAATCTTCGCAGACGTTCATCGATCGTCGTCGTTATCAGTTTATCATTACCTGCTGCAATCCGCTGATCCAGAAGCACGTTAATGTTGCGCTGGATGGATTCGATCTCTTTCTCTGCTTCATTGCTGTTAAAGAGACGCTGCAGCTCACCAGCTGTATTCTTGTACTCGTAGATAACGATGCTGTCGTCCCCTGCAATCTGGGTAATTCTGTGCACCGTTCCTACATGATAGTCGTAGCTCATCGTAAAGCCGCGATAAATCCGATTTACCCTGCCTGTTCCATTAAAGGCCGCAAACAGTTTCCTTACGGCATTCGTCAGATGGGGGGTAACCAATCGGCACGACAGCTCACAGACGTACAAGCCATTCTTGCGTTCAAAGGGCAAATGAACTTCTTCCCCGCTTTCATCTTCGAGCACGAATTCCTGCTCTCCGCTGTCCATCACTTTCACCCGGTTTGAAACCCGGAAAGCTTGGTTATATTGCAGAAATTGATCCATTTGAATATCCGTCATTTGCATTGTGGCATTAACATATTCTGTGGCTAACCGCTGAGCCATAAAAATCTCCCTCAATTCTTTTAACTTATTACCATTATACAGCAGACGCCAGCGGTATTTCTTGCCGTCCGAACGAGATTATCCATCATATTTCATAAAAAAACGGAATTAGCCGGAATCAGGCTAACATTTCCCGCATGATACTCACTTTCCTGTGAAGAATACACCGAATCCCTGTATTACCTTGAAAAAATCACAACAAAACGAACCAGTTCAGACTGGTTCGCTACCTTCCCTATCCGACTCAATAGCCGACTCTACCTTTGTTTCCTTGGTCCCCATATGAGACTCCATAATGGCCCATAATTCATCTTTACCCAGACCTAGCTCGGATGAAAACATGACGAATGAATGATAGGGTTTAAATCCGAGTGTTTCCTTCACGATTTTCACATGTTTCTGGCGGCGTGTCTTCGGAATTTTATCCGCCTTGGTCGCGACCACACATACCGGACGGTTGTAATGCTGCAGCCATTCATACATGCTGATATCGTCTTTTGACGGCGGGTGACGCATGTCCACTACAAGTAATACAAGCTTCAGCTCTTCACGGCTGAGCAGGTATCTCTCAATCATTTCGCCAAACGCAGCACGCTGGCTTTTGGACACCTTCGCATAACCATAACCCGGGAAATCGACCAGATACAGATCTTCATTCACCCGGTAATAATTGAGCTGCTGGGTTTTCCCTGGTGTCGCACTTGTGCGCGCTAGGTTCTTGCGAGATATCATTCGGTTAATCAGTGATGACTTGCCCACGTTGGAACGCCCTGCCAGAGCAATCTCCGGCAAGGCATCATCAGGATATTGAGCAGGTACGACAGCACTGATGACAAACTCGGCTTTCGTAACTTTCATATTTAGACTTTCCTCTCTAGTGCACTCCCGTTTGTTCAACGAGCGCGTGCTCCAGAACCTGATCCATATGGGATACCGGAACGAACTCCACGTCGTTCTTCACGCTGTCAGGTATATCACGCAAGTCACGTTCGTTATCCTTAGGGAGTAATATTTTTTTGTAGCCGGCACGGTGAGCTGCCAATGACTTCTCTTTCAAGCCGCCAATCGGCAGAACACGTCCCCGAAGTGTAATTTCTCCTGTCATCGCCACATCACGGGCTACATGCCGTTTCGTTAAGGATGAGATCAGAGCTGTCGCAATCGTAATACCGGCTGAAGGACCATCCTTCGGAATAGCGCCCTCAGGGATGTGAATATGGACATCAAGCTTCTCATGGAAATCCGGATCAATACCCAGTTCTACCGCTTTCGAGCGGGTAAAACTGAAGGCGGCTTGAGCCGATTCCTTCATGACATCGCCAAGCTTCCCAGTCAAGGTCAACTTGCCGGTACCAGGTACCACGGTTACTTCAATGGTCAGCGTCTCGCCGCCGACCTCCGTCCAGGCAAGTCCTGTTACTGTGCCCACTTGATCCTCAAGTTCGGCCATGCCGTAGCGGAACTTCGGAATTCCAAGATACTCCTTGATATCATCTGCCTTGATCTCAATGGATTCCGATTGATTCGTTACGATCTGTTTGGCAGCTTTACGACACAGCGCAGCCACTTGCTGCTCCAGATTCCGCACCCCGGATTCACGGGTATACTCCCGGATTACCTTCATAAGCGCTTCCTCATCCAGAACCAGCTGCTCCGGTGCTAACCCGTGCTCACTCTTCTGTTTAGGCAGCAAATAACGATTGGCGATCTGTAATTTCTCCAGTTCGGTATAGCCTGGAATGTTCAGCACTTCCATCCGGTCCAGAAGCGGCCTCGGAATGTTATGAAGCACGTTCGCTGTCGTGACAAACATGACGTTGGACAGGTCAAAGGGAATTTCCACGAAATGATCGCTGAACGTATTGTTCTGCTCGGGATCCAGCACTTCAAGCAGCGCTGAAGACGGGTCACCACGGAAGTCGGATGCCATCTTATCGATTTCATCCAGTAGAAACACGGGATTCATTGAACCCGCCGTCTTCATGCCTTGAATGATACGTCCCGGCATAGCTCCTACATAAGTGCGCCGGTGTCCGCGGATTTCAGCCTCATCCCTTACTCCGCCTAAAGATACACGAACAAATTTGCGTTCCAAAGAGCGTGCAATAGACCTGGCAAGCGATGTTTTACCCACGCCCGGAGGGCCAACCAAGCACAAAATAGGCCCCTTCATCTTCTTCACCAGCTTCTGGACCGCCAAATATTCCAGCACGCGTTCCTTCGGCTTCTCCAGTCCATAATGATCCTCGTCAAGTACTTGCTCCGCTTTAACGATGTCCAGATCGTCCTCGGTCTTGTTACTCCAAGGCAGCGCCAGCAGCCAATCGACATAATTTCGAATCACGCCGCCTTCGGCAGAGCTTGCCGGCATTTTCTCGAGTCGGTCAATCTCCTTCTCAACCTTCTCCTGAACACGCTCCGGCAATTCAAGCTCCTCCAACTGGCCTCGAAGCTCCTCTACTTCCCCTGCACGACCTTCCTTGTCACCAAGCTCTTTTTGGATGGCCTTCATCTGCTCGCGCAAATAGTATTCCTTCTGGGTCTTCTCCATTTGCTTCTTGACCCGCTGGTTGATTTTGCGCTCCAATTCCAGCACTTCACGCTCGTTATTCAGTATATCTAGAAGTTTCTCGAGCCGTTTGCGAACGTCAATTGTTTCGAGAATTTCTTGCTTATCTTTGATCTTCAGTGACAGATGACTTGTAATTACGTCAGCCAGTCGGCCCGGCTCATCAATATCGGAAACGGCCGCAAGTGTCTCTGGTGTCACCTTCTTCGACAAATTGATGTAATTCTCAAACTGGGACAGTACGGTTCGCATTAACGCGGACACTTCAGGGTCATGGTTCTCCTCTTCAGGAAGCTCCCGGGCAATGACCTCATAGTATTCCTCTTGATCCGTATATTCTATAACCTCCGCCCGTTCCATACCTTCCACTAGCACACGTATGGTACCGTTCGGAAGTTTAAGCATCTGGCGTACATTCGCAACTGTGCCAATCCGAAAAATATCATCCTGCGTCGGCTCTTCAATGTTCACTTCCGATTGAGAACATAGGAGAATCAAATTGTCTTCAACCATCGCTTTTTCTAAAGCCTTTACCGATTTCTCCCTGCCTACATCCAAGTGAAGCACCATGCTCGGATAGACAAGAAGACCTCTCAAAGGCAGTAAAGGAAAACGACGACCTTTGGATTTACTGGGTCCCATCGCTTTCGCACCTCCAATGGCTCTCAATGTTGACACTATTCCTATTTTATCAAATCTGCGTATAAAAAACCAACCATATGAAGCTTAACATCCACCAGCGTCCGTAATTTTACCATTACGTGGAGGTGTAGCCTGCAGCAATGAAGCGGAAGAGGATGGAAAAATCTCGTTCCCTGGGAGCTGCACCACCTCGGGAGTGAACGCTCTTCCAAAAATATTACCGAATACCTCATCTACCGATTCTACCGGGATGACCCGTAAACCGCCGCTCAAATCTTGAAATAACGTCTGCCAATTGTCTTTGGGAATGATCACGCGGGTTGCCCCAGCTTGAAATGCCGCTTCTACTTTAGCGATGACTCCGCCAATTGGCTTTACCTTTCCATGGATGCTCATCTCGCCGGTCATCGCGACCTTATTGTCAACTTCAATTCCTTTAATAGCCGATACGATCGCCGTCGCCATTGCAATACCCGCCGAAGGGCCGTCAATTGGCGTTCCTCCAGGAAAATTGATATGCAGATCATAGTTTTTAGGGGTAAAGCCCATCGAGCCCAGAACGGTCAACACATTCTCAATCGAGCCTTTGGCCATGCTCTTACGACGCAGCTTCCGCGAACCCCCGCCAAATTCCTCTTCATCCACGACGCCTGTAATATTATATATTCCCCGTCCCTTCTCAACAGGAACTGCAGACACTTCTATCTCGAGCAGCGCCCCCATATTGGGACCGTAAACGGCTAACCCGTTTACTACGCCAACTTGAGGCTTCTCCGGTATTTTCCGGTCGGGCCTTGGCTGAAGCTGGCTGCTGCTGGCCACCCACTCTACATCCCCTGCGCTAAGAGCATCTCGCTTCTCAGTCAGAGCAAGGCCGGCAGCCAATTGAATCATATTAACTGCTTCACGGCCGTTGGAGCAGTACTGTTTCACAACTTCCACTGCTGCGGGGGCCGCATTTAAACCGATTTTTTGAATGGCGTCCTCTGCGATTTTCCCAATCTCTTCAGGCAAAAGCGGACGGAAAAAAATCTCCATGCAGCGTGAACGAAGTGCAGGAGCAATTTCTTCTGGCGAACGTGTTGTGGCACCGACCAGTCGAAAATCTGCCGGAAGTCCATTTTGAAAAATGTCGTGTATATAGGCAGGCGTGTTAGCATCCTCAGAATTATAATACGCACTTTCCAGCAGAACCTTGCGGTCCTCCAGCACTTTTAACAGCTTATTCATCTGAATAGGATGCAATTCCCCTATTTCGTCAATAAACAGAATTCCTCCGTGTGCCTTGGTCACAGCACCTGGCTTCGGCTGAGGAATGCCTGCAACACCCATGGCACCAGCACCTTGATAAATCGGATCATGAACCGATCCAATGAGCGGGTCGGCAATTCCACGTTCATCAAAGCGGGCCGTAGTGGCGTCAATCTCCGTGAATTTTGCATCATATTTAAACGGGGATTGCGGGTTCTTCTTCGCTTCCTCCATCACTACACGGGCTGCAGCTGTTTTGCCGACTCCCGGAGGCCCATATACGATAACATGCTGCGGATTCGCACTGCATAACGCTGCCTTTAATGCGCGCAAGCCGTCCTTCTGCCCGACAATGTCATCCATCGTTTGCGGCCTTGTTTTCTCGGCCAGTGGTTTCGTTAAGGATACCGACCGAAGCTTGCGTAATTTATCGAGTTCCTTTCGCGATTCACGATCTACCGCTGTTTTGCTCGTCTTCTGTCCACGCAATAAGTTCCAAAAATAAATGCCGATGATGACTGCAAAGAACAGCTGCACCAGCATTATCACGATACTTAAATTCACAAGTCATTCCTCCTGTATTCCATTATGTCTTCATCCAAAACGTTAATACATGGTAGTATTGCCGATTCCTTGGATGGTAAAACGCTGGCGGCGGAACAAATTGTATATGGAGGACTTAATGAGGATGCATTGAGGAAGATGTAAAAGTATCAAAATTGGATGGAAGAGGCTATGAGACGCTCCAGTGAGACGCTCCAGTGAGACGCTCCGCATACGTATCGTTCCTCCGATCGCTGTTGTTTCCGAATTTCATGAATGACATTATCAATGTAGAAATTCGGCAACAAAGGCGACCACTTCGCTTCTCCGGAATCGATTCGTCCGCTCCGCTGGTGCGGCGCATGGCATCCTTCTTCATCGTGGGGTGGGGAGAGGGAAGGGCTGAGCTTCATAAAAAGAAGCTCGATAAAGGGCTCAATAAAGAGCTCAATTAAAAAGCAAGGAATAGTTACTGTAAGACAGACCACTGAAATGGACTCCTGCAACTCTTACCGTGTATCCGAAATTAACGAGCTAGTCAACTTATCCTATTCGTCATTGCTACACTTTTGACCGCTCAAAGAAATCTCAAGGATATACCCTGCCTCCCCCTTTAACTCTTACAAAACAACAAAACGGCAGTCTCAATTCCTGAGACTGCCGTTTCAATATAAGCGGTTATTTCAATAACTAAGTTATCAAGCTTAAACCGTCGTTTTGTGCTTGCGGCCCGGAATTTCGCCGGTTTCCTCGTACACCTTCACGATATGATCAATTTCCTTCTTAAGCTCTTCCACCATAGTTTCTTCCGGAACTTTGCGGATCATCTCTCCGTAACGGAAGAGCAAGCCTTCGCCGCGCGCACCGGCAATACCGATATCTGCTTCCCGGGCCTCGCCGGGACCGTTCACGGCACAGCCCAGTACAGAAACCTTGATTGGCACTTTAATCTTCGAGATGTACTCCTCAACCTCATTGGCAATGGAGAACAAGTCGATATCGAGCCGTCCGCAGGTTGGGCAAGATACCAAGGTAGCCGCATCCGAAATCAGGCCGAAGGATTTGAGAAGTTCCCGGCCGACTTTGATCTCTTCCACAGGATCGGCACTCAAGGAGATTCTCATCGTACTGCCAATACCAAGTGACAGCAGGGCGCCGAGCCCAGCAGCACTCTTCACAGTACCCGAGAACAAAGTGCCCGCTTCGGTAATTCCAAGGTGAAGAGGATATGGAATTACTTCCGCTGCCTTAGTATATGCCGCAATCGCCATCGGGACATCCGATGCTTTCAGGGACACGATAATGTCGTGGAAATCCAGCTCTTCGAGGATGCCGATATGGTACAAGGCACTCTCCACCATCGCTTCAGGTGTAGGATACCCATATTTCTCAAGAAGATGATTCTCCAAGGAACCGGCGTTTACCCCGATCCGAATCGGAATCCCCTTCTCTTTGCATGCCTTCACGACAGCTTCAACTTTCTCACGCTTACCGATGTTCCCCGGATTGATCCGAACCTTATCAATACCATTCTCGATCGCAATAAGTGCAAGCTTATAGTTGAAATGAATATCTGCCACGAGCGGAATATGAATGCGTTTCTTGATTTCCTTGATGGCCGCAGCTGCTTCCTCATTGTTTACCGTTACCCGGACGATCTGACATCCGGCTTCTTCCAGACGAAGGATCTCCGCAACGGTTGCCTCCACATCTGCGGTTTTGGTGGTGCACATGCTTTGAATAATGACTTCGTTCTTTCCCCCAATGGTGAGGTTCCCCACCTTGACAGGCCGTGTGTCTTGTCTCAAAAACATGGTACGATCTCTCCCATATAACGCCAAAGCTCCACTCCAGCAAGCCCGTTTGGGTTTAACTGGAAGTGGAGAATCGGCGTAGATTTATTCCACGTCTAACACCCTAAAGGGCCTTAGGCGCTTTCTTCTTGTTTCTTGTCTTCTTCGTCACCTTTGACTTGAAGTTCAGGGATTACTTTATCTCGAACAACCTGCTCTGTAATGACGCAATCCTTGATGTCGTCTCTGGACGGCACTTCATACATCACATCCAGCATGATACCTTCAATAATGGAGCGCAGTCCGCGTGCACCAGTGTTACGCTTAATCGCTTCACGGGCAATCGCTTCAAGGGCGCCTGGCTCAAACTTAAGGTTAACGTTGTCGAATTCAAGCAGCTTTTGGTATTGTTTCGTCAAAGCGTTTTTCGGCTCGGACAGAATACGCACCAAGGTGGTTTCATCCAGTGGCTCAAGGGTAGATACTACTGGCAGACGTCCAACGAACTCAGGAATCAATCCAAATTTAAGCAGATCTTCAGGTAGAACCATGGTGAGGTACTCACCCGGTTTCAATTCCTTCTGGCTTTCACCGGAAGCATTAAACCCGATAACCTTCTTACCGATCCGACGTTTAATATATTGCTCCAATCCGTCAAATGCGCCACCGCAAATGAATAGGATGTTCGTCGTATCGATCTGGATAAATTCTTGATGAGGATGCTTGCGGCCACCTTGCGGCGGTACAGATGCAACGGTTCCTTCCAGGATTTTCAGCAAAGCTTGCTGAACCCCTTCACCGGAAACGTCACGCGTAATGGACGGATTCTCCGATTTACGGGCCACTTTATCGATCTCATCAATATAGATAATGCCACGTTCCGCTTTTTCCACGTCATAATCTGCAGCTTGAATCAGCTTCAGCAAAATGTTCTCAACATCCTCACCCACATAACCGGCTTCGGTCAGTGAAGTTGCATCTGCAATAGCAAACGGAACATTGAGAATCTTGGCCATCGTTTGGGCAAGCAATGTTTTACCGGAACCTGTAGGTCCAAGCATCAAAATATTACTCTTTTGCAGTTCAACATCATCAATCTTGCTCTGAGTGTTGATACGTTTATAGTGGTTATAAACGGCAACAGAAAGAGACTTCTTCGCTTGATCCTGTCCGATTACGTATTGATCCAGAATGTCCCGAATCTCACGCGGTTTCGGAATATCCTTCAGATCCACTTCTTCTTCATGGCCAAGCTCTTCCTCGACGATTTCGGAACACAAGTCAATGCATTCGTCGCATATATAAACACCGGGCCCCGCAACAAGCTTGCGGACCTGCTCCTGGGATTTACCGCAGAAGGAGCATTTCAGCTGCCCTTTGTCATCGTTAAATTTAAACATGCTTTTACCACCCCTTAAGATTTGGTCGGTGAAGACAGAACATCATCGATAATACCGTACGCCTTCGCTTCGTCCGCGCTCATAAAAAAGTCGCGGTCCGTATCGCGTTCGATTTTTTCAAGGGGCTGACCTGTACGATCCACATAGATTTGATTCAATTTATGTCTGGTCTTGATGATCCAATCTGCATGGATTTGGATATCAGATGCCTGACCTTGAATGCCCCCGAGCGGCTGGTGAATCATTACTTCACTGTTCTCAAGTGCATAGCGCTTGCCCGGTGCTCCGGCTGTAAGCAGCAATGATCCCATGCTGGCGGCCATGCCAACACAAATCGTTGACACATCTGGCTTAATTAACTGCATCGTATCATATATACCCATCCCGGCCGTTACCGAACCGCCAGGGGAATTGATGTACAAAGAGATATCCTTTTCCGGATCTTCCGCAGCCAAAAACAGCAGCTGGGCAATAACAAGATTGGCAACATCGTCATCGATCGCACTGCTGAGGAAAATAATGCGATCCTTCAGTAATCTTGAGTAGATATCGTAAGATCTTTCGCCTCTACTGGTTTGCTCAACAACCATAGGTACAAGACTCATGCGACCAACCTCTTTTCCTTGAAAATATACTGCAGCGTTACAAAAGTTATTCTAACATGTTCAAAGCTCCATGTCATTTTTTAACCCTTTTTACATCCTATGAATTTCGCTAGGATTATATCCTGCCTGCTTGTCCTGTTTATGTATGTCGAATTTAATAACCATTTCATGTCATATCTAGTACCCAATTGGCTATTGTTAGGTAAAAATAAGGCACGCATGATATGTACGTGCCTTATCGAAAGTGAGGCGCCCTCGCAGACGCCTATTTATTATTCTTCAGACGATGCATCTTCTTTCTTCTCAACAGGTGCACCTTCTACGCTGTTCTCAAGCAAGAAGTCGATCGTTTTGCGAAGAAGCAATTCTTCACGAAGGCTGTCAAGGGATCCATTAGCACCGAGGATGCTGCGGATTTCTTCAGCGGAACGCTTATACGTGTCAGCCATGTTTTCCAGTTCTTTGTTGATTTCCTCTTCGGAAACTTCAAGCTTCTCTTCTTTGGCGATTTGCTCCAGAACGAGATTGTTGCGAACACGCTTAGCCGCATCGTCCTTCATTTGCTCTTCCAAATCGGAGTTGCTTTGGCCGGAGAAGCTAAGGAACATTTCCAAGTTCATGCCTTGCTGGCGAAGACGGTTGTCGAAATCGCGCATCATGTTTTGAACTTCGGATTGAATCATAGCATCCGGAATTTCGATTTCAGCGTTTGCTGCTGCTTTTTCAACGACTTCGTTCTCGCGAACGCCTTGTGCTTCTTGCTCTTTACGAGCCAGCAGCTGCTTCTTCAGATCTTCCTTGTACTCGTCAAGCGTATCAAACTCACTAACGTCTTTAGCGAATTCATCATCCAGCTCAGGAAGCTGCTTGCGCTTAATTTCGTGTACTTTTACTTTGAAGACAGCTTGTTTGTTAGCCAACTCTTCAGCGTGATATGTTTCAGGGAATGTTACTTCCACATCCTTGAAGTCTCCTGTTGCCATGCCGATAACTTGGTCTTCAAAGCCTGGAATGAATGAATTGCTTCCAAGCTCAAGGGAATAGCGCTCAGCTTGTCCGCCTTCGAAAGGAACACCATCAACAGAACCGTCGAAATCGATCACGACGATATCGCCAGATTGGGAAGCTCCTTCGTCGATAACAGTAAGCTCTGCATGACGCTGCTGCAAGCGCTCCAACTCTTCATTCAATTCCTCATCGGAAACTTCAGCAGTTACTGGTGCTACTTCGATACCTTTGTAATCGCCAAGTTTAACTTCAGGCTTCACGGTTACTTTGGCTTTGAACTTGAAAGTTTGACCTTTGCCGAATTGCTCGATTTCCACATCCGGACGATCTACTGGGAAGATATCTGCCTGTTCTACAGCTTCGCCGTATACTTCCGGAAGAAGGATGTCGATGGCATCCTGGTACAAGCTCTCAACGCCATAACGAGCTTCAAAAACGGGCCGAGGCACTTTACCTTTGCGGAATCCAGGTACATTTGCTTTTTTTGCTACTTTATTAAAAGCTTTGTCAAGAGCGGATGCAACGCGTTCTGCATCTACCTCAACTTCAAGAACACCAAGGTTCTTCTCTATTTTTTCCCAAGTTGCTTTCATTTATGCTTTCCCCTCCAAAATAATTCACGTGGTCGACGCAATAATGTATCACGTACCGAATAACCACTATAGTATAAACAACATTATATTCTTTTTCAAGGGCGAACCCTTATGCTACGATGCGGTAAACGTTTTCCAATTCCAGCTAATCCTCCACACCTGCAGCCACAAATTGTTTAAGAGATCGATATGCCCCCTCATAGCGGAATCGCATGGTGTCTGTTATGCCGTACAGCGGGCGAATCTCATCTTCATTTCGAAAACCCTTCAGACTCTCCGACACGATATCATGAAGCGCTGCCGCCCAAATATCCAGTGTCGATTCTTCTTCATCCAGCATCGAATGGTAATCCTCGGTTCCATAAATCGCCATAATGAACTGGGACCATAATTCCTGGGCAAAATAAAACAACGTCGGTTCATGCACCTCGGTCTGATTTGCTACGCGTTCCAATATTTTCGAAATTGCAGGTGGAAATCCCGCTGGATCCAGGGGTACCGTTTCAATTTCAATCTCAACGGGTTCCTGTCCACGGTGAAGACGAACCTGCCCCTCCATTCCTCTTCTGCGGAGAGTTTGAAGCACCCGAAATTGTAAAAGCGGGTGAAGGGGCGTATCGTGGAGCCAATCCACCAATACTGCATCGATTTCAGGACGCTCCAAATAGGCAAGCTGTTCCAGCGCCAAAATGGTCTGTTCCGTCAACGGTCCGTTCATCACAGAGTCCAGCAGCTTGTCGGCATATCCGGCATCCTGAGCGGCTTTTTCCTTAACCAGTTGCTTTGCCATATCCGCTTCATCAGGATCATCTGCCTGATCGGATTCAGCGTCAGCTGAGCGAGGTGCTGCCTGCTCCGGAAATGCCGCTTCCAGCCATTCAAGAAGGGATTTCCACTCATCATAATTCCGTTCATTCTGTCCGCCGCACTTCAGCAAAAAACGAAGAACTTCCATTGCTTCGCCATAACGTTCATTCTCGAGCATAACCGTAAGCTGAATCTGGTAATAATCCAGCGTCTTCGGAAACAGGATGATGTTCTTGTCCTCTTGTTCTTGGGAGTAAGAGTCCTTGATAAGGACACCTCCTTTCTGGTCCTGTTTTTATTTCGTTGATTATAGCATATGTAATGCCAAGTTTAAAAAAGCGAATTCGTGACAAGCTTTCAGACCATCAGCAGCGACTAAATATCCCATAGGTTCATGGCCCCCCCTTATACCTTATCAATATAACCCGGAAGGATGTGCTCATAATCTTGCCACCTCAAATTCATGGGTCATAAAAAAATAGTTGTAATCTCCTGGGGGATATGATAACATATTTTTTGCTTGAAAAAATTCTGTGTCCCAGTAGCTCAGCTGGATAGAGCAACGGCCTTCTAAGCCGTCGGTCAGGGGTTCGAATCCCTTCTGGGACGTAAAAAAGGAAGCCACCAATGTTAAAATTGGTGGCTTCTTTGCGTATTCCAGAAGGGTGATGAACCCAGGTGGGTTCGTCGGAGCATACGCTTCGGGAGCATTACTTCGCAGTCGGCCTGTAAGGCCGTACCCCGACTGGGACGTTTTTGCGTCCCGTGAGGATGAGAACCCCGAGGGGGTTCGTCGGAGCATACACTTCGGGAGCATTACTTCGCAGTCGGCCTGTAAGGCCGTACCCCGACTGGGACGTAAAAAAGGAAGCC
>NZ_JBCMXJ010000023.1:0-76367 GCF_050475945.1 Paenibacillus solani
TCGGTCGAGGGCTTATCCTAATTATTTCAAAGTGCTGCAAATTTTGTTTCGTATCTAGTTTTCAGGTGATCAAGCATCTGAAGCCGTTTGGTGGCGATGGCGGAAGGGTTCCACGCGTACCCATCCCGAACACGACCGTTAAGCCTTCCAGCGCCGATGGTACTTGGACCGCAGGGTCCCGGGAGAGTAGGACGTCGCCAAGCGAACAACCATAAAGACCTTTATCGAGTCATCGATAACGGTCTTTTCCTATTCTTAGCCCTCATATCATCTAAAGTGATTCTTGGAGCATTTCATAAAGAAGACGACCCGACAGGATCGTCTATAGAATTCTAGGCTAATGATAATAAGCACTTCATCAGTAGTCCATGCATTATTAGCAATGTGCCTGATATATACTACTCTTCGCTAAGCTTCAATTTCTTTCTTCAGTCCATAAGGGAGTGCGAGAAGCACAGCACGGTGTAGGGTCCCGTGTCGAACGAATTCGATCGCAATCTCCTCGCCGGGTGTCATAGAAGTGACTTTATCTTCAAACTCATCATACTCGTGAATGACCTCACTATCCGCACGGATGATAATGTCACCTATTTCGATGACACCGTCAGCAGTTGTATTAGGAAACACTTCTAAGACTTTAACGCCCTCTATGCCGTTATCACGGTATGTATAATGATTTACGCCGATCCAGCTGGACCAGAAAGTGGGGCGGAGATCAGATTGTCCTTCCAGTACGCTTTTCATATTGCGCATAAATCGGTATGTACCAAAAGCCATATTATCCATCATCATGTATTCTCGTTCATTAGACCATAAACCAGTGTATTCAATGCTGACTAGGCTTCCCTCCGCATGCGGTGTAATTGTCCAAATTGTCAGTTCCTCATCCTCTCCCTTGAGGGTAAGTTTGTGAGGAGGGACAAGTTCCACGATGGTACCTTTATAGGATACGCCCCAGCCATAATCCAGAGTTATTTGGCCTCCGATCTCTAAGTCGATTTCACAATGCCGGGTTTCCCAACGATTGCGTTCTTGCGGATCGGTTAACGCCGACCATACTCTCTCCGGTGTAGTGCGAATAATGATGTCTCGTTTTACATGCTTGAAAATAGATGTCATTTAGGCATCCCCCTCTAAATATTGTTTGAGTCTGCTCAATTTGTTCTCCAGAATCGAACCCAATTCTTCTTGAAGCTCCTCATATCCGCGCTGAAAAGTCGGCGTATTCAACCGGTAATAACGGTATTTCCCTTCCTTACGAACAAGCAATAACTCCTCATCCATCAAAATCGTAAGATGTTTTTTAATGGCTGGCTGCGAGATATGGAAAGCTTTCACGATCTCAAGCTGGGCCAGCTCCTGATGAGCAACCATATTCAATATCTTCCTACGGATGGGATCTGATATTGCACGGTATAAATCACTCAATTCGATTCCCCCATCTCTATTATACATAACCATTTGGTTATGTAATCAGTATATTTCCCCAACCCTTGGATGTCAATGTATAGAATTTAATAAATTAGGCTTTACAGAACCAAAACACTAGTGTACTATTTAACTATAACACTGGTACTAAGGAGTGGAATACATGAGCGGAAACGATTCAAACGAAGTAACAACGAATATTGAGAATACCTCAGGCGAATTGGTTGATGGAATAAGCGGGTCGGCCTCCACCAATAGGAAAGATGCCAAGAAAGGGCCAGTCGTTCTTAGCGTGGAGCAGGTCACCAAAACAATTGGCAAGAAAAATATTGTAGACAGCCTAACCTTCGACATTCATCGCGGTGAAATTGTAGGCTTGCTTGGACCAAACGGTGCAGGCAAAACGACAACCATTCGGATGATTGTAGGATTGATCGAGATGTCCCATGGTGATGTGCGGGTGAAGGGACACAGCATCAAGTCCGATTTTGTTCAAGCGATCCGCCATATTGGCGGCATTATCGAGAATCCTGAATTTTATCCTTATATGAGCGGGTATGACAACCTGAGACAGTACCAGCGAATGACCGATGGAGTAACCATAACCAGAATTATGGAGGTGGTGAAGCTTGTCGGGCTGCAAGATGCCATTCACAAGAAGGTTCGTGCTTATTCTCTGGGAATGCGTCAACGGCTAGGAATAGCACAGGCATTGCTGCATAATCCATCGATTCTTATTCTTGACGAGCCGACGAATGGACTTGATCCAGCCGGCATCCGCGAGATGCGAGATTACTTGAAACAGATTGCTATAAATGAGGGAATTGCCATTCTCGTATCCAGTCACTTGCTATCGGAGATGGAACTTATGTGCAGTCGTGTGGTTGTCATTCAAGAAGGTAAGCTGGTCACCGAACGTTCTATCGGGGCGAAAACCGTTAATGAAGAGCTTTCCACGGTAAGCATTCGCGTGAATGATGTGGCAATGGCTGAACAAACCATTAGACATCTGCAGAAAATCACCATGCAAAGCAAAGCGGAGGAGGGGACGATTACCCTTCAACTTCGTGAAGAGGATATACCTACACTGATCCAATCTCTATGCGACGCCAGGGTACGGATTTACCGTGTGGAAGAGATGAAGTCATCACTCGAAGAAGAATTCTTGAAATGGACAGGAGGCAACCGCATTGCGTAGCTTTGGAAATCTCGTCTGGAACGAGTGGCTCAAAATGTTTAAGAAACGCAGCTTTTTTCTGCCATATGCACTTCTAGCGGGAATGGTGATCTTTACAGCGTTCATGCTCTACAAGTTTGCCGGCGGAGGGAATACCGGCTATGAGTTTGCCCACATGGCTGTCTCCACCAAGGGAATGGGACAAATGCTCACCCTGCTTGCTATTGTCGTGACAGCAGGAACCGTGGCCAAGGAGCACAGCATGGGAACGATTAAACTGCTGCTTATACGAGCGCAGAGCCGCTCCACCATTTTGGCATCAAAATATGTGGCCGTGTTGTTGTACTTGATAACGCTTGTGGCTTTCATGTTTGCAGTAGCTGTGCTGACCGGTCAAATTACGTTCGGCATGGATGGCGGCACCGTTACTCTTGGCGATGTGCTCAGTGCTGCAGTGAACAACCTGGTGTATACCATCGTATATGTAACGTTAACCTTTATGGTAGGCATTCTCACGAGATCAACAGGTCCTGCCATCGGCATTGGGATGTTTATAGTGATTATGGAGAGCATGGTGGTTCAGCTGCTTGCACGCTACTCCTGGTCCAAATACCTGCTTTTCCTGAACGTGGATCTATCCATATATAGCGGGGGCTCGAGTTCTCCGGTTCCCGGCATGAGCTTGACCTTCTCAATGATTGTGCTCGCTGTATACCTTCTCTTGTTTCTGCTGACAGGCTTTGTTACGTTTAAAAAAAGGGATGTCGCATAAGAAACCAGAGTACGAGGTAGAGCGGCGGAAAGGAGCAACCCGACAGTGAGTATAGAATTTGATAATAATCTGCCAATCTATTTACAGATCATGACGTATCTAAAAAAAGAAATCATTATCGGCAATCTTAAGCCAGGAGATAAAATACCGTCCGTTCGGGAATTAGCAAGTGAGCTACAAATAAATCCAAATACGGTGCAGCGTACTTTTCAAGAATTGGAGCGTGAGGGTATCGTGGAAACGCGGCGGGGATTGGGCCGATATGTAACAGGTGAGGAGTCTACAATAATGGCGATTAAAAAAGAAATGGCCGGCGATCTGCTGGAACGATTCATTCGCGGCATGCAGGAGCTTGGCTTTACGGAGCAAGATATCATAACGGTCGTGGAAGATGCTGTGAAGCAGCCATAAATCTAGAGCAGAGGTGATACCATGATGGAGAACCTGTTACAAGTACGGAACGTGAGCAAGACTTATGCAGGGGGACGAAGAGCATTACATGATGTGAATTTAGAGATAAGCGGTGGAAAAATTATTGGCCTGCTAGGCACCAACGGCAGCGGAAAGAGTACCCTTATGAAGATGGCGGCTGGGCTGATCCATCCTACAGCAGGCAGTGTGGAGGTGTGCGGCAAACCGGTCGGTCTGGAGACCAAGGGCTTGTTATCCTTTATGCCGGACCGTCCCGTGACCGAATCATGGATGAAGGTATCGGATGCCTTGGCATACTTTAAGGATTTTTATGAGGATTTTAATGTAGAGAAAGCTCGCAAAATGCTGGAATTCATGAACTTAAAAACCAATGATCGCATCAGTTCCTTGTCCAAGGGCATGAATGAACGTTTGCAGTTAACACTGGCTTTGTCCCGTGAAGCCCAGCTGTATATGCTGGATGAACCCATCGGCGGGGTAGATCCCATAGCTCGCGGAAAAATATTGGATGCCATCGTGGAATTCTACGACGAGGACAGCAGCATTATCATTTCAACCCATCTTGTCCGGGATATTGAACGGATATTTGATGAAGTCATATTTATTCGCGATGGTGAGGTTGTCATGTATGACGAAGTGGAGAACATCCGCTTAAAACACGGAAAAAGCGTGGATGAGATGTTTAAAGAGGTGTATGCGGAATGATGAGAGTGTTGAAATACGACTGGAAAAGAAACTCTACGATGCTGCTTGGCGCCTTCGCCATCCTCCTGATGGTACAGATAGGAATCACGGTGTTAGGCACTGTGAGGAACTGGGACCTGGCAGTCATGATTGTCTTAAGTATGTTGGCTTACACTTCGATGAGCGTTCTGCTTCTTGTGGTGACTGGCAAGACCTTCGGCTACAATATTAAAGCATATCATCGGCGTCTGATCCCCGTACGCTCCGTGTGGACTGTGGCTTCCTCACTAACACTCGCATGTGCAAACCTGCTGGTCCTGGGCGTAATGATGGCTCTGCATATTTGGTACTATGGGAGCGCTGCAGGCTTTCCGTGGGAGGTCATCCATTTTTCCGATTCGTCATTGATTAATTATGTCAGTCTCTTGGTGTTCATAGTATGGAAATTCATCTACGTGATGATAACGTTGTTTTTTTCCATCGCTGTGGCCAGCAGCTTAACAAGGAAGGGTGGCGTCTGGATTGGTATTCTGATTTTCTTCCTATTGCAAAATGTTCTGGGCTGGCTTAGTGAATTTCTCTTCGGAGATGATACAGCATTCAGCGGACCGGTAGCTTCCTTTTCAGTTATCGATTACACGGGCTTTACTTTCTCCCAAGGGCATCATGCCTGGGTATGGGGCGCATTTGCTTTTGAAGTAGTAGCAGCGGTCTTAATCTTGTATGCTACTGTCTATTTGATTGATCGGAAAGTGGAAGTTTAATCTTAGGGACTTGCGCATGTGTCCGGTAAATATGAATAAGATGAATAATATCATAGAATGAGAACAAATGAGACGGCCTGTCGAGGGCGGTCTCTTTTTTCGTGCCGGAATGGAAGGAGATCATGCTCACAAAATAGAACCATAACCATACTATATCAATCTCATTGGATGCGATAAGCCGGAGCAGTCTAGAAATCAAATAAAACAATTAAACATTATAACGTTATATTCACGTGAACGAAGTTCTGTGCTATGCTATAACCGTTACGAATATTCCCCATGTAAATCGGCGGATTGAAGTAGAGTTCAGGAAAGACAAGCAAGGCCAAAGGGGTGAGGATATGAAGATATTGGAGCAGCGTTTTGTGCTGCATAATGTACAGACCGTACACGATGATAAACCATTTGACATTGTTATGGAGAATGGATTCATCACGGAGATAACTGAAGCTAATAAAGCTTCGGGAACCAACAGCTTTGATGGTACAGGATTATATGTTTCTAGCGGCTGGATCGATATGCATGTTCATGCGGTTGCCAAGCTCGATCCTTACGGGGATGCCATCGACGAGATCGGCGTTAAGCAAGGGGTTGCTACGATTATCGATGCCGGGAGCTGCGGAGCCGACACGATCGGGGACCTTGCAAGCGAGGTTGCCAAATCCAAGACGAATGTGTTTGCTTTTTTGAATATTTCCCATATCGGACTTCAGCGGATCGATGAGCTTTCCCACCTAGCGTGGATTGATGCCGAAAAGGCACAGAAAGCGGTATGCACATATCCGGATTTAATCATTGGTCTCAAGGCAAGAATCAGCAAAAGCGTAGTCAAGGACAACGGGGTAGAGCCGCTTCGACTAGCCAGAGAGCTGTCCAAGTTAGCGTCGCTCCCGCTCATGGTTCATATCGGGTCAGGCCCGCCTCCGATTGAGAAAGTTCTGGAGCTGCTTCAGAAGGATGATATCATCACACATTATTTGAACGGAAAAGCTAACAATCTATTTGATTCGGCCGGAGAGCCGATCCCTGCATTGTTGGAAGCGATAGACCGCGGCGTACATCTGGATGTGGGGCACGGAACAGCAAGCTTCTCGTTCCTGGTTGCGGAATATGCGAAGAAACATGGGATTAAGTTTGATACCATCAGCACCGATATATATCGCGGCAATCGCATCGATGGTCCGGTATACAGCTTGGCTAATGTGATGACGAAATTTTTGTATTTAGGTTATAGTCTGCAGGAGGTTGTTTATGCCGTGACGGACCAAGCAGCGGCGTGGCTGCACAGGCCTGAGCTTGGCCGAATTCAGGTCGGGGACGCTGCTCACCTGACGTTGTTCGCGGTGCAGCAGGGAGCTATGAGCTTAACGGATTCCGAAGGGGAAGTCCGAGTAGCTGACCGATATATTGAAGCCAGAGGAGTGGTAGTCAATGGATCATTCGTTACATGCTAAATATGGACTGAAACGCGTCGTTAACGCGAGTGGGCGTATGAGTATTCTCGGAGTATCAGCTCCGACGAACAGCGTAATGGAGGCAATGCGGATTGGCGGTCAGAGCTACGTCGAGATCGCGGACTTGGTAGACAAGGCCGGCGATTACATAGCTCGTATTCTCGGCTCAGAAGCAGCGGTTGTTGTTAATTCAGCTTCCAGTGGAATTGCGCTTTCCGTGGCAGGTATTGTTACTGAAGGTCAGCGTCGGCGCAGCGATAGACTCCATCAAGAGCCGATCGCAAAAAATGAAATTATCATGTTCAAAGGGCATAATGTGCAATACGGAGCTCCGGTTGAGACGATGGTTTACCTCGGAGGCGGCAAGGTGGTTGAGGTTGGATATGCCAACGAAGGTCGTAAAGAACATATTGCCGAGGCGATTAATGAGCGGACAGCCGCTATTTTATATGTTAAATCCCATCACTGTGTACAGAAGAATATGATCTCGGTAGAGGAAGCGGCGGAAGTAGCCCAGTCACATGGGGTGCCGCTGATCGTGGATGCTGCTGCGGAAGAGGATATCCAGAAGTATGTAAAGTATGGAGATCTGGCTATATACAGCGGCTCTAAAGCCATCGAAGGTCCGACTTCCGGCATCGTGGGTGGCAAGCATCAATATGTCGAATGGGTGAAGGCGCAGCTCCATGGTATTGGTCGCAGCATGAAGGTAGGCAAGGAAACGACGTTTGGGCTTCTCCAGGCATTGGACGAATATATGGTCAAGGAAGACAAGAGCGAGCAGGAAAAGGCCGCCCTTGAGCAAATGAAATCTCTGTCGAATTTACCGGGTATTGAGGTAACTATTGTGCAGGATGAAGCTGGTAGGGCGATTTTCCGAGGACGGGTAAAAGTGGATGAGGAAGCGGCAGGAGTTAGTGCCAAGAGCATGAACGACCAGCTTCGCGAAGGCGATATCGCCGTTTATACGAGGGACTATGGAGTTCGTCAGGGGTATTTTGATATTGATCCACGCTCTTTGTCCGGTGATGATTTGCAAGTCATTATTACAAGAATACAACAGATTGCAGGGGGAAACTAAGATGGCAAACATGGAGAAACGTCTTTACAAAAACCGCACGGCCCTGAACGTTCTTGCAGGCAGCATTCAGAATGCAAAGGACATATTTGAAGCCTCGGAAGGACATGTTCTGGTCGGTGTGTTATCCAAGAATTATCCGAACGCGCAAGAGGCTGTGTCCGCGATGAAGGAATATGGCGCCGCTATTGAAGATGCGGTATCCATCGGGCTGGGAGCGGGCGATAATCGTCAAGCTGCCGTGGTAGCCGAGATCGTGAAGAGCTACCCTGGGACGCATATCAATCAGGTATTTCCTGCGGTTGGGGCAACACGTGCCAATCTGGGCGGTGAGGATAGCTGGATTAACAGCCTCGTGTCTCCTTCCGGTCAAGTGGGATATGTGAACATCAGCACCGGGCCAGTGAGCGCAGCCGGATCTGACAAAGCCATCGTACCTGTGAAGTCAGCTATCGCTCTTGTCCGCGATATGGGCGGCAATGCGTTGAAGTATTTCCCGATGCAGGGCCTGAAGCTGGAGGATGAGTACCGCGCGGTAGCGAAGGCATGTGCAGAGGAAGGATTTGCGCTTGAGCCTACAGGCGGAATTGATAAAGACAATTTTGAAGCTATCGTTCGCATCGCCCTCGAAGCCGGAGTACAGCAGATTATCCCTCACGTGTACTCGTCAATTATCGACTCCGCAAGCGGAGATACGATCATTAGTGATGTTCAAGAGCTGCACCATAAGCTAAAAGCACTGGTTGATCAATATGCCTAAGAGAATAGCTGCGTATGGCGAAGTGATGATGCGTCTGCAAGTACCGGGATATGCATCCTTGGCTCAAGAGAGTCATCTGAATTATTCCTTCTCCGGGACGGGTGTGAATATCGCTTCGGCCATGGCAAGGCTTGGTCATAACGGATATTTAGTGAGCACGCTCCCGGACAATCCACTTGGCGAAGCAGCGATCTCTTACCTGCGTAAGCTTGGGATCGGCACATCGCTAATCAGCCGTGGCGGCAAGTATGTGGGCATGTATTTTCTGGAGAACGGATTCGGTGTCAGGCCTGGACGCGTGACCTATACGGATCGATTGGGCAGCAGCTTTAATACGGCTGAGGACTCCATGTATGATTTCCGTGCGATAGCTGAACAGATTGATATTATCCACTTCTGCGGCATAACGCTCTCCATGAACGATACCGTACGGGGACAGATGAAGGCATTGGCCCGTGAAGTCAAAGCGAATGGCGGCACGGTTGTGTTCGATTGCAATTACCGCCCTTCCTTATGGGGAGCAGATCGTTATTCATTTGCCAAGCCGCACTATGAAGAAATGCTGAGCCTGGCGGATATCGTATTTATGAATGAGAAAGACGCCATGTATATCCTTGGCATGGAGACGACCCGGGAGGATCGGATGGAACAGCTGCAGGAGTTGATCCCGCAGGTGACGGCGAAGTATAATATTAAGGTTGCATCGGGTACTCACCGCAAGATCAACGGTGATAATACCCATTCCCTGCAAGGTTACCTTTACACGGATGGAACGTTCTATTTTTCCCAGACTCTAACCTTTTCCGTCCATGACCGCATTGGAGCGGGGGATGCCTATGCCAGTGGGATCATTCACGGGATAGCGGAGGGATTCGATCCGGGACGGACAGTTGACTTTGCTGCTGCTGCGGCAATGCTGGCCCATACCGTAACGGGGGATACGCCGACCGCGAACGAACGTGAAGTCCTGCAGGCGATGAGTCATCATATGTCTGACGTGGAAAGGTAGGAGTGGCATGTCGATCACGCGGAAGAACGGTCCGCTATACTTGCAAATCAAGAAGATCATTAAAGATCGGATTCTGCATGGGGAGTATCCCCTAGGTTCTCTTATTCCTTCGGAGCCGCAGCTGGAACAAGAATTCAATGTCAGTAAAATGACGGTTCGCAATGCGATCCAGGAACTGTATCAGGAAGGTTATGTAGAGAAGCGCAGCGGAGTGGGGACGATGGTGACCCGGAATACATCCTTCTCCAAGCTTTCCAAGGGAAAGCTGTTTACGGAGATTCTGGTTGAAGAGGGACATCAGATTCGGAAGCGGCACCTGAAGACAGAATGGGTACATAATGAGCCTGACAGCGATTTGTTCCAGAAGTTTGGTGAACGCTGTTTACTCATCGAACGATTGTATTTGCTTGATGGGAGTCCGTTTATTTACTATACCCACTATGTATCATCTCAAGTAGATATGGGTGAAGCGTTCGGTTCGACCGAACTGCCCTCATTGTATGACCGCATCGAGGAGAGCCAAATTACGCTGGAGAATTTCAAGGATCGCTTTCTCGCTGCCGTAGCAGATGAAGCGACAGCTAAATTGCTGGACGTGAGCGTAGGCGCCCCGCTGTTGAAGCGATTAAGGTCTTCTTATGACGGGACGGGCAGCATCATCGAGTACAGCATTGGTTATTACAATACAGAGTTGCAGCATTATTTGATCAGCTATGATGCGTAATTTATATATAATTACAATGAGATTATGCTCTTAAAGAAGCAGCTTGAAGGCCCGATATGTTCGGCTTTCAGGCTGTTTTTTTATGATAGATTATTGCAGGTTTGAACGTGCTCTTCAAATAGAGGCTATAAGTGCTTGGGAAAGTGGGTACAATAAGAAGGAAAAGTTTGTTGATATTCGCGGAGGCCCTCTTGGCAAAATGAAAAATTGTGCTATAATAAGATTAAAGTCAAAGAAAGTCAAAGTCAGCTGGCAGGTTCGTTGATTTTGGTTATGGTTAAATGAACGTAAGGCTCTGTGCGGACGTGTAAGGTCACTATCCGTCTTAACGTTTCAATCAGTGGAGGATGAACAGATCATGCGTAATATCTCGGATATTATCGAACAATACTTGAAGAGTATATTGCAGGAAAGTCCGGAAGGTACCGTTGAAATTCAACGAAACGATCTGGCGGAGCAATTTTCTTGCGTTCCATCTCAGATTAACTATGTGATCAGTACACGATTCACGCTGGAGAAGGGCTTCCTTGTCGAAAGTAAGCGAGGGGGAGGCGGATACATACGCATTCAGCGTATTGAGCTTCCCCAGCATGCTGCATTACATCAGCATCTTCATCACACCATCGGCACCATGATCGATCAGACGGTAGCTGAAGGATTGATCTATCAGCTGGAAGAAGCCCGGTTTCTAACAAGGCGGGAGGCCAGTCTGATGCGGGCCGCGATTTCCAGGGAGTGCCTGAATGTGAAGCTTCCACTTCGGGATGAGCTGCGCGCAAGGTTGATGAAGGCAATGCTTATTTCTTTATTGGGTAAGTGAGTCTGTGTAAGGAGGCATCGGAGTTATGTTATGCCAAGAATGTGGTAAACGGCCGGCGACACTTCATTTCACCAAAATTGTGAACGGGGAGAAAACCGAGTTCCATTTTTGTGAAACTTGTGCCCGTGAAAAAGGGGAATTGATCCCCGGCACGTCGAATGGTTTTTCTATACACAGTTTGCTGTCGGGTCTGCTGGATTTGGATCCTGCCGGCAAAGGGCAGAGCCCTGGTGCAAAAACAGCCCAGTCACTGCGATGCGAAGAATGCGGGATGACGTATTCCCAGTTCAGCAAGCTTGGGCGTTTTGGCTGCAGCTCGTGTTATAAATATTTTTCGGATCGATTGGACCCGTTGTTTAAGCGAGTCCATGGAGGTACCTCCCATGTCGGGAAGGTGCCGAAGTGTTCAGGCGGCCGAATACAGATTAAGCGCCAGATCGATGAGCTTAAGAAAGAACTTCAGATGCGGATCGTGCAGGAGGAGTTTGAAACAGCTGCCGAGATCCGCGATCAAATCCGTGAGCTGGAGAAGAACATAGCTCAGGAATAACAATTATGGTTTTGCACTTTAATAGGAGGAATGCGTGATGTCTAATCTCCGGTTTACCGATTCGGCGCTGAGCGAGTGGATGCGTGGAAACGGTCAGGATTCCGACATTGTCATCAGCACCCGTGTCAGGGTGGCGCGCAATCTGCAGCATCTTCCTTTCCCGCTGCTTGCAACGGATCAGCAGTCGGGAGAAGTGCTGGAGCGTTTGACCCGTGTGCTTGAGGATAAAGATCAGGAGGATTTGCAGGATTTCGGGAATTTGCATGTAATTAAATTAAGTGAGATTGATGAGCTGGATAAGAGGGTTCTCGTTGAGAAGCATCTGATTAGCCCCAATCTGGCGAACGAATCCCGAAACGGTGCAGTCATCCTGACAGAAGATGAATCCGTCAGCATTATGATCAATGAAGAGGATCACTTGCGCATACAGTGTTTATATCCCGGATTTCAGGTTCGTGAGGCATGGGCCCGTGCGACAGCGCTCGATGATGTATTTGAGTCCGAAATCGATTATGCGTTTGATGACAAACGCGGATATCTCACGAGCTGTCCGACGAATGTCGGTACGGGGCTTCGGGCATCGGTTATGATGCATCTGCCCGCGCTTGTGATGACACAGCAGATTAACCGGATCCTCTCGGCTGTATCCCAGGTCGGTTTAACGGTTAGAGGAATTTATGGTGAAGGCAGTGAAGCACTGGGAAATCTGTTCCAGATCTCGAATCAGATTACACTCGGTCAAACCGAAACAGAGATCATTGAGAATCTTCATAGCGTCGCCTTGCAAATCATTGAGCATGAGAAGAATGCCAGAGCAAGACTTCTGGGTGAATCCAAGCTGCGTATTACCGATCGGATTATGCGATCTTACGGGATACTCTCCTATGCGGCAGTTATGGATTCCAAGGAAGCGGCCCAGCGACTGTCCGATGTTCGGCTGGGTGTGGATTTGGGCCTGCTGGAGGGGCCAGATATATCGGTCATGAATGAGCTGAACGTAAAAACACAGCCTGGATTTCTGCAGAAAACCTATGGTATCGGCATGGATCCTTCCGAACGGGACATGTACAGGGCAAAGCTTATCAGAGAAACATTGGGTAATCATTAAGGAACGATCTCGTTTTACATTGGATAACGGTTTGTAACGTCTTCTTAGCGGCGATACACCGAAATTCACGAGATTTAATATATTAATCGAAACGTGGAGGTGCAATACGATGATGTTTGGCAGATTTACAGAACGTGCACAAAAGGTGCTTGCATTGGCTCAAGAAGAAGCAGTACGTCTGGGGCACAACAATATCGGTACGGAACATATCCTGCTTGGACTTATTCGTGAAGGAGACGGCATTGCAGCCAAAGCGCTGATCGGTCTTGGACTCGGTCTTGAGAAGATTCAAGATGAAGTGGAAACATTGATTGGACGCGGGCAGGAGCAGCCAACCAATATTGCTTATACGCCTAGAGCCAAAAAAGTAATTGAGCTTTCCATGGATGAAGCTCGCAAGCTTGGCCATACCTATGTCGGCACAGAGCATATTTTGCTGGGGCTGATTCGCGAGGGTGAAGGGGTTGCGGCACGCGTGCTGAACAACCTGGGCATCAGCCTGAACAAAGCCCGTCAGCAAGTGCTGCAGCTGCTTGGAAGCAGTGAGGCGGTATCCAGTCATCATGGCACACCGCAGAATGTAAGCACGCCTACATTGGATAGTCTAGCCCGTGACCTCACGGCAAGCGCCAAGGAAGGCAACCTGGATCCAGTTATTGGCCGGGGCAAAGAGATTGAGCGCGTAATTCAGGTGCTGAGCCGCCGTACGAAGAACAACCCGGTATTGATTGGTGAACCCGGTGTTGGTAAGACAGCAGTTGCTGAAGGGTTAGCTCAGCGCATCATTAATAATGAAATTCCGGAGACTCTGCGCGATAAACGAGTCATGACGCTGGATATGGGCTCCGTAGTTGCAGGAACCAAATACCGCGGCGAGTTTGAAGATCGTCTCAAAAAAATCATGGATGAGATCCGCCAAGCGGGCAACATCATTCTATTCATTGACGAGCTGCATACGTTGATCGGTGCAGGAGGTGCGGAAGGAGCGATTGACGCTTCAAACATCCTTAAGCCTTCATTGGCACGTGGGGAGCTTCAGTGCATAGGGGCAACCACATTGGACGAATACCGCAAATATATCGAGAAGGATGCCGCGCTGGAGCGCCGGTTCCAACCGATTACGGTCGATCAGCCGTCACCGGAAGAAGCTATTCAAATTCTGTATGGACTGCGTGATCGTTACGAAGCCCATCACCGTGTAAAAATTACAGACGAAGCGATCGAGCAGGCCGTACGATTGTCCGACCGTTACATTACCGACCGTTTCCTGCCGGATAAAGCGATTGACCTGATTGATGAGGCGGGTTCGAAAGTTCGTCTTCATACGTATACCATACCGCCAAATCTGAAAGATCAGGAAGCTCATCTGGAAGACATCCGCAAAGAGAAAGATGCAGCAGTTCAAAGTCAGGAATTTGAGAAGGCTGCCGCTCTGCGTGATACGGAGCAGAAGCTGCGTGAAGAACTCGAAGTCACCAAGAATCAGTGGAAAGAAAAACAAGGCCGCACCGATTCCGAGGTAACGCCAGAGGATATCGCCGACGTGGTAGCAAACTGGACGGGAATCCCGGTCAACAAATTGAAAGAAGAAGAGACTGAGCGTCTTCTCAATTTGGAAGAAATTCTGCACAGCCGTGTGATTGGTCAAGAAGAAGCGGTTAAAGCAGTCAGCCGGGCCGTTCGCCGGGCACGTGCAGGACTGAAAGATCCGAAGCGTCCAATGGGCTCCTTCATCTTCCTCGGCCCTACTGGAGTAGGTAAAACCGAACTGGCACGTGCGCTTGCTGAGGCGATGTTCGGCGATGAGAACGCCGTTGTACGGATCGATATGTCCGAGTACATGGAGAAGCATTCCACATCCCGCCTTGTTGGAGCGCCTCCAGGATATGTCGGCTATGAAGAAGGCGGCCAATTGACCGAGAAGGTACGCCGCAAGCCGTATTCCGTTGTTCTCCTCGATGAAATCGAGAAGGCGCATCCTGAGGTATTCAATATCTTGCTTCAAGTGCTGGAAGACGGACGTCTGACTGACTCGAAGGGTCGTGTGGTTGATTTCCGTAACACCCTGATCATCCTCACTTCCAACGTAGGTGCGGAAGCGATCAAGAAGAACTCTACGCTTGGCTTCACAGCCGTGACGGATGCAGGACGCGATTATAACAACATGAAGGGTAAAGTAATGGATGAGCTCAAGAAGAGCTTCCGTCCAGAGTTCCTGAACCGGATTGATGAGATCATCGTGTTCCACTCTCTGGAAGAGAAACACATTGCCGAGATTGTGACCCTCATGTCCGACGAGCTGCGCAAGCGTCTGAGAGATTTCGAAGTGCATTTCGAACTCACAGACAAGGCGAAGGCCTTTATAGCGAAGGAAGGCTACGATCCTGCTTTCGGTGCTCGTCCTCTGCGCCGGGCTATCCAGAAGCACATCGAGGATCGTCTCTCCGAAGAGCTCTTGAAAGGCAACGTAACCAAAGGAGACTCGCTCATCATCGATGAAGAGAACGGCGAGCTCGTTGTAAACAAGAACGAAAAGGCCCACACCGCTTCCACCGAAACGGAATAAGAGCACTTCAACCCCTGCTGGAAATCAATCCAGCAGGGGTTTTTGATTTGACGGGGGGAAGCGGCATGAAAGCGGATCTCTTTTATGAAGAGGAAGGAATCTTTCTGAAGAAGCGACAGCGTTCGCCTTTAAAACCGGAAACCACCATGGTTTCAATTCCAGTTTCCTGGTTTTAACAGCGATCGTAAGAATGATCCGGCAGCGAAGTGGAGATCGTTTTCCATACGCTAATAATCAATAATAATATTGTCGATATACCCCGGATCCTTCAAATTTGAAGTAAATATCCCTGCTTTCGCGTAAAGTTCCCAATTATCCTTTACGCCCAATTATAAGAAATGGTAAACTTTGAGTAATGCCTGAATTTGCAGGGTTTTACGAAATCCGACAAAGGATGTGCGACATAAAGGAGACTTACATGGCAAAAACTAAAACGAAATTTTTCTGTACCGAATGTGGTTATGAAGCACCCAAATGGTTCGGAAAATGCCCCGGCTGCCAATCATGGAATTCCATGGTGGAAGAAACCGAAACGGTAATCAAGACGCAGGGGATGAACTCCCCTCTTTTTCATAGTAAAGAAAAACCCCTTTCCATCATAAATATAGAAAGCGGCAAAGAACCCAGAATCCAGACAGGCATAGCGGAACTGAACCGTGTGCTCGGGGGCGGACTTGTCCCGGGCTCGCTTGTGTTAGTAGGCGGCGACCCCGGTATCGGCAAATCCACACTGCTGCTGCAAGCCTCTAATCGCCTGGCCCAAAATGGCATACGTGTTCTGTACATTTCCGGTGAGGAATCCGTACGCCAGACCAAGCTGCGTGCAGACCGGCTAGGGGCGTTGTCTCCGGAGCTGTTTGTCCTCTGTGAAACCAATCTGGAATCGATCGAGGAAGCCATTGAGAACGTACAGCCCGGCTTCGTTGTCATTGACTCTATCCAGACGGTGTATTTGCCAGAGGTAACGAGTGCGCCGGGCAGCGTTTCCCAAGTGAGGGAGTGTACTGCCCGCTTCATGCGGCTGGCAAAAGTGAAGGGCATTGCTACCGTCCTGGTTGGTCATGTGACCAAGGAAGGTGCGATTGCAGGACCTAGGATGCTGGAGCACATGGTGGACTGTGTGCTTTATTTTGAAGGAGAGCGTCATCATACGTACCGCTTGCTTCGGGCGGTGAAGAACCGTTTCGGTTCAACGAATGAGATCGGCATTTTTGAGATGGGTGAGGATGGGCTTCGCGAAGTCGGGAATCCATCGGAACTGTTTTTATCCGAACGGCCTTTAGGCGTAGCAGGTTCGACGGTTGTTGCGAGCATGGAGGGAACCCGCCCGGTTCTTGTCGAACTGCAGGCTCTTATCTCCACTACCCATTTTCCGTCTCCGCGGCGGATGGGCACAGGCGTGGATCATCATCGAATGAATCTGATTATTGCCGTGCTGGAGAAACGGATGGGCATGTACCTGCAGACGCAGGACGCTTATCTGAATGTTGCGGGAGGCGTGAAGCTTGATGAACCAGCCGTGGATCTGGCCATAGCGGTAAGTATTGCATCCAGCTTCCGTGACATTCCAACGAAGCCCTACGATGTTATATTTGGCGAGGTAGGCCTGACCGGCGAGGTACGTGCTGTATCTCGAGCCGAACAAAGAGTAAGGGAAGCGGAGAAGTTGGGCTTTAAGCGTGTGCTCATGCCGGAGAAGAGCTTGAAAGGATGGAAGCATCCGAAAGGAATCCAAATTATAGGAGTAAATACTGTTGCAGATGCATTAGCGGTTGCGTTAGATTAGGGGGCATATGAAGGTGAAAGAAACGAGCCAACTGGACAAAATGAATGATTTGCTAAAGCTGGTAGCACCGGGAACGCCGTTTCGCGACGGACTGGAGAACGTGCTGCGGGCAAAGACCGGGGCCCTGATTGTTGTGGGGTATAGCCCGGAGGTAATGGAAGTGGTTGACGGCGGCTTCTCCATTAACTGCGATTTTTCGCCAAACTATTTATACGAGCTGGCTAAGATGGACGGCGCGATTATTTTAAGTGAAGACTTGAAACGGATTCTATATGCGAATACTCAGCTCATTCCGGATTCCTCGATTTCCTCCATCGAGACAGGAATAAGACACAGAACGGCGGAACGCGTGGCGAAGCAGACAGGTAAACTGGTCGTGTCCATTTCGCAGCGTCGGAATATTATTACGCTGTACCAAGGAGCGCTTCGTTATTCATTGAAGGAGATCGGCGTCATCTTAACAAAAGCCAATCAGGCTATACAGACTTTGGAGCGATACCGGGTGGTGCTTAACCAGTCGCTTACCAATCTCTCCGCTTCCGAATTTGAAGAGCTGGTTACCATTCCGGAAGTCGTCAATGTGATCCAACGAGTGGAGATGGTGCTCCGCATCAAGAAAGAGATCAAGCGCTACATTAACGAGCTTGGCAACGAAGGCCGTTTGATCAGCATGCAAATGGATGAGCTCGTAAGCAATATAGAGGAAGAGGCTTGGCTGCTGTATGCAGACTATGCAAGGGAGTACAGCGAAGAGAAGGTCCGGGAGATCATACAGTCACTGAAACGTTCAACCGATGAGGAATTGCTGGATATTCACCATATTGTAAGGCTGCTCGGTTATCCGGCCTCCGCTGCTGCTTCAGAGGAGGAAATCCTGCCGCGAGGTTACCGTATCCTGAACAAAATCCCTCGCTTGCCGAATGTAATTATTCGTAATCTGGTAGACCAGTTCCAGGATTTGTCCAGCATTATGGCCGCTTCGATCCTCGAGCTTGATGAAGTGGACGGGATTGGCGAAGTACGTGCGCGCACCATTAAAGAAGGTCTAAAACGATTGCAGGAACAAGTTTTCATTGACAGACAAATCTAAAAGGCCTACAATCGATGATCGAAGTGCACATTTAACGAGGTGAATATAATAATGACGAAATCAATTCCGAACATGTTTACGCTAGGTAATCTGTTTCTCGGAATGGTGGGTATCATCTTAGCGACGGAAGGTCGAACGAGTATGGCTGCTATTATGATTATCGTTGCCATGCTTCTTGACGGATTGGATGGCCGGGTAGCCCGGGCATTGAATGCTCAAAGCGAACTCGGTAAGGAACTTGATTCATTATCCGATGTGATCTCCTTTGGTGTAGCTCCGGCACTCATTATGTATACCGTAGCGTTTACGGATATCAATACTGCACTGGCTTGGACGGTGACCGCTATATTTCCGATGTGCGGTGCATTGCGGCTTGCCAGATTTAATGTTCGTCCGGGCATACCGGGATATTTTATTGGATTGCCGATCCCCGCAGCGGGAGGCGTGCTTGCAACCTTGGCGTTATTCCATGAAGAGATTACCGCTCCTTATATGATTTTTGCTGTATTACTTTTATCTTATCTCATGGTTAGCGCGGTGAAGTACCCTAACTTTAAGAAGATTGGCATTCCGAAAACCGCAATTAAATTTACCCCGATCGTCATTATTGGGGCAGTCATGGTTGCCGTGTTCTTTCCGGAGCAGACCTCCAAGCTGATTTTTGTTCCGCTGGTACTTTACGCAGGCTATGGCTTGAAGCAGAATTTCCGCAGACTTTCCCGCAAAAAACGACGGAAAAAAGATGACCACAACTCTGACGAGGCTTACTCCTCCTCAGACCGTTAACGCATATACCCAAAATAAAAAGCATTTATTTCCCTGCTTAAGCAGCGAGATAAATGCTTTTTTTTGTATGCATGGAATACCTGACGGTTAAAACCGTTTGAACATAAAAGCGGGTCTATGACAGGTTAAAAAGCCCTAATGTCGAACACTTCTGCGACTCCTTAACAATGACTTCATCCAGTTGAATGTCCAGAAGATTTGCAAGGGCAGACATATAGAATATGCTGCGGCCAAGCTCAGCGCTTACCGCCTCACGGCAATTTTCGCATAGATGGCCTTCGACGTGGGTGCCAGCCAGTTCTCGGGCTGACTCGAGATTAGCGTCGATATCGAAGGCTTGCTTCGTGGCGTGGAGCTCGATGCATCCGCACTCTGTGATGGCCTTGGTAACGGCCCGGTTGACTGAGGCATTGGTTTGACCATTTTTTGACAGAACATCCAAGAGACTGCGGTGACGGAGCAACAACTCGGAAACTTGATCCTGAAAAGCCTGTAGACTAGGAGCGCTCATTTATACATCCACCTCGATATTATGAATTGAGTTCATTATATTCCACTCCTTCGGACGATTTCAACCAATATCAGGCAACCAAGTACGGTAGATCGCATGGATTAAGCTGGCTTCCGCACACGGTAAAGCCTAATGGGGATAGGTAAATTTGAGAGATAAGGCAAATAAAACTCCTCAAGAAAAATCTTTGTTGCCATAGAGTTCCATTCATAATTTCAAAAAAAGATGGTACGGCACGATTATGACTTTATAAATTGGACCATACTGGAAAATAGAAGCAAAACTAAATAGGTGCAAAAAGGAGGTGTGCGGAAGCTCATGTTAAAAAAAGCTATCTTAGCATTTACAGTATTATGCGGTGCATGGGGCGGGTATACGTTATATCATACATTGGAACGGTCTTTCTCAGGGCTCTCGCCTATGTTTGGACAGGGGATTTTTGCGGCGGGGGCTGGAGCCTTCGCGGTGCTTGGAGGATTACTGTTTGGTATGATCGGGGTATTGTTCTCGGATCGGGTAGGGAGATGGCTGCACAGTCTGATCTCTTCGTTCTCAGGAATTCCAATGAATGAGCTGGCTGCAGGAACAGCGGGACTGCTGTGTGGTCTTCTGTTGTCATTACTGCTGTCACCGGGCTTGACCTTGCTCGGACAAGCGGGGCAGCTGCTGCAGGTGGGGATTACGCTCCTCGGGGGGTATATCGGATTTCATATTGGCCTGGAGAAGAAGGATGAATTGGCATCTCTCTGGATGTCCGGCAAATGGAGTCAGACCACGGAACCGGAAGGTCGGCGTGTTGAGGAGCACAAGATTTTGGATACGAGCGTCATCATTGACGGGAGAATTGCGGATATTTGCAAAACGGGATTTATCGAAGGCACGATTGTCATTCCCGAGTTCGTACTGGAGGAACTCCAGCATATTGCGGATTCTTCGGATCTGCTGAAGCGAAATCGTGGCCGACGTGGTCTTGATATCTTGAATAAAATCCAGAAAGAACTTGATGTCAAGGTGCTTATTTATGAAGGTGACTTTGAGGAAATATCCGAAGTTGACAGCAAGCTGGTGAAGCTGGCCAAAGTGCTGCAGGGCAAAGTTGTGACCAATGATTTCAACCTGAACAAGGTTTGCGAGCTGCAGGGTGTGTCGGTACTGAACATTAATGATCTGGCCAATGCAGTCAAACCGGTGGTTCTGCCAGGGGAAGAAATTCTGGTGCAGATCATCAAGGACGGCAAGGAGCACGGGCAAGGCGTAGCTTATTTGGATGACGGCACGATGATCGTTGTGGAGGGCGGACGCGAGTATATCGGTACGATGATGGAAGTACTCGTGACCAGCGTATTGCAAACCTCGGCCGGCCGGATGATCTTTGCCAAACCAAAACTGTTGGAAAAAGCCCAGTAAACGGAGTATGATGGGGATATACATATCCGTTTTCCGCTGATGCGGCGTGAAGGGTGAGGACAGGAGTTTGGTATAATGATGGGTAACTTCGGCGCTGTTATTGTAGCAGCGGGCAAGGGGACGAGGATGGGCACCCGGGAGAGTAAGCAATACTTGGCTCTGGAAGGCAAACCCATCATTGTTCATACGCTTGAAGTGTTCAGCCAGATCCCATGGCTGCAGGAGATTGTGCTTGTAACGGGAAGAGAGGATGTCCCGCGCTGCCAAACCTGGATTCAGGATTATAGATTGGACAAGGTGTCCGCTGTCATTCCTGGCGGGAGTGAGCGACAGCAGTCTGTATATGAAGGCATTAAGCAACTCTCTTCGGAATGGGTAATGATACATGACGGCGTTAGACCGTTTGTAACGCATGAAGAAATTGAATCCTGCCGCGATGCGGCCATCCGCGAAGGTGCCTCTGTGCTGGGGGTTCCTGTGAAGGATACGATTAAGCAGGTGAACGGTAAGGGGCAGATTATAGGGACCCCGGACCGTCAAAGTCTGTGGGCCGTTCAGACCCCACAGGCTTTTCGTCTTTCCGACTTGCGATCTGCTCATGAGAGCGCAGTGCAGGATGGGTTCACAGGCACCGATGATGCTATGCTTATGGAGCGTGCAGGGTATCCGGTAACGGTGGTAGAGGGGAAATACAGCAATATTAAGATCACCACGCCGGAGGATTTGGAATATGCGGCTTTTTTACAGAAACGTAAGGGAGAGGACTTGGAATGATTCGAGTAGGACAAGGGTTTGACGTACATCAGCTCGTGGAGGGAAGGCCCTGCATTATCGGCGGCGTGACGATTCCGTATGAAAAAGGATTGGTTGGGCACTCTGACGCAGACGTGCTGCTGCACGCTGTAACCGATGCGATCCTGGGGGCGCTTGGGCTTGGCGATATTGGACGCCATTTTCCAGACAATGATCCGGCCTATAAAGACGCAGACAGCTTGAAACTTTTGGAACAAGTATGGGTCATGGCGAAGGAACGCGGGTATACACTTGGTAATATCGATTCTACGATTATTGCACAGAAACCGAAGATGGCACCCTATATTCCGCAAATGGCAGAAGTGATCGCCAAGGCGCTTGATGCTACAGTGGAACAGGTGAATGTAAAGGCAACGACTACCGAGCAGCTTGGGTTCACCGGCAGGGGTGAAGGCATCGCCGCACAGTCGGTTGTCTGCCTCGTAAAAGGTATGCTATCATCTTAAAGCATGTATTCAGGAAGGGAATTTCTGATAAACTGAAAACTCGAAAGAATAGAGAGCGGAGGGGTTACAATGACCGAAGAAGTCCGCGTGCGCTATGCACCGAGTCCAACGGGACATTTACATATCGGTAATGCTAGAACGGCATTATTTAATTATTTATTCGCACGAAAGCATAACGGCAAGTTGATTATCCGCATTGAGGATACCGACGTAAAGCGCAATGTTGAAGGCGGCGAGCAGAGCCAGCTGAAATACTTGAAGTGGCTGGGTATGGATTGGGATGAAAGCGTGGATGTCGGCGGCGAATATGGACCTTATCGCCAGACTGAACGACTTGATATTTATAAAGAATATTGGCAGGATCTGCTGGATCGGGGCCTTGCTTACCGTTGTTATTGCACCGAGCAGGAGCTGGAGCAGGAGCGGGAAGAGCAGATGTCTCGTGGCGAAACGCCGCGTTATTCCGGCAAGCACCGCGATCTGACGGACGAGCAGCGCAGCGCATTTGAAGCCGAAGGTCGTGTGGCGAGCATTCGTTTCCGCGTACCGGAAGAGCGTACCTACACATTCGATGATATGGTGAAGGGCACCATTAGCTTTAACAGCAAAGAGACCGGCGACTTCGTTATTGTCAAAAAAGACGGCATTCCTACCTATAATTTCGCTGTAGCGTTGGATGATCATCTGATGAAAATCAGCCATGTGCTTCGCGGAGAGGATCATATCTCCAACACGCCGCGCCAGCTGATGATTTATGAAGCTTTCGGATGGGAGCCGCCTAAATTTGGGCATATGACCCTGATCGTAGGTGATGATCACAAGAAACTGAGTAAGCGGAACGAGTCGATCATTCAGTTCATTGAGCAGTATGATCAGCTTGGCTATCTGCCTGAAGCGTTGTTCAACTTCATCGCTCTGCTTGGCTGGTCTCCGGAAGGGGAAGAGGAAGTATTCTCCAAGGAGCAGTTAATCTCGATCTTTGATGAGCATCGCCTATCGAAGAGCCCGGCTGTATTTGATACGAATAAGCTGGCTCATCTGAACAATACGTATATCAAGAATGCCGATCCGGATCGCATTGCCGATCTAGCCATTCCGCATTTGCAGAAAGCCACCCGTTTGCCAGCCGAGCTGACGGCAGAACAAGAAGAATGGGCGCGCGCACTCGTAGCGCTGTATCAAGAGCAGATGACGGCGGCTTCGGATATCGTGGATCTGTCCGATGTGTTCTTCCGTACTCATCTGGAGCTGGACGCTGAAGGGATTGAAGTGATGAGCGGTGAGCAGGTGCCAGCCGTATTGTCCGCATTCCTTGCGAAGATTGAACAGTCCGATGAGTTTAACGTACAGAAGATTGCTGCTATGATCAAGGAAGTGCAGAAGGAGACCGGATTTAAGGGGAAACAGCTCTTCATGCCGATCCGTGTGGCCTTAACGGGTCAAACTCATGGACGCGATCTCAATCAAACGATCTGGCTGCTGGGCAAGGGGCGCGTGCTTGACCGTCTGCGTTCGCAGATTAAAGGAGCATAAACCCAAGCAGACGCAACCCTTGATAAACGTGCCTTGTCAGTCTGTATAACATCAGTTATAATTACTCCAAACTATAAGTCGAATATTCTTTGATCTAGGGTTTTAGGATTATAAGCCCAGCGGAGGAGGCGGAATCGTTCTGGAGAAGCGAAGCGTTCGCCTTTGTCTTCCGATTTCAACCTATGTAAAATATAGTTAAAGAAATTCGGAAGACAACAGCGATCGGAAGAAGGATCCGCAAACGTAGCGGTCATTAATCACTGGCCTAGATCAACAAATATAAAACATATAAAAGCTACGATCAGGAGAAGTACGCGTAAAACAGGCACGTTCCAGAGAGGACAATCGGCAGAAGACAAGGACCACCTTGAATTTGCCGGCTGAGAATTGTCCCGTCGCCTGCAGCGGAAATGCACCTGTGAGCTGCATGGTTGAAGCGAACAATATCGTTAGATCATGCCGGTCGTCTGCCGTTAATGACATGAAGAGAATCGGTAGAATCCGTCCCTCACCAAGGGAGGAGACTTGTACCGGTTCTAAGCAGAGTGGAACCGCGGTCAAGCGCCTCTGCAGCGATAAGCTGCAGGGGCGTTTTTTATTTATAGGAATAACGATGGACAGCAAATGGCATGCGCGATTGGAAGAGGGGAAAGAGGGAGCGTTCATGTTTAAACAGATGAAATCGGATATTCGGACAGTGTTCGAGAATGACCCGGCTGCCCGGGGACTTTTCGAAGTGGTATTCACCTACTCGGGGCTTCACGCATTATGGGCGCATCGGGTAGCTCATGCATTATTTAAGCGGCGATGGTATACGCTCGCCCGGATCATATCTCAGATCAGCCGGTTTATGACGGGGATCGAGATTCACCCGGGAGCCCGTATCGGAGATCGTTTGTTTATTGACCATGGCATGGGAGTTGTCATTGGAGAGACCTGCGAAATCGGAGATGACGTAGTGATTTACCAGGGAGTTACGCTCGGCGGAACAGGCAAGGAAAAGGGGAAGCGGCATCCGACCATTGGCAACAACGTGGTCATCGGTTCCGGGGCCAAAGTGCTAGGTTCGTTCACGATTGGGGATAACTCTAATATTGGGTCCAATGCCGTTGTTCTAAGGCCTGTTCCCCCGAACAGCACCGTTGTCGGCAACCCAGGGAAGATCGTGAAACAGAACGGGGAGCGGGTACGCGACCGGCTGGATCACACGAACCTGCCTGATCCGATCGTCGATACCCTGCGCTCCATGCAGAAGGAGATCGATCAGCTGCGTGCAGAGCTTCATGAGAATAAACACGATCAGCAGCAGGCAAGAGTTTCGGGGGCGGCTGTATCTACAGCTAAAGAGGAATAGTAAGCCTTTTATACAAACAATTAAGCGGAGCGAAAGGATTGAGATGATACAATATGGCACTGCAAATCTATAACACACTAACCCGTATGAAGGAAACGTTTATCCCTCAGGAACCTGGGAAAGTAAAGATCTATGTATGCGGTCCTACGGTTTACGATTATATCCATATTGGAAATGCCCGGCCGATGATCTTCTTCGACGTGGTTCGAGCTTATTTTGAGAATCAGGGTAATGATGTGAATTATGTAGTCAACTTTACTGACGTGGATGACAAAATGATTCGCAAAGCCGAGCAGACCGGCACGACAGTTCCCGAAGTGGCAGATAAGTTTATTGGCGCTTATTACGAAGATCTGGATGGCCTTGGAATTCCAAGAGCTACGTTGAATCCACGGGTGACGGACAATATGGAGAGCATTATTGAGTTCATCCAGGAGCTTATAGATCGTGACTTTGCGTATGAGAATGGGGGAGACGTGTTCTACCGGACACGCAAGTTTGATGATTATGGCAAGCTGTCTCAGCAAAACCTGGATGAGCTGCAATTCGGTATTCGGATCGAGGTCGATAAGCGGAAAGAGAGCCCGGAGGATTTTGTTCTTTGGAAAGCGGCGAAGCCAGGGGAGATTTCCTGGAGCAGCCCGTGGGGGGATGGCCGTCCAGGCTGGCATATTGAGTGCTCCGCTATGGCGCGCCGCTATCTTGGGGATACGCTGGATATTCACGGTGGCGGTCAGGATTTGCAGTTCCCGCATCATGAATGTGAGGTTGCTCAATCTGAGGCATTGACAGGTAAACCGCTTGCGAATTATTGGATGCATAATGGATATATCCGTATTAATAACGAGAAAATGTCGAAATCGCTAGGCAATGGTGTATTGGTTAAGGAACTTCGTGAACAATATACGAAAGAAGCTGTACGCTACTTTATGTTGTCCACCCACTACCGCAACCCGCTGAATTACAGCGATGAGGTGATGGATCAAGCACAGAAGAGTGTGGAGCGTCTGGCGAATGCGGCAGCGAATATCGATTATCGATTGAATACGGCAATCGGCTCCAAGGAAGATCAGGTGAGCCCGCAGGTTGCGGAGAAAATATCAGCTGTACTGGCGGAATTCCACCAGAAGATGCAGGATGATTTCAATACGCCGGATGCCATTACCGCGATGTTCCAATGGGCCAGTGAGGCCAACCAGCTGCTGAAGGAAGCTTCGATTCCTGCCGCTGATCTTCATGAAATGCTGCGTGCTTTCCATGAAATGAACGGCGTGCTGCGCATCGTAAATACAGGCGCGGAAGAGCTTCTGGACGAGGAGATTGAAGCGCTCATCGCCGAACGTATCGAAGCTCGGAAGAACAAGAATTGGGCCAGAGCGGATGAAATTCGCGACAAGCTGGCGGACGAAGGCATCGTACTCGAGGATACAGCGCAAGGCATGCGCTGGCGGCGCAAATGAGCGGCGGGTTGGAGCACCATGATCCCGCAGTAGGCTGGTTTGACTTTCCGCCATCGAAGCCGGCCAGATTAATCCCGCCCATCGTGCTTGCCTACATCGGGGATGCTATCTATGAGGTGGCGGTTCGCCAGTTTTTGATATCAAAAGCCAATCTTCGCCCCCATCACTTGCACCGTACAGCAACGGGGTATGTGTCAGCGAAGGCGCAGAGCCGAATATTGGCTTTTTTGGAGCCAGAACTGACAGAGGAAGAGCGCGATATTGTGCGTCAGGGACGTAATGCCAAGTCAGGCAGTATCCCGAAAAATGCCGACGTGCTCGAATATCGGCATGCAACGGCATTTGAAACGCTGGTTGGATATTTATATTACACAGGGGAGCAGGATCGGCTCCGTGATCTGATTGGAAAGAGCATTATGTTTATTGAGGAGTCTGCACAATAGACCGCGGGAAAGAATAGCACCAACATTGAAACAATACAGCCGATATCCTCAGGTTACAAGATGGGGATGACCGGCTGATATGCAGGAGGAAACCGACATGATGCAAGAAGAGGAAATAGTAGCAGGTAAGCACTCCGTAACGGAAGCGCTGAAATCAGGACGTACGATCAACAAAATATGGATTGCCGAAAATGCGCAAAAACACCTGACCCTGCCGATCATCGCCGAAGCGAAGAAATTGGGCATCGTCATTCAGCATGTGGACAAACGCAAGCTGGATCAAATGGTTCCGGGCGTTCAGCATCAAGGCGTGGTTGCCCAAGCGGCACCCTATGCTTATGTGGAAGTAGATGATTTGCTGAAGATCGCGGAAGAAAAAGGAGAGCCGCCTTTCTTGCTGCTTCTTGACGAGATTGAGGATCCGCATAATTTGGGTTCGATTCTCCGTACAGCAGACTGCACGGGAGCTCACGGCGTCATACTGCCTAAGCGCAGATCCGCACAAGTAACGGCAACGGTGTCCAAAACGTCCGCCGGTGCAGTAGAGTATGTGCCTGTAGCCAGAGTGACCAATTTAGGCCAAACCATCGACCAGCTGAAGGAAATGGGCGTGTGGGTAGTAGGAACCGTCGTTGACGCCGTTCAGGAGCTATATGACACCGAAGTTTTTGACGGCCCGGTTGCTATCGTCATCGGTAATGAGAATAAAGGGATGGGACGATTGATCCGCGAGAAATGCGATGTGCTTGTGAAGCTGCCGATGGCCGGACAGATCAACTCGCTTAATGCCTCGGTTGCTGCTGGAGTCGTGATGTATGAAGTGCTTCGCCGTCGCCGCCTTCAAGGTTAGCGATGATGGCCGATTGGCGGGATGTGCTGCTGGTCGACGGTTATAACATGATCGGCGGCTGGCCATTTCTTGCGAAGCTCGCCAATAGCAGCATGCATGAAGCGCGGGACGTGCTGCTTGAAAAGTTAGCGGATTACCAAGCGTTTTCAGGCCTTCGAGTCGTGGTGATTTTTGATGCCTACCGGGTTCCTGGATTGGGAAGATCCTATACGCAGGGCAAGGTGCAGGTATTCTTCACGAAAGAGAAGGAGACAGCTGACGAGTGCATTGAACGGCTAGTTGGAGAGTTCAGCCATCGCCGGCGAAAAATCTATGTGGCGACTAGTGATTTGATTGAGCAGCATGTGATTTTTGCGCGTGGAGCACTCCGGCTATCCGCCCGAGAATTGCTCAATGAAGTAGAGCAGAGCGAGCGTGAAGTGAAGCAGAAGATAACGAAAGAGCAGACCAAGAGCAGAAATACACTGGACGGGAAGCTCCCACCGGATGTGAGGCAGATGTTCGAGCGTTGGCGGAGGGAGTAGCCCTGTTCGGATACAATAGGGTCGTATAGCCGGCTCATCGAAAAAATGAAACTGTATGTGAATCTATGAAACGATTTACAGTAAATGTTATTATCGGCCTATTTTAGGTAGAACATGGTTGACGGTCTAGTAGACATCATATATACTTGTCATATATTTCAAGCGAGTGACGGGCTACCGTGCGTTCCGGGCCGGAGGGATTCTATTGAGTGTGGACCTCAAGGAAGTCATGTTGTCAGGGTATGATGTGATAAGCGATGAAGACATTGTCGAGGCGGTCCGTGAGGGTGACAGCGGAGCGTTGGAGTATTTAATCAATAAATACCGGAATTTTGTACGTGCTAAAGCCCGTTCTTATTTTTTGATTGGTGCTGACCGGGAGGATATTGTCCAGGAAGGCATGATTGGGCTGTACAAGGCAATTCGTGATTTTAAAGGGGATAAGCTGTCCTCGTTTAAGGCTTTTGCCGAACTCTGCATTACCAGGCAGATTATTACGGCAATCAAGACCGCTACGAGACAGAAGCATATTCCGCTCAATTCGTATGTCTCTTTGGACAAGCCGATTTATGATGAGGATTCCGATCGCACGCTGCTGGACGTTATATGCGGCACAACGGTAAGCGATCCGGAGGAACTGATCATCAACCAAGAGGAGTTCGTCGGCCTGGAAGATAAGATGTCCGAGATCTTGAGTGATCTGGAACGGAAAGTCCTGATGCTATATTTGGACGGACGATCCTACCAGGAGATTGCGGTAGATTTAAGACGTCATGTGAAATCAATTGACAACGCTCTCCAGCGTGTAAAGCGTAAGCTTGAACGTTATTTGGAGGTCAGGGATAACTAGAAGTGAATGTCGGATAATTAGCAGAAGGCTCAACAGAGCCTTTTTTTAATTGCTGAGTAGGAAGTTGGTTGAGGCTGGATCTTCCGTCGGCTTTACTTTCAGCATTTGTAATTGCGAGATATGATGTAGTAATGGCCAATGATGTCCTTTCTGCAAAATGGTATTCCTATGTGTTTCATCTGTCAGAAGATTGAACATACTGGATATAGGAATAAATGCAATGCAGGATGGACAAAGACTGTGATACGCCACAGTTTTTTACAGTGGTATGTTTACAATAACCGAGGATGTACGCCTTGGTTCAGCTTGCAATGGCATTTATTGCAGTCCGCATTCAGAGAGAAAAAGGCTTGAAATGGCGCTATCCTTGTGATAAAGTGTTTTAGGTAGGCCTAAATTCGCGTGTTTTATGGATGGATCGTTGTTACAGCTTTTGGAACAACGGTTTTATTCATCTCGCAGAAATAACTAAGTTTCGATGAGAGCGAAGTTATTTCTACTAGGATTAATATCGGTTCTTCTGATGAAGAAGGACGTCTTCGGGAGGTGCACATCATGCGGGTAATTATCACTTTGGCTTGTACAAGCTGCAAACAAAGAAACTACACAACCACCAAAAACAAGCGAAATCACCCCGACCGCATGGAGATGAAGAAATTTTGCAAGTTCTGTAACGAGCAAACTCCTCATCGCGAAACCAGATAGTTTTCTTTTGGAGGTGTAGTCGGCGTGAAACGTAGTTTCAAGTCTCTGTTTTCCTTTTTCTCTGAAAGCTGGGCGGAACTTAAAAAAGTTCGCTGGCCCAATCGTAAAGAACTGACGAACTATACTCTCATTGTTCTCGGCACCATTGTGTTTGTCACGATTTATTTTTGGGTTGTAGACATCGGTATTTCCGCTGTGATCGAAGCGATAATTTAGAAGGGTCCCAGGTGGCTTGATATGGAAAAAAGATGGTACGTAGTTCATACCTACTCTGGGTATGAGAATAAAGTCAAAGCCAATTTGGAAAAACGTGTCGAGTCCATGGGCATGGAGGACAAAATATTCCGCGTTCTTGTTCCGATGGAAGAAGAAATTGTAAACAAAGACGGCAAGAAAAAAACCGTCATGCGTAAAGTTTACCCGGGATATGTCTTGGTCGAAATGATTCAGACCGATGATTCTTGGTATGTTGTCCGCAATACACCAGGAGTGACCGGTTTTGTTGGTTCGACAGGGTCTGGTTCTAAACCGACGCCTTTGCTTCCGGAAGAAGTGGAACAGATTCTGAAGCATATGGGCATGGAAGAGCCGAAACCGAAGATCGAATTCGACATCAAGGAATCCGTTCGGATCAAGGTCGGTCCTTTTGCGAATTTTGTGGGCTCCGTGGAAGAGATTTTGGCTGAAAAGAGCAAGTTGAAAGTTCACGTCAACATGTTTGGACGGGAAACCCCGCTGGAGTTGGATTACACTCAAGTGGAGAAGATCTAAATCTTCGGGTTTCTTGTGGGAGGGCGCATTATGTCGTCCGCTAACCACTATTGATGCAAGGAGGTGTCAACCATGGCTAAAAAAGTTATCAAGATTGTGAAACTGCAAATTCCTGCAGGTAAAGCGAATCCGGCTCCTCCAGTAGGTCCTGCATTGGGTCAAGCGGGTGTCAACATCATGGCATTCTGTAAAGAGTTCAATGCTCGTACTGCTGATCAAGCTGGTCTGATCATTCCGGTTGAAATTTCGGTGTTTGAAGATCGTTCCTTTACATTCATCACAAAAACTCCACCGGCTGCTGTTCTGCTTCGTGTGGCTGCTAAGATCGAAAAAGGATCCGGCGAGCCTAACAAGAAGAAAGTTGCTACTGTTAAGCGTGACGCTGTGCGTCAAATCGCTGAAACAAAAATGCCTGACCTGAACGCTGCAAACGTTGAGTCTGCAATGAAGATGGTAGAAGGTACTGCCCGCAGTATGGGTATCACAATCGAAGACTAATCGTCTTTTGAAACCGGACATTAGTCCGGATTATGTGGGAGGAATTTCCGCTAACACCACAAAGGAGGAAAACAAACATGGCTAAACATGGTAAGAAGTATGTTGAAGCTGCGAAGCTGATCGACAGCGAAGCAACTTATGAGCCTTTGGAAGCTGTAGTGCTTGTGAAAAAGGCTGCATCTGCCAAATTCGACGAAACTGTTGAAGCGGCTGTGCGTTTGGGTGTAGACCCTCGTAAACAAGACCAGGCTGTTCGTGGTGTTGTTGTCCTGCCTCACGGCACGGGTAAAACACAACGCGTTCTGGTATTTGCAAAAGGTGACAAAGTGAAAGAGGCAGAAGCGGCTGGCGCTGATTATGTTGGTGATCAGGATATGATCAACAAAATCCAACAAGGCTGGTTCGAGTTTGATGTCTGCGTAGCTACACCTGATATGATGAGTGAAGTCGGTAAACTTGGCCGTCTGCTCGGTGGTAAAGGCCTGATGCCTAACCCTAAAGCTGGTACGGTTACATTCGATGTTGCCAAGGCTGTTCAAGAGATCAAAGCTGGTAAAATCGAGTACCGTCTGGACAAAGCTGGTCAAATTCACGCGCCAATCGGAAAAGTGTCTTTCGATGCAGCTCAACTGAATGAGAACCTCAAAGCTCTCATCGATGCATTGAATCGTGCGAAACCAGCGGCTGCTAAAGGTGTATACCTGAAAGGCTTGGCTGTTTCCTCGACTATGGGACCTAGCGCTCGCGTGAACACTGCTTCTTACAAATAATATTATCATTGACTTATGTCGATGAAGTTTGTTATTATGTAAAAGTTGTGAGTCTTCGAGACTGACCCCTAAAGTTGAATATGCTTACCGTAGACAGTAGGTGCCCTAAGCAGGCTTAATCTCCTACCGAGGTGTTATGATAGAACGTCAACGATTTGTCCGGTTATGCCGGCCAAATGATGATTCATCAGGCCTTCGTGATTCTACGGAGGCTTTTTTAGTGCCCGTAGGAAGAGCGGAGAGCCTGGTGCTCTTACGCTACTAATACAACCAGGAGGTGTAATCATTGGCAAACGCAAAAGTGATTCAAGCGAAACAAGAAGCGGTTGATGTTATTGCTACTAAGATGCGCGAGAGCGTTTCTACAGTAGTTGCTGACTATCGCGGTCTGAACGTTGCGCAAGTAACTGAACTTCGTAAACAGCTTCGTGAAGCTGGTGTCGAGTTCCAAGTACTGAAAAACTCGTTGCTTCGCCGTGCAACTGCGGCAGCAGAACTGAGTGATCTGGACGAAGTCTTGACTGGTCCTACTGCTGTTGCATTTAGTTCCAATGACGCTGTTGCTGCAGCAAAAATCCTTAACGATTTTGCTAAGAAAAACGACGCGTTGAAACTGAAAGGCGGCGTAGTAGAAGGTCGCGTAATCGGAGAGAGCGAAATCAAAGCTCTGGCAGAGCTTCCTTCCCGCGAAGGTCTCTTGTCCATGCTCCTCAGCGTGCTTCAAGCACCTGTACGCAACTTCGCGCTTGCAGTTAAAGCTGTTGCTGAGAAGGAAGAACAAAGCGCATAAGCTTTATCTTGCCTCAGCTATGTAACGACAACATTAAATCTTAATAATAAATGGAGGTTCAACTTAAATGAGCAAAGAGCAAATCTTGGAAGCAATTAAAGGTATGTCTGTTCTGGAACTGAACGATCTCGTAAAAGCAATCGAAGAAGAATTTGGTGTAACTGCTGCAGCTCCAGTAGCTGTTGCAGGTGGTGCTGGTGCAGCTGAAGCTGCTGAGCAATCCGAATTCGACGTAATCCTGACTAGCGCAGGCGCGTCCAAAATCAACGTAATCAAAGTGGTTCGCGAAATCACAGGTCTTGGCTTGAAAGAAGCAAAAGAACTGGTTGACAACGCTCCAAAACCATTGAAAGAAAAAGTAGCTAAAGAAGAAGCAGAAGCTGTTAAAGCTAAATTGGAAGAAGCAGGCGCATCCGTAGAAGTTAAGTAATAACGACTTTTGGATTATGTCAGCAAGAGACAAACCCCTTGAATAATTGTTCAAGGGGTTTGTTATTGTGGCAGGGAGTTCAAGGCATTACGTATGGATGCTTCATGAGGAAGGTTATACTGGGATAATGGGGCGCTAGGGCTTTTAATATCTTAGAAGGCAGAATTTGATTCAAAACGGAGGAAATGATGCCGAATCAACATTATTACTCAAATCAGCCAGAGATTGCTCATGACCGCAAAGAGCTAAAGACGGAACTGCGCGGGCAGACTTTCAAATTCATTAGCGATGCAGGTGTGTTCTCTAAAAGCGGCATAGATTATGGAAGCCGGGTTTTGATAGAAGCCATGGACTTTCATTCAAATGCCAGAGTGCTCGATGTGGGCTGTGGTTACGGTCCGATTGGTCTAACGGCGGCAAAGCTGGCATCGCAGGGCCATGTGACGATGATCGACATCAATAGCCGGGCTGTCGAATTGGCCAAGGAGAATGCGAAGCGAAACGGGATTACTAATGTGTCCATTCTGGAGAGCGATCTGTTTGCTGCAGTAGAGGGGCAGCAATTCGATGTGATTCTAACCAATCCGCCGATCCGTGCCGGGAAAGATACGGTGCATGCTATATTCGAGAAGGCCTGGAGTCACTTGGCTGAAGATGGGCAGTTGTGGGTTGTTATTCAGAAGAAGCAGGGGGCGCCTTCAGCGAAAGCAAAACTGGAGAGCTTGTTTCAAATGGTGGAGGAAGTAACGAAGGATAAAGGGTATCGGATTTATAAAGCGATTAAACATTCTTAAAATAGATTAAACTAGGCTGTTGACTTGGGTATGCTGGTGTGGTATTATTATAAAATGTCAGTATTAGGATGGTCTCTTTGTCTTTAGTTGGCTGAAATGTCAAGACTTAATGTGTGAAGATATGCATAAAGTCGGTCGGAATGACGTATAATATGTACATTTTGGGCAAATCTACAAGATATGAGATGATTATCATAACCATGGATAAGCTGCTCTTTTTTCGAAAAGGTATTCGATAAGGGCTTTTCTCTATTTATGGGAGTGTCCTCTGTATGTCCATTATAGTGTTACAAACAGAGGTTCGCAACGAAATTTTTAAAGTGAGTAGACATGAGGGGTGAGTTTAAGTTGGCAGGACATCTTGTTCAATATGGTCGACGCACTCGGCGAAGTTATGCTCGTATTAACGAGGTACTCGAAGTTCCGAACCTGATTGAAATCCAACAAAAATCTTATGAATGGTTTTTGGAGGAAGGACTCCGCGAAATGTTCCAGGACATCTCGCCGATTCAGGATTTCACGGGTAATTTGGTGCTAGAGTTCATTGACTACAGCCTTGGAGAACCGAAATACACCGTCGATGACGCGAAAGAACGCGACGTTACTTATGCGGCGCCGCTCCGCGTGAAAGTCCGGCTCATTAACAAAGAGACCGGAGAGGTCAAGGAGCAGGAAGTGTTCATGGGAGACTTCCCGTTAATGACGGAAACCGGAACATTCATTATCAATGGTGCCGAACGGGTTATTGTCAGCCAGTTGGTTCGCTCTCCCAGCGTCTATTTCAGCACAAAAGTGGATAAAAACGGTAAGACGACGTACACTGCTACAGTGATCCCTAACCGCGGCGCTTGGCTTGAACTGGAGATGGACGCGAAGGACATTATCTATGTCCGGATCGACCGTACCCGTAAAATCCCTGTGACGGTGCTTTTGCGTGCACTGGGTTTTGGCACAGATGCCGAGATTCTGGATCTTCTGGGCAATGATGAATATATTCAAAACACGCTGGATAAAGACAATACGGACTCTACGGAAAAAGCGCTCATCGAAATCTATGAACGTCTTCGTCCGGGCGAGCCGCCAACACTGGAGAATGCAAAGAGCCTTCTCGTTGCCCGTTTCTTCGATCCAAAGCGTTATGATCTGGCTAATGTTGGCCGCTACAAGATTAACAAGAAGCTTCACATTAAGAACCGTCTCTTTAATCAGCGTTTGGCAGAGAGTTTGATAGACACGGATACAGGGGAGATCGTAGCAGAAGCTGGTCAAACTGTAGACCGCCGTCTTTTGGACGAGATTATGCCATACCTTGAGAAGAGTGTAGGCTTTAAGAATTATCATGTTACAGGTGGCGTGATGGACAGCGAGGATATTCCTCTGCAAACGATCGACATATTCTCTCCAATTGAGGACGGAAAAGTCGTGAAGGTCATTGCAAATGCTAACATTGATAAATCCGTGAAGCATATTACGCAAGCGGATATCATTTCCTCCATCAGCTACTTCATCAACTTGCTGCATGGAATCGGAAATACGGATGATATTGACCACCTGGGTAACCGTCGTTTGCGTTCTGTTGGCGAATTGCTTCAGAACCAATTCCGTATCGGTTTGTCCCGGATGGAACGTGTCGTTCGTGAAAGAATGTCGATTCAGGATGCGAACGTAATTACGCCGCAGGCGCTTATCAACATACGTCCGGTTATTGCATCGATTAAAGAGTTCTTCGGCAGCTCTCAGTTGTCCCAGTTCATGGATCAGACGAACCCTCTTGCGGAACTTACGCATAAGCGCCGTTTGTCTGCACTCGGACCGGGCGGTTTGACTCGTGAACGCGCGGGCTTTGAAGTGCGGGACGTTCACCACAGTCACTATGGCCGTATGTGTCCAATTGAGACGCCGGAAGGACCGAACATTGGTTTGATCAACTCCCTGTCAACGTTTGCTCGCATCAACGAGTATGGCTTTATTGAAGCCCCTTATCGTTGGGTGGATCCGAAGACAGGTAAAGTAACTGACCAAATCGATTATCTGACCGCAGACGAAGAGGATAACTATATCGTGGCCCAGGCGAATGCTGAGCTTAACGAAGATAATACTTTCACTGACGAAATGGTTATCGTCCGTTACAACAAGCAGTCGGATAATATCCTTCCGATGCCGAGTGATCGCGTAGACTACATGGACGTTTCGCCTAAGCAGGTTGTGTCGGTAGCTACAGCGCTCATTCCGTTCCTCGAGAACGATGACTCCAACCGCGCCCTGATGGGATCGAACATGCAGCGTCAGGCTGTTCCGCTTCTTATTCCTAAAGCTCCGCTCGTCGGAACTGGAATGGAACATAAGTCTGCGAAAGACTCCGGTGTATGTATTGTATCCAAATATGACGGGATTATTGAACGGTCTTCCGCTAATGAAATCTGGCTTCGCCGCGTAGAGAACGTGGACGGGCAAGAAGTCAAAGGCGATATCGTTAAATATAAATTACACAAATTTATGCGTTCGAACCAAGGAACATGCATCAACCAACGTCCGATCGTCAAACGCGGAGATGTAATCAAAAAAGGTGACATCCTCGCAGACGGACCATCCACAGAGATGGGCGAATTGGCACTGGGCCGCAACGTTGTCGTTGCGTTCATGACTTGGGAAGGTTACAACTACGAGGATGCGATTCTTCTTTCCGAGAAACTGGTCAAGGAAGATGTGTACACTTCGATTCATATCGAGGAGTACGAATCCGAAGCTCGTGATACGAAGCTTGGACCAGAGGAAATTACGCGTGATATCCCTAACGTAGGGGAAGATGCGTTGAAGAATCTCGACGAGCGCGGAATCATCCGTATCGGTGCCGAAATCAGCGCCGGAGATATTCTGGTTGGTAAGGTAACACCTAAGGGTGTAACCGAATTGACAGCAGAAGAACGTCTCCTGCACGCGATTTTCGGTGAGAAGGCTCGTGAAGTCCGTGACACCTCGCTGCGTGTTCCGCACGGTAGTGACGGTATCATCGTGGATGTGAAGGTATTTACACGCGAGAACGGCGACGAATTGCCGCCAGGCGTTAACCAATTGGTTCGCGTCTACATCGCACAGAAACGTAAAATCTCCGAAGGTGACAAAATGGCCGGACGTCACGGTAACAAGGGTGTCGTTGCCCGTATTTTGCCTGAAGAAGATATGCCGTTCCTGCCAGATGGCACGCCAGTTCAAGTTGTGTTGAACCCTCTCGGGGTTCCATCACGGATGAACATCGGTCAGGTACTCGAGGTTCACTTGGGTATGGCTGCACTCCAGCTCGGTATTCACGTAGCTTCGCCGGTATTTGACGGCGCGAGTGAGTATGACGTGTTTGATACGATGGAAGAAGCCGGCATGCAGCGCAATGGTAAGACCGTATTGTATGACGGACGGACAGGTGAGCGTTTTGAACGTGAAGTTACTGTCGGTGTCATGCATATGATCAAGCTCGCGCACATGGTTGACGATAAAATCCACGCCCGTTCCACTGGACCATACTCGCTTGTTACACAGCAGCCGCTGGGTGGTAAAGCACAGTTTGGTGGACAGCGTTTCGGTGAGATGGAAGTGTGGGCACTTGAAGCTTACGGTGCTGCTTACACATTGCAAGAGATTCTTACCGTCAAGTCCGATGACGTGGTCGGCCGGGTGAAAACCTACGAATCCATCGTCAAGGGCGAGAATGTACCGGAACCGGGTGTTCCTGAATCATTCAAAGTATTGATTAAAGAGCTTCAGTCTCTCGGTATGGATGTCAAGATCCTCAGCGAGGACGAACAGGAAATCGAGATGAAAGAGCTCGATGACGAAGATGATGCTCAAGGCGATAAACTGAGCCTTAACTTGGAAGGCACTGAAGTCGGAGTGGAATAACGGTCATCATTCACCCCCGTCGGCTTATGGTCGGCGGTGGTGTTATGGTCGTATAGCACATAAATAGGACTAAGTTGAGGAGGGTTGCTCCTTGTTGGACGTTAACAATTTTGAGTATATGAAGATCGGTCTTGCTTCACCGGAAAAAATTCGCTCCTGGTCTCGCGGAGAGGTGAAGAAGCCTGAAACGATTAACTACCGTACATTGAAGCCGGAGAAGGAAGGCTTGTTCTGTGAACGGATTTTCGGTCCGCAGAAGGACTGGGAATGTCATTGCGGTAAGTATAAGCGTGTCCGTTATAAAGGAGTCGTCTGCGATCGCTGTGGCGTTGAAGTTACACGTGCTAAAGTACGTCGTGAACGGATGGGTCATATCGAGCTTGCAGCTCCCGTTTCGCATATTTGGTATTTCAAAGGGATTCCTAGCCGTATGGGTCTGGCTTTGGATATGTCCCCAAGATCTCTTGAGGAGATCATTTACTTCGCATCGTATGTTGTAACCGATCCAGGAGATACACCACTGGAGAAGAAACAACTGCTGTCCGAGAAAGAATACCGCAGCTACCGTGAAAAGTATGGTTACGGATTCCAGGCAGGCATGGGTGCTGAAGCAGTTAAGAAGCTCCTTCAAGATATTGATATCGATAAAGAGCTTGAATTCCTCAAGGAAGAACTGCGCACTGCACAAGGTCAGCGCCGCAACCGGGCGATCAAACGTCTGGAAGTGATTGAGGCGTTCCGCAACTCGGGCAACAGTCCGGAATGGATGATCATGGATGTATTGCCGGTCATTCCGCCTGAACTGCGTCCAATGGTTCAACTTGATGGTGGACGCTTTGCAACTTCCGACTTGAACGATCTGTACCGTCGTGTTATTAACCGGAACAACCGTCTGAAAAGACTGCTTGACCTTGGAGCACCGGATATTATCGTACAGAACGAGAAGCGCATGCTGCAGGAAGCTGTCGATGCACTGATCGACAACGGTCGTCGTGGTCGTCCTGTCACAGGTCCTGGTAACCGTCCGCTTAAATCCCTCAGCCACATGCTGAAAGGTAAGCAAGGACGTTTCCGTCAGAACTTGCTCGGTAAACGGGTTGACTATTCTGGTCGTTCCGTTATCGTTGTAGGTCCTTACCTGAAAATGTACCAATGCGGTCTTCCTAAGAAAATGGCCCTTGAGCTCTTCAAGCCGTTCGTGATGAAGGAACTCGTAAATAAAGGCCTTGCCCATAATATCAAGAGTGCCAAACGCAAAGTAGAACGTGTAAGTCCAGAAGTATGGGATGTGCTCGAAGAAGTCATTAAAGAGCATCCGGTTCTTCTGAACCGTGCACCGACGCTTCACAGACTCGGTATTCAAGCATTTGAACCGATTCTGGTCGAAGGCCATGCGATCCGTCTTCACCCGCTCGTATGTACAGCGTATAACGCTGACTTTGACGGTGACCAAATGGCGGTTCACGTTCCTTTGTCTGCTGAAGCACAGGCTGAAGCACGTCTGCTCATGCTGGCTTCGGGTAACATTCTGAACCCGAAAGATGGTAAGCCGGTTGTTACACCATCTCAGGATATGGTACTGGGTTCCTTCTATCTCACCATGGATAACAAGGAAGAGAAAGGTACCGGCATGATCCTGGGCAGTGTGAACGAAGCGGTATCCGCTTATCAGCGTGAAGCGGCAGGTCTTCATGCACGCGTAGCGATTCCGGTTAAAGCACTTGGCAAAACCAGCTTTACGGAAAAACAGCAGGAAGCGATTTTGGTTACGACGATCGGCCGGATTATCTTTAACGAGATTTTCCCAGCTAGCTTCCCGTATATCAATGAAGCGACTCGCACAAATTTGTTGAATGGTACACCGGAGAAGTATTTCGTATACGAGAAGGGTGCCAACATTCAAGAAGTGATTCAGAGCCTACCAATCAGCGGTGCTGTAGGTAAGGAATATCTGGGATCTATCATTGCCCGCTGCTTCGAAACATACCATACTACGGAAACATCCGTGATTCTGGATAAAATCAAGCAGATCGGTTTCACATACTCTACTCGTGCCGGCGTAACTGTTGCGGTATCGGACGTTATCGTACCTGACGAGAAGAATGAAATTCTGAAAGAGTCCGACGAGAAGGTTAAAGTGGTAACGAATCAATATCGTCGCGGCTTAATCACAAATGAAGAACGTTATGACCGTGTCATCGACATTTGGTCCAAGACCAAGGACGATATTACGGATGTACTCATGAAGTCGATGGACCGGTTCAATTCCATCATGCTCATGGTAGACTCCAAGGCACGGGGTAACAAATCGCAGATCACCCAGCTCGGTGGTATGCGGGGTCTGATGGCGAACCCGTCGGGTCGTATCATCGAACTCCCAATCAAATCGAACTTCCGTGAGGGACTAACAGTACTCGAGTACTTCCTGTCCACGCACGGTGCTCGTAAGGGTCTTGCCGATACAGCGCTTCGTACCGCTGACTCGGGTTACTTGACTCGCCGCCTCGTTGACGTGGCCCAGGATGTTATCGTTCGCGAAGACGAGTGCAGCACAGATAAAGGCTTTACCGTTAGCCGTATTCAGGACGGTAAAGAAGTTATCGAGGATCTCTATGACCGTATTGAAGGGCGTTATGCATTTGAAACCGTTCGTCATCCGGAAACGAAAGAGATCATCGTAAATCGTAACGAATTGATTGACTCCGACAAAGCTGAAGAAATCGTAGCTGCTGGCGTTGAGAAGCTTCAAATTCGTTCCATCTTGAGCTGCCGTGCACGTTACGGCGTTTGTAAGAAATGTTATGGTCGTAACCTGGCTACAGGTAAGCATGTTGAGATTGGTGAAGCGGTTGGTATTATTGCAGCTCAATCCATCGGCGAACCGGGAACACAGCTTACGATGCGTACATTCCACACAGGCGGCGTTGCCGGTGATGATATTACGCAGGGTCTTCCGCGTATCCAAGAGCTCTTTGAGGCCCGTAACCCTAAAGGTCAAGCGACCATTAGTGAGATCGACGGCGTCGTTAAAGAAATCCGCGAAACGAAAGACCGTCGTGAAATCGAAGTACAAGGTGAAGCTGAGACTAAGGTTTACGCGGTTACCTATGGTTCTCGTCTGCGCGTAAGCGAAGGCAAGCACATTGAAGCCGGGGATGAACTGACTGATGGTTCCATTGATCCGAAGGAAATGCTTCGCATCAAAGGTATCCGTGGTGTGCAGAACTACATCCTGCAGGAAGTACAGCGCGTATACCGTAACCAAGGCGTAGAAATTAACGATAAGCACGTTGAAGTTATGATCAGACAGATGCTGCGTAAATTCCGTATCGTTGATGCGGGAGATACCAACCTGCTGCCAGGCTCCTTCGTGGATATGCATGAATACGAAACTGCCAACAAAGAGGCCATTCTCTCCGGTAAAGAACCAGCGGTTGCCAAACCGGTTCTGCTCGGGATTACAAAGGCTTCTCTCGAAACCGATTCGTTCTTGTCAGCCGCTTCCTTCCAGGAGACGACTCGCGTCTTGACCGATGCAGCCATCAAAGGTAAAGTCGATCAGCTGCTTGGTCTGAAAGAGAATGTTATCATTGGTAAGCTGATCCCTGCAGGTACCGGTATGAACCGTTATCGCAGCGTGAAGTTCGAGGGACAGAATGATGTGAATGACGAAAGTCAGGAACTTGAAGCAGCTTCGATAGATTAAGAGACGGTCTGGTGATGCAGAGATTTAAGCGCCGCAAGGCGCTTGAATCTTTCCATCCCAAAGTTTCTTTTTTTCTGGCTGAAATAGCTTGACATCGTTTTGGGCAGATGCTAATATAGCAAAGGTGCGTGACTAGTCTCTTTGTTCCCTGTTCTTTTGGAGGAATGACTTATGTCTAATGATAAAGGATTACAGGATGCACATATCAAGATTGGCACCAAACAAACAATGAAGGCCATTGAATCTGGTCTGGCTGCAGAAGTATATGTGGCTGAAGATTGCGACCAGCGTTTGATTTCAAAAGTCGTATCCGAGTGCGATAAGAATGGTGTGCATATCCATTATGTATCCACGATGGTCGAGCTTGGAGAAGCATGCGGTATTGAAGTCGGTGCAGCTATGGTAGCTGTCTTGAAATCATGATTTGAGAAATCGTTTTTGTTGGAGAAGGCGTTACTTCTCTCGGCAAAAACTTTTCATTTGTTCTTTTATGAACCGCCTGGGTCTGTGGACTTAAACGAGTTTGTAATAGGATGATAAATACGGGAAGGGGGTGGCTAGTATGCCAACAATTAACCAACTGGTTCGCAAGGGCCGTCAAGCTAAAGTGTACAAATCAAAATCTCCAGCTCTTCATAAAGGGTTCAACGCTTTGAAACGTGAGGAGACTGAATTGAGCGCTCCGCAAAAACGCGGTGTTTGCACACGTGTAGGCACAATGACGCCGAAAAAACCGAACTCTGCACTTCGTAAATATGCTCGTGTTCGTTTGACGAACCGCATTGAGGTGACAGCTTATATTCCGGGTATCGGACATAACCTGCAAGAGCACAGTGTTGTATTGGTTCGCGGCGGTAAAGTAAAAGACCTTCCGGGTGTTCGTTACCACATCGTTCGCGGTGCACTTGACACTGCTGGTGTTAACAACCGGATGCAAGCTCGTTCCAAATACGGAGCGAAACGTCCTAAAGCAAAAAGCTAATAGTTGATCATATTTTCGAAATATGACTGACGACTGAAGAAAGGGGGATATCCATGCCACGCAAAGGTCCTGTAACTAAAAGAGACGTGCTTCCAGATCCAGTGTATAACAGCAAGCTGGTAACTCGTCTGATCAACCGCATCATGTTGGATGGTAAAAGAGGTGTTGCTCAAAGCATCCTTTACAATTCGTTCAACATCATCAAGGAACGTACAGGTAATGATCCGATGGAAGTGTTTGAAGCAGCCATCAAGAACATCATGCCAGTATTGGAGGTTAAAGCTCGTCGTGTCGGCGGTGCTAACTACCAAGTTCCAATCGAAGTTAAGCCAGAGAGACGTACATCCCTTGGATTACGTTGGCTCGTAAACTACTCCCGCAACCGCGGCGAGAAAACAATGGAAGAGCGTTTGGCGGCTGAGATCATCGACGCTTCCAACAACACTGGTGCTTCCGTTAAGAAACGTGAAGACACTCACAAAATGGCTGAAGCGAACAAAGCGTTTGCACACTACCGTTGGTAGGATTCAGCAACTAACTTTATACTTTAATTTTGAAGGGAGACTATTCGCATGGCGACAAGAGAGTTCTCCTTGAAAAATACACGTAATATCGGGATCATGGCGCATATTGATGCTGGTAAAACGACCACAACAGAGCGGATTTTGTTCTACACAGGCCGTACTCATAAAATTGGTGAAACCCACGAGGGTTCCGCTACTATGGACTGGATGGAGCAAGAACAGGAGCGCGGAATTACGATTACTTCCGCTGCGACTACCGCTTCCTGGAAGGGTCACCGCGTTAATATTATCGACACCCCGGGGCACGTTGACTTCACAGTAGAAGTTGAACGTTCCCTTCGTGTATTGGATGGGGCAGTAGGTGTATTCAGTGCGAAAGAGGGCGTAGAACCTCAATCGGAAACCGTATGGAGACAAGCTGACCGTTACGGTGTACCGCGGATCGCATACGTAAACAAAATGGACATTATCGGTGCTGATTACCTTAATGTTGTTAAAGACATGAAGGAGCGTCTGCAAGCTAATGCGGTAGCTATTCAGCTTCCGATGGGTGCAGAATCTGACTTTATCGGCATCATCGACATTATCACGGAAAGAGCGTATATCTACAAAGACGACCTTGGCCAAAATGTCGAAGAAACCGATGTTCCAGAGGAATATAAAGCACAAGTCGAAGAACTGCGTAACGAGTTGATCGAGAAGGTAGCAGAACTTGACGAAGACTTGACTATGAAATATCTTGAAGGTGAGGAGCTTACAATCGATGAGATTAAAGCTGCTCTTCGTAAAGGTGTTGTAGAAGTTAAGATCTTCCCAGTAATCTGTGGATCTTCTTACCGTAACAAAGGGGTTCAGCCTATGCTGGACGCTGTTATTGATTATTTGCCAGCTCCTACTGATGTAGCGAGTATCCAAGGTCAACTGGAAGACGGTACGGAAGTAGAGCGTCACTCTTCCGACGAAGAGCCATTTGCTGCTCTGGCATTTAAAATCATGACTGACCCTTATGTTGGTAAACTTACGTTCTTCCGCGTATATTCCGGTATATTGCAATCCGGCTCTTACGTACTGAATGCAACAAAAGGTAAACGCGAACGTATCGGACGTATCCTTCAAATGCACGCAAACAGCCGTCAAGAGATCACTGAAGTATTTGCAGGTGATATCGCAGCAGCTGTTGGTTTGAAAGATACAGGTACAGGTGATACACTGTGTGATGAGAAGAATCCAGTTATTCTGGAGTCCATGAACTTCCCTGATCCGGTTATCGAAATCGCGGTTGAACCAAAAACAAAAGCTGACCAAGATAAAATGGGCGTGGCTCTCGGTAAATTGACAGAAGAGGATCCAACTCTTCGTGCTCATACTGACGAGGAAACTGGCCAAACGATCCTGGCAGGTATGGGTGAGCTTCACTTGGACGTTATCATCGACCGTATGCGTCGTGAGTTCAAAGTTGAAACCAATGTGGGTAAACCACAGGTTGCTTACCGTGAAACATTCCGTGCACCAGCTCGCGTTGAGGGTAAATTCGTTCGTCAGTCCGGTGGTCGTGGTCAATACGGTCACGTATGGGTTGAGTTCGAACCTCTGGAAGCAGGTAGCGGTAACCAATTCGACAGCAAAGTTGTCGGTGGTTCCGTACCAAGAGAGTACATTGGACCAGCACAACAAGGTATTGAAGAGCAAATGAAGAACGGTGTTCTTGCCGGCTTCCCGCTTGTTGACGTTAAAGCAACAATCGTCGACGGTTCTTACCATGATGTTGACTCCAACGAAATGGCGTTTAAAATCGCCGGTTCCATGGCTTTGAAAGCAGCTAAAGACAAGTGTAAGCCTGTCCTGCTTGAGCCAATCATGAAAGTAGAAGTTACCGTGCCTGAGGAATACATGGGCGACGTAATGGGTATGCTGAACTCCCGCCGTGGACGTATCGAAGGTATGGACTCCCGTGGTGGTACTCAAATTATCCGTGCGAAAGTACCTCTTTCCGAAATGTTCGGTTACTCCACTACCCTGCGTTCCGGTACACAAGGACGCGGCGTGTTCTCGATGGAACTCTCCCACTATGAAGAAGTTCCTAAGAACATCTCCGATGAAATTGTGTCCAAGATCAAGGGCGGAGAATAATAACGTTTTACCTGCCGGATAGGAGAAAGCGGGATTCATATCCCGTCAACCCCGCGTCCGGCCCAACATATATATCCCCTTAAGGAGGAATTGTTCAAATGGCAAAGGCTAAATACGAACGTACGAAACCACACGTTAACATCGGTACTATCGGTCACGTTGACCATGGTAAAACAACTCTGACAGCTGCTATCACTTCTGTATTGTCCAAAACTTACGGTGGTGCTGCAATGTCTTTCGACCAAATCGATAAAGCACCAGAAGAGCGCGAGCGCGGTATCACAATCTCTACTTCCCACGTAGAGTATGAAACTGATACTCGTCACTATGCACACGTTGACTGCCCAGGTCACGCCGACTATGTTAAAAACATGATCACTGGTGCTGCTCAAATGGACGGAGCAATCCTGGTTGTATCCGCAGCTGACGGCCCAATGCCGCAAACTCGTGAGCACATCCTCTTGTCCCGTCAAGTAGGTGTTCCTTACATCGTTGTATTCTTGAACAAATGCGACATGGTTGAAGACGAAGAGCTCTTGGAATTGGTTGAAATGGAAGTTCGCGACCTTCTGAGCGAGTATGACTTCCCAGGCGACGACACTCCGATCACTCGTGGTTCCGCTCGTGAAGCTCTGCAAAACCCAGATGGCGAATGGGCTCAAAAAATCGTTGAAATGTTCAAAACTATCGACGAGTACATCCCATTGCCAGAGCGCGATACTGACAAGCCTTTCTTGATGCCTGTCGAGGACGTATTCTCCATCACTGGTCGTGGTACAGTTGCTACTGGCCGTGTTGAGCGTGGTACGATCAAAGTCGGCGACGAGATCGAAATCGTTGGTATTACTGAAGAAACTAAGAAATCCGTTGTTACGGGCGTTGAAATGTTCCGTAAACTCTTGGATTCCGCACAAGCTGGTGACAACATCGGTGCATTGCTTCGTGGTGTAGACCGTACTCAAATCGAGCGCGGCCAAGTACTTGCAAAGCCTGCTTCCGTTAAACCACACACTGAGTTCACAGCTCAAGTATACGTACTGAGCAAAGAAGAAGGCGGACGTCATAAGCCTTTCTTCACTGGCTACCGTCCACAGTTCTACTTCCGTACTACGGATGTAACTGGTGTAATCACGCTGCCAGAAGGTTCTGAAATGGTTATGCCTGGTGACAACATCACTGTAACGGTTACCCTGATCAGCCCAATCGCGATTGAAGAAGGAACAAAATTCTCCATTCGTGAAGGCGGCCGTACCGTAGGTGCTGGTTCCGTTGCTTCCATCATTAAATAATTAAGGCTTACGAACAGCCTTGCATATAGCAACAGTGTATTGTAACGAGTAACAATGTGTTGTCATTTCAAGAGGGCCTGATCCCAAGGGATCAGGCCCTCTTTTATTTTAGCCAGTATTTCACGATGGTTGGTGTCATCATGATATCTTATGAATAATCGTGATTTGCGGAAAAAAAGTAAGGGTTCTGTACAGAATATGCCATATATAGAAGGATTCATTCTATATATTTTGGTTCATAATGATTAAAATCTGTGATTGAGATCTGTTACCGGGATAGAAATCATCTACTAAATAGAATGGAGATTACAACAAGAGATGAAATATCCGTTTACATTTATGAAAAGAAATGTGGCAAATGTCATTCCATCCACAGAGAGACTGGATCATGAGGAAGAGGAAGAATACATATATCATGAAACATTGGGCGAGCTGAATGAACAAATACGCATGATTGGTCTCACGGTAGGGGATCTACAGCTTCTGAGACAGCTTCGTCCGCAGATGGAGCATAGGCTCGATGCAATTATCGAAGCGTTTTACCAATCTGTGTTAGATGTAGAAAAGCTTAAAAATATTATCCAAGAGCATAGTACCATTGAAAGGTTAAAACAAACCCTCAAGGAACATCTTCTGGAGATATGTAATGGAGAAATCAATGAAGCTTACGTGGCTAAGCGTTTACGCATTGCCCAGGTGCATAAACGGGTCGGTTTAGAGCCCACGTGGTACTTGTCGGCTTTTCAGAATTTGCAGAATGAATTTTTAAAAGTTATATATCGGGAGATTAAAGAAGAAGGACAACAAATAAGGTTAGTCTCAACGATTACCAAATTGCTGAATTTGGAACAGCAGCTTGTGCTGGAAGCCTATGAGAAAGAAAACTCAAATGAGAAGCAGCTTCAATATGATATAGTGAGAAAGGAATTGAAGCAGAGTATTGCCGCCTTTGTAGGAGAATTATCAGACCTGACACTGGACATTAATGAAGCTGTAGAACGTTTAATGACGAGCAGTGGTGAGGTGGCTACTACATTTCAGAGTACTTCAAGCGCAACGCAAGGCTCCATTTCTTATGCTATAGAAGGAGAGGCGAAGTTAGCAGACTTGGCCATACAGATGAAGGCCATAGATGAAAGCACAGCCGGCATGCATCATGCTGTACAGGAACTACACGATTCATCCAAACAGATTGCAATGATCGCCGTGAGTGTTCAGGAAGTGGCAGCACAGATCAAACTACTCTCTCTGAATGCTACTATAGAAGCAGCACGTGCAGGGGAACATGGGAAGGGATTCGCTGTGGTAGCACAGGAGGTAAGCCGGCTTTCCGAAGATACAAGCACGACAGTCAATCGTATAGCTGATATCGTAACGAAATCCAGATCTATCATTACGGAAGTAGTTGAATCGATTAATACTGTGCATCGGTTAACGGATGAAGGGAAAAAACAATCAGAGGAAACCAAGAAACTGTTCAGTGATATTATGTTGTCTGTCCAGTCGAGTGCAGACCAAATGATCACCGCCGAAAAAGAGATGAAACTGCTATCCATGACGATCGGTAGCATTCAGGTAGCTACGTCCGAAGCGGCTTCATCAGCTGAGATTTTCAAGGAAAATACGGAGCAGATGTAAATACATATTAATTAAGAATTAGTGCTTGCAATGCGCCTATCTTTTATATATAATAGTGAATGTTGTTCTGCGACGTTGCGATGATGTGAGAGGTTACCGACACACCCGGCCCCTTTGCCATGAGGTGGGTGGTTGGAAAATTTTCACGGAGTATGTCCGATACCAAATTGGGCGATAGAAGGAGGGAATAAAATGGCAAAGCAAAAAATTCGTATTCGCTTGAAAGCATACGACCACAGAGTTCTTGATCAATCCGCTGAGAAAATTGTTGAGACAGCAAAACGTTCTGGTGCTGGTGTATCCGGTCCGATCCCGCTTCCAACTGAAAAACAAGTAATTACCATTCTCCGTGCGGTGCACAAGTATAAGGATTCTCGGGAGCAGTTCGAAATGCGTACACACAAACGCTTGATCGACATCGTGAGCCCGACTCCACAAACTGTGGATGCCTTGATGCGCTTGGACCTGCCGTCCGGTGTAGATATCGAAATCAAACTGTAATAGCATAACGAATTAGAGAAGAGAAAAGAGGTGTCAACATGAAAGGTATCTTAGGTAGAAAGCTCGGAATGACTCAAGTGTTTACCCCTGAGGGTATTGTAATTCCTGTTACGGTTATCGAAGCAGGTCCTTGTGTTGTTCTTCAAAAGAAAGATCTGGAAAACGATGGATACGAAGCGATCCAAGTTGGTTTCTCCGATAAGAAAGAGAACAGATCTAACAAACCAGAAGCAGGCCATGCGAAAAAAGCAAATACTGCGCCTAAGCGCTACGTTCGCGAAATTCGCGGTGTTGACCTCGCGAGTGTCGAGGTTGGACAAGAGCTGAAGGCTGATGTCTTCGCAGAAGGCGAATTTGTTGACGTAACAGGTATTTCTAAAGGTAAAGGTTTCCAAGGTGTAATCAAGCGTTGGGGCCAAAGCCGCGGACCAATGACTCACGGTTCCCGTTACCATCGCGGACCAGGTTCCATGGGTTCTATCCAAGCGAACCGCGTTCCAAAAGGTAAGCGTCTGCCAGGTCATATGGGTAATGAAACAGTTACGATCCAAAAGCTCGAAGTTGTTAAAGTCGATGCAGAGCGTAACGTGATCCTCGTAAAAGGTTCCATTCCTGGACCAAAAAGAGGTTTCGTGCAAATCAAAGAAACGGTGAAGAAATAATCACCTGAAGAAAGGAGGAACAAACAATGCCTAAAGTAGCACTTTATAATGTCAGCGGTAGCCAAGTTGGCGAAGTAGAATTGAACGAAGCGGTATTCGGTATCGAGCCGAACACGCATGTTCTGCACAGCGCAGTATTGCTGCAGCGCGCTTCCCTTCGTCGTGGTACCCACAAAGTGAAAGGACGTTCTGAAGTACGCGGCGGCGGACGTAAGCCTTGGAAACAAAAAGGTACCGGCCGTGCTCGTCAAGGTTCGATCCGTTCTCCACAATGGAAAGGCGGCGGTGTGGTATTTGGACCAACTCCGCGCAGCTACACATTTAAACTTCCTAAGAAAGTTCGTCGTTTGGCTATCAAATCCGCATTGTCTTCCAAAGTGATGGACAACGCAATTATCGTACTGGATCAATTGACACTGAACGCGCCGAAAACAAAAGAGTTTGCTAGCATTCTTAGCAACCTGAAAGTAGGCCGTAAAGCTCTGATCGTTGCTCCTAGCTATGATGATAATGTAGCCCTTTCCGCACGTAATATTCCTGGTGTGAAATTCGTAGCGGCTGACGGCATTAATGTTCTTGATGTAATGTCGTACGATCAACTGATCATTACGAAGGAAGCAGTCCAGAAGGTAGAGGAGGTGCTCGCGTAATGAAAGACCCACGCGATATAATCAAGCGCCCGGTGATCACGGAACGTACGGCTGACTACATGGCAGAGCTGAAATATGCTTTTGAAGTAGATATCCGTGCTAACAAGACCGAAATCAAGCAAGCTGTTGAATCTATTTTTAAGGTTAAAGTATCGAACGTGAATACAATGCGTGTCCCTGCTAAACCAAAACGTTACGGACGTCATTTCGGTTATACAACTGAATGGAAAAAAGCGATCGTGACTTTGGCTCCAGACAGCAAACCGCTTGAGTTCTTTGAATCGGTTGAATAAGAATTTCTTAAGTAAGGAGGGAAAATTCAGTGCCTATTAAAAAGTATAAACCGACATCCCCGGCTCGACGCAACATGTCCGTATCGACTTTCGAAGAAATCACTACGGATCAGCCGGAAAAATCGTTGTTGGCTCCGCTGAGCAAAACAGCTGGCCGTAACAACCAAGGTAAAATTACGGTTCGTCACCATGGCGGCGGACACAAGCGTAAATACCGTATTATCGACTTTAAACGGAATAAAGACGGCATTCCAGGTCGCGTTGCTACAATCGAGTATGACCCGAACCGTACTTCCAACATTGCTCTGATTCACTATGTAGATGGTGAAAAGCGTTATATCATCGCTCCTAAAGGTCTGAAAGTTGGAGACCAAGTAGTATCTGGAGTAGGTGCTGATATCAAGATCGGTAACTCACTTCCACTGGAAAACATTCCAGTAGGTACAGTTATCCACAACATCGAGTTGAAACCAGGTAAAGGCGGACAATTGGTTCGTGCTGCTGGTACAGAAGCTCAGCTTCTCGGTAAAGAAGATAAGTACGTAACAGTTCGTCTTTCTTCCGGTGAAGTTCGTCGTATCCTGAAAGTTTGCCGTGCAACCATCGGTTCTGTGGGTAACCAAGACCATGAGTTGATCAAAATCGGTAAAGCAGGCCGTAGCCGCTGGCTCGGAAAACGTCCAGAAGTACGTGGTGTTGTTATGAACCCTAACGATCACCCACACGGTGGTGGTGAAGGCCGCGCTCCAATCGGACGTAAATCGCCTATGTCACCTTGGGGTAAACCAACCCTTGGTTACAAAACACGTAAAAAAGGTAAAGCTTCTGACAAATATATCGTTCGCCGCCGCACGAAGTAATGCAATTTGTGCATAACTTCGTGTAAGGCCCGAAGGTAACGAGACAATTTGGTGAAGGGAGGATTTCTATATGAGCCGTAGTTTGAAAAAAGGACCTTTTATTGATGGATACCTGCTCAAAAAAGTGGAGGACATGAATGCTGCAAGCAAAAAGGCTGTGATCAAAACCTGGTCCCGCCGCTCCACTATTTTCCCGCAATTTATCGGTCACACATTTGGTGTATACGATGGCCGTAAACATGTGCCAGTATACGTAACGGAAGACATGGTAGGACACAAGTTGGGTGAATTTGCTCCAACTCGTACTTACAAAGGTCATGAAGACGACAAGAAAACAAGAAGATAATTAATGAAGCTCTTTGTTTGAGAGGAGGTTAAACATATGGAAGCAAAAGCACATGCTAAATCGATTCGTATTGCTCCTCGTAAAGCTCAACTCGTTGTTGACTTGATCCGCGGTAAGCAAGTAGGCGAAGCGATCGCAATTCTTCGTCACACTCCGAAAGCTGCATCCCCGGTTCTTGAGAAGCTTTTGAACTCGGCTATCGCAAATGCTGAGCATAACTACTCTTTGGATGTAACTAAACTGGTTGTGACGCAAGCTTATGTAAACCAAGGACCGACTATGAAACGTTTCCGCCCACGTGCGATGGGACGTGCGAGCCGGATCAATAAACGCACCAGCCACATTACTTTGGTGGTAGCTGAAAAATAAGGAGGGAAAACGTGTGGGCCAAAAGGTAAATCCAGTAGGACTCCGTATCGGTATTATCCGTGATTGGGAATCCAAATGGTATGCAGGCAAAGACTTCGGTGATCTTTTGCTGGAAGACGTTAAAATCCGTGAATACCTGAAGAATAAATTGAAAGACTCCGCTGTATCCCGTATTGAAATCGAGAGAGCGGCTAATCGTGTGAACGTGACGATCCACACTGCGAAGCCAGGTATGGTTATCGGTAAAGGTGGTTCCGAAGTAGAAGTACTGCGCGGACAAGTGACTAAAATTGCCGGCGGTAAAAAAGTTCACATCAACATTTCTGAAATTAAAAACCCTGAGCTGGACGCAATTCTTGTTGCAGAGAGCATTGCACAACAACTGGAACGTCGTGTTTCTTTCCGTCGTGCACTGAAGCAAGCAATTCAAAGAACTATGCGTTCTGGAGCAAAAGGGATTAAAACATCGGTCAGCGGACGTCTTGGCGGAGCCGAGATTGCTCGTACGGAAGGCTACAGTGAAGGAACTGTTCCACTTCATACGCTTCGTGCAGACATCGACTATGGTACAGCAGAAGCGCATACGACTTACGGCCGTATCGGCGTGAAAGTATGGATCTATCGTGGAGAGGTTCTTCCTACGGCTAAGAAACAAGCTGCTCAGGAAGGAGGCAACTAATCATGTTGGTACCAAAACGTGTAAAACACCGCAAACAACAGCGCGGCCATATGAGAGGCCAAGCAAAAGGCGGTACTGAACTGAACTTCGGCGAATTCGGTCTGCAAGCTACAGAGCCAGGCTGGATCACGAACCGTCAGATCGAAGCTGCTCGTATCGCGATGACTCGTTACATCCGTCGTGGCGGTAAAGTATGGATTAAGATTTTCCCAGATAAGCCGATTACTCAAAAGCCTCTCGAAGTGCGGATGGGTAGCGGTAAAGGTAACGTTGAGAAATGGGTTGCCGTTGTAAAACCAGGCAAGATCATGTTTGAACTTGGAGGCGTGTCCGAGGAAATCGCCCGCGAAGCGATGCGTCTCGCCGCTCACAAGCTGCCTGTTAAAACGAAGTTTGTGAAACGAGAAGAAGTGGGTGGTGAAGCAAATGAAAGCTAATGAACTGCGCAACTTAACCACTGCAGAACTCGAGCAAAAAATCTCCGGATTTAAAGAGGAACTCTTTAACCTCCGTTTTCAATTGGCCACTGGCCAGCTTGATAACCCGACTCGGATCCGTGACGTTCGCAAAGAAATAGCTCGTGCTAAAACCGTTATCCGTGAAAGAGAACTTGGGATTAGTTAATGAAATGGAACGTCATGTTCTGTATTCAGGAAGGAGGCTAACAAATGAGCGAAGAACGCAATGCTCGTAAAGTGCAAGTAGGTAAAGTTGTCAGCGATAAAATGGATAAAACCATCGTTGTAGCTGTTGAAACTTATAAGAAGCATGACTTGTATCACAAGCGCATTAAATACACGAAGAAATTTAAAGCGCATGATGAGAACAACGAAGCTCGAATCGGCGATACTGTTAAAATCATGGAAACTCGTCCTCTCTCTAAAGACAAACGCTGGAGACTGGTAGAAGTGACTGAAAAAGCAGTTATCATCTAAGATATGATCAGTTTTTGATGGAAGGAGGAAATATAAATGATTCAACCATTTACACGTTTAGCTGTTGCTGACAACTCCGGTGCGAAGGAACTGATGTGTATCCGCGTATTGGGTGGTACTGGTCGTCGTACAGCTCAAATCGGTGATTTGATCGTATGTTCCGTCAAACAAGCAACACCAGGCGGCGTTGTCAAAAAGGGTGATGTTGTAAGAGCGGTAATCGTTCGTACGAAGCGTTCTGTACGTCGTAAAGACGGATCTTACATCTCATTTGACGAGAATGCAGCTGTTGTTGTTAAAGACGACAGAAGCCCACGCGGAACTCGTATTTTCGGACCAGTTGCTCGCGAACTTCGCGAAAGAGACTACATGAAAATCGTTTCCTTGGCTCCGGAAGTAATCTAATAACACCCCAAAAAGTGACGTAACTTTTCGGGAACCCGATAAATAGTTGAACTGGCTAGTCATAGGAGGTGTAACGAATGCCTAAAGTGAAAAAAGTTCTGGAATCTCATAGCAACAAACTGCACGTGAAAAAAGATGATACAGTTATCGTCATCAGCGGTAAAGACAAAGGCAAAAAAGGCCGTGTCATCGCAGCGTACCCTCGTGAAAATCGCGTTTTGGTTGAAGGTGTGAACATGATCAAGAAGCACCAGAAGCCAAACCAGATGAACCCACAAGGCGGTATCATCGAGAAAGAAGCTCCGATTCATGTATCGAACGTTATGCACGTTGATCCGAAGAGCGGAAAAGTAACTCGTATCGGTTACAAAGTACTGGACAACGGCAAGAAAGTTCGTGTTGCGAAAAGATCCGGAGAAGTTATCGATAAATAAGACGGTTTAGAAAGGAGGACCTTGACTTATGGCAGCAAGAATGAAAGAACGTTTCCTGAATGAAGTAACTCCTGCTCTGATGCAGAAGTTTAGCTATAAAACAGTAATGCAAGTACCAAAAATCGAGAAGGTTGTCATCAACATGGGTGTTGGTGAAGCTGTAGCTAACTCGAAAGTACTTGATTCTGCTGTAAACGACATGCAGCTGATCGCTGGTCAAAAGCCAGTTATCACTCGTGCGAAGAAATCCATCGCTGGATTTAAATTGCGTGAGAACATGCCAATCGGTGTGAAAGTAACTCTGCGCGGTGAGCGTATGTACTACTTCCTCGACAAGCTGTTCAACGTTACACTTCCACGTGTACGTGACTTCCAAGGCGTGTCCACTAAAGCATTTGACGGACGCGGTAACTATACGCTCGGTCTGAAAGAGCAACTCATTTTCCCTGAAATTGAGTATGACAAAGTAGATAAGGTTCGCGGTATGGACATCGTTTTCGTAACGACTGCTAAAACCGACGAAGAGTCCCGTGAGCTGCTTGCTCAACTGGGCATGCCTTTCGCGAAATAAGACGGTTGATCCTTTTCTCCGAAACTATTTAGGAGGTGTCAGGCTAAGTGGCAAAAACTTCGATGAAAGTTAAACAACAACGTACACCTAAGTTTAAAGTACGGGCATATACCCGTTGTGAACGTTGTGGTCGCCCACATTCGGTACTGCAGAAGTTTAAAATTTGCAGAATTTGTTTCCGTGAATTAGCTTATAAAGGCCAGATTCCTGGCGTGAAAAAAGCAAGCTGGTAAGAAGTTTATAAACGGGAAGGAGGTTTATCCTACATGACTATGTCCGATCCAATTGCAGATATGCTAACTCGTATTCGTAATGCGAACACGGTTCGCCACGAAACAGTAGAAATGCCTGCTTCGACGATTAAAAAGCAAATCGCAGACATCTTGAAGCGTGAAGGCTTCATTCGTGATGCGGAGTTTGTGGAAGATAATAAACAAGGGATCATTCGTTTGTTCCTGAAATATGGTTCCAACAACGAACGTGTTATCACAGGTCTGAAAAGAATCAGCAAACCAGGTCTTCGCGTTTACACGAAGAGCAATGAAGTACCTCGTGTACTTGGTGGTTTGGGTATCGCGATCATCTCCACTTCCAAGGGAGTTATGACCGACAAAGAAGCTCGTCAATCCAAAGCTGGCGGAGAAGTTCTCTGCTACGTATGGTAATCAACGTCACAAGATAGGAGGTGTAATGAATGTCCCGTATTGGTCGTAAACCAATTGCTATTCCAAACGGTGTGGAAGTCACACTGGATAACACTGTAATCACTGTAAAAGGACCTAAAGGTACCCTGACTCGTGAATTGCATAAAGACATGCAAATTACAGTAGAAAACAACGAGATCAATGTTGTTCGTCCTTCCGACAACAAAACACATCGCTCTCTTCACGGCACGACCCGCAGCGTTGTCTCAAATATGGTCAGCGGTGTAACTGAAGGATTCTCGAAAAACCTTGAGTTGGTCGGTGTCGGATACCGTGCAAGCAAATCCGGAGATAAAATTGTTCTGAACGTGGGTTACTCCCACCCAGTTGAAATTACACCGGAGCCTGGTATTGAATTTGAAGTACCAGTTAACACGAAAATCACGGTTCGTGGTATCGATAAAGAGCGCGTAGGTGCATACGCTGCTAAGATTCGTTCCGTACGTGAGCCTGAGCCTTACAAAGGTAAAGGGATTAAATACGAAGGTGAACGCATTATCCGTAAGGAAGGTAAAGCTGGTAAGAAGAAGTAAGGTTAGCTGACCGGGATTTCGCCTGGTGGATAACTTGCCTCTTCTCCCATACTTACCCGATGCGTCTAAAAGTGAAGCTCTTGAGGCAAAACTGAAGGGAGGAAATGGAAGCATGATCACGAAACAAGACAAAAACAAAGCTCGCCTGAAAAGACACCTGCGTGTCCGTAAGAAAATCCAAGGCACTGCAGAACGTCCACGTCTGAACGTGTTCCGTTCTTCGAAACACATCTATGCTCAATTGATCGACGACGTGGCTGGCGTGACTTTAGCATCAGCTTCTACGCTGGACAAAGAACTGGCTAGCGACATTAAGAACGGCGGAAGCGTTGAAGCCGCTCGTAAAGTCGGCGAACTCGTTGCAAAACGTGCAGCAGACAAAGGTCATAAATCGATCGTATTCGATCGTGGCGGATACTTGTACCATGGACGTATTCAAGCACTTGCAGAAGCAGCTCGCGAAGCAGGCCTTGAATTCTAAGATATTTTCAAAAGGAGGTAAACGACTTGCGTATAGATCCTAACACTTTAGAACTGACTGAAAGAGTTGTAAACATTAACCGCGTTGCTAAAGTTGTAAAAGGCGGACGTCGCTTTAGCTTTAGTGCACTGGTAGTTGTCGGTGATGGCAAAGGTTGGGTAGGAGCAGGTATCGGTAAAGCAGGCGAAGTACCGGATGCAATCCGCAAAGGTATTGAAGATGCTAAGAAGAACCTGATTCACATTCCACTCGTTGGAACAACTATCCCTCACCTCGTAACAGGTCACTTCGGAGCAGGCCGCGTATTATTGAAGCCAGCATCTGAAGGTACTGGGGTTATCGCTGGCGGACCAGTTCGTGCAGTACTCGAGCTGGCTGGCGTTGGCGACATTTTGACAAAATCTCTAGGTTCTTCGAACTCCATGAACATGGTCAATGCGACTTTGGAAGGGTTGTCCCGTCTGAAGCGTGTTGAAGAAGTTGCCAAGCTTCGCGGCAAATCCGTCGAAGAGCTGTTGGGTTAAGGAGGGAATCTCATGGCTAAACTTGAAATCACCCTCGTACGTAGCGTGATTGGTCGTCCAGAGGATCAGCGTGCAACCGTGAAAACACTCGGACTTCGCAAAATCAACCATTCCGTGGTACAGAGCGACAACGCTGCAATTCGCGGAATGATCAAGAAAGTAAATCACCTGGTTTCTGTTAAAGAAATCGAAGGTTAATCCCGGGCAGATTATTCCCGGATATATTAAGGAGGTGCAACGAACGATGAAGTTACATGAGCTGAGCCCAGCACCTGGATCCCGCAAAGAACGCAAACGCGTTGGACGCGGTACAAGTAGCGGTACGGGTAAAACATCGGGTCGCGGTCACAAAGGACAAAACTCTCGTTCCGGCGGTGGTGTACGTCCGGGCTTCGAGGGTGGACAGAACCCATTATATCGTCGTCTACCGAAGCGTGGTTTTACCAACCCAACTCGGAAAGAGTACGCTATTGTGAACATCGAGGATCTTAACAGCTTTGCAGCAGGTACTGAAGTGACTCCAGAAGTTTTGGTTGAGAGCGGTATTGTTAACAATACTAAGAGCGGAATCAAAATTCTTGGCAACGGAGAGGTTACCGTTTCTTTGACTGTAAAAGCTAATAAGTTTTCTCAATCTGCGGTAGAGAAGATCGAGGCTGCCGGCGGTAAAACCGAGGTGATCTAATGTTTAAGACCCTGAAAAATATATGGCGTGTCGAGGAGCTTCGCAAGCGGATCGTGTTCACTTTGTTCGTTCTGATCATTTTCCGTCTTGGATCATTTGTTCCGGTTCCCGGTGTTAACAAAGATGTTTTCACACAGACGAATCAGGCAGGTAATGAGTTGTTCGGTCTTCTTAACACGTTCTCGGGAGGCGCATTATCGCAATTTTCGATCTTTGCCCTTTCGATATTTCCATATATTACTTCGTCCATTATCGTGCAGTTGTTGTCGATGGACGTCATTCCGAAGTTTACGGAATGGAATAAACAAGGGGAACACGGGAAGAAGCAGTTGGCTCAAGTTACTCGTTATGGTACGGTAATATTGGGTTTGATTCAGGCGTTCGGCATGTCCATCGGGTTTAACCGCCTGTATGGCATGGATATGGTGCCTGGAGCAACCTTTATTGATTTCGTAGTGATCGCAATCGTTCTTACAGCAGGTACATCCTTCTTGATGTGGCTCGGTGAACAGATTACGGAACGCGGAATCGGTAACGGTATTTCGATCATTATCTTTGCTGGTATCGCGGCTGGTATTCCGATGCACATTCGGACAACGATTGAATCGAACTTCATTCAGAGTGATCAAGTGTTCATGAACATTCTGAAGGGTGTAATCATCCTTCTGATTTTGATTCTGATCATTACCGGTGTTGTATTTATCCAGCAAGGTATCCGTAAAATTCCGGTTCAATATGCGAAGCGTGTTGTCGGAAATAAAATGTACGGCGGACAGAACACGCACATTCCATTGAAGATTAACGGAGCAGGGGTTATCCCAGTAATCTTCGCAATGTCGTTGCTCCAATTCCCGGTCATCCTAGCTAGCTTCTGGGCACATTTGCCATGGGCACAATGGATTGACAAGAATCTGGCATACAACAGCCCGCTTGGAATGGTCCTCTATGTTCTCATGATCATTGGTTTCACGTTCTTCTACACCTTCGTGCAGATGAACCCGAACCAAATGGCTGATAATATGAAGAAGAACGGCGGCTATGTACCGGGCATTCGTCCTGGTAAAGCAACCGAGAAGTATCTGACCCGGGTTATGACCCGTCTGACCATGACAGGAGCTCTGTTCCTGGCCGTGATCTCTATACTTCCGGTGTTCTTCGGATCACTTGCAGGTCTTCCACGTACAGTTCAGATCGGTGGTACATCTATCTTGATCGTAGTCGGTGTTGCACTGGATACGATGAAGCAGATAGAGAGCCAGTTGATCAAACGTCATTACAAAGGTTTTATCAATAAATAGGCGATAGGTTCCGGCAAGTGGTCAGCATCGCTTCCCGGCGCCTATTGTGTTGTTCATGGTAGTCAAAGCCAAGGGGAGGAAGTGACGTAAGGTGAACATCTTATTCATGGGCCCTCCTGGAGCAGGAAAAGGAACACAAGCAGAGAACATCGTGAATGAATTCGGCATTCCTCATATTTCAACAGGTGATGCATTTCGTCTGGCGATTAAACAAGGAACTCCCATTGGGATTAAAGCGAAGGAATTTATGGATCAGGGTCTGCTGGTACCGGATGATGTAACGATTGGTATTGTGGAAGAGCGTCTGCAGCAGTCCGATTGCGAAAAAGGTTTTTTATTGGACGGCTTTCCAAGAACCCTTTCGCAAGCGGAAGCGCTGGATGATATTCTGGCCCGCTTGAATACTGGTCTTGATCACGTCATCAACCTGAAAGTCGATCGTGAGAAGCTTCTGGCACGTCTTACCGGCCGCCGGATTTGCAAGAATTGCGGTTCGACTTATCATGTGATCTTTAATCCTCCTAAACAGGAAGGCATTTGTGATAAATGCGGCGGCGAATTGTACCAGCGCTCCGATGACAACGAAGAGAGCGTCGGCATTCGTTTAGACGAATATATCAACAAAACAGCACCACTCCTCACGTTTTATGAGAACAAAGGTCTTTTGCGTCAAATCGATGGTGATCAGGAAATTGACGTGGTTTCATCACAAATTGCGTCTATACTGAGAGGTTAGGTATAATGATCATTTGTAAATCCGAAACGGAACTGAGCTTGATGAGAGAAGCAGGACGGATTGTGGCGGAATGCCACAAACTTCTTGCCGCTCATGTAGAACCGGGGATTACAACCGGGGAACTGGACCTTATGGCCGACAAGTTCATTCGAAGCCAAGGCGCTGTGCCATCTTTTAAAGGCTACAACGGATTTCCTTCCAGCATTTGCGCATCAGTCAACGAAGAATTGGTGCATGGATTCCCAGGCAAACGCAAATTAATCGAGGGCGATATCGTTACGTTTGATATCGGTGCACAGTACCAGGGTTACCATGGTGACTCGGCGTGGACCTACGCAGTAGGAGAAATTTCCGAGGAGGCCCAGCGCCTGCTGGACGTTACGGAAGGATCGCTCTATGCTGGACTTGCGCTAATCAAACCCGATGTCCGCTTGTTTACAATCTCTCATGCCATACAGCGACATATCGAGGATGCAGGTTTCTCTGTTGTCCGAGAATATGTTGGTCATGGTGTGGGTGCCGATCTGCATGAAGATCCGCAAATTCCGAACTATGGGATCCCGGACCGCGGACCAAGACTCAAACCGGGCATGGTGCTTGCGATTGAGCCGATGGTCAACGCTGGAAAACGGAATGTCAAAACGCTGGAAGACAACTGGACGGTTGTTACGGTAGATGGCTCGCTGTGTGCTCACTTTGAGCATACAATCGCAGTCACGGCCGATGGCATGGAAATTTTGACGAAGTTGCCGGAATAGGGTGATGAACTTGAAACAGGAAATCACGCTGCAACCCGGACAGATCGTTAAGATACTGAAGGGCAGAGATGCCGGACAGTATGCCGTTATCGTTTCGATTGAGGACAGCAGGTTCGTATGGATTGCGGATGGGGACAAACGCAAGTTTGACGGGGCGAAGAAGAAGAATGTACTTCATCTGGAACCCCAAGCCCATATCAGCAGTGAGGTCGTAAACAGTTTGCAAGAAAGCGGTCGGGTCACAAACAGTAAGCTGCGCTTCGTCGTTAGTCGGTTTGTATCCGATAAATCCAAGGCAGATCAGAAAGGAGACTAACTGTGGCTAAAGAAGATGTCATTGAAGTCGAAGGAACGGTTCTAGAGCCGTTGCCGAATGCTACCTTTAAAGTCGAGCTGGAGAATGGTCATCAGATTCTCGCTCACGTTTCCGGAAAGTTGCGGATGCACTTTATCCGTATTCTCACAGGAGACAAAGTGGTTGTTCAACTCTCGCCGTACGATTTAACCAAAGGTCGTATCACGTACCGTAAATAGATTCAAGGTTCCCCTGGGGAATCAAGGAAAGCTGCGAAGCGGTTTTACTGATGTAAAACTCAGCAGCGGTTACAAACTACTGTAGTTTCGAAGCTGGTTTTACAACGTAAAACTACGAGGAGGTAATTAGCATGAAGGTAAGACCTTCTGTAAAGCCTATTTGCGAAAAATGCAAAGTCATTCGCCGCAAAGGGAACGTAATGGTTATCTGTGAAAATCCTAAGCACAAACAAAAACAAGGTTAAAGAAGGGGGTGTAGCGTAAAATGGCTCGTATAGCTGGTGTGGATTTACCACGTGACAAACGCGTTGAGATCGCCTTGACTTACATTTTCGGAATCGGTAAAACGACTTCCCAGAAAGTACTGAAAGAAGCTGGAATCAATGCTGACACTCGTGTCCGTGATTTGACAGAAGATGAAGTGAGCAAATTGCGCGAAACGATCGACGGTACGGTTAAGGTAGAAGGTGACCTGCGTCGTGAAATTTCCTTAAATATTAAACGTCTTACGGAGATCGGCTGCTACCGCGGTATTCGTCACCGTCGTGGACTGCCTGTTCGTGGTCAACGTACTAAAACGAATGCTCGTACACGTAAAGGTCCTCGTCGTACCGTAGCGAACAAGAAGAAATAAGAAAGGGGGATAATAGACAATGGCTAAACCAAAAAAAGTCGTACGTACTAAACGTCGTGACCGCAAAAATATTGAAAGTGGCGTGGCTCATATCCGCTCCACATTCAACAATACCATCGTAACGATTACGGATCCTCACGGAAACGCGATTTCTTGGGCAAGCTCCGGCGGCCTTGGATTTAAAGGTTCCCGTAAGTCGACCCCGTTCGCTGCGCAAATGGCTGCTGAAACAGCTGCCAAAGCGGCTATGGAACATGGCATGAAAGCGGTGGAAGTCATGGTTAAAGGTCCAGGTGCTGGTCGTGAAGCAGCAATTCGCTCTTTGCAAGCAGCAGGCCTCGAAGTTAACCTGATCAAAGACGTTACACCAATTCCACATAACGGATGCCGCCCACCAAAACGTCGTCGCGTATAATGAAGTCATCCTGTTAATGTGGTATAAATCCGTTGCAATCTGCTAATAATGGTTGTTTAGGCATACTACTACATGGATTACTGGATAAGATGACAGTTTCATATAGGAGCGACGTTTGAAGGAGGGGTACTTGCGTGATTGAAATCGAAAAGCCGAAAATTGAGACCGTTGATGTCAATGAAGAAGGAACGTATGGTAAATTCGTTGTTGAGCCTCTAGAGAGAGGATACGGCACGACGCTGGGGAACTCGCTTCGCCGCATCTTGCTTTCCTCACTCCCGGGTGCAGCCGTCACATCGATTCAAATCGATGGTGTACTTCATGAATTTTCCACGATTCCGGGTGTCATGGAAGACGTGACCGAAGTCATCCTGAACCTGAAAGCTTTGTCTCTGAAGATTCATTCCGATGAAGAGAAAGTGTTCGAGATCGATGCGGAGGGTGAAGGGGTTGTTACTGCTGGTGACATCCGTGCGGATAGTGATGTGGAGATTCTAAATCCGGATCTTCATATTGCAACGCTCGGCCCTGGTGCAAGACTTCATATGCGTATTTTTGCTAGTCGCGGTCGTGGCTATGTCCAGGCGGATCGGAACAAACGCGATGACCAGCCTATCGGCGTCATTCCCGTCGATTCGATCTATACTCCGATTAGCCGTGTAAACTACGGAGTGGAAAATACGCGTGTTGGTCAAGTAACCAACTACGATAAGCTAACGCTTGAAATTTGGACTGATGGCAGCATCAGACCAGAGGAAGCTGTTAGTCTCGGCGCGAAAATCTTGACTGAGCATCTGTTCCTCTTCGTGGGTCTGACCGACGAAGCGAAGGATGCAGAGATCATGGTCGAGAAAGAAGAAGACAAGAAAGAAAAAGTGCTTGAAATGACGATCGAAGAGCTGGATCTTTCCGTTCGTTCCTACAACTGCTTGAAGCGTGCCGGCATTAATACGGTACAAGAGCTGACAACGAAAACCGAAGAGGATATGATGAAAGTCCGGAACCTCGGACGCAAATCCTTGGAGGAAGTTCAAGAGAAGCTCGAAGAGTTGGGACTGGGACTTCGTACGGAAGAATAGCATTCGGCTTAGCTTAGCAAAAGGAGGGAAAAACACATGGCATACCAAAAGTTGGGCCGCGATTCCAGTGCGCGTAAAGCGTTGTTCCGTGACCTGGTAACCGACCTTTTCTTATATGAGCGTATTCAAACGACTGAAGCCAAAGCGAAAGAAGTTCGTTCAATCGCTGAGAAGCTGATCACAAAAGCAAAAAAAGGTGATCTGCATGCTCGTCGTCAAGTAGCTGCATTCGTGCGTCGTGAGACAGTAGACGGTGAACAAGATGCAATCCAAAAATTGTTCTCCGACATCGCTCCTCGCTACGTAGAGCGTCCAGGCGGATACACTCGTATCCTGAAGCTGGGTCCTCGTCGTGGTGACGCAGCTCCAATGGTTTACTTGGAACTGGTTGACCGCGCGTAACTTTAGCTTGGTTCTATTGAAGTGACTGTAGTTATGTATGCCCGGCCCTGTAGATAATTATTCTTAGAGCCATGAACGGGAAGTGGTGCGAGATATAGTCGATCATTTAGTTCGACTCATCTCGACTACCCCATGGGCAACAATAACGGGGACCTTCTAGTCATGTGGCTGACTCGAAGGATTCGGCTTAACATGATGAAAAGGAGCTCCTATGGGGCTCTTTTTTTGATGATATTCTATATCGCAAGAAAACCTAGCAATAATAATCGCGGCCGCTCATTTTTAAAAAGCTTCGATAGAGGTTTTCTCTTAATGCTTATAAGCTTTCGCTTGAAGAGTTCTTCAAGCAAAGCGCTCAGGAGGTCAGCAATGCGTAATCTTCTGATGAAGGTCAGTTACGACGGTACCGATTATAACGGCTTTCAGACTCAGCCCGGTGGTCATACGATCCAGGATTATCTGGAGGAAGCGATCCGCCGTTTGTCGGGAGAACAACTCAAGATTACGGCTTCGGGTAGAACGGATGCCGGGGTGCACGCACGGGCCCAGGTATTCAATTTCTACACAGCTTCTCCCATACCCGTGGAACGATGGTGTATGGCGTTAAACACCTGGCTGCCGGAAGATATTGTGGTTTCAGATGCGATGGAGGTACCTATGGAGTTCCATTCCCGCCATGCAGCGAAACGCAAAACCTATCGATATAGCATTAATGCGAATCAATATCCGGATCTATTCAACCGACGCTACCAGATTCATCATTATGGGAAACTGGATATCGAAGCGATGCAGCAGGGGCTGATTCATCTGATCGGAACGCATGACTATACCACGTTTGCGTCCCGTAAGTCGACAAAGCCTTCGCATGTTCGTACCATTTATGATGCTTGGATCGAGCAGGATATGTCCATGTGCCGTCCGGACACGCGAGATCAAGGGATCATTCATACGTATGTATCGGGAAACGGGTTCCTGCAGCATATGGTTCGGATCATTATGGGTACGCTGCTTGAGGTAGGGGAAGGCAAGCGCCATCCCGATGACATGCTGGTCATACTGAAAGCCAAAAACCGGGCTGCAGCCGGTCCTACAGCCATGGGCAAAGGCTTAATGCTGTGGGAAGTGGAATACGATGTCTCAGGTATTGTTTAACCCCATCTTATGTAATACGAATACCGTATTGACTTGTTCGATTAATATGCTTGGGGCTAGGTAAAAGGCCTAAAAAATACTTGCGTAAGTGGGAGTATTCCTGTAGAATATAATTTGTGTTTTCTTAACGGCTCTCCCACAGCCCCGGTTAAGAGAACGCCGAATGTAATACAGCAACATCTTAAACAAGCTTTACACATGAACGAAGATAAATAATACTAATGAAAATTAATATTGATTTTCGGACGAATACAAGGAGGAACTATACATGCGTACCACCTATATGGCGAAGCCAAATGAAGTTGAGCGTAAATGGTACATCGTTGATGCCGAAGGCAAAACGCTTGGCCGTTTGGCAAGTGAAGTTGCGGCTCTGATCCGCGGCAAACATAAGCCACAATTCACTCCACATGTTGACACAGGGGATTTCGTGGTAGTTATCAATGCCGAGAAAATTCACCTCACTGGTAACAAAATGGAGGATAAGAAATACTATCGTCACTCCATGCATCCAGGTGGATTGAAAGTGATTTCTGCTCAAGACCAGATTGCTAAATTCCCAGAGCGTGTAATCGAAAGTGCGGTTCACGGCATGCTTCCTAAAACTCGCATGGGCGAGAAAATGAAGCTTAGACTGAAAGCATATGCAGGTACAGCTCATCCACACGAAGCACAAAAACCAGAAGTTTACGAACTTCGCGGCTAATTATAAAGGAGGACAGTTTCATGGCACAAGTACAATACTATGGGACAGGTCGTCGTAAGCACTCGGTAGCACGTGTACGCCTCGTACCGGGTGAAGGACGCATTGTCATCAATAAACGTGATATTAATGAATACTTCGGTTTGGAAACACTCAAACTGATCGTTAAACAACCTTTGAACCTGACAGAAACACTGGGCAAATATGACGTCCTCGTCATCGCTCACGGTGGCGGTATCTCCGGTCAAGCTGGAGCAATCCGTCATGGTATCTCCCGTGCTCTTTTGAAGGCAGATCCAGAACTTCGTCCTTCTCTGAAAAGAGCTGGATTCCTGACTCGCGACCCTCGTATGAAAGAACGTAAGAAATACGGTCTTAAAGCAGCTCGTCGCGCACCTCAGTTCTCCAAACGTTAATATTCTCGATTTACCAAGCCCTTGGCCATTATGGTCAAGGGCTTTTTTGAGTGCTGGGCCACTGACTATTCGCATTAGAAGGGTTGTGGATAGATGTTGTATCCCATAAATAATCCACAAAGATATGCACAGAATAGGGATGGTTATTGATATTTTTTGACGAGAATTCAACAGGATGTTCACATGATGTGAACATCCTGAGGATAGTCCATGTTAAACATGAACCTTGGTCATTATTAACCACTTGACTCAATATGTAAATAGAGATATATTATAAAAATGAAATTATTTAAGTGCTTAATTAATTAGTAGTTAATCATTTAATAAATAATTAATTTGCAGATAGACAAGGAGGATAGGGTTGGATAAGAATGAAGAGATTTTCAAAGTGTCGTCTATGTTTCGGGCATTGCTTAAAAATATCTCGCAGGAATGGAAACATACAAGCGAGGGAAAGTACAATTTAAGTTTTCCTCAATTTCAAGTGCTCTATGTACTGAAGATGCGTGGACCGATGAAGGTATCGGAGCTTGCAGAAGCCTTGACGCTGACACCACCGGCTATAACCGGTTTGACAGATAAGTTGGTTGCGGAAGGATACCTGCGGAAAGAACGCGCTGAAGATGATCGGAGAGTTGTGAACATCACACTCTTGGAGCCAGGGTATGAAATGATTAAGAAAGTGAAGAAGGACCAGAAGGAAATGATCCAGGGGTTTTTCAATATTCTTTCGGAGGAAGACATACAGCATTTGAGAAGAATCTTCTCATTGATGCTGTCAAACATAGATAAAGATAATCACAAAGGGTAGAGGTGGAGCATGGAGCATTTAACGCTTAAACGTAAAATATCAATTATGATTGCAATCATGGCTGCGATGTTCTTCGCAGCTATTAACCAGACAATCACAAGTACGGCTATGCCGCGCATTATTGCGATTCTGGATGGTATGGATTATTATACATGGACGATTAACATCTATTTGTTAACCTCAACCATCGCGACCATACTGGTAGGTAAGCTGTCCGATATGTTCGGACGTAAGCCATTTATTATGATAGGTATATTATTCTTCATGTTAGGAGCTTTTCTAACAGGTACATCAACAGACGTGTATCAATTTATTATTTATCGCGGTATTCAAGGTATCGGTGCTGGTATTATTCAGTCCACTGCTTTTATGTCCGTTGGTGACTTATTCCCTCCACGAGAACGCGGCAAATGGATGGGACTGATGACAGCCGTATTCGGTTTCTCCAGTGTCCTTGGGCCCACGCTTGGTGGATATCTTGTTGATAACATTGAATGGCGCTGGTTGTTCTGGATATTCCTGCCATTGGGTGTCGTTGCCTTCATCATGATTTGGACGTTGTTCCCGAAGGTCGAACGCAAACCCGGTCAATCTATTGATTATCTGGGCTCTTTATTCCTGACAACGGCCATCGTTCCGTTGCTGCTTGCCTTCTCTTGGGCAGGTACGGAATATCCTTGGGGATCGCCGGAAATTATCGGTCTCATAGCGGCTTCAGTCGTATCGGCGATCATCTTTATCTTTGTTGAGATGAAAGCGAAGGAGCCGGTACTGCCACTCAGTTTGTTTAAAAATAGCGTTGTTACGGTTTCCAATCTGATTGGATTCATCATGAACTTTGGCTTGATGGGCGCGATGATTTACATCTCGTTCTATGTGCAAGGTGTGCTCGGCATTTCGCCGACTTATGCGGGTTATGTCACGATTCCGATGTCGATCTTCATGATGGGGATGAGTGCTGTAACAGGGCAACTGATTGCAAAAAGCGGCAAATACAAACGTTACGCACTTCTAGGTGTTCCTATTATGATTGTTGGTATGGGAATCATGGTATTCATGGATAACATCTGGCTCACTGTGTTGAGTACCATTATCTTCGGTATCGGACTCGGATTGGGTATGCCGGTGTTCTCATTGGCTACACAGAATGCAGTCTCTCATAAAGAGCTTGGAGTAGCAACAGCTTCATCTCAGTTGTTCCGTAATCTTGGCGGTACGATCGGTATCGCGGTTATGGGTACGGTTATGTCGAATAACCTGACGAAGAATTTGAAGGATGCACTTCAGTCTGAAAGTGCACCTGACTTCAGTTCCCTGGATCCGCAAATGGCTCAGCAGATGCTATCGTTCGCTAATCCACAGACGTTAATGAATAAACCATTAATCGAGAAAACGCAAGCAAGCCTTCCTGCAGATGTTCAGCCTTTGTTTATGCAGATGATTGACAGCATTCGGGATGCGCTTGGGAATACTTTATCGATGGTATTCTTGACAGGGATGTTAGTTCTCGTGCTGGCACTGATGCTTGTCTTCTTCTTGAAGGAAATTCCGCTTCGAACATCGAATCAGACCGCCCCTCTCAAACCAGAAGAGGGAAGCGGTACAGGTATTGACCGAAAAGCTGGTGAGGTATCCGTAGGAGTAGACTAATGGCCTATATCTATATCCCTCATATGTTTGTACACCTATAAATCCAAAGTCCCTTTCTGCTGGTGCAGGAAGGGATTTTTTCTTTTTTAGGGTAAAGTTTTGATGGTTGACATTTATTAGGAATGTTTTATACTGTAGTTAATTCATATTATTTCAGTAGGAATATCGGGATTAATATCGGGGGAGGCATTGTATCATGAATTTGCTGGAGAAAGAGGATTTGATTAGAGTACAAGCGGAAGAGCTTGAGCACGCATCAGCTGAGGAAGTCATTGCGTATGCAATTAAGACATTCCCTAATATAACGTTTGCTTGCAGCTTTGGAGCGGAAGATGTGGTATTGGTGGATATGATTCAAAAAATCAGCCCGTCCACGGATATCTTTTATCTGGATACGGACTTTCATTTCAAAGAGACTTATGAAACCCGAGATCGCATGGCTGCACACTATGGGCTGGAATTCGTACGGGTATCCCCGCTTATTTCGCCAGAGGAGCAAGCAGCCCAGCATGGGGACGCGCTATGGAGCGTTAGCCCTAATGAGTGCTGTAATATCCGTAAGGTAGAACCGCTTACCCGGATTCTGTCTCAATATGAGGCTTGGATTACAGGAATTCGAAGAGATCAAGCACCCACCCGAGCAAATTCCAAGAAGATTGAGTATGACACCAAGTTCGGTTTGGTTAAGTTCAATCCGATCGCAGGCTGGACCAATGAGGATGTATGGAATTACATCCGGGCTAACGATATCATCTACAATCCGCTGCATGATCAGCATTATCCGAGCATTGGCTGCGAATATTGTACGCGACAGGTTATGCCGGGAGAAGACCCGCGCGCAGGACGCTGGTCCGGACATGAGAAGACAGAATGCGGACTTCATAAATAAACTGTAAGCAAGTTTAGATATATTCCATTTTGCAGCATACGAAGGAGGATACAATTTCATGACAGCAATACTTCCTCATGGCGGCACGCTGGTACAGCGGGTAGTTCAAGGAGAAGAACGTGAAGTTCTTTTGAAACAAGCGGATTCTTTTCACAAAATTCCGGTAAATGCTTGGAGCATATCAGACCTTGATCTGATCGGTGTAGGAGCATTTTCTCCATTGCAAGGATTTCTTAACGAACGGGACTATGGTTCCGTCGTTTCTTCGATGCGTTTATCTAACGGAACCGTATGGAGCATCCCGGTCACCCTGGCTGTGGATGAGGATACAGCGGCAAAGCTGGTTATCGGTGAGAAGGCAGCCCTTGTGGGTGAAGAGGATGGTATTATATATGGCGTTATTGAAGTGGAGAGCATCTACCAGATAGATCAGCAAATCGAAGCAGTACAAGTGTTCAAGACGGATGATCCAGAGCATCCGGGTGTGAAGAAGCTGTTTGAACGGCCTTCAACTTATGTAGGGGGACCGATTCAAGTGTTGAATCGGCCCCAGCCGGAGCGTTTTGGGGAATTTTATTTTGATCCGGCAGTAACCAGGGAGCAATTTAAAGCGAAGGGCTGGAACACGGTCGTCGGTTTTCAGACTCGTAATCCGGTTCACCGTGCGCATGAATATATTCAGAAAAGCGCCATGGAAATTGTCGATGCTCTCTTCCTAAATCCGCTTGTCGGCGAAACGAAATCGGATGACGTACCTGCGGATGTACGGATGAAGAGTTACCTGACTCTGCTGGATAACTACTATCCCGCGGATCGTACCTTCCTGGGCGTGTTTCCGGCTGCCATGCGCTATGCGGGGCCGCGAGAAGCTATTTTCCATGCGATGGTAAGGAAGAACTATGGCTGCACCCATTTTATCGTAGGTCGAGATCACGCAGGTGTCGGTGACTACTATGGTACCTATGAGGCTCAGGAAATCTTCAGAAACTTCACGGCAGAAGAGTTAGGTATAACACCGCTGTTCTTTGAGCACAGCTTCTTCTGCACCACATGCGGAAACATGGCCTCAAGCAAAACATGCCCGCACCCTAAAGAAGACCATCTGACCTTATCGGGAACGAAAGTTAGGGGCTTGCTTCGTGAAGGGCAGTGTCCACCGCCAGAATTCACGCGGCCGGAAGTGGCACAAGTCCTGATTGAAGGCATGAAAGAACAGGTTACCGTATAACGAAGGTCTAAATAGCCACCTTGTCCCATATGATGGAGTAGTACAACTCATGGGACGAGGTGGTTTTGTTATGTCCAGACGGAGGTCTGATAAAGTTACGGTATGGATTTCGATGAAGCGAATTAAGCAAACCTTGTTTGGAGCGCTGCTTCTGGCCTTGCTTATCATCGTTGTAACCTATGAAATCCCGTCGGCTAAAACCTCATCCAGTACCTGGAACCTTCCGCTAGCTGGGAAGATCATTGCGCTTGACGCAGGTCATGGGGGACCAGATGGGGGAGCTGTGAGCCGTCAGGGCGTTATTGAGAAGGATGTGAATCTGGCGATTACCTTGTACCTTCGAGACTATTTACAACAGGCAGGGGCTTTGGTCATTTTGACAAGGGAAGGGGATTACGATCTGGCAGCCGAGAATACTAAAGGGTATTCCAAGCGAAAAACGGAGGATCTCAAACAGCGTGTCAGGAAGATCGAGGAGAGCAAGGCGGATCTGTTTCTCAGTGTGCATCTGAACAGCATTCCCTCCAACCGATGGAGTGGGGCACAAACCTTCTACCCGCCAAATAGCGAGGATAGCAAGAAGCTCGCGGAACTGATTCAGGAGGAAATCAGGCGCAATCTGGAGAACACGCAGCGTCTGGCCAAAACGGATGAGAAGATATACTTACTGCAAGCTTTGCGTATCCCGTCGGCCTTGGTGGAAGTTGGTTTCTTATCCCATCCACAGGAATCCGAACTACTGCGGGATGAGAAATACCAGAGGAAAGTAGCTGCTTCCGTTTATAATGGTATTTTGCGATACTCCTCCGGAGAGTCCACCAGCAAGTCGTCACAAGCTGCAGAGTAGTGGTATAATAGACGGGAATATCGGAACATCGTCTATTCCATTACATAGAGCAGAGGTGCTTATATGCTGACTAGAGAAACGGTACAGGAGATACTTCAACCTTTACGTGATCCCGAAACCGGGAAGAGCTTAATGGAGCTCCAGCGTATTCGAGATATTGTTGTTAAGGAACGGACAGTTCGTTTGTCCGTTTCTTACAGTGATGAAGACACACGTGCTTCCTTGGATGCGCAGATTCGAGAAATTCTTGAAGCCATGGGGGCAGAAGATATTCATATTCGAATGCGTCCTCTGGATAATGCCGCAAGTCAAGCGGCTCAAGAGGAAGCCAACGACCGGGAGAAACTGACAAAAGGACATGCTGCCGGCATGGAACAGAATACACTGCTCAGCGAACAGTCCGGCGTTCACTTCATTGCGATTGCAAGCGGCAAAGGCGGCGTCGGCAAATCCACTGTTACGGTTAATTTAGCTGCAGCATTAGCTCGGCAAGGCAAGAAGGTAGGCTTGATTGACGCGGATATTTACGGCTTCAGCGTGCCGGATATGATGGGGATCGAAGAAGGGCCGTCCGTAACCGAAGACGGCGTCATTCATCCGGTTGAGCGCTTTGGCGTTAAAGTCATGTCTATGGGATTCTTCATCCGTGAGAACAGTCCGGTGATCTGGCGCGGACCGATGCTGGGCAAAATGCTGCGTCAATTCTTTACCGATGTCGCTTGGGGAGAATTAGACTACATGCTCCTCGACCTGCCGCCAGGAACCGGTGACGTAGCTCTTGATGTGCACCAAATGATTCCCCAGAGCAAGGAGATCATTGTAACTACCCCGCATGCTACAGCAGCATTTGTTGCGGCCAGAGCGGGTGCAATGGCTTTGCAGACGGATCATGAAATCCTGGGCGTCGTGGAGAATATGTCCTATTATGTCTGCTCCCACGGCGGAGAGAAGGATTATGTGTTTGGGCGTGGGGGCGGTGGTAAGCTTGCAGAGACGCTTCATACGGAGCTGCTTGCCCAGCTTCCATTAGGTGCTCCGGACAACCATCCATCTGAGCCAGATTTCTCACCGTCGGTCTATAAGACGGGTACCGAGAGTGGAGCGATATACGACGAGATAGCCGCAAGAATTAATGATAAGCTGGAGGCTGCCGTTTAGAAAAAAGGCCTTCATATAGAAACAAGCTCCCTGCAGGGAGCTTGTTTTATTTAATGGGGGAGGGAAATTAGCTGCCTCCTCCACCTTCATCACCGCCGCCCTCACTGCCACCTTCGCCGCCACCTTTTCCGCTGCCTTTCTCTTCTTTTCCTTTTCCTTGCTCTTCGCCTTGTTTCTTCTTCTCAACTTTAGGTTGAAGTTCTTCTTTTACAACCGATTTGAGAAGATCCATTACTTCCATGCGGAACAGCGGGTTTTGCATCGCTTCCTGCATCACGGTCATGGATTGCTTGCGATACTCGGGTGTATTGGTGAGTTCAAGAAATGACTTCATTACATCCGGCGATTTTAGCATATCCTGAACGGACTTTTGATACGTAGGGTCTTTTATTAACTGCATATGCAGTTGCTTGCTCTCCGAATTGATCGCTTTGGCAAATTCACCTGCGAATCGAGGGTCGGTCATAATTTTTTCGATTTCTTTTTTATATTCCTCTGACACTAAGGTATCCTTGACAGCGGTCCGAATCTGTTCTCCTGATTGGGCAGACATCATCCGCATTCCCATCGAGCCGCCGCTGGTTGAACCGCCAGTTCCGCTGGCTTGCGCTTCCTCGACCGCTTTTTTTCCTTCGTCGGTTTTTAGAATGTCGACCACCATGGACTTGATTTCTTTATATCCAAGCTGCGGGGACGAGCTGTGCTCTGCACCACAAGCAGTAAGCATCATGGCAGCAACGAGGAAGATAATGCATAAGCGAAATAACGGCCACTTCATTACCGTTGTCCTCCTTTTTTAATGGTGATTGATGGAATGTATAAGTTTATAGCCCAGCTGAACCCATTCGTTGATCGCAAGAACCCAGATCTGCACGCATCTGTTGTCTGCAATTTGATACCGATATATGTTTTTCTTACGCTTCTTCGCATAGTATGTGATGGATTTGCAGAAATATGTCGGATTCAGAATGGTTTTTTATTGTGAACGTTGGTAAAATAATGATCTGTGGGGGTGGAAGTTAGTTGAGCTTACGAAAATGGTCTAAATTATTTATGAAAACGCTGCTTGTTGGGGCAGTGGCGGCATTAGTTGTAGGATTGATTCTGCAGCTTTTTAATGACTCGATCGAGTTTACGGGAATGGCCGATCTATTGATATACCCGCTGATTTTGTTAGGATCTGGGGCATTGGTGAGTGTATACTCCCAGATGGGCTTTTTTGCATACCTGACTCTAAATTATATGGGGATAGGCATTTTCCGGAGGAAGACTTGGCAATACATCCAGATTGTGCTCGCGGTTCTAGCATTGCTTGAGCTGATGTTCTTCCGTACTTTTGTCGGTGGATCCACCAGCTTGCAGCAAGATTTGATTTTAGGAATATCCATCTTAGTAATTGCGGTGGTCGTTGCTTATCTCAAAGTGAAGAGCACCAATGCGAATGCGTGGATTCCGACTCTCTTCTTTATGATGGCGATTTCCATCGTGGAAATTATCGGCGTACTGCAAATCGGGGTTAGCAATGCCACGATCTTTATGGTCGTCCCCCTGCTGGTCTGTAATGCATACCAGATTCTGACTCTTCATAAAGTTACACAACAAGACGAAAAAAAGAGCTAACATCATAGCTCTTTTTTTGTTAAGCATTATTGATTTTCATGGTTATAAGCGTTATAGGCCGCCTGCATCCTCAATGCTCTTCTGCAGAAAAGCGTGATCACGAACCTCGGTGCCCTTAGCGCTGCTCTGTTGAAGGAGGTCTGTTACGGTAACGAACTCATAGCCTTGATTGCGAAGCTCATTGATGATGCGCGGGAGCGCTTCATGTGTTTGCTTCACTGAGTCACTGGCGTGCATAAGCACGATGTCACCCGGGTGGGCTTTGGAAACCACACGATCCACGATTTTATCAACACCGATATTTTTCCAATCCCTGGAGTCGGTATCCCACTGGATAACGGTGTAATTCAGGCTTTGGGCGATACTAAGCACTCTTTTGTCGAAATCTCCGTTGGGCATCCGTATCAACTTGGGTTCTTGTCCGGTCATTGCGGTTAAAATAGTATGTGCCGAAGAAATCTGCTTTCGTATTTCTTCATCGGTCAGGGTGCTGTAATTATCGTGCTTAAAGCCATGGCTCCCAATTTCATAGCCACTTTCCTTGATGGCATTTACGATGTCGGGATGCGTTTTGCTCCATGGTGCAGACAGGAAGAAGGTTGCTTTTTGAACCCCATTATCCTTTAAGGCTTGTAAAATCGGCTCTGCTCGTTTCTCCCCCCAGCTAATGTCAAACGTTAAGGCAATCTGTTTCTTGTTTGTAGACACGCTGTAAATTGCTGATGGGGTGCTTTCGGAAAAGACGGAGATATTGTCACTCTCCACATAAATGACGCCGATTGCAAAGATCGCCGCGGCCAGAACGAAGAAAAACCGCTTAATTTTTCTGCCGTTGAATACATAAAAAGAATTCATAATAGGTGCGCCCCTCTCCCTTCAGTGTGCAATAGCTTGTTTACTTCAACATATGCTCGTACTTGTGAGTTATACCAATTTAGGAGGTTCTTGAATGTTACGTTTTAGCATTTTTCTCAGAGATTTAAGATCCATTCGGAAAGCATTACTCTTGGCAACGGTCTTGTTTATCGCCGGAATCGTAGCGGGAGCGAGCTCAGAAGGATTTGAACAATTTCTTCGCGGCCAGCTTCAGGGACTTTCGGACATGAGTCAACAGCTGGGGTCCTCCAATAATCCGGAGTGGAACTTCTTTGTATTCATCTTTCTTAACAACAGTATTAAAAGTGTACTAGTCATGTTCTCGGGATTGCTGCTCGGGATAATTCCGTTTTTCTTCCTGGTTGTCAATGGTATGGTGATCGGGTTTCTATTGAAAATCGTGGAAGCGAGCGGGGAGAGTCTGTTTGATGTCATCGTGAGGGGACTCCTGCCTCATGGAATTATTGAGATACCAGTCATCGTGATCGCTTGCGGGTATGGCCTTGCCTTTGGGGGCTTGGTCTTGCGAAGTATTACCGCAACGGGCGAGCGTAGAAGAGGTATCGGCGGAGAATGGCGCCAATTTTGGCGTAAGTTGGGGACAGCTTCCTTATGGGTTGTCGTTCTGCTTCTCATCGCTGCGATTATAGAAAGTACAATAACGTTGTGGTTGATGTCATAATTTTCCCGGAAATTGAGCATACCTAATAAAGCAGCTTAACAGAGTGGAAGAGAGAGCTGTTTATAGCAGGGCACGTTCACCCTGTCTTCTGATGCTTCATTCGGTATAGAGATGCCACTTAAACGGTTAATCACCATACATAAGCCAACAGGCTTCTTTATTGCGAATGGGGTGAACGTGACATGCTTGTTTACATATACAAGGAGGTCCTATCATGCTGGGAATGCTGTTTAACGAAAAAGAGTGTAAAGAGCTTGATTATGTATTGCGAAAAGAACTGGATGAAATGCTGCTGGATCTGAGTGACCAACGATTGGACCAAAATATCAGACAAGCAATCGCCAATCGATATAAAACGGTGTTCCGCATGTATGCCCGCTTTGCCCCACAGAAAGAACTCTCCAAATATGCACGTAACGGCAAGTTTCCGCAAATCAAACATTAATTTTGCAGAAAAGTGTTGACGAAATTGCTTGGTATATGGTAAATTAATTTTCGCTTCCTTTTCGAAGGTGATGCCGCCAAAGCGGCGGCCATCAAACTTCAAAATAAACTTAAAAAACTTTTTTAAAAAAGTGCTTGCAAAGTTGATAGGGAGTATGATATATTATAAAAGTCGCCGCTGAGAGATAACGACGACAAAGAGAAACACCATTGATCTTTGAAAACTGAACAACGAGTGAGTAAAACGGACCGCTTAGGCGGGACGTTGAAATAGAGAATGAACACATTCTCGTCAGTTAAGAA
>NZ_JBCMXJ010000024.1:0-74064 GCF_050475945.1 Paenibacillus solani
TTCATTTTTCTCGACTACTACTTCGCTTCCTGCACCAGGCTGCTCTCCTTCCGGACTCCCTTCAACTTCGCTAGCATCTTCTTTACTCGCGGAACTGTGTTCGTCCAGAACCCCCGCATGCACCTTGTCGCCCAGTAGTGAATCGATCAGATCCAGCTCCACCACAGAGGAGGAAGCTTCATTTTTCTCGGCTACTACTTCGCTTCCTGCACCAGGCTGCTCTCCTTCCGGACTCCCTTCAACTTCGCTAGCATCTTCTTTACTCGCGGAACTGTGTTCGTCCAGAACCCCCGCATGCACCTTGTCGCCCAGTAGTGAATCGATCAGCTCCAGCTCCACCACAGAGGAGGAAGCTTCCGTCTTCTCGACTACTGCTTCGCTTCCTGTACCAGGCTGCTCTCCTTCCGGGGTACCCTCAGCTTCGCTGACGGTTTCCCCATTCGCAGAGCTATGCTCATCCAGAACTCCCGCATGCACCTTGTCGCCCAGCAGCGAATCGACTAGCTCCAGCTCCACCACAGAGGAGGAACCTTCGGTTTTCTCGACTATTGCTTCGCTTCCTGTACCAGGCTGCTCTCCTTCCGGGATACCCTCAGCTTCACTGACAGTTTCCTCATCCGCGGAGCTATGTTCATCTAGAACTCCAAGATGAAGCTCACCAAGGAGTGGAATATCCAGCCCTTGTGCTTCCACAAGAGACTGCTGTTCTGTCCAGATCTCGCTCGATATGCCGGACTGCTCAGCAGCATCCGCATGAGTCATGCCTAATTGAAGCGATACAGCAACAACAGAACCGAATACCAATGCTTTTCCCCATTTACCTGACCATTTCATTCTTCATCTCTCCTCGTTTAGTTTTGGCTTAAGCGGCTTCTAAACTGGAGAGATGTTGAGGTGGCGGAGAGGTGGGCTCACCCATCCACTGACTATTCATTGCATACAGGCTCCCTGGCCATGACAAGACATGGCTGCGCGATGCTTCCGAATTCCAGCCTGACATGACAGCCATAAACTGAAACAGTGTTCCTCCTGAACCCATACCGCCATTGCTGACGCTAACATTAGCAGGTCCTTGAGTAACTGCTGGAATTACACTGGATGCGATGATGTAATCGCTTTCAGATAGGGGTAAAGCTAGCGCATTAAGAGATAAGGCTGAGCTTGTGTTTCGCTCCACCGTCTTGTTGTCAGGGTTGTGTGACAACTCAGCTGCATCCTTCACCGTATCCTCGTGACGATATTCGATTACCTGAGGGCTAACCTTCTCACCTATCCACCTATTGGAGACTTGACCCTGTTCAAGATTTTGTCCGTCGATATCAGTCGGCTCGTTCGCTTGAGTGAGTTGAGCGTCTACTATTTTTTCCGTTGCTATTGGTTTCTCCACTACAGACTTCTCTGACTCTTCGGGAACCGCTACGGTATCCACAGGCTTAGGTCTGCCGATTTGTTCTGAAGGCTTTTCTACCTGTTCTTGCACCGCTGGAGTAGTAGAATCCTCTTCTTGTTGTTGCACCGCTGGAACAGAAGGCTTCTCTAATGGCATTTCAACAGGTTCCTTATGAGAATCTGTCGGCGGCTGGGATGGTTCCATACCTTCTTCTACATCGACAGGCTCCTCTTCCCCCGGTTTTGGCACAGGAACTGGGACAGGCACTGGCTTCTGTACATTTAACAGAGTACCTGCATCCTCCAAACTGTTCTTCACGGTTTCCAAACTTGCCTTCGTCGTCCCCTCTACCGTTTGGACAAGCTCATTTGTCGTCTTTTTAACGGTGCTCGTGCCCTTATCAACAACCTCATCCACGGTTTGGAGTGTCCGATCCAAGGTGTCCGTTGTGGTCTTTAATGTCTGGTCGATCCATACCTCCGGCTGGTCTGAAGAGGTCAGAATGGTTTTAACCGTTTCCCCGGTTCCCTTTAGTGTGTCCACGGTCAGATCCTCAACGGGAGACAGTGTTTGCTCTATGCCCTCTACACCCGTCTCAAGGGTTTGACCAAGGCCGGAAACTGTAGAATCTACAATGGAACCGACACCTTCGAGGGTATTTTTCAGCAGCCTTGGACGCTCTTTCTTGCTGGCAGGGGATGAATCTACTCCTGACGCAGATACGGGGCTGGCCATCATCACAATTCCCATAACCAAGCATGCCCATAATAAAATCCTGCTTTTCATTCCATCATTCACCCCCTCTCTTAGATGCATTACTATACATTTAACCGCCTGGATACTATAAAAACATCAATTCAGAAAATCATCGAATCTCTAAGCTTTTTTCGCGGCTTTAATATATTGGGATGGGGTGAGCGAAGTAACTTTTTTAAATACCCTTGAGAAATAATTGGCATCATTAAATCCAACCATGAACGCGATCTCCGTGATGCTGTATTTTCCTCTGCTTAAATAAAATTTTGCATTTTCGACCCGGAGATAATGGATATATTCGATCACATTCATATTGGTTTCCTCCTTGAACTTCCTGGAGAGAAGAGTTGGATTCACCTGGATAGTTTCAGCGATCTCTTCAAGCGTTAGGGGGTGGTCCAGATAAAATTGAATATAATCTACCGCTTTCTTTACGATGGAACTGTAGCTGCGGGTCGAATAGGTCTGAATCATCTCACAATATTCAGTCACCATTTGGACAAGCAATGAATTCCATTGCTGCAGAGAGGACACCCGTTCAATCAGAATTGAGTATTTCTCGGAAATATGATGAATAAATACGGGATGGAGTCCTCCTTTCTCAGTGGCAAATCTGCACAGCGTATTAAATACCAGCAGACTGTTTTTGACGGCGCGAATTGGTTGACCCGGAAAACGGTTCATGAATAGCTGAAGCGTCTCCTGTTCCTTATGGACCATACGGACCGCTTTTTTGTCCCCCTTCGAGATAAGATCCATCAACATCTTCTCCCCTTCATATCGCTCCTCAATGAAGTTATTACTTTCTACATGGATTTCCGTCCGGTCCACCGGAGGCGGTACCTTGGGCTGAAGTGCTATTTCATATGCCTGTACAGGTTCAAAATTGGACAAGCGGATCAACAGATCGCCCAGTGCATCCTTCTCTACCCCAGAGATGACGGGCAGCGACTCGTAGAATGTTCTTAAGGGTGTCTGCTGACCGATCGGCAGTTGATTACTGGCCATGAGAGAGCTCATGGAGTCTTCGGACGGAATACTCGACAGGAGAGGTCCAATGACAATGGAGCCGCAAAATTCCTGCCCTTCCCAGATCCCTGCCGCAATATACCCGAGATTATATGAATCCACATAGTGGATAAACCGATTTGAAGAATGCTCCTCAAGACTGCGGTTTATAACGGAAAAATCCTCATGGATAATATGCAGCACAGCGGGAACCTCATGACTGACATGCTGTACGAGCACCACACCATCTGGAGTGACGATACGCACATCCATCTTCGTGAGCGTATGGATCACGGAACCGATTTTTTGGAAATGTTCACGGAAATCTTCAAGAGTATGTTTCAAGTCAATCCTCCCCTCATCATTCAAAAAAATTTTAAAAATGTGCTAATCAAGAAAAAAACGTGCGATACCCAAGACCTTAGAACTACTATAATCCAATTAAAGCGCTTACACAAATACTTTTAACTCTCAAGTAAGTGCCTTATTAACCAGAGGGGGTCTTACTGTGCGAAAGATACTAAATCTTAACCAAGGCTGGACATTTCTAAAAGAAAATGACGAAAATGCCATTCAAGCTGCCTATCAGAATGAGAACTGCGAACCTGTCGATCTTCCTCATACCTGGAATGCCATTGACGGAGCGAACGGTTTTGAATATCACAAAGGGGCTTGCTGGTATAGAAAAGAGATCACCGTTGCTTCCTGTGAGCAAGGCAATAAAGTTTATATTGAATTCCAAGGGTCCAACAGTGTGACGGACGTTTACGTAAATACCAAACATGTCGGCCAGCATCGGGGAGGATACTCCACCTTCCGCTTTGATATTACGGAAGAGATCGAGTTTGGCAAAGCCAATACTCTCGCTGTGAAGGTAGATAACACGGTAGTTGACGATGTGTATCCTCAGATGGCCGACTTTACATTCTTTGGCGGGATTTATCGGGACGTGAATCTGGTGATCGCAAGTCCGGTCCATTTTGATTTATTGGATTACGGCTCGCAGGGCATTTATATCGTCCAGGATGAAGTCACGAAGGAACGGGCCAGTTTAACCATCAGAACAAAAATTACGAATGACCAGGACGAAGAGAAAAAAGTAAGACTATGGGTAGACCTCCTGGATCATCAAGGACAATCCGCTGCCTATGCGGCGCAAGAAGTGATTGTAGGAGCGGGTGAAACGATGGAAGTCGCAGTTCCTGCCGTGATTGAGCAGCCGGAGCTGTGGAACGGACGAAAAAATGCCTATCTCTACACAGCCAATGTAACCTTAACCAGCTTCAACGATACGATTGACGAGGTTTCGATTCCTTTCGGCGTGCGTTACTTCTCCGTCGATCCGGATCAAGGGTTCTTCTTGAACGGCGAGCATCTTCCACTGCACGGGGTTTCCAGACACCAGGACCGCAAAGACATGGGCTGGGCTATTACCAAAAAAGAACACAAAGAAGATATGGAGCTCATCAAAGAGATCGGTGCCACCTCGATCCGCTTGGCTCACTATCAGCATGATCAATATTTCTACGATCTGTGTGACCAAGAGGGCATGGTGATCTGGGCCGAGATACCGTTTATTTCGGTCATGTCAAAAAATGAACTCGAAGGGATCAATGCCAAGCAGCAGATGGTGGAACTGGTTCGTCAGAACTTCAACCATCCATCGATTATGTTCTGGGGCGTACAGAACGAAATCCAAATCGGCGGCGACAGACCGGAAGTTAGAAAATTGGTCAAAGAACTGAACGAGCTGACAAAACAGGAAGATCCAACTCGCCTCACCACGATGGCGAATGTCAGCTTCGTGGAAATGGATGATGAGTACAACTACATTACCGATACGGTCGGATATAACCACTACTTCGGCTGGTATGGAGGCAAACCGGAAGACTTCGCCGATTGGCTGGATCAGTATCATAAGCTGAACCCGGACGCCAAGCTTTGTATTTCCGAATATGGCGTAGAAGGAATCCTGCAATATCACACCAACGATCCAAAGGTGAAGGATTACACGGAAGAATACCATGCTCTTGTGCATGAAAAGGTTTGGAATATTTTTGCCAAGCGGCCTTTCCTCTGGGGGACTTATGTATGGAACATGTTCGACTTCGGCGCCAATATTCGCAATGAAGGCGGCGTGAAGGGTAGAAACAACAAAGGCCTGGTCACTTATGATCGCAAGATCAAAAAGGATGCCTTCTATCTATACAAAGCCAATTGGTCCGATGAGAAGTTCGTCCATATTACCAGCAAACGCTTCTATGATCGGCCGGATTCCGACATTAGTGTCAAAGTCTATTCCAACTGCGATGAAGTAACCCTGTATGTTAACGGTGCTGAAGTGGCAGCTACAGCTGGCGACAATCATGTCTTCCTGTTCGAGAATGTCAGCTTGCAGGACGGACTGAATGAGATCAAGGCCGTTACCGTACAAGACGGGTTGACCTATCAAGATGTCGCCCGCTTTAACAAAGTCGCTGAGCCAAACCTGAGCTATGAAGCTCCGGAAGAGAAAGGCGGCGTCGCTACCAACTGGTTTACGATGCCGGATGATGACGATGACATTGAAATCGAAGAACTCGTGATTACGTCTGATGTCTATTCGAGCCGTGATTCCATCGGAACGCTGATGGATAACGAACAAACTCGTGCCGTGCTGAAGAAGTACATGGGCAATCTGGAAGAGAATCCGATGTTCGACATGCTGAAGTCGCTCAAAATCGATATGATCGCTTCGCTCTCGGATGATTTTTCCGACAAGCTTCTGTACCGATTGAACAAAGAATTGATTCAGATTAAGAAGTAGAACCCAAGAAGGAGAGTGTAAATATGGCTAGCCCTGCTCTGAATAACGAGATGATGCAGCACACCCCGGTCAGCAAAGATCGTCCGTTCGGGTGGCGAGATAAATTTGGGTATCTGTTAGGCGATTTGGGGAATGACTTCTTCTTTATTCTCACCAGCTCCTTCTTAATGGTGTTCTACACGGATATTTTCCATATCAGTGCGGCCACGGTCGGCATACTGTTTCTGATCGCCCGCTTGTGGGATGCATTCGCGGATATGGCCTGGGGACGGTTCATCGATACGCGTAAAGCAACGCCAATTGGGAAGTTCAGACCGTGGATTCTAAGAATGTCCTTACCCCTCGTAGTTTCAGGTGTGTTAATGTTCGTCTCCATTCCAGGCATGTCGGACGGTTTCTATCTTGCCTGGGCATTCGTAACGTACATCGTATGGGGAACCTTGTATAGCACAGTGAATATCCCTTACGGCTCTATGGCTTCCGTGATTACTGAAGACCCTGTCGAACGCACGACCTTATCCACTTGGAGAACCATGGGTGCCATGTTAGCGGGCCTCGTCATTGGTGTTATCGGTCCTATGATCGTGTTCGTCGATAATAAAATTTCCGCCGATCGCATGTTTATGGCCGCTATTGTATTCGGAGTTATTGCTATCTGCTGTTATATCGGATGCTACAAACTGTCCAAAGAGCGGATCATTGCGCCGGAAGTTACAACAGAGAAGGTTAAACTTAGCCGTACCATGAAAAGCTTGGTCAAGAATAAACCTTTGATTTCGATTCTGTCAGCATCGTTAATCCTGCTGGTATGCACGATGCTCTCCAGTGCGGTAAACACGTATCTGTTCAAAGATTATTTTGGTAACACCGGAGCGCTTAGCATCGTGGGCTTGGTGCAGATTGCAGCTACGTTCCTTGCGATCCCGTTAGCGAAGCCGCTGGTTGCCCGGTTTGGTAAGAAGGAAATTGCTTCAATGGGTATGCTGATTGCATCCCTGTCGTACTTCATTATCTTTCTTATGCCGGCTCCTTCGGTAACGCAGTTCATCTTGATGTCCGGGCTTGGAATGTTCGGTATGGGCTTTATGTCCATCGTAACATGGGCGTTCGTTACCGATGTTATCGATTATCATGAATTCTTATCCGGTATGCGCGAGGATGCCACCGTGTATGCGCTATATTCCATGGCGAGAAAAATCGGTCAAGCTATTGCCGGAGGGATCGGCGGCTTTGCCATCGCAGCGGTCGGATATAACTCAGCGATAGAGAAGCAGACGGATGCAACGCTGCACGGCATCTTCTCTCTGGGAACCTTGGTACCCGCCCTGATCTATCTTGCGGTATTCCTCATCCTGGTATTCTTCTATCCGTTGAACAAACAACGCACCAACCAGCTGGCTGCTGACTTATCTGCAAGAAGAAATGCACAATGATATAAATGTAAAAAGGGCTATCCCAAGTCATTATCAATGACTTTAAGGATAGCCCTTAAGTTTTCAGCAATCCATGCGAATTGGCAGTCTCTCTTGCCGAGCTTTCTTGCCAACCACAGCGGCAATCCACCACATGGGGATCCATCACATAGTTCTGAAACCAATCCGTGGGCTGACCGCCACTCCGACAACCAGCAGCAACCAAAGAGCCTATAAGTTCTCTGTAGCGAGGGTAAATCCTTCAATTACCGCATCTTCGTCGACCTCGATCATGATGCATCTTCTTCCTTGATAATTCACCTGTTTCACATACTTCAGATCTTGGGGACTGACCGAAATCGTAGCAACTTTCGTATTAATCTTAATGGATTTCGACGTAAACTTCGGCATGACGCTGTTAGCCTTCAGTTCATAATTCTTATCGTCGATAATCGTCTCAAATGCTCGTTCTACTTTTTCTGCTGTCACATTCTCTACACCGCTTACCGTCAGCACTTGCTCCAAATCTTTATAATCCAGCTTCGGAGGCTCTTCCTCCTCCTGGTTGGTTTCAATGATCTGATGTATTTCCTCATACACATGCCCGATCGTTGTCGCGTCGAGCTGTTCACCCGCCACTTCCCGCACGATGTCCTCGAAGATGGCTCGTTCCTCAAGTGCCGTCATGTTTCTTTCGGCAGTCAAGACCTGCTCAATGAAATACTGATTTGGATCATTCGATTTCCCCGTACAATATAGAATCCGGTTCACGTCGGAATAATTGTCCGTCACACTCGGATAAAAGAACCCTTGCTCGGGGGTACTGAGCTTGATGATCGGATCGACAATAATATTGTACTTATACTCTCTCTCTACATAGTCAAACAGGAGAGCCTTCCGCTGCTTCTCCGTAGAATTCACACTGCATAGAATGAACGGATGTCCGAATACTTCGTCTTTCCCGGTCTCCTCGGCTTCCTCATTTCTTGCCTTCGTTGGCCGATAGTACTGTCCGCGTACGAACGTAACGACCGTATCCCGTTCATAATTGGTTTCTGCCATCATTTTTTCCACTAACAGCAGCATCAGGTCCTGCCATTCCTCCGGATCTCCGGTCAACAAAGCTTGGTGCAGCAGCACCTGTGAAGGATCTTGCGCTTCCTTCTGAAACTTTAGCTCAAACAGCTTATGATCCAATTCACCAGTCAGCAGCTTTTTGAAATTGCCCATGTAAAGCTCCTGCTTCTCCCGGTCCACTAACTCAAAGGGATGCCGCTCCCAGTGATAAATCTCGTTCGTTTCCTTCATAATGTACACGTTAAGAATATCGTAGATATTCATCAAATCGTTATCCAGCTTAAATTGCTTGCGTATATGTGCGACTTCTTTTTTGTTCATATCGGATTCGGCTGCTCCTTAGATATATTCTGGCTTATTTAGTATAAAATATTTGAACGTAAATTTGTTAGCTAGTTTTGCGTCTTGCAGTGCTGTTGTCAAGGATTAATTCTCCTGTGCACCTGGTACTCTATTGTGGCATATTTGGATACCCGAGTCGAGTCCATACCCTTGGTTAGCGCTCTAAGATTTCAGCTGCTCTCTATCTAAGATTGCCATAAAACGAAATAAAAAATGGCGGTACGGAATTGATCCGTACCGCCATTGTTCATGTTTATTTGGTCTCGCTCCCTACACTGCCGAGCACCGATTTACGAATGCTGATTGGCTATACCCACACATCTCATGTGGTCTAACTGCTGCCTTAGCGAGGCGCATGCCTTGCGTGTTACAGCTTGCCGGCAGCTTTCACTTTCACAAGCAGTGCATTGCCCGGCAAATATGCAATCGGAATGTCCTCGACGGACACAATCTGTACGGTCTCCGGATTCGCGCCAGCTGCAGTTGCCTCGTTCATGGCACTCTCCTTCGCATCGCGGATGACGTCGTCATAACTCCAGTCATCCAGCGAATAGATCCGCTCCGACTCGCCGCTAACCTCTCCCAGCGCTGCGCCGATCGCGTTCGCCGCATCATAGTTGTCCGGCCGGATGATTCGGCTTGCCCCTGCTAGCGTCTCCGGTACCAGCAAACTGCCACCACCAACCAGAATGACATCGACTGGGTCGGCACTCGTTTTCATCCGGTCAATGGCATCCTCCAGACTCTGCTGCATGACGGCATCAGCCTTACCACATACAGCTTCGTCCACTGTATCCGCGTTTGTGCCCGGCCATACGGCACGTCCCAGCTTCACCGCTACGTCCGTCGTCGTCAGCGTATCCCCGCCAAAGATGAGGCCCCGTGTCATCAACTCGTAACCCACACTGTCCGGACCAACCGTTACGCTGCCTGCATCGTCCAGCCGAACGATCGTGCCGCCCCCGAGACCAATGGACAGAATGTCCGGCATCCGAAAATTCGTGCGAATGCCGCCGATCTCCACCGCTGCCGAAGACTGGCGCGGGAAGCCTTGCACGAGCACGCCGACATCCGTTGTCGTGCCGCCGATATCGACGACCAGCGCGTCACTCAGCCCGGACAAATGCGCCGCGCCCCGAATCGAATTCGTCGGTCCGCACGCAATCGTCAGAATCGGGTAGCGGAGTGCATATTCGCTCTTCATCAACGTACCGTCATTCTGGCAAATGTACAGCTGTGCATGGATGCCAAAGCCATCCAGCGCTTCCTTAAAGCCGCGCACCACCCCTGCAATAACTTGCAGCAGCGCCGCGTTCAGCACGGAGGCATTCTCCCGCTCGAGCAGTCCGATGCTGCCAATCTCGCTGGAGTAAGTAACCGGCATGTCCGAACCTAACACTTCGCGCACGATCTCTCCAACCCGCTTCTCCTGCTCACGGTTCACCGGAGCAAATACCCCGCACACGGCTACCGCGTCGACTTCTCCGCTCATCCGGCGGCACAGTTCGGCGATCTCCTTTTCATCCAGATTCGCAATCGTGCGGCCGTCATACTCATAACCGCCAGAGGCGATATAGCTATGCGGTCCAACTGCAGCACGCAGCGATGGGTCCCAGCCGGCCAGCGGCGGAACCGCCGTCGTCGCCGGAGCGCCGATACGAATCAGGCCAACCCGGCCAAGATGCTTGCGCTCCACGATCGCATTGGTGCAATGTGTGGTGCCGAGCATCGCATAGCGAATGTCTGAGCCATTTACGCCGCTTTCCTGCAGCAGCAGGCGAACAGCCTCCACAATGCCTTCGTTCACATCAGTCGTCGTGTGTACCTTCACCTTATGCACACAGCGCAAGTTGGAATCCAGCAGGGCAGCGTCCGTATTCGTACCCCCCACGTCAATACCGATGCGGTAAATTTGGTTTTGGTTTGCTGTAGTAACCTCGGTCATTTCGCCGCACCTCCCTTCGAAGCCAACGTCTCGATCGGCACATAATCAAAGTCATAACCGAAATATCTCGGCCCGGCCGTCTCAATGCCTACTGGCGTGCGCCATTTGTCATCGCATGGTAAACCTGCTACCGTCACCCGAGCGCCATACTTCAAGTTCTCCGTCGTCACTGGCATACCTGTATCCTGATCCAACAGCGTAATAAGATCAGGTGTAATAGCGAGTGGTTGATCATCAACAGTGGCGAGCAGGAATTCATTCTGGAAAAACAGTCGCAATGATTTCCCCTTGTTCTCGCCGGTACCTTCAAATACCGCTTCGCCGCGCGTAAAACCTCCATCCATGCGTCGACGGATATCTACGGCCTTGCCATGGAAAAGTGCATAGCCGCTTAGCTTCGTGAGCAGCTCACGCACAGGATTCAGCTTCTGCTTCTTCGCTTCGAACAGCGTCCGCCCGATCTCATAGGCCAGCGTCAGCGTGCCGCCGATCGCGCTCTGCTTCACCTGCGCGCCGGATACCGGATAATCGCAGATGGAAGCAGAACCCCCCATCTCCACCGTCAGCGCGCGCGCCATCCGTTCTTCCCACACACCATCAATCGTATGCATCAGCGCACTGTTGCCGCGCTCATCCGCCATCGCCACTGGGCTGCACGGAATGCCTTCCAGATGGAACGTCACCATCTGCGATTCGGGAAACGCACGCCCCATCGCATCGGCATCGACGAGCGGAATTCCACGCTGTGCCGCCGCAATGACCGGAACGAGCGAGTTGCCGCCGCCGACCTCGATTGGCATAACAGCATCCACCTTGCGGCCAAGTTCTCTCTCCATCAGATCAAGCGGTTTGGTCAGCTGGTCTGCTGAAGGGATTTTCTCCAGCATTACCGTCGGTGCTCCGATCATTGATACCGGCACGATAAGCCCTTCATCATCAAGCTCTTCGAGCTGAGCGATTCGAACCGGGCCAAACTTGCGGATCGCCTCCATTGCCATCAATTTTCCGACATGAGGATCTCCACCGCCGCCCGTGCCAAGCACCGCAGCTCCTATCGCGATATACTCAATTGCCTGTTCATCCAACTCTGTTAATCTGGTTGCCTTGTTCATGCTTTCATCCCTTCTTTACTACCCATTTGCCTATGATTGCTTGTACGATAAATGCCACCAAGAAGCTGTCCAGCGCCGGAACCTGCGTCACCTGGAACCATCCGAGCCCATCTGGGGCCAGCGTTGTCATGAATCCGAAGAACGTCGCGATGACCCATACGACGATGGAGCGTGGAATCCAGCTCCGATTGCTGTCCAGCCCGTCAAACGAAAATCTATTTTTGTTCACCAACAAATACTCAGCCGTATAAATGCCGCCCAGCGGTGCGACAAGCATCGTAATGTACGTCAGGAACGTCATGAAACGGTCATAAATACCAAAGCAAGCAAGTGCCGTCGCAATTAAACCTGCAATAATTGTGATTACGGATTTAGGCACCCGTTTGAATACAACGGAGAAACCCAGCCCTGCGGAATATAAATTGTTCGTATTAGTCGTCCATTGTGCCAGTGTCAGCACGATAATCGCCGGAATACCGAGTCCGAGCGTCAGAAGAATGCCTGTCAGATCATCGGAATCCATCGAGCGTGACAAGAAGATTGCAATAATTGTCATGAAGCTGTTGCCGACAAAAAAACCGATAAATGCTGCGGTAACCGCGTGTCTTGGCGTTTTAGCCCAGCGTGCGATGTCAGGGGACAGCGCCGTTCCTAAGATAAAGATACCGATGACCAGCGAAATCGCCGTCCCCATTGGAACTGCCTCACCCTCGAACGGTAACCAGACGTTGCTTCCGCCTTCCCCATTAAGCGCCATAACTAGCGCGATAATAATAAACACAACGAGCAGCGGTACTGACCAGACGCTTAATTTTTCAATCGCCCTGTAGCCCCAGATCGCCGTGGACATCATGAGGATTCCGCCAATGATCGACAGTACCCAGAGTGACCAATGCCAACCCCATAACTCGTTTAACGCTGTCTGGAAGTTGGAAGCGAAGAAGCCAACCTGAACGCCGAACCAGCCCAGCGATGAAATGCCGAGAATGACCGAGACGATGAGCGCCCCTTTGTTCCCAAACAGAAACCGGCTGATCATGGCCGTCGACAGGCCCGTTTTGGCTCCCACATATGCGCAGACAGCCCCGATAACACCTAATATGGCTGAACCGACAACGACCGCCGTAAGCGAGTCGCCGATACTCATGCCCGCGCCGAGCTCTGCACCCAGAAACATCGCGGACAAGTCAATGCCAATCGCAATCCAGACAAATGCCATTGAGAGCCATGATTTCCGCAAATGCTGGGGTACGGGCTCCCGTTCGTAATCTTCTATTTTTGTATCGTTGCTCATGTTCCACCCTCTGCTTTCTGTACAATCTTGTTGATTGCCTAAGCTTCGACGGACCTCCAGAACATCTCAAAGGCATGTTTCAGTTTCCGTTCGAACAGCTCCGGCGATTTATAGTAGTAATATTGCGTGCCCAGTCCATCCATCAAGGTGAGATACGAATCCACCAGCATCTCCAGCGGGACTTTGGCCAATTCACCGCGATCCAAACCTTCCTGCATAATCTCGCTGATAATGCTGCTGAGCAATGTATCAAAACGACCAAACGCCTCCTGCATCCGTTCCAGCAAGAAATCCGGCGGGAAAATTAAATACCGGAAGGCAAATACAGCAAGCTCCCGCTTGTCCCGGTGGAAATCGTATTGGCGATGCAGCAGCGCATGCAGTTTTTTCTCCGTGCTCATTCCTTTGCTGGTTTCTGCCATCGCTTGGATATATTCGTTATAGGCACTCATCGATTCTTCGAAGACCGTCATGAACAGATCTTCCTTGCTCTCGAAAAAGGCATAGATTGCCGGTGTTTTGACGCCGACCTCCTTCGCAATTTCCGATAATGCCGTACCGTCGTAGCCCTTCTGTCCGAATAAGCTCAGCGCAGCCTCTTTCAGCTTTGTTCTGGTCATATTCATCCCCTTTTCGTCATTTAATTAACGTTAATTAAGTAGATTATACAACTATTTGCATAAAAATCAATCAGTTTTATGACTCTGACTATCTGCCTTCGCATCTTTATACGTTCGCCATTTAAGCAGGACGATGTACTAAGGGGTATATCCCCATACCAAAAAGAGATATCCTTACTTGAAGGATACCTCTTCTGGGAGCTCGAAACCCGTTCATTCAAACAATCTGTGATGCTTATGAAAAAACCGGTAAAAGAACTGTACATTGTCCAGCTCAAACCATTCCGCCGTTTGCAAAATCTTGGCATCGAGATTGTAGATCTTCGCATGAAGCGTACCCAGAACAAAGGGAGAATGCGTAGCAATAATAAACTGACTGTCAAAATAACGCGCCAGATCATTCATCTGCTCGGCCAGCTTGATTTGATTCGCCGGAGAAAGCGACGTTTCCGGTTCATCCAGTAAATACAGTTTACCGGGAAGCAAATATTCCTCAAAAAACTGCATCGAGCTTTCTCCGTTCGAATACTTCTCCTGAGCGAATTGTATGATGTCCATCTTCTTTTTGAACTCATACGACTGCTCCAGCTTTTCTACCTCTTCCTTGCTCTTTCCCTGTACGAGCTGCTCATGCAGCAGCCCTTCGCGAAGCACGCTTTCCTGCTGTATTTTCTTGATTTCATATAACAGATCCTCTGACTTGATGTACCGGCTCCCATCGGGAAGCTTATAGAAGGGACGCCCCTGTTCATCATGCCCGAGTTGGTAGCTGCTTTCCTCGATAAACCGCCGTGCATAGGCGTTAGAGCCATAGCTTGTCATTCGCTCAGCCCCCGCGATTCCCAATTTGTTGGCGATCAGATTCAGCAAGCTGGATTTGCCGGAGCCGTTACTGCCGTATAATACCGTGATTCGATCAAACAACAGAACCTCCCCTGCAATATGTCTGAACACATGATCAGGATATATATTCGGGTTGCTTGAAATGGTAGAAGAGAGTTTGAAGTTACTTAAATAGTTCATCGTTTCGTTCACCTCATTCAAGCACCGTCCAAATATCCAGTGCCGCCAGACGAATCGCCTCATGCTCATGATTCCGATACGCTCTTAACCGCTTCGTACAAGCCTGATTCCACAATAATGAAGCTCCTGCAACCTTCAGCAGAGAAAGCCCAATATACTGGCCCGCAAACAGCTGCCCCTCTCTCAAATGGTCCACCAGTTCCAGAATAACCTCCGGGCTCCAATACGCCTGACTGCTATTTGCTGCCTGAGCGATCTGCCTGTAGGCGTAATCCAACAGATGTGGATGCTTTTCCACTATTTGAATCATAGGGTCCAAATGCAGGGCAGCCTGCACCGCTTGGTTCCATTCAACCATCGCTAGATATAATTTGATCACGGCTGGCTTCAGGGTTTCCTCGGATTTAAGAGCATCGATTATGCCCGTATATAAAGGAGTAAGCACCCGCCTTGCATTGGAAGGCAATGAGGTCAGCTTGTCAATCAATGAAAGCAGACGCTGCCGCTGCGGAAGATCTCTCTCGGGGGCAGCATTCCATTCCGACTTCGTCTCCATGTCAGCCAATTGTGTGCAAACGCTGATGACCCGATCGTTCACCTTCCCGTCGCGGCATGCAACCATGAGCGTGTCCATCGCCGCCTTCCATCTGGCGTTGTCCTCCATATCAAGAATCGTTCTGCTGGCGGAAGCCGCCACCTTTTCCTCACTTCCATTCACCCATCGGCTCATGGCTTGGAAAGCCTCTCTTGCCACAACGGGATCGGCATGTACTGCAATCTTGATAATCAATTGCAAATACCTTGGCCTAACCTCCACGGGGAGTTCCCCGGCATACTGGTTAAGCAGACTTCTTGCGATATCGCGCTGGGAAGAAGCTGCCATGGCACGCATCATCGTCCAGCTGCGTTCATCTTCAAGATACTGCCTGGCAGCATGGCCTATAGCGATCATCACGTCTTTGTGTACATTCGGTTTCTCGAATTCACGGAGAAGAAGCGCCATATTCTCACTGCTTTTATAAGCCCCAAGCAGCCGGATGGCCTCTTTTCTGACCGTGATTTTCAATTTTTCCCGATTGAGCAGGTCCGACAGCATGGACGTCAACAATACAGGACTCACTCTACGCATGCATCTTGGGATCGAGTACATGGCGACCCGAGCACGGTCCCCATCCAGGTTGTCCAATAATACAGGCAGTGCCCTCTCCGGCTCTTCCCATAACGAATAGGCATAGAGTGCAGCCTCGACGACATGCACTTCCTGAACTTGCAGCAGGACCTCCAGTTGATCGGAAAGATAATCCGGCATGACGGCCAGGCTCCGCATCGCTGTCGCACGTTCATGGAAGCTGCGTTTGGCATCCAAGGCCACCTGTTCCAAGAGGGAAGCCAGTGCCTTTTGCTGGCGTGGCAGCCACCGGTGAAACCCATTATGGGCGGGCACAACATAAATCGTTTTTCCCGATAAATGCTTGCCTTTGATAATTTTCCCCGAGATGAACGGGTCCAGCCACTCCTGGCGTTTCAGATGCAGATGCATAAATACGTCGTGGAATGAGATGAAGGATGGGTCTCTGTCCAGCAGTTCTCTAACCCTCTCATCCCGGGTTTTATACGGTGCCAGCCAATAATGGACCGCCTGCGGCGATACCGTTTTGGCCTTCAGCAGCTCCTCCAGCAGAAGCTGAAGCTTCGGCAGCCGATCCACAGCTTTCCCGAACAAATCCGCCATACGCAGGACCACACTTGTGTTTTCGCGCTTGTTCGCTTCTACACCAAAGGCATAAACCTCATCAAACAACGCTTCCAGTGCAGAGCTTGGTATGCTATCCCAATCCATAGAGAAGAGTGCAAAGTGCCCATCACGCATCGTTAATCTTCCAAACGTTCTCAAAGCGAATTTGAACAGCTCGCCCTTCGACTCCAATGCATGTTCACGCAATATAGCAAAAGCCAGCTTCTCTGTGGCCGACCTTGTCCCGTACGAAGTGTCCCTGGCTTCCACCACGCTATCCACCAGTACAGTCAGATCATTCACATGCTCTTCCTTAAACATGGGAGCAGGACAGTTTGAGAGCTCGGCCATAACAGCCCAGCGCACTGGATCCTGGTCGTTCTTAATTCGAGTTAGGAAGCGCAGCGTCTCATCCATTCCGCTGCGGGAAAGCGCAGTACTCCGAACGAGGTGGGCATAGGCCGCAGCGCGTTCATCGCTATTACTCACCTGGACGGCTTGCTCCAGCTTCTCCCTTGCGTTAACAATTAACCGGCGTGCCGTTGTTTCGAGTTTGTTATCCCTATGATCACGAATATCGCGAAGCTCCAGCATGCGGGCAGCTTCCTTGTCACGCAGTCGGTACGGTAATACATCTAGCAGCGTCATCGGGAATATGCGTGTCTTCCGCTCGTCTTCCTTATAAGCGGCATCAAACATCGCTTCACGACTAGAGGGTGCAAGAGTATCCAGAACCTTGGCTAGATGTACAGGCTTATCTGCGAGTAGTGCAGCCAGCGTGGTCCACTGCGCGGTGGTAAACCATTTTCTCTTCTTCAACACGCCTGCCGGAACGCCATGATTCAACAGATATTCCCGTGTCTCCTCGCGTGTCAGCAGCTCGAATACGGCTTCAGGGCAAGCCTGAATCAGAATGCCCAATTGCTGTTTGAGTACTGGATGAATCATATCCGTTGGCCCAAGCTTAAGCGCACATTCCAGCACAATTGCCGGTCTTGAAACACTCAGTACCTCAATTGCGGAAGAGAGTGTCCACCATACGCTGACCTTTTCCTGATGTGTTGCGTTCTGCAAAGCATTCTTGAAATACGCTGCAACCAGATCAGGATAATGCTTTGTTAAGAGCCGCCAATTGCGTAAAGCATACCCTAGCTCCGGGAGCCTACTGCTTACTGTCTCTTCACTGCACACGGCCAATAATAAAGAGGCTTCATTTGCTCCCCACTGGGTAAGCACGAGTGGCAGTAACCGTTCCGCCCAATCCTGACGAGTTGTATTCACAATGCTCCGCAGCAATTGGTGGCGGCAGTGATACGACATCAGAGCAATTTCGGATTCAATCGAAAAGTCCGGATCTGTCACCACTTCTGGCAGTAATCCAGCCGCCCGCCCCCTGACTCCTGCCTTAGAATGCTTTAGAGCAAGCAAAACCGCACGAGCATCTTTCACTACACCCGCACCAGTCAATGCCAAATGTGCCTCATAAGCAGTACCGCTTTCGAGCAAGGATACAAGCAGCGCGGAATAATCCGCATCCCCTGCATGCACGCGTCCCAAAAGCGCCATCCGCTTCATCCTGTCCGAATAACCAAGCGAATCCAGCTCTATGAGCAATCGCTCTTTATTCATCAAATCATGGTTATATGTCATCATTCCCTCTCCCCTTATCTTTATATAAACGATCAAAGTTTCTCATGACCGTTGTTGCGCAAGCTCTCTTGGAATCATATAACTTCTTCATAAGGAAAGGCTTCTCCTCTCCGATGGGACATTTTAGACCGACTCAGCTTGGGGAATGGTCCTTTTCATACTGGTTGAGTTCTGGTTCGGAGCTCCTGCGATTGATCAGCAGATAATCTTGCATACAAAAAGAGATGACTCGTGGGGCCATTAGCGTCCCTTTGAGTCATCCCTTTTTTAGCTCAATGATGTTTATCCGATTTTAGTTATTCCAGTATTGCTTGGCAATCTTTTGACCCTGATCGATTTTTGCCCATTGCTCGGCTTCGCTCAGCTCGTTACCACCATCACAGGAAGCAAATCCGCATTGATGCGAGAGCAGCAGACGATCCTTATCAAGGATTTTGGATGCTTCGTCAAGCAGACGAATGACGCGCGCTTCATCATCAAGTGTATTGGTTTTGGAAGATAGCAAGCCCAGCACAATCTCCGTTTCCGGTCTGTCTTTGAAAACCTCCAGTGCTTCAATCGAGCCCGCACGATCATCATCCCACTCCAGGAAGAAACGATCATATTTCAACTGCTTCAGGAACAGGTTGGCGATTTTCGCATAAGATCCACCGCCCATGTTGCGGGAATCGTAGTTCCCCCGGCAGTTATGTGTCCACATTTTCAAGCCTAGGCTGTGACCAAAGTCAATCACGGTATTGTTAATATCAATAAATTCGGTGGCGAGCCCCTGTACTTCTTCTTGATTAATATTCTCCCCTGTAAACGGCGAGTTCGGGTTGTCATCGGCGAATAGCTCCCATAAGCAATCATCGAACTGCAGAATCTTGCCGCCTGCCGCAGCGAATTCTTCAACGAATTCCTTATACGCGCTTATCAGGCCCTGTTTGAGTTCCTGTAAATTCTGATAAACATTATCTGTGCCGCCAATGTTATTCGACCAGGAAAGTTCACCGAAGATATGGGAAGGAGACGGAACGCAAAGCTTCGTTTGATGATCCCCAGCCGTATCTTGAAGCTGTTTGTACAATTGTATAAAGTGATGATTCTTCCCGCTCAGCTTGCCAGTAATGCGCAGGCCGATATCCTTACGAGTTTCGTATTTCGATGTTCCGTCCACATCCCTGAAAAAGTAGCCATGATCCGCGATATAACGCTCGACTCCATCAAAGCCCCATACAAAATCCAGATGCCACATCGATTTGGAGAATTCGCCGTCCGTTACAACCGACAGGTTATGCTCAATTTCCTTTTTGACAACCTGTTTGATCGCCTCTGTCTCACACTCGGCATACCCTTCGAAGTTTTCATAGAACGGATACTGGATATCATCCCGATGTTCAATTTGCGTTTTATATTTCAGCAGCTCTTCGGGCCGCAACAAACTTCCTACGATCTGGAACTTATCAGTCATGTAAATAACCCCCTCGTTGTATACGATGATCATATCACGACGAGCAGGATTAGAAGGCATACCAAAAGATCATAGCTAGTTATAGCTAAAAGCTATAGCAAGAACGACGGCTGAGTTTTTCCAAAAAGAAAAGACACAGCCAAATCGGCCATGTCTTCCAATAATATTATTGACTGTCATTTAAATTTTCCGTGTCCTTCTACCTCATCATGATCCTTGCTGCCAAAATCATCAAGCATCGCACGCACTTCACTTGTTGACTTTGAATTCATTAAGTTATTTCTCAGTTCGCTTGCCCCTCTAAACCCTTTGACATAAATCTTGAAAAAGCGATGAAGAGCTTTGAAGGAACGTGGCTCAAGTGCTGAGTATTGATCATAGAGATCCAGATGAAGCCGCAGCAGATCTAGCAATTCCTCACTGCTGTGTTCCTTCGGCTCTTTCTCAAAAGCAAATGGATTATGAAAAATACCACGCCCAATCATAATGCCATCCACACCATATTGTTCAGCAAGCTTCAGGCCGGTCTGACGGTCAGGGATATCTCCGTTAATGGTCAGCAGTGTATTTGGCGCCACCTCATCACGAAGCTTCTTAATCTCCGGAATCAGTTCCCAGTGGGCGTCGACTTTACTCATTTCATCTCTTGTCCGCAGATGAATGGACAGATTCTCAATGTCTTGCTTCAAAATATGGGTTAACCAGCCGCGCCATTCGTCTACGCGACTAAAACCGAGTCTTGTTTTTACACTGACGGGCAGTCCCCCGGCTTTTGCTGCCTGGATAATATCGGCTGCAATATCGGGACGGCAGATCAGGCCGCTTCCCTTCCCATTCTCAGCTACATTCGCTACAGGACAACCCATATTAATATCGATGCCTTTAAATCCTTCCTTTGCCATGCCGATACTCATTTGACGAAAATACTCTGGCTTATCTCCCCAGATATGGGCTACCATGGGCTGTTCATCCTCTGTAAAAGTCAAACGTCCGCGTACACTGTGGTTCCCATCCGGGTGACAATAGCTCTCTGAATTCGCAAACTCCGTAAAAAACACATCCGGTCTGGCCGCTTCACTTACGACATGGCGAAACACAACATCCGTCACATCTTCCATGGGCGCCAGTATAAAAAAAGGCCGCGGTAAATCACGCCAAAAATTATCTGTCATATCCAATACCCCTCTATACATACCAGGACAAATTTTTATCCCGAAATAGTAAGTCCAACCTGTTCTTGATCTTGTTCATGCTCTTGCTTTTTCTTCACTTATAGCATATTTAAGCAATGTATATCAAACAGCAGTATATGTTAATCGTAGACACTTTAATGAATATATCATATTCCAGAGAGGTGCATACTCCCAATAAAAAAAGAGGGGCGTGGCCCCTCCTTGCTATTATTTATTTTATCGCCATATGCATTGCCGCGACACCGCCACTATAGCTTTTTACATCTACTTTGGAGAATCCCGCTTCCAAAAACATTTGTTTGAGCACATTTTTATCGGGGAAATGACGGGCTGATTCTTGTAACCATGAGTATTCATCATAACTTTTGGCAATGAACTTTCCAAGCAAGGGCATGATATAGCGAACATAAAAGAGGGAAGCTTGTCTATAACCGATTAATGTGGGTTGGGATGTTTCTAAACAAACGGCTTGTCCGCCTGGTTTAGTTACTCGATACATCTCCCGCAACACAGTTGAATAATCGGGTACATTTCTTAAACCAAAACCAATGGTTACATAATCAAATGAATCATTTTCAAAAGGAAGCTCCATGGCATTTCCCTGGATAAGGGTAAGCTGCTTTAAAGCTTGTTGTTCTTGCTTATCTTGTGCAATTTTGAGCATGTTTTGACTAAAATCTAATCCAATGACTTCTCCATGCGTTCCCACAGCATTTGCTAATGCGATCGCCCAGTCCCCGGTTCCAGTGCACACATCAAGAGCTTTACTTCCTTCTTTCACATTCATCCGTTTCATAACATCATGGCGCCATGCGATATGTCTCCTAAAAGTGATGACCGAGTTCATCGAGTCGTATTGATCCGATATCTTTTCAAATACCTGATGAACTCTTTCCGACTTTGTTTGTTCAGACATGAAATTCCCTCTCTTCCCCAGGTGCAATATTATTCTTTCAACAAAATATATTTATTCTCATCATGTACTGCGCCGCAGTTCATAAAAATACTGCACAATCGGATGCTTTAACTTCATTTTCTCAGCCATGTTTAAAATCCGCTTCTTGCCAACTCGTCTGTCCACCAAAGCAAGAATATTCAATAAGATATCATCGCTCTCGATGCTTTCTTCTATAGAAGTAGATAAGAACTTATTCGCTGTAGCGACAAAATTGGATTTACTTAATGCAGCCTGTGCTGACAAAAGCTCCTTTGCGAGTACTGAAACTTTTCTATTTCTTGCAATTACGTTTAGACGATCCTCTGGAACGCTCCCTTTGGTTTCCTTTCTGACGGCTTCCAATTCATCATCGCTGATCGGAATTTGGATATTGGAATCATTCTTAATTTCCAGCTCTGTCTGATACCATCTGATTGAGCTGGTTTTATCACTCATATTGAGTACGTTCTTTTTATCTACCGAAATATAACAAAGCCCTGCTTTATCAGGTAAATAACGATAGCCGGTTGCGCGGTATTCAACTCTTCCAACTAACGCAGGACTAAGAAAACTCTCCAGCTGTTGCTTCAATTTGCTCCAGGACATGGTTCCTCCTATGTTTTTCAAACCCTAAAGGGGCGCGGTATCATTCTGTACATCTTATTCAGTATGAATAATCCCCGGCTAAAAAACAACCCAGACATGTCCCGCATATGTAATGGAATCACAAGTGTTATGCACTCATAGTCGAACCGGATTTGAATTGGAATCGCTTGGCTCTTACTAAAGCGAAGAGCATGATCATAGCGACAAAAGTAAAGATTGTACACCATAGATAGACGTTACGGTACCCGAATGCATCTGATAGCAAACCGAATAACAGGAAACCTAGCAGAGAGCCGATTTTTCCCGTGTTGGAATAGAGAGTCATGGCAGTACCGGGCATACTCGGTATGAAGTCCTGGAAGTAAGTAATCGCAATGCCGCTTGTGATAGAAATATATGCGGCACTAAGCACCTGGATAAGGAAAATATGCCAAACGTCCGTAGCGAAAAAGGTAGCGAAGAAGTATGCAAAAGCAAGCAATGAGCCTAGCCGAATCAGATTATCACTCTTGACCCGCAATGCTAACACCCCAAATCCAAGCATAAACGGAATTTCGAATATCGGTGGAATGCTGAACACGACACCAACATCCTTCTCTTGACCGTTCAATACTTTCGTAACGAATTGGGCCATATTTAACGAGCTGATCGTGTTCGCTGTTGAAATGAGGGTAAAGGCGATCAAGTTAACAAAAATAAAAGGTTGGAAGATGACTTTCCGCAGAGGGGTCGATGCTTGAGGTGGTTTTGGCTGCGCGGCGATCTCTGCCTTGGATGTCTTTTTGAGTGAGATCAGAACGATGCCTACAACGATGATATAACAGGATGCTGCAACGAGAAACATCCCTTTGAAACCGAAATACAGCAGGACATAAGCCGCAATGGCTGGGCCTACGGTCCAAGACAGGGCAAACAGGACACGCAGAATGTTCATATATAACGGAATCTCATTGGCAGGAAGCTTAGACTTTACTAGTACCTCGCGTCCGTAAGCAAAAATTTGCGAAAATGTAGAAGAGGATATACCTAAGAAAGTAGAAGAGATCACAAGAAGCACATAATAGTCACGGGAATAAGCATAACCGATATACCCGATCGCGCCAGCAATCGCACAGAGAATAAGAATCATCTTACGATCAGACACACGATCAGACAACTTGCCGATATAGGTGCTAAAGCCGACACCACAGAGCGTGGACACCATCATGAATAGACCAAACTCCGTATTGCTCATGCCGACTTCATCAATCCCGAACATCGAGCTGAAAGGCAGTACAAATGAGTACGCGATCCCAAGAAAAACATTCAACAACAAAATGATAGGAAAACCATCAATGCCCATTACCGATTTCGTTCGATTTCTAACCGCAGCAAAAAAATTATCCATTATAATCCTTACCCCACCCATTTTTTCTATGTATCCCATATATTTGAATCCATAAATTTTACAATACTAAATAGATACTCGTAAAGAATATTTTCCCAATAAATGCGACAACAAAGACCATAAATCGTATACAATAATAGTAAATTAGAACCACTATACATACATTTGATAGGACCTTATGAAAAGGAGTACTAAGAATGGAAGATCATTTACCTTATAAGTCAAAATATTCTAAGTTTGACCGTGTCATTTTAACACTCGCCTTCATCTTGTATCCCGTCGGTCTCTTGATGACATTATTCCGTGTACTTACGACCCACGTTCACCACTCTCGCAAGGGAAGAAATCATCGACTGATTGGATGGGTTTGGGTTTATGCTTATATTTTAATCATGGGATTATTTATTTTAGCTTTTGACCTAGACAACCCTGAGGATGTTCAACTTTACTGGGATTCTGCCTGGCTATATGGAGTAATACTTCTCATTCCAGCTGTCTCTTTTTTCATATTGGGCAGCCATGCAGATAGCAAATTCAGCCTATTACTGCACCAATATTACCACCTTGTTATGAAGAGAAGGATCAGAGAGATTGATCATATCGCCGTAGAAACGAAACAATCTCCCAATCACGTCATTCGAGACTTGGATTTTATGATCACAGAGCATATGCTTCCCTTCGGCCGAATTCAAAATGGCATCCTCGAACTTGAGTCCGAAGAGTATCATGAAGCCTATGATGATGATTATGATGATGATTATGATGAAGAATATGTAGACGAATATGGTGATGAAGAATACGAACACGAAGAATATGAATACGATGATGAGGAGTATGAAGACGAAGAATATGAGTATGTTGATGAGGAATATGCAGATGAATACGATGAAAGCGAGGATCGGGGAGGCGGACCTAGATCCATAGAATGCCCGAGCTGCGGAGCCAAGACCGTTGTGTATGCTGACGTTGAGAGGGAATGTGATTATTGTGGTAACGTGATTAGCGCGTAAAATCAAGATACTTTCAAAATCATTTCAGGGCGGCTTGGGCACGGAATCATTACTTTCATTTACTTCATATCATTTTAGAATTGGAGAAACGTTATGGGGAAACTTGGCGAAGCACTTTCCGTTGAGCGAACACGTCTGTTCGTAGGAAGGGATAAAGAACTCCGCTTCATGAAGAATTGGTTAGCCCGGCAGGATGCCCCCACTGAGGTGCTTTTTATTTCCGGCATGGGTGGGATTGGAAAATCCGCGCTGATGCTCCAATTTCTAAACATGGCGCAATTGGAAGGAGTAAACTCGATTTGGCTGGATGGTCGGGTTTGCATGGACTCGCCAGCCGGATTCTTAGAATCGTTAAAAGCCTTTCTTGTTCATCATCCACTTGTTAAAGCTTCGCAAAACGAATCCATTGAGGATATCATCACCGAGATGGCCAGCGGTAAAATGCTTCTGTGTATCGATAACTATGAATACATTCACAAAATAGAAGGATGGTTCAGAGAAGCGTTCCTTCCGGGATTATCCGCAAGCGGGCTGCTTGTCGTTCTGGCATCCAGACAAGACCTATCCTTCTATTGGCAGATTGATCTGGCATGGCAAAATAGAATCAGGCATGTCAAGCTTGGGCCCCTCACGCGAGGAGAGGCGCGGAATTACTTTTCTCAAAGAGGGTTGGAACAAGAGAGTGAGATGGAGCGTCTCATCGGCGATTCACAAGGACTGCCGCTCGCCATGGCGCTATTTGTTGAGCATCTGCTATTCCCTAGGTCGGAATCAGCCGCTTCAGCTTTGCCAATCTCTATGCGGGTCAGCGCGGAAATGCTGCGTGAAATCGCTTCACCCGAATTGAGAGAGGTACTGGAATTGTTATGTATTTTGCCGTATGCGGATCCGAAGTGGCTGAGCTGGCTACTCGGAACCCCAATAACCATGATGGATCTTGGGCGGCTTACTGAGTGCTCGTTTATTCGTCCGACGGCGGGAGGTCTGGCACTGCATGATGTGGCACGCACCTTTTTAATCGAGGATCTTCTGCAACGTGAACCTGTACGCTTTCAGGCACTGAGAATAAAGATTATGGAAGGATTGACGAAAGAACTCAAGCAAGCGGTTGGACAAGAAAAAAGGCGGATTGCTTCCGTCATGCTATCGACCTGCCGGGATATTTTTCATCTGAATTCCATCTCGATCTTTTCTCCCAACCTGAATCTCATGGAAATGCAGCCGTTTCGTAACCATGATCTGCCCCACCTGCATCAAATCATAACGGAAGATGTCGCGTATTCCATCTCTTCAGAGATCGATCATGCCCTTTTAAACGCTTTGGCAGAGAAGTTTCCGGAGAGCATTCATGTGTTCCGCTCCGCTGAAGGGGTACCGTTGACATTTACGGCAGGCGTCCTGCTCTATAAGGAAACCATTTCTCTGTTGGATCAATTTATACCAGGCGTATTAGACGATGTTTTTCCAAAAGAGATCAAGTATATGCGGCATTTGCCAATTGAGCAAGCGGATACCTATTATCAGTTACTCACAGGCGTGTCTACTCGTAAAAGTGATTATACTTTTCATGAATTGGTCGGTACGATCGTTTCAGACTCGATCATTCACTATACGGCGGGGCTTCGTCACGTCATCCTTACCACTTATGAGCAGACCAACGAAATGCTTGGAAATCTCGGTTTTCAATTGAGACCGCTTCCAGGCAGAACGAGCGAACACCCCCTCTATGGCGCACTCATTCATACGCGTGATTTGCGCGGGTCAGATGTTGGCGATCATATCCTGGACCTGGTTAAAATTCCTTTAGGCAGCGGAAAAGCAGAAACGTCTTATGATCTTACGGAAAAAGAGATGATAATGGCACTGACACTGATGGATAACCCCGCTGCCCTGGAACAAACGGATCTGGCACGCAAGTTATCGTGCAGTGGAACCGAATTACAGCAAAAACTTCAAAGTGTTTTTTCTTATCATCCCCCTTTTCCACTTACCAAGAAAGATCAAGCCTTGCTGAAGATTCTCGCAGAAACTCCACTGCTAACCGCGGAAGCGGCGGCTGAGCAGCTGTTTATAAGTCGTGCCACATACTACCGGGCCCGAAGAACGGCGATTCAAAACCTTATAGACATGATAAAGGCTGCGATGTAATCGCGAAAAAAAGAAGCGGGACTGTACCCGCTTCTTTACTGTATACGCCAGTACTCCTCAACTATTTTCTGACCATTTGCGCCTTCATTTTCAACAGAACGGTTACTGCTTCTGCTCTGGATGTTTGATTTTGAGGATCAAATTTGTTTCCGCCTTTACCATAGATGATACCCATTTCCTTCAATGCCGCCACTGCATCTTTTGCCCATACGGGTATGTCCTTGTCATCCCCGAAGCTGGTTGCGGCATTTGTTTCGATCGTTAGGTTGAGCGCTCGTGCAACCATTACTGCCATCTCTGAGCGTGTAATTGCTGCATTCGGACGGAAAGTATCGTCCTCTTTCCCTTTAATAATCCCCGCTTCTACCGCTTGTGCGACTGCCTTCTGTGCCCAGGATCCGATGTTCACCGTATCCTTAAACGTCAGATCAGCTCCATTTCCCTCCAGCTTTAATGCTTTCATCAGCATCACCGCAAATTCGGCACGTGTCACCATGCGATTCGGCTTGAACGTTCCGTCCGCATATCCAGTGACCAATCCATCGTTTACCGCTTGCTTAATGTTGGCCTCAGCCCAGTGTCCGTCGATATCAGTTAGTTTTATTGCTGGTTGTTCTTGCTCTTCTGATTTTTCTGTTGCGAGTACGGCAAATTTCGCAAAGTGGTTAATACTGCCGCTAACTTTGCCCGTATTCCAGTCAGCCTTGATATGGTCTAACGGAATCCATTCTCCTGTTTCTTCATTTAACCAATAGACGGCGACCGTATAGTCATTCGGATCCATCTTTCCTGCATCAAAAGGTAAGGTTATGATTACAGGTTTATCAAAGTTTCCGGCTAAGTTCTTTGTAATCTCATAAGTCCTACTGATGATTTTATTATCTTTTGGCCGCCATTCTTCCTTCAGGTTTGGCACGTCCTCTATATTTACTGTAAAAACACTTCTGAACACACCGACCGGAAATGTTATTTCAACACCTTGTATGGTTATCGTTCCCCCTTTGCTTGGATCCACTTGATTCAGGGGAGGTGCTGGCGATGGTATTGTAATTGGTGCAGTTGGTGCAGTCGAAACTGGTGTTGGCTGTGTTGGCTGTGTTGGCTGTGTTGGCTGTGTTGGCTGTGTTGGCTGTGTTGGCGGAGTTGGTGGAGTTGCTCCTGCCACAGAGACCGAAACGGTGCTTCCTCGCACCTCCTCACCGTTTAAATAAACGGTGAGGCTGTAGTTTTTCGTTTGGTAAGTTGTGTTTTTTGGTAATGCAACAGCAACTTCGGCACTATTGTCACTGCGGACAAACGCTGCTGCAGCTTCTATCCCGTCTACGTATATCTTTAAAGATTGACCTGTAAGATGTGAGCCTGTAATGGAGACAATCGTACTTCCCCCGTTGTGAGGAAGACTGGTTGGATTGGCAGAAATACCAGTCACAACAGGCACAGCAACCGTAAATCTTGCACTTGCTGCATCAAGCGTGTTGCGGCTCGCATTTTGCACCACATCTCCTTCCACCATCACATGGTATAGACCATCCTCAAGTGAATGGTTAAACGTTAGCGCAAATGTATGAGACGCATTGTCGTAGCTGCCTGTGAAGTCTGTGAACGGTTGACCATCCTTTTCCAGGTGCACAAGAGATTGTATATCGATATCCTCTACTTCTTCCCCGTCTATTATCCGGTATACGGCTTCGCTGACTGACAATTGGACGGCAGGCGGCCGGGAATGGAATACTTGGTTATCCGTAAAGCCGAAGGTAATGACAGGCTTGGTCGTATCGTACATGAAGCTCAAGATTTCAGACGCCTCGTTCTTGTGTCCGGCAAAATCGTTGGCCTCATCCGCCGTCACTTGCACGGTCACCATCTGGCCGCTCGCAGTGGGCGTAACGACAGCCGTGTAGGTCCTCTCATCGACAGCGGCAAAGTCAGTAATCGTAGCATTACTCACATGGATGCCCTCTGCGGTAAAACCTGTCACAGGTTCGCTAAAGGTCATCGTAATGGGAAAAGAAGCATTAACTATACCGCTTGCCGTGCTTGACAGGGTAACTATCGGCGGTGTGTTATCTAGAACAAAAGCATTTGAAACTAATTCGGCAACGTTGCCTGCAAGGTCTACCGCGCGAATGTGTAAATACCAGTTACCGTCACCGCTCGTTTGCTTCAGCGTTTCACCGTTCACGAAATTCTTCCATCCATCCGTAGGAACCGCACTGCTTTGTGTCCAGGCATATTCCAGCGAAGTTTCATCGACGTTGCTTTCCACATCTGTCACCGTTACTTTGCTTTCTGCTGTTTTAGCAGGTGACGCATTGCCATTCGGTTCGAATTCAATGTCGGGAGGAGAGGAATCCCTCAATACGGTAATTGTGTAAGTTTTGCCGGGTTTCATGTATGGCTCGACCCGAATCGGGATAACCGCCGAATTTCCCGAGATATCAACCATCGCTGTACTTCCGCTTGGCACCAGCTGATTGTTGACATATAACGCTCCATTATCGACGTCTTCAAGTGTCGCACTAATATGAATGGTTGATACCGTTGGGTCGATATTGGCCGTATAAGATAGATTGGATGGTGAGAACGGAGTGGCGAATGAACCTTCCTGCAGGGATAGACCTTCCAGGTTGTTATTACCTGGCACATTCGTTTGTCCGTAAGAATTAGAGCCCCAACCGACAACCGTGCCGTCTGCTTTCAGCGCCAGCGAATGCTCCCTTCCTGCCGATATGGCCACCACATCGCTCAATCCCGTTGGCACTTCACTTTGTCCTGAATTATTTAAGCCCCACGCGACAACCGTGCCGTCTGTTTTCAAAGCCAGTGAATACAAGTATCCTGCTACGATGGCCTTGACGCCACTCAATTCCGTTATATCCCCTTCACCATAATGATAAGTTCCCCAAGCGACGACCGTACCATCTGATTTCAGCGCCAAGGAATGCACGTATCCTGCTGAGATTGCCTCTACACCACTCAATCCCGCTGGCACATTCGTTTGTCCATAATAATAATAACCACGCGCCTCGACCGTGTGATCCGATTTCAACACCAGCGAATGATCAAATCCTGCTGCGATAGCTGCGACACCGCTCATTCCCGTTGGCAGTTCCTTCTTACCTACATAATAATAAGAGCCCCACGCGACGACCGTGCCATCTGATTTCAATGCTATCGAATGGTAGCCTCCTGCTGCGATGGACTTAACATCACTCAAACCTTCTGGCACGTTCGTTTGTCCATAACCATTATAGCCCCAGGCGACGACCGTGCCGTCTGATTTCAGCGCCAGCGAATGGTAGTATCCTGCAGCGATGGCTATGACATCACTCAGTCCCTCTGGCACCTTCGCTTGCCCAAAATCATTACGGCCCCAGGCGACGACCGTGCCATCTGATTTCAACGCCAGCGAATGGTAGGCTCCTGCTGTGATTTGGGTGGCTTTGATGGGTAAGGCAGGATCTGATGGCATAGACAATAGACCCTCGCCCCCCACTTTATCCGCTGCCAACTGATTTCCAAATGGAACGCTGAACGCGATGATGATGGAAAAGACCAGCAGCAGAGGCATCACTCTACTTCCTGATTTACGCATCCTTCTTTCTCCTCTCAATTACTGAACGTAAAGAATGGCATGTTCAACAAAAGCAAGATGTCATGTATTATTCTAATGGACTTTTTGGGTTAATTCCGTCTCATTTTCATCGCAATTTTGTCTCATGAGATCTAATCTGGAATCAGCCGCGCAGCATAAAAAAGGACCCTCAAATAGGGCCCTTTTTAAGCGCACTTCTTAAATTAAACTCATGAGAGCAATCTGCATTCGAATCATTCCACGTGGTATGCTGCCAAATTGCGAATCAAAGGCTTCTCCACACTGGAAAGGATGCTGATGCGCAATTGATCGGTTTCGACGGTGTCGAACCGGTCGATTTTTTTATGCCCAATCGCACTTCCACGCACTAGCTCTTTCCATTCGCCTTGACTGTATGCTTCGAGTACGTATTCACGTACACGCTCCCCATGGGCAATGTCTTCCATGATGATTACGTGATTTACTGGTTGGATATGCTCCAGATTCAGCAGCAGCTCGGCTCCTTCTCCACTCGTTTGGCCAACTGACTGCGCGAATCTGCGGCGGATTTCATCTCCGAATTCGATGACACGCTCCACATCCACTTCAGGCAGCAGCCCGCGGTTGTCTGGTGATATATTCAAGAGCAGCGTGGCGCCATGGCCGACCGAACGGTAATAAATATCCAGCACTTCGTCCAGGCTTCTTAAGCTTGCTTCGTCGTCAGGATGCCAGAACCAGTGAAGTTTGCGGATCGGAACATCGCACTCAGCCGGTACCCAAGACGGAGTCCCTTCCATCCAGGTCATCATATCGCTGGTGAACATGCTCTCCTTCGCTGTGGTAGCCGTGTTCCAACACGGATAGGGCGCGACGCCATCCTCATTCCCTACCCAGCGAATCGTCGGGCGCCCCATATTAAAGACCATTGCATCCGGCTGGTATTTATCTATCAGACCGATGATTCTATTCCAATCGTATTCCCTGCCTTGGGAACCGGCGCCGTCGAACCATACTTCGACCAGCGGTCCATACCCGGTCAGAAGCTCCGTTAATTGCTCCGCGTAAAAATTGTCATAAGCTTCTTTATCGGGATAACAAGGTTCATGCCGGTCCCAGGGGGACAGATACAACCCGAACTGGAGCCCTTCCTCTCTGCAGGCATCGGCAACTTCACGAACGACATCCCCTTTGCCGTCCCTCCATGGGCTGGACTTCACGGAGTAATCGGTCGTTTTTGTCGGCCACAGACAGAATCCGTCATGATGCTTTGCGGTCAATACCAGGTACTTGAAGCCGGCGCGTTTTGCGGTTCTAGCCCACTGCCGGGCATCAAGCTGCTCCGGATTGAAGATCTCCGGCGAATCCGTTCCGTCTCCCCATTCCTGATCGCAAAACGTATTCATACCGAAATGGCAAAACATGCCCATCTCCATATCCTGCCATGCCAGCTGCTGTGGAGATGGCTTTGCAAGTTCATTCATTGAATCATACACCTGCTTTCTATAAAGGTTATTTTCTCGCATCTAATGCTTTTTGATAGATTTCCAGGTACTGGCTCAGCTGCATTCCTTCCAGCCCTTGCACATAAGCATCCCATTCTTTATTGATATCTTTAGAACCTGTAATAAACTGGGCCATATTGGATTTTACGTAGTCGACAAGCGTTGTCTTGATCTGCGCAACGAGCTCGGCATCTTCAAGCGCTATGAACAGTCCTGTTGGATATTGCTCCTTGGATTGGTACGGTTCATATTCCTTGGAGACCTGATTCAGACGGGTACCGTATCCGTCGGGAGCGAGCGGATCCTGAGGAGATGTCCAGGACGCTCGGTAAGCATAGGTTCTGAGCGATGGACCGATCTGTTCCCAACCGTCATTATGCGTTGGCTTTTTCTCGGGGTCAGGAATAGCGGTATATTTAGCCTGCTTCCCATCGATATCCTTTTCACCGGACTCCGCTTTCCGCCACCTTGCACCCTCAGGACCATATTCTTGCAACACGATCGCTTCCTCCGTATATAAATAATCCGCTAACCGGATGGCGGCAATCTGCTGCTCGCTCGTCGCTTTATTCGTAATCGCAAATTGTGAGACTCCGATTCCCGCAAAATTCAGCGTCTGCTGCACACCATTCGGGCCTTTCAGCGGCGGCAGGGCAACATAGTCTTTATGACGAGGCGCCTTATCATCCATGCTGTAAGCATAACTGATTAATGCCGTTGAAAGCGCACCCATAATATTGTCTGGTTCGCGGTTGGCCATTTGTTGAACCGCATCCGCATTCTGCGTAAAGGCAGCGGGATCGATTAATCCCTCTTTGTACAATTGATTCAGATAAATGAGGCCTTGTTTCCACTCTTCTTTGTTTGCCGTAAAGTCGACTTTGCCATCGATGACGCGAAGGAACGTACCCGAACCCTTGTCGACGTAGTCATCAAGGATAAATGAGTTCATCAGGAAGGCGGATACGTTGCCTGCCCACATCTCATCCGAGCCTGTCAGCGGGATTTCATCTTTTTTGCCGTTTCCGTTCGGGTCTTTCTCTTTGAACGCCTTCAGCACAGTATAGAATTCATCGGTTGTTGTCGGCACAGGCAGTCCCACATTATCAAGCCATTTTTTATTGATCCACATTTTGAGCGCATTGTCACAATGATAGCATTCATTGACCTGCGGCAGAGCGTAAATGTTGCCGTCCGGACTCGTAATGGAGGCTTTCATGTAGGGGAGATCCTCCATAGCTTTCTTGATATTAGGTGCATACTGTTCAATCAAATCATTCAGAGGGATAAAAACGCCCTGCTGTCCATACTTCATCTGCTCTTCCTTGGTCAAATTCCCATGAAGAATGACTTCAGGATAATCGCCGCCGGCCAGCATGAGCTGCTTGCGGTCGTTCAAAGCATTATCCGGTACAAGGTCCCAAGCGATTTTGATGTTCGTCTTATCTTCTAGGTATTTGGTATATAAATTGGTATCCATGTTTTCGATTGAGGCCAACTGGGGTGCGAACATTTTAATGGTCATCGGTTCCTTCACGATCGGATAGGAACCGACAGGCGTAAACAAATCTTCATTTGCAGTATTGTTGTCAGACGTCTTGCCATCTGCCTGATCGCCGGAATTCGTGCCGCCACAGGCGCTAAGCAGCAGCATACAAGCCATCAAGCAGCTGATGAAGCTTAACCAGGTTTTCTTTTTCATGCTCTTTTCCATTGAACATTCCCCCCACTTATCATCAGTATTTCGGGCGCTTGGCCCCTTTCCTGTGCCGCCATGAGCTTTTGCCGTATCTGAATAATGTACAGCCTCACCTCCTTGATGTCATTATCGTTTTTCGTGATTAGCCCTTCAGCGAGCCGATCATGACGCCTTTGACAAAATGTTTTTGGACGAAAGGATATATGACGAGCACCGGCACGCTGGCAACAACGATCAAGGAATATTTCAGCAAATCCTTAAGCCCCTGCTGCGCCTGCATCTGGCTCACATCCGCCATCATGGAAGCATCGACTGTATTCAGGATTAGAATATTGCGGAGAATGATTTGAAGCGGAAACAGATCAGGCTTTCTTAAAAAGATCAGTGCATCAAAATAAGCGTTCCAATGGCCGACCGCATACATCAACGTCATAACCGCAATAATGGGTTTGGACAGCGGTAGGACGATGCTGAATATAAACCGGATGTCACTGCATCCGTCCAGCTCCGCGGCTTCCGCCAATTCATCGGGAATCGTGGTTTGGAAAAATGTCCTTGCAACGATTACCTGGAATACCCCAAGCGCCCCCGGCAATATCATGGCCCAGCGTGTATCCAGCAGATGGAGATTTTTGACGACGAGATAATAAGGAATCAGTCCTCCTTCAAACATCATCGTGATCACCAGCAGAACCATGAAGAAATTACGGCCGTAAAGCGTCTTCTTTGCCAGCGGATAAGCTAGCATAATCGTTAATGTTACATTGATGATCGTGCCGACGACGGTGTAAAAGAGGGAGTTCAGATAGCCGACGCCAATCTGCGGATTATTGAACACCGCCCTGTAGCCGTCCAGCGTAAAATCTACGGGAAACAGCCAAACCTTGCCCGTTACGACTGCTTGAGGCGAACTAAAGGACGAGCTTACAATGTAGATCAGTGGTACAGCTACAGCAATAAGAACCAATGACAAGAACAGATAGATCAAGAACATGAAGAGGCGATCGCCTTTCGATTCACGTATAGCGGTTTTATTGAACATAAAGTCTCCTCTCTTTCCAGAGGTGGTTTTGTTTTTTCACAAAGCGGGATATTCCTACCACAAACTGCTGTTAGACAGTTTTCTGGCGATGTAATTGACGGACACCAGCAGTATGAGGTTAATGACCGAGTTGAAGAGACCGATCGCCGTCGAGAAACTGAAGCTGGATCCCAGCAAACCAACCTTGTACACATAAGTGGATATGACTTCTGAGGTGCTTAAGTTAAGCGGATTTTGCATCAGGTATATTTTTTCAAATCCTAGTTTCATGATGTTGCCCAAATTGAGAATGAGCAGAATGACCGATACGGGAATGAGGCTCGGTATATCGATGTTCAGAATCTTTTGAATGCGGGATGCGCCATCCACTTTGGCTGATTCGTACAGCTCGGGGTTAACGCCGGACAGCGCCGCAATGTAAATAATCGCTCCGTATCCTGTAAACTGCCAGACATCCGACCAGACGTAAATGGACTTGAACAGACCCGGAATGCCCATAAAATTCGTATTACTCATACCAAGCATCTCAAAAAATTTGCTGATCATTCCAACGTTCGGCGTCAGGTTAACGACAATGATCGAAACCATGATGACCGTAGAAATAAAATATGGAGCGTAAGATACCATCTGCACCGTCTTTTTGAATAGACCGTTGCGAATTTCGTTCAGCGCGAGTGCCAATAGGATTGGTGCGGGAAAGCCTACGATCAATCCATAGAAACTGATGCCAAGTGTGTTTTTAATGTAGAGCCAGAAGTTCGGCGAATCGAAGAACTGGTGAAAATATTTCAGTCCGACCCAGTCGCTTCCCCAGATTCCCTTGATGACGTTATAATTTTTGAATGCGATTACAATACCGGCCATCGGTACGTATTTGAAAATGATCAAATAAAGAACGGGCAGCAGCAAAACGAGATACAGCTGCCAATGACGCTTAATTTGTTTTCTTCTTGACCTTCCTCTTCCCCCTTCTGGTAGCGCTTTCAATTGTAGGGGATGTTTCTGGTCCAGGCTTGGTTCGGTTTGAAGCCTAGAGTTCAGTCTCGGCATGCTGGTTAACTCCTTTCGTCCATTCCTACTTTCAGGTCCTTGCGATGTAAACCGAGTGTATACAACAATGTCATCCGGCAACAAGAAACAAAAATAAAATCGATTAACCTTTTTCGCCAAGGTCTCCTCGCAAAAAACGCATCAAGGTTTACTGGATGCGAACGGACCGCCTCAAAAACGGGTGCATTTCCAAGCAAAAAAGGCAGCGATGCAAAATCGCCGCCTTAACCGTTTTCTACTACTGAATCATTTTCTCCACGCTGCTGTGCCTTCCGGCCATTCCGGTATTCGCCCGGGGTAGCTCCAGCCGTCCTCTTGAAAACGCGGGTAAACGAAATGGCATGGGCGTATCCGACCCGCTCTGCAATCTCCTGCACGGAATAGTCCGTTTCCGTCAGCAGCCGCTTCGCTTCCTTCATTCGAATATCGATCAGGAAATCAACGAACCTGTGTCCGGTGTTTTCCTTAAACAATTTACTTACATATTTGGCGCTCAGCTGATACTGGTCTCCCAGCATTTCAAGGGAGAGATCGGGATTGGCATAATCGCGCTCGATTAGGCTGCATATGTTTCTGATCATATTGGAGTATTGGTTTCCATCCTGAATCTGTTTCATCTGTTCATAATGATCCGTCAGCACTTGTTTGATTTCCAGTCTCAGCTGCTCCAAGGAATAAGAATTGTCTACCTTTACTGTCAGCTTCGGCAATCCCTCCTGTATCCACTTGTTGTAAATTTCCTTGCCTAGTACCGACATTTCGCGGCCGATATAATAGATCAGGTAATTCATTAAGCTGAATATTTCATCATTGGTCAGGAAGCTGTTCTTCAGCTGTTCAAACCATTGATCGTAATCATCGCTCCAATGCTCTTTCAGCATTCTGAAGGACTGGATGATCGAGCGGATTTCCCCCAAATGCGTATAAACCTCCACGATGCCATGGCTCGAAATATCCTCGCTGCGGATCAGCCGGTTTTCACCGAGCACGATTTTATACTTTAAGGCTTGCATCGCATCTTTATAAGACTGCGGGATATCGCCAATCTGATCTGTGGATCCGCCTATGCCAATCGTAATCGTAAATTTCAAGTTTTGGTGTGTCCATGCCAGTATTTGTTCTGCAACCGGGACCAGCACGGCCTCCTCGAACTTGTCCTGATCCCGTTCTTCAAACAGCATAATGGACAGATTGGAAGGTGACGTCCATTCCGACCACAGCCGGCAGTCCCTTTTCGAAGCAATCTCATCCACGACCGTCCGCAGGGTGAATTTAAGCAGATCTTGATCGGTCTTGGAATAATCCCGGCAGAAATCCCCATACTTATCGATTTCAAGGATGAGGATACGATATCGATCCAACGGTTGCGGCAAATTCAGCCGAGCCGCTTCCGATTTCCATTCGGAAATCGACAGATGCGAATCCCCTTCGATCAGCTGGCGGAACATATACCGGGTCCTGACATGGAGATCCTCACGATATTTCTGCTGATATTCCTTGGATTGTTCCAGTATGTTGTCAAAGGCGGATTCGATAAAAGCAAATTCATCCAGCTTCCCCTTCTCCCGACCTCCGCTCACCACCGGAAGCGAATAGCTGCTAAACCTGGCAGCGATTGCCTCAATGGGCTTGGAATTTCGCCTGGAAACATAAATCATCCATATGAAACCGATGGCAATCATGCCAAGACCAATGATAAACCAAAGGTTATACAAATAAGAGATAGCGCTTACAAAACTGTTGTTCAACAAACCGCTGCCATATTTCCAATTCGTATAGCTTGATACATACTGGGAATTGACTTGAGATGGCGGACGATCCATCGAGGTGCCGAACAGATGATTTCCGGAAGCATCCTCAACCTGAATGAAGCTCATCTTGGAATCCAGCATGTCTTGGGTAAGCTTGTTCAAAGATTCCGCGCTCACATTGACAACGATCATGCCAAGATCGTTCTTCATATAAGGCGATCCTCTGACCAGGCTGACCACCTGTTTGCCGCCTTTCATCTTAAATTGTTCAAAGTTTCTCGCGCCTGTCCATTTCGGCGTTTTCGATACTTGATATTGCTCGATAAATTCATGATCCGGATATGTACTTATGAATCCATTCGTGGCATCGCTGAGCACATAACCGTCAGAATTCCTCACCAGATAAATCGAATCGATCAAGGGATAATAATTAATGATCTCCTTGAGCTTCTTAACAGCTTGGATATTGATATATGGATCGCTTGCGGCAGTAGATTTAAAGAAATCGTTCAAAGCCTTGCTGTTAATGCTCTCGAGGACGATCATATTGTCGATCACTTTCAAAGACGTGTCCACCATGCGCATCGCTTGCAAGGAAAGCGACTTATTGGCGCTCAGCGCCTCCCGCCGGCTCTGTTCGCTGAACAATTGAAAGAAAACAAAAAATATAAAGGTAATCACAATAACAAAAATGGGCATATAGGAGAGCAATAGACGCTTGTACCAGGATCTCTGCATGATCAACCCTCCCACGTTTTTTCATAAATTTTTTATTATTATAACTTAAAAAGCATCTTTTGGGTTATAGTTCTCCTTAGCCATTTGCTTCATGAGACTGGACGCAAATTCCGTCCAACATAAACAACGAATGAAAATACAAAAAAACCAAGGAATACACTCCTTGGCTATCTATTATCTAACTCACTAAATCATCACATTGTGTGAAGGTCAAGGCCCCCAATTATAATTTATAAATAAAACCTTGACACGATGTGCCCCCGACATATGAAAAGCCGATGTCTTAAATCAAAAGGGTCATCGCTGAGCACATAGCCGTCAGAAGCACTATATAAATCGAATTGATCAAGAAATTTTAATTTTCAATAGACTGGATTGTTAAATTAAGCTTATAACATTAATTCTTTGACGATCTCTCTAACTTCCGATAAGTTATTACTGCAATGAGCATAAAAAATGCACCCGCTAAAAATAAATATATATAACTATATTCATTTGAATTCGATTTTGAACTGAAATCTACTCCACTCGCTCCAGTCAATATATAGCCCTGATCGTCTGTTTGAGGTAACGCTTCATGATTTTTTTTCAGCTCTTCAATTTTTTCGAAAAATTCAGTTTTTGTTATTGAACTATCCGATTTTGTATTAAATATAATGTTAGAATCCTGCTTACTTATGTCAATCAGTCTTTCCTGTTTTCCTTCAATGTAAATAGCGTTAACTTGGTAACGGATATCGTTAATGAGCTTCACTTTGTCATTCTGTTGAATTGATGATTCAATCTTCTCGACTGAATCTGATATATTATTTTCATTACTAATTCTGAATATTTTCCATGTTCCGCTATCTTCATTAGAATAGATTGTTCCTACATCTTCCCCTTGAATTTCAATAGAGAAAATATAACCTTCAAATTCAAAGGAATTACTGTTATCGTCTGATAAATTATAATATGCTATGCCGTCAGAAAGCTGAGCATCGTTAAAGTTGTCTTGCTCAGAAACTCCATATTCTGATTTAAGCGAATTCAGAGATTCAACATAATTTTGTTTGAAATCATTTTCAATATATTTCTTAATTTTCTTATCTGGAAGTTCATTCGCAAAGCTAAAACTATTAATATTTATTAAAAATAGACTGCATAAAAGAAATACAGATACGATAATTTTCTTTTTCATTCTCATGATTCCTCCCAATAGTAACTTTTATCATTCTTCAGCTATTTCCAAGCAACAATAGAATTCACCCATGTCCAAGTACTATTACTTACAAAATTGTTATAAGCCATTATGTTGGCCTGGGCATTTGCTGGATCTATGTAATAAATATTTCTTGTGGAGTTGTCTGTGTTTTCATAAAATCCTTTAATGGTTAACATATGTCCGATACTCGTATTATACGTAATTGTCGCTCCCATATTCTTGTCGCTTTTTATATTGCTAATAACGCTCCCAAAAGATAAAGAACTCGTTGAAGCTGTAGAAGATATATTCCATTTTGCTAATGCAGTTTTCACGCTTAGCACAGTACCAGTATCATTTTTTGGCTCATTATAGATAACTGTAACGATTGCTGGCTGAGTTGCGCCTGTTTCACCGAGGTAATTAGCTAACATACTCCCTACAGCCGCCCAACACCATAATGTTTGTTGTTGCTTCTGAGGAGTAACAGAATTAAGCCTATAGTCTACATAAGCCATTGCACTTGATGCGAATAATGTTAACGAAATTAATAAACTTGAAATAACCAATACTAATTTACTTTTTTTATTTTTCATATTTTTCAACCTTTCTTTTCTAATGATATTTTTTTAACCCTAAAAGTAATCCTTGTTCGAACGCACCACACCCATTTTTGTAAATATTTTTCTTTATATCTCTTTAATAAAGAATATACCAAATTGTTACATTTATATATAGACACCAAGAACCATTTTATTACATATATGAGAAAGTTTTATTTGAAAATACGAATTCAATACCACGATTCCCTCCAGTCACTATGGCGAGTCGTTGATTGAATGGATGCATATTACTATTCATTTTGGTCGGCTCCCTTACTCAGGATTTCTTTCCAACTCGATATGCGCTCTTTTAAATGCGATTCTGCTCTTCTTAAGGTATCGATTTGTTTACTGATTTCTTCAAGCTTTTTTTCAGCAACTTTAATTGCATTTGGTAGACACTGATGTTTGACTTCCGCACTAAATGCACAATCGAAAAATGTGGTGATTTCCTTCAAGGCCCCTAATCATATGCATCGAAACCATCATATCGCATTCATTTCATAATCTATGAGCGATACAAAAAAGGTCTCTCCGCTTCAATCGGAAAGACCCTCCTAACATTATAGATATCTAATCTCTATTTCTAATTTTCCGCTCAGTAACCCTCTACTTCTTAAAAAACTCATATTCCCGTCTCCAACTCTGGCTCTCTCCAGGCTGAATCGCAATCTTGACAAAGACCTCCGGTGAGACAACATGCCCTACTCCCCATAAAGCCATGGAAGCGACAGGGAAGTTATCCCACTCCCGAATGCCCACACCGCTTGGCTGGTGAACAAGCTCCCAGGTTGGACCGGACACATTACTGATCTCAGGCAATCGCCCATAGAAAGGCTGGCTCGGAATTTCGTTCCACGATACCTTCATATCCTGAGTACGCAGTACAGACGGCGTGTATTCGGGGTCCATATCCTGTGTCTGCATCATAACCGGAAGCGTCATCTCATATTCCGGACTGATAGGGTGTTGATCCACACGAATAAAATTATGCACATATTCATGCGTCTGAATGGATTTTACGCCGGTATTATGAAGGTGATACTCCAGAATTAATCTAGAGTCCTTTATTTGAATACTCTTGATATACTCCACTGCATAACCGTTACAATCTTGAGCGTGGACTTTATATCTTGCCGATTGCGCTGCAATATCCTCGTCCATACGATAAGGTTCAACCGGATACATGCGCGCGAAGTTATAGTCTGCTTCATCAAGACGGGTCAGCTGCCCCACTCCAATCTTCGGGAACTTGCCTCCAGGAAGCGCCTCGTCATATCCGATTGGGTCAAATATACCAAATTCGTTGCAAAGTCCTTCTCCGCCTGTCCCCTCATTCGGAATCAAGCTTTCAGGGACACAGAAGGTATGGAGTTCATCCTGCTCATCCTTCCAGCTCACCTGCGTAATAAAACCCGTCCAATCAAATCGTGTTCCACGATAAGCTTCTCCTATAGAAGCGATCTCGACAGATAGTCTATCATTCTTTAAATTGTATCTCATGATTTCCCCCATTTTTCGTTCAATTAGTAGATTAAAGATCGAAACCCTAGCTATTCTTGCTCCGGCTAGGGTCTCATATCTAATCAGTTCATTCCTTATTTAGCGAAAAGTGTAACCTCTATCGTGTGGGGTTGATCATCCGCTAACGCGTTCAGCAGCTCACGATCTAGCAGACAGCCATGATCTGCAGCTGCATAAGAGATAATCTCACCATTCAACTTTACTTCTTGCACGCGATATTGTCCATAATCAAGCTTGCTTGCATTGCGATAGATGATACGCAGTTTCTTATCAGCGAACAACGTCTCGACAGATGCTTCCCCATTCACATCAAACTGCTGCTCTACAAGCTTCGGTTCCAAAAGCAACTTGCCCAGCTTCCCTTTTACACCGAAGACTTCCGTCAATTCCGTGAGCAATAGCCAGCTGGCCGAGCCTGTCAGAAAATGATACATTCCACGGCCTTTCGCGTTGATATACTCCGGAATTCCAGGATAGATGCGGCTGCGCTCGAAATCACTGCTAAGTTCATAGACCGATTCAAGCACCGTCCGGCCTTCACGGACAAAGCCGCGCTTATACAGTGCGTTCGCATACATGACCGTCATATGGCTAAACATCGCACCATTTTCTTTATGACCGAACGCAAAGCCGAATGCACGGCCCAAATTCTGCTGAATGCCGCCAAAACGCGAATTTAATCGATAACCAATCTTGTCATCCTTCAGGAATTGATCTACCGACCGTACTGTCTCACGAATTTGTTCTTCAGTTGCGACACCACTCATGATCGGGAATACTTGTCCGGTCAAGGTCATGCGCACACCCTCTGGTGTATCTCCCTCTACACGTTCACCATCATTATTGTAATAGCCATTGAACCAGCTGTAACCATCGCTATTCTGAATCCATTCATTCTGACGAAGATGCGAGATCATCCAGTCCGCTTTTTTCATCAGATCTGCAGCGAGCTGCTCGATATCAACAGACACTTTAACCCCGCTTACCGCTGTCAGTACTGTATTGTAATAACGCTCCAAGCGTTCACGCTTATCTGCTATTGATGAATAATCAACTTTCTCTGCTGTCAATGTATCTAATAAATCCAGCATCTCCTCATTGATCTCTACATCGCTTATTCCCGTCATTTGCTTCACTTGCAGCAGCATGTCGCTTAAATCCTTCAGATTACCAGCATAGAATGCAGTGAACGTAACGCTCTCGCCCAGCTTGGTCGCCATATCCAGGCCATCGTTCCAGTCTGCGCCTTCAAGTAAAATATTGTTGTTTGCGCCCACATGATAGAACGGAATAACATTTTGGATTAATATATGCTCGAGAATAGTGCCTGTATAAACGGCTCCATCTGCTGTCTTCAATTGCTGGCCCGCCTCGGGAGTCCATTGATCATCACGCGCTTTCGCACGCTTCACGAAGGAATCTTTGAAATACGTCTGCGGCTCGAACAGGAATTCAGTATCTCCGCTCTGATCCAGGTAGAGCTTTGTCGTTAAGAACGGCCATGCGCCATGATCCATCCATACCCGCGGGATATTGTTGCGGTCTGCACGGAAATCCCCTGGTTTAGAACCGATAATAGTTGCATTACTGCCGTCCATACGCACGCCAGCATAGTTATTCCACAGGAGATTACGTACATCTTGGGGCTCCATAATGAGCAGCGCCAAACAGTCCTGCCAGAGATCACGCCAACCGCGGCCGCCACGTCCATAATCATGATGCGGCAAGAAGGAACAGCCATACAGACGACGTAATACCGGCTGCAGTGTTACCCACTTCATCCATTCATCATGATTGGAATCGCCGGAATGAAATTCGACCGTTCCGACTTTCGCTTGCCAGAATTGTTTATTGTCCTCTAGCAGCGCATCAAAGCGAACCGCAGACAGATAATCCTTCTCATATTGTTCTTCATTCACGCGTCCATTCGTAATCGCCATGGCAATCACATAACTTGCCGATTCGCCTGGTGCGAGGTTACGATCTTGAAAGCGCAGTGCTCCGACAGTCTCATACCCATCAATCTCAGCTCCGCTAGTCTCATGCGCTGCCGCATTCGTGACGATAGCTTCTGGCCAGTCATAGCTGCCACCTTCGCCTATGAACTCTTCCCCAATTGGAAAATATCCAACTGGAGCTGTTCCATCGGCTTCACTTCCGAGAACAGAATACGCGGTCTCATTCACCCGGTGTCCGCGCTCATCAAAAGATAATGTCGGCTGCACTTCAACACCATGCTTCATCGTATATGTACGATGGAGCAAGGAGGTTACATGCCTGTGATCACGAATATCATCTGCTGAGCGCGCGTAGAATGGAATTGCCGCTGTTGGCGTTACCCGGATTTCCTTGTCACTTATATTCGTAATTTTCACTTGCATGAGTTCGACTTTATCGTCCGTCATTGGTACAAAACTCGTGGCTTCGGCACGAATACCGAACTTCTTATTCTGACGTGTAACACGATGCCAGAGTAATCCTGCCTCCAAGTGAACCTCATCTGCATCATCCATATTCCCGATGCGGGAAGTGATCTGACTTGCCGAGTTCCCGGCTGCAGACCAAGCTCCCTTTCCTTCTACATACACCCAGAAATTTCGTCCTGCCCGGGAATTATGCAAATCCTCAGCGGATACAGGCGCTAACAGGAATGAGTTCTGATCCGCCTTACTGTCACCATGCCATGTTGGTGTAACGGATGACATCATCCCCGCTTCGTTCACAAGCGGAAAATAAAGATAACTGCTTCGATCAGGGTTCGCTAATTGGAATTCCCCATGCTTCCCTGTAAATGTCCAACCTGCTGTTGGTTTCTTCTGTGTCATGTTTCTCCATCCCTTCAACTCAGCTGAACCTGCTCAATGTAATGCCTTGTATTAATCCGTCCGTTACTGTAATGTAACTTCGATTCGGCTCACTTCTCGATTACGTACAAGTAACGCATGCTCCTCATTCAATACGCTCTTCACCACATGAATTGTCCGGCCATCTTTCAGCGTCAATACCATATCGGACGCCTTGGCCCCGTGCTCTCCAAACGTGTCTTTTCTTGAAGGATTATGATAGACAACCTCAATCTCACCCAAGAACACAGCCTGGAGCGTATCGTTATCATCGAACAACCAAGCTGGCAGTACCGGCTGCAGCTGATGCTGAAGGCGTCCTTCTTCCATTACGAATGGATGCTTGCCCCACATCATTAGATTCCACATGGATATAAACTCAGCTGTAGATCCACTTAGTCGAGCAACAAAGCCCCTTCCGTGCAGTGAAGGATCAGGGTTTACACTACTGGCGATGAAAGAGCTGTTCTCCAGTGTGCTCCGCCCATAAACAGCAGGATCCAGGAATGGTACAAGACCATGCTTAATCTCGGTGAAGAACTCGTTATAAAGCTCTCCCTTCAATAATTCCAATAGATATTTGTATGACATATGCAAGAATACAGATCCGTTCTCCAGCCAGCCTGGTGTAAATGCTCTGGAACGTCCGATTTCCGGAGTCGTCTCAGCCAGAGAGGCATTTACCTTGTACATTTGAAGCTTGCGATCATACAGTTCTGTCTCTTGAATGCGCTGATAAAGATCGCGTTTGCTTTCAGCATCCGTGATTGTCTTCATCGCACGCACAGGTCCTTCCAGGAAGTAAGGCAAATCCACCCTGCGGAATGAAGTCACCCGTACGAAAGGCTGCCCTTTTGCGTTCGTCCGCGGCCCTTTATAAGGTTCAGTTACAGGTTCATAATCCACTGCCTCGTAAGCAAAAAACGTTGGATAGACGCCGTTACCGATTTCCAGGCCTTTAGCAATTCCCAGCTCAACATGCTGCAGGAATTTATGAATAGCCTGCTTAATATCAGAAACCGCAAGCTCGCTTAACTCACCATCGAAGCCAAAACGAACTTTCTCGCGATAGGTTTCACGCGCACTAGACACCTGATCCCAATACTTGAAGGCATCCGCTGGGGCCTGAGAGGAAGCTAGATATTGATCCAATAAAGCTTCAACTTCTTCCAGTAATTTAGCCAACTCTACAGGGATAGAGATTGTCCGCTCACAACTATCCACCTGTTCGATGAAGGCAAGCACTCGCTGCAGCTCGCACAATTCCCCGAAGCCTGAAGCGAATAGGCCAGGCAAACCATTCAGGGAATCATTCCATCCCGGTTTGTTCGCTTCCATCTCCACACCAATCCCTTCCGGATCAAGTGTGGCAAATTTCAGCAGTGCCAGGGATACTAATTTTTCAAATAAGCAGGTCTTATAAATCTCACCATGACCTTGCTGTGTACGAACCCATGTCTTAAGGGTCTTACGGGCATTAAGCAGATGTTCTTTCTCTTCGCTCTCACGCAGAGCTCCGTATCTCCGAACCTTGCCGTCCGTAAGTACCGTCTTCTCATCACGCGGAAGAACGTCAGCAGGGCTGTCATAATACATATAAGATCTATCATCAAACAGCAGTCGTTCTTTCTGATCCGGATATACGGACAAATAGCTCTCAATCAGATCCATATTATAGGTCCAGTGATCAATCCAGTATCCTTCACCGAACACAGCTTCCGCATATTGCTCCGACTCAGATAACACTTCGAGCAAAAATGAGTCTGCATCCACGTTTAGTTCTATGCGCTGATTCTCGATAAATTCAAGCAGGCCGCCTGGTGTAAAGGAATTGCTTAAGAAGCTCGAGACCTTCGTCACGTCTTGTTCGCTTACCCGTGACATCCAGCTTTGCGCCGCGTCATCTTTTAGACGGAAACTGCACCCTTGAATGACAAGCGGGTTGTAACCGTCAGCTTGAATAAAGTTCATGAACATTTTCACGTTAAAATCCTTCACATCCGGATTCATTAACGTATCAGTGCGGCGGTTCTGATTCGCATCCCGGAAATTTCCGTTTCCTTGTGAATAATAGCTCGGTGCCACAGTAAAAAAGTTATAATCCCGCTCCAAATCCCCATGTTTTCTGGAATACACATGATAAATGAACGGTTCTTCCGGGTTACCACTATCCAGTGTAATCGGATGTCCGCCACGAAGGGCATTGTCCATATAGCATTGGCGACAATACGCATCAAAGCGCTTATCCGCAGATTTCGTTGCGATTACATTCGTCAATTGCTCCGTTAACTCGCGAGCTTCACTCAGCTTCTGTGCAATATATTCACGGCTAATAAGCTCCGCTTGTTTTGCATTAATATGCTCTACATCATGTACATGCCCAATGAGGGTATACACCTCATACTTGCCTCCCGCTGGAAGCGTCGTATCTACCGCCGCAAAGCCACTTGGTACCTTATTTGTCGTTACTTGCGGTCGTGTCATCAACTCTTGAAGAGATGCGTCACTGAAGCTGTCAGCTGTGATCAAAGAGCTATTACTTCCAAATATAAGATCTGCATCCACAATCGGAGACAGAACTTGCTCTTTAACGCCATCATCACCGAAGGACAACATAAAATGCCCACCCTCAATGCCTGTAACCTCAGCTGAATCCGCTGTGCTGGCGCGCAGTTTATAATACGGAATGTTCTGCTCCAGATTATAAACCTCCATCCAGCTTTTCAGTGTATAACCAAGCTCCTTATATGCTGCATTCGATAACCCATAAGGGAGAACTCCTGGCAATCCATCAATCACTTCAATCTTCTTCTCTTCCGAGTGCAGATTTTGAATCGTCACTTGGCGTACCAGAGCAGCGAAGGATTCATTCGGCAGGATAAAGTAAGTCACCTTCACCGCAATCCCTCTAGCCTCATCAACAGATTCAATCTGCAGTGTATTCGCTTCAATCGTCATCCGCTCTTGGATGGAAGCTGATCCGTTCTGATATGAAAAAGGCTCATGCACCTGACCATCAAGCTTTATAAACGTACGAAAGCCTTGTAATGGTACCGCTTGATAAGACTTGTTAGCAGGTTGAAACTCCAGGATAGCACCATCCTTGTCCTGCACTCCGAAGCTTGCAATCCCTTGCCCACGATTGACATAGAAGCTCCACAAGGGCTTTCCTTTCAATCCCGCTAATCCTGGTAAAAAGGAAGAAAACGGCTTCAATCGGTTATAATCTGTTATCACAAAGCGACCTTGATCATCAAATATGTACTTCTGTTTCATCTAGACCATCCCCTCACATTCAAAATATGCATGTCTCTACAAACGAATGTTCAGTAACATAGATAGAACCGCAAGTCGTAATCCTACGACTTAACGGCCCCATCTAATGCTCCATCTACGATGTACTTCTGAATAAATACATAAAGAACAATAAGCGGTGCGGCAACGATCGTAATTCCACATGCAAGCAGCGGCCAGTTGTTTCCGTACTGTCCTTTGAATTCCTTCAAGCCTGCAGTAATCGGCCAGTTGCCTGGACTGGACAAGTACATGATCGGTCCTACAAAGTCATTCCATGTAGCGATCGCTGTCAAAATAACGCCTGTTGCAATGATGGGCTTCATAAGCGGCAATGCAATCTGAAGAAGAAAGCGGCTGTATCCACAGCCATCCATACCCGCAGCTTCGTCCAGATCACGGCTAATGGATTTGATATAACCTACGAACATCATAAATACGACGCCTGTGCCCGATGTCTTAAGCAGGATGTAACCGAATTGTGAGTCATACCCCATGAATGGCAAATGATCCTTAAAGAACAACATCAGCTTAAACTGCGAAACCATCGGATTCGGCAGAAATTGAGACATGATAAAGAAAAAGTAAATGAGTCCGCCCCACTTCACATAACCACGTGCTATAGGAAACGCAGCGAAGAGGGAGATCAGAATCGTAAACACTGTGGAAGTTCCCGTATAGAGCACGCTATTCACGAAATAGTTCGAGAAAGAACCTTGCTTCCATGCTTCTGTATAGTTAGAAAAATTAAAATTCTGAACAATTCCAAGCGGATCCAGCAAATAATCATTAAATGATTTAAACGATACATTGAATACGAACAGGAGTGGAACCACATAAAGAATGAGCAAAATCGCGACTAATAAGTAGGACAGGAGGTTGACTGATTTTGATCTCTTCATTAATATTCCACCTCCCGCTGACGCATTTGCTTGACAGCAACAACAACAAAGACCAGGACAACAAGGAACTGCAGTACAGACAAGGCGGCTGGAAGCCCCATATCGAGACTGCCACGGAAAGTTTCTTTATAAACGTCATAAGCCATGGTTCTTGTATTGAAATTACCGTCTGTGGTAGCCAGAATAATATCGAATGTTTGCATTGCACCAATGATAGATAAGAGCATATTTACGGTAAAGGATGGAGCGATAAGAGGGAATGTAATGCTTCGGAATGCTTGCCAGCGACTCGTTCCATCAATATGTCCAGCTTCATAAAGATCTCTAGGTACAGATTGCAGACCTGCGAGAAAAATCAGCATGGAATACCCCATGTACATCCAGATTTGTACGAAGATGATGTAGTTAAAGGCATGAGTAAAGCTTCCAAAGAACGTATCCTTATACCCGAATAAACTATACAATTGTTGAACTGGACCACTGATTGGATCAAACATCAAAGACCAGATTAGAGATACTACCGCTACACCCAGTACAACAGGTAGGAAAAAGACAGCGCGATAAGCTTTATCTCCTTTCAGCCTTTGGTTAAGAACAACAGCAACGAGCAGCGCAATACCATTTTGCAGAATCGTTACAACGAACATAAAGTATAGTGAGCGACCTATAGAAGCCCAGCGTTCTGACGAGTTACCTGAAAACAACAAGCTTTTATAATTATCCAAACCGACAAAATTAACTTCAGTTCCCGGAATATTCTTCATATCCGTAAAAGAATAGATTACCGTCATTACGGAAGGCCCTGCATAGAACACCACATATAACAGAAGTGGGATGAGTAATAGCAAGTAAGGAATTAATCGCTTACTACCTCTTCCGAATGGATACATAAAGTACACCTCGCAATTCCTTTTTCACAAATTCTAGAACTTCATCCTCACATTGCGGTAACTCAAGGAGTACCTGTGATATGAATTACAGGGTCTGAACAAGTACTTGTTCAGACCCTGTAAGCAGACATTATTCAATAACTATTGCTTAGGGGCAGCACTGTCCCACTCTTTTTGTTGAACCTCTGCTAGTTCCTTCGCAGTCTTGAATTCACCGCCTGGAGCCAAGTACTCTGTATGAACGCCTTCTGCAGCCAAGTGCTCTCCAACGTTTTCACGGTTAATCATCAAGATTTCATAAGCCAATTGGAAGCCATCCATATATGGCATAACTTCTTCATCAAAGAATTTGCTATCTGTTTTTACATCTGGCATTGTAGGCAAGAAACCTGCTGCTTTAACAAATTGTGCGTAGATATCTGGCTCGGAGAAGAACTCAAGCCATTTAATGGCTCCTTCTTTGTTCTTACCTTTCTCAGCTACGTACCAAGTCATATCGTATTTACCAACAAGAGCTTTATTCACATCTGCATTTTCAGTTGCTGGAATTGGGAAATAACCAAAATTCAAGTCAGCGTTAGCTGCTGCAACCGTTGGAGCTTCCCAAGAACCATTCGGCATCATTGCTACTTTGCCTGTTGCGAAGTAAGATGGAATTGTACCGTAATCAACACCCATAAATCCGTCCATCGTGTACTCATCTTGAATCGTTTTCATTTTTTCTAATACTTCAACGGCATCCGGATCTGTAAATTTGGAGGTACCCTTCCATACGCCTTCGATAAACTTCTCTTGATCGCCGCCGCCAAGGATATGTGCTTGCAAACCGAATGCAGGCAATTTAAGAGGCCATACATCTTTACCTGCCATACCGATTGGAGTAACACCATTTTCTTTCAAAGTATCATTCAGCTTAATGAATTCACTCCATGTTGTTGGAACATCCAATCCATATTTCGCAAAAATATCTTTGTTATAGAAGATACCAGACATCACAACTTTACCTGTTGGGATACCGTATACTTTGCCGTTATATGTACCAGCTTGTTCAATATCGCTTGGGACATAGTTTTTAATAAAATCTTGACCAGTCAAATCTGCGATGAGACCGGAATCAATCCATTGCTGCCAATCCGGCACTTTTGCACCAGGAGTCCATTCTTTAGGCGAAAGTCTCATGCCTGACAAATCAGCAAAGATATCTACATCACCAGCAGTAATCCGAGTACGGCTTGCTTGTTTGTATTCATCATCAGGTCCTGTCGTTATGTACTCGATCTTGTATTCAGGATATTTCTCTTCAAATTGTTTGTTGATGTCTTCAAGTACTGTATTGATGTTACTTTGCTTCCAGTGAAGCATTTTAATTACTTTCTTCCCTCCGGATTGATTGGATCCAGAGTCAGCAGATTTGTCGCTTCCACCGCATGCTGTCAAACCAACAACGAGCGAGGATGCAAGTAGTAGTGCAGACAATCTTTTCAACATGAGATTGACCCCCCAGTTTATTTTGTAATGACTTATATTCCGAAACATTTCGAAAACGTTTTCCATTTAATCAAGTATATATGATTTAAGATCAACGAAATTTTCGTAATATTCGATGTTTATTTTCCGAAATTGTTTCGTGAACCTATTATTGCACCACTTCATGCACTTGTAAAGAGATTTTCTTCATAATTTTGGCTTTATTGACTTCTGTTCATAAACAAACTACAATTAATCCACGAAAATATTTTTCGTAAACTATATATTTCTAATCTAAATTATAGATTTTAATAGCTTTTTTACGAATATCGCTTTCGAATAAAGGAGGGTTCATAGTGAATAATAAAAAGATAGCTGAGATGGCTGGTGTCTCATTATCCACTGTCTCAAAAATTATCAATAATTATAGTGACGTTTCTGAAGAAACAAGAAATCGGGTTCTTGAGATCATGCGCAAGACAGGTTACACACCAGCGCCTTCATTAAAAAAATCCAACTTAATCGTTGTTATCTTTGCGGGTAAGCAAAATGTTGATTTTACTCACCCTTTCTTTAATGCAGTGTTAAATTCATTTAAGAAGCAGGTCGGATCTCTCGGTTATGACTTGTTGTTCTTAACAAATACAAAGACTGATGGCGAAGAAAATGACTATCTATTGCGCTGTCTATCATACCAGGTGGCTGGTTGCGTCATTATCTCCGGTCAAGAAATTGAACCTTCTATAGACGCTCTAGACCAGAGTGACATCCCTTGTCTTGGCGTAGATATCAAGCTCACAGGTAAGAATTCAGGATATATCATGTCTGACAACTACAAACTGACTTCTAAAGTCGTAGAGCATTTCTACTTGATGGGATATCGGGATTTAGGATATATCGGTAGTTCAACTTCATCGAACATTTCGAATATTCGAGAATCGGGTTACCGTGATGCTATGGATGCTTTAGGGTTAACCATCCATCCTGAATGGTTTGTTAACGGGACAGACTTCTTCGAGCAAAGCGGTTATCATGCGATGAAGAAAATTCTGCAAGCTGAGAAGCTGCCCCGTGCGATCTTTGCTGCTTCCGATCTAATCGCCATTGGCGCGATGAGAGCTCTTGAAGAACATCATTTAAAAGTACCAGAGGATATCGCAATTATTGGTTGTGATGATATCGAGGCCTGCAAATATACAAAACCTACACTAACAACGATGAGGCAAAATAAAGAGAAACTGGGCGTTCTCTCTGCCCTAATGCTGTATGACCTTATCAATAATCAAGCTAGTACAAGTTCCTTTGTTGTAGAACCTGAGCTTGTAGTCCGTGATTCTTGCGGCAACCAGAATGGCAGCTATGGCGTTTACTCCTCTTAATAGAAAAGAGAAAAACTAATCTATCGCAAACCACAAAAAGTGCCTGCTCAAAGGATGAGCAGGCACTTTTTATGTTACGACTGGCCATGGATATTTTATAGCAGCGGGTTCTCGTGTTTCGCTTTTAGTATCGACCAGCGCCGCTTCACTTCTTTTTCGAACTCGCCAAGCATTTCTTTGTTTTCTTCCTTGAGCAGATGTTGATTATAGTAACAGGTGAAGAGAAATGGCGGGGAGCAATCAAAATCATCTCCACCGTCTGGGAAACGATCGAAGCTTAATCCTGTACTTTGCAACCTATGATCCAAAAAGTCACACATGGTTCCACCAAGTTCAACCGAAACCCTTCTTGCAGATTTTCGTACATTATTTGACTTTATTCGTTCGGGCTCCTCGTAAAAATAAACGGTAACTATTCGCTTGAATAAATCCGCATTACCATCTCCACATATTGAATTCCCTTTCATACTATATTGTTCATGGTCATCATTACAGAGAACAGGCGTAGTTAAAGGACTCGTTTGGTTTTCTGAACGTGCTGCGAGAAGTTTTTTAATCTCGTTGTTTGATTGAATGACCATGTGGTTTGAGCGCAGCAATTCTTTCAGGACATCCCTGATTTCTTCGAGCAACACATCTTGATTATGGCACTACGGGGTAAAGTTCTTCCTTAAAGTTTAATTATATTTCCGGCCGTTTATTCATACCGCAACTCATTTGACAGCTCATCTAGACGTTCCCAATCTAAAACGGTTAGGCATTTTTTCTCTTTTTTAAGCACCTTCATATCTGTAAGACTCTGGATTACTCGATTTAAATGACGAGGTGTAGTTCCTATCAAAGATGCAATCTCAGAAATATGCGAAGTTTGAATTTCCTTACCGAACTCATTTTGCAATCTCGTCGTTAATAAATAACTCGCTAGCCGTTCCTCAACAGATGCTAATAAGTTAATTCTTGAAGCCGTAGTACATGTTTGTAGCTTGTACGAGAGATGCTTTATAAGTTCGAGCAAGAATCTGTGATCATGCACCAGTTTTGTTTCAACAGTTTGTTTGTTAATAAACAGAAAACTAGATGGTTGAATGGCTTCAACCTGCGATTGGATGACTACTTTTTGAAAGAGTTCAACATCCCCAAAAACCGATAACGGATGGCAGAACCTTAAAAGCAATGATTTCCCTGTACCCACACTAGAAGACACCTTAGTTTGACCCTCAACTTGGAAATAAACACCTGTCAATTCATCACCTTCTCTCAGTACTACTTCACCCTGTTCATATACATTAAGATAAATAGGGAGGGATTCAGGTTCAGAGAATAATTGATTCAGGTTAAATTTTGAGATGTAATGCTGTATATTTTCTTGATCTATATATGATCTCATCATGTACTCCTTTTTTGGACATCTGTCCTTTTCATTATACAAGAAACTGATAAGATTATAAAAAACAAGGGGGTAACAGGAATGAAGTTTGTTTTTGATCTGGATGGTACCATATGCTTTAAAGGAAAACCTTTAAGCAAACAGATGATCAATGCATTAGAAGTGTTAGTGGACAGAGGACATGAAATTATATTTGCCTCGGCTAGACCCATTCGAGATCTATTACCTATATTACCTCCGCAGATGCACCATTTCCCGATGGTAGGAGGGAATGGTGCATTTGTTGTTACGAAGGGACTCAACATTTCCACTGTTCACTTCGACTCATCTACGGCTGACGATATTATCAAGATAATAAAAACCTTTGAAGCCGATTATTTGGTCGATAGCGCTTGGGATTATGCTTATTCAGGTAATTATGAGCACCCGATTCGAAGAAATTTGGATCCGGATCAAAGAGCGAGAAATGTTCGTCTTGAAGATTTAAATGAGATTGTGAAAGTAGTTATTTTGCGTAGTACCGATGTGCAAAAAATGTTAATCGAGTTGAGAGAGTTACCGATTGTTACTTATTTGCATGAGTCGGAAGATATTATCGATATCAGCCCTAAAGACGTTAATAAGTGGACAGGTCTACAAATGATGGGTATAGCTCCCCTTGATTTTATTGCATTTGGCAATGATGCAAACGATGTACCTATGTTTAGACAGGCCATGCGTTCCATCTGCATCGGAAATCATCCCGAACTAATGCTCTTTACTTCAGAACAGGTCATTAGCGACGAAGAACAAGTCATCAATAAAATAATAGAGGTAATGGAGGAATTAATGTGTTCAACTAACGCAGAACGATAGTTCATTGGGTAAAAGAAAAAGAGGGGCTAATTATTAAACCGACTAAAATCGGTATACCACCAAAAATAAAAGGAGTATTTTTCGATACTTTTTCGCTTAAATGATCTGGCAAATAATCTACTAGTATAGACACCACCACAAACAGTATGACGACCGTCAATCCTATAACAATAAACATGCCGGCATAAAAGGGATCATCAAACTTAGCGTCATCCCAGTAAGTTTAATAGGTTGATATTGGTTCCACCGCCCTCCTACCTCTTTAGCATCATAATTCGAAAATAGGGGGGTTTTTCCTCTCAGACCATAGGGAAAAGGATACCGAGATAATCTCGATATCCTCTGCTTCATCAATATCTCAATAAACTAGGTCAAGGTGAAATCGGCGATATTCCGCGGGTTCTGGACGCCGGTCAATGCAATGATTCTTACTCCCTAGTCGTTATTGCATAAAAACTGAAGGAAGCCCTGCGCTCCCTGCATTCCTGTCGCCTAACGTTGCCAAAGTCCTCGTAGAGAACTTCGGGATCGGCGGCATCACCAATGTAGAAGATGACATGAAAATGTTCCTTGGTGCCTAAAAAAGAATGCCCCTCGCCGGGGCATTCTTTTTCTTGAAATTCAGTAATATTCATAGCGTACTCAGCCGTTGCGAGTTGACTAAAATTTTGTTCCTTGCCATTAATAATAACGGAAGCTTCTTCATAGGAAGGTCTTGCTTATCCTTTAATAACTTCAACCTTTTTAGCCCCTGCGTCCTTCGCTATCTCTAACGTTGTTTTACCTTGAGCAGCGACTATCACGCCTGTAGCCAGCATAGAGACGACTAAAGCTGCGCTGAGGGCTGTGAAAATCTTCTTTCTGTAGCAATTGACCATTGACCATACCTCCAATACCGTTAATCAATATCAGTTATTACTTAGACTTCACTAATTAATATGTTGTCCGCATAATCAATATTCGGAGGTAGGATGTAGAATCACTACACGAGTTTATCTCCACATGTGTTGAGTTGACAGTGACAATAACCATGCATGTTTTATTTTAGTCTATCATCGTACATTAATTGAATATGAATGCCGAACGGGTCTTCAATAATGCCGTATGCTTTGCTAAACACATTGGTGGATAATGGAACTATGATTCGCACCCTATCGTCTGTAGTCAAGCTCTTATAAAAATGTTCAATTTCTTCTAGGTCCGCACTTTGAATACACAATGAGGTGTTGTTGCCGACTACATATTGTTCTGTGGCATCCATTGGATTTTCTGCCAGCATGACTTTTGTTTTTCCGATGGACAATACGGAGTGAGTAATATATTCTTTATTCTCATCCGTAAGCTGCATCGAGCTTTCGCGTTTTGCCATGTCTTCATAGGTTACAAGCAACAATTCCTCTGCGTTCAAATGTTTTTTGTAAAAATCGATCGCTTCTTTTGCTTTTCCGTTCATGGACAAGAAAATAGCTACTTCTAGCGTTGCACTCATTGTACCAGTCTCCTTTTGGATCATAACGTTAGGCGATTTGAAGTATACCTTGAGCTTATTATAGAATATAAAGGTATCAACTATTGACACCATTATAAGGGGATTTACGGTGAAGAAATCAGAAAGATTAAATGACATGATTAGATACTTAAATGGCCGGGAGTTCTTTAATTTAAGTGACTTAATGGATCAATACAATATTTCAAAAAGTACAGCCTTGCGTGATGTTAACTCATTAGAGCAATTGGGAATGCCCATTTATTCGGAACAAGGCAGACATGGACGATATGGCATTTTAAAAAACAGATTATTATCTCCTATTATTTTTACGATGGATGAAGTGTTTGCTCTGTATTTTGCCATGTTAACGTTAGATGCATATCAATCCACGCCATTTCATTTAAGTGTCAATCAACTAAATGAGAAGTTTGAAAACTGTCTTTCTAAAGAACAAATCAAGCAGATTCACAACATGAAAAAAGTCCTGCAATTTGAAGTTTATCCTCATCATCATGTGAGTCGTTTTTTAGATAAAATTCTAAAAAGCATCCTTAATGAGAGCAGCTGTAGGATTCAATACACGAAAAATAATCTGGAAAAAAGCTACCATGTTCAATTTTTCAGCATTTCCGCCAAGTTCGGTCAATGGTATGCAACTGGAATAGAGTTGAATTCCAATAAACATAGAGTTTTCAGATGTGACAGAATAACCTCTATGGAAGAAGAGGACAGCGGTTCTCACTTTTCCATAGATGAACTCGTGAGTCGCTCATTAGAAATGTACCGTTCTGAGAATAGTATTGACTTTGAAGTCGAGATTTTAGAACAGGCAAAGGATATTTTTTATAAAGAGCATTATCCTTCGATGAAAATGGAAAGTGGCGATAAGACAGTTATTAAGGGGTTCTATAATCCAGAAGAAGCGGAATTTTTAGCCGACTATTTTATGAGATATGGTCATTATGTAATGTCAGTGGAACCTGAATCATTAAAACAAATGATCCAAGATCGAATAGAGAATCTTTCAAATCACTATCAAAAGCTGTAGTTCGAGGTCTTATTGTGATGTGCAAGTTCACAAGATATGTGACTCAAAACGATAAGTGTGTAGTTTCCAAAACGTCATTTCTTGGTGGGTTTGACTGTTTCCATAATTTTTTCAAGACTACTACCCATTTACTTTCTATATCCTCTTTTTGGTGATTCGGATTTTCCTTATTAAAATTTTGAATCGAATTGAAGTATTCGGCCTTGAGAATATTAATGATTTGCCGATTTCCTATAACATTGCCTGATATGAGCAGAAAGCGGTGATCGTGCTGCTTGCCCTGCTATATCTTGGCGTTAAAAATATTCATCTGGGCCCTACGCTCCCTGCATTCCTGTCGCCTAACGTTGCTAAAGTCCTCGTTGAAAACTTCTGGATTGGCGGCATTACTAATGTGTGGAAGATGACATAAAAATGTTCCTTGGCGCCTAAAAAAAGAATGCCCCTCGATAGGGCATTCTTTTTCTTAAAATTCAGTAAACACGCATGTTTTATTTTAGTCTATCATCGTACATTAATTGAATATGAATGCCGAACGGGTCTTCAATAATGCAGTATGCTTTGCTAAACACATTGCTGGATAATGGAACAATGATTCGCACCCTATCATATGTGGTCAAACTCTTATAAAATGTTCAATTTCTTCTAAGTTCGCACTTTGAATACACAGTGAGGTATTGTTGCCCTGTTTAATAATTCTCATAATCGTTTAAAGGATTGGATGGTGCGTTTTCAAGGAGTTGCGTAAAGCATCTTAACAAAGAAAAAGACACAGCAATTGTTTTCACAATCTAACAAGAAAAAATGCTTCCAGACAGCTCAAAACTGTATCATTTTAAATAGCCCTTACTACTTTTTAAAATCCTTATCTACCAAGGGTTTCCCTTCTTGGTCAAACATAACAGTTAGCCCAAGCCCATAGCCTTCTCTTTGCGACATATACAGAATTCCTGTTTCATTATCACGAATAACTTTAATCACATCAAATTTTCCTTGAGTATAAATAGTTTCAAAACGCTTATCATCCATTATTTCACTCTCCTTTTCATTATTATACTATTAAAATTAAAATCTTACTTAAAAGCAACAAAGTTTACGAAAACAGCCTTTATAAAAATCGATCGCTTCTTTTGCTTTTCCGTTCATGGACAATGAGTGACAAAGAATTACCAGATGAAAAAAAACATATTTTAAATATGGGGCTTGATTTAGGTGAAGGTATATTAATGGCAAGCGATACTAAGGAGCCAATGCACTGGGATTTGGTCCCAAATGTAACGATAAGTCTAAATCCAAAATCCCGGGAAGAAGCCGACCGCTTATTTGCGGCATTAAGTGAAGGGGGAAATATAAATATATCCGATTGCAGATCAACCATGGGGAGATTACTTTGGGCATCTTAGGGATAAGTTTGGTGTAGCATGGGATGTTATGGTTAGAATACTCTTCTTATCCAATATAACGTCGCTATTCTCCAAACGGACGCAATAGTTGAGCAAAAGAGGAAGAAAATAATCAAGACATGCTAAAACCTTCAACAAGATTCCTTATGAAATGCCAAATATCGGAGAGCATTAAAGAAAAATAAAAACCCAACTGAATATCAAGGCAGTTGAGTTTAGAAAACATTTATTAGTTCATTTTTTATTTAAGTGAAAAGAATATCTGATAAAAATAAGTGCGAGTATGACGAATAATCCACCAATCCAGCTTAAATTTACTATATTCATAAATTGAATAATGATCCCTCCTAACGCAGAGCCCAGCATCATTCCCACATTCATCAATGCGGTATTAAAACTGAGTACCGTTTCAGAGGATTGTGGTTTTAGTGAAATCAGATAAAATTGCTTTGCTGGTGTCGTTGTCCAAGTTGCTACTCCCCAAAAAGCTAGTGTGACAAATACCCCCACTACCCCGTACTGTGTAAACGCTAGTACAAATAAAGAGATGATATGAACACATAAACTTAATGATATCGTTCGATTAGGTCCCCATCTGTCTACCGCATATCCTCCAAAGCGTGAGCCAATAAAAGCAAAAGTGCCTAAAACAAATAAAGCTATACTTGTCATTTCTATAGAAAAACCAGCAGTATGACTTAATAATGGAGCAATGTAAGCAAACACCAAAGTGTATCCTAAAATCCAAAATATCGTTGTCATTAAACCAGTAAGGACTCGTTTATCTTTAATAATTTGTAGCTGTTGTTTAAATGGCAGCGATTGGTTTCCTTCTATAACAGGTAATAATTTGTAAAATCCTATCAATAAAAAAACTGTGCCGATAGCAATGATTAGAAAAATATAGTGCCAATCAAAGTGTCCAGCTAAAAATGTTCCAATAGGCACTCCAAGTACTAATGAAACAGTGAAACCTGTAATGACTGTTGCCATAGCACTACCTCTTTTTTCTGGAACTGCAATTTGAGCGGCATAATTAGTGGCAACAACAATATATAGTCCTCCACTCATTGCCATAATGACTCTGGATAACATAAGAATGACAAAATTACAGCTGAAAAATGCAACTAGATTTCCTAGAATAAATATAGAGATAGCACATAAAAGTACTTTCTTGCGGTCAAATTTAGATGTTAGCATGACCAATACCAATGCTCCAATGGCATAAGATAAAGAATAAATCGTGATCAACTGACCAGCTATTGAAATCGAAACATCTAATTCAAAAGAAATCAGTTCTAAAATTCCAGAAACAACAAACTCTGCTGTTCCTGTTACAAAAGCTCCTAAAGCCAAAAGTAAGATGATTAGCTGATTTATATTCTTTTTCATTTTGTACATCTCCTTATATTTGAAACGTTGTATTAATTTTAAGTCTCGTGTTAGCATAAGTAAAATTGATGTTTCTAATTAAGGAGATGAGTAATAACTCATGAGTATTGTTCGATTTGAAATCATCGCAAAAGTTGTAGAGCTTGGAAGCTTTACAAAAACTGCTGATGCGTTAAATATGACGCAATCTGCAGTAAGTCATGCTGTAGCCAGTTTAGAATCAGAATTAGATACCTCCTTATTGATTCGTGACCGCAAAAAGGGAATAACACTAACAGAAGTGGGACAAAAAGTCCTTCCGCATATAAGAGAAATATTAAAAAGAATGGATAGCATCCATCAAGAAATTGCCTTAGTGACTAATTTAGAAACTGGAATCATTCGTATTGGTACATTTGCAAGTGCTTCTTCGTGTTTATTACCTAAATTGTTATCCAAATTTCAGAAGAAGCATCCTAAAATAGAATTTAAGTTTTACGAAGGGACCTATGAAGAAATTACAGAATGGCTGGGTTCAGGTATTATTGATATAGGATTTGTGGTAAAAGGAAAATCAAACCCAAATTTCGATTTGGTTCCTTTGATTAAAGATAAGATGGTGGTTGCATATCATCCCGAACACCGTTTTCATACCAAAGAAACAGTGGAAATGAATGATTTACTAGATGAGTCTTTTATTATGCCGACAGGAATGTATCAATCACATGTAGAGGAGTTGTTTGAAGAAGCACAAATAAAACCTTTCATTCGTTTTGAAGTGCATGATTGTACAACCATTGCGAATATGGTACAGGAAGGTCTGGGAATTACCATTGGTCCAGAATTATTTTTAAAGACGCAGCAGAACATAAAAACCAGCAAGCTTAATATGCAAAATAGCCGTGTAGTGTCCCTTGCTTGTGAATCGATTGAAAATGCTTCTCCTGCAGTAAAGGAGTTTCTTCGTGTGGCGAAGGGTGTTTTTGAGTGAGAACAAGGAAAAAGTTTTAATAAAAATAAAAGATGCACCACTTGTAATAAAAAGATCATATCAAGTGGTGCGTTTAGCCGTTTCCCATTGATAATATTATTATCCTTATTGAACATTAGCAGCAGGAATTTTTCCGCGAATAAACGGTAGCAAGGATATTAAACCGAGAATTGCTAATATAGCTCCCACCCATAATGGAGAACTAAGTCCATATCCAGCATCAATCGTCAATCCTCCTACTGCTGAACCTATCAAAAGACCTAAATTAATGGCGGAATTATGGACGGTGGCTACGAGTGTTCCTGTACCAGCAGCTCTGGTAACACGTGTCGCCATTGCAGGGTTCAATGTTACGCCCACTAAACCAATTACAACAGCAGCAGCGACGGAAATCACCGGAACTTCTACAAAGATACCAAAGATAACTAAGGCAACGGTTAGTATAACCAAGCCGATTGTTAGTGTAGACAACATATGGACGTCTGCTAACCTGCCGACAATGATATTTCCAATAATCGTAGCAACTCCATAGATGGCAAGGATAAATGGTACTATTTTGGGATCGAATCCTGTTAGGTCGCTTAGTATAGGTGTAAAATAACTAAAAGCTGCAAATGTAGCACCTATAATAAGTAAACTCGTAGCATAGGCAGACCATAAACTGTACTTCTTAAATGATTCAAGCTCTTTCTTAAGACTCATCTGTCCTTGAGAAGCTAAGTTTGGAATAAAATATTGCATTAGTATCGCTGCTATAAATACCAGGACAACAACTGCCCAAAAACTGGAACGCCATCCAAGGTATTGATCAAACAGCATCGCAAATGGCACTCCGGCAGCAGTCGCTACCATTAAACCTCCTAAAACGAGGGAAGCAGCTCTTCCTCGTGCTTGAGGTGAAACAAGCTGAAATGCAATCGACATAGACACGCCAAAGGTAGCTGCAGAAGCCACACCAGTAATTATTCGTGCGGCCATCATCACCCCATAGTTAGGAGCAATCGCACCAAGCGTTTGTCCGATAAGAAATACAATAGTAACGGTTAACAATGCCTTTTTACGCAGGATTTTTGATAATCCAATCGTTAATAATGGACCGCCTATAATCATTCCCAACGCATAGGCGGAAATCAGGTAGCCAATGGCAGAATATGATACCCCGAAATCAGCTGAGAGGGAGGGCAACATTCCAGCTACCATAAACTCCGATGTCGTTTGTGAAAAAATAAGAATTCCTAAAATATAAATCGCAAATGGCATGTAATCAACTCCAGTTTCTTCACTAACAAATTTTTGTTTGCCCCTTTTAGTAGAAAAGAAGTCATGGTATTTAGTGAATGATTATTTATAACAATTATGCCGAGCAAAATTCAGCTTGAACAGTAGACATGTTTTTCATACTTAGTATGGTAAAAGGTACAAATGAAGCCACGTCTAATGTACAGCTTTATTATTTTTTATGAATTTGTCTATACAAAGCAGAATCCTTCACTTTTCTTCTTTCTCTTCAGTATGATTAATGTACTTAGTATGAAATAGTGACTTAAAGCTTTTATTTTAGAGGAGGAAGGTTCTTTTGGAAGATCTATCAAAATACGGAATTGTTTCTGCACTTCAAGCAATCGGTGGCAAATGGAAGCCGCATATATTATTTATCCTTTTAGAAAAAGGGACGAAACGTTTCGGCGAATTAAGACGTTTCATGCCTGACATAACGCAGGGCGTACTAACGCAACAACTAAGAGAGTTAGAAAAGGACGGACTAGTCACCCGTGTTGTTTATCCGGAAGTTCCACCAAGAGTAGAATATTCCTTATCAACACATGGAAAATCATTGGAACGTATTTTAAGAGATATGTGTGCATGGGGTTTTACTCATGAGGAATTTGTAGAACAAAATAAAATATAAGATGATTATTCTCTATTGGCTCTGGAGTACTGCGATTCAATGAGTTAAAACGTAGTATAGCTTCTATTTCTTTTAAGTCATTAAGCGTGATCTTAAAAGATATGGAAGCAGATGGAACTGTGATACGTAAAGAATACCCACAAGTGCCTCCAAAAGTAGAATATTCACTTTCTGAACGGGGAAAATCTATTCTTCCTATTTTGAATAGGATGTGTAATTGGGGCGAGTTGATAGAATGTATATGTTTAGACATAGAGATTAACTTGAACGTAAAAAATTGAAAATAATGCACTTTATGGTTACTAGGTTACTTGAAAGTAAGGGAGGGAATTATCATGAATAAAATAAATACAGGGTTTGATGTGGTTCAAAATATAATAAGTGGCAAATGGAAAAGTATCATTCTCTATCAATTGGGATATGGAGAAAAGCGAACCAAAGATTTACTCAAGATTTGTGAAGGTGTCTCACATAAAGTATTAAATGAACAGTTAAAGCAACTGCAACAAGATGGACTAATTAAACGTGCCGTATACTCAGACGAAGTTCCAATCAGGGTAGAATATACGATAACGGATTATGGACGATCCTTCCTGCCATTATTAAAAGAAATGTGCGACACTGGAGACAAACATCTAAAAAAACAAGGAATAACAGCATATGATCATAAGGTTTGTGAGTATAATGAATCACAAGCATAATTCTTTGAACCTGAATCATTATAAATGGGCAGAATTCAGGAAGACTAAGTCCGGTTGGGACATGGAGAACCAAATGTAATGACACGAACAGGTGGTATTTTGCCACCATCTATTTTTGTAATCCTCCCCCCAGATGTAACATGTTGAAGAAATGCCATTTTGTAATAGAAATAGGCGCTTTCCCTACTTCATTTGCCCATGTTGGCGTTATTCCGTAACGAGAGACTGCAAACGGAAATACACCAATTCCATCGAATAACTTCCTAATGTTAGTTCGGTAATAGTTCACCTCTACTTTTCATTCTTAAGCATAAAAAAAGACGCTCATTTTAATTGAACGTCTAAAAATTATGGAACCTCTTTAATTTACTAAGGAATTCTATATAGTTTTTCTTTGTAGCAACGCCACACTCTCCACATGCACCGTATGCGGGAACATATCCACCGGCGTTACCTCAACCGTACGATACCCGCCATCCTCCAGCACCCGCAAATCCCGTGCCAGCGTGGACGGATTACAGCTCACGTACACGACCCGCTCTGGCTTCATCTCAAGGATCGTTTCCAAGAGACGCGGATCGCAGCCCTTACGCGGGGGATCGACCACAATAACATCTGCCTCGATGCCCTGCTCTTTCCAGCGTGGAATGACATCCTCGGACGCACCGACCTCGAACTCCACGTGGGTCATGCCGTTCAGCTCTGCATTCGCGCGGGCATCCTCGATCGCTTCCTTCACGATCTCGACCCCATACACCTTCTTGGCATGTTGGGCTAAGAACAGAGATATCGTTCCGATGCCGCAATAGGCATCGATCACGGTCTCTTCCCCAGTTAATCCGGCATACTCCACCGTCTTACCGTACAGCACTTCGGTTTGAGCAGGATTCACCTGATAGAAGGATCGCGCTGAAATGGCGAACTTCACGTCGCCGATATAGTCATGGATGACTTCACGCCCCCATAATACACGGGTTACATCACCGAAGATCACATTCGTTTTACGTGTGTTCACGTTCTGACAGATGCTGACGACAACCGGGAGTTCCTCACGGATAGTCGAGATCCATTCGTTCACGCGCGGAATCCGCTCGCCATTGGTGACGAGTACAATCATCATTTCCTTGGTCGCAAAACCAATCTTAACCACCACATGACGAAGCAGGCCTTGACCTGTCTCTTCGTTATAAGCAGTGATGCCCAGCTTCCGTCCAATAGCTTTAACGCGACTGACAACCTCGTCATTCTGCTCGTGCTGTATAAGACAGGTCTCCATGTCCACGATCCGATGGCTGCCGCGGGCGTAGAAGCCGCCCACAAGGCCGCCTTCCGTCACGCCAATAGGCACCTGGGACTTGTTGCGGTAACGCCAAGGCTCGCTCATGCCGAGCGCAGGACGAACCAGAATTCCTTCTTGATCTGAATGGTCAGCATCTTGTCCATCGCCCACACGCGTCTCTACAGCGCCTGCCGCTTCACGCACGACCCGCAGCTTCCCGATTCGCTCCAGGTTGTCCACGACCAACTGGCGCTTCCACGCAAGTTGCCCGGCATAACTCATATGCTGCAGCTGGCAGCCGCCGCATTGATCATAGATTGGGCAAGGCGCAGCGATCCGATCAGAGCTGGCCTGAACAAGCTCCATCAGCTTGGCATAACCGTACTGCTTCTTGGTCTTGAGCACCCTCACCCTGACCTTCTCGCCTGGCAGGGCTCCCGGAACGAACAGGGTGTAGCCTTCGGCCCGGCCTACTCCTTCCCCGTCATGGTTCATCCCGATAATATCGATGACAACCTCGTCATTCTTCGCCACCGGCAGGTCTAGTAGGGCTGCCGAACTGGCCGGCTTGCTGCCGCGATGCGGGCCGCTTCCCTTGCGGTTCTTCTTCATGATGTGCTGTTCACTTCTTTCCGTTCAACTTGTCGCTTACTACTACTCTATATTCCCCATCGGAGCTCCATCCATAAATGCCGAATAGCGCTTCCGTTAGCTTTCTTCACTTGCAGCATTAAATCTCAAAAAACTTATATCATATAAACAACAAAAAGCTCCCTTTGGGGAGCTTATCGTACAAAGCTCACGTCCATCATTATACGGGAGCCCTGTATCTTATTCAATCCATCCAAGCTGTAAATCCATTCATTTCCTTACAATAGACAAGAGCCGAACCGGGGAATGTTGAATAAACCCACTTATCTCCACACACCTCATCACACGGTTCGCCTGCCTAACCGACCCTTAGGGTTGGTCTGAGAAAGATATTCAGCACCAATCGATCGCCCACCACTGAATTCCGGGCACTGCCAATGCTATCCATCCCCGTAAAGCCTTAACTCAGCCAAAAATCCGGATATGATGCGGAAGCACACTAAATGTACCCGGCAGAACGCCACCGAACTCACCGTCCAGGTTCAGCTGAACCTGTCCCGGAGAGACAACCTCCATATAGTCGGTGCGGAAATGCACAATCTTCTTGTCATTAATATGCTCGCCACGCAGAGCAAGCGTTGCTACGCGAACGAACTCCGCAAGATTGCATTTGCGCAAGGCAATGACATCGAGCAAGCCGTCATCAATGCTCGCGCCCGGTGCGATTTTGTCGAAACCGCCGACCGAGTTGCTGTTGGCAATAAGGAACACCATGAATTCATCATGGATAGCCTGATGACCGCTGGCGTTAATGATGAGCTCCTGTGGCGTGAGACTGACCATCTTCTCAATCCCTTTCAAATAATACGCCAACTGCCCAATCACTGTCTTCAGCTTGCTAGGCACCTCATATGTGAGCTCGGTCAACGTGCCACCGCCCGCAATATTAATGAAGTAACGGTCATTCGCTTTGCCGACATCAATCGGACGCGTCTCGCCTCGAATCACCTGATCGCAGTACTCCTCCCAATTTCTCGAGATGCCGAGTGCGCGTGCAAAATCATTCGTTGTTCCCAGCGGAAAAATACCCAGTGGCGGAAGATTATCCTTGCCGGCCATTCCGTTAATGACCTCATTGAGCGTACCGTCGCCACCGGCGGCGATGACAAGATCATACCCGCGTTCAACGGCATCTGCCGCTTCACGGGTCGCATCCCCTTCTCCGGTTGTGGCATGACAGGAAGTCTCAATTCCAGCACTGTCCAGACGGTGCAATATATCAGCAAGCCGACGCTTCATTTCCTCCCGGCCGGAGGTCGGGTTATAGATTAACCTTGCATTTCTCATGAACGATACGCCACCTACTTATGTTTTCAAGGATTTAAGAAGAAGCTTCGCCTGTGACTCCATCCACTGCGGCAGCAGCGGATGTGGAAGCAGGGTTCGGCCTGAATAACGGCACTCCAGTCCCTCGAGTCGGTCAGGGATTACCTTCTCCGTAAAATATCCCTCACTCAAAAAAAGCGGAGCCACGATTACTTCGCAGCCGCGCTCCATCCATGCTGTTACTTTATCCCGCATATCGCCGGGACTGAGTAAGGCATAATCCGCGCTTATACCGCTTACCTCGCTAACTCGCCGTGCCAATGAGTTAATACCCTTTTCCCAGCGGCGGCGAAACAGATCATGTCTGCTGCCATGCCCAACGAGAAGAATAACCTCCTTCTCCGGGTTAACCGACAGCTCTCTTACCTTATCCCACACCATACACGCAATCTCGGGATCATCATCAATCGGTGTACCAAAATGAACCCGGGAACGGACCCTGAATGGTGCCAGGTCCGTATCCATGTCCGGCGCTGCCTTTGCTCCTATAGCATAAGCGATTTCATCGACATGCGTGCTGCCGGACGAAACAAATAACGGAATGACCACAATGTCGGTGACACCCTGGTCTTCCAAGGCCGTGATGCCGTCCTGAATCAGACGGCCCTCTACCAATTCCAGATATGAAGATACGACCGGTATATCTAAGTATGATGCCATCTGCTTCACGGCTTCGTCCACCAGCGATACCCATTTCCGTTCACGTGAACCATGGCTAATGACCAGCACACCCGGCTTCATCATAACTTATCGTCCCAGGCGCTCCAGCGTCATTTTATAACCGTCATTGCCGTAATTCAGGCAGCGCTTCACACGCGAGATGGTTGCCGTGCTTGCTCCCGTTTCGGCTTCAATCTGGTTGTATGTGCATCCCTTGCCAAGCATACGCGCTACTTCTAGCCGCTGTGACAAGGACTGGATTTCGTTCACGGTGCAGAGATCATCGAAGAATACATAGCATTCTTCTACGCTGCCCAGAGTAAGTATCGCTTCGAATAATTGATCGATGCTTTTATCATTTAGCTTCTTTAATTGCACTGAATGATCATCCCCTATTGTTACTGTGTATAACACTTGCACTCTCATTGTACCCGAGCGGATATAGTATTTTCAAGCATTAACGATTTCACGCGCTACAGGACGACCATTCCCTTGGGCCCTTCGTCACGGTCCAGCTCATCTCACCCGGCAAAAGACGCTTACAAGTCTCCTGGGCTATCGCCCGATTCCGCTCCTATCCCGAAAATCGGGATATTCGCCTAAACCCATCGCCCGCCCGTATCATACAGTATTGTATCTTAACTCAAAAAGGAAAGTGATATCATGACTCGTCATTCACACTACTATCATCGCCGCCCCGCCTCCACTCGCTCACTTAGTGAGTATGAATCACCGCCGCAGACGCCATCGCCATACCCTGGCATTGCTCCATACAACGATTATTCCGATGTCGGCGAAACTGCATTGTATCCTTATACCGACACGGCTTCTGATCCGGAGGCCTCGGCTTCAGCCTTGGCCCCATCCACAAATTCCGGCGGTGGCGGGGGCCTGGCAAGTCTCCTGGGAGGGGGCGGTGGCAGCGGAGGCGGAATAGGCAAGCTTCTCAGCGGGCTTGGGGTCAACAATATGAACGACATCAAGGGCCTCATCGACAAGATGGGAGGCATTGACGGCATCGTCAACAACATCGGCAAGGTGCAAAAAGTGGTGCAGGGCTTCCAGCAGCTTGCCCCCATGTTCTCCGTGCTGGCAGGCGTGCTCGGCAAGAAGAAAGGCGGCGGTGGATCTTCAGCTAACCATACTGACCTTGACGACGGCTATGAATATAAGCCGAGAAGGCGCCGCTCCTCTGGAAGCAGACGCCGGTCTGGTACGCGCAGGACCTCCGGCTCCTCCAAGAATAGACGCCGCCGATAGCCTATGATGAAATGCCCCCATCTCACGGGATTGCTAGCGGCTCTGTCAGCCTGCCCTGACGCCTGAACGCAGCTGCGTTCATACACACCATATGTATGCAGGGCAAGAACATACATCACGCAGCAGGCTCCAGTCTATCTTTGAGGACTGGAGTCTACTCTTCGTTCATATCAGATATCCATTCAACGTGTCCAGTCTCCTTCAGAATCCGTATCAGCAGAATCGGCATGTTTATGTGATTTGAACTGGAACCAATAGGATCCCCGCAGACCGGAACGCAGCAGCATCGTAATACTGCCTAACAAATACAGAACAGTCGGAATTCTCTTCATCTGGGGATAGAACATCAGAATACTCCCAGCAATAAACAACAAGCCTGTCAAGATCTCGCTGATGACCATGCCTACCTCATAACGATTCGTGACAGCGAGCTTGCGATTTGTGTTTCTTTTCCTTATCCTTGCAAAGCGAAGCAGCCGGGAACGCAATGGCCCATCTGGTTGATGCGATGAACGCTTCTTGTGATGTGGTTTGAGCCTGAGTTTCATATGCCGTCCCTCCTCAGCAAGCCTTTACCCCTTAAGGAGGAACAAGAAACGATAGTTAATGAGCATAGAGCCCATAGATTCATGCCAGCTTCTACGCTAATCTGATCGCCTTTTTACAGGTAATCCAAGCATCAATTGTAAGCCTGGAAATCACTCCGACGCTGGACTGGCGCAGAGTTTTCCCCATGAAAGGTCCCTCATTTAAACCAGCCCCTGCGCACGAACCACACGACCATGCCCGCGCCAAGCACGAACATCAGGACCAGCACCAAATAATACCCATAATGCCAGTGCAGCTCCGGCATGTTCACAAAGTTCATCCCATAAATCCCGGCAATCAGAGTAAGCGGCATGAAGATGGTTGTGATGACCGTCAAGGTTTTCATAATCGTATTCATCCGGTCTGAGTTCACAGAGATGTAACTGTCCCGAAGATCGGCCGTCATCTCACGGTCGGCTTCGATCATGTCCGCTAGCTTCAGCAGGTGATCATATATATCGGAAAAATAGGCATGGTGCTTATGATGCTCCAAATGCTGTGAATTCACGATCCGGTACATCAGATCCCGCATCGGCACAACCGTCCGCCGCAGGCGGAGCAGCCTTGCCCGCAGGGCAAACACCTGGTTCATCAGAATCTCTACTGAATCCTTCTCCCCTTGGCTTTCCAGATCTGCCAGCTCATCCTCGATAGTGAAGAGGCTTGGGAAATACTGATCAACCAGCTTATCCATAATGGTATACGCCGTGAAGCTCGGACCGTCCTTCCCCAGCGCCCTCTTATCAGCAGCCAACACGATACGCTCCCATGCCTCATCCACTTCGGTCAGCGGCTGCTGGTGAAAGGAGACAACGAACGCCTCGGACAGGAACAAATCCACCTCAACAGCCTGGAGCGTATCCGACTGAAGCGCATGCAGAACAAAGAACTGCATTCCTTCGTAATAATCCATCTTAGGCCGCTGCAGCGTATGCAGACAGTCCTCCACCGCCAGTGGATGAAAGTGAAAATAACTCTCCAGCTTCTGTGCTTCTTCCGGCGTTGGATTGTTGAAGTCTGCCCAGATCCAGGCATAATCCTCCATGCGCATATCCTCAAGCGATAGCCCGGTGACCATCTCATGGTTTGGTGTTATAGCCAGCGTCCGAATCATGATAGAATATCTCCTTTCTCATGAGCTATATCTTTTATTACACAAAAAAAGCCAATCGTTTCCTGATTGGCCCCACAACTATCCATTCTCTATGTGTAGTGATTCATGTTTAGAAGAATATTTTAAAGATGACTCCTGACAGTACAGCCGTAATTGGAATCGTAATAAACCAAGTCACAACAATGCGCCCTGCCAGAGACCATTTAACGGCGGAAAAGCGTTTAGCCGATCCTACGCCGAGAATCGCCGAAGTAATCGCATGTGTCGTGCTGATCGGCAAATGCAGTAGCGTTGCCGAGAAGATGACGGATGCAGCCGAGAAATCAGCGGCGAACCCGTTGATTGGCTCGATTTTAAAGATTTTGGTACCCATGGTCTTGATAATCTTCCAGCCGCCTACGGACGTTCCGAGGGCCATTGCGGTCGCTGCCGAAATTTTAACCCAGAGCGGTACTTCCATCTCGGTCAGTTGGCCAGAGGTTACCAGCGCAAACGTGATGATACCCATCGCCTTCTGTGCATCGTTGGTACCATGCGTGAAGGATTGCAGTGCTGCAGTGAAGATTTGCATGGTGCGGAAGCCTTTGTTTACCGTATGCGGACTCCGCTTGGCAAAAATAATCTTCAGCAGCTGCATCACCAGATAACCGATCACAAATGCGATAATCGGTGATAGGATCAACGCCAAGACAATATCCGTAAATCCGGCATAATTCAACTTGTCACTTCCTGCTCCGACAAATACCGCACCTGCCAAAGCCCCAATAAGAGCATGCGATGAGGAAGAAGGAAGTCCGAACCACCAGGTAACCAGGTTCCAGATGATGGCTGCAAGCAATGTTGCAATAACAACCTCGATCCCGTTATCCAGCGTGGTAGGGTCAGCGACACTGCCTCCGATGGTCTTGGCAACTCCAGTGAACAGCATCGCACCGATAAAGTTCATACTGGCTGCAAGAAGAATCGCTACTCGCGGTTTCAGAGCCCGGGTGGATACCGACGTCGCAATGGCATTCGCCGTATCGTGAAACCCGTTAATGAAGTCAAATGCAAGCGCCAAAAAAACAACAATCACTAATACTAACATCGTTGTATCCATTGTTCAAAGACTCCCTTACGAGTTGCGCATAATGATGGATTCCAGCATATTTGCCACGTCTTCGCAGGTGTCCGTGGTCGTCTCAAGACGTTCGTAAATCTCTTTTTTCTTGATCAGCAGAATCGGGTCAGAGACGGTAGCGAACAGATCCTTGATGCAGATGCGCAGCAGCTCGTCGCCTTGGTTCTCCAGATCGTTCAAGCGGATCGTGTACTCACGAATAGCCAGAAGTTTCTTCTGCGAGAGCAGATGAATGGCCTTCTGAATTTCGTAAGCCGATTGACGCAGAATTTCGGCAAACTGTACCATGTACTCGTCAGGTTTCCCCAAATTGTACATATAGAAGCGGGATGCCGTAGCTTCCAATCCGTCCATCACATCGTCCATGCTGGTTGTCAGGTCCATGATATCGTCGCGTTCGATTGGCGTGATAAACGTTTTGTTGAGCTCAGTAATGATGGTATGCGTGTAGGTATCACACTGGGACTCGTATTTTTTCATTTCATTGGCAAATTCAAGCACATCTTGAAGATTGGAAACGTGCTGCGAAAAATAATCTGCGGCTTGTACCACCGTATCGGCCATATTCTCCAGCGTTTGGAAGAATATATCCTTTTTCTTCAACTTCATACTCTTAACCCCTTTTTTGGATAAATTGCCGCGAACGCTGTAATAAAGATAGACAACCTTGACTATCTTATCACATCACGGCAGGGTGTGTATAGAAAAGTAACATTCAAAAATGTAAGAAACTCACAAAAAAGAAGTAGCATGGATGCCCTGACCATTCCTTGCCTATTAACATCTCCGGATACGTACATATTATTCCAAAATGTACCCAGATTTACCTTCCCTTATATCAAGGATTCGAGATGGTCACATGACTATCAAACGAAGGATCATTAGGCACAATGTTAAAATATGTCGTTCCTGGAACCAGCGGGACTTCCTTACCGTCCTTCACGAAGCGGATCGCATCATCTGCCGCATGGACCCACTGTCCATGGATGACCTCTCCACGCTGAAACAGCATCGCTTCGCCGCCTGCTTCCACGTTCACGGCCAACCGGCCTACATCATCAAGAACCTTATGATCCGCGCCGAGCACAATCACATTCGCTGCCTCAAGCTGTGTATTGTCATTCAGATCCACATGCGGCGATCCGTTGATCGACCGTTTGTACGTATTGGATGAGCCGTCATACTCATAACCCACGATATAATTGTTCAGTAAAAATTTGATTTCTACCTTTTCTGCAGGGTCACCGGAAACAATCTCCAAAGGTTCAGTGCCCTCTGCCCCATCGACGCTAGCCGCGCTTGTCTCCGAATAGAATGGATATTGCGGCACCTTTACGTCGTTTCCATAATTAAGCTTCACCGCTCCTTCGCGGAGCTTCTCATCGCTCGAATACAAATTATGCGGTGCTTTGCGGTCCTTATCTCTCCAGAAATAGGCACCGGCGTTCCCAATCTCGTCGAGATCCTGCTTGCCCTGCTTCTGAATGATGGAATACGCCTCGGGGCTGCCGCCTGCATGTACCAGCACACCGCCATAGCTTTCGCCAAGACGGATCAAATACGGACGAATGCTGCGGATCGGTCCAATCTTCTCAATCCCGCTATGACTCTGATAGATAGCTATCAGTCTAGTGATGCCTCCCTCCGCGAGAACTTCATACACCATATCGGCTTGTCCCAAACCCGACTGGGGCCTGGCGGCAGGTGCATTATTTATCATAACGGCCAGTGGCCTCTGTGACAGTGATTCTTCTAATGGCATGCCAGTTAAAGGCGCCTGATATAGAGAAGAAGTACTCTCTTCTGGCACTTCTACCGGCTCATCAATCGGTGCCTCCACCTCGGTTGGCGGAGTCGGCTCCACCTGCTGTTTCCCCCCGCTGCATCCGGACAGCAGTAGAACCGCTGCTATGGACAACAAGCTTGTCCTCCATGCCATTTTCCTGAAAGACCCTTTGCTTTGCATATCGTTTCCCCCTAATACTCCCAATACTTATTACCCTAATATTCCAGACCGCTTACCCTATATTGCCAATCTTATTTCCAACTTTAAACTCCATTTAATCACAAAATCCTTGCTTTGTCTGTACAAACAAAGGATGGAATAGAGGAATGATTATCCCGTGCCCCTCTTGGATTATGGCTCCAGATTCCTTGACCAGACAGGCAAATACTCGCCATGACCGAGGATAATGCTGGAAAGTTCACAACTTTGTGATATTTATCACGTGTAATGTGAAAATTTTCACTTATAATAAAGACATAGAGAAGGTGATCACTTCCCAAGACAACAAGAATCGACAACATCGACGGTTTTAAACAAGATTAGCAACTTAGCTTCCAACCTGTTCATCAAAATTACAATCTAACTCAACTAAGGAGTGGTTCATATGTTTAACAACTGGCTGAGAAATAACAAAATTGCAATGTGGCTTCTGACCTTCATCCGGGTTTATATCGGTTATGAATGGATGACGGCAGGCTGGGGTAAATTGACGGGCGGTTTCGATGCTGGCGGCTTCCTGCAAGGTGCAATTGCCAAAGCTGCAGGTGACCATCCCGCTG
>NZ_JBCMXJ010000025.1:0-40533 GCF_050475945.1 Paenibacillus solani
GCTTGCTCTCAATGGAGCCTTCAGCAATCTGCAAACCGTCCAACGATCCCTCGGCCACATTCGCGCCGGTGATGGTGCCTTCAGCGATTTGACTTCCCGTTACTGATCCCTCGGCGAGAGTAAAGTTATCAAAAGCATCCGGTGCAAGGTGCTTGCTCTCAATGGACCCCTCCGCAATCTGTTCCCCGCTCAGGGATCCGTCGGCTACGTTCGCGCCGGTGATGGTGCCCTTGGCGATTTGTCTACCGGATACAGATCCGCCGGCCAGGGTAAAGTTGTCAAAAGCATCCGGTGCAAGATGCTTGCTCTCGATGGAGCCTTCGGCAATCTGCGCCCCGTTCAACGATCCCTCGGCCACATTCGCGCCGGTGATGGTGCCTTCAGCGATTTGGCTTCCCGTTACTGATCCCTCGGCGAGAGTAAAGTTATCAAAAGCATCCGGTGCAAGGTGCTTGCTCTCAATGGAGCCTTCGGCAATCTGGGCACCGTTTAGGGAGCCATCGGCTACGTTCGCGCCAATGATGGTACCCTTGGCGATTTGTCTTCCGGATACTGATCCGGCGGCCAGGATGAAGTTTTCAAAAGCGTCGGGTCCGAGGTGGCGGCTTCCGATGGAGCCCTCTGCAATATGGGAACCATTCAAAGACCCGTCGGCCAGGTTCGCGCCGGTGATAGCACCCTTGGCGATTTGGCTTCCGTTTACAGAGTCCTCAGCGAGTGTAAAGTTATCAAAAGCGCCCGGTGCGAGATGTTTGCTCTCGATGGAGCCTTCGGCAATCTGCGCCCCGTTTAGGGACCCATCAGCCACGTTCGCGCCGGTGATAGTACCTTCCGCGATCTGGCTTCCACTTACAGAGCCCTCAGTGAGAGTAAAGTTATCAAAAGCGCCCGGTGCGAGGTGGCGGCTTTCAATGGAGCCCTCGGCAATCTGCGAACCATTCAAAGAACCTGCCGCAATGTTCGCTCCCGTGATGGTTTCCTTGGCGATTTGGCTTCCCGTAACAGAACCATTAGCCAGGTTGAAGTTATCAAAGGCGTCGGGTCCTAGATGCTTACTCTCGATAGAGCTCTCGGCAATCTTGGAGCCGTTCAAAGAACCCGCCGCAATGTTCGAACCGGTAATCGTTCCATAGGCAATTTTAGCTCCCGTAACCCCATTATCCTGAATAAGCTCCGTTGTAATCGCGCCAGCTTCAATATGCTTCGTGCTGATGCTGTGCGTCTGCAAGTGATGGGGGAGAACGGCGCCCTCTGCCAATTGCCTTGATTTCACAGACCCGGGTTGCAATTGATCACCCCCGACACTATCCGGCTGCAAGTGGACATGGCCGACAGACTGATCCGCCAGATGGGCCATGTTGACGGAGTAAGGTGCGAGATGGTGACTCTGAATAGAGAATAACTCTATATGCTTGGATGCGACAGCCCCTTCGCTGAGATGGTCTCCATGGATCGATTCTCCGGCAATATGCTGGGAGAGAACGATACCGTCTACAAGGTGTGATGATTCAATGCTTTCGTTCTGGATATGCTGTGCGCTGACCGAGCCTGGCGCTATATGCCGATCGGTTATGGCAACATTCTCAATATGCCGGGATTGGACCGCCTCATCGCCAAGATTTTCCGATAGGACGCTCGCTTCTTGGAGATGCACTGTCGAGATGGAGAGCGGTTTGATTTTTTCTCCGCTAACGGCGTTTGTTTTTAATGCCGTCCCCGATACGGATGAAGGCGTGAGGTGATCTTCCGTAATCGATTGCGATTTAAGCTTCGCTCCGGGAATACTCCCGTCGGCAAACAGCATGTCGGCCGAACGGCTTTCGTCAGCCAGATGGTTTAGCGTAATGGATTTCTTTTTTAAATGATAGCCGTGGATCGCTTGCTGTGTGATATGTTTGCCCAGGATGGACTCCAGTCCAAGATGTACTCCCTCCACCGCCTGTTGGGCAATTTTGTCTGAGGTAATGGCTTCATTCTGAATGGCTTCCTTGGCCACGGAATGGGCTGACAGGTGGGTGGAACGGATGGCTTGGGAAGCTATTTTGTCACCAGTAATACTGCCCTCGGCAAGTTTGGACGACGTAACGGAAAGATCCACCAGCTTGTCGGTCGACACGCTTTCCGGTGACAGCTTCAGAGACGTAACAGCATGATCTGCCAGATGCCGAGGTGCAATAACCCCTTCGCCGATAGACGATTCGATAATGCTGCCTTCGGCAATTTTGTCGCTCGTTACCGCTCCGCGTCCGAGCGCTTCTGTTCCTACGCTCTCGGTCTGCAAATGGCAGCTGCCAACCGAACCGTTGGTCAAATGCGACGATTGGATCGCTCCGTCTTGTAAGGCATGTGCTCCGACGCTGTCCGCGGCCAGATGCTGCTGCAAAATCGATTGGCTTGCGATATTGCTGGAAGTTACGCCGCTCTGCCTGATGATGCTACCGCCAACCGAGCCCAACGCCAGCTTGCTGCTCGTTACACTTTCGGGTGCAAGCTGTTCTTCCCCAACCGACTCTCGCTGAAGATGCTGTCTCGCGATGGAACGGTCGGCCATGTGCTGCTCTCCGATCGCTCTGGAATGGATGGCCGCCCCGAGCACGCTTTCCGGAGCAAAGTGCTGCGGCAGAATGCTGCCAATTGCGATATGTTTTGCTTTCACTGCATCTTGAGAGAGATGCCGGGCTTGAACAGCCTCCGAAGCGATTTGGGATGATTCCACGGCCCCTTTAGCCAGATGACGCGTTTGTACAGCTTCATTGGAAATCTTACTCGGGAGAACACTCTGATCTGCGATTTTTGATGCAGTAACAGCTTGCTCGACCAGTTTTGCCGTATGGACCGATTGATCGGCAAGTTTGGAGCTCGTTATGCTGGAATCGCTCAGGTGACGGGTGGACACGGCACTGATGTCAATCTGATTGGGACCGACGGAACCGGGCAGAATCTGATCAGGCCCTATTGCCCCATCTTCCAGATGGCGGGCGCCCAGCGATCCATTCTGAATATGGTCGGCGCCAATGCCTCTAATAGCAATTTGGTCGGGGCCGATGCTTCCCTTGGCAATATGCTCCGATGTCACGGCCCTGCTGACGAGATGGTCGCTGTTAATGGATTTCTGCTGTATATGGGAGCCGTCCACGGCGCTATCGGCTATTTTGTTTCCGGTGATGGCGCCGTCGCGAATTTTGGATGACGTGACGGCATTGTCGGCAAGCTTGGAAGTGTGAATCGCCTCATTGGAAATATGCCGGGTTTCTACGGCGCTTGATGCGATTTTTTCTCCTATGACAGATTGGTCGTCCAGCAGTTCCGTCGATACGAGCAGCTGCTCGAGATGCCTAGCCGTAATAGCTCCGTCTGCTATTTTCTTTCCTTCAACGGCATGGTCCGCCAGTTTTTGGGTGGTAATGCTGCCATCCTTGATTTTGCTTGCGTTGACCGAGCCGTCCCTGAATTTGCGCGTCGATAAGATTCCGTCCATGAGATGCTCGCCCGTGACTGATAATGGAGCAATTTTGCTCGAAGTCACTGCTTCGTCTGCAAGGTGAAGGCTGGAAACGCTATAGTCTTGCAGTGCTTCAGGACCGACCGCTCCACGAGCAAGCTTGGAAGCCGTAACCGACTTGGATGCGATCCGGTTCTCGGTTATGGCATATTCACCTATGTCCTCTGTAAATATAAATGCTCCCTTAATTTCGGGCATTTCTTTTTCAAGAATCAACTGCTCCGGTTCGATTTCCGTGTTCGGCAGAGAAGGAGGATCGGAAGATAGCGTCAAATGGTCAGAAGACAATGGCGGGGATTCAGAAACTGCGATGGGAGAGTCAGGAACCGCCGGGGTGGGTTCAGAAGTTACTGTGAAGGTGTCAGATACTGCAGCATCTTCTGTTTGTATAGCAAAAGTTTCGCCATTTATTATAGGATCGGTGACTTCCTCGCTTTTTTGCTGCCTTAATTCAATAATGCCAATGAGATCCTCTTCCGGATCAGCAAGAGGTAATGTTGAAAGAATATGGGCTTCTTTATCGGTATCTGTTTCTGTTGATTTTTCTACTTCGGTACTGCGTCCTTTACCACGCATCAACATATCGAGTTCTCTGGTACTGGGGTCGACCCTGAATGGGGAGTTAGAAGAGGCCGAAGTTGATGAGTTCTTTTTCTTTTTTTTCAAGACTGCACGCTCCTTCCGAATACTGATCGTCTCCGGTATCATATGCAGGTCATTAGGCGACCGTCACTGGTCTTTTGTTATTGAGAGCCAGAACTGGAGCTTAATATATGGAAAAAGGACCTGGCACTGGCCAAGTCCTTCATAGAGCGCGAAAAGCGCATATAAAATTTAACCCCTGACAGCCTATTAAGGCTACAGTTGGTTCCAATTTGAAGTTTCTTTTAAGAATCTTTGCTTCCAAAACGACAAAAGCCCTGCCTCTCTTCCGTCCTTGCGGCTCCGATGACCGCTCCAGTGTGAATCAGAAAACCATTCCGTAAAACTCTTACTCTAGGGTCATAAAATAGGAATTTGCACTTCAACAGAGATGTTAATAGCTATGTTTCGAGGAACTAACGGGGTTAAACTTCATGTAACAATGAAATATTATATCATAAAAATCTGACATTAGCAAATACAATCAAATGAATCTTGAAATGTTACCTAAAATAGCTTGATTTTTTTTGGAAATCCAACGATATTCATATTAACAGTTTTTTCTTGAATAGGGTGTTGATCAACTCTTAAATCTGTTACATCATGTCGAATACGTATGGAATCACACAGATCTTGCGGGTGTTTATTATCTGTATATGAAAGTAGGCGTTCCATGCAACTGTATAAGTCATTTCTTAAACAGCTGATCCGAAACTATATGATCGGGTCCATGGCGGCTGTGCTTGTTGTGGGTGGCGTATTAATGGTAACGACCCTGGAGATTTCTTTTGAAGAAGGCGTACGTCTCATGGTCATATTGGCCATATCGTTCATGGTGATGATTGCCTCGGAGCTGATCGTCTTTCTGCGGCATCTACGTCCGATTCATGCAGGCTTCGACGAAACCAATACGAGTCTGGATACACTGGAAAAAGCCTATTTGAGTATACATCGTATGCCGCGTCTGGCGGTATATCGTATATTCGGACCCCATTTATTAGGTTTGTCTATTCCAGCCATTCTACTCACCATTTGGATGATGGAGCAGGGAAAGTTAAGTTTTCCGCCATTTTATATTTGGTTGGCTTCTCTTGGGGCGGTTTTGCTTGCCAGCTGTCATGCCATGATTGAATTTTTTCTGACCATAGCAGCTGTCCGTCCGCTGATCAAGGAGATCCGGAGGCAGGCGTTATCGCGGTATGGTGTGGATTTTTCCCTTGAGGGTCATGTATTTATGGCCATTCGAACGAAGTTTCTGCTAAGTACGATGCTGATCGGCACCTTCCCGTTGTTTTTGTTCAGTTTGGCTGTCCAGATCCGATTGGAGGGTCTAAGTCAGATCGTAGCTCAGCAGTACTGGGGCTGGGCCGGGTTTATATTGCTGCTTGGTGTCGGATTTGCTTATGTTGGCGCCTTGCTCTTAACGCAGGATCTCCAGCGGCCGATCCGGCAGCTGTACCGGGCGATGAATGAGATTAAGGAAGGGCGTTTGATTCAGACATCCAATCTGTATTCCGACGAATTCTCCACCTTGATCGCAGGTTTTAATATGATGGTGCGCGGATTGCAAATGCGGGAGGAGCGGAATCGCAAGCTGCTGGACAGTTATTTTGCTGCACTGGCAGCGGCACTGGATGCGAGGGACCCCTACACGGCAGGACATTCACTTCGGGTGGCGGAATATGCAGTTTTAATCGGCCGACTGGCAGGACTAAACGAAGAGCAAGTCGATCTATTGCACAAGACGGCATTGCTTCATGATATCGGCAAAATTGGAGTTCGGGATAATATTCTGTTGAAGGAAGGGAAACTCACGGCAGAGGAATTCGATCTGGTGAAAGCCCATCCGGCGCAAGGAGAGAACATCCTGCTTCAGATCGAGCCTGCTGATGCTATGGCTCCTTATTTGGAGGGAGTACGCTCCCATCATGAGCGTTATGATGGTGGAGGATACCCTGATGGCTTGAAGGGGAAGGAAATTCCTTTGTTCGGTCGTATTATTGCTGTGGCTGATGCTTATGATGCCATGACGTCAGACCGGCCTTATCGCAGTGGAATGAAATCTGTAGATGCATTGAATATTCTTGAAGCCGGCAGGGGAACCCAGTGGGACCCTGATTATGCGGGAATGTTCGTCAATTATATGAAAAGAGACAAGAAGGCCCTTTCGATCCGCTAGTGCAGATTTGGCTGGCTGTGCTGTTACATAATTCTTGAAACAGTTCGTAGATAAACTCAGAGAGACCGTATACTTTTGACGGTATACAGTCTCTCTTTTTTGATATGCGAAGGTTAGGAGTGATTTCAGCTGCCTCTTTCTATGAACCATTCTTATCCTCAACTGGCCGCGCTCAAAATAGAAAACATCAGGGTTGGCAGGGATTGTCAGGATTCAGGGAAACGCCCGCGGGGTAAACACAAGTACAGGCATTTAACAATTCATCATTTCATTTTACTATGAGGAGCTGATATTTATGGATAGCAACGTATTTAAAGGTAAATGGGAGCAGATGAAGGGCGAAGCGAAGAAGCAATGGGGTAAGCTGACAGATGATGACCTCGATGTTATTTCCGGGGAAAAGGATAAATTGGTAGGCAAGCTGCAGGAGCGCTACGGACATACAAAAGATGACGCAGAGCGCGAATATAAGAATTGGAGTTCAAGATTTCGTGACTAATCCATAAGGACAATGAGGGAGGCAGAACGAATCATGTTGGAATCCCCGGCTGTGACCGGTAAAGTATTCGATATTCGTGACGGCAAGGTGTTTACCTTACACGGAGATATGGTCAGCACCTATCATTTGGGATACTATGAGTTGACCCATGAGGAAGTTCTCCCAATCACTGATAGTCAGCGGGTGACAACATCCTCTGAGGGTCTTATGGCGGGGGACACCGGCAAATCCTTCGGCTGGCTCCGCAGGGAATGGAAGCCGCTGATAAACCTTATATTTTCATGGAAAAAGAGTGCAAATCGAGCCTGATTTGCACTCTTTTTTTAGGTTTGGGACCTCTTTAAAGCTGCTGCGAATCAACATAATAATTTCGTTTTTAAACGTGATATTGACTTGATTCGGGTGGGGTGTAGAATGAGTTCAAAAGGAAATTTTTGATGGATAGAACAGGAGGGGATGTGGTGGGAATGGTTGCACTCGTAGTCGGGGCTACGGGGCTTGTAGGACGTTTAGTGACCGCTGAGCTTCTGGATCGTGAGGAGATAGAAGAGGTTCGTGTTCTTGTGCGAAGACTTCCGGATGTCACACATCCTAAACTGAAGCCCATCCTCGTGAATTGGGAAGAGCTCGATCAATACAGCAACGCTTTTGCCGGCGTACACAGTGTGTATTGCTGTTTGGGAACAACGATAAAGAAGGCCGGTTCTCAGCAGCAGTTCCGTAAAGTTGACGTGGATTATGTAATGAAGACCGCGGAACTGGCGAAGCAGCATGGAGTGAGACAATTTCTGTCTGTCAGCTCTGTAGGTGCTAACTCTAAGGTGCGTAATTTCTATCTTCGAACCAAGGGAGAGGTTGAAGAAGGATTGGCCGGGATCGGGTTTTGGGGGCTGCATGTGTTTAGACCGTCATTACTGCTGGGAGAGAGACCCGAGCAGCGGTTTGTAGAGCGGGCTGCTTCCATGCTAATGACCACATTTGACTTTGCCTTCAAGGGACCAAAGCTGGCCCCATATCGGGCTGTTCCTGCCCTGAAGGTGGCCAAGTCCATGGTGAATATCGGGCTGGCGGATATGAAGGGTTATCATGTTTACACGAACGAAGTTATACATGTGTTAGGTGATGCAGCCGATTAAATTTGCCAGAGTCCCCCACGGCAGATTACAATGTACACATATAGGAATACATAGAAAGGGTGACTCATGATGGGTAAAAATATCATATCAACAAAGAAAGCTCCAGGAGCTATTGGGCCATACAGCCAAGCTGTAGAAATTAATGGATTTGTATATACTTCAGGCCAACTGGGGCTCAATCCGGAAACAGGACAATTCGGCGAGGGTGTTCAAGAACAAGCAAAGCTTTCGCTCAGCAACGTGAAAGCGATCCTGGAAGCGGCCGGCACAAGCCTGGATCAAGTGGTGAAAACCACGGTATTCCTGAAGGATATGAATGATTTCGCAGCAGTAAATGAAATTTACGGCGGTTTCTTCTCTGAGCCTTATCCTGCAAGAAGTGCGGTTGAGGTTGCCCGTTTACCAAAGGACGGTTTGGTTGAAATTGAGGTTATCGCTGTTAAGAACTAAATGAGAACCCTGCTTTATAGAACAAGAGCTTTGCCGGTATCGGCAAAGCTCTTGTTTTTTTGGTAAAGAAGTTACCAGATCTTAAGAGTAGGGGCAAGGGGAATGAAGAATCCCTAATAGGATCTAATATCTGGAGCTTCTTCGATTGCGCGTGAAGAAGAGCCAAATAGCATATACCAGCAGGATGACCGAAATCACAAAGGCAGACATTAAAATACTGTCGGTCTCCCGATGCTCAGCTGCAATGGCGACATAGGCCCAAGTGAAAACCAAGGGGACGATGCTGTCACGGTACCGCAAACTGATAAGCAAGGCAAGCAAGGCACCGATGCAGAGCAGCACGATTCCTGTCGTGGTTTCGTCCATCCCAAAGGGATTCCAGCCATTCTTTTGAAGCACGATGGCCACATTGACGATAAAGGCAGGACTCACCCAGCCAATATAGAGACTGAATGGAAGCTTCAGCAGCCATTTCTCGCCTGTCGTCGGGTAGCTTATCGCTTGTGTACGAGCATGTAAAATCCAAAGCGTCACCAGCAGTAACAGCATGGCGATGACAGACCATTCAATATACAAATAGTGCCATAACACAAGCCAGGTCATGTTAAATACGCAGCTCAGTATAAACCATGGTCCGATGGCTCGGACGGAATCCCGGTTGCCGGTATCGCGGCGAAGCTGGTAAATAACGAATAGAAGCAGCATGATATAGATAAGCGACCATATGGAAAAGGCGTAGCCTGCTGGGGTGATCGGCGTATAATACATATCGGATATTTCCCCGGTCGTTCTACCTCCAAGCGGTAGAACCATTGATAACACATTCACGGTAATCACGCCGGCGAAGAACAAAAGATTCCACCAGCGGTACGTGTTGGTACGATACATATAATCTCCTCCTGATAACAGTCTGGGAATATATAGAATATACCCAAAAGAATGAATATCAAGCCAGCGCGATGGTGTAAACGCTGATTCTTGCCTTTATATATATATGATTCTTTACTTAATGTATGTGAGTCTTTCGATACTCGTTCGGGGTGACCCCCTCCAGCTTCTTGAACACTTTGCTGAAATATTTCTCGTCCTGATAACCGATCAACTCGGCGATTTGCGCGATACGGATCTGGGGATTGAGCAGCAGCGTCTTCGCTTTATTGATGCGAATTCGCCCGAGAAAATCAGATAGCGTGACGCCGAATTCCTGTTTGAATTTTCGAGAAATATATTCTCTGCTAAGAAAAAATCTGCCGGCAATTTGCTGAAGCGAAATTTCTTCATGATAATGCTGCTCCAAGTACTGGGCAATGTCATGAATGATATGATTGTCCTTGGAATGAAGTTGGGTAAGAACCCGGGATGCAGAATAGAGTCTTCCGCTAATCTGTTCGCGCCAGCGATCCCAGCAAATCATGCCTTCCTCGCTATACGGGAGCGCGTACGGTAAGTCCTGCGAAATTTCAGTGTCTTCCACGGGTTCCTGCGTGCTTTTCACTTCATTTTCGGTCCAATGATATTGAATCCAGTCCCATTCTGAATTCCATCTCACCAGATGCTCAGGCGATACAAGATCTCGTTCTTTCACATCCCGCAGCCACTCTTCGGTGGCTGCTTCAATCCTGTCCTTGCTCCCGCTAAGTGCGGCGAGTTTAAATTGTTCCTCATAGGAGGAGAGCCGCAGACTGCGTGAGTTCTCGCTCTCGATGGCCCGCTCACGGTGGATCCTGCTTTTGCCGGTCAATAGATTGCGGCTGCATAAAGCCTGGACGGCAGCTGAATAAGCTTTTGGCAGATCATCGGGGAAGGAGTTCATTTTGGCAGCACCGAAATGGCTCTTCCTGCGAAGAATGGAGTAGAACCCGTCATTGATTCTCTCCAGAATGTCGTTAAAGGGGAGTCGCGAATCCCAGCAGAGCAGGATGACTTCCCCCGGTTTATCGATGTGTCGAAAGGCAATCCCCTGATCCTTAAGCAGCTCATTGCAAATATTAATAAGGGTGAAGGAGAGCAGATGCCGTTTGTTGCGGAACTTGGACAGCAAGCCTTCATCAAATTGGTCATCGCGAAGAACGGCTAAGTTGCATTCCATCCCGGCTGCAGGCAAGGGGACACGGTTTTGCAATTGAGAGACGATGGTCTCCCTGCTGCCATAACCGTTGATAAGATCCGAGAACAGGCGATCCATATAAAAGGGGGCCATTTGATTCATTTCAATATTCTGTTTGGTAATCTGTTGTCGTTTCTCCTCTTCCAGCTGCCAGGCTTGAACGGCTTTACTCAGCGCCTCGTTCAAGCTGTCAGGGTCAACGGGCTTAAGAATATAATCAATGCCGCCGGAACGGATCGTATGCCGTACATATTCAAAATCATCATATCCGCTGATGACAAGTACTTTAATATCTGGCTTCGTTGTATGGAGCCAGGTCAGAAGCTCAATTCCATTGATGCGGGGCATACGCATGTCGGTCATCACAATTTGCGGTTTGCGCTCCTCGATCAATCGCACGGCTTCCTCTCCGTCCACCGCCTGGTCTATTTCCGTAATGCCATGCCGCTCCCAATCCGCCAGAAGTCCAATAGCTTCGCGAACATGCTGTTCATCGTCAACGATCAATACTCTCATCTCTACTGTTCACTCTCCCGTGTGTTGATATTGAGCGTGACTATGACGCCGTGTGGTTCTGCATTCTCAATCGTTAGTTCGGCCTTATCGTTAAAGTATAGATTAAGACGCATCCATACGTTCAAGAGACCAATTGAATCATCGTCCTCATCACTTCGGTGATTATAGGCAGCTGCAAGCTTGCCGCGTACAGAGGCAAGCTCTGCCGCTTCCATCGATGCCCCGTTATTCTCCACCACAATGATCAATCGCCGATCATCTGAGATACGGGTTGTTATGGATATATGGCCAGTGCCTGCATGTGTATTCATACCATGCTTGAAATAATTTTCAACAATCGGCTGCAAAATCATTTTTGGCACCGGAGCTGTAAGACTTTCAGGTTCCAAATCCCATGTGATTTCCAGCTGGTCCCGGAATCGCTGCTTCTGGAGATCGAGGTACTGCCGCACATGGTTGATCTCGTCCTGCAAGGTTACGCTGCCTTCGCTCTGGCGCATATTGTAGCGCATCATATTGGCAAGCGAAGAGAGCAGGGAATAGATCCGTGGCACATTATGCTGCAGCGCCAGCGTTCCGATAGACTGAAGCGTATTGTATAGAAAATGCGGATCGATCTGCGCCTGCAGCGCTTTCAGCTGGTTGGTCTTATTGGCAATTTCCAGACGATACTCCCGCAGGATCAGATTGTTGATGGTGTCCATCATATTTCGGAAGCGCCGGGAGAGGATCCCGATCTCATCCGGGCTTGTAACGTTGATATCGACATCCAGTCGTCCCGTTTTCACCTGATTCATATAGCTTGTGAGTTGTTTAATGGGTTTTGTAATCCGAATGGAAATCCATAGTGTGCCGAATATGACAACGAATAGGGCCAAAATTGCGATAATTGCGTTAATGCTCGTTAATTCTGTTGAATTTTTGTAAAGCGTCTGGTGCGGGATCATTTTCACGAGCGTCCAGGGAGCGTAGGGCAAATCCAGCTTCTCGTAAACAATCATGGCATCCTTCCCGTCGTAATATCCTTTATCCTTTTGGGCGATTTTCTCCATAAGCACAGGGTCGTCCAAAGAATGGCCTCTTTGCTCCGCATCCGGACCGTATATGATGCTGCCGCTGTCATCAATCAAGTATAGCTGTTCTTCCCCTTTAGCATACAGTTGATCGCAAATGGCCAAAATACTGTCTAGTTTTACATCGATGGCCATAAGAGCATATTGTTCGGGAGACGGTACGTTAGTGATGGATCGATAGAAGGTGATAACTTCAAAATCCAGCATATCTGCAGGCCGCGGAGGAAAACCGTAATTATGCACCTGATGCACAGGCTCGATAGCCGTATTGCCTTGGCCGAACTCTTCTATTCTTCGATAAGGCTCTTGGCGGAATTCCCTGCGAGGCAGATTACTGGATACTTGGGTGGACTGTCCGGTCAAAGCGTTATGAAGATAAATTTGATGAATGTCCTGTGTACCTGTCACGATGGTTTGCAGTGTAGCATACAACTCGGCAACAACCCGGTGGTTATCGGGATCCAGAGCAAGATTGCTTAGAAAATGGGGATCCGAATATACGGACAAGGAAGCACGGTCAATGCCGCGCAGATAGTTCATCAGATTGGTCGCTCCTTGGTAAATCAAGCGTATATTCTCATTCACCGTCTGCTCCTTCACAGACTCTCGCGTGTGCGTAAATGTAATGATGAGCGAGAGCAGCAGGGGAATCGTTGTGACAGCGAGCATGAACGTGATCAGCCGGGACTGGATGCTGCGATACTTCATGAGGATCATCTCCTGGATTATCAAAATAGCATAAACGCGTATGGTCAATATTTTACACCTAATGGTTCATGATTCTCCGTGTTTATTGTTTACAGGTTACAGCATAATGGCTATACATCATATAACTACTTAACGAAAAGGGGAGATCAAGGGATGAATCGAAAAAAAAAATCTTCGGCGCTGCTGCAGCAGTTTCTTTTTGTGGGACCGTCCACTATTTTTTTCATCCTGATCATGATCATTCCATTCTTTCTGGGGCTTTATTATTCCTTTACGAACTGGAATGGTGTGTCTAGCAAAATCGACTTTGTCGGGTTTCATAATTTCATTACCATCTTTACCAATGATGATAAATTCCGGGATGCCTTCTCGTTCACGGCCCGCTTCACGATCCTCGGTGTCATCCTTACGAATCTGCTAGGATTTTTATTAGCCTACTTCCTCACTAAACCGCTGAAGACACGGAACGTGCTGCGTACGATTTTTTTCATGCCAAACGTGATCGGCGGGTTGCTGCTCGGATTCATCTGGCAATTTATTTTTGTCAAAGGATTTGCAGCGATCGGCAATGCCACGAATCTGGGATTCTTTAATCTGCCGTGGCTCGGAACAAAAGGGACTGCCTTTTGGGCGATTGTAATCGTTTTCGTATGGCAGACGGCCGGATATTTGATGGTCATCTACATTTCCTCGCTCAACAATGTGCCAAAGGATATTCTTGAGGCTGCCGAGATAGACGGTGCGAGCAGAGGGCAGGTATTGCGCTCCATCATTATTCCACTGGTCATGCCAGCTGTTACGGTTTGTTTGTTCCTCGCGATCTCCTGGTCCTTTAAAATGTTCGATCTGAACCTTTCCTTGACCAAGGGCGGACCGTTCGGTTCGACCGAGTCGGTGGCGATGAATATTTACAACGAGGCTTATACGAATAACCGTCTCGGACTCGGAACCGCGAAGGCAGTCATTTTCTTCATTGTGGTTGCCATCATAACCAGTCTGCAGGTTCGATTTACGAAGAGCAAGGAGGTTGAAGCGTAAATGGAGTCTACGAAAAAATACCGGCTGAACACCATGGCCACAGAACTCATTATGGTGATCATCGCATTGCTCTTCCTGGTTCCGTTCTACTTCCTGTTCGTGAACTCCGTCAAAACCTTCGGCGAACTGCTAACGGACTCGGCAGGTCTTCCGAGCACATTCGAATGGAGCAACTATTCACGGGCATGGGATATAACGAATTTTCCTAAGGCTTTCTGGAACTCGCTGGTCGTGACGGTTGTCAGCAACCTGCTCCTGGCCATGTTGAGTGCGATGACCGCCTATCAGATGGTGCGGCGCAATACACGTTTTAACCGGATCATGTTCGCGTTGTTTGTGGCCGCTATGGTCATCCCGTTTCAGTCCATCATGATTCCGCTTGTAAAGGTAACTTCATCTATGGGCATTAACAACAGCTTGTATGGACTCATTATCTGTTACCTGGGCTTTGGAGTTCCGCTGAGCGTGTTTCTATTCCACGGCTTCGTAAAGTCGATTCCGATGGAGATCGAAGAAGCGGCAACCGTAGATGGTTCCAGCGGATACGGCGTGTTCTTCCGGGTAGTTTTCCCGCTGATGAAGCCGATGTTTGTTACAGTCATTATCTTGAACACCTTGTGGATATGGAATGACTATCTGCTTCCATCCCTGATCTTGCAGTCCGCAGAGCTGCGAACGATTCCAATTGCGACCTTCGCCTTTTTCGGGCAATATACCAAGCAGTGGGATTTGGCGCTTCCGGCGCTGGTGTTAGGAATCATGCCCGTCATTATTTTCTTCCTCTTCATGCAAAAATATATCATTGAGGGCATTACACAGGGAGCCGTGAAGGGGTAGGCATCAATCGGTCAATTCTTTACCCCAGAACGATCAATATATTACCTGATCTAACGGAAAAAGGTTATTTATACTGAAAACGCTAACAGCAAAATGCAGCACATAGGGTTAAAGAAAAAAAGGGAGGTTTCATCATGAAAAGATACGGTAAGCTGTTCCTGGTTATGGTATTGGCTTTCTCTACATTGCTTGCAGCCTGCGGCGGCAAGAATGAGAATGAAGGCGCTGAGGGCGGTGCCGAGGGCGGCACGAAAACGATCAAGATTTTTCAATTTAAAGTCGAGATCGCTGAAGCTCTGAATAAAATGAAAGCGGAGTACGAAAAAGAACATCCAGGCATCAAGCTGGATATTCAGACTGTAGGCGGCGGCTCCGACTATGGTGCGGCACTGAAAGCAAAGTTCGCTTCCGGTGATGAGCCCGACATTTTCAACGTCGGCGGATATCGTGACTTGGAAACTTGGTTCGAGAACGTTGAGGATCTTTCGGATCAACCATGGGTGAAGGACGTTGTTGATGTTGCTAAAGAACCTATGACGAAAGACGGTAAGCTGTATGGACAACCGATGACCATCGAAGGATATGGCTTCATTTATAACAAAGACTTGTTTGAGAAAGCGGGAATTACCGAGCTTCCTAAGACGATCTCCGAGCTTGAAGCAGCAGCCAAAAAGCTGCAAGATGCAGGCATTACGCCATTCGTGAACGGATACCAGGAAACATGGATTTTGGCTAACCACTTGCTGAATATTCCATTTGCTCATCAAGAAGATCCGGATGGATTCGTCAAAGGATTGAATGAGGGAACACAGAACCTGGTAGGAAACGCAAAATTCGACGAATGGATGCGACTGTTCGACCTGACCGTTCAATACGGACAGAAGAACCCGCTGACAACAGATTACAACACGGAAATCACGACCTTTGCTAGTGGTGAAGCAGCCATGACCCAGAACGGGAACTGGACGCAAGTACAAATCGACGGCATTAACCCGGACCTGAACATTGGCCTTCTGCCAATGCCGATCAATGACAATCCGGATGAGAACGACAAGCTTCCGATCGGTGTTCCGAACAACTGGGTTGTGAATAACAAATCCAAAATGAAAGATGAAGCCAAGGAATTCTTGAACTGGCTCGTAACCTCGGAAACCGGTAAACGCTACATTACGGAAGAGTTCAAATTCATACCAGCGCTGACTAGCATCGAAGCGAACAGTGAGACGCTTGGCGACCTGGGGAATGATGTTGTGAAATACAGTAAGGAGAACAAAGCGCTTAGTTGGGAGTTCAATAAATTCCCTGACGGTGGCATGAACGAATTCGGCAGCCAGATGCAAGGTTATGTGGCTGGCAATGTGGATAAGAACCAATTGTTTGAAGGTATTCAGAAGTCATGGCAAAGCCTGAAAGCGAAGTAATGACGTAAAGGGAATGGCGCCTCTAAAATGAGCCATGTACGATAAAAAGACGGTGCAGAACAAAATCTGCCCCGTCTTTTTTATGGTTATCATTAATCGTAATTTCGAACCAGTAGATAAACAATCAACCCTACGACAGGGAAGAACAGCAGACCCAAAACAACCAGGATTGAAAATTCGGGGCTCCGCCCTTTTCGCCGGGCGTCATTATATCCCCATACGCAGACGGCAATGTGAAGGAAAAAGAAGAAAAAGCCCAGCAATAAAGCAATGATTCCGAATAAACCAAAACTAACCATCATACCGATAAAACCTCCCGAGCCAATAATTGTATATCATCTACATACGGGTGATCGCAGGAAGGGTTGCGTTAAATTGCCCTATTTTCCCTCTTTTTAACAAGGCGTGGCAGAACCCTGCATAAGATTAAGGGGTTATTACTACCCTATGGATATAGGAAAAGTTTTGGAATACATAGATCACATCACGACCGTAAATACATGGTATGATAGAGAGTGACGTTATTTTTGGTATGGAGTGAAAAACTCCTGGTGTGGTTTTGAAATTACGAAGTGATCGTATAAGATAATAATAATATCTATAAAGCAGTAAAAGACGGGAGACAACGATGAATCAACCGCTCTATGGTGTATGGTTAGGAGACGTATTCTTTTGTTTTTCCGGTGAAGTTTCAGAGCCTAAAGTGGACGCATGGAGCCGCGTAGTCCGTGCATTTCGTATGCCGGATGGAACCCGTCCCTTCACGAATGCTTCCCTTCGGCTAGCTGAACTCAGATATCCGGCCAAAACGCTAGGTTCCACAAGCAACCGACGGCCGGAACGGAAGACGCTTGGTGGCCGGACGATGGAAGGGCTTGCGATTACACCGGGGGATGCTTTTCAATGGCTGATTTCAATGGATGCCGAGTATTACCGGTCACAAGGACTGGCAGTCGGTGAAGAAATAGAATTTTGGGTACTAGCGAGCAGATTTGCCTTGGAGCTGCTCTTGCAAGGAAAGTTTGCCCCGGGGACGGCGGAGGTGCCCTCCGTCGGAAGGCGCCGGACCGCGATGCAGACCATAAAGGCGGTTTGGAAACCGCAGCTGTCTGCCGAGGATACGGATCGCTTCATGCAGCTTGCAGCGAACATTCCACCGATCGCGATTGGAACGCCGGCAGCTCTGGCTGGAAGCGATCCGACTACCCGTGAAGAAGCTGGGGCTATTGTGCTTTATTCCTTCTTGTGTGCGGTCATCGACAGCCAGGCCCGGGAGGTTGTCCGGGAAACGGAAGATAAGCTGCGTACATATTTGGCGAATTACCGGCGAGGACACTCCCCATTGGCCGAACTGTGGTGGAATAGCTTGCTGACGGCCAGTCGGGATATCCCTGTGCAAGGGACGACAGAGGAAGTCGGCGAGCTGGAGGAAGCAGTGGAACACGTCGGCGGGACCGAGTTTCCCTATGTCAGCGTGGAGGACCAGCCTCCGGGCGAAGGAACGCTTGGTCTAGGTCTGCGCCTGGAACCGCCGCTGGAGGACAACCGGACAGACTGGAAGGTGTCCTTCTGGGTAAGAAGCCAGGAGGATGAAGGATTATTGATGTCCGCGCGGAGCATATGGGGGAATCAAGGTACTGATCAGATGATTCGCGGACGGATGTATTCTGGCGTCCAGCTGCAGCTGTTAATGAAGCTGGGAGAAGCGGCAATGTTAGCGCCGGAGCTGGCTGAAGGATTGCATGGACGCGCTCCTGAAGGCGTAACCCTGACGCTTGAGCGCTTGTCAACGTTTATGAAGGAGTCGATACCGAAATTAACGGCAAACGGTATTGCGGTTCAAATGCCGTCCCGCTGGAGCAAGGAAGGGCGTCGCCGTGTCGGCTTATCCCTCAAGATGATGCAGGATGCAAGATCGCCTGGTGAATCACATCCGCTGCCTGTGCTAGGCATGGAGCATCTGGTCAATTTTCAAATATCCGCTGCGATGGGCGGTCAAACCTTGTCGCGTGAGGAGTTGAAGTATCTGGCCGAGCAGAATCTGCCCTATGTCCAGTTCCGGGGAGAGTGGGTGGAGGTGGATCTTAAAGAGATCAACCAGGTGCTGCGCTTTATGAAGCGCCATGAGAAGGGAGAAATGGAGCTAGCCGAGTGGATGCATCTTAGCGCCGAAATGGACGGGGAACGTATGTGGAAGGGCCTCTTCATCGAAGAAGTGGAGACAACAGGACTATTGTCTTCCTTACTCGAGGGTGAGAAGGAGCGCCAGCTGCCGTCCCGTCCGATTCCATCCACACTGCATGGAGAGCTGCGTCCATATCAGGAGCGAGGTTATCAGTGGCTCAGCATGATGCGCGAGCTGGGATTTGGTGTATGCCTTGCCGATGATATGGGGCTTGGAAAAACGGTGCAGGTCATCACCACTCTGCTTGAGCGGATCCGTTCTGGATCTGCAGGTAGTCCGGTGCTGATTATTTGCCCGACATCTCTGCTGGGCAACTGGCAGCGTGAGCTTCAGCGGTTCGCTCCTGATCTCACGCTGCATGTGCATCATGGTGTTCGCCGCCTGCGTGGAGAAGATTTCCTGCAAGAGGCAGCCGACCATGATATCGTACTGACTACGTATCATCTTGCGGGTAGAGATGGCAGCGATTTATCTGCCATCCATTGGTCAAGTGTGGTGCTTGATGAAGCACAGTATATTAAAAATTATCGGACCAAGCAGGCGCAGAGCGTCATGAAATTGTCTGCGCCTCACCGGATTGCCATGACCGGAACGCCAGTGGAGAACCGTCTGGCAGAGCTGTGGTCGATATTTCATTTTCTCAATCCGGGATATCTCGGATCCTTTCATTCCTTCCGCCAGCGTTATGCACCTGGAGAGGGACAGCAGGAGCGACTCCGGGAGCTTCATAAACTGGTATCCCCCTTCATGCTGCGCAGGCTGAAGAGTGATCCGGATATTCGCAAGGATTTGCCTGAGAAGCTGGAGTTAAAATCGTATTGTCCTCTGTCCGAGGTTCAGGGTGCGATGTATCAAGCAGTTGTTGATGAGATGATGGGACAGATCGAGAGCCAGACGGGTATGGCCCGTAAAGGTCTTGTGCTGTCTTCCCTCACCAAGCTGAAGCAGATCTGCGATCATCCACAGCTGCTCAGACGTGATGAAGGACGTCCATTACGTCCGGACTCTTCGGGCAAGATGGAGCGCATGCTTGAAATTCTTGACAGTATCGCTGATGTTGAAGAATCCGCCCTCATCTTTACACAGTATGTAGGGATGGGAGAACTGCTGGTAAGCATGCTTGAACGAAAATACGGGAAGCAGCCGTATTTCCTTCATGGCGGAGTGCCAAAACGCGAACGGGATGAAATGGTACGGAAATTCCAGTCTGGCGAGGGAACAGAATTCTTCGTTTTGTCGTTGAAGGCTGGAGGCGTAGGGCTGAATTTGACTCGTGCGAATCATGTGCTCCACTATGATCGCTGGTGGAACCCGGCAGTCGAGAATCAGGCGACAGATCGTGTATTCCGTATTGGACAGCACCGTAATGTTCAGGTTCACAAGCTGATCTCACAAGGTACGCTGGAGGAACGCATCGATGAACTGATCGAACAGAAGAAGGCCTTGTCCGAGCAGGTCGTGGGTGCAGGTGAAACGTGGCTGACGGAAATGTCAGACGGTGAGCTGCGTCAGCTGATTGAGCTGCAGGAACAAGAATGGATGTAAGCTCGTGGATTATTATATAGAGGATAGAGATTTCGAAGAAGTCTCTTGGAATATGGAACGGGATTGGAATTGGATTGTAAGGAGGGATGGGCCATGGAATCTGCTGGATCGGCAGAAGGGATTGGACTGGAAATATCACCTGGGCAGTTAAAGGCTAAAGTAAATGGAGGCAAGGAATCATCGGAACCTCATGAAACTAGTGTTCAGGTGGATATGTTAAATCCTGCAGACCGCGAGAAGGTGCTGGCTTATCTTGAGGAAGACCCGCTGGCGTTATATCGTTTGCTTGCAGGCCAAGATGCCGCCTGGCTGGATGAACTGGCGCCATTGTCCCTGGAGGGCAGCGAGACCGCCGGGGCCTCTTGCTCCTGCGGCCAAGCGGCCTGCGGGCAGGCAGCAGCCTTGCTGGCTGCGGCAGCCCGGCAGCTTGAGGCAGAGCCGCTTCAGCGGCTGACGCTGCTGGGGCTGCCGCGGGAAGCACTGCTGGCCAGCATCTTCGACGCCTGGGCCAAAGCAGCCCCTCCGGCAGCGGGCGGCTCTGCCGCAGAGCTGGCCACCCGCGCGAAGGAGAAGGGGCCATCCGGCCCTTCTCCAGGCGAATGGGTGGCCGAAGCGGCCGCTGAAGGCCGGCTGCACCGGCCCGGCCCTCAGCTTGGCGAGCTGGAGGTGCAGCTGTCACCGCCGCCTCCGGCAGATCAGCTTGGCCCAGCCGGTGACTGGACAAGCTTGCTGCCTGGGGTGCGCGGCGTTTCGAAAGCGCTAGGTTTGGTTGCCCGCGGCGCGGCCAAGCAAGCTGAGCAGAAGCGCCGCAGTCTGAAGCTTTAGCTCAGGAGTTGCGATATAGCAATGTACTTCATTCGCTAAAAACTGCCGCGTATCATGGAGCATGCTGTCGTATGCCTAAATTAGATCAAGGATATTCGTCATGAGTCGCCAGTCCCCGGTTTGTCCTGTCGTTTGCGAATAAGGTACAATGAAGACAGGACAAACCGTGGGAAAGGAAGAGGCAGAGGATGAATGCATTTTCGAGAAGAGGAGCACGATTTACAAGCGCAATGCTGTCGTCGCTGCTGTTAACAGGGGTTATTCTGGCAGGCTGCCAATCGAATGATACCGGATCCGGCAAGGCAGAGGGACAGCAGCTGCAGTCACCGGCCGAAGGCCAGGAAGGGAACACGCTGCCTGAAGGCAGTCCGGAGGAGCAGCAGGCAGACCCGGTTATGGCGAAGCGCAGCGAGAGTGCGCTTCAGGCCACCATCCAGGAGAGCGGCGGTAAGCAGGTCGTAACCAATGCGGAGGCCATGACGGTTATTGTGAATAAGCAGCGGAGCTTACCGGATGGTTATGAGCCGAAGGATCTGGTAGAACCGAATGTTCCATTTTCTTTTGATGAGCCGCATGAAAAACGGCATTTGCGAAAAGAAGCGGCAGATGCGCTCGAGGAATTGTTTGGCGCAGCCAAAGCGGAGGGCATAGAGCTTCGCGCCGTGTCGGGATATCGTTCATATGCACGTCAAAAGTCTATATATGAGAATAATGTCCGCACTAAAGGGGAAGCCGAGGCAAACCGTGTAAGTGCTGTACCAGGGACAAGCGAGCATCAGACAGGTCTGACAATTGATGTCTCCAGCCCAAGCGCTGGCAATGCGCTGGAGCAGACGTTCGGGCAGACGGAGGAAGGTCAGTGGCTGGCTCGCCGGGCACCGGATTTTGGCTTTGTCATTCGTTATCCTGAAGGAGCCGAGAATATTACCGGTTATATTTACGAGCCGTGGCATATCCGGTATGTAGGCAAGGATCTGGCCCCTGATATTGCCGACAGCGGGTTAACGCTGGAGGAGTATTTTGATGAGGATAATATTAAGTTGTAGGCTGTGCAAATAGTCGTGGGATAAACGGGACTTTTTATCCTTGCAGCCCGGCTTTTGAATCTATACAGTAGAACAGGACCTAATGCAAGGCTAGGCCGGGTGATGTTCTTGTTATACGAATGAATCCCGGAGCATGCGCTCCGGGATTCATTCGTATTGGATGGACAGACTTTCGCGTTATTTGTTCAGAGGTGAGTCCTCGTAACCCGGATCGTCATATCCGGTATCTTTTAACTTGTTGATAATGTTCATGTCCTCTATGGTTTTGCGGGTGCGCTCATCCCCATGGTCATGGAGAAAGCGGTAGAGGTTAATGGTGCGCTCATCATACTCGTCAGCAGCATCATCATGGTCCGCTGATTTATAAGGAACGAAGGTGCGTTTAAACGCATATCGATCACTGCTGCTAACCTCATAGAGCAGCCCTCTCAGCTTTGAGACCTCTTCATCATCCATAGATACGACATATTCATTTGTATCATTGGGTACGTCTTGGATCAGGTTGTGGTTGACTGAAACATAATACGTCTTTTTATGGTTGGTCATCGTAAATCCCCTCCAGACTTTTCGCAGTGGCAAGCTGCACTTAAATAGGCGGCTTGCAGGCCGGCATGATCCGATATGGTATTGTGCATTTTTCTAATCATTTACACGTTCGGGACCCGGCTGAATCAGGGAACGTAATTGGAAGGGGCTGCCTTTTCCCATGGGATAAGGAATTTGGTATGATAGAATCACCATGGCCACAGTATACTGAATATGGGGTTCATGTCACTGGCCCATGAATTTGCCTTGACTGGTAAAAGAAACAGGGATAGACAGTTTATGGCTTGCTACAAATCGTTTATAACTTAATGAGAGATATAACTAGCTGCCGGCAGCGCCCGGTGAATCGGATATGAGAAAGAGGAGGATTCCTGTATGAATATTTTGCAAAAACTTAAAGATGGAGCTAACCGTGCAACAGAAAAGGCTCAGCATGTGGTGGAAGTGAATAAACTTAATAGCCAGATCGCCGAAATCGAACAGCAGAAGAACTCGTATTATCTGCAGATGGGTAAAGCGTTCTACGAAGGCTATCGCCAGCAGGACATGAGAGATGCAGAGAAAGAAATGGTCGAGCTCGCCCAAACCTGTGACGGATTGCAGGATCAAATTGAGTCTATTCGTAACCGTATTGCTGTGCTCAAAAATGAACGTATCTGTGAATGCGGACGGGTCGTTGCGTTGGATGCAAATTTCTGTCCTTATTGCGGAAACAAGCTTTCTAATCTGATGGATCCGGAAGAAGGAATCTCAGAAGAGCCAAAAGTGCAGGAACGCAGAGGCATATTCGACCAACATGAATATGCAGCGGCTGAAGAAGAATTACCGGAGAAGGATGAAGAGCTGAGCTATGATTACCGTGCAAATCCGGATTCGTATGAGTCGGATGCATTTGAATCCGATCCATATGAGCCTGAGCCGGAACGACAGCACGAGGAAGATGATCTGTCTGAGCCGGTCATCGATCCGGAACAGCTGCGTTTGGAGAAAGAAGAGCAGGAGAGGGAGCTTCGTCGCTGGGAAGAACTCGAGCGAGAGCGGGAGCGACAATTGGAGCTGGACCGCCGCATTCGTTTTTGGCAGGAAAATAACCAAAGTCAGGATTATGTCGGCGATGATGAAGCAACCCGGGATACGGTAAAGTGCCAAATTTGCAGTGTCGATTTGCCAAAAGGCTCGAAATGGTGTCCGCGCTGCGGAGCGGAACAGATCTAAGTTATAGAAATTCGGACGAACATGCCTTTGCGCACTGATTAAAAAGACAGTATGAATGAGAGAGCAAGCGTTCGAGCATCTGTGGGGGGACTATTATTATGGAACAATTGCTGCATCATTTACGCAATTTGGGATTTACGGAGATCGAGTCGAAGATTATGGTGGATTTGGCGGAGCATGGGCCGGCAGGTGGATACGAGGTAGCTAAACGTTTGGGTGCTTCACGCTCCAATGTTTATGCAGCCATGCAGCGTTTGGAGCGGCAGGGGGCACTTGAACGGATGGAAGGAGAGCCTGTCCGCTATCGTTCGTTGAAACCTGAGGAGCTGACGCGGATGATATCCGGACGCGTGGAGGCGTCTCTCGCTTTTGTGGAGAAGAGTCTCCCGCGGGGCAGCGGTACGGCGGCTCCTTTTCTTAGCATGGAGGGAGATCAGGCGGTACTTGATGTACTCGTCCGGGAATTGAAGCGAGCCCAGCAGGAGATCGTGGTTGATGTCTGGCGTGAAGAGGCGGCGCTTCTGCGTGAACCGCTGGCTGAGGCAGAAGCCAGAGGAGTGAAAGTGCTGTGGGCATGTGACGGTCCGGATCAGGGACTTTCGAGAACGCTGGCATGGTCTGGCTGGAAAGGACTTGCGGAGCGTAGGGGAGGCGGTCGGAAATTCTCCTTTGTGGTTGATCGTGAGTGGTGCATACTTGGGATGCGCGGCGGAGAATATGATACAGGAGCGGTCATCACTGAGCATCCGGTATTGGCAGAACTGCTGCTCCATCATTTTACCCAGGAGATGGTATTGTTCCAGCTTGAACAGGATATGGGAGAGCAGCTGGAGGAACGTTACGGAGAGCATTTCGGCTTGATTCAGAGCCAATATTTTAATGCAGAAATGGACACCGAGGATTTAGATGAGCTTCGTGCGGAAGCAGATTCCCTTCAACGAAATGCAGACAATGTTGAAGCAGAGGGAGAAGACGACCGGGATACGGCTTAGGACAGGTTTTATGTATGAGGAACGCCCCGCAGAAGTGAGTTTTGTCACAGCCAGGCATCATATTCACCTATATACTGATATAGTATAGAGACGCCGGGATGTATCTTGGCGTTTATTTGCCTAAGGGTCGGCTTCAAGTCGGTACGAGGGGTTAAGACGGCAGATGTCCATGAATTCCGCGGTCTTAATGACAACGAAGAGAAGGAGATGAGTGAGCATGGAATGCATCGTTCATTTTACGGTCGGTCACAAGGAAGGACCTAAGAAGCTTCGGGGATTGATTTTTGTTGACAAGGGAAAGAGTCCCACAGGCCAGCAGCTGCTTGATATGTTTCATGATATGGAGTACAAGATTGTTCCTGACCCGAATGATGAGCTCCTCTTCAAACCGGAGAACCCGGGAGAAAGCTATACTTATATACGTGTGAATGAATTGGATATGGGGCAGGAGCGTTATACGGAGGACCGTAATCTTAAATCGCTGCTGAATGAGCTGCTGCCTAAACAGCGCACGGGTCTGTAACAGCTCGCCAAGATCGCCAAAGATCCAAACAAGGATGATTTTAAGCGCTCCCCCTTCCGATAATTGCTGGGATTTGCAAAATCCGCTTGCTATAATGGTTGTACGGAAGGGGATGGCGATGTTTATTATTGCAGGAATCGTGGCACTTTTGATATATGGTTTGCTTGTTTATTATATTGGCCGAAGTGTATGGAGCTGGTGGGGGCCCGAGTCGTCCACAACCCTTAAATGGGTATACATAGTCGTATTGGCCGTGGTATCGACATCGTTCATATCAGGACGGTTTTTCGGTAATTTGACCGTGCTGCATATCATAGGCTCGTATTGGATGGCAATTTTCTATGTGCTGATCATCCTCCTCCCATTGATGCACATCGTGTTATGGCTGCTGAGCATGACGGCATTGCGAAGTGATGGGCTGAAGAAGACGGCGGTATCTGTTGTGCTTGTGCTGATGGTGCTTGTGCTCGGTTTTGGTACATATAACGCGTATAGTCCAACCGTTCGCGCTTACGATATCCAGGTGGACAAGGATGCCGGTAATATGAAGAAGCTGAATATCGTCATGGCGTCTGATATGCATTTCGGCGTCCTGTCAGGCAAGGCGCATGCTAAGCGTATGGTGAAGGAGATCAACAGGTTGAAGCCTGATCTGGTGTTGTTTCCAGGCGACATTATTGATGATGATCTGGATGCTTATTTAAGACAGGGCATTGATCGGATTTTGACCGGTATTCAGGCACCCTATGGTGTATATGCCTCGCTTGGCAATCATGACCGATTCAAAGGCGAGATATCAGAACTGATCGCGGCTCTTGAGGACAGCGGCATGACCGTGCTGTATGATGAGAAAACGACGGTAGAAGGATTGACGCTTGTTGGCAGACGGGACAAACAGGACCGGAACCGGGCCGATCTGTCCACGATCATGGAGGGCACGGATTTATCCAAACCGGTCTTTCTACTCGATCATCAACCGAATGCACTGGACGAAGCCCAGCAGCAGGGCGTTGATCTTGTTGTTTCGGGTCATACGCACCGCGGACAGGTATTTCCGGCTCACTTGATTACGAAGGTCATGTTTGAGAATGATTGGGGTTACTTGCAAAAAGGCCGGACGCACTCCATAGTGTCCTCGGGCTACGGATTCTGGGGACCGCCGATTCGGCTGGGATCCCGCTCCGAGATCGTGCAGATTCAGGTTACATTTCAATAGATGAAATTGTTGGATGGGGCCACCGATGAGGTGGCTTTTTTTCTGGCTTGACTGCTAGGATACATATGATTGGAATAAAGTGGACTTTATTGTCTGATTCGGTAGTAGTAAGCGCTAGCTGGATATTAGAAAGTTCCATATCAGCTCGTTATAGTGAGTGGGCATGCACCCGATCTATCGGTGATCCCCTGGAATGGATGAATGCGATTGTACCTACAATCCTGCCCCATTGTGACATTTGGGACAATTTTATAATAAATTGACCACTGGTTTGCTATTTCCGTAAATTTTCACTTTATTTTTTCATAGAGAATGTGTATACTTCATTCATTCGGATATTATGTGTATTCTTAAATCTTGGTTACTAGACATCTTCTCGTATAGGTGCAGGAATGGGCCTGCATGTTTCTACCCGATCACCGGAAATGATTGGACTACGGGTTATAGCAGCAGCGGACAAGCCTGGTCGTATGGCCGAAGGCTGTCGGCGCTTTTGTTGCTTATGCCCACTTGATCCTTTCCCGGAGATTTACGAGGAAGGAGAAAGTGGGCTTTTTGGCTTGCAACAAGGACATCAAACTTAAGGGGGAGCATCATGCAATTACTGCAGAACAAAGTGAAAGAGGAAGGTATTGTATTAAGCGGACAGGTGCTGAAAGTGGATTCGTTTCTGAACCACCAGATGGATCCGGTATTGATGAAAGAGGTTGGAAAGGAATTTACACGGTTATTCAAGGAATCGAACGTGACTCGTGTATTGACTATTGAATCCTCCGGCATCGCGCCTGGTATTATGACTGCGCTTGAGATGGAAGTGCCTCTGATCTTTGCACGGAAGCAGAAATCGCTGACACTCCGTGAGGATATATTTGTGGAGAAGGTATACTCCTTCACGAAGCAGGAAACGAACGAAATTACGGTAGCGAAAAAGTTTATCAAGCCGGGCGATAAAGTGCTGATCGTAGATGATTTCCTTGCTAACGGCGAAGCGGCATTCGGTCTTGCGCGGATCGTAGAGCAGGCGGGGGCAGAAGTGGTGGGCATTGGCATCGTCATCGAAAAAGCTTTCCAGCCAGGAGGACGGCTCTTGGCCGAAGCGGGCTATCGGGTGGAATCGCTCGTTCGCATTGCATCACTTGATGACGGCGTAGTGACATTCGCTTAGGACGGTAATACAACAATACGCGGGAGGAATTAAGAAGCCATGGACGAACAGAAACAGGCGGTGCAAGAACCGATTTTTGATAAAAATCGGAGCGCAGGTAAAACCTTCTCACTTGGTTTGCAGCATGTATTGGCTATGTATGCAGGGGCCATCATCGTACCGCTTATCGTTGGCGGACAACTCGGCCTGACTACGGAACAGCTGACTTATCTCATTGCCATCGACCTGCTTGCTTGCGGGGTCGCTACCTTGCTGCAGGTATTCGGCAACAAGTACTTCGGTATCGGTCTTCCGGTTATGCTTGGATGTGCGTTCCAGGCCGTGGGCCCGATGATTATTATTGGGCAGCAGCACGGAATGTCAGCTATTTACGGAGCGATTATCGCCTCGGGTTTATTCGTTATTCTGTTCTCGGGTCTATTCGGTAAGCTGATTAAAGTATTCCCGCCAGTTGTTACCGGCTCTGTTGTTACTATTATCGGATTGACACTGATTCCTGTGGCTTTGACCGATCTTGGGGGCGGAGCGGGTGCAGGTGAGGAGTTCGGCAGTGTACTCAATCTTTGCCTGGGCTTCGGTGTTCTGATCTTCATTATTATTATGAATCGTTTTGCAAAAGGCTTCTGGCGTTCTATATCCGTTCTGCTTGGCCTCATCATCGGTACGATCGCAGCCGCATTCTTCGGCGGGTTGGATTTGACGCCACTGCGCGAGGCTGGATGGTTCCGTGCTCCCCAGCCATTCTACTTTGGGACGCCGGAATTCAAGATTATGCCAATCGTGACGATGATTCTGGTGGCGATAGTCAGTGTTGCCGAATCGACAGGGGTATTTATGGCGCTTGGAAAAATTGTTGATCGTGACATTTCGTCTAAGGATCTGTCCCGAGGCTACCGTGCTGAAGGAATTGCCATTGTTGTCGGAGGGATCTTTAACTCATTCCCTTACACTACGTACTCTCAGAATGTTGGATTAATTCAGATGAGCCGCGTGAAGACACGGGATGTTATCGTTGTAGCAGGCAGCTTGTTGATTCTGATCGGATTTGTTCCGAAGATCGCGGCCTTGACCCAGCTTGTACCATCCTCTGTTCTTGGCGGAGCCATGGTTGCTCTGTTCGGGATGGTGGTATCATCAGGTATTCGGATGTTAGGGGATCAAGTGGACTTGAATCGCCATGAGAATCTGTTCATCATCGCTTGTTCTGTCGGTATGGGTCTCGGTGTAACGACGGTGCCCGATCTCTTCGCCAATTTGCCGGACAGTATCCGCATCCTTGCCGATAACGGCATTGTGGCGGGCAGCTTGACAGCCATTGTGCTGAACCTGATCTTTAACGGTTTGAGATATACGAGCCCGACACGTACCGAGCATGGAGAGACGGCAGAGGGGCATGCAGCTTAATAAAAGCATCAAAAAAAGCAGCTGGATAATTTCAGCTGCTTTTTTGTTTTTACCATATCCCGCAGATTTAGATGCGCTGCATTTGTTTCTCCGCGACATTGCCGATCCAGGGGAGCTTGAACCATTTGCCCTGAATAGCATTAGCCATAAGCACCAGCCACATCAGCACGCCGACCAGTGCTAGCAGGGCGGAGGCTAAAAGGCCGATAATGGGCACAGCGCTCGACAGTAGATGGGCAACCGCAAGAATGCCGAAGGCCAGTAAGGATTGAAGAGCATGGAATATGACGTAACGGCTTCTCTTTTCTAATGAAAGAAACAGAATCCCTCCGACCATGGGAAATAGATAGCACAGCGTTGCGGCCAGATTCTCGGGAAGTCCTGTGGACGATTTGAAAGGGGACATTTCATCAACTCCTTGTCTTAGGACCATTCTGGATAGGTCAAGCTCTTATACCTTACCTTATGATCCGACTGGACAAAGTATGATGAAGTCCGAAAACTTATTTCATTTTCAATTGGAGCAAGTACTTTACGAGAGCATCCTGCTGCTCTTGCGTGAAGCCGCTGCCCTCGTCCACCCAATATGAGTGTCCCTGACCCGTCACATGCGTGTCCCGAAGCCGGGCATCCTTGCGGTTCGCCTCGATAACTTGCGATCTTAGCTTACGGTCGATCATAGCTTTTAGACTGTTGTAGGGATCTGGTTGTATCCCTTTCATAAGCGTTTCGGTTACACCCACCTGGGAGAGCTCAGGGCCGACAGCAACCCCGCCGTCGTGCAAATAAGGTGCGGACCAGCGAAGACCGAACAGCCCTTTGACTTTATAACCGCCCCCTGATTGTTTATGACCGAAGCCCAGCGTGATCTGATCCGGATCGATATCATCCATCGGGACTTCAACCGTCTTTGCATCTGGCGGCAAGGGGACGGGGGTATCAGGCGGGTAGAATTCAGTTTTGCCAAAAGCATTCTCCGTCCGACTGAAGGCTGCAGCTCTTGCCGGTTCGGTGCCAATTTCCGCAGCCCGCATAATGCGATTGTTCGTAAAAAAATCACCTGCATGACATGTGATGCACTGTGCTTTTCTGAACACGGCTGCTCCGAGTTTGATGGTCTTCGGATCCGAGGCTTCCGCAGGATCGGTTTCAGGCGGACGCACGGTATTCTGATAGGCTGACATGGCGTTCACTTGTTCGCCGGCTTTAAATCCAGGCGAGCTGATATACAGCCCATTCGGTGCAATGGCCGAAACCTTCGGATAGTTGGGGATTTTGATAACCTCGTTCACGCCGGGTGTACCGGGATTTGGGTCCAGCCGATTGAAGAATTCCGTTGGTTTAAGTCCGCTGCTTGGATCATAGCGAAACTTGGAGTTGGCAGCATTTTGTAGGATCGTGCCCACATAGATTTCTTTATCGATTCCCCATAAACGCTCACTAACCTCAGTTTGGCTCAGTGTATCCGTGTTCTGAGCGTGCACATTGTTGCTGAACGTGCTGAGACCCTTGAAGGGACCTGCGAGGGCGAAGCCGCTCCAGCTGTAAGGGTGGCCGCCTTTTGTAAACATGTCGGGGATTTGGGTTACATCGCTGATAAGGTCAACGGTGGTATCAAAATTACCTGGCGCCCATTTGACCAGGTTGTCATCAACGGCCTTCTCCAGTTGCATGGGATCAGGAAGCGCCTCGGCTTTACCCTTGGAATTCATCACGGTACGTTTCTCGTTCTTGATATAATCGACCAGGCTCGCCACGTCCGTATGTGTGAAATATGCTGCGCTGTTCGGCGCCAGCGCCAGCATTAAACCCATGTTCAGATCGGAATTGGGGGCGCCTTCCACGACCTTTCCCGTTTCACGGTTCACGGTGGCGTGACAGGCCATACAGCTGACACCGATACGCGTTTTGCCTTGAGCATACTTAACCGTAAGGCCAATGGGGAAATAGGCTCCCTTTGCAACATCAAAGCCGGTGTCGATTTTATCCCCCTTGCGGAAGAATAAGCCGCCAACCGTCACATCTTGGTCAAGCTCTACACGCAGATTGGTCGTTGCTTCTCCCTTCAACTCAGCGATTGCCTTTACCACATTTTTTAGCTTCATCGGCCCGTCAGCAATTCCTAAAATATCGGTTAGGAATACCTCGTTGCCAAAGGTCTCCTCATAAAGTGTTCGTCGTCCTAGGGCCAGCAGCTCTTTAGTCACTTCAACTGCGCCATTAGCCGCTAATCTTGGATCTTGATCCTGAAGAGCAGCACCGGGAACCGTTAGCGTCTTGCCCCAGACATCATATTTTCGGATGAAAGCCGCTTCATGGACTTTCGTCTGCTTCGTATTCTCCAGTTTATGTTCGGGCGGTATATAGGCGTACTCCGGCTCTGCAATATAAGCTGCCACCCAGATGATAACTCCTATAGAAATGAGAATCAGCAGCGGCAGTAGTCGCTTCAGTTTTGGCATATCATTTCACCCTTTATATAAGCAGGACTATTGAATCATCTCTTCACTGCCAATAAACGGGGACTTAATCTACGTGCACATCATGACGAAGTGGAGATTCGGCATTTACTTGTTTATCGGGGCCTTTCTCCTTTGGTACCAGTCGTTCGTCTGTTCTGCCCTGATGATGGTTCTCAAAATCATACTCAGCCAGCCGCCACTCGGTTGAGCCCTTTTGCGGGTCAAAAGGGAAATCCTCGCCCCGCTTCAAATATTCTTCACGACCCCATTCATTCGTATAGGTTCCATCAACTTCAACCACTTCTCTAGAAATGGGATGAAGATCTTTATCTTTTCCGGCCATGCTCGCATGCTCCTCTCAAATTGGTTTTAGAAATGATTCATATCGCATAAAGTAACCAGAAAGAGGAGGTACTATCCAACTGAAATTTACATGGTATCCAGATGGATAAGCTTTACCCGAAAACCGGAATTATCGGATAGGGAAGGCAAGTCCGGGTCTGTCAGTCTTGTATTGGCGAAGCTGCTGCTGATTTGGATGACTGAGGTGGATCATTGAGAATATAACGTTCCAGCAGAATTCTCGGGTTCTTCCAGCGGCTAACCTTGCTGTCCGCCGTAAATACGGCGACCATATCCAGCTCAGGGAAAAGGTAGATCTGCTGTCCACCATGCCCGTGTGCGAGCGCATAAGGAGTGCCGCTGTGTATGCCGGTCCACCATTGGAATCCATAATCGCCAAAGGCGGGATATCCTTGGACTTGAGGCGTCAACGCTTGTTTGAGCCAAGCTTTCGGAATAAGCGAAGTACCTTGCCATACGCCTCCATTCAGACAGCATAGACCGAATTTGGCCATATCCCGGGAGGTGAGGTGAAGACCAATATGCCCCATACTGTGCCCCTCAGGACTCGGTGTCCAGGCAGCATGATGGATACCGAGCGGCTCGAACAAATGCTTCCTGGCAAAAGCATAGGCGTCCAAGCCGGTGGACTCGCTAAGTACCACGGAGAGCAGATGAGAATCGATGCTGCGATATTGAAAATTCCCCATATCCTGTTCTATGATGGGGAGAGAGAGTGCGAAGCGCGTCCATTTCTGATTGCGATGAAAGCGGTGAATCAGCGGTTCTCCAAGCTTCTTGCCAGTTTGCCAAGCGAATCCGGAAGTCATGGTCAGCAGATGGAACAAGGTAACCTTGCTTAATAGGGGATGTGCGCTCAGGGGAATATATGCCTTGAGGATATCCTTCACAGAGGAATTCAGCTCAGGCAGTTCATCGCGTGAGTGGGCAATGCCGCATAATACGGATGTAAAGCTCTTGGTTGCCGATCTTAGATCATGAAGTGAGGAGACGCTGTAGCCTCCGTAATAACGTTCATATATCAGTTTACCGGCGTGAAGCAGAAGAAAACTGCGCATTTTCGGATATCGCTTCTGGATAATCAAGTCGATCTGATCCAGAGCCTCACGCCGAAGTCCTGTATCCTCAGGGCTTGCCAGTGGTATGGGGGAATTTAATGTGACAGGGGAATGCAGGATAGACTGTGTATTCACCATGATATAAAGCCTCCTTGGATCTCAGAATCTTGGAGCATTATTCATTGGCCGCCTTCAGTTGTTTGAAGCCGCAGGCATAGCCGCTTAACAGTATCTTAACCAATATTAGAGTTCGCAGATAAAGTAAACCTAAGCAGGGTATTAAAACAATTTTTGGGAAAGATGAAACAAATAGATCAATATGATATAATATAATAATGATTCAGTTGCATGCTGTTAGGGTATGTATAGTGTCAGGTGCATTGGTAAGTTGCTGAATATCAACCTAATCATCACCAATAGAACTGCAATATGGCTTCAACTTAATAAGGTAGATCTTTTCGGCATTCTCTTTAAACGGAGTATTATATTCCATACGTTTTAGGAGGGATCCATCATGGCAACGAAAGGTCACAATGAGGTTAAGGAAAGTCTGCGGGAAATGACACGAATTTTCCGGCCTAAAGATCCGAAAAAATTTGTAAAGGAGTACGTCCGGAAGTATCATATTATGGGAGGCTATGAAGAAGAGCTTACTCTTGTTGTTGAGCATGAACTTGGCAAGCTGAATTCCTCCGTTTCGTAACCTGTAACAGCACCTGATCCATAGAAATATCTTAAGCACGCATCTTCACCTTGTTAATAACTAACGATGTGAATCATACAGCGTTTATGGATAAACCGCTTTTGGGACAAAGTTCCCAAAGGCGGTTTTTTTGCGCTTTTGGAAGCCCGAGTCTGCAGCTACTTCTTGACTTGCGAGAAAAGTCGGTTTTGCCAAGGCGATTTTGTCTTCCTCCCAACATATATTGTAGCAATCGATCCGTTAAGGATATAAGGGAGTGGGCAGATGTGAGGACACCGCTTAGAAGCAAGGAGGATATCAAGCGTATCCGTGAATCGGGACGTATCTTGGCTGCATGTCACCGCGAGATTGCACAGGTTTTGAAACCGGGAATTACAACATATGAGATTGATGCCATCGTCGAGAGGTTCTTGGAAAAGAACGGAGCCTACCCGGAGCAAAAGGGATACAAAGGGTTTCCCTATGCGACTTGCGCCTCGGTAAATGAGGTAGTGTGCCATGGATTTCCTAATAAGCGCCCGCTTGAAGCTGGGGATGTGGTTACCATCGATATGGTGGTGAACAAGGATGGATGGCTCGCTGACTCAGGCTGGACATATGCGATAGATCAGGTGTCCGCAGATGTGCGGAAGCTTATGGAACACACGCACGAAGCGCTGTTCAAAGGGATTGAGGCAGCTCAGCCAGGCGCTACTCTGGGTGATGTAGGTCATGCAATAGAGCAGGTTGCTAACAGGGAAGGCTATGGAATTGTAAAGCCGCTTGTCGGCCACGGTATTGGCCGTGCCTTGCACGAGCCGCCTGATGTTCCGAACTATGGAATTCCCGGGCGAGGGCTTAGGTTAAAGGAAGGTATGGTCATCACCATTGAACCAGTGTTTACTTTAGGCCGTTCAGGTGCAGTGTTCTGGGAGGATGACGGCTGGACCATTTCGAGTGCGGATGGATCGGTTGGCGTGCAATATGAGCATACTATCGCTATTACACGGGAAGGCCCTATGATATTGACGGAATAAATTCTTTCCATTGAAAAGGTGGAGGCATTCTATGCAGGACTGGTGTCAGGCTTGTCTGGGAGGCCTCCGGCTTTAACATTTATTTACCAGCGAGTGGAGAAATGGCGGTATATAGATTCAAAAAGGCGGAAATGACTGTATATATAGGCTATGGGACTGTTGTTCCAGGGTTGCATGGAATGTCGAATGATAGGTTGCAGAATGAAAGAAAGGCTTTGAAAGCGATTGCAAAATCAGTAATAGCGCGACTTTGACGACTTTTCGAACAATTTGTGAACTCCCTGTGAATGATTGACAAAAGTTACCCATGAACTTATATTTAATAGGTGATTGCTTTAATTGACAGGATTACTTCATCCGTGATTGTGCAGGTAGATTACCGCTGTTTGCGCCGGATGGTAGTCTACGAAAATCGGAAAAGTGGGGTAGATCAATGATGAAACGGTGGCAGGCTGTAAAGCGTCTTCTTCCTTTGATGGCCATGTTTGCTTTGGTGTTATCCGGCTGCGGCCGAGAGGATTTGTCGGTCTTAAGACCACAAGGTCCGGTAGCACAAGGTCAACTGGATTTAATTAAGCTCTCCATTTCGGTCATGCTTGTCGTAATGGTAGTGGTTTTTGGGATTGCCACGTACGTGCTTATTAAATTCCGTCGAAAAAAGGGACAAGATGAAATTCCTGAGCAAGTAGAAGGTAACCATAAGCTTGAGATTATCTGGACAGCGATTCCGTTGCTCTTGGTACTCGTGCTTGCAATTCCAACGATTCAGAAGGTATTTGCGTACGGTGAGAACGACTGGAACAACCCGGAGGCTGTTAAGGTAGAGGTTACGTCTCATCAGTTCTGGTGGGAATTCAATTATCCGGACTACGGTGTGAAAACCGCCCAGGAGTTGGTAGTTCCTGTAGGTAAGAAAATTGCGTTCCAATTGAAAACAAATGATGTGCTTCACTCTTTCTGGGTACCATCGCTCGGAGGTAAGATGGATACAAACACAGAAGGCAGCGTCAACTACATGACACTGGTTGCTGACAAAGCGGATACATACATTGGTAAATGCGCAGAGTTGTGCGGTCCTTCCCACGGTTTCATGGAATTCCGGGTGAAAGCGGTTGACGATGCGGCATTTGATAAGTGGGTTGCAGCGTTTAGTGAACCTGCTGTGCTTCCTGCGGATACAGCACTCGCTGAGAAATTCAAGACCAACTGTCTTTCTTGCCATGCTGTAGGCGATCAAGGCGGGGCAATGGGCCCTAACCTGACAGGTATTGGATCGCGTGAGACTATTGCGAGTATCTTGCTGAACGACATAAGCGGCAAACCAGGCACGAAGCCGACGAAAGATAACCTGGTGGAATGGTTGATGGAGCCACAGGCCGTTAAACCTGGCAACACGATGCCTAATCCTAAGGATCTCGGCTTCAGTGACGAAGAAATCGAGCAAATTGCCGATTACTTGGCCAATTATAAGTTGGATTATTAATACAGCAAGAACTTTAAAAGGGGGTACAAACCTTGGCTCACGCTCATGCACACAGCCATAGCGCCAAACGCTACACGGGTTTAATGGATTGGCTGACAACCGTTGACCACAAGAAAATCGGTATATTATACCTGATAGCGGGCGGCTTCTTTTTCGGGATTGGCGGTATTGAAGCGATTCTGATTCGCTTGCAGCTGATTAAACCGATGAACGATTTGGTGTCGGCGCAGGTATTTAATGAATTGATTACGATGCACGGAACGACGATGATCTTTCTGGGTGTTATGCCCGTTATCTTCGCTATCATGAACGCGGTTATCCCGCTTCAGATCGGTGCGCGGGACGTCGCGTTTCCATTTTTGAACTCACTTGGATTTTGGACGTTTTTGTTCGGTGGACTTTTGCTTAACCTTAGCTGGATTATGGGCGGCGCGCCTGATGCGGGCTGGACTTCCTATACGCCGTTATCTACCACTGATTACTCGTCCACACACGGTGTAGACTTCTATACCATAGGACTTCAGATTGCCGGTCTCGGTACGTTGATCGGTGGTATTAACTTCCTGGCAACCATCATTACGATGCGTGCACCTGGAATGTCCTTTATGAGAATGCCGATGTTTACATGGACGGCGTTCATTACTTCGGCAATGATTCTGTTTGCTTTCCCTGCCATTACGGTGGGTCTTGTATTGCTTAGCTTTGACCGTTTGCTCGGAGCGAACTTCTTCGATGTTGCGGCGGGCGGTAGCCCTGTATTGTGGCAGCATATTTTCTGGATTTTCGGTCACCCTGAAGTATACATTCTGATCTTGCCAGCGTTCGGTATTATTTCAGAAGTCATTCCGACCTTCTCACGTAAGCGATTGTTCGGATACAGCTCCATGGTGTTCGCTACTATCCTGATTGCCTTCCTGGGCTTCATGGTATGGGCTCACCATATGTTCACAACAGGTCTGGGACCTGTGGCGAATGCGCTTTTTGCTATCGCTACGATGTTGATTGCGGTACCTACAGGTATCAAAATCTTTAACTGGCTCTTTACGATGTGGGGCGGTCAAATCCGTTTCACGAGTTCAAATCTGTTTGCGATCGGTTTCGTACCTACATTCGTAATGGGCGGCGTAACAGGGGTTATGCTGGGAGCTGCTCCGGCAGACTATCAGTTCCATGATACGTACTTTGTTGTAGCTCACTTCCACTACGTCATCGTCGGTGGTCTTGTTTTCGGTCTATTTGCAGGTCTCCATTACTGGTGGCCAAAAATGTTCGGCCGGATGCTTAATGAAACACTTGGTAAATGGACGTTCTGGTTGTTCGCAATCGGCTTCCATATGACATTCTTTGTACAGCACTTCCTTGGACTGCTTGGTATGCAGCGGCGGATTGTCTCATACTTGCCGCACCAAAATTTTGATGAACTCAACTTCATCAGTACGATTGGTTCGATCTTGATGGGAATTGGGGTACTGGCTTTCTTGGTCAACGTTGTTATTACGGCAAGAAAACCGGTTGGTGCTCCAGATGATCCGTGGGAAGATGGCCGTACGCTCGAGTGGAGTATTCCTTCTCCACCGCCAGAGTATAACTTTAAGCAAATCCCGCTCGTTCGCGGTCTTGATGCTTTCTGGAAAGAGAAAATGGCAGGTAATAAAGAGATGACTCCAGCCGAACCGCTCGGTCCAATCCATATGCCTTCGCCAAGCATCCTTCCGTTTGTTATGTCATTGGGTTTGTTTATCGGTGGACTTGGTTTCATGTTTAGCACGGAGGATTTCTCGAATTCGTTCATGAGCTTAATCTTCAATAAATATATTGTTCTGATTGTTGGTCTTCTGATTACGTTCGGTGCAATGATTGCACGTTCCGTGCATGATGATCCTGGTTATCACATCGAAGTCGAAGAACTTGAAGGGGAGGGGAAAGCATGAGTCACGCTGAACATGTAAACGGCGAACTTCCTCACGAGCCGGAGAAGGCAACTCTCGAAGGCCGTAATAAGATTCTTGGCTTCTGGCTCTTCCTTGGTGGAGAAGCCGTACTCTTCGGTACGTTATTTGCAACATTCCTGGCGCTTCGTGGTCAGAATAACGAAGGTCCTACTGCTTCGGAGTTGTTCTCACTACCAATTACAGCAGCGGCAACGCTGATTTTGCTTGTAAGTTCTTTGACGAGTGTGTTCGCCATTCAGGCGCTCCACCGTCACAATATCGAGAAGCTGAAGTTGTGGCTGATCGTTACAGTTGTTTTGGGTCTTGGCTTCCTAGGCCTAGAAATTTATGAATTCTATGAATATGTTGCGCATGAATCGTTTAACATGAAGACGAGTGCATTCTCGTCAGCTTTCTATACGCTGGTTGGGTTCCACGGAGCTCACGTTGCATTCGGTGTCGTATGGATCAGCTTGTTGATTGCTCAGCTGTTCAGAAAAGGGTTAACCGTAGTTACAGCACCAAAGGTATATGTTTCTGCCATGTACTGGCACTTTATCGACGTTGTATGGGTGTTCATCTTCTCGGTCGTATACCTTCTTGGAAAGGTGGGCTAAGGAATGACTGCGAATCAACAATCGAATGAGGGACCTACAGTTAAACACCGCCATCGTGTGGAAGGTCCTGAGAAACACATTATTGTATTTATTTTCTCCATTGTGCTGACTGCGATTGCTTTTGCAGCCGTAGCAGCCGGTGGAATCAACACGGCATTTACGATCATTATTTTGCTCGTTATGGCTGTGTTGCAGGTGTTCGTGCAAATGGGTTACTGGATGCACTTGAAAGACAAGGGGCATATGATGCCAATCCTATTCATGATTGGTGGCTTCTTCGTAGCAAGTACCTGTATTGTCATGGCGCTGTTTTGGGTTTGGTGGTAAAATGAAAAAGAGGTGGGCTACTTCAGCCCCCTCTTTTTTTAAATCGTAGGCTGGTGTCACAATATCGTCAGAATTTAACCCGTTAAGGGGAGGTTTTTGCATGCTGGGCTTAGAATATTTTAGTTTTGCAGCTAAATGGACTCCTTTGTTTATGGCCTTTATGCTGCTTGTAACGGCAGGCTACTTCCTGGTGATTGGACCGCTTAGCAATCGCTTTGAAGGGAGTGCACCAGTGTCCTTCGGACGGAAGACACTGTTTGTGAGCGGCATGTTTATGTTCTATCTCGCACAGGGCGGTCCCATTAATCTGTTAGGGCATACCATGTTTTCATTTCATATGGTTAGTATGGCCCTATCTTATTTAGTGGCTGTACCACTTCTGATATTGGGAATTCCTGTTTGGCTGTGGCGCGCCTTTGATAAGGTGAACCCGTTTAAGAAACTTGCATTTCTGGCACGCCCGATTGTAGCCGCGGTTGTGTTTAATGGTTTGTTTTCTTTTTACCATTTTCCCGTTATTCACGATTTCGTCATGTTGCATTTCTGGGTGCATCGACTGTATTTTCTGATACTGTTTATTGCCTCATTGCTGATGTGGTGGGCCATTATTCAGCCAATACCGGAGAAGGATAAGACTACGGGGCTGATCAAAATGGCATATATTTTTCTCAATATGGTACTGCTCACACCGGCTTGTGCGCTCATTATTTTCTCCAGTGAGCCGATGTACGCTACCTATAGTGATCCCGCGATATGGGCCAAGGCGATGGGATATTGTGTACCGGGCGATACTTCCTTTTTGCTTACCCAGTTTGGTGGTCCTGAGTATTTTGGTTACCTGGAACCTGTAATCGATCAGCGGGTAGGCGGGATCATCATGAAGTTTTTCCAAGAGATTATTTTTGCCTCGATGCTCGCCTATGTGTTCTTTCATTGGTACAAACGAGAAAATCAGGAAGACGATCCTTTGCCAAGCGAGATTCCTCCAGGCAATCTCAATCAGGCGTAACAGGATTATTGAAGGGGGATCCATATGGATTGGTTTTTTATATTTCCCACGATCAGTACAACATTTATCGTGATCAGCGCCGTGCTGGTAGCGATCGGCTGGGGACTTATTATTAAGGGAAAGCGTGAGGCTCATAAGAAAGTTATGATCTGGGCGGCCGTGGCTGCCGTTATCTTCTTTGTCATCTATTCTTCGCGCACCGTATTTATCGGCAACACTTCATGGGGTGGCCCAGATAATTTGCAACCGTATTATCAGGTATTCCTGGTCTTTCACATTGTGCTGGCTACCGTAGCAGCTGTTTTTGGGATCACGACACTGGTCCTTGGTTTCAAGGAGAAGTATTCCAAGCACCGTAAATGGGGCAGAGTTACGTCGATTATCTGGTTCTTTACGGCCATAACCGGCGTAGCCGTATATACCTTGCTATACCTGTTATATCCGGGCGGGCATACACAGCCTGTATGGAAAGTAATATTTGGTATGTAATTATGCGTGGGAGAACACCCGTCAGAGGAATCTGGCGGGTGTTTTTTATTTTTGAGGGCGGCTTATTCAAGAGCAAAGTGAGTAGTTGTAGGGGGAGTGTAACCGTTCCGGTCGCTGTTGAAACCAGGAAACTGGGATGAGACAAGTAGGATGTTTCCCGGTTTCAAAGGCGAACGCCAGGTCTCCTCCACGGCTACACTCCCCTGGTGCAGGGAAGCTTTTGAATGAGCCGCAGCAAGGATGGGACACCCGCCAGGAAACCTCTGGCGGGTGTTTAGGGTGTGAGGGAAGTGTGCGGGAAGAGT
>NZ_JBCMXJ010000026.1:0-117797 GCF_050475945.1 Paenibacillus solani
TCCACGGCTACACTCCCCTGATGCAGGGAAGCTCTTGAATGATCCGCAGCGCAGCAAGGATGTGACACCCGCCAGGAAACCTCTGGCGGGGTGTTTAGGGTGTGAGGGAAGTGTGCGGGAAGAGTGTGCCTGCTCCGGTCGCTGCGAATGGTCAGGAAAAAATCCCACAATATGTATTGACACTATTTATATACACACTATATACTGTGTATAAAGACATACACAGTGAGCACAGTGAACAAACACATAACACAGTACATTCTAATTAGGGGTTTTACTAATAGCATAAGATCAGAGTATGAAAGGGTGAGAAGCGTTGCAACAAGTTCTCCATAATGCGATGAAGATCGTGAAGAAAGACTTCGCAAGTGACAAGTTCCAAATGATATGGACAGTACTGTTCATGCTTTATATGGGTTTTGCTGCGGGTGTTGCTATCAATGAACAATTCGATCATTCGCAGGGATTCACGAGCCTCTTTGTCGATTTCATTATGGTGCTTTTCGCTCCCTTTCTGGGGTTTCTATTTACCAGGAGGTCATTCAAATATTTGAGCGAAGATTCCTATACACGAATGTTGTACTTTTATCGGAGTATTCCCGTTCCTGCTTCAGCTATTTTTGTGGCCCGGGTCGTTAACTCGCTTATCGCATTCGGAATCAATAGCCTCGTGTATTATGGATTCATCTACGTACTGGGGAATCACCTGAGAGATGCGATGACTATTCCTGAATATATTGCTTTTGCGTTGACTTGGGTCGGAATCGGACTTTTATTGACAGGTCCAAATATTTATTGGGAGCACATGTGCAGAGGTAAGATTTATCTAAGAAACAACCTTTTTATGACTGCGGCAACGGTCGGACCCATCATTATACTGAACCTGCTAGGCTTCAGCGTATTCCGTATTGCTGCGAATGCTTCCATGAGATGGGGCCTGTTGTCTCCGGTAATGTGGGGATCGCTAATTGTAGGACTGGGGACTATGGTGCTCATGAGTAGATTAACTTACCTTCGGCAGCAGACGAGGGATCTGTCATGATGGAAATGAAGAGAAATTTGTACTCTACGGTAGCATCCCGAGTCTATCAACAAGGGAAAAGTGAGGTGGTATAAAGGTGCGAATTCCAATTCAGATCAACGAAAATAGTGCAGAGCCTTTGTATCACCAGATTAAAACACAGCTGCGCTCGCTCATTATTAGCGGTCAGATAGAGGAGGGGACCTTGTTGCCATCGATTAGAGAGTTTGCAGGCAATCTGAATTGTAGTGTCATTACGGTACGCAGAGTGTATGGCGACCTTGAGAATGAAGGATTACTGCGAACAAGGCAAGGAACAGGTACCTTTGTAGCAGGGGTTGGAGACCAGGCTCGGGAGCATTATAAACGCGATGCAGTTATTGAGGCGCTAAGGACAGCCGTCGATAAAGGGCTTGCGGTTCAGTTTAGTGAAGATGAATTAAGAGAATTGTTTATGGAAGTTGTCCGGGAAAAATATGATGTAAAAGGAGGCCGCTAACATTCCATGGAACCGAGTGTCATTGAATTTCGTAATGTCATGAAGCGCCGGAGAACGAAAACCATCGGCCCGATCCAGTTATCGATACCGCAAGGGTATATCGTTGCTCTGGTGGGACCGAATGGCTCAGGAAAGAGCACGGTGCTCAACATGATGATGCAGACGGTGTTTCCGGACGAAGGAGAGATTACCTGGTTCGGTGAATCCTATCCCAGGGAGCTTCCGATCTCCATTCGCAAAGATATGGGATTTGTACCTGAGCAGTTAAGCGCAGAGGAACAACATATGACGGTGGATGAAGCGGCCAGCTTTCGTGCCTCCTGGTACGACAATTGGGATGGATATTTTTTCGATGAGCTTCTATCCCGGTTTGATGTTCCTCGAGGTGTAAAACTTCGCAAGATGTCCAAAGGAGAACGCCGAAAATTCGAAATTGCAGCGGCACTTGCACCAAGACCTAAGCTCCTGCTACTTGATGAGCCCTCATCGGGGCTTGACCCGTTCGCCTGGAAGCTGATGATTGATCAGCTGCACAAAGTGATGAAGTCCATGGACACAACCATTGTGCTCTCCACCCATATCGTCGATGAAATTCGGCGACTAGCCGATTATGTCATCCTTATGCATCATGGCAAACTGATGGGTATGGTAGAGAAGGACTCACTACTGGACAACTGGAAGGAATGCTGGATTCAAGGCGATGCCTCGATCGTGGAGGAGCTGCCAGGCATTTTGAGCAGCAGGCAAGAATCATCGACTACAATTTCTTTTATTACAACGGAATGCTTGGAAGTAGAGAAAATTCTGCAGTCAGCGGGCATATCGTTTATTCAGACCCGTTCACTGGAGCTGGATGAAGTGCTGCGAATATGGATTGATGGAAACATTCCTGCCAACGTGCAGAAATAGGATAGAGAGGGGTTTCACAACATGCAACGATTGGAATTAGACAATGTAGTAAAGATTTATGCAGACAAAACAGCTGTAAACCAGATTTCACTTCAGGTTGAGGAGGGAGAAATCTATGGACTGCTGGGTGCCAATGGTGCAGGTAAAACAACGACCATGCGGATGGTTCTCGGGCTGATCTATCCTGACGAAGGAACGATTCTATACAACGGGAAGCCTTATAACAAGGAACTGCGCCGTATTATGGGATACTTGCCGGAAGAACGCGGGTTATATCCGAAGGTGAAAGTCAGTGAGCAGATTTCGTATTTGGCACAGCTTCGGGGCATGTCGGTGAAAGACGCGGATAAGAGTTTGAAATACTGGTTGGAACGGTTTGAAGTACCTGATTATTACGATAAGAAGATTGAGGAACTATCGAAGGGTAATCAGCAAAAAATGGGCTTCATTGCAGCTGTTGTTCATGATCCGCAGATCCTAATCCTGGATGAGGCCTTCAGCGGCTTGGATCCGGTGAACGTGGAACTTCTCAAATCAACCGTAAAAGAGCTGCGCGATAAGGGAACGAGTATCCTGTTCTCCACACATCGAATGGAGCATGTTGAGGAATTATGTAAGAACATTACGATCCTGCATAGCTCCAATACGGTAGTAAAGGGGAATTTGAAAGAAATCAAATCCAAGTATCCACGTGAAGAAGTCGTGCTGGGTACATCGGGCGACGTACAGGGCCTAGAAGCCATCCCTGGCGTAACGGAAGTAAAGCGGACAGAGGATGGATATTCGATCCGCATCAGCCAAGTGGATGCTGCACAGAGCATTTTGAATACAGCAATGTCCCAAAGCACCATCCATAGGTTTGAAGTAAAAGAGCCGACACTCAACCAAATCTTCATAAAGGCGGTAGGTGAATCCAATGAATAATATGTGGACCGTAATCCGATTTACATTCATGAATAAAGTAAGAACCAAGTCATTTCTGGTTTCAACTTTGATTTTTGCACTTATCATTTCCATCGGGATTAATCTTCCTTATCTGATCCAATTATTCACAGGAGATAAGGCAGGAGCTGAGGATATCAGTCGTATCGGCCTGGTTTATGGACAGGAACAGCTGCTTGCCGAACAACTGGAGACCACCTGGAGCAGCCTGCCGGCTACGTCTTATGAATTCGTAAAATACGAAACGGCAGATGAAGCAGCGCTGAACAAGGACATTGAAAATGGAAGCATCGAGGGATATTTGAAATTTGAGAAGCAAGATGGCAATACATTCCCTACCGTGGTCTACAGCTCTGAAGATGAGGCTATGAGTCCAGAGCTGCAATCCAATCTGCAAGCTGCCCTTCAAATAGCGAAGACTCGCAGCATTGTAGATGGCCTTAATTTGTCCGAAGCGCAGATCCAGGAATTGAATCAGCCGGTTCGTATTGACGCTCGGAGCATTGAGGGAGCGGGCAAATCAGGCGGGGCTTTCGATGAGAAGGAAGGTTCCTCCGAAGTCATCAACTATATTGTCGTATACGCACTGATTATTCTTTTCTTCTTCACCTTGATGGGTACAGGGAATATGATCGCATCCGAAGTAACGACAGAGAAAAGCTCACGTATTATGGAGATTTTGATCACCAGCGTATCTCCACTGAGTCAAATGTTTGGCAAGGTTATCGGGATGTTCCTGCTTGGACTGTCACAAATCGCAGCCTTCGGTGTTGTTGCTGTCATCAACTTGATGCTGCCGCATAATATAGATACCTTGAAAGAAATGAATTTGGATCTGAGCGCGATCGATCCGATGCTGCTGGTATTTGGCTTAATCTTCTACATCCTTGGCTATTTCTTGTATGCCATGCTGTATGCGGCGATTGGCTCGATTGTCAGCCGTACTGAGGATTTGGGGCAAGCCATTATGCCGATTACGATGCTATCGCTAGTTGCATTCTATATTGCGATCTTTAGCTTAAGCGCTCCAAACTCGATGCTGATGAAGGTATCCGGCTACATTCCGTTCATTTCACCGACGACCATTCTGGTGCGTATCGGGCTAGGCGATATAGCAGTTTGGGAGATTCTTCTCTCGCTCGGAATCCTGGTTGTATCGATTTTGGTATTCGGATGGTTGGCTGCAAAAATCTATCGCACGGGTGTCCTGATGTACGGTAAACGTCCTACGCTTAAAGAGTTAGGCAAAGCCATGAAGGCTTACAAGATGTAATGTAGCTGTATTAACAGGATTACAAGTGAATATGAAGTGATGCAAGCAAGGCTAAAAACCCAAAAATAAACCGAGGCGGTGGAATGAAAATGACAAGGAATAAAAATCAAAGCATGCTGTTGTTGCTGATTTCGGCTGTTCTGTCAATCTTGCTTGCAGTGACCATGGATACATCGGGTTCTGTGGTGAAAGAATTCGCCAAAGGAATTTTGATGGGCTTAGGGTCCGTATCATGTATCGTCGGACTATGGTTCTATGGCAAGCAGAAGAAATAGCGACTGAAACAGCAGGTTTTACGACGAAACAGAAAGACAAGCACCATCAGTATTCTGATGACGCTTGTCTTTTTCATTTATTCAAGGGGACGATCGTTGCCCATATGCGAAGAAAGTTGAAGCTTTCATATGATATGATGCGGATTTATATCTCGATTCATCGTTTAACTTATTTATGGGAAGTGTAATTAGAGACTAAATACTTAGGATGGGGTGATAGAGATGGCAAATGGAACAATAGTCAACCATGAAGCGGTCGAGACCGTGAAAGATATTATCAAGGATATCGAAACGGCAATGTTCGCCACGATATCGGAAGGCGGAATCAATTCCAGACCCATGCAAACCCAGCATATCGAATTCGACGGCGATCTGTGGTTCCTAACGATGAGGGACACGAGCAAATATGCGGAAATCATGGCTAATCCCAACGTGAATATTGCTTATGTTGGCAAGTCTTATGTTTCGATCCGCGGAAAGGCTGAGGTCGTAAACGATGTAGAGCGGAAGAAGGAGCTTTGGAATGCGGCATATGAGAAGTTTCTGAAAACCTCCTACGACGATCCCAATGTGATCCTGATCAAGGTGGATACAGACACTGCTGAGTATTGGGAAACGGGCGACAAGACGAAGACGGTAAAAGCCTTCTTTAAAAAGTTGGTGGGACAAAAGCCGGAAGGCGACTCTGAGATCAATAAAACTGTTGACCTGAATTCTTGATTGCCAGCGTTCATGCAGCTAAGGAGCTTTGTAGACTTTTAGCGAGTTATCAGACATAGCAAAGAGCAGCTTCATCAATGAAGCTGCTCTTTTTGTTCATAGGTTTTTTTCGGTATTTATCTAACATCTGCAGTTCTTATCGTAAAGCCGAGAAGTTGCGGTTTACATTAAAAAAGATTTATGAAACAATAGTTAGTAAATGGTCATTCACTAATGATGGGGAGGAGCATAGATATGGTGAGACCGCGCGAATTTGAAGATGAAGTGATTTTCTATGGTGTCTATCGAGCGCTGTGCAAAAAAGGATACGGCCAAGTAACGTTAACCAACATTACGCATGAAGTGGATATTTCGCCAGCAGCTTTAATGAAGCGATTCGGTTCGAAGAAGAATTTGTTCCTGGCATACAGTGATTTTGTTATAGAATTAACCCGTCATGCTTTCCAGGAGGCCAGTGTATCAGATTGTTCCAGGATCGATGCGTTAAAGGTCGTGTTTAAGCATGGAGTTTTACATATGAAGGATCCTATTGAACTGGCTAATCATACTTCCTTCTATCTGGAAGGGACGAGCGACCCCGATTTGTTGGGGAAGACTCGGTCCCGACTGCTGTTGATTGATGAGTTTACCCGGAAGATGCTGAATCAGGCAATTGCAAACAAAGAAATTGCTGAATGCGACGTGTCCATCGTAAGCAGGGTGCTGCAAGCTGCCATCAGCGGAGCGATGATGATCTGGATTAAAGAGCCAATTCGAACATTGGATGAACTGTTTGATGAGTGTTTTCAGGTGATCTTTGCACCATTACAGAATGTGACTGCACAATAAATCCGAATACCGCAAGGAGGATGGTTTATGCCGATTTTCAAAGGAAGGGATGTCGATTTGTACTATGAAGTCAAGGGGGAAGGAAAGCCACTGGTGTTTACTCATGGGGCCTCATGGGATCATGAACAATGGCAGCCCCAGGTCGATTTTTTCTCTCGTCGGTATCAAACCGTGGTGTGGGATGTTCGAGGCCATGGTTTATCCTCCTTGCCGGACGGTAAGGTAAATTCGGAGGATTTCAGCAGGGATTTAGCGGATCTACTCAATAATCTGGGCATCGAGAAAGCGACCCTTTGCGGATTATCCCTGGGCGGGCATGTTTCGCTGCAGACAGCCGTTCGCTATCCTGACAAAGTCGCAGCTCTGGTACTAATTGGCACTCCGTTCACGAATGCGTTCAATTGGTATGAGCGAATGTTCGTCCCGCTGAATCGCTGGTTAAGTTATTTGATGCCGATGTCCTTATCGGGGAAAATACAGGGAAAGATGCTTTCCAAGTACAATAAGAGCAATCAAGCTTATATTGAAAAAGCATTTCGTTCCATCCCGCATTCCAACTGGGTGCGGATTTGGGATGCGGTGACCCGGATGGACAGCACGAAGGATCTGGATAAAATCCATTGTCCAACCATGCTGCTTCAGGGAGAGAGCGACACGATGATCCGGAGGCAGCAGGAGTACTTGCGACAGAGAATTGCGAATTCAAGTTTAAGAATTATCCGGAATGCTCATCATGCAACGAATATGGATAACCCCAATGAAGTCAATGAAGCCATCGCTTCATTTCTAACGGAGAACGAAATATAAGCCGGGAGACTTTAGAGTTTGACGTTCATTAGTATGAGCCTCGCCGCGATGATCCCCTTCATTGACACCCCAAAATAGGGTTGCTACAATTTAGATGTATATATCCATCGGAATACAAGGATTAGCGGGGAGGGGACGAACTTGAATCGATCCGGTTCCACAGATCCATTCATACGTACTGAACGCGAAGCTATGATAGCAGCTCGTTCCGATAAGCTTGGGACGAAATTCGCGGAAAGAGCTCCACGGCACGATCTTGAGGGATCGTTTCCGTTCGAGAATTTTGATGACCTGAGAGAGTCAGGTTATCTGAAGTTAACCGTACCGGTCTCCTATGGGGGAGAAGGAGCATCCGTATATGAAATGGTGCTTGCCCAGGAAAGGCTAGCCAGGGGTGACGGATCAACGGCACTGGCCGTCGGTTGGCATATCGGGCAAATTCTTAAGCTCCGCCTCTCGGAAGAATGGCCGAAGCCGTTATTCGAAAGACTGTGCAAGGATGTTGTCACCGAAGGTGTGGTCATTAATGAATTGGCCAGTGAACCTGCGACAGGAAGCCCCAGCCGGGGAGGAAGACCGGAGACCACTGCACGGCCTGTGCCGGGCGGATGGCGGATTAGCGGGCGCAAAACGTTCAGCACATTAAGCCCCATCTTAAAGCAGTTTGTGGTTACGGCTGGTATTGAGCATAGTGAGAAGGTCGGTGCGTTTCTTGTCCGCAGCGGGCCCGGGGTCAAGGTCGAGGAAACCTGGAATACGATGGGCATGCGAGCAACGGGAAGCCATGATGTGCTGCTTGAGGATGTCTTCGTGCCGCAGACGGAAGTGATTCGGGGCATCGATTATGAGAAGCCGACGAATCTCGTACCGACGGAGGGGATTTTGCTTCACATCCCTGCATGTTATATGGGGATCGCTTATGCCGCGCGTAAGTTTGCCATCGATTTTGCCCGACATCATAAGCCAAATTCATTAACGGTTCCGATCGCCGAATTGCCAAATATCCAGAGACATATTGCGCAGATTGAGGTGGACTATCTGACTGCACGCAGCTATTTGTATCAAACGGCCGACCGTTGGGACAAGGAAGTAGAGAACCGCGCTGCTCTTAAGACCGAGCTTGGCCTCGCCAAATATGTCGTAACCAATGCAGCACTCGGTATAGTTGATCATGCCATGCGGATCGTTGGAGGGTTGAGTCTCTCCCGCGCCCTCCCCTTGGAACGGATGTACAGAGATGTCCGGGCCGGTCTTCACAACCCGCCTATGGACGATGTCGTGCTGACGAATCTGGCCCATAGAGCTATCTTGGAAGCGGAAGAGAACGAGGACTAAAGCGGACCGAAAGGATTGGAAGGTTATAGCGAGAGTAAAAATTACACAGACATCAAACCGCTGGAGAGGCTGACCTCGGCGGTTTTTTTTGTGCTTACTCAAAGGCATCGTCTTTGATTCCGTGTATAGCTTAATGTGCCTGTGCCTGGACATTCAGCAAACCTTCAGCTTAGCCTAAGCCTGCCATAACATTCCTCTAAGTTTATTTTCAGATTCCCTCCCTATACTTCAAATTGTAAGACAAACCATATCCTTAAAGGAGAGATACGATGAATCCGATAAGTAAAAAAGTACTGGCAAGCAGTATGGCTGCAGCGATTATGCTGGGGGGAGCCGGATATATTCATAATCAGGTATTTGCGGCTGCAAATACGGATGCTGCTTCTTCGGCAGCACAGGATGACCAAGCCGGGACAAACCCATCGACTGGGACCGGAGTGAAGAACATGGATGGAAAGCGGATGGATCATAAGGCTGGCGGGCCTCGCGGTAGCAGCATCATCCAAGAGACCGCCGAGGTCCTTGGAATGACAGAGTCCGAAATTCGGTCTGCGCTTGAAGCAGGCAGCACATTTGCAGAAATTGCCGAAGGTAAAGGAATGACTCAATCCGTGTTCGTGCAGAAGCTGACGGCGCTAGAAACAGCCAAAATCGACGAGCGCCTGAGTGAAGGCAGTATCACAGAAACGGAAGCAGCCGCATGGAAAGAGGCACTGGGTGAGCGCCTAACGCAAATCGTGAAGAGCAGTGAAGCCGATTTTGGAAGAGGACATGGCAAAGGCGGCCGAGGCTTCGGCAAATTCGGTAATCCGGAGGAAATCGCGGCCATGCTCGGAATGTCGGAGGACGATCTGAAGGCGAAAATGACAGAAGGGCAGTCGTTAGCCGAGATCGCGGCTGCTAAGGGGATTACGGAGGATCAGTTGATTCAGAAGTTGAAGGATCAAATGACCGAGCCTTTGAAGCAGTGGGTAAACGAGAAGCATACGAAGGCGGATAAATCAGCTGCTGCAGATACGAAAGGGGAAGCGAACTAACATACGAGAAATGATTACAAGGAGGCTGGGTGATATTCTGTGAAGAATACACTCCGTCTCCTTTTTTGTGCTGCCATGTTGGATAATGAGGAGGTCATGATTTTTTTTGGCGCAAAGTGTTGACCTTAACGTTACGTAAAGGTGTACATTAAAGTTGTCAGGAGGTGAAACCATGGAATACACGGTGCAGAAGCTTGGAAAGTTGGCGGGAATTAGCACACGGACACTCCGTTATTATGATGAGATTGGGATTCTGAAGCCGGCCAGAATCAACTCGTCGGGATATCGGATCTACGGGCAGGAAGAGGTCGATCAATTGCAGCAGATCTTGTTTTACCGGGAACTTGGACTCCAACTAGACGGGATTAAAGAGATTATGACCTCGCCATCCTTCAATCGGACCAAGGCGCTCCAGGAACACCATGCGCAGCTCCTAGACAAAAGAAGGCAGCTGGATTTGCTGATTACCAATGTGGAGAACACGATTGCCTCCGCCGAAGGGAGAAAAACCATGAGTGACCAAGAGAAATTTGAAGGATTCAAGCAGAAGCTGATTGATGATAATGAGAAGAAATATGGCAAGGAAATTCGCGGAAAGTATGGCGAAGAGACTGTAAAACAATCCAATGCCAAGCTGAAAAATATGACGCAAGCGCAGCATGATGAAGTAACGCGCCTGGCAGAAGAGCTGTACGAAGCGCTGGCCGAAGCGTTCAAGCAAGGCGATCCTGCCAGTGAGCTAGCCCAGAAGGCGGCCGAACTTCACAAGCGCTGGCTCACCTATTATTGGAACGATTACAGTAAAGAGGCCCACGCTGGCCTTGCTCAAATGTATGTCGACGATGAGCGGTTTACTGCCCATTATGATGAGAAGCAGCCTGGAACAGCAGCATTCCTTCGCGATGCGATTCTGATCTTCACGGGCATGGAATCTACACCTGAATAATGCCGCCAGCAGGCAGACAGCCTGACCCTGATGACTGGACCCTTTCCCCGCGCTTAACGCGCAGAGGTGAGGGTCCTTTTTTCTTCTAGTTATCTGCAGACAGTACTTTAATATCAATGTAAATAATAGGCCGATACCGCTTGAGATTCGCCTACCAAGTCAGGGGAAAGCTGCTTCCACTATTAACCGCTTGCCTGATCAGGCGAAGTAATGGTTAGATGAACCGTGGACAATTTTACGTAAAACTTACACCATGGGTGATGACTTTATATAGAGAGGGTAGAGTATGGATCAATTTGTACAGCATGCAGTTACTATCTTTAATGATTTTTTATGGTCTAAGCTGCTCATCGTATTACTGATTGCTGCCGGGCTGTATTTTACGGTCGGGACCAGATGCCTGCAGTTTCGCCTGATCGGGGAGATGTTCCGGGTCATCCGTGAGCCCAAGAGTAAAGCGAAGGGCAGCATTTCGCCTTTTCAGGCATTTGCCATCAGTATGGCGGCCCGTGTTGGAACAGGGAATATAACCGGGGTAGCCTTGGCTATCTCGCTTGGGGGGCCTGGAGCTGTATTTTGGATGTGGATCATTGCTCTTATCGGTTCGGCATCCAGCTTTATCGAGAGTACGCTGGCCCAGATCTATAAAGTGAAGGATGGAGCTGGCGGTTATCGCGGCGGTCCGGCCTATTACATGCAGCAAGGGTTAAAGAAACGGTGGATGGGTGTGTTGTTCGCCATTCTGATCACCTTGTCCTTTGGGCTTGTTTTTAATGCGGTTCAGTCCAATACGATTACGATTGCTTTCGAGAATTCATTCGGCACCGATCGTTTAACTATCGGGGTCATTATGGCAGTGATCTTCGCGGTTATCATCTTCGGCGGTGTGAAGCGGATTGCCAAAATGTCGGAGCTGATCGTCGTGGTATTGGCTGTGGTTTATGTTGGCGCCGCGCTGTTTATCGTCTTCGCGAACATCGCCAAACTGCCGGAGGTTTTTGTTTTAATCGTCAAAAGCGCATTCGGTTATGAGCAGGTTGTTGGCGGATCGCTCGGGGCCGCTCTCATGAATGGAATCAAGAGAGGGCTGTTCTCCAACGAAGCTGGCATGGGAAGCGCGCCTAATGCAGCAGCTACCGCAACGACAAGCCATCCGGCCAAGCAAGGGCTGGTTCAAGCGCTGGGCGTGCTTATCGATACGCTGGTTATATGTACAAGCACGGCCTTCATTATTCTTTTTACCGGTGCTTATCAGCAGACTGGACTTGATGGAATCGCACTGACTCAGGCGGCGCTGGGCATGGAGATGGGGGCATGGGCGTCAGACTTTCTGGCGATCATGGTCTTCTTGTTTGCTTTCAGCACGCTAATCGGTAATTATTATTACGGGGAAACCAATATTGAATTTTTGAAGTCGAATCGCGTTTGGATATGGGTGTATCGGATTGCTGTACTGGCCATGGTTCTCTTCGGTTCTGTTACCAGCGTCAAGCTGGTGTGGGATTTGGCGGACCTGTTTATGGGGCTGATGGTCATTGTAAATCTCGTGGCCATTACACTGCTTTCACGAAAAGCTTTCGCTGCACTTCAGGATTATTTGCAGCAGAAGCGGGCCGGAGTGGACCCTGTATTCACCAAGAACAGCATTAAAGGGCTAGATGATATAGAATGCTGGGACGAGCCTAATAATTCCGCCTTAGAGACGTAAGCATATAGAATATCGAAAACTAGAAATCGTTACGGCAGCTTTGAATGTAGCTGTTTGTAACGATTTTTCATTTTTACCGTAACATTTATGGGCTCAAACCGTTAGTCTACATGAGAAGGTAGAAAGGAGATGAATACAGATTGATTAATCGGGTGAACTGGCGGATAAGGGTGAAGGAGCTTATATATGCTTTGTTAGCAGTATTAATACTGTTTTTTATTTATGCCGTGTATTACTCAGCTATCCACATCTACTATTATAAAACCGGCCTAAATGATAAATTTCTAAGGACCGTCATAACAACGGTTGAATTGCATGAAAGTGGACTTATAGTAGATAAACGAAGCTCGCCTTTGGGTGAAGTGACACCCTTCCTTACTCAGAAGACAAAGCTGAAAGTGTATAAGGATGTGGGGAATTGGCAGGTAATTGTCGGAGAGCTTCACGCGCAGAAGCGATTAGGGGGAGGACTTACATATTCTATTGAGGAACTGAATCCTTATTTGAACCGAGAGGAAAGGAATCCTTATATTCTGAACTCTGCGCTGCTGGAGGGCAGGAGGATTAAAGACGATCCTCGCCCTACTAGTGCAATGAACCAGTTAGAGAAACTGGAAGACGGTAACGTAGCAGAATTATTTTTCTCGCTTCGAACGCTTAGGTCACCGGAGGAGGTCTTGGAACTCTTGTCAAAGTATGATGTTAAGGCGACCAGTATGGCTGTTTTTGCAGGCGAACTGAAGGATTTCAAGCTGGGTACATATAGCTCTAGCGGCGCAGATTACATGATTCCTCATCTAACGTTAAGACCTAAGGTTCAGTTTGGCGATAATCATTCCCTTTCCCTCTGGCAAACTTTCTTCTCAGGGGATACCGAGATCACGGATCACGTGAAGCAACTGATCGCTGACGTTGAATGGATGACTGACAACATCAAATATAACGGTGTGGATGAAGACATAAAGCGTCTGGCGTATTTGAGAAAAAATGGGGTTCAAGTTTACGGAGCGGCCGTTACGGGACCAGTACGGGAGCTTGAGAAGCTGAAGGAGGAGCAGGAATTAATAGAATTCCGTTTAGGCCGCATTGAGGTATGGAATTGGGATGAGAATAAATAAATTAAGCCCCATCATAGCCTATTAAACTAAAAAAGGCCTCTAGAGAGGCCTTTTAAATTTGGAATAAGGGATATCAGTCCATTTTGCTAAGGAAACTTTATGAATTACGTTAAATATTTCTCCCGTAAAATATTCATGTGATGAAGCTCGTGCCCGGCAATCACATAGGCAGCCGCACGGGCTGAGAGAGGGTAATTGTTGAATGTCCCCAGACGCTTTAGCGCTTCCTCCGTCAAGCTTCCAACCAGTGTAATGGTAGACTGCCTGACGGCAGCATAATCCTTAAGGGCTTCCTGTAAAGGAAGATGGCTAAAGGGAGAGTTTTGAACAAAAATCTCCCGATCATACCCCGAAAATTCACGGGCATCTCCACGTGCAATGTAGAGAATGCGGTAGTTCCATAAGCGCTCTACATCGGCGATGTGTCCGACCACTTGCTTTAGGCTCCATTTTCCTTCGGCATAGCGAATATTCGCCTGTTCTTCAGACAGGTCGCTAAGCGATCTTAGCGTTTCATCATGCTGCCGCCCTAACACCTCGGCAATATGTCCTTCGGGAACAAGCGAGACGTATCTTTCGGCGAGAGGCAGATATTCATTTGCAGCAGGCCTTGTATTCATATCAAAGTTCCTCCACATCTATTAATTAGAGAATATATAACTTTATGCGGTCAGACCCTATGATAATACAACAGGTTAGGTTGCTTGTGCCCAGATCAGGTGAACGATGCCGTTCCAATAGCGCTTCGTTTTGATAATATCCAGATCAGAGGCATTTACGATATGGATCATATCCCTATTAAAATGACAGCCGGATATCCTTCGTGCCACCGGGTTAACGACATGCTGCGCCGCACCCAGGAGTCGGTTAGTGCTCATCCCATGCTCCAGTAAATAAATGCGACCGCCGGGTTTAGCCCATCGGTTCATTTTATTCAAAGCCTGAACCGGATCTTCATAGCCGCACAGCGAAAGGGTAGATACGATGCAGTCATAGGAACGTTCGGGAAGTTCGAGCGTTTCGATATCCCGTTCCAGAAAAGTGGCATGAATGCCAAGCTCTGAGGCCATCTGCCGCGCATGTCTCAGCATCTCCGGACTGAAATCAACAGCTGTTACGTTTACCTTGTTGCGATCATAAAAGGGGAAGTTGGCACCAGTGCCGACAGCTACCTCAAGCACATCACCTTCTATATCCTCAAGCAGCTGTTGTCGCCATTCACCGAGTTTACGCTGTCTTGTATTTCTTTCATATACGGCTGCCTGTTTATTGAACTTCCGAATCAGGGAATTCTTATTCACGCGGGTTTCTCCGGGCAACACCAGTTTTGACAGCAGCCTTAACAACTCGCTCCCTGATGGCCTTCACGACGTTCTGATTGAATACGCTTGGAATGATATACGACGGGTTGCGCTCTTCATCTGATACGGCCGATGCTATGGCTTCAGCTGCAGCGAGCTTCATTTCCTCATTAATGGTGGTTGCTCTGCAGTCCAGGGCTGCACGGAAAATCCCCGGGAAACAGAGGACATTATTAATCTGGTTCGGATAGTCCGAACGTCCGGTTGCGATGACGCCCACAATATCTTCCACTTCCTCGGGTTTAATCTCCGGTGTAGGATTCGCCATGGCGAAAACGATCGGATTCTCAGCCATAGCCTGAACGTCCTCACGCCGTAGCAGACCGCCGGCGGACAGGCCGATGAATACATCGGCACCTAAAATTACTTCTTGCAATGAACCCTGAATTTTATTCGGGTTCGTATGCTCGGCATACCATTGCCACATACTATTACTGTAAGTTTCTCCGGCAACCAGCGCACCCTCACGATCTACGCCGATAATGTCCTTGACGCCTGCCGACAGGAGGATCTTGCTGCACGCAACACCTGCTGCGCCGATTCCGCACACGACGACTCTAACGTTATCAATGGATTTACCAACAATTTTCAGTGCATTAATCAATGCCGCATACAGAACGACTGCAGTGCCGTGCTGGTCATCGTGAAATACGGGAATATCCAGCTCATCGCGCAGTCTTTGTTCGATCTCAAAACAGCGGGGAGACGAGATATCCTCAAGGTTGATCCCGCCAAAAGCCGGGGCCATTGCCTTGATGGAACGAATGATTTCCTCCGTATCCTGGGTATCCAGACAGATCGGGAAGGAGTCTACGCCTGCGAGCTGTTTGAATAGCATCGCTTTCCCTTCCATGACCGGCATGGCGGCGTAGGGGCCGATATTACCCAGACCGAGTACGGCACTTCCATCCGAGATGACAGCGACCGTATTTCTCTTGATAGTCAGTGTATAGGCTTTTCTCGGATCTTCATGGATGGCCGAACATACTCGGGCAACATCCGGCGTATATACGCGCGATAGGTCATCGCGGTTTTGAATAGGGATTTTGGGCTGAGTTTCGATCTTGCCGCCGAGATGCAGCAGGAAAGTACGGTCGGACACATTGACGAGCCGGACGCCTTTTAGGTTTTTTACTGTATTAGTAATTCTTTCGATATCGACGCTGTCTGTTACCGTAATGGTAATGTCACGTACTGTGATGTGGCCGCTTGCCTGAATGACATCAATTGCGACCATGTCGCCCCCAGCTTCAAAAATGGCGGATGCAACCTGACCAAATTTAATCTCTTGCGTATTCATTTCGATTCTGAGAATGATGCTTTTTCCACCGAGTCCGTTGTTTTCCATAGATACCTCCAATAATAGTCTGTCATTCTAAGTATGTGTAACTATGTTGGATGTTAACGTTATCATAGTTCGCTGAGACATAGCCCATTTCCTGTTTCATGGCAAAGAAACCGTGATATATAAGTTAGAAGTAATTACCGAAAGGGTAAAATCGGATATGTGAGCATAATATATGACCGTGAAGAAGGGAGGAAGTCATGATGGATACGAATGCCCGAATGGATGAGCTTGAAAAGCGCTTGACCAGCCAGCATCATCGGGACCTGTTTCTTCAGATGAAACATACGCTGAAAGCTGTTGACGATTTGGCTGAACAGCACCGGGTCTTCCAGGCCGTTCAGGCGCTCAGTGGCACACGAATTGTAGGAGCGGAAGAAAGCGTGTATTTTGACACATTGAATCAGGTTAAGGAACAAATTGTTCATACGCTGGAGCTCACCATTGAGGATTTGGAACATAAGGGAGATAAGAATTACACAAAACATTTTAAAGACGGTGTGGAATAAAAGCCAAACCCTATGCCGCAAATAAGATGTGAATATATGAAAGAGAGCATGGATCCTATGGGATTTGCGCTCTCTTTTTTTGAGTATTTTCAGCAAATGCTATGATATTTATCACAATTATCGATACAGATTTATCCAATTTCGTTGAAATGTGTAACAAATCGTTGATATTTATTATGGGATCTAAGTTCCAAATGTTTTAAAATAATGATAGTGCTGGTAGGCTTGGAGTATGTAACCTAGAGACTCTTCCAAGTTAGTCAAGCCACAGAGGGACAAGCGTCTATAAACAAAGGGAGGTGTATTATACAACAGATTTTTATGTAAACGCTTTATATGTAAATACCCAAATCAAAGGAGGAATAATTGTATGACTTTAAGTTTGCCGAACAGAGCTTGGCTCAAGAATCTGATTATTGCGGGTTCTGCGATGTTGTTGATGACCTTATTGATGGTTATATTCGCAGATAAAGCATCTGCTCACGGGTATATTGAATCCCCAGCCAGCCGTGCCTATCTGTGTAAACTGGGGCAGAACACCGATTGCGGTGCGATTGTGTATGAGCCTCAAAGCTTGGAAGCTCCTAAGGGCTGGCCGAATGCAGGCCCTGCCGATGGCAAAATTGCCAGTGCAGGCGGCGCATTCCCTAAACTTGACGAGCAATCTGCAACTCGCTGGAGCAAAGTGGATATTTCCCCAGGAACTACAACGTTCCAATGGAAATTAACAGCCAACCATGCGACGGCAAGCTGGAAATACTACATTACAAAAGATGGCTGGGATCCAAATGCTCCACTGGCCAAATCTGCTTTTGATCTGACGCCTTTCTGTTCCATTAACTATGGTGGTGCAAAGCCTCCAGTTGACTACGCTTCGACTTGTAACGTTCCGGCTAAATCCGGTCACCATATCATTCTAGCTGTATGGGAAGTGGCTGACACACCAAACGCTTTCTATAACGTGCTTGACGTCAATTTCACCGGAAGCGGAAATACCGATACGACCCCGCCAACTGCACCGACAGGCGTAGTGGCTTCCAATGTAGCAACGACAACTGCTTCGCTTACATGGAATGCAGCAACGGATAATGTTGGTGTAACGAGCTATCGTATTTTTAACGGGGCCACTCAATTGGCTTCCACGACTGGACTTAATTACAATCTGATCGGCTTAACGCCGAATACCCTCTACAATATTACGGTCAAAGCCGTCGATGCTGCAGGTAATGTATCCCCCGCCAGCAACGCCGTCTCATTTACGACCCTAGCTGTAACAGGCCCAGATACTGAAGCGCCTACAGCACCTACGAGCCTTCATGTTATGGGAACAGCGACTTCCGCGACAGTTCCTTTAATGTGGAATGCTTCAACGGATAATGTAGGCGTAACAGGTTACCAGGTATTCCAAGGAAGCACCTTAGTCACCACCGTTTCGGGCTCCACATTGGAATACCTCGTTACAGGCCTGACACCAAACACAGCTTACTCCTTTACCGTAAAAGCTGTTGATGCTGCGGGTAATGTATCAGCAGCAAGTAATGTCGTCAATGTGACGACACCCGACGCACCGGCAACTTATCCGGCATGGAGCTCAACTACCGTTTATGTTGGCGGCAGTAAAGTCAGCCATAACGGTGTGAACTATGAAGCGAAATGGTGGACACAAGGTGAAACTCCTGGATCTGCCGAAGTATGGAAAGCCATCCCTTAATATGATAGTCATGAAAGGATCCGGCGTCATTTGACTGCCGGGTCTTTTTTATTTATGCAGGATATGCGTTAGCATAGGGACCGAGGCACAGAAAAATGGTTAATCTTTACTTTCAATATGAGAATGCTATGATTAGGAAGCGGAGCATGTACCTGAGAGAATAACATCAGACGCTGATAAAATAAGGCAGATTCTCATTAATCTAATCTCGAACGCGATCAAGTTCACGAGCGAGGGGAAAGTAAGTGTCGAGGTTGGTGTATCGGATGGCAAGGAATCTTCGGATGCCACAGAAATGGTGATTTCTGTCGGGATAAAGGAATCGGTATACCAGCAGACCGGATGCATCGTTTATTCCAGTCCTTCTCCCAAGTCCATCATCAGGAAGATAACTCGTGAATATACCGGAACGGAGCTTGGACTTTCCATCTGTAAGCAGCTGACCGAATTGATCAATGGTCGTATCTGGCTTGAAGAGCCTTCAGGACAGGGAGCGTGTTTCACGTTTACGATCCCTTTAATCGATGTACAGGAAACGATACTTACATGAAGGTAAGACGTGAATATAAACTAGCGGTCGTCAGGCCGAGGCAAAAGGTACCCTATGGGGTGCTTTTTTTGTTGAATCGGATTAAATTTTTCATTGCGAACCATACATATTCAGGAAAATACCGGTATCTATTGCGGTTCCTGGGCTGCAATTGAATATGCTATTTTTTAAGTCTTAAGAACTACTATAATACGTACTCATGCATCAAAGTAAAATGTTGTAAAAAGTCCCTGTTGGACTCTCAAAAAATTCTTGAGCCTTACCGATAACTAATAAAGTAGAGTCTTTCAACCTTGTTATCCGCCAAATTTTTTCGACATCATCTGTTCATTTTGTATGTATAAAGACATTGTCCTTACAGAAAAAAGAGCAATCGCTAAAATTTTGGACATAAGATCGGTTAGGGCTCAGGGACTATTTTCGGGAGGGTTTACAGCATGTATAAGAGTCTTAAGCAAAAAATGATTACCATGATATGTTTGCTCTTGCTAGTCAGTCTTGGTTCCGTCAACGTCATTACTTACGTCAGGTCCTCGGACATACTGCAGGAGAGTCTGGACAAAGAGGCACAGCTTAGTGCCGAGAAGCTGGCGCTTCAGATCGACCAATTTCTCGATGTAGAGATTGCTAAGGTTGAAAGTATTGGAAAATTCATTCAGGGGAACAAAGCTGAAGACTTGAAGTTGATTCAAGCTGCACAGGAGCGTAATCCCGAATTCGAAACCTTCTTCTTCTCCTATGATTTAACAGGAAAGAACGTCATTAACTTTCTGGGCGAAGTGACCGACGTATCGGACCGCGTCCATTATCAAGAAGCTGGGAAGGGCGAAGGCAAGCTGGTCGTGTCTGAACCGATTCTATCCAAGAGAACGGGAAACAGCATCGTGACCATGATTATCCCGTTGATGGAAGATGGCAAACAGTACGGTTATATGGGCTCTACCCTTCCAATCAACGAGATTCAAAATAAAGTGTCCAACCAAACATTCGGAACTACCGGCTATGCTTTTCTGTTAAGTAAAGCAGGAACGTTTATGTGGTCCCCGGAAGAGGAGCTTGTTCTTAATAAAGGCATTAAAGATATTGATAATCCGGGTTTAAATAAAGCTTATGACGAAGTCAGTCAAGGCAAATCAGGTACATTTAACTATTCTGTGGATGGAGCCGATTATTCAGGAGCCTATGCACCATCCTACTTTAATTGGGGCATATTTGTGGCTGCACCGACCAAAGAGCTGAATGCTCCGATTACGGAAATGTCGATTACCATGATCATCATATCGGTAGGAGCATTGATCTTATCCGCCTTTTCTGTGATATATGTTACGGAACAGATTGTTAGGCCGATTCGCAAACTTAACACAGCTGTCAAAGAAGTCGCAGCTGGTGACTTGACCAAGACCATCCAAGTGGAAGGGAAGGATGAGATTGCGGTTCTCTCCAACGATTTTAACCAGACGGTATCCCATCTGAAGCATCTGGTTGTCGGAGTGAGCGATTCATCCCGCCAAGTCTTGTCGGTTACGGAGACCGTATCGAGCGGAGTAGATACAGCGATGGGCAGTGTTGATCGGATCGGCTCTTCCATTCGTCAAATTGCAAATGGAGCGAATACTCATGCTTCAAGCTCTAACGAAATCGCAATGTCCATGAATGATATGGCAAGCGGAATCGTCAAAATTGCCGAAACATCTTCCATGGTGTCCGAAGCTGCTCAGGAAGCTGCCAATCAAGCTGAAACTGGATCAGTTGTCGTTGAACAAGCGGTGAAGCAGATCGGCAACATCGGAGAGGGTACGTCTAAAGTTGGAACGGCAATTGGGCGCTTGAATGAGCGTTCTTCTGAAATCGAGCAGATTTTGAGCTTCATTACGGAAGTAACTTCCCGTATTCGACTGCTGTCCTTAAATGCTTCCATCGAAGCAGCCAGAGCAGGCGAGCATGGCCGCGGCTTTGCCGTTGTAGCAGAAGAAGTTAAGAAGCTGGCTGGGCAGTCCGAGGTTTCAACAGACCAGATCGCGAAGCTGATTACGGAAATTCGCGAAGACACCATTAATGCCGTGGAGGTCATGGACGTCAGTCGGAAGGATGTTGAGGACGGGATTACGCTAATTCAAGAGGTTCGTGCGAAATTCGAAAATATTTTGACTGCTACGCGAAATGTTGCTGATCACATTTTGGAAGTATCTGCAGCTTCCGAAGAAATGTCCGCCGGCTCTGAACAGGTAAGTGCTTCGGTTGAAGAGCTTAAATCTATTGCGGATCTGACCTCGACGGATGCACAACAAGTGACAGCCGCTGTCGAGAATCAAATCTCAACGATCAAGGAAATTTCAGACTCTGTGAAACAGCTCGAAGTGGTTGCTCAAGAACTGAACAAAGAGCTTGCCAAATTCAGTCTGTAGCATTCCTTCCATTAGTAACCGCACTTAGGGTACTTGAAAGGGGGGATGTCTGTAAGAAATAAAGGAGCTGCCTTAACTCAAGGCTAGCAGCAAGAAATTCTCAAATAGTTTCAGGCAGATGATGCCGCTGCCAAATCAAGGGCATTCGATTGAAAACAACAAGAAGACAAACAGGAGGAAATTTAAAAAATGGCTAAGAATTGGAAAAAGGTATTAATTGCAGGGGTAGTCAGCTTATCATTGGTGGCAACAGGCTTTGCAGCGAACGAGGTTCTCACCACACCGGAGGTATCCGCTAAATCCGCTTCGTCCAATGCACCTGGGCAACTGAAGAAACAAGCAGCTTCCCAACTTGATGAGATTATCGAAAGAGGCTACATACGAGTTGGTATGACAGGGGATTACAAACCGTTCACATATTTGAATCCTGCTACAAAACAATATGAAGGTTATGACGTTGACGCTATGGAAGAACTCGGTAAAGATCTTGGCGTGGAAGTGCGCTACGTAAATACTACATGGCCCGACATGATGAAGGATCTGCAAGCTGACAAGTTTGACATCGCTGTAGGCGGCGTAACCCGTAACACAGCAAGACAAAAAACAGCTTATGTATCCCAAGGCTACATTTCGTTCGGTAAGGCACCTTTGATCCGTGCTGAAGATAAGGACAAATACTTGTCCGTTGAAGATATCAACAAGCCGTCGGTACGCATCGGTGTGAATCCGGGCGGAACGAACGAAGTATTCGTGCGCGAGCATCTGACAAAAGCCAACGTAACGGTGGTTCCAAACAACCTGGATATCCCGCATTTGGTTGCTGACGGTACGTATGACGTGATGATTACTGATACAATTGAAGCAATTACGTATGCGAAAGCAGATTCCAGACTGTATGCTGCACTTACGGACAAGCCGTTCACAAACAGTGAAAAAGGCTACATGATTCCTCGCGGCGACTTTGAATATGCGAGCTATTTGGAAATGTGGATTGACGAAATGAAGCTCCAAGGCAAGTTTGCGAACATTCATAAAAAATGGTTGGAGTAGCATAACCCCGGCTCTAAAGTAACAGCCAATCTCTGCCAGCAGATCAGGACAAAAACCCTGATCTGCTGGCTTTTTTTGTTTCCATAGAAAGGTCCGCATATGCCGGTCCGAAGGGAGGGTAGTTTACCAACCAAGCTGTACGGGTAGTTAATAGGCATGGCATTGGCCGTAATTACTTCAGGAGAATGAAATGGGGGTAGACCATGAAGCTTGGTAAATGGATCGCGGTGTGTTTGTCGACCGTATTGATACTGACCGCTTGCGGTGCTAAAGAGGAATCGGGCCGGGTACAGATAGAGTTTTTTCAGAATAAGCCCGAAGCAAAAGGTTCCTTCGATGCACTCATCGACAAGTTTAATGAATCCCAATCCAGGATCAAGGTGATACAGGTGAATCCGCCGGATGCGGAGACAGTGCTTAAGACAAGAGTCGTCAAGAAGGACATTCCTGATATTATCGGCATAGGCGCAACAGATACCTATTCATTGCTGGCGCAAAGCGGCATCTTCATGGATTTGACGAATAACTCGCTGCTGAGTCATGTTGATGAGACCTATGTTGAGATGCTGAAGGACGTGGCAGGGATGGAGGAGGTTACAGGCATACCTTACTCCACCAACGCTAACGGTGTAATGTACAACAAAGAAATTTTCAAAGAAATGGGACTCCGTGTTCCCGGGACTTGGGACGAGCTGTTAGCTACGGCGCAGAAGGTCAAGGAAGCGGGAAAGATTCCGTTTTACTTCACATATAAAGACGATTGGCAGACGGTGCTGCCGTTTAATGCATTGGCCTCCAATCTGGAAGGGATTGAATTTTACATGGATCGGCGGGAAGGCAAGGTAACCTTCGCTGAGAAATATCGTGAAATTGCAGAGAAGCAGCTTGCACTGATGGATTATGGCCATGGGGACAATTTCGGCAAGAACTATGCAGACGGCAACCGGGGTTTTGCGAGAGGTGAATCGGCCATGTATATCCAGGGAACCTGGGCGATTCCGGAAATCCGCAAAGCCAATCCAGACGTACCGATCGGCTTCTTTCCCCTGCCAACCGGTGATAATCCGGAAGAGAACAAACTGATCTCGGGTGTAGATACGTTGCTGGCCATCTCCGATAGTTCGAAGCATAAAGAGGAAGCACAGCAATTCATTCAGTTTCTGCTCAAGCCGGAGAATAGCAAGCAATATATAACCGAGCAAACGCTGTTCTCAACCGTTGATGGAGTGAAGCAGGATGATCCTGCCGTTGCCGAGCTGCTGCCTTATCTTGAGCGGGGCCAGGTTCTCGATTTTGCTGACCACTATATTCCGGCGGCTGTGCAGTTAAACTCGGTGATTCAGTCCTTCCTGCAAAATCGGGATATCGATGGGTACTTGAAGAAGCTGGACACCGAATGGGACAAGGTAGCTGACAGGCGCTAACGACCTGATATTCACTTTTCCACGATACCTGCAATATCCCGCAATATCTCACAATACCCACGAAGGATGAAGGAGGATCGGACATGAACAAGCGGCTTACGCCTTATTATTTGATGACCATACCCGCAGTGGTGTTGTTCTTCGTATTTCTGACGCTGCCGGCTTTGCAGGGGGTGTACTACTCCTTCACGAACTGGAACGGATTCGGTGATAACTTCGACTTCATCGGATTTAAGAATTACATCAATCTGTTTAAGGATGGCAACGTGGGCCACGCGTACTGGTTCACATTCAAATTCGCTGTGGTGGTTACCATCCTCATCAACATTTTTAGCCTGCTGATTGCTATGGGATTGAACGCCAAGATCAAAGCGAGGAATTTCTTCAGAGGCATTTACTTTCTTCCCAATATTCTGAGCGTGCTGATTGTGGGTTACATATTCAATTATCTGTTCTCGAATGTGTTTACCATTTGGGGAAAGAACCTGGGAATCGATTGGCTGTCTACCAATATTCTGGGCAGTGAACAGCATGCCTGGATCGGAGTCGTGATCGTAGCGGTATGGCAGGGCATTGCCTATAACACGATTCTCTATCTCGCAGGGCTACAGACCATTTCCCGCACGTTGTATGAGGCTTCGAGCCTTGATGGGGCTAACCGCTGGCAGGAATTCTGGAAAATCACCTTTCCGCTAATCGCGCCATTTTTTACAATCAATATGGTGCTGGCTATGAAGAACTCCTTAATGGTCTTTGATCAGATTATAGCCCTCACCAACGGTGGGCCGGGAAGGGCGACACAGTCGATCTCCCACCTGATTTATACCGGGGGATTTGAGGGAGGAGAATTTGCCTATCAATCCGCAAACTCTGTGATCTACTTCATCTTGATTGCCACCATATCGGTCGTGCAGATTCGGTTCCTGCAGAGAAGAGAGGGTGATGTGTAATGCGAACAAAAACGAACTGGGTGGTTATGATTCTCATTACAATGGGTACGATCCTGATTTTGTTCCCGCTGTATATGACGATTACGATTGCGCTCAAAACGCCGGAGGATATGTTGTCATCCGTGTTCGGCTTACCAAGGGAGTTTCATTTCGAGAACTTTACGAACGCGATCCAAATGACCAATTTCTTTAACGCACTGGGCAATAGCGCGATGGTAACAACGGCAACGGTCGTGCTGACCCTGTTAACCAATTCGCTTGTTGCTTATGCCATTGCCCGCAATATGAACCGAAAGTTCTTCAAGGGTTTATATTTTTATTTTATCAGCGCCATGTTTATTCCTTTTCCAATTATTATGCTGCCACTGGTCAAATTGACGGCTGGTCTTCATATGACGAATCTGGTCGGGCTTACGATTCTGCATACCGTTTATGCATTGGCTTTTAACGTTTTTGTATATGTCGGTTACATTAAATCGATTCCGGTTGCGCTGGAGGAGGCAGCCCGTGTGGATGGCACATCAACCTGGGGAACATTCTGGAGAATCATATTCCCGATGATGGCACCCATGAATGCGACAGTTGGCATTCTGATCTGCCTGTCCACGTATAATGACTTCCTTCTGCCGCTCATCATCATCAGTGATACAAGCTCCTATACGCTGCCGCTGGTGCAATATATATTCCAGGGGCAGTTTAACACAGACTTCAACTTGGCCTTTGCTTCGTACCTGATGGCGATGCTGCCGATGATCATTATCTATCTGTTCGCGCAGAAATGGATCATTAACGGCATTACACAAGGGGCAGTAAAATAAGGCGCTGACTGCATTTTCCCTGGTTTCCCCGGAAGCAGCCCTCGGCACCTTTTGAAGCATAAGTAGCCGACGCAACCATAGCGGAGATCAGATGCAGACGGACCCTGACTTAACAAAAAGCTGTATTCCAGATCGTGTCCATCATGACTGGAATACAGCTTTCTTTGTTTCCGCAAGGATGTCGTCTGCAAGGATGCGGTGCCTCATGGGATGGCTTGTTTACTGGTCTGTTTTTATAATTTCAGCATTTCCCGCTTAATGGCATCCGGGTCCAGGGCAATTCCGCTGTTGTAGTCGAAGAGCATTGTCGCGCGTGCTGCCGGATCATAAGCAGGCCAAGGCAGCAAATCCGTATCCGGTGAGCCATGGCGGGCAAATGAAATCCATGCATCCTGCATCCGGTCAGACAAGGCTTGCGTGGCCTCATCGACATGAACACCGATGTTCTGAAACAGTGCAAGCGTATTGAATACAAACGGGATTTCCAGAGCATGCATCGCTTTCCCAAGCACGGGATGATCGGGCAGCGTCCAATCGAATCGGTACATCCATACCCGCGCATGCTTGCTCTGAGCGGATGCGAACTGCAGAGCTGAGCGCCAGAAATACAGGTCCGTCATAATCTGGGCATGTCCGTCTATGTTGTAGGGATAGGTCTTAATTAGAGGGGCGGCATCCTCAATGCCGGTCATCATCTCAACCGTACGGACAAGGTCATTCTCTTTTACCAGTGGCATGTCCGGCCGAAAGAATAAGGCGCCTTCATCCAGGTTCGTCCCGATGAGGATTGGCACGTCTTTGGCCCAGCCTGTTTGAATAGCCTGCAGCGGATCATGAGGCAGAGTATCCGGCTCCACGACCGGTTGAAAAATCATGTTAATACCGGGGCCGATCCGCTTCTTGAGCCGTTCGCCGGCCTCGAATATCTGCTCACCGGACAACGTTTCAAGTTGCTGGATATAATCTGGTGTCAGGTCCAGTTCCTTTAATAAACCAGCTGTTATCAGCTGTGCCTGTTCCGGAGTCATGACCTGGGAAGCGCCGCTTTCCATAATGGCCTGCTTGAACAGCCCCTTGGCCGCAGGCATGGCCAGCAGTGCGGCGATGCTCATGCTGCCCGCTGACTCACCGAATACGGTGACCTGGTCTGGATCGCCTCCGAATGCTCTGATATTGTCACGCACCCACTGCAGAGCAGCGATCTGGTCCAATAAGCCGGTATTGGAGGATAAGCCCTCTCCAAGCGGAGCCAGATGAAGAAAGCCAAGCGGGCCCAGCCGATAATTGAACGTCACGACAATAACGTTACCTCGGAGAACGAAGGAAGCCCCATTATAGCTCGGCAAGCTGCCGGAGCCTGTGACGAAAGCGCCGCCGTGAATCCATACCATGACGGGCAGCGGCTCTGCTGGCGGGTCCTGGGGAGCCCACACATTGAGATATAGGGAATCCTCGGAAACCGTCTTGGTCACGCCTCCACCTAGCATGCTGGACGTAGATTCGAGCGGCTGAAGGCACATCGGACTGAAGTCGGTGGTTTCTTTGATTCCGTTCCATGAATCAGGCGGCACAGGAGCACGGAACCGCAGCGGGCCAACCGGGGGTTTTGCATAAGGAATCCCTTTCCATACACGGACGCCGTTCTCCAGACTGCCCTGGATACGCCCTTTATTCGTTTGCACAACAAGCTCTGACATGTTCGCTCTACACCCTTTCTCTTGAACATTCTGATAGAAATGCCTGAAAGCTTCTCCTTTACCTAGAACGTTGAATCCATTCCTAAACGGCTCGGTCATATATAAAAAATGATATACTTAACCATACAATATACACTTTACCAAGTTAGCCGCATAAGTTCAAAAAGCACCAACCATGAAACCTGGGCAGGAATGTCATGTCTTATGAAGAAGTTAACAGAGTGGGGTATTCGCAAACAGCGGGTACAGCAGTATCTTTTGGTCCACGTCATACTTGGTATACTGGAGGGATAAGCATGAACATAGCGATTTTGGGCTGTGGAACAATGGGAATGATCTATGCGCATAATTTGGCCAAAATGCCGGGAGTCACGGTGACAGGCGTGGTGGATATTAACGCAAGGCGGGCTGAGCGGGCCGCAGCCTTGACCGGGGCGAAGGCATACACGGATGTTGCATCATTGTTTGAGCAAAAAGATTTGGAAACGGTTGCGGTGTGTCTGCCCACCTATCTACATAAACCGTATGTACTGCAAATAGCTGAAAAAGGACTGCACGTCATCTGTGAGAAGCCGGCAGCTTTAACTCTGGAGGATGCACAGGTGATGAAAACGGCCTGTGAACAGCACGGAGTTCGATTGTTTATCGGGCAGGTTGTCCGGTTCTTTCCGAACTACCATGATGCATATCAGCAGGCTCACTCCGGAAAGATTGGAGCACCTAGAATGGCTCACTTTAAGCGGTATGGCGCATATCCGCAAGGGATGGATGGATGGTACACAGACTCCGGCAAGAGCGGAGGCGTCATTATGGATCTGATGATTCATGACATTGATTATGCATGCTGGCTGTTTGGTGAAGTTGAGTCGGTATATGCTTCGGCTGTTAAACGGGATGAGCCGAAGATGGAGTATGCTCAGCTTACACTTCATTTTAAGAATAAAGCTATCGCAAGTTTAACCGGCTACTGGGGTTATCCCGGCCCGTTTACGACGCAATTCGAAGTTTCGGGAGATCAAGGTATTGTAAGATTTGATAGCAACCAGGTACAACCACTTGATATTCAAACGCTGGGTCTCGCTACAGGGGAAGGGCCAGCCGTACAAATTCCTTCCGGCAGCAATCTTCATGATCCGTATTACAAAGAATTGCAGCATTTTATCGAGTGCATCCGTAATGGTAGCGACCCGCTTGTCAGCATCGAAGATGCTTGCTACGCCGTTGCAATCGCTCAGGCTGCCGGGCAATCGGCTCAGACCGGGCAGCCTGTCATGATTGGAGGGAATGTTTCATGAATAAAATCAAGGTTGGCTTTATCAGTTTTGCCCATATGCATGCAGCAACTTATTTCTTCAGCATGCTGAAGCGTGATGATGTTGAGGTGGTTGGGATCGCTGATGAAGATGGGGAAAGAGTGCGCCCTTACTCTGTAGAGCGAGGAATCCCATATTACGCGGATTATAATGAGTTGCTGTCACAGGAGATAGATGCTGTTGTTATCTGTTCGGAGAATGCGCGCCATGCAGAGATCACCAAACGTGCCGCAGAAGCAGGCAAGCATGTGTTGTGTGAGAAACCATTAGGTTTGTCCGAAGCTGAGATGCTGGAGATGATCCGGGTGTGCAAGGATCATGGTGTTCAGCTCATGACTGCTTTTCCTTGTCGGTATCTTACATCTGTGCGACAGGCGAAGGAAGCGGTGGACGCCGGACAGATCGGCGAGATCCTGGCCATGAAGGGAACTAACCGGGGAACGATGCCTGGCGGCTGGTTTATCGAACGTGAGAAATCGGGCGGCGGAGCCGTTTTTGATCATACCGTCCATGTGATGGACCTTATGCACTGGTTTACCGGCAGCAAGGTGGAGGAAGTATATGCTCATGCCGAAACGCTGTTCCATGACACCGATATTGATGACGCCGGCATGGTCCATGTCAAATTCGCCAATGGCGTTGTTGCTGTACTGGATCCAAGCTGGTCCCGTAATCGTACCTTCCCGACCTGGGGAGATGTTACGCTCGAGATCATCGGTACGAAGGGTGTGCTGAACATTGATGCTTTCGCTCAGAAGAACGAGGTGTACAGCGATGTGACTGGTAAAGCAGCCGCGTGGAACTTCTGGGGAGATGATATGGACGAAGGTCTTATCAACAGCTTCGTGGAGAGCATTCGTAATGGCAAACCGGTTGAGATAACAGGCGAGGACGGGTACTATTCAGCCCGCGTTGCCCTGGCAGCATATGAGTCCGCAAACACCAAGCGTACTGTTCAGCTGAAGCCGCAGGCTTAAATAGATATATTCAAGGGCTGCTGCCCGCCATAGGAATTGAGAATAGCATTACTTCACAAGCCTCTTTCGGCTTTGTAGTCGAAGGGGCTATTTTATTTCCCCCTTGAGTACACAGCTTATCTTATCATTCAAAAAGAGCAGAACAGAGCGTATTTGAAGCTAAAGTTGGCAGAAGCAGCAGAACACCTTAATGAAGGAGATATACATTATGGCGGTTATTACACTGTGTGGCTCAACCAAATTTAAACCTCAATTTCGTGAAGTCGAGGCAGCATTGACGCTGCAAGGACATATCGTACTCAGTGTTGGTTTCTTTGAGCAGAGCGACGGGATCGAGATCACGAAGGCGCAGGAAGGCATGCTGAAAGAACTGCATTTTCACAAAATCGATATGTCGGAGGAGATCTTTGTAATCGATGTGAATGGATATATCGGAGAGAGTACCCGGGCCGAAATCGAGTACGCCAACAGACATGGTAAACAGGTGCGCTATTACTCGAAGGCTCAGCTAGAGTAAGCTGGCCTAATTGTGCAGGCGATGGGCATACAGCCAACAAGTGCATAGCAGCATCCATAACAAAAGGCAGGTCAAGAATTACTCTTGACCTGCCTTTTAATCTCTCAATAACTAACTTTTACAGATAAAGCACCAACGCAATTACCGCAGCGAGCACGATCCGGTAGATCGCAAACGGTACCAGCTTGATCCGGTTGATCAGCTTCAGGAAGAAGCGGATGGAGATCAAGGCGAAGATGAAGGCCGCTACGAATCCGGCGATGAAGAACGGAAGGGCGTCCAGCGTAAAGTACTCCCAGTTCTTCAGCAACGACAGGAAGCTGGCGCCGAACATGATCGGTACAGCCATGATGAACGTAAAGTCTGCCGCTGCACGGTGACTCATGCCCAGCATGACACCTCCGGAAATGGTGGAGCCGGAACGGGAGAAGCCCGGCCAGAGCGACAGACATTGAATCAGTCCGACGCTGAATGCTTGCCGGTACGTAATTTGATCGACAGTGACCACTTTCGGCTCTTTTTTCGAGCTGACTTTATCGGCAACGATCATGAAGATGGCACCAATCACAAGACCGATCAGCACGGTAGCGGTAGAGAATAAATAATCATCAATGAAATTTTCGAACAGAAGACCTAGCACACCTGCCGGAATCAAGCCAACAATAACCTGGCCGAGCTTCAGTCTGCCCGTACCTGCTGGTACCCCGGCTTCCGGCTTTTTGCGCTTGAGCCATAAAAGATCCAGGAAGCGGTCCTTGAACACGACGATGACGGCGAGAATGGAACCGAGCTGAATCACGACTTTGAATGTGTTGGCTACATATTTGGTCAGAAATTCCTCGGATCTCAGCCACATATCATCCACGATGATCATATGGCCGGTGGAGGATACAGGAGCGAACTCGGTCAGTCCCTCGACGATTCCCAGAATAATTGCTTTAATGATGGTTAAAAAATCCATACGTTCTCTCCCTTACGTAATAAATATAAAATGCAATGATATTCACAATGAATGGCATGAAGTGCAGGCTCCAGTTTAAGCCGACTTTCTTCGCTTGCGGAAGAAGATGAACAAGAATGCGATCACGGCCACAGCTATTACAGCATAAGCGATATTGGAATAGACGTCCATGAAGGCAACGATATTTTCCCATGAATCGCCGACGGCGGCACCGACGGCTACCAGAATGATGTTCCAGATCAAAGTACCAATGGTCGTGAAGAGCAGGAACATGCCGAACTTCATGTTGGACATCCCCGCCGGGATGGAGATCAGGCTTCGGATCAACGGAATCATGCGGCAGAACAGAACCGTCCAGTAGCCGTATTTATCGAACCAGGCATCGGCCTTGCGGATGTCTTCTTTTTTGACACGAAGAATATGACCCCAACGGTCCACGATCTTCTCAAGCCGCTCGACATCAAGCAGACGTCCGATTCCGTATAGAATGACGGCACCGACCACAGACCCTATGGTAGCTGCGATAATGACACCTGGCACTGTCAGTTTCGAGTAGGTTGTCATGAATCCGCCGAAGGTTAGAATGACCTCGGAGGGAATTGGTGGAAACACGTTCTCCAGGGCGATCATCAGCATGATGCCGATGTAGCCGAACTTTTCCATAATGTCCGTAATCCAGTTATCCAAAAGTTACACCTCTTTCAAGTGATAAGGATACCTCTGCATCCTTTAGAACTGCTTGACGGTTATGACTGCGAACAAGTTGCTTGTAAGCGAGGGCAATTGTATGCCGATGATTTCCGGAAAAAGGCTTGATGATTGCTAGCTTAATATATTTCATTATATAGTTGTCCTGCCCCAATGAACAAGGCGCGATCCCGCAGCTGACTGCTGCCGCCTACTAGATGCTGAGAGCTTCTGCCTCACTTTTCTTGAGTCTATCAAGATAAGAATCCTATCATTTGATGTTCTAGTACCGATAGTATTGTACCAAAAAAACGGGATACCTAAAATAATTGACAATAGAAGTTCATACCTTGTCTGCCATAGATATCAATTTTTTTAAAAAAGTATTGACGCTGAAATTACAAGCTGGTAACATACTTGATAATTCCAATCGAATAACTAAGGTATATTAATCGACCAGCCCACTGGAGATCATGAATCTACTCATGATCTCCTTTTTGCCGTTTTGGACTGATAGGGGCTAGCAATCAAGGAGGGGATCATCGAATGCAAGCAAATGACGAACTCAAACTGACAACGGATGTCCTTGTCATTGGCGGAGGCCCTGCCGGGGCGTGGGCCGCGTGGAGCGCAGCCTCCCAAGGTGCCAAAGTCATATTGGTCGACAAAGGGTTTCTCGGCTCCAGCGGGGCAACAGCACCGGGCGGAACGAATCTTTTATACTTGCCACCGGATGAGAAGCTACGTAATGAGGCTGTATCCCAGCGGATGAAAGAAGGCGGCTATTTATCCGAACCGGACTGGATCCATCGTGTACTGGATCAGGTATATATCAACCTGGAGCGCGTGGAGACATGGGGATATCCCTTCCGCAGGGATGAGAACGGGGTTCCCATGCGTGATCATCTGCAGGGACCTGAATATATGAAGCTGATGCGAAGTGCAGTCAGCCGGGCCGGCGTAAGGATAATGGATCAATCTCCGGCGCTCGAGCTGCTTACTGATGAGCACGGTGTCGGAGGTGCGCGGGGCATATCCAGGCAGAAGAACAGGGATTGGGAAGTTAGGGCACAATCGGTTGTTATAGCTACCGGCGGCTGCGCCTTCTTAAGCAAGGGCCTTGGCTGCAATGTGCTCACAGGGGAAGGATTGCTTATGGCTGCAGAGCTGGGCGCCGAGCTGTCCGGCATGGAGTTCAGCCGTCAATATGCGCCGAGCGCGGCATTCGGTACGGTAACCCGCGGCCGGCTTCTCAATTGGGCGACGTATTATGACGAAGACGGAAATACGCTCTACAGCCCCGGCGGGCCGAGACCGCATGATTTCTTGCCGACGATGCTTCGCAAAGGCCCGGTTTATGCCACGCTGAATCATGCAGATACGGCAGAGAAACAGCGCATATTAAGGCAATCGCATGCTATCTTCTTTGTGCCGTATGATCGGGCGGGGATTGACCCGTTTAAGGAGCGTTTTCCTTTAACTCTTCGCTATGAGGGGACCGTTCGGGGAACTGGGGGCATCCGCATCACGGGAGATGATTGCGCGACAACGGTTCCAGGATTATACGCTGCGGGAGATGCGGCGACTCGGGAACGAGTGACGGGAGCCAAATCGGGTGGTGGTGCTTTTAATGCATCTTGGGCAATCTGCTCGGGAACGTGGGCAGGCGAAGGAGCGGCGAAGCATGCGCTGAGCACACGCTCTTCCGCAAATGACCGTCGCCTGCAAGCCGCAGGGCGGGCCGGTATGAGTCGTGAATCCGCAGAACATGGCCAGAGCTTGGATTCAGCTAGTCTGATCCAATCGGTACAGCGAGAGGTTTTCCCGCTCGACATCAATTATTTTCGTAGTGAGCCTGTTATTCAGAAGTCACTCGAACGGCTGAATGCTTTATGGCCGGAGGTGTATACCGAGGTACCCGGGGATTCGCGTGAGCGCATAAAGTCAAGGGAGGCGGCGGCCATGGCAGCCACCGCAAGGTGGATGTATACGGCTGCACTGGCCCGGCGTGAGACCCGAGGTATGCACACACTTCTGGAATATCCGAACCCTAATCCGCGTTTGCAGCATCGACTTACCGTGAACGGGATTGACCGGATTCAAGTGTATCCGGAAGGAAAGCCGCACGCACAGGCGGGCCCCGATCTCTTCAAGGCAGCCGAATACCATGTTCACACAGCAAGCAGGGAAAATGAAGCCAGAGAGCCAGACCGCTGGATGGCGGCAGCAGCCGGAGAGGGGGAGGGGGCTTGATCGAAATCGTCAGTCAGGAGCGCTGCATTGAATGCGGTCTGTGTATTAAGGTGTGTCCTACCAATGTATTCGATCGTACGGAGACAGGACTTCCGTTCATTGCCCGTCAGGAGGATTGCCAGACCTGTTTTATATGCGAGGCTTATTGCCCGGTCGATGCTTTGTATGTGTCACCCTTTGCAGACATAGAGCAGCAGGTGGCAGAACAGGAGCTAATATCGGTGGGGATCATGGGAAGCTGGAGGGAGAGAATCGGCTGGGGGAGGGGACGGACCCGGCTGGCAGAGATCGATGAGACTCCATTCATCGACCGAATTCTCCCGCACCAAGGGACAATTTCAAGCTGATAAATCATGTTCGATGTCAACCATTCATATGGAGACATTCCTTAGTTTTCACGGGAATGTCTCTTTTTAGTAGAAGGAGAGGTGCTTTTTCATGAAACGGACCGGGCTAAATTCCGCCTTTGTATATGCAAGAGCAGCGTTCTCCATGCTGGGGCGTGATCAGGATGAGTGATCATACGAGATTGTATCGGCAGAAGCCTCAAGCTTCATTTCTCGGCAGTGAGACGGCAGTTCCGCCTAGTGCTACCGCCGGTCCGAAGCTGGCTGACTCCTCCGAAGAACGAGGGAATGCAGGTTGGAAAAGGTCGCTGGGCATCTTCGCTGCCGGTTCGATTCTTCCTGTATCACTGCTGATAGTATGGCAGGTGCTTGGCGACCTGGGGTATATTTCAGAGCTGTTGTTTCCGACACCGCTTCACATTGCAGAAGCTTTTGCCCGATTGGCGGGCTCGGGTGAGCTTGGCGGCCATGTGCAGATCAGTGTGATCCGGGCCGCGGCGGGCTTTGCTCTAGGTGGTGCGCTCGGCCTCGCCTTCGGTATTCTGGTCGGGCTGTACCGCATATCCGAACGCATACTCGACCCTTCCATCCAGATGATCCGTATGGTTCCACATTTAGCGGTTGCACCGCTGTTTGTGCTCTGGTTCGGAATCGGAGAGTCATCCAAAATATTGCTGATTGCCAAAGGTGCCTTTTTTCCGCTCTATATCCAAACCTACCTCGGGATACGCGGAGTGGATAACAAATGGTTTGAAGTGGCAAGAGTTCTAGGCTTCAGCCGTATCCAGCAAATTTTCAAGCTGGTCATTCCGGCATCGTTGCCGCATATCTTCCTTGGGATTCGGCTATCTCTGGGGCTGGCTTGGCTGGGGCTCGTCGTTGCCGAAATTATGGGTTCCACGTCAGGCATCGGCTACTTGATGACGGATGCCAGACAGTTCAGCAAAACTGCCACCGTCTTCGTGTGCATCATTCTATTTGCCGTTATCGGCAAAGCCGCCGACGCCGCAGTCCGGTTGTTGGAGCGCAGGCTTTTGAAATGGAGTGACAGCTATGGGGGCTAAGGCGACTGTTGTTTCCAAAGAGGAGGTGACTTGATGAGTCATACGAGTGAATTGGTGCTGCCGGCTGCGGGACAGCCGCCCGCGGAGCAGCCACTGCATACGCTAGCTTCCCTGCGTTCCAAGCGCCGAAGAGCGTCCATACGGATCATCGCGCTTGGCTCGGCCTTTCCAGTTCTGGTGCTTGCCATATGGCAGCTGGCGGGTAATTTCGGATGGATCAATACGCTCTTTCTGCCCACGCCTGCGGCAATCCTCAAGTCCCTCTGGGGGCTGATAGTCTCAGGCGATATGACGACCCATCTTGGCATAAGTTTGGGACGCGCTGCGGCAGGATTTGCTCTAGGCGGCAGTTTGGGCTTGGTATTCGGCATATTAACGGGCTTCTCGCGCAAGTCAGAAATATTCCTTGATCCAACAGTACAAATCCTGAGGATGATCCCTCATCTGGCGATTGCTCCGCTTATCATCTTATGGTTCGGGTTCGGAGAAACATCGAAAGTGCTGATCATTGCAAAAGGAGCCTTCTTCCCACTGTATATTAATACGTTCCTCGGTATTCGCAGAGTAGACAATAAGCTGGTTGAAGTATCCGGGGTGCTCCAGTACAGCCGTTTTCAGCAGATTACTAAACTTATTATTCCCTCTGCGCTTCCTGGCATATTAATGGGACTTCGCTTATCGCTGGCGGTATCTTGGCTGGGACTCGTCGTTGCAGAGCTGATCGGCTCTCAGTCAGGAGTAGGATTTCTCATTAATCTTGCCAAGCAATCGTCATTAACGGAGCAAATCTTTGTGGGTGTATTGGTGTTTGCTGTTGTTGGCATGTTGGTCGATCTGTTCGTCCGCTCTCTCGAGCGCCGTTTACTGAAGTGGCGGGATACTTATAAAGGATGATGTTGCTCAAGGAATAGAAAGCGCGAGTTCTATGACATAGAGGAGGAAAAATATATGAATGTGCACAAACAGGACAACACACTTCAGTTGGAGACGGATGTGCTCGTCATTGGTGGTGGTCCTGCCGGTACCTGGGCTGCTTTAACGGCTGCCGCCAAAGGCAGTAAAGTTGTGCTGGCAGATAAAGGATACTGCGGATCGAGTGGAGCGACTGCACCCTCGGGTACAGGTGTATGGTATGTAGAGCCTGAATCGAAGCAGCGGCAGGAAGCGAAGCTGAGCCGTTATTTTATGGGTGGACGCTTAGCCGAGAATGAATGGATGGACCGCGTGCTGGATCAGACTTACGAGAATATGAACCGCCTTGCCGGATGGGGGTATTCGTTTCCGGTTGACCCCGAAGGCAACGTGTTCCGGCAGGGATTGCAGGGACCGGAATATATGCGTCTTATGCGCAAGCTGGTGAAAAGAGCCGGTGTCAAAATTCTAGACCACAGCCCTGCGCTTGAGCTTCTAGCGGATGAACATGGAGTGGGAGGTGCCGCTGGCGTAAGCACGCAAGGGGGCGATCCTTGGCGAGTCACCGCGGGAGCTGTTGTTATCGCCACCGGCGGCTGCGCTTTCTTGAGCAAAGCGCTAGGATGCAATGTCCTTACTGGCGATGGTTATCTGATGGCGGCTGAGGCTGGAGCCGAGATGTCGGGTATGGAGTTCTCCAATGCCTATGCCATATCACCTACGTTCTCCTCGGTTACCAAAACAGCATACTACCGTTACGCAAGCTTCTACTATGAGGATGGCTCGGTGGTAGAGGGAGCGGGCTCGACCAAAGGACGTTCTGTCATTGCCAAAAAACTGCTGGAGAACCGTCAGGTGTATGCCCGACTGGATCAGGCACCCGCTGATCTGCAGCCGCTGCTCCGGGTAGGACAGACGAATTTCTTCCTGCCGTTTGATCGCATGGGTATCAATCCGTTCACGGATATGTTTCCGGTTACCCTCAGGCTCGAGGGAACGGTCCGCGGGACCGGGGGAATCCATATTGTGGACGATACTTGTGCTACGAAGGTTCCTGGCTTGTATGCCGCGGGAGATGCCGCAACGAGGGAATTGATCTGCGGCGGATTTACCGGAGGCGGCAGCCATAATGCTGCCTGGGCGATGTCGTCCGGCAGCTTTGCAGGCGAAAGAGCGGCAACGTATGCTAAATCGCTGGGACAGCATGCTGCAAAGCGACAGGTGCACGGGTTATCTTCGGCTCCGATTGTGTCGTCTCGCACCTATGGTTCTGCGCAGCATAAGCCGTCAATTGCTGCCGAGGAATATATTCGGGCGGTGCAGGAAGAGGTCATGCCGTATGACCGAAATCTGTTTCGTTCGGATGAAGGACTCCGGGATTCGCTATATCGGCTTGATCGGGTATGGAAATCAATCCGGCATGAACCGATTTATCTGGATTATCAGGCGGTGAAGAGACGGGAGGCAGCCGCCATGACGATAACGGCCCGTTGGATGTACCGCTCGGCGCAAGCCAGAACGGAAACGCGGGGCATGCATAAACGGATCGATTATCCGGAAGTCGACGAAACACAGCGCTACCGCCTGATCACATCCGGGCTGGATGATATCAGCGTACGGGCACAAAGAGTGAGCGAGGAGGCGGTTTCCCTTTGATTGAACTAATCAGCGATGACAGATGTGTGGCATGTAATCTGTGTGTTTCTGTATGTCCAACTAATGTATTTGATAAAGTCGTTGACGATGTGCCTGTCATTGCCAGACAGAATGATTGCCAGACCTGTTTTATGTGCGAGCTCTATTGTCCAGCGGATGCGATGTATGTCGCGCCCCATCCTGACCGGCTCAGCGGTCGCAGTGAAGCAGAACTGGAGCAGGCTGAGCTACTGGGCGGCTACCGCGAGCAAGTGGGGTGGGGACCCGGGAGAACACCGGTATCAAGTCATGAGTTTCTGGCTCAGCTCGCGAGGCGTTTCGTTCCATGACTGCCAGGGCCATTGATTAACAGCTTCCCAGCGGTGACGGCATCCAGGTCATGATTCGGACCATTATACAAGGTTTCAGAGAGTACCAGGGCAGAGAGAGTGCCGTGCACCAGGAGTAAGGTGAGGGCCGCTGACATAAAGCTACAATGCAATAGATGATGGGAGATGAAACGAAAATGGAGAGTCGACAGGTTAGGAAACACAAACGCAAGCGATACGCGATTCTATTGACTTTGGTAGCAGCAGCACTCGCTTTTTCGCAGGGCTGCAGCTCCAGGGAACAAACAACGGAGGCATCGGGCTCTGGTGTGCCGAAAGTGCTCAACTATGGTTACATTGGAACCAGCGCATTGAATGTACCGGCCGGTGCTGAGGGTTGGGGATTCCAAAAGGGCATTATACAGGAAGAACTGAAGAAACACGGCATTGAAACGATTAATCTCACAGCCTTCCCGAATGGCCCCGATTTGAGCGAATCATTAATCAGCGGTCGCCTGGACTTTGGCAGCCTTGGCGATACGCCGGCCATATTGTCGCGCTCTACCGGGGCGAAGACCAAGGTGATTACTCAAGGTTCAACCGATAGCATCGGATACCTCGTCGCCAGGAAAGGCGGACCAGCTTCACTGGATGAATTAAAGGGGGGAACGGTGGCAACTCAAAAAGGCTCCTTTCACCATCGGTATTTAATCGGTCTTCTCAAGAAGAAGGGGTTATCGGAAGATGTGAAGGTCATTCATCTGCTTCGCGTGGACGCGGAAGCTGCTCTGGCTCGCGGGGAAATTGACGCGATGACTAATACTGGAGTGTTTGCACTCAAACAGATCGATGAAGGATATACGCTTCTGGATGATGCAACTAAACATCCGGAGCTGTACGGAACGGGCTTGACGGTCGTCTCCGAAGCCTATTTGGCAAAATACCCCGATTTCCCTAAGGTGTGGAATGCAGCGCGCTCCAAAGCGTTGGAGGACTTGAAGCAGCATCCCGAAGAATATTATAAGTTTCTGGCTGAGGTACAGAATACGAAGCTCGAATACGTGAAGAAAGTCAGCCCCATCGAGCTGATCAAGGAGGTTCCTTTTACCGAGAAAGGATTGCAGCTTCTTGAGGGAACGAAGGCCTTTCTGGTCGAGGAGAAGCTGGCCGAAACCGATTTTCCATTGGAAGATTGGCTCATAAAGCCATAGGTACAACCGCTTCGGACTATCACCCCCAAGGGAAAAGGAGAGAATATGAATGAGTAAATCAGAACCATCTGTTAATGTGTCAGGGCCGTCTCCAATTGCAGTGGAACTAGCGCGCCGCCCGGATTACCCGGTACACGCGCACTTTGTGAACCGATGGTCGTCAAGAGCCTTTGATCAGCGCACGGTAGAAGATGATGTGCTGTATACCGTGCTGGAGGCAGCGAGGTGGGCACCTTCCTCGAGCAACGGCCAGCCGTGGCGATTCATCGTTGCCCGGACAGACGAGGAGAGGGCCAGGTTCGCGACCTTTATCCGTCCCGGAAACCGCGTATGGAGCGATCATGCGCCGGTGCTGGTCCTGCTCATATCCTATACATTGAATGCAAATGGAGAACATAGCAGAAGCCATGCGTTTGATGCAGGAACGGCTTGGGGCACGATCGCTTCGCAAGCTGCTTTGCTAGGGTTGAATACCCGCGCAATCGGCGGTTTTGACCATGATCTGGCCCGCGAGACATTGCGGATTCCGGAAGAATATGATCTGCATGCCGTCATTGCACTTGGTTATCGAGGAAATATATCCGCGCTGCCGGAGTCGCTGCAAGAACGAGAAGTGCCCACAGACCGCCGTTCCTTGAATGAACTGGTATATGAAGGGGTGTTTCAGTAAGGAATAATACCCGGCCATTCCGCGCGGAAAACCGTCCCTTGGTTGACCGTGCTGTCTACGCTCATATGACCGCCATGTGCATCTATAATGGATTGGGTAATGGACAGTCCAAGGCCTGCACCGCCGTGCTGCCTGGTCCGGGATTCGTCGATGCGGTAGAACCGCTCGAACAGATGGGGCAGATGTTCCTTTGGAATCCCGGAACCATTGTCGCCAACCTGCAGTACGGCAAGGTCCTTGGTTTTATCAACGGTAATGGTAATCTGTCCTGTGGCAGAATCGGAATGCTGTACCGCATTATGAAACAGGTTGTAAATGACCTGCTTGATCTTGTCGGAGTCGCACCGGCATAACACGGGTACTGCTTGAATTGTTACATTCCTGCCTTGGGCAAGCATTCTTAGATGGGGCTCCATTTCCAGCAGCAGCTGGTCCAGCCGGATGTCCTGCAGATGCAGCTCCGGCTTGCGGTCCAGCTTTGCCAACAACAGCAAATCCTCGACCAATTTCTTCATGCGCTTGGATTCGCCATGCATGCTGGATAGCGCCGTCCGAAGCTGCTCGGGGTTGTCGGCAGCACCGCGGCCCAGCACCTCCAGAAAGCCGTGAATCGATGTGAGCGGCGTTCGCAGCTCATGGGAAGCATCGGCAATAAATCTTCGCATTTGTTCTTTAGCTTCACGCTCCGCATCGAACGCATTTTCCAGCCTCTCCAGCATGCCATTAAACGACTCGGCCAAGCGATCAATCTCCTGCTGACCCTGCAGGAGGGGGAGACGCTCAGCCAGATTCCCGGCATCCGTGCGTTTCACCGTTTCAACCATATTGTTCAGAGGGTAGAGCGTCCGTCGCAGTAAAGGGAGGTACAGTGCAACTCCGCCAGCCATGGCAAGTATAGCCAGTACTCCAAAAATCAGCAGCTGCCGAAACAGAACGGCATGCAGCGGCTGCGTATCCATTCCAAGCTGCAGGATCCCTGAAGGACTGTCCGGCTTCCCGTAAGGGCGAAAGACCACAATCTGCTGATCGCCTTGGGCATTCTCGGTCACTTCATACGTGACGAGCTGACGCTCCTTGAATCGCTCCATTATTGATGCATAAGTCTCAACTGTCAGTTTGGGCGCGGCTAGACCATTGTCAGCGGTCAGATCGGCGTAATTTCCACCAGCTTCGATCTTGGCAAGCGACATGTTCGGCAAAAAGAGCAGTGGTCGATCGCCCTGACCCGTATGGTCCGAATGGGCATCGTTATTTGGTATGGCGGGGCGGCTGCGCAGCTCCCGGTCAGGCTGCCAGAGCTCCGCGGGAATGGAGCGAACCTGAAGTGCAAGCGAGTCAGCCTGATTGCGGAATAGGGCATTTTTCATCAATATATATTGCAGTGCACCGATCAACACGAGCAGAAGCCCCAAGACGATGAGCGAACGCGACAGGAGCTGTGTGCGTAGAGAAGTTGGGCCAGACCGGCGTGCGCGCATCCGTATGTTCATGGCAGGTCCACCCGGTAACCGGCGCCGCGAAGGGTACGAATGACCCGATGCTCCTTGTCCCCAAGCTTCTCGCGCAGGGATCGGATATAGACCTCCACGATGTTATCCTCTCCGCCAAAGTCGTAATCCCACACAATATTCAAAATATTCGATTTACTCATAACACTGCCGTGTTTGGTCACAAGCAGCTTGAGCAGCTTATATTCCGTTGGTGACAGCTCCAAGGCTTCACCGTGATATACGATTTCCTTCTTGCGGTCATCAATGGTGAACGGACCGAGCCGGATTTCACCGAGCAGGCTAGGAAACTGATTGCGCAGCCGGGCTTGAATCCGGGCAAGCAGCTCTTCGAAGCTGAAAGGCTTGACCATATAATCGTCTGCTCCGATCATAAGCCCCTTAACACGGTCATCAATCTCATCCTTAGCGGTGAGCATAATGATTGCAACATCTCTGTTTTCTTCCTTTAATTGTTTGCAAACCGCAAGTCCGTCCATTCCCGGCATCATCACATCAAGAACAATAACGTGTGGCTCGAAGCTGCTTGCTTCTACTATTGCAGAAGCTCCATTGGAAGCCGTATGAACTTCAAAGCCTTCATTTTGCAGACCAAGCTCCAGAAACTGTAATATATGTGGCTCGTCATCTACGAGTAAAACACGAATACGATGCATAGATTCCATAACGCCAAAACTCCTCTTATGTCATTCCTTCAACTTTATCATACGTGCTCTAGCTGAATGAAGTCTGAACGAAAACTGAAAATAATCTGAAAATAGATTCGCAAATATGAATTCCAAATAAGGGAGTTTCAGGATGTTGATATATACGCCGCGATCGTCAATACTATCTTCAAACCGAGATATAGATGACATTCCAATCTTAGTACATCTGTACAAGATGACTTGGATAGATAGATGGGAGGATGACCGGACGTGATAGGAAATGTATACCCGCCCGAGAAACAGGGCACAGGTTCATACGACGGCGGGAGGATAACAGAGCAAAAGCCGATCGGTTTATCTGGAGAAGGATCGGCTGTGACCAGAGTAGGGCCGCTCTTCTATTGGTCTTGGTTCCACTCGCCCATCGAAGGTCATGTCGCATCTCATCCTCATCAGGGATTTGAAATCGTGACCTATATGATTCAAGGAAAGGGTGTCCATAAGGACTCGCAGGGCACGAACAGTGAGCTGGGGCCTGGAGGAATACTATTGATGCGGGCTGGTTCGGGGCTTAGGCATGAAGAACGTCTGACCGGGCCGGGCGCAGAAGGGGTCCAAATTTGGTTTGAACCCTATCTCCGTGATTCATTGAAACAGAATCCTGCCTGTCGTCAGTATCGTCCGGATTCTTTTCCAGTAACCCGAATTCAAGGAGGATTGATCAAAACGATAATTGGCGGCTTCGCACCGACGGATTTATCAATAGATGTGAGAATGCTGGATATACAGATGCTGGCCGGTAACGAAGCCTATTATGAATTGAAGTCCGGCAGGCGTATTGCAGCACTGGCTGTAAGAGGGGAAGGCAGCTTTACAGCTGATGGGACGAGTCTTTCTTTTCTTCACCGGGACTTTATGGTAATGGATACAAAGCAGGATGAGCGGATTAGCCTTAAGGCACAAGCTAATGTCAGGATCATTCTAATCGATGTACCGGAAAACCCTGGTTATCCGCTCTATTCGAAGAGGCCATGAGGTCAATTGATTACAATATTGTAGTGGAATGAGATTTAGAATATGCGATAGACTGGAGTCTGTCATTATGATAAGCAGAAAGACCCAACAAAGGAATCCGTACTTCATAGTAACGGACTGGTTGGGTTATTTTGGCATTTATTATTGTTATAATAATCTATATTTACTATATTTATGTACAAAAAGCGACCAAAGTCCCCCTACTTGGCAATAGTTGGCATGCGTTTTTGTGAGGATCGTTGCATGCGTCCCAAGATGTAGCCTGTCTATAATGATTGCGGGATTACGAAAATGACAATTTCGTCATTCCACAATCTACGAGATGGGGGAGATACTTATTTTCTCGAAAAAACGCATTAAACAATTGATGGCCGGAGCGCTTCTATCAGCAGCTGTTCTTGGTTCTTATGGATATGGGTCTGTAAATGAAGTGGCTGCCGCCAGTGTGCAGTCCGTGACAAAAGGTGTAGCAAATGCAAACGTGTATATGCGCAATCAGCCATCGACATCAGGTAAAGTCGTGGATCGCGTGCATAAAGGTGATGGCGTTCAAATTCTGGGCAGCAGCTCAGGTTGGTATAAGATCAAAACTTCAGATGGAAAGCAAGGATATGCTTCATCTAAATACATTAAACAAAGTAACTCCTCTTCAAACAATTCCGGGAACAATTCCGGAAATTCAGGAAACACATCGCCTTCTGCGAGTGCCAGTGTTGAGAAAGTAATCAGTGCAGGCATGAAATATCTGGGCACGCCGTACGAATTCGGTTCAGACCGCAATTCAACAAAAACTTTTGACTGTTCCGCATTTATCCGTCGCGCATTCATGGATGGTGTTAACCTTACGCTGCCAAGTGATTCGCGCAAGCAGGGGCAGTACGTCAAGGACAAAGGAACTGCAGTTTACAGCGTCGATAAATTAAAGCGCGGTGATCTGGTATTCTTCATGAGTTATAGAGGCTCATCGGCATCTGCTTATGCCGGATTGGACAAGTCCAAACAGCGGATCACCCATGTGGCTATTTACTTGGGAGACAACAAGCTGCTGCATACCTATTCGAAGCAATCGGGCGGAGTCCTTGTAGGTACATTCAGTGATTCCTGGAAAAATCGTTTCGTGCATGGCGGAAGTGTATTGTAATCCATCACCATAATTTCATATAGTAAGTATCCGTACTTAACAGATAATAGAAGGACTGTCTGATTAGGAGATCTGCATGATCCCTAACGGGCAGTCCTTTGTCGTCTTGAGTTTGCTTTTCATCTTTGATTTCAGTAAGGTGGACAATAGAGAACGGACAACATCAAGAAATGGACAGGAGAGAAGATGATGAATGGTGGACAGCGTTCGAATATAAAGCCAGGCCTTGAGGTTGATATCGTATTGAAACAGGATCAACGAACGGGCAAACTAACCCGGGGTGTGGTCAAGGATATTCTGACCAATTCCCCAAACCATCCGCATGGCATTAAAGTACGTCTTCAAGATGGACAGGTGGGACGGGTAAAGAACATTTACGAGTCCTAGAGTTTTCGCTGCATCCATGCTTGAAACGCCTCGTGACTGCCGACCGCATGACAGAGCCGTAACAGCCGTGCCAAAACTTCGCGATATCAGCGCGGTTTCGGTTATGGCTATTTGCATTTATGTGCAACATTACGGTCATATCATCCGTTTGAAGGTTGAGGTGAGAATGAAAGATGAGAAGATACCTTTATATGGGGTTTATCTTGATGTTGATGGTGACAGGCTGCGCACAGCAGGGGTCTAAGGGAGAAGATTCGATTGATCCGCCATTAAATAATACTGCAAGGGGTAGTCATGCGGAGGTTTCCGACAGGGACTTCGTGTATCGACTTGTCAGCGAGAAAGATCAATACAATTCCGGGGACAAAGTGAAGGTATATGGTGAGCTGGAGTATATCGGTGAACAGGATGAAATTACGATTGGTCATGCGGCCTCTCCCTTTTATTTTCCGATGAAAGAGCTCACAAGAGATTACGATATCGGTTATGCCATGAATGAGCCATATTTTACAACCACGCTGAAAAAAGGTGAGCCTCTCCGTGAATATTACAGTGGGGGCGGCGGATACGGCAGCCAAGACAAAAAGGAATTCAAGGATTTCATCCGATCTCTCCAGGATGGTTATCCGGACGGGCACTATGTGATGTACGGATCGGCGGATTTCATGATTGATTCACAGTCGAGGGGCGAAACTCAGGCAGAGCCAGAGAACTATAAGATCCAAGCCGAAATCGAATTCAGCGTAAGTGATCAAGATAAGTAAGCTAGCCCAAGGATAGAAGAGGGGATCGCGCAGACTGCGTGATCCCCTTTTTTTATTGGAAGCCTTGACCTTGATGCGTGTTAGGGCTGTTTGTAAAACCATGTTGGCCAAATGAAGGCTGAATATGCTGCGTTTGGTTGTGGATCTGTACAGAATTTTCGACTTGTCTAACGATTTGAGAAATCTGTTGATATTGCTGTATAGCTTGCTGATGGCCTTGAAGGGCGGATTGGATCATTTGTGCGGCTTGGCGCTCACGCTGAGAAATTTCCTCTAGCCGTGCTGCATGTTGTTGCTCCTGCTGCATGAGTTGCTGATACATACTAGAGGCTTGTTGGGTTTGCTGGGTCAACTGTTGAAGAATTTGCTCACACTGGCGGATTTGCTGGGAAACTTGTGAGTAATTGTTGTTATTCGATTGATACATGGATTGTATTCCTCCTAAAAATGTTTGATTTGGAACTCTAGGCTAGTGTACGGAAGAATACGTAAAAACATCCTGATTATAACGCGAGTTGACCTTCCAATATGTGGACGAAGGTTTCCAGGAATTGTTGATCTTCTTGGTCAAAACGGTTCTTAAGCGGGCTGTCGATATCCAGTACGCCATACAATGCGCCATCTACGATGATCGGCACAACAATTTCACTGTTTGAGGCTGCATCGCAGGCAATATGTCCCGGAAATTCATGGACATCAGCCACAAGCAGGGTCGTACGTTTGGCGGCAGCCGTACCGCAGACTCCGCGGTTCATCGGAATCCGAATGCAAGCGGGCAGTCCTTGAAATGGCCCGAGCACCAACTCGTTGCCATCGTATAGATAGAAGCCGACCCAATTGGTATCGGATAGAAAATGCTTGAGGAGTGCGGATGCATTGGATAAATTGGCAATCGCACTAGGTTCATCATGAATGAGAGACTTTAACTGGCTGAGAACCTGGGTATACTGCTCGTTTCGGGTTCCTTCATAGGGCATATTTTGAAACATATAGGAATCTGTCCTTTCTACAATCATTTCTTCTGATTTCATCACCTTAGTCCAAATATATGATTCTCGTCAAGAGACAACTCAAGGAAAGCAGGGGTTTCCGAGACTTTTCTGGCTGATTCCCTGCTAAGGTGCAGGGGTAATGTATGACATGACAAAGTATCAATATACAAGGTGGAGGGAGAGGAAATGAATGCGGGCAGATGTACAAAATTTATTTATCGGTATCCATATGCTCTATCTTGCCCATGAGCGCGATCTTACGATTAGCGAGATGCAGCCAGAGCTGGAGCGTCATGGATATAAGGTCGGCGACCGGGAAGTGAAATTTGAACTTGAACGTTTGACAGAGGAGAATTTTCTGACTGCGCACGGTGATGCCTACAGCCTGACAGGTGCCGGGATTGAGGAATTCAAGGAAATTCAGAACAAACTGAAAGACCTCTGCGAGGAGGTATTGAAGCCGGTAAACCAGAAGAAGGAAGACACCATGGCATAGGAAGTACCTCTATATATTGAAAATCCCCCGAATGCGCATGCTACGTGCGAAATCGGGGGATTTTTTGCAACCATTTCCTCAGGTAAGCCGCGACCCATTCAGATCCAGCTGGAATGCAGGAGGGGGAGGGGCAACCTTCGGCTGCAGTATGCTCATAGGTTGACCTATATGTTCTCGAAGAAACGAGTGCACGCCTTCCTGATATTGCTCAGGATTAACATGATAAGCGTTCGCATGTACGGCACCTTCGATAAGCAGCAGTTTCTTTGGTTCCGCTTTAGCTTCAAACATCTCGACACTCATTCGGGTAGGGACGTAATTGTCCTTAGTGCCATGAATGAACATGACAGGAAGAGAGCTGTTTCGAACAGCCCGGATCGGGCTAACCTGATCAAGACTGAATCCGGCTTTACTGCGAATTCTGGCATTCACCCAAGACAGAAACGGTACCGAGGGGATTTTGTTGAGACGCGTAAGCTGATGCCGCATGAGATCTGTTAAATCGGAGTATGGACAATCGGCAATGACCAGTTTAACCTGCGGATCAGCGATGGATAGATATTCAAGCACAGTTCCGCCGCCGAGTGATTGGCCGTGAAGACCGATAACTACGTCTTCTCCATACTGCTCCGTTAACCAGCGAACCCAAGCCTGCACATCATGTTTCTCATAGTAACCATAAGTAGTAAAGCGTCCTTCGCTTCGCCCATGCCTACGTTGATCGATAAGGAGCACGTTGTAGCCTTCCTCTGTAAACAAGTCAATGAATTGGGTAGATACTGCCCGGGAACCCGTATACCCATGGACAAGAAGAACCCAATGCTTCGACCCCGGATTGCTCTCAATGGCTGCGCCACATAGTTTCAAACCATCAAAGCTCATAATTACAACTTCGTTCTTTCGAAGCGACTCGTAACGTTCCCTGCTATACAAACCGGCTGTTTCCAGCACCTTAAACAGCTTCAGATCATTCTTTACTCGCATTCGTGTAATCTGCAGATATCCGATTTGCGTAATGGCAGCGGCTACGACAACAATAGTTAACAGCAAGACAATCACGATACTCAAAATCGTCTCCTCCTTCTTCCGTTATACAAAGGGGCTTATGAAGGTAACATCTATTGACGGAAACTGCCCGAATCCATCAATATATTAACAAAACATTACAACTACATTTAACAGTTGATGGATGACCAATCCATGATTGGGAATTTGTTATAACCTTTATATACACGCACATAGTATCACCGGAAACATGGGATATAAGTCGGATTTTTTGCAAGGAGGGAGAACAACGATGTATGTCTGCGAAGGAATCATACCTGAGTTAACGGGACAACGGATCCGTCTGCGCAGGATGACGGAGGAGGATGCCGAAGCGATGCTGTGCTGCTGGTCCGATCCTGATACGGCGGCTTTTTTGGATTTGCCTCCGCTGCACTCAGCCGAAGACGCCAAATCATTAATACTCTGGTTGCAGCATCTTGCCCAGCAGGATGAGGCCATTCGCTGGGGAATTGAAATTATGGGTACAGGGCAATTAATCGGCAGCTGCGGATTTAATTTCTGGCAGCTTACTGGAGCGTTCAAAGGTGAATTTGGCTGCGAACTGAGCAGTGCATATTGGGGGCAGGGTTATATGTCAGAGGCGGCCGAATTGGCTATTACTTTTGGGTATTCCATCATGGGACTTAACCGGATTGAAGCTTTCGTAGACCCGAGAAACGAGCGAGCATGTCGATGGTTTGCGGGGAACGGTTATTCGCGTGAGGGCATACTGCGGGATTATCGCCATACGGCCAGTGGATATGTTGATGCTGTCGTTTTTTCACGGCTTAGAAGAGAGGAGACAGGAGGCAGTAAGACCACTGCAAACGAGTAACAGGAAATTGGGATTGTGCATGCTTTACAGTAACCTTTATAATAGTAATATTGCATGATGGAAAAGCGCTTCTGGTATCAGGAGGCGCTTTTTATGCCGTTGGCCCCGGTTGTATGCGAAATAGACATGCAGGGGCTCTCTAGAGTAAAGGGGACGAAGGAATTGGGTGTATTAAAACAAGACAAACGCAGTTACATCTTGGTAGGGATTCTGTTATCCACCTTTATGGCTGCGATTGAAGGAACGGTGGTCGGTCCGGCTGGCCCGGCAATCATCAGCAGCTTTGGCAGCGTGAGTCTGATGAGCTGGATTTTTACGGCCTATCTGCTGACGATGGCTGTAACGACGCCGATCTTTGGTAAGATTAGCGATTTATACGGACGCAAGCCGGTATTCTTATACGGCTCGCTCATCTTTCTCGTAGGCTCATTGTTGTGCGGTCTGTCGCAGAACATGACGCAGTTAATCATATTCAGGGCAATTCAGGGGATAGGAGCAGGCGCCGTCATTCCGGTTACCTTCACGATTGTCGGCGACATTTACAATCTGGAGGAGCGGGGTAAGATTCAGGGTATGATTAGTTCCGTATGGGGGATATCTTCTCTAATCGGACCGCTGCTCGGTGGGTATTTTGTAGACTATCTGTCCTGGCACTGGATTTTTGTGTTTAATGTGCCGTTTGCACTGTTATCGATATGGCTGATTTTCCGTTATTTTAAAGAGGAACGCACCACGCGAGAAGTTTCGATCGACTACGGAGGAGCGGCTCTGTTTACCGTGGGGATGACGGCGCTGCTCTTTGCACTCGCAGTAGGCGGTGGAGAGAACTACTCTTGGACATCTCCCATCATTCTCAGTCTCATCATCGGTTCTGTGGTACTGCTCGCTGCGTTTCTGGTGGTGGAGAGCAAAGTCAAGGAGCCGATGCTGCCGCTTCATCTGTTCAAGATAAGGGATATAACAGTATCAACGGTGGCCAATATTCTGGTGAGTGCGCTTATTATCGGGTTGACCACGTATTTGCCGCTTTGGATTCAAGGCGTACGGGGCGGCAATGCCACCTTGTCGGGCTTAACGCTGGCTCCCATGTCGATTGGATGGCTGATCGGCTCGATCATCAGCGGCCGTCTGATCATAAAGAACGGATCGCGCAAAACGGCGATCATCGGAGTCATCTGCCTCATCATAGGTGCTGTAGGACTGGCGTACATGCATAAGGATACGGCGCTGGGTGTGCTGCTGGTCTTTACTTTTATTTATGGCGTCGGATTCGGGTATATCTCAACTTTGTTTCAGATTATCGCGCAATCCTCGGTTGGTTATCAGGTTCGCGGAGCGTCCACTGCACTGAACTCCTTCATCCGGACATTCGGACAGACCGTGGGTGTAGCGGTATTCGGCTTATGGGTCAATGCCGGAATTGCGGGCAGGCTTGCCGCTGAACCGGATTCGGCTGGCATCACCAGCGACGATATTAACAAATTACTCTCTCCGCATGGCATGGCTGAACTTCCTGCAGGCTCAGGCAGCCTGCTGAGCGGAATACTGGAAGGAAGCTTGAATTCCCTGTTCGTGGTGATGGCCGTAATGGCTGTGATCTGTATGCTGATCGTGGCCGCCTTCCGCAATGCGCCCCCTGAGCCGGAGGCGGGAGTGGAGGAACTGGCGTCTTCCGGGAAGTAATGTACGAACTCATACAGGACTTTATATAAAAATAAAAGATAACAGAACCCCTGTCTCTTTTCGGACAGGGGTTCAGCATTATAAGCCTCGGAGCTCTGTATGCTGTCGAAAAAACTCTTGGTGAATTTGGGTTTGCTCTTCTTTGATTCTCCCAATCTTAACGGCGCGTGATCTGCACCTGCTCCGCATGTTTGTTCATCTTGCCAAGAAGACTGATTAGCTGCTGCTTCTCTTCCTCGTTCAATCCTCCCAAAGCATGCTGAATATGCCGTTCATGCACGGGATAAAGTTTCTGCATCAGTTGTTCCCCTGGCAGCGTTAGTTCGGCATAAATTACTCTTCTGTCCTCCGGGCAAGGCCTACGGCGTACATATCCTCTTTCGACAAGCTTGTCTACCACATATGTAACATTACCACTCTGCAGGAGCAGCTGTGCCCCAATCTGCTGGATGGGCTGGCGCCCTTTATAGAACAGGACTTCCATGACGGCAAATGAAGTTGGGTTAAAACCCTCGATTTTACTGCCGTTCACGACATGCTCATTGACGCTCTTGAATGACTTGGCAAATACCCGATACAGGTGCATAGCAAGCTGTGTATCGTGTTCATGTGATACCTTCATACATTCTCCCGCCTTTAAAATGGACTCATCATGCCCTGAATTACTTCAAATCTAAGATTACGCTGAATTGAAGAATTGCAACATATAATATGTCACACTGCGTGAAACAATTTCATTCCCTGGCTCGGGTATGAACTACTTCTTCAGCCTGATCTCAGGTTCCGGGGCCGATTCTATAATGGGGTTATGCAAAAAGCGAAGAAGAGGGTGGAAGGAATGAATCAAGCACGAACCGTCGAATCAGAGGGATTTAAACCACTGCTCCGCAACCGGAACTATATGCTGCTGATGGGATCGCAGCTGGTGTCCAACATGGGAGAATGGCTCTATATTATTGCACTCTTAACACTTGTCGGATTGAAGTGGCAGGCCCAGCCTTGGGAAATTGCTGCGATGACGCTATGTATGGCCCTCCCCGTCTTAATTGGCGGTCCCGTAGCAGGATGGATCGGTGATCGATATGATCGCAAGAAGATCATGGTTATTTCGGATATAGTCAGGGCTTTTCTCTTGATTGGGATCTTGTTTGCAGGCAATTTAACTCAAATTTATATATTACTGATCGTGAAAGGTCTGATGGATGTCCTGTTCTCCCCTGCCAAGAGCGGCAAGATCAAAGAAATCGTAAATCCACAGCACATCGATCAGGCGGTTACAATCAGTTCATCGATCGAGCAGTTATCCAAGATTATCGGGCCTTCCTTGGGCGGTCTGTTGATGGCCTTGTTCGGTATTCAATTATGCTTTCTCATTGATGCTGGTGCTTTTGTTGTTTCGGCTTTATTTTTGCTTGGTGTTCCAGGCCGAAAGCTTCTTCAACAAGCAGATTTAAACGATGGATCTCGCCATGAAATGATGCATGGGCAAGAAGGACAGAAGAAAAGCTTCTTCAAGGAGATTGGGGAAGGGCTTCAGCTGATCTACGGTATGCCGCTGCTGCTTGGAGGCGTCATTACGATCTGTGCAGTAGTACTGGTGCTGCAGATGGCCGATTCCCAGATTGTAACCCTGTTTCGGTTAATACCCGATATATCGGAGGACCTGCTCGGCTATTGTATTTCGGCCAGCGGATTAGGGACGTTAATCGCAGCCATGTCTGTCCGTAAGCTAAGCTGGAGCACGCTTGCCAAGATGGGGTCAGGCGCTGCCGCAGCGGGGCTGGTCTTCGCCATATGTGCCGTAGTTGTCATGACCCCTATGCCGCATCTGCTTCAGAGCGTGGTGCTGTTCGGCTCCTTCTTTCTAGCGGGTGTAGGCGGAGGATTCGTATTGGTTCCATTCCAGATGCTGCTCATGAAAAGAACGCCAGAGCATATGACGAGCCGTGTATTCGGAACAGTCAATAGCCTCACTAGCGGCGCTGCGATCATAGGACCTACCCTGGGCGGAGTGCTTGTAACTGGCATAGGACCTGTGCCAACATATATCGTTGCTGGGCTGGGAACAGCAGCGGTCGGAGCTGTACTGCTCGCATTTAAAGGTAGAATCGAACGCAAGGACAGAGCTTCTGCCGCAGGGGAAGCGATTCATATGGTACCTGAAACTACTACGGTTTAATGCAGAAATCTATCATTAAATGCAACGAATCCCCATTTTGCCTCGTAATACTTTAAGAATAGGTTTAGTAGATGGGGTGTTAGATATGGATTGGACGCAAGAGAATGGATGGGAGCCCGATGCAGTGCTGAGGGCGGATATTCAGGAGGCGGGATACGAACCAGGCCGCCCGCGCATACGAGAGATTTCGTTTCAAGTTGTACCAGGTGAACTTCTAGGTTTGATCGGGCCGAATGGAGCGGGAAAGAGTACGACGATTAAGACCGTGCTGGGGCTGCTTAAAGACAGTAAAGCGGACGTCTTTATTGCAGGTACCCCTCCTAGGTATGCTTACGTTCCGGAGCATCCGGTGTTTTACGATGATTTGACGCTTTGGGAGCATATGGATTTGGCAGCAGCCGCGTTTGGAATGGAGGATGAGCAGTTCGAGAAGCAGGCCGCCCAGCTTCTAAGGCAGTTTGGGATGGAGGCAGTGCGGAATGAACTTCCGGGAGGCTTCTCCAAAGGGATGAAACAAAAGATGATGCTGATGATTGGCTTTCTATCCAAGCCGGATGTGTATATTGTAGATGAACCGTTTATCGGTTTAGATCCCCGGGCTACGCGCGATTTCCTGGATCTGCTTCTTGAGGAGAGACGCCGCGGAGCCGGGGTACTAATGTCTACTCATGTGCTGGATACCGCCGAAAGAATCTGTGACCGATTCCTGCTCATATCCGCTGGAAGGATTGCCGCAGAGGGAACGCTGGATCAAATACGGCAGTCTGCTGGACTTCCTGATGCATCGCTATTTGATTGCTTCGATGTGCTGACATGAGGAAGGGGAAGGACAGGAAGCATGCTTATCGGTTGCGCAGTCCAAATACCCTCTTTTGGAGAAGAGTAACCGCACATTGGAGATATCAACGAGACATTCTGGGAACCGTGTTTGATTGGGTCGTGAGCCTCTACATTCTTGTACCGGGTCTGCTTCTAGGCGGCGGGTTATATCGTGAGTTGTGGAACAGTCCGCTTCCCGGATGGACACAGTTACTGCCGCTGCAAGTGGTGGTGGGCATTCTGCTCTTTGTGTTCTCAGGCAGAGTACTGCTCTTTCAGGAAGAGGCTGACGTGTTGTTTCTTCGAAGGCAGCGGGAGTGGGTGAAGTGTTTAATGATCAGAGGCATGATCTATAGCCATGCAGTTTCAGCAATCAAGGGACTGCTCGCAACTTTCCTCGCTCTGCCGATTCTAGTCAGGCATTATGATATAACCGGAATAACCTTAGTGGCTTTGCTGATGACTACCGCTTTAAGTGCCTGGTGCGCGAATCTAATGACAGCGATGATTCGCTCAAGAGATAAAGGCTGGCGCAAACATGTGAAGACATACACCGTGCGCTGGATTTTCTTCGGTCTGCTGACACTGCTGGTGACCTATGGTCTTCACACCCATGCTGCTTTATGGGCTGCTGCCTTGATTCTGCTTATCGTCTTGTTTCTTCTTAGCCGCAAACGTCTTGCTATGCAAGGGACCTTTCTCGCAGATGTCCGTGAAGATGCCAAAACAAGGATTCAATTGACGGAGAAGCTGCTGGTTCAGGCTGTCGGGAAACCGCCCAGCATACGCAGCAAAACCTGGTTCATGCGTAAATCCGGACATTTGTTCAAGGGGACGGCAGAAAAGAGACTTGCAGATGCGGGCCTTAAAGCGATTCTTCGTAATCCCGAGAATTTGGCATTATATATACAGATTACGCTGGTTGGCATCCCCGCCGTCTGGCTGCCGCCGCTGATCATCAAACTGATCGTATATGTTGCGCTGATGTTTATGTTATCGTACTGGCTGAGTACAAGGTGGACGTTGTTCGCTAAAGCTGAGTTTATGCATGTTCTCCCTTTTACAAATCAGCAGTACCATGCTGCGGGCATTCTCGCGATACGAGCTTTGCTTATCCTCCCTGTGTTTCTTTATTCGCTCGTGGCCGGCTTGACCCTGTTACAAGGTGGGATAGGATGGCTCGCGGCGCTTGTATTTACGGCACTGGCTGTTATGATCGTGCCACCGCTCATGTCAAGGTCGGTCTATAAAGAGGAGAGAGATTCAGAAGAAGACTAGAAAGCGCGCTGGTATGCCCCTATGAGCAGGGGCAGCAGCGCGCTTTTGATATATTTTGGTGATTAAGACTCCGATACAGCTTCGGCAGCATGTTTGCCTGCTGTATACCCGGTTGCAAAGGCGGCAGTGATATTATAGCCGCCGGTGTAGCCGTGGATGTCCAGGATTTCGCCGCAAAAGAAGAGGCCCGGCGTTAGCTTGGACTCCATGCTTTTGGGCTGGATTTCCTTGAGACTGACGCCGCCTCCAGTCACGAAGGCTTCCTTCAAGGATCGGGTACCTGACGCACGGAACATGAACTTTTTAAGAATAGAGACCAAGTTGGTTTGAGCTGTTTTGGATACACCGCTGCAGACCGTGTCGCTATCGATGGATGACCTGGCTAGAAGCAGGGGAATCATGCGTTCCGGCAGCATGCCTTTCAGTATATTTTTGATACTTTTCCTCGGCTCAGCCTCCAATCGCTCTCTGAGTTCTGCTTCCAATTCGGCTTGGGTGCGATCGGGGAACATATCAATGGCCATATCCACATTCACTGTTTCGAACTTCCGCTGGACTTGGCGGATAAATTGGCTGCAGCGCAGCGCGATCGGTCCGGAGACTCCAAAATGGGTGAACAGCATGTCTCCCCGATGAGCGATTACTTTTTTACCTTTCGGATTCCAGACGGAGAGCTCAACATCACGCAATGATAAGCCTTGCAGCTCTTTGGAAGCAATAAAAGGCTCGGTAGAAACGATAGGCACCTCAGTTGGATATAGCTCCGTGATGGTATGGCCTGCGTCCTCAGCCCATGGGTAGCCGTCGCCTGTTGAACCCGTTTGCGGTACGGACTGCCCACCGGTAGCAATGATTACGCAGGAAGATTTGATCACTTCCCCGGATTTCAGTTCAACCCCAGCTGTCCTGCCGTCCTCATAGAGAACGCGCTTCACCGGGCTGTTCGTCCGGATATCAGTACCGAGTTCTTTCACTTTACCAATCAAGGCATTCACTACACTTGAGGCTTTATCCGTCACAGGGAACATGCGCCCGTTGTCTTCTTCCTTGAGCCGGATGCCGAGTCCTTCGAAGAAGGACATAATATCCCTGTTATTAAAATGCTGAAAAGCACTGTATAAAAAGCGGCCGTTTCCCGGAATGTTGGCAATCAATTCATCCTGTTCTTTTGCATTCGTAACGTTGCATCTGCCACCGCCCGAGATGCCCAGTTTACGGCCAAGCTTGTCTCCTTTGTCAATCAGCAGAACAGAAACTCCTCTTTCAGTTGCAGCTACGCAGGACATCAATCCAGAGGGTCCGCCGCCGATGACGATAATATCATAATCAAGCATGTTTGCTCATAGCTCCTTTAGGGGTATATCAATTTATATATAAATCTTATTATATAGGAAGTTCACGAATTATCCCAAACCTCATGAGCAGCCTACAAAACGCATTTTTCTGTTGCTTCATCAGAAATTTACAAGATATTGTAATATGATGTCGCCTGTGCTTTAATCAGAAATATTAGACGCGTTGACCAATTGAGGTGATGGATCACTGTGCTGAGCCTATGGAAAGATATATTGCTGCAAGTTTTGCTGTCTGGTACACTCATCTTTCAATTTCCGCTTCTCCTCGACCGACTTCTAAAGTTTCTGGGCAAGAAGAATCCGGATGATCTGCTTCAATTTCACAAACATATAGTCATTACAAGCGGAATCAGCGTCTTATTGTGTGTCTTGATCTCGGCAATGAACCATTATTATGTTCCGCTCAATCTTGGTGTAATTCCTTTGTTTCTAAGCATATTGTATGGAAATCTGGGTTCAGGACTATGTCTTGCGGCTTTGTTCCTCATTAGCCATGGGCTCATTAACGGCTTCTCAGCGGTGGGTTTTGTTCTAATTTCGTTGGTTCTTGTATACTCGCTGTTACCGCGAATATCCTCCAATTTCAAGAACGGCTCTATAACGGAAAAAATTTGCTGGCTGTGGAGTGCGCTCATTCCGGCTATGCTCATTATTGTAGCTTCGCACGCGATTGATGGAAAGGTGAACAATAATGATTTGAATCCGGATACGATTCTGGTGACCATTCTGTATATGTTGATTGGCATTGTTTATTCGGGCTTCATTGTATATTGGATTGAATTAACTAGTGAGCGTCTGGTGGCAGGTCAATATGAGGTGAAGAAGAGGGAACAGACATTCCTGACTGACGTAATGGAAATGATGCCTTTAGGAATGGTGGCGCTAGATCGAAGCGGCAATATCATAGCTTACAATCAACCGCTCATTCGCAACTTCAAGAATGTATTTCCTAACTTGGCTGCCAAGGATATCGTGGGCAGGCCGTTGTTTGATTTGCTCGAGGACATGATTCAAAAGGAGCATTTACGTAACCGATTTCAACAGGCGATCGATGGAATCGAGAGCACCGGAGAGATTATGCGAAGTGCTACACGAGTTTATTCCACCGGTATTTATCCGCTTATACATAATGGAAACGGCGATATTTGGGGCGCGGTAGGTATCATGGAAGACATTACAGAGATTGAAAAACTGCGTAATGAATTTATTAATGTAGAAAGATTAAGCCTCGTTGGGCAGATGGCAGCCAGTATTACCCATGAGATTCGGAATCCTATGGCTGTTGTCCGTGGATTCTTGCAGCTTATGAAGGAGAAAAGCCCGGATACGTTAAACCATTATTACCGGATCGTAATGGAGGAGCTTGATCGGGCCAACAGCATTATCAACGACTTTTTATCTCTTGCCCAGAATCGGGTTGCTGAGAAAGAAGAATGCCATCTGCATGACATTATTCATGAACTGAGTCCGCTCCTGTGGGCCGACGCGAATTTGCGTGGACAGAGCATTGAGCTGAAACTGGGAAACCACATTCCAAGGCTGCATCTGAACATTAAGGAAATGAAGCAGCTGATCCTGAATATGTGCCGAAATGGAATGGAAGCCATGGATGATAAGGGGACGTTGACTATTGAAACCCGGGTCGAAGGAAAGCAGATCCGGCTTTATATAGCAGATACAGGTGTCGGGATACCGGAGAATGAACTTGAGCGTTTGTTTGAACCCTTCTTTACGACCAAGTCGAAGGGGACAGGCCTTGGACTCGCGCTGTGCATGAGCATTGTTCAGCGCCATCATGGTTCGATTGATGTGAAATCACGGCAAGGCGAGGGAACAGTATTCATTATTTCTTTTCCGATGGATCCGTATGTACATGGATTACCGCAATCCCAGAGTGCTGCTGCGTCCGAATAATCAAGCGTTTAATTAGGCATCATAAGGCAGAGCCCATGGCAAAGGAGGGATTCGGATGAGTAAAAATGATTCGAAGCAGCAGGAGCAGCAGCAGCGCGAGAACAAAGATCGTCGAGGCGAACCCATCGTGGATAAGAAGAAGGATGGGGTAAATTATCCGGCTACTTAGTAACCATAACAACAAGGTAAGACGGGCGGTATCCCGCATAAGTGGGATGCTGCTCGTTTTGTATTTCTTGCTTTCACTCTTTTTGTATTTCTTGCTTTCACTCTTTTGGGTTGTATAATATAGATATCGAGTCGCTGTTATAATTCGAACAATCTTGTTTATATAAGGAGTGAAGCAGTTTATGGGTATGTCTTTTGACCGATATATGCGCGATATGGTTCAACCGATGCGGGATGAACTGACCAGCTTGGGAATTAAGGAGCTGACAACACCAGAAGAGGTGGAAGAAGTTCTGGCGGATGCATCAGGCACAACGCTGGTCGTTGTGAATTCTGTTTGTGGATGTGCCGCAGGCCAAGCTCGTCCAGGAGTAGCGGTTGCGCTTGAGAATCAGGTTAAGCCTGATCATCTATATACCGTGTTTGCAGGACAGGATAAGGAAGCTACGGCGAAAGCCCGTGAGTATTTTGCACCTTACCCGCCTTCATCACCATCGATTGCTCTGTTGAAAGACGGAGAATTGGTGCATTTTATTGAACGTCATCAGGTAGAGAACCGCTCTGCTGAAGAAATTGCCGCAGATCTAACCGATGCATTCAACCGTTACTGCCAGTAATCTGGCGCGGTTACGTAGCCCCGAGCATTCGGCATATTCCGAAGCCGCGGGGCTTTTGCTGTAGGATTAAATTCCTCAAGATGGAGTGAACATACTGAAAGGAGTCATAATATTATGAGCCTACAAGAACAAATCATTGCTGAACTTGGTGTCAAGCCTGTCATTAACGTGGAAGAAGAGGTTCGTAAGCGCGTTGATTTTCTGAAAACGTATGTGAAAAATTCGGGGACAAACGGACTGCTCATCGCCATCAGCGGTGGGATTGATTCCGCTGTCGTTGCCGGACTGTGCAAGAAGGCCACGGACGAGCTTACCGAGGAGTCAGGTAAGGAATACAAGACGCTGGGTGTGTTCCAACCCTATGGGGAGCAGGCGGATATTTCTGACAGTTACGCAACAGCCAAAGCTTTTGATTTGAAATATACGGTTGAGACCAATATTGAGGAAACTGTGGATGAGATTGCCCTAGAAGTAGAACATGGACTGAAAAATATCGGCGTCCATAAGCATATAAGCATCCCGGGTAAAGGTAATGTGAAGGCCCGAGTACGAATGGTGGTCCAATATGCCCTGGCTTTTGAACAAAACCTGCTGGTTGTAGGAACCGATCATGCTTCCGAGGCTATCACCGGTTTTTATACCAAGTGGGGCGATGGAGCGGTGGATATTACACCAATGAGCTCCTTGAACAAGCGTCAGGTTCGCATGCTCGCTTCCTATTTGGGAGTGCCGCAATCGATATTGGATAAAGTGCCTACTGCCGGTTTATGGGAAGGGCAGACGGATGAGAAGGAGCTCGGGGTCAGCTATGAGGATAACAGCGATTACCTGGAAGGCAAGACCATTTCACCCGAGGCTCAGCAGAAGCTCGAGAGCCATTATGTCAGATCGGCACACAAACGAAATACAATTCCGGGAATCTAAAAAATTCATAACCAATCCAAGCCTTCTGGAAGTCTCATCTTCCGGAAGGCTTTTTTGACTTGAGGGCATATGCGAATTGGGGAGAGCATTCAGATCAGTAAAATTTGAAATATTGCAAATTCATTTATTTCATCTGGTTGTAACAACGTGTCTCGCATTGGAGTATGCCGGCTGATACAATAAAGATGGTGTATACTGCATTAAGATAGATAGACAGGAACCTGAAGGAGAGCGGACGCTTGTGATTTACGGAATCGGACATGATGTGGTCGACATGAAACGAATGGACAAGTTGATGACAGGACGGCATGCGGAGAGATTCATGGAACGCCTGCTAACGCAGGAGGAACAGATTCTTGCTGCAAGCAGAGGCGGGAAACGGACGGAGTTTGTTGCTGGGCGTTTTGCTGCCAAGGAGGCGATATCCAAGGCTTTTGGCTCCGGTATTGGCCGACTGATCGGGTTCCGGGATATGGAAGTGCTGCCGGATGCCCTTGGCAGGCCTGTGGCCAATTTATCCAAGGATGCCTGGGAGCGCCTTGGAATGGAAGGTCCGGATTATTATACGATTCATTTGACGATTTCACATCAGACCACGCTGGCCTCCGCCTTTGCCGTGGTTGAGAAGATAAAGTAAGGAGATTATTCATAAATGCCTACGGAACACAAGCAATACTTCAGCCACGAACTGCTGGATTGGTATGAAATTAACAAAAGGGATCTGCCTTGGCGCAGACATCGCGATCCCTATTATATATGGGTCTCTGAGATCATGCTGCAGCAAACCAGGGTAGATACGGTCATTCCGTATTTCCACCGGTTTATTGAGCGTTTTCCTACGATCCAGTCACTTGCGGATGCGCCGGAGGACGATGTATTGAAATGCTGGGAGGGCCTTGGTTACTATTCCCGCGCACGCAACCTTCAGGCTGCTGCAAGGCAGGTGACAGAGCAGTACGGAGGCGTTATGCCGAGCGGTAAAGATGAAGTATCAGGATTAAAAGGCATCGGACCCTATACTTCAGGGGCTATTCGCAGCATCGCTTTCAACATTCCGGCCGCGGCTGTGGACGGAAATGTGATGCGCGTGCTGTCCCGTTACTTCTTAATTGAGGAAGATATTATGAAAGTGAAAACGCGGACCAAGATGGAGGATCTGGTGCTGACGCTGGTGCCTGAGGGCCGGGCTTCGGATTTCACCCAGGCCTTGATGGAACTTGGCGCATTGATCTGTACGCCGAAATCACCCAAATGTCTGGTATGCCCGGTGATGGAGCATTGCTCTGCGCGGCTTGAGGGCAAAGAGGAGTCCCTGCCTATTAAGACGAAGGCGAAGCCTCCGCGTCCGGAGTACCATCTTACAGCGATTGTCGAGGGGACTGGCGTACACGAAGGGAAGATTTTGATCCGCAAGCGCCCATCCACCGGTTTGTTGGCTGGGATGTGGGAGCTGCCGCACGTTATTGTATCGACCGAAGGGGGCGCCGTACCGGCTGCGATGCCTGAGGAGACGGCGATGGTCCATTTGCGTGATGCTTTGCTAACAGAAGCGATTCCGGTCCTGCCAATCGGTCATGTGATGGATGCAGAGCATACTTTCAGCCATATTCAGTGGAATATGGGCGTATACCGCTGTAAATGGCAGGATGTGCCGCCGGCTGCCTTAGTTGCAGCTGAGAGCGCAGCGGCATATGAGACAGGGGAAGAGAATTTCCGCTGGATTGATGTCCATGATATGGAGCGTTATGCCTTTCCGAACGTATTTATTCGGATTTTGAATGCATATTTTTCATCTTGACGCCTCTTTTGCCTATCATCAGAACCACTGCAAGAGAGGCTTGTAGGGAGTTGTGAGATTGGTGCATAGTCGGAAGAATGCTATATTGTATATCTTTGGAATCGGAGTCTCCAATCTGGGGAACTGGATCTACCTGGTTGCGATTAATTTGCTTGTGCTGCATATGACGGGATCACCGGCCGCAGTGGCTGGACTGTTTATCATCAGGCCGCTTGCCACACTGCTTACGAATTCCTGGGCGGGCAGCATCATCGATAGAGCGAATAAGCGTAAGCTCATGATAATCACCGATGTGATCCGGGGAATATTGATAGCCTTCATTCCCTTCATGTCATCGGTCTGGGGCATTTATGTCATCATGTTTATGATCAATGTAGCGGGCTCTTTCTTCGGACCTACGTCCATGACATACGTAACGAAGCTGATTCCCCCGGAGGAACGAAAACAATTCAATGCATGGTCCAGTTTCACAACATCAGGTGCGGTGCTGCTTGGACCTGCCCTCTCAGGGCTGCTGATCGCTTATACGGATATTCACATCAGTATCATCATCAATGCCGTATCCTTCTTCATCTGTGCGTTTGTCATTTACTTTCTACCGGATGTGGATGAAGGGGAGAGAACGGGCGGGCGGAATATCATCACGATGAAAACACTGCTGCGGGACTGGGCATCAGTGATTGATTTCGGTAGAGCGGCGAAGTATTTTATGCTTGTATATGTATTGTTTCAATCGGCCACACTGCTTGGCTTCGCACTGGATTCCCAGGAGGCTACGTTTATTAAGCAGATGCTCTTTCTCGGCGATGAGGATTACGGATTGCTGGTCAGCGTAGCTGGAGCAGGGTATTTGGCAGGCTCAATGGCTGCGTCGTTATCGGTGAAACGGCTGTCGCTTCGCATGTTTATCGGGGCAGGCATGATTCTGTCTAGTGTCGGCTACATGATCTTCTATGCGTCATCGGGTTTTATGACAGCCGTAATCGGCTTTATCATTTTTGGATTTTTCTCTTCTTATGCCAATGCGGGGTACACCACTTTTTTTCAAAACCAGGTGCCCATTGATCTTATGGGGCGCTTTACAAGCGTTACCCGGCTGCTTGAAGGAATCCTCCAAATTTTTCTTACACTTTTACTAGGCTTTGCTGCCGATGCGTGGTCGCTGCAGATGGTTTGCCTGATCGGTGCAGGCATAGCTGTTCTGGGCTCGGTCATATTGCTGGCGGTGATCTATATGCCATCGAAATTACACTACTATGAGTCTAGTTCAACCACAAACGTGACAAGTAGCACTTAGAAAGCTTGCTGTGGTACAAAATAAGGCTGCTTTTCGCGCAGACAGAGTCTACAGCGAAAGCAGCCTTTTTGGTTATAATAACGGTTTTGATTCGGCGATATTATTTAGCGTTTTCGTAACGCTTGCCGACTTCGTCCCAGTTTACTACATTCCAGAATGCGGAGATGTAATCCGGACGTTTGTTTTGATATTTCAGGTAGTAAGCATGCTCCCAAACGTCCAAGCCGAGAAGAGGAGTTTGACCTTCCATGATCGGGTTGTCTTGGTTAGGTGTGCTGGTTACTGCCAGTTTGCCGTCTTTAACAACGAGCCAAGCCCAGCCGCTGCCGAAGCGAGTGGTAGCCGCTTTAGTGAAATCTTCTTTGAATTTATCAAAACCGCCGAGCTCATTGTTGATGGCATCAGCCAATGCACCAGTTGGTTGTCCGCCGCCGTTTGGTCCGATAACTTCCCAGAACAGGGAGTGGTTGGCATGGCCGCCACCGTTGTTACGAACTGCTGTACGGATGCTTTCTGGAACAGCGTCAAGATTAGCGATCAGATCCTCAAGGGATTTGCCTTGGAGTTCAGGAGCGCTCTCCAGAGCAGCGTTCAAGTTTGTTACGTAGGTATTATGGTGGCGATCATGGTGGATCTCCATCGTTTGTGCGTCGATATGAGGCTCGAGCGCGTCGTTTGCGTAAGGAAGTGCTGGTAATTGAAATGCCATTGTGAAAAACCTCCCGTAAATTTAGTTTTTGGTTATGATGAAGGCTCTTCCCTGATCGGGAAGTCTTGATCATCCCGGAGCAATATCATATGTAATCCGGCTACACTACCTATATTAAACCGTTTTGGGGGATTAAATCAACTTTTATGTTTGAAAAGTCCGCGGAGGTTGATTTCTTGTTGTGGTGAACAGCATTTTTTCCCTGAATAAAATATGGAAACTTTCATGCAGAACTTGTCGTTATATATATAACCTCGAACAAATCTGCCTATTCCATGGAAATGACAAAAGATATGTCGAGGTAGAAAGGAGTCGTTATATACATGAAAAGTACAAAGTTCAGAGTGACTGCCATTTTATTGGCTGCCATTCTGGCTGCCGCTCCGCAAGTGCATGCTGCTGCCTCTAATGCGGGTAAATCGACAACTGCGAAGTCGACGGCGCAGAAAGATTCTGCTCCTGTCTGGAGCGTAAATCTTGGCAGCAACGTTACAGCTACGCTTGAGCATGCGGATGTTTGGCAGCAAGACGGCACGCATGCGGCCGTATTTACCCTGAATTATAAAAACGGGGGCAAGAGCCCGGCGCGGCTAGTTTCTTTTTTTCCAAAACTGGTGTCTGGCGGTTCTGTAAATGCGGCTAATCCCATCACCAAGGATCTCGCCAAGAAGAGGATAGAACCCGGCCAAAGTCTCAGGGTAACTTACTATGCCAAGGTGGACAGCGGTTCAATGGCTGGTATGAAGCTGGTTATGGATGTATGGAATCCACAAGTCAAAGGTTACCTGGAGCGGGTCGGTTCCTACAGATTGCCAGCCAACTATTCAGCTGCCGCTGCACCTGGCATAAGCACGAAGCTCAATTTGGGCAGCACACCGGTTACGGTACAGGTTGAATCACTTGAGATCATCAAGCATGACGGCAAAGTGATGGCTAAAGTCGGAATGTATATGACGAATCACGGCGGAAAAGCATGGAATGATCAGGGATTGGAACCGTATCTCGTGACAGCAAGCGGAAGCACATTCCTCCTGCACCGCGAAGCCGAGATGGAGGGTGTGCTTATTCAGCCGAAAGAGAAGAAACTGGTTTATTACATAACGGAAGTACCGTCCTATCTTAAAACGGCTGGTTTGCGTTTCTCATGGACGGAACATGATGAAATCTTAAAGCTGTCGCTGCCTGTCGCATCATTCAAGCTGCCTGCTGCAACGGCACCACAGTGGGATGTGGCTGCAGGTGCAATCAAGAAGCTGACCATTCAAGGGATACCGGTTCATGCCCAAATCCGTCAATCCTCACTGCGGGCTTCCGGGGATCAGGGGGTTTGGACGATTGAGATGGCTTTTAAGAATCAAGGCAAAAAATCGGTTGTGGTGCCGGCTTACGAGTTTGCCATTAAGGCATCGGAGGGTTCCTTACACCCTTATACTTCGGATAACAAGGCGGGGATATCGCTGCGTGCCGGAGAAGAGAAAACGATGTTGATGGAGATATCGCTGCCGCTTGAGCTCGAACAGGACAAGCTGAAACTGCAAATGATTGGAACAGCTGGGGCAGCCGGATCATCTAAGCAACCGTCAAATTCCACGGAAACGGGCAAGGAGTCTGCTTCTGGAAGCCAGGAATCATGGACCCTGCCAATTGCCTACTTTGAGATACCATATCAAACGGAGCGCAAGTCTTCTATCGGTGTGGAATATGGTGCGCAATCGGCTAAAGGGTTTGCCTATACGCTGGAATCCATGCAGCGTCTGCCGTGGCAGGATCAGGATCTGATCCTTGCGAAGCTGCGTCTGCGAAATACACAGGAATCAAAGTCATTGCCGCTGCCGGAGCTTCAAGTGAATGTTTTGGCAGATGAAAGAACGGGTTTGTCCGGATCAGAGATTATCGCTGAGGAGCAGGGTTCCTTGATTGGGCCGGGATCGTCAACCGAGGTTTATGTGATGGCTCGCATTCCTTATACGAAGGATATCCGTTCGCTCCGCTTTGAGCTGTTTACACAGCAGGACACGGCCAAAACGCCGTTTTTGACCATGACCACCTCAGGGATGACGCAGTCTATTGGCACTCTGGAAAAAGGGAAGCCATATACGGTTACCAAGATCGGTAAACGGGCAGAGGCGCAGGAACGGCGGACAGTCATCTATGAAGGAGTGGATTCCGACATTGTCTATTCCGATTTCATCTTGACCAGTAATGAACAGCGCCGTGTTCAAGCAGCTGTGCTTAAGGGCTATTTTCAAAGTACGGATGGAAAGATCTATGAAGCAGAGACAATTCAGCCGGAAGCCTCACTTCAGCCGGGCTCCAAGCAGTCGGTCATCTTTTGGGCAAGAGTGCCAAAGGGAGAAGCGAGCGAATTGGGGCTGGCTCTTGGTACAGCGATGAACGGAAGTAAGCTTGCGGAGACGAATAAAGACGCAACAGGTGTTATGGACGTGAAAAAAATGATGCTGAACCCGATTAGACCTGCAGTAATCTCTGGATTAACGCAGTTGGACTGGTATCCTTATAACGTTTCGGTGACCAAAGCAGTAGGGCGGTTACAGGAAGGAAGCTCCTCCATTCCGCTGAATATCACAATTGATGTGAAACGCAGCGACAGCATCACGGCGGCCGACTCCGGACATAAGCTGATTCTTATCATCAAAGATACTCTGGGGCAGACACAGGAACGAACGCTTACGCCAGGAACCGATATTCAGGTCCCGGGTACTCGGTCCATGTCGATAGAGCTGAACGATGAGGAGTATAAAAAACTCCAGGGCGGTTGGTTTCAATTAACACTGGTGGATGAATTTCAGAATGAGCGGATCACATTGGGGAGTCAGACCTACAATTTAATGTTCCAGCAAGCTGTGGATCCATTCGAGGAGAGATAAATTTAGGATCGGAAAGGAATAGCGACATGTTGCGTTTGGAGAATGTATCGCACAGCTTTAAGAACGGCAACGAAGTGTTGAAGGTGCTGCATCATATTGAGTTCGAGGTCCAAAAAGGAGAGATGATCGCACTGCTTGGCAGCTCGGGATCAGGCAAGTCCACGCTGCTTAACTTGATGGCAGGGCTGATGAAGCCGACGGAAGGCCGTATCTATATTGCCGATCAGGATATAGTCAAATACGGAGAGAATAAGCTGGCCGTATTCAGACGCAAGCATATCGGCTTTATTTTTCAGGCATATGAGCTGATTCCAACACTTACGGTCCTCGAGAATGTGGAGCTTCCGCTTGTTTTTCAGTCTGTTTCTGCGTCCAAACGGCGCCACAAAGCGATGGAGCTTCTGGAAATGACGGGAATTGGTGATAAGGCGTCGCTTTATCCGTCCCAGCTGTCTGGCGGTCAGCAGCAGCGCGTAAGTATTGCGCGTTCACTGATTACGGAGCCGTCCGTCATTTTTGCGGATGAGCCCACTGGTAATCTGGATACCAAAACCGAAGAGGAAATCATCCGGATTCTGATGGAGCTGAATGAGTCGATGAAAACGACTTTCGTGATCGTTACCCATGAGCTGGAAGTTGCTGCTCGTATGAAGAAAACGATTATGCTCCGTGACGGTTATCTGGTCCAGCCGGAGTCAGAGAAGGCTACCGTATCGGCAGCAGATGGCCGGAGGGAAGCTACCCCTTTACAATTGACCGGGGAAACGCTTCGTTCGGAGGGGGCAGGTGAAGTGAGCTGAGACTAATGGACAGCATGCGGCTGGCATGGGGACAGATCAGACGCCGTAAAGTAGTGACAGCACTATGCATGACAGGGATTTCGATCGGGTGTGCGGCCATTATCGTGGCCATCAGCATTGGCAATGGCGCCCAGAGTTACCTGGAGACCGAAATTATAGGCGGCATGAAGCTTGACGAGATCATGGTGAGCCCCCAGGGAGCAAACGGTTCTGGTGAAGATAGTACTGTAGGTGGTGCAGAACGTGGACTAATTACGGATGATAAGCTTCAGGTGATTGAAAGTTTTCAGCATGTCAAATCTGTTATAGCGACCAAGCAGCTGGGTTATCTCAGGGCGATATCGGCCGACAATCTGATACATGATGGCTTTAATGTCGTGGCGGTGGACCTGTCAAACCTCAAAGAGCAGGGGATGAGGTTCAAGGAAGGCGGTGTGCTGGGACAGCTAGGTGCCGTTGTGTTGAATTACGGAGCGACCACCGGTTGGAAGGATGCGGAGACAAGCGAAAGATTGAGGCAGATGATCAATAGCGATCCCAACAATCCGAAGATATGGGAAGAATTCCAGATGTACGAGAGCACTGTTTCAGACATGATGGGCACCAATATACAGTTAGAGAAGATGGACCTCGACAGCACCCTTCTCAGCCCGCAGCTTTACGTAGGTGGAGTGCTAGACGTACCTATGGGGCGGGAGGCCCAGTTTGCCTTCTATGACCGTCAGGCCTATATCTCTTTCGAGACGGCAGAATGGCTTACAGACAGCTTGAATTTGAAACAGGGAACTGCTTCAAAACAGCGGATTTATGACAGTTTGACGGTCAAAGTAGATGATCTGCAGTATATTAGACCGCTTGAGGACTTGATTTCCAAGCTTGCGCTTAATGCGAGTGATAATTTGGCTATGCGTGATCAGATCAAATCACAACTAGATACGTTTAAAGCGATTGCGCTCGGCGTAGGGATATTCATTCTATTGCTGGCCTCCATTTCGATTATCGTTGCCATGACGATGTCAACACATCAGCGCCGCCGGCAAATCGGTATCATGAAGGTGCTGGGAGCCAATATGCCGCAAATCCGCAATATGTTCATCGTGGAAGCCAGTCTGCTTGGTTTGCTTGGTGGCTTGCTCGGCATCGTATTCGCGTATTTGATCATCAACGGCCTAAATTCTTTCATAATAGCTTCAGCCGGCATGTCAGGTCTGCAAATCGCCGTGACACCGGAGACGCTGCCGATTGGCATTGCATTTGCAGTAATGACCGGGATATTCTCGGGAATCTATCCGGCGATCAGCGCGGCAAGAACGAATGCCCTGCTGGCTATCAAGCGGGATTAGGATAATGAGCATCGGAAAGGAAGCTAAACCGGTATGATAAAGAAAATCATAAAATGGACGGTTATTGTCGCCGTGCTGGGCTTGGTAGGTTATTGGGGATACGGACAGGTGAAACCAAAAACGGCGGACATACCCATGATGGAAACGCCGCAGGTCATCTCATTTCCTGTAACCGAGGAAACAATCGTCTCGACCGTTCAGGTCAAGGGAACGTCCGAATACGGGCGGGAAACCAATGTATACGCACCGTTTGAGGCGAAGGTGGAAGCGTGGAACGTTGAGAACGGCCAGCTGATCAATAAAGGTGATGTCTTATTTAAGCTGGAACAGAAGACGATTCGCCAGCAGATTCAACAGAAAGAAGCCGAGGTGCAGAAACGCAAGCTGGAGCAGGAGTTGAAGAAATTCACGTTAAACCAGGATCTCGACAATGCCTCGATCGGAGCAACGGAGGCTGAGCGCCTTAAACTGCTGGCAGACCAGGAGAATGCACGGCTGAGCAGTCAGCTGGAGGAGGTAACCAATGATATTGAACGCCAGTCGTTGGCCGATTTGAATGACAGGTTGAATAAATCTACATACGTCTCACCGGCATCCGGCCTGTTTCTATTCGATCCAACGCAGCAGCTTCCGCAGCAAATGACGGCTAACCAGTATATCGGCAAAATCGTCGATCTGGATTCCCTCCGGTTGGTGGCATTGGTCGGGGAGAATGAAGTGTTTAGCATAAAGCAAGGCATGGCGGTAGAAGTAAAGCTGCCCTCTCTCAAGGATTTGAAGCTGAAAGGGGAGGTGCTGGAAGTAGCCAAATTCGCCGAGGCAACAGCCCAGGAGAAGCAGACGTCTCAGCCGCCCCAGTTCAAGGTGATCATCTCACTGCCGAAAGAAGACCGTTTGATCGGCGGGCTGACGCTAAACGGAGACATCGTAACCAAGCGGAAGGATAAGGCCGTTGTCGTTCCTAAACTTGCCGTGATGACAGACGGGGGCAGCTCCTATGTCATGGTGGACAAGGGAGGCGGCCAGATAGAACGACAGGATATCGAGACTGGCATGCAAACGCTGGATAAAATTGAGGTTCTGACAGGGCTGAAGGCGGGAGATACCGTCGTTCTTCAGTAAATTTTGGCAGCTGATGTATAGCGTCCTTCAGGCGTAGTAGTCTGGAGGACGCTGTTTTATATGGAAATGAATGGCTGCATGTTTACATCAGGATAATGATTTTAACTGCGGGAAATAAACCTTTATTTGATAAAAATATGGAGCATTATCCAATGAAATTAATGTAAACGCTTACTATAAAGCGCTTTCAGAAGAAAACTCGTGAATTTACGAGAAATATGTGGTTTAATGGACAAGGAAACAGGATTTTCGGGTTTTTTGTAGTAAACATTAATGTCAGGTTTGCGTAAACGGAATACTATATTTTTGTAAACCGGGTAAACCGCATCATGCTAACGAAAAGGGAGATTTTGAAATGCATGTTCGTTCCTTTCAGTTGAGTGACTGTAACCCCGTAACTGAGCTATTACAGATTGCTTTATCGGAAGACTGCTACGAAAACACGATAGAGCCCTTCTCCAGGCAGCTCGCTTGGGACTCCGACCTGATTATGGTCGCTGAAGAAAATGGTGAAATCGTTGGTGCCTTAATCGGTACGATCGAACGCAATCATGGTTGTTATTACCGTCTTGCCATTCATCCTGATTATCGCAGAAAAGGAATTGGAAAGTCTTTGATATCAGCGATGGAACAGCGTTTTCAATCACGGAAAGTCAGTCGGATTATGGTCGCAGGTGATGAACACAATACTGCAGCCATGCCATTTTATGAAGCTATGGGGTATGGTGCGAGCCAAATCCTGAAGTCGTTCCAGAAGCTTAGTATCCTAGGTCAGTAGTTGCACGACTCAGTGTACATAGAGCCGCGCTAACGGCAGCCGTAAGCTTCAAACAGAGATAAGAATTGACATTTTTTCTATATGAAGCATATCTTTCAGCCGTTGCAAATGGGTGGGAGATATGCTTTTCTATTAATGTACCTTTATTTTGTAAGGTGCCGCCATCGGATCTCGAAGGTGAAATCGAAGTAAAGTAGGTGTAGCATGGCACAAGTGATTCCTCAAGATTCAAATGAACATAGCCAGAACAAAGGGCCTGAGAAACAACCTGAGAAGAAGAACGGTTGGGCTGCCGAGCTGTGGGATTGGGTGAAGACGATTGCGATTGCATTTGTTATTATGGTGCTCTTAAATATGTTTGTGTTCAACTTGTCCATGGTTAAAGGTGAATCTATGCAACCGACACTGGTAGCATCGGAGCGGCTGTTTATTAATAAAATCGTATATCGGTTTGCTGAACCGAGTCATGGCGATGTTATTGTGCTGAAGGACCCTAGCGATGGTCCTGACAAGAAAGAGTTTCTTGTAAAACGAGTCGTTGGCGTACCTGGAGATACCATCGAAGTAAAGAACCAGAAGTTGTACGTAAACGGCGTTGTTCAACAGGAGCAATATACCGATGTTCCGATTGAGGATCCGGGCTTTGACCCTATTACGTTGGAAGAGGGCCGATATTTCGTGATGGGAGATAACCGTCACCTCGGGAAGAGCAAGGACAGCCGTATGTTCGGGAGCGTGAAGGAAAGCGACATTGTGGGCAGAGCAGAATTTATTTTCTGGCCTTTATCCGAGATCAAAAAGCTGTAGCTGCCGGATCGAACCACACCCTAGAAAAGGAGGCGCAGGAGAATGACCTACACACTCGGCTCGTATGCTCCTCCGCCTTCGGTATGGGAGGAGCTCAAACAGGAACTCAAAGCCGTGGCACCGGAGCTCGGTATTGACGATATCGGCTTTGCTTCGGCTGAGCCGTTCCAGTCACTGAAAGGAATTCTGCAGAATCATCGTAAGCTGGGTTATGAATCGGGATTTGAAGAGAAGGACCTGGATAAGCGGGTTACTCCCGCACTCCCCGGCACTGAGCCCAAGTCCCTGATAGCCATAGCGATCACGTACCACTCCAAGATGAACAACCCGCCAAAATCTGAACCAGGAAAATACAGGGGGATTATGGCGCGCTCTGCTTGGGGAAGGGATTATCATCAGGTTCTACGGGAGGCCATGGACCGCCTGGAGAATTATATTAAAGAGCGTGTGCCGGATGTGAAGCTGGAGAGCATGGTTGATACGGGCGCACTTGTTGACCGCGCTGTTTCCGAGCGAGCTGGCATTGGCTTTAGTGCCAAGAACTGCGCCATTATCTCTCCCAAGTTCGGCTCATGGATCTTCCTTGGTGAAATGGTAACCAATATTCCCTTTCCTCCGGACAAGCCGGTAACGGAGGACTGTGGCGAGTGCACGAAGTGCATTGATGCATGTCCAACCGGCGCTCTTGTTGGCCCCGGACAGCTGAACGCCCAGCGCTGTGTCTCTTTTTTGACCCAGACCAAGGGATTTCTGGACGAAGAAGCCATGCGCAAGATTGGCAACCGGCTGTACGGCTGTGACACCTGTCAGATTGTATGCCCTAAGAATCGGGGCAAGAACTGGACTCATCAGGAGGATTTCAAACCTGATCCTGAAAAAGCCAAGCCGCTGCTCCTGCCGATTCTGGATATGAGCAACCGGGAATTTAAGGAAGCGTTTGGAGATACATCGGCTGCTTGGCGCGGCCGAAAGCCGATTCAGCGCAACGCTGTAATCGCTCTTGGCAACTTTAAAGATATTTCAGCCGTACCGAAGCTTAGCGAGGTATTGCTGAAAGACCCGCGCCCAGAGCTGCGGGGAACCGCTGCATGGGCTCTGGGCCGTATTGGAGGCGAAGAAGCAATGAACAACTTAGAGAAAAGCATGAAATCGGAAGGGGATTCCCGAGTACGAGATATGCTGCAGCAAGCCTTGAATAAATTGAAGCCCGAACCCAAGGAGAATGAAGCTGGTGTGGAAGAGCATAATGCTGCCGACACATCTCCAGCTAACGATCATTCGGGCTCCGCTAACGGAAATCAACCCGAGCAACAGAGTCCCGTTATTCATGGAGTCGAGCCCATGGCCGTCCCTGAGGGCGGACCAGAAATGTTGTATTATGATGAACTTCAAACACCTATTGGATCGCTGACGGTATGCGCAACCGAGAAGGGGTTATGTCTTATTGAGTTTGGCAGCTTCTATGTTAAGGAGGCCGTCATCCAGCAGTGGTCACGGACCTGGGCAGGTAACGGCGGTTACACACGGGATGAAGCAAGATTAGCTCCCGCGATAACGCAGCTGAAACAGTACTTTTCAGGGGAGCTAAAGGAATTCGACTTACCGCTGGATCTGCGCGGAACTTCGTTCCAATTGCAGGTATGGGAGGCGTTGAAATCCATCCCTTACGGGACGATGTGTTCTTATAAAGATGTAGCTGAATCCATCGGCCGTCCTAAAGCGGTGCGCGCCGTAGGCGGGGCAAACAACAAGAATCCTGTTCCGGTCGTTGTACCTTGCCACCGCGTGATAGGGGCTGACGGAGCTTTGATTGGATATGGTGGCGGCCCAGAGATTAAACGTGCGTTATTAGCGCTGGAAGGGGCCATGAACGACCGAAAAGGATCATGACCCATCGAGCTATAACGATCTTGGCCTAATGACTGCTATGTCCGTCGTTATTTTCATTTGCTGTGTTGAAAAGGACATGCTATGATAGGTTCGTATATGCGCCATTAATTGGTAGATATTAGTAGAAGGTGGTCAAGTGATGGACATAGTCATTCCGATTATTACATTGATCGTGGGTCTGGTTGGCGGATTCTTCATCGGCGTATTCTATCTCCGCAAGCAGTTGGAGAAGATGCAGAATGATCCGCAAATGCTGCAAAAGATGGCAAAGCAGATGGGCTATAACATGAATAGCAAGCAGATGCAGCGCGCACAGCAAATGATGAAAAATCAGCCGATGCCAGGTAAAGGGCAAGGCCGCAAACGTAAATCATAGTGGAAGAAGGCCCACTCTCGTCCAACTTTGAATGACGGAGGGGCATTTCTATTTAAAAGACCGCTAACAGCGGCTATAAGTGCTCGTTATTGGGATTAAAAGGGGGATGTATGATGTCAGGCGTTAAAGATTATGTGAATCTTCTAGTAGGCGAGAACCGGGAACAGATCGAATACCATGTAGGGCAAATTTTGAAGTTGATCGGTGAAGATCCCGATCGGGAGGGTCTAATTGAGACACCGGCTCGTGTAACCCGTATGTATGAGGAGATTTTTGCAGGATATGCGGTCGATCCCAAGGATGTTCTTGGGGTAACCTTTGACGAGAATCACGAGGAACTGGTTATCGTGAAGGATATCGTGTATTACAGCTTGTGCGAGCATCATATGGCTCCGTTCTTCGGCAAGGTCCATATCGGTTATGTCCCAAGCGGTAAAATCGCCGGACTCAGCAAGCTGGCGCGTCTCGTAGAGGCAGTTAGCCGCCGTCTTCAGGTACAGGAGCGTATCACCTCGCAAATTGCTAATATTATTGTGGATGCGCTTGAACCTAACGGCGTAATGGTTGTTGTGGAAGGTGAGCATCTGTGCATGTGTTCCCGCGGTGTCAAAAAACCGGGCAGCAAGACGGTTACATCTGCTGTACGCGGTACTTTCCAGACCGATTCTGCACAGCGTGCCGAGTTTTTATCACTGATTAAAGACTAAGATTATTATGAAAAGGCTTCGCCTCTTAGCAGGCGAAGCCTTTTTTTGCGTTCCCTCATGAATAGGACATTATAGGTGGAGGAAACCTTGGTGCCATGATCATCAAGATGCGCCATCTACCTGTTTCATGTAGTGAACATACTGAATAAGAGCGTTTTTTTGTTCTTCAATCTCACGGATACGATGAGCTGTCTCCATGAAAAAGGCTTCAACCTGTTCTCGCAATACACTCGCGGATTGTCCCTTCCAGTCTTGCAGACAAGCATACAGGACCCTGGCCTCCCGTTCATCGGCTTGAATAGCTTCAAGCAGACCCTGACAGCTCACGTTCTGCTTGAAGCAAATCATCGAGCTCCAGCAGTATCTCTTGACTCATCTCTATCCCTCCCGGTGGTTGATCACAGTTGGTTACCCGCTTTGATCTGTTCGTTCGAACAGATCAGCCTTGGATTGAATGTACTGAACGATGCCTGTTGTATGTTCCAAATGCCATTGACTCATGGACGCAATGGAAGTATCCAGCTGCTGGACTAGCGGCTGCAGACGTCTGCTATGGCTGGAGTACATATACTTGGAGAGTCGCTGCCGAATTCCCTGTATTTCAGCAGCGTTGCGATGGGCATTCGCCCTCCATTTCTCAGCTACGCTGCGCAGTTCGGCCGGGGTCACCTGGATCGTTCCTGAAGCACCCCCGGAGAGACTGAGTGCAGCCCCAAGCGAGGCGCCTAAAGCTAAACCCATTTGGCTCAAGGCTCCTCCAAGGCCAAAAAGAAGATCGCTATGGGCAGGTATTCTGGGAGAATTCACAGCTTTGTCCGTGGCACCGTCATATAGTGGATTGGAAATGTAGCCATCCTCAAATGAATAACGGTCAAGCTGATGATAATTGGGACCGCCCAGCGTATTTGCGATTTTTTCTTTTAGGCTAAGCCCATCATTGGCGTCTTTATAACTGGAGTCTATGTAATAAGTAGAGCCAACGTGACCGTCGTAACCACCCAATGTACCACTGGCAATAATATCACCCGGATGAGCAAAGTTAATGATTTGGGAGTCAAACTCACCATTCTCGGCCTTTCGTCTAACCTCCGGAGACAGGCTTCCGATCACGGAAGGGGCGCTGAAGGTAACGGCTGTCATACCTGTATAAGCAGCAGCATACTGTGCATTTGCTCCACCTAGTGAGTGACCAGTAAGTGAGAAATTTAAATCTTTATATTTTTCCTGCATTTCTTTGGCGTAGTCTTCAGCCTGGTACATTTGATTTGTCCCTACAAAATCCAAGTTTTTATCAAGCTTTCTTGAGGTTTCTCCGAGCCAATCATTGACTGTTGTAATTCCAACTGCATCTTCAAATTTGGTTAGATGTTCATCAAAAGGTCTTTTAATCTCAGTTTTCCTTTTGAGTTCCTCAAAACCAATTCCAACATCACTTACATAATCAGGCAGGGCTGCTGATAATTCTGCATCTCCCTCCGTCCCTCTGTATGCAATAACCGCTTCCCCTGTATCCCGATTGACAAAGATAACAGCATCAAATCCGGATACTTTATAGCTTCTGGTATCCTCCAGAACCTCCCACTGTGGAAGGTCCTCAATCTGTGTATCTGCTTTCAAATCTTTGTAGGCTAATCTGGATAAAGTGTTATATGTTTCATCATCAACCATGATGGGTCCTCCATAAAGAATAATTAATTAGTTCTGCTCCTTGGCTTGAATGACTTCCTTCAATTCTGGGCTCATGACAAAGTTTTTGGTTTGAAGGGTTTTATAGTTTACTGAAATATTAAAGGTTTGATCTTTATGCCCGATGACATATCCTTCAACATCAATCTCGTCAGCGACATAGGTAGGCAGTTTCTTTTGGTTGGTTACCTCGACCTCCAAGTCATACTTTTCCTTAAAGAACTGAATGGCAGTCTCTCTGGCTTGGCTCATTAGTTCATCGTCATTATTTGTTATATCATCCGTCATGTCGGAGTTATTGGTTTTGTTCGAATTCATGTTTTGACATCCTCCTAGAATAAATGGGATTAACAAGAAGCATATGAATAGTTTTTTCCATCCTAAACGATTACCCATAACAAATTCAGTCCCCTCGTGCATCTCATTCGTTTATTAATTAAGTCTTTAAATTTCATATGTACCGTCACATCATAATCCAGTATATGGGTTTATTCAACCGAACAAATAACCATATATCTGGTAAAAAGGGCCTAATGATTAGATGGGACTGCTCCTAGTTTAACACTCTGGATATGATGATAAGCCCTCCCTAAACTTCATAAATGAAGAAAGGAGGGCTCAAGATTGTATACCCAGTATTAACCAATATGAAGCAGCCTGGCCGGACTTTAAACCCTTAGAAAGGCTTCCATTTCAGTTTGCTGGCATGCTTGAAGCGCTCAGCGACCTCCGGCCAGTAGACTACCTTCCACCAATCATTGATGTAGTCCTTGCGTTTATTCTGATGTTTGAGGTAGTAGGCATGCTCCCACACATCTAAAGCAAGCAGTGGGACGACATCCCATTGTGAGAGGTTCTGATGCTTCTCAGCCTGCAAGATTTCAAGACGATGGCTGCGCGGACTCCAAACGAGGATTGCCCAGCCGCCGCCTTCTACCTTGTCTGCCGCCTCGGTAAATTGCTTTTTGAATCGGTCAAAGCCGCCGAAGTCCTGTTTGATCTGCTGAGCAAGCTCCCCTTCGGGCTCGCCGCCGCCCCGAGGGTTCATAATAAACCAGAAGATCGTATGCAGATAATGACCGGCACCGTTAAAAGCCAGCTCCCGTTCCCAATGTTTGACCAGCTCGAAATCGCCGCTTTTTCTGGCCTCCTCCAGTTTCTTTTCCGCTTTGTTCAAACCATCAACGTAGCTTTGGTGGTGGATGTCATGGTGAATCCGCATCGTTTTCTCATCAATATGCGGCTCCAGCGCGTTATAGGCGTAAGGCAGGGGAGGAAGACGATGTCCGCCAATCGGTACGGCTGTGCCATGGTCACCCATACCTTGAATGGACCGTTCAGTATTAAGCGGAGGAGGTAGTGCGGAAGAAGCCTCCTGAAGAGTCATGGGCTGTACTTGTGGCGGCATATCCAGGTCCATGAATCTTTCCAGCGCTCCGGCGGCATTGAGAGTCTCCAGCGAGTTCAGAAAATACTCCGATTCCCGGATCACATGCAGCAGAATCGTACTAGCAAGCGGTACTTTTTGAATAGATTTACTGTGTTCCTTCATTCCGTGCAGTTGGCGAATGAACTCTCTGGATTGCTCACAGGAAGCGCGCAACAACTGCTCGATCTGGGCCAGCATCTGAGGTGAAGGGGGAGCATTATGACCAAGGATATGGCGCAGAAGTTCGTCTGCTGCTTTTTCCGTGTCGGAGAATACCACAGCCCATTGATCCAGCATCTTGACATAGACTGGCTCCAGGTCAGGGACTATCGCTTTGATGAGTACGGTGTGCTTCCTTTCTTGATGCTTCCAATAGCGGATTTCTTCCAATAATCGTACGGGGAGCTTCGCCCCATAATTAAATAACATGTCCGTTCCCTCCAGTATCAGGTTCGCTAAACCCACTATATTCATTTTGTGGCCTGTATTATGAAGCATATATGTAAAAACAAAAAAATCCCCTCTGCACAAGCAGTAGGGGAAATCAAGATATAGATTTATAAAGAGATAGGCATTCTTGTAACTTATCATCGATGATGTCAGAATTCAATCAGGTGTCTCAAGTTTATCGAGAAAGGCGGAGACTCTGCGTAAATACTCTTTTGGATGTTCACGGAAGATAAGCTCGTGGTGCGCATTCTCCACAATCCAGGAATCCGAATCAGGATTTGTCTGGTTAGAGGCGATCTTTTCGGCGATCGGATAAGGCGCCTTATCATCCTTCGTTCCGTGAATGAACAAGGTCGGGAATGGATAGTCCTCGCTCTTCACCTCATTATAAGGGATCTGATCCAGGCTGGTACCATTCAGCACCGGGAATAGCAGCTCCAGAATTTCTAGGGACGGATGACGCGGTAAATCGATCTGGTTGCGAATATTGTGATAAAGTGTGTCCGGCTCCAGCAAAAAAGCACTGTCCAGGATCATCGCATCCACATCCTTTGTCTCAAGACCAGCCTGCAGTGCCGTACCGGCTCCCATGGAGAAGCCCCACACGACGATTTGCTTGGCACCACGCTGCTTAACATGCTGTATGGCTCCGAGAAGCTGACGCTTCTCTTCCTTGCCTCCGGTGGCGACCTCCTTGCTGGTCTGGGAAGCAAAGCCATAATCAAACATCAGTACATTAAAATTCATATTGTGCGCGTAATGGGCGATATCGTACATCGGTATCCAGGTTTCTTCCCGATTCGCACCGTAACCATGGCTAAGCACGATCGTTTTGGAAGAGTTCTCGGCCGGTATATACCAACCATTGATATTTCGTTTCCCATCAATCGAGTGGAAGGTGACGGACTCGTAATCCATATCCTTCGCAAGCTTGGGATTGGAATAGAGAGGAGCGACTGTCGGATTTGACAATACCCATGCAATATAGGCATGAAGCGCGATAAAACAAAAGATGAGAAAAAAAACGACGGATAATAATAAGGCTAATACTATATGTTTAAAACGAACCAAGCGGGTCGACAGCTCAGCGGGCGTATCATTCGATGGGGAGAGTGGGGCATTACTACCAGTTGCTGTGCTCATAAGTGGCCCCTCCTTACCATAGAGTTTGGATATTTTTCGTCAAAACGAAAATCTGAAATTATAATCATCGTATGCCCGGATTCCTGTAAAGTCAATGCAAATCCATAGATTGTAAGACAACTGTAAAGTAGCTATCCTAATGGTTTACTTTTGATCAAAATTTTCATATAATTTTTATAACCAAGTTTCATAGAATGAAACGGGAGAGGGGCAGGAAGAGGATGGAAGAGCGCAAATTAACAGTGCGTGCCGTCGAGCGGGCACTTGATATATTGATGTGTTTTACAAAGGATAGCGAGCTTGCTCTGACGGAGATTTCCTCTTATATCGGATTACATAAAAGCACCGTTCACCGGCTGCTATCAACACTGGAAGAGAAAGGGTTCGTCGTGCGGAACAAGGAGACCGAAAAATATCGGCTCGGTTTGAAAATATGGGAACTATCGATGCATTTGTCGCAAAGCGACGACCCTGCCACCCGGCTCCTTCCGGCCATGGAGGCATTGCGGGATCAACTAGGGGAAACGGTGAGTCTGTATCTAAGAGATGGTGCTGAGCGTCTTCGCATTCAGGCTGTGCAGAGCAACCAGGGCATCCGGCGGGTTGCCCAGGTGGGGGTAAGGCTGCCGCTGTCTGTCGGCGCTTCTAGCAAAGTGCTGGTGGCCTATGCGCCTCCGGCAGACCAGGAGGAGCTGCTGAGCGCACCGGATTGGCCGGAGAGCGTGGACCGCAGCATCTACCGGCAGCAGTTGGCGGAAATTCTCGAGATAGGGTACGCGATCAGCATCGAAGAACGCGAACCTGGCGCAGCTGCGGTCTCGGTACCGATCTTTGATCGTAACGGCCAAATAGCGGCGGCATTATCAATGTCGGGCCCTGTAACCCGCCTGTCGGCTGACATACTTCGTGATCATGCGCCCATTCTGATGGAAGCTGCACGGGAAATGGGAATGATGATCTGATTTAAACAGGATATTCAGCAGCATACAGTATGATGGTTTTTCTATACAGAGAAGGCCGTGCCTCCAATCCGGGTGATTGGGGGCACGGCCTATTTGTCGTGTAAGGTTGTCAATTATAGCTCTATCCTGTACCAGACTGCTATGTATTGTAATTCTTCAACGACAAGCTGGGGCTTATCTCAACTTCAAAGTTTTTTCCTTGATCTTCTGGTTGAGAATTTCCTGAAAAGTAACGGGTTTGTCAGCCGGCTCTTCTTTCTTGGGAGCGGCTACCGGCTGCGGCCGTTGATATTGGTAATGGAACGAAGCCATCGTATGTATTTTGATCATAAGGTACCATCCTCCTGATTATAAATTCCGGTTGTTTTTTTACCCATTAACCTCAGCGGGTGCAAGCGAAACGGAATACTCAATAATCAGGAAAGAAGTACCGGAGAATAAGAAATCCCCATCATCCACTAGGGTATGATGGGGATTTCTTCCTAAGGCTTTAGCGCCTTAAAGGGGAAATTATATTAGTTCGACGCGATCATTTGACGCAGTACCGTTTGGAGGATACCGCCATTATGGTAGTAGTCCACATCTACCATACTGTCAAGACGAGCGATCGCCGGGAATTCAAATTTGGTTCCATCTTCGCGTGTAGCGACAACCGTCAATTCTTGTCCTGGCTTCACATCGTTACTAAGACCGAGGATATCGAAGGTTTCACGGCCGTTCAGACCGAGGCTCTTCCAGCCATGACCTTCTTGGAACTGGAGCGGAAGTACGCCCATGCCCACAAGGTTGGAGCGGTGGATACGCTCGAAGCTCTCAGCCAATACCGCTTTGACGCCGAGGAGATACGTACCTTTTGCCGCCCAGTCACGGGAGCTTCCGGTACCATACTCTTTACCAGCGATAACGACCAGGTTCTGTCCGCCTGCCTGATAGTTCATTGAAGCATCATAGATGGACATTACTTCATCCGTTGGCAGGTAAGTGGTAACGCCGCCTTCCGTACCTGGAGCCACCTGGTTACGAATCCGGATGTTAGCGAAGGTACCGCGCATCATAACTTCGTGGTTACCACGGCGGGAGCCATAGGAGTTGAAGTCCTTGCGCTCTACGTTACGCTCGCTCAGATATTTGCCTGCAGGACTGTTCACTGCTATGTTGCCCGCTGGGGAGATATGGTCCGTTGTAACGGAGTCGCCCAAGAGAGCAAGTACGCGCGCTTCCTTGATGTCCTGGATATCGTTAAGGCCATCACCCAAGCTCTCAAAGAATGGCGGATTCTGAATGTAAGTGGACTTGTCATCCCACTCATACAGCTCACCTTCCGGAACCGGAATCTTGTTCCAACGCTCGTTCGCGGTGAACACATTCTCGTATTTCTCACGGAATGCATCCGGGCTAACAGCTAGACCAATCGCTTCGCGGATTTCCGCGCTGGATGGCCAAATGTCCTTCAGATATACAGGCTCGTTGTTTGGATCGTAGCCGATTGGATCGTTCTGAAGGTCGATGTTCATGGTGCCTGCCAAAGCATAAGCGACAACCAGCGGAGGTGAAGCCAGGTAGTTGGCTTTGACTTGAGCGTGTACGCGGCCTTCGAAGTTACGGTTACCAGACAGAACGGCAGCTACCGTCATGTCGTTGTCGGCAATCGCTTCGCTCACTTCATCCGGCAACGGACCGGAGTTACCGATACATGTTGCACAGCCATAGCCAGCTACGTAGAAGCCAAGAGCCTCCAGATACTGCAATAGGCCGGATTTCTCAAGGTAGTCGGTTACGACAAGGGAACCTGGAGTCAAGCTGCTCTTCACGTAACCAGGTTTGGTCAGGCCGCGTTCAACAGCTTTTTTGGCCAGGAGACCTGCGCCGAGCATAACGCTTGGGTTCGACGTATTCGTACAGCTTGTAATAGCCGCGATAACTACCGCGCCTGTGCCCATTTCGCTGGTAGAGCCGTCTTTATGATGGACTTTAACAGTTTCGGCGATTTTCTCATCGCTAAGGCCGTATCCGCCTTTATCGATCGGCGTACGGATGATGTCGTTAAAGTTATCTTTCATATTGGTAAGCTCAATACGGTCTTGTGGACGTTTCGGACCAGCCAAGCTCGGTACAACCGAAGCAAGGTCGAGTTCGATTACATCGGAGAACTCAGGGTCAGGTGTATCCGCCGTACGGAACATATTCTGTGCTTTGTAGTAGCTCTCCACGAGTGCAACCTGCTCATCGGAGCGGCCTGTGTTGCGGAGATAAGCCAGTGTTTCATCGTCAACCGGGAAGAAGCCGATGGTAGCGCCGTATTCCGGAGCCATGTTAGCAACCGTTGCGCGGTCAGCCAGACTGATGTTGGCAAGGCCAGGACCGTAGAATTCTACGAATTTGCCTACGACGCCTTTCTTGCGAAGAAGCTCGGTTACTGTGAGGGCAAGGTCAGTCGCAGTAGCGCCTTCCGCCAGGCTGCCCGTCAGCTTGAAGCCGATAACTTCAGGTGTTACAAAATACAGTGGTTGTCCGAGCATCCCGGCTTCTGCCTCGATACCGCCAACACCCCAGCCCACAACGCCAAGACCGTTGATCATGGTGGTATGGGAGTCGGTACCTACGAGGGAATCAGGGAAGACCAGCGTCTCGCCGTCAACCGTCTTCGTAGCTGCTACGGAAGCCAGATACTCCAGGTTCACCTGGTGAACGATTCCTGTTCCCGGAGGAACTGCACGGAAGTTGTTGAATGCCGTTTGAGCCCAGCGGAGGAAGCGGTAACGCTCTTCGTTACGCTCAAATTCAACCTTCATATTATATTCAAGAGCTTGGTCGGTACCGAAAGCGTCAACCATGACGGAGTGGTCGATTACGAGATCGACAGGCACGAGCGGGTTGATCTGTTTCGGGTCGCCGCCGGATTTTTTAACGGTGTCACGCATGGCTGCAAGGTCTACGACAACCGGAACGCCGGTGAAATCCTGCAATACGATACGGGCAGGGATGAACGGAATTTCCTTGTTGTCGTCGCGTCCTTCATTCCACTTGGACAAGAGTTTGACGTGATCCTCGGTAATTGCGCGTCCGTCGAACTGACGTACGGCAGCTTCAAGCAGTACCCGAATAGAGAAAGGGAGCTTGGATACGCTGCCATAACCTTGCTCTTCGAGCGCCTGCAGGCTGAAATAACGGTAATTCTTACCGTCCACCTCTAGATTGCGAGAGATGGAGAATTGATCCTTTGCTGGCATAGATGAACCTCCTTGAGTCATTTCATAAATCTAATTAAGAAAATTAGGGGTAAACCGTTGTCTGTGGTTTCACTAGATGAAACCTAATTTCATAAACGCTACTTTAAGTATACCGTTTCCAACTCGCTACGTAAAGCATTTTTTATAGAAGAAAAGGATTTCAAATCGGTGAAAATAAACCCGAATTCAACCTGGATTCAGCCGCTAATGGCCTATATTTCTGTATTCTCTTTACGGAAGTTCATAGCCTGATGAATTTCTTCATATAGATGTGATAGGAAACAGCGTGAAAGGTAAGGTTAGAGGAGGAGAGATAATGAACAGTCTGAAGCAAACGGAGAAGCCTTGGAAACAAGCTCTGTCTATTTACGTCAATCAATATAACCAAAATCGCGTAGACTATTCTTCAGGCCTGAAAGAGCAAATTGTAGCGGATTTGAATTTTCTGATAGAGAGGGGAGAGCGGCAATTCCGGCTGCAATCGTGGTATGCCGAGCGGGAGGCAACGCCGCTTAAGAGTGAGACTCGTGCAAGGCTCCAGCGTGTGCTCAGAGAAACCGAGGAGGATGTTGTCGCCGATGTTCGGCTTCATAGTGTGTTTTATTACGAAAAGAGAGGGATGACACACAGGGAGGACACGATCACAAAGGAGCGGCTGACACTGATCCGTGATGGTGAGGCTTGGCTAATCGTCGGCATTGAACGTCTGCAGGATGAACGCCATCCACTGCAAAGAACTGAAATTTCGTCAGCAGGCGGATATTCGGATGGCAGAGAGCCGTCTACCCCCTTTATGAACGGGCGTGTATACTCTGCGGGCAGCAGTCCCAGATCTGCTCGTTATGATCGTGAAGCCGCAGCTGCTTACGCCGAACGCTGGTGGGATTCGGGGAACCCGGAGTTTGAAGAATTTGAGGTGGATTGCACGAACTATATCTCCCAATGCCTCTTTGCAGGCAAAGCCCCAATCCACTATACTGGTAAAAGAGAATCGGGATGGTGGTACAAGGGGTACATAAACAAGCGAGAATGGTGGAGCTACAGCTGGGCCGTATCGAACAGTTTTGCACTGTATTTGAACAACAGCACTTCGGGACTGCGTGCTGAGCGGGTGCAGCGGCCTGAGCAGCTGATGCTGGGCGATGTCATCGTGTATGATTGGGACGGTGATGGCGCATTTCAACACAGCACCATCGTGACAGCATTTGACGCGGGCGGGATGCCGCTGGTCAATGCGCATACGGTATCAAGCCGCCGCCGATACTGGGATTACCAGGACTCTTACGCATGGAATGATAACACCGAATACCGGTTTTACCATATACCTGATTATTTTTAAGATGACAGCATGTCATGCTGCAATACGGATAAGAGAGAGGTTAACATGGGACAGAATAAATTAACAGTTGGTTTAGTATACGGGGGTAAATCCGGTGAGCATGAGGTGTCGCTTTCCACGGCATTCGCAGTCATGAACGCTTTCGATTATGATAAATACGAATTGGTTCCCTTTTATATATCAAAACAGGGGCAATGGAGAATCGGCGGCCAGCTTTCGGCTCCTTTTGCCCAGCTGGAGGATTTGAAGCTGGCTGAAGGGGAAGGAACCCAGTCCGCTCTGAACGCCGTATTCAGCAGGCTGTATGGCCAGGAGAACCAGGTGGTGGATATCATGTTCCCACTCCTGCACGGAACATTCGGTGAGGACGGCACGATTCAGGGACTGTTCGAAATGGCGGACATTCCATACGTGGGCACCGGTGTGCTGGCTTCTGCCGCCGGTATGGATAAAGTGGTCATGAAGAAACTTTTTGCCCAAGCGGGATTGCCGCAATGCGAGTTTTGTTATTTCAACCGTATCCAGTGGGAGCGAAACCAGCATGAGGTGGTGCAGGACATCGAAGATAAGCTTGGTTTCCCAAGCTTCGTCAAACCGGCTAACCTGGGGTCGAGCGTGGGAATATCCAAGGCCAAGAACCGGGAGCAGCTGAAGGCGGCCATTGAATCTGCGCTGCGCTTTGATGACAAGATCATCGTGGAAGAGTTTGTAGATGCTCGGGAAGTAGAGGTAAGCGTCCTCGGTAATGATGAGCCGATGGCATCCGTTCCGGGTGAAATTGTCTCCTCCAGTGAATACTATGACTATGCAGCCAAGTATACGGATGGACAATCGCAGATGCAGATTCCGGCTGAGATCGATCCGGAAATGGCTGATCGTCTTCGGGATCTCGCTATTACCGCGTTCAAGGCGATTGAAGGCGGCGGTATCACCCGTGCTGACTTCTTCGTCCGCCGTTCGGACGGCGCGATTCTGATCAATGAAGTGAACACGATGCCGGGCTTTACCCCGTTCAGCATGTATCCGCTCTTGTGGAGAGAGACAGGTGTATCTTACCGCGAGCTGTTGGATCGAATGATTGAGCTGGGTCTGGAGCGTTATAATCGCAAACAATCCCTGGTGTATGAGAATCAGGCATAAAGCAACAAATAGAATACCAAGCACCAAGGGGAGTCCGCGCAATTCGAAACGGCTCCCCTTGAGTCTAATATTATCAATGAAAGGAAGTTACGTGATATGGGATTCCAAACCGAGTTCAATTCCGTTTGCAAGTTTAAGAGTGAGCAGGAGCTATATGAGCTTCTGGAGTACGGCCGCGGCAAAATGCTCAAGGACGGCTTGCGCGTATTTCCGACAGGCCAGAAGGTCATTGCTTATACACCCGATAATCAGGCGGTAGCCATCGTTCTGATCACCGCATGCGTATCAGAGATCAACTTCCAGGGTCGCGAAGTCACATCTGTCGAGCTGCAGCTGATCCGAAAATTGACGGATGAGGAAGCCAAAGTACAGACCGCACTTGCTCATGAAATGTTCTTCGGAGATCATGCATGATTGTCCGTTTCGGTTATGTGGCCATGTCCACGGTCGTGCAGAATGCTTCTCCCTCCAAGACGATGACCATGAAGAGCTTTATGAAGCTGAACGACCGCGAAGCCGGCATACATAAACTGGAGCGGATCGGCAATGAGAACTTACATAATACCCTTCGACTCTTGAGACATAATCTGGCTCATGATATCAAGGTGTATCGCTTCTCTTCCAAGCTGATCCCTTTGGCCACACATCAGGATTTGCAGGATTGGGATCCGTTTCCGGCCCTGCGTGAAGGCTTTCAGGCCATTGGGGATTTTGTGAAAAAGCATGGGATGCGGGTGTCTTTTCATCCGGACCATTTTACGGTGCTGAGCACACCGCGTCCTGAAGTGCTGGTCAATTCCATCCGTGACTTAGAGTCACATGTTCATATGCTGCAGGCGATGGAACTGCCTGCTTCCATGAAGAATAACATCCATATCGGCGGAGCTTATGGGGACAAGCCATCGGCTGCGGCCAGATTCGTTCAGCACTTCCATGAGCTTGACCCTGATATTAAGGAACGGCTCACCCTTGAAAATGACGATAAAACCTTTACCGCGCAGGAAACGCTGGCAGTCTGCCTGCAAACAGGGCTGCCAATGGTGCTGGATATTCATCACCAGTGGGTAAATAATGACGGAGAGGCCCCTTGGGAGCTGTGGCCGGATATCCTTCGTACCTGGGAGACCCCGCTTGCCCAGGCAGGCTCTGACCCGTTACAGCCGCTGCCGCCTAAGATTCATGTATCCAGCCCGAAGAGCCCCACGGATATCCGGAGCCATGCTGATGGAGTAGACGTCGTGCCATTACTCGCGTTCTTACGAAATATTGCCGGCTCTACGCAGCAGGTGGACGTCATGATCGAGGCCAAGATGAAGGATGGAGCCTTGTTTGATCTGATGAAGGATTTGGGTGATTACGAGAAGGAAGGCATAACTGTACTTGACGGTGCCTCAATCGAAGTGAAGCCCTGACCATAAACAAGCCTGTTATCACTTGCAAGTTGGAGAATTTTGGGTTACGTTGGAAGTATCCAAACAGAGATTCCCCATAAGCAAGATGTTTGGGATAAAAAGTTCGTTCTCGCCACGCATTCAGGTGCACAGCATAGGACGGACTTTTATTGAAATAAGGCGAATTCTTGGCGTCCCTGCCCTATCGGTCTTCACGAGGGTTGAATAGGATGTAAGGATTGCAAAATCACTAGATTGGTATAGAAAGTAGAGTGAATGCTTTGAATAAGAACGAAAAAATTCCATATGTAGTTAGCAGTAAAAGCTACACTGCAGTTGCAATTAACTGTGCGGCTAAAGCGGGAGAATGGATTAAGAGCAAGCTGGGGACCGTCAAGCAGCTCAGCACCAAGACTTCGGCACAGGATATCGTAACGGAGGTGGATAAAGGTGCGGAGCAGATGATCCGTAAGCTGATTTTGACCCACTTCCCGGATCATGCCATCCTTGGAGAAGAAGGGGTAGCCTCTGGGAACGAAGCATACTCGAAAGCGCTTGAGGAAGCTAAGGGCGAAGAATATTTATGGATTATAGACCCGGTAGATGGAACGACGAATTATGTTCACGGGTTTCCTTTTTATTCTGTGTCCATTGCGCTCGCTCACCATGGAGAGATTATTATCGGTGTGATATATGACCCTTCTCGGGATGAATTATTTGTTGCGGAAAAAGGAAAAGGTGCCTATGTTCACGGCAATCCTACCCTGGTATCCAAGGAGGAGCACTTGTCGGAAAGTCTGCTTGCGACAGGCTTCCCGCTGGATAGCAAGGTTAACCTTCCGCGCAATATGGCGGAGCTTCAGACATTGTTGCCGAAGGTTCGCAACGTGAGAGCCGGGGGTTCGGCTGCGCTTCATCTGGCTTATGTAGCTGCCGGTCGGCTCAGCGGATACTGGGAGCATGGTCTGAGTGTATGGGACGTTGCCGCAGGTGCGCTTTTGGTTCAGGAATCGGGTGGTAAGGTAACCGGCATTGATGGGCAGCCTTATGACTTGTCCGTACGCCATATTACAGCAACCAATGGGCTGATCCATAAGCCTTTATTGGATACACTAAGGGAAGCGGGCAGTGAAACGAAGGACTGACTGCAGGCATTTTAACGAGAAATGAAGACACCAACACCAAACATTTGATAAAAAGGAGTGTGCGTACGATGAATGAGAAGTCCGATCAGGATTTGGAGCGCCAGCTCAGCGAGATGTTAACAGATGGTGATATGCAGGAAAAAGACCGGGAGAAGGAGGAGCGGAGGCTCCTCTCTCCCAAATATGAGATCCGGATCCAGACACAGCATGATCCCATCGTGGAGGAGACTCAGAAATACCGCAGCATGGCCAAGGAAGTAGATGACCGTTATGACAAGTACATGGATAAGGCGGTTAAGAAGGATCAGTCTAAAGATTCAGGCAAAGAAGCATGACAGCTCTTCATTTGTGAATCAGGCGGACTTCATTAGGTTGGAACTTGGAATGGACAGCATGAGGGCAGCTGTCCATTTTTTGTTGAAAAGAATTCAGGTTAGCTATATCAGCTGTTAGTTGGGTCCTTAGGTTAATACTTGCTCCAGGAGGGAGAGCGGATGCGGGCTCGGTTTCAAATGTATAGGGTTCTTGGAGGGGCTTCAGGGGTCGCTTCCATGCTGCTATGGTGCATCCTTAACTTCTTCAATCCATATAACGATGAGATCAACGGGAGCGCGGCCCTTAATACGTTTATTATGCTATTTCTGCCGGGCTGCTTAGCGTTGATGGCGATTATATTTTCATACAGAGTATTGCTGCTGATAGCTTTTGTGTGGTCGGTACTTCCAAGCCTGTATTTGGCAGGCACACCCGGAATCTTTGCTTGGTTTGGGGCGACGAGTCTGGGGTATTTATTCGCTTATATTCTTGCGAAGACTCATCGCACAGGTTGATTTTTTTACCATTCACAGGTGGGTGATGATAAAATAAGTAGGATTGAGGTATTGATATTAGGGGAGTGAGAGCATGTTTAAACAATGGAAGAAGCGGCTGATGGCAATATCCGGCACACTGACACTCACAGCAGTACTGATTGGGCCGGGCGTTGTACCGGCTTATGCTGATGAGATGACAGACAAGAATACCTATCGGATTGTTACGCTTGGGGATTCGCTAACGGTGGGGTATGAGCCGGGCATGGATATCAACAGCAAGCCCTACGGTTTTGTTGATCGGCTGTATGAGCAGGGCTTGTTTCATGGACGGACGGAAGTAACAAATCTGGGGATCGGAGGTTTGAAGACCGACGGTCTTAAACAATACATCCAGGCCGTCGCGGATGAACGGGCGATCACAGCAGAGGAAATGCAGCCGGGACTCAGTGGGATCGATCCACGCACTAAACAGATTGGCGCTGAGGCAGCAAAAGCGAAGAGCGTTATTGCTGCTGCTGATTTGATAACCATTACCATCGGTGGTAATGACATGATGAGTCTGGTCAGCACGGTGAACACATTAAATGACGAGCAGTTGAAAGCGAAGATGGAAGAATTGTTTAAAAGCTACACGGACAATGTTTCTTCCGTCATAACCAATCTGCACAGTATAAACCCCGAGGCCGCGATTGTGGTGGCAGACCAGTATAATCCCGTGCCTAAAATCGCAAACGAAGCCTCATACCCCAAATTGTTAGCCGCAGCTGGGGAATTCACCAAATTGGTGGATGGCGTTGCAGATAGCTTTGCGAGTCAGGGAGTGGACATCAAGGTAGCCCATGTAGCGAAGAAGTTCGTGGGTTCAGAGCTGACGATGACCCACATCCTGAAAGAGGACATTCATCCGAACCAATATGGCTACGAAACGATGGCAAGTGTGTTTGCAGAGACCATCTGGGGCAGCTACAAGAATCCTCCCGCACAAGAGCAGGCACAGATGCGCATCATGGTGAAGGGGCAAGAGCTGAACACCCCCTATAAGCCGATTCTTCGCGATAATTTGAACTACGTAGCGATACAGGATATCGTGAATGCGGTTGGAGCGACTACCAAATGGGATAATAAAACATCCAGCGCGACCATTACATACGGAGAGCGGACGGTCGTTGTAACGATCGGTGCAAAAACCGTACTGGTCAACGGCGCTGCTGTGCCGATTGATACACCGGCATTCCTGCACAAAGTAGGAAAAGAAGATAAAACCTATGTTCCGCTCGCGGTGATTGCATCGGGTCTCGGTTTTGATGTTCAATACAGTGCCAAATTACGTACAGCATTCATTAATTTGTAATTCCTATCCAATATAAACTGCAACGGATGCGTGAAGGCCGTTGCAGTTTTTTCTTTTGCGGATGCCTATGATTGAATAAACGCAGGATGGGCAGGAGAAGGCTATCTGGATGTCGAATCTTGGAGAAACATAGATATGGCATTATAGGGGGAACAAAGCAATGAATACACCGATGATCGTGACGTTATCTGTGTTAGCCGTGGCGTCCGTATTGTTCATGTCGGGAAAAGTACGGTCGGATTTGGTCGCAATTGGCGTGTTGATGGTACTTATGCTTACGGATATCCTGAGCCCAGCGGAAGCACTGTCGGGCTTTTCCAATTCGGTTGTCATTATGATGATCGGCTTGTTTGTCGTGGGCGGAGGGATCTTTCAGACAGGGCTCGCGAAAATGGCAAGCGGCAAGCTGCTTAAACTAGGCGGTGGGAGCGAGACAAAGCTGTTGATTATGGTCATGCTGGTGACGTCGCTTATTGGCGGATTCGTCAGCAATACCGGAACCGTAGCCGTGATGCTGCCCATCGTTGTCAGTCTGGCATACAGCGCCGAGATTAATCCGGGGCGGCTGCTGATGCCTCTGGCTTTCGCGAGCAGTCTTGGCGGCATGTTGACGCTGATCGGAACACCGCCGAACCTGGTTATTCAGGAAGCGCTTATTAACGGAGGCTATGAAAGATTATCATTCTTCTCCTTCTTGCCGATTGGTCTGGTCTGTCTGGTAACGGGGATTTTAGCGATATTGTTTCTGCGCCGTTTTCTTCCCAGCAATGAAGAAGGGCGAAACACCAGCAAGCATGGGCGGTCACTTCGGGAACTCGCCAAGCAGTATCAGCTGACCCAGAATCTGTATCGGATACAGGTTCTGGCAGACTCCTCCATACGGTCCAAGACCCTGAGGGAGCTGGATATTCCAGCGAAATTCGAAATCAATGTTATTGAGATCCGCCGCAAAATGTCGGCCAAGAATCAATTCTTCAAAACAATTAATCAGGAAATCGCGGGTCCTGAGACGGTAATTGAAGAAGACGATATTCTCTATGTGAACGGTCCGTTCGAGAAGGCGGCCGAGTTTGCTGAGACGTATGGGCTTGTTATGCTGGATCAGGGTGTGCCTGAGCATCGAAAGCATGTAGAAGAATCACAATACGCCACGAGTGATGTCGGTATTGCCGAAGTCATGCTGACCCCCTCGTCCCGTCTGATTGGTCGGCTTGTTAAGCATTCGGGATTCCGTGAGAAGTACCGGGTTAATATTTTGGGCATTCAGCGAAAAGAACAGTACTTGCTGAACCATCTCAAGGAGGAGAAAATGCGCTTTGGCGATGCGCTCCTCGTCCAGGGCACCTGGAAGGACATTGCACTGCTGGCTGCCGAGCAAACGGATGTGGTTGTGGTTGGACAGCCAGCAGAGGAATCACGCAAAGTGACGATGGATCATAAAGCGCCGATTGCAGCAGGGATTATGCTGCTGATGGTGATTCTGCTCGTGACCGAATGGATTCCTGCCGTAGCTTCCGTTATGATTGCGGCAGTATTAATGGTTGTGTTTGGTTGCGTACGTAATATGGAGGAAGCTTACAAGACGGTCAACTGGGAAAGCATCGTGCTGATTGGCGGTATGATTCCGATGTCTATTGCGATCGAGAAGACAGGGGCAGCCACGATGATTTCAGATATGCTGGTTCAATCCCTGGGCAGTTACGGGCCGCTTGCACTGCTGGCTGGCGTATATTTTACGACTTCGCTATTGACCATGTTTATCAGCAACACAGCGTGCGCCGTATTGTTTGCCCCGATTGCCTTAACGGCTGCAATTCAGATGGGGGCCAGTCCATATCCATTTCTGTTCGCGGTTTCTATCGGAGCAAGCATGTGTTTTGCTTCGCCGTTCTCTACACCGCCGAACGCACTTGTCATGTCGGCAGGACGGTATAAATTCAGTCACTATGTCAAAGTCGGGCTGCCGCTCCAGATTGTGATCGGACTCGTGATGATGGCTGCGCTGCCGCTGTTTTTTCCGTTTTAAAAGAGAAAATATGAATTCATAGATATCCGCACCCCCATGCTGTGTCCAACAGGACCTGCATGGGGATTTTTATATGGTGGATGCTTAGCCGTCCCAAAAACGCCAATTAAGACAATTCCACACTGCCCTGCCAGTTTAGCAGGAAATCACCAGTCCCAAGGCTAATAACTCAACTTGTAACTTCCTGCTCCATCGTATATATGCGCATCATTTCCGTAGAAATGCATACGCTGGTGCCGCTGGATTGTTGCTATGCTTGAGAAAGCCGGAGGTGCTAGGACCGATGAGGAATCGTTTCAAAAATCCGCTTCGCCGCATGAATATCAAACAGCAGATGATCCTGCTATTCCTGGTGCTGGTCATCCCGTTGTTTGCGCTGAACGCTTACGGGAATTCCATGGCTGGTCAAATCCTAAAGAGTCATGTGACTAATGCCTATATCGAACTGAACAAGCAAAATTTCAAGCTGATTAACCGGGATATAGAAACCGTTAACAAGGTGACATCCACCGTCATCCAAAACTCGCAAATCCAGCAGCTCGATATATTTGCCGACAGTACCGTACTGGAGCGCGTAAAAAATTATGAGCGGCTTGAAAAGATGCTGCTGTCCTTCTCCCAGGAGACCGATGAGCGTGAACCGGTCTATTACTCGCTCTATGTGTATGACCCGGATAACAACTATTTTTTTGCTCCGTACTACCCTGACCGCAGAAAGGCGGGCGTGTATTTTTTCTCCGACGAGAAGGAGAAGCCCGCCTGGTTTGATGAAGCGGTGGCAATGAAAGGGAACGGGTATCTTAAACGCATGGCGAATTTGTCACCCCCGGTGCAAGGGCGCCAGGATGAAGAGACATTAAGCTATGTGCGGGCCGTGAACAACATTTATAAGGGAGGGACCATTGGCGTTCTGGTGGTCACAAATTTGGATGCACGCATTGGCGAGTCATTATCGACCGTGTCAATACCGGATGGAGAGCTTTATTTTACAGACTGGAACGACAATATTCTGACTTCCTCTGTAAAAGGCATAGCGGGGAAGCTGGAGCTGCCAACCGAAGCGGATATGGGTCATTCGATGATTGGCGTCATGGATGTGATTACGTCGGATTTCATCTATGTCATCGATTATAACTATGTGCTCCAGCAGAAGCTTGTCTACAAGGTACCTGTCAAAACGCTGCTTGCCCAGCAAAGCGAAATGAAGCGTGTTATTCAGGTCATTTCCATCGCTTATTTTGTTGTTGGACTCATTATCATCTTCTACTTCTGGCAGTCGCTGATGACGCCGCTCCAGAAGCTGGCACATTTCGTACGAAGGTACGAACCGGGCAATGTCGTGCCGGAAACCCCGTATCGACGCAGAAAAGATGAAGTGAGTGTGCTCATCTCCACGATCTACGATATGGCCCGCCGTTTGAATGATTTGATCCATTACAAATACGATATGGATTTGAAGCAGAAGGAAGCGCAGCTGCAGCTGCTCTATCAGCAGATCAATCCCCATTTGCTGTACAACACTTTGGAGAGCATTTACTGGAAGAGCACGATGGAAGGGAATACCGAGTCAGCAGAGATGATTAAGGATTTATCCAAATTGATGAAGATCAGTCTCAGCCGGGGCCGTGACCTTATTACGCTTGGCGAAGAGCTTGAGCATGCGGGAGCTTATGTCAACCTTCAACTGAACCGTTATGACTATCAGTTTACCGTAAGCTGGGATGTTCCGGAGGGATTGCTGGTAAATCAGGTGCCGAAGATTATGCTGCAGCCACTCCTGGAGAACGCGATTATTCATGGCATTAAAAATATGGGCGAGGACGGTATCATCCGGATTTCAGGCCACCAGGAGCATGATTGCTGTCGGATCGTCATTGAAGACAACGGCTTCCGCCCCGTGAATTACGAATCTATCCGCAGACTGCTCCATGATGAAGCGCCGGACCCTTCGCTTGGCTATGGCATCCGCAATATTCAGGAGCGGATCCGGCTGCACTTCGGCAGCCGCTATGGGCTGCAATATGAACCAAGGGAAGAAGGGGGAACACGTGTGACGATTACGATTCCCCGAACAGAAACAACAACCATTACCACAATCGAACAGGAGGTTTCCTGATGTATAACATTTTAGTGGTAGATGACGAACCTTTAATTTGTAAAGGCTTGGCCGGACTGTTAACGTCCTCGGGGCTTGCGATTGAAGGGATTGCAACGGCATACAGTGGGCAAGAAGCGCTGGATTACATACGAATGGGAGATATCGATCTGCTGGTCACCGATATTCAGATGGGCGAGATGAACGGTATTGAGCTGATGCAGCAGGCGAAGATCATAAAGCCATGGGTTCAGACGATCATCATTTCAGCCCATGAAACATTTCAATATGCGCAGCGGGCGCTTCAGCTCGGAGCCAAGGATTATTTGATCAAGCCGCTGGATAGCGAGCAGTTTTTGGATTCGGTCCGCAGCGTGCTGCTCAAGATGGATCGCTCTGCGCCTCAGGTTGAGCAGTTTCTCTTGGCCGATAACGAGCATTTTCGGATGGAGGAGCCTCCGTCCGAACGAGTAGAGCAGCTGAATCAGCGGCTCTCGATGGAGTCGAGTCAGTCCGATCAAGCTGAATCTGACGAGTCGGAGTTAGGCTTGATTGGACCCTATTTTGCGGTCATTAAGATGAAGCTGGACCTGACGGGAGAGAGAAGCGCACCTTTTACTAGGCATGATATAAGCCTGATCCAATATGCAGCGCTGAATATCGCCAAGGAGCTTCTGGAGCAGGAGGCGCAGACCTTGGTATTCTATTCGCCGGAACGGGACGTCAACATCGTCCTTCAATGGAGCGAGCAGGAAATGGAGGAGAACGCAAGCGGGAAAATCCATCATTTGGAGATGATCGGCCGGAGCCTGCACCATCATGTGGAGCTGCATCTGAAACAGAGCTGTACCGTAGGTATCAGCCAGATATTGAGGGGACCGGAATTTTTGAGTGTGCTCAGCCGCCAGGCGGACAAGGCGATGTTGTGGAGCGAGCAGCTGCACGATTTCCATGTGTTTTATTATGGGGATTTCAATTGGCATAACTATGCCCAGGAAACATCGCAGGAGGTGCTCTCGAGCCAAAGCAACCGGATCGTGGAGAATACGAGGCAATATATTGAGGATCATTACCGCCAGAAGGGATTGACGATTCACGAGGTAGCCAAGAATAATCACGTGAGCCCTAACTATTTGAGTTATCTGTTCAAAAAATATACCGGCAGTAGTTTATGGGAATATGTGGTGAAGCTGCGGATGGAGGAGAGCAGGTCTCTGATCCTGAGCACGGATCTCCGCCGGTACGAGATTGCAGAACGGGTCGGCTATGAATCCCCCGAACATTTTAGCAAAATCTTTAAAAAATACTACGGCGTCAGCCCGAGCGAGCTAAAGAAGTAAGAACGGTTATACTTCACATAGTTTTAGACATGTTCGAAGACTCCCCTGCTTTTTTACAATAAAAGCTAGACATTGAATAAAAGGAATGAGGGAGTCAGATGGAAGAAACGGCCATGCCACAAGGCCAGGCTCGGATAGAGCCCGGTTATCACACCCAAATGGAGCACAAGCGAAAGCCGCTGTGGAGAAAGTATTTATGGGGGTATTTGTTCCTCGTGCCGGCGATTGCGATCTTTGTTGTCTTTTTGTGGGTGCCGATTTTCAAAGGGATCTTTTACAGCTTTTTTCATATCGATTTTGTCAAAGGAAACACCTTTGTAGGATTCGATAATTATGCCAAGGTTCTGAGCAACCCAGACCTGCTACATTCCGTTAGAAATACCTTGTATTTCATGCTGTTAACGCTTGTGATCGGCTTCTGGGTGCCCATTGCCGCGTCCATTGCCATCTCGGAGCTGAAGCTGTTCCAGGGCTTCGCCCGGATTGCGGCGTATCTTCCGTTTGTCGTGCCCGGCGTCGTTCTCTACGGCATGTGGAGATGGATGTATGATCCTGTTGGTCCGATCAACGCCCTGTTCGGCTTCTTCGGGGCAGAACCGGTGTCATTCATATCGGATAGCCGCTTCTCCATGGTGTCGCTTGTCGTGATGGAGACATGGCAGCAATTCGGCTCAGCGATGTTAATCTATCTGGCTGGCGTGCTTAGCATCCCGAAAGATTGGTATGAGGCCGCTGAGATCGATGGCGCGGGCGTATGGGCACGGATCAAGTACATTACGCTCCCCTCGATGCGCAATTTGATTATGCTCATGCTGATTCTGCAACTGATCGGTACTTCGCAGGCCTATCAATCGCAGCTGGCCATGCTGGACGGCGGACCGAACAAAGCCACGCTCACCTATGCGCTGCTTACCGTTAAGTATGCGTTTAACCAGCTGGATTACGGAGCGGGGACCGCGATGGGCATCTTAATGTTCCTTGTGCTGAGCTTGCTGGGCGTCCTGCAATTCAAGATGAACAGGGAGGAGTACTAGGATGAAAGAGAGAGGCATACTGTCCGCTTCAGATTTGAGAAAACCGTGGAATAAAGCGGTTTACGGGTTTATGGTGCTGTGTATTGCCGTGATGACCTTCACGATGTTGTACCCGATCGGCATGACGATGTTCAACGGATTGAAGAGCAATCAGGAAATCAACACGTTTCCGCCGCGCTTTTTCCCATCAGAATGGCATTGGGATAACTTTCCGAAGGGGTGGGCATACATCGATCTGCCAATGTTCCTGAAGAATACGCTGCTTATTTTCGGCGGCAATCTGCTGGTCACGATTCTGGTGTTAGGCATGGCAGCATTCAGCATTTCCCGCATTCGGGTTCCCTATCACCGGGCCATCTATTTCTTCATTCTGATGACCTTATTCATTCCAGCGTCGAGCTATATGATTCCGAATTTCGTTAATTTGAAGGAGCTCGGTTTGCTGAATACCTACTGGGCCTTCTGGCTGCCGGCTGGAGCGAACGCGTACTTCTTCCTGCTCATCAAAAACTTCTTTGACGGCATTCATCCGGAGATATTCGAGGCAGCGCGCATCGACGGTGCTTCGGAGATAAGCAGTTTCCTGCGGATCGCCATTCCGCTGTCCGTTCCGATCTTCGCAACGCTCGCAATCTTTACTTTCTCCACGGCATGGAATGACTGGTTCTGGCCGTCGCTCGTTATGCAGACACAGGATAAATACACGCTGGCTACGGCGATTTACAAGTATGTTATCAATGCGAGGAGCTTGGACAGCAGCATCAAATTCTCAATTCTGTTCATGGTAATGGTGCCGCCGATCTTCGTATTTCTGGTATTCCAGAAATTTATTATGCGCAGCGTCAGTCTCTCAGCCGTCAAAGGGTAGGGGACCACATACACGATCGTAGCCATGCACATGATCGTCATATGAATGCACATCGTCCTTTCGGGATTTCGATTTTATGATGGAAATAGGAAACATTATCAACTCAATAAGGAAAAGGGGAGTATCCATGCGCAAGTTCTCAGCACTACTGATCTGCCTTATGCTGTTCAGCTCCTTGCTCGCCGCGTGCGGCGGCGGCAAAGCGGCGCCGGAGGTCACGAATAAAGAGGGAGGGACAACCAACTCGGGAGAAACGACCACGACGCAGACGGAGGAACCGAAGGAGGACATCGCGGACAAAAAGATCACGATCAAGGTTCATTATCCGCTGCCGGATGACACGACGCTGCGTCAGCAGGAGGATGACAAAATCGCCCGTTTCCAGGCGAAATATCCGAACGTGACTATCGTGAAGGACGATTGGCAGTACAGTGTCAACGAAATTGGAGTGAAGATGGCTTCAAATGAAGCGCCGACCTTCTATAACACCTGGGCTACGGAGGCACAGCTGCTCGTGGAGCGGGGCTGGGTGGCCGACATCACGGAGTTTTGGAACAATTGGGAGTACAAGGACGACATGAATCCCGTGCTGCAGAATCAATTCATCGTGGATGGCAAGGTGTACGGCGTAACGCAGAATGGTTATATTACGTCTACGGTCGTGAATAAGAAGCTGCTGGATGCAAAGGGCGTACCCGTTCCGCCGCTGGATTGGACATGGGACGATATGTATAACACTGCGAAAGACGCTGCGGACCCGAAAGCCGGCATATCTGGAATCGCCCCGATGGGTAAGGGCAATGAAGCTGGTTGGAACTGGACCAATTTCTTGTTTGAAGCTGGCGGGGACATCGAAGTGAACGAAGACGGCAAAGTGAAAGCAGTGTTTAACTCGGAAGCCGGTGTGAAGGCGTTGGATTTCTACAAGAAGCTAAGATGGGAAGCAAATGCCATTCCGCAGGACTGGGCCCTCGGTTGGGGCGATGCGATTAGTTCGTTCCAGCAAGGACGCACAGCCATGGTCATTGCAGGCGCATTTGACGTGATTCAGCCAGCACTAAATGAGGGTGGTATGAAGCCTGAGGATGTGATTGCGTATCCGATGCCTGCAATGGAGAAGGGTGGAGCGCACCACGGCATATTGGGCGGCAATTATCTGGTCATTAACCCGAATGCCACTAAGGAAGAGCAGGAAATGGCATTCCGTTACATTACATTTGATTATTTTACGGACGATGCGCTGAAATCGGTGGAGGATACGATTAATGCCCGCAAAGCCGAAGGCAAATACTTTGTACCAACGCCACTCGAGTATTTTAGCGATGATTCCGAGTATGCTGCGAAGGTGAAAGCCATCTACGATAAGTACGACAATGTCTACAAATATGATCCGCAGCTCTTTAGCCTGTTAGAAGGCAAAACGGAAGCGCAATTTGGCACGCAGGATTATTATGCCGAGATGTCCAACGTCGTGCAGGAATCGTTCTCAAAGGAAGGCATGGATTCCAAGAAACAGCTGGACGATACAGCCAAGTTGGTTCAGGAGAACTTCTTTGATAAAATTGAACAGAACTAAGGGGTGGCAACCCTGAATCGGATTATAGCGAGTATTGCATTACAAAAAAGAGAGACGCCGGAGTGGCGTCTCTCTTTTTGCTTATTCATGTAGGTATCGGGAATATGAATCGGAACTATGATCAGTCTTCTTCGGGCACGGCTCCCGGTTCGACGATGGGATCAAGGGAGCCGCTGTTTCCGTAAAATCAATAGATTTCCTTGGCATCCACTGGCAGCTGCCGGACATGCTGCAGGAAGCCCGATACGCGCTGGTCCTGCTCGCTATCATACTTAAAGCCAAGCTGGTCAGCAACATCTAGCGCAGTTCCACGGAACAGTCTGCCCATCGCAAACAGCGCATCCCACACCTCTTCGTAAGTTCCGCGAGGGTATGTGGACATCAGCTCATTCCAGCTGCCGGGAGACAGGTAGTTTTTCAAGTACTTCCCGTTCTTGCCCACGCTGAGCGAGAAATCGGTCTGTGTGCCAACCTGCCACTCCAGCATTTTCATCAGCATCGGCCGTATGATGTTGTGAAGATGGTCTTGGGCGTACAGTATTTCTTTCCGCCACAAGCCTTTGGCCACATACGTAGATACCCACCAGAACTCGTTGCAGCAATCAGCGAAGAATGCCGCAGACGGGCGCTGTACCCAGAAATCCTCATCTGACGGAGCAGGAACCTTAGGGAAGGACTGATCTTTATCCAATAAAATCTGGATCAGTTTGTCCCCCTTACAGTATTTCTCCTTGTCCTCGATAGGAATTAGGGTCATGTCGATTCGGTTGCCGTCGGTAAACAACATCAGGTACGAGAACCAGCCTCCGAGATCCGGGGGAAACAAGGCCATATCTTCCGGCGTCTGCAGAATCAACCGTTCTCCGAAAACGTCAATCCAGCTTGGATCCTGAATGAAGCTGTCCATGTCCGTCACATGAAAGCTGATATCGTAATCTTGAAAAATATCCTTTGGCACGTTGGGATTCGTTCTGGAGCCTTCCAGGGTCACGGCCCGAACACGTTCGTCGCGGACTGCGTAGCCCAATACCAAATCTATCATTTCTTGTTCGCTTCTCATGTATCCAGCCTCCTTATTCCTAATTAGATTAGATTACGGATGAATCAATCGGACAGGTCAGGAGGTCCGCGAATCCGGACCGTAGAAGCATGGTATGGATATCGAGCATGTTATAACTTGTTCAAGCGTTTTTTCATAAGGAAATCTCCTTTACGCCATTGAATTTAGTTAAGTTATTTCTTCATAGCCTTGAAGGATTCCTCCGCTGCCTCTAGCGTCGCTTCAATGTCGACATCCGTGTGAGCCGTGGTCATGAACCACGCCTCGTATTTGGAAGGAGCGAGGTTCACACCGCGATCCAGCATATGGCGGAAGAATGCCGCGAATGCTTCGCCGTCGGTATCCTGTGCTTCATCATAGTTCGTTACCGGATGATCGCAGAAGTGAGTGGAGAAGGAGCCGCGGATGCGATTAATCGTAAGCGGGACACCGTGGCGGTCTGCGGATGCCTGTAAGCCTTCTGTCAGCTTGATCGTTAAACGCTCCATTTCTTCATATACGCCTTCACCCTGCAGTACCTCCAGGCAGGCGATTCCGGCCGCGATGGATGCAGGATTGCCGGCCATGGTTCCAGCCTGATAAGCCGGGCCAAGCGGTGCAACTTGTTCCATGACGTGTTTGCGGCCGCCATAAGCGCCAATCGGGAGTCCGCCGCCAATGATTTTGCCAAGAGCCGTAAGATCCGGCTGAATCGCTTCATGATTGGCTAAGCCTGCATAAGATTGGGCTGAGCCGTAATGGAAGCGGAAAGCACTGATGACTTCGTCATAAATGACAAGCGAGCCGTTGTCGTGCGCCATCTTGCATAAGCCTTCCAGGAATCCAGGCTGCGGCATCACCATCCCGAAGTTGCCGACGATCGGCTCCACCATAACGGCGGCGACATCATCGCCCCATCTGTCAAGGGCAGCTTGCAGGCCTTCCAAATCGTTGAAGGGAACGGTAATAACTTCCGTTGCGATGCTTGTAGGGATACCTGCACTATCCGGAATGCCAAGCGTGGAAGGGCCAGAGCCTGCAGCCACAAGGACGAGATCGGAATGGCCATGGTAACAGCCGGCAAATTTAATAATTTTGTTGCGTTTGGTGTACGCGCGGGCAACCCGAATGGTTGTCATGACAGCCTCGGTGCCGGAATTGACGAAACGCACCTTATCCATGGATGGAATAGCTTCCTTCAGCATTTTGGCCAGGGTGATCTCAAGCTCCGTCGGCGTTCCGTACAGGGTGCCGTTTTGGGCTGCTGCCGTGATCGCCTCCGTAATATGCGGATGGGCATGTCCGGTTATGATCGGGCCATAGGCTGCTAAATAATCGATGTACCGGTTGCCGTCCTCGTCCCAAAAGTGGGCGCCGCTTGCACGTTTCATAAACACAGGAGCACCGCCTCCGACGGCTTTAAATGAACGGGAAGGGCTATTTACGCCTCCCACGATATGCTGAAGCGCTTCTTGATACAGTGATTCTGAACGGTTTCTGGATGCTGACATATTAATTAAACTCCCTTTCTTCATGAAGCAGGACAGGAAGCTAAAATGACATAGCGCCCTGTCCTGATCCAATAGTGTATTAGTTGCGGTCCGTCACTGATGACGGAGTTGTTGAACTTTCAGAAGGATTGCTCTCAGAATTACCTTCTGCGTCCTGGCTGTCTTCATTCACAGGATCTGGTGTTGGCGGGTTTATGATATCTTGGATATACTGTTTCAGCCTATCTGAATTGCCAACCGTTAAGACGGCAGCCCCGCCGATATGTTCTTCTTTCAGCAGCTTCATAGGAGGCACCTGCTCACTGCCGCTCATGCTGCTCTTGTATGCGACATTGGCGAGCTTCCACATATCTTCGACCTCAAGATTGGTATCAATATACGGGCTGACGGATTTCAGGATGTCAGGCAGTTTCATGATCGAAGTGGTGGTTTGCATTTTCTTGGCTACTGCTTTTAGCAGCTCGCGTTGACGTTCTGTGCGGGTAAAATCGCCCATCGCATCATAGCGGAACCGGACGTACTGAAGCGCTGAATTACCGTCGAGATGCTGCATGCCCTGCTTCAGATCAATGTCATATTCATTCTTGTCTGCCTTACTGGAATAGCTCATGTCCTTCTCAACATAGAAATCAACCCCACCGACTGAATCGACCAACTTCATGAAGCCTTGGAAATCGGTGTAGACATAGTATTGAATCGGCATGCCGAGCAGATCTCCAACCGCCTTCATGGCCGTATTCGGACCGTGAGTAATGGCTGTATTGATTCGATTTCGGCTCTTTTGTCCGGGTATTTCCACATAGGTATCGCGCAAAATAGAGAATAAGTACATTTTTTTCTTTACCGGATCAATGGAGGCTACAAGCATGCTGTCAGAGCGGGGAATCTCGCCTTCTTCGAACCCGCGTGCATCAACGCCCATGATGAGAATGTTAACCATCTCGGTTCCTTCCCACTCCGGTGGCGCAGGGACTTTGGCATCCACCTTTTCAATTTCCTTAAAAGGGGAGGCTTCTCCCGATTTCTGAAGACCTTGCAAGCTATCGTAGAAAGATACTCCATAATAAATTCCGTAGCCAATGACGGCGGCCAGTATGATACTCACAATCCATATAATCATTTTCTTTGTTTTTTTGGTCATTAAGTTCTTCCTTTCGGATTACGCTGATGATACATTCGATAGAACATTTGAACATTCGACATACATTCTATTATAATTTTTTTAGAAAAGACAATCAATTTTGCGGATTTAAGTCCCATTCATCAGGAGGCGAACAAAATATGGTAGATAAAGTAGAGTGGACCATCGGAAGCCAGGTGCCAGATTTTTCACTCCCGGCTTCGAATGGGGAAGAGATAGCATTAAGTGATTTTCGCGGGCGTAAGGTTGTGCTTTTTTTCTACCCCAAGAACATGACTCCAACCTGTACCGAAGAAGCTTGCAGCTTCAGGGATAATTTTAGTGCTTTGGAGCAAGCTGGTGCAGTTGTTATCGGCATTAGTCCGGATCCGCCGAAATCCCACACCAGATTCATCGATAAACATAGTCTGCCCTACTTGCTCTTGTCTGATGAGGAGCATAAGGTCAGCGATATGTTTGGTGTGTGGCAGATGAAGAAAATGTTCGGCCGTGAGTACATGGGCATTGTTCGGTCAACCTTTTTGATTGACGAGAACGGAAAGCTGGCAGCACAATGGCGGAAAGTGAAAGTGAAGGGCCATGTTGAGGCTGTGCTCGCAGCCGTGCTGTCATAGCTATATGAAGAACGGTCCCTATGCATGCCTGGACAGGCATCATAAGGGACCGTTTTTTTATAAAAACATAACTAGGGCGCTTCGAAATCAAGGTCCTTAGGATAATATCGCATGAACCATTTTAGTTAACGGTTATCTGTCGCCATAGTATGCACCACCCGGTGTTTTTATTGCAGAATAATGAGGTTCCAGCTATTTGAAACGAGTTATCAAAATCTAGTCTTTTTTTATAAGACCCTCCATATAATCTATCAAGAAGCCGAACTCATAGAAACGATGGAGGTAGAGTTGATAATGAAAAGTATGGTGCGGGTAACAGCGATTGCGGTAATATTCGGCATTTTGGCAGTGTTGATCATGATAGGTACGGGGCTTTCAAACGAGCAACCGGTGGATATGTATGTAGAACAACCTTCTATGGCTTCGGCACCCGTGGCAGTATCTCAGCAAAATATACAAGTGAAGGCGTATGAAACAAACAAGCCGAAAATCATCCCTGCAAGCAAGGGCGCATCGGCTGTGAACGCCGCACCTGTTTCATATAAGAAACAAACGGAGAAGACGGTGTATCTGACATTTGATGACGGGCCATCGGATTTAACGCTTGAGGTGTTGGATATTTTAAAGCGGGAAGGCATTAAGGGCACGTTTTTTGTAGTGGGAAAAGAAGCGGAGACTCGCCCCGAGATTATTAACCGGATCTATGAGGAAGGGCACGCGATTGGCAATCATTCCTATGATCATCGTTATGACGAGCTCTATGGACGTTTTCAGGATTTTTGGGGACAGATAAAGAAGACGGAGGAAATCATCCGTTTGATCACGGGCGAACGGCCGCAGCTGGTGCGGGCGCCCGGGGGAACGGCCGGACATTTTGATGAAGCCTATTTTCAATACATGAAGCAGGGGGGATATCATGTATTCGATTGGAACGTGGACAGCGGCGATTCCAAGTACAGGGGCGTTCCAGCCAAGGATATCTTGAAAGGGGCAACCACGAAAGTGAATGGTAATGAGGCAATTGTGCTCCTTCATGATGGCAAAGGACATGCCGAAAGCATAAAAGCTCTGCCTGGTATCATCTCGTACTATAAAAAACTAGGCTATGCCTTTGAGGTTCTTACTACGGAAACCCAACCGGTTCAATTTCGTCCTAAGTCGTCTGCCCAAAAGGCTTCGCAGCCATCGAAACAGTGGATTAACGAGCATGTTGCAGTCAATGCTGCATTATTTGAGAGTGGACGGATGCTTGCCGTGGAGTTCGGAGGCATGGAAACGGCGTTCGCGGCAGGTGAATATAGATTGGTTGACGGCCGATTGATGGTTCCGCTGCGCTCTTTGGTAGAACGGCTCGGCGGAAGCGTGTCCTGGAAGCCTCATACCAAGACCGTGCAGGTATCCCTGGCAGGGAAACGCTGGGAAGCAGACCCGGTGGGGGGCTTGCTGTTTCCCTTGCAAACAGGGGAGAGACCGGTGTCTTCGGAGATTCACTTAATCGGTGGAACCGCTTGGATTCCGCTGAGGGAGGCGCTTGACTTTTCCGGAAAACCTGTTACAAAAGTGACATATAAAGAAAGCGAGTATCGCGTTCTTGCGTTGTAATCTGAATTTGCAATTTCTATTTGTAATTATGCTGCACAAGTTATAGACTAGTACTTGAGATATTTATCACAATCCCAACGATTGTTTCAGATTAGAGGAGGGGGATTTCATCCCCCTGCTTTATTTTGGCGATAATGGGTCACCCATAAGTTCGACTTTTGTAAGTGATGCATAATAGAAACCGGGTATCTTCAAATTAAAGGTAGCCGGTTCGATCGTCGCCAAGTTCATCTTGGGAATTCACTTAAAGAAAAGGAGGCAATACTTTATGACAGAAACATCATCTCCACAGCCGTCCGAAAATTCGGAAAACGTTGTAGGAAACCAAGAAGCTGCGGCGTCCAGCCGTCCTGATGTGCTGCTCGAACAACTGCTCAAGCCTGAGGTTCAGGAATCACTCACAACTCTCGTGGACAATCTTCCGAAACTTACGGAAATGCTGGCAGTTATGACAAAAGCTTATGACTTCGGTAAATCCGTAGCTACGGACCCCGTTCTTGCGGAAGACACCATGGCTTCCCTTAGCGGATTCGCGAAGCCGATCACGACAACAGCAAAAAGCGTTGCATCTGCAGCCATCGAAGCCGGAGACCGTGTACACGCTCAAGGCGATCAAGCTCAGATTGGCGTGTTTGGTCTGATGAAAATGCTGAAAGATCCTCAAGTGCAAAAGGGTCTTCGCTATGCTCAGGCTTTTTTGGACGTTCTTAACGAACGCGACCAACAAAACAAGCGTTAATCCATAAAATCATACGAAGAACGGAGGATGGTCATGTCTAAACATATTTTAATTTTGGGCGGAGGCTATGGCGGTTTATTGAGCGCTCTTTCTGCACGCGAGCATTTTGGTGCGGCTGCAAAAATCACGCTGATCAACCGTTTCCCAACCCATCAGATCATTACGGAATTGCACCGTCTGGCAGCAGGCAACATTGCAGAGAAAGCAGTAGCTTTGCCACTCGATAAGCTTCTTCGCGGCGCGAACGTGGACCTGCGCATCGGAAACGTGAAGGAAATCAAGCCGGATGAGCGTTCGGTTTCCCTCGACGACGGCGGAAACTTCACTTATGATGCCTTGGTTATCGCACTGGGCAGTGAAACAGCATTCTTCGGCATCCCAGGGCTGCAGGAGAACAGCTTCATTCTGAAGTCCGTGAACGATGCTAACCGTCTGCATGCTCATGTGGAATCCCGTATTGCGGAATACAGCAAAACCAAGAACAAAGCGGACGCTACTATCGTGGTTGGCGGCGGCGGCTTGACAGGCGTTGAGCTGGTTGGTGAATATGCCGATATGAGAAGCGAGCTTGCTCGCAAATACGGTATCGATCCACAAGAAATCACGCTCTATTGCGTTGAAGCAGCTCCTTCCATTCTGCCGGGCTTCCCTGCTGAACTGGTTGACCGTGCGACAACAAGCCTGCAAAAACGCGGTGTAAACTTCCTGACAGGTCTGCCGATTACCAAAATGGACGGTACTACCGTTGAGCTGAAGGACGGCAGCACGATCGAAACCAGCACCTTGGTATGGACTGGCGGCGTTCAGGGCAACTCCGTTGTGGCTAACTGCGGCATCGAAGTAAATCGTGGACGTGCAGTGGTTAACGAATTCCTGCAATCCGCATCCCACCCTGATGTATACGTTGCTGGCGACAGCGCTGTGGTTATGGGACCTGAAGGTCGTCCATATCCTCCAACAGCACAGCTGGCATGGCAGATGGGCGAGCTGATCGGCTACAATATCTTCGCTCAATTGAATGGCGGCGCACCAGCTTCCTTCAACCCGGTATTCTCCGGTACGCTTGGCAGTTTGGGACGTAAAGATGCCATCGGCACCATTGGCGCTAACAAGACTCAATTGAAAGGTCTGCCTGCAACCTTGATGAAAGAGGCAAGTAACATGCGTTACCTGTCCCACATCAATGGTTTGTTCACACTGGCTTACTAAGCCAAAGGCGGCATCATATAGATAATGAGAGATGGACCCTCGTTTGTTTGGGTCCATCTCTTTTTTTAAAAGCCCTTAATTTTCTAGTAGCAGACGTCTATCCTCGGGCCTTCTTGGCAAACCTATTCATAGATTGAAAGATTCCTATGTTACCCATATCTAATAATCTATGAATATAGGCTGGAGGTTGATGTTCTTGTATCATTCATCGATTCATGCTGAAGAGCCGGTTCACCCGGAGTGGGCTCCTGATCTTCTTGGAAGAGTCACCAAGCGGATCGGCAGTGTCATTGTAGGACACGAGGAGCAAATCTCGTTAACGATGATTGCATTGCTGGCTGGAGGACATGTACTGCTGGAAGATGTCCCCGGGGTTGGGAAGACGATGCTGGTGAAGTCGGTGGCCGCATTGATTGGCTGTGATTTCAACCGCATTCAATTTACTTACGATTTAATGCCAGGAGATATTACAGGCGCATCAGTCTATTACCCGCACACAGGTGAATTTGTATTTAGGCCGGGTCCCGTGATGTCTAACATCGTTTTGGCTGATGAGATTAACCGGGCATCACCCAGGGCACAGTCTGCTCTGCTGGAAGCTATGGAAGAGGGACGCGTAACCGTGGATGGCTGTACATATCCGCTGCCGGCCCCGTTCTTTCTGCTGGCAACGCAAAACCCTTATGAATACGAGGGAACAAGCCGCTTGCCGGAAGCGCAGCTGGATCGCTTTTTGATGAGGCTATCACTTGGATATCCCAACATCGAAGGGGAGATGGAGCTGCTGGAGCGGGGGATGGGCAGTTCCAGATTGGAAGAGCTGAAGCCGCTCATGATGGGGTTCGAGCTGAGCAGGATGCAGCAGATGGTTTCCCGTGTATTTGTGGATGACACGATCAAAAGATACATGGTCAGTGTGGCTGATGTTTCCCGCAGACAACAAGGCGTTGCTCTTGGGATCAGCCCTAGAGGAACATTGGCTTGGCTGCGTGCCTCACAGGCTGCCGCATTCTTGGCAGGTCGAATGTATGTTATCCCTGATGATTGTCTCCGCGTTGCCGTACCTGTGTTAACTCACCGCATTCGTCTCGGTCATGAGGCACGTGCTGCAGGTGTGACCCCATATGAAATGGTAGAGTCTATGATTACAAGGTTTGAGCTTCCGAGGCAGCGCAGCCGGAAGGGAAGTAAGTCATGAACCGCCATCTGCTTGAATGGGCGAGAGGAGTGGTTATCTGGTTGGCATCGCTTGGCTTGTATCTCTGGTTCGGCGGAGAATCACTGCGGCTTGTATGGTGGGCATCAACGATTCTATTGGTTGGCGGGATTTTGACAAGCTTGTTCGGGCCTATGAAGATAACGATCTCGCACACGGGCAGCCCTTCCTGTATTCAGGAGGGAGATCCGGTAGAAATGGCGGTACGGGTAGCTTATCGTTCCATACTGCCACTGCCGTGGCTTGTCATCACTGACCAGTTTGGCGGCAGAGAGTACAGGAAACTGTTATTTCCCGGCTTACGGCGAAGACTTGAGTATACCTATAGATTGTACCACGTTCCCCGGGGGATATGGTCTCCGGTCTGCAGCAAGGTGGAGTGGGGCGATCTGTTCGGATGGTTCAGGAGGAGCAGGGGTCTACGAGGCGCTGAGGGTGGTCTGATCGTGCTACCAAGGCCGCTGGAGTGGCCGGAGGCTTTGATGCCCGTCTGTGGAAGCGAGATGGACATGGAGACAGAACGTTCAGACAGGAACGTATGGAATGAAATGAGAGGATCAACGGTACGCGACTATATTCCTGGTGATCCGATGAACCGGATTCATTGGAAAAATTCCGCAAAGGTTGGCCGCTTGCAGTCCTTTATGCCGCATGAGAGCTGCGGGTCAAGGCAAGGGATTGTACTGGACACCTCACTTGATGCATATGAGGGCTTTCAAGCAATAACGCCTGAGAATGCATTTGAAGATACGGTATCGGCTGCCGCGGGCCTCGTATCCCGGCTCATCCGTTCGAATATCCCCCACAAGCTGTGGATGAATGGGGAAGCTTTGCAAGAACAGGCCGAGTCCAAAAGCAATTGGAAGGAGATGGAGGATACTTGGCTACCGCTTGCTTCCGTTCAGCTCACTGAAAATGATTCAAAGCTGTGGAGCCAGCCAGGGTTCAAGGAATCTCTCGGGACATCGCGTAAAAATACGGATTGGGCGATCATCACAGGCGGTTTCCATCAGGGAGCGGCCAATCTGGGCATTCAACTGTTGAATGCAGGAAGCCGCAAAGTCACTATTTTCTGTACCGAGAATTTAAACTGGTCGAAAGCTTCGGACCAGCTATCGACCAGTTCATCGGAGAAGCTGGCACTGCCCGTTTGGGCTCAGGAGTTTTTCGGTAAAGGCGGTAAGCTGGTATATCTGTATGAAGGACCGGCTGGTAAGAAGCCAATGAGGAACGGGGGTGCTGGCCATGACAGGGTTCAGCGGTTCGCCCGTTAATCTAGTGGATCGAAGCACGGTAGGATCCTCAGCTCGGAGTCTACCCTCTATGCTCTTCTCATCCTTGCCTTACGGTACGCTTCTTCATCGCATCTTTATCACCTTGCCGATGGCTGGGCTGCTATTCGAATGGCTCCTGCCGCTTCACGTGGCAGATGGGGCAAACAGCCAGAATGTGCTGCAAGCTTTGTCCATCTTCGCTGTTTTCCTGCTCTTGCAGGGATTGTTTACACTACGGGGCTGGGTGTGGCTTCCCCTCAATGCGATTCTTGTTGTCTGGCTGTGTTCGCAAATGTTTGTTGAGTATAGCAATCCATATACTTGGTTTGTTCATTTTGTGACCGAAATACTCCCTGAAGATGCTTCTGAACTTAGTAACGTTTGGGAATTCATGGCGCTAAGTCAGGAGACGAGAACGATGATCCTGCTCACAGGTTGGGGCATCTTGGTATCGGCCATTCACATGCTCGCTCTGTATCGCCGAACGGTATGGTTGTTCGGCGGTGCGACGCTGGTTTATTTGACGGTCCTCGAATCCGTCATGGAGAAAAGTATATATATGGATATGATGCGGACCGTTTTATATATTTTGCTGGCACAAGGCATAATGCTGATCCTGAGACTCAAGCAGGAAATCGTCGAGAGTAACGGTAAGGGAATGGATGACCCGGAAACTGTGCAAGCTCGCCGCTTGTCGGGACTTCCTCTGCTTCGCTGGAGTCTGGTCGTTCTGCTCGCATCCCTCATGGTAGCAGGGATCATTCGGTTGGGAGGCTACTTCATCGAACCTTCATCCGGGATGGGGTTAACGGTTGCTGAAATGGCTGAACGTTTGTCTGGATGGGGCGATCGGTTCCACAGAAACGCCGAGCCATCGGTGCCGGCCTCCAAAGCGGTTGGATATATGTCTCAGGGAGAGGATATGGGAGCTCCACTAAAGCTTAGCGATGCCCTGTTTTTTTCGGCCCAGTCGCCTAAGCCTGTATATTGGCGGGGAGAGACCTACGAACGGTATGATGGCCGGAAATGGGGCAGGGAACTCACCACTTCCATGCCGGCCCGGCTATCGGAAGACTTGAGTGGTATACTGCCTTATTGGAAGCGCCCAGCTGGTGACAAGCTCGTTCAGTCGCTGATTTTTGAACAGCCAACTCCCGTTCGTTCGCTCCTGTCAGGAGGTGTTATTACCCGAGTGAAGGAGATACGATCCTCCAAAGATAGCGGCGTTCCCCAGATAACCGTCGATCGGCTATCCGAAACGGTATCCTTGGAAGGCGAAGCAGTCATATCCGGTTATACCATTGAGACGCTTTATGATCTGCCAGAGCCACAGTCACTACGGAATATGACGGGCCAGGACCCGAAATATATCAAGGAGATGTACTTGCAGCTTCCTGAACAACTACCTGATCGAGTGCGTAATTTAGCGCGTGAGATTACATCAGGAACCACGGACAGGTATGAAATGGCGAAAGCGATCGAATCCTATCTGGAGCAGAACTATGCCTATTCACTGCATACAGCCGTTCCACCGAAGCGCAGAGAATTCACGGACCACTTTTTGTTTGATGCAAAAAAAGGGTACTGTGTTCATTTTGCCACCGCGATGGTTGTGCTGCTTCGTTCCGAAGGCATACCAGCACGCTATGTGACCGGATTTGCACCAGGTGAGCTGGTGGCCGGTACGGTTGATCAGTACGAAGTAGCGGAAAAAAATGCGCATGCATGGGTCGAAGTGTTTTTCCCAGGAAGGGGCTGGGTGATGTTTGACCCTACTCCAGGTTTTGGCATTGGGGCTATGTCTTCACCGCCAGCTGCCGAAGGTTCCGGTTCTGGGTGGCATACTAACTGGCAGAACGTAAGAGATTCCATAATCTATACGGTCGTTAAAATGATGATCCTGCTATCCACTATTGGTCCTGTCATGTTAGGGAGCTTTATTCTGCTTGTTCCCCCTGTTATTGTGGTCGTGATCTATCGAATACCGGTTCTGCTCGAAGGCATAATCTATCTAAGAATGAGTAGAACGATAGCGGTGAGCAGAAGAGAAGGGCTAATCTTGGCCTCGGCAGGGGTGTGGGACAAGCTGCAGCGAAAGTTTGGTGCTTTGGAAAAAGGGCAAACCATGCGGCAATACGTCAGTTCCTTGTCCATTGAAGATGCTGAATTCAAGGCGGATGTGGAGCAGTTCGCACAGCGCTGGGAGCGGGCGGCTTATGATGATCAAACATGGTCTCGAACCGAAAAAGTACACTTTTTACGCCAATGTATTCGAATTGTCAAAAAAATGGCATGAAAACAAGAGCCCCTCTTTCTTGACGTTATGAATTAGGGTTGCGTATAATTAATTTCATTAATCAAGGGAGGCCCGGTAATGAACAAGCCTAATGAAATCATCGTTGTAATGGACTTCGGTGGACAGTATAACCAACTTATAGCACGACGCATTCGCGATCTCGGCGTTTATAGTGAGCTTCTGCCATACAATACGCCTGTTGAGAAGATTAAAGAGCTTTCTCCGCGCGGCATTGTTTTCTCAGGAGGTCCTTCGAGCGTGTATTCTGAAAATGCACCGCATGTGGATCCTGCTATTTATGATCTGGGACTGCCTATCTTCGGTATTTGCTACGGCATGCAGCTGATGGCTCAGCAGCTGGACGGTAAGGTAGAACGCGCTTCGAAGCGCGAGTACGGTAAAGCGGAGCTGGAATTTGCTCCGAGCTCGATGCTCGTAAAAGGGATTGAGCATAAACAAACGGTTTGGATGAGTCATGGCGATCACGTGGTATCCCTGCCTTCCGGCTTTAAGCTGGACGCTGGAACGGAATCTGCCCCAATCGCTGCGATGAGCAACGAGGAGAAGAAGCTGTACGCAGTACAGTTCCATCCAGAAGTTCGTCACTCTGTTCAAGGCAACGAAATGATCAAGAATTTCTTGTACGAAGTGTGCGGTTGCGAGGGCAACTGGAGCATGGAAACCTTCATTGAGGACCAGGTTCGCGAAATTCGCGAAGTCGTTGGCGACCAAAAAGTGCTGTGCGCTTTGAGCGGCGGTGTTGATTCCTCCGTTGTAGCCATGCTGATCCATGAAGCGATCGGCGACCAGCTGACATGTATGTTTATTGATCATGGTCTGCTGCGTAAAGGTGAAGCTGAGAGCGTAATGGACACCTTCGTTGGCAAGTTTGATATGAAGGTTGTAAAGATTGATGCTCAGGAACGTTTCTTGTCCAAGCTGAAAGGCGTAGACGATCCAGAGAAAAAACGTAAAATCATCGGTAACGAGTTCATCTACGTATTTGATGAAGAGTCCAGCAAGTTTGATGACTTTGCATTCTTGGCTCAAGGTACGCTGTATACCGATATCGTGGAAAGCGGTACGGAAACGGCGCACACGATCAAATCCCACCACAATGTCGGCGGGCTGCCTGAAGACATGAAATTCACATTGATCGAACCACTGAAAGCTCTCTTTAAGGATGAGGTTCGTAAAGTTGGTGAAGAGCTTGGTTTGCCGGATGAGATTGTACACCGTCAACCTTTCCCTGGCCCGGGTCTTGCGATCCGTGTATTGGGTGAAGTTACGGAGGACAAGCTGCAAATCGTTCGTGATTCCGACTACATCCTGCGCGAAGAAATTGCGAAGGCTGGCCTCGATCGCGAGATCTGGCAGTATTTCACGGCCCTTCCAAACATGAAGAGTGTTGGCGTAATGGGTGATGCACGTACGTATTCCTACACTGTAGGTATCCGTGCCGTAACCTCCATCGACGGCATGACCGCGGACTGGGCGCGCATTCCTTGGGATGTGCTGGAGAAAATCTCCGTTCGTATTGTGAACGAAGTCGAGAACGTCAACCGCATCGTGTACGACGTAACTTCGAAACCACCAGCAACAATCGAGTGGGAGTAGGATTGAAGTATTGATGCTGTTAATTAACTATAAGTCCTTGGTATATAAGGGGTTAGGGCGTCAATAGCATTAATAATCAGTCTACACCTGCAACAATAGAGTGCAAAAAATTACTCTCTTTTATCTGCGTTATTCAGCAAATAGAAGAGAGTATTTTTTATGACTATAGTTAGGGAACGATTGCTGATTTCAAGTTGACTGCCACGAATAAAAATCACGATATACTAAGTCCGCTGTTAAATATAGTAACGTTTCGTCATCCTTATTATTAATAGTCAGCTCATATTGGGAAACTCCGACGTCATAGGAATCATTAAGCGATGTGATCCATTCTTCCATTTTTGGTACGAGACTGTCCACTTCTGGGATTTCCGCTGTTAGTACAATAGTAGCCAGTTTCCCACCCAGTACATTATTTGTAACATTCACTGAATTCACAGATACACCATTTGTCTTCAGCTCACTATACATAGCCTCTTGCGCTAATTCAGAATCGAGCTTTCCTACAATCTCATTTGAGAAATCGGGTATCCGCGTAATGTCATTAGAAACTCCGTTGTAGATAATTTGAGCATTAGCCCCTGTGATTTTGAGATCAACATTTTTTATTGCTCCATTAGCCCCACTTCTAACTTCATTCCGTATTTTTCGAATCGTTTTAATATCCTCTATATTAGCTTCTGAAGAGTTAGAAGTTGATTTTGTTTCTATTTTTAAAGTCTCCTCATGGATGCTAATTTCGGAAATGGTTAGCCCTGCCTCAATAAGCTGAGCTTGGAGTTGTCGAGTAGCATTATCTGCAGAAATAGAGTTCATATAAAATGCTCCACTTAGGACAATCACTGCTGTTGCTACCAGAAGCCATGTATTAACTCTCATATCATTTTATCCTTCCCTCGATAAATTTTGGTAAAATGTTCCTTGTAGATTTAAACGGTCCCAACTGTGTATTTGTTTCACGATTTTGAGCATTTAGATGGTTCTCCAAGATGGATTTAGGAGGTTATCCATAAGTTGATGTTGTTAAAAAAGAGAAGTACAATCATTTCTCTTATTTTGGCTGTTGTTTTTGCAGCAACCTGCTACTATTATTTTGCCATTTATAATTCTGTTCGTGATTTATATGTATCTTCGGATTATATTGGATATCCCACAGGTAAAGCGTTATTCTCAAATGCCGAGTTAGTTGTCGTTGGAAGTCCGCTTAAAGACATTGAGGATCGAGAGCTGCATTTGTCAAGGTTTCCAAATGGTGCTTTAGAGGATATTGCCACGTTCACAGAAATTGATGTAGAGCATGTCATTAAGGGACCAGAAGAGGATGCCATAAATCTTAAAGTTTACGAGCCTATTGGCGTATATCAAACATTTAAAGGTAAAGAAAGAATTTCGTTTGAGGGTTACACAGCAATGAAAAAGGGAAGTAAATATTTAATATTTCTGTCAAAATTGTATGGTCAATACAGTGTTATTAATATGCAGTCTGGCAAATTCAATCTGGATGGGACGGATCATGAGGATATGGCTGAAGACAGCCACATCAAGCAACGGATTTTTGCTGAACTAAAATCATCAGAGTACTTGCAATAATGCTCAAATAACTTGAACTTCATTTCAGAATCTATTTTCCTAACTACAGAAGTGATTACCACGATAAGAGAGATCAGTTAGACCAGCAGTGCCAGATATGAGCGTCATGAGACTTTATCTCAGACTATAATGGATATTAATAGAAACACCTCCTGAGTGGATGAGAGCGATAATGTGCGCATTATCCTATGCTCTGGCGGTTTTTTTTTGTCATATATAGTTCAGAAATCCTAGAGCAACCGGGTGGTGAAGGGTTAATTCCGAACATTAGATTAAATTGACAAGTTAAATATTCGTTTTTGTTGTTGACAAGATTGGGCTTCTCGTCCTAAAATATGTGTAGAAACTGACATGACAACAACATATAACGAGCTTTTTCGTATAATCCCGGGAATGGGCCCGGGAGTCTCTACAGGTCACCGTAATGATCTCGCTACGAAAAGAAGAGCGGCAATATAATGATGCGGACTCATCCAGCATTCGGGAACTGCCTGCAGATCGGAGTATTCTCCGTACAGCAGCAGGTTATCCGATAAGGATGCTGCCCGGCAGCATCTGAATGATTGTTTTGCGGCTCTTTTTTCAAGCGACGGCCCTGGGGATTTATCCTTAGGGTCTTTTTGTATGTTGTTCAGTCATTAAATTTAAGGGGGATTTCTCTACAATGGAGCGTTTCTTTAAACTAAAGGAACACGGAACGAATGTAAAAACCGAGATTATTGCAGGCTTTACGACATTTGTGACAATGGCCTACATTTTGTTTGTCAATAATCTGTTTCTGGGTCCGGGCGGCGCAGGTATTCCGCAGGAAGGCGTATTCTTCGCGACCGCAGTAGGTGCGGGTCTTGTTACGATGGCTATGGGCTTCTTTGTTAACATTCCGGTTGCCCTGGCACCAGGTATGGGTTTGAACGCGTATTTCATGACAGTGGTATTAAGCTCGAACGGAGCGATTACTTGGCAGGCCGCGCTCGGTGCCGTATTTATCTCCGGTATCGTCTTCATTATTCTTACGGTAACCAAAGTCCGGCAGATGCTATTGACCGCAGTTCCGAACAACTTAAAGATTGCTATTACAGTCGGTATCGGTTTGTTCATTACCATTGTCGGTCTTAAGCTGGGCAACATTGTAATGGTTTCCGTAAACCCGGGGACGGATATTTCTCAGCCGGTACCAGGCGGTGGATTCAATCTAGCTCTTGGAAACTTCATTCATAATAAAGATACGCTGCTTGCAATCATCGGGCTGTTCTTGATCGCAATCCTGATGGTTCTTAGATTAAAAGGTGCTCTGCTTATCGGTATCGTGCTCACGACGCTGATTGGTATTCCAATGGGAGTTACAGACCTGTCGGGTCTGAGTAACGCAAATTGGATTCCTTCATTTGATAATCTGGCAGTTGGAAAAATGGACCTGAAGGGTGCGCTCGGCATCGGTCTTGTTGAAGTAATCTTTATTTTCACATTCGTTGAACTCTTTGATACATTCGGTACACTGGTTGGTACAGCTGGTCGTGCGGGACTTCTGAAGAACAAAGAGGAAGGCGAGAAGAAGCTTGGTAAAGCAATGCTAGTGGATGCTGGCGGCGTAAGCGCAGGCGCATTCCTTGGTACAAGTACAATCACAGCTTTCGTAGAGAGTACTTCTGGTGTTGCTGAGGGTGGACGTACAGGCTTGACGGCAGTTACTACTGGTGTGCTCTTCATCCTGGCATTGTTCCTGGCTCCTCTTGCTCTGGTTGTTCCTTCGGCTGCTACAGCTCCGGCGCTTGTCATTGTCGGTGTGCTGATGATGAGCCAAGTGCGTGATATCGATTGGGATGATTTCATGCAGGCTTTCCCGGCATTCTTGACGATCATCCTGATGCCTTTCACTGGCGGTATCGCTAACGGTATCTCCGCGGGTATCATCGCTTATGTAGTTCTTGCAGTATTCGGTAAACTGACTGGACGTACGGATACAAAAATACATTGGTTGATGTGGATCCTGTTTGTGATCATCTTGATCCGATATGCTTTCCTCGGTGCTGAATAACAAACGAACAAGGCTGTATATAATAGAACCGTCTCGATTTTTGAGACGGTTTTTTATTTTTTTTATAAAAAGTGCTTGCATAATAACTGAGTTCTATGGTATATTCTAATTCCGGCCGAGAAAAACGGTTGGCACACAGTTCGAAAACAGACAAGCTAAACGGATTTAAAAAATAAATTCAAAAAAAGCTTGCAATGATCGAACGGATGTGATAAGATATAAGAGTTGCTAACGAGATAAACTGTTGGCAACAAACGAAGAAGTTGATCTTTGAAAACTGAACAACGAGTGAGTAAAACGGACCGCTTCGGCGGGACGTTGAAATAGAGAATGAACACATTCTCGTCAGTTTTGAAATGAGCAAGTCAAACACTTTATTGGAGAGTTTGATCCTGGCTCAGGACGAACGCTGGCGGCGTGCCTAATACATGCAAGTCGAGCGGACTTGATGGAGTGCTTGCACTCCTGAGAGTTAGCGG
>NZ_JBCMXJ010000027.1:0-113666 GCF_050475945.1 Paenibacillus solani
AAAGTGTTTGACTTGCTCATTTAGAAGCTAACGTATTAACGTTTGCTTTGTGTTACATTGACGTGATCCATTTGTTCAGTTTTCAAGGAACTTGTTGGCTGCTTTGCCGATCAACTTCAATCAGCAGCGCAGTTTTATATCTTATCAAGTATCTGACTTGATGTCAACACTTTTTTTCGACGCCGTTCGACAAGCTTTAAAAGCTTTCGTCAAAAGCGACATCTAGTAATATACCATGGTACAAATAATATAGCAAGCACTTTTTGAATAAAACATATCGACTTTCTCATAACACTGATTATGTCCATGTTTTTATAACGAACGCCCTTTATCATTGTATAAATATCATCTTGAATTGCAATTGATTTCCTATATAAAAGGATTTAATGTTAGTTCATTACTTTCACGTATCAAGTTCATTCATCAGAAAGGAGCCCGCCTAATGTCAGACAAGAGCTTAGCTCTTCCAAAGCCAAAAACCGCCCCTCAACCTATGGGTGAGGCCAAGCAGCAGGCTACCGTGTACAAAATCTTACTCGCTATCAGTTTTGTGCACTTATTTAATGATTCAATTCAATCCGTGATTCCTGCTATTTTTCCTATATTAAAGGATAATCTTCTTCTTACCTTTACGCAGATTGGCTGGATCTCCTTCGCGATCAACTTTACTTCATCTATTATTCAGCCGGTTATCGGGTATGCCGCCGATCGAAGGCCGACACCGATCCTGCTTCCGATTGGCATGTGCTTCACGTTCGCAGGTGTATTTATTCTGGCCTATGCCCATACCTATATCCTCGTCTTGTTCGCTGTTGTATTGATCGGATTAGGCTCTGCGACCTTCCACCCTGAAGGCATGCGTGTCGCTCATATGGCTGCGGGCATGCGAAAGGGGTTATCCCAATCAATCTTTCAGGTAGGAGGAAATGCCGGTCAGTCACTGGCACCACTTCTGACACGGTACATATTCGTTCCTTTTGGACAGTTCGGTGCGATTGGATTCACCTTCGTTGCTGCGGCAGGCATCATTGTGCAGTCCTATATCGCCCATTGGTACCACAGTATGCTCAAGGCAGGTTACACATTTAAAAAGAGAGCCGCGGGGCGCATGCTTGATCCCGCACGCCGCCAAAGTATACGTAGGGCCACCCTGCTCCTTGTCATCATCGTGTTTGTCCGCTCATGGTATGGTGCAGCAATCAACAGTTATTATGCGTTTTACCTTATGGATGCTTATAAGATCACTATAGATAATGCTCAGATCTACATCTTTCTATTCCTTGCATCAGGAGCGGTCGGCACGTTCTTCGGAGGTCCACTGGCGGATCGCTTCGGTCGACGCAATCTAATCTTGCTCTCTATGATCGGCACGGCACCCATAGCATTGATTCTTCCTTTTGCCTCTCCGTTCTGGGCAGCCGTGTTATTGTTAATCGGCGGATTTGTACTTCTGTCGAGCTTCTCGGTCACAGTCGTATATGCACAAATGCTGTATCCCGGCAATATCGGAACGGTATCGGGACTGATCACTGGTTTCGCCTTTGGCATGGGAGGGATCGGTTCCCTGGTGCTCGGAAATCTCGGGGATGCTTGGGGAATCAGCAATGTCATTATTGCTGTAGGCTTCCTGCCTTTGTTCGGCCTGCTTGCTCTCCTCCTGCCAGGAGATGAGAAGTTGGACGAATGGGCCAAGGATTCCTAAAACAAAAACAGGTCCATTGCAGCATTAAGATACTCATCATCGCAGATACGGTGATGAGTATCTTTTATTTCATTTTTCGAACAAGTTTAATGAACCAGTATAGGAATATCCATGGTAATGCATACTTGGTCAGCCATTCGATGCTCAATCGAATCGTATTAGGTGCCTCCCCCTCCGCTATATTCCCTATCACCGTGACGAGAATAAAGAACAGCAACAAGCCGATACTCCCATAGAACACTTTGTTGGCTTTCATATCTGGCCTCCTTCCCCCTCCGCCTTTTCCATTATCCAATCTATCATATATAAAATGATCACTAATTAAAATAACAGGGAGTACAAACAAAGCAATCAAGAAAAAATTAATATACTTAATAAAAATGAAACCAGAATAAATCACACCTACGACTATCCTTGCGGATTAGGCTTAATTAAAAGAATGATTGAACATAGAGGGACTATTCCGTCCGTTGATCATACATGTCCTCAAAAACGATGATGGTGTTGAAATTCATGCAAATTATTCATTGCATTAAATAACAAAGACCCTGAAAGATCAGGGTCTTTGAGTTCTATTCCAGTCTACCTTCAGCGAACATCATCCAGAAAATATTTAATGATATAAAACTTTAGATTTTGTCTAGAGCACTCAGCAATCGGTATGCAATGATGGATACCTGAGCACGTGTAGATGTCTCTCCCGGTGCGAAGCGGTTGCCGTTTACGCCCTTCACTAATCCTTGGGATACGAAGAAAGATACGGCTGCACGTGCATCCTCCGAGATCAAATTATTGTCCTGGAATGACAACAAGCCTTCTTCGGCAACATCGATATCCATCACCTCTGCCATCATCATGACCATGTCCTCGCGGGTCAGCGGCTTCTTGGCTCCCGCTTCCTTGCTGCGTGTCTCCCAATCGATGCCTGTTTCAAAAATGCGGTCAAGTAGCGTCGCAAATTCGGCACGGGTCACCACATTGTTTGGTGAGAACCGGCCAGCACCTGTTCCATTCGTGACATGCTGTGACGCAGCAACTTCGATTTCATCCTTGGCCCAATGTTTGACGATATCATTGAAGCTTACGTTATTCTCAGCAGCTACATAAGATCCCGGTCCGTTGACACGGAATGTGATCGAGCCTCGTGTAGACGATTTCAGCAATCCTGCGGATTTCAGGTCGCCTGTTTCCGATTGGAGGTAAGCACCCACCTTACGCTTATCCTTCACTTTTGCCGGGTCATAGTTCAATGTCAGCAGCAGCGGATGTTTGAACTTCTCTCCGTGTTTGACTGAAACAACTGATGACACTGCATTTAATGTGCTGCTGGAGCTAGCTTTACTTGCAGCCACGGAAATCACTAAGCTGAATCCACTGCTTGTTGTGAAATCAGCCAAAGCATCGGCAGACACGGTCAAGGTGAAGCCGTTACCCGTAATAACCAGCGGTTTGCCTGACGCTTTCAGTTTTTCAACGGTCGCCTTGTTTAATGTGAATGTGACGTCGCTGTACTTCGTGAAATTCAGCTTCGAAATGTCCAGCTTCACTTCATCGCCCTCACCTGCGATTTCTGCGGTAACCTTCGTTTCTGACAAGGCAGCTGTTGCTGACTCGGAACCATCTGCATTTTTCTTGGTGGTTACTTTGGCGTCACCTATTACTTCAGGAGCTGGAGTGGAAGGGGTTCCGCCTCCCGAGGATGAACCGCCACCACTTCCTCCGCTTGAGCCACCACCCTGATTACCTGGTTCAGGGTTAACAGGATCTGGATTGCCAGATCCCGGTTCACCCGTGAGCTGCAGGGTTACCGAAGCCGTTCCCTGAAGCCCTTGACGGTCTTTGACATTCATCTCAACGGCATAACGGCCTGGAGATAATCCATCTAATGCAATGTTAAATGAACCATCTTGCTCAACCTCGAAACTGCCTTGCTTGGCCACCGATTGGTTCGCTCTTTTAACGACATAACTGGCATTCAGCCATTCGCTAACATCGAATTTAATTCCCCACTCTTCCCACATGGCTGGAGCAGCCGTTACATAGAAATCATCGATTGTACCGGTTAATGCAGGTTTGTTCTTGCTGGACAGTTTGACGTTCTGCTCCGTCTGGATGACAGGAGCTGCTCTCTTCACGAAGAAGGGAATCGCAGCATGGTCCGAGTGCACCTTGTTATTCGTATCCAAGGATAACAGCTGGATGGAATACAGTCCGTCCTGAACCTCTGCAATTTGGCCCGTTTCGTAATCCATATATTTTCCTGTCCAGCCTAACGTATATGGAATATTTGTATTAAAAAGGGCTTCTGCGCCGAATACTTGGCCGATAATACCATCTTCATCTACCCCTGCTTCTGGATTAAGACTGTCATACAAGTCTACAATGACAAGCTTCATCGGGTTGTAGAATTCAAAAGCGAGGTTCAATTCGCCCAATTCACCTGTCTCGGTCAATGGAATATGCGGCAAGTAGGTTTCTGTATCACTATACGCCTTGACATACTTCACGCCCGTAATCTCCAGATTAAAGTATGCTGCGTAAGGAACAGAATAAGATTGACTTCCATTCGTGAAGGTAATATAGCCTTGCTGTTCTGATATACCTTTGATACCTTCAAGTACCTGAAGGGTTACCGTCAGCTCTTCCTGATCTTGAAGTGTAAAGGATGTTTTATCTACTGTGACATGGACGCCCGGCGTGGACTTTGTGTCATTAATGATTACATTAAATGTGCCGCCTGTGCTTCCGATGCGTTCTACCTTTATTTTTTTCTGAACGGTCTTCGCAGATTGTCCAGTGAAATTGCCAAATTTGATGCTGCCAGTAATGTTATCCCGTTGGTTCGCTGATCCATACTCCTGATAAGATGTCTTGTCCAAGACCTTCACCAAAGCCTCTGCCTGGATCGTCTGCAGCGCTTGTACTCGCCCCGCCCCCTGATCCATGACTTCATAAACGTCGGTATTCAGCACTTTGGCGTTATTCATCAAAGCAACTTTTACATCGAATGGAGACCAATCTTTATGCTTCTCCAAAATAAGAGCCGCAAGCCCTGCCACATGTGGAGATGCCATGCTGGTTCCCGTAAGACGATCATAAGACTGGCTGTAATCGGCATTGGGGTCTACCTTTCCATACCTTGGAACGGAGGACAAGATGCTGGTCCCAGGCGCAACGACGTCAGGCTTGATATCCAGCGTCTTCTTAGCCGGTCCGCGTGAACTGGAGCCATACATTTCATCCCCTGCGTTTCGTTCACGTTTAAAGTCGGAGAAGTTCACCTTGAGATCCGGATTGGCAGCCAACTGCGATTGGATATAATCGCCATCTTCCTTGCTCATACTAAAGGTAGGTATGAAAGCAAAGCTGTCCCCAAGCAGAACGTCGATTGGACCCGGGTTCTGGTTGAATACGATAGCTCCCACTGCCCCCGCTGCCTTTGCATTCGCAATTTTATCGACAAAGGCGAGATCGCCACGTTTGATCAATGCGATTTTACCCGTTAGGTCTTTATCCGCGAAATCCTCAGGCTTGCCTAAATCCGCATAGACCAATTCAAAATCTCCGTCCAAAACGACTTCCGGGTCTTCTGCCAAATTCCAAGCCATCAAATCCAGCTCATATGTAGCATTCACTACCGTCACTGGAGCATTATTGATTTTCGATGGACTTTTATCTTCCTCCTTAACAACTTCCGAGGCCTCCTCCTCAAATCCCGGATCATCGATGCTACCTTCTTCTGGCTGATCTGCATTTCCATCTTGCTCTTTATCTGAAGATTCGGTTTCCCCGCCAGGTACCCGTTCTTCCGGATCAACGATTGATGCAATTGCATCATCATGGTCTGGCTGTGCTTCTGTATTTGCCGGTTGTGCTGTGTTTGCTTGAAGGTCCTCTGTGGCAATTTTGTTTACAATCGACTCTCCTGGCGCTTCTGCCGGCGTGAAAAAATGCGAAGTTGCCGTTATTTCATCACTTGGCCCTGTCGAATTCCCCACCGTAATCGCAAAGGCCGCAGCCCCCGGCGATCCGAGCGACCAGCGGTCAGGACCTGAATTGCCGCTAGCGACAACAGGCGTGACACCAGCCAATGCAGCATTATTGAGAGCTACAGAAGTCACATAATCCGGGTCATTACGCGCACTGCCTAGTGAGAGGTTGATGACATCCATTCCATCTTCCACGGAACGATCGATCCCTCCCAGTACCCAGCTGGAATAACCATTCCCATAAGGCCCCAGAACGCGGTATGCGTAAATCTCTGCTTCTGGCGCAATTCCCACTACTCCATATTCGCCAGCATCGCGTGCTCCGATGGTACCCGCTACATGCGTACCGTGATCGGTCCAGTAGGTGCTTCCCTTATCATTGACTTCCGGAGGATCGGAAGGATCATTCTCCCAATCGAGGGGGGTCGTTTCATAAGGATCATCATCATTATCAACGAAGTCATATCCGCCTTTATAAGCATCTATTAAGACAGGATGAGTGTAATCAATCCCCGTATCAATAACACCTACTTTAATACCCTTTCCTGTATATCCAAGCTCCCATACATCTGGTGCACCGATGAACGGCCCTGTATCTTTCATGTAAGGCTTCACCTCATCCTTCGGACCGACGCTTACCTCCACATCGGGATATACGCCCAGTACGCCAGGAATATCCAGCAATGCTTCAACCTGGCTTGCGTCGATTTCCATTGACACCCCATTGAATGCGTAGCGATACTGTTCCGATATTTCATGCGTAATATTCTTCGTATTCAAATCGCGGATAAAAGTCTGCTGTTCCAGCTCTACCTGTGCTTCTGCCTTTGCTTCCGCCGAAGAATTAAAGGATTGACCTTGTAAAAAGGATATACCTTTAGCCAAAGCAACAGGTTCAGCCGACAACTCCACTATGACTCTCGCAGGCCCCGCCGAGGATCTCCTCAGGCTCTGCTCCAACTGGGGAAACTCTGCTAGTTTAGCCCGCTGCTTCAGGATATCCTTAAGCTGCCTTGCCTCATCGGCGCTCAGTGAATTGTCCAGTTCGATCTGTTGCTCTGACGGAGCAGCCCCAGCTGCCGGTACAACTAGTGACAACGTTAATAGAAAACTTAATAGTACGGACCATAACTTTTTACTCAAGGCTTTGCCCCTCCCATAAGGTAGATGTCCCAATCACATTCAGGGTCCGGGATATCTCCATAGTTCCGTGCTGCCAAACTTGGTTATCCACTCCTTTCTGCATCAAAACTGACCCATGGTGAATAATTCTAGAATCCAAAAATAGAATCCTTCGTCTATATATGTATTTTTTTGTTAATTCCAGTCGATTATATAAGAGGTTTTGGCGAATGGTAGATAAGTTGATAGATTTGAAGGAATTTAAGGATATGCATAAGGAGTGAGTGGGGGTATGTGGGAGCGGGGGAAGGATGGTCATTATATTAGTAGTGTTCTTTTCCTTAACATCAAAAAAGAGCTGAACTGCGTCCGTAACGACACAGCTCAGCCCTTTCTTCTATGGTTGAATTGCATGATTTAAGATTTCATTTCTCGTTGTTTCATCATGATCGCTTCGGAACAGTCAGAGGGGTACCCCCAACGATTGTATACCTCATATTACACACTGGCTGGCCTAATAGCCACTGACCTAGCCAGCACTATTCATTCAATAGCCTCACGAACTCTTCCTCGTTGTCCAAAATATCAATGCCTAGCTGCTGGGCTTTGGCCAGCTTGCTGCCGGCTTTTTCCCCTGCGATCAGCAGATCGGTCTTCTTGGATACGCTGCCGGTGACTTTGGCCCCGAGGGCTTCCAGTCGTTCCGTTGCCTCTTCGCGGGTCAGCAGATGGAGCGTGCCTGTCAGCACGACCGTTTTGCCGCTGAAATAAGAATCGCTGCTGACTGGCTTCGGGGCTTCCGGCGCTTTCGCTTGGACGCCCAAAGACAGCATCCTCTCAATGCTCGCTCGCGCAAACGGATCGGCGAAGTATCCGGCGATGCTCTCGGCCACAATGCCGCCTACGTCCGGCAGCTCCACCAGTTCTTCCGGGGTCGCTTCCATCACACGGTGCAGATCACGGTAGTGATCGGCCAACATCTTGGTTGTGGATTTCCCCGTATTCGGGATACCTAAGGCGAAGAGGAATGATGCGAGGTCCCGCTCTTTGCTCTTCTCGATGGCATCCAGCAGATTCTGCGCTTTTCGGTCGCCGAAACGCTCCAGCTTAATCAAGCTGTCAAAGGAGAGCGTGTACAGATCAGCCGGCTCCTTCACGCTCAGCTCCTCATACAGCTGAATGGCGGTTTTGTCGCTGAATGTTTCAATATCCATGGCATCCCTGGAGGCAAAATGCGTAATCCGTGCTACGATCTGCGGCTTGCATCCGGTCTTGTTATTACAGAACAGATGGGCGCCGCGCTGCTCCAGCGGGAATCCGCAGGAAGGACATGCCTCCGGATACAGAATTTCCTCGCCATCCTGCTCCTCCGTTACTTTTCCGAGAATTTCGGGAATGACGTCATTCGAACGGCGAATGAATACCCGGGAGCCGAGGGCGAACTTGAGGTTCTTGCGCTCAATGTCTCCGACATTGTTCAGCGTACAATTCTGTACAGTAACTCCGGCCAGTTCAACAGGCTCTACACGCGCAAGCGGCGTTATTTTTCCGGTCCGGCCCACGTTCCAAGTAACAGCCTCCAGCACAGTCGTGGTCTCTTCCGCTTCGAACTTATAGGCAACTGCCCAGCGCGGGAATTTATCGGTGTATCCAAGCGCTTCGCGGGTGCGGAAATCCGTTACCTTCACAACTGCTCCATCAATAAGATAGTCGAGCTCCGAGCGGCGCTTCTCGATATCGGCCAATTGCTCCATGACATCATCAAACTGCTCAAAGTAGAAAATGTAAGGATTGACCTTAAGCCGGTTCTCACGCAGGAAATCCATCATTTCCTTATGGCTCTCAAAGGTGATTCCATCGGAATAACCTACATTATAGAAGTAAGCATTCAGCTTGCGCTCTGCCGTCACCTTCGGATTAAGATTACGAAGCGCTCCTGCGGCCGCATTACGCGCATTCTTTAGCGGCTCGGCGGCAGTCTGGTTATATTGCTCCAGCACAGACAGGTTCATAATACCTTCACCCTGTACTTCAATTGTCCCTTCCGAGTAGGGAATCGTCATCGGCACCGACTTGATGGTCTTCACCTGAGACAGAATGCCCTCGCCAACTGTACCGTTGCCCCGAGTCGACGCCTGAACCAGCTTACCATCCTGATAGGTCAGATTCAGCGTCAATCCGTCAAACTTCAGTTCCAATGCATAGCAAGGAGTCGGCAGAGGACTGCCGGGATTCTTCGTATTGTAGTCATTGACCAGCCTGACTACGCGATCATGCCAGGTACGGAGCTGCTCGATATTCTGGGCCTTGTCCAAACTCCATAACGGAGCCAAATGGCGGTGCGGGGTAAAACCCTTCAAAATCTCGCCGCCTACCCGCTGGGTCGGAGAATCCGGAAGTGTCACTCCAGTCTCTGTCTCCAACGCTACCAGCTGGTCGTACAGAGCATCATACTCCTTGTCGCTTACAAGCGGCTGATCCAGCGTGTAGTAATGGTAATTGTAATTGTTCAGCTCCGCAACGAGCTTCTCCATCTTATCCTTGAAATCCATGCAAGGGCCATCCTCCTTCAATGATATAAAGGCCATCCTCATTCTCGCTCCCATAACAAGCGTGCGGCCATGGTTAATCCCACTATTATATTATATTGTTGTCAAAACATCCGCTCTTATAAGGCGAGAGGATGCTAGCTCGTTTATTCCACCTTCGTAATCGGCGCAAAACCGGCCAGGAGACGCTTCACGCCTACAGGTGCCGGGAAAGCAATTTGCAGCTCCATGTCGTTTCCGCTGCCTTTTACCGCTACAATCGTACCGGTTCCCCATTTGCCATGGGCGACTTTGTCGCCGGCTTTGAACTCTCCGTCTCCGGAAGCAGCTGGCTTGCGGGAAGGCCCACCGGTGGTCACGGTCACTCGGCTCTTCGGCGCTGATTCTGCAGAAGCCGTTGATCCTCCGAGGGAAAGATCTCTTGCACGCCCGCCGCCAAAGTTGCTGCCTCCGCCTCCGCCGAAGCCGCGTCCTGCATAAGAACCACCCACACTACTTCCACCTCCGCGGCGGTAGCGGTCATGTGCCATCTGAGTATCTTCCTTCAGTTCTTCCGGAATCTCATCCAGGAAGCGCGAAGGCTGGTTCGCTGTCGTGCGGCCAAATAATGTACGCATACGCGCACAGGATAAGAACAGCTGCTTCTCGGCGCGCGTGATACCTACATAAGCAAGTCGGCGCTCTTCCTCCAGTTCTTCATTATCCATGAATGCGCGGCTGTGTGGGAATACCCCTTCCTCCATGCCGATGATGAACACTACCGGGAACTCCAGTCCCTTCGCACTATGCATCGTCATGAGTACCACCGCGTCATCACGGTCTTCCTCGTCGTCGTTCATCGAGTCGATGTCAGCGATCAAGGCAAGATCCGTCAGGAAGGAGACGAGCGACTTATCCTCGTTGTTCTTCTCAAACTCTTGTGTAACCGACAGGAACTCGTCGATATTCTCAAGTCGAGAGCGAGATTCAATCGTATTCTCATTATGCAGCTCGATCCGGTATTCGGACATTTCCAGCATTTTTTCCGTCAGCTCAGTTACCGACAAAAACTCCACCATGCGGCTGAGTGCGGCAATCATATCGTAAAAGCTCACCAGCGCATTGCGCGTACGTCCGGCAAAGCCGAGGTCATCCACGATTTCCAACACCCGGAAAATGGAGATGCCCCGCTCTGCGGCTGCGGCGGCCAGCTTGCCGACGGTGGTGTCACCGATGCTTCTTTTTGGCACATTAATAATGCGGGTTAAACTGATATCATCGTCCGGATTGGAAATCAGGCGAAGATAAGCAAGCATGTCCTTGATCTCTTTGCGATCATAGAACTTGATGCCTCCAACAATCTGGTACGGAATGTCCGATTTAATCAGAATTTCCTCGATTACGCGGGACTGCGCGTTCGTCCGGTACAGGATCGCATGATCCTGATAGCTTTTGCCAGCTTTAACGTTCTTGCTGATCTCCGAGGTAACAAAATACCCTTCATCATGCTCCGAATCCCCGCGGAACACCTTGATCTTCTCGCCCTCACCCTGCTCGGTCCACAGATTCTTCGGCTTGCGGCCGGTATTCAGACCAATCACATTGTTAGCAGCATTCAAGATGTTGGAGGTCGAACGATAATTCTGCTCGAGCAGAATCGTCTTCGCTTCAGGATAATCCTCTTCGAAATTCAGGATATTCGTAATGTCTGCGCCGCGCCAACGGTAGATGGACTGATCGCTGTCGCCCACAACGCAGATGCGGTGATGACTGTCCGCCAGCATGCGGCAGAGCATGTATTGCGCCCGGTTGGTATCCTGATACTCATCCACATGGATGTATTGGAATTTGCGTTGGTAGAAGTCGAGAACCTCGGGTACTTCCTTAAACAGCTGAATCGTGGTCATAATCAGATCGTCGAAATCCAGGGAGTTGTTGCTCTTCAGGCGCTTCTGGTATTCGGTGTATACCTTGGCTACCAGGGATTCAAAATAGTCCCCAGCCTTCTGTTCATACTGCTGCGGGGAGATTAGCTCATTCTTGGCCGCGCTCATTGCGGCTTGAATCGCCTTCGGCTCGAATTTCTTCGGATCGATATTTTGGTGCTTCATCACATTCCGGATCACTGACAGCTGATCTGTTGAATCCAAAATGCTAAAGTTCGACGTAAAGCCAATCCGTTCAATATCTTTGCGCAAAATACGCACACACATCGAGTGGAAGGTCGATACCCAGATGTCCTGGCCTTCCCGGCCGACCAGCTTGGATACCCGCTCCTGCATCTCGCGGGCTGCTTTGTTCGTAAATGTAATGGCCAGAATACTCCACGGTGCTGCCTTACGTGTGGCGATGAGGTATGCGATCCGGTGGGTTAACACCCGCGTTTTGCCTGAACCGGCACCCGCCATAATAAGCAGCGGTCCGTCGGTTGCTTCAACGGCTTGACGCTGCTGGGGATTGAGACGTCTTACGGCCTCTTGTATGTCAATGGAATGCATATTGGTTGCCTCCTAGGGGATGTAGATTGAATACAAGGGGGAACCCTTGTTAGAGATTTAGAGATATTGGAATTAAATGCTAATAGGTTAGATGAAACAAGTAAGAACAATGGTGATACAAATGAATGAAGCAAATAAGTAAAACAAGCGAGTGAAACTAATAAGTAAAACAAGTAAATAAAACAATAAATAATGCTAATGAATGAAGCAAGTGAGTGAAAGCAAGTGAGTGAAAGCAAGAAAAAAAACGGTAAAAGCTTGAGGAGGGGCGATATACATCTATATTATATGTTCAAGCATCAACCCGCCCTACTGCTGAAATGCTCAGCCTTTCACAGCCTTTACCGTCTCCAAGGCCTGCTCCAGTTGATCATAAATAATATTACCGACCACGATCGTATCTGAACTGGCTGCTGCCTCCACCGCCTGCTGGGCGTTCGTAATGCCGCCGCCATAGAATAAACGTGCGTTGTCCAGCGATCTTCGGACGGTTCGCACCGTCTCCATATCTCCAAACACGCCGCTGTATTCCAGATACACAATCGGCAAATTCATGAGCTTGTCCGCGATCTGCGCATAAGCAGCCGCAGCGCTCGCATCGATGGATGTGTCCGCCCCCGTCAACTTGGCAACGGCCGCCTGCTCATTTAATACGATATAGCCTTCGGTTACGACCAGATCCCATGGAATCATATATCCATATCGCTCAATACCCTCATGATGCCTGCCCATAATCCAGGTTGGGTCCTGCGTATTCAGAACCATCGGGACCATGTACAGATCAAATCCGGGTACAACGGCTTCCAGGTCCGACACTTCCTGCACACATGGCAGCTCATAACGTCTAACTCGGGATAGAAGATCCACGGTATTTTCATAAGTGACTCCGGTTGAACCTCCAACCATAATGGCATCGGTTCCTGACATGCATACCGCATCAAGCGCGTCGTCACTGATCTCCTTATCAGGGTCCAGCTTAAACACATGCCTCCAGGATTGTATCATCTCTTTCAAGCGTCATTCCTCCACGTTCACGGGTTACTATCATACTAAAACAAGTCTATGCCAGCACGGGTATCAAGTCAATTTATGTTCGCATAAAATACGAACATTTTTTTGGTAATTGGGTCTCATGACATCAAAAAGCCCGCCATTCTCTTTTGAAAAGGCGGACTTTGGTACAGGACGCTTCCAAGACCAATAAGACAATAAGACAATAAGACAATATAAATAGGTAGTACATAAATTGAAACTATACAAGACACTCTACAAGTCATTCACTTGGTAAGGCTATATCTCAAACTGCTCTTCTCCAGCTCCGGTTCTGTCAGCAAATCTGAGTAAACGCCATACACCCCCCATTTTTCATAGTTGTTGACGGTACGGATGTCATTGATGGTGTGAACATACGTCACGGCACCGGCCTCTCTCAGCTTCGCTACGAAATTCGGGGTGACTTTATATTCCGGCATGGTAACCGCAGCGATATCATGGTTCTTTACAAAAGCCGTGATTTTGTCGGGTGAATCCTGCGTTGCATATAGCGTATATATAATCGACTCAAACGGATAGATGTCCCGGATCATATCAAGCATCGGCTCATTGTATATTTGGACGACGACCCGATCCAGAATCTCCGGATTGCGCTGTTTCGCAGCCTTTACAATCTCGGTGAACAGGTACTCGATATCCAGCTCTTCCTGCTCCTTCGTATCTGTCACGATATAGATATCGGGATGACGCTGCATCATATCCATAATGGCGTCGATGTCCATTGGCTGGTATTGCTCCAAAATCGGCGTGTTTATGAATTCCTCATGGCTCAGCCGTGCTGATTGCTTATCTTCAGGAAGTTTATCTTTCTGGCCAAGCTGCTGTGTCATGCTCTCTGTCCATTCATGCCGCGCAACAACTTTGCGATCCTCGGTCAGCATTAAATCGATCTCAAATACCCGGGTGCCTTGCTCGTAGTTCGCAATCATCGCTTCATATGCATTCGTATAGGGCTGGTCACTGATGCTGCCCATAGCATGAGCAATCAAGCGGTAGGCGGTAAATCCCTCCGGCTGCTTCTCATTCACGTTAAAGGTCAGAAATAAAATCATCATGGCGGTACATAAAAACAGGACTGCTGCGATCCGTTTCATGGTATCCCCACCTTCTGCATCGAGTATCGTTATTGCTAGGTAAATACCCTGTCAGATGACCCGTTAAACCAAAAACCGCCATTTGGCGGCTGCCAAATGACGGTATGTTGGAATATGATTAGTATGCATTCTTGAATCCGTTGCGAATAGTACGCAGGATGATTTTGATATCAAACAGAATGGACCAGTTCTCGATATAGAAAATATCATGCTTGATCCGTTCCTCAATCGAGGTATCGCCGCGCAGTCCATTACTCTGCGCCCAGCCTGTAATACCCGGGCGTACATGGTGCTTCACCATATATTTCGGAATCTCTTCCTTGAACTGCTCCACATAGTAAGGACGCTCCGGCCTAGGACCCACCACGCTCATATGACCGAGCAAGACATTGAAGAACTGCGGCAGCTCATCCAGACTCGTCTGGCGGAGAAAAGAGCCGAACCTGGTACGGCGCGGATCATTCTCAACAGTCCACCCCGTATCGGAGGCCCCTTCCGGCAGCGGCTTCATGGAGCGGAATTTATACATATAAAAGTTTCTGCGATTTAGTCCAACCCGCTCCTGCTTAAAAATAACAGGCCCACGCGAAGTGAATTTGATCCCCAGGTAAATGCCGATCATCACCGGCAAGGTGAGAATGATGGCCACGGATGCAAAAACGATATCAAATGCACGCTTAAACCAGCGATTTGCTGCCAAATCGAGCGGAATATCGCGAACGTTGATCATTGGCATGCCTGCGAAATTATCAAACACCGGCCGAGCCGGTAGATAATCGAAAAAGTCAGGAATGATGAGCGTGCGCACTCCTGCTTTTTCACAAGCAGCAATGATATGCGGATATTTATGATGGGCATCGAGTGGGAGCGCTAGCACGACCTCATCGATAAGCTTATTATTCAACACCTTTTCCAGATCACTGACCGAACCCAAAATAGGTTTCAGATACTTGGCTTCGTTCTCGTCCCACTGCTGGTAATCATCCAGAAAACCGATAACTTCGTAGCCAAGCTCAGGATATTGCTTAAGATTCTTGAAGAATCTCTTGCCCAGCGTACCAGCGCCCACGATAAGTACGAATTGACGATTATAGCCTTTTTCCCGAAAGTGCTTCAGCGATTTCTTCAGAAAGTAACGATACAAGATGATGAAGGCCACGTTCAGAATCATATAGATGGCGAGATACCAACGAGAGATGTTCACTTCTTTTACAAAGAACATGATGCTCAGGAGAATGAACATTCCGATAAAATGCATCTGGAAAATCTTCATGAACTCATCGGCAAAGCGCTTTTTCCGCTTGGGCGAATATATGGAAATCATGATGCCAACCACAACGGCAACCGCACCGTACACCAAGCTCCAAAGTGCATAGGACTCAATGGGCAACGGCTTTTCATACGGAAACCAACCGCTCGCAAATTTCACCCACCAAGCGATTAGAAAGGAAAGCTGGATAAAAGCAAAATCGGTTATCATATACAATTTGGTCAGGAAACCCTGATTCTGGCGGATCATGATTTCACCTCTACTCCACCCGCTGATTGGGTTATGGTTGCGGGGCGAATCGGCTTCAGCCGGTTGGTCAGGAGGGACAGCATCATTTTCAACCCAACGCCGGCATACACGGCTCCATTAACGAATAGGTTGTACTTCTGCCGGTAATGCTTCCGATGAAACAGAATCATTGCCCGATGGAACTCGTAAATGATCTTGAACGGCCTGCGCCGGGCGCTGCCGCCTTTATAATGGATAATCGTCGTCCGGGGATAGTAGTGAATTCCCCAGCCTGCCTTCTTAATTCGATAGCACCAGTCGATATCTTCACCATACATAAAGAACGACTCATCCAGCCCGCCAACCTGCTCGATCGTATCACGGCGTACCAGCATGAATGCTCCTACCAGGCAATCCACCGGATACTCCACATCCGGATCCAGATAACCCAGCTGATACTGGTTGAACTTCGGTTTAGTCGGAAACAGTTTGCTGAGCCCAAACGCATAGTAAAAGGATGCGGAGGGAGTGGGAAAACCTCTTTTGCAAGCTTTATCCAGCGAACCGTCCGGAAGAACGATTTTACAGCCTGAAGCACCGATGATCGGATTATCATCCATAAAGGTTACCATCGTCTCAATCGTATCCTGTCGAATCACCGTGTCGGAATTAAGGAGCAGCATATAGCGCCCTTCCGCAACTTCCATCCCTTGATTGTTTGCCTTGGCGAAGCCGGTGTTAATCGTATTCTCGATTAACTTGACCTGCGGGAATAACTCCCGGATCGTCTGGACCGACTCGTCCTTCGAGTTGTTATCTATCACAATGACTTCATATGTATATTCTGTCTCCGATGCAAACACAGATCGCAAACAGTCCACCGTCAGCTGACAGGTGTTATAGTTCACAATAAGAATGCTTAAATCCATTGCATAACGTCTCCTGACAAATATAGTAATCTATCGACATTATAGCACAGAGATTGGTTGTATGTCGGAATTATAAGGAAATCCTGCTAGTCTCATATAAAGCCGATCAGGATAAAAAATTTAAAAAGCAGGTTCTCAGCATGGGATTGACGGTACAGCTTGCTGCGACTGATATATCGGATACGTTCGCTCAAACTGCGACGCGATGAGAGAAACAGATCCAGCTGCTCCCTTTTTTCACTACTTAATCGAGCTCCATAGATTTCCCGAAACTCTTGTGCTTGCTTTCGCAGTAAGTCCGTTCCGGTATGCCTCTTAAAGCTCGCCCATTTACTCTTCAATTTACCAAACAGCGTATTACTTCCACCCACTACATTATGGCTATGCTGTCGGTATAACATCGAAGGCAAATGGTCATAGATAACCGTCCCAAATGCGGACACCAGTAGGTAGAACCACCAATCGTGCATTAGTATATTGCTACTATTAGGCTTTCTGCTATTCACAAATAAATTACGGGCCGTTGCATTCATCATAATGGTCGCCCCAATGGCGATGTTCTCATAGAGTGCGTTATAGAAGGAAGGCTGCCGAGCAGGAGGCTTCGGCCATACACCCAGACGGTTCAAATGTTCATCCGTTAGGTGAGCAGGCGTAAACAGCATTGCAGGTACTTCCGTATAGATAGCCGACTTTAACCGAGCAACGCCTGACTCTACCTTATGTTCCAGCCACACATCATCTTGGTCACAGAAGCAAATGTATTCCGCTGCCGGGTCTGAATGCTGTAGTAATTCGAAGAAACTCGCCACTACGCCTACATTATTCCCAATCATTACGGTAATCCGATCAGGATATGCAGCCTCTAATCTCTTCAGAAGCTCGGGTGTTTCATCCGAAGAACCGTCATCTCGTATGAGCATTGATATTGGAGGATACTGTTGCTGAAGAATACTATGAATCTGTTCCTCGACATAAGCTGCTCCGTTATATGATGATAGTAGTACTTGTACTTTTACCATACATCTATGTACCTCCAAAAACACTCTGATGGTGACTAAACAAAAGACCTGATCTGTAGATCAGGTCTTTTCAGTCGCCGTACTCTCATATTAAGTATAAATCAGGGCGCTCCTTGATATCTACCATAAACTGCATCAATCCAACTTTCCAGTGAGGTAAATCTTGCATCCCGTTAATCCGAATCGCAAGATGATCCATTACTGAATAGGCTGGTCGTGGAGCAGGTCTTGGAAATTGCTCGGTCGTGCATGGCTCCAGTTTCGCAGTCATACTTAGTCCAAGTTGCTCACTTGCTTGTTCAAAGATAACCTTGGTAAACTCATACCATGTGCAAGATCCACTATTAGAAGCATGATATATTCCGTATTTCTCAGTCGGTAATAATTGCAGTAAGAAACGGGTCAAGTCAACCGTATAGGTCGGAGATCCCTTCTGATCATTGACAACCTGCAGCACAGGTTTATCTTGTCCAAGTTGCATCATTGTTTTCACGAAATTTCTACCGTTAAGCCCGAATATCCAGGAAGTTCTTACAATAAACCACTGGGAGCAGAAATCGCGGACCATCTGCTCCCCCGCAAGCTTGGATTGGCCATATACCGTCTGCGGATCGGCTGAATCATATTCCGAGTACGGCCGCTCTGCATTACCCCTGAATACATAATCCGTGCTGATGTGTACCAGTTTGGCACCTACTCTCTCTGCCGCAAGCGCAACATTTCGTGTTCCTACCGCATTTACGAGATAGGCACCATCGACATCGGATTCAGCAGTATCCACAGCGGTGTATCCAGCACAATGAATAATGGCCTCAGGTTGACTCTTCGATAGGACAGAGAAGCATTGTTCCAAATTCGTGATATCCAGTTCAGCTCGGCCGAATCCCTGTACATCATGACCTACTTGCTGTAAGCCTTGGACAACATCCTGCCCGAGCTGACCATATGCCCCGGTTACCAGAACTCTCATGCCTTATCACCCAGCCGGCCACTGTACTGCTTCGCCATATACTCCCGATAAGCGCCAGACTGGATACGAGTCCACCATTCCTTATTGTTCAGATACCATTGGATCGTTTCCTTGATTCCTGTTTCAAAGTTATGCTTCGGCTTCCATCCAAGCTCGCCCATAATCTTTGTCGGATCAATGCCATAGCGCCGATCATGGCCAAGTCTGTCCTCCACATAGCGAATCAGAGTCTCTGGCTTGCCCAGTTCCTTCAATATAGTTTGAACAATATGAATATTCGTACGCTCATTGTTCCCACCAATATTATAAACTTCGCCAATGCGTCCTTGTCGGATAACAAGATCAATGGCGCTGCAATGATCCTCGACATATAGCCAGTCTCGAATATTCAATCCATCACCATAGATGGGGAGGGGCTCGTCACTTAATGCGCGGGATATCATGAGAGGAATGAGCTTTTCGGGGAATTGATAAGGCCCATAGTTATTAGAGCAACGGGTAATATTCACCGGTAGTCCGAACGTCTCGTGATAAGCTCTGACAAGCAGATCGCCCCCCGCCTTACTGGCCGAATACGGGCTGTTTGGTGCAAGTGACGTCGTCTCGGAGAAAAGTCCTGTCTCCCCCAGAGACCCGTAAACTTCATCAGTAGAAACCTGTACAAACTTCGTTACACCGTATTTCTTCGCAGCATCGAGCAAAACCTGCGTACCCAAAACGTTTGCATTAACAAATACTTCTGGTTCCAGGATGCTCCGATCCACGTGGGATTCAGCTGCGAAGTTGACGACAACATTGATGCCACCGCGGAAAATTTCGTCCACTTTGACTTTGTCTGCAATATCTCCGTGAACAAAGGTATAATTGGGTTCGTTCTCTACTGATTTCAGATTTTCTAAATTCCCTGCATACGTCAAAGCATCCAGATTGACAATCTCATCCTCTGGATATTGCTTCATCATATATAAAATAAAGTTACTGCCAATAAAACCGGCACCGCCGGTAATCAGGATCTTCATAGGTATCTCCCTTACTCAAAATTCATCTCTGCATCTTTCAGCAGCGGATGCCGCTGGTCTTTATCCGATAGAATCGGCTGAGATGTCGGCCAATCGATGCCAAGGGCCGGATCATTCCATAATATGCCGCGGTCATGTTCGGGGGAATAATACTCATCGACTTTGTAAAGGACTTGAGTATTCGGTGCTAAAGTGCAATAACCATGTGCAAAACCTCTTGGCACTAATAATTGGCGTTTATTTTGTTCACTCAAAAGAACCCCAAGCCATTGACCAAAGGTTGGAGAGCTTCTTCTAATATCTAAAATCACATCATAAATTTCTCCAGAAAGAACCCAAACCAACTTCGTTTGAGCTTTAGGATTGAGTTGATAATGCATACCGCGCAGTATACCTATCTCAGAAGATAAAGAATGGTTATCTTGAACAAAAGTACCGCTGCCTATTTCCCTTAAGTAATCCTCTCTATAGCGTTCAATAAAAAAGCCCCGGTGATCCCCATGTACTACTGGTTCCATTAGGTAGGCCCCTTCGAGTTTTAGAGGAGTTAGTTTCATTGTTTTTATTCCTCCCATAAAGTTAATTAATGGTGGGCATACCCAAACTTAGTTACCTTTCCAGTATATGCATTAAAGCCAAGAACTTGATATGAGAAGCTATTTTTCTTCAAGAATAAACTTAGTTAATGCAAATGTAACTGGAATAGAAATAATGATCACAATTAAAGGCGCTAGTTTTATGTGAATACCGAAATAATTAACCGATATCTTCAAAACTATCCAATTAAGGATGAATTGCACGACATAAACCAAAGGATATTTCAAAAACTTCAATATGGATATTCTTGATCTAAACACAAAGGATGTATTAAAGAAAAATGAAATAATAATACCTGATATATACGAAACAGCATAAGCTATCTGGTACGAAAAAAAACCTAAAAACACCAAATACAGGGCATAGGTAATCCCTGTATTTAGCAAACCAATAAATGCAAATCTAATAAATTGCTTTTTTAATATAAATCTCATTATGCCTCATCATATTCAAGTTGACTTTTAACTTTTTCAACTATATCCCCCAAGCTCTCTAAACTGTCGAGCTCCCTTTGTTCTAGGTGAATATTAAATTCATCTTCTAGAAATACGCTAAGTGCTATTTTCGTAAGAGAATCCCATTCATCAATATCATTAAGCTTAGAATCTAATGTAATTGTGCCCGCTTCTAGCGTAAGAATTTCTTCAAACTCTTTTACAAATTCTCCAATTTTCATATTAATTCCTCCAATGATTCTGTTAGTGTATTTATTGCATATTCAATACTACACTTCCTACGCCCCATGAATAGCCGACTCCAAAACCAACTAATAATACCTTATCTCCATTCTTTATTTTACCTGATTTATAGTCTCTAATTAAAGCTATCGGGATAGAAGAAGACACTGTGTTTCCGCAATCAGAAAATTCTATTGAAAATTTATCATTAGGAATTTTCATTTTCCTTCTAAGCGATTCAAGCATATACTGATTAGCTTGATGAAAGACGAAATAATCAAAGTCTTCAATTGTTTCATTGGTTTTCTTTAAAAGACCATTAACTGCATTGGGGACCTGTTTCATTGCAAAATTAAATATTTCTGAACCATTCATATACAAGTTACTCCGTGATCGAATATTTCCGAATTCATCCTCTTCTTCAATTGATGACTCAGATGTAATCCGCTCTCTTAATCCTCCCCCATAAACTATTAAGTTGTTAGCACCTTTCCCATCCGTGCCAAATGTAAAAGGACCAATTTGACCATTTTGCGGATTTTTCGAAGCCGAGATAATCGTTGCTGAAGCTGCATCTCCAAACAATAATTTCACACTGCGATCCTTTGGGTTAATGTATTTACTGTAAGTATCTGAAGTTAGAAACAATACATTTTGGGCCGATCCCGATTCAATCAATCCCTTCGCTAAAGACAATCCATAGACATATCCTGAACAACCAAGATTTATGTCCAAAGCACCACATGTTGTTGAAAGCCCCAAACGATCTTGTATCAAACAAGCCGTTGTAGGCAGATAATAATCTGGGGACTGTGTGCAATAAATTATAAAGTCAATTTCGGTAGGATCTACATTGCTTGAAGCAAAAAGTTTAGTGGCGGCAGCAACCGCTAAATCAGAAGCAAATTCATCAGCACTGGCAATATTTTTTACTTCAATACCTATTTTTTTTGTCATTCTGTCTTCTGGATCATTATATTCTTTATTATTTGGGAAGTAGTATTCGATTGCACGAATATAACTATTAATCATTTGGTCCATCCCCTAATATTAATTTCTTCTCATTGACGATGGTACTTTTGAAACTATCTTAGCAGGGTTTCCTGCAACAATCACATAGTCAGGCACATCTTTTTTTATAACGGAACCAGCCGCAACTATGCTACCTTTTCCAATCCTTACACCTGGCAATATGATTGAACCAACTCCAACAGATACATAATCCTCTATCGTTGCTCCACTTACTTTATCATCATAACCATTCAGTCCGAACAAATTGTCATTTGCCATAGTTACACCTACACTAATAAATACATTGTTACCTATAGAAACCCTTCCAGTTATATGGGAGTTATCCATAATTCTGGTATTATTTCCTATAGTCACTTCAGTATTTATATTGACCCCACGACTTATTAATACTTCTTCACCAATATTAACATTAGGCATAATAGATGAATTATCCCCTATTAGAGATCCCTTACCAATTATTACATCCTCATAAATTATCACATTGCTGCATATAGAGACTCCCTCATGGATAATAGTTTCTTTAATTTTTGATAGTTCTTTCTTCATAACAGAAGTTGGAGTTGCACTTCTGCCAATTACAGAGTGTTCTCCAATAATAACATTATCCTGTATCCTAGCATATTTATAAACTATTGAATAATCCCTTAATTCAACATTGGAACCTATGTGATCTGAATATACTATAGATGAATCAGCCTTCACTTTCCTGCCTCCTCTACAAAACAACCTCATCTATGACATACGGTGGTCTCTTCCTACTCTCATCAAGTATTCTCCAGAGATATTCACCAATAATACCAAGCATCACCATGATTAATCCTAATAGAAATGTTATCAACGCTATAATTGTAGTCCATCCTTGGAGTGGGATATAACCAAAAGTCGAGTTTATAATGACAAAAATACCGTATAAGAAACTTGCTACTGCTGTGAACATACCTATCATTGACATAAAACGGATAGGACTATATGAGAAACTAACAAACGAATCTACAAAAAGTTTTACTTTTTTACTAAGTGTCCACTTAGACTTTCCATGTTCTCTTTTTTGTCTCACATAACCGACGGTGTTCTGAGAATACCCCAGCCAAAAAATTAAGCTCATAATGTTAGTGTTTTTCTCTTTAATCCTATTTAACTCACTTACAACCTGTTTATCAACTAATACAAAATCAAACCCCCCTCTTGGATACCCTTTTAAAGCAAAGCGATCCATCAAAAAATAATAGGAGTTTGAAAATAGCTTTTGGGAAAATGATTCTTCTCTGTCGGAACGGCAAGCCATTACTACTTTATTCCCTTGTTCCCATTTGTTTATCATTTCAACAAACAACTCAGGTGGGTCTTGTAAATCAGCAGAAATAATACCCACACAGTTTCCGCTTGCATATTCTAGCCCCGCTTGTACAGCAGCCATAGAACCAAAATTCTTACTTAATTTAATGACCTTAATTCTCGAGTCTGTCAGTCTAGCCTCTAACAATAATTGGAGCGATTTATCTTTAGAACCATCATCGACAAAAACAAATTCCAACTCATATTCAGGTAGAATCTCCTGAAGCCTTGTTAGACGAGGAATAGTATGTGGTATATTTTCTTCATTGTAATAAATTGGTACAATAATACTAAAGAGCTTCTTTGTATTCATTTAAAGCCTCCGTCACTCTTGCTGCATCTTCCAAACTCATAACAGGACTTATAGGCAAACTAAGCACCTCATTGTGTATCTTTTCCGAGACTGGATAATGTCTATCATTCCATTCGCTATAAGCTTGTTGCTTATGGGGGGGGATCGGATAATGAATTAATGTCTGAATACCCATTTTCAATAAATAATCCTGTAATCTTTCTCTTGAAGCTGTTCTAATAACATATACATGCCAGACATGAGATTCGGGGCTAGAATTCAAGACTTTCGGTAAAAAAATATCCTTGTTATTAATATGTGAAGAGTAATAATCAGCAATAATCCTACGTTTGCGATTTTCGTCCTCTAGATGCTTTAACTTCACTAATAGTATTGCAGCTTGAATCTCATCTAGTCGACTATTGGTCCCCCGATAAATATTTTCATATTTTTTATGCGAGCCGTAATTTCGTAAAGCTCTCAACTTTTTGTAAACTTCTTCATCATTTACTGTGACAGCCCCAGCATCCCCAAGTGCACCTAAATTTTTGCCGGGATAGAAACTAAATGCTGCCGCATGACTCAAGTTGCCCACTCGTTGTCCCATATATTTCGCGCCATGTGCTTGGGCACAATCTTCAAATACCTTTAAATTATATTTCTCAGCAATCTCTTTAATGGGATTCATATCACAGGATTGCCCGTATAAATGCACCACCATTATAGCTTTAGTCCGGCTAGTAATCTTCTCTTCAATCTTTGCAGGGTCGATATTATAGGTCGCTAAATCGGGCTCAACAAGAATCGGGGTAGCCCCAACAGCTGAGATAGACAATATTGTCGCAATGTATGTATTCGACGGAACAATTACTTGATCCCCTTTTCCTATACCGTAAGCTTGTAAAATTAGAATAAGGGCATCAAGGCCATTAGCTACACCTACACAATGTTTAGTGCCGCAGAATGCCGCAAACTGCTCTTCAAATTCCTCTACCTCTTTACCTAGAATATACCAACCCGAATCTAAAAATCGATCAATGCTCTCTGATATCTCCTCACGATATTGTAAATTGATTTTCTTCAAATCTAGAAAGGGAATCATAGCCCAAGCCCCTCCCTATAAATACTGACAAAAGAATCATAGTCACGGATATAGTCCTCAGAATCATAAAAGTGTGAGGCAAGCACTAACAAAACACAATCCGGAGAGAAGTTGTACATTTCATGCCAATCATTAGGCTCCAAGAGAAGTGCCTTATTTGGATCATCTAAAATTACTTCGGTCTTCCTGCTTAAATCATCCAATAAAATAGTGCAACTTCCAGATACAGCAATCAAGACTTGTCGTGTCTTATAGTGAGCATGCATACCACGACTTACACCTTCTTCGGTTCCATAGATATAATATACTCTCTTAATCTCAAAAGGGATTGTAATATTCTCTTCAAGCACTGTTAATAAACCACGTTCGTCCCCTAACTGCTTAAGTGGTATTATCCTACTTTGACTATTACATTGTAACTTCATTAAATCACCTTCATCTTTAATAGTCTTGTAAATTATGAGAAACCATAAGATTTATATATAGACGAATTTTTATTCAATCAGAGCAAGTAAATACTTTCCATAGTCATTATTGTTCATTTGGTTACCAATCTTAATTAATTCATTTTTTGAAATATACCCCATCAAATAAGCTATTTCCTCTAGACAAGCTACTTTAAGTCCCTGTCGTTTCTCAATAGTTTCAATATAGTGAGACGCTTGAAGTAAAGACTCATGAGTTCCGGTATCGAGCCACGCAAAACCCCTTCCTAGTATTTCAACTGTGAGTTTTTTGTTTTTTAGATAAATATTGTTGATATCGGTAATTTCAAGTTCCCCTCGTTCAGAGGGTTTAATTGTTTTGGCTATATTAATAACTTCATTATCATAAAAATAAAGGCCTGTTACTGCAAATGGTGACTTGGGACTCTTTGGCTTTTCTTCAATTGAAAGAACTCGTTGCTGTGTATCAAATTCAACAACCCCAAATCTGTTTGGATCTTTCACCCTATATCCGAATATCGTTGCTCCATTGGAACGGCTAGCTGCTCTTATCAGCATCTCAGTAAAGCCTTGACCATAGAAGATATTATCACCTAATATTAATGCAACTCGGTCTGCCCCAATAAACTCCTCTCCAATTATAAAAGCTTGCGCCAAGCCATCAGGTTTGGGTTGAACCGCATATGAAATTGAAATTCCAAGTTTCGAGCCATCACCCAGTAATTGTTCAAACCTCGGGGTATCTTCAGGTGTAGATATAATCAAGATTTCCCTTATTCCTGAAAGCATAAGGACGGACATGGGATAATATATCATCGGTTTATCATATACAGGTAATAATTGTTTAGAAACAACCTTAGTTAGAGGGTATAACCTTGTACCGCTTCCTCCTGCTAGTATTATTCCTTTCATTACTGGCACCTCCTATCCTTAATCTTGTGGTTCAAGTAATTTTTCTGAAATCATTTAACTAGTAGAAGTCAAGTAATTCTACTTAATATAAAATCCAATCCATAGAATAAGTATAATTTAGTTTTTTATCAGTCCAATTTTACAAAGAAGTATCTTGAATTCTCACTAATAAAGGGGGTTGCTCCTGTGATTGAAATTAACTCTCTTTCTATCCCAGAAGAGTCTTCATATCCGTTCCTGTCTAAAAGTATACCTTTAAATCCTAAGAGTGAAATATTATCGACCAATTCTTTTATTGGCTTTGAAGATATCTCTCTTATGGTAATATCTGCGGTACTTCCTCTCAATGCACCGTAACTCCACTTCACAGAAGCGGTAGTATGCATGTAAGCCTTTAAGGGTTCGTAGCCCCCCATGTTATTTATGTTAGGACTTTCTGGAAATGGCGCGTATGGCAATTGAAATACGCTGCCACTCTTAACCGACCTTTCTATTCTTGCGAAATACAAATGATCATTAATATATTCTGCTTTTAAAGAATCATACTGAGGTACAAATGATTTGCTTGTTTGATCTAACAAACCTAAAACTACTAAAATACAAATCAATAAGGATAATACCGCCCTATAAGGAATTTTTACTTTACTCTTCATAATTTGTAATATGGATATAAACGCAAAAAATGATAGAAATGCAATTATAGGTAACACTCGATTATAGCCTCTAATAGAAGGGGTGACTGCGAAAGCAAATATAGAACCCATCCCACCAATTGTAGAAAGCAATAAAACTGAGATGTTAAATATACTAAAATCTTGAATTGTCCTTAGAGTATGATTTTTTAAATTATTTCTCACAAAAAGAAAGAGTATTAAAACAATAAAACCTAAACTTCCAAGGATGCCTAACGAGACCGTATGATTCTCATTCACTAATGGGGCTGTATTAAAATATGAATGTGCTACCTCGTTTAGCTTATTAATTCTATGCCCCAGAATAGGGAGGAACAATTGTATTATTTTCAAGCCATATATTTCAGCATCTACTGGAGACCGATTTGCTGCTTCAAGATTAGTCGGATGTGTTAATTTAAAATACAAGGTAGGAAAATAGTTAATAATCAATATCCCAACTGTAAAGCATATTAATAGAATTGAATTGTAAAATGATTTAAAAGTCTTTTTATTTATAACTGTATATATCCCAGCAACAAACCATAAAAAGATAGTAAAGAAAGCATAGTATACACCTGTTGATGCTATAATGGCGGAAGAAATCAGTCCCAATATCGTTATCTTCTTTTTTTCTTTGTCGAATTTAAATATTGAGTAATTATATTTATCGTCAACAATAAATTTAGCAATTAAAATTACTAATGGTATTCCATAATAGCATGTCAAAAATAAGTGCCCACCGCTTCCTCTAAAATAATGGTACGGAAGAAACGTAAATAGTAGACTTCCTGCAACTGAGAGCATTGGGGATGTTTGCAATTCTCGGAATACAAAGTAACTAAACAAAAATGCTAAGTAGAAAGTCAACAAGTAAAAGACATTAGATACTACGGCGTAGTCATTTGAAAAAAATGATATTATTTTTATAATAACAAAATTTAAATTATCTCCACCAAGCGGGTAGTCATTCATGTTTAATTCATAAGGAGCTCCTAACGAAGGGTTTTCTATATACCATCCATAATCTACAACTGTTTTTACTATAGCGTTCGTAGAAAGAGAATCTCCAACAAAATTAAAAGGAATTCCTAAATCTGCCCGCCATAATTCCAAGGATACAATCAGGACTACTGAAACTAAGAAGAGCCCGATAATGCATCCCAGAATACTCCCTTTTAATTCCTTGTTCTTTAATTTGATTAATATATCTGACAATACTATTCACCCCATGTATTACTATGATGCACCTATGTTCTCTATTGCAGTATTAAGTTTTTTCATTACAGTTTCCCATATATACTCTCTCTCAACATATTCATGTCCATTATGACCTAGCTTTGACTGAAAATCCCTGTTTAACAAAAGGTTGAGACATTGAACAAACTCATCATAAGCTTCATAGTAAAGACCGCCATTACTTCTTATACAATGACCTTTTAGTACTTCTGAATGTGCATTCACTAAAATGGGCCTATTCAAATAAAACGCCTCAAGTACGACCATTGACAAACTTTCATATTTTGAAGGCATTACTAGGACTTCAGCATTCTTCATTATGGAGAATTTCTCACTATCAGAGACGAAGCCTAGATTAATAATATCTTCATGATTAGGAATATCCATTACAGCCTTTCCAACGAGTACTAGTTTTAATTCCGATTTTTTTTCCTTCTTATATTTAATAAAATACTCAAACATCTCTTTACAACCTTTGGACTCATCAATCCTCCCGACATAGACAATATATGCTGAGCTTATATTGTATGTATCAAATAGCTTATCTAATGGTAATAGCGAATTAAAGTTGTGAGAATCTATACCAATACCAAGAACCCCTGATGGTATATACTGGTTTTCAAATTTATTCTGAACAAACTCCATTTCTTCCACTGTCAAATAGAAAAGATATCTGGGGAGATGAAAAAGAGAAGTATAGATTGAAAGATATATAGGAGGCTCATCATGAGCGGTTGGAATTAGTATGCTTTTTTCAGGGACAAGCTGTAGGCCAAAGTAAGTCGTGAAATAAGTATACGTAAAAAATATAAATGCCTCATATTCTTCTCTATTCAGGTTAATGTATCTCAATAAAGAAAAAGAGACTGGACCTTGCAGACGCATCCATTCAAGTTCATCGTAAACTGTCTTATCCCCATTATAGTAGACAAATTCTGATTGTTTATTAAAACTCTTTATGTTCCGAGACTCATCAGTTCCAAAACGCCTAACCGTAACCCCATTGATTTCTTCTACGTCACTAGAATAATGATTATCCCAAGTAACATAATCAATCGCTTTTGTGGTTAGAATGTCTACGTCATATTTTTTTTTTAATTGTTCAGCAAATAACCGACAGCTATATTCAGATCCGCCATTGACCTCAAGCCCATACCGCTGCACAACTAAAGCTATTTTCTTTTTCACCACTTATCCCACCACTTATATAATTGAATTTTGTTTCAAGAGCTCTTCAAATTTTTTTACTGCAGCTTGTTTCGAGAATCGCTTTAATTGCTTAATCTGATTTTCCTTTAACTTACTTTGTAATTTTGGATCTCTAAGTAGCACTTCGATCAATTCTGCTGTAGATTTGTAATCTTTACTCAGAGTCAAGATACCACCGTTTCCAAGTGTATCCGAAATTGCGCTACTTTTATAGGCGACAACTGGCAAACCAAAGTGCATGGCCTCTATTAATGGTACGCAAAAACCTTCATGCTCACTCATACAAAGGAAAATATCGGAACCAGCATAATAAGCTAGTATTTTATCAAATGGTATATGTCCTGTTATAATGATACGCTCCTCTAGTGACAGATACTTAATCAAAGTTTGCAGTTCACTAAAGTATCTTTCCATTCCACCAGAAGAACCGACTAGGTACAATTTCGATTTTGGATTTATAAATTTATAATAGTAATAGAACACCTTTATTACATCTTCCTGTTTTTTGTTAGGCGCAATCCTACCCACAAAAAGGAATTTAGTAGTATCACTTTCGTCCCTAAGAGATTGCAGTGTTTTTCTATCAGGCTCAATATTATAATCCTCATAGTTAATAATAATGGGGCTAGTAAAAGTATTATTATATTTTAACTCGACAAGCTCCAGTCTGTTATATTCAGAATCAGCGATGGATAAATCCATATGATTGGCTAAGTAAGCGAGCTGTTCCCTTCCTTCAGAGCACAGTCTCCGCATAGCCCCACTATATCCCGTAAAAAACCCTGGCGGTGTAACGTTATGGTAGATTAATATTTTGGTTTTTGTATAAGATGGTATCGTATACGCCAGATCACTACCGGTGGACAAATGATATATTATTGGCTGGTTCTTTGGACAATCATCGGCATGAGAGGCGTACTTCGCCATTTTAGGGTGAATATTCTGGGCATATATGTTTGACTTGATGCCCAGTCCTTTAAGCAATTTCATTATATTAACAGCAGAATTACTGACTGCATCACCGTAACTTAACGTAGGAAGCAACTGGTTTATAATCATTCATGCACTCCTGAAAAGCAATTTGTAAGAAATTTATAATATTCATCAATTACATTATCCCAATCAAACTTACTTTTGACATAGTTATAACCATTTATACCGAGAGAATTACTAAAACTAGGGCGGTTAAACATCAAATTAATGCAAGCTTCAAATTCGGCATAGTTTGAAAAATATAACCCGCCATTTGATTCAATACAGAAATTCTTTGTTACAGAGCATTTCTCATAAACCAGCACTGGTCGCTTACTATACCAACTCTCCATAATAACAATCGAAAAACTTTCGTTCGGGGAAGGGTTGCATAAAAGTTGCGCCGCCCCAAAAGCATCATATTTATCCTGCTCAGGTATAAATCCTAGATCTTTTACATGGTCTTTAATAGTTGAGGGAATATCTATCGTACCTCCGCCTATCATTACTAAATCCATTACTTTGCCTTTCTTATGTAGATATTGAGCCAAGTAATCTAAAAGAACATGTACATTTTTCCCCTGGTCTTTTCTGCCTGCATATAATATAAATGGATTTTTCATATTATATTTTTCCCTGAATCTCTCTGGAACAGATGCGAAGGGATTGATACCAAGTCCTAATACTTTTTGTCTAACTCCCTGTAAACTATAATTTTCATTAGCCCACTCTGATTCAGCAGATGAAAAAAAGATAATACCTTTTATTTTTTGGTAGATGTCCTTAAAGCTTTGGAAATAAGCGTAACTTTCATCATGGAATGCTGGTAATAAAACTGCTTTATCCATGACTTGTTGGATCCCAAAGTAAGTTGTTCCAAACATATACGGTATGAACACGAAGCCTTCATAGTTGTCTTTATGTTCTTTTAAATAATGTTCGAGGTCGGTACTGTTAACCATTTCTTTCAGGAAAATGTGTTCTTCTTCTGAAGAGATTATCAGTCCCTTCATGAGCTTCGCATTAACAATATCAAATTTTTCAGTATCTCTTTTTCTGACTTTAAACCTGCGCACGCTTACTCCATTTAAAACTTCCACACCAGGTTTATAGTAGTTTTCATTCCAATTACTATTAAACTGCTTAACACAGGTGGTCAATACTTCAATTTGAATACCTCTTGCGGATAATCTTTCAGCTATATCTCTACAAGCAGCCTCAGAACCACCAGGTATATTCAACCCGTACCAAGGGATAACGAATGCAATTGTTTTCATATTACTTATCCCCATGTTTTGCCGGAGCACTAGTGTCACTTTTATTTATCTTATTAAGACTTATATCTTCAATTAATTTCAGCTGATTGATAAGCTCATTACATGCCCTAACAACATTAGCATTGAATTCTGTCTGTTTTTCCACTATGGGGTTAATATACCATCCCAACACTTTCCTTATACACTTCTTAAAGAACACTATTAGCCCGCCGATTCCACGTCTGTGTGAAGTAATTGGTGTGATAGCACTGTAATTCCAGGTTCTGTTTAAAAGCAACTGGTGCTCTTCCAACACGGAAAGATTAATAGTCGCTTTATGGGAGGCTATTCCTTCTAGTAAATCATTGTCATAAGTTCTTTTATTTAAGCCTTCTTTTATCTGACGCATAATATCTTTTACATCAATATTATTATCATCAATTTCGATTTCCATGATGAGTCCCCTTCCCTTTCTGCTTATTAACTGTTATCTGGATTCTAACCTGCTTTTATCTATAAATATTGAATTTATGCCCGTGAAAGCATACTCATCGTAGCCCTGACTTTTCATATATGCTACTATCTCGTTATTCTTTGTGGAGTAAGCTAACTTAGTATCGTATTCAATCATTTCGACAATGATTAGAAATGGTCTATACTTTTCAAAATTTATTGACTGAAGGACTTCCATGTCTTTCCCTTCAAGATCAATCGATAGTATCGTTGGTGTAGCTCCCAAGTAATTTTCAACAATATAACTATAACTTACCGTTTTTAATGTCTTCTTATCAATAACTTTCAACTCTGGATTAATTCTGCACATTTCCTCAGCAGACTCGGCGCTAATTGTACTAAGACCATCCACATTCAAAATATAAAAGTCTACTTGTTTACCCGTCTCAATATCTACGCAATTATTCAAGATAATATCTCTGTTTCTGTAAAAGGTGAGATCAGATATTAACGCAGGATTGGCTTCAACAATTACACCTTTGGCACCCTTCGAATAGAAGAAGTACGTGTTACTTAAATTTTTCGCATGATTAGCACCCAAATCAATGTAAGTAATTTTATCATACGGTATTCTGTTAACTCGTATTATATAGTCTAATATTGCGTCTTCGCCTGACTGTGCATATGATTTCATATAATAAGTCGGTTGATTATCCTGTAACACATTATAATCTTCAAGTTTACCTAGTACTGCCTTGATGTTTTCCATTTCATTTTGAAGTAGCTGATTCTCATGCGCAAACTGCCTCTCAGACTCCACTCGCGCTTTATCACTGTTATTAATAAACTCCATCAACTGGTTAATTTTATTATCTTGATCATTAACCGTTTGAGCCAATTGATGAATTGATTGTTGCTGCATTTGTTTATCTTTCTCTAAATATGAGGTAGCGGTCCTTAAATCGCGAGAGTTATTTAAAAGTTCATTTAATAATTCATTTGCCTTACCCATTGCTGGTGTAATTGCCGAGTTAAATGAGGTTTGTTGACTAAATAGGAGTTGAGTGTACTCCTTCAATACCCCTACTATTTTTTGTTTTACAAACTTCTGATCTTGGTCATCTTCTTTTAGTGTCAGAACCATTGATTGGAGCATCATGTCGATATACTGTGCAATCTCTCCGATACGATGATCCTCACTTTTACTGGAAACATCTCGTTTATCCATCATTATTCCACCTTTAAATAGACGGTTTGGGAACCTCCCATTTATGATCCACCGAGAATACTCCTACAGATTTATCACTTGTGACAACCGTGAACTCCATATAATATTTGATAAAATCTAACGCTCGATGATTTCGATCAACAACTGCCACATTCAGCTTATACTTACCCGATAACAATGTGCATTTTTCACTAACAAAGGTAATGGTCCCCGTTTTATTTAACTTTCCGATTTTTAACTTATCAATCTCGGTATTATTACCATAAATCATTACATTTTCAACTGTGTAAAATCCCATTCCAAAGATATATTCGGTCTGCGGGCTATTGATCTTATAATCAATTTCTATTTTAAAAGGTTCCCCAGCCATGAGAACATTAGTGGTTTCACCTTCTTTGTTTACTATTCTAGCTTCTGTAATTTCTACTTCTTTTGAACCCCATCTGACTTCCTCTGGGTAATCCAACTGTTGAACATTTTTCTCATCCTTTAAAGCTTGGTACTCTTCCTTAAGCTCAACAATCTTTCCTTGACCCTCTTCTTCAAACTCAAGTTGCCTTTGCTCAACAAACCTTTTATTCATATGCTGCTGGTATAAGTTTACTACTCGATCGGGCTCACCTTGTTCGACAATGACACCTCGATCTAACCAAATAACCCGATCACATATTTTCTCTACGGTACCTAAATCATGAGTAACGATAACAATTGTAGCTCCGCTATGTTTAAAACTTTCTATTTTATCAAAGCATTTCTTTTGGAAGTTCTCATCTCCTACGGATAAAATCTCGTCAATTAATAAGATTTCCGGTTCTACATTAATAGCAACAGAAAAGGCCAGTCTCATATACATCCCTGATGAGTAAGTTCTGACTGGATTGTCAATAAAGTCACCTAATTCTGAAAACCGTATAATGTCCTCAAGCTTGTCATCAATCTCTCTTCTAGAAAGGCCGAAAATAGAAGCATTCGTATATATATTTTCTCTCCCCGTAAAATCCGGATGAAAGCCCGCACCAAGTTCAATAAGGCTAGAAACTCTTCCTCTTACCTCAATGTCACCTTGATCTGGATAAAGAATTTTTGTGATAAGCTTAAGAAGAGTACTCTTACCACACCCATTATGTCCAATTAGAGCAACAGTTTCTCCCCTTGCAATATCCAGACTCACATTGTTAACAGCATGAAATTTACTGTAGTCGTTGCTGCGTAACCTTAATAACCTTTCTTTAAGTGTTAGTGGCTTATCATGATATATCTTAAAGGCTTTGCTCACTTCTTTGATTGATATAGCAACTGGTGTTTCCATTTACAGCTCCTCCGCAAATGTCTTTTCGCATTTCTGGAATGTAACAAGACCAATAACCATGAGGACTAAACCTACTATTAGCGAATACGATAATGATTCCCAATCTGGTACAGATCCGTATAGCAGCACATCCCGGAAGGCATTAATAATAGGGACCATAGGATTGTATGCAATTGCATCGGCAACTTCTTGTGGAAATATGTCAATTGGAAATACAATCGGAGTAAGATAAAACCAAATCATGGTTAGTATTCCGACAATATGTTCTAAATCACGAAATCGTACATACAAAGATGAACATATGAGAGCTAGACTCAATATGAATATAAATTCAACTAATAAAATAACAGGAAGCCAAATAACGTTTAATGTTAATGATACACCAGTAATTAATAGAGCAGGAAAGACAATTATTAATCCAAAAACATAGTTCATCAAATTTGTTCCTACCACAGATAACGGAAGGATAATTCGGGGGAAATATATTTTTTTAACTAGATTTGCATTTCCTACAATACTTGTCGTCGCGATTTGAACAGAACTCGTAAAAAATATCCAAGGCAATAGAGCTACAAAAAGAAACATTGGATAATTTTCTTGATTATTTTTCATAATAAGAGGAAATACAATTGAATATATAGTTAGCTGTAGTAGCGGATTCACAAACGTCCACAAAAAGCCAAGAAAGGAACCCTTGTACCGCGACCGAAGTTCCTTTCGGACAGTACTAATAAGCATTTGGCGATATGAAATTATTTCTTTAATAGTATTTACCATACTCAAACCACCCATCAGTCTAAAGTCGGTCTGTTAACCAGTCATGGTAGATATCATATAGACTCTGTCTGATTGGTATCTCCGGTTTCCATCCGGTTTTTAGTTTTATTTTATCGTTTGATCCATAGTATTCTGGGATGTTGTTAGGTCTGAACTTCCTCGGATCTTTTATAACCTCTACCTTCCGATCAACAAATGACAAGAACATTTCTAAAATATCATGAATAGCGATACAGGTTCCGGAACAGACATTATATACTTGGCCAGGCTCTCCATGTTCATATAAAAGCCGATAGGCTTGAACGATATCTCTTACATCCGTAAAATCACGTTTGCTGCTAAGATCACCTACATACATAACTGGCTCTGCTTTTCCTAAAGCTATCTCGGCGACCTGTTTTGCAAAGTCGCTAGTAACGAACCCTTCCAGTTGACCAGGGCCAATATGATTAAATGAACGCGCGTGAATGATTTTTAAATCATAGGCCTGACTATACATTAAAGAGAGGCTGCCAACTGTATATTTCGATAATCCATAGGGATTAGATGGACTTGCTACATTTTCCTCACGAATAGGAGAAGACGCCCCTAATCCATATTCTTCGGAGGAGCCAATGGTAAGGAGCGTTGCATTCTGTTTGATATAAGAGTGTCTTAAACCTTCCAGCAGGCCAATAGTATCCATTAAGTTAGAATTAAATGTTTCATCGACTGCATCCCATGATTTCCTCACTGAACTTTGGCCTGATAAATGGAAGATAACTTCAGGTTGTATGTCATTTAGCTTTTCCGCTACCTCTGCGGGATTATCATAGGATAATTTCACTACTTTTATGCCGGAAACGGAGTTAATGGAGCCATTCCTGGCTCCACCCCATACTTCATAACCATTATCAATCAAATTTTTACTGAGATATCGACCCGCAAACCCAGTAACGCCTGTTATTAATGCCCTCGTCAATTTGTATCACCCATCTCATTTTTTAAGCTTGGCTAGATCACTATCCACCATCATGGTCACAAGTTCTTTAAATCCTACCTCTAGTTCCCAGCCCAGTTTTTCTTTAGCCTTAGTACAATCTCCGAGTAGCAGATCAACTTCTGCCGGTCTTACAAACTTTGGGTCAACTACAACATAATCACGCCAGTTGAGGCCCACATGTTCGAACGCAATTTGAACTAGCTCTTCTACTGTATGAGTTTCTCCTGTAGAAATTACATAGTCGTCTGGTTGATCTTGCTGAAGCATCAGCCACATTGCTTTAACATAGTCACCTGCGAATCCCCAATCACGCTTGGCATCCAGATTACCCATACGAAGCTCTTTTTGCATACCCAGTTTGATTCTCGCTACTGCATCTGTAACCTTCCGTGTAACAAATTCAACACCACGACGGGGCGACTCGTGGTTAAAGAGAATACCAGAACATGCATACATATCAAAACTTTCGCGGTAATTAACCGTAATCCAGTGACCGTACACTTTAGCAACACCGTAAGGGCTCCGCGGGTAGAACGGTGTTGTCTCCTTTTGCGGTGTCTCTACAACTTTACCAAACATTTCACTGCTTGAAGCTTGATAAAACCTTGCCTCTGGCTTTACAATTCGTACGGCTTCCAACATATTGGTTACTCCCATACCTGTTGCTTGTCCTGTGAGGACGGGTTGATCCCAAGAGGTTGCAACAAAGGATTGTGCTGCTAAGTTATACACTTCATCTGGGTTAGATTTTTTCAATGCATTAATAAGAGAGCCTTGATCTAACAAATCACCTTCGATAAATTCGATTTCATTCTTGATATGTTCAATGTTTTCGAGAATTGGTACACTTGTTCTTCTACGTAAACCATAAACTTTATATCCCTTTGAAAGCAGTAGTTCAGCCAAATATGATCCGTCTTGTCCAGTAATTCCTGTTATAAGTGCTTGCTTTGTCATACCTATATATCCCCTTCTTAAGTAAAATCAAATTTATTATAAATAATGTTCCAATTTTTGCATGCGAAGTTCTTTAAGAAGCAACTTCACTTCTTGTGCCTTTTCTTTAGTACAAATTAAGGTTACATCCTCGGTATCTACGATTATCAAGTCTTCTATTCCCAATGTAGCAACTAGTTTGCCATTACTCTCTATAATACAACGTTTGGTATCGAGATTAAGAATGTTCCCTTTAATGACATTACCATTTTCATCCAAATCATTTATTCTTTCTAATGCAGTCCAGCTTCCTACATCATTCCACCCTAGTACACATGGAATAACATATATGTTGTTTACCTTCTCCATAATTCCATAATCAATGGATTGATCCGGCATCTTAACAAACTCCGATTTAATAATTTCCTCTCTATCAATCAATTCAAAGGCAGCTTTCATCGTTTCTAAAATATCATGCATATCCGGCATCAATTCTTGTATGTAGTTTCTTATTGTTTTTATTTTCCAAACGAATATTCCGCTATTCCAGTAGAAGTTCCCTGCATTTACGTAAGATTGGGCAGTTTCAGCATCTGGTTTCTCTACAAATTTATTAACTTTATGAACAGGCAAGCCATTAACCTCTGTGTACTGGTTTGTGCTTTCGATATATCCATAACCTGTCTCCGGATAAGTGGGTTCAACTCCTAAAGTTACTAAGTTGTTGTTTTGCTGTGCAACTTCAGCAGCAGTTTTTAAAATAGTGACAAATCCTTCTTCATTCTCGATGATATGGTCAGAGGGAATAACAACCATGGTACTATCCGGGTATCGTTCTTCGATAACAATAGAAGCCAAGCCAATACAAGGCGCAGTGTTACGTCCAACCGGCTCAATTATAATATTTTCTGGTGGCAGATGAGGAATTTGGGCTTTTAACAACTCAGCATAAAGTTCATTGGTTACTATAAATATTCGACTAATATCGGTAAGCTTCTCAAGTCTGGAAATCGATTGCTGAATCATTGATTTATTGCCCGAAATATTTAAAAATTGTTTAGGTAGATTTGTCCGGCTTTTCGGCCAGAATCGTTCCCCTTTACCTCCTGCCATAATTACACAAGTGATGTTCATTTCATCCTCCAAAATTCCATAAAGAAATATAGTCTAGCCGTTTCTTAATTAATCTTCCGACCGCTTCTGGAGAAAAGTCTTTCTTGATGCTATATTCACCTTCAGAAGCAATTGCATCATAAAACTCTCTGTCCTCAAACAGTCTTTTCATGTACCAAGCAGCATGTTCATGATCAGGCTCAGCCCAATGTTGATAAGATTTATAAGGTCCATAATCATTGTTGAGTGGTACCAATTTATAGTCGACCAGGCAAGAATTGCGACTATTCATAAAGTCTACGTTTGAAGACCAATTGGTCCCAATTACAGGTTTGCCTAAATACATTGCTTCTGCTAATCCTAGACCAAAACCTTCGCTTCTATGAAGCGAGATGAAGCTGTCAGTAACAGCTAATAGAGCATTAATATCATTTCTCGACAATGTCTCGCAAATCAAATAAATATTTGGGTAATCCCCTATTAATTGCCTCAGTTCTACTAGTTCCTCTAAATGTGGGTCTGCACTGTTAGCTTTTATAACAAGACCAATTCTATCATCATCAGGATTAAAGGCTTTTTTGAAAGCATATATAGAAGCTTGTGGATTCTTCCTAGCTTGGAAACTCTTAAGATCATACATTGTTAAAAACAAAAAAGACTTTTCTGGCAATCCGAATTCAGCTCTTGTTCTTGGTCTATCAATTCTAACATTAATACTGTGAGGGATTTTTACTACAGGAATAGGGCTTTTCATGGAAATCGATTCAGCCACAAATGTCGAAGGGACCCAAATTTCATCCACTAGGTTAAAACTCTCTTTCCACTCATCCGGAAAATCAGGAAGTTCCCAGTGCCAGTAACCAATGTTATATCGGTTGTTAAATAGCGAGTTACCATACTCCGCATAAACCTCAATCATTTGCTCCGCATTTATATGAAATATATTGATATCATACTTCGGTTGAAGTATCTCTTTCTGAATCCAAGTGCTATCATTCATCCGAGCTGGATTCGTCCCTGTATAATTAATAATCCCAAAAGGTACATCCGTTGTATCTATACTGCTAGCCGCGATTCTGCATGATTCTCCAATTCCCATTTCTGCTCTAGAATACCCAATTAAATTTATTCCTCTTACTCCACTCTTTTTCTGCACTTTTTTAGTTTTATTTTTAATTGGAAATAAATATTTCAGCATTTTATACTTCATCTTCTGACGAAAAGCATAGGGAACCACTTTTACTAAAATAGGCTTTAATTTTATTACTGATTTGTATAGATGTTTAGATAGTAACGATTTTAAACTCCCCATACTCTTCCACCCGATCATCCTTGAATTTCTAACTTCTATACAAGTTAATTCGACAACATGCAACTAATCTTAGTAGCCCACCTTCAATCACTGTGCTAAAATATTGTCGTATCTACAAGAAAAGGAGCTAATTATGTTGTCGAATCCAGTATACGGTAAAAAGGCTGTTGAGTCGAGGCAAAGCGAGAGGAGATCAGCTTTATTTTGGGTATTGGTCTCAGGAATTGTTCTCTTCCTAGCTTGGACACCCTTCCAGACAGCTTTATTTAATGGACAAACCCTTGAATTTGAGAAACCGATATTCTGGGCTGCTAGCTTAGCATGTCTATTAATGTTTCTCTGGATAGCTCAGTACTTTAAAAGTTTTCAATTAAAAGATCAACGAGACTGGCTTGCTGTGGGTGTGCTGTTACTCCCCTTAACTTACATACTTTCACTCATTAGCGCAGCTTCTCATGTTCTGGCCATGAATATGGTTATCATTAATTGTATCTACGCCATAATGTTCATTATCGGATTATACGTTTTGCGCGATAAATTGGGGAATACAATCATCCAAATCACAATTATGGCTGTGGCTTATCTAATCGTTGGATTCGGTTTGCTCCATTGGTTTGGTCAAGGAAAAGCTGCTGGAGCCATAGCAAGATTGTTTTCCAACACGGTTTTAAACGGGACGTATACTGATGTCGTAATGGTTGACTCCAACGGTTTGCGTTTGACTTCCGTATTCCAGTACGCTAATACATATGCAGCGTTCCTCATGGCTTTCTTGTTCGCTGCCGTCTTTTTTGTAACAACATCGCGAAAATGGTATGGGCAGGCATTCCATGGTTTCATGCTGGTGCCTATTATAGTATCTCTTCTACTAACATTGTCCCGTGGCGGATTGGTCCTGCTGCCAGTCGTATTCATATTGCTGCTCTTGTTTCTAAAACCCGCCAAGCAAATACTGTGGATTCTATATTGCGGAATAGCAGGCGTGGCCTCGCTGATCATTTCCAAGCCAGTAACAGAGCTCGGCCTACAGTTAAATGAGACGTTCAGTGGAAGTACTGCCTTGAAAGGTTGGGGCATCTTGTTGGGTGTATCCGCTGTGGTGGGATTCCTGGGATGGATAATTCAAAGCTTTATTGCTCCAAAATTGGAACAGGGATTAAACAATTGGTCCGCTAAAAAAACATCCGCTCTATGGATTCCACTTGGATCCGTTGCAGTTGGGGGACTATTGATTTTCCTCTTCATCGGAACGGGATTGAAGAATATTTTGCCTCAAAACCTTAGTGTCCGACTGGAGAATATTAATTTTAATCAGCATAGTGTGTTAGAACGTCTAACATTCTATAAGGATGCCATGAAGGTTCTTGCTGACTATCCGATAATCGGAGCTGGTGGTGGCGCTTGGGCGTCACTGTACGAGCAGTATCAGAACAATCCGTATACGAGCCGTCAGGCACATAACTTTTTTGTGCAGTATTTAATTGAGGTTGGCATTGTCGGATTCGTTATTTTCATGGCGTTTATTTTGTATATTTTCTACAAGTATATTCGGGGTTATCTCAACAACAATGAGGATGACAGGAATAGCCATTTTCTTTATTTAATTATCACTCTTTCGATATTAATCCATAGTATTCTGGACTTTAACATGAGTTACGTGTTTATGGGAATTCTAGTATTCCTGGGACTTGGCGGAATGGCAGCTGTCATGGATAATAAGCCCGTTAAGAGTTGGAGCCCTAATGTTAAAACCGCTAGAAGCATATATAGCGCTGTTGTGGGAGTTGGTGCTATTCTTGTACTCATCACTTCGATTCGTTATGTTCAAGCCGCAGATTATGGGTTGGAGGCGCGCCGAATCGTACAGATTAGCCAGTCCTTCGAAGAGATAAAAGCACCTTTAGACAAAGACCTTAGTATTAGACCGAGCCATCCCAATTCAGTTCTGTTATTAAACTCATTGTATCAATCTGTTTACCAGCAGACGCAGGATGAGAGCTTCTTTCAGCTATCCACCAATCTCTTAAATAAAGCTCTTAAGGATGAGCCTCATAATAAATCTATGCTGAACCAATTGGTACAGAGTTATGAAATGCACCAACAGCCTGAACAAGCTTACGAAGTCCTCATTAGTAATGCCTATAAATTCAATTGGGATATTCAATGGTACGAACAAATCATTAATAAAGGTTATGATCTTGGCATGAAGGCACTAGGTGCAGGTGGCACAGATGCGAAGGATAAGTACTTCAGACAAGCAACTGAAGCATTTGCCGAAGTTCAAACAGGCATCCAGCATCTAAGCACATTGCCTGAGGAGCAACTCCAAGGTAACCCATTCGATAACACACCCGACATGATCCTGAATGCAGGTAAAATGTACTTCATGTTAAATCAACCAGAACGAGCTGCAGAAGCTCTTAAACTTGGTTTACAAGAGGATCTCACACAGACAACCCAACAAGAGACGGTTCGTTGGTATCTGGCCGCATTACAGAAACAAGGCTTAAGCGACGACGCGCTTATGGAGAAATTATCTCAAGTTGATCCAAGCGCTAAGCAGAATGTTCAACAGCTCGCCGATCTTCAATTCTAATATCAAAATGGGACAGTTCACGGTAGAAACCTCTACCCAACTGTCCCTTCTTTTATAAAAACGCGAATTTATCTCTATCGAACCTTCACCAAAACCTCGTTTATATAAGCAAGCAAATCATCTCTCAGCTCTTCCCGCTGCAATGCATAATGAATGCTGGTTTCAATAAAGCCTAACTTCTCGCCGACATCGTGACGCATTCCTTCAAAATGATATGCATAGATAGGATAGCGATGGGCCAGGACAGCAAGTGCATCCGTTAGTTGGATTTCTCCATTCTTGCCTACCTCCTGATTTTCCAGCAAGTCGAAAATATCTGACGGTAAAATGTATCGGCCCATAATCGCGAGATTGGAGGGTGCCTCGGTACGAGATGGTTTCTCTACCAATCTTGATGTTTCGTAGATTCTGTCCGATTTGCGTACTCCATCTACAATTCCATAACGATTCACTTCGTCCCAGGATACGGGTTGAACGCCTACAACAGCCGATTGATATGTATCATATACCTTCATCATCTGCTTCAGACACGGAGTCTCCGACTCTACAATATCATCACCCAAAAGCACAGCAAACGGTTCATCTCCTATGAACTTCCGAGCACACCAAATAGCATGGCCCAGCCCTTTGGGCTCTTTCTGCCGGATATAGTGAATATCCGCCATGTTGGATGGCTTGCGTACTTCTTCGAGGAGTGTCCATTTCCCTTTCTCCGCCAGATTATGTTCCAACTCAAAAGAAGAATCAAAATGATCCTCGATGGCCCTCTTTCCTTTACCTGTTACAATGATAATGTCCTCGATCCCTGAAGCCACTGCCTCTTCAATGATATATTGAATGGTGGGCTTGTCTACAATCGGGAGCATTTCCTTAGGCATGGCTTTGGTTGCAGGTAAGAACCGGGTGCCTAGGCCTGCCGCAGGGATAATCGCTTTGCGTATTTGCATAAAGGCTATCTCCTTTTCAAAAATGAAACTCTATGTATCTGGAATAAAGCACTATGTATCTGGATGTATTAGAGCTATTATATCGAAATTTGTGTTTTTTTGTTATTATTTTCATAAATATTTTGTTATAAGAGGAACATACCCTTATCTTGTATCTCTAACGCTAAACCAACTATATTAAAAATGTTCAATTATCTCTGCTCGACTTATTTTCTTTTCAATCGTATTACCCATATAGTTTAGAATCACAACAACGAACAGTTTTAAAACACAAAAAAACATACCAGGCCTTAATGGCCTGGCATGCTCTATTTATCTCAACACGTTATATGACTATACAGTCTTACTTCACCAACTGCCCGCGCGTAACGCCAAGCTGGTTAGTCGCCTTCAGCTTCTTCCATACCTGGGTACCGCTGATCTCCCCGCGTAGGGCGCGCTTGTAGAGATCGATGACCTCGTGGACTTGTTCCGGCGTTTCTTCGAGGAACTCGACGCGGTAGTTGGATACGCCAAGCTCCATGAAATTGGCCAGATACTCGGCTCCGGATTGTTCGATGGCATTGTACACCGTGTTGCGGCAGCCTTCGTCCACTCGTACCGGATGGGACATGCCGATCCGGTCCTGCAGAGAGGCACGGTGCTCTTCGCACGGACGTCCACAGTTCGTGTAGTCCGTTCCTTCGCTCAGGAAGGTACAGTAGACACAGTGCTCGGTATGGAACATCGGCAGATGCTGATGGATGACGATCTCCATCTTGGACGTGTCCGCCTTGCCAAGAAGATCCACCATCTGCTGGATGTTCAGGTCATAGGAAGGTGTGACGATATCGCAGCCGACTTCGGTGAACAAGTCAACCGCTTTGTGGTTGGCGATGTTCAAGGAGAAGTCGCCGATCAGCCGGGGATGCTTCGCCTCCGGATTTTCCAAGCGGTGGCGCAGGTAAAAATACAGCGCACCGGTATTGCGCACCAGCACGGCGTCCGGCTGGAGGCGCAGGATGTTGTTGTGGTAGCCGTTCTCGCCCGGCATGTGAATGCGAGGCGTTGCCAGCGCAATCTGTTTGCCGGCTGCACGTACGGCTTCCACTGCTGCCGGGAACTGCTTGATGAACTCGAAGTCGGCGTAGATCATCTCAACGCCGGCCTCAAGCGCAGCCTCCACCTGCGGGAGGCTGCGGCACAGCGCGGTGAGCTTCGCCTCACCGCGGGCCACAGGCGCTGCGGGCACAGCCGCATCGCCATACACCTCTACCGCCCGTTTCACATACACGGGCGGCTTCGGCCGCTCGCCAGCGAGCAGCTCCACCGCACGGCGGCGGATGCTGTTGAGCTCGCGAATGGGCACAATGACGTCGCCATACAGGTCGACGTCAAGTGCCTCAAGCTGGAACACCGTTCCGCCCAGGCGGCCAAGCTGCTCTTCCAGGATCTCCTGGCTGAGCGGCCGCTTCTGGGCAATCTCCAGTTCCAGCTCCGAATCCACCTGGACCGTCGTGCCCTTCTGCACATCGGTCCACCAGGTCGACAGCGGCTGTCCGGGACGGCCGCTCACGCGAACATGTACCGGGAATACCCGGTACGGCTTCTCCGTCTCGTACGTCTGACGGAGTCGCTTGTCCAGCGCCGGATCATTCGTCTTCCAGATCCGATCGCCGACGTGCAGCTTGCGCAGGTCCACATCGCTCCGGCCCGGAACGATATCGATGATCCAGCCTTCCTGAGCTTCACCTTCCAGCTTGACACCTTTGCGGCGTACGTCGTAGACGCGTCCGCCTTCTTCTTTTTTCGTTGGATCTCCAGCATCAAACACGATGCCGTCGCCGCGCTTCAGCGGCGCATCTAGCTTACACACAACACCGTCGCGCAGAATCTGTTCTACCCGGCCAAGATACACGCCGCGGCTTTTCGGGAATGTGCCTTCAACCAGCTTTTTATTATTCGTACCATCCAGGAAGCCATGCGTAAAGCCGCGGGAGAAGCTCTGCTGTAGTTCGCGAACCTCTTCCTTGCTCGGTCTCGCATCTTCCCCGTCAAAGTATCGGTCGATCGCCTTCCGGTACTTGCTCACAACGTTAGCCACGTATTCCGGGCTCTTCAAACGTCCCTCAATCTTGAATGAGGTCACGCCCGCTTCGATCAGCTCCGGCATCAGGTCAATCGCCGCCAGATCTTTTGGAGAGAGCAGGTAGGCTACGTCTCCCATCGGTTTTTGCTCGCCATCCACGATCAGATCGTAAGGCAGACGGCAGGCCTGCGCGCACTCACCGCGGTTAGCGGAGCGGCCGCCCCACATCTCGGATGTCAGACACTGACCCGAGTATGATACGCATAGCGCACCATGCACGAATACTTCCATCGGCAGCTTCGCCTGTTCCCCGATCTTCTGGATTTGCTTCAGATTGTTCTCGCGTCCAAGTACGACACGCTCCATATTAAACGGCTTCGTGAACTCAACAGCCTCCGGCGACGTAATCGTCATTTGCGTAGAGCCATGGATCGGGAAGTCCGGTGAGATTTCGCGAATCATTTTGACCAGACCCAGGTCCTGCACGATTACCGCGTCCACGCCAGCATCCACACACGCATCAATCAGTTCCTTGGCATCCTCCAGCTCGTTCTCGAACACAAGAATATTAAAGGTCAAGAATCCCTTAACCCCGTAACTGTGCAAGAATGCCATAATTTCGGACAGCTCATCCATCCGGAAATTGTTCGCCCGTGCGCGCGCATTAAATTTCTCAACCCCAAAAAAGATCGCGTCCGCCCCGTTTGCCACGGCAGCCCGCATGCAATCCCAATCTCCTGCCGGCGCCAGCAATTCCACGTCTTCTCTTCGTAGTGCTTTCGTGTCCATCTATTTCCTCCCAGGCCGGTTCTAGCCGGCGTGCTGTGTATTCATATTCTTCCATTGAAACCTGCAAGCCATACTCTATTTTCATAGAACAAGGCCACCGACATCTATATCATATGGTGTAAACACTTTGAAAGTTTTTCAACTTATCTAGTTTACCAAAAGTCGGGCTTCTCTTCTACCTGCTAACTTGATTTCCACCGTTTTAATAGTATTGCCATAATCCACATAGCGTTATTAGGTTTAATGATTATGTACCATCCCCGGCACTAGCTCAACTATAAAAAAAGAAAAACCAAAACAAGCCTTCCCATCGGAAGACTTGTTCCTTCTCGCCTATTGCCCTGTGACGGTGCATGCATATCCCCTTACTCCACACCCTCCAGCACAAAATCCATGCTGGCCAGACGCTTGCCGTTCACAATAATATGCAAACGGTGATCGCCTGAGTAGAAGCGGCGGGTGGAGATCGGCTTAAAAGACTGCTTCTTTTCGACTTTCCAGCTTCCTGGCGCGTAGATCTTGTCCGAGCATTTATAGCGTTTTGGCGCCAGCTTGCCGCTTGCCTTCATATAGTCGATTTCGTAATCGATGCGGAGCGCCATCTTTTGTCCGGTTTCGTTCACCAACTGAAAAGCAAACTCCAGATCATCACCCATCGCAATGACCGAACGCTTCAAGCGCAGCTCGCGCACTTCGAGGCCTTCGAGCTCCTCAAGTTCCTCATAGCCAAAAATGGCCAGTGCTCGGATATCCCCTTTTCGCAGCAGCGAGCGCAGCCCATGCCGGACAATCCAATCGGTCAGCGGATGCCCGCCATACCATTGGGACGCAATCTTCAGCACAAGCTCCGGGTGATCCTTCGAGATATCGTTCAAGTGATTGGCGACGCTTTTTCTAACGTATAAGGAAGAGTCCTCCTTCAACTGCTCCAGAATCGGCAGAGCCGGACGCGGGTCCTTGATGAGGGCGGGAAGCTGTGGTGCCCAGGGCAACCGCGGCCGCAAGCCTTCGCTCGCCAAGCGGCGCAGATGCTCGTCATCCGACTTCGCCCAAGTCATCATCTGGCCCAGCATACCTTCCTGATCCCGCATGATAAAAGGCCGGACCGCAAACTCGGCCGTGGAATAATGCGTAAACACAGCCAGTGCCTCCATGGATGTCTCCAGATCCTCCATCCCGTTTACTTCAACATAGTCGGGAAAGAATATATATTCCACGCCCCTAAAATGCGGTGCCACCTGCTGCAGAATCTGCACAGCTTCGGAATAAGAAGCAGGCAGCATGTCTGTTAGCGCCAGCGTAATATGCCGGATGCGCTGTTTGAATTCCTCATGCTCCCAGGTATCGTTATATATCAGCTCCAAAAAGCGGTTCATATCGAATGCAGAATAGGCTTCTTTCAAGTGATCGGCCACTTCTTGGAGTAGTGTATTCGTATATAGATCCTTCAGTGTTTCTCTCATTTCAGATCTCCTCAATAAATAATTTCACCATATCTTATCAACAACTTTATGAATCCTGAAACCCCTTATTACATCAAGGATCAGGCGGTTCCCTGCCAACCCGAACAAAGCCTGCTCTTCTCACCAACTTAGGCCCTCTCCTCTTCCCAATCTTTTTCAAGTGATGTAGGATGAAGTTGCACGCCTTTCGCTTTAGTGCGGTAATCGGGTTATATCCCAATTACTAATTTGGGGGGCGTTTTGCTATATCAAAATGTATTTACATAGATTATATCCTTATTAAAAAGACAAGAGGCGAGCACGGAGGACTACAACAAATCGTACACCAGGAGATGAAGAACACATGGAAAGTTGGAAAAAGAATTTATGGATCTTGTGGTTCGGCTCATTTATCGTTTCATCAAGCTTCTCGATGGTCATACCCTTTCTCCCGCTTTTTCTGATTGAACTCGGCGTTACCGAACATACGGAAATGTGGTCAGGACTGCTATTCAGCTCCTCTTTTTTGGCCGGGGCTTTGTCCTCTCCCTTCTGGGGAGCCGTCGGTGATAAATACGGACGAAAGCCCATGATTATTCGTGCGGGTCTGGTGCTCTTTGTTATCTATGTACTCATGGCTTTCGTAACGAATGAATATCAGGTTCTCATTCTTCGTGTGCTGCAAGGACTACTCTCCGGCTTTATTCCAGGCGCTATCGCGATTGTAGGCACTAACACACCCGAGAACAAAGTCGGCTACGCCCTCTCCATGATATCCACAGCAACCGCTACCGGCGGCATTATGGGTCCGATGATCGGAGGAACCCTGGCCTCCCTGTTCAGCAACCGAATGGCATTCGGACTGGCAGGTACGCTCTGTCTGGTTGCCACGCTGCTCATCATATTCTGGGTCAAGGAAGAGAAATTTGTTCCCGGCAAAGAGCGCGTCTCCGTTGTCAACACATTCAAGGTGGCCGGGCATAATAAAGCGCTGCTGACCGTGCTCATGCTCACTGTGCTGACACAGTTCTCTGTTATGACGATCGAACCCGTATTGCCATTGTATATCGCCCAAATCAACGGTTCTTCCACGCATACCTCAATGATTGCCGGCTTTGTCTTCTCCATTGTCGGAATCGCCAGCATTCTGTTTGCCGCCCGTTGGGGGCGTTTGGCTGATAAAATCGGGTTCCAAAAGGTACTGCTGATCGGTCTGCTAGCCAGCGGAATCGGTTCGCTCGCCCAAATTCTGTTTAGCAACATCTGGGCATTCTCGGCCATCCGCTTTGCTTACGGTGCTTTCTTCTGTGCCGTATTCCCGGCTCTAAACGGCCTTGTCGTCCAAAATACAGCAAGTGAATTTCGCGGCCGGGCATTTAGCCTCAACCAAACAGCTAACCAAATCGGCGGCATGGCCGGACCTCTCGCTGGCGGCTTGATCAGCGGTATGTTTAACATCCATTCGGTATTCTTAATGACCGGTGTCTTGATGCTAATTACGACCGCCATCACTTACTGGACCATGCGATCTTCGCGCCAACAAACTGTGGAAGGATAAAGAGTCTCTTCCTTCATAATGCCTTGATTACGCACGCGTTAAGAATGAAGATCACGCGTGCGTAACTAGTTATGGTTCACATCGGCCTGCTACTTCGCCACACTCACTTCATTCCTACATACGTCAGTCCAATTTATCCATCCTAGTTACAAGACACACGCTATGTACTATTCCTTATTTATTTCTTCCCCGCCACGCTACACCTTCCAATGATCTCATATACCTAACTCCTAACTCTAAGGTTACCCCGTGTCAGACGACCTTGAACATGCAGCGAGGCACCGCGTGCTGGAAGTTTCATTCCGTTCAACTCTTGCTGCAATAAACATCACTTTTCCAAGCCTTCGCTACCCGACCTTTTGCTTAATTTCAGTCTTCCACTTTAAGGCCTTGCTATTCCCCCCAGCCATCACACATGCATATGACGGTCCGCCTCATCCCACGGCACCGAATAACCACTTCCCTTGGCACAAAAGATAGAAGAAGAGCTGTATTCAGGGTCTGCATTCTTGTCATATCTCTTGCGTTCGATGACCTCTTCCTCGTTATGGCACCAGTCATAGCCGCCGTAAACAAGGGATATCGTCCCTCTACCTTTTGTATATGATGCTAATTCCATACTGTAGTTCATCATGGTCGATACGGGAGCGGATCCTGTGACTGTTACCTGATCTCCCGCTGTTTCTGGGGGTTCAAAGCTCGCCTTGGCTTGCATCAGATCCGACATCAATCGTCCAATATACTCCGCAGACACCTTTATCTTGAAGTGATAATATGGCTCAAGCAGCCGATTCGTTGTCTTCTCCAGGCCCTGACGCAGAGCGCGATAAGTAGCTTCCCGAAAATCACCGCCATGCGTATGCTTGTTGTGCGCCCTGCCCTTCAGCAAGGTGATCTTGAGATCCGTGACCGGGGAACCTGTCAGCAGCCCATGATGATCCCTCTCGCCAACATGCTGAGCAACCAGATGCTGATAATTCACCGGCAGCATATCGGGATGACAAGCATTCTCAAACACGATGCCGCTGTTCCGCTCTCCGGGCGCAAGCCGAAGGTGTACTTCCGCATAATGCTTCAACGGTTCAAAATGTCCGCAGCCCACCACCGCCTCCGTGATGGTCTCTTTATATAGAATCTCCGGTTCACCGAAGGTAATCTGGTAGCCGAACCGCTCGAATACGATGCGTTCTAACACTTCAAGCTGAATGAGCCCCATCACATGAATATGAATCGCTTGGGCCGATTCATCCCAATGAACGGACAGGGAAGGATCCTCTGCATCCAGCAGACGAAAACCCCGCAGCATATCCTTCGGATGAATCGAGGAATCGAATTGGACCTTCGACTTCAGTGTCGGTACAAGCTCATATACCGTTCGGTCGCTCAAGTTCCCAAGTCCGTCTCCTGCTGCAGCAGCGGTAAGGCCCGTAACCGCAAATAAGTCACCCGCTTGTACCTGGTCGGCAGCGATTAGCCGCCCTCCATTGATCAAGCGGATATGTGTCACCTTCTCCGTGATCGTCTCCCCTCCCGTAGAATACATAATCTCATCACGCACCCGCAGCATTCCGCCCAAAGCTTTTATATAGGTCATCCTAGCCCCCTGATCATCATGGCGGATCTTGTATACCCTCCCGGCAAATGCCGCTTGGGGGTCATAATCCGTCTTAATCAGCAGATCCAGCTGGTGCAAGAAATGGATCACGCCCACATTCTGCAGGGCAGATCCGCTGAAACAGGGAAATAGCTGCTCTCGCTTGATCATATCGCTCATCACCTTAAGCCACCGGGATGGTTCATATCCCTGTTTTATATAAGCCTCAAGCAGCTGTTCATCCCGTTCCGCGACAGCTTCAATAAGCGGGGCCTGCCATACTCCTTCATGCAGCATATCTTCTTCCGTAATCATGCAAGCATCCTCGGTGAGCTCACTACGGATCTCCGCCAACACACGGGCGGCATCCGCTCCTACCCTGTCGATTTTATTGATAAACAGGAATGTGGGCACGTTATGCTTGCGCAATAATTGCCATACCGTCTCCGTGTGCCCCTCCACACCTTCCACAGCGCTAATAACAACCACGGCGGCATCCATGACCGCAATTGCCCGCTCCATCTCCGGTGAGAAGTCGACATGACCCGGTGTATCCATAACATAATAGGTGGAATCGTTAAACAGCATGGTCGCCTGATCGGCAAATACGGTGATGCCCCGTTCCTTTTCGATATCATGACGATCCATATAAGCATTCTGATGATCCACACGACCGCGTTCCTGAATGGTGTTCGTTATATATAACAACTGTTCCGCCAGCGTGGTTTTGCCTGCATCCACGTGGGCGAATATGCCTATCGTTTTTTTCATCCGATTCTTCCCTCATCTATCAACCGATTTCAGATATGATTTCCTAACGCTTATCCATAATTTTATCACATCAGGCCATGTTTACGCACATATGTTCTAGTGAGTTCAATTATGTCCACTCGCGATATAAATCAAAACAGCTGCCCCACTACCCCCCTAAGAGTGCAGCTGGACAGCTATATACATGACAGAAATTCACAAGATATATGATCTAAAATGCTTTCCTAACCAATCCTGACGATCTTATTTTATCAGTTCAAATGAGGACAATGTGCGCTCCAGTGCCGCTTTCTGCGCTTCTGTAGCATTCGCGTCATTCAACGTTGTTGTAATCGTATAAACGATATCTCCACTCTCAAAGACAATCTCCTCTGTCGTAAAGCCCACGCCACTCTTGACCTGATGCACCTTGAATGTAGTGGCAGGAACACCGGCGAATGTCTTCTGCTCCACGCCAAGCAGTTTCATTTTGCTTCCTGAAGCCGATCCGGCCTCCTGATAGTAGCGTTTCAGGCTGCTGACAATGTATTCTGCGGTAATGTCCCGATCTAACTTAATTTCGAAACCGCCTCCAGCAAAACCATATTCCACTTGGGATTGCTCGAATTGATCTCTCACCGGTTCCCAATACCTTGGAATATCAATATGATAGCGGTAGGTTTCCGAGTTCTTGCTTCTCATCTTGGTCTTATCCATTAAATAGCTTTCATCGCCAATACGGCCGAAGTTTTCGGGTACCACATCATAATCGATTTCGACGGATGCCAGTACCTTCTTCCAGTCGGATGCCGTCTTCTTCTGCCCATCCGGTACGGCGTACTCCAGATAATAACGATAGCCGTTCTTCTGGATCATCACTTCATATTCCGTTATCCATCGATCGCCGAAGTTGTACCGTACTTCCTGAATCTGTCCTTTAACACCCGATATCACCACTGGCTTAAGTCCAACATATTCGTATGAATCTTGTACAAAGGATTCCGACAGCCATTCTTTAAGGCGCTGTCCCCAAGCTTCAAGCGTACCCTCGGCTCCCGGCGGAGCTGATGTCACCAAGACGGACAGATAGCCTTCCCCTTCTTTGCCGTATAACATATCCTTGTTGTTGATCTCCCAGCCTGCGGGTATGCCAAACCAGATTCCATACTCTTCGTTCCCTGCTTCGCGCAGTCCGGCCACGATCGAGGATACGTCTTTGATTGATTTGTCTCCTGCCGGATAGCTCGTGCGGAAGGAGCCCAGCAGCCCTGCGTGTTTATCCATATCCTTGTAGTGAACCGCTTCCTCATCGGCAAAATACAGCTCATACACGCGTTCATTGGCATAATACTGCCGGCTTTCCCATAAGACGCCATCCACATCGCGTGAGATCACTCTGGCATACGGTACAGCACCTCGTGATACGGTCTCCTGATGGAGCACTACGTCTCCCGAGTCACTCACTTCAGTCAGAAGACGTTCGAGCAGATCATCCGGGGTTAGCTTGGCCTTCTGGGATGAGGCGTGAACCTCCAGATAATAGCGTCCTGTAGCATCGTTAAATGCAGATCCGCTCTCATCGTCTGTTCCTCTTCCAACGATCATCCAGGAAGGATAATTCAAGCTCCACTCATAATAGCTGTTCCCGATCCGCGTCTTTCCGTTCGTATTGTTGATTTTGTCCTGATCATGCTTCTCTTCCTTATCAGTGACGATGAGGCTGATCGACAGCTTGCCCTGAGTTGAGCTTACCTTTGCTCCGATACCCGCAGCGACCGGTCGCAGCGGTACCATCAGCGTTCCTGATATCATCATTGGTTCAACCGGCAACTGTACCTTTTTACCATCAATCCATGCTGTCTTGCTGTCGATAACGAGCACAATCGTATGGGCTCCTTGCAGCAACCGGACCCGATTCTCACCCTCCAGCTTGATTTCACTGCCAAACGCTTTCTTGAACACACCCAGCGGAGCCATAAGTACGCCCTGCTTCAACTGCGGCTTAGTAATTGTATACGAGGTACCATTAACCGACGCTGTGCTGCTGCCACTTTGGACCGTAAGCACACGTTTTTCCGGCACCATGTCGTCTCCCCATACAGGAAACGATAATGTCGTAAATAACATCAAAGCCGATATCGCTCCGGCCGTCATCCGGCGCAAACGCCGGCTTGGTTTTGTTCCTTTTCTCTTATTCATCGATCTCAGCCTCCCCAACGCTTGACGAAGCAGCTCCGTAACCGTCCTGGCTGAGCGTCAGTTTCACATTCACGATATCTCCATCCCGCTGCATCAGCAGCTGAACCTGCTGGCCTGGCTTGAATGGCTTTAATCGTTCATTGATATCTACGACGGAATAGATGCGTTTGCCATTAATTGCGTATAATACATCATCTTCTTGTATTCCGGCTTTTTGGGCTTGTGCAGACAGCACCTTGGTTACGGTTAACGGGTCGTCAGAAGGGAGTCCCACAATCGCAGACCAGCTTTCTTCCAGCTCCAATCCGAGAGCTGCTCTTCGAACCTCGCCATATTTCATGAGATGGTCCACAACGTAATGTACGGTTTCCGCGGGAATCGAGAAGCCCATATTCTCAATGCCAACCGCAGCAAATTTCTTGCTGTTAATTCCAATGACCTCGCCCTTCATATTCACGAGCGGGCCTCCGCTGTTCCCCGGGTTAATGGCCGTATCGGTCTGAATGAGGCGGTATGAGCCGTCCACGCTCCGATTTAGGCCGCTAACGACTCCAACAGATGCCGAATTTCGCAATGAGAAGGAGATTGGCGTGCCGATAGCAACCACGGTCTCACCCACTAGCGCATGCTGCGCCGTTTCGGCAAATTGGGCCGGCTTCAGGGACTTAGCGTTAATTTTTACCAAAGCGATATCACTCTTGGGGTCACTGAAGACCTTCTTAGCTTTGTAAGATTTACCGTCCGAGGTCACGACTGTGATTCCGGTAAGACCATCTACCACATGCGCATTTGTCACGATCCAGCCATCAGACTTCCAGATCACCCCGGTACCATGTGCCAGGTTGTATCGATCATCCACTTCGCCGCTTTCTGCAGACTTTCCGATGATGCCCACAACAGACGGAGACATCCGGCTGATTACCTTCGGCACCAAATTTTGTTCGTATGTACTCTGACTCTTCGCGCTTGCTGCATGAACAACATCTGTATACATCATCCCACTGCTGCTCCCGGCCAGAATGATGGCTCCCAGCAGTACAGGCGCTGTTCGTTTAGCCCATTTTTTCTTCTTCAATTCTTAAGTTCCTCCCCCGGTTCCATCCTCTATCCAGCTTGTACTCCTCAATTTATCATGTTTTTCCATTTGCAACCATTGCTTCAAGACCTATTTCTTAGATATGTTCTTGCGACTGTAAACTCTTCCCTAATAACAAAAAGACGCCTTCATACTGCCATAGCAGACGGGCGTCTTGTTTGTATGTATTCCATTCGTCTTATAAGTCGCATTGAATAAGGTGCCAAAGCCAACCTAATTGTTAATCCATCCTGTAATCATCGCATAGTCAGAGTACAAGAAGACTAACAAGCTGACGATACCGAAAGCGATTGCGAATTTATTTTTTTGGCGGGCCATCAACAAACGAACCACACCTACAAAGATCAGAATCGTAAACAAAATCATGAAAATATCAAATGTCTTAAATGTCGCCGTCGCATCCGATGCAGCTGCAAGGATCATGAATCGTACCTCCTCGTGGGTTTCTTCTCGGTCAAATTTACATATCTTCTTCTATGTTATCCATGTGCCCGTCCAGATGCAAGCCCTCCGTTACGAAAAATGAAAAAAAGTCATAAATATTTCTCAATTTTAACCAAATTGTCAGACATTAGCATGATTTTCATCACGGCAACAGTCAAAATCATGCTTATAACAAGGAGTCAATCAAGGTAAACCATCGCCTCTTCAGGAAAAGAATCGCAAGATCGTAACACTGGTTATACTTCATGCTAATTCCACTACTTCTCCATCTTCTCCGTGGTCGGATTCTGTCCAGAAGGCGCTGTTTCCTCCTCTAAATCCTCGCTTGGCCAAGCCACGGACGGGTCCGTAATCGTTATTCGATCCTCGGGATACTTCTTAACATCCAGAGCAACTTCATTGGACGGTTCACTATGTACATTCCACTCATTCACCGTAATCACATGGATCGAATACCTCCCGGAATGTCCGGACAGCATGTTGTGATTCGGAATAAGATAGGAACGGTCCTTTACCGGCTCATCATTCAAACTGGACAGCATTCCATCTGGTCTGACGTAGTATATATGATATTCCATTCCTTCCTGTGAGTCTGACCAAGTTAAGCGAATGGATTCATCTTCCTCATTTAGGATAGCCTTTAGACCCGTTACTTTATTCGGACTGCTCGAAACTTCGTTGGAATAGCCGCTCTTGCCCAAGCTATTAATAGCCTCAACCACATAGAACGTAGGCTCATGATAACGCATTTCCCGGACAGTATAAGCACCCGTACTCACTTTCGACGCCATAGGCAGCAGCTTATACTTCCCTCCGGGCTGCTCACTGGAGTAGACATTATAAGTTTCTCCTGGTTTTGGAGTCCAACCCAACTGAACATGCCCCTTCAAATAATAAAGCTTCAGATCTTTTGGAGCTGTTGGTAGACTGGTCATTGAATCCGACGATGCCACTTGCGACTCTGTCCCCGAACGAGAAGGATTCGATCCTGCTGGAGGGTTTGATAAAGTGGATTCCTGAGCTACAACCGTCCCATGAACTACCGGGGAAGGACTGTTAATCTGTGGTTTTGTCTCGTCATTGGATTCCTTGGAGATAGAACTCTCCTTCTCCGATGACACACCTGCATCGGCTTGAACACCAGAAGACGAGTATATGTACAGAGTACTTGCCGCCAGAGCAACCAGAATTAAACTTGTGATCCTCTTCATACCATCCCTCCGTTACTAGCTTCACCAAGATCATACCATATCCTGGAATACGAAGATATTGGAGAAAAATATGAAAATGGAGCAACCCATAATGCTTCGCTAAACCCAACGTGTACAAAGAAAAAAGCCCCGGTGTTTCCACCGGGGCTTGGCTTTATCACTGCGCTTTCTTTCGCGCAAACTAATACGAACAAAGATAAGCGTTTAAAACCTATTGTATTAGCTGGTGAAGATTGTCCGCGAGCCAGTGCATCTGATTAACGATATGGACACTCTTCCAAGCAATCAATAATGTCCTGACAGCTGTTAACGAGCTGCCTTCATCTTATGCAGCTCCTCGGTCCGCTTCGTATCACGTTCCAGAATCGGCTTCAAATAACGGCCGGTATAGGATTCCGGTACCTTTACCAATTCCTCGGGCGTTCCGGTGGCAATAATCGTACCGCCGCCGCTTCCGCCCTCGGGACCCAAATCAATGAGATAATCGGCTGTCTTGATAACATCCAGATTATGCTCGATCACGAGAACCGATTCGCCGGATTCCACCAGACGATGGAGCACGACTAACAGACGATCGATATCGTCCACATGCAGGCCGGTGGTCGGTTCATCCAGGATATACATCGTTTTGCCCGTGCTGCGGCGGTACAGCTCCGAAGCCAGCTTCACACGCTGCGCTTCACCACCGGACAGCGTAGTGGCAGGCTGGCCTAATGTGATATAACCCAGGCCCACGTCCATCAGCGTCTGCATCTTGCGGTGAATCTTCGGAATGTTCTGGAAGAATTCCGTTGCATTCTCAACCGTCATCTCCAGCACATCGGCAATGCTCTTGCCTTTATATTTGACTTCCAGCGTTTCGCGGTTATATCGTTTGCCCTTACATACTTCGCAAGGCACATAGATATCCGGCAGGAAGTGCATCTCAATCTTGATAATACCATCACCACGGCAAGCCTCACACCGGCCGCCCTTCACGTTGAAGCTGAAGCGGCCTTTCTTGTAGCCGCGAATCTTTGCTTCATTCGTTTGGGAGTATATATCCCGGATATCATCGAAAACACCTGTGTAGGTTGCCGGGTTGGAACGAGGCGTACGGCCGATCGGAGACTGGTCAATGTCAATGACCTTCTCGATATGCTCCAAGCCTTTCATTTCTCGATATTGTCCCGGTCTGACCTTTGCTTTGTTCAAGTCACGGGCAAGTGTCTTATAGAGAATCTCATTAACCAGCGTTGATTTACCGGATCCCGATACTCCGGTCACCGCCGTAAATACGCCGATCGGAATCTTCACGTTAATATTCTTGAGATTATTCTCCTTCGCACCCTTGATCTCCAGCCAGCGTCCATCCGTCTTGCGCCGCTTACTGGTAACCGGAATAAACTTGCGTCCACTCAGATACTGGCCTGTCAAGGAGTTAGGGTCCTCCATAATCTCTTTCGGCGTTCCCTCGGCAATGACCTGGCCGCCGTGAATACCTGCACCTGGACCGATATCAATGATATAATCCGCAGCCATCATCGTATCTTCGTCATGTTCAACCACAATCAAGGTATTGCCCAGATTACGCATATGTTCCAGCGTAGAGATCAAGCGGTCATTATCCCGCTGATGCAGCCCGATACTAGGCTCGTCCAGAATATACAGCACACCCATCAGGCTGGAGCCGATCTGCGTAGCTAATCGAATCCGCTGCGCTTCGCCGCCTGACAACGTACCGGCCGAACGGCTTAGGGTCAGGTAATCCAATCCGACATTGACCAGGAAGCCCAAACGGCTGTGGATCTCCTTCAGAATAAGATTCGCAATCTGCTGCTCCTTCTCACTGAGCTCCAAGTGATCGAAGAATTTCAGAGACTCTCCGATCGACAAGCTACTGACATAAGCCATATTGCGTTCATTAATGGTAACCGCCAAGCTTTCCTTACGAAGTCGATGCCCCTTACATACATCGCATGGCTTGCTGCTCATATACCCTTCGATGTATTCGCGAATGCCCTCGGAATGCGTATCACGATAGCGGCGTTCCAGATTCGGAATGATGCCCTCGAAGGTTACATGCGCTTCCTTACGCTGGCCGAAATCATTCTCGTAACGGAAGTGGACCTTTTCCTTGCCCGTTCCATACAACAGCTTATTCAGTTGTTCCTGAGTGAGCGTGCTGACCGGCTTGTCCTGCGGAATGCCAAAGTGCACGCAGACCGAACTCAAGAACTGCGGGTAATAAGTGGATGTCCCTCCGCTCCAAGCGGCAAAGGCGCCTTCGCTGATGCTCTTGCTTGTATCCGGAACAAGCAGCTCGGGATCCACGATCATCTCGACACCCAAGCCATCACAATCCGGACAAGCGCCGTAAGGGGTATTAAATGAGAACATCCTTGGCGTCAGTTCTTCCATGCTGAAACCGCAGATCGGACACGCAAAGTTGGAGCTGAAACGCAGCTCCTCCTGCCCCATAACATCGACCAGAAGCTGACCGCCTGACAGATTCAAAGCCGTCTCGATCGAATCGGCCAAACGGGCCTCGATGTCTTCCTTAATGACGATCCGGTCAACGACCACCTCGATGGTATGCTTTTTATTCTTCTCCAGCTCAATGCTTTCCGACAGATCGCGCAATTCTCCATCGACGCGCACCCGAACGAAGCCCTGCTTCGCAATATCGGCGAACAGGTTCTTATGCTCGCCCTTGCGTCCGGAAATGACCGGCGCGAGAATTTGCAGTCTCGTCTTCTCGGGATATTTCATGATGCGATCTACCATTTGTTCGACCGTCTGGGAAGTAATCTCCACGCCATGCTCCGGACAATGCGGATGACCGATGCGGGCAAACAGAAGACGCAAATAATCATAAATTTCTGTTACGGTACCCACCGTAGACCGCGGGTTGCGGCTTGTCGTTTTCTGGTCAATGGATATGGCCGGGGATAGGCCGTCAATCGAATCGACATCCGGCTTCTCCATCTGTCCGAGAAACTGGCGGGCGTACGCGGACAATGACTCCACATAACGACGCTGCCCCTCAGCATAAATCGTATCAAACGCGAGAGAGGATTTACCCGAGCCGCTCAGTCCTGTCAGAACGACAAACTTATCACGCGGTATCGTGACGTCGATATTCTTCAAATTATGAGCGCGGGCGCCTTTAATAATAATATTTTCACTTGCCAAACGATATCATCTCCTACTTCATATGGCATGCATGGTTGGTGTGTAATCTATAATCTATATTTCACAAAGAGAACGACCGTGCAGGTCGTTCCCCCTGTTATTCATTTCTTCCTCTATTCTGCTTGCAGCTCCAGCAGTGCATCACGAAGCTCAGCCGCACGCTCGAATTGCAAGTTCTTTGCCGCTTCCTTCATCTCGGCCTGCAGACGCTGAATCAGATTCTGACGCTCTTTCTTCGACATCTTCTGTCCTTCACCCACGAGATAATCCGCCTTGCCCTCCGCTACCTTCGTGGCTTCGATAACATCACGGATCTTCTTGCGAATCGTCTGCGGCGTTATGCCGTGCTCCTCATTGTAAGCAATCTGGATGCTGCGGCGGCGCTCGGTCTCCTTAATCGCCCGATCCATCGAATCGGTGATCTTGTCACCGTACATGATGACCTTGCCTTCCGAGTTCCGGGCCGCACGCCCAATAGTCTGAATAAGGGAGCGATCGGACCGGAGGAAGCCTTCCTTGTCCGCATCCAGAATCGCGACCAGGGAAACCTCCGGTAGATCAAGACCTTCCCGTAGAAGGTTAATACCGACCAGCACATGGAAAGTACCAAGCCTCAGATCACGCAGGATCTGCATCCGCTCCAATGTTTTGATGTCTGAGTGCATGTAGCGAACCTTAATGCCGATTTCCTTCAGATAATCGGTCAGGTCCTCCGCCATCTTCTTCGTCAGAGTTGTCACGAGCACACGCTCGTCACGATCTACCCGTTCATGAATCTCGCCAATCAAATCGTCGATCTGACCCTCCGAAGGTCGCACATCAATGATCGGATCAAGCAGGCCGGTCGGCCGGATAATCTGTTCGACCATCGTATCGCAGTGCTCCATCTCATACGGACCCGGCGTAGCAGATACATAGACGATCTGGTTGACCTTCTCCTCGAATTCCTCGAACTTCAGCGGCCGGTTGTCCAGCGCGGACGGCAGCCTGAAGCCATGATCAACCAGTACGGTTTTGCGTGCCCGGTCACCGTTATACATAGCGCGGATCTGCGGCAGCGTGACGTGCGATTCATCGATGACAAACAGCATATCATCCGGGAAGTAATCAAGAAGCGTATACGGCGTTGCTCCAGGCTCCCTGAAGGTTAGAGGTCCGGAATAGTTCTCGATACCGGAGCAGAATCCGACCTCCTTCATCATCTCAATATCATAACGGGTACGCTGCTCCAACCGCTGTGCTTCCAGCAGCTTGCCTTCCGAGCGCAGAACCTCAAGACGCTCTTCCAATTCGCGCTCGATATTCACGAGCGCTACCCGCATCGTCTCCTCACGGGTGACGAAGTGAGACGCCGGGAAGATCGCGACATGATCACGTTCTCCAACCAGCTCGCCGGTCAAGACATCGATCTCCGTGATTCGTTCAATCTCATCGCCGAACAGCTCAACACGAACAGCATGCTCTCCCTTCGAAGCCGGGAAAATCTCAATAACATCGCCGCGCACACGGAATGTGCCGCGAACGAAGTTGATATCGTTCCGCTGATATTGGATATCAACGAGCCGCGACAAAATCTGGTTGCGCGGCTTCTCCATGCCCACCCGGAGGGAGAGCAGCAATTCTCCATATTCATGCGGCGAACCCAAGCCATATATGCAAGATACGCTCGCCACAATGATGACATCGCGCCGTTCGAACAGCGAGCTCGTGGCAGAGTGGCGGAGCTTATCGATTTCTTCATTAATGCTGGAATCCTTCTCTATATAGGTATCAGAGGAAGGGATATAAGCTTCCGGCTGATAATAATCGTAATAACTCACGAAGTAATCCACCGAGTTGTTCGGGAAGAACTCCTTAAATTCGCTGGCCAGCTGTGCTGCCAGCGTCTTGTTATGCGCAATGACGAGTGTCGGACGGTTTACCTTGGCGATTGTCTGCGCGATTGTAAACGTCTTACCCGTTCCTGTGGCACCTAGTAGCGTCTGATGTTTTTTCCCTTGGCGCAAGCCTTCGACCAATGCATCAATAGCCGTGGGCTGGTCGCCCTGCGGCTGGAATTCAGACTCGATCTCAAAGGATTTGGTGCTAACTACTAAATCGCTCATTGCCCTTCATCACCCTCATACTCTAAAATGGAAATCATACTAAAAGATATGTCGAAACTTCCCGATGATATACTAGGGGAAATTAGTGGTGTCTTTGCAATAGATAAGAATATTTGTTCCCGTCTCATTATACCCTTTACGTTTTTTTGATGCAAACAGTTTAGTGAGCATTTCAACAGGCAATTTTTCCTTAAGGAGATGATAGAGCGTTATGGATATTACGATTATTCTAGGCATACTCGCGGGTCTGGCCGCTTTGATTGGAGGTTTCTTATGGGAAGGCGGACATCTGAGCGGTCTGCTGCAAGGTGCTGCTGCGCTTATAGTGTTCGGAGGCACGCTCGCTGCTGTCATCGTCAGTTTCCCGGGCTCTAGACTCCGTACCATCCCGGCTGCACTGAAACTGGCCTTCGGGCGCAACCATCGTTCTTCGGACGAGCTGATTGACTCCATCATCGATATGTCCATGACGGCGAGAAGAGACGGCGTGCTAGCGCTTGAGCGTCTCTCGTCCGATCACAGTGATCCCTTCCTGCGGGAAGGCATGCAGATGGTCGTGGACGGCAATGAACCTGACATCGTACGCCAGGTGCTGGAGCTCGACATCCAGGCTGCCGAACAGAAGCATGAAGGATATGCCAAAATTTTCGAGTCGGCCGGCGGATATGCACCTACCATGGGAATCATTGGTACGGTTATGGGCTTGATCCATGTGCTGGGGAGTTTGCAGGACCCTACCAATCTTGGACCTTCGATCGCCGTCGCATTTACTGCCACTCTATATGGTGTCGCAAGTGCCAATATTATCTTTTTGCCCATTGCATCGAAGATTAAAGCACGCTCCGAGGAAGAAATTGCAATGATGGAGCTGCAGCTTGAAGGCATTATCGCTGTTCAGAACGGAGAACACCCGCTGTTGATTCGCAAAAAACTGGCCACTTTCGCTGACGCCGGCACTACCGATATCCCTTCCTCAAGGAGGATAACGCATGAGACAGCCGAATAGACGGCGGCGAACCCGTAAGCAGGCTGAAGGCGACCAGCGCGACCGCTGGATGATAACCTATGCCGACCTGATTACGCTGCTTCTGATCTTTTTTGTTGTAATGTATGCCATGAGCCGGCTGGATACGGAAAAATATAAACTCGTCACCCAATCCCTGCAGGCCACCTTCAAGAGCGGCGACAGCATTCTGGAGATGGGTTCCGGCATAACCGGCACAGCCGATACGGAGACCCATAAGAATCCGCCTTCACCGCCGGCTGTCGTAGAGGAGAAAGAAGACAAGGAAGAAGGCCCGCAGCCGCTAACCGAGCGGGAGCTGGCCTTCCGGGCACAAGAAGAAGAGCTGGCAAACTTTATGGGGCTCATTCAGCAGTATGTAAAAGACAATCAGCTGGAGGACGATATCTTTATTGCGGACGAGCCACAGGGAATTGCCATTACGTTAAGCGACCGCTTCCTGTTCGACATTGGTAAGGCCGAGCTTAAATCCGAGGCTGCTCCGGTGCTGGGCAAGCTGGCCAGCCTGTTCGGCAATTTAAACACCACGGTGAGTATCGAAGGGCATACGGACAACATACCGATCCGCAACTCCAGCTTTAAGGACAATTGGGAGCTCTCCGGGGCTCGCGCCATGTCGGTCTTGAGATTCTTTCTCGAGGAGAGCAAGCTGAACCCGGCAGGCTTCCAGTATGCAGGTTATGCCGACACGAGACCGGCCGCGGATAACGCGACTCCTGAAGGTAAGCAGAAGAACCGGCGGGTTGAAATAACGGTGCTGCGGCAGTTAAGAGAATAAACCAGCCTACAACAATAGGCCAGTATACGGGACAACCTGCTGTCCAACGTATACTGGCCTTTTTTTCTGAAACAATATGCTGTTTACAATTGTTCCCCTATGATTCTTTTTCCAACTCCAAAACATTCACAACCTTCAACCTATCCACGGTGCCCTGCCGCGCTCTCGCTTGGCCGCAGGACAGCGGAACCTACTGCCAACAGAATAACAGCCATCAAGCCGAGTATGGCCAGCGGAAGTCCAATATCGGATAATTTACCGCCTGTAGCTGCGATCTCCACAGCCTCGATGGCCCATTTTTGCGGAATAAAATTGGCGATTTTCTGCATGAATTCCGGCATGATCGCAAGCGGCCAGAAGCACCCGCCGAGCATGCAGGTTGGCATAACGATCATGGAATTGATCATGGCCGCATTTTGACCGTTTCGGACCAAGCCGGCGATCGTACTGGCCAGACCTAACGATACCAGCATAAAGGTCATCAGGATCAGGAAATGCTGCAGTAACGGAATTCCATATTCATAACGGAGCACATATCGGCTGAGAAGGAGCATGATCATCACCTGCAGCGAGCCGACCACCAAGCTTCCCAGAAAATTGCCCAATGCGATCTGATACGCACGAACGGGTGCCGTGTACATACGGGACAACGTTCTCTGCCTGCGATCATCAATGATCATCGACACGACGCTGGTGATGAGAGTCATCATGAACATCAGGGTAAAGCCCGTAACGTTCGACATACCCGGCTTGGCATACAGATTCAGATCGGTGACTTGGGTATCCACCCGATTTTCTCCTGCTTCACGAAGCACTTTTTCCAACAACAGCATAGGATCCTCGTCTGCCTCTGCGGTTTCTCGAATCAAGGCTGCCGTACCTCCAAGACGCGTAACGGTAGAGTCTGCCGTCATTCGGATCATCACCGAAGCTTCTGAGGTTGAAATTTCGTATATTTTTACCGTCGGTCCCAACCCTTCGATTAATCCATTACTAAAACCTTCGGGTATATAAACGCCGATCGTGCTCTTATTCTCGATTAGGTCCTCTTTCAGCTTGTTCTCCCTGGCGGACTCCTTGAGTACATATTGACCGCTGCGCTTAAGCTCATTCATCAGATGCTGGCCTGCCGGGCCCTCGTCTTCATTCACATAAGAAACCAGAATGCTTGCGGCCGTCGTCTGTCCCATGAGAAACACCGTCAAGGTAATGACCACGCAGGGGAGCAGCAGATTGACGATCCAGCCTCTCTTTCTCCCTAGCGTGCGCCGTACCATATGCCATGCAATGGTTAAGCTATGCATGATATCCCACCTTCCTGTATGTCACCATGGCTGCAGCCGACAGGAATGCAGCTATAACTGCCAGCATCCCGATACAAGTCATAATTAAGTGAATGTCGCTATTCAGCATCATGCGCAGCATGCTCTGCATCGCCCAATGATTAACGGTGAAGGCGCCGATCTTCTGGAAGAACTCTACCGGAAGCGGCATAAAACCTCCGCTGACAAACGTCATGGCGATAATGATCGCCTGCATCAATCCCCTGGCCCCTGCTGCGCTCGAGGAGACGAGCGTGATGAGTGTGGCAAGAGTCATGGAGGCAAGGGTGATTAATAGGCAAACCGCCATGAGCAGCAAGGGGTGCGGGCCCCATTTCACCCCATACATCCACTGGGATCCAAGTACAATGGCTGCCGCCTGGGCAATCGTGATCAGACTGCAACCCATGATTTTTCCCGCGAAGATAGTGCCTGGGGTCACCGGTGCGCTTTGCAGACGAAACAGAGTCCGGCTTTCCCTCTCTCCCAGCAGACTACTGCTTGCCATGAGACCTGAATACAACAGAAACATGATCAGCATGGAGGCTGCAAAATATTGAGCGGCAGTATATGTGGTCCCTTTCTCGCTGAGTTCCCCGATCTCCACCTTCGGTCTTTCGTAGGCAGCAGACGCTGCGGCCGGGACTGCAAGCATCCTCTCTGCTCCCATAACGACAGCTTGAGCCTGCCCATGATTGACGTCCGCGCTGAAGGTCTTAAAGATAGTATCTGCCACCAGATTAAGATCGTGGTTTCTTCCCGGCAGCAGCTCGAGCTTCACCTCCGCCCCCTGGCCTATTCGCTCATCAAAATATTCGGGGATCACCACCGCATAATCCAAATCGTCCCTGCGCAGCTTATCTTCCACTTCTTCGCGGCTGGCTGCAGTCTGCTGGATCACTATATCCTGGATACCCGGCATGCTGGTTAATGCTTGAATGCTCTCCGGCAGCTGACCTTTATCTGCTGGGCTCCCTACAAAGCCCACTCGAATAGGCTCCTGCTGATATTCCTGATCATTGCCAAACCAGCCCGAGAGCGCATTTCCCAATATAAAAATAAGGATGAGCGGCAGCAAGAACTGGTTGATCAGCACCGATCGGCTGGTAGCCATCCGCCTCAGCTCAAACCAGGCGATTATCATCATTTTCATCTTCGGTATTCCTCCCCCATGAATGCCACTTTTGTTTCTTTCTACGATTAATCGCGAAGCGTCCGCCCGGTCAAACTGAGAAATAACGTTTCAAGCCCCGGCTCTTCACACTGCAGGGAACTAAGCGTCGCATGATGTCTACTGCAGATGAACAGAATATCCTGAAGCTCATCCTGAGCCGATGGTACATAGATTTCGATCTCGTTATCATGGTGAATGACGCGCTTAACACGCGGGTGAATGGTCAGCTCCTCCACCAGGTCCGGTGTGATTCCTTCCGCGGTAAGAATGATTCTCTCCTCATGGGCAACGCGTGCGCGAAGCTCCTGCTGAGTCCCGCAAGCAATGACATGTCCTTGATCCATAATCGCCACCCGGTCACTGATCGCGGCAACCTCCTCCATGTAATGACTTGTATAGATAACGGTGGAACCCATGCGGTTCAATGTCTTTACCGATTCTAAAATATGATTCCTAGACTGCGGGTCAATTCCCACCGTAGGCTCATCCATAATAATCAGCTTCGGACGGTGCGTGATCGAGCATGCAATATTCAATCTTCGTTTCATCCCCCCGGAGAAAGTGGACGGCCTTTCTTTAGCCCGATCCTGCAGACCGACAAACTCCAGCGCCTCCTCCACCCGTTCCTTCAGCAAATGGCCGCGCAGTCCATATAATTTCGCAAAAAAAGCGACATTGTCCCAAGCAGACATTTCTTCATATAAAGCCAGATCCTGCGGCACTAAGCCGATTCTCCGCTTCAATTCGAGCGGCTGCTCCTCAATCGAAATACCGTCTACCTTGATAATGCCCTGATCCTTCGGCAGAAGGCCGCAGATCATATGGATGGATGTGCTTTTGCCAGCCCCGTTCGGTCCGAGAAGTCCAAAGATTTCCCCTTCGTTCACCTCCAGGTTCATATGATCCACCGACAGCTTGCCTCCATATCTTTTCACGACATCCTTCATCTGCAGAAAGACCGCCATATTTACCACTCCATTTCTCTCGTTCTGTTCTGATAAAAACATTCTATCTGAAATCATCGGCACTTTAAGGTAGAGGAAGTCATATTACAGGGTGACGAAAGTCATCTTCTTGATAAAAAGAGGCCTGTGATATAATGAAGCCAATCGCTTAGAACGGTTCAATTCACTATGGAAAAGGGTCTGATTGCTCGTGACATCTCCTCTCGCCTATCTTCGATACGGCTTGATTCTCCTGCCGGCTGCCGCTGATATCTTCTTGCAGCAGCTGGACGATTATGGGGAATATATGGTGTACATATTGCTATTTCTGGCAATTACGGTGCTGAGCCGCTTTTTGTCATCGTCTGTTTATCGAAGGGTAGCCGTTCTGGTGGAGGTTTCATTGTCCCTGTGGTTATGCCATATGTATGGCTTCATGATGGTATTTCTGTCCCTGTCCGCCCTATGCGTCTATTTGCCTTTGCTCGAACGGACAGGAAGGCTGTGGCTGGCGGCTGGTCACCTTGTGATGCTTAACATCGCCATTTCCGATTACGATGCAACGCTGCTTGTGACGGCCAATCTGTTATTTCTATTTCTAGCGGCAACGTTCAACCATATACATGAGTTGAATCTGAAGCAATGGAATCATATTCAGTTGTACGATGAGCTGAAGAAGCTCCATTTCCAGCAGGATGAGGCTGGCAGACAGCTGCTGCAGTTCGCCCATCAGATAGAAAGCGCGGCACAAACCGAGGAGCGCAACCGCATCTCCCGCCAGCTGCATGATGATATTGGACACCGATTGATTCGTGTAAAAATGATGATGGAAGCGGCCCTCCATATCGTCCCCCAAGATTCCGTTCGCGGAATGGAGATGCTCCATCAGATCCGTGACCAGCTGGAAGAGAGCATGGAACAAATGCGCAAGGCCGTGAAACAGATGAATCCGATCAGGCGGATCTCGGACGACTATTCCCTGGATCGGCTGCTGGAGGAGGCCAGCAGGGAGACTGGAATCGAGACCAAGCTGACATTGCAGGGCATGCCTTACCCGCTCTATCCCAGTCATCAGGTGCTGCTGTACAAAAATGCCCGCGAAGCCATCACGAATGCCATACGCCATGGCCAGGCTAAGCGGGTCGAGATTTCACTTCATTACGGGGATCAGGAAGTTCATATGGAGGTTTCTAATGATGGCACCGTTCAGGAACCCGCGGCTGGCTCCGCTATTACAGACCCAGACCTTCAAGGGATCGGCATAAGCGGCATGCTCGAACGAACCAAGGTGCTTGGGGGAACGTTAACGGTGCAGAAATCCGTACCCTTTACTGTCACCACCAGGCTGCCTGTCTACCAGAAGCGCGAGATTATGTAAGCCGTAATATCCTATTTACAGAAAGGACGTCGTCCTCCATGATTTCTGTTGTGATTGTCGATGATGACCCGTTCATTCGGGAAAGTTTGAAATTGTTAGTGGGGATGGACCCGGATATTGAAGTATCCGCGGTCGCGGCTAACGGAGAAGAAGCTCTGTCTTTATTGGGAGATGATCTTCAGGCCGATGTCGTACTTATGGACATCCGGATGCCGGTATGCGACGGCGTAGAAGGTACGCGGCGAATTCGTGAGCGATATCCCGATATACGCGTGCTGATGCTGACCACTTTTGATGACGATGATTACATCGTGGAGGCCCTGCAGAACGGAGCCAGCGGGTATCTACTGAAAAATATTCCGCCCGATCGCATCATCCAAGGGATCAAAACGATCCATGACGGGAACGTACTAATCCATCCTGATATCGCCCGCAAGCTTACCAGCATGCTTCGTCCTGCGTCCCAGCCAGTCCCTAAATCCGATGAGCTGGAACAGCTCGGGCTGACCCCGGCCGAGAAGAAAGTCGTCACCCTGATTGCGGAAGGCTTGTCCAATAAGGAGATTGCCGGACAGCTTTACTTAAGCGAAGGTACCGTCAAAAACTATGTCACTGAGATTCTGGGTAAATTGAATCTTCGGGACCGCACCCAGATCGCTATTTTTTACTTAAAAAAAGTGCAGGGCCATTAACCAGCTTGGACATCCTTCCGCCAACGTGTAAACAGGTTTCACTTCATGGATCAGCAGCTTGAAGGTGATAGAGATCTATCGTTCCATTTACATATGTGTCCCCGTGCGTTTATTCGGGCTAATGCCCGCTCTCACAAATTATATAACGGCATATAGCAAAGAAGCGGGCCCTTGTCCATGTAGGACACAGGCCCGCTTCTTGTTTTTAGGATAAAGGCAATTCGGCTTCTTCGGAACCACCGGACGTCTTGCTCCCTGCCCCATTTCGTTGACTGCGAATATGCAGCTTATTCGCCAGCAGTGTGATCAAGCTTACCGGCTTCAGCCCAACGGCAATGCCATCTCTTGGGTCAGGCGAAACGATCGCTCCCAATTGATGGTGATCCCCCGCGTAAATCGCACGCTGTAGAAACTTGCTTTCTCCTTGGTGGTTCTGAACCTCCAATTTACAGAAGGCCGGATTCTGACGCAGCGCGCTGTGCAGCTGCTCCTTGCTGTGAATCAGTTTACCGTTCACCTTCAGGATGGTCTCTCCTGGCTGAATGCCAAGCTCGCTTGCCGGGCTATCCGGCAAAACAGCGAGAACCCGCAGCCCTCGTAAAGGGTGAATAAAAATCGGACTCCGCTGCTGTTCTTCATGCCGGCTGTACCAGACCAGACCTTCATGCAGCAATAAAGCCGCCAAGGCTGCAACGATGGTGAGCGGTGCCCACCATTCAGCCAGCAGACTTAACGCCAGCACGATCGCTCCATAGAATATTAGCCGCTTCGCTGTAACCGCTGCTTTTTCTTGCGGCAGCCTGCTCTGCGTCATTTCCCCGAAACCGATCACGACGGGGAGCGCCATCATGGTAAAACCTGCGCTCCAAGCATCGCCTCCAAAGAATGGCGTCCATGGCAGTACACTGCCCCCACCCACTGCCGGAACGAGCAAGAATAGCGGCAAAGGCCAGAAGCTCTGCATCTGATAACCGCCAACGAGCTTGCCTCGCTTGCCCTCCAAAAACAGCGGTGTAGCAAATTTCGAACCTTGTATCCTTACCAGCAAAGCTTCTGCAAAATGCAAAACGGCGGATAGAGCAAGCAAGGCCGGAATATCCAAACCAAGGATCGTCGATGTTACCTGCCCCATCCAGCCTTCCGGCTGCCAATTCGGAAACCAGCTCAAGCCAAACTGAATAATCCCCAGAAGTCCGATTGAATAAGCAAAGCATAAATACCGGATATGAAACAGCATCAGGATCAACGATGTGACCCATATACATATAATGGCTCCCAGGCTTAAGGAAATCCCCAGAAAGGCCACCACAATGGAGACAACGATGCCTGCCAACAGTCCGCCAACAAACGTACGCCAGGTCTGTTGACCCCAGGAGTGCAGCTTCACATGGAATAGCTTGCGCTCGACCAGCACCTGCCTGCGGTAAAACAGCATTACAAACAAAATCGAAATATAATAAAAGGGTTGCGTCAGCAGTTGTATGCCTGCATCCATACCATACATAAGCAGTTGTTTCACGGTCTCCAACAGCTTGCCACGCTCCTTTCAGCCTACGAAGTTACTCGCTAATATCTTAAAAGAAAAAAGAAGGCTAAACTTCAGCCTTCTTACTTGTTCGACACCTGAGCGGCGATTTCCTTCCGAACCTCGGCGATTCCGCGATTCATTTGGTTATCCTCTTTCGGATCCTGAATCTTCTCAATCAATGCGCCTTCCAATGCTTCAGCGGTTGCACTGTTGATGATGCCATCCGCCTTCAGCTTGTGCTTGCTCTGGAAGCTCTTGACCGCCTTCTCCGTGTTCCGATCAAAATAGCCATCGGAGCGCCCCGGCTTATAACCAATCGCTTCAAGCATGATCTGAGCATTCTTCACATCCGTGCTGTTCGTGTCATACGCATAGGTCTTCTTCTTATCGATAGGCGCAACAGAGAAATATTCAGGCTGTAACACCTTGATATCCGGTTCAATCCCCTTCTCATGGATCCAGGTACCGTTTGGTGTCAGCCACTTGGCAATTGTTACCTTGAGCAGACTTCCATCGCCAAATTGCTTGTCAAAGCTGGTTTGTACGGTTCCCTTACCAAAGGAATGCTCGCCCATCAAGGTTGCTCCTGCCGATTGCTGCAATGCTCCGGCCAAAATCTCCGAGGCACTTGCGCTTCCCTTGTTCATCAGCACCGTAATCGGATAGGATTTGGCTGTTCCGTTTGAAGGATGCTTCTCCCGCTTCTTATTCTTATCCTCGACCTGGACAATCAACTTGCCCTTAGGAACGAATTGCTCTGCAATGTCAATGACAACAGACAGCACGCCGCCTGGATTGTTCCGGACATCGATCAGCAGTCCCTTCATGTCTTGGCTTTCCAGTTTCTTGAGCTCTTCCTCAAAGCGCTTGCCCGTATTCAGCGAGAATTGGGAAATCTCAATGACGCCGATTCCACCCTTCTCCATTCGTGCCGATACGGTTTCCAGATCAACGTCATCACGAACGATGACGTACTCGATCGGCTGTTCAGAGCCTGCCCTCTTAATCTGCAGGACGGCCTTGGAGCCCTTCGGACCGCGGATTTTATTGACTGCCGCATTGAGCTCGAGTCCTTGCAGGGATTCTCCATTAACGGAAAGGATGGTATCCTTCGCCCGGATTCCGGCTTTATCCGCAGGCGAGCCCTTGATCGGAGATACGACGACCACGCTGCCATCAACAGAAGACACCTCCGCGCCAATCCCCGTGAAAGAGCCTTCAATGCTCTCTTCAAACTGGGCTGCCGTTTCTTTTCCCATATAGTTGGAATACGGATCCCCCAGCGCTTCCATCATGCCGTTGATCGCGCCGTCGATCAGCTTATTCCGATCGATATCCTTGTAATAATTACTTTCGATGAGGTCAATCGCTGTCCCCAGTTTCTTCGCTTCTGATTGCTCCAGACCGTTCCTGTTGGCTATACTAGCCAGCAGTCCCTCACCGTCTCCGGTCTGAGTCGGAGCAGGCAGCTGAGTCAAAGCCATTGTTAACAGTCCGCCGCAAAGCATGGCAGCAATGACCAGCAGGAGCGCCGTTCGTTTTTTCAGCAAGTACTTCACCGCCTTTGTACGTTTCAAGTGCACACACGGGGAAACCCGTCCACCTAGTATATGATTGGCTTACCGGGAATATTTATACAGCGGTTTAAAGGTTATATGGTTGAAGATAAGAGTTTTCATTGCTTACAGATAAGGCGTAGGATTCACCGGTTTTCCATTGACACGCACTTCGAAATGCAGATGCGGCCCTGTGCTCTGACCTGTGGAGCCTACTTCAGCAATCTTCTGACCTCTGGACACCTTATCGCCTTCGCTGACTTTAATGCCGCCGTTGCGGATATGCCCATACAAGGTCCATACGCCGCCCCCATGATCAACAATAACACAGTTTCCGTAACCGCTCCACCACTCGGCCAAGATGACGGTACCGCTATCGGCTGCACGGATCTCTGTCCCTTCCGGAACTGCCATATCCTGACCTGTATGCATCTTGCCGACCTGACCTGTTACCGGATGGACCCGAGGGCCATATCCGGAAGACAGTCTGGCTCCAGATACCGGAAGCGCAAACGGACCGCCGTTCCCGATGAATCCACTGCCGCCGCCTTTACTGCCGCCCAGAGCTGTCGCTTTCCCTCGCTTCGTCGCCGCGGCTTTGGCCGCAGCTGCTTTGGCAGCGGCTGCTTTAGCGGCAGCAGCTCTACGGGCAGCTTCCTCAGCAGCAAGCTTGTTCTTTTCCTGCTGCAGCTCCGAACGCTTGCTTGCCAGGGCAACCAGCATTCGATCCTGTTCCTCGGTCAGGATTTCCGCATCCTCGATATCCTGATCATACTGGGCCAGCAGAACCCGCTTCTCCTGTTCCTTCTCATTCAGGAGGCTCTTGCGGTCCTCCATCTGTCCGTACAGATCCTTCGCAGTGGCATACTGCCCTTCGAGCTCTTTCTTCTTATCGATTACCAGAAGCTTGTCTTGCTTATGCTGCACCAGCAAATCCTGGTCCTGACTAACGATGCTCTTTAATGAATCCGCACGCTCAATGAAATCACTGAAGCTGGTCGAGGAGAGCAGCACATCCAAATACGAGACTTGCCCATCCATATAAATGAGGCGGATCCGGGATTCCAGCAGCTTCTCACGGGAGGCGATACGCTCCTCCGCCGCTTCAAGTTCCTTGGTTGTTTTTCTCAACAAATCCTCTGTCTCATCGATCTTGACGGAGATCTTGGTTAACTCATTGCTGACGATATTAATTTGCTCCATCACATATTTCAGGTTCTTAGTCGTTTTATTCTTATAATGCTGGGCTTCCTGTTTATCGTCTGCGGCCTTGTTCTTCTGAGACCGGGCTTTTTGGACCTGTTCCTGAAGCACCTTCAGCTCTTTATCTACATCGGCTGCCGTTTTCTTCTCAGCTTGTCCGACTTGTGGTTGAATCATAACAGTGGCCAGTAATAAGGCTGCTACTCCTGCGGCGATTTTTTTCAAGTTTCGCTCCCCATCCTTTACCTTGTTTTTATACTTTCAGGAATTTACGTATCGACATGGTACTGCCCCAGATGCCAATGACAATACCCAGTGCAACAATAATGGTACCGAGCAGCAACCACAGATCTCCCAGTGGAATCAGGCTCTGCGCCAGTGTCAAATCCGTCTGCGATGCAGCATACAGGCGATTGTATCCTACAAACAGCAGCGCAACGGTGACGATCGAACCCAGGAGACCGATCATCGCGCCTTCCACAAAGAAAGGCCAGCGGATGAAGTTGTTGGTTGCCCCGACAAGCTTCATAATGCCGATCTCACGGCGGCGGGCCAAAATCGTAACCCGAATCGTGTTTGATATGAGGAACATGGACATCAAGCCAAGTCCCGCTACAAAAATAAACCCGATATTCCGCACAGTTTTCGTAATCTTGAACAGAGTTTCAACCGTGCCTTCCCCGTACTTGACGCGCAGGATCGGCTCCTCCGTGTACTTCTGGTTAAGCGCCTTAATCTTATCGGCTACAAACCCGACGGTGGTCGGCTCAATTACGGAAACCTCAAAGGCGTCCGGCAGCGGATTCTGGTCGGCTTCGCTGAAGCCTTCTACCCACTCGGAACCCAGGCTTTCCTCAAGCTCCTTCATTCCTTCTTCCTTGGAGACAAACTTCAGGCTGCTAACCTCGGGCATGGCCTCGATCTCGCCTTTGATGGTGTCTTGCATCTTCTTGTCCACATTGAGATTTAAGTACGTATTGATTTGCACATTGCTATCTGCTTTATCGGCTAATGCGTTCACATTCATGACTAATAGCATGAAAACGCCAAGTATAAATAATGACACCACGATGGACGTAATCGATGCGACTGACATCCACCCATTCCGGAAAACGCTCTTCGCCCCTTCCCGCAAGTGCCGCAAGAAGGTTCTAAAACTCATACCCGTAATCTCCTCTCTGCTGGTCACGGACGATCTGTCCATGCTCAATCGCAAGCACGCGTTTACGCATCGTGTTCACAATATCTCTGTTGTGGGTCGCCATTACGATGGTCGTTCCCCTAAAATTGATTTCGTCCAGCAGCTGCATGATGCCCCATGAGGTTTCCGGGTCCAGGTTGCCTGTAGGCTCGTCCGCTATGATGACAGAAGGATTATTCACAATCGCTCTGGCGATGGCGATCCGCTGCTGCTCACCCCCGGAGAGTTGGGAAGGCTCACGATTGGCCTTAGCTCTCAGGCCTACCAGATCCAGCACCTCCATGACCCGCTTCTTGATAAGACGCTGGGGCGCTTCAATTACTTCCATAGCAAAAGCTACATTTTCGTAAGCAGTAAGCTTTGGCAGCAAGCGGTAGTCCTGAAAAATAACCCCGATATTTCGCCGAACATAGGGAATTTTGCGCTGCTTCAGCTTTCCAATATTAAATCCGTTCACGGAAATTTGCCCTTTGGTGGGCACTTCTTCTCTATAGATAAGTTTCATGAATGTCGATTTGCCTGCACCTGACGGTCCGACAACGTAGACAAACTCATTGCGATTGATTGTAACGGAGACCCCTTGAAGTGCATGAGCACCGCTCGGATAGGTCTTCCATACGTCCTGCATTTCGATCACTTCATCACTTCCCAATCCTTAATTAGCCATTATACTTTCGACAGTTTCCATCGAATTCCTTTAAAAATCATGAAAAATCCTCACAACCTCGTCTATTGTAACAAATTTGTTACCTTTTGAGTACCCGAAAGTTTACGCACTCCGTGACATATACATGAAGATGTGCACCAACTGCAGCTAATACGAAGTCTAAGAAGGTGGTTTCATATGAAAAAGATTCATATCGGTCTCATCCTTGTCATTAGTCTGGCGCTTCTTTCCTCCGTTGGTTATGGTCTAATGACGATGTACGTCAATCAGAAGGAACTTCCAAAAGGGGTCATGGTCTCCGGCTGGGGGATCGGTGGTAAACCTGTGGACGAAGTACTGTCCGAGCTCGATCAGCGGCTGCAGACGATGACGAGCATGAGGGTGATATTGGAGTCAGAAGCACTAAAGGGACATAAAGAAAGCTTTAGCCTTCGCGAAGCCGGCGTTCAATTTCAAGCTGCGGATTTACGGGAGGCCATTACCAAGCTGTCCGAAGGATCACTATGGGAGCAGATGCTGTACCGGCGCAATTTTCAACTGGAATGGCATATATCCACGGACTGGGACCGGGATGTGCTTAAAGAGAGGCTGGGCGAAGACTGGCAAAAGGAACGGTTCGGTGAACCTGTCAATGCAGTACGGAGCATTTCTGGAGATGATGTGGTCCGGTATACTCCCGAGAAAACGGCATACCGTATCGATTGGCCGACATTCTATGACGGATTTAACGCTGCCCTTCCGGATGAGCGCCTATTCGTTAATCCAAATCCGGAAGAATACATTTCCGTTCAGCTCCCACTCGTCCGTCAAAAACCTCCCGTTACTGTGAAATCGCTACAGGACGAAGGTATTGAGCGCAAAATTATCGAATTCTCCACCAGCCTCGGGTCCAGCGGACCTGGACGCGTCCATAATGTAACCGCGGCTGCCAAAGCTGTAGATGGCATGATTCTTAAGCCGGACGATGAATTCAACTATGCCCATGTGATCAACATCGCAAAGAAGGAGTATGGTTTTGAAGAAGCTCCCGTGATCGTTAACGGTCAGCTCGTTCCGGGTATCGGCGGGGGCATCTGCCAGGTATCCAGTACGGTCTATTATGCCGCCCTGCTCACCGGGCTTGAGATCACCGAGCGGCGAAATCATTCGCTTCCCGTCAGCTACATGCCCAAGGGGCAGGATGCCACGTTTGCCGAAGGGGCCATCAATTTTCGCTTCCGGAACAATACAGGCAAGCATCTGCTCATTCGCTCAGAGGTGTCGGATGATAATCTGACACTGAAGATGTTCGGTACTTTTCCAGAGCATACGGAATATGAGCTGGTGTCTACCACAGTTGAGACTCTGCCGTCACCCGAGAAGGTGATCCATAATCTTTCACTGCCGCCAGGGCTCAAGCAAGTGATTCAAAACGGGAAGCCCGGTTATGTGGTTGAGACATATCGAACCAAGAAAGTGAACGGCGAAGTTGTGGAGAACGTCAAAATATCCAAGGATACATATCGTCCTCAGAACAGCATCGTCGCCATGAATCCGAACGAAGAGGTTCAGATACCAGAGGCGAAGGAACCCTCTAAAGAGGAAGTGGTTGAGGATGGTATCCGCACTCCTTAAGTTTAAGGGGAGAATTGAAATAATAAGAAACAGCCCGCATTCGCGAATAAATCGCGATTACGGGCTGTTCTATTATCATTACGATGGAGTCTGGAATGAACATGGATTAAGCTTAAAACCGCCGGGAATTTCCGATCTCGGCCTCTGGATCCTGCCGCAGCTCATCCCTGTACTCTACTTGGCGTATCTGGCATCCTTTGCCGAGAATGACGCGATTGCCGCGGACAATGTCGGCCTCCACATATTCAAGATCAAGGACATCTCCTTCGATGAGACGTGTTTCCAGACATGTTCCCCGGAGCGGCAAAGACAGCATCTCCCAGAGCCGCTTTCCTTTTTTACGAATCGTGATCCGGTCACCAACGATTTCCTCTACATGGCATCGGCCCAGTACCCGAATATCTGCTGTTCCTACATGCAGACGGCCATCGATCTTAAAGGCTCCTTTACATATCGCGGATTCACTCCGTACATCTCCATGGCTGCGCAGATTTCCGTTTACCTCAAGCCGCTGCGACTCGGAATCCCCATGGATGCTGCAATGTCCACCGATAAAGATCGAGCGGCTGCGCAATCCTTCCTTTATACTCAAGCTGCCAGCCACGTTCAGGTCCTCCGACTCGACGGCTCCTTTGATGGTTCCCGAACCGTTCACGCGGATGGTTCTGGCCATGACAGAGCCTTTTACACTCATCGTGCCGTTGGCGGTCAATTCCTGGCAATCCAAGTTTCCGTTCACTTGACCTGAACCATCTATTCTTACCTTGCCATATTGGCCTCCGTTTGAGCTCCCTGTCCCCGTAATCTTCAGATCGGACAGCTTATCGTCATGTGGTATCATGGGTATCCTCCTCCAGATATAAGAAATAATCATCATCTATATTGTCTCTGCTAACTTAACAGCAGATGATCTCAGAACCATTTTCGGCGTTCTCGCCAACTGTTATATGCTTCCTCTAAGATACCACAGCTGAGCTACTCGTAGAACAGCCCGATGGCTGAACTTTATCTCGGTCTGTAGACCGAGGCATTTTGTCAGACATGTCTGATTTTGCTTGAAGCAGATGAGAGCACATGTGATATGATTCTAACAAGTCCTTTATCAATCTCTCATTTACAGAAATGAAAGGGGTTACACACCATGGCTCTTATGCAATGTCACTTTTACTCGGAGGTACTCGGTCTCAGCACAACCATGACCGTTATTCTCCCTCAACAAACCTCTACGCAAATCGGGATGACCAACCATGCTGAGCGCGGTTTGCACAAAACACTCTACCTCCTGCACGGCCTCTCCGACGATGACTCTATCTGGCTGCGTCGAACCTCCATCGAACGCTACGTGGCCGAGATGGGCATAGCCGTCGTGATGCCGCAAGTGCATCGCAGCTTCTATACAGACATGGAGTATGGCGGCAAATACTGGACCTTCATCAGCAAGGAGCTGCCGGCTATTGCCCGTTCCTTTTTCCCGCTATCCCATGCCAGAGAAGATAATTTTGTAGCCGGCTTATCCATGGGCGGATACGGTGCGTTCAAGCTGGCGCTTCGCTGTCCGGAAACCTTTGCCGCCGCGGCCAGCTTGTCGGGAGCGCTCGATATGGCAGGTCTTATCAAGGCTAACTCGGACTTGTTCGATCACCGTTTAGTGTACGGAGATCAAGATATTACCGGTACGGACAACGATCTCATCTGGCTGCTTCAGGAATTGGGTCGCTCTGAGGCTCCGAAGCCAAAACTCTATCAATGCTGCGGAACGGAAGATTTCCTTTATAAAGACAACCAGGTATTCCGCAAAGCGTGCGAAGCAACCTCGCTTGACTTTACATATGAGGAAGGCCCTGGCGGTCACGATTGGGGTTACTGGGATGCCCGCATTCAAGATGTGCTGAAGTGGCTGCCGTTAAAGGCATGATCATTTTAGTTCCCTAGGCCATATCATCCTATGCCTCGATACTTTGATAGGCGGTGAGGCCAAAGTAGGTTCACCAATAAAAAAGGTGGGTCGGCAAACGAACTGTTTGCTGACCTACCTTTTTATCTTCTAGCCATATATTGATTGTCTTTACTCCACATTCCCTTGACGAAGGCCGAGCCATTCTTCTGTGACCTGCAGGGTCTGTACGCTGCGATCAATCGCTGCTTTCACCTGCTCGGTTGCCGTACCGCCGTAAACATTACGGGCATTAACCACGGTTTCCGGTTGAAGCACGCCGTAGATGGAGTCGTCAAACAGCTCCGAGAACTGCTTGAACTCATCCAGGGACAGGTCCAGCAGATACTTGTTGTTCTGGATGCAGTACAATACGGTTTTGCCAATCACTTCATGTGCCTGACGGAACGGAAGCCCTTTGCCGACCAGGAAGTCCGCAATGTCGGTTGCATTCGAGAAGTCAGTATTGACCGCTTCGCGCATGCGGCCTTTGTTGACCTTCATCGTGGCAATCATCGGCGCGAACAGTCGCAATGCGCCTTCCAGCGTAGCGACCGTATCGAACATGCCCTCTTTATCTTCCTGCATGTCCTTGTTATAAGCAAGCGGAAGCGACTTCAGCACGGTCAGCAGACCCATCAGATTGCCGTAAACCCGTCCGGTTTTGCCGCGGACAAGCTCTGGCACATCCGGGTTCTTCTTCTGCGGCATAATGCTGCTGCCTGTGCAGAACGCATCGTCCAGCTCGATAAAGTTGAACTCCGTGCTGCTCCAAAGCACCAGCTCCTCGCTTAAGCGGGACAAGTGCATCATGATGATGGAGGCATCCGAGAGGAACTCCAGGATGAAATCACGGTCGCTGACCGCATCCAGGCTGTTCTCGTACACGCCGTCGAATCCGAGCTGCTCGGCTACGAAATGGCGATCAATCGGGAATGTCGTACCAGCAAGCGCGCCGGCTCCGAGCGGCAGCACATTAATGCGCTTGTAGCTGTCAATTAAACGGTCGATATCCCGCTGGAACATGGATACGTAAGCCATCAAATGATGGGCAAACAGAATCGGCTGCGCACGTTGCAGATGCGTATAACCCGGAATAATGGTATCCAGATTATCCTTTGCCTGTCCGATCAATGCGGTTTGCAGCTCATGCAGCATGCCGGTCAGCGCCACCACACGGTTGCGCAGATACAAGTGCATGTCCGTCGCCACCTGGTCGTTACGGCTGCGGCCTGTGTGGAGTTTGCCGCCAACAGGTCCAATCTCCTCAATCAGATTCTTCTCGATATTCATATGGATATCCTCATCGGAGACGGAGAACGCAATGCTGCCCTCACGGATGCGCTCCAAAACTTTGTTCAAGCCTGCTTTGATTGTCTCCACGTCTTCCGCCGGTACGATACCGCATTTGCCCAGCATGGACACATGCGCCAGACTTCCCTGGATATCCTCTTCCGCCAGCTGTTTGTCAAAACCGATAGATGCCGTATATTCTTCTACCAATGCGTTGGTCTGCTTCGTAAAGCGCCCGCCCCATAACTTGCTCACAACTCTTGCCCCTCTCTGTTTAAGGCAGAGGGCCGCTTTCCCGCGTAAGATGCCCGCATTCCTCGTTGTTGCACGAGAATGATCTATGCCCTCCTAGCATGAAAACGGCCTTCAGCCTGTTCATTATTGTTATCTTAGTGATTCTGATCCACGCCAGTTGCCACTTTCAAACGCAGGGCATTCAAGCGGATAAATCCAGTTGCATCCCCTTGGTCATAAGCTTGCGTCGGATCAGCTTCCATCGTAGCGATATCCGGATTGTACAGACTCACCGGGCTCTTCACGCCAGCGCCGATAATGTTGCCCTTGTACAACTTCACGCGTACCGTACCGGTTACGTTCTTCTGACTTTCAGTTACCAAAGCCTGCAAAGCCAGACGTTCCGGTGCAAACCAGAAACCGTTATAAACCAATGTGCTGTAACGGGTAATCAGGCTATCACGCAGATTCATTACTTCACGGTCCATTGTGATGGACTCCATTTTGCGGTGAGCGGTGAACAGAATCGTTCCACCCGGCGTCTCATAAACACCACGGCTCTTCATGCCGACAAAACGGTTCTCTACCATATCCACACGGCCAATGCCGTGCTTGCCGCCCAGTTCGTTGAGCTTCTCCATCACTTGCAGCGGGCTCATTGACTCACCGTTCAGTGCCACGACATTCCCTTTTTCAAACGTAAGCTCGAGGTATTCAGCTTCATCCGGTGCATCTTCAGGAGATACGCTGAGCAGATACATATCCTTGCTGTCCTCTGCGCTTGCATCGAACCAAGGATCTTCCAGCACACCGCTCTCATAACTGATATGGAGCAGGTTGCGGTCCATGGAGTAGGATTTGGCTGCCGATGCCGTTACCGGAATGCCATGTGCTTCCGCGTAAGCGATCATCTCTGCGCGTCCCGGGAAGGAGTTGCGGAACTCCTCGTTACGCCAAGGCGCGATCACTTCAATATCTGGTGCCAAGCCAGCTACGCCGAGTTCGAAACGAACCTGGTCGTTTCCTTTACCGGTAGCGCCGTGGGCAATTGCTGTCGCGCCTTCAGCACGAGCGATATCGACCATACGCTTAGCAATCAACGGACGTGCGATGCTGGTGCCGAGCAGGTACTGCCCTTCGTACATGGCACCCGCCTGGAACATCGGATAAATGAAATCATTCGCAAATTCGTCGCGCAGATCGTCGATGTATACTTTGGAGGCGCCGGTTGCAAGCGCTTTTTCCTCAAGTCCGTCCAGCTCTTCCTTCTGACCGATATCAGCCGTGAATGCAATGATCTCCGCATCATATGTTTCTTTCAGCCACTTCAGAATAACGGACGTATCCAGACCACCGGAATACGCCAGTACGATTTTTTGTTTTGCCATGGTTAAACTCCCTCTCTTTGTTACTAATTGCCCTATCCCTCATTATACTAAAGAAAACGTCCATTGACGCATTTTCATAGAGAATGTTCGCTATATTTGACGGCTCTGATGGCTCTAAGCCATCAAAGCAACCATCAAAGCCTTCTGTGCATGGAGGCGGTTCTCAGCCTGATCAAAAATGACGGAGTTCGCACCGTCGATCACACCTTCGCTGACCTCTTCACCCCGATGGGCCGGAAGACAATGCAGGAACAAGTAATCCGGCTTCGCCGCTTTCACAAGCTCCTCATTCACTTGATAGTCGGCAAACGCAGCTTCCCGCTGTGCCTGCTCCTCTTCAAAGCCCATGCTTGCCCATACGTCCGTATAAATCACGTCCGCGTCCTTCGCAGCTTCGATCGGGTCTTGCGTAATCGTGATTTTGCCGCCGGTTTGCGCTGCAATCTCCTCGCTCAGCTTCACGACGCTGGCATCCGCCTCATAGCCCTTCGGACTGGCCACAGCCACATGCATCCCCATCTTGGCTCCGCCAATCAGGAGTGAGTGCGCCATATTGTTGCCGTCGCCGATAAAGGCCATTTTGAGCCCTTTCAGCTTGCCCTTGTGCTCCAGCACCGTCTGCAAGTCAGCCAGAACCTGACATGGATGCGCCATATCGCTCAAGCCGTTGATTACCGGAATGGAGGCATATTTTGCAAGGTTTACGACATTATCGTGGCCGAAGGTGCGGATCATCAAGCCATCCAGGTAACGGGACATTACTTGTGCCGTGTCACTGATCGGCTCGCCGCGTCCTAACTGAATATCATTTTTGCTTAAAAAGAGTGCATGTCCGCCCAGCTGGAACATACCAGCCTCAAACGATACCCGCGTCCGTGTGGACGACTTCTCAAAAATCAATCCAATCGTCTTGCCTTTCAGCGGCTGATAAACTTCACCGTTCTTCTGCTTGCGCTTAATCTCAATCGCTGAATCGAGCAGGAATTGAATTTCTTCCGGGGAGTATTCATCCAACTCGATCATATCCCGCCCTTTCAGGCTTAATTCCTTCACTTGTCCGCTTGCACCCATAAATTCAATTCCTCCTAACGTAGGCTGTTATTGTCACGATGTTACTGCAAGGTTCATCTATGCTTGGCTAACCGCCGTATGTTCATGAATAAGTTCGGTAATAATCGATACTGCCTGGTCGATCTCTTGCTCTGTCACGTACAGATTCGGAAGCAGTCTGATCACATTCGGTCCTGCTGTTACGAACAGCAGCCCGCGGCTCTGCCCTTTCAATACCAGCTCGCCAACCGGGTCAGTGCATTCGATGCCAATAAGCAGGCCTTTACCCCGGATCGCCTTCACAAAAGGATGACTGCCCAGGCTCTCATTCAGCTTCTTCATCAAGTACTCTCCGGCTTCAGCTGCGCGCTGCGGCACGTTGTCCTCCAGCATCGTCTCGATGGTGGCCTGAATGACGGAGCTCGCAATCGGTGTGCCGCCAAAGGTCGTGGCATGGCTGCCTGCCGTAAAGGCTTCGCGTAAGTATCCTTTACCTAGCATCGCACCGACCGGGAATCCAGAGCCAAGCCCTTTGGCCACGGTGAAAATATCCGGCTCGATGCCGTAATGTTCATGGGCAAACAGCTTTCCGGTCCGACCCATACCCGTCTGCACCTCGTCAACGATCAGCAGCAGTCCGTGCTGCTTGCACAGCTTGGTAACAGCTTGGAGGAATTCCGGTTCCACCGGATGCACGCCGCCCTCTGCCTGCACCATCTCGATCATGATCGCGGCGGTGTTGTCGTTAATGGCTGCTTCCAATGCTGGAAGGTCATGCAGCGGAACGCTCTTGAAGCCTGTTGGAAGCGGAAGGAAGCCTTCCTTCACCTTATCTTGACCGGTTGCAGTCAGGGTAGCCAGTGTCCGTCCATGGAAGGACTGGGTGAACGTAATGACCTCGTAACGGCCTGTTCCCTTCACTTTCTGATGGTAACGGCGCGCCAGCTTAATGGCCGCTTCATTCGCTTCAGCTCCGCTGTTACAGAAGAAGACTGCATCCGCACAGGTGTTGGCTGTCAGCAGCTCGGCTGCTTTTTCCTGGCCCGGAATGTGGAACAGGTTCGAGACATGCCACAATTCATCCAGCTGGGCCTTCAGCTTCTCTTTCACCTTCACCGGTGCATGGCCGAGATTCGTTACCGCTAGACCGGCCATAAAATCAAGATACTTGTTGCCTTGATTGTCCCATAGCCAGCTGCCTTCCCCTTTGACCAGGGCGATTGGATATCTGGCGTATGTCTGGAACAACGAGCTTTCATTTGCGGCTTTGATACCGTCTGATGCTTCTTTTCCCATAACCTCACACACTCCTTTGCATATGGACAAAACAGGTTCATGAAAGCTCATGAACTCATGTAAGCTTGATCATCACTACGCATGCGGATTGTTCTTCCGATCGCTGTTGCCCCCAGATTTCTATTGAAATGGATATCATGGGTGAAATCCGGGTGTGGTATTTGCTTCCGATGCCAGCTTTCCTTTGGAAAGCTTTTAGGCGACCGCTTCGCTTCTCCAGAACAATTCCGCCTGCTTCGTTGAAGTTTTCTATAGTTCCGGTTTATACCAAACCGGATTTATTACATTCGCACGATCACGATGCGGGTTCCGCGGGTTTTGCCGCCTACATTCGTACGATGCGCGTTCCGAGGATTTCTCCTTCGAGCACTCGGCTTAACACATTCGGCTCGCTTCCGTCCACGATGACGACTTCGCTCACTTTGCCGTGAATGCAGCTGATGGCTGCTCTAACTTTTGGAATCATGCCGCCGTAGATTTCTCCTGTGCCGATCATGTCCTCGACCTCTTGAACCGTCACTGTTGGAAGCACCCGCTTCTCGCTGCCTGTTCCCTTCATGATGCCGGGCACGTCGGTGACAACGATCATGCGATTAACCCCCATGTGGGAGGCCACGGCGCCTGCTGCTGTGTCTGCATTGATATTGTAACGCTGACCGGATTCATCCACGCCAATAGGTGCAACGACAGGCATGTAACCCATATCCAGTACACCAGTTAGAATGGATGACTTCACATGTGTCACATCTCCGACCCAACCGACCTCAGCATGGTTGCTCACCGGCTTCGCTTCAATCAGACCGCCATCCGAACCGGATAAGCCGATAGCTGCTCCACCTACGCTTTGGATCCGCCTCACGATCTGTTTGTTAATGGTGCCGGCAAGCACCATCTCCACAACATCCAGCACTTCCTCCGTCGTCTTGCGCAAACCGTTCACGAACTCGGTTTCAATGCCGAGCTTCTCCAAATTGCCGGAGATGGCAGGTCCGCCGCCATGAACAATTACGGGACTGACTCCTTTTTGCTGCAAATCCTTCAAATCCTCAAAGAAGCTGTCTGGCAAAGCAGCGAGTGTGCTCCCGCCACATTTCATAACGAACGTATTCATCCCCATTGTTTGGACCGGCAACGTCTCCGTTTGGTCGATCGTGCTCTTCATATCCGTCTCCTCCGCCCCATAGGTTATTTATCTGTAGCATGCTGCAGGATGCTCTACGCACTTACAACATGTATTTAAGTACGGTAAGCCGCATTAATGCGGACATAGTCATAGGTTAAATCACAGCCCCAGGCCGTAGCAGATCCATTACCAATATGCAATTTCACTTCGATATCAACGGTATCCCCCTGAAGGTAAGCCAGGGCCGCATCCTCATCAAAAGGAAGGGGTCTTGACTGCTCCAGCACCGGAATCGGACCAATAGCAATATCTACTGTATCAGGGTTGACTGGACGGCCCGCTCGGCCGACTGCTGCGATAATGCGTCCCCAGTTGGCATCTGCGCCGAACACAGCGGATTTAACCAGGCTGGAGCCGATAACGGTCTTGGCAATCGCCTCTGCATCTGCATCACTTTCAGCGCCTTCCACACGCACCTCGATCAGGCGGGAAGCTCCCTCTCCATCACGGGCGATGGCTTTTGCCAGCTGCTGGCATACATAGTGGAAGCCCGCAGAGAAAGCCTCCCAATCGGGATGCTCTGGTGACAATACATCATGCCCCGCCAAACCGCTGGCCATGGCAACCAGCATATCATTCGTGCTTGTATCCCCGTCCACCGTAATCATATTAAAGGTCAGATTGGTCGTTTGGCGCAGCAGCAATTGCAGCGACTCCCGATCAATGACCGCATCTGTCGTCATAAATCCGAGCATGGTCGCCATGTTCGGGTGAATCATACCAGACCCCTTGGCCGCCCCGGCGATCGTCACCTTCTTACCGTTAACCGAAACGGTGACGCAGGCTTCTTTTTTCACGAGGTCTGTAGTCAAAATCGCCTGGCTGAAGCTTTCAGCTCCTTCGCTTCCGCCGTTCAGCTTCGCTGGCAGGCCAGCAATCCCCGACGTCACACGGTCCATCTTCAACAGCTCTCCGATAACGCCCGTAGAAGCTACGGCCACATCATTCTCTTCCAGACCAAATTGTGCCGCTGTACTCGCACGCATCGTGTAAGCATCCGCTTCCCCTTGCTTACCTGTGCAAGCATTGGCGTTCCCACTGTTCACAACAACAGCACGTAGCGTGCCATCCTGCAAGCTCTCGCGGGTTACCTTGAGTGGTGCCGCCTGAATAAGATTCGTTGTGTATACGGCAGCAGCCACAGTCGGTACGTCACACACAATGACGCCCAGATCGTTGCGGTCCGTCTTCTTAAGTCCACAGTGGAGCCCGGCTGCCTTAAAGCCTTGCGGTGTTACAATGCTGCCGTCCTCAATAATTGCAAACATATTCTCTCCCATGTCTGTGTCCCCAGCCCGCTTACGGATAAATCGGCGTAAACGTAAGCCCGAGGCTCTCCTCCCATCCCATCATCAAGTTCAGGTTCTGGATCGCCTGCCCGGCCGCACCCTTCACCACATTATCAATGACCGATATAATGGTCACTCTGTTCGTACGCGCATCCACCGCAAATCCGATATCACAATAATTGGAGCCGCTGACTTCCTTGGTTGCAGGCCATACGTCCAAATCACGAATTCTCACAAACTGGCGGCCTTCGAAATACTGGCGATACAGCTCAATAAAATCCTCTGTCGTATATGCTCCGTTCAATGTTGCATACATCGTAGTCATGATTCCCCGCGTCATCGGTACCATGTGGGTTGTAAATGTAACTGTAATCGGTTCGCCTGTCACCTGTGTCAATACTTGCTCTATTTCCGGGATATGTTGGTGCTTATTCACTTTGTAAGCTTTAAAATTCTCGTTAATCTCGGCATAATGCGTCATCAGGCTCGTTCCCCGTCCTGCACCCGAAACGCCCGATTTGGCATCGATAATAAGGGAGGAAGCATCAATCCAGCCCGCGCTAAGCGCCGGGATCAGTCCTAGCAGCGTCGCTGTTGGATAGCAGCCCGGATTTGAGATGAAATCCACATCACGAACTTCTTCACCAAACACTTCACATAAGCCGTATACGGCCTTCTCTAATAGCTCCGCCTTCGGAGCCGGATGTTTATACCACTCTTCATACACCGCTCCATCCTTCAAGCGAAAATCCCCCGAAAGATCAATGACCTTCAAGCCCGCATCCAGCAGCTCCGGCACCAGTTTGGTGCTCACACCAGAAGGTGTAGCCGCAAATACGAGATCTGCCACCTCAGCAATTTCTGCAGGATGAACACCATCCAGGTTACGCGTAATAATATTCGTCAAATGCGGAAAACCGTCCGAGATCGGTACGCCTGCAGTCGATGAAGAAATCACCGATGTAATCTCGACCTGCGGGTGTGCTTGCAGCAATCGGATCAGCTCCACGCCCCCATATCCGGTAGAACCAATAATAGCTACTCTTACTTTGTTGTTTGTCTCCGTCATATCCTCATCCCTCTCCCCTGGATGAATAGCTCGCAGGACCTTATACAAGGTGCCATTCATCCATTCCCTTTATCTAAAATGTCATGCCAATATGGCACAATGTCCTAAATTAACGCCCACATTATCCTCTATGTTTAAAAACATCAAGTAAGTTTCATTGACTCATCCGTCTCATAAATATGTATTATTATACGACCGTATTCATATAAATACAATGGATTATTCAAATTTGGTACTAACTGTCCATGATTTCATATTTACTGTCGTGCTTGGAATTCTTCTTTTAGAATGGAATACATTTTGATGTCCCAGTGGCGCCCCTTGATCTTGATCCCTTTTCTCAAAGTTCCCTCATAGGACATGCCGATCTTCTCCATGACACGCTGGGACCCTATGTTCTCTGAAAAACAGCGGGCTTGGATACGCTCGAGCTCCATCCTTCCAAAACCAAGCTCCAGCAAAGCAGCGGCGGCTTCCGTCATAAGCCCTTGTCCCCAGCATTCTCTTGCAAGCACATAACCGATCTCCGCAATCTGCTGCTCCGGCTTCCACCAGACAAAATCCACAGTCCCCACCATGCGTCCACTTTCCTTAAGCTCGATTGCCCATGGAGCTATATCATGCTTGGCATACTGAAACAAAATGAATTGAATGAAGTTCTTACTGTCATCAATCGAGGAATGGGTTTCCCAGGTCACGTACCTGGCAACCTCATTGTCCGACGCATAGGCAAACATCTGGTCCGCATCCTGCATTGAAACTCTGCGAAGACGAAGACGCTCGGTTTCCAGCGTCGGCAGTTTAGCATAGATCTGCGCAATTTCCACAATTACCCTCCTGCTCATTAATAGTTACCATTATATGCTCTTTACCAAAAAAATAAAGGAGTATTGAAGGCCTGCGCCGATCTGGACAGCAAACCCCATGGGAGAATGTGAATGGAGACTTCATAAGAGGTCATTTGGTGTGCAGAATTAAACTTTACTTGCGATCATCGAATGGCTGCGCTTCGCTGAAATTTATACATTCTGATACATGCTGTAAACAAAAAAAGAGACGGTATATTCACCGTCTCTTTCATTGCTCGTATATGTCCGAGCGCTGTCTATGATTTTATGTTTTAATTTGGCGGAATCCTTCTCCAAGTACCTCATGGGCATTGCTAATGATTACGAACGCATTTGGATCCACCGACTGCACAACTGTCTTCAACCGGGGAATTTCGTTCTGTCCGACGACCACCATCAGCACGGTCCGGTGTTCCCCCGTATAGCCGCCCTCGGCGGTCAGCTTGGTTAATCCACGGTCAAGATCTTCGAGAATGGCCTTCGTAATGGACTCCGTATGCTCGGATATAATATAAGCCACCTTCGTAAAACTGAAGCCCAGTTCAATGGCATCAATCACTTTTCCGGTTACATACAGTCCAATCAGCGCATATAATGCCTGCTCCAGCGACAGCACGAGAGCCGCCGACGAAATGACGAGCGCATCCAGCATTACGACGCAGATTGAAAAGCTAAGTCCGCTGTATTTTTGCAGAAGCTGCGCCACAAGGGCCATCCCACCGGTTGAACCTCTGCCTCGATAGACCAGCCCCATACCAATGCCTATACCGATACCGCCATAAATGGACGCCAGCAGCGGGTTGGAGGTGGGGACTGGCCAACTGCTGGTCAAAAAAACGAACAGCGGTAGAATCACACTGCCGAGCAGGGAACGCAGGCCATAATTTCGTCCCAGCAGCCAGAAGCCCAGCACAAGCAGGGGAATATTAATCGCCCACTGCGTAAACGCCGGTTCAAACCCTAGCCATGCCTGAATAAGGACGGATAATCCCGACACACCGCCGGAGGCGATGTGATTCGGCAGAAAAAACAGATTAAAGGACAGCGCCATAATAAAGGAGCCAATCACGATAAAAATTGCATCCACCGTCTGCCGCAGAGGACCATTGATGGGAATCAGGGGTTCTCTTTTTCTTTTGTTTATCGATGGAGTCCTAGCCGTATGCGCCATAGTTCTATCAATCTCTCCTCAATGTCCTACTCGACTTCCTGTCTGATCTGACTGCGCAGATATCCGTCGATAAACGCATCCAGGTCTCCGTCCATGACAGCTCCAATATTACCGGTTTCCACCTGAGTACGGTGGTCCTTAACCATGCTGTACGGGTGGAAGACATACGAACGGATCTGGCTTCCCCAAGCAATCTCGGACTGCTCGCCACGAATTTCAGCCAATTCCCTCTGCTGCTCTTCGATTTTACGTTCATAGAGCTTGGACCGAAGCATTGTCATCGCCCGCTCGCGGTTCTTGATCTGAGAGCGTTCATTCTGGCAGGTTACCACCACACCGGTCGGCAAGTGCGTGATCCGTACGGCCGAATCCGTTGTATTGATATGCTGACCACCCGCGCCGCTCGCACGATACGTGTCGATCTTCAAATCCTCTGTACGGATATCCAATTCGACCTCGTCGTTGATCTCCGGTACCACATCACAGGAGACAAACGAGGTATGACGGCGGCCGGAGGAATCAAATGGGGATATACGAACCAAACGATGGACTCCTTTTTCCGCTTTCAAATATCCATAAGCATTGTAGCCTTTAATCAGCAAAGTCACGCTCTTAATTCCCGCTTCATCACCAGGCAGATAATCCAGCGTCTCCACCTTGAAGCCACGCTTCTCGGCCCAGCGCGTGTACATGCGATGCAGCATCTGGCCCCAGTCTTGAGACTCGGTACCACCTGCGCCCGGATGCAGTTCGAGAATCGCATTCATTTTATCGTAAGGCTGGTTCAGCAGCAGCTGGAGCTCAAACTCCTCCACACGCGACACCAGCTCCTTGATCGTCTCACCGATTTCTCCCGCAAGGGAGTCATCGCCTTCTTCATCCGCCAGCTCGATCATCACAACAGCATCATCATAATCGGCCTGCAGCTTCTGATATTGATCCACAGATGATTTTACGGCATTCATCTCGGCTATAAGTGCCTGAGCCTTCTCATTGTCATCCCAGAAATCCGGGGCTGCCATCTTCTCCTCGAAATTCTCAATCATCTCCTGTTTGAGATCTAAGTCAAAGAGACCCCCTAAGATTGGTTAATTTCTTGCTGATTTCACGCAAGTCATGCTTCACGCTTGGATCGATCATAAGTTTTCATCCTTTCTGTCAGTACCTATTTATTCAGTATACCCTCTCTTGCATGGAAAACGTTCCATATCATATGAAGATTCCTGCTGATTCCTGTGCCCTAATTTACACCTATCACTCAGATAAACTCCCTTAAGCGCAGCAGAGATTTCAGATGTACCCGGATAAAAAACACGCGGTCACCCAATTTATCTGCTGCTCTTAAGGGAGTTGAAAAGTCCGCCCAAATTGCGGGCGGACTGATACATGTGAATACCTTTACTGCTCTATCGTATCGTTTAAGCGTTCTGTCCGTGGCAGTGCTTATACTTCTTACCGCTGCCGCAAGGACAAGCATCGTTCCGGCCAATCTGTTCAGCAACTTGAACCGGACGCTTCTCGGCAGGCTCACTGCTGCTGTTCGTGGAGACCTTGTTCTCATCCACAACCGCTTGACGCTCCTGATTCGTTGCGATTTGAGCCTTCATGATGTACGTCGCAACTTCTTCTTGGATCGTAGCGATCATGGCATTAAACATCTCGAAACCTTCAAACTGGTATTCGCGAAGCGGATCGGTACCGCCATATGCACGGAGGTGGATACCTTGACGCAGTTGATCCATCGCATCAATATGATCCATCCACTTGCTGTCCACCGAACGCAGAACGATAACCTTTTCGAATTCACGGACCATTTCTTCGCCAATCGCTTGCTCGCGCTCTTCGTACTTTTTCATTACGCGGTCAAAGATATATTCCGTGATCTCTTCCGCTTCCTTGCCCCATAGATCTTCACGTGTAATCGAGCCCTCGTCAAGCAGCTTGCGGTTCGCATAATCCGCCACTTCCTGCAGCTCCCAGTTCTCTGGAATGTCGTCGCTGCAGTGAGCTTGAACCACACGGTCAATGACCGGCTTAATCATCTCTATAACAATCTGCTTAATGTCCTGGGATTCCAGAATTTCGCGGCGCTGCTTATAGATGATCTCACGCTGCTGGTTCATAACGTCATCATATTGGAGAACGACTTTACGCATGTCAAAGTTGTTGCCTTCCACGCGCTTCTGTGCGGATTCAACTGCCCGAGTGATCATTTTGCTCTCGATCGGCTGATCTTCTTCAAAACCCAGACGCTCCATCATATTCAGTACATTGTCTGTACCAAAACGCTTCATCAGTTCATCGCCAAGGGACAGATAGAACTGTGTGGACCCCGGGTCGCCCTGACGACCTGCACGGCCACGAAGCTGATTATCAATCCGGCGCGATTCGTGACGCTCCGTACCGATAATATGAAGTCCGCCAATGTCCTGAACGCCTGCGCCAAGCAAAATATCCGTACCGCGTCCAGCCATATTCGTCGCAATCGTTACTGATCCTGGCTCACCCGCACGCGAGATGATCTCCGCTTCTTCCTCATGGTATTTCGCATTCAGCACTTTATGCTTGATGCCTTTGCGCTTCAGCATTTCGGACAACCGCTCGGAGTTCTCGATTGAAACCGTACCTACCAGAATCGGCTGGTTCTTCTTATGACGCTCTACGATCTCCGCCACAACTGCCTTGAACTTGCCTTCTTCGCTCTTATAGACAACATCCGGCATGTCGATGCGCTGATTCGGTTTGTTTGTAGGAATCTGAAGCACTTCAAGACCATAGATCTTCTTGAACTCTTCTTCCTCGGTCTTCGCCGTACCGGTCATACCGGCCAGCTTACGATACATCCGGAAGTAGTTCTGGAACGTAATCGTAGCGAGCGTCATGCTCTCGTTCTGAACTTCAATGCCTTCCTTGGCTTCAATCGCCTGGTGCAGACCGTCGCTGTAGCGGCGTCCTGCCATCAAACGGCCTGTAAACTCATCGACGATAATGACTTCGTCTTCAGTTACAACATAATCCACGTCGCGGCGCATAATTACGTTCGCTTTCAAGGCCTGTACGATGTGGTGGTTCAACGTCACATGCTTCTGGTCATACAGGTTATCGATACCGAAAGCACGTTCTGCTTGCGCCACGCCCTTTTCCGTGAGGGCTACGGATTTGACCTTAATATCTACCGTGTAATCCTCTTCCGCAGTCAGGCGCTTAACGAAACGGTCAGCTGCAAAATACAGCTCCGTCGATTTCGCAGCTTGTCCGGAGATAATGAGCGGCGTACGCGCTTCATCGACCAGAATGGAGTCAACCTCATCAATGATACAGAAATAGAGCGGGCGCTGAACCATCTGCTCTTTATAGAGGACCATATTGTCACGCAGATAGTCAAAGCCGAACTCGTTGTTCGTGCCGTACGTAATATCGCATGCATAAGCATGCTGTTTCTCTGGGTGTTCCATACCGCTCAGGTTCACACCGACGGTCATGCCCAGGAAGTTATATATTTGCGCCATTTCTTGGCTGTCACGCTGCGCCAAATAATCATTGACGGTGACCACGTGAACACCTTTGCCAAGCAGGGCATTTAAGTAAACCGGCAGTGTACCTACAAGGGTCTTACCTTCACCGGTCTTCATCTCTGCAATTTTGCCTTCGTGGAGGGCCATACCTCCGATCAACTGCACGTCATAGTGACGCTTGCCAAGTGTCCGTTTGGAAGCCTCGCGAACTGTGGCAAACGCTTCAGGAAGAATCTCCTCCGGCGTCTCGCCTTTTTCAAGCCGCGCGCGGAACTCTACGGTTTTGGCTTGCAGCTGCTCATCCGACAGCTTCTCAAAATCCGGTTCCAGTTTGTTAATTACATCCACCGTCTTCATAAGACGTTTGACATCACGCTCGTTGGTATCGCCGAAAATCTTTTTGACAAGTCCTAGCATGGTTAACCCCTTTCGTGCAAAACAAGTGATAGAATCAACTTCATTAAATGCCAAAGGGTTAAATGATGAAATCGATTCATTGATTCCTTATTATGATCCCATTTCATGCAGGCTAAGAGCCCGTCCCATAAAATGAGGGTTTGCATAAATTGTAACAGTTTGTAAGGGATGCCGCAACAATATGTGCTTACAAGAGATGTCTAATACCTGGAGTTCTACTCATATGAGACGCAGCAAAGCTTCAAAAAGTTGCGTGGAGCATTTACCCAGTCGCAAAACTCCGGTACACTGCTCCATTTTACAGCATCTGTAACAATCTATATATCCAAATAAAGAGCCCCACCCGCTGAACACGGATGAAGGCTCATCTTACATTTCAATTTCATTCACTTTAATTGGAGACGAGCTTGATTGCCTTACGCATTCCCTTCAGAATGCAGATGGGATGGCAACTTAATCCCGTTCAATCAATCCGTACTTGCCGTCATCACGCTTGTAGACGACATTTACTTCTTGTGTGTCAATGTTGGAAAATACGAAGAAATTATGGCCTACCATGTTCATCTGCAGAATCGCTTCTTCCACATCCATCGGTTTCATGGTAAAACGTTTCGTACGGACAACTTCGTAGTCATCCTCGTCATACTCCGCTTGCTCTACAGCCGTCTGACTGGTTGCTGCTCCGTTTTCTGCAATGAGCGTTTTCAGTCCGCCTTCTTGTCTGATCTTGCGGTTCAGCTTGGTTTTGTGCTTGCGAACCTGACGTTCCAACTTGTCCACGACAGCGTCAATGGAAGCGTACATATCCTCGCTTCGGTCTTCCGCACGCAGTACCACACCTGTGAGCGGAATGGTCACTTCCACTGTGTGCAATCCTCGAACGACACTCAGTGTAACATGTCCTTCGGAGGTAGGGGGTGCTTCAAAATACTTATCTAGCCTGCTGAGTTTCTTGTCAACATAATCCTTCAAAGCATCGGTCACTTCAATTTGTTGACCTCTAATTGTGAATTGCATTGGGCACTCCTCCTTTGCACCCTCATTATACCATTTTGTTAAGCCTATGTAAAAGATTTAATTGTGAATTTTTGCACAAAAAATATTCACAAAAAAAGACCCCGGAAGAACCGGAGTCTTGGCTAGCGAATCTCGAATTGTTAACCATCGTACCGTTTATGTAGGTCGGCTATGCCGGGATGATTATAATTTGATTACGTTAGCTGCTTGCGGGCCACGAGCACCTTCAACGATTTCGAATTCTACATCTTGTCCTTCTTCCAGCGTCTTAAAGCCCTCGGATTGGATAGCGGAGAAGTGTACGAATACATCGCCACCGTCCTCAGTCTCGATGAAACCATAACCCTTCTCTGCGTTGAACCATTTCACTTTACCTTGCATGCACTAACATTCCCTTCATTGTCAAATAAAGTGTGACACAACTTGTCCACATTTCCGACTATAGCACCCGCCCAATCCAGTGTCAATCGCTCCTAAGACGCTTTTTCCATAAAGAAAAAGTTGAAAAATGTCGACTCCGCTTAAACACTGAGTTAGTTAGCACTGCCGAAATATGCTTTATCGATAATTACCCAGCAGGGAGGGGGGTGAAACAAGTGGATTTAAAAATCCACCAATAATCTAAAGTAGTGACCTAGTTTCTAAATATACCAACAAAGAAGGATTAAAAAAAACCCTTGGAGATACTCTACAGCATCTCCAAGAGCTTAAACACTTCAGATTTTTAATGGGCATCCGGATCATACGGAGGGGTTTCTGGAATGCTTGTATCCGTTCCGTATGCATTTACTTCAAACGTAATAATCTTATCGTAGAAAACGTAATCCTTGCGATTTACAAATGGCCCTTTATTATTGGTGTGTTTATTGATACCATACATCATGGTTCCTACCCCATTGGCACGATCTTCATACCAATTAATAAAAGCATTAACTTCAGACATGGATAAGTCGTATTCTCTATCAATGCCATTAATGAGGATAAGACGAAGTAATGCCCGTTCTCCTTCTTGATCCTCACCAGGAGGATTCACAGGAGGATTTCCAGCTTTAGGAGTAGCAATAGCTTCATTTGAATCACTGCTTGTGCCAGCCCCATCAACTGCCGTAACAATATAGTAATATGTAGTACCATTAATAACGTTACTATCCGTGTAGCTGTAAGTATTGCCGGTAACACTACCAATCACCGTGTAAGGGCCGCCTGATACCGTAGCACGTTTAATATTAAAGTTCGTAACGGCATTGTTAGAACTGCTCCAATTTAAAACGACGTTTTTGTTACCAGCCGTGGCTGTCAAATTAACTGGTACCTCCGGAGGCAGTTCCCCGCCTTTTCCAAACACATTCCACTCGTAAATTCTCGAACTGCTTTCCGTACTTTTTAATACAACTGTCGAAACATCTTGCACCGGAGCAGGAAGCACCTGCACCTCATCATTGTCTAATAGATCATATCTTTGCAGCAAGTTATTATTTATATCGTAAAACTCAACCACTGCGGGCTTACTATATTTTGCAATAACTGCTGATATTTCAACCGGGGACCTAAACGTATACCAGACAAGGTCACCGCTGTATATAATTTTACTAGTAGTTGTATTGTTGTCTGTCATCTCTCGAACAGTACCTGTCGGATTGGATATCGATTTGCCTACTTGTAAAGTAACCCCATCAAGCAATCCTCCTGTATACTTCGTTGCCTCAACTTTAATGCTCTTCTCGGGCGAGTTGCTGCTTTCACCTGCCTGGTTTACCGCTGAAACTACATAGTAATAAGTTGTTCCATTTGTCACGGTGTTATCTGAGTACGAGGTTCCTCTAACATTCGCAATCGTGGCATAAGGTCCACCTGGAGAAGTAGCACGCTTTACGTTGTACGATTCCGCTCCATTCGCCGTCCATTCCAGTCTGGCTACCTGATCGCCACCTTGAATCCAAGTGATCGTTGTAGGCAACGGCACAGTTAGTGGGGCCGCGAACACATTCCACTCGTAAATTCTCGAACTGCTTTCCGTACTTTTTAATACAACTGTCGAAACATCTTGCACCGGAGCAGGAAGCACCTGGACTCCATCATTGTCTAGTAGATCATATCTTTGCAGCAAGTTATTATTTATATCGTAAAACTCAACCACCGCAGGCTTACTATATTTTGCAATCACTGCTGATATTTCAACCGGGGACATAAAAGTATGCCAGACAAGGTCACCGCTGTATATAATCTTATTAGTAGTTGTATTGTTGTCTGTCATTTCTCGAACAGTACCGGTCGGACTGGATATCGATTTACCTGTTTGCAAAGTCACCCAATCAAGCAATCCCCCGGTATACTTCGTTGCCTCAACTTTAATACTCTTCTCGGGCGAGTTGCTGCTTTCACCTGCCTGATTTACCGCTGAAACTACATAATAATACGTTGCTCCATTTGTCACGGTGTTATCTGAGTATGAGGCCCCTCTTACATTCGCAATCACGGTATAGGGTCCGCCAGTAGAAGTAGCACGCTTTACATTGTACGATTCCGCTCCATTCGCCGTCCATTCCAGTTTGGCTACCTGATCACCACCTTGAATCCAGTTGATCGTTGTAGGCAACGGCGCAGTTAGTGGGGCTGCAAACACATTCCACTCGTAAACTCTCGAACTGCTCCCCGTATACTTTAATGCAACGGTTGTTACATCTTGTACCGGAGCGGAAAGTGTCTGGACTCCATCACTGCTTAATAGATCATATCTTTGCAGCAAGTTATTATTTATATCGTAAAACTCAACCGTTACAGAATTCGTATATTTTGCAATGACCGCTGAAATCTCAACCGGGGACGTAAAAGTATACCAAGCAAGATTTCCGTTAGTCAGACTCACTGAGGTCGATGGATCATTGTCTGTCAGCTGTGTAGCCGCAGTTGATGATTGCCCTACGGAAGCTCCAATTTGTACCGTCTCACCATCCAGCAGTCCTCCGGTGTACTGACTTGCTGCTTTGGCAACTGATGGGTTAAAAAAAGCCAAACTAATAAACACAGATAACACTAGTAATAAATAACCACTTTTCTTCAATTTTTATCCTCCTGTAGTATTATAATGGTTCTTTCATACCAGTAACTTAACACTTTATCCCATTATTGTCCATGTATATATTACTAGTTACTATAGTGTTTTGCCTTCATCCTAACAATCCCTTATTACTTATAGATACTATCATTGTTGCAAAACTACGTGTTTCTCTAGGGGGTTAGCTTAGGCAGCCAAAAGTGCAAAAAAAAGACTCCAGGTATTGCGGAGTCCTTTGCTAGCTGTCTCAAATCGTTAATTGGATATCAGAAATTATGTGTCCTTCAAGTAAGTATATATGGCCAAACTGCATTGAAAAGAAGAAGAAGCAGCACCTTCCTCCACTCATGAATATTAGTTATCAATTGTATACCGTATAAATTTTTCGTTAATAATGTCGATATTTTCCCTATTATTCTCTATCGCCCATGCAACATCCTTTTTTATAACCTTTGCAGGATTTCCAGCAATAATACAGTTGTTAGGGAATACCTTTTTACTAGACTATGAGCACCTACGATACTTCCACTGCCAATCTTTGCTCCGTAAAAACAGCTACATTTTGCACCGAACCAGACGTGATCTTCTATGATTATGTTCTTTTTATATTGTTCACTTAAAGAAGAGTTTATATTTTCACCAGTGTGAATATCAAAAATAGAATGGCCGTCAGTAGAACGTATTAAACAATCTTTACTAAAAATACATTCTTCTCCTATATCAATAAATGTTAGAGTATTTGCGACAATCCAATAACGACAACCAAATTCAGAGTTTGATCCGATTCTGATTTGAGCCTCTTTACCACATGTTAGTTCACCATCATTATTAAATAAACAATTGTCTCCTATAGTAACTTTACTATCAGGTCAAAAATGCCATTTTGTATTCATCTTTATAATTGTGCTATCTCCAATAGATAAATCCACACCATCTTCACAATATACTTTTACATTTTCTTCAAAAGTCGTTAATCTTCCAATTTTAACGCTAGCATTGTAACCCCTGAATATAACTCTCGCTTCACCGATATCACCGTCTATAGTATTTCCGTAAATATCTGAATAATAATGGTTATCTAAATGATCCTGAGTGACTGTCATCGGATTATGAAATGATAGGCGTTATCGCTTTTTCTTTAAAACCGTATTCATTCAATATGTCAATTATAGACTCATGATACTTTAGTGCTACAACTACAAAAATATCGTCAGTTTTACTGTCAATATCTTTTACGTTCCTTGCATTCGACCATTTACTAGATTTGTGTTTATATCGATATAAAACTCTGCCATAATCCCATGTTCTTCGAAAAGAATTTTTGCTAAGTTATCACCTAAATCACTCTTTCCTCAGATTACTACTTTTCTATTATTTTAGTTTTGAACTGTACGTTCCACAAAATACTCAATAATATATTTCTTCCTTATTATCCCCATCCGGATTTTCTATTGACTCAGATGTTAATTTCCATACTTTTTATAAGGCGCTGGAACATTTCGATTAACCTCACTTCAGCAGACCAACCTAATTTACTTAAACTAGAAGTGTCCAAGCATATCTTTATAGTTGGATTATACCCATGATTGTTGCTATCTTCCAATTTAAATTCAATCTCCGTCTGTGTACCAAAAGAGACTGCTAACTCGGCCATTTCTTTAATAGAAATTGCGGTTTCCATATTTGCCACATTATACGCTGATCCTGGAACGCCTCTTAACAGGATATAAAATAACGCCCTGACTGCATCACTGGTGTAACAATAATTTCTAACAGTCTCACCTGTTGTATGCAACACAATATTTTTCTTTTCAATTACACTTCTGGCGAACTGAGCAAAGACTCTATTATCATTATAGGAAACTCCCGCTCCAAATGTTTGTGTGAGTCTAGCAATTTTAACTGGAAGACCAAATTCTGAAGAAAATCCGCAGCAAAGATTCTCAGCCATTTTTTTACTCTCTGAATAACTACTTCTTATGGATAAGGGATCTATAAATCCACCACAATCTTCTGAAATCGGCAGGTCAGAATTGAGATTGCCATACATCTCAAGAGAGGACATATATACCATTCCAGAGACATTGTTTAATCTGGCAAGCTCGAGTACATTATATGTTCCATTGATGGCCGTAATAATTGTCTCGACTGGATGAGTAACAAACGATTTAGAAGAAGTAATACTCGCCCCATGGATGATATAATCAATGAATTCAGGAATATGAGGAATGCTAAGAACATCACCAACAATAATTTGTAAATGATCATCTAATAGCAAGTCACCAAAAGTTGCCTGCGCCTTATTATAATTTCGTACTAATGCAAACACAGAAATATTAAATTGGTAGCATCTATTCAAACACATTAAGGACTTAACAATTATTGATCCTAATAAGCCACTTGCCCCTGTTATGAAAAAAACCTTATTTTTTATTTCAAAAAATTTACTAAGGTCTTGACTAACGCGTTCTATATCAGTTTGCAATATGTTGTCATTTGGAGATTCCAATAACATCTTATCATCTCACAATCCAAATATTTGGGAATTTTCACGAGCCTCGTATATTGCTCTGAATATATAATAGTCATAAGGTGTTGTTATTTTTATATTTTCAATAGGCCCATCGACAGTGTGCAGTTTGCATCCGTAATGCATCATTAAAGATGCCGAATCAACGGTGTTCAGATTATTATCTTGTATAGCTTTTTCATGTACCGAGATAATGTCGCTTAAATAGAAGCTCTGAGGAGCTTTTGCAATTTTTGCATAATTACGATTTTGAATATCTACAACTTCATTATTATCGTCTGTACTAATTACAGTTTCAACCGCCTTAGTAACAGTGATTGCTGAACCATATTGTCTAACGGAGGCAATGTTATCGGAAATAAGCCTTTGGTTTATTAATGGTCTAACCCCATCATGGATAAGTACAATAGTCTCACTTGGATTATCACAAGAATCATATATCACCTTAAGTCCATTATATATAGATTGTTGTCCGGTCTCTCCGCCTGGAACAACCCAACGAACCTTTTCAAAAAAATTATGTCTTAATTGTTCTTTCAAATAGTTGATCCAATTTTCACGACAAACTATAGCTATACTATCAATTTCCTGACTATACTCAAAATGCTCTAAGGTATGGATAATAATAGGCTTTCCATGTAAATCTAAAAATTGTTTTGGTTTTGATCTGCTATTCATTCTGGACCCTGTGCCACCCGCAAATATTAATGCAGTTGTAGTCATATCGATGGATTCCCCTCTAACATTCAATTGCCTTTACTTCTCATTAATTCGCTTGGTTCAATCAATGAATAACTAGAACAAGGTATATGACTTGTCCTTTTTTCTTCGGTTGGAGGTGTCATGTAGTCGTCGTATATTGATTTCAAATACCAATCAAAATTTGTGAACCCCCAAAATTCATAGCCTTCAAACTCATAATCACTTAGTGAATAAAATAACTCTCTCGGAAATCCATATGAGTGCTTTTTGGGATGGGGCGAGCACATATGGCGAACAAGAAGAGAATTGTCATTTTTATTGCAAATTCTGGCGATTTCATCCCTAAGGTAAAACAGCCTGTCCTTGCTGATTTTAGATAAAGCTCGGTAAACCACACGAAAAAATGGATTTGGGTGTACTTTTTTCCCTACTTCAGACCATAGTGACTTTCGGATACAAAAACACAAAAACTTGTGAACAATACGGCCAACTGATGAATCTGGAACACTATCCAGCGTAAATATATCTATAAATACACCATTTTGTGATTGAAGGTGTTCATGACCAGCACGAACATATGAAGTACCTCGCCTAAGCATTCTTGCATAGCCCCATCTGTAATATCTATCTGTCTCGTAATCCTGTAAGAAAAAAATAGAGTGATTTAGTTCCTTTTTGCAGATCATTTTAAACTTCTCATAGTCTTTTCTTAGAATAACTATATCTGCATCCGGATCCCAAGGAATAAAACCTTTATGACGAACCGCTCCTAAAAACGTTCCCCCATCTAATGAATATTTAATATCATGTTTTCGGCAAATACGATCAAATTCAATCAGCATTTCCAACATATTCATTTGCATTTTTCGTAACTCATCCGTCGAAAGTTCTATGGATTGAATATCACTTTTCATTGAATATCTCATAATAGTCCGTATACCTTAAAAATTTATATTTCAACGAATTCCGTTTTATTTTTGACAAGAAACCCTCTGATTTTTTTTCCTTTAAAGAAATCGGATGCAAAATCATGAGCAGCTTCAGGAACAATAAAATAAACAATCTCGTCGTCATCCAGATCGGGAATATCCTTTGATGTTAAAATTGGATACCCTTCATATTCACCCATACAATACTCATCTATTACGGCTGATAATTTCCAATTAGGAAAATGGTCAGAAATTACATGATGTAAATTCATGGTTTCTGCCCGCATACCCCATATCGCATATTTTACACTCTCTGTATTGCTAGCAATTTGTTTTAAAGAGTTAATGACTTCCTTGTTATATACTGATCTTTTTCTGTCTTCAAGTAGAGAACTACAATCATAGAGAAGGTGGTTCTCTTCAAACGCTTTCTGTATTCTGTAGATAAATTGCCTTTTGATAATTTCTTTGTCTTCCTCATAGTCAATTGGATCGGGGTTCCAATTAATCTCACCAAAGTCGCTTGGTGTATAAAGAGGCAAGTACTTATCAATCCAAGAAAATCTCCCATCAAAGTTTTCGCTAACCAGGATCACTGGGATTCCCAAAGCCATGCATGGAGCAGCAACATGCAATCGCGAAGTAACTACAAGATTAGCATCATTCTCATAGAGCTTTAGTTGATTGACACCTAATTGATAATAGTTCTGTTCCTCTTCGTCAGTAAGATAAATATCCTCAGAACTCCGAGGAATATAAGGCATATGTGTAACAAACTCTGCATTAACCATAATATTTTGTGGAATATATTCCAGAAGACTCTCGGGGCAGTCAACAAAATAGTTTTTTCCACTTTGAGGATTCGCCTTTCTTTTCGGTAATGTTGCAGTTACACATCCCGATAAATATGCACGAATATTGTAGCTCCTTAACATTTTCATCGTTTCTTCATCTCTACAACCAATCGGCTCATAGGTCCTCAGTTGTTGTAATAAATCCGGCTCTAACACGCGAGAGTGTAAGTGAAAACTCACAAAAACGGGAATAATTTTATCAGAAACAGGGAGAGAATTATTATGTCTATATTGATCAAAAATCATATTATAGCAATTGAATGGTAAAATAACATAATCTCCGTCATATGATTTAGATGAGTATCTATTGACTTTCACCAGTTCTGATTCAGGGATACCCATTTCTTCATAGATTTTAACCATTGCATAGGATTGAATTGGATCCCCCAAATTTGTCCATTTTATACCACCAGGCCGTACTGTTTTCTTATATGAGATAATTCCGTACTTCATGAGATCCCCCCATAATATCGTTAGCTAAATAGTGTACAATTTCTTCATTAGGTCGTCGAATTCCTGAATTTCAGGTCTAATAAGCTTTAGCTTGGAACAAGGGATATGACTGTTCCTCTTTTCGATAGGCGGGAGTTGCATATAATCACCAAAAGTATTTCTCAGACCTTCTTCATAGTATTTAGAAGCCATAAACTTTTGGCCTTCAAAATCTAAATCTACTGAAAAATAGTTCCATGGTAGTTCACCGTTCAAAACCTTTTCTTCATCTTCTAAAGAAGAACTTCTTGGATACCCCCATTTTGATGGGCTATTGGACGACACTTTATGTGCCATATTTCTATTTAGGATCGTTTGTTTATTTTTATTCCAGCTTATAATCCAGTCCCTAAAGTGAAAAATTATATTTCTGGGGATTAAAGAAAGCGCTCTATACCATTTTCTCAAAAAATAATTAGGGTGCAACTCCTTACCGACTTTAGACCACAGCGCTTTTCGAATTAGAAAACAAAAGAAAGAATGGACTGGTCGGAGTAATTTCGAATCAGGCACGCGATCTGCGCAAATAATATCAATAAAAACACCAGTTTTAGAATTAACTTTTTCATGACCAGCTCTAACAAATTCTGTCTCATTTCGAATTAGTCTTGCATAGTTCCACCGGTAGTTGGAGTCTGTTCTCCACTCCTGAAGAAAGAATCGTCTTGTATCCAACTCATTCTTACATACATCATAAAAATGGTTATAATCAGCTCTGTTCATGGAAATATCCGCATCAGGATCCCAGGGGATAAATCCCTGATGCCTTACTGCGCCAAGTAGGCTCCCGCCTATTAATCTATATGGTATGTGATGTTTCCTACAGATTCTATCGACTTCAATTAACATTTCTAATTGAATCAACTGTATTTGTCTACGCTCTGCTGGGGTGATATTAATGTTCGTTGTAACCCTTTCCTCTTTCACGATTTCACCCCACTAAACTAACGACGTGTTCATTTATCTTTTGTCCGCAGGTACCATCAATATTGACGAGAGAATTTCTCAAATCATTAATTCGTTCGTCCTTCAACTTGTCTACTTCGTTTATAACCATTTTGCAGAATTCCTCAATACTACAACCATCATAGAAAAAGTAACAAGAAAAATGGTCAAAAACACAGGTTCGTTCTTTCCTAAGCTCACTCTTCCCATTTAGTATTAACACCGGCTTCTCAGTTGCAATGTATTGACGCGCCCACGAACTTAAATCACTAATCATCCCATCAGTAACCATTGTTGCTGCTTCTGTATTAGCAGATAAATCGACTATAACATTTTCATGTGATTCTAACATGTGAAGTACTTCCTTATAATCCTTATACAAATTCGGTTTCATCGAAGTTACTGTCGTTTCCAATAAGGGATGTGGCCTCCAAATGAGGGTCAATTCATCGAATGATAAAATGGTCGAAACTCTTTCTTTTAATTTTTCTAAATATTGCGGGTCATTTAAAAAAGGACCTAAAGTGCTGTTTAAAACAATCGACTTTTTCCCTTTTAATTTCGCCTCCCAAGCTTCAGGAACGTTCACATGGTTAATATCTAAGTTAGCAACGGCATCCATTTTGGGGGAACCAAGTACCAGAAGTTTCTTTTCATCAACGCCACACTCAACGTAAAGTTGTTTATGTGTACTGGACTGCACTACAATTTTATCAACTGAATTTACACAAGAAGTCAGATGCTTTTGTGCAAAGGAAGGAATATCTTTATACGCACCTGAAGTAAAATAAGGCACGTAAACAAGCATATTAGTATAATGCTTAAGGTTATAAGAATAAAATCTCGGATCCACCGAAGTCACACGATTTGCGTCATCGTATGGATTATGAATATAAATGATATCCGGAAGGGTTTTACTCAAATCATAATCATCGTAATGGACGATTGGTACATTGTCCGGGAATTGTCTACCCTCATAATGAATTGCGGCAACGGTTCTATCTGGATTTCTGTCATAATAGGGGATTGGTACAACCACTGCATTACATCTTTCATCATTATTAGCAGCTAACCAGATGCTTTCCAGGCTATCCCACATGCTCGATTTATAGGGCATGAATACAACTTCGATTTTAACCTCGGGCTCCTGAGTAAGTTCTGTCTCTAATTTCTGAAGTAATATTCTAAATTTGTCTGCTATTTCATCGACCGGTTGCCCTAATGATATTTTTCCGTAAATAGTCTCGAGCAAACTTTGCAGCTCAACAATGAATGTATGATAGAAGTTAAATCGTTCATCCGACAGCCCCGCTTCGAGATTATCGGAAATAAAATTAAAAGTGGTGAAACAATCACTAAGAACCACGCCTACTTGTTGTGATTGCGAAGTTACTGCGTAGTTAACCCCTTCTAAAATTGTTTGAAAAATCTCAATAATTTGTTTCTGGACTTGCTTTCTCATGGTGAGCCTCCGTTTTATATCAAATAAATAGTCTCACTATATATATCGACATTTATGAAGATTAAAGTAATGCCTTTTTCAGCAATACATAAGCTTACAATTATTTAGCCAAAAAACTGTTATTAAACAGTTGAGATACTACCTCACACAAGCGAACCTTAATAAGAATTGCTGTCTATCGATTTGATTCTTTCAGCAGCTGGAGAATAGCCTGATTGGACCGCCATTTTATAATATTCAACGGCCTTTTTCGCTTCCCCAATCGCTTCATAATAAACCCCTAAATTATAATAAGCTCTGTAACTGCCTACCCCATGCACAGTCTCATATTTTGAAGTATCCGCTTCTCCCAAATGAATGCAGTATTCAAAAGTCTCTCGAATTTGCTCTATTTGATTAATGTCTTTTAATTCCATTAGGACTATGCCATAAACAAAATAAATATCAGTAAAATCAGGATATAGATCAGTGCATACCTCAACTATAGAAAGGATTTTATCGAATTCCTTAGTCTTCAACAAGGAGTATACGTAACTGACCAGTAAATTTGGTAAGTAAGGTGGCAAATCATTTTTGCCAACTACTAAATCTATGGCCTGTTGGAATTGCGAATTAGCCTTTAAATATTTTTCAGCTACATAATTAGTCTTCCCCAGTTGATACCAAATATATGGATTATCGGGATGATCACTAAGTTCAAGTGTTAATAAATCAAGATTTCTTTTTATTTTATTCTGATCCATAATCACTTCTTTCGAATATCCCGAATGAAAAAGTTCAACCCCTGTCGAAATTACTCTAGGCGGATCACCATCTATTTTGGTTATCTGTTCATGTATCCTGCCCGTATATTTCATCGTCTTATCATTAGGCATCAGACGTGCTATTTCAATAACACCAGTTTCACCATTACCAAGCTGGTTAACCTGCCTTACTCTTCCAGCTGACCCATTCGGCTCAGCACAATACTTCATTAATAGAGGGAGACTTTCTGGATTCAACATCTCATCAGCGTCCATCATTAAAATAACAGATTGGCTTGCCTTGGAGATTGCAAAATTTCTAGCTGCACTAAAATCATTGATCCATTGAAACTCATAGACATTTGAGGTGTATTTTAGAGCAATCTCTTTTGTTTCATCGATCGATCCTGTATCAACAACGATAATTTCCCTTACATATTTACTAACAGAGCTTAAACAGCTTTCTATGCAACTTGCTTCATTTTTAACGATCATACAGACGGATATTGAGAGCATGCATAATTCCCCTTTTACAATAATTTATGTCTTAATTAGACGATAAAGAGGGTGCCCTTAGACATCCCTCTTTATAATAAACCATTATTTAATTATTTGTATTCAAACGATACAATATTACTTACTTGTCCGTCTGGATTCACTACTTGCAGATCTACAATACCTTTAGTCCCGGCAGGAGTAATAATTCTAAAACGTTTTGCCGTATAAAACATGTTAATTGTTACTTGCTTTGAGCCAATTAATACAACAGAGTTTTTATTAAATCCTGTTCCATCGATATAAACTATCGTTCCTCCTCCTGCAGGTCCCGATGCTGGAGATATAGCAGTAATCACGGGCGCTACAGCGGCTGGAGGTGCGTTATAAGTATATGTCGTTGAAGCACTCGTGCCTGATGGAAGAGTAAGGACTACACTTACAGTTCCGGCATCCGCTCTAGAAGGTGCGATGAAGCGAATTCGGCTTGAACTGTAATATTGATCAATTGGAACGACATTATCATCAACGGTGAGTATCATATTGGGGTCAAAGTTCTTGCCATCAATATATATGATATCCCCTCCAGCCAGCGGACCATTATTAGGTGAAATATTAGTAATCGTCGGCGTAACAGTCTGATAGGTGAATCCACCAATAATCTCAACACTTTGGTCGTCTGGATTAGTAAGAATAATGTCCACCGGACCACTTGTCGCAGATGCTGGAGAAATAACTCTAATTCTTGATGTACTGTAGTAAGTTACCTCAACATCCGTTGAACCTATTTTTGCGGTCACGCCATTCTGAATGTCTTTCCCGTCAATATAAATTATCGTGCCCCCTGTAGTCGGACCGCTACTTGGGGTAACTGCGGTCACAGAAGGTGGTTTTTTAGGTGGCGGTGCCAAGTAGGTATAGCCGTCGGTGAGAATTGCTTCTTTACTGTCCGGATTAATAACTTTAAGATCAACCACTCCTGCTGCCGTAGAAGCTGGCGCAATAAATCGGAATCTCTTTGCAGTGTAGAAGGTATCCATAGGTACTTCAGTATCCCCAACATACACCACTAAACCCTTCTGAAAACCAGTACCATCAACATAAACGATTTCTCCGCCTTTCAACTGGCCAGAATTAGGCGAAACATTTGTAATTGACGGTGCCGGAAGGACAGGAGGAGTCTCGTAAGTATATCCACCAGTTAGAGTCGCAGATTTCCCATCTGGATTAGTTACTGTGATATCTACGGAGCCAGAAGTAGTTGAAGCAGGAGCAACAACTCTGATACGGGAACTGGAGTAATACGTATTGATCGGAACTTCGGTACTGCCAAAGTAAACTTTTGCTGAAGGATCAATTAGTTGACCCTCGATATAAACAACTTCTCCTCCAGCCATCTTTCCGGTATTGGGTGTAACTGTCGTAATACTGAGAGTTGGTATAATTTCCTCGTCATAAATAAAACCATTAGGAATCACAAGTTTGGTTCCATCAGGATTTTCTAAGGTAATATCTACTGGTCCTGAGTTTGTTGCTTTAGGTGTGGTGGCACTAATATATCCAGAATTATAATAATTTACTGTCCCTGCGTTATCACCGAATTTCACAGTTATTCCCTTCGCAAAATAGCTGCCATAGAAAAATACAACAGTCCCCCCTTTGTAGGGGCCGGAATTCGGTGTATAACTTGTCACCACAGGGTCAGCTTTGTAAGTGTAACCTGCTGTAGCAAACTGACCATCGTCATTTGTTACTTTAACAGTAGTCTTACCTTGCGTCCCTGCTATAGCAGTAACTACTAACTGTTGATCATTTACATATTGAACGCTTGAAGCGAATTTACTTCCAAACATTACTGTTGCATTAGGGCGGAAATGTTCACCGTTGATTGTCACAGTCTCTCCGCCATTTGGATGGCCAAAGTCCTTGTCAACAGATGTAATTGTTGGAGCAAGGTGAGTGACGGTTAATGAGGCGTTTGGTATGGCTTTGGTTCGGTTAGCACCAGCATAATCTTTGTAAGTGATCTCGGACGAAGAAGAGGATACCTTAAAAGTGCCAGCTTTAGATTTATCTTTTGGCCTAATCTTATATTTAAACTGCAGGTTTTTGTCTTTTAGTTCAAGAAAGCTCCAGGTTAATGTATTACCATTAACTGTTGGTTGAGGAATGTTGTTTATGTAACTGTCCGGAACTATCTCAAATTCAGAAGAAACCTTCTCATTTACAACTACATTATAGGCACTTGCTACCCCAATTTCTTTAACAATTGCAGCATAAATGTCGGATAGCCCCGTAGAACCTAGAACAAAGTGATGGTGGGATTCGGTCGTTGCCATCTGTTTGAGCAAGATATTAGGACCACTCACATCCGGGTTGTCTTTTGACCCTAACAAAGCAATGGTATAGAAAACGATTCCCGCTTCTTTGGCTGCTTGTGCACGATCTATAGCATATTGATATGGATTTTTTTCAGGTTCATTAGCATCCCCGTCAGTCATAATGACGATTACCGGTTGTGCTTCAGGACGATGATTGGTTAAAGCCTCAATCGCTTTATCAATAGCTGCGCCTGTTGCAGTACCTCCGTTAGCCTGCAATGTGTCAATATACGCTTTTGCAGCATTCACATCAGTACTTAGCGGTAATAAGTTGATATTGGATCCCGAGCTATAATCTACAATACCCACTTGATGCTTGCTCATATCCATTAGATCAATAAAGCCTTTGGCTGCACTTTTAGCAGCACTTATCCGGTTATCGTTCGACATACTTCCGGATTTATCAATGATCAAAATGACGTCATTCGGCATCACAATATTTGTTGGTGGTGTTCCTTTAATATTTAGTGTAACTTCAGCCTCACCATCTACAGTGATCGAAGTCGGATTTACGGTCTTACCTGCTGTGACATAATCATTAGTAGCCGCAGCAGCACTATTGCCGCCCCAATTAGCTCCCGTTAGCATTAAAATTAGTGCTAAAGTAAGACCCAGAACCTTTTTCAGCATACACTTTCCTCCCCTTTATAAGGTCATTAACCTTTTTTATCAAAAAAAGCTGAAGCAATTAGAGGGTCAGAAGGATAATATTTTCTAGTCACTTTTTCGCTCTGTTCCATTCTTCCTTTCTCCATCTGCACTAACTGGACAATCTCCACATTCATAGAGTAAATGTCCTCAAGCAATTCTCTTAATTGATCCGTCACAACAAAGTGCCCGTTAGATACTCTTCCGAATAATTCATCCAACTCTTCTTCCTTCTGAAAATAATAGTTTGCGTTATGAGCTTGGATAATTTCATGATAAATCCCCTGAATTTTTAGAAGAAGTTCGAAATCTGAGTCTCTCTCAAACTTGTTCATTTTTGGACGTTCCCTGTCTTTAATGATTTTAAAGCTGCCTTCCATGTGTCTACCATAAGATATCCAAACTCAATAACCTCGTCCAAAATAGTAAGGTCTTGCTGGATGAGGAAATCAGCCAATCTCTTGTTATAGTAGACATACAAGTCATAAAGATTCTGTGAGATTTCATAGTCCATATTCAAAGTAATCATCAATTCATTCAGAATTTCTTTTGCTTTGAAGATTTGCTGTCTCATCAGTTCTGTGGAAGTTTTATCACCAAGCAGTTTTTTTGATACAAGCAGCTTCTTGTAAAACTCTTCGTACAAAATCAAGGTTAATTCTCCAGGGCTTGATGTTTCGACGCGGACATTAAGATAGGTTTGCTGATAGTTTGGTACAGACATGAATATCCCCTCTTACTTCTTTGTATTTCAAAATATATTAATTGCCGAGCTGCTGTGATAGCCAAGAACCTTGACTATTTAGTTTTTGAATCGCCTTTTCCATCGCTGTGAATTGTTTGTAGTATCTGGTTTCAATAGTTACCAATCTATCCTGCATATCATAGATTCTGGTGTTTAATGTTCTTAATTCTTTCCCCATCAGACTATTATCCAAATTTTCTGAAGAACCCGAACCAATTTTTTTAGCAAGCGATGAAATTGCTGCGTCCAGATCCTTCTTAATTCGCTCTGCATAACCTAATTGGGTTTTAGTTCCTCCGGCAGGACTTTGAGTAAAAAGGGCAACTACACCATCCGGATCATTGATCAATGCTGACTTTAATTTTTCAGTATCAATATGCAACTTGCCGTTCTCTAGATAGGCATCCTTTGTATTTTTCGCAGTTCCTATACCAATGTAGGAAAGAGTGTTCTTTCCCTTGTCTAGCCCCTCCACTTCGTTCATGAACGATTGTCTCAAAGTGGTTAGTACAGATTCTAACATGCTATCTCGATACAATATACCTGACTTAGCTTTTGTTTCCCAAAGTTCGATTTGTTTCTCGCTCATTGCCTCTTTCTGTTCATCGGTTAACGGAGTATAATCTCGATTTTTCTTTTCATCGAGCTTTCCTCTTACTTTATCGATCAATTCATTATACTTTTCAACAAAAGCAGTAATTTTGTCAACCATACCTTGAACATCTCTAGATGCTTCAACTGTAACCGCAGATGTTGATGTTCCTTTAAGAAAAAAACTGACACCATTCATTGTGAATGAATTGTTTGGCATGGTCATTACCGTACCGTTCATTTCAACGATGGCATCTTTCCCGGCTTGAAAAGTAATTGCCTTTCCATCTGATCCAACCAATCCAAATTTACTAGCTAGAACTCCAGTTGAATCCTCAATATTGATTTCAGACTTTTCCCCGGTCTGTTTTGAAGTAAGAAAAAGTCTTCCGTTAGTTTGATCGAAACTAGCAGTAACTTCGGCACCAGACTTATTAATATCATCGATGACCGATTGCATAGTTGAGGTAGAAGTGACTTTAATGGGCTTTCCATTTATTTTGAATTCAATATCTGTTCCTGTTAGTCCCGCAGCGTTCAAATCAATGCCCGAGCCCATGGCCTGACCAGCAATTGTCGCAGATGCTGCTAATTGATTTACTTTTATAGAGTAACTATTTGCTGTAGTTGAACCATCGTTAGACTGTACGGTAACAACACTATTATCACTAGATGCTACAGAAGTTTTATTAAAATTACTTTCCAGCCGCAATCCATCAGCCAAAGTTCTAAGTGAAGAGTATAATGTGTTAACTTCCCGGTAAGAATCCCGCTTCCAAATAGTTAACTGCTTTTGTTGGTTCAATTTATTTAACGGATACTTCTCAACCGTCATAAGTTGTTTGATAATTGCATCTGTATCTAATCCGGAAGCAATGCCACTAAACCGGATACCACTAATATTGTTCATCCAATTCGCCTCCTTTACTTATTCTAATTTTTTATCAACAAAAATACCCATTTGCTGGCAGAGGTTGTAGACCAAGTCAACCATCTTTTCCGGCGGAATTTCTTTAATCACTTCATTTGTGGCAGAATCCACCAACTTAACCATGATCTGGCGAGTTTTGTCATGTATTGAAAATTGGACTCTGGTATCACTTTTTCCGACGATTTGATTCGCCTTGTCCACAAGTCCCTTAAGATCCTTCTCACTAACCTGGTGTTGGCCACCGATAATCGGTATTTCTGAGCTGATCTGAGCTTCCTGATTACTAACACCTGACATAGCCTGAAGGGTGGTCTGGGATAGAGCTTTATGCTCAATTCTCATATATTCAATCTCCCTTCATCAAGCACATATATTAAAGAACCGACCGGTATCCCGGCCGGTTCTTCGAAACCAATCGAACCAATTAACGAAGCAATTGAAGAATGCCTTGAGGTGCTTGGTTCGCCTGAGCCAACATTGCAGTAGCAGCCTGCTGCAGAATGTTGTTCTTCGTGTATTCCGACATTTCTTTAGCCATATCTGTATCACGAACACGGGATTCAGCAGCTTGTAAATTCTCGGAAGTAGTTCCCAGGTTGTTAATAGTATGCTCAAGACGGTTTTGAACAGCACCAAGGTTGGATCTCAGTTCAGAAACTTTGTCAATTGCACTTTGAACCTTAGTCAAACTTGCTTTAGCAGTAGCGTTTTTTCCATCAAGAGGATCCATGCCTGTAAGACCAATTGCAGCTGCATCTGCCGCTGCCAATGTAAGTGTAATGGTTTCATCTTCATTAGCACCAACTTGGAATGTAACATCTGGAATACTACCATCTAGCAATTTCTTGGTATTGAACTGTGTTTGTGTAGAGATGTCATTAATTTGATTAGTCAACTCATTGAGTTCAGATTGGATTTTGGCTGAATCCGCAGAAGTCAAAGTTTCGTTAGCTGCTTGTGTGTAAAGTTCAGACATACGTTGCAACATTGCATGAGTTTCGTTCAATGCACCTTCAGCAGTTTGGATCAAGGAAATACCATCTAGAGCATTCTTGGAAGATTGCTCCAATCCACGAATCTGGTTACGCATTTTTTCGGAAATTGCCAGACCAGCAGCATCGTCAGCTGCACGGTTAATACGATAGCCGGAAGACAACTTCTCGAGGTTTTTGCTTTGTGAATTGTTGTTGAAAGTCAGTTGACGCTGAGTGTTGTAAGAACTGATATTGTGGTTAATACGCATTTAGAATTCCTCCTTGGAATGTGTTGGTGATTCGCATCCATGCTTCACCCATTTGTGATCGAGACATAGCGTTCGGCCGTCACTGCCATGTCTTTCGACCAATACTATATTTATCGGAAACTTTACTCTATTGTTTATAGCAGAATATTAATTTTCTAAATAAATTAATTAATTCTTTTCTCTTGGAATGACCATCTGCAAAATCTTTTGTATATCTTCATCGAATTCAATTGCATCTTGATTCTGTTTCTTAATAGCTTCATATATTTCTTCACGATATATAGTTACATTTGCAGGAGCCTCAATGCCAATTCTGACCTGATCACCGTTAACTTCAATAACGGAAAGAACAATATTATCATTTATCATAATTTTCTGCCCTTTACTTCTTGACAGAATCAGCATCAATATCAGCTCCCTTCTTCTCTCTGAACAACGGCTGCTGTGTCACATAATCTCTATGATCCAAGACAATCTGTGCTGCACTATTGCGAGATTTATTAATAACGATAGGTGCCTTTAAATTGCAAGATATATCATCCGAAGATCGGACCGTAACGATAACCAACACCATTATATCGGACTCATCAGTAACGGCTAACATTTCAACCCAATATGGTTCCAGTTGAAATTCATAATCAGGAAAAAACACAAAGGGATCCGTAACAATAAAACTCAGATCTTCATTTTCAGCAGACTGCAAAAATTCAAAAGGACTCTTCTTATCTTCCGATTGAAGCAAGATATAATTTTTCAAATCTCCGAATCCCAATATTGGACTCTTAAATACGATCATTTGGTTGTTATCTATATCGATTTGACCGAATCTATTTGTATTGATAATCATGGTTGCTCCTCCTTCATTAAAAAGAATAGCTATAATGAAACT
>NZ_JBCMXJ010000028.1:0-90582 GCF_050475945.1 Paenibacillus solani
TTTAATTCATACTATTTAAAACTCAGTTGTCTGAGAATTATGTCAATGCTACAGCAGTTCCGAAGGCGGCTCCTGCAATAATTGCGACTTCCAGCCAACCCGGGGCCGCCACAGCTTCCATTTCTTCGAATTGCAAGGACAGTTTCTTTTGCATGTCAGTTCACCTCCTTTGCATGAAGTGTATGGTAACCACGCTTTATTAGAGCAGGGAAACAATCGGTTTAACAATTGGAAGGATGATAATGATCGGTCCCACAATCGGCCAGTATGCTGACATTTCGTTCACCTCCCTTTCAGTGAATTTTCTAAAGGAATCTATAAGAATTGCCTGATGTTCGCTAAGGGTGACTTACAGGAAGATAATCGGGATGATTGGAAGAATAGGGAACATAATTGGAATAAGTTTCACCATGCTGCTGATCACCTCCTTACAGAAAATTTGTGAATATGATTAATAATGTCTATCCTGCTTGTTAAACCAGGCTTTCAACCATTGGGGAACCAGATAGCCTTGGAGTTCATTTATCTTGCTGGAGAGATTATGTTTCATCCATAATCACCTCCCTTCAAGCACCTTTTTGATTAACTGCACCATCTTCTCCACCTCATGCTCTTGAATGATAAATGGCGGGAATAGATGAAATCCTGTTGTTAAATCCGGAGTGTTAAAAGGATATACGATGAGTCCCCGGCGTTTCAGCTTGCTCACAAGTTCTGCAAGTCTTTCGGGCGGAAGGCATGCCCCTGTTTCCTTGTCTGCCGTCAGAGCTACCCCTATCATGAGCCCTTTACCTCGGACCTCCAGAAATAACGGGTGGTTACCTAAGGCTTGCTCAAGAGACTGACGAAGCTGCATTCCCTTTCGTTCAATGGATTCCAGCATTCCCGGCTGCTGAAGCACTTTCACGGTTGCCATACCAGCAGCACACGCGATCGGATTACCGTTTTGTGTAGATAGATGCTCTATATGTGATCCGGCAGAAGCAAAAGCTTGCTGAATCGAATCGCTGAACAAGGTTGCTCCCAGCGGTAAATATCCGCTGTTAATCCCTTTGGACAGACATAGAATGTCGGGAACGACACCGCTATGCTCGAAGCCAAACATCTTACCTGTACGCCCCATCCCGGTCGCAACTTCATCAAATACCAGCAATGTATCGTGCTTCCGGCACAATTCCTGAACCTTGTGGAGATACCGGTCAGGCAAGGGTATAATTCCACCAGAACCAATGATAGGCTCTAACAGGATGCCGGCAATTTCAGACCCTTTCTGTTCGAAGAGCTGCTCCAGCTGCAGTATTTTCTGGTCGAGGCATTCATCCGATATATGACCTGGGGTGCAATGGCTGCACACCGGTACGGGATGGAAGTGGAACCCCGGCACTTTGGGTCCGTAGCTCTCAGAAATTTCCTGATCGATTCCACTTGCACTCATCGAGCCGTAATAGCTGCCGTGATAGGATTTATCCATAACAACAATCAAGGTTTTGCCCGGCTGGTTGCGCAGAGAATAATATTTGCGTATGAGTTTGATTGCCAGTTCCACTGATTCGGAACCCGTGCAGGTATAAGCGACCTTTGATAGATGTGGTGGAGTAATGCTGAGCAATGTTTCGGCGAACTCCAGCGTTGTCGGATTGCTCTGATCTACAGGATTGACATATGGAATCGCATCCAGTTGGTCCACAATAGCTTGCCGAATATCCGGGTGTTGGTACCCCAGCGATATATTCCATAGCCCGCTAATTCCGTCTATATACGTTTTTCCATTCATATCCTGCACATAGATTCCATCTCCGACCGCGAGCGGCGTTATTTCCTCTCCCACTCGCACATCCTTTAAGGGATGGACCATTGGATACGAAGACACTGCGCTTGTGGTTAACATAGGGCAACTCCTTCCTTTCAACCGGCTTTAGCCGACATTTTCTTCAAACAGCCTTCCCGTGCAAACATTGCCTCGGCCTGTGATACAGCTGATGCTGCATACTCGGTTTCAACATGGTATTTCTCGGTAATGTACCGGATTAGCTCCACTTCATCCGCTCCGGCCATGTACCCTTCCAGAATGAGCGCGGTTAGTTCATTGAGCTTCAATATTTTTTGATTCACGGAGTGGAACAGCATCGGCTGATCCTGCATGTAGAACAGAAACACAGTATCTTGCACCGAAGAGTTGGCTGCTCCCTCCACCCCGCTATGTTTCGGCCACAGATGCGTTACGGTTGGTAATGACACCTTGATGTCCTGAATGCCGATTCCCTGGAGGGCTTGTGTATATTTCCTTAAGACCTTGAATAATTGCACCATTTGCATATACCGATGAAGCATGACATGTTTCCTACGTAAATCGCAGTATTGCTGACGATTCATATAGCTTGGCAAGAAGCTGCACTTCGAGCAGGTATCACGGATGTCACAGGTTTGGCAGCCCCTGAGCAGCTGCTCCTGATCACTAGCCACAGATACTTGTGTCAGCAAACTATCGAGCGAATCGTACATATCACCGATGGATGAACAGCCTCGGCACGCCGAGATTTGGTCCTGACCATCCACGAACATCCTTGGCAGCTCCCTTGCCCTGCAATGATGTGCTCCTGACCAGCGGCAGCTGTCGACGATATACGACTGGATCTCGAAGCCGTGCTTAAATTTTCCCTGGCGGCTAAAATGATCCACATCGTTCAGAAACAGCTCCAAATCTTCCTCTGAAGTTATTTCCAGAAACTGCAGCCCGACCTCGTCGCCATTCGGCTCTGATTGAGCAGCTTTCATATAATCCATTCTGCGAATGTGCATAGGCTCGATGTGAAGAAAATCATTCATCTGCAGCTCATATGTACATTCCTCAAGAGGTACAATCTGGTGTGCATTGGACAAATAGTATTGTTGTTGCTCTGCAGTCTGCACGAGCTCATCGAACAGCTCATTGTGCTGCTTCCACACCTCGTCTTGGTCAGCGTAGACTATACCATTCTTTTCTTCCCTATTTACTTGGTTATGTTCAAATAAGAGTGCACTATTTACTCCGGAATACTCCCCCAAGCGATGAACCGAGGATGGATTCCAGGTTCCCTCTGTATATCCGATATGCTTCACGCATCCGCCTGTCGATGAACCAGGATAATGTCCTGTCATAAATGCTATATATCCATTCATCAGCGCCGGTTGCGGCTCATCGGCAGCATACTTCAGTAAATAAGAACGTATTGGTTCGGGTAAAATCACTCGTTCTTGCTCCCGGCCTGGCTGATCCGGCTCGATCCGGACATGATTAGCATCAATAATGTTGTTAGCTGTCCAGGCTGACAACAGCCTTGCGGTATGCTGGGAATCAGCGGTAAGGTCATGAGATGCAGCATAGTCAGTCAGTTTCACCGTTACGTTTAGTCTCTGATCCGGCACTTGGGAATCTTGAAGCGTATCCCCCAGTGAAATTCCTTCCTCGGCCTGCTGCTCAGTCATGAGCAGCGGGATTCGGATAGCGATCTCTGTAATTCCAGCTAGCAGAAGCTGCTGCCATATCCCTTCCTTCACCAACCATTCATATTCCACCTCGACCTGAAAGCCGATACTCCCTTTCACCCGCTCCATAGCTTCAAGAATTTCGCTTCTTACGGATCGGTCATGAAGCAGATGGAATCCTACAATCTGAAGCGTCGCTTTGGATCCTGCGGTTCGAGTAGCTGCCTGGATGGCCAGCTCCAGATCCTGCTGGAATCTGCCAGGCGAATGAATTCGCAGCCCGCCTCTTCCACTGTCCCGCCCCAGAGTATCCGCACACTTGACGGTAAGGATCGGGGTCTGTCTTGCTTGAGCCGCTTCCTCCCAAATGCCCTCGTATTGATCGAGTTCGTATAAGGAAGGTGAATGAGATGCCTCCATCGCGTCCAGATTTCCAGCAGCCTCGTTCCTGCCAAGAAATCCTGCGATATCGCCCCACTCTTCCGGCTCCGATTCGGCTAATGCATATATGACTTGTTCAGGCTCCTGATGGATGATACCGTCAGCTTGTGTCCGCTCTAACTGCTCTTTTCCCTTGACTGAGACATATCCCCCAAACCATACGATGTGAATGCTGTCATCCAGCTCCTTTAGCACCGTGGTTAGTCTGTCGCATAACCGAAGGTTCGCTGCGGTGATGTAAAGTGCGATCCGATCATTTCCGAGTGCAATTAAGTCCTCTGCGGCATCATATATATTCGAAAGGTTCGGTTCCACATATTGAGCAACCGTTGCCCCTTGCTGCTTGAGGTAAGCTCTGACATATCGGCAGTCAAGTTGGTCGCTTGCGGTAAATAATCGTGTAGGATGATGTTCAAAGTAAGCCAGGGTAACTCCATTTCCGAATGATAGCTTCAACACTTTCTCATCTCCTTTCAGGCGGATCAGCCTGCTCGACTTGTTCTTGTTTCTTGTTCTTGTTTCTTGTTCTCCTCTGTTGCCGTTTGTCTCTCGTTGTTTTCCTTGATCTAATCTTAAGCTATTTTTTCCAGTTTTACACCGAAAACCCATATACGTAATCCCACAATCATATTGCGTTATTTCACCGCAACAGATCCGCAAACCGGGTATCCGCAGTACCGCAATCCCGTCTTGCGGTGCTCGTGATTTCCCGCAGGCAGGTCTTCATATGTCTTCATTTTGATGGCTTTGCCAGGCTTTACTTATCCCACGGGAACTTATAATCTGGGAAGCCGCACATCTGGGGTCTAAGCGAATCCCCATTCCAGTTGATTACTTTATAATGGTTCTCACGGGCCCATCGAAATTGCCTTTCATTAATAAATCCGTACGACGGGTGAATAAGATGTGGTGTGACGCCTATTATGGTGTAGAGAATCACATGCTGATCCTCAAATAAGACGAAACGTTAGCACGATAGAAGGCCCCCTCCAAGCTGTACCATGCTGACCGCCTCCTCTGTATCATCTGCACAGCATAGCCTTCCACCGTAAACATTCCCTTCAATATATGTTCTTGTTCGATTACCTTGCAGTGACAACCAACTATAATCAGTAAATAGGTGGATAGGTCATCAAATGTTAAAGCTTGTTGATTTTTTTGGTAATTACCCTAAAATAGGGATAGAACCAAGAGAGTAAGCTCCTAATAAATCGAATAATGTAAATAGAGAGGATTACTAGGGGGAAATAACATTCTTCGTAATACCCGCTGTCCGATTCTTGTATACCATTATTTTTTTGAGGAGTTGTATGTTTCATGGAGGCAAGGAGACTTAGAAGAAGTAAAAAAAGCAGTAAAAGCAATAAAAAGAAATGGATTAGTATATCACTCATAGTCCTAATCATAGCTGGTGCCGGGTTTCTCTTCAGGAAAGAACTATCGTTGTTTGCCTTTAATACGCTGCTAAAAAAAGATGTTAAAACCACATTAGACAAGTCTTACAAACCAGTAGGTTATGAAAAAGAAGATACACCAGCTTTAAAGGGTGAGCCTTTTTCCTTACTTCTGCTTGGGGTTGATCAGCGCGATAATGAGCCTAGTAGATCCGATACTATAATATATTCTGTAATCCGCCCCAAAGATAATAAAGCATTATTAGTATCCATTCCCCGAGACACGTATACAGACATTATTGGTAGAGATGTAACATCTAAGGTCAACTCTGCTTATGCTCATGGAGGAGAGAAAATGAGTATAGACACGGTTGAGAACCTACTAAATAATAAAGTCGATTTTTACGGGACTGTGAACTTTAATGGAGTTATAGACGTCGTAGACGCCGTGGGAGGAGTAAAGCTTCCAATAACCAAATTAATAGAGAATAAAAATCCGCTTCATGAAAAATTAAGGATCGAACCCAATAAACCGATATATTCTGGTCCAGAGGCTTTAAGTTACGTCCGTTACCGTGAGGACTCTGATTTTAAACGTACGGAGCGTCAACGAATTTTTATAAAAGCCTTTATGGAGAAGGTTTTGGAATTAAAAAATATTACCAAAGTTCCTGAATTGATCGAGATTGTTGGTTCCAACTTTTCCACAAATATGGATGCTAATCTTGTATTAGAATTGGCTGAAACGATGTATTTAAATGATACACTACCTGATTTTGAGAGTTATATGTTACAAGGCAATGGGAAAATGAGAGGCTCAACTTGGTACTACGACATTGATTCGGAAGATTTAGAGTACACACAAAACCTAATTTCTAATTGGTTAAACGGGGATATTAATAAACAAGATCTTATCCATCCTAAAGATATGAACTAGGGACTACATATTAAAGAGATAACAATTTATATAGATATGAAAAACTAGTAGGAGCTGTTATGCTTCTGCTAGTTTTTTTGTATCGTCATTGTGAATAATGGATGTTTCTGACTTAGCGATTGTTTCTATTCGCCTTTAGGGTATGGACTTATCTTTTTTGAGCGTCTATAATTACAACTACACTTCAAAAAACGAACATTAAGGCGGTAACCATGAGTAAATATATGTTATTATTTCAAGGGACTTCTTTTTCGAGCAAATCTCCGACTGAAATTCAAGTATTGAAAGACTATCTATACTGCATCAATGCAGATGGCATAATTGAGCGAATTGTGGCTCCGGAAGAGGCCGACTATCAACACCTGCTGGATGCTTACCAAGGCAGCGACAGCTTTCACCGATTAGCAGAAGGGCAGTATTTCTTGCCTGGTTTTGTTGACTTGCATGTTCATGCCCCGCAATGGGCTCAATCCGGAACGGCATTGGACATTCCACTCTATGATTGGCTTAATACCTACACCTTCCCGCTGGAGTCGAAGTTCTCAGATCTTGAATTCGCACAAAAGGTCTACGAGGATGTAGTAAGCACCCTGCTCGCGAACGGAACAACGACAGCCCTTTATTTTGCCACGGTGCATAAGGAAGCCAGCTTGCTGTTAGCTCAAATCTGCGCAAGCAAAGGCCAGCGAGGACTTGTTGGAAAAGTCGTCATGGATGATCCAGAGCAGAATCCGGAATATTACCGCGATGCGGATACATCCACGGCACTAGCCGATACAGAAGAATTTATTATTGCTGTCCAGGAATTGGCCAAAACTACGAAACAAGGCGTATTTCCCGTCGTTACACCACGCTTCATCCCTAGCTGTACCGATGAGGGGCTGAAAGGTTTAGGCGAGCTGGCGGCTAAATACGATACGTATGTGCAGTCCCACTGCAGCGAAAGCGATTGGGCACATGGTTATGTACAGGATCGATTCCAGAAGAATGATGCGTTTGCCCTGCATGATTTTGGCCTGCTGCGGGATAAATCGGTTATGGCTCATTGTAATTTTCTCGATGATCAGGATGTTGAATTATTCGCTGATACTGGCACCGCAATTGCGCATTGCCCGATATCTAACGCCTATTTTGCCAATAGCGTCATTCCGGTTGCCCGCTTCCACGACAAAAATGTCGAGATCGGCCTAGGCTCTGATATATCCGGAGGCTTCTCGCCTAGTCTCTTCGATAATATAAGACAAGCCGTGATCTCTTCGAGAATGCTGGAAGACGGCGTGAACACCTCCCTTCCTGCGAAAGAACGAGGCGTGCCAGAGTCACGCATTACGATTAATGAGGCATTCTACCTGGCTACAGCCGGGGGCGGTGAAAGCCTGAGCTTGCCAATCGGTCGCATTCAAGCAGGTTATGTGTGGGATGTCCAGGTGATTGATACGAAACTTCCGTCCGCCAAGCTGCCGATTTTTGATGAGTTTGAAGATGTACTAGATATTTTTCAGAAGATTATGTATTTGGCAAGACCTGAACATATTCGCGAGGTTTGGGTACAAGGAGTACAGGTTCACACACGTTAACATATAGCAATTAATCCAAACATTCGAGGTGTACATCGGAGTGAAAACACAAGCAGACAATCAAGATCACGTGCAAACCAATTCACCACATCTAACGGTTCAACCGGACGACAAGCTATCCTTCGGAAAATCCGCCATTCTGGGTTTACAGCATGTTATAGCGATGGACGTATATGTCGTTCCTTTTCTGATTGCGATGTTAATCGGCTTGTCGCCCAATCAGTCCAGTGCATTAATTCAGTCCACATTTATTGCGGCCGGGCTTGCCACGATTGTACAAACGTATTTCTGTATGAAGCTGCCGATGGCGCAGGGTCCTTCCTATGTTCCGCTCGGCGCTATTGTCGCGATTTATGCCGCCAGCGGCGGCGGGGAACTCGGATGGAACTCCGTACTGGGCGCGAGCTTGATTGGCGCGGTTCTCGTCGTTATTTTGGGATATACGGGGATCTTCAATAAAATCGTTACCTCCTTCATCCCACCCATTGTCGGGGGCACCATCATTTTCATTGTCGGCCTATCGTTATTGCCTGTTGCCATTCGGGACAATATTTACGGTGCTACGGATGCGACGATTAACCAGAATGTGCTGTTAGCTCTAATCTCCGCAGCTGCACTGATCCTGTTCGTCATCTTGGGTTCTTTGTTCGGTACGCGAGGAGCGATATTCCGAATTACATCCGTTATGATCGCATTGATCATCGGATGTATCTCGGCCAACTTTATGGGTGTGCTAGACTTCAGCGCTGTTGCGAACGCCAAGTGGTTCAGCATGCCGCATATTCCTTTTAAAGATTTTGGCTTTTCGTTCGACTTCTCGGCGATCATCACCATGGTCATTATCTATCTCGTACTGCTCGCGGAAACAACAGGTACATGGTTTGCCATCAGCAACGTCATTGATAAACCACTGACGGATAAGAATATTAACCGGGGGGTCATTGGTGAAGGGATAAGCTGCCTGATTGCTTCTGTACTCGGTTCAACACCGGTCACCGGCTATTCCACCAATGCAGGCATTATCTCCATCACGGGGATAGCCAGTCGTCGAGTCTTTCTTGCCGTAGGCGGATGGTTTGTCCTCTTCGGCTGTTCAGGCAAATTGGCTGCACTGATCTCTTCCATCCCAACGGCCGTCATCGGCGGTGTATTCGCTATCGTCTGCGGGATCATCTCGATTAACGGGATCCAGGTTATGAAGAACGTACAAATCACTGAAAAAGAAATGTACATCATCGCCATCCCGATGATTTTGACGTTAGCGTTAGTGCTCATTCCGAAAGACTTCTTATACACCCTGCCTACATTCGTGCAGTATTTGCTCGGCTCGCCGATTCTGGCTGCTTCGCTTGCAGCGATTCTATTGAATAAATTGCTGCCAAGTAGGAAGTAAGCTGTAGGGAGAGAATATTGGAGTTGTATGTGAGGTAAACAGGGCTGCCCCCAAAGAGACTACGGTTAGCGTAGGCTTTGGGGGTGGTTGAAGAAATTGGCCACATTGTTGGGTCGCCTATCTAAAAGGTGGGTTGGATCCACCATTACCTTTTCAGTGCCATCATGCACAACGGTTGACTATTTTTTAGAACAAAAATAAATCTTGAAGAAAAAACAGCCGATTCTAATAGAGATTCGGCTGTTTTCCATTGCTCTATTCACGGGTTAGTGGATGTTCTAATTCCGCATGGCCCATTAAACTTTCAGCTGCATTTCCGTCAACAAGCAGATCAATACTGGTTACTTCATCAAATTGAAAAAATGTTTCTCTCAGGGCATCGAGGGCTAAAGTCTCTCCTCCAGCTCCTAATCTTGCTTCATCCGGAATATGTACATCTAATGTCAACTTTCCTTGATCAAAACTAGCTGAAAGTAAATCAATGTTATTCCACAAAGGAATCAGTTCTGGTTGATCACTGTTTTGAAGGGCTGCGTAGGTCTTACTGTATTTGTCAGGGTCATCTTCGAATGTAATTTCCTTCCTACTTTGTTCTAGTTGTAATAACTGATCGTCCGCGTAAAAAACCTCAATTTCTTGAGACTCCTCATTCTCCTCGTTCGGGTTAGTTATTGGCGCTGGTGTAGTAGTTGCAGGATCAGAACCCTGCACTGGACCAGAAGAATTAGGTTTGCTACCACAACCCACCACTAGTATGCTTATGGCACAAATTGCGATAGCCAGATAGATTCCTTTTTTCATAGAAGCACATCCTCTTAAATTATTCGCTGTTCTATAATTTCAGATATTCTTTTATTCCATCAACAATGGCTTGCGCCGCTTTATTTTGATTGGTTTCTGACATCATAGCCTCCTCCTCAGACTTGTTACTTAAGAATCCGACTTCCAAGAGTACCGCAGACATTGTGGTTTCTCGGATGACCTGGTAGTTTCCGTTCTTAACTCCACGATCTATAAATCCCAAGGCCGCGATCAATCTTTTATGAATGAGGTTTGCTAGTTCTTTACTACTTTCACGTTGATAATAATATGTTTCAGTTCCCGATATTTGAGGGGCAGCGGTTACGCTGTTCCCGTGTATAGATACAAACACATCTGCCTTTAGATCATTAGCAAGTTTCACTCGTTCCGATCGTGTAGGGTAGATATCCGTTTCACGAGTCATAATCACTTCTATACCAGATTCTTTTTGCAAGAGAGCCTGTACTTTAAGACCTAAAGCAAGAGCAAAAATCTTCTCAGGTTTTTTGGTGAAACTTATAGTACCTGGATCACTTCCGCCATGTCCCGGATCAATAACGACTATTTTTTTGCCACTGCTGACAGGAGTTGCAGGTACAGGATCGTTTACCATACTCAGATCAAGGATGAATTTGCCGGCGATGGTCTGTTGCTCATAATTAACCGAACTAACATTATTTAATTCAATCACGATTCGAACTTGAGCAGGGTCATTTTTGAAAAGAGAATAGCGTATATCGGTAATATTGGGAGAGTTACTCGTATCCAACCTCCCCATGGCTCCGCCAGAGAGTGCTTGTCCCATATCACCCAAGTTGGTAGATGGAAAATCCACGACGATTCGTTCAGGGTTTTGAAGTGTTGTTATGACTGGAGTAACTTCATGGTCTAATGAAACGATAAGCTGGTTATTTGCATAATTTATTTCATGAACTAGATTAGTGGTTGCTTCCATCCCACTCCCATTAGAGGGCTCTGATGGAAGGGATGTATTGCTAGATAAAGTAACAATCTTGTCTTTGTTATTCCAGCCAACTTTCAGCCCCATTTCTTCACTAACAAAACGTAAGGGAACGACAACCGTATTCTTAATCATTTGAGGAGCAATGTTAAGCATCACGGTGTTGTTTTCAACTAGTGCCTCTTCTTTACCAACGGTCAATGATATTGCATTAGAACCTTGTTGAATATGCACATTTTGTGTTTTTTGGTCCCAGTTCACATCGAACTCTAAATTCTCAGCGACTACTCGAATTGGAATCATAATGTTGTTTCGTACATTAACGACTTCTACAGAATTAGGTAACACTAGCTCTTGGCCATCTAAAATAATTTTTGTTTGATTTGTAGCTGCTTGAGTGTGCATGGGAATTAGAAAGAGTAGCAGTGCACTAAACAGTAGCATAATTATAAATTTCTTCATTTTACACCTCGGTTTTAATTTAAGTATTACTAGACTTCTAACTGAAAGACAAGGTTACAATATGATTTTCCATCTATGAAAAGGAATCACAGGAAAATACCCTATTACTTGAACTAATCAATTCAAAAGATTAATAGGGGTCCTTTAATTGAATAGTGAGTTTTTTAGGTTAAACAAAGTATACTATAATATCCCATTCAATAATTTAAAACGCTATAACTTACGTAAAAGTTACGAGGGAAATGGTCCTTATACAAATATATTCTAATTATGGGCATCCAGTAGCAGTTATTGTTCATGAAACGTTAAACAATAGGCTAATTTTCTTTGCCATTCTACTGGTTTACTTAGTACTTAATTAGATAATTCATCCCAGTCACTTGAACTAAATTCTGCAAGGATCTCGTTTGCAATGACACAGCCATCATCGTACCAAGAATCTATTGTTGTATCAGCAGATAATAGAGTATCTAATTCTTTGTACATATGTATTGCCTCCACATAATGTTGAATTCAGAACTCACCCTACCCAGCTTGTCTCAGATTCTCCGATTCTTTACTATCAATCGCAATAAAAATGGATCTTCCCCCACTAGAAGAGCAGCTTGAATGGCATGCAAAAAAGCTCATTCATACTCATGGTTCAAGTCTGAAAGAGCTTTTGAAAGTTTATCAAGTGTTTGGTTTTGTAGCCTGTATTGTACGATATTGTTATTACGATTGTAAATATAGCCTCCTAGATATATTACCCAATAAAAATTACTATTCCATCTCGATGACTAAAAGCAATGGGTACTTCAGTTTCAATTAATTCGATTCTTTCAATAATTTTCAGCTTCTTTTCCTCTGGTAAGTTCTCCTTCGCCCACTCTTTTATTTTTGATAATTCTTCTAAAACAAATGGAAAATCATCTTCAACTAAATCGATCCCAACGGAAAATACTTTAGTCCATTTTAACCCTAATTTTTCGATTGCTGGCTCCCAACATTCATTGAAGAAAGATTCAGCAGCAACAGGGATAAAGAACTTCTCTTCAAATTCATCCTTTGCATCTAAAACCATTGCACTAATTGACATTACTTTCCCCCTCCAAACAATGCATCAAAAATATAACCAGGAAATTCTTTTCTTAATTGTTTCAAGCTATTCTCTACAGCTTGCCTTAATTCAGGAGTATCTCCATCTAATCTAAATATGAATTTACGGATGTCTTTTATTTGATCTAACGAAGGTACATCCGAAGTTCCATCCTTAGTAGCTCGTGTAGCTGTTGCTTCTGCAATATTATTTATTCTTTTTCTTGTTTTACCCAAGATTTGCTTATCCGTAAATTGCTGAGGTGTTTGAGCAGGTAGTCCAGTTTTAGGATTGATGACATCAAGTCCCTTAGCTGCTTTATCTTCATAGAAAATACCATTTTCCAAGTCAATCTCGTCAAATTCTCCAATTGGTTTTCCATTGTGATCAACAATTTCAACTTCTTTTATTGGCTCAGCTTTTTTTGGCCCATCAGCCTTCGGCGCTCCCCCTCCATCTCCCCCCGCATCATGCTTCAGTCCATCATTACCTTTTCTAACTTCATACTTAACCTTTGGACTCAATATATCTTTCGGTTTCATAAGAGGTACTGTTGCACCCGTAGCAATTCCTGCTGCTCCTATGATACTAGCTACATGTTCTGTAGACCAAGCCTTTGTAGGAAAAATGGCTTCTCTAATGGTTCCATGTATTCCAAAGGTCATGCCGTTGGCGAAGTCATTCGGGGAATCAAACAGCTTATCAGCTCTTTCCACATAACCTTGGTAAGCGCCTTTGGGTATGCCAGCTGTCCAGTAATCCAAAAAGCCCCACACCGAAGAATACCGTTTATCATATCTCTCATTGGAAGCATCCATTATTCCGTTTCCTATTTTTTTCAAGCTGCCCCAGGCCTTTTCAAGCCAAGTCTTGGGTTCCTCTGTTCTGCCTACCAGTGCAAGAGGCAATAGCTCTTCATCTACTAATATAAATCGATAAGCAATGCGTTTTAATTCATCACTAATTGAATTCATATATTCAATCGTCAGGTTCATTTCGCTGCGGGCTTTATGAAAGTCTTCAAAAAAACGCTGCCGCGTCGTTCCCTCCCACATCAGCATGGTATTCATTTGATGGTCAAGTGAACTTATCCTCCATCCCATTTGCAGGGACTGTAAACGGAACTTCTCAGCGACTTGAATCAGCAACTCGGGTGGAACCTGGATTTTGGGCATTTATATCACTCCATTATTTGCTAAACAGATTATACCCAAATACAAGTAACTGGAAAACATTCCAAGGTCCTGAATTTAAATGATCTTAGTCATAATTAGGAGTGTAAGATTCGTTAACGTGATTGATTAACAAGAAAAGAACGCGCGTATTTTATGTAAGATAAAAACCAATCAGCTCTTTCAGCTGATCTAGTGTGATCTATTTGATTGTAGGAGATCCGAAGTTATTGCTACCATGTTCATTGTTGAACTAATGAAATGGTAGAGGAGTTATTCATGATGAAAAGAATCGTAACACTGAGTACCCGCAAACTGATTGATACTGCAAAATACGGCGGATGCGGCGCATGCCAGACATCTTGTCAGTCTGCTTGTAAGACTTCTTGCGGTGTTGCAAACCAACGCTGCGAAAACCCAATGAACAAATAGGACTCGTAAATTCTCACCGCCCACTGCGTTAGTAGATGGGCGTTTATTTTTTAACCGTTTCTACTTGCACGTTAAAAGGAGCTTGATTAACAAAGATGATTCATCAATATCAACTGAACGGATACAATATTGTGCTCGACACCTACAGCGGTTCGGTGCATGTTGTTGACGACCTAGCATACAAAATCATTGAACTTTATGAGCATACATCTCCAGAAGAAATCTTGACACTCATGCTGGGGCAATATAAACACGATTCGGACATTACCGAGCATGATATTCGAGAAACCATCGCGGCTATTATGGAGCTTGTAGAGGATGGACAGCTCTTTACCAAGGATGAATATGAGAACCTCTCCATGGATTTAAAAAATCGAAAAACTTATGTCAAAGCGCTTTGCCTCAATGTCGCGCATACCTGCAACCTCTCCTGCGACTATTGCTTCGCCAGTCAGGGGAAATATAACGGCGATCGGGCTATCATGAGTTTTGAGGTTGGACAACGAGCGATCGATTTCCTTCTGGAGAATTCGGGTCATCACCGGAACCTTGACATAGACTTCTTCGGCGGCGAACCACTTATGGCTTGGAAAACCGTTAAGCAGATTGTAGCCTATGCTAGAATCAAGGAACAGGAATATAAGAAGAAGTTTCGTTTCACCTTCACAACGAATGGTATGCTGTTAAGCGATGAGGTCACTGATTTTTTAAACAAGGAAATGTACAACGTCGTATTAAGTCTGGATGGAAGAAAAGAAGTTCATGATCGGCTCCGCACAACCGCTAACGGAAAAGGCAGCTATGAGCATATTGTACCGAAATTTCAGGAATTCGTTCAAAAGCGCGGAGACCAGGAATATTATGTGCGAGGAACCTACACTGGTAACAATGTCGATTTCACGAACGATATTTTTCATATCGCAGACCTTGGCTTTGATAAAATCTCAATGGAGCCGGTTATCTGTGATCCACGAGAGACTTATGCACTAACCGAGGAGGATCTACCGGAAATTTATAACCAATACGAAATTCTGGCCAAAGAAATGATTAAACGCGGGGAACAGGACGAGGGTTTTACCTTCTATCATTACATGCTTGACCTCTCTGAAGGCCCTTGCATTCAGAAAAGAATTACCGGTTGTGGTTCAGGTACGGAATATCTTGCTGTCACGCCTTGGGGGGAGCTCTTCCCTTGCCACCAGTTCGTCGGAGATGAAGAGTACAGCATGGGGAACATCTGGGATGGTATCACAAAACCTGAGCTGCAAAGCCAATTTAAACAGAGCAACTGCTACTCGAAGCCCGAATGCAAGGATTGCTGGGCCAAGCTCTACTGCAGCGGCGGCTGCCCTGCTAATTCCCTGCACGCAACAGGTTCCATTAACGGCACCTACGACTTCAGCTGTGATGTGTTCCGCAAGAGAGTGGAATGCTCCATGATGGTGAAGGTTGCTGAGTCTATGAGAGAGATGGAAAGCGACGTTCAAAGTTAGAACCGTTATAGGGGTTTAACATCTACTAGGTACGATAGATAGCTAACTGAACTGAAAAAGCATAATGACAATGATCATATAGACTCAGATGAAGATCACCCGTAAGGGGTGGTCTTCTATTTGTTTTGAACTTTGATAATTCCTGATAAATATGTGGTAGTCGTATTAAATTTATATTAGTTGATAGATACCCTGGTGTTCACCCAGCTTTGTATTTATAATTACACTGCCATTTTTTTTCTGAATATTTGATCTTTGCCATTTTCCACAAACACCATGTCAGGATTCAAATCCATCAAAATATTGCCGAATATATTAAACAACACCTCCACTCTAAATAAGAGGAAACTAAATCGGCTGCCTTTTCTCTTTTTTGCGAGTTACAAGCGGACAATACAATAACCAAACAACCCATGACGGCAACGTATCGCCAAGCTTTAATATTATTCACCTTCAATTCTATTATATTGAGAATAAAAGTTATTAACGGTCTCTAAATAATAAAGTGTAGATAGATGTATCTACTTCGCTCTCTAATGTAATATCAATTAAATGTATTTTCCTAACATGAGTTATGTGCCGTAAATGAAACTCTTTGGGCTTCCTCTCGTTACAATTCCGCAAAATGAAAACCATTCCCAGCAAATTTATTTGACCAATGGTGTATTTATGCATTAGATTAATATTATAAACTATTTTCCTGAATATGGAACATGGATCTGGAGGGTGATAGCATTGGCTCCTACAGACATCTCAATCAGCACTGAACTCGTTAAATACATAGAAAAAGAAAATTTAAGCATCTCTTCTTTTGCGAACCGTGCAGGAATTAATTCCGGAACGCTCAGCCGTTTCATTAACGGTCAACAACCATTATCCGTTTCTGGCCTTGATTTATTAACTGAAGCGATGAACCTTGAAGAAGGTTACTTTTATACTGCCTACGCTAACGAGTCGTCCCTCAACTGGAGGCGACTTGGTCCTTTTATTATGAGATGTGCTGAACTCGGTAAACTCGATTGTATTACTCAAATTGTAGATATGATGGTTGATGTCCAGACTTATGCTCCCCAACTATTTGATAGTGCAGAAGTGTTATACCATAAAGGTAACCTGGCAGCGGCACTGATCATCTACAAGAAAGTAGCAGAAGGTGAGAAATATCAGAATTCTGAACGATTGGGTTGGTGCCAATATCGCATCTTTACCTGTTCGTTAAACTCCGACCAAGAAAACAACTTAAACTGCACCATCCAGTTTGAGGCCTATGTTCAAAGGCTTCCGGAAGCCGTACAGTTGGATGCTCTAGAAGACCTAACCAATACTCTACTTTCCCTTCAAAAATGGGATAAAGCTAAACACTATGCACGGGAAATGGGGAGAATTTCGAGATTTCTTTATACCGTACATAATCATAAAAAAACTAAAAGTAAGAAGACAAATATACCTCCTAAAAAATCTTTATTCGGTTATATCCTCTACTCTGATTTGATACTAGGCTCAATTGCAGCAGAACAATCTAATTTTGATGAAGCTTTATTTTATGTTTCCTGTTATGAAAATCAATCATGGATTGTGGAATCAGATGAAGTTTCTGAGAATATTAAGAATAAATTTATCAGATGGGCTAAAGGTAATCGCTATCTATATCAATTAATGAATGGTAACTTTCAAGTAATCGACGAGTATATTGAGTATATTTCTTCTCTTGACAATGAAATATTAAGAGCACTCTTTAGAATTGTACACGCAGCTATTGTATATCATTGGAATATTGATAAATATCTAGAACAATATGAGAGTATTATAAAAGAGCATTATGAACAAGGATGCGTGGTAGGAGACTATAATCATCAAATAATAAATGATCGGTTTGCCAAATTTCTCGCCGAAATTGGTGAATATTATATAAATCAAGGGAATATCCATAAGGGCACAAGATATATATTGGATAGTTTAAATATCTCGTATAAAATTAATAATACAGCTAATATAGTAAAGTGCTGTTCGACAATCGAATATATTCGGCATGAGATCGACCCGTTAGATCTACTAAGATACTCCCAATTAATGAAGGAGGTTTTTAATCGTAATGAGAAAAAAGTGGGCGAAAATTCTTAGCTTCATATGTGCATTCGTATTTATTATCAATTTAACTATTCCTCCCAAAGAGGAGCAATTAAAGCCACTTTTTCCTCCCCACATAATTAAAGCAAATAGTCATGGTGAGGGTGGGGGCTGGTAATATCCTGAATTACATCCTTGAAGGAGGTGGCTCTTATGCTGCCTCCTTTGTCATTATCTTGTTTGCGCCAATTTCTCCGCATGCTCCTTCCGAATCTTCATTCATAAATCCCTTCAAATCTCGAAATGATTGCCGCTTAAATTATTCTTTAGGAACCAGCTTGTATCTCCTTCTTTAACCGTCATCATACTATAAAGTTATTGACCCATCGTATATCTATACATTAACTTACTTATATAAGTTATATACCCAAATATGGCATATGCGGATTTGGAGGCGGAGATCTTTGGTACCTACAGACAGAACGGTTAGTACGGAGCTATTGCGTTACTTGAAGAAGGAGAAACTCAGCATTTCCTCTTTTGCGAATATATCGGGAATCAATTCGGGAACCCTTAGCCGCTTCCTCAATGGGAACCAGCCCCTTTCCATTTCAAGTCTGGATTTAATTACTAAAGCTATGAATCTGGAAGAAGGATTTTTTTATCCTCTATATATAAATGAAGAATCAACACCGAACTGGAGACGACTTGGACCGTTTATTAGACGATGCGCCGAGCTAGGGAAACTCCACTGTATCGATCAAGCTGTTGGATTGACCGTAGAGAACCCAACTTATTCATCCTTACTCTTTGATAGCGCTGAAGCACTATTCCACAAGGGCAATCTGGAAGCTGCTCTGATTATATACAAAAAAATTGCCGAAAGTGAAAAACACCAGCATGCTGAACGATTAGCTTTGTGTCAATACCGGATATTTACTTGCTCTCTAAACTCGGACCAGGAAAATAATCTGAACCATACCATACAATTTGAACCTTATGTCAAGCGACTACCTGAAAGTGTACAATTAGATGCGATAAAAGACTTAACCAATACGTTGGTGTCCTTACGTAAAGGGAATAGAGTGAAGTACTATGCTCAGGAAATGGGACGCATCTCCAGAATGCTGTACGCACAAAAACATAATCATAAAAAGCCACATAGGAAGCCTATAGAGCCAGCCAAACCGTTGTTTGGATATATTTTATACTCTGATTTGATGTTAAGCTCCATAGCTGCTGAAAACGATGATTATGATCAAGCACTCTATTATTTATCCTGTTATGAGGATCAGAGCTGGATTGTAGAATCAGATGAAGCCTCCGAACGTACCAAAGAGCAATTCCGTATATGGGCTAGATGTAACCGTTATCTATACGAACTAATGAAAGGTAACATAGACTTACTTGAACCATACATCGAGTATATCTCCACGAGGGAGAACGAAATATTGAGAGCTTTATTTGGTATTATCCAAGCAGCTAATATGTATCATTTTGAAATTGATGAATATCTCGAAAAATTTGAGTATATGATCAAGGACTATCTCAAACAACGAGAACCGGTTGGCACTTATAAAAAGAAAGTAATTGATGACCGCTTTGCTAAATTCCTTACGGATGTCGGCATGTATTATATACGGAAAGGTAACATTCACAAAGGATCAAAATATATACTGGATAGTTTAGAATTCTCATACACCATCAATTTTGAAATTAACATCGTAAGATGCTGCACAACCATGGAGCATATTCAATCTATGCTAAATCATGATGATCTACAAAGGTATGCTGCAATACGAAATCAATTAAAAGTTAGTGGTGTTCTTATTCATCCTTAGCTTTACGGAGGCCTTAGTTGCCAGTAGCTTAACTGCAGCCTCGCATTTTATTGATCTGATATCTGTGAACTAGAGAACAGAGAGAAGAGCCCGGGCTAATGTAAAAATCATTAGCCTGGGCTCTTCATGTTATGTTCTCTATTTTGCCGATACCGACTTCCGTTAATTCTCAAGTCAAAATAAAGTTACTAAATTATCTTTTGTGAATGCAATTTGTAAACTCTCTGACACCCATCGTAATGACTCCTCTTATGTTCCAACATGCTTTCAATATTTAAATGCATATCTTTAAAAAATCGAGCGATACAACTCAGAAGGATTGGATGCTACTCTAGCCGATAGGTGAATCAGCACATCGTCCACGCGGTTCAAAAGCTTCTGAAGCTGCGAGGCGTCCATGTGTTGAAAAATTAAAGCATCATTGCAACCGACCAAAAAATTAACAGTATCAATAAACATCACCTTATCCAAATCCGGGATAGAATTCTGTCCCGTTAGCTGGATGACATCCTGAAGTGAAAAGTAAGATGAAGGAAATATGCAATTATTCTCCTTCATATATAATGCCTTGAGCATGCATCCTAAAGCGCGGTCACTAAACAAGATACATACATGAGCTGAGACCGGATGCATCATCCGGGCTGCTGAGTTCATATAGATCTGTACGAAATGCTGCATCTTAATCATTGATTTGGAATGGATAGTAGATTCCTGAATTTTTAACAGCCTATCTTTGTTATCTTTGCTATCTCTGCATTCGTCGATGGAGGTTAAATGATTCACTTCCGTCAACTCCTATTCGGTTATTGGCGATATCCCAGCTGGACTGAATTCCTTTATCGGATTTTCCAAAATTGCAGGTGCATAAGAAGTAGTTCTAGCTCAGTTCATCAAAAAGAAAAAACATATAGAAATAAATACTCACTTAGGATGAATAAATAAATACAAACTACACACAATATTACCGTATAGTAGTAATTTAATCAAATAACTCATTATCTATGTATTATTATGAATCAAAACATTCCCTACACTTCTATTAAAGAGAGGTGTAACTATGCCTGATGTCTTAAAATTAGTCGGAGCGCGTATAAAGGATCTTCGTAAATTAAGAGGATTATCTCAAGAAGCATTAGCAGAAAAGGCTGGCTTCAATATAAGTTATATAGGTTTTATTGAACGAGCCGAGCGTAATGTTTCCATGATGAATCTAGCGAAGATTGCTAGTGCATTAGATGTTGGAGTGTATGAGCTTTTTACATATTTGAAAGAACAAGAAGAACTGCCTGAGGAATCGAGTATGAAAGATATTATCTCTTTACTAAGAGAACGAGACCCGAAGGATATTGAGATGGTCCGAAATATACTAATTGAAATATTTCGGCGGATTGATGGAAATAGCTAAAAAAGCTGATCGGGCTCCGATCAGCTTTTTTAGAGTTATCACCAAAGATTATAAATTCAATTAAGGAGTTATAACGTGGCTAATCATAATGATAAATCCATAGAGTTCTATCCTTCGGCAGAGCTCTTCGAAATATTCGTAAAGAAAAAAAAGCTCACTCAAGATGAGCTGAGCCTCTATTCTCGTGTCAATCGTTCTTATATTAGTGAGCTAGAGAACGGCGAAAAAGCGCCTACTTTGCTAACGATTACTGCATTAGCAAGGGCGCTTCATGTTAAGGCTTCGGTTTTGATTGAGGGGTATGAGAAGGAGCTGGAGGATTAAAACGTTCTTCTAGTTTGCTGTAGGTTTCTAGACCTCTCTATCCTTCCACTTCTTGTCTGTCCCCTCAATCTATATTTGTACTGAAAAATTTGTTCGAAATAAAGGCAAGTTTCTTGCCTTCCCCATCTCACTCAGCAGATTTCCCATGCTTTCTCGCTGAAAGGACACCAGGTATACGACCAACAGTTCATCTGTATCCTCTTCGGCGGATACATCGAGTTCAAACACGATCAACACATCGTCCTTAACATAAATTCTCCACGCATTCAGCTCTGATCCCTCTTCCATCTCATGCTCAGTTTCATCCAGAAGCATGTATCTTCGGTAGTCGGATAAGTTCCACATGCTCTCATCGAATACGGTAGCTGATCCTCAACCGCCAGCTGAACGAATGCCTTGCCAGCGAGAAAGCGTTGTAGTGATCGATTTTCAAGCTGCCAGTCGGGTGTGTTCCACGCGCACAGATAGATCGATGGATCTTCCTCCTCCAAGTCACGAATTCGAATCCCGTAATATATCACGGATTCCTCTACTTGATAAAAGACCAGAAAAGCCTTGTCCGTCGTAAAACCGTGTCGCTTCAGGATTGAACAATTCATGTAACAGCAGCGGTTCATATTGATTATTGCACCCTTGGGTAATATATGGGGATTGTCCCAAGGTTTTATAATAATTCCGCAGCACAGTCGGTAATGATAAGCCCAGGCTTCGTTCCTTTTGCTGAATATCTGCCTCTGGAATGCCGTGGGCTGCCTTATGATGTTCTCCCAGTACACGGAGAAGCGCTTCGATCTTCGCTCCCCCAAAATCTCTAATATTCTTCTTCTCCATAGAAACCTTAGAATACAAACCAAATAGTATACGATAATTCCCCAATCATTTAACTGCGATCTCTCGTTAAACATCTGGAAGCAGGTAGTTTTACGAAATTAATCAATGTTGATAGTGACTTTAGCAAACATTAAAATCATTTAAAATAAATTTAACTATTATTTCATTTAGTATCGTATTTTGCACATTTACCCAATCAAGCAAAACTAATGAGGCGATTATATTAGCCCCTGGGATATGAATTGAAGCCAAATTAAGTTCTACAACATATATCCCATCGAACAATCTACTTCCCATTTCTAGAAGAAGGTTTCTTCCAATAATAAAAGAAAGTTTGAATTCATCGAATCCTCGTAAGACATGCTGTCACGAAATGAATAATCAATGTGTCCATCCTTAATGTAGAAACATTCAGAAAGTTCAAATACTGAGTGTCAACAGCAAACTTAAATAATAAATTTTAAATTTTCTTATCAAATTCAGTTTTTTTATTTTCAATTAATTTAGTAATCTCATTTAGCAATGTTTTATTATAATTCATTCTAATCTTAGACTCTTCTGGAATAATATACGCCTTACCAAACTGCTTAATTTTCATTAATATAATTAATAGTGATAAATAGAGCTCATCATTAGAAAATGATTTGTTACATTTTTGACAGGTGGGCACTATTCCAAGATTATTAGGATATGGTTTAACAAGAAGTTCTTTGTGTGAACAGTTTTGTTGGCCAACATTGGTCTAGTGGTTACAAACTTATACTTTAAAAGCCCCACATCTTGTATTGTACCTCTTCATCACAGGATATTTGACTTGCGCTTTAAACCGTCGTCTGCCTCTACATAAGACTTGCCTTCGGTGTTATAGGTCACATTAAACACCATATCCGCCAGCCACTTCTTGAAGGACGGATTGTCCGTAAATTGCTTGAAAAGTTCCATGTTATCCGACATGACGCCGAGGATTGCCGTTTGTAGGGCGCGGTCACTTTCCATGCGGGCGTTTTGCTTGTCGGAGTTTTTCATGGCGTTCTGGTACGCCTTATCTTGCGACACCATGCCGGGGATGCGCTGAATCTGAGCCCGAACATTATCTGCGTCTTTCCAGTCAATATTGCCAAATAGATCATTAAATGTAGACAGAATGTTGGTGAGTAAATCAAGCTCGGACGCTTGATTGCCTCCGGTGGCGCCTGTTGGTACTGGGTCAACTTCTGCGTTGGAATCCTCCAACTGGATAGAAACCATAGCCTGAGCCTCGGCTCGGTAACTGTCAAGGTCGATTGCTTCCAAAATACCTGCCGATAGATCTTCTTCTATGGGCGAGGGAAGCTTGGGCAGTAGTAGCCTTAGGAAGATAGCAAGTTTTTCCCATTCGGCATTGCCGTAGGGTAAGATTGCTCCCAAGAAGCCATATGTACGCACAAATCCCTTGGCAGAACCTTTGAACTCCACCTGAGCGTCCTCATCTAAGCCTTTGTACAATGCGGCGCAGGCATCCAATATAGGGTCGAGCTTTTCGCGCTCAGCGCCGTTGAGGTACAGCTCAATAAAGTTATCAACATGGTACCCTGTATAAACCTGATGCTGTTCCATGGCTGCAATCAAGTCGTAGAGTTTGTTTGGATCGGTTTCGTTTGACAGAATCGTTGTGCGGTAATAGCGCGAGAACGACTCTTGAATATCATCCGGTTCGTTGGCAAAGTCCAAAACAAAGGTGTCATGTTTATCTGGATGAGCGCGGTTCAAGCGCGATAGTGTCTGAACCGCCTTGATATCTGTCAAAATCTTGTCCACATACATGGTATGAAGCAACGGTTCGTCATACCCTGTTTGGAACTTATCCGCAACAATTAAAAAGCGATAAGGCTCTGTTTTAAAAGTCTTTTCAATTTGATTGCTGGGGAATCCATTAACAGTAGCCTCGGTCAGCGTTTTTCCGTCATACTCCTTCTCCCCAGAAAAAGCGATGATGGCTTTATATGGACTCTTCCGTGCTGCAAGGCGACGGGTAATGGCGTAGTAATAATCAATTGCCCGTTCGATGCTGGCGGTGACCACCATGCAGCGGGCTTTACTGCCGATTTTCGCCTTGGAGATAACCTGCTCATGGAAATGCTCCACGATGATGTTCACTTTGGTGCTCAACGCAAACTGATCGCTCTCGACAAAAGCGCGGAGGCGTTTCTGAGCCTTTTTCTTATCGAACATTGGGTTTTCGGTGATGGTTTTTGCCAGCTTATAATAGCTCTTAATAGGCGTGTAATATTGCAGCACATCCAAGATGAAACCTTCTTGGATTGCCTGTTTCATGGAATAATTGTGGAATGGAGCGTGTTTCACCGTGCCATCCGGCTGAGGAACAGGAACACCGAACATCTCCAGTGTTTTGTTTTTCGGCGTAGCGGTAAAGGCGAAATAGCTGGCATTGGTCAGCATTTTGCGTCCTTCCATTAGACGGTTGATTTTATCTTCAGTATTATAATCAGGGGTATAGTCGCCGCCAAGGGCAATGTTCATGGAAGCGGACATATTGCCGCTTTGGCTGGAGTGCGCCTCATCAATGATAATGGCAAAATTGCGTCCCTTGTGAGCCGTGCCGATGTCCTCTAAGATGAATGGAAATTTATGAACGGTGGTTATGATGATTTTCTTACCACCGGCAATTGCTTTACGCAGATCTCCAGAATGCTCCGCCCATGCCACAGTGTTGGAAACCTGCATGAACTGCTTGATTGTATCACGGATTTGTTTGTCGAGGTTCACGCGGTCGGTGACTACGATAACCGAGTCAAGGATGTTCCCTCCATTACGCTCCAAGCCCACAAGTTGATGTGCCAGCCACGCGATGGAGTTAGACTTGCCGCTCCCAGCGCTGTGCTGGATTAAATACCGTTGTCCCACGCCGTTCGCCTTTACATTGGCAAGCAAAGACTTAACCACTGTAAGCTGATGATAGCGCGGGAAAATTTGCGTATATGATTTCGCCTTGGTGTCGGGATCAACCCGTTCCACCACTTGAGCGTAATTTTCGATGATATCCGCAAGCTCTGACCTCGTGAAAATCTGCTTCCACAGGTAATCGGTCATAATTCCGTCGGGGTTCGGCGGGTTACCTGCGCCGTCATTATAGCCTTTGTCAAAGGGCAAGAACCATGAGTTTTTGCCACTTAATTTTGTGCAGAATTTCACTCTCGCATCATCTACAGCAAAATGAACCATGCACCGTTTGAACGTAAACAACAGTTCCTTCGGGTCACGGTCGGTTTTATACTGCCAAACGGCGCCATCTACGTCTTGGTTGGTCAGCTGGTTTTTCAACTCGCAAGTGATGACGGGTAGACCGTTGATGAAGATGCAAAGATCCAACGCAAGAGTAGTGCTATCCTTAGAGTACATCAATTGGCGTGTTACACTGAAGACGTTCTGCTCGAACAGCTTCTTTGCCGCCGAATTTTTGTCAGACGGGGTCATATAAAACATAACAAGGTTCGCGGGGTAAATCTTCACGCCGTTGCGAAGCACATCAATTACACCGCGCTTGGCAATTTCCCCGCTTAGGCGGTTGAGAAATTGATTGTATTTTTGTCTACTTTTTTTAATTCCAAGCAACTCCATTTGTTCAGGTTGAGTTGCTTCTAAAAAGCGAAGTAGACGGGCTTCGTCAATGGCATATTCGCGGTTATAGTCGGCATTTTCGCCTTGTTCAAAGCCATTTTGCACGACAAGGTAATTTATAATTAGCGATTCAAATCCCTGTTCATTTATGTTAGTTTTCATGAAATCCCTCCTATTGCGCCATTTGTGGCAATTCATAAACATTAATCAACAGATGCTTAATGAAAATTATCGCCAATTTAGCCTCGTCTTCAGTTGCCTCGTCTAATTCATGTATATACTGATTGCCCAGTTTTCTTATTTTATCTACCCAAGTCCGATTGTGTCGTGATATATAGCCTTGGTTCTCCAAATAGTCTATGTATTTAACAAAACTAAGATTTGATGTTGCCCCTAAATCTGCTGCTATGTGCATTATCATTGTGCGGGCAACCATTATGACCGAATAATAGCAATCACTTGAAAAAGATTTTCTACACTCACGATACATTTTTTCTATTTTTACAGGCAAGTGCTGAATATCTTCAAACGGCAAAAACTGTGATTGAGGTATTATTTTCCCGTCAACTCCAATCGTTATGGGCATATAGCACTCTGGGCACTTGAAAATTTGATATTTAATTGCACCTGTATCTACATCAAATATTCTTGTGTCAGAAGTAGCACGAACTTTAACATTACAATATGGACAACTAAGAGTTTCTTCTTTTTTATCTTTTTGTTTAACCTTTTCCCACTTCCATTCTTTTATTGCAATCAACAAGAATCCTCCTCCGTTTTTTCTACATCCTCATCAGATTCTTCGATATCTTCCGTAAATTCGGTCATCTCCTCATACTGCGGTACTTCTACGCCACGCACATCCATTTTACCGGTGACAACGTCGGAGATGAGGCGAGTGCGATATTCATGGAGGAGGGCGATTTGGGTGTTAATTTTTTCAATTAGTTTATTGACGCCAACACATTGGGAATCAAGTTGTACAACGATGGATTGCTGTTCGGTGATGGGAGGAATCGGAACTTGTATTTGTAGAAATTTATCTATATTCACAACCTTTCTAAGTCCAGAGTATAGCGGCTTTAACCCTTTAACATCATCGATTGCGATGAAGTAGTACTCGAGGAACTTAGGTTCGATGTCACTAATTGAAAACACATCATATGCACCAGTAATCATTCCGTCATTTTTGGATAAACCAACGGTGCGTGGCGTTTCATCGACATCAAATAAGCAGAAAATTATCTGACCAGCACGGACTACCTTATATGTCCCAAAATCGCTCGGAAACTTGCCCTTGCCTGTGCTAACGTCGCGAATAATCACACCGCCTTTTGTGAGAGAAAGCAAATCAAATTCGGCAGACTTATCACCTACAGTATCCTTGCTTTCCGTTAAGAATGTTTTCAGTCTGCGAGTTGACCACGCATCCCTCATTACCGCCTCATTCACCACCGCCCGTTTATGTTCCTGCAACAGCGCAATTTGCTTTTTCTTGGCGTTGATAATACGGTTTATCTGCGACACTTTCCAGTCAAGGAAGCGCACTATCTGATCTTGTTCATTCCGCAGAGGGCAGACAAAACGCATATCAAGAAATCGATCTGGATAGAGTCTCAATCGCGAAGAATTAACGCCTGTCGATCTGCGATTATATTCAGCTTGGTAGACTTCTGTCCTTAAGAGATAGTCAAGGTAATTCGGATTATATGTCTCGTTAATTGGCTTATACACTCCGTATGATGGGCTTACGATTCCTTCGTATTCAGATACCCCCATAGCAGCCATCCAAGCCCACATTGTATTGATAGCAATATACCCTGGTCTGCACAGTTTTTGCCCAATATTGGTTTCAGCAACAAACATATTAACGTTTTTTTGGCTGCGAGGCGTCACACCTGTAATGTGTGATACTGATAGCATTTCTTCATCGCCAGTTATTGAACGCTCATCGACTTCAACGAATGAATGTTTCATTCGTTGTTCTCCCCAGTGCGCTGGAATAGAACCCATGTCTGGCAGATAAGATGCCTTATACGAAGGGTACAACTTCATTCGCTCCATACCAACACCTCCTCAAGCAGCCCATTTGTCTCCGCTTCAAGCGCACGAATATCGGCGACAATCTCGGATTGCTCACGCAGTTGTACAGGCTTATAGAAATGCTTAATGAAACTAATCTCATAGCCGATCTTGGTCTGCTTTTCGTCCACCCATGCATTAGGCACATAAGGCAGCACTTCCTTAGCGATAAACGCATTAATCCCGCCCTCGTAGTCCAGTGGAATCTGCTCAGTATCGGTCAGTTTTTTATCGGCGATGAACTTCCCCTTTTTGTCTTGCAAAGGCTTACCATCCTCACCCAACTGTGGACGTAAAACTGTGACTTTGTAGTAGCCAAATGCACTGTTATCAAAGATTTTGCTATACTCGTTCTCTTCAAAGTTTAAGAACAACTCAATAATTTGGCGGCGTATACCGTCTTTGCCCCCTGTCAATTCGCAATTTTTCTTACCGAGATTTTTACGCAGCGGAGATTTCAAACTGGTTGCATCAATCAATTGAATCTTGCCTTTTCGATTTCCCAATTTGCGGTTAGAAAGTACCCAAATAAACGTGCCGATGCCCGTGTTGTAGAACATATTTTCCGGCAGAGCGATAATCGCCTCCACCAAGTCGCGCTCAATTAAGTAGCGGCGGGCATTACTTTCGCCCTGTCCGGCATCTCCAGTGAACAGGCTCGATCCATTATGTACCTCGGCAATGCGACTTCCAAGTTCCGTGGTTTCCTTCATCTTGCTGACATTGTTGAGCAGGAACAGAAGCTGACCGTCACTGGTACGCGGAATCATGCCAAAATCAGGAATTCCTGCAAAATTGGTGACAAATCGTGGATCCTGAATGCCCTTCTTACCGCCCATCTTTTCAGCATCACTTTTCCAGCTCTTACCGTAAGGTGGATTGGAAAGCATAAAGTCAAACTGACGACTTGGAAAACCATCAGAAGAAAGCGTAGAGCCGTAGGCAATGTTGTCCACCTCTGCCCCACCACCTTTTAAAAGCATATCAGCTTTTGTAATGGCATAGGTTTCGGGGTTGATTTCCTGCCCAAAAAGGTGGATCGACACGGTGCGATTGTTGCGCCGTGCAAGCTCGTGTAGACGGTCTTGGGACACCGTGAGCATACCACCTGTGCCACTTGCGCCGTCGTACACCGAATATGTAGAGTCCTTGATTTGATCCGCGACAGGCAGGAAAATCAAGTCTGCCATAAGTTCCACTACATCGCGTGGCGTAAAGTGTTCACCGGCTTCCTCATTGTTTTCCTCGTTGAAGCGGCGGATTAACTCTTCAAAAATTGTCCCCATTGTATGGTTATTCAGTGCGGGCATACGAATACCGCCGTTGTCATCTAATAACGGGAACGGCGCAAGGTTGATGGTCGGCGAAACAAATTTTTCAATCACCGCGCCGAGGATGTCAGCATCCACCATGGTGTCAATTTGGTTACGGAATTTGAACTTGTCCAATATTTCCTGCACATTGGGCGAAAATCCGTCCAAGTAGTCAATGAAGTCGGCTTTCAACTTCTGCTGGTTGGCGCGACTGGTTAAGTCGCGAAGGCGAAACTCTGACCCATTGCAGAAGGACTGCTTGGCAGTATTGCACAGGGCTTCTGTTTGGTTGGTAACACCTGCGTTGTCAAGTATCTTTTTCATTTTTAGAACTTCATCTTTGGTTTCCTCAAGCACTACATCCAAACGGCGTATAACAGTCATAGGCAATATAACATCGCGGTATTTGCCGCGCACATAAACATCACGAAGGCAATCGTCGGCAATGCCCCAGATGAAACTTACGATTTGATTATAAATTTGATGGTCCATTTATTCTTTCTCCTCCTTATCGGATTGTGATAAAATCTCCGTTATATCCTCAATCCCGCGCATATTTTAACAAGTGCATCTGTTTTCGCCCTTAGTAAGCTTTGTACCTAATAAAGTTAAATCAGCCACATTGTCAATTAATCTCTTAATGATTTCTACACAAGAATCCTGCACTTTTCTTTTCATATAACGAAGAAGATATGATTCTCAAGTAGGATGCATACCTTACTATTATACTTTAAATATACGATGAATGTCCCATCCTACGGCAGCCAGTTCTTCTAAATGCTGCTCACATCCATCTTTATGTGCCGCGACACAAAGCATATGTGTCGGACGCGTCATTCCAACATACGCCATTTTTAAACTACTTTGAAGTGTTGCTCCACGTGGGGGTGTATGGTTGCCTTTTAAATATCCCATGATGGATTGGATGTCATATTGTCTATAAAAAGTTTCAAGATATAAAGTTGCTGTATGTGTTTCACCTTTTACACTATGGACAGTGCAAATATCAATGATGATTTTTTGTGCTTCTCTTTCATGAACATAAGTGTCCTCTTTTTGTTCAGGTGCAAGTTGTATTGCTGCTGGCGCGTCTAGAAATAATTGCAATTCTGGCCTAATTGCAACACCAAATTGCGGACAAACTCGACCGCTAATAAAAGTTCTTATATCACCTGAAATATCCTGATTTCTATGCAATTGTTGACACCATTGAATTAGTTTAAGTTTCAAATCATCATGTAGTACCTTGTGTTCGTTACTCAATAGCTCATTAAATGAGGCCTCAGTAAAATGTACGCGATTGGCTCTTCTGATCCCCAAAATACGTAAACATTTTAATATGGCTCTAATTAAAATTTTCTGAAGTTCAGCTATGGAGTCACGTCGATTATCGTTTGCTACTTTAATGTAATCTAAAAGGCTCTCATAATCTTGTTTTTGTTTTCCGCCCAACTTACCATAAGAATTAAAGTAAGAAGGTATTGTGTGTCTAGAATTTGGCTTACTGACCCATCCAACGGCTTTAAATATTTTCTTATCAGTTCGATGTAAATCTTTTTCAAATATGAGATCTCCAAATTTCGGTATAACTTGAGAAATGGTAGCATCATCAAAAACAATTAGTTTTGGACTTATATTTGGTACTGCTGGATTACCTCGTAGATTCTGAGGTGTCGGACATATTTTCTTGACTCTTTCAGCAATCATTGGAGAAAACCTCTTGCTATCAGAGATGGATAAGTGATTAGTTTGTATTTGCCAAGATGAATTATATATTGCCTGATTACTATCTCCAATTCTCTGAATTATTACTTTTGAGTTGTCAAAAGCTCGATCCAAAATGTCTTGTTGTTTTGTATCAGTGTCCTGCATCTCATCAATAAACACATAAGCAAATCTCTCAGAGATCAAGTCTCTTAGATTTGGAAATTCACGCAGATACCAGTAAGCAAGTGAATAGGCATCATCGTAACAAAGTATACCTTCATTTAATACCTCTTCCTTCAAGGATTTTACATTTAGATAAGTTGGTGTGGTAGGGCCAACAAAATATGTTCCATCGAGTGTTTTGGATATGACATTAAAGTCACTTAAAGAAAATTTTAAATCAGGCAAATATATATTATTTCTTTCTAAGTAACTCTGTGTCCCACGAGAAAGTGTTCGCTTCTTCCTCTCTAAAAATTCCCGGTGAATTTCATTGTCAATTCTAGCAGGTCGTTTACCAAACTTTTTAATGTAGGCTGGTATTGCCAGGAACTTATTTACGAATGATTGAATAGTTCCAAAATGATTTGGATACTTAAATAGTATTTCTGCTTTATCATCTAATCTTTCTCTTATTTCATTTACTGCAACATTTGTATGAGTAAGTACACAAATACCTTTGTTATTCTTCAATGGGAGCTTCTGTGATAATATTGATAACTTAGCAAGCAATGCTGTAGTCTTCCCACTTCCTGGACAAGCCTGAACATCCTTCGATTCCAAACAGCGAATCACAGCACGTCTTTGATCGTCAAAGGATTCTCCAGCAGGAAGCAACACACGCTCAACCAGCTCAATTTCATGATCTTCAATGCTAATGCTAAGCACCTGTCTCAACTCCAGCCCCGCCAGTAGCATATGTAATTGCTTCGACGATATAATTAAGATTCGGGTCTTCTATGACCCGCTTCTTTAAATCTTCCTTATTCTTAGTTTCCTGAAGTATTTTTGCTAGACATTGTGCTACGATTGCTTTAGACACTGAATCTGTAAGCAATATTCCGTGATAAATATTAAATGCGACTTCATCCCGTTTCAGTTCTGCGTTTTCCCATGCTGCTAAATTGTTTTGTACTTCATCGTCACATTCTTTCTGCTTGTCTTCAGTTAAACCGTATTTTTCACTTCCCTCAATTTTTTTGGCATATAGTACAGCCCGATATAATTCATTTGTTAAACAACCTGCAGCCATATCATATTCTAATGTCCAGTACGGGGAGACAAATGCCTTCACGAATTGGCCAGTATAACGGTCAATTTTGATCTGCCGAGGATTCTGTCCGACATAATCCATCGAAGTTTTAGCATCAGCCTTTACGCGTTTATAAATATCCGGCCTTACATCATTGTCCGTAATAACTGCCACAGGAATATTCATCTTTCCTAACGATTCGTCCTGACGTAGAAAAATTCTACTATAACGCAAAAATGCCGTGCTTCCAACGTTAACAATCGTAGCACCATAGTTAGAGAGCGGTCTTCCAATGATCTCGGCTATTGTAGGAATAAGCAGGTTTTCTGCGTCACCTTCAACTAAAATAACTCCCTTTGCAAAAAACAAATTTGCTTTAGTGGAATCCAAAAATCTTTCCAAGAAGGAATAATCGCCTTTGTCCAATTTTGTACTTTTATGATCCATCGAAAAACAAAAGCCATTATTACAAAGTATCAAATTGCTGAGAGAAACTTTGGAAGCTAGTACAGTGCTATGTGTCGTCAGAAGAAGCTGAATACTTTGAGAATCGGCCTCTCTTTGTAAAAATTCAATTAATCGTAGCTGAGCCTGTGGGTGAATATGAGCTTCAATCTCTTCAATCAAAGCAATTTTTATCCCAGTATATTCATCACGATCTAAAAGTAATAGTTCCACTGCGATAAACAGAAGGTTGTGAGATCCAAGTCCGAATTTATTAGAGGATAATTGCAAGCTTAGTTTTTCTAATATAGATCTTAGTCTCATATCAGTCACGGAAAAACTAGAAGTAAGTGGCGAAGTTATAGGTGAAAATTCTTTTAAGTATGTGTTTACTTTCTCAAGTAACAATTTGCCGTTTTGATCATCTAAATCTATTTCTCCGTCAGTACCTTTAAAGTACTGTTCAATCATTTCATTCGCACGAGCCATCGCTTGTTTAAGGTGATGCATATCTTTATCTTCAAATGCTTGATGACTGTCTAAAATTTGCGACAATCGAGAGTTTTTTCTTGGTGTCATTTCATTCTCAGCATCGCGTAAAGGCTTTAGATATGTAGCTTTAAGCAATGCCCTTGCTTCACTGCTCATTTGACTCCCTTCATCATCGCTGCCTGCTTTTACATCAAAAAAGACGCGTCTTCCCTTACGTGTTGCTTTCAAAATCACCTTCAAATAATATTGGTGCACACCATCTAATGTTTCTATACTTAACCATTCGAGAAAGTTCTTTGCTTCAATTGGCTTCATATCCCTAAAAATGCAAATGATTTTCAGTCTATCAGTACGATCTCTTTCTTCTGTTTTATCATTTGGCATATGAAAATCATCGTACTCGATTTTCATGAAGTCGTTGCTTTGTGTAGTTAACACCAACTTGACCGCATCAATAATAGCAGTTTTACCGGCATCATTTTCGCCAACAATCAAGTTTAATCCGGGGTTGAGTTTTAAGCGTAATCCAGGTTGGGAATCATCAGCCCCGCAACCATATTTTCTAAAATTCCAAATACTAAGTTCTGACAAATACATATTTACAAAACTCCTTTCAGGAAATTTTAGGAAGCGCAAATCTTTATCTGTCCCTCAGCTCAAATCAAAGAGATAGCTTAACTCTGACCACTAACGGATGTTCCGTCAGCACGCATATAACCGCTAACTTCATGATCTTCCACATAATGCACACCTGGATCCTCGTACTGATCCGCCATTTCCATATCGTCCGCAAAATAGAATCTGCAAGCATCATGGCACCGATCCCAAGAGTCGCTATGCAAAAAGCATATGGCCGTCTGAATGTTCTGCTCGTAAAAAAGAAAAGCAATGCTGCTACTCCATTGACAATCAACAGCTTGTCACCCATATGTATCTCGTAAGAATGATTCAAGACATAAATGAAACCGCCCCACAGGAGCGTGTTGTACAGCAACCCGAGCCAAAACATCGGGTGCAAGATCATTCGGATAATAACATAAATCTTCCAAATGATTAACAGCACTGCTAGTACCCCTAAGATGAAAGCCTCTTCTCTATCTCCTTCGTCTGCTATACTATGTTATTTGCTGGCAAATCCAGTTAATCACATAGTAACATATTACTATTTATTGCAGTATATGATTCTGTAGAACTATATTATCCACTACAACTAAAAGGCTGTGGACATCATCGTCCACAGCCTTTTACAAGATTTTAAGGATTCGAATCGGTTTATGTAGATGCCCATCGCCTCAAGCACTTACCACCAATGATCAATCAAATATCATATGAATGCCTTCCAATACAATCAGGAAACAACTCCCCCATCCTCCTCGTCAATAACCCGATCAGCAGCTCTTGCTCACTATGAATGAAGAAGTGATCACCGGGCAGCATGTGCAAGTTGAATTCACTTGCCGTCAGCTCTTTCCATGCCTGCAGCTGATGGATGTTCACTTCGGGGTCTCCACTGCCTCCAAAAGCTGTAATTCCGCATGGAAGAGGCGGTCTTTCCTGATAAGTATATGTATCACACAACTGAACATCGGCCCTTAATATAGGCAGAATAAAGTTCATCATATCATCGTTATTCATGATCTCTGCAGGTATTCCGTTCGGTTTACGGAAGAATTGCTTCAGTTCATGTGCAGGAAGGTCGTGGCGCAGCTCCTTTCGATCACTGGCTAATTGGGGTGCACGGTAGGCAGACACGAATAGATGCTGCAACGCTCCAGTCTCCAGCTTCACCAGCTGATGAGCGAGCTCATAACATAATAAGGCTCCCATACTATGACCAAACAGCATGAGCGGTTTGTCAGTGAATGGGACTAGCTCTTTCAATAATGCGGGAACCAGCTTGTCTACCTCTGTATATCTGTCCTCTACAAATCGGCTCCCTCTCCCGGGCAGCTGCCGCCAATACTTCTACTTCCTCAGGAAACAATTCCGCCCATTCATGATAGATGGATACATTGCCGCCAGCATAGGGTAGACAAATCAAGCGCACCGCTGCATTAGGATTCGGCTTCCTGCAGACGATCCATGGGCTGGAGTAATTGAGGGAATAAATATTGTTTCACTCCTCTGCTTCTTCTTCTAACGTTCTCTCTAAAGCATCAAGAGCAACAATTTGACCAAAACGTGGATGAATGGACGCTTGTTCGTCGTCAGGAATCTTATGCTCTACAGGAGGGCTATCGTTTTCGGTTCGGTACTCATTCTCCTCCATTTCGGTTATCATTCGAATTAACTCTGGATTTTTACGATGGTACGTTCGATATTCTTCTTCATACAGAGAAATGGATGGTGTTGTCATTCAAGGGTAGAGTAGAATCATGATAAAAGTTTTGCATAAACTTCTCTAACGCGACTTGGAACGTATAAGACTCGGACTTTGCATTCATAGCCAGGTCCCACTCCATCCCCATTCTCATGGCAGACATGGAAAAGTTAGAGGAACCGACGATAAGGAGCCCTTCACTGTTTTCGTAGTCAAACAAATAGGCCTTTGGATGAAAGGAAGTTCCCATACTACGCCATAATCTTGCCTTCAGTCGAGTATCAATATCACATAATGCCTGCAGACCTTCCGGCTGCGTAACAAATAAATAATCCCCAGCGAGAACCTTTACCTCGGCTCCCCGTTCGATCGCATCTTTCAAATGGGGCGCCAATAAACGCACTCCCGACTGCATAACGAACGAAGTCATAATATAGATTCCGGAAGCATTCTGCATCCCGGTGATTAAATCATCTGCTAAGTTTTCCGTAATCAATTTGACATTAAGCGTTGTCGTCGACATCGATTAGATACACCCGTTCTTGGAATCCGCCTCGAGCTTCCGCCTTCTTCTCTCTCAAGGCTTCAAGCTCTTCCCATGTTGCTCCATGTACCACCGCCAATGACCGGATAACCTCAAGCATATCAGCAAGCTCTTCCAATGACTCCTTTGAGCTTTCAGCGGCAAAGTATTCTTCCGACTCTTCTTTAAGCTTTTATGATCAATTCTTTCTTATACTCTTCCTCATCCAAGATCCGTGTGCGAAATTCTTTGCCTGTAGCTTCAATGACTTGGGGAATCAGATCCCGAACTAGCTTATTGTAAACTGGCATAGATTCTCATCCTTTACATGGTTAATTATGTATTTATATTGTATCATAACAATGAACCGAGTAAGTCTTCCTGAACTCAGCATCAAATAAGGAAAATTGAGAACAAGTAACAATGAAATTCCGTTTTACAGTGAAACGCAATCAAAAAAACCGGTGGTTTACTGCTAGTCCCACTGACGATATTTCGTACAAAGTCAGAGAATCAAGCTCGAGAATGATATAAATTTTTTTACAATTTTTGTCATTAATGACCGCGAGAAATCCAGAATGTGATCTTACTAAAAGAGATATATGCCTAGATGTTGGTGTCTTCTAGTCTCGTCACTCTAGACATCCTTACGGGCCGAAACATGATCATCGATTCTTCACTTGGAAAGTATCATACAAAGACTAATCTTGAGAAAATAGGGACGCGAAGTCCTTCGCGTCCCCATCTTGTCATCGAAATCCTCAATTTTTTGAACCGAGAATTCCCACATTCCACCTTCGCTGCCGAAAATATCTCTAGAAGAAGTGTTAGTATCATATCATTCAATTTTTTTGTGTTTATTTAGTAAATCACTTGTTAGTAATCCTTGCTTGATACGCCCTTTAGCATGAGGATTTCTGGATTTCCGTTTTTCGCTTATTAATTCTGATAGTAAGTTCACTAATTGTTCTTGCTCAAGCTTAGGCATTGCGTAAAAAGTTTGATAATATAATAGCTTCGTCATAATTATTTCTTTGATAAGACTCGATCTAGTACCTTTATACAAGGTTTGGTATTTTCCAATATAACCTTCTAATCTTAAATCACCATATAAACCAGTGAGCACTAGTTTTTCAAAATCGGTTTCAACTTTATCGATTAACTTTGAGATCACTACTTTTAATTTTGGGGAACCTAAATCTTTAACTACAATTGTCTGCATTACAATAGGAATTCCTATTGTAATCATATAGAGTAGTTCGTCATCACTGTCTATTGCTTTACCTTCTTCGATATCCTTTAATGCAAATTCATACAAAACCTTATATAGAAGCCCAATTAACACACAATATTTCTCAACTGATATTTTAAGCGCTTCTAATTTTAATTCCATTTCTACTAATTCACAATTTCTAAGAACATTTGAATAAAGCATTAAATTGTATATAAAATGTTCCTTTATATAATTTTTCCTAGTCTTTTTATATGCTGATGAATCGTCAACAATTATATCATTATCCAGTATAACATCTTTTTCTTCTTCAGATAGTTTCATAGATTCAATCTTTTCAGATACAGCATCATCATCTTTGAAATTGGCTAAAATCTCCCTAACGGGAAGATTTGATAATTTATCAATATCAACAATGTTATCTATTTCTTTAAATGAATTTAATAAGCGTTTCTCAATCAGTTTCAAAATGTCGTAGCTTTTAGTTTTTTGGTTTAATCCAGTATAGTAAACGATTTCATTTGAAAAGCTTAGATAATTATTTTCATGAGTAATGAAATCAAATAGCTCTTTGTCTTCATTCATTTCTAATGCAATAAAGTATTCTAGAAAACAGGTAAATCTAAAATAAATAAATTCATTTACTATGATCAGGATACCTTTATTAAAAAATGTTTGCCTTAAATCATGGTCAATCTCTAGTCCAATTTTATTAAAGTAACTAACATACATTTCTTCAAAAGCAGCTTTCTCAATGTAATACTTATCTCCCCTGATCATTTCTTTAGCTAAATATGTTAGAAAGTCAATCTTAATCTTAAAACCAATTGTCTCATATTTTGATTCGTCGGGATTTAGTTTCTCTAATAAGGTCTCAATAAAATTATCTATAACTGAAGCCTCGTTAACAGGGGTAAAATTGGCTTCTTTTTCGAGTATCCATAGCATCAATGAAACAAACATAGGGGTGCGAGGCAGACCAATTTTTTTAATACTTGTCATTACATTTTCTAGTATTATATCATCATCAATTTTTTTGAATGAAAACCAATTTTTCACTAATTGTCTAATTTGTCCTCTTCTAAAAGAATTAATATAATGAATCGCATATTCAAACCCTAAGTCTGGAATGTCTTTAACATTCATAGTTTGAAGTATATCTTCTTTCATTGTAAGAATAAAACGATTTAGATTATAGGTAGTGGCAAACTCTTGTAACTTCCTTAGATTTTTTTCATTCTTTAAATTGAAATTGTCAACCAGTAGAATACAGTTACCTTTCAAAAGATTCTCATTTACGTCAAAATCATTGATATCGTAATTGATAAGAAAATTCGAAATTGCTTTTTGAAATACATTTTTTCCTTTTGGTATATCATTAAAATCAATAATGATTGGAATCTTTAAATTATCGTGTCTTTTTAAATAATAGTTACAAATATAATTTAATAGAGTTGTCTTCCCCATTTCCTTTTTACCTATAAACAAAACATTATATTCTGCGTTAAGAACTCCATCTAATTCTATGTCTTTATCATCCATAATTTGTTCATTAGCCTTATGACTATTTTCGGGTCTAGATGTTAAGATAGGGGGAACAAATATTTCATTGATGTCTTTAGGTGCCATTGAATCAGAGGCTACTGATAATAGTTTATTATTTATATCAGGAAAAGCCTTATCTTTTAAAATCTTCTTAATTTGAATGTTTTTTTTTAGAAGTGAGTTGTCCCGATTTTTCAATAACGGAAACGACAATTTTCCCTCTTCAGCTACTCTTTCTGCTTTACCAAAAACCCGTCTACCTCCTTCAAAATATTCTCTACATATAATTTCAAGTTCATTGGAGGAAAAATTCAACTTAATAATTGAATAACCATTATATGCCCTCCCTTGGAACAAAGAAGCGCATTTTAAGAAAACAGTATTATGATTATCAAATGCAATCCCCTTATAATTTTGTGTGTGGATGTGGCCTGTTAAAACCAAATTAAATCCAATTATTAATCTATCGTAAACCGATTCTCTATCAAACTCTTTAAGCCATTCCAATGGATGATGTACCATGGCAATTTTATAATCACAACCCATTAAATTATCTATAGCATTATCAACCTGTCTCTCGCCTAGAAGAATTTTCCCGATATCATCATCGCCACCAAAAGCCCCCCATGCCGAATTCAAGCAAGCTAGCCCAATCTTAAAACCATTTTGATTTAATATATATGTAGAAAATAAAGGGTTTCGTGTATGCAAGTAATTAGTTCCTTTATGGATATCTTGAACAAAGCTATGGTATTTATCTAGCCTTACTAAAAGTTGTTTTTGGTTTTCTATCTTATCAATAAACGAATTTAAAACATCCCTATTAGAAAACTTATCAGTCAAATTTCCATCAATAAACTCATTTATTACACTCCTATCAACTTCATGGTTACCAGGGACTATATAAAATTCATTTATTGTTAAACCTGTGGTTTCTAATAAAGGTTTAATAAAGTTCTCTACAGCTAAACTGTAACTTTCTAAATCATCCCCCCTGTTAATTAAATCCCCATTAAAAAAAATATAGTCAAATTTTAAATCTTGTTTTTGGATATCTTCTATTAATGCCTTAAATACAATATTTATATCTTTAGCGTATCTTTTGTCATAGTGCAAATCGGATAAATGCAGAATATTTTTTTCCATAATTTCCTCCTAAATATGTATTAAATAAAACACTGGAGACATACTGTTTTAACAAAACTAAAATTAGGGGTAATAATATGAAACCTAGCAAAATTCTGAGGGGAATAATGGGTATGAAGGATAAAGCTCAAATAAAAAAAAAATTAAAAGAACTTTCTAAGAAGGTCAATGACAATAAAAAAATAGATTAATAACCATAATTTGTCCATTAATAGAAAGGACTTCTTAGAATAATCACCCCATCTATAGATGGTAATTAGCTTGTGCCTTAAATCAATAATTTGGTAGATAGTTCTATGGTATCATATTCCCTAATTTTTGGTATGCAGAAATAAATAAAGTCGATCAAATTTAGGCCTCTGAATATTGAAGCCGTAATCATCCTGGTTCTTCACCCATAGCTCCTTACAAAGCGAGAACTGCACCGTCAGTTCTATATCATCCTTGGCTACGAAGACATTGATAAATAGTTCGCTTTTTTATGATCAGCGGTTCTATCTGGTCTGACTTTGCCTTGGCCAACCGGTTCAAGTCGGTCTGGAAGCAAGGACGACAGCTTGCCAATGAGATCGAAGTCGATAGCCTGCTTGTCACCAGACGAAGATTCCGTAATAAGGTCTCGCTCCCCGTAACTTTTCCTTACTTAGAATTAAATCCGTGTTTGTGTAGTCTTCGCCATCTACGCTTCGATCTCATAACATCCAGTAGATAACGTCATAATGTTCAAGAGGTTGTATCGCCACAATCACTTCATCCGATAAACTCTTGATCATTGGCTCCGCCTTTCATCTTTCGATAATTCCCCTCTAAGATGTGAAGATAGTGTGTGTTCTTAGTAAAGTGTTTTTCGAGCTGAGCCGCCAGGGTTCTGCAAAGATTCGGCCTCTTTAATGTGACTTTTCTTACATTCAGGACTTTACACTTAGTTATAAATGTATGATTCTAATAGGTTTTAACAAATTTTTATGACATAAGAGGGGCGACACAATGAGATTGACATTAAGTAAGAAATTATTTTTGGGGTTTCTAGCAGTCATTATTATCCTGGCAGTCATAGTTGTTATCAGCTATACGAGGATCACGGCTGTGAATACGGTCTATGGAGATTTAATCGATGATAAGGCCCGGAAACTTATTATGATCCAGGAGATGGCGATCGCTATCAAGCAAGAGAAGCTAGCACTTCGTAGCAATTTAATTCTAGGCAACGAGGAATCGTTGCAAGAGATATCCGATTCTCACGACAACTATTTGAAGCTTAGTAAGAATCTCGCAGACATGATCGTTTATCCAGTGGCAAAGAAGCTTCTTAGTGAGCTGAACCAGATCGAGGACCAATTCTATCAGCTGTCCAGCCGCGAGGCGGAATTCAAGAAGCAAGGAAATACTGAAGCGTATATGAACTTGATGAAGACCGAAGGACATAAGATTACCGAGGCATTCGATCAGAAGTCAGTGGAGTTTACCTCTTACCAGCAAAATGTTCTGAATAAAGGACATGAGGATACTCTGGCTACCGTTCAATTGATCAAGACTTGGGTGCTAATACTGGGTATTTTCGCCACTTTATAAGGTGTAGCCATCGCGATTTATTCGGAGGCCGCCAAGAAAATTGCAGCAGGAGACCTGAGATCGGCGAGTTAGCAGCTTCCTTTAATCAGATGTCCGGAAACCTGCAGGAATTGATCCATCAGATCAATTTAAATGCCGAACAAGTGGCGGCAACGGCTGAAGAATTGACGGCCAGCTCTGAGCAGACCTCACTTGCGGCCGAACAGATCGCTGCTTCCATGCAATAGGTAGCAACCGGCGTAGATAATCAGTTTAAAACAATCGGCGAGTCCTCCCATTCGATTAATGAAATGTCCATGGGTACTCGCGAAATCGCCCAAAATACAAAGAGTGCATCCGCTGCAGCAGTCGAGGCTCATGAAAAGGCAGCGGAAGGGGCTCACGCCATTCAAACGGTAGCAGAGCAGATGCAATCCATCCAACATACCTTTGGTGAATTAGATGAAGAGATAAGACGGCTGGGCAATCGTTCGAATGAAATTGGCCAAATAGTAGAAGTGATCAAGGAGATCGCCGCCCAAACGAATCTACTAGCATTAAATGCATCGATCGAAGCGGCTAGAGCAGGGGAATATGGACAGGGATTTGCTGTCGTGGCATCAGAGGTCCATAAATTAGCCGAACAGTCGGCCTTATCCGCACAGCAAGTATCGACCTTAATTAATTCGATCCAGAGCGAAACGAGCCAAACGATTCATTCCATGCAAGTCGCAAGTAAGAAGGTTGCAGCAGGAATCGGTGTAGTAAACACAGCAGGGCAGTCTTTTGAACATATTCAAGAATCGGTTCATGCTGTTACAGCTCAAATCCAGGAAGTATCCTCAGCAGTGCAACAAATGTCTGCAGGAACGGAACAGATGGCTCACTCCATGCAGTATATTACAGAAGTATCGGAGAACACTGCGGCTGGTACGCAGGAAGTAGCTGCCTCTGCAGAAGAACAACAAGCAACCATGAAGGGAATTTCCATCGCCGCTCATTCTTTATCCGATATGGCTGAGCAGCACCGGACAACCTTGGAGAAATTTACTGTTTAGTCCATTTAGTAAGAACAGCGGCCTTCGCGGTTGAAGGACTAGGAAGAATCAGCCTGAGGTACCTACTACTATGACTATGGAGTCAACAAGGTAGTACTCGGTCTCGTGGAGCTTGCAAACGGCAGGGTAAACCCTGCCGTTTGTTACTGCACATAGCTTTGGAAAATAAAAGGCCGTAGATCATATGATCTACGGCCTGTTCAGTATTAAACCTAACACTCTACCCCACACAATTAATGTCATTCATGCGTGCGAGCTTCATAAGATCGGACGCAGACCATCCGATTCTCAAAATAAGAATCCGCAAGCATCATGGCACCGAGCCCAAGAGTCGCTATGCAAATAGCAACGACATATGGTCGTCTGAACGTTCGGCTCGTAAAAAAGAAAAGCGCTGCTGCTACCCCTATGACAATCAACAACTTGTCACCCATATGTATTTCGTAAGAATGATTCAAGACATAAATGAAACCGCCCCATAGGAGCGCGTTGTACAGCAACCCGAGCCAAAACATCGGGTGCAAGATCATTCGGATAATAACATAAATCTTCCAAATGATTAACAGCACTGCTAGTCCCCCTAAGATGAAAGCCACTTCTCTATCCCCTTCGTCTGCATACTATGTGATTTACTGGCAAATCCAGTTAACAACATAGTAATATATTACTATTTATTGCAGTATATGATTCTGTAGAACTATATAATCCAGTACAACTAAAAGGCTGTGGACATCATCGTCCACAGCCTTTTACAAGATTTTACGGATTCCAAGCGGTTTAATTAGATGCCCACAGCATCAAGCACTTAGCGAGCATAGATCGATCAAATATCGTATGAATGTCTTCCAATACAATCAGGAAACAACTCCCCCATCCTCCTCATCAATAACCCAACCAGCAGCTCTTGCTGACTATGAATAAAAAAGTGGTCGCCAGGCAGCATGTGCAAGTTGAATTCACTTGCCGTCAGCTCTTTCCATGCCTGCAGCTGATGGAGGTTCACTTCTGGGTCTGCACTGCCTCCAAAAGCTGTAATTCCACATGGAAGTGGCGGTCTCTCCTGATAAGTATATGTGTCACACAACTGAACATCGGCCCTTAATATAGGAAGGATAAAGTTCATCATATCATCGTTATTCATAATCTCTGCAGGTATTCCGTTCAGCTTACGAAAGAACTGCTTCAGTTCATGGGCAGGAAGGTCGTGGCGCAGCTCCTTTCGATCACTGGCTAATTGGGGTGCACGGTAGGCAGACACGAACAGATGCTGCAATGCCCCAGTCTCCAGCTTCATCAGCTGATGAGCGAGCTCATAACATAATAAGGCTCCCATACTATGACCAAACAGCATAAGCGGTTTGTCAGTGAATGGGACAAGCTCGTTCAATAATGCAGGAATCAGCCTGTCTACCTCTGTATATCTGTCCTCTACAAATCGGCTCCCTCTCCCGGGCAGCTGTATCGCCAATACTTCTAATTCCTTAGGAAACAATTCCGCCCATTCATGATAGATGGAAGCATTGCCGCCTGCATAGGGTAGACAAATCAAGCGTACCGCTGCATTAGGATTCGGCTTCCTGCATACGATCCATGGGCTGGAGTAATTGAGGGAATAAATATCGTTTCACTCCTCTGCCTAGTTTTGCTTAAAGTCCGTGTTCAAAAAGGCCCGTTTTCAGCGAACTTTTTGAACAACCTCTCACAATTAGATTTGAAGCGCTCTATCCACAAGTCTACTGCTAATCCAGACAAGCATGATGGAATAGATGAGCTGCACAAGCATGGTTCCCAGCGAGAAAATAGTCAGTTCAGATAATACATTTGTGGCATGAAACATTTCATACTGATTTAATAGAATAGGTTGAATCCACTCTGTCATCGCTGATGTCAGCATTCCCCATGATGTTAACTTGGAGTAGCCTGCTGTTCCATGAAATAGTGCTTGAAACAGACCTGGTATTAATAGAAAGCCTGCGACCAGGAGCAATCTGAACCGGGTGACACTTTTCCATATAATGACCGCACACATAACTTGGCTGCCTGAGAGAATAGCCATAATCATCGTGCCGAGAAGGATCACCCAAAATTCAGACATAAACCACTGGACAGCTTGAATGATCACATCATTATTCGCTTCCAGTATGAAGCTGTACAGCAAGGCCAATACGCCGTTACAGACGAGAAGAGAAATGAGCATCATAACAATTCCAGCGGCAAACTTGGATGTGACCAGCACTAAGCCTGAATGAGGCAGGTTCAGCCAGTGCGCTAACATCTTATTCTTCCATTCAACGAATATGGAGTAGACTATCCAGACAGGAAGGTAAATAACATGGAATAATATCATCACAAGCATGCTATAGAGTAAGATTTGGGTCTCATCGAGGAAGAATAGGGATGTTGCGCCAAGCAGGATGACGAGTGCATTGATATAGAGCCATATTTTCGCTGCTCTGAATTCTTTAATAAACAACGTTGTCCAAGATGTCATACACAATACTCCCTCATCACATTTAAAATACTTTGTGCACGCTCTTCCCGAATCTCTTCAGCTGAAGCATAATGCATCATCTTTCCTTGTTTCATGAAGATGACATAGTCCAGATACGGTTCCAGCTCGGACACCTCGTGCGAAGAGATAACGATGGTCTGCTGATACACTCCGCCGAAGTGGACAAACATCTTCAGAAGTCCTTCCCTTACGAACGGATCCAGTCCCGATAAAGGTTCATCCAACAGCAGCAGCGGTACCCTGCGTGCCAGTGCGATGGCCGTGTTCAGCCGCATTTTGTTACCCTTCGACAGCTGCCCTACTTTCTGGTTCATATCAAACTCCAGGAACGTCACGATCTCTTCTGCCGCCTCCCTTACGAAGTCCGGATACACCTTCTCGGCGTAATCGACCGTTTCCCGGATCGTATAGAAAGAATAGAAAGACTGATCATCAGCCACATAAGCAATATGCTTGCCCGATTGCCGCGTAACTTTAGACCCATTCAAGGTAACTTGGCCTTCTGTGGGACGCATTAAACCCGCAATCAAGTTAAGTAGCGTGGTCTTGCCGCTGCCATTGAGCCCGAGCAATCCAACAATGCCTTGGTCCGGTAAACGAAGAGAAACATTATGTACAGCCGTGTTGCTGCCCAATCGCTTAGTGACATGATCTAGCTCAACCGTTATTGAATTCTGCTGCAATTATGCCCCACCTTCCTTCTTGATTACTTCGGCAAGCTGCTTCTGGATGTCCTCATCACGAAACCCCATCTGCTTCATCGAGTTATAGAATGCTGTTACCTGGACTTCAGCCATCTGTGACTTTAACTTGTTTATAAATTCAATATCATTCGTAATATATGATCGTTGGCCCCGCTGCTTCTCAACGACACCATCCCGCTCCATATCCATATATGCTCGTTGAATGGTATTGAGGTTTACTCCTAATTCTACCGCTGTTTCTCTTACAGGAGGCAGCTTGTCCCCGGGACGGAGTGTTCCATTACAGACCCGTTGATAAAAATCATTCTTAATTTGTAAATAGATCGGCTGATCATTGGAGAATTTCATTTCATTATTTGCCCTCACTCTACTAGAATCCAGCTAATTGTAGTTTATTCTAAAATATGGTATGAGGCAAACATATTTAAAACAAAAAACGCCCTGCCTTCATATTCATGAAGAGCAGAGCATGATCTCATAAGGCATATAACTAACCTCCTTGTTCCATAGCCTGCGGTCCCCTTCGAATTCCTTTAACACTGAGCACCACAACAAACAAGATTAGAGCGGCTATGGAACCGCTAAGCATTAATAAGGTGGAAATCGTCATGCCACTCGTCAGGAGCAGCGGCACAATCCCGGCGGATATCGGATACAGACCTGTAGATGCTAACGTAAATAAACTCATGCCTCTGCCAAGCTTATCTTGATCCAGACTCAGCTGATACACCGTAACCAGCATCATATTTCCATATGCCGAGCACAGTCCGGTAAATACACTTATGATGATGGCGTAGATAAGTACATTCACGGAACCCAGTCCTACAATTCCTAGACACAGTAATATGAAAGCTGAGTATGCCCATATCGCCATGCTTCCCTTCGGGCGGAACAAACCGAGCAGCACGCCCCCCGCAATGCTTCCCAGAGCGAATGAGGTTTGAAGATAGGTGAGATCCAGTGCACTTCCTCTAAAGACTTCCTTCACTAATGTCGGAAAGGCCACACTCACAGGACCTGAGACGAAGAATGCGGCAATGCCTGCGGTAATGATGATCGAGAGCTTGAAGGAGTCTTTTTTTATGTACACCATACCTTCCTTAATTTCCTTCATCATGGACGGCCTAGCCTGCTCTTGTGCATTAACTGTAAACGGCTCCCGTACGAAAAATAAACAGACCGCTCCTAAAAAAAGCAGCAGACCTAATATAGCAAACGTTAACTGAAAGGAACCAAATGCAATAAGCAGACCTGCAAATGCCGGTCCGGCAAAGCTCCCCAGCTGCTGAATAATAATATTCACACTGTTGGCTACCCGCAGTTGACCAGGCTTCACGATCGTGGGAATGATGGCGCCTGCCGCCGGCCAATAAAAGGCCTCCAATGTACCGAATAAAGCTGCACATGCGAGCAATACCCAGAAGTTTAGCAACCCAAGAATCATAAGTACGGCCATCGTGGCTAATATGAGAAAGCGTATGAAATCAGACAAGAACATAATCTTCGATTTAGGGAAACGATCGGACATGACTCCTCCAACCGACATTAACAACAGTCTGGGAATGGCCGTGACCATCAGGACAAAACCCAGCATAGCCGGCTTGTTCAAATAGTCAACAACATACCAGCCCTCCACCAGCATATACATTGGCGTTGTCAAGCTTGTGAATATGATCGAGAATAGAAAAAATAGAAATGTTCTGTTCTTGAAAACGCTCCGTTCTTCCGATTTGTATACAACGGTCTCTGCAAACGGCTGTGATTTCTCTGTCTCGGTCTCCATAATACCTCCCCCATGTGGTATGAACACCAGGAGCTGACGCCCAAATACCGAATGATCGAATAAGGCTTTGAGCGTCAGTTCATGTTTAAAGATTGTTATCTGGCGACACCAGTGATCACATTTCTCATCAATTGCTCTTTAAATTGCTCACTTAGCGATTGAATCGTTTGTTGCTTGTACATGAGCCGGCTGTAACCGAACCTGACTTGCAGCTCTCCATCCAAAACGATGGCGTTGATATACAGTGTGAACGGAACCGGGAACTTATCACTGAAAGAATTGCCGATCATATGCACCGATTGTTTGAATTGTGTTCCCAAGCTTTGATCAACCCTTCCATGGTAGTTGAAGCTGATCTCCGGCTGTAGCTTAAAGCATGGGAGCTGGCTTGCTTCGGAAGGAGCTAAATATTTAAGAATACTGTATCCGATTCCCTTATTCGGCACCTTGCGCAGTATATCAGTTACTCTGTGTTTCGCCTCCTGCCAATCTGTTGTCGTCATCGGAAGGAGGACAGGAGAATGTGCGTTGAACCATCCAATCGTGCGGCTAACGTCTACTTCCTCCATAATTTCTTCTCGTCCATGGCGCTCCAAATTGATGAACACATGGTCCTGACGACTCCATGTACTGATCGTTAATCCCAGAGCAGTTAGCAGCACTTCATACGGCTCAGCCTGCACGCCTTGCTCCGTGACCTCGAATAACTTGGCCGTCTCCGCGGCGCTCAGAGTGACGAGCTCTACCTCCATATCGCCAAGGGTCATCATCTCTGCCAGCTCCAGATCTTTAGGCAATGAAGTGATGGGAGCTTGCTGCAGCTGGGTCCAATACAGCACTTCCTGCAACAGCTCTTCACTTGCCGCATATTGCTGCAACCTCTCACTCCACTCCTTATAAGAGGTTGTCTTAGGAGGAAGTACAATTGGCTGCTGCGTGGACGCCTGCTGATAAGCTGATATAAAGTCATCGGTCAAAATATTGCCTGACACATCATCCATTACCAGGTGATGGACAGAGATAACTAATATATCCCTGGAATCCATATGGAAAATAGTTGCCTTAACAAGCGGTCCTTCATACAGGTTCGTATTACGGCTTAGTTCATGGATCATCTCGATCATCCGAGCTGATCCATCAGCTTCATCTCTTAGATCTACGGATTGAATACTGTATAGCCCCTCATTGGTTGCGCGAATAAACTGTACGATCTCTCCTTCCTCTTGTTTGAAAATCGTACGCAGTGCGTCATGATGTTTTACCATTTGTGAAATAGCCAGCTCTACCCATCCCTGTTTCCATCCATCATCATTACTAAGCGTTATATTAATGTTCACATCATGAATATGCTCGGGCATCAGCTCGAATAACCAGCGCTGAATTGGAGTGAGCGGAACCTTCCCCTCAACCATGTCTTCCTCATGATGTGTAACGGCAGTCAAATGCGGAATGATCCCGGCAATCGTTGGGTTCGCATACAAATCTCTCATTTGCAGCTTGAGATGCTCCTTATACAGCTTGGCTATCAACTGCATACCCTTAATGGAATCGCCGCCAAGATCGAAGAAGTTATCATTTATTCCTATGCTTTTTCGTTTAAGTAATTCCTGCCAAATACCCGCTATAGTGTGTTCCATTTCCGTTACAGGTGCTGTATAAGCTGTACCCTCTTGCTCGTAATCGAATGTTCTCGGCAATGCCTTGCGGTCTACCTTGCCATTGGCATTCAGAGGGAACTCATCCATGATGATAAATAACGAAGGAACCATATATTCAGGCAGCCTGGTTAAGAGATACTGACGCCATGGGGCTGGTGCTTCATTCGCTTGATGGGTATCAACCACCAGATAAGCAACCAGCTGCTTGTCCTCTGTGACATTCACCACCACATCCTTGACAGCGGGGTGCCCGCCAAGCACAGTCTCAATTTCCCCGAGCTCAATCCGGAAACCGCGAATCTTCACTTGATTGTCTAAGCGATCCAGATATTCAATTCGTCCGTCAGGCATATAGCGTACCAAATCACCGCTCCGGTAAAGACGCTCCTGCCCATCCGCGCTGAACGGATTCGTAACGAACCGTTCGGCCGTCAGCTCCGGACGGTTATAATAAGCCCGCGCCAATCCATCCCCGCCGATATACAATTCACCCGGCACTCCGATGGGAACCATCTGCATCTCCTTGTTCAGCACGTAGGTCTCGGTATTCCCAATCGGTGTGCCAATTGGCACAACATTTGTCTCGAATACCGTCCGGTCAATGGAATAAGTCGCAGCAAACACGGTGGTCTCGGTCGGTCCGTACCCATTGATTAACCGGTGCTCTCCCAAATATTCAACAGCTTTTTTGACATGCCTGACCGATAGCTTTTCCCCGCCAATCAGAATCTTTCGGAAACTGTTTAAACTGCTTACATCCAGGTCTACCAGCGTATTGAATAAGGCTGCCGTCATGAAGGTTACTGTGATCTGCTGTTCCCGGATTAGATCGGACAGCTCCTGCGGATTCAGCAGCACATGCTTCGGCACAATGACCAGCTTAGCGCCGTTCAACAAGGCTGCATAAATGTCGAACGTTGAGCCGTCGAAAGCGTAATTGGAAAGCTGAAGCACGTTGTCCTCAGGTCCAACCTCAATGTACCCGTTATTGCGCACCACTCTGACCACATTGCGGTGCATGGTTAAGATTCCCTTCGGCTTGCCCGTGGAACCGGACGTATACATCACATAGGCCAGATCGTCTCCTGAACCGGGCAGGTTCAGGTTCGTGACCGGCTCTTCGTCAATCCGGTCACGATGCGCATCCAGGCACACGACCTGAACTTCGCCGCAAGGCAGCCTGTCCGCCAGTTCCTGGTGAGTAAGCAGCACCGCAACTTGCGTATCCTCAAACAGGTAGGACAAGCGCTCCGCCGGATAGCTTGGATCAAGAGGAACATAAGCCCCTCCCGCCTTTAGAATTGCAACAATGGCTACATATAAATCCAGATCCCGTTCCAGGGACAGCCCCACCATATCACCAGCTCTCACGCCGATACGGCGCAAATAGTGCGCCAGCTGATTGGCGCGCTGATTCAATTCAAGATAAGTTAATTCACCTGAATGTGACATAAGGGCAATCTGATCTGGTCTAAGCTCCGCCTGCTCTTCGAACAGTGCGTGAAGCGTCTGGTCACGCGGGTAGTCTATCGGATTTTTGCCGAAAACAAGCAGCTCTTCTCTTTCCACTTGTGTAACAAGCTCAAAATCTGACAAGCGGAGGTCGGGTGCAGCCAACACTTGTTCAAGAATATATTCAAAATGCCGAACCATCCGCTCGATGGTTTCACGTTTGAACAGATCTGTATTGTATTCCAGCATGATATTCAGTGTTTCACCTGATGTGATGGTCCAGGTCAGATCCACCTTCGAATTGCTCCAATCCACGTCCTCCTGTGTCACCGTAAGTTCTGGAAGAGTCAACTCAGCAGTGTCCAAGTTCTGAACAACAAATAACGTGTCAAATAGCGGATTACGGCTGAGATCCCTTTTGACTTCAAGCTTTTCTATCAAATCCTCAAAAGGGAAATCCGTATGTTCATAAGAAGAGATAATCCGATCCTTGACTGCACCTAAAAAATCTCGAAATGTCTGGGCCGCTTGCGGGCAGGCCCTGAGTGCAATCGTATTAACGAACATCCCCACAACTCTCTCAATATCTGGCTGGGTGCGTCCGGCAACAGAAGAGCCGACTACCATATCGCTTTGTCCCGTATATTTGTAGAGCATTGTATAGTAGGCAGCCAGCAAGGTCATGAACAAGGTCGTGCTTTCCTTGGAATTCAGCACATTAAGCTGATCCATCAGCTCCGGTTTTATTGTGTAAGAGAACAGCGCTCCGTTAAATTGCTGTACTAGCGGCCGAGAATAATCTGTCGGCAGCTCGAGCACAGGCAATTCTCCTGCAAACTGGTCAAGCCAGTATCGCTCTTGCTGCTTGTAAGCTTCAGATTGTACCAAATGATTCTGCCATGCTGCAAAGTCTTTATATTGAAGCTCTAATGAAGGCAGCGATTCATCCTTATAGAGCTTCGTCAACTCATCAACGATGATGCTGATGGACGAGCCATCTGAAATAATATGATGCATATCCACCATCAGCACATGCTCTTGAGCGGAGATTTCCAGTACCCCAAAACGACATAACGAAGGCATATTTAGCTGAAACGGCCGTACAAAGGAATGGATTATAGCTGATGCAGCCTCTTCGCATTCCGCCTTGTAATACTCAATATCAGGCGTGACCTGTGGTTCAATACGCTGAACCAGTTCTCCGTCAATCATATGGAAGGAGGTTCTCAGCGACTCATGACGATTAACAATAATCTCAATAGCTTGTGTTAACTTCTCGACCTTCAGCGGGCCTGTCATCCGGAAATTCATTGGCATATTATACGTTGTTCTATTAACGTCCAGAAGCTGGATCGTATAGAGCCTTCTTTGTACAGAAGAGACCCCGTAGTAATCTGCCTCCCGAACAGGCTCAATCGAAGGAAGTGCATGCTTATCAGCACCAGCCAAGTAATTGGCCAATTCCTTGATAGTTGGGCGGGCAAATATCTCTCTGATCGGTAGCTTGATTTCCAGACTCTTCAATACTCTTGATGCGAGTAACATGGCTTTAAGAGAGTGTCCGCCTAGCTCAAAGAAATGATCATGTATACCGACCGGTTTAACCTGAAGGATATCCTCCCATATTTCGGCCAGTAACTGTTCGGTTGAATTGGTCGGGGCGGCATATTCTTTTCCTATGGATGCAGGGAGCACAGGAAGAAGTGCTTTTCGGTCAATTTTTCCGTTAGCATTTAACGGCAGCTTCTCCATCACGATATAGGCGGCCGGAACCATATACTCCGGTAATCGGCTGCTCAAATACGCTCTGATCTCATCCGTCTGCGCATCCGCCTCTTCCTTGCCTACCAGATAAGTAACCAGCTGCTTGTCCTCTGTGACATGAACCACCACATCCTTGATAGCAGGATGCTGTCCTATCACCGTCTCAATCTCCCCGAGCTCAATCCGGAAGCCGCGAATCTTCACCTGATTGTCTAAGCGATCCAGATATTCAATTTGTCCATTAGGCATATAGCGTACCAAATCACCGCTGCGGTAAAGACGCTCCTGCCCGTCCGCGCTGAACGGATTCGTAACGAACCGTTCGGCCGTCAGCTCCGGGCGGTTATAATAAGACCGGGCCAATCCATCCCCGCCGATATACAATTCACCCGGCACCCCGATGGGAACCATCTGCATCTGCTTGTTCAGTACGTAGGTCTCGGTATTTCCAATCGGTGTGCCAATCGGTATAACATTCGTATCAAATACCGTCCGGTCAATGGAATAAGACGTTGCAAACACGGTGGTCTCGGTCGGTCCATACCCATTGATTAACCGGTGCTCTCCCAAGTACTCAACGGCCTTTTTAACATGCCTAACCGATAGCTTCTCTCCGCCAATCAGAATCTTTCGAAAACTGTTTAAACTGCTTACATCCAGGTCTACCAGCGTATTGAACAAGGCTGTTGTCATGAAGGTCACCGTGATCTGCTGCTCTCGGATCAGCTCGGACAGCTCCTGCAGATTCAGCAGTACATGCTTTGGCACAATGACCAGCTTGGCTCCGTTCAACAAGGCTGCATAAATATCGAACGTTGAGCCGTCGAAAGCGTAATTGGAGAGCTGAAGCACTTTATCCTCTGGTCCAACTTCAACGTAGCCATTGTTGCGCACCACTTTGATCACATTGCGGTGCATCGTTAAGATTCCCTTCGGCTTGCCCGTAGAACCGGACGTATACATCACGTAGGCCAGGTCGTCTCCTGAACCAGGCAGGTTCAGGTTCGTGACCGGCTCTTCATCAATCCGATCATGGTGTGCATCCAGGCACACGACCTGAACCTGGCCGCAAGGCAGCCTGTCCGCCAGTTCCTGGTGCGTTAGCAGCACGGCGACTTGCGTATCCTCAAACAGGTAGGACAAGCGCTCTGCCGGATAGCTCGGATCAAGAGGGACATACGCCCCTCCCGCCTTCAGAATAGCCAGAATTCCTACATATAAATCCAGATCCCGTTCCATGGACAGCCCCACCATATCACCAGCGCTCACGCCGATGCGGCGCAAATAGTGAGCCAGCTGATTGGCGCGCTGATTCAATTCAAGATAGGTCAGCTCACCGGACTGTGACATAAGGGCAATCTGATCGGGTGCACGCTCCGCCTGCTCTTCGAACAGAGCGTGAAGCGTCCGGTCACGCGGGTAGTCTATCGGATTTTTGCCGAATGCAAGCAGCTGAGCCCGCTCCTCCATAGGCAGGAGATCTAAATCCTTGATCATCCTGCTCGGATCCGCCAAAATTTGGTTCACTAGTTGCTCCAAATGATTGTAAATATGGGCAACCAAGCTCTCGCTGTATACAGCCTTATTAAAGCTGATCTTAAAGGTCAGCTTCTTGCCGGGAAGAATCAGCAGATTAAAGTCATAATTCGTTTGCTCAAAGGTGTGAGCATCTTGGATGACAAATCCCAGCTCGTTCTTCTTCTCCACGGCCTCTGTATCCAGCGGGTAATTCTCAAATGCAACAATATGATTGAATAGCCCTCCCGCCTCCGAGCTGTCATGCTGTATATCTGCCAAGGACAAATAGCTGTATTGTTCTGATTCGGACGAAGCCTGCTGCAGCTTCTGTAATAATTGAAGGAAATGTTCCTCAGGATTGCACTGTACGCGCACAGGGATCGTATTGATAAACAGGCCAACAATCTTCTCCACGTCTCTAACTTCGGATGGTCTGCCCGACACAATCGTGCCAAACACGGCGTCTGTGGTGTTATTGTAGCGCTGCAGCATGATCCCCCAGATGGCACGAAAAACCGTATTCAGCGTAACCTGATTTTTCTTGGCCAGCTGATCTAATCGCGAGGTAACGAATTCGTTCAATTCGTACACAAGCTCCTGCTGAACATAACGGTATTGCTGAGCTTTGCCTTCTCTGAAGGGAATGTCCGACAATTGATCGAAGCCGGCTAAGTAATCCGCCCAGTATTGCTGTGCCAGCTGCGTATTTTGCTTGCCTAGCCAGCGAATATATTCGTGATATGGCGTCACCGCTTCTAGCCTGACCGGTTCCTGATGGAGCGTCTTCTGATACATGGTGAACAGGTCTTCGAGTACAATGCCAAGACACCAGCCGTCCATCAGAATATGATGAAAGCTCCAGATGAGATGATACTGCTCGGAATCTGTCTTTATCACCGAAAGTCTGATTAACAGATCGCTTGATAAATCGAAGCCTAATTCCCTATCCTTCACCTTAAATTGCTCGATATAAGCCTCAGTATCATCCATATGAGAAACATCAATGAAATGAACGGAAGCCTTTCGCTCCTTCAGTACAACCTGAACAGGCTCGGCCATCTTCTCATGCAAGAATACGGTCCGGAAAATATCATATTTCTGAATCACCAGGTTGAAACTCTCTTCCAAGCAAGCTGTATCAATTCGTCCTTCGAGCGTAAAATCGACCTGCTCAAAGTAAGCGTGTTGTCCCTCGTCATGCAAATAGTGAAACAGCATCCCCTTTTGCAGGGGAGACAACTGGTAAATGTCCTTGATATCACTTTTTTTCAACACACAAACACCTCGTTATCACTAGGAATGGGTCGGGCTTCTATATCTTCTCTTTTAAAGTGTCAAAGATGAGATCCAGATCCTCAAACGTAAGATTGTCCATTGAAAAATCACTTGGTGTTCGATCAACTTCATCTTGTCCCATACAGTGAGCCACGATATCCAGCAGCCGCATTTTGTAACGATTCGCTGCTGCTTCCACTGAACTTAGATCAAATTGATGCGGATTATATCCAAAGATGATTCTTAATTTGCCGTTCATAACCATTCCATTGATCGAAAGGGAATAAGGGCTTGTCGTTAAAGGACTGACAGCCTGCCCCGTGGATATGGAGGACTGTCCAAATCCATCGCCGTGTCCCTGCTCGAACTGTCCCAGATAGTTGAAGCTGATCTCTGGCTTAATATGCAGCGGGAGCCGATCCTTGTTCGCGATATGTTTGAGCAGACCATACCCAATCCCCTTGTTCGGCACTTGACGCAGCGTCTCTTTAACCAGCTTGATACCACCCGAAAGACTCTCATAGGGCTCATCAAAAACAACAGGATACATGGTCGTGAACCAACCGACAGTTCGCGTCAAATCAACGCCCTCCATAATCTCTTCGCGGCCATGCCCCTCAAGATCAATGGCAAGAGCGGCTGCCCCGCTCCAATCGCGGACACTAAGCACAAGCGCGGTCAATAGCAAATCATTAATCTCTGTCTGGTATGCCTGATGACTATCGGTTAATAAGCTCCGTGTCTCTTCTTCACTAAGTTCCATGATCACCGAGCCAGAGTCCCCGATTCGGTAAGTAGAGTGGCCATCCCGATCCTTAGCCAGGGGCGCAACCTGTGTTTCCTGAATTTTTGTCCAGTAAGGAAGCTCTGCAAGAAGAGTATCGCCGTCTGCATACTGTTCCAATTCTCTGGCCCAGGTTTGAAAAGATGTCGTCTTCAAAGGCAATTCAATCGGTTGCCCGGCTAATACCTGCTCATAAATCGTATTGAAATCCTCCAGCAGTATTCTCCACGAAATTCCATCGACGACCAAATGATGAATGATGATCAGTAAATGATCCCCATCCTGTGTCCGGAACAAGCCAAGTCGCAGCAGCGGACCTTGCTCAATATGGAGGCTCCTCTGCAATTCGCCAGCCTCTTGCTCAATCTGTTCCCGTACATTTTCTGATTGTGTTAGATCATATACCTTTATATCAAAATGATGGTCATCCAAGCCAAGATTCTGCTGCGTCCATACGTTGTTGACATGGGTATAACGCATGCGTAATGCATCATGATGTCCCACCAGCTCTCTGAATGATTGCTCCACAGCGGCCTCATCATATCCCTCTTCTTTATAGAGAAGCATATCCTGATTCCAATGATGAGGCTCGTCGAATTGCTGGTTAAAGAACCAATGCTGAATCGGTGTCAGCGGCACATCCCCTATCACAGAGCTTTGATCAATCAAGGATTTGGCTGCTTGTAGATATGGCGTTAACTGAAACACAGTCGGATTTTGAAATAGATGGTTAACTTCCAGCTTCAAGTTGTATCGGTGCAGGCGTGCTGCAACCTGGATTGCCTTAATGGAATCTCCACCCAATGTAAAGAAGTTATCATGAATACCGACGGTTTCGACTTGCAGGACTTCTTTCCATACATCAGCCAGCAACTGCTCCTGCTCCGTCCTTGGCGGTAAATAATCTTGCTCCGTAGTCAATGACGGCTCAGGCAGCGCTTTACGGTCGACCTTGCCATTCGCGGTTAAAGGCAGCTGTTCCAGTTCCATCATATATCCCGGCATCATATAGTCCGGTAAGGTACTCGCTAAGTATCGGCGCAGCTCCGACATGCTCACCGGCTGCTTCAACGTTACGTATGCACCAAGCTGAACCTGTCCCTGGGCAGAGGTGTTAGCTATTACAACAGCTTCGTTCACATCAACATGCTTGAGCAGCTGCCCCTCGATCTCGCCAAGCTCAATGCGATAACCGCGGATCTTGATCTGATCATCCGCCCGGCCAACATATTCAAGCACTCCACTTGGTAGCCACCTTGCCAAATCCCCGGTTCTATACATCCTTTCACCGGCGATATAAGGGCTGGTAACGAATACTTCTGCTGTTAAATCAGGCTGATTCAAATAACCTCTGGCAACGCTGTCTCCAGCCACGCATAACTCGCCAACGATCCCAACCGGCTGTAATTGGAGATTTCTGTCCAGAATATATACTTTATTATTAGCAACAGGACGGCCAATCGGAATTGCCGTATCCTCGGGATCAATAAGATGACTTGTAGCACAAACGGTATTCTCCGTAGGGCCATAGTTATTGACAACTTGATATTTCACCTTAGGAATCCGCTGCGCCCTTTCCCCGCCAATGAGCAGCATTCGCAGAGAGCTATTATTAGTTTCCATAAACTGCTCCGCAAACTGTGTCGGCAAGAAACTGATCGTAATGCCTTCCCGCTCATAATATTCATTCAGCAGATGAACATCATAACGAAGCTCTTCCTGAATGATATAGAGTGAAGCGCCTTTAATGAGATAAGGGAAAATCTCCCACACTGAAGCATCAAATCCAAAACCTGCAAATTTGGTGCTTCTATCATTCTCTGTAACTTCAAATGCATGGTTATGCCAAAATGACAGATTGACAAGCGTGCGGTGCTCGACCATAACTCCCTTCGGACGACCCGTCGAACCGGATGTATAAATAACGTAGGCTAATTCAGATGGTTCATTGAGAAGTTCCGGATTGGCATCTGGCTGCTTCGCAATGTCCGGATGACTCAGCAGCAGGACTTGTCCATCATATCCTTGAGGAACTTCCAGGCCTTCCTGCGTTAGCAGCAACTGTGCCCCACTATTGTTCAGCATATATTCGATACGTTCTGCCGGATACGCCGGGTCGATCGGAAGGTAAGCTGCGCCTGCTTTCAATACACCTAGAACAGCAGCCAGCATATCAAGCGACGGTTTAACCAAAATGCCGACTATGGAGTCCCGTGAAATATGCTGTTCTCTTAATATGGCGGCCAATTGATTGGCTCTCTTATTTAGAATTTCATAGGTTAACGACTCGTTACCGCATACGACTGACACATGGTTAGGGGTCCGCTGTGCCTGCTCTTCAAATAACTGGTGAATTACCTTATCTCTTGGGTATGCCAGTGCCGTGTCATTGAATGAGAATAACTGCTGCTTCTCCGAAGCAGCAACAATTTCGATTGAGTTTAAAGTAATCTCCGGGTTCATGAGCACTTGCCGAATGACCTGCAGCAGATGTCCAAACATCAGGCGTATCATACGCTCCTCATATACTGCTTCATTAAAGCTGATCTTTAATGTGATATCTTCTTCTCCAGGCAGTACGAGTACATCGAAATCGTAATTGGTCTGACCGACTGTATCTGCATTCTGTATCTTGAAGCCCAGCTTGTCACTCTTCTCGTCTATCGTCTTCGTATCCAGCGGATAGTTCTCGAAAGCAATAATATGATTAAACAACCCGCCTGTAATCTGGCTCACGGACTGGATATCACTCAGCGACAAATAGCTGTAAGGCTCAGCCTGGGAAGACTGGTGCTGAACACGTTGAAGCAGACTCTCAAAAGTATCCTCTGGCTTGCTCTGTACACGTACAGGTATCGTATTGATAAACAGCCCGACGATCTCTTCCACATTAGCTACAGCCGAGGTTCTCCCGGATACAACCGCCCCGAAAACGACGTCATCGGTAAGATTGTACCTCTGGAGCAGCAGTCCCCAGATGGCACGGAATACGGTGTTCTGTGTAACCTGACTCTTCTTGGCTAAGCCCGCGATACCTCGGGACAGTTCACGCTCAATAACGAAATCCAGATGTTTATCCATTCTCTCGGACATGTCACTCTGAGCGTCTCTCTGCGGGATCGCAGCAACTTCGTCATATCCCTCAAGCGCCGCTTGCCAGTAATCACGGGCCTCCTCCCGATCCAAACCTTCAAGCCAATGAATGTAGTCAGCGTACGGTGTAGCGTTGGATACAGGAATTTCTTCTTGATTCAGCCGGTATCGATACATTTCTAACAAGTCGTTTAACACAAGACCTAAACACCAGCCGTCAATCAAAATATGATGAAAGCTCCATATCATGTGATATTGCTGCTCCGCTGTACGTATCAATGCAAAACGAATCAGGTGATCCGCCATCAGATCCATACCGTCGTCACGGTCCTTCTTCTTGAAGCTATTCACATAATCGGCTCGCTTTGCTTCGGACAAATGCGAGATGTCTTCATAATAGGCATTCACAGTGCGCTCCTTGAGCACCAATTGAACAGGGCGATTCAACCCTTCATACAGAAATACAGTGCGGAATACCTCATGTTTCTGGACAAGATCATTGATACCTTTTTCCAAGCATTCCAAATCGACAGAGCCCTCAAGCTGAAAATCAATCTGTTCAAAATAAACCGGACTGCTCTTGTCCTTAAGGTAATGAAACAGCATCCCTTCCTGCATGGGAGACAAGTAAGACATGGATTGCACAGCCTTGGGGTTCCATGTCTGATGAATGGTGTTAAGCTCTTCAAACGATAGCTTCTGCATGGAATAGTCACTTGGGGTCCACTGTTCATTGGCCGTCATGCAATGCTCGATACAACCAAGAAGGTGATGGTGGAACCGCTCTGTCAACCAGCCAATCGTCTCAGGGAAATACAGATTAGGGTTATAACCGAACTCCAGCTTCAACGTCCCGTCTGTGATCATCCCGTTAATCTCCAGCTTGAAGGTGCTTGTCGTCCACGGGCTGACTGTATCTCCCACAGGCATGCTGGAGTCCATAAATCCTTCTCCTTGTGCCTTGTCAAACTGCCCTAAATAATTGAAACTAATCTCCGGTCCATGCCTTGGATGCATCACCGACTTAGAATGTTCTGGGCCCGGTGAGTCCGTTTGCGATGAGGTCAAATACTTGAGCACACCATAACCGATCCCTTTGTTAGGAATACGTCTAAGCGTCTCCTTCACCGCTGGAATGGTAGCAGATGGTGTAGCTGAGCCTGTCTCGAACAGTACAGGATACATCGACGTAAACCATCCCACTGTTCGGTTCAGATCAATGCCCGGAATAATCTCTTCCCGCCCATGTCCTTCAAGCTGGATCGATATTGCCGAACCGCCCGCCCACTCTTGAAGCGTAAGCACGAGCGCAGACAGCAGAATATCATTGATTTGCGTATGATAGGCGCGATTCGACTCTGTTATCAGTAGTCTAGTTGGTTCCTCTTCCAAATGCAGATGTACAGACTGGTAGTCTTTATAGTAATAGCTTTCATCTCCAGCCTTATCTATAGGCAGCTTAGCAGCCGTACTCTGGTGGGCCTTGTCCCAATAGGAACGCTCTCTTAAGAGTTGGCGGCTGTTTCCATATGCTTGTAAAGCATGAGCCCAGTCCATAAATGAGCTGGTTTTTGGCGGCAGCACGATCGCTTTATGCAGCAATGCCTGCTCATATGCCGTATTGAAATCTTCAAGCAGTATCCGCCATGAGACACCATCAACAACCAGATGATGTATGATCAGCAGCAAATAATCCTCTACAGGCGTCTGAAATACCCCTGCTGTCAATAACGGCCCTTTCTCCAAATTCAGCGCTCGCTGCAGTCGGTCTGCTTCTATCTTCATAGCCGCTTCTACATCGGTCTCATAGGAAAGATCATATATCCCGGCTTCAAAGCTATGATCGTCAAGTCCTTGATTATAGGCTTTGATCCGTCCTTCTTGCTCAGTAAACACCATCCTCAAGGCATCATGATGCTTGATTAACTCGCGAAGAGCTGTATTCACAGAGTCAACATGCCAGCCCTCATTGCGTTTTAACATCATCGCTTGATTCCAGTGATGCGAATCTCTGATGTTCTTCTCAAAGAACCATTGCTGTACAGGGGTCAGTGGTGCCTCGCCTTCAACGATTCCTTGATCCACACGAATGCTGTCTGATTTAATATACGGTGCCAGCTTGGCAATGATCGGATTCTGGAATAAATCCTTAAGCTCCAATCTATAGTTATGCCGATGCAGACGAGCTGCCACCTGGATCGCATGAATAGAATCCCCGCCGAGCTCAAAAAAGTGATCGTAAATGCCCACTTGCTTAACCTTCAGCACCTCTCCCCAGACCTGGGCCAGCAAAGCTTCGATTTCTGTTGTCGGCGCTGCGTAATCAGCCGAATTCTGAAGGTAATCCCCCGGTGATGGGAGCGCATTACGGTCGATCTTCCCATTGGGATTCAGAGGAAACGCATCGAGTACAATATAAGCTGCAGGCACCATATACTCTGGCAGCAGTCCTTGTGCATATTCCCTCCATTCACTTGTGCTCATCGAGGCAGCAGCATTCTCAAGCTCAAGTGCGAGGTAGACGACTAATTGTTTATCCTCCGTGACTAGAGCAATAACTTCCCGTACAGAAGGATGCTCCGCAAATGCAGCCTCAACCTCTCCTAATTCAATACGGTAACCTCTAATTTTCACCTGATTATCCATTCTGCCAAGAAACTCTATGTTGCCATCCGGGAGATATCGCACCAAATCTCCAGTACGGTACAGGCGTGCGTCTGGGTTCGTGCTGAAAGGATGGGGCAGGAAGCGTTCTTGTGTTAATTCCGGGCGTCTCCAGTATTCTCTGGCTAATCCGTCACCGCCTACGAGCAGCTCGCCGATTGCGCCTAGTGGTGCCAGCTTCATCCGCGAATTCATAATATAAACTTCTGTATTCCGGATAGGCCGTCCAATTGGAAGTGCGGATCCGCTCCAGTCTGCTGGAACCGGATAACAACACGTGAAGGTCGTATTTTCAGTAGGTCCATAACCATTGATGACTTGAACGCCACCTAATTGGAGTACCTTCCTCACATGAGGAACGGATACAATATCCCCTCCAACCAATAACTGCTTTACCCCGCGCAGAGCATCAAGAGCATGGTCAGCTACAAGGGTGAACAAGCCGGACGTTAACCATAGCACCGTCACTTCATATTGCTTCAAAGCCACCGCAATCTGCTCCACGGTAGGGGTACCAGGCGGCATAATTGCCACCCGCCCCCCATTGAGCAAGCCTCCCCAAATTTCTAACGTCGAGGCATCGAATGCGACTGGAGCCAGCTGCAGCATCGTTTGGTCCGAGTCGAGATTGACATAATCGTTCTCCTTCACAAGCCGAACAATACCACGGTGTCTGACACTAACGCCCTTCGGCTTCCCGGTGGATCCTGAAGTGTACATAATATAAGCCAAATCCTCAGATGAACCACTCATTGACGGGTTATCAGACGGCTCTGCATGGATCTGCGTTATCTCCTGATCGACACATACGATCTTGCCTGTGTATCCAGAGAACTTGGGTAACTGCTCACCTGCTGTTATAAGATAGGACGCTTCCGAGTCTTCGAGCAGATACGCCAATCGATCCGCTGGATAGTTCAAATCTATGGGTACATAAGCCGCTCCCGACTTTAGAATCGCCAGAATACCAATGTATAGATGGATGGAACGCTCCATCGCAACCGCAACGAGGTCACCCTGCTTAACGCCTAAGCGGCACAGATAATGAGCCATTCGATTGGCAGCGTTATTAACTTCTTCATAGGTCAGCGTCTCATGTCCAAGCATCAGTGCAACTCTATTCGGCGTCTTTTCCGCCTGCTGCTCGAATAAAGAATGTACCGTACGTTCTCGCGGGTATTCGATCGGACGGTGACTCCATTCCATTAATTGCGTCCGCTCAGCTTGCGTTAAAATATCGATATCGTCCACTAATATGCTCGGATTTGCGATCACCTGATCCATTATGGTCTCTAGGTGAGCAAGGAGCCTCTCTATGGTTGATGGATGATATACCAGCTCGTTAAACGAGATGTTAATGGACAGCTTATCTGAAGGCATGATTAAAACATGAGCATTATAATTCGACTGTTCGAACACTTCGAGACCTTGAATGGCAAATCCTGATTGTCGGCTTCTGTCCATCATGTCTTCATCCAGCGGGTAGTTTTCAAATACAAGAATATGATCGAACAGGTCTCCTGTGATATCCGTTACCTTCTGTATCTCGGACAGAGACACATGTTCAAATGCACCGGATTGAAGACTTGATTCATGCACTGCCTGAACTAACTGTTCAAAATCCCCATCAAAATCGCTGATTCGTACCGGAATCGTATTAATGAACAACCCTACAATATGCTCAACACCCCGGATCGCCGAGGATCTTCCTGATACAACTGCACCAAATGCAATGTCATTGGTGTCATGATAGTTGTGCAGCAGAACTCCCCAAATACTCTGAATGACACTGTTAAGGGTTACCTGATATTTTTTAGCCAGTGCATGTAAGCTCGATGTTTGCTGGGATGATAAGGTCAGGCTTGCCTCCGACTTTTGATAGCCGTCTGAAGCCGAGCTGACTGCCGGGCTGATTGCAAGAGAGGTTACTTGCTCATACCCTTCCAAATAACGTCTCCAGTAATTGACCGCCTCGTCCTGATCCTGCCGTCCTAGCCAGCGAATGTACTCACTGTAACCAGTGACGGGCTCCATAGGTATGGTCTGTTGATGAAGACGCCTCTGATACATATCCAGCAAATCACTGAATAGAATCCCGAAGCACCAGCCATCCATCAATATATGGTGATGACTCCAAATTAACTGATACTTCGTTTGCCCCAACCGAATCAGGGTGAAGCGGATCAACAAATCACGGGTTAGGTCAAATCCCCTCTTTATATCCTCTTGTTTATATTCCGCAATGAATTCCTGCTGCTCTGACTCAGATAAGGAACTGAGATCCTTATAGATGATTTTGGCGTGTTTTTCTTTCCAGACGACCTGCATAGGCTCATTTACATTTTTATATACAAAATTAGTTCTCAATACGTCATATTTTGCAATCAATCCATTCAAGCTGTCCTCCAAATGGGACACTTCAACTTGACCATCGAGAAATAATGTCATTTGTTCAAAATAGGCGGGACTGTTCCCATCCTTAATATGGTGAAACAGCATCCCTTTTTGCAGTGGAGACAGCTCGTAAACATCTTTAATTTGTTTTCGATCCAACATTCTTCATCTCACTCCCTTTTACGATTAAGTCATAATTTCTGAAGCTCAAGAAAAATGTCGTCCAATTCCTCAATAGATAGCTTGTTGGCACTATAGTCGCTAGGCGTCAGCTCAACATCCTGCTTGCCTATGCAATGAGAGATAACAGCTAGAAGATGTGTCCGATAGCGCTCTGCCAGTTGTCTAACGGTATCCGTTCTGTATGTTCTCATGTTGTATTCCATACTTATCTGCAGCTCATTTCGTATGACGACAGCGTTAATTACGAGATCATGCGAAGCGGGAGACAATGGGCTGAAAGAATCGCCGACAGGCAATTCAGAGCTGCCGAATCCTTGTGCACCCTCTTGATCAAATGTGCCTAAATAATTAAAGCTGATCTGAGGCTGCTGACGGAACATGTCTGCCGGCTTATACTCTGCAGGTGTCAGATATTTGAGTATGCTGTAACCGATCCCTTTATCCGGGATACCCCGCATCGTTTCCTTCACAGATTTGATCGCCAGAGCCAGGTCGTCACTCGTGTGAAACTCAAACAATACAGGATAAATCGAGGTGAACCAGCCAATCGTTCTGGATATATTCAAACCATCATCCATCATATTCTCACGACCGTGTCCTTCAAGCTCAATCAATACTCGTGATTCCCGCGTCCACTCCTGCACAGTCAGCACTAATGCCGTTAACAGCAAATGGTTAACCTCTGTATGATAAGCTCGATGTGCTTCTGTTAATAACTCCACCGTATGCTCCTTCGACAGCTTGATCTCGAATTGAGCATAGTCTTTCAGATAGTAAGGAGCGTTCCCTGCCAGGTCTTGAGGCAAAGCAGGAACGTTCGCTTTCTCAATAGCTGTCCAATACGGAATTTGGTTAAGTAATGACTTGCTGCTCGCATATTGCTGCAATTGTTGGCTCCATGCTTGGTAGGAGTGCGTTTTATCTGGCAGAACAGGTTTGTCTCCTCGTAAAACTTGCCGATATGCGGTATCCAAATCTTCGATAAGAATTCTCCATGAGACGCCGTCGATTACCAGATGATGAACGACGATGAACAGATAATCGCCCTGCCGAGTTTGAAAGATAGCTGCTCTCACTAACGGTCCCGTATCCAAATTCAAGCTTTGCTGCAGCTTGTTCGCTTCCTCTTCCACGATGGACGACAGATTGCTGAAAGACTTAAGATCGAGAACTTGAACTGTAAAATGTTCCCCTTCCGCAGGCTTATTCATCTGCGTTCTTGTCCCCTGCTGTTTCTTGGGAAAAACCATCCGTAAAGCATCATGGTGTCGCACCAACGTTTCAAACACCTGATGGACTGCATCCGGCTCCCATCCTTCCGGGCGATGCACCATCATGGCTTGATTCCAGTAATGAGGTTCATGCATATTGCGTTCCAGGAACCATTTCTGTATCGGTGTAAGCAGCACTTCTCCCTGGGCACTGTCTTGGGATATAGTCACTCCACATGGAGTCACAAAAGGTGCCAGCTGATAAATCGTAGGAAAGCGGAACAAATCACTTGCATCAAGCTTCATCCGGCGGTCGTATAAACGTGCGGATACCTGAATCGCTTTAATCGAATCTCCGCCCATTTCAATAAAATGATCATGAATCCCGACCTGATTTACTTTCAAAACATCCTGCCAGATTTCCGCCAGCAGTTGCTGCATCTCATTCTCCGGCGCAGCATATTCTGCTCCTGTCCATACATCTCCATCTGGCTTCGGCAGCATCTTCTTGTCGATCTTTCCATTAGGTGTCAACGGAATCTCCTTAACTTCAATGAAGTAAGTCGGAACCATATATTCAGGCAACTGACTCATGATGTGCTGCCTCAATTCCTGAATGCTCCACTCGCGATTGGCTACCAAATAAGCGCATAAATCGGCTCGGCCTTCCTCGTCCGTCATGGCGATTACGGCAATTTCTGCTACCGCTTCATGACTTAACAGCTGCTCGGCCACCTCATTTGGCTCAATCCGATGTCCGCGTATCTTCACCTGGTCGTCGATTCTTCCCAGATAGTCAATGTTTCCATCAGGCAGCCAACGTGCCAAATCTCCCGTTCGGTACATCTTCTCGCCCGGTAGAAATGGATTCGCTACGAATTTCTCCTCGGTAAGATCGGGGCGCTTCCAGTAACCTTGCGCCAATCCGTCTCCTCCGATACACAGCTCTCCCGGCACGCCGATCGGCTGAAGCTGATTCGCCTCGTTCACAATATAGATCTTCTTGTTGGAAATCGGTTTGCCAATCGTGATCCGTTTCAATTCGGGTGTACACACTCCGATTGTACTGCCTATGGTAGCTTCCGTCGGGCCATAGGCATTGAGGAATGTCCGTCCCTCTCCCCATTTCTCGACCAGATCTATAGAACAGGCTTCTCCCGCTGTAATCACGGTAGTCAGGTCCGGTAATTCTGCGTATGGAAGTGCTCGGAGCACCGAGGGCGGAAATACAACAGAAGCGATCTTGTGCTCCCGCAGCCAGGATACGAATTCCACGCCTGATAACAGCAGCTCTTTCCTCGCCATATACAAGGTCGCTCCTGTTAACAGTACAGGGAAGATCTCCCCTACCGATGAATCGAAGCTGAACGAAGAGAACTGCAGAACATGACTTTCCGGCAGAATACCGTAGGTTTCAGCTACCAGACAGAAGTTGCTAACCCCCCGGTGAGGCAGCATCACGCCTTTCGGTTTGCCGGTGGAGCCTGAAGTATAGATCATGTAAGCCAGATCATCCGCCGTATTCAGCTGTTCCAGATTGCTGGCATCCCCTTGAAAGATGGAGGCATCATCCACTCGGATGCATTGTCCTGCGTAACATTCAGGTGCTTCAAGCTGGCGGTGTGTAATCAGATAGCTCGCCTCACTGTCCTCCAGCATGTACTGAATACGATCTGCAGGGTAGGCAGGATCAATCGGCAAGTAAGCTGCGCCTGCTTTGAGAACAGCAAGCACACTCACAATCATCTCGATCGAGCGGTCTACCATAATGGCGACGAACTGGCCTTTTTGCGCTCCCTTATCCTGTAGCACACGTGCGAATTGATTGGCCCGTTCATTCAGCTCCCGGTACGTTAATTGGTCATCCTCAAATACGACAGCCACTCTGTCCGGGTGCTCCGCTGCTTTCTGTTCAAACTGCGCCTGCAGGGTTAAGTGCCTGCTATAATCCGCTTCCGTCCGGTTAAAGTCCTCCAGCAATTGCTGCTTCTCTTGTTCGGTGACCAGTTCAATATCTGATAATTTAAGTGAGGGATTCGCAGCAACCTGCTTCAGAATATAATGATAATGTCCAAACATTCTCTCAATCGTCTCTTGCATAAACAGGCTTGTATTATACTCAATGGTGAATTGAAGTGTATCCTTCTCTATTACACTCCAGGTCATGTCGAACATCGAATGGTTCCAATCCATGTCATGGAATCTGCATACCGTCCCGGAAAAATTCAATGCTGTATGCTCCATATTCTGGAGTACAAACATCGTATCGAACAGCGCATTCCAACCGGCATTCCGCTGGATCTCAAGCCTTCCTATCAACTCGTCAAGTGAATAATCTCCGTGCTCATAAGCCGAGAATAATCGTTCCTTCATATGTGCGAGAAACTCGCCAAATGTCTGCTCTGATCTCGGAAAGCTGCGGATGGCTAATGTATTCACAAACATCCCTACTACTTGTTCCAGATCAATGTGGGTTCGGCCGGCAATCGGGGTCCCTACAATAATGTCCTCCTGCCCTGAATATTTTGACAGCAGCACATGGTAGGCAGCTAATAACAAAGTATATAATGTCACTTGCTGTTCTTCGGCCGCTTGTTGTATGCTCCCCAGCATGTCAGATCCCACAGTGAAGGATTTTCTATTACCGCAAAACTGTTGCTTAGCAGGTCTTGGATAATCCATCGGCAGCTCCACTACAGGCAATTCTCCCGATAACTGTTCAACCCAAAATTTCTCCTGATCGCTCCACCTCGTAGTTTCCCGTAGTTCTAGTTGCCAGTTCGCATACTCTTTATATTGAATCAGCAACGCCGGTAATTCTTGTCCCTGGTACAATTCAACAAGTTCATGATACAGAAGCTGTGTGGAAACCCCGTCAGATATAATATGGTGCATGTCCATGAACAGAAAATGATGATCGGGACTCATTCGGATTATCGCGGCATGAATCAACGGAGCCCTGCTTAAATCAAAAGGCTTCACTAATGTACCGGCTAGCTCAATCGCCTCGTGAGCTCCTGAAGCCTCATAATAAGAAATATGAATACTTGCTTTATGCTCAATGCGCTGAACCAGCTCCCCATCCATAAAGTGAAAGGAGGTCCGGAGCGATTCATGACGATCGACTAATTGCTGCAGTGCCTGTCCAAGCTTCCCCTTATCTAATTCTCCTTCGATTTCAATGAGTGACGGCAAGTGATATGCATGACCTATGCCTGGCATTTGCTGCACGGCATACATCCGTCTCTGGGCAGAAGAAACCGGATAAAAGGCCCTTGCTTCAAGCTCCTGCAATTGTGTGTATTCTTGCTTATCGAGATGCTGTATATATTCTGCCTGCTGTTTGAGGATCGGATTCTGTAGCAGCTCTTCAAAGGACAATTCAACATGAAATTTCATAAATATTCTGCTTCTAAGCATAGCTAGTTTCAAAGAATGTCCGCCTGATAAAATAAAGTTGTCATGAATTCCGACCGGTTTGACTTTTAATACATCCTGCCAGATTTCCGCCAGCATGTGCTGTATCTCATTCTCCGGGGCCGCATATTCTGCTCCCGTCCACACTTCTCCATCTGGCTTCGGCAGCGCCTTCTTGTCAATCTTTCCATTAGGTGTGAGCGGAATCTCCTGAACTTCAATGAAGTAGGAGGGAACCATATATTCTGGCAGCTGACTCATAATATGCTGCCTCAATTCCTGAATGCTCCACTCGCGATTGGCTACCAAATAAGCGCATAAATCCGCCCGACCTTCCTCGTCCGTCATGGCGATTACAGCAATTTCTGCTACCGCTTCATGACTTAACAGCTGCTCGGCCACCTCATTCGGCTCAATCCGATGTCCCCGTATCTTCACCTGATCATCGATTCGTCCCAGATAGTCAATGTTTCCATCAGGCAGCCAGCGTGCCAAATCTCCCGTTCGGTACATCTTCTCGCCTGGCAGGAATGGGTTCGCTACGAATCTCTCTTCGGTAAGATCAGGGCGCTTCCAGTAACCTTGCGCTAATCCGTCTCCTCCGATACACAGCTCTCCCGGCACCCCGATCGGCTGAAGCTGATTCGCTTCGTTCACGATATAGACCTTCTTGTTCGGATTAGGTTTGCCGATCGTAATCCGTTTCGATTCAAGCGTACACACTCCGATTGTGCTGCCTACGGTAGCCTCAGTCGGGCCATAGGCATTGAGGAATGTCCGTCCCTCTCCCCATTTCTCAACCAGACCCAGAGAACAGGCTTCTCCCGCTGTAATCACGGTAGTTAAGTCCGGCAATTCTGCGTAGGGAAGTGCTCGAAGCATCGATGGCGGAAATACTACGGAAGCTATTTTGTGCTCCCGCAGCCAAGCTACGAATTCCGATCCCGATAACAGCAGCTCCTTCCTTGCCATATACAAGGTTGCTCCAGTTAACAGTACAGGGAAAATCTCCCCAACCGATGAATCGAAGCTGAATGAAGAGAACTGCAGAACATGACTTTCCGGCACAATGCCGTAGGTTTCAGCCACCAGACAGAAGTTGCTGACTCCCCGGTGAGCCAGCATCACGCCTTTCGGTTTGCCGGTGGATCCTGAAGTATAGATCATGTAAGCCAGATCATCCGCCGTAGTAAGCAGTTCCAGATTGCTGACATCGCCCTGAAAGATGGAAGCTTCATCCGCTCGGATGATCTGTCCTGCGTAACCTTCAGGTGCTTTAAGCTGACGATGAGTAATCAGATAAACTGCCTCACTGTCCTCCAGCATGTACTGAATACGATCTGCAGGGTACGCAGGATCAATCGGTAAATATGCAGCGCCTGCCTTGAGTACAGCAAGCACACTCACAACCATCTCGATCGAGCGGTCTACCATGATGGCAACAAACTTGCCTTTTTCAACCCCTTTTTCACACAATACATGTGCGAATTGGTTAGCCCGTTCGTTCAGCTCCCGGTACGTTAATTGGTCGTCCTCAAATACGATAGCCGCTCTGTCCGGGTGCTCTGCCGCTTTCTGTTCAAACTGCACCTGCAGGGTTAAGTGTTTGCTATATTCCTCCTCCGTCCGGTTAAAGTCCTCCAACAATTGCCGTTTCTCTTGTTCTGTGACCAGATTAATCTCTTCAATCATGACCATTTGGTTACTATGGATGCTCTTGATTACTTCAATTAAATGCTCTGCAATGTCGTTAACAAATTCCGAGTCAACCCGCTCCGTATCGTATGCAAATCTCATGGTGAGCCGGTCATTATGGCTGTACATGCTGCAGATCAGCGGTGCACTAACATCGATACGAACATCTTCCTCAAGCACAACATAATGGTCTACTGATTCCAGATCCTTTACACAGGACGCTGCACTTTCTTCTTCCACACAGGCTTCGTATTCCTTCAGGAGTTGATTTATTTGATAGAAAGCTTCCTTTACATAACTGGAAGGGGACGCAATTAAGAACGGCATCACAATCGGATTCTGATTAGGATTAGATCTTCCCGTATGAATTCCAAGAGTCACGTCCGAGGAGAGCTGGTATCTTTGCAGTAATATCCCCCAGATTGTGAGCAGAACCGCGCGTTCGGTCACATCTTCCCGTTCAGCAATCTGCTTCAGTTGCTCTGTGCGATGTTCATCAAGTGTAATAAGGGATTCAACTAATGGAATATGAGCATTTTCTTTATTTGTGTTTTTAAAAAATAACACTTTATCTATGTGATTACTTGGATATAAGGACAGAAGATACTTGGCACCCTTCAGTCTGTTCAACATCATCTCTCCTTTAAGAGGTTATTCAAAAAGTCCGCTTTTGATAAGAAAACCAATCGAGGCCAATCAAGGATGAGCGACCGCGATTCAGTGGTAGGTTTTCTTGCGATATAGAATTTCATCAGCTCTGCTGATAACGTACAAATTCTATATCTATCACGAAGTGAATCAAGAAGTAACTCGACATCGAATCTTGAATTCATCCGGGCCTTCCGGTGCTCACGTAGGTTTTGCCTACGCTCCGCTCCTCAGTCCCTGGCTTCATCCAACCTTCTCGGTGCTGAAAACCAGCCTTTTTGAACACGCACTTCAATATGAAATTAAATTCTTATCGAAATCCATCTTAATCTTTTTTAACGTTTTCGAACGATGAGGTGAATTTTGTCTTTAGGAATGAGGGTAGTCAATGTTAGTGGTTCAACTGAATGATCATTCGCAAGTTCAAATCGGAAGCCTTTAGCGATGACGGCTGTCATTATAGCAAGCATGACCAGTGAGAGATCCTTGCCTAAACAAATTCTGGACCCTAATCCAAATGGGAAGTATGCATAATTGTCCAGTTGACCTATAAATTCGCGAGAAAATCTTTCGGGTTTAATATCTAGTGGATGTGAAAAATAACGGGGGTGACGATGCATGATGTATTGACTGAATAATAGGACGCTGCCTTCAGATACTGTTTCTCCTGGAAGTTCAATATCTTCTGTGACTTTTCGCCCAATCTGATAGGAAGGTGGGAATAAGCGCATGGACTCCAGCAATAATTGATTGGTATACAATAAATCAGGAACATCTGTAAGCTCTGGTGGACGCCCATCCAATACTTGATTTAATTCACTAATCAGCTTCTGGTCCATCTCGGATTGACTGGCGAGTAAATACAAGGTCCAGATTAATGTTGTTGCTGTTGCCTCATAACCTGCCAGAAACAAGGTTCCGATATTATTTCTAATTTCCTGTTCCGTACCTTGAGCACTCTCACTATTATTCTGTGCAGTAATAAGCATAGAGAGGAGATCATTGTATTGCTCAGGCGCTGTTTTTCTAAGTTTAATTCCGCTATAAACCATTTCATCAAATGCTACGATTAATTCTTCAACTTCCTGTTCCTCTTCTGCAGTTAATGGACGCGGGGTTGCAAATACCTGCAAGAGTCGATTTAATGTCCGGCTGATGAGATCAAGATTCTTATCATGGCTGCCAAAAATATTTGTAACAATGACGCGAATGACAAGCTCCATCATGCTGCTCAATCCGTCTATTTCTTCCCCGTCCTTCCAATTCTCGATAAAAGACTGGGTGCATTCTGCAATACCATCGGTCAGCTGATCCATCTGCTTCTTGTTAAATACCGGATTCATCCAGCGGCGCTGATTTTTATGAACGGTGCCATTACTTACAAAAACGGAATCACCGATGAATCTCTCTAATACTTTGTTTCCGTGAGGAATTTTAATCATTTTGGATGAGTTCTTGGCAATTAACTCCCGCATCAAGTCCGTATTCAGTATGTAATACACATTTCCAAATCCCTGTGTATTCATCTGTACTATGTCATAATCTAAATACTCTGCGAGCACTTTCTCAAAAAAATGTACCAGATTTCCCCCAAACTCCTCGGGAGTTTCTTGAAAAACATATTTCTTATAACTTGTAATTGAATCCATGCCTCTTCCTCCTCCTATGACTATGTTATTTTTCCATCAAGCTTGACTTTTCCTTAAAATTACATGGTGTTTTTTGGTTATTATTGTATTTAATCACTAATATATCAACCGAAAACTGTTATGTAAAGTTATGGTTTTCAAATTTTCTTGATTTTTCAAGTAACAAACTTGCATTTTTCATGAACATAACTTGATAAAACATAGTAAAAATAAATACTTCAAAAAAAAAATTCAAACGAACATTTAATTCCAAAATTTAAATCAGATTTCCCAATATTTTCTTTGTTTTTCATTTTTATGTTGCTCTTCATTTTCTCATAGTGTACTATGATGGTAATACAAATGGAGTTAATTTACAATTCGAATAAACAAGTTCATCACCACTTTTTAAGGATAATATGGAAATATTATGGATGGATTAAGGAGGAGGGTTTTTTATGTCAACGCAGTCCGTAGTGAAATGGGTATTTTGGTTGTGCGTGATTACCCTGATCATGAATGGGTTTCTTTATTTGGGGCTTAGAAAGCCAGAGTTATTGATTAGTCTCTATAGCGCCGCTGGTCTGGGACTGATCACCGGATTTGCCATGTTGATGACTAGAAAGAAGGGATAACACGAATTGCCTTTCTCCAACGTCACTGGATGACCTCCCTGGATTGTCTGCTTCCTTGGACATCAATCAATTCAGCTCAACAAGCAAAGAGAGGAATCATTAATGAATAAGAAATCAACCTTTTTGCCCGATGATGTAGAACATATGCTTAAAATATATTTCAAAAACAATATAAAGCAGCTCCTAAGTGAAGTATGGGAGGACATTCAGTTAGATCAGCAGGGTACTCATCATGCAATACCAAACTCTTCCCTCCATGCCAAGTTTATTCCAAAGTCGGTTTCTTCAAGGGATCCGCTTGGACATCTGCATGACACTTCTTTACAAACGCCACCGTATGGTATTCACAACCGAGATATCGCCAGTGCTGTCACAAGTGCTGTCATGAATATATTGCAAATGAATTATACGAATAACGGCACCAGCATAGAGCAAGAAATTGACATGGACATATGGAAAAGACGTCCAACTAACGTTAATCTGTCCATCCTATATGTCGACTTTATAAAGCTGCAGCCCCGCGGCTCATCTTCACTCCATAAATTCATATATTTTATAGTTGGTGTAACGGACAAAGGTTATCGAGAAATTATCGATATTTGTTTGTCTCCGAAATTGGATTATCCGACTTGGAAAGAAATATTCATCAGTCTGCGTAATCGGGGATTACGAAAAATTCTTATTGGCGTTTTTCATGAAAACAACTGCATTAAGGAAGCCTTTCACAGCGTATATCCCTACGCTGCCATCCAAAGATCATTTACCTTCATGCAAAAAGAAACGCTCCGTAAAATTGAAAAACACCGGCAACCTGAATTTGTTGACGATGTAAAAAGAATATATCAAGCTGCAACAAGAGAAGACTCCGTTCAAAACTTCAATACTTTTCTGAATAAGTGGAAAAATACAGCCCCTTCTGATATGAAGCAATGGGAGAAACAACGCTCCTTGCTGCTCACCTTCTATGATTTTCCCGATCCTATTCGCTGTAATTTGTATAACACCAACTGGATGAAACAGACCATTTCCGAATTCCGAAGCCAGTTTAAGCTCATCCCTCACCAGCTTGCGTCCGAACCTGTCGAGCATATGATATTAAGAAAAGTGAATGAGTTTAATGGTCGCTGGAGTACTCGGCGTTTAAAGGGATTTAAGGAAGCTGGCACAACGTTAAGGAAGATGCTGAACAATTACAAAGAATAGTGGATTGAATGAAGGGAGAAATCATGCAACCAGCACCCATACTGCAAATTCGCAATGTCAGTAAAACAATCCAGAACCGGAAGGTCATTGATGAGTTAAGTCTGGATGTTTATCCGGGCGAAGTGTTCGGCCTGTTAGGCCCTAATGGGGCTGGCAAGACATCCGCCATCCGGTTAATTGTCGGTTTGTCCTTGCTGCAGCAAGGAGATATCAAAATCCATGGTCACAGTATCAAAACCGATTTTATTAAAGCTATTTCACATGTGGGCGCTATTATCGAGCAGCCGGACCTGTATTCGTATTTAACCGGGTATCAGAATTTACTTCATTTTGCGCGGATGCATGAGAATATCTCCCATGAGCACATCATGGAAATGGCTGAGGTCGTCGGATTAAGTAATCGAATTCATGATGTTGTAGGGAGTTACTCCCTAGGAATGCGTCAAAGATTAGGGATGGCTCAAGCGCTGCTTCACTCTCCTTCATTGCTCATTCTCGATGAACCAACAAATGGATTGGATCCTGCAGGCATTAGAGAAACACGCGACTATATACGGAAATTGGCTCTTGAAGACAATACAGCAGTCCTTATTTCCTCCCATTTGCTCTCAGAGATCGAACTCATGTGTGATCGGGTAGGCATTGTGCAGAACGGGAAGCTATTACACACGCTGAACATGTCAGAAATATCCTCCTCTTCCGGATCGAAAACTCCTCTGGAGGATGCATTCATGCAGATCACCAAAGGGAATGTCATATGATGCTAATGAAGCTGGTCAAAAATGAGAATATGAAACTGTATCGCCAGCGAAGCGCTGTGATTTCACTGATCACCGCTTATTCATTTACTATATTGGCGGCTACTCTGCAGCACTTAAACAACTCATCTCCCGTTCTTCGTTATTGGGATAGTGTTTCCTATGTATTGCAGATCTTCATTCAGCTCTTCATGCTGGTTTCAATGATCATCGCCATTCATATTCTTAGCAGAGAGTACTCTACGGGGACAATGAAGCTGCTGCTAATCAGGCCTCATCCGAGGTCAAGGATTCTGTTATCCAAGTATATTGCGATACTGTCATATACACTCCTTGGCGTCCTGGGAAGTGTGCCTCTGGCTATGATCATTGCCGGGATTACGTCAGGATTTGAGGATTGGGCTTACGCGGAAGGGCTTCATCTTGCCATGAAGTTGTTTATCACAAAGCTGTTTATTTTTCCATTTTATATAGCATTGGCCTTTACGATAACTGTGCTTACCCGCCATCAAGGCCTCTCTCTTATCATTTCGATTGTTTTTTTTGCATTTACTGTTAACTTCGTTCCCGTCATCCCGGGCATGAACCTCCTTATCTCTTTCTTGTTTTGGACACTCCTTATTGCCGCATTTCTCTTCATTGGTGTTAGAGCATTCAAGCAGCAAGAGATCTAAGAAAGAGAAGAGTATCTTTGAAAGGATATAATGATGAAAAAACATATGGCATGGATTAGTCTGGTGCTTCTGCTGTTACTGATTTTTGCAACCATCGTGGGGGTTAACAGTCTGTATACGGCTGATTTTAACGAATCAAAAAGCATTGAAGCACAGCATATCAGAGACATTACCGTCAGCAGTGATATAACTGACATTTATTTATCCTTGAGTTCTGATCATCAGGTTCATGCAAAAATAATCGGTACAGCCTCCAAACTGAGTGATTATGATGTCCTCCTGCACCCTGAAGACGATCAATTGCACATACGGGCCGTTGAGAAAAATGCTGCTGTTTCCTCACTTAGCCTGAACAAATCTGTACGACTTCAAATTGAGCTGCCCGCAGACAAGCTGCGAAACGTAACAGTCCAGTCTAAGTTTGGAAGTGTGTACGCAGAGCAGCCGCTGATAGCTGATACATTTATTTTTAAAAGCAATCTTGGCGGGATGTATCTCGATTCCTATACAGGACAAGAATTAACGGCTAATTCGACTCTGGGAAATATTCAAATTATGAGGCTGGAAGGAAATGCTTCGCTGACTACTGGCTCTGGACATATAACTATAGAGAAATGGAAGCCGCTAACCGGCCATAATCGTGTTCTAACGAATAAAGGAAATATTGAGATTGGTTTGACCCCTCCATCTGAAGCTCTATCCTTCCTCTTATACTCCAACGGCATAGTTCGTACCGATCTGGATGCATCCTTCGCATCTGCCCCTTCATCGCTTAGCAGAATCGGCATGAATCAAATAACAGGGAACCTAGGCGGGGCAGCAGATCCTGAAGCACAGCTGGAAATTAGCAGCGATACTGGGAAGATCGTCGTGAACAAAAAGTAAAATCCCGTTAGGTTGCAGGAGGTTTATATTTGATATGAAACTGATCGGTTTAGTTCGCAACGAGAACATGAAGCTTTACAATATGCGATCCACTTGGATCCTGCTTTGTGTATCTTTTCTTTCTATTATAATGGTGTTGCTATTAACGACTCTTCAGAGTCAGCCTCCAAGCGATTATTGGACTGTCACGTTCAACTTATTTCAGACGGAAAACCAAATACTATATGTGATCTTAATTCTGTTTGTCTCGCAAATCATTAACTACGAATTTTCATACGGTACAGCCAAGTTATTATTTATTCGACCCACCTCCCGTTTACAAATCATGTTTGCAAAATGGGTATCTGCTGTTCAGTTTTCATTTCTTGTGCTGGTCTTTAATTTAGTCTCCTGTATGCTGCTGGCACTTCCAATGTCAGCAGCTATCGTCCCTCTGACAACGGATGATTTACACCAGCTCTATTTCTTATTCGGCATTAAGCTTGCAGCCTTCATCTGCTATGCTACACTGTTCTTTGCACTGGCTGTCATGATTCGGAGTACTGCTGTATTTATTATCATGAGCATCGTTCTCATGGGATCACTTCAAAGTCTGCCGAGTATGATTATTTTCCCGCAGACTGGGTTTTTATTCTCGGCAGGCTGCTGGATCTTATTTTGTGGAAGTATTCTGATTGTTGCTTTAACTCGTTTTAAGAAGTCAGATATCTAAGTAAATTGACACGTCTTCCGTTAATAAGGATTGAATAAAATACCCAGAACGCCAAACAGACGCCGGTAGCCTACCGGCGTCTGTTCGTTTATTTCACATGAAGTCGTTATGGTAGGCCCCCTATCAAGGGTGTTAAAATAAACCCTACCTCTTATCCCCCATCAATTGAGGCCTTACATCCGTAAAGCCCTCACCTGGCTTACGCAGTGCTTCTAAAATAACCTGCGCATTATACCCGTCGTAGAAATCATAAATGATACCAGACTCACCATTTAGAATCTGAATGATTTGCTTCAGAATTGGCAGAGGGCTGACAACGTCGTCCACAGGTACAGGTTGCGGGTCGGCATCCTTGCCACTTCGATACAGGTTGCGCCAGTTCTCCAATGCCAAGGTTCCTTCCTCTCCATGGACCACCAAAGAGACACGCTCCTCTCCTTCCCGCCTATCGGTTCCCGATAGATGGATCTCGATTCCGCTATCTAATTGGAGGACAGCCTGAACAAGGCTTTCGGACTGATGCGAATCTGTCGGAAATTCAACCTCACTCTTTACATGTGTAATCGGCCCGAAGACCTGCTGGATCATCTGGATCCAATGAATGCCGACCTCAAGCAGATATCCGCCCTGCTGTCTTGACGTAATCCATGGATTCTGCTGCCAGGCTCTCGGCCACTGTGGGAACTCCAGGTACAGGTCCATTCTTTGGATCCCGCCGATCGCTTGCTCCTCAAGCAATCGCTGTATTTTCAAAACGGACGGGTCAAGCGGAAGCGAGAAATGAACCGCATGGAGCACATTGGCTTTCTCGGCCAGCTCTACCAGACTCCGGGCTTCAGTCAGGCTGTTTGCTAATGGCTTCTCGCAGAAGACATGAATACCTTTCTCAAATGCAATCCGGGCAACATCATAATGCAAGGACGGCGGAACTGCGATATATACTAGGTCAAGCGATACCTCGTCCATCAGCTGGCGATAGTCTGTGTACAGCTGTGGACGAATCCCTGCCTCTGTGACTTCCCGCTGCATACTGGATTCATCACTGTCGCAAACAGCGAACAACTCGATCTTATCTGCAAATTGGGGCAGTAAGCGGTGTATCATGTGCCGGCCCATATGCCCTAAGCCGATAACGGCCATGGTTAGTTTATTCATCTTGTTCTCCTATTCCATTCACAGTTGAATTTTTCCATTGAATGCTACGTCCCCTATTATAGTTCAAGGAACTGCCTCCGTACACTCAGATATACCTAGAAACGGTACTGTTCCGTTATTCGATGTGAAGCACACGGTTCGACGTAATATCCAGCATTTCAACTACCAGCGTATCCTGAAAAAATGAAAGACCTAAATCCTTACGAAACTGGATTCAGGTTGCTTTTGATAACTTTTAAATGACGGTCTACGTAATGGTAGTCAATTCAAAAAGGTTACCTTCTCTTTATTTATGACTTGAGTCTAAATTATTTACGTAGCGGCGCAGCGACTCCTTGAGTCGGATTACTTCGTTATCAATATGGCTATCGCTGTCATAAGACCAAGTAACAGTCTCAGTAGCAATAGATATTTGCGGGTCATCTGCATTAGCTTCATCGGTCAGCGCGGAGCCGGTCCATAGAATCACCGCCAGGGCCAAAACAAAAGAGTACAATGCCCGGCTTCTTCCCTTGTTGGTCCATATTTAAAGTTATCCGATTTTTCAAATCTTTTTTCCCTCCATAAAAATTAGTTAATAATGCGGTTCGGAGCTTCGCCCCATTCCTGACAACGGCAAAATGGTTTCCCCATATTGCACTCGCCGTTGATGATCTGCATTCTGTAAAACCAATGCATCACAGGAAATTTCGCATTGTTTCGCAGCCGCTTTTGCCATTAGATAGACCAACGGGTTAAACCAATGTAACGCGGTTGCCGTCAGAATCATGACCTTACACCAAAGGTCGTGTCGTTTGTAATGAATCAACTCATGCCTTAGAATGAGTGACAATGCATCATCTGACAGTTTCATAGGTGGAAGTAAAATGACAGGTCTGAAAAAGCCAACGAGCATTGGGTTTGTAATACTCTCACACACACTCAACCCGACAGGTTTGGTAATCCTCAGTTCCGATCTTACACGTTCCAAAATCCCATAATTGAAAGTAAATCCATTGACTCTTATTTAAGACATATTTAGATAATTATTGAATCGGCAATAGTACCAAGTTCTTGTCCTGAGCAAAGGACAAGAACTTGGTACTTAAAACAGAAAACCCGCGCTGGGCGCGGGCTCTTATGGGACTACGTTTTTGTCCACCGACAGTTTACCAGGTTGGCAATAAAACAAGAAGGAACTGTATTTTACGCAGCTCCTCCTTGTTTTATCTGTTTTCATTTGATTAACGGTATTTTACAAACAGTGCCTAGTTTGTACACAGGATGTAATCTCACAATATTCAATCGAAAATTATAAAAACTTAATTTCAAATATATTGATGGTAAAAGCCTCAGAGGACTGACTACGAAGATATCCTATATAATAATCTGTAACTGGAGCCTTATATGTGTCTGTTACTGTTTGTATTATACCTTCAGATCTCCATTCATAAGGTGGGGTTTCTACAGCTCTAATCCAAGCATAATGATTAGCAGGTCTGTTTAGTTGGTATCTAATGCTCATATCTGTACCTTTGGCCGCATACAGTCCACGACTACCCTCCGGTTTAAATGTCACCCCATCACCATTAAACATCGTTATTCCCCGCCAAGCCATTTGAGGCTTAATAATACCATCATCTGAGATCTGCATTGGAATAATTCCTTCTTCAATTACATTGCCATCAGCATCATGCTTTGTATAACTCCAGCTAATATCTGTGCTATAAGCTTCTTCGTTGGTACCACTAGTAGATCCTGCAGCGCTTACCGATGTAACTAGAAAGAGTGACAAAAATAAAACCGATACTAGACCCATCATTTTTTTCTTCATTGTTTATAGTCTCCTTAAAATTAATAGAGTAGAATCAATAATAAAAATATTAGTTATTTTTTTTGAGCCTTAAAGTTCCCTCTTTCAAGGCAATCGTATCAGAACTTGCATTTATTATGTAAAAGTAATATTGCCCTGATTCCTCAATAGTTAAATTGTATTTCCCCTTTAATTGATCGAATTTTTGCGATGGATATAGAACGCCGTCTTTAACGTAACCAATTAACATATTTTGATTTTCGACCACCTCCGATCTATACTTTTCAAAGACATATTCTACAGAATCACCGGCTTTTAGTTCCCACCCCCTTCCATTAGTATCTGTTAAGACGCTTAATGAACCATTTACAGTAATGATCTCAGGGGAAATAAACACTCCATTTTTTTCATTTGTTTCTAACTCAAATATTGAAGAAGGCATAAAATTTTCTTCCATTATCTTTGTGATAATCCGGTTCTGAGGAAGGCCATTTCGTGTTCTATTCTTTAATTCTTCTAGTGAGTACTCTATTCCATTAGAATCAATAAATACCCCGTTTCGAGATATCATATAATCGCCAGTTGTTTCTTTTCCAATCAAATGGCGATTAGAATCCGTTATTAACTCTGGTTGTTTTATTTCTTTAGGAGTACAGGCAGTACTTGTTGATAAACCAACAACGATTATACCGATAAACAAACCTTTTCGAATTTTTTTAAGATTGCCATAAAACACCATAAATATGAATCACCTTTCGTTTCGAAGTAATTACCAGACATCTTATACGTTAATTCTACTGGATAAGATACGCGGTTCCTTTGCTATTGACGAATAATTCATTATTTATCTCCTATATTTTTTCATTATTTTCCATTCATTATTAATAACACCAATTACAAGGTGAAAGTTTGGTATCTCTATTACTTTTTTATTATTGAAATAGCCGGCCTTGGATGAAGCGTCTCAATCTACATTGAATCAAATCGGATAGGATGCTACCCATCGAGGACACAGGAGTTTGGTTTGTGTTTAATGGAGAAGAAAATGCGTCTCTTGTATAGAAAAGACGAGAGAAACAAAATTTACCCTATCGGACATTTTAGGATTCGAGAGTCTTTTTTTATGCTCGAAATTTTTGCTAGGCCCACAAAATGATCCCCTCCCTTTAAACCACAGTACAAACCCCATTATGATAGAAGGAAAAATTATTAACGGTCTTATTTTAATATCCAAAGGCTAACCGCAGCTGGCGGTAGATTGTTCAGATTTTCATTAATACACTCCAAAATTGTATGTACAGTAAAAAAGAGGTCCAGGTAGGCTGCCTTGGCAGTCCACTTGGACCTTGCGATTATGTTTAGACAGGGATCCTTCTTCCAGAAACGGCCCCTTTGTTTGTATGCTTGTCCCCTTCGGCCGTCAGCTTTCCTCTTCGATCGTAGGCTTCAATTTCCCCAATTCTACCGAGTATGTATATAAGCAATCCCTGTCATAACTAAATGAACCTATTTGAACGATTCTTCAGCTACACTACCGTTTTACACTTTTTATACCAGCGCCAAGAGAGTTACAATAACAGCCGACTCTTTTCTAGGGACAAGCTATAATGGTGGTTTCACAAACATTGACGCTGGTGCGGACCTGGGTTATGTAAGTAACGTTAGACAAGGTGGTAAAATATATCTTACTAACCCGGTTCGTAACACTGCCTATGGGGCTCGTGCGAGTACGTACAGTACAACCGGATATGCGCAAATCAGTGTAGTTGATGGTTAATCCCCCATAAGTTCTCTTTGCTGGTAGACATACGACTACACCCAAAGTAGTTATTTCTACTAAAGCGATGATTATTAGGGATGTCATATTTCAACCCATCGCAGCTAAATTTATTAAAGCGCCACGTCTCATGAAAAAGGCGTGGCGCTTCTTTATGTCATGGCGTCCCTCACAATCCACTAATTTCACCTTAGAATGATATTTTGCGGCCTGGAGAACTTGGTGCATGTAGGCATACCATTCACTCCACACCCTTCAACGACTCAATCATATGAATCTGGGTCACTTTCTTCCGCAGCATGAGATTGGAGAGGAGGGTCAGGAAGAACGCCAGTACAACCGATGCCAGCATAATCACAAGGTTTAACTGATCCGGGATTTGCTGATGTGTACTCGAAAGTGCCTGGATGATAATCGAATAGACATAACCGCTGATTGGCAGAGCGACAATGACGGCAAAAGCGGTTAACAGCATGTTCTCAGAGAAGATCAGCCGGTTGATTTTACGTTTGGGATAGCCTAATACCTTCAAGGTAGCAAGCTCACGATTCCTTTCATATATATTGATGGAAGAGATCGTATAGATCGCGCCAAAGGACAGAATAACAGCGCAGATGATGAACATGATGAAGATAAAGCTGTTTTGCTTCAGCATATATTGCGCTGATTTCTTAAGATCACTCTTGTCTGCAATGGCCTCCACCTGCGGGTCCTGTTCAAAGAAGCTGCGAACGCCAGCCAGATCTGCATCGCTATGGACGCTTACTAACAGCGAGGAAGGACTATAGTCGATACCCAAACTCTTCATATAGTCCGGTGTGCTGTAGAACGACGGATTCGAATACTGTGTGGATATATCCAGAACCTTCATATCGACGATGGTTTGGTTCAGCTCTGGTGCGGTGAATTGAAGCTGGATCGTATCCCCTTCAGTTATACGGTATTGATCCGCGTAAGATTTAGGTACCAGAACGCCATGATTCTCTAAAGATAGCCGGTTGCCTTTTTCATCATAAAAATGAATCAACTCATTATCCTTCTCCGTAACCACAAGCGTAGCGTTTTCTTTGTTTTCCCCTTGGATGAGCTCTACAGGGTAGGTGGACAACTCATAACGTTCTGCAATACCAGGGGGCAGTGCTGCCGTATCCGCGGATGCTCCCATCGCATAATCAACTCGTAAATCATACGTATTTACCTCTTCAATTTGGCCAGCTACTTTGAGCAGGGCTGTCTGCGTGCCAAAAGATGTAATCAACAAAACCGTACTGACCACAACACCAACAGAGCTGGCGAGTGCTTTTTGTTTATTCAAAAATATATTTCTCAGAATGATCTTGTAACTGTACGGTAGCCGACTCCACATTCCCGGAACTCTCTCGATAAGCAGCTTCTTCATCTTCTTGGGCGGTTTCGGACGCATTGCCTGGGCAGCCCGTTCTTGTAAAATCGCTCTACCACTTAAATAACAGGACAGCATGCCAAAAACACTGGAGCATATCATCGGAGGAAGGATCGTTAATAACGAAAGGGAGAATGTCAGGTCAGGCAAGGAGTAAGATCTTCCAATTGACGTTGTAATGAGTGGAATGAACAGGGCCGCAGCTATGGCAAAGCCCAGGATGGAGCCGATGACGCCTGCCAGCATGGGGTAGCCCATATAATGAAGCATGATGCTGCTTTTTTTCACCCCTAATGCTTTCATAATGCCCACTTGATTCCGCTGGGAATCGATAATCCGCGACATGATCAGAAACAGGATCACCGCTTCAATCAAAAAGAGAACAATCGGAATCACCCTGCTCATCAGCTTATTGTTATGGATCGTTTGCTGGGTCTGGGAATAGTTGAAGGTCCGCTCTTTGCTGATCTGACTTAGATAAGGGAGCGACTGAGAATGTGCCTCAATGGCTTGGCCTAATTTGTCAATGTCATAACCATCGTGGGCATCAATCATGACCTCATTGTAGAACAAGCCGCCTGCGATTTCAGGTATGGTCTCCTCGGAGATATAAGCTATTCCATAAGCTTGATGGTCCTGGGTTTCGTTCTTCTTGGCATGTTCCACATTCTCATTCAAGCCGCTGATTGTGAAGGTCATATTCTTGTCATTCACACGGAGGCTGATCGAATCACCGATACGGTAATGATGCGCCCCCGCGTAGTGAGAGTCCAACAGGATCTCATTCGGCTCGGCTGGCATCCTGCCCTCTATCATCCTGGATGTGTTGATCTCATTAGGTACGGGGATCGAATGCATCGTTACTGTAGATTTATAATCTTCAAAAGCCTGTGCTGCCTGGACGGTATAACGCCCTTCGATATGAGAAATGCCTTCAATCTCCCGTAAATCAGCCACATCCTCAGCGGAAATTTGACTGTAGTAGACGTTCAAGTCGCTTAAATTATGTTCTGCAAAATACCCTTTCGTATAGGAGCTAAGATTGCCACTCAATGTGACCAGCCCCGTGTAGAAAAATGCTCCCACCGCGATGACCAAAACAATGGCTATGAATTGTCCGATCGACTGCTTCATATCCCTTAATAATTTCATTGATAAATTCTTCATTACCACTCGATCCCTTCAACGCTTTGTTTGTGGTCATTGATCGTGATACTCTCGATTCTCCCGCTCTTAACGCGAATCACTTTATCCGCCATCGGCGCGATGGCAGAGTTATGAGTGACCAGGACGACGCATGTCTTCGTTTCACGGTTCAAATCTTGCAGAAGCTTTAAAACGGCCTTTCCTGTCACATAATCCAAAGCACCGGTTGGTTCGTCGCAGAGGAGAAGCGCTGGATTCTTAGCAACCGCTCTCGCGATGGCAACTCTTTGCTGTTCCCCGCCAGAGAGCTGAGAAGGGAAGTTCTTCATGCGATTCGTCAGTCCAACCTTATGTAAAATATCTCGTGCATCCAGATGGTCCTTACATACCTCTGTCGCAAATTCCACGTTCTCAAGCGCATTCAAATTCGGAATCAGGTTATAAAATTGAAATACGAAGCCAACCTGCTCACCGCGGTATTCGGTCAATCTCTTCTCGCTCCATCCCGTAATCTCTTGGTCTCCAACAAACACTTGTCCGGTAGTAGCCGTATCCATCCCGCCGAGAATGTTCAGAATGGTGCTTTTCCCCGCCCCGCTGGCCCCTAAAATTACGACGAATTCCCCTTCTAATATGGAAAAGTCAACGCCCGCAAGGGCTTGAATGTTCACTTCACCGATTTGATAGGTCTTGGTTACCTTTTTGAATTCGATTAACGTTGTCACTGCGTACATCTCCCCGTATTGGATTTTCCGGAAATGGGATCTCTCGCCATTCCTAGTCTTTATTCAAGAAACATCATTGCTCCCCGATAGTCACACTCTATATCCATCATATCCCACTTTATGGATACCGCTTCCTGCAGCCGATGTATTTATGTATCCGTCTCAAGAAGGAAGTTATGGTCTTAGTCGCCGCTTCTCACGCTTGGCATCATGAGCACAAAAAAAGAGCCATATAGGTGAACAACACCTACATGACTCTTATGTTTCCCATCTGAACATGTCACACGAGACACTTCTAACTAGTCATTACCTTGTCACGGATTCTGGGATATTTCCACCGGCCACGCGATCCCCGGAATTTCCTGCTGGGTCTGTTACTTGGTCATCTTCGCCAGCATGGATGATCAGTGAGCGTCCAAGTATGGAATTAGGCTGATTCTTCTCAAGCGTTCCATGCTGGATGATGAACTCCCCTTCTCCAGTTCCGTCTGCACCTACGACCAGATTCGGCATATCACCGACATGACTTCCTTGTGGATTCTTAAGCCCATGGTGCTTGTGGGTTGGATTAAAGTGCGCACCTGCAGATTTAAAATCCCCATTCTGGATCGCATTCTCATGCACATGGAATCCATGCTTGCCTGGAGTAAGCCCGGATACGGCAATCTTCACCTTCACCCCGTCATTGATCTGCTCCAAGGTAGCAGAGCCAACGGGCTTGCCCGCTGCATTGTACAGCTTCACTACGGGAAGCCCCGCAGACTCCTGCTTGGAAGCCTGATCTCCATACACCGGCTGATCCACAGGGTTCGAAACCATGCGAACCGCATCATGGTTGACAGCATTATGAATCGTGGAATCCACAGCCGCCTTCCCTTGATCCGCTGCGTGTGAGCCTTCAGCGGTGGAGTGATCATTGCTGTCTACATAGCCGATTAAGGTAGTAGCCGTATCTCTAATCGCTTCAAAGGTTCCGGTGGGATTCACAACGGCAAACACAATCCCTATGGATAACAGGATTCCGCCAAGGAATACACCGGCCTTCTGTACTATTTTATAGGTTCTCTTCTTCACTTCATCGCCTCCTGATGATGATATACATTCATCTCCCAATCCCCTGATTTTATACGTCTTATCCGTAAAAATTCACGAGATTTAGGCTTATTGGCGATGGTCATCGTTCCAAGATCGTTATACTTATTTAATCACATGCGAAAATACACAAAGTACCATTCAAGCTGCGAGATCGAAAAAAAGAGTTCTGATCCTCTAACGGTCTTAATCAACCTCTGGCAAAATGAGTTCTCTCATTCGATTGGTATACTTGGCCGATGTTACATAAACTACTTCTTCGCCCTGGGCCTCCCGGAATGCATAGCTGAACACACTTTCCTGTCCCTCATCCCCCAGCCACAGCTTGATCGCGTGAAAGGGAAATCCTGGTGGATAGACAACCGTTACATCGTAATCCGGGGCCTCACGTTTGGCATCATCTCGCTGCTTATGGGCGTTACGAATCGCATCCTCAAATACACGGATATCTTTCGCATCTTTGAAGGATACCAATGTTTCCCCATTCATATCTTCCCATGCTTCAAAAGCCGAGATACGGATTTCCGTGACCTGTTCATCCAGAAGCTGCATCGTCTCATAGTCAGGTTCCTCACCGCAGCCTGTTAATAGAGCTGTCATATAGAGCATTATGATCGTTAATAAAGGCTTCATTCTTCCTTCCTCCTAATCATCTAAGTCTTATTCTGGGTTGACCCCATGCAGCTTTAGCTTGTCTATCAGTTTGGTTCTGTACGTCTCTTGATCATAAAGGGAGTTATCGATGCGCAGCTTATTCAGTGCGAGTCTGTCTAAGATCCGGTATTCCAGCTTGCGCCGGGCTTCCAATACTTTCAGAGTCCCCTCGACGCCTTCGAGGCTGTGATGTTTGCCATACCCCTGCCCGGTGTAGTAATCCGAGAACCCTGTGGCCCAATCTTTCGGACGTTCCCGAAGAGCCTTGCGGAATGCGTATTCCAGATCGTTCTGATCAACGTAGAATAATAGAGGATTCAGCGGTTGGATCGCCTGTTCCAGCCCCAGCACGTAATCCGTCACTTGATCTTCCGGCGCATCATGCTTCACCATGCCCACGGTCACCGGATTCTGAATGAAGCAGCACTCAAAAATCGTAACAGCGGGCGTCTGTAGCGTCTCCTCTGCAAACGCCTGCCACCGCTGAGTAATAAGCTTCCTGTTAAGATCCAGTGGGAGCTCGTAAATATCATGCTGGGATAGCGAGGGATATAGCTCCTCAGGAAAAGAATCCCCAAATTCGTTCTTCAACTTCTGATAGGGCAAGAGATACAAGTTATCTTTTTGAGTAGCCCGTTGGCTCAATATTTCTTTGAAAGGACCTGCGGCTTGCAGCAGGCGCCCGAACTCTTCCTCCGTTAAACACGCCGTACCTTCATAATCTGCCGGATGGTCCAGATCCCCTTCCATGACAAGCCGGGTCTCGATGCTTCGTTCCGTGAGAATACCATGAATCATGCGGGCGGTCGTCGATTTGCCAAACCCCGGCAAGCCTTCCACCATGATCAATTTTGTTTTCATTCCAAATCCCCTTCAATTCTCTCAGTAAATAATGATTGCAGCTTCATTGTATTCTGTGGGTGCCAGCTGATCTCCTCTTCTCTATGCCAAAAAAGACCGCAGACATTTTGCGTCTACGGTCTTCATATGAGGTGTCCTCATCTACTTAAAGTGTATATACTACAGAACCTATTGGAATATCCTTAGCTGCGATATCTTTACCGATAGAAATACCTATATTCTTTTGATTGGCCATTGAAGTTGAAATCTGTACCGATTGAACGTCTTGTATAGTTTCGTGGTCATCGTGCTTTAATATAATCCGATCTCCTATCATCGACACGATGTCAGGATACGATAAGGAATCCAGTTCAGGATTGATGCCTACTAAGATCGTTCCCTCTTCTTGGTGATCAAATGTGAAGACAACTCTCATTATTTTTACCATTTATATAAACTCCTTAACCCTTCATCCATGTATCATGTATCTTTTACAGCTCTTCTCACATTAAAACTAACACACTGTCCTAAAGAAACATATAAAAATATATCTCTATCATTGCTCCATCGACACTGCTCCCAACAAAAAACTGCCTGCTGCAATCATTCTGCAGCAGGCAGTTACGGGGATGTAAAGCATTGTCCCCGTCAGATTTGGGTGTCTGTTAAGGGTTCTTCAACTAATAAACCAGTGACAAGCAGACGGTATTGGTTGGAACGTTCAGGATAGCAGGTGACCAGTGTCATCAGACTTTGCCCACTGACTGGATTCACCCGGTCTATTTGATCAGGATGAACCACTTCGATCTTAATCACTTTGTATTTCAGAACGCCCTCCCTTGTTTCATAGCTAAAGATTTCGCCCTTCTCTACTTCATTTAATCTCTTGAAGAATCCGCTTCGTATCCCTGCGTTATGCCCTGCGATTACTGAATGGGCATCCATCTCGCCTGGGATGCCGTATCCCGTTCTCCCTAAGGCATAACTCAACTCTTTCCGGGAGACACCTTCGACTACAGCCGCTTCCAAGTGGATCGAAGGGATGTAGAGAACTCCGTCTGTTCCTTGTAATGGCTCAGTTTGGGAGTTGCGCTCCATTTGCGGATTCTCAGATGGATTGCTGTCCATCTGAGATAACTGGGCAGGTTCAGCAGAGGCCGCTTTGACATGTTTAAGAGAGTCAATCAAGTCCTTCTGAATCCGATCGGTTTGATGTTGACTGGCAAGAACGATCAGTATGAGCACAAGTCCGCTCACCATGAGTATTCCGCCCATCCATGCTGTCATGCGCTTCATCATGATTTCCTCATTGCCTTAGAGACAACCGCCATGCCGCCACCGATACTGATTAACATAAATGCCAAGGCTATAAGCATGGTCGCATCCACGGAGTTTCCTGTTCTAGGGAACTCATGATTACCTGCGAGCGTTAATCCTTGCATCTCGCCAGCAGCTGCTAACTCCATGCCATTCAGCTGTGATGAACCATCGGAGCTCGTGGCTTGGGCCAGGGGAGTGACTGATATATCGCCTGTTTCCCCAAGATCATCGGTGATAGCGGTGTGGATATTGGAATAATGGGTATTGTCCGCAGAAGCGTTCTCAGCGCTATTATCCGTACCAGTTACCTGGTTTGGATCATCGTTTCTCTCCTCCTGATTCATGCTGCCACTCGTGCTATCCGTTACTATACCGGTGATCGTTCCACCGGGAAGCATTCCTGTATCAGAATTCGACTCTGGCGTGGCTGCTCCTGTATCTCCTGGAATTAAGCCGCCATTGGAATGATCTCGATCTGAATTCTCTGTATCTGCAGGTCCCGCATTGTTGTTTTTTCCACCATTCTCATTATCAGGTATGTTCCCTGTTCCACCGCCTGTATCAGGGGCAGGCTGTTCTTCAGTCAGAGGGGGCACAGAATTACCTGGTTCTTCGCTGCCTGTATTCCCGTTTCCCGGTGTTTGCGGATCGCCTTCACCTGGAACAGAACCGTCCGGGTTCGGGACAGAGCCCGTATCCTCTATCGGAAGAGTGGAGGCGGTTTGCCGGGTTAGAAGCCCAAGGGAAAGATCTAACGGGAGAATACTATTCTTCAAATCCACCCCAAGCAGTGAAGATTTGCTTGACGATTCGCCGTTTTGTTCATTGGTTGAACGGTTGTTCTCAAGCAGTCCTACATGCACATCTCCAAGCAGAGAGCCAATCAAATCCAGCTCTACAAGCGACGAGTTTTCCGAAGCTGCTGTGCCGTTATTTCCATCTGTACTGCCGCTTTGAGTGCTAGTAGCTGTATGCTCATCCAGGACTCCTGCATGCACCTTGTCGCCTAACAGCGAATCGACTAGCTCCAGCTCCACCACGGAGGAGGAACCTTCATTTTTCTCGACTACTAC
>NZ_JBCMXJ010000029.1:0-81062 GCF_050475945.1 Paenibacillus solani
TGATCTTTCCGCCCATCGTACAGTACAGCTCCGATTCCGTCGTTAATGCAGATTGCCCTTCCACTTTTACCGATGTCTTGGTTCTAGTCCAAGGCTCTCCGGTCAGCATCAACAGACAAGGCTTTCCGCTTACTTGCCGGCCATCCGGCAGGATGAGGTGGACCTCCTCGCCGCTCGTGTTACTCGGATGAGTGCATATTCCAAACTTGGAGATATGGATTTCAGGCTTGCAATCCGTCTCGTTCATCATTGGCTTCTCACTGACAAAAGAACCATGACTTACTGGCAGATTTATTTTCCGAGGATGGGTCCCACAATCGCAATAAATATCCGCTCCGCGGACGACATATTCACTTTGCTCCGGCATCTAAAGGTCCCTCCATCATATCTATATTCAATCTTCCAAATACTCTTTCTCAGTAGGAACTCGTCTCAGACTAACACCAATCAGATCCCGGCGAAGAATGCTCTCTGCTATATCCAAACGAATAATGATCAGTGGAGTCTCGCTTTCTTTGACCCGGAAGATTCGCTTCCCCCTGATCTTCTCTTCGTTCAGCACCAGATGACGGATGACACTACCGTCCAGATTGAATTCCGTATTCGGGCTTAACGCCTCAACTTCTTCAAATATAGGCAAGTAATAAAGCAATTGTTTTCCACGCGCACGATCGATTAATGGGGTAAGCTTGAATAGACAGTTCGGTTCATACAACTCAATGAGCTGCTTCATTTTCTCGGAGACCAGGTACAGCTGCGTAGTCAGTAAATCCAAAGCCTCCGCTTCCTCCGTGGCTATTACTTGAAAAATCGTTGTATCTGCCAGATGATCAGATTTCAGCCGGTTTATATGACGGATATCGATATGCTGCCGCACATCCTGCAGGATAGGAAACTCTGTATAACGATCGTCCTGCTGCATCACAAAATAATCCACTTAGCTCACCCCCGCTTCGCCCTCGGTCTGCACAGACTCAGGACCGCCATGCAGGATCTCGCTCTGATCCCGGTATTCCCCGGCCAGAATGGCGATTTCCGCCTTCTTACCCATCTGTACATAACCCTTGCCTTCCAATAGTGAAGCCACTTCGCTTCGCAGATACTCAACCGCGAATATATGGTACCTGACCGCTTCAATTTGCATAATCCGCTCGATATCCATTTGAGTTATTTTTCGAGCATAGTCGTTCTTCACCTGGCTTAATCCGGAAAACCGCTTAAACAACGGATCAAAGATAAAATCGGCCCTCCAGCTTCCAGCACACTCCACAGGATCCAGGAACCACTTTTCGTCGTATAGATCAATCCGATATTCGGCCCGCTGCTCCAACATGCTCGACCTTAGCCAGGAAAAATATATGTACTGAATATCTCCTTTGAGTCCTTGCTGTTGAAACTTCAGAGCCTCCATGCACACACGGTCAACCGCTTCAGCCAATGACTTCTCAATTTGAATCCGACTCTCCGTATAGACATCGTTGATTACCAGAAGGTCCTCCTGCCAACGGTCGATGATATGCTTCGCCAAAAAATCACCAAGTGCCGTTTCCCGATCCATCATGGGTCTCATTCAATGTTCACCCGGCCGCCACTGAGCGTCACTTCGTCCTCAATCTTCATAGTGGCATTGGCTTGGACGATCTCAATCCCGCTTTCTCCTTGGAGCAGAATTTTGGCCCCACCCGTAATCTCGATATCTTCCTCGGCGTTCAGTGAGATTTTCTTATCGCTGTTGATTTCAATGCCCCCATCATCTGTCAGCTTCATCAACAATTGGCCGCTGGCAATAATCTCAATTGAACCTGGCTTAAATATCACCTGCTTGCCGTACTTGGTGCTGATGCTTTTGACAGATGGGTCACTGCGTCTTGCTGGGTCGGAAGAATCCTTGTCCACGGAGCTAGCCGCAAATGCGTTCTTTTCCCGTTCATCCGGAAAATAGAGCCGCACCTCATCTCCCACCTCGGGCATACAATACCATCCGCTGCCATCTGGAGATGAATAGACCGTCGAGTACGGGAACCACATCGATTCATTCACCGGCTGATCCTGGTCGATCTGAAGACGAAGCTTGACTTTATCGTTGGCCACATCGAGTATTTCTCCAAACAAAGATGTCCCTGCGAGCTCATAGCAATACGCTGTACGGCACTGAACTCCGCCTCGGTCTTTCAGTTCATAAATGTGGATCACGACATCATTCTCAATTCGGCTCTCTGCCCTGGTGACATATAACGTCCGCCCATGGAACTGAACCGCTCTGCCTAGCTCGACCCATACATAACTCATCACGGTATAATTCATACTGTTATGTTCATCGATGCCGTCTACGCCATTTTCTGCTTTGAGCTGATAATCTCTGAGGTCTTTATGAACCGTATAGTTGTACTCGTCCAGCTTCACGGGTTGGCCCGTATCTGGAAGTCCGATATAAAACTTGATTCCAGCATGGGAGCTCACCGGAACAAGCGGAGCATGGAAGTGGGAAGCGATCCGTTTAAGAAACATCCAGTCCGTTTCCTGGTACTGTACCAGCAAGCTGCCGATCGACTTCCCCCCGGTCGCATTGTCGATAAAATCGGATTTGGAATACCCAGCCATCACCCGTTGGAACAGCTGCGGATAGGACATCTGCTTATTTTGAAACGAGCGGCTTTCTTTACGGACATCCATGTTGATTGTGGAGCTGTACGCCTCTATCGTCAGACTGCGAACGTCCCGTACCGCCTCCACCCTCATGTTCGTGACCGGACCGCGAAATATGATGGTCTCTTTGTTCTTCTCACGAAGCTTGACCTCAATTTGATCCCCGGCTTCAAGCTGTTCGACGTACTTGTCCAGCATCTCTTCAGCCACAATTCCACTGATTGTTATCCTTGCATGATCATTCATCGGTCTGACCAGTTGCATTTCCGTAATCCGTTCAAATTGATACGGGGATACCGTGATATTGGCCGTAGAATGGATCGTTAACGTCTGGCTCATCCCTGTTCACCCTCCTGATCATTTTGGATCTGCACAACGGTCATCTGTTCAATCACCTGATACGCAATGTCTCTCCAATCTTGATAATCGGCATAAGGACAACAGAAGGTCCCCATTAGAACCTCACCTTCCATTTCCAAGAAGAACATAATATTAAACAATGATCCGTCCAGCACCATGCTCTTGAACTCAAAGAAACCTATTGGCTTCCTTTGAGCAGCTTCCTTGATCCCCGTCTCGTAGAACACATGTGAAGGATTGGATTTCTGGATCAGGATCTTCATTCCCCCAGTAAGCTCTTCCACCCATTCGTCCTCGAGCTCGTGATCAATGCGTTTAAACGTAAAATTAATGCTGCCGGCTGCATCCGTCTTGATAATTTCAGGACGCTGCTCATAAGGATATTTAATCACTCTTGCCTGCTGGGGCATTTCTTCGAAATCACTTGGAAGATACACCCACAACTTGTCTTCATACAAAGACTCCTTCTGAAACTCATAGTACCTGTTGCCTATTTTGACGGGTCCTTCTAAAATGGAGCGCTGAGTCATCGATTGTTCCGCTTCATTAATAAACTTCGTAATCTTCTCGTCCATAAATGACATAATTGGTGCCCTCCCAACCTTTCAATCAGCTATGGCCCTTCGACCCAAGTGTAAACACGAATCTGGAATCGGTAAGGCGCCCATTCGTGGCTAAACTCCAGATGTGCTCTCACGGCATGGCATCCCTTCCACCCTACTGATATCCAATCCCTGTCGATCTGTCGTTCTCCCTACCCTAATCCACCAGCATTCGCTGCGGGCCACCCGGACGGTAATCATGGCGTCCGCGGCTGCCGCTCTGAATGTCATTCAAGATTCGATTCAAATACTTATGGATATGCGCATAATCATACTCTCGGTAGCCCATGCCGAGGCGTAGTCCGATATAGTGCTGGATCACGTTTCTGCTAACCGGCCGTTCGCTGCCGAGCACCTGCATGGCAAATGAATAATCGTGCGGCTGTCCGCCGCCTGCCCGAAGTACCGCTTCCGCGTAATAGCGGAGGGCACCGGGCCAGAACGTGCTGTTCCCTATGGACGCATAGGGGGTATGTATTCGGTTCAATGTGTTGTACTCTGTCGCATGATCAGCGAAGTTCTCGTAATCGTCGCGCAGCCGCGCGCCCGGCTTCAGCTTGAACCTTGCAAGCTCCAGCTCGGAATCGGGGTCGGCCATCGATCCGTCCAGCACGACCTCCGCCGGAAAATCCACATAATCCTGATGACGAAGCTCCGGATGAAACCGGAGGCGCAGCACGCTGAGCACTCCCGTCTCATGGTATGGCTGCCTGATTTCTTCCTTCAGCATGTACAGCCTTCCGGCAAATTTGACGATTCCCGGCGTGATACACAGCATATTCTCCTCCAGCCGAATCTCTGCCCCCGCCACAATGCCGGAGGACAGATCGGCGTACAGGATGTCCATCATACCGCGCGGGTAATCCCGCAGCTCTTCCAGCATATCCAGCCTGAGGATTCTGCCCTTGGTGAACATCGGATAACGGTTGTGTAACAAGGCTATCTCCTCCTTGCGTACCCGCCGGTTTATTTCGATCCGTCAAAAAAATCAAGCTCTGACAGATCATTCTCGAATGCAAAAAACGCCGCTTGCCCGATGTACAGCTGCTCCTTGCGTCTGGCTACCGGCACGATATGAAACCCCCAGTGCTGATTACGGGCGAACACAAAAAACTTCACTTCGCCGTTGACGATGGAGTCGGTCTCCTCCTGCGGAATATGGCTGCCGTATTCGTTCTCGATCTCCTCATACAGCACCGCGCGATAGCTTGCGGCATCGCTCGTATATACATACTTATGCCGGAGCCCTCCCGCACTGTCCTTCAGGAACAGTTCGACTTCCCCCACATCAGCCGGGCGTGAGATATGCCCATGAACCCGGTCCAGCCGCTGATGGCACACAATCAGCTCCCGCTCCTGGCGGTTATGCGTGAATGCCGTCACGGAGTACGGCACAACCGGCGCGTGATGAACGATATTGGCTTCAATGCTGCCGGCTTTATGCGCGCTGATATACCGCAGGGCGCCTCGCAGGCACGCCAGCTTCAGCTCAGGCACCTGTCCGGTGTCAGCCGCCTTCTGCTTGAACTCGATGCTTCGTCCCGGCACGAACTCCTTCAAGGCTTCGCGGAATACATCGATTCGGCACGATTGGCCAGTCAGCTTAATAATCGAATAATCCTGCAAAGTGCCGTTACGATAGAACTCATCCAGGAACTTGCGCACGATCTCGTAAATATCCGCCTTGATCAGATGATTGATCTCTTTGATGTTAAAAACGACATCCGGATATTGATACACTTCCTTGAATTGACCATCCTCCATCACAGACAAATACCAACGGTCAATGGCCGTAATATTCAAATCACTCTCATGGCCGATCTCTTCTTCACTCTGGAATCGGTTGCGGAGAACCCCTGTTTTGTGAAAAAACTCCTTCTTCATACCTTCTGCCATTTCCCACAGGAAGTAGAAGTTGTTTCTAACCCGCATATACTCCTCGCGCGTCCGGTTCTCGTACAGCTTGAAGCGTGTCGGAATAATCTCTTCCGCCTCGCGGTATGCGGCCTCGAACGACGAATACACCGACTTCACGCCGTACTCGTCCACGTAACGGAAAATATCGTTGCCGGGAATATCAATCAATCGGTCAATGTCAGCAGAGCCTTTGCCGCCCCGATAGTAGGAGGCAAACACAATCTTCATGAATTGGAGAATACGGAATGTAATGTTGTTGCCGCCAAAGTTCGTATCCCCGTTCTCATAGGCTGTATGAATATCGATCTGGTACGATATATGCCCGTCCTCAATCCGGAATTCGCAGGAGGATAAATCCGTGGTTCCGCCGCCGCAATCAATGACGAGCGCTTTGTATGCCTCTCCATCCAAGAACGAATTCTTCTCGATCTGATCTGCGATGGTATTAAACAGAACCGCCATACCCTCATCCAGCTGCCGATCGTTTTCAATGATGTATTCCGGCAAAATATCGCGGAACATCAGCAGGAACTGCGCCTTCAGCTTAACTGGGCTCGAGATATGGAGCTGCTTGAAGCGGCACTTAAATTGATGCTCGGCTGTGGCAATAACATGCAGCAGATAGGCGCGAATGAGCTCACTGCGCGGGACCACAGCCGCATTCCCGCTTGCATCCGTCACTTCTTCCTTGCGAGCGTAATCATTCACCCACCGTTTCAGTCCGTGCATAACGGTCGCGTGGGAACTGTACCCACTGTTGCGCATCGTCTTCAATGCATCGAAGCCATACTCATATACGATGCCTTCCGGATCGGAGCAATCCTTTACGGCGATCACGGTTGGCAACAGCTCGATCCATTCTTCCGTCTTCTTCGATCGGTCCGCGAAGGAGACGTAGTTGATCGCATCCAGGCTAATTCGCTCCTGCAGTACGTCTGCCTCGCTCCGGTTGCCAATGTAGTTGCTGTCCAGATAAGCCCCTGCCGTCGTATTCGTTGTTCCGAAGTCGATTGCCAGTACGGCGGAGGTGGTCTCCAGCTCGCGGATCTCCAGCTCTGAGACCGGAATGCGGTAATAATACAGCTGAGTTGGAGGCAATTGCTCCTCTTCGTAGTAAGACTTATAGAGGTAGTCCGAGTCCTGCTCACGGAAGAACAACAGGCTGTAGTTCCGGTTCAGCGTCCGCTTGATTTCCGCTTCCTGATCTGCGGCGAGACAGAAGCTTCCCGGCTCATCGCCGTCCTTGATCAGATTCAAGATGCCGCACAGCTCATTCTGATCGTTAACCAGCAGCACATTGGATTCTGATAGAATCCCACCCGCCGTAACACGATAGCCGTCCTTGCGGTCCACTCGCATGCCCGGATAGAGAACCATTCTCGCCGGAGCTTGAATGCCGCCTTCACCAGATAAAGGCTGGTTCAAATATTTGCGCAGCGTTCTCTCAACTCGCTCGAATCCACCATTCTTATAATTACGGATAAGCCTTCTGCCCTCAGCTCCCCGAAACTTGAGAATGAGCGAGATTAGCTGATCGCGGTCCAGCGTATTGACGAAGCCCTCCACCAGCTTCTCCCGGAAGCAAATGTCCCGCAGCTGGAATGTAGTCATCTCGGCCAGCTCGCTTGCGGTATACTTCGCGTCATAATCCGTCCTACGCCCTTCCTTCCCTGTATACAGCTTGTAAGAATACATGCTCGTCACCGTCCTTTCCCCTTATATCCACCAGTCAATATAGTGCTGTGCTGCCGATCGCCATGGTTTCCCCGATTCCGATAATGCCAAAATGCCGCTCCCAATAAAGCTCCAGATGAAACCGCAGCGGCAGGAACAAATCCCGAATCAGATCGGCCCTGTTTCTGTCATCCAAAGTTTCAGGCACCCCAAGAACGACAATAATCTCATCCCGCGCCTCGCAATTGGCATAGACGAGACACGAAGGATATGCCATGCGGAGCGTGTCCTTGTACCAATGCAGCGCTTCACCGGTTTCGTGCAGCTGCAGCATATTGCGGGCAATCCATTCCTGCTGCTCCCTCTCGAATAGCTGAATATGCTCCTGGATCCGCTTGCCGAAGCGGCCTTCCTTGATATCGCGCAGAATAAACTGGATATAGAATTCGCGCCGGTTCATTCCTTGCATCCGGTCAATATCCGCCAGAAAATGCACGATAATATCAAAGAGCGCTTCTCTCAGCTCGGTATCCGCATCCAGATTCATATCCGCGAGCCCGCCAAGAATATCGTCGAACCGATATAACGGGTTCATCTCCACTCGCCGCTCGATCGAAGCGTTCAGCTCATACGGACTAAGCTCCATATACGGCGAGAATATACGTGCTGCCTCAAACACCACATCCCGTTTCTCCCAGCCTGAACGCTCTGCTGCAATCATGAAGTCCCATATGTAGTTCACGCCCATTCTCCTTCGCATAGGTATTCCGGAAAATACAGCTGCACTTCCGAGACCAAGAAGCTCATGACATCATCCATGATAAAGCTCGGCGGCTCCGTACCCAGGTACCGGAAGGTTAGTCGAAGTCGGGCGCGTCCGGCCTTGACTCGGACACGATCATCGATGAACGGGTTCATATCGTAGGTAACGGCCGGCTCGTCCGCCGCATCAGCAACCCGGATATCCATCAACTGTAGACGGGAATTCTCCAGAAGAGACACAATCCGAAGCACTTCTCCCTTCGTCCGGACAACCGGGGACTGCTGTCTGATATAGGCGTCCGTAAAACCGCCGTTTCGCCGGTTAGAAGCCAATTCATAGTCTGCTGCGGCAGGACGGTCATCGAGGGAAGATGGCCGGACCACTTTCAACAGCCGCCATACCTCAGCCCGGTCCTTCGGGGATACTACGGTCAATTCATGGGTGCCATGCTTGATATAGCGAATGTGTTCCGGCTCGGCATCTACCAAATAACCATGCTGTGCCCCTCGCTTGCGGATTGAAAACACATGCTCGTAATTCACCTTGTCCCAAGCCGGTGATGGAAATCCGACCGTTTTCAGATATAGCGGCTCAATATTCCAGAGGGGAACCATATCGCTGCGCTTGTACGCTTCGAATTCCTCCAGATGGACGGTGATCTCGATAATCTCTTCCTCCGGTGACAACTGGCAGCCTTCTCCGGCAAGAATGACATCAAAGAACTTTGCTGCGTAGGGATGATTCACCGTTCGCCATGGGAGATGGTTGACGCGGAATATGTGATACAGCTTCTCAATTTCACGGATATACATCCGATTCGGCCGAAGCTGGACCTGAATTTCATGGGAAGCAAGCGAAGTCTTGATCACCCCTTGAAACATGCGATCATTCCTTGTCCACAACGAACGAAGCAGCTCATGCCGGCATTCCAGGAACAGCGTTGTCAAAGTCACTGCCCGCCCCCGGCTCAAGTCGTCGACAATGGCCATCATGTCAAATGGTTTCTTGTGGATATCATCATGAACCATCGGAAACAGATAATGATGAACCGGATCCAGCTCCTCTCGTGGACAGACCGTTACATAGACATCGTACTTATCCTCTTCCTGCCGGACCTCATCAAAAATGCGCTGTTCAAGCTCCCGGTTCATCTGCTCCTGATAATCCACCAAGTTCGTGAACAAGCCGCTGACGATCTGCTTCAGCGCCCGCCGCTGCTCCAAATCTTCCATCCGGTTTAACCGATCGGCCACAACATCTCTCATGCTGCTCAACGTCCTTCATCCTCCCCGTTCTGCTCTGGGTCCTCACTCACATCCTTGGAGGGGGCTTCAGCTGCCGTACTATCTGGGAACTGCTCCTCCATATTCTGATTCGTAACTGGTGGAAGAACTATGGCCTGCCCGCCAACGTTTGGTGAAACATAGCCGCCAGGCGCTGCCCCATACTGGCCATCAGCCAAAATGCCGGGCTGCTGCACGTTCTGGCCTGCAGGTACCTGTGGAATCGGATTCAGCTTCTCTTCCGCCTTTGTAATCTTTCGCTCGATGCCAAGCACCTTCTCCAGCATATCAATCTCCTGATATACGGCCTGCGCCATGATATAGGTATCGATCGCTGCCTCGTAGCGTTCCTCTGCCAGGCTGCGATCCGCCTTGGTTTCCAGCTTCTCGCCTTGCAGCTTCTTCTGCTCCCGCGTTATGCTCGCGAGCTTAAGATCCGCTTCATCCAGCGTCGCCCTGATACTCTTCTCCACCGTGGATAAGGAATGTTCAATCGCTAACAGCCGAGCTCGATCCAGTACCAGCTTGGCGCCGGTATAGTCGCCGCTCTGCATTTTCATTTCCCCATCCTTCACAAGCTCCATCACCTTCTGCACATTACCGGCTTCCTCTTCCTTCTTGGCGAGCAGCTCTGCGTCAAACACCGATATGCCTTGCGCTTCTTTTTTCGCCTTGCCGTAATTCGTCAGAGCCTTCTCGTAGTCACCTTCCTTCAGCGATTTGTCACCCTCCACAATCAATTGGGAGACTCGCAGCTTCCGGCCAAGAAGATTGGTATGAATCTTGTTCTTAACCTTAATTGCGTCATTGCGACCTTCACTGTATTCCTTGACCGCTTCCGCATAATTCTCATCTTCTATGTATTGATCTCCGTTCTGTTCATGCTGCACGATTCCGGCAGCGGCTTCCGCTTTCTTAGCGACTTCCCTCGCCTTATACACATAGGTTCCGCCCCCGACAAGAATAAGGGGAATAAGTACGGCTAAAGCCAGCTTGATATATTTCTTGCGCCGATTCGGGTCCTCCTGGTAAATCTTGTTCGCATAAACAGCGGCCATCGTATAATTCGGGATCACCGGACGCTGCTTGCTGAGCAGCACATCTTCCAGCGTATCAATCAAGGTGCCCGGTTTCTCAGCCCCTTCGACGGCTGCCTGGATCTCGCCTCGGTTCACACCTTCCCACGCACCCGGCGTACACATCAGCAGTACGTCACCATCACTGAGCTTTCTTTTCTTGGATACATACGGCTTAAATCCACCCGGCATCCCTAAATAATTCAGCAGATTGTGCCGCTCCTCATGGCGGTCAACGGCTTCGTCGCTCAGTCTCCCTCGATCGGCCAACACCTGCGCCACGCTTTGGTCATCGCTCTTATACTTCAACCGACCGTGGTGAAAATGGTACAATCGACTGTTCCCTGATACGGCATAGACCATTTTGGAATAGTTGGTTACGACCATGATCAGGCTGGCCTTGAGTCTGACGCGCCGGCTCTCGAATCTCAGAATATCGCTGGCTTCCTTCAGATAGCGTTTCAGGCGGAACCGGGACAGTGTGGGCTTTTCCTGAAAATTCTCCAGCAGCACCTTGACCGCGGTCTCTGCGCTCTCAACCTCATCGTCCGTGTCGAGACCGTCAGCCATTACCCAGCAGGCCATATCCTCCAGCTCCATATAGGCGAAGTAATCCTTGTTCGTTATGAAAGTCCCCTCTTCGGAGAGAAATTCCGTCAGGAACTCACTGTTTTCCCTTCTCATCCGTACCCCCGCTTTTCGTATCGATCCGTGATCTTTGACACTACCGGGCAGATTAGCGCATCTGCTCCAATATCATGACCGTTGCGTTGTCCTGGTGCTTGTATCCCTTATCTTCAACGGCTTGGATAATTTCTTCCGCCGCTTCATTGGCACTGATCCGCCGGGTCAAAATACCTTCCAGTTCCAGCTCCGTCAGCGTGTTATAGACACCGTCACTGCACAGCAGGACCTTGTCCCCCTTTTGCAGGGAAAATGGCTCCGGACTGACATCCAAATTTTTAAAACCGTCATAACCTAAATAATTGATCAGTCGCTTGCGCATCGGATGCCGGGCAACGGCTTCCCTGGTTATCTCACCGGCAAGATACCTGGCCTCCAGCTCATATTCGAGGATATGCTTGCTGTTCATCGGGATAAACTGGCCTTTGCGGAACACGCTAATGGTGCTGTCTCCGACAGCCCCCCAATACAGCTTGGAGTGGTGAATGACGGCTGCTACCAGTGTTGTTCCGCCCCGCCCGCCTCCGAGACGGTGAAGAATCTCCCGGTTACTGATTCGGGCAGCACGCGTAAAATATGAGGGATAATCATCCGTTTCCTCAAGCTGGACGAACTCCCGGATGAATGCAGATACCGCCACTGTGCTGGCCATCCGGCCGTGCGCGAGCCCACTGATCCCGTCCGCCAGAACAGCTAGCGTCCCACATTCCGTAGCTACGCTGGAGAAGTAATCATCCTGTTCAGATCTCCTGCCGATGGTCTGTCCGTTTCCGATCATGACGCCAGGCCCGGCCTCCCGCCGAAGTAAACGCTGCCTGAATATAACAAGCAGGATCAGCGCTGCCGCAAACAACAATGTGACTACATAGGGGACATACTCTTCTCCGCGCATAAATAACCGCCCTTAACCCGCGGTATTATCCCACTCAAAGTGGCGGCCGCATAGCGGAATAAAAATGAACTTGCTTCGTCCGAGCTGGACGACGTCATAAGGAGTGAGCTCAACCGGAGAGTAAACGGCTTCATTATTGTGATAGGCAAGACCTGAGGCGTCCCCCGGCAGCAGATAGAAGTTCCGTTTCTTCGGATCGTATACGATAACAGCATGGTTCCTTCTGGAGATTGCATTGTCTCCGATAATCCGCACATGCATATCCTCCGCCCGGCCAATGAAATTCTTCTCGGCCATGATCCGGTAATCCTGACCAAGCTGCGGCCCTTCAATGCATACCAGCCACCCCGTAACCGGGCTTACTCCTTCGGTCTCGCCCAAGTATGGCATAGTTCTGTCATCAGCCTCTCCTACGGCTGCGAGGCGAACATCGTTTTTGGCAGGCTGGTCTACGGATATGTGGCAATATGGACAGGTGGTTCCGTGCTTGCGTGTGCTGAACATATGTCCATTGGAGCATCTCGTCAAACTCATAACATTCGTTCCCTCCGAATAGAAGTTTTTGCTTACTTGACCATTAATCTGGTGTTTGCGATGTATATAATGTCATCCGGGTCGATCTTGCACGGCTCATCTGAGGCAAGCTTGGTCTTTGCACCTTTTCCTCCACGCTGAATTCCTGTGCCGTTACGCGATTCCACGTCCTCGATATACCAAAGCCCGGCCACACGGTTCAGCACGGCGTGATGCCTGCTGATCAGAGAGGCATATTCAGAGTCGGACAAATCGACGTCTGCTTCCCCATCTACGGAGCTTTTGCCGATCAAGAGCGAAGTTTCGCCCTGGATATACCATTCCTTGGTCCGCTCCCCGTCCTCGTTCAGCAGAATAAGCTTCGAAATCGGAGAAGCTGCTTCCCACGCCGTCTCTCGCGGAAGGGGGCGGCTGCGCGCATAATATACGGCATATCCAACGGTTAATGCGGAGGCTGCAATGCCTGCCGTCCATTTCAAAGCCGTACTGTCACTGTACACAAATACATAAATCAAGGTGGAAGCCGTAACTATCGCGATCACCAGATCCAGGGCAATCAGCCAGCCGGATCTCTCCGGGCGGATTTGCTCCTGATGGTCGGCTGCCAAGCCGGATGAATCTCTCAACGTTATTCCCTCCGTAACTTAAGGAAATCTGTAATCAGGACTTTCCTTTTCGAATACCAAAAAAACGCTCGAATGTCTGATTCGTAGGAATGGGTCCATCCTTCACCGAATGGGAACCGCCGCCCTTGGAAGCGGATTTGTCCTGCGAAGAAAACCCGAAAAATTGCGAGAACTGCTCCTCCATCTTGGATGGATCGAATGGCTCGCCTCGCATGTTCCCGTTATGCCGCGAACCGCTGCGGCCACGCGCTTCTGCCTCCTTGCCTCGCCGTGTCCCGCCGCTTCTTCCCCCGTCATAGGACTCGCGGGCCGCAGGGTCGGACAGCACTTCATAAGCCTGCTGCACCTCCTGAAATTTCCGGGCAGCTTCCTGGCTTCCTTGATTCACATCCGGATGATAGCGCTTAGCCAGCTTCCGGTATGCTTTCTTAATCTCCTCAGCCGGGGCAGACTTCTGCACTCCGAGTACTTCATAAAAGTTCATGCTGCTCATCACCCTGATATATGACTTCATCACCCGCACCTTTCGTTTAGCGAATGCGATCGCACTGCCGGATGGGCGGATATGGAATTAAGAGGCCAGTGACGGCCCCTTAATGTGTTCCACCGATATTGCGAAGACTCTAGGCTATATGTATGCTAAACTGCATATCCGCCTTCGATTTTGGCAAGCTCGGTTTTATCTTTCTTCTGCTTGATCAGTATGCTGAACATACCGACACCTTCGCTGTCACCAAACACTTCGTTGTAATCCACGACGAAAGCGTTCGGGAAATGCACCTTGCGCACAACTTGGTCAGCTGCAATAACTTCCAGCGTCACCTTGCGATAGCAGTCCGCTTTCTCAGCAGGCACCAGCGACCAAGTAGCCAGCTTAAGCGTATCGTCAGCTGCTTCGCCATCTACCGCTGTGATGATTTTGCCAGTGATCAGCAGCGTTGCGCCTACATCAGTGGATCTGGCGTTGGAATCATCCGGCGTATCTGTGTCGTAAGTTACCGTCTTGATGTTATCGAGCCCGAGCTCGATCGTTTCTGCACCTTCTACTTTCAATCTGAATCCCATGTTCATTCCTCCTATTGGATAATTGCTTCCCATCCGGTGAATTTTGCGGACGGGTGTATGTTAAGAAGCTACCAGCGAACCGGTCGCCTCCAACATATCCTTAATGCCGGACCGGTCCCCTTCACCGCTGCCATTATGCTGCCGTGCTCCAGCAAACTCGGTCCGAAGGATATAAATATTCAGTATTACATTCGATTACGCTTTGACTGCCGAAGCGCTCTTCGTGATCGTGACCTCCAGATTCTTAACATTGCCGTTATAAGCAAGGTCGATCTGACAAAGATTGGTCTTTTCATCAATCGTGAAGTTCATGTCGTCTCCGTCCTGAAGGATGGAGTTCACGAACCCGCGCGTCGACATCCAGCGGCTCTTCTGACTGCTCGGATTGTTGCTGAAGAACCGGATAATGTTCTCATGCTTGAAATCCCCGGTCTGGAACCGGAGCATCCGTTCGATATAGGTACTGACCAGCGTCTTGTACATAGCGTCATAGCCATCCTCTGCAGGTGCGAGGCTTCTGGCTTTATATACCGTAATCCGCTTGATATCCTTATCCTGCAGCTGTGAATTCTCGGAAGAGAACACAAATCCAAAATTGCGGCGGTTAATCGCATCCTTGATATTATTCGTAAAACCTGAGATCTCTTTGGCCATCGTCGTTACAGCCCTCAGGCTGTTATCGCCTGCTTCAATGTCAAAGCGGACGCCCGGGTATTCCCGGCTGACGTTCTTGAAGTTTTCCCGTAAATATTCAGGGCACTGACACGCGGATATAATGCCGGCAGCTACGTATGCGGCGCCGATGTACACACCCTCAATCCACAGCTTCAGAATATCCTCTTTCTCTTTGGATAACTGAACGCCGTGCTCAGTCTGCAGCATTCTGCTGTCAATGATCACGCCGGATTTATCCTTCGGAATGACAGTGAAGTTCGGAAGACACGGAATGGCGAACTCGCTGTAATCCTTGCGCGTGAGCATGCCGCATTTATCGAGATACTTCTCCACACCTGCCGTTGCCAAGTTGTTAAATGTCGTCTCTTCCCCTGTCTCGAAGCTGAAGAACACTTGCACCTTGTAGTTCTTCACCGTATCCAGCAGCATGGAGAGGGACTCCATCGTATTGCCTTCCTGCTTGGCCGCCTTCTCGCTGCCACGGAAGCGCTCGCGGCTGATTCGCGCCCTGCCCGAAGACTCCATCTCAATCGAAGGCACGATGCCGAACCATACGGTATCCGTGAAATCATTCTTGGAATTCACCGTATTCAGGTAAGCTTCAAGCCGAGGAATATTCGTGCTCTTCGCCAGCATATCCGGCTTAGCATTAGCCACAAGAAGAGATGGCTGCATCCCGCGGTTCTTGGTTGTATATTGATCAAAGAACATTTTGACGCCGATAATCTTCTCGACAAGCGGCTTCACTGTTTTCACGAAGTCATCCTTGGCGTTCTTGTAAAATTCCAAATATGTATTGTAATTACGAACCTCAGTCTCGATATCCACCTCATTCTGCACGGACGGCAGCGGGCAGAAGGTCCGAACTACCAGATCCTTAACGTAGGCGGAAGGGGCTTCGGTCACGGCATCATAATCATCTTCAAAAACGAGAGCCAGCTCGCCGCTTGCCGATTCATCCAACAACACCAGCTCAGTACTGCTGCTCTTCGGCGCTTCGATGATCTTCAGTTCGCCATTGTCGCCGATGGACAGCATGCCGATCTGAACAGCCTCCATCTGCTTGTCTTCCTGGGCTCCACCGAGAAGCAGTCTCGTTTTGATATCCTCAATGGCCAGTGGCAGCATCGCCATGACATTGTTATAATTTTTGCTCGCGTCCTCAAACATCATGTTGAGCTTGTCCCCAAGCTCCAGCTTCTTCGGGTCGCCCTCATCCAGACTTTCGTATTGCCCGTGCAAATAATGAATCTCCTTACGCACCTGGCGAATATCATCCATCACTTTCTTGGGTGAAATCATATCGAGCAGATTCTCGAATTTAAAGTCAACGTTCGGGATGCCCTGACTTTTCTTAGTGTCGATTAGCGTAAAGAGCATCTTCAGGAAGTCATTATCCTGATTTACTTGAATTTCGGAGATGGCCTCGGCAGGAATGCCTTCGGGCTTCTTCAGGGTATAAACGACCCGCTGATTCGCCGCATTGTAGAAGGAGTAGACCGTCGGCGAAAATTTGGTTAAAAATTCATCAAAATTCTTGACCAGCAAATGCCGGTTAATTTCCTTGATCTTCTCATCGCTCAGGCTGTCGATTCCTCGAACATCGCCTACCAGCGTAAGCAGATCCAGCACCTCCGGATTAATCTCCTCGAATAGCATCGTCCGATTCGTTTGATTAATAATGTCCATGGTCAGGGCTATCGGAATGCACGTGATCCCGATAACGTCCTCCTCTCTATCCTCTAGTGCTTGGTTCCCCCTTGATGATCACGATTATCATATTAAGGATATTGAATTTTTGTCAAATCAAGGAAATATAGTTCTTTTTTCTCAACCATGAGTCTACAATCCTATTTTTCTGAATAATATTTACCATTTATTAATATAATCGAAATTTATTTCCTTATTTTTCTACAGCAATAACGATATCGATGCATAATAAGTGAAAAAAATTCATATTTTTACATTTCCAAATAGGAATAATATACCTATTTATCAAAATTATCGGACCTAAAAATAAAAATTATGTCGAAAAATACCGCTTGCTTAATTCCTTATTTATCAGTATTTTGGTGAATAGGTGTATATTGTTAGGAAAAATAATCCATAACTGTTTTTCGAGAAAATAATAGTATTAGAGAAAGGGTCGGTGCTTGGTGATGTTTAAGAATCGAAGGAAACGGATCCTCTCTGGTATAAGCCGATTCGCTTCCTTATCCATAGTTCTGCTGCTTGCTTCGATGCCGACAGCATTTGCGAAGTCTTCAAATCTGGCAAATTCGGAAAACGACGGGCTCCCGGAAACGACAACCCTTATGATCATCGATACCAGTTATTCCATGCGGGTGAGCAAGGCGGATATTACACTCCGTGAAATCCTGGGTATCTATCATGAACTCACCGCGCCATCTTCACGCATGGGATATATCGCCTACAACGAGAGTATCTCAGGCGAACAGGCGCTTCTTGCCAACAGCAGTACTAATCATGAAGCCATGATTCAATCGTTGCAGGATATACGTTATACCGGCTTCTCCGACATGCCTCTGGGACTAGATCGAGGCATGAATCGCGTGTTGGAACTTCGACAAGAGGATCCAGCACAGATTCGGCTGCTGCTTCTCTCCGATGGGGGACTGGACTACCGCGGCGGCGATGCTGGTGGAGCCGGACAGACCAAGCTGAATGAGCTTCTGAATCAGGCGATGAACCAGGCGATCCCCATCGATGCAATCGCGATCCATCCGGCAGGAACAACGGAACGTGAAAGACTGCAGCGGCTTGCAGCAGATACCGGGGGTATGTATGCCGAAGCGACTCGCCCGGGAGAAGCCGCTACCGCTGTCCGTCAAATTTTGGCTGCTTCCCATGCCACTTCGGCATTCTCTTCAGCGCTTCCCCTATGGATCGGCGCAGTAGCCGTAGTGCTTGCAGGAACGATCGCTTTTATCTTGACACGCCCTCGTAGAGCGATATCCGGCAGAATGGAAGGCTTGTTCCTGCGTACGGCAAGCGGGAGCAATCCTCCGATGAAGAATTGGATGCTAAGCCATGTTAGCCCACATGAGACGCTGACTCTGCAGCATCTGTTCCACCAATTGGATGTTCACGAACCGCTTCCGGAGGCTGCACGCATCCGGTTTCGATCCGGCCGCGGCAACCGGCTAATCGTCAGCAGCAGCAGTCGCTGTGTAATCATGAAGAACGGCAGAATCATGCCAAGGGATCGGAAGATTGTGCTCCATGATGGCGAACAGATCTACATTACATTTGAGGATGGACGAACCGAGCTGGTTCTAACTTATAAGGCGCATCGGACCAGTCCGAGAAGGATTGATCCTCCGGCTGTCCCTATGGATATTCCTGAAGAAACAACAACAAGCAAGCCGGCCTAGATGGCCGGCTTGCTTGCATAAGTGGATATTTATTCATGATATGAGCTTTCGTACTGAGCGGCCGAACGGCCACTTTTGCGATTCCAACGATAGCGTTCAACCATAAGCGCTGCCTTTAGCAGGGAAAGTGATGGTCTGCGTTCTCGGAGCGATAATCCCATCATGATAACTCGGGACAGAAACGGGCTAAGCCTTGGCTCGAGCTGCCTTATCGGGAGGATACGATCCTCAATCAGACGTTCGCCGATGTCGGGCGGCGGCTGACCGCCCAAAGCCGCATAGATCGTCGCACATAGGCTGTAAACATCGCTGTGCGGACCCTGACGGGATGTCTCTGAATACAGTTCAAGCGGGGAATAGCAGGCAGATGTCATGATCGTTCGTGATGCATCATGGCTGCGACTCCATGACGCAGATCCCAGATCAATTAACCGGATTCCGCCATTCTTTAGGATCATCACATTCGCCGGCTTGATATCACGATGGATGCAGCCTTGTCCGTGTATAAACTGTACAGCCGCGATTAACGGGAGCATTACGCTATTCAGCAGCACTTCTCGGGGCAGCTTCCCGTCCTTCAGCATTCTCTCCATCGTTCTTCCACGCAGATACTCCATCACGATATACACTGTTCCATTCTCTTCAAAATGACGCTCATGCCGAACAATATGGGGATGCGAAAGCCGCTGCATCGTCTCTGCTTCGCGAATAAAGGCTGCCTTCAGCTCGTCATATTTCGCCTGCTGGTTGCGCATCCTGCATAGAACCTGCTTGCCGTCAAGATCACGCAGCGACAACGTTCTCGGGTAGAACTCCTTAATTACGACAAGGTTTCCTGCCAGGTCACGCCCTAGATACACAAGCGACAGTTCGCTTTGAGCGAAAATTCTCTTCACAAGATATTGGCCGTGCAGTTTGGTATTACGCAACAAGTAAGGCCCGTCTTTTTCCGGTTTCATTGCTTCCTCCGTCTTCCTCTCGGATCTCATTAGACTTTCATATTCGATATGGAAGACAAGAATCCTTTTCACAGACTAGCAAATTCTGGGATCAATGGGATACACTATTGATATTGAATCAACCAAAAAGCCAGCCCCTCACACTAATACGTGCTAGGGCTGACTGTCTTCATCGTACATGTATTACATCCGTTACGCAGATTCGGTTTTGCTTATCCGATCTGTGATTACGGCGATGGCGCCATCGCCGGTCACATTGCAGGCCGTCCCAAAGCTGTCCTGGGCAATATAGAGGGCGATCATGAGCGAAGTCAGCGTCGTATCGAAGCCGAGCATAGACTCCAGCAGACCTAATGCTGCCATGACGGCGCCACCAGGTACCCCCGGAGCGGCAATCATCGTGATGCCTAGCATCAGGATGAAGGGGAACATCATTCCGAGCGTGATCGGTATCCCCGACAGCAGCATCACGGCCATCGAGCAGCTTACCAGCGTAATAGTGCTTCCCGATAGATGGATGGTAGCGCATAGCGGGATGACAAAATCGGCGACCTTTCCGCTGACCCCGTTCAGCTTGGTTTGACGCAGCGTAACCGGGATGGCTGCCGCCGAAGACTGCGTTCCGACTGCCGTAAAATAAGCCGGCAGCATATTCTTCAGCATAGCCAGCGGATTCTTGTGTGCAATCTGACCCGCAATCAAATATTGAATGGTCAGGTAAAGTACATGCAGGACAATAATCATCACGAATACTTTGGCGAATACTGACAGGATCATGGTCACCTGCCCACCATAGGCCAAATTGGCAAAGACGCAAAGGATATGGTACGGCAGCAGCGGAATAATGACCGCGGATATCAGCTTCTCGATAATCTCCCGAAAATCCACCATGACCTTCTGCAAGGCTTGTCCCTTGATAACAGCCGCTCCCAGCCCCAGCGTAAAAGCAAGCAGGAGAGCGGTCATCACGCCAAATACGGGCGGCATATCTACTTTAAAGAAAGGCTCCAGCAGTGACTCCTCCGGATTGGCGAAGGAATTGACCAGACCGCCAGTCTGAAGAATATGCGGATACAATAACGTTGCTGCCATATATGCCAAAAGCCCCGCGATAATGGTAGAGAGATAGGCAAGACCCGTGGTCACGCCCAGCAAGCGGCCGGCCCCTCTCCCCAGCTCCCCGATCCCGGGGGCAATGAAGCCGATAATAATTAAGGGTATGGCAAACCCGAGAAAGTTTCCAAACAACCCGCTAAACGTAGCCAAACCGGCTACCAGCCATTCCGGCGAGATGGAGCCGACCGCGATGCCGAGCAGGATGGCAATAAGAATTTTCGGCAGTAAACCAAGCTTGTTCATCTTCATGTTGCTATCACCTACAGATGTTATTTTCCATTCCAATGTCCACTCCAGGAGGACGTATATCCACTGGAAACGGAACGATCAAACTTTATCATATTCTGGATACCATTGCATTGGGCAAAATATGACAATAACTATCCGGCCTTTTTATCTTATGTGCGTTCATGACCAGGTCGTGACTACAGGAGGAAGTATCTAATGAAAATGAATAAGAAAACTACGATTATAGCTCTTGGTGCAGCGCTTGCTGTATCAGGAACTAGTGTCTACGCGAGTGACTCATTCACAAACATCTTCTCTTATAAAACCGATAATCTTAAAGAACAACAGCATATTAAAAACGTCGAGAACAAGCTTGTTTCTTCATGGAATTTAGGGAGAGAAACCATCTTAAATCAATCCATTACATCCGGGACATTCACAACACAACAGAACCTAAGAGAATGGAAAATGGTAAACTCTGTTGAGTTTGAAGACAAATTATTTTCAAAATTCAAATCAAAAGAGAAGTCCTCTTTTATGGATGCGTTCTATGGCGAAGAAAGAAAGTCAAACCTGGAAGTAGGAGATTACATGCCTGCGATTCTAATAAACCCCGAATTAACGGAAGCTAAACAGTTTTGGCAGAAGCATGATGGTTCTTATATTGTCATTAACATGAAAACAACGAAATCAAATGGTACAAAACAATGGTATGTAGAAGGAGAGGCAGAGCGCATACACTAATCCCTAAAATTATAAAGAGTGTCGAACGGTATTCATTCGACACTCTTTATATTGTAAGTACTATTAATGGTTAGCGTGATTTCTCAAGAAAAAGCGCTCAGCCTCCCCTACAATGGTCTTCACTGCCTGCCGTGCTGACTCCGCCCTCGTCACGGCCGAGATCACGGCGATGCCATCCGCTCCCGCGCAGAGAACTTCCTCCACGCGCTCTGCGGTAATCCCACCAATCCCGACCATTGGCAGATCGATTCCCGACTCGCGCAATGTGCGGAGAATTTCGGGACCTTGCACAGCCCTGGCATCATCCTTCGACCTGGTCGGATAGATCGGCCCGATACCAAGATAATCGGCACCGTGGCGAATGGCACGCTCGGCCTCTTCTACCGTATGCGCAGAGACACCGAGGATGCGGCTGCCAATCCGCTTCCGGACGTCAGCTGCGCATTCGTCATCCTGCCCGATGTGCACGCCGTCGGCGTTCAGCTTCAGGGCTAGCTCTACATCGTCATTAACGATGAAGGGCACGCCCGCTTGGCGGCATTGATGCTGAATTCGGCGAGCCAGTTGAATCATCGGCTCGCCAACAAGGGCTCGATGTCCTTTCTCGCGGAACTGAACCATGGTTGCTCCGCCAGCCAGTGCTTCCTGCACGACATGGATTGGATCAACGGGACAATCAACGCTGCCGAGCACGAGGTACATTCGCAGATGCTGCCTCATCACTGCGGGTGCCACTCTCCCCGTCATAGCCGCACCTCCTGACGGCAGCGATACGCCCAATGATTCGTTGGGCCATGTCCCTGCCCGAGGTTCAAACCATCCTCAATGGCAGCTTGGATAAAGGAGCGCCCGGTTCGGATCGCTTGCATAGCGTCCAAACCTTTGGCCAAGCCTGCGGTAATGGCAGCAGAGAAGGTACACCCTGTACCGTGCGTATGTACGGTATGGATCCTTGTGCCGCGTATTTCCGTAAAGGTAGTACCATCATATATCAGGTCAATGACAGAGGGACTGCCTGTAGCCAATCCGTCGTCATGTCCGCCTTTGACCACAACGATCCGGGGACCCAGATTATGAATACGTCTTGCCGCATCCTTCCGGTCTTCCATCGTGCGGATACGCATCCCCGCCAGTACTTCAGCCTCAGGAATGTTAGGTGTGATGATCAACGCCAGCGGCAGCAAATCTTCTATTAAAGCCTGCACCGCTTCATTTCGCAGCAGTGCCGCTCCGCCCTTGGCAATCATTACGGGATCGACTACGACCTTCTCCCAGCCAAATGCCCGAATCTGATCAGCAACCAGACGAATGATCTCCGCATTAAACAACATGCCTGTCTTCAATGCATCTACTCCAAGATCTGAGCCCACCGCTTGAATCTGCTCTGCGGCTGCTTCGGAGGGGAGCGGATATACGCCATGGACTCCCAGTGTATTCTGCACGGTGATGGCTGTAATCGCCGACATGCCGTATGCGCCGAGCTCCTGGAACGTCTTCAGGTCAGCTTGAATGCCGGCACCGCCACCGCTGTCGGACCCGGCTATCGTAAGCGCCCGAGGCACATGTGTCTTGTTCATCTTGTGCCGCCTGCAGCCGTTGTCTCTGCTTCACGGATTGCGGCATATCCCTTCAGCGAGCCGGGCTGAAGCTTCGCGAGCTCATCCAGGAAAGCGATCTGGAAGCTTCCCGGTCCAAGGTTCGCAGTTCTCTCCGCAGCCTTGGCAGCCGCCGCCCCGTAAAAGGCCAGCCCTGCCGTACCTGCAAGCAGCAGGTTCGCTTCGGCTGCGGCAAAGGCACCCAGCACCGAAGTGAGCAGGCACCCTGCGCCGGTGACCTTCGTGAGCAGAACATCTCCGCCGCTAATGATGCGCCCGTTGGTTCCATCTGTAATTACGTCCTCTTCACCGGTTATGGCCACGATTGTGCCTAAACTCCGTGCGGCCCGCACAGCCAACTCGGCGTCATGGCTGCCTGCACTGTTCCCGGCATCTACGCCTTTGATCTCACGGCTCTCCCCGACAAGATGAGCAACTTCGGCCGCATTCCCCCGCACGAGTGATACCTTCACCTCGCATAGAATACGCAGCGCCGACTCGGTCCGAAAATGGGTCGCCCCCGCACCAACCGGGTCCAGTAGTACCGGGACGCCATGGGCATTCGCCGACTGCCCTGCGATAATCATCGCGTCCACCAGTTCGCGATTCAGCGTGCCGATGTTCAATACAAGGGCGCCCGCAATGGCCGCCATGTCGGCCACTTCCTCAGGCGCGTATGCCATAACCGGCGACGCGCCCAGCGCGTACAAGCCGTTAGCCGTAAAATTCGTAACCACCACGTTCGTCATATTGTGAACGAGGGGGCTCGTCTGCTGTACCTTTGTTAAAAGCGCCGAAACTTCTTTTTCCCATGAATGCATACGAATCAGCCTCTCTTATCTATATTGGAATTTATTGTATTAGTCATAGCGGATCTTATCCTACTACAGTCTGGAGCGGCACCGGCCATTCCTCCTGCTTATAAGCCATGTCCCAAAACATATACTCCAGCTGGCAGCTCAGCATAAAATGCCCCCTCATCCGTTCCCGCTCCGCAGCGGTTGTATGCTCCGCCCACTCATCGACTTGCTCGCAGAACGCAGCGGCCGCATCGTCAGCACGGTTACCGTAGAAATAAATCCAATCATAGAACGGGTGAGATTCATCGGGTTTTAACTCTTCCAGCAGCTTGCGACCAATCTCCAAGTACGTCCATGGACACGGCAGCAGCACGGCCATAATCTCACCCAGACTGCCCTCATGCGCCACTGTCAGCATATGATGGATATAATGATGCGCGGACGGAGCAAGTGGATACCCTTGGAGTTCCTCATATGTCACACCAGCGGCTGCGCAAAAATTCTGATGCGGATGCACCTCGCTGTTCAGAATAAATGAAATCTGTTCGTTAAAAACCGCGATCTCTTCACGGCTGGTCGATTTGGAAATCGCGATGCCGTATATACGCATATAAGCATTCAAATACTCAAAATCCTGCTTCACATAGTGAATCAGCTGTTCCCGCCCAAGCTTCCCCTCGGCGATGCCTCTTACAAAGGGATGATTGAAGATTGCCTCAAAAATACCGTCCGCCTGCTGACGGAGCTCTTGCGTGAAACTCATGGTTTATCCCACCTCCAACATATTGAAGAGCAGGAAGTCCGTAAGTCGCGACTTTTCCAAACGACGCAAAAAAGCCGCCCCCGAAAACTGGAGCGGCTTCGACAACAAGCCCGGCACGTGCTTAACAAAGCAAAGCATACCGAAACTGTATATCCGAAGGCTCCACTTTCCTACGCTAGTACGAACTAGATCAGGTTCAAAGGGTCCAAGATACGCTCTTGTCTCAGCCGCCAACGGCTCCCCTAGTGGACTTCCTATTCTTTTGTCTATTACTGTACCTAGGTTTGCAGCAGGTGTCAAACATTAACGATGGAACCAAAGAATAGGAGAGGTGGGCGCGCCCCCGTAACTAACACAAAAAAGGAGACCCCTCAAGATCTTAGATCTTGCGGAGCCTCCTATATTCTGTTTACCTGGCATCATCCAGGTTATGATAGATCGTCGTCTGCCTGCGCATCCATCTTCTATAAATTACTTAATGCCATAATACTCTTGCAGCTGGTCGATCATCAAATTCGCTGCCAAGATGCCGCCTGCTGTATTCCAGATCGCGTCATCCACTTTGTGGGCTTGACCGTTCTTGACGACATTCAGGTTTTTCCATAGCGGATCGTTGATCCACTCCTGCTCGGTTTGGTTGGCGCCGCCATCCCCGGTTTCATATGTGAAGTAGAACAGTCTGTCGGCGTCCGCCTCAGGCAGACGTTCCTTCGTAATCTCATCCACGAAATCATCCTTGGCATTCTTCGTCATGTCGTTACGGGCGATACCGATTTGATCAAAAATGACGCCTGAGAACGTATTGGTATGATACACTCGCGTCTTTCCTGCCATGAAACGGACCACAGAGACAGTCTCGTCCAGCTTGCTTCCGGCCTTCTCTTTAAACTCCTGGATCCGCTTGTCGTAAGCAGCCAGAAGCTCTTCACCTTCAGCTGTTTTGTTCAATGCTTTGGCATACAGTTCAAAATTGTGCTGCCACTCGCCGCGAAGGTCCTCGGCAAATACGGTCGGCGCGATCGCCTTCAATTGCTCATATACCTTCTCCTGACGCATCTTGTTGCCGATAATCAGGTCAGGCTGCAGACCAGCAATCAGCTCGATGTTCGGCTGGCTTTCCTCCCCGACAACGGTAACGCCTTCCATCTGATCCTTAATATGCGGATACCACGGATCGCCTGTCCAAGATCTAACGGCACCTACAGGCTTTACGCCCAAAGCAAGGAGCGCTTCAGTTCCTTCGTTCGTGAGGACTACTACTTTTTTAGGCGTTCCCTTGATCGTTTCCGTGCCCATGGCATGTGTAACTTCATACGTTTCGTCAGCTGCGCTGCCGTTGTTACTCCCTGCGGTATTCGTCGTGTCGCCGCTCGCGTTGTTTGCGCCCTCTTTCGCTGGGCTTGCTCCACACCCGGCAAGAATCACGATCATGATGAGTGCCAGCAAGCTAAACTTGAGGCCTCTCGCTGATTTATTCGCCATTCCTTTTCCCATTTCTGTCTAAATCCCCCTTGTGTTGTATCCCTCTATTTGAAAATCATTATCAATCACTGATTCAAAACTATAAAGGGTATGCTGCAAAATATCAAGATATTTATGAGAATGATTATCAAGTTCATTGACAGATGAGGTCCCTTCACCTAAAATTCATATGAAATTAATTATTCATGGACTTGGAAAGTGAGCATATATGCGCGTACTCGGACTATTGATATCTCTACTGGCGCTAACCGCTGCCGTCATTGGCAGCATCACACTTGGAGTAACGAACATACCTCTTCATCAGGTATGGGAATCGTTCACTCATTTTAACGGAAGTAATGAGCATCTGATCATTCTCACGGCAAGAATGCCCCGTGCGCTTATTGCGCTGGCCGCAGGAGCTAGCCTGGCTGTCGCAGGAGCGCTCATGCAGGTCATTACGCGCAATCCGATTGCTTCTCCCAGTACACTGGGCGTGAACTCGGGTGCAGCCTTCTTCATCATTATATCGGCGGGGTGGCTCGGCATAAGCGGATTCCAATCCCTTACCTGGGTCGCGCTAATCGGAGCCGCGGTGAGCGGAGGTATTGTATTTTTCCTGGGCAGCATCGGCAGAGATGGCATGACGCCTATAAAAATCACCCTTGCAGGGGCCTCCATGGCAGCCTTCTTCCATTCCCTGACACAGGGATTCATGCTCTCCGATGGCAAAATGTTCGATCAGGTGCTGGTATGGCTGGTCGGCTCGGTAGCCGGACGTGACTTGAACCAACTTACAGCCGTATGGCCGTACATGGCCGTTGGCATGCTGGCTGCACTCCTGCTGGGCCGTCATCTGAACACGCTCTCCATGGGTGACGACATCGCCCAGAGCCTGGGGCAAAAAACAGCCCTCATTAAACTGTTAGCAGCCGCGGCCGTTATTTTGCTGGCTGGAGGTTCCGTTGCCATTGCAGGACCCATCGCATTCGTTGGAATCATCATCCCGCATATCGTTCGGTATTTAGTTGGAAATGATTATCGCTGGATTCTGCCTTACAGCGCGGTGTTGGGCGCACTTCTGCTGGTGACGGCCGATCTCGGTTCCCGATATATTGCCATGCCGAAGGAAGTTCCGGTCGGCGTGATGACCGCAATCATCGGCGTGCCGTTCTTCGTGTACATAGCCAGGAAAGGAAGACGAGCACAATGAGCAAACACCGCATATTCCGCTCCAGGAACGCAAAAGTATCGTTTATGCTGGAGCGCAGAACACTATGGGTATGTCTAATCCTGACCTTGCTTTGTTTCGCCGTTATGGTGATTAGCACAGGAACGGGAAGCCAGTTTATTTCGCCGCTTCACGTCATGAAGGCATTGTTCGGCGATGCTCCACCTATGGAGCAGGTCATCGTCATGCAGCTAAGGCTGCCCCGCATTATCATCGCTGTCCTAATCGGCGCTTCTCTTGCAGTCGCAGGCGCGATTCTGCAGGGCGTCATCCGCAACCCCCTTGCTTCCCCTGATGTCATCGGTATTACAGAGGGAGCATCGCTTGGAGCGGTTCTCTTCATCTTCATATTCACAGGCACCGTATCCATCCATTGGATGCCACTGTTCGCCATTCTTGGCGCTTTTTTCATTACCGGACTGCTGTACGTGCTCGCCTGGAAGAATGGCGTATCGCCGCTGCGACTCGTCTTGATCGGTATCGGGGTATCGGCCGCAATCAAATCGATCTCCTATATGCTGATCATCTCCGGACCACTGCAGCTGGCCGACCGTTCGCTCACCTTCATGGCGGGCAGCATCTATGGCATGTCCTGGGATAAGGACGTTTTGACCCTGCTGCCTTGGGTAGCCATTCTTCTTCCTCTTACATGGCTGCAAGCCCGAAACGTGAACATCCAAGCGTTGGGAGACGACGTTGCCAGCGGCACGGGTGCCCAGGTTCAGAAACAGCGACTGATTCTGATCGGACTTAGTGTGGCCCTGGCAGGAGCTGCAATCTCGATCGGCGGCGCCATTGCGTTCATCGGTCTGATGGCACCGCATATGGCCCGCAGACTGGTAGGTCCAAGCTTCGGGAGCGTGCTTCCGGTCAGCGCATTGATCGGCGCAATTCTGCTGCTTGTCGCGGATTTGGTAGCACGGACGGCATTTCTGCCGCGCGACGTGCCCGCAGGTGTATTCACCGCGGCAATCGGCGCGCCATTCTTCCTCTACTTGCTGTATCGTAACCGTAATCGATTCTAGAACCCGAAAGGAGCTAAGCGTCATGAATACGCTGGAAGCAAAGGGATTGGGGCTGTCCTATGGGGGAGACTTCATCTTCGAAAATCTGAACTTAACCGTGCCTATAGGAAAAATCACCGTGTTTATCGGCAGCAACGGCTGCGGTAAATCCACTTTGCTGCGCTCCATGGCCAGGCTGCTGAAGCCGCAGCGCGGCTCAGTCGTGCTGAACGGGGCCGACATTGCAAGCATGTCCACCAAGGACGTGGCGCGAAAGCTCGCCATTTTGCCTCAAGGACCTACTGCGCCGGAAGGATTAACGGTGATGCAGCTCGTGAAGCAAGGACGCTATCCTTACCAGAGCTGGCTGCGTCAGTGGTCACGTGAAGACGAAGAGGCCGTCACGGCAGCTCTTAAGTCGACAAGACTGACCGAGCTGGCCGATCGTACGGTTGACTCTCTCTCCGGCGGCCAGCGCCAACGTGCCTGGATCGCGATGACGCTGGCGCAGGAGACGCCGCTTATACTGCTTGATGAACCGACCACTTATTTGGATTTGACGCATCAGATCGAAGTACTGGACCTGCTGTATGATTTAAACGTTCAGGAACAGCGAACCATCGTAATGGTGCTGCATGATATCAATCTGGCCTGTCGTTATGCCGATCATATCGTGGCCATTCGCGACGGAAGCATCAAGGCTGAAGGAAAGCCGGAAGATATCATTAATTCCGAGTTGATGCAGACTGTGTTCCAGCTGCCGTGTGAAATTATTCCCGACCCGCTGTACGGAACACCGATGTGCGTTCCACGCGGAAAGGGCATGCGGCGGCCTTCAACCGACAAGCCGGATGCAGCGGACCCGAAACAAACAACAATTTCCACACCCGCCCCTGATCTGGCAACGGTATAACATATATGCAATAAAGCCGACTCCTTTTCGCATTCAAGCGGTGGGGGTCGGCCTTTTTTATGTAGGCTATCTTGCAGATGGGCTATCATCTAAAACAGCCCTAGTTTTCGTAAACCAAGATATCGAACAGCAGAACAGCAGGGACATCGAAAAGGCGAAACGGCTTCAACACGTACGTCACTATCGAATTTGCTAGCCGTCGTTACGAGTCGACAGAGGCATGAAACACGCAAAAAAACGCCCCCATAGTTGAGGGCGGTCCTTGTTACCCTATCGATATTGGCTACTGCTTCAGTTGCACACAACTGCTATGCTAATGGTATATTATGACCATTTATCTGCACGGAGGTCTTTTTTTCTATGGCGATGCTGGATTGCTTTAAGAAGCTTAGACTTTTCACGTTTCCGCTGTTCCAGCAGGTTCTTTACCCCTCTCATCAACATCCGGTACCTCATATCATCCTCATGGCCGAACTTGCGCATTTCGTCAAAATACTCTTCTGTCATCCTATCACTCCAGCTGTATAAGTCTATAGAACTAGATTACAGGAGCGAACTCTACAATTTCTACACAAAACTCGATTACACGCTGAGTCGATAGTCCTCGTATGACAGAGCTATTCACCGGAAATCTGCTATACGACACACTTGGACATGCTGATCGTGGGTTCTCACCAAGCTTCATCATAGATTGGATAAAACCAGGGGCGGGCCATTTATGATCAAACGAAAAATAACCGCTCCCCTTGAATGGGAGCGGTCATGCTATGGGTCGAATGCACACCATGAGCATTCATATCGTAGATTATTTATTCTGGGCGATTCCCTATCGGCCTAGGGACATATCCTTGTTCTCTTCGTCCTCGGATTCCTCATCCTCGACGTTAGCGTCGTCACTGGATGCTGCTACGCCATCCATGAAGTCTTGAATCTGACCGCTATTGCGGGTCAGTGTAGCTACGGAAACCTCGTGCTTCTTCGCAATATCGGACTTCGTTGCTGAAATGTTAAGCGATGAAGTTACTATATATTCTAGCGCACTAGCATACCCGCCCTGCTTGCGGTACTTCGGATCGGCTTCTCTGGAGAAGCTGTTCCAAACCATCAGGAGGCTGAACACTTGAAACAGCTGCTGCTCATCCTGCAGCTCATAATCCTTGCAGATCTGCGGAAACACAGCCTCTGCAAGCTCACGATGCTCATCGGCGTTCCATTCCATCCACACCAGCTTGTCGTTAATCATTTGCCGAAGTTGATCGACTTGTAGCTTAGGTTCTGCTGCTCTCACACCAGGGAACTGGATGACCTTACCGTATACCGTGCGTTCATCTTTTTCCAGACAACATCTTTTGTACTTTTTTCCGCTTCCGCAGTGACATAGATCGTTTCTTCCTAGCTTTTTCATTTCCTAGCTCCTATTTGAATGATTTCTTCTATTATACATGGAAAATATAAAAATGCGCACCTTTGTCTATATAAGCCTTCAATACTTGCCATCTTCCACTAATAGAACGACCTTCCCTAGGGGGGCTTCCGATAAGAAGGACTCCTAGCAGGATAGATAGCAAAAAAACGCGGGCTCCTCTATGAAAGCCGCGCTCTTTCATATTATTCTATATTATCTAAATTACGCAAGTAGGATGTAACAAATTTGTTAGAACCTATAATAGACTTGTGGCATTTTTGGTAAAGTTTCCATAGTTGGAATCTGAACTTTAGTAACCTGCACCGGCTAGATGCCTCCGTGCTGGCGATAATGAAATAACCGCCTCCCTATACGTTATAGAGAGGCGGCTGCTTACCTATACTCAATGAAATCTGTTTATTTCCCTTGCTCTAATAACGCTTCCAGGCGAGTGAGCAGGACAACTGTTTCGGCCCGAGTGGCCGGCTTCCCTGGCCTCAGATTAGACTGGCTGTCACCTTGGATTAATCCACGAGCAGCCAGCTCCGTCATGGCTTCCCTTGCCCAGGCTGGCACCAGGGCATGGTCGTTGTAAGCAGACAGGCTGCTGTTTCCTTCCACAGGGGGCGGGGCTTCTGCAAGCTTCATGGCACGCTGCAGCATCACGGCAAGCTCTCCTCTGGTAACCGATTGATTCGGACGAATGGTGCCATCCTTATAGCCCTTCAAGATGCCTGCTTGCATCGCATCCGAGATGGCATCTTTAGACCAATCAGGCCAAAACTCGCCTATGTCCGATCTGCCAGCCCCGGAAGAAGCGAATGGCCCAAACCAACGATTCAGCAGAACAACAAACTCGGCGCGCGTAATATAGGCATTGGGCCGGAAGGATCTATCGGGGTACCCGCTAATCTTAGCTGCTTTAACTGCTTTCATGATAGCATCCTCAGCCCAATGTCCCTTCACGTCAGAGAATTCTAAAGTCTCTTTTCTTTCTCCGTCATCTCTTCCCCCAGGCACCGGCTCTTGATCTTCGGTTGCTGGAGGTACCGCCGGTTTGTCCCCTTTTCCTGGCTCGGAGTCGGGTTTCTTATCGGTTCCAGGAGTCGGATTGGGATTGGATCCAGAGCCGGAATTTGACTCCGGTTCGGTGACAGTACCCGGATTCGGCTGTGGATTTGGGTTTGGGTTGGGATTTGGTTCAGGATTCGGATCAGGACCCGGATCTATATCCGTATCCGTAACCTTGATTACGGCACTAGTGGAATGCGTACCATAAACGGCGTTTAGAACGGTCTGTCCTTTCCCTTTCCCCCTAATCAGTCCCTCCGGACTGATTGTTGCAATCGTCTCATCCTCTATCGTCAACTGGCTATTCGATGTAATGTTTCTTGTATTGCCGTGTTCATCCGCTGCGATTAGACTGGCTTGCAGCGAGCTGCCTCTCTCCAGTTCGTATTGCTGCTTGTTGAAGGAGATGTCTTTGATGAATAGCTCGAATTCAACCGTAATGGGATCCGCGAGCAGCAGACCTTCAAGTGACGACGCACTGATCGTGGCGATCCCCGGCTGATTAGATACCAATGTACTTTCATAGACGCCATAGGTCGACTCCGTCACCGTCGTCATCTGCCCCAAAGAAGAAGTTAACTCAATGGGGCCAAGATATTCATCCAGATCGTTGCCATGGGCATCCTTGATGTAAAGCTTGATCTCTATGGAATGCTTCCCGTCCGCCACCACGATTGCCGGGTCCGCTGTTAATGTGGAGTAAGCTCTGTTTGGAGATCCGGCTCTAAACGATACTTTAGCCGACACGTCAAAAGGCTTGCCATCCAGAGTCACACCAATATCAGCTACACCCGCTATGTCGGATCGAAGCTCCGCTTCATACACGCCATAAGAGATTTCTACCGGTTCACTGACCGTTCCAAGCGAGCTGGTGAATACTGCCTTACCGCCGCTTCGGATCAGCTCATTTCCGTCAGCATCCCTTAACTGCAACCTCAATACGACCGGATCGGCACTTCCAACGACGGACATGGAAGGCGTTGCTGTCAGATCCGAATGGGCAGGGTGAGGCTCTCTGGAGAGTACGACAATTTGCGCTGCCGGAGCCTCCAGTCCATTAATCCGTGCCGTTACCTGAACAGGTCCAGGAGAATCTGCCAACATATCAGCCGCATAACGTCCTTCCCCTACGTAACTTACAGGCCCTATTATTGTCGCCCCTACAGCTTGCATATCCACGATGTCCGTACCGAAGCTGACTGGCTGTCCTTCATGGCCTGCCAACTGAAGAGTCAACCGGTATGGCTGCCCCATAACCGGTCCGATGTCTTGCATAAGCCAGTAAGCTTTGTCGTAATGGCTCAGTGACAGTTGGATAGGCTCTATGGCACTGTCCATCATATAACCGCCTCCAAGCTGTCTTTCTCTATTGCTCCCCATGCTCCAGAGCGTGCCGTTATCCAGCTTGATTACCGTATGATGACCGGCAGTCTCAGCTTGGAGCACTTTAGTCTTACCCGGCAGCCCGATGACTCGCTCCGGCCGCTCCTCCCACTGCTCGTCTCCGCGGCCAAGCTGTCCTGTAATGTCCGTTGACCCCCAGATAGTATTGCCGCCCCATGTCCACACGCTGCCGTCTTCGCGGATCGCTGCTACGTGTGCAATCCCTGCCGATATATCAACAACATGGCTGAAAGCATCTCCAGATGCTTTGTCCAATACGGGCTTGGCATAAGTTGAATAAGTGCCCTGGAGCGTGTCTGAACCTAACTGCCCGTAACCGTTGACTCCCCAGCTCAATAAGGTTCCATCCTCTTTTAAAGCCAGGGTATAATCGTTACCCGTAGCTACCTTCTTGATTCCATTCAGAGGATTCTTGTTCTTATCCAGCGCATGGACGGGATACGAACGACTAACTAACGTGAGGTCCCCCAGCTGATAAGCTCCGTTATCCCCCCAGCCCAGCAGCTCTCCGTTCTTCGTTACTGCCATCGTAAACCTATTTCCTGCATGAATTTGTTTAATTCCTGTCAGGAATTCGGAAGCGTTCTTCTTCACCTGAATCGGTCTTTCGACATACTCCATCGAACCACTGGTTCCGTTACCCACCGCACCCGACTGATTATCTCCCCAAGCCCACACGGTTCCGTCTTTCGCCAAAGCGGCAGCATGCGTAACTCCGGCAGAAATCTGTTCAATCGGAGGCAGGCCTGTAATCGGGATTGCCGTTGGATAATAATAGGTTCCCTCGTACGGCCGTCCCAATTCATTACTTGCATTTAAACCCCAGCCGTATACGATCCCGTCAGCGGATAAGGCAAGCGAGTATTGCTGCGATGCCTCGACCGCTATAATGTTCGTAAGAACTTTAAGCTCACCGTTCACATTTTCATAAACAGGCTGCGCAAAGCTGGTGCTCATATTCATGCCTTGTTTCCCATTCCCCAGCTGTCCCACCACATTCGATCCCCAGGACAAAACCGTTCCATTATCCAGCAAGGCTAACGTATGGTACCCTTTTGAGGATATCGAAACGATGTTAGTCTCTCCGGGTGAAACGGCCTTTCCCGTATCCGCATGCCCTGTGGTCCCCATCTGGCTCGCCAGCAAGAGTACAATGAGACATATGTGCCATATTTTACGTTGCAATGCGTCGACTCCTTTCTATGGATTTCATATGAATGCGACAAAAGTATACAAAACCCCGGGACTATTGCCTATTATCCAAAGTTAACAAAGGGGGGGACAAACGGGAAAAAACCGCAGCGCATCCCCTGCGCCACGGCTATGGTTCATCAACATAATGAAGTAATGCATACGGTCGACAGCCATACAATCATGCCCAGACGCGCATTTTAAGCACAAGTAGAAGTGCGTACGATGGACAATAGATGCTCCTCTATCTCGAACGTTCTATTTCAGATCCCGGGAAGGTCTTCAGCACCGCCTGTACTCTTGAGCTGACACCTAGCTTACTGTATATCCGGTTCAAGTATACCTTTACGGTCCCCACCGTGAGTCCTAGTTCATCGGCGATGGACTGGTTGGTATCCCCCCGGTGAAGCAGTATCAGCACTTGCGTTTCTTGGGGAGTTAGCCCATATGTACCGAAAGGGTCCAGAAGATCTAGGTCTGCCAGCTTCTCTTGTCTTATCTCGTCCATCAGTTCAGTAATATAATCCTTCAATGGAGCTGTCTTCACAGTATTACCGGTCGTATTCAGCTCCTGCAGCAATTGATAAAGCCAATTCCCTTCATCCATAAATGTGCGTTTATATCGATACGGCATGACAAGCGAGAGCACCTCTTGAAGAAACAACGCGGCTGAATTTACGTTTCCGCGGGTGTATTCCGCGTGGGCCTGCAGGACGATGACAGATGCGGTAATATTAATGCTTCCAGCTTCTTCGGCTTGAATCCGGAGGGCCGCCAGCATAGCCTGCGCTTGATCGGTTCTTTGCTGATGAATGAGCAGTCGCGCCCATGTCATGATTTCCAAGGAATGCTCAAGGCTTATCCGCTGCGACGTAAGGTTTAGCTCCTGAAAACCTGCCTCTGCCTTGGACAACTCTCCGTCTCTAAGATCGAGCTCCACCAAAAAAGCCCGCAAGGCACTGCACCATAATATATCTTCTCTTGCCTGCATGGCATTCAATGTATCCAGGACTATAGCCCGTGCCGAATGGCGGTTTCCTTCCTTTCGTTTAAGCCGTGCCATTGTCAGCCGGATCGGAATAAATAGGCCTGGCACGTCCTTGTAGCGCCTTCCTTCCAAAAGTCGATCCAACCAGAGTACACATGCATCCATCTCATTCTTCTCATAATAGCCTTCTGCCATGGCTTGCATGACATATTGACACATCAAGGAATCCTCCCAGCCATGGCTTTCCAGAATCGAGACGATTCGTGTACCAACCTGTGCCGTGGTATCCGTAAGGACCCCTTGAAGCCCGAACGGCGTATTGCGGACAAAGGGCTCCCGGTTATTGTAATTGAAATTAAAGAATATGGGGTCCTCCGGCAGCCGATGTTCAATGGTTTGTGCAAACTGGAACCATTCATCAAATTGTCTGGAATTAAAAGCAAGATTGGCTTTTACAAAAAAAAGCCTGCTCAGCCACTCTAGCTGCCGCTCGACTATCGGCCGTCCATACATGCCTGCTTCCAATTGTTCAAGCAAATCCCGTGCTTGGTCATGCTTCCCTCGGAGAGAATATACAAAGATCTTCACAAACAGCAATCTGTCCGGCAAACGGGTCCCCTCGGGAAACCTGTTAAGCCACAGTTGCAGAAGGTCGAATTCTCCCTTCTTGATCAGCTCCATCATATGCTGATCCACCAGAGCGGCTGCCATCTCGTAATCCTCCGCCAACAAGGCGTAATCGATCGCTTCCTCATGCCATCCTTCGCGCGCGTATACCTGGCTTGCTCTCCGGTTAAGGTCAATCCATCGCTCAGGGTTCTGCTGCTTTAATAAGCTGCTCAGGAAATCGCCAAACATATGATGGTAACGATGCCACAGCTCCTGGTGATCTAAGGGAATCAGGAATAGCCCTCTGGCTTTCAGCACCTCCAGCATGTCATCACATTCAGGCAGCTCTGTGACGGCAGCGCAAATGTCCGCGTGAAATCGCCTCATAACCGAGGTTTCCAGCAAAAACTGTCGTAAATGCTTGTCCAGCCCGCGCATGACTTCATGACTTAAGTAATCACTCATATGCCTGTTACTTTGGCTAAAAGCATCGGAATCCGGCATGCCAGCGGCTTCATTCTGCCGCAGCGCAATGAGTGCTAATTGCAGTCCGGCTGCCCACCCTTCTGTACGTTGCACCAATGTATTCAGCTTCTCGGGGGATAGGGAGCGCCCCAGTGTATGCTGACACAGAGAATTCGCTTCCTCCTCGTTGAATGCCAGCTCCTGCGCCCCTATCCGCTGCAATCTTCCGCTTAATAGCCATTTCCCTAACCCTTTGAGAGGTAGCTCCGTACGCGAAGCGATAAACACTTTAACTGAATCTGACATATGTTCGATCCAATAATTCAGGCTATCATGAATCTCCTGATGAGTAATCCAATGATAATCGTCCAATACCACGTTTATAGACAGAGAGATGCCATGCATCTCCGTAATGAATGAATCCAAAAAAGAATAAATCGCTTGATCTGAATAAGGAACCAGCAAGGACAGCAGCCGATTTTCGCTCCCGGAAGGTAAGTAGGGCAAGAGTGAATGGATCATATAGCGCCAAAATCTCCGCAAATCGTTATCCTGCTCATCTAAAGTTAACCAAGATGCCGGCCCATGCTTCCCTTCATGGAGCATATGCTGGACCAAGACGGTGGTCTTTCCGCTGCCGGCAGGGGCTACAACCGTGATGATCCGATACCCGTTGCCACGATTCTCCCTCTCATCCCATACAGAACGGCTGATCCATGAATCCCGTAGTGCAGGCGGCTGCAATTTAGTTCTTAGAATGACAGTCCCTTCTCCCATGTGAGTCACCTCCAAGTCTTACTGTTACTATAAAAGACTCTTGAGTAACTTTCCAGAATAACCCTCAAAATACTGCGTTTCCCCGGAAATTAATAGGATTAAGCCCATGAAGGATCGACAACAATGCCTGCTAGTATACAGGCTGTGGTAAAGCTGTTCTGCAACTGGACAGCGTACGCAAAGCGGCCTCACCCTGGATCATCCAGAGTAAGGCCGCTTGGAACTACATCTTGAAATTAACCGTTGATTCTCGTTTTAGTAGCCAAGTGCCGTTTTGGCTTCCTTCCACTTCGCATTCAGCTTATCGAATGCAGCCTGCAGATCGTCAGCTACGATATATTCCTGAACATAATCGCCGGTTCCGATGCCGATCTGTGCCTTGTTGGCGATTTCGTTAAACTTCGGATCGGTCGCTTCGCTCTCGATCAATGTCGGATTAAACGATTGGAATTCGGCGAGCTGCGAGATGGAAGACTCCGCCGATTTGATAATCGGCATGAAGCCGGAATCTTCCACGTAGCCGGATTCCTTCACGAAGAAATCAACCCAGGCAGTAGCAAGCTCTTTGTTCTTGCTGTCCTTGCTGACGGCGATGAAGTAATCCGAGCCGAGCGGTGCGTTGTACTTGCCGCTATTGTCATACGGGAGTGGGAAGAAGCCGATATCCTCTGACGCTGCTCCCGCTCCGATCACTTGCGGAATGACCCAGTTGCCGAGGAAGTACATCGCTGCCTTGCCGGTTGCCATTTCGCCCTTTGAAATCTCCCAGTTATTTGTATACAAATCTTTCTCTACCCATCCCTTCTGAACGAAGCCGAAGCCGTTCATGCACATTCCGCAGTCCGATCCCACCGCTGTCCGCTCCCTGAAACTGCACCTGATCCAGCATGCGGCGAAGCCTCGCCAGCTCTTCTGCCGACATTCCCACACCATCATCCGTAACGATAAAAATGTGGTCCGCACCTTCCTTGGCATAGATGATGGTCAAATGCAGTATTGGTTTGTTCTCATCAAAACCGTGATTGACGGCATTCTCAATGATCGGCTGAAATAACAGCTTCATCACCCGGATGGAATCTGCTGCCGGATCATTCGGCAATGTCAGCACAAACCGCTCACCGTAGCGGTAATTAAGCAGCTCGATATAGGCTTTGACATGCTCCCATTCGTGCTTGATCTCAACAACCTCACTGCCGGCATGAATGCTGTAGCGTAGCTGCTGTCCCAGCAGCTGAACCATATCCCCCACCTCCTGGTCGTTATGAAGGACGGCTGTCATCCGGATCGTTTCCAGCGTATTGTAGATAAAATGCGGATTGATCTGGTGTTGAAGGCGCTCCAGCTCCGCCTCCTTTTTTCGCTTCTCGGCTGCGTAGATATCGTCGATGAGTTGTTTGATGCGTGCCATCATCCGGTTGAACGAGATGCCGATCAGCGACGCTTCGTCACGCCTCTTCACAGGGAATACCACATCGAGCTTGCCGGTCTGCACCTGCTTCATCAGATGGACGATGGATCGCAGCGGTCTTGTCAGCGCGTAGATCAGAATCAAAGAGATGATAAGTGCAAAGCTGGTAACGCCAACGGCTGCCGTTATCGTAATCTTGCGGGTCTTTAGCGCATCCTGCATCAGCTGCTGCTCCGGCACTGTAATCATAATCAACCAGCCGGTCTGTTCGGATTTCCGGTAGACGACCAGCTGCTGCTCACCATTGACCTCAAGACGAAAGCTACATTCGTTACCGGTGACCTGGGCCAGCTCCGCATTGTCGGTCATGCTGCGGGACAAATACTTCTTCTCGCTGTCATAAATCACAGTTCGATTGTCATCCAGAATGAAGGTCGTGCCGTGCGTTGTTTCCTCAAGATCGGTGACAATGTTCTCGATCACGCCGATGTTGGCATCCACCACAATGGTGCCAATGGAATGGTACGATTTATCGATAATGTCGCGGACGACTGTGAACATATATTGCTTGCTGCCAGCAGAGACGTCGATCTCCTGCGTGCTGACCAGCACAGGGCGGCCGCCTGCCTCCGTAGCAAGCTTCCGCCAGTGGTCATAGTACTGCTGCAAATTTGAGCGGTTGCCCCTGTTAAGGGTTCTTTCACCTTGCTGATGCAGTCATGTCCCCAATCACTTGCCTCAGTACAGGCTCAAGGCCATCGGCCATCCGCTGAAAGCCTAGGTCCGTCGGATGGACCCCGTCCACGGTGGCTTCCCCAGAATCATCACCTAACAATTCCGATCCATCTACAAACGTTAGGTGATGATCTCCGGCCTCGGTCAGCTGCCGAATGAGATTGACCTGGAATTTCTTACGTTCAAGCCGCCCTTCGAGAATCTCCGGCATGAACGACTCTCCTCCGTGAGGAATGCGGGATACCAGGATGATGGGAACCTCCGGATGGAACTTCCGGTAGGTCTCGATATACCGCGGCAAGGTCTGCTGATAAGCTTCGGTCCCGCCGCAATTCGCCTCATAATCGATGACAAGGCAGGCAGGCTCCGCAATTTGTGCGGCCAATTCGGCAAGCTCCTGCTCTCCCTTGCCGTTGCCCGAGAATCCTAGATTAATGAACTCCAGATGGAGCCTGCGGCTTAAGATATTCGTATAGGACATGCCAGGCCGTGATGCGCATCCGCCTTGTGTAATGGATGTTCCGTATACAATCACTTTTTTGGAACAATCATAGGGTTCGGGTGCCAGGAGCTCGGCGTCTGGCGCAAGTCCGATCCACAGCTCTTCCACGCCCTGGTATAAAGGCATATTGAGCAGGAACGAGCGTACTTTGCCGTCATGGCCCTCAACATTAAATAGACTGCTCTCGTACTCTACCTGGCCTGGCTGAAAGCGGGTGGTTCCTGCATGTCTCCATTCGCCAGGCCCGCCGATATACGCATCCATTCCGCACTCTCCGGTTGGAGGCATATGATACATGCTGGCTCCTGCTGTAAGCCGCACACGGACCGATACGGTTCGCGAATTGGTGCGGAAGCGTATCTGACCGCCCGAGGTACAGTTGGCCAAGGCATTCACCTCTGGACGGATGGGAACATCAGGCGACGCAGGCAGCCTGCGGTATTTATGTTCGGTATCAAGCCAGGCAAAGCCGGATACTTGGAACGGCTCATCCAGCGGGGAATGCCATAACAAGTCATCCCCCAGAGCATGATCGATCTTCATGTTCTGATCCAATTGATAAGGGGATACCTTCTCAGGTTCGGGAATGCTGTTCTGCATAATGTATTGCCTCCCTATGTAAGCTCCTAATCTCCGTAATTTCTGCAATGTACTAATTATCCGCAGCTTATCTGTCCCATGCCGTGGCGACCTCTTCCTTCAGCTCCTTCAACAGTTCCTCTTTATCGTCCCGGTAGAACATATTATAGGTGTCAAACGGAATCATCCGCCCATCGGGATGCACGATATGGACGCAGGATTTCTTAACGGAACGGACATCGAAATTATGAGCATCCAGGAACTGCATGATGATGACCCGGAAGACGTTGTCATACGTAATCTGCTCCGGCACGGCAGCCAGCGGCAGACAGCAGAGCAGGCTCTTCAGCGAAAGCGCAGAGGATTGCGGCGAGTGACCTGTGGATAACAGCTCGAACATTTTGCCCCGGATTACTGGATCCTGCTCGAACACAATCGTATTGCTGTCTCCTTCGAGCAATATTTCCGGATCGATCATCCGCGTGAGCGGCAGCACTTCTCCGCCCAGCTTGAGGGCATAGCCCATAGCGAGGCAGTCCGGGTGACAAGGAACCGGAAGAATATCCGCATCCGTAAACACCTCGGATTGGTCGATAATCATCCGCCGTACTTCGCTCACGGTAAGTCGGTCCGTCGCCGGATCATACCCCTCCAGGCGGCCGGCCGCCTGGATCGGCTGGATCGTGACGCCGCGCACCGCTTTTTGCTGAAGCCCGTACTGAATAATGTCGCCGATTTCGTTGTCATTAAGCCCTTTCTTGAGCGTGACGACCAGCGTGGTGGATATGTTGAATTCGTTCAAATGCTCGATGGCCTGCTGGCGAATGCGCCGCAGATCGGCACCTCTCAGCTCCTTTAACACATGCGCTTCAAAGCTGTCGAATTGCAGGTATATCTCAAACCCCGGCATATATTCCGCCAGCCTGCGGGCAAATTCCCGGTCCTGAGCAATCCGGATGCCGTTCGTGTTCACCATGATATGCTTGATAGGCCGGCTCTTGCACATGTCCAGAATATCGAAGAAATCCGGGTGCGTTGTTGGCTCGCCCCCACTGATTTGCACGATGTCCGGCTCGCCCTCATTCTCCACGATCCGGTCCAGCATGAATTCGATCTGCGCCAGCGACCGGTACGAGGTGCGATGCGGCGACGATTCCGCGAAGCAGATCGGGCACTGCAGATTACAGTGATCCGTAATCTCCAGGAGCGTGAGACAGCTGTGCTGCTCATGGTCCGGGCAAAGCCCGCAGTCATAAGGACAGCCGTAACGAATCGGCGTATTCCAGACGAGCGGCATTTCAGACGGCTTGATGAACTTCCGCGTCTGGTGGTAGTAGTCCGCCTCCGTGGCGATCAGTACTTTTTCCGGACCATGAATAAGGCATCGTTTGAGCATATATATCTTGCCGTTCTCCTCGATGATCTTGGCTTCTACTTTACGATAACATGTCGTGCATATGCTATTGGTCAATTCATGATATAAATAAGGTCGGTTCTTTGGCATATATAACGCTCCTTTGGTCAGCTTGGAAGTTGGGAACCCGGCTTGAAGCGGCGAAACCTGTCTCTGCCGCCAATCAGCCATGCATAATAGATCAGTCCTGCGATGCACGCCAGCTGGATATTATTCATGCCCAGATAAGGATGCGGCGTCGGCTTGATCCAGTCGATTGCCAGACGGAACAGCAGATACCCGGCCATAAACCATTGAAACATCCGCCCGGACACATACTCTGTGCGAATGGATCTGCCGCGGCTCTGGCGGTACAGCGGAATTAGCAGAACAGCCAACACGATCAGGAACAGAATCTCGTACAGCTGGGTTGGATGGCGATAGATCCCGTCGCCAAAATCCACACCCGTGAACCAGGTCGTCGGCGTGCCATAGGTATGGTCATCAAGACCGGTCAGGAAACATCCGATCCGTCCGAGTCCCAGACCCAGCATCAGCGGATAAACAAAATCATCGCCGGTGGAATGCTTCCAGCCCACCCAGCGCTTCGTCAGCTCGACACCGATCAATCCACCCAGGAGGCCGCCAACAATCGTCTTGCCTCCCCACAGTAGATGAAATTGGCGGAGCTGTTCCCAGGTAGCAGCCGGATCTTCGAGCCAATATAACAGCTTGGAACCGATAGCCGCACCGACGATGATTCCAGCCAGAATCTGTAGGCTCATCAGCTTGGTCATGCCACTCGGCCTGCGAGTCCATACATACACGCGGAAGCCGATAAAGTAGGCCAGCGATTCAAACAGCACATGCGGATGAATCCGCCAGGAACCCAGATGCAAATAAACAGGAAACTCCATCGGTCCACTCCTTGAATACAAAGATTAAATAAGGTCCATAATTTTTAAAGCCTGCGATCATTAACTAGAGAACAGTATAGTTCCGCAAATCGCGAGCAGCAGCACAAGAAGTCCTCCCAATATCGCAAGAATGGACACAATCACGTTCATGACCACGTTCCTGTGCGGTGGCGTTCCCGCCGAGCCAGGAGCCGTCATCTCCCCGCAGCGAATGCGGCAGCGCCCTGTCTCCGGGTTATAACATTCGTCGCATACGGGCTTCCCGCACTGTGTACACTGGGCAACGGCCATTCTTTCCGGATGATTCATACAGCGGTAACCTTCCATCCAATCACCTCTCTTGGAATATAAATCCTTATTCCCTATTGTAAACGCTGCCGGGAAATTAGACTACCTTTAACGATGGGCGGGCTGGTCATGCAACGACGGTTCAAATAAGAAACACCGCCATTTCCAACCGGATCTGAAATAGGGAAACAAAAAAGGCAAGCCTTCTGCCATCTTCAAGCAGTGCTTGCCTTGCTGATCTATCTATTCCTGCGTTCCTTGGTTAGCTGGCAGGTGCATCCTGCCAAACGTTAAACTTGTTGCCGTCCATATCCTTGAATTTGAACTGTAATCCGCAGGATCCATGATCCACCAGCGGCTCGACTTCTGCTCCATTCTCTCGCAGCCGCTTGTGCAGCTCCGTAATATTCTCGACCTCAAAGGTTAACGAGAACATCTCGTAGTTCTCCCCATCCCACTGATTGGTTAGGAAGTTGGCTGTTCGATTATCCAGCGTTTCCAACAGAAACAGCCACTGTCCATCTCCCAAGATCAGTATGGCCCCTGTATCGTCACATTTCCGCACGGTAAGACCAAATAGCTCAGAGTACCATTTGACAGCCTGTGTGATATTCTTGACCGGAAGATAATTGCAATGAACCTTCTTTAAAAGCGGCTTATTCACGGATTGAAGCTTCGGTGCTTCGTTTAATTGGTTATCTGTTCTCATTCCATTCACCTCTCGATAATAATGGTTTCGATATATAGACGATGGAACCGGGCTAATTCCGTCACGGAAAATTTTTTTTATACCTTAGGATCAATTGCATGATACTTATTGCCATCAGGATCATAAAACACCAGCAATTTACCGAATAGAGCATCCTCCTGGATCAGCTCGGTTGCAATCCCCTGATGCTGCAGCAGCTGTCCTAAATCTTCAACATTCGTAACTTCGAACGTGAGTACGGGCAAACTTGCCGGAACGTGATGCTGACATTCAAGCAAATACAATTCCTGTCCGGATTCCAGTACCGGATTGCCATGCCTGCTGATTCCCAGGTGGAAATGCTGAATAAACCAAGCGGTGGCCCGCTCCTTATTCGTGACCGGGACGTAGAAATGGCCTGCCCGCTTAAGAACCTGTTCCGAAACCTTCTGTTCAAACTCTCGGCCCAAACGCTGAGTATGAAAATATTGCTCATAATCGCCAGCTAGATGCCCTTTCAATACTTCTCTGGCACGTCGCATCCGGCTCTCCACGGCAGATACCGACATTTGAAGGAACTGGCCGATTTCTTTCATCGACCAACCGCTTATATAGTACAGCACGACCACCGATTTACTTTTCTCCTCCAATTCCTGCAAGGCTCCCCACACGGATTCTTGAATCGCATATTGCTCCAGCCAAGGCATGACGTTGTCGGGTGATGGAGCAGTATCTTGCAGAGGGAGCGTCGGCTTGCTTCGTTTGGCAAAATCAAGGCTGGTCCGGCGCGTGATCGCATACAGCCAGCTGCCCAGCTTCGCAGGATCGTTCAGCGTATTCAGATTTCGATAACACTTTAAGAATGCCTCCTGCACTGCATCCTGGGCATCATGGAAATCTCCCAACACACTGTACGCAACGGATAACAACGCGTTGGAATATTGCTTGACGATCAGCCGAAAGGCTTCAAAATCCCCCGCTTGGGCTTCTTTGATCCGTTGATAGGTTAACGGAGACTCTTCTTCCATTAGGATAAATCCTCCCACCGCACCCACATTTCTTGTGGATTAAGCTCATACACTCCATTGTCCCTGAACATGAAATGATGCATGATAAACTCTCGGCGAATAGTCGCAAAGTCCTCGTGATATCCTTTGATGAATTCGTTGATTTCCTTCTCGCTGTACTTTCGCCCCACCTCCAGCTGAGACACCATATGTGTGAGCACAATGAGTTTCTTCTTCAATTGAGCAGGAATGCTCTTTAATTTACCGTCCTTCGTGAAGAAATTGTTAAGAACCGATGTTTTCATCTTAAGATTGTTGTCCTGCATATGCTCTAAATCCTCCTCTTGCCTTACTCTGTGATAGATCAGCTTCTCCGTCGCCGCAGCGCTATGTTTGATAAAGTAATCATTCAATGAAAAATAGATCGTGTTCTTGTCCCTGCGCTCTTGAATGAGGCTCGCTTCCCGCAGCTTGGCGGCATGATGTGTAATCGTTGCCGGCGTGACACCGATCTTCTCAGCCAGATCCTGTCCGCTGAGCTCCCCTTCGGCAAGCAGGATGAGCAGTTTGATCCGCGTCGGATCTGCGAGCGCTTTATGATAACTGACCACCTTATCCAATTGCATAAGTGTATGTTCAGCTCCTTTCTAATTTAACGATTATCTAATTTGATATTTGTTAAATTAGATAATAAACTATCAGGAATTATTTGTAAACCCTAATATGGAATGCTCTCGTTTTTGTAAACGCCAAGAAGCCTGTCCTTCTTGATGAAGGAACAGGCTTCTGAATTCTCCGACTTGAATAGATATATGGTGCTCGAGCGGTTGCGTCCAAGTCGATTTTAAGGCGCAACTGTCGTTTACACTACCGCTGCGTCAACTCGGGACTGATCAGCATTCTGGCATCGCTTGCATACCTTCAGTGCCGTACCGTCCGACTTGTTGGCAATATAGAGGAGCTTAATGCGAGTCGTGCTGCATACAGGGCATGTCCCCCGGCCACGAGATGGCATGCTCCACAGGATGCGTCCCCGTTTGGTTTTAGCCATGATTCATATCTCCTTCATTCATATTCTCTCTTATGTTGTAGCGAACCCACACAGCAGCTTTTGTTATCCGCGATTTTTCTCTGTTATACGAACCTCAAATCTTTAGATTAACAATCAAGCTGGATGACCTGTGCAGCTCCATTATAGAGGAGCTCTGTCGCCGAATATAGGGAATGAATGACTATGAACTCTTTTTTACCTAAGCATCATTCACCACGCTTACCGCACAATTCATGGCCGTGTTACTCGATTGTCCGCCTCAAAAAAATAATTCCAACATACTATTATCCTGGAGGTATTATCAGACATTTAGTGCAGAATTAATTTTTTCTGCTTTACTTCAATTCATACGAAATTTACTTTTGCATCGATTTTTTGGATTATATTGGGGAGGGGACGCCCTTTTAGTGTTATAATCTCTGGTAGGACAAAGTGCGGTGGAGTGATCACGGCTATCTCTCGTTAAAGGGGGTGATGCCTTGATCGCCCTTGTCGAGCTAGTAGACGTACTCAAAGGTGTTGCAGCTGCACTCAGCATTTTGCTGAGTGTGCGCAAGCTGTTCCGCTGGATTCGTCGTAAGCTAAACAAGCGAAAACCCACCGCATAAGGTTAGGCGCCTTCGGTGGGTTTTCGCTGATTAATTAAGTTTTTCAACATGCCGTGGGATTCACAGCCCTTTGTTCCTGCTCTAGAGTCCTTACCGTTGCGATCGGTGAGGGCTCTATTTCTATTATAGTTTGTATTTCTCTGCTTATACGTGTTCATGTTGTATATACGTTGTATATAACACCAACACTTCTGTATTCATAATACCACAAAAGTGTAGACGGTGAACACAAAACTGAATACTTTTATGTTCAGTCTTGTGAATAACTCCCTTAAAAACAACATATTGATGACAGCATATGGAAATCTCAATTTCATCAAATTAGGCTGTTAAAATATGAGCCGAATTTGCCTTGATAAGCTCAAGATCCACCAACTGTTCTTAAAAATTTCGTTCAAGAATCTCCTTCTTACACACTCTCACAAGTCCTCCAAGGAGTGAATCCGTGTCTTCGATCAGAATCCCGGTCACTCTCACCTGCAATAGGCTGTTCATATCCAAGCCACCTTTCTTAGTATTTTTATATCAGGAACTTACTTATTGAGCTTGCTCCGCGCCTCCTCCACACGCTGTACGCTCTCCTTCGTCCACGGCGGCGCCTGCGGATGATTCATGATTTCGGCCAGTGTCATCCACTGCACCGAATCCACCTCGTCCGGGCTTTTGCAATATGGCGTACCTTGATCATACTCACACAAAAACACCATATTGATGACGGGACGTCCATCATCCGTTACAAAAGAAGAGCTGTAAACATACGTAACGTTTTCCTTTACTTTGACTCCAACTTCTTCATACAGCTCCCGCTTCACGGTGCGCTCCAGAATATCCAGTGTGTCGCCTTCCTTGTCGACTTTGCCTCCCACAAACGAAAGCGTTCCTCCGGCATTCTCCTCCTTTAAGCTGCGCGTTATCATCAGCCACTGCCCGTCCTTATGCACGGCACCTTCCACATTGACGATAAACATGTCCTTCCCCTCCTGGAAGCCTATTCTACTTAATATGAGTATACCGTTGTCTCTCACCTTACAGTAGACTGCAAAATAGGTTCCAAAATAACTCATTTTAAAATTTTTCATTCATACCTTATGACCAATATGGTAAAGTACACATGGTGCATTTTAGGTTGTTATTCGAAGGAGGTAGTTATGAGCTATCACGGATCTGATTTTTATGACGATAACTCGAACTTCGAGCAATACATGCAGCGGCGGCAATGGCAGGAGAATGCCAATGATACGCTGGAGACGCCAGTCATATGGCAGCTGCTGGGGGACGTCTTGGATCGGCATGTACTCGACTTGGGGTGCGGAGATGCCGGATTTGGCGTGGAATTACTGAAAAAAGGCTGTGCTGCATACGTTGGGATTGAAGGTTCCCGCAATATGGTGAAGGCCGCCTCAAACCAGCTTATGGATTACAGTCATGGGTCCGTTCTGCACATGAGGATGGAGGACTATACATACCCTCGTAACGTCTACGATGTGGTAATTTCCCGGCTTGCCCTTCATTATCTGGAGGATATCGGGAGCGTCTTTCGCAGCATCCATCAGACCTTGAAGCCAAACGGAAGATTTGTATTTTCTGTGGAGCATCCCGTCATTACCTCTACTCTTCAGCCGTCCGGCACAAGAACGAATTGGGTTGTAGATAATTACTTCATCGACGGCTACCGGGAGCAGCAATGGCTGGGCGGCACCGTTCATAAATATCATCGGACCGTCGAAGATTATTTTATCGCGATGCAGGAGGCCGGTTTTATAGTGGAGCAGCTCAGGGAATCGAAGCCTGTGCGGGAGCATTTTGCAAGTGACGAAACCTATGAACGCAGGCGCAGAATTCCGCTGTTCCTGTGTCTGGCGGGTAGAAAACAAGATTAGTGTGTTTACGAAAAAAGCGCCCTTTCCGCTTAACAGGAAGGGGCGCTTTAGGGTTGATAAGCCAATTACTCGCACACAGTTTTGTGCTCGCTCTGCCGCAGCGAGGCTGCATCTGCGGCTGTACAGGTGCAGCGACTGAATTAGCCTACTCTTCGACGCATTTGCGAAGTGTCTCCACAATCGATGCGTACACATCATCCTCTTGATATTGCAGAATCGGCATCGTATCCGCCGGATCCAGATAGGCGTCGCGGTCTTGAATCGCCGCAGCTACACTCATATGAATGCCGTGCTCCTTGCCGGCTGCGGCTGTGGCCGCATCCAGCTGCTCCATCGCAGGCTGCATCTGTTCCAGCGGCAGCACAACGATCTTGCTGTCTTTCTGTCCCAGTGCGTCAAGTACCATCTGGTGGAATTCGCTGTGCTTCATGTTGATGCCGCTGATCGCATATTTACCGCGGTGCTGGCCATGCTCGATCGCGCCAATTGTGGCTTCTGCCACCTGCTGGGCAGTCACGGCTGCCGTTCCGCCTCCCGGCACCGGCACCGTCTCTTTACCTTTCACCCGATCAACGAACATGGTCCAGAGCGGCATGCGTCCTGGCATGATCCCGAAGATGAACGGCAAGCGCAGAGTCATAACATCCATGCCGCCTTCACCCTCCATGCAAGCTACTTCTTCTTGCAGCAGACGGGTACGCGGATACGCATTGTCTATAATCGGCAGATCTGCCCACTTCTCGGCAAAGTGGGCGAAATACGATCCATACAGCACGAACTTCCTCACTCCAGCCTGCTTGGCCAATCGAGCCAGACGCTGTGTAGGGAGAACATTCGCTTCATAGAAGAACTTCATAGCTGGCGCCTCAGGCACCACGCGCTCATCAGCGCCAGCCGCATATACAAAACCGTCCATGCCTTTTAGCATATCCAGAATCTCTTCATCACTCATATCATTAATATTGCCTAATCTACATTCAACTTCACGGGGAAGCAGATCTTCCGTTGGCAGCGGAGGCAGCGATACCGTGGATACTTTATATCCTCTTTTCAGCATTTCCTTAATCGTAAAATAACCCAAGAATCCGGTTCCACCCAAAACAAATACATTTCTCATGAAGTCCATCCTCCATATCCGGCTAGTTTCGATGTAAAACAATTACTGATCTCTCATATCTATCTTAACTCATAGGAAAGGAAAGAATCGGCATTCATATGATAACTTTGTGAAATTTTTTACAAAGTATGAATCACTAATTTCTTATGAACCAAAAGACATTAAACAACCCTTTTCACTTAGGAGAAAGGGTTGTCCGTTTGCTTATATTCACTTTTTCACTATTTTCGGCGCTCGGTTAGATCTGGTGGAACCGGATCTGGTATGAGCAGATTTGGATGGTGCAGACTTGGACGAAGCAAACTTGGTCGAAGTCGCCTTGGTTGCAGCATTCTTGGTTGAAGTAGACTGGTTCGAATTGTTCTTCGCTCTGGCAGGTCTTGCCGATGCAGGCTTCGGCGACCGTTCTACCTTGGCCGCTCTTAATGAGCCGGACATCGGATAAGCATGATCCTTCACTTCGGGAATGGACTTTCCGATTAACTTCTCAATGTCCCGCAGAAAAGGCACTTCGTCCACTTCGCAGAACGAAATCGCCGTTCCACTTAGCCCCGCACGTCCTGTCCGGCCAATCCGGTGAACATACGTTTCGGGGATATTCGGGAGGTTGAAGTTAATGACATGCGACAGCTCGTCGATATCAATGCCTCTTGCGGCAATATCCGTCGCCACCAATACCCGCGTCTCGCCGCTTTTGAAATTTTTAAGTGCGTTCTGTCGGCTGGTTTGCGATTTATCACCGTGAATGGCCTGAGCCGTAACATTCACCTTGTTCAGACCACGCGCCACCCGGTCCGCTCCGCGCTTCGTACGAGTAAAGACCAATGCCGATGCGATCGTTGGATCCTTCAGCAGCTCGTTTAATTGCTTCTGCTTACTCCCCGTTTCCAGCAGGTACACGGATTGCTCGATCCGCTCAGCCGTAGAGGAAACCGGGGTAATCTCTACTTTTACAGGATTGTGGAGCAGTGTTTTGACCAGCTTGGTGATTTCCGCAGGCATCGTGGCCGAGAAGAAGAGCGTTTGTCTTTTGCTCGGCATTTTGGCGATGATCCGCTTCACGTCATGAATAAAGCCCATATCCAGCATTCGGTCAGCTTCATCCAGCACCAGAATCTCCACATGCTGCAGATCGACATGCTTCTGATTGATAAGATCGATAAGCCTGCCCGGGGTGGCAATCAGGATGTCAGCTCCTTGCTGAAGCGCTCGCTCCTGTGTTTTCTGCGAAACACCACCTACAATTGCGGTCGAACGGAGCTTCGTGAACTGGCTGTATGCTTTAACGTTATCCGAGATTTGCAGGGCAAGCTCACGGGTCGGCGACAATACCAGCGCGCGAATGCGGCGCCCCATGCCCGGTTTAGGAGGCTGTTCGTTTAACAATTGGATCATTGGTACCGAAAAAGCAGCGGTCTTCCCTGTTCCGGTTTGGGCACAGCCCAGCAAATCTCTGCCGGTTAACACAGCCGGGATGGACTGAGCCTGAATAGGCGTTGGCGTCTTGTAGTTCTCCTTGGCCAGCGCCTTGAGAATGATCGGGGATATATTTAAATCTTGAAATGTCATGGGGTCTCCTTTAAGGTCAATACCTGAAATTTAAGTCGTAACACATAACGATACCACATATCGGTATCAAAAAAAAAGCGGAATTTATCTCCGCCTCTTGTTTAAGGTCATTTTTGCGAGAATGTCTGGTTCTCTGTCGTAAGTGCAGGATTGTACGAGTTGTCTTTCGGGAGCACCCTGAACAGGAGAAGAACCAGCAGGGCCATACTTACTGCAAATATAATATAAGGAACAGTTGAACCATATGTATCAAACACAAAACCACCCAATGCAGGTCCTATTATTCCCCCAACATATGCGCCGATGGAATATTTGCCGGAAGCATCCCCGATATGTTCTTCTGATATCCCCCTAAAAAACATCGCATCGAGCGAAAGAAAAGAAGAAAAGTTAGAAATGATAAAAATGGTCCAAAGCACCGCAAAGATGCTTAACCTAGGAGAAAACACAATGGTCGAAATAGTTAGACAGGATATAACGATTGAGATAGCAATAGCCTTACGGTAACCTGCACGATCTCCAAGCTTCCCTAAAAAGGAACCTGAGAATGAAGAGACAAGCATGGGCAACAAGAAGGTTATTGCAATTTCTTCGAGGTCCGCATCATATCGCTCCTGTAAATAGGGTATTAATAATACACCAATCATGCCGGAAAACAAACAGAGCAGCATATTAACAAACCAGATTTTGCGCTTTTCTGGAGATAAAATAAATTTAGGCAGATCTATCTTACGCTGCTGCTCAGATGCTCGGGATGTGACCATAGTATAAACAACTGCCACTGCGGCGACTGCTCCACAAATTATAAATAATATGGTCCATCCGTTCAGGAGTTCGTATCGATATAGAACATAAAAACATAATCCGACGCCAATAAGACCGCCTAAATTGCGGTTACTGCTAAATCCCCCCAACTTTTGTGCAAACCCACTATGACAACACCCTCTCTATCTTCCGAGGTCAATTGTTTTATATAAACAATACCCTGGTGGGATCTCGTATCGTCGTTATGATAAAACTTTTAATCGATGGACATGATTTTCCACTTTCCCTCTTCTTCATTCAAGGCAATATAATACCAAAATTTAAGTTCTTCAATTAACCTATTACCTTCAAGTGGTTTGATGGTTAATAGTATCGATACAAGACCTTGATTCCCCTTCATTGGCTGGAATTCATCTACCACCAAGCCCAGAACTTCAAAAGAAGGTAAGCCGTAGTCTTGGTTATCAAACAATTCTTTGAACTTTTCTTCGTCTTTTGCATTCACATATTGTACATGTTGATTTATTAATTTGATCATTTCCTTTTGAATGCCCTCATATTCACTTTCATCTAACGGTGTAAATTGTGGTACAGCATATTCTGGATCAGGAACCTCAGTCCCGGTTTTCTGTTCCATGTTAATAGGTATCTCTGTTGCACTTCTACAACCACTAAGAAAAATAATAAAAATAATAAAAATAATAATGGCAGCGCGCAGCTTCTTCATAACGTCCTCCGGGAGTAATTAGTTCTCAGGTATAACGGTACCATATATTGGTATCAACTTAAACTATTCATTCCCCCGTTTATCCAACTCAAAAAATGAAGAGATCCATATCCTTTGATCCTCATTGGATATGGACCTCTTCTTTATTTAAGTTAAAACGTTATGTCATCATAAGGCATCCATTTTTCACTTACTTAATAAGGACTATCAAATGCCACTGCAGATCGCTTTCACATGATCAAGCGAAATCTTGACACTCTCATAGCCATCGATCTTGATGCGGTCCTGCTCAACAACGACCCACTTGTAACCCGCGGATTGAGCCTTCCCTATAATGCCCTTCAGATCAAGAATCCCTGTTCCTACCTCGGTCATCTCTTTGCCTTCGATGCTCACCATGTCTTTCACATGAACGGTCTTGCAGCGTGAACCGAAGTCTTCCATGACCTTCACAGGCTCACGGCCGGCATGAGTTGTCCAGAACATATCGATCTCAAAGTTCAGCTCGGCCTCCGTTGTAGCTTCCCGCAGCATCTCCAAGATCGGCTTGTCACCAAACTCATTCGTGAACTCATGATAATGATTGTGATATAGAAGATCCATACCAGCTGCTCTAATCTTCGGACCCATCTCCTTCACGATGGTGATCAGGCTATGTACGTCTTCCATCGATTCGATCTTATAGTAAGGGATCACAATATAGGAGGAGCCGATCACCTGATTATAAGCAATAACCTCGTCCAGCTGGTCCAGCAGTTCCTCTATCCGCGTATGACTGCCCATAGCTGTAAGCCCAGCCTTCTCCAGCATTCCCTTCATCTCTTCTGCCGGAATATCGGCAAATCCCGCGAATTCAACGCCATCATAACCGGCCTCGCGTACCTTTCTAAGCTTCGCTGCAAAGTCTTCCTGATCGTAATCACGTAAAGTATACAGCTGTAATGCAACCTTCAAGTTTGTCATGCCTACCGCCTCGTTTCTGATGTATAAGTTTATGGCAAAAGTTCCCGCACCATTCTAGCACAATTATGTTGACGCCGAATCAACGATAATGCTTTAATCGACAACAAGTCATTTTTTCAATCATTTAGGACATTATTTTTACAGATACACGCTCACCTTGTTTGCTAATATAAAGAACAAGATTTTACTTAGAGAAGAAGGGTGTTGTCAGAATGAAACGAATGATGTCATGCGCACTGGTGATCTTGTTAGCGCTATCAATCCTTGCCGCCTGCGGAGGCAAAGATTCGGGTTCCAGCGCCAAGAACGATCCGGGACCTATCGCTGAAGGAGATTTGAAAGAGAAGGAGCTCGTGAAGCTCGATGTTGTCATGATGGGCAATAACAAGAAAGATACCGCTGAGGTCGTGGAGGCCGTTAACAAAATTACAAGAGAAAAACTCAATGTTGAGATGGACCTCACGTATATTTCTTACGGAAATTATGTACAGCAGACGACAATGATGATGTCGTCCGGCAAGGGCGTGGATTTGCTTCCGATCTATATGACGCCACTGGCTACGGTTGCCAACAACGGTCAGATCATCCCTCTTGATGATTTGCTTGAGAAGTATGGTCAAGACCTCGTTAAGGAAATCGGACCGGAGTATATCGAGAGCGGCCGCATCGGCGATGACGTATACGGTATTACGACAGGTCGCGACCTTGCCAAGGCCTACGGCTTCCAAATGAGAAAAGACCTGGCGGATAAATACAACATCGACTATGAAAATATCAAAACACTCGATCAGTTGGAAGAAGCCCTGACAACGATTCATGAAAATGAACCTAACGTAATCCCAGTCGTTCCATCCAATGGCGAGCTCGTTCGTAACTGGGGTTGGGATACGCTTGGCGACGATATGACGAACCTGGGCGTACTGATGGATTATGGCAAGGAACTCAAGGTTGTCAACTTGTATGAGACCGACCTGTACAAAGACTTTATTACTCGCACGCGCAAATGGTATCAAAATGGTCTGATTATGAAAGATGCAATTAACAATACGGAAAGCGCCGGCACGCTGATGAAAGCAGGCAGCGCATTTGGCGGATTTGCTAACCTGAAGCCTGGATTTGCCGTTCAGGAGACGAGAAATTGGAATACAGAAATTGTCGTATCCGAAATCATCCCTCCTTATACAACAACTTCCGACGTGCAAATGGCTACATGGGCAATCAGCAGCGGCAGCGAGCATCCCGAAGCGGCTATGAAATTGCTGAACCTGATGTATACTGATCCTGAAATTGTGAACCTTTTGATCTACGGTATTCAAGATAAGCATTATGTAACGGTTGGCGAGGAAGCTGCAAATGGACAATCCATTATCGACTTCCCTGAAGGCGTTAATGGCGGCAACAGCGGATACCCTCCGACCGGGGGCTGGATTTGGACAAACCAAACCATCGGTCATGTATGGAAAGGCAACCCGGCCGATTACTGGGAAGTTCAGAAGGAATTTAACAACACTGCCACCCGCTCTGCAGCATATGGCTTCACCTTTGATTCGAGTCGTGTAAGAAACCAGATGACCGCGGCATCCAATGTCGTTGCCAAATACCACGAAGCCTTGATGTGTGGAGTGTTGGATCCTGAAACGACACTGCCGATCTTCCAGAAAGAACTGAAGGATGCCGGCATTGATGACATTATTGCCGAGAAGCAATCCCAGCTTGATAAGTGGGCTGCTAGTAAGAAATAATCCTTTTTCGGTTATTAGATGAAAGGAGAATGGCCATCATGGCAGCACCAAAGGTAAAAAGAGCTGGAAAAACCAGTTATAAACGCTTTATTCCCATGTACATCATGATGATTCCAGGACTTATTTACCTGCTGATCAACAACTATGTACCAATGGCTGGTATCATCATCGCGTTTAAGCATATCAACTGGAATAAAGGGATTATCGACAGTCCGTTTGCAGGCTTGAGCAACTTCGAGTATCTCTTCAAGACGAAAGAGGCTTGGATCATCACGCGGAATACGCTGGGATACAATCTTGCTTTTATTATTCTGGGGACTGTGATAGCCGTCGCGATTGCCATTATTCTAAATGAAATTCGTTCGAAGTTTTGGAAAAAGAGCTATCAGACGGTGATCCTGCTGCCTTATCTGATATCCATCGTCGTTGTAAGCTATCTCGTATTCGCTCTGTTCAGCTCCGAGTCGGGCTTCATCAATCATTCCATTCTGGAGCCTCTAGGACTGAACAGCATATCCTGGTACACGGAGCCGAAATACTGGCCCTACATCCTGACCATCGTGCATCTATGGAAGACCGTCGGTTATAGCTGCATTATCTACTATGCAACTGTGGTGGGCATCGATCGGGGCTACTATGAGGCTGCCGTTATCGATGGGGCCAACCGTTGGAAGCAGATCGTTCATATCACATTGCCTTCCCTGAAGCCGACGATGATTACGCTAGTGCTGCTTGCCATTGGAACGATATTCTATTCCGACTTCGGTCTGTTCTATCAGGTACCGATGGATTCGGGTCCGCTGTACGATGTTACGAATACGATTGACACCTATGTTTATCGCGGCTTGATCAAGCTGAACGATGTTGGCATGTCCTCTGCCGCAGGTGTGTACCAATCGCTGGTCGGATTCACGCTTGTCTACATCGCCAATCGACTCGTTATTAAATTCAGCAAAGAGAACGCGCTATTCTGACGCAAAGGAGATTCGAACATGGTTGATAATAGTAGAGCGTTTCAGATCATAGCGAATATTCTAATGCTCCTGTTCATGATATTCTGCTTGTTTCCGTTTGTACTGCTCGTCGTCTCTTCCTTTACCGATGAGGGCACACTGATCCGGAACGGTTACTCGCTGTTCCCGGAGAAGTTCAGTTTGGAAAGCTATGCGTACATGTATGAGAGGCTTGATACGATTGTACGTGCCTATGGCATCACCGTCTTCGTCACGGTTGTCGGTACGGTTGTCAGCTTGCTGATTACCGTATTGCTGGCTTACCCTCTCTCCAGAAGAGATTTGCCGCATCGCGGAAAATTTGCTTTCTTTGTCTTTTTCACGATGCTGTTCAACGGCGGATTAGTTCCGACCTACATTATGTGGACCCGCTATTTGAACATTGATAATACGATCTGGGCATTGATCATTCCTGCCCTGCTGCTCAATGCCTTCTATGTCATCATGATGCGTACGTACTTTACGACAACCATCCCTGATGAAGTCATTGAAGCCGGAAGAATCGACGGCGCTGGAGAATTTCGCATTCTCTTCCGCATCGTTCTCCCGATGTCGCTGCCAATGGTCGCTACGCTGTCGCTCCTCATCGGACTCAACTATTGGAATGATTGGAGAAACGGTCTCTATTATTTGACGGACCACAGCTTGTTCAGTGTACAAAATATGCTGAATACGATGCTGCAGGATGTTAGATTCCTGGCAAGCGGCGGAGCTGGCGGCAACGCCAGTGAAATTGCCTCTAATATGCCAAGCGTAGGGATCAAGATGGCGATCGCCGTAGTCGGAGCTTTACCGATTATGATCGTGTATCCGTTCTTCCAACGGTATTTCGTTAAAGGCATTACGGTCGGAGCCGTAAAAGGCTAGGCCTAGCATCCATACAAAAAAGGACAAGAAGCACAGCACGGGTATACATCTCCTTGCTAGCCGATTGTCCTTTTTTGGAATCATGAATTCCATGGAAATAACTTGCTCAGCCTGTTCCAGCTCTCTTGCGTGATATAATATATGAACATATTAAATCCTAGGTGGCCACATCATGAGAAGAAAGTTCAGCGCTTCATTTAAAATGAATATCTTTCGCGCTTTATTGCTGATTACATTCCCGCTTATCGGAATGCTGTTGGTGTTCAACTTTTATTCCTATCACGCCTTTAACGCAAAATTTGTCGAATCAAATCAGCAATCCTTCGCATTGTATGCGCAAAATTTGCAAAATGATCTGGATGCTATTGATAATTTTCTGTCAAACGTTGCCGTAAGCGATTACAATTATATAACGCTGAACAGTCCGGTCAGTGCGCTTCGCGCTCATCTGGCTTCTCATGAAATTATGACGCAATTCAATACGGCTCTGAACTCATATGACTTGGCTAACGCTTTTTTTATATATAGTGCAGTCAATAATACCTATCGCGATATGTTCGACAATGGGTATAATTACGAAACGAAGGAAGCCATTCGGCAGCATATGCATACCTTGACGCAGCGATCCGAGAACTATTATAACGCAGGCTGGCTCGCTTTCGAGGTTGAAGAGAAAACCTATCTGTTCAAGCTGCTTGGTAAAGACGGCACTTATGCCGCAGTTATGGTGGATTTTGATCAGATTCATTCGATGGATCTTGTGCAAAAAGGGACCGAGGTTATTTACGCTGACACCCAAGGTGCCCCGCTAACGAACAAAGCTTTTGTGGCAGATCATGAGCTTAAATTAAGCGAGAACAACAATGATTATATTCTGATCAGCCAGCCCCTTCGCAATTCGGAGGTGCAGTTGATCTTTGCCGTCCCGAAGCCCGATGTGTTTAAGGGGAGCCTCGCTCTGCTGTTCGGGTTATCCCTGCTCACCATCTTATTAGTAACGATCAGCTTGTTCTTCTTCAACCGGTCCCTCCTATCCCCTTGGCATCGCCTGATGACCAGCATTGGCAAAGGCTCTGAACAAGAGCTAAGGGAAGAGTATCGCATTGAAGAGTTTAAGCAGGTCGGCGCGGCTTTTAATAATCTGACAACCCAGGTCAACCACTTGAAGATTGTCGCCTATGAACATGAGATTGAACGGCAGAAGGCGGAGCTGCAGCATCTACAGCTGCAAATTCGCCCCCATTTCTTCCTTAACTGCTTGAAAAGCCTGTACGGGATGGCCCAGCAGCAAAGCTATGAGCGCATTCAGCATATGATCCTGGCGATATCCAACCATCTGCGCTACAATTTCAAGGATAATTTGCAGCTGGTCTCCCTGCAGGAGGAACTGGACCATGTTCTTAACTATATTCGAATCCAGCAAATTGCCCATCATGTCCCGCCGCTCTGCGAATGCAGTATCGACAGTTCCCTGAAAGATTTCATGATACCGCCTCTATCCATTCAGGCCTTTGTCGAGAACAGTATCAAATACGCAACGAAGCCGAATGAGCAGCTGCGGATTGAGATCAAGGCAATTCTGCTGGAGAGCGACGATGGAGATTATGCCGACATCACTATCCAGGATAACGGTAACGGCTTCGCGGATTCCACTCTGCAAGAGCTGAACCATGGGGACAGCAGCTTCTATAAGGACAAGCATATCGGGATCAGTAATGTACGTCATCGCTTGTCGATGCTGTATGGAGGTCGGGCGATGATTGCCTTTTTCAACACAGAAAGTGGTGCAGTTGCTGAGATGATAATCCCGATCCATGAAAGAATAAGAGACAAGGAGGAAGCTTAAGTGAACGTACTCGTTGTGGATGATCAATATGACGTTGTGCAAGGGGTTATTGCAGGAGTCAATTGGCAGGAGCTGCGCATCGACCATGTGTATCCGGCATATGGCCCGGACGAAGCCAGAATGTTATTGACGAACCATCAAGTGCATATTATGCTGTGCGACATCGAAATGCCGCTGGAGAACGGACTGGAGTTGTTCAAATGGGCAAAAGCCCAGTTTCCCGCCATCGAGTGCATCTTCCTCTCCTCTTATTCCGAATTTGAATATGCTCAGGAAGCGATTCAGCTTGGCAGCTTCGATTACATCCTCCAGCCTGCAAGGTACGAAGATATCCAAGCCTCCGTTGAGCGTGCGATTCATAAGATTCATGCTAACACCCATGTACAGCAAATTTACGAGTACGGCGCATATTGGCGGCAAAATGAAGAGCTTCTGCTGGAGAACTGTGTTCGCAGCTTCATGCTCGATTCCGGAAAACATCCGCAGTTGCTGCTGCGAGACTTAAGCAATATCCAGATTTCCGTCTCTTCGCATGCCAAGTTCGCAACCATCCTGATCCAGCTCACGAAATCAGATCCGAATAAGGAGCCCATTAAATATGAGATGAGAAGCATTCTATCTAAGCTGGTAGAGCCTTATCATCTGGGCCTCCTGTTCGTGCAGCTGGACCAGGTCAACTATCTGGCACTTCTATATACCGACGGCGCATTCGATGCTCCGCTCCCGGATGTAATGAAGCAGTTTATAGACACGGCTCAGAATGAGCTTGGCTGCTCGGCGGCATGCTACATCTCCGATATCGGGGAACCGGAGAAGCTCAGGCTGCATTATAAAGCACTCTGCCATATGCGGCAGCAGAATGTCGCTTTGTACAGCAAGGTCTTTACGATGCAGCATTTAGAAAAGATTAAGGATAGCTCCTACTCATTCCCCAGCATGCAGAACTGGTCCATGCTGATCGGCCACAGCAGCGTCAAAACCGTGCGGGAGCAGATCCATAGCTATCTTCATCAGCAAAAGCAGCTCGGGATTATATCTGCTGAGTTTCTGGCCCGGTTTCATCAGGATTATATCCAGATATTCCTGACCGCTGCGAACCAGCTGAAGCTCGAGGTGAACGATATCTTCTTCGAGCAATATCCATATGCTGACTATATTGAAGCTTATACATCCCTTGAGAAAATGATCGAACTGATCAACTTTACACTGGATTATATTGAAGAGCACATCGGTAAAGGGCAGCATACCTTATCTCCTATTGACCGGGCCATAGATTATATCAATCAGAACATCGAGAAGAACTTCAGCCGGGCGGAAGTAGCCGAGGCCATCTATCTCAATCCGGAATATTTATCCCGCTTGTTCAAGAGAGAGAAGGGCGTATCCCTGAACGACTTTATCATCACAAGGAAGATGGAAATCTCGAAATCGCTGCTGACGAGCACGAATATTCCCGTGCATCTCATTGCATCCAAGGTGGGTTACTCGAACTTCTCTTATTTTTCACAAGTGTTTAAGAAGCACTGCGGGCTTACTCCGCTCGAATACCGGCAGCATGGGAGCTGAAGGGATGCCAGGCCCTTAACCGCCTTGGTACCCATCACCCCTGTTACGATCATTTAGGCCAAGCCTCAAGCAAGCTTAAGAAAAAAATGAAAACAGCCTCTTCGCAGACGGTGCGAACAGAGGCTGTTTTGTGATGAGTGCAGTATTAAAGATAACGCCGCTGACGGCAGGCTAATCCTAAGTTAAGCTCCAAACCGCTGCCGATACCCGCATTTTCTGCATAGCTCCTCAACGGCTTCCCGGCGTGAAAATCCATCCACGAGGTTGTTCGCCCGCTCCCCATCGACAATATCCGAGAAGGACTTCTGATGGATATTGCCCAAATTGATGACACCTTCCCCATCCAGGCAACATGGTACGACCGTCCCGTCTACGAGGATGGCCGCCTGGCTGCGAAGCGCATGGCAGAAGCCTTTGCCTTCATCCTCCGGGGCTGTGAGGCTCGGCCACTGGAACTCATAATCCTGGTTCAGATAGACACGGTCGGCCACCTTCACGCCACCGCCGGGTTCAACCTTCTCCTCGATTCGATAGTCCAGATTAAATTCCTGCTCCAGAATTTCAAGCGTTTGGCGGTTGCGGCTCTTCTCGAGGTTCGTTTGGTTGTCCTGGGTCAGGTTCCACAAACGGAAGGAGAAGATCACCTTATGTTCCTCGGCCGCGCGGACAAAGGATAGAATATCCCTTAGGTATCCCTCTCGGTTCGTAGAACCCTCGTGTCCATCGAAGCTGTGGAGCGAGAAGTTCATCTGTCTTAAAGCAGGCTTGCCCAGCAGCTTGTGCTGGTTCTTCGCGATCAACGTGCCGTTGGTCGTGATGTTGACCTTGAACCCTTTTTCATGACTAATGTCCAGCAGCTCGTCGATCTTCGGATGGAGCAAGGGCTCCCCCTTCACGTGCAAGTAGATATAGCTGGTGTGCGGCTTGATCTCGTCCAATCTTCTCGCAAAATCCTCTACCTTAATGAAGTTAGCCTTGCGCTCCGTCGGCGGGCAGAAGTGGCAGGCCAAATTGCAAATACTCGTAATCTCTATGTAAACTTTCTTAAATGTCTTCAAGTTGTTACTCCCCTATCCCATATCTATAATCCCATGATGATCTGCTAGCTTAATCGCTTCGTAATCCTTCATATCGTACCATAGGCGGGGCTATTACAGCTACAACAACAGATGCTATCTGATTCCATTCTATATAAAGTGAAAGAAGAGGGAGCGCCCTCTTCATTCGTTTTTGCTCTACTTAATGTTCATCGTTTATGTTTGAATGCGTCACTCATCAGCATCAATCACACTCAGCAAATTCTTCAAAGGTCATGGATCTTATCGTAATGGAAGCACCTTGGGGGTCTCGATTGGATGAGAATTATAACCCTCGTCGACAGGACGAGCTTCTGTTGGAGGAGCTACAACATGGTTTCCTTCACTCTCAGCGACCGCCTCCGAAGGGGCAGCTTCTGTTGGATAATCCACAACATGGTTTCCTTTATTCTTAACTTCAGCCACAGGGCGAGCTTCTGTTGGATAAGCAACAGCATCATTTCCTTCTTTCTCAACTACAGCTGCAGGACGAGTTTCTTTGGGATAATCCACGACATTGCTTCCTTCAGCGACAGCTTCAGGAGCAGCTTCTTGTGGATAAGCTACAACATCGTTTCCTTCATTCTCAACTACGGTCTCAGAAGGTACCGCTTTAGGGGCCACTTCTCTTGGTTTAGCTTCCGGCTGGCTTTCCTCTTGTCCAATGACTTTGGGCGTATTGTTAGAAGCCCATGCCGCTGCGGATGTGCTAATTGCAGCAACCAAAAACACCGCTGCTATCGTGAGATACATTGTTTTCTTTTTTTGTTTCTTTACATTAAGCATCATCATTAATCTCCTTTTTAATTGTTTGCCATCACTGGATAAGGAGGCACAAAATTGCACGGGTAAATTCCTTGATCCTGTCATGACGCTTAAGATCGTCTCCCCATAGCGTTTTCGCTCGGCATGGGACATCTCTTTTACGACTTCTTCATCACAAGACAGCTCGCTCCATATATGAATGTCCTTGCGAAGAATGTGCACCAAAGGGTTAAACCAATGTATGGCACTTACTCCTAGCGTGAACGCTTTGACCCATAAATCTTTCCGTTTCAAATGGATCAGCTCATGATGGATCACCAGATCCATGTTAATGGTATTCTCTATAGGGAGATAAATGGTTGGTTTCCACAGGCCAACAAGAACAGGACTCCGAATGATGGAGCTGTATGCAAGTCTAACGGTGCTTTTCACACCAAGGTCTTCCTTGATGAAAGAGAGCTGTTTAGCTGCTTCGCTGCTTATCGGAACAGTGGTACGCGTATGTTCTAGTTTCTTTAAAAATCTGCGGTAACAGTACATTTGCCATGCAGCAAAAACTATAGCGCCGATTGCCCATAAAATAATAAGAGGAAGGACTACGTTTGCTGATATGGTCAGTTCTGGGATGAGCTGCTTCGGATGAGTCCCTGAATATTGACCGGGCAGCGCATGTTGCACAGTTGAAGGTAACTCGTTCACGATAGGGACGTTTGCTGTTAAATTAAATGTAAAAGACGACGAGATCCACTGAATACCAAGAACTACGGGTAAAAGATAAAAGCCTATTGCCATTTTGCTAATTCCATAGCGCCACTTTGTTGGAAAGACATTGATAGATACGATCCGTAGTACAAGAATACTCGCTACGACGGCACTTCCAGAAACGGTAAGGGTAGACAGCATTTCAAGAATAGTACTCATAAGCATCTTAAGCACCCCCTACTTTTGCGAAAACCATTGCTTCAGCTCTACAATATCTTCATCTGAAAGCTTTTCGCCGTCATACAAAGCTGATATTAGATTTTTAACTGAGCCTTGATATAATTCGTCCAGGACGTGCTGCGTTTCCATGAGCTTATAATCTTCAGGCGAAATGCGAGGTATATATTTATTTGTCCGTCCATGCCTCGTAGCCGTAAGTGCCCCTTTGTCCACCAAGCGAGATAAGAAGGTGGAAATGGTCTGCGCCTTCCATTCTCTGCCTCGCTGGGCAAATAGAGCGAGCAATTCGGTGGATGTAACAGGCGGTGTACACTCCCAAATCACCTCCATTAGCTCCATTTCAGTATCCGATAATTTTTGAACCTGGTTCACGGTGAACACCTCTTTACGTCGTTATGCGTCCATAACGAACTTAATTACTACATAGTGTAGTGATTATAACCTACTACATCACGTAGTAGTATGTCAAGCGAAGGGAGTTGAAATTTATTACTACATAAAACTTATACCAAAATTAAAAGAACCGCGCGGATGCGCGGTTCTTTACCTAATATGAACCAACATAATGGAGGTCACCGGACCCCCGGGTCCTCTTATGCTGACTCACACAGATGATCTTGCTAAGGCCTGTTACTTTGATTCTTTGTCGTCATTTTCTGCAGCATCGCCAGCTTTGTTACCCAATACTGCCCCTGCGATACCACCCGCAATGGTGCCGATTGGACCTAGAACGGAGCCTACAGCAGCACCCGCAACGCCACCACCAGCAGTGCCCAGGGCTTCTCCAGCGTTGATACCCTTGTCGTTGTTGTCACGCTCAGAATCAGTTCTTTGATTGCGTTCGTTATTGTTAGCCATCCATCTCACTCCCTCGGAATTGTGATAGGAACAACCCCTTCTGGCTTGCCAGACGCGGTTCCAAACCATATCTTGCCCCAACCCATGGGAAAGAATTCTTTTAAACAACTAACGCTTAATAAACACAATCTTGACGGCAATCACTTGATCCTGCTGATTTACTGCCTTGTATACGCCGTATGCGCCGTCACCCATGCCGGTACGTGACACAACGCCGCCATCGAGGACACCTGCTTCTTCGCCACTCTCGGTAATATCGCAGCAGGCGTAATACCATGCCGTATCTGTGCTGTCCGCTGACGTATCCACGTCAGGAACTCGGAACTTTGGCTTGTCAAAAATACCTGCTTGTCCGCTATCCACTCCTGCCACAAAAGGACATTTGATCCATTCCAGGATCTCTCCCTGCTTAGCAGCGGACATATGGTAAGCGGTTAGCTTGGCATTGGCTTCGCCCCAGTCCGGGATCTCCAACTTCTCGACTTCCGAGACCCATGTCCCATCCATAACAGACTCCAGCAGGCCCATAATGACCGTGTTTGCATTCAATTCATAACAAGGATCCGCGACAACCAATTGTCCGGAACTCACTTCGAAATTGCCCAGTTGAATGATCAATGAAGATACCTCCAATATGTGCGTATAATATGTTATTTTACCATGTAAAAAAGGAATGTTCCCGGTTACCTCTTAAGAGTCATCCATACTTTGTTCATTTTATATTGACATTTCCAGCAAAATTAACAGTTAAGTATTGACCCATCACGTATAAATGCATTAGATTACTTATATACGTCATTTTCCTGAATATGGAATTAAAGGTTGGGGGTGTGATCATTGATATCTATAGACAGAACGATCAGTACGGAGGTATTACGTTACTTGCAGAAGGAGAAGCTCAGTCTCTCCTCGTTTGCCATGAAATCGGGTATCAATTCGGGAACACTCAGCCGTTTCATTAATGGCAACCAGCCCCTATCCGTATCAAGCCTAGATCGAATTACGGAAGCGATGAACCTGGAAGAAGGAATCTTTTATTCTTTATATGTATATGAATCAACACCGAATTGGAGGAGACTTGGGCCGTTCATCATGCGATGTGCTGAGCTGGGGAAACTTAACTGTATCGATCAGGCCGTTGATCGGATTATAGATAATCCGGCATATTCATCGCCGCTCTTTGATAGCGCAGAAACACTATATCATAATGGAAAGAGAGAAGCAGCCTTAATCTTGTACAAAAAAGTGGCAGAGAGCGAAAAACACCAGCATGCCGAGCGATTGGCCTTGTGCCAATATCGGATTTTTCTATGTTCTTTAAACTCGGACCAGGAGCATAATCTGAACTGCACGATACGATTTGAAGCTTTTATCAAACGGCTCCCGGAAGGAGTGCAATTAGATGCGTTAAAAGATCTAGCCGATACATGGCTTTCCTTACGCAAATGGAATAAAGCCAAGCACTATACCCAGGAAATGGGACGTATCTCCCGAATGCTGTATGCCAGGAAGCATGATACTTCCAGAACACATAGAAAACAGCCTGAACCAGCTAAGCCGTTGTTTGGCTATATTTTATACTCCGATTTACTGTTAGGCACCATAGCTGAATATAACGATGACTATGATCAGGCGCTTTATCATTTAAGCTGTTACGAGGATCAAAGCTGGATTATCGAATCAGATGAAACGGCCGAACGGACCAAAGCGAAGTTCCGGGATCGGGCCAGAGGCAACCGTTATCTATATGAACTTATGAAGGGTAATATTGACGTACTGGAACCATACACCGAGTTTATCTCTTCAAGGGAGAATGAAGTTTTGAAGGGTTTATTTAAAATCATCAAAGCAGCGAACCTATACCATTTTGAAATCGATGAATATCTTGATAGATTTGAACACCTGATCAAGGCTCATCTTAAACGGCAAGAGCCCATTGGCGGTTACACCGAGCATCTAATGAATGATCGCTTTGCCAGCTTCCTAGCAGATGTCGGTATGTATTATATTCGGAAGAACAACAAACGAAAGGGCCTGCAATATATGCTGGATAGTTTAGAGTTCTCTTATACCAACAACAATGCAATCAACATCGTAAGGTGCTGCACAAGTATGGAGCATATACAAGCTGATCTGAATCCAGACGATCTCGAGAGATATGCTGCGATCCGCAATAAAATAAAGGACAGCGGCACGCTTGTTCTTCTTTAACTTCAAATCCTCATTAATAAAAAAGAATAGGGTGAACACGAAAATGAAAAGCTTAAAAATCGCATTCATCATCATAACTTGCCTCCTTGCCGGCTGCAGTCAGGCGGCGAATGTTCCCGCACAGGATTCAGCCATTCACGTTCCTGATTCGGACGGATCTGGCACAGAGAAACAACAGCTTGAGGCATACTCTCTCCATTTCAAGGAAGCGGCACTTGAAGCACCTGTAAAGAGTATAGATGCAACCGATTTGACTAACGTCTTAACCAAGCAAAAGATTGATGAGTATACGATATACTTTTATGAAGAAAAAGGGTTAAACGAGGAAAATGTGCGCGCGGCTATTGGGATGGGTACGAAGCTCTTCGATATTGGACAAGTTGGTTATGCTGCGCTTGATCCCGACCAATACACAGTCAACCAGGTTCAGGCACTGGATCAGAGTTATATAAAAGTTAACGGAGCATGTGGAGCTAACTGCCCCATAAGTTACTACATCCAACCGGATATAAGTACCCCCATGTCACTCCGGATCGAAGCGCATACGGTGGAAGCAGATGTTGACCAAGATGGAATTAAAGACATTGTCGCGTCAGTTGGCACTGCCGCCGATACCTCCATTTACAAGCTTAGAGATGGCCATATCGTTGTAGCGAATCTTAACGAAACACTGGATGCACAGGCAGTCATCTATGACAACGAGTCCAATACGTTTGGAGACGGAACGCGGAATTGGAGGGTTAAGGAAGAGGGGTTGGTGCGGTTTAGGGAGTAACTCCTTATTGCTTGAAAGTTACCTAACAATGAGGATGTTAAATAGGGACTGGCCATTGAGAACGTATGATGGGCGGCACGGATTGGCCCGCCAAAAAAGAAACCTTGAAAGACAATAAGCCTTTTAAGGTTCGACCCATATCTTTTCAATTGAAGTTGAATAACAAACTATCTTTCGTTAAAAGTGTGCTAACATAAAACCGGTCCATGATGTCGGTGTGTTACCATAACCATCATTGACCGGTTGCTCTGTTCCCCGATTTTATACAAACTCGCTAGAACGAATCAGGCCCAATCTTCTAGCCTCGACGATCGCTTCCGATCGGGAGCGCACGCCCAGCTTCTCAAATATTCGCGTTAGGTTATATTCAACCGTTCGCTGGCTCATCAGCAGTTTGGATGCAATATCCCGATTACTGCTGCCGCTGGCCACTTCCTGCAGTATCTCCTGTTCGCGTTCATTGATGGACACTTCCTCCATCACCTTCTCATTTGCTCCTTGATTCAGACGCACCTCTCTGCGCCGAAGCTGACGTAACAGTGAGACCGGAATCACCGCTTCATCCCGCATCACGCATCGGATTGCATTTAGCAGCTGTTCCCTGCTTGCCGTCTTGCTGACAACCCCGCTGACCCCTGATTCAATTAACATATTGAAATTCGGGCTGATCTCATACCCTGTATAAATGAGTATTCGACTCTCAGGATTTATTTTAATCATCCGTTTCGTAAGTTCAATTCCACTAATGACAGGCATATTCAAATCAAACAGCATGACATCATAGTTCTCTTCGGCAGCGAGCTCCAGAGCCTCCATTCCTGACATAAGTACAGTTACTTGCATTTCCGTATCCTGTTCAATCATATTCTTCGTTCCCTCACCAACAGAGGGATGATCATCCACCAGTAATATTCGAATCATCTTTATCATCCTCACTTTCCACGTCTATACTCGGTGACTCCAACGGCAGCGTAATATTCACTTCTAACCCCTGGCCCATTTCAGATTTGAAGCGGATGCTGCCCTCCAGGCTATGCACCCTTTCCTTAATGCCCGACAAGCCCATATGATGATAAGAATCCTTCAAATCCTCTAACTTGAGTCCGACACCGTCATCTTTATAAGACAGGCAAATTCCCTCGTCTTCCTCCAGCGTAATGAATATATTAGAAGCCTGTGCATGTTTGCTGGCGTTACGAAGAAGCTCTTGCACAATACGAAAAATAGCGAGCATTTGTTCATCGTTTAACTTGACCTTAAAGTTATCTGCCCGGAAATCCACGACATAATTGCTGCGAATCTGTGACTGCTCGAACAAGGTGTTCAGCGCCTCCACGATGCCCATCTCTTGCAGTAATGGAGGGCGTAATTCATTGCATGTTTCTCTGATCTGGTGGATTACATCGAGTAATCCCTCGCGGATATTCCAGAGTTTGAGCTGCAAATCCTCCGACATTTCATAATCCGTCATAACGGACTCCAGTTGACGATACCAGAGCAGTTGATCCTGCAATGCCGAATCATGAAGGTCGGATGCCAGCTTCCGCCGTTCCTTCTCAGATAATCGAAATATGAGTCTTAGCACCCAAGGGGATGTGGAGGATCCCTTTTTCCTCTGAAATTCTTCCTCCAAATCTTCGATTAGGCTTTCTATTAAATATAGATTCTCGTATACGATGGCACTATAGTTGGCCAGTGTTTTCAGCCATGCACGTTCATCGGTATTGTACCTGGTCTGATTATCTTTATTATCCAGCCACAGTATATGAAGGACACTGCCTTTAATGCCAATCACGATGCAGATCCCACGATCCACAGGGACAATCTTGCCGATGGATAACTGCTGAGAGGTTTTAAGAAAAGATGCTATGATCGAATCCCGCAGATTCATCAGTGATTTCCCCAAACTTACATGCTTCAGTTGATCCATCTGAATGTCGAAGAAGGATACATCCCTCACCGGCAGTACCTGGCAAATTTCCTGCTCGAGCACTCGTTCCAGATCCGATCGGTTCATTACTCTCGATATTTGGGTCGAAAACCGATTAAGACTTCCTTGATAATTATGCAGATCCTTGTTAATACGCCCTCTTAATCGGCGATCTGCATATTCCTTCACGAATAGAAACAATATAAGGAGCAGATAGCTGGCCAGAAATAGCTGAACCCAATTCACCCAAGAGTAATTATTCTGACTAAGAATAATGGCCGCCATCACGGATAATAATAGCGTTGGTAAAAACGATAGGCTTGCATAATACTGAAAACGATTAATCAAAAAATCAATATCAAACAACTGCTTAGTTGTGAACATATACAAGTAAACAATTGGAATGGTCAAGAGGAATATGGCTGCGATATGTGACGGTATTATATACTGGCCAAACAGCTCAGGAACAGCATACATAAAGATAAATGGAAAGAAGCCCGTAACATGCCCAACTAGCGTCAGCTTAAACAGGGAACGCAGAGGTCCATAGCGATGCTTGCTAAACTTCTCAATCAATTTATAAATGATAAAAACATTAATTGCGGAGAAGTACACCAATTCGAGGATCGAGATGATCCCTCTAGGAATATAATGTAGTATAAGATTGCTGAGCTCCAAACCGATCGGAACCAGAATGATTCCGTATAGGATATTTAGCCATCGCCGATTAACAAACTTTTCATCATAACGATCAAGATATCGGTTCATAAATAAAATGAAGAATACCGGTACAAGAACAAAGGATGCGGTTAGTGAAAGTCTTCCAACCGGATCTACCCTACCTGAGGAAAATGAACTTAAATAAGCAATACCAATAGACATAAAAAACAGGATGAGCTGTATTGCTGCTTTGTCGCCCTTCTTATGTCTATAGACTATAAGCGACAGGATGGACAATATAAGGATCGAAGTCAGCGGTAAAACAAGCTGCAACACCAGTTCATCAGGTGTCAGGCCTTTATCCACTTCAAGATAAATGTCCAGCAACTCACTGCCGTTTCCTGGGCGGCTTAAGAGAATCGAAGAAGCTCCTTCAATTACATCGTACACCTTGACGGAATAGAAGTCCGCTGCAGGTTTTCCATCGATTTCGACGATAATATCTCCAACCATCAGCTTGCCATAACACCAATACCCTTCAGGCGATTCAGTGACGATGTATTGGTCTTCACTATTTAATGTCACGTCAGCTCCAATAATCGGAGATTTAAGGATCGAAATCGATAAATAACCTGCAAGGATACTAATGAATATCATCAATGCTGCGAATTTGTATTTATATGCCAATGGAGATCCCTCGCAATTGTTAGTCGTCTAGCAACTTTTGTACTTGGTAACTTAGTTCCAATATGCTGCTTTCATCGGTTCCTTGCTCATATCGCCCTGAACACGAAGCACATCCATCAAAGCCTTCTGTTCCACACCACTAATCCCTGCCAGCTGAAGCTCACCCGATTGAACCTTCATCATCGATCCTGCGTCTTGCACCAATGCTTGAATGAATTCCTTTAACATTATAAATCCCTCCATATTGGTTTTATTATTGAATACGCTCTTCTTAAAACCAATATAACAGGGCACCCATATGTTGGAAACGATAACATCCTCCGTATTTCCCGCTAACAGAATTGCGGCATATTGCGTGGATTTGCGGTGGCAGGTTGCGGTGATGGATGATCTAATGTATTTTCAATCTATTCAGCAAAAGCAAGCATCTGTTCTTTCCAATGCGGCTCCACATTCAGCTGCTCGATCAGCTCTAAATAGCGGTAATAATGCGTTTTCATGCGAACTGACGTATACAGCAGCGTTCCTGTCGACTCGATCAAACTCTCTATTTCGCTCTTGCGCTGCATAATATCCTCAAACAGAAGACGCCCTTCATAATAATCTACAATCCAGCGATCTTTATCCGAGACGGATTGCAGCAAGTACAGGGTGGGCAGTGTTTTCTTGCGATTAATAAAGTCATTTTTATGATCCCAGTTGAGCAGATCGCGAATATCATTCTTGATTTGCGCAGCAATTCCCAGCTCTTCTGTATAAAGCTTCACCCCTTCGATCCATTCCCCGGTAGCCAGAACTGTGCCGAGCATGCTGGCTGCAACCAATAGGGCAGCGGATTTCTGAGATACCATGATCATGTAATCTTCTTCTGTATGTATGTCATTGAACAGATCCCTCATTTGGCCGTTTATCGCAATCAGGACCTCCTGACTTAACACCCGGGCTGCCTGCAGTTTTCGTTCAGGAGGGAAGCTTGTTGAGAGGATCATTTCTACGGGGAGTGTAAGCAGCCCAATTCCGATATTCAGAGCGATTTCTGGGGGAAACTGATTCCAAACCATTTTCTCATTATCCTTGTCCTGAATATCGTCAATGATGTCCAGGCTGAGCATCATCATCTCGGCAGCAGCAGCTACGCGATAAATATCCTCATGATCCGTACCGCCGAACATCCGGTAATGAAGCACCGTCATTTTACCTAACAGCATGGATTCCTGAAGCTTATTTTCAAGACATAATATGGCATGCTCATACAGCTGCGTCATATGAAAATAGTTCTGCAAACTGCTTCGCAGCTCCGCCTCTATCATTTCCCCACATCTCTCCAATTGAGAACCTCCCTGCACAGAAATTATATTTTCTTCCATTTACTTAATATATTCCATAACTATGAAGTTTCTCCTTTTTTTCTGTACATATAACAACGATAAAAAACGCCATAAAGGCGTTTTATTCGCTGATCATCCCTCTTCAATTAGCAGCCGATCCAATATGTCCACCATCTGATTAGAGTTGAAATGATACATTTTACCGATCTGTACGGCTTCCTGAAAAGCACGGAGCACTTGCCGCTCGCCCGATTTTCGGATCTTACTGGGGTCATAATTCACAAATGTACCGATCCCTTTCTTTACAAGCAGAAGTCCCTCTCCTTCAAGATCGCCGTACACCCGGCGAACTGTAATCAAACTGCAATCAAGCTGCCCGGCAAGCTCCCGCAGAGAAGGGAGCAGGTCGCCATGGGACAGACTGCCGCTTATAATTAAGCCTTTCAGTTGATCCCGAATTTGCACATACAGCGGCTCGCTGGATTCTTCCCGTATCTGTATGGAAAGCAACTTCTGTTCCATCCGTTAGGACTGGACAGGCCGTTCAAATATTAAGTCGAAATGATTAGCCGTACCAAAACCTTGCGTGCTCGGAGCAAAAATTTGAAACAGTCTCCAGCCCTGCCTTGCATGCTCATGGATAATCTCCTGATAATCCTTCAGTGGTTTATTCTCAAGAAAGCCCTTCAGCTCAATTTTTACAAATTTATATTCGTACATATTAATTCCTCCTCCCGAAATGTAAGAACCGATAATACAACCTCGTAGTAGCCGTCAATTCCAAGCAGTTCATGGACCGCCTTATCATAAAAAGTCATCAGCGGAGAAACGTTGCTGCCGCTCTCCTTCGTGCATTGCAGCAAGCGCTCGGTTAACCGCCCTCCTTCAAGCAAGCTCAGACGATAACCGCGTTCACCAAACAATTTCATCGATCGGTGAAGATTGGAGGTAATAAACACTGCACCATCGCCTTCTTGAACTCCCATGCCCGGATCGAATGCCGCCTCATACCAATTGGAGTCAATCGAGCCCTTAACGAATTCAATATATCCCTCGGCAGGACTACAGTAGAATAGCTCCAGCTCTTGGCTTATTCGATTCTGGGACAGAAGGTAGATGTCCGGACTATCAAGTGAATGAGCCGCACCAAGCTCCAGCAAGCTTTCAAAGTCCTTATACGGCTGAACATTCTCCTGCAATTCATCCAAGCGGTCTGCCAAGTTCGCAATAAAGGGATGCTGCTTTCGGTCCAGTTTTTTCATACTATATCGCGGTGAGGCGTAGTACCGTTTGGCTGGCGTAACCGTCTGATTCATTTGTGAAAACAGTCTCTTCAGCATCTTCATCCGCGAGCGGGTTAACACATCAAACTGCGGGTACAGATTGGAGTTATGATGATAGGTCAGCGCAAGACGCTCCTCTTCGACCTCCTGATCAGACCGCCAATCCATATATTTGATCTGCATATATATCACGTCCTCATCGTTATAATATAGTCCTGCAGCATTAAGGAAACGGATGCGGACTGTTATTCAGATCCTCTGGCCTGATCGGCTCACTTCGCAACCCAAGCTCGACTGGTGTTTTGTAGATTCTGTCGCTCGTTACGAGTCGCTCTTGCTCACTGCGAGGCAGCTGAACGGTGCCAGGAACAATCATTTTGACGACATGGAGTCCGAGTTGACGAACATCATCGGTCGTTACGTCTACACACAACACCTCTAGTCCACGCTTGCTGAGACAATCGACAATGTACTGAAGCCGATCGGTTTCAGGGGCCAAAGCGATAGAAGCATCCCTGTGAATTCCTCGAATTTCATCAGAAGCAACCGTGAATGCCAGCTCTTCATTGGCAAATGGCTGTTCATAATAAGGAAGTCTCAGGCCGTAATCCGTGACTTGATGCGGCAGCAGAGAAGGCAGCGTCTTAGAGTATATCTGCGCCTTATTACCGATAAACAACTGGCTGATTTCCATCAATGTTTTTCGTACGGCGTCTTCCATCGACAAGCGGGCCGAACCGCCTACGGAAACTTTACCATCCCTGGTCTTCAGCAGACCGAAAGCGGATGGAATGCCAATATCGCTTGTCGTATCAACAACGGAAAGGGTAAATTTTGATGGATCGAGTAACTCTTTGAACTGCTCGGATACCGGCGATTCAAAAATATCCAGCCGCGGCAGGGAAAGCGAGTTGTACCACATGATCATAAATGAATCTCGCTCAATAATTTCCAGCAGCCCTGAGATCATTGCTTGCTCCTTCGTACTTCCTGCAGCTGAGCCGGTCATTAAACCGAAACATATGGACTCCTCATCTCCGCTCTGAGGAATATATGAATCCCAGGCTATCGCTGCCGGCACCCATTTGTTGCGTCCGGTCGTGAGACTGTAGCTCTGTATCCAGCGAATCCTGGACTGTTCGGTGAACGGTCGATACGGGAATTGCCATTGTTCATATTGCTCCTTAGTAAACAGGGGCAGTTCATCCGGATGCAGTGCGTCGCCTTCAAGCTCATTCCACGCGGCTAATACCGTACGCTCCGGAATTACGTAAGCAGCGCAGTACCTCTCAACAGCTTCCGCTACTGCGGAGGTATTCGCTTCTTCTGGCGTAAACCCCATCCCGCTTGCAAAGAAATCGATCAGTCCATACTGCTCCTGTCCGAATAGACGGGGGTTAGCCGGTGTCGCCAAGCTGAGGAAAAGCCGTGGATCACCGGGGTCCGAGCTCATATTCATCAGTCCTCTGACGATTCCTCCCTGCGGGCTGATCGCTAATCTCAAATGCTCCGGCAAGGTTGCCGTTAATCCTCTGTTAGCTGAATTATCAGCCTCAAATTGACCTCTACTCCATGCGCCCGACCTGCGAATTAGCGCCCGACTCATGGTTCCAGCACCAGTTCTGCCTCATACCATGACTGCGCAGCCAGATGAGCTTGCTGTCTTGCTCCGCAGGATGGACAAGTTGGCAGTTTATACGCCGGATTCACATCCCCCTGCAGGTGAAAGGGATCAAACTCAATAATATGACCCAGCGACAGCGGCGGAAAGCTATTGGTCTGACGGGTAATCCATTTCACGGCTTCAATTGCAATAATGCCGCTTAGTACAGACCAGGATAAATCAAAAATGGTAGACTTCGATTCTAGAAGCGGAAGCCCGTGAGAGCGAGTCCGCAGCTGTACACATTCAAAGCATGCCGAGCAATTCGGTACAATGATCGGCCCGATCCTACCGGCCGAATTCGAGAATTGAATCGGCAGCCAGGTGATACCTTGCTCAAGAGCATAGGTATTAAAAGCTTCCCCCCGGACTTCCGCCTGGAGGACCAGCGTTAGCTCGGAGTCCGGGTTCACATCCTCAAATTGGCTAACGACTTCGGTCTCAACACCCAGATCCTTCAACAAGCCTTCTATCGTTTCCGCCGTGTTAGCTGCCTCTGGGTCACATACAATAGTTACAAGGTTCCGCTCGCTACTACTCATTGCGGACCGCCTTTCTCAAGAACAAGGCATTTCACATTGCCTTCGCCCTCAAGGTTGTAGGTACGAGTCTCAACAAGTTGGAATGCGGATTCTCCGATCACGCGCAGCAGGTCCTCCTCCGGAAAAAACTTCTTGAAGGTGGAGCCGAAAAAGCGCTTCGTTTCCCCTTGCTGAATGACTTCGGCATAAAAATTCATCACTGCGCTTTGCTTCTCCAGATTTTCTTCCTCGCCCATAAGCACGAATTGCTTGTTCTCCGGTCCAAGATTCAGCGTAATCCCGTTTACCCGTCCCCCGCGCACAGCGGAGTTATGTTCCTGGTTGGACAACACATAATCAAAAATGAACCGCCCTCCATCCTCCAAATGCCGCTCTACTGTTCCGAGCATCCGTCTGAAATCCTCCAGCTCACGCAGTAGACTGATGCTGGTCGCGGACAGTATAATCAGCGGAAATTTCTCACCCAGTTCAAAATCAGTCATATCACCCTGCCGTACATCGATCCGATTTCTCAATCTCGCCGGTAATTGAGACTGCTTCTTGCGACATAGATTGAGCATATCCTCGGACAGGTCGAGCCCGACAACTTGTATCCCGCGGTTCGCCATATGCATCAGGATTCTGCCCGATCCACAAGCAAGTTCAAGAACTTTGCCCTGCCCGGCGTGGCCTCTGGCCTGTTCCAGCAGAAGAGGTATATCATAGTCTGTACGGCCCGCAACGGCTTCATAAAATTCGGAGTAGTAACCTTCATATAAATCAAAATCATAGCTATTCGGCATATTCAAATCTCTTAAATCCTTAAACATTCCAAAATACATTGTCCCACGCCTCCTTTTTTTTATTGAATCGTCCAGCCGCCATCTACGATCAAGTTATGCCCAGTAATCATACCGGCTGCATCTGTGGCCAGAAATAGCACTGCATTCGCTACATCCTCGGGCTCCGCAAATTTGCGAAGCGGAATCTTCGGCAAGTTCGTCCGCTGGAATTGGGCATTCTGGATGATACTCTGATTCGCATCCGTAACGACAAAAGTCGGGGACACCGCGTTGACTCTGATTCCATATTTCGCCCACTCGATGGCCAAAGATTTGGTTAAATGAATCAGGCCTGCCTTGCTTGCACAGTATGGTGCCCGATTCTCGTTAGCAACGACCCCATGCTGCGAGGCAATCATCACGATCGAACCTTTCTTGTTCCGAACCATAATTTTGGCAACTTCCTGAGTGAGAAAGAAGGTTCCCTTCAGGTTGATGTCCACCACGAAGTCCCATTCTTCCCGTGTTAAATTAAGTGCGGGCTGCAGCAGATTTACGCCTGCATTGTTGATCAGATAGCGCAGGTCTACGCCCTGCTCTTCAATAGAGCGAATGCATCGCTCGACGCCTTCATTATTCCGAAGATCCAGCTCTTCACAATACGTACCGACTCCATACCGATCGCGAATCCTGCCGGCTATCGTCTCAGCCTGCTCCATCAGCTCGGGGAGCTCTGTCAGCACCAGAGAAGCTCCCTTCCTCGCAAACTGCTCGGCAATTTCAGCACCGATGCCGCGTCCGGCGCCCGTCACGAGCGCCCATTGACCGACCAGTTTATGTGCCTCTTGATCCAGAACCAGTTCATCTCGAATCTTTGATGTCAAATCCGGATACTCCAGCGCTTTTATATCAATCGCCATAGTGATCCCTCCTCCTTCCTTATAAAGATCTCATCGCTTTGTAAATCAACTTTGGCGTCGGCTTTTGCCCGTAGAGCAGCACGCCGACTTGGTATACCTTGGCAGACAGCCAGCAGGCTCCGAGCGTGCTCAAGAACAGCACAAGTGTCGGGAGCAGAATTTCGATCCATGTCGGGTCTGACATCCCGATCCGGATAAACATCATGAATGGTGTAATGAATGGAATGTAAGAACCGATAAGCGCTGCTGTGCTGTCTGCATCTGCCAGATTGAAGAATGCATAGAACAGACCCAACATCAGCAGTAAAGAAATCGGCATGATCACCTGGTTGAGCTCTTCACTGCGACTGACAAGAGACCCTGCGGCCGCAAACAAAGATGCGTAGAAGAAGTAACCTAACATGAAGAAGACAACGAGCATGGCTACTGTTTTTCCATCAAAGACTGAGAAATCGACCTGGAAGCCAATGAACTCCAATTTGGTACCGGAACCCGAAAACATAAGCATCAGAGAAGCTGAGGCGATGATGATGGAGAACTGCAGCAGTCCTGCGAGCCCAACTCCAAGGATCTTTCCATAGAGCAGTTGGATAGGACTTACTTTGGTGATTAGAATCTCTTTTACCCGGGATCCTTTCTCAATCGATATCGAAGTTGCTACATTAGCACCGAAGAAGTAGATCAAGAAGTAGAGGAGAAACATAATCAAGTAAACGGGTAAGTACATGGTCATCAGCGACTTGCTTCCAACCTTCAGTTCTTCAACCTCCATCTGAACGGAGGCCGTCAGTCTTTCTTTAGCCAAGGGCTCAAGTTCCAGCTTATTCATCTCTGAAAATGTATATAAGGTTTGAACATATCTGTTGAGCTCTGTCAGGTAGCCTGAAGCATCATCCATTTTGTTAACAGTCACGTTTAATACCGGCAGATTGCCTTGTTCACGAATGGTCACAATCCCAAGCACATTGCCCTCTTTCTCCAATTCTGCCTTCTCCTTGGCCAGATCAGCTTCCTGGATGATCCGCCAATTATAGGAATCGGACACTTGCTGCTTAAATCCTTCGGTATCCGTGACAATTCCCGTGGTATCCAGAACCGCGATATCTCCTTCGCTCATATGTTGTATTCCGCCAATAAATTTGGGAAGGAAGACCAAGGCTGCCATGATCAGAATCATAATCACGGTCATGATCTTGAACGCTTTGGAACGGACCCGTTCCATGAATGAATAGCCAAATACTAATCCAAATTGTCTCATGATACATCCCCCACTTTTTCGATAAATATTTCATGCAGCGTCGGTTCCTTGATCTCAAATTTCAATAGATCTATACCCTGACTTGCTAAGCTCTGCAGCAGTTCATTGCCTTGCTCCTCATGTTCAAGAGTAAGCTGCCATTCATGAGCGTTCTGGCTCTCGCCTTGATTGAAACCAAAGGCCGCCAAATGCGGATTCAGGTCGTTCTCACTTCGCAGCACGAGATTCCGTCGTCCGTAAGATTTCTTAATATCCATCAAATTGCCGGATACCATCATTCTGCCTTTTTTCAAAATACAGATCTCCTCACAGAATTGTTCAACATGACCCATCTGATGACTGGAGAATATCATCGTTTTCCCTTTGCTCAGCTGTTCCTTCACTACAGAAGCCAGCATCTCCGAGTTGACCGGATCGAGGCCACTGAATGGTTCATCCAGGATGACCAGCTCCGGATCGTGAATCAACGAGGAAATGATCTGCACCTTCTGCTGATTCCCTTTGGACAGTTGCTCCACCCGTTTATGCTCATGCTCTTCAATCCCGAGACGCTTCAGCCAATCTCGCATCGACTTGATCGCACTCACCCGGTCCATCCCTTCCAATCTTGCAAAATAGACCAGCTGCTCACTCACCTTCTCCTTCGGATACAGGCCCCGCTCTTCCGGTAGGTAGCCAATACTCGGGCGGTTCGCCAGAATCGGAATCCCGTTCCAATGCACATCTCCTGCATCATAATCGACCAGACCGAGTATAGACCGAATGGTCGTTGTCTTGCCCGCTCCATTGCCGCCCAGCAGCCCGAATGCTTTACCGGAATTAGCTGTCAGCGATATTCCGTGCAGTACCGTTGTTTCTCCATAATTTTTCACTAAATTTTTCACTTCAAGTGTCATAATTTACACCGCCTTATTCATTTTGATCATAAATTTGGCACCATGATAGAGCAGTACGCAGGCAATTCCTGCCGTGATGATAAAGCTGGTGGCGCCCAGAAAGGAATACATCCGCTGCTGTATACTGTATAGCCCCCATCCCCAGAAACAAGGTGTGAACAGCGAAGCCGCGAAGCCGTAGACCAGTAAGATACTTCTTTCCTTCATGTTTTGCGATCCTTGTTTGCTTTTTCTCCAAGGAGTAAGAAGTTTGAAGAAAGCCTGAAAAGCTTTAGTGCGGAGATTGGTGATCCCAAGTCCGTGACTCAACATCCAATATCCGTCTAGCTTCACCAGCGGTAGCATATTGATCATGCTCAGCCCCAGATTTGCAATCCCATATAAGAAAAGCACCGGAATTGGCATTTGATAGCTGGCGAGTGTGTAATAGAGCACAAATGCGATCGAGGTCATGATCCACTGACTGAAGATCCCTGCGAACAATACGGACAGCTTATGCCTCTTCTTCTTAAACTTGTAGGTATCACTCACATCGCAATACATCGCCGGACTTAAGTAGAACAGCATCACTCCCATCTGCTTGACACGCCCTCCATAATATTTGCATGCCATTCCGTGAGCGAACTCGTGTACAACCGTTGTTAGCAGCAGCATAATATAGATCATGACGTAGCTTCCGAATCCAAACTGATCAAACGAAATACCGTTTATAATGGTTTCATCGCGGACAAGCAAAGTTCCTGCCGTCAATATGAGGAGGGTATACAGAATAATAGCGACCGGATGCAATAGAGCACGAATTACAGGCATCATTGACGTTAACCATGAATCCGGATTGACTGACAGGAACTTGATGGCCGTAATATCATCGAATTTCCAATTCAGCTTCCACTTTTTCTGTGAATCACCGTTGGTCTCGGCCGGAGTGCTATCAAGAAAGCCCCATTCCTTGAACTTGTCGTACAAAAACGATCTTTCCTCATCCGTCAGACTACCTATATACTGACTTTTCGCAGATTCTAAATCTGCTTCCTGTGTTAGCAGGCGCAGGAATTCAAGCTCCCTCACACCTAACTTCACATATTTATGACTGGCTATATGTTGAACCAAGTATTGACCGTTGTCGGTCTCATGAACTTCCAAATGTCTTGCTAGTTCCATCAATTTTCACCTCATACTTTCATTAGTATTATGTAATTCTCCTCTCCCGCCGGCTATCACCTGACGAGAGAGGAGCCTTGAAACAAATTCAGGTATTAAGTCAATGCGATAACTGCAACGACTCCACCAGCGATGACCACACCTGCAGCCACACCTTCAACAAAGTCTCTTGCGTTACCTGGTGCAGAAACGTCCTCCAACAGCTCCATTTGCAAATTCAGCGTATTATTCATTCTCATCTTCTCCTTATAAATTAGATTTGGTATTGGATTCATTGCAGATAAATTAATAAGTGCCTCTTAAGTAAGGTTAATTCTAAGTCAGGACTACGATCGCCGCTCCTGTAATGATACCAACGCCTACAACTACGCCAGCCAGATATGCTCCATCTCCAGGTGCTGTTACGGATTCCATTTCCTCGAATTGCAAAGCCAGTGCTTGATTTGTCATTTTAAATTCCTCCATTTAATTAGTTTTTTTGAAAATATTTATGAATTGAATTGTTAGATGTGTCTTTATTGGATTATGTCAAGGCGATACCGATTCCGATGCCTATAGCTATACCAATGGCAACATCAGTCGCGTCGACAGCTGGAGCTGCCACAGCTTCCATTACTTCGAATTGCAAGGACAGGTTCTTTTGCATTTAGCTCACCTCCTTTGCAGCAACTTGTATTGCAGTATTGGAAAATTTGGAATTAGAACAGTTTGGTAATCGGATCGATAATCGGTGGAATCACCGGCAATAACGGTATCACTGGACCGATGATGATTGGCCATATATGCATCATTTCACTCACCTCCCAGACAGCGAATTTGGAATGTACTTGTATAGATCACCTCAGTTAGCTGAGAATTATGTCAGTGCTACGCCGATTCCCACGCCTACAGCTACACCGATTGCTACTTCATACCAGCTCGGAGCTGCTACAGCTTCCATTTCTTCGAATTGCAAGGACAGATTCTTTTGCATTTAGCTCACCTCCTTTGCGTTAACATGTATTGATTGCAGTGATAATTTGAAAATTGGAATTAGAACAGTTTGACAATCGGATCAATAATCGTAATCGGTGGAATCACCGGCAACAACGGAATCACAGGTCCAATGATTGGCCATATTCGCAGCATTACACTCACCTCCCAAGCAGAGAATTTGGATTGATTTTATATCGATCACCTCAGTTGTCTGAGAATTATGT
>NZ_JBCMXJ010000030.1:0-39029 GCF_050475945.1 Paenibacillus solani
AGTTTCATTATAGCTATTCTTTATCTACAACTAAACAACTGCATCAAGATGCTTACCTGTCACTGACATAAATATAAAATTTTGACTGATTAAATATGGGTTTACCTTGCCTGGATAGTAATCTATTATTGGTTTAAATGTTTCTGGATTAAAACTAACACCACCGGGGATATAGTTGGTCTGTACTTGACCAGGATTATAAGTAATGTCCACATTGTCATATCCCGGATCACCTGTTATTTCGACACTTGGACGTTCCCTAAACACGTTATCTCTCGCAATTTCTGCAAATACATTGCCATCTTTATGGGTAGCCATCATCAGATCACCATTTCGAGCTATATCTGCAATATTTTGCATTGAAATCTGGAGAGAAGATTGCGCAACTCTATCTGTAACTTCTTCAAATCGTGCCTTTCCTAATGCAGACCAAGCTTTGCGTGAGTCAATCTCTAGTGTACCTTCAACTCGCTCCATCTCTATAACAGCTTGCTTCTGAGTCATATTTATAGATGATCGAGGCTGCTCTATACTCTGTTGACCCTTTGTTGTTTCAAGACCTATTCGTGAATATCCTTGCTGAATTTGAATACGGGGGATATTCATTCGTATTCCCCCTTATCTCAGAAAGTCCAGCAAGCTAGGACGTATGATCCGAGCCATGGTGTCCAAAGAAGCCTGATAAACACTTTCAGAAGTTTTAAGATCAATGATCACTTTTGAGATATCTGCATCCTCAACTTTGGACTGCAAACCCATATAGTTAATATTCAGATCACTGAGTCTACTCAGTGTAAATTCCAGACGATTCTGCTTACCGCCCATCTCTGCCTGGGAAGTAATAGTTGTCTCCAGATTTTTCTGTAGTGCAGGTATGGCGCTTTGGATGCCTGCTGTATTATCTGCCAATAGTGCAGCCTTAAGATTGTTCACCACAGCAAATATTCCTGAAGAGTCTCCGAAGGCTCCAAACACTTGCTCTCCTGGCGTATTTACGGACACCGTAATTCCAGCGCCAACTTGATATCTCACTTCACCATTATCTAAGGAATAATTAGTTGTAGTAGGGTCCTCAGGGAATGGTTTTTCATCGGTTCTTTCACCGTTAAACATATACTTCCCCTTAAATTGCGAATTCCCAAGGGAAACCAACTGCTGGTATAGCTGATCCACCTCAGCCGCAATGTTCTCCCGGGCATCCTTCGGCACAGTATCCGTTCCACCTTGCACCGCCAGCTCCGAAAGCTTTTGGATTATTTGCGTAACTTCGGTCATTACCGTATCTCCATACTTGAGCCATGCATCCGCATCATCCGCATTCTGTTCAAACTGCGTTGTCGCTGTGATTTGGCCGCGATATTGAAGGGCGCTGGCAACACCCACCGGATCGTCGGAAGGACGGTTAATGCGGCGTTGGGTCATCATTTGTTCCTGATATTTATCCAGTCTCCGATAGTTGCCCTGAAGACCGCTCATCATTGAGCTGGTCATCATTGATTGTGTTATGCGCATGTCTTACTCCTCCTATCTGCCGACGACGCCGGTACCATTTATTAATTTATCCAGCATCTCATCGATGGTCGTGACCACACGTGATGATGCGCTGTATGCATGCTGGAAGCGGATTAAATCCGACATCTCTTCATCAAGTGATACACTGCTGATCGACAGGCGGAGTGTATCTGCATGTTCTACCAGCAATGTACCATTCTCCACCATCTTAAAGGCGTTGCTGCTGTCCGTACCTAATTTGGAGATAACCGAATGCAGATATCCACCAAAGTCTGTCACATTCGTTATCGCGCCATTGTTGTTATTCGGATTAAAACTAAACGTACGTTCTGACAGCTGCGCGATCAGGAGTGCCATTCCGCCATTCCCTTTCAGAACCACCTCAGTGGTCGTACCGGTATCCGGATCTGTCTTCATTTCGGTCCGTAGGGATGCGCCAATGTTCTTCAGATCGGCTTGAATAGTCTGACTTAATCTCATATTTCCGGCGGTAATAGGACCACCATTAGCCGATACGAAAAAGTCGCCGCCTGTTGTGGCCGGTTCATTAAGGGTATAACCCAGCTTATGTAATCCGTTAAGGCCCTTAACAGTATGCTTCACATCCTGGGCAAGCTTCTGAGGATTGTTTGCATCCATAACTGCATTCGGAATATTCACGCCCGGAGGGAGAATCGTTCCAGCCGGCAGGGTCACTTCCACTTCTCCGTTAGCCAGTGTGTTGGCCATAATGTTCAACTGATTAATATATCCTTGAACATGCACATCGCGGGACGTGACATACCCAGCAATTTCACCGCCAGTCAAAGCTCCAGCAATTGCATTCGTAATCGGCGTGGAGGCCATATCATCAATGACAACCTGGTTACCGAACGTCACCTGATAGATGTCTCCTGTCTCTGTCACGTTCACGTTCCCCAACAATGACAACTGGTCCACAAGCAGATCCCGCTTGTCGCGCAGATCATTCGCATTATCGCCAAGACCTTCGATCCGCTTGATGCTCTGCGTCAGTTCTGAAACTTGCGCGATATAGTTATTGGCCTCCGCAACCTTCGTATCGATGCGAGATGTTAAATTGCCGCTAAGCGTGTTTAACTGCGAAAAGATATGGTTAAACGTCTCCGTTAAGGCGATCGCCTTCTGCTGAACCGCCATACGGGCAGATAGGTCGGTATCGCTCGGATTCTTACTCAGCGTCTGCCACGCAGTCCAAAACTCCGCAATACTTGCGCTTAAGCTGCTATCCGAAGGTTCATTAAAAATCCCCTCTATATTGGAGAGCGTCTCTTGCTGAACGCTCCATGTCGACAAATTCGTGTTCTGATTGCGGTATTCGATATCCAATAGATAATCCCGCACACGTTGGATGCTGGCTGCCTCAACGCCCATTCCAAGCTGACCCGCTGCTTGAGAACGCTGAAGACCCGGGAAAGCGATCGGGTTGGCCGCGACTAGGCGTGTAGTTTGACGGGAATATCCTGGCGTATTGGCATTCGTCACGTTATGACCGGCTGTGTTAATTGCAGCTTGCTGGGCGATTAGGCCCCTCTTACCGATTTCAAGCAAATGAAATGTCGATCTCATCGTATATGTTCCTTTCTACTTATGCCCTGGTATCAAACATGCTTCGGCCCTTGCCAACTGGATTCTGATGCTTCGGGTGCTGATAGAGCAAATCATCCTCTGGACGACTAACTAGCAGATTCAAGCTGTAATCAATAAAATCCAAAGACTGTTCAATCAGCTCCCGGTTGATAGCATTCAGTTCCTTGAGTTCCAGGAGCCTATCCATTAATTGACGCTGTACATCCTGTAGTTCCGATTTCTCTTCCGGGTTAAATACTAGTCGTGTCATTTCAGTAACCGTCAGCTGAAGCTGGGAGCGGATGCCTTTTTCTCGTAAAAAGTCATCTGCGGCATGCTGTCGCAGCGCCTCCGTTTCCGCCACCTGCTTCAGCAGGCGGTTCTCCTTGGTCATGACCGCTGTAAGACGTTCCACATCGTTGTCCAGAATAGCTTGCCTTTTATCTTTCCCTGCCTCTATGAGCTGCTGGTGCAGCTCATCCTGACGCTTCATATAGTCAATTATGGATCTTGCACTCACTTGGACTCACCTGATTTATTGTAGGATTGAAAATATGGAAGCATTTTGTCTGCTAAACGATCAACAGGCACTTCATATGTGCCATTGGCCACAGATTCCTTCAAGCGTTGAATTTTCTCAGCGCGTTCCGGATCCTGCACTTTACTCTGTGCACTCAGTTCCATCGCCTCCGGGGAGATTGATACTTCATCCTTGCGGCGCTTCTTATCGATGTGCTGCTTCTCCCGAGATTCAATATTCCGTTGATACGAATTGATGCCGTTCACACGTCCCGATTCGTTAATCTTCACGCACTATTCACCTCACTTAAAATAAAAGACCGATAAGCTTTACTAAGTTTATCGGTCGGATATGAACCATTGTTAATAGTTCAAAGGTTAGTATTTGCGCAGTTTATCGACTGCACTATAGGTTTCTCTATCTTTACCGGATCTAGTCTGATCTTCCTGGTTACTCGCCGAAGCCTGTTTAAGCTCTCTCGTTAATCGGGTCCGGCAGGACTCACACATATTACTCTCGCGAATCAATGTTCCGCAGACTTCACAAGGATATGCCATGTTCGGAGCGTTAGCGATCGAGATCCGACCTTCCTTGATAAACTTCGTAATTTGCCGCACAGATACTTCCGTAGCCTCAGATACTTCGTGGATGGTTGCACCTTTTTGCTCACGAAGGAAGGTTGCGCATTTCTCATATTCCTTTTCTATAACCTTCATACAATCAGAACATAATTCCCGAATATTCAGCGTATATAACTTGCCACACCGAGGGCAATTCCCCAGATTCATGTTCAACAACCTCCATGCTACATAGAACCTTTGATACCCCTAGATTACATGATCTTAGGCCTTACGTCTATCATTCAAATGAAGATTTCTTACATTTTTCCTATTATGTTTATTTAGGAACGGGCCCAGGTTAAACTGTAAACCTCGATCGGCATGTCTACAATAGATTCATATCTTCGAAGAACCTGTGCACAAGCATCAATCGTACTGCCCGTTGTATAGATATCATCGACCAAAAGGATACGGAATGTTACTGCGGCTCGTCCTTCCATGTACTTTTTCTGTGTCGCTCCAACCTGCCTGCATATGGACCATAACCCTTCGGATGCATGCTGCCAGGGACCGAAAGCTTCCTTCATATCCCTGAGACGATCCATCCGGTTCTTGAAGCTTTGCTTGTCCGTATGGCGTTTACGCTCAAGCAGTTGGACGCAAGGAATTCTGACTCTATGCGCAAGCCCTTGGGCAAGCATTTCAGCCTGATTGAAGCCCCTCTCCTGGAGCCGTTCATCACTTACTGGTACGGAGGTGACCGCATGGATATTCCATGGCTTGGGACTGGCGTTTCTTGCTCTACCAATTCCTAAATGCATATTGGCTTCCCGATGGAGTAAGGTGAACGCTCGCAGCAGCATTTCTATCAAAAGCTCGGCGTACCGCTCATTCCCCCTATATTTGTACTGGGCCAGCCACTCTTTCATCCGGGCATCATAGATTACAGCACTACGGTTCAAAACAAAACTTCGATCCTCCATACCTGACCGGATACAATCGGGACAGCCGATGCCTCGCCCACATCGCAGACATCGCGGTTTCATAATCCAAGGAATTTTCCTGTAGCAGCTCCGGCATATTCCTGGCAGGTCTATATTAAATGATCCCGCTCTTCCACAAGTGAGACAGATTTCATGAATAGGCTTGAGCAATTGATACAGCAGTCCAATTCTCTCGTTAAGCCAGCCAGCTATCATAATGATACCCCTCTCTCAGTTAATAGAAACAAGCAAGCAGTTCACTTATAGAAAACAATTAGTTTGTTTATGATCTGGTTATAGTGGTTTGTTCATCTTCGCAATCGAAGCAGCCGAGTTCCTTATTTCAAGCTTTTATCCTGGGGCATATTCGCTTGACCGTCCTACTTAACTGCCCTATTGATGTGATAATATGCAACTTCTCTCTTTCCCCATCCTGCCGCCTTCCTATCCGTCATTCTCTTTTTAATATGTAGGCTATAACTTCTGTTCTTCAATAAAGTCTTCTTCATTCACTATCACTCTCATTCACTACGCATCCTCTTACCCTACTCAGGCAGCTGTTCCTGAATCGGCCGCAAGTATCCGCCTTTGCTTGCGATTCGGTTCATCGCTTTGATTTGCCGGACCGCCAGGTTCTGGCTCCGCGTCCACTGGGGTGCAGCCAATACCACCCTTCCTGCCGGATCATCCTTGGAGCGGCCTGCCCGGCCGGCCATTTGAATGAGGGCAGCTTCATCAAATAGCTCGCTGTCTGCATCCAATATAAACACGTCACTCTTGGGAACCGTTACCCCGCGTTCGAGAATAGTCGTGGTCACGAGCAGACGAATCTCCCGGTTACGGAAGGACATCACTTTGCTTGCCCGATCAGGATCGATGGAGGAGGTTCCTTCAATCGGCATATTAGCAATAGCTTCTCTAAGCAGCTCCAAACAAGGCTCAATATGCTTAATGCGGGAAACGAACAGAAACACTTGGGCGCCACGGAGCAAGGAGGCACTTAGAGTACGGATCAATAATGTGGGAAGTTTCTTGTCTTGTAAGCAGCGTTTTACGGGAGGCATTTTCAACTTGCGTGGTACAGGCAGCGGATGTCCATGAAAACGTGCCGGAACTTTAGCGTGAGGCAAGCGGCCTGCAGACGCCTCACGCTGCAGCGGGGCCGGTGGGGTAGCAGACAGGTAGATGTATTTTCCGCCTGGCTTGCTCGCCCCTTTAGCGGCATAATCGAGCATGGGATCATTATGATATGGGAATGCATCAATCTCGTCTATGACGACCAGGTCAAATGCGCCGCGAAAACGCAGCAGCTGATGTGTCGTAGCCAGTGTAATGCTTCCTCGCTTCCAGCGCTCGGGACTTCCTCCATATAGCGTGACCACCGTCTCATCCGGAAAAGCCTTGGATAGCCGAGGAGCGAGCTCCAACACCACGTCTCGTCTTGGCGCTGCCACCAAGACGCGTCCTCCCGCATCCAGGATCGACTGCAGCAGCGGAAAGATCATCTCGGTCTTTCCGGCTCCGGTTACCGCCCAGATGAGAAAACGGGCGAGCCCCGCGGAGCCCCCTGCGGGTGGCTCCGCCAAGAACTGCAGCGCAGCGCCAGCGGCGGCACTCTGCGCTGGGCTCAGCCCCCACCGGCCCAAGGTCGCGGTGGGGGAACCCCCGGCCGTGCCCCGCACGGCCGACCCTGCTGTGCCTTGCAGCAGCAGGGCACAAGCGCGGCTGCGCCCCATCGCGAGGCAGGCCTCGCAGTAGGCGCAAGCCGCTGAGCCGCACGCGGCGCATGCCGTGCGGCTCTTGGCCTCGCTGCCGCAACGCCGGCAGCGGGGTGCCCTGGCCCGGCGGCGAAGCCAGCCGGGCGCACCACGCGGGGCGGGCTGGACCAGCCCCGCTTCCAAGTTCAGGCGGCCCAGCAGGATGCCAAGCTGGGCCGCGGAGCGCCAGTCGCCGTGATCCCCGGCGACCTCCGCCAATAAAGCCTCGACCTCGCCAGCAAGCAAGGCTCGTCCTGCCATATATTCAATCAGCAGCTCTGCTTGCTGCATCAATTTGCCCCAGCCTGCCTTGACTCCAGCTGGGCCTTCGTTAACAATCCCTGCCTCTTCGGTTCCCCCCCTCCCACTTCTCTGCACCGGGGTCCCAACCGAGTTCCGTCCTGGATTGTCATCTGGATTCTCAACATATGAAACCAGGGTATGCTTCTCCAGTATTCGAACGTTCCGCACGCAATCCATCCATCTTTGCCTGTTGTTTTCCGGTTCTTGAAGAATGAACATGCTAAGACGCTGATACACATATCGCTGCCATTCTCGTTTTCCCCAATCGTCCATTTCTCTCATCGATCTAAAGCCATTCCGAAGCTCCACGGCCCATCCGTGTGGACAGTTCATGGATAACAACACGAATGGCCCCATACTTGCATTCCGATTCGGTCGCAACCCCATTCCATACCACCACTCCAGATCAACCCTCATATCCAGTGAGAGATAACACTCCCATTTCTCAGAAGTTCGAATGGCGTAGATTACTATTTGCATAACACCAACTCCAATACCCCGAAATAACATGAATTGTTCTATTCGTTTAGTCATTAAGAAGTCATTTGTTAAAGCACACGAGCCCATACTCTGTATGGCCGACAACCATCCAATTATGCCCCGGACTACGCACCGCCCGCACAAGAAGCCAAGGTCAGTATCTAAACAAACCCTCGCTATCCAACATCCTTCTCCTGCTCCATCTGCAATAATGCAAAGCAAAAAGCACACCCCTCGCTCACGCGGTCGGAGTGTGCTTCACGCCTTCATTAATATGAGTAACATCCAAGGGGCCGTAACCACTAGTTGAAGATTATCCCTGTACATAAGGAATGGGGATTGCCTCCAGCGAATTTCTTAGATCAATCCGTATGGTTTCATCTTCATCATGATCAACATCCTGCTGCCGTGCTGTTGAATCACCGGATGTCAGGGTCCCATACACCAATTCGATTCCAGACAAATGAGTCAATCTTTGGACAATCTTCAACGTGTCGTCATACGACTGGTCATCAAGGACGGTGACACGCACGCGCGTCCCGCTCAGCAGGGCATACCATGAAAGGGCTCTCAAATACCATTCTACCTGCCGCTCATGGTTGGACGTGATCAGCACATAATGCCTGCGCCGCCCCGTACCATCACCGGCTCTTCTGAGATGACGGGCATGCATGATATGAACCAGAGCTACAGCGATCCCGTACACCGCGAGTATCCACAGCAGTTGGGCAACCATGAGACTCACCTCCTTCTCTTATCAACAATATATGCGGATCGAGAAGGGTCGGTGACAGTTATATAACGGAAGCCCACACAAAGCCTGGAGGGAACGGCTGAACACCCTGGTCATAAGAAAAACTTATATCGATGTAATTTCTCGGAAGGCAGACCGCGTTTAGAGGTAGTTTTTCTTGCGATATCAAGATATTCTTTGCTTTGCTGCTTATGCAGTCTGATATCTAAAGAAAAACATATATCGACGTTACCTCAAAGCAGTCAGACCACGTTTAGAGATAGTTTATTCTTGCGATATCAAGACGTTCTTTTCTTCATTGCTTACATACATATACACCCTGATATCTTAGAAAAACATCAATCGATGCAAACTTCACACAAGCCTGGCTCCACTTAAACGATATTTTCCCTACAACCATCCTGATGCCTCTTACTTCGCTGCTTCCCCTTTCTATAAATAACAAAAAGGAACCGCCCCTTGGCAGTTCCCTCCCTATGTAAGACGCGTCCGTGCATTCGGAACGACGGTTACAATGTCACCCAGCCATATTTGATCGAGTTGATAACCGCTTGCGTACGGTCGTCCACTTCCATCTTTTGCAATATGCTGCTGACATGGTTTTTTACAGTTTTCTCACTAATGAACAGGTATTCCCCAATCATCTTGTTGCTCTTGCCTTCTGCCATTAGTCTAAGCACTTCCGCTTCGCGTCTTGTCAATGGGTTATTCTCACCAGCCACAAACTTGACTCCCGCTTCACGCGAACCGCCCTCCGCCATGGCGCCTGCTTCATTAACATACGTCATACGACGGAGCTGCTGAATCAACTTGCCCGTTACCTTCGGATGAATAAAAGCATATCCCTCGTGTACCGAACGAATCGCATTAATCAGTGACTCGGCTTCCATATCCTTCAGGAGGTAACCGTTAGCTCCCTTACGGAGCGTTTCAAACACATAACTTTCATCGTCATGAATCGACAGAATGATGACCTTGATCTCCGGGAACATTTCACGCAACTTCTCAGTTGCTTGAACGCCATTCTCGGTCGGCATGTTGATATCCATCAGCACGATGTCCGGCTTGGTTTCGTTACAGAACTCAAGCACTTGAATGCCATCGCCGCACTCGCCGATTACGTCAATGTCGTCCTCCATATTCAGTATACGCTTCAGGCCCTCCCTAAACAGCTGGTGGTCATCCGCTAATAATACCTTTATAATCGTGTTTTCTTTTTCCACATGTTCCATCCGATTACTCCTTTCCCTTTTCTACGTTCGTCGGGATATGAATCACGATCTTGGTTCCTTGATTCTCAGCTGATTCGATCTCCATTCTCCCTTCGAGCAGCTCAACCCTCTCCCGCATGCCAATTAACCCAAAGTGGTCCTTGCTTTTCTGCTCCAGCAAATCGACATTGAATCCCAGGCCATTGTCCTGGACAACAATTTTGACCAATTGCGCCTGGTACGTGATTTCAACAAGCACATAAGTCGGGTAAGCATGTTTTGCAGCATTCGAAAGTGCTTCCTGCACCAGCCGGTAGATGGCAGCCTCCATCGCAGAAGAGAGACGATGCTCTTTACCCCGTGTCTCGAAGATCGTGCGGATTTTCGCCTTCTCTTCATAATCATGCACGTATTTACGCAGTGTGGGGATTAATCCTAGATCATCGAGTGCCATTGGACGCAGATTAAAAATGACTTTTCGCATTTCCTCCAGGCTTGATCGAACCTGGCCTTTTAAATCTACTATTTCGTCCTGCACCATCTTAAATTCCTGCTTTGCCAGCATTCTTTCTACAATTTCCGTCCTAAGAACCAGATTCGCCAACAATTGCGCAGGTCCATCGTGAATTTCTCTGGAGATGCGCTTTCGTTCTTCTTCCTGAGCCAGAATAATCTTCAGGCCAATCACCTGTCTATTCTTCGCAGATTCGATTATCCGGGATACCTGGCCGAGCTCACCGGACAAGTATTCCAGCACGACGCCCATTTGGGATCCGATCGATTCTGCACGCTCCACGGAGTTCTCGACATTCCGAACCCGCTTTTGCAGCTCATCCCGTCTTGCCTTTAGATACATTTCCTTCTCTCGGTAAATCATGAGGTCAAGCTGAAGCTGCGTTGCTTTCTCATACGCCTGCTTGATATCCTCTTCCTTATACCGAACAAAATCCCGGCTGACCGCGGTCAGCCGGATTCGGGAACGCCGGTAATTCAGCTCTAACTGATCTACCTTCTCCAAGGTTTCCGTTGTTTCTTTCAACGTTCGCTGCAGTTCATGATTGAGAGACGCCAGCTCCTGACGCGACGCCTCCAATATTTCGAACATCTGGTATTTGCTGTCCTCCATCACTTGGATGGCATTCTTTATGACACGGTCGATGGCATCGGCTTGATAATCCACGCACTCTACTCCATTTCTAACGTTTCATATACATATCATACCATATCATGATTCGATCGTGACGGTCTTCGTGTTCTTGTCCCATTTTACTTTAAGGCCTAATTGCTCGGAAACGAGACGAAGAGGGACCAAAGTCCTACCTCCTTGTACCATTGGAGCAACAGCGGCCGAACTGCGCTTGCCATTTAGAATGAATTCCTTCTTGCCAACTGTCAGTTCCATAAGCATGCCGCCTCTTAGAACGCCTACCCGTTGAGCCGATTGATTCCAGGTAGCGTGTCCGCCAAACGCGTCGAGCACATGTTTAATCGGAACGTAAGTCGTTCCATTCTTCAAGATCGGTGCCGAATCGATGGCCACTTTTGAACCATTTAACATCATCGATTTTTGTCCGATGGCCATGACGGCTTTTCCAGTCGGAAGCCCCTCATTGCCTGACAGGGATGGCATGGTGAAGCGGATATCATCAAAAGATACAGCACCCGTCAATGCACGCTCGTCCTGACCTTCCTCCACATTAACCACATACAGCCGCTTCATCTGCGCAGGGAATGCGATGTTAGATCCGCTCAGGTCAATGTTCAGTGTCTTCCAGCCACTCCAATCTATCGCTTTAGCCAGATCGACATAGACGGTTTTTCCGTTATTGTCCTTAAGCTCGGCACGCAGCCAGTTCAGGCTGTTATCTCCCTCCACATCGATCGTCATCGACGTCGCTTGTGCAGGAATCGTTTTGCCTGTTGTGCCATTTAATTCGGCGTATGCGTACATCTTCTGCCCTAAACCGCCCGTCATATCATAGGTCAAGTTCAGCACTTTTGATTTGGCTTTTGTGCCGCTGCCATTTTGGATTGCGACGGTTCCAGTCACGGCCGGCACATTGGTCGTGAACTTCACCGGGTAATTAACATTCTCAAAGTTCTCCCACGTGCTCTCACCTGCAGCCGATAAAATAACGACTGTGCTAAAGCCATCGTAACGAGCAATCGCATAACCCACCTTGGTATTGCTATCCACGGAGGATACAGTCAGTCGCCCATCTTGAACGCTGCCTTTAAACCCGACAAACTCCCATTTCAGCGCGCTGCTTGGAACCTCCAGGCTTTGGCCACTGGTCGTTACGGCTGTAACCGGTACTGAGACGCTGGTTCCCGCTTGAAGCGGGGCACTAGATACGCCCGTAGTCAAGGCTGCAATATCCTCAGCACCCAACACCTTCACCTGCATCGTTGCCTTTGTGCTGCCGCTGATCGCTGTCAGTGTCGATGTTCCTGGCTTTGTCGCTTTTATGCTTTGGCCGTTAACCGCTAGGTTGCCATTGCTGGATTTCCAGGTCGGTTTGATGGAGCCTGCTTCGATCGGATTGTAGTAGGTGTCATACCCTTTGAGCTCATACGAGCCCGTTTGTCCGATCAGAAGTGTGCTGCTTCCGCTCACTTTCAAACCCTTCAAGCTGCCCTGAGGCGCTGTAGAGAACACACCGAGCGCGTTAGCAATACTGCGCTGTGTGGTCCCATATTCGGTGTTAAAAGTCAACTGCGTATTCATCTCGGCCAGTGGGCGGTTTACCATCGTCGTTGATCCTCCGCCGTCGAGGTTCATGCCCTTCCAGACCCCAGCCTTCGTCATAAAATCCTGAAGCTGCTGCAGCGTCATGCCTTTACTATTAGAATTGCTTTCGGTAGCTATTAGATAAGCGTAGCGTCCGTCTTTGGAATATCCAACAGCTGTGCGGGCACGACTGCCTCCAAGATCGTTCACGTTTCTTGAAAAAGAGGTTGCTTTCCCGTTATCCACCAGGATCGTATGCCCGCCAATCATCATCTGCAGGTTCGCAGGATCCAGCTTTTGACCGGACTTCTTGGATACAAGCGTATAATCTGCGTGCAGCTTCTCGCCTACGGCCAGATTGTTCTTCACAAACTCTGCTGCTGCACCATGGGTACGAAGAATATAGCTTCCTTTTGGCACTGCAGTAGGCAGACCCGCCATCACCGAAATATCCGTAATAACCCCATCCGTCACCATTACTTCAGTTGGTGTGCTCGAGCTATTCTTCGGCCGTTCCAGTGCCTTCCATGCACTCGTGTATATATATGCGGCATTCACATGGCTGAATTTTGAATCTGTGCCTTCAGGGGTATAAGCTGTTTTGTTTATGCCTGCCAGTGGGAATGTGGCTCCGTTCTCTGCCGTGATGCTTCCCGAAAAAGAATACTCATCCAGGATCGGCTTGCCATCATTCGTTACTGCAAAAGCGTACATTCCCTTAAGCTCTGAAGGTGATGACATCAATTGACCATTCGAAACTTGAGCACCCATAGGCGCACCTTCTGCACCGGTAATAAAGAAATCACCGTTGATGGCTGCAACAGCGCCATTCTCCTTGGCCATTCCGCCTGTGCTTTGTCTCGTTGTAAATTGATTTCCCTGACCTGCCATAACGTCCAGTTTTACATATTTGTTGTGCAAATCGATTCGAATGATATTCGCCAGCGATTTTGCACCTGTGCTCTGGGTATACTGATATTTCATCAGAACCGCACCCGAGGTTATAATCTCCTCACCCAGCTTCTTCACTGAGGTTGATGCCGCATAAGCTACCTGGGAACCAGGTATATTCTCCAGCAACGGTATTCCGCTGCTCAGTACGGGACCCACCCAGATGACTCCCGCCAATGTAACAATCAACCATTTCCTGCTAGTGCTCGTTTTAGTAGATTTCAGTGATTTCCCCTGACTAACCATTTATTCGTAACTCTCCCATCTCTCGTTCAACACGGATGCCGAACAATTAAAGTCTCTAATTAATAGACTTCAATTTTGAGGAAAAGTTACGAATTTGTTATAAAAAATCACTTTCGCGTATCTTACACTATGTTTTAGTGAAATTGTAGCGGCATTTTTTAGATTACTATGTAATTCCATCCTGCTTTACTATGTTTTCATTAAAAAGTAACTGGTTTGTCATTAAATCCTTTCCTATTCTTCCATTTATTCAGCAAAAAGAACCGATACTTCGTAGAAGTATCAGCTTGTATGTACCATCTCTAATTATTACATTTTTGCAATAAATTCATCTTATCATATGATTCTCAGATTGCTTTGTGCCCTAAGCAAATAAGCTTGTGCAAATTTATTTTCATCAGAAAAATAAATTCACACAAGCCTAAAATTTACATATAGAACATATTCTTAGATTACCTCAAAATCCCTTAGTTCACGCCAGCTTGTTCCTTAAGGACTTCAGCTTTATCCACGCGTTCCCAAGGCAGATCCAGGTCGGTACGTCCAAAGTGTCCATAAGCAGCAGTCTGCTTGTAGATCGGACGACGAAGATCCAGCATACGGATAATGCCAGCAGGACGAAGGTCGAAGTTGTTGCGCACAAGCTCAACCAGTTTCTCTTCGCTAACTTTACCTGTACCGTACGTGTCTACACTAATCGATACCGGGTTAGCTACACCGATAGCGTACGCAAGTTGAATTTCACATTTGTCAGCCAGGCCAGCTGCAACCAGGTTTTTAGCCACGTAGCGAGCTGCATAAGCCGCTGAACGGTCAACTTTTGTCGGATCCTTACCGGAGAATGCACCGCCGCCATGACGAGCGTAGCCGCCATAGGTGTCCACTATAATCTTACGACCAGTCAGACCTGCGTCACCTTGTGGACCACCGATAACAAAACGGCCGGTAGGGTTAATGAAGTATTTCGTTTCTGCATCCAGCAATTCAGCAGGAACGACAGGAAGAATAACTTGTTCCTTGATGTCCTTCTGGATTTGCTCCAGCGTTGCTTCTTCAGCGTGCTGCGTCGATACAACGATCGTATCCACACGGACCGGTGTGTTGCCGTCATACTCAATCGTTACCTGAGTTTTACCATCCGGACGAAGATAATCCAGCGTACCGTTCTTACGAACCTCAGACAAACGACGAGCAATGCGGTGAGACAATGCAATCGGAAGAGGCATCAATTCAGGTGTCTCATTCGTTGCAAAACCAAACATTAGACCTTGGTCGCCAGCACCAATATTCTCGGTTTCCTCGTCCATTTGAGAAGGGTCACGATTCTCCAGTGCAGCGTTTACTCCCTGTGCAATATCCGCAGATTGCTCATTCAGCGATGTTAACACCGCACAAGTATTCGAATCAAAACCGTATTTTGCACGGGTATACCCGATTTCCTTCACGGTTTCACGTACGATGGATGGAATATCCACGTATTCGGATTTCGTGCTAATCTCACCAATAACCAAAACAAGACCCGTCGCTACGGAAACCTCACAAGCTACACGTGCGTTCGGATCATTAGCCAAAAAAGCATCGAGCACCGCATCGGAAATCTGGTCACAGATTTTATCCGGATGTCCTTCAGTTACGGACTCAGATGTAAATAAACGTCGCCCTGTTAAAGACATGAAATCAACCTCCCATATGAATAGTATATGAAATATCAAAAGGTCCTACACAAAAAATGAACCTTTTCCGATAGGAAAAGGTTTGAAATGTACAATCCTCAACATGCATATTAACGTATTTGTTACCAGGTGTCAATCCAGTTATTGAGCTGTTTTTCAAGGATTTTCTTGGTTTTTTCAACCAAGGTTTTTCTAGAATAAGTTCCAATTCTTAATCGAAATAATCACAGAATTATTGCAGGCCGCCAAATAAACTTTGTTCTGCCCGCTGAACCAAACGTTTAGTAATCTCTCCACCGACGGACCCGTTCTCTCGGGAGGTCAGATGGCCCCACCCATGTGAGCGACTGGAGATCCCTCCGCCGATAGCTCCGAGCTCAGAACCAAACTCTGTATCCGCACCATACGAGCTGCTGCCATATCCTACAGGCAAACCGAACTCTGCTGCGATTTCGTATTTCATTTGCTTTAACATCTCACGACTTTCGGGTACTACTTGACGATTGCGACTGCTGCGTCCCATGAACCTACACCTCCTGTATTGGTTTATACAGAAGTATTATCTGTAGGTTATCAGGCAGCTACACGTATAAAACGTTGTCACAACTGGCAATAATTATACCAGGACTATTTAATTGTATAACCACCGCGTACCATGACAATCAGATTGCTCTGTGAACCTTCCTTCACCTGAATGCCCCGGCCTTCACGAGGGAAAGACAACAGATGGTTCTTAGGGGCAGCCTGTCCGTTTAACAGGTCTTTCCCATCGGTAAGATCAGCTACACCGCTGGCAACTTCCGTATAAATCACCGCATGTCCTGAACGCACGATAAACTCCGTTCCAGCATCAGCAATCAGAAGCTTGCCCGGTTTCAAAGCTACGTTCTTGACTTCATCAGCACCTCCTTGCGAGGGCTGTTCTGAAGTCGATGGCGTTGATGGTTGTGTTGGATTCGTGGAAGCTCCGCCACCGCCATTCAGCGCTTGCTGAATTTGTTGGTCAACATAGCTCTTGGTAACGACGGGGTCGTCGGTGGTGCCGGGTTGGCTTACACCCGTACCAGAAGCCGGTTCTGTCAGTATAACACCCATGGAAACTCCTACACCAAGAGCTACAGTTAACATGGATATTTTCATCTTAGTTTTCATGACTTCAACCTCCATTTCTGCGCATATAAAAACACCGGTGAACACTAGGTGTTCACCGGTGAGTTGGACCCTTAATTATTTTTGGTTTTCACCAATAACATATCTAAGGATATAATCTTTTCCATCCAGGCCTTTAACTGTTGCAACTAGTTCTTGACCAATTACAGTTCTTGTTCCAAGACCAGTAACAGTAAAGGATTTAACTCCCTTAGTAGCAGAGTAAGGCACAGAATTGGAACCATCGTTAGCGTTGCGGATAACTACATCTTTAACACTATCGATGTCTTGGTTCAAGTTCACAACCAAAGTGTTGGATTCTGCATCTTTACCACCCGTGAATGTAAAGACATCTTGAGTTGTACCAGCTGCGAATGGTGGCGTTAGTTGGCCATCTTCTTCATTTACGAGTACAGCTTTGTACCAAGCACCTGCAGTATCTTTGTTAATAGCACTTACAATTTGATTCAAAGTAGTATCTGATTTAACTTTGATTGTACGCTTATCAGCATTGATTGAAACTGGTGCACCAATAGTATCATCTACTTTAATAGTGACATTATATCCTGCATCGTTGCCTTCTGCACCAGCTACAGATTGAACCAGTTTAATACCTACAGCAGAAGCTGTTGCAGCTTCAGCAACTGCGCCTTGCTTGAACTCAGTGTAAGTTACACGAGTTGCAGACGCAACTTGTGAGTAAGGTTGTACTGTGAGCGGATCGGAAGCTTGAGCTGTCTTCTCTTGGTTTGCCGCAGCAACCAGATACTTCGCTCCTTCACGAACTTGAACAGTGATAGCGCTCTTGTTAGCCTCTGCGTCTTTCACTTCAATTGTAACTTTATTGCCAGTAATGTCAACGATTTGGTAATCCAGAGTTCTGATCAAGTTGCTGTTAGAAGGCTTAGTTGCATTTCTCAATACAAAGTCTTCTCTTAGTTGTTGTTCAGTTGCTCCAGTCAATTGTGCTACAGGCTCTGAGAAGGTAAGAACAAACTGGTTACTGCTGGTTCTATCTGATGCGGAAACCAATTTAGGAGCTACAGCATTGTTAACTGCCATTTGTGTATCAGCAGCCAAGTTCAGCTTGTTGTTGGAATACGTTTCGATAGAGTTGTTTTGTCTCAACGTCACGCTTCCACCACCAAAGTCACTGTTCAGTTTCAGAGTAACTTTGTTTTCACTTACAGATACATCAGCTGGGTATGCGCCATCTACGATGAAGTCTGTAGTTCTTGCAGTTGCGATCACTTGGTCAAATGTAAGTTCGATGGTTCTAGCATCTTTACGTACAGCGCCAGTCCATTTCACTTCACTGTTTTTAGCAGTCAATGTAGTTCTGTCCAGAGCTACCACTTGACCTGTGCTGGATTTCAGACCTGTTGCGAATACGCTGCGAACAGTTCCGTTCTCGCCGAATGTTACACGAGTTCCATCAATGTATTCTGGGAACGTAAGAACAACAGACTTACCGCCGTTCACGGAGTTCACAGTTACTTCTGCTGGAAGCGCGATATCTTGAACATTCGTAGCGTTGTTTCTCAAGAAACCAATGTAGTAATGTCCTCTTTCTTGAAGAGTGGATACATCCATTGCTTTACCGAAGTTCAACGTAATCTTACGGCTGGAGTTGTTGTAATCTGCAAACTTAACTGTAGGGCTAGCGTTGTCAGCAGCTACAAAAGTACCACTGTATTCTACAAGAGTGTTACCCAATGCTGTTCTGTCTTTGATACCGGAAATTTTCAGATCATAGGATCCTTCCAGTTCCTGGTAGAAAGTCACATAGAAAATACGGTTGCTATCATCGGCAGCCCAAATGTTTTGTACTGGGATTGTGTTGCCATCTTTTTTAACAGTGTAGTTAGCTTTGTCAGTACCATTTACTGGCTTGTCAAAACGAACTGTCAGAGTGTTAGCTCTGTCTACACCAAACGAAGTTTCGAGTACACGTGGTTGTACCAGATCTACGCTTGCAGTGATTTTATGTTCTTTAACAGCGTTAGCATTACCGGAGTAGTCTTTAACTTCGATGAACAAAGTGGACTCGTATCCTGGCAGACGGTTAGCTTGATCAAATTGAACTTCATATACGTTAGAAGCAATTTGAGTTACTTTACCTTTTTTCTTGCTGTCGCCATTCTTCCAGTAGAAGCTGTCGTTAGTAGCAGAAGCTGGATCGATTTCTTCGTCAAAAGTAACAGTTACTTTCTCCAAAGTAGCAGTGATATCAGTCACTTTAGGACCTTCAGTATCAACAGCTGCTGTGAATTCAGTTGTTTGCGCCAAAGATTTCAGACCAGCATAGTCTTCGATCAGGGAAGCAGTCAACTTATGAGTTCCAGCGGAGATTGCTCCAGTGTAGCTCTTAAGGATAACTTCTCTCTTGTCAGCACCTTGTGTTACAGAACCAACAAATGTCTTATCGTCCAATTGGAAGTTGCTAGCAACTGGAGCAAGAACAGGCTCAGAGAAAGTTACTTTAATTGCAGCAGTACCCAGACCTTTAACTTCGCTCACAGTTGGCAGCGTGTTGTCGGAAGAAGTAAAGGATACTTCGCCTTGTGGAAGAACGGAACCGCTCTCGCCTTTAACATTCTTAACTACAACTTTGTAAGTTGTACCTTGTGTAAACTTGCTGTTTTCGGACAGCAAAATGCGAACTGTCTTAGCATCTTCCAACAAGGTTACGGATTGAATGCCTTTGGAGTTTGCGTCGATTGTGTAGTTGTTTTTGTCAGTAGCAGTAGCTTTGTCTACTTTACCGTCAAATGCAACTTCAACCTCTTTCAGGTTAGTGGAGCTAGCGGACTCAACTTTAGTAGCGGAAGTTACAACCCATGTTACACTTTCAGTGTACTCGTAGTTGTTATGTTTGAACTTAACTTCAGTAGCTGTGTTAGCTTTCAGAGCTGTTTCCAGTTCAACTTTCACTTCTTCGTTGTTAGCAAGTTTGAAAGTTACAACTTTACCGCTCTCAGTAACTTCATAAGAAACTACTTTTGGTTTTTGTTGGCTCAGGTAGATAGTGTAAGCAACTTCAACCAATTGGGAACGGGAAGCGTTCGCTTTAGGGTTTGCTTTAGCGTCTACAAGACCAGCGTTGATTGCTGCTTGAACATAACCTTTAGCCCAGTTAGAAGCATTGTTGTTTGTTTCTGTTGGAACTTCAAGTTTTTGAGCAAGAACGAGAACTTTCGCCATTTCTTCAACGGTGATTTTACCATTGAAGTCGAAGATCATTTTCGTTGTGTTCTTACCTTCCATCAGACCAGCAGAGTATACTGCTTCTACGTATGGAGCAGGCCATTTGCCAGCTTTGTAGTTTTTGTCTTTGAAGGAAGCTTTGCCTTCGATTGGCTCAAGACCCATGATACCTACCAGGACTTTAGCGAACTCAGCGCGAGTCATATCTTTGTCAAGGCCAGCTGTTTGGTCTGGATAGCCAGTGAAGATACCTTTCTCTTTCAGTACATCAAATTTCTGTTGTGTGTTAAGCGCATCGTCACCGAATGCAACAGAAGCAAACATGGAGAATGCCATTGCTGTAGACAGTGCTACGGATAAAATTTTCTTCATAACCTTTTTTTCTCCTCCTTGAATCATCACTTGATTGTTTTCTTTAATTTGGTAGCTCTTATCACTCATTTACGTGCACCTCCTTTCCCGAGTTGAGCGTAAATCATAAATGATGTCTGTGACGGTATCACAGAATCTTGTTAACGAGAGAACACTACAAACTAGAATAGAATTCCTAATCCTACCTAGGTATTATACAACGAGTCCAATAGTCCGTAAAGAACATTTTTCTAATTAATAGACAAGTTTCTTGTATCGGATAATCTTGGGTGGCTCATTGTGCTCTACATTATAAACGTTTGGTTTTCCAAAAAGTTGCGGTTGTTGCAAAGTTTTTTTTAAAATATTTTTCAAAGTCTTCATTCTTCATCTAACAATAGGCTGATTACATATTGCGACAACAAAAAAGACGCCCGTCGGGCGCCCCTGTAGAATGTTAGCGAATCTTCATAGCCAGCTGAATAATACGTGCACGCATCTCCGGGTTACTATGGAGCGTTTCGTACATAATGTCGATCTCGGCTTTGTTAGTGCGATATGTTTTATCATGTTTAATGGTTGTATGAGACCACTGGATCAACGCATTCTCTGCTGCTGTCATTTCGTTAAATGAATCATGAAAGCCTGTCTCAACAACGAGTCCCTCCATGACTTCCTGAGTTATCTCATCATGAGCGGCACGAGCCAGCTCAATCTTCTTCTCCATTACTTTGGCTTTTTCCTCGAACTTGGTCTTCGCCTTCATGTAGTCGAGCTGCGCTTTAGATAATATCGGCTTCATAAATTCATCTTCACCCTCTAAAAATAGTATGTGCTTCCGCTATTGTAGCGTATTCTACATGAAATTACAAAACAATAGATAATGGTAATGATTTTTTTGACTCTAAAAAAGGAACAAGAGCACCGCCATTAGAAATTCAGGCAGCTGCTCTCGTTCCTTCTGTCATGCAGTTTCTTCTTATATATGGCCTACAGCAATTTAAGCTTGCTCATCATGCGTTTCACGATTGTTGCCGTATCCGCACGATTCAGAACAGCGTCCGGATTGAAGTTATATGTCGGTTTCTTCTCGCCTTCTTTTAGGCTATTGGCCACGCCAGTGATGATACCGGCCTTGGTTACAGCAAGAATTGCTGGGTAAGAATAATTCGATTTGATCTTGCCGACATCCTCGAATTGCTTCTGAAGTGCAGCTTTATCCTTAGCAACTTCACCCATCTTCAAGTTCAGAGCACGGGCGATGATGCTTGCTGCTTCTTCACGGGTCAACTCCATATTCGGAGCGAAGCTTCGAGGCGCGATGCCGCGGATGATTCCTTTTCTGGCCGCAGTCTCGATATAACGGTAATCCCACAGCATGCTGTTGATTACATTTTCCTGATAAATATCATCAAAGGTCAACTTGCTCTTATCCGTGTCGTAATCCAGCGGAATATCCAGCAATTTCACGATGATCGTAGCAAACTCACCGCGGGTCATCGGATCATAGATGCCAAACGCATCTGTTTTGGATGCTTTCATGTATCCTCTCGCCAGCATCAGTTCAATATCATTCCGTGCTGTTTTGTGAGAGATTGCATCGGAGTAGCTGTACCGCAAGGATTTAACGACATAGTATCCGAAGCCTTTAAACGAAGCCGTAACTGTCTTCTTCTTAGCATCTACCTTGCCGCCGATGTTCGTCCATTCTCCCTGGGAAGGATTGTACCACCAAATCCCCAGGTTGCTGGCAGCTGCGTTCACAATTCCCGAGTCATACTCAAGTGTAATCGTACCCTTAAGCGATGTCTCCATCCAGTTCTTAGGCATCATACGTTGAAGTACAAAATCGGATCCTTGCGCATATGGATGAGTTGCCGGCTTCACAAGAAAGTCATTTACTGGCTCAAGCGTGTCAGCATTCAATGAACCTGCATCCAGCCAGTAGAGCGGAGAAGAGTATCCGAAATGAGGTTTCGGGAATAAACGAGCCGCAAGCTCATTCTTACCTGGAATCAAAGCCAGACGCCCATCCATCTCCACGCCATTCTCGATTTCTCCAATTCGGTTATAGGCCTTAATAGTACGGCCATCAATCGGATTGGCAATACCGAATAAAATATCATGTTCACCCAACAGGTTGATCGTAGGCACCTCAGCGTTAGGGCTGGAATCTGATTGCTGAAGGACTGTTCCTTTTGGCAAGGACAGGGACAAGCCGCCCTTGAACACTTTCACTTTACCTGACTTGGAAATATTCGTTTTATATTGGGACCCTTCCGTAGCATCATCAGTGTACGTTACTACAAAAGAACCGTTTGTCTTCTTAGATCCTTGCTGAATCGTAAACTTGATGGTGTTCTTTCCGCTCTTCAGATTCTTGACTTCAAGACGGAAAATATCGCTGATCTCCGATTTCACCATAGGTTCTTTGCCAATCAAAATGGAGTCCGCACCTTCTGCCTTAATGCTTACCATCACGAAGTTCTGCTTCAATACACCCTCGTTTGGCAGTTTTGGTGACAACACTTCATATGGCGCACGCTCACGAGTAATTTCAATACTGTCCGTAGTCGTGACAGCTTGATAACGCGATTCAATCGTAACTGCCTGCAATCCAACTTCAGGAAGTGGAAGCTCCTTCAGTACAACGCGGGCTGAACTGGAATTGGCACCATTGGTGATATTATAGTACAGCTGATGATCCGCCTGATTGATCGCATCCAGCTGAGTTTTCAGGGAACCCCCTGTCAGAGTCCATGAGCCCAAATTTCTAGTAAATACAGCATACATCGTTGGTGTCGGGTAACTGAGATTTACTGTGATTTCATCAGTGTTCTCAACCTCAAACCGAAGTCCAAGAGCCTTCTCATACGTATTAAAAGCATTCTTGGCCGTTTCTCTGAAGAGTCCATCCGGATCGGAGTCGGTTGCGGAACCAACAGGGAACGGAACCATATTCTTAATTATGGATTTAGTATCACTGAAATACAGCAATGTCAGTTTAGTCGAGATTTTTCCGGCCTTGTCCTTGATAACCAAAGTGTTCGGTCCGGGAACCAACTGCAGGAAGCTGGTGTCTGTAAAAGCGAACTGGCCGTTTATCACCGTCAGGTTACGGGTATTTCCGTTAAGGGAAATGGTGAACTCCGGATTTCCTGTGTAGTTCACAATACGTCCAGTCACTTCATAGAACTCCGAACTGCTCTTAAACAGCTGATTGTTGTACAGATTAAAAATATCGATATACGAGGAGGACAGGAAAGTTACGGGTATTACTCGTGTATCCGATGTTCCCGAATTATTACCTGCACTAATAATCAGATTCTGCTGTCCTGAAGGCAGATTCGTAATCTTGAATACAGTGTAGCCGTGGTACGGGCTGCCAGGACTATTATACGTATAGGTGTCCGCTATGCCTGCACCTTTACTGGACTCGATAGTAACAGTACCAGCGTTCTTCTGTTCCACCATTAAATAAACTGGCAGTTCATTCAGAATCGTATCGTTGCCGCTTGGAAATACGGATTCCGAGGTTGATGTAACTGTTTTATTCGTAGCGTCATCTACGACGCCATACAACTGATACACTTGCTCAATCGTCGGCGCGTTGCTGTCGCGGTATTGGAAAGTTTTCTTTAGATCCAAGCTGCCTGATTTAATAAAGACAAAATACTCACCGCTTTGTGTAATGCTTGCCGTACTTTGAGTTGTAAAATGATACATATAGGAATTATTCAACACAGTCGCTTGACCTAAAGTGATCGTGCTGTTAGGGCCGCTGGTTGTGTTGCTTAGAAGCGGTGCCGCTGTTCCGACTTGATACAACTCCACATCCAATTCAGGCTTGACCACAGGTGTCCCTGCCGGCGGAGCATCAACGATAATATAACCGGAGATTACCCCGTTTACATTCCCCGTTACTACTGCTTGTCCATCAATTCTTGTGCTGCCGATTTGCAGATCATTGACAGTCAAGCCACCCGTCGGATGATATACAACCTTGCGCGTAATAGTCTGCGTCTTCGATTCCGAATTTACGACGATGACCAGTTCATTGACACCCTCTTGCAGGAGTAAGCCTGCCGAATAGAAAGTATCCCCGCCGCCGGCATACATATTCTGCCCGTTAACGGTAACACCCTTCGATCCATTCGTTGCTTTAACAGAGATACTGATGGTTTGCGTGGTAACAATGACCGGATTCGTGGCGTTCTCCTCCAGAATGCGTCCATCGCTCAAGGCTACTTCATATGCGGCTGGAACATCCGAGAATTTCACATAAGCCGTAGCACTTACCCGCTCACCGGTTGTGCTGATACCGGAAACAATAATTTTGTTCTCACCTTGAGTCAGCTGTACGTTCAAGAATTGGAACGTATTCGTTGCCTCGTCAAGAATCGGCTTTACGCCTGTACCGCCTGTGACTGTATCATCAAAACGTTTGATCTCATAAGAGATCGTACTAGGGTTAATCTGGCTGTAGGTACCTGATACGACAATGGAGCTTCGGTTCTCTGGCGTTGGTGAGCCGGGAGCCATACTCAAATTAGAAAAATGGAAAAATGATGCCCCGGTTGCAGCAGAAGCCGGCATGGCCGGGATCAGAGAAAAGAACATAGCTACAGCCAGCAGCATGCTTGCTATAGCCCGGAATTGGTTTCTCAACGGTTTAGCCTCCTTGATCGTTCGGACGTTGGAGTCCGTTTTGGTTGTTACGTCGTTCACTGAGTCCCCTCGCTTTCACTCACGATTTGTTACGAGCGCATAGTTCATATATCGGTAACCAAGGTGCTATTATTTAGCAAATCATACAAAAAAGCCTCACCCTTTTTTAGCGGGTAAGGCTTGTCTTATTGTGACGCATTATGAAAGAATAAGTTCTATTTCGTACGGCTTTGAGTATTGGTCTTCATTCGCATTCGATGGATCAGTCCAAGTATCGGCCGCTTGGTCTTGCCGACCAGTCCAATAATCTCTGCCCCGATCTGCATAAAGCACATCATCACGCAGATGACAACAAAGGTTACCCAGTTCGCTTCATACATCGCAGCCGAAGATTGAATGACAGCCAGTACGCCGAAAAATGCAGCGATAACGTAAATGATCAGCACAGTCTGTCGATGACTGAAACCGAGCTCACGCAGACAGTGATGGAGATGGCCCTTGTCCGGAGCAAAAATCGGCTTCTTCTGGATTTTGCGCCGGATGATTGCAAAGAACGTATCCGATAAAGGAACACCGATAATGATAAGTGGTGTAATGAAGGAAACGATCGCAATTTGCTTAAAACCGAGCAAGGACAGCATGGCCAAACAAAATCCAAGGAATAACGATCCCGTATCCCCCATGAAAATCTTGGCAGGATGGAAGTTGAAGAACAAGAAACCGATAATACTGCCGAGAAGCAGCAGGCATAACAACGCTACAGTCGTATTGCCCATCAAGATGGCCATGACCAGAATCGTGCCGATTGCGATGCCGGATACGCCGGCTGCAAGTCCGTCCAACCCGTCGATCAGATTAATCGCGTTGGTTACGCCAACAATCCAGAAAATCGTCAGCGGGATGGATACCCAGCTCTCCAGCATGGAGTAGCGGTCCTGAAACGGGATATTTACAAAGTCCACAGTAATATTAAATCCGAACACAACGACACATGCCGCTGCAATCTGTGCCAAAAACTTTACTTTGGCCGAGAGTTCAAATCGATCATCCAAAGCTCCGATCAATACGATCATGGAACCGCCGATCAGAAATGCCTTCATAAAGTTGGCATCGCGAGGAGACAAGCTATCCGGCAAAAATGGAAGTACAGCAATCAGTCCAATAATAAAAGCCAGATAAATGCCAAGCCCTCCGAGCCGGGGCATGATCCGCGTATGAACCTTGCGGGCATTCGGTACGTCAACGGCGCCAATCTTAACCGCAAACTTCTTCACCAGCGGCGTTAAGAGCAGCGCCAGTGCCAGTGAAATGATAAACCCGATGATGTATATCATTAACATGTAATTATTCGACCCCCAATAAAAGTCTACCGGTTGAATTATACTCCGTTCGGGTCCGAAAACCAATGCCAATTTCCGGTGAAATCCCGGACTTTACCCATGGAAATGAGCCATTTAGCTCGTTTTCGTTACGTTTTCTTTCTCGCGCAGCACTTTCACGACAAACTTCGGCAGCGCCAGCATTCTTTTGTAACGGGTAGGCTCTTTCAAAAGGCGATAAAACCATTCGAGACGCAGCTTTTGGAATACCTTCGGTGCCCGCTTCAATTTACCGGAAATGATATCGAATGATCCTCCGACACCCATCACAACAGGGACTTGAAGCGCTTCTTTATGCTCCGCAATCCATGGTTCCTGGTTATCCGCACCGCGGGCCACGAATAGAATATCCGGTGAAGCTGCCCGAATCTGTTCGATCACTTCGGCATCCTGATCAGGTCCAAAAAAACCGTCCCGATGGCCGCATATAATGGCAGCCGGATACTGCATTTGTAACCTCTCGGCAGCTTCCTGAATCACTTCAGCCGTCGTTCCCAGCAGAAAGAACTTCCATCGATAGGTTTCCCCGGCCTTCAACAATTCATGTAAGAGCTCGAAGCCGGTCACGCGACCCTCAAGCGGGTCTCCGCCTACACCAGCTGCCCAGACGATGCCTGTTCCATCCGGAACGATCATTTCGGCACTCTGCATCATCTGCTTATATGCCGGATTGTTTACAGCCGTCATAACCATGATCGGATTCGCCGTAATCACCTGATGAGGCTGCTGCCGAGATTGCACAACCTCAGTCAGGTATTTCACTGTATCCTTCATAGACAGCTTGGAAAAAGGAACATCGAACACTGATACGGTAGGAAATGGATAGGTCTGTTTCATGTTTATCATCCTCTATGGCGTAAATATTGAGCAATGTGGCGTGCAGGCAAGGCCGCCTCGCGTTTCAAGACGGCAATCTGCTCACCGTGCTCTGCCTTCCATGCCTCTGCCTCATCCAACAGATCCAGCAGCTGACGCTTTAATACCTCTGCATCCAGCAGCTCACTGGTCCCGACAGGCCTACTCTCCAGCCGCTTCAAAAAATGATCAATCTTCGGATCATAGGAAATGCCGAGCAGCGGTACACATTGATTCGCCGCATAGATCAAGCTGTGCAGACGCATGCCTAATATCAAATCACAGCGGCTAACTTCATGCAGCATGTCTTGGGGCTGCTTCTCCTCCAGATAAAAGCTGATCTTGGAGCCATTACGGGAAATATCGCCAAGGGCATTGGCAATATACTGAGAAGCTTCAAGATCATCCGGCTGATGAAAAGGGAGAAAACGAAGGTGAACCGCTCGCTGTTCAGCTAAAGTCTTCAGACCTTCAGTAACAGCTTTCAGCTCTTTGCGATCAGGATGCCAATATCGAACCGAAATACCGATGACCGGCAGAGAGTCAACACCTGCTTTCGTATGGTTTGGTCTCGTAGACTGCAATGGTGGCTCTTCGAATGATCGATCCTCTTCTATAGAAGAAACAGATGCAACATCGGTCTCTTCCAGTTCCGAAGCCGGGTTATGATCAATCTGAGCAGGATTGACCTCGTCCAGTGCTGAAACCGGGCTATGTGCAGCCTCAGCTTCTGCCAGTGGCAAGCCCATTACCGGGTCCGGTACGACATGAATGGCTTCTTTCGATATTCCCATGGATTGAAGCAGTTCACCTGACTGTATGTCACGAACGGAAATGTACGAGCACTTACGAAAGATCGAGCGGATCATCGGATGAAACAATTTGCGATTGACCGGACCAACGCCTTGGGCGTATATAAATGTTGGTTTTCCGAGCCATTGCGCAATTTTGAGAACGCCCAGATAATACGGAATCGTCTTCGGGCTGGTCGCATCCTGAAGCAGGCTTCCACCACCACTTATCAAGCCATCGCTTGCTTTGATGGCCGCTCGGACCTCCCCTAGCTTCATCCGATGTACGGACTTGACTTCGTAGGCAGCTGAAGTCCACTCGGGGTCATTGGAAAGTACAACGGGGTTGATTACAACCCCGGCTTCCTTCCCTTCCTGTTCCAGCGCCGTCAGGATGGACTTCAGTACCGCTTCGTCCCCGCTGTTCTTGAAACCGTAATATCCAGAAATGACTATTGTCTTAGAAGTGGAGACCATCGTTTCCAGATCCTTTCTGCTACTTGCCATACTACGATCGCAATCAAGCCGATGATCAGTCCAAGTCCAAGACCGAGTACTACCCGGATCGCCGAGATATAGATCGGCGTATGAATATGCGTGAATGTGCCGACCATCGACAGTTGCCCCATCACACCGATAATAAGCAGATACACTGCGTGCCGGTACTTGAATGACAGGAAGACGCCGAGCACCATCATCGGATGAGCCAGCAAGAACTCCTTGTTACGCGGACGTACGCCAAATGTATTCTCCAGGAACGAACGGAAGACCATCTCGATCGGTGAAACAGAGCCTGAATTACCTGTGCGGGTGAGATAGTACCAACCGACAATACCTACAATGCCGGCCGCAATTACCCAAGTCAACGTAATCGGTGATTTAAGCAATGTTCGGATCGAACTAAACGTTGATCCACCGCGGTACAATACCACGTAAATGGCTATAAGCCCAATCGGAGCTGCTGCCAGCAAGTTTACACCACGGAACTGCTCCAGTACGAGCATGTACGTCACATTGTTCAAAAGCGCAACCACGATCGGAACGGCGGCAAGCGACAGAATAGAAGTCTTAATCAGCAATACGATCGAATGAGTCACTCTTCTTCCGGCACTCATATCCGGAATGCTCCGCTGCGTCTCATTAACCTTGCGAATAGCCAAGATGACCGCAACCGTCGGAGCACTGATAGCGGCAAGCAAAGCAATAGCCTGCTCAAGCAGTGACGCATTCAAAACATACAATCCCGCGCTGCCCAAGAGTCCAATAAGGAACGCAGCAATTGTCAAGAATGGAATGAAGTAAGAAACCATTAGGGCAATCAACGCAATAGCTCCAACGAGAGCCCCCAGCTTGAAGTAACGCTGCATAGACGAGTCAGTTACCTTAAACGGCTCTGCTTGTCCCATCGTAAAGCCGTTGTCCTCCATCTGCTGGATAGCCTGGCCCGATCCGGTCAAGCTATCAATCAGATTATCCAGCGGATGCGTAACGCTGGCTTTGGTCATATCCCGGCTCGGCTCTGCATTCAAATAGAACATCCGTATATTACGGTCTTTGGATGCAAGCGCAAAGCGGTCTCCAATCACTTCAGGATCCAGATTAGCATCCCGCTCGCTCAAGGAATAAATACGGGTTACGTTGTAATCCGTTAAATAAGCCAGCTTCGTAAAGCCTTTTTGCGGACGCTTGATATTCTCAATCGCCACAAGACCGATTTTATGCTCGTTCAATAGCTGAGCAAATGAATCAAGGCTTTTCATTTCCGCATTATCGTTGAAGCCTTTGGCGGAATCTCCTTCAAACAAAATGCGTTGTACGCCATTTTTCTCGAAGTACGCCATCAAGTTCTCCATATAAGCTTGGTCATAGGGGAGACTATCGGACAGACGCGGCACAATGTTGAAGCCCCTCTCCCGCAGCATACTAACCGTAATTGGATCGGGAGATAACGGTTTAATGACCGCATTGGAACGCGGGGTCTCCAGGACCAATCCATCCACCGCATGGTCAAACTGCCATGATCTTACTGGGATACCCAGTCTTGTAAAAGTTTCTTGTATGATGGGTTTAATTAAAGTCGCACTTTCCTCATTAAGGAATGCTACATACGTAAAATTCTCGTTCGGAGAGATTGTCGTGCCTGTCAGATCAGCAACCTGCTGCCCGTCATATACCGAAATTCGCCGCGATCTCACCAGCTCGTCCAGCGTGCTTTCATAAAGCGCCATACTTATCACGCCAGCGTCTTTCAGGCGGTCCAGCTGCTCGGATACAAAATCCTGCGGCTTGGCCTGATACACCGCGACATCCAACAAATCCCGATAATCAAACACCAACTCTATCTTTTTTGATGTTGACTCTGTTTGCAGTCGGTCATAACCTACTGGCAGGGCCGCTGCAACGCCAAGAACAACTAGAATCCACAGCCACTTACGGGCTGCCGTGTTCCAGCGTTTCCATTTCTGAACCACGAAAGTACCTCCTCTTCGAACCTATGGAAATTTACGATGGAGGGCAACAGCTTTACAGCCTTGCAGCAACCATCGTAAATCCCCTTCGTTCTCATAACATTAATTGTAATTAGCTTATCCGTCTACCCGTGACATTACTTGTTCCGTGAGCAATTGAATTCTTTCCTTCGCATCAGCGAGGGACTCGCCACGCACGGCAAAGTACACTTTGATCTTCGGCTCGGTACCGGAAGGTCTCAGGCAGAACCAAGATCCGTCTTTAAGCAAATATTTTAACACATTTTCCTGCGGCAGTCCGTCCAGACCTTGCGCATAATCAAGCACTTGCTTGACCAATACGCCCCCAACTTCCTTCGGCGGATCGTTTCGCCAATCGGACATTTTCGCTTGAATCTGGGCAATGCCGTCCTTGCCTTTGAGTGTCCGGGATTCCAGTGTCTCAAGGAAATAGCCGAACTGTTCATACAGCTCCTGCAGCACATCGTACAGAGTCTTGCCCTGTCCTTTATAGTAAGCAGCGGCTTCACAGATTAGCATGGAAGCCAGTACGGCATCCTTATCGCGAGCGTAATTGCCTGCCAAATAGCCGTAGCTCTCCTCATATCCAAACAGATACGTATGGCTGCCGGACTCCTCAAACTGGGTCATTTTCTCACCAATATACTTAAAGCCGGTCAATGTATTCATTACCTTAGCACCGTAATGCTCCGCAATGGCCGCTCCCATCTCACTGGTTACGATCGTCTTGATGACAGCACCGTTATGAGGGAGTTTGCCCGCTTCCTTCAATTGACCGAGCAGATAATGGATCATAATAGCACCAGACTGGTTCCCCGTCAGTACGACATATTCACCTTGACTGTTCTTAACAACGGCCCCCATCCGGTCTGCATCTGGATCCGTTCCGATCAGAATGTCAGCCCCAACTTCCTCGCCGAGCTTCATCGCCAGCGTGAAGGCTTCGCGTTCCTCCGGATTGGGAGATTTTACGGTGGAGAAGTTGCCATCCGGCTGTGCCTGCTGCGGCACAACATGGATATTCTTAAAGCCGATGGTGCGAAGCACACGCTCCACCGGAGCCTGCCCCGTTCCATGCAGCGGCGTAAATACAATCTTGAAATCCTCGCCCAGCTTGGACGCAATCAGTTCTCTATTTACACTGACACTCGCCACCGTATCTACAAAAGCCTGATCCTCTTCTTCCCCAAGCCAAACCAGCAGCCCTTGCGCTTCGGCCTCGGCCTGTGACAGCCTCTTGACTGCGGAGAAGGAATCGACCTCCTGAATCCGGGCAATCACATTCTCTGCCTCATCCGGCACCAACTGTCCGCCTTCGCGGTTATATACCTTATAGCCATTGTATTCCGGTGGATTGTGGCTTGCCGTGATGACAATCCCGCCCGTTGCTCCCAAATGACGCACGCTGAAGGACAGCTGTGGCGTAGAGCGCAGGGAAGGATACAGCTTCGCGATAATTCCATTGCCAGCAAGAACCAGTGCAGCCTCTAAGGCAAATTCAGGGGAATAATGACGGGAATCGTGTGCAATGACAACAGAAGGTTTGCCCTCTGCAGCACCGTGAGCATCAAGGATATAGCTTGCAAAGCCTTGTGTGGCACGCCCTACCGTATATTTATTAATCCGGTTGCTGCCTGCACCGATGATACCGCGCAACCCGCCCGTTCCAAACTCCAGATCGCGATAAAACCGCTCCTCCAGTTCTTGTGTATCCTGCTCAAGGGAGCGCAGCTCCTGCTTCGTCTCTTCATCAACATAAGGATCATTCAACCAGCGCTGTACCGTATCAATCGTTCTCTGACTCATCTCTGACATGAATAAAAGTCTCCCTTCCTCATCCAAACAAGAATGGTCTGAAATTACTCCTTATCCGAAAGAGCAAACATAATCTCTCCCTCAGCAACGACACGCCCGTCTACGGTCGCGGTTGCTTTCCCCTTGCCGATCATGCCCTTTAAGCGAATAATCTCGACTTCCAGCCGCAGCGTGTCTCCAGGCACAACTTGGCCGCGGAAACGGAAACCATCAATGCCCGCCAAAAAGCCGAGCTTACCCCGGTTGCTCTCAACATTGAGAATCGCAACAGCGCCTACTTGTGCCAAGGCTTCTACAATGAGAACTCCAGGCATAACGGCATACTCGGGGAAATGCCCGACAAAAAATGGCTCGTTGATCGTAACGTTCTTGATGCCGACCGCCCGTTTGCCATCTTCGATCTCCACAATCTTATCAACCAGCAAAAATGGGGGGCGATGCGGAATAATTTCTTGAATCTGTTTGATGTTCAACATAATATACAAATCCTCCTTATGTACGTACCCACCAAGCATAGCGTTTGAAAAGCTCCGTTCATTCCAGATGCTTCCGCTATGCCGCTTTGACAAGCTGGTGAGGGTATTGTAGATGGTTCTATCCTGCTTCATCTTCGAGGTTCACATGACGAATTTCATTTCATTTGCATAAAAATAAGGATCTGCGGAGAAAATGATGGATATCCTTCACCGCTGCAGAAGTGAAGGTTTTAGATAAGGGGCTTTCTCCTTCTAAAATATCCATACGGGGAGAAGGCCCTTTTGTTTACATCCCTTCATTGTCACGAAATGTCAAAGTTAACACGCAAGTCCCATCCCATTATACCGTTTAACCCCCAAAAAAGAAAACTCCCCGAAGGGAGTTCCTCATATCCTTGTAATGAAATTGAATTCACCTTAACTTTGAATCAAGGCGCAAATATCAAATCAAAAACATGCTTCCATGTGCTCCATTCAAACACTTCGCTAAGCTCCTGTTTTCCAAGGACAACATATCCAAAGACCAGTCCCCCGCATAATGCCAATACGAGCAATATGGGAACCATGATGCGGACAGCTATTTTCCACCCGGATGTCTTGGAGCGTTTTTTGGCGTTTGATTCACTCATGAAGCCCACCTACCCTCGCATTGTGTTAGCAAGGTTCATCATGGTATCGCTGGAACTAAGTGCACGGGCCATTAGCTGGTAGGTTCGCTGAACTTCCATCATTTTGGACATTTCATCAGCCAGGTTAACGTTGGATTGCTCAATAAATCCGGAGAGCACCTTCGATTTAGGTTCTTCACCCGGAGCGAGCGGCGTCATATCGAACACATTAGCTTCTGTCAAGCCATCCCCTAGCACAAACATGTTGTCGCCCACCGCAGTCAAGCCCTCAGGACGCATGAGCTCGACCAGCTTCAAGGTTGCATACGGAGCCGTACGACCTGTTGGGGTCTCCACGATGATCTGCCCCTTCTGATTAATGGCCACTTTCCCTTTGACCGGGAGTGAGATCGGCGCATTATTCACATCTAATACGGGATAGCCCTGAGAATTGACCAACAACATGAAATTAGGGTCACGCTCATCCGGGGTTACATGGAATCCGCCTTCGCGGGTATATCCGATAGCGCCATCCCCTTGAACAGCAAACATGGCTTGTCCGTCAACCATTAGATCGAGTGGATTGCCGGTTTCCTTCATGGCCCCCTGTTCCATATTCGGCACGATGGAGGACATTCTCATGCCATACCCGAGAGTATAACCAAGCGGTGTCGCACGTCCGGTCCGATCGAAATCCTTATGATGTCCCTGAACCTGCGTCAGCACATCTTCAAAGGAGGCTTCCTTCTTCTTATAACCAGCCGTGTTGACGTTTGCCATATTGTCCGCGATTACATCCAGTCGCTGCTGGAGTGCATTCATGGACACCATAGCACTTATCATCGAGTTGTTCATCACTTACCTCCCGTGGGCTCACATTTAACATACAGCAACGTGCAACCTAAATACATACAGAACCAGCTCTAAACCCGGCCAATCTCATTAACCGCTTTATCCAGCGTTCGGTCGTAATACTGAACGATCTTCTGATTCGTTTCATACGCGCGCAGCGCAGCAGTTAATTCAACCATGGATTGCGTAGGATCCACATTCGATCCTTCAATGAATCCTTGTCGGATGACTCCATTATCAGCATCGGTCATAAAACGCGTCTGTCCATCCGGATCGGCCATTCGGAATACACCCTGGCCTTCACGAATTAAGCCATGAGGTTCACTCACGATGCTGATTCCGAGGGTGATGCCTGTCCCATTACCATCCGCGTCCATGATTTCACCTTGTTCATTCACTGTAAAGTTACGCGCCGAGCCTGTCAATACGATCGGCCTGTTATTGTTATCCAGAACCTGATAGCCGTTCTCGCTCAATAAGCTGCCATTCGGACTCAACCGGAAGCTTCCGTTACGGGTATAACGGGTGTCGCCATCCTCATTGCGAACGGTGAAAAACCCTTCTGGACGGTAGATCACTTCACCGTTATCATCCACATATCTTCCGGAAGCATCGAATGGATAATTCTCGCCTGTAGCCGGATTTTGAACATTAAAGGATGAAACAAGTGCGAAGTCGGTTGTCTTACCAGTTTCGCGCAGTGCGCCTTCGGTATAAAGCGAGATGCTCTCTTCGGCGTAAACACCAGTATTGAACTTCCCGAGCTTTCGTCCGGCATCTGACGATTGATTGCCGCCGATCATGGAAACAAGCACTTCAGGGAACGAGCGCTGCACGCTGTTCACTGCCTTGTAACCCGTTGTATTGATATTGGCAATATTCTGCGTTACCGTATTATGTCGCTGTTCCTGGGTCATCATCCCGGAAGCGGCTGTATATAGTCCTCTAAGCATGAAGGCACTTCCCTTCTAATATCACATTCCTATCATCTATATCGGAAGGTTAGAACTTTTTCTTTACGACCTTGTCTAAATTATCAAGCATGATTCCCGTTCCCTTAACCACACAGTGCATAGGATCCTCCGCAACGAGCACCGGTACCCGAAGTTCATCCGTTAACAGCTCGTCCAATCCATGAAGCAGTGCTCCGCCACCCGTTAAAATGACTCCGCGATCAATAATGTCCGCTGACAGCTCAGGTGGTGTGCGCTCCAATACAGACTTGGCCGCGAGTACAATCGCCGACACGGGATCCCACAGGGCTTCCTGAACTTCGGCAGAGGATACCGTAACGGTCAGCGGCAGGCCGGATACCATATCACGTCCGCGGATGTCCATCTCGGCTTGCTTGCCACTAGGACGAACGGTACCGATCGCCACTTTCAAATCTTCTGCTGTCCGCTCACCAATCAGCAATTTATATTTTTGCTTCACGTACTTCGTAATCGCCTCGTCGAATTTGTCTCCTGCCATCTTAATAGAGGAAGCGGTAACTACATCGCCCATGGACAGGACGGCCACATCCGTGGTGCCGCCCCCGATGTCCACAACCATGTTACCGCTTGGCTGGAAGATATCCATGCCTGCGCCAATTGCCGCCGCTTTCGGTTCTTCTTCCAGAAACACATCTCTGGCACCACTGCGCTCAGCCGCTTCCCGGATCGCCTTCTGCTCCACCGAAGTGATATTGGTCGGTGCGCAGATCAGGATTCGAGGCCGGCTGTGCCAACTGCGCGCGCCAACGCGATCAATAAAATACTTCAGCATCGATTCCGTAATATCGAAGTCTGCGATGACCCCGTCCCTCAGCGGGCGGATCGCCGTAATGTTGCCGGGAGTACGCCCGACCATGCGCCGTGCTTCCTCACCGACGGCAAGGACCCGTTTGGTGTCGGTCTCAATAGTGACAACGGAAGGTTCGTCTAACACTACCCCCTTCCCCTTTACGTGAATAAGCACGTTCGCCGTTCCGAGATCGATTCCAATATCCTTGCTCAACATCATGAAAAGCCCCCAAAGTGTTATTTTATGGTAAAAGAATCTGTTCACTGCACCGAAACACTCATCGACAAAATCTAGCAATCCTTGATGCTCTTCGGCAAAACAGGTTCCAAATGTCGATCCTATACCAGCTTTTAACATATCATACTTTAGGGGAGGGATTCAACGGCAATCTAGCGACCAAAGCCCTAAAAAATCAGGATTTTGCCGTGGCCACCGGTTCACGATTGCTGCCTGTTTTTTTGTACTTGATCTTGGTAGCTTCTCCGCCTCTGAGATGGCGGATAGATTTGTGGTATTCGAGAATGTGCTTCACCTGATCCGCCAGATCCGGGTTGATCTCCGGCAGACGTTCGGTTAAGTCTTTATGCACCGTGCTCTTCGACACGCCAAATTCTTTGGCTATAGTTCGAACCGTATGCCTCGTTTCCACGATACAGCGTCCGATCTTAATGGTCCGCTCTTTGATGTAATCGTGCACGCTCCCGCCTCCCTACTGTGTGGATAGTTTGGTACATTATATGAGGGGCATGACGGGATATTCGCGGTTTCAAGGAGTGACAAGCTTACTTGGACTCATTTATTTTCTGAACATGCCATGGGTGGACAAGAATGAAATGACCATAAAGCAAGGTATAGCAAGGGTAGGACTTGCTAGGTAAATGGGACAAAAAAAAGACAGGATCTTTTAGCGATCCTGCCCTCTCACGTGCGCGGTGGGCGCATGACTTATCGAAGAAATGAATTTATTTTTGCGGAAGCACACTCACAGGGTTGACCAGTTTCCCGCCCTCATACACTTCAAAGTGCACATGGTTGCCGAGATCCTTCTCAAATTCACTGCGTCCGGCAGTTGCGATCGCATCGCCCTGCTTCACTTCCGCGCCTTCCTTCACTTTCACTTCGTTCAAGCTTTGGTACACGGTCTTCGTATCACCAGATGTAATCTCCACCACTTGACCGTTAAGCGGATGATTCTCTACCCGGGTTACTTGCCCCGTAAGTGCTGCTCTAACTTCAAACTCCGTTCCATCCGCTGTTGCCAGGTCAATACCCAAGTTGGGCGAAAAGGTATCGTTGTATTGCACCATCGCCTCCTGATGCGTTTCCGGGCTTGCCTCATCGAAATAAGGTTTGACAATGCTGACAGCTACGTCATCCGTTACCGGCCAGATCATGGATTGTGCCTGGGCCGTTACTTCTAAAGCTTCTCCGTCTGTTGCGGTTCCAGCAGCCTTCTCTGAATCATGTGCCGTTTCGTTTACGGTTGCCATTTCCTCTTGTGGTTTCAGCGTTTTTTGGCTGGCGTCCTGGTAGACCCACACGAGGGTTAGTATAATTGCCGCTGCTGCTAAGTATGCTGCCGGGAACACCCACCGTTTGGATAAAGCTTTCTTCCACGAAGATGACGTTACCGCCGAATCTCCTTGTACAGTTTTAGGAGTTTCTTCGTGGGGTTTACTATTTTTGTTCTGTTCATTCATTTGCAATCACCTCAGTAACCATTGTTACCGGGGTCTATTCTTTTATACGTTATCTCACTATTATTTTTTTGAGAGGTTGTTCAAAAAGTCATCTTTTGATAAGAAAACCAATCGGGGCCAATCAAAGATGAGCGACCGCGATTCAAAGGTAGGTTTTCTTGCGATATAGAATTCCATCAACTCTGCTGCTAACGAATAAATTCTATATCTAACACGGAGTGAATCAAGAAGTAACTCGGCATCGAATCTTGAATTCAGCCGCTCCTAGCTTTATTTAACCTGAAGCGTTTTGAAAAAACGCACTTCGTAAGCATTACCCTTCGGTGCTGAAAATTCGACTTTTTGAACTTGTATTTAAAGAGAGAAGATTTGAAGTTTGGGCAAAAGTAATATTCGTATAGTAGTGCTTCAGAATCTCTTTCGCCTTGTATCCCTCGCGGGCCATGCCCTCGGCTCCGTACTGGCTCATGCCTACGCCGTGGCCGTTACCGTAGGTCGTAATCTCTATCTCTCCATCTTTCATATGAAGGGTGAATTGGCTGGATCGGAGCCCGAGCTTCTCTCTCACTTCGCGACCAGTGAACTTCTTGCCCCCCACCCGTACATTCTCAATCCGATGGCCTTGCGTATACGAGAGGACTTTCAAAAAAGAAGAACCCCCATCCCCGCCTGCCGATACCGGTACGGCTCCATCTGCCAAACCAAGCTTACCTAAAAACTCTGACCGCGGCATTGTGACTATAGTCTTGTATTTTGGTGAAATCTCTTTATCCCATGGACTCTCCACGCTGCGCAGATAGGGAATCTCGTTCTTCCAATAATCCTCTGAATTTTCGGTATATCCGTTACTGGTGGAGAAAAAAGAAGCCGTAATCGGCTCACCCTCATAGGTCATTACCCAGCCCGCCGTTTCTTTCACCGCTTGCTTGAGCTTCGCCAGCTCCTTTTCCTTGCCCAGCTGCTGCCATTCCCTTGTCAGCTCGTCTTGGGCAATGTAAGCCTGGTGACTAACGGTATCCGTCACCAGTGCCTTGTCGTCCGGCACGCCGCTGCGGTCGCCGGACAACAGACGCTGCACGATATAGGTCCGCGCCGCGATGGCCTGGGCCTTGAGTGCCTCCAGCTGGAACTCTGCCGGCATCTCGGCGGCCAGGACGCCGACGACGTATTGTTCCAGCGGCAGCTCTTCCACGGTTTCCGTCTTGGTCAAGTAGACGGAAACCGTGGGCTCTTCCGCCGCCTGCGGCTCGGCGGAAGGCAGCGGGGGCGGCCCAGGCGGCAGCGGCTGTGGCGGATGGTTGCCAGGGGCAACCACCAGCAGAGGCAGCGCCAGCGCCAAGGCCAGCAGCCCCGCCACCGCCCAGACGGCAGGGTGCACCCGCACCCGCCGTCTCCCGGCGGCCGGGCGCCGCGCGGCAAAGCCGCGGTGCCCCCAGCGCGAGGGCCGCGCACGGAACGTGCGGCCCCCGCGCGGCACGCGGCCCGGTGCCGCAGGCGTGTAGCGCTGCGGCTCGGGCGCGGGCTGAGGGACCTGTGGCACAGCCAACTGCCCACCTGGGCACTGCACAACACTCTTCTCCCCCACTCCCACCACGCGTTTTTGCGGCCATGCAAAAACCACCCCCCCCCCTCCACC
>NZ_JBCMXJ010000031.1:0-3903 GCF_050475945.1 Paenibacillus solani
CCGCAGCACGGACGGTTCATCGCGCCGGAGTATACACACTGGAGTTTGAAGCGCTGTCGGGAACATCGGTGCTGGATGTGCAGAAGAAGCGGCGTTCATTCCAAAATGAGAAGATGACCTATGAAGCTCTGATCAAGGCAGTGCTTGCCCCGTATTCAGGTGCAGATGCGATCGTATTGGAAGGGGGCGGCAAGCCAATCGGTGAGCCGATCGTACAGTATGATGAGACGGACTGGGAATTCTTGAAGCGAATCGCAAGTCATTCCCAAACGGTTGTCATTAGTGATATATTGGAAGCAAAGCCAAGAATACATATCGGGGTGCCGAAGCTGGAATCGATCGAATTGCCGATAGATATTCCGTATACGGTCAGCAACAATACCCTGCAATATCAACGGGCGAACGCGACGCAGCAGGGGCTGCAGGATCAGGACTTTTTCCAATATGAGATTCATAGTGGACATCGTTACCGGATCGGAAACGAAGCGCAGTTCCGAAAGAAGCAGATGGTGGTTAGCGAAGTGCGGGCTGCCATGGATAAAGGGCAGTTCATCTACACATACCGTCTCGCACGCAGGAACGGCATAAGACAGAACCGGATACATAACAAGAAATTAGTCGGTATTTCCGTCGATGGTAAAGTATTAGATGTCAAAGAGTCGCTGGTCAAGCTTCATTTAACAATGGATAAGGAACAGCCGAAGTCAACGGCATACTGGTTCCCCTTCACCCCGCCAACCGGCAATGTCATGTACTGCATGCCGCAGATCGGGACGAATGCGACCCTGTATTTTCCTAATGATGCCGGGGGCAAGGCAAAAGTCACGGGCTGTGTGCGGACAAACGGTGGAAGCTGCGGCAAGACAGGGAATCCGAACAATCGCTACTTTGGCACCGAGCACGGCAGCGAGCTGGAGATTACGCCGACAGCGATTAACATCACGAGCGGGAGTCAGGAGCCGTTAAAGATCAGCATCGACGATGAACAAGGCATCATCCTGACCAGCCATCGGAAGCTGACGCTTCATGCGGTCGATGATATCTCCCTCTACACCCCCAAGCGAATCATCATCCGGACGCCGAATATGGTTGTAGCCAAGAGACTCAGCAAACTGAGCGGTTTTACGATCGAAAGCGAGTACCACGTCCTGGGCGACCAGGTCAATTCCGATGGCCGGGACCGGACAAGTTATCCGAAGTATAATGACGAGCCAGCGACATGGGAAGGTCCGAAGGTAGAGGAACCGAAGGAAGAGGAGCAGGAAGGAAAGAAGAAGAAGAAGTTTAGCTGGGGGAAACTTCTTGTTGCCGTAGCAGTTGTGGCCGTTGTCGTAGCAGTGTCAGTAGCAACCCTCGGAGCAGGGACAGTGGCTGGTGCAGTAGCTGGTGCAGCGTTGATAGGAGCTGCAACCGGAGCAGTTGCGACAGTCGGGACTATGGTTGCCAACGACATCGCGCGCGGAGAAATGAGTAGTGGCTGGGAATATTTAGAGAGTGCCGCCACGGGAATTATCGTAGGTGCGATAGGAGGAGCGATATTTGGCCCGTTTGGGGGATCAGTGGCGACTTCATTAGTCCCTGCAACAACCGGTCAGGTGGTAAGACAACTAGCCACTAATGCAGGAATCGGATTTATGAGTAGCTATACCGATTATAGCCTGACAGAACTAATTAATGGTCGGACTCCAAACTTTATGGATGCAGTAACAGCTGGTATGTATGGGTCATTGTTTGCCGGTGGTTTTGCAGCCTTAGCCCCTGTAGCAGGATTTCTGAAGGTTGGAGCACAAAAGGCAACGCAACACGGTGTGGATTGGTTTAAAAACTCAAACCTTCAGGACAACATCAGAAGGAGCATGAAAGAACTCGCCAATAACATTCCGAATCCGTTTAAGAATATTCAGAACAGATTAGCATTTGATGGTCCCGGAAGTACATCCCCTTACAGATTTGACATGGAAGATTATCGTCGTAGTGATGGGGGCAAAGGAAGCAACGGGCCAGATCGTTTGCCTGACACACGGAGTGGTTCTGGGGGGACGAGTAATGATGGTAAGATACCTAGAACAGGACCAGAATGGGATGAGTATTTCCGTTCAAAATATGGTGATGAGAATGTAAACTGGAAAACTAGTTCTGAATACAAGCTATATGGTGAAAAGTATATTCCTTATACACCTAAAATCAGGCCAAATGCAACAATTACGAAGCCTTCGTTACCTAAGGAAGGGAAACCAGAAGGAGATTATGCTAAAGCTACAGGTAAAGATGCTCGAGGATTAGTAAGACAAAATGAAGCTGCGGATGTGCTGGCGGAAAATGGGTACCGCACGATGATGCTTGATGAAACGCCCAATGGAAGTTTTCGTGGAAACGGTTATGGCATTGATCCTGATAAAAGTCCAGACTTCATTATTGAAAGGCAGGTTTTTGATTGTTATGCGCCGGATATAGATACGAAACTAAACAACGTTCTCAGAACCCTCAGAGAGAAAACTACAAAACAAGCGAGAAGAATAGTATTAAATTTAAATGATTATCCTGTTGAAAAAAGAGCGGAGCTTATTGAATTTATAAAAAGTCAAACGAAAAAAGATTTAAAACATTTAGATGAACTATTGATCATCGAAGATCGTCAAGTAACTAGAGCGTACTGGAGGTTTGAGTAAATGGACTTTTGGCTATCTATTGGTTCTAATTTGCCTAGAGAAGAATTGAGTAAATTACTCTACAACATGATGAGCGAAGTATTATTTGTAGAATTAATTGATTATGAGGCAGAAGTATGGGATCACTCTGATACTCAATGTGTAAGAGTTGGTTGTACATATTTTTCAATGAGCATTAATTTAGATGATGAGGATGAATATATAGAACGTTACCGTAAGCTGAATCTTGAAACGCATGGTGTGAATACAAACGTTGATATTAGTATCCAATTTATATCACGTACTTTTGATATCGGTTGGTTAAAGTTCCTTGAACTTATCGGGAAATTATTACAATTTAGTAGTCAGGATTTGGTTGTTGAAGATGATTCCTCATATCCATTTCTGAAGAGAATTGACGGGGGTTTATTTATAAATAGTAGGCTAGATGAATATCGAACGTGGTATATGACTAAAGAAAATCTAGAACTACTGAATTATCCTTATGAAGAGGAGGATTTTTCAAAAGATAGTGAAGAAGAAAAGTAAGAGTCTATCAATATATTTGTGTAAACTCACATTCAACCTCAGTAACAAGATCAATATAACCAATAGTCTAAGTTGCCACAATGTTAAATTGGCGAAGCTTATGAATTAGACCCCACCCAGTTCGAATGAAACTATCATTCAACCAATAACAAATATAACCTTGTTATACCCGAATAAAAGATTTCTTCATTTCGGTTGTACGCACATCAAATGCTTTTAATTTATACCCTAAATAACGCTATTCAAATACATCTAGCAGGTTGGTTATGGTCAGATACCATCGTAATTGACCTGTTTTTGTTATCTTCACTTCCATAGATATGATGGAGGGAGCTTTAGATGCCGGAGCAAAGTGAATATGTCGTCCGCGGCGCGGATATTTATTGCGATTGTGGGACCCATCCTCGGAAAATAAATCTGCCAGTAAGTCATGGTTCTTTTGTCAGTGAGAAGCCAATGATGAACGAGACGGATTGCAAGCCAGAAATCAATATCTCCAAGTTTGGAATTTGCACTCATCCGAGTAACACGAGCGGCGAGGAGGTCCACCTCATCCTGCCGGATGGCCGGCAAGTAAGCGGAAAACCTTGTCTGTTGATGCTGACCGGAGAGCCTTGGACTAGAACCAAGACATCGGTAAAAGTGGAAGGGCAATCTGCATTAACGACGGAATCGGAGCTGTATTGTACGATGGGCGGAAAGATCA
>NZ_JBCMXJ010000032.1:0-831 GCF_050475945.1 Paenibacillus solani
ATCCATTCAGGAAACAAGCGGACAACAGAGCGCATGGCGCGAAACTTGAGCAGAGAGGTTAAGCTACTAAGAGCACACGGAGGATGCCTAGGCGCTAGGAGCCGATGAAGGACGTGGCGAACAACGATACTGCCTCGGGGAGCTGTAAGCAAGCTTCGATCCGGGGATGTCCGAATGGGGAAACCCAGCTGATGTAATAGTCAGTTACCCGTATCTGAATACATAGGATGCGTGGAGGCATACCCAGGGAACTGAAACATCTAAGTACCTGGAGGAAGAGAAAACAAGAGTGATTCCGTTAGTAGCGGCGAGCGAATGCGGAACAGCCTAAACCAGAGAGCTTGCTCTCTGGGGTTGTGGGACGTCTCACATGGAGTTACAAAGGAACATATTAGACGAAGAGGTCTGGAAAGGCCCGCTAGAAGAGGTAAAAGCCCTGTAGTCGAAAGTATATTCCCTCCGAGACGGATCCCGAGTAGTGCGGGGCACGTGAAACCCCGTATGAATCTGCCAGGACCATCTGGTAAGGCTAAATACTCCCTAGCGACCGATAGTGAAGCAGTACCGTGAGGGAAAGGTGAAAAGCACCCCGGAAGGGGAGTGAAATAGAACCTGAAACCGTGTGCTTACAAGAAGTCAGAGCCCGATCTATGGGTGATGGCGTGCCTTTTGTAGAATGAACCGGCGAGTTACGTTCCCATGCAAGGTTAAGGCGAGAAGCCGTAGCCGCAGCGAAAGCGAGTCTGAATAGGGCGATTTAGTATGTGGACGTAGACCCGAAACCGTGTGATCTACCCCTGTCCAGGATGAAGGTGCGGTAACACGCACTGG
>NZ_JBCMXJ010000034.1:0-910 GCF_050475945.1 Paenibacillus solani
CGCTGGTAGTTGTAAAAGTAGATGTAATCTTCAACGGCTTGATGTAACTCTCCTTCTGTTTTACACTGAAGGAGGTACAACTTTTCCGTTTTGAGATGCGAAAAAAAGGATTCGATGCATGCATTATCTAGGCAGGTTGCTTTGCGAGAGTGGCTGCCTTTAATGCTGAATTCTTTTAATCGTGTGTTGTACGCCTGAGACGTATATTGGAAGCCCTGATCCGAATGGAGCACGGCTTCTGAGACGTCTCTTTTTCGTGTCCACTGCTCAACGGTGTCGAGTACAAGTTCCACATCGTTACGTCTAGAGATCTGCCAAGCTACAATCTCATTATTAAACAGATCTTGAATCACGGACAAATAATAAAAGTGTGTTTTGTCAGAAATATAGGTAATATCCGTCACCATTTTTTGCCCCGGGGCCGTAGCATGAAATTGACGTTTGAGTCGGTTAGGGTACACCACGGATGGTGTATAACTGGATGATTTTCGTTTCTTTCGAATCACGGACTGAATCGACAGTTCTTTCATCAAACGCCATACCTTTTTGTGATTGACACGGTAACCTGCTTCCCAGAGAGCTGTTACCATTCGAGGATAGCCAAAATACGGATGAGCCAAGTGAGTAGCCATCATGTGTTCTTTGATCTCTTGATCCAAGCCTTCTTTTTGGCTGCGATCCAGGCGCGTTGACCGCCACTTGTAGTAACTGGCTCTAGGCACCCCCACAATAGCTAACAATCTTGTAACACCATGTAGTTCCCTCAGTTCCTCAATGATTTCGTAGCTTTGCTGTCGACTAAGGGTGTCTCCTTTAACAGATTTGGATACCGCTTTTTTAAATAATCTACCTGCGCTTTTAAATAATCCCGTTCTTCTTCGATACTTGAGAATGTCGTACGAGGGCGTCC
>NZ_JBCMXJ010000035.1:0-828 GCF_050475945.1 Paenibacillus solani
ATTTCGGCAATTTCAGCTAACGTTTCGTATTCACGAACCCGAGAACCTTAAGGCTCCAGGGGAGCCGGCCACGACTGCGGTTAGGTTCGCAGGGTTGTCCGCCTGATTCTGCTTCGATGTCAAAAGCTCCTTAGCGGACCAAGGATCGGCTTCAGCCGATCCGCAGCGTGAATATAATGTTATAAGATGTCGGCGCTTCTTCGAATCACTTACATATCCCCTTTACTAGGTTTCCATCCGATCTTTTGACTCCATGTATTAGCCTTCTTTATAATTTCCCATACGATTTCAATCTTGGCTTCCACATATTGTTCTCTTTGATCTTTATACCGGTTTGCTAATTCATATTTCGTCCTGGCATATTGATCTCTATCATCTTCATGAGTTCTTAAGTAATCTCGAAATAATAAATTCAATTGTTCAGACCAGCTACCTGCTTGCCTTACATGAATATGGGTTCTTCTCGTCCCGGGTGCTTCTCTGAAATACTTCTTAGTCAAATCATCATTATTCGAATGATATCGATATCCTAAAGATGCAAGTCCGGATATGATTGTCTCTATATTACCTAAATCCCTTACGGATATCTGAATATCAATAATAGGCTTAGCTGCTAAACCAACTACTGAAGTCGATCCAATATGATCGATTCTAAGTACTTCGGTGCCAATTTTCGTTACGATCTGGGCTCTTAATTCATTAAAGAGACTTGGCCAACTATCGCTGTACGACTCAATAATCACTGGATCCTTCATCGAGATCAACAACTCTAATGATTTTTTACGCTCTTCGCCGATTTCTTATAACGTCTCTCGTATTCACGACGCG
>NZ_JBCMXJ010000036.1:0-4217 GCF_050475945.1 Paenibacillus solani
GCTGCTCGGGTTACCTGCAGCTTCAGGATGGCCATTGGCTACTGTTTCGGCCAACTATCTATCCTTAGAGGTTTTCCGGACCAAACAAACTATAGTGCTACGCTTTCTTTTTACTAATGCTTACTTCCTTACGCATTCTTTACGAGAAACAATGGAATTAGAAAATATCCAAGATATATATAATAAACTTTCTATAATCCAAGCTGGTAAACATGAAATAAAAAATGATATCTGAAATGCAATATAGCCGATATCCATCCAAATCGAGTCACGTGTTGTGTCTACAGAAAGTAAGGAGCACAATCTATGAAAACTATCTCTTTTTAAAAACTGTTTGATTGTTAGCTCTGGTGCCCTTTTATCTCCAAGATAACGAGCAAGTATAACAATAGTATCGAGCATTAGTATGATAGCTGTTATAAACCCATATATAACAAAAAAGGTCCAAAACTCAAAACTAGAGTTCAATCCGAACCAACTCATTATAATTCCTCCTAAAATCTTGGGTGTTCCCAGATCCGGACGTATAATATGCACTGCCTAGTCATTGACTAGGCAATTCTTAGCATGCGCACGTTGTAGAGTTTATCTATTTCTCAGCATAGCTTTGTATTGTTTTACAGCATCTTGATAGCATGTGCGGAAGAAACCAATTGGATTGCTTAACTGAACTTTCATCTTTATTTGAAAATTATCGGTATCTACTTGGATAGTGCGATCATTATATAAGAGACATGCGATTCTAACGACTTCCGCATCAAGTTGATGTGTAAATTGATTATGTAGCATTGTATATATTTCTAAAATATGATATTCGGTCATAGTTTGATTATCAGCAATGTAACTATTCGCTAGGAATGTTCTTAATGAGTCAAAAATAATATCTTTACTACCAATTTCAAAATTAGAGGTGCTGGCGGTTTCCGCCTGCGCCGACAAACATTCATTCATATTTCTTTGTAATGTAATCTCTGGTATTGCTGCTCCATGAAGGTGTTCCGAAGCTTCATTTTGATTGTACGGAGAACTATTTTGAACGCTTGAATCTCCAAAACCAGGGTTCGAAGCTCCGTTTTCGTCATCCGAAGCTCCATTTTGGAGGTTGCTATCTCCAATTTGATTCTTCGAAGCTCCAATTTGGATTTCCGCTTGTAACAGTCGATTTAGCGCCTCATATTTTTCTAGGTGATAACCTATTTTGTTCAGATCAATCATGATCTTAATAAAATCTACTCTGTATTGAAGAGTCTTGTCCCAAGAGTAATTAGGGTTTCTTCTTTCACTTAACCAGCCATTATCAACTAGATGTTTTAAATGTCTTCTTATGGTTTGTGGACTCATTCCAAGCATTAACTCGTCAGAAAGCTCCTCAGCTTTCTTATAAATCCAACCGTATTGCTTCTGCATAGGATTATTAATTCCATTTACTTTCATTCGATCCGATTCTTCAGTAATAAGGCGATCATGATCTTCCACACGCTCAGACCAGTATATAAATTGATTTAGGATTAATGCCTTTGCAAAATCACCTGTCAATATAACCAGTTCTTCTTTAATGATTGCTCTCTTTAACTTTTTGGGACGAATATAGTCCATATCATTTTTTTGCATAGTTATCACTGTACCTTTCTAGTTAAATGGAAAATAAAGGGAAGACATGGTCCGTTTTTCAATAGAGCACATATTGGGTATAAGCATTAAAGTAACTAGGATAGGAATATAATTATCTATTATGAATTTTTCATATACTGACGATTTCATAATAGGGGGATCATGTTGTGAGCTATTTTCTTAGGAAATCATACGACACAAGAACTCCACTCTTTCATTCAAGAGAACTTACGTTCTGTGAAAACTCGTCTCAAAACTCTATCGCTCTCAATTACCTTTTTTAAGAATTAAAGGAGCGATATGTAAGTTAAATCATTTAAATATAATTATTAATTTAAGTTAGCGTGAAAACCAAAAAAGCCACAGACCCGTCTATATAAAGACAAATCGTGGCTAGTAACACTTGAAAATGATACGACTATGTGGTAAATTTAATTTAAATCAACACCAAAAACGAGGTATTGAGATAAGGTACCGCATAGTCATTGTGTTAAGCTTTGATTCATCCGATGGTCTAGATCGGGCGTTTCAGTCGTCCTGGTAATAGAGTTGGCGCTCTATTAATCAGGCTGCTTAATTCAATGGCTATTTTATTTTCAACGACCAATTTAGTTATCCACATTTTAGCACACGCTCATAGAAAACAAAAGAGAAACTTAGTGTGCATAACTCTATGGTTCGACCATTTTCAACTACTTAGTCATCATTTTTTGTCTTGACTGAAATATTGGTTTAAACCAACCTCGTTGTAATAAGCCATGTTTATAGCCTATATGGTAAGCAAGTTCTTGAGACTGTATGTTGATCTCATGAAATAGACTCTCTATCTCCATAATTTCATCGCTATGATCGGGTAACTGTTTAAGCAATTCTTGAAACTTCGTGCCAACTTTCCTATAGAGCTTGCCATTTTTTCTTTCAGTTAACTCTAAAGCTTCCTCAATATTCTCTTGTTGCCCTCTTACACTAGACATCTAGAAGCCCTCCTTTCATTTCCAGACCCAAAGCCCCACTAACATTACCTGAAAATAAGTATTTTTGCTCTTGTTGTAATGCATTACAGGGAAAATTGTACCATGAATCTCCATTGTTTTTTGTCGAATTATGACAGCAATTGATGAGAATCGAGGCTAGTCTCGATTTCTATTGACAGCTTTATAGAAGTATGTCTTTATGGTTCCCCGATTAGTTCCGTTTATTGGTTCCAATAACATCAGATCTGGAGAAACACTGATATATCAAGGTTTCTCATAAATTGTATACCACTCCTCATTTGGGAACCGCTAATGGGAACTATAATCACCACCTATCAATTCAGTAACTCAAACAGTGCATTTTATAACTTATAAAGTTAATTATAAACTATATAAGTTATTTTTGTCTAGACTTATAACCTTTATTGTTATAAAATAACCTTGTAAGTTATTTTATAGGATTGAGGTGGGATAAGTGGATGAATACCAAACTTTAATTACAAAATTCGAGTTATTACGACATGAATTGAATTTACTTAATGAAAGTTATCCTTTAGAATCTCAGGAAGTAATCACTAAATCCCAGGAACTCGATCGCCTGCATAACGAAATTGAAGCGTACAAGAAAAATAGACATACTAAACGAGTAAGCAGCTCTAATTAACAAAACAAAAAAGTCGCATAGGCGGCTTTTTTGTTTTCTGGACTTCCTACTCATGGATATCCTTTTATTTGAGTAATAAACTTAAAGGGCTGAACCTGATTAACTCTATTAGCAATCAGTTATTTATGCTTAGAGATCTTAATGTATTTATGAGCGATTACTTCTCTCTATTATTCCCCACCTACTAGGCACTAATTATTGCCTAAATAAGTCAAGCCCAGACCAAGACGGCCTCTGTCATATCATCTCAACTAGTCCTGCATCTTCTATCCCTGCATTGACCTCCAAATAGTGCAGGTTATTTCAAATACTATCGTGGGAAAGGAGCTTTTAATGATAATGGAACGGAATCTTTATAATTATCTTCAGAGATCTGCTGAAAAACTAGGCGCTCTTCCTTTGCCAAATGAAATGCAAGTATTGAAGTGAATATTACTCAATGGTGGATCACAAAGAAATATTCGGAATTCAGATACTAGAAGGTACAGAAGGTACTCAAATGGGCAAAGCAGGCTTTTTCTGTGTTAAAGACATTCTATTTATCGACTTATGGGAACCGAAGAAAAACTATCGTGTACCCCGATTTCATACCAGATCAGGTGTATATACCGTAGCCTTAACGTTGGAATCATGTCGTCTCGGTTTCCCAAACCTAGTATCTTTAGATAATGGAAATCTAGTTAACTTAGATCAAGTAGATTACATAGATCCGACTGCATTCGGAATCATTGTCCGTTTTAAAGGAACCAATATCACAACGAGTATGGCTCAGTACAAAGAAAAGCACTTCAAACATTTATTAAAAGAGAATAATAATTCGAACTAACTCCTGCAGTATCACAGGATTTTTTTTGTTGCATTAGATCCTGCTGCTTCAAACGACCATCGGCTATATCAGCAGCAGCCGGCACCCCTAGCATCCTGGTGCGTCATCCCGATACGCTAGGAAGCTGCTCGGGTTACCTGCA
>NZ_JBCMXJ010000037.1:0-863 GCF_050475945.1 Paenibacillus solani
ATAACGTTACTGTATCCACGACGTCCCACAGACTTAAGCGACCAACGGGAGCGGCCGCGATGCGGTTAGTCGGTGCGGATGTGTCCGCTGATTCTGCTTCACTGCAGATCACTTCTCGCGGACCGAGGAGCCGTCAGGCTCCGATGCGTGGATATGATGTTAGATGATGTTGCCGACTTCTTGAGATAACACACTCAATATTCATTGTTACATATCAAGCATCCGTGACAGGACAAAAAGATATTATGTCTGTCGCATTTTGGATAACCTATTGGTATTGTAGGTGTCTCATCTTGATCATTGCCTTCTGTCCATTCAAAATACTGTTGCTCATCTACATCATTTACTTCAAATGATACAATCATTTTTTTGAAATGTTCCTGACCATTTCTTTATTTGGTTCATAATTTAACTTACTCCAAACTTGCCCCCCTATTGCCTTATCTAATACTTCTATTAGGAACTCTTTCTCTTTTGTGAAGTTATCTATTGTCCATGGTAGTTCATCTATATCAAAACCTACTGTACCCATTCCAACAACTTCCTGATCTCGCTGAGCCAGCCATATAATAAATTCTTTTTCACGATTTGTATTTGCAGCCATAGAACCACTTAACACTAATACTTCTAAGAACACAGCTGTCAAAGTATTAGTCATTGAGAGTGGTTTAATATTTTCTCTATTACTATTCAAAACTATTGTGTTTCCCATAGAATTAGATATCCTTTCATTTCGGCAATTTCAGCTAACGTTTCGTATTCACGAACCCGAGAACCTTAAGGCTCCAGGGGAGCCGGCCGCGACTGCGGTTAGGTTCGCAGGGTTGTCCGCCTGATTCTGCTTCCATGTCAAAAGCTCCTTA
>NZ_JBCMXJ010000038.1:0-762 GCF_050475945.1 Paenibacillus solani
CGGGAAGTCAAATCGCTGAAGGTACCATCACTGGCGCGAACGTGGCTGAGGGATCGTTGAACGGGACGCAGATTGCCGAGGGCTCTATTGAGAGCAAGCACCTTGCACCGGATGCTTTCGACAACTTCACCCTGGCCGAGGGATCAGTAACGGGAAGCCAAATTGCTGAGGGCACCATCACTGGCACGAACGTGGCTGAGGGATCGTTGAACGGGACGCAGATTGCCGAGGGCTCTATTGAGAGCAAGCACCTTGCACCGGATGCTTTTGATAACTTCACCTTAGACGATGGCTCTGTTACGGGAAGCCAAATCGCTGAAGGTACCATCACCGGCGCGAACGTGGCTGAGGGATCGTTGAACGGGACGCAGATTGCCGAGGGTTCCATCGAGAGCAAGCATCTTGCATCAGATGCTTTCGACAACTTCACCCTGGCCGAGGGATCAGTAACGGGAAGCCAAATTGCTGAGGGCACTATCATTGGTGCGAACATTGCCGAAGGGTCATTGAACGGAGTGCAGATTGCTGAGGGTTCCATCGAGAGCAAACATCTCGCATCAAACGCTTTTGATAACTTCACCCTGGCCGAGGGATCAGTAACGGGAAGCCAAATTGCTGAGGGCACTATCATTGGCGCGAACATTGCCGAAGGGTCATTGAACGGAGTGCAGATTGCTGAGGGTTCCATCGAGAGCAAACATCTCGCATCAAACGCTTTTGATAACTTCACTTTAGCTGAGGGCTCCATCAAGAGTAAGCACC
>NZ_JBCMXJ010000039.1:0-1371 GCF_050475945.1 Paenibacillus solani
TCGTCGTCGCTGCTGCCAACGCTGGTAAAATCGGCCTTGACCACTGGGTACTCCCTTATCTCCGCGGTCTCTGGAACAAAATGACGCATAAAACCGATCATGAAGGTGGCACTACCCATACACCGCTTAAAAAGCGGATCGCGTAAGATACACCCCTGAATAAACTAATGGATGGTGGAGAGCCTTCGGGTTCTCCATCATCTTTTTTTATGCCAGTAACCCATGCCACATTTCGAACATTGAGAATACTGTATGTAAATACAGATTTATGTAATTATGAATATTTTGTGAAGAAGCGACATCAAATAGATTGTTGCTATTTTTTCAAGCCTCATCGCTCTTGCAAATTTCAAATTTACAAAAATCTGAAAACAAAAAGAGAATGATTATTCATGGAGGAGTGGTGCGGGTGTTTATTCAATGGTTTCAATCAAGCAGGATCGCCATGTGGCTCGTTACGGTCATTCGGGTGTATGTCGGGTATAAGTGGATGACCGCCGGCTTGGGCAAGTTAACGAAAGGTTTTGATGCAAGCGCATTTATGCAAGGGGCTATCTCTAAATCCACCGGAGATCACCCGGCCGTTCAAGGTTGGTGGGCCGCATTTTTGAAGCATGCTGCACTGCCGGCCGTCAAATGGTTCAACATCCTCATCCCGATAGGTGAGTTTCTCGTGGGACTTGGCCTTATCCTCGGCACATTCACCGTGTTTGCAGCGCTTATGGGGCTGGTCATGAATTCAGCCTTCCTCTTCTCCGGGTCCATCAGCATCAACGGTCAGCTCCTGCTGCTGGAATTTCTGATCATTCTCGCAGCTGCCAACGGCGGCAGAATCGGACTCGACCGCTGGCTTATGCCTTACCTCCAGCACAAACTCACCCGTAAAGCAAAAATCAGCAGTGAACCATCCTCTTTGCAGAATCACGCCGTTTGAACAATGAACGGATGATCGCGGCCTTCCATCCCGGTCATCCGTATTATTGTTTTTTATGACGTTAATCCATAGGTATGCAATTTTTTTTATGAATTTGTCCACAATTGTGATTTTAATCACATATATTGTGATTTATTTCACTTATAATAAAGACATAGAGAAGGTGATCACTTCCCCAAGCAACAAGAGTCGACAACATGAACATAAGAAACATCGTATTCATTACAACATCTATTAAGTCATCTAAGGAGTGGTTTATATGTTTAACAACTGGCTGAGAAATAACAAAATTGCAATGTGGTTACTGACCTTTATCCGGGTTTATCTCGGTTATGAATGGATGACGGCAGGCTGGGGTAAATTAACGGGTGGTGGCTTTGATGCTGGCGGCTTCCTGCAAGGCGCAATTGCTAATGCTGCAGGTGACCATCCCGCTG